>NZ_VITH01000001.1 GCF_007827815.1 Azospirillum brasilense
ACCTACCGCCTCGCGCTTGCCATGGCGCCAGACGACGCGGCGTCGTCCCTCAACGGCGCCGCGCCAGTGGCAAACAGGGCGGGGCTGAACCTGCCAACGGTTACCACGCTGCGCATCGGCCGGCACCCCGGCGGCGCCTACCTGAACGGTCACATCCGCCGCGCGCAGGTCTGGCCGCGCCGGCTGACGAACGCCGAGTTGCAGGCCCTGACTGCCGGTGGCCAGCAGGACGCGCCGCCGTCCACCCCGGCAACGGGCAACTGCCTGCTGTCCTGGGTCAATCTGGCCCGGCGGTCGGCCACCACGATCACCAGCACGTCGGCCGCGGCGGGGCTGGGGGCGGAGCGGCTGAAGGACCCGCAGGTCCGGCGGCGGATGCGGACGCTCTCCGGCACCTCGTCGGTGGCGCTGAACGTCGACCTGGGCGCCGCGCAGGAGGTCGGCGTGCTGGCGCTGCTCCAGCCGGACGACGCCGGATGGATCGATGATGACGGGGAGGCGGTGGGCTTTCTGGACCCCACCGCCGACACGATCCGGCACCGGCTGGACGCCGTGACGCCGGGGACCGGCGCGCTGTACGACAGCCTGTATTACCGCGACGCCACCTACACCGGGGCCACGCTGGACCTGAATTTCGGGGCGCAGACCTATCGGGAGTATCAGAACGGCACCGGCTCTGGTGTCGTGCCCGGCTACGGGCTGCACGCCCACGTCTTGCCCGCCGCGGTGCAGGCCCGGCACTGGCAACCGGACATCGCCTTTCCGTCGCTCGCCACCACGCCCGGCTATCTCGATCTTGGCTTGCCCTGGATCGGCCCGGCGTTCCGCCCGTGGCGCAACTTCGCCTACGAGTGGGGCGACCGGTGGGACGACCTGTCCGATGTGACCGAGGTCCGGCGCAGCGGCCAGGACTTCACGGATCGCGGCCCGAAAAAGCGCGTCCTGACCTTCGCGTTCAAGGCGCTGACCGAGCCTGAGGCGAAGGTGGCCATGGCCGAGCTGGGGCGCATCGCCGGCACGTCCGGCCAGGTGCTTTTCATCCAGCAGCCGAACGGCCCCTACCAGGGCCGGCAAGCCATCATCGGGCGCCTCGTGGAGGTGAGCCCGATCACCCAGCCCAACTTCGCCCTTTACGAGCGGGTCTTCCAGATCCGTCAAAGCCTTTGAGGAGGCCCCCATGCTCTATGATCGGGTCGAACAGACCACGGTGACCACAGGGACCGGCGCGCTGTCCCTGATCGCCCCCTCCGACGCCAGCCGGCGCAGCTTCCTCCAGGCGGCGCCGTCGGGCGCGCAGGTTTTCTACTGCGCCGAGACGATCGACCAGACGCAGTACGAATACGGCATCGGCACCTGCACGGCGGGGGCGCCGGACCTCCTGACCCGGACGACGGTGCTGCTGTCCAGCAACGCCAACGCGCTGGTCAACTTCCCGGCTGGGACGAAGCGCGTCTTCAGTTGCCTGCCCGCGGCCCGCACCGGCCTCGGCTCGGCGCCGCTCACCAGCACGTGGGCCGCCGGGCTGTCCGGGAATGGGTGGGTCCGTCTGCCCATCGGACTGATCGTGCAATGGGGAACGAACAGCTTCACCAACACGTCAGCCTACCAGACGCAGAACATCACCTTCCCGATCCTCTTCCCGACGGGGCTCTACGCAGTCGTCGCCGGAAATGGCGACATCGCGGCACAGCCAACCGCTTTGGTCGGTGTCGCCGAACGCTCCCAATCGTCGTTCAACTGCCGCTGCAGCATTTCGTCGGGCGTGTTCCGCATCGACTGGGTGGCGTTCGGAATTTAAGGAGGAAGTCCATGTACTATTTCAGCAACGGCGGCTTCTACCGCACCGAGATCCACGGCGACGCCATTCCGGCCGATGCCGTGCCGCTCACCGACGACGAGCACGCGGCGCTGTTTGCCGGCCAAAGTGAGGGCAAGGTCCTCGTGACGGACGCCGACGGGCGCCCGGCCCTGGCCGACCCGCCCGCCCCCGTGCTGACGCTGGCCGAGCGGCGCGCCGCGGTCGCCGCGGCGGTGGACGCGCGGCGCGACCAGCTCATGGCCGAAGGCGCCGAGCATGGCGGCAAGCGCTTCGCCCTGGACGGCACCAGCCGGACCGACCTGGGCGGCATGGCCACCACGGGGGTGCTGGTGCTGATGGGCGCGCTGGACTGGCCTGCCGACTACGCCACCGGCTGGATCGCGGCGGACAACACGCGGCTGCCGCTGCCGACGCCGCAAGACGGCATCGCCCTGGCCGCCGCGGTCGCCGGCCGCTACGCCGCGCTGGTGCAGGCCGCGCGCACCATCAAGGACGCGGTGCTGGCCAGCGACGAGCCGGAGAGCATCGACATCACCGAGGGCTGGCCGGAATAGGCCGCGACAACACTCCAGCCTGACCCGTCCGACCCGGCCGCCGCGAGCGGCCTTTTCTATGCCCGTGCCACGGCGCCGGGCCGCAGGAGACCACCATGAAGCTGCCCCACGTCGTTGCCCTGGCCGCCATCGGCACCGGCCTTCCCGCCGCGGTCGCCCTGGCCGACGATCCCACCGTCAACGGGCTGATCGGCTCCACCATCCAGGCCCTGACCGGCGCCCATCCCTCCGTCCAGGCCGCCGCGATCCTGTCCGCCGCCGGCCTGCTGGGCTGGCGGATGTGGCTGAACCGTCCGCAGCCGGCCAGCCATTCGATTGACGAGGTGTTCGCGCTCCTGAACAGCCTGTCCGAGCGTCTGGACGGACTACAGCAGCGCATGGACACCCACATCGACCAGCACGACCGCCGGGTGGCGTGATGCCGGAGGCGCCCGCTCAACCCGACGCCCAGGCGGTTGCGGACAAGGCCCTGGCCGACTGCGGCGGGAACGAGGCCGCCGCCCGCCTGCTGCTGGCGCACCAACTTCTGGTCGCCCGACGAGGGATGGTGACCGGCCACCTCCGGCTCGGTGCGAACGCCGAAGACCGCTGAGCCGCTCCTCTGTCCCTACTCGATGCGCCGGAAAAAAGAATGGCGGCCCCAGAGAGCCGCCAAAGGTTCAGCTAACTCTGCCGTGGAAAGCAGATCGCGCGACCCTAAACGCCGCCGCTCTTTAAAACAATTCCAATGAGGAAGTAACTCATGACCACCACGCCCTCCGGCGCGGCGAAGCCCCGTGACATCCACCCCGACGCCCTGGCCCTCGTCCGCCACTCCGAGGGCCTGTACCTCAAGGCCTACCTGTGCCCGGCCGGCGTGCCGACCATCGGCTACGGCCACACCGCGGGCGTGCGGATGGGCCAGACCATCAACGGCCTCCAGGCCGAGGTCTTCCTGCGCGCCGACATGGCCGAGGCCGCTGCGGCGGTGGACCGGCTGGTCAAGGTGCCGCTGACCGATCTGCAGCGCGGCGCCCTGGCCTCGTTCGTGTTCAACCTGGGGGCCGGTGCGCTGCGGGATTCCACGCTGCTGCGCCTGCTGAACCAGGGGGACTATGCTGGAGCCGCCGGCCAGTTCGGTCGCTGGGTGTTCGCCACGGTCGACGGGAAGAAGGTGGAACTGGAGGGGCTGAAGAAGCGCAGGGCCGCGGAGGCGAATCTGTTCGCGACGAGTTGATCGTTGAGCGTTGCCGGTCACGAACTGTTTAGAATTTCCCCTGCACACTCGCATCGGTGGCGCTCATTGGAGTGCATACACACACCAGTATGCGCGAGGGGTTTCTGTGGCTACACTTCTTCAGATCGTCGGCATCCTGAGCATGTTCGGCGGCTTCCTGATCGGGATGAGCGGCTTGCCGAACCCGGCGGCCCTACTGGCTGGGGCCGTCAGCGGCCTGCTGTCGCTGATCGTCTTCTGGTGGATGGCCGGCGTCCTCACCGGCATCCGCGGGACGGAGGAGTCGGTGGAGGAGGCCGTGGAGGTGCTGAAGCAGATCGCGGCGTCGGTCGCGCCGAAGGAGGCTGATCGGCCCGCCAGGAGCGGCGACCAAGGAGTCAAGGAGGTGCGCCGCGCCGCCGATATCGACAACGCAGCAGTTGCTGCGGGACAGATCCCCACGGCTGACCAGCTCGTCCGCGAAGCTATTCAGCGTCGGGCGCGCGAAGATTTTTCGGGCAGCTAAGCCCGCATGGTTGAGGTGGGGTATCCCACAGTGTGCAATTCTATATGTAACAAGCGGTAAAATCATGGCCGGAGCCCCTAAGCAGGAATTTCCACCACTGTTACGCCCAGGTTTTCATCAAATGAGCTTGGTCAATGTTCGGCAATTATGCGTTGATGAGTTTCCCTTATCTTCCACCCGCGCTCCGATTATGGATGGGATAGAAAATGTTATAAATGTTCTCATGTCTTCTGGGGTTAGAGGGAGGATTTGGGTTGACGGTAGCTTCATGACACAAAAGGTTAATCCAGAAGATGTTGATATTCTTTTAGAAATTTCTGCTGACAATTATGATAATGGCTCCTACAATGTTAAGCGCGCTGCGGATTGGGTGGGTAGCAATCTCAAAGAAACCCATCTCTGTGACAGTTATCTGCTTGTCTCATACCCCCCTGGACACCAATTTCATCCAGAAGGGCAATTCGTGTTAGCATACTGGATGCGACAGTTCGGATTTAGTCGCAGCGACCAGATGAAGGGCATCGGGGTGGTGAATTTGCCGGAGGGGGTGCAATGAGCAGTCTCCCCGATCTTCAGCAGATGATTATGGATACGGGCGCGTTAACATCGCGCTTGGAGCGCTTGCTTGCGGCCCATCCAGAGTCCTCCTCCCTCGGTGCCAACATAGCATCTCTTCGTAAGCGCCAAGCGAAGCTTGAAGCTGCTTTCCGGGAAGAAGCGGACCGGGTCGAGGTCGATGTATGTAATTATCGCCTCATTCCTGAGGTCGAACGGCCGCTAGCGGCTGGCGTCGGTGACGCACTAAAGACATTCCAATCGCTCCTTTCTGTTGTCTATGACGCAGTAAAGTATGGCCCGAAGAGCACCAAGAGGATTGGGGCGGAAGTTTGGGCGCAGACAGCGCTTGGTTTCAATTATACGTATGCCGGTTCCATCGGAATTGTGATGACGCTTCCAAACGAAAGACTTCTGATTGATAGCCATTTAGATGAGGCGATGAAAACTGTTTTTGAAATGGTCAAATCCCCGGACTCGTCCACCGTTCTTTCGCACGCCCGCCAGCTTGGCGTTGGCCCTGTCCGCGCTATGCACGATTGGGCTCAAGGTCATCTAGCAGCAGGTTTTGGTGCTAGCATCAAGTGGGGGCGCGGTGATGACATCCGATCAGAAGTCCTAGTGCAGATGCCGGAACTCGAAAATCTTAGAAGAGTCATTTCAGAAGCAAGCGATGAGAATGTGGATTACTGGTACGTTAGCGGAGATCTTGTCGGGGCCAATGTTTCTAGCAAAACATTTCACATTAAAACTGAAGATATGAACATAAAGGGTACTTTTGGTGCTGCTATTGGGCAGGCACAGACCGTGGAATTGCCTAAACGATATCGGTTCAAATTGCGCAGAACCACGCGAGTTTACTACTCCACAGACAAAGAGGATGTGGAGTATTTCCTCGAGGAGATTGATCCGAAGGATCAAGCCTAGCGCTGACTGACCAACAGGGCGCCTTCGGGCGCCCTTTCTCGTCCCCACACCGCACCCCCGCGCCGGCCCGTCACTCCGCCGCCACGGCCATTTCCCAGCGGGCCTCTTCTAGCCTCGGCGTGGCCGCCCTGAAATACTCCATCACATAGACCCGCACGGCGCTGGACAGGCTGTTGGTGTCCAGCGCCTCCACGCGCTCGGCGAGGCGAGTGCACAGCGCGCTGACCGTCAAGCCTTCCCTGTCCGCGATGTCCGCCAAGGCATCCCAGAAGGCCGGCTCCAGCCGCATGCTGGTGCGGCGCCCGGCGACCATCACGTTCCTGAGCTTCTTCGACGACATGGCACCCTCACCGCTGCATGTTGCACTCTCGGGTATGTAGCGTCGCGGAGTCGGGGCCGAAAAACATGTGATGGACATCACATAAACGCGGGGTCTCGCGCCGCGGCCGGCGAGGTCACAGCGGGATCGCCGACACCCACCCTTCGCCCCATTGACCGCCTAGGAATGTTCTCGTAACGTTCCTTCATGCCGCAGCCGAACCACCCGCCGAAACACGAGCCGTCGTACAGGCTGAACGCCCTGGGAACCTTGGCGAAGCGCGGCGTCACGCAGCTGGAGTTCTGGTGCCCGATCTGCCGGCGGCAGAGCTTCCGGGACATGAAGATGCTGCTCGCGAAATTCGATCCGGCTACCGATCTCCAGATGCTGGCCCGAAAGGCACGCTGCGGTGGCTGCGGTCGGCGTGGCTGCCACATCCAGCCCGCGGAGCCGCCGGCACAGGGCACCCCCGGCTACCGGGAATGGCTGCGCGATGAGATGAACCGCTGCCAAGCCTTCCTGGCGGAGGCCAGAGAGCAGCTATAGCCGCCGACGCACACACCCACTGCTGATCCATCCCAGCCGCCCGGCATCCCGCCCGGCGGCTTTTCTTTTTCCGGAGCCGCCAGTACGGCGAGCTGACCCCGCACGAGCACTGGCGACCCGACTGCAACGTCATGCACCAGATCGCCGTGGGGCATCAAATGTTGATAATTGGATTACCAATATTTTCTGAAGTTCTCAGGATCGCCAAGAGTTACATATATCCCGTTGGCGCATTTCATATATGCAAAGGTAATATCAATTTTCATAGGTCCATATGAATAGTACTCGTTCATGATATCGGTTTCAGGAATGAATCCTGGGCCTGCACGAAAATGAATTGCAGTTACTGGCATGGGCGGTTTGCTGGGGGTGTATACGGACTTGATGTCCGAGGATGTTATGCATATTTTATCCCTGTTTTTTAGGGATATCCTCATTGTACTGTACTGTAAATTCTCATTTATATAAATACTGGCATCTCCATCAATGGCGTCGTCCTGGTTCTTTTCTGCCTTTTGCCACCTGTACGACTCGATCGAGGGGTTGGCTTTTGTATCCCTCGAGAATTTCACATCGCTGTTAAAAATGTTCTGGATGAATCTTGCGTCTCTCCACGCTGCTGGTTGCTCAAAAACTCTTAGGCTTTCTAATAGATTTATAGAGGGGCTGGCTGCGGGGTCAGGCTTCCGAACATTTAATACTCCGCTCGATCCTGAGCAGCCACTCACGATAATGATAGAAAACAGTGATATTGATAATTTTCTTGTCGTGCGCATAAAAACATGCCCTTGGATGCGGTGCGTCACCGCATTTCGTACTTTTTGCCGCATAAATTCAATGCCGAATCGAATTCTGCGGCGACAGCTCGCATGGGCTCGCCGGCCAGACGGCGGACCTGCCGAGTATCACGGCAGACGATCTGGATTGAGGCGAACCGCGTTCCGCACCGCCTACTTAATTTCCAATCCATCATAATCTGATGTGTGAAAGTATATTAGCGTTATTACCCTTAACGCAAGCCAAGGGAGAAACGCTATGTCTGCATCCATACGTGTGTTGGTCAAAGCTTCAAGATTTGGCCCAGCGGCTAATTTTCTTCTAGTGCTTGATCGTACTCCTGTGCAGGGGGATTACATTCATATAGGCGGCAAGAACCTTGTTAAGGTGAACTCTATTGTTCTGTTTAACAACAATAGCCCGGTTGCTGCATTCGCGTATGCGGATCACGATCCAAATGACTCCCCTGATGAAGCTCAGTGATTATACGTCTCTTTGGCATAAAATAGTGCGTCCTGTGTAAATAACGTCGTTTTACTTTCGAACTGAACCTTTGCCGCCCGGCCCTGCCGAGGCGGCTTTTTCATGCCCGCAAGGAGGGGCATCCCCATGCTACCACTGCTCATCCCCATCATCTCCGCCCTGGCCCCGGTGCTTCTGCCCGAGGTCGCCAAGGCCGCCCTCGGCACCGGCGAGATCGCTCAGAAGGTCGGCAAGGCCGCGGTGTCCGTCGTCTCCGCCGTGACCGGAGTCCCGATCGACACGCCGGCGGACGCCGAGCGCGCCGTCGCCGCGGTGCAGACCGATCCGGCCAAGCTGGCCGAGCTTTACCGCCAGCAGGGCGATCAGGTCGTGGCGCTGCTTCGGCTGGACAACGAGGACCGGGCGAGCGCCCGCGCTCAGACGGTCGAACTGGCGAAGGCGGGCAGCCGCATCTCCTGGGGCGCGCCGGTCGTGTCGACCATCGTCCTGGTCACGTTCGGCGTCGTGCTGTACCGGGTTCTGAGCCAGCCGGCCGGCGAGATCGACCAGAACGCCACGCTGATGCTTGGCGCCCTGACCACCATGGCGTCGGCGGTGGTGTCCTACTGGGTCGGCTCCAGCGCCGGCAGTGCGGCCAAGGACAAGCTGCTCCGGAAGTGAGGGGACTCGCTGTGACCCTTCCTCACCTCTCCGACCTCGCCGGGGCCGCCGGGTTCGCGCTGGTCGCCCTCTGGCCCTGGCTGTCCGGTCGCCGCGCTCTGCTGGCCGGGCAGGGCGCCTCAGCCGCGGCGTTCGCGCTGCACTACCTGCTGATCGGCGCCGCGACCGGTGCCGCGCTGTCCGGGCTGTCCGTCCTGCAGGTCGCCACCGCCTGGCCTGATGACCGGCCGCGCTGGTGCCGGGCGGTGTACATCGCCACCGTGCCCGCGCTTGCGGTACTGGCCGCCTCGACCTGGGCGGGCTGGCCATCGGCGTGCGCGGCGACCGGGATGGCTCTCGGCACCGCGGCGCGCTGGTGCCGGTCGGCACCCCTGCTGCGCGCCCTGTTCCTGGCCGCGGGTGTCTGCTGGGTCGCGCACGACCTGCTGACCGGCTCGACGTTCGGGCTGCTGGCCGACCTGCTGTGCATGGCCGGGCTGGTCTACGGCGCGCTGCGCGACCGCCGGGCGCCTGCTACGGCCTGATCCGCCACCTTCTCACCCATCATCACCATCATCGAGGAATCCACCGTGGACACCATGTTCCCGGCGCGCACCGTCGCGCGCGTGCCCTTCGAGGCGATGCCCGTACCTTCCGCCCTGGCGGAGCCGCGGGCCGCGCTGTCCGTTCTCGCTCACATGCAGGGCCTGACGCCGTTCCTGTCCACCGATTGGGCCGAGCTGGAGGATCTCAACGCCCGGCATCGCTCGTCATGGTTCGAGCTGCTGCCCCGCCCGGCCTCGACACCATGCCTTTGGGTTGGGCTGGAGAACTCCGCCGGTGATGTCGTCGCTGCCCAGGCCGCGATCCTGCTGGACTGCACCGGCAAGAGCTACGGCGCCCGGCTGGAGGCCATGACGGCTTTCTACGATGATCCCGGCGCGGCCGAGGCCTCGGGGGCGTGGTGCTTCTCGGCCAGCCCGGAGGCGAGGGAGGCCTGCGGCAAGGTTGCCATGATGTCCAGCGGCTGGGTCCATCCGGATTGGCGTGGTGGCCATCGTGACCTCTTCCACCTCTCCGGTAGACTGAACCGGCTGGCGGTGCTGGCCCGCTGGGCGCCGGATTGGCTGGTTGCCCTAGTCGATCCCAACGTGTCCCGGCTATGGACCGAAAAGGCGGTCGGGCAGCGGCACATGGACCGACACGCGACCATCCTGTTCCATCAGCCCGGCGAGGGCCGCCTCAGGCTGCATCTGATGCGGCTCCGACCGGACGATGTGACCGCGGACCTGCAACGTCGTGCATTTTCACCGCAGACAGCACCGCTCGCCGATTGCCGGCCTGGAACCCTATGAGGGCGTGGGTGAAGCTGAAGGGCTGGCCGATACCGGTCACCGCGATTTCGTTGTAGACCGCTTCGCCGCCGTCGATGGCCTCCAGGTATTGGCGGCTGATCGCGTCGGCGAAGATGTCGTGCGGGTCTTCGTTCTCGGGCCGACCAAGCATCATCCGGCCCCAGGCTTCACCCAGCGTGTCGAGTGCCGGGCGCCCGATGTAGCGGAACCGGAGCGGCCCGCCATCGGGGTCCGTCGAGAAGTAGCTGCACTGTGCGAGAAGCCCCGTTTCCCGCAGCCACCTCACCAGAGCCGGGCTGCCGCCGGGATAGCGGCGGGCCTCGGCAATGATCGCCTGCTGCCAATCCAAGGCATCGGCGGTGCGGTGGCGAGCGATACGGACATCGACCGGGACGGGCGGCGGCTGAATCGCGGCTTGCGGGAAACGGATGATGGTCATGATGCCACGCGCTCCATCGCGGAGAGGGGAGCCATGAAGGTATCGTAGCAGGCACGGGCCTGCTCGACGGTGATCCCGGCGCGCTCAGCGGCCCCGGCGATGAGCGCTTCCGGCGGAGCGGTCGCGGCCTCGGCGCCGATGCCGGCGATCTCGTCATCCATGGCCGCGATGCTGTTGTCGGCGTTCGCCGCCATTGCCCGCAATCCGGCCTCCAGGCTGCGGGCGGCAGTGAGGTGGACCTCCGTCTGCCCGGCATCCAACCCGATATCCTGGTTGGTCAGGAGGCTGACGACGACGATGGCCTCCTCCGGCGTGGCCGGGATGCTGGCCGCGATGGCGTCGGCGAGGTCCCAGCGGACATCCGAGGCGTCGGGGTCGCTGAGGGCAGCGGCGAGTTGGGCGGAGAGGGCGGGAAGCGCAGCGATTTCTCCGGGTGCAGCTTGGCCGCTGGTGTTATGATCGGAACCGATCAACATGGGCTTGGACGAGCCTCCTTCGTGTTGGTCATTGCCCCGGCTGTTGCTGCAGTTCGGGGAGTGGGCGCCCGGTCGTTGCTGCGACCGGGCGTTTTGCGTTTCTGATTGGCTATTGCCGCAATCATGATCCAAAAGGTATAACTGTACCTCCGAAGTGTCAACCACTTTGGATCATAATATCCAAAAAGGATCATGCATGCTGACCGCAAAGCAGATCAGGGCCGCCCGTGCGCTGCTCGGCTGGAGCCAAGCCGATCTCGCTACCGTCACAAAGCTCTCGGTTCCCACCATTAAGCGGATGGAGGGCCCGAGGGGACCTGATTCGAGCACGGCTGCCAATGTCGCTGCGGTTCAGCGTGCCTTGGAGGACGCGGACGTCCAGTTCATCGCAGAGGGCGAGCTGTCCCCCGACGGCGGTGTCGGTGTGCGTCTCCGCAAAGAGAAACCCAACGCCGTCTAAGGTAAAAGAAATCTTATTCAAGACTTGGCCCCCTTCGTGCATATCATCGTATGTCCCGGCCAGGATGTGGCAGGACTCAATGGCCGCGCAGCGCGGCGGTCGGCGATGAATGGCGAGGGTAGCGCCTCGTGTGGTCCGGGGTGGTTGTGGCGACTGCCCCGGACCTCCACCCTGAAGACAGTGCGTCTCTCAGGGGGACTGCACTCTATGCATGATAATTCTTTTATGGGTAGCAGAATTTTTCCATCCGCTACCCCTGCATGCATAGCCAAATATGCAGGCGACATACAGAGGTATGCAAAACGCTCCGCAGGCCCGATTTGCCTCGCATTATGCGAATGCATGCGGCGGTGTGTCGCGCCGTGCAACGGGACCGAATGACGCCGATCTGTGTGGGTTGATCTGTTCTGGTTGCGTTCCCTCATACGGACAGGATGCCCATACGTAGGAATGTTGTCAATGGGCGGTGGTGACGCTTAAGCTGCGGAGCGCCTCGGATTGCGGTTGTACAGCCGAAGCTCGCGCAGCCAGAATGCGCGGATCGTTGACCCGCTGATGACCTGGAGCGCCCATGCTGCCGACCCTTCTCCGCCTCGCCGGCGCACTGGAACTGCTGGGCGCCATCATCCTGGCCGTCATTGCGATGCCGGTCACGAAGTCGTGCGATGCGTACCTATCGCACGCGCCGTCCTTCAATGCCTGCGAGGCGACCGCATCATCCGGTAGCTGGACGCGCTTCCTTACGATCATGGCTGAGGGAATTGTGGTGGCGCTGGTGCTCTTTGCGGTCGCCGGCATCTTCGAGATGGTGCGGGAGAACCGCAATCGGATGGCGGCAATTGAGGCCGAGATGAAGCGGGCGGAAAGGCCCGAGTGACACCCATGGCGTGTCAAACTGGCCTTGTAAGGTATTGATCTTACATACCCCGGAAAACCCGCGAAAGTTTGACGCCGGCCTTTAAAATCAACGATTTACCGGTGACTTTTAATCATGTGGCCGTGGGTTCGAATCCCACCCGGATCACCATCCCCCCCAAGGACTTGACGGTCTGATCGGCCGTCCGCTCAGGCTCCCCCGGCAAACCGATCCGTGACGGTTTGCAAGGTGTGGGGTACCGCTCCCGATTGCCGCCGGTTTAAAAAGATCGGGTCGGCGATCCCTCGTGTCACCCCGGCAGCAAACCGGAACCTTCGGCCAACTTGCGGTGTTGCTTGGCGGCAGCGTCAAGAGGGGGAGTCGCCGGCATGAACCGAGCCACCGATCCGTATGCCGACACCATGCACGGCGTCGCGGCGGGCAACACAGCAGACAGCACGCCCACATCCGAAAGCCCGGCATCGCCGCGCGGCCGGCGTGGGACGGACGAGATCGAACAGGACATCCACGCCATCCGCGGCCGCATGGACGCGGTTCTCGACGAAATCGAGTTCCGCCTGTCGCCCGGCCAGATGTCGGGCGGCGTCATCGAGGTGGTGCGCGACGTGGTCGAGGGCAACCCGTCGCGCATGGCCCGGGCCATACGCTCCAACCCTTGGCCGCTGGCCCTGGTGGCGGCGGGCGCCCTGTGGTTCGCCTGGACCGTGTCGCGCACGCCGGAGGTTGAACCGGTCGCCTCCGCAACGCCGACCGGACGGGTTGTCGACGGGACGATCCAGGATGTGCTGAGCGTTCTGGTCGCCGCCTGCCGCCAGGGAGCCACCGGGTTCCGTCAGGCCGACATGGTCCTCGACGACCCCGATCTGAGGAACCGGCTTTCTCAGGTCGCCACCCAGTTCGACCGCAGCGCCGCCGCCCTGGAGGCGGAACTGGTGCGCCGCGGCGGTGGCCGGGACCTGCGGTTGCCGGTGCACGCGGTCTGGCGCGACCTGGACACCGAACTGGGCGGCGCGCGGACGCGCGGCGGGCTGCTCCGTGGTCTGGAAAGCGGCGTGGAGGGCACGCTGGGTCTGTTCCGCAACAGCCTGCACGACGAGCTTCCCGAGGAGCTGACGGTGATCGTCGGCGCGCATTTCCACGAGATCGAAACGGTGCGACACCGCGTCGGCGCGCTGCGCGAAGCGGTCGCGTAAAGGGGGAACCATGCTGGGGCTGAGCCGTCGCCACCGCAACCAGTATCCGCGTGTCGAGATGGGGGGGCGAGGGCGGTCGGCGACCCGGCCATCCGATATTCCCAAGGCGGGCTGGAAGGACATCCTCTGGCGCACCTGGGAGGAGCAGGGAAAGGACAACATCTCCATCGTGGCGGCGGGGGTGGCCTACTACGCCCTGTTCGCCATCTTCCCGGCCATTGCCGCTCTGGTGTCGCTCTACGGCCTCGCCTTCGACCCGGCGGGGGTGGAACAGCAGGTCAATCAACTGGCCGGACTGCTGCCGCCGGAGGCGTTGAATGTGCTGCGCGATCAGGCGCGCAACGTGGCGTCGGCGCCGCAGGAAGGTCTGGGTTTCGGCGTCCTGTTCGGCCTCGCCTTGACTCTGTGGAGCGCGTCGCGCGGCACCAATTCCCTGATCACCGCGCTGAACATCGCGTACGGAGAGAAGGAGCGGCGCAGCTTCATCTGGCTCGCCGGCCTGTCGCTGGTTCTGACGCTGGCCGGGCTGGTCTTCGTGATCATGACCCTGGCGATGATCGTGGCGGTGCCGGCGGCCATCAATTTCCTGGGCTTGCGGGACACCCCGATCGGTTGGGCCGCCAGCCTCGCGCGCTGGCCCATCCTGGCGGTGGCGATCGTCCTGGCGCTTGCCGTGCTCTACCGCTACGGGCCGGACCGCCGGCAGCCGAAATGGCGCTGGGTCACTTGGGGATCGGCCATCGCTACGGCGCTGTGGATCATCGCCTCGGTGGGCTTCTCGGTCTATGTCTCGAACTTCGGCAGCTACAACCAGACCTACGGGTCGGTCGGAGCGGGCGTGGTGCTTCTGCTGTGGTTCAACCTGACCTCCTACGTGATCCTGATGGGAGCCGAGCTGAACGCGGAGATCGAGCACCAGACCGCCCAGGACACCACCGAGGAGGACGGGCGCGGCCCGAAGCCGATGGGCCATCGGGACGCTTACGTCGCCGACACGGTGGGCAAGCGCCGGGCGTAGGGTCCCACTCCCGGTCAGCGGCTGCCGCAGCTTTGGATGATGCCGTCGACTTTACGGGCGCTGTCGGCGGTCAGGCGGTCGTGGACGAAGTCGGACCACAGGCCGGCGCCGTTCAGGTCGTCGGAGACGCAGCGGCAGGTGGCGGTGCAATGCGCCACCGCGCCGCCGCCGGACGTGCAGGTCGCCACGCAGGAGGTCTGGAAGCTGCGGACGTCCGCCGGGTCGGCGCCGATCCCCATCGCCAGCAGCGACAGCAGGCCGAACAGAATGGGCTGGTGCAGCAGATAGACGGCCAAGCTGTGCCGCCCGGCCCAGGCGAATGCGCGCCTGACCGCTCCACCTCGAACCGCGTTCGGGGCAGGCCGCCACAAGCGCCCCAGCGCCATTCCGAACAGGAAGCCACCGAACCAGGGAAAGAGCGGCACGTAGTCGTTCGATTCCGGCGCGAAGGTCATCAGCCCGATCCAGCGCAGCCAGGGCGTGTCGAACAGCGGCAGGGCGACCGTCTCTCCTGCGGCGATGACCGCCACGCCGAGCAGCAGGAGCGCCGGCCACGGCAGGCGCAGCAGCGCAAGCCCAAGCAGGCTCGCCACCGCCATATGATGCAGCACGCCGAAGAAGATCGGGCTGTCCGGAAACAGGACCAGCGACACCGCCGACACGCCACCCGCCGCCAGGACGAGCAGAGCGAACCGCCGCAGGAACCGCCGCCGGTCGATCCCACCCTCCGCCGCCAGAACGAGGCTGAGGCCCGACAGAATCAGGAAGCTGCCGAGGATGCCGGTGCGCGCGGCCAGCCACAATGGGTCGCCGAACAGGTCGAAATCAGCCAGCCCCAGATAGGTCAGGTCCCAGGAGCCGTGATAGAGGGCCATGGCGAGCAGGGCCACGCCGCGGGCCGTGTCGATGGCGCCGATGCGCCGGTTTGCCGGGGCCACCGATGCGGGGGAGGGGGAGAGGATGGGCATGGGCGGGACTTTTGCCCAAATGCCCTATCGCTGTCCACCGGGCCGCTGTCCACCGTTGCCCGTCAGGGCGGGGTGGGCTGGGACAGGGCAAGCCGGGCCGTGGTGCCCTGTCCGTTGGCCCCGCTCATGCTGAAGGTCGCTCCGATCTGGGTGGCCAGCGAGCTGACGATCTTCAGGCCGAGACTGGAGGGGCGGGTCAGGGTGAAGCCATCGGGAAGGCCCGCCCCGTCGTCGCACACGGTCAGAACCAGCCCCCCATCGCCCGCTTGCAAATCCACCCCGATGCGGCCGGCCTCGCCGTTGGGGAAACCATGCTCCAGGGCGTTGCTGACCAGTTCGGTGAGGATGAGGGCGAGCGGGATCAGGGTGTCCGGCGACAGATCGAACGCGGCGGCGCTGACCGTGCAGTCGATCCGCTCCGCCCCGGAGGTCTTGAGGATGTCCTGGCACAGCTCGCGCAGGAACGGTTCCATGTCCATCGGCCCGTCATGGGGCGCGTGGAGCCGCCGGTGCAGGCGGCCGAGCGTGGACAGCCGTCCTGCGGCCTCCTCCAGCGCGCGGCGGGCTTCCGGATCCCTCACCTTCGACTTCTGGATCGCGATCAGGGAAGAGGCGAGCTGAAGGTTGTTCGAGACGCGGTGCTGAAGCTCGCTGAACATCACCTGGGTCTGCTGCATCAGGCGGGCGCTGCGGTTGCGCTCCTCTGCCAGCCGTTCCAGCGCCACGTTCATGATGTGGATCACGGCGATGTCCACGGCGACGACCAGGCCGAAGAAGCCCAGAGCCAGCGCGCTGCCGGGGGGCAGATCGAGCGACTGGGCGGTCCCAAGGAAGAAATACCAGGAGGCCAGCCCGCTCAGCAGAGCGGTCAGGACGCCCGGCCACAGCCCGGCGAGGAAGGTGGTGACGATGACCGCCGGGAAGAAGGTGAGAAAGGGAAAGCCCGCCGGAAGCCGGTCGTCCAAGGCGAGACGCGCGACCAGCGCGACGGCGAAGGTCGCCAGCGCGAACATGAACCCCAAACCCCTGTGCCCGCGCAATCGGGTGAGCTGGGCAAGAGTCATCGTCGGCGGTTGTCCGTTTCGAAAGCGGGGAACGGACGATGCCGTCCGCAGGGGAGAGCGTCTACGATATGGAGATTCGTATGCGAACGCACCGCCTTTTATGCGGGTGCTTGGCAAATTAAGCTCGATCTTCGTGGCGTCTGTCCAGCGTTCCCCGGTCCCTCATCACAGCGACGTCACGGATCTGCGCAGATCGGCGCATTGCGCCAGCAACGACGCCATCGAGCGCCGCGCGGCGATGCCGGCGGCGTCGTCCACGGATGACCGGGCCGCGTCGACGTTCCCCTGCGCGGCCAACCCGCGGGCCAGGGCAAGCCGCGCCCAGGCCTCGTCACCGGCCTGTCCGGCGCCCGCGGCCTTCTCCGCGGCGTCGCGGGCGTTGCGGACGGTGTCCTCCGGCTGGCCGGAGAGCAGGGCGGCCTCGGCGATCCAGACGAGGATCTGCGGCTCGTGGCGCCGGATGCCGAGCATGCGGGCATGCTCCCGGCTGCCCAGCAGCAGGGACGCCCCGTCGCTGAGCGCACCCGTGCGGGCCAGCGCGTAGCCCAGCGCGCCGAGGACGAGCGGCTGACAAGCGTGCAGGCGGATCGTTTCGGTGATGGCGACGGCCCGTTTCAGCGGGTCCACCGCCTGGGCGTAACGCCCCCCGGTCAGCGCCGCCCAGCCGAGATGCAGACAGGCCAGGGCGCGCGACGCGGCGTGACCGCTGTGCTCCGCCTGGGCGAGTGCCTCCTGCGCCAGTCGCAGCGCGTCCTCCGGATCGCCGAGTTCCGCCCGGCAGCGCGCCCGGTGCGCGGCGACGCACACTGAAGCCAGCGCCGTCGGGCCATGGAGTCGGCGAGTCTCCCGCTGATGCGCCGGGTCGACCGCCAAGTTGGCGGCGGAATCGGTAGCCGGATCGGCGACTAGGCCCGCAGCGGCGCGCAGGACGGTGTCGGCGTGTCGGAAGCGGCCCGCCTCGGTCAGGCCACGGCCGAGCTTGATCAGCGTTTGAACCTGCTGCCGGGGGCTTTCGGACTGACGCCAGATCCGCAACGCCCGCAGGCCCGTCCGCTGGGCCGCCGACAGGTTGCCGCCGACCCAGCGCAGGCTTGCCAGGATCGACAGGGCCCGCGCGGTGCGCATCCGGTCGCCAAGGTCCTCGGCGAGCGCGTGGGCCTTCTCCGCCGCCTTGATCGCGCCACCATCCGCCGACGGACGGGTCCGCGCCAAGGCGGTCCACAGGTCGATGCGCCGTTGCGCGTGCCGCCGGGTCGCCGGCAAGCGGTCCAGCGCGTCCAGCGCGTCCGCGTAATGCCGGGCGGCGTCGGCTGGACGGCAGTCCGCCTCCGCCCGCCGTCCGGCGTGCCGCGCGCAGGCGCAGGCCAGAGCCCAATCCCCGGCCAATGGGGCGTGATGGGCCATCCACTCGATCCGCTCCGGCCGCCGGTCGCGGCGCAGCGCCCTCACCAGGATGGCGTGCGGCGCCGGATCATCCGCATGGGCATCCGGGCCGCCGCCGTCCGCGCCCGGCAGGACCATGCGCCGTGTCGTGCCGGAGGGCGTCCATCCGCCGGGCCGAGCGCCGGACGCCGGAGAACCGATGGCCAGCAGGCACAGCCGGGCGTCCTCGACGGCATTGCCCAGCGCGTCGAGCAGCGGCACCGTCAAGCCGCGCGCCCACTGCGCGTTCTCCACCACGATCAGGACGGGGCGCTCGTAGCACAGGTCCAGTATGGCGGCGGCCAGGCCCTCCACCTGGAAATCCGCCCTCTGCGCGCCGTCCAGACCCAGCCACAGCGGGTGGAGCGACGGCAGGCCGAGAAGGCCGCGCACCGCCGCCCCCGCCAGTTCACCACCGCCGCGTTCGGCGGCCAGGACGAGGTTGCAATGGGCGTCGTCCGTGGGGCCATCGGCCAGAGTCAGAAGGCTGTGGGCCACCGCTTCGAGATCGTCGGGCCCGCCCAGCGGCGGCAGAAGGGATTGCGGCCAGCGCAGAACGCCGAATCCGGCGGTGACGGGGCTGTGGACGAGGGCGGCGATCAGGCGGTGGGAGTCCTCCGCCGCCGCTGTCACGGCCAGGACGGAACCGATGCCTTCCTCAGCCCGGTGCAGGGCATCCGCGATGTCCATCAGCGCGCGCCGGAACGCCGCACCCGCGGGTGTCGCTTTGGCATCCTCCCGGACGACGGACCGCGGCTGCGCCATCGGTTTCCCCGTGGTGTTGATCTTCCGGAACGCGTATCGCGTTCCGGCATGCCGGCGCATGCCCAAGGACGATGACAGATTTCGCGATCGAAGGCCTGTGCTTCTTTCGGCGATGGTGCAGGGGGATCGGAGACATACTGCCGCATGCCCTTGCGTCGTTCACTGCCCCCGCAAAGCGAAACGGCACCGTGGATTGCCGCGGTGCCGTTCGTTGCTGTTGACGATGCTCACAACCTTTCCGAAAGTCTTAACCGGAAGGACCGGGGTCCTTCGGTCGCGCCTTCGGAGGGGCGTCAGCGCTTCACGGCGATGCCTTCGACCTGCGAGACATCGCGGACCGCGCCGCGGTCGGCGCTGGTGGTCAGGGCGGCGTAGGCGCGCAGCGCCGGCGAGACGACGCGGTTGCGGTTGGCCGGCTTCCAGGCGTCGGCGCCCTTGGCGTTCTCGGCGTCGCGACGGCTCCGCAGCTCTTCCTCGGACACCGCGAGGTTGATCTTGCGGTTGGGGATGTCGATCTCGATCCGGTCGCCGTCGCGGACGAGGCCGATGGCGCCGCCCTGGGCCGCTTCCGGCGAGGCGTGGCCGATCGACAGGCCCGAGGTGCCGCCCGAGAAGCGGCCGTCGGTGACCAGGGCGCAGGCCTTGCCCAGCCCCTTCGACTTCAGGTAGCTGGTCGGGTAGAGCATCTCCTGCATGCCGGGGCCGCCGCGCGGGCCTTCGTAGCGGATGACCACCACCTCGCCCGCCTTGACGGTGTCGCCCAGGATCGCCTCGACCGCCGCGTCCTGGCTTTCAAAGACGCGGGCCGGGCCGGCGAAGACGAGGTTGGAGGCGTCGACGCCCGCCGTCTTCACGATGCAGCCCTTTTCGGCGATGTTGCCGAACAGCACGGCGAGGCCGCCGTCCTTGCTGAAGGCGCTGTCGACGGAGCGGATGACGCCCTTGTCGCGGTCGAGGTCCAGTTCCGGCCAGCGCTTCTCCTGGCTGAAGGCGATGGTCGTCGGGATGCCGCCGGGAGCGGCCTTGAACATGGTATGCACGCCCTCGTCCTGGGTGCGCTTGACGTCCCAGCGGTCCAGCGCGTCGCCCAGGGTCTTGGCGTGGACGGTGGCGACGTCGCGGTTCAGCAGACCGCCGCGGTCAAGCTCGCCCAGGATGCCGAAGATGCCGCCGGCCTTGTGCACATCCTCGATGTGGACGTCGGAGACCGCTGGCGCGACCTTGCAGACGTTGGGCACGCGGCGCGACAGACGGTCGATGTCGGCCATGGTGAAGGGCACCTGGCCTTCCTGCGCGGCGGCCAGCAGGTGCAGCACCGTGTTGGTGGAGCCGCCCATGGCGATGTCGAGCGTCATGGCGTTCTCGAACGCCTCGAAGGTGGCGATGCCGCGGGGCAGGGCGGTGGCGTCCTCCTCCTGGTACCAGCGGCGGCACAGCTCCACCGCCATGCGGCCGGCGGCCAGGAACAGCTCCTTGCGGTCGGCGTGGGTCGCCAGGATGGTGCCGTTGCCGGGCAGGGAGAGGCCCAGCGCCTCGGTCAGGCAGTTCATCGAGTTGGCGGTGAACATGCCGGAGCAGGAGCCGCAGGTCGGGCAGGAGCCGCGCTCCATGACCGCGGCCTCCTCGTCGGTCACCGTCGGGTCGGCGGCGGCGACCATGGCGTCGATCAGGTCCACGGCCTTGGTCTTGCCGCGCCAGTTGACCTTGCCGGCCTCCATCGGGCCGCCCGACACGAAGACCGCCGGGATGTTCAGCCGCATGGCCGCCATCAGCATGCCGGGGGTGATCTTGTCGCAATTGGAGATGCAGACCAGCGCGTCGGCGCAATGGGCGTTCGCCATATACTCGACGGCGTCGGCGATCAGCTCGCGCGAGGGCAGGCTGTAGAGCATGCCGTCGTGGCCCATGGCGATGCCGTCGTCCACCGCGATGGTGTTGAACTCCTTGGCGACGCCGCCGGCCTTTTCGATCTCGCGGGCGACGAGTTGGCCCAGATCCTTTAGGTGGACGTGCCCCGGCACGAACTGGGTGAAGGAGTTGGCGATCGCGATGATCGGCTTGCCGAAATCGCCGTCCTTCATGCCCGTCGCGCGCCACAGGCCGCGGGCGCCCGCCATGTTGCGGCCGTGCGTGGAAGTGCGGGAGCGATAATGCGGCATGTCTCTACCTCAGGGATCGAACATTGCGTGCGGATGCGCAGGGGCAGCAACACTAGCAATCCCGAAGGGCGGAAACCAGACCTCTCGTTCCCTTTTCCGTCCCATTTTCCGTCCTGCGGGGCATGGGAGGTCTGCGCGGCATGGGGGGGGAGGGCCCCCGCCCCTTCAGCCGCGCGAGGCGTCCCGGCGCGACGCCTTGCCCGGCTTTCCGCTGGCTGCACCGCCGCGTGAGATCTGGCCGCCGGTTTTGGTCGTGCCGGTCTGCTCCGTCCGTCCGGCCGCCACCGCCGACAGGTTTTCCGCCGCCGCCCGCGTGCCGCTGCCCCCAACGGCCTTGGAAGCGGCCTTTGACTCCTTTGCGGAGGACACCTTCGCGGCGGTCGCCTTGGAGCGCCGTTTCGGCGGAGCGTCCGGCGCGCCGCTTTCCGTTTCCTCGCCCCGCCGCTCGGCGCGGATCTCGTCGTCGACCTCGGCTTCGGCCTGGGCCCAATGCTCGTCGTGGCGTCCGTCGGGGCGGCCCTCCCGCTCCCAGATGTCATGGGCGCGGCGGCGCACGCGCTCGGCCCGATCGTGGCCCGGCTTTTCAGTCATGGGGCTGCCTCCTCCTGGTCGTGGCGGGACGTCATGGCGGGTCGGGGTCACGGACCGGCCTGCCCGTCACAACGCAGGAGAGCGGCGGTGGTTTCAAACCATCGGAAACAGAAGGCCGGATGAGGGGCGATTTCCCGTCAGCGGCTGTCCTGTCCGACGAAGCGGTTCTCGAAACGGGCGACGTCGGCGGGGGCCAAGGCAACATGCACATGGGCCTGCCCGTCCTCGTCCCGACGGTCCAGCACCTGCCCATGTTCATAGAGCCAGGCCAGGGCGCGCCCGTCCGACAGGTTCACGCTCAGCTCCAGCACCTGCCGCCCGGCCGAGATGCGCCGGTCCAGTAACTCCAAAAGATCGTCCAGCCCCTCGCCGGTCAGGGCCGACACGGCGACGGCGCGCTCTTCCCCCTCCATCATCCGCTGGTTGGCAAGGCGCATGTGCAGCGCGCCACGGGCGGTCGCCGGCATCTGGTCGGTCTTGTTGAGCACCTCGACCACCCGCGGGTCATTGTCGGCGTCGATCCCGAGGTCGGCCAGCACCGAATCCACATCCGCCTTCTGCGCCGCCGTGTCGGGGTGCGAGACGTCGCGCACGTGCAGGATCAGGTCGGCGGCCTGAACCTCCTCCAGCGTGGCGCGGAAGGCGGCGATGAGCTGGGTCGGCAACTCCGACACGAAGCCCACCGTGTCCGACAGGGCCATGGTCTTGCCCGAGGCCAATACGATCCGGCGCACCGTGGGGTCGAGCGTGGCGAACAGCATGTCCTCGGCGGTGACGCCGGCGCCGGACAGCCGGTTGAACAGGGTCGACTTGCCGGCGTTGGTGTAGCCGACCAGCGCCACCAGCGGGGTGCCGCCGCGTTGCCGGGCGGAGCGGTGCAGCTTGCGCGTCCGCCGCACCTCCTCCAGGTCCGATTTCAGCCGCGCGATGCGTTCGGCGATCAGGCGGCGGTCGAGTTCGAGCTGGCTTTCGCCGGGGCCGCCGAGGAAGCCGAAGCCGCCGCGCTGCCGCTCCAGGTGGGTCCAGGACCGCACCAGCCGCGAACGCTGGTAGGTCAGCGCCGCCAGCTCGACCTGCAACTGGCCCTCGCGGGTGTGGGCGCGCTCCCCGAAGATCTCCAGGATCAGGCCGGTGCGGTCGATCACCTTGGCCATGCAGCGGCGCTCCAGGTTGCGCTGCTGCACCGGGCTCAGGGGATGGTCGATCACCACCAGATCGGCGTGGAAGGCCTCGACCATGCCGCCGATCCGCTCGGCGGTGCCGCGCCCGAACAGGGTGGCGGGATCGGGGCGGGCGACGCGGATGACCTCGGCGTGCGGCACCTCCAGGCGGATGGCTTGGGCAAGCGCGATCGCTTCGGACAGCCGGGCGTCGGGCTGGCGGAACCCTCCCTGTCCATGAATGCCGTTCCCCTCGTCGGGATGGGCGGGCAGGAGGGGAAGGATGACCAGGGCACGGCCGGAGGAGGGAGGCCGCGCCCCGTCAGGGTCCTGGCCGTGAGCGCTGCGGGAAACGGCGGCGGTGGAACGGGGTGACGGGCGGTCGTCGGAATCAGGCATCGGGCTGGCACCGTTCCTATGGCAATGGGATTGATCGATCAGGAGTTGCAGGTCCGCAAAAAACAGCCCGCCGCCGCCGCGGTTCCAAAACCGTCCGGAATCGTGCACAAACCGCTGGCGCGTAACCTCTGGACATACTCCGATCATGTCATCGTTCGACCGCGGCGCCGTCTCGCCCCATGGGGGCATGCCCAACCGCACCACCGGGATGCCCGGCACCGGCCTGCTGGACCGCTGGCCCTGGTGGGGGCTGTGCGCGGCGCTGGCGCTGGTGATGGTGGTGTCGGCCCTGGCGATCGGCTTCCGCACCCCCTACTGGTCGCACGCCGACCAGGATCTGGTGCTGGCCTATCACGGGCTGCTGTTCAACGAGGGGCTGCCCCAGGAGTATTTCGACCATCCCGGCTACACCTATTTCCTGGTGATCGAGGTCTGGTACCGGCTGCTGCACGCCCTGGGGCTGATGCCGGTCGTCACCCTGTCCGGCTTGCCGCCCGCCGCCGACACCGCCGCCTACACCGCAGCCTGGCAGAATCTGGTGGAGGCCGGGCGGGCGCTGTCCATCCTCATCACCACGACCTTCGCGCTGGTCTACGCCAATCTCGTCCGCGCGCTGGTCGGCGACCGACGGGTGGCCTTCCTGGCCGCCGTGGTGATGGCCTTCGGCATCGGCCTGTCCACCCAGGCGCGGCAGATGCGCACCGATCTGCTGTCGGCCTCCTTCGTGGTGACGGCGCTGCTCCTCGTGCTGGTCGCCGTCCGCACCGCGCCGGGCTGGCGCCCCCTGCTGCTGCTCGGGCTCGCCGGGCTGCTGGCCGGGCTGGCGGTGGTGACGAAGATCCAGGCGATCTTCCTGGCGATGGGCATTCCGGTCATCGCGCTGGCCTTCGGGCGGCGTTTCGCCGGGGAGAGCGGTCCCCGCTGGATTGCCGCCGGGATTCTGGGTCTGGCCGCCGCCGCCGCGTCCATTCCCGCGGTGGCCCTGATCCAGCACGGCATCGCCAGCGCCGGCCAGTCGCTCTATCCCTACCGCCCGGTCGGCGGCGGGCTGTCGGGGGTCTATCAGGGGATCATCGTCGGGTGGGTCGTCCTCGGCATGGCCGTCTACGCGGCGGTGTGGCGGGTGCGCCTGTCCTACGCGGCGGCGGCCATGGCGGCGGTCGCGCTCGGGCTGGCGCTCGGCGTGCTCGCCCTGACGATCCGCCCGCACGAGCAGAACGTCATCGCCGTCGCCAACCTGATCGAGCATATGTTCGTCTTCACCACCTGGAAGCATCAGGCCGCCCTCCAGGGGCAGGAGCAGGTGCTGTCCGACGGGCTGGTGACGTTGCTGGCGAAGGGGCTGTGGCGCACGCTGGCGATCCGCACCATCGTCCTGCACCCCGACAACATCCCGCAGACCGTGGTGGTGGAGTGGTTCATCATCGGCGGCTGCATCGTCCTGTGGCGGCGGGGGGAGCGGGTGGCCGCGGCGCAGGCGGCGCTTCTGCTGCTGGTCGCCTGGGGGCTGGAGACGCTGTTCTCCCTGCGCGGCTTCCAGCGGGCCTACGCCGCCTACACCGACCCGCTGATGGGTCTGGCCGCGGCCTGGGTTCTGCTGCGCCTGCCCGGTCTGCTGGAGCACGCGCGGACGCGGCGCCGGCTCATCGGCACGGTGGCGCTGGTGGTGGTGGTCGCCCAGGTCTGGCCGGCCATCGAGGCGATCCGCCTGCCCAACCCCGCCGGGCAGTGCGGCTGGATTCCCACCTACATGAAGCGGGTCGAGCCCTTCCCCTTCTGCCGCCCCGGTTGAGGTGCGGCGCGGGCGTCCCACATCATGGGGAACAGGCTGACCACGAGGCTCGACCCCATGGACGACACCGCCGACACCCGCTGGAAGACCGACCCCGAAGCCCCCGATGCGGCTGAGAGCGCCGCGGCCGAAAGCGCCACGGCGGGGGGAGGCGCCGACGACCTGGACCGGCGGGTGGCCGCCGCGGCGATGCGGCTCGCCGCCGGACAGGGCTGGCGCAACACCGGCCTGCTGGCGATCGCGCGGGCCGCCGGGGTGCCGCCGGACGTCTTCTACCGCCGCTTTCCCAACCGTTCCGACACGCTGGCCGCGGTGTCGCGGATCGCCGACACCGCGGTCCTCGCCGACGACGCCCCGGCCGGTCCGGACGAGAGCGCCCGCGACCGGCTGTTCGACGTGATGATGCGCCGCTACGACGCGCTGCTGCCCTACCGCGAGGGGCTGCGCTCGGTCGTGCGCGACCTGCGGCGGGAGCCGCTGACCGCGTTGGCCTTCTCCCGCCATTTCGGACGCTCGATGGCCTGGATGCTGCGCGCCGCCGGGGTGGAGGCCGACCGTACCGGCGGTGCCCTGCTGGTGGCCGGTCTGGGCGCGGTGCAGGCGCGGGTCATGCGTGTCTTCCTGGAGGACGACAGCGCCGACCTGTCGCGGACCATGGCGGCGCTCGATTCCGAACTGCGGCGGGCGGAACGCTGGGCTGGGGCATTAAGCCGCAGATCCGGGCGCGCTTCTCCCACCGAAGCGCAGGCGGCGCCGCAGAGCGCGGGAGAACCGGCCAGGGAACCGGGAAGCGCGTCCGCTGGTTGAGGTTCCGTAGGACGCAGTGTAGCCCCTGGTGCGACGCACAAGGGCGTTGACTATCTTTTTGGCAATCTGCATAGTCGCGCCACAGGTTTGCTGCGCCGCAGCACGCCGAATGAATCCTTTCGTCGGGGGTGAGAACCATGGCCAAGCAGACCGGTAACCCGTTCCTCGAATTCGACCTGTCCAAGATGCTGGGCGAGTACAAGGTGCCCGGCCTCGACGTCGAATCGATCCTGGCGAGCCAGCGCAAGAACATCGAGGCGGTGACCGCCGCCAACCAGCTCGCGATCGAGGGTCTGCAGGCCGTGCTGCGCCGCCAGGCCGAGATCGTCCGCTCCTCCGTCGAGGAGGCCGGCACCTATGTGAATCAGGTCGCCGCCGCCGGCACGCCGGAAGAGAAGGCCGCCAAGCAGGCCGAACTGGTCAAGGTCGCCTTCGAGAAGGCCCTGTCGAACATCAAGGAACTGGCCGAGCTGGTCGCCAAGTCCAACACCGAGGCCGCCGACGTGCTGTCCAAGCGCGTGTCGGAGAGCCTGGACGAGGTCAAGGCCGCCATCGCCAAGAAGTAAGCCTCTCTCCCACCGGGGAGATGCGCCGCAAAGGGCCGCCCATCGGGGCGGCCCTTTCGCGTTTCGGCTTCGGCGTCACCGGTGCTAGCCTTGCCCGTGATGATTGAAACCGTGACGACCGCAACAGGGCAGGGAAGAGAGCCGTGACCATCAGCTACGACGATTTCCTGAAGGTGGACATCCGCGTCGGCACCATCACCGCGGCGGAGCCCTTTCCGGAGGCGCGCAAGCCGGCCTACAAGCTGACCATCGACTTTGGACCGGAGATCGGCACCCGGCGCAGCTCCGCCCAGATCACCCGCCACTACACGCTCGACGAGCTGGTGGGGCGGCAGGTGCTGGGCGTGGTGAACTTCCCGCCCAAGCGCATCGGCCCCTTCACCAGCGAGGTCCTGTGCCTGGGGCTTCCGGACGCCGACGGCGAGGTGGTGCTGGTCGGGCCGGGACAGGGCGTTCCGAACGGCGGGCGGCTGTACTGAGCGTGTGAACAGAAAAAGGGCCGGGAGGCATTGCCGTCCCGGCCCTTTGTCCTTTTGACCGACCGGTCTTACTCGGAGCGCTCGATGGAGCCCCAGAGGTCGTACTCGTCGGCGTGCTCGATGGTCACGTCCACGATGTCGCCCGGCTTCACGTTCGTCTCGCCGTTCAGGAAGACGTTGCCGTCGATCTCCGGCGCGTCGGCGTAGGAGCGGCCGATGGCGCCCTCCTCGTCGACCTCGTCGATGAGGACGCCCAGCGTGAAGCCGACCTTCTGCTGGAGCCGTTCGGCGCTGATCGCCTTCTGCGTCTCCATGAAGCGCTCCCAGCGCTCCTGCTTGACCTCTTCCGGAACGGCGCCGGGCAGATCGTTGGCGGTGGCGCCCTCGACCGGCTCGTACTTGAAGCAGCCGACGCGGTCGAGCTGCGCTTCCTTCAACCAGTCCAGCATGAACTGGAAGTCCTCCTCCGTCTCGCCGGGGAAGCCGGTGATGAAGGTGGAGCGCAGAACCAGATGCGGGCATTCCTGCCGCCACTTCCGGATGCGGTCGAGCTGCTTCTCCTGGGCCGCCGGGCGGCGCATCGCCTTCAGCACGGTGGGGGAGGCGTGCTGGAACGGGATGTCCAGATAGGGGAGGATGCGGCCCTCCGCCATCAGCGGGATCACCTCGTCCACATGCGGGTAGGGATAGACGTAGTGCAGGCGCACCCAGACGTCGAAGTTCGCCAGCTCACGACAGAGGTCGATGAAGCGGGCCTTCACCTTGCGACCGTACCAGTCCTCTTCCGCATACTTGCGGTCGACGCCGTAGGCGCTGGTGTCCTGGGAGATGACCAGCAGTTCCTTGACGCCGGCGGTCGCCAGCTTCTCCGCCTCGCGCAGGACCGAGACGACGGGACGGCTGACCAGATCGCCGCGCAGGGACGGGATGATGCAGAAGCTGCAGCGGTTGTTGCAGCCCTCGGAAATCTTCAGATAGGCGTAATGGCGCGGGGTCAGCCGCAGCCCTTCCGGCGGCACCAGATCGGTGAAGGGGTCATGGATCGGCGGCACGGCGTCGTGCACGGCGTTGACCACTTGCTCGTACTGGTGGGGGCCGGTGACGGCCAGCACGTCCGGATGGACCTGCCGGATCATGTCCGATTCCACGCCCATGCAGCCGGTCACGATGACCCGGCCGTTTTCCTTGATCGCCTCGCCGATGGCCTCCAGCGATTCCTTCTTGGCCGAATCGAGGAAGCCGCAGGTGTTGACCAGCACCACGTCCGCGCCGTCGTAGGACGGCGAGATCTCGTAGCCTTCGGCGCGCAGGCGCGTGAGGATGCGCTCGGAGTCGACGAGCGCCTTGGGGCAACCCAGGCTGACGATCCCCACCTTGGGGGAGGAGGCCGGATTGGTCTTGAAACCGGGAATGGACGGGGGCGTGCTGGTCATGGCGCGGATATATAGGCGAGTCGCGGCGCAACGCCAGACAAAACGCGCGGCGCAGCCCCGACACGAGGTGGTAGGAGCCCTGCGTTGTCTCCGCACCGGGTCCGGTGAACCGGACGGCGCCACAGGGGGGGTGCGACACCTTGTGCTGGATGAGTTTTAAGGTCAATGTTTCGTTTACTGTGCCGATGACGTAGTGTGCGCCCCGTCGTCGGGGGTGGGGGAGTCGTGGACTTGCCTACTGGGGCATGATAGTTTTGTAACCATATAGTCTCTGCATCGTACAGACTCGTTGCCGGCGACTTCGCTGCGCTGCGGGTCATTTTTTTGGCAACTGTCGAGACCCCGCTGCATGTCGAAAAGCCCCCAGTCCCTGGCATCGGCGCAGGCGATCGCCGAGGTCATGATGCACATCGGTCACATCGCCGACAGCATGGGCTACACGCAGGGTTTGAAGCCGTCGCAGTGGACGGCGCTGCGCTACTTCGCGCGCGCCAACGACAGCCAGCGGACGGTGTCGGCCTTCGCGGACTTCCACGCGACGACCCGCGGCGCGGCGTCCCAGATGGTCGAGGTGCTGGTGACGAAGGAGTTGCTGACGCGGGTTCCGGTGCCGGAGGATCGCCGCGTCGTGCAGCTTCACCCGACGGAGAAGGCGCTGGCGCTTCTCGAATACGATCCGCTGAAGGATTTCGCCGCGGTCATCGCCGCTCTGCCGGGGCCGGAGCAGTTCCAACTGGCGGATCTGCTGTCGCGCGTGCTCAAGGGGTTGCTGAGCAAGCGGGCCTGAACAGGAGGGGTGCGGTTGCCCCCTCCCTAACCCTCCCCCGCTTCGCAGGGGAGGGGACAATTCCTCCCTTCCCTGCGTCAGCGGGGGAGGGTTAGGGAGGGGGCAACGCGTTCCTACGCGCTGCCCACCGTCGGACCCTTCAGCCGCTCGACCGCCTGGGTGACGATCTCATGAAGGCCTTCGCCGCCCGCGCTGCTGTGCTCCAGCAGGCGCTGGCGCATGCGCGGTTCCCAGAAGGCGCGGATGTGGCCGGCGGTTTCGGTCACCGCCTCGTCCTGCGGGTAGGACTGGAAATAGCTGGCGATCTGGTTCGCCATGCGGACGAGTTCGCGTGTGGTGTCCATGGGTCGGCTCCCGGAAAAGTCGGTTTTCTTCGTTAACGGAACAGCATGACGCCGTTGCCGCGGGCGCGGGCGGCCAGAGTCATGCCGGCGGCGCGGGCGAGCTTCAGCGCCAGCGCCGTGGGGGCGGAGATGGTGGCGAGCATGGGGATGCCGATGGTCGCGGCCTTCTGGACCAGCTCGAAGCTGCAACGGCTGCTCATCACCGCGAAGCCGCCGGACGGGTCGATGCCCGCACGGGCCAGCGCGCCGGCCAGCTTGTCGAGCGCGTTGTGCCGCCCGACGTCTTCCCGCGCCATCACGATGCGCCCGTCCGGCCCGGCCCAGGCCGCGGCGTGCAGCGATTTGTTGGCGCGGTTCATCGGCTGGTGGTCGGGCAAGGCGGCGAAGGCGGCGGCCACCGCCACCACCGACGGGGTGAAGCCCGCCGTCACCTTCGGCGGCTCGCGCACCGCGTTGGCGAGGCTGTCGATCCCGCACAGGCCGCAGCCGCTCCGCCCTTCCATGGAACGGCGGCGGAGCGAGCCGCGCAGAAGACGCAACGGGTCGGCCTCGATGGACAGGACGATGCCGTCCTCCACAGGGCGGACGTCGATGCGGTCGATGTCCGCGGCGCTGCCGACGATTTCCTCGCACAGGCTGAAGCCCAGCGCGAAGTCCTCCAGGTCGGCGGGCGTCGCCATCATCACGGCGTGGGAGCGTCCGTTGTATTCGAACGCCACCGGAGTCTCCTCGGCGACCAGCCACGTCACGTCAGCCTGATTGGCCGCTTCCGGAAAGCCGGTGC
Organism: Azospirillum brasilense; assembly: GCF_007827815.1. Taxonomy (GTDB): domain Bacteria; phylum Pseudomonadota; class Alphaproteobacteria; order Azospirillales; family Azospirillaceae; genus Azospirillum; species Azospirillum brasilense_C. The sequence continues at coordinate 29,679 of NZ_VITH01000001.1, forward strand.
CGCTGGCCGGCAGGGAATGGGCGTGGATTAACATGACTGGTCCTCCGCTGCGCGTTGCCGCTTTACTCCGCCGCCACTTCCACCAGATCGCCGCGGCGGATCTGCCAGTCGGACGGGTGGTTGCTCAGCGTCACCTGCACCGCGGTCACCTTGTATTCGGGGCAGTTGGTGGCCCAGTCCGAATTCTCGGTGGTGACCACGTTGGCGCCCGTCACCGGGTGGTGGAAGGTGGTGTAGACCACGCCCTGCGGCATCCGGTCGGAGATGCGCGCCCGCAGCGTGGTGGCGCCGATGCGGCTGGCGATGGACACCAGATCGCCGTCGCGGATGCCCCGCTCCTCGGCGTCGTGGGCGTGGACTTCCAGGATGTCCTCCGGGTGCCACGCCACGTTGGCGGTGCGGCGGGTCTGGGCGCCGACGTTGTAGTGGCTGAGGATGCGGCCCGTCGTCAGGATCAGCGGGTAGAAGCGCGACGCCCGCTCCTCCGTCGGCACATACTCGGTGATCATGAAGCGGCCCTGGCCGCGCACGAAGCCGTCGGCGTGCATGATCGGCGTGCCGACCGAGTCATCGTCGGTGCAGGGCCATTGCACGCTGCCCACCCGGTCCAGCTTCTCGAAGCTGACGCCGGAGAAGGTCGGGGTCAGGCGGGCGATCTCGTCCATGATCTGCGCGCCGCTGCGGTAGAACATGGGATAGCCCATGGCGGTGGCCAGATCGCAGACGACCTCCCACTCCTGCTTGCCGGTCTTGGACGGCATCACCGGGCGGACGCGGTTGATGCGGCGCTCGGCGTTGGTGAAGGTGCCGTCCTTCTCCAGGAAGGAGGTGCCGGGCAGGAAGACGTGGGCGAAGGCCGCGGTCTCGTTCAGGAACAGGTCCTGCACCACGACGATCTCCATGGCCCGCAGGGCGGCGAACACATGCTGGGTGTTCGGGTCGGACTGGGCGATGTCCTCGCCCTGGACGAACAGGCCCATGAAGGTGCCGTCCACCGCGGAGTCGAACATGTTGGGGATGCGCAGGCCGGGCTCGGGGTCGAGCGCCGCGTTCCACACCTCCTCGAACTGCTGGCGGACCACGTCGTCGGAGACGTGGCGGTAGCCGGTCAGCTCGTGCGGGAAGGAGCCCATGTCGCACGAGCCCTGGACGTTGTTCTGGCCGCGCAGCGGGTTCACGCCGACGCCGTCACGCCCGATGTTGCCGGTCGCCATGGCGAGGTTCGCCATGCCCATCACGGCGGTCGAGCCCTGGCTGTGCTCGGTCACGCCCAGGCCGTAATAGATCGCCGCGTTGCCGCCGGTGGCGTAGAGCCGGGCCGCCGCGCGCATCTCCGCTGCCGGGATGCCGGTGTACTGCTCGGTGTTCTCCGGGGAGTGGCGTGGGTCGCGGACGAAGGCTTCCCAACGGGCGAACTCCATCGGGTCGCATCGGTCGGCCACGAAATTGCGGTCGACCAGCTCCTCGGTCACGATCACATGGGCCAGCGCGTTCATCGCGGCGACGTTGGTGCCGGGGCGGAGCTGGAGGTGGTGCGTGGCCGAGACGTGCGGGCTGCGCACGAGGTCGATGCGGCGCGGGTCGATGACGATCAGCTTGGCGCCCTGGCGCAGCCGCTTCTTCATGCGGGAGCCGAAGACGGGGTGGCCGTCCGTCGGGTTGGCGCCGATGACCAGGATCACGTCGGACTTGTCGACGCTCTTGAAATCCTGGGTGCCGGCGGAGGTGCCGAAGGTCTGCTTCAGGCCGTAGCCGGTCGGGGAGTGGCAGACGCGGGCGCAGGTGTCGACGTTGTTGTTGCCGAAGGCGGCGCGGATCATCTTCTGGACGACATACACCTCCTCGTTCGTGCAACGGGACGAGGTGATGCCGCCGATGGAGCCGCGGCCGTACTTCTGCTGGACCGCGCGCAGGCGCGTGGCGGCGTAGGTGATCGCCTCCTCCCAGGACACGACGCGCCACGGATCGTCGATGCTCTCGCGGATCATCGGCTGCGTCTGGCGGTCGGCGTGGGTGGCGTAGCCCCAGGCGAAGCGGCCCTTGACGCAGGAATGGCCCTCGTTGGCGCCGCCGTCCTTGTGGGGGACCATGCGGACCACGGTGGTGCCCTTCATCTCCGCCTTGAAGGAGCAGCCGACGCCGCAATAGGCGCAGGTGGTGATGACGCTGTGCTCCGGCTGGCCCAGCTCGATCAGCGACTTCTCGGTCAGGGTCGCGGTCGGGCAGGCCTGGACGCAGGCGCCGCAGGACACGCACTCGCTGTCCATGAACTGTTCGAGGGCGCCCGGCGACACCTTGCTGTCGAAGCCGCGCCCGTCGATGGTCAGGGCGAAGGTGCCCTGAACCTCGCCGCAGGCCCGCACGCAGCGCGAGCAGACGATGCACTTGGACGGGTCGAAGGTGAAGTAGGGGTTGCTCTCGTCCTTCACGGCGGCGCGGTGGTTCTCACCCTCGTAGCCGTAGCGGACGTTGCGCAGGCCGACCGCGCCGGCCATGTCCTGAAGCTCGCAATTGCCGTTGGTCGGGCAGGTCAGGCAGTCCAGCGGGTGGTCGGAGATGTACAGCTCCATCACGCCGCGGCGCAGCCGGCCCAGACGCTCGTTCTGGGTGTGCACCTTCATGCCCGGGGCGACCGGCGTGGTGCAGGAGGCCGGCGTGCCGCGCCGCCCCTCGATCTCCACCATGCACAGGCGGCAGGAGCCATAGGCGTCCAGCATGTCGGTGGCGCACAGCTTCGGCACGGTGATGCCGGCTTCCATCGCCGCACGCATCACCGAGGTGCCTTCCGGCACGGTCACCGTGCGGCCGTCGATGTCCAGCGTCACCATGGTGGCGGACTCGCGGGCCGGGGTGCCGTAATCGATGTCTTGGATGGACATGGGGTCTGGTCCTTTCCGCTCACTCGGCCGCGACAGCCGCGGGGCTGCGGGTGAAATCCTCGGGGAAGTGCTTCAGGGCGCTGCGCACCGGGATCGGCGTCATGCCGCCCATGGCGCAGAGCGAGCCGTCGGTCATGACCTCGCACAGGTCGTTCAGCAGCGTGATGTTCGCCTGCACCTTCTCGCCGGCGATGATGTTGTCCATCACCTCGACGCCGCGCACCGCGCCGATGCGGCAGGGGGTACACTTGCCGCAGGACTCCGCGGCGCAGAACTCCATGGCGAAACGGGCCTGCTTGGCCATGTCGACGCTGTCGTCGAAGACGACGATGCCGCCGTGGCCGACCATCGCCTCGACCGCCGCGAAGGCCTCGTAATCCTTCGGCAGCTCGAACAGCGAGGGCGGCAGATAGGCGCCGAGCGGGCCGCCAGCCTGCACCGCGCGGATCGGGCGCCCGGTGATGGTGCCGCCGCCGAACTCGTAGAGCAGCTCGTGCAGGGTGACGCCGAAGGCCTTCTCGACGATGCCGCCGTGCTTGATGTTGCCGGCGAGCTGGAAGGCGAGCGTGCCGCGCGACCGGCCGACGCCGAAGTCGCGGTAGTGGTTGGCGCCCTTGTCCAGGATGATCGGGACCGAGGTCAGCGACAGCACGTTGTTGACGATGGTCGGCTTGCCGAAGAGACCTTCCAGCGCCGGCAGCGGCGGCTTGGCCCGGACGGTGCCGCGCTTGCCCTCCAGGCTTTCCAGCATGGAGGTCTCCTCGCCGCAGATGTAGGCGCCGGCGCCGACGCGGACGTCGAGGTGGAAGCGGTGGCCGGTGCCGTGGATCTCGTCGCCCAGCCACTTCTCGTCATAGGCCAGCCGGATCGCTTCGCGCATGGTCGCGACGGCGTGCGGATACTCGGAGCGGATGTAGATGTAGCCCTCGGTGGCGCCCACCGCGATGGCGGCGATGGTCATGCCCTCGATCAGGCAGAAGGGGTCGCCTTCCATGATCATGCGGTCGGCGAAGGTGCCGCTGTCGCCCTCGTCGGCGTTGCAGCAGATGTACTTCTGGTCCGCCCTGGCGTTCAGCACCGTGTTCCACTTGATGCCGGTCGGGAAGCCGGCGCCGCCGCGGCCGCGCAGGCCGGATTCGGTGACCTCGGTCACGATCTCCGCCGGGGTCATGGCGAGCGCACGCTCCAGCCCGCGGAAGCCGCCGTGCAGCCGGTAATCCTCGACCGACAGCGGGTCGATGATGCCGCAGCGGGCGAAGGTCAGACGCTCCTGCTTGGCGAAATAGGGGATCTTCTCGGTCAGGCCGTGGGCCAGCGCGTGGTCGGCGCCTTCGAGAAAACCGGCGTCGAACAGGCCGGCCACGTCCTCGGCCATCACCGGGCCATAGGCGACCCGGCCCTCGGGCGTCTCCACCTCGACCAGCGTCTCCAGCCACAGCATGCCGCGGGAGCCGTTGCGGACGATGCGGAGCGGGATGCCGCGCTTGTTGGCCTCGGCGCGGATGGCGGCGGCGGTCTCGTCGGCGCCCACCGACAGGGCGGCGGCATCGCGCGGCACGTACACGGTGTGCAGGGGCTCGCTCATCGCGCGGCCTCCGTGGCCAGGGTGGAGGCGGTGATGGCATCGAAGCGGGCCGGGCTGACCCGGCCGTGCAGCGTCTCGTCCACCATCACGGCGGGGGCCAGGGCGCAGTTGCCCAGGCAGAAGACCGGCTCCAGCGAGAAGGCGTCGTCGGCGGTGGTCTCGTGGAAGTCCACCTTCAGACGGCGGCGGATGTGCTCGATCAGCCCGTCGGCGTTCATCGACTGGCAGGCCTCGGCCCGGCAGACCTTGATGGTGTGGCGGCCCGGGCGGCTGCGGCGGAATTCGTGGTAGAAGGACACCACCCCGTGCACGTCGGCGCGCGACAGGTTCAGCTCACGCGCCAGCAGCGGGATGGCTTCCTCGTCGATGCAGCCGAACTCTTCCTGAAGAGCGTGCAGCATCGGCAGCAGGGCCCCGCGCAGGTGACGGTTGGCGGCAATCACCGCCGTGGCGCGGTCTTCGCTCCATGGAGATCGGGCGTTCATGGTCTCCTCCCCCGCGCCCACCTGGATCGGCGGCGCTTCGTTGGTGTCTTGTCCGTCAGCGTTACGGACATTGGGGGAGGCGCGCAAATTTGATTTTCTGATGCGGTGATAGGGTTTCGCTATCACCACACGGATTGCGCGGTTATGTCCTTGAGATCATAGCCCTTTTGGCAGGCCCCAGGGGGCCAGCGCCTCGTCGGTCAAAGCGCGGACACGCTCGGCGAGGCCCGGTTCCGCCGCCACGGCGGCCAGCGCCTTGGCGAGCGGGGCCGGTGGTTCGCGGTCGGCGTAGACGAGTCCGACGGCGTAGGTGAGGTCCGGTTCGGTCAGCGGCAGGGCCACCAGATCGGGGTGGAGCGCGACCAGGGTGAGGAGCTGGCTGGGCACGACGCTGGCCGCCAAGCCGCTGCGCACGATGGTGTAGATGGTGACGATGGAGTTCGTCTCCATCAGCGGGACCACCGTCCGGTCGGCCATGCGGAAGGCGGTGTCGGCGATGCGCCGGTTCTGCATGTCCGGGGTGAGCAGGCACAGCGGCAACGTCGCCGCGTCCGCCCAGCGGATGCTGGTGGTGCCGTCGCTGACTTGGCGGCGCTGGGCCAGCAGGAAATAGCGCTCCGAGAACAGCGGGACGGTGCGGACGTTGCTCAACGGCTCGTTGTCGAGATAGGTGATGGCGGCGTCCAGCTCGAAGCCGTCGAGGTCGCGCTGGATGTCGCGCGAGCTGAGCGACCGCACGCTGGAGCGGATCTGCGGGTAGCGCTCGGCGAAGCGGGCCAGCACATGGGGGACGGCGGGCAGGGCGGTCGGGATGGCGCCGATGCGCAGATGGCCGGACAGGCCCTGGCCCAGCGCGGTCAGCTCCTGGTACAGCCCGTCGCGCTCCGCGACGATGCGGCGGGCGTACTCCAGAACCTTCAGCCCCTCCGGCGTGAAGCCGGAAAATTTCTGCCCGCGCTCGACGATGGGCACGCGCAGCTCGTCCTCGAGCTGGCGGATGGCGTTGGACAGCGTCGGCTGGGAAACGTGGCAGGCTTCCGCCGCCCGGCCGAAATGCTGCTCGCGCGCCAGGGCCAGCAGATAGACGAATTTGCGGAACACAGTCCCCTCCCGTGCGTGATGGGCCGGTGCCCCCTCGGCGCCCGCAGTCGGGCGTCGCGCACGTTATGCCGAATCGGGCACACCGGCGGCAAGGAAAGAGGTTCCCCGCTGGCGCGTCCGTCGGCGGATCACTCCCCGGGTTGCGCCGCGTGGGCCGCGTGGGTGGAGCGCATCAGGGTTCCGCGTTCGGTCAGCAGAACGGTCAGCAGCGCCAGCAGGCCCAGCACCGTGAAGCCGATGGTCAGCGGCCGCACGGTGCCGTCGAAGGACTGGCCGACGATCCAGCCAACCACGGCCGCCAGTCCGGTGCTGAAGAAACCGACGAAGGAGGATCCCATGCCCGCCACATGGCCCAGCGGCTCCATCGCCATGGCGTTGAAGTTCGGGGCGATCAGGCCGAAGCAGAAGAAGATCGCCGCCATGAACAGGCCGAGGCCGAGCAGCGGCGGGTGTTCCGGAAAGCCGAGCAGCGCCATGGCGAGGCCGGTCAGCGCGTAGCCGATCAGGGCGACGTGCGACACCCGGTGCATACCGACCCGCCCGACCAGCCGCGCATTCACCAGCGAGGCCAGGGCCATCACGCCGGCAATCGCCCCAAAGGCCACCGGGAACAGCGCGCCCAGCCCGTAAACGTCCACGAAAATCTGCTGGGCGCTGCCGACGTAGCTCAGCAGTCCGCCGAACAGCAAACCCATCGCCGCGGTGTAGCCGACCGTGGCGCGCGTCGTCACCACCTTGTGGAAGGCGTGGCCGAGCGCCGCCGGGGACAGCGGCAGCCTATCCTCCGCCGCGCGGGTTTCCCTCAGCCGCAGCATCGACCAGGCGAAGGCGGCGACGGCGGCAAGGAACAGCGCGCCGAACACCCACGGCCAGGTGCCGAGACGCAGGATGCCCTCGCCCAGGGCCGGCGCGATGATCGGCACGATGATGAAGATCATCATGACGAAGGACATCACCCGCGCCATGTCGCGCCCGACGAAGCGGTCGCGCACGATGGCGATGGCGACGACGCGCGGCGCGGCGGCGCCGAAGCCCTGGAGCGCGCGGGCGGCCAGCAGCGTGGTGAAGCTGGGGGCGAAGACCGCGCCCAGCGACCCGATGGCGAAGATCACCAGCCCGGCGGCCAGCACCGGCTTGCGCCCGAAGCGGTCGGACAGCGGTCCGTGGAAGGGTTGCCCGACCGCGAAGCCCAGCATGTAGGCGGTGATGACGAGCTGCCGGTCGTTTTCGCGGACCACCCCGAAGGACGCGGCGATGTCCGGCAAAGCAACGAGCATGATGTCGATGGACAGCGCCGTCAGCGCCATCAAGAGGGCCATGAGCGCGACGAACTCGCCGAAACGGACGTCGCCGCTCCGGCCGGCGGAAGCGGAATGGGGCATGGAGTCAGGCATTGGACCAATGTGCCGCCCGTCCGTCTCCGCGGCAAATCGAATTCCCGCAGGCCCGCCATCGATATTTGGACATCGACAATTCAAGGCTGTGGCACCTTCCCGCCTTGTGCGCCGCACACTACCACTTTTTATGGAAGGCCCAACTTTCATTTGCGAAAGACAAGAACTTCACGTGGACACTGCTGAAAATAGTGATAGATGCGCGGATTTTGTGGGAGTCGCCTGAGTGCGTCTCTATAGTGGGCGGCGTCAACGGTCTGTGAAAAGTGGGTATGCGCCTTCGTCTCCCCTTTGTGGCCCTGCTGGCGCTTCTTCCGCTCGTCGCCTTTGCGGTGGCCGCGATCATGCTGGTCGACCGTCAGCAGGAGCGGTCGGTGGAGGAGTTGGTCCGCCATGCCACCGACGCGGCGGTGCGGACGGTTGATGGGCGCGTCCTTATGACGCGCAGCGCGTTGGAGATCATGTCCTCGGCCCGTTCGCTGGACATCGGCGACCGCAACGTCTGGAAGGAGCGGTCGGAGCGTGCGCTGCGGCAGCGTCCGGATTGGGTCGCCCTGGAGGTGCGCGACCGCCAGGGTATGGTCACCCTGCTCCAACGGCCGCAGGATCCGGACGCCGGCCGAATCGATCCCGCCGCCCGGGCCGCCCAGGCCGACCGGGTGTTCCGGTCGGGAGAGTCCTGGGTCGGCGGCGTCATCAGGGATCCGACCGGCACGGTGGAACCGGTCTTCGCGGTCAGCGTGCCGGTGTGGGGCGTGGGCGAGGTGCGGCTGGTGCTGACCGCCTATGTGCGGGCCTGGTCGCTGCGTCAGGTCCTGATCGATCAGGTGGTGACCCCGAGCTGGGTCGGCGCGCTTCTCGACCGCGACGGGCGGATCGTCGCCCGGACGCGATCCGAAACCGCCTTCGATCCGGCGGTCGGACAACCGGCGCCCGACACCCTGGTCCGTCCGCTGAGAAGCGGCGAGGAGTTCTTCCTGGCCCACACCCGGCTGGGGGAGGAGATTCTGTCGGCGAAGGCCGGTTCCATCGCCGCGTCCGGCTGGCTCCTGGCTCTCGGCACGCCGGCCGAGCCGATCCAGGCGGCGGCGCGGCGCACGATCTACACCGTGGCCGGCGGCGGGCTGGGCGCCCTGGCCATAGCGGCGCTGGTTGCCTGGACGCTGGCACGCTCCCATGCCCGGCGGGAGGCGGCGGAGCAACGCGCCCGGGTGGCCGAGGCCGCGGCGGAGGCCGACCGGCGGTCGCACGCCATTCTGGAAAGCACGACGGACGGCGTCTACGAAATCGACCGGTCCTGGCGCATCGTCTACATGAACGGGCGCGCGCGCGGCCTGATGGGCGGCAGCAGCGACCTGACCGGTCAGCGGCTCTGGGAAGCCTTTCCCGACGCCATGGGGACGGTGCTCTGGGACCGCTTGCTAACGGCCATGAGGGACCGCCACCCCGACGAGTTCGAAGCCTATTTCGCACCGCTCGGCGTCTGGCTCTACCTGCGGGTTTTCCCGTCGTCGGTCGGTCTGGCCATCTATTTCCAGGACATCAGCAAGCGCCTTCTCGCCGAACGTGCGCTGGAACGCGCGGTGGAGCAGGCGAACCAGATCCTGGAGAGCATTGGCGACGCCTTCTACGCCATCGACCGCGACTGGCGGATCACCTATGTGAACAAGCGCGCCCAGGAGATGTTCGACCGCACGCGTGTTGATCTTGTCGGACGCTGCCTGCTGGATCTGTTTCCTGAAGTGGCCGGCAACACCATCATCCGCACCTTCGAAGCCGCCATGGCCGACCAGCAGCCGCGGGAGTTCGAGGCGCTGTCCGGCATCTTCCAGCGCTGGACCATGTTCAACGTTTACCCGCAGGCGGGCGGCGGCCTGTCCATCTATTTCCGCGACGTGTCCGCCCACCGCGCGGCGGAGGCCGCCCTGCGGGCCAGCGAGCAGCGCTACCGGACGCTCCTGGAGGCGCTGCCGCAGATGGTCTGGACCTGCCGGGCGGACGGCGGCTGCGACTTCCTCAGCCGGCAATGGCTGTCTTACACCGGCCAGACGATGGAGGAGGGACGGGGGAACGGCTGGTCCGCGGTCATTCATCCCGATGACAGGGAGCGGATGTTCGCGGTCTGGATGCAGGCCGTGGAGAAGCGGACGACTTACGACACGGAGGCGCGCATCCGCAGCGTCGATGGAACCTACCGCTGGTTCAAGCAGTGCGCGTTGCCGATCGTCGATCCGGAAACCGGCGAGGAGCGTTGGTTCGGCACCTCCACCGACATCACCGACATGTTCGAGGCGCGCACCGCGATGCAGGCGGCGAAGGAGGAGGCGGAGCAGGTCGGGCTGCGCTTCCGCACGCTGGCCGATTCGATCCCGCAGCTCGCCTGGATGGCGCGTCCGGATGGCCGCATCTTCTGGTACAACCGGCGATGGCGCGACTACACGGGTGTCGAGGGCGCGGACTCCGCAAACGGCCCGTTGTGGGACGGCATCCTTCCCGCCGACCACGCCGACCGCGTCACCGCCAGCCTCCAACGCTCCTTCCGGACGGGGGAGCCGTGGGAGGACACCTTCCCCATGGCCGGACGGGACGGCGCCTTCCGCTGGTTCCTGTCGCGGGCGTTGCCCGTGCGCGATTCCGACGGCGCCATCGTGCTGTGGTTCGGCACCAACACCGATGTGACCGACCGGCTGGAGTCCGAGGAGGCCCTGCGCCGGGCCAAGGAGGAGGCGGAGCGGGCGGCCCTGTCCAAATCCAAGTTCCTCGCCTCGGCCAGCCACGACCTGCGCCAGCCGATGCAGTCGCTGTTCCTGTTCTCGGGCGCGCTGCATGGCCACGTCCAGAGCGAGAAGGGACAGAAGGCGCTGCGCCTCCTGGAGAGCGGGCTGGACGCGCTGAAAGGGTTGCTGGACAGCCTGCTCGATGTGTCCCGTCTCGACGCCGGGGTGGTCAAGCCGACGCTGGAGGACTTCCCGATGGCTCTGCTGCTCGACCACATCGCGGCGGGCTACGCCCCGGTGGCCCGTGGCAAGGGGCTCGACTGGACGATGGAGGGGTGCCCGCTGAACATCCGCTCCGACCGTGTCCTGCTGGGCCGGATGATCCGCAATCTCGTGGAGAACGCCATCCGCTACACCGAGCAGGGCAACATCGCCATCACCTGCTCGGTCGTGGACGGGCGGATGCGGATCACGGTCGCCGACACCGGCATCGGCATTTCGGACGAGCATCTGCCCCGGATCTTCGAGGAGTTCCACCAAGTCGGAAACCCGGAGCGCGACCGCAGCCAGGGTCTCGGGCTGGGCCTCGCCATCGTGCAGCGCATCGGGCTGCTGCTGGAGCACCCGGTGACCGTCCGCTCCACGCCCGGCGTCGGGTCGGTCTTCACCATCGAGGTGCCGCTGGGCGAGACTCCGAAGCCGGTGGACCTCGTGCCGGCGGTGCACCCCCTTGCGACGCGGCCCGTGGCGGCGGGCGGCGGGGAGGAGCGGCTGGCGATGGTCATCGACGACGATTCCATCGTGCTGCTGGGCCTGCAGGCGATCCTGCGCGAATGGGGCTACGAGGTGCTGATCGCCGGGTCCGGGGAGCAGGCGGTGGACAAGCTGCGCTCGGTCAGCCGCAAGCCCGACATCATCATCGCCGACTACCGTCTGCGCGAAGGCAAGGTCGGCACCGACGCCATCCTCGACATCCGCCGGCTGTTCGACTCCGAGATTCCGGCGATCGTCGTGACCGGCGAGACCGGTCCGGAGTGCCAGCGCGACGCGGTGCGCCACGGCTTCGGCCTGATGCACAAGCCGGTGACCCCGCGCCAGCTGGCCGGGGCGATGGAGCGCTCCCTGCAGCTGGCCGAGTGAGGCCGGCGGAGTGACGCCGACGGCGTCGGAGGGTCAGTCGCCGCCGCCGCCCATCGCGGGCGGGCTGGGGGGAAGGCGGCGGCGGGTCTCGCGGTGCAGAATGTAGAGGCCGCTCACCGCCACCACGGCGGCGCCCGACACCATGTGCAGGGTCGGCATCTCGTTCCACAGCAGCCAGCCGAACAGCACGGCCCACAGCAGCGCGGCGTAGTTGAAGGGCGCCACCACGGCCGCCGGGGCCAGCGAATAGGCCCGCGTCAGGAACAGCTGCGCGCCACCGCCGAGAACGCCGGTGGCCGACAGCAGGGCGAAATCGGTCAGGCTGCGCGGGGTGACCCACACGAAGGGCATGACCAGCGCCAGGATCAGGGTGGTGATGGCCGTGAAGTAAAAGACGATGGTGTTGGCGCGCTCGGTCTTGCTGAGCTGGCGGATCGCCACCATCGCGAAGGACTGGCAGAAGGCGGCGCCGAGCGCGACCAGGGCGCCCAGATGCGTGAGCATCTCGCCGGACGGCTGGACCATGATGAGGACGCCGACGAAGCCGACCAGCACCGCGCTCCACCGGTAGACGCCCACCCTCTCGCCGAGCAGCGGCACCGACAGGGCGGTGAGGAAGAGCGGGGCCGAGAAGTTCAGCGCCACCGCGTCGCCCAGCGGCAACAGGTTGAACGACCAGAAGGTCAGCGACATCGCGGTCAGCCCGACGACCGAGCGCCAGACATGCCCCATCGGCCGCTCGGTGCGCAGGTTGTTGATCCAGCCGCCCTGAAGAGAGATGACCACCGCCACGGGGATCAGCGCCATGGCGTTGCGGAAGAAGGTCACCTCGATGACGGGGTACGTCTCCGAGAGCAGCTTCACCAGCACGTTCATCACGGAGAAGAGCAGCACCGACCCCAGCATCATGACGATGCCGAGCGGTATGTTCTCCACGCGGATGTGGCGGGGCGTCGCGGGACGGGCGGGGGCGGGGGAGAGGGGGGGCGCGGTCACGCCCGAATGCTATCAAGCGCAACCACCCGCGTCACGTTGCCGCGACGCGGGTGGTCATGTCCTGACGGAATGGCCGGATTGCGGCGCCATGCCGATCCGGCCGCCTTGCGGTCCCGTCAGCGGTTGTTCAGCAGGTCGGCGATCTCGGCCTCGGCCAGCAGCCAATGGTCCATCTCGCGTCCGTTCGGCCGGCCCTCGCGCTCCCAGATCTCATAGGCGCGCTCCTGCACCATGCGGCTCTTCTGGCCCTGCAGCAGGCCCTCCGCGATGTGCATGTTGATGCGCGACAGCGAAACCAGCTTGCGCGCCTCGATGGAGCCCTTGGTCGCTTCCATGGTGGTGACGGTGACGTACTGCGCGAGGTTGCGCAGGTTCGCCTTCACCTCGGAGTCCAGGGTGTTCTCCTCGTTCTGGAGCACCGTCTTGATGGCGACCCAGAGGCGCAGGTTGTGGTCGAGCGCGTGGCTCGCCTTCTCCGGGGTGTCGGCTTCGACCAGCAGGCTGGCGGCGTGCAGGAGAGCGACCGCGTCCTGCTCGATGGCCGCGAAATTGGTGTTCAGGACGATTTCCGCCCCGGTGTCGGTGGCGAGCGCCTCGGCCGCTTCAAGCGACGGAGCGGCTTCGACGGTCTTTGCGGTGGCGGTCTTGCGCTTGGCCATGATCGAATCCCCGGCGTTGGTCCCCATGGTCAATAGAACCAGCCGTCATTAACAAGTGGTTAAGGCGAGTATTGCCAACCCCTTTGCGCAGCCTTCGCGTCAGAACAGAGGTCAAGTGATTCGCGGATGGTCATGCTGCGCCGCAAAACAACCGGCGGAGTCTCAGCGTCCGGTGAAGGCTCCGAACGGCATGCGGTAATAAAATCCGAAGACGTTGTTGGCCGGCGTGGCGGCGTCGGTGGCCGGGCCGCTGGTGTCGATGCGGCTGTAGCCGAGACTGAAGCGGGCCTTGTTCTCGAACTGGTACCCGAGTTCGAGCTGGGAGCGGAACTCGACCACGCTGCCGGTCGCCGACGGATCGCGCGGAGTGACGGGCAGGGTTCCGGCGCCGACGCTGGGCGTGAAGACGAAGGAGGAACCGCCGAGCGGCACGTCGATCAGGATGCCGCCCATGCCGTGCAGGCTGCCGTCCGGCGCGCTGGGGCCGAGCGACACCCAGGGACGCACCTCCGCGTAGCCGTCGAGCTTGGGCAGCAGGGAGGAGCCGATGCGGATCTTGTTGTGCAGGTCGGACACCTTGGTGTCCGGCGTTTCCCCGACGCTGTAGGCGAGGCCGCCGATCTTCCAGTTTCCGATCCGGTCTTCGGGCATCGACAGGGTCTGCGCGCCGGCGGGACCGGAGAGCGCGAGGCCCGCCACGGCAACCACCAGACAGAGGCACGAGGTCCCATGACGCACGGCGGCCTGCTCCCGATCGATCGTTGACCGTCCTACTCCGGCTGCTCCAGCCTACCGCGTCCGATCCCGACGCGGTTGTGGCATTACGCGTTGCACCGCACCCCCGCGCAAGCGCGTAACGGGGCTACTCCCACATGTCGTGCGCGCCGCGCGCCGCGTCAATGGTGGGAGGGCTGCCCTGATCGGGACGGCCTAGGCGGTTGGCGGGGCTCATCGGGGGGCGGGGGAGCGTGCTAGACTGTAGTCATGCAGCCCGCCGCTTCCGATCCGGCACAGGAGCCGACGCCGTCGGTGGCCGCCTTCCTCGCTGATCCGGCGAGCCACGGCGGTGCGGCGGTGGAGCGTGTCGAAACCCACGCGGCCATGGTGTTCCTGGCCGGTGACCGCGCCTACAAGCTGAAGCGCGCGGTCCGCTATCCCTATCTGGATTATTCGACGGCGGAGCGGCGGCGGGCGGCCTGCCTGGAGGAACTGCGCCTGAACCGGCGGACGGCGCCCTCCCTTTATCTCGGCCTGGAGTCGGTGGTGCGGCGGGCGGACGGAACGCTCGCCTTCGGCGGCGCGGATGCCGCGGGTGGCGTGGCGCTGGACTGGCTGGTCGTGATGCGCCGCTTTCCCCAGGACGCCCTCCTGGACCGCGTGGCGGAGCTGGGCGGTCTCGACGAGGCGCTGGTTCGCGGCCTCGCGGACGCCGTCACCGCCTTCCACCAGGCCGCCGCGCCGCGCCCGGACGGCGGCGGGGCCGTGGCGATGCGGGAGGTGGTGGAGGGGAACATCGCTGAATTGCGCGCCAGCCCGACACTGTTCCCGCCGGAGCGTGTGGAGCGGCTGGCCAGCGCGTCGGCGGCGGCGCTTGAGCGGCTGTCTCCGCTGCTGGAGGAGCGGCGACGCGGCGGTTTCGTCCGGCATTGCCACGGCGACCTCCATCTGCGGAACATCGTTGATCTGGACGGAAGGCCCGTCCTGTTCGACGGCATCGAGTTCGACGAGCGGCTGGCGGTCATCGACGTCGCCTATGATCTCGCCTTCCTTCTGATGGATCTGGACCGGCGGGGGCTTCGCCCGCAGGGCAACGCCGTCCTCAACCGCAGTCTGGACGCGACGGAGGATTACGGCGCCCTGGCGCTTCTGCCCCTGTTCCTGTCGGCGCGGGCGGCCATCCGCGCCAAGATCGCGGCCAGCACGGCGTCTCTCGGTCACGGCGGTGACGCGGCACGGATGTCGGAAGGGGAGGCGGCCGCCTATCTGGAGCAGTCCCTCGCGGCGCTGGAGCCGCCGCCACCGCGGCTGGTTGCCGTCGGCGGTTTGTCCGGCAGCGGCAAGACCCGGCTGGCCCGCGCCCTGGCGCCCTCGCTCGGGGCATCGCCCGGTGCCGTCGTCCTGCGGTCCGACGCACTGCGCAAGCGCCTCGGCGGCGTTGCGGAGACGGAGCGCCTTCCCGCGGAGGCCTACGCGCCAGCGATGACCGAGCGGGTCTATGCCGGGCTTCTTGAGCGGGCACGGATCGTGCTGGCCGCCGGGCACGCCGTGGTGCTGGACGCGGTGCACGCCCGCCCGGACGAACGGGACGCCGTCGCCCGTCTTGCGGCGGAGGCCGGCGTGAGATTCGACGGCGTCTGGCTCGACGCGCCCTTGGACACCCGGATCGCCCGCATCGCCGTCCGCCGCGGCGACGCCTCGGACGCGACGGCGGAGGTCGCCGAGCGTCAGGACGTCTATGATCTGGGCCCGCTCGCGTGGCTGCGTACGAATGCTGGCAGGGATGCGGGGGAAACGCTTGCGGCCGTGCTGGAGCGACTGGTGTAATTCCAGGTGGAACGGGCGCCGCCGGTTCCCCATGGTCTAGACTACAGGCGGCGCGGCGCTGGAAACGGTGCATCCAGCCGCCGTTCCGACAGGCACCGTCCAGAAGATGGGCCGGCGGAAACGGCCCGGGGGGAGATCATGTCACTCAAGACGATCCTTGTGCCGCTGGCCGGACTCGACGGCGACACGGTGGCTTTGAACGCCGCGCTGAAGATCGCGCGCGAATTCGACGCCCATATCGACGCCCTGTTCGTGTCGCTGGACCCGCGCGACGCCGTGCCCATGCTGGGCGAGGGCATGTCCGGCGCGATGGTCGAGGAGATCATGCGCGCCGCCGAAGGGGAGTCGAAGACCCACCTCCACACCGCCCGCCGCACCTTCGACGATGTGATTCGCGCCGCGGACATCGAACTGCGCGACATGCCCACCGGAGTCGAGGCGCCGACCGCCCAATGGCGCGAGGAAACCGGCCGTGTCGAGGAGGTGGTGCCGCGCGAAGGGCGGCTGGCCGATCTGCTGGTCTTCGCCCACACCACCTTGGACAGCAACACCCAGGCCTACGCCACGGTGGAAAGCGCCCTCTTGGGGGCGGCCCGTCCGCTGCTGCTGGCACCCGCCACGCTGCCGGACGAGATCGGGCGCACGGTCGCGCTCGCCTGGAACGGCAGCCCCGAATCGGTGCGCGCCCTGGCCGGGGCGATGCCCTTCCTGACCGGCGCCGACACCGTTCATGTCCTGACCGCCGAAACCTCCAACACCCAGGCTGCGGCAGGTCGTCGCATTGCCCAACATCTGGCTTGGCACGGCATTAACGTTCAGGTAACCATATTGAAGCCGGGATCGGAACCCGTCGGCCAAGCCATCATCAACAAGGCCGCGGAACTTGGGTCCGACCTCCTCGTGATGGGGGGCTACGGACACAGCCGGATGCGGGAAATGATCCTGGGTGGCGTGACCCGCTATGTGCTGAATCACGCCGGCCTGCCCGTGCTGATGGCCCACTGACCACAGGGCCGCTCTTTCAAAAGGCCGGGCTTCTCCGATCCGACGCGCGGCGCCGCACTGTCCGGCGCCCTCCACGCCGATGGTTTTCAACCAAAAAGGCCACCCGGACTCCGGTCCGGGCAAGGCCCGGCAATCGGGAAGGAACGCGCCATGTTGACGATCGACGATTGCATCGCGCTCAGCGATCTGACCGAAGCGGAAATCGACGCCATCGCGGAGCATGAGCATCTGCCGGAAATCCTGGCGGTGGAACTGGGCTGCTGCCTCGCCCACGACGCCGAAGGCATCCGTCGGATCGCCCGCATCATCCGCGAGGACATCGACCGCGCCCGCAGCCACGGGCAGGTCGTCCATGCCCGCCAGCTGACGGTGGTCCTGGACGGCTTCGTGCACCAGCACCCGGCCCTGTAGACGAGCCTGCGGCGCACAGGCCCCACGGGTCGGAAGCGAGGAAGGAAACGCCCCATCCGCACCGCGACGGTGCGGTGGGGAGCGGGGAGGTGCGGAACAACCGGCCCTCCGTTCGGTTGGCATTGGCGGGTTGGCGTCGGGGGGGACGGCGGGGAGTGCGCAAGGCGCGCTCCCCCAACCGTCGAGCCACCGCGACGCGCAGTCTTGTTCCGCCGCCAGCACAAAGGACGACGCCCGTGCCCTTGAAGACGATCCGCCTCGAACTGGCCCGTACCGCCGACCATCCGGAAGGCAGCGCGGAGCATGGCTATGAATTCACCGCTCCGCTGACCGCGGACGGTCACCTCGATCTGGAGGAATGGCGCAACCAGACGTCCGCCTGCACGGTCCGCCGCTTCTGGCGCGGCGAGGGCGAGCAGACCGGCCACTTGGTGCACCGGGGCAAGGCATGGCTTTTCGACTACGACGCCGACGACACGGACGACGACGAACCGATCTTCCGTTTCGACCGCCATACACTGGTCGAGGGCGAATACATCTCCGTCACCGAACATGACGGAGAGCAGCGCCCCTTCCGCGTCGTATCTGTCCGCTGAACGCCGGCCCGCTGAACGCCGGCCCGCTGAACGCCGGACGACTTCCGCGGCGGTCGGCTTGTTCCGGACCCGCCGCGCGACGTCACCCGATCAGGCGGCCAGCATCAGGGAGGCCGGCATCAGGCGGCCAGCCGGTCCTCGCGGTCGCGCAAATTGCGCCCGACCTGTTCAAGAAGTTGCCGTAGGGTTTCCGCGGTCATGCCGTCCCGATTCATCAGGGCGACGATGATGGGCTCGTCCAGGATTTCCGACAGGGTCGGAGCCGTCAATTGGTCCATGTTACCCTCCCTGTTCATTCCGGCCGGCCGAGAGGCGGCGTCGTTTCCATTCTACGCAAGATACGGTATTTCGCAACAATGATGCGCCGCGAAATAAACGAATAGAGTCGGCGCAAGGGTAGAAAGGCGCTGAGTGTTCATGCCTGAACATCGCACCGATGCCTATGCGGGTAATGTGGTTACCCCGATGGAGGGATTCGGACCGGCTCAGCTGTCCGCGTCGCGGTTCCGGATGATCGTAACTCCGGCTCCGGCGGTGTCGGGACGCGGGGAGGAAAGCTCCACATCGACGCGCGCACGGCGGACCTTCGGGTGGGCCAGGCAGAGATCGGCGGTGCAGTTGGCCAGATAGTCGGGACCCGGCACCGACTCCTGCGCGCACAACCGGCGGAGATCTTCGACGATGTCTTCGTAGGACATGACGGCGGTGATGTCGTCGGGGAAGCTCACGCCGGGGTGGCTGACCTTCAACTCGAGGCTGATTCGGACGGTGGAGCGGTCGGGGCGCCCGGCGAGCGACACGGTGGCGGTGAAGTCGCGCAGCAGAATGGTGTAGGTCGCCGCCGCGACGGAGGCATCGGCGCCGGAAGGTCGGGTAACAGGGTCGTTGGCCAAAAAACATCTCCTGGCGGGTGGCGGCCCTGGTCCATGCCCCGCCGGGGGCGGCCGCCTCGTCGCTGCGCCGCGCCCACTATAGCGCAGGCGCCCGCCCATTCGGCAAGGTCAGTCCGCCTACTCAGTCCGCCTACAAGGATCGGTCCGCTTCGACCATCGCCGGGGTCAGACCGTCACCGGACGCTCCGCGCCGATGCGGACCACCGTGTCGCGGCCCGGAACGGCGGCCAGAAGATCGTCGACGCTGCGCGCGATCGCCGGGTGCTGGAGGTCGCCCGCGATGTCGCCCAGCGGGGCCAGGACGAAGGCGCGCTCCGCGAGGCGGGGATGGGGGATCTCCAGTTCCGGCGCGTACATCACCAGCTCGCCATAAAACAGGATGTCGATGTCGATGGGGCGCGGCCCGAAGCGCGGTCCACCCTTCAGGTCGCGGCCCATCTCCGCCTCGACACCTTTGACGTGGCTCAGGAGTTCCCATGGGCCGAGCGCGGTCTGGGCGCACAGCACCATGTTCAGGAAGGCCGGCTGGTCGGTCACATACATCGGGGCGGTTTCATAGACGGGCGAGGCCAGAGTGATGCGGACCTGCGGAGCGAGCCGCTGCTGCGCGGCCGCCAGATTGGCGGCGCGGTCGCCCAGATTGCTGCCAAGCGCTAGGTAGACCGTGGTCATCGCAGAACCGTCGCTAGTCGAAACCATACCATTGTCAGTCATACCACGATCCTCCGCTCCATCAACCGTCAAAGCGTGCTCACATCCGAAACCGGCCTCTCGTCCCCTGGGGAGGGGCGACCCCGAACGGGATCGGCGGGGAGCACGCTCCGGTTTAGGTAGCCGGCTTTCTCCGGGAACCGCAAGCGGTGGGCAGGGTTGTGCCAGTCGTGCGATGCTGCGTGGGAGGATGAGGGTCATGACGCTTCGGCAGGTCGGGACGGCGGCACTTCTTGGGATGGCCGGGGCAATTCTGGCGTCCTGCGCCACGGGGCCGGACCCGCAGATCGCCCGGCGCGCCCAGACCGAACTGGTCGGCATGCCGAAGGAAAGGCTCCTCGCCTGCGCCGGTGTTCCGGCGCGGCAGGCCCAGGCCGGCGGTCGGGAATACTACACTTACGTCTCAGACCCCGGCGTGGCCGTCAGCCCGCTCGGCGGCAGCAGCATCGGCGTCGGCGGCTTCGGCGGGGGTGGGTCCAGCGGCGTCGGTGTCGGGCTGGGATTCGGGTTCCCGTTCAGCTCCTCCTCCCCCGGCATGTGCGAGGCCACGTTCGTCCTCGGACCGGGCGGAACCGTGGAGCAGGTGTCCTACCCGGGCAACGCCTCGCTGTCCGCCTGCACGCCGATCGTCCAGAACTGCGTGCCGCCCGCCCCGCGCTGAGCCGGTTCCGTCCCAGGTGAAAGGGGGACTGTGCTGAAAGGGGGACTGTTGCCGGTTGCGGCCTTGCCGTATCGTCCGGCTATGGCTTGGCTGTGAAAAAAAGGCAGGGGAGGACAAGGTCATGGACATGAGCGGCAGCCAGCGCATCACGGCCCCGCGGGACAAGGTGTGGGCGGCGCTGAACGACCCGGAGATCCTGCGCCAGTGCATTCCCGGCTGCGAGGAGGTGCAGAAGACCTCCGACACGGAATTCACCGCCAAGGTGGTTGCCAAGGTCGGGCCGGTCAGCGCCAAGTTCTCCGGCAAGGTGACGCTCTCCGACCTCGACCCGCCCAACGGCTACACCATCACGGGCGAAGGGTCCGGCGGGGCCGCCGGTTTCGGCAAAGGCGGCGCCAAGGTCTCGCTGCAACCGGACGGCGAGGCGGCGACGGTCCTGTCCTACACGGCCAACGCCACGGTTGGCGGCAAGCTGGCGCAGATCGGGTCCCGTCTGGTCGACGCCACGGCGCGCAAGATGGCGGACGACTTTTTCAACCGCTTCACGGCGGTGGTCGGCGGGCCGCCGCCGGAACCGGTTGTCGGGCCGGCGTCCGAGAGCGTCGCTGCAGCGGTCTCCGCACCGGTCTCCGAAGCCGTTGCGCCGGCGGCCCGGAGCGCCGCCGCTCCGCAACCGGTGACGCCCGCCGTGGCGGCGCCGGCCCCGGAAATTCCCATTCCGCTGCCCGCCGCCCGGGGGCGGGGTGGCTTCTATGTTCCCTGGGCGGCGCTTGGAGTCGTGGCTGTTCTTGTGCTTCTTCTCGCCTGGATGAAATAACCCGTATTTGGTGTTTGTGCTTTGGGCGCGACACGTTGGGGGTTTGGCCTTAACCACAGAATGTGTATGCTGCGCCCGAACCTGCCGGCATCCGAATGCCGGCCTCATCCGGAAGGGGGAATCTGACCAATGAACAAGCATATCCTGGGCGCCGCCTTGATCGCCGGCATTGCCATGGGCGCGGGCGCCGCGCAGGCCGCTGACGCCGCCGCCGGTAAGGACGTCTTCAAGCAGTGCATGGCCTGCCACACCGCCGAGCAGGGCAAGAACAAGGTCGGCCCGTCGCTGTTCGGCGTCGTCGGCCGCCCGGCCGCCTCGATCGACGGCTTCAAGTATTCCAAGCCGATGCAGGAGAAGGCCGCCGGCGGTCTGGTCTGGACCCCCGACAACCTGAAGTCCTACATCACCGCCCCGAAGGAAGTCGTCCCGGGTGGCACGATGGCCTTCGCCGGGATCAAGGACGCCGGCAAGGTGGACGATCTGGTCGCCTTCCTGAGCGAGCAGAAGTAAAGACGCCCGCGTTTCGGCGCGGGGGTATGGACGGGCCGGAGGGGAAACCCTCCGGCCCTTTCCTTTTGCACCGGATTTTTCCGGTCAGCCCGCCGCCTCCAGGCTCTTGCTCGCCACTTCGAAGACGTCCGGCGACAGGCCCGGCGTGGCGACGATGCGTTCCAACTCGGCCTTCATCAGGGCACGGCGCGGCGCGTCGTAGCGGCGCAGGCGCGAGAAGGGGCCGACCATGCGGGCGGCCACCTGCGGGTTCATCGGGTCGAGCCGCAGGACCTGATCGGCCAGGAAGCGATAGCCCGCCCCGCTGGTGTCGTGGAAGCGCACCGGGTTGCCGCCCGCGAAGCCGCCGATCAGGGCGTAGACCTTGTTCGGGTTGCGGATCTCGAAGGCGGGGTGGGCGAGCAGCTCGGTTACCCGCTCCAGCGCGTCGGGCCGGTGCGAGGTCGCCTGCACGCCGAACCACTTGTCCACGACCAGCGCCTCGCCCTTCCAGCGCTCGTAGAAGCTGGCGATGGCCTCGTCCCGCTCCGGCGCGTTGGAATTGCTGAGGAACTGCAGCGCCGCCATCACGTCGGTCATCGCCTGGGCGCCACGATACTGGCCGAGGCAGAGGCCGAGCGCCTCCTCGTCCTCCAGCGCCATGAGGTAGGCGAGGCAGAGATTCTTCAGTGCGCGACGCCCGATGGCGGCGGCGTCCACCGAGAAGGGCTCGTTGCCCGCGTTGCGGCGGTGCGTGTCGAGCCAGCCTGGCCGCAGCGCTTCGGCCAGCCGGCGGCGGGCGAACTCGCGCACGGCGTGAATGGCGTCGGGGTCGATCACCTCCATCTGGGTGCCGAGGTAGCTTTCGGTCGGCAGCACCAGGGCTTGCGCGGCGAAGGCCGGGTCCTGGTCGGCGTCCTTCAGGACGGCGCCCACCGCGTCGATGAAGCTCTGGGGCAGCGCCAGTTCCCGCCCGGCCTGCCGATCGGCGACGAGGGAGAGCAGCAGCCGGGTCGCCAGCGTTTGCCCGGCCTCCCAGCGGTTGAAGGCGTCGCTGTCGTTGGCCATCAGGAAGGTCAGGTCGCCGTCCGTCAGGTCGGCCCGCAGCTTCACCGGGGCGGAGAAGCCGCGCAGCAGCGACGGCACCGGGCGGCCCGGAATGTCGGTGAAGGTGAAGGCCTGTTCGGCCTCGGTGATGTGCAGCGTGCGGCTGGTCCCGGCGGCTTCCGCCTCGCCGGTCAGGCGCAGCGGCAGGTCCGCCCCGTCCGGACCGAGCAGGCCCATGACCAGCGGGATGTGCATCGGCTCCTTCACCGGCTGGCCGGGGGTGGGCGGCACGGTCTGCTTGACGGTCAGCCGGTAGGTTTTGGCCGCCTCGTCATAGGCGCCGCTCACGTCCAGCTCGGGCGTGCCGGCCTGCCGGTACCAGCGCTTGAACTGGGTCAGGTCCACGCCGGTCGCGTCGGACATCGCCGCGGCGAAGTCGTCGCAGGTCACCGCCTGCCCGTCGTGGCGCTGGAAATACAGGTCCATGCCCTTGCGGAAGCCCTGCGGCCCCAGCAGCGTGTGGTACATGCGGATGACTTCCGACCCCTTGTCGTAGACGGTGGGGGTGTAGAAGTTGTTGATCTCCACATAGCTGTCCGGGCGGACGGGATGCGCCATGGCGCCGGAATCCTCGGGGAACTGCACGGTGCGCAGGCGCTGCACGTCGGCGATGCGCTTGACCGCCCGCGAGTTCATGTCGCTGGAGAATTCCTGGTCGCGGAAGACGGTCAGCCCTTCCTTCAACGAGAGCTGGAACCAGTCGCGGCAGGTGACGCGGTTGCCGGTCCAGTTGTGGAAATACTCGTGCGCCACCACCGCCTCGATGCCGAGGAAGTCCTGGTCCGTAGCGGTCTCCGGCTTCGCCAGGATGTACTTCGTGTTGAAGACGTTGAGGGACTTGTTCTCCATCGCCCCCATGTTGAAGTCGCCGACCGCGACGATGTTGAAGATGTCCAGGTCGTATTCCAGACCAAACACCTCCTCGTCCCAGCGCATCGACTTGATGAGCGAACGCATGGCGTGGTCGACCTTGTCCTCGTTCCCCGGCTCGACATAGATGCGCAGGGTGACGTCGCGGCCGGACGCGGTGCGGAAGCGGTCCTCCTGATGCACCAGCGTGCCGGCGACCAGGGCGAACAGGTAGCAGGGCTTGGGGAAGGGGTCCTCCCACACCGCGCGGTGGAGTCCGTCGGGCAAGTCGCCGGATTCCATGAGATTGCCGTTGGACAGCAGCACCGGATAGCGCGCCTTGTCCGCGGTGATCGTGGTGGTGTAGCGGGCCATCACGTCGGGGCGGTCGGCGAAGTAGGTGATCTTGCGGAAGCCCTCCGCCTCGCACTGGGTGCAGAAGTTGCCGGAGGACTTGTAGAGCCCCTCCAGCGCCGTGTTCTCCTGCGGCTTGATGCGGACGACGGTTTCCAGCGTGAAGGTCTCCGGCACGCTGTGGACGGTCAGATGGTCCGGCGTGACGGTGTAGTCGGCGTCGCCCAGCGGCCGCCCGTTCAGCGCCACGGACACCAGCTCCAGCCGCTGCCCGTCCAGCGTCAGGGGCTGGGTCGCCGCATCGTCGCGCGCCGGGTTGCGCCGCAGCCCGAGCTGCGCGCGGACCGTGGTCACGTCCTCGCCGAGGTCGAAGAACAGATCGACCGTGTCGATCAGATGCGCGGGCGGGCGGTAGTCCTGCAGGCGGATGGCCTTGGGCGTGCCTTTGTCCATGGGGCTTTTCTCTAACCTTGTTTTGGCCGTGTCGGCGTCGCGGGGACGGACTCTAACATGGAGAGTGGGGACGCGGAGTGCCGTTGGACAGGGCCACCGTCACTCTCAGACGATCCATGAAAAAAGCCCCCATCCGTCAGGAAGGGGGCTTTCGTGGCTCGGTACGCCGCGTCGACCTCAAACGTGGAAGCTCTCGCCGCAGCCGCAGCGGCCCTTCTCGTTCGGGTTCTTGAAGACGAAGCCGGTCTGGAACTTGTCGTCGACGTAGTCCATCTCGCTGCCGATCAGGAACATCACGGCGGCGGGATCGATCAGGACGGTGACGCCCTTGTCCTCCACCACCTCGTCGAACTTCATCTTTTCCTTGGCGTACTGCACGTCGTAGCTGAGGCCGGAACAACCCTTGGCCTTCACGCCGATGCGCAGGCCGATGTAGTCGTCGGTCGCCTTTGACATCAGAAGCCGCACGCGCTCCGCGGCGGCGTCGGTGATGGAAAGGGCCTTGGGGAGAGAAGCCGTAGAAGCCGTGGCCATGGGGATCTTCGCCTCCTTAAAACATGTCCAGTTGGACCCGCGCGACCTCGGACATCATGTCCTGGCGCCAGGGCGGTTCCCAAACCAGTTCCACCTTGCATGTGGTGACGTCCTCGACGGACTCAACCGCCTGCTGCACCTGCATCGGCAGTTCGCCGGCCACCGGGCACATGGGGCTGGTCAGGGTCATGTCGATTTCGACCTCGTTGTTCGGGCCGATGTCGACGCGGTAGATCAGCCCCAGCTCCCAGATGTCCACGGGGATTTCCGGGTCGTAGCAGCTCTTCAGCGCCGAGATCACCGCCTCGCTCAGCGCGGCGCGCGGGTCGTAGGCGGCCTTGGCCGCGGCCATGTCCGCTTCGGTCTGGTTCATCGGCCTGGCCTCCGCGGCGTCGGCGTCCTTGGAGATGGCGTCAGTGGGGGAGATCGCGTCATCGGGCATCGCGTTTCACCGTTTCCTGCAACTTACTCGCTGCTCGCCTTGTCCTCGCCTTCGATGGCCGCGTTCATCGCGTGCCAGGCGAGGGTGGCGCATTTCACGCGCACCGGGAACTGACGGACGCCGGACAGCACCATCAGCCGTTCCATGGCGTCCTCGTCCACCGGGCCGTGGTCGCCGTGGTCATGGTCGTCCTTGGTGCAGAGGTCGTGGAAGGTCTCGAACAGGGCCTTGGCTTCCGCCTCGGTCTTGCCCTTAACCACCTCGGTCATCATGGACGCGCTGGCGGTGGAGATGGCGCAGCCGCGGCCCTGGAAGGCCACATCCTCCACCACCCCGTCCTTCAGCTTCAGATAGACCATGAAGCGATCGCCGCACATGGGGTTCTCGCCCTTGGCCTCCCGGTTGGCATCGTCGGGATGCCGGAAGTTCCGGGGGTTCTTGCCGTGGTCCAGGATCACTTCCTGGTACAGCTCGCGCAGTTCGTCCATCATGCTCCGAAGAACTCCTTCACCGCGATCACCGATTCGACCAGAGCGTCGGCTTCCGCCCGCGTGTTGTAAAGGGCGAAGCTGGCCCGCGCCGTGGCGCCGACCCCGAAACGCTCCATCAGCGGTTCCGCGCAGTGGCGGCCGACGCGGACGGCCACGCCGTACTGGTCCACGATGGTGCCGAGGTCGTGCGGGTGCACGCCCTCCAGCGTGAAGGAAATGATCGGACCCTTGCCCGGCGCGGTGCCGTAGACGCGCAGGCCGTCGATCTGGGAAAGCTGCTGCGTGGCGTATTGGAGCAGGTCATGCTCGTGCGCCGCGATGGCCTCGCGACCCAGGGACTCCATGTAATCCAGCGCCACGCCCAGCCCGATCACCTCGGTGATCGCCGGGGTACCGGCCTCGAAGCGGGCCGGCGGGGCCTTGAAGGTGGTGCCTTCGAAGCTGACGCTCTCGATCATGTCGCCGCCGCCCTGATAGGGGGGCATCTTCTTCAGCAGATCGTACTTGCCGTACAGCACGCCGGTCCCGGTCGGGCCGTACAGCTTGTGGCCGGTCATGATGTAGAAGTCGGCGTCGATGTCCTGGACGTCCACCACGCCGTGCACCGCGGCCTGGCTGCCGTCGAACAGCACCGGCACGCCGCGCTCGTGCGCCATGCGGGCGATGAGCTTGGCCGGCGTCACCGTGCCCAGCACGTTGGAGCAGTGGGTCATCGCCACCAGCTTCGTGCGGTCGGACAGCAGGTCCTCGTAGGCGTTCAGGTCCAGCACGCCGTGCTCGTCCACCGGGACGACGCGGATGCGGATGCCCTTGTCCATCTGGAGGAGTTGCCACGGCACGATGTTGGCGTGGTGCTCCATGACCGAGACGATGATCTCGTCGCCTTCCGACAGGAAGGTCCGGCCATAGCTGTGGGCGACGAGGTTGACGGCCTCGGTCGCGCTGCGGGTGAAGACGATGTTGCGCTCCGACGGGGCGTTGAGGAAGCGGGCGACCTTGCGGCGGGCCTCCTCGAACTGGTCGGTCGCGGTCTGCGACAGGAAATGGACGCCCCGGTGGATGTTGGAATAATCCTCCTCCAGGAAGCGGGTCATGGCGTCGATGACCTGCCGCGGCTTCTGCGCGGAGGCGGCGCTGTCCAGATAGACGAGCGGCTTGCCGGGCTTGCCCTTCCGCTCGTGCACGGTGCGCGACAGGATGGGGAAGTCGGCGCGGACGCGCTCGACATCGAAGGTGGGGAGGGTGATCTGGGTGTCCATATCCGGGTCCCTCCTCAGCGCGCGTTCTGCCAGTCGGCAACGTAGCTCTGGAAGGCGTCGCGGACGCTTTCCTCGGCGATCTCCTCCAGCGCTTCGGACAGGAAGGCGCCGATCAGCAGGCCGCGGGCGGCCGCCTTGTCGATGCCGCGGGCGCGCAGGTAGAAGAGCTGGTCGTCGTCCAGTTCGCCCACCGTGGCGCCGTGGCTGCACTTCACGTCGTCGGCGTAGATCTCCAGCTCCGGCTTCGCGTCGATCTCCGCGGTGTCGGAGAGCAGGAGCGCGCGGTTCTGCTGGTAGCCGTCGGTCTTCTGCGCGTTGGGGCGCACGATGATCTTGCCCTGGAAGACGGCGCGGGCCTGATCGTCGATCACGCCCTTGTAGACCTCGCGGCTGGTGCAGCAGGGCTTGGCGTGGTCGATGAAGGTCGTGGTGTCGACGTGCTGGCCGCCGCGGACCATGTAGGCGCCGCTGACATGCGTGTCGCCTTCCTCGCCGTCGAGGACGCTGGTCACCTCGTTGCGCGACAGCTTGGCGCCGATGGTCAGGATGAAGTTGTCGTAGATGCCTTTGCCGGCCACCTTCGCCGCGGTGTGCGACAGGTGGAAGGACTCCGTGTGCTCGCGCTGGACCTTGTAGTGGTGGACCGACGCGCCCGCGCCGACGAAGACCTCGGTCACGCCGTTCGACAGGGTGGTGCAGGAGCCCAGGCCGACGTGATGCTCGACGATCACGGCGCGCGAGTCCGCCTCGGCGACGATCAGGCCGCGCGGGTGGAAGGCGGTGGGCTGCGCCTCGGAGCCGACGGAGACGAAGACCAGCTCGATGGTCTCCTCCACCGTGACGCCGCGCGGCACATGCAGGACCGGGCCGTCCGCCAGGAAGGCGGTGTTCAACGCCACCAGCGGCTGATCGTCCGGAGCGGCGATGCGGCCCAGATGCTCGGCCAGCAGATCGGGCTTGCGCGCCAGGGCGTCGGCGAGGTTCAGCAGCTCCACCCCCGCCGGCAGACCGGCGGTGGAGGACAGCTCCGCCCGGAAGCGCCCGTCCACGAAGACCAACCGCGGGCCGGTCGCGCCGTCCGCGCGCACGGTCGGCAGCACGTCGAAGCGGGCGTCCGCCACAGAGGCGGGCTGGAAGGCCAGCTTGTCGAGCGCGCGCAGGTTCGTGTAGCGCCAGGACTCGTTCTTGACGGTCGGCAGGCCCAGTTCCGCAAAGCGGGCGCGGCCCTGGTCGCGCAGCCCGTCCAGCCAGGACAGGCCGGCGCCGGGCAGTCCGCCCTTCACGCGGTCGAGCTGCTCCAGGAAGGGCGTGGCTGCCGCCGGGTCATAGCCCCGCGGCGCCTTGGTGAGGGTCGTCGTCGCCATGGTCAGGCCGCCTCGTTCACGCCGAACTCGGCGTAGCCGTTCTTCTCCAGCTCCAGCGCCAGCTCCTTGCCGCCGGAGCGCTGGATCTTGCCGAAGGCCAGCACATGGACATGGTCCGGCACGATGTAGTCGAGCAGGCGCTGGTAGTGGGTGATGACCAGCATCGACCGCTCCGGCGAGCGGAGCGCGTTCACGCCCTCGGCCACGATCTTCAGCGCGTCGATGTCCAGGCCGCTGTCCGTCTCGTCGAGGATGGCGAATTTCGGCTGGAGGACGGCCATCTGGAGCGTCTCGTTCCGCTTCTTCTCGCCACCCGAGAAGCCGACGTTGACCGCGCGCTTCAGCATCTCGTCGGTCATGCTCAGCGCCTTGGTCTTCTCGCGCACCAGCTTCAGGAACTGCATGGCGTCCAGCTCCGGCTCGCCGCGCTGCTTGCGGATGGCGTTCAGGGCGGACTTCAGGAAGGTGGTGTTGGCGACGCCGGGGATCTCGACCGGGTACTGGAAGGCCAGGAACAGGCCGGCGGCGGCGCGTTCCTCCGGCTCCATCTCCAGCAGGTCCTTGCCGAAGAAGCTCACCGAGCCCTCGGTGATCTCATAGCCGTCACGGCCGGCCAGCACGTAGCTGAGCGTGCTCTTGCCCGAGCCGTTCGGCCCCATGATGGCGTGCACCTCACCGGGGTTGATCGTCAGGTCGATGCCCTTGAGGATTTCCTTGCCGTCCACCGTGGCGTGCAGGTTCTTGATCTCGATCATCGTTTCTTCTTCCTTCGCGATACGGTGGGCGGTCAGCCGACGCTGCCTTCGAGGCTGATGCCGACGAGCTTCTGGGCTTCCACGGCGAATTCCATGGGCAGCTCCTTCAGCACTTCCTTGCAGAAGCCGTTGACGATCAGCGACACGGCGTCCTCTTCCGACAGGCCGCGCTGGCGGCAATAGAACAGCTGGTCCTCGCTGATCTTGGCGGTCGTCGCCTCGTGCTCGACGCGGGCGGTGCGGTTGCGGTTCTCGATGTAGGGCACCGTGTGGGCGCCGCACTGGTCACCGATCAGCAGGCTGTCGCACTGGGTGTGGTTGCGCGCGCCCTCCGCCTTCGGCAGGATCTTGACCAGCCCGCGGTAGGTCTGCTGCGCCCGCCCGGCGGAGATGCCCTTCGACACGATGGTCGAGCGGGTGTTCTTGCCGATGTGGATCATCTTGGTGCCGGTGTCGGCCTGCTGGAAGTTGTTGGTGATGGCGACCGAGTAGAACTCGCCCACCGAATTGTCGCCCTGCAGGATGCAGCTCGGGTACTTCCAGGTGATGGCGGAGCCGGTCTCCACCTGCGTCCAGGAAATCTTGGAGTTGCGGCCGCGGCAGGCGCCGCGCTTCGTCACGAAGTTGTAGATGCCGCCGACGCCCTCCGCGTTGCCGGGATACCAGTTCTGGACCGTCGAGTATTTGATCTGCGCGTCGTCCAGGGCCACCAGCTCGACCACCGCGGCGTGAAGCTGGTTCTCGTCGCGCTGGGGCGCCGTGCAGCCTTCCAGATAGCTGACGTAGCTGCCCTCGTCGGCGATGATCAGCGTCCGCTCGAACTGGCCGGTGTTGGCCTGATTGATGCGGAAGTAGGTGGACAGCTCCATCGGGCAGCGCACGCCCTTCGGGATGTAGACGAAGCTTCCGTCGGTGAAGACCGCGCAGTTCAGCGTCGCGTAGAAATTGTCGGTGTAGGGCACGACGGAGCCGAGATACTTCTGGACCAGCTCCGGACACTTGTGCACGGCCTCGGAGATCGCGCAGAAGATGATGCCCATCTCCTCCAGCTTGGCCTTGAAAGTGGTCGCTACCGACACGCTGTCGAACACGGCGTCCACGGCGATGGCCGGGCTCTTGCCCTCGGCCCCCTCGACGCCGGCCAGGATCTCCTGCTCGCGCAGCGGGATGCCCAGCTTCTCATAGGTCTTCAGCAGTTCGGGATCGACCTCGTCCAGCGACTTCGGGCGGTCCTTCATCTTGGGCGCGGCGTAATAGTGCGCGTCCTGATAGTCGATCGGCGGGAAGGACAGCTTCGCCCAATGGCGCGGCTCCTCCATCTCCTGCCAGACGCGGAACGCCTTCAGGCGCCATTCGAGAAGCCATTCCGGCTCCTCTTTCTTGGCGGAGATGAAGCGGACGATGTCCTCGTTCAGGCCCTTGGGCGCGACATCCGATTCGATGTCCGTCGTGAAGCCGTACTTGTACTTCTGCTCCGTGACGGCGCGGACCTGTTCGACGGTTTCGGTCGTGGCGGCCATGCTTGTCTCTCGTTCCCTGAAAGCGTTTCCGATGAAGGCGCCGAAACGTCAGACGGCGGCGCGCCGTGCCGGACCTGGGCCGGCTCCAATGCTGTCGAGTGGGCCGGGTGGGCCCTCCGCCCAGGCGGGCGGCCCCATCATGTCGGCCAGCGTCACCTGTTCGAGCGCGCCGCGGATGGCGCTGTTGACCTTTTCCCAGCCGCCGCGCATCGGGCACAGGCGCTGCACGCCGCACTGGCTGTCGCCGCCCTCCACGCAGGCGGTCAGGGCGATCGGGCCGTCGAGGGCCGTGATGATCTCGGCGATAGAGATTGCGTCGGCGGTGCGGCTGAGCGCATAACCACCGGCAGCGCCGCGGTGCGAGGTCGTGAGGCCCGCCGGGGTCAGCGTCTTCATGAGCTTGGCGACCGTGGGGGAGGGCACGCCCGTGCGCTCCGCCAGATGGGAAACGGTGTGAACCGTGCCCACATGGCGCGCCATTTCGCTCATCACGACGATGGCGTAGTCGGTCAGCTTGCTCAGCCGGATCATGACCACCCCGATACAGGACTAAATTGGTCCAGATTAAGTGGCCATCATAGGACCTTTGTCAAGCGGAACCGGAGCGGGATAACCGGGAAAAACACTCAGGTATAAGGATGGCAGGCCTGCACCCGGTGCACGCTGCGGCGAACTGTCGCGGGCGGTCTCCACCCGCGGGAAACCCTGCGCCGCGGTCGGACAACGAAAAACCGGCCCCGCGGTTGTGGCCGCGGGGCCGGTGCAGTCAGCGTGGAACCCGAAAGGAGCCCGTTAGCAAGGCCGGATCAGCCCGGCTTGCGCACCTCTTCCCGCGCCGCGTCGCTGGCCGCGCTCACCGCGTCGCCGACCTCCTCCTTGGCGGCCTCGACCGCCGCACGGGCGGCGCGGGTGCCACGATCCATGGCGTCGAGAGCCATCTCCTTGGCGCGGCTGGTCGCCTCGTCGGCGTAATCGCCGACCCAGCGGTCCTCATAGCGGGAGGCCGGGATGCTGGCGCCGAGCGCCGCGCCGAGGGCGACGCCCATCACGCCGGCGACCATCGGGTGGTCGTCGACCATCTCCCAGAACCGCCCGGTGGCGCTGTGCAACCGGTCCGAGGCCCGGAGGTGGCTGGCGCCGCCGTAGTTGCCGCCACGGTTGCCGATGTGGCTGTCCACGCGGCTGCTCATGTCGCGGCGCATGCCCTGCGCCCGGTCGCGGGCGTGGTCGGTGAGATCGTGCGCCCGGTCGCGAGCCTGATCGGCAAGTCCGCGCACGCGGTCGCCGGCGTCGTCC
Source organism: Azospirillum brasilense (assembly GCF_007827815.1). Taxonomy (GTDB): domain Bacteria; phylum Pseudomonadota; class Alphaproteobacteria; order Azospirillales; family Azospirillaceae; genus Azospirillum; species Azospirillum brasilense_C. The sequence continues at coordinate 61,186 of NZ_VITH01000001.1, forward strand.
ACGGCGTCGCTCGCCCGCTCATAGACGTGGCTCGCCGCGTCGCTGGCCCGCTCGTAGGCGTGGCTGGCGGCGTCGCGCACGCTGCTGCCGGCGCTGTAGAAGGTGTCGCGGGCGTATTGCGCGGCGCTGCCGGCGCGGTCGCGGACGTTGTGCATCGCGCCGCTGCGCGCGATGCGCCGGTCGTAGCCCGAGGCGGTGAGGGCCAGCCAGCCCAGGCCGATGCCGATCATGGCGAGCGGGATCGGGTTGCTGCGCATGGTGTCGCCGACCGAATGGGACCGCTGGTGGGTCTGGTTGCGGATCGGTTCGTAATAGCGGTCCTGGGCGCGCTCGCCGTAGCCGCCGGGGGTGGTGTGCATCCGGTTCATGGTCTGCTCCATCAGGTGACGGGGAGCGAGCCGCGCGGTCTTGCGCTTCAGCACCTGGATCGTGTCGCCGATCCGGGCCTGGCGTTCGCGGATCTCCCGTTGCATCGCGTCGTAGTCGCGGGGCGTTTCGCGCCCCTTCTCACCGCCGTTCATTGATCCGTCGCTCCTCGGCCGCCGCTCATCGCGCAAGCTGGGACCGGGCCCAGCGCTTGTCGTCGCGCAGGGTCTCTATGGTGCGCTGCGGCTGGAGATTCTCCGGGCTGAGCCGCTTCTTGCCGATCATCGCCAGCACGCCGCCGATGACGAGCACGACGGCCCCGACAATGACGGCGGCGAGCCAGGGCTCGACCACCTTCGACAGGGCCAGCACCGCCGCGGCCAGCAGCACCAGGACGCCGGCAAAGGCGATCAGTCCGCCGGCGACCACATAGGCCGCACCCCCCGCCGCCTGACCGGCCTTCTCGGTCAGTTCTGCCTTGGCCAGTTCGATCTCGGTGCGGGCAAGGTTGGTGGTCTCGCGCGCCAGATCGGCGAACAGGCCGGAGATCGGTCGGTCTTGCCGCGGATCGTAGGAACGGTCCTCCGCAGCGCTCATGGTTTGATCCCCTGGATCGGCGTGCCGGCCACCGGCTTGGAGTCGGAGGTGCTGCCCTGGGCGGTTCCGGGGGTGGACCCGGCGACCATCTCGGCGGCGTCACGGGTGCGGGCGGCGGTGGTCGCCGCGGTGGCGGTGTTCAGCGGACGCGGGCTCTCCTGGTTGCGGCCGACCCCGCCGCCGGCCGAGTTTATGGCCGTCGCCGATGTCATGCCGGAGGAGGCGAAGCCGGAGGACAGGCCGGACCGCGGCTGCCCCGCGCCGGTTCCCTCCATCGAGGCCGGGCCGCCAAACCCGGTGCGGCGATGACCGGCGAGGTCATGGTCGGTGCGCAGGGCTTCCTGTCCGGCGCGATCGGCGCCGCGGAGACCGAAATCGCGGTAGTCATGATGCTCCGGGTCATGGCCGCGGTGGCCGCGGTCGTGCCGGGCGTAGCCGCCGGTCAGGTGCGACGAGGACGCGCCGCGAAATCGCCGCTCTCCGGAGCTTTTGACGAAGCGGGCGAACAGGAAGCCGACGGCGAAGGCGGCGCCGACGAAGACCTCCGGCTGACGCCGCGCGAAGCGCTCCACCTGACCGACCATGTCGTCCACGGTGGAGTTGCGCAGCATGTCGGCCACCCGCTCCACGCGGTCGGCGGCCTGGCCGGCGTAATGGGCGGCGGTGCCGTTGTTCTCGTCGTTCAGCTGCTCCGCGGCCTTGTGCAGCGCGTTGGCGACGCTGCCGAGCTGGTCGGCGGCGCGGTCGGTCTGCGTCTCCAGAAGGGAGCGGATGCGGCCCTGGGCGGCGCCCAGGGTGTCGCGGCCGGCGTCAGAGGCCTCGCGGGCGGCCTCGCCGGCCATGCGGTTGATGTCATTGGAGGAACCCCGATTTTGCGAACGGTCGTTCCCCATTCCCGTGTTCGCCCCACGGTCGGCCATCGGGTCCGGCGTCTTGCGGTTCGGTTCGCCGGTGCCCAACGTATCGCGGTCTGCCATCTGTTTTCCTCCTCGGGGTCGGCAGCGGGCGTGTGCTGGCCCGCTGCCTGCGGCAATTCGCCGCGCTTTGCGGCGTCCGATGTCGGGAATCAAACACCCTCATGGGCATCGGAGTTCCGACGTGTGTATTGCGTTCCTGAGGAGCAACGCGGGGTTGCCGGTGTGCGGTCCGGTGTGCTGTCGGAATTGGACGGCCAGGGAAACTGTGCTAAACTTCCCCGCGAATTCGCGAAGGTTCAAACGAACCGGAGGAGGCGGCCGTGAACGGCATATTTTCCGCTCTGAGCAACGGCCAGAACAGCCTTTTCCAGCTCCAGAAGGCCAAGAAGGACTGGGAACGCGCGCTGGAAGCCATGGAGGGCAAGGACGCCAAGCAGGTCCTGACCGAGAAGGCCGACCAGGCGAAGCTGCCCTTCACCATGACTCCGGAGCAGCAGAAGAATTTCACCGCCGTGGTCAACGCGCTGGAGGAAGCCAAGCGCGTCGGCGGGCCGAAGGCCGTCGCCGCCCAACGGCTGGATGAGGTCGAGCGCAAGATCGAAGAACTGAAGATGATGATGCGCCACAGCCGTGGCGATCGGGAAAAGCTGGTGCAGCTGGCGCGCGAAGCCGCGATCCTTGCCAAGCAGGCCGGGCGGGCGGCCAAGGAGTATGGCGCCGGCGTGGCCGCGGCCGCGGAAATGGGACTTCCCGGCGGGGCGGGGGCGCCGTCGGTCGGCGGCATCACCGTCGAACGGACGACCACCCGCACCTCCATCACCATGGTCCAGACGGAGATCGCGGTCGATGTGACGGTAACCATCCGCGGCGACGGCGAGCCCGGTGAGGGCGCCCTGGCCGACGGGGCGCCGCCGGGCGCGTCCATGGCACCGGCTCCGTCCGTGCTGGCAACCGACGGCGCCGCCGCGGAGGGGACCACCGCCGCCGCGGATGCGGCAGCCAGGGACGAAGCGACGGAGGACGGGGAGGCGCGCTCCGCCGAGGCGGTGGCGGCGGAGGCGGCCGGTCTGGCCGGGCAGGTCTCCGTCCAGGGCGTGGCTTCGGATGGCAAGGCGTCTTCGGAGGACAAAGCGTCTTCGAATGACAAGGCCGCTACCGAAAAGACGGAGCAAGAAAAGGAAAAAGACCGGGCGGAAGCGAAAGCCGACAAGGAGGCCGAGGAGCAGGCCGCGGACGGGCAGGGGAGCGACCTGGAGCGGTTGATGTCGGAGGCGGCGCCCAGCCTGAACGCCGCTCCCACCGCCCCTCAGGGCGACCGGATCCGCAACTACATCCAGCGGATGATGGCCGACAACGATCTGAAGATGTCGCGCTACCGCGAGGCCGACGAGTTCGGCCGCCGGGTGGAGGCCGTCCTTGCCACGGCGAAGTCGATCATTGCCGAAGCAAAGGCCGCCAACGAACTGGATCAGGCCGAAGAGAGACGCAAGGCGCGGCGGGAGTCCTTCAAGGATTACGACAAGATTGTCAAAGAGTCCCAGGACAACGTGAACGAGCTGCGCCAGGCGGCCTTCGGGTCCAGCACGACCCTGAAGGACTTCGTGGAGGCCATGACCGACCCGAACGGTACGGGCGGCGGTTCCGGCGAGCCGGAAGGGTCCGCCGAGGGGGACGCGATCACGGCCTCGGCGGACAGTCTGCCGGCGTTCGGCGGAGGCGATCTGGGGACGCCCGCCCCGTCCGGTTCGGTCAATCTGCTCGCGTAGCGGCATTGCTGCCCCGGCGCCGGGGGGCGCCGGGCACCCCTTTCGTGCGCGTTGGCCGATTGCCTTCGGAAGTATCGCCATCAGAGTTAACCCAGCCCATTTCGCAGGCGGTGCAGTCTTGACGAAGGCGTCGGGCCGGGGCAGGATGGTGTCTGTGAAGGTTGATGCTCGAAAAGCATTGTACGCACAGTGCCGACCGGCGGTAACGCCGGCCGGATAGAAGGCTGGAGTTCAAGCGGCAACATCCTGTGAGACGCCATCACGGCGTTCTCATCTTACCGATACTGTTGCCCGTCCGGCTGACCGGCGGTGGGGCCATACCCGGGTGGCTCCGCCGCCGATTGTTTTTGGGGCTCTTTTTCGCCCTTTCCTTTTCCCTTCCCTCCCGCCGGTTTTCACGCCCATGGACGCACGGCGCCACGCGCCGTGTGTGCAAAACCCTTTGTGCGTCTCCCGTCACAGGTTAAGCCAAAGGAAAGTATGGGTATTTGAGGCGACCGGCGCCCTGTCACCCAGCCCACAAATAGGCAAATTAGTTCGAAATCCGACCTATCGATAGGAGTAGGAACAAAAATTGGCCGCAAATGTGCGCAAAAAGGGGGTATCAAACAGGGGTTTAACGCCACATTAACCAGACTGGACTGACCTTGATCTCACGGAGGCGGCAAGTGCAGGCATGGGGCCAGCAACACCGCCCGCGAATTCAACCACGTTGCTTGAAAGGCCCGACGATGACGATGACGGGTACCATATGCGAAGTGGCTGGAACCAATGCCGGAGTGGGGTGCCGGCGGCGGAAGGCGGGCCTTGTGCTGGCGGTTCTTCTGCTGGCCGGGTGCCCCGGCACCACGGTTCCTCCTGAAACGCAAACCGCCGGACCGACCGCCATGGCCGTTCCGGTGCCGAAGACGAAACCTGCTCCTCCGCGCGTCAAGACCGCGGGCAAGGATCAGGCGGCCATGCCGGCGGTGAACGGTCCGGGGACCGGATCCGCCGCCGCGGTCATCGCCATGGCTGGGACAGAGGTGGCGGGGCTGCCCCCCGTACCGTTCGGCGGCGCCAGCCCGCCCGCCACCCTGTCCCCCGAAACGCTCGTCGGCCTGGACCAAGTCCAGACCCGGCGTCTCCTGGGCACCCCTGCCGCAACGGAAGAGGCGCCACCTGCAAAGGTGTGGCATTACGCTAAGGGCGATTGTTCGCTCAAAGTCTTCTTCTTCATGGACATGACGTCCTCCCAGGACTTCCGTGCCCTTTCCTACGATATGAAGAGCAGCGAAAATGTCCCAGATGTCGATAAACGATGCTTCGCTCAACTCCTTGCCCAAGGCTGGGATGTCCGCAATGACTGAGGCCGCCGTCGCCCGCGTGGCGCTGGTCGACGACGACGACCTGTTCCGCGAATCCCTCAGCCTCAACCTCGCCGACGAGGGGTATGAGGTCATCACTTTCGACCGTGGCGAACCCGCGCTCGACTTCTTCGCCGAGGGCGGTTCGGTGGACATCGTCCTGCTGGACTGGCGCATGCCGAAGATGGACGGCATCGACGTCCTTCGCCAGATGCGCTCCCGCGGCATCGACCTGCCGGTGATCTTCCTCACCGTGCTGTCGGACCAGATTTACGAAGAGGCCGCCCTGGCCGGCGGCGCGCTCGACTTCGTCGAGAAGTCGCGCAGCCTGTCGATCCTGCTGAAGCGCATGCGCCTCATCGTGGACGGCTCGAAGGGCACGCCGGAGGAGGCCGAGGGGCCGAAGGAATCGGTTTACGCGCTCGGCAACCTCGACCTGCGCCTGGACAACAGCCGCGCCCTGTGGAACGGCAAGCGCATCGACCTGACGCTGACCGAGTTCAACATCGTCAAGCTGATGGCGACCCGTCCGGAAGAGGACGTGTCCTACCGCGAAATCTACGACCTCGTGCATGGCAAGGGCTTCCTGGCCGGCTATGGCCCGTCGGGCTACCGCGCCAACGTCCGCGCCTTCATCAAGCGCATCCGCCAGAAGTTCCGCGTGGTGGACGCCGAGTTCGATTGCATCGAAAACTATCCGGGCTTCGGCTACCGCTGGGGCAACGGCACGGGTGGCGCGGGCCGCACGCGCGACGACGACGCGGATGTGATGGCCGATGGCGCTGCTGCCGATTGAGGCCCGGGGGCCCGAGAGGGTGCCTGGCGGGGGGCCTGACGGCGCGCGGGACGGGGCGGAACTCACCAAGGGAGGCTTCTCCATGGCGGGTTTCCCCGGCGGCCGGCTGCGGTGGCTGTGGCACTCGCTGGCCAGCCGGCTGGCGCTGCTGACCATCGTCTTCCTGGCGGTCCCGGTGCTGATCTACGATCAGTTCCAGCGCGCCGACACCACGACGCAGACCCTGCTGCTGCAAAGCGCGCAGCGGCAGGGCGAACTGATCGCCCGCGCGCTGGAGCCGGACCTGTCCCGCGCCAACCGCGCGGCCCTGCCGCAGCTCGGCCCCATCCTGCGCCGCTTCGCGGACGGGAACACGCGGCTGAAGCTGCTGGTGCGGCCGCGCGCCCTGGCCGGCAACAACCTGATGGGCAGCGACGGCTTCTACTACGTCGCCGCCGCCCCGTCGGTGCCCACCGACGACCTCGACGCCGAGCGGCACCAACTCCTCGAACAGGGGGTGCTGGACCGGCTGGGCGCCTCCTGCGCCGGGAACGAGCCGCTGGCCCTGCGCCTGCCGCGCGCCTCGGGCGGCTATGAGATCCTGACCTCGGTCACGCCGATCAACACCGCCTTTGGCTGCTGGGCCCTGGTGACCAGCCACACCGCCGGCGGCTATCTGGAATCCTCCCTGGGGCGGCCCTACTGGAGCACGCCGGTCGTCCAGGCCGCGGCGATGATTTACATCGTCATGGCGGCGCTGGTGATGGCCGTGCTGCTTGGGGTGTGGCGCAACCTGCACCGCTTCGGCGATCTGGCCCGCGACATCGTGTCGGGCGGCATCGGCGAGGGCGGGCAGGGGTCCTTCACCAACCGCAACACCGTGCCGGAGCTGTCCGGGGTGGCCGAGGATTTCGACCGGCTGGTCGACACCCTGCGCGAGAGCGCGCGGTCGCTGCGCCGGGCGGCGGAGGACAACGCCCACGCCTACAAGACGCCCATCGCGGTCATCCGCCAGTCGGTGGAGCCGTTGCGCCGCTCGCTGTCCGCCGAAGACAACCGCAGCCAGCGCGCCCTGACCATGATCGAGAAGTCGGTCGACAAGCTCGACGGTCTGGTCTCCTTCGGGCGGCGCATGGACGAGGCCGCCGCCGACTTGCTGGTTCCGCCGCGCCGCCGGGTGGACCTGTCCGATCTGGTCGAGCGCATGGCCGGCGGCTACACCAGCCTGCTCGCCGAACGGCAGCTCCACATGCGCTCGCGCATCGAATCCGGGGTGGTCGTGCGGGCCAGCGACGACATCCTGGAAACCGTCATCGAGAATCTGGTGGAGAACGCCGTCAGCTTCTCGCCGCCGGACGGCACCGTCAGCGTGCGCCTGTCGCGCAACGGGGCCTGGGCGGAGCTGGTGGTCGAGGACGAGGGACCCGGCGTCGATCCGGCAAACCTGCCGCGCATCTTCGAACGCTACTTCTCCCAGCGTGAGCCGGGACGGGGCATGCCGGAGGACGCGGCGGCCCAGAACCAAGCCGAGGCGACCCATTTCGGCATCGGCCTGTGGATCGTGCGGCGGAACATCGAGGCCTTCGGCGGCAAGGTCCGCGCCGAGAACCGCTCCACCGGCGGCTTCCGCATGACGGTGACCCTGGCGGTGGCGTAAGCGGGGGCAGTTCCTGTACGCGCCACTCCGTACCGCTGTGGCCGGACCGTACGTCCGGTCACACGTACGGAACAGCTTTGTCCCTTATCCTGACCTTGCTCCCGCCCCAATCGGGCGATACCGTGCGCGCCGACCCCCAAGGGCCCCTCAGGGCAAGGCAGCCCCATGCACGTCATCGTCATCTATGTCCTCGCGGTTTCCGGCCTTCTGGCGCTGGTCAGCCTTCTGCCGCCACTGGCGGCCCGGCTGAGGATGCCCTACACGGTGCTTCTGGCCGCCGTGGGCGTGGCCCTGGGATTGGCGATCCAGACCTTCGCCGGGCAGGGCGGCACCGGACCCTTCCACGACTTCCTGAATTCCCTGGCCGAGATGGACATCTCGTCCGAGGTGCTGATCTACATCTTCTTGCCGGTGCTTCTGTTCGAAACGGCGCTGGCGGTGGACGTGCGGCGGCTGTTCGACGACGTCTGGCCGATCTTGCTGATGGCCGTGGTGGCGGTGTTCGTCTGCACCTTCGCCGTCGGCTATGCGCTCAACCTCTTCACCTCGATGGGGCTGATCGCCTGCCTGCTGCTGGGGTCGATCGTCGCCACCACCGACCCGGCGGCGGTCGTCAGCATCTTCCGCGACCTCGGCGCGCCGCGCCGCCTGACCATGCTGGTCGAGGGCGAAAGCCTGCTGAACGACGCCGCGGCCATCGCCCTGTTCACGCTGCTGCTCGGCATGCTGACCCGCAACGCCCATGGCGGGGCGACCGAAGCGGCGATGGAATTCCTGCGCGACTTCGCCGGCGGTGTGGCCACCGGCTATGTCTGCGGGCGCGTGGTCTGCATGATCGTCGAGCCGGTGCGCGACCAGCCGATGGCCGAGATCACGCTGACCGTGGCGCTCGCCTATCTCAGCTACGTTCTGGCGGAGCATTACGTCGGCGCGTCGGGGGTCGTGGCGGTCGTCACGGCGGCGCTGGTCGTCGGCTCGGTCGGGCGCACGCGCATCTCCCCGGCCACCTGGGGGGCGCTGGAGCATGTCTGGAAGCAGCTTGGCTTCTGGGCCAATTCGCTGATCTTCCTGATGACGGCGCTGATGGTGCCGCGCCTGCTCGGCGGCATCGGCTGGAGCGACGTCGGGCTGGTGCTGGTCGTGGTCGGGGCGGCGACGGTGTCGCGCGCTCTCGTGCTGTTCGGCCTGCTGCCGCTGCTGTCCGGCGCCGGTCTGGCCCAGCGGGTCAGCCACGCCTACAAGACGGTGATGCTGTGGGGCGGGCTGCGCGGCGCGGTGTCTCTGACGCTGGCGCTGGCCGTCACCGAGAACGGGCGCGTGCCCGACCGAGTGCAGGGCTTCGTCGCCGTGCTGGTCACCGGATTCGTCTTCTACACCCTTTTCATCAACGGCACGACGCTGCGCGCCGTCATCAACCTGTTGGGCCTCAACAAGCTGTCGCCGGTCGAGCACGCCATGCGCAACCGCGCGCTCGCCCTGTCGCTGGCCGGCGTGCGCGAGCGGGTGGAGGGTCTGGCCCATCGCTACGAGGTCGACGAGCAGGCCGTCGGATCCACCGTCTCCCAGTACAGCGACCGGCTCGACGCCATCGTCCGGGAGCGGTCGACCGAAGCGCCGCTGAACAACGAGGACCGCGTGACCATCGGCCTCGTCATCCTGGTGAACCGCGAGGAGGAGCTGTATTACGAGCACTTCCGCGAGGGCATCCTGTCGCGGGGCGTTGCGGAGCTGCTGAACCGCCGGACCGGTCGCCTGCTCGACGCGGTGAAGGCCCAGGGGCGCGCCGGTTACCGCGCCTTCGAGGAGCCCTTCATCTCCTTCACGCCCTGGATGCGGGTCGCCAGCCTGCTGCACCGCCGGCTGGGAATCCACGCGCCCTTGGCCCGCCGGCTCGCCTTCCGGTTCGAGATCCTTCTGGGCGTGCGCACCGTGCAGCGCGAGCTGCTGGAATTCATCAACGACAAGGTCGGGCAGGTGCTGGGCACCGACGTTGCCTGTGAGCTGGAGGGCATCCTCACGGTGCGCCTCGCCATGGTCGAGCAGGCCCTGGCGGCGCTGAAGCTGCAATATCCCGACTACGCGCTGCTTCTTCAGAGCCGGTACGTCAGCCGCGCCGCCCTGCGGCTGGAGGAGGCCGATTACCGAGCGCTCTTCGCCGAGTCGATCATCAGCCAGGAGATTTTGAGCGACCTGCAACGAGATCTGGACGACCGCCGCCGCGCGCTCGATGCCCTGCCGAAGCTCGATCTGCGGCTGGACCTGATGGACCTCGTCGGACGGGTGCCGCTGTTCGAGGGGCTGGAGGGCGACCGCCTGCGCGGCATCGCCACCCTGCTGAAGCCGCGGCTGGTCCTGCCGGGGGAAACCATCGTCCGGCGCGGCGAGCGCGGCGACGCCATGTTCTTCATCGCGTCCGGCGCCGTGGAGGTGCTGGTTCCGGGTCTGGACGAGCCGGTCCAGCTCGGCACCGGGGAGGTGTTCGGCGAGATGGCCCTGCTGACCCGCCAACGGCGCAACGCCGATGTGCGTGCGATGGGCTATTGCCAACTGCTGGTCCTGGATGTGAGAGACTTCCATCGGCTGGTGAAGAAGGACGCAAGCCTGCGCGCCCATCTCCAGTCGGTGGCCGAAACGCGGCGCAACCCGCCGCCGAAGCCGGCCGAGGCCGTTCAGGAGGTCGCGGCGCCGGTGGCGGACGCCCGTGCGGTGGAAGCGCCCAGGCCGGACCCGTCCGGCGTTGCGGCGCCCGCCCCGGACGTTCCGCCCGCGGTGGCCGAGGCCCCCACCGTCGAAAGCGCGCAGGCACGGGGATAGGAGATGACGAGAGACGATGACCGTGCAAGCGACCACCGCCGCCACGGGCGGGCGGCCCGATTGGGTGCGCCTGATGCCGGGCGTGTTCGTGCTGCTGTGGAGCACGGGATTCATCGGCGCTAAATACGGCCTTCCCTACGCGGAGCCGTTGACCTTCCTGCTGGTCCGACTGGGGCTGGTCGCGGTCATTCTCGGGGTGGTCGCCCTGGTCACCGGCGCCCCCTGGCCGAAAAGCTGGGCCGAGGCCGGGCGCATCGCGCTGGCCGGTCTGCTGGTGCACGGCGTCTATCTGACCGGGGTGTTCTGCGCCATCGCCAAGGGCATGCCGGCGGGGGTGACCGCGCTGATCGTCGGCATCCAGCCTCTGCTGACCGCCGCCCTCTCTGGTCCGCTGCTGGGCGAGCGGGTGAGCGGGCGGCAGTGGATCGGCTTCCTGATGGGGCTGGCCGGAGTCGGGCTGGTGGTTGGCGAGAAGCTGCACTTCGACTCGACGGACGCGCTGGGCATCGGGCTGGCGCTGGCCGCCTTGCTGGGCATCACCTTCGGCACGCTCTACCAGAAGCGCCACGGTACGGCGATGGACCTGCGCAGCGGTGCGGCCATCCAGTATGCGGCGACCGCGGCGGTGCTGGCGGTGCTCGCCCCGCTGTTCGAGACCATGCGCATCGACTGGACCGGCGAGTTCATCTTCGCCCTGCTGTGGCTCAGCTTCGTCTTGTCGGTGGGAGCGATCTTCCTGCTGTTCCTGCTGATCCGCCGCGGCGCGGCGGCGCGCGTGGCGAGCCTGTTCTATCTGGTCCCGCCGGTGACCGCGGTGATCGCCTGGGCGATGTTCGGCGAACGGCTGGGGCTGCTGGCCCTGTCCGGCATGGCGCTGGCGGTGGCCGGCGTCGCCCTGGTGAACCGGAGCGCCAAGCGTGCGGCCTGACGGTCTGACTTAGTGCGCATTGCCTCGGCGGGGCGCTCCGACTATGCTTCCTCGCACCGGCAAAAGATCCGGCGGTGTCTCCGCCGGTTCAACCACGCTTCGGCAAACCACATCGGAAGTGAGTGTCATGGACGGCCTGGAGCCCATCTCGCTCGATGACAACCAGACCCTGCAGGCCATCGGCATCCTGGCCGATGTTCTGGATGGTGTGGACGGCCCCGGCGGGCTCGACACGGTTCTGGTTTCCAAGGCGCTGCGGCAGGTGATCGCCACCAAGTCCCAGCCGGCCTTCGAATTCGCCACCCGCGCCTTCAACACGCTCGACGCCGACGTGCGCCGTCAGGTGGCGGAGACCGCCGACCAGGCCGCCCACGATTCGGTCGAGTTGCGCGCCCGCGTCGGCGGCTTCCTGGCGACCTCGGCCAAGGCGCCGACGGGTGGCCCGGCCACGCCGGCGCAGGCCACCAGCTTCCTCAACGCGCTCAACCTGCGCAACCGCCGCCGGTCGCCGCCGTCGGAGTGAGCCGGCGGCTTCGGACAACCGGGTTCAGATCACCTGGGTGTAGCGGTTCGGTTGGCCTTCGGCGGACCAGCGGGCGTGGATCTGCCCCTTGCCGTCGAAGATCAGCGACAGCCAGTTGCGCTGCCGGATGATGCGTTTTCCCGATTCGGGAAAGGCCGGCATTTCGAAGACATAACCGTTGTCCAGCGTCTCCTTGCGGCTGGCCAGCCATTCCAGGGCGAAGGCCGTCGCTTTGGCAGGCGGCGGGTGAACGACCCCCGACGCGATGAGCTGCCAGATCTCCACGCCGCCGCCGCGCAGCACGGCCCGCGCCCCCGCGTGGATTTCACCCGACACGGAGGTGATCCGGCACCCGGTGCGCCGCGAGAATTCCGCCAGTTGGCCGAGCAGGCGCAGCCATTCCTCGGCGTGGGCCGGGCTGCGCCACTGGTCGCGCAGATCGTCCTCGATTCCGACGCGGACGGGCGACAGGCCGACTGCCCGCTCCATCACGCCGGTGTCGAGGTAGAGCAGCGGCACGCTGGACATCAGGATCAGGTGGCGGCAGCCCTTGAAGCGCTCCAGCCACTCCGGCAGGGCATCCCACACCCGGTCCGACAGGACGCGGCGGGGCGTGCGGTCGCTGCGCATGTCGAGAGCCAGGACGCCGATGTCGCCCAGCCGGAAACCCTGGCTGAAGGAGTTCAACGGGGCGCCCCACACGCATTCCGGCTGGGCGTCCTCCATGGCGGCCAACTGGAACAGCGAGAAATGGCGGCGGGCGGCGGTGTAGACGCCGCGCCAGGCTGGGGACATCATCTCCTCGTCGGGGTGGGAGCCCCAGCCGTCGAAGATGTCGTGATCGTCCCACATCATCACCGAGGGAATGCGTGCGGTCACCGCCGCGGTTTCCGGCTGGCCCCAGACCCGCAGATAGAGGTCGAAGTAGAAGTCCGCCGCCTCCTCCGCCATCGCCGGGGTGAAGGGTTCCTCAAGGCGGGCGTCGTCGGTCCGCTTCTTCCAGGCGGTGAGCAGGGGCGGCTGGCGCCACACCGCGTCGGCGTAGAGCTGGTCACCGCCTTGCAGCAGAAGATGGAAGCGTTCGCTCTCGTGGCGGCGCCGCAGGTCGCCCCACAGGGCGTTGCGCGGCGCGTTCAGCCCGGCGATCTTCTCCTCGTCCTCCACACCGTTGCAGGAGACGTAGGCGATCCGCGGCGGCGAGGCGCGCCCCGGCACGGTCACCGCCCAGATGTCCCCCGGCGACGCGCCGTCGGTGAAGCCATAGGCGGCCTCGACATCGCGGGCGCCGCGCGGAATGGCGAAGTCGAACCGCCAGACGTGCCGGTTGCGCCATTGCGCGAGGTGGCGGGGCGGAACGGGCAGCGTCACGCCGTCCACCCTCAGATCATGGGGTTCGGCGTCTCCCTCCAGGACGAAGAGGGCCGACAGCCACCAGCGGTCGCCTTGCTCTCCCCGGAAATAAAGGACGGGACCCAGAATGATGTTCGGTGCCGGCCTGCCGCGCGCCATGGAGGCTGTTCATCCTCTTCGTTCCCACCGGTCCGGGCGCCCATGGCCCAGCTTCCGTTTCCGCGGCTCCTGTTTATGGGAAAAGCCGCCGGTCTGTAAAAGGGGCAAGCGTTGATCCGAAGGGAGAAGTCGCCTGGAAATGCGGGAGAGCCCGCGTTGGCGCCCGCCCCTGCGATGACGACGCGGGGGGTGCGCAAAAAAAGCGGGCGGCCGGGTCGCCCGGTCGCCCCTCATGTGACGATGGAACGCGGGAATCGGGGGGCTAGCTCTTGCGGCGCTGCCTCAGCAGTTCGAGCATGCGCGCCGGTACCGGTTCTTCCAGCACGGGATCGTAAAGGCGGTGAAGCTCGTCCACATGGCTTCTGTGGAAGGTCACCACGGCCTTTGCGTCGGCGTCGTCCTCTACGGACTGCTCGAACTCCTGACGCTCCTTATCGTCCAAGGCACCGTCAAGATATGCGTTGATATGGTTCATCGTCACACGCTTCATATCTTTTGATCCCGGAACGTCCCCGGAGGCCATCCCCCTGAGACGGAAACGATCCGCGACGCAGAGTTCAATATAGTGCGGCGGGCACGGCGTCGGGAGTGGTGACATACCTCTTCTTATGGGGATGGGACCGTTACCGCCAAATGGTTGGCGACGTGTATCCGTTCGTACCCCTGGGGTGTTCGGCCACTCCGCAGCAGCCCTGCTCGTTTCGCACGGGGGATGTAACAGCCGCTCCCATCGGTTGTTCCGGCCACGAACGGTCCGGATGCAATGGAAAGATCAACCTGTTGTACGGTTGCCATACCCCGCGACGCTTTCCCTGCCTCGTCTCAGGCGGCCATCAGGTTGTTCAGCCGCTCGCGGGCCCGGCACAGGCGGGAGCGGATGGTGCCGATGGAGACGTTCAGCTTCTCGGCGGCCTCCTGGTAGGGACGGCCTTCGATGGCGACGAGCTTCACGACCTTGCGCTGGCTGGGGGTGAGGGCGCCAAAGGCACGGTCGACGTCGCGGAAGACGAGCCGGGCGATCTGGGACGCCTCGACCGACATGGCGCCGTCCCACAACTCGACCTTGGTGACGTGCTTTTCACGCTGGAGGTTGTTGAAATGCAGATTCTTCAGCATCGTGGTCAGCCAAGCCTGCATGTTGGTGCCGGGTTCGAAACGATGCTGGCGGGACAGGGCGCGGGCAAGACAATCCTGGGTCAGATCTTCGGCGGCGCTGGCGTCGCGCGTCAACTTGCAAGCATAACGCTGCAGGTTCGGCATGCAACGGATCAGTTCGGCTTCGAAACAATACGCCATTGTTGCTCTTCCTCCAGCTTCTCTTGATTCGGCGGGGCTGCCGGTCTGTGGTGACGGCGCCCCAGGCCCGAGATTTCAGTGCCGAGATTTCAGGTTCCGGGAGTCCGGCTCCCGCGGCTTTGCCGGGAGTCGGTCCCTTTTTCGACGCGTGGTCCCCTCCGGCGGCGGTCCTGTGGCCGTGCCGGTCCTTCGGTTCGTGTCGGTGTTTTAGAATCCGGTGGTGCTGCCTAGCAGTGTCCGGGTGTCGGTCCGGCGCAGCACATCGAGCAGTTCGTCGTCATCAACGGTCTCCCGCTCTCCAGCCTGGGCAACTCCAAAGCATTGATGCGCTTCGGTGTTGCTCCCGTTCGTGGTGACGTTGAATTCATAACGCGGCGGGAAGAGGCTTGTTCCCCGGCGGCCACAGCCGAAAACATCTTAGGAGGAGAGGTGGTTGGAATCAGGGGGGTATCCGAACGGATGGCGGAACTGCCCGAAAGGGGATTTCAGGCCGCGGAACCGGGTTTGCGCGGCCGGGATTCCAGGCGACGCAGGAATTCGCCCATGATGAGACGGTACAGCCCGTCCTTCAGCTTGGCGTCCTCGACTCCGAGGTCGATGCTGGGGTTGTCGTTGATCTCGATGACGAAGACGCCGCGCTCGTTCTGCTTCACGTCGACGCCGTAAAGCCCGTCGCCGATCAGACCCGCCGCTTTGACCGCGGTCTCGATGACCTCGCGCGGCGCCTCCTCGACGGCCAGGGTACGGGAGGAGCCCTGTTCGGCCCGGCCGTTGCCGCCGTGCTTGACGATCTGCCAGTGCTTCTTCGCCATCAGATATTGGCAGACATAGATCGGCTGCCGGTTCAGCACGCCGACGCGCCAGTCGAACTCCGTGTACATGAACTCCTGGGCCAGGATCACGTCGGACTGCTCGAACAGGCTTTCCGCCGTCGCCTCCAACTCGCTGCGGGTCTGCACCTTGAAGACTCCGCGCGAGAAGGAGCCGTCCGGAATCTTCAGGACGATTGGGTAGGGGATCTCCTGGTCCAGCGTCGCCAGCCCGCGCTTGTCGAAGATCACCGTCTTCGGCGCCGGGATGCGGTTGGCGCGCAGGAGTTCGGCCAGATAGACCTTGTTGGTGCATTTCAGGATCGAGTTCGGGTCGTCGATCACCGGCAGCCCTTCCTTCTCCGCCTTCTTGGCGAAGCGGTAGGTGTGGTGGTCGAGGTTCGTCGTCTCGCGGATGAACAGCGCGTCGAACTCGGCGAGGCGGGCGTAATCCTTCTTTTCGATCAGCTCGACCGCGATGCCCAGGCTCTCCCCGGCCTTGACGAATTTCTGGAGCGCGCGCGGGCTGGAGGGGGGAAGCTCCTCCTTCGGGTTGTGCAGGATGGCCAGCGTGTAGCGCGGCGTCGCCTTGGCCGTGGGCTCTCGCCAGGAGGTGCGGGTGTAGGCGTCGAGCGCCGCCTGGAACAGCGCCTCCTGGTCGGGCCGCAGGTCGGCCAGGGACAGCGGCTCCAGGGCGTGGACGGTCCAGCCGTCCTTCAGCCGCACCTGGACCTTCAGCAGGGGGCAGCGGAACAGGTCGAAGATCGTGCGGGCGATGTCCTGGAACCGCGCGTCGTCGGCGTGGCCGAAGAAAAGCGTCAGGTTGAAGGACGCCTCCGGCGGGTGGTCCATCCGCTTGATCGCCTTGCGCAGCGCCTCCTCCGCCTCGGCCAGCTGGGCGCGGTAGAAGGTCTTCTGCGACAGGTCCAGGATGGTCCGGACGGAGGGGATCACCCGCTCTCCCCGCGCCTCCGCCAGCAATGAGACGTAGTAGCCGGTGCCCAGATAGCGGTAGCTGCGCGACAGGTTCAGCACCCGCGCGCCGCGCGGCGCCTGCTCCGGATGGGCGATGTAGTCGCGGGCACTGACCACCGGCAGGCCGTCCTTCGCCCATTTCACGTCCGCCCGGCGGTCAACGACCAGGAGATGCGCGGGCATCAGTCGGCGGACCCATCAGAGAGCTGGGGGCGGAGGAGAAGGGCGGCCTTCAACTGGGCCTTTCCGTAGCGGGCCATGCGCTCGAAGTCGGCTTTCGGGATCGGCATGTTCATCCGGTCGATGTGAGCGTGGTGACGATCGTACACAAGCGGATCATGAACATAGAGAAAGCGGTCGTCGGCACCGGTCACGACGACCCAATGCGGAAATTTTTCGTGATAGATCCGGTAGGAGCTGATGAGCACGATGGGGATGGCCCCGCCCGCCACCGCGTCGGCCATGTCCTGGGCGCTCAGCGTGTTGTGGCGGACGGTGGCGCCGCTGCCCTCCAACTCGTCGAGGAAGTCCTCGTGCACGATGCGCATGACCTCCTTCTTCTCATCGCTGCGCACGCTGTCCAGGAAGGGGGTGGCGTTGTCCTTGATGTGGATGTCCACGGCGAAGCCGCGCCGCGCCGCCGCCAGCGCCAGCCCGAAGGGGCCGCAGCCGCCATGGCCGGAGGTCATGAAGACCGTGGTGGACTCTCGCCACAGGCGGATCTCCAGCTTCCGCCCCAGCTCGATCTCCGTGGGCTTCAGCGCCTTCATCGCCATCATCAGGGCCGACGGGCCGCAGGTGAAGTCCAGGGTCTGCTGGTAGTAGGGGACCAGGGGCCCGCCCAGCGGCGCGCTGGGGCCGCTGTGGCCGAGGCGCTTCTCCAGCCGCAGCGCCTCCATGTGGTCTTCGTAATAATCGGTGTAGACGCCGAACTCGCGGTAGCCGGCCTTCTTGTAGAGATCGATCGCCGAGGCGTTGTCGCGCCGCACCTCCAGCCGCAGGTAGATGCAGTCCCGCGAGCGGGCCGCCTGCTCCGCCGCGGCGAGGAGGCGCTTGGCGACGCCCTGGCCGCGGTGGCCGGGATCGACGGCGAAGGAGTAGAGCCGGGCAAGCGAGGTCCCGGAATGGAAGGACACCAGCGCGTAGCCGACGACCGCGCCGCTGTGGACTTCCACAAGACCTGTGGCCTTGGCTTTCGTGAGCAAATAATGAAAACTACGTCGGGTCAGGCGATCGGTGGCGAAACACCGCTCCTCGATGGCCAGCAGCGCGGGGATGTCCGCCGGCTGGGCCTGACGGAGCAGGATGGTGGCGTCGCCGGGAAGCTCCTGGCGGGAGTCCGCAGATACGGTATTGTCGAGCATCGGGAGGTTCAAAGAGGCTGACACGGACGCCATCTTACTCCCTCCAGCGGGGCTTCGCAGCGATTACCGGCATCCGGTGCGCTGCGGGGATGGTTTCCATTTTGGCACAGCGCGTGTGGCACAAGGGCAAGTCTTGGCTGTTGCTCTGGACGAACGGCCTAGGCAATTCGACAGGCCGATTCGACTGGTTGGCGCAGCGACTTAAACGTTGCTTAACCATGGACCCCGGAAACTGCCGCCGATGGAAGACCGGCTGAATAACCGCCGCTCCAGTTGGCCCTGGAAAGAAGAAAGTCAAGACATGGACGCTCGGTATAAGTCCCGCGAGATCGAACGCCGCAGTCTGGATGTCGACGGGCTGAAGCGCTCGTTTCTGGAGTGGCTGGTCTATTCCGTCGGCAAGGACGCGCGGGCGGCGACCCGGCGCGACTGGTTCCACACCGTGGCGCTCGCCGTGCGCGACCGGCTCGTGGACCGCTGGATGGACACGACGCGGACCTATTACCAGCAGGACGCCAAGCGCGTTTACTACCTCTCGCTGGAATTCCTGATCGGCCGCCTTCTGACCAACAGCCTCGCCAACCTCGGCATCACCGACCAGTGCCGTCAGGCGCTCGACCGCATCGGCCTGAACCTCGACGACGTGGTGGAGGCGGAGCCGGACGCGGCGCTCGGCAACGGCGGCCTCGGCCGTCTGGCCGCCTGCTTCCTCGACAGCATGGCGACGGAAGCGCTGCCCGGCTACGGCTACGGCATCCGCTACGAGTTCGGCCTCTTCGAGCAGCGCTTCGAGCATGGCTGGCAGGTCGAGTATCCGGAGCAGTGGCTGCAGTTCGGCAACCCGTGGGAGTTCCCGCGTCCGGAGGTGCTGTACCCCGTCCAGTTCTACGGCCGCGTCGAGGAGTTCCGGGATTCGGTGGGCGAGCGCGCCTACCGCTGGGTCGACGCCGAGCGCGTGCTGGCCATGGCCTACGACACGCCGGTGGTCGGCTACGGCGGCGACACGATCAACACGCTGCGCCTGTGGTCGGCCCGCGCCACGCGCGACTTCAACTTCGGCCACTTCAACGACGGCGCCTACATGAAGGCGGTAGAGCAGAAGGTGCTGACCGAGAATCTGAGCCGCGTCCTCTACCCGAACGACGCGACGGAGGGCGGCAAGGAGCTGCGGCTGAAGCAGGAGTATTTCTTCACCTCCGCCTCGCTGCAGGACATCCTGCGCCGCTATCTGCAGCACCATTCCAATTTCGACAGCCTGCCCGACAAGGCGGCGATCCAGCTCAACGACACGCACCCGGCCATCGGCATCGCCGAGCTGATGCGTCTGCTGGTGGACCAGCACGGCGTGACCTGGGACAAGGCGTGGGACATCACCCGCGCGACCTTCTCCTACACCAACCACACGCTGCTGCCGGAGGCGCTGGAGGCGTGGCCGGTGCGCATGATGGAGCGCGTGCTGCCGCGCCACATGCAGATCATCTACGAGATCAACGCCAAGTTCCTGAACCGCTCCAAGGCCCGCGCGGCGGGCGACAACGGGCGGCTGTCCCGCCTGTCGCTGATCGACGAGCGCGGCGACCGCCGGGTGCGCATGGGCAATCTGGCCTTCCTCGGCTCGCACAAGGTCAACGGCGTCTCGGCCCTGCACACCGAGCTGATGAAGCAGACCGTCTTCGCCGACTTCCACGCGGAGTTCCCGGAGCGCATCAACAACAAGACCAACGGCATCACGCCGCGCCGCTGGCTGCATCAGGCGAACCAGCCGCTGGCCGCGCTGATCACCAGCCGCATCGGCAACGGCTGGATCAAGGATCTCAGCCAGATCAAGGCGCTGGCCGAGAAGGCCGACGATCTGGTCTTCCGCGAGGAGTTCCGCCGCGCCAAGCGCAAAAACAAGAAGCGGCTGGCCGCCTACATCGCACGCCAGACCGGGGTGGACGTGCAGGTCGACAGCCTGTTCGACGTGCAGGTCAAGCGCATGCACGAGTACAAGCGCCAGCTCCTGAACATCCTCCAGGCGATCGCGCTGTACAACGAGATGCGCGACAACCCGACCGTGTCCTGGGTGCCGGTGACCAAGATCTTCGCCGGCAAGGCGGCGCCGAGCTATCACATGGCCAAGCTCATCATCAAGCTCATCAACGATGTGGCGAAGGTGGTGAACCATGACCCGTCGGTGCACGACAACCTGAAGATCGTGCTGCTGCCGAACTACAACGTGACGGCGGCGGAGATCATCATGCCGGCGGCCGACCTGTCGGAGCAGATCTCCACCGCGGGCATGGAGGCGTCGGGCACCGGCAACATGAAGCTGGCCCTGAACGGTGCGCTGACCATCGGCACGCTGGACGGCGCCAACGTCGAGATCCGCGAGCATGTGGGCGACGACAACATCTTCATCTTCGGCCTGACCGCCGAGGAGGTGAACGACCTGCGGGCCAGCGGCGGCTTCAACCCGCGCGACGTCATCGCGTCGAACCCCAGCCTGAAGCGGGCGCTGGACATGATCTCCACCGGCGTCTTCTCGCCGGACGATCCCCACCGCTACCACCCGATCCTCCAGGCGCTGACCGACGGCGGCGACCATTTCCTGGTGACGGCGGACTTCTCCGACTACTGCCAGGCGCAGCAGGCGGCCATGGACCTCTACCGCGACCAGGAGGAATGGACGCGCAAGGCCATCCTGAACACGGCCAACATGGGCTGGTTCTCCTCCGACCGCACCATCATGGAATACGCGACGGAGATCTGGGACGTGCATCCCGTGAAGCCGGAGCACCCGGCCGAAACCGAGACCTGACGCGGCCCCGTCCGGACCTGGACAAAAATTGTGTTGCGGGGGCGCGGGCGCTTTACAAGCCCCGCGCCTTTCGTTTATCTAGCGGGTTATGAATCGCTCGCTCGCCATCACCACCACCACTACCAAAACGACCCGCTCCGGCGGGCCGTCGGACGGTGGCGTGCGTTGATCGAGTAAGACGCTTCACCCACCACGAAGGCCCCGCCGGACACGGACGGGGCCTTGGTGCATCTGGGGCCGCCGTCCACGCTCGATCCGGGCAAGACCAAAGGACGGACCACACCCATGAGCACCTCTTCTCCTTCTCCTCGCCGCGTTGCCATCGTTGGTGCCACGGGCGCCGTCGGCCGCGAGATGGTCGATGTTCTTCACCGCCGTTCGTTCCCGGTCGCGGAACTCGGGCTGTTCGCGTCGGAGCGCAGCGCCGGCCGGACCGTCGAGACTCCGTTCGGCGAGAAGACCCTCGTGGCGTTCGACGTC
Source organism: Azospirillum brasilense (assembly GCF_007827815.1). GTDB lineage: Bacteria > Pseudomonadota > Alphaproteobacteria > Azospirillales > Azospirillaceae > Azospirillum > Azospirillum brasilense_C. Next base: position 82,108 of record NZ_VITH01000001.1, read on the forward strand.
GAGAAGGTGAAGGGGTACGACATCGTCCTGCTCGCCGTGTCCGGTGATTTCGCCAAGGAACACGCGCCGGCCATCGCCGCTGGCGGAGCGCTGGTGATCGACAACTCCTCGGCCTTCCGCTACGACGACAACGTCCCGCTGATCGTCCCGGAGATCAACGCCCACGCCATGGGCGACGCCAAGCTCGTCGCGAACCCCAATTGCACCACCGCCATCGCCGTCGTGGCGCTCGGGCCCCTTCACAAGGCCTTCGGCCTGAAGCGCGTGATCGTCTCCACCTACCAGGCGACCAGCGGCGCCGGTGCGGAGGGCATGGCCGAGCTTGAGGAGCAGACCCGCAACCAGCTCGACGGCAAGCCGGTCGTCAACAGCGTGTTCCGCCACCCGATCCCCTTCAACCTGATCCCCCAGATCGACGCCTTCCAGGAGAACGGCTACACGAAGGAGGAGATGAAGGTGACCTGGGAGACCCGGAAGATCCTGGAGATCCCGGACCTGCCGGTGAGCTGCACGGCGGTGCGCATCCCGACCTACCGCGCCCATTCCGAGGCGATCACGGTCGAGACGCTGTCGCCGGTCACCCCGGACGCCGCCCGCGCCGTTCTGGCCGACGCGCCGGGCGTGGTGGTGAAGGACGTGCCGGCCGACGGCGTCTACCCGATGCCGATCAACGCCACCGGCCAGTTCGACGTTGAGGTCGGCCGCATCCGCACCAGCCTGATCTTCGGCGACCACGGCCTGGACCTGTTCGTCTGCGGTGACCAGCTGCTGAAGGGCGCGGCGCTCAACGCCGTGCAGATCGCCGAGCTCAGCCTGTAAGGCAGGCTGGAACAGGCCGGTCTTCGCTGCTATCTATACGTCCGAACGAAGAGGGCCGTGGGGCGTTCCGCCTCCCGGCCCTCTTCGCCGTTGTTTGCACCGCTGAGTTACGGGAACGCGCATGTCCGAGCTTCTGGACGCTGTTTCCCGGCGTCGAACCTTCGCGATCATCGCGCACCCCGACGCCGGCAAGACCACCCTCACCGAAAAGCTGCTGCTGTTCGGCGGCGCCATCCAGATGGCCGGCGCCGTGAAGGCCCGCGGCGAGCAGCGCCGCGCCAAGTCGGACTGGATGAAGGTGGAGCGCGAGCGCGGCATCTCCGTGACCGCCTCCGTCATGACCTTCGATTACGAGGGGCGCACCTTCAACCTGCTGGACACGCCGGGCCACGAGGACTTCTCGGAGGACACCTACCGGACGTTGACCGCGGTCGACAGCGCCGTCATGGTGATCGACGGCGCGAAGGGCATCGAGAGCCAGACCCTGAAGCTGTTCGAGGTCTGCCGCCTGCGCGACGTGCCGATCATCACCTTCTGCAACAAGATGGACCGCGAGGCCCGCGACCCCTTCGACCTCATTTCCGAGATCGAAAGCTCGCTGGCGCTGGAGGTCACCCCGGCGAGCTGGCCCATCGGCATGGGCCGCGACTTCCTGGGCTGCTACGACCTGATCCGCGACCGCCTGATCCTGATGGATCGCACCAAGGGCGACGAGATCGACGACGGCATCGAGTGCAACGGACTCGACGACCCGCGCCTCGACGAGCTTCTGCCGGACCACGCGGTGGCGAAGCTGCGCGAAGAGGTGGAGATGGCCCGCGGGCTGATGCCGCCCTTCGACCTGGAAGCCTACCGCGCCGGCCATCTGACGCCGATTTATTTCGGCTCGGCCATCAACAACTTCGGCGTGCGCGAGCTTTTGCAGGGACTCGCCGAGAACGCCCCGCCGCCGCGCCCGCAGCCGGCGGAGCAGCGCTCCGTGCAGCCCGACGAGGGCAAGTTCAGCGGCTTTGTGTTCAAGGTCCAGGCCAACATGGACCCCAATCACCGCGACCGCATCGCCTTCGTGCGCATCTGCTCGGGCAAGTTCAAGCGCGGGGCCAAGCTGAAGCATGTCCGTTCGGGCAAGCTGATGGCGGTGAACAACGCCGTGCTGTTCCTGGCCCGCGACCGCGAACTGGCGGAAGAGGCATGGCCCGGCGACATCATGGGCATCCCGAACCACGGGTCCTTGCGCATCGGCGACACGCTGACCGAGGGCGAGGATCTGCGCTTCACCGGCGTGCCGAGCTTCGCGCCGGAATTGCTTCAGCGCGTCCGGTTGGAAGACCCGATGCGCGTGAAGCACCTGCGCAAAGCGCTGGAGCATTTCGCGGAAGAGGGAGCCTCCCAGGTGTTCAAGCCGCTGACCGGGGCGGATTGGGTGGTTGGCGTGGTCGGCCAGTTGCAGTTCGAGGTGCTGGCCGCCCGCATCGAGGCGGAGTACGGCCTCGCCGCCCGCTTCGAAGGGGCGGGGGTGGATGCCGCCCGCTGGATCGAGACGGACGACGAGGACCAGCTCAAGAAGTTCCTCGACCTCAACCGCTCGGCGGCGGCGGAGGACCATGACGGAGCGTTGGTGTTCCTGGCGCGCAACGCCTGGCACCTGAACCGCACGCAGGAGGATTTTCCGGCCCTGCGCTTCCTGAAGACCCGCGAGCAAAACCGTAAGGTGCACACCGCGGCGTAACACTCATCCGGAACCATGCGGAGCGCGCTGACCAAAGGCTGGTATCGCGTTCCGCGTGTTGCTCCGCCCCTCTGATTCGAGTAGCGTTCGCGGATGCAGCCTCCGCGGCATGGTGCCGCAAGGCATTGTGCTTCAAGGTTTTGTGGCGAGATCAGAGAAACGGCGGCGTTTCCGGACCCAGCGGGGCCGCGGGCGGTGACCGAAAAATGAGGGGCGGCATGTTCGGTGGCGTGGAAGCCTTCTTCGACACCAGCGCGTACTTGCCTCACGGCGTGTGCCTGTTCTGGCGTCCGGAAATCCTCACTCTGCACATCGTGTCCGATGTGCTGACTGGCCTTTCCTATTATTCGATTCCCGTGGCGCTGCTTTATTTCATTTTGAAGCGCCGTGACGTCGCCTTCACCTGGATGGTCTGGCTGTTCGCCGCCTTCATCCTGGCTTGCGGCACGACGCATTTCTTCAGCCTCTGGACCCTGTGGTACCCCGACTACGCCGTCGAAGGCATCATCAAGGCGATCACCGCGATGGTGTCTGTGCTGACCGCAGTCGCCTTGTGGGTGCAGATGCCCAAGGCCCTCGCCCTGCCCAGCGCCACGCAGCTCGCCGACGCCAACGGAGCCCTTCAGCGCGAGATCGAGATCCGGCGTCAGGCCGAGCTGCGCTACGCCAGCTTCTTCAACAATTTAGCCGAAGGTCTGTTCGTCGTGACGGTGCTGCCGGACGGGGACTTTGCCTTCGACACGCTGAACCCCGCCCACGCGCGGGCGACGGGGATCGACCCGGAGACCATCCGCGGCCGGTTGGTCCGTGAGGCCGTTCCGCAGGAAACCGCCGAGGCGGTGATCGAACGATACAGCGCCTGCGTCGCCGCGGGCGGCCCGATCGATTACGAGGAGACGCTGGATCTTCCCGTCGGGCGGCGCACCTGGCACACCGTCCTGGTGCCGGTGCGCGGCGAGGATGGCCGGGTGGTGCAGATCCTGGGCAGCTCCCGCGACATCACCGACCGCAAGAGGCTTCAGGAGGAGCTGGTCCAGACCTCCAAGCTGGCGACCCTGGGCACGCTCGCGGCCGGCATGGCCCATGAGATGAGCCAGCCCCTGAACATCATCCGGATCTGGGCCGAGAACGCCCTGTCCCGCCTGCGCGACGGTGACACCGACACCGCGCGCCTGGACAAGGTGCTGACCATCATGTCCGAGCAGGCGGAGCGCATGGGCCGCATCATCGACCATATGCGCACCTTCAGCCGCCGCGACGGCGCGACCCAGCGCTTCGAACCCGCGGCCTGCGTCCGCTCCGCCGTCGAGTTGGTGTCCAACCAGTTCGCCCTGGAAAACATCGAGGTGGTGAGCGACGTCCCGGCCGTCGACTGCGTCACCCGCGGGCGTCCCCTGCAGCTGGAGCAGGTGCTGGTCAATCTGCTGTCCAACGCGCGCGACGCTATCCTGGAATGGCGCGCCGACCCCGACGGGTCGCCCGCGGCCGGGCGGATCACCGTCGGGATGCGCTGCGACCTGACCGCCGGGCGGGCCGTCATCATCATCACCGACGATGGCGGCGGCATCGATCCGGACATCCTGCCGCGCATCTTCGACCCCTTCTTCACGACCAAGGAGGTCGGCAAGGGGTCCGGGCTCGGTCTGTCCATCGGCTATGGCATCATCGATTCCATGGGCGGCCGGATCGACGCGGCAAACGTGACCCATAACGATGGGAACCGCGGCGTCCGTTTCACCATCACCGTGCCGGTGTCCCATCCCTCCGTTCAGGACGTGGAGCGCGCTCATGCCTGACCCCGTCACCGCTCCGTTGCATGTCCTGGTGGCCGAGGACGAATCCCTCGCCGCCATGGCTCTGGAGGATTTCCTGTCCCGCAAGGGATACCGTGTGACCCTGGCCCAGGACGGGCAGGAGGGTCTGGAGCGCTACAGCGCCGATCCGGCCGACCTCGTCATCACCGATCTGCGCATGCCGCGCATGGACGGTCGCGCCCTGATCCGCGAGCTTCGGACCCGGGCGGCCGATCTGCCGATCCTGGTGATGACCGGATTCCTGTCGATGGAGGCGGGGGAGGACGACCTGACCGCCGACCGCTGGCAGCCGCTGGTGGTGTTGCGCAAGCCGGTCAGCCCGCAGGTCATCCTGGACACGCTCGCCAGCCTCGCCGAAGCGGCGAAGCTGCGGCCGGCGTGATCCTTCCCTTTTAGAAGCGGTCGCGCAGGTCCGGCAGGGGGACGATGCGGACCCCCTTGGCCTCCAGCGTGCGGCGCAGGTTCCCGGCCATGGCGACCGCGCTCGGCTCGTCGCCGTGGACGCAGACGGAATGCACGGTGCAGGGGATGCGCGTGCCGGTGACCGACAGGATCACCCCCTCCTCGAGCATGCGCAGGACGTTGGCGGCGGCCACGTCCGGGTCGTGGACCATCGCGCCGGGCTGGCCGCGCGGCACGAGGTTGCCGTTGTCGTCGTAGGCGCGGTCGGCGAAGACCTCCTCCGCCGTGGGCAGGCCCAGCGTCCGCCCGGCCCGCGCCATTTCCGACCCGGCGGTTGCAAGGTAGATCAGGTTGGGATCGACGCCCTTGATCGCCCGCCCGATCGCCAGGGCCAGCCCCTCGTCGACCGCCGCCATGTTGTTCAGCGCGCCGTGCGCCTTCACATGGGTGACCGCGCCGCCGCTGGCGGCGGCGACGCCCATCAGCGCGCCGATCTGATAGGCGACCATCGCCTCGACCTCCGCCGCCGACATCCGCAGCGGGCGGCGCCCGAAGCCCTGGAGATCGGGGTAGGAGGGGTGGGCGCCCAGGCTGACGCCCTTGGCGACCGCGTTCCGGACGGTCCGCGTCATCACCAGCGGATCGCCGGCGTGGAAGCCGCAGGCGATGTTGGCGGAGGCGACGATGCCGAGCATGGAGTCGTCGTCGCCGATGTCGTAGGCGCCGAAACCCTCGCCCAGGTCGGCGTTCAGGTTCACGGTGATGGTCATGGTGCCCTCCCGCACATCTCTTCTCGGTTCAGGATGTCGCCGTTGCCGTTGACGATGTCGACGACCCCGGACACGAGGTTTTCCGCATAGAGCGCCTCCAGATCGACGCCGCCCGCCGGGCGCACCGGGCGGATGGCGCGGATCCAGGCGACGATGGTCTGTTCCTGGCGCCGCCGGATGGCCTCCGCCTCCTCCACCGTGACGGCCCGGAAGCTGAGGGTGCCGCCGGGGCTCAGCCGGCCGACGCGGGGCAGGTCGGCGGAGATCACCGTGGCGATCTTGGCGTAGCCGCCCGCCGTCTGGTGGTCGTTCAGCAGAAGGATCGGCTGACCGTTGCCCGGAACCTGGATCGAGCCGGTGACCAGCCCGTCCGACGGAATGTCGGCGGAGCCGGTGTGGGCGAGCGCCGGCCCGTCGAGACGCAGGCCCATGCGGTCGGCATCCTTGCCGACGCGATAGGTCGCCGACAGGAAGGTCTCCACCGCCTCCGCCGTGAAGCGGTCCTCCTGGGGGCCAAGCACCACCCGCACCGGCTCGCCGCCATAGTCGGGCGGTTCCGGCAGCTCCACGTCGGTGCCCGGTGGGGCATTGTTGCGATTGAGCGGCAAACGCGCCCTGTCGCCCAGCGGCTTGCCGCCGAGCGGCCCGATGCCGGCGCGCACGTAGGTGGACAGGCTGCCCAGGAAGGGCTCCAGCGCGAAGCCCCCGGCGACCGCCAGATAGGCGACCGCCGCCCCGGTGACGGCGCCCAGCTTCAGCACGTCGCCGCGCGCCAGCGTGTGGCTGCGGTGCGGCTCCAGCGGCTGGGGCGATGCCTCCTCGCGCTCCAGGCTCAGAGCCATCGGGCCGACGACGGCGACGCGCACGCCGTCGGCCTCCACCTTCAGCGCAGGCCCGAGCAGGGCGATCTCCACCCCCGCGGTGCCCGCCGGGTTGCCGACCAGCGCGTTGGCGAGGCGCAGGGCGATGGGATCGAGCGCGCCGGCCACCGGCATGCCGAGTTCCTGATGGCCGAAGCGGCCGAGGTCCTGGATGGTGGCGAACAGCCCCGGCCGGACGATGGTGAGGCAGGGGGTAGGGGAGGGCGCGCTCATGACGCGGCCCTCAGCGTGTCGGGATCGAAGCGGCCGGCGGCGGCCTCGGCCGACAGCGCGTCGAAGCGGGCGCGGTCGACCGCCTCGAACCGCACCCGGTCGCCGGCGGCGAGCAGGACCGGGGCAGGGCGGGCGCCGTCGTAGAGCGGCACCGGGCAGCGCCCGATCAGGTGCCAGCCGCCGGGGCTCTCCCAAGGATAAACGGTGGTCAGCCGCCCGGCGGTGGCGACGGAACCCGCCGGCACGCGGACCCGCGGCTCGCTGCGCCGCGGTTTCTCCAGTTCGGCCGGCAGGTCGCCCATGTAGGCGAAGCCCGGCATGAAGCCCAGCATGTAGACGAAATACTCGGTCGACCCGTGGAGGTCGATCAGCCGCTCCGCCGATAGGCCGAGCGAGGCGGACAGTTCCGCGAGGTCCGGTCCCAACTCCGCGTCGTAGCAGACGGGCAGGCGCCACAGGGCGCCTTCGGCCGGCGCGTCCCCGGCGTGGGCCAGTTCCGCCTCGACGGCGGCCTGGACATCCCGGCGGCTGGTGACCGCTGGGTCGTAGACGACCTGGAGCGAACGGAAGGTTGGCACCGTCTCCACCAGACCCGGCAGCGCGGCGGCCTTCAGCCGGGCGTGCAGGGCCATGACGCGGGCGTTGGTCGGGCGATCGATGCCCTCGCCGAACTCCACGTTGAAGGCCGTGTCGCCCGCTGTGGTGAAACGGACGTCCATGATGCCGCTCCTCACCCGATCATCAGCGAGGGCAGCCACGTCACCATGCCCGGGAAGATCCAGAGCAGGGCCACCATGACGATCATCATCAGGAAGAAGGGCAGGCTGGCCTTGGCGATGGTGAAGATGTTCTTGCCCGTCATCGATTGCAGGACGAACAGGTTGAATCCCACCGGCGGGGTGATCTGGGCCATCTCCACCACGATGATGATGTAGATGCCGAACCACAGCAGGTCGATCCCGGCGTGCTGCACCATCGGCAGGATGACCGAGGTGGTCAGCACCACCATCGAGATACCGTCGAGGAAGCAGCCCATGACGATGAAGAACAGCGTCAGCACCACCAGCAGCGACGCGGTGGACAGCTGCATGGAGGTGATCCATTCCGCCAGCAGGCGCGGAATGCCGGTGTAGCCCATGGCCACGGTCAGGAAGGCCGCCCCCGCCAGGATGAAGCCGATCATGCAGGAGGTGTGCGCCGCCCCCAGGACGCTGTCGCGGAAGGTTGCCCAGCTCATCGTGCCGGTAACCAGCGCCAGCAGCAGCGATCCCAGAACGCCGATGCCCGCGGCCTCGGTCGGCGTGGCGATGCCCGCGTAGATGGAACCGAGCACGCCGGCGATCAGCAGCATGACGGGGATCAGCGACCCGGTGTCGCGGATCTTCTCCGCAAAGCTTTGGCGCGCCTCGCGCGGCGGCACGCGGCCGGGGTTCAGCAGGGACCAGCCGCCGACATAGAGCATGAACAGGCCGGTCAGCACGATGCCCGGGATAACGCCGGCGATGAACAGCCGGGCGATGGACACGTCCGCCGCCACGCCGTAGACGATCATGATGATCGAGGGCGGAATCAGCAGGCCCAGCGTGCCGGCGCCGGCCAGCGAGCCGACGATCATCATCGGGTCGTAGCCGCGCCGGGTCAGTTCCGGGATGGTCATCCGCCCGATGGTCGCGGCGGTCGCGGCCGAGGAGCCGGAGACGGCGGCGAAGATCGTGCAGCCGACGATGTTGACGTGCATCAGGCGCCCGGGCAGCCAGCCCGTCCAGGGCGCCAGCCCCTTGAACATGTCCGACGAGATTCGCGTTCGGAACAGGATCTCGCCCATCCAGATGAACAGGGGCAGGGCGGTCAGGGTCCAGCTCGTGCTGGCGCCCCAGATGTTGGTCGCCATGACCATGCCGACAGGGCGGGTGGTGAACAGCGCCATGGCGACGAAGCCGACGCCGGCGAGCGCCAGCGCCACCCAGATGCCGGTTCCCAGCATCAGGAGCATCGTCACGACGACGACGATGGAAGCGGTCGTCTGGTCCATCGGTCAGCCCTCGCTCTGCATGCCGGCGCTTTGATAGGACGCCTCGCGCCCCTGGATCACCGCCAGCAGGTCGTCCAGGAAGGCGATCACCAGGATCACCAGCCCGACGCCCATGGCGGCTTGTGGAATCCACAGCGGGATGGGCAGCACGCCCTGTCCCAGATCGCCGAAATCGTAGGAATCGTAGGTCATGCGCAGCCAGTACCACGCGAAGTAGCCGCTGAGCGCCGTGCCGAAGCCGAGGCAGAGCAGCTCCACGGCACGGCGGGGGCCGCCGCGCAGCCGGTCGACCAGGACGCCGACGCGGATGTGCGCGCCGCGGCGCAGCGCCGGACCGAGCATCAGGAAGAAGGAGGCGGCCATGCAGTAGCCGGCCAGCTCGTCGGCTCCCGGCACCATGCGGTTGGCCAGCCGGGCGAAGACCTGGGACACGATCAGCACGGCGATCAGCACCAGGAACACCGCGCCCAAAATCTCGGCGGCGCGGTAAAGGACGGTCAATGCGGTGCGCATGGCGCGACCACCTCCGGGTAGGGCGGGCGGGGGGTGTTTTTATGGGGGGGTGCATGGCCCCCTCCCTAACCCTCCCCCGCCTTTGGCGAGGGAGGGGATCAGTCTCCCTCTCCCGCGAAGCGGGGGAGGGTCGGGGAGGGGGCAAGGAGCGCCGCTTACTTCCGGAAGGCCGAAATGATCGCCTCGCCGTCGGCGCCGGCGGCCTTGGTCCACTCGTCGGTCATCGTCTTGCCGATGGCGGCGAAGCCGTCCTTGATCGCCGGGGACGGGGTCAGCACCTTCATGCCGTTGCCGGACAGCGTCTGGTTCAGCTCCGCCGTCTTCTTCTCCCACTCGGTCCAGCCGGTGGCCTCGGCCTTGGCGGCGGCCTGCTCGACGGCCTTCTTCGTGGCGTCGTCCAGACCCTTCCAGACCTCGGTGCTGACAAACACCATGTTGCGCGGCAGCCAGGCCTGCACGTCGTAATAGACGTTCACGAAGTCCCACGCCTTGGTGTCAACGCCGGTGGCGGCGGAGGTCATCATGGCGGTGACGATGCCCGTGCCGAAGGCCTGCGACACTTCGGCGGCCTCGATCTTGGTCGGCACGGCGCCGGCCAGCTCGGCGATGCGGGTGGTCGCCGGGTTGTAGGCGCGGAACTTCTGCCCCTTCAGGTCGGCGACGGAGCTGATCTCCTGCTTCACGTAGAGGCCCTGCGGCGGCCACGGAATCGAATAGAGGAGCTTCAGGCGCTGACGCTCCAGCTTCTTTTCCAGGTAGGGCTTGGACGCCTCGTAGAGCTTCTTCGACGCGGCGAAGTCGGTCGCCAGGAAGGGCACGGAATCGAGGCCATAGAGCGGGTCCTCGTTCGCCCAGGAGCTGATGAGCACCTCGCCGATCTGGGCCTGCCCGGACTGGACCGCGCGCTTGATCTCCGGATGCTTGACCAGCGAGCCGTTGGAATGGACGGTGATCTGGATCTTGCCGTTGGTCGCCGCCTTCACGTCCTCGGCGAACTGGCGCACCGTGATGGTGTGCAGGTTGGTGTCGGGATAGGGGGTCGGCATGTCCCAGGTCTCGGCGAAGCCCGCGACCGGGGTGGCGCAGAGGCCGATGCCGAAGGCGGCGGCGGCGAGGCGGGTCCGCAGGGTGATCGCGGTCATGGTTGGAAAGCTCCCTGTTCTTATCGAAAAAGTTGCGCGACCGAAGGGGACACGCCCTCCAGCTCGGCGTTCAGCCGGTCGGTGACCAGCATGTGGCCTGGGCTGTGGGCGATGGCGAAAGGCAGGCGGGCGGCGGCGAGCGCCATCTGGGGGGTGACCCCGCAGGCCCAGAAGACGGGGACCTCGCCGTGGGCGAGCGGAACGGCGTCGCCGAATTCCGGCCGGGCGAGGTCGCGGATGCCGAGCGCCGCCGGGTCGCCGATGTGCACCGGCGCGCCGTGCACGGCGGCGTAGCGTCCGGTCACCGCGGCGGCGCGCTCGGCCTGGGCAGGCGTCATCGGGCGCATCGACACCACCATGCGCCCGGCGAAGGGCGGAACGGCCACGCAGTCCCGGTCGGTCACGTACATCGGCACGTTGCAGCCGCGCTCGATGTGGCGGACCGGCAGGCCGGCGGCGAGCAGCGCTTCTTCAAAGGAGAAGGAGCAGCCGATGGCGAAGGCGACCAGATCGTCGCGCCAGACCGACAGCAGGTCCTCCGGCTCCTCGGCCAGAAGGCCGTCGCGGTAGACGCGGTAGCGCGGGAAGTCGGTGCGCAGGTCGAGGTCCGCGCCCAGCTCCGCGAAGCGGTGACCGCCCGGCGTCGACACGGCGAGCAGCGGGCAGGGCACGGGGTTGGCGCGGCAGAAGCGTTCGAAGGCGGGGGCCGCATCGGCGGGGACGATGGCGAGGTTCGCCTGCACATGGCCCGGCGCCAGTCCGGCGGTCGGCCCGCGATGCTCCCCCCGGCGGATCGCCAGACGCGCCAGCAGGGCGGCGGACGCGGCGCCGGTCGGGGACGGGGTGCTTGGGGTCACGGACTGCATGGCCGGCAAAACCTCGGTGACCGAACTGTTGTGTCCTAAGGGTTCACGCATCGGACCGATCCGTCAAATTTTCATTTTGGATCGTTTGCGATAAACGGCGTTTATCAGTGGGCGCCCCGTGCCGCTGCGCCCGCACGATCTCCAAGGCCATATCCGCCACGATGGGCACCAGCGGGTTGTCGCTGTCCACCGGGTGGCAGATGGTGAAATCCAGGTCGGGCAACGGCTCCTCCGCCGGGATCAGCCGCAGCAGCCCCTCGGCCAGTTCGCGCTCGATCACCGCGGGCGGAATGGCGCTGATGCCGATGCCGTCCAGGGTCATCCGCACGATGCTGGCGAGCGAGCTGTTGCCGTAGAAGCGCAGCGGCGGCAGGCCGGGCCGCTTGAACATTTGCTGGATGGCCACCGACGGCTTGGTCTGCCGGGAAAAGGTGATGACCGGGTAGCGCGCCAGATCGGCCAGCCCCAGCCGCCCGGCGGGGAGGTCGAGCGACGGGCTGGCCACCCAGGCCATAGAATAGCTGCTCAACGCCTCGTTGCGCATGTCAGGCTCGGCCACCGGTCCCAGCATGAAGGCGATGTCGAGGTCGTGGGCCAGCAGCCCGTTGCGCAGATGGATGGAGGTGTCGACCTCGATCTCCAGGCTGACCAGGGGGAAGCGGTTGTGCAGCCGCTCGATCAGGCGGCTGAGCCATGTGTGCACGATGGTCTCGGCCACGCCGAGCCGGATCAGCCCACGCAGGGTCGTCGATTCGGCCACCGCGTGCACCAGCTCGGCCTGGAGCGTCAGCATCCGCTCGGCGTGGTCTAGCAGCTCCATGCCCTTCAGCGTCAGCGTCACCCGCCGCGTGCCACGGTTGAACAGCTGGACGCCCAACTCCTTTTCCAGCTGGGCGATGCGGGCCGAGATGGCCGGTTGGGTGGTGTTCAGCCGCCCGGCCGCAGCGCGGAAGCCGCCCAAACGGGCGATCCACACGAAGGCTTCCAAATTCTTTAGGTCCAGCATCGCCGAATCGCTCCGCAGCCCATACCCGCTGTTACAGTCTGTTACCAAATGGCTGTAGGATGGACATTAACCTGCAAAGCCTCTCCTGCGATAATGGGCCGCATTGCCTTATGGCGGGATGGCGCGCTCCGGCCGGACCGGGCAGCCCCACCGGGAGTTCGATGTGACGAAACGCATAGCGCTGTTTGCGCTCCTGCTGGCCGCGCTGATGGGCGGCGGTTACTGGTACACGCACCGGGCGGGCGGGGCCGACGCGCAGACGGCGAAGGCCGCCGCCCCGGCCGGACCACGCGCCCTCCCGGTGGTCATCCGCCAGGTCGAGCAGCGCGCGGTGCCGGAGCGGCTGGGCACCATCGGCTCGGTCCAGCCGGTGGCGGCCATCGCCATCAAGGCGCGCGTCGATTCGGTGGTCGAGACGGTCCACTTCACCGAGGGGCAGGAGGTGAAGGCGGGCGACCTGCTGTTCACCCTCGACTCCCGCGCCCTGGAGGCGCAGCTCCGTCAGGCCCAGGCCAATCTGGAGCGCGACCGCGCCAACCTCGACAAGGCGCGGGGCGATGTGAAGCGTTACGAGCAGCTCGTCCGCTCCAACACCGTCGCTCGCCAGCAGTATGACGCGGCGGTGGCCGCCGCCGATGCGCTGGAGGCCACGGTGAAGGCCGGGCAGGCGGCCATCGAGGCGGCCAAGGTCTCGCTCAGCTTCACCCGCATCGCCGCGCCCATGGACGGGCGCACCGGTGCGGTGAACGCCAAGCCCGGCACGATGGTCCGCGCGGCGGACGCCACGCCGCTGGTCACGCTGACCCAGCTCCGCCCGATCACCGTCGCCTTCAACGTGCCGGAACGCCACCTGCCGACCATCCGCGCGGCGATGGAGACAAGCAAGCTGTCCGTCACCGCCGGCATCCCAGGCGCTGCCGTGCCGCCCGCCGAAGGCGTTCTGAATTTCGTGGACAGCCAAGTCGATCAGCAGACCGGCACGATCCTGGTGAAGGGCCAGTTCGAAAACGCCGACACCCGGCTGTGGCCCGGACAGTTCGTCGACGTGGTGCTGACCCTGCGGGTCGAGCCGCAGGCGCTGACGCTGCCGGAGGAGGCGGTGCAGACCGGCCAGCAGGGCCGCTTCGTCTATGTGGTCAAGCCCGACGACACGGTGGAGATCCGCAACGTCGCCGTGGCGCGCAGCCAGGAGGGCATCGCCGTCATCGCCGACGGGGTGCAGGCCGGTGAGCGCGTGGTGGTGGACGGCCAGTCCCGCCTCTATCCCGGCGCCAAGGTCGCCGCCGCCAAGAACGGCGGCAAGGATGGCGCCAACGGCAAGGCTCCGCTCACCGGAGGCGCGTCATGACCCTCTCGGAACTGTGCATCCGCCGTCCGGTGATGACCATCCTGCTGACGGCGGCGCTGGTTCTGGGGGGCCTCGCCGCCTACCGCCAACTGCCCGTCGCGGCGCTGCCGCGGGTCGATTTCCCGGTCATCAACGTCTCCGCCACGCTGCCCGGCGCCAGCCCGGAAACCATGGCGGCCTCGGTCGCCAGCCCGCTGGAGCGCGAATTCTCGACCATCGCCGGCATCGACACGATCACCTCGACATCGAGCCTCGGCAACACCTCGATCACCATCCAGTTCGTCCTGGAGCGCGACATCGACGCCGCCGCCCAGGACGTGCAGGCGGCCATCGCCCGCACCCAGCGCCGTCTGCCGGCGGAGATGACCACCGCGCCCAGCTACCGCAAGGTGAACCCGGCCGACCAGCCGGTGCTGATGCTGGCCCTCTCCTCGCCGACTCTAACGCTGTCGTCGCTGAACGACTTCGCGGAAACCGCGGTCCAGCCCAAGGTCGCCACCCTGCCGGGCGTCGCCCAGGTGCAGATCTACGGCGCGCAGAAATACGCCGTGCGCGTCCAGGTGGACCCCAACGCGCTGGCCGTGCGCGGCATCGGCATCGACGAGCTTCAGAAATCGCTGGCCGCCGCCAACGCCAACACCCCGGTCGGCACGCTGTCCGGCGCCAGGCAGCAGCTCGTGCTGGCCGCCAACCCGCAGCTTCCCGACGCCGAAGCCTTCCGCGGCCTGATCGTCGCCTACCGCAACGGCGCCCCGGTCCGGCTGGGCGATGTGGCGACCGTGCTGGACAGCGTCGAGAACGCCCGTACGGCGAGCTGGCACAACGGCACCCGCGCCATCGTCATGGCGGTGCAGCGCCAGCCCGACGCCAACACGGTGGACGTGGTCGACCGGGTGCGCAACCTGCTGCCCAGCTTCCGCGCGCAGCTTCCGCCCAGCGCGAAGGTGGAGGTGGTGAACGACCGCTCCACCTCGATCCGCGAGGCGGTAGAGGACGTGCAGTTCACGCTGGGCCTGACCATCGCGCTGGTCGTTCTGGTCATCTTCCTGTTCCTGCGCCGCCTGACGGCGACGATGATCCCGGCGCTGACCGTTCCGATCTCGCTGATCGCGACGGCGGGCGGGATGCATCTGATGGGCTTCTCCATCGACAACATCTCGCTGATGGCGCTGACGCTGGCGGTCGGCCTCGTCGTCGACGACGCCATCGTGATGATGGAGAACATCGTCCGCTACGTCGAAGAGGGGATGCCGCCCTTCGAGGCGGCCCTCAAGGGCTCACGGGAGATCGGCTTCACCATCATCTCGATCACCGTGTCGCTGGTGGCCGTCTTCATCCCGATCCTGCTGATGGGCGGTGTGGTCGGGCGCGTCTTCCACGAGTTCGCGCTGGTGGTGACCATGGCGATCAGCGCCTCGGCCTTCGTGGCGCTGACGCTGACGCCGATGATGTGCGCGCGCCTGCTGACCCACGAACCGCACGGTGCCAAGGAGGGCTGGTTCGGCCGCGTCCTGGAGGGCGGGTTCAGCGCGCTGCACCGCGGCTACGCCGTGACGCTGCGGATGGCGCTGAGGCACCGCCCGGTGATGGGGCTCGTGATGATCGCGACGGTGGTCGGCTCCGCCCTGCTGTTCCAGGCGATTCCCAAGGGCTTCTTCCCGACCGAGGACATCGGGCAGATCACCGTCTCGACGGAGGCCGCTCCCGACATCTCCTTCCCGGCCATGGCAGAGCGGCAGCAGGAGGTGGCGCGGATCATTCAGGCCCACCCGGCGGTGGCCGACATGACCTCGTCGGTCGCCATCGGCGGCAATTCGGTCAACACCGGCCGCATGTTCGTCGTGCTGAAGCCGCGCGCCGAGCGGCCGCCGGCCGGCGAGGTGATCCAGCAGCTCCGCCGCCAGCTCGCCGGGATTCCCGGCATGGCGGTGTACATGCAGCCGGTGCAGAATCTGCGCATCGGCGGCCGTTCGTCCAAGAACGAGTTCCAGTACACCATCCAGGGCCTGAACCCGGAGGAGCTGTACGCTTGGTCCGCGAGGCTGGAGCGGGCGATGCACGACATCCCGATCCTGCAGGACGTGACCAGCGACCTCCAGCTCAACAGCCCGCAGGCCTATGTGCATGTGGACCGCGAAAAGGCGGCGACGCTGGGGATCGGCGTCGATCAGGTGCGCTCCACCCTCTACAGCGCCTTCGGTCAGCGGCAGGTCTCGACCATCTACACGCCGACCAACGACTATCAGGTGCTGATCGAGCTGGCGCCGAAGTACCAGCAGGACGACAACGCGCTGTCGCGCATCTATGTGCGCTCCGGCTCCGGCAAGCTGGTGCCGCTGGACGCCTTCGCCAGCGTGCAGCGCACCGCCGGGCCGCTGACGGTCAACCACCAGGGGCAGTTGCCCGCCGTCACCCTGTCCTTCAACGTGGCGCCCGGCCATTCGCTGGGCGAGGCGGTGAACGCCGTCCGGCAGGCGGAGCTTGAGATGGCCCTGCCGCCGGGCATCACCACCGGCTTCGCCGGCACCGCCCAGGTGTTCGAGGACGCGCAGAAGAGCCAGGGGCTGCTGCTGCTCGCCGCCGTGCTGGTGATCTACATCGTGCTTGGCGTGCTGTACGAGAGCTTCATCCACCCGCTGACCATCCTGTCCGGCCTGCCGTCCGCGGCCATCGGGGCGCTGGCGACTCTGATGGTGTTCGGGCAGGAGCTGAGCGTCATCGCGATCATCGGCATCCTGATGCTGATCGGCATCGTGAAGAAGAACGCGATCATGATGATCGACTTCGCCATCGACGCGCAGCGCAACCAGGGCATGACCGCGCGCGAGGCGATCGAGCAGGCCTGCCTGCTGCGCTTCCGCCCGATCATGATGACGACCATGGCGGCGATCATGGGCACCCTGCCCATCGCCGTCGCCCACGGCGCCGCCGCGGAGCTTCGCCAGCCGCTCGGCCTCGCGGTGGTCGGCGGCCTGTGCGTGTCGCAGATCCTGACGCTCTACATTACGCCGGTGCTGTTCCTCTACATGGAGGACGCCGGCAACGCCGTCTCCCGCCTGTGGAAGCGCCGTCACGGCGCCGCCCCGGAGGCGCCGCAGCCGGTGCCGGGCGCGGAATGAGGGCTCCACAAGGCTGTTTTCCCTCTCCCCTCCGGGGAGAGGGTTAGGGTGAGGGGGTTGCGCGTGGCGATGCGTCCGGCACAAGCGCAACCCCCTCACCGCCCCTCCGGGCCACCCTCTCCCCAGAGGGGAGAGGGTTGAACAGCGCCGGCCAGCCGCGTCACCAGCTCGCGGCTGTGGCTGGGCAGCGCGTCCAGCCGCCGGACGCAGACCACCAGCGAGCGGACCGCCCAGGGGTCGGTCAGGCGCACCGCGCGGATTTTCGTGAAGCGGCGGCAGCGCTTCGCCGAGGCTTCCGGGACGATGCCGAGCCCCACCCCCTGCTCGACCATCCGGCAGATTCCGTCGAAGCCGCGCACCCGCACGCGCAGCTTCAGCGGGCGGCCGGCGCGGATGGCGTGCTCGTTGATGTGCTGCTGAAGGGCGTTGCGCGTCGCCAGTCCGACGAAATCCTCCTCCAGAACCTCGCGCAAGGCGACGCTGCGGCGATTCGCCAGCGGGTGGCCGTGCGGCGTGACCAGCACCATGCGGTCGGTGCGGAAGGGAAACACCTCCAGTCCCGACAGGTCGGCGTGATCGGACACCACCCCGGCGTCGGCCAGCCCCTCCGCCACCGCCCGCACGATCTCGTGGCTGGGCCTTTCCTCCAGGTCGATGTCGATGTTGGGGTGAGTGGCGAGGAAGGGCCCCAGGGCCTCGGGCAGGAATTCCGCCAGGGCGGCGGTGTTGGACAGCAGCCGCACATGGCCCTTCAGCCCCTTCGCGTAATCGCCCAGCTCGCCGCGCATCCGCTCCACCTGCTGGAGGAGGAGGCGGGCGTGATGGACCAGCGCCTCACCCGCCGGGGTCGGGCGGACACCACGCCGCCCGCGCTCCAGCAGCGGCACGCCGAGCGTCTCCTCCATCCCGCGGATGCGCGCGCTCGCCGAGGCGAGGGCGAGGTGCGTGCGCTCCGCGCCGTGGGTGATGCTCTCCGCCTCCGCCACGTTCAGGAACAGCCGCAGGTCGGTCAGGTCGAAGCGCATGGGTGTGTCTCCGGCAGGGCAGCAGCCTTCGTCAAACCCGAAGGCTGGCTGCGTGACATCCACATTGCCGCAAGACGTGGTCGGGCTTCAACTGGTGGTCATGACCGACCTTCCCCTCTTCATTGTCGCCGCCATGGCCCTGACCTTCCTGCTCGCCGGGTTCGTCAAGGGCATGATCGGCCTGGGCCTGCCGACCGTTGCCATGGGTCTGCTCGGCCTCGTCATGCCGCCCGCCGAGGCGGCGGTGATCCTGATCGTGCCTTCGCTGGTGACGAATCTCTGGCAGTTGGCCTTCGGCCCCGGCCTCGGCGCCACCATCGAGCGATTCTGGCCGATGATGCTGGGGATCACGCTGGGCACCTGGGCCGGGGCGGGGCTGCTGGCCGGCGCCTCGTCGGGGCAGGCCGCGGCGGCTCTGGGCGGAGCGTTGGCGCTTTATGCGGTGGCCGGGCTGGTGAAGCTGCCGCTGCGGGTGCCGCCCGCGGCGGAATCCTGGCTGTCGCCGTTGGTCGGCGTGGCGACCGGTGTGGTGACGGCGGCCACCGGCGTCTTCGTCATCCCCGCCGTGCCCTACCTCCAGGCGCTGGAGCTGGAGCGCGACCGGCTGATCCAGGCGCTCGGCCTGTCCTTCACGGTGTCCACGCTGGCTTTGGCCGCCGGTCTGGCGCAGCATGGGCTGTTCGACGGCACGCTGGCCTGGGGCTCGCTGGCCTCGCTGCTGCCCGCCCTGGCCGGGATGGCGCTCGGCCAGAGCCTCCGCCGGCGAGTGCGGGCGGAGGTGTTCCGGCGCTGCTTCTTCCTCGGCCTACTGGCGCTCGGACTGTTCCTGATGCTGGAGCATCTGGGGTGAAGAGTTACTCTGCAGAGGCACCGTGCGCCACCGCGTCCGGGTCCTTGTGGGCGAACCAGCGCTTGAAGCGCCGGGACAGCGCGTCGAGGTAGGTCAGGATCACCGGCACCACCAGCAGGGTGAGCAGGGTGGAGCTGATGAGGCCACCGATCACCGCGTGGGCCATGGGTGCGCGCTGCTGCGCGCCTTCGCCGATGCCGAGCGCCAGCGGGATCATGCCGAAGATCATCGCCATGGTGGTCATGATGATGGGGCGCAGGCGGATGATGCCGGCCTCCACCACCGCGTCGCGCAGGTCCACCCCGCGGGCACGGGCCTGGTTGGCGAAGTCAACCAGCAGGATCGCGTTCTTGGTCACCAGCCCCATCAACATGATAAAGCCGATGGCGCTGAAGATGTTCAGGGTGGAGCCGGCGACCAGAAGCCCCAGGAACACCCCGACCAGCGACAGCGGCAGCGACATCATGATGGCGATGGGCTGGAGGAAGCTGCCGAACTGCGAGGCCAGGATCAGGTAGATCAGGATCACCGCCAGCAGCAGCGCCTGTGTGGCGTAGGCCGACGTCTCGGCGATGTCCTTGGTCGAGCCGCCGAAGACGATGCGGTAGCCCGGCGGCAGCTTGATCTCCGCGATGGCCGCCTGAAGCTCCTTGCCGGCGTCGCCCGCCGGGCGGCCCTGGACGTTGGCCTGGACGTTGACCTCGCGCGACAGGTCGCGGCGGTTGATCTGCGAGGCGCCGAGCGTCGTCTCGACCCGGCTGACCTGCGACAACGGCACCATGCGCGGCGCGCCCTCGGCGTCGTTGGAGCCGGTCAGGTAGATGCGGTCGAGGTCGGCGCGGCCCACCCGGTCGCTTTCCGGCAGACGCACCAGCACGTCGTAGGTCTCGCCGTCCGGCGCCTTCCAGGTCGACACCTTGTCGCCGGCGAAGAGGGGACGCAGCGTGTTCGCCACCTGGGCCGTACCGACGCCGAGGTCGCTCGCCAGATCGCGCTCCAGCCGCACCGAGAGGGTCGGCTTGGCGGCCTTCAGGCTGACGTCCACGTCCACAAAGCCGCGGATGCCGGCCATGGCGGCAGTCACCTGCTTGCCGATGCGGTCCAGCTCCGCGATGTCGCGGCCCTGGACGGACACCTGGATCTGCTTCTGCACGCCGCCGACGCCGGGAATGCCGATTCCGATCTGGACGCCGGGGATCGCCGACAGCCGGTCGCGCAACGGCGGCGCCAGCGTGTTCGGGGTGCGGGTGCGCTGGTCGATCGGCTTCAGCCGGACATAGACGCTGCCCCGGTTCTTGCCGACCGACGCGCCCGTGTTCACCGTGGAGTAGGTGTAGGCGACCTCCGGGAACTCGCGGATCGCCGCCTCCACCTGCCGCAGCTTGGCCGCCGTGTAGTCGAGCGACGAGCCGACCGGCGTTTCCACATCGACGATGGATTCCCCGAGGTCGGCGGCGGGCACAAACTCGACGCCGATGCGCGGCACCAGGAAGAAGCTGCCGACGAAGATCCCCAGGGCCATCAGCAGGACCAGCCAGCGCCAGCGCAGCGCCCAGCGCAACGCCCGGCCATAGACCCGCGCCAGCGCGTCGAAAGCGCCCTGGAAGCCGGCCGCGAAGCGCCCGAAGACGCCACGCCCGTGCCGTCCGTGGGCCGCCGGGTCGTACCACAGGCTGGACAGCATGGGGTCCAGCGTGAAGGACACGAACAGCGAGATCAGCACCGCCGCCGACACGGTGATGCCGAACTGAAGGAAGAAGCGCCCGATGATGCCGCCCATGAAGGCCACGGGCAGGAACACCGCCACGATGGTCAGCGTGGTCGCCAGGACGGCCAGACCGATCTCCTTGGTGCCGTCCAGCGCCGCCTGCCGGTGCCCCTGGCCCTTGCCGAGGTGGCGCATGATGTTCTCGCGCACCACGATGGCGTCGTCGATCAGGATGCCGATCGCCAGCGACAGCGCCATGAGCGTCATCGTGTTCAGGGTGAAGCCGAAGGCCGCCAGCACGCCGAAGGTGCCCATCACCGCCACCGGCAGGGTCAGCGCCGTGATCACCGTGCTGCGCCAGGAGCCCAGGAAGACCATGACGATGGCGATGGTCAGCACGCCGCCCTCGACCAGCGTGCGCTGGACGTTGGTCAGCGAGTTGGTGATCCCGCGCGAGGTGTCGCGCACCACCTCCAGCGCGACGTCGGAGGGCAGGGAGCCGTCGCGGCGCAGTTCGTCCAGCGCCTTGTAGAGGCCGCGCGCCACCTCCACCGTGTTGGAACCCTGGATCTTCACCACATCGACGGCCAGCGCCGGCTGCCCGTTGAACAGGGCGACGGAGTCCTGTTCCTCCTGGCCGTCGAGCACCTCGGCGACCTGGCGCAGCCGCACCGGTTCGCCGCCGCGGCGCGCGACGATGATGTCGAGCAGTTCCCGAGGGTTGATGACGCGGCCATCGACCTGGACGACGCGCTCCGCCCCGTTGCCCGAGACGGTGCCGGCGGGAATGTCCTGGTTCTCGTCGCGGATCGCCTTGAGGACCTGATCGACGCCGACGCCCAGCGCCTCCAGCCGTTCGGGGCGCAGCCGCACCTGGACCTGCCGTTTCACCCCGCCGGCGATGGTCGCCCGCCCGACACCGCGCACGTTCTGCAGGCGCTTCAGCACGATCTGGTCGGTCATGGTGGTCAGGTCGCGCAAAGACCGGATGTCCGACTTGACCGCGAGGGACAGGATGGGCTGGTCGTCCGGGTTGAAGCGGGTGATCTGCGGGTCCTTCACCTCGTCGCGGAATTTGGGGCGCAGGGCCGACACCTTCTCGCGCACGTCCTGCAACGCCTGGGTGGAGGCGGTCTTCAGGTCGAACTCGGCGATCACCACCGACTGGCTCTCGTAGGAGCGGGAGGTCAGCGTCTTGATGCCGGCGATGGTGTTGACCGCGTCCTCGACGGGACGGGTGACGTCGGTCTCGACCGATTCCGGGCTGGCGCCGGGATACTCGGTGGAGATGACGACCAGCGGGAAATCCACGTCGGGAAACTGGTCGACGCCCAGCCGGTTGTAGGAGAACAGGCCCAGCACCATCAGCGCCACCATCATCATGGTGGCGAAGACGGGGTTGTCGACGCTGATGCGGGTGATCGGCATGGCGTGGCCCGCTCCCTTACGAACCCATGACCTTGACGGCCCGCCCGGCGGTCAGACCGGGCAGGGGGGCGGTCACCGCCAGATCGCCGTCGGCCAGCCCGCGCACCTGCACGAGATCGCCGCGCGCCCAGGTGCCCAGCACCTCGACCTTGCGGCGCTCCACCCGTCCTCCGGTGACGACCAGCACGAAGTCGCCGTCCTGGTCGTGGCGGACCGCGGCGGGGGGCAGGGCGAAGGCGCCCTCCACCTCGTCGACCACCGCGTCGCCCGCGGCGAACATGCCGCCGCGCAAGGCTCCGTCGGCGTTGTCGAGGACGATGTAGACGGGGATGGCGCGGGTGCCGGCGCGGGCCATCGGGTTGATGCGGGCGATCCGGCCGACGAAGTCGCGCTCGCCGAAGCCCTCCACGCGCAGCCGAACGGTCTGGCCGGGCTTCAGCCGAGCCACGTCGTCGGCGGGCACCGCCGCTTCGACCTCGACTCGGCTGAGATCGACGACGGAGAACATCTTGGCGTTGACCGCCAGCGTCTCGCCCGGGTTGACCGCCCGCTCGGCCACCGTTCCGTCGATCGGGCTCGCCACCACCGCATCGCGCAGCGCCTTGCGGGCGAGGTCCACCTGGGCTTCCAGCGCCGCGACGGTGGCCTGCTGGAAGCGGAAGGTGCTCTGCGCCTGGTCCATGTTGGTTTCCGAGACAATGTCCTTCTGGCGCAATGCCAGATTCTTGGCGCGGGTTTTGTCCGCCAGGACGAGCTGCGCCTTGGCGCCCTCCAGATTGCTCAGCTTCTCGTCCAGCTTGGCCTGAAGCTCCACCGTGTCAAAGCGGGCCAGCACCTCGCCCTTGCGGATGGCCTGCCCCTCGCGCAGCGGAACCTCGACCAGCCGGGCGGCGACCTCCGACTTCACCATGGACTGCTCCATCGGCTTCACGGAACCGCTGAGCCGCACCAGCTCGGTCAGGCGGTGCGGGGCCATGCGGGTCAGCTCGACGGGCGACAGTTCCACCGCGCGCTCCGCCGGGGGCAGGCTGGCCGCGGCCGGCGACACCGCGTCGTGGCTGCTCGTCACCTTCCAGGCGACGCCGCCCGCGGCCAGAGCCCCGACGATCAGCAGGGGCAGCAGCAGGCGGCGCCGCGGCTTGGCGGCGGGACCATCGGAACGGGCAGCGTCGATCATGGGGTGCGGTCCTTGGGTTCGGCCCTCAGCCCGTTGAGGACGAGGTCGAGATAGGCGTCGAGGTAGGATTCGGCGGAGGCCGCGGCGGGGTCCGGCTCGAAGGGGCGCAGCGAGTGGTTCCACAGCGAGAGCATGCTGAGCGGAGCGGCGATGACGCGGGCCATCTGCTCCACGTCAACCGGCCGGAATTCCCCACGCTCGATGCCGCGGCGCAGGATGCGCATGAAGAAGCGCCGCCCGCGCAAAACGACCTCCTCCATGTAGAAGCGGGCGAGGTCGGGGAAGTTCTGCGCCTCGGCGATGACCAGCTTCGACAGCCCGGCGTTGGGGCTCTGCTCCATCTCCCAGAAGCCGCGGGCGAGGCCGCGCAGAAACTCCTCGCTGCTGCCGGTGAAGCTGTCCAGCAGGTCCTCGCCCATCTGGAACTGCGGCAGGATGGATTGCCGGACGACCGCTTTGAACAGCCCTTCCTTGTTCTCGAAATAGAGGTAGGGCAGCCCGACGCTGACGCCGGCCCGGCGGGCAACATGCTCCAGCTTGGTTGCGGCAAATCCGCGCGAGATGAACAGGTCGCGCGCCGCCTCGATCACCTCGGCGGGGCGGGCCTCCTTGCGCCGGGACCGCCGGGACGGGGGAAGGGGAGAGCTGTCGGGCATCGCTGCGTGTCTATAAATGAACGTTCATTCAATATGAAATGGACTCTGAAAAGTCAAGCGGTTGCCCGGGCTGCGGCGATTGGTCGTGCAAGTTTAGGGCGTGACAGGAATGGGTCTCTCGCCCGCGCCGGCAAAGACCGCAACAGTGTCAAATGGGGCAGAAAAAGGGCGAATACGGATGAACAGCATTTGGCTGAAAACCATTCCAATGGGCTATGAAAAAGGGAAAGGCCGTGGAATCAGGACATTACACCCGCCTTGTTGCTTGACAGCCGACACCATTACATCGCAAAGAGAGGGTAACGCTTTCGATCTTTGTGCAACAAGCACGGACCCCTCCTCGTGGCTTATCGCGACTTCACCGCGGCCCGCGCCGCCGGTGCCGCCCTGATTCTCGCCCTCGGCTTGGCGGGTTGCGCCTCGAACGCTCCGGAAACGGCGGAGCTCGTCGTCAAGGCCCCGGAGGTGGCCGAAGTCCCGATTGATCCGAAGGACCCGCTCGGCCGTTGGGTGCCCCACATGCGCGAGGCGTCGGAACGGTTCGACGTGCCGGAGAAGTGGATCAGGGCCGTGATGATGCGCGAGAGCGGCGGACGTTCCGTCGTGAACGGCCGCACCATCACCAGCCATGCCGGCGCCATCGGGCTGATGCAGGTGATGCCCGGCACCTACGACATGATGCGCACGCAATACGGGCTGGGGTCCGATCCGTCCGATCCGCGCGACAACATCCTGGCCGGCACGGCCTATCTGCGCGAGATGTACGACCTGTTCGGCGCGCCGGGCTTCCTCGCCGCGTACAATTGCGGCCCGGCCTGCTACGCCTCGCATCTGGCGGGCAAGCAGCGGCTGCCGCGCGAAACCCGGATGTACATCGCCGCCCTGACGCCGAACCTGCGCGGCGCCGCGCCGCGCGAACCGTCGCAGGCGGCGGGCGCCAGCGCGATCGAGGTCGCCATCGTTCCGGCGAGCGCTCCCGCGCCCCAAACCGCGCCGACGCCCGTGGCGGTGGCCGCCAAGCCCGCCACCAAGCCGGCGGCGCCGGAACCGATCGCCATCGCCGCGGTGGTGCCGGAACCGGTGGCGCCGGTGCCGCAGACCCCGGCCGCTCTCGCGCCGGTCGCCGTGGCCGCCCTGGAGCCCCGCCCGGCGCCGCTCGTGGTGGAGCCGATCGGTCGTGGCGACGCCCGCCCGCCCGCGGAATTCGTCGCCGCCACCGACCGGGACGCGCCGGTCGCCGCCCGCTCCGGACGGACGCCGTCGCGGACGGTGGAAACCCTGGTCGCCGAGGCGATGCTGCCGCCCCACGCGGTCGGCAAGGGCGAGCGGGTGGTCATCCGCTTCGTCTCCCAGCGCAGCGGCGGCTGCGGCAGCCTGGAGGGCCGGGACCGCGTCTGCGTCGCCTTGGCCGGAGGAGAGGGCGCGGGTCTGTAACAGCCTCGCCCGTTCCGTTTTTCACAGCATCGGCAACAACCAGAGGCGGCGCCCACCGGACGGTCGGGCGCCGTCTTCGGTTTTCCACAATAGCCTCACATCCACATCCCCGAGCATATAGGTACTCAAACAATAAAGCCCCGGAGGAGCCGCCCTGCGCAGCCCATCCGGAAGAATGAAGAGTTCGGGGGAACGCTGCGGATGAGGTGCGGAGATGGTAGCCGGTGCGAATGAACGGGCGAAACGCTCGACCTTTCAAGTCGTTGTGGTGGATTGCCTGATTGCGGGCGTTGTGGTGGCCGCTTTGGCGGTGTTCGGCGGCATGACCGCCATGGAGGCGACGCGGATCGCCGACGGCAACGCCGAACTGGCGCAGCAAGTTGCCGAGAACCAGCGGATCGCACTGGAGGCCGAACGGCTCGCCAAGCTGGGCGAGGCGGTGATCGCCAGCGGAGACGAGGCGACGCGGGCCGAGGCGCTGACCAGCCTGGACGCCCACGCGGCGCGGATGTCGGCCAACGCCGCGCCGGAGATCGCGCAGACCGTCGCCAAGGCGGTCGCGGCGAGCCGGGAGGCCGCGGCCATCGGCGCCAAGGTCGAAGCGCTGGACAAGAAATTCGGCTTCAACATCAGCCGCGCCGAAAGCCTGTCGGGCGACATCGCCCGCGGCCTGTCCGCGGCGATGCGGGCGACGGCGCAGCCGACGGACGAGCAGGCGCTCGCCACGCTCTTCTCGACGATCCGCGACGCCAAGTTCCTGCTGACCCGCCTGCCGTCCCAGCTCTACCCGCCGGCCGTCGGCAACGACCTGCGCCAGTTCCGCGAGCACATGGCGAAGGCCATGGAGCTGCGCCGGCATCTGCCGTCCGCCGACGAGTTCGAGAGCGTCGCCGACGACATCGCGTCCTTCGCGGCACTCGACGAGGCCTTCACGCAGCGCACCGAGACGCTGCGCCTGACCACCGACGCCAACGCCCACAACCAGGAGGTCCGGACGCTGGTCGACGGGCTGGTGCAGGGGATGAACGCCGCCTCCGATGCGGTGACCACGCGCAGCCAGGAGGGCGCGGCGGCGCTGACCGCGGTGCTCGACCGGCTGACGCTGATCGCGCTGGGGGCTTTCGTGCTGATCGGGCTGATCGGCGGCCTGAACATGCTGCTGGGCTACCGCTTCATCATGCAGCCGGTGCGTGACGCCAGCCGGGCGCTCCAGGCGCTGACCCGTGGGGAGGGCGCGGTGCCCCTGCGCCCCTCGCCCCTGCGCGAGATCGCCGACATCCACGGCGCGGTCGAAGCCTTCCGCGAGGCCCTGGACGCGCGCCAGCGGGCGGAAGAGACCCGACGGCACCAGGAACGCCGTGCCGAGGAGGAGCGCCGCGCCCTGATGGCGGAGTTGGCGGATGGGCTGGAGCGCACCGTGCAGGCGGTGGCCGGGTCGCTGTCCGTGGCGGCGTCGGAGGTCACCGGTTCCGCCCGCGCCGTCGCCGGCATGGCGTCGGACACCGCGCAGCGCACCCGCGCCGCCGCGGACGCCGCCGGCACGGCGACCAGCAACGTCGGCGCTGTGGCCTCGGCCAGCGAGCAGCTCTCCGCCTCCATCGACGGGATCGGACAGCAGATCGCCCAGTCGCGCAGCGTGGCGGAGGACGCCATCGCCGAATCCCGGCGCGCCGACGGCCTCACCAAGGGCCTGTCGGACTCCGCCCAGAAGATCGGCGAGGTGGTCGCCATCATCACCGCCATCGCCCAGCAGACCAACCTTCTGGCGCTCAACGCCAGCATCGAGGCGGCGCGGGCCGGCGACGCCGGCAAGGGCTTCGCTGTGGTCGCCACCGAGGTGAAGGCGCTCGCCTCCCAAACCGCTTCCTCGACGGAGGAGATCGCCACGCTGGTCCATGGCATCCAGCAATCGACCATGGGTGTGGTTGACGCCATCGCCCGCATCGGCTCCACCATTGGCGTGATCGGCGAGAGCGTGAGCGGCATCGCCGCGGCGGTCGAGCAGCAGCGCCAGGCGACCTCGGAGATCACCCACAACGTGCGCATCGTGGAGTGCATGAACACCGACGTGTCGTCCAACATCGGCGACGTCAGCCGGGTGGCGGTGGACACGGGGCGCTCCGCCGACGCCATGATGGGGGCGGCCGACCGCCTGTCGGAGCTGGCCGGCACCCTGAACGGCGCGGTGGACGATTTCCTGCGGCAGGTGCGGGCGTAAGCGCCGGTTCCCTGTTTTGTCCCGGGCTCTGTTTTGTCCGTGTGCGCGGGGCGGGCGGCGTGCTAACAGGCGGAACGAGACCACGCCTGCTCCTCCGGACCCATGGAACTTCCCCCCTCGCTCCGCCACGCGGTGGACCGCGCGCTCGACGGCATCGCCCTGTCCGATCTGAAGCGCGCGGCGGACCGCCTCTCCCAACGCTACCGGGCGGAGGTGCGGGACGGGCGTTTCCACCTGTCGGACGATCTGGCGGCGCGGGCCTATCTCGCCACCCGCCTGCCGGCCACCTTCGCCGCCGTCCGCTCCAGCATGGCGGCGGTGGCCGAGGCGCTTCCCGACTTCGCGCCGGTCACCGCCCTGGACGTCGGGGCCGGGCCGGGAACCGCGCTGTGGGCGGCGTCCGACTGCTGGGTCAGCCTGGACGACGCCCTGCTGATCGAGGGCAGCCCGGCCATCCGCGCGGTCGGCGAGACGCTGTCGCAAGCGGCGACGCCCGCGCGGGTCGCATGGCGGGCCGGCGACGCCACGGGTGACCTGCCCGGTCTGGAGCCGCGCGATCTGGTGACGCTGGCTTATGTGCTGGACGAATTGGCAGAGCCGGCGCGCGACCGGCTGGTCGACCGGCTGTGGTCGCTCACCGCCGGGACGCTGCTGATCGTCGAACCCGGCACGCCCGCCGGCTGGGCGCGGATCGTCCGGGCGCGGGAGCGGCTGGTCAGCGCCGGCGCCCATCTGGTGGCGCCCTGCGTGCACAGCGCCGCCTGCCCGCTGGCCGCCCCGGACTGGTGCCATTTCTCCCGCCGGGTCGCCCGGTCCCGCCTGCACCGCATGGCCAAGGGGGCGGAGGTGCCGTGGGAGGACGAGAAGTTCGTCTACATCGCCGCCTCCCGCCAACCCGGCGCGCGCCCCGACGCCCGCATCATCGCGCCGCCCTGGAGCGCCGGGAACGGACGCATCGGCTTCAAGCTCTGCGGCCGGGACGGCGCTCAAACCGAGCGGATTCTCGGGAAGCGCGACGGCGCCGCCTTCAAGGCCGCGCGCCGGCTGAACTGGGGCGACGGCCTGTCCACCCCGGACCAGTCGAAGGCATAGGCCCTACGCGGCGCGCCGCCGTCGGCTCTCGCTGGCGCGGGACCGCCGTTCGCGCTCCAGCCGGCCGCGCAGGAAGGCCAGAACGGCGGCCTCCTCGGCCTCCAGCTCCGGAAGCTCCTCGCGCAGTTCGGTCTCGACCTCGCGGGTCAGGGAGTCCAGCAGGTTGCCCTCCAGATAGGCGTCCAGAATCTCGGGATGGACGTAGCTCTTGCGGCAGACGCTGGCGGTGTTGCCGAGGCGGGCGGCCACCTGCTCGATGGCGTGGGTGACGTTGCGCTTGGCCTTGGCGGCGCTGTCGAAGGTTTCGAACTCGCGCAGCGCCATGGCGGCCAGGACGGTACCGGCCCAGGTGCGGAAGTCCTTGGCGGTGAAGTCCTGGCCTGTGGCGGCACGCAGATACTCGTTCACGTCGCCGGAACTCACCGCGTGGCGCTGCCCGTCGCGGTCGACATACTGGAACAGCTCGTCCCCGGGCACATCTCGGCAGGCACGGACGACGCGGGCGAGGCGGCGGTCCTTCAGCGCGACGTTCCATTCCTTCCCGGACTTGCCCTTGAAGGTGAAGCGGATTTCCGACCCCTCGATGTCGGCATGGTCGTCGCGCAGGGTGGTCAGTCCGTAGCTGCTGTTCTCGCGCGCGTAGCTTTCGTTGCCGACGCGGATCAGCGTGGTCTCCAGCAGCCGGACCACGGCGGCCAGCACCTTTTCCCGCGGCAGGCCGCGGCGGGCGAGGTCGCCGTCCACCTGACGGCGGATGGCCGGCAGGGCGCGGCAGAAGTCGAGCATCCGCCCAAATTTCGTGCCCTCGCGCATCTCGGTCCAGCGCGGGTGGTAGCGGTATTGCTTGCGCCCGCGCGTGTCGCGGCCTGTGGCCTGGAGGTGGCCGTCCGGGTCCGGGCAGATCCAGACGCCGCGGTAGGCCGGGGGAATCGCCAGCTTGCGGATGCGCTCCAGCGTGTCCTCCTCGGTCACCCGCGTGCCGTCGGGCCAGCGGTAGGAGAAGCCCTTGCCGGCGCGGCGTCGCCGGATGCCCGGCTCGTCGTCGCAGACATAGCTCAGCCCGGCGCAGGCCGCGGCCTCTTCCGCGTCGGTGCGGGGATCGGTGACCGTCACTCCGTCCATGCTGGAATCCCCATCGGTTGCCAGCCCATCGGCTGCCAGCGGGAAACATCGGCGCCGCGTTTTGGTTGCATGGTTGCGGCGCGCGCGCCGTTCGGCGACCATGGCCCCGGCCAAGAGGCCCGCCGGCACCGAAGGGAAGAGGACGATGGAAGAGACCAAGCTGACCGCCGCCCTGCCGAACCTGGACATCCAGATCCTGCACCGGGACGACCCGGAGCGCGGGGCCGAGACGATCGCCATCCAGATCACCGCCACGCCGTCCTTCGACGCGCTGCGCGGGATGATGGGGCCGGCGCTGCTGGCCTCGGCCAACCCGCTGCTCAACCCGGCCCTCGCCAACGCCAACCCGATGCTGGCCCTGTGGACGGCGCCGATGCGGATGTGGAGCGACGCCGTGCGGCTGGCCTGGGCGCCCTGGCTGCGCCTGACGCCATCGCCGGGTGCTCGGAAGCCGTGACCAAAACCGGCCCGGTAACCGATCGTTAGGGCTATGGGGCGACCCTTTCCACGAGTCTCTTGTGGAGGGTCCTTATGTCCCAGGCGTCTTCGTGGCTGCGCGGTGCCGCGCTGTACCAGATCTATCCCCTCAGCTTCCTCGACCGGAACGGCGACGGCTGGGGCGATCTGGACGGCGTGCTGGACGGCCTCGGCCATGTGGCGTCGCTCGGCGTGCAGGGTGTGTGGATCAGCCCCTTCTACCCATCGCCGCAGAAGGACTTCGGCTACGACATCACCGACCACCGGGCGGTCGACCCGCGCATGGGCCGGCTGGAAACGGTGGACCGCATCATCGAGGCGGCGCACGGCCACGGGCTGAAGGTGATCCTGGATCTGGTCTGCGGCCACACCTCGGACGCGCACCCGTGGTTCAGCGACAGCCGCCGGTCGCGCGGCGGGGCGTTCGCGGACTGGTATGTCTGGGCCGACCCGCGCCCCGACGGCACGCCGCCCAACAACTGGCTGTCGGTGTTCGGCGGACCCGCCTGGACCTGGGAGCCGCGGCGGCGCCAGTATTACCTGCACCATTTCCTGTCCAGCCAGCCCGCCCTGAACCTGAACGACGAGGCGGTGCTGCAAGCTCTCGGTGACACCGCAGCCTTCTGGCTGGAGCGCGGGGTGGACGGCTTCCGCATCGACGCGGTGGACTTCTTCGCCCACGACCCGCAGCTCCGCTCGAACCCCGCGGCGGCCTGGAACGGGGCGGAGCCGCCGGCCAAGCTGTTCGCCCTGCAACAGCATCTCTACGACATGATGCACCCGGCCATTCACACCGTGCTGGCCCGGCTGCGCGCGGTGGTCGACCGTTATCCCGACCGGGTGCTGCTGGGCGAGCTGTCGAGCCAGCCGGGCGCGGCACGGCGCATCGCCGCCTATTGCGGGCCGCAGGGGCTGCACGCCGCCTACACCCTGTCGCTGGCCAAGCAGCCCTTCACAGCACAGAACTTCGCCGGGGCGCTGACCGGCACGCCGCAGCCGGAGGCGATCTGCTGGAGCTTCTCCAACCACGACGTCGAGCGCGCCGCCAGCCGTTGGCTGCCGCCCGGCGCCGATCCGGAGCGCTTCAACGCCCTGTTGGCCACCCTGTTCGCTGTGCTGCCCGGCACCGTCTGCCTCTATCAGGGGGAGGAGCTGGCGCTTCCCAACGCGGCGCTGGCGCCGGAGGATCTGCGCGACCCCTTCGGCATCGCCTATTGGCCGGATTTCCAGGGGCGCGACGGCAGCCGCACGCCGATGCCCTGGCGGTCCGGCGCCGCCAACGCCGGTTTCTCCAGCGCGGTCGACACTTGGCTGCCGGTCGCCGAACCCCACCACGCCCTGGCGGTGGACGCGCAAGAGCGGCGCCCCGGCAGCCCGCTCGACGTCTGGCGGGACGCCCTGCGTCTGCGCCGGCGGCACCCGGCGCTGACCCAGGGCGGCGTGGCGGCGGTGGAGGAGGCCGGCAACGTCCTGGCTTTCGAGCGCACGGGGGAGGGGGAGGAGTTGCTGGCCGTCTTCAACCTGTCCGACCGGCCGGCGGAATACGCGCTGAAGCGCAAGCCGCCGATGGCCGCCCTTGACCTGCCGCGTCCGCCGGGGACGCCGGTTCCGGAGGTCAGCGCGGATGGACGGACGCTGGTCCTGCCGCCGCTCTGCGCCTTCCTGGGGCGGCGTGGCTGAGCAGCGCGCGTAATCCGTGGGACCGGGGTAGACCTGTCATGCGCTTTTGTGCGATGAATCGGAACGAAAACGCTGCTTTGTTACAGTTGTGAAAATTCCCTCGCAACAAGTGGTCCGACGGACCGCTTGAAACGAAAAGGGAAGGCGGAGTCCACGGGAGAAGAATCGTGAAAAGACGTGCGTTTCTGAAGTCGGCGGGTGCGGGCGCTGCGGCCGCGGGTGCGGGGCTGGCGGTGGCCGGCGTGGCCGCGCCGGCCATTGCGCAGTCGCAGCCGGAAATCCAGTGGCGCCTGGCGTCGAGCTTCCCGAAGAGCACCGACATCCTGTTCGGCGCTTCGGAGCTGATCGCCCGCCGCGTCGCCGAGAGCACGGACGGCAAGTTCCAGATCCGCGCCTTCCCGGGTGGTGAGCTGGTGCCGGGCCTCCAGGTGCTCGACGCCGTGCAGAACGGCTCGGTCCAGTGCGGCCACACCTGCGGCTATTACTATGTCGGCAAGGACCCGACCTTCGCCTTCGACACGGCCATTCCGTTCGGTCCGAACGCCCGTCAGACCACCGCCTGGTTTCAGGCCGGCGGCCTCGATCTGATGCGCGCCTTCATGAAGAACCACAACGTCATCCAGTTCCCGGCGGGCAACACGGGCGCCCAGATGGGCGGCTGGTACCGCAAGGAAATCAAGACCGCCGCGGACTTCCAGGGCCTTAAGATCCGCATCGCCGGCATCACCGGCCAGATCATGTCGAAGATGGGCGCCACCCCGACCCAGATCGCCGGCGCGGACGTCTACCCGGCGCTGGAAAAGGGCACCATCGACGCGACCGAGTTCGTCGGCCCCTACGACGACGAGCGTCTGGGCTTCCATCAGGTCGCCAAGTACTACTACTACCCGGGCTGGTGGGAAGGCGGGCCGAACGTCTCGCTCTACGTCAACCTGCAGGAGTGGGAGAAGCTCCCCAAGTCCTACCAGTCGATCCTGACGGCCGCCTGCGCCGAGGCGAACACCTACATGATCGCCCGCTACGATTCGGAGAACGCCAAGGCTCTGAAGCGTCTGGTCGCCAAGGGCACCATCCTGCGCGCCTACCCGCGCGACCTGATGGAGCAGGCGCACAAGATCGCCTTCGAGTATTACGACGAGCTGGCGAAGACCAACCCGAACTTCAAGACAATCTACGAGAGCTGGAAGCCGTTCCTCGACGAGACCCAGCTCTGGTTCCGCGTCGCCGAGCTGCCCTACGACAGCTTCGTCGCGTCCGCCGGTACCAAGAAGTAAAAGCGCTCGCTTAAAGAAAGGCCCCCATCCGCAGCGCGCGGGTGGGGGCCTTTTCTTTGGGGAGTCAGCCGACGTCCTGCTGCGGCATCAGCGCCATCTGGCGCTTGGCGCCGGGCTGGGCCAGCATGCGGGTGTGCCACGCCTGGACGTTGGGGTAGGTGGCGATGTCGATGTTCGACTCCTCCACGAGGTCGATCCACGGGAAGGCGAAGATGTCGGCGATGGTGATCCGTTCGCTCTCGATGAAGGTCCGGCCCGCCAGATGGCGGTCGAACTGGGCGAGCCCGCCGGCCGCCGCGGCGTCGATCCAGGGCAGGGCGTTGGCGTCGCCGTTGAACTTGCGCACCGCGCGGGCGCGCTGGACCGGCAGAAGCACGTCGGCCAGCCAGGACAGCCACTCCGCCAGCCGGACCCGCTCCGCCTCGTCCCGCCCGCCGAATTGGCCGGTCTTTTCCGCCAGATAGGTCAGGATGACGCCCGATTCGGAGATGCTGAGATCACCGTGCACCAGGGTCGGCACCCGGCCGAAGCGGTTGATGGCGAGATAGTCCGGGGACTTCTGCTGGCCGCCACGGAGGTCGACATGGCGGTAGACGTAGGGCACGCCGGCCATCGACAGGAACAGGACGACGCGGGTGGCGGGCTGTGAGTTGAAATTGCCATAGACGGTGAATTCAGCGGACACGGTCGAAGAACCCTCCATGCTGTCGCGCTTGGCCGCGCGGGTTGCCGAAAACCATGACCGCAAGCCCGCTGCGACACCAGAGCAAATCGCGGGGCGCGATGCCGCGGGCTGGGGAAGGGGGTTTCGCACCGCCTCATCCCTCCCACATGTTATCAGAGCGGAACCGGGGCCGAGCGCCCTGGAGCAAACGATGGGAGGATGGGGCATGCGCCGTGTGGCCGCTGGACTGTTGATCGGGATGATCGCCGCCGCCGTCGCCGGACCGGCGGGCGCGCAGTCGCAGCCGCAGCACGGCATGGCGCTGTATGGCGAGCCGAAATACGGGCCGGACTTCCGGCATTTCGACTACGTCAACCCGGACGCCCCGAAGGGCGGCAAGGTGACCCTTCAGGCCATCGGCTCGTTCGACACGCTGAATCCCTTCACGCTGCGCGGCGTGCCCGCGGCGGGAGCGACGCTGATCTACGATACGCTGATGACGGGGTCGGCGGACGAGCCCTTCACCGAATACGGCCTGCTCGCCGAAAGCGTGGAGATGCCGGAGGACCGTTCCTCCATCACCTTCAACCTGCGCTCCGGCGCGCGGTGGCACGATGGAAAGCCGGTGACCGCCGAGGACGTGGTGTTCTCCTTCACCATCCTGACGGAGAGCCACCCCTTCTACCGCAGTTATTACGGCGCCGTGGACAAGGTCGAGGCGGAGGGGGAGCGCCGCGTCCGCTTCACCTTCAAGCCGGGCGACAACCGCGAGCTTCCGATGATCGTCGGCCAGCTGCCGGTGCTGCCGAAGCATTATTGGGAGGGCAAGGATTTCCAGTCGACCACGCTGGAGCCGCCGCTGGGCAGCGGTCCCTACCGCATCGCGTCCTTCGATCCGGGCCGCGGCATCACCTATGAGCGGGTCGCCGACTATTGGGGCCGGGACCTGCCGGTGAATGTCGGGCGGAACAATTTCGGCAGCATGGCCTACGAGTACTACCGGGACGCCAGCGTCGCCCTGCAGGCCTTCCGCGGCGGGCTGTACGATTTCCGCCAGGAGAACGTCGCCAAGACCTGGGCCACCGGCTACGACTTCGACGCGGTGCGCGACGGCAAGGTGGTGAAGGAGGAGATCGCCAACGAGGTGCCGGCGGGTATGCAGGGCTTCGTGTTCAACACGCGCCGCCCGGTCTTCGCGAACCCGAGGGTGCGTCAGGCCATCGCCTACGCCTTCGACTTCGAATGGACGAACCAGACCCTGTTCTACGGCGCCTACAAGCGGACGGAGAGCTATTTCGAGAACTCGCCGCTCCAGTCCAGGGACCTGCCGCAGGGCCGCGAACTGGCGATTCTGGAGCCGCTGCGCGGAAAAATCCCCGCCGAGGTCTTCGAGAAGACCTACCACCCGCCCAGCACGGAGGGCCAGAACGGGCTGCGTCGCAACCTGTTGGAGGCCAAGCGGCTGCTCGACGAGGCGGGGACCGACGTGCGCAACGGCGTGCGGGTCGATGTCGCGACCGGCAAGCCGCTGGACTTCGAAATCCTGCTGGACAGCCCGACCTTCGAGCGGGTGACTCTGCCCTTCATCGAGAATCTGAAGCGGCTCGGCATCCGCGCCAGCATCCGCACGGTGGACACCACCCAGTACGAGAACCGCACCCGCGACTTTGATTTCGACATGATGGTCCATGTCTGGCCGCAGTCCCTGTCGCCGGGGAACGAGCAGACCGGCTATTGGGGATCGGCCTTCGCCGACCGTCCGGGAAGCCAGAACATGGCCGGTGTGCGCAGCGAGGCGGTCGATCACCTGATCGGCGAGATCGTCCGCGCCAACAGCCAGGAGGATCTGAAGGCCGCGGTGTCGGCGCTCGACCGTGTGCTGCTCTGGGGCCACTACGTGGTGCCGCACTGGTACTCCGGCGTCTACCGCGTGGCTTATTGGAGCCGGCTGAAGCGTCCTGAGATCGTGCCGCCCTATTCGCTTTCCTTCGACTCCTGGTGGCTGTCGGACGCCTCGGCCGCCGGCACCGGCAAGACGCCCTGACGAGCGGAACGGTTTCCATGGATGCCCATTCGCTGGACCGGACACGGACCATTCTCGTCGTCGACGACAACGCGCTGATGCGCAAACTGCTGGTTCGCTGCCTGAAGGAAGGCGGTCACCGCGTCGCGGAGACGGACGACCCGCGGGGCGTGCTCGACCTGATGCGGGCGCTGAAACCCGATCTGGTGATCCTGGATGTGGTGATGCCCGGCCTCTCCGGCGTCGACCTGATGCGGATGATCCGCGCCGACCGGGCGTTGGCGCGGACGCTGGTCGTCGCGGTCACCAACCTGTCGACGCCCACGGACATGCTGCGCTTCTCCCGCGCCGGCTTCGACGGCCATGTGGCCAAGCCGATCCAGCCACGAGACTTCCTGGCGACGATCAACGACTATCTGGGGGGAAAAGGTGATCGGATATAAATTCATTTCAGAACAATGATTTATAAGATTTTTCTGAGATATCGCTTTCGATAGATCGCCATCCGGAAATCTTTAACTCATTACGCAAATAATTCTCTACAGTAGCTTGATAAAGCTTGGTTTTAGAAAATCCAGGCTCTCTGGTCGACGGACGCTCCTCGCGGGCGGCCGATCCGTGCTATGATCCCGCCGTCCTTGGCGTTTTTTTCCCGCGGTTCATGAAAGTCGTCGCCGCCGTCCCGCTGCTGCTTGCGCTGCTGTCCACACCCGCTGCGGCGGACCCGATGCGGGTGGAGCGGACCGATACCAGCCATCTGCGGGCTTTGAACCGCTCTGTCCTTGCCCCGGAGGTCATTCCCCCTCGTCTCCGCTACGTGCGCAGCCAGGCGGTCTACAATCTGCCGAAGGGGATGGACGGCCTGACCCGCTACGATGCCGCGCTGTCACGCCTGTGCCAACGCGGCGCCTTTGGGCAGGAAACCGATGGCTTCTACTGGGCGCGGACGCCGGACAAGCGGTATGGCGTCGCTTTTTCAGGCGGGGCGAACCTGTCGGACCCGCAGAACAAGCGGAAGTCCAGCGAGGTGTACTTTTTCGACGGCCAGGACAGCCGCTGCAAAGTCTATGTCGGCGATCAGGCCAAGCTGATGCCTCATTACGTCGGTCCGTGAACACGCGCCCCGCCGGGGGTGTGGCCCGGCGGGGCGCGTGTGGATCGTCACTTGGCCATGAAGGACGCGATGGTATCGCCGGCCTTGGCGATGTTGGCGATGCCGTCGAGGTGGCCGAGGCTGGTGGTGATTGCGTCGGTGTAGGTGACCGCGACGCCCTGTTTCTCCAGCCGGTCCTTCAGCGGGTGCATGGCGCGTTCCGGCGGGAAGACGAGGTCGTCGGCGGAGGGGATCAGCAGGACCGGCGCCTTGATCTTCGCCAAGCCTTCGTCCAGCGCGCCGCCGCCGCCCACCAGGAAGGTCTGGTTGGCCTTCACCAGATACAGGAAGTGGTTGGCGTCGCTGACCGCGGCGCGGGCCGCCGCCGCCTTGTCCAGCCACGCTTCGATGGCGTACTGGTTGTTCATGCTGGCGGCCGGGTCCTTGCCATCCTCCGCCCAGCCGCGGCCGAAGGTGGCGTCGGCCCATTTCCAATGGCGGGCGTGCAGGGTCACCAGCTTCAGCGCCTCGGTCAGCCCAGCCTTCGGCTCCGCCTTGCCGTAATAGTCGCCGCCCTGCCAGTTCGGATCGACGCGGATGGGCGCCGCCCACAGGTTCAGCCAGCCGATGAGAAAGGGGTCGGCCTCGGCGCCGCCGATCACCGCGACTACGCGCTTGACCATCTCCGGATGGGAGGCACCCCATTCCAGAGCCTGGAGCGATCCCATGGATCCGCCCATCACCGCATGCAGAGACTTCACATCAAGACTGTCCAGCAACGCCTTCTGGACATTGACAAAATCGCGGATTGTGACGACCGGGAAACTCATGCCGTAGGGCTTGCCGGTGTCCGGGTTGACGCTGGCCGGGCCGGTGGTGACGACGGTCGGGTCCT
Organism: Azospirillum brasilense; assembly: GCF_007827815.1. Lineage (GTDB taxonomy): Bacteria > Pseudomonadota > Alphaproteobacteria > Azospirillales > Azospirillaceae > Azospirillum > Azospirillum brasilense_C. Next base: position 119,578 of record NZ_VITH01000001.1, read on the forward strand.
TCGGCGACAGGTTCACCAGCGTGTCGGAGCTGATGACGAAGTACTTGTCGGTGTCGAGCGGCTTGCCCGGCCCGATGATGGAATCCCAATAGCCGGGGGCCGGGTCCTCCATTTTGTACTTCCCGGCGGCGTGGCTGTTGCCGCTGAAGAAATGGGTGACGAGGATGACGTTATCCTTGGCGTCGTTCAGCTTGCCGTAGCTTTCCCAGCCGATGCGGACGTTCTTGATCGTGCCGCCGCCCACCGTGGTGTAGGACGGCATCTCGAACACCTTCTTCTCCACGAGGCCCTCGAAGGCCAGGGCCGGCGCCGCGCAGAAGAGCCCGGCGGCCAGAGCCAGGCCGCCGAGCCGTTTCGCCAGAGAACGCATGTCGTCCCTCCCGTTTCTCAAAGTCCCTATCGATGCGGGGAGGGAGTGTAAGGGGGTGCGACCGCCCGTCCAGGCGGGCAATCGGCCTAAACGATTGGGGGAACTCAGCCCAGCCGGACGGCCGTTCCGTTGATGGAAACCATCAGCATGCCGTTCTCCTTGCCCAGCACTTCGTAATCGATGTCGACGCCGACGATGGCGTCGGCTCCCAGCGCCCGCGCGGCGTCCTGCAGATCGGCGAAGGCGGCCTCGCGGGCGTCGCGCAGCGCGTTCTGATAGCCGCCGGCCCGGCCGCCGACGATGTCGCGGATGCCGGAGAACAGGTCGCGAAACATGTTCACGCCCAGAATCGCCTCGCCGGCGACCATGCCGAGATACTGGGTGACGGGACGGCCTTCGACGGTGTCGGTGCTGGTGACGATCATCGGTTCCTCCGGATGTGGTTTTCCGCCATCCAGATGGCGGCGCGCGCGGCCTGTCGCAATGGGTGGGGAAGGGGCGCAGGCGGAGGGAAGGGGAGTCCGACGCGATACTGCGAAATCGCAGCGCATCCTCGGCGAAATTGCGACATAAGCGAAGAAACCTTGCGCGTTCCGTCAACGTTCTCTCTTATAAGGCGCTCTTTCGGCGGGGAGGACGGCGGTATGGACGACACGCGGCGGGCGATCCTGCGCTGGATGACCGGTGTGATGGAGGCCCAGGGCTGGAGCGCCGGGGCCTGGGCGCGGCTGGCCGAGGTGACCCCGACCAACATCACGCGCTTCCTGCGGGACCCGGCGCGCGGCAGCGTTCCCAGCGCGGAGACGCTGGGCCGGCTGGCCCGCGTCGCCGGGTCGGAGCCGCGCTTCCTCGACGAGACCGCCTACACGCCGGTCGCCCGCGTGCCGCTGCTGTCGGTCGAGCAGGTGCGCGCCTTCCTGGAACTGGGGCGGCGGGCGGGCGAATCCTTCATCGCGGCGGCGCTCAGCGGCGGCGCGCGGGGCGTCGCCGTGGACCGCCCAGCCTCGCGCCGCGCCTTTGCGCTGACCATCGCCTCCTCCAGCCTGAACGCCGCCGGCGTGTTGCCCGACGACTGCGTGGTGCTGGAGCCGCTGGACGTGCTGGTCCCGCAGGCCGGCGACGTGGTGGTCACGGTGGGCGACGGAACGGTGTGCGGCTACCGCTTCTTCCCGCCGCACCTGCTGCCGGTCAGCACCGACCCCGGTTGCCGCCCGACTCCCATCGACCGTGCCAACGTCGCCGGCGTCGCGGTCCACATCACCCGCTGCCTGCGCGCTTGATCGCCCGTATTTGGCGGGAATCTGAAAGAAAAACGGCGCATTCGGCAGCCTGAAATTCTTTTCCACGGCCCCCTTTGACGCCACGAATCCATGCCCATCTGTGCCGAGTCGCCCGATTCGGTCACAGCATGACCGCGGCCACGCCGCATTCTACTTAGTTTTTTGAAAAGGTTCGAAGAATCGATCCTACGGCCAAGCCGCAGGTTCTCTTTTTGTTCTTGAATGCTGCGTGTTCGCAGCCCATATTTACGCTACTGGTTATGGTTAACGGCGATGGCGCTGCGAAGACGCACCGACTCGGGGCCGGAACAGAGGCCAGGCACGTGGGGAAACGGCTGGGGGCCGGCAGGGGAATGGCGATTACGGACGCGCAGCGCGCCGCGCGGGCAGGGCGGATCGGGTCTTCCGACGCCACCCGCATCATGGCGGGCGATTGGCTGAGCCTGTGGCGCGAGAAGACGGGGCGGTCGACGCCGGCCGATCTCGACCTCGTCGCCGCGGTCCAGATCGGCATCGCGACCGAACATCTGCATCCCCGCTTCGTGGAGAAGGCCACCGGCCGTCCCTGCGTGCCGGCGGAACGGACCTGGGTCCATCCGGAGCATGACTGGATGGTCGCCCACCCGGACTTCCTGACGTGGGAGGACGGCACGGATGGCGACGCGCCAGACATGCTTGTGGAGGCGAAATTCACCGGCGGCTTCCAGACCGATGCGGAGCTGGCCCAGCGCTACCACTGGCAGGTCCAGCACCAGCTGGTGGTCACCGGTCTCGACCGGGCCATGCTGTCGATCCTGCGCCCCACCGGCCACGCGCTCGTCCGCGTGCCACGGCGGGAGGCCGACTGCGAGCGGCTGATGACGACCTTGGACGCCTTTTGGTGGCACGTCGCCAACGACGTGGAGCCCGGCGACCCGGTGCCCACGGAGGCGCCGGCCTACGAGACTCGCCGGGTGGTCGACATGGCCCGGCACAACCGCTTCGCCGCCTTGGCGGCTGAGCTGGTCGACCGCCGCGCCGCCGCGCTCGCCGCCCGTCAGGCGGAGGCGGCCCTGAAGGCGCTGATGCCCGCCGACGCCCGCATCGCCTTCGTGGCTGGGGATGAGCCGGGCCGTGGCCTGTACCTCGCCCGCGACCGCGAGGGGCGTCTGTCGCTGCGTTACGGCGCGCCGCCGCGGCGGGCGCTCGACACCGCCGAACCGTGGCAGCCCGCCACGGCCGATCCGTCCCCTGACCCGAGCCTGGACGCTGTGCTCAGCGGCGGCTGGGGTGAGGGGAGAGACGAACGCTACTGACCAAAGGGGAACCCGACGACCATGGGACGCATGAGCAAGACCGACACCGTTGCCGAAACCGAGAAGACCGTCAGCACGGCCGCTCCGAAAATCGCCGGTTCCCAGACCTCCACCGCGGGGCCCGTCACCGTGGATGCCGCCGCGGCGGACCCCATGCATCTGTGGAACCGGCTGAAGCGGACCGACCCGAAGGCGACCAAGCCCTTCACCCGCTCCGGCGGCTTCCGCGGCACGCAGATCGACCCGACGTGGCGCCTGATGATGATGACCGAGGTGTTCGGCCCGGTCGGCAAGGGCTGGGGCTATGAGCAGATGGACTGGACCATCGCCGAACGCATGGTCTTCATCTGCGCCCGCGTCTGGTATCTCGACCCGCAGACGGGCGAGAAGTGCTGGACTGGCCCGCAGTGGGGCGGCACCGAGATGGTCCGCCGCCGCAACGGCATCGAGGCGCCGGACGACGAGTGCTTCAAGATGTCGATGACCGACGCGGTGGGCAAATGCCTCGTCCAGCTCGGCCTCGCCGCCGACGTCCATATGGGCCAGTTCGACGACAGCAAGTACCGGGAGGAGGCCGAGGCCTTCTACGCCGCCAAGTCCAACCCGGACCTGCAGCCGGCCGCCATTGCCGCCTTCGAGGAGGAGATACGCAAGCGGCTCGGCGCCTGCCTGGACCTGGACGACCTGGAGGAACTGTGGCGCACCGGCGCAGGCACCCGCCTGCGCGAGATCGGCACGGTGGACCGCACGGCCCAGCACCGCATCACCAGCCTGTTCGCCCAGAAGAAGGCGGAAATCCTGAAGCAAGACGACGACGAGGGCGGCGATCTGGAGGCCGCCTGAGCCACGCCACTCCTGCGGCGTGGAAGGGAGAAGCCCTGTATGACACCCGCAAGCACGACGACCAAGCACACCCACGCCGAACGCTCGCCCAGCGGCCTGTTCCGCATGAGTTCCTGGGAAGGCGAGATGGAGCGCAGCCACCCGCAGCTTCCGCGCTGGTACTGGAACGAGGCGGAGCGCCGCAAGCAGTATGCCCGCTGGGTCGAGGCGGAGGCGGAATCGCTGGCCCTGCGGCTGGCCGGGCTGCTCCGCCCCGACACCCCGGCGGATTCCGCCGGCCCCGCCCGCCTGCTGGTCGAATCGCTGGCCCGCGACGCCGAATGGGCGCGCAGCCTGGAAGACCGGCTGCTCCGCAGCGCCGCGTGATCGAAAGGCCGCCTGATGTTCAAGAAGGATGCACGCGCCATGACCATCGAAGAGGTCCAGTCCCGGCTGCGCGCGGCCCACGCCCGGATCGGGCATGAGGGACGCTTCGCCCTGACGCTCACGCTGAACGGGACCGAGGACGGTTACATCACCCACTGGTTCCGCCCCGACCCGCACGCCTTCGAGGACTGCCGTGCGGTCGGTTCCGGGTCGATCGCCGAGTGCCTCGCCGCCCTCGACCGTTATGTCGAGGCCTACCGGCGCCAGCCGACGACCGAGGAGGTCGGCCGGACGATCGGCCTGCCGGACCTGCCGCCGCGCGCCCACCACGGCGCGAGCTTTCTGATGGCCGCGGAATGAAGCCGGGCGGGACGCCGCAACCAATTGGTGGCTGACGATCGCGCCCGCCACCCCTAAACTGCGGCCTTCCCGATCAGCGGAGCCGTGACCATGGATGGGTCCGTTCTTGCCCTTTTGAGCGTTCTCGGTGCCCTGGCCATCGGCGCCATCAGCCCCGGCCCGAGCTTTGTCCTGGTGGCCCGCACGTCCATCGCCGTGTCGCGCCGCGCCGGGCTGGCCGCCGCCGTCGGCATGGGGATCGGCGGCGTGGCCTTCGCAACCCTGGCCCTGCTCGGCCTGCACGCCGCGCTGACCCAGGTCGGGTGGCTCTATCTTGCCCTGAAGATCGCGGGCGGCCTCTACCTTGTCCATCTGGCGGTGCGGATCTGGCGGGGGGCGGCGGAGCCCATCCGCGTTCCGGACGGGACGGCCGAGGCGGACGGTGTCCTCCGGTCCTTCGGGATCGGTCTGGCGACCCAGATCAGCAACCCGAAGACCGCCATCGTCTACGCCAGCATCTTCGCCGCCCTTCTGCCGGCTTCACCGCCGGGCTGGGTCCTGCTGGCACTGCCGCCCTCCGTGTTCCTGGTCGAGGCGGGCTGGTACGCCATCGTCGCGGTGGCCTTCTCCGCCGGCCGCCCCCGTGCTGCCTATCTGCGGTCCAAGACGTGGATCGACCGGCTGGCCGCCTCGGTCATCGGTGCGCTGGGCGTTCGGCTGGTGATGGACGCGGCCACGCCATCCTGAGGGCCAACCCAGACCGCTGCACCGGTCAGGCGGTGCCCAGCTCCAGCCGGTTCTTGCCCAGGCGTTTGGCCCGGTACATAGCCTGATCGGCGCAACGCAGCAGCACGCCGGCGTCGGCACCGTCCGACGGGTAGAAGGCCATGCCGACGCTGGCCGACACCGACAGGTCGAGGCCGGGAATGGGACGGTCGATGCAGTCGATCACCTTCTCCGCCACCGCCCGGGCGTTCTCGACGGAAATGTCTCCCTCCAGCAGGACGGCGAACTCGTCGCCGCCGATGCGGGCAGTGGTATCGCTGCTGCGCAGGGCGCTGGACACGCGTTGCGCGGTGGTCACCAGCACCTCGTCGCCCTTCTGGTGGCCGTGGGTGTCGTTGACCTCCTTGAATCCGTCAAGGTCGAGGAAAAGCAGGGCGAAGCTCCTGTCCTCACGCTTGGCGCGGGCGATGGCGTGCTCCAGCCGGTCTTCGAAGCGGATGCGGTTGCACAACCCGGTCAGCGCGTCGTGCCCGGCGAGGTAGCGCAGCCGCTCCTCCAGATGGTGCTGGGCCGTGGTGTCGCGGGCGATCCCCTCGATTCCGATGGGCCGCCCGGCGGGATCGCGCCGGATGTAGGCGTTGGCGGAAATCCAGAAGACGGTGCCGTCCTGCCGCCGCATCGGCATCCGATGGTCGCGGACCTCGCCGCCCGCCTCCTCCAGCGCCGCGAGGAACTTGGCGCGTCCGTCCGCCTCCACGTAATGGTCGGCGATGCGGGTGCCGATCACCGTCTCGGGGGCCAGCCCGAACTCCCGCGCGAACTGGGGAGAGGCCATGCTGATGCGACCGTCCAGGTCGGTGCGGAAGAAGGAGTCCGGCAGCTTTTCGATGACCGAGCGAAGGTCGGCCTCCGACTGCGCCAGCCGCTCCAGCGTGGAGCGCAGGGCGTCCTCCGAGCGGGTGCGCCGCCGGAACTCCTGGCGCAGGAAGCCCCACAGCGCCAGGGCGGTGAACAGGACGAAGGCCGTGCCCTTGACGTTCTGGATCAGCACCACCTCGCCCAGCCCGGCGGCGTCCAGAACGCGGTCGGACCCCACCACCCACGCGGTGGCAAGGCCCGTGTACAAGCCGACGATTCGGGTTGCCGAAGAAAGCATGGGCGCAACTGCGGTTGGCGTCGGTGCAGACTAGCCTTTGGCGCACGAACCGTCCATGGGAAGAGTACCGGAGTGTGCCGGCACCCGCCCCATGACACGCGTCCCGCTGGGCGCCCGTTGCGGCCTTACCGCTTCTTGCCGGCCTGCGCCCGCGCGAAGGCTTCGGCGAAGGCGTTGTTGATGGGCTCCGGCGCCTTCGCGGGTTTCGGAGCCGGCTTCGGAGCCGGGCCGCCCTTGCCGGGCGGCGGGCCGCGGCGGTCGTCACGGCGCCTGTCGTCGCCACGCTGGCCTTCACCCCGGCCGTCCCCGCGACCCTGGCCCTTTTCCGGGCGCGGGGCGGCGTCGGTCAGGCGCATGGTCAGGCCGATGCGCTTGCGCGGGATGTCGACCTCCATCACTTTGACCTTCACGATGTCGCCGGCCTTCACGACGGTGTGCGGGTCCTTCACGAAGCTGGTGGACAGCTGCGAGATGTGAACCAGCCCATCCTGGTGCACGCCGATGTCCACGAAGGCGCCGAAGGCGGTGACGTTGGTCACCACCCCTTCCAGAACCATGCCGGTCTGGAGGTCCTTCAGCTCCTCGACCCCCTCCTGGAAGGTGGCCGTCTTGAACTCCGGACGCGGGTCGCGGCCGGGCTTCTCAAGCTCCTTCAGGATGTCCTCGATGGTCGGCACGCCGAACCGCTCGTCGGTGAAATCCTCGGCGTTCAGCCCGCGCAGGAAGCGGGCGTCGCCGATGACGCTGCCCAGATCCTTGCCGGTCTTCTTCAGGATGCGCTCGACCAGCGGGTAGGCCTCGGGGTGGACGGCGGAGGTGTCCAGCGGGTTGTCGCCCTCGCGGATGCGCAGGAATCCGGCGGCCTGCTCGAACGTCTTTGGGCCGAGGCGCGCCACGTCCAGCAACTGCTTGCGCGAGCGGAAGGCGCCGTTGCGGTCGCGGTGCTCCACAATGTTGCGGGCGATGGTCTCGTTCAGGCCGGACACGCGGGTCAGCAGCGGGACGGACGCCGTGTTCAGGTCGACGCCGACGGCGTTCACGCAATCCTCAACCACCGCGTCGAGCGAACGGGCGAGCTTGCCGCCGGACACGTCGTGCTGGTACTGGCCGACGCCGATGGACTTCGGCTCGATCTTCACCAGCTCGGCCAGCGGGTCCTGGAGGCGGCGGGCGATGGAGACGGCGCCGCGCAGGCTGACGTCCAGCTTCGGGAACTCCGCCGCCGCGGTCTCCGACGCGGAATAGACCGACGCGCCGGCCTCGCTGACCACCAGCTTGGTCAGCTTCAGCTCCGGGTGGCGCTTGAACAGGTCGGCGACCAGCTTGTCGGTCTCGCGGCTGGCCGTGCCGTTGCCGATGGAGATCAGCTCCGCCTTGTGGCGCACCGCCAGGGCGGCGATGGCGGCGATGGCGCCGTCCCAGTCGTTCCTCGGCTGGTGCGGGTAGACGGTGGCGGTGTCGACCAGCTTGCCCGTGGCGTCGACCACGGCGACCTTCACGCCGGTGCGGATGCCGGGGTCGAGGCCGATGGTGGTGCGCGGGCCGGCCGGGGCGGCCAGCAGCAGGTCGTGCAGGTTGCGGGCGAAGACGCGGATGGCCTCGTCCTCGGCGCGCTCGCGCAGGTCGCCCATCAGGTCGGTCTCGACATGCGGGCCGATCTTCAGCTTCCAGGTCCAGCGCACCACGTCGGACAGCCACTTGTCGGCCGGGCGGCCTTGGTCGCGGATGCCGGTGTGGGCGGCGATGGTGCGCTCGGCCGGGTGGGGCTGCCCCTCCTCGACCGGCAGGTCCAGGCGGATGTCCAGAACGCCCTGCGACCGGCCGCGGAACAGCGCCAGTGCGCGGTGCGAGGGCACCTTCGCCCAGGGCTCGTCGAAGTCGAAATAGTCGGAGAACTTGGCGCCCTCGGCCCGCTTCTCCTCGATCACCTTGGCGGTCACCACGCCCTTGTCGGCCATGGTGGCGCGCAGCCGGCCGACCAGTTCGGCGTCCTCGCCGAAGCGCTCCACCAGGATGTGGCGGGCGCCGTCCAGCGCCGCCTTGACGTCGGCCACGCCCTTGTCGGCGCTGACGAAGCCGGCAGCCTCGGCGTCCGGCGGAAGCGTCGGATCGGCGAGCAGACGGTCGGCCAGCGGCTCCAGCCCCGCCTCGCGGGCGATCTGCGCCTTGGTGCGGCGCTTCGGCTTGTAGGGCAGGTAGAGGTCTTCCAGGCGCGTCTTGGTGTCGGCCTGGCGGATCTGCAGTTCCAGCTCCGGCGTCAGCTTGTCCTGCTCGCGGACGGAGGACAGGATCGCCGCGCGCCGGTCTTCAAGCTCGCGCAGGTAGGACAGCCGTTCCTCCAGCGTTCGCAACTGCGTGTCGTCGAGCCCGCCCGTGGCCTCCTTGCGGTAACGGGCGATGAAGGGAACGGTCGATCCTTCGTCGAGCAGCTTGACGGCCGCGGCGACCTGGGATTCGCGGACCGAAAGCTCGTCGGCGATGCGTTGGCTGATGGACGTGGACGGCATGGAGGACCGGTGACTGATGAAAGGGAAGGGTGCCTCCTATAGCGCGAAGGGGGCCTTCCCGGCCAGTGCCGATCTAGGAGAGGCGGGGGAGACCGATCCGGAGGCCGGTCCGGAGTGGACGCGCGAGTCCGGAACCCGATTCTTGCGAAAAAGTATAGTCAAAGAAAAACTCCGCGCGATTCATGCGTCGTTAACCTTAACGGGCGCATATCTTCCCCTGCAACTTGGTTGCGTTTCCTCCCGAACAGACTCCGGCGGCTCCCGATTTGGTGAGCCGCCTTTTTTCTGTGCGCGTGGCGCCCAAAGCACGCGCATCCACGAGATGAACACGACAGAGTTTTTCCCCTTGCGTTCATTGGGAGAAACATCCTTACTGATTGTGGGTCTAATCCAAATGGATTCGCTGCCTTGGGACTGGTCGTTTCGGCAATCGCCTTTCTGTTCGCAGTGGCCGTCGTCGGCGCCGCGGCGAAGCGGCTGCCGCAAGCACCCACGGTGGTCTATGGCGGAACGGCGGCGGCCTGTGCGCTGATCGCGCTGTGGGCAGCGCTGCGGCTGGCCGGGGGCGGGGCGGACGCGGACTTGGTCCTGCCGGTCGGACTGCCTTGGATCCAGGCCCATCTGCGCGCCGACGCGCTGTCCGCCGTCTTCCTGATCGTCGTCAACCTGGGCGGCATCACCGCCAGCCTGTTCGGCTGGGGGTACGAGCGGGCGCATCACGAATCCCATGGTGCTTCTCAGGACGGCCCGGTCCTGCCGCTCTACCCGCTGTTCCTGGCGGGCATGAACATGGTGCTGATCGCCGCCGACGCCTTCACCTTCCTGCTGTCCTGGGAGTTCATGTCGCTGGCCTCCTGGCTGCTCGTGCTCTCCACCCACCGGGACCCGGAAACGCCCAAGGCGGCGCACCTCTACCTCCTCATGGCGAGCTTCGGGACGGCCTGCCTGCTGCTGGCCTTCGGAGTGTTGGCGACGGCGCACGGCGACTACAGCTTCGCCGCCATCCGCGCCCACGCCCCGGCGGCCGGGGCCGCGGCGTTGGTCGTGGCGCTGATTCTGCTGGGGGCTGGGTCAAAGGCCGGGCTGGTGCCGCTGCATGTCTGGCTGCCGCTGGCCCATCCGGCCGCGCCCAGCCACGTCTCGGCCCTGATGTCCGGGGTGATGACCAAGGTCGCCGTCTACGCGATGATCCGCGTGCTGTTCGACCTGCTGGGCGAGCCGGAGTGGTGGTGGGGCGGGGTGACCATGGGATTCGGCGCGCTGACCGCCGTGATGGGCGTGCTCTACGCGCTGATGCAGGACGACGTGAAGCGGCTGCTCGCCTATTCGACGGTGGAGAACATCGGTGCCATCGTCATCGCGCTCGGGCTGGCGCTGGTCTTCAAGGCCGCCCACACGCCGGTGATCGCCGCGCTCGCCCTGGCGGCGGCGCTGCTGCACGTCGTCAACCATTCCCTGTTCAAGAGCCTGCTGTTCTTCGCGGCGGGCGCCATGCTGACCGCCACGGGGTCGCGCGACCTGAACCGGCTGGGCGGGCTGATCCACCGGATGCCGACCACCGCCGTCCTCGCCCTGATTGGCGCCGCGGCGATCTCGGCCCTGCCGCCGCTGAACGGCTTCGTCGGGGAATGGCTTCTGTTCCAGGCCATCCTGAACGCCCCGGCCTTGTCGGAATGGTCGCTGAAGATCGAGATCGCCGTGGTCGGCGCCGCCTTGGCGCTCGCCACCGCGCTCGCCGGCGCCTGCTTCGTCCGGCTCTACGGCATCGCCTTCCTGGGCCGCCCGCGGTCGCGCGCCGCCGCTGAGGCGGTCGAAGTCGGGCGGGCGATGCGGCTCGGCATGGCGGTCCCGGCAGTGCTCTGCGTCGTTCTCGGCGTCCTGCCGACTCCGCTGATCCGCCTGTTCGAGCCGGCGCTGCGCCTGCTGGTGGAGGCCGGGCCGTTCGACGGGCGCGCCTACCAGCCGTGGTTCTGGCTGGCCCCGACCTCGGCCATCGGCAACTCCTACAACGGCCTGATCATGCTGGTGGTGATCGCGCTGCTGTCGGTCGTGCTGGTCCTGGGCATCCACCGCAAGGCGAGCGACCGGGTGCGCTGGTCGATCCCCTGGGGCTGCGGATTCGACGGGCCGGACCCGGCGGCGGTCACCCAATACACGGCCTCCAGCTTCGGCCAACCGATCCGCCGCGCCTTCGGCAGCACGGTGTTCCGCGCCCGCGACCATGTGGACATGCCGGCGCCGGGGGACACGCGGCCCGCCCGCCTGTCGGTGACCTGGACCGACCCGGCCTGGGTCGTGGTGGTGGAGCCGCTGGCCCGCGCGGTGGGGTGGCTGGCCGAGAAGGCCAACCGGTTGCAGTTCCTGACCATCCGCCGCTACCTGACCCTGATATTCCTGGCGCTGGTCGTGCTGCTGGTGATGGTGGCGGTGACGCAACGATGACGCCGCTGCTCGCCACCCTGTACCAGATTCTGCAGATGCTGCTGGTGCTGGCCCTGGCGCCGCTGCTGACCGGCTGGGTGCGGCTGGTCAAGGCGCGGCTGGTTGGGCGGCGGGGGCCGTCCGTGCTCCAGCCCTACCGCGACCTGCTGCGGCTGCTGCGCAAGGAGGTGGTGCTGGCGCGCAACGCCTCCTGGCTGTTCCGCGCCGTGCCCTACATGATGTTCACGGCGATTTGGCTGGCCGCCGGGCTGGTGCCGGTTTTCACCACGCAACTGGCCCTCGCCCCGACGGCGGACCTGATCGCGCTGATCGCCCTGCTCGGCTCGGCGCGCTTCTTCCTGGCGCTCGCCGGAATGGACACCGGGACGAGCTTCGGCGGCATCGGCTCGTCGCGCGAGATGATGATCGCAGCGCTCGCCGAGCCGGCGATGCTGATGATCGTCTTCTCGGTGGCGATCCTCGTCCGCAGCACCTCTCTGGCCGAGATCGCCGATTTCATGATGTCCGGCGCGGTCGGGCTGCGCATCTCCCTGGCGCTTGCGCTGATCGCCCTGGTCATGGTGGCGATCGCCGAGAACGCGCGCATCCCCATCGACAACCCGGCCACGCATCTGGAGTTGACCATGGTGCACGAGGCCATGGTGCTGGAGTATTCCGGCCGCCATCTCGCCCTGGTCGAAGCGGCGAGCATGCTCAAGATGCTGCTCTACATGGCGCTGATCGCCTGTGTCTTCGCGCCCTGGGGCATGGCCACCGCCGGGTCCGGCGTGGCGGCGGCGCTGGGCGGCGTGGTCGTCTTCGTGGCGAAGCTGGCCGTCGGCGGGACCCTGCTGGCGCTGTTCGAGACCTCCATCGCCAAGATGCGCGTCTTCCGGGTCGGCGAGTTCCTGGGCGGCGCCCTGCTGCTGAGCCTGCTCGGCGCGATCTTCCTCTACGTGTCGCGGGGGGTATGAGGTGAGCGACCTGGGCTATGACGCCGCGCACATGCTGGGGGCCGTCGTCCTGCTGATGAGCTTCGCTCTGCTCTACCAGCGGCGGCTGTTCTCCCTGCTCAACGTCTTCACCCTGCAGGCGCTCGCCCTGACCGCGACGGCGGCGTGGCAGGCCTATTCCCACGGGGAGCCGCACCTCTACATCACAGCACTCCTGACCCTGGTCCTCAAGGCCATCCTGATCCCGGTGGCGTTGCACCGCATCATCGTGAAGATGAAGATCCACCGCACGATCGAGCCGGCGCTGGGCATCGGGCTGACCATGGTGGCGGGCGTGTCGCTGGTCACCCTGTCGATCCTGCTGGTTCTGCCGGTGACGGCCGACGCCACCGCCCTGACCCGCGAGAACCTGGCGCTGTCGCTGTCGGTCGTCCTGCTCGGCCTGCTGATGATGATCTCCCGGCGCAACGCGGTCAGCCAGGTGGTCGGCTTCATGTCGATCGAGAACGGGCTGATCCTGGCGGCGGTCGGCGCGGCCGGCATGCCGCTGGTTGTCGAGATGTCGGTGGCCTTCTCCGTCATGGTGGCCTTCATCATCTTCGGCATCTTCCTGTTCCACATCCGCGAGCGGTTCGACACGCTCGACATGCAGAAGATCGAGAGCTTCCGGGGGGAAAGCGATTGAGCGTCGTCGCCGTCATCGTCGCCACCCCGCTGATCGGCGCCGCCGTCCTCGCCCTGGTTCCCGGCCACCGGCTGGGCGCGCGGCTGAACATCGGCTTCTCCGCCGTCACGCTGCTGGCGTCCCTGGTCCTGTTCGGGCTGGAGCCGTCGAGCGGCGCGCTGTTCGTGGTGGACGCCTTCAACATCTACCTGATCGCGCTCACCGCCTTCGTCGGGCTGACCACCAGCGTCTTTTCCGCCGGCTACATCGCCCACGAGATCGCAGTGGGCAAGCTGGACGAGCGCAAGCTGCGCTTCTACCACGCCATGTACCAGGCCTTCATGTTCACCATGCTGCTGGCCCTGTCGGCCAACAACCTGGGCGTCATGTGGGTGGCGGTGGAGGGGGCGACCCTGACCACCGTGCTGATGGTCAGCCTGTACCGCACCGCCGCCAGCATCGAGGCGGCGTGGAAATACTTCATCCTGTGCGGCGTCGGCATCGCGCTCGCCTTGTTCGGCACCATCCTGATGTACATGGCTGCCCAGCCGGTGATGGGACCGGGCATGGCGGCGATGACCTGGACGGAACTGATGGGCCACGTCGCCAAGATCAGCCCGGCGATCCTCAACCTCGCCTTCGTATTCCTGCTGATCGGCTACGGCACCAAGGTCGGTCTGGCGCCGCTGCACGCCTGGCTGCCGGACGCCCACGCGGAGGGGCCGACGCCGATCTCCGCCGTGCTGTCGGGCCTGCTGCTGAACGTGGCGCTCTACGCCGTGCTGCGCTTCAAGATGCTGCTGGCGGCGAACGGGCAGGCCATCGCGCCGGGGCCGCTGATGATCGCCATGGGGCTGGCCTCGCTGCTGCTGGCCGGGCTGATGCTCTACCGGCGGCGCGACGTGAAGCGCTTCTTCGCCTACAGCTCCATCGAGCATATGGGCATCATCACCTTCGCCTTCGGCATGGGCGGGCCGCTCGCCAACTTCGCCGGGCTGCTGCACATGGCGATGCACAGCCTGACCAAGTCGGCCATCTTCTACGCGGTCGGCCACGCCGTGCAGGTGACGGGGACGCAGCGGATCGAGCGGATTTCCGGCCTGACGGTCAGCCATCCGGCGCTCGGTTGGGGCCTGCTGGCCGGGGTCGTGGCCATCGCCGGGTTGCCGCCCTTCGGCGTGTTCATGAGCGAATTCCTGCTGGTCACCAGCACCTTCGCGCGGCAGCCGCTGCTGGCCCTGCCGCTGGTCGTTGGCATCCTGGTCGCCTTCGGGGCGCTGGTGCTGCGGGTCCAGCAACTGTGCTTCGGCGCGCCGGGCATGGTGGAGGGCAGCGGCGTTCCGGTGGCCGAGGTGCCGCTGCAGGGGACGCTGGTTCCGCTCTACGCGCATCTGGCGCTGGTTCTGGTGGCGGGGGTCTGGCTGCCGGGGCCGCTGGTCGCGTGGTTCCAGGCCGTCGCGGCGCTGCTGGGGTAGGGGAGGCGGCATGTACGGGGAAGAACCGCTGTTCGGCCTGTTGAACCGCATTGGCACGCCGGTGGAGGGGCACCGGCCCTGGCCGCGCTACCGGCTGGGCCGCGACGGCTGGCTGCGCCTGATCGAGGGGCTGGCGGGCAACGGCTGGAGCCTGCTCGGCCTGTGGGGGGAACCGAAGGCGGTCCACGCCGCCTTCCGCGAGGATTTCTCCGGCGACGTCGCGGTGGTCAGCCTCGACTGCCCGCAAGGCCGTTTCCCGAGCCTGAGCGCCGTGCGCCCCGCCGCCAACCGGCTGGAGCGCGCCGCCCACGACCTCTACGGCTTGGTGGCGGAGCGCACCACCGACCCGCGCCCCTGGCTGGACCACGACGCCTGGGGCGTGCGCCGTCCCCTGTCGGAGCAGCCGGCGGCCCCGGTTCCCAGCCCCGGCCCCTACACCTTCCTGCCGGTGGAAGGCGAAGGGTTGCACCAGATCCCGGTCGGCCCCGTCCACGCCGGCATCATCGAGCCCGGCCATTTCCGCTTCACCGCCAACGGCGAGACCGTCGTCCGGCTGGAGGAGCGGCTCGGCTACGTCCACCGCGGGGTGGAGGGGCTGATGCAGGGCAGGCCGGTGGCGGAGACGGCGAGGCTGGCCGCCCGCATCTCCGGTGATGCGACGGTGGCGCACAGCCTCGCCTTTGCCCGCGCGGTCGAGGCGGCGCTCGGTGTCGAGGTGCCGGCGCGGGCGGTGTGGCTGCGCGCCCTGATGG
This sequence comes from Azospirillum brasilense, assembly GCF_007827815.1. Taxonomy (GTDB): domain Bacteria; phylum Pseudomonadota; class Alphaproteobacteria; order Azospirillales; family Azospirillaceae; genus Azospirillum; species Azospirillum brasilense_C. The sequence continues at coordinate 134,725 of NZ_VITH01000001.1, forward strand.
CCGAACTGGAGCGGATCGCCAACCATCTCGGCGACATCGGGGCCATCTGCAACGACGCCGCCTTCGCCTTCATGCTGGCCCAGACCAGCCAGTTGCGGGAGCGCGTGCTGCGCACCGCGGACGCCTGCTTCGGGCACCGGCTGATGATGGACCGGGTGATCCCCGGCGGCGTCGCCACCGATTTGCCGGAGCGCGGCGCGGGCCTGCTGCTGGAGCTGGTGGCGGAGCTGCGCAAACGCTTCCCACCGCTGGTCGCGGTCTATGACGGCAAGGCGTCCTTGCAGGACCGCACGGTCACGACGGGATTCGTGTCCGCGGAGCTGGTCACCCGCTTCGGCGCCGGCGGTCACGTCGGACGCGCGTCCGGCCGCGACCAGGACGCCCGCCGCAGCCCTGGCTACGCGCCCTACGACGAGCTGAATTTCGAGGTGCCGGTGCTGACCGAGGGCGACGTGAACGCCCGCGTCTGGGTGCGCATCCGCGAGGTGGAGCAGTCCCTGTCGCTGATCGAGCAGATCGTCACCCGCCTGCCGGCGATTTCGCGCGGCCTCGACCACCCGTCGGTCCCGCTGGAGGCCGGCCGGGGCGGGGAGGGCATGGCCTTGGTCGAATCCTTCCGCGGCGAGATTCTGACCTGGGTGCGGCTGGACGGGGAGGGCATGGTCGCCCGCTGCCACCCGCGCGACCCTTCCTGGTTCCAGTGGCCGTTGCTGGAGGCGGCCATCGGGGGAAACATCGTCGCCGACTTTCCGCTGTGCAACAAGTCGTTCAACTGTTCCTACGCGGGACACGACCTGTAAGGAGGCCGCCGATGCTGAAGCACATCCTGACCTCCCTGACCGGCGGCCCTGTCACCGAGGCCGCGCCTGCCCCCGCCGATGCGGCTTTGGCGGAGCTGGCCGGACAGTTGGACAAGGCCGCCAAGGTTCGGCTGGGCCGCAGCCTGTCGATCCGCGAGGTCGACGCGGGGTCCTGCAACGGCTGCGAGCTGGAAATCCACGCGCTGAACAACCCGATCTACGATCTGGAGCGCTTCGGCATCCGCTTCGTGGCCTCGCCGCGCCACGCCGATGTCCTGCTGGTCACCGGTCCGGTCGCCCGCAACATGCGCGAGGCACTGATCCGCACCTGGGACGCCACGCCCGGCCCGAAATGGCTGGTGGCCTGTGGCGACTGCGCCGTCAGCGGCGGCCTGTTCGCCGGCGGCTACGCCTGCGTCGGTCCGGTGGAGGAGGTGCTGCCGGTGGACCTGCGCATCCCCGGCTGTCCGCCACGCCCGGCCGATCTGCTGGCCGGCCTGCTGGCCTTGCTGGAGACCAGCGCGGGGCGGTGAGGGCGGGTCAGGACTCGCCGCGTTCCTCGCGCTTGGCCTGCTGCCAGAAGGCCTCCATCTCGTCCAGCGTCGCCTCCTTGGGGGTGCGGCCCTGCTCGGACAGAAGCGCCTCAATGCGGTGGAAACGGCGTTCGAACTTGGCGTTGGTGCCGCGCAGCGCCGATTCCGGCTCGACCTTCAGGCGGCGGGCGAGGTTGACCAGAGCGAAGAGCAGATCGCCCAGCTCGTCGGCCACCCGGTCCGGGGCGGAGCCGCTGTCCATCTCATGCCGCAGTTCGCGGACCTCCTCCTCGATCTTGTCGAGGATGTCCCGCGCGTCGGTCCAGTCGAAGCCGACGCGGGCGGCGCGGTTCTGCAGCTTCAGGGCGCGGGTGAGGGCAGGGAGACCGGCGATGACGCCCTCCAGGGCGGACGGGGCGCGGCCTTCCTCGGCGGCCTTGGCGGCGCGCTCCGCGGCCTTGTGGTCCTCCCACCGCGAGGTCTGCATGTCGGCGCCCTTGACCTCCTCGGCGCCGAAAACGTGCGGGTGGCGGCGGATCATCTTGTCGGCGATGACGCCGGCGACCTCGTCGAAGTCGAACAGATTCTCTTCGCGGGCCATCTGGCTGTAATAGACTACTTGGAAGAGCAGGTCGCCCAACTCCTCGCGCAGCGCCGGCATGTCGCCTTTTTCGATGGCGTCGGCCACCTCGTAGGCTTCCTCGATCGTGTGCGGCGCGATGGTGGCGTAGGTCTGCTCCAGATCCCACGGGCATCCGCCGTTGGGGTCGCGCAGGCGGGCCATGACGTCGATCAGGCGGTCGATGTTGCGGGACATGGGAAGGTCTTCTTCGGCAGCGGGATGGAATGGGTCAGCGACCTTAGCGGACCCGTACCAGCGAGAAAAGAGCGTGCGCCCCGCCGGAGCATTAAAATCATATAAGCGAGATTATGGAAAATAAGTTTGTGAAGAAGCGAGGAGGGCGCCTTTGGCAGCCCTCCGGTTCGTGCTGCTTCAGCCTCCGCGGAACCCCTTCAAGCTTTCAGCGGGTGGCTGAGGTGGAAAATCCGCGCCGCGGGCGGCCTGGATCAGCGATTCCAGGAAGGTCCGGTACGGATCGCCGGAAGTCTTTGCGGATTCCGCCGGCTCGATCGGCCCGTCATAGCCGCTGGCGCTCGGACTAAGCGCTCCATACTCGGAGTTCTCCAGGGTCGGCGACAGAAAAATCGAGTGGGTCGTCGTCTCCGGCTCGCCGACGTGACGTTGGGAGGGCTTCAGCGAGAAGTTCCCATCAGCGTCCGGCATCGACAGGATCATCACGCCATGCTCCACCGCCTCCTTGTCCCGCGCGTTCTGCCGCGCGTCGTTGTCGAAGGCGCTTCGTGGGTAGACGCTCTCGATGCTTGAGGGATCGTGGATGTTGGCCGTCTGCATGGATCACCCGCCGTTGTTGCGTTGGTCCAACACATGGTGGCGATGGCGGGTTCCGAGGGATCGCGGGCCTTTTCACTCCATGGAATGCGCGTGCGTGGCGGGCCGCGGCTTCCGACGCTGCGGCGGTGCCACGCTGAGCACCGGTTCGGCGTCGATCGCGCGAACCACCTCGTGATCCAAGGCGGCGTCCGCGGTCTCGGGCTCGGTGGAACACTGTGCCGCGTCGGCGGCCAGGACCGCCGCTCCGCCTGAAGGCTGACATTCGGCGATGCGCTCCGCGCAGGCCGTGGGCGCCAGCAGTGACGCCACCAACAGCACGCGCTTTAGGGCACTGGCCTTCATGATCGGGCGCTCCGCAAGGCTCACGGCGGCCGTTTCCGGCATCCTGTCACTATAAGGCCGCCTTACCCAGGGAGTTCCCGCCGAATCCGGTCCCCGCCGGAGGACGTGTGCGGTAGTCCGGTGCGCGTTCCCCTTAGCCGAACAGATGCCGGTGCATCGCCTCCCAACTCGCACGGTCGGGGGTCAGCATCACCCCACCGTTGAGGGCGGTCGGACGATAGGGCGAGCCGTCGAACAGCGCGCTGTAGCCGCCGGCCTCCGCGTGGAGCAGAACGCCAGCCGCGTGATCCCATGGCATCAGCCGGTGGTACATCGAGAAATGCGCCCGGCCGTCGAGCAGGCGCAGATACTCCTGCGCGGCGCTGGACAGGCAGACGCGCGGGCCGAGGGAGCGGCCGCGCTCGTCGAGCTGGCGTCCCAGATCCTCCGCGCAGAAGCGCGTCGACAGGGCTCCGGTCATCTCGGCCAGGGAGACCGCCGGGGCGACCGTGACGCGCTTGCCGTTCAGGTGGGCGCCCTGCCCTTTCACCGCCGTGGCGATGCGCCCGTCGCACGGGTCGTAGATCCAGCCGGCCACCGTCTCGCCACGGCAGGCCAGGGCGATGATCACCGCGAACAGCGGGCGCCCGTTCGCGAAGTTCAGGGTGCCGTCGATCGGGTCGATGATCCAGACCGGCGCATCGCCGTGGATGCGGTCGAGCAGGGACTTGTCCTCGGAGACGGCCTCCTCCCCCACCACCGTGCTTCCGGGAAGCAGGTCCAGCAGGCGCGGCGTCAGGGCGCGCTCCCCCGCCTCGTCGGCCAGCGTCACGAGATCGGCCGGACCGGTCTTCTCACGGATGCCGGCGTTCGCCAGATCGCGGAAATAGGGAAGGATTTCGCTTTCCGCGACCTCGCGGATGATCGCGGAGACGCGGTCGACGTCGGGAATCGGAAAATCTGTCACGGTTTCGGTGCCGCTTTGTTGGATCGGGGGTCGAGTCTCAGAACCGTTCCGCCATCCTTCGGCGGTTCCGGCAGCATGACTTTGCCGTCCAAGCCGCTGTCTTTCAACGCTTTGACCAGCGCGTCATAGGTGGCTTGATCGGCCGCGGGGTTCGGGGCGGGCGGCGTGCCGGTCGGCGGGCCGGGGTCCGGCGGCTTGCGCGGCGCGTTCGGATCGGGCGGGGACTGCGGCACGTCGCGCGCCTCCCGTGTTTCCTCCTTGGGCGGCGGCGGGGGCGGACGCCACAGGCGGAAGCAATCGGTGAAGGTCGCTTCCTTGCAGGCTTTCAGCAGTTCCTTCGGGTCCGGCGCCACCACCAGCGGGCCGGGCGGCGCTGGAGGAAACTCCGCAGGCTCCGGCGGCAGGGGGTCTTCCGGGGCGACCGGTGGCTCCTCCACGAATCCCGGCGGCAGCACCCGCTCGGCGGCGGAGGCGGTGCCCGCGAAGGCCAGAAACGCCAGGGACAGGAGAGCGATCGGTACGCGCAAGGGAATCCGGAAAAAGAAAGCGGGCCGAGCGTCCATTATGGCGCCCTGCCCGCTGCATAGCCACGGACAAATCCTTGTCCCGGCACAGCCGTCTCCGTCAGGAGCGCGGCAGGCTTTCGCTCGGGGTGGCGTGCAGCGCCCAGGCGGCCAGTTCGGACCGCAGGGCGGCAATCTTGCCGCTTTCCGTCGGGTTGGTTTCCTTGCGCCAGGCGTCGCTGATGATTTCCAGCAGACGGGCGCGTCCGGCGGTGTCACGCGACAGTTCCTGGATGCGCAGCACCGCGGCACCGGGCGACAACTGCTCCTGCCGGGCGACCAGGGTCACCTGATCGGCCAGAAAGGCGGTGATCGAGAAGTGTGTAGGATCGGTCTGCAAACGCATAGGCGGGCCTCCTCCCGGGGATAACCCATCGGCTCCCCGTGTCGAATATCGGGGGCGCGTTGGGAAAAGGCTACACCTCGGACGTCGTAGGACGGGGCTGAAATCGGGCGCGTCATGTCGTCGCATGTGCACGAACGAATTATGACGCGCCCGACTCCTTTATGGCGAAAGATCAGCCGTGCACGAACCGTTTCTCGAAACGGGCCAGATCCGCCGGGTCGATGGCCACCTGGATGTGGGCCTGGAGCTCGTCGTCCCGCCGCTCCAGCACCTCACCTTTTGCATAGAGCCACGCGAGCGCCGCCCCATCCCCCAACTCGACCGACAGGTCCACCACATGGCGGTGGGCGTTCATCCGCTGGTCAAGCAGCCGGTCGAGATCGGCGATCCCCGCCCCGGACAGGGCGGACACCGCCACCGCGCGCGGGTTGCGGGCTGTCTGGGCCAGGATCGCCTCACGCGACTCCTCGTCCAGCGCGTCGATCTTGTTCAGCACCTCGATCACCCGGTCGTCGGCGTCCGGGTCGATGCCCATGTCGCTCATGACCTCGTGCACGTCGGCCTTCTGGGCCTCGCTGTCCTGGTGGGACACGTCGCGGACGTGCAGGATGATGTCGGCGGCGTCCACCTCCTCCAGCGTGGCGCGGAAGGCGGCGACGAGGCCGTGCGGCAGGTCGGAGATGAAGCCCACCGTGTCCGACAGGATCACCTTGCGCCCGGACGGCAGCGTCACCTGACGCATCGTCGGGTCCAGCGTGGCGAACAGCAGGTCCTTGGCGAAGACGTCGGCGTTGGCCAGCCGATTGAACAGCGTCGACTTGCCGGCGTTGGTGTAGCCGACCAGCGCCACCACCGGGTATGGCACCTTGGCGCGGGCCTTGCGGTGCAGGCCACGGGTGCGGCGGACCTCCTCCAGCTCCTTCTTGATCTTGACGATGCGGTCGCCGATCAGGCGGCGGTCCATCTCGAGCTGGGATTCGCCGGGGCCGCCGAGGAAGCCGAAGCCGCCGCGCTGGCGTTCCAGGTGGGTCCAGGAGCGGACGAGGCGCGACTTCTGGTAGGTCAGGGCTGCCAGCTCGACCTGGAGCATGCCTTCACGCGTGCGGGCGCGGGCGCCGAAGATCTCCAGGATCAGACCGGTGCGGTCGATGACCTTGACCTTCAGGGCCTTTTCCAGATTGCGCTGCTGCACCGGCGACAGCGCGTGGTCGAGGATGACGAGGGACGCCTCCGTCTCCTCCACGATCTGGGCAAAATGCTCCACCGTCCCCGACCCGAGAAGGATCGAAGGCTGCGGGCGGTTCACCCGCGCGCATTCGGCGTGCACGACCTCCAGATCGATGGCGCGGGCAAGGCCCACCGCCTCGTCCAGGCAGGATTCGGGATGGCGCAGGACCCCGTCCGCCTCATTGCGGAGGACGGGGTGGACCACGATGGCGCGGCCGGAGGCATCAGGCGTCCGGCCGTTGCCATTGGTCGAAAGATCAGACGTTTTCACCTTCCTTGGGCGGCTCGAAGAGTTGGATCGGATGCGCGGGCATCACGGTGGAGATGGCGTGCTTGTAGACGAGCTGCGAATGCGCGTCGCGCCGCAGCAGAACCGAGAAGTTGTCGAACCAGGTGATGATTCCCTGAAGTTTAACACCGTTCACGAGGAACACGGTCACGGGAGTCTTGTTCTTGCGGACGTGGTTGAGGAACACGTCCTGCACATTTTGGCTTTTTTCAGACATTTTATGTCGCCCCCTTCTTCAGTGTTTTTTGGGGCCCCTTGTTAGAAGCCCGCCCCCTGCAGCGATAAGGTCATGGTTGGTCGCAACCGTCTCGACTACTGGTCATCCGATATGGTGTCACCACCGCTGCCCACCAAGCCGCACAATGCATGGCAGGTGTCGTACCGATGGGCCGGAGGGAAGCGGGTGAAGCCGCTGCCCTCGCCCGCCCCTATTAGCACCGGGACCATTCCCGCGCCATGGGCACATTCCATGTCGATGTCGGCGTCCCCCACGAACCAGACGTCCGGGCCCGGCGGAATGTTCGCCGGTTCCAGCGCCATGAGGACCGGCGCCCGATGCGGCTTGTCGAATTCGGCGTCATGGGCGCCGACCAGACGGCCGAAATAGCCGGTCCAGCCCAGCGCGTCGGCCTCCGCCCGCAGGAAGCGGCCGGTCTTGTTCGACACCACCGCCTGGTAGATTCCGCGTTCGGCGAAGCCGCGCAGCAGCGATTCCGCGCCCGGCAGAGCGCGGAGATGCTCCAGGTGATGGGATTCGAAGTAGGCGTAGAAGAGATCGCGCGCGTCGGTCCAGCGTTCCCCGAAGATGCGGGGGAAGCTGTCGCGCAGCGACTGCTTGATGCGCTCGCGCGCCTCCTCCTCGGTCCAGGCCGGATGGCCGAAGGTGATCAGGGCGTGGTTCAGCGCGGCGCGCACGGTGCCCCAGTTGTCGACCAGCGTGTTGTCCCAGTCGTAGAGGACGGCGCGCGGCAACACGGGCAGGCGGTCGATGACGGCGGCGGCGTCGCTCACGACGGCACCCCGGCGGCCACGTAATCGAGATAGGCCTGACGCAGCGTCCGGGTGACCGGCCCTGGCCTGCCCTCGCCCACCGGCTTGCCGTCGATGCGGGTCACCGGCAGCGCGAAGGTGCCGGCGGAGGACACGAAGGCCTCGCGGGCGGCGAGCGCCTCCTCCACCGTGAAGCTGCGCTCCTCCACCGGGATGCTGCGCTCCCCGGCCAGCCGCAGGAGCGACAGGCGGGTGATGCCGTTCAGGATCTTCTGCGACGGGGCGCGGGTCACCAGCACGCCGTCCCGGGTGACGATCCAGGCGTTGGAGGAGGACCCCTCCGTCACCGTGCCGTCCGGATCGATCAGCCACGCCTCGTAGGCGCCGGATTCGGCGGCCTGCTGCTTGGCGAGCACCGGGGCGAGGAGGCCGACCGTCTTGATGTCGCGCCGGCCCCAGCGGATGTCCGGCACGGTCACGACGGCCACGCCCTTCTCGAGCTGCTCCGGCTTGGCGAAGGCGGTGACCCGCTTGACGGTCATCACCAGGGTCGAGGGGACGTTCGCCGGGAACTTGAAGTCGCGCGGGGCGACCCCGCGGGTGACCTGGAGGTAGAGCGACCCGTTGCGAACGCCGTTCCGCCGCACCAGCTCGCGGGCGATCATCGTGACGACGCGCGGGGCCGCCGGCCAGTCCATGCGCAGCTCCGACAGGCTGCGGCCCAGACGCTCCATATGGCCGTCCAGGTCCGCGAAGCGCCCGTCGAGGAGGGTCACCACCTCATAGACGCCGTCGGCGAACTGGAAGCCGCGGTCTTCGACATGGACCGCGGCCTGCCGGTGCGGCAGGTAACGGCCGTTGACGTATGCCCATCGAGCCATGGAAGTTCTTTTTGTTGGTGCCAAAAACGATACGGGAGGCGATCAGAAGAATTCAAGCCGGACGGCGAACATCTTCTCCACCTTTTTCACCTGACCGGCGGTGGCCAGGATGATGACGCGGTCCTTGGGGCGGATCACCGTGGCCGGGCGCGGGATGATCACCTCGTCGCCGCGCACGATGGCGCCGACGATGACCCCGGAGGGCAGTCTCACCTCGCGCAGCGGCGTGTTCACCACCGCGGAGGTTTCCAGCGCCTCCGCCTCGATCACCTCGGCGAAGCCGTCGCGCAGGCTGTGCACCGCGCGGATGCGGCCCCGCCGGACGTGCTGGAGGATGTTCGACACGGTGATGGCGCGCGGGCTGACCACCGCGTCGATCCCCAGCGGCGACACCAGCGAGGTGTAGGACGCCTTGTTGATCAGCGTGATGGCGCGCTTCGCCCCGTGCCGCTTGGCGAGCAGCGAGGACAGGATGTTGCCCTCGTCGTCGTTGGTCACGGCGACCACCGTCTCGGTGGCGCGGACGTTGGCCTCTTCCAGGATTTCCGGGTCCAGCCCGTCGCCGTGCAGCACCATGGTGCGCGACAGGCGCTGCGCCACGAACTGGGCGCGGCTGCGGTTCATCTCGATGATGCGGGCGGTGACGTGGGGGTACTTCGCCTCCAACTCCTCCGCCAGGCACAGCCCGATGTTGCCGCCGCCCAGGATGATGATGCGGCGGGCCTCCACCTCCTCGTGGCCGAAGGCGGCCATGGCACGGTTGAGGTGGCGGTTGTCGCAGGCGAAATAGACCTCGTCGCCGGGCAGCATCTGGTCGTCGCCGCCGGGGATGAAGGAGCGGTCGTTGCGGATGATCGCCACCACCTCCAGCCCCAGGTCGGGGAACAGGCCGGTCAACTGGCGCAGCGGCGTGTGCAGCACCGGGCAGGTTTCCGTGCACAGCACGCCGACGACGCGGACCTTGCCGTCCGCCAGAGGGATCATGTCGAAGGCGCCCGGCACCTGGAGCCGGCGGGCGATGGCCCGCGCCACCGCGATCTCCGGCGAGATGATGACGTCGATCGGCATGTGGTCGCGGCTGAACAGGTCCGCCCAGATCGGCTTCAGATAGCTCTGGTTGCGCACGCGGGCGATCTTGGTCGGCACCTTGAACAGCGCGTGCGCGACCTCGCAGGCGACCATGTTGATTTCGTCGATCTGGGTGACCGCGATGATCATGTCGGTCTCGCCCGCCCCCGCCGCCTCCAGCACGTCGGGGTGGGAGGCGTGACCGACCATGGCCTGCACGTCGAGCGTGTCGCTGATCCGCTGGATGAGTTCCGGCGAATGGTCGATCACGGTGACGTTGTTGCCTTCGGACGCCAGATAGCGCGCGATGTTCGAACCGACCTGCCCGGCTCCGCAAACGATGACCTTCACGGCCTATGCACCCTTCCCCGCCCATTTTCCAGGCACTCAGGCCGAGGACATTACCATTTTGCGGTTGGACGCACCAACTCTATGTTTGCGAAGGGAAATACGGGCCAACGCTGGAAGCCTGGGGCGGAAGAAGGGGGACGAAGGCGCCGTGCCCATCCCCCCTCCCCGACCGTCATTGCGAATCCCGGACCGGTGCGCCGGTCCCGGCGTCAGCTGTTGTCGATCGTGTAATAGAACTGCGTGACGACCCCGTCCGGAGCACCGTCCCTTCGGGTGTCGAAATTGAAGTCCTGCGACCGGCCGTCGATGTTGACCGATCCCTGGAAATGGGCGGGCCCGCTGAAGTTCACACCGACCAGCAGGAGCTGGTTCACGCCGGCCTGCAGGTTGCCGGTCAGCACGACCTGTTCATTGATCGCTTCACCGCCGCCAATGCGGTTGTAAACCTGAGCCCCATTCAAATAGGCAACAAGCTGGTTGTCGGTATAATTGACAGTCAGAACGGCTGTTGTCGTCATTTTACGGTTCCTCCTCAAAGAAATAATGTTTTTTCGGTCGTTGAGCGCGCCCACAAACAATAAATATTTACGCAATTATCGTCGATCAACAGTAAAAATGTTATTTATGGTTTCATGAAATATATAAATACAATTGTATTTGCGGGTTACTCGAAAAACAGGAGGATTTAACGTCAACTGCACTCACAAAGTGACAATGCAGCGACGCATTATCAGCAGCCCATGCTCGCGCCAGAAGACGGCCGATGCCGGTCACGGACAATGAAAAAAGCAGGCTCTCAAGCCGCCCGCATTCCGGGCGTGCTTGGGAAACCTGCTTGTGAAGCGGCGATGACGAGCGGCTCTTGACGATACGGCGGCAGGGTCACTCGACGAACAGTTTTCCCTTTTCGCTGCCGTGCACACCAAGCGATTTCAGCTTGCGGTGCAGGGCGGAGCGCTCCATCCCCACGAACGAGGCGGTGCGGGAGATGTTGCCGCCGAAGCGGGTGACCTGGGCCAGCAGATATTCGCGCTCGAACACCTCGCGGGCCTCGCGGAGCGGCAGGCCCATGATCTCGCCCCCCTTGTCCCATTTCAGGACGGTGGGGGTGATGGCGCCGATCTCGGGCGGCAGCTGGTCGGCGCGGATCGGCTCCTTGGGGTCGCCCTGCGCCATGATCAGCAGCCAGTCGACCACGTTGCGCAGCTGGCGCACGTTGCCCGGCCAGTCGTAGGCCTGGAGCGCGGCCATGGCGTCCTCGCCGAACTCACGGATCGGCAGACCGGCGGCTTCGGCGGAACGCTGCATGAAATGGCGGGCCAGCAGCGGGATGTCCTCGCGCCGCTCGGCCAGCGAGGGCACGCGGATCGGCACGACCGCCAGCCGGTAGAACAGGTCCTGGCGGAAGCGGCCCTGGTCGATCTCCGCCTGGAGATCGCGGTTGGAGGTGGCGACGACGCGCACGTCCACCTCGACCCGCTGGCCGCCGCCGACCCGCTCGAAAACCTGCTCCTGCAGGGCCCGGACGATCTTGCCCTGTGTTTCCAGAGGCATGTCGGCCACCTCGTCGAGCAGCAGCGTGCCGCCGTGCGCCTGCTCGAAGGTGCCGATCTTGCGCCCGCCGCCGTCGACCCCGGCCTCCGTCCCGAACAGCTCCATCTCCAACCGGTCGGGGCGCATGGTGGCGCAGTTCAGCCCGACGAAGGGGCCGCCGGCGCGGCGCGAGCGCGCGTGGATCAGCCGGGCCACCACCTCCTTGCCGGAGCCGGCGGGGCCGGTGATGAGGACGCGGCTGCCGGTGGGCGACACCTTCTCGATGCTCTGGCGGACGTGGTTGACGGCGGTGGATCGGCCGACCAGCTCCACCTCGCCGCCGGCGCGCAGCTTCAGCTCCTCGTTCTCGCGCTTCAGCCGGGCCGCCTCGATGGCGCGGTCCACCATCAGCAGCAGCCGGTCGGCCTTGAACGGCTTCTCGATGAAGTCGTAGGCGCCGATCTTGATCGCCGACACGGCGGTCTCGATGTTGCCGTGGCCCGAAATCATGATGATCGGCAGGTTCCGGTGGTCGCGCATCAGCTGTTCGAGAATCTGGAGCCCGTCCAGCCGGCTGCCCTGCAGCCAGATGTCCAGAACCACGAGGCTCGGCCGGCGCGCCGACACCTGCGCGAACGCTTGGTCGGCGTCGGCGGCCTCGCGCGTCTTCATGCCTTCGTCGTTCAGGATGCCGGCGATCAGCATCCGGATGTCCGCTTCGTCGTCGACGATCAGAATGTCATGCGCCATGGGCTGCGTGCCTCTTCTCTTCACCGGTCTCCGCCGGCGTGCCAACGCCGCCGTGGGCGTCGCCCGCGGCCATGCCGGAGCTGGTGGACGTGTTGGGGATGACCAGACCGACGCGCGCCCCGCCGCCTTCGCGGTCCTCCAGGGTCAGCACGCCGCCGTGGTCCTCCATGATCTTCTTGACGATTGCCAACCCCAGCCCCGTGCCTTTGGCGCGCGTGGTCACATAGGGTTCGGTCAGCCGGTCGCGCTCCTCGGTCGGCAGGCCCTTGCCGTTGTCCTCGACGATCACGGCGATGCGCTCGGCATCGACCTCGACGCGGATGGCGATGTGGGCGGGCGGCAGTTCCGTTCCATCGGCGGGCTGCGGGCGCCCTTCGATGGCGTCCGCGGCGTTCTGCAGCAGGTTGGTCAGCGCCTGGCTGATCTGGCGGCTGTCGCAGGGCACGGTCAGCGGCCCCTGGGGCAGCGCCATGTCGAACTTGATCTTCCCGGCGTGCGCGCTGGACTGCAGGAACACCGCCTGCCGGACGAGGTCGTTGAGGTTGCAGGGCTTCATCACCGGCTGCGGCATGCGCGCGAAGGCCGAGAATTCGTCCACCATGCGCCGGATGTCGTCCACCTGCCGGACAATGGTGTCCGTGCACATGGTGAAGACCTCGGTGTCGCTGGTGATCTCCTTCAGGTATTTGCGGCGCAGCCGCTCGGCGGAGAGCTGGATCGGCGTCAGCGGATTCTTGATCTCGTGGGCGATGCGGCGGGCCACGTCGGCCCAGGCCGCCTTGCGTTGGGCGGAGACCAGCTCGGTGATGTCGTCGAAGGTCACGACGTAGCCGCGGATCTCGCCGCTGCCCCGCCCTTCGGTGGAGATGCGGACGAGCAGCGTCAGCGGCGTCGTGCCGGGGCGGCGGACCTGGATCTGGTCCTGCACCACCCGGCCGGGCCGGCCGGGCGCGTGGTCCAGAAGCTCCCCCATCTCCGGCGACAATTCGGCCAGCCGCATCCCGATCAGGCTCTCCGCATCCTCGACGCCGAGAAGGCGCGCGGCGGAGAAGTTGGGCAGCGTGATGCGGCCGTCGGCGTCCAGCCCGATCACCCCCGCCGACACGCCGCCCAGAACGGTTTCCGTGAAGCGGCGGCGCTCGTCGATCAGACGGTTGGCCGAGAGGAGTTCGTGCCGCTGGCTTTCGATCTCGGTCGTCATGCGGTTGAAGGCGCGCGACAGCAGGCCGAGCTCGTCCTCGCCCGGTGGCTCGGTGACGCGGACGGTCAGGTCGCCGGCGCGCACCCGTTCCGCCGCGCCGATCAGGGCGCTGATCGGCCGCGCCAGCCGCGTCGCGAAGATCAGCCCCGCCCACACCGCGGCCAGCAGCAGGAGAAGCGCCACGACGAGGAAGATCAAAGTGAAGGTGATCTGCAGGCTGCCGCGCTGGCTTTCCAGCGCCCCGAACTCCCGCACCGCCCCTTCCGCCGAGGCCATGTGCGACAGCACGCGCGGCTCCACCATGCGCCCGACGTAGAGATAGGTGTCGGCGAAGCGGTCGAGCCGGACCAGCGCGCGCACGCGGTCGTCGTTCTCACTGACGATCATCGCCACCTCGCCGCGGCGGGCGGTGGCGAGCTTGTCGTCGGGAATCGGATCGAACTCCAGGGCGAAGGTGTAGCCGGAGCGCGCGACGATGGCGCCGGTCGTCCCGTTGAAGACGATGGCCTCCGACAGGGCGCGCAGCATCGCCTGGGTGGCGACCACTTGCTCGAACCGCTCCGGATCGCTGGCGAGGCGCGCCGCCTCCTGGTTCAGGTCGTTCGCCATGGCGAGCGCGTCGGCGCGGATGTTCTGCTGGTGCTCGTGCAGATAGGCGCTGGCGACGGCCAGCGATTCGTTCACCGCGGTGCGCACCCGTTCGCTGAACCAGGACTGCACGCCGACATAGAAGAAGACGGTGGAGAAGATGGCCATGATGATGGCCGGTGCGACGGCGAGCAGGCTGAACACCGCGACCAGCCGCACATGCATCTGCGACCCGGCGAGGCCGCGCCGCCGCCCGATCCACAAATAGACGATGCGCCGCGCGATCAGAACGCCGAGCAGCAGCAGGAGCGCCAGATCGAGGGTGAGCAGCCACGTGACGGTGCGCGGGTTGGTTTCCCCGAAGGGCGCGCTTTCCGTCAGCGCCGTGTAGGTCGCGAAGCCCGCCACCAGGGCCGCCAACGACAGCGCGAAGGCAAGCCGCTTCGCCAACCCGAACCGGGTTGCCCAGCGAAGGAACTGTTGCCAAAGCGGCGTGGCGGTCTCAGGGGGTGTGGGCGACATCAATCCGGCAACCAGTCTGTTGCCAGAATGATACACGAGCTGTTGCCGTCCTGCCAAGCGGCAACCCCTCTGCCTTTCGCACAGTCCCTAAGGAGCATTGCGAAGGGCGGAGCCAGCGAGAGCCTGTCGCAAAAACAACACGCTGTGGGAAGGCAGCGACGCCCGGCCGATCCGCCGGGCGCCCGATCACTTCAGCCCGCGCACCACCTGGATGTCGAGATCGCGGATCTTCTTGCGCAGCGTGTTGCGGTTGAGGCCGAGCAGCTGCGCCGCCTTGATCTGGTTGCCCCGCGTCGCCGAGAGGCTGAGCGAGATCAGCGGCCGTTCCACCTCGCGCAGCACCCGGTCGTAGAGGCCGTTCGACGGCATGCCGTCCTTGTGCGCGGCGAAATAATCCTTCAGGTGGCGCTCCACGGCGGCGGACAAGCCCTCGCCCTGCGGTTCCTCGACCGGCTGGGCGGCGGGGGTGGTGTCGGCAAGCTCCGCCTCCACCACATCCAGCCCGATGACCTCCTGCGAATAGAGCGCGGCGAGGCGGCGGACCAGATTCTCCAGTTCGCGCACGTTGCCCGGCCAGCGGTAGCGCTTCAACCGGTCCATGGCAGGCTGGTCGATGCTCTTGACCGGCAACCCTTGCGCCGAGCACTGGTTCAGGAAGTGGCGGACCAGGAGCGGCACATCCTCCGTACGCTCGCGCAGCGGCGGCAGGCGGATGGGCACGACGCACAGGCGGTAGAACAGATCCTCGCGGAACAGGCCCTGGCGGATCAGGGTGCGCAAGTCGCGGTGGGTCGCGGCGACGATGCGTACGTCCGTCTTAATGGGCGTACGCCCGCCGACGGTGGTGTACTCGCCCTCCTGCAAAACGCGCAGCAGGCGGGTCTGCGCTTCCAGCGGCATGTCGCCGATCTCGTCGAGGAACAGGGTGCCGCCCTGCGCCTGCTCGAACCGGCCGGTGGAGCGGTTGGTGGCGCCGGTGAAGGCGCCCTTCTCGTGGCCGAACAGCTCGGACTCGATCAGCTCGCGCGGGATGGCCGCCATATTGATGGCGACGAAGGGGCCGTTGCGCCGCTTGCCGTAGTCGTGCAGCGCGCGCGCCACCAACTCCTTGCCGGTGCCCGACTCGCCGGTGATCGTCACGGTCAGGTCGGTGCCCATCAAACGGGCAAGGACGCGGTAGATTTCCTGCATCGCCGGCGAGCGGCCGATCAGGGGAAGCTGCTCGTCGGCCTCCCCGGCGTCGGCCGGCAGAGGGGCCGGCGGGGTGTTGGAGTTCAGCGCCCGCTCGACGACCGAGACCAGCTCCTTCAGGTCGAAGGGCTTGGGCAGATACTCGAAGGCGCCGCGCTCCGCCGCCTTCACCGCGGTGATCAGCGTGTTCTGGGCGCTCATCACGATGATGCGCAGATCCGGCCGGATCTTCTTGATCCGCGGGATCAGGTCCAACCCGTTCTCGTCGGGCATCACCACGTCGGTGATGATGAGGTCGCCCTGCCCGTCCGCCACCCAGCGCCAGAGCGTGGAGGCGTTGCCGGTGGTCCGGACCTCGTGCCCGAGGCGGGCGAGCGCCTGGGTCAGCACGGTGCGGATGGCGCGGTCGTCGTCCGCGACCAGGATCGTGGCTGCACTCATCCGATGGCCCCTCGGATGCCTCTGGCCGGTGCCGGATCGCCGCTCATCTGCGCTTCATCGAACATGGGTAGCGAAACCTTGAAGACGGTGCGGCGCGGCTGGCTGTCAAACTCGATGACGCCACCGTGGTCGCCGACGATTTTGGCTACCAATGCAAGCCCCAGGCCAGTCCCATTGACCTTCGTTGTAATGAAGGCATCGAACAGGTTGGAACGCAGGTCGTCGGGTATGCCGTCCCCATTATCCTGAACGGACACCAGCAACGGCAGATGCAGGCGGGTGTCGCCGCCCGGAAGGGCCATGCGGACGCCGTGCTGATAAGATGTGCTGAGTATGATCTCGCCGCCTGATTCCGGTGCAGCTTCTGCCGCATTTTTAATCAGGTTGAGGAAAATCTGGATGAGCTGGTCACGATTGCCATAAACCGGCGGCAGGGACGGGTCGTAGCGCTCTATGAAGCGGATGTTTCGCGCGAAGCCGCTCTGGGCCACCTTGCGGACATGCTCCAGAACGGTGTGGATGTTCACCGCGTCGCGCTCCAGCGGCCGCTGGTCGGAGAAGACCTCCATCCGGTTGACCAGGGCGACGATGCGGTCGGCCTCGTCGCAGATCAGCCGGGTCAGCACCCGGTCGGACTCGCTGCAGTTTTCCTCCAGCAGCTGCGCCGCGCCACGGATGCCCGACAGCGGGTTCTTGACCTCGTGCCCCAGCATCGACGCCATGGCGGTGACCGAGCGGGCGGCGTTGCGGTGGGTCAGCGAATTGTCGATCTTGCGGGCCAGCGTGCGTTCGTTGACCGTCAGCAGCACATGGTCGGCCGGCTCGCCCAACGCGGTCACCCGCACGGTGACGTGGTGCGGGCCGATGCGCGGGGTGTCGATGACGACGCCCTCCTGCGAGGCGCGGTGCCGGCCCTGCTGAACCTGCTCGATCAACTGGCTGACCGGGCTGTTGGGCGGCAGAAGCTCCGCCAGGGGCATGCCCTCCATCATGGCGGCGGACAGGCCGAAGAACTCCTGCGCCTCCAGATTGACGTAGCGGATGTCGCCGGCGCCATCGACGACCAGCACGGGGTCTGGAAGAGCGTTCAGCATGACGGACGGATCGATGCAGGGGCGGACGGGGCGGTAGGAACTGGAGGGCGCACGGGGCCGCGCCGGGCGGCGTGGCAACGGAGCAGCGGCAGATGCACGGGCCATCAGGCAGCCATCCTTTCGATCGCCGGGGCGTAGAAGTCGCGGATGAAGCCGCGCACGTGTTCGGGATCGGACATGCGGTTGACCTCCGATCGGAATTCGGCGGAGTCGCGCAGGCCCGTGGAGTACCAGGAGATGTGCTTGCGGGCGACGCGCAGCCCGCCCTCGACGCCGTAATGGGTCAGCATGGCGTCGTAATGCTCCAGCAGCGTGTCGAGCTGCTCGTTGAGCGGCGGGTCGGGCAGCCGCTCGCCGGTTCGGATGTAATGCATCACCTGGGCGGGGAACCAGGGGCGCCCGTAGGCACCACGCCCGATCATCACCCCGTCGGCCCCGGACTCGGCGAGCGCGCGGTCCACGGCGTCGAAGGAGGTGATGTCGCCGTTGACCACCACCGGGATCGACACCGCCTCCTTTACGGAGCGGATGAACGACCAGTCGGCGGTGCCGGTGTAGAACTGCTCGCGAGTGCGGCCGTGAACGGTGACCAGCTTGATCCCGCACTCCTCGGCGATGCGGGCGAGGCGGGGGGCGTTCAGGCTGTTGTCGTCCCAGCCCTTGCGCATCTTCAGCGTCACCGGGATGGAGACGGCCTTCACCGTGGCTTCCATGATGCGGGCGGCGAGCGCCTCGTCGCGCATCAGGGAGGAGCCGGCGTGGCCGTTGACCACCTTCTTCACCGGGCAGCCGAAATTGATGTCGACGACGGCGGCCCCGCGATCCTCGTTCAGCTTCGCCGCCTCGGCCATCACCTCGGGCTCGCAGCCGGCGAGCTGGACCGCCATCGGGAACTGCTCCGGCTCGCACTCGACCATGCGCAGGGTCTGGCGGTTCTCGCGGATCATCGCCTGGCTGGCGACCATCTCGGACACGACCAGCCCGCAGCCGGACTGTTTCACCAGCCGTCGGAACGGTAGGTCCGTCACACCGGACATAGGGGCGAGGATCACCGGACCCTCAAGCGAGATGGTGCCGATTTGAATGGCCATGTTCACCTGCCCACATGATGGGCACATTAGCGATATGATGAGAATTTGTGCACGGTAGCACAGCGTTTCGGCATGTTGCAAGTGCACATCCCGCGTGCGCCGCGGTGGCTGACATGCGCCGGGTTTAGCCGATCAGAACGTCGGTGACGAATTTGACGCCGGGATAGGCGAGGGTCAGCAGCAGGTAGGCGATCAGCACGAGACGCGCCGCCATCCGCCCGCGCACACCGGTGCGGGCGTGGGCCAGCAGCAACCCGCCGATGACGACGAAGCTGGCGACCGACAAAAGCGTCTTGTGGTCGGCGCGCAGCGGCGCGCCGGTTTCGTAATAGAGCACCGCCATTCCTGTGGCGAGACCGGCCCCCAGGACCGCCTCCGACGCGGCGAGCAGATGGAGCTGCATCCGCTCGCTTTCCGCCACCGGCGGCAGGAAGCGGGTCAACGGAGTCGGGCGTTTCGACTTCAGAGCCCGCTCCTGGAGGAAGGCGGCGAGCGACGCCACCGCGGCCATGGTCAGCAGCGCGTAGGTGATGACCGACACGGCGATGTGCAGGTCGATCCAGATGCCCGGCGCCCCGCCGCGCAGCACCGGCGCCGGGGCCTGCTGCGCCAGGGTCGCGAAGGCGCCGACGGTCAGCAGATAAGGCAGCAGCAGCGGCGACAGCCGCCACGCCGACCGGGTCAGCGCGCTCATCGCCATGAACAGCAGCATGCAGGCCGCGATGGTGATCCACAGCGCGGTGGACAGGCCGGTGTGCCAGCGTCCCGCCACCTGGGTCAGCGCCCAGGCCGCCGGCCCGGCGAAGCCCAGCGCCAGGGCGCCCCAGAAATAGGCGGACCGGCCGTCGGCCCCCTGCCCCGCGATCCGGTGGTACGGATAAATGGACGCCGGCAGCAGAGCCATCAGCGCGGTCAGGCTGTAGACGATGTTCTGCGACATGCGGCGGACCCGTGCCCTTCCCTCTGCGGAAACCCAAAGTCGCTGTTGGACCCAAAGTCGCTGTTGGACAAGTCTCTGAAGCTCTTGGCGGAACGCCGGTGAGCGGCTAGGCTCCTGCGTCCGGCCGCCATGACGTAAGCGTCACGCGGGCGGCCCGTCAAGCGCGGATACCATAGCCCAAACGGCACGGATACGTCCCATGTCTTCCTGTATCGCGCTGATCGTCGCCGCCGGCAGCGGCCAGCGTTTCGGCGCCGAACAGCCCAAGCAGTATCTCGATCTGGCCGGGCAGCCCGTTCTGCGCCGCACGGTCGAGGCCTTCCGGCGCCACCCCAAGGTGAGCGCGGTGCGCGTCGTCATCAATCCCGCGTTTCGCGATTTCTACGATGCGGCGGTCGCGGGGCTCGACCTGCCCGAGCCGGTGGCCGGCGGGGCGTCCCGCCAGGATTCGGTCCGCAACGGGCTCGAAGCGCTGGCCGAGTCGGCGCCGGACCGCGTGCTGATCCACGACGCGGCCCGCCCGCTGATCGATTCCGACACCATTGATGCGGTGATCGCCGCTCTGGACACCCACCCCGCGGCGTTGGCCGCCGTTCCGGTCACCGACACGCTGAAACGCGGCGAGGGCGGGCTGGTGACCGGCACGGTGGACCGCGGCGGCCTGTGGCGCGCCCAGACTCCGCAGGGCTTCCGCTTTCCCGATATCCTGGCCGCGCACCGCGCCGCCGCCGGGCTGGAACTGACCGACGACGCGGCGGTCGCCGAACGCGCCGGGCTGCCGGTCGCGCTGGTGCCCGCCAGGGAGGAGAATTTCAAGGTGACAACCCCCGACGACCTGACCCGCGCCGCCCGCGCGCTCGACTCCACCCTGTCCGACATTCGCACCGGATCGGGCTTCGACGTGCACCGCTTTGCCGAGGGCGATCACGTCACGCTCTGCGGCGTGCGGGTGCCGCACACGCATCGGCTGGACGGCCATTCGGACGCCGACGTCGGGCTGCACGCGCTGACCGACGCCATCCTGGGCGCGCTGTGCGCCGGGGACATCGGCAGCCATTTCCCGCCCAGCGACCCGCAATGGCGCGGCGCCGACAGCGCGCTGTTCCTGAAACACGCGGCGGAGCTGGTGACGGCTCGCGGCGGGCGGATCGCCCATGTCGACGTGACGATCATCTGCGAGCGCCCGAAGGTCGGCCCGCACCGCGAGGCGATGACCGCGCGCGTTGCCGAAATTCTGGGCATGCCGGTGGACCGGGTCAGCGTGAAGGCGACGACGACCGAGCGGCTGGGCTTCACCGGGCGCGGCGAGGGCATCGCGGCGCAGGCGATGGCGACGGTCCGTTTGCCGGGGTAGCATGAGCTTTGCGTAGCCCTCCCCCGAAACGGGGAGGGGCTGGTTCTGGCACGACGACGAAAGGGACCCGCATGTTTCCCGATCACATCCGCGAACTCTCCGCCAAGCTGCTCGCGGAATATGAATTGGCCGGCTACACCCTGGCGACCGCCGAATCCTGCACGGGCGGCCTGATCGCGGGGGCGCTGACCGACATCGCGGGCTCGTCCAAGGTGGTGGACCGCGGCTTCGTCACCTACTCCAACGTCGCCAAGTCGGAGATGCTCGGCGTGCCGCCCAGCCTGATCTACGCCCACGGCGCGGTCAGCCCGGAGGTCGCGGTGGCGATGGCGGTGGGTGCCCTGGCGAAGTCGAAGGCCGACGTGACGGTGGCGGTGACCGGAGTCGCCGGCCCCGGTGGGGGAACGCCGGAGAAGCCGGTGGGGCGCGTCTACATCGCCACGGCCGTCCGCCGTGGTGCGGCCAAGCACAAGGAATACACCTTCCCCGGTGACCGCGAGGCGGTGCGGCTGGCGACCGTGCAGACCGCGCTGGAACGGCTGCGCGCGGCCCGGCCGGAAACCGCGATTCGCTGACGGAGAGCCGGCCTCAGGCGGTCCGCGCCGCGGCGGGCCGGGTGGCGCCGTTGCCGTAGAGCTGGTTGGCGCGGGTCTCGAAGGCCTGCACCATCCGGCGCACCGCCTCGTTGAACAGCACGCCCATGATCTTTTGCAGCATCTTCGAGCGGAACTCGAAGTCCACGTAGAAATCCACGCAGACGCCGCCCTCGTGCGGGGTGAAGATCCAGTGGTTGTTCAAGTACTGGAACGGTCCTTCGGTGTACTGGACGTTGATGCGGCGGTTCGCCTCGTCCAGCTCTACCCGCGAGGTGAAGCGTTCGCGGACCATCTTGAAGCCGATGACAAGGTCCGCGAACATCACGTCGCCTTCGCGGCGGCGGATGCGGGCGGCGAGGCACCAGGGCAGGAATTCCGGATACTTCTCCACATCGGCGACCAGCCGGTACATCTGCTCCGGCGTGTAGGGAAGAACCTTCTTTTCCGCGTGCGTCGGCATACCCGCTCCGTTTCTCTTTCGGCCGCCTCTCAGCCCGCCGCCCTTCAGCCCGCGGTTGCCGCGAGCTTGCGGAGGCGAGCCTCCCGCAGCTTCGCGAAGTCCGCCCCCGCGTGATAGCTGGAGCGGGTCAGCGGCGTCGAGGCCACCATCAGGAAACCCTTGCCGCGGCCAAGTGTTGCGTAGCTCTGGAATTCTTCCGGAGTCACGAACCGGTCCACCGCCGCGTGCTTGGGCGTCGGCTGGAGGTACTGGCCGATCGTCATGAAGTCAACATCGGCGGCGCGCAGGTCGTCCATCACCTGCCCGACCTCCTCCTTCGTCTCGCCCAGCCCGACCATGATTCCGGACTTGGTGAACATCGACGGGTCCAGTTCCTTCACCCGCGCCAGAAGCTGCAGCGAGGTGAAGTAGCGCGCACCCGGACGGATCGTCGGGTAGAGGCGCGGGGCGGTTTCCAGATTGTGGTTGAAGACGTCCGGCTTCGCCTCGACCACCACCTCGACGGCACCCTTCTTCTTCTGGAAGTCGGGAGTCAGGATCTCGATGGTCGTGTCGGGCGACGCGGCGCGGATGGCGCGGATGGTCCGGGCGAAATGCTCGGCCCCGCCGTCCTCCAGGTCGTCCCGGTCCACCGAGGTGACGACGACGTGGCTCAGCTTCAGCTGGGCCACCGCCTCACCCACATTGTCCGGCTCGTGTGGGTCGAGCTGGTCGGGGCGGCCGGTGCCGACGTTGCAGAAGGCGCAGCCGCGAGTGCAGACGGAGCCGAGGATCATGAAGGTCGCGTGCTTGTGCTTCCAGCACTCCCCGATGTTCGGGCAGGCGGCCTCTTCGCACACGGTGTTGAGCTTGAGCCCGCGCATCAGGTTGCGCGTCTCGTTGTATTCCTGGCTGGTCGGCGCCTTGACGCGAATCCAGCCCGGTTTGCGCTGGATCGGGTTGTCGGGCTTGTGGGCCTTTTCGGGATGGCGAAGCTTCTCGGGGTGATCGGCCACGGTCATGGTCTGAAGTGCTCCCACGGGCTGCCCGGTGGCAGCGCCGATGCTGAACGGTAACGCGCCGCCTTCCGCGCAAGGGACGGCACAGGGAAACGGCGCATGGCCGGCGGACACGGTCCCGCCGGATAGGCCGGAATGACCGACCGGTCAAGTCTGATTATCGGCCGCGACGAAACAACACCGCCAAAAGGATGACGACGTCGGAATCGTTGCTCCCCCGCCCTGGAGGACGAGGGAGGAAACGACCGCCAGTCAGACTCGCCACTTAGAAGTGGATGGCCCGGCCGTAGGCATCAAGAACCGACTCGTGCATCATTTCCGACAGGGTCGGATGCGGGAACACCGTCTGCATCAGTTCCTGCTCGGTGGTCTCCATGGTCTTGGCGACCGTGTAGCCCTGGATCAGCTCCGTCACCTCGGCGCCGACCATGTGCGCACCCAGCAGCTCGCCGGTCTTGGCGTCGAACACGGTCTTCACCATGCCGTCCGCCTCGCCCAGAGCGATGGCCTTGCCGTTGCCGATGAAGGGGAAGCGGCCGACGCGGACCTCGTAGCCCGCCTCCTTCGCCTTCTTCTCGGTCAGACCGACCGACGCGATCTGCGGGTGCGAGTAGGTGCAGCCCGGGATGTTGCGGACGTCCAGCGCGTGCGGGTGCTTGCCGGCGATGTGCTCGACGGCGATGACGCCCTCGTGGCTGGCCTTGTGGGCGAGCCAGGGAGCCCCCGTCACGTCGCCGATGGCGTAGACGCCCGGCTCGTCGGTCTGGCAGTTGGCGTTGGTCTTGATGTGGCCGCGGTCGGTCTGGACCTTGGTGTTCTCCAGGCCCAGATTCTCCGTGTTCGGCGAAATGCCGACGGCGAGGATCACGCGGTCGACCGTGATGTCCTCGGTCTTGCCGTTGGCCTCCACCGCCACCGTCACGCTGTCGGCCCCCTTGCGCAGGTTGCCGGCCTTGCCGTTGGTGATGATCCGCATGCCCTGCTTTTCGAACTGCTTGCGGGCGAAGGCCGAGATTTCCTCGTCCTCGACCGGCAGGATGCGGTCCATCACCTCGACCACCGTCACCTTGGCGCCCAGCTCGTTGTAGAAGCTGGCGAACTCGATGCCGATGGCGCCGGAGCCGATGACCAGCAGCGACTTCGGCGTCGTGTTCGGGGTCATCGCCTTGCGGTAGGTCCAGACGAGGTTGCCGTCGTCCTCCAGACCCGGCAGGGTGCGGGCGCGGGCGCCCGTGGCGATGATGATGTTCTTCGCCCCGAAGGTGCCGACCGCCGCGCCGCCCTTGGTCACGGCCACCTGCCCCTTGCCGAGCAGCTTGGCCTCGCCCTCGATGACGGCGACCTTGTTCTTCTTCAGCAGGTGCTTGACGCCGCCGTTGAGCTGCCCCGCCACCTTGCGGGACCGCTGAACGACCTTGTCCAGGTCGAAGGACGGGTTCTGGATGACCAGCCCGTACTCCGAGGCGTGCTTGGCGTTGCGCAGCACCTCGGCGGAGCGCAGGAGCGCCTTGGTCGGGATGCAGCCCCAGTTGAGGCAGATGCCGCCGAGATTCTCACGCTCCACCACCGCGGTGCTGAGGCCGAGCTGGGCGGCGCGGATCGCCGCCACATAGCCGCCCGGACCGCCGCCGATGACGATGAGATCGTAGTTCATGTCAGCCATGGTCGACGCCCCCTTACAGCAGCATGCTCAGCGGGTCCTCGATCAGCTTCTTGAAAGCCGCGAGGAATTCCGCACCCTGCGCGCCGTCGGCGACGCGGTGGTCCACGGTGACCGAGACGGTCATCACAGTGGCGATGGCGAGCGCGCCGTTCTTCACGACCGGACGCTGCTCGCCGGCGCCGACCGCCATGATGCAGGCCTGCGGCGGGTTGATGATCGCCGCGAACTCCCGGATGCCGTACATGCCGAGGTTGGAGATCGAGAAGGTGCCGCCCTGGTACTCTTCCGGCTTCAGCTTGCCGTCGCGGGCGCGCTCCGCCAGACCCTTCATCTCGTTGGAGATCTCGGCCAGGCCTTTGGTCTCCGCCTTCTTGACGATGGGCGTGATCAGGCCGGTCGGGGTGGCCACGGCGACCGAGATGTCGACGTGGTCATAACGGAGGATGGCCTCCTCTGACCAGGCGGCGTTGATGTTCGGGAACTTCTTCAGCGTCAGCGCGGCGGCGCGGATGATGAAGTCGTTGACCGACAGCTTGTAGTCCTTGGAGCGGGCGTTCAGGTCCGAGCGGACCTTCAGCAGCGCGTCCAGCTCGCAGTCGATGGCCAGGAAGTAATCCGGCACCGTCTGCTGCACCTCGGTCAGACGACGGGAGATCGTCTTGCGCATGGAGCTGTTCGGCTGCGCCTTGTAGCGCATGCCCAGCTTGTCCGACAGGTCCTTGGCGTCGATGCCCGCGGCCTTCGGGGCCGGAGCGGCGGCCGGAGCAGCCGCCGGGGCCGCGGCGGGAGCCTGGGCGGCGGCCTGCGGAGCGGCGGCCTTGGCGGTGCCGCCGGCCTTGGCGGCCTCGACGTCGGCCTTGACGATGCGGCCGTTCGGGCCGGTGCCCTTGACGGCCTTCAGGTCGAGACCGGCCTGCTCGGCCAGACGGCGGGCCAGCGGGCTGGCGAACACGCGGCCACCGCCATGGGCGGCGGGAGCCGGAGCGGCCGCGGCCTGCGGAGCCGGGGCAGCGGCCGGAGCCGGAGCGGAGGCCGCCTGGGTCTGGGCCGGGGCCGGAGCCGCGGCGGGCGCCGCCGCCGGAGCGGGAGCGGCGGCCTTGGCGAGCGCGCTATCGTCCTCGCCCTCTTCCAGCAGCACGGCGATCGGGGTGTTCACCGCAACGCCCTGCGTGCCGGCCTGCACGAGGATCTTGCCGAGACGGCCTTCGTCGGCCGCCTCGACTTCCATGGTGGCCTTGTCGGTTTCGATCTCGGCGATCACGTCGCCGGACTTCACCGCGTCGCCTTCCTTCTTCAGCCACTTGGCGAGGTTGCCCTCGGTCATGGTCGGAGAGAGGGCCGGCATGAGAATCTGGATGGTCATTCGCTCGCCCTCCTTACTTGCGGTAGCAGGCCTTCTTCGCCGCTTCCGCGATGCGGTCGGGCGAAGGAAGGACGAGCTTTTCCAGGTTCGCCGCATACGGCATCGGCACGTCGAGGCCGGTCACGCGGATCACCGGGGCGTCCAGATAATCGAAGGCCTGCTCCATCATCAGGGCCGACAACTCGGCGCCGATGCCGCAGGTCGGCCAGGCCTCCTCGACGGTGACGAGGCGGTTGGTCTTCTTGACGGAGTTGACGATCGTCTCAGTGTCGAGCGGACGGATCGTGCGCAGGTCGATGACCTCGGCGCTGATCCCTTCCTTCTCCAGCAGATCGGCGGCGGCGAGCGCGTAGCTGACCATCAGCGAATGGGCGGTGATGGTCACGTCCGTGCCGGCGCGGCGGATCTTGGCGCGGCCGATCGGAACGATGAAGTCCTCGCTTTCCGGCACCTCGAAGGATTGGCCGTAGAGGATCTCGTTCTCGAGGAAGATGACCGGGTTCGGATCGCGGATGGCCGACTTCATCAGGCCCTTGAAGTCCGACGCGCTGTAGGGGGCGACGACCTTCAGGCCGGGCACGCTGGCGTACCAGGGGGTGAAATCCTGGCTGTGCTGTGCTGCGACGCGGGCGGCCGCACCGTTCGGGCCGCGGAACACGATCGGGCAGCCCATCTGGCCGCCGGACATGTACAGCGTCTTGGCGGCAGAGTTCACGATGTGGTCGATCGCCTGCATCGCGAAGTTGAAGGTCATGAACTCGACGATCGGGCGCAGGCCGCGGAAGGCCGCACCGACGCCCAGGCCGGCGAAGCCGATCTCGGTGATCGGCGTGTCGATGACACGGTCGGCGCCGAACTCCTGGAGCAGGCCCTGCGACACCTTGTAGGCGCCCTGGTACTGCGCGACCTCCTCACCCATCAGGAAGACGGTCGGGTCGCGGCGCATCTCTTCGGCCATGGCATCGCGCAGCGCTTCGCGGACGGTCTTCTTCACCGTCTTGTCGAAGAACTTGTCCTCGTCCGAGGCCGGCGGCGCGGCGGCCGGGCCGCTGGCCGGACCGACCGGCAGGGTGGCCGGGGCGTGCGCGCCCGTGTCCTTCACCACCGGCTCGGCGGCGACCTTCGGGGCCGGCGTCGGGGAGCCGGACACGGCGTCGGTGACGCTCTCGCCCTCGCCGAGAATCACGGCGATGGGGGTGTTCACGGCGACGTTCTCGGTGCCTTCGGCGACCAGGATCTTGCCGATGCGGCCTTCGTCGACCGCCTCGACCTCCATGGTCGCCTTGTCGGTCTCGATCTCGGCGAGCACGTCGCCGGACTTGACCTCGTCACCTTCTTTTTTGACCCATTTCGCCAGCTTGCCCTCGGTCATGGTGGGCGACAGCGCCGGCATCAGCACTTCGATCGGCATTCCTCAACCTCCGGCGGCGCGGGTTCACCGGGAGGCGAAGCCTCCGGCCCTCGGCGCCGCTCCTGCTTATCGTTGTCGTCAGGCTTCGACCAGGACGTCCGTCCACAGCTCCGCCGGATCGGGCTCGGGGCTCTGCTGCGCGAATTCGGCAGCCTCGGTCACCACGGCCTTGACCTCGCGGTCGATTTCCTTGAGCTGGTCCTCGGTCACGTAAGCGCCTTCCAGCAGGACGCGCTTCAGGTTGTCGATCGGATCGGACTCGCTCCGCATCTTCTCGACCTCCTCCTTGGTCCGGTACTTGGCCGGGTCGGACATCGAGTGGCCGCGGTAGCGGTAGGTCTTCATCTCGAGGATGACCGGGCCGTTGCCGGCGCGGATGTATTCCACCCACTTGTCGGCGGCCTCGCGGACCTCGAGGACGTCCATGCCGTTGACCTGATGGCCGGGAATGCCGTAGGCCGCGCCGCGCTGGTGCAGCTCGCCCGCCGAGGCGCGCTCCTGCGAGGTGCCCATGGCGTACTTGTTGTTCTCGATCACGTAGAGCACCGGCAGCTTCCACAGAGCCGCCATGTTGAAGCTCTCGTAAACCTGACCCTGGTTGATGGCGCCGTCGCCGCAATAGACCGCGGACAGGCCGTCATCCTTGTTGTACTTGTGCGAGAAGGCGAGACCGGTGCCCAGCGGAACCTGCGCGCCGACGATGCCGTGGCCGCCGTAGAAGTTCTTCTCGCGGCTGAACATGTGCATCGAGCCGCCCTTGCCCTTGGAGTAGCCTCCACGGCGACCGGTCAGCTCGGCCATCACGCCCTTGGGGTCCATGCCGCAGGCCAGCATGTGGCCATGGTCACGGTAGCTGGTGATGACGTCGTCGTTGTCCTTCAGCGCGGCCTGGATGCCGACCACAACGGCCTCCTGGCCGATGTAGAGGTGGCAGAAACCGCCGATGAGGCCCATGCCGTAGAGCTGGCCCGCCTTCTCCTCGAAGCGGCGGATCAGAAGCATCTCGCGATAGTACTTGATCAGGTCCTCGGTCGAAGCGGCCTGCTTCGAAGCGGAGTCAGTCTGCGCCTTCGGACGGCGTCGTGACGCGGCCATGTTTCCTCCCCAGGGTTTATGCAGCGACGGCAAGCGAACAGCCAGGGCTGCAGCACGTTGCGAGGGTACATCCCACTTATGAGGGTGCATCCCCCTCGCACCGGAAGCGGATGCGGGGCGCACAGTACACGACAAGCGCACGAGACGCAAATATCTGTTTTTAAACGCGAAATTCGGCGTTAACCGGCTTTCGGTTAATTCACTGATATGACCTACTTCTCAGCGCTAGCATCACCTTCGGCCTGGGCCGGGGGGAGTGCGATTATGACGTCGCGGGGGCCTGAAAGGTTCAACATCGTGCGCGCACGCTCGTCCAGCATGTCGCGGTCCAGGTGGTCGCTGCGCATCAGTTGCGCGCGGCGGTCCATTCGCTCGCGCTCGGCCTTCACCTGATCCAGGACGGATTCCGCCGTGGCGATCTCCGCCTTCAGATGGTTCATGGCGAGCAGCCCGCGGTCCCCCTGGACGGCGTAATAGACGAAGTAGGCGACGACGCAGGAGCCGATGGCCGGCCCGATGGCCTGGCGAAGGGCGCTTTTGGCGGCGCGTTTCAGCGAGTCGGTGAGGTTCTGGAGCATGGTCATGGCGGTATGATGGAATCATACGCGATTCCTTCGGTCAAACGGAAAAGAAGCAACCCGAAAGAATTCACCGCTCCATGCTCTTTGCACCGCCGAGTAATAGGCGGCTTACACCCTCAAAAGAGAGAGGCACAGTGCGCAACCTTCGAAAGAAGGCGGGGGGCGCTTCACTCCGGCGGGACCTCGCGCGGGCGGCGGTCCTCGCCGATGGCGACGTAGGTGAAGACGCCCTCGGTCACCTTGATCGCCTCTCCCGCGCTGCGCTGGCGGCGCACCCAGGTTTCGACCCGGACGCGGATGGAGGTTCGGCCGACCTTGGTGACATGGGCGAAGCAGCTCACCTCGTCGCCGACATAGACCGGCTTGTGGAAGGTCATCGCCTCGATCCCCACCGTCGCCACGCGCCCGCCCGCCCGGCGCAGGGCGGCGACACCGCCGGCCAGATCCATCTGGGACAGCAGCCAGCCGCCGAAGATGTCGCCGTTGGGGTTGGTGTCCGCCGGCATGGCGATGGTGCGCAGCGCCGGGCCGCCCTCCATGTCGGGGTGAGTTGGGGTCTGGTCGGTGGGGGTGCCGTCGCTCATCGTGTCTCCGCCCTCGTTCGTTCTGCGGTCGAAAAAGCGCATCACAAAATATGGTGCGGGGAGTATATAGGAGCCACCGCATGCGCTTGCGCAGCCCTGACGAAATTCCTATAACTGGGGCCATGAGCGATCTTTTCGAGAACACGGCGCGCAAGGCCGAGACCTACTCCGCCCAGGACATCGAGGTTCTGGAGGGGCTTGAGCCCGTCCGCCGGCGCCCCGGCATGTACATCGGCGGCACCGACGACCGGGCGTTGCACCATCTGGTGGCCGAGGTTCTGGACAACGCCATGGACGAGGCGGTGGCCGGTCACGCCAGCCGCATCGACCTGGAGCTGACCGCCGACGGCACGGTGGTGGTGCGCGACAACGGGCGCGGCATCCCGATCGACGACCACCCCAAGTATCCGGGCAAGTCGGCGCTCGAGGTCATCCTCACCACCCTGCATTCGGGCGGCAAGTTCTCCAACAAGGTCTACCAGACCTCCGGCGGCCTGCACGGCGTCGGCCTGTCGGTGGTCAACGCCCTGTCCGACCGGCTGACGGTCGAGGTGGCGCGCGACCGCCAGCTCCATGTGCAGCACTACAGCCGCGGCCTGCCCCAGGGGCCGCTGACCCGCCAGGGCGCGGCCAATCGCCGCGGCACGACCATCCGCTTCCACGCCGATCCGGAGATCTTCGGCGAGGCCGCCCATTTCGAGCCGCACCGGCTGTACCGGCTGGCCCGCTCCAAGGCCTACCTGTACCGGGGCGTCGAGATCCGCTGGAGCTGCGACCCGGCGCTGCTGTCGCCGGACAGCACCACCCCGGCGCAGGAGACGCTGCATTTCCCCGGCGGCCTGCTCGACTACCTGAACGCCGCCCTAAAGGAACGCCGGACGCTGACCCGCCTGCCCTTCTCCGGCGCGCTGGACTTCCCGAACCAGCAGGGCCGCGTCGAATGGGCCATCGCCTGGCCGGAGGATGACGAGGGCTTTTCCCACACCTACTGCAACACGGTGCCCACCCCGCAGGGCGGCACGCACGAGGCCGGCCTGCGCGCCGCGCTGACCCGCGGCCTGAAGGGCTACGGCGAGCTGACCAGCAACAAGCGCGCCGCCCAGGTCACCGCGGACGACGTGGTGGGCGACGCCTGCATCCTGCTGTCGGTCTTCATCCGCGAGCCGCATTTCCAGGGCCAGACCAAGGAGAAGCTGGTGACGGCGGAAGCCCACCGGCTGGTCGAGGCGGCGATCAAGGATCACTTCGACCACTGGCTGTCCGGCGACCCGTCCTCCTCCAAGGCCCTTCTGGAGCGGCTGATCGAGAAGGCGGAGGAGCGGGCCAAGCGCAAGCAGTCCAAGGAGTTGGGACGGAAGTCCGCGACCCGGCGCCTGCGCCTGCCCGGCAAGCTGGCCGACTGTTCGCGCAATTCGCCGGAGGGCACCGAGATCTTCCTGGTCGAGGGTGATTCGGCGGGCGGGTCGGCCAAGCAGGCGCGCAACCGCGAGACCCAGGCCATCCTGCCGCTGCGCGGCAAGATCCTGAACGTCGCCTCGGCCTCCTCCGACAAGATGAAGGCGAACCAGGAGCTGAACGACCTCACCCAGGCGCTCGGCTGCGGGGTGGGCAAGGACTTCTCCAGCGACAAGCTGCGCTACGAGCGGGTCATCATCATGACCGACGCCGACGTGGACGGCGCGCACATCGCCTCGCTGCTGATGACCTTCTTCTACCGGGAGATGGGCGGGCTGATCCAGAACGGGCACCTGTATCTGGCCCTTCCGCCGCTCTACCGCATCAGCCACGGCGCCAAGTCGGTCTACGCCCGCGACGACGCGCACAAGGACCAGCTCATGAACAAGACGTTCAAGGGTAAGAAGGTGGAGATCAGCCGGTTCAAGGGCCTGGGCGAGATGATGCCGGCCCAGCTCCGCGAGACGACCATGGACCCGGCCAAGCGC
Organism: Azospirillum brasilense; assembly: GCF_007827815.1. Taxonomy (GTDB): domain Bacteria; phylum Pseudomonadota; class Alphaproteobacteria; order Azospirillales; family Azospirillaceae; genus Azospirillum; species Azospirillum brasilense_C. Next base: position 165,874 of record NZ_VITH01000001.1, read on the forward strand.
ACGCTGCTGCGCGTCGTCGTGCCCAACAGCGCCGACCCCGAGCAGGCGGAGGACGTCAAGGCAACCAAGACCCGCGTGGAGGAGCTGATGGGCCGCCGTCCGGAGCTGCGCTTCCAGTTCATCCAGGAGAACGCGAAGTTCGTCCGGGTCGACGACATCGACGTGTGATGCTGAACGCCGCCTGGATGCGCGGTCGGCTGAGCGGCGACTCTTCCGGAGGCGCGGGCTTGCCGGTGCTGCGGCGACGTCCCATGATTGGTCGCCCCACGTCCACTCAGCAGCCAGGCGAGCCATGACCTTCCTGCCCCGTGCCAGCCTTCTCGCCCTTTGTGCGATGGCGGCGGCCTGCACCAACGAACGCGTGGTGGCCGACCTGCCCGTCCCCGCCTACACGCTGAGCGAGGTGTCCTACGCGGCCTCCGACCGCGATCTGCGCGTGGTGATCCTCGGCAACCCCTTCGGCATGGACCCGCAGACCTTCGGGCCGCTGGTGACCGCCAACATGCAGAACCGCATTTCCGGCGTGCGCACCAATTTCACCACCACGCCGAACCAGACGGCGCGGCCCGATTACCGGGTCGTCCTGGCCTTCAACCCGGCCGAGACGACGCTGAACTCGTACCTGTGCAGCGGCCAGCCCTTGCGCACCAGCCCGCCCGGCGGCCCCATCGTGGTCCAGGGGGCCTTCTGCCGGGGCGGCGGAACGCTGTCCTCGGCCACCGGCTGGCTCGACCGTCCACAGGGACCGAACGATCCGGATTTCCGGTCGCTCATCAGCGACATGACCTTCGCGCTTTTTCCGGCCCGCCGCGCCGACCTGGACGGCTGCGGCGGGGGTCCTGACTGCTGATCCGCAAGCCCGCGTTCAGGCGTAGAGCAACCACTGCCGCAGCAGGGCGGTGACCGCCCGGGGCCGCTCCATGGCCGACAGATGGCCGCAGTCCTCGATCAGGGCGAGGCGGGCGCCGGGGATGCCCTCGGCGATCTCCTCGTGCAGGGCGGGGGGCGTGATGGCGTCCTGCCGCCCGCACAGCACCAACGTCGGGCAGGCGATGCCCCCCAGGCCGGGCCGGCTGTCCGGACGGTTCATGATGGCGGTCTGCTGGCGCGCGTAGCCGTCCGGCCCGACCCGCTGCGCCTGGGCCTGCACCGAGTCGACGAGAGCGGCTTCGCCCGTCCGGTCGGGATGGACGAGGCGCGGCATTCCGGCGGCCACCACCTGCCGCAGCCGCCCCTGCCCGACCAGCCGCACGGCGTCTTGCCGCGTCGCCGTCTGCTCCGGCGTGTCCGGGCGGGCGCTGGTGTCGAGCAAAGCGAGCTTCGCCACCCGCTCCGGCGCCTGCCGCAGAATCTCGAAAGCGACGTATCCGCCCATCGACAGGCCGGCGAGGGCGAACCGCCCGGGCGCGCCCGCCAGCACGGCGGCAGCGAGGGCGCCCACGGAGTCATGACCGGTCAGATCGCCGACGGCCGGCGCCGCCACATCGGCGAGATGGTTGGTCTGGTGTTCCCACAGCGCCGCGTCCAGCGGCATGCCGGGCAGCAGGATCAGGGGAATCCGGTCGCTCATTCCTTGTCCTTCCCGAAAAGTCAGCGGATCAGGTCCAGCACCGCTTTGAAGGCGGGGATGTCCGACCGCTCCATCCACTCGAACAGAACCATCTCCGTGCTGACGATGGTCGCCCCGGCGGCCCGCATGCGGGCGATGCCAAGCTCCGCGTTGAGGGGCGTGCGCGACGACACGGCGTCGGCCACCAGCACCACCTCGAACCCCAGATCGACCAGCGACAGCGCCGTCTGCATCACGCAGACATGGGCCTCCGACCCGCACAGAACGACCTGCCGGCGGCCGAGCCGATCCAGCCGCTCCAGGAAGGCCGGCTCGCGAGCGGCGGAGAAACTGATCTTCTCCACCACCCCGTCCGGCGGCAGCAGGGCGCGCAGCGACGCGGCGGTCGGGCCGAGGCCCTTGGGATACTGTTCGGTGGCGAAGGCGGGCACGCCGAGCAGCGCGGCGCCCTTCAACAGCGTCGCGGCGTTGCGCTCCACCCGCGCGGACTCGGCGATCGACGGCATCAGCTTTTCCTGGATATCGACCACCACCAGGACGGAGCGTTGGGAAGAAAGAAGCATCGCAGGACTGCCTTTTTTGATTGTCCGGTCCGGAGGGCGAAAATGGCCGCAGGAGCGTCCACAACCGCCGCAAGGGCCGGATTTCCGCGGTTTTTACGGCCTTTTCACAGCCTAGCCGAGCGGGCGCGACGCGCCAAGCGGCCCGTCCGGACACGCGCGATGCGCGATTCCATCACAAGGTCTATTGACAGCGCCCTTTGACTTCATATTCTGCCGCACCATCTACTCGTCGGGCCGTACCGGCACGATTTTCGCACTCCAGACAGAAACAGGTTGGATGCTCTTTTCGGAACTTGGGCTTGGACCTGACGTCCTGCGGGCAATCGAGGACAAAGGTTACACCCAGCCGACGCCAATTCAGGAACAGGCCATTCCCTGGGTCCTGCAAGGCCGCGACGTGCTCGGCTGCGCGCAAACCGGCACCGGGAAGACGGCCAGCTTCACCTTGCCGATGATCAGCATTCTGGCGTCGGGCCGGGCCCGGGCGCGCATGCCCCGGTCGCTCATCCTGGAGCCGACTCGCGAGCTGGCGGCGCAGGTCGCCGAAAGCTTCGAGACCTACGGCAAGCATCACAAGCTCAGCATGGCGCTCCTGATCGGCGGCGAGACCTTCACCGAGCAGGTGAAGCGGCTGGACCGCGGGGTGGACGTGCTGATCGCGACGCCGGGCCGTCTGATCGACCTGTTCGAGCGCGGCAACATCATGCTCAACGACATCAAGGTCTTCGTCATCGACGAGGCGGACCGGATGCTCGACATGGGCTTCATCCCGGACATCGAACGCATCGTCAGCAAGCTGCCGAAGCTGCGCCAGACGCTGTTCTTCTCCGCCACGATGCCGCCGGAAATCCGCCGTCTGGCCGACGCCTTCCTGTCGAACCCGAAGGAAGTGACCGTCGCACCGCCGGCTTCGCCGTCGGAGACGGTGACCCAGGCCATGGTCCTGGTGCACGAGGAGGACAAGCGCAAGGCGCTGCGTCACCTGCTGCGCACCGAGGACGTGAAGAACGCCTTCATCTTCTGCAACCGCAAGCGCGACGTCGCCATCCTGCAGAAGTCGCTGGAGAGCCACGGCTTCAACGCCGGCGCGCTGCACGGCGACATGGTGCAGTCGAAGCGGATGGAGACGCTGGACGCCTTCAAGAAGGGCGAGATCACGCTGCTCGTCTGTTCCGACGTGGCGGCGCGCGGCCTGGACGTGCAGGGGCTCAGCCACGTCTTCAACTTCGACGTGCCGATCAGCGCGGAGGACTACGTCCACCGCATCGGACGCACCGGCCGGGCCGGCCGCTCGGGTCGCGCCTTCACGCTGGCCAGCCCGCTGGACGGCAAGCAGGTTTCGGCCATCGGCCGCCTCATCAAGCGGGAGATTCCGTTGATCGCCATTGACGGGCTCGAGTCGGCCGAGTTCCTCAGCGAAGACGAGGCGCGCCGTGGCCGCAGCCGTGGCCGTGGCAAGGAGAAGGAGCGCGGCGACCGCGGCCCGTCCCGGGCCGAGCGCGCCGAGCGTCCCGACCGCGAGGAGCGGGCCCCCCGCGAGGAACGTCAGGCCCGCGAGGAGCGGCAACCGCGTGAGGAGCGGCCCAGCCGCGACGAGCGCCCGGTGCGTGAGGAACGGGTGCGCGAGGAACGGCAGCCCCGTGAGGAGCGACAGCCGCGCGAATCGCTGGCCGCCGCCGAGAGCCGCCGCCAGGAGCCGCGCCGGGATCGTGACCGCGACCGCCGCCGCCGCCGCGACGAGGACGAGGACGACACACCCGTGATCGGCTTCGGCGACCATATGCCGGCCTTCATGCTCCGCTCCGCGCGGCGCCCGGCGCCGGCCGAACCCGCCGAGCAATCCTCGCAGGAGGGCTGACCGCCATGCAGACCATCTTCGTCATGGTCAAGTGCGAGCTGGGCAAGGCTTATCAGGTGGCCGATCAGGCCGTTCAGGACATCGAGCAGGTGTCGGAGGTGCACTCCATCTCCGGCCAGTACGACCTGCTGATGAAGTGCTATCTGCCCCAGGATCTGGACATCGGCCGATTCGTGACCGAGAACATCCAGACCCTGACCGGGGTGCGCGACACCTTCACCCTCATCGCCTACAAGGCCTTCGCCTGAGGGGTGGGCGGCGGTCGCGCCGCCTCGGATAAGGCCGGAAAAAAGGGGACGTCCGCCTGTCGCGGCCGGTCCCCTTTTTCATGCCTCGCCCGGCCGGCAACAGACATCGGACAATTCGCGAAACATGCCGCGAAACCGTTGACTTGGCCGGTTGGTTACCTCAAACGTTCCGCATGTCCCAGCTCCCGTCCCGACATGCCCGGCGCGCCCGCGCCACCAGCCCGAAGATGCACCGCCCGTTGGACCGCCGGTCGCTGGTCCTGCGATCCGGCATCGTCGCCCTGATGGCCGCCTGCGGCATCGTCCTGGCCGATCTGGCCGACGCGCAGCAGCCTCCCGCTCCGGCGCCTCAGGCGAACGGCGCGCCGCCGATCGGGGCAGCGGACCAGGGTGGGCGGCTCGAAGTCGTCGTTCCCGCACCCCAGCCGGCCGCGGGCAAGCCGCAGGACCCCCCGGTCCTTCTGGGAGCGGATTCGGTCACCTTCGACGAGGCGAACAGCCTCGTGACGGCGTCGGGCAACGTGGAGCTGTCGCAGGGCGCGCGGACGGTCCATGCCGACACGATCACCTACAACCAGCAGACCAAGGTGGTGATCGCCTCCGGCAATGTCCGTCTGGTCGAGCCGTCGGGCGACATCCTGTTCTCCAGCTACGCGGAACTGACCGACGACATGCGCGACGCGTTCGTCGAGAACGTTCGCGTGCTGATGACCGACAACAGCCGCATGGCCGGCACCGAAGGCGAACGCCGCGGCGGGCGGCTGATCCGCCTGAACCGCGCCGTCTACAGCCCCTGCGAGCTGTGCAAGTCTGATCCGACCCGCGCCCCGGTCTGGCAGATCCGCGCCGCCCGCGTGGTGCAGGACAACGAGGACCACGAGGTCCGTTACCGCGACGCCTTCATGGAAATGTTCGGCGTTCCGTTCTTCTACACCCCGTATCTCTCCCACCCCGATCCGACGGTGGATCGGCGCTCCGGCTTCCTGACGCCCAGCTTTCGCAACAACTCGAATCTCGGCTTCGGCGCCATCACCCATTACTACTGGGACATCGCGCCGGATCAGGATGCGACGTTCGATCTCGGCGGCTATTCCGAACAGGGCCTGTTCCTGGGCGGCCAGTACCGCAAGCGCTTCGAGAACGGGCGGCTGCAGCTCGACGCGTCGGGAACGCAGGGTGAAATCCCCAACGGCACGCTGAAGGGCGCCGACGACCGGCGCTGGCGCGGCCACGCCTTCGCCAGCGGCCTGTTCGACATCGACGAGACGTGGCGCTGGGGCTTCAACCTGAAGCGGGCCAGCGACGAGCTGTATCTGCGCCGCTACTTCAACATCCGCGACGAGGTGCTGACCAGCCGCGCCTTCATCGAAGGCTTCAACGGCCGCAACTACGCGGCGGTCAACGCCTACAGCTTCCAGGACCTGCGCTGGGGCAACAGCGTGCAGGAGCCCTATGTGCTGCCCGAGGCGCGCTACAACGCGCTGGGCGAGCCGGGCAGCCTGATGGGCGGGCGCTGGTCCCTGGACAGCAGCCTCCTGGCCGTCGCCCGGCCGGGCAGCGGCGGTCCCGACACCCAGCGGCTGGCCGTCCAGCCGGGCTGGCAGCGGGACATCTACTCGAACCTGGGTTTCGTCACCACCATCGAAGGCAGCGTGCTGCTGGCCGGCTACACCGCCCAGCGGTTCGATCCGAACGATCCGGGCGGCGGGACCGGCAACGACAGCGTCCAGCGCCTGCGCTTCTTCCCGCAAGCCACGACCACGGTCCGCTACCCCTTCGTCCGCTATGGCGAGAGCAGTTTCCAGACCATCGAGCCCATCGGACAGGTCAGCTTGGCGCCGAATGTGGACAACGATCCGGCCTTCCCGAACGAGGACAGCCTCGACGTCGAGTTCGACGAGGTCAACCTGCTGATGCCCAACCGCTTCACCGGCATCGACCGGCTCGACGGCGGGCTTCGCGCCACCTATGGCCTGCGCACGACGTTCCAGGGCTACAAGACCGGGTCGGCCAGCCTGTTCGTCGGCCAGAGCTTCCGCGCCGACGATACGGAGAATTTCCGCGGCGGGTCGGGCCTCGACAAGAAGTCGTCGGATTACGTCGGTCGCCTCGATCTCCGTCCGGCCGATTGGCTTGATGTGAATTACGGCTTCCGCATCGACCACGACACGCTGAAGCCGCGCCGGCATTCGGTCAACGCATCGGCCGGCGTGCCGCTGCTGCGCGTTTCCGGCACCTACACCTATGTCGACCAGACGGAAAACCCCTACGTCGTCGAGCGTAACGAGGTGGAGCAGGCGGGCATCTCGGTGTCGTCGCAGTTTTCGCAACATTGGTCGATCGGCGTGTCCCATTCCCAAGCCTTCCGTCCCGATGCCGGGCCGCGCTCCAGCTCGGGCGTGCTGCGCTATCAGGACGAATGCCTGATCTTCGAAACCATCGCCCAGCGCGACTACACCGTCATCCAGAACGGCGAGCAGGAAGGAAACACCATCTTCTTCCGCTTCGTGTTCAAGAATGTCGGCGAGTTCCGCACGCCGGGCATCAGCGCCGGGTTCCTCGGCCCGTCCGGAGCCAGCAACTGACCTGAAAGGGCTTTTCCTGCCAAGGTCAAGGGGTTGCATCGGACGGCCGATCTGGGTAGCCATAGCTCCCTCCTCTTCCGCTCGGGTTTGCTGCACATGGCCTTGGGACGCTACGACTACGAACGCCGTTATCGCCGCCGCTTCTGGGCGGGGTTCGCGAAGTTCGGTCTGTTCGCCGCCGTTCTCCTCGGCGTCGGTCTGTTCGCCTACCAGATGGGCATCGAGCAGTTGAAGGGCCGCGACGTCACGCTGCGGGAGGAGATCTCCACACTGTCGCGTCAAAAGGCGGAACTGGAACTGCTGGCCAGCCAGATGCAGCACGCCGCACGCACGGCGGAGGCCCGCGCGACGGATCTGGAGGCCCGGCTCCAGCGCGAGGTGCCCTCGGGCGACCTCGCCCGCCTGGCCGGACTGGTGTCGGAGCGTCTGAAGGGCGGCATGGACCCCAACCGCCTCGCCTTCGTGATCGCCCAGGTCCAGGCGGTGCGCAACTGCCAGCCGGCGGAGACCAAGCGCTTCGCCCTGGCCACCCCGCTCCTGAAATCGGGCAACCGCAGCACCAGCTTCAACAACGGCGCGGTGACGGTCAGCGGTGAGGGCCAGTCGTCGCGCAACGCCCAGGGCAACGCCGAGAGCTGGTACGATCCGGCGCAGCCTGTGACCATCAAGATCTCCGGCATGGGCGGCAAGGAGACGGTCGCCAAGGGGGTCCTGCCGCTTCACCAGACGGTGGTGATCGACAGCACCGAATACCGCTTCACCTTCGCGCCCGGCGCTCGCTCCTTCGTGGACGTGACCGCCGACCGCTGCCCCTTCCCCTAACCTTCGTCCGGGACGGCGAACGGGCGGGGCGTCCACCCCGCCGCGTGGATGTCCCACATCGTCGCGTAGGCGCGCTCCAGGGCGCGGGCGAAACGGTCGGTGTCGAACAGCGGTGCGCGGCCCCGCTCCGCGGCGAGGCGGGCCTTCAACCGGGCGATTCCGTCCGGATCGCCGGCCAACCGCAACGCCGTGGCCTCGTAGTCGTCGAGCGAGCGCACCGCCAGTTCGGGCAGCCCGGCGGCGCGCAGCAGGCTCGCCCCGACGCGGGACGCGAACCCCTCCCCCAGGACCGTCAGGACCGGCACCCCCGCCCACAGCGCGTCGCTGGCCGTGGTGTGGGCGCCGACCGGGGTGGTGTCCAGGAACAGGTCGGCCAGACGGTAGCGCGCCAGATGCTCCGCCGGAGGCCGCCGGGGGGCGAAGACCAGCCGCTCCGCCGCCACGCCGCGGCGTGACGCCTCCCGCCGCAGGGTCGCGCTCGCCTCGGGATGGCTGTCGAGCAGCCACAGCACGCTGTCCGGCACCGCACGCAGCAGGCGGCACCACCGTTCGAAGAGGTCCGGTGTGATCTTGTAGGCGGCGTTGAAGCAGCAGAAGACCGTGCCCCGCTCCGGCAGGCCGCAGGCCGCGCGCGACGGCGTCGGGCCGATCGGCCGGCTGCGGTCGTTGGGCTGGTAGCAGACCGGAAGCTGAACGATGCGCTCCGCGTAGAAGGGCTGGTGATCGAACGGCGTGACCAGCGGATCGCCGATCACGTAGTCAATGAACCCGGCACCCGTCGTCCCCGGATAGCCCAGCCACTGCACCTGCACAGGGGCGGGGCGGTGGGCGGCGATCTCCGGCCGGGCGTGCTGGGTGTAGCCCTTGAGATCCACCAGGATGTCCACCCCGTCCGCCCGGATGCGCGCCGCCGCGTCGGCGTGGGAGCAGGCAGCGAGGTCCACGAATCGGTCGAAACCGGCGGACAGCCGGCGCCGCATCGGGCCGCCATCGTCGGGCCCATAGCTGTAGCCGACGACCTCAAGCCGGTTCCGGTCGTGCCGCTCGATCAGTTCCGCGATGAGGGCGGCGGTGGCGTGTTCGTGATAGTCGGCGGACAGATAGCCGACGCGCAGTCGGCCGCGCGGGCCGGAGCCGCGGCGGGCGGGCATGGCGGCGATGCCCTGCGTCCGCCAGTCTGCGTAGCGGCGGGCGCAGTCCTGTTCCGCCGCCGGGCCGGCCCCCTCGCCAAGGAAGATCCAGGGATGGACCTGCCGCGTCGCCCCGCCGCGCACCAGGGCGGCCAGTTGGGTGGACCGCTCCGCCAATCCGTCCCAGCGGCCGAGGTGCCGCATCTGCTGGACGAGTTGGGCGAGCACGCCGCCGGCGTCGGGCAGGCCGAGCGCCAGGGCGCGCTCGAAGGACGGCAGGCTGTCGGCAAGCCGCCCGGCCTCCTTCAGCAGCAGCCCGAGATTCGCGTGGGATTCGGCCAGATCGGGGCGCAGCGCCAGGGCGTTCCGGTAGCAACCGGCGGCGGCCTCCGCCGGGACGTGCCCTTGAAGCACCGCGCCGAGGTTGAGCCAGCCGGGAACCAGCGTGGGGTCGAGCGCCACGGCCCGGCGCAACGCCGCTTCCGCCGCCTCGCGCTGCCCGAGCGCGCGGAGCAGGACGCCCTGGTTGCACGGGGCCGGGGCGAAGCGCGGCATCAGCCGGGCGGCCTCGCCGTAGGCGTCCGCCGCCGCCGCGGTGCGGCCCAGCGCCTGGAGGGTCAGGCCCAGATTGAAATGGTTGCCGCCGAAATCGGGCAGCCAGGACAGGGCCGCGCGATGGTGCAATTCGGCCTCGGCCGCCCAACCCTGCCGCCGCAGCGCCTCGCCGAAAGCGGAGCGGGCCACCGCCTCCTCCGGCGTGCCAGGCTCGCCCAGCGCGTCGAGCGCGCCGAACAGCCCGGCCAGCGCCGCGGAATCGCCCGGCGCCGCGGCCAGGGCGGCGCGGCACGCCCCGATCCGGGCGCGGAGTTCGGCGATCCTGGGCGCCGTCATGGAACGGGCAGGCCTATTTGCGAACCCAACGCCCGCCCGACAGCACATACTGACCGGCGGGGGTCCGCTCGATCAGCTGCTTTCCGGCCAGCGCCTGGACCTGATCCACCGACGTGCCGTTGCTGCCGGCGATCTCGCGATAGCGGGCGATGCGCTGGGCGTTGACCTGCTCGGCGAGTTGGGCTGCGGCGGCCGGCGCACCGGGAACCGCCCCGACCAGCCCGTCCGGCCGCTCGCCGATCTGCCCGGCGGCCTTGGCGGCGCCCAGGGCGTCCTGGGCCGACGCCGTCGCGGGCCCCGACAGGGCGAGCGCCAGAACCAGCCCGGCGGCGGCAAACATGCGCTTCATGGCTTCTTCCCTCCCTTCGCGCCGCCCAGGCTGTCCTGGGACGGCGGCAGGCCGAACAGGGCCGGATCGTCCGCGATGGCCTTTTCCAGGTCGCGTTCGACCTTCACCCGGACTTCCTGTTCGATCCGGATGTTCAGGTTGATCTCGATGGGCCTGTCGGGCGCCTCGACCTTGACGGTCGGGGTGCAGGCGCCCAATCCGGCCACCAACCCGGCGAACAGTGCGGCGGTCGGGACGCGCCGGCTTCGAACCGTGTGTCTCATGGATTCTTTCGTTGAAACTCCGTCATGCGGTCGCGCACCGTCTCGGGGATGCGGTAGGTATCAAGGCTCTGCCGCAGGATCCGGTCGAGCGCGCCGCTCACCTTAAGATTAAGCGCGACCGGATAGCCATCGTAGAATGCCGGGTTGGAACCGCGGATGGCGATGCCGACCGCCAGCTCGCCGCCGGCCTGCCCATCGACCGTGGCGGTCAGCGTGTCGTAGCGGAAGTCGGTCAGCGCCCCCATCAGCAGGGCCGTCGGGCTGCCCTCCTCCCCCTTCAGGAAGCCGGGCGGGTTTTCCGGGTCGTAGCGCAGCGTGCCGGGGGCGTCGGCCTCCAGCAGCCCGCCGTCGAGATGGACGTTGTCGGCTCCGATGCGCACCGGCAGGCGCCCGCTGACCGTTCCGCTGGCCTCCAGCCCGTCCACCGCGACCATCGCCAGCATCGGGCCGAGATGCACGCGCTCCGCCCGCAGCGTGACCGTTCCCTGCGGCGCCACCGGGTCGATGGCGAAGGGGTCGGCCCGCAGCACCCCGCCGGCCCAATGCCATTCGGCGCGCTCCACGCTCAGCCGCCCTTTGGTGCCGTAGCCGAAGCGGAGGGTCCCGTCGGTCAGCGGCAACCCGACGTCAAGCAGCTTCACCGCCAGCGTCTGGCCGGGCGCCACCACCGGTGGGAACAGGCTGGGCAGCGACAGCACGCCGTTGATGCCGCTGGCCGACACCGGCCCGAACCGCCCGGCGAGATCGGCGAGCAGAAGGTCGCCCTGCGCCTTCAGCGCCGATCCGTCCCAGGTGAGGCGCGCCTTGGCGGTCAGGGTGCCCACCGTCTCGGCGATGGTGCCGGCGCCCGTCCAATGGGTCAGGACCGGCAGTCCCTTGGCCGAGGCGGTCAGGGTCGCCTGCCCGCGGTGCAGCGCGCCGTCGCGGGTCATGGTCAGGCGCAGCGTCCCGTTGGCCGTGCCCCGCGGAGTCGCCAGGGTCACCGCGGCATCGCCGAGCCGGATGGTGTCGATGGGGATCGCGAAGCTCTCGCCATCCGCGGCGCCGCGGTCGCCTCCCGCCGCTGGGGAGCCGGTCAAGGGATAACCGGCGATGCGCAGGCTGCCGTCCTTGGCCACGTCCAGCCTCAATCGGGCGCCCGAAAGATCCAGGCTTTCGATTCGCCCCTCTTGGAGGGCGTCCAGCGGGTGGCGCAGGGTGAGGGTAGCCCCGACCGCCCCCGGCCGGTCCAGCCGGACCACGGCGCGGGTCTGCTCCGCCGACAGCTCGGTCACCGCCACGGTGGCGTCCGGGAAGCCGGCGCGGCGCAGCGCCTGCGTGGCGGCGGTGCCGGCCAGATCGGTCCGGTGCTGGACGGCGAGGGCGACCACTCCACCGATCAGCGCCAGCTTCACCAGCACCAGCCATCGTCTCAACCGCCGCACGCTCTGCTGCCGCACGCCCCAACCCCCTTGCCATCGGTCACTTTCGGGTATGAACACCCCGAAGGCAGTCTATCGTCCATCCCAGGCCGGGCGCGACCGTGCAGCGTTGGGACAATGATGAGGCGGCGGCGGAGGTGGCACCGGAGGGCGCCGATGAAGGCAGCCCCGCAGGGCGTCTTTGCATCCGCGCCGGTTTCCCCTATGGTCGCGTCCGCGGAATCGGCACATCGGAGTGTTTCGCATGTTGCGGTGGACGCGCATTCTCATGGTGGCCCTGTTCGCCACTTTCTTTTTCGCTCAGGGGGAGGCCAAGGCCTTGGATCCGGAAAACACCCTCTACCTCGACCTCAAGGACGGCCGCGTGGTCATTGAACTGCGCCCCGACCTGGCACCGAACCACGTCGCCCGCATCAAGGAGCTGACCCGTCAGGGCTTCTACAACGGCGTCGTCTTCCACCGTGTGATCGACGGCTTCATGGCCCAGACCGGCGACCCGACCGGCACCGGCACCGGCGGTTCCGGCAAGAAGCTGAAGGCCGAATTCAGCAACGAGCCGCACGTCCGCGGCACGCTGTCGATGGCCCGCACGCCGGACCCGGACAGCGCCGACAGCCAGTTCTTCATCTGCTTCGCCCCGGCCTCGTTCCTGGACAAGCAGTACACCGTCTGGGGCAAGGTCGTCGAAGGCATGGAATTCGTCGACAAGATCAAGAAGGGCAGCCAGTCCCGCAACGGTCAGGTCAGCGACCCGGACAAGATCGTCAAGATGCAGGTTGCCGCCGACGCCAAGTAACGGCGTCAAGCAACGGGGCCGGGCCAGGATCGTCCGTTACGGCGATCCTGTCAGGTGTTCCTGTTCAGGTGGCTCTGTCCAGGTGACTGGGGCGGTGAAACCGCGCACCGCCCCGTTTCCGGCCGCACGCCCCCGGATGCTCAACCGGGCGCTCAGGGCCCGTTCAACGCCGCGGTCAGCGCCACCAGGAGATCCCGCATGCTGCGGGGACGGTCCTGCCAGCGCATCGACAAACCGCTCAACAGCACCTTCTCGAATCCCGGCGGCACGGTCGCGCCGCTTTCGGCCAGACGGGGCACCCGGTCGTTCATGAAGCGGCTGGTGGCGTCGGGCGGGGTCTTGCCGGTCAGTGCGTAATGGATGGTCGCGCACAGCGCGTAGACGTCCGTCCAAGGCCCCTGCTTGCCATCCGGCGCGTATTGCTCGGGCGGCGCGTAGCCCGGCTTCAGGATCACCGTCAGATCGGCGCTCTTCCCCGCCGCGTGGCGGGCGGCCCCGAAATCCAGCAGTTTGCGCTCACCGCCGCTCGTCAGGAAAATGTTGTCGGGGCTGATGTCCCGGTGAATGAGCCCCTGCTCGTGCACGGCGTACAGCGCCTTGATGATCGGCGACAGCAGGGTCAGCGTCGGGCGCGCCGCGATCCGCCCACCGTTTTCGGAGACGTGCCGCTTCAGGGTCCGTCCGTCGAGAAGCTCCATCACGAGGTAGGCGGTCTCGTTCTCCTCGAAGAAGTCCTGAACGCTGACGATCTCCTTCACCTCGCGCAGGCGGGCGAGCATGCGCGCCTCCTCCAGGAACTTCGCCAGCCCGGCCGAGAAGCCCCGCGCGTGGTCGTCGGAGAAGGGGACGACTCCCGACGATCCGGCCCCCCGGGACACCAGATTGGCCGGGTAGAACTCCTTCACCGCGACCTTGATCTGAAGCCGCTCGTCCCAGCCGAGATAGGTGGCGCCGAACCCCCCCTGCCCCAGGACCCGGCCCACCAGATAGCGGCCCAGCAGCTTCGTCCCGGGAAGCAGGTGGACACCGACGCGGTTCTGGACGCGGACCGGATAGCCGCACTCCCGGCACGCCTCGCGCGGCGCCTTCGGCACGAAACAGGCCGGGCACAGCCCCGGCGCGGCACTGACGGCGGGAGCCTCCACCGTCACGGCGGCCGTCACGGCGGCGAGGCTGGCCGGCACAGCGATGCCGCGCACCGGCGGCGCCACCACGGTCGGCAGCGCCGTCGCGCCGCAGGGTTCGAAGGACGCCCCGGTGCCGACCGGCGCGGCCGCCGGTGCCGGCTTGGCCGATGGCAGCGGCATCTGGCTCAGCCGGTCGAGCAACTCATAGAGACGGCGGACCTCCGCCTGGGCGATGTCGTCGCCCTGGGACCCGGCCAGTTCGGTCTGGAACGCCGGTTGGCGGACCGTTTCCAGAATGTGCTGGCGCAGCACCGAAATCGCCCCGTCATCGCCGACCAAGCCGGAGCAGGCCAGCTCGGCCAGCCGGATGATCCGGCGGCGCGGCAGCGGCTCGATCTGGCGCAGCCGCTGGACGAGGCGGCCCCGGCGGGCGAACTCGTCGACCACCGAAGCCGCGCGGGCGGCGATCCGTTCGCGGTCGTGCTCCGCCAGGGCCGAACCGCGGATGGCCTCCACAGCACCGGTCAGGGCCTGCCGCACCAGCGCCGTGTCCGGCGTCTGGAGCACCATGTTCTCCACCAGAAGCTCGTTCTTCAGCGCGGCATCCAGCGCGTCGACGATTTCGCCCATGTGCCGCTCCGCGGCGGGCACCGCGGAGACGGCCGCCAGATAATGGATCCGGCAGATCAGGTCCGGCTGGGTTTCGCTGAGCCCGACGATGGACCGCCGGTAGGCGCTCGCCCCGCCCTGCTCCAGGCGACGGGAATAGCGGACGGTCAGGGCGTCGGCCATGGCGGCCCCGCCGGTCAGCCCCACCGGGGACAGCAGATGCCCCGTCAAGGTCCGCAACAGCTCCGATTCCTGATCCGCCGTGCCGCGCCCGAGCGGCTGCGGCGCGCGGAGCTGGCGCCGGATGCGCTCCAGCACCATGGCGCGGGCGGCGGGCAGACGGCCCTGGCGGAACAGGCCGTTGAGGACGCCCAGCCGGTTCGGCCCGAAGGCGTCCATCGGCACGCGCCCGAACAGGAGGTTGCACAGCATGACCAGCGGCGCCCCGCCGGCCGGCGTGCTGCCGAACAGTTCCTGGGTGGCGGCGGGCGAGGCCAGCACATCGCCGATCACCTCGTCGAGCGCCGCGCACAGCGCGTCCTGCCGCTCCGCCGGGAACAGCTGAATCAGCGCGTCGAGCTTCGACGTCCAGGTGCGGCATTCCTCCAGTTCCATGGAGAGCGCCACGCGCAGGTCGAACCCGGCGTCGCCGGTCGGCGACTTCCCCGGCGCGCCGCGCAGGATGGACTCGATCAGGCTGCGCCCCTGCGCCGCGCCGGAAAAGGCGGTGTGGGCGGCGCGCGCCTTCGCCGTGGTTTCCGACACCGCATTGTCCAGCGCGCGGCGGCGGGCCTTCACCTCCTGGCCGGGAAGGCGGGCCTGCACCGTGGCGATCCGGCCCAGGGCGGCCTCCATCAGCGTGGTCTTGGCCTGGAGCGCCTTCAGATGCCGGCTGTTGTGGATCAGCTCCGTCGGGGTCAGCACGAGGCCGTCGAGATGCTGGCGCAGGACGATGCCGACGACCATCCGCGCCGGTCCGCCATGGTGATCGGCGAGCGTGTGGCACAGCGCCGCCTCGTCGAGCGCGCCGGCGGGGCCGGGCGCCCCTGCGGGAGCGGGTGTCCTGGAGGCGGGCATTGACACGGGTGGCCTTCGGGCGGAATCGGCGCGGCGCGCGGATGGCGTGGACGGTGCATCATCCGGGCGATCCGGTAAACAGCCGGTATACAGGGGCCAAAATGACTGATCGGCCCGGTTGCGCAACACACTGAGCCGTTTGCGCAAAGGTGTTGCAAGAGGCCATAGGGCTTGGCCCATGGCACACCTTTGCGCGCAGCCCTGCCCTTCCCTTCCCCTGCGGGCTGTGCGATACCCGAACGATACCGGCGTCCAACCACCGCCGGCAGGAGGTCCGGATGCAGCAGGTCGAGTTCGACCAGGGAATCGGCGCCCACACCCTAACCTTGAATCGCAGCGCTGCGAACGGTTCTTTGGAGTGCACACTGTGCCCGGAGCGGGGCGGCGTCGTGACCCGCCTCGCTTGGCACGGGGCGGACGGCACCATCGACCTGCTTCGTCCGGCTTCCGATTGGGCGCTGCGCCACGGTTCGGCCACCGACATGGGCTGTTTTCCGCTGGTGCCCTTCTCCAACCGCATCGCCGGCGGGGAGTTCACCATCGACGGTCGGCGGGTCCGGCTTCCGCTCGACGGGGACGGCAACCCGCACGTCATCCATGGCCATGGCTGGCGGGCCGGCTGGACGGTGGAGGACGCCACCGCTTCGGCCGCGCGCATGGTCTTCCGGCACCGCGCCGACGCTTGGCCCTGGCGCTACCGCGCGACGCAGACCGTGGTGCTGGAGGAGGATGGAGCCAGCCTGACCCTCTCGCTGGTCAACGAGGACGACCAGCCGATGCCCGCCGGGATCGGACTGCACCCCTATTTCCCGAAGCCTCCGGGCACCCGGCTGACCGCCCGGGTCCATGGTGTCTGGCTGAACGGCCCGACGATCCTCCCGGTGGAGCATGTCGCGGTGCCGCCCCGCTGGGCCTTCACGGATGGGATCGTCATGGACCGGACCGTCCTCGACAACGGCTTCACCGGCTGGGACGGGGTGGCGGCGCTGGACTGGCCGACGCTCGGCCGGCGGCTGTCGATGGAGACGGAGGGGCCGTTCGGTCATCTCATCGTCTACGCGCCGCCGGACGCGGACTATCTCTGCGTCGAGCCGGTCTCCCACATGACCGACGCGGTCAACCGGCCGGAGGAGCCCGGCAATGGTCTGCGCCGTCTGGAGCCGGGCGAGGAGCTGAGCGGCACCCTGCGCCTGCGCCTGGAACCGCTCGCCCGCTGAGCGCCAGTCATCTGAAGAACGACCGTCTGAAGAACGGTCCGCAGGGTCAGCGGCAGCGGACGAAGGTGGCGCCGAAGGCCGGCGGGTCGAGCGTCAGGAACAGCCGGTCCAGCCGCGGCGCCTCGGCGGTGTCCAGCCGCAGGACGCCTTCCGGCAGCCCCTCCTCCCCGCCGAAGGTCAGCCCGTCCGCCAGATCGCCCTCGCCGGGCGCCAGAGGGCCTTCCAGCGGAAAGGCGGCGATGCGCGGGTCGTGCAGGCTGAAGCCGCCATCGCCGGTGATCTCCAGATAGGAGGTCCGGCAATCATCGATGGGCGTCCGGGTTGCCGGGTCGGCCTTGGCCCAGCGGCCGGTCAGGGCCGGCAGGTCCGCCGAGCGCTTCACCGGGCCCGGTTTCGGCTGGCCCTGAGTGACGGCGGCAACCGGGCGCGGCGGGGCGGACGCTGAAACGGTCAGCGGCTCGTCGGCCACCGGGGCGCGGCGGGCGGCCAGTTCGGTTTCCAGCGCCTTGGTCCGCTCGGCCATCTGGCGCGCCAGACAGGCGGCGCGGTCCTTGCCCTTCTTCGCATCGGCCAGATCGGCCTCCGCGACCGGGCAGGCGGCGTCCCGCCGCTGGATCCAGGCGCGCTGGCCTGCGGCCACCGCCTCCTCTCCGGCCTTCCCCGCCTCGTCGGACAGCGCCCGCAGCGCCGACTCGAGCTTCTCGGCAGCGGTGGCGAGCGTCGCGTCTCGGCAGAGGAGAAGCGCCACCGGCGCGTCCCCGGCGCAGTCCGCGGGCTTGGCGGCCTCCCCGCTGGTGTCCGCCGCCATGGCCGTTCCGGCCATCAGCATGCCCGCCAGAAGAATCGCTGCCCGCATCGCACAAAATCCCTTACGCCGGAAACGCTTCCAGGACGGCCTTCACCTGCCGCTGGAAATCCTGGTCGCTGCGATAGCGCGTCAGGACCGTCTTGTCACGCTGAACGAGGAAAAAGATGTCCTCGCGGCTGGGCAGCGAGCGCGGGTTGGGCTTGTCCAGAAGTTCCCCGTTCCAGCCGATCCGCGCCATGAAATAGACAGCGCGCGAGTTCAGCATGAACAGCTTGTTGTCCGGCGTCAGCTTCTCCCGGCGCAGCAGCGCGTAGAGGTAATAGTTGCGCCCATGGAAGTAGTTGACGTAGATCGCCTGCAGCGCGGCAAAGCGCTCGTCGGGGCTGGTGTATTTCTTGATCTGCCGTTCCAGCTTGAAACCGGCGAAAAAATACTCCCGGGCTTCGTTCTCGAAGGAAAAGGCGGAGCCGCGGATCTGGGTAAGCTGCTCTCCATACTTGCGCAGGACGCGCCCCATCAACAGTTCGAGGAAGCGCCGCTCCGCCGCGAGATCATCGGGGGGCTGCAGAATCATCTCGAAGACGTGGCGGAGATGATAGGGGTGCCGGACCACGATGACCGGAGCGCTCGACGCGGGACGCTTTTCCCGCTCCCCCAGCATGGTCGTCGCCGGCGACACCGAGGCGATCACCGAGGAGATGGTGTCCTGGATCTTCCAGCGCTGCTTCACCTGCGCGGACTGCTTACCGATGTGGAAACGCGCGAGCCGGCGCTGCCAACGGCTGCGCCACGTCTCCTTCGGCGCCTTGTGTGTCGGCAGGTTGGCAACGACCAGCGGGTTGCCCAGCACGTCCGGCGGCGGCGGCAGCGGGTTGAAGTTGAAGTATTTGCCGGTGACGACGCCGCGCGTGCCGCCGCCGGGCGCCCCGTCGCCCGCCGAAGCACCGCCACCCATGGACAGGCCCGCCAGCGTCGCCATTTCCGATTCACACTCTGCCTGGGTCGCTCCCGCCCGGCGGACAGGGCCGACGGTCAGGGATCGGGTCTTTATAAAGCGGGCGGAGCGGTGATGAAAGACGCAACCGATCCACTCTGACATTGCATGTTTTTTGTGCAACCAGTTCGTGCCGCGTCTGCGAAGCCACTCTGGTCTGCGCGAACTCTTCGATGGTACTATGCCCTTGACCGTGCGGCGGAGAGCCGCAGGGGACCGGCCAGCGCAGACAACGGGTGGAACTTCATGGCGATCCACGTCGCTCTCAACCACAAGACCGTCTACCGTTACGACCGTTTGGTCAATCTGGGGCCACAGATCATCCGGCTCCGCCCGGCCCCCCACTGCCGCACCCCGATCCTCAGCTATTCGCTGCGCGTCACCCCGAAGCATCATTTCCTGAACTGGCAGCAGGACCCGCAGTCCAACTATCAGGCCCGTTTCGTCTTCCCGGAGAAGACCCGCGAATTTGTGATCGAAGTCGATCTCGTTGCGGAGATCGCGGCGATCAACCCGTTCGACTTCTTCCTTGAGGAGAAGGCCCAGACCATCCCCTTCGCCTACGAACCCTGGCTGGAGCGCGAGCTGCGCCCCTATCTGGAGGTCGAGGAGCCGGGGCCGCTGCTGGCCGACTACATGACCGGCATTTCGCGGGAGCCGGCGGCGTCGATCAATTTTCTGGTCGACATCAACCAGCGGCTCCAGAAGGACATCGGCTACGTCATCCGCCTGGAGCCCGGCATCCAGACCTGCGAGGAGACGCTGGGCAAGCGCACCGGCTCCTGCCGCGATTCGGCGTGGCTGCTGGTGCAGATCCTGCGCAACCTCGGTCTCGCCGCGCGGTTCGTCTCCGGCTACCTGATCCAGCTCACCGCCGACCAGAAGGCGCTCGACGGACCGTCCGGTCCCGAAGAGGACTTCACCGACCTGCACGCCTGGACCGAGGTGTTCCTGCCCGGCGCCGGCTGGGTCGGCCTCGACCCCACCTCGGGCCTGCTGGCCGGCGAGGGCCACATCCCGCTGGCCTGCACGCCGGACGCCTCCTCGGCCGCCCCGATCTCCGGCCTCATCGACGAGTGCGAGGTGGAGTTCGGACACGAGATGTCGGTCACCCGCATCTACGAGGCACCGCGCGTCACCAAGCCCTACACCCCCAAGCAGTGGGCGGGCATCGAGGCGCTGGGCCACCGCATCGACGAGGAGCTGACCGCCGGCGACGTGCGCCTGACCATGGGCGGCGAGCCGACCTTCGTGTCGATCGACGACATGGACGGGGCGGAGTGGAACACCACCGCGCTCGGGCCCAACAAGCGCAAGATGGCCGCCGACCTCGTGCACCGGCTGGCCAACCGCTTTGCGCCGGGCGGGCTGCTGCATTTCGGCCAAGGCAAATGGTATCCCGGCGAATCGCTGCCGCGCTGGGCGATGACCGTTTACTGGCGCCGCGACGGCGAGGCGCTGTGGGCGAACAGCGACCTGCTGGCCCGCGAGGACACCGACTACGGCCACACGGCGGAGGACGCCGGCGCCTTCCTGGTCACGCTGGCCAAGAAGCTGGGGCTCGACCCGGCGCTGGTGCTCGCCGCCTATGAGGACCCCTGGCACTACCTGCGCCGCGAATCGCTGCTGCCGGTCAACGTCGATCCGCTGGACAGCAAGCTGGAGGACAAGGAGGAGCGCGCGCGCCTCGCCCACGTCTTCACCCGTGGGCTGAACGAGCCGGTGGGTTTCGCCCTGCCGATCAACCGCAAGATGACTCAGCAGGGGCCGGTGTGGCTGTCCAGCGCGTGGCCGCTGCGCCAGGAACGGCTGCTGCTGATGCCGGGCGACAGCCCGGTCGGCTACCGCCTGCCGCTCGGCTCGCTGCCCTGGGTATCGCCGCAGGACTATCCCTACTCCTGGGAGACCGACCCGTTCGAGGAGCGGGCGCCGCTGCCGCCCAACCGGGTGCCGCTGCGCCAGCACGCGCTGCGCGAGGAGGCCGGGCGCCAGGACGCCTCCCGGCGGAACGAGCGCGTCCAGCGCGCCATGGCCGAGGTGCGCAGCGAAATGCCGGAGCACGGCAAGTCCGCCTGGTGGGTGGTCCGCACCGCCCTGACCTGCGAGGCGCGCAACGGCCGCATCCACCTGTTCCTGCCGCCGATGAACACGCTGGAGGACTATCTGGCGATGCTGGCGGAAATCGAGGCGACGGCGCTCGAACTGGACATGCCGGTGGTGATCGAGGGCTACCAGCCGCCGAAGGACCCGCGCCTGAACTCGCTGGCCGTCACCCCCGACCCCGGCGTGATCGAGGTGAACATCCACCCCTCGCACAACTGGGACGAGCTGGTCCGCAACACGCTGGAGCTTTACGAGGACGCCCGCCAGTCGCGGCTGGGCGCCGAGAAGTTCATGATCGACGGGCGCCACTGCGGCACCGGCGGCGGCAACCACGTGGTGATGGGCGGCGCCACCGCGGCGGACAGCCCCTTCCTGCGGCGGCCCGACATGCTGCGCAGCCTGATCACCTTCTGGCAGAACCACCCGTCGCTGTCCTACGCCTTCTCCGGCCTGTTCATCGGCCCGACCAGCCAGGCGCCGCGCGTGGACGAGGCCCGCGACGACGCGCTCTACGAGCTGGAAATCGCCTTCAACCAGATCGACAAGGCCGCCGCGACCGGCGATTGCCCGCCCTGGATGGTCGACCGCGTGCTGCGCAACCTGCTGACCGATGTGCAGGGCAACACCCACCGGGCCGAGTTCTGCATCGACAAGCTCTACTCCCCGGACAGCTCCACCGGGCGGCTCGGGCTGGTCGAGTTCCGCGCTTTCGAGATGCCGCCGCACGCGGAGATGAGCCTGACCCAGCAGCTTCTGCTGCGCGCCCTGGTCGCGCGCTTCTGGAAGGCGCCTTACAAGGGCAAGCTGGTGCGCTGGGGCACGGAGCTGCACGACCGCTTCATGCTGCCCTACTTCGTGCAGCAGGATCTGGCGGACGTCGTCGCCGATCTGCGCGACCATGGCTATCCCATCGAGGAGCGCTGGTTCGACCCGCACATGAACTTCCGCTTCCCGGTCTACGGCCACGTCAACCAGCGCGGCATCGCGCTGGAACTGCGCATGGCGCTGGAGCCGTGGAACGTCCTGGGCGAGGAGCCGGGCGGCGGCGGCACCGTGCGCTACGTCGACAGCTCGGTCGAACGGGTGCAGGTGCGGGTCACCGGCCTGACCGACGCGCGCTACGCCATCACCTGCAACGGCCGCCGCGTGCCGCTGATCCCCACCGGGACGGAGGGCGAGTTCGTCGCCGGCGTGCGGTACCGGGCGTGGCAGCCGCCCTCCTGCCTGCACCCGACCATTCCGGTGCACACGCCGCTGGTCTTCGACATCCTGGACCTGTGGGCGGGTCGCTCCATCGGCGGCTGCACCTACCACGTCATGCATCCGGGCGGGCGCAACTACGACACCTTCCCGGTCAACGCCAACGAGGCGGAAGGGCGGCGCCTCGCCCGCTTCTTCCCCTTCGGCCACACCCCCGGCCCGATGGACAGCCCGGCGGAGGAGCGCAACCCGCAGTTCCCGATGACCCTGGATCTGCGGCGCGGCTGATCGGTCCTCCCCTTCCCCCGGCCGGAATACGCCTTTCGGCCGGGGTCCGCCGATGCGCCGCTTGCATCGGCGGGGGCGGGCGTTCACACTTGCTGCGCATTGCACCGCCGTGAACGTACGATCCGAACCTTGGCCGACCGCGAATCCCCCTTTCTTGACCCCAGCGCGCCCCCTCCTCCGGGGCTGCGGCCGGTGCCGTTCCTCCAGGGGTCGCTGTTCGGCGAGGCCGACGCCATGGGTTACGGCCGCGGCGAGGTCTATGACGAGATGGTCACCGGCCAGGGGCGCCTGCGCCCGCACTGGCAGACCTTCATGGGCACGCTGGGCCCCCTCGACCCGGAGCTGATGGCCGAGCGCTGGGAGGAGGCGCGGCGCCTGCTCCACCAGAACGGCGTCACTTACAACATCTATGGCGATCCCAAGGGGATGGAGCGGCCCTGGCCGCTCGACATGGTGCCGCTGCTGATCCCCTCCCACGAGTGGAAGGCGGTCGAATCGGGCCTGATCCAGCGCGCCACGCTGCTGAACGCGGTGCTGGCCGACATCTACGGGCCGCAGACCCTGACGCGCAGCGGGCGGCTGTCCCCGTCGGTGATCCACGCCGACCCCGGATTCCGCCGCGCCGTGCACGGCATCCCGGTGCCCAACGACATCCACCTGCATTTCTACGCCGCGGACCTCGCCCGCGCGCCGGACGGGCGCTGGTGGGTGCTGTCCGACCGCACCCAGGCGCCGAGCGGCAGCGGCTACGCGCTGGAGAACCGGGCGGTGCTGGCGAAGGTGCTGCCGGACAGCTTCCGCCACTGCCAGGTGGAACACCTCACGCCCTTCTTCGAGGCGTACAAGGAAACGCTGCTGTCGCTGAGCCCGCGCCGCGACCAGCCGCGGATCGTCCTGCTGACGCCCGGCCCTTACAACGAAACCTATTTCGAGCACGTCTATCTGGCCCGCTACCTCGGCATCACGCTGGTGGAGGGGGCAGACCTGACCGTGCGCGACCGTCAGGTCTATCTGAAGACCCTGTCGGGGCTGGAGCCGGTGGACGTCATCCTGCGCCGCCTGGACGCCGACTTCGCCGATCCGCTGGAGCTGCGCGCCGACAGCTCGCTGGGCGTGGCCGGTCTGATCGAGGCGGTGCGCGCCGGCAACGTCGTCGTGGCCAATTCCCTCGGCTCCGGCTTCCTGGAATCCATGGCGGTCAAGCCGTCGCTGCCCATGCTCTGCCGCCATCTTCTGGGCGAGGAGCTGAAGATGCCCGGCGTCGCCGTCTGGTGGTGCGGCAACGACGATGAGCGCGCCTACGTCATCGAGCATCTGGACGGGCTGGTGGTGAAGCCGGCCTTCCCGTCCCTGTCCTTCGAGCCGATCTTCGGCGCCGACCTGTCGTCGGCGGAGCGCGCCGCCCTGGTCGAGCGCATCAAGGCCCGCCCCTGGTGCTACGTCGCGCAGGAGCGGCTGGCCCTGTCCACCGCACCGCTCTGGCAGGGCGGACGGCTGCAGCCGCGCCCGCTCGTGCTGCGCGTCTTCCTCTGCGCCCGGCCGGACGGCAGCTACACCGTCATGCCCGGCGGCCTCACCCGCGTGTCCACCGAATCCGGGAAGCTGGTCGTCTCCATGCAGCGGGGCGGCGGCAGCAAGGACACCTGGATCCTCTCCGGGCGCCGGGCCGAGGCCACACCGGCGACGCCGCGCCCGCAGCCGGCCCAGGAACCGCAGCCGGTGCCCAAGGCGGCCTCCGCCGACCTGCCCAGCCGGGTGGCCGACAGCCTCTACTGGCTGGGCCGCTACGCGGAGCGGTCGGAGGGCACGGTGCGCCTGCTCCGTTCCACCCATTCCCGCCTGACCGACGGCAACGTGCCGGGGGCGTCGCTCCAGCTCCGCCCGCTGCTCCATCTGATGGCCTGGGAGGGCATGATCCCCTGGGACCTGACGCGGGTCACGTCGCTCGGCGGCGGACGAGCGCTGCGGACGGCGCTCTACAGCTCGGTCGTCGATCCGGACCATCCAAACAGCCTGCGCGCCCAGGTGCAGCGGGTGCACCGCACCGCCTATTCGGTGCGCGACCGCCTGTCGCTCGACATGTGGCGGGTGGTGACGATGCTGGAGCGGCAGAGCCAGCCGCCTGCGCACAAGCTCGACGCCGCCGCCATGCTGCTGCGGCTGGACGACCTGATGACCTGCCTTGCCGCCATCGCCGGGCTGGAGCAGGAGAGCATGACGCGCGGCCAGGGCTGGCGTTTCCTCGACATCGGCCGGCGCATCGAACGGGCGCTCCACATCATTTCGGTGATGCGCGGCATTCCGGTCCACACGCTCGACCGCCAGGATGAGCCGGTCCAGGTGGCGACGCTGAGCGTGCTGTTGGAACTGGGGGAAAGCGTGATGACCTACCGGTCCCGCTACCTGACCAGCGTGCGCCGCCGCCCGGTTCTGGAATTGCTGCTGGCCGACGAGTCCAACCCGCGCGCGCTGGATTTCCAGTTGGCGGCGCTGGAACGGCACGTCGCCGCCCTGCCCAGCGGGTCGCAGGCCGTGCCGGGCGACACGGCGGCCTCGGCCCGCTCGATCCTCGGCGCCGCCCGCGCCTCGCTGCGTGCGCCGGACGCGCTGGAGTCGGGGACCGCCCTGCACACGCTGCTGGACACGCTCGCCTTGTCGCTGCCCGAGATTTCCAACCTCCTGACCCACGCCTATTTCAGCCATGCCTTTGCCCGACCGGCCTGACCTCTCCCCGACCGTGGCCGGCGCGGCCCCCGCTGACGATCACTCCGGCGACGGATTCGGCGTGTGCTTTCGCGTGCGCCACACGACCCGCTACGACTATGCGGAGGACGTGTCGGTGTCGCACCATCTGCTGCACCTGACCGCCCGTCCGCACCCGCGCCAGCGCGTCCACCACAGCGCGCTGACCATCGTGCCGGCGCCGGCGGTGCAGTCGTCCCACACCGACTATTTCGGAAACACCGTCACCTACGTCGCGATGCAGGAGCCGCACCGGCACCTGATCGTCACCGCGGAGAGTGAAGTGGAGGTCGGCCCGCCGCCGCCGCTGGACGCCGCCGCGACGCCATCCTGGGAAAGCGTGCGGGACTCGCTGGGCGGCCTGAGCGGGCCGGAGGACGGGGCGGAGGTGGTTCAGTACCGCTTCGACAGCACACTGGCGGCGGCCAGCCCGACGCTGCACGACTACGCCGCCCAGTCCTTCACGCCCGGCCGGCCGTCCGCGGAGGCCGCGCTGGACCTGATGCGGCGCATCCACGACGACTTCACCTTCGATCCGGCTGCGACGACGATCGCCACCCCGCTGGCCGAGGTGATGCGGCACCGCCGCGGAGTCTGCCAGGACTTCGCCCACATCGTGGTCGGCTGCGTGCGCGCCATGGGGTTGCCCGCCCGCTACGTCTCCGGTTATTTGCGCACCCTGCCGCCGCCGGGCCGGCCGCGTCTGGTCGGCGCCGACGTCAGCCACGCCTGGGCGTCCGTCTGGTGCGGCGCCGAGGCCGGTTGGATCGACGTCTGCCCAACCAACGCGCGCCGCGCCGACCAGGACTTCATCACCATCGCCTGGGGCCGCGACTACGACGACGTCAGCCCCGCCCGCGGTGTCCTGATGGGGGCCGCCGGCCACACGCTGTCCGTCAGCGTCGATGTGGAACCGCTGAACGGGCTCGGGGCGCCCTGATGTCCTTTCAACCCTCTCCCCACCGGGGAGAGGGTGGCCCGGAGGGCCGGTGAGGGGGTTGCGCTTTTGCCGGACGTACTGCCACGCGCAACCCCCTCACCCTAACCCTCTCCCCAGAGGAGAGAGGGGATTTGCGATGAACCCCAATGCTTGGCGGTCACTCCGCCGGCTGCGGGTGCGCGCCTGTGGGCGGATGGCCGGTCGGGTGGCTGGCGGAGCCGTCCACCGCCGGGAGGGGCTTCTTCTTGGCGATGTAGCTGTAGACCGTCGGCACCACGAACAGCGTCAGGAAGGTGCCCAGCAGCATGCCGCCGACGATCACCGCGCCGATGGCCTGCCGGCTCTCCGCGCCGGCCCCATGGGCGTTGGCGAGCGGCACGGCGCCCAGCACCATGGCGCCCGTGGTCATCAGGATCGGGCGAAGGCGCAGCACGGCGGCCTCCTCCACCGCCTTGCGGATGTCCACCCCCTCGCGCTGGAGCTGGTTGGCGAACTCCACGATCAGGATGCCGTGCTTGGTGATGAGGCCAACGAGGGTCACCAAGCCGATCTGGCTGTAGACGTTCATCGTCCCGCCGGTGAAATGCAGGGCGGCCAGCGCGCCGGTCATCGACAGCGGCACCGTCAGCATGATCACGAAGGGGTCGATGAAGCTTTCGAATTGCGCCGCCAGCACCAGATAGATGAAGGCCAGCGCCAGGATGAAGACGAAGTACAGGCCCGTCGCCGATTCCCGGAACTCGCGGCTCTGCCCCGCATAGTCGGTCTGGGCGGTGGCCGGCAGCACGCGGTTCGCCGCCTCTTGGAGATAGCCCAGCGCCTCGCCCAGCGAGGTGCCCGGCGCCAATGTGGCGGTGATGGTGACGGAGCGCAGCTTGTTGAAGTGGTTCAGCTCCTTGGGCGCCACCCGCTCCTCGATGCGGACGAGGTTGGCGAGCGAGATCATCGCCCCGGTGCTGGTGGCGACCCCGGCCTCCGCCGCCATGGTCGGCGTGCCGCGGACGTAGATGGAGGCGATGTCGTCCGGGTTGCGGCGGTCGACGTCGCCGACCTGCACCACGACGTCGTACTGCTTGCCCTCCTTCTTGAAGCGGGTGACCTGCCGCCCGCCCAGCAGGGTTTCCAGCGTCCGGCCCACCGTCTCCACATCCACTCCGAGGTCGGCGGCCTTGTCGCGGTCGATGGTGATGCGCAGCTCCGGCTTGTTCAGCTTGAGGTCGGTGTCGAGGTTGGTCAGGCCGGGGAACTTCCGCGCTTCGGCCATCAGCCCGTCGACCATCTTCTGAAGCTCGTCGTAGGGAAGCGAGCTTTGGATGACGAAGTTGACCGGCTTGTCCACCGGGCTCTGGCCCAGCGAGGGCGGGTTGGTGACGAAGGCGAGGATGCCGGGGATGCCGAACATCTTGGGGAAAAGCTGGGCGGTGATCGCCTGCTGCTTCACGTCGCGCTCGTCCCAGTCGATCAGGCGGACGAAGGATATGCCTTGATTGACCACCGGGAAGCCGACCACGACGAAGAACTTCTCGACGATGGGGATCTGGCGGAACAGGTCCTCCATCCGCTTGGCGTAGCTCTCCGTGTAGTCGAGCGTCGAGCCCTCCGGCGCGATGGCGATGCCGACGATGGTGCCGCGGTCCTCGACCGGCGCCAGTTCCGACTTCAGCCCGGTGAACAGCGTGTAGCTGAGCCCCGCCACCACCGCGCCGACCAGCAGCACCAGCGGGCGCGCCTTCAACGACACGCGGAGGATGGACCGGTAGCCGTTGGTCAGCCCGTTCAGCAGCCGCTCGATGGCGTTGTAGAGCGCGTTGTGCTTGGTCTGGTGCTTCAGCAGCTTGGAGCACATCATCGGCGACAGCGTCAGGGCCACGAATCCCGACACGATCACCGCCCCCGCCAGGGTCAGGGCGAATTCGGAGAAGAGACGGCCGGTGCGCCCGGTCATGAAGCCGATGGGCGCGTAGACCGCGGCCAGCGTGATGGTCATCGCGATGACCGCGAAGCCGATCTCCCGCGACCCCTGCAAGGCCGCCTGGAAGGGCGGCACGCCTTCCTCGATGTGGCGGTAGATGTTTTCCAGCATCACGATGGCGTCGTCGACGACGAGGCCGATGGCCAGCACCATGGACAGCAGCGTCAGCGTGTTGACCGAGAAGCCGAAGGCGTACATCAGCGCGAAGCCGCCGATCAGCGACACCGGGATGGTCACCAGCGGCACCAGCGTGGCGCGGAAGCTGCGCAGGAACACGAAGATGACCAGCACGACCAGGACGATGGCCTCGAAGATCGTGCTGAACACCGCGTCGATGGACTTGGCGATGAAGACGGAGCTGTCATAGCCGACATCCACCCCCATGCCGTCGGGCAGGGCGGCGCGGATCTTCGGCAGCGCCTCGTTCACCGCCTTGGAGACGTCCAGCGGGTTGGCGGTGGACTGCTTGACCACGCCGATGGCGACGGCGCCGCGCCCGTTGAAGCGGGCGCTGACCCGCTCGTCCCGCGCCCCCAACTCGGCCCGGCCGACGTCCTTCAGCCGGACCAGATAGCCGCCGTCGTCGCGCAGGATGATGCGGTCGAACTCCTCCGGTGTGCGCAGGTCGGTCTCGGAGACGACGGTGAACTCCCGCGCCTTGCTCTCGACGCGGCCCGCCGGAATCTCGACGTTCTGCTTGCGCAGCGCGTTCTCCACATCCTGCGGAGTGACCCGGTAGGCGGCCATGCGCTGCGGGTCGAGCCACAGCCGCATGGCGAAGCGCCGCTCGCCGAAGATGCGCACCTGGGCGACGCCGGGCAGATTCTGCAGCCGGTCCTTGACGTAGCGGTCGGCGAAGTCCGTCACGTCCAGCGGCGAATGGCGGTCGGAGGAGAAGGCCAGATAGATGATCGGCTGCGCGTCGGCCTCCACCTTCGCGATGACCGGCTCGTCGATCTCGTTGGGAAGCTGGGCGCGCACGCGGCCGACGCGGTCGCGCACGTCGCTGGCCGCCGTGTCGACGTTGCGGTCCAGGCGGAAGCGCAGGGTGATCTGGCTCTTCTCGGCGCGGCTGATCGAGGACATCACGTCGATGCCCTCGATGCCCGACAGCGAGTCCTCCAGGATCTGGGTGACCTGGCTTTCGATGATCTCGGCCGACGCGCCCTTGTAGGTGGTCTCCACCGTGACGACGGGCTCGTCGATCTTCGGGTATTCGCGCACCGACAGGCGCTGGTACGACACAATGCCGATCAGCATGAGCGCGAGGCTCATGACCGTCGCCAGGACGGGCCGGCGGATGGAGATGTCGGAGAGGACCATCGGCTCAGCTCCCCGCCGGCTTGTTGTTGACGACCATCACCGGGGCGCCGTCGCGGATCTTCAGCTGACCGGCGGTCACCACCACGTCGCCGGGCTGCAGGCCCGCGGTGATCTCCACCTCGGCGTTGCGGCGCTCGCCCAGCGTGACGGTGGTCTGCACCGCCTTGCCCTCCACCACCTTGAAGACGAACTGTTTGTTGCCGAAGGCGCTGACCGCCTGCTCGGGCACCAGCACGGCGTTTGGGGTCTGGTCCAGCGTCAGGGCCACCCGGGCGAACAGGCCGGGGCGCAGGGCGCCGTCGCTGTTGGGGACGCGGGCACGGATCACCACGGCGCGGCCGTTCACGTCAACCAGCGGGTCGATGGCGTAGACCGTGCCGTCGAAGGTCCGCCCACCGAAGGAGTCCACGGCGACCTTCAGAGTCTGGCCGGTGCGGACGGTCGGCAGATACAGCTCCGGCACCCGGAAATCGAGCTTCAGGATCTCGATGGCCTCCAAGTTCACGATGTCCTTGCCCGCCGCCACGACGTCGCCCACCGAGACCTTGCGCAGGCCCAGCACGCCGTCGAATGGGGCGGTCAGGGTCAGCTTCTCCAACTGCGCCTTGGCGAGTTGGACCGCCGCCTCGTCGGACTGGAGCTTGGCGAGCGCCTGCTCGCGGTTGCGGGCTGGGCCGGTGCGCTGGCGGTACAGCTCGTCGGCGCGGGCCAGCTCGGCACGGGAAAAGGCGATGCTCGCCTGCGCCTGGGCCAGCGTGGCGCGGGCGATGGAGTCGTCGAGCCGGATCAGCACCGCGCCCTTCTTCACCGCCTGCCCTTCCAGGAAGGCGATCTCGGAGACCTTGCCTGCCACCTCGGGCCGGATGACCACCGATTCGCTGGACAGCAGCGAGCCGACCGCGGTGACCTGACGCGACACGGTGCCAATCTTGACCGGCAGTGCCTCCACCGGCATCGGCGGCGCGCCGCCCGGCGGTCCGCCCGCCGCCGGACCCGCGGAGGCGCCGCCGGGGGACGGAACCTTGCCGGCAAGCAGCGTGTTGATGGTTCCGCCCTGCTTGACGAAGTACCAGTAGGCGCCGCCGCCGAGTGCGACCAGAACCAGAAGGGCGACGATGCGAAGCGTGTGGCGCATGGATACGGAACCCGCACAGGCCCGCCGGCCCGCCAGGCGGGCGCGCGGGGCGTTTCGTGTCAACCGGGCCGCTGTGAGGGGCGGACGGTAAACTAAACTATATCGTTCAGTTCAGTTCCGGAGTCGAGACGGTTGCAAGGGTTCAGGCGCGGGAGTGCGGAGGATCGGGTTGCACAACCCGGCCCTTCTCCATCTCCAACCGCGCGCCATCGGGAAGAATCACCGTCAAATCAGCGGGTTGACCGGGGCCGACCGCGGTGCAGCCACCGCGCGGGAGAACCGGCCCGCCATCGAGGCACAGGCCGGGCGCGCAACAGGGCGCCTCGCCCGCCGGTAGAACCGCACGAATCCGATCGCCTTCGATGCGAACATCGGCCAGCAGGGCGCCGTCCGCTCCGGGTGGCGGGGCGCCCTCGCCGAGGTCCGGGGAGGCGATGCGGGCGCGCTTCAGCCAGAACTTCCCGGACGCCAGCAACCGTGCGAGCAGGCAGGAGGAGGTGGACGCGCTCATTCCCCGATCCGATGCTGTGGCGGCGATACGGTCGTTCGGCCGATGGCTCAGCCTGTCACGGAAGCGTAAAGGAAGTTTTGCTCCGGTTGGACTCTTGAAGACATCCGGGAAATCGGCGATGTGACAATCCTTGGTCCTCCGACCCTCGCGTCCCCAGGGGTGCCCGATGCTGATCGCCCAGATGTCCGACCTGCATGTCACGGCCCCCGGCACCGCCCCGACGACCGGTTACGACACCAACACCCGGCTCGCTGCCGCGGTGGCCCACCTCAACGCGCTGGTGCCGCGCCCCGACCTCGTCCTGATCACCGGCGACCTCGTCAACGGGCCGAAACCCGGCGAGTACGAGACGCTGTCCGCTCTGCTGGAACCGCTCGCCATTCCCTTCCGCGTGCTGCCAGGCAACCACGACGACCGCGCGGAACTGCGCCGGACCTTCGCCGGCCGCGGCTGGATGCCCATGGAGGGTCCCTTCCTCCATTATGCCATCGAGGAGTTTCCGGTCCGCATCCTGATGCTCGACTCGGTCGTTGCCGGATCGGCGGTGGGCGGCCTGTGCGCCGACCGGCTGTCCTGGCTGGCGGAGCGTCTGGCCGAGCAGCCGGAGCGGCCGACGGTGCTGGCGCTGCACCACCCACCCTTCGACACCGGGCTGGCCTTCCTGGACACGCTGCGCTGCCTGGAGGGCGCGGAGGAGTTGGGGCGGCTGGTGCGCAGCCATCCGAACATCCGGGCCGCCCTGTGCGGCCACACCCATCGCCAGACCGCGGTCGCCTGGAACGGAGCGCACGGTTATGTCGCGCCGTCGGTGGCCTACCAGATCGCCCTGGACCTCGCGCCGGAGCCGCCCTACCGCTGGACGGACGAGCCGTCCGCGCTCGCCCTCCACCTGTTCCGTCCGGACGGATCGGTGGTCACGCATCTCAGCGTGATCGGCGACTACCCCGGCCGGGAGTTTTCCCGCAAAGCCAGGAACTCCTGAAAATTGGCGCAGCGTCCGGCGGCCTGCGCGGCCATGTAGGCGGCGTTCAGGGCGCGCTTGGCGCCCAGGGCGGCGGCGAAGCGGTGGCGCAGCGCGGCGTCGGCGATCCGCAAGCCGTCGGCGGACAGACGGTCGAGCACGTGGCGATAGCAGAGTTCGGCCCGCGTCCCGCTGTCGGCGGAACAGGTGATCGACCCCTCCCGCTGGCGGTATTCGTAGAGCGGCTCCAGCACGAGCGGCAGTCGGCCCACCCGGTCGAGGACCTGGATGTTGAAGACCACGTCGTCGCAGAAATCCACCCCCTCCTCCCAGCCGGGGACAAGGTCGCGGCGGACCACGAAGAACATCGGGACGGAGGTTTCCAGGAAGGCCGCCGCGTCCAGCGTGGCGGTTCCTGTCCCGGATGGGAACAGGGTGGAGAGCGGCGCACCGTCGCCGTCGCGCACCACCGCCACGTTGTCCGCCGCCGCCCCCTGCGCCGCCGCCAGCGGGGCCAGCCGCGCCAGCCGGTCCGGTTCGAACCGGTCGTCGGCGTCCAGCGGGGCGATCAGGGCCAAGCGCGCGCGGCGCAGCCCGGCGTTGCGCGCCGCCGGGGCGCCGGACCCGACGCGGCCGGTTCCGGTGAAGGTCAGGCGCGAGTCGGTGATGCCGGCGGCTTCCAGGACCGCGCGGTAGTCGGCGCCGTCGTCGCTGACCACCACCGCTTGCCAGTGGGAAAAGCTCTGCGCCAGAAGGCTGGACACGGCGCGGGCGATGGTGAATTGCGCCCGGTAGGCCGGAATGATGACCGAGACGCCGCCACCGCTGTCCCTTTCCATGCACCGCCCCCGATTGTGCAAGTGGCAGTGTGCCTCTCCTTCCCGATGGTCGGCAAGCGGCGATCCGCACCGATGCGGCCAGCCTGAGCGCGACTATGACGATCCGGGGGTGGGATTTGGCGTCGCGGCCCGTTGAACAAGGAACCGATACGGGCTATGTGGAGAAACGAGTGGCGTGGTTCGGTCCCCATCCGACATCCCAGGCCCCCGCAAGCCAAAGCCCCCCGGTAGACACGCCGACCTCAGGGAGTTCAAAAACGATGGCGCAAGACGGATACACCCGCTTCGACGACGAACCCGAGCAGGAGCCGGACGAGAAGTCGAAGGAAAGCGCCCCGCCGCCGTTCGCTGCCGTGCAGTCGAACCTGTTCAAGGCGCGCACGGTGCTGATCTTCGGGCAGATCGACATGAAGCTGGCGCAGGCCGTCTCGGCCCAGCTGCTGGCTCTGTCCCACGAGAGCAACGACGACATCACGGTCGTGGTGAACTCCCCCGGCGGCCACGTCGAGGCGGGCGACACCATTCACGACATGATCCGCTTCGTGAAGCCGCGCGTGAAGATGCTGGGCACCGGCTGGGTTGCCAGCGCCGGCTGCCACATCTTCCTGGCCGCGAAGAAGGAAGACCGCTACTGCCTCCCGAACACCCGCTTCCTAATCCACCAGCCGCTGGGCGGCACCGGTGGCCGGGCGACGGACATCGCCATCGAGGCGAAGGAAATCATCCGCATGCGTGAGCGGCTGAACCGCATCATCGCGCGCGAGACCGGCCAGCCGGTGGAGAAGGTGTCGAAGGACACCGATCGGAACTACTGGATGCTGGCCGACGAAGCCCGCGAGTACGGCATCGTCAGCCACGTCATCGACACCTTCGACGAGCTGAAGTAAGCGGTCCTCCGGAACGCACGAAGCCCCTCTCCAGCGAGAGGGGCTTTTTTTATGGCCGCGGCGTGGCTGGAACGATCGAGCCCGTCGGCTCAGCCGCTCACACGACGATGTTGAGATTCTGCCCGCGCGTGGCCGTGACGTTCCCGCCGGCCGACGCGCCGTCCGAGCCGCCCTGGAGCAGCGTGGCGATCGCTTGGTCCTGCTGCTGCGCGGTCTGGTTCAGCGTCTTAACGCCGAAGTCGATCTGGCCCTGCGCCTGCCGCAAGCCGACCGCGGCACCCAGGGTGGAGGAGGAGATGTCGAGACCCATCGGAGGATGCCTTCACAGAAAACAGGCGGCCCAAGGAAACAGGCGAACGGCGCCCTGTTGTCCGCATCGCGCCGGTCAGATGACCACGTTTACGGAACCGGCCCCCGCCGAGGGAGCGGCCGCCGCGTGGGCCACCATCGGGGTCGAGGCTACCACCGGCGAGGCGTGCGCGGAAGTCCCCTGTGACGGGCTGGTGCGGCCTCCGCCGGCCCCGGAGTGGCCCGCAGCCCAACGGTGCACGGGCGAGCCGTTGGCGGAGGCTCCGCCCTGGCCCGCGCCGTTCGGCTGGTCCTGGCCGTCCGAACCGCCAACCAGAAGCTCAAGCGACGCCTTGCCGCTCTTCCGGTCCTTCTGCGCCTCGCGGTACTGGCGCAGCGCCGCCTCGGTCGGGATCTGGTCGAGGGTCGCGCCGTCCTCCGGGCTGCGGAACAGCAGCACCAGCCGCGACGCGTCGGCATCGTAGCGGTAGGCGGTCTTCGTGTAGCGTCCGGACAGCAAGGTTTCGGACTGCCCGGTGGCCGGGTCCCCCCTAGAGGGAGTCCCGGTGTCGGCCGCGTTATCAACAGCGTCGCTGTTGCGGGCCGTCATGAAGGCCAACGGCCTTGCAGCCGTTGCGGTGGCGAGGGCCACGTTCATGACATTACACCGATGGTTGGACAATCCAGATCATATATTGCAGCCGCACTCGTGCATTGTAAAGGGTTCGTTCACCTTTTTTCCGGCTAGTCCGAAGGGCGGGCGCCCACAGGCTGTTTGCAGCACCAAGGTTTCGCATTCCAGGACCATCGGGACCGCTCCCCACCCTTTCTCACAGCCGTGACACTTGCGGAGGGGCGCCGGGGTGCTTAAGCCTGTAGGCATGGTTACGATCGCGGAAGCGCTGGCGCTCGCCCTGGAGCATCACCTGGCCGGCAGGCTGGCCGAGGCCCAGCAGCTCTACCACCGCATCCTGGATGTGGACCCGGAC
Organism: Azospirillum brasilense; assembly: GCF_007827815.1. Lineage (GTDB taxonomy): Bacteria > Pseudomonadota > Alphaproteobacteria > Azospirillales > Azospirillaceae > Azospirillum > Azospirillum brasilense_C. The sequence goes on from NZ_VITH01000001.1 coordinate 200,380, forward strand.
CAGCCGGACGCCCTGCATTTCCTGGGGGTTCTGGCCGGACAGGTGGGGGAGCAGGCGCTCGGCCTGCAACTCATCGCCCGCGCCATCGCCCAGCGGCCCGAGGCGTCGGACATGCACGCCAACAGCGGCAACATCCGCCGCTCCTCGGGACAACCGGAGGCGGCGGTGGAGGATTACCGGCACGCCGTCGCCCTCCAGCCGGATTTCGCCGAGGCCTGGACCGACATGGCAAACGCCCTGCGCAGCCTGGGCCGCTCCGCCGGAGCCATCATGGCGCTGGAACGCGCCGTCGCGTCCGCTCCCGGCCTTGCCATCGCGGTGGAACGCCTGGGCGCGCTGCGTCACGAGGAGGGGCGTCTGCTGGTCGAGCAGGGGCGCGGCACCGAATCCCTGCCGCCGCTGGCCCGCGCCGCGGAACTGTTGCCGCTGGATGCCGACATCGCCTTTCTCTACGGCAACGCGCTGTTCGCCATGGGTTTGCGGGAGGATTCCACCCTCGCCTACCGCAACGCCCTGGCCATCACCCCGGATTTTCCGTCCGCCGCCGTCAATCTGGGGATCGCCCTGGGGGTCGTGGGCCGGCTGGAGGACTCCGCCCGCGCGCTGGAGCGGACCGCCCGTCTGGATCCTCGTCATCTCGACGCCATAGATCGGCTGGTCGTCGCCCTCGCCTTCCTCGGCCGGGACGACGAGGCCGCGGAATGGGGGGAGCGCGCGCTGGACCTGAAGGATCGGACGGCCATCGACACGGCCCCCACCCTGCCCCCGCTGCCCGCCCAGCCGCGCGGCGTGGAGCGACGGCACCGCAACGTCATCGCCTTCAGCCTGTGGAGCAGCCAGCCGGCCGGTGCCCACGATCCGGTCGAGATTCTGCGGCGGACCGTCGCGCTGTATCCGGGTTGGACCTGCCAAGTCTATCACGACGACGGTCTGGCCGACGACCGGTTGGCCGAGCTGGCCGCGACGGGGGCCGACCTCGTGGCGGTGACGCCCACCGCGCCGACCGGCGGCCCTTATTGGCGGCTGGCCGCCGCCGACGACCCGACGGTGGCGCGTTTCCTCTGCCGGGACTGGGACGCCCTGCCGTCCGCCGACGGAAAGGCGGCCGTCGATGCCTGGATCGCCTCCGGCCAGCCCTTCCACGTCCTGCGCGACGGGGTGCTGCACACCGAGGTGATGGCGGGCGGTCATTGGGGCGGCGTCGCCGGGCTGCTGCCCGACCTGCTGCCGCTGGCCGAGCGGCACGCCGCCGCCGAGCCGGACCGGACGCAGGATCACCGGTTCCTGCGCCGCATCGTCTGGCCGATGATCCGCGACCGCGCCCTGGTCCACGACCGGACCCACCCCCGGCACGGCCGGCCCTTTCCCACGCCGTGAGCGGCTACAGCACCTGCTTCGGCAGGGACAGCAGCTCCTTGCGGATCTGGCCCATGCTCGGCCGGTTGTCGGGACCGAAGGCGATGGGGCGGCACAGATGCATGGCGGTCAGACCGACCCGCGCGGTCAGCAGGCCGTTGATCACTCCCTGCCCCATGCGGGTGGAAATGGCCGCGGCGATGGAGCCGCCCAGCGCCTCGACGGCGACGTGGTGGGCGCTTTCCGCCACCCCGGCGACGGCGAGGTTGGCGAGCATCCGCCGCAACAGCCGCAGCGACCCGACGTAACCGGGCCGCGCGCCGTAGAGCGCCGCGATCTCGCGCACCAGTTTCAGGTTGCGCCACAGCACCACCGCGAGGTCGACGACCGCCGCCGGGCTGAGCGCCGTCGCCACCGCCGTGTCGCGCGAGGCGCGCAGGACGGTCTGGTAGGCGCGACGGTCCAGCGGCCCCATCACCTCGCGGTCGAGCAGGCGCAGGATTTCCGCGTCGTCGTGGGCGTCGGTCACATGGTCGCGCACCCGCTCCAGCGCGGGCGTCAGATCGGGACGGCCTTCGTAGAGGCGGGTCAGCGACCCGGCGAAGCGCTCGGCGTGGCCGGGCTCCCCGGCCTTGGTCACGATCTCCGTGGACAGACGCCCCGCCTCGCCGCGCAACTCCTCGATCTTGCGCAGGCGGCGCAGCGCGCGCAGTTCGCGCAGCAGCATCGCCAGCGCCGCCCCGCCCGCCACCGCCACGGCGGCGGCCACCAGCACGCCCAGCGCGGCGCTGGTGGCGAAGGCGCGGTTGAACAGGTCCCAGGTGTCGAAGCCCAGCGCGATCAGCACCAGCGCCGCGACCGACCCGGCCAGCCAGCGGCCGAACCGGCTGCGCGGCCGGTCCTCCGCCAGCAGCGCGGGCAGACGCTCCGCCGCTGAACCGGACAGGGGGCCGGCCAGGGGGCCGGCGATGATCGCCTCCTCCTCCGCCGCAGGCACGGCGGCGGCGCGGGTGGGGTCCAGCTCCATCGGCGGGACCCAGTGGCGGTCGCGCGTGCGCTCGCTCATTCCAGATAATCCCCCAGCAGGAACTGCATGGCCTGATCCAGGCGGATGTGCGGCAGACCGCGCGCCTCGCGGGCGAGGTCGGCCGGCGGCTGGAAAGCCATGAAGTTGTACGGCCGCTCCTGCCCCGGCGGAAAGTCGGCGTCCTCGGGAATCTCGCCGGGGAACAGCACGGTCGGACGGTCGCGACCGAGCGGGACGCCGCGCACGCAGCGCAGTTGCCGTCCTTCGTGCTCGGTCACCACCGTCTCGGTCGACTTCAGGGCGGCGATGGCCATGGTCTCCACCCGCGCCCCTTCGAAGCGGATGCCGGCGCGGGCGTCGGACACCAGCCGGTCCAGCAGGTGGCGCAGGCTGTTGTGCTGGTGCGAGGCGACATGGTCGGCCTTGGTCGCGGCGAACAGCACACGGTCGATCTTGCGGCCCAGCAGCCAGTCCAACCAACTGCTGGACCCGTGGCGGAAGGGCTCCAGGCTCAGTTCCAGGGCGCGCTTCATGTCCGCCATGCCGGCCGGGCCGGAGTTCAGAGCCCCCAGCACGTCGATGAGGACGATCTGGCGGTCGAGCCGGGCGAAATGCTCGGCGAAGAAGCGACGGACGACCTTGGACTTGTAGGCCTCGTAACGGTCCTCCATCAACGCCCACAGGCTGCCGCGGGTGCGCGGACGGTCGCCCGGCAGCGGGCAGAAGGTCAGCAGCGGCGCGTTCGCCATGTCCCCCGGCTCGACGAAGCGCCCCGGCTGGATCAGGCTCAGCAGATTGTCGGAGCGGCGGCAGGCGTGCAGATAGTCGGTGAACAGCGCCGCACCACGCCGCGCCTGCTCCTCCTCCGCCGGGGCCGCCGTGTCGATGGTGGCGAGCCAGCCGCGCCAGGACACCGACAGCTCGTCGCGCGGTGCCCGGCCGGCCAGCTCCAGGGTCAGCGCGCTCCATTCCGCGAAGGACTGGTGCAGCAGCGGCAGGTCGAGCAGCCATTCGCCGGGATAGTCGACGATGTCGAGATTCAGCGTGGCGACCGGCTGCACCGTGCGCTTCAGCACCGCGTTCGGGCGGTAACGCATCGACAGGCGGAGCTGGCTGATGCCCTGGGTTTCCTTGGGCCAGCGGGGAATGGGCCCGGTCAGCTCGGCCAGCCGCTGCTCGACCTCGAAACGGGGCACCTGGGCGTCGGGCTGGGGGCGCAGGCGCGACGCCTGGAAGCGCCCGGACGATACCACGTCGAGGAAGGGAAGCCGCCCGGCCTTCAGCAGGTTGTCGACCAGCGAGGTGACGAACACGGTCTTGCCGGCCCGCCGCAGACCGGTGACGCCGAGACGGACGTCCTGCTCCAGGATGCCGCCGGAAACGAGATCGCCGGCCCGCCCCAACAGGCGCGAGCCGGCGTCGTACAGGTCGTTGAAAATGGGCACGCGCACGGTCAGCCGGTCAGTGGATGGAAGGGCGCCCTTCTATATGGGGGACCGTCCGTCCACGCCTATACCCTGACCGGCGCTTTAGGAGGCCCCGAAGTCGAGGTTCCAGGCCTCGTAGCGCTCCGGATCGTTCTCCCAGTCCTCGCGCACCTTGACGAACAGCATCAGGTGGACGCGCTGCTCCAGCATCTCCTCCAGCTCGGTCCGGGCGGCCTGCCCGAGCGCCTTGATGCGGGTGCCCTGCTTGCCGAGCACGATGGCCTTCTGGCTGTCGCGCTGGACATAGACGACCTGGGAGATCTTGACCGACCCGTTCTCGAACTCCTCCCACTGCTCGGTCTCGACCGTCGCCGCGTAGGGGAGTTCCTGGTGAAGCTGCTGGAACAGCTTCTCGCGGGTGATCTCCGCCGCCAGCAGGCGCATCGGCATGTCGGAGATCTGGTCCTCCGGGTAGTGCCAGGGGCCTTCCGGCATGCGGGCGGCCAGGAAGCCGCGCAGATGCTCCACCCCGTCGCCGGTCGAGGCGGACAGCATGAAGATGTCGGTGAAGATGCCTTCCTGGTTGAAGCTGTCGGCAAGGCCCAGCAGCTTCTCGCGCGGCACGAGGTCGATCTTGTTCAGGATCAGGATGGCCTTGCGCCCCTGCTCCTTAAGGCGGGCGATGATGCCCTGGGTGTCCTGGTCGATGCCGCGGCGCGACACGTCGAACAGCAAGCCGACCAGATCGGCGTCCTCCGCCCCCTGCCAGGCCGCCGCCACCATGGCGCGGTCCAGCCGGCGCTTCGGCTTGAAGATGCCGGGGGTGTCGACGAAGATGATCTGGCTGTCGCCGGCGATGGTGATGCCGAGCACGCGCGTGCGGGTGGTCTGCACCTTGGAGCTGACGATCGACACCTTGGAGCCGACCATCGCGTTCAGCAGGGTCGACTTGCCGGCGTTGGGCGCGCCGACCAGGGCAACGAAGCCGCAGCGCGGGTTCTCGGGCACATAGACGGCCTCTTCGGCGACGGCCTCTTCGGCGCCTTCTTCAGCACCGCTGTCGGCACCCTCATCCACGCTCTCGCTCACGCCCTCGTCCTTATCGTCGAAATCGTCGTCTTCAAACTTGTCGCGGCCGTCAGTCATCGACCTGCACTCCCAATTGGCGCAGCAAGGCGCTGGCCGCTTTCCGTTCGGCGACCCGCTTGGACGGGCCGGTGGCCGTCACCGGTTCCATGCCCTTCAGCCGGACCGCGATGCGGAACACCGGCTCGTGCGCCGGGCCGCTCTGCTCGATCAGTTCATAGGTGGGGATGGGACGCTTGTTGCCCTGCGCCCATTCCTGCAACGCCGTCTTGGAATCCAACGGCGGCGGGTCCGCGCGGTCGATCTGTCCGGCCCAGGCCCCGCGGATGAAGTCCCGCGCCTTGTCCATGCCGCCGTCCAGATAGAGCGCCCCGATCACCGCCTCGCAGGCGTCGGCCAGGATGGTGCGGTTGCTGCGCCCGCCGCCCTGCGCCTCCGCCGGGGACAGGCGCAGGTAGCGCCCGAGTTGCAGCGTGTCGGCGACGCGGCTCAGCGCCTCCCGCCGGACCAGCGAGACGTGCCGCTTGGCGAGCGCGCCCTCGCGTTCGTTGGGGAAGCGCTCCAGCAACCATTCGGCGATGACGAGGCCGAGCACCCGGTCGCCCAGGAACTCCAGCCGCTCATAGGCGAGGCCGGGTCCCTGCTCGGGCCGCCCGCCGTGGGCGTTGCGCTCCAGCCCCATCAGGCTGGGATGGGTGACCGCGTCGGCCAACCGCTGCGGGTCGGCGAAGCGATGGCCGACGGCCGCGGCCAGCTCCGCTAGGTCGGCGGAATCGGCGCTCACGTCCGGATCGGACGCCATGGGGGTCCCCCGTTCTTCAGGGCTCACAATAACAAATCTCCGCGCCCCAGTGCTCGACGGGGCTCACTTCACAGCGTTGAACAGGCGGCTGAACCGCAGGTCCGCCGGCCAACGCCACACTTCGAAGAAGCGGGTCCCATCCTCCAACGAGAAGAACAGGAATTCGGCGCGCCCGACCAGATTCTCCATCGGGACATACCCCACCTGCGACGGGACGCGGCTGTCCAGCGAGTTGTCGCGGTTGTCGCCCATCATGAACAGATGGTTCGCCGGCACCTTGAAGGCCGGAGTGTTGTCGAGCGGACCGTTGTCCGACTCCTCGATGATGCGGTGGCTGCGCCCGCCCGGCAGGGTTTCCACATACTGGGCAATGCGGACCTCGCGGCCCAGCGCGTCGCGAGACACATAGTCCTCGATGCGCTCGCGCTTCACCGGCTGGCCGTTGATGTGCAGGACGCCGCCGGTCACCTGGACGGTGTCGCCCGGAAGGCCGATGACGCGCTTGATGTAGTCGGTCTTGTTGTCGCGCGGCAGCTTGAACACGGCGACGTCGCCGCGCTCCGGCGCGTGGCCCAGGATGCGGCCCTCGAACAGCGGCAACCCGAAGCCGACCGTGTACTTGCTGTATCCGTAGGAGAACTTGGACACGAACAGGTAGTCGCCGATCAGCAGCGTCGGGATCATCGACCCAGACGGGATGTTGAAGGGCTCGAAGGCAAAGGTCCGCACGCCGAAGGCGATGATGACCGCGTAGAAGACCGTCTTCACCGTCTCGGCAAAGCCGCCTGTCTCTTTGGATTTGCCGGTCAAGGCGGTCTCTCTGTTCATGGTCATGCGGAGGGTGCCGTGGAGGTGGTGATGGGGGTATCGGCGGAAGCGTCGGCCGGTTCGGCGCTGATGATGACGAAGGCCTCGGCCATCGGATACTCGTCGGTCAGCGTCACGTGGATGCGCGCCTGCATGCCCGGCGGGGTCATCGCCTGCAGCCGCTCCAGCGCGCCGCCGGTCAGGCGCATGGTCGGCTGGCCGGAGGGCAGGTTCACCACCCCCATGTCGCGCCAGAACACGCCGTCGCGGAATCCGGTGCCCAGCGCCTTGGAGCAGGCCTCCTTGGCGGCGAAGCGCTTGGCGTAGGTCGCGGCCCGGGCGCTGTGCTTGCCGGCGGCGCCGGCGCGGCGCTCCGACTTGGCGCGCTCCACGTCGGTGAAGATGCGGGCGATGAAGCGGTCCCCGAAACGGTCCAGCGACTGCTCGATCCGGCGGATGTCGATCAGGTCGTTCCCGATGCCAAGGATCATGAGACGCCTCCGCTTGCCAAACGGGCGTCCTTCATGACGGCGCGCATGCGCTGGAGCGTGTTGCCCAGCCCGACGAAGATCGCCTCGCCGATCAGGAAATGGCCGATGTTCAGCTCGACGATGGTCGGTATGGCGGCGACCGCGCCGACCGTCTCGTAGCTCAGCCCATGGCCGGCGTGGCACTCCAGCCCGATGGCCTCGGCGTGAGCCGCCGCCCGGACGATCCGCTCCAGCTCCGCCGCGCGCTCCGCCCCGGCGGGCGCGTCGCAGTAGGCGCCGGTGTGCAGTTCCACCACCGGCGCGCCCAAGGCCTTCGCTGCGTCGAGTTGCGCCGGTTCCGGGTCGATGAACAGCGAGACGCGGATGCCTGCGGCGCCGAGTTCGCCGACGAAGCGCTTGAGGGTGCCCATCTGCCCGGCGACGTCCAGCCCGCCTTCGGTGGTGACCTCGGTGCGCTTCTCCGGGACGAGGCAGCAGGCGTGCGGCCTGTGGCGCAGCGCGATGCCGAGCATCTCGTCCGTCGCCGCCATCTCCAGATTCAGCGGCAACCGGATCTCCGCCATCAGCCGTTCGATGTCGGAATCGATGATGTGGCGGCGGTCTTCGCGCAGATGGGCGGTGATGCCGTCGGCCCCGGCCTCGGCGGCGAGCTTCGCCGCGCGCACGGGATCGGGGTGACGCCCGCCCCGCGCGTTGCGGACGGTCGCCACATGGTCGATGTTCACGCCGAGGCGCAGAGGGCGGGGCATAGGCTCGAAACTCCGGTGTCGCGCCGGTCCCGCATCCTGCATCCGGCGGGCACCGGTTCTCCCTGCTATATAGCGGCGGTGCAGCGTCGCGTCACGCCGTCATTCGACGACGTGATGCGCGACGATCCGCTCGGCGAGCGCCTTCAGCTCCTCGATGGGCGGGTCATGGCGCGGCCAGACCAGATCGGCGCCGTCGTTCTGATAGCGCGGCACCACATGCACGTGGATGTGCGGCGCCGTCTGCCAGCCCGCCGGTTTGTTGGTCTGGAGAATCGTGACCCCCTCCGGCGAAAAGGCCGCCTGGACGGCGCGGGCGACCTTGTGGACGGTGCGGAACAGGGCCGCCGCCTCGTCCTCCGTCACGTCCAGAATGGTCGGGGCCGGGCGCTTCAGCGCCACCAGCACATGGCCGGGATTGACCTGACCGGCGTCCATGAAGGCGAAGGTCTCCGCATCCTCGTACACCACCGCGCAGGGCAGCTCCCCGGCGATCAGGCGGCTGAAGATGGTCGGACTGGACATGCTTCCCTCGCTTCCGATGGGCGCGACCGGGCGGGCGCCCTCACCGCCCCCGCGCCCGCTCCACCGCGTTGATGGCGGGGGTGGCGCGCAGGGCCGCCATGATGTTGGTCAGATGCTTGGCGTCCTTCACGTCGATGTCGATCAGCAGCTCGAAGAAGTCGGTGTTGCGGCTGGTGATCTTCAGGTTCGTGATGTTGCCGCCGTTCTTGCCGATGACCGTGGACAGCGTGCCGAGAGAGCCCGGCTCGTTGTTGACCACCAGCGAGATGCGCCCGACATGCTCCTCGGGGCTGTCCGGTCCGATGTCCCAGGCGACGTCGATCCAGCGCTCCGGCGACTCGTGGAAGCTCTCCAGCGTCTCGCAGTCGATGGTGTGGATGGTCACGCCCTTGCCGGTGGTCACGATGCCGACGATGCGGTCGCCCGGCAGCGGGTGGCAGCAGCGGGCGTAATGGACCGCCATGCCGGGGATCAGACCGCGGATCGGCAGCGGCGCGTTGTGGCCCTTTACCTTCGGCTTGGGCTTCGGAACCGTGATGGCGTTCTTGTCGTCGCCTTCCTTCGTCGTCGCCACATGCGGCTTGTGGCCGGGGAAGACGGCGTGGAAGACCTCGCGGCCCGAATGCAGCCCCGACCCGACGCTGGCCAGCAGATCGTCGGCGCTCGGCTGCTGGAAGATCTTGATGACGCCTTCCAGCGCCTTTTCCGAGAACTCGTAGCCTTCCGACTTGAACTGGCGCTGCAGGATGGCGCGGCCCAGCTCGATGTACTGGGTGCGCTGCTGGGTGCGCAGGAACTTGCGGATGCGCGCCCGCGCCTTGCCGGTGACGACGAAGCGCTCCCAGCCCGGAACCGGGGTCTGGGCTTTGGAGGTGATGATGTCGACCTGATCGCCGTTCTGCAGCTGCGTGCGCAGCGGCAGCATCCGCCCGTTGATCTTGGCGCCGACGCAGTGGTCGCCGACCTCCGAGTGGACGGCGTAGGCGAAGTCCACCGGGGTGGCGCCGCGCGGCAGCGCGATCAGATCGCCCTTCGGCGTGAAGCAGAAGACCTGGTCCTGGAACAGCTCCAGCTTGGTGTGCTCCAGGAACTCCTCGGGCTTCTGGGCGTGCTCCAGGATGTCCAGGAGCTCGCGCAGCCAGCGGTACTCGCGCCCCTGCTGGGTGCGCGGCTCGCCCTGCTTGTAGGCCCAGTGGGCGGCGACGCCGAGTTCGCAGATCTCGTGCATGTCGCTGGTGCGGATCTGCACCTCGATCCGGTTGCGCTCCGGACCGATCACCCCGGTGTGGAGCGAGCGGTAGCCGTTGGGCTTGGGCGTCGAGATGTAGTCCTTGAAGCGTCCCGGAACGACCGGGTAATGGGCGTGTATGACGCCCAGCGCTTGGTAGCATTCCGGCACCGTGTCCACCATGATCCGGAAGGCCATGATGTCGGACAGCTGTTCGAAGCTGACATTCTTGCGCTGCAGCTTGCGCCAGATCGAGTAGGCGGTCTTCTCGCGCCCGGTGACTCCGGCGTTGGGCAGCCCCTCCTCCGCCAGCGTGCCGCGGAGTTCCTGGATGATCCGCTGGACGCGGTTCTCGCCTTCGGTGCGCAGGCGGGAGAGCTGGGCCAGGATGCTGTCGCGGGCGTCCGGATTCAGCTCCGCGAAGGAGAGATCCTCCAGTTCGTCCTTGACCTGGTGCATGCCGATGCGCTCGGCGAGCGGCGCGTAGATCTCGATCGTTTCGCGGGCGATGCGCTTGCGCTTGTCCGGATTCTTCAGATGGAACAGCGTGCGCATGTTGTGCAGCCGGTCGGCCAGCTTCACGAGGAGGACGCGGATGTCCTCCGACATGGCGAGCACCAGCTTGCGGAAATTCTCGGCTTGCTTGGCCTGCTCGCTGTGCAGTTCCAGGCGCGACAGCTTGGTCACGCCGTCGACCAGACGGGCGATCTCCTTGCCGAAGTGCTTCTCGATGTCCTCCAGCGTGGCGACCGTGTCTTCGACCGTGTCGTGCAGCAGCGCCGTCGCGATGGTCCCGGCGTCCAGCTTGAGCTGGGTGAGGATGCCGGCGACCTCCAGCGGGTGGAGGAAATAAGGGTCGCCCGAGGCGCGGGTCTGCGAGCCGTGCGCCTTCATGGAGAAGACGTAGGCGCGGTTGAGCAACTCCTCGTCCGCCGAGGGGTCGTACGCCTTGACGCGTTCGACAAGCTCATATTGCCGGATCATGCCACCCGACCCGGCGCAGCGTGCGCCATGAAGTTTCGCAAATGATTGGTTTGTCGACGGAATAGGGGGCCGTCGGCCCCCAAGACCGGTCGCTGTCGGTCAGCGTCAGAGATCCCCGTCCGCATCGCGGCCGACGACATCGTCCTCGGTCTCGCCGAAGGCCGCCGCCGGATCGCTCTCCATGTCGGACATCAGATCGTCGCCTTCGCCGACCTCCTCCGCCTCGCTCATCCCGTCCTCGTCCTCCAGCGACGTGTCGCCGCGGGCGGCCCAGTCGTGCTCGCCGGCCATAAGCTCGACGATCTCCTCCTCGGGCTCGTCCGGCTCGACGTGCTTCTGGTGGCCCTTGATCAGGGCATTCTTCAGATGCTCCAGCATCACCGTCTCATCGGCGATCTCGCGCAGGGCAACGACCGGGTTCTTGTCGTTGTCGCGGTCGATCGACAGCGGGGCGCCGGACGCGATCTCACGCGCGCGCTGGGCCGCCATCATCACCAGCTCAAACCGGTTCGGAACCTTGAGGACGCAATCTTCGACGGTAACGCGGGCCATACCAAACCAACTCCGGGATCTGCGAAGGGAACCGAATATATTGATGCGTTCGCGCCGGCGCAAGCGCTTCGAGCCTCGTCGGGTCCACCCGCCGTACCCCGCCCGCAGAGGCCCCATGCCCGCGCGCCCCCTTGCTCGCGCGTAGACGAACCCCTACGTTACTTATCTGGTGAATCGCAATTTCGCGTATGCCTGAGATATAATTCAATCCATCGTGGAAGGATTACGAAATTGGATCGCAATACGACTTTGCCGAAAGATGTTACGAAGCTCTTTTATAAGGAAGAGCGTCTGGCGATGTTCATCGACGGAGCCAATTTGTACGCAGCCGCCCGGTCCCTGGGCTTCGATATCGACTACAAGCGCCTGCGCGACGGCTTCGCCTCGGAAGGAAGACTGGTGCGCGCCTTCTACTACACCGCGCTGGTGGAGGATCAGGAGTACTCGCCGATCCGGCCTCTGGTCGATTGGCTGGACTACAACGGCTACACCATGGTGACCAAGCCGACCAAGGAGTTCACCGACGCCTCGGGCCGCCGCAAGATCAAGGGCAACATGGACATAGAGCTGGCCATCGACGTCATGGAGATGGCTGAGCGGGTGGACCACATCCTGCTCTTCTCGGGCGACGGCGATTTCCGCCGGCTGGTCGAGGCGGTGCAGCGCAAGGGCGTGCGGGTCAGTGTCATCAGCACCGTGCGCTCCCAGCCGCCGATGGTCGCCGATGAGTTGCGCCGTCAGGCCGACAACTTCATCGAGCTCCAGGACCTCGCCCCGAGCATCGCCCGCGTCCATCACCACCGCGAGCCGATGGGCAATCCGGGTTCCCCGGGCTCCCCGGAAATCCCCAGCCAGGGCGGCCCCTACGCCAACTTCTGATAAGCACTATTCACCGCGGGGCGTGCCTGACCGGTCAGCGCCCCGCCACGGTGGGCTTGAGCGCGTTGGCCGGAAGCTGGAACATCATCAGATAGGTCCGTTGGAGCGGGCTACGGTTGTCGTCGGAAACGACGTAGACCAGCAGATCGCCGTCCGGGCCGGGGCGCACCGCCAGCCCTTCGAAATTGTCGGTCAGCAACGGCGGTTCCAGACGCGCCAGTTCCACACCATCCATCGTCGCACCGCCGCGCAGCGAATCCGCCGGCACATGGACGATGCGCGCCGCCCAGCCGCCCAGCAGGGATACCCGCCGTTCCAGCACCAAGACCCCGCCGTCCGGCAGGGGCGCCGCCGCCGTGGGGCGGAAGCGCGGCGCGGCGCGGTAGGTCAGCGGTTGCCAGTCCCCGCGCTTCTTCAGGTCGGTGGGAGCAATCCAGGCGTGGCGTTCCCGGACGCCGTTGTCGTCCCCTTCCTCGATGGCGAGAATGCGGCCGTCGGCCAGCGCCGCCAGAGCCTCGACCCCGCCGTTCGACGGCGCCGACTCCAGGCCGGGCGGAGTCGGGAGCTTGCGCGGCGGCCCCTCGGGTCGGGCGGCGCCCTCGTAACGGAGGATGCGGTGGTTGCGTTCGAACGGCACCAGCCAGCCGCCGTCCGGCAGGCGGGCAAGGTCTTCCGAATCATTGAGCCGGCCACGGTAGTCTGGGTCCTTGTCGAGGGCGAGCGGGCGGACATCATACTGTCCAGCGCCCGCCAGACGGCCCTGGGCGTCGTAGGACAGGCGTCCGGTGACGCTCTTGCCGAGGTCGGACACCGCGACGAAGCGGTCGCCCGAGTCGCTGACCCAGAGGCCGGACAGGCCGCCAACCCCCGCCCCAGCGGGCAGGCGGAGGGCGCCACGAAATCGCAGGGCGCCGACCTCCGAAAGATCGGGACGGTCGCGGTCGAGCGCAACCGGAACGGACGACTCGGCGGGCCCGCCGTTGCCGGCCACCGCGGCGCAGCCGCCGGCCACGGCCAGCAGGGCGCAGAAGGGAATCACCAAGGTTCTCAAACGCATGGCGGCACTCATGCCACGACGGGACGGCCAGGGGAACGCATTTTCCGGCTTGCCCCGCCTGCCCATGCTTCCGACCTTTCGTCCGCCGGCCGCATAAGCCCTGCCCCTCCGTCCGAACGTGGACGAACGAATTGGATATGCGCAGAGGGTTAATTCCTCAGAACCAATTCGGGAGTGGGTTCAAGCGCATAAATTGTTCTGTACCTAAGTAAAACATTGCCCAGCTTCAGCCGAGAATTGCGTGATGCCCAATCCCCTCCGGTCCCGGCCGGTCGCCCTGCCTGCTGATCGCCCCGCCACCGGTTCGGGAGCGCCGGAGGACCCAATCGCGGAACGCATCCGCGAGTTGGAGGCTGAACTGCGCGAGCTTCAGCACCGGGCCAAGAACAGCCTCCAGCTCGTCATCAGCCTGCTCAAGCTGCAGACGGGCCGCATCCGCGACCCGGACGCGCGCGCCGCCTACGAGCAGACGCTGGTGCGCATCGAAGCGCTGGCCATCCTCTACCGCCAGCTCCACGAGTCGGGCACCGGCACCCATGTGAATCTGGGCCGCTACATCGAATCGCTGGCCGACGCGGTGAAGCACGGGACGCCCGGCGGCCTCGCAAACGTGCCGATCGAGGTGAAGAGCGATCCCATCCAGATCGGCCTCTACGAGGCCATGCCGCTGGGACTGATCACCGCGGAGCTGATCACCAACAGCCTGCACCACGCCTATCCCGAACAGGGCTGGATCCGCGTGTCGATCACCCAGGAGCAGAACGGCCGCGCCCGCCTGATCGTCGAGGACAACGGGCGCGCCCTGCCCGCCGGCTTCGACACGACGGCGGAGGACGGGCTGATGCTCGCCGAGGCTCTGGCCGCCCAGCTCGGTGACACGCTGAACACGGAAAGCGACGCCGCCGGGACCACCGCCAGCGTGTCCTTTCCCGTCTGATGACGGCGGCGCCTGGATGATCTAGGCCGGCGTCCCGTGGCGCTCCTGCGGGGTGTCCCCGGGGCCGTGGTCGTGATGCTCGTGGGGATGCTCGGGCGACGGCGCGGTCTTGACGGCCCCCGCGAACCAGTCGCGGATCGCCTGCGCCGGGTCGCTCTCCAGCGTGGTCACCGGCTCGATGCCGCGGCGCTTCATGTGGTTGATGAAGCCCTCGCCGGAGGAGCCGGTGATCACCACCCGCACCGCGTCGATCGGATGGGGGCGGCCGTCGCCGGCGAGGTGGAGCACCTCATCCTCGGCCAGTTCGATCCGCGAGACCTCCACGGGCTCGCCGCCCGCCTCGGCTTCGAAGACCAGGAAGCGGCGGGTGCGTCCGCCATGGGTGGCGATGCTGCGGTAATCCTGCGTGCCGACGGCGAACCTCATCCCACATCCCCCTCAAAGCCCAGCAGCCTTACCGTGGCACGGCGTCCCGCCGCGCACACTGAGGGAGGTCAATGCGCGTCAGAGGATTTCCGTTTCGTCGGAGCGGATGACGTCCGTCCATTTGCGCTCCAGACGGCGCAGCGTGCGGTAGGTGACCTCGAAATCCTGGCTGTCGCCGTCGGTGCGGATCAGCCCGTCGGAGTGGACCGACGCCATGTGGCGCAGCCGCTCGCACAGCTCCAGCCCGCGGGGCGACAGCTTCAGCCGGGCGGCGCGCTTGTCGCGCGGCGAAGCGGAGCGGTCGACATAGCCGCTGTCCACCAGCTGCTTCAGGTTGTAGGAGGCGTTGGAGCCGAGGTAATAGCCGCGCTCGATCAGGTCGCGCACGCTGATCTCGCCGTTGGAGATGTTCAGCAGCATCATCACCTGCACCGGGCTGATGTCGTCGATGCCGATGCGGGACAGCTCGATTCGCAGAACGTCGAGAAACCGGCGGTGCATCCGTTCGATGATCCGCGCCACCTCATGGTACATCTGGGTGGCGGAGGCCTTGCGCTCAGCGTCGGTGCGCTCGGCATCTTCGGTCGGCTGGGGCTGAACGAGCGTCGTCATGGGCCTCGGTTCTGCGTGGGGATCGGGAAATATGGCCTGCCTTGCCCAACGCACCGTAGGGACCTAACTGTTTAATTTATATTAACTGTGATGGCGGCACGAAGGCGCACCGGACCTTTCCCAAAGGTTGGCACGCCTTCCGCCAAGGACTGGATAAGGTCAGATCCAGCTGTCGTCTCCACCGCCATCGCCGCCGCCGTCGTCGAACGAGGAGTCGTCGGCCTGATAGTCGACATTCTGGAGGTTGTTGTCCTCCGGCGGGAAGCCTTGGTCGGCCGCCTGATCCGCGGAGTCGCCGTAGTAGTTGTTGATGATCGTCTCGCCATGGCTGGCCGTCTGGCCCGCCGCCGCAGCAGCCTCGCCGAACGGTCCCGGCGAGTGGCTGAGCATCGAGGAGATGGCGCTGGCCGCCAGCATGCCGCCGGCCACGCCCGCCGCCGTCTGCGCGGCACCGCTCAGGAAGCCCCCGCCGCGCGGCGCATAGCCCTGCGGGGCGAATCCGGGCGGCGGGGCATAGCCGGGCTGGGGCGGATAGGCGGGCTGTCCATAACCAAGCTGGCCGCCGGTCTGCGGGGCGGCGCCCCACGGGCTGCGCGAGGGCGCGGCCGGGGACTGCATCGGTGCCGGAGCGGATGGCTCCGCCGGACGGTTGCCCCCGCCGGCCCACGGGCTGCGCCCCAGCCCCAGCGCGTTGGAGAGGAAGCTGCCGCCGGACGGCTGGGCCTGGGTCTGCTGGGCGCGGGATTGCGCCTCCTTCACCTGCCGCTCCAGATCCTCGATGCGCTGCTGGGCAGCGGTCAGCGCCTGCTGCTGCACTAGGACCGACTGCGCCATGTAGTAGGCGGCGGCAGGCTGGCCCTGGATCATCTGCTGGATGAAGCGTTCCGCCTCCGGATCGCGGGGTTGGTTCTCCACCTCGCGCAGGTGCGTGAACAGATCGGAAAGGAGGGTGCGTTCCTCGGGCGTCATGATCGTCTCCTGTGCGCGCTCCGTGCGGGCGCGCCATTGATGTGGCGCACCGCACCCCCGGTGCGCAAGGGGCCCGGCCCCTGCGGAGAACGCTACCCGGCCTTGCGCTCCACCGCCTCCGCGGAGGGCTCCGGCACCAGCGCCGCGCGGACGGCGTCGTCCACCCGCTCCAGCCAGACGAAGCTCAGCCGCTCGCGCACCGCCGCCGGGATGTCGTCGAAATCCTTGCGGTTGCGGGCGGGCAGCATGACCGTCTTCAGACCGGCGCGCTGGGCGGCCACCACCTTCTCGCGGATGCCGCCGACCGGCAGAACCAGACCGCGCAGGCTGATCTCCCCGGTCATCGCCGTGTCGGAGCGGATGCAGCGGCCGGACAGCAGCGACACCAGGGCCGTGAAGATCGCCACGCCGGCGGACGGCCCGTCCTTCGGGATGGCGCCGGCCGGGACGTGGATGTGGATGTCGAAACGGTCCAACCCCTCCGGGTCGAGGCCGAGGTCTTTCACCCGCGACTTGACGAGGCTGAGGGCGGCCTGGGCGCTCTCCTTCATCACCTCGCCCAGCTGGCCGGTCAGGATCAGCCGCCCCGAGCCGGAAAAGCGGCTGGCCTCGATGAACAGGATGTCGCCGCCGACCGGCGTCCAGGCGAGGCCGGTCGCCACGCCGGGCACGCTGGTGCGCATCGCCACGTCGTTCTCGAAGCGCGGCGGCCCGAGG
Organism: Azospirillum brasilense; assembly: GCF_007827815.1. GTDB lineage: Bacteria > Pseudomonadota > Alphaproteobacteria > Azospirillales > Azospirillaceae > Azospirillum > Azospirillum brasilense_C. The sequence goes on from NZ_VITH01000001.1 coordinate 217,008, forward strand.
ATCGCCGTCAGGTCCGCCGGCTCCACCCGCATCCGCTCGACCTCGCCCTCGGCAATGCGGACGGCGGCGTAGCGCCCGACCGCGCCGATCAGCCGTTCCAGTTGGCGGTTCCCAGCCTCCCGCGTGTGGTCCCGGATGATCGCGCGCAGCGTGTCGTCGGGGATCTCCAGCTGCTCCGCCGTCAGCCCGTTCGCGGTGAGCTGACGGGCCAGCAGGTAGCGCCTGGCGATCTCCAGCTTCTCGTCCTCGGTGTAGCCGGACAGCTCGATCACCTCCATGCGGTCGCGCAGCGGGCCGGGGATGGTGTCCAGCATGTTGGCGGTGGCGATGAACATCACCTTCGACAGGTCGAAGGGCACGCCCAGGTAATGGTCGCGGAAAGTCGCGTTCTGCTCCGGGTCCAGCACCTCCAGCAGGGCGGCCGAGGGGTCGCCGTGGAAGCCCTGCCCCAGCTTGTCCATCTCGTCGAGCATCAGCACGCAGTCGCGCGTTCCGGCCTTGCGGATGGCCTGGACGATGTTGCCGGGAAGCGCCCCGACGTAGGTGCGGCGGTGGCCGCGGATCTCGCTCTCGTCGTGGACGCCGCCCAGCGAGACGCGGGCGAAGGCCCGCCCGGTCGCCCGCGCGATGCTCTGGCCGAGCGAGGTCTTGCCCACCCCCGGCGGGCCGACGAAACACAGGATGGGGCTGCGCCCCTCCGGGTTCAGCTTGCGCACCGCCAGGAATTCCAGGATGCGGCGCTTGACCTTCTCCAGCCCGTAATGGTCCTCGTCGAGGATGCGCCGGGCCTCGGCGATGTCGATCCGCGATTCCGACCGGCGGTCCCACGGCATCTCGATCAGCCAGTCCAGGTAGCTGCGCACCATCGAGTACTCCGCCGCCGCCTCCGGCATGCGCTCCAGCCGGCGCAGTTCCTTCTCGGCGTGCTCGCGGACGTCGGGCGGCATGCCGACCTTGGCGATGGCGTCCTGAAGCTCGCCGATCTCGGCCTGACGCCCCTCGTCGGCCTCGCCCAGCTCCTTCTGGATGGCGCGGAGCTGCTCGCGCAACAGGTATTCGCGCTGCCGCTCGTCCATCGCCTCGCGGGTGCGCTCGCGGAGGTCGCGCGACAGCCGCAGCACCTCGATCCGCCGGGCGAGCAGGCCGCCGACCTTGTCGAGCCGCTCCGGCAGGTCAACGGTCTCCAGCACCTCCTGTTTCTCGGTGGGCTTAAGGTCCATGTAGCTGGCGGTCATGTCGGCCAGCTCACCGGGGCTTTCGAGCGCCTGGACGGCGGCCAGCAGCTCCTGCGGGGCCTGGGGCAGCAGTTGCAGCGCCTCCACCGCCTCGTTGCGCAGGTTCAGGAAGCGGGCCATGACCTCCGGTGTGGCGGCGTCGCTCTCCTCGATCATCTCCACGCGGGCGGCCATGAAGGGATGGCCCGGCACCCACTCGACGATGCGGAAGCGCTGCTGCCCCTGGCACACCAGATGGTGGGAGCCGTCGGGCGTGGTGACGTAGCGCAGAATGCTGGCGGTCGTCCCGACGCGGTGCATGTCGGCGCCGGTCGGCTCCTCCACCGCCTCGTCGCGCTGGAGCAGGATGCCGACCGGCCGCTCGGTGCGGGCCGCCTCCTGCGCCGCGGCGACCGAGCGCGCCCGACCGACCGTCACCGGCAGCACCACTCCCGGAAACTGCACGAGGTTGCGCACCGGAATGACCGGGATCACGTCCTCCGGCAATCCTGAGATGGGCGGCGCGGCGGATGACGCCTGGGACGTTGGCGTCGCTTCGGCGGCATGTTCATCAGTCATTCCGACGTCCTTCATCCCATCTTGTCGAGCGTCAGGACAAGGCAGCCCGCCGACAGCTCGCGCCGTCCCATGCGGAAGGCCCCGGCGGGCAGCTCGATCCGCCGCTCGAAGCGGCCATGGGGAATCTCAAGCCGATGGATGATCCCATCGCAGCCCAGCGGCAGCGTCCGCTCCCCGGCAACCACCAGAACGCCGTCCTCGACGGCGACGTGAAGCTGCTCCGCGCCGACGCCGGGAAGGGCGACCACGATGGTCACCGCATCCTCGGTCTCGTAGACGTCGACGGGCGGAGTCCAGCAGGCGCGGCGCAAACCGGGCGGGGCCGGGCGGAAGAACTGGCGGTGCAGCCGCTCGGCGCGGTCCAGCAGTTCGACAGCCTCCGACCACATGAAGGACGCGGGATCACGGCGGGGCGGCATGGCGTCTCCTTGGGGAACGGGTGTGGCGGACGTCAGATGCCGGCGCCGGAATCCGCGGAGGCTCGGGCGGGAGTGCCGGGATCGGAGGCACCCGGATCGGGGCCTTCGTTCTTCGCCCGCTCATCCTCCTCCTGGAGTTCGCGGCAGGCGCGCTCCCAATGCTCGGCGCGGCGGCCTTCGGGGCGCCCCTCCTGCTCCCAGATCTCGTAGGCACGGTGGCGGATGCGGTGCTCGTCCATCGCGGCGTTCCCCTCCTTCCCGCCCCGGCCGCAGGCATGGCCCGTCCGGCCGCAAGAACCGGGGCTCCTTCGTCCCTTCAGCAACGGCGGGGAGTCGCAGGCGTTCCGCCGACCATGCGGACATCAGACGGAAGAAAGGCCAATGGCCCCTTTTGAGTTCTGGTTTTTTAAAGGCGGTCCGGCCCGTCCGTGGGGTCGGGACGGCCCGCCGCCTCGTCGTGGCCGCTGCGGTTGCTGAGGAAGACCAGGGCCATCAGCCCGATGGCGACGGCGCTGGTCAGCACGGCGCCGCCAACCAGGGCGAGCAGGCCCGGCAGGCTGAGGCCGAACAGGTCGAAGCCCGTTGCCGCCCAGGCGGCGAACAGCGCCGCCAGGACAATGGCGGGACAGGCGATCAGGAAGACGCGGAGCCAGGACATGCACGCTCTCCAGCCGGTGCCGGGACAACCTCTAGATGGCCGCCCGGCATGGCGGAGGAAAGCCCGCGACTCCTTTCCGTCTTCCGGACGGTGTCAGTGGGAGAGCAGCAGCGGCACCGGGCAGGTGCGCAGGACATGGCGCGTCCCGCCGCCGCGGTGCAGGAAGGGGAAGCCGTAATGGCCGTGCGCGCCCATCACCAGCAGGTCGGCACCGGAGTCGATGCTGCGGGCGAGAAGCGCGTCCATGGCGCCGATGTCGGTCACCGTAAAATGCGTCTGGTCGGCCGTCACGCCGTGCAGCGCCAGATGGTCGAGCAGGCCGATGCGCTGCGGCTCCGTCCCGGCCGGCGGGGCGGCCTGGGTCAGCACGGTGATGACCGTGACCTCGTCGGCGCCCTGGAGGAAGGGCATGGCGTCGGACAGGGCGCGGGCGGCCTCGCGCTCGGCGTTCCAGGCGACGGCGACGCGCTTGCCGATCACCGGGAAGGTGCCCGCGAAGGGCAGAACCAGCACCGGGCGGCCCGAATTCAGCACCACCTGCTCGTTCAGCTCCTCCGGCGCCACGCCGTCGGCGGGGGCGCTGCGGTCGAACTGGCCGAGCACCGTCAGGTCGGCGAAGCGCGACCAGATGATGACCTCGCGGATGACGTGGTTGTGCTCGCCATGGGTCAGGCCGTGCCACTGGCCCTGCAGGCCCGACGCCTGGAGCTTGTCGCGGAACATCGCCTCGCTGCGGGCGGCGGCCTGCTCCAGATGGTCGCTGGAGCGGCGGGCGATGACGCTGGTGGCGCTGCGGTCCGGCTGGGCGAACAGGCCGCGCAGGAAGGCGCCGCTGGTCTTCGCCAGGGCGATGGCCGCGTCGAGGCGCGTTTCCACCTGCGAGCCGGAATCGAGATGCACGAGGATGTGCTTGTAGGCCATGAAACTCCTCCCTTTGTTGTTGTCCGGGCCGTTGTTCTTGTTCGGGCGGGCGTGCCCGGAGGCGACGCACCGGCACCGATTGTTCCTCTTGCGGCGCCGCAACGCCAGCAGGAAAAAGCCCTCCGGAAGGATGGAACAAGCGTTTCCTCAGAAGCTCATCCGCAAGCGGGCGGTGAAGGCGTGGTTATGGCCGTCCGCCCCCGACAGTTCGCCGCGGTAGCCGACCGTGGCGCTGACCGCCTGCCAGAGCTGGGCCGACAGGCCGGCGCCGATCACCAGGGAGTCGCGGCCGTCGCCGCTGGGACTCACGCTGTTGGCCGCTCCGCCGGGAAGGCGGACGGTGACGGTGCGCGCGTCCTCGGCGAACTGGTGTTCCCAGGCGATGCCCAGACTGGGCTGGAGGATCGCGCGCCCGATCTCCACGACCGTGGAGGCTTCGGCCCCGACGCTGCTCTCCAGCGATTCGGCGCTCTGCCGCTCGACGCCGAGCGACAGCAGGCCGGCGCCGCTCTCCTGATAGCCGTCGATGCGCGTGTGGATGTAGCGCAGGCCCAGCCGCGGCCCCAGCGCCACCGGCCCGAGCTGCGCCGTGTAGCCCCCGGCAACCGACAGGGCGTAGGTCCGCCCGTCCGTGTCTGCCGAGGCGTTGGGGAACGGCGCGAAACCGGTGGTTCGGTCGATGTCGCCGTAGCGGTCGAAGGAGACGCTGCCCGCCACGGCCAGTTGGAAGCCCCGTGCCTCGGTCACCGCGTGCAGGCCGATGATGGTGCTGGTCATGTCCAGCGTGCCCGCCCCCTCGTCCAGCCGGGCGCGGCCACGCGACCCACCGACCGACAGGCCGATGCGCGAGGCCGGCCCGACCGGCAGTTCGGCGCCGACACCGCCCGACTGGGTGTTGAAGCGGAAGCCCTGGCGCTCCGGCGTGCCGCCGAGCCGGCCCCAGGCGGCGTCGCCGATCAGGAACGCCCTCAGTTCCCCGTTGCCGAGCGGCGCCTCCACCCGCGTCGCGGCGGGGCCGGCGATGGAGCCGAGCAGAGCGCGGTGCCAGCTCCGCGTCGCCTCGAAGGCCAGTTCCGGCTGCATCGCCACCGTCTCCGCCGCATCGTTCAGCGCGAGCAGGGCGCCCTGCATGTATTGCGCGATCAGCAGATGGGCGGCGCGGGTCGGGTGGATCTCGTCCCAATAGACGGTCTGGTCGGCCTGGGCCTCGGTCCCGCAGGCGCCGGTCGGCGCGTTGTTCGACAGGCAGGGCGTGACGGTGTTGGTGAAGCCGTAGGCCGTCGGGTTGGCCGCCACCGCGCGGTACAGCGCGTTGACGTCGGCCACCACGACGGTGACCCCCAGCCGCTTCTCCACGTCGGCCATTGCCTGCGACAGCAGCGTGTTGTGGGAGGCGGTGACGGCGTTCAGCACGGTGGCGCGGTCGGAATTGCGGGTGTCCGGAATCGTGCCGAGGTCCGGCAGGTTCGGCACCAGGAAGGTCTTCCCGCCGAGCGCCGCCAGACGTTCCACCGTGGTGACGATGTTGCCGACCGTCTGGGTGACGAGGCCGGACGGGTCCGACCCGGCGGAGACCCGGTTGAAGTAGTCGTTGCCGCCCGCCCAGACCGCGAACAGCCCGCTGTTGGTGCCGCCCGGGCGGCTGAGCAGAAACTGCCCGACCTGCCCCTGGATGCCAGGGACGCCGGTCTGCGACAGGGTGCCCGTCTCGGCACCGCCATAGGCGAAGTTGGTCTTCTGGTCGGGTTGGCTGCCGATCAGCGGGGCCAGCCGCTCGACCCAGACGGGTCCGTTGGAGAAACGCCCGTCGTAATAGGGCGGGCTCTGCGGAATGGCGCCGCGCGTCAGCTCATAGACCCGGCCGGTGTCGGACAGGCTGTCGCCAAAAACGAACACCCGGTCGAACGGCACCGCCCCGGCGGGCGCCGACGCCAGCAACGCAGCTCCCGCCGCCATACGAATCACCTTGCCCGTCACCGCTTCACCCTCCCCCGCTGGACAGCCGGAAAACAGGGGCGATGCGTCAAAGCGGGGGGCGGTACCGCCATTGCGTCGGGAAGAGAAGCCGCTTGGGCGGGTTCATCAGACCATGGGGGACCCGAGCATGGGTCCATCCATGGAGGAGGCAGGACCTCACCACTCGGCGGGCGGCGCTCACCGGCACTCCGGTGCCGGCGCCTCCCGCCCTTTTCTCAGCTCAGCGGTTTCCCCAGGGAAGCATGCGGCTCAGCGTCCCGTCCTTCAGCACATACTGGTGGACCAGGGCAGCGACCGCGTGCAGGCCGGCCAGCACGATGATGGCCGTGCCGAGAAGCTCGTGCAGCTTCTCCAGCGTGTCGCCGAAGGCATGGTTTTCCGCCACCAGCGTCGGCAGGGTGAACAGGCCGAAAAAGGCGACGGGATGGCCGTGGGCCTGGGTCATCGTCACGCCGGCCAGCGGTACGGCGATCATCAGGGCGTAAAGCGCCAGGTGCCCGGCCTTGGCCGCCAGCAGGAGCAGCGGCGCGGTGTCGGCGGGCATCGGCGGCGGCGGGCTGACGGCGCGCCAGACCATGCGCAGCGCCACCAGCGCCAGCACAAGGACACCGATCGAGCGATGGATATCCATCAGGGCGGTGCGCTCCGGCCCGCGGGGCACCAGCCCACGCCCCTGGGCGATGGCGAAGGCCACGAGAATCAGAAGGGCGACGCTCCAGTGCAGGAACAGCATCATCCCGTCGTACCGGGTCTTGACGGGGCGGGTCTTGACGGGCGGCCGGGCGGCGGCCTCGGAGTAAGCGTTGGACATCGGAGGTCCCCTCATCGGCAGAAATGGACAAGTCCTGCCGATCCTGTCCGGGGGCAACTGAACCGAAGCTGAACGGCGGAACCCAGGACTGAGATGGGGGCGCAGGGCTGGTCCGCGCCGGGGTCTCACGGATGACCCGGCGCACCAGCCGGGTCACCACCAACAGGGAGAAGCGCCGGTATACCGGCCTTGGCCGGACGGCGTCACACCGCCGCTTCGGATTCCGGTGCCAGCTCGGCGGCGGGCAGCAGCCGGCGGACGGTCAGGCAGACGATGTCGCCGGTCTGCCCGCCCACCCCCACATGAGCCTCCACCGCGCGCAGCAGCAGTTCGGAGCGGTCGCGTGCCGACAGGCCGCGGCCCTGGTGAAGGATTGCGGCCAGACGCTCCTCGCCGAACGGCTCGCGCTGGGCGTTCACCGCGCGCAGCACGCCCTCGGTGCACAGGAACAGCGTGTCCTCCTGCTCCAGCCGGGTCACCGCCTCGCCGTAGGGAATGCCCTTGCGCACGCCCAGCGCCGGACCGCCGGCGTCCGCCAGGGTCAGGACGCTGCCGTCCGCCCGGATGCGGCAGGGCGCGCGGTTGCCGGCGCTGGAATGGCTGAGCATTCCAGTCTCGCGGTCGTAGAGGGCGACGAAGGCGGTGGCGAAGCCGTCGAAGGGGCTCTGCCCGCACAGCCGGTCGTTGGCCGCCGCCAGGATGGCCGCGGGGGTCAGGCCCGGCCGGGCCGCCGCCTCGCGGATCGCGCCGCGCACCAGCAGCATCAGGAAGGCCGCCGGCACGCCCCAGCCGGACACGCCGGCCACCACCAGCAGGCAATGGCGCTCGTCCAGCTCGATCACGTCGTAGAAGTCGCCGCTGACCGCCGGGCCGGGCACCAGCAGGCCGAAGAACTGGCTGTCGCGCCCAGCGGGAAGCTGCTGCGGCAGCAGGTTCGCCTGCACGTCGCGGGCGGCGCGCTGCTCCTCCTCGATCAGGTGTTCGGCGGCGGCCAGCTTCTCGGTGCGGGTCTCCAACTCGGCCGTGCGCATCAGAAGCTGGGCGTCCAGCGTCTCCTCGCGGTAGGACGCCTCCAGCGCCATGCTGCGGAACACGCGGGCGAGGCGGCCCATCTCGTCGTTGCGCTCCATCGCCTCGTTCAGGGTGAACGGGTTGAAGCGCCCGGCCTCCACCGCGGCGACGGCCTCGCCCAGCCGCTCGATGGGGGCCATCTGGCTGCGCGCGAAGCGGACGGCGCCGTAGACGCCCAGCGCCAGGGCGAGCAACCCGACCACCACGCCGATCTTCACATGGCGGCCGACCACCGAGGACAGGTCCTCCGCCGGCAGGCGGACCACCGCGATGCCCGCCCCCTGCCCGGCTGCCCCCTGCCCGGCCACAGCCGGAACCGGGGCGAAGGCGGTGAGACGGTCGCCCTCGCGCAGCAGGCCGGTCTCGCCGGCCGCCGCCGCGGCCTTCGCCGCCTCCACCGCCCGCTCCGACAGCGGTCCGGCGCTGGGGCCGGTGGCGTGCGCGGCGAGACGCCCGTCGCGCTCCAGCAACCACGCGCCCTCCACCGTGCCGCCGGCCAGCAGGGAGGCCATCACGCCGTCCACCCCGGCCTTGCGGGCGATGTCGGCCAGCCGGCGCACGTCGGCGCCGACCTGGACGATGCGCGGCTTGTCGACGCCGGCCACGCCGGCGAACTTCATCAGCTTGCCACCTTCGGTGGCGGCGTCGGTCACCACCTTCTCCGGCGCGCGGTTCAGCAGGCCGTAATAGGGCGCCTGGCGCGGCTGCGCCCGCGCGTCGGGGCCGAAGGTGATGTCGGGGCCGGGGATATTGTGCAGATAGGCGCGGCCCCGGTTGTCGGTGACCCAGATCTCATCCGGCCCGCCGCCGTCCGCGACGGCCTTCAGCCGGTCGGTCACCGCCTTGGTCGGCGCCTTGCCCGCCTCCATCACCGCGACGAGATGGGCAGCGAGCGTCGCCTCCGACAGCAGACGGTCGCCCAGCAGCGCCTCGACGTCGCGCGGAACCTCGCGCGCCAGCGTGGCGCTGCGGGCCAACAGGGTCGCCGCACCGCGGCCGTCCGCTTCCACCCGCGTCTGGATCGCCGAATGGGTCGTCCAGGCCAGCAGAATCGTGACCAGCGCCACCGCCAGCGTCACCAGCCCGGAGATCAGGAGGACCAAACGCCCTTGAAAGGTCATGGAGGGGACCCGCCTTTTGTAGCCAACCGACCGCCGCGGGCGCTCCGCCGTCCCCGGACAAGCCTGGGGTTTGGGAAAATTGCCCGACCGCGCCCGTCGGTTCTACCCAGCCGGGCACCCCGAGTCCAGGAGTGGCGGACGCCGGCCCTGTAACCTCAGTACCAGTAGCCGCCGATCCGGTAGCGCGGGCGGCGCAGCGCCGCCGGCATGGCGAGGTGCGGCCGGGCGTGCAGAGGGTGGGCGTCGAGCCCAGGCAGGACCGGCGGCGGGGTGCGCAACGCCATCAGGCGGCGCACCCGCTCCTCGGTGTCCGGGTGGGTGCGCAGCAGGGACGGGATGTTCTGCGCCCGGCGGCGGCCAGGAAAGCGCAGCCCCTCCCACGGGCTGTGCTGAAGCCGCTCGATCCGGGCGAGCGCCGAGGCCACGCCCTCCGGGTCGCCGGTCAGGTGAGCGGCATCGAGGTCGGCGTCGAATTCCCGGGTGCGCGACAGGGCGAGTTGCAGAAGGACGCCGATCCAGGGTGCGGCGATAAGCAGCAGCACCAGCAGCCAGGGAACTCCCTCCTGCCACATCATCAGCAGGGGCAGGTTGAGAATCAGCAGGGCCATCCCGAAGACCGACATCAGCCGGGTCAGGCTGGTCACCGTGTCGGCCAGCCCCATCACGGTCAGGTCGTTGTTGCGCACGTGGCTGACCTCGTGGGCCAGCACACCGGCCAGTTCGCGCAGGCTGAGCGCGCGCAGCAGCCCGTCGGTGACCGCGATGGCCGACTGGTGGCGGCTGCCCACGGCGAAGGCGTTCAGCGCCGGGCTGGCGACGTACCACAGCTCCGGCACCGCGGGCAGTTCCGCCCGCCGGGCGATGACGGCCAGCGCGTCGAACAGGACCGGGGCCTCCGCATGGGTCAGGCGGCGGGCGCCGAACATGCCGAGCACCATGCGCGGCGACAGGCGCGGGCTGAACAGCAGGCTGACGGCGCCGCCGAGCAGCGCCCACAGCACCCCCTCCACCCCGGCCAGGATCATCCCGCACAGAGCCAGCAGCAGCACCATGCCGCCGAGCAGGAGGAGGGACTGGAGCACATTCGCGGTCTTGTGACGCCGCCGCAGGTCGGCGACGGCCTGGTCGGTGGGCATGAAGAACGGGTGCGTGCGCGGCATGTCGTGGGGTCCCTCCCTCACCAACTCCTTTTCGGGGCTCCTTTCGGGAACATTCAACCGGAAGCAAGTCCGGCCCGCACTATATTGGCGCTTTCGACCCGGTCGCCATCCCGGCCGCAAGCACAGGCACCGTGCGCCGTATGGATGGGCCGCCCTCTTGATTTGCGGGGAGGCCTTGTACACATACACGTCACACGTGCTCACCCTTTTGCCGCTGACCCCCGCTTTTCACTGACGGTCATCGCCATGAGCAATCCTTACGAGATTCTGGGCGTATCCCCCACCGCGTCGGACGACGAGATCCGCAAGGCCTACCGGAAGCTGGCCAAGAAGCACCACCCCGACCTCAACCCCGGCAAGGCGGAGGCCGAGCAGCGCTTCAAGGACATCAGCGCCGCCTACGGCCTGCTGTCGGATGCCGACAAGCGTGCCCGCTTCGACCGCGGAGAGATCGACGACTCCGGTCAGGAACGGCCGCAGCGCCACTATTACCGCGACTTCGCCGAAGGCCCGGCGGGCGCCCGCTACGCTCATGCCGAGGGCTTCGCGTCCGACGATCTCGAGCACATCTTCGCCGACCTGTTCGGCGCGCGCGGCGGCGCGCGTGGCGCCGCCATGCCGATGAAGGGCGGCAACCTCGGCATGGCGCTGACCGTCGACTTCCTGGCGGCGGCCAAGGGCGGCAAGCGCCGCGTCACCATGCCGGACGGCAAGACGCTGGAGATCGACCTGCCCGCCGGGCTGGAGGATGGCGGCACCATCCGCCTGAAGGGTCAGGGCTTGCCCGGCAGCAACGGCGGTCCGCCCGGCGACGCGCTGGTGACCGTCAAGGTCACCCCCCACCCCTGGTTCCGGCGCGACGGCGACGACATCCAGCTCGACCTGCCGGTGACCCTGGCCGAGGCGGTGCTGGGCGGCAAGGTGCGCGTGCCGACCATCGACGGGCCGGTGATGCTGACCGTTCCGAAAGGGGCGAACAACGGCACGCGGCTGCGGTTGAAGGGCAAGGGCCTTCCCGGAGCGAACGGGGCGCGCGGCGACCAGTATGTGACCCTGCGCATCGCCCTGCCCGACGCGCCCGACCCGGCGCTGGAGGCGTTCGTCCGGGATTGGAAGACCGACCACAACCCGAGACGGGATATGGAGGCCGCATGAGATGGACCGGAACGGCATGGACCAGGACGGCGTGGCATGGCGGACCGACGAAGTGCTGACGATCTGCCGGCGCGTCTCCTCCGCCCAATTGACGGTGTGGGTGGAGCGGCATTGGCTGCGGCCGCGTCACGAGGGGACCGGTTTCGTCTTCAGCGCGGCCGACATGGCCCGGCTGGAAATGATCTGCGATCTGCGGGAGGACTTGGCGCTCGACGACGAGGCGATGCCGGTGGTGCTGTCGCTGCTCGACACCGTCTATGGGCTGCGGCGGCGCCTGCGCGTGCTGGCCGAGGCCATCGGCGATCTGCCGCCAGAGGCCCGCTATCTGCTGCAGGACGAACTGCGGAAGCGGGAGGAAATGGAGGAGTAGGTCAGCTCCGGACGCCGAAGGCCCGTCCGCTCAGCGCGATGTCCTGGTTGAAGCCTTCCGCGACCCGGTCGTTGCCGCCGGACTGCATGCACAGCGTCACGTTGATGGCGCTGAGGATCGCGTGGTCGATCTGCTCCGGCTTGGCGTTGTGGCGTTTGATGGCTTGAAGCGCGCGGGTCACGGATTGGGCCATGGAGCAGGTTCCGTTCGTTCTGGCAGGCTGGCCGGGTTGATCGGGGGGTTGATCGATGACGGCATCATGCCGCCGTTTCGCTCATCCCGCTGTGCACCGGGCCACACCCGCCGCACGGACCGCCTCTCGCAATGGCGAGAGTCCTAAGGCCCAAATTCTTAATCAGGTGTAAACGTCCGGCCGAGCCCAAAAGGCATAACCCTTCATGCCTTTCCTGGAAGCTCCATCAAACCAAGAGCATAGCTCAAGCCATTGGTTTGGTATTACCATTCATTAATGTCAAATGCGACACTTTGCCCGGGACCGCTGGCCACTCGCCAGGGAGGCATCGTCCCTCAGAGGTCCCCGTCCTCCGCCAGGAGTCGGCGATGGATGGCGGTGGCGGCGATCGCGGCCTGTCCCATGGCGACCGAGATCTGGTTCAGCCCCTCCACGATGTCCCCCGCGGCGTAGAGCCCCTCGATCCCCGTCTGCTGGTGCCCGTCGGTGACCAGCCGTCCGCTCGGCCCGATGCGCACGCCCAGCCCCTTCACCGCCTCGTTGCGCGGGTGGCAGCCCAGGGCGGAATACAGAGTGTCGAAGGTCAGCCGCTCCCCGGACGCCGTGGTCAGGGCGGCGATCCGCCCGCCCTCGGTGTGGATTTCCACCACCGGCTCCTCGACGGCGCGCAGCCCGGCCTCGGCCATGCGGCGCTCCTCCGCCTCCTCCAGATTCATCGGCTCGCCGAGCGTCAGGACGGTGATGTCGCGGGAATAGGTGCGCAGGAACAGCGCCTCCCCCAGGGCTCCGGTGCCGTGGCCGATGACGCCGATGCGGTGGCCGGTCACCTCGAACCCGTCGCAGATCGGGCAATGGCGGACCAGCCCCCGCTGAACCGCCTGATACAGGTTGGGCAGTTCCGGCTCACGGTCAATCACGCCGGTGGCGGCCAGCACGGTGCGGGCGCGGAACAGCCGGCCGTCCTCCGTCCGCACGCGGTAGCCCTCGTCGCCGCGCTCCACCGCGGTCACCGTTCCCGGCACAATCCGGGCGCCGTAACGCTCCGCCTGGGCGCGCATGCGGGCCAGCAGCTCGTCGCCGGTCACCCCGTCCGGAAAGCCCGCGTGGTTGTGGGACAGCGGAATCCAGGAGGCGCGGCTCGCCCCGGAATCCACCACCAGGAAGCGGCGGCGGTAGCGCGCCAGATAGATCGCCGCGGTCAACCCGGCGGGGCCGCCGCCGACGATCAGGGTGTCCAGACTCTGTTCTTCGGGTGCGGCGGTCATCGCTCGGGCGTTCCAGCGGTCGTTGGCGACGTTGGGGAACAGGCTGCGCCTTCCCAGGTTCCGCGACCGGATGCTGCGGCGCCGAAGCGTCCATTCGTCGCGCCGGGCCCGGCTTGACCGGGTTGAATTGCCACACGCACTGTACGGCCATACCGTGTCCTGCCGGAAGCCGTCGCCGTGCCCCAGCCGCCGTCCAGCCAGCGCGAAGCGCACCCGGCAGACCTCCCGCCGTCCGACCGGGACATTCTCGATGTGGAGCCGATGCTGCGCAACTTCGGCGGCCCTGGCCCGACCGTCACGATGCTCTACGCCCTGTTCCTGGAAAACGCCGACGCGCTGTCACGCTCCTTGAAGGAGCGGCTGGCCGCCGGCGACCTGGATGGTGTCCGGCTGGCCGCCCATTCGGCGGCCGGCGCCGCCCGCAGCGCCGGGGCCGGGCGTCTCGCCGACCTGTTCGGCTCGGTGGAGGAGGCGGCCCTGCGCGGCGACGCGACGATCGCGCGGCGGGACGCGGCGGCCCTCGACCGCGCGCTGGCCGACGTGAAAATTTTGATTGCACGCATTTGAGTTTCTTTCGCGCTGATATATCATGCGGGCGTAACCCTTAGGGGTGTCCACGGGACGAAGCGCGAGGGTGGCCGTGTCGTTCAATTCGTGCGCGGTGCTGGTCGTTGAGGACGAGGTGGTGACCCGCAGCGTCTCGGTGCGGCTGCTGAAGCAGTTGGGTGTCGGCACGGTGATCGAGGCCGCCGACGGGGCGGAGGCGCTGGCCCGCTGCAACCGGGTCGATTTCGACGCGATCTTCTGCGACGTGGACATGGCGCCGATGGGCGGCCTAGCCTTTCTGCAGGCCTTGGACGGGCGGGCGCCGGTCATCATGCTGACCAAGCACGACGGGTCGGACGTCGTCCTGTCGGCCCTGCGCTCCGGTGCCACCGGCTATCTGGTGAAGCCGCTGACCCCGGTCGGCCTGCGCGAGAAACTGGAAAAAGCGCTGTCCGCGAAAGAGTAGAACCTTGACCGCGACATTATACTTTTCGTAACCACGGCGGAATTATTCTGTACACGGTGCATTGCTGCACCCTTGTGCGGATTGCCGGGAGATTCCGCATGCCCATGAACGTTCTGGAAGTGGCGATCTACGCCATGGTGCTCACCGCGTCGCAGCCGCGCCCCTATGAGTGCGTGGCGGTTCAGCCGGAGGGGGTGAACTGCACGAACGGCCTCGCCGTGGCGTCCGAGACGCCGAACGGCGTCATGGCCTTCAACACGGGCGTGCAGGTCATCAAGGACAACCAGGGCCGCGTGCGGCTGAGCAACGGAATCACCACCCATTTCGACGCCTCGGCCTGGGTGGCCTTCAAGAATCCCGGCGGGCAGACCCTGGTCAGCGTGCGCAAGACCGGGCCCTTCCGCTTCAAATTCTCCAACAGCTTCCAGTGCGAGATGATCGGGCCCAACCAGGACATGGCGCGCTGCTACAAGCCCTGACCCCGATCACCCCTCCCCTCATTCAAAAAGTCACCCCACCGCGTCACGGCCGTGCGGCGCGTCGAGGTCCAGCGCCGGCCCCTTCGGCACGATGCCGGTCGGGTTGATCATGGTGTGGCTGGCGTAATAGTGCCGCTTGATGTGGTGGAAATCGACCGTCTCCGCCACGCCGGGCACCTGATAGAGGTCGCGCAGATAGCCGGATAGGTTCGGATAGTCGGCGATGCGGCGCAGGTTGCACTTGAAGTGGCCGACATAGACGGCGTCGAAGCGCACCAGCGTGGTGAACAGGCGCCAATCGGCCTCGGTCTGCCGGTTCCCCAGCAGATAGCGCCGGTCGGCCAGCCGCTCGTTCAACTCGTCGAGCGCCGCGAAGAGGGCGTCGAACGCCTGCTCGTACTTCTCCTCACTGGTCGCGAAGCCGGCCTTGTAGACGCCGTTGTTGACACGGTCGTAGACGAAGGCGTTGAGGCGGTCGATCTCCTCCGCCAACTCCGCCGGGTAGAAGTCCAGCGAGGCGTCGCCGAAGGCGTCGAATTCCCGGTTCAGCATGCGGACGATCTCCGCGGACTCGTTGCTGACGATGGTCCCGGTCTTCCTGTCCCACAGCACCGGGACGGTGACGCGCCCCGAGTAGGTGGGATCGGCCTTGGTGTAGACCTCGTGCAGGCGGGTGGAGCCGGTGATCGGATCGGGCTCGGGGAAGGTCCAGCCCTCCTCGCGCATCAGGGGATCGACCACGGTGACGCCGATGGCGTCCTCCAGCCCCTTCAGCTTGCGCAGGATCAGCGTGCGGTGCGCCCAGGGGCAGGCCAGCGACACGAACAGGTGGTAGCGCCCGGCCTCCGGTTGGAACGGGGTCGAGCCGTCGGCCCGCACCCAATTGCGGAACTGGGTCTCCGGACGGACGAAGGCGCCGCCGCTGTTCTTGGTGTCGTACCACTGGTCGTGCCAGCGGCCGTCGATCAACAGGCCCATGCCCTGAACTCCCCTTCTTGCGGCCTCCCTCCCCCGCCCGGACGGCGGGAGAGGGTGCTCCGCCTCAACCGTGCAGCTTCTTGGCGATCTCCGCGACGTGACGCCCCTGGTAGCGGGCGCCGTCCAGTTCGACCGCGCTCGGCTGGCGGGAGCCGTCGCCACCGGCGATGGTGCTGGCGCCGTAGGGGCTGTTGCCCATCACCTCGTCCACGCCCATCTGGCCTTGGAAGCTGTAGGGCAGGCCGACGATCACCATGCCGTGGTGCAGAAGCACCGTGTGGGTGGTGAGGATCGTGCTCTCCTGCCCGCCGTGCTGGGTGGCCGAGGAGGAGAAGGCGGCGCCGACCTTGCCGACCAGCGCGCCCTTCGCCCACAGGCCGCCCGTCTGGTCGAGGAAGTTCTTCATCTGGCCCGGCATGTTGCCGTACCGCGTCGGCACGCCCAGGATGATGGCGTCGTAGTTGGCCAGCTCGTTCGGGTCGGCGATGGGAATGTTCGGCTCTTCCTTGAAGTGCGCCTTCTGCCGCACCTCCTCGGGGACCAGCTCCGGCACGCGCTTCACCGTCACCTCGGTTCCCGGAACCGAGCGGGCGCCCTCGGCCATCGCCTGCGCCATGGTGGAGATGTGGCCGTAGCTGCTGTAGTAGAGCACCAGAACCTTCGCCATGTCTCGTCTCCCCTCTGTCGTTGCGGCCGCGCCGGAGGCTGCGGCGTCCCAAAAGATAGCGCGTTGCCCCGTTTCGGCAAATCCAGGGCGCTGGAACTTCATTGTTCCCAGGTGTAGAACAATGGCATGGACCGCCTCGACGACATGATGGCCTTTATCAAGGTCGTGGACACCAAGAGCTTCACCACCGCGGCGGAGCGCCTGAACCTGTCCAAGTCCGTGGTTTCCCGCCGCATCGCGGAACTGGAGAACCGGCTGGGGGCGCGGCTGCTGAACCGCACCACGCGCAAGCTCAGCCTGACCGAGGTGGGACAAGCCTATTACGAGCGCTGCACCCGCATCATCGCCGACCTGGAGGAGGCGGAACAGGCCGTCGCCGACCTGCACGCCGCCCCGCGCGGGCGGCTGAAGGTCAACGCGCCGGTGTCCTTCGGACTGCTGCATCTGGCCAAGGCGGTGGCCGAGTTCCTTGAGCGCTATCCGTCCATCGAGATCGAGATGGACCTCAACGACCGTTACGTGGATCTGATCGACGAGGGCTACGATCTGGCGGTGCGCATCGGGCGGCTGCGCGACAGCTCGCTGATCGCCAAGCGGCTGGCCCCCAACCGGCAGGTGGTCTGCGCAAGCCCGGCTTATCTGGAGAAGCACGGCACTCCTCAGACGCCGGATGAGCTGTCCAATCACAACTGCCTGATTTACACCAATGTTCCGACTGCTGAGCAGTGGCAGTTCCGCGTTGGCGACGCCATGCGCTCCGTCCGGGTGTCGGGCTCGCTGCGCACCAACAACGGCGACCTGCTGCGCGAGTCCGCTATCGCCGGGGTCGGCATCATCGTGCTGCCCACCTTCCTGTGCGGCGAAGCGCTGTCCAAGGGGCAGCTCCAGTGCCTGCTGCTGGACTATTACATGGCGGAGTCGAACGTCTTCGCGGTCTACCCACAGAACCGGCATCTGTCGCCGAAGGTCCGCGTCTTCGTTGATTTCCTAGCTGAGCGTTTCGGCCCGCGCCCCTATTGGGACTGCGCCCTGCTCAGCCTGCAGCCGTTCCGGGCGGAGGCGTGACTCACACCCCCGTCCCGAGCGGCGTCTTTGTCAGTTTTCCGGCTTCTCCAATATAAAGAGCAGCCCCGGCACACCGACGCCCTTCTCCCGGCGGGGGGAGCAGGGCTCCATCAGCCGCACCGTCAGGCCCGCCGCCGCCGCCGTCTCGCGCAGATAGGCTTCGGTGTGGGCGTAGCGCCGCGACGGGCCGAGCGCATGGCCGGCGCCCGCCGCGTCCCCCTCCAGGCGCTCCACCGTCGCGGCGAAGCGGCCCGCCGGCCGCAGAGCCTTGGCGGCGCCGTCAAACAGCGCGGTCAGGTTGCCGAGATAGACCAGCACGTCAGCGGCGACCAGCAGGTCCCAGCTTCCCGGCGCCGGTGCCAGCGCCGCGACCACGTCGCCGACCGCCAACTCGTCATAGAGCGCGCGGGCGCGGGCCTTTTCGACCATGCGCGGGGCGAGATCGACCCCGGCGAGATACGCCGCCAAGGGGCGGAACGCCACGCCCGCCAAGCCGGTGCCGCAGCCGAGGTCCAGCACCCGCAACCCAGGTGCCCCAGGTTCGGAAGCCCCAGGTTCGGAAGCTCTAGGTTCGGAAGCTCTAGGTTCGGAAGCCGGCCCCAGCCGGTCCACCGCCTCGCGCAGCAGGGCCGGCGCGGAGTAGCCCAGCTTGCCCACCAGATCCTGGTCGAAGCGGTCGGCGTAACGGTCGAACAGGGCGCGCACATAGGCGGCCGACAGGTCCTCTCCCGCGCCGCCCTCCAGTGCGGAAATCAACGCCGCGCAGCCGAGTCGGCCGTCCGGGTCGAGGTGTTCGGCACGGCGCAGCGCGGTCAATGCCTTCGCCGGCTCCTGCAGCGCGATCCAGGCCCGCCCGATGGCGGCGTGCAGGTCCGCGTCCTCCGGGTCCCGGCGGGACAAGGGCTGCAGCAGTTCGACCGCGCCCAGCGCGTCGCCGGCCTCGACCAGCAGGGCGGCCAGTTCCAACGCCGCCTCGCGGTCGCCGGGGCGCAGAGCCACGGCCTCGCGGTACTCCTCCAGCGCGGCGTCCCGCCTGCCCGACGCCGCCAGGGCACGGGCGAGGCCGAGCCGGGCCGTTGCGGAATCCGGCCGTTCCGCCGTCAACACCCGCCCGGTGGCCACGGCCTCCTCGAACCGGCCAGCGGTCCGCAACGCCTCGGCCAGCGCGATCCGCCAGGGCCACACGCCGGGGTCGAGCGCCACCGCCCGCCCGCAGGCGGCCAGAGATCCAGCGGCCTCGCCCGCGTCCCGCGTGCTGTCGGCCAAGGCGCCCCAAGCCTCACCCGACGCCGGGTCGGCGGCGCAGGCAAGGCGGAAGGCACGCGCCGCCCCCACCGCGTCGGCGGCGTAGAGTCGGTCATAGCCAGTCTGGAACAACATGCCCGGAACGTCTCCGGGTTGGACGAGGGGGGCTGCCCCCTCCCGCTCGGCTTGAGCCGTTGAATCGCGATCCACGATCACTTCGCTATGGGAGATGCGCCGGCGCCGTCCCCCTCCGGGAGACTCCGGACTGCGAGAGACGACGTGAACTCCTGCACCAGCTTCGAGACGCGCGCAAGAGGCATCCGAAGGAGGTCATCCAACCACGAATCGAGCGTCAGACCGTCGCATTAGGCCGTTTGGAGGAAATTGTACGTCTTTTGCACAATCCACCACTTTCGGTTTTTCAAACGGCTTCGGAATCAGTGCCTTAATGGCTAAGTCCGAGGCGGGGAGTCGGCTTTTCCAACGGCCTTGTGACATCGTTCGAGCGAAAGGCGTGGTATTACCGGGCCGCAAATAGATTGACGCTGTATAAAATTTTTGGAAGTGTGGCTTCGGCGCCCGATGGTGGGCGCTGAACTTTCGGGTAGGAGGCGGTCACCGTAAGCGACTCGGTGACCGGTAATGGCGGCCCCGCGCGGGGGGCCAAAACGAAGCCGGATGACCCCGGCAACGAACGAGGGGACCGAGGATATGCAGGATCGAACTCAGCGCGTGCGACGCACGTATGGCGGCTGGATCGCTCTTGCACTGGGCTTAGCCGCCGCTCCGGTCCTCCTCGCCAAGCCCGCCGCCGCCCAGGACAGCAGCTGCGTCTCCCACGCCGTGGAGGCCGAGCGCAAGTTCAACATCCCCTCCGGCCTTCTCGTCGCCATCGCCCTGGTGGAAAGCGGGCAGGACGGCGCCCCGACCCCCTTCGCGATGAGCGTGGAAGGCCGTCCGGTCTACGCCCGCAACGCCAATGACGCCGCCCGGCACCTCCGCGACAAGCGCGGCCAGCTTCGGCAGAACGTCTATGTCGGCTGCATGCAGATCTCGCTGGGCACCCACCGTGGCGAGTTCCAGCCGGTGGAGCGGATCGTCGACCCCCGCGAGAACGTCAACTACGCCGGCCGCCTGCTGCTTCGCCTGCACGGCGAGCAGGGCAGCTGGAAGACCGCCGTCGCCCGCTACAACGGCGGCTCCACCCGTCAGGCCCAGAACTACGTCTGCAAGATCTGGCAGCACCTGAACGAGCTGGACCCGAAGAGCGCCAAGCTGCTGGAATCCGCCCGTTGCGGCGACTCCGAACCGGCCAGCATCGCGCCGAGCACCCGCCGCACCTTCCGCAACGCCCAGCAGGTCGCCTCCCTGGACTGATCCCGGCGTCGCGCCCGGCATCGTCATGACCCGCTCGCAGGGGATGGCGCGGAACGCCCCGATGGGCTAAATCCCTGCCCCATGAACTACCGTCACATTTTCCACGCCGGCAACCCCGCCGATGTGATGAAGCACGCCGTCCTGGCGCTGATCATCGATCATCTGCGCGCCAAGCCGGCGCCCTTCTGCGTGCTCGACGCCCACGCCGGCATCGGGCGCTACGACCTGGACTCCGAACCGGCGCGCAAGACGCTGGAGTTCCAGGGCGGAATCGGACGGCTGTTCGGCCGGCCGGCGCCGCACCCGGCGCTGCGGCCCTATCTCGACGCGGTGTCGGCTCTGAACCCGGACGGGCGGCTGCGCTGGTATCCCGGATCACCCCGGCTGGCCCGGGCGCTGCTGCGCGAGCAGGACCGGCTCCTCCTCAACGAGCTTCACCCCGACGACTGGCAGACCCTGAAGACGGAGTTCGCCGGGGACCGTCAGGTCTCGGTCTTCAAGACGGATGCCTATCAGGCGCTGAAGGCCCATCTGCCGCCGCGGGAAAAGCGCGGCCTCGCGCTGATCGACCCGCCCTTCGAGCAGCCGGACGAGTTCGCCCGCATGGCCGAGGGGCTGAAGGCCGCGCACAAGCGCTGGTCCACCGGCATTTACGCCCTGTGGTACCCGATCAAGGAGCGTGCCGCCGTCTGGCGCTTCCAGGAGGCGGTGGAGAACACCGGCATCCGCAAGATCCTGAGGGTCGAGCTGACCTGGCACCCGGAGGACACCCACCTCCGGCTGAACGGCTCCGGCCTTCTGATCGTCAACCCGCCCTGGACGCTGGACGACACGCTGCGCGACCTGCTGCCGGCGCTGCACGCCGCCCTGCCCTCCACCGGCGGTGGCTGCACGGTCGACTGGCTGGTTCCGGAAGGTTGAAACCGCAAATTTCAACGGGAAAGCGTCAACCGGTCACAGAGGTTGCCGTTGCAACCGCCCCGCCAATCGCCCTAGGCTGAACGGGATTACTCCGTTCCGGCAAGGCCACGATGTCCCGTTCCAACGAATTCGCCAGCAGCTTCATCAAGGCTCACGCCGACGCCGGGTTGGAGCGCGTCTCGATCGCCCACATCCTCCAGACCATCCAGAAGGACCCGGCCTTCCTGTTCAGCGAGGAGTTGCGGCGCGGCGGCGGCCAGTGCCCGATGCACGCAGCCCCCAACGCCGACGACGCGGACAAGGTGACGGTCAACACGCTGCTGGCCTACCTGTTCGAACGGCTGCGCGACCATGTGGCGTCCAAGCTGCCGCTGGACGAGCGCGGACAGGTGATGCTGCCGATCCCGCCGCGCTCCCCGCACGGCATCAACCCGGCCGACCGCGCCGCGATGGCGGCCGCGCCGCTCGACGTGATGGCCTCGGTCCTGCGCGACGCCACCTGTCACCTGCTGGACGGCCTCATCACCGGCTGGGCGGCCGACCTGCTGTCGGAGGAGGAGCATTACCGGGCGCAGGGCACGGGCGAAATCTCCGCCGCCGCCGCCGCCACCTTCATCCTGCGCACGACGCTGGAGGATTCGCCGCTCTACCAGCGCGCCGGCTACGACATGCTGTCGATCACCAAGACCGGCAGCCACACCGCCATCCACATCTGCTGGGCGATGGTCGAGGCCGCCCCCCTGCTGCTCCCGGACAAGGACGCGGCGGCTTACGACGACCTCGTGCGGCGCAGCCTGAAGCAGGTGGTGCCGCTGTCGATGGCCAGCCTGGGCATGCTGGTCCATTACATGGAGGCGTCGGGGATCGAACCCCACGACGGCCTCGCCATCCACCTGCTGCCCAAGGACCAGACGGCCTTCGTCCTCGACGAGGCCGGGCTGATCTGCCTGAACCCGGAGCCGATCACCCGCTTCGCCAAGCCCGACGAGCGGCACTACACCGGCTGCCCGGCCTTCTACACGCCCGGCTTCATCAAACTGTATCTCGACATCGTGGCCAGCATCGCCATGGACTACGGCGTCTACGACCGGCTTCGCGACCGCTGACCGTCCTCACCCACGAGATTGACGCCCCATCATGGCCCGCTCCAACGACTTCGCCCTGACCTATCTCGCCGCGCATGAGGAAGCCGGGATGACCCGGATCAACCTCGCGCCGATCCTGCACCGCATCACCGAGGACCCGAACTACCTCTTCACCGAGGAGCTTCAACGCCTCGCCGGCCAGTGCCCGGCCCACGCGGACACCCGCAAGGAGGATTACGAGAAGGTCGCGATCAACACGCTGCTGGCTTTCCTCTACAACGACCTGCGCGACCACATCACCAACCGCATGCCGCTGGACGCCGACGGCCATCTGCAATTGTGCAACCCGCCGGACTCGCCGCACGGGCTGGACGTCGCCGACGCCGCCGGGCTGGACGCCGCCTCGGCGGAGACGCTGATCGGCTTCCTGCGCGACAGCGTGTGCCACCTGCTGGACGCCATCATCAAGGACTGGGCGATCAAGGTGACCCTGGAGGAGGAGCGCTGCCGGGCGGAGGGCGCCATCACCCCGCTCGCCGCGGCCAGCTTCGTCCTCGCCAACACGCTGGAGGCGTCGGTGCTGCACGCGCCGTCCGGCTACGACATGCTGTCGATCACCAAGACGGGCAGCCACACCGCGCTCCACGTCTGCTGGAACCTGTGCGAGTCGGCGCCGATGCTGAAGCCCGGCCTGACCCCGGCCGAGTACGACGACCTGTCGCGCCGCAGCCTGAAGCAGGTGCTGCCGCTTGCTATGGGCAGCCTCGGCATGCTCTGCCAGTTCATGGGGGCCGGCCACATCGAGGCCGACGACCACCAGGCCATCCACCCCCTGCCCCGCCACCAGACCGCCTTCGTCTATGACGCGGAGGCGCCGGGCGGCATGATCGTCCTGAACGCCGACCTGATCGAGCCGACCGCGCAGGCGGGCGAGCGCCACTACACCGGCTGCCCGGCCTTCTACGCCAACGGCCTGATCAATCTCTACATGGAGATCGTGCTGTCGCTGGCCGCGCGGTACGACATCTACGGGCGCGTCCTGCGGGCCGGATGACCAAAGCGCCGCACAGCCCAGCGGTGCGGCGGCCTTGACGCCACGCAAAGTGTGCCTATCTTGGCGGCCTTGTCGATTTGGAGACTGCTGCGTGGCCACCACCCGGAAGATGTTGCGCCGTTACACGACCACCGCCCTGGCCGACGGGATCAAGCGGGCGCGCGGGCGCATGGTCTCCCCGCTGCAACGGGCGCTCGGGCATGTCGAAAGCGTGTTCATCGACCACGCCTGCTTCCGGCTGGTCTATTCGAACACCCACCGCATCTCCCCCAACATGTACCGGGCGAGCCAGCCCTCGCCCTCGCACATCCGGGAAGCGGCGCGGCACGGCGTGAAGACCATCCTGAACCTGCGCGGCGGCCGCGACTGCGCCTCCTACATCCTGGAGGCCGAGGCCTGCCGGGCGGCCGGGCTGACGCTGGTGGACTTTCCCGTCAACTCCCGCGACATGCCGAAGAAGGAGACGCTGCTGAAGGCCCGCGACCTGTTCGCGACCATGCAGTATCCGGCGCTTCTCCATTGCAAGTCGGGGGCGGACCGCGCCGGTTTCATGTCGGCGCTCTACCTCTTCATCCACGAGGGCGTGCCGCTGGAGCGGGCGACCAAGCAGCTCCATTGGAAGTACGGCCACTTCAAGCAGGCGAAGACCGGCATCCTCGACTATTTCTTCGAGCTGTACGCCGCCTACAACGAGAAGCGCCCGATCGCCTTCTGGGACTGGGTGGAGCGCGTTTACGACCCGGTGGAGGCCAAGGCCAGCTTCCGCTCCCGCGAGTGGGCCGACACGGTGGTCGACCGGGTCCTCGGCCGGGAGTGACCCGGCGGGCGCGTCACTTCGCGCCGACGAAGTGGCAGTAGGGGAAGTTCAGGAAGTCGAAGCGGCGCACCCGGATCGGTTCGTGGCGATTCAGCCAGTCGAGCACCGCGTAATGGGCCATCTGGTCCAGCATCCAATAGACCTCCGCTCCCGCCAGGAAATGCCCGATGTAGGCGCCGAGCAGCGACAGGAAGCGGTCGCCGCCCGGCGTGTTGTTGTAGACGTTGAAGCAGACGGTGATTTCCCGCGACGGCCCACGGCGGCGCCCGTCGATGAGGAACCCGACGTCATGGTCGGCCATGTCCTCCCGCAAGCTCCGCAGGTCCTGGGCGATCCGCGCGTCGGTGTCGATCACCATCAGCGGGCGGTCCAAGCGGCGCAGCCACTGCAAGGCGCGGAGGAAGCGGGCAGAGGCGTAATAGGTGACGCGCTTGATGTCGGTCCATCCGGCCATGTCCGGCCGGTCCAGCGAGAAGCCCACGCTCAATCGGCCATCCCGGCTCCAACGGGCCATGGCCTGCTCCGTCTCCGGCGAGGGCGCCACCACATGGACGGCGACCGTGGCGCCCGGCATCCGCTCCGCCAGCGACTCCAGCAGCGCCGGGGCGAACCGGCGGAAATAGACGTCGTCGCAGCAGAAGAAGACCGCCGGCTCCCCGGTGGGTCCCGGCACCGGGGCGATCCGGCAATCCAGGGGGGCCATGCCCTCCAGCACCGTTTCGACCGGCGGCAGGGCGCGGAAGAAGGCGTCGTCGGCGCGCAGCATGGTCCATAGGCCCAGCTCATGCTCCCGGGCGACCTCCGCCGCGGTGAAGCGCCGGCGGAAGCGCCGGCCCAGCCAGGAGGCGAGGACGAGCCGGTCCCGGCGGTAGGCGTGGAAGCCGATGACCGACGCCGCCACCGTGTCCTTGGGGTGGCGCCGCAGGCGGACCCAGGCGGCCCGCGCCCCGTCGCGCAGGACCGCGTCGGACGCCAGACCCACCTGCACCAGCGTCGCCACCGCGGCGACGTGCAGCCAGTCGGCCTCGTCATCGTCCGGGCGGGCGGCGACGGCCCGGCGCAAGGCGCCGATGGCCTCCTCGACCAGCGCCCGGTCGACGGCGAAGGGCTTGCCGTCCTGCACCCCCATCGCCCCGCTGCGCTCCAGCAGCAGGCGCCCCAGCAGCCGGTTGGCCCGGTGGTTCCCGTCATCGCGGTCCAGGGCGGTGCGCGCCATCGCTTCCGCCGTCGCCGGATCGCCGACCGTCACCAGGGACTCCGCCGCCGCAACCCGGGTTTCAGCGTCCGCCAAGGGGAGGCGCGCCGCGGCGCTCCGCCGCTCGGCCTCGTCCAGGCGCGCGCCCCACTGCTCACGCAACGCCGCCCGGTTGCCCGCCGCCCCGGCATGGCCGGGTTCAAGATTCAGGGTCCGCCGGTAGCTCCGCTCGGCGCCGGCCGCCTTCTCCTGCTGCTTCAAGCCGTTGCCGAGGTTGAACCAGGAGGCCGCGTGCGCCGGGTCGAGGGCCAGCGCCCGATGCAGGCAGCCGATGGCCTCCGCTCCCTGCCCGGCCAGACGCAGGGCGGCGGCGAGGTTGCTGTAGCCGGCGACGCCGCCGGGCTCCAACCGCAGGATGGTTCGGAAATGGCCGACGGCCTCGGCAGGACGCCCGGTCTGCACCAGAAGCATCGCCAGCATCTGCAGCGCGCCGCGATTCGCCGGCTCGCGCTCCAGCACGGCACGGTAAAGCGGCTCCGCCCCCGCGTGGTTGCCGGATTTGTGCAGGCGGATCGCATCGTCGAGGGAAGGTTCCATGAGGCGGGACCATAGACCGGATCGGCCCCGGCGCCAATTGCCGGCGGGGCATCCGGGGCCCCTTCCCTGGGCGGGTCGATGGATTCTCAACCGATTATTGTGTGGTATGATACAATCCGGTTTAGAGATGCCAAGCAACCGGTGACCCAGGGGTGGCCTGCGAAATGCCTCGGTACGTTCGGACCGGACACGTCTCCTTGATCGATGGCCCCGATAAAACCAAGCCGTTTCATGGACTTCGAGGGATGAGAGCGCGCGCTGCGGTGCCGTCCGGACCGCGAGGAACCACCCGCGACGAAGCCCCCCGCCGACTCGGTCGCTGTCCGCAAGCGATCCGACACCGGGTTGTGTTCGGACGCCGGCCGATTCGATGACCCCCAATCCGATGATGCCACCGCGGCCGACGGCTTGGCTGCGCCCGCAACGGGTCCGGGGCTGGCTCGTCCTGCTCGTCATGGCGGTCGCCGTGCCGCTGGTCCTCTTCTCGGTGTTCCTCCTCATCCGCAACGTCGACGCGCAGGCCCGGCAAACGGAACAGCTCGTCCTCGACCGGACGCGCCTGTTGGCGGAGGATGTGGAGCGCGAGGTGAGCCGCCTGATCGCCGCCGCCGAGGTGCTGTCCACAACGGAAAGCCTGACAACAGGCGATATGGCCGCTTTTTACCGGCAGGCCGCCGGCACGCGCGACCGGCTGGGCACCAACGTGGTTCTGCGCGATCCGCAGGGCCGGCAATGGGTCAACAGCCGGGTGCCCTGGGGCGAGGAGCTGCCGGACCGCACCGTGCTCGATGCCGATCAGCGGGTGATGGACACGGGAAGACCGCAGGTCACCGGACTGTTCATCGGCGGCGTAAGCCAGATGCCGCTTCTCGCGATCGTCGCCCCGGTGATCCGCGACGGCCAGATCCGCTACCTGCTGAGCCTCAACATTCCCCAGGACCGGATTCAGGCCATCGTGTCGCCGGAACGCATCCCGGCGGGCTGGCGGGCCGGGGTGATCGACCAGGACGGCGTCGTCATCGCCCGGTCGCACCAGACCGAGCAGTTCGTCGGCAAGCGCCTTCCCGACTCCTTGTGGACCGGGATGCAGCGGGTACCGGACGGCTTCCACAGCGCCGTCAATCTGGAGGGTGTGGAGGCGATCCAGACCTACAACCGATCCCGCAGCTTCGGCTGGGTGGTCGCGATGAGCGTCCCCACCGCCCTGGTGGCGACCCCGGCGCGCCACGCCCTCCTGCTCTTCACCGGCGGCGGCGTGGTCCTTCTGCTGATCGGGGTCGCGGCGGCGATCCTGCTTGGGCGGCGCCTGACGCGATCCGTCTCCCAACTGGCCGAAGCGGCCCAGGCCCTGGGCGCCGGACGCACCGTGCCGCCGCCCGGCGGCGGCGTGGCGGAGATCGAGGCGGTGGGCCGCGCCATCCGCGGCGCGGCGGATCTCATCCGGCGACGCGAGGCGGCGCTGGCGGAAAGCGAGGCACGCCACCGGGCCATCGTGCAGACCGCAGTGGACGCCATGCTGGTGATCGACGAGACCGGCACGATCCAGAGCTTCAACCCGGCGGCGGAGCGCATCTTCGGCTACGAGACCGGCGAAGCGGTCGGCCGGAACATCCGCATCCTCATGCCGGAGCCCTACCACTCCGCCCATGACGGCTATCTCCAGGCCTACCAGAATACGGGCGAGAGGAGGATTATCGGCATCGGGCGCGAGGTGGAGGGGCGGCACAAGGACGGTTCGATCTTCCCGATCGAACTGGCGGTCACCGAATGGACCGCCGGGGAACGCCGCTTCTTCACCGGGATCGTCCGCAACATCACCGAGCGCCGCCGCGCCGAGGATGCCCTGCGCGCCTCGAAGGCCGAGGCCGACCGCGCCAACGTCGCGAAGTCCAAGTTCCTCGCCGCCGCGAGCCACGACCTGCGGCAGCCGGTCCAGGCGATGATGCTGTTCCAGTCGGCGCTGGAGGAACGGCTGGGCGGGCACCCCGCCGCCCCTCTTCTCGATTCCATGGGGCTGGCCATGGACGGGCTGCGCATGCTGCTCGACAGCCTGCTCGACGTGTCCAAGCTGGACGCCGGGCTGATCGTGCCGCAACTGCAGGATCTGGCGATCGGCCCGATGATCGAACAGCTCGCCGCCGAGTATCACCCCCAGGCGCAGGCCAAGGGGCTGCGGTTGCGCGCGGTTCCCTGCGCCCTGACGATCCGCAGCGACCCGGCCCTGCTGATGCGAATCCTGCGCAACCTCGTGGAAAACGCGTTGCGCTACACCGAACGGGGCGGCCTGCTGATCGGTTGCCGACGCCGGGGCGACCGCCTGCGCATCGAGGTGATGGACTCAGGCATCGGCATCCGGTCCGACAAGCACGAGGAGATTTTCGAGGAGTTCTTCCAGGTCGCCAACCAGGAGCGGGACCGCAGCAAGGGGCTGGGGCTCGGCCTGGCGGTGGTGCGCCGCCTCGCCCGCCTGCTCGGCCACACGATCCATCTGCGCTCGCGGCCGGGACGAGGTTCCGCCTTCTGCATCGACGTGCCGTTGGTCACCCGCCAAGCCACCGGCGCCGCGCCGCCGGAAGCCCGTCTGGTGACGGGCGACGGGCGGGGCATGATCCTGGTGATCGACGACGAACCGCTGATCCGCCTAGGCCTGCAGGCGATGCTGGAGGGCTGGGGGTATCGGGTGCTGACGGCCGGCTCCATTGAGGACGCGGTCCGGCACGTCGAGAGCGGCGAATGGCCGAGCGCCATCCTGGCCGACTACCGCCTGCGCGATGGCAAGACCGGGTTGGACGCCATCCGGGCGGTCTGCGACCGGCTGCGGGCGCCGGTGCCGGCGACGATCATCACCGGCGACACCGCGCCGGAGCGGCTGGCGGAAGCCCGCGCGGGCGGCCACACCCTGCTGCACAAGCCCATCGCCGCCCAGGAGCTGCGCAACGCCGTGGTGGAGATGCTGCCCGCGGCGGAATGACCGCGGGCCGGCCACATTCCGACCCGCCCGTTCAGTTCACGGGGTCAGGGCGCCAGCAGGGCGGCCTCACCGTCCTCGCCGAACTGGAGCTTGCACAGGCGGGCGTAGGTGCCGTTCTGCGCGATCAGGGCGTCGTGGGTGCCCTGCTCCAGAATGCGCCCGCCCTCCATCACGACGATCCGGTCGGCGTTGCGCACGGTGGCCAGACGGTGCGCGATGACCAGCGTCGTGCGCCCCTGGGTCAGCCGCTCCAGCGCGCCCTGCACCAGCCGCTCGGACTCGCTGTCCAGCGCGCTCGTCGCCTCGTCGAGCAGAAGGATCGGCGCGTCCTTCAGGAAGGCGCGGGCGAGCGCGAGGCGCTGCCGCTCGCCGCCCGACAGCTTCACGCCGCGGTCGCCGATCACCGTGTCGTAGCCCTCCGGCAGCCGGGCGACGAAGTCGTGCGCGGCGGCGGCCTTCGCGGCGGCCACGATGTCGTCGAAGGGGGCGTCCAGCCGGCCGAAGGCGATGTTGGCCCGCACCGTGTCGTTGAACAGGACGGTGTCCTGGCTGACCAGCGAGATCACGCCGCGCAGGCTTTTCAGCGTCACCGCCCGCACGTCCTGCCCGTCGATCAGCACCTGCCCGCCGGTCGCGTCGTAGAGGCGCGGGATCAGGTTGAACACCGTGGACTTGCCGGCGCCGCTGCGCCCGACCAGGGCCACCGTGGCCCCCGCCGGAACCTCCAGGTCGATGCCCTTCAGCGTCTCCGTTCCCTCCTCGTAGGCGAAGCGGACGTCGCGCAGGGACACGGCGGCGCGTTCCACCGCCAGGGGCTTGGCGCCGGGCTGCTCGGTGATGGTCGGCTTCTCGTCCACCAGCTCGAAGATGCGTTGGGCGGCGGCCAGACCTTCCTGGAGCACGGCGTTCAGCGTGCCGATGGCCCGCACCGGCTGCGCCGCCATCAGGAGCGCGCCGACGAAGCCGGAGAAGGCGCCGACCGAGCCTTCGCCCACCGCCATGCGGTAGCCGGCGAAGGCGATCACCCCGGCCACCGCGGCGCCGCCCAGAACCTCCATCATCGGGTCGATGCGCGAGCGGGCGCGGGTCGCCTTCATGGTCAGGGCGAAGTTGTCCTCGAAGGCGCGGGCGGCGCGGGCGCGCTCGTACTCCTCCAGCGAGTAGGTCTTCACCATGCGGGCGCCGGCCAGGCTTTCCGTCAGCAGGGCGGTCATGTCGCCCATCTGCGCCTGGGTGTCGCGCGACACGCGCCGCAGCCGCTTGCCGATGTTCACGATGGGAATGGCGGCGATCGGGTAGATCAGGAAGACGATCAGCGACAGCACCCAGTCGAGATAGAACATCGACCCGACCAGCGCAATCACCGTCAGGATGTCGCGCACCAGCCCGGTCAGGGTCCGCGACAGGGCGTTGCGGATCAGGTCGACGTCGCTGATGAAGCGGGAGGTCAGCGTCCCGGTGGGGGCCGCGTGAAGCTGCGCGGTGTCGGACCGCAGCAGATGGTCGAACATCGACAGGCGCACGTCGGTGATGATCCGCTGCACGATGTCGGTGGTCACCACCGTCTGGGAATACATGGACAGCGCCTTGACCGCCGTGACCACGATGATCAGCAGCGGGATGACCAGCAGCATGCCGCGGTCCTGCTCGGAGAACATCGAATAGGCCTGGTCGATCAGCAGCGGATAGGCGCCGGTCGCCGCCGCCACCACGGCCATCAGCAGGAAGGACACCATCAGCTTGCCGGTGTAGGGGCGCACCCATTCCCGCAGCATGCGGCCGACCAGCCGTTCCGTCGCCGCGTCGAGGCGCAGCCGTTCTCCGCTCTTCTTGCTCACGTGCACGTCTTCCTGTAGCGCAATCGCGATGGCTTAGCCGATGGCGCCGGTGCTTGTCCACCGGGCCTTACTTCACCAGACCTTATCCGGCGGGCCTTGTCCGGCGGGGCGGAACCGATCAAGCTTCCTTAACCGGGCGGATGGCACGATACCGACCGGAACGCGCTCCACCCCGTGCAAAGGAGGCGCCATGGCGGCGGACGGCGGAAACGGACAGGGTCCCGGCAATCGCTACGGCCAGCACCATCACCGACCGCGCATCGGTCTGGCGCTGGGCGCCGGGGTGGCCCGCGGCTGGGCGCACATCGGCGTCCTGCGGGCGCTGGCGCGCTACGGGATCGAGGCGGACATCGTCTGCGGCAGTTCGGTGGGGGCGCTGGTCGGCGGTCTCCACCTCGCCGGCAAGCTCGACGCGCTGGAGGAGTGGACGCGCAGCCTGACCCGGATGAAGATCGTCGGCTATCTGGACCTGCGGCTGCGCCAGGGCGGCGGGCTGATCGGCGGTGACCGGCTGGTCGCCGAGATGCGTCACCATCTGGGCGACGTCCGGATCGAGGAGCTTCCCAACCCCTTCGCCGCCATCGCCACCGATCTGGTCACCGGGCACGAGGTGTGGATGCGCAACGGCCCGCTGGTGGACGCGTTGCGCGCCTCCTTCTCCCTGCCTGGGGTCTTTCCACCGGTGCGCTTCGAGGGGCGCTGGATGGTCGACGGCGCCCTGGTCAACCCGGTTCCGGTGTCGGCCTGCCGGGCCCTGGGCGCCCAGATGGTGATCGCCGTCAATCTGGCCGCCGACATCATCGGCAAATCGCGGCGCCCCGGCGCCGCCGTGCCGACCGCGGCGGGGTTCGATCTCCTGAAGCTGATCGACGAGGAGCAAGGGCCGGATGGCGAGTCCAAATCCCGCGCCGGCTTCCGCGTGCCCATCGGCGCGCTGAGCCGCCGCATCTTCCGGCGCGACTACGAGGGGCCGAGCCTGTTCGGCGTCATGGTCTCCTCGCTGGGCATCGTCACCGACCGCATCGCGCGGTCCCGTCTGGCGGGCGAGCCGCCGGACGTGCACATCACGCCGCGCCTCGGGCACATCGGCCTGTCGGAGTTCGACCGGGCGGACGACTGCATCCGCGAAGGCGAGGCGGCGGTCGAGCGCGTCCTCCCCGACCTTCAGGACGCGTTGAGGGTGTTCGGCTACGCGCCCCCGGTCTGAGCGGTGCCAAGCTATCAGGCGGTCAGGTCGACCGCGGCGCCGCGCCGGTCCTGCTCGCCGGTCAGTTGGCGCTTCAGTTCCTCGGCGATCTGCTTCTCGATGGCCGCCCGCTTTTCCGGCGGCATCTCCGCGAGGGACTGCTCGTCCAGCTTCATCCGGGCCAGCAACTGGTCGCGGATGCGCTGGGCCGGTGATTTCCGCGCCTCCTTGAGGAAGGCGTCGGCGGCGCTGACGCCGCCGCTCTCCTTCTCCGGTTCGGTCTTCTCGGTCTTCTCGGTCTTCACCGCGAACTTGGCGACGACGCGGGAGACCTCGGTTAAATAGCTGCCGATCTGCATGACGGTTTCTCGTGACCGATGGGTTGGAGATCCGACAAGCAAGTTTTGTGCAACCATAAATATGCTTGGCAATCAACCGCGTAAGTGGGATTCCTGATGGCCCCAATGTGCCGGTCGGCAAAATTGACCGGCCCATGATTTGCCGGCTTCCCCGCCCGGCCCCTTCCGCAGAGGCGATGAATGGACCCCATCACCACCGAGCGCCTGATCCTGAGACCCTTCCGGGACGGGGACGCGGCGGACCTGCTTGCCTACCTGCGCCATCCCCGGGCGAATTGTTTCCTCTCTCTCAAACTGGATGACCTCGACGCGGCGGCCGCGGAGGTGGACGCGCGCAGCCGCAGTGATGAACACGTCGCCGTGTGCCTGCGCAGCACCGGCCGGGTGATCGGCGACCTGTTCCAAATGCCCGAACCGCCGGACACCCATTCGGTCGGCTGGAACTTCAACGCGGAGTTCGCGGGAGCGGGATACGCCGCCGAGGCCGCGCGGGCCTTCTTCGATCAGCTGTTCGCCGCGAGGCAGGCGCGTCGTCTCTACGCCTATGTCGAGGACACCAACATCGCGTCGCAGCGCCTGTGCGAACGGCTCGGCATGAGGAAGGAGGGGCTGTTCGTGGAGTTCATCTCCTTCACGACGGACGGTGACGGGGTCCCGCTCTACGAGAACACCATGCAGTACGCCATCCTGCGGAAGGAATGGCGGGCCTGACAAAGCGAAAGCGCGCCGCACCGGATCGGTGCGACGCGCTTGTCGTCATCGGCAACGGACCCTGTCCGTTGCGTCCGGTCAGCGATCCAGGGCCGTGCCCAGGGCGGCGCCGCCCAGGCCACCGATGATCGCGCCACGCTTGCCGTCCACGGCGTAACCGCCCGCGGCGCCAGCCGTGCCACCCACCACGCCGCCGGTCGAACAGGCCGCGAGCGTCAACAGCGCAATGGCGGTCCCGATCAGGCGCAAACGAGACATGTCCAAACCCTCCTTGTGGTGCATCTCGCCCCTATAAACAGGCGAGAAGGCCATTTGCTTCCACGACACCGCGATTCCGTCGGGAAACCACCCTTGGATAAGGGCGAAAGAGGCATGTCGAGCCCATTCGGGCCAAGAATCAGAACAGAACGCGGGTCCCGACGCGCAGCATCGTGCTGTCCGACGGGTCACCGCCGTAGGTCATGGTGCCCAAATCGGCGGTGACGCTCACCTTCGGCGACATGCGGAAGCGCAGGCCTGTGGACCAGGCCTCCTGCGGAGCCTCGTTGCCGATCTGGCTGTGGGCCAGCCGCCCCATCACCGTCCAGCCGCGCAGCGGCGTGCCCTGCTCCAAATAGAGACCGGCGTTGAGCGTCCGCCGCGCCACGCCGTCGTCGGGCAGTTGCTCGCGATAGCCGGCACCGACCGTGACGCCGGGCAGCGTCACCTGACCACCGACCACCCAGGACCGGCGCGGCGTGCCGCGGTCCTTGGCGACGGCGGCCTTGCCCGCCCCCGCAGTGATCCGCAACCGGGCCTTGCCCAGCCGGCCGTCGTGCCGCACGACGCCCTCCACCACATGGCGGGCGAGCGGATCGGCCGCACCCAGCTCCGTCCGCACGGGTGTGTAGCCGAGACCGATGTTGAACCCATGCAGCCGCGGCGAATAATAGGTCGCCCGCGCGTCCGGCCCACCGAAGGCGCCGTCGTTCATGAAGACCGGGTCGGAGAACCATTGGTCGCGCACCGGCGTGGTCACCACCATCCGGCGCGACGCGCTCTCCGTCTGGCCGACCTCCAGGGCGCCCCAACCGCCAAGGTCGATGGCCTTCTTGTCGAACCGGATCGGCGTCGTGCCGCCGCCCGCCGCCGTGCGGTCCAGATCCGGCAAGGCCCCCGCCATCGCCGCGGCGGAAGAGGACAGAACAAGGATCAGGGCTGCGAGGGGTGGTGTCGGAATACGCCGTGTACGAAACATGAAATGCCCCCTCGCCCGTTGCATTAACCCGGAAGGATTGTAGCCCGCCGCAATGCTGCATTGCGGGAGACATTTCTGTATTATTTTAGGAACATTGGGAAATTTTGGCCGCTGCGTTGCACTCGTGCCCAAGAATTGCCAAAATCGGATGACCGCAAAGGCGGCATCATCCCCATTCCGGCGCGAGGACTATGGAGACGGCGAGCACCATCATCCTGATCGGATCGTCGCTGCTGATCGTCAGCATCCTGACCAGCTATCTGGCGCTGCGGATCGGCACGCCGCTGCTGCTGATCTTCCTGGGCGTCGGGCTGTTCGCCGGCGTCGACGGCGTCGGGGGCATCAGCTTCAACGACGCGGACAGCGCCTTTCTGATCGGCTCCATCGCGCTCGCCGTGATCCTTTTCGAAAGCGGCCTGGACACCAAGCTGTCGAGCTACCGCGCCGCCGCCTGGCCGGCGCTCAGCCTCGCCACCTTCGGGGTCGCCATCACCTCCGGGGTCATCGGCGTCGCCGCGCATGTTCTGCTGGGCCTGCCCTGGATCGAATCCTTCCTGGTCGGCGCGGCGGTCAGCTCCACGGACGCGGCGGCGGTGTTCTTCCTGCTGCGGGTCGGCGGCATCACCATCCGCGACCGCGTGCGCTCGACGCTGGAGATCGAGTCCGGCAGCAACGACCCGACGGCCATCCTGCTGACCGCGATGCTGGTGGAGGCGGCGCTGCACGGCTGGGGGACGCCGCTGGAACTGGCCGGCTTCCTGGTCAAGCAGATCGCCGGCGGAGCGGTCCTCGGCGTGCTGGGCGGGGCCGGGCTGGCCGCCTTCATCAACAAGGCCCGCCTCGACCCCGGCCTGAACCCGGTGGTCACCTTGGCCTTCGCCCTGTTCCTGTTCGCCGGCACGAACGAGCTGGGGGGCAGCGGCTTCCTCGCCGTCTACGCCGCCGGCCTCGTCGCCGGCAACGTGAAGCTGCGCGGGGCGCTGGGCCTGCGCCAGTTCCACTCGGGCCTGACCTGGCTCAGCCAGATCGTCATGTTCGTCATGCTGGGCCTGTTCGCCACCCCGCACGATTTCGGGGCGATCGCCCTGCCCGCCCTGGCGCTGGCTGTCCTGCTGATCCTGCTGGCGCGGCCGCTGGCGGTGTGGCTGTGCCTGCTGCCTTTCCGCTTCTCGGCCAACGAGAAGACCTTCATGGCCTGGGTCGGGCTGCGCGGCGCCGTCTCGATGCTGCTGGCGCTGGTGCCGATCCTGGGCGAGCTGCCGGGTGGTCAGGTGATCTTCAACACCGCCTTCCTGGTGGTGATCGTGTCGCTGGCCGTTCAGGGCTGGACCATCGGCCCGATGGCGCGCTGGCTGAAGCTGATTGTGCCGCCGCGGCGCGGCCCGGTCGAGCGGTTCGAGCTGGAGCTGCCCGGCGGGGCCGACCAGGAGATGGTCGCCTACACCGTTCACCCCAAGAGCCCCGCCGCCCGCGGTCAGCGCACGCCGCGTTTCGCCCGCCCGTCCCTGGTGATCCGCGACGGCCGCGTGGTGCCGCTGCACAAGGCGCGGACGCTCCAGGCCGGGGACATGGTCTATCTGTTCACCCCGCCCAGCCAACTGCCGCTGATCGACAAGCTGTTCGCCGAAAGCCGGCCGCTGGACCAGGACGACCGCGCCTTCTACGGCGATCTGGCGCTGAATCCCGACGCGACGGTGGAGCAGATCGCCGAGATGTACGGCCTGCCCCTGTCGCTGGCCAACGCCCAGCGCTCGCTGCGCGACCTGCTGCGCAACGAGTTCGGCGGCGCCTGCGAGTTGGGCGACCGGATGCGGATGGGCGGTGTCGAGCTGATCGTCCGCGACATGCAGGACGGGCAGATCACCTCGGTCGGCTTGGCACTGGAGCCGTCGGCGATGGACAAGCCCCGCGTGCCGCTGTTCCAGGGGCCTGAACGGCTCTGGCAGACGATCCTATCCTGGTGGTCGAAACGCTCCTTCCGCCGCTGGCAGCGCCGGGAAACCCGCCGCGAGCGCCTGCCCGCCCGCGCGATCGAGGCGCCCACCTTGGCCGGAAAAGAACCGGAACGGCTGGAGGGGTGATCCCCATCCAGCCTCTTCCGCCGGCTGGTCAGGCCATCGCGGGCTGTTGGGCGCGGATCATCGCCGCGAAGGCGTCGGGGGCGACGGGGCGGCCGAACAGGTAGCCCTGGAGCAGGTCGCAGCCCACCGACACCAGGAAGTCGCGCTGCTCCTCGGTCTCGACCCCTTCGGCGACGGTGACGAGGCCGAGGCCGTGCGCCATGCCGACCGCGGCGCGGACCAGCGCCCCGTTTTTCAGGTTGTCGGGGATGTCTTCCATGAAGGCGCGGTCGATTTTCAGCTTCGACACCGGAAGCTGCTGCACGTAGCTGAGCGACGAATAGCCCGAACCGAAATCGTCGATGGCCACCTGGACATCGATGGCCTCCAGTTCCGTCAGGGTCTGCACGGCGGCCTTCAGGTCGCGCACGGCCGCCTGCTCGGTGATCTCCAGCCCCAGGCAGCCGCGCAACTCCGGATGGCGGCCCAGCAGTTCCTCCAGACGGGCGCTGAGGTTGCCACGCAGGAACTGCGGCCCGGAAACGTTGATGAAGATCTGCTTGGGCAGGGTGCCGGCCTTCTCCCAAACGGCCATCTGCGCGACCACGGCGGTCAGCACCCAGTCGGTGATGGGGACGATCAGGCCGCTTTCCTCGGCGACCGGGATGAACTCGCCCGGGGAGACCGGCCCCAGCGTGTGCTGGTTCCAGCGCAGCAGCGCCTCCGCCCCGACGATCCGGCCGGAGCGGGCCTCGACGATCGGCTGGTAGGCCATGTGCAGCTCGTTCCGCTCGATGGCGTGGGCGAGATGCATGGTCAGGAACATGCGCCGGGTCGCCGCCGCGGCCATCTCCGGCGTGTAGAAGCAGACGGCGTTGCCGCCGTTGTGCTGGGCCGCCTGGAGCGCCAGCTTGGCCTTGGCGTTCAGCTCCTCCAGCGTGCGGATGTCGGCGTCCTGGACCGCGGCGCCGATCGACAGCCGCAGCCGCACCCAATGGCGGTCGGCGTAGATGGAGGCGGTCAGCCGGTCGTGCAGCAGATCGGCCAGGGTCTCCGCCTGCTCGGCGCTCTCAACGCGGGACAGGGCGGCGAACTCGTCGGCGGCGATGCGGCAGACGTAGGTCTGCTGCGGCAGCACCTCGGTCACCCGGCTGACCATCGCCTTCAGCGCCGCGTCGCCGACGTGGAAGCCGAACGCCTCGTTGATGTCGCTGAACTGGTCGACGTCGAGCGCGTAGAGCGCGAACAGGCCCCCTTCCTGGCCGGGGAACGGCGCGGACAGCACGGCCTCGCATTCCTCCAGAAAGGCGGTGCGGGTCAGAACGCCGGTGAGCGGGTCGTGCCGGGCGAGATAGGTCGCTTTCTGCTCCGCCGCCAGCCGTTCGGAGATATCGCGGATGATGCCGACGAACACGACCTCGCGCGCCAACTGGGCCTGCCCGACGCTGAGATGGATCGGGAACACCGCGCCGTCCTTGCGCCGTCCCAGCGCGTCGCGCCCGATGCCGATGATCTTGGCGCGCTCCGTCTCCAGATAGCTGCCGATGTACTTGTCGTGGTCGCGGGAGAAGGGCGGCGGCATCAGGACGGAGACGTTCCGCCCGATCAGCTCCTCCTCGTCATAGCCGAACAGCGTGCGGCAGGACCGGTTGACGGTGCGGATGATGCCGTGGCGGTCGGCCACCACCACCCCGTCCACCGCCGCGTCGAGCAGCGTGGTCACGAAGGGGTCGCGGCGCAGGACGAAATCGGCGATGCGGGCCGGGTCCGTCACATCCTGGAACAGCCCGAGAAAGCCATGGCCCCCGTCGCCGGTGCGGTGGGGAAGGACACAGCCGGTCAGCACGCCGCGACCGCCGTCCGCGCGCTCGACCTCGCAATCCACCGGAGCGGCCTCCCCGGTCTGGCCGGAGCGGTCCAGCGCCTGGACGACGGCGCGCGCCAGCGGATGGTCGAATTCGGCCAGGGTCCGCCCGGTCAAGGCAGCGGGCGCCGTCCGCAAGACGGCCGCGAAGCTTGGGTTGGCGAACAGGCAGCGCCCGTCGGCGTCGGCGTAAACCAGCGCGAAGGAAGCTTGATTCATAAGGCTTTCGGCCAGCGACGCCAGGAACGCCGACGTGGTCGGCATTGCCGGTGCGGACGGGCCGTCAGGCCCCTGATGCTCTGCCGGAGACACGTTGGACAAAACCGTACCCGCTCACCAAGGCGCCCGCGAACATCGAGACGTGGCCCGATACCCAGGGGTGCACAGAAACCGAGTTGTCATTATGACGGCTTGTGGACCGATTTCCAACAAATTGCGGCGAAATCACAACATCTGCTGCATCCAGGGCTCCCCGTACCACAACTTCAGGCAGGAGAACGGCGCGCCGCCTCACCCGGAGGAATGGCACCAAGGGCTGGCGCCAACCCTCCAGGAGATACGCCTTTCGATATACACCAGGGCAGAGCGCGAGGCAACGCGCCTCCCTTCAAGTCCCCCTCAAGCCGCTGCGGCGAGTTCCCGCACCCGCTGGGACAGCTTCTGGAAGGCGCGCTCCTCGATCTGGCGGATGCGTTCGCGGCTGACGTCGTAGACGGCGGCCAGATCCTCCAGAGTCTTCGGCGAAGGGCTGAGGCGGCGGGCGGTCAGGATGTCGCGCTCGCGGTCCTTCAACACCTCCATCGCGTCGCGCAGCAGGGCGCTGCGGTGCATCGCCTCGTCGCGCTCAAGCAGGCTGTCCTCGGCGTTCGGGCGCTCGTCGGGCAGGAAGTCCTGCATCTCCGCGGTTCCCTCCCCGGCGGAGAGCGGTGCGTTCAGCGAGGCGACCGGCTGGACGAAGCGTCGGTTCACCGCCACCACGTCGCTTTCCGGAACGTCGAGTTCCTGGGCGATGCGGGACACGCTCTCCGGCTTCAGGTCACCGTTGCCGAACTCGCCCAGCTTGCGCTTCAAGCGGGACAGGCCGAAGAAGAGCTTCTTCTGGGCGCCGGTCGTGCCCAGCTTCACGAGGCTCCAGGAGCGCAGGATGTAATCCTGGATCGACGCCTTGATCCACCACATCGCGTAGGTGGACAGGCGGAAGCCGCGGTCCGGCTCGAACTTGCGGACGGCCGTCATCAGACCGATGTTGCCCTCGCCGACCAGATCGGTCATCGGCAGGCCGTAGCCGCGGAAGCCGGTGGCGATCTTGACGACCAGACGCAGATGGCTGGTCACCAGCTTGCGGGCCGCCTCCATGTCGCCATGCTGGCGCCACGCGGTGGCCAACACATACTCCTCCTCCGCGCCCAGGACGGGGAAGCGGTGGACCTGCTCGATGTAGCGGGACAGCGACTCACCGGGAAACGGGGTGGTCAGTGCCAATGCGGTGCTCATGTCACATCCTCTTGAAAGCGATATGACCCAATCGACCGATCCCCGTGATGGGCGACCGGCACCTTCTTCGTGAAGGCGCCCCCAGTTTACGCGCACGGAACGCCAAGTCAACGCCGTGCGATCGCGGGTGCGGGGTGCCCTGACGGGGATGCATGGCCGTCCCCGCTCATAAACGGGACGTAAACCACCCCCGCCTTATTCAGATCGGAAAATCGCAAACCCGAACAATCGTCCAAGAGAGGGCAGGCTCCGATGGCAGACATCCTTGTCGTCGATGACGACCCGGTATCCCTCAGCATCGTCAGCAAAATCCTGGAAAAGGAAGGCAACAGCGTGACCGGCTGCACCGACGCGCGGGCGGCCATCGAATCGTTGACCTTCCATGAGTTCGACCTGCTGGTCACCGACCTCATCATGCCGGAGCATGACGGGTTCGAGGTCATCCAGGCGGCCAGAAGCCTTCGTCCGGACCTGCGGATCATCGTCCTGTCCGGAATCGACGAGCGGGTGCCGCCGGAGCTGACCATGCAGGCCCTGACCAAGCTGGGCGTCGCCCGGATGGTCCGCAAGCCGATCAAGCCGGCGGTCCTCGCTTCGGAGGTGCTCGCGGTTCTGATCGCCGGCTGACGGGCTTTTACCAGGGGACAATGGCTGGGCGGCGTATGGCTTCCTTGCGGTTGCGTCGGAACGGGGCTTCCCTCACCCTGCCCTCTCCGCCCGCCCTCCTCCCTGGGAAGCCCGCATGATCCGCACCGCGCTCGCCACCGCTGTCTCCGCAAGCCTCCTCGCGGGTGCCCTGTCCGTCGCCGGCCCCGCCGCGGCGGAGGCGCCGGCTTTCGCGCTGCCGCTCGCCTGCCAGGTCGGGGAGACCTGTTTCGTCCAGAACTACGTCGACGAGGACGCCGGCCCCGGCTGGCGCGACCACGCCTGCGGGCGGCTGAGCTACGACGCCCACGACGGAACCGACTTCCGTCTGCCCGACTACACGGCCATGGACAAGGGCGTCGCCGTGCTCGCCGCCGCCGCCGGCACCGTCCTGCGGGTGCGCGACGGCATGGAGGACGTGAACGTCAATGTCATCGGCCGCGACACGGTGATGAAGGTCGGGGGCGGCAACGCCGTCATCATCGATCATGGCGACGGCTGGCAGACCGCCTACCTGCACATGAAGCGCGGCAGCGTCGCGGTCACCCCCGGCCAGCGGGTGGAGGCCGGGCAACGGCTGGGCCAGGTCGGGCTGTCGGGACTGACCGAATTCCCCCACCTGCATTTCGGCGTGCGCCACAACGGCGCGGTCGTCGACCCCTTCGTCGGACAGCAGCCCTTCACCGCCTGCGGCCAGGCCATGGCGCCGTTGTGGAACGCCGCCACGGCCAAGGCCTTGGCCTACCGCCCGACCGCCGGCCTCGGCGCCGGCTTCGCCACCAGACGCGTCCCGGAGGCCGAGCCGGCCCGCCACGGCGAATTCGCCGGCGAGACGCTGACCCGGGATTCCCCCATGCTGGTTCTGTGGTCCGACATCATGGGCGTCCGCGACGGCGACACCCAGAGGATCCGCATCCTCGACGGCGACGGACGGCCCCTGTTCGACAACAGCAAGGGCATCACCGGCGACAAGGCCGTCTGGTTCTCCTACCAGGGGCTGAAGCGCCCGGCGGCGGGATGGCCGAAGGGACCCTACCAGGGCATCGTGACCCTGGCCCGTGACGGTAAGACGGTGGTCACACTGGAGCGCCGGCTGGAGGTTCGCTGACTCTCGCCCCCCCATCAGCGGGCCGACCCCGCCTTCATCGTGTCGGGAGCGCTCTGCGTCAGCAGCGTGGTCAGCCAGCGGAAGTTCGGGGCGTTTTCGGCCTGGAGCGCGCTCTGCACCACCTGCATCGCCTCCTCCGCGTTGGGCGCCGGCATGTCGGGTGTCTGTCCTTCGGCCTGACCGGCGGACGCCGTGCCGGCATCGCTCTGCGCGAAGACGCTGACGGCGCCGACGCCGAGCCGATGGGCGATCGCCGAGCTTCCCGTCACCGGACCCGCCGTGGAGGACGCCATCGGGCCCGCCGCGCCATCCTCGCCGCCGACGCCGTTCAGCTGCTCCAGCATCGCGGCGAACTGGCCGGCGAGTTCCCCCGCCTGCCGGGGCGCACCCGTGCCTTTGCGCTCCAGAAGCTCTTCAGCCCGGATGCGCATCAACTGGGAAGCGTCGGCGTTGGCCGGTATCGACATGGCGCGTGGACCCTGCGGCGTTCGGCTACCGGATCAGGGCAAGCAAGGGACGGGCCATCGTCGGACGATGCGGAAGGCCGGGTGGCGGGGCCCTCTCGCCACCCGCGCACCCGGCAAAAATTTCCGCCCCACCCGGCAAGAATGACCCGCCGCCCGGCAAGAACGGCCCCGTGGAGCCCTTGCCGCCGGTCAGTCGCGGAAGTTTCAGTCGCGGAAGTTCAGGTACTGCAGGGGCTGCTCGATCTTCAGCCCGCGCACCAGCGCGATGGCGTCCTGGAGGTCGTCGCGCTTCTTGCCGGTGACGCGCAACTCGTCGCCCTGGATGGAGACCTGGACCTTCATCTTGGCGTCCTTGATCGCCTTGACGATGGTCTTGCCGAGGTCCTGGGCGATGCCCTGCTTGACGGTGACGACCTGGCGCAGCGCGTCGCCCGCCGCCCGCTCCGGCGGCTTGGAATAGTCCAGGGCACCGGCGTCCAGCTTCCGCCGGGTGACGTAGACCCGCAGCAGTTCCTGCATCTGCTCCAGCTTGGGGCCATCGTCGGCCAGCAGGGTGATGTCGTTCTCGGTGCGCTCCACGGTGCAGCGCGAGCCCTTGAAGTCGAAACGGGTCTCGATCTCGCGGCGCATGCCGTTCAGCGCGTTGTCGATTTCGTGGATGTCGGTCTTGGACACGATGTCGAAGGACGGCATGGGACTCTCTTTGCTCAAGCGGGGTGATTCGCGGAACCGTAGACGAGGCCGCACCCCGCCTTCAAGGGGCCTTCACGGAGGCTGTGACGGAAAGCCGCCGGAAGGCCCCGCCAACCGACCACCGGTTGTCAGGTCGGCTGGCCGGGATGCTGGAACTCGATTCCCGGATTGCCGCCCGGTCCGCCGTTGCCGGGCGCGTTCTCATAGGGCTTGTCCGGCATCTTCGGCTGCGGCTGCGCGTAGAAGCGCGGTTCCCGGTCGTCCCAGGACCGCTCGAAGGGCAGGCGCATCATCGGGTTGGTGCCGTTGCGCTGGGCCTCGCGCTGGGCCTCCTGCAACTGCTCCGCCATGCGGCGGTCCCAGGGCAGGCGGTAGAGGTTGGGCGCCTGCTCCCAGAGCAGGGTGAGGTAGATCGCTTCGTTCTCCACCAGCGTGGCGCTCAGCACCTTGGCCTCGCGCACATTGGCCCCCATCCATTCCAGCGTGACCGGCTTCGCCCGGCCCAGCAGCGTCGCCGGCGCCGCGTAGGCGGCCGGCAGCAGCAGGGCGAACAGCAGCAGGATCACCACGCGGGCCATCGGGCTGCGCGTCCAGCGCAAAGCCGACAGCACGAGCAGCAGGGTGACGACGGCGACGAAGCCGAAGATGACGGTCAGGCTTTCCATGGCGCACTCCCGGTCCGGCGGGTCAATTCTTGGCCGAGCGCAGCGGCTTGAACACGGCGTTCAGGGACCCCGGCACCAGTTCGCCCCGCTCCGTCAGGGTGAAGCGGAAGGCGGTGATCTCCTGCCCCTCGTGGTCCAGCCGGACGCGCGTGGCGGCGATGGTGGCGGCCCCCGATTCATGCTCCGCCTTGACGCGGGCGACCACCCGGACCCAGATGGGAAAGACGTTCTCCAGATTGCGGAACATGTGCACGTTGACGGTGTATTCCCCCGGAGGAATGCCGCGGGAGTAGGAGGTCTCGAAATTGATCTCCGTGGGATCGGCGTAGGCCCCCAGATCGTCGCGCAGCAGGTTGAAGATCAGCCCCGACTTGTTCGAATAGCCGACCGGCACGTCGCCCGGCGCCTGCACCCACAGATCAACGTCGCTGCGCAGCTTGTCGTCCCAGCGTGCCTCGATGATGACGTTTCCCGGCGGCTCCATGCCCGCGGCTGCGGACGAGGAGGACTCGTTCTGCTGGTTGGCCTCGGTCTTCTTGGCCTCATTGATGAATGGGACCGCCAGAACCGCGCAGGCCACGAAGCCGCAGAGCAGCAGCGTCAGCAAGTCCCGCGCGACGAGCACACCGGTTTGGTCCTCGCCCAGGAAATCGTTCATGATGTGGCCTCACCGCCGAGCGCGCCGTAGGGGGCCGCCTGCGGCGCGGCGAAGTCCGGTGTCCCGGACCGCGACCCGGCTTGCGGAGCGATGCGCGAGCGGGCGTGGGCCTCGTCCATGATCAGCGCGCACAGCGACGCCGTCGCCCCGCGCAGGAGCTGCAGGTTGCAGGTCGTCCACAGGCACAGGGCGCCGCCCAGCATCGTGGCGTAGATCGCCACGCCCAGACCGCTGGCCAGCGTGGTCACCATGGCGCCGGCCGAGGCGGCGTTGCCCACCATGTCGGGCGTGATGTTCGCGGCGAACAGGCTGAAGCCCCAGGCCGTGCCGATCAGGCCGAGCATGCCCAGCGCGTTGGCGATGTGCTGAAGGTGCGAGATGCGGGAGAACAGGCGGATTTCCAGGGCGCGTTCGCTCTCGACCTTCATCAGCCGCCCGCCGCCGAGCTTGGCCTTGTCCAGCTCGCCGCCGATC
Organism: Azospirillum brasilense; assembly: GCF_007827815.1. Lineage (GTDB taxonomy): Bacteria > Pseudomonadota > Alphaproteobacteria > Azospirillales > Azospirillaceae > Azospirillum > Azospirillum brasilense_C. The sequence continues at coordinate 260,844 of NZ_VITH01000001.1, forward strand.
TTCCACACCCGGTAGGCCGACATCACCAAGCCGACGACGAAGACGATCCCGATGATCGCGGTCGCCACGGCGATGTGCCCGGTCAGCACCCGGTCCAGCCACCCCTGCGCATAGAGAACGAAGACGAACGCCGAAATCGTCAAATTGAAGGCGACAAATTTCGCCTTGAGGAGCCACTGTTCTTCCATGGTTTTGACCCTGTGACGGTTGCGTGTGTCTCCGGATCGTCATGGTCAGGCGGCAATGGCGCGTAACGGCGGCGCCGCGGAAAGCCGGGCGGCGATGGCGGGATCAGGAGAGCGGAGGGCAATTCGGGACGGCGTGCGCTGGCGGTCCCGGCGCTGTCGGTCCGGGCGCGGGTGGCGGGACGGCTCCGTGTCGGCCATCGGTTCATCGGCGCACCTTCGCCGGAATTGCGCGACGACGGAGCCTTTCAGGAGTCATCCGTCACGTCATGAACCCCGGCCCCGGCCAAGAGTTCCCGACGCCCGGCGACGGCCGGGCCGGGGCAACGCGCGATGCGGGTTGATAAAACCCCGCTGTCGGACAGAACAAGGCAGCGCTCCGCGACATCCCGTGCCGTTGACCGGCGACGACGATCGCGTCGGGAGTCAGAGGTTTAGCGGATCGACCGCCCCGATCCTGGGAGGACGCGCACGGCCATGGCCGTCCTTCGAGAAATGGCCCTTTACCCCACGCCATTTTCCTTCAGGAAGGGGCCGTACTTCTTGTCGGTACCCTGGATGTGCTTGATCAGCCAGTTCTTCAGGAAGTTCATCACCTCCATGCTCAGCGTGGCGGTGGCGCCGGCGTGATACTTGCGCTGCACCTCCAGAACCTGATTGGACAGCGCGTCGTGCTCCGCCTTGTGGGCGTCGCGGTCCGGATAGCCGAGGCGGGCGAAATGCTCCTCCTCGTGGGTGAAGTGCGACTTGGTGTAGGCGACGAGGCTGTCGAGGATGCCGCCCAGCGCCTCCTTGCTGCGCCCCGCCTGGACGGCGTCGAACAGCTCGTTGACCAGGGCGACCAGTTGCTTGTGCTCCTCGTCAAACTGCGCGATTCCGACGCTCAGCTTCTCGTTCCACACCATCAGCGGCATTTCGTTCCGTCCCCTCGCGCTGGGCCCCTCATGACCGGCCGGGAAAACCCCAGCCCGCGGAAGGGTAACGCCTTCTGGATGAGGCTTCAACGACGCTTCAACCACCGGCACCGGTCGCCGGCACTGGTCAACCCCACCCATCTTCGGGAACCAATCCCCTGGGCGGGCTGTTCGACAACCGTTTCCAGCAAAAAGGAACATTTCATGAACGAGAAGCGCAGCAACGACCATGAGCGTCGCCCGCAGTCCCATCGTGAAGGCGCGCCGACTCCGGAGAGCAACCCGAAGACCGCGCCCGTTGGGGATGCCGATCACTCGAACCGAGAGAAGGACCCCGACGACTGGACCACGGGCGACGAGCCGATGACCGGCGCGCAAGCCTCCTACTTGAAGACGCTCAGCGAGGAGGCCGGCGAAGGCTTCGACGGGGACCTGACGAAGGCCGAAGCCTCCAAGCGCATCGACGCCCTGCAGGACAAGACCGGCCGCGGCGCCTGACGGGCGACGCCGCGGCCCCCTGGGCCTCAGCGGACCTCAGGCCATCTCTTCCGCGAAGTGGCAGGCGACCAGCCGTTCGTCCACGGGGCGCAGCGCCGGCACCTCGGTCGCGCAGCGCTCCGTGGCGTGGGGACAGCGCTTGTGGAACGGGCAGCCCGGCGGCGGGTTCAGCGGCGAGGGCAGTTCGCCCTTGGGGATCACCCGCTCCGCCCGCAGCGCCGGGTTCACCCGCGGCGTGGCGGCCATCAGGATGCGCGTGTAGGGGTGGCGCGGGCGGGAGTAGACCACGTCCTTCGGCCCGTGCTCCACCGGCCGGCCCAGATACATCACCATGACCGCGTCGGCGATGTGCCGGACCACGCTGAGGTCGTGGGAGATGAACAGGTAGGCGAGGTTCAGCTCCTCCTGCAGATCCATCATCAGGTTGAGCACCTGCGCCTGGATCGACACGTCGAGCGCCGACACCGGCTCGTCCGCCACGACCACCCGCGGATTCAGCATCAGCGCGCGCGCGATGGCGATGCGCTGGCGCTGGCCACCGGAGAACATGTGCGGGTAGCGGTCCACCTGATCGGGGCGCAGCCCGACCTTCGCCATCATGGCGACAGCCCGCTCCCGCCGCTCCTGCTTGCCCATCGGGGTGTTGATGACCAGCGGCTCCGACAGGATCGAGCCCACGGTTTTGCGCGGGTTCAGCGATCCGTAGGGGTTCTGGAAGACCATCTGGACGGTGCGCCGCAGCTCCTTCATCTCCGAGGCGGTGCGCCCGACCACGTCGCGCCCGTCGTAGAGGAGCTGTCCCGAGGACGGCGGCTCGATCATCGTGACGGAGCGCGCCAGCGTCGACTTGCCGCAGCCGGACTCGCCGACCACCGCCAGCGTCTTCCCGGCTTCGAGCTGGAAGGACACGCCGTCCAGCGCCTTGACGGTGGCCGCCGGCTTGAAGGCGCCACGCTTCACCGCGTAGTGCTTGCGCAGGTGGATGGCTTCCAGAACCACCGGGCCGGTGGCCGGCATGACGTCGGTGAGGATGTCAGTCATCACAGAACCTCCCCGGCGCCGACCGGAGCGTCGGCGAGCGGATAGAAGCAGCGCGCCTTGCCGGCATCCACGTCGAACAGGGCCGGCCGCTCGATGCGGCAGCGGTCGTTGGCGAAGCGGCAGCGCGGGTTGAACAGGCAGCCCTGCGGCCGGTCGCCGATGCCCGGCACCACGCCGGGAATCGTCGGCAGCCGGCGCTTGCCCAGCGCCCGCTCCGGCAGCGCGTCGAGCAATGCGCCGGTGTAGGGGTGGCGCGGCGCCTTGAACAGAGCGTCCACCGGGCGCGTCTCGGCGACTTGCCCGGCGTACATGACGACCACCCGCTGCGCCGTCTCCGCCACCACGCCCATGTCGTGGGTGATCAGGATCAGCGCCATGCCCCGCTCCTTCTGGAGGCGGACCAGCAGGTCGAGGATCTGCTTCTGGATGGTCACGTCCAGCGCCGTCGTCGGCTCGTCCGCGACCAGCAGGCGCGGGTTGCAGGCGATGGCGATGGCGATCATCACGCGCTGGTTCATGCCGCCGGAGAGCTGGTGCGGAAAGGCCGACAGGCGGCTTTCCGGGGCCGGGATGCCGACCTGCTCCAGCAGTTCGATGGCGCGGTTGCGCAGCGCCTTGCCGGACAGCCCCTCATGCACCTTCAGCGTCTCCATGATCTGGAAACCGACGGTGAAGCAGGGGTTCAGGCTGGTCATCGGCTCCTGGAAGACCATGGCCACGTCCTTGCCGGTGATCTTCCGGCGCTGCGACGGGCTCATCGCCAGCAGGTCCTTGCCGCCGAAGTGCATGCGGTCGGCGACCACCGTGCCGTTGGAGCCGAGCAGGCCCATCACGGCGAGCGAGGTCACGGACTTGCCGGACCCGGACTCGCCGACGATGCCCACCACCTCGCCCTCGTCGACGGTGAGGTCGATCCCGTCCACGGCGCGGAAGGTCCCGGCGCGCGTGGTGAACTCGACGGACAGGTTCTTGATGTCGAGAAGAGGCATGGCAGGCATCAGCGTTTCAGCTTGGGGTCGAGCGCGTCGCGCAGCCCGTCGCCCAGCAGGTTGAAGGCCAGCACCGTCACCAGGATGGCCACGCCGGGCCAGGTGACGACCCAGGGGGCGCGCTGGAGGAACTGGAGGGAGGAAGCCAGCATGGTGCCCCACTCCGGAGTCGGCGGCTGCGCGCCAAGGCCGAGGAAGCCCAGCGCCGCGGCGTCGAGGATCGCCGTGGAGAAGCCGAGCGTCGCCTGGACGATCAGCGGCGCCACGCAATTCGGCAGGATCACCACCAGCATCAGCCGCAGCGGCCCGGCCCCCGCCACGCGGGAGGCGACGACGTAGTCCTTGTTCGTCTCCGCCATCACAGCGGCGCGGGTCAGGCGGGCGTAGTGCGGGATGACCACGATGGACACGGCCAGCATGGCGTTGACCAGCCCCGGCCCGAGGATCGCCGCCACCACCACGGCCAGCAGCAGGCTGGGCAGCGACAGCAGAATGTCCATGAGGCGCATGACCAGCGCGTCGGTGACGCCGCCGAAGAATCCGGCGATCATGCCCAGCGCCAACCCGACCGCCAGCGACAGCGTGACGACGATCAGGCCGATCATCATCGACAGCCGCGCCCCGAAGATCAGCCGCGACAGCATGTCGCGCCCGATGTCGTCGGTGCCGAGAAGGAAGGCCCAGCGCCCGCCCTCCTGCCAGACCGGCGGCACCAGGATGGCGTCGCGGTACTGGATGTTGGGGTCGTGCGGCGCCACCAACTCGGCGAACAGCGCCACCACGGCGATCAGCAGGATCACGGCGAGGCCGGCCATGGCCCCCTTGTTCTGCCGGAAATGGTACCAGAACTCGACCAGCGGGTGCGGCGGCTGGGAAACCGGCGGAGAAGCGGCCGGAAGAGTCTCCGGAACGCCCGTCGTCGTAGGAGTCGTCATGGCTCACCTCACCGCGAATGGCGGATGCGGGGGTTCAGGACGCCGTACAGAACGTCCACCAGCAGGTTCACGGTCATCACCGTCGTCGCGATCAGCAGCACCCCGCCCTGGAGCGCCGGATAGTCGCGACGGTTGATGCTCTCGATCAGCCACTTGCCTACGCCGGGCCAGGAGAAGATGGTTTCGGTCAGGATCGCGCCGCCCAGCAGCGTGCCCACCTGGAGGCCGATCACGGTGACCACGGGGATCAGCGCGTTGCGCAGGGCGTGCATGCCGATCACCCGCTTGCCCGCCAGCCCTTTGGCCTTCGCGGTGCGGATGTAGTCCTCGCCCAGCACCTCCAGCATGGCGGAGCGCGTCATGCGTGCCACGACGGCCAGCGGAACGGTGCCGAGAACGATCATCGGCAGGATCAGATGGTGCAGCGCCGACCAGAAGGCGCCGTATTCGCCGGCCATCAGCGTGTCGATCAGCATGAAGCCGGTCACCGGCTCCACGTAATAGAGCAGGTCGAGCCGCCCGGACACCGGCGTCCAGCCCAGCCCCACCGAGAAGAACAGGATCAGCAGCAGGCCCCACCAGAAAATCGGCATGGAATAGCCGGTCAGGCTGATGCCCATCACGCCATGGTCGAAGATCGAGCCGCGCCGCACCGCCGCGATGATTCCCGCGGGCAGGCCGACCACGGTGGCGAACAGCATGGCCAGCGCCGCCAGTTCCAGCGTAGCCGGGAACAGCGTCACGAATTCGCTGAACACCGAATTGCGCGTCACCAGCGACACGCCGAGGTCACCCTGGAGGACGCCGCCGATGTAGTCGAGGAACTGGTGCCACAGCGGGCGGTCCAGCCCCAGCTCGTGCCGCAGTTCGAGAAGCCGTTCGGGGGGGATTCCGCGCTCACCGACGCGCACCTCGATGGGGTCGCCGGGGACAAGGCGGATCAACAGGAAGGTCAGGAAGGTGACGCCGAGAAAGGTCGGAATCACCAGGCTCACCCGAGTCAGGATGAAGCGTAGCATCGGATCGTCACCGGGGGCTCGAAACGAAAGCAAGGGGGCCGCGGCCCCCTTTTTTTACCTCTGCATCCGCAAAGGGAAGCCGGGGGTTTAATGCCCCGGCCACCGCTTTGTAAAGCCGCTTGCTACGCTGAGTTTATTGTTTCAAATCGACGCCGTAGAAGCGATGGATGCCGAACGGGTCCATCTTGTAATCGACCACATTCTTGCTCAGCGCCATGTGCACGACCGAGTGCGCGACGGTCAGCCACGGGGCCTCTTCCTTGAAGATGACCTGCGCCTGCTCGTACAGCTTGGTGCGGGCGGCGATGTCGGTGGTGCGCTTGGCCTGAACGACGAGGTCGTCGAACTCCTTGTAGCACCACTTGGCGATGTTCGACCCGCCCGGACGCGCGGCCTCGCAGCCGAGCAGCACGTGCAGGAAGTTGTCGGGGTCGCCGTTGTCGCCGGTCCAGCCCAGCATGCCCATCTGGTGCTCGCCGGCCTGGAGGCGCTTGCGGTACTCGCCCCACTCGTACTGCACGACCTTGGCCTTGATGCCGACCTTGGCGAGGTCTGCCTGCATCATCTCGGCCATGCGCTTGGCGTTGGGGTTGTAGGGGCGCTGCACCGGCATGGCCCACAGGTCGGTCTCGAAGCCGTCCGGGAAGCCGGCCTCGGCCAGCAGCTTCTTCGCGCGTTCCGGATCGTACGGGTAGTCCTCAATCTCCTTGTTGTACGACCACATGGTCGGCGGGATCGGGTTCTTCGCCGGGACGCCGGCGCCCTGGTACACCGCGTCGACCACGGCCTTCTTGTCGATGGCCATGTTCAGCGCGCGGCGGACGCGCACATCGTCGAAGGGCTTCTTGGTGACGTTGAAGGCGAGATAGCCGACGTTCAGGCCTTCCTGCTCCATCAGGGTGATGGCGCTGTCCTTCTTCATCGCCTCCAGATCGGCCGGGTTCGGGTACGGCACGATGTGGCACTCGCCGGCCTTCAGCTTGGCGTAGCGGACGGCGGCGTCCGGCGTGATGGCGAAGACGAGGTTGTCGAGTTGCGCCTTGCCGCCCCAGTACGGCTCGAACGCCTTGTAGCGGATGACCGCGTCCTTCTGATAGGCGACGAACTGGAAGGGACCCGTGCCGATCGGCGCCTGATCGATCTTGTCGATCTGGTTCTTCTTCTGCAGGGTCTCGGCGTACTCGGCGGACTGGATGGGCGCGAAGGGCATCGCCAGATTGGCGATGAAGGGCGCCTCAACCTTGTTCAGCGTGAACTTGACCGTGTAGTCGTCGACCTTCTCGATCGACTTCAGCAGGTCGGGCATCGCCATGTCGTTGAAGTAGTCATAGGCGCCGCCGGACACCTTGTGGAAGGGGTGATCCTTCTTCCACTGACGGTTGAACGACCACAGAACGTCGTCCGCGTTGGCGTCGCGCGTCGGCTTGAAGTCGTTGTTGCTGTGCCACTTCACGCCCTTGCGCAGGTGGAACGTGTAGGTCAGCCCGTCCTCCGACACCTCCCACTTCTCGGCGAGGCCGGGGACCACCTTGGTGCCGCCGTACTCGAACTGCACGAGGTTGTTGTACACGGGCAGCGAGACGTCGAAGCTCGTTCCGGTCGTGTTGACCATCGGGTTGAAGTTTTCGGGGCTGCCCTCGGAGCAATAGACGAGGGTCTTGGCGGCCTGGGCCGGCGCAGCGAGCGCCAAGGTGGCGGCAACGCCAAGCCCGGCACCCAGCAGGATGCGCTTCATTCCTAACAACCTCCCGTGTTCGGTCGAATGGCCGCCCGTTCTTTTCGGCGGCCGGTGATGCGGGTTCATTTGGCGCGTGGCCGAATCGTCTGTCAACACGCAACCAAGCGGCATCACGCAAGCTCCACGGCAGGCGTCAGGCCAAGCGGAATTTCAATCGCGGCCCGATCTCCGTGAAGCCCTCGCGCTGGTAGAATCGCAGAGAATCCGGCCATTCCGCGGCGGACGGCGCCCCCACCTCGACCCGCGACCAGCGATGGCGGCGGCCATGGTCAAGAACGGCCCGGATCAGCACCCGCCCCACCCCGGCGGAGCGCGACTCCGGTGTCACGTACAATTCCCGGATCGTCCCGAACCGGCCCAGGGCGGAGATACAGGCCCCTTCCGACAGGGTCGCGACGCCGAGCGGGCGCCCCGCCGCGTCCTCGGCCAGGAACACCGTGTAGGACTCGCCGGCGGCGTCCAACAGGGATTCGGCGACGGCCAGCATGACGGCGCGCGGCGTGTCGTTCTGCCCGGCAGACAGTTCCGACAGCAGCGCCGCGACGAGGCCGGTGACCACGCCCGCGTCGGCAAGACCAGCCTTTCGCACACGAACGTCATCCATCACCGGCCTCCCCCATCCTTTTTCTTGTGGTCAGCAAGCCTCCGCTTCGATGGTCAGGCTGTCCAGGAGAAAGCTGCCGTCCTCCAGGATGTCGAAGTGACAGCGCACCTCGTCGGAGGCGAGGTCCTGGAGGGCGCGGATGGCCTGGGCGCGCAGGTCGGGGGTGGAGGTGCGGGCGGTCCAGACGGCGAACTCCATGCGCAGGCGGCGCGGTGTCAGGCCGGTCACCGCGAAGCCGGCGCGCGACAGGGCGGCCATCCATTCCGCGGCGCTGTAGTTGCGGACGTGCGAGGTGTCGCGCAGCAGTTCCACGGCCTGGAGATGGGTGTCCAGCAGCGGATGCCCCGGCGACACGATGTCCACGAAGACCGCCCGCCCGCCGGGGGCCAGCACCCGCCGCGCCTCGCGCAGGCCGGCCTCGGCGTTCAGCCAGTGATGGGCGCTGAAGCGGCTCAGCACCACGTCGAAATGGCCGTCCGCGAAGGGCAGACGCTCGGCGGGGGCCTGGGTGGTGGTGATGTTGGTCAGGCCGCGCTCCGCCGCGGTGCGGGCCACCGCCTCCAGCATCGGGGCGGTGACGTCCACCGCCACCACCTCGGCGGCGTGGGGGGCGGCGCGGTAGGCGACATGGCCGCCGCCGCAGCCGAGATCCAGCACGCGGCCGGCGTTCCTCCCGCGCAGCGTATCCTCGATCTGGTCCAGGTCCGCGCCCGAGGCGTGGACGGCGCTGGTCACATAGGCGTCGGCGCGCTGGCCGTATTGCGCGGCGACGACGCCGTGGTGGCTGTTGGTCATGGTGGCGATTCCGTTTGTGCTTGTTGGGGCGTGTCCGTTGTGATGACCCAGCATCAGGCTTCCGGCAAACTGGTACAAGGCAAGCGCTTATCCTGGTATAAGCGCTGCCACCATGAGCTCCGACGACGACACGCGGCACCGGCTGGGCGCCTTCCTGCGCGCCCACCGGGAGCGGCTGACCCCGGCCGAGGCCGGCATCCCGCAGACCGGTTCCGCCCGCCGCCGCACGCCCGGCCTGCGGCGGGAGGAGGCCGCTCAGCTCTGCGGCCTCAGCCCGACTTGGTACACCTGGCTGGAACAGGGGCGCGAGGTCTCCGTCTCACCGCAGGCGCTGGCGCGCATCGCCGGGGCGCTGCGGCTGACCGCGGCGGAGCGCGCCTATCTGTTCGAGCTGTCGCGCAAACGCGACCCCGACGCCGACGCGACGGACGGATCGGACCAGCCGCCGGCTCCGCTGCTCGCGGCGCTGGAGTCGATGACGGCGCCGGCCTATCTGCTCGACCGCGTCTGGAACGCCCGCGGCTGGAACGCTCCCGCGGCGCATCTCTTCTCCGGCTGGCTGGGCGGGGCGGAGCGCAACCTGCTGCGCTACGTCTTCCTCGATCCCACCGCACGGGTTTTCATCGCGGACTGGGAGGACCGCGCCCGCCGGCTGCTCGCCGAGTTCCGCGCCGACACCGCCCGCCGCGCCGGAGATGCGGAGGTGACCGCCCTGGTCGATGGCCTGCGCGCGGCCTCGCCCCGCTTCGCCCGGCTGTGGGAGGACCAGGGCGTGCTGGAGCGGGAGGGCGGCACCCGCGGCTTCACCCATCCCCAGGACGGGACGCTGGTCTACGAACAAGTGACGTTGTGCCCCGCCGGACGATCCGACTACAAGCTGGTGATGCTGCTGGGGCCGCAGGCTCCGTAAGACGCCCACCGACACGCTCCGGACGCCCCATGGACCGCCAGCCGCGCAACGCCGTCTTCATAGCCTACAGCCTCTATCTGCTCTCCTCGGCCTTCTTCGCCTCCAACGTGGTGATCGGGCGGGCCGCGGCGGCCATCGTGCCGCCGGTCGGGCTGGCCTTCTGGCGCTGGGTGCTGGCCTTCCTGATGATCCTGCCGCTGGCCCTGCCCGGCCTGATCCAGCACCGCCACGTCCTGCGCGCCTCGTGGAAGCGCTTTCTTCTGCTGGGCGCGCTGGCCCAGGGCGTGTGCGGCGCCGTCGTCTACATGGGGCTGGAGCGCACCAGCGCCACCAACGCCGCCCTCATCTACGCCACCAGCCCGGTCATCATCCTGATGATCGCCGCCCTGTGGCTGCGCGAGAAGGTGACGCCGCGGCAGGCCGCGGGAATCGCCGTCGCGATGGCCGGCGTGCTGGTGATCCTGACCCGCGGCGACGCGCAGGCGCTGCTCCATCTGTCCTTCAACGCCGGCGACCTGCTGATCCTGGTGGGGTCGGCGACCTGGGCGGTCTACACGGTGCTGCTGCGCCAGACCCGCAGTTCGCTGCCGGTGGTGACGGTGTTCGCGGCGAACGCGCTGGCCGGTGTCGTCGTGCTCGCCCCCTTCTACGCGTGGGAGACGCTGGCCCTGCGCCCCGTCCCGCTGAGCCTGGACGCCGCCATCCGCATCGCCGGGGTGGCGCTGTTCGCCTCGGTCCTGGCCTTCCTGACCTATCAGAAGACGATCAACCTGATGGGGCCGGCGCGGGCCGGCACCTCGCTCTACGTCATGCCGCTGTGGGCGGCGGTGGCGGCCTGGGCGCTCCTGGGGGAGCAGCTCCAGATGTTCCACCTGCTCGGCGTCCTGCTGGTTCTGCCGGGGGTGGCGCTGGCGACCCTGCCGCCGCGCGCCGCCCCCGCAAAATCCATCAGCCGATCATCGGAAGCGTGAGCCCCTTCTCCTTCGCGCAGTCCTTCGCGATGTCGTAGCCGGCGTCGGCATGGCGCATCACGCCGGTGCCCGGATCGTTGGTCAGCACCCGCTCCAGCCGCTTGGCCGCGGCGTCCGTCCCGTCGGCGACGATGACCATGCCGGAATGCTGGCTGAAGCCCATGCCGACGCCGCCGCCATGGTGCAGCGATACCCAGGTCGCCCCCGAGGCGCAGTTCAGCAGCGCGTTCAGCAGGGGCCAGTCGGACACCGCGTCCGAGCCGTCGATCATCCCCTCCGTCTCGCGGTTCGGGCTGGCAACGGAGCCACTGTCCAGATGGTCGCGCCCGATGACGATGGGGGCCTTCAGCTCGCCCTTCGCCACCATCTCGTTGAAGGCGAGGCCGAGCCGTGCCCGGTCGCCCAACCCCACCCAGCAGATGCGCGCCGGCAGGCCCTGGAAGCGGATGCGCTCGCGCGCCATGTCGAGCCAGTTGTGCAGGTGCGGGTTGTCGGGGATCAGCTCCTTCACCTTGGCGTCGGTGCGGTAGATGTCCTCCGGATCGCCGGACAAGGCGGCCCAGCGGAAGGGGCCGATGCCGCGGCAGAACAGCGGCCGGATGTAGGCGGGCACGAAGCCGGGGAAGGCGAAGGCGTCGGCCACCCCCTCGTCCTTGGCGACCTGCCGGATGTTGTTGCCGTAGTCCAGCGTCGGCACGCCCATGGCGTGGAAGTCCAGCATGGCGCGGACATGGACCGCCATCGACGCCTTGGCCGCCGCGACCACCGCCGCCGGGTCGCTGCGGCGCTTCGTCTCGGCCTCCTCCATCGTCCAGCCGGCGGGCAGGTAGCCGTTCAGCGGGTCGTGGGCGCTGGTCTGGTCGGTGACCGCGTCGGGGCGGAAGCGCGGGTCGGTCTTGGCGCGGCGCACCAGCTCCGGGAACACCTCCGCCGCGTTGCCGAGCAGACCGACCGACACCGCCGTGCCCGCGGCCTGGGCCTCCCACAGGATCGCCATGGCCTCGTCGAGGCTGGTGGCGGAGCGGTCGAGATACTTGGTCTCCAGCCGACGCTCGATGCTGCGGGCGGAGCATTCCACGGCCAGCATGGACGCCCCGGCCATGGTCGCGGCCAGCGGCTGCGCGCCGCCCATGCCGCCCAGACCGCCGGTCAGGATCCAGCGACCCTTCAGGTCGCCGCCGTAATGCCGCCGCCCAACCTCGACGAAGGTCTCGTAAGTGCCCTGCACGATGCCCTGGCTGCCGATGTAGATCCAGGACCCGGCGGTCATCTGGCCGTACATCATCAGGCCCTTGGCGTCCAGCTCCCGAAAATGGTCCCAGGTCGCCCAGTGCGGCACGAGGTTGGAGTTGGCGATCAGCACGCGCGGCGCGTCGGCGTGGGTGCGGAAGACGCCGACCGGCTTGCCGGACTGGACCAGCAGCGTCTCGTCCTCGTTCAGGGTCTTCAGCGACGCCACGATGGCGTCGAAGCAGTCCCAGTTCCGCGCCGCCCGCCCGATGCCGCCATAGACCACCAGCTCGTCCGGGTTCTCCGCGACGTCGGGGTCGAGGTTGTTCATCAGCATGCGCAGCGGCGCTTCGGTCAGCCAGGACTTGGCGGACAGCTCCGTCCCGTGCGGTGCCCGGATGACGCGGCGGTTGGCCGGCGGCTTGGTGTCGGACATGTGACTCGTCCCTCTCGAATTTTGCTTGATGCGTTTGTTGTTTTCAGACGTGCACCGTGCCGCCACCGAGGAGGACGGTCAACGCCTCCCAAGGGGTGGAGCGGGTGCGGGCGCGCAGACGCTTGTCCAGCGTGACGAGCGGTGCGCCTCGCGCTTCGGCGAGCGCCAGATAAGCGCAGTCATACACGGGATGATCCAGTTGACGGGCGATGCGAAGCGCCTGTGACCATACGACGGTCGGCGGAACCAGTTCGGTCAAAGCGCGGGGAATGCGCTCCACGATGCCTTCGGCCTGCTCCGCCTGAATGCCGCCGCGTCGCGCGATCTTCCAGACGGCGTTGGCAACTTCGATCAAGATGAAGTCCGGAGCAATCAAGGGCCGGGATGACAAAAGAAGGGATTCCGCCGTTTCCGCCAGCGGGTCTTCGACCCCCCACAGCACCGCGACACTGGCATCCACCACCAGAGTCATCGCTCGCGTCCCTCGCGAATCACGGCCGCGACATCGATGGGGGCACCGGGTGGCGTCAACGCGCGGATTTGTCGAAACTCCTCGACCAGCGCGCTGCGGTCGGGAGGCGGCGCGGCCGTCGCTTCCTCGACAATCCTGCCAATTTCCTCTTCGACGGACCGACCGGCGATGCTGGCCCGCATCTTCAAGCGGTCGAGCACATCTTCCTCAATCCTGAGCGTGATCTCCCCCATCGCCGCCTCACCTCCGTCCGCGTTGCCCCGATGATATCTTACCCCTGGAGCGATTTCACCAGCCGCCCGTCCCGCACCACCGCCGAGCAGGGGTTGGCGCCCAGCCAGTAGCACAGCTCCGCCGGGTCGCCGACGTCCCACACCGCCAGATCGGCGGCCTTGCCGGGCTCCAGCGTTCCGTGGGTGGCGGCCATGCCCAGAGCCTGGGCGGCGTTGCGGGTGACACCGGCCAGCGCTTCCTGCGGGGTCAGGCGGAACAGGGTGCAGGCCATGTTCAGCATCAGCAGGAGCGACACGGCGGGCGAGGTGCCGGGGTTGCAGTCGGTGGACACCGCCATCGGAACGCCGTGGCGCCGGAACAGGTCGATGGGAGGCAGTTTGGTCTCGCGCAGCGTGTAGAAGGCGCCGGGCAGCAGCACCGCCACCGTCCCCGCGGTGGCCATCGCCCGAGCGCCCTCCTCGCCCGTGTGCTCCACATGGTCGGCGGACAGCGCGTTGTAGCGGGCGGCCAGCGCGGCCCCGCCGCCGTCCGACAGCTGGTCGGCGTGCAGCTTCACCGGCAGGCCGAGCCGCCGCGCGGTGTCGAAGACGCGGGCCGTCTGCTCCGTCGAGAAGGCGATCCGCTCGCAGAAGGCGTCGACCGCATCGAGCAGCCCCTCCGCAGCCAGGATGGGCAGGATGTCCTCGCAAACCAGCGCGATGTAATCGTCCGCCCGCCCGGCGAACTCCGGCGGCAGGGCGTGGGCAGCCAGCCCGGTCGTCCGCACCGTGACGGGGAATCGCTCACCCAACGCCCGCGCCGCACGCAGCATCCGCCGCTCCGTGGCGAGGTCGAGGCCGTAGCCGGACTTCACCTCCACCACCGTCACGCCCTCGGCCAGCAATGGTCGCAGGCGAACGGAGGCGCTGGCGATCAGACTTTCCTCGTCGGCAGCGCGGGTCGCGGCGACGGTCGAGGCGATGCCGCCCCCGGCGCGCGCGATCTCTTCGTAGGTCGCGCCCTCCAGCCGCATCTCGAACTCGCGGGCGCGGTTGCCGCCGAAGACCAGATGGGTGTGGCAGTCGATCAGCCCCGGCGTGACCCAGCGGCCACCCAGGTCATGCTCCTCGGCGGCGCGACCGGCGGGGCGGTCCTTGGCGGCGCCGATCCACGCGATCCGCCCGTCCTTTACGGCGATCACGGCGTCCCGCAAGACGCCTCCCGGAGCCATGGTGGCCGCATGACCGTTGAACCACAGGCTGTCCCACTCCATCATCCCCTCCCCGGCTTCGCGCCGCTGTCCGTCCCACCTTACCATCGCCATGGCCGACACCGACACCACCCCAGCCCCGCGTACCGCGCATCCGGTCCTGCTCTGCGCCGATGACTACGGCCTTGCGCCCGGCGTCAACGAGGCCATCCGCGACCTCATCGCCGCCGGACGCCTGACGGCGACCTCGGTCATGTCGCTCTGTCCTTATTGGGCGGAGGGCGCCGCGCCGTTGAAGGCGTTGGCCGACAAGGCGGACGTCGGGCTGCATTTCACCCTGACCGACCAGCCGCCGCTGGGTCCTCTGCCCAAGCTGGCGCCGGATGGGAAGCTGCCGCCGCTGGGGCGGCTGATGAAACTGGCCTACAGCGGTGGCCTCGATTCCAAGGAAATCCGGGAGGAACTGGCCCGCCAGCTCGACGCCTTCGCCGCGGCCTGGGGCGGCCCGCCCGCCTACATCGACGGCCACCAGCACATCCACCAGCTTCCCACCGTGCGCGACGTGGTGGCCGACGCCCTGGCCGCCCTGCCCGGCGCCTATGTCCGCCTGTGCGGGGAACCGGTCGGTGCCGTCCTGCGCCGCGGGGTGGCGGTTCCGAAGACGCTGCTGATCGGCGGGCTGGGCGGCGGGCTGGCGCGGCTGGCGCGGACGCGCGGCATTCCCGCCAACGACCGCTTCGCCGGGGTCTACGACTTCTCCGGACACCAGCCTTTCCCGGACCTGATGGCGCGCTTCCTCGACCGTCCCGCCGGGCGGCTGCTGGTGATGGTTCATCCCGGCATCCCCGACGAAGCCCTGCGCCGTGCCGACCCGCTGGTGGAGCAACGCCGGGTGGAGCACGACTATCTGAGGAGCCCGGCCTTCGCCGCCCTGCTCGCCGAGCGGAACATCCGGCTCGCCCGCTTCGCCGGGTTCCCGGCGCCCTGACACAACCTCCCGCTTCCCCGCCCCCTCCGGCGGCATAGTCCCGCCGGTCATTCTTGACCGCTGCGATTGTTCGCCCCTACCATCATTACGACACGGTCGGGTCGAGGGGGCTCTTCCTGGCGAAGAGACGAACAACAAAATCCCCTCGGCAAGAAACGGCCCACAAAAAGGGATGCGGGACATGCAGAACAACAGGGTGTCGTCCGGTTCACCGGGCGGCCAGGGTTCCAGCGGCTGGGTCGATTTCTGGAACCGGCCCAACGCCATCTACGCGAACCAGCGCAATCTGGAGGCGCATTTCGCCTGCCTGCAGAACGACCTCGACACCCATCTTCCGGAAGGGGGGACCGTTCTGGATTTCGGCTGCGGCGACGCACTGGCGGCGGAAGCCATGGCCAAGCGCTGCCGGAACGTCTGGCTCTACGACGCCGCGCCTGCGGTGCGGCAACGCCTGCGCGAGCGGCTGTCCGGCCATCCGCGGATCCGGATTCTCGACGACGACGATCTCGCCACTCTGCCGACGGGCAGCGTCGATCTGGTGCTGGCCGTCTCCGTGCTGCAATACATCCCGCGCGAGGAACTGGAAGGCGTCCTTCACCGCTGGCGCCACCTGATCGGCGCGCGGGGGCGCATCCTGATCGCCGACGTGGTGGAGCCCGACACGCCGATGCTGCGCGACATCGCCAGCCAGCTCAGCATGGCGCGCCGGCACGGCTTCCTGATGGCGGCGCTGATGGGGTTGGGGCGCATGGCCCTGTCCGACTACCGGCGCATCCGGCGCGAGGCCGGCTTCTCCACCTACACGCCCGCGGAGTTGCAGACCCGGCTGTCCGCCGCCGGGTTGCGGGGCGACCGCCTGGCGAAGAACATCGGCCCGACGCCGCACCGCCATTCCTTCGTCGCCCGGCTCCATGCTCAGGCGGCCGGCGATCCGTCCTTGAAGGTCCAGTAGCGGTTCGCACCGAAGCTCCACAGCATCACCAGCCCCGTGGCGGTGAGCTGGGCCAGCAGGTAATGCAGGCCCAGCCGCTGCGCCAGGGCCCACATGATGGCGCTGTTCACGCACAGCCCCACCGCCGCGACGGCCACGAACTTCGTGGCGGTGGGCAGATGATCCTGCTCGCTGCGGAAGACATGGCCGTAGTTCAGCAGGTAGCTGATGACGCCGC
This sequence comes from Azospirillum brasilense, assembly GCF_007827815.1. GTDB lineage: Bacteria > Pseudomonadota > Alphaproteobacteria > Azospirillales > Azospirillaceae > Azospirillum > Azospirillum brasilense_C. Next base: position 277,161 of record NZ_VITH01000001.1, read on the forward strand.
CGACGAGGAAACCCACCGCCGAGGCCAGGACCGGCGGCGCCGCCGCCAGCTCCGACAGGGCGATCAGCACGCCGTAATGGCCGACCGCCGCGGCGCAGCCGACCAGCGCGAAGAGCAGGAACTGCACCAGCGGCGGGTGCGCCGCCCGGTCCCCAGTGAATCTTCCCCCGGTCAATCCTCGTTCTCGACCCATTCCCTCTGCCGCAGCTTGTAGCGCTGGATCTTGCCCGTTTCCGTCCGCGGCAACTGCTCCAGGAACTCCACCGCGCGGGGGTACTTGTAGGGAGCGATCCGGTCCTTGACGTAGCATTGCAGCCGCTCCGCCAGATCGTCGCTGGGCCGCACGCCGTCGCGGGTGACGATGAAGGCCTTGGGGATGGAGCCGCGCAGCGGGTCGGGCGCCGCGATCACCGCGCACTCCTCCACCGCCTCGTGGCCGAGCAGGACGTCCTCGACCTCCAGGCCGGAGATCTTGTAGCCGGCGGAGACGATCAGGTCGTCGGTCCGCGCGTGATACCAGAAATAGCCGTCCTCATCCATGCGGAAGGCGTCGCCGGTCAGGTTCCAGCCGCCCTGCACGTAATTCTCCTGGCGCGGGTCGTCCAGGTAGATGCAGCCGGTCGGGCCGCGCACGGCCAGCCGCCCGATCTGGCCGGGGGGCAGCGGGGTCAGGCTGTCGTCGACCACGCGGGCCTCGTAGCCCGGAACCACCGTCCCGGTGGCGCCGGGCCGGACGGCGCCGGGCGGCGAATGCAGGACGGCGTTCAGCATCTCGGTGGTGCCAAAACTGTCGAGAATCTCCATCCCGGTCACCGCCTGCCAGCCTTCCAGCGTGGTCGCAGGCAGCGGTTCCCCCGCCGAGACGCAGGCGCGCAGCGTGCGCAGCCCCTCGGCCAGGGACGGCTCCTCCTCAATGCGCGCGGTCATGGCGCGGTAGACGGTCGGCACGGTGAACATCACCGTCGCCTTGTGCTTCGCGGTCACCTCCAGCAGCCGCTCCGGCGTCGCCCGGTCCAGCAACACGACCGACGCCCCCACCCGCAGCGGGAACAGCAGCATTCCCCCCTGCCCATAGGCGAAGGCAAGCGACGGGGTGCCGCAGAACACGTCATCGCCGCCGGTCTTCAGCAGCGATTGCGGCGACAGGTCGGCCACCGCCAGAAGGTCGCGGTGGAAATGGGCGGTCGCCTTGGGCTTGCCCGTGGTGCCGGAGGTGAAGGCGATCAGCGCCACGTCGTCGGCGGCGGTGTCCACCGCGGCGAAGCCGGTTTCGGTCTCCTCCAGCCGCCCTTCGAGGTCGCCGCCGTTGAAGGTCACGACGGGCATGCTCCCGTCCATCGATTCCGTCGCTGCGTTGAGATCCTTGGCGAAGCGCGCGTCGCACAGCGCCAGCGAGACGGCGGCGCGTTCGAGGATGCTTTCCAGTTCCGTCGCGCGCAGCAGCGGCATGGTCGGCACCACCACCGCGCCGGCCTTCAGCACCGCCAGCCAGCAGGCGGCGAGCATCGGCGTGTTGGTCCCGCGCACCAGAACCCGGTTGCCGGGAACGATGCCGAACCGCTCGGTCAGGAGGCGCGCGATGCGGTCCACCGTGTCGCGAAAGCGGCCATAGCTCCACACGTCGCCGTTTCCGATGACACAGGGGCGGTCGTCCCAGCCGCGCTCCCGCCAGACGTCCAGCAGGGCCGCCGCGGCGTTCAGACGGTCAGGATAGGTGAGTTCGGGGCGGTCGTAGGAGAAATCGGGCATCTGCTCCGGCGGCGGCAGCCGGTCGCGCGTGAAATTGTCGATATGACCGGACCGAATCATCCCCTGACGCCTCCGCCACGCACCGTGTTCTTGAGCTTTCCCAACAACCCCATCAGCTGGACCACATCGCCGTGGGGCATTCCCTCCGTCAGCTCGGTCAGCCAGCGGCGTTGCGCCGCCATGATGGCCTGCGCCAGGGCGCTGCCTTCGGGGGTGATCCGGACGAACTGCATGCGCCGGTCGTTCGACGCCGCGGCGCGCGTGACCAGCCCGTCCGCGGACAGCCGTTCTACAATGCCGGTGACGTTGCCGTTGGTGACCATCATGCGCTTCGACAGCTCGCCCATGGTCAGCCCTTCCGGCTGGCGGTCGAGCAGGCACAACAGGTCGAAACGCGGCTGGGTGGTGCTGAACTCGGCGCGCAAACGGCTGCGCAACCGGGCGCCGATCAGAACGGCGCACGCCGAAAGACGCAACCAGAGGCGCATCTCCGGGGAGGCGGCAAGGTCAGCCGCAGCCTCCACATCGACCGACACGTCCCCCTGCGCCTCGGCCGATGCGTCGGCCGCTGCGGTGGCGGGTCCCTTCACGGTCTGTCTCCACTCCCGATGGGAGGCATCCGCCGCAGCGCCGCCTCTTCTTCGTTCGAAGGCTTACTGTAGTTGGACGCTCGGCCTTTGAGCCATGCAAGGAAGGAATGCTTGATGCACAAGCAATAATCATCTGCGCAGAGATAAGGCGCTTTTTCCCTCAGCGCCGCGTCGGTTACTCGGCGCTGAGGTACAGATCGATTTCGCGCTGCTCCATGACGTGCGCGGTGCCGTGGATGATGCCGTTGGCGACCTGAATGATTCGATGGATCATCGCCACCGAGGTCTGGCAGTCCAGCCGCAGCTTGTCGCTCGCCCCATCTTGGATGTCGACGGACACGCGCTCCAGCGTGTGGCGGACCACCTGATGCGCCTGGGCGATGGTGTCCTCGAAAGGCCGTTTGAACTTGGCCGGAACGTGGCCGTACGCCTCGATGGCGAGATCCTTGTCCGAGAAACCGCTGTCGCGGAAATGCTCCGGGTAGCTCTTGGGCTGCCAGATCAGGCATTCCTCCAGCATGTCGGGCATGTCCGGAATCATCTCGATCAACATCACGATCTCGTTGAAGTGATTGAGATAATCAGTCGCCAGCAGGGTCTTGTCGGAAATGTTGGTGCCGACCACGCGCTGCCGCCAGGCGTGAAAATCCGCCAATTCATCCGGCGCGACATCGTCGGTCACCGAAGGATCGGAATCGGGCGGATGAGAGTCCGATGGGTCGAAGTCTGGTTCGGTCATTCGCGACTCTGGCATGCGCGGCCCTGGCATACACGGTTCGACAGGAACGGGTCTGGCGAGGCGGCGTGGACGGTTTCGACGCCGTTCCATCACCGGTGCGTGACGCCGGGGACAGTCAGTAATATCGCACTCATCCCTGTGCAAGCCCACGGGCGCGGTTTTTTTTGGTGCCGCGCAAAAAAACGCCGCCGGCGCGTCCTCGATGGGACAGGCGCTGCGGCGGCAGTGACTGGCGGTTCAGGGAGGAATCACACCATTGGCAATCCCAACACCCTCCCCTTGCCGATTGTTCCGTCACCACGCACATGCAGCGGACCGCGGGACGACGAAGCGCCCGGAAGGGCCCGGAGCCCAAGCGGACGAAGTATGACGTCGCCCGACCGGGGACCGGATTTAATCCGATCAAGCTATCCCGAATAACCCTTTCGTCATCACTCCCGATACGGCGCGAACTGCGCCATATGAACTTAACTTTGTAAGGGATCGGACGGGAACATTCGGCACAGTCCGGGAAACGCGGCAGGCAAGCCAGCGCCCCTTCGGCGGTCCGCACTGGCTGGAGGTACGGGGAAAAAGTCATGGATCAGAACACCCGCCACCTGATGGAACATCTGCCTTATCTGCGACGCTACGCGCGGGCCTTGACGGGAACGTCGACGCAGGGGGATGCCCTGGTGACGCGCACATTGGAATGGTATCTGGACGGGCCGGGTGGATCGGCGGCGGTCGACTCGTCGCGCGGCTCGCTCTACCGCTATCTGAACCAGCTGCAGGACAGTTCCGGCGCCCGGGCCGGCGCGCCCGGCGCCCATCCGGTCGAGGCGGCGCTGCACAGCCTGGACGAGATGGACCGCCGGCTTTACCTGCTGGTCAACCTGGAGGACCTGCCGGTCGCCGACGCCGCCACCGTTCTGGGCATCGCGCCGGAAGACGCGGTGGAGCGGTTGAACTTCGCGCGCGAGCGGGTACGGTCGAAGCTGACGGCGACCATCCTGATCGTCGAGGACGACGCCATCATCGCCTTCGATCTGGCGGAAACGGTGCGCGGCATGGGCCACACCGTCTGCGGCAACGCCGCCACCATGGACGAGGCGCTGACGCTGGCAGGCCGCCATGCGCCGACGCTGGCGCTGATGGACATCCGACTGGCCGAGGGCGACAACGGGATCGAGGTGGCGCGGGAGCTTCGCCGCCAGCGCTTCCTGCCGGTGATCTTCGTCACCGCCTTCCCCAATGAGCTGGCCAAGCAGGGGCTGGAGCATCTGGGCCCGGTGATTCCCAAGCCCTTCACCCGCGAGCAGATCGAACAGGCGATCACCCGCGCCGTCTTCACCCCCCACCCCGAGGAAGCCTCGCTCGCCATGAAGCACTGAGAGTCCGCGGGTGGAGGGCGAGCCGGCTTTGCCGGAAGACCGCCCTCCCTGACCAGCGCCTTACTTGAACCAGCGCCTTACTTGAAGACGACGGTGCGCCCGCCGTTCAGCAGGACGCGGTGTTCGACGTGGTAGCGGACCGCCCGAGCCAGCACGATGTTCTCGATGTCACGCCCGATGGCCACCAGGTCGTCGGGCGTCATCGTGTGGTCGACGCGCTCCGCCTCCTGCTCGATGATCGGCCCCTCGTCGAGGTTCGAGGTGACGTAATGGGCGGTGGCGCCGATCAGCTTCACGCCGCGGGCGTGCGCCTGATGGTACGGCTTGGCGCCCTTGAAGCTGGGCAGGAAGGAGTGGTGGATGTTGATGACCCGCCCGGCCATCCGCTCGCACAGGGCCGGGGACAGCACCTGCATGTAGCGGGCGAGCACGACCAGATCGATCTTTTCCTGCTCCGCGATCTCCAGCAGCCGGGCCTCCTGCTGGGCCTTGCTGTCGTTGTTCACCGGCAGGTAATGGAAGGGAATGTTGTGCCACGCCGCAAGCTGGTAGAAGTCGCGGTGGTTCGACACGATGGCCGGGATTTCGATCGGCAGATAGCCGGTCCGGTAGCGGTACAGCAGGTCGTTCAGGCAATGCCCGAATTTCGAGACCATGATGAGCACCCGCTGGCGCCGCCCGGCGTCGTGCAGCTTCCAGGTCATGCCAAAGCGCTCGGCCACCTGCTCGGCGAAGGCCGCCTGAAGCTCCGCCTGCGACGGCCCCGACGCCTCGGCGGAGAAATGGATGCGCAGGAAGAACAGATTGGTCCCGCGGTCGCCGAACTGCGCGCTGTCGATGATGTTGCACGACCGCTCGGCCAGGAAACCCGACACGGCGTAGACGATGCCCACGGCATCGGGGCACGAGACGGTGAGGATGTATTCAGAAGCGGTGCCGGACATGCGCGCCTACCGTTGCGACCTGGAATCGAGGGCGGATTCCCTAGCACGATCGTCCGCGGGATGCATCGTGCAATGTCGGAATACCGGAACGCCCATCCGGCAGCATTTGGTAAGGATTCCCATGCGACAATGCACCGTTTCGGCATTGGACCGACCGCGGAGGCGAGCCATGGGCATGGGCGGCAAGATCATCGGCGAATACGCCAAGGGCAAGGTTGACAAGCTGCTGACGCCGGAGGCGGCGGAAAGCACGTCGCGGCACCGGATCATGCACTTCCTGGAGAACATGGAAGCGGCGGTGCTGGAAGCGAACTGCGAGGTGATGGGGCGGGAACTGCCGAACCTCGACCAGACCGCCTTCCTGCGCATGGCCGTGCGGGTGGCGGAGCTGCGGGCCGACTATCTGCGCGCCGGGCTGAAGGTGGCGGATCACCGGCATCCCAACGCCGCCGCCATCGAGGAGCTGGCCCGTGTCCGCCGCGCCTACGAGGAGATGCAGGCGGTCTTCGAAGCGGCGGAGCGGGTGATCGAGCGGGGCTACGTGAAGCTGGGCTGAGAGAGCCTCCTTCCCAGCGTCACGGCCCGGTCGATGCCAAGGCATCAGGCGTCCATGCCGGGGTGGCGGTAGACCATCGGCCCCGGCCCGCCCTCCTCGCCGTTCTTCTCCGGAAGCTGCGGCTGCGGCAGGGCGTAGAATTTCGGCTTGTCGGGATCCAGCGTCTTCTCGAAGGGGAGCGTCATCGCCATGCCGGAGCGGTTCCTCTCCGCCTCGCGCATCGCCTGCTGGAGCTGTTCGGCCAGCTTCTGGTCCCAGGCCAGCTTGTAGTAGCGCGGCTCGGCCCCGCCCTCCAGCTGGAGCCACAGGTAGATCCCCTGCCCCTCCTTGATCTGGGCGCCCAGAATGGTGGCCTGGGCGGTGGCGCTCTGCGCCCATTCCATGCGGACCGGCTTGGGCTTGCTCAGCAGGTCGGCCATGCCGGCGTAGGCGACGGGCATGAAGCCGATGGAGACGGCGACCGCCGACACCTTCACCCACAGCCGGCGCGGTGCCCAGATGGCAATGGTGGCGAGCGTGGCGGCCAGCGCGACCGCGGCGACCTGGAAGTCGAGCAGTTGGGTCATGATTTCCTCCCGCTGCGCAGGGGCTTGTAGAGGCTGTGCACGCTGTCGCCGACCAGTTCGCCGGCCTCCGTCAGCTTGAAGCGGAAGACGGTCAGCTCCTGCCCTTCCCGGTCCAGCTGGACAGTGGTGGCGAGGAGCTGGCGCGCGTTGTCGCCGTCCGGCCGCTTGGCGCTGACCACCACGGTGACCGGGACCGGGAAGACCATCGCCTTGTTCCGGTAGAGATGCAGGTTCACCGCGTATTCGCCGGGCGGGATGCCGCGGCTGTAGCTGGCCTCGTAGTTCAGCTTCGTCGGATCGGCGTTGCGGCCGAGGTCGTCGCGCAGCAGGTTGAAGATCACGCCGGACTTGTTGGAATAGCCGACCGGCACGTCGCCCGGCGCCTCCACCCACAGATCGACATCGGCGTCCAGCTCGTCGGGCCAGCGGGCCTCGATCATCACGTTGCCGGGGGCTGCGACGCCCACCGCGTCGGCCTGCTTGGCCTCCGGCCGGATGTGGGGAAGCAGCAGGATGACCACCGCCACGAAGCCGCAGAGCGCCAGCGTGATGACGTCGCGGAAGACGGTGCCGGCGTCGTCCTCCTCGAACTGGTCAAGGGCCTGCATGGCGTTCCCCCACGGCGACGATCTCGGTGATCAGGTTCACCGTGGCGCCGGACAGCAGGCCGATGTTGATGTTCAGCCAGATGTTCAGGACGCCGCCGACCAGCGTGGTGTAGAGCGCCACGGCCATGCCCTCGATCAGCTTCGACACCATCGGGCCGATGGCGGCGACGTCGCCGGCCTTCTGCGGGTCCACACCCGACAGGGCCATGATGAAGCCGATGACCGTGCCGATCAGGCCGAGGATCACCAGGGTGGAGGAGATCTGCCGCACCGTGCCGATGCGCGCCGACATCTTGAATTTCAGGCACGACGCGGCGATCGACCGAGCCCCGGAATCCCGTCCGCGGACCTCCGCCAGATAGCGCGCGGCCCGCGACGGGATTGACGGGTCGAACTCCTTGGCGCGGTTCAGCTCGCGGCTGGTGCGCAGGATGCGCTGCGCCGACAGGCCCAGCCCGGCCAGGAAGACTAGAAAGATCAGCAGGCAGAGATGCGTGCTGTCGGTGGCGATGATGGGATCAATCAATCCTTCCGCCCAGGCGGCGGCGAGAAGCGTGAAGCCCACGGCGTTGACGACCGCGAAGCGCAGAAGCAGCAGGTAACGTTGCGACACCAGCGACAGGCCGGCGGTCAACTGGCCGCCACGGCGGCGGCGCACGGTGGGCACGAGGGAATGAACGGGGACGTTCTGGGCGTCATCGGCCATGGCGTCCGAAACAGCGTCCGACATCGGGCAGCCCTCCATCCAGGGAGCAGGGAGCGTTCGGACTGGCACTCCGCAACCGGCGTGCCAGCGGTTCGTCATCGGTCCCACCCAATCCCGCAGCCCGCCGCTCCGGCCCGTTCATGTGCTTGGCCGGATGGGATAAATCGCCCCTGTGACAAACAGGCTACTCCGGAAGTCTGTCCGCAGCGCTTGAACTCTCCATTGCTTTGGATCAATGGATTCCGCGATTTCGCGCGACGCGGTGATTAAATTGTAGTCAAGGTCCAGGACCCGGCCCATTCATTGCTTACGAAATAAGCAAAATTATGCTGCACCGCAGCATGGCAATGACACACGCGTTGCAGGCGACGCGACGCTCGCGCGAATACAGAAAACCCCTTTCCCGCCATTGCGGGAAAGGGGTTTGCGGATGGCATCGTTCGTATTCGTGCGATCAGGCGTCGCGGTAATGTTCCAGTTCGCGCCGCAGGTCGGTAACTTCGCGCTGCAACGCAACCACCCGGCCGACGTCGGGAGCCGTGCGGCGCTCTTCCTTTTCGAGTTCGTCTTCGACCTCGCGCTGCTCCTGCCGGATGATGTTGAACAAGGCTTTCCTCAACATCGCCACCTCCCGAGCTTATTTCTAAAATTTTAGCGCTTTCGACCATCATCATCAAGGAATTCTTGGAAAGAGTCGAATCTTCATAGGGTGGCGACGCCCTCCATGACGGCGTGGCCGCGACAATTGGCGGAGCTAACCCGGCCGACCTTGACAACCCTTTTGCGCGTCCCCATTGGTTAACGCTCACACCTTGGGCTCAACCTCAGGCCTCTCCAGGCCGGTCGCCGCCTTTCCGATCGCGCTCAGGACTTTTGGTTTCGGCGGCCCCAACTCCTTGCGGAATCAGGGGCGAATGGAACGCAGACGTCTTCTCCAGCTGGCGCTGACCCTCCCCCTCGCCGGGGCCGGCGCCTTGCTGCTCCCGCACACCGCGGGAGCCCAAACCAAGGCCCGCCCGGCGGCGCGCCCGCGCATGGTGGTGCTCGACCCCGGCCACGGCGGCATCGACCCGGGGGCCATCGGCGCGCGCGGCACCCGGGAAAAGGACATCACCCTGCACATCGCGCAGGAGGTCGGGCGCCTCCTGTCGCGCCAGCACAAGCTGGGGGTGACCCTGACCCGCGACGGTGACCGCTTCCTGGCGCTGGGCGAGCGGGTGGACGCCGCACGCGCGGCGCGCGCCGACCTGTTCGTGTCCATCCACGCCGACAGCGCGCCCAACCGCGAGGCCCGCGGTCTCTCCGCCTACACCCTGTCCGAGAAAAGCTCCGACTCCTTCGCGGCGGCGCTGGCGCACAAGGAGAACGCGGTGGACCGGCTGGGTGGCGTCGACGTGAAGGACGCCAAGAAGGCCGTGAAGGAAATCCTGCTCGACCTGACGGCGCGCCACACCAAGCACGCGGCGCTGGTGGCCCGCCACGCGATCGTGAAGGGCGCTGGGAAGGACATGCTGCTGCTGGACAACCCGATGCGCTCGGCCAACTTCGCGGTGCTCAAGGCGCCGGACATTCCGTCCGTCCTGCTGGAGACCGGCTTCCTGTCGAATCCGAAGGACGAGGCGATCCTGCGCGACTCCAAGGCGCGGCAGAAGATCGCCCGCGTTCTCGCGCGCGAAATCGCCGGGCTGGTGACGCGCGCGCCCTTCGCCTAGCCCGGATTCCTTCGCGCTCGCAGCGAGTGAAACATTCGTGCATCACCCCGGGACAAAACCACGATGAAGCCTGACACCACCAAGATTCCCCATTGCCAACGCACCTGCGGCATGACTTTTTCCGCCCGCCCGTTCTTTCGGCGGGCCGGGGATCGGAGGCAGAGCGTGTCGGGGTTTGGCCGCCTTTGGGCGCTGGTCGGGATGGCCGCTGTGGCGGGCCTTGCGTCTGGCTGCGCACCCGTCGTGCTGGGCGCCGCCGGGGGGACCGCCGTCGTCGCGGCCAGCGAGCACCGCGGCCTGTCCGGCTTCGCCTCGGACACCGAGATCAAGGCCCGCATCAACCACCTGTGGTTCCAGCACTCGCTGGAGATGCACAGCCGCATCGGGCTGACGGTCGACCAGGGCCGCGTGCTGCTGACCGGCCGCGCCACCGACGCGCAGATGCGCCTCGACGCCGTGCGCCTGTGCTGGCAGGTGGAAGGGGTCAAGGAAGTCATCAACGAGATCCAGGTGGACACCGACTCGGGCATCATGGACAGCGCCCGCGACACCTGGATCACCACGCAGCTGCGCACCAAGCTGACCTTCGATTCACAAATTCATAGCCAGAATTTCAGCATCGATACCGTCAACGGCGTCGTCTATCTCATGGGTCTGGCCACCCACCAGGGCGAGCTCGACCGCGTGATCGAGCACGCCCGCACGCTGCCGAACGTCCAGCGTGTCGTCAACTACGCCCGCGTCCTCTAGCGCACCAGGGTCTCCGCACCGCCATGGCCATCCTGCCCGCCTTCGCCCGCCGTCTTGCCGCCTCCGCCGCCATGAGCCTGCTCATGGCGCTGGCGGCGTTCACCGTGGCGGCGGGGGGCGCCGGCACCCCGGCGGCGGCACAGCAGCCGCAGCCCGACCAGGGGCCGGCCAACCGCCTGTTCGTCCAGGCGATGCAGATGATCCGGCAGGCGGACAACACCTACGACATCGCCGAGGAGAGCCGCTTCCTGAAGGAGGCGGACCGGCTGCTCAACGAGATCGTCGTCAAGTTTCCGGACAGCGCGCTGGCCGTCCAGCTCGTCACCAACCAGTTCGTCGGCGACTTCGACTTCTTCGAGTTCCGCTCGCGCATCCGCTCGCTGGTGTGCAACGAGCCGATGACCTCGCTGTGCTTCCTGCACCGGGTGGCGGAGATGCTGCCCCCGGTGGAGACGCCGATCACCGCCGCCCGGTGGGACTGGCTGTCGCTGGCCGTCGCCTACAACACCATCGGCGACACCGCGCGGGCCAAGGAGATCATCGCCCCCTTCGTCAGCGCGGTGCGCCGCGGGACGGCGGCCGACGGAGCCGGCCAGGACCTGTTCGTCGCCCGCGCGCTCGCCCTGATGGGGCAGAACCAGCTCGCGCTCGACATCACCCGGCAGATCCCGGAATGCTCGACCCGCATCTACAACCTCGCCGACATCGCCAAGGCGGCGGCGTGGCGCGGCGACATGGCGCTGGCGGGCCAGCTCGCCGAGGAGGCCAAGGCCTACGCCACCGCCCGCAACTGCAGCTGGGAGCTGGGCCTGGTCGCCCAGACGCTGCTGCGCGCCGGCAAGGAGGGCGCCGCCCGCACCCTCTTCCTGAACACGGTGGAGACGCAGTTCTCCAAGTTCCGCGAGACCAAGACCGATTGCTGCCCGCCGGAGCTGGCGGTCGCCGCGTCGGAGCTGGGCGACACCAATCTGGCGCTTGGCCTGCTGCGCACGGTGCAGGACGAAAATCCCTGGACGATCCCGGCGGTGCTGGGCCGCATCGCCCGCCGCTCCGACGCCTCGGTGGCGCTGTCCTACGCCGAGCAGGTGCAGGACCTCGACATCCGCGGCGAGGCTCTGGCCGAGCTGATCGAGGCGGCGCTGAAGCGCGGCGACCCGACCAGCGCGAACGAGCTGATGAAGCGGCTGACCCGTCTGGTGGATGATTCCGCCGGCCGCCGGCCCGGCCTGCTCGCCCAGAAGGCCAAGGCGGAGAAGGTGATGTACGGCGACGACCGCTGGCGCAAGAGCTTCCAGGGCTCGCTCAACGCCGCGGACCGCGCGAGCAACTTCGTGCGCCGCGACATCGGCGCCCCCCTGCTCGCCGCCCTGGTGCGGATCGAGACCGGCCTGCCGATGCTCGACTGAGACCGGCTTGCGGCCCCGTCAGGGCCGCGCCGCCAACACCACCAGCCCGGCCACCGGCGCGCCGCTCTCGTGGCGCAGCGTGTCCGGGGCGAAGCGTAGGACGATCAGACCCGCGGCGGTCAGGACGTCCCGCACATGGCCCTCCGTGTGGGCGTAGCGGCCGTGCGGGCCGACCCGCCAGGGCGCTTCGCCCTCCTCCAGCCGCTCCACCGTAAAGGCCAGCCGCCCCCCCGAACGCATCGCCGCGGCCGCCCGTGCCAACACCCCGTCCAGAGCACCGAAATAGCAGAGCACGTCCGCGGCCACGATCAGGTCGAAGGAGGCCGGGCGGGCGTCCAGGAAGGCGCCGAGTTCCGCCTCCTCCAGCGCGTCGTACAGGCCGCGGGCGGCGGCGCGCTCCAGCATGCCCGGCGACAGGTCCACCCCGATCAGACTCCGCGCCGCGCCGCGCAGGAAGGGACCGCACAGGCCGGTGCCGCAACCGGCGTCCAGCACGTCCAGAGCCCCGTCCGCCATGATCCCGGCATCGGTCACCGCCTCGGCGAGCAGCGCCGGGGCGCGGTAGCCCAGCTCGCCCAGCAGCTTGTCGTCGAATTCCCCGGCGAACAGGTCGAACACCTGCCGGACATAGGCGTCGGACGCCCGCTCCCCGGCGTCCAGCCCGGCGATGGCGGCGCCGATGTGGCGGGCCACCGGATGGTCGGGATGATCGCGCAGCCACAGCCGGGCGAAGCGCGCCGCCTCCTCGTTCCGCCCCGCCTCGTGAAGCAGGTAGAGGGCTCCGGACAGGTTGTCGTGCGCTTCGTCCCAGTCGGGCCGCAAGGCCAGAGCCCGGCGGTAGGCCATGGCGGACTCGGTCAGCCGGTCGCCGTCGCGCAGCAGGTTGGCGAAATTGTTGAACGCCTCGGCATAGGCCGGTTCCTCGGCCAACGCCCGGCGGAAATGCCGCTCGGCCGGCGCCGCGTCGCCCGCCGCCTTCAGGGCCGAGGCCAGATTGTAATGGACCAGCGGGTGGTCGAGGCCGCAGGCCAGCGCCTCGCGATAGGCTGCCACCGCCTCCTCCGCGCGGCCCAGCGCGCGCAGCACGTTGCCCAGGTTGTTGTGCGCCTCCGCGAAGCGCGGGTTCAGTCCCAACGTGCGGCGGTAGGCGGCCTCCGCCTCCACGGCCAGCCCCTCGGCGGCCATGGCGTTGGCCTCCGCGTAGAGTCGCATGGCCTGAGCGGCCAGACCGCCGAGCCTCCCCGCGCCACGGGCGAGCAGGCCCGGACGCGGCGACGGGGGGCGGGGCGGATCGCTCGGCTCGGACACGGAACGGCTCCTGAATGGGGCGTGGGCTGACAGCATCTTTCTAACAGCATCTTTACCGGGAACCGGTGAACATGGCACTCCCTTCCGGCAACAGTCCGGCGGCAACAGGCCGTCGGCAGGCCCAGCAACCCGGGGCCGGATCGGGCAGACGGAAAAGGCGAACCCCATGACCCAGCCCACCGACCAGGATTCGCCGACGACGCCCGACGCCCTCGCCGCCCGGCTCGGCCGCGCCGTCGACCACCATCGGGCGGGCCGGCTGGCCGATGCGGAGCGCGACTACCGCGCCGTCCTGGCGGCCGACCCGCGCCACCCCGACGCGCTGCACCTGCTGGGCGTGCTGGCGCTCCAGGCCGGGCATCCCGGCCCCGCCGTCGAGCTGATCGAAGAGGCCATCCGGCAGGCCGGCGGAATCGCCGACTACCACGACAATCTGGGAAGCGCGCTCGCCGCGCTGGACCGCCACGCCGAGGCGGCGCAGGCCCACCGCATGGCCGCCGCGCTGAATCCGCTGTCGGCCCGGCCGCGCCACAATCTGGGCAACGCCTTCCAGGCGCAGGCTCTGCCCGGGCTGGCGGCGCTGGCCTTCACCACGGCGGTGGAGCTTGAGCCGGGTTACGCGAAGGCCTGGTACAATCTCGGCAATGCGCTGCGCGCCCAGAAACGCCTGGGCGATGCCGTGCGCGCCTTCGCCCGCGCCGCGGTGCTGGCCCCCGCGATGGCCGAGGCCCACACCAACCTCAGCGACGCGCTGAGCGCCGCCGGGCGGCCCGACGAGGCGCTGGCCCAGGCCCGCGCCGCGCTGCGGCTGCGGCCGGACGATCCGAAGGCCCACCACAATCTCGGGGCCGCCCTGCAGCGCAAGGGCGCCTACGAGAGCGCGGAGATCGCCTACCGCGAGGCGCTGAAGCGCGCTCCCGACAGCCTGACGACGCTGATCGACCTGGGGGGCGTTCTGCTGACGCTGGGGCGCCCCGCACCGGCCGAGCAGTGCTTCCGCAAGGCGCTGAGCCGGGACCCCCACGCCGTGGAGGCCATCCATAACCTCGGCAAGGCGTTGCAGGCCCAGGGGCATTACACCAAGGCGGAGGCCTGCTACGAGGAGGCGCTGGCCCACGCCCCCAACCTCGCCGCCGCCAGCGACAGCCTCGCCATCATCGCTCTTCTGCACGGCCGGCTGGAGCGCGGCTGGGAGGGCCACGAGCGGCGTTTCGCCGCCGGCCGGGCCCGGCCGGACCGGCGGATCGACGCGCCGCGGTGGCGGGGCGAGGGGCTGCGCCGGCGCCGCCTGCTGGTCTGGCGGGAGCAGGGAGTGGGCGACGAGATCCTGTTCGCCTCCTGCTACGGCGATGTCATCGCCTGGGGCGGCGGGCCGGTGACCATCGAGACCGACCCGCGGCTGGTCAGCCTGTTCGCACGCTCCTTCCCGCGCGCGACGGTGCGGGCGGAGACCATCGATGCCGATGGACGGGAGACGGCGGTTCCCCTGGATGCCGACCTCCAGATTCCGGCGGGCAGCCTGCCCGGCCTGCTCCGGGGAACGCTGGCCGCCTTCGACCAGTTCGACGCGTGGCTGAAGCCCGATCCGGTCCGCACGGCCCTCTGGCGGGAGCGGCTGGACGCGCTGGCGCCGGGGCTGAGGGTCGGTGTCGCCTGGCGCAGCCATCGGACCACGCCCGAGCACAAGGGCGCCTACACCACGCTGGACCAATGGGCGCCCCTGTTCGCCCTGACCGGGGTGGTGTTCGTCAACCTTCAGTACGGCGACTGCGCCGAGGAGATCGCCGCGGCGGAGGCGCTCTTCGGCGTGACCATCCACCGCTGGGACGATCTTGACCTCAAGGACGATTTCGAGGGCGCGGCGGCGCTGACCGCCAACCTGGATCTCGTCATCACCCCGGCGACGGCGGCGGGCGAACTGGCCGGCGCCCTCGGCGTGCCGGTCTGGCGCTTCGGACACCGGAGCTGGAGTCAGCTCGGCACCGCGGTGCGCCCCTGGTTCCCGGCGATGCGCCTGTTCGAGCCGCGCCCCGGCGAGACCTTCGACCATGTCCTGACCGGCATGGCGGATCGCCTCGCCGCGTTGCGCCCCGCCCCGGCACGCCCGGCCGCGCCACCTCCGCTGCCACCGGTGACGGTGCCGACCACTCCGCCGGCCGATCCGGACGCCGTGCTGAACGACGCCATCGCCCTGCACCGCTCCGGGCGGTTGGACGCGGCCATGACGGCCTACCGCGCGGTCCTCGACCTGGAGCCACGGCACAGCGACGCGCTCCACCTTCTCGGCCTGATCCAGCATCAGCTCGGTCATCACGCCGAGGCGGAGGAGCACATCGCGGCAGCGCTCCGGATCGATCCCGAGTTTCCCACGGCCTGGAACCATCTCGGCCTCGTCCGGCAGACCCTGGACCGCCCCGAGCAAGCCCACGCCTGTTTCAGCCGCGCCATCGCGCTGCGTCCGGACTTCCCCGAGGCGATGACCCACATGGGGCTCAGCCTGAAACAGCCGGACCGGCTGGACGAAGCCAAGCGCTGGCACCGCCGGTCGATCCGCCTTGCCCCGGCCAACCCGGCTGCCCACACCAACCTCGGCTATGCGTGCGAGGTCGAAGGGCGCTTCGAGGCTGCGGCGGGCCATTACCGGCGGGCGCTGACCCTGCGGCCGGACTCCGCCGACACCCTGAACAACCTGGGCACGCTGGCCAAGATGGCGGACCGGCCGGCCCTCTGCCGGCATTTCCTCGACCGCGCCCTGCGGGTGTCCCCCGGCCTCCCCCTCGCCGCCTGGAACGTCGGACTTCTCGCCTTGGCGGACGGCGACCTCGCCACCGGCTGGGCCGGCTATGAGCGCCGCTTCTCCGCCCGCCAGCTTCAGCGGGCGCGCCGCATCGCGCTCCCGGTGTGGACCGGCGAGCCTCTGCGCGGGCGCCGCCTGCTGGTCTGGCCGGAGCAGGGGCTGGGCGATGAAATCCTGTTCGCCTCCGTCTTCGGCGATCTGAAGGACAGCGGCGGGACGGTGGTTCTGGAATGCGACCCGCGTCTGGTCACCCTGTACGCCCGCGCCTTCCCCTGGGCAACCGTGCGGGCGGAGTCCGTCGCCCCCGACGGGCGGGAGCGGTTCGACCCGCCGGACTGCGACCTGCAGATCGCCGCCGGCTCCCTGCCAGCTCTGCGGCGAGACCGGCTGGAGCGTTTCCCGCCCCGCCCCGCCTTCCTGACCGCCGATCCGGAGCGGGCCGCCGTCTGGCGGGCGCGGGTGGAGGCGCTCGGCCCCGGCCTGAAGGTCGGCATCAGCTGGCGCAGCCAGATCGTGACGGCGCACCGCGAGGGCGCCTACACCCGCATCACCGACTGGCTGCCGCTGCTGGAGGTGCCGGGAGTCCACGTCGTCAACCTGCAATATGGGGACTGCGCCGCCGAATTGGCCTCCATCGAGCCTAGGGGCGTCCGGCGCGTCCATCGCTGGGACGATCTGGACCTCAAGAACGACCTGGAGGGGGTGGCGGCCCTGATGGCGGCGCTCGACCTCGTCATCCTGCCCGCGACCGCCGCCGGGGAGCTGGCGGGCGCCCTGGGCGTGCCGGTCTGGCGGCTGGGGGGCCGGGACTGGACCTGGATGGGCAGTCGGGTGCGGCCTTGGTTCCCCACCCAAAGGCTGATCGCCCCATACCCTGCCGAGACCTCCGCCGACATGATCTGCCGGATCACCGGGATGCTGGCCCGGATGGCGCCGAACCCTATCCCCGACGGGGTATGACGACGCAAGAATGCGCAGACTTTCGGTCTAATCCCGCAACGAAAGGCACGGGGCAGGCCTATGCGGCGAATTGTCCTACCCCCCCATCGTAAGGGGCGGTCATTCCCCGTCTTTGGAGTACTAGGACAAAAGTTTGGGGTTGTTTGGCAGCACGGATGGGTGAACACTATGGTTTCCGGCCTGCCGGACTTGGCAGGAGCCGGTTCGATCTGACGGAGAGCAGCCCATGCACACTGATGCTCGCCTATCTTCCCTGCAGGAAAAGCACCTGCGTCTCGACCGCGCCATCCTCGACGAGGAGAAGCGTTCGTGGCCTGACGATAGTGCCATCAAGCGGATGAAGCTTGAGAAGCTCCACCTCAAGGAAGAAATTGATCGTTTGGCCAGAACCAGTCACAGGGTGAATTAACACCCTTCCGGATCGATCCGATTCGTAAAGTCGGGGGCGGCGGACGGTTCGCTCCCGGCTTTCTTTATGCGGCGCTGTCTATACTGGGCCTTGTTCATACTGGGCGAAGCGCGGCCAGACGGCGCGCGATCGTCGGCAAGGCACCGGACGCCGCCTCTCCCGCCGGCGCCGGGATCAGCGCCATGCTCGGGAACCAGGGGCGGACGCCGGTGCCCAGCGCCGTCCAGTCGCCCCGCGGCCCGAACCGCCAGACCGGCACCCCCAGCGCCCCCGCCAATTCCCCCACCGAACTCGCCGGGGTGACGACGAGGTCGAGGGCCGTCATCAGGGCGGCCACGCCATCCAGGTCGTCCTTGAGGTCCAGATCGTCCCAGCGGTGGAGGGTCACCCCGAAGCGCCGCTCCGCCTCGGCGATCTCGGCGGCGCAGTCCCCATATTGCAGCGTGACGAAGACCACGCCGGTCAGCGCGAACACCGGCCCCCAAACGTCCAGCGGCGCGTAGGCCCCGCGGCGTTCCGCGGTCATCAGCCCGCTGCGCCACGCGATTCCCACCTTGAGGCCGGGGCCGAGCGCCGTCACCCGCTCGCGCCAGCGGGCGGCCCGCTCCGGGTCGGCGGTCAGGAAGGACGGGCGCGACGGAAAGCGCTCGAAGCGGGGCCGCAGCCAACGCGGCAACGACCCCATGGCGACGTGACGGTCGATCCCGGCGCAGGGCGCGTCCGGGTGCGCCGGAGCCGGGCGCCAAGCCGCCTGGGGAAAGGACCGCGCGAACAGCGGCACCAGCCGCCGGTCGCACTCCACAACCACCGCGGCGGCCCGCGCGACCAGTTCGTCCAGGCAACCGGCAAACATTATCTCGTCACCGATCCCCTGCTCCGCCCAGACCAGCAGGCGCAGGCCGGCGGGATCCTCTCCCTCCCAGGCGGGCACAGGGACGACACGGGCGCCGCCGGACAACTCGCGGGCGCGGAAGCGGGCGTCATAGCCGCGCCACCCCGATTCCAGCCTGCCACGGGCCAGATCCAGAAGCCCGAGGTTGAACGCCGCCGCCGGCTGCCCCGGCTCAACCGCCAGGGCGCGCCGGCACCAGCGTTCCGCCGCCGCGGAATCGCCCCGGTCGCGCAGCAGACGCCCCAGATTGCCCAGCCCATCCCCAAGGGCCGGGACCAGGGCCAGCGCACGGATCAGCGCCCGCCCGGCCTCGTCCAACCGCCCCGCCCGGCGCAGCACCACCCCCAGATTCAGCCATCCATCCGCGCGGTCCGGAGCCAGGCGCAGCGCGTGGCGGTGGCGCTCCTCGGCCAAGCCCAGCGCACCGAGCCGGGTCAGTACCGCGCCCCAATTGTCGTGCGCCTCCGCCAGCGCCGGGTCGGCCAAGGTCGCCCGGCGGTGGGCCTCGGCGGCGGCGCTCAGGTCGTGCGCCGCCTCCAGCGCGTTGCCGAGATTGGTCAGGGCCGCGGCGGCGGCCGGTTGCAAGGCGAGCGCGAGACGAAAACGGCGCACCGCCTCCGGCGCGCGGCCCAGCGCCAGCAGCACGGTTCCCAGGCTCGAGTGGGCGGCGCCGTAGGCGGGCAGCACGTCCAGCGCACGGGCGATGCGCGCCGCCCCCGCGGCGGAATCGCCGGTTTGATGCGCCAGCAACCCCGACAGGTGCAGGGCGACCGGGTGGTCCGCCTTGACCGTCAGCACCCGCTCGTACAGGGGGGCCGCCTCGGCCAGCCGGCCGTCCCGGTGGTGGGCGGCGGCGGTCTCCAACAGCCTGTCCGGATCGTCCGGACCACCCTGCGGCAATCCGCCGGGCGGTGGGTCGTCGTCCGGGGGCATGAGCCGGCGCAGCGTGTTCGCCATCCGGCCCATGACGTCGGCCAGCCCTTCGCCGGGGCGGGGCTGGAACAGGCGCATGGACGGGAACCAGGGGCGCACCCCGGTGCCGAGCTGGGTCCAGTCGCGGTGCCCGATCCGCCACACCGGCACGCCGAGGGCGCCGGCCAGTTCGCCGGTGGAGATGGCGGGGGTGATGACGAGATCCAGATTGGCGGTCAGCGCCGCCGCGCCCTCGAAATCGTCCTTGAGGTCGAGATCGTCCCAGCGGTGGATGGTCACCCCGAAGCGCGCCTCCGCCGCGGCAATCTCCGCCGCACAGTCACCGTATTGAAGATTGACGAACACCACCCCCGGCAGAGCGAACAGCGGCACGAAGGCGTCAAGCGTGACGTAGGCGGCGCGGCGCTCGCCATCCATGATCTGGCTGCGCCACGCGATGCCGACCTTCAGCCCCGGTCCCAGAGCGGCCAGCCGGTCGCGCCAGCGGTCCAGGCGTCCGGGATCGGGCACCAGCCAGGGCTGGGCCGGGAACCGCTTCCTGTCGGACCGCAGCAGCCGCGGCAGGGACGCGGCGGCAACCTGCACATCCACGTCGCGCGGCTCCACGGTCGGCGCGCGAACCGTCGCGCCGGGGAAGGAGCGCGCGAACAGCGACACCAGACGGCGGTCGCATTCGACCACCAGATGCCCGGCGCGGCGCAGCAGATCGGGATAGCAGGAGGCGAAGAGGATCTCGTCGCCGACCCCCTGCTCCCGCCAGACCAGCAGGCGGGAGGACGCGATGTTCTCGCCACGCCAGGACCGTGCCGCGACGTGGCGTTTCTGGCCGTGGAACTGGGGGGTGTCGAACCGCCACTCATGCTCCAGCCATCCGGAGCGGAGTTCTCCCTGTTCCAGCAGCAGGAGCGACAGATTGTAATGGGCGGTCGGCAACGCCGGATTGAGCCGGATGGCTTGGCGGTAGGCGTCGATGGCCTCCGCCGGGCGCTGCCGCCGCGCCCAATGCAGGGCGAGGTTGGCCTGCGCCTCGGCCATCTCCGGCGCCCGGTCGACGGCCCGGCGGTGGCAGGCCAGCGCCTCTTCGACGCGGCCGAGCCGGTCGAGCGCGCTGCCACGGTGGCTCCAGGCCGCGGCGGAGTCCGGAGCGCTCGCGGCGGCACGGCGCAGCAACCGCTCCGCCTCCGCCGGTCGGTCGGTGCGCAGGCGGAAAGCGCCGAGGCTCACCAGCGCATCGGCGTCCGACGGCGCCAGGGCGAGCGCGCGTTGGTGACTCCGCTCCGCTCCCTCTCGGTCCTCACGCTCGGCGAGCAGGTGGCCCAGATGGGCGTGCGCCACGCCGAGCTGCGGGCGGGTCCGCAGGGCCCGCCGCGCGCAGGCCTCCGCTTCGGCCCCCTCGCCCGCCCCACGCAGCAGGGCGGCGCGGTTGAGCCAATGCTCCGCCGCGTCCGGGCGGAGCAGAATGGCGTTGCGTTGCGCCGCCCGTGCGGCGTCGTGCCGCCCCAGCGCCTGCCAGGCATCGGCCAGGGCCGCGTGCGCGGCGGCGTTGCCGGGGTCGGCCGTCACGGCAAGGGCCAGCATCGCCGCCGCACCTTCGGCGTCGCCCTGGCGAAGCCGAAGGATCCCCGACAGGTGAAGGGCGACGGAATGCTCCGGCACGGCGTCCAAGACCGCGCGGCACCGGTCTTCCGCGTCCTGCAAGGCTCCGGCGCGATAACGGGCGACGGCCTCGGCGATCAGCGGTTCGACGTCCGGCGCCGCCGCGGGCGCCACGGATGGGCTGCTCGCCGCGGCCTGGACCGGCCGCGCGAGATCGCTGAGGGTCCGGGCGACGCGCGCCATGACGGTCTCCAACGTCTCGCCGGCGCGCGGTTGGAAGAGGCGCATCGACGGATACCAGGGACGAACCCCGGCGCCCAGTTGGGTCCAGTCGCGGGCGCCGATGCGCCACGCCGGAACGCCCAGAGCCCCGGCCAGTTCGCCGGTGGACACGGCCGGGGCGATGACCAGATCGAGCGCGGCGGTCAGGGCCGCGGCGCCCTCGAAATCGTCCTTGAGATTCAGATCCTCCCAGCGGTGGATGGTCACGCCGAAGCGCGCCTCCGCCGCGGCGATCTCCGCCGCGCAGTCGCCGTACTGGAGGTTGACGAGACTCACCCCGGGGATTGTGAACAGGGGGGCGAACGCCTCCAGAGTGATGTAGGCGGCCTTTCGTTCGGTCGTCATCAGCTGGCTGCGCCAGGCGATGCCGATCCTCAAGCCAGGCCCCAGGGCGGCCAGCCGCTCGCGCCACAAGGCAAGGCGTTCCGGGTCGGGCACCAGCCAGGGACCGGTCGGAAAGCGCGCCAGATCCCGACGCAGAAGGCGCGGCAAGGCACCAGCGGCGATGTGGGCGTCGCAGTCGGCCGGGACCGGCGCCTTCGCCCCGTCGGCGGCGCTGGAGTCCGCCCGGACAGTGGCCCAGGGAAAGGAGCGGGCGAACAGGCTGACCAGCCGATGGTCGCACTCCAGGACAACCTGACCGATCCGCCCCGCCGCCACGCGATCCGCCAGGGTGGGATAGCAGGAGGCGAACATGATCTCGTCCCCCACCCCCTGCTCGCGCCAGACCAGGAGACGAGGCACGGCCGCTCCGTCGTCCTGCCAGAGCGGCGCGCCGATGGCGCGCTCGGGAAGGTCCTTGGCCTTGAAGCGGTCCTGATAGGCCGGCCAGCCCTCCCGCAGATTGCCCGTCGCGAGGCTGACCAGAGCGAAGTTCAGCCGTGCCGCGGCCAAGGTGGGGTCGGTGTGCAGGGCGCGGCGCAAAGTCCGCTCCGCTTCGGCCACGCGCATCGATTGCCATTGCAGCATGCCGAGGTTGGCGTAGGCCTCCGCATGAGCGACGTCGATGGACAGGGCGCGCCGATGCGCGGCTTCCGCCTCGCCGTTCCGTCCCAGCATGTTCAGGGCAAGGCCCAGGGTGGTCAGCGCGATGGCGCTCCGTGGCGCGAGACGCACCGCGCGCCGGTGAAGGCGCAGCGCGCCCGGCCAGTCGTCGCCGTCCTTGAGGACGTTGCCAAGGTTGGTGTAGCTGTCGGGATAGTCCGGCTGGACGATCAGCGCGCGCCGGTACAGCGCGGCGGCGGCCTCGGCCCGGCGCGCGACCCGGTGGGAGTTGCCCAGATTGTTCAGCGCCTTGCCATAGTCCGGCTGGATCGTCAGGGCCCGCTGGAAGACCCGCGCGGCCTCGGCGGGCCGGTCGATGCCGTCAAGGCCGGTGCCCAGGTTGTTGAAGGCCACCGCGTCGGTGGGATGCAGCGCGAGGCAGGTCCGCAGCGCCGCCACCGCGGCGGTGTGGTCCCCCAGGTCGAGCAGGGCGACGCCGAGATTGTTCCACCCCCCCGCCAGCAACGGGTCCTTGGACAGCGCATCACGGTAACGGGCCACCGCCTCCGCCAGCCGTCCCTCCCCCTGGAGCGCGCTGCCCAGATAGAAGATCAAACGGGCGTCCTGACCGGCGTCGGCCTCCACCGCCGGAGCCAGAACCGTCACGGCGTCGGCGAAGGCGCCCCGGCCGTTCAGAAGCGTTCCCAGGGCGCGCGCCACTTCGCGGTCGGTCGGGTCGTCGGCCAAGGCGCGGCGCAGGCACAATTCCGCGTCGGCATGGCCCAGGACCCACAGCACGAGCGCCAGGCTGCGCCACGCCTCCCTATGGTCCGGCCGCGCCTGGACGACGCGGTAGAAGGCCAGGGCGGCCTCGTCGAGACGGCCGAGGCGCCGATAGAGAACCGCCAGATCGAAGCGCGTCGCCGGACGTTCGGGATCGGCGCGCAACGCCTCTTCGTAAGCCGCGACGGCGTCGCCGATCCGCTCCTGGGCCTGAAGAAGAAGACCAAGATTGCCGAGCGCCTCGGCGTAGCCGTCCTGAAGCGCGATGGCGCGGCGGTAGGCGCGGCCGGCGTCGTCCGGACGGGCCCGGTCGGCGAGGAGGTTGCCCAGGCTGTTGTAGGCCGGGGCGAAGGACGGTTCGATCGCCAGGGTCAACCGAAAGCACGCCGCGGCCCGCTCAGGCTCGCCGGCCTGATAGGCGGCGATGCCCGACAGGTGACGGGCATCGGTATGATCCGGATCGGCGGACAGGATGCGGCGGTAGAGCTGCTGCGCCTCGTCCAGATTGCCCGCCCGGTGCCGGGCGACGGCGTCGGACAGAAGCGTGTCTGCGGATTGGCCGCCCCACCCCTCGACGGCGGCGTCGGTCACGGTGCCGGATCGGCCGCCGGGCTTTCCGCCGTCCCGTCCGGGGCGTTGGACGAGGCATCACCGCCCTTGAACATCTTCCGGCAGATTTTCAGCGCGCGGTAATAATTGCGGGCCTCCACGAGCCGTTCGATCTCGTCGAGATCATCGCGGCAATCAGGACGCGCGTCGCGCGTCTCGCCCAGTATCGAGGCGAAGCGCTGCAGGTTGAGCACCGCGTCTTCTGGAAAGATATAGATAAGCTGGATGACGAAGTAGAGTTTCTTCTCGATGCAATCGATCTGCTCTTCCTTCAACACCTCGCGCCCGCGGAGAAAGTTGGCGGTGTTGTAAAGAAAGAACGAGCCGGGACGGTCACCGGCCCCGATGACCGCACCGTTGATGATGACCTTTTCATTGGGGCGGAGAACGAACTTCAGAGGCATGAAACGGACCCGGTCCTTGTCTCGGCGGCGCGCGGAAGCGAAAAGCGCTTGCCGGAAAGCGCCGCACAAATGAAACGGGCGGCGGCTCGCGCCGCCGCCCGCCGGGCGTAATCCTACCCGAACTCTCAGGCTTAGAACAGACGCAGGATCGACTGCTGCGACTGGTTGGCCAGCGAGAGGGCGATGGTTCCGAGCTGCTGACGGGTCTGCAGCATCAGCAGGTTGGCGCCTTCCTCGTTCTGGTCGGCCAGCGTCAGCTTGCTCGCGCCTTCCGTCAGCACGTCGCTGAACTCCTTGGTGAAGTTCTCACGGGTCGTGATGACGTTCAGGTTGGTCGACAGCGTCTGCGAAGACGACCGCAGGTTCTGCTTCGCGTAGTCGATGCTCGCGACCGCCTTGTCGATGTCGGCGCGGTCGGTCCAATCGTTCTGCGCGTAGTCCAGACGCAGGCCCTGGCCGCTGGTGGTCAGGTTCTGGGCCTTCACCGTGATCGCGTTGGTGTTGCGCTCGTTGAGCTGCACCGTCAGATCGTTCGAGGTGTTGGCGTCGGTCACCTGCACCGAGACCAGGTTGGCCGCGGAGTTGGCCGCCGCCGCCTGCTTGATGTTCTTCTGGTCGACGTTGAAGCGCACCGTGCCGGTGTCGAACGCGTAGGCGTTCTCGCCGTCCGCCAGCTTGCCCTCGCCGCGCTTGGACATGCCGTCGCGGGTCACCGTGGCGCCGCTCAGGTTGCTGACCTGGATCTGGATGTCGACCTTCTTCTCGATGGTCGAGATGCCGTTGCCGTTGTTGGCGGCCTGCTCCAGAAGGTTGCGGTCCACCGTGAAGGACACGATGGTGCCCGACGCGAAGCTCTCGGAGATGCGCTTGGTCAGGGCGTTCTCGGACGTCGCCTTGACGGTCATCTCGCGAGCGGCGTTGGTCGTCGTCGCGCCCGACAGCGTGATCGTGCCGGTGGCGTTGGACGTGACGGTCTGGACGTCCTTGCCGCTGAGGCGGCCGTTGGCGCCCAGCGCGTTGTTGATCGACGCCTTCAGCTGGTTGGCGATGTTGACGCGGGCGGTCTGGCCCGTCGCCACGTCGCCGGCGGTGGCGGTGTAGGTGAAGGTCTGGTCTTCGACGGTGATGGTGAAGCTGTCGCCGGCCTCGATCGTGCCACCCATCGACACCTGGGTGATCTGCGCGGTGCCCGACTTGGCCGCGGTCGTCGTGTTGGCGGCGATCGTCTGGCTGTTGTCGAAGTAGGTGATCGTGCGCGACTCGTTGCCGTCCGTGACGATGAACGACCGCTCGCGGCCCTTGGCGCCGCGGACTTCGATCTGCACGTCGGAGAAGCTGCCCGCCGACGTCGACATCGTGCCGGAGAGCTTCAGGCCGACCAGGCCGTGGGCCATCTCAGCGCTGTTGATCTCGCCGGCCGCGCCCTCGATCGAGCCGTCGCCCTTGACGCGCACCGTGTAGGTGTCGGTCGACACGACGTTGGTGACGCGGGCGTTCTCGATGCCCTGGATGGTGTTGACGGCGCGGCGCGATTCGCTGGTGGAGTCCAGACGCAGGCCGTTGCCGGTCAGCAGGTTCTTGCCACCGTAGGAGGAGTCACCGGCCAGCTTGTCGATCTGCTCCTTCAGCGCGTTGAACTGGCCGGAGAGCGACTTGCGGGTGGCGACGGAGCCGGCGTCGGTGCCGAGCGCGGAATAGGCGGCGGTGGTCAGGCCGCGCGCCTGCTCGATCATGTCGTCGATCGAGGTCAGGCCCTTGTCGGCGGCCTTGATGGTGCTGATGGCCTGACCCATCGTGTCCTTCAGCGCGGTCAGGTCGCCGGCGCGCTGGGTCAGGTTCTTCGCGGCGAAGAACGACGTCGGGCCATCGAGCGCCGAGTTGATCTTGTTGCCGGTCGAAAGGATGTTCTGCTTCTTCGCGATCGAGTCCTGCACGCCCTGCAGCTGCAGCAGGTTCGTGCGCATCGACGACGAGAGGGAGATGTCGCTGGTAGCCATGGAGTCACTCCTTTTGGAGGATGTCGATCCGCACGACGGTGCGCGTACGGAGAGGGACTAATTCCCTCGGGCTACCGGTAGGCAATAAATGGGCCAGATCGAATTTGCCGCCTGAGTGAGGAAAATCCTGCCTCTGGGCAAATCAGGGGCCGGCAATTTTTGCCGGGCACTCGGCAAGATTTGCCCGCTCCCCGGCACCCTTTGCCGGTTGCGCATCCGGCCCGGCAGATTCTGCCGAGCTTGCAGGGAGCGTGATCACCTCGCAGACGGCGAGCGGGCCGGCGGTCAGCGCAACGCTTCCCCACGACCAGCCGACACCGAACCCCGAGAGCAGAAGGCGCAGCGCCCCCCCGTGCAGCGCCCCACCCAATTCCGACGCCAGCGCCAGGGGGATGGACGCCGAACTGGTGTTGCCGAACCCGGCGAGCCCGACCACCGTCTGCGCGGGAGTCGCCCCGAGCTTCTGCGCGAGGTGGCGGATCATCTGGGCGTTGGCCTGATGCAGCACCAGACGGTGCACCGTCTCCATCGCCCAGCCCGCGCGCTCCAGAACCGCGCGGATGTTGCCCGGCACCTCCCGCAGGGTGAAGGCGAAGACCTGGGTGCCGTCCATGAACAGGTGCGCCGGCTCGCCCGGCCGCCGCAGCCCACCGCCGGGAACGGCGAGGTAGGGGGCACCGGCGCCGTCGCTGCCCAGCGCGAAGACCATGGGCGGCGTCGCCTCCGCCCCCGCCTCCGCCGCCTCCAGCGCCGTCGCCGTCGCGGCGTCGCCGAACAGAGGCGCCACGGCGCGGTCGTCGGGGTCGATCACGCGCGATGTCGTGTCGCCGGCGACCAGCAGCGCCCGCCGCCCGCCCGCCGCCTTCAGCATCGCCGACGCAGTCCACAGACCATGGACGTAACCCGAGCAGCCGAGCGTCAGGTCGAGCACCGCGGCGCCCTTGCCCAGCCCCAGCCGTCGGTGGAGGAGATAGCCCGAGGCCGGCAGGATATGGTCGTGGGTCTGGGTGACCATGACCAGGAGATCGACGCTGTCAGCCGCCCAGCCCAGCCGGTCGAGCAGGCGCCGCGCCGCGGCCTCGCCCAGGTCGGAGGTGCATTGGTGCGGCGGCACGAGATGGCGGGCCTCGATGCCCGTCGCCTTGGCGATCCGGCGGGCGGCGTCCTCGCCGAAACGGGCGGCCAGATCCTCCACCGTCTCGCGTCCCTCCGGAACGCAGGCGACGAGTCCGGTCAGGGCGACGCCCTCGATCACGCTGGCCACCATGGGGCGTCTCCTTCCGTCAGCCGGTGATGCCGCCGTCCACGACGATGGTCTGGCCGGTCACGAAGCCCGCCCCGTCGCCCAGCAGGAACCGCACCACCGGAACGACGTCGGCCACCGCGCCCAGCCGGCCCAGCGGGGTGCGCCGCACGATCTGGTCGCGCTGCCCGTCGGCCAGCGAGCCGGACATCTCGGTGTCGAGATAGCCGGGCGCAACGGAGTTGACGGTGACCTGGAGCCGCCCGACCTCGCGGGCCAGCGCGCGGGTCAGCCCGTCCATTCCGGCCTTCGACGCCGAATAGGCGGACAGGCCGGTGTAGCCCCGCTGCCCGATGATGGAGGAGATGTTGACGATCCGCCCCGGCCCCCGCTTGACCAGCTTGGCGCGCAGGAAGGCGCGGGCGACCTGGATGGCGCCGGTCAGGTTGACCTGGACGACCTCCTCCACGTCGATCTCCGGGAAGGTCGCCAGCACGCCCTCGCGCGCGATCCCGGCGTTGTTGACCAGCCCCCAGAGCGGCGACGCGCCGCCCCATTCCAGCGCGGCGTCCGTGAAGGCGCGCACCTGCTCCCCGTCGCCGATCCGGCAGGCCTGCCAGAACAGGTCCGGCCCGGCCAGCCGCTCCAGCGCCGCGCTCGGCGCGCGGCTGCAGGTGGAAACCCGGTAGCCCTCGGCGAGCAGCGCCTCGACGATCCCCAGCCCGAGCCCGCGGCTGCCGCCGGTGACGATGACGTGCCGTTTGCCGCTCATGCCGTTCCCTTCCGCGTCTTCTTGCCCGCCGCCCCCAGGGCGATGCTCCCGGTCATGGTCACCAGACGGGGGCGCGCCGCGGGCGGCAGGTCGGCCACGGCGGCGCGGATCGCGGCGCGCAGGGCCGTTTCCTCCACCCCCGGCGCCGGGACCACCAGGGCGGTCAGGATGTGGCCGGTCACCGGGTTGGCCGCGGCCTCGACCAGGGCGTCCCGAACGCCCGGCACGTCCAGCAGAATCTGCTCCACCACCTCCGGGGAGACCTTGACGCCACCGACATTGATCCGCCCGTCGAGCCGCCCGGCGAACAGCGCGCGGTCGCCGCGCCGTTCCACGATGTCGCCGGTGGACAGCCAGCCGCCGCCATGGCCGACCTCACGGCCAATCTGAAGGCCGAGCATCGCGCGGGGGCTGTTCACCTCCAGCACGCCATCGCGGACACGCAAACCCACCCCGTCGACACCGCCGTCGAGCCAGGCGGCGGGGAAGCCCGCCTTGCCGTCGCCCACCGCGAAGAGGGACCCGGCCTCCGTCGAAGCGTAGATGTGCCGCAGCTTCGCGGTCGGGAACCGCTCGGCCAGCCGGTCGAGCAGCGGCTGGTCGGCCACCTCGCCGCCCAGCGTGATGGCGGCCAGCGGCGGCGCGGCGCCGTCGAGCGCCAGCAGGAAGGCGCGCCAGAAGCTGGGCGTCGCGCTGATGTGGGTGACCGCGTGCGCCACGGCGAGGCGCGCCAGGTCCGCCGCCCCGGCGCCGGGCGCCGACACCAGGGTCGCCCCCGCCACCAGCGCCGTCAGGATCACCTGCAGCCCGGCGAAGGCCGCCGGCTCATAGGCCAGCAGCCAGCGCGCGTCCGGATCGGCGGCCCCACGCAGGCGCCCGCGCAGGCGCTGGAAGTCGTGCCGGACCAGCTTCGGCGTGCCGGTGGTGCCGGAGGTCTCCAGCAACACGGCGAACCCCGGTTCGCCGGGCTCGCTCGCCGCGTCCGCAGGCATGGCACGGCGCGACAGATGCAGCTCCACCCCGGCCCGCTCGGCGGCGACCAGGGCGGCGACCAGGGCCGGCACGCCTTGCGGCGGCAGGACCACCCTCCCCCCCGAGGCGCGGAACGCCGCCTCGAAGGCGTCGGCCTGCGCGGCGATCCCCGCCCAGCCGACGCAACGCTCCGCCTCGATCAGACGAAGGCCGGGATGCAGCCAGGAGGGCGGCGGCTGGCTCATGCGGACCCGGCGGGCAGGCCCGGATGGTGAAGCGTCGGACGATAGAGGGCCGCAAGCTCCCCGACCGTGTGGAACTGGACGAAGCCGGCGCGGAACGGGTCCTGGCCGGTGCGCTGCTCCAGCACCACCAGAAGGGTGGCGAGGTCGAGGGAGTCGATCGGCAGATCCCCGCCCAGGAAGCGCGTGTCCGGGCCGAGCGTCGGCAGGGATTCCCCCTTCTCGGCGGCGATGCGGGCAAGCTCTTCGGCGATCAGCGCGAACATGGAGTCGGTCATTGGGGGGAATCGGTCATTGGGGGTCGCATGCGGAAAGAAAGTCGCGGAGTGTGGCCGTGACCGGGGTAGCCGCCTCACTATGCGGCAAGTGCCCGGCCTTGTCGAAGAGATGAAGCGGTGCGCCGGGGGGCAGGCGCTCGGCGCTCGGCACCGGGATGATGCGGTCCTCCCGTCCCCACAGGAGCTGGATGGGCATCGGAAACGCCGCCCAGTCCACCGGGCCGGGCGACCGGTGCGCCTCCGCGAAGGAGCCGGCGATGATCCGTTCCAGGGCGGCGCGGCGGCGCGGATCGGCGGCCTGGGCGTGCATCACCTCGCCGACACGGCCCGCCAGCAGCCAGGGCCGCGCGAACAGCCGCGCGGCACAATCCCGCCCCTCCTCCACCGTCTCAAGCGCGGCGACCCGCCGCAGGAACTCCAGGTCGAAGTCGGGGCCGAGACCGGCGCTGGCGACCAGCGACAGGCTCGCCACCCGCCCCGGGGCCAGACGGGCCAGTTCCAGCGCGACGTAGCCGCCCATCGAATGGCCGACCGCGTGGACCCGCGGAATCTCCAGCGTGTCCAGCAGGCGCAGCAGCCAGGGCGCGAAGGCACCGACCCGGCCGTCCCCGACCTCCAGGGTCGAGGCGCCGTGCCCCGGCAGGTCGACCGCCAGGACCCGGCGGTGGGCGGCCAGAGCCGCGGCGTTGAATTGCCAAGTCAGGGAATCCCCGGCGAAACCGTGCAGCAGCAACGCCGGAACGCCGCCCCGCCCCATCGACAGATAGGAGGCGGGACCGCCCTCGATGTCGGCCCGCCCGCGGCGCGGCGAACGCTCGACCTTTGCCGTCACCGGAACGTCAGGCCGTGACGGCGATGCCGGCCAGAGCGAGCAGGTCGTCCACCGTCTTCGCCTTGACCAGCTTCTCGCCCTCCACGACGTGGCCGAGCTTCTCGTCGACCAGCGCGATGAAGCTGATGACGGCCAGCGAGTCCCAGCTGTCGATCGAGTCGAGTTCTTCAGCGCCCGTCAGGGTGCCGGCGTCCAGCTCCAGCATCTCGTCGAGCGCGAGCAGGAAATCCTTGCGGTCCATGGTGGTGTCTCCGTTTCAGTGGAGCGTGTTCTGACGCACGCTGCCGTTCAGGTCGGCCCATTCAGGGTGGTCGCGCAGGACTTTGCAACAATCCTGCCAGCCGAAGTCGGGATTTTCGGGAAGCAGCGCCCCCAGCAGGCGACGCACCAGTTCCAGATCGGCCTCCTCGTCCACGCACCAGCGCTGGTCGATGACGCTGCCGTCCTCCGGCGCCAGGGGGGCGCCGACGCGGAACCGCTCCGGGCGGCGGTAGAGGTGGGCGGTGACGTGCTCGCGCTCCGCCGGCTCGGTGGCCCCGGCGGCCGCCGTGTCCAGCGCGGCGCGGGTGAGAACCTCCGCATCCAGCCCGCGCGGGAAGCGGGTGACGTCCAGGCTGAGATAGTCGAGCGGCGGCGCCGCGTCCAGGAAGGCGCTCACCACGCGGTCCACCAGCGCCGGGTCGATCAGCGGGCAGTCAGCGGTGACCCGAACCACCACGTCCGCCCCGGCCATGGCGGCGGCCCCGGCGAAGCGCCCGAGCACGTCCTGCTCGTCACCGCGGAAGACCGTCGCGCCGAGCGCCGCCGCCAGTTCCGCCACTGGGTCGTCGGTGCCGTTCACCGTGGTCGCCAGCACCAGCGCGTCGAGCGTCCGGCAGCGCGCCAGCCGGCCCAGATGATGCGCCAGCAGCGGCTTCCCCGCCGCCTCGATCAGGACCTTGCCGGGCAGGCGGGTCGAGGTCATGCGGGCCTGCGAGATGCAGACGACGCGCGGCTTGGCCGGGTTGGTGTCCATTCAATCCTCCGGGGCCAGCATGTCCCAGCGCAGCGGCTCGCCGCGCGTCAGCGCGCGGGCGGCGCGGCGGCCGAGGACGGCGGGGAGATGCTTCGGCTCCAGGCCGAAGCCGGGACGGATGGAGCGGACGCTGGCGGCGCTCAGCGCCTCACCCGCCGCCACGTCGGCGGTGACGTAGAGGGACCGGCGGTAGTCGCGCCCGCCCGCCTCGCTTGGCTTCACCCCGTAATGGACGCGGCCCAGCGCCGCCCAGGCGGTGCGGACGGACTCGGCCATCGCCTTGAACTCCGCCGGCTCCAGCGAGAAGGCGCTGTCCACCCCGCCGTCGGCACGGGACAGGGTGAAGTGCTTCTCGATCACCACCGCACCCAAGGCCGCCGCGGCGACCGGCACCGCCGTGCCGTGGGTGTGGTCGGACAGGCCGGCATCGACACCGAAGGCCTGCGCCAGATGCGGGATGGTGCGCAGGTTGCAGTCTTCGGGCGTCGTCGGATAGCCGCTGACGCAATGGAGCAGCACGAGCGGCGCGTCGCCCGCGGCCTCCACCGCCTCGCCGATCTCGCCCAGCGTGGCGAGGCCGGTGGAGAGGATCAGCGGCTTGCCCGAGCGGGCGGC
Source organism: Azospirillum brasilense (assembly GCF_007827815.1). Classification (GTDB taxonomy): domain Bacteria; phylum Pseudomonadota; class Alphaproteobacteria; order Azospirillales; family Azospirillaceae; genus Azospirillum; species Azospirillum brasilense_C. The sequence goes on from NZ_VITH01000001.1 coordinate 308,783, forward strand.
CCGGCGGATCAGCGGCAGGTCGTTCAGCTCGAAGGAGGCGATCTTGAAGGCCGGGGCGTCCAGCCGCTCCAACAGGTCCACCGCCGTCTCGTCGAAGGGGGAGCTGAAGATGGTCAGGCCGAGGGCACGGGCGCGCTCGAACAGAGGGCCGTGCCACTCCCAGGGGGTGTGGGCCTCGCGGTAGAGGTCGTGCAGGGTGCGGCCCTTCCACAGCCCGCCCTCCAGCAGGAAGCCCGGCCCGTCATGGTCGATGGTCAGGGTGTCGGCGGTGTAGGTCTGCAGCTTCACCGCGTCGGCGCCGGCCTCCTTGGCGGCATCGACCAGGGCGAGCGCCCGGTTCAGGTCGCCCTTGTGGTTGCCCGACATCTCGGCGATCAGGTAGGGCGGATGGCCGGGGCCGATGGGGCGGCCGTTGATGATGACGTCGCGCGGCACGGAGGGCGGTCTCGCTGTGGTGGTCGGGCGTCACTCTGGCACGGAAGCGGACGGCGGGTCTTCCTTTTGTGCACCCGCCTTGGCCGCGGCGCGCAAAAGGTCCCGCGCCTCCTCGCCGTAGGCCAGCAGCCGTTCGGCGCAGCGATGGCGGTCGCCGACGGTCCGGAAGCGCGTGAGCGACAGCTCAACCTGCCGCTCGCGCAGCGCGGGGTCGGCGACCAGGGCGGCGGCGCGCTCCACATAGGCGGCGGCGTCCGGCACGGGAATGCCGGTCCCCGCCACGCTCGCCACATCGCCCCAGGCCAGCGTGACCACCGGCAGCCCCTCGGCGATGGCGTAGGCGGCGCTGCCGCCGCCCCCCTGGCGGGACGGGTTGAGGTAGGCGTGGCAGCGCCGGTAAAAGGCGCGGATGTCCTTGAGATGGCCCAGGCTGCGCATCCGCGCGCCGTTGCGCGCCGCCTTCAGCCGGGCCGGCAACCGCTCGACCTCCCCGGCGAAGACGATCACGGCGCCGGGGCAGCGGTCGAGGATGGCATCGGCGAGCGCGAGGAACTCCGCAGTCACCTCCAGGTCCAGGCGGGTGCCGACCACGGCGAAGACGAAGTCCGCATCGCCGAGGTCGAGCGTGCCCCCGACTCCCGCCGTGGGGGGTGGGGAGAAGCCCAGCGTGAAGGGCCGGAATCGCTGCGCGAAGGGGCCGCGGTAGAGCGCCGGCATGGCGTCCGTGTGGTTGCCCTCCTCATAGCCGAGGACGAGATGGGCCAGCGAGATGGTCATGCCGGAGGTGGTGGGCAGGCACACCACCGGCCGCGAGCCGCTCACCGCGAAGAGGTCGCCCACCACGTTGGCCCCGCCGAAGGTGACCAGCAGGTCGGGATCGTAGCCGTCGATGGCGCCGACGATGGTTTCCAGCTTCTCCTTCGAAAACGCCCGGTCGGTGAAGGACGCCATCTTCACCTGCCGACCGAACATCGTCAGCGCGAAGACGCCCTCGTAATCGGTGACCAGCTCCGCGATCATCGGCGGAACGAACAGGTTCTCGGCCCGCAGCGGCATGGTGTTGCAGTTGATGATGGCGACGTCGAGCCCGAACGCGTCCTGGAGCCGGCTGGCGTAATCGAAGCAGTCGCGCGAGGGCTGGTGCTGGTCGTTGGTGAACTGGTTGGTCAGAACGGCCACCCGGCGGATCGGCCCGTCGCGCGGCGCATGGCGCGGCGGAACGACGCCCCAGCGCCGCGCCACCGCCCGCACCAACTCCTCGTGGAAGCGGAACAGGTCGCAGGGGCCGAAGGCGGCCAGCTTCTCCGGCGCCGACGCCGCCAGGAAGAGCTGCCGGGCCATGCACCAGTAGGTGTAGTGCATCATCTGCGGTCCGACCCGCTCGCCGCCGAGCAGCAGGTAATGGAGAATCCGTTCGTAGTGGTAGAGGTCGCCGGTGAGCTGGAACAGCACGGAGTGGAGCAGCACCGTCTCGCCGGTCGGCGGATCGCGGCGCAGCTCCTCGGCGATGGACAGGCGGGCGTCCGGGTCCAGTTCGCGGCGCATGCGCTCGCAGTGGGCCGTCAGGGTGTTGAGCCGGTCGGCGTTGAACTGGCGCTCGGCCAGCAGGGCTTTCAGCGTGGCGGCCTGGTCCCCGGCGATGTCGGACATGCTGTTCCCCCAACCGGCGCCTGTGGTGCGCCTCGCCTCCTGATAGCCCCGACGTGGTTAAGGTTTCAAGAATGCGCGGCGGTTCGCTCCGCCAGCGCCGCCGCGGCCTCGGCGGCCACCGCGGCCCAATCGCCGGGCCGGGGCTGGCGGAACAGGCGGGCGGTCGGGTACCAGGGGCTGTCGGCGCGGTCGAGCAGCCAGCGCCAGTCCGGCGCGTGGGACAGCAGCACCCACACCGGCACCCCCAGCGCTCCGGCCAGATGAGCGGGAGCGGTGCAGGAGGACACCACCAGATCGAGCGACGCCATGATCGCCGCGGTGTCGGCGAAGGCGCTGATCTCCGGCGCCAGATCGGTGAAGGAGGCCGGCATCGCCCGCCCCGCCAGCTCGTCGTGGCCGGGGCCGAGTTGCAGCCCGAAGAAGCGGCAGCCCGGCACCGCCAGCAGCGGGGCCAGCGCCGCCAGCCCCGGCGACCGCTCGCGGTCCCCGGCGAATTGCGGGTTGCCGGCCCAGACCAGCCCGACCGTGAGCCCCTCAGCGGCCAGCCGTTCCCGCCACGCCGCGACGCGCGCCGGGTCGGCGGTCAGGTAGGGCACGGCGGCGGGGATGGTCTCCAGCCGGGTGGCGAAGGCCCGCGGCAGGCTGAGCAGTGGGCACTGCCAGTCGAACGCCGGCAAGGGCTCACCGCGCGCGACGACCCGCTCCACTCCCGGCAGACCGCGGAACAGCGGCACCAGATCGGCGCCGGTCTCCAGCAGCACGCGGGCACCGCGGGCAGCGACCAGGGGGGCGTAGCGGACGAACTGGATGGCGTCGCCGCGGCCCTGCTCCTCGTGCAGCAGGATGGTCTGCCCGGCGATGTCCTCGCCGCTCCACAGCGGTTGCGGCAGGCCGCGCGGCCTGGTCGGGAAATCGGCCACGCCCCAGCGCGCCTCGTAATCCTCCCACCCTCCGATCAGGTCGCCGGCCAGCAGCCGCGCCAACGCGCGGTTCCAGCGCGCCTCGGCGCTCGACGGCTCAAGGCGGACGGCCCGGTCGTGCAGGCGCAGCGACGCCGCGACCGCCCGCCGGTCCCGCAGACGGTTCGCCAGCCCGCTCAGCGCGCTGCGGTGATCGGGCCGGAGGACCAGCGCGCGGCGCAGCGGTTCCAGGGCGCCGGGCTCGGACAGGGAGAGCGCGTGCCAGCCGTTCGCCGAGTCCGGACGCAGCCGCAGGGAACGGCGCAGCACCCTCACCACACCGTCTTCCCCGACCGCCCTTCGCTGGGCGGCGGCGAGAAGCTCCAGCGCGCCGTCATTCGCCGGGTCGAGCGCCAACGCGCCGCGCAGGGCCGCAATGGCGGCCTCCCAACGCCCCGCGTCGTAATGGGCACGGCCAAGATTGAGCCGGACCGTCGCGTCCTCCGGCAGCAGGGCCGCAGCCTGGGCCAACGCCGTCGCCGCGTCCGGCTCCCTGGTCCGCTGGAGCGCCACGCCGAGATGGTGCCAAGCCTCGCCATGGCCGGGGCGCAGCCGGACGGCGCGGCGCAGGGCCGACGCCGCCTCGCTGGTCCGTCCCGCGTAGCGCAACAGGATTCCGGCCTGGGCCATCGGCTCGGCAAGGTCGGGCTGGATGAGGGTGGTGCGGCGGTAGGCCGCCAGTGCGAGCCCGCCATCCCCCGCCTGACGCGCTGCACCCGCCAGCGGGAAGGCGAGCGCCGCCGAATCGGGGCAAAGCCGCAGGGCGGTCCGGTATTCCTCCGCGGCGGCGGCGGGGTTGCCGCGGGCCTGATGCAACGCCGCGAGGTTGGCACGGTACTCGGTCTGGCCGGGACGCAGCGCCACCGCTTGGCCCAGCAGATCGGCCGCCTGCTCCAGCCGGCCGCTCTGGGCACAGAGAAGCCCATAGAGGTGAAGGGCGTTCGGTTCGTCCGGAACGGCGTCGAGGATGCGCCCGTAGAGGGTTTCCGCCTCCTCCGTCCGCCCGGCGGTGTGGAGGTCGAGCGCGATGGCCAGCGCCTCGTCCAGCGTCGCCACGGCGCCCGCTCCGCTCAGGTCTCGCGGCCGCCGATCACGCTGGCGGCGACCGCCAGACTCTCCGGCGTGCCCATGTCGATGAAGCGGGCCTTGGCGATGTGTCCGTGCAGGGTCCCCGGCGGCATCTTGTGCAGCACGTCGCGGGTCAGCGAGCTGGCCCCGGAGGCGGCGAGGCGGTCGAGGAAGGCCGCGGAGAACAGATACACCCCGGCGTTGATGACGCCGCGCCCCGGCGCCTTGTCGAGGAACTGGCGGACCCGGCTGTCCGGCCCGACCTCGACCCGGCCGAAGCGGGCGGCGTCCTCCACCTCCACGCACAGCACCGACGCCTCCGCCCCCGACAGGCGGTGCGAGGCGACGAAGGCGCGCAGGTCGGCGTCGAGGAAGGTGTCGCCGCTCATCACCAGGACGGTGCCGGCCTTCAGGTCCTTGCGGATGTAGGCGAGCGCCGCGGCGGAGCCCATCTGGCTCGGCTCGATCTGGCAGACGACGTCCAGCGACCGGTTGGTGTCCCCCTGGGCCAGCCAAGCCGTCACCCGGTCGGCCAGATGGCCCAGGCACAGCACCACCCGACGCGCGCCGTAGGCCGCCAGATGGTCCAGCAGATGTCCGAGAAAGGCGCGGCCCGCGATGGGAGCCAGCACCTTGGGCGTGTCGCCCGAGACGCCCCGCATGCGCGAGCCGAGACCACCGGCAAGCAGCGTGACGTCGATGTCCGTCAAGGCTTCCTCAGGCCGCACCGTGCTTCCCCTCATGCTCCCGGCGCCTCGGCGCCGCCCCCACCCCCGCCGCATACCGCGTCGGCGGTGGATTGGTCAAACATTCGGTGGGGGTGACGGCGAACTTTCCCGGCCGACCGCCCAACGTAAGCCCCCCGCCGCTTGGCCTATTCCGCGAAGGCGGCCAGCGTGGTTTCGCGCGGGAAGAGACGTATATGCCCCTCCCACTCGCTGCGCAGCGTTTCAAAGACATAGACGTCGTGAAAACGGCCATATTTGTGGACATGTTGCCGCAGCACGCCGACCTCACGTGTTTTCAGCACGCGTTGGATGCGGATGACCGTGTCGTTCCCTTCCATGAAATAATTGACGATCTTGTTCATCCCCATGCCGTAGTAGCAATAATCCATGATGAAATTGTGCAAAAAGCCAGCGAGCTTCCGGCGGTCCTTCTCCTCCGCGATGTAGGAACCGGAGGAGCAGCGCAGATGCACCCAGTCGATATCCGAATAGGAGAGATAGCCGATGGGGCGCCCCTCATGCTCGATGATGAAATGGCGGAAGTCCCGGCGCGCCTCGATCGCGGCCAGCCACGCCCGCTGCCGGTCCACGTCCGGGTTCTCCAGATCGGTGAACATGAAACGGGTGATCGACGGCTCGGTGCGCCAGCGCAGAAGCATCTCGGCGTCGTCGGCCGTTGGACGGCGGAATCGAAACATGAAGACCTACCCCTTGCGCTCGCGTGGTATCACTTCGCCAAATAGCCGCCGTCCACCGGCAGCGTCACCCCGTTGATCCAGCGGGCGGCGTCCGACAGCAGGAAGGCGATGGCCGACGCCACGTCCTCCGGCTTGCCGAAACCCATGGGGTGGGCGGCGCGGATGGCCTCGAACTGCTCCGCCGTCGTGGTCTGGCGGAACCGTTCCATCATTTCCGTCTCGACCATCGCCGGGGCGACGCAGTTGACCCGGATGCCGTCGCGCAGGAACTCCATGGCGAGCCCGCGGGTGGCCGAGACCAGCCCGCCCTTGGCCGCCGAATAGACCACGTTGCCCGGCTGCCCGATCTCCGCGGCGACGGAGGACACGAGGACCAGCGCCGCCCGATCGGCATGGCAGCCCTTTTGACGCAGGCCACGGGCCAGTGCCAGGGCGCTCAGAAGGTTGGCGTGCAGGATCGTGTCGAAGAAAGCCTGATCGACGCTGCGCACCGGCTTGCCGATCTGAACGCCCGCGCAATGCGCCAACCCGTCGATGGGACCGGCCTCCGCCGCCTGAAGCTTCACCCATCCCGGAATGGAATCGACGTCCGACAGGTCGAAGGCCGCGATCCGATGCCCGTGACCATCCAGCCGGGCCAAGGTTTCGGAAAGCCGCCCCTCGTCCCGCCCGTTGAGGGTGACCCGCGCGCCGAGGCTCGCGGCCGTGGCCGCCGTGGCCCGCCCGATCCCCGACGACGCGCCGGTCACCAGCACATGGCGCCCGGAAAGATCGCCCAGCGGCGTCATTCGTCGGCCATGCGGGCGAACCACGCCCGGTGGAAGGCCGCGATGCGCTCTTCGCAGGCGCCGAGGGCCGCGGGAACACGCACCTGCTTCAGCCCGCGATGAGCGGATTCGGCGACGATCCGGTCCTCATCGAGAACCTGGCGGTTGAACCCGCAAACGTTGGCTTCCACCGCCTTGCGCGTCGGGCCGCCGATGCTCTTCGGCTTCGACGTTTGACCAAGGAACAGCCGGAAATGCAGGTTGCTGCGCTCCGGTCCGACGGGATCGTAGGTCTGCACGCTCATCAGCGCGCCGTGAGTGACGCCGATGGCGAGATTGGGGAAGATCATGAAATGATCGTAGTTCCGCAGCGTCTCGCTGCGCGGCAGCCCCAGCCGCTCGATCACGCCGTCCCACCAGCGCGCGGAGGTGTCCGACAGATGGGTCGTGCCGCGCGAATGCTCCCCTTCATAGGAACAGATCCAAACCTTCTTGGCGAACTTCTTGAAGGTTTCCGGGTGGGTCGCATCGACGTGATAGACCTCCAGCGCGCTTTCCAGCGCCGCCTTCCAGTTCGCCTGCCAGGGAAGCACGTCCTCGTCGATCCGATCGGTGAACATCGCCGACAGATGGTCGAGAATCGCCCCATAGGCGCCAAGCTGCTCGTCCAGTCCGGGTCCGCCCGGCTCCAGCCGGACGAAGACGAAACGGCCCCGCACCGCCACCTCGAAACGCGGCAGGGCGAGACGCTTCTTGTCCGCGTCGTCGAATCCGAAATGCTCGCGGTTGCCGGGAATGCCGACCGGCACGCCGTCGCGGTTGAAGATCCAGCCATGATACGGGCAGACCGGCTTGCCGTTGCCGCAGGGCCGCAAGTGGATTTGCGCGTAGCGGTGGGTGCAGACGTTATGAAAGGCCCGCAGTTCGCCGTCGAAGTTCTGGACCAGCACCGACGTTCCGGCGATGTCCGCGGTGATGAAATCGTTGTCGTTCGTCAGATCATTGGCAAACCCAACGAACATCCATGACCGCCGGAAGATTTTGTCGACTTCTTCGGCAAAAGTCGCATCACCGGAATATCGCTGGGGCGGGATAACGGAGTCCGGAGGGTACGCGAGCTGTTTCACCTGAACCCGGTCATCCATGGCTGATCCCATTTATCGGTTCGTTAATCACTCGACCCTAGCGTTCTTTCGGTTAATAGTCTCCGAATTCGCCCAAGTCCAGGACGGACGGAAGGGCGGCGGAGGGAGGGAGCATCCGGTGAAGGCCATCATCGAGGGCGTGCGCATCGCGGGTTTCCGGGCCGCCGTTCCGCCGCACCGCCATTCCTTCCTGGAGGACCACTCCCTCTTCACGGCGGAGGAGGCGGAGAAGCTGCTCGCCACCACCGGCGTATACGAGCGGCGCATCGCCGCACCGCACATCTGCGCGTCGGACATGTGCGTGGCGGCGGCGGAAGGGCTGCTCGCCCAGCTCGGCTGGGACCCGGCCAGCGTCGACGTGCTGGTCTTCGTGTCGCAGGACCCGGACTACAACGTGCCGGCGACCTCCTGCGTCATGCAGAAGCGGCTGGGGCTGGCGACGGGGGCGGCCTGCTTCGACGTCAATCTGGGCTGCTCCGGCTTCGTCTACGGGCTGTGGATGGCCGGGCGCCTGCTTGGCGGGTCGACGGGCCGGCGGGCCATCGTGCTGTGCGGCGACACCAGCTCGCGCCACCTCGTGCCGGGCGACCGCTCCACCCTGCCGCTGTTCGGCGACGCGGGCGGGGCCGTGGCGCTGGAGGTCAGCCAGGGGGCGACGCCGATCCACGTCGTCGTCGGCACCGATGGCGGCGGGGCCAAGAACATCTGGGTCAAGGCCGGTGGCCGCCGCAACTCGCTGGTGCCGGGCCGCGAGCCCTGGCCGGCGGACAAACAGGAACAGATGTTCACCGACTCGCGCCTGTCGCTGAACGGGGCGGAGGTCTTCGCCTTCACGCTGCGCGCCGTGCCGCCGCTGATCCGCGAGACGCTGGAGTTCGCCGGGGTCGGGGTCGAGGACATCGACCTCTGCGTGATGCACCAGGCCAACGCCTTCATGCTGGAGCATCTGCGCAAGAAGACCAAGTTCCCGCCGGAAAAATTCCTCGTCGACATGCACGATTTCGGCAACACCAGCTCCGCCTCCATCCCGCTGGCGGTCAGCCACCGGCTTGGCGAGGCGCTGTCCACCGGCACGCGCAAGATGCTGCTGGCCGGCTTCGGCGTCGGCTGGTCCTGGGGCGCCGTGGTCGCCGACGTCGGGCCGATCCCCGCGCCGGAGGTGCAGGAAATCCCCGACGATTTCCCCCTGCTGACCCCCTGAGCCGCCGGACCATGCGCAACCCGCTCGACCTCACGGGACGGCGCCTGCTGGTGACCGGGGCCTCCGCCGACAGCGACATCGGTCGGGAGATCTGCCGGACGCTGGCCGGGCTGGGTGCCGCGCTGACGCTGGTCGGCCGGCGCGCCGACGCTCTGGAGGCCACCCGCGCCCTGCTGGACGGGCCGGAGCGGCACAGCGTCGCTCCCTTCGACCTGACCGACCTCGACGCCATTCCCGGCTGGATGAAGGGGCTGGCGGAGTCGGGCGGTCCCTTCGCCGGGCTGGTCCATTCCGCGTCGGAGCAGGGCTACTCCGTGCTGCGGCAGGTCAACCGGGCGCAGTTCGACCGCTATTTCACGCTGAACGTCGGGGCGTCGCTGATGCTGGCCCGCGCCTTCCACCAGAAGGGCGTCGTCGCGCCGGGCGGCGGGTCGATCGTCTATGTCGGGTCGGTCGCCGGGCTGAAGGGTCAGAAGGGCCGCTCGCTCTACGCCGCGAGCAAGGCGGCGCTGGTCTCGGTCGCGCAGTCCTTGGCGCTGGAACTGGCCGACAAGCGCATCCGCGTCAATGTGGTGGCCCCGGCGGTGGTGCTGGGCGCCAAGGCGGAGAAGCAGTTCGCCATGCTGCCGGCGGAGCAGAGCGCCGCGCTCGCCGCCGCCCACCCGCTGGGCTACGGCGCGCCGCAGGACGTGGCCGATGCCGTGGCCTATCTGCTGGCCGACAGCGGACGCTGGGTGACCGGGACGGTGCTGCCCGTGGACGGCGGCTTCACCGCGGGGTAAGAGCGCCGACTGTCATCGCCCTCGCCCCTCCGGGGAGAGGGAGGGGACCCGCGCCGCAGGCGTGGGGAGGGTGAGGGGGATGCCCGTGGCGGCACGTCCGGCAAAAGCGCATCCCCCTCACCCCCCCCTCTCCCCAGAGGGGAGAGGGTTAATGCGAGCGCCGGAGTTTATAACGGCCTCCGCCAGTGCCCGCGCGATGCGCAAGGCGCCCTGGCCATCGACGATCCCCGCCAGCTTGCCCGCCATGGTCCCCCGCCGCGCCGGATCGGCCCACAGCTCCAGCGCGACGTCCGCGATCCGCTCCGGAGCCCCCTCGGTCTGTCCGGGCACCAGGGCACACCAGCCCAGAGCCTCCGATTGGCGGGCGGCCTCCAACTGGTTGTCGGCGATGGTGACGAGCACGGCAGGCGTGCCGATGGCCGCAAGCTCCCCCGTCGTGGTGCCCGCCGCCGAGACGGCCAGCCCGGCCTGCGCCATCAACTGCCCCATGCGCGGCGTGTCGCGGTGCAGCCGCACGCTGTCTTTGAAACGCCCCGCTGCAGCCTCCACCGCAGCCGCGTCGCGCACCGCCCCGCCGATCGCCACGTCCAGCCAAACGCCGGGCGGCAGGCGGGGGGCGAGGCGTTCGATCACCGGAGCCGTCAGCCCCAACGGGTCGGAGCCGCCGAAGGTGACCAGCAAGCTGTGGCGTTCCTCCAACGGCGGCTTGGCGGCCGTCGCGGCCTCCCGCACCTCCCGCCGCAGCGGCGCGTGGGCGGGGCCGAGCAGCAGCCGGGCGTCGGGGTTGCCCTTGTGGTAGGGCAGCGACGCGGCGTCCGGCGCGGCGTTGACGATCAGCCCGGCGTGGATCGGCTCCCCCGTTCCGGCGTCGTCGAAGGCCAGGATGGGCAGCCCCGTTTCGGCCAGCCCGGCCCGCCAGCCGTCGGAGAATCCATAACCGTCCAGCACGATGGCCGTGGTACCGGCTTCCACCGCAATGGCGCGCGTCGCGGCAAGGTCGGCGGCGCTGCCGGGGGCCGCGTCGGTCCGGTGAACGGCCATGCCGGCAGCGCGCAGACGTTCCTCCAAAGCCGATGGCAGGCTCGCCGCGGCGAACAGGGCGTCGCCGCCCAGTTCCTGCACGGCCTCCGCCACGGCGAGGCAGCGCATGACGTGCCCGGCCCCGATGGAGGCCCCGGCGTCGGCGCGGAACAGCACCCTCACGGGCCGTTTCCCGGCCTTCAATGCAGGGTCGGCGCGTTCGGCCCGGTGGGGCGCAGCCGCGTGCGGGCCGAGGACAGGCAGAAGGCATGCCAGTAGAGCGCGACCAGGGCGCCCGGCATGCTGTCCAGCTCATGCCCCGGCAAAGCCGTGATGTTCGCCGCGTGGGCCATCGCGGCGTTGGCGGCGTTGAGGCTGTGCTGCGCCGCCGGACCGATCAGCGCCAGCGTCTCCGCCAGCGCGCGGGCGTCGAGGCGCAGGGTCGCCGGGGCGACGGTCACCTGGGCGGTCCCGTCGCGCAGGCGCCCGATGGCGATGTAAGCCTCCAGAAGGTCCGGCCGGTCCTCCGGGCGGATCACCGCGGCGACCACACGGTTGCCGGTCAGCGGGCCGGTGCCGTCGAACTCGAACACCACGGCGCGCTCGGCCTGCCGGGCCTCGGCCAGGGCGGCGGCGCGCTCCCCGGCGGACACTCCGGCCAGCCGCATCGCCTCCTCGAACATCTCCGGCCGCCCGCCGCCCTCGGCGTGGACGACCAGCGGCGCGTCCATCGTCGCGGCGATGGCGAGACGGCGCGCCATGATGTTCACCGCCTCCTCGGCCGCGTCCTCGGGCACCGTGCTCTGCAGCAGTTCCGCGCCCTTGCGCAGCATCACCTCGGCGAAGCTGATGTCCGGGGCGGTGTCTGGGGTCATGGCGCGGTCTCCGTCGGAAGGGGTCGGCTGTTGTACGCCAGGGGCAGGCTCCGGCTCAATGGCAGCCGCCATCAATGATAACCGATGGCGCCCGTCACCTTGCCGCGGAAAACCCAATAGCTGTAGGCGGTGTAGATCAGGATCGTCGGAATCAGGAAGGCCATGCCGATCAGCAGGAAGACCTGGGTCTCCGGCGGTGCCGCCGCCTGCCAGATGGTGATTCCCGGCGGGATCAGCACCGGCCAGAGGCTGATCGCCAGCCCCAGATAAGACAGGGCGAACAATCCCATGGCAAAAGCGAAGGGCAGCACCTCCCGCCCCTCGTCCAACGCCCGCCACAGGCCGAAGGCGAGGAAGCCGACCATCAGAGGCACTGGCGACAGCAGCAGGATGTTGGGAACCGAGAACCAGCGCGCGGCGATGGAGGCGTCGAGGAAGGGCGTCCATAGGCTGACCGCAGCGACCAGAAGCAGAACCACGATGAGGAGTCGCCGCGCCACGCGGAAGCACCAGTCCTGAAGAATGCCGATGGTCCGCCAGATCAGCCACGTGCTCCCCAGCAGCGCGTAGCCGGCGATAAGCGCCACGCCGCAGAACAGGCTGAAGGGGGTCAGCCAGTCCAGCATGGTCCCGGCGAAGTTGCGCCCCTCCACCTCAATCCCCTGGATGAAGGAGCCGAGAACCACCCCCTGCGCGAAGGTGGCGAGCAGCGAGCCCAGGAAGAAGGCCTTGTTCCACAGATGGAGGCTGCTCCGCGCCTTGAAGCGGAACTCAAAGGCGACGCCGCGGAAGACCAGCGCGATCAGCATGACCAGCAGCGGCAGATACATGGCCGGCAGGACGACGGCGTAGGCGATGGGAAAGGCCGCGAACAGCCCCGCCCCGCCGAGGATCAGCCACGTCTCGTTGAAGTCCCAGACCGGCGCCACCGAGTTCATCATGACGTCCCGCGCCTCCTCGCTGGGGGCGAAGGGGTAGAGGATGCCGATGCCGAGGTCGAAGCCGTCCATCAGCACATACATGAAGACGGCGAAACCGACGATGGCGACCCAGGCGAGGGTCAGCAGGCTGCCTTCCATGGGCGTCACTCCGCGGGTTCGATGGATTCGCCGGGCACCGACAGGGGCCGCTTCGGCTGGTGGCCCTGCGCCACCGCCGGGACCTCCAGATCCTCGTCGTTCAGCCGCGCCGGGCCGATGGTCAGCAGCCGGAACAGGTAATAGGTCCCGGCCCCGTAAATGATCGTGTAGACCACCATGAAAACGATCAGCGAGGTCAGCACCGCGCCGCCGGTCAGCGCCGGGGTCACCGCGTCCGCCGTGCGGATCATGCCGTAGACCACCCAGGGCTGGCGCCCGATCTCGGTGGTGAACCAGCCGGCCAGGATGGCGATGAAGCCCAGCGGCATGCAGCCGACCAGGAGCTTGTGGAACCAGTGCGGGCTGTAGAGCTTTCCGCGCACCCGCTGCACCAGATGGATCAGCGCCACCGCCAGCATGATCATGCCGATCCCCACCATGATGCGGAAGGTCCAGAACAGGATTTCCGGGTTGGGGCGGTCCGTCACCGGGAAGTTCTTCAGGCCGGGAACCACCCCGTCCCACTCGTGGGTCAGGATCAGGCTCGACAGGGCGGGAATGGCGATTTCGGCGTGGTTGGTCTCCGCCTCGTTGTCGGGGATGGCGAACAGGATCAGCGGCGCCCGCGCCCCACCCTCCCAATGGCCTTCCATCGCGGCGATCTTGGCCGGCTGGTGCTCCAGCGTGTTCAGCCCGTGCAGGTCGCCGAGGAAGATCTGCAAGGGCGCCAGGATGGTAATGAGCGCCAGCGACATGCTGAGGCCGACCCGCGCGTGCTCCAGGAAGCGGTTGCGCAGCAGGTAAAAGGCGCTGATGCCGGCCACCACGAACCCGGTGGTCAGGAACATCGCGGTCAGCATGTGGGCCAGCCGGTAGGGGAAGGAGGGGTTGAACACCACCGCCCACCAGTCGGTGACGAAGAACCGCCCGTCGCGCAGCTCCGCCCCCGCCGGGGTGTGCATCCAGCTGTTCGCCGACAGAATCCAGAAAGAGGACAGCACCGTGCCGGTCGCCACCAGAACCGCCGCCAGGAAATGGATGCCCCGCGGCACGCGGTCCCGCCCGAACAGGAGGATGCCGAGGAAGGCGGCCTCCAGGAAGAAGGCGGTCACCACCTCGTACTGGATCAGCGGACCCAGAACGTTGCCGACGATGTCGGACCAGCGGCTCCAGTTCGTGCCGAACTGGTAGGTCATCACGATTCCCGAGACCACGCCCATGCCGAAGGAAATGGCGAAGATCCGAGTCCAGAATTCCGACAGGCTGCGGTACAGCGCCTTGCCGGAGATCAGCCAACGCGCCTCCAGAACGGCGATCCAGCAGGCGAGCCCCACCGTAAAAGAGGGGAAAAGAATGTGAAAAGAAATCACGAAAGCGAACTGGATTCGTGACAGAAGCAGCGGATCGAGGTCCATGGGCGTGGCCCTCCGTTGGCGGTCACTGGGCCGATTCCGACCGGCCCGACCGACCCCCAACGCGGTCGTTCCGGGGGAGTTCCCGTTTTTCGGCTGCGGATACTTTCTTTCCCCCCACCCCTTGAACCGCGCCGGCGATCTCTTATTTCTAAGCTCTTGCCGACATCCACACAGTCACGGCCGGCCCTGGGCCACAGCCGATCCCACCCCGCTCCGATGGCCCCGCCGGCCAGCCGGGCCAGGGAGCATCGGTCCATTGCAGGGTGTTTCCCGAGGATGCCGGAATCAGGAGAAGCTCTTTGACGGAACTGGCAGTTTCTGGCGAACCCCTCACCCTCTTTCTAAAAGAAACCCGCAAGTACGACTACCTCACCCCCGAGCAGGAACGCGACCTCGCCATCCGCTGGCGGGAGCGGCAGGACCGCCGCGCCCTCGACAAGCTGATCGGCAGCCACCTCCGGCTCGTTTTCAAAATGGCCCGCGGCTATCAGGGCTACGGCCTGCCGCTGTCCGACCTCATCGCCGAGGGCAACGTCGGCGTCATGCAGGCGGCGCAGAAGTTCGACCCCGACAAGGGATTCCGCTTCGCCACTTACGCCTCCTGGTGGATCCGCGCGGCGATCCAGGAATATGTGCTGCACAACTGGTCGCTGGTGAAGATCGGCACCACGGCGGCCCAGAAGAAGCTGTTCTTCAGCCTGCGCCGCCTCAAGGCCCAGTTGCAGGACGCCGAGAACGGCACCTTCGGCGGCGACCTGTCGCCGGAAGCGGTGGAGAGCATCGCGACGACGCTGGACGTCTCCCAGGCCGACGTGATCGAGATGAACCGCCGGCTGGGTACCGACCGCTCGCTGAACGCCACCCTGGCCGAGGATGGCGACAGCGAATGGCTGGACCTGCTGGCCGACGAGGGCCCCGACCAGGAGGCGATCCTGGCCGGCGCGCAGGAGCGTAAGCGCCGCCAGCAGTTCCTCAAGCTGGGGCTGGGCGTTCTCGACGACCGCGAGCGGCAGATCCTGGTGGCCCGCCGCCTGCGCGACGAGCCGCTGACCCTGGAGGAGCTGAGCCAGCACTTCCATGTCTCGCGCGAGCGCGTGCGCCAGCTCGAGGTGCGCGCCTTCGAGAAGGTTCAGAAGGCGGTGATGGCCCAGGCCCGGCAGGTGCCGGGCACCACGGGCAAGGCGCTGCTGCCGGTGTAACCGGCGGCAGCCTCCCCATCGGCGTTAAGGCGTGACGAAGCGCGGCGGCTCCGGCAGCACGGAGGTCCGCCGCCGCACGCCGCGCAGCGCGTGCTCCACCGTCGCGATCTGCTCCTCCACCGAAATCAGGATCTGCGACGTCACCTCCAGCGAGCGGTCCTCGTAGACCCAGCCGTCGGGATGGCGGTCGCTCCAGGCGGCGACCGTGCGGTCGCGCTCCTCCAGCAGGCTGAGAATCTGCGGCCGGAACAGCCGCATCATCGCGGTGATCCAGCGGTTCGCCGGCCAGGACGGCCGGGCGTGGTCCACCGTGAAGCTATCGAGCATGCGGATCACGTCGTCCGCCGCGTACCAAGTCTCGCCGGTCACCCAGCGGTTCGTCGTGAACAGGCGGACCGGCTGCCCCGCCACGTCCATGGCGATCCCCACCAGATGGGACAGCGCGTCGTTGGGGTTGTCCGGCTCCTCGTAGTCCCGCAGCGGCAGCGGCACCATGCCCGGCGGCATGCCGAGCGGGCGCAGGAAGGTGTGGAAGTGCCCGTGCTCGCCGTCGGGCCGCTCGTCCTCGGGGTGGCAGTGGTAATAATACTGGGCGTGATACTCGGCGTCGTAGACGTCGCCCGGCGGGTAGTGGCGCCATTCGTAGAGCGTGCCGTGCCCGCGCAACAGCTCCCCCACCACCGTGTCGCCGGTCTTGGCGAGCACCCGCTGGCACAGCCGGACCTCCCGCGCTGCCTCCGACATCGCCTGCAATTCGTCGCGCGAAAGCTCCGAAAGCTCCATCATCGGATGCTCTGCCCCGTCAGCCCCTGCCCGTCCCACATCCCTATTACGTATGAGGCTTTGTACGCATAGCAAGCGCTTTCCTTAACGGGAGCCCGCCGAACGGCTACGGCCGGCCTCCGCACGGAACACTGCCTCGCCCCGCCGCAGCGTCCAATCCACCAAAGCGCCCTCAACCTGACCCAGCGCCGTGTTGAAAGCGGCGATCACGTCGGTGAAGTCCGCCCCGCGCACCGGGACCACGGCGTCGAAGGTCTCGCCCGCCTCGATGGTCCGATTGGGCATGGCGACCAGCTTGGCCGACAGCCGCACCCGCACCCGGTCCGGCGCCGTGGCGTTGGCGTCGCTGAACTCCGCCTGGAAATCGCGCAGTTCCGTCTTCAGCAGGAAATCGGAGCGCAGCCCCGCCGAATCCCGCCCGACCGAGACGATCCGCCGGCTGTCCTCGAAGGATTGGACGATCAGCCCCTGCACCATGTTCGGCGCCCGGTCGGCCCAGGATACCCCGGCGAAGTAGTCGAGCGCGGTGGCGGAGCGGGTGACCGCGATGCGCGGCGTGTCGATGCCGGCGCTGGCCGCAGGAGGCTCCACCAGCAACTGCCAGCTTACCGGCGGCGGCCCGGACTCCGCCACGGTTCCCGGCGTCAGCGTGTACAGGCTGGGTGCTGTCGGGTTCAGCGCCGCGCAGCCGCTCATCAGGCCGGCCGCCAGCAGCGCCGCCATCGCCTTCATCAAACGGCTCGTCACCAAACGGCTGGTCACCAAACGGCTCATCATCGTCCACGCACCTCCACGCCCTGGCGGGTTCCGCCGAACAGGAAGTTCGACGGGTCGTTCTCGATCCGCGTGACGACGCGGGACAATTGCCCCGACAGGTCGCGCAACTGCGAGATCAGCAAGGTCAGTTCATACAGCCCGCCGCCGGTGAAGTCGCGGACCGCCCCGCGATTCTCGCCGATCATGGCGTTGAGCTGGTTGGCGGTTTTGTTCAGCGACCCGGCCAGCGTGCTCAGATCGCCGGTCAGCGTCTTGGTGCCGCTCTCCACCGCGGCCAGCGTGCGCTGCGCTTGCTCCATCGTCTGGCCAAGCTGCGGCCCGACCGTCTCGAAGCCCTGGAGCGTGCGGTTGGCCTGGGCGAGCGTGGTGTCCAGCCCCTGGCTGGCGCGGGCCAACTCGCCGGTCAGCGTGCGGGTGTTGGCCAGGATCTCGGCGATGGCCGCCTGGTTCTGCGGGGTCAGCAGGTCGGCCACCCGGTTGGTCAGATCGAGCGCCCGGTTCAGAAGCTGCGGCGCGGCGTCGACGAACACCGTCAGCGACGACGGGCGCGACGGGATCACCGGGATGCCGCCGTCATGCGCTGTGCGCAGAAGCTCGCTCATCTCCGTGCCGCCGGAAATCTGGACGTAGGCGCCGCCGGTGATGCCCTGCACCTCCAGCGAGGCGATCGAGTCGGTCTTGATCGGCGTGCCTTCCTGCACCTCGATCCGCACGCGCACGCGGCTGACGTCGTTGGGGTCCAGGCGAATGTCGGTCGCCGTGCCCACGGGAATGCCGCGGTAGCGCACCGGGCTGCCCTCCTGAAGGCCGGTCACCGAGCCGGTGAAGTAGATGTAATAGGGCTGGCGCGTCTCCTCCAGCTGGATCTTGGCGACCCAGACCGTGAAGACGAAGAGGCCGGCGAGCAAGGCCAACACGAAGCTGCCCACGAGGATGTAGCTGGTGCGGGTTTCCATGGCGTCCGGTCAGCTTTCTGCATGGCGCGCGGCGCGGCCGCGCGGTCCGTGGAAATAGTCGTGAATCCAGGGATGCGGGTCGCGGAGATGCTCCTCCAGCGTGCCCACGCGAATCTTCTTGTCCACCAACACGGCGATGCGGTCGCAGATGGAGGTCAGACTGTCCAGGTCGTGGGTGACCATGAAGACGGTCAGCCCCAGGCTGCGCTGAAGGTTGCGGATGAGCTGGTCGAAGGCGGCGGCGCCGATGGGGTCCAGCCCGGCCGTCGGCTCGTCGAGGAACAGGATGTCGGGGTCGAGCGCCAGCGCGCGGGCCAGACCGGCGCGCTTGATCATGCCGCCCGACAGCTCCGACGGGAACTTGGTCCCGGCGTTGGCCGGCAGGCCGGACATGGCGATCTTCACCCGCGCGATCTCCGCCGACAGCGCCGCCGAGAGGTCGGTGTGCTCGCGCAGCGGAACCATGACGTTCTGCGCCACGGTCATGGAGCTGAACAGCGCGCCGTTCTGGAACAGCACGCCGGTGCGCGCCTGGAGCGCCACCCGCTCCGATTCCGGCAGGCCGGCGGTGTCACGGCCCAGCAGCTCGATCCGGCCGTCCGCCGGGCGGATCAGGCCGAGGATCTCCTTGAGCAGGACCGACTTGCCGGTGCCGGAGCCGCCGACCACGCCCAGCACCTCGCCCCGCCGCACGTCGAGGTCGAGCCCGTCATGGACCACCTGCGGGCCGAAGCGGGTGACCAGCCCGCGCACGCGGATCACCGCCTCCTGCGCACCGGTCCGTTGGTCATCGTCGAAAGGCGCCACGGTCCCTCACAGCCTGAGGAAGGAGAACAGGACGGAGAAGACCGCGTCCAGGACGATCACCAGGAAGATGGACTCGACCACCGACTTGGTGGTCAGCGTGCCCACGCTCTCGGCGCTGCCGGAAACCTTCAGACCCTCGTAACAGCCGACCATGGCGATCACCAGCGCGAAGAC
The DNA here is from genome assembly GCF_007827815.1 of Azospirillum brasilense. Lineage (GTDB taxonomy): Bacteria > Pseudomonadota > Alphaproteobacteria > Azospirillales > Azospirillaceae > Azospirillum > Azospirillum brasilense_C. Next base: position 327,301 of record NZ_VITH01000001.1, read on the forward strand.
CGGCGCCTTCACCAGTCCAACCAGGAAATGCGGCAGCGTGACGGCGCCGTGAAGCTGGCGGATGAACTGCCCGAAGGTGATGTCCAGCGTCGCGTAGCTCATCACCGCACCGCCGAACAGCCCCATGATGTCCGCGTAGAAGGCCAGCAGCGGCAGGGTGATCATCAGGGCCAGCGCGCGCGGCACCACCAGAAGCTCCACCACGTCCAGACCCAGCGTGCTGATGGCGTCCACCTCCTGGTTCACCTTCATGGTGCCGATCTGCGCGGTGAAGGCGGAGCCGGAGCGCCCCGCCACGATGATGGCGGTCATCAGGATGCCGATCTCGCGCAGGATCGACACGCCCAGCAGATTGACCACGAACAGCTCCGCCCCGAAGCGGCGGAGCTGGTCCGCTCCCTGGAAGGCCAGAACCACGCCGATCAGGAAGGAGAGCAGCCCGAGGATCGGCAGGGCGTTCAGCCCGGTCTGCTCGATGTGGAACATCACCGAGCGGAAGCGCAGCCGCCGCGGATTCACGATCAGCCGTCCGAAGGTGATGGCGATCAGGCCGAGGAAGGACAGCAGGTCCCGCCCCTCGCGCAGCCCGTCGACGGCGGTGCGCCCGGTGCGCTCGAGCATGTCGAGGATGGGGCGGTGCGTCTGCGCCCGCTCGACCGGCGGGGGACCGACCTCGCGCACGGCGTCGAACAGGGCGGCGTGCTCCGGGCGGATGGCGGCCAGATCGACGCCGTGGCCCGCCGCCTTCAGCCGGTCGGACAGGGCGGACAGCAGATAGGCGCCAACCGTGTCCATGGCGTCCAGCCGCGACAGGTCGAGGCTGACCGCCCCGCCGCCGTCCAGCGCGAAGCCGTCGAGCGCGCCCGAGAGCCCGCCCGCGGCCTTCAGGTCCCAGTGGCCGAGAGCCGTCAGCCGCCATTCACCGTCGCCGGCGCGCGACGATTCCAACCACGCCCTTTCGCGCGCCATGCCCCGTCCTGCCCTTCCCTTCCGGTGCCGCGATGCGGCAATGCTCGTGCTTGTGGAGAGGAACTTGGCCGCAAGCCCCCCCGATGGTCAACCTCAAGCCGGGGAAAAACAGCCGCGCAGCGGCGGTTTGCACGCGGACCGCCGCCCCGATAGTATGGCGCCGCCGTTGCACAGGAACCTTTTCACCATGCCGAACCCCATCGATCTGAAGAACCACATCCGCGGCATCGCCGACTTCCCCAAGCCCGGCATCCTCTTCTACGACATCTCCCCGCTGCTGGCTCACGCCGAGGCGTGGAAGGAAGCGGTGGACCAGCTCGCCGAGGCGCTGCGCCCGCACAAGCCGGAGCTGCTGGTTGGCATCGAATCCCGCGGCTTCCTGATCGCCGCCCCGCTGGCCCTGGCGCTCGGCACCGGCTTCATCATGGTGCGCAAGCACGGCAAGCTGCCCGGCGACAAGGTCGCCCATTCCTACGACCTGGAGTACGGCACCGACACCATCGAGGTTCAGGCCGACGCCGTGAAGCCCGGCCAGCGTGTGGTCGTCCTGGACGATCTGCTGGCGACCGGCGGCACCATGGCCGCGGCGATCAGCCTGCTGCGCCGCGTCGGCGCCGACGTCCGCGCCGCCGCCTTCCTGGTCGAGCTGACCTTCCTCAACGGCCGCGACAAGCTGGACGTGCCCAGCGTCTCGCTGATGAGCTACGATTCGTAAAACCGCCTTCCGGAGAGGCGTCTGCCCATCGTTTAAGCATCCTCTCCCGCCCCGGGAGAGGGTGGCGCCGAAGGCGCCGGGTGAGGGTGCTGCCAAGGATCAGACACCAACCTGTTGCCGGTACCCTCACCCTTCCCGCGCGTTGCGCGGGCCCCTTCCCTCTCCCGGGGCGGGAGAGGGAACGTCGCGACGGCCATCCGCCGGTCATGGCACAGCGCTTGCGAGAGTTGCCGGTCACAGTTGCTCGGCAGGGCGCCCCATGACCCATATGGCCCCGGTGATTCTCGAACAGCCGCCTCTCCTGGCCGTCCGGCCGCCCGAAACCGTTTCCATGCGGACGCGCGACGGAGTGCGGCTGGACGCCGACCTCTACCGTCCCGACGGGGTCGGCCCCTGGCCGGTCCTGCTGCTGCGTCTGGCCTGCGGGCGGCGCACGGCGATGACCAGCCATTACGCGCACCCGCGCTGGTACGCCGCCCGCGGCTACGTCGTCGTGGTGCAGGATGTGCGCGGGCGGGGCACGTCGGAGGGCCGGTTCCGCCCCTTCGAGGCGGAGCGCGAGGACGGCGCCGACGCGGTGGCCTGGGCGGCCTCCCTGCCCGGTTCCAACGGCACGGTCGGCCTGTACGGCAGCGGCTACGCCGGGATGGCGCAGCTCCTGGCCCTGGCCGAGCGGCCCGCCGCTCTGCGCGCGGCGGTTCCGGCGCTGGCCGGCTGGGATGTCTTCACCGACTGGGCGACGGAGGGCGGCGCTTTCCGGCTGGCCGACGCGATGGGCTGGGCGTTGCACTGCGCGGCGGAGTCCGCCCGCCGGCTGGAGGATGGCGCGGCTTACCGCGCGCTCCTGGAGGCGATCCGCAGCCTGCCGCTCGACGACGAGATTCCGTCCCGTCCACGGGTGCTGCGGGACTATGCGCGCCACTGCCATTACGACGACTGGCTGACCACGCCCGGTCCGGGCGGAAGCTGGGACGATCTGTCCCCCCGCCACGCCCTGTCCGGGGGCGTCGGCGAGGTCTCGGTCCTTCAGATCGGCGGCTGGTACGACCCCCGCCTGACCGGCACGCTGGCGGCGCACGAGGCGCTGTCCGCCGGCGGCGACGGCACCGTCCGTCTGCTGGTCGGCCCGTGGGACCGCCATGGCGTGGCCGTCCATGCCGGGCTCGACAGCCCGAAGCCGACCGATCTCCCGTCCTTCGATGCCCTGCAACTCGGCTGGTTCGAGCGTTTCCTGAAGGGGGAGATGAACGGCGCCGACCGCGGCGGGCCGATCCGCCTGTTCGACGTTCTGGAGCGCCGCTGGCGCGACCTGCCGGCCCTGCCGCCCGCAGCGCAGCCGTTGCATCTGTCGAGCGACGGCCTCGCCGCGCGGCGCGGCGGCACCCTGTACGACGACGCCCCGGATGAGGCGTTCCTCGACGTGCTGGTCCATGACCCGCGCGACCCGGTGCCCACCGTGGGTGGCCACGCCGTGCCGGACGCCGGCCCGCACGACCGCGCCGCCACCGACGCCCGCCCCGATGTGGCGGTCTACGACACCGCCCCGCTCGCGGCGCCGCTGACGCTGGCCGGCCGCATTGCCCTGGAAGTCTGGGTGGAAGCCGACGCGCCGTCCTTCGACGTCAGCGCCGTCCTGTCCGCCGTGCTGCCCGACGGGCGCGTCCTGCCGCTCAGCCAGGGGCACGCGCGGGTGGAGCCGGGCGGCGAGCAGCGCCCCATGCCGGTGGCCCTGCGCGCCCTCTGCGCAACCCTGCCAGCCGGCGCGGCGCTGCGCCTCAGCCTCGCCGGGTCCTGCTTCCCGGCCTACCCCGTCAATCCGGGAACCGGAGCGGAGCCGGGCGAAACCCGCTTGGTCGACGCGCAGCCGATCACCCTGCTGATCCACGGCGGCGGTTCCCGCCCGTCGCGCCTGCTGCTGCCGGCCCGCGGCTGACGTCAGACGGCCTCAGGGGCGCCGGCCGTAACCGTCCTCGTAGCCGTCGTCAAGGGCGGCGCCGAGGCCGCCCTCGTCGTCATCGGCCGCTTCGAAATCGCGGAGGGCGCGGGCGGCGCTGCGCAGGCACAGGTTCAGGCTGCGGTCGAGCAGCCGCATCATCAGGTCGCGGAACGGCGTCTTGTCGCCCAGCGACCAGGCGCGCTCAACCATCGCGCCGTACATTTCGCGATCCTCGTCGGTCACCACCACCGGCGGGAAGCCGGCGCGGTTCAGGATCAGGTTGCACAGCAGAAGCGCGGTCGCGGCGTTGCCCTGGAAGAAGGGGCGGACGCTCATCAGCCGGTGATGCGCCTCGAAGGCGGCCTCCGGCCCCGCTTCCGTCCGGCGCAGCCAGCCCGACAGAGCCGACATCGACACCCGCACCTTCGCCGGATCGGGGGAGGCGCCGGCGTCGTCCTTCAGCGGGCCCTCCCGGTAACGCCCGGCGTTGGTGTCGATCCCCTGGTACAGCACGCCATGGAAGGCCGCGATGGTGCGCTCCGTCACCACGCCGCCGCCCTGGAAGGACAGGCGGGCCATCAGTTCCAGCGCGGAGCGGTGGTTGAGCACGAGGCGCTGCGGGTCGGCCGGACGGCTGCGCAGCACCGCGCCACGGTCCAGCACCATGCGGATGTCGTCCGGGGACAGTTCCACCCCCTCGACGAGGAGACAGGCGGTGGTCAGGCCGCGTTCGAAACGGTCGGCCAGATCGCGGACCACCGTCAGCGGCATCGGCCGGGCGTCGTCCAGAACCCGCTTCTTCTCCAGAATATCGTCCAGCAGCGCCATCGTCCCGAACTCCGCAGATCCCTTGCATTTTCATAATGCCTGGACGGCGCGCGGGGAAGCACATCCTTTGCCGGCCCACAAGGTCACAGGGTGCGGCGCAACCTCCGGCCTGCGGTTTTTTGCCGCTTGTGCCGCCGCGGTTGCCGGTTTTAACATCGCATCCCAAGATTTCCGCGCCCCCTATACTCGGCTGACCCGGCCCTCTGGAAGGATTGATCCGATGCAACATGTTGCCTGGGATAAATCGATGAGCGTCGGCGTCGAAGTTCTCGACGACGACCACAGAAAATTGCTCGACATGTTCAACCATCTACTCAGGGCCGGCATCGCGGAGAAGGACCGCTCCAGCCTGTCCGGGCTGCTGGGGGGCTTGCAGGAATACACGACCGTGCATTTCGCGCGGGAGGAGGCGCTGATGGAGCGGCAGGGCTATCCCGGCCTCGATGCCCACCGGGCCGCCCACCGCTACTTCATCGACGAGGTGCACAAGCTGTCGCTGGACAACGACGACGACAACGAGATGATGCTCCGCATCGACCTGATCCTGCTTTTGAAGGAATGGTTCATCGAGCACATCCAGTCGGTGGACAAGCAATACAGCCCTTTCATGGCCGAAGACGCCGGCAGCACCACCGCCCATTGACCGGACGCGCCAACGCCCCCGCGCTGGTCGGTGCGGGGGCGTTCCGGCGGCGCCTCGGTGGCGGACTCAGAAAGCCATGGTGCCGCCCGGTTCACGCAGGCGCAGGTTGTTCTGGACGTGGCGTACTCCGGAAATGGCGTCGGCCAAATCCTCAGCGCGGCGCTTCGCCATGCGGTCGTCCACCGTGCCGTCCAACGTGACCTCGCCGCCCGACACGGACACCGCGATGTCGCTGGCGTCGAGATAGGGGTCCTCGGTCAGCCGGTCGTTCAGATCGTCGCGGATCCGCTCGTCCGAGCGGGTGTAGCCCCGTGGGCCGCGCCCGCGGAACTGGGCGCGCCGCTCGTCCTCTTCGCGGCGGCGTTCGGCGTCGTCGTTGCCGAACCAAGAGGCGACCTCGTCACCGGCCTGCTCCCAGAAATTGCGTTCCCGAGCCATGCCGATGGGTTCGTCGCGGTAGCGGTCACCCTGTGTCCGGTCATCGCGCATCCGGTCATCGTGATGCCATCCACGCTCGGCGTGGCCCCAGTCGCTGCCCCAGCGGCGGCTGGGATCGCGCCCGCCGGAACCGCCACTTTCGTAGTCACTCCGGGGATAACCGCCTGCGCCGTAGGCGCCACGCCCAAATTCGTTGCGCTCGCGGACGTCGCGGCGGTCGTCCTCGTCCACGTTGCGGGCCTCGTCCTTCCACCGGTTCTCGTATTGAGCCATCGTGCCAGACTCCCGTTCGCCGTTGCCCGCCGCCCGTCCGGACGGCTCTTTGGCAACAGGGCGGCGGCGCTCTGCGTTCCTCTTTCGGCGCAACGCCGGCGTGTCCGCACAATCTGGCACGCGGATTGCTGCGCTGCACACAGTCATCCACGCAGCCTTGGCCCCGGTCTCCCCTTTGGACCGGGGCTTCTTTTTTCCGGAAGACCTCTCAGGCCGCGCTGACCCAGTGGCGGATCGGGCTGCGCGACAGGGCGGAATTGCTGTAGGCCGCCCGGTGCGTGACCTCCGCCCCCACCCAATCGGGAAGTGGGACGACCTGGTCGGCGTGGGACAATTCGACCTCGGCGATCACCAGACCGGCGTTCTCGCCGCCGAACACGTCGATTTCCCAGCAGAGACCATGATGGTGGACGAGGTAGCGGGTCTTCTCGATCAGGCCGCCGCGGCAACTGTGGCGCAGCAGGCCGAGGGCGAGGTCGAGGGGAAGCGGGTGTTCGACCTCGTCGCGGCACAGGCCGCGGCGGGGACCCTTGACGGTCAGGGTGGCGTCCGGGCCGGCGACCCGGACCCGCACCGTCCGGCCATCGTCGGAGGGCAGATAGCCCTGGATGATGGACAGGCCGTTTCGGCACAGGGGACGGATGTCCCTCCGCACCAGAAAGCGCCGTTCGATCTCAACCGCCATGACACCGGCCTTTCGGCATATCGGACACCGCCGAGGATAGTCGTCCGCCACGCTGCGGTGCAACCATGCCCCATACGCATGAAGTCCATCCCTGCGTTGCGGTATTACCATTTGGACACATCACCGAACAAGCGTCGAGGGCATGGCTCCCGCCGCTCCGTGGTGGGAGCGGCCACCCGTTTTGGGGTAGCATGCCGCCATGGCACAAGACCTTGCACCCTGGCTGATCCTGTTCGCCTTGTACGGCGCGCCTCTCCTTCACGTGATGCTGTCGCGGCGCGGTGGTCCGTGGCGTCCCCCGCCCGGCACGCGCTGCCCCTTCGGCCCGCGGGCCGGCTGGGTGGTGATGGTGCTGATTCTGGGGCCGATCGGCTGGCTGATGTTCGTCATGCGCAACGGGCGCCGTTCCCGTCCCGGCCGCAGCCCCGGAGCGTGACGCCCAGGGGCCGGTGGCGGAACGGGAACGGCGCCCGCGCCGGTAAGCCGGTGTGGCTTGCCCGTCAGATCCGGCCCATCAGCAGAAGCACGATCAGGACGATCAGCAGCACGCCGAGGATGCCGCTGGGGCCGTAACCCCAACCGCGGCTGTGCGGCCAAGCCGGAACCGCGCCGATCAGAACGAGAATCAAAATGATGAGCAGAATGGTGCCGATGGTCATGGCGTCCCCCTAAATGTGGAGCTTTCGCTGAGAAGAACGCGAGCTTGACCGGCTGGTTCCTGTACCCCGCCTGTTCTTTGGCGCCTGCCCCCTCCATTCGTGGCACCGACGCCCTATCCTTCCGGTCTTCCTGTAAATTCCATTTCCACCGGATCAGAAGGGCGGCCCGGCGCGGCGACTCGGGCGCTCCCAGACCTTCCCCAGCAGCGCCAGCTTGCTCCGCCCCGGCAGCCGCTCGTCGGACAGGGCTTCCAGGAAATCGGCCAGCCGCTTGGACCGCATCACGCTGAAGGCGATCAGCCCGACCGTCGCCAGCAGGACGAACAGGAAGAACAGTACGCGCGCCGGCAGCGGGTCGTCGGCCATGGCGAGCAGGTTCATGCCGAGGAAACCGGTGACCAGCGTGCCGATGGTGCTGACCACCGTCACCACGGTCAGCCGCAGCACCGTGTTGGCCTGCCGCCGCAGCCCGTCGCTGTCGAGGTAATCGGACATGTCCTGAACCTCGTCCCGCACCTCGGCGTAGAGACGGTCGGTGCCGAGATGCCCGGCCCACAGGCGGAACAGGTCGCGCAGCGGCCCCTGAATCGACAGCTCGTGGAACCAGTAGCGGTGGGTGAAGCGCAGGAAGATCTCGAACACTTGCCGGATGTCGCGCTTGAACCGCTTCACCGACTCCACGGTGCCAATGTCGAGTTGGCTGACCGCCAGCACCAGCCGGTCGGACAGCATCACCAGGGCCGCCCGGTGGAAATGCACGACCAGCCCCAGCAGGAAATACTGGTGCCGGAACTGGCCGAGCAGCCCGGTTTCCGCGTCGGTGAAGAAGGCGTCGCCCTCCGGCCCCACCATGACCAGTGAATGGCCGCAGCACAGGATGCGGCTGCGCGTCCAGGCGCCGGGTGCCCGCGGGTCCCAGTAGCGGTCGTAGCAGTAGCGTTGCTCGAACCCCTCCAGGAAGGCCGGGGCGAAGGGCATCGCCTCCCCCGGCCCCGGTCCCGGCCCCGATCCCGGCCCGGGCGACGTGGCGAAGCCCAGCCGCACCCAGTCGGCCCGCTCCAGCCGTTCCGGCTCGTCCAGCGACAGATAGGCCATGGCCGGCATCCGCTGATATTCAAGCTGGCGGTAGCGCAGCAGCCCGGTCTCCTCCGAATGGTGGTGGACCAGGGGGCGCAGAAGGAACGACCAGTGGGCGGCGATGCGCGGCGCCCGGTGGCGGCACACGAAGGACAGGTAATCGGCCTTCCGCTCGTAGTCGGAAACGGCGAGCACGGCGCCGTCGGCGCTGATCCATTCGACGCGGTGCGGGCATTGCGCCGCGCTGCCGTCCGGCTCCCAGGCGGGCGGATAGGTGCGGCCCAGCCGGAACAGCGTGTCCTGCACGCGGTCCAGCGGCAGGTCCTCGCCGAACAGTTCGACGACGAGGATCGCCACGTCGACGTCGTGGAAGAAATGCAGATCGACATGGGCGATGGTGAAGCGCAGCGGCGCCTGCCCCCGCCGCAGGGTGACCGCCAGCGCCGCCACGTCGCGCCGCCGGAAAACGCGGATCGGAGAACCGCCATAGCCGGGCCGATGGTCGCGCGATTCCCCCTCGCCATAGAGAAAGCGCTGCACATAGGGCAGGAAGGACACGAACTCGCTGTAATGGCGCTCGCTGAATTCGCCGGGGTCCTGGGTGAACTCGTCCGCGACCTCCTGCCAGGGGCAATCCGGCCCGCCCAGCCATTCCCAATGGTTCTGGATCTGTGCGCCCGCCTTCAGCGGCATCAACTGCACCGGCCACAGCAGGATTTCGCGAAACCGGCGCACGCGGATCGGGCTCTCGTCCATGGCGCCCCTCCCCCTTGTCCTTCTTTTCCCACATCCTAACAGAGTCCGGACCGGCGAGAACGCCGCACCGGGATTGGAGTGGCCGGACGTTCGCGCCATCCCGTTCGCCGCGGACCATTAACCAGGACGAAAGCCCGGCCCTGGTAGCGTCCCCTGTTCAGATCATGCGCCGGAGGAGGGTTGATGTGCCGATGACGCGCCGAATCGGGCTGTTTCTTCTGGTGGCCGGGCTGGGGACCGCCACACCCGCCCTGGCCGTGGAGGGTCCCGTCTCCGATGTCGTCTGCGCCGGTGAGGGCACCGGGCAGCGCTGCACCGTGTCCGCTGTCCAGCCCTTCGCCGACAACCGCGGCGGCCTCGGCGAGTTGAGCATCAGCGCGGTGCGCGACGCGGCCTGCACCTCCCTCTACATCCTGTTCGACGAGCCCATCGCGCTTTCCCGCCCCGTCACTCTGGCGGTCGACGGCGCCCCGCCGCAGCGCTTCTACACGCCACGCCAGCTGTCCGACCTCGCCAACGCGCTCGACGCCGACGCTCTCGACGCCGACGCTCTCGACGAGGGGCCGCAGACCGGCGCCGCGGCGGAGGCGGCTCCGCCCGAATTCGCCCGCTTCCTGGCCCAGGTCGCCGCGGGCACGATCGCCGACGAGGACGCCGGGACGGAGATGCTGAGGCGCTTCGCCGCGATCAAGGAGCCGCGGCGGATCGGCCTGACCTGCGGCCCGATGGAGCGCCTGATGCCGCTGGTCCGCTCCGACCGCCCGTTGCGGCTGGAGTTCCAGAAGCAGGCCGGCGGCGCGACCCAGCTCTATCACTGGCCGCGGCTCGACCGGCGAACCGTGGAGTTCCGGTTGGGCGGCCTGCTGGAGGCGCTGGACCGGGCCATGCCCGGCTCCTGACGCCACCGCCGAAGCGACGCCATCCGGAGTAACCATTCCGGCCCCTTGACGGCACCTCCTCTTTCCAGTCCGACTCGCCCCAATGGGATGAATTGGCGACGCCGGGCCGGGCAAGCGGGTGTGCGACTTGAGTGCGCGCGCCACCATCCCCATCCTGTCAAGGCAGGACCCACCCATCAAGGACGGAGGAGAGCGGAGCGTGTTCGGCTTTGCGCGCAAACTGTGGTCGGACCCGGAACCCGTCGCGAGCCATGTGCCGCGGGGCGTGCGCGTCTACGCGGTGGGCGACATCCACGGACGCCTGGATCTGCTCGACCAGCTGCTGGCGCAGATCGACCGCGACGCGACGAGCGGCGCCGACCTTGTCAAATATCTTGTCTTCCTCGGCGACTATGTGGACCGCGGGCCGGATTCCGCGATGGTCATCGAACGGCTGTGCCGCGAGCCCCTGCCCGGCTTCGGCGCCATCCACCTGCGCGGCAACCACGAGGCGGCGATGATGGACTTCATCGACAAGCCGGAGGCCGGGCCGGACTGGCTGGAGTATGGCGGGCGGGCGACGCTGGCCAGTTACGGCGTTCCGGCCCCCGTCGAGGACGCCCCGCCGGAGCATGTGGACGAAGCCCGCCAGCGCTTCGCCGCCGCCCTGCCGCCCCATCACCGGGCCTTCCTGGCCGGGCTGCGCTCCAGCGTCGCCATCGGCGACTATCTGTTCGTCCATGCCGGCATCCGTCCCGGCCTGCCGCTGCACCGCCAGCGCGACGAGGACCTGCTGTGGATCCGGCGGGAGTTCCTGACCTCCCACCTCGACCACGGCAAGCTCGTCGTGCACGGCCACACCATCGTCGAGCAGCCGGACATCCGCTCCAACCGCATCGGCATCGACACCGGGGCCTACGCCTCCAACCGGCTGACCGCGCTGGTCCTGGAGGGCGGGGAGCGCCGCTTCCTCTGCACCGTCTGACTCTCTACGGAGCGGCCTGACGGCGCCAGTCCTTGAGGAAGTCGAGAAAGGCGCGCAGCGCCGCCGGCGGCTGGCGGCGCGACGGGTAGTAGAGGAAGGGGCCGGGAAAGCCCTGGCTCCAGTCCTCCAGCACGGCAACGAGGCGGCCGGACGCGAGGTGATCGGCCACATAGCCGTCGAAGGTCAGCAGGAAGCCCAGCCCGTCCAGCGCCGCGCGGACCTGAACGCCGACATGGCCGGCGTGGAAGGGCCCGCCCGGCTGGACGCGCACCACGCGCCCGTCCCGCTCGAACTCCCAGGGCGGGTGGGCGCCGCTGGCGTAGACGACGGAGATGGTCGGCTTGCCCAGCAGGTCCTCCGGCTGTTGCGGCACTCCGAAACGCTCCAGAACCGACGGCGCCGCGCACAGCACGTAGCGTTGCGGCGAACCGAGCGACACCGCGATCATGTCCTGCGCCAGATGTTCCTCGTAGCGCACACCCGCGTCATAGCCCCGCGCCACGATGTCGATCAGCGCCATGTCTACGGTGATCTCCAGCTCCACCTCGGGGAAGCGGCGCAGGAAGGGCGTGACCATCGGGGCCAGCACCAGATCGGCCGCCGGGGCCGGAGCGTTGATGCGCAGCCGCCCCGCCGGTCGGCCCTGGCGCTCCCGCAGGTCGGACAGGGCGCCGGCCACCTCGCCCAGGGCCGGTTCCAGCCGGCGGAGAAGCTGCTCCCCGGCCTCGGTCGGGGCGACGCTGCGCGTCGTGCGGTTCAGCAGGCGGACGCCGAGATGCTCCTCCAGGTCCCGCATCCGCTGGCTGAGGCTGGAGACGGACACCCGCTGCTCCAGCGCCGCGCGGCGGAAGCTGCGAAGACGCGCCACGGCGGCGAAGGCGTGCAGGTCGCGCAGGTCGGTGTCGTCCATTTCCGCGGTCCGATTGTTCGAAGCAGCGAACAGCCCGTTCGGCATTGTCCATCTTATCGGATCAATGGCGCCGGGTCATCATCCAGGGCACGGCGCCACCGGACCGGCGCCGCGACGGACGGAGAGGATCTAAACCATGGAACAGCGCACGCTTGGGGCCGCCGGCCCCGTCAGTTCGGTCATCGGTCTCGGCTGCATGGGCATGTCGGACTTCTACGGCCCCGCCGACCAGGAGGAGAGCATCGCCACGATCCACGCGGCGCTCGACGCCGGGATCACGCTGCTCGACACCGGCGACTTCTACGGCATGGGGCACAACGAGCTGCTCATCCGCGACGCCCTGCGCGAACGCGACCGCGACGGGCTGCTGATCAGCGTGAAGTTCGGCGCCCTGCGCGATCCGCAGATGGGCTGGAACGGCTACGATTCCCGCCCGGTGGCGGTGAAGAACTTCCTGACCTATTCGCTGCGCCGGCTGGGGGTGGACCACATCGACATCTACCGACCGGCCCGCCTCGACCCCAGCGTGCCCATCGAGGACACGGTGGGCGCCATGGCCGACTTGGTGAAGGCCGGCTACATCCGCCACATCGGCCTGTCCGAGGTCGGACCGGACACCATCCGCCGCGCCGCCGCGGTGCACCCGATCAGCGACCTGCAGATCGAATACTCCCTGATCTCCCGCGGGATCGAGGAGGCCATCCTGCCGACCTGCCGGGAGCTTGGCATCGGCGTCACCGCCTATGGTGTGCTGTCGCGCGGCCTGATCAGCGGCCATTGGAGCAAGGACCGTGCGGGCCAGGATTTCCGCAGCCGCAGCCCGCGCTTCCAGGGCGAGAATCTGGACCGGAACCTGGCGCTGGTCGAGCGCCTGCGTGACATCGCCCAGCGCATCGGCGGCTCGGTGGCCCAGGTCGCCATCGCCTGGGTGGCGGCGCAGGGCCGCGACATCGTCCCGCTGGTCGGCGCCCGCCGCCGCGACCGTCTGGCCGAGGCGCTGGGCGCCCTCGACCTCACCCTGTCGGCGGAGGATCTGGCGCAACTGGCCGAAGCCCTGCCGCCGGGTGCTGCGGCGGGCGAGCGCTACCCGGCGGCGCAGCTCGCCCATATGGACAGCGAGACGTACAAGAAGCCGTAAGGTTTGCCCCCACCCCGGCCCTCCCCCGCTGTCGCAGGGGAGGGAGATAGGTCCCCTCCCCTGCGACAGCGGGGGAGGGTTAGGGAGGGGGCAACCGAACCGCCGCCCGCGCCTTACCCCTCGACCTGCACCACGCGCAGGTTGTTGGTGGTCCCCGCCTTGGCGAACGGAATGCCGGCCACCACGACCATCTGGTCGTTGGGCTTGGCGAAGCCCTCCTCCTTGGCGAAGCCGAGCGCCCGCTCGACCATCTCCTCGTAGGTGTGGATGTCGGCGGACAGGACGCTGTGCGCGCCCCAGAGCAGGGACAAGCGGCGCGACACCGCGGCGTGCGGCGTGATCGCCAGGATCGGCACCGCCGGGCGACGGCGGGCGATGCGGGCGGCCGTGGTGCCGCTGGAGGTGTAGGCGACGATGGTCGAGGCGTGGATCACCTCGGCCAGATCGGCCGCGGCGGCGGCCACGGCGTGCGGCGCGGTCTGCTCCTCGCCGGGGTCCGACGCGTCGATGATGGAACGGTAGAGCTTGTGCTGCTCGGTGCTGCGGATGATGCGGTCCATCATCTCCACGGCCTCGACCGGGAAGGCGCCGCTGGCCGATTCCGCCGACAGCATCACCGCGTCGGCGCCGTCATAGATGGCGGTCGCCACGTCCGACGCCTCGGCCCGCGTCGGGGTCGGCGCGTTGACCATGGAATCGAGCATCTGAGTCGCCACGATCACCGGCTTCACGGCGAGGCGGCAGGCGCGCACCAGCTCCTTCTGGCGGCCCGGCACCTCCTCGTGCGGGATCTCGACGCCCAGGTCGCCGCGGGCGACCATGACCGAGTCCGACAGGCGGATGATGTCGTCGATGCGGTCGAGCGCCGCCGGCTTCTCGATCTTCGACATCAGCCCGGCGCGGTCGCCGATCAGCCCGCGGGCCTCCAGCAGGTCGGCGGGCTTCTGCACGAAGGACATCGCCACCCAGTCGACACCCAGTTCCAGACCGAAGGCAAGATCGACGCGGTCCTTGGCGGTCAGCGGCGACAGCTCCAGCACCGTGTCGGGCAGGTTGACGCCCTTGCGGTTCGAGATGGTCCCGCCGATCACCACCTTGGCATCGATGTAGTCGTCGCCCAGCCCGGTCACGGCGACGCGCACGCGCCCGTCGTCGATCAGAAGATTGTGGCCCGGCATCACCGCGGCGAAGATTTCCGGATGGGGCAGCGGGATCGCCGTCTTGTCGCCGTCGGCGCCGGACAGGACGAAGCGGATCGATTCGCCGGCGGCGACGGTGATCTTGCCGTCACGGATGGTGCCGACGCGGATCTTCGGGCCCTGCAGGTCCTGAAGGATGCCGATGGGGCGGCCCATCTCGGCTTCCAGCGCGCGGATGGCGGCGTGGACCTTGGCGTGGTCCTCGTGCGTCCCATGGCTGAAATTCAGGCGGAAGGTATCGACGCCGGCCAGGAACAGCCGCTTCAGCATCTCAGGCGTGTTGCTGGCGGGACCGACCGTGGCAACGATCTTCGCGCGGCGGTGACGACGCATATAAATTCGGCCTCTAGGGCCGCCTCCTTGATGGAGTGTCGAACGGCGGGCATGCCGGGTGGGAACCGGGCGGTCCTGGAACCGCCCGGCTGCCGTTCACATTGGTGGATGAGCGCCCGCTGACAACCACCAGGGCCGCAATAAAGCCCCGCCTGTGGCACGGCCGCCGCCGGCGGGCCGCGCCCCGCGTCCGTTCGTACACCCAATCATCACCGATCCGTCACCGAACGGTCACGCAAGGCCGCTATCACTCGCGCCGGCTGAGCGCGCGCCGCGGATTCGACCGCCGCGCGCGCCGACCTCCTGCCCGCAAGACATTCTCGCCATCGACCGCGTCATCTCAGGGAGTGTGACCATGCCGACCCGCCAGGGGCTCTTGGCAACCACGGCGCTGCACGGCTGCGTGGGCCTTCTGCTGTTCGTGTCCAGCCCGGCGCTGGCCCAATTCGCGGTGACGGGCGGAAGCACGGTCACCGGGTCGCAAACCCTCTCCGGCAGCCAGACCGGCACCGTCGCCGCCGGCGGCACGCTGCAGACCTCCGGCGCTGCCGTCACGCAGAGCGGAACCGCCAGCAATGTGATTCTGGACAACGCCGGCACCATCCGCTCGACCGGCGGGCGCGGCTTCGACACCTCGGGCGGCAACACGGTGCGGACGCTGACCCTGACCAACCGGGCCGGCGCGCTGATCCAGTCGGACGCCAACGACGCGGTCCGCATCAACACCAACATCACCAGCGGCGGGGTCACCATCGACAACGCCGGCACCATCCGCGCCGCCGCCCCCACCGATCCGGCAAGCGCGGTGCAGGGCCAGGCGCTGGACCTGCGCACGATGAACACGGCGGGCGTTCCGCTGAGTGTCATCAACCGCGCCACCGGCGTGATCGAGGCGCTGAACGACGACGCCCTGCGGCCCGGCCTGAACGCCACCATCGACAATTCCGGAATCATCCGCAGCTTTGGCGCCAACACCAGCGGCGGCGCCAACGGCACCGCCGACGCCATCGACGCGGGCGGACGGACCGGCGTGACCGTGACCAACCGTTCGGGCGGCCTGATCTCCGGCGCGCGGCACGGCATCACCGCCGACACCGACATCACCGTGGTCAACGAGGCCGGCGGCACCATCGTCGGGCGCAACGGTTCGGGTGTCGGGTCCGACGGCAACGGCACGGTCATCAACCGCGGCCTGATCTCCGGCGACTACGCCGGCGCCGGCAACATCGTCAACAGCAGCGGCGCCGCCTCGACCAACGGCGATGGCGACGGCGTGGACATCGATTACATCGGCACCATCGTCAACGACGGGACGATCCGCGGCACCGGGGCCGGCGGCGTCGATTCCGGCGGGCGCCCGAACGGCGCGGACGGCATCGCCATGGGCGGCGGCACCATCACCAACGCCGCCGGCGGCGTCATCTCCGGCACCGGCCACGGCATCATGATCGACGACGGGGCGGAGGGGGCGGCCTATGGGGTCACCACCATCACCAACGCCGGGCGGATCGAAAGCCGCGACGGCCCGGCCATCACCCTGATCGGCCCCTACGCCAACACCATCACCAACTCCGGCACCATCACGGGCGGCGGCGGCGACCCCATCGCCATCGCCTTCGGCGCCGGCAACGACCGGCTGGTGATCCAGGGCGGCGCGATCCTTGGCAGGGTGCTGGGCGGCGGCGGCACCGACGCGCTGGAGGTCCAGCTCGGCAGCGGCGGGCGCTACGTCATCGGCGTGCGGGACGCCTACAGCGGCTTCGCCACCGCAACGGTCGGCCGCGGCACGCTGGTGGTCGACGGCCCGCTGGCGCTCGGCAGCGCCCTGACGGTCGCCTCCGGCGCCACGCTGGCCGGCACCGGCAGCATCACCGTCCCGGCGACCACCGTGGCCGGCACCGTGGCGCCGGGCACCGGCACGTCCGGCACGCTTGCGATAGCGGGCAATGTGTCCTTCGCCGCCGGCTCCCGCCTCCAGGTCGGCATCGACCCCGCCGGCACCGCGTCGAAGCTGGCGGTCGGCGGAACAGCCACGCTGTCGAACGGCGCCACCGTCCAGGTGACGGCGGCCGACGGGCTGTACCTGACCGGGCGCAGTTACGAGATCCTGACCGCCTCGGGCGGAGTCACCGGCCAGTTCGGCGCCGTCGAGCGGCTGAACCCGGCGCCGCTCGGCGCCGGCACCCTGGCGCTGAGCCAGACCGGCAATGCCATCCTGCTCCAGCTCAACCCCGGCAACCCGTTCAACGGGCAGCGCAACAGCGTCAACATCGCCAACATGGACGTCGGCTTCGCCATCGCCGGGGCGGGCAGCGGCGACAGCCTGACGCTGGAGGGCAACTCCACCGTCCGCGCCGACGTCACGAACCTCGCCCAGCTCCAGATCGGCACGAGCACCGGCACGGCAACCGGCGTCGCGCTGGCCTCCGGCACCCAATCGGTCGCCGCCACCACGGTGAAGGCGAACGCCCAGCTGGCGGTCAACACGCGCCTCGCCAGCCCGACCGTCACCGTGGAGCGCGGCGGCCTGCTGTCGGGCGACGGGCGGATCACCGGCGCGGTGAGCAACGGCGGCACGCTCAGCCCCGGCAACTCCCCGGGCGTCCTGACCGTGGAGGGCGCCGTCGCCAACGCCGCCGGATCGACCCTGCGCGTCGAGATCGACGGGCCGACCGCCGGGACCGGCGCCGGCTTCCACGATCAGCTGGCGGTCGCCGGCACGCCCGGCCTCTTCGCCGCCGGCGGTACACTGGTCCCGGTCACCCGTGGCATCAGTGGCGTCGCAACCAACGCCTTCACGCCGCGCCTCGGCCAGGGCTTCACCATCGTCACCGCCAGCGGCGGCGTGACCGGCGCCTTCGCCGGCATCGCCCAGCCCGCCGTCGGTCTGCCCGCCGGCACGCGGTTCGACACCGTCTACGGCCCGAATACGATCACCCTCACCGCCACACCGGCGAGCTACGCCCGGCTGGCGGCGGCGGACGTGCCGGCCACGGCCAACCAGTCGGCGGTCGGCGCCGCGCTGGACGCCGTCCGCCCGGCCGCCGGCACCCGCCCGTCCGACGCGGCCAAGCCGCTGTTCGACGCCCTCTACCCGCTGTCCGGCCAAGCCATCCCCGCGGCGCTCGACAGCCTGGGCGGCACCGTCCATGCGGAGGCGGTGACCGCCGCCCGCGACACCGCCCGCCTGTTCGGCGACGCGGTCCAGGGCCGCATGGCCGCGCTGCGCGCCGACGGCCTCGCCACCTCCATCGCCCCGCTGGCCATGCCGGAGGCAGAGCACGGGACGGCGCTCGGCCTGTGGGCGCGGGCACTGGGCCGCTTTGCCAACTCCGACGGCGACGGCAACGCCGCCGGCACCCGGCAGCGCAGCGGCGGCATCGCGCTGGGCGCCGACCGCGACCTTTCCGACACGATGACCGCCGGCGCCGCCTTCGGCTACCAGCGCACGGCGGTGGATGTGCGGACCAGCGGCGACCGGACGGACATCGACAGCTACAGCGCCGCGCTCTACGGCACCTACCGCGTCGGCGCCTGGTTCGTCGACGCCCAGGCCATGTACGGATTCGGCCAGTACGACAGCCGCCGCGTCCTCCGGATCGGCGCCCCGGGCGGAGTGGAGCACCGCGCCGATGGCGACAGCGACGGCCACGGCTTCGGGGCCGCCATCGGCACCGGCTACACCGTGACCTGGGAGGGCGCCCGCATCGAGCCCTTCGCCGGGCTCCGCTTCGACCGGGTGACCCGCGACGGTTTCACCGAGACCGGCGCCGGCGCGCTGGGCTTGGCGGTGGACGATACCGACCTGAGCACGCTGCGAACCAGCCTGGGCCTGCGGACGAGCTGGCGCCTGAAGGCCGGCGAGACGGCGCTGGAGCCCGAACTGCGCGCCCGCTGGGACCACGACGTCCTCGACGTGGCTGCGCGCAGCGGGGCGCGCCTGCTGGGCGCCTCCTACACGGTGTCCGGCGTCCAGCCGGGGCGCGACGCCGCGGTGCTGGGGGCGGGCCTGACGGCGGCGCTGGGCGAGCGGTTCCAGGCCTATGGCAGCTACGACGCCGACCTGCGCCGCGACGCCACCGGCCACACGCTGAGCGCCGGCCTGCGCTACCGCTGGTGACCGGTCAGACGTTGAGGTGGCGGCGCACCGCCAGGGCGGCCTGCAGGACGGCCCCGTGCGCGCGGTCGACCAGACGGGTTGCCGTGGCGAAGGAGTGGGGCAGCCCATCATAGACGGCGAGCCGGTGCGGAACCCCCGCCTCGGCCAGCCGCTCCGCCAGACGGAGCGTGTCATCGCGCAGGCAATCGAGGTCCGCGGCCAGCAGCAGCAGGGGCGGCAAGCCACGCAGGTCGGCGAGCAGCGGCGCCGCGCGCGGGTCGTCGGGGGAGGCGGCGCCGAGATACTGGTTCCAGTACCAGCGCATCCGCGCCGTCGTCAGCCCGTACCGCCCGTCGCCGAAACGGCGGTGCGACAGGGTGTCGAAGTCGTGGGCGAACATGCCGTAGAACAGCAGCCCAAAGGCCACCCGCGGTTCGCCCCGCCCGCGCGCGGCCAGGGCGAGGACGAGGGCGAGGTTTGCCCCCGCGGAATCACCGCCGACCGCGATCCGCTCCGGATCGATCCCGTGCGATGCGCCGGCGGCGGCAACCCAGCGCAGGGCGGCCAGCGCCTCCCCATGCTGGTACGGAAAGCGGCGCTCCGGCGCCAGGCTGTAGCGCACCGCGCAGACCACCGCGCCGCTGTGCCGGGCGAGCAGCCGCAGCAACCGGTCGTGGGTTTCCACGCTGTTCACGACGAAACCGCCGCCATGGAAATAGACCATGACGGGCAGCCGCTCCGTCCCGCGGCCCGCCGGGCGGTAGAGCCGCAACGGCACAGGACCGGCGGGGCCGGCCACCGTCGCCTCCGTCACCTCCGCGGCCAGCGGCGTGGCGCCGTTCAGGAAGGCGTGATAGCGCTCCGCCGCCGCGCGGGCCTCGGCGAGCGGGAGGCTCAAAGGATCGGCGGGGGCGGCGCCGAGGCGGGCGGCCGCCTCGTTCATCGCGATCACCTGCGGGTCCAGGCGGTCCGCCGCGGGCCGCAAAATGCTGTCCGGCATGACATCCTCCTTCTCAACCGAAGCGACGGCGCACAGCCGCGCGGACCGGGAGCGGTGCCGGTCAACCGGATGGGACCTCCGGATGCCGGATGGAAATCAACACTGGACGTCATGATAGACACAAAAATCTATCATGAAAATAGGCTTTATGAACATAAAATAACACTACAAAAATGTTTTTATTAAGCGGGGCTTTTCGTGAGGTGGCGGCGGGCGAGAGCGAGCGCGGCGTCCGCGCACTGGCTGCGCAGTTCGGGAACCGCGGTCATCTCCCAGAAGGGCGCGCGGCTGACCGGGCCGAGCGCGAAGAGACGGTCGGACACCGCCCCGCCCTCCCCGATCAGCGCCCCCTCCTCGGTGACGTCGAGGCCGAGACGCAGCGGGTCGGGCCGGGCCAACCCCTGTTGGAGCAGGGCGCGCATCAGCGGATGGCGGATGCGCCCGAAGTCGCATTCGGTGCCGGTCGCGTTGACGATGGCGCCGACCGTCCGCGTCCACTGTGCCTCGTCGGCACCCCGCGCGCGGATCGTCGCCTCCACCCCGTCGGGGGTCGCGGCCAGCGACTGGAGGCGGCCGGCGCGGACGGTCAGTTGCCCACTCGCCCGCAGGGCCTCGATGCGCGCGGCCACCTCCGGCGCCATGCGGTGGCGGTGCACCTCCCAATAGGGCCGGGCGTGGCGCAGGAAGCGCTGCCGCTCCTCCAGGGGCAGATGTTTCCAGATCAGCGGGTGGAAGGGCCGCAGGGAATCGAAGGCAGCACGCCAGTCCAGCCCCTCCTCCCGCGCGCGGCGGACGTCGGCCTTCAGGGCGATCAGCACGTCCAGCACCGTGCCGGGCAGCGTCTGGGGATGGACGAAGCTCTTGAAGGGCCGCGTCTCAAGATGGGTGGTGGGCAGCAGCCCGCGGCGCGACAGCGCCAGGATCGGGCCGCGGTGGCCCTGGTTCTCCAGGGACAGCACCACGTCGACCATCGTCAGCCCGGTGCCGAGGATCAGCACCGGCGTGTCCGGATCGATGGCGGCGACGGCCTCGCGGTTCCAGGGGTCGCCGACGAAGCGGTCCGACGCGAAGACCTCCGGCGCAGGGATCGACGGCGGCGAGGGCGGAAAATGCCCGACGCACAGCACCGCCCGGTCCACCGCGAGGCTTGTCCCGTCGGCAAGGCTCAACCGGACGCCGCCATCCACCGCCGCATCGACGACCTCCGCCCGCACCGTGTCGAGCGTCACATGGGCGGGGGCCTCCGCCTGGGCCTCGCGCAGCACGTCCTGGATGTACGCGCCGTACAGCCGGCGCGACACGAAGGCGTGGCCGCTGGGCGGCACCTCGCCGCCGAGGTCCTTCGCCCACAGCCAGCGCAGGAAATGGCGCGGGTCGTCGGGATAAGCGCTCATGTTGTAGGCCCGCACGTTCAGCAGATGCGCCGCGCTGTCCGTGGAATAGGCCAGCCCGGTGCCCAGCGTGCCGGCGCGTTCGATCAGGTGGATGCGCGTCGGCTCCTCCACCTTGCGCAGAAGGTGGGCCGCCAGGATACTGCCGGTGAAGCCGGCGCCGACGATGGCGATGCTGTGCGCGGTGTCGTGGGACGGCATGCTCGTCGTTCCTCTCCCTGTGTCCAGCACCCCGCGGGGCGCCCCCGAATTGCCATCATTAGAGCACCATGAATCCCTATTTAACAAGTTGGCTTTTGCTGTATCGCATGTGCTTTCATATGTCGTGCGCCAAAAACAACTCGTAGAATTTGTTGATTCCCCTCGACCAAAAGGACCCGAACCGCAGAATGACCATGGGCAAGCGTGCACCCTTCGTCGTCGGAATCACCGACCACATGATCCCCCCGCCGGACCTGGAGGCGGCGGTTCTCGACGGCTGTGCCGAGGTGGATTTCCTCGACACCCGCCGCGAGGAGGATCTGGACCCGGAGCGTCTGGCCCGGCTGGACGCGCTGCTGGTGTGGAGCACCCGCATCGGCCCGGCGACGGTGGCCAAGCTGCCGCGCTGCCGCGTCGTCGTGCGGTTCGGGGTCGGCTACGACAAGGTCGACGTGGCGGCGCTGGAGGCCGCCGGCATTCCCTTCTGCAACAACCCGGATTACGGGACGGAAGAGGTGGCCGACCACGCCGTCTCCCTGCTGCTCTCCCTGCAGCGCCGCCTGTGGGAGCATGACGCCCGCGCCCGCGGCTACAGCACGACGTGGCAGGCCAACACGCTGACCCCGCTGCGGCGCTCCAGCGCGGCGACGGTCGGCGTCGTCGGCGTGGGGCGGATCGGCACCGCGGTGGTGAACCGGCTGAAGCCGTTCGGCTACCGCATCCTCGGCTACGATCCGCAGCAGCCCGCCGGGCACGAGAAGGCGGTCGGCTACCGCCGCGTCCGCCGGCTGGACGAGTTGCTGGCCGAATCCGACATCGTGACCTTCCATTGTCCGCTGACGCCGGAAACCCGCGGCCTGATCGACGCGGAGTTCCTGGCGAAGCTGAAGCCCGGCGCCCTGCTGGTCAACACGGCGCGCGGCGAGATGTTCGCCGGCCTCGACCCGCTGGAAGCGGCGCTGCGCAGCGGCCAAGTCGCCGCGGTGGGGACGGACGTGCTGCCGACCGAACCGCCCGCCCCTCACCCGCTGCTGGACGCGTGGCGCCGCCGGGAGTCCTGGCTGGAAGGCCGTCTCGTGGTCACGCCGCACAACGCCTTCCATTCCGACGAGGCGGCGATCGAGATGCGCCGCAACGCCGCCGAGACCGCCCGGCTGTTCCTGGAGGACGGGGTTCTGCGCAACCGCATCCTGCCCTGACCTCAACCCGGTCAGGCCACCAGGAAGGCCGGAACGTCGAGGCCGAGCGCGCCCCCGATCCCATGCAGGGCGCGCACGGTGTCGGGGTCGAGCGCGATGCCGCGCTCCGCGGCCAGCGCCCGGCTCCGCCGCTCCGGCCCGCCGGGCACAAGCACGCCGTCACCGCCGGGTACCGGCGGGGTGTCCTGGATGTGGTCGAGCACCGCGTCGGTCAACGCCTGCCAGTTGCCATTCTCCACGTCGCCCCCAGACTCGGCCACCCGCGCCGGGTCGATCAGGAAGGCCAGCGCGTTGTTCACCACCCGCCCCGGACGCAGGTTCTCCGGCAGGGCCGGCAGCCCGCCGGCCAAGGCTCCGGCGAGGATCTCGCAGGCGAGCGCCAATCCGTAGCCCTTATGCCCGCCAAAGGGCAGGATGGCGCCGGTCGGGTCGCGGAACATCACGCCGGGGTCGCGGGTCGGCGCCCCCCGCTCGTCGATCAGCAGGCCGTCGGCGACCTCCTTCCCGGACGCGGCGGCGACACGGCACTTGTTGGCCGCCACGGCGCTGGTCGCGAAATCCAGCAGAAAGGGTGGATGGCCCGGCGTGGCGGGAACGGCGATGCAGATCGGGTTGGTGCCGAGCCGCGGCCGCCCGCCGCCATGGGGTGCGGCCAGCGGACGGCTGACCACGTTGACGAAGAAGACCCCGATCGCGCCGGCCGCGATGCACTGCTCGCCGTAGGAGCCGACCCGCCCGATGTGATGGGCGTTGCGCAGGGCGAGCACACAGGCCCCGCCGGCCTTGGCCCGCGCGATGGCGAGGTCCGTCGCCTCGCGCGCGATCACCTGCCCATAACCGACCTCCCCGTCCACCACCAGGAACGGCGCCTCGTCGCGGACGACGCGGGCGTGCCGGTTGGGTTGCAGATGACCCAGCTCCAGGCTCTTTGTGTAGACCGCGATCTGGCACACGCCGTGGCTGGCGTGGCCGGTCGCGTCGGAGTCCACGAGGTTGGCGGCGACGATGGCCGCCTCCTCCGCGCTGCTGCCAGACCGTTGCAGAATGGCGTCCACAAGGGCCACCAGACGGTCCGCCGCGTAAGGACCACTCATCCTCAGAACACCAAATAGTCGATGGGCTGGTGACGATCGAGCGTCCGGTGGACCGGCGGCAGCGAGTACTTCAGCCCGGTCGCGCAGTTGAACAGCACGGCGCGCTCGTCGCGGCCCACCCGCCCGTCGGCCAGCGCCTGCTTGTAGGCGGCGTAGGTCGCGGCGCCCTCCGGACACAGCAGGAAGCCCTCTTCCCGCGCCGCCTCGTCCAGGGCCGCCTGGATGGCCTCGTCGGGCACGGCGACGGCGAAGCCGCCGCTCTCCCGCACCGCGCGCAGGATCAGGAAGTCGCCGACCGCCTGCGGCACGCGGATGCCGGACGCGATGGTGTGGGCGTCCTGCCAGCGCGGCGCGTGCTCCTCCCCCGCCTCATAGGCGCGGACCATCGGGGCGCAGCCGGCGGCCTGCACGGCCACCATGCGCGGGCGCTTGGAGCCGATGAAGCCGATGGCCTCCAGCTCGGCGAAGGCCTTCCACATGCCGATCAGGCCGGTGCCGCCACCGGTCGGGTAGAAGATGACGTCCGGCACCTCCCAGCCGAGCTGCTCGGCCAGCTCCAGACCCATGGTCTTCTTGCCCTCGATGCGGTAGGGCTCCTTCAGGGTGGAGACGTCGAACCAGCCAGCCTTGGCCTTGCCCTCCCCCACGATCTTGCCGCAGTCGTCGATCAGCCCGTTGACGCGGTAGACCGTGGCGCCCTGGAGTTCGATCTCGGAGACGTTGACCTCCGGCGTGTCCTCCGGACAGAAGATCGTCGTCTTGATCCCCGCCCGCGTCGCGTAGGCGGCCAGCGCCGCTCCGGCGTTGCCGTTGGTCGGCATGGCCATGTGCGTGATGCCGAAAGCCTTCGCCATCGACACCGCCATGACCAGCCCGCGCGCCTTGAAGGAGCCGGTGGGCAGGCGCCCCTCGTCCTTCACCAGCAACTCGACGGCCCCCAGCTTGGCGGCGAGCTTGGGCAACGCGACCAGCGGGGTCACCGCCTCGCCCAGGCTGACGATGTCCTGCACCCGGCGCACCGGCAGCAGTTCGCGGTAGCGCCACAGATCCTGCGGGCGTTCGGCCAGCGCGTCCTTGGTCAGCGCGCCGCGCACCCCCTCCAGGTCGTAACGGACGAGCAGCGGCTTGCCCGCCTTGGACAGGTTGTGGACGGTGTCGGCCTCGTACCGCTCGCCGGTGTAGGCGCAGTCCAGATGCGTGACGAAGGTCGGGCGCTCGGTGGTCAGGTTGCTGTCGAAAGGCACGGATGGATTTCCTTGCTGAAGGCTCACGTCAATCCCCTCTCCCCTCCGGGGAGAGGGTTAGGGTGAGGGGGATGCGCGGTTTGGTGCGTTCGGCAAAAGCGCAACCCCCTCACCCGGCCCTTCGGGCCACCCTTTCCCCAGAGGGGAGAGGGCTTATCGGACCATTCCCCACTTGCGGACGGTGTGGGTCTCGATCCAGCGGAAGACGACGTTCTCGACGACGAGGCCGATCAGGATGACGGTGACGAGCCCGGCGAACACCTTGTCGATGTACAGCTCGTTGCGGTTCTGGAAGATGAACCAGCCCAGCCCGCCCTTGCCCGACGAGACGCCGAACACCAGCTCCGCCGCGATCAGCGTCCGCCAGGCGAAGGCCCAGCCGACCTTCAGCCCGGTCAGGATCGCCGGAAAGGCCGCCGGGATCAGCATGGTGACGACGTAGCGGATGCCGCTCAGCCCGTAATTCCGCCCGGCCATGCGCAGCGTCTCCGACACCGAGGTGAAGCCGGCGTGGGTGTTCAGCGCCAGCGGCCACAGCACCGCGTGGACCAGCACGAAGGTCAGGCTGACCGCCCCCAGCCCGAACCACAGCATGGCGATGGGCAGCAGCGCGATGGCCGGTAAGGGGTTGAACATGGAGGTCAGGGTGGACAGCACGTCGTTGCCGATGCGTGTGGACACCGCGAAGCTGGTCAGCACCACCGCCAGCACCACGGCGATGGCGTAGCCCTTCAGCAGGACCGACAGCGACACCCAGGCCATCGACAGCAGGTTCTCCCGCCAGATCGCCTCCCACAGCGCGGTGACGGTGGCGGTGAAGGTCGGGAACATCAGCGGGTTGTTCTGCCACGTCGAGGCGATCTGCCAGAGCAGCGCCACCGCGGCCAGCACGGCGAAGCGGCGAAGCGCGGTGATGTTGCCGATCCGCTCCCACAGGGACAGCGGACGGGCCACGTCGCCGATCGGGCCGGTGGTGGCGACCGTCCGCTCATACTCCGGGCGGACGGGCGGCACGCGGCGGCCCTGCGGAGCCAGGGACAGGCCGGTCATGAGCGCGGCCCCTTCACCGTTTCCACCTCGTCGGCGAACAGCATGGTGTGGATGCGCTGGGCGGTGTCCTGGAACGCCGGGCTGCCCATCGCGATATGGTCGTAGCCGTCGCAGTTCAGCTCCGCCTTCACCTGTCCGGGATGCGGCGACAGCACCAGGATGCGCGAGCCGACGACCAACGCCTCCTCGATGGAGTGGGTGACGAACAGCACGGTGAAGCGCAGATCGTCCCAGAGCTGGAGCAGTTCCTCCTGCATCTTGCGGCGGGTCAGCGCGTCGAGCGCGGCGAAGGGCTCGTCCATCAGCAGGATGTCCGGCTCCATCGCCATGGCGCGGGCGATGGCGACGCGCTGCTTCATCCCGCCCGACAGCATGTGCGGATGCACGTCGGCGAACTTGGACAGGTTCACCCGCGCGATGCAGTCCAGCGCCTTCTCCTCGGCCTCCCGGCGCGACGCCTTGCCGCTGGCGAGCAGTGGGAACATGACGTTCTGTTTCACCGTCTTCCAGGGCGGCAGCTGGTCGAACTCCTGGAACACCATCATGCGGTCCGGTCCCGGCCCGGTCACCGCGCGCCCGTTCAGGCGGATGGCGCCCTCCACCGGCGCCAGGAAGCCGCCCACCGCCTTCAGAAGCGAGGACTTGCCGCAACCGGACGGCCCCAGCAGGACGTAGCGTTCCGCCTGGAACACCTGGAAGTCGACGCGGTAGGTCGCGGTCACCAGATGGCGGCGCGTCTTGTACTGGAGCGTCACGCCGGACACGTCCAGCAGTGGGCGTTCGGACACGCCGGCGGTGCCCACGCCGTCGGTGTCCACGCTGGCGGGATAGGTGAAGGCGTTCATCGGCTCAGCCCCCGGTTTCGCCGTGCAGGTCTTCGAAGAACAGGTCCTTCCAGGAGGCCGGCTTGTTCTTCATGGCACCGACCTTGTGCATGAAGTCGGCGAAAGCGCCGACGCGGGCGGGGGCCACGGTGAACTGGTTGTCCGGGTCGTCGAGGATGCTGACGACGAAGGCCTTGTCGAGGTCGCCCCGGTTCTGCGCCAGATAGATGTCCGCCGCCGCGGAATGGTCGGCGTTGATGACGTCCATCGCCTCCTTCAGCGCGCCGAGGAAGGCCTGATAGGTCTTGGGATTCTTGGTCCGGAAGGCTTCCTTCGCCCAGATCAGGTTGAAGGTGTGCGGCCCGCCCAGCACGTCGTAGGAGCTGAAGACCTTGTGGATCTTCGGGTCGCGAAGCTGCTGGTACTGGAACGGCGGCCCGGAGATGTGGCCGGTGATCTCCGACGATCCGGACAGCAAGGCGGCGGTGGCATCGGGGTGTGGCAGCGAGACGGTCAGCTTGTCGAGCGCGTCGAACTTGCCCTCCCCGAACTCCTTCTCCACGGCCATCTGGAGCACGCGGGCCTGGACGCCGACCTTCACCGCCGGCAGGGCGATCCTGTCCTTGTCGGTGAAGTCCTTGAGCGTCTTGACGTTGGGGTTGGTGGTCGTCAGGAACAGCGGCATGCTGTTCAGGGCGGCGATGGCCTTGACGTTGGCGTTGCCCTTGGTGCGGTCCCAGATGGTCAGCAGCGGACCGACGCCCGCCGAGCCGAGATCAATGCTGTCGGACAGCAGCGCGTCGTTCATCGCCGCCCCGCCGGAGAGCTGCACCCACTCCACGGTGACGTCGAGACCCAACTCCTTGCCATGCTTCTCGATCAGCTTCTGGTGGCGCAGCACATGCAGCGGCAGATAGCCCAGCCCGTACTGTTCGGCGATCCGTATCCGGCCTTCCGCCGCCGCCGGACCGGCCAGCGCTGCGGCGGCGAGCCCCAGCCCGGCCAGGGCGCAAAGCGCGCGGCGGATGACACGTCCAGGCTTAACCATACGAACCTCCGATAAATTTTACCTAATCTCTAGTAGGAAAATGACATCATGATTCCACGAATGATTCAACTGAGAAAATCGGATCTATTAACAATTTACTTATGTAAAATTTGCATGTGCAAAGACGGGACCGGCATGGGGAACCGCGCCCCCACGCCGGTCCCGGCCAGACGATCAGGCGGCGATGCTCGGCTTGCGGCCGAGCACACGGGTCACGCTGGCGCGGCCGTCGACGCCGACCACCACATCGCCGGCCACCGTCGTCCGGCGGACGACGCGGGGTCGGCTGCCGTAGTCGTCGACGGCGCGGTGGATGGTGGCCCGGTTGTCCCAGATCGCCACGTCGCCCGGAGACCAGTGCCAGCGCACCGTGTTTTCGGGACGGGTGGCGTGGTCGGTGACGATGCCGATCAACCGGTTGGAGTCGGAGGTGCCGAATCCGATCAGCCGTTGCAGGAAATGCCCGACCAGCAGGGTGCGCTCACCGGTGACCGGATGGACGGAGACCAGCGGATGCTCCGTCTCGTAGACGGTCGAGGTGAAAACCTCGTTGAAGCGCTTCAGCCCGTCTTCGCGCACCGTCCCCCGGTCACCCGCGTAGTCGTACTGGTTGGTGTGGATCGCCCGCAGCTTGTCGGCCAGATCGCGCAACGGCTCCGGCAGTTCGGCGTAGGCCGCCGCCGTGTTGCCCCACAGCGTGTCGCCGCCGCGGTCCGGCAGCTCATGCGGGCGCAGGATGGTGATGCTGGGATAGGCGTCGAGGAAGGTGATGTCGGCGTGCCAGGAGCTGGCGCGCTCGCCGCGGGAGCCGTCCACGTCCAGGATGCCTTCGGTCCCGCTGAGCGACGGGACGGTCGGGTGACCGACCAGCCTGCCCCACAACCGCCCGAAGGCCTCCTGCCGGGCGTCGTCGAGGTGATGCTGGTCACGGACGAAGACCACCTTGTGCTCGTACACGGCGTCCTGGATCGCTTTCAGCACCGCCGGGTGCAGGTCGCCGGACAGGGCGACACCGCGCAGTTCGGCGCCGATGTTGCCGTTGATGGGCTTGATGTCGAAACCGCTGGGAAGGCTCATCGGACAGGCTCCTGTGGGAAGGGATGGACGGGCAGGCGGAGATGAAGGGCGGGGAGCGGCCGGCGTCAGGCCGCGTGGAACCAGGCGAGCAGCGCGACGGCGCCGAAGGCCAGCAGCACGAAGGCCCCCGACAGGGTGTGCAGACGCCCAAAGTCCAGCGGCGGATCGGTCTCGCCGGTGTCGGACATCAGCAGCCACAGCGCCATGGCCTCGGGAAACGGCAGGCAGATCAGTTCCACTGGCGGTTCACGGTCGCCGGGCATGGGTCAGCTCCCCGTTTCGTTGTGGAGAATCGGGAGGGTGTAGTCCTTCCACGAGGCCGGCTTGGTCTTGATCGAGCCGACGCGGTGCATGTAGTCGGCGATCACGCCGGTGTTCTGCGGGATCTGGGAGTAGCTGATGTCGGGGTTGTCGAGCAGCGCCACGACCTCGTCCCGGGTCAGCTTGCTGCGCTCCTCCGCCAGATAGATGCGGGCGGCCTCGGCCTTGTCGCGCTTGATCAGCGCGAAGCCGTCGCCCATCGCCTTCACCACGGCGGCGGTGAGCTTCGGGTTCTCGTCGTAAAACTTCTGCGTGGTGTAGCTCAGCACCAGCGTCGCCTCGCCGATGACGTCGCGCGAATTCAGGATGCGGTGGACGTTTGGGTAGGCGAGCTGCTGCGATCCATAGGTCGGGGTGGTGATGTGGCCGGTGATTTCCGTCTTGCCGGAGACGAGCGCCGCCGTGGCGTCCGGGGGGCTCAACGTCGTGGTCAGCGGCTCGAAGTCATACTGATGGCCGGGCCCGAACTCCTTCTCCGCGGCGATTTGGAGAATGACCGAGTTGATGGAAACCTTCACCGCCGGCACTGCGATGCGGTCCTTGTCGGTCAGGTCGCGGATGCTGCGGACGTTCGGATTGTTGCTGTTGATCCAGTAAGCCGAGGAATCCAGCCCGGAGATCGCCTTCACACCGAGGCCGCCGCGCGTCTTGTCCCAGACGGTCAGCAGCGGCGCGATACCGGCGGAGACGATTTGCGCGCTTCCGCTCAGCAGCGCGTCGTTGGCGGCCACACCGCCGTTCAACACCAGCCAATTGACCTTGACCGGCCCGATGCCCTGCGCCTCGGCATGTTTCTCGATCAGCCCCTGATTCTTGGCGATCATCAACGGCAGGTAGCCCAGCCCGTACTGGATGGCGATGGTCAAATCCGTCGCCTCGGCCCGCGCGCCGCCCGCGGGGACAAGGGCTACACCCGCCGCCAGGGTCAGGCCGAGAAAAGCCCGTCTTGCGGTGGAACCGATGCGTTTCGCATCCGCTGTCATTGAAGCCTCCCAAGAAAGCGCGCCGGAGTTGATCGACAACCCAATCACAGCAATTTTATGAGGCTTCGTCAATTATAATCTACTTAACAAGTAGATTTTTACGAGATGGTAATACAAAAAATTAATGCTTAATATCCATTCGGTTCGGCTTTGGCTGCTCCGCACGGCACAGGGCGGCCTTGTGTCTGTTGCGCTTTGAGCGAATGAAATTGGCGCGCTGGAGGGCGAAGCGGTGAGAAATCAAGGGGCTGGACAGCCCGAGTCCATCACGATGGCGGTTCGATGTGGGACCATTGCGTCGGCGTTGCTCATGGCGGCCTGCGCCAACCTCAGCCCACCGCCACAAGCCGCCCCGGAACCCGGCGCGGTGAGCGCGCTGAATCGGCTGAGTTCGAATTCGTGCAACCCGGTCGTGGCGTCATCCCTCGCCGGGGTGCGCATACCGGTGTCCGAGGTGCGTTATCTCGCTTACGGTCTGTATCGTGACATCCGGAGGGGCGAGATTGTCGGCTACGATGCGTGGATGGGGCTGAACAGCCAGCCGGGGGCCGTCGTGGTGCAACTCGATGCGCTTTGCGCACCTCAGCAGATCTATGCCCGCGGCGGCGCCCGGCTGCCAGATGCCCGGTGATCGACGTGGCGGGACAGATGCCGGAGGAGTCAGGCGCTCCGGGGCGCGGACCGCAAGGTCCAGAAACGAAAACGCCCAAGCAACTGAGTTGCTTGGGCTGAATTCGTGGCGGAGGGGATGGGATTCGAACCCACGATAGGGGTTTGAGCCCCTATAACGGTTTAGCAAACCGCCGCCTTCAGCCTCTCGGCCACCCCTCCTACCGGGGCGGCGCTCTGTGGCGCCGCCGGCGTGGGTGCGTTCTAACGATCCGGATGGGGCCTGTCAACGCTTACTCTCCAAAAATGTGATCGCGTGGAGAAAGATCGAAATCTGTATAAAATTTTATGTACTTTTTAGAAAATCAAAGGTAGCTTACCACCAGAACGCGATAGCAATCCTTGCTCGGGGGGACGCCATGAGCCTGTCACGCCGCTGCGCCGAAACGCTGATCGATCTGGTCGAGATCAAGCTGAGCTGTCTCGAGATCACCGACCGCGAGGATCTGCGCGAGAAGGAGCTGCTGTTGCGCTGCGTTCAGGAGCTGAAAGCCGAGGTGCAGGGTGAAAGCGGCGCCACGGCGGCCTTTGCCCCACCCAAGCGGCGCGGCCGCCGCCCCAAGCATCTGCAGTTCCAGGACCTTCACATCTGACGCGGCCCGCCGCCCGAACCGGCGAGTCCGTCAGACCGGGACCGCCGGCCCCGGCTCGGGCGATGGAACGGCCTCCGGGGCGGTTTCCCGCGCGACATGGCGCGGCAATCGCAGGGTGAATCCCGTGCCCTGCCCGGCCGCCGACCGCACCGCCACCGTCCCGCCCAGCACGCCCGTCACCGTGCTGTGCACGATGTGGAGACCAAGCCCCGAGCCGCCCTCGCCCCGTTTGGTCGTGAAGAAGGGCTCGAACACCTTCGTCAGATGATCGTCGGGAATGCCGAACCCATCGTCGGAAAAATCGATGACGACGTGATCGTCGCCATCGGCATGGGCCGCGATGCGGATGGTGCCCCGCTGGTCGTCGCCATAGGCGTGAATCAGCGCGTTGATCACGAGATTGGTCAGAACCTGGCTCAGCGCGCCCGGAAAGCTGTCCATCTCCAGCCCCTCCGGACAGTCCACCTCCACCGCCACCAGCGTGCG
Source organism: Azospirillum brasilense (assembly GCF_007827815.1). GTDB lineage: Bacteria > Pseudomonadota > Alphaproteobacteria > Azospirillales > Azospirillaceae > Azospirillum > Azospirillum brasilense_C. Next base: position 359,002 of record NZ_VITH01000001.1, read on the forward strand.
CTTCAGCCGGGGTCGCAGGGAGAACAGCACCTCGTCGACGTAGGTGCGCAGATCGAAGGAGCGCCGCTCGCCGGAGGTCTGGTCCACCGCCACCCGCTTGAAGCTCTGCACCAGCGCCGCCGCCCGGTTCATGTTCGACACCAGCAGGCGCGCGGCCTCCGTCACCGTGTCGAGATACTCGGCCAGATTCGTCTTCTTCAACTGACCCGAATCGAAACGGACGCGCAGATCGCGGGCCTGTTCGGCGATGTGGCTGGCGGCGGTGAGGCCGATGCCGATGGGCGTGTTGATCTCATGCGCGACCCCGGCGACGAGTTGCCCCAGCGAGGCCATGGCCTCCGCCTGGATCAGGCTTTCCTGGGCGGCGCGCAGGTCGGCAAGCGCGCGCTCCGCTTCGTCGCGGGCGGCGACCATGGCGGCCTCCGCCGCCTTGCGGTCGTTGATGTCGTAGAGCCAGGTCAGCAGCGCCGGCTCCCCGTCCATCTCGATCTCACCCCAGCTCGACAGCACCCAGACGATCGTCCCGTCCGGCTTGCGGAAACGCACCTCGGCGTCGCGGAAGGGCCCCTCCCGTTCGAAGCGGTCGATCAGAGCCTGACGGTCGGCCGGATCGGCGTACAGCCGCTCAGCCGGCATCGGCAACAGGTCGTCGCGCGACCGGCCAAGGATGATCTCGGACTGTGTGTTGCAGAACACCAGCAGGCCGTCGCGGCGCGTGATGTTCACGGCGATGGGGCTGGCCTCCAGGATGCGCAGCAGCCGTTCCTTGCCGGCGCGGACCTCCTCTTCCTGGCGGCGGCGCTCGGTGATGTCGGTCATGATGCCGACATAGCGCACCGCCTGTCCGGAAGCGTCGCGAATCGCCCGCCCCTGCGCGGCGATCCACATCCAGCCGCCATCGGCCCGGCGCAGCCGGTAATCATAGGCATAGGCCGCGGTCTCGCCGCGCAGATGGGCGTCGATGGTGGTCAGCACGCGCTGACGGTCGTCGGGATGCAGGCGCCGATCCCAGAAGTCGGCGGGCATCTCCGGCGGCTCGGCGTAGCCCAGCATGCGCGCGAAGCTGTCGGACCACCAGCAGGTCCCCCGCGGGATGTCGGTGTCCCACACCGCCGCCCCGGTGGCGTCCAGGGCCATTTCCAGACGGTCCGCCAGATCGCGGCGCACCGCGTCGGCCTTCTTCTGCTCCGTCAGGTCGTAGAACCAGCTGATGTGGCAGCGCTGCCCTTCGAACTCGATGACGGTCGAACTCAGCGAACCCATGCAGGTTTCGCCGTCGCCACGGCGCAGCAGCACCTCCTGCCCGTCGAAGCGCCCCTCGGCGTAGAGACGATCGATGGCCGCCCGGCGGTCCCCCGGGTCATGGTAGAGCGGCCACATGCCGTCGCGCTGCAGCTGCTCGCCGCTGACTTTGAAACAGGTGGCGGCGCTGGGGCTGTGGTAGAGATTGTCGCCGTCGCGCGTGTTGATGAGAACACCGATGGGAGCGGTGTCCAGGATGGCGCGCAGCCGGTCTTCCGTTGCCGCGGAGGAAGGGGTCGTCCTGTCGACCCGGAAGCGGCCCGCCACGCGCCGAGCCGCCAGCACGCCGGCGAGAAATCCGGCCAGGAGACCGGCGAACAGCGCGAACAGCGCCACCGTCAGCGAATTTGCAATCATCGGGCCTCCCGCCGGCTCCAATTGAAACCGACGGGAGAACAAAATCAATGGCTATGACGCCGCACCGTGTTCCGGCGCGGCATCACGGCCGTTGCCGATCAGCCCTTCAGCTTGGCCATCAGGATTTCGTTGACCAGGGCCGGATTGGCCTTGCCCTGCGTCGCCTTCATCACCTGACCGACGAAGAAGCCGAACAGCTTGTCCTTGCCCGAGCGGAACTCCGCCACCTTGTCGGCGTTGGCGGCCAGCACGGCGTCGATGGACGACTCGATGGCCCCGGTGTCGGTGACCTGGCGCAGGCCCTTCTTCTCGACGATGTCGGCCGGCCTCTCGCCGGTCTCGAACATCGCCTCGAACACCTCCTTGGCGATTCGGCCGGAGATGGTGTTGTCGGCGATCAGGTCGATCAGGCCACCGAGGTTTTCCGCCGAGACGGGGCTCTCCTCGATCTCCTTGCCGGCCTTGTTCAGGTAGCCGAACAGCTCGCCGGTGACCCAGTTGGCGGCCAGCTTCGGGTCGCGCCCCTTGGCCACGGCCTCGTAGAAATCGGCGCGGGCCTTCTCCGACACCAGCACGTTGGCGTCATAGGGCGACAGCTTGTACTCGCTGATGAAGCGGGCCTTCTTGTCGTCCGGCAGTTCCGGCAGGGTCTTCTTGATGTCCTCGACCCATTCGGCGTCCAGCTCCAGCGGCAGCAGGTCGGGATCGGGGAAGTAGCGGTAGTCGTGCGCCTCTTCCTTGGAGCGCATGGAGCGGGTCACGAACTTGGTCGTGTCCCACAGACGCGTCTCCTGGTCGATCTTGCCGCCCTCCTCGATGATCTCGATCTGGCGGCGCGCCTCGTACTCGATCGCCTGCATGACGAAGCGGATCGAGTTGACGTTCTTGATCTCGCAGCGCGTGCCGAAGGGCGCGCCCGGCTTGCGCACCGACACGTTGACGTCGCAGCGCATGGAGCCTTCCTCCATGTTGCCGTCGCAGGTGCCGAGGTAGCGCAGGATGGAGCGCAGCTTGCGCACATAGGCGCCGGCCTCCTCCGCGGTGCGCATGTCCGGCTCCGACACGATCTCCATCAGCGCCACGCCCGACCGGTTCAGGTCGATGTAGGTCTTGGCGGGGTGCTGGTCGTGCAGCGACTTGCCGGCGTCCTGCTCCAGATGCAGGCGCGTGACGCCGACCGTGCGGGAGGAGCCGTCCGGCAGGTCCAGCACGATCTCGCCCTTGCCGACGATGGGCTGCTGGAACTGGCTGATCTGATAGCCCTGCGGCAGGTCGGCGTAGAAGTAGTTCTTGCGGTCGAACACCGAGTGCAGGTTGATCTGCGCCTTCAGCCCCAGGCCGGTGCGCACCGCCTGCTCGATGCAATGCTCGTTGATGACGGGCAGCATGCCGGGAAAGGCGGCGTCGACGAAGCTGACCTGGCTGTTCGGCTCCGCGCCGAAGGCGGTGGCGGCGCCGGAGAACAGCTTGGCGTTCGAGATGACCTGGGCGTGGACCTCCAGCCCGATCACGATTTCCCAATCGCCCGTTTCGCCCTGAATGTACGACATCGGTCTCTTCTCTCGTCCGGCTCAGGCCATGAACGGCGGGGTGGCGGTGACGGCGGCGGCCTTCTCGATGACCTGACCGACGCGCAGGACGGTCTCCTCATCGAAGGGCCGGCCCAGGAGCTGGAGCCCCAGCGGCAGCCCGTCCGACCCGACCCCCGCCGGGACCGACATGCCCGGCAGGCCGGCCAGCGAGGCCGGGACCGTGAACACGTCGTTCAGGTACATCTGGATCGGGTCGTCCATCTTCTCGCCGATGGCGAAGGCGGTGCTCGGCGCGGTCGGCGTCAGGATGACGTCGCACTGCTTGAACGCCTCGTCGAAGTCCCACTTGATGCGCGTGCGCACCTGGCGGGCCTTGTTGTAGTAGGCGTCGTAATAGCCCGCCGACAGCACGTAGGTGCCGATCAGGATGCGGCGGCGGACCTCCTTGCCGAAGCCGGCGCCGCGGGTGTTCTCGTACATGTCCTTCAGGCTGGCGCCCTCGACCCGCAGGCCGTAGCGCAGGCCGTCGTAGCGCGCGAGGTTCGACGACGCCTCGGCCGGAGCGACGATGTAGTAGGTGGCCAGCGCGTACTTGGTGTGCGGCAGGCTGATCTCCACCGGCTCGGCGCCGGCCTGCTTCAGCCATTCGATGCCCTGGTCCCAGATCGCGGCGATCTCGGCGGGCATGCCCTCCACCCGGTACTCCTTCGGAATGCCGACCTTCAGGCCGCGGATGTCGCCGGTCAGCGCGGCGCGGAAGTCCGGCACCGCCATGTCGACCGACGTCGAATCCTTCGGATCGAAGCCGCACATCGAGCGCAGCATGATCGCCGCGTCCTCGACCGTGCGGGTCATCGGGCCGGCCTGATCCAGCGAGGAGGCGAAGGCGACCACGCCCCAGCGCGAGCAGCGGCCGTAGGTCGGCTTGATGCCGACGATGCCGGTGAAGGCGGCGGGCTGGCGGATCGAGCCGCCGGTGTCCGTGCCGGTGGCGCCCAGAGCGGCGCGCGCGGCCACCGCCGCGGCCGAGCCGCCCGACGAGCCGCCGGGGACGATCTGGCGCGACCAGTTGCCGACCTCGCCCGGGCTCCACGGGCTGATCACGTTGCCGTGGTGGGAGGTGATGTTGGCCGAGCCCATGGCGAACTCGTCCAGGTTCACCTTGCCCAGCATGACGGCGCCGTCGCGCCACAGGTTGCTGGTGACGGTGGACTCATACTCCGGCTTGAAGCCGTCGAGGATGTGGCTGGCCGCGGTGGTCAGCACGCCCTTGGTGCAGAACAGGTCCTTCACCGCGATGGGCAGACCCTCCATCGGACCGGCCTCGCCCTTGGCGCGGCGGGCGTCGGAGGCCTTGGCCATCGCCAGCGCCTGCTCCGGCGTCTCGGTGATGAAGGCGTTCAGGGGGCGGATCGTCTCCACCGCCTTGACGTGGGCCTCGGTCAGCTCGACCGCGGTGAATTCCTTCTTGGCGAGGCCGTCGAGGGCCGCCGCCATGGTCAGATGCGTAAGACCGGTCATCACTCGACCACCTTCGGAACGACGTAGAAGCCTTCGGCCGTCTCCGGGCCGTTGGAGAGGACGGCGTCGCGGTAACCGCCATCGGTCACCTCGTCCTTGCGGCGGCGCAGGGTTTGCGCGGCCACGCTGGTCATCGGCGGCACGTCCTGCGTGTCGACCTCGCCCAACTGTTCGACGAAGGTCAGGATTTGGCTCAGCTCACCCGCCAGGTGATCCAGTTCATCGTCCGGCACCTTGATGCGGGCCAGATGCGCGATCTTGGCCACGGTGGCCTTGTCGAGCGACATGCCTTCCACTCTCTTCCGAAACGTCTGGAAAAACGGCTTGGAAGCTATCACCCGAATTCTATTACCGCAATGATTCAGGGATATCCCTTCCACCGGCGCGCGCGCCGAGCGGCGGTGCAGAGGTGCAGGGAGACGGAGGCGCGGCAAAAGGCTTCCGCAGCCGACACCGCATGGTGCGGCGTCCGATTCCCTGTTAGATTGACCAACATACAAATCAAATTCGTGCCGAAGCCATTTCATCTCACTCAACCCGGCAGGCCTCCGATGACAGCATCACTGACGCTGGCGAAACGTCTTTTCCTCGGCTTCGGCATCGGCGTGGCGGGCTTCGCCGCCGTCGCGCTGTTCAACACCATCGCCATGACGCGGCTGAGCGATCTGCAGCAGGAGGGGATGCGGCGGGTCGCCGACGCCACGACGCTGACCGAACTCGCCGGTTATGACGGGCGCCTCTACAAGATCGTCGCCGACGCACAGATCAACGGCTACGCGCCGCAGCACGACGAACAGTGGAAGACCGTCCGCGGGAACGCCGAACTCTACATCCGCAGGACCGCCGAAGTGATGGACACGCCGGACGAGCGCGCTTGGGCGGACGAGGCCGAACGGCATTTCCGGGCCGCCGTGGACATCTTCGAGACGGAGATGCTGCCCATCCTGCGCAACGGACCCGCCGACGCGCGGACCCGCGCCATGGACGACCGCATCGACCGCGAGCTGGCCGCCATGTCTGACCTCTACGAGAAGATCAAGCTCTCCACCGCCCGCGAGGCCAGGGAAGCGGACGAGGAGTACGACACCACCGCCGACCGCTACGGCGCGATCGGGGTGGCGATCTCGCTGGGCATGACGGCGATCCTGCTGCTCACCGCTCTGCTGACCACCCGCGCAGTGGCCCGGCCGGTGCGCGCCATGACGGAGGCGATGCGCCGGCTGGCCGACGGCGATCTCTCCATCACCGTCCCCGCCCGGAACCGGCGCGACGAGATCGGCGCGATGGCCGGCGCCATGCTGGTCTTCAAGGACAGCCTCCAGCGCAACCGCGCCATGGAGGAGGAGGCCCGGCAGGCCGACCAGCGGGCCGCGGCGGACAAGCGGCGGCTGATGAATGAGCTGGCCGGCTCCTTCCAGACCGGCGTCCAGGGCATGGTCGGCGCGGTCGCCGCGGCGGCGGGCCAGCTCCAGAGCAGCGCGCGCAGCATGACGGCCATCGCCGAGCGGACGACGGCCCAGGCATCCTCCGTCGCCACGGTGACCGAGCAGGCGTCGGGCAACGTCCAGACCGTCGCCTCCGCCACCGACGAGTTGAGCGGCTCCATCGCCGAGATCGCCCAGCAGGTCGACGGCGCGGCGCGCACCAGCCGGACCGCGCTCGACGAGGCGCAGCGCACCAACGCCACGGTGGAAAGCCTGTCCGGCACGGCGGAGCGCATCGGCAGCGTGGTCCAGCTCATCCAGCAGATCGCCTCGCAGACCAACCTGCTGGCGCTGAACGCCACCATCGAGGCCGCCCGCGCCGGGGAGGCCGGCAAGGGCTTCGCCGTCGTCGCCAACGAGGTGAAGGGCCTCGCCAACCAGACCGCCCGCGCCACCGAGGAGATCGCCGCCCAGATCCAGGCGATCCAGGAGGAAACCCAGGACGCCGTGTCGGCGATCCGGGGCATCGCCGACACGGTGCGGCAGGTGAACGACATCGCCGGGTCCATCGCCCTGTCCGTGGAACGCCAGACCACGGCGACCGGGGCGATCGCGCGCAACGTCCAGCAGGCCGCCAAGGGGACCGCCGACGCCTCGCACAGCATCCGGCAGGTCAACGACGCCTCCCGCGAGGCCGGTCAGGCGGCGGCCGATGTGCTGCAGGCTGCCAACAGCCTCGGCGACCACGCCCAGGCCATGCGCCGGTCGGTGGACGAGTTCGTGCAGCGCATCCGCAATGCCTGAGGCGCCTCGCGCCCTGCGCCGCCGGGCTTGCCGTCCGGGCTTGCGGCTTCTATGGTTCGCGGCATGATCCACACGCTTCCCGAACTGGCCGCCCGCCTGGGCCGGGGCCAGCGCCTGCTCGGCCTCGACGTCGGCACCAAGACCGTCGGCATGGCCGTGTCCGACCCCAACTTCGTCGTCGCCTCGCCGATCGGCACGCTGAAGCGCACGAAGTTCACCCAGGACGCCCGCGAGCTGTCGCGGACGCTGCGCGATTACGGGATCGGCGGGCTGGTGATCGGCCTGCCACTGAACATGGACGGGTCGGAGGGGCCGCGCGCCGAGTCCACCCGTGCCTTCGCCAAGAACCTGATGGAGCGGTCCGACCTGCTGGGCTGGGACGCTGAGATCGCTTTCTGGGACGAGCGGCTGTCGACCTCCGCGGTGGAGCGTTTCATGATCGGCGAGGCCGACATGACCCGCAAGCGCCGGGACGAGGTCGTCGACAAGATGGCCGCCGCCTACATCCTGCAAGGCGCGCTGGACGCCCTGGCCCACATCCGCCGCATGGAGCGGGAGCAGCGGGAGCGCGACGAGTACGACAACGACATCGGCGGCGACATCGGCGGCGGCGACAGCAGCGGCGGGGACGCCTGACGACCCCATGCTGCCCATCGCCGGGGCGCTGGCTCCGATCTTCCTGCTGATCCTATTCGGCCAGGGGTTGCGCCGCCGCGCCGTGATCCCCGAGTCCGCTTGGCCGTCGCTCGACCGGTTGACCTATCTTCTCTTCTTTCCCTGCCTGATCGTGGACGAGCTGACGCGGAGCGATCTGCGCGCTCTGTCCATGGGCCCGATGGGCGGGACGATGGCGGCGGGGATCTTCGCCGGCGCCGTCCTGGCGCTTGCCGTCCGGCGCCCGATCGGGCTGGACGGTCCGGCCTTCACCTCGGTCTTTCAGGGGGCGATCCGGCCCAACACCTATGTGGGGCTGGCCGGGGCCGGCGCCCTCTACGGCTCCGCCGGGCTGACGCTGACGGCGGTGGGCATCGCCGTTGTGGTGCCGTTGGTCAACCTGCTCTGCGTCACGGCGATGGTGCGCTATGGACGGGTGGCGGACGGCGTGCCACAACGCAATGGCATGGGCGCGGTCGTCTCCGGCATCCTGCGCAACCCGATCATCATCGCCGTCGCCATCGGCGCCGTCCTGAACCTCAGCGGGATCGGCCGGATTCCAGTGATAGGCGACGTGGTGGGCATCCTGGCGCGGGCCGCCCTGCCCATGGGGCTGCTCTCGGTCGGCGCGGGGCTGGACCTTGCCGCGGCGCGCAGCGCCGGGCTCGGCGTGGCGCTGTCCAGCGTCCTGAAGCTGCTGCTGGTCCCCGCCGCGACGGCGCTTGCCGGGCTGTGGCTGGGCGTGGACGGGCTGCCGCTGACCATCGCGGTGCTGTTCAACGCCCTGCCCTGCTCGGCCAGTTCCTACGTCCTGGCCCGGCAGATGGGTGGCGACCATGCACTGGTGGCCGGCATCATCACCGTCCAGACTCTCGCCTCCGCCGCGACGCTGCCGCTGGTCGTCGCCCTGGCGGGCTGACGGTCCGTCGCCGTTCATAAGCGGCCATTCATGGTTCGTTAGGAATTGCCCGGAAACACTACTCTGGCTAGTTTTTCCTGGGAGTCGCACAGCCATGACCATCAGCCAGACGACAACTCACAGCCATACATTGTCGTCGGCGCCTCGGGAAGCGATCCTGGGCAAGCCCTTGGGAAGCATCTCGGTGGCGACGCGGTCCTCATCGGCCGAGCCTCCCGCCTCCGGACCGGTGGACACGGTCAGCCTGTCCGCCCAGGCTCAATTCCGGATGAGCGGCGCCACCCGAATGGCCGTGACCGCCGACTCGCTGGCTCAAGCGGCGGCGGCCGCCGAAACGGTGCCGGGACTGAACGCGGATGCGGAACTCTTCACACCCGAAGCGTTGGCGGCCCATGCCGATTGGCGGGAAAAGCACAACGAGTACCGGGGGAAGGTTCGCAGCCTCGTCGACCAGACCTTCGGCTTGAGCGCAGACGGGAACAGTTGGGCGGCGGGCGGAGCCGCGCTGACCGCCATAAAGAATCTCGCGGAAAAGAACGGGCTGGTCGAACCGGACATGCCCCCGGCCGTAGCCAAAATGCTGCAGACGACGGGCGAAAGCATGTGGACTGATAAAAGCGGCGTGTCCACCGGCATGTTCGACGTGACGTTCCTCCCGAAGGGCACGGAGAAAGGCGGGAACCTCCGCATCCTGTTCGACGGCGCCAGGAAACCCGACGCCGACACGTCCCTGGTCGATTTGAAGACGGGGGGCCTGAAGGCTCAAGCCGCCCTGTCGAGCATCCGGGCCTCGGCGCTGGGTGCGGCGCTGGACAGCGTGGGCGGCTGGACTCCGGGCAGCGCGGCCAACGCCTACGCCATCACGAACGGCACGGACAGACGCGGCGGGGTCGTTGGCATGGTGATCGCCAACGGCGTGGAAGATGAAGCCAGGGAGCGCTCCGCCACCATTCTCAAGACGCTTCAGAGCCTGATTCCGTAAGGCGGAGAACCCGACAGCCCGTTATCGCCTGATCAGCGCGAACACACCCCATCCCAGATGCTCACGCGTGTGGGTGGCGTAGCGCTCGGGCTCCGAGGTCAGTTTGTCCCGGACCTCCGGCGCAAGCCCGTCGTCGGGGTTGGCGTCGAGCCACCGGCGCATGGTCAGCCATTTGGCCGCCTCGTAGCGGTCCCAGCCGTCCTGGTCGGCGAGCATCATCTCGACGACGTCGAAGCCAAGCTCGCGGAAGGACGCGAGAAGGCCCGGCAGCGTGAGAAAGTCGGAAACCGCCCGGGCAAGACATCCCCGGGCGACGTCGTCGGTGGGCGGCAGGCGCCGCCAGTAGGGCTCGCCGACGAGGATGATGCCGCCGCGGCGCAGGCTGCGTTCCAGCAGGTCGATCGTGCCGGCGACCCCACCGCCAATCCAGGTGGCCCCGACGCAGGCCGCCACGCCGACCGTCTCGGCGGAGACATAGCCCGCGGCATCGCCATGCACGAACGATACCCGGTCGGCGACGCCGAGTTCCACGGCGCGGCGCTTCGCCTGCTCGGTGAACAGCCGGCTCATGTCGATGCCGGTGCCGACGATGCCGTGGTCGCGCGCCCAGGTGCACAGCATCTCCCCCGACCCGCTGCCGAGGTCGAGGACCCGCGTCCCGGGCTCCAGACGCAACGCCGCGCCGAGCGTGGCGAGCTTCTCCGGGGTGATCGGGTTGTGGATGCGGTGGGCGCTTTCCGTGATGTTGAAGATCCGCGGAATGTCCATCACCGTATCCCCCGAGAATGATGCGAATAATTCTTTCCAGAACCCGAATAGTCTTGGTGAAAACATCCGAGTGGAATCAGGCTAGCATGATTCCACGCTCGATAGCCGGAGTTTCAGGGCCAGCGCAATAATGTGCGACGACTTGTCCCGCCACTTATGGCGGCTCGGGAGCGCCCTGGGGGAAGCGCTCCAGACCGTCGTCGATGGTGTAATAGTCCGCCTTGTCCGCCACATGGATGTGCCGCAGCGTGGCGAGGCCGGTCGGCTGGTCCAGGCTGCCGGCGGCGACGTCGAACAGGTTGGACCCGTCGCCGTTCCAGAACAGCGAAGACCCGCAACGCGCGCAGAATCCGCGTTGCGCCTTCGCCGACGAGCGGTACCAGGACAGGGTGCCCTCCGCGTCGGACACCGCCACCGCCGTGCGGGGGACGGTGATGTAGGCGCCGAAGTGGCCGTGAAAACGCCGGCACTGGCCGCAATGGCAGTTCACCACCCCCATGGGCCGCTCGGTCACCGTGTAGCCCAAGGCGCCGCACAGGCATCCACCCGCCAGAACACCGCCCACCAGAACTCCGCCATCGCTCATCGGTCCGCTCCCGTCCGTTTCCCAGATGGAATTGCCTCAGCCCTGCCAGAAGGGCTTGTCGGCCTCGGTCACCGCGTCGGCGCGGGACAGGCCGATGTCCTGCAACAGATGATCCGGCAAAGCCTCCAACGCCCGCCGCTGCCGCCGCCGCTCGTTCCAGGTCGCCACCGTGTCGAACAGGGCGACCAGCGCACCGCCGATCCCCTGGCCGGGCCGCTCCTGGGCGTCGGTGCGGGTGTTCAAGCCGTCATTCATGCTCTGGGCCATGACCGCGTCTCCTCGTGTCTCCGGTGGTCGTTGGCGTCTGTCGCCCGACGTTCCGGACTGTGTTCCGTGACTGGAGGATGAGCCACCCGGTCCTTGCGCACAAACGACGCTTTCTCATAGTTTGGATTAGGAAAACTAATCCGAAGCCCGTGTCCCGGAGTCGCTCCATGGCCCGCCGCCTGCCGCCGCTGAACGCCCTGCGCGCCTTCGAATCCGCCGCGCGGCACCTGTCCTTCACCAAGGCGGCGGAGGAGCTTCACGTCACCCAGGCCGCCGTCAGCCACCAGATCAAGGGGCTGGAGGAATGGCTGGGCATGCCGCTGTTCCGCCGGATGAACCGCGCGCTGATCCTGACCGAGACCGGGCAGTCCTACCTGCCGCCGGTGCGCGACGCGCTCGACACGCTGTCGCACGCGACGGAGCGGCTGTTCCGCATGGACGGGTCCGGCGCGCTGACCATCTCGACCATGCCGAGCTTCGCCGCGAAGTGGCTGGTCATGAGGCTGGGCCGCTTCCAGGCCCGCCATCCGGAGCTGGAGGTGCGGCTGCACACCACCCCGCAGCTCGTGGATTTCACCCAGCAGGACGTGGACATCGGCATCCGCTTCGGCGCCGGCAACTGGCCCGGCCTGCGCTGCGAGCGGCTGATGACCGAGGACATCTACCCGGTGTGCAGTCCGTCGCTTCTCGACGGCCCCCGCCCCCTGTGCTGCCCGGAGGACCTGCGCCACCACACGCTGCTCCATGACGACTACTTCATCACCTGGGGCACCTGGGGCGAGGCCGCGGGCATCGGCGGGCTGGACCACGCCCGCGGCCCGCGCTTCGACGATTCGGCGCTGCTGCTCCAGGTCGCGGCGGAGGGCGGCGGCGTGGCTCTGGCCCGCGGCGTCCTGGTGGCGGACGATGTCGCCGCCGGGCGGCTGGTGCGGCTGTTCGACGTCCATCTGCCGGGCAACTACGCCTATTACGTCGCCGCCCCGCCCCATTACTTCTCGCGCCCGAAGGTGAAGGCGTTCCGCGACTGGCTGTTCGAGGAGGCCGCCGCCGATCCTACGGACGCTCACAGCCGGACCTTGTCCGCGGCGGAGTCCGCCACAACCTCTTCCCCAGACGCCTGAACAGACGCCTGACCGGGGAAAGGTTGCGCCATGACGCCCGCACGCCCACTCGCCCTCGCCACCCTGCTGTCCGCTTCGCTGGCCTGGCCCGCGGCCGCCCACCATGGCTGGGGCGGCTATGAAGCGGGACAGGAGATGACGCTGACCGGCACCGTGCAGCAGATCGCCTTCAACAACCCGCACGCCATGCTGAACCTCCAGGCCGACGGCAAGGCCTGGCACGTCGTGCTCGCCCCGCCCAGCCGGATGAGCACGCGCGGCCTGCCCGCCGATTCGATCAAGCCCGGCCAGACCGTGACGGTGGTCGGCTATCCCGCCAAGTCCGACCCGGCGGAGTTGCGGGCGGAGCGCATCACCGCCGCCGACAAGACCATCGAGCTGCGCTGACGGCGGCCCCCGCGCCCAGTCGCTCAGCATGGACCACGATCTCGCCCCCGCCGGCCCCGGCTGGCTCGTCGCGCTGGAGACGTCCGGGCTCGGCGAATCGCTGCGCCAGTCGATCTGGCTCTATCCGCTGGTCGAGATCACGCACATCCTCGGTTTCGCGCTTCTCGTCGGGTCCATCCTGGCCTTCGACCTGCGTCTGATCGGGGTCCGGGCGCCGCTGCTGCCGGCGGATGCGCTGGCGCGGCTGCTCCTGCCGGTGGCGGTGACCGGCTTCGCGCTGGCGGTGCCGACCGGCCTCCTCCTCTTCACGACGGAGGCGACGGCGCTGGCGGGCAACCCGGCCTTCCTGGCGAAGCTGGCGCTGATCGGGCTGGCCCTGCTCAACATCCTGGCCTTTCACCGGCTCGCCGGCCGTCGGATGGCGGAGTGGAGCCTTGCGGACCAGCCGCCACCGGGTGCCCGGTTCGCGGGCGCTGCCTCGCTCGCGCTGTGGGTCGGCGCCCTGGCCTGCGGGCGCCTCATCGCCTACCTTTAAAAAGGTCATAGGGCGCGCTTGCGGGCGTCCGGGACCGCTCCTATAGTCGCGGCCCATGACCGGATCGCCCCATTCCACGACGGTTTTCCCGCACCGCCACCTCCTTGGCATCGAGGGGCTGACGGCAGGCGAGATCACCACCATCCTCGACCTCGCCGACGGCTACGTCGAGCAGAACCGCCAGCCCACGAAGAAGTCGTCGCTTCTCGACGGCCGGACGATCGTCAACCTCTTCTTCGAGAATTCGACCCGCACCCGCACCAGCTTCGAGCTGGCCGGCAAGCGGCTCGGCGCCGACGTCATCAACATGTCGTCGGACGGCAGCTCGGTGAAGAAGGGCGAGACGCTGATCGACACGGCGATGACGCTGAACGCCATGCACCTCGACGCGCTGGTCGTTCGCCACGCCGATTCGGGGGCGGTGAAGCTGCTGGCCGACAAGGTCAACTGCTCGGTCATCAACGCAGGCGACGGCCATCACGAGCACCCGACGCAAGGGCTCCTGGACGCGCTGGCGATCCGCCGCCGCCTCGGCAGCCTCGAAGGGCTGATCGTGGCGATCTGCGGCGACATCCTGCACAGCCGCGTCGCGCGCTCCAACATCCATCTGCTGAACGCCATGGGTGCCCGCGTCCGCGTCGTGGCGCCGCCGACGCTGATCCCCTCGCAGATCGACCGGCTGGGCGTCGAGATCCACCACTCCATGGCGACCGGCCTGAAGGACGCCGACGTGGTGATGATGCTGCGTCTCCAGACCGAGCGGATGAGCGGCCAGTATGTCCCCTCGACCCGCGAATACTTCTACTTCTACGGCCTCGACTACGAGAAGCTGGCGGTGGCGAAGCCGCACGCGGTGGTCATGCACCCCGGCCCGATGAACCGCGGCGTCGAGATCGATTCGGAGGTCGCCGACGACCTCAAGCGCTCCATGATCCTCGATCAGGTGGAGCTGGGCGTGGCCGTCCGCATGGCCGTGCTCGACCTTCTCACCCGCGACCCTACTAAAAATGAAGGCCGGGGTTCCAATGCCTAATTCCAACGCACCCCGCGTCGCCTACCGCAACGCCCGCCTGCTCGACCCCGCCAGCGGCCTGGACCAGCGGGGCGACCTGCTGACCGAAGGCGCGAAGATCGCCGACTTCGGCCCGTCCCTGTTCGCCGACGGCGTGCCGGAGGGGATCGAGGTCGTCGACCTCCAGGGCCAGTGCCTCGCCCCGGGCCTCGTCGACATGCGCGTCCTGATCGGCGAGCCCGGCGAGGAGGAGAAGGACACCATCAAGAGCGCGTCGCGCGCCGCGGTGGCCGGCGGCATCACCGCCGTGGTCCTGCTGCCCAACACCGATCCGGTGACCGATGAGGTGGCGAGCCTGGAGTTCATCGCCCGGCGCGCCCGCGAGGTGCGTCTGGTCAAGGTCTTCGCCTACGCCGCCGCCACCCGCGGGACCGAGGGCAACGAGATCACCGAGATGGGCCTGCTGTCCCGCGCCGGGGCCGTGGCCTTCACCGACGGCACCAAGGCGATCGCCAGCGCCAAGGCGATGCGCCGCGCGCTCAGCTACGCCCGCACCTTCGACAAGCTGATCGTCCAGCATCCGGAGGAGCCGAGCCTCGCCAGCGGCGGCATGATGAATTCGGGCGAACGCGCCACCCGCCTCGGCCTCGTCGGCATCCCGCGGGAGGCCGAGATCATCATGATCGAGCGCGACCTGCGCCTGCTTGAACTTTCCGGCGGCCGGCTGCACTTCGCCCACGTCTCGACCGGCGAGTCGGTGGACCTGATCCGCCGCGCCAAGGCGCGCGGGCTGAAGGTCACCTGCGACACCGCCCCGCACTACTTCGCCCTGACCGAGACGGACGTCGGCGACTACCGCACCTTCGCCAAAGTGTCGCCGCCGCTGCGCGGCGAGATGGACCGGCGGGCCATCGTGGAAGGTCTGGCCGACGGCACCATCGACGCCATCGCGTCCGACCACACGCCGCAGGACCAGGACCAGAAGCGCCTGCCCTTCGCCCAGGCAGCCTGCGGCGTGATCGGGCTGGAGACGCTGTTCCCGCTGACGCTGGAGCTGGTGCACAAGGGCGCCATGCCGCTGCTGAAGGCGCTGGCCTGCGTGACCGTGAAGCCGGCCGAACTCCTCGGCCTGCCGCTCGGCCGCATCGCCAAGGGGGCGCCCGCCGACCTGATCGCCTTCGACCTGGACGTGCCGTGGAAGGTGGACGTGGCCGCCTTCAAGTCGAAGTCGAAGAACAGCCCCTTCGAGGACCGCCCCGTCCAGGGCCGTCCGCTGCGCACCGTGGTGGACGGGCGCACCGTCTGGCAGTTCGAGGGCTGATCCGGTGACCCTCCTGATCTCGGCCCTGCTCGGCTACCTGCTGGGTTCGATTCCCTTCGGCTTGGTGCTGACCCGGCTGGCCGGGCTGGGCGACATCCGCAAGATCGGCTCCGGCAACATCGGCGCCACCAACGTGCTGCGCACCGGCAACAAGCCGCTCGCCGCCGCCACCCTGATCCTGGACAGCGGCAAGGGCGCCATCGCCGCCCTGCTCGCCCTCGCCTGGGCGGGGCCGGAGGCCGCGGTCTTCGCGGCGGGCGGCGCCATGCTGGGCCACAGCTTCCCGGTCTGGCTCGGCTTCAAGGGCGGCAAGGGCGTGGCGACGGCGCTCGGCGTGCTGCTGGCGGTGTCCTGGCCGGTCGGCGTGATAGCCTGCGCGACGTGGCTCGCCATGGCCTTCCTGTTCAAAATTTCGTCGCTGTCAGCCCTGACCGCCCTTGGCCTCAGCCCGATCTTCGGCTGGATCTTCGGCGGGCCGCTGGTGGCGGGTCTGTGCCTGTTCATCGCCGTGCTGGTCGCCATCCGCCATTCCGCGAACATCAAACGCCTGCTGAAGGGCGAGGAGCCGAAGATCAGCTTCGGCAAGAAGAAGGCCTGACCACGTCCGGTCAGGTCTTCAGGAACACCTGATCCATCGCCGCCAGAAGTTCCCCCGCCAGGACGGGCTTGCGCAGGATCACCAGCGGTCCGCCCTCCCCGTCCTGCAAACCGGGGATTCCGTCCTCGGGCGGAGAGGCGGACAGCACGACGATGGGCAGGTCGGGCCAGTTGCGGCGCAACTGGCGGATCATCGCCTCGCCACCCAGGCGCGGCATGACCAGATCGGTGATGACGGCGTCGAAGCGGCCCTCGGCCAGGGCGCTCAGCCCGGCTTCGCCGTCCGTCACGGTGGTCACCGTGCAATGGGCCATTTCCAGCATGCGGGCCATCGCCATGGCGGTGAGCGAATCGTCCTCCACGAGAAGAATCTTGAGCGGCCTCGCGAAACGCACCGGTAACCTCCACGGGTGGCGAACGGGCCGACACATTCTACGAAGGCCGATGTCTTCGCTCCTGCAAAAAAGTGTGCCGGGGTGCGTTATTTAGGACGCCGGCTTTCCCGTTCCAGGGGATGGCGTCCGGCGGGCCGGTTTCGAAAAGGCCGTGACCGACCCCGCCCCTCGGCCCTTGCGGCGGCTCGACCAGCGGTATTGCGGGTCGTCGGCGATCAGGTGCAGGTGATCGGAGATGCGGTTGCGCTCCAGCCAGCCGAGGGCGGCCTCAAGCTCCGACAGGGTCATCTCCGACCGCGCCTTGTTCATGCAGCGCTTCAGCACGGCGTTGTAGGTGTGGTAGCTGACCGGCCCTTCGGCGACGAGGTTGTTGTCCTGGTCCTCGATCACCTGGGCCGCCACGATCTGGCCGATGCGCTGGCGCAAATGATGCTCAACCGCGCTGGGCACCTGCACCCCGTCCTTTGACGGGCGCTCGGCCGAGGGGCGGTCGGCGGAATCGCGCCCCGGCGGCGGGTTGCCGAAATCGGGGCCGGGCGCCACCACGGCGAAGCGCAGGGCCGTCGCGTTGGATTCCAGCGGGATGATCTCCGGCTCCGCCTCCACCGTGCGCTCGAAGGGCAGTTCGTGCTGGCGCCGCATCTTGACCATGGCACGCGTGCCCTGCTGGGTCTCGACCATCTGGCGGAACCGCTCGAACATCATGTCGGAGGGGTGGTAGATCACCGCCCGCTGCTGCTCGTAGGCGCCGGCGTGGGGATCGACGCGGGTGGCCCGCGCGATGGCCTGCTCCAGCCAGGGGCGGGAGCGGATGTGGGTCAGACAGGCGACGTGCGAGATGGCCGGCGCGTCCAGCCCCTCATAGGCCATGGCGACGGAGACCAGAACGGCGGGTTCGGGGCGCAGGCGGAAGGCGGCCACCACCTCCTGCGCGTCGCGCCGTTCGGAAATGGCGATCTGCGCCATCCGCGCCGCCTGCGCGCCGGGCATCCAGCCGCGCAGCGTGTCGAGGTAGTTGCGGGCGGTCTCCTGGTCCGGCGCGATCACCAGCAGCTTGCCCAACCCGGCGCCCTCATGCTCCGCCCCATTTGGACCGGTCGCCGCCGCGCGCCGCTTCGCCCGGTGCTCGCGGCAGGAGCGGTAGGCCTCGCGCAGCATGGCCTGGGCGAAGCCGGTGCGCAGCGCGGTGAACAGGGCGTCGCGGGTGTTCTCCCCGGCGCGGGACAGCGCGTCGACGCTGCGCGTCGTCCGCTCCGCGTCCAGCCATGTCGCGGTGCCGTCCATCGCGCCGAAGGTCACCGGAAGGATAGCCTTCTCGGCCAGCGCCTGCCGCCGCGAATAGCCGACGATGGCCCACCCCGGCGCCTTGAAATCGATCTCGCGCACCCGCCGAACCCCCTGCGGGGTGCGGTAGGGCAGCCAGAGGATGGGGCGCCCGTCCGCCCGCTCCAGGGTGCCGCTCATCAGCAGCCGGGCGGCGGCGCTTTCCAGAAGCGGCAGGATGGAGCGGCTCCAGGCGGTCTCGTCCTCCGCCGTGGACGCCGCACCGCTGTCGGCGACGGCGGGCAGGTGGTGCAATTCGTCCACGGCCAGCAGATAGCGGTGGCGGCGGAACTCCTGAAGGTGCAGGTCCGGGGCCGCCGCGACCGCCTGATAGGTGGTGACGTAGCCCTGGAGGCCGCGGCAGGGATCGCGCCCGTTCTCCGCCGCCCGCAGTGCGATCCCGTGACCCAGCGCCTCGCGCCAGCGCGGATCGGCGAAGGCCTCCTCCGCCTGCCGGCGCAGGCTGTCGCGCGGCACGATCCAGCAGATGCGGTCGATCAGCCCGGCGCGCATCAGCGCCGCCCCCATGATGACCGGCAGCAGCGACTTGCCTCCACCCGGCGTCACCGCGGCCAGCACGTCCCGCACGTCCGTCTGCCGCTGCGCGATGGCCGCGGCGACGCCGGCGACCATGGTCTGGTGGCTCCTCAACGCTGGCATGCCGGCCTGACGCCCCTCCCTGACGGTTTTGCGCGGTACGGACCGGCAAGGCTAAGCTGCGGGGAGTCATCGGGTCACGGATTCAATCGTAGGTAGACATCCTCCAAAGGAGGGGGGCTGCTCGCCAAAGGAGTCCGAAGGAAAGGCGCCGGATGCGCTTCGGTCTGGGCGCGGCTCGGGCTTCGTGGTACACGAATTGTTCTTTTGAAAAGTCCCCAACGAGACGAGCAACGAGGGCACCAGACGATGAGCACCCGTCCGCAGGCGGTTTCCACCCAGCATGTCGAGAACGAGCGCACCCGCGTCACCGAATGGCGTCTGGTGCCGGGGGCGGAAACCGGCGCCCATGTGCACGGCTACGACTATGTGATCGTTCCGGTGACGGCCGGCGCCTTCACCATCGTCGATCCGGACGGCAACGCCCGCCAGTTCCCGCTGGAACCGGGCCGTTCCTATTTCCGCAAGGCCGGCGTCAGCCACAACGTCATCAACGACGGCGACAGCGACATCGTCTTCGTCGAGGTCGAATTCCTCCAGCCCGGCTGACCCCTCACGCCCGATCCGACTGACCGATGCACCGCGGCTCCACCATGTTCGACTATGGCCAGGACGGCGACGAGCCGCTTCCCGACGCCGTCATCCGTTCCGGCGGGCCGCGGTCCGTCCAGCATTTGCTGCTCTCGCTGTCGCCCGAAAATCCGCTCTACCTCTACGCCGACGCGGCGGACGCCGGAGGCGGGGCCTATTACCGGGACTCCCGCGAGGTCTGGCAATCGCTGGCCGACGGGGAGGGGCAGCGCTGGCGCTGGTTCGTCGGCAGCCAGGGCCGCGTCGTCGAGGCCGCCCCCGGCGACGTCCATGGCCTGCGCCGCGCCGCACCGGTCGCCCTGACCATCACTTGGTACAGCCTGCCGGACCGCGAAAGCGTCGGGCGGGTGCGCAACGCCCTGCGCGCCATCGGCGCCACCTGCAGCCGCGGCCCGGCGGGCTGAGGGCGTGCCTCCATCGCGGACGCCTGTGAACGCATAGGGGCCATGTCATTTCGGAATCCCTCTTGATCAGGCCGGGATTGTGTGGGCGCGACTTCTGTCCTAGTGTTAGGAACCAGGAATCCGGGAGCAAACGACAGAGTGGCCGTCACCCAGGCACAGCCTTCGCGCGTTCTGACGCCCTGTGCCTCATCGCTCGTCCCGCGGTGACCGCCCATGATGGCCTCTTCCCACATGATCGTCGGCGGGGCGGCGTGGTTTTACGCCTCGGCGCGATTCGGCCTGCCCTTCGATGTGGTGGCCTTCGGGGCGGCGGTGGTCGGGTCCCTGGCACCGGACATCGACCATCCCAAATCGACGCTCGGCCAGTTGATGCGGCCCCTGTCGAACGTGATCTCCGCCGTCTTCGGGCATCGCGGCGTCACCCACTCCACACTGGCCATCGCGGGATGCTTCTGGGCCCTGCACGAGTACGCGGACTACTCGCACCTGATCCTGCCCTTCCTGATCGGTTATCTGACCCATCTGGCCGGCGACCTGCTGACTCCGGCGGGGCTGCCGCTGCTGTGGCCGATCAAGCGGCGGCGCAACTTCGCGCTGCCCATCCTGAAGACCGGCGGATTCTCGGAGCAGTTGGCGGTCACGCTGCTGGCCGGCTGGATGATTTCCGGCCTGTTCTCCGCCTCCTGGCCGGGCCTGCCTCTCGACCGCCTGCCTTTCGACAATTGGATCGCGATGGACCGCCCGTGGCGCTCCGCCGTCGTCGCGGCGCAAGGTTTCCTCGGAGAGGAGGGGCGGGAACGCAGCGCGCCCCCCATCCCCGCGCGCAAACCCGCCGAGCCGGCGAAGACCCGACCGCTGAAAGGCTGAGTCATGACCGCCCGGGTTGTGTTTTTAATGTAACGGTCAATGAGTCATCTTTGCTTTCTGTTTCATCAACCTTGTTACATTTCGTCATAGAGCCCGCGAAAATCTGTCTTTGTCACCGCTTAGTGATTCGTTAGGCTTTTTAGGCATATTCTAACAACCATATCCAATCGATCTTAGATTGAAATTCCACACGCATCGATGCGGATGGGTCCGACCATGGCAAAGCTCCGGATGTCGAAAGAGACGCAGGCAGCCGACGGCGCTCCGCCCGATGCGGTGACGGCGATGCCACCGCTGCACCTCTCGCTGTCCGGCCTGCCCGGCGGGCAGGACAAGAGTCTGAAGCGTGTGTCGGACGTGCTGGCCCCGCTGGACCATGGGCAGAAGCTCCAGCTCTACAAGATGATCCGCGACGGGTATCTGGAGGACATGGCCGAGCCGGTCGCCCAGATGCTGGTCACCATGCTGAACGGGCGGCGGTCGGAGCACGCGCGCCGCGTCTGGACCGGCCTGTTCGACGCGCTGATCCTGCGCGACGATTCGTTGCTGACCAGCGGGGTGCGGCTGGCCGGCGCCCTGCACCTGGCGGACGTCAGCGCCTGGTGGTTCGCCCTGGCCCCGCGCCTGGAGCCGGCGGTCGGCCGCGTCCAGGAGACGGTGGCGCGCCTCGCCAAGGACCAGCCGCTGAACGAGATCTTCGCCTCCGCCGAGGCGCAGGTCTGGGCCGACGAGCTGCGCCAGCGCAGCCTTGCCGTGCTGGCCCGCCTGCGCGCCACGCCCGCGGAGGCGACCGCCTTCCTGGCCGAGGTGTCGGGCTTCCGCGCGCAGATGTTGAAACGCCACGGCGTGCGCCAGCGCGAGGGTGTCGCCCGTGCGGAGCTGGAGCGGATGGAAACCATCCTTCTGGCGGCCCCGGCCTGGGCGGACCAGCCCCTGCCGTCGCTGCTGCACGGCGACCCGGTGCGTCTGGGGCGGGAGATGGTGCGCCGCGGCGACTGCACGCGCGAGGGGGCGGCCATGTTCGCGGTGGCCGGCCTGCACCGGCGCGACGACGCCGCCCTGGCGATCCGCCTGTTCGAAGCCTTCCCCGTCGCCGTCGCCAAGGACGCCATCATTGGCCGCCTTCTGGTCGCCGCGGAGGCGCTGAAGGCCACGCTGACCGGCAGCTTCCTCAGCAAGCCGGGCCTGCTGGTGGCGGACGCGGTCGACGACCGCGACCATCCCTCCGCCCAGCTGCAGCATTTCCTGGCCTGGTACGACGCCGTCCACGCGCTGGAGCTGGACACCACCGACCGCGAACGCAACATGGTCCATCAGGCGTTCCGCGAGCTGAGCAACGCCGTGCACGAGGACCTTGCCCCCGTCCTGGCGCGGCGGATCGAGGCGCTGACCATGCACAGCGTGCTCGACCCGCTGATCGAGCGCGTGCGCTTCGTCAACGAATTTCAGTCGCAGCTGGCGCGGCGCGGCATCGTGTCGTCGGGCAAGCCGTGGCGGGCGGAGGACGGCAACCACGTCGCCACGGTGTTCCGCCGCCTGTCCTCCACCGGCGCCGCCGAAGGGCTGCGGGCGCTGGGCCAGCTCGCCGATCTGGCGGACATGCTGAGCTACCCCATTGAGATCACCGCGCTCGACATCGCGCTGGCCGGGGTGATCGAGGCGGCCCTGCGGCAGCAGAAGACGTTCGGCGACTCGGAATCCCGCCTGATCGACCGCGTCATCGCCGTGTCGAGCGACGAGCGCAAGCGCTGCCGCTGGTGGGTCGCTCCGGAAGTCGTCACCCTGCTGGACGCCGCGGAGAAATCCGGCATCGCCGGCACCGCGAAGAAGTAACCGCGGACCACCGATCCCACACTTCCTCTGCCTGTTCCCAAATTGCGGGTGCGCCTGTTCACGGCCGGTTCGTTCCGGCTGCGGAACGGCGGTGCCAACCTCCTGTTGTCCGGACATGTGAAGTCGGCGCAGCCCGTTATCATGGCGGCGTCCGGCGCTCCCCCGCAGATCCGGAGTCTCCATGGCACCGCTCAAGGCCAGCCCGCGCCCGGCCGTCGTCCCGCCGCCCGCGCCGATTCCCGTCACATTGACCGTCAACGGGGTGGAGCGGACGCTCCATCTCGCTCCCTGGACGACCCTGCTCGACGCGCTGCGCCTGCATCTCGAGCTGACCGGCACCAAGAAAGGCTGCGACCATGGCCAGTGCGGGGCCTGCACCGTGCTTGTGGACGGGCGGCGCATCAACGCCTGCCTGACGCTGGCGGCGATGCAGGACGGCCGCAAGGTCACCACCATCGAGGGGTTGACCACCGGCGACTCGCTCCACCCGCTTCAGGACGCCTTCATCGAGCATGACGCCTTCCAGTGCGGCTACTGCACGCCGGGCCAGATCTGTTCGGCCGCCGGGCTGATCGCCGAAGGCAAGGCCACCACCGACGATGAGATCCGCGAGTTGATGAGCGGCAACCTGTGCCGCTGCGGGGCCTATCCCAACATCGTCGCGGCGATCCGGCAGGCCATGACCATCGCCGGCCCGAAGGCGGAGGGCGCGCCATGAGGTCCTTCACCTACGCCCGGGCCGACAGCGCGGCGGACGCCGTCGGGCGAGCCGGCGCCTCCGGGACGGCCTTCGTCGCCGGAGGAACCAACCTGCTCGACCTGATGAAGGCCGACGTGGCCCGGCCGGGCGGGCTGATCGACATTTCCCGCCTGCCGCTGGACCGGATCGAGGAGACGGCGGGGGGCGGCCTGCGGCTGGGCGCGCTGGCCCGCAACGCCGACACCGCCTACGACGAGCGCGTGCAGACCCGCTACCCCATGCTGTCCAAGGCGATCCTCGCCGGGGCCTCGGCGCAGCTCCGCAACATGGCGACCAACGGCGGCAACCTTCTGCAGCGGACCCGCTGCTACTACTTCTACGACACGGCCACCCCCTGCAACAAACGGGAGCCGGGGTCGGGTTGCGGCGCAATCGGCGGGGTAAACCGCATCCACGCCATCCTGGGCGCCAGTGACCAGTGCATCGCGGTTCACCCATCCGACCTCTGCGTCGCTTTGGCCGCCCTCGACGCGGTCGTCCAAGTGCGTGGGCCGGACGGCGAGCGCAGCATCCCCTTCGCCGAGTTCCACCGCCTGCCCGGCGACCGGCCGGAGATCGACACGACCCTGCGGCCGGGCGACCTCGTGACGTCCATCGACCTGCCGGCCAAGGGCTTCGCCGAGCATTCGACCTATCTGAAAATCCGCGACCGCGCCTCCTACGCCTTCGCGCTGGTGTCGGTGGCGGCGGGACTGGAGCTGGATGGCGGCACCGTCCGCGACGCCCGTCTGGCGCTGGGCGGGGTTGCCCACAAGCCCTGGCGCGACCCGGAGGCCGAAGCCGCCCTCATCGGCAAGCCCGCCGCGCCCGACAGCTTCCGCGCCGCCGCGCGCGTTCTGCTGCGCGACGCCAAGGGGCACGAGCACAACAGCTTCAAGATCGAACTCGCCGAGCGCGCCATCGTCCGCGCCTTGAGCGAAGCCGCCGACCGCAAGGGAGCGTCCCACCCATGACCGCCATTCCCAGCATTCCCGGCTTCCTGAAGGAGCCCAACGGCCCGATCGGTAAGCCCGTCAGCCGGGTGGACGGACGCAAGAAAGTGACCGGCGACGCCCACTACGCGGCCGAGTTCACCCTGCCGGACCTCGCCCACGGCTACATCGTCTCCAGTGCCATCGCGCGTGGTCGGATCACCCGGATCGATGCGTCCGCGGCGCTGGCCCTGCCCGGCGTCATCCACGTTTTCACCCACGAGAACCGGCCGAGCCTCGCTTGGTTCGACCGCAAATGGAAGGACGACGACGCGCCCAAGGGATCGCCCTTCCGCCCGCTCTACGACGCGGAAATCCACCACGCGCTCCAGCCGGTGGCGCTGGTGATCGCCGAGAGCTTCGAGCTGGCCCGCTACGCCGCCCGCCTCGTCCACATCGAGTATGAGGCGGCTCCCCACCAGACCGACCTGCGCGCCAACCGCGCGAACACCTTCACCCCCGGTAAGGACAAGGGCGGTTTCGAGCCCCCGCCGAAGCCCCGCGGCAACCCGGAGCAGGCCTTCCTGGACTCGCCCGTCCAGGTGGACGCGGAGTTCACCCAGGCGGCGGAATACCACAACCCGATGGAGATGCACGCCACCACCGTCCTGCACCACGACGACGGCACGCTGACCGTCCACGACAAGACCCAGGGCGCGCAGAACTGCCACACCTACATCTGCAACGTCTTCGGCTTGTCCAAATCCGCCGTGCGGGTGATGTCGCCCTTCGTCGGCGGCGCCTTCGGCTCCGGTTTGCGGCCGCAGCATCAGCTCTTCATGGCCATGCTGGCGGCGACGCAGTTGAAACGCTCCATCCGGGTGGAGCTGTCGCGTCCGCAGATGTTCAGCTTCGGCCACCGGCCCGAAACCATCCAGCGGGTGGCGCTGGGCGCCGAGCGCGACGGCACGCTGCGGGCGCTGATCCACGAGGCCGTGCAGGAAAGCTCCCAAAACGAGAACTATGTGGAGATCGTCGTCAACTGGTCGGGGCAGCAATACGCCTGCGACAACGTCCGCCTGGACTACAAACTGACGCGGCTGGACGTGCACACGCCGCTGGACCAGCGCGCGCCGGGGGCGGCGACCGGCGTCCCGGCCCTGGAAATCGCCATGGACGAGTTGGCCTTCAAGCTCGGCATGGACCCGCTGGAGCTTCGCCTGAAGAACTACGCGGAGACCGACCCCAACACCGGCACCCCCTTCTCCAGCAAGGAGCTGCGCGCCTGCTTCCGGCAGGGGGCGGAGCGGTTCGGCTGGGCGAAGCGCAGCCCCGCGCCGCGCTCCATGCGCGAGGGGCGGGAGTTGATCGGCTGGGGCATGGCGGCGGGGGTGTGGGACGCCATGCAGGGGCAGGCCGCCGCCAAGGCGGTGCTGGGCGTCGACGGCAAGCTGGTGGTGTCCAGCGCCACCGCCGACATCGGCACCGGCACCTACACCGTCATGACGCAGATCGCCGCCGACGTTCTGGGCCTGCCGATCGAGGAGGTGACCTTCTGCCTGGGCGATTCCTCGCTGCCCACCGCCCCCATCGAGGGCGGGTCCTGGACGGTCTCCACCGTCGGGTCGGCGGTGAAGGCGGTGTGCGACCGGGTGCGCTCACAGCTGTTCACGCTGGCCGGCAAGCTTGAGGACAACCCGCTGAAGGGCGTGGCGGAGGCGGATGTGCTTTTTGCCGATGGCCATCTGATCGTCCGGGACGACCGGTCGCGGCGGCTGTCCATCACCGACGTGATGCGCGGCTCCGGCACCCTCAGCATCGAGGAGGAGGCGCGCGCCCTGCCCTATCTGCTCGCGCGGGCACGGCACACCTTCGCCACCCATTCCGCCGTCTTCGTGGAGGTCCGGGTGGATGAGGATCTCGGCACCATCCGGGTGGCCCGCGTGGTCAGCGCCATCGCCGCCGGGCGCATCATCAACCCCAAGACGGCGCGCAGCCAGATTCAAGGCGCCGTGGTCTGGGGCATCGGCATGGGTCTGGAGGAGGAGGCCTTCACGGACCACCGGCTGGGCCGGGTGATGAACCACGATTACGCGGAGTACCATGTCCCTGTGAACGCCGACGTGCCGGACATCGACGTGCTGTTCGTCGAGGAGCACGACGACATGGTCAACGCGCTGGGCGCCAAGGGGGTCGGCGAGATCGGCATCGTCGGCGTTCCCGCCGCCATTGCCAACGCCATCCACCACGCGACCGGCGTGCGCGTGCGCGATTTCCCGATCACGTTGGACAAGGTGCTGGCGGGGCTGCGCTGACCGGATTGGGTGGTCGCGACGGGCTCCCACCCAATCCCCCCCGCTGACGCAGGGGAGGGCTTTTCTCCTCCCCCTGCGATAGCGGGGGGAGGCCGGGAGGGGGGCCCTACACGACCACCTCCCGTACCACTCCCCCTTACGCCGCCGCGACGGCCTCGACCGGCGCCATGCGGATCAGATAGTCGAAGGCCGACAGGGCGGCCTTCGAGCCCTCGCCCATGGCGATGATGATCTGCTTGTAGGGCACCGTCGTCGCGTCGCCCGCCGCGAAGACGCCGGGGATGGAGGTCTGGCCGCGGGCGTCCACCTCGATCTCGCCGCGCGGGCTCAGCGCCACCGAGCCCTTCAGCCATTCGGTGTTGGGCACGAGGCCGATCTGCACGAAGATGCCTTCCAGATCGATCCGGTGCACCTCGCCGGTGTTGCGGTTCTTGTAGCTGAGGCCGGTCACCTTGGTGCCGTCGCCATGCACCTCGGTCGTCAGGCCCGAGGTGATGACGCGCACGTTGGGCAGGCTGCGCAGCTTGCGCTGGAGCACCTCGTCGGCGCGGAGCTGGCTGTCGAACTCGATCAGCGTCACCTCGGCGACGATGCCAGCCAGATCGATGGCCGCTTCCACGCCGGAGTTGCCGCCGCCGATGACCGACACGCGCTTGCCCTTGAACAGGGGGCCGTCGCAGTGCGGGCAGTAGGCCACGCCCTTGTTGCGGTACTCGTCCTCGCCGGGGACGCCCATCTGCCGCCAGCGGGCGCCGGTCGACAGGATCACCGTCTTCGACTTCAGCGAGGCGCCGTTGGCGAGCTGGACCTCGATCAGGCCGCCCGGCCCCTCGGCGGGGATCAGCTTTTCCGCCCGCTGCAGGTTCATCACGTCGACCTCATACTCCTTGACGTGCTGCTCCAGCGCGGTGGCCAGCTTCGGCCCCTCGGTGTGGGAGACGGAGATGAAGTTCTCGATGGCCATGGTGTCGAGCACCTGACCGCCGAAGCGCTCCGCCGCAACGCCGGTGCGGATGCCCTTGCGCGCCGCGTAGATCGCCGCCGCGGCGCCGGCCGGGCCGCCGCCGATCACCAGCACGTCGAAGGCGTCCTTGGCCTTGATCTTCTCGGCGTCGCGCTGCGAGGCGCCGGTGTCGATCTTGGCGAGGATCTGCTCCAGCCCCATGCGGCCCTGTCCGAACGGCTCGCCGTTCAGGAAGATGGACGGCACGGCCATGATCTTGCGCGAGTCGACCTCCTGCTGGAACAGCGCGCCGTCGATGGCGACATGCTTGATCCGCGGGTTCAGGACGCTCATCAGGTTCAGGGCCTGCACCACGTCGGGGCAGTTCTGGCAGGACAGCGAGAAGTAGGTCTCGAAGCGATACTCACCCTCCAGCGCCTTCACCTGCTCGATGACCTCCGCCGACTCCTTGGAGGGGTGGCCGCCGACCTGCAGCAGGGCGAGGATGAGGGAATTGAATTCATGGCCCATCGGCAGGCCGGCGAAGCGGACGCCGATGTCGGTGCCGGTGCGCTTGATCGCGAAGGAGGGCTTGCGCGCGTCGTCGTCGGTGCGGACGAAGGTGATCTTGTCCGACAGGGACGCGATGTCCTGCAGCAGAGCCTGCATGTCCTGCGACTTGGCGCCGTCGTCCAGGGAGGCGGCCAGTTCGATGGGCTGCGTGATCTTATCGAAATAGGCCTTGAGCTGGCCTTTGACGTTGCTATCCAACACGGCGAGGGCTCCCGAAAGTGGTTTTTCGAAGCGAGCCCGGTGGCGCCAGGGCGGGTCCGGGCAGCAGAGTGTCTTTGAACAGACTTTTTTTGAACGGATGAAGGCCACTCGTGATCCGGGCCCGGAATCGATCCGGGCCCGAAACCGTGGCGCCGCGGCCAGCGTGGCCGCGGCCGAACCGTCCGGCCGCGGTAGCGGCCGGCGGTTCCCAGAGGATCAAGCCGGGGAGGCTTAGATCTTGCCGACGAGGTCGAGCGACGGGGCGAGCGTCTTCTCACCCTCTTCCCACTTGGCCGGGCAGACCTCGCCCGGATGCGAGGCGACGTACTGGGCGGCCTTCACCTTGCGGAGCAGCTCGCGGGCGTCGCGGCCGATGCCGCCGGCGGTGATCTCGACGATCTGGATCTTGCCGTCCGGGTCGACGACGAAGGTGCCGCGGTCGGCGAGGCCCTTCTCCTCGATCAGGATCTCGAAGTTGCGGCAGATCGTGGCGGTCGGGTCGCCGACCATGGTGTACTCGATCTTGCCGATGGCCGGCGAGGTGTCGTGCCAGGCCTTGTGGCAGAAGTGGGTGTCGGTCGAAACGCTGTAGATCTCAACGCCGAGCTTCTGGAACTCGCTGTAGTTATCGGCCAGGTCTTCCAGCTCGGTCGGGCACACGAAGGTGAAGTCCGCCGGGTAGAAGAAGACAACCGACCACTTGCCCTTCAGGTCGGCGTCGCTGACGTCGATGAACTTGCCGCCCTTGAAAGCGGTCGCCTTGAACGGCTTAATCTCGGTGTTGATCAAGGACATGATTTCTCCATCAGTCTGAATGATTGGAGCAAGCGTCACTCCGGTGTCCTGCCCGCTTGGCCCCGTCTTCCCAATGGTTTCCCATATGGGCTACCGGTGCCGCGGCATCCCTGCCGGAAGTCTGCTCCCCCCTCGTTGGTCGCTTGACACCAGGGAAGTTAGGGGCAATGGGTCAGCGATGGAAGCGAAAAATACCAATCGCTTTGATCGATAAAACCGATTATTGTGCAGTGCATGAAGCCCCTCCCCACCTTACGTCAGCTCCACTACCTCGTCGCCGTCGTCGATCGCTGCCATTTCGGCAAGGCGGCGGAGGCGTGCCTCGTCAGCCAGTCGACGCTCAGCGCCGGCATCCAGGAGTTGGAGAATCTGCTGGGCGCCCCGCTGCTGGAGCGCACGCGGCGCACCGTCCTGCCGACCCCGCTGGGCCGCGAGATTGCCGACCGCGCCCGCCTCGTCCTGAAGGGGGCGGAGGAGTTGGTGGACATGGCCCGCTCGGTGGAAGACCCGATGTCGGGGCCGCTCCATCTCGGCGTGATCCCGACCATCGGCCCCTTCCTGATCCCCCGCGTGATGCCGGCGCTGCGCGACAGCTTTCCCAAGCTGAAGCTGTTCCTGCGCGAGGACCAGACCGCCCGGCTGCTCGACCGGCTGGAATCGGGGGAGCTGGACGCGGCCATCCTCGCCCTGCCCTACCCCTCCGGCGACGTGGAATCCATCGACATCGCCGAAGACCGCTTCTCCGTGGTCTGCACGCCCGAGCACCGGTTGAGCGACGTCACCACGCCCCGCCCGTCCGACGTGGCGCTGGACGATCTGCTGCTGCTGGAGGACGGGCACTGCCTGCGCGACCACGCGCTGGCCGCCTGTTCCATGGAAGGGGCGCGGCAAAGCGCCGCGTTCCAGGGCACCAGCCTGCACACGCTGGTCCAGATGGTCGCCAACGGGCTGGGGGTGACGCTGCTGCCGCAGATGGCGCTCGACTCGGGGATTCTGCGCGGTTTGGATGTGGTGGTCCGCCCGCTGGGCGGGGAGCGGCCGTTCCGTCGGATCGGGCTGGTCTGGCGCCGCACCTCCGGCCGCAAGGAAACCTTCCGGCAACTCGCCGCCGCCCTGAAGACGGAGATGTCCCGCGACAGCGGTCCGCAGGCCCCCGCCAACGGCGACGCCAGCGTGCGGACCGCCGCCTGATCCAGGGCCAGAGAACGCCAGAATCAGAGAACGCCGGAATCAGAAGACGTAGGTCATCACGAGATACAACAGCGCCTCGCCGTCACCCACGTTGCGGTAGGCGTGGGGGGCGTCGGCGTCGAACTGGATCGTGTCGCCCTCCTCCAGCCGGTGGGTGCCGTCGCCGGTCTCGATCTCGACCACACCGCGCCCGACCAGGATGTTCTCCACGGTGCCGATGGTGTGGGCGTCGGCCCGCTCGTCGGTGCCGGGAGCGAGGCGCAGCTCGTAGAATTCGACCTGCCGCTCGCCGTGGAAGGGGAACAGCGCCCGTGAGCTGAAGCGTCCGTCGCGCGAGGCCAACGGCCGGCTGTCCGCCCGCCGGATCACCGTGGTCCCACCGCTGCCCCCACTGCTGAGCAGGCTGGAGAAGGGCACGTCGAGCGCGCGGGCGATGGTCCACAGGAAGTCGATGCTGGACGGCCCCCGCCCGGCTTCGATCGCCGTCAGCTCGGCCCGGCTGTTGCCCGACAGCTTGGCCAGCGCGTCGACGGACAGCCCCTGGCGGAGCCGGAAGTTGCGGATGTTCTCGGCGATCACGCCGGTCAGCGCGTTGGCATCGCCGTCCGCCGTCCGGGAGTCCGTGCTCCGGGGGGTCGATGTCGTGCTCATGGTGTTTGGCCCTCCCGTTCCATCACTGCGTGCTCTTGTCCTGGGCTTCAGCGGGGCGCCGACTGGAGCTGGTCAAACAGGGCGCCCTCCGCGAAGTGGGTCGACTGGGCCTTGCGCCAGCCGCCGAAGACGTCGTCCACGGTCACCAGCGCCACCGGGGAGAAGCGCCCGGCGTACTGCCGCGCCAGCTCGGGATGGCGGGGCCGGTAGAAATTCCGGGCGGCGATTTCCTGCCCTTCGCGGGTGTAGAGATACTGCACATAGGCTTCCGCCACCTTGCGGGTGCCCTTGCGGTCGACCACGCTGTCCACCACGGCCACCGGCGGCTCGGTGAGGATCGACAGGGACGGCACGACGATCTCGAACTGGTCGGCGCCGAACTCCTGAAGCGACAGGAAGGCCTCGTTCTCCCAGGCCAGAAGAACGTCGCCGACGCCCTTGCGGGTGAAGGTCAGCGCGGCCCCGCGGGCGCCGCTGTCCAGCACCGGGACGTGTTTGTAAAGGTCGGCGACGAATTGCCTGGCTTTTGCCTCGTCGTTGCCGTTGGTCTTCAGCGCATAAGCCCAGGCGGCAAGGTAGTTCCAGCGCGCGCCGCCCGAGGTCTTTGGATTCGGCGTGATCACCTCCACGTCCGGCTTTACCAGATCGTCCCAGTCCTTGATCTCCTTCGGGTTGCCCTTGCGGACCAGGAACACGATGGTGGAGGTGTAGGGGGAGCTGTTGTTTGGCAAGCGCTCCCGCCAATCCTTCGCGATCAGCCCGGCGTCGGCGATGGCGTCCACGTCGTAGCCAAGAGCCAGCGTCACCACGTCGGCGTCCAGACCGTCGATGACCGAGCGCGCCTGCGCGCCCGATCCGCCGTGCGACTGGTGAATGACCACCGTCTCCCCCGACGCCTCCGCCCAGGTGCGGGCGAAGGCTGGGTTGAACTCCTCGTACAGTTCCCGCGTCGGGTCGTAGGAGACGTTCAGGATCGTGCTGCGGCTCGCGGCGCTGGCGGTCGCCAGGGCGGCCAAGGTCACCAGCCCGACGGCGATGAGGCTCTGGCTGAAGCGCGACGGCATGAACGGTGTTCCCCAGGCTGACGGTCGATGGCGTGATGCCGGGGATTATTGAACACGGGCGATCCCTATCAGGCAAGTCGTCTTTTGCTGCTAGGTGTGTAATTCACATATGTCCGATTATCATTTATCGGAGTTTTAATGTGAAAATAGGTCGTCAAACGGTTGCGCCAGCCGAACGGCGCAACCGGACCGGTCAGGCCTGCTTGGCGTCGATGATGCCGCGGCGGATGGCGCGGGTCTTGGTGAAATGGTCCTGCAGCTGCTCCCCCTCGCCCCAGCGGATGGCGCGCTGGAGGGCGGTCAGGTCCTCGGTGAAGCGCTGGAGGATTTCCAGGACCGCTTCCCGGTTGTTCAGGAACACGTCGCGCCACATCACCGGGTCGCTGGCGGCGATGCGGGTGAAGTCGCGGAAACCGCCGGCCGAGAACTTGATGACCTCGGACTTGGTGTCGTCCTCCAAGTCGGACGCCGTGCCGACGATGGTGTAGGCGATCAGGTGCGGCAGGTGCGAGGTGATGGCCAGCACGCGGTCGTGATGGTTGGCGTCCATCAGTTCCACGGTGGAACCGATGCGGCGCCACATCGTGACTACCTTGTCCACCGCGCCCTCGTTGGCGCCGGGCGGCGGGGTGACGATGCACCAGCGGCCCTGGAACAGGGTGGCGAAGCCGGCCTCCGGCCCCGAATGCTCGGTGCCCGCCACCGGGTGGCCGGGAATCAGGTGCACGCCGTCCGGGATGTGAGGCCCGACGTCGCGCAGCACCGCCTGCTTCACCGAGCCGACGTCCGTCACGATCATGCCGGGCCGCAGCAGCGGCCCAAGCTGCTCCCCCACCTCGGCGAAGGCCCCGACGGGAGTCGCCAGGACCACCACGTCGGCACCCTCCAGGGCTTCCGCCAAATCGGTGGTGGCGCGCTCGCCGATGCCCAGTTCCATCGCCTTGGCGCAATGCTCCGGGCTGCGGTCCGCGCAGACGACCTGACGAGCCACCCCGTAATGCGTGAGCGCCCGCGCCAGGGACGAACCGATCAGACCCACGCCGACGATGGCGACGCGGTCGAACAGGGGGGCGGCCAAGGGGGCTGCGGTCTCGCTCATGATCTCAAGGCACCGGCTGCGGATGGGTTGCAGAACGCCCCGCTATAAAGCACCAAGGCGCCCTGTGACCAAGGGAAAGTTTGCCCGGCCGCTTCGTGAGGAAACGCGCGCAACGGCGCGCCCCCCTCTCCCGCCCCGGGAGAGGGTGGCCCGAAGGGCCGGGTGAGGGTAGCGCAAGGATCAAGGCGCTGATTCTTGTCTATACCCTCACCCTCCCACCGCTTCGCGGCGGGCCCCTCCCTCTCCCGGGGCGGGAGAGGGAAAACCACTCCGGCCTTACGCTGCCAGGAAGTCCTCCAGCGCCTGCACCACCTCGCGCATTTCGGCCTCCGTGCCGATGGTGACGCGCAGGCAGCTCGGCAGGCCGTAGGCGGGCATCTGGCGGACCAGGATGCCGCGGCCCTTCAGGAACAGGCGCGCCGCCTCGGCGTCGTCCTTCCCGGCGGTCTGGCCGGCGAAATCGACCAGGACGAAGTTCGTCACGCTGGGATGGGTCTTCAGGCCAAGGTCCTGAACCTGCTGGACGAACCACTCCCGCCATTCGATGTTGTGGCTGCGCGAGCGCTCCAGGAATTCGGTATCCTCCAGCGCCGCCACCCCGGCGATCTGCGCCGCGGAGGAGACGTTGAAGGGACCGCGCACGCGGTTAAGCACGTCGGCGATCCCCGCCGGGCAGTAGGCCCAGCCGAGCCGGACCGAGCCCAGCGCGAAGATCTTCGAGAAGGTGCGGGTCATCACCACGTTGGGGAAGCGGTCGACCAGCTCCTGCCCCGCCGAATAGTCGTTGTGGTTCATGTATTCGGCGTAGGCCGCGTCGATGACCAGGATGGCGTTCTCCGGCAGGCCGGCGTGCAGGCGGGCCATCTCGTCGGCGGTGATGTAGGTGCCGGTCGGGTTGTTCGGGTTGGCGACGAAGACCAGCCGGGTGCGCGGCGTGACGTGGGCCAGCAGCGAATCCACATCGGTGGTCAGGTTCGTCTCCGGCGCCTGGACCGGGGTGGCGCCGACCGACTTGGCGCCGATCGGGTACATCAGGAAGCCGTGCTGCGAGTACAGCACCTCGTCCCCCGGCCCGGCGTAGGCGCGGATCAGCAGGGCGATCAGCTCGTCGGAACCGGCGCCGCAGACCACGCGGTCGGCGTCCAGGCCGAAGCGCTCGGCGATGGCCTTGCGCAGCTTGGCGGAGCCGCCGTCCGGGTAGCGGTGCATCTCGCCTGCGGCGGCCTTGTAGGCCTCCACGGCGCGCGGGCTCGGGCCGAGCGCGCCTTCGTTGGAGGCGAGGCGGATGTGCCCCGCATGCTCGCCACCGACATAGGGGGCGATGTCGAGAATCCCCGGGCGGGGCGCCGGGCCGTTGTTCGGCTGGGTCATGTCAGGTCTCAGACCTTGCGGGCGTCGTGGGAGAAATGAAGCGGGACGGCGTAGCCGCCCACGATGTTGATCCGCACCGGGATCTCGCCCAGCCGGCCGGCGAAGGCAGCCAGGCGCGGGTCGGTGTGGTCGACGAAGTCGGCGACCTCGACCAGATGGATCGACGGGCCGGACGGGTCGCGGGCGTGCCAGGTGCAGAAATAGGTCGGGGCGAGGCCGCTCGTCTCCAGATGGTCCTTGAGCCGGCCGCGGCTGAGGTCATGCCCCAGCTCGATCCCCAGCAGGGTGCGGTCGTCGCCGGTCGGCTCGTGCGGAACCAGCGCGATGGCCAGCGCGTCGCGATCTTCGCCGCGGGCGTTGCCGCGCCCGGCGAAGGGCAGCCGCGCCACCACGCGCGGCGTGCGCGCGTCGGACGACACCAGGAAGCGCCACCAGGGGTCCGCGTCGTCCTCAGCCGGGTAGGGAACGACGCCGACGGTGGCCGTGCCCTCCGACACCGCGCGGATGGCCGCGGCGGGGGAGTTGACGGCGGTCATCGGGACGACGCTGCCGAAATGGTCGCGGGCCACGTCCCAGAATCCGCGGCGGTCCTCCGGCGCGTAGACCGCAACGGCGAAGGGGCCCTGGAGCCGGGTGAAGGCGGTGATCATTTCCCGCCACATGCGGGTGACGGCCATCGCCGGAAAGGAGCCGGCGTGGCGCGCCATCAGGCGGCGCAGGATGACCGCCTCGCGCGCCGGGCGCAGATAGATCGGGGTCTGGGGGTTCCCGCTGACCTGACCTTCCGCGGCCTCGATCTGGCTTTTCACGACGCCGACGCGCTCCACCACCGCGGCGCGGCGCATCAGCAGGTCGTGGATCGTATCGTCGATGTGATCGATCTCGCGGCGCAGATCGTCGAGCGGGGACTTGGGCGGAGGCATGGGGCGGGAAACCGTCAAATCCAGGGCGAATCCAAAGCCGGATAGTAGTAGTCCGCAAGCGGCACGAAATCAAAGAAAACGTTGACACTCCCAACCGCCGGTCCGTAGCTATGAACGTCCGTTTTCCGGAGGCTCCCGACCCGTCATGTCCGCGCCGAACCCCGCCGCCGCCGTGTCTGGCGCCGTCTCTGCCGCCGTGCCTGCCGAGCCCGCGACGATGCCCGGCCACCGGGTCACGCTCGGGGTGGAGCGGCCCATGCGGCTGGACAGCGGCGCGGAGCTGGGTCCCTTCGAGGTCGCCTATCAGACCTACGGCGCGCTGAACGCCGACCGGTCGAACGCCATCCTGATCTGCCACGCCCTGACCGGCGACCATTACGTGCTCGACCAGCATCCGGTGACCGGCAAGCCCGGCTGGTGGGAGATGCTGGTCGGACCCGGCAAGCCGGTCGACACCGACCGCTACTTCGTCATCTGCTCCAACGTCATCGGCGGTTGCATGGGCTCCACCGGCCCGAAGGAGACCGATCCGGCGACTGGCAAGCCCTACGGCCTCGGCTTCCCCGTCATCACCATCGGCGACATGGTGCGCGCGCAGAAGCTGCTGGTGGAGCATCTCGGGATCGACCAGCTCTTCTGCGTGATCGGCGGCTCGATGGGCGGCATGCAGGTGCTGCAATGGGCCGTCGCCTACCCGGAGTCGGTCTTCGCCGCGGTGCCGATCGCCACGGCCGCCCGCCACTCCGCGCAGAACATCGCCTTCCACGAGGTCGGCCGGCAGGCCATCATGGCCGACCCGGACTGGGCCGGCGGCAACTATCTGCTGGAGGGTACCCGCCCCCACCGCGGGCTGGCGGTGGCGCGCATGGCCGCGCACATCACCTACCTGTCGGAACCGGCGCTGCACCGCAAGTTCGGGCGCAATCTGCAGAACCGCCAGACCGTCACCTACGGCTTCGACGCCGATTTCCAGGTGGAAAGCTATCTGCGCCACCAGGGCATCACCTTCGTGGAGCGGTTCGACGCCAACTCCTACCTCTACATCACGCGGGCGATGGACTATTTCGACCTCGCCGCGGATTACGGGGGCGGCACCCTGTCCAACGCCTTCCGCAAGGACGGCAAGGGCACGCCGGTGCGCTTCTGCCTCGCCAGCTTCTCCAGCGACTGGCTGTTCCCGACCTCCGAATCGCGGGCCATCGTGCACGCGTTGAACGCGGTGGCCGCCAACGTCAGCTTCGTGGAGATCCGCACCGACAAGGGCCACGACTCCTTCCTGCTCGACGAGCCGGAATTCCATCAGGTGATCCGCGGCTTCCTCGACGGCTGCGCCGAACACCGCGGCCTGACGCGGGACTCCCGGCCATGAGCCCCCTCGACGACAAGCAAGCCGCCGCCCGCGCCGCCTCCGGCACCGGCATCCGCTCCGACCTGAAGCTGATCGCGGAGATGGTGGAGCCGGGCAGCCGCGTGCTCGACGTCGGCTGCGGCGACGGCGCCCTGCTCGCCTTCCTGTCCCGGCAGAAGGGGGTGGACGCGCGCGGGATCGAGCTGTCGATGGACGGCGTGCACCAGTGCGTGGCCCAGGGCCTGTCGGTCATCCAGGGCGACGCCGAAACCGATTTGAAGGACTACCCGCCGGGGGCCTTCGATTACGTGATCCTCAGCCAGACCCTGCAGGCGATGCGCGAGCCGCGGACGGTGCTGGAGACGATGACCCGCATCGGGCGGCGGGCCATCGTGTCGGTGCCCAACTTCGGCTATTGGCGCATCCGCGTGCAGCTCCTGCTGACCGGACGCATGCCGGTGACGGAGAAGCTGGGCTACCAGTGGTGGGAAACCCCCAACATCCATTTCTGCACGATCCGGGACTTCGTCGTCCTGGCGGAGGAGATGGGCATCCGCATCGAGCGCTGCATGATCGTGAACGGCGCCGGCCGGGTCACCGGCCACGCCCATTCCGGGCTCGCCAACCTGCTGGGCGAGCAGGGCGTCTTCCTGCTGCGCCGGGACTGACCGGACCCCGCCGGACGGCGGCGATGCAACCCCTGCCCCGCTGGCGCTGTTGAACAGGCAAAGTCCGTTCAACAACCGTCAGCGGGAGCTTCGCACCATGCGCCTCGTCCTCTCCTCCGTCCTGGCCGCATCGGCCGCCGCCCTGCTGTTGTCCGGCGCCGCATCGGCGCAAACGCCCCAGGCTCAGGCACCGCAGGCTTCACCGGACGCCGCGCGGCCCCCGCTGATGACGGCGCCGCGCCCGGACGACACCCCGGCCACCCCGCCCGCGGCCTCGCAGGAAGGGCTCGGCGGCGACGCGCCTTCCGACGAGATGAAGCGCGCCGCCCCCTCCGTCGCCGCGATTCCCCATCTGCTGACCCCGGAGGAGGCGCGGACCCTGATCGGCAAGGAGGTGCGGACCCGCGACGGCCAGCCCGGCGGCTCCATCAAGGACTTCACTCTGGACGGCAGCGCCGCTTCGATCGAGCGGATCGTGCTGGCCCCCGCGGAGGGCAGCGGGGCGGACGGCAAACTGCGGTCCCTGCCGGTCAGCATGCTGCGCACCGACATCGCGGGTGCCGCCCCCGGTGGCGATGGCGCGACGACGCCGACGCTGGACCTGCCGGCCGCTGAACTCGCGCGGGCGCCGGAATTCACCTATGGCGACGGGGTAAAAACGGTGAGCGGCCAGCCGCAGTGACGGCTCAGGCGCCGCTCTCCACCGCGCGCAGCAGGTCGAGGACGAGCCGCTCGCCGTCCGGCCAGGGGCCGTAGCCGGCGGCGGTGTTGATGTGGCCGAGGGCGCCGCCGTCGATGAAGTCGGCGCCCCACCCAACCGCGAAGGCGCAGGAGCGGGCGATCGCGGCGTAGGGGTCGTCGTGGCTGGCCAGCACCAGCGCGCGGAAGGGCAGCGGATCGGTGGGCACCGGGGCGAAGCCGTGGACCTCCGGCGGCGTGTGCTCCGCCGATTCGACGTCGGGCGGGGCAACCAGCAGGGCGGCGGCGACCTGGCCCACCGACGACCCGCTCCGCACGCCCCAATGGGCGACGGCCATGCAGCCCAGGCTGTGGGCGATCAGAACCACCGGCGCGGTGGCGGCAGCCACCGCATCCTCCAGCGAGCGAACCCAATCCTCCAAGTGCGGCGCGTCCCAGTCGGCCTGCTCGACACGCGTGAAGGACGGGTGGCGCCGCTGCAGCCAGCTTTGCCAATGGTCCGGGCCGGAATTGCCGAGTCCGGGCACGATGAGAACGCTCGCCTTCGTCATGGGGTCCGATCCGCTGCGGTGACCAGGGAGGTTACAAACCGCAACGGCCCCGGAGCAAGGCTTACGGCTCCTCCGACACCCGCCACGCGCCGGACCCGGCCGGACGGCGGGCCGGAGCGGCCCCGCCGGGAAGCGGAACGATCAGGCGGCGCTTGACCGGTTGCTGGGTCTTGCGCGACACCCCGGCGAAGATCTGCTTCGACGCCTCGATCATCGTCACCCCGGCGAAGGCTTTGAACCAGCGGCAGCCGACCTCCTCCCAGGCCGGAGCGGTCTTCATCAGGAAGCGGGAGCGCAGCGGCGGCAGGAACAGGGCATGCCCCGTGCGCTCCGGCACGAACATGGTGTCGCGCAGAACCTGCTTCAGTTGAGAAGCCGAATAGGGAAAACCATGGCCGAAGGGCGTCCAGTCGGCCCGCGCCCACAGGCCGCGGCGGTTCGGCACCACCACCAGCACCCGCCCGCCGCCGGCCAGCACACGCCAGATCTCGCGCATCATCGGGCGGAGCTGCTCCGTCCCCTCCAGCCCGTGGACGAGCAGCACGCGGTCCACCGACATGTCGGCCAGCGGCAGGTCCGCCTCGTCGCCCAGCGCCACCAGCCCCGGCCCGCCCGGCGGCCAGAAGGTCACGCCCTGGGTTGCCGGCATGATCGAGAACACCCGCTCCGCCTCGTCGCGGAAGGGCTGCAGGTACGGCGTCGTGTAGCCGACCCCCAGCACGATCTGGCCGCGCAGGTTGGGCCAGATGGTGCGGATGCGCCGGCGGATCATCCGCCGCGCCGCCTGACCAAGCCCGGACTCGTAGAATTCACGGAGATCGACGATATCGGTGTACATGGTCATCCCAGGCTATCACGTTTCGATCGAACGTCCATTCATGCGGGAGAGGGGCCCAAGCCCATGGACATCCACCTGATTCCGGCCTTCGCCGACAACTACATCTACCTCCTGCGCGATCCGGCCAGCGGCGCCGTCGGTGTCGTCGACCCCGGCGACGCGCAGCCCGTGCTGGCGGAGCTGGACCGGCGCGGCTGGACGCTGACGCACATCTTCAACACCCACCACCACAACGACCACATCGGCGGCAACCACGCGCTGAAGGCGCGCTATGGCGCCGATGTGATCGGCCCGCGCGCCGACGTCGCCCGCATTCCCGATATGGAGACGTGTCTGGGCGAAGGCGAGACCATTTCGTTCGGATCGCACACCGCCCAGGTGTTTTTCGTCCCCGGCCACACCTCCGGCCACATCGCCTTCTGGTTTCCGGAGGCCAAGGCGCTGTTCAGCGGCGACACGCTGTTCGCGCTCGGCTGCGGGCGGCTGTTCGAGGGCACGCCGGCCCAGATGTGGGCCTCGCTGGTCAAGCTGCGCGGCCTGCCGGACGACACGCGCGTCTATTGCGGCCACGAATACACCCTGTCCAACGCCCGTTTCGCCGTGACGGTGGAGCCGGCCAACGCCGCCCTCAAGACCCGCGCGGCGGAGATCGCCGCGCAGCGCGAACGCGGGGAGCCGACCATCCCCTCCACGCTGGGCGTCGAGAAGGCCACCAACCCCTTCCTGCGCGCCGACGTGCCGGAGGTCCAGGCCGCCCTCGGCATGGCAGGCGCCGACCCGGTGGCGGTCTTCGCCGAGATCCGCGGCCGCAAGGACCGCTTTTAAGACGGCGCGCCCTCGCGCTACCCTGACGCCCACAAAACGGGAGGAGAGATTCTGATGAAGCTGCGCTGGAGCCCGACCTCGCCCTACGTCCGCAAGGTCGCGATGGTCCTCATCGAATGCGGGCTGGAGTCGGCGGTCGAGAAGCAGGTGACCAACGCCTGGGCACCCGACACCGACCTGCCGGCGGACAACCCGCTGGGCAAGGTGCCGGCCCTGATCCTGGACGACGGCTCGACGCTCTACGACAGCCCGGTGATCGCCGAGTATCTGGACTCGCTGCACGACGGCCCGCGCCTGTTCCCGGCCGCCGGCCCGGCGCGCTGGACGGCGTTGCGCCAGCAGGCGCTGGCCGACGGCGTCTGCGACGCCGCCATCCTGCGCCGCCTGGAGCTTCAGCGGCCGGACGGCGAGCGTTCCGAGACCTGGGCGGACCGCCAGCGCCGCGCCGTCGCCCGCGCGCTCGACGTGCTGGAGGCGGAGGCGCCGGCCCTCGACAACACGCTGACCATCGGCACGCTGTCCATCCTGGTGGCGCTCGGCTACCTCGACTTCCGCTTCGGGCACGAGGACTGGCGGGCGGGCCGTCCGGAACTGGCGGCGTGGTTCGCCTCGGCCTCCGAGCTCGACAGCTTCCGCCGCACCGCACCGCCGCCGACGTGACAGCCGGCGTGAGAAAGGGTGACACCATGGAGTCCCTGACGCCCGAGCGCATCATCGCGACGCTGGGCATGCAGCCCCATCCGGAAGGCGGCCACTATGTGGAGACCTTCCGGGATGCCCCGCCGGGCGGCGGGCGCGGGGTCAAGACCGGCATCCACTACCTGCTCCAGGCGGGCGAACGCTCCCACTGGCACCGGGTGGACGCGGTCGAGATGTGGCACTGGCACGCCGGGGGACCGCTGGAGCTGTCCATCTCCGCCGACGGTCGGTCGGTGGAGCGGCTGGTGCTGGGGATGGACCTCGCGGGCGGCCAGCGCCCGCAGGGCGTCGTTCCGGCGCACGCGTGGCAGGCGGCGCGGCCGCTGGCGGGCTGGGTTCTGGTCGGCTGCACCGTCTCCCCCGCCTTCGAGTTCGCCGGCTTCGAGATGGCGCCGGAGGGGTGGGAGCCCGGCTGACATCCGGGCGGCTGGGCCGCCGGACACCCGCACGAAAAAAGGCGCCCCGGAAGCGGGGCGCCTTTTCATGGTCGGCCTTCGGAAATCAGCCTTCAGGACTGCTCAAGGTTGATCCGGCTCGGAAGCGGGTCGAGCTGGTCGCGGTACTTGGCGTCGGGGCGCGCGGCGTAGGGCTTAGAGGTCGGCGACATCAGCGTTTCGAAGCTGAGGGCGCAGATCCGCATGCCCGGGCGCAGCGCCAGCGGCAGCCGTCCGCAGTTGAAGAATTCCAGGGTGATGCGGCCGTTCCAGCCCGGATCGATGGTGTGCGCGGTGGCGTGCACCATCAGGCCCAGGCGGGCGAGGCTGCTGCGGCCGTCCAGGCGGCCGGCGATGTCGTTGGGCAGGCCGATGCGCTGCACGGTGATGCCGAGCACCAGCTCGCCCGGATGCAGGAAGAACGGCTCGCCGACGGGAACCTCGACGCGGTCCATCAGCTTGTCGGGAACCTGGCTGGGATGGCCCTCGGGCGGGGCGAGGTCGACGAAGGCCGCCTTGCCCGGCGGGAAGACCTGGAAGGCGCTTCCGAGCTGGAGGTCCACCGACATCGCGCCGATCTGGCTCTCCGCCGGCAACGGGTCGATCTCGATGCGTCCTTCGGCGAGGTATCGGCGAATATCGACGTCTGACAGCTTCATGCCTTCCGAACCTCCTGGCGAACCCGCAAACGGCGCGGCTCCGGTCGCTTCCCTGGCGCACTCTATAGCCGGATCGACGCCTCTCGACAACACAATCACCAGTCTTTTAGAAGGCACCAAGCCCCTTGGATGGGG
Organism: Azospirillum brasilense; assembly: GCF_007827815.1. Taxonomy (GTDB): domain Bacteria; phylum Pseudomonadota; class Alphaproteobacteria; order Azospirillales; family Azospirillaceae; genus Azospirillum; species Azospirillum brasilense_C. The sequence continues at coordinate 400,814 of NZ_VITH01000001.1, forward strand.
CCGCATTGCACAAGGGGTGATGGGAATGGCGGTATCCTCGATCGACGCGGCGGCATCGGACCATCAGGCCGAGTTGCGGCACCTGTCCGTCATCCTGGGCGAGGTCCCGCCGGAGGGCGGACGGCCGGACCCGGTCGCGCTGTTCCGCAGCCGCGTCGCCCAGCATGGGGAGCGGGTCCGTGCCCTCAAGGCCTCGGTGTCGCCGCTGTTCGTCGAAAACAGCGACCTCGCCGCCTACGCCGCCACCGACGGCCCGCTGCCGGCGCTGATCCTGGTCGGCGACAATCCGGGGCGCCGGGAGTTCGAGCAGTCCGTCTACCTGTGCGTCCAGGGGCGCGCCGGGGCCATGGCCCACAGCTTCTTCGACGGCATCTTCGGCGCCGGCTCCTTCCGCGGCAAGGTGATGGTGCTGAACAAAAGCTCCTTCCACACGCCGCGCACGGTGGGACTGACGGAGGCGATGCGCGGCGATCCGGCGCTCGCCGAGGCCATCCGGCGCGACCAGGAGGAGAACGCCCGTCTGATCGCCGACTCGGTGGCCCTGCTCGGCGTTCCGGTCGTCACCATCGGCATGGAAAGCGGCGGGACGACCTTCCAAAGCTTCCGCAAAACGCTGGAAACCCGCTACCGCGCCCTCGGCAACCCGCCGGCCGTCTTCCAGGGAAAGCGCCTCTCCGGCCCCTTCCGCAAGGTGCCGCATTTCTCGCTGTCGAAGATCTTCTGCCGCAACGCCGATGCCGCCTGGAACGCCGGGCTGGACGGCTTCCTGGCCCGCCACGCGGCGGTTCCGGGCCTGCGGACGGAGAACGGCAACGTCTCGTCCAAGCTGCTGCTCGGGCTGGGCGATGGCCCCCTGCTCGCCGATTACCTGGACCGGGTGATCCTCGGCAACGGCGGCTGACCCCCGGCCGGCCTCAATGGCTCAGGGTCTGCAACGCCTTGCGGCAAGTGTCCTCGCAGGACCGGCAGGCTTCGGCGCAGATGCGGCAATGCTGGTGCATGGCGGCGTGCCCCTCGCACTCCTCGGCGCACAGGCGGCAGGCGGTGGCGCAGGCGTCGAGCATGGCGCGGATCACCGCCTCATTGGAGCCGCTGCGCCGGGTGGCGATGGCGCCGGTCGCCGCGCAGACGTCGGCGCAATCCATGTTCAGGCGGATGCACTGGACCAGGTCGGCCACCGCCTCCTCGCCCAGGCAGGCGTCGGCGCAGGTGGTGCAGGTCTGCGCGCAGTCGTAGCAGGCCTCGATGCAGCGGATGAGTGCGTCGTTGGGGTTTCCGCGCACGTGTGGGTGGGTGCTGATCATGTCGCGGGCGTGCATGGGCAATCTCCGTAAGGACGGGGTGATGGGAGTGGGCGTCGGCGCCCTGCCCTGCCAACAGCGCAGCACCTCCATGGTTCGGAAATTCTCCCCCTTTCCCTGGCCCCGCCAACGCCCGCCGGTTACAAGCGATCATCACGGCTTGGGGAAGTGCTGGTGTTCAACGAGACGGCCGGACTGACGGCGCTGATCCTGGTCATCGCCACGCTGTACGCCGCGGTCGGGCAGGCCGGAGCCTCGGGATATCTGGCGGTCATGGGCATCGTCGGGCTCGACCCGGCGACGATGAAGCCGACGGCGCTCGCCCTCAACCTTCTGGTGGCGACCATCGGCACCGTGCGCTTCGTCCGCGCCGGGCTGTTCACATGGCGGGCCTTCTACCCGTTCGGCGTGCTGGGGATGCCCTTCTCGTTCCTCGGCGGCACGCTGCACCTGCCGTCCCATCTCTACTACCCGCTGGTCGGGGCGATCCTCCTGCTGGCGGCGCTGGAACTGGCCCGCTCGACCTGGGTGGCGCGCGGCGCGCCGGAGAGGACGGCCGCCGTCGCCCCGCCCTTCCTGCCGGCGCTCGCCGCCGGGGCCGCCGTGGGCTTCCTGTCGGGGATGACCGGCACCGGCGGCGGCATCTTCCTGGCGCCGTTGATCCTGCTGATGGGCTGGGTCGAGACGCGCCGCGCTGCCGCTGTGTCGGCCGCCTACAACCTGCTGAACTCGGCGGCGGCGCTGGCCGGCACCTGGACGACCGTGACGACGCTGCCGGCCGCCCTGCCCTGGTGGCTGGTCGCCGCCGGGGTGGGCGGCGCGGTCGGCGCCTGGCTGGGCAGCCGCCATCTGCCGACCGCCACATTGCGCTATCTGCTGGCGGCGATCCTCGCCTTGTCCGGACTCAAGATGCTCACGGCCTGACCCTGGCACTCTCCCACGCCCGCCTTTCCCAGACCTGGGCGGGCAGGCGACTCATCAGGCCGATGGGCAGCAAGAACAGGGCGACGTTGGTCCAGCACAGGGCGCGGCGCCCTTCCCGGCCTTGGGGTGCCTGGGCTTCGGCCCGCTCCATCCAGCCGCCGCTCGCCTCGCGGTAATCCGGCATGGCCTCCAGAACGCCGCCGGAGGTGTCGTGGGCCGGGCGGTTGTCGAACATGTCGCGGTCCATCCGGTGGGCCATCCTGCGGTCCGCCAGCGCCGGCGCCACCGCGTGCGGCAGGGTGGCGGAGCGCCCCGCGGCGCCGACGAACAGCTCGGGCCGTGGGTTTTCGGCGAGGCGCAGGATGGCCTCGGCGACCTCCTCCGGCGGGTGCAGCGGTGTCATCGCCTTGACGGCGCGGCCGGTGTAGTTCGCGCCATGCTGCCACAGCGGCGTGTCGATGGGACCGGGCAGCAGGGTGCAGACCTGGATGCCGGGGTCCTCCACCAGCTCCTGCCGCAGCGTCTCTGAGAAACCGCGAACCGCGAACTTGCTGGCGGCGTAGGCGGCAGCGTAGCGCTGCCCGACGAGGGAAGCCAGCGAGGCGACGTTGATGACCGTGCCCTCCTCCCGCTCCAGGAAATGCGGCAGCACGGCGCGGCATCCGTTGGCGGTGCCGAAGAAGTTGGTGCGCATCACCTCCTCGAACACGTCCTGCGGGGTCTCCTCGAAACGCCCGAAGGCGATGACGCCGGCGTTGTTCACCCAGACGTCGATCCCCCCGAACACCTCGATGGCACGCTCGGCCAGACGGTTCATCTGCTCCTGGTCGCGCACGTCGGTGGGCACGACCATCGCCCGCCCGCCGGCGGCCACGCACTCCTCCGCGACCTCGTGCAGGGCGGCGTGGCGCCGCGCCGCCAGCACCACCGCGGCGCCGTGGCGCGCGAACTCCACCGCGGTCGCCCGGCCGATCCCGCTGGACGCCCCGGTGATGACCACCACCTTGTCGAAATGCCGACCGGCCATAAGCGTTGCTCCCGCATTGTTCGTTCGAATCCGTTTCTCTGGCTAACATTCCAGCCCGGCAAAGGTGCCCCGGCCCGCCGGGAGCGCCCAATTGCACGGAACGGCAATTCTGCCGGAATGGTGGAGACGGAGGCGGGAACCCGGTACAGTCGCGGCGTCCGGTGCCCATGCAGAAGAAGAGGTTACGTCCGTGGCGGCCAAGGAACTCGACGTGAAGGGGCTGCACTGCCCGCTGCCCATCCTGCGGACGCGCGCCCTGCTGGACAAAATGGCCGAGGGGGAGGAGGTGATCGTCTACGCCACCGACCCGGCGTCGATCATCGACTTCAAGCATTTCTGCAACACGACCGACAACGTGCTGCTGGCGCACGAGACGCGCGGGGAGGTGTTCGTGTACCACATCCGCCGCGGCGTCTCCGCCGTCTGACGTTCCTCTCCATTCCTGAAGGAGTCCGCCCCATGCCGACCCTGCGCCCCGCGGTTCCACCCCCGCTGCGTCCTGGTGCTGTGGTCCATGGCCCCGGCTCCATCGCCGTCGACGCGATGATCGACCGCTTCGTGATGGAGCTGCGGCGGCGCGGCTTCCGCGTCGGCGGCGTAATCCAGCGCAACACCGGCGCGCCCGGCGACTGCGCCGACCTGATGGAGCTGGTGGACGTCGCCACCGGCCAAGCCTACGACATCTCGCAGCATCTCGGCCGCGAATCGCAGTCCTGCCGCGTCGATCCCCAGGGGGTGGCCGAGGCCAGCCAGGCGCTGCGCCGTGCCATCGCCGAGCGCGCCGACCTGCTGGTGGTCAACAAGTTCGCCGGGCTGGAGGCGCATGGCGAGGGGCTGGCGGACGAGCTGCTGGCCGGCATCGCGGAGGGCATCCCGGTGCTGACCAGCGTCGGCAGCCGCTTCCTCAACGAGTGGCAGAGCTTCACCGGCGGCTTCACCTCCCTGATCTCGCCGCACGAGGACGCGCTGTGGCGCTGGTGGGGGGCGCACCGGCTCTACGACGACCTGCTGCACGGCGTGGAGGACGCCGAGGTCCGCGCCATCACCATCGGCGCCAAATGGATCATGGTGGAGACGGACGGCGCCGGGGGACCCGGCATCGGCTTGGCCGCCCGCCCGCAGTCGGCGCCGCCGCCCGATCCCGCGCGCTGGACCGGCGTCGGCCTCGCCGGGCTGGCCGCCCACGCCGCGCGCTCCTGGGACCCGCAGGAAACCGCGGTCGGCATGGCCGCGCTGAACGCCCATTACAACCGCCCCGACCTGACCGGCTCCGCGGCCAACGGGCTGGACCTGTTCACCGGGATGGAGGGGCGCGTGGTCGTCTTCGGGGCCTTCCCGCAGATTGCCCGGCGCCTGCCCAACGCCCATGTGGTCGAAATGAACCCCAGCGACGGGGAGTATCCGGAGGCCGCCGGGGAATGGCTGCTGCCGGGGGCGGAGGGCGCGGCGATCACCGCCTCCACCCTGACCAACCGCACCCTGCCCCGCCTGCTGTCGGTGGCCGAGGGAACCCGCGTCGCGCTGGTCGGGCCGGGGACGCCGCTGACCCCGCGGCTGTTCCGCTACGGCGTTGCCGCGCTGGCCGGCTTCGTGGTGGAGAACCGCGACGCCGTGGCCGAGGCGATCCTGGCCGGGGGCTCGTCCCAGAGCTTCCACCGCCATGGCCGCTTCGTCACGCTGCACAACGAACAGAATTGAGAGGGATTGGAATGGACGAGAAGACCCGCACCGAGTTGGAAGCCGCCGCGTTCCGCGGTCTGGTCGCGCATCTCCAGAAGCGCACCGACGTGCAGAACATCGACCTGATGAATCTGGCCGGCTTCTGCCGCAACTGCCTGTCCAAATGGTACGCCGCCGCCGCCCGGGAGCGGAACGTGCCGCTGACCGACGAGGAGGCCCGCACCGCCGTCTACGGCATGCCCTATTCGGAATGGAAGGCGAAGCACCAGAAGGACGCCACCCCCGAGCAGCAGAAGACCTTCGAGGACACCAAGCCCCTGCACGCCGAGATCAGCGGCCACATGCCGAAGAAGTAAGGACTCTCTCCCCTCTCCCGGGGACGGGAGAGGGATCGTCCGGCGCTCAGGCGAACAGCCCGGTGAAGGGCAGGAACTCCACCATGTCTCCGTCATGGATCGCCGTGGCGTCGGCCGGCATGTCGACCAGCCCGTCGGCCTCGACCATCGAGGTCAGGACGCCGGAACTGTCGCTGGGAAACTTGTGGGCGACCGGGCGGCCATCGGGTCCGGTCGCCAGACGGGCGCGCAGGAACTCGCGGCGTCCCGGCTTCTTCCTGAACTCGAAACCGGCAACGACGAGGCAGCGGGGGGCCGGCGCGCTCTCCGCCCCCGACAGGCGCAGCACCAGCGGGCGGCCCACCAGCATGAAGGTCACCATCGCCGAAACCGGGTTGCCCGGCAGGCCGAGGAAGGGCGTGGTGCCGATGCGCCCGAGCGCCAGCGGCTTGCCCGGCTTCAGGGCGAGCTTCCAAAGGTCGACGGAGCCCAGTTCCCCGACCACCCGCTTCACATGGTCCTCCTCCCCCACCGAGGCGCCGCCGGAGGTGACGACGAGGTCGGCGGTCGCCGCGGCGTCGGCCAGGGCGGCGCGGGTCACGTCCGGCTTGTCCGGCAGGATGCCGAGGTCGCGCACATCCGCCCCCAGCGCGTCGAGCTGGGCGGCCAGCGTGTAGCGGTTGGCGTCGTAGATCGCGCCTTCCGGCTTCTCCGTCCCCGGCTCGCGCAGCTCGTCGCCGGTGGAGAACAGGACGACGCGCAGGCGCTTGCGCACCGACAGGCGCGACCGCCCGACCGCGGCGGCCAGACCGACCTCCTGGGCGCGCAGCCGCAGGCCGGGAGTCAGCACGACCGATCCGGCCGTCATGTCCTCGCCGGCGTCGCGGATGTTGGCACCGCGCTTCAGGCCGGCGGGCACCAGCACCGCGCCATCCTCGGCCCGGCAGTCCTCCTGCATGGCCACGGTGTCCACCCCCGCCGGGATCGGCGCGCCGGTGAAGATGCGCACCGCCTCGCCCGGCCCGACCGTTCCGGCAAAGACCGAGCCGGCGGGCACGCGCCCGACCACGGCCAGCCGCAGGACATCGCCGTCCCCGCCCACGGCGCCCGCCTTGCCGTATCCCCAGCCATCCATCGCCGAGACGGCGACCGGCGGCACGTTCACGGTCGCCGTCACCGGTTCCGCCAGGATGCGCCCCAGCGCGGCGCGCAGCGGCACCTCCTCCGGCTCCGTCACCGCGCCGTAGGCGCGCTGCACGCGGGCCAGCGCCTCGTCCAGCGGCAGGGGGGCGGAGGGGGCGGGAGCGGCGAAGCAGTCCATGCGACAATCCTTCTCCATTGGGCCACCCTCAAGGGGGCGGCACCGCGTCGTATCACCCCGGATAGTCCGGTGCGCGGCCGTGTTCGACCTTGATCATCGTCAAGACGCGGCCCTGTGCAAGCGTCCGTTCGTCGACGCACCATTGCGGTTTAACATCACCACGGCGAATGCGCGGCAGGATTATTGGCCACACGTAGTAATTTTCGCAGCGCTGCGTTTTCCGTCTTGCGCATTTGGATCGATCCAAATAGGCTCCCCCAACATCCGGCGCCCGAGGCATCGCCACGACCCGCCGGACAACGAGAGGCCGACAACGAGAATCCCGCACAAGGGACTGTTCACCGAACGCGCACAGCGGTTCGGATGCGGCCGGCCCGGATGCGGAGGGAAAGCCCGTGAACTACACCTTCGATTTCAAGGCGGTCATCGACTCCTGGGACTATCTGCTCCAGGGCGCTTGGCTGACCGTGCAATTGTCGATCGGCGCCATGGTTCTCGGCCTGATCGTCGCGATTCTCTGTGCGCTCGGCAAGACGTCCGGGCCGAAGCCGGTCCGGTGGGTGATCAACGCCTACATCGAGGTGGTGCGCAACACGCCCTTCCTGGTGCAGATCTTCCTGATCTTCTTCGGCCTGCCGACCATGGGCATCCGCCTGTCGCCCGATCTCGCCGCGCTGATCGCCATGGTGGTCAACGTCGGCGCCTACGCGACGGAGATCATCCGGGCCGGCATCGAATCGATCCAAAAGGGCCAGATCGAAGCCGGGCTGGCGCTGGGGCTGAAGCCGCTGCAGGTCTTCCGCTACATCGTCATCAAACCGGCGCTGCGCACCGTCTACCCCGCGCTGACCAGCCAGTTCATCCTGCTGATGCTCAGTTCCAGCGTGGTCTCGGCGATCTCGGCGGACGAGCTGACCTCGGTCGCCAACAACATCCAGTCGCAGACCTTCCGCAGCTTCGAGATCTACATCGTGGTGACCGGCATCTATCTGATGCTGGCGATGATGTTCTCCGCGCTGTTCGCCGGCATCTACAAGCTGGCCTTCGCCTACGACACCGACCGGCGCTGAGGGAGGGCCGAACCATGATCCGCGCCTTCAGTTACAACGAGTTCCTCTTCCTCCTCAGCGCCGTGCAATGGACGCTGGCGCTGTCGGCCATCGCCTTCATCGGCGGGGCCACGGTCGGGCTGGTCATCGCGCTGGCCCGCACCTCGGACATCAAGGCGGTGCGGCTGGCCGCCACCGGCTACATCCAACTTTTCCAGGGCACGCCGCTGCTGATGCAGCTCTTCCTGGTGTTCTTCGGCGCCACGGTGATGGGGCTCGACCTCAACCCCTGGGCCGCCGCCGCTCTGGGCTTGACGCTGAACGCCAGCGCCTTCCTCGGCGAGATCTGGCGCGGCTGCATCCAGGCGGTGCCGCGCGGCCAGTGGGAGGCGGCCTCGGCGCTCGGCCTGCGCTATCCGGGGCTGATGCGCTACGTGATCCTGCCGCAGGCGGTGAAGGTCGCGGTGCCGCCGACCGTGGGCTTCCTGGTGCAGCTCATCAAGAGCACGTCGCTGGCCGCGATCATTGGCTTCACCGAGCTGACCCGTGCCGGGCAGATCGTCAACAACGCCACCTTCCAGCCCTTCCTGGTGTTCGGGATCGTGGCGGTGCTCTACTTCCTGATGTGCTGGCCGCTGTCGCTGCTCAGCGCCCGTCTGGAGCGGCGCTACGCCCTGGCCACCCGCTGATCCTGTTTTCATAAGAACCGTGAGGAAACCCCAATGACCCTGTCGATCACCCGCCGCCTCGCCGTCGCCGGCGCCATGATGGCGGCCGCCACTGTTGGCGCCGTCGCCCTGGCCGCTCCCGCCGCCGCCCAGACCGTCGACGAGATCAAGTCGAAGGGCAAGCTGACCATCGGCATGCTGGTGGACTTCCCGCCCTTCGGCATCACCACCGCCGACGGCAAGCCGGACGGCTACGACGCCGACGTCGCCAAGCTGCTGGGCAAGCACATGGGCGTCCCGGTGGAGATCGTTCCGGTCACCGGCCCGAACCGCATTCCCTACCTGCTGACCAACAAGGTCGACCTTTTGGTCGCCTCGCTGGGCATCACCCCGGCCCGCGCCGAGCAGGTGCAGTTCTCCGAGCCCTACGCCGCCATCGAGATCGGTCTGGTCGCCCCGGCCAACACCAAGATCAAGGAGGCCGCGGAGCTGTCCGGCAAGCGCGTCGGCGTCGCCCGCGCCAGCACCCAGGACAACGCCCTGACCGCCGTCGCCCCGAAGGACGCGCGCATCATGCGCTTCGACGACGACGCCAGCGCCGTGCAGGCCATGCTGTCCGGTCAGGTGGACGCGCTGGGCCTCAGCAACGTGGTCACCAAGGAAATCAAGAAGCTGGCCCCGCAGGCCAACTACGAGATGAAGTTCGTGTTGAACCGTCAGGTCCAGGGCATCGCCATGCGCAAGGGCCAGGACGCCCTGCTGAAGTGGGTCAACGAGTTCATCGAAACCGCGAAGTCGAACGGCGAACTGAACGAAGTCCACAAGAAGTGGCTGGGCACCGACCTGCCCCCGCTGACCAAGTCGTAAAGACTTAAACTCCCTCTCCCCTCTGGGGAGAGGGCTGGGGTGAGGGGGTTGCGCTTTTGCCGGACGCTCCGACAGGCGCATCCCCCTCACCCTCCCCTCTCCCCGGAGGGGAGAGGGTTTGGAAAAAGGAGGAGTCCCCCATGGCCTCGGCTTACGATACCACGGACGTCCCCGCGCCGCGGCCGGTCAGCGGCGAGGTCGTCATCCGGATGGCCGGCGTCCAGAAATGGTACGACAGCTTCCATGTGCTGAAGGACATCGAGCTGGAGGTCCACAAGGGCGAGCGGATCGTCATCTGCGGCCCCTCGGGCTCCGGCAAGTCCACGCTGATCCGCTGCATCAACCAGCTTGAGAAGCATCAGAAGGGCACGATCACCGTCAACGGCGTCACGATCGACGCCCACCACCGCCACCTCGATCAGGTGCGGCGCGACGTCGGGATGGTGTTCCAGCAGTTCAACCTGTTCCCGCACCTGACCGTGGTCGAGAACTGCATGCTGGCGCCCATGCGGGTGCGCGGCACCTCCAAGCAGGAGGCGCGCGACATCGCCATGAAGTATCTGGCCCGCGTGCGCATCCCGGAGCAGGCGGACAAGTACCCTGGCCAGCTTTCCGGCGGCCAGCAGCAGCGCGTCGCCATCGCCCGGTCGCTGTGCATGAACCCCAAGGTCATGCTGTTCGACGAGCCGACCTCGGCGCTCGACCCCGAGATGGTCAAGGAGGTTCTCGACACCATGATCGGGCTGGCCGAGGACGGCATGACCATGCTGTGCGTCACGCACGAGATGGGCTTCGCCAAGTCGGTCGCCGACCGCGTCATCTTCATGGACCGCGGCGAGATCGTCGAGCAGGCCACCCCGGCCGAGTTCTTCACGAATCCGAGGTCCGAGCGGACCCGCAACTTCCTCGGCCAGATCCTCACCCACTGAGTCTTCCCCATTAAGGACAGCCTTTGATGAAGCCGGAGATCCTCCTCGTCGAATCCATGATGCCGGACATCGAGGCGGCGCTGGACGCGGGCTACACCGTCCACCGCCTCGCCGGAGCGCCCGACCGCGACCGCTTGGTCGCCGAGGTGGGGCCGCGAGTCCGCGCCGTCGTCACCGGCGGCGGCACGGGCGTCAGCAACGCGATCATGGACGCCTGCACCAACCTGGGGATCGTCGCGATCAACGGCGTCGGCACCGACGCGGTGGACCTGAAGCACGCGGCCAGCCGCGGCGTCCGCGTCACCAACACGCCCGACGTGCTGACCGACGACGTGGCCGATCTCGCCATCGGGCTGATGATCGCCGGCTCGCGCCGCATGATGGTCGGTGACCGCTTCGTGCGCGCCGGGCGCTGGCCGAACGGCGGGCTGCCGCTGGCCCGCAAGGTCACCGGCAAGCGGCTGGGCATCCTGGGGCTGGGCCGGATCGGGATGGCCATCGCCCAGCGCGCCGCCGGCTTCGGCATGGACATCGCCTACACCAACCGCAAGCCGCGCGCCGATGTGCCCTACCGCTTCGTCGCCTCCCCGGTCGACCTGGCGCGGGAAAGCGACATCCTGATCGTCGCCGCCTCAGCCGGGCCGGACGCCCGCAACATGGTCAACCGCGCGGTGATCGAAGCGCTGGGGCCGGACGGGCTGCTGGTCAACGTCGCCCGCGGCGCCGTGGTGGACGAGCCGGAGCTGGTCGCCGCCCTGACCGACGGACGTCTCGGCGGGGCCGCGCTGGACGTCTTCGCCAACGAGCCGCACGCGCCGGAAGCCCTGTTCGGCCTGGACAACGTCGTCCTGCAGCCGCATCAGGCGAGCGCCACCGTGGAGACGCGCATGGCCATGGGCAATCTGGTGCTGGCGAACCTGTCGGCCTTCTTCGCCGGCCAGCCGCTGCCGACCGCCGTCGTCTGAATGGCGGCGTGAATGACCATCCTCGACGAGCGCGGCGGACCGGCCCGCATCACCCTGACGGAGGTGGCGCACCACGCCGGGGTGTCGCGGTCCACCGTCTCGCTCGTCCTGCGCGGCAGCCCGCTGGTCGCCGCCGAGACGCGGGAGCGCGTGCAGGCCGCCATCGCGGCATTGGGCTACGTCTATAACCGCGGCGCCGCGACGCTGCGCGCCGCCCGCACCGACACGGTCGGGCTGCTCGTCTGCGAGATCAACAACTCCTTCTACGGCGAGCTGACCGCCGGGGTGGATGACGTTCTCGGCGAGCAGGGGGTCGTCGCCTTCCTCGCCAACACCGCGGAATCGGGGGAGCGGCAGGACCGCTACCTTCAGCGCATGCGCGAGCAGAATGTGGATGGGGTGATCCTCTGCCCCGCCGCCGGCACGTCGCCGGCCCTGCTGGACCGGCTGCGCCAGTGGCACCTTCCCGTCGTCCAGGCCCTGCGCTTCCTCTCCGCCCGCGAAGGCGACTACGCCGGGGTGGATTATGAGTTCGGCATGGAGATGATGACCGAGCATCTGCTGCGGATCGGCCATCGCCGCATCGCCTTCGTCGGCGGCAACCTGTCCCACTCCGCCTTCGCCGGGCGCCGCGTCGGCTTCACCGCGGCGCTGCGCCGCCACGGCCTGACCCCGGACCTCGTCGTCCGTTGCCCGGCCACCCGCCGCGGCGGGCTGGACGCGGTGGGGCCGCTGATGGATCTTGCCGACCCGCCCACCGCGATGCTTTGTTACAACGATCTGGTCGCGTTCGGCGTGATGCTGGGGCTGGAGGCCCGCGGTCTGCGGGCAGGACGGGACATCGCGGTGACCGGTTTCGACGACCTGACCGAAGCGGCGATAAGCCGCCCCGCCCTGACCACCGTCGCCACCTCCGCCCGCCAGATCGGGCAGGAGGCCGCCCGCCTGCTGCTGCGCCGCATCGCCGACCCGCAGGGGGCGCCGGAGCGCGTGATCCTGCCCGCCCGGCTGGTCATCCGCGAGTCCTGCGGCGCCATGAGAGTCCAACCCGACAAGCACCAATAACCAAAGAAAAGCGAAGGCCCGATGACGATGTCCGAAGAGATGAACGAGTCCGCATTCCGCGATTCCGTTGACGCCCTGATCCAGGCGCGGAAGAGCCGCGACTGGCTGTCCGCCCTGCCGACCCGCCCGACCAGCGAGGCCGAGGCCTACGCCATCCAGGACGCCGTGGCCCGCCGCCTCGGCCCGGTGGTCGCCTGGAAGGTCGGCGCCCGCACGCCGGACACGGAGCCGTTCCGCGCCCCCATCCACGCCGACACGCTGTTCTTCGACACGACGACGCTTCCCGCCGCGGACTATCAGGTCATCGGCATGGAGGCCGAGATCGCCTACAAGTTCGCCAAGGACCTGCCGCCCCGCGCCGAGCCCTACAGCCGCGAGGAGGTCCTGGACGCCGTCGAGTCCGTCCACCCGGCCTTCGAGATTGTCGACACGCGCTTCGCCGGCTTCGGCTCGCAGGACGGGCTCAGCCACATGGCCGACCAGTTCAACCACGGCGCCCTGGTCGTCGGCCCGGCCATCGCCGACTGGCGTTCGCTGGAGCCGCTGAAGGAGCGGGTCGCCCTGGTCGTCGGCGGCGAGACGAAGGCCGATACGGTCGCCGGCAACTCGGCGGGCGAGCCGGTGCGGCTTCTGATGTGGATGGCCAACACCGGCGCGGTCAGCCTGGGCGGCCTGAAGGCCGGCGACGTGGTGACCACCGGCTCGCACGTCGGCACCGTCATGGTCCCGGCGGGCAGCACGTCCGTTGCCGTCTATGGGACGATGGGAACGTATGAACTGACGGTGAAGTGAGCGAGTTCCCCTTGGCCACACAAGAGTAGTCGCCGCTCGCCTTTATAAGCCCTCTCCCCTCTGGGGAGAGGGTGGCCCGAAGGGCCGGTGAGGGGGTTGCGCGTGGCGGTACGTCCGGCACAAGCGCAACCCCCTCACCCTAACCCTCTCCCCGCTTTCGGCGGACCAGAGGTCCGCCTGTCGCGTCAGCGCAAACTTCGTTTGCGCGTGAGCGGAGGGGAGAGGGAACCTGCATTGGAATCACCTCTCACCCGAACACCGACGCGCCGCCTTCGGCGCTGCCGACCGCCCGGCGGAACACGCCGAACAGCTCCCGTCCGCAGCCGACACCGGCATCCGCCGGCGCGTCCGCCAGCGGGCGCGCGGTCCATTCCGCGTCGTCCACCAACACCTCCAGCGTGCCGCGCTCGGCGTCCAACCGCAGCACGTCGCCGTCCCGCACCCGGCCCAGCGGACCGCCCGCCGCGGCTTCCGGCGTGACGTGGATCGCCGCCGGGACCTTGCCCGACGCCCCCGACATCCGCCCGTCCGTGACCAGCGCCACGCGGTAGCCAAGATCCTGAAGCACGCCCAGCGGCGGCGTCAGCTTGTGCAGTTCCGGCATGCCGTTGGCCTTCGGTCCCTGGAAGCGCACCACCACCACCACGTCGCGGTGCAACTCGCCGCGGCGGAACGCCGCCTGCACCGACTCCTGGTCGGTAAAGACGCGGGCCGGTGCCTCGATCACGCGGTGGTCCGGCTTCACGGCGGAGACCTTCACCACCGCGCGGCCCAGCGGCCCGCTCAGCACGCGCAAGCCCCCCTCGGCCGCCATGGCCGACGCGACCGGCGCCAGCACGGCGGGGTCGGCGCTCTCGCGGACGGCCACGCCGCGCACCAGTTCGCCCCCCTCCAGCCGCAGCGGACGGCGGTAGGCGGTGATGCCGTCGTCCTCCCACACCGTGGCGGCGTCGCCATGGAGAAGCCCGGCGTCGGCCAGCTCTCCGATCAGGAAGGCCATGCCGCCCGCCGCCTCGAAATGGTTCACGTCGGCGCTGCCGTTCGGGTAGACGCGGGCGAGCAGCGGCACGACCGCCGACAGCTCGGCGAAGTCCTCCCAGGTCAGGGCGATCCCCGCCGCTGCCGCGATGGCCGGCAGATGCAGCGTGTGGTTGGTCGAGCCGCCGGTCGCCAGCAGCCCGACCACCGCGTTGACGATGGCGCGCTCGTCGACGATCTCGCCGATGGGCGTGCGCAGGGCGACCACCCGCCGCGCAGCCGCGTCGGTCAGCGCGTCGCGCAACGCCGTGCCGGGGTTGGCGAAGCTCGCCCCCGGCAGGTGCAGCCCCATCATCTCGACCAGCATCTGGTTCGAGTTGGCGGTGCCGTAGAAGGTGCAGGTGCCCGGCGCGTGGTAGGACGCAGCCTCCGCCTCCAGAAGCGCGTCCTTGTCCAGCTTGCCCTCCGCGTACTGCTGGCGAATGCGCCCCTTGTCTTTGTTGGGCAAACCGGAGGGCATCGGCCCGGCGGGCACGAAGACGGTGGGCAGATGGCCGAAGGACAGCGCGCCGATCAGCAGGCCCGGAACGATCTTGTCGCAGACACCGAGGCACAGAACGCCGTCGAACGTGCCGTGCGACAGGGCGACCGCCGTCCCCATGGCGATGACCTCGCGGGAGAACAGCGACAGCTCCATCCCCGGCTCGCCCTGGGTCACGCCGTCGCACATGGCCGGCACGCCGCCCGCCACTTGCGCCACGCCGCCCGCCGCCCGCACCGCCGCCTTGAGCCGCTCCGGGTAGTCCCCGTAGGGCTGATGGGCGGACAGCATGTCGTTGTAGGAGGTGACGATGCCAATGGCCGGGGTCGAGCCGCCGCGCAGCGCCGCCTTGTCCTCCGCCGCGGTGCAGCCGGCGAAGCCGTGCGCCCGGTTGGCGCAGCCCAGCGCCAGGCGGCGCGGCCCCTGCGCCGCCGCGGCGCGCAGCCGCTCCAGATAGGCAGTTCGGGTGGCGTGGCTGCGCTCCCGGATGCGGCGGGTGACGGCGTCGAGGACGGGATGAAGACTCGTCATGGCGCGGTCCTTCCAGACGGCGGATTGTTCAGGCGGCGGAAGCGATCCGGGAGGAGACGCGGGCGGCGATCTCCGCCGGGCTGGCGTCGATGTCGCAGACGATGCCGAGTTCTCCGGCCTCCAGCGGCTCCAGCGCGGCGAACTGGCTGTCGAGCAGGGTGGTCGGCATGAAATGGCCGGCGCGCAGCGCCATGCGGGCGTGGATGGTGTCCCGGCTGCCGTCGAGATGAACGAACAGGACGCGCGTCCCGCCGGCGCTCAGCCGGTCGCGGTAGCGCCGCTTCAGCGCGGAGCAGGACACGACGATCGGCGCCTTCGCCTCCCGCGCCAGGACGATGTGGGCGGCGATGGTGTCCAGCCAGCCCCAGCGGTCCTCGTCCTGGAGCGGGATACCGGCGGACATCTTCGCGATGTTCTCCGGCGGGTGGAAGCCGTCGCCCTCCAGGAACTGCCAGCCGAGCCGCCGGGCCAGTTCCTCCCCCACCGAGGTCTTGCCGCAGCCCGCCACGCCCATCACCACGATCGCGTCCACGGCGCCGCTTATGTTAGCGGTAACATCGGGAGACGGAAGAGGGCTCATGCCGGTCGGTCCTCGAAACAGAATGGAGTGGGGAGAGGAGCGCATGTTACCGCTAACAAACGAGGCTTGTAAAGCCCAATCGGGCGCGGGATAATGGCCGCCGGACAACTGGAACGCCGATGACCGCCACCCCCCGCAAACCCCGATCCTCGCGCAGCGGACGCGCCACCATGGCCGACGTCGCCGCCGCCGCCGGGGTCAGCGCCATGACCGTGTCCCGCGCCCTGCGCCGGCCGGACACGGTCAGCGAGGAGGTGCGCGCCCGCGTCGAGGAGGCGAGCCGCCGCCTGGGCTTCGTGCCCAGCCGCGTGGCGTCGGCGCTGGCCTCGGCGCGGACGATGACGGTGGCGGTGCTGATCCCCTCCCTGACCAACGCCGTCTTCATCGACCTGCTGGCCGGCGTGCAGGAGACGCTGAGCCCGCAGGGCTACCAGCCGCTGGTCGGCATCACCGGATACGGCCCAGAGGCGGAGGAGCGCGTGCTGCGCACCCAGCTCGCCCACGATCCGGACGGGGTGATACTGACCGGGCTCGACCACACGCCGGGCACCTGGGATCTGCTGCGCGGCCTGACGATCCCGGTCATCCACACCATGGATCTGGCCGCGGAGGGTGAACACAGCGATTGCCCGGTGCAGACGGTCGGCTTCTCGCAGTACGACGCCGGTTACGCCGTCGGCGCGCATCTGGCGGCGCGGGGGCGGCGGCGGATCGGGTTGATCGCCGGGCAGCTCGACCCGCGGACGCGCCAGCGCTGCGACGGCTGGCGGCAGGCGCTGCGCGACGCCGGGCGGCACGATGCCGCTCTGGAACTGATGGTGCCGGACGCCACCTCCGTCGCGTTGGGCGCGGAGTTGCTGGAGCGCACGCTGGCCACCCAC
The DNA here is from genome assembly GCF_007827815.1 of Azospirillum brasilense. Classification (GTDB taxonomy): domain Bacteria; phylum Pseudomonadota; class Alphaproteobacteria; order Azospirillales; family Azospirillaceae; genus Azospirillum; species Azospirillum brasilense_C. The sequence goes on from NZ_VITH01000001.1 coordinate 417,248, forward strand.
CCCGACACCGACGCGCTGTTCCTGTGCAACGACGATCTGGCGCAGGGCGCGCTGTTCCAATGCGCACGGCTCGGCATCCCGGTGCCGGAGCGGCTGGCCGTCGCCGGGTTCAACGATCTGGCGGGGGCGGCCTGGACCGTCCCGCCACTGACCACCGTCGCCACCCCCCGCCGCGCGATCGGCGTGGAGGCGGCCCGCCTGCTGATCGCGGGCATGGCGGACCGGACGCCGAAAAGCCGGGAAAATCCGCGCCGTGTGGATCTGGGCTTTCGCCTGATGGTCCGCGAGACCACTTGAGAGACCGCAACCGACCCCCGCGCCGCGGGGTGTCATCAAAGAGAATGTACGGGAGTTCGTCGTAATGGTGCAGGGCAACGCGACCGGGACCGGAGCGGAATTCGCTGCCGTCGGCTCGGCCGACATCGCCGTCCTCGGCCTGGGCGTGATGGGGCGCAACCTCGCCGCCAATCTGGCCGACCACGGGGCCGTGGTGGCGGGCTACGACCTGGACGAGGGGCGACGCGGCGCCTTCGCCGCCCAGGTGGGCAACGCCATCGCCTGCGCGTCGGTGGAGGCGTTGCTGGGCGCGCTCAAGGCGCCGCGCACGATCCTGATGATGGTGCCCGCCGGCGCCCCGGTGGACGAGTTGACGGCGGCCCTGCTGCCCCGCCTGTCGCCGGGCGATGTGCTGATCGACGGCGGCAACTCCCATTTCCGCGACACCAACCGCCGCGCAGCACTCGCCGCGACCGCGGGCGTGCGCTTCGTCGGGCTGGGCGTGTCGGGCGGCGAGGAAGGCGCGCGGCGCGGTCCCGCCCTGATGGCCGGCGGCGACGCCGAGGCGCTGGCCCCCGTCGCCCCGCTGCTGGCCGCCATCGCCGCCCGCGCCCCGGACGGCGAGTCCTGCTTCGCCCGCGTCGGGCCGGAGGGGGCGGGTCATTTCGTGAAGATGATCCACAACGGCATCGAATACGCCGACATGCAGCTGATCGCCGAGGCGTATCATCTTCTGCGCGAGATCGGCGGCTGCTCCTACGAGCGTCTGGCGGACATCTTCGCCGCGTGGAACGGCGGCGAGCTGGCCTCCTACCTGATGGAGATCACCACCGACATCCTGCGCACCAAGGACGGCGAGACCGGCGCCCCGATCCTGGAGGTGATCCGCGACGCCGCCGGCCAGAAGGGCACCGGCCATTGGGCGGCGACCACCGCGCTGGAGTTGGGCATGCCCGCCCCGACCATCGCCGAGGCCGTGCACGCCCGCTGCCTGTCCGCCCTGAAGGACGAGCGCGTGCGCGCCGCCGAGGCGCTGGCCATCCCGCACGCCCCCTCCACGGAGGATCTGGTCGCGTCCGTCGGCGACGCGCTGCTCAGCGGGCGGATCGCGGTCTACGCCCAGGGCTTCGCGGTGATCGCGGCGGGCAGCCGGCAATTCGGCTGGGACGTCGATCTGGCGGCGGTGGCGCGCATCTGGCGCGGCGGCTGCATCATCCGCGCCCGCCTGCTCGACCGCATCCTGACCGCGCTGAATCGCGCGCCGGAACTGCCGAACCTGATGCTGGACCCCGACATCGCCGGCCTGATGACCCGCGGCGACGCCGGCTTCCGCCGCGTGGTGGCCGCCGCGACCCTGGCCGCGGTGCCGGTCCCGGCGATGGCCTCGGCCCTGTCCTACTGGGACGGCTACCGCAGCGGCCGGCTGTGGGCCAACATGATCCAGGCCCAGCGCGACTATTTCGGCGCCCACGGCTACGAGCGCACCGACCGTCCGGGCATGGTGCACACGGAGTGGAAGGGGGCCTGAGGCCGCGGCACGGGCCCCCACCCTAACCCTCCCCCGCTGGGCGGGGGAGGGGATTAAGCTCCCTCCCCTGCCATAGCGGGGGAGGGCCGGGGTGGGGGCCCGTCGCGACCACTCACCCCTTTGGAAACACCGGCGCCCGCTTCTCGAAGAAGGCGGTCACGCCCTCCCCGGCCTCGTCGTGGAACAGCGACTCCACGAAGGCGTCGCGCTCGCGGTCGAGTTGCTCCGCCAGCCCGCCGTAAGCCACCTCCAGCAGCCCCTTGGCGCGGCCCAGCGCGGCGGTCGGGCCGGCAGCCAGCCGCTCCGCCCAGGCGGTCGCCTCGGCCAGCGCGCCGCCGGGGGCGGTCAGCCGATTGATCATGCCGAGCTGCGCCAGACGCGGCGCACCGACCCGCCCGCCCTCGAACAGGATCTCCGCGGCGAGCTGCGGCGGCAGCGCGCGGGCAAGCGACGCCGTGCCGCCGCCGTCGGAGGTCAGCGCGACCTTGATGTAGGACAGGGTGAAAACCGCATCCTCCGCCGCGACGATCAGGTCGCAGGCCAGCGCCAGCGGGAAGCCCGCCCCGCCCGCCGGCCCCTCGACCGCGGCGATCACCGGCTTCGGGCAGGCGCGCAGACTGCGGATCATGGCGTGGAAGCTCTCCACCCCCGCCCGCACTGACTCGCGGTCGCCGCCGCGCGCCTCCTTCAGCCATTTCAGATTGCCGCCGGAGCAGAAGGCCCCCTCGGCGCCGGTCAGCACCACGGCCCCGACGCTCGCGTCCGCCGCCGCCGCGTCGAAGGCGGCGCGGGCCGCCTCCATCAGCGCCGGGCCGATCGAGTTGCGGGTGGCCGGGTCGTTGATGGTCAGGCGCAGGACACGGCCGTCCTGCGCGATGTCCAGGCCAGTCTTCTTATCATTCGTGTCGGTCATCGGGGCGTTCCCTCCGGATTTTCGCTTCCGGGGGAATATTTGAACATTCCCTCGGCGGACGCCAGCAGCGCGCCGTCGTCCTTGCGCCGCACCTCGCCGCGGCAGCCGACGATCTTGCGCCCGCCGCCCAGCAGCGTCCCGCGCGCCACCACCGTGCCCTCCGCCACCGCGCCCAGGAAGCTGGAGGACAGCGACAGCGTGACCACCCGGCGGGAATGGCCGGGCACCGTGCAATGGGTCGCCGCGAATCCCATGACGGTGTCGAGCAGGGTCATCAGCGCGCCGCCGTGCAGGACGCCGCCCCGGTTGCGGTGCTGCGGAGCGATGGTCAGTTCCACCTCCGCCACGCCTTCCTCCCAGCGCACCAGCGTGTAGCCGAGCAGGGTCTGGAAGCCGGAGGCCGGTTCCCCCTTCATCAAGTCGTCCATAAAAGCGCTCTCCAACCCGTCTTCTTGGTTCTGGAGCGCCAGTGTCGCACAGAAGGGCGTGTCAGTGCCGCCGCGCCGCCTTCAAAAAACGCTCACGGTCGCTGGAGCCGACGCGCATGTCGAAGACGTCGCCCTCCCGCTCCATGGTCAGCGGCACGTCGACCCCCGCCGGGCCAAGCTTCCACAGGGCGCGGTAGAAGTCGGCCAGAGAGCCCACCGGCTGCCCGGCGACGGCGCGCACCACGTCGCCGGCCCGCAGCTCCGCCCGCTGCGCCGGCCCGTCGCCGGCCAGCCCGACCAGCACCACCCGCTCCCGCTCGTCCTGCGTGGCGTAGAGGCCGAGCCAGGGGCGCGGCGGGTCGCTGACCCTCCCGCGGGTCATCAGGTCGTCGAGGATCGGCTTCAGCAGGTCGATCGGCACGTTCATGTTCAGCGGCAGGACGCGCTCCTCCTCGGCCCGGTACTGGAGCTGGAGGGAGCCAATGCCCAGCAGTTCGCCCCCCGCCCCCAGCATCGCCGTGCCGCCCCAGTTCGGATGGGCCGGCAGGGTGAACAGGGCGTCGTCGATCATGTACTCCCAATAGCCGGCGAACTCCTGGCGGGCGACCACCCGCGCGGTGATGGACCGCTGACGCCCGCCGGCCCCGGCCACCACCACCGGGTCGCCCAACTGCACATGGCGCGACGAGCCGAGCATCAGCGCCGGCACGCCCAGCGGCGACAGCGCCTGCACCAGCCCGAACCCGCTGGTGTGGTCGTAGGCGACGACGTGAGCCTGCACCGCCCGCCCGTCGTTGGTGGTCAGCCAAATCTCCTCGGCCTCCGCGATCAGATAGCCGATGGTCAGGACCAGCCCGTCCTCGCGGATGACGGCGCCCTGCCCGGCGCGCTCCGTGCCCAGCACGCCGGCGGTGTAGGCGTCTTCGGGAACGCTGGCGCGCAGCCCGACCACGGCCGACAGCGCCCGGTCCAGGTCGTAGGCCAGATCATCCGGATCTGGCTGGAATTGCGGCGGAATCCGCCAGTCGTCGGACGGGTTCATCGGCGGCTCCTTTGCGCAGGGGGCGGTATGATCCGCTCCCCTTTCGGCGTGATTCTCTATGACGTTATTTGGGCTCCATGGCCTTATTTGGGAAGTCGAACGCGCCTGCTAAGCCCGGCGTTCCTACCCCCCTCCTCCGCGCGTGAAACCAGCGAGCCGCAGCGATGTTGTCCGGGATCGCTTCACCATGGCGACCAACCGAGGGAGGACATGATGGGCCTGTTCGATTTCTTCCGCCGCGATCACGGCGAAAAGGTCGGTGCCGCGGACACCCCGACCGCCGACGAGCTGAAATCCCACCTGACGCAGGTCGGCCTGCCGACCAACGGGCTGGACATCCAGGTCGCCGACGACACGGTGACCGTGCGCGGCAGCGCCGCCTCGCAGGAGGAGAAGGAGAAGATCGCGGTGGCGCTCGGCAACGTGAAGGGCGTGTCGCGGGTGGACGACCAGACCGCCGTCATCGCCAAGGACCAGGGTGCGGGCGGCCCGGACCAGCCGACCGTTCCGCCGACCGGGCAGCCGGCCAGCCAGACGCAGTTCCACACGGTGGAGAAGGGCGACACCCTGTCCGCCATCGCCAAGAAGGTCTACGGCGACCCCAACCGCTACAACGCCATCTTCGAGGCGAACAAGCCGATGCTGAAGGATCCGAACAAGATCTATCCCGGTCAGGTCCTGCGCATCCCGCCGCAGTGAGGGCACGCCATTCCGCGGCGGGAGGCTCCCGCCGCGGGATCGGTCCGCAAAGGTGCAGATCGCGCCGGACTCTCCCGTCATTCCGACCGATCTCGAATTGCTCCGCCCAAGCCGCTCCGGCAGGCTCCCCGCCACGAACCGGCAAGGAGGAGCAGGCCATGAAGATCATCGGATACCCGGACGACCTCATTCCGCGGGTGGCGTCGGCCAGCCTGGGGACGTACCGGACCCGGCAGGAATGCGCGGATCTGCTGGCCGGGATGGCCGACGCGGAAAAGGCGTTCGGCTCGATCACGTGGCACAAGGTGATGCTGCTCGCCCTCACCAAGCCGGAGCCGTTGGACGAGGACACCATCCACGTCTACGAGAGCGAGGTGGACAACGCCATCGCCCGCGTGTTCCGCAAGATGAAGATGCTCAACACGCTGGCCGCCGCGGCCTCCAAGGATCTCGGCGCCCTGGCGAAGGCGAATCCGAAGGACGCGGTGGCGAAGAAGGCCCTTGCCGCCACCAAGGCGGTGCCGGGCGTCACAGCCAAGCTGGTGAAGGTCCTTGAGGATGCCATTGACAAGGACCGCAAGGACATCAAAGCCCGTCTGGCCAAGGACGAGGCGGCCCATGAAAAGCAGCGCAAGGCGGCCGAAAAGGCGGCGCAGCAAAACAATGGCGGCCAGTTCGTGAACCCCTTCCAGGGCAAGAGCCTCGCGGACATCCTGAAGAGCAGCAAGCTGACGCTGCTGCTGCACGCCTGCGCCGAGAAGGAACACAACGGCGAGAACATCGAATTCCTGTCGATCACGCGCAAGGGCATCGACCAGCGGGGGGCGCTGAAGCTCTACAACCTGTTCATCGACCCGAACGGAGCGAAGAGCCTGAACATCACGGCCCAGCAACGCAACGATTTCTCCAACGGGATCGGCACGGGCACCTATGTGGCGGCCCTGAAGGACATTCGGGAGCATGTCGAGCTGGTCGTCAGCCGGGACACCCTGAAGCGCGCCCAGGAACTCGGCGAACCCGCCCTGCGCAAGCTCGGTTACAAGTGACCCTCAAACAGCATTGGGCCGCCAGCGGGTCAGGCGCGCCGCCAGCCGGTCGAATCCGGCGTCCAGCACCACCGCCAGGGCGGCGACGATCACGGCGCCCTGGATGACGTAGGCGGGGTTGGAGCCGTTCAGCCCGACGATGATCGGCAGGCCGAGCGTCTTCGCCCCGACCGTGGAGGCGATGGCCGCCGTGCCGAGGTTGACGACCGCCGCCGTCCGCACCCCGGCCAGGATCACCGGGGCGGCCAGCGGCAGTTCCACCCGCCACAGCAGCGCGCCCGGCCCCATGCCCATGCCGCGCGCCGCTTCGCGCACCGGCTCCGGCACCGACTCCAGGCCGGCCACGGTGTTCTCCACGATGGGCAGCAGCCCGTAGAGCGTCAGCGCGATCAGCGCGGGCGCCGGGCCAAAACCGAGGACGGGGACGGAGACGGCCAGCACCGCCACCGGCGGGAAGGTCTGGCCCATCGCCGCCACCGCGTCGAGGATGCCGCGGAACTCCCGGCCGAAGGGCCGGGTCACCGCGATGCCCGCCGCCCCGCCCAACAGCACCGCGATCAGGCTCGCCCCGCCGGCCAGCGCCAGATGGTCCAGCGTCAGGGCCAGGAAGCCGTCCGCCTCGTACAGCGGCCGGTCGAGCGCCGGGAAGGCGGCGGCGAACAGCGGCTTCAGCGCCGGCATCCCCAGCACCAGCGCCGCCAGGACGAGCAGCCCCAGCGCCAGCCGGTCGGTCAGCAGGCTCCGCAGGCGTCTCACGACCGGTCCGGCCCGCGCAGCAGGTCCGCGAGGTGCAGCGCGCCCATCGGGCGCCCCTGCCCGTCCGCCACGGGAAGCCGGTCGGTGCCGCGCGCCACCATCGCCGCCAGCGCCTGACGCAACGACGCCCCCGCCGCCAGGGGATCGCCCGGCGCCGTTTCGCCGGGGCGCGTCCGCTCCGCCACCGTTTCCACGGCCAGCCGCTTCAGCCCCCACTCCTCGCGCCCCACCAGATCGCGCACCCGGTCGTCGGCGGGATCGGTCAGGATGTCGAGCGGCGTGCCGCTCTGCACCAGCCGCCCGCGGTCCAGGATGGCGATCCGGCTGGCCAGGGCCAGCGCCTCGTCCATATCGTGGGTGACGAAGACGATGGTGGTCCCGGTCGCCGTGTGGATCGCCGCCATCTCCGCCTGCAGGGCGCCGCGGGTGATCGGGTCGAGCGCGCTGAACGGCTCGTCCATCAGCAGGATGTGCGGCTCCGCCGCCAGCGCGCGGGCGACGCCGACGCGCTGCTGCTGCCCGCCGGACAGTTCGTGCGGGTAGGCGCCGCGGTAGCGTTCCGGGTCGAGATTCAGCAGGGTCAGCAGCTCCGTCACCCGGTCGCGCACCCGCGCCCTGGGCCAGCCGAGCAGGTCCGGCACGGCGGCGATGTTGCGCTCCACCGTCCAATGCGGAAAAAGCCCGACGCTCTGGATCACGTAGCCCATGCGGCGGCGCAGCGTCTCCGGCTTCAGGCGGGCGATGTCCTCGCCCTCCACCCGGATCGTCCCGGCGTCCGGCGCGATCAGCCGGTTCATCATCCGCAGAACCGTGGATTTGCCGGAGCCGGATGGCCCGATCAGCACGCGGAACTCCCCGGCCGCCACGGTCAGCGACAGGTTATCGACGGCGGTCCAGGCGCCGAACCGCTTGGTCACCCCCTCGAAGGAGATCACGCCGCCGTCCTCCCCAGTCGCGACAGCGCCAGCGCCGAGGCCAGCTTCAGCGCCGCGTCGGCGGCTACGGCCAGCAGGATCACCGGCACCGCCCCCAGCAGCACGAGGTCCAGCGCGTTGGCGAACAGCCCCTGGAACATGATGGCTCCCAATCCGCCGGCGCCGATCAGCGCCGCCACGGCGGCCAGCCCGACCGCCTGGACGAGCGTGATGCGCAGCCCGGCCAGGAACACCGGCAGGGCCAGCGGCGCCTCGACCCGCCAGAAGATCTGGCGCGGCGTCATGCCGATGCCGCGCGCCGCCTCCCGCACCGGCTCCGGCACGCCGGCCAGCCCGGCGGCGGTGTTGCGCGCGATGGGCAGCAGAGAATAGAGCGTCAGCGCGATCACCGCCGGCACAGGCCCCACCCCGCCGATGCCCAGCCCCGGAAAGGCGGCGGCCAGCGCCGACAGCGGGGCCAGCAGCAGCCCGAACAGGGCGATGGACGGGATCGTCTGCACCACGTTCAGCACCGGAAAGACCAGCCGCCCCACGGCGGCGGAGCGCTGCGCCGCGATGCCCAGCGGCACGCCGATCAGCAAGGTCGGCGGCAGGGCCGCCGCGACCAAGGCGGCGTGGCGCAGCACGGCCCCGGCGAAGACGTCCCGCTGGTTGGCGTATTCCCTCATGATCGAGAGCTGGTCGAGATGCCCGGCGGCGAACTGCCCGCCGATCAGCGCCGCCGCCAGGACGCCCACGGCGACCCGCCCGGCGGGACCCAGCCCCAGCCGCCGCACCCCGTCCAAAACAGCGAGCAGAGCCGCCGCCTCCATCACCCAGAAGCCCGCCCCGAACGAGGTCCGCGCCGCCGGGCTGGCCACCGCAGCGAGCAAGGCGGCGTGCTGCCCAGCCAGCCAGACCAGCCCCGCCGCCGCCAGCACTCCCGCTCCAACATACAGGGCATTCACGGCCCGGCCCGGGCGCAGGAACGGCACGGCCAGCAGCAGGGCGACCGGCAGCAGCGCCGCCCCGCTCCACCCGGCGCCCGGCACCGCACCCAACGCGATGGCCTTTCCCGACAGCAGCCGGTTGGGCGCGAAACCAAGGAACGGCAGAGCCAGCGCCGCCGCCACGGTCATGGCGGCGAGCAGCAGGGCGACGCGGTTGTGGATCGGACGGAGGCGGGTCATCCCGTCGGTTCAGGCCGTCAGTTCAGGAAGCCTTTCGACTTCAAATACGTCGTGGAGACCGCCCGCGGGTCCTGCCCCTCCACCGAAATCTTGGCGTTCAGCCCGCGCAGGGTCTCGGTGTCCAGCGACTTGAAGACCGGGTCCAGCAGGTCGCGGATCTTCGGATGGGCGTCCAGCACGCCGTCGCGGATGGTCGGGGCCGGGGCATAGACCATCTGCGCGCTCTTGGTGTCCTTCATGACCACGAGGTCCAGCGCGGCGATGGCGCCATCCGTGCCGTAGACCATGGCGGTGTTGACCCCGGATGTGCCCTCCGCCGCCGCGCGGATGGTCGCCGCGGTGTCACCACCGGCCAGCACCAGGATCTGGTCGGGCTTCAGCGTGAAGCCGTAGGATTTCTGAAAGGAGGGCAGCGCCGCCGGGCTTTCCACGAACTCCGCCGAGGCGGCGAGCTTCGCCGTGCCGCCGCCACCGACCCAGCGGGAGAAATCCTCCATGGTGGCAAGATTGTTGGGCGCCGCCACGTCGCGACGCAGCGCGATGGCCCAGGTGTTGTTCGCCGGGGCCGGGGTCAGCCAGACGATGTTGTTCTTGTCGCGGTCGAGCTGCTTCACCGTCTCATAGCCGGCGGCAGCGTTCTTCCAGGCCGGATCGCTGTCGATGTTGAAGAAGAAGGCGCCGTTGCCGGTGTATTCCGGATAGACGTCGATCTCCCCGGCCAGCAGGGCGCTGCGCACGATCCGGGTGGGACCGAGCTGGATCTTGTTCTCCACCGGGATGCCGTTGGCCTCCAGCACCTGGAGGATCATCGTGCCGAGCAGGCCGCTTTCGGCGTCCAGCTTCGATCCGACACGGACCTTGTCCGCCGCCGCGGCGCTCCCCGCCGTCAACAGCGCTCCCAGCGCCAGGGCGGCCACCGCCCGAACCACACGCCGCATCCCCCGCATCCTCCCAACCATCGTCCAATTTGTCCGCCCGCCAGCATGGGGAACCCGGGCCGCCGCGGCAACCCACCCTTTCCGCCTGTGCGGTCCGGCCGGTCCCGTGGCCGGAAGAGGGTTACGCCGTGACGTGGTCTTCCGCGTCGCGGGCCGCACGCGTCCGGGCGCCGTCCACCCAGCCGCCCAGTTCGCGCTCGACGAGGTCGGCCAGGAAGATGACATGGTCGGGATGGTCGTTCAGGCAAGGAATGTAGGTGAAGCGCTCGCCGCCCGCCGCCATGAAGGCGTCCTTCACCTGGAACTGGATCTCCTCCAGCGTCTCCACGCAATCGGCGGAGAAGCCCGGCGCGATCACCGCGATCTTGGTCTTGCCGGCGCGGGCCAGTTCCTCGACCGTCTTGTCGGTGTAGGGCTTCAGCCACTCGGCCTTGCCGAAGCGCGACTGGAAGCTGTACTGCACGCGCCCCGGCTCCCAACCCAGCCGCTCGGCCAGCAGGCGCGCGGTCTTCACGCAGAAGCAGTGGTAGGGATCGCCGCGGTCGAGATAGACCTTCGGCAGGCCGTGGAAGCTCGCCAGCAGGACGTCCGGCGTGTGGTCCAGCGCCGCGATGTGCCGCACCACCGAGCGGGCCAGCGCCTCGATGTAGCCCGGCTCGTCGTGGTAGGCGGGGACGGTGCGCACCGCCGGCTGCCAGCGCATGGTCATCAGCTGGCGGAAAGCCTGATCGTTGGCCGTGGCCGTCGTCGTCGCCGAATATTGCGGGTAGAGCGGGAACAGCAGGATGCGATCGCAGCCCTGGTCCTTCAACCGCTGGATCGCCGGACCCACCGCCGGCTGGCCGTAGCGCATGGCCCAATCCACGACGACCGAGTCGCCGTGCCGCGCCGCCAACGCCGCCGCGACGCCCTCCGCCTGGGCGCGGGTGACGGTCTTCAGCGGGCTTTCGTTGCGCTCCTCGTTCCAGATGCTTTTGTAGGCATGGCCGCTCTTGCCCGGACGCACGGTCAGGATGATGCCGTTCAGCACCGGCCACCACACCGCCTTCGGCACCTCGATCACGCGGGGGTCCGACAGGAACTCCTTCAGATAGCGGCGCATCGACCAGTAGTCGGTCGCCTCCGGCGTTCCGAGATTCATCAGAAGCACACCGACGCGGCGCGCGGGAACCGGCGGATGGTCGGCGGGCTTGGAAATGGGCTGCATGATGTCGGTCACCTCGATGTCGCGGCGGGCAGCATAATAGCGAGCCGAACCCATCGGAAGCAGCCCTTTGTCCCTATGCGGTCGATAGGGCCGGGCTATCCTCCGGCCGTTCGGACAGGCTCTTACGTCGCGCCCTCCGGCCGATCCGCGAAAACGGATTTCAGATCGACCGCGCCGTCCGACCGCGCGTCGAGGTCGAGCTGCCGCTCCACCTCGTCGAGATGCTCCATCATCAGCCGCATCGCCGCGCCGGGCCGGCCGGACTCCAGCGCCTCGACGAAGCGCCGGTGCTCGGTGGCGGAGCAGGAGTGCGAGGACCGCCGCTCGAACGCCGCGATGGCGAGGCTGGAGCGGTCGATCAGGTCGGCCAGGATTCCGGCCAGGGTGGCGTTTCCGGCGAAGTCGGCGAGCAGCTGGTGGAACTGTCCGGACAGGCGGATCAGCGCCATGCGGTCGCCGGCCCGGTCGGCCTCCTCCTCCCGCGCCAGATGGGCGCGCAGCTTCGCCGCCATCTCGTCCGGCAGGGGGCGTGGGCTGCACTCCAGCGCCTCCACCACGGCGCGCTCGATCACGCGGCGGGCCTCGAACACCTCGCGCGCCTCCCGCGCGGTGGGTTTGGCGACGAAGGCGCCGCGGTTGGGGATCAGCGTCACCACGCGCCGCTGCGCCAGCAGGAGCAGCACTTTGCGCACCCGTTCCCGGCTGACGCCGAACACCTCGGCCAGGCTCTCCTCCGCCAGCTTGGTGCCGGGCGGCAGACGGCGGTCGGCGATGGCCTCGCCGATGCTGCGGACGATGCGGGCCTCCGCCCCCTCCCCCCGCCCGCGAACGGCGCGGCGGGGGGCGCTCAGGACAGTCTTCATGATGGCACGGGCGCTGTTCAATTCGTTGCCGCGGATTGTGCACAAACCGGACCAGCGAACAAACGCAACGGCCGCGCCCTGCCCATGCATCGGGCACAGCTCACCCATGCACAATTTCGCGCCACAGCGCTGAAATCCTGACCAGTCGCCGATTTCTGCCGCCGGAAAACCACGGAAATCTGCCATTCACACGCTGGCATGGAACTTGCGGACATATTCGACAGCCGCAGCGGGACCTGCGGATTGTGCACAAAATCGGAGAGGGCCATGACCGCCAGATCGACCGCAGCCGGATCGCCCGCCACCGGATCAACCGTCGAACTGGTGAAGCTGCGCAAGTTCTACGGCTCCACCGTCGCGGTGGACGGCATCGACCTGCGCATCGCCGCCGGGGCCTATTGCTGCCTGCTCGGCCCGAGCGGCTGCGGCAAGACCTCCACGCTGCGCATGATCGCCGGGCATGAGGACATTTCCGACGGCGACCTGCTGATCGGCGACACGGTGGTGAACGGGGAGCCGCCGGCCCGCCGCGGCACCGCCATGATGTTCCAGAGCTACGCCCTGTTCCCGCATTTGGACTGCACCGACAACGTCGCCTTCAGCTTGAAGATGAAAGGGGTCGCGAAGGAGGAGCGGCGCCGCCGCGCGCGGGAGATGCTGGACCTCGTCCACATGTCCCAGTACGCGGACCGGCTGCCCGCCCAGCTCTCCGGCGGCCAGCAGCAGCGCGTGGCTCTGGCCCGCGCGCTGATCACCCGGCCGGGCGTGCTCCTGCTCGACGAGCCGCTGTCGGCGCTCGATCCCTTCCTGCGCATCCGCATGCGGGAAGAGCTGAAGCGTCTGCACACGGAACTCGGCATCACCTTCGTCCACGTCACCCACAGCCAGACTGAGGCGATGGCGCTGGCCGACCTCGTGGTGGTGATGAACCAGGGCCGTATCGAGCAGGCCGGCCCGCCGCGCGAGGTCTTCAACCAGCCGCGCACCGCCTTCGTTGCCCGCTTCATCGGCGGCCACAACGTGGTGGAGGACGCCGCCGGCCGCCGGGCCGTGCGGGCCGACCGCATCCTGCTCGGCCAGCCGGCCAGTGCCGATCACGGCACCGACCACCAACTCGAAGGCACCGTCCGCGCGCTGGAGTATCACGGCGCGTCGGTCCACCTGACGCTCGACGTACCGGGTGCCGAGGACTTCGCCGTGGTGCTGGACGAATCCCGTTTCTACGACGCCCCGCTTGCCATCGGCGACCGCGTGACCGCGGCCTGGAAGGCGCGCGACGTCCACCCCCTGGTCGCCTGATTTCCCGATCCAATCCCCAGTTCCAATCCTCAAAGAACCGACCATACTGGAGGCACAGAGCATGACCGAGACGCGCACCGGCTCGCCCCTTTCCGCCGGAACCACCACGGGCGGGACCACCACGGGCGTCAGCCGCCGCACGCTGCTGAAGGGCACCGCCGCCGCCGCGGGTGTCGCCATCGGGTCGGGGGCGATCACCGGCTTCCCCACCATCTGGGCGCAGAACATCAAGAACGTCACGCTGCGCCAGTTCGGCACCGGCGTGTCGAACCTGAACGCCGTCGCCGACAAGGTGAAGGAGGATCTCGGCTTCACGCTGCAGATGACCGCGCTCGACAGCGACGCGGTGGCCCAGCGCGCGGTGACCCAGCCGAAGTCCTACGACATCGCCGACATCGAATACTGGATCTGCAAGAAGGTCTTCCCGGCCGGCGTGATGCAGCCGATGGACGTTTCCAAGATCAAGAACTTCGACAAGATCGTCCCGATCTTCGTCAACGGCAAGCTGACGCCGGAGAGCGCCGTCGCCCAGGGCACCGCCCCGCACACCGTCGGCTTCGTGGAGGGCAAGGACAGCATCAAGTTCGCCAAGTCGGCCACCCAGTGGATGACGCTGATCCCGACCATCTACAACGCCGACACGCTGGGCATCCGCCCCGATCTGGTCGGCCGCCCGATCAGCAGCTGGAAGGACCTGCTCGACCCGGCCTTCAAGGGCAAGGCGTCGATCCTGAACATCCCCTCCATCGGCATCATGGACGCCGCCATGGTCTGCGAGGCCATGGGCGAGGTGAAGTACGGCGACAAGGGCAACATGACCAAGGAGGAGATCGACAAGACCCTCAAGATCATGACCGACGCCAAGAAGGCTGGCCAGTTCCGCGCCTTCTGGAAGACCTTCGACGAGAGCGTCAACCTGATGTCGTCGGGCGAGGTCATCATCCAGTCCATGTGGTCGCCGGCCGTGGCCGCCGTGCGCGCCAAGGGCATCCAGTGCGTCTACCAGCCGCTGAAGGAAGGCTACCGCGCCTGGGGCGGCGGCCTCGGCATCGCCAAGCATCTGAGCGGGCTGGAGCTGGAGGCGGCCTACGAGTACATCAACTGGTACCTGTCGGGCTGGGTCGGCGCCTATCTGAACCGCCAGGGCTATTACTCCGCCGTGCTCGACACCGCGAAGGAGCACATGTCGCCGGACGAGTGGGCCTTCTGGATGGAGGGCCAGCCGGCCAAGACCGACATCCTCAGCCCCGAGGGCAAGGTGATGGAGAAGGCCGGCGCGGTGCGCGACGGCGGGTCGTTCCAGGACCGGATGGGCCGGGTCGCCTGCTGGAACGCGGTGATGGACGAGGACCGCTACATGGTCCGCAAGTGGAACGAGTTCGTCGCGGCGTAACAACCGGACTTGCGATGCCCCCTCCCTTCCCGCGGCGCTGCCGCGGGCCCCTTCCCTCCCCCGCTTCGCGGGAGAGGGGGTTCATCCCCTCCCTCGCCGAAGGCGGGGGAGGGCAAGGGAGGGGGCAGCGCAAACTTCTATCACCCCCCACGGCAACGGACCCCTGCGCCATGACCGTCTCCGCCGTCCCATCCGAAGCGTCCAGCGCGTCCGCGGCTCCGCGGGGCGGCGAGGTGCGCCGTTCCGTGCTGCGCCGGGTCGCTCCTTATCTGCAGGCCGGGCCGCTTGCGCTGACGCTGCTGGTCTTCCTGCTGATCCCCATCCTGACCATCGTCGCGGTCAGCTTCTGGGACTACGACAGCATCCGCATCTACCCGGATTTCGTGCTGACCAACTACGAGGAGCTGCTGACCTCTCCGGTCACCTGGAAGACCTACCTGAACACGGTGAAGTTCGCGGCGCTGACCTGGGTCATCACATTGCTGATTGGCTTCACGGTGGCCTATTTCCTGGCCTTCCACGTCCAGTCCACGACCTGGCAGATGGTGCTGTTCCTAGTCTGCACGATCCCCTTCTGGACCTCCAACATCATCCGCATGATTTCGTGGATTCCCTTCCTCGGGCGCAACGGGCTGCTGAATTCCGGGCTGATCTCCGCCGGGCTGATCGACCAGCCGCTGGAGTTCCTCCTGTTCTCGGACTTCGCGGTGGTGCTGGCCTTCGTGCACCTCTACGCGCTGTTCATGGTGGTGCCGATCTTCAATTCGATGATGCGCATCGACCGCGCCCTGGTCGAGGCGGCGCGCGACGGCGGCGCCAGCGCGGCGCAGGTGGTGTGGAACGTCATCCTGCCGCTGGCCAAGCCGGGCATCGCCATCGGCTCGATCTTCGTGGTCACGCTGGTGATGGGCGACTTCATCACCGTGCGCCTGATGAGCGGCGGGCAGAGCGCCTCCATCGGGCTGATGATCGCCAACGAGATTTCGCTGCTCCAATACCCCGCCGCCGCCGCGAACGCGGTCGTTCTGCTGGCCGTCGTCCTCATCATGGTCGTGGCGATGCTGCGCATCGTCGACATCCGGAAGGAGCTGTAAGCGATGACCGGCACCCGGCGCGGCCTGTCCTTCTACCTGCTCGCCGCCTTCTTCGGGCTGTTCGTCCTGTTCCTCTACGGGCCGATCGCCACCATCACCATCCTGTCCTTCCAGGGGCCGGAGGGCGGGCTGACCTTCCCGATGAACGGCGTCTCCATCCACTGGTTCAAGAACCTGTTCGAGCAACAGGCGGTCGGCGATTTCGGCGGCTCCTTCCGCCGCTCCATCGCGCTGGGGCTGACGGTGATGGTGCTGACGGTGCTGTTCTCGCTGCTCGCCGGCTTCGCCTTCCGCCGCCGCTTCCTGGGCAGCGGGGCGCTGTTCTATCTGGCGGTGGCGAGCCTGATCGTGCCGTCGATCCTGGTCAGCCTGGGCATCGGCCTGCTCTTCAACATCCTGGGCATCGAGCCGACCTGGTACGGCTCGGCGCTCGGCGCGCATCTGACCTGGACGCTGCCCTTCGGCCTGCTGATCGTCTTCGCCATCTTCAACCGCTTCAACCCGGCCTACGAGGAGGCGGCGCGCGACCTCGGCGCCACGCCCTGGCAGACGGTGCGCCATGTGGTGCTGCCGATCCTGCTGCCCAGCCTGATCGGCGTCGGGCTGTTCGGCTTCACCCTGTCCTACGACGAGTTCGCGCGCACGCTGATGACCGCGGGGTCCTTCAACACCCTGCCGCTGGAGATCTACGGCATGACCACCAACGTCACGACGCCGGTGCTCTACGCGCTGGGCACGCTGACGACGCTGTTCTCCTTCACCGTCATCGGCCTGTTCCTCGCCGGGGTGATGATCCTGCGCCGCCACCGGCTGCGGCGGACCGGCGCCGCCGGTTGACGGGAAAGGAACCAGCCATGCGCATCCTGGTCGTCAACCCGAACACCACCGCCTCGATGACCGCGAAGGCCGGGGACGCCGCCCGCACCGTCGCGGCGCCGGGAACGGAGATCGTCGCCGCCAACCCGGCCATGGGACCGGCCAGCATCGAGGGCTACTACGACGAGGCGCTCGCCGTCCCCGGCCTGCTGGAGGTGATCGCCGCCCACGGGCGCGCGGCACCCGGCATCGACGGCGTAGTGATCGCCTGCTTCGACGACGTCGGGCTGGACGCCGCGCGCTGCCTGTCCGCCGTCCCGGTGGTCGGCATCTGCGAGGCGGCGATGAAGACCGCCACCCTGCTCGGCGGGCGGTTCAGCGTGGTCACCACCATGCCGCGCTCCGTCCCGGCGCTGGAGCATCTGGCCGAACGCTACGGCGTGGCCGGGCGCTGCCGGGTGCGCGCCGCCGGCGTGCCGGTGCTGGCGCTGGAGGACCCGGCGTCGGGCGCCGTGGAGCGGGTGCGCGACACCATCCGCCACGCCATCGCGGAGGACGGGGCGGAGAGCGTCGTTCTGGGCTGCGCCGGCATGGCCGATCTGGCGCGCGCCCTGACCGCCGAAATGGGCGTACCGGTGGTGGACGGCGTCACCGCCGCGGTGAAGCTGGTGGAGGGGCTGGCCGCGCTGGGCTTGCGCACCGGCAAGACCGGCGGTTACGCTTTCCCCCTGCCCAAACCCTACGCCGGGGACATGGCGCGCTTCGCCCCCGCCCCGCAACCGTGACCCGGAGGGACGCCATGGAAGGCTACCGCGTACGCGTGATGAGCCGGGCCGAGCTGGATCTCGCCGTCGACTGGGCGCGGGCGGAGGGCTGGAACCCCGGGCTACACGACGCCGGGGCCTTCCACGCCGTGGACCCCGAAGGCTTTCTGATCGGGGAGCTGGACGGCGAGCCGGCGGCCTGCATCTCCGTCGTCCGCTATCCCGACAACTTCGGCTTCCTCGGCTTCTACATCGTGCGGCCCGAAATGCGCGGGCGCGGCCTCGGCTGGGACCTCTGGCGGGCCGGGCTGAAGCATCTGGAGGGCTGCACCGTCGGGCTGGACGGGGTGGTGGCGCAGCAGGACAATTACCGCAAGTCCGGCTTCGCGCTGGCCCACCGCAACATCCGCTACGGCGGCGCGCCGCCCGCCGGAACCTCCTCCGCCGCGGCGCTGGTGGACGCGCGGACGGTGCCCTTCGACCGGCTGCTGGACTGGGACCGCGCGCTGTTCCCGGCGCCGCGCGCCGGCTTCCTGTCCAACTGGATCACACTGCCCGGCGCCACCGCGCTGGCCGCCGTGGTGGGCGGCGAGTTGCACGGCTTCGGGGTGATCCGCCCCTGCCACAGCGGCAGCAAGATCGGCCCGCTCTACGCCGCCGACCGCGGCACGGCGCGCGATCTCGCTCTTGCGCTCGCCGCCACGGCGGGCGACGGCCCGATTTTCCTCGACGTTCCGGAGGTCAACCGCGACGCCGTGCTGCTGGCGGAGGAGCTGGGCCTGACCCCGCAGTTCGAAACCGCCCGCATGTATCTGGGCCCCGCCCCAACCATCGACACCGCGCGCCTGTTCGGCGTGACGACCTTCGAGCTGGGCTGAAGACGGGCAAGCGTTACCGTAACAGTCGGTTACCAAACAGGGGACCGCCGGACACACGCCGGCAACAGGGCGCGCGCAGCATCGGGGCATCGGGATCACGATCCCGGCCTGACGAGAAAAGGGACACCCCCATGTCGCGCACCCTGATCGCCGCCATGACCACCGCCTTGACCGCCGCCACCATGCTGGTCGGCCTGGGCACCCAGGACGCCTCCGCCGCCGGTTGGGGACCGGATCATCGCGAACCGCCGCGGATCGAACGGGACCACCGCGGCCCCAATGCGCATCGCCCGGAAGCCCATCGCCCGCCGCCGCCAGTCCACCACACGGCCCGGCATTGGAGGCCCGGCGACCGGCTGCCCGCCGCCTACGCGTCGCGGCGCCACGTCATCGACACGCCCGCCGCTTATCACCTGCACCGTCCGCCGCGCGGCCATCACTGGGTCCGCGCCGGGTCGGACGCCATTCTGGTGGCGTCCCGCTCGGGAATCATGGTCCGGATCGTTCCCGGCCTGTTCCGCTGAGAACCCGCCCTTCCTTCATGGACGAGGTCCGGTCCGGCGGTCTACTCTCCTCCGAGTTGCACCGCCCTTCCCCACGATGCCCGATCCCATGATGGACGCTCCATGACGGTCAGCCATACCCCCTCGCCTTCCCTCACCGATGCCCTGACCCTGCACAACGATGGCCGCGGCGACGAGGCGGAGCAGGCGTACCGCCAGATCCTGAAGCGCGAGCTGCGGAATCCCGACGCTTGGCATCTACTGGGCGTTCTGCTGTCCGAGCGGGGCGATCACGACGCGGGCATTGCCAGCATCCGCACCGCCCTGTCCATCCGGGACGCCTTGGAATACCACCTGAATCTCGGCTCCGCCCTGCTCGACGCCGGCCGCACGGACGAGGCGCTGGTCACCCTGATGGCGGCGCTGCGCCTCGGCCCGGAGCGGGCGGACATCCATTTCCGGCTGGGCAACCTGTTCCGCCGGCAGCGCCGGCCCAACGAAGCCGTCGCCGCCTACCGTCAGGCCATCGCGCTCCAGCCCGGTTTCGTGGAGGCGTTGAACAACCTCGGCTCCCTGTTCCTGGAGGTCGGGCAGACCGACGCCGCCGTCGCCGCCTTCACCGACGCCATCCAGGCGGCGCCGGCCAACGCCGAATCCCACGGCAACCTCGGCTACGCGCTGGACCTGCAGGACCGGCTGGGCGAGGCGGCGGCGGCCCACCGCGTCGCCCTGACCTTCCGGCCCGATTTCGCCCTGTCCTGGTCCAACCTCGGCAACGTCTTGAAAGGACAGGGGCATCTGGAGCAGGCCATGGCGGCCTACCGCTCGGCGTTGACGCACCGTCCGGATTTCCCGATGGCGCACAGCAACGTGCTGATGGCCCAGCATTACCTGCCGGAGTGCGGAAACGCCGACTTCCTCGCCGCCGCCCGCGGCTGGGCCGAACGAAACGGCGGCGGCGTCGCGGCGACCACTCCGGCGGCGCGCGACGACAGCCCCCGCCCGCTGCGCATCGGCTACGTCTCCAGCGACTTCAACAGCCATCCGGTCGGCTATTTCCTGGAAAGCGTCCTGCGGGCGCACGACCGCAAGGCGGTCACCGCCTTCGGCTACGCCAACAACGGCCGCACCGACGACGTGACGGAGAGCCTTCGCGCCGCCGCCGACGGATGGCGCCCGATCGTCGGCCTGGACGACGCGGCGGTGGCCGACCTGATCCGGCGGGACGGCATCGACATCCTCGTCGATCTCTCCGGCCATACGGGGAACAACCGCCTCACACTGTTCGCCCGGCGGCCCGCGCCCGTCCAGGCAAGCTGGCTCGGCTATTTCGGGACGACCGGCCTGCCGGCCATGGACTGGATCATCGCCGACCGCCATGTCCTGCCGCCGGGCGAGGAGCGCTTCTTCACCGAGAAGGTCTGGCGCCTGCCCGACAGCTATCTGTGCTTCACCCCGCCGGCGGAGGATGTGCCGGTCGGGCCGCTCCCGGCGCTCGGCGGCGGGCCGGTCACGCTCGGCGCCTTCCACAACCGGGCCAAGATCACCCGGCCGACCGTCGCGCTGTGGGCGCAGGTCCTGACCGCGCTGCCGCAGGCCCGCCTGCTGCTGAAGTCGCGGGAGTTCGGCGATTACAGCGTGCGGCAGGCGTTGCGCGACCAGTTCGCCGCCCACGGCATCGCGCCGAACCGCCTGCGCATGGAGGGCAAGACGCCACGGGCCGATTATTTCCGCAGCCACAACGGCATCGACCTCGCGCTGTCCCCCACCCCCTTCGGCGGCGGCACGACGACGGCCGAAAGCCTGTGGATGGGCGTGCCGGTGGTGACCCTGCGCGGCGACCGCTGGGCGGGGCGGATCGGGGTCAGCTTCCTGGAAACGCTCGGCCTCGCCGACCGGTTGGTGGCGGATGGCCCGGCGGACTACGTCGCCAAGACCGCCGCCCTGATCGGCGACCTGGACTCCCTGGCCACCTTGCGCGCCGGGTTGCGGGAGCGCGTGCGCCGC
The DNA here is from genome assembly GCF_007827815.1 of Azospirillum brasilense. Taxonomy (GTDB): domain Bacteria; phylum Pseudomonadota; class Alphaproteobacteria; order Azospirillales; family Azospirillaceae; genus Azospirillum; species Azospirillum brasilense_C. Next base: position 437,802 of record NZ_VITH01000001.1, read on the forward strand.
TCGCCGCTGTGCGACGCGCCGGCCTTCGCCCGGTCGCTGGAGGAGGCCTATCGGTCGATGTGGCGCGAACCGTAAGGGGGCCGTGGGCGTGCCAAAGGAAGTCCTTCCGATACGCCCTGGCACAACGGCGCGGACCATGCGTTGAAAGGACCGACGACGCAGCGGAAGCGAGGCCGAGACGCCGATGATGAAGGATCCCAAACAGATCGCGCGGGTTGCCCTGCAATCGGCCCGCGTCAATGTCGAGGTCTACGAGGCCTGCGGCCTGATCGACGCGCCCTCGGCGCACGGTCTGCGCTACAAGATCGCCGTGCAGGCCAGCGACGTGAACGGCGACGAGTGCCGCTTTCCCTCCTGCGCCTGCCCCTGGCCGGACTGCTCCCGCCAAGCGGAGGCGGAAGCGCAAGGCGATCAGCCCAGCGGGCCGACCGTCTCCACGTAACGCTCCATGGCGGCCACGCCCTCTTCGGTCAGTTCGATGAAGACGCGGCGGCCGTCCTTGTCGTCGGCGATGCGCCGGACCAGCCCGCGGTCGTGCAGGTCGGTGATGCGGCGCAACGCCGTCGTCTGGGCAACGCCGGAGGCGATGCACAGCGACGACACGGAAATCCGCCGCCCCTGGAGATGATTGATCATCAGGTCCAGCAGCATGTCCCAGCAGGGGTCCTCGAACAGGCCCTTGGGGAAGAACTTCTCGCGAGCGGCGCGCTTGCGCCGGATCGCCGTCAGGATGCCCAGGCTGTCCGGCACACCCGTTTCGGTCGCGTCGTCGCACAGCGACGGCACCCCGGCGGACGCCGCCACGGCCACGGCCGGCCCCATCGCTGCGACGGCTTGGCGTTGGACGGCGACGAAGGGCATCACGCGGGCCGCCGCGGCCTCTCCACGCAGGGCGCGCACCGTCTCGACCAGCGCCAGACCGTGGCGGTAGGCCTGCTCCAGCGCGTCGTCGCGGCTGTCCATGGCCACCGGCGAAAGATCCGGAGCCGAAGACGCGATCCCCTCCCCGCCATCGAGGACGCGGGCCAGCGCGCGTTCGATCTGCGCTTCGTCCTCCGGGTCGGTCACCACGTCGGCGGCCTCGAGCCGCAGGGCGCGCACCACGTCGTCCGCCTCGGGGTTGCGGGCGAAGAGGATGCAGGCGAGGCCGCGGTGGGTGCGGTGCAGCCGCTCCATCAGCGCCAGCCCGTCGAACCAGGGCGACCCGCCATCCACGAAGACGACGCCGACGCTGCGGTCGACGTCGAGCAGGCCGAGCGCCGAGATCACGTCGCGCGTGTCCTGCACCCGGTGGCCGAGCCGCAGCGCGCAGTCGCGAATGCCCGCGATGGCCGCGCTGTCGTTGCCGATGATCAGAATGGAAGGCGCCGCCGAGTACGCCGGTGCCGAGCAACCCGCCGCCGTTTGGCCGGCTGCCGTTTGACCGGCGGCCATGTGACCCGTCAGCGCGAGACGCTCCGCCGAACGCGAAACCAGGGACCGTTGCATGCCGCTCTCACCCGCATCAGATCGCGCGCCGGTTGGCCGGCGGCGGTGTCAGGCCCGGCGCGGCGACCCGATGCGGCGGAACGCTCCGCCACTTCCAGTTACCCCGCTTGGAACCGTCAATCATTCGTTGGGTGATGTATAGCATTACCCCGTTCGAACGCGTATCAACGGCCGTTGATACTTTTCGATCGGAGTAACATGCGGTTTATTATTGCATATTAATCATTATCGTCAAGATTCGTCGGATTCCAATGCATAACCAACCCCGCGAACGGTAACGATCGGCGAGGCGGCGCCGTCGTCCAGCCGCATCTTGCGGCGCAGGCGGGTGATGAGCGTGTCCACCGTATGCTCGCTGATGGAGCGCGGGTCGCGGTTGCTGATGACGTCCAGCAGATACTCACGGCTGACCGGGTTGGGCCGCATGGCCGCCAGCGCCGCCAGGATGTTGAACTCGCCGGTGGTCAGGGCGAGGTAGGAACCGTCGGGACGGAACAGCGCCCGGCGCACCAGATCCAGGCGCCATCCCCGGAAGGCCAGCGGCGCGTCGGGCGACGGCCCCGCCGCCCCCTCCCCGGATGCGGCCGGAACGGCAGACGCCCCGGAGCGGCGCAGCAGGTTGCGGATGCGGATCAGCAATTCCAGCAGATCGACCGGCTTGGTCACGTAATCGCCGCCATGGGACAGGCCGGCGATGCGGTCGGTCGGGCTGTCGCGCCCGGTCACGAAGATCAGCGGAACGGTTTCCCCCAGCCGCAGCCGCTCGGCCAGGGCCAGCCCGTCGCAATCCGGCAGGTTGATGTCCAGCAGCACGAGGTCCGGCCGGTCCCGCGCGACGCGCTCGGTCATCTCGGCGCCGTTCGCCGCCCGCAACACCCGCAACCCCTGGCTTTCCAGATAGGTGGCGATCAGATCCTGCGTTTCGGGAGAATCCTCGACCACCAGCACGGTCCGCCCGATCAGTTCCGATCCGACGCTCATGCCGCCCTGCCTGCCGCTGCCGCTGCCGCTGCCGCTGCCGCTGCCGCTGCCGCTGCCGCTGCCGCTGCCGCTGCCGGTCCTATCCCGTCAAACCCCGTCGCAACAACCGCTGTCGCAACCATCCTTGTCGCCGTCATGTCAGCCCCGCCTCCCCCTTTTCGATGGCGCGCAGGGCGGCATGAAGCCGATCCCGAAGCGCCGCCGCGTCCCCGTGCATGGAAGCGGCCCCCCCGCCTCCGCTTTCGACGGCTTGCGCCGTCCGCTCCAGCGCCCGCGCCGCGGCGCTCACCTCCGGAAAGCCATAGGTGCCGCCGCTGCCCTTCATGCGGTGGGCCGCGTCGACGACACGCCGGGGCGGCGAGTCCGCGTCATCGAGCACCGCCAGCACGTCCCGGCAGGCCTGGGCGAAGCGCTCCATCAGCCGGGCACGGTCGGCGCTCGACAGCCCGCCGGAGACGGGTGCCCCGGAAAGCAGCCCACCCTGGAGCGCGGCGGACGGAGCGGGCGCGCAGGAGCCGGACGGCGCGTGGCGGGCGAGCGCGTCCTGAAGCGCATCGGGGTCCACCGGCTTCGCCACCACCTCGTCCACGCCGGCGTCCAGATAGTCCGCCCGATCCTCCGGAGAGCTGTTGGCCGTCACCGCGATCACCGGCACCAGCGCCCGCTCGGCGTCCGGCAACGCGCGGATGCGCCGCGTCACCTCCACCCCGTCGATTCCCGGCAGCCGCATGTCGAGCAGCACAACGTCCATGGCGCGGCCGGCCAGCACGGCCAGGGCCTCCTCGCCGCTGTCCACATAGACGGCGCGGTGGCCGCCGGGCGCCAGATACTCGCGCAGGATCGCCTGGTTCTCCGGCGCGTCCTCGACCACCAGGATGTCCAGACTCCCCGGCGCCGGCATGGGCGCGGCCCGGCCCGGCGACGGATCGGCGACCGGAAGCGGGCGGGTCGGCAGCGAGACGGTGAAGAGGGAGCCGCCGCAGGCCCGGCCCTCCAGGCAGACGTCGCCCCCCATCAGGCGGACGAGCCCGTTCACGATGGCGAGGCCCAGCCCGGCACCGTCGCGGCGGTTGCCCTCGAACCGGGTCCCCTCCAGACGATGGAAGGGTTCGAAGATGATCGCCTGCGCCGCCCGCGGCACGCCGGGGCCGCTGTCCGCCACGGTCAGGCACAGAACGACCGTCCCGCTCGTCGCATCCGCCGACGCCGGCTTCGCGCTCAGGGTCACCTCGACCCCGCCGCGTTCGGTGAATTTCACGGCGTTGCTCAGCAGATTCAGGACGATCTGGCGCAGGCGCAATGGATCGATCCAAAAACGCGCCGCCCCCAGCCCGCTGACCGTCAGGGAGAGGTCGAGGCCCTTCTCCTCGGCGCCCGCGCGCATCAGCGCCACCGCGTCCTCGACCAGGGCGACCACGTCGGTGGGCTGGGGGTGCAACTCCATCCGGCCCGCCTCCAGCCGCGACAGGTCGAGGATGGTGTCGAGCATGGAGACGAGGTGCCGCCCCGCCTCGTCGGCGACGCGCAGCCGCTCGTCGAGCTGGCCGGTCGGGCCTTCGCGGCGGATCACCCGCACCATGCCCAGAACGGCGTTCAGCGGCGTCCGCACCTCGTGGCTGAGGTTGGCGAGGAAGCGTTCCAGGGTCGCGGACTTGTCCGACAGGGCGCGGGTGCGCTCGGCGATCTGACGCTCCAGCCCCTCGTTGAGCGCGGCCAGCTCCTGCGACAGCCGGCGCTCGTTGAGGAAGGCCGTCTCCACCCGCCGGCCCAGCACCAGCGCGTGGCTGAACAGGAACAGCAGCGCGCCGTAGGGCACGAGATCGACGCTCTCGAAGAAATGCGCGTACATCAGCGCGTCGTGCACCACCGACCCCAGGAAGGCCAGCGCCCCCGCCCCCAGAAGAAGCGCGCCGGGACGGCGGCGCAGGGCGGCCACCGTGAGGCGCCACGCGAAATACAGGGCCGACAGCACCAGCAGCAGGCTCGCCACATCGCGAAACTGCGTGAACTGCGCCGGTTCGGTCACCAGAACCAGGAACATGCCGGGCACCGCGACCGCCATCATGACGCGCCCGACCCCGCGGTGCAGGCATCCGGGAAACAGCTCGCGCAGCAGGTGGAAGTAGATCGGGTAGAACATGTAGATCGGCAGATATTCCAGCCGGTAGGCCCACACCTCCGACACGCCGGGGAAGAAGACGCGCAGCAGTTCGCTGGTGCAGATCAGCCGCATGGCGCAGGCCGCCAGCAGCATCACCAGGAACAGCGGGGCTGCCGACAGGCGGCGGCGCAGGAAGGCGCCGATGAACAGCGCCATCAGGGACAGCGACATCAGTGCCCCGGCGTTGGTCATCAGCTGCCGCTGCCACAGCCGCGACAGCCCGCCGTTGGCGTCGAGATAGATCGTGCGCCCGATCCCGCCCTCGAAATGGAAGTGGTTGGAGACCTCCACCGCCAGTTCGATCACCCGCTGGCCACCGTGCAGCGTGACGAAGCGGGAGACGGAGGAGGACTGCTCCTGCGCGGCGGCCAGGGCCGGAACCCCCGCCGCGGCGACCGAGCGGCCGTCCACCCACACCCGCATGGCCGAATTGACCGGCGGCATCTTCAGCGTCAGCGGCGGCATGCCCGGCGGCAGCAAAATCTTCAGGCGGAAGGTGGCGGCGCCGAACCCGCCCATCTCCTGCCCGTCCGGGCGCTCGGCGCCGTTCCAGATCGCCGGCAGGGTAAACGGCGTCCAGATTCGCCCGTCCGGCTCCGGCAAGGGATTCAGGGTTTCCTCGCCGGCCAGACGATCCCAGGACACCAACCAGTCGCCGTCCAGCGACACCGGCCCGTCGAGGTCGGCGTACCAGCCGCGCAGGTCGAGCACGCCGCGCTCCGCCTGCGGCAGGACGGTGGCCAGGGCTGAAACGGTGCCCGGAGCGGTGCAAAGAAGAGCGAGAAGCAGAACCGCGCCCAGCCGTCGGGCGGCAGAAGCAAGAATGGCGGTTACGGACGGCAGCATGACGGCAGGCGGCAGAGGCACCGGGGCACAGTTCCTTCGACAGGCGCATGGCACAGGCCTCGGCCCGACCCGCTGGTCGAATGGCCCCCAGCCAATCCCATCATGAGAGGTATCGCAAAACGATCGTTGCGGAAATACCGATGCACCCAGGCATTTAAAGCCAAAACCCCATGAAACCGAAACCGGCCACGCTGCGAAGTATAATCGGGCATCGACGCAACAACGACTCAGAAATTCACAACACGCTTCATCAATCGTAAATCCTATAGAAAATGTGGTTTTAACCTTTCAATCGAGGATACGGCCCATACTTGGCGCTGACCACCGAACGTGGCGATTTCAACAGAGTTCGCTAATAGGCAGAGCGTCCGGAACCGCCTGAACACAGGCGAACTTCCGGACGCTCTCAACCCTTTCAGCCGATGGCCCGCGAGGCCGCGGCGCTGAACGCGGTCAGGCCATGGCCTTCATCTGCTTGTCCATGCGGGCGAGCACGGCCATCACCTCCTTGCAACGGCCCTTCACATCGTCGTCGGTCTCCGGGAGGCCATCCTGGGAGGAGATGTTGCGCCAGTCCTTCAGGAAGGCCTTCAGCTCCGGCATCTTCGGCAGCTGGGTGCCGACGCCGCGGATGTCCTCCTTCCACAGGTCCTGGTAGTCGCTCACCGTCTTCGCCGTCTTCAGCTTCTTCGCCAGGGACAGCATGTACTTTTCCAGAATCTCCCGCCCCTTGGCCCGTACCTTGTCGGCCTTCTCGATGGCGTCCTTCATGCCCTCGTAGTCATCGACGATCTTGTCGCCGAGCGATGACTGGTTGAAGGCGACGAAGAGCTGGTCGGCGGCCTTGGCGACCTTCTCCGCGTGAGCGGTGGAATCCTTCGGAATCAGCTTGTTCGACTTGAACTTTTTGGCCGTCGCCTCGGCCAGGTCGCGGAGCTTCTGGAGCTGGGTGCGCAGCGGTTCGACCGAGCGCTTGTACTCCGCCCGCGCCTCCTCCAGAAGCGAGTCGAGATCGTCCAGCGTCGCGTTGCTGGGAGAGTTCATCGACACGCTCAGCTTCTTCCAGTCGATGGCGCCGTGCGCCTTGTCGACCGCCTTCATCGCGTCGCCGACGCCGGTCTTGCCGGCGATCTTGGCGATGGCGCCCTTCTTCTTGTCCCAGTCCTTCTGGGTCAGGATGTCCGGGATGTCGATGCGCTTCAGGGGACCACCCATGTCTCAGCTCCTCCGCTTAACCAAACATTCACCCTGTCGGCCTGCATGGTAGGAGGCGGGCGCGCCCCTCGGAATCGGCGATTGCTCCTCTCCCACCGCTACCGGAACCGAATGGGTCCAAAACGGCGGCTTCGCTCCCCGCCTCGCCTCAGCGGCCGCCCACCAGCTGCACCACGCCCTTGCAGACGGTGGCGAACTCCTTGATCAGGTCGGTGATCTGGCGGGCGGTGTAGTCGGGCGGCACGCGCATCGGCGGCCCGTCGCCGCCCTGCCCGGCCCACGGGGCCAGCTTCCGGCGGTAGAAGTCCGGATCGGCGCGCAGCCCGTCCAGCGCCTTCGCCGCGGCGAGCTGGGTGGCGAGATCGCGGGCCAGCGCCGGGAACAGCTCGTTGTAGGTGTCCGGCGTCGGCTTGGCCCGCACCTTGGCGACCCCGGCGGCGGCGCGGGCCAGCGCGCCGTTGATGTTCGCCTCCCACCGCTTCTGCGCCCGCTCCGACGCGGCGGCGTCCTTCTCGGCCTGGGCGGCCTGCGCCTTGAAGCGGTCGGCGTCCGCGCCGATGTCCGCCTCCAGCTCGGCGAGGTCCTTGGCGAGCGCCTTCATCGCCCGTTCGCAGGCCGCCGCCGCGGCCTTGTCGCCGCGGCTGGCCGCATCCTCGTCCAGCGCCTTCGCCAGCGCGGCCAGATAGGCCTTGCGCGCTTTCACGGCGTCCTTCCCGGCAGCGACGAGATCCTTCGCGGCCTCGTCACCGGCGGCGCCGGCGCGGTGGACGGCGTCGCCGGACTTCAGCGCCTTGACCAGCGCGGCGTCGCCGTTCAGCGCGGCGGCGACCGCCTTGGCGTCCTTCGGCCGGTGTTTCGCGGTCGCGGCCTCGAAGCGCTTGCGGGCCGCGGCCCAGCGCTGCTCATAGGGGACATGCGCCATCGCCGCCCGTCCGCTCCGACGCTACGCGACGGTCGGCTGGAGGCGATCCTCCAGCGAACGGATGGCGGCGCAGTCACGCTCGAACACGGCGCGGTCCGGATGGGCAAGATAGATCTTCGCCAGCACCTGCGTCAGGTCGAGGGTCGGCACCACATCGTCACCAACCCGCGGCACGAGGCCGTAGCCGCGCACGCTCGCCATCCCGTCGAGGATGGAAAGGTCCGGCAGCGCCGCCACCCGGCCCGACACCAGCACCGGCAGATAGAGGACCATCGCGTCGGCCTGGAACCGGTAATGGCCGTCGAGCAGCGGCCCGACCGCCGCCGCCCCGTCGAAGGCGTCGACCAGCAGATCCACCTGATCGTGCCCGGTGCCCGCCGCGATGGCGGTGGTCGAGCCGGCCGGCCCCATGGCGCGCGCCGCGATCTCCACCAGCGCCGGACCGCGGGCGGTCATCCGCACCTCGGCATGGCCGGCGCCGTCGGTGATCTCCAGCGCGTCGAGGACCCGGCGGATGTAGGCCATCAGCGCCTGCGCCACCGGCTCCTCCGGCGGCAGAAGCCGGTAGTAGTCGTAGACGAAGGGCGACCCGTTCAGCGCCCGCTTGGCCGACAGCAGCACGTCGCAGACATAGTGGCGCCCGCCGCGGCTGACCGTGTTGACGACGTATTCGAGCCCGTCGAGATAGGTCTGCACCAGCACCCGCTCGTTGGCCGAGCCGCAGAAGTCGCGGCTGCCCAGGATGGCCTCCACGGCGGCGCGCAGTTGCGCCGGGGTGTCGCAGAAATAGACATGGTCGGTGGAGGCGCTGGCCATCGGCTTCGCCACCACGGGCCAGCCCGCCTGCGCCGCCCACTCCACCGCCTCCGCGGTGCCGGTCGCCATGGTCTGGCGGGCGGTCAGCAGGCCGGCGGCGACCAGCCGCTCGATCATCATGAACTTGTTGCGGCGCGCGGCGGTCAGCTTCGGGCTGTTGCCCGGCGTGCCCAGGACGGCGCCCAGCGCGTCGGTCAGCTCCACCGCGGACTCGTTGCCCGGCAGGATGAAGGCCGGGGCCAGAGGCCGCAGCGTCCTCGCCAGCGCGTCGAGGTCGCCGTCATGGAGGATGTGCGCCGCGAAGTCGTCGGGCTGGTGGCTGCGCAGCAGCGACGGCGCGAGGTCCGGGCGGCTCTGCACCGCGACCACCTCGTAGCCCCGCGCGCGCAGGCGCGGCGCCAGAAGGATGCCGGTGGAATAGGGATCGACGACGACCGCCGTTTTGAGCGGAGCGCTCATGGCGTGACCTCCAGCGCGGCGTCCCGCGGCACGGCCGGCACCGCCTCCGCCGGGCGGGCGTAGGTGACCAGCGGCACGGAGCCGTCCAGCTCCACCGACCGCCCGATCCAGCCGGCCTCGATCACCGCCCGCTGCTCTTCCAGCTCCGGCACGGCGAAGACGCGCTCGCTGCCCGGCACCCAGGCGGGCGGCGCCGCTCCCAGGTCGCGGTGCAGCAGGTAGCGCAGCCGGCCGCTGGCGTGCATGACCAGCACCCGCCGCACCAGGAAGCCGCCGGCCAGCAGATTCGACAGGCTGCGCGGGTTGGACAGGGCGACGCGCGAGAACAGGTGCGGGCGCCCGGCCCCCAGCGCGTGGAGCGTGCGCAGAGTCACCAGCAGCCGTTGCAGCCCGTTGCCGCGGAAGTCCGGATGGACCATGCAGCTCGCCATGTGGGCGGTGGCGGTGACGGCGGGGCGAGAGCCCGGCAGGTCGTCCACGAAGGCCGGCATCCCGGGCTGCGGCAGGCCCAGGATGGCGCAGCCGATCAGCCGCCCCTCGGCCTCCAGCCCCAACGTCACGCCGCGCTCGCCCAGATGCAGACCGGCGAACTCCGGCGTCTCGGGGAAATAGGCGTCGATGTCCGGCAGCTGCCCGAAGATGTAGCCGCGGAACGCCTCCAGCGCCGGCAGGTCGGCGGGACCGAGGAAGCGGATGCGGTAGGGAACGCAGACCGGCTCGCCGCACCGGACGCGCAGCATGCCCGTGTGGACCGTCTGTTCGGGGGATAAGAGGACCGTCATGTCAGGCGTCCTGGACGATTTCGGCGATGTTGAGCAGGCGCATCGGCGGGTAGAGGTCCAGTTGCTTGGCCGCCCCGATGCGCAGCAGCAGGGAGAAGCGGTTCAGCGTCTCCACCGGAATGGTGTCGGCGGGCTTGGCCCCGGTCAGGATCTCCACCGCCTTCAGCCCGGCGAAGCGCCCGACGTTGACCGCCGGGCTGACCAGCCCCATCAGCAGGTTGGCCCGGCGGATCGGCAGCTCGGTGGAGCAGAAGGTGGCCAGCCGGTGGGCCAGCGCCTGCTCCGCCACCACCGCGTTGTTGTTGGAGGCGACCAGCGTGTCCGGCCCGATGTAGACCAGCTCCGCCCCGGCGCGCGCCGCGTCGGCAATCAGGTCGGGGATGGCGGCGGCCTGCGGCGCCCCGGCGGCGTCGCGCGGCAGCGCGGCGTCGTGGATCTCCACCCCCTGGCGGGCGGCCTCCTCCTTCAGGTCGCGCACGGCGACGACCATGTTGTCCTCGGCCGGGTTGTAGACCGCGGCGATCTTCTTCCAGCGCCGGTAGGACAGCATCGTCTTCATCTGCACCGCGGCCGGCGCGATGTGCCGCGTGCCGGTGACCGCGCGCCCCGGACGGTCGAGCGCGCGCACGACGCGCGACGCCACCGGGTCGGTGACCGAGGTGAAGACCACCGGCACGTCGGTCAGGAAGCGCGACGGGTCCGGATCGTCGTAGCGCCCGACCGTCCCCAGGGTCAGCGGCGTGAAGACCGTCACCACCAGATCGGGCTTGGAGGCCCGGATTTCCGGCAGCAGAGCCGGCATGGCGGAGGCCTGCGGCACCTCGCGCACCTCCACCGTGGCGGACAGGCCGCTCGACGCGATGAAGTCGCGCAGGCCCAGCACGTCGCCGACGTCCTTGCGCGGGGTCAGCACGACGATGCGCGCCGGCTTGGCCGCGGTGAAGGTCCTGGCCGCCGGGCCGAAGGTTGGCTGCGCGAAGGAGGGGGCGGCCCCGGCCAGCAGAGTTCCGGCGCTCAGGGCGCCCGTCAGGACGGTGCGGCGGGACAGGCTCATGCGGGGGTCCTCTGCGGAAGATCGGCGCCGGGCGGGCGCGGGCGGAACAGGGCGGTCAGCAGAAGCTGCACGGCGACGCAGGCCGCCAGCACCGCGCCGATGCCCTTCAGCGCCCCGGCGTATCCGTAGTGGGCCAGGAACAGTCCGGCCAGGAAGGGGGCGATGACGGAACCCAGCCGCTCGATCAGGCGGAACATGCCGATCACCGTGGTCTCGCCAAGCGCCGCCCGCTCCTTGACGCAGACATCGGCGAGCATGGCGAGCTGCGGCGCGCCGAGCATGGCGTGCGCCACCCCCAGCAGGGCGACCCCGGCCAGCGCCGTGCCAAGCGACCCCGGCATCGACAGCACCCAGGCCGCCCCGGCGGCGACCAGCCCGCCGACCACCAGGAAGCCGACGCGCTGGCCCGAGCGGTCCGACAGCCTCGCGGCCATCGGCGACACCACGATCATCAGCAGCCAGTAGAGCAGCAGCACGCGGCCGATCCAGGACTGGCTGACCCCCTGGTCGTCCAGCGCCAGCGGCAGCAGGAAGAACAGCAGCGCCGTCAGCCCCAGCTTGGCCGGAACCGCGCTGAAGACGGCCAGCCCGACGAAGCGCGGGTTGCGCAGGCACAGCACGGCGTCGGCCAGACGCAGGCCGCGGCTGGATTTCCCCTGCGCGGCGCGCACCCGCGGCAGAACCTGCCACGCCATGAAGGCGGCCAGCAGCGCCAGCCCGGCGGAGATCAGGAAGGTCGTGCGGAAGCCCACCTGCCCGGCGATCACGCCGCCGATGGCCGGGCCGCAGACGCCGGCGCTGAGGATGCCGCCGGCGTACATGGCGATGGCCTGGGCGCGCTGCTTGGGGTCGGTGGCGTCGATGACGAAGCCCTGCGCGGCGATGAAGACGCTGGCGTAGCCGATGGCGGTCAGGCAGCGCGCGACGATGAGCTGGATGAGGTCGGTGGCGAGGCCGGAGCCGACCAGACCGACGAAGGAGAGTAGCGCCCCGCCGAGGAACACCGCCCGCCGCCCGCGCCGCTCCGACACGCTGCCGGCGATCGGCTGGCTGACCGCCCAGAGCAGCATGAACAGGGCGATGGGCGCGCCGATGACCATCTCCATCGACAGGCCGGGCACCGGCTCGAACAGCTGCTTGATGTAGACGGACAGGAAGGTGCGGGTCAGCTCCTCCGCCAGGGAGAAGATGAAGATGGCGAAGCGCAGCTCGACCACCCGCTGCATCATGCCGATCTTGGTCATCGCCTGCTCGGAGGCGGTCATGTCGGCCTTGTGCTGCACGCTGTCCAGCGCCCAGTCGACGGCGCGCGACAACTCGCCCACCTCGTCGCGGTTGCGCAGGGCGACGCGCACGCCGAGATGCCCGTCGGCGGCCTGCTTCATCACCGCCGTCACCCGGCGCAGCGGCGCCGCGACGGAGGTGCCGACGACCAGCAGCAGGATCTCGACGTTCAGCAGGATAGCGACGATCAGCACCGAGCCGAGGTCGAACACCACCTCGTTCATGGCCGAGCGGACATAGCCGGAATCGACGCCGATGTGCAGTCGCGCCTCCCCGTTCCCCTCCAGCGCCAGGACGGTGTCGAGGAACTGCGGGGAGTCGCCCTCCGGCAGCGGGTCGGCGACGGTCAGGCGGTTGCCCGCCCGCGCCTCCTCGGTTCCTGAGAAGGCGTGGAGGCGGTCGCCGATCTCCAGCGCCAGATACTTGACGTCCGGGTTGGCGGCCAGCGCATCGGAGAGCAGCTCGTCCACACCGACCAGCTTGTCCAGCTCGAAACCGAGCGCCACCGCGCGGTCGATCTGCGCTACCACGTAGGAGCCGACGACCTCGGCCTTGCGGGCCAGTTCCGGCTCGATCAGCGGGCGGAACAGCGTGTTGACGTGGTTGGTCTGGACGGCGAGGCTGACCAGCATCAGGACGGACACGACGCCCGTCAGCATCCAGTTCAGGCGGCGGATGAAGGACAGCTTCATGGCGTGACTCCCGCCGGACGCGCGGCCTCGACGTCGGAGGCGGCGGGACGAGGGTGGTCCTCCTCCGCGCCGTGCTGCTGCTGTTCCAGGATGCGGTCGGCGAAATCCTTCAGGCCGGGGGCGAAGGCCACCAGCTCCGGGGTCAGGTTGGGCGGCTCGCCCATGCCCAGCGTGTTGATGCTGGCGGTCATCTCGCGCAACCGCCGCTGGATCGGGCGCAGCAGCAGCCAGACCGCGACCATGGTGACGAGAAGCCCGGTCACCAGATTGATGCCGCCGGACAGCAGCAGGTCCGGGATGGTGCCGCGGATGCCCGCCTGCACCTCGCCCAGCGAATAGGTCAGGGCGACGCCGCCGGCGACACCGCCGAAGGCGTTGCGGATGCCGAGCAGAAGCGCCTGGCTGTCGCCATCGGCGACGGCCGCCACGCGGTCGGACTTGCCGTCGCGCGCGAAGGCCCCCTTCCAACCGGCGGGAATCGTCCCGACCGGTCCGCCGTGTCCCGCCCCCCGGCCCGCCGCCGCCAGAACCTCGCCCGTGTCGGTGAACAGAACCAGCCCGGTGATCCGATCGTCCCGCGCCATCGAGCGCTGGATCAGCGCGTCGAGATTGCGCAGGGCGGTGATGGAGACGCCGAGGCTGACGGCGCCTTCGACCTCGCCGGCCAACCCGCGCAGGGCGACGGTGAAGCGGGACGCCACGGTGTCCTCCACCATCCGCTCCATCTTCAGGTAGGACAGGGCGGCGGTGGAAAGCAGCGCGAAGCAGAGCGCCACCTGCAGCAGCAAAATGATCTTCGTCGTCAGGGTCAGGCGCATGGGTCCGGTGCCGGCAAGGGGTACGGGCACCTTACGCGCATCGCCCGCGCCGCCGTTTCCGAGACGGGTCCAGTCTGGAGAAGACCCCGGCGACATGGCTCCGCTCCGGCCCGACCCTTCCGGGCGCGCCGCTGCGCACACCGCACTGCAACCGCAAGGCGCTTTGCGCCTATGCGTGCTTATAAAATGAAGAACAGAATGCGCCTCGATCCGCCTGGACTATGCCTTTTCGCCTAACCCGTCGAAATTTTGCGGAATTTTGAGACATTTTTTGATCGCTCTATTTTGGACCATGATTGCATCCATGATGGTTTGCTTTGCGTGGTAATCCATAAGCACAGCATTCCATGCACCCAACGGGGGAAGGGCTTCGATGCGGATCGAGTTGGAGCGACCCTTGGCGTGGCCGGTGCGTCCGGTCCAGACCAGCGCCGGCCTTCATGTTTCGGCGACGTCCATCCTGATCGCCTGCGCGGACCGTGCGCTGGGCATCGGCATGCACGACGCCTTCGAACGCAACGGCCACCGCATCCATGTGACCCACGACCCCATCGCGGCGCTCGACACGCTGGAGGCCGACGGCAGCATCGGCATCGTGGCGGTCGAACTGGCCCTGCCCCACTTCGACGGACTGGCGCTGGTCGAGCGCATGCGCAAGAGCGTGCAGCGACACCTCCAGGTCATCGTCGTGGCGCCCAACGCCACCGCGGCGGACGTCGTCCGCGCCATGCATCTGCGCGCGGCGGATTTCATCAGCGACCCGCAGGACGGCAGCCAGCTCCATGGCGCGCTCGCCCGCGCTTTGGCCGCCCATCAGGCGGCGGCCCCGCTGCCCCCCGCTGCCCCGTCCGCACCCGCCGGCAACGGCGAGTTGCATGGGGCGCTGGAGGACGCCTACCGCCACGGCCTCGCCCTCATCGAAGCGGTGAAGGCGCTGCGCGAGGGGCAGCCGAAGCCGGCCGTTCCGGCCCCCACCCCCACCGCTCCGCCGTCCATCCCTGCGGCGGGGGAGAACCGGCGTCTGGCGGTGCTGCGGACGCTCCAGCAATCCCGCGTCGCCCGCGACAAGTATTTTCCCAAGGGTCTGTTCGAGGACCCCTGCTGGGACATGCTGCTGGACCTGATGGCGAACCATCTGCGCGGGCGGCGGATTTCCGTGTCGTCGCTGTGCATGGCCTCCGGCGTCGCCCAGACCACGGCGCTGCGCCGCATCACCGAACTGCACGACCGCGGGCTGGTGCGCCGGATCGCCGACGACAAGGACGGCCGCCGCGTCTTCATCGAACTGACCGAGCAGGGCATCGCCGCCCTGTCCGGCTATGTCGAGCACATCCAGGACCTGACCTGACCCGACCGGGCCGGATCGGCGCGAATTGGCCCGGTCCGGCGGGTTTCCCCACCCAGACTGCTTCAACCGGGACCTGTCCCGGATCGACAGCGTGCCCTGAAAGCGGCGAGCATCGCGGCAAGGAACGCCCTGCGCGCAGGACGGCGGAGACCCGATGGCCGACCAGAAACTGAAGGATGTGATCGTCGTCGCGACCCCCACGGAGGGGCTCGGTTCGACATCCTCCCTGCCCACGCGGCCGGCATCGCCCAGCGAGGAGCCCGACCGCCAGCGCATGGCCGAACGGCTGCGCGCCCAGGGCTGGAGCTACCGCCGCATCGCGGAGGAGCTTCAGGTGTCCTACATCCTGGTGTCGCGCTGGCTGGGCGGCGACGGCGCCACGCTCGGCGGCCCGCGCACGGCGCCCGCCGCAGCCCCCTCGCCACCGCCGCCCGCGACCGGCGGGCCGCGAACGACCAAGGCGGCCAAGGCGACCAAGGCCGCGAAGGCGGTCGCCAGCGCGGCGGCGGCCAACGCCGACGAGGACGTCCTGGCGATCCAGTTCCGCGCCTTCGAACAGTATGTGCGCGAGGTCATCGACACGCTGGAGACACGGCACGAGTCGCTGCTCCAGCGCCAGGAGGACCTGATCCAGGCGCTCGACACCGAGCGCGCCGCCGCCCGCGCGCGGGAGGAGGAACTGCTCGCCACCCTCGACCAGGAGCGCCAGCGCTGGAGCGAAGCGGAAGACCGCTTCCGCGAGGAGTTGGAACGCTTCAAGGGAGAGATGCGCCGCAGCCAGGCGACGGCGGGCGCCACCGTCGTTGCGGCAACGGCCCTCGGCGCCGCCTCCGATGACGACGACGAGAGCGACGACGGGGACTCCTCCGATTTCTCCGCCTTCAGTTTCGACGATGATGAGGAGGAGGAGAAGGACGGCGACAAGGCCAAGGACGACGGTGAGGCGGGCGGCGACGACGCCTTCAGCTTCGATGATGACGAGGACGAGAGCGATCCCTTCAGCTTCGACACCGACGACACGGAGGAAGCGAGCGACGGCGAAACGTCTGAAGCCACCGCTTCGGCCGACGATTCCGATGACTCCGACCCCTTCAGCTTCGACGATGACGATGCTGAGGAGACGCTTGGGGAGGCTCCCGCGCAGCCGGACGAGGAACCGGACGGGGACCCGTTCTCCTTCGACATGGATGACGAGCCGGACGAACCCAACGCCGACGCCGGAACTGAGATCGGCACCGCAAAGGCCGATGCCAAGAACGACCCCTTCTCCTTCGACGACGAACCGGAACCGGAGCCGGAGCCTGAACCGGAGGCTCCGCCGAAGAAGAAGGGCCTCTTCGGCTTCTGGCGCAAATGACGGCCGCGCCGCAGGCCTGAGACGGCGGGCCGCGCACACGTTTGCGTGTTGATCGCCGCGCGTTTTCGGTTGTATGACATGACGCATGACTCAACCGCGCCGCCCCTTGTCCGCCGCCGAACGGTTCGACTGGCTCCGCCTGATCCGGTCGGAGAATGTCGGGCCGATCACCTTCCACCGCCTGCTGGAACGGTTCGGCGGCGCCGGCGCCGCGCTGGAGGCCTTGCCCGACCTCGCCAAGCGGGGCGGACGGACCAAGCCGCTGCGCATCGCCCCGAAGGCGGACATCGACCGCGAGTTGGCCGCCAACGACCGCATCGGCGCCCGCCTGCTCTTCTCCTGCGAGCCCGACTACCCGGAACCCTTGGCCGCGCTGGACGACGCGCCCCCGGTGGTGTCGGTCCTCGGCCACCCGCACCTGCTGCGGCGTCGGGCGGTGGCCCTGGTCGGGGCGCGCAACGCCTCGATGAACGGCAAGAAATTCGCCGAGCGGCTGGCGCGGGATTTGGGCGAGGCCGGCCTTCTGGTCGTCTCCGGCATGGCGCGGGGGATCGACACGGCGGCCCATGCCGGGGCGCTCGGCAGCGGAACGGCGGCAGTGGTGGCGGGCGGCGCCGACGTCGTCTACCCGCCGGAGAACGAGGCGCTCTACCGCGACATAGTGCAGCAGGGCGTGGTGATCGCGGAAAGTCCGGTCGGCACCACCCCGCAGGCCCGCCATTTCCCGCGCCGCAACCGCCTGATCTCCGGCCTGTCGCTGGGGGTTCTGGTGGTGGAGGCGGCCCTGCGCTCCGGCTCCCTCATCACCGCGCGCATGGCCTTGGAACAGGGGCGGGAGGTGATGGCCGTTCCCGGCTCGCCGCTCGACCCGCGCTGCCAGGGCACCAACAACCTGCTGCGTCAGGGGGCGGCCCTGGTGGAGGGGGTGGACGACGTGTTGCGGGCTCTGGAAAACCTGTCGCCACCGGTCTTGCGGGAGCGCCAGGGAGACCTGTTCGCCCAGGCCCGCCCGGCCCCGCCATCCGATTCGGAGCTGGAAGCGGCGCGCGCCGTCATCCTGGAAAACCTCGGCCACACGCCGGTTGCCATTGACGAACTGGTCCGCGGGTGCCAATTGTCCGCTCCGGTGGTGTTGACCGTGGTGCTGGAACTTGAGCTTGCGGGCCGTGTCCAGCGCCAGCCGGGGAACCAGGTGAACCTGATCTGATCCCGATCCGCACCGCCAGCGTTTGGTAAAGGCACTTTCAGGGGCGCGGACTCTTGCCGGGCAGCAACGTCGTCATCGTCGAATCGCCGGCCAAGGCGAAAACGATCAACAAATACCTTGGCTCGGACTACACCGTGGTGGCCAGCTTCGGCCATGTGCGCGACCTTCCGGCGCGCGACGGATCGGTGCGTCCGGACGAGGACTTCGCCATGGACTGGGAGTTGGGCGACCGCTCCAAGCGCCACATCGACGAGATCGCCAAGGCGGTCAAGGGGGCCGAACGCGTCTATCTCGCAACCGACCCGGATCGCGAAGGGGAAGCCATCGCCTGGCATCTGTCGGAGCTGCTGCGCGAAAAGCGGCTGATCGACGACTCCAAGGTCCAGCGCATCACCTTCAACGAAATCACGAAGACCGCCGTACAGGCCGCGCTGGAGGCCCCGCGCGACGTGTCGCGGGAGCTGGTGGACGCCTATCTGGCCCGCCGCGCCCTCGATTATCTGGTGGGCTTCACCCTGTCGCCGGTGCTGTGGCGCAAGCTGCCGGGCTCCCGCTCGGCGGGCCGCGTGCAGTCGGTGGCGCTGCGCCTGATCTGCGAGCGCGAGTCGGAGATCGAGGTCTTCAAGCCGCAGGAATACTGGACCATCGAGGTGGGCTTCGCCACGCCGGGCGGCGCCTCCTTCACGGCCCAGCTCACCCAGCTCGACGGCAAGCGGCTCGACAAGTTCGCCCTGCCCGCCCGCGAGGCGGCCGAGGCCGCGGTGGCGCGCATCAGCCCGCAGGCCTTCTCGGTCGCGACGGTGGAGCGCAAGCAGAGCCGCCGCAACCCCTCCCCGCCCTTCACCACCTCGACCCTGCAGCAGGAGGCCTCGCGCAAGCTGGGCTTCGGCGCCACCCGCACCATGCGCACCGCGCAGCGGCTGTATGAGGGCGTGGACATCGGCGGTGAGACGGTCGGCCTGATCACCTACATGCGAACCGACGGCGTCAGCCTGTCGCAGGAGGCCATCGAGGGCGCCCGCAACCTGATCGGCTCCCATTGGGGCGAGCGCTACGTTCCGGCGCAGCCGCGCGTCTACAAGACCGCCGCCAAGAACGCCCAGGAAGCGCACGAGGCCATCCGCCCGACCGATCTGTTCCGCCGCCCCGAGGAGGTTTCGACCTACTTGGAAGGCGACGAGCTGCGTCTGTACGAGCTGATCTGGAAGCGCACGCTGGCCAGCCAGATGGAAAGCGCGGTGCTGGATCAGGTGGCGGTGGACATCGCCTCGCCGTCCAAGGACGTCGTGCTGCGGGCCACCGGCTCGGTCGTCGTGTTCGACGGCTTCCTGAAGGTCTATCAGGAGGACCGCGACGACGGCGCCGCCGACGACGACCAGGAGCGCCGCCTGCCCGCCATGGAGCAGGGCGACGCCCTCGCCCGCGGCGACATCAGCCCGGAACAGCATTTCACCCAGCCGCCGCCCCGCTACACCGAGGCGAGCCTGGTCAAGAAGCTGGAGGAGCTGGGCATCGGCCGCCCGTCCACCTACGCCTCGATCCTCCAGGTGCTCCAGGACCGCAACTACGTGCGGCTGGACAAGCGGCGCTTCATTCCGGAGGACCGCGGCCGTCTGGTCACCGCCTTCCTGAAGAACTTCTTCAACCGCTACGTCGAGTACAACTTCACCGCCGACCTGGAGAACAAGCTCGACGAGATTTCCGACGGGCGGATCGACTGGAAGACCGTGCTGCGCGACTTCTGGCGCGCCTTCCACGTCGCGGTGGACGGAACCAAGGACCTGACCATCACCCAGGTCCTCACCACGTTGGACGAGGAGCTGGGGCCGCACTTCTTCCCGACCAACGCCAACAGCGACTCGCCGGGCCACGACCCGCGCGTCTGCCCGGTGTGCAGCCAGGGTCGGCTGGGGCTGAAGCTCGGCAAGATGGGCGCCTTCATCGGCTGCTCGCGCTACCCGGACTGCCGCTACACCCGCCCGCTCGCCGTCGCCAACGACGAGAACGGCGAGGCGCAGGAAGGCCCGCGCGAGCTGGGCAACGACCCCGAAACCAGCCTGCCGGTGACCGTGCGGCGCGGCCCCTACGGCGCCTACATCCAGCTCGGCCCGCCCCCGGTGGCCGCCGCCCCGGCCGAGGCCGTGGTGGAGGAAGCCCCCGCCGACGGCAAGAAGACCAAGGGCAAGAAGAAGGTCAAGGTCGAGGCGCCGAAGCCCAAGCGCGTCTCCCTGCCCAAAGGCATGGCCGCCGCCGACGTGGACCTCGACACCGCGTTGAAGCTGCTCGCCCTGCCGCGCAGCATCGGCAACCACCCGGAAACGGGCGAGGACATCAGCGCCGGCATCGGCCGCTTCGGCCCCTACCTGAAGCACGGCAGCGTCTACAAGTCGCTGACGCCCGACGACGACGTGCTGACCATCGGCATCAACCGCGCGGTCGACCTGCTGGCCGGCGCCGCCAAGAAGGCGTCGGCGCCCGCCAAGACGCTGGGCGACCACCCGAAGACCGGCAAGCCGGTGACCACCGGCGCGGGCCGCTTCGGTCCCTACGTCAAGCACGGTTCCGTCTACGCCTCCATCCCCAAGGGCACGGAGCCGGACAGCGTGACGCTGGAGCAGGCGCTGGAGCTTCTGGAGGCCAAGGCCGCCAAGGACGCCGCCAAGAAGGGCAAGGCCCCGAAGGACGCCGAACCGGCGGCCGACGGTGCCGAGGCGCCCGCCAAGGCCGAAAAGACGACCAAGGCCAAGGCGACCGCCGCCAAGAAGGACGCGGCGAAGAAGGCCGCTCCGAAGAAGGCGGCCGCCAAGAAGTCCGACAGCGCCGAAGCCGACAAGACCGACGCCGGCGAGGACAAGCCCGCCGCCCGCAAGCGGGCTTAATTTCTCCTTATTATCGGCAACGCTGTTTTAACCCTCTCCCCTCCGGGGAGAGGGGATAACTGCCGCCCCACCCCCTACCGCAGCCAGCGCATGACGCCGCCCTCGAACGGGGTCCAGGCGCCTACGGTCACGCCGGCGGCGCGCAGGGCCTTGCCGGTCCATTCGTTGCAGGTCTCGACCGGGCTGTAATGGCCGACCGCCTCGTAAAACAGGTCGGTCGTGCCATAGCCGCTGCCCGGCAGGGGCATCACCTTCCCCGCTCCGTCCCGGCGGAAGCTGCGGCGCACGAAGGCGGCCAGGGCACCGTACTGCCCCTCGTCCAGCACCAGCACCCCGCAATCCGGGCTCCCCGCCGGGCGATGCAGCGCGTAGACATGCATCACCGACGGCCCGCGGCCGAACAGGGCGGACAGCGCCGTGGCTGGCCGCAGATCCGACCATTGGCGGGTTTCCAGATAGAAGGCGCGGTCGCCCCAGCCGAACGAGCGATGGCTCGCCTCGGGACCGGCACCGGGAAAATTGCCGCCCGGCAGGTCGATGGTCCAGTCCACGGCCTCCGTGACGGCGGGAAGCACCAGATCGGTGTGGATTCCGTTGCTGCAGACGAAGACCTCCACGCCCTCCCGCGCCGCGGGCTGGTCGTTCACAGCAAGGCGGGACAGCACGGCAGCGGCCAGCAAATAGGCTCCGGCCGCAAGCGCCGGAACGGCCAAAACCAGCAGCACCCCGTTCCGCACGATCCTCATGGATGCGCCCCCGCCACGCCCGGCACGGTTCTGGCGCGTCTTTGTGGCGGAGCCATGGCGCGGCGGTTGGATTCGCCGCGCCCAGGGCTTACTTAAGCGGTCCACTCTCCACGGCACGGATTCCCTTGACCGACACCTCCCGCCGCTCCGGCAGCTTTCCCGATAAGGACACGGTCCTCTCCTTCATCCGCAACAGCGCGACTCCGGTCGGCAAGCGCGAGATCGCACGCGCCTTCAAGCTGTCGGGCAGCGACGACCGCGAGAGGCTGAAGGACCTTTTGAAGGAGTTGGAGGCCGACGGCGCCGTCGAGCGCGGGCGCAACAAGCGCGTCGCCCCGCCGCAGTCGCTGCCGGAGGTCGCCGTGCTGGAGGTGACCGGCGTCGATGCGGACGGCGAGGTCACCGCCCGCCCGGTCACCTGGACCGACGAGGGCAACCCGCCGCGCATCTTCCTGATGCCGGAGAGGAAGGGCCACCCCACGCTGGGAACCGGCGACCGCGTGCTGGCGAAGCTCAGCCGCGTCAACGACCGGCTCTATGAGGCCCGCACCATCCGCCGGCTGGACGGGACGGTGGGGCGCGTTCTCGGCGTCTATTACCCCGCGGCGGACGGTGGGCGCATCGTCCCCACCGACAAGCGCAACAAGACCGAACTGCTGGTCCTGCCGGCCAACCGCAACAACGCCGAGCCGGGCGAGCTGGTGCTGGCCGACTTGCTGCCGGCCTCCCGGATGGGCCTGCCGCAGGCCCGCGTCGCCGAGCGGCTGGGCCACAGGGCGGAACCGCGCGCCGTCAGCCTGATCGCCATCCACAGTCACGGGCTGCCCACCGACTTCCCGCCCGCCGCCATTCGCGAGGCGACGCACGCCGCCGTGCCCTCCCTGACCGGACGGACCGACCTGCGCGATCTGCCGCTGGTGACCATCGACGGCGCCGACGCCCGCGACTTCGACGACGCGGTGTGGGCGGAGCCGGACTCCGACCCGGCGAACGAAGGCGGCTGGCACCTGCTGGTCGCCATCGCCGACGTGGCCTTCTACGTCCGCCCCAATTCGGCGCTGGACCGCGCCGCCTACGAGCGCGGCAACTCCGTCTATTTCCCCAACCGCGTCGTGCCGATGCTACCGGAGGCGCTGTCCAACGACCTCTGCTCGCTCCGCCCCCACGAGGACCGCGCCTGCGTCGCAGCGCATCTGTGGATCGACCGCAACGGCGCGCTGCTGCGGCACCGCTTCGTGCGCGGCCTGATGCGCTCCGCCGCGCGGTTGACCTACGAGCAGGTGCAGGCGGCCCGCGACGGCGCCCCGGACGAGGCGACGGCGCCGCTGCTGGAGACGGTCATCGCTCCGCTCTACGGCGCCTACGCCCGCCTGTGGGCGGCCCGGCAGCGCCGCGGCACGCTGGAACTGGACCTGCCGGAACGGCGCGTCCGGCTGGACGAGCGCGGGCGGGTGGCGGAGATCGCGCCGCGCGAGCGCCTCGACAGCCACCGGCTGATCGAGGAGTTCATGATCTGCGCCAACGTCGCCGCGGCCGACAGCCTGGAGCGGGCGGGCATGCCCGGCCTGTTCCGCGTGCACGACCAGCCGTCGCTCGACAAGCAGGAGACGCTGCGCGAGTTCCTGACCGGCATCGGCTACACGCTGCCGCGGGTGCCCCGGCTGACCCCGGCCCATTTCACCGCGATCCTCGACCGCGCTGCCGGCACCACGGAATCGCAACTGGTCAGCGAGGTGATCCTGCGCAGCCAGTCGCAGGCCGAATACAGCCCGGAGAACATCGGCCATTTCGGCCTGTCGCTCGACCGCTACGCCCACTTCACCTCGCCGATCCGCCGCTACGCCGACCTGATCGTCCACCGGGCGCTGATCCGCGCGCACGGGCTGGGGCCGGGCGGGCTGGACGACGCGGCCATGGCCGGGCTGGCCGACATCGGCGAGCACATCTCGATGACCGAACGCCGCGCCGCCACCGCCGAGCGCGACGCCATCGACCGCTTCACCACCGCCTTCCTGGCCGACCGCGTCGGCGCCCTGTTCACCGGGCGGATTTCCGGGGTCACCCGCTTCGGCCTGTTCATCCGGCTGGACGAGAACGGGGCCGACGGGCTGATCCCCGCCAGCACCCTGCCCGACGACCAGTACGAGCATGACGAGCGCGCCCACGCCCTGGTCGGCCAGCGCACCGGCCGCAGCTACCGGCTGGGCGCCGCGGTCAGGGTGGTGCTGATCGAGGCCGATCCGCTGACCGGAAGCACCCTGTTCGCCCTGCCCCGCGCCGACGGCGATGCTGGCGGGGATTCCGTTGGGCATACCGATCATCCGTTGCAATCCGGCCACCCTGGTCACCCCCCGCGGAGCGCCCGTTTCGCGGGCCGCGCAACCCAGAAGCAACGGAAACGTGGCCGCTGAGTCACAGTGGTGGACATTCCACGACAAAGAGTCCGGCCCCCGTCTTTTGTCCCGCCAGCCCTCATTTCTGAAGTGCTATTCCTTATCCGTTCGAATCCGGTGGGCAACCATCCGGGTCCGCCTGTGGGAAAGGAGGCCGCGTACGGCGCGCCATGGGCATACGGAAACGAGGATTTTCGCCGCGCGGGCGTCTGTCGGTCCCGCTCGCGGCCGCCATGTTCGCGGTTGGCCTCGGAAGCCTCGGCGGGACGCTGCCCCGTCCGGCCGCTGCCGCGACCGAAGCCGCCTTCATCAGCGAGCAGGTCTTCGCCGTCGCGTACGGCAAGATCGCCGAAGTGTATCTCCAACAGGTTGATTTCGGCCGCCTCGGGCTGGACGGTCTGAAGGGTCTTGCGACCATCGACCCGACCGCCCGCGCCGAACGCCAGGGCAACACCGTACGCCTGTACGTCTCCGGAAGCGTGATCGGGGAGTACGCCGCCCCGTCCCTGTCCGACGCCGCCGGCTGGGCCGCCTTGACCACCAAGGCGGTGGAGCGGGCCCGCCTCTACTCCCCCACCCTCTACCAGGCGGTGCCCGAGCGGGTCTATCAGGTCGTCCTCGACTCCGTGATGTCGGACTTGGACGGCTACTCCCGCTACACCGGCACCCAGCGCGCCACCAGCGAGCGCGCCCAGCGCGAGGGCTATGGCGGGATCGGCCTGTCGCTGGAGACGGCGAACGGCCGCACCCTGATCCGCAACGTGCTGCCGCGCAGCCCGGCCGACCGCGCCGGCATCCGCGGCGGCGACCAGCTTCTCGCCATCGACGGCGACCTGACCGCCCGCCTCAGCGAGTCGGACATGCGCGACCGTCTGCGCGGCCCGACCGGGACCATGGTCCTGCTGACCGTGGCGCGCGACAACAACCCGCCGCGCCGCGCGCCCCTCCGGCGCGAGCGCGTGGTTCCCAACACCGTGAACTCCAGCGTGTCCGAGCAGGTCGGCGTGCTGAAGGTGGACCGTTTCAACGCCGCCACCGCCTCCAACCTGCGCGACGCCGTGCTGTCCACGCGGCAGAGCGTGGGCAAGGGCCTGCGCGGTTTCGTGCTCGACCTGCGCGGCAACCCTGGCGGCCTGCTCGATCAGGCGGTCGCGGTGGCTGACCTGTTCATCGCCCAGGGCAAGATCATCACGACCGAGGGGCGTCACCCCGACAGCCGCCAGCGCTTCGAGGCCGGCCCCGACGACATCGCCGAGGGCTTGCCGCTGGTTGTCCTGGTCGACGGACGGTCCGCTTCCTCCGCCGAGGTGGTGGCGGCCGCCCTCCAGGACTCGGGCCGCGCGGTGGTGGTCGGCGCGTCCTCCTACGGCAAGGGCAGCGTCCAGACGGTGACCCGCCTGCCCAACGACGGCGAGCTGTTCCTGACCTGGAGCCGCATCTACACACCGGCCGGCTACACCCTGCACCGCCAGGGCGTGCAGCCCACGGTCTGCACCAGCCGCACCGGCCAGGACGACCCCGTCGCCCTGCTGTCCGACCTGCGCGACGGCCGGGCGCGCCCGATGACCCAGTTCGCCGGCTGGCGCGCCCGCGCCGCCGACGACGAGGAGGCGCTGGCCCGCCTGCGCGAGGCCTGCCCCTGGAAGGAGCATGAGCCTGAGTTGGACGTGAAGGTGGCGCTGCGCCTCCTCGCCGATCCCGCGCTGTACCAGCGCGCGGTCGCCCTGTCCTCCACCAACACCGTGGCCGAGCGCTGAGTCGTTTTCCGCCCGGAATTGCGGGCGGAAAAAGGACTCGGATCGGCCCTTCTTGGCACTTTACAAAGGCTTGACATCGCGGCTGTAGCGGGTATCTTCCCCCGCTACGACGCCGCCCCGCCGGGCTGGCGGGTCACGGATTTTTAGTCGGGATTGAGATCATGGCGAAGCAGAACACCGTCCTCATCAAGCTGGTGAGCACGGCCGACACCGGCTTCTTCTACGTGAAGAAGAAGAACCCGAAGAAGACCACCGAGAAGCTGTCGTTCCGCAAGTACGACCCGGTGGCTCGCAAGCACGTCGAGTTCAAGGAAGCCAAGATCAAGTAAGGTTTCCCCGGGACCACCGGAATCGAAAAGGCCGCCTTCCGGCGGCCTTTTGCTTGTGCGGAGAGCCCCCGGAGACACCGGCGGGGATCGGCCCAGAGCCGTTCAGGGCGCCAGAGCCGTTCAGGGCGTATGCAGGGCGCGGGCGCGCGGGTCGACGATGCTGCGGTTGCGCCCGGCCCGCTTGGCCTCGTAGAGCGCATCGTCGGCCCGGCGGATCAGCCCTTCGGCGGTGTCACCGAGACGGCCGCCGACCGCGACGCCGATGGACACGGTGACCGGAATCTCGCCGGCATCGGCGCTCACCTTGAACAGCGTGTCGGCGATGCGCGTGCGCAGCCGCTCCGCCACCGTCAGCGCCGCCTCGGCGTCGGTGTCCGGCAGGATCACCACGAACTCCTCGCCGCCGAGCCGCGCCACCAGATCGAAGGTGCGCAGATTGCGGCTGGCGCGGCTGGACACCTCCTTCAGCACCTCGTCGCCCGCGGTGTGGCCGTAGCTGTCGTTGACGACCTTGAAATGGTCGATGTCGAACAGCAGGACCGCCACCGGCTTGTGGTTGTCGATCGCCCGCTCCAACAGCCGCGGCAGGTGGGCGTTGATGTAGCGGCGGTTGAAGACGCCCGTCAGGCTGTCGGTCAGGGCCATGGACAGGCTCTGCTCGTAGTTCGCGCGCAGCCGCTCCTGATAGCGCTTGCGGCGGATCTGGGTGCGGGCCCGGGCCAGCAGCTCGTTCCGGTCGATCGGCTTGATGACGTAGTCGTTGGCGCCCAGTTCCAGGCCCTTGGCGACGCGGTTCAGGTCGCCCTCGTCCACCACCAGCAGGATCGGCACCTGCCGTGTGCGCTCGTGCGAGCGCAACTGGGAACACAGGCGCAGGCCGTCCTCATTCATCAGCGTCAGGCTGATCACCACGAGGTCCAGGTCGTCGCCCAGCGCCCGCTCCAGCGCCGCGGCGCAGGTCTCGGCGGACATGACGTGACCATGGTCGCGCTGCAGCGTCTCGGCGATCTTGGCCAGATCGAGCCGCGAATCCTCCAGCACCAGGATGCGGGCGCCCTCGAAGGACTCGCTGCGCAGAGTGCCGGTGGGCTCCAACACCCCGAACTGGCCGGAGGTGGTCTCGCGCAGCCGCCACTCGTCCATCATCATCTTCAGGCGGACGAGCGAACGCACCCGCGCGAACAGGGCCACGTCGTTGACCGGCTTGGTCAGGAAATCATCGGCCCCGGCCTCCAGCCCGCGCACACGGTCGGCGCCGTCGGACAGGGCGGTGACCATCACCACCGGGATGTGCATGGTCGCGGGGTCGGAGCGGATCTTTTCGCAGACCTCGAACCCGTCCATGCCCGGCATCATGACGTCGAGCAGAACGATGTCCGGCGACTCGCGGCGGACCACCTCCAGCGCCTCGGGACCATTGCTGGCGGTGATGACGTTGAAATACTCGCGCGTCAGCTTCGCCGCGAGCAGCTTCACGTTCGGAAGGACATCGTCGACGACGAGGACGCGAGCGGACATGGAACGTGCGACCGATCCCGTAAAAGGTTAACGAAGGAACTTCTGAACGGCTTGCAGGAACTTGGTCACCGAGATCGGCTTGGCGATGTAGTCCTCGCAGCCGCCCTCCCGGATCTTCTCCTCGTCCCCCTTCATCGCGAAGGCAGTCACCGCGATGATCGGAATGCCCGCCAGTTCCGGATCGTCCTTGATCCAGCGCGTGACCTCCAGCCCTGACACTTCCGGCAGTTGGATGTCCATCAGGATCAGGTCCGGCCGATGCTCCCGCGCGATGGACAGGGCGTCCATCCCGTTGCGGGTCTGAAGCGTCGCGTAGCCGTGCGCTTCCAGCAAATCGTGGAAGAGCTTCATGTTCAGCTCGTTGTCCTCGACGATCAGGACACGCTTCACGGTTCGGTCGTCCATCGGCGCCTTCTTGGGGCTGTTCGGTTTTGCGGGCGTCGTGCAACCCGCGCTTCTGCTTGCAGCGACCACACCCGGAGAGACCGGTATATCCCGTTCACTGTCCCGCCGCGACGGTTAAATTGTCGTTAGCAATGCCCTGCCTGACCCCGCAGAGGCCGAGAAGTCCTGACGATTCCACGGATTGCGTCATGCGATCACCCGCTCCGGCGGGAAATGCAGCTCGATCCGCGTGCCCTGCCCCGGGGCGCTGGAAAGGGCCAGCCGCCCGCCATGGGCCTCCACCAGGGACCGCACGATGGGCAGCCCCAGCCCGGTTCCGGCGCCGCCGCGGATGCGCTCCCCCGGCACCTGCCGGAAGGGTTCCAGGACGATGGGATGGTGCTCCTCCGGAATGCCGATCCCGGTGTCGATCACGGCGATGCGCAGCCCCGCCCCGGCCTCCTCCCCCAGGCGAGTCACGTCGATGGTGACGCGCCCCCCCGCCGGGGTGAACTTGACGGCGTTGGACAGCAGGTTCAGCAGAATCTGCCGCAACGACCGCCGATCGGCGCGCAGGCGCGGCAGCGGCCGGGGGAACAGCGCGTCGAAGGTCAGCCCGGCCGACGCCAAGGTCAGTTCCTGCAGCGCGTAGACCTCGCCCACGACGACGGCGACGTCCACGTCCTCGTCGTTCAGATCGACATGCCCGGCTTCGATCTTCGACAGGTCCAGCACATCGTTGATGAGTTCGAGGAGATGCGTGCCGGAGGCGCGGATGTTGCCGAGATAGTCGCGCTGCCGCTCGGTCAGCGGGCCGGAGCCGGGGTGCAGCAGGAAGTCCGAATAGCCGATGATGACGTTGAGCGGGGTGCGCAACTCGTGGCTCATCCCCGTCAGGAAGTCGGACTTGGCCCGGTTCACCTCCGCCTGCCGCGCCGCGAGGGCGGCCCGGCGCTCCCGTTCCGCGGTGCGTTCGGCGGCGTCGAGCATCAGGCCGAGCGCGTCGGCGGCCATGGCGGCCAGCATCCGGACGGCCGGCGGCACCGCGTGGGGTTGGCGGCGGTGGCCGGAGATCACCCCCCACGGCCGGCCGCCCTGGACGATCGGCACGGTCAGGGCCGCCCCGGCCCCCATGCGCCGCAGGAACTCCCGGCGCGGCGCGGGCGGGCTGCGCAGATGCGCATGGGCCAGATCGGGCGGCGGAACCGCCGTGTCGGCGCGCAGGAGCGGAACCGGGTCCGCCGCATGGTCGAGGACCACGCGCAACCGCGGGGTCCCGTCCGGCCCGCGGTCGAACACGCCCGCCGGGAGGGCCGCGCCGGGCCGAAGCTCCGAAGCGGCGTGGCCCCAATCCGGCGCCTCGTCCCTCGCCACCACCTCGCCGTTGCCGGCGGCGTCGAAGCGGCAGACGATCACCCGGTCCATGCCGGTGAGACGACGGACGGTCTGGGCGGTGTGGGCGGCCATGGCCTGCAGCCCCGCGGCTCCGCGCAGGGAAGCGATCCCCGGCGGCGGGCCGGCCGGCGGCGGCGAGGCGGCCCAGTGCTCCGCCCCGGCGAGCGGCCCTTCCACCTCGAGGATCACCCGTCCGCCATGCTCGTGGAGAAAGGCCGGGAGCGGCCGGCCCCCCGGCGGTGTCACGGACGCGTGCAGGCCCGCCGACCGCTGGTCCGCCGGCAGGGCGCGCAGCCGCGCCAGCAGATCGGCAAGCTCGGGAAGGGCGAGCGCCTCCGCCGCGCGGCCCAGCAGCCGGTCCGGCGCCAAGCCGAGAAACTCCGCGGTGTTCGCGCTGCAGGCCAGGATCGTCCCGCCATCACCGTCCAGCGCCACCAGGGCGCCGTGCGGCTGTATCCCCTCCGCGTCGCCCGTGGTCGGTCGGTCGGCCATGGGCAGGGGCGAGGGACGGGTCCGACGATCCGAAGACGTGTTCAGGACAGGCACCTTTGCGACGGAAAGGTGCAGATGCTGCGGCGGGATCATCCGCCCGGTCAAGCCCGGTCTGAGGGGTGCGACAGGCTGCCCGAGCCGCCCGTGGCGCGGCGGCGGCGCAATCAGCGAGAGGCCAGCGAGAGGCCAGCGGAAGGTCAGCCGGAGGTCAGCCGGTTCGCCGCGCGCTGCCCGGCCGGAGTCCCGGTCTTGCGACCCGCCGGGCGTGGCCGGCGGCCGGCCTTGTCGCGGTACATGCGGGAATCGGCGAGACGGACCACCTCCTCCTCCCGGTCGTCGGCGCCGTAGGGCTGCACCCCGAAGGAGAAGCGGATCGGCAGATCGGCGTCGTTCCAGCGCACGCAGCGGCGGCCCGCCGCGACCGCGATCTGCCGGGCGCGGAGGTCGCCGCAGGCCGCATCGGTCTTGGTCAGCAGCACCGCGAACTCGTCACCACCCAGCCGGGCCACCACATCCTCCTCGCGGACCGATCCGACGAGCAGGCGGGCGACCTGCCGCAGATAGGCGTCGCCGGCCATGTGCCCATGGGTGTCGTTGATCCGCTTGAAGCCGTCCAGATCGATGATGACCAGCACCCCGCCGCCCGTTCCCTGTCCCTTGCTGACGTTCCCCTTGGCGCCGTTTCCCTTGGCGCGTTGCCGCCGCGCGGCGGCGATCTCGCGGCGGAAATGGCTGAAGAAGCCGCGGCGGTTCAGCAGGCCGGTCAGCTCGTCCGTCATGGACAGGCTTTCCAGATAGGCGATCCGGTCACGCTGTTCGGCGATGGTCGCGCGGGCCTCGGCAAGTTGCTGTTCGAGGGCCGACGCCTCGGCGGTCGCGATCACCGCCGGATGGGCAATGCGGGGGCCGCGCAAGGGGGGCATCCGCAGCAGCCGGTCGTGGGTCCCGCGGTCGAAAGGCAGTCCGTCGTGATGGTCGGCGGCGATAACGTCCGGGTCCTGGGTGTTCACGACGGCGCTCATGGGCTTTCTCCACATGATCGGCACTGGCTGCCCCCAAACGAAAGCAATCGCCATGCCATATGCGGAACTCCCGAAGACTAGGCCTTTCGTCCCGGCAATTTCTGCCGGGCAAGGCCGCCCCCAGGCAGAATTTGCCGGGAGAACGGCCGATTACGGAAAATTTTATCTATTTTTGATTTATTTTCTTTTTTGAACCGTTTTCGAACAAAGGCACTGTCGGCCTCCCGACAGGGACTCTGCAACGGCCTCACACCACGCGGTCGGGCGGCGCCGCGCCGGCAAAGAAGGCGTCCAGGTTGTCGAGCGCCTTGAAGCCCATGGCGTTGCGGGTCTCCACCGTGGCGCTGCCCAGATGCGGCAGCAGGAAGGCGTTCTCCAACCCGCGGTAGCCGGCGTGCAGGTTCGGCTCGTTCTCGAACACGTCCAGCCCCGCGGCGGCCAGCCGTCCGCAGGCCAGGGCGGCGATCAGCGCCTCATCGTCGACGACCGAACCGCGGGCGGTGTTGACGACAATGGCCCCCGGCGGCAGGCGCTCGATCCGCTCCGCGTTCAGCCAGTGGGTGGTTTCCGGAGTCGCCGGGAAATGCAGCGACAGCACGTCGCAAACCGCCAGCATCGCCTCGGGGTCGGCGTGGTAGACCGCCCCGGCCTCCTGCTCCGCGGGCAGGCGCCGCCGGTTGGAATAGTGGATGGTCATGCCGAAGGCCCGAGCCCGCTGCGCCACCGCCTGCCCGATTCGACCCATGCCGATGATGCCCAGCCGCTTGCCGCCCAGATGGGTGCCGAGAAGCTGGGTCGGCGTCCAGCCGTTCCAGGCCCCGGCGCGGATCATCCGCTCGCCCTCCGAGGCGCGCCGCGCCGCGCCGAGCATCAGCAGCAGCGCGATGTCGGCGGTCGCGTCGGTCAGCACGTCCGGGGTGTTGGTGACGATCAGGCCGCGGGCCTTGGCCGCGTTCAGATCGATGTGGTCGGTGCCGACGGAGAAGGTGGCGACGATGCGCACGCCCTTGGGCAGCGCCTCGATGGCCGCGGCGTCCAGCCGGTCCCCGGCGGTGCAGAGGATGCCCTGGGCGCCGGTCTCCGCCGCCAGGGCGGCGATGTCGGCGCCGGACAGCGCGCGGTCCTGCGGGTTCAGCCGGGCGTCGAAAGCGCGCGCGGCGCGGGCCTCCACCGCGTCGGGCAGGCGCCGGGTCACCAGGAGAACGGGCCGTGATGCCTGGGTGTCACTGCGCATGTTTCTGTCCTCAGCCTTCCGTTTATTCGGGGGGTCGGGCCTTCCGCTCCGACGCCGAAACACCCATAATCCATCCGACGCTGCCAATCACCTGTGGATGTCGCTTTGCAGAACCGCCGCTCCGCCGCCCGCTTCGCCCTTTGCGCGACCTTCGGCGCGTTCCTGGTGTCCGTGACCGCCCTTCCCGCCGCCGGCCCGGCCCAGGCGGCCCCGGCCAACGCGGCCGGCGCGGCGGTGGGGGCGGCGGCCGGTGCCGCGGCGAACATCCTGCCGCACCGCGCCGTCTACAAGATGTCGCTGCTGTCCGCCCGCAACAGCTCCAAGGTCAGCGACGTGCGGGGCCGCATGCTGTTCGAATGGGCCGACGCCTGCGACGGCTGGACGACGGAGCAGCGCTTCCAGCTCCGCTTCGTCTACGCCGAGGGCGACGAGATGGCGATGACCACCAACTACACCACGTGGGAGGCCAAGGACGGGCAGCGCTACCGCTTCAACGTCCGCAAGCTGATCAACGGCGAGGAGGACGAGGAGGTGCGCGGCGACGCCCGGCTGGCCAAGGACGGCACCGGCACCGCCGCCTTCTCCAAGCCCGAGCCCCAGGACATGGAGTTGCCCCCCAACACCATGTTCCCGACCGCCCACACCCTGGCGGTGCTCGACCACGCCGGCGCCGGCGAGACCTTCTTCAACCGGGTCGTTTTCGACGGCGCCGATTCCGAGGGAGCGACCGAGGTGTCCACGGTCATCGGCTCGGCGGTCCAGACCAAGGAGGACGGCGCCGACCCGCTGCTCAAGGGCAAGAAGGCGTGGCCGGTGCGCATGGCCTTCTTCCCGCTGAAGAGCGATTCGGCCCAGCCCGAGTACGAGATGAGCCTGCGCCTGCTGCAAAACGGCGTCGCCGAATCCATGCAGATCGACTATGGCGATTTCACCGTGAACGCCATCCTGGAGAAGGTTGAGGCGCTGCCGAAGTCGGGGTGTTGACCACCGGACGAAAAAGGTCACAGCCTTTGCCGCAAATCGTTACAATTCAATTTGCCATATTTTGAGGAAACTGGCCTAAGCTGTGCATGGTGCATTCGCGCCTCCACGGAGTCGTGGCGTGCACCGACAGCAGGATGAGGGTTTCCCTATGGCCAAGAAGCAGGTTTTGGTGGGACAGGTGTTCCAGACCGTTGGAGCGACCAACGGGCGGTCCTGGCGCGTGCGGGAGACCGTGACCCTGTTCGGCATCCCACATGCCCGCGTGGTCAGCACGGAAGACGAGGGCGACGCCAAGACGTTGAGCTGCTTCGTCCTCGTCGACTCCAACTATTACCGCATGATCGGCTCCGGCACCGTCGCGGCCTGACGCCCTTCCGGTTTCCCGAACAAGAAAGCCCCCCGGCCTCGCGGACGGGGGGCTTTCTGTTGAGCGCATGTCCGTTGGCCGCCCCTCCCTCCCCGCCGGGGCGGGAAGGAAGGGACGGTCCCGGATCGTCAGGTGGCCGCCTTCGGCGCCTCGGCGGCGACCTTCGGCTTCGGCAGGTCCAGCTTCAGATGCAGCTCGCGCAGGCGCGACTGGTCAACCGGGGCCGGGGCCTGCATCAGCAGGTCTTCCGCGCGCTGGTTCAGCGGGAAGGCGATGACCTCGCGGATGTTCGGCTCGTCGGCCAGCAGCATCACGATGCGGTCGATGCCCGGGGCCGAACCGCCGTGCGGCGGGGCGCCCAGCTTGAAGGCGCTGAGCATGCCGCCGAAGCGGGCTTCCAGCTCCTCGGGCGGGTAGCCGGCGATCTCGAACGCCTTGTACATCAGTTCCGGCAGATGGTTCCGGATGGCGCCCGACGACAGTTCCACGCCGTTGCAGACGATGTCGTACTGGTACGCCTTGATGTCCAGCGGGTTCATCGTGTTCAGCGCCTCCAGGCCGCCCTGCGGCATGGAGAAGGGGTTGTGGCTGAAGATGACCTTGTTGGTCTCCTCGTCCAGTTCATACATCGGGAAGTCGACGATCCAGCAGAAGCGGAAGGCGTTCTTCTCGATCAGGTCCAGCTCCTCGCCGATCTTCGTGCGGGCGAAGCCGGCCAGCTTGGCCGCCGGGCCGGGCTGGTCGCAGACGAAGAAGACCGCGTCGCCGTCCTCCACGCCCGCCGCCGTGCGCAGCTCGGCCTGGGCGGCCTCCGGCACGAACTTGGCGATCGGGCCCTTGCCGCCCGCCGCCTCGAAGATGATGTAGCCGAGGCCCGGAGCGCCGAGGCCGCGCGCCCAGTCGTTCAGCTTGTCGAAGAAGCTGCGCGGCTTGTCGGACACCTTCGGGGCGCGGATGGCACGGACCACGCCGCCCTTCTCCAGCGTCTGCTTGAAGGCGCGGAACTCCACGTCGTCGCGCTTGAAGACGGCGGTGACGTCGGTGATCTCCAGCGGGTTGCGCAGGTCCGGCTTGTCGTTGCCGTACTTCAGCATCGACTCCGCGAAGGAGATGCGGCGGAAGGGCGGCTTGTCGATGGCCGGCGGCGTCTCGCGGCGGAAGCCGCCGAACTCGTCGAAGATGCCGTGCAGCACCGGCTCGATGGCGGCGAACACGTCCTCCTGGGTGACGAAGGACATCTCGAAGTCGAGCTGGTAGAACTCGCCCGGGCTGCGGTCGGCGCGGGCGTCCTCGTCGCGGAAGCAGGGGGCGATCTGGAAGTAGCGGTCGAACCCGGCGACCATCAGCAGCTGCTTGAACTGCTGCGGCGCCTGGGGCAGCGCGTAGAACTTGCCCGGATGGTTGCGGCTGGGCACCAGATAATCGCGGGCCCCCTCCGGCGAGGAGGCGGTCAGGATCGGCGTCTGGAACTCGGTGAAGCCCTGGTCGATCATGCGGCGGCGCGCCGACGCGATGACGCGCGAGCGCAGCAGGATGTTCTCGTGGATGCGCTCGCGGCGCAGGTCGAGGAAGCGGTAGCGCAGGCGCACATCCTCGCCCGCGTCGGTGTCCTGGTTGACCTGCAGCGGGATCTGCTCCGCCTCGCCCTGCACCGACAGCTCGGCGATCTGCACCTCGATGCGGCCGGTCGGCAGGCGGTCGTTGATGGTCTCCGCCGTGCGCTTGACCACCTTGCCGGTCACGGTGATGACCGATTCCAGCTTCAGCCGCTCCGCCGCCTGGAAGGCCGGGTTGGAGGTGTCGACCACGCACTGCGTCAGGCCGTAATGGTCGCGCAGGTCGATGAACAGGAGCTGTCCATGGTCGCGCTTGCGGTTGATCCAGCCCGACAGGCGGACAATCTGACCGGCGTTCTCTTCGCGAAGCTGGCCGCAGGTGTGCGTGCGGTAGGGGTGCATGGGTCGAAACACCTTGGAAAAGGTCGGAATCCTGCGCGGAAAGGCGGCCCGACACACCACACCGACAGCGCGGGAATGTCAAGTCGCCATCCGCGTCCGCTGCACGCTGGGAGAGTTGCCGAAGGGCGAGCTTTCGCGCGGTCGCGCGCTCGTGTATGAAGCGGCTATGACACTGATCACGACCACCGAAGACCTTGACGCCTTCTGCCGCTCGCTGGCCGGGGCGGAGTACATCACCGTCGACACCGAATTCCTGCGCGAGAAGACCTATTGGCCGCAGCTCTGCCTCGTGCAGGTCGGCGGGCCGAACGGCGCGGTCGCCATCGACCCGCTAGCCGAAGGGATCGACCTCGCGCCGCTGTTCCGCGTGATGGTGGACCCGGCCATCCTCAAGGTCTTCCATGCCGCCCGGCAGGACGTGGAGATCTTCTGGCACCTGTCCGGCCAGATCCCCCACCCGCTGTTCGACACCCAGGTCGCGGCGATGGTCTGCGGCTTCGGCGAGAGCGTCGGGTACGAGACGCTGGTCACCAAGCTGGCCGGCGCGCGCATCGACAAGTCCAGCCGCTTCACCGACTGGTCGCAGCGCCCGCTGACCGAGCGGCAGCTGACCTACGCGCTGTCCGACGTGATCCACCTGCGCCCGGCCTACGAGAAGCTGAAGCGCCGCCTCGTCCGCTCCGGCCGCGCCCACTGGCTGGAAGAGGAGATGGCCGTCCTGACCGACCCGGCCACCTATCAGGTGGACCCGGACAGCTCCTGGCTGCGCTTGAAGGTGCGGACCAACAAGCCACGCTTCATGGCCGTTCTGAAGGAGTTGGCGGCGTGGCGGGAGCGCGAGGCGCAGCGCCGCGACCTGCCCCGCTCGCGCGTGCTGCGCGACGAGGCGCTGCTGGAGATCGCCGCCCACGCCCCGACCAGCGTGGACGACCTCGCCCGCACGCGCGGCATGGGCCGCGGCTTCGCCGAGGGCCGGCAGGGCGCCGAGGTGCTGGCCTGCGTGCAGAAGGGGCTGGATATCCCGGACTCCGACCTGCCCCGCGTCGAGCCGCGCGAAGAGCCGCCCCCCGGACTGCAACCCATCGTTGAATTGCTCCGCGTGCTTCTGAAGATGAAGTGCGAAGAGAACAACGTGGCCTCCAAGCTGATCGCCTCCGCCGCCGATCTGGAGGCGATCGCCGCCGACGACGCGGCCGATGTGCCGGCGATGCAGGGCTGGCGCCGGGAACTGTTCGGCGACGACGCGCTGGCGCTGAAGCATGGCCGCATCGGTCTGGCGGTGCTCGACCGCCGTGTCCGCATCGTTCCGGCCGGCACTGGAGAGAGGTCATAAAACGGCCCCATCCAGAATCGTTCCAGAGTGGCGCAAGAGTCGGCCCGGCACGGTACAGGTTCGGGGAGCTTCGCGACGTTTAGCCAAAATTATGAAACAATTCATCGCAATTAACAGCGCTTTAAGGCATTGTTAAAAAAACTAAGGGCTAATAAGTCACGGGCTCCGTATCCATGCCGTGTGGCGGCGGGGTGTGGTTCGCGGGGGAATTCTCGCCTTTAAGGTGCGCACAAGCCCTATGCGCACACCCAGGGGATTTCGCGTATGAGCAGGTTCGGCGGCAAACCACCCATGGGACGCGACCGCGTCCGCCTCTCCACCACGGAGAAGCAGGCCGCCGTCGCCGCCGCGAAGGACCAGAAGCCCGAATTCGACAACGACAAGCTGCTGAATCTGCTCCGCTCCGCGAAGTCCGAACTGCAGGGCATGCGGCTGATCCACATGCATCTGTCGCTGCTGCGGGACAAGGACCCGTCGAGCCAGATGATCGTCCGCACGATCATCCAGGAGCTGGCGAACAAGGCCTCCTACCTCCAGTCCTTCAACATCTCCAACGGCGACGTCATCATCCTCTACAAGGGGCTGAAGCTGACCGGCGTCACCGACGTCTGCCAGAAGGTGGAGCAGATCTTCCTGGCCAAGACGACGCTGATCGGGGCCAACCCCTACAAGGAATTCTCGCTCTACTCGATCATGGAACTGGCGTTGAACTTCATCAACGTCATCCGTTTCATCGAGGAGCTGCAGGCCAACGAGACCGGCGACCACTCCAACGAGACGAAACCGCCGATCACGCTGGAGGAGATGGCCAAGCTCGAACGCTCCATGCAGATGTTCGACCTGTCGCCCTTCCTGTTCAATCAGGCCATCGCCAACATCGGCCGCAACGCCGAAGAGGACATGGCCTATTTCGAACTCTACATCTCGATCAAGCTGCTCCAGGAGCGGCTCTGCCCGGACTACGACATCACGGCCAACAAATGGCTGTTCAACTATTTCACGGCCAACCTCGACCAGTCGGTGCTGCGCGCGCTGAACCACGGGCTCAGCTTCATGCGGGGCCGGCGCATCGGCATCAACATCAACCTGTCCACGGTCATCTCCACCGGCTTCGTGAAGTTCGACGAGCGGCTTCCCGTCGATTTCCGCGGGCAGGTGGTGCTGGAGATCTCCAAGGGCGATCTGATCGAGAACCTGTCGCTCTTCAACGAGGTGGTGGAGTTCGCCCAGGATCGCCGCTACCAGATCGCGGTGGACGGGCTGAACCCCTTCTGGGTGACGAACTTCGACCTGGAGTACCTGAACGCCGACTACGCGAAGATCTTCTGGTCCAACGACATGCTGGAGATGGACCCGACCTTCGAGAAGTATTTCATGGAGCGCATCCAGGAGCAGGACCGCTGCAAGTTCATCCTGGCGCGCTGCGACAGCGTGTCGAGCCTCGTCTACGCCCAGAAGGTCGGCATCACGATGGTGCAGGGCCGCGCCGTCGATAACATCCTGCGCAAGGGCGTGAGCGTCCGCGAAGCCATCGCCCACGCCAAGGTGGCGTGAAGGCTTTTCCCGTCTGATCCCCTCTCCCGGAGAGGGGTAAAAACCTCTACTCCGCCGCTTGCGGCCGAGCCGGCGGGACGATCTCGCCCTTGCGGTTCAACGCCTTCGCCAGAGCGTCCAGGCGCCGCTGCACCGTCTCGCCGGCCGGCACGCTGAAATCGTCCGGCAGGGTCAGCACCAGCCGCTCCCCCGACACCTTCAGCGCCGTGCGCTGCAGCAGCGCGGTGGCTCCGCCGGTCAGCGTGTGGGCCAGCCGCAGCGCCAGCCCCAGCACCAGCGCCTTGCGCGCCTGGGCGTCGCTGAGCAGCGACCGCGGCCCCGCGGTGACCGCGTTGGGCATGCCCGGACCGTCGATGGAACCGGCGTAGCGGGCGTAGACGGCCAGCGCCAGGAAGGCCCGCTCGTCATGGTCGATGCCGGGGAAGGGATAGCGCAGGATGCGCAGGCAGGCGTGCTCCGCCCGGTAATCGGGATGCTCGGCCCAGCCCACGTCGCTCAACAGGCAGGCGGCTTGCCGCAGCCTCAGCGCCGCGTCGTCCTCCCCGGCGAAGAGGTTGCCGGTCCAGGACACCAGCAGGGCCGGATCGCCGATGCGGACGAAGCGCTGCGCCCAATCCTCCACCGCGGCGATCAGCGGGTCCTGCCGCTGCGCCTCGGGATCGAGCAGCGCGTAGAGGTGCCCTTCCCG
Source organism: Azospirillum brasilense (assembly GCF_007827815.1). GTDB lineage: Bacteria > Pseudomonadota > Alphaproteobacteria > Azospirillales > Azospirillaceae > Azospirillum > Azospirillum brasilense_C. The sequence goes on from NZ_VITH01000001.1 coordinate 476,265, forward strand.
CAGCCCAAAGGCCGAGAACACCACGCTGGACGGCTGGACCATCCGCAGCAGCCGCTCGAAGACCAGCGCCGCGTAGGGCAGCGTGTCGACCCGGCGGCGCGACCCGGACATCTTCTCCAGCGAGGACCGGCTCTGCTTGGCGATGAGCCCGGCGAAGTCCCGCGCCTCGGCGAAGGGGACCGTGTAGTGGTGGATGATGTGCAGCGGGTGCTTCACATGCTCCATGTGCAGCTTGGCCAGCGCCCGCCAGCCGCCGCCCACCGGAAAGAAGGGCTTGCCGCGCATCTGGGCCAGCCAGTCCAGCTTCTCCAGATGCTGGTCGATGGCGCGGACCAGCCCGTTCGGCTTGGCCGGGTTCAGCTCCATCAGGCGCAACGGCCCCAGCGGCATCGTCAGATGCTCGCCGATCACGCCGCGCTCCAGACGCACCAGCTCCAGGCTGCCGCCGCCGAGGTCGCCGACCAGCCCGTCCGCGGCGGGGGTGCCGGACAGCACGCCCATGGCGGACAGCCGCGCCTCTTCCTCGCCGCTGATGACGCTGACGTCGAGGCCGGTGCGGTCCTTCACCCGCTGGATGAAGGCCGGACCGTCCGTGGCGTCGCGCACCGCCGCGGTGGCGATGACGTCCAGACGCCCGACGCGCATGCCGGCGACCAGAAGGGCGAAGCGTTCCAGGGCCTCAAGGCCCTGGATCACCCCGTCCGGGTTCAGGCAGCCGGTCTTCTCCACCCCGCGGCCGAGCCCGCACAGGACCTTCTCGTTGAAGACCGGCAGAGGCGACCGCTTCAGAGCGTCATAGACGACGAGCCGGATCGAGTTGGACCCGATGTCGATCACGGCGATCCGCTCGCCCTTCTCGACCACCCTCTCGACGGCCCTGGTAGCGACCGTGTGTTCCTGCGCCGGCGTCATAAGCAACCGATGTCCTCAATCAGATGACCGTACGCAGCTTCAACCGCGGCGGCGTCTTTTTGCTGCTGAGCGCGCTGCCGCGGCCCGACAGGCTGGGGTTCGTCATGAAATAGTTATGGGCGCTGAACGCGTCCGGACCAGCCTCCACCCGATGATAAACGCCATCGGGGCCGAGTTTCCAGGTGTTCGCCTCATCCTTCAGGTTGGCGACCATGATCTGGTCCAAAACCTGCTCGTGCACCGTCGGGTTCTCGATGGGCACCAGCGTCTCGATGCGGCGGTCCAGGTTGCGCGTCATCCAGTCGGCGGAGGAGATGTAGAGCTTGGCCTGCGGGCTGGGCAGCGCCTGACCGTTGGCGAAGCAGATGACGCGCCCGTGCTCCAGGAAGCGGCCGACGATGCTGCGCACCCGGATGTTCTCCGACAGGCCCTTCACGCCGGGGCGCAGGCAGCAGATGCCGCGGATCACCATGTCGATCTGCACGCCCTTCTGCGACGCCTTGTAGAGCCGGTCAATGATCTCCGAATCGACCAGCGAGTTCAGCTTCACCCAGATGTGGGCGGGCTTGCCGGCGGCGGCGTTGGCGACCTCCGCGTCGATCAGCTGGCCCAGCTTCTGGCGCAGCGTGATCGGGGCGATGGCGATCTTCTCCAGCAGCTTCGGCGTGGCGTAGCCGGTCATGTAGTTGAACATCACCGCCGCGTCGTGGCAGAGCGCCGGGTCGCAGGTGAAGAAGGACAGGTCGGTGTAGACCTTCGCCGTGATCGGATGGTAGTTGCCCGTCCCGAAATGCACGTAGCTGCGCAGCGCCTTGTTCTCGCGCCGCACCACCAGCGACACCTTGGCGTGCGTCTTCAGGTCGACGAAGCCGTAGACCACCTGGGCGCCGGCGCGTTCCAGATCGCGCGCCCAGCGGATGTTGGCCTCCTCGTCGAAGCGGGCCTTCAGCTCGACCAGGGCGGTCACCGACTTGCCGGCCTCCGCCGCCTCGATCAGCGCGGCGACGATCGGGCTGTCCTTGCTGGTGCGGTAGAGCGTCTGCTTGATGGCGACCACCTGCGGGTCGCGCGCCGCCTGCCGGATGAACTGCACCACCACGTCGAAGCTCTCGTACGGGTGGTGGACGACGATGTCCTTGTCGCGGATGGCCGCGAAGCAGTCGCCGCCGAAGTCGCGGATGCGCTCCGGGAAGCGGGCGTTGAAGGGGCGGAAGACCAGATCGGGCCGCTCGTCGACGATGAGCTGGCGGGTGTCCGACAGGCCGATCAGCCCGTCGAGGATGAACACGTCGTCGTTCGAGACGCGCAGCTCGTGGCGCAGGAACTCGCGCAGGTCGGCGGCCATGCCGGCGTCGGTGGCCAGCCGGATGACGCTGCCGCGGCGGCGCCGCTTCAGCGCACTTTCGAAGGTGCGGACCAGATCCTCCGCCTCCTCCTCGATCTCCATCTCGCTGTCGCGCAGGACGCGGAAGACGCCGTGGGCCTTCACCTGGAACGGCGGGAAGAGCCGGTCGATGAACAGCATCACCAGCTTTTCCAGCTGGATGAAGCGGATCTCCGAGCCCGGCAGGCGGATGAAGCGGTCGAGCTGCGCCGGCAGCGGGACCAGCGCGTCGAGGTGCCGCCCCTTCACCGGCTCGTGCAGTTGCAGCGCCAGCGAGAAGCCCAGGTTGGGCAGGAAGGGGAACGGGTGCGCCGGGTCCACCGCGATGGGGGTCAGGATGGGGAAGATGTCGTCGAGGAACTTGGCCTCCAGCCAGTCCTTCTCCCCGTCGGTCAGGTCCTCGGCGCCGGCCACCATGATGCCGGCCTCGCGCAGGTCCTGCTTCAGGCTGCGCCACATGGTCTGCTGCGCGTTCATCAGCTCGACGATGCGCTGGTTCACCGCGGTGAGCTGCTGGGCCGGGGTCAGGTTCTCGGCGCTGGGGGTCTTCACCCCCGCGGCCACCTGCCCCTTCAGGCCGGCGACGCGGACCATGTAGAATTCGTCGAGGTTGCTGGACGAAATCGACAGGAACCTCAGCCGCTCCAGCAGCGGGTGATTCGGGTTGGACGCCTCATCCAGGACGCGCTGGTTGAAGGCCAGCCACGACAGTTCGCGGTTGATGAAGCGCTCCGGCGCGTCCGCTTCGATGCAGGTCGCTTCCAGGTCCTGAAGTTCGGTCACAGCAGCCTCGGGCTTTTGCGTGATGGGTGGTGCCGCTACAGTCCGGTCGGGCCGAACCGCCCCGCCGCGGTCGACGGGCCAGGCAACCTACCCCAACTACGTTACGGTTTTGGGTCAGACAGCATAATACTGCCGTCACGATAATACCGCTGCGAAAACAGTCGCACCCCCGGCGCATCCCGCCGGAGGCCGATTCGGAAGGAAGGGACTCCCGCGATGAAGACGCTCTATCTCATGCGCCACGGCAAGTCGGCGTGGGACGATCCCTCCCTGGACGATCACGACCGCCCGCTGGCGCCGCGGGGGAAGAAGGCGGCCCGGCTGGTCGGCCACGAACTGAAGGAGCGGGGGGCGCGCATCGGGCTGGTGCTGTGCTCCACCGCCCGGCGCGCGGCGGACACCGCCGACCGGCTGCTGGAGGTGATGGACGCGCCTGACATCCCGGTGGAGCGCGAGCACGGCCTCTACCTGTGCGGGGCGCGCGTCCTCCTGGAGCGGCTGCACGACGCCCCCGACTCCGCCTCGTCGCTGATGCTGGTCGCCCACAACCCGGACCTCCACGACCTCGCCCGCGACCTGGCCGGACGCGGCGAGGAGCGGCACCGCGCGGCACTGGCGGAGAAGTTCCCGACCGGCGCCTGCGCCGTGTTCCTGTTCGAGGGCGCCCGCTGGGCCGACCTGGACAGCGGGTCGGGACGGCTGGCCGATTTCATCCTGCCGCGGAAACTCTCTTAACGCCCTTCTGCCAATTGGGGTATTTCAACCCTGAACCGAGCAGGCCCGGAACCGAGCAGGAGTCGCCCCCCGTGTCTTCCGCGCCCCAGAACAACGCGCCCCCGGGTGCACCCGCCGCGGCGTCCGCCACGGTGTCGGCCGTGCGCGAGGTGGAGATGAAGCTCCATCTCGATCCGCGCGACCTCCCCCGCGTTGCGGACCTAGCGGCGCTGAAGGAGAAGGCGGAAGGCGCGCCAGCCGTCCGCGCCCTGCGCACCGTCTATTACGACACGCCGGACCGCCGTCTGTTCCTGGGGGGCGTGGCCCTGCGGGTGCGGCAGGACGGCGACCGGTTCGTGCAGACGCTGAAGACCATCAACGCCGCCACCCCCGGCGATTCGGCCGCGGTGGCCATCCGCAAGAAATGGGACTGGGCCATTCCCACGGCCGCCCCCGACATGACGCCTCTCGACGCCGAGGGCGTGGCCGCCCTGGTGCCGGAAGACGCGCGGGCGGCGCTGGCTCCACAGTTCACGACGGAGTTTCGGCGCACCACCCTGCTCGTCCGCCCGGACGCCCTGACCTCCATCGAGGTGGCGGTGGACGACGGCCAGATCACCGCCGGCAACGCCTGCGCCCGCATCAGCGAGGTCGAGCTTGAGCTGAAGTCGGGCCGCATCGGACGCCTGTTCGATCTCGCCCTGGCCCTCCAGCGCCGCGTCCCGGTTCGCATCGGGACGGAGAGCAAGGCGGAAATCGGCGACCGCCTCGTCACCGGGCGCCTGCCCGCCCCCGTCCTGCCGGAACCGCTGGGCCTGACCCCGGTCACCACGGTGGCCGAGGCCTACCGCCACATCATCCGCCACGGGCTGCGCCTGCTGCTCGCCAACGAGGCCTGTGCCCTGGCCGGCGGCGACGTGGAGGGGCTGCACCAGATGCGCGTCGCGCTGCGCCGCCTGCGCACGGCCATCCGCCTGTTCCGCCCCCTCGCCGGGGTGCCGGAGGCCTGCCGCGCCGGGAACGACATCCGCTGGTTCTCCCGCCAGCTCGGCCCGGCGCGCGATTGGGATGTGCTGCTGTCCCACGGGATCGCGCCCTTCTCGGCAACGGAAAAGGCCACCGCCGACGCGCTCGCCGCGCTGACGGCCGCGGTGCGTGAGGCCCGTCGGGCGCCCGCGCTGGCCGCGGTGGAGGCGATCCAATCGCCACGCTGCACCGGGCTGATCCTGGCGCTCGGCGCTTGGCTGGAGGACGGGGCGTGGCAGTCCGGTGCCGCGCCGGAGGTCCGCGCCCAGCTCGACCGCCCGATGGCCGAGCTGTCCGGCCCCTGGCTGGCCGCCCAGCACGCCAAGGCCCTGAAGGCGGGACGCGACATTGAGGGGGCTGACGCCACGGCGCGCGACCGGCTGCGCCGCCGTCTGCGCAAGCTCCGCCACACGGCGGAGTTCTTCCGCGGCCTCTGCGCTGAAACCGCGACGGTGCCCTTCATCGCCGCACTCGACGCCGTGCTGGATGCGCTGGACGCCGAGCACGACGCCGCGGTGGCCGGCGACCTTCTGCGCGGCCTGTCGGCGGACCGGCCGGAGCAGCGGCCCACCGCCGAAGCGACCGCCCGCTGGCTCGCCAAGCAGGCCGACAAGCGCCGCAAGGCACTGCCGGGGTTGTGGAAGGCCTTCCGCGACGGGCCGGTGTTCTGGTGACGGTCCTGCCCCCACCCTAACCGTCCCCCGCTTCGGCGGACCGAAGGTCCGCCTGCCGCGTCAGCGCAAACTATGTTTGCGCGAGAGCTTCGCAGGGGCGGGGATGGATGCCGCGTCGAGGACGTTGCGTGGACAGCACCACCCCTGGCTGGCCGCCAACTACACAGCCATCGAGACGTTCGCGACCGCGTTGCGCAGCCACAGGTGCCCGGGATCGCCGCCGCGCCGTTCATGCCAAACCTGAACGAAGGGAAATGGCGGTATCGGAAACGGCGGCTCGAAAACGACGACGGCCGGGTCATGCTCACAGAGCGCAAGGGCTTTCCGGGCCACCGTCAGAACGAGGTCCGTTCCTTGGATCAACCGTGGCGCGTTTCCCCAATGCGGCAGCGTGACGGCGATGCGGCGCGTGTGGCCGACGGCGCGCAAGGCCGTGTCGATCTCGGTGTTTGCTTCGTCCTTCATCGCAACGAGCACGTGTGGCCGGTCAAGATAGGCCCCGATATCCAGGCGGTCATGGCCCCCCAGCCCCTCCCGATCCGCAAGGCAAGCGAAGCGCTCGGCGAAAAGCTGCTCTGATTCGATCCGTTCGGGACGATCGGGAAACACACCAATTGCCAGATCGCAGTCCCCATCCAACACCTGCCGGAGCATCGTTTCCCGGTTCGATTGGGTGATCACCAGATCTATTCCCGGCGCTTCGAGGCGCAGCATCTTCAGCAGACCCGGGAGGACGACAGCGGAGCCGTAATCCGACATCGCAAGGCGGAACGTCCGTTTTTCCCTGGCCGGGTCGAAGCCTCCCGGTCCGAGGACCTCCCGCACCTGTCGCAGGGCTTCGGTCAACGCCGGAGCGACTTCAAGCGCCCTTGCGCTCAGAACCAGTTGCCCGTCGCGGCGTATCAACAGGGGGTCGTCGAACAGATGGCGAAGACGCCCGAGCGCATGGCTGACCGCGGGCTGACTCATGTTCAGCCGGGATGCGGTGCGCGACACATGCCGCTCGGCCAGCAGTGCATCGAGGACCACCAGCAGGTTGAGGTCGATGCCGCGAAGGGTATTCATGTCGTGCATGATCGAGATATTACATCAGAATTTCCATCCATGGCATGAATGCGGCATCTGGTGATGCATGGAGGCTCAACCATGCAAACCAATGCCCTGCTTCTCATCCTGGCCGCGATCATCACCGGTGCGGTTGTTCCGTTTCAGGCCGGGGCCAACGCCGTCCTGGGACGGACGCTCGGCCATCCGCTGTGGGGGACGGCCGTATCCCTGTGCGTCAGCTTCGCCTGCATCCTGCCCGTCATGGCCCTGGCGCGGGTGGAGGCGCCGACCCTTTCGAATCTGGCGCAAGCCCCCCGCTGGGTGTGGATCGGTGGTGTCGTCGGCGTCGTCTACATCACCGGCGCGCTCATGCTGGCGCCGAAACTCGGCGCCGCCGGCTTCATCACGGCGGTCATCGCCGGGCAAATGCTGGCATCGATCATCATCGACCAATGGGGGCTTGTCGGCCTCCCGCGAAAGCCCGTCTCGCTGTCCCGTCTCGCCGGTCTTGGCCTGATCTTCCTCGGGCTGATCGTGATGCAGGTGCCCGCGCTCGGCGTGAAGCCGCCCGCCGGTTCGTGACGGCACGACGCTCTCGCCGACCTTTCAAGAAAGATCACCCATGAACCTGCTTCACATCGACTCCAGCATTCTCGGTGAGCAATCCGTAAGCCGTATGCTGTCCAAAGCCATCGTCCAGCGATTGAAGGACCACAATCCCGAGATCGACATCGTCCATCGTGATCTGGCCGCTGTTCCCGTTCCCCATCTCACCGGCGACCATCTGGCGGCCTCCCCGGCGGTGATGGAGGACATCGCGTTTGGTGAAAAGCTTCTGGACGAGTTCCTCAACGCCGATGTCATCGTCATCGGCGTCGCGCTCTACAACCTGACCATTTCCAGCCAACTCCGGACATGGATCGACCGGATTGTCATCGCGGGGAAGACGTTCCGCTACACGGAGAACGGCCCGGAAGGATTGGCGCAGAACAAGCGGGTGGTCCTTGCCGTGGCGCGGGGCGGTCAATATCGACAGGGCACGGCCCTGGCGTCGTCCGAACACGCCGAGGCCTACCTTCGGTCGATGTTCGCGTTCATCGGCGTGACGAGGCTCGATGTGATCGCCGCGGAAGGTCTCGCCATCAGCGAAGCACACCGGGAAAGCGGCATGCAGGCCGCGTTCGAGGCGATATCAGCCCTCGATCCATGTTGCGATTTCCAGTAGGCGCTCCGCCAGGTCCTGTCCGATGGCCCTTGGAATGGTGGTCGGACAGGACCCGGCTCAAGTCTCAACCAGCCGCTTACAGCGTCCCCGCGTAGGCGCCGCCGTCCAGCAGGACGTTTTGCCCGGTCATGAAACCGGCGTGGGCCGAGCAGAGGAAGGCGCAGGCCGCGCCGAACTCCGCCGGATCGCCGAAGCGGCCGGACGGGTTGCCGGCGCGGCGGAGGTCCATCTCCTCGTCCAGGCTGCGGTTGTTGGCCTTGGCCCCGCCCTCCATGGTGGCGCGCAGGCGGTCGGTCTCGAAGGGGCCGGGCAGCAGGTTGTTGATCGTCACGTTGTGCCGCACGGTCTGGCGCGACAGTCCCGCGACGAAGCCGGTCAGCCCGGCCCGCGCCCCGTTGGACAGGCCGAGGATCGGGATCGGCGCCTTCACCGCCGCCGAGGTGACGTTGACGATCCGCCCGAAGCGGCGCCCGATCATGCCGTCCACCGTCGCCTTGATGAGGAAGATCGGGGCCAGCATGTTGGCCTCGACGGCGCGGACCCAATCGTCGCGTTCCCAGTCGCGGAAGTCGCCCGGCGGCGGGCCGCCCGCGTTGTTGATGAGGATGTCCGGCTCCGGACAGGCGGCGAGGGCCGCGGCGCGCCCCTCCTCCGTCGCGATGTCGCCCACGGCGGTGGTCACGGTGGCGCCGGTCTCCTTGCGGATCTCCTCAGCGGCGGCCTCCAGCAGGTCGCGGCCGCGCGCGGTGATGGTGACCGCCACCCCCTCGCGCGCCAGCGCCAGGGCGCAGGCCTTACCCAGTCCCTTGCTGGCTGCGCACACGATGGCGCGGCGTCCGGCGATTCCCAGATCCATCCTCGTCTCCTCCCTTCCCGGCCTCCAGACCGGCCAGCACCTCGCGGGCCAGCGGCACGGTCAGGGGACGGTGCGCGGCCAGCGAGGCGCGGTCAAGCGCCGCGACCACCCGCCCCGCCGCCTCCAGCGAGCGCTCCATCCGGGTCAGCAGGTAGGTGATGAGGTCCATGCCCGGCCGCAGCTGGCGGTCGGCAAACAGCTTGACCAGCACGGCGGCGAGCAGGGCGTCGTCCGGCGCCTCCACCCCCACCGCGGGCGCCGCCTTGATGCGGGAGCGCAGGTCGGCCAGCTTCATCCGCCAGCGCGACGGCGGGCGGCGCGACAGCAGGAGCAGATGCCCGCCCGAGTCGCGGGCGAGGTTGTAGAGGTGGAACAACGCCTCCTCGCGCTCCGGGGCGCCGGCCACCCGGTCCGCGTCCTCCACCACCACGGCGTTGGCGCGGGCCAGCAGGGCGTGCGGGTCGATCCGGTCGAGCGCCTCGCCCAAGGCGATGGGGGCGTGGCTGCGCGCCCGCCAGACATGGCCCAGATGGGTCTTGCCGCAACCGTCCGGCCCGTACAGCGTCAGGGCCGGCGCCGGCCAGGACGGCCAGCGGTCGAGCCACGCCACCGCCTCGGCGTTGCTGGGCGCCACGAGGAAGTCCTCGCAGCCCATGGCGGCGCGGTGTCCGAGGTCGAGCGGGATCTGGGCCGCGAGTGTCATGGGGCGGAGGTCATGGAACAGGGGTCATGAGGCGGAGGCCATCAGGAAGGGGTACCGCGGTAGTAGGGGCTGTCAAGATAGCGCCCCAACGCGAAGCGTGTCAGCACCCCGATCACCGCCGCCACCGGAACCGCCAGCAGAACCCCGACGAAACCGAACAGCGACCCGCCGGCCAGCAGGGCGAAGATCACCCAGACCGCGTGCAGCCCGACCTTCTCGCCGACCAGCTTCGGGGTCAGGACGTTGCCCTCCACCGCCTGCCCGAACAGGAAGATCGCAATGACGATGGCGATTCGCCACGGGTCGTCGAACTGCAGCAGGGCCAGCCCGGTGCTCGACACGAATCCGAACAGCGAGCCGACATAGGGGATGAAGGACAGGAGCCCCGCCATCAGCCCGATCACCAGCCCGAAATCCAGCCCCGCCAGCGACAGCGCCACCGCGTAGAACACGCCCAGCACGAGGCAGACCAGCGCCTGCCCGCGGACGAATCCGGCCAGAGTCTCGTCGACCTCGCGCGCCTGCTCGCGAATCGTCGCGGCGTGGTGCAGCGGCAGCCAGCCGTTCACCTTGGCGACCAGGATGTCCCAGTCGCGCATCAGGTAGAAGGCCACGATCGGCGTGATGAACATCACCGACAGCACGTCGAACAGCGCCAGCCCGCTCGACAGGATGTGCTTCAGAACCTTGCCGACCCAGCCGACCACGTCCCCGGCGTAATTGCCGGCGGCACCGCGCAGCCGCTCCACATCCTCCGGCGACAGGCGGTGGACCAGCCGGTCAAGCATCGGCATCAGCCGGTCCCGCGCGGCGTTGGCGTAGTTTGGCAGCACCTCGATCAGGTGGGACACCTGCGACTGCACCAGCGGCAGCAGCAGCAGGACCATCAGCACCAGCACCAGGACGAAGGACAGCAGAACCAGCGTCGTCGCCAGCCAGCGCGGCAGGCGCCAGCGCTCCACCCGGTCGACCACCGGGTCCAGCAGGTAGGCGACCGCCAGCCCGACCACGAAGGGCAGCAGCATGCCCGACAGCAGCCACAGCGCCAGGACGAACAGGCCGAGCCCGATCAGCCAGAAGCGGATCTGCTTGCCCGCCGTCACGGCACCCCTCCATGCCGGCTGAACAGAAGCCCGCCGCGGTAGATGTAGGCCAGCCCCGACAGCACCGTGGTTCCGGCGCAGACCCAGATCAGCAGCGGCACCAGCTCCCGCCCGAACAGATGGAAGTCCGGCAGCCCCAGCCCCGCCGGAGCCAGCACGGCCGCGGCGAGGGCGAGCTGCACCGCCGTGTTGATCTTGCTGACATAGAGCGGCTGCATGGCCAGCGACTCCTTCAGCGTGTAGAGCAGCATCACCCCGCCGATGATCATCAGGTCGCGGAACACCACCAGGATGACCAGCCACAGCGGCAGCACGCCGATGTGGCCCAGCGAGACGTAGACGCTGACCAGCAGCGCCTTGTCGGCGATCGGGTCGAGATAGGCGCCCAGCACTGTACGGGCGCGGAACATGCGGGCCACCGCACCGTCGACGGCGTCGGACACCCCCGCCCCGACGAACAGCCAGAAGGCGACCCCCAACTCCCCGGCCAGGATGAAATAGACGGCGACCGGCACCACCAGGATGCGGCCGAAGGTGATGATGTTCGGAATGCTCACCGCGGTGCCTTCTGCCGTTGTCCTTACCGCCGCCGTCCCCGCAAGGGCCGATCCCGGCCCGTCTGTAACGCCGGGAGGCCGTTCGCCGTCACGCCCTTTCGATCATGGGCGCGCCGTCCCGGCCGGCAGCGTGCCCAGGATGCGCGGCGGCGCCCCCGGCGCGGCCGTCGGAGCGCCGACCGGGGCCGGAACCGCGCTGGGATAGGCCGACGGCGCGGCGGTGGCCGGCGAAAAGGCCGAGGGAGACGCCGGGACGGACGCCGGCGAAACGGCGGCGGGCTGCGCCAGGGCCGCCCCGGCGCCCCTCGCCAGCACCTGGAGCTGCCATTCCGGCGTCGGCGCGACCGGCGGAAGCGGCTGGCCCGGAACGGGGACCGGCACCGGTGCCGCGACCGCCCCGGTGCGGGCGAGGCCGAGGTCGCGGCGGGCCAGCGCCTGGCGCAGCCGCTCGACGTCGCCGCGGTGGGTCAGCGCGACCAGCGCCTCGTAGCGGCTGATCGACAGCACGTCGGTCCGGGTAACGGCGTTGACCATGCCCAGCCGCTTGCGCGTCTCCACCCAATCGTTGAGGCTGGCCAGCGGCACCCGCACCAGGGTCGCCTGCTCCGGCCCGCTCGCCACCGTGTTGTCGCGGCGGTAGGATTCGTCGATGGCGGCCGACACGAAGGTCGTCGCGCGGGTCAGGAAGTCGCCGGCCCGGTCGGCCATGTCGGCCTTCACGTTGACCGTCTGCGTGTCCCGCGCGCCGTCGGGGGTGTAGTGGGTCACCTCGACCGCCAGCGGACGGCCGAGATCCAGCCCGCCGGCCGGAAGCTCGGTCTTGGCGACGATCACGCCGCCGGCGTTGTAGCGCTGGGCGATGCGGGCCAGCGCCTCGGGGTCGCCGGACAGCGCCTCGTTCACGCCGATGGCGGAGATGTCGGCCAGTTCGCCGTCCGGAACGACCAGCGGAACCAGCGAGGCGCCGGCTTGCCGGCCCTCCCAGGCCTCGCGCCAGTCGGTGCGGTCCTCCCACAGCACGGGGCGCCCGTCGACGACGGTGACCGGCAGGATCACATAGGGCCGGGCCGGCGGCTCGACATACTGCTGGCCGCCGCCGGCCAGCGTCTCGCGCACCGGGTTGGGGCGGAAGCGCACGGTGATGCTGCCGACATAGCGGGTCGCCGACACCTTCTCGTCGTCGATCTCGAAGCCCTGGACCAGACGGGCGAGCTCGATGTCCGACACCCGCGGAACCGTGGTGGCCGAGGGGACGAGGCGCTTGTACAGCTCCGCCCAGGCCTTCACCTGCGCGTCGCGGATCGCCTGGTCGCGGGCGGCGTTGGCGTTGGCGGCGCTGACGTCCACCTTCACGCCCGACACGGTGAAGGGGTCCGCCGCCGGAACCGCCGCGGGGGCCGTCCCAGGGACAGCCGGGGCCGCCACCGCGGGTGGCGCGGCGCCGGGCACCTGCGCGTCCACGGGGCCGGCCGGAACGGCCAGGGCCACGGTGATGGCGGCGAAGCCCGCAAACAGCGGCGCATGGCGGCGGTGGAGCATTGCAAAGCCTTCCGATTCGAGTATGTTCGGCCCGTTCCCTATTGACCCGGCCCAAATTGACCCGGTTCAGGTGGCCCAGGTATATAGCTCAGCCCAAGCGAGGATACCATCAGCACCCAGTCTAATAACACGTCCGACGCCTACAAGCAGGCCGGCGTGGACATTGATGCGGGCAACGCGCTCGTTGACGCGATCAAGCCGCTCGCCCGTTCCACCGCGCGCCCGGGCTCCGACGCCGGGCTGGGCGGGTTCGGCGCCCTGTTCGACCTGCGCGCGGCCGGGTATCACGACCCGCTGCTCGTCGCCACCACGGACGGCGTCGGCACCAAGCTGAAGGTCGCCATCCTGGCGAACCGTCACGACACGGTGGGCATCGACCTCGTGGCGATGTGCGTCAACGACCTCGTCGTCCAGGGCGCGGAGCCGCTGCTGTTCCTCGACTATTACGCCACGGGCAAGCTGGACGTCGCCGCGGGCCGCGCCATCGTCGCCGGCATCGCGGAAGGCTGCCGTCAGGCCGGCTGCGCTCTGGTCGGCGGCGAGACGGCGGAGATGCCGGGCATGTACGCCGACGGCGACTACGACCTCGCCGGCTTCTCGGTCGGTGCGGTGGAGCGCAAGGACGCGCTGACCGGCGCCACGGTTCAGGACGGCGACGTCGTGCTCGGCCTCGCCTCCTCCGGGGTGCATTCCAACGGCTATTCGCTGGTCCGCAAGCTGGTGGAGAAATCCGGCCTCGGCTACGACTCGCCCTGCCCCTGGGACGCCGGGAAGACGCTGGGCGAGGCGCTGCTGACCCCGACCCGCATCTATGTGAAGAGCACGCTGGCCGCGGTGCGCGCCGGCACGGTGCGGGCGATGGCCCACATCACCGGCGGCGGCCTGATCGAGAACATCCCGCGCGTCCTGCCGGACGGGCTGGGCGTCACGCTCGACGCCTCCGCGTGGCCGCTGCCGCCGGTTTTCCACTGGCTGATGAAGACGGGCGGGCTGACCCCGCTGGACATGGCGCGCACCTTCAACACCGGCCTCGGCATGGTCGTCGTGGTCCCGGCGGACAAGGCGCAGCAGGCGGCCGAAATCCTGGCCCAGGGCGGCGAGACGGTCTTCACCGTCGGCACCGTCCACGCGGTCAAGGACGGCGACGCCCGCGTCACCGTGACCGGCATGGACACGGCATGGTCGGCCTGACCTCCAACGCCCTGAAGGTTGGAGTCCTGATCTCCGGGCGCGGCAGCAATCTGCAGGCGTTGATCGACGCCTGCGCCGCCCCGGACTTTCCGGCGGAGATCGCCCTGGTGCTCTCCAACAAGGCCGACGCCTACGGGTTGGAGCGCGCCGCATCCGCCGGAGTGCCCGTCGCCGTGGTCAGCCACCGCGACTTTCCCGGCGACAAGCGCGCCTTCGAAGAGGCCATGGACGCGCGGCTGCGCGCGGCGGGCGTCGAACTGGTCTGTCTGGCCGGCTTCATGCGGCTGCTGTCGCCCTGGTTCGTCGAGCGCTGGCACGATCGGATGATCAACATCCACCCGTCGCTCCTGCCCTCCTTCAAGGGGCTGGACACCCACCAGCGGGCGCTGGACGCCGGGGTGCGCTTTCACGGCTGCACGGTGCATTACGTGCGTTCGGAGATGGACGAGGGGCCGATCATCGCCCAGGCCGCGGTTCCGGTGCTGCCCGGCGACGACGCCGACCGGCTGTCCGCCCGCGTGCTGGAGGCCGAGCACCGGCTCTATCCCCAGGCGCTGCGCCTGATCGCCGAGGGCCGCGCCCGCGTCGAGGACGGCCGGGTGACCCTGTCAGGCCCGGCGGCGGACCTTCAGACGCTCATCAACCCGCCGGCCTGAGTCGCTCCAAAGCGCCCATCGGCCAAGCGGGGCCCTTGCCGCAACCGTCCGCACCCCCCACATTCTCCGCCGGAACCATAACAGGGGAGGCAAAGGGCGATGGCGGTTACCGATCACGGCCACAATCCGGTCAGCGAGGATGTCGTCCGCCGCCATGAAGCGGGCTGGCACGCCTTCACCCGCTTCATGACGCTGGCAACCGCGGGCGTGATCGCCGTGCTGGTCTTCATGGCGATCTTCCTGGTCTGACGGCCTTCCCGGTCTGACGGCCCGTTCAAGCGGCCAACCGGAAGCCTGCCAACCGAAACGCCGTGGCGGGGCGCTTACGCCCCGTCCGGCAGACGGCCCAGCAGCAGGTCGCGCATCTCGCCGACCAGCGCGTCCACCTGCTGCTCCCACGCCTCGGTGCCGCCCTGGATGGCGTGCATGACGTGGGTCGCGAGGTGGATCAGCGCGGCGCGCACGCAATCCTCGGCCGGGAAATCCAGCCCCACCGTGTCCTGAAGGAACTGGCCGAGCTGGTCGGGGGCGTTCCAGGGATGGACGACCACCGTGTCGAAGCCGCTGGTCCCCAGGAACACCGCGTTCAGCGCCGTCGCCTGCGCGTTGATCGCGTCGATGGCCGCGTCCTGTTCGACGTTGCCGCGCAGCACCTCCTGGAAGGCCGCCAAGCACTGGTCGACGTATCCGCGCACCAGCAGCTCCACCACGCCCGGATCGCTCAGGTCGTTCCTGCCCTTCACGAGGGACGGCAGCGGCTCCAGCAGGGCCGCGACGATCGGCTTGACGTCGGGATTTTCCATGGCGGGGGTACTCCTAGCGGTAGAATCCCCGAATACTCGACTTCGCCACGCCTGTCCACGACGCCGTGACCCGGTGCGGGCGACAAGTTGCGGGCGGCCAGCCCGAAGCGCAAGGTCCTGAATCGAAAAGGGCCGCCCCGATTGGGACGGCCCTTCGCGCAAGACTGCGATGCGGAAGACCCGCGATCAGCCCACCAGCTCGATGCCGGCGAAGAAGAAGGCGATTTCCTGGGCGGCGGTCTCCGGAGCGTCCGAGCCGTGCACCGAGTTGGCTTCGATCGACTCGGCGAACTCCTTGCGGATGGTGCCCTCGGCGGCGTTGGCCGGGTTGGTGGCGCCCATGATCTCGCGGTTGCGGGCGATGGCGTTCTCGCCTTCCAGGACCTGGAGCACGACCGGGCCGGAGATCATGAAGGAAACGAGGTCGTTGAAGAACGGACGCTCGCGATGCACGCCGTAGAACTGCTCGGCCTGGGCCTTGGACAGCTGGACGCGCTTCTGCGCGACGATGCGCAGGCCGCCGTCCTCGAACTTGGCGTTGATCTTGCCGGTCAGGTTGCGGCGGGTGGCATCGGGCTTGATGATCGAGAGGGTGCGTTCGACGGCCATGGCGGTGGGCTCCTGCTGGAAATGCGTTATGGGCGCCGCTGGTTTGGCCGGGGCGCCGATTGCGCGGGGTTATATAGGCGCTTTTCGGCCACGGCAACCGCTTCGTGAGGCCGGTTCGTGAGGCCGCGCCGCGTCGCTTCGCGCGGCTGCCATGAAGGGTTGCCCCGCGGGTCCCGCTTCAAATCGCGGTTTCCCCGTGGTAAACCGGCGCCGATATGCTGCACATCAACGACCTGACGTTCCGCTACGGCGGACGTGTGCTGTTCGACCGCGCCACCGCGGTCGTGTCGAAGGGCCACCGCGTGGCGCTGGTCGGCCGCAACGGCACTGGAAAATCCACCCTCCTCAAGCTCATCGCCGGCCAACTCCAGACGGACGCCGGAGCCATCGGCGTGCCGACCGGCACCAAGATCGGCATGGTGGCGCAGGAGGCCCCGAGCGGCGCCACCACGCTGATCGACGCCGTCCTGGCCGCCGACACGGAGCGCACCGCCCTGCTGGCCGAGGCCGAGACGGCCACCGACCCCATGCGCATCGGCGAGATCCACGCCCGGCTGGCCGACATCGAGGCGCATTCGGCGCCGTCGCGCGCCGCCCAGGTGCTCTCCGGGCTGGGCTTCGACGCCGACGCGCAGGCCCGGCCCTGCTCCGATTTCTCGGGCGGCTGGCGGATGCGCGTGGCGCTGGCCGGCGTGCTGTTCGCCCGGCCCGACCTGCTGCTGCTCGATGAGCCGACCAACCACCTCGATCTGGAGGCGACCATCTGGCTTGAGGGGTACCTCAAGAACTACCCCCACACGATCCTGCTGGTCAGCCACGACCGCGACCTCTTGAACTCGGTCCCCACGACGACCATCCATGTGGACCAGGGCCGGCTGGTGACCTACGCCGGCAACTACGACCAGTTCCTCAAGCAGCGCCGCGCCAACATGGAGCGGTTGCAGGCCATGGCGACCAAGCAGGAGGCCAAGCGCAAGCACATGATGGCCTTCGTCGAACGCTTCCGCTACAAGGCGACCAAGGCCCGGCAGGCGCAGAGCCGCCTGAAGGCCCTGGAGAAGCTGGAGACCATCACGCTGATGGAGGACGACGCCGAGGTCGTCTTCAACTTCCCCCAGCCGGACGAGATGGCCCCGCCGCTGATCGCGCTGGACGGGGTGACCATCGGCTACGGTGACCGCGCCATCCTGCGCCGCGTCAACCTGCGCATCGACATGGACGACCGCATCGCCCTGCTCGGCGCCAACGGCAACGGCAAGTCCACGCTGGTGAAGCTGCTGGCCGGGCGGCTGGAGGCGATGGCCGGCGAGGTGAAGCGGCCGACCAAGCTGCGCGTCGGCTATTTCGCCCAGCACCAGCAGGACGAACTGGACCTGTCGCTGACCCCGATCCAGCAGACCCAGCGCATCATGCCGCTGGCGCCGGAGGAGAAGGTCCGCGCCCATCTCGGCCGCTTCGGCTTCCAGCAGAGCAAGGCGGAAACCCGCATCTCCGACCTGTCCGGCGGCGAGAAGGCCCGGCTGCTGCTGGCGCTGATGAGCCGCGAGACTCCGCACATCCTGATGCTCGACGAACCGACCAACCACCTCGACGTGGACAGCCGCGAGGCGCTGATCGAGGCGATCAACGGATTCGAGGGCGCGGTGATCCTCATCAGCCACGACCCGCACCTGATCGAGCTGACCGCCGACCGGCTGCTGCTGGTCGCCGACGGCACGGTGCAGCCATACGACGGCGACCTGGACGACTACCGCCGCTTCCTGCTCGACCGCGCGCGGGCCGAGCGCGCCGCCGCCAAGGGCGGCGAGCCGGCGGACGCCGGGGCCAGCCGCAAGGACCAGCGCCGCGCCGCGGCGGAGGCCCGCGCCACCCTGGCCCCGCTGAAAAAGAAGGCCACCGACGCGGAGTCGCAGGTCAACAAGCTGACCGAGGAGAAGCGCAAGATCGAGGCGAAGCTGGCCGATCCCGCCCTCTACAGCGGTCCCAGCGACAAGCTGCAGAAGCTCCAGATCGATCTCGGCGTCGTGGACAAGAAGCTGTCCGCCGCCGAGGAGGCGTGGCTGGAGCATCTCGAAGCCTATGAGTCGGCGGCGGCGGAGGCCGGCGTATGAGCGTGCCGCGCAACGTGGCTTTCACCGGAACGGGCTCGCTCCCCGCGACCGTCGCCCGCCGTGGACGGCAGGACCATGGGGAGGAGCGGACCTCCGACGTCCTGGCGGCCTTCCGCGCCAACCTGCCGGACGGGCGGGTGTCGCTGGGCGACCTGATCCAGGCGCTGGGCGACCGCTCGCTGGGCACCATCCTGCTGGCCCTGTCGCTGCCCACCATCGCGCCGGTGCCGCTGGGCGTGTCCTGCCTGTTCGACCTGCCGATCCTGCTCTTCTCCGCCCAGATGGCCTTCGGCAAGCGCGGCGCCGCCCTGCCCGGCTGGATTCTGCGCCGCTCGGTCAGCCGGTCGCTTGCCGCCCGCATGATCGACAAGGCGATGCCGCGGCTGACCGCCATCGAGCGGATGCTGAAGCCACGCCACAGCCGCTTCGCCAGCATCGACGGGGAGCGCTGGTTCGGCGTGCTGGTGCTGCTGCTGTCGCTGACCTGCGTGGTGCCGCTGCCGCTGACCGGCTGGCTGCCCGGCTTCGCCCTGGTCCTGCTGTCCCTGGGCCTGATCGAGCGCGACGGCGCCGCGGTCGCGGTCAGCCTCGCCCTTACCGTGGCCGCCCTGGTCTTCTTCGCGCTGGTCGCCAGCAGCCTGTCCTACGCCGGCCAGACCCTGTTGTCCCTCACGTCATATCCCGCGTTCATGGCATAGCTCCCGCCGCTGCGGCCGGTTGCGGGGGAACCCCGGATGCGACATAAGTGCGCTCTGGGATTGTTAGGTTCGGGACCCCCTGAGGCTCCAGCTTGTTTAGCCCCGGGGTAAAACGCTCAACAGCCAACGGCGAAAGGCCGATCATGACACCAACGGAAATCACCGTCGCGGAGAAGCAGAAAAGCGGCAAGACGCCGCCGGCCGCGTGGCTTTTCTTCCAGCGTTGGTTGGCAAATCCCCTTTCCATGGGTTCCGTTACACCATCCTCGGGCGCGCTCTGCCGGCTGATTGGCGAACAGGTGCTGTGCGGGCCGGACCAGGTCGTCGTGGAGTTCGGCGGCGGCACCGGCGCCATCACCAAGGCCCTGCTCCAGCGCGGCATTCCGGGCAACCGCATCTTCACCTTCGAGATCGACGACCACCTGTCGCGCTTCCTGCGCGGCCATTACCCGGACGTCAACGTCGTCCATGACGACTGCCGCAAGGCCGCCGATATCCTCGGCCCGGAGCTGGTCGGCAAGGTCGGCACGGTGGTGATCGGCATCCCCATGCTGAACCTGCCGATGCGCGCCCAGAAGGAGGTCGTCGAGGCCTGCTTCCGCATCCTGCCCGAGGGCGGGCGCTTCGTTCTCTACACCTACGGCCTCGTGTCGCCGCTGAACCAGCGCGCGCTGGGCGTCAAGGGCAAGCGGCTGGGCTTCACCCCGCTGAACGTCCCGCCGGCCTCCGTCTGGGGCTATTGGAAAGCCCAGCCCTAATCCCCCATCACCCCTTGCCCATCACCCTTTACGGGGCGCCTGCCGCAGCAGGACATCCGTCAAGCCCACCGGCAGAGCCGCCATCAGCCACACCGCGGCGGCCATCGGCCAGGGGAAGGCGATGCGCGCCCGGTTGTGGGCCAGCCCGCTCTTGATGACCTGGGCGGCGCGGTCCGCCTCCATCAGGAAGGGCATGGGGAAGCGGTTCACCGCGGTCATCCGGCTTTTCACGAAGCCCGGACAGATCACCGTCACGCCGATCCCCTGCCCCGCCAGATCGCCGCGCAGCGACTCGCCGTAGACCCGCACCGCCGCCTTGCTGGCGCAATAGGCGGGCGCGCCGGGCATGCCGCGGAATCCGGCCAACGAGGCCATCAGGGCGATCTGCCCGCGCCGCCGCGCCTGCATGCCGGGCAGCAGCGGGTGGACGCTGTTCAGCACGCCGTCCACATTCACCTGGAAGATGCGCCGCGCCTGCTCGGCGCTCTCCACGCCGCCCCCGGTGCCGGCGGAGATTCCGGCGTTGGCGATGACCAGATCGACCGGCGCGCGGGCGTCCAGCGCGCTCAGCCACCCCGCCATCGCCGCGCGGTCGGCCGCATCGACCAGCGCGGTTTCCACCGCCGCCCCGGCGGCGCGGCAGCGCTCCGCCACCGTCTCCAGCCTTGCGGAATCGCGCCCGCTCAGGGCCAGCGTGACGCCGGGCGCCGCGTAGACGCGGGCCAGTTCCTCCCCGATGCCGCTGGACGCCCCGGTGATGACGATCGAGCGCGGATCGCGCATGCCCCTGTCCCCCCTTCCTTGTCCTATGTCCCTGACGCTTGTTGCCTTGGCCGCCCGACGCTATAACGTGAGCCTCCCAATCACACAAAGACTCGTCGAGGCCGCTTTGCCCGCCCAACGCTCCGCCGTATCCAGCATGACCGGTTTCGCACGCGTGGACGGGCATGCCGACGGCTACAGTTGGACCTTCGAGGTGAAGAGCGTCAACGGGCGCAACCTCGACATCCGCTGCCGCCAGCCCGCCGGCTTCGACACGCTGGAGGCCGCCGCCCGCGCCGAGATCCCCAAGCGGCTGGCCCGCGGCAGCGTCAACCTGAACCTGACCGTCACCCGCAGCCAGTCGGTGTCGCAGCTCCGCATCAACCGCGAGCTTCTCGCCCAGGTTCTGGAGCTGGCGCGCGAGATCGAGGGCGCCGGGGCCGCCGCGCCGCGGATCGACTCGCTGCTGTCCGTCCGCGGCATCATCGAACCGGTGGAGGAGGACGAGGGCGACGCGCGGGAGCGGGTCGAAGCGGCGCTGAAGGCCGACCTCGGCCGGCTGATCGGCGAGCTGGTCACCGCCCGCCTGTCGGAAGGGGCGCGTCTGGTCACCGTCCTGAACGGCCATCTCGACGAGATCGAGCGGCTGATCACCGCCGCCGCCGCCTGCGCCAGCACCCAGCCGGAGGCTTTGCGCGAACGGCTGCGCAGCCAGGTCGCCGCCCTGCTCGACGCCGCCCCGGCCCTGCCGGAGGAGCGGCTCGCCCAGGAGGCCGCCATCCTGATCGCCAAGGCCGACGTGCGCGAGGAGATGGACCGGCTGCGCGCCCACATCCAGGCCGCCCGCGACATGCTGGCGGAGGGGGGCGCCATCGGCCGCCGCTTCGACTTCCTGTGCCAGGAATTCAACCGCGAAGCCAACACCCTGTGCTCCAAGTCCGCCGACGTGGAGCTGACCCGCATCGGCCTGTCGCTGAAAGCCTCCATCGAGCAGCTTCGCGAGCAGGTCCAGAACATCGAGTGATACCCGCCTCATGCCCGAGACCATGAACACGAAGATCGCCCGGCGCGGCCTGATGCTCGTGCTGTCCTCCCCCTCCGGGGCGGGCAAGACCACCATTTCGCGCCGCCTGCTGGACCGCGACCCCGGCATCACCCTGTCGGTGTCCGTCACCACCCGGCCGATGCGCCCCGGCGAGCAGCCGGGCGTCCATTACTACTTTGTCGACATGCCGGAGTTCGACCGCATGGCCGGCCAGGGTGAGTTGCTGGAGCACGCCCGCGTGTTCGGCAACTGCTACGGCACGCCGCGCCACGCCGTGGAGACCGCGCTGAGCGCCGGGCGCGACGTGCTGTTCGACATCGACTGGCAGGGCATGCAGCAGCTGGCGGCCAACGCCCGCGCCGATCTGGTCAGCGTCTTCGTCCTGCCGCCCTCGGGCACCGAGTTGGAGCGCCGCCTGCACGCCCGCGGGCAGGACTCGGCGGAGGTGATCGCCCAGCGCATGGCCAAGGCGTCGGACGAGATCAGCCACTGGGGCGAGTATGATTACGTGATCGTCAACAACGATGTGGACGAGAGCGTCACCGCGGTCCAGGCCATCCTGCGCGCCGAGCGGCTGCGCCGGGCGCGGCAGGTCGGGATGCCGGCGTTTGTGGAGAGCGTGCAGGCGGCGCTGTAAGGCGGCGGCCCCCTCCCACCCCACTTCGTGGGTCCCCTCCCTCCCCCGCTTCGCGGGAGAGGGCACTCATCCCCTCCACCGCGAAGCGGGGGAGGGTTAGGGAGGGGGCAAGGACCTACTTCCCCCGAAACGCCCGCGCCAGCGCGGCGAACCCCGCCACATCCACCTCCTCCGCCCTTGCGGTCGGCTCGATGCCGGCGGCGGCCAGCAGCGCCTCCGCGTTCCCCAGGCTCTTCAGGCTCTGGCGCAGCATCTTGCGGCGCTGGCCGAAGGCGGCGGCGGTCACCTGCTCCAGCGCCTTCCACTCCGCCGGCTCCGGGTTGGCGCGCGGGGTCAGGTGGACGATGGTGGACTCCACCTTGGGCGGCGGGGTGAAGGCCTTGGCCGGCAGGTTGAACAGCACCCGCGCGTCCGACCGCCATTGCGTGATCACCGAAAGGCGGCCGTAGGCCTTGCTGCCCGGCTTGGCGACCAGACGGTCCGCGACCTCCTTCTGGAACATCAGCGTCAGGCTGACGAACTCCTCGATCCGCCCCAGCCAGCCGATCAGCAGCGGCGTCGCCACGTTGTAGGGCAGGTTCGCCACGATGGCCCTCGGTGCCGGAGCGATCGCGATGGGATCGACCTCCAGCGCGTCGCCCTCGACGATGGACAGCCGCCCGTCCGCCGCCTGGATCACGTCCTGCAACGCCTCGATGAAGCGGTGGTCGCGCTCGATGGCGATGACCCGCTTCGCCTTGGTCGCCAGAAGGGCACGGGTCAGCCCGCCCGGACCAGGACCGATCTCCACGACCGTCACGCCGGCCATGTCGCCCGCCGAGCGCGCGATGCGGCCCGTCAGGTTGAGGTCGAGCAGAAAGTTCTGCCCGAGCGCCTTGCGGGCATCCAGCCCGAAACGGGCGATCACCTCGCGCAACGGCGGCAGGGCCTGCGGGTCGAAAGCGGTGGGCATGGGGCCAGACATGGGGGCGGGATCGGGCGTGGCGTCGGTCATGGCCGCACTTATAGGACGGCGCGGGCCCGCCGTCATCTGCCGCGCGTCGTTCCTACCCGTCGCTCTTGAGCGCGATGTTCTCCGGCGTGGCGTCGAGACGGCCCGTGCAGGTGATGCGTCGCCCGTCGTCGAAAGCCTGGGACGGCTTCGGCCCGACGGTCACCTGCAGAACCACGCGGTCGGCCATCTGGTCGCCGAGGTCCTGGGGCCGGTCGCCGCCCTGGGAATCGTGGCTGAACACGCTCTCCAGATACCAGGCCGCCCCGCCCGCCCCCTGCGGCCCGCCGCGGACCAGCGCGCCGGCCAGACGGGTGTAGAGGTCCTTGCACACCTCCTCGGTCCGGTTGCGCGGCAGATCGACGAAGTTGGCGTAGGCGACGATCCGCCGGTCCTGGAAGCGGTAGAAGACGCCGCTGCGCGACACCTCCGTCCGCAGATCGCGGGACAGCCCGTCCACCGTGTCGTGCAGGTCGCCGCGCAGCCGGGTCATCCCCCAGTCGAGCAGGGTCACCGGCTCCCGCGCCAGCCAGTCCAGAGCGTCACGGGCCTGAACCGGTCCTGAGACGAAGGACAACAACAGGACGAGCGCGGCGAAACCCCTCATGGCGTCGGGCCTCCGGACCATCGTTGCGGCGCAACCGTATTGGCGATGCTATGCCAGGAGCACGGTCATCGCCAGCCGGATTCCGGGCCGCATGCCGCACCCAAGCCGGGGTACCCCCGTCAGCCCTCCAGCAGGAAGTCGCGCACCGCGGCGATCTGGTCCCCGGTCATCAGCGCCGGGGCGTGGCCGGTGTGGGCGAACTCCACCAGACGAGCCTTCGGGCCGCGGCGGGTCATCTCCTCCGCGGTCTCCGCCGGAAGGATGTCCGAGGTGGCGCCGCGAAGCACCAGAACCGGGCAGCGGATGCGGTCCCAGACGGCCCACAGGTCCACATCCTCCATCGGCTGCGCCTTGAAGGCCTCGGCGATGGCCGGATCGTAGGCGAGGCCGTAGCAGCCGTCCGGGCGCAGTCGGGCGCTGTGCTCTGCCATGTGGCGCCACGCCTCGTCGGGCAGCCGCCCGAAGCCCATCAGGACGAAGCGCAGGTAGGACTCCACCGCCGCCAGATCCTCGAACACCGGGTCCTTGCCGACGTAATCGGCGATGCGCTGCAAGCCCGCCTTCGGGATGAAGGGGCCGATGTCGTTGACCACCAGACGGCGGATCGGGCTGTCGGGCTGGGCGGCCAGCAGCATGCCGATCAGCCCGCCCATGGACGTACCGACCCAATCCACCTCTTCCACCCCCAGCCGGGCGATCAGCGCCGCCATGTCGGCGCAGTATTGCGGGTAACCGTAGAGCGTCGGGTTGGCCAGCCGGCCGCTCTTGCCACGCCCCACCACATCCGGGCAGGCGACGCGGTAGCGGTCGGCCAGATCGAGCGCCAGCGCGTCGAAATCGCGGCCGTTGCGGGTCAGACCATGCACGCAGACGGCGGTGCGGGCGGCGTCCTCGCGCCCCCACTGGGTGTAGGCGACGCGGTGGAACCCCGCCGCGCTGAGGCCGAGAAAGCTGCGTTCGGACATCGGCACGGGCGCGCCCTCCCCTGTTGATTCGTTCTCAGCCCTTGCCGGGCTTCGCCAGCTCCGCCGCCTGCCGGACGACCATCGGCGACGGTTCCGCCGCCGCCGCGTCGAAAGGATGGCGCGGCGCATCGTACAGGCGGCGGATGGCGCGCACGTAGTTCCGCGTCTCCTCGTAGGGCGGAACGCCCCGGTAGCGGTCCACGGCCCGCTCCCCCGCGTTGTAGCCGGCCAGGGCCAGCGTAACGTCCCCCTGGAAATAGGCCAAGAGCCAGCGCAGATAGCGCACGCCGCCGCGGATGTTCTGGGCGGGGTCGAAGACGTCGGACACGCCGAACCGCTCCGCCGTGTCGGGGATGAGCTGCATCAGACCGGCGGCCTCCTTCGGCGACACCGCGTCGGAGCGGAAGGCGCTCTCCACCCGGATCACCGCCATGACCAGCGCCGGGTCCAGCCCGTACTGCGGCGCGGTCTTGTGGACCAGTGCGATGATCTCCGGCGGCGGGGGCAGCGCCTCGCGCAGCGGAGCCGCGCCGGGGCGGCACCAGGGGCGGACATGGCCCATGCGGCCCGGCACATAGGCGACCAGCCGCCGCGCCTCCTTGTGGCCGCGCGACGCCGCGGCGCGCAGCCACGCCGTGCCGACCCGCTGGTCGCGCTTCACCCCGACGCCGAACAGGAAACGCCGCGCCATGCGGTAGGACGCCTCCGGATCGCCCTTCTCCGCCGCCTCGCAGTCGGCCATGCGCGACTCGCGCGAGGAGACGGAGCCGGACTTGCCCGCGGCGAGGGCGGAGGGGGCCGCCAAGGCGACGAAAAGGGCGAACATCAGAGGGAGGAAACGCACGGGTTGGCCTTGGAGCGGTCTGCAAAACCGCATTGATATGAGGCTGCCCGCAGGACACGGCAAGCGCAGGGCAGGGTTACCCTCTTTTCGACACAGCGCGCAGGCGGTCGCGCAGCGACCGCGCCCAGCCGCGGATCACCGCCAGCGCCGGGCGGATTGCCGCGCGTACCCGCCCCACCAACCGCTTGGCGGCCTGCCAGGGCGGCAGGGCGGTCAGCCAGGCCAGCCAGCGCACCACCCGGACATAGCACCAGGCGAAGGCCGGGATGGTCAGCAGCTTGTCCTTGCCGATGTGGAACAGCCGCTCGACCAACGTGACCTTGACCAGTTCCACGGCCCCCAGAAGCAAGGCGCCCTGGACCGCGTGCCCGGTGCCCATCAGGTACAGGCCGACCGGCTTCAGCGGCTCCAGAATCACCAGCGGAATCACGAACAGCGCCAGCGTCGGATAGGGGCCGAGCCGGCGGATGCGCGCCGCCAGCCGTTCGGCGAAACGTTGCCGTCCGATCCAGGCGGCCAGCGGGCGCAACGCCTCCAGCGCCACCGCGTCGATCAGGAAATAGACCAGCGCCGCGACGGTCAGCAGGGGGCGCAGCACGAAGCGGCGCAACAGCCCACCCAGCCTCCGCCCCAAGCTCCGATCCAAAGTCCGAGAGGAGGAATTTCCGTTCGAGGTAGCCATTAGGTCTTTCGTCAGGCGTACAGGGGCGTTTCGCCGGCTTGGGTTCGCCGCGGATTTCCACTATCTAACGTTTCTGCCATTGCGCGTCCGTCCCCTCGTCCACTCTCGGTGCGCCCCATCGTGCTCGGCCATTACGATCCTTACCTCGTTGCGCTGTCCGTTGTCGTGGCCTCTTTCGGCGGCTATGTGGCTCTGGACCTCGCCTCCCACGCGCGGGATGCCGGGCGGGGACGGAACGGCTGGCTGGGCGCCGCGGCGCTCGCACTCGGGGCGGGGATCTGGTCGATGCACTTCATCGGCATGATGGCGATGCGCATGCCCGTGCCGGTGTCCTACGACATCCTGCTGACCGCGTTATCCTTTCTGCTGGCGGTCGGGGTGTCGGGGACCGGCCTCTTCGCCGTGGCGCACGGCGGGGGCGGCCGGACGACCCTGGCGGCGGCGGGCCTGCTGACCGGTTTCGGGATCGTCTCCATGCATTACGTCGGCATGGCCGGCATGCGGCTGCCGGTGCCGCTGGTCTACGACACGGTTCTGGTCGTCGCATCGGTGGCAATCGCCGTTGCCGCCTCCACCGCCGCGCTCTGGCTCGCCTTCCGCACGGCCAGCCCCCTGCAGCGCCTGTCCGGTGCGCTGGTGCTCGGCGCCGCGGTGGTCAGCATGCATTACGTCGGCATGGCCGCCGCCAGCGCCGCAGAGGACGCCGCCGGGAACGCCGCCGGGAACGCCGCCGGGAACGCCATGGGCCACGCCATCGGTGTGGGGGCCGTCCCGGCCGTCGACGATCTCGGCCTCGTGCTGTCCACGCCGTCCCTGGCGGTGGGGACCGGAATCGGGACGCTGCTGATCCTCTCGCTGGGGCTGCTCTCCGTCCTGATCGACCGGCGCCGCTCGGCGGAGCGTGCGGCGGGGCAGGAGGCGCGCTACCGCGCCGTCGTCGACTCCGCCGTGGACCCCATCGTGGTGATCGACGAGACCGGCACCATCCAGTCCTTCAACCGGGCGGCCGAGACGACCTTCGGCTACGGCGCGGAGGAGGCCGTCGGCGCCAACGTCCGCATCCTGATGGCGGAGCCCCACCGCTCCGCCCACGACGGCTACATGACCCATTTCCGCGAGACGGGCGAGCGGCGGATCATCGGCATCGGGCGCGAGGTCGAGGGCCGGCGCAAGGACGGTTCCCTCTTCCCGCTGGAGCTGTCGGTGGCCGAATGGCACGACGGGCGGCAGCGCCTGTTCACCGGCATCATGCGCGACATCACCGCCCGCAAGGCGGCGGAGGACGCCCTGCACCGCGCCAAGGCGGAGGCGGAGCGCGCCCGCGAGGAGGCGCTGGCCGCCCGCGACAACGCCGAACGGGCGGACATGGCCAAGACCAAGTTCCTCGCCGCGGCCAGCCACGACCTGCGCCAGCCCGTGCAATCGCTGTTCTTCTTCGCCCATGCCCTGTCCGACCGGCTCGACGGCCACCCGGCCTCCCCCCTGCTGGCGAGCATGAGCGAGTCGCTGAACGGCCTGCGCACGCTGCTGGACAGCCTGCTGGACGTGTCGCGGCTGGACGCCGGTGTGGTAACCCCGGCGGTGACGGAATTCGCGCTGGGCCCCCTGTTGCAGCGTCTGGCCGAGGAGTACCGGGGCCGCGCGGCGGAGGTCGGCATCGCCCTGCGCCTCGTCCCCACCGACGGCTGGACGCGCAGCGACCCGGCGCTGGTCGAGCGCATCCTGCGCAACCTCGTGGAGAACGCCATCCGCTACACCGAGAGCGGTCGGATCCTGATCGGCTGCCGCCGCACCTCCGGCGGCCTGCGGATCGAGATCCTGGACACCGGCATCGGCATCCCCGAGGACAAGCGCGACGAGGTGTTCGTCGAGTTCGCCCAGCTCGCCAACCCGGAGCGCGACCGCCGCAAGGGGCTGGGGCTGGGGCTCGCCATCGTGCGGCGGCTGGCCGGGCTGCTCGGCCATGAGGTCACCCTGCGCTCCGAGCCGGGACGTGGCAGCGCCTTCGGCCTGACCGTGCCGTCGGTCGCGCCGCGCCGGGTGATGAAGACCTGCCGACCGGCTCCCCAGTCCGGCGCCCAGCCCCCCGCCAACGGCGGCAAGGGTCTGGTCGTGGTGGTCGAGGACGACGCCATCATCCTGCTCTCCATGCGGACCATGCTGGAGGAGTGGGGGTATGAGGTGGTCGCCGCCGTCTCCGCCGACGAGGCGATCGGCACGCTGACCAGCCTCGGCCAGCGCCCCGACATGATTGTCGCCGACTACCGCCTGCGCGAGGGACGGACCGGGCTTCAGGCCATCCGCGACATCTACGGCGTCTGCGGTGTGCGGGTGCCCGCGCTAGTGCTGACCGGCGACACCGACCCCGCGCGCATCGCCGAGGTCCAGCAGAGCGGCCACCGTCTCCTGCACAAGCCCGTGGCACCCGAGGTGCTGCGCAACGCCCTGACCTCCGCGGCCTAGACGCGTTTTCCCCGGCCGCTCCCGGCCGAGACCCGAGTGTGGTTGAAAGCGCGCTCCGCCCCGCTTATGGTCTTGGAAAAAGGCGCGTTTGCGCCGAAACCAGAATCAGGTTCCAGGAGCGCCCCCCATGAAAGCCATGCTGCTCGGCTTCGCCGCCGCCATCGTCATCGCCGTCGGCGCGTCGGTCGCGCTGACCTCCATCGACCACAGCTCGGCCAGCCGCTTCTCCAGCAGCTCGGTCCGCCTCTGACGCTTACCCCCGGCGACGGTCAGGCGCGGCGGCGGGCGGCCATGGCCTCCGCCGTCGCCAGGGCGGCGATCAGGCTCGACGCCCCGGCCTTGCCGGTGCCGGCGATGTCCAGCGCCGTCCCATGATCCGGCGAGGTGCGGACGAAGGGCAGCCCCAGCGTGATGTTGACCCCCGTGTCGAAGTCGATGGTCTTCAGCGGGATCAGCGCCTGGTCGTGGTACATGCACAGCGCCGCGTCGTAGCCGCGCCGCGCCACCGCGTGGAACAGCGTGTCGGCGGGCTTCGGCCCCACCGCGTCGATGCCCTCCGCCCGCAGGTCAGCGACCGCCGGGGCGATGATGTCGATCTCCTCCCGCCCCATGGCGCCGCCCTCCCCCGCGTGGGGATTCAGGGCCGCGACGGCCAGCCGGGGCCGGGCGATGCCGAAGTCGCGGGCCAGCGCCGCCGCGGTGACCTGCCCGGCGTGGAGGATCGCCTCCCGCGTCACCAGCGGCACGGCGTCGCGGACGGAGACATGGATGGTCACCGGCACGACGCGCAGATCCTGCGCGGCCAGCATCATCACCGGCTCTTCGGTGAGCCCCGCCAGATGGGCCAGATACTCGGTGTGTCCGGGATGGCGGAAACCGGCTGCGTAGAGCGCCGACTTCTGGATCGGGTTGGTGACGACCGCCGCCGCTTCCCCGCGGCGGACCAGCTCGACCGCCCGGTCGATGCTGGCGATCACCGCCGCCCCGTTGGCCGGATCGGGCCGGCCCGGCGTGACCGGGACCGCCAGCGGCTGGGGCAGCACCGGCAACGCCGCGCCGAACAGCGCAGCACCCTCGGCCATGCTGCCCACCGCCCTCACCGGGACCGGCAGACCGAGCCGGGCGGCGAGCGCCTCCAGGCGGGCGGGATCGTCCAGAAGGACGAAGGGCGGCACCGCGCCGTCCGCGCGGGCCGCCCCGGCCTTCGCCCGAGCGTCCGCCCAGGCCTTCAGTGCGATCTCCCCGCCGATCCCCGCCGGCTCGCCCATGGTCAGGGCGAGCGGCGGCCGGACGCCGGACGTGGTCATCAGTTGCGGATCTCCACGAAGGCGGTGCGGCGCAGGTCGCGCAGGTAGCGGCGGGCCAGCAGGTCGGCGCGCTCGTTGATCAGGTCGCGCTCGATCTCCTCGCGCGGCGGCATCTTGATGTCCTTCGGATCGATCGGCGGCGGGGCCGGGGCGGCCACCGGCTGCGGCTCGGCCTCGGGCGGCGGCTCGATCATCGGCACGTCGCGCTTGCAGACGATCAGGATCACGGCGCCGCCCGGGCTCATCAGCACCGGGCTGGGCTGGCCGAGCGGGATGCCGACGGCGAGCTGCTGGAGGCCCGGCGCGAGGTCCTTGACCCGCAGCGTGCCCATGTCGCCCGATTCCGGAATGCCCATGGCGCGGGCCTTCTCGTCGAAGTCGGTGCAGCTCTTGATCGACTTGCGCAGCTTCTCCGCCTGCGCCTGGACCGCCTTCAGCTCCTCCTTCGAGGGGGCCGGGATGACGATCTGCTTCATGTTGACCTTGGCCTTGGCCAGATCGGGCTTCGGCTGGGCGCGCGGGCGCGGCGGCGGGGCCGGCGGCGGAGCGGTGGAGGCGTTGCTGCCGAAGGGCCGCTGGTCGCGGACCAGCAGGACGTGATAGCCGGTCGCCGTGCGGACCGGCGAGGAGAGCTGGCCGGCGCGCATGGTGGACAGGGTCTTGTCCAGCTCGGCGTTCAGCTCGCCCGTGCGCACCCAGCCCATGTCGCCGCCCGAGGCGGCGCCGGCGGACTGCGAGAACTGGCGGGCCAGCGCGGCGAAGTTGCCGCCGCGGCGCACCTCCTCGACCAGCCGTTCGGCGTTGCGGCGCACCTCCTCGTCCTGGTCGGGGCTGTCCACCGCCAGGAAGATCTCGGCCACCAGATACTCCGGCTTGCCGATGTTGGCCTTGATGCGCTGCATCACGGCGTCGATCTCCTCGTCGCCGATCACCACCTCCTGCCGGATGCGGCGCTGCATCACCCGCTGCCAGGACAGCAGCGCCCGCACCTGCTCGCGCAGGGTGGAGACCGGGACGTTCTGGGCCTTCAGCATGGCTTCGAGCTGCGGGCGGCCCATGCGGTTCTGTTCGGCGATGCGGCCGATCGCCTCGTCGATGTCCTTCGACGGGACCGAGACGCCGAGACGCTTGGCCTCCTGGAGCTGGAGCCGCTCGTCGACGAGCTGGCGAAGCACCTGCGGGGTCAGGCGCTGGCGCGTCTCCGCGCTGTCCTGGGCGCCGGCGTTCAGCAGAGCGAGGCGGATGCGCGCGTGCACGTCGGACAGCGAGATGACCTCGTCGTTGACGACGGCGGCGATGCGTTCCGCGGGGCCTTGCGTTCCCGCCGGGCTGTTCGGAGCGTTGGGAGCCCGCGTCTGGGCCGCGGCGGGCGATCCGGCGGCAAGAAGGGCGCAGGCGGTCGCCACGGCGAAGGCAGACCGGACGGCTCGCAAACTCTGCATGGTGCTCCAGACTCCAGAGGTGGTTGCCGTTTAATACGGCCCCCCCGGGCGCGTGTAAACGGAATCGTGGGACGCATCCTGCAACGGAATTGTGTCCAAAGACCGGGCGGGCGGTGTCGGGCCCGCTCCGGATCCGGCGTCAGCCGTCCTCCAGATGCAGCAGCGCTGCGGTGCCCAGAAGCACGCTGACGCAGGCCGGGCTCCAGGCCGCCATGGCCAGCGGGATGGTCTCGGAGATGCCGAAGGTGCGGATCACGTCGGTCATCACGAACAGGACGAATCCGGTCAGCACGCCGCCTGACACCATCGTCATGGTGCCGCCGCGCCGCGGCAGCCGCAGCGAGAAGGCCGCGGCGAACAGCACCATCGCCACATAGAGCACGGGCTGCGACAGCAGCGACTGGTAGTGCAGCCGGTGCCGCACCGCCGGGAAGCCGGTGGCCTCCAGCGTGCGGATGAACTGCGGCAGCTCCCAGAAGGAGATCGTCTCCGGCGCGGCGAAGCTCTCCTCGATGGTGGTCCGGTTCAGCTCCGTCGGGATGACGTAGGCCGGGACCGTCTCCGATTCCTTCTTGCCGAGGTTGATCGTCGCGTCCTGCAGCTCCCACTTCCGGTCGCGCAGCACGGCGCGCGGCGCGTCCACCCGGCCGATGTAGGTCATGTTGGTGTCGAAGCGCAGAACGATGACCTGCGACATCTCGAAGGTCAGCGGGTTCACCCCGTCGGCGTGGATGAAATACTGCTCCCCCGCCTCCTGCTGGCGCAGCCAGAGGCCGCTGCGCGAGACGTCGAAACTGCTCGACTTCAGTTTCAGGTAGCGGTCCTGAAGCTGGTTGTACTTGGCGATGAAGACCGCGCCGACCGGGTTGATCATCGTCACCTTCACGGCGCCGATCATCAGTGCTGCGATCAGCACCGGGGTCAGGAACTGCCACGCCGACACGCCGACTGCGCGGGCCACCACCAGCTCCGCGCTGCGCGTCAGCCGCCAGAAGGTGAACATGCCGCTGAACAGGATCACGAAGGGGAAGATCTGCTGGCCGATCTCCGGCAGCTTCAGCAGGGCCATGCGCAGGACCAGCCAGAAGGTGATGTCCGGCTTGGTTCCGGCGCGGCGCAGCAGCTCCACGACGTCGAGCAGCAGGATGATCGACAGCAGGATGCCGAGCAGCAGCAGGAACCAGGTGACGAACTGGCGCCCGATGTAGCGCGACAGCGTGGCGGATGAATACATGGGCTCCGGCCTCCCCGGCCGATCGACGGGCGGTACGCGGCGCGCCGGGGGCTTCCACCACGGCGTGACGGGGCTATGTACTGCGGACGGGCGCGGGAAACAACCGGTCCGCGCCTTGACAGGGCGCACGGGAAGGTCTTTATCCCAGGGTGGTTGCGGATCGATCCCACCCGCCCCGGCGCCCGCGCGCCGGCCGTCCCAGCCGAGAGGAGCCCGAGAGGAGCCGATGAAGTTCGCCTTTGCGAAGCCCGCGCTGCCCAAGTCCGGCACCGTCGCCGTCACCATCGCCACCGATCGCGCGCTCGGCGCCGCGGGGCAGGATCTCGACCAGAGGACGGGCGGCTCGCTGTCCCGCGCCATGAAGGCCAGCCGCTTCACCGGCAAGCGGGAGGAAACTCTGGCGATCCTCGCGCCCGCCGGGGTGGAGTTCGACCGCATCCTCCTGGTCGGCATCGGCAAGGGCGAGGATCTGTCCGAGGCCACGCTCCAGGCCGTCGGCGGCGCCATCGTCGCCGCCCTGGAAAAGTCCGGCGAGACCGAGGTCTCGGTCCTGCTCGACCTGCCGGACGGCGGCACCGTGGCCCCCGACGCGGCGGCGGCGGAGCTGGCCTTCGGCGCGCAGCTCCGCTCCTACCGCTTCGACAAGTATCGGACGACCGAGAAGAAGGAGGCCAAGCCCTCCCTCAAGAAGATCATCGTCCTGACCGCCGAGCCGGACACCGCCAAGCGCGCCTATGGCCGCCTGGAGCCGCTGGCCGAGTCCGTCGCCTACACCCGCGATCTGGTGTCGGAGCCGGCCAACGTCCTGAACCCGGAAAGCCTCGCCGACCGTTGCCGGGACCTGACCGAGGTCGGCCTGCAGGTCGAGGTTCTGGACCTCAAGAAGCTGAGGAAGCTCGGCATGGGCGCGCTGATCGGCGTCGCCCAGGGCAGCGCCTTCGAGCCGCGCGTCGTCGTGATGCGCTGGGACGGCGCCCCCGACGCCGAGGATCGCCGCCCGCTCGCCTTCATCGGCAAGGGCGTGACCTTCGACACCGGCGGCATCTCCATCAAGCCCGCCGCCGGGATGGAGGACATGAAGTGGGACATGGGCGGCGCCGCGGTGGTCATCGGCACCATGCGCGCGCTGGCCGCCCGCAAGGCGAAGGTCAACGCCGTCGGCATCGTCGGCCTGGTCGAGAACATGCCGTCAGGCACCGCGCAGCGCCCCGGCGACGTGGTGACCTCGCTGTCCGGCCAGACCATCGAGGTGATCAACACCGACGCGGAAGGCCGCCTCGTCCTGGCCGACTGCCTGACCTACGCGCAGGAGACCTTCAAGCCGCGCCTGCTGGTCGACCTCGCCACCCTGACCGGTGCGGTCATCATCGCGCTGGGCCATGAGCACGCCGGCCTGTTCGCCAACGACGACTGGCTGGCCGAGAACCTGCTGGCCTCCGGCAAGTCGGTGGGCGAGCCGCTGTGGCGCCTGCCGATGGGCGACGCCTACGACAAGGACATCAACTCCGACATCGCCGACATGAAGAACGTCGGGTCGGGCCGCGGCGCCGGCAGCATCGTCGGCGCGCAGTTCCTCAAGCGCTTCGTCGAGGATCTGCCCTGGGCGCACATCGACATCGCCGGCGTCGCCTGGTCGAAGAAGGACACGGCCACCGTGCCGAAGGGCGGCACCGGCTTCGGCGTCCGCCTGCTCGACCGCTTCGTGGCGAGCTATCACGAAGGCAAGTGAGGTCTTCGTCCGGCGGGGCGCCGCCCTGCCGGACGCATTCACGGACCGCAGGACTTCCGGACGATGAGGCCATGACCGAGGTCCGTTTCTATCACCTCCAGCGGCGCACGCTCGAACAGGCATTGCCGAAGATCCTGGAAAAGGTTCTGGAGCGCGGCTGGCGCGCCGTCGTCCTGGCCGGCTCGCCGGAGCGGGTGGACGCGCTCAATCAGCATTTGTGGACCTACGATCCCTCCTCCTTCCTGCCGCACGGCGCGGCGCGCGACGGCTTCGCCACCGACCAGCCGGTCTGGCTGACCGCCGAGGAAGAGAACCCCAACGGGGCCACCGTCCTGATCCTGGTGGACGGGGTGACCAGCGGCGCCATGGAGTCCTTCGACCTCGTCTGCGACCTGTTCGACGGCAACGACGGCGAGGCGGTGCTGGCGGCGCGCGAGCGCTGGAAGGTCTGCAAGGCCGCCGGCCATGCCCTCACCTACTGGCAACAGAACGACCGCGGCGGCTGGGAAAAGCGCGCCTAAAACCGACTAATTTTATATGCTTTAAAGCATTCTTCGAGTGATACCGCTAACGCGGTGTAATATTGCATTCATTTGTCTCAACCGTTCTTGACGGGCCTCCTGTGCGCAAGGTTAATCTAAAACCCGTAAAATCCCGCGGGGCGGCGCACAGGTGGAGGGCAGTATGCAAAGGTGCGTCCATAGGACCGGGACGGCTCCGCCATGACCCGGAGCGCTCTCAACCCGACCTTGGCGCGGGACGTCAAGGACGCCGCCATCCTGATCGTCGACGACAACGCGTCGAACGTCGAGCTGGTTCGCGACATCCTGATCCACGAGGGCTACACCGCCGTGCGGGGGGAAACCGATCCGCGCCGGGTCCCCGCCCTCTGCGAGGCGCAGCGCTTCGACCTTCTGCTGATCGACATCCGCATGCCGCACATGAGCGGCTTCGACCTGATGGAGCGCATCAACGCCCTGTATGGCGACGATGTCGTTCCCATCCTCGTGCTGACCGCCCACACCGACCAGGAGACTCGGCGGCGCTCGCTGGAGCTGGGCGCCAACGATTTCCTCACCAAGCCCTTCATCGCCTGGGAGCTGCTGCACAGGGTGCGCAGCGTGCTGGAAATCCGCAAGCTCTACCAGCGCGCCGCCGAGCAGAACCGTGGTCTGGAACGCCGCGTGTCGGAACGGACCGCGGAACTCAGCGCCGCCCTGGAGGCCGCACGCCACGCCGACCGGGCCAAGCTCGACTTCCTCTCGGTGACCAGCCATGAGTTGCGGACCCCGCTGAACGCCATCATCGGCTTTGCCGAGGTGCTGTCCAGCGAGGCGCACGGGCCGCTCGGCCACGACGACTACATGGATTACGTCCGGCTGATCGAGGAGAGCGGCAAGGCGCTGCTCGGCATGGTCAACAACATCCTGGACTTCACACGGGGGTCCGGCGGAATCGACCTTGCTGAATCGACCATCGACCTGCCCGCCCTGCTGATCCGCTGCATCGACCTGCTCGGCCCCAAGGCGCAGGCCAAGGCGCAGACCATCACGCTCCAGCCCGGCCCGCCCGTCACCTTGCGCGCCGACCAGCGCCGGCTGGGGGAGATGATCGTCCATCTGCTGGACAACGCGGTGAAGTTCGGCCACCGGGGCGGGGGGGTCACGCTGCGGATCGCGCTTCAGGGCGGGATGGTCGCCATCGCGGTCGCCGACGACGGCCCCGGCATCCCGCCGGAAATGGTCGACCACGTCTTCCGCCCTTTCATCCAGGGCGAATGCTCGCTGGTCCGCCAACATGAAGGGATCGGGCTGGGCCTGCCCATCGTCCGCCGCTTCGCCGAATTGCACGGTGGCAACGTCGAATTGGAAAGCGCGCCGGGGCGCGGCACCACCGTGACCATCCTGTTGCCCGCCGCCCGCCTGACGGCCCCGCCCATCGCCGGCCTCCGGGAATCCCGGGCTTTGTGAGGGCGGCCGAGGCCGGGCGGGCCGGGTGCCGGGTTTCCCGATCACTCGGCCCAATCACTTGGCCCGATCACCGGACCCTCAATCACTCGGCGAGGCTGGGTTCCTCCAACGGTCCCGCCCCGGCTTCGGCCGGGTTGGCCGGCGCGGTTTCCGGCAGGCCCAGGAACAGGGCGGCCAGCGCGATCAACGCCATCGCCCCCGCCGTCAGGAAGGCGGCGGAATAGCCGAAGCGGTCGACGATCACGCCGGTAACGAAGCCGCTGGTCGCCGCACCCACCCCCTGCATCGTGGCGACCGCGCCGAAGGCGAGGTTGTAGCGCCCGGTGCCGCGCATCAGGTCGGCGATCACCAGCGGCGTCAGGGCGGTGAAGATGCCGGCGCCGACCCCGTCGAGAAGCTGGACGCCGATCAGCCAGGCGCTGTTGTCCGACAGGGTGTAAAGGAGGGCCCGCAAGGGCAGGATGGCGAAGCCGACCAGCAGGATCGGCTTGCGGCCCCATTGGTCCGCCGTCCGTCCGACCAGGACAGCGATGGGCAGCATGACGAGTTGGGCGGCGATGATGCAGGACGACATCATGACCGTCGCCCATTCCGGGTGCGCCGCGGCCAGCTTTTGCCCGACCAGCGGCAGCAGGGGCGCGTTGGCGAAATGGAACAGCAGGGCGCAGATGCCGAAGATCAGCAGCGGCCGGCAATGGACCAGGATGCCCATGCCCGACACCGTCTCCCCGTCGCCCACCCCGTCGCCCACCCCGTCGGCGGCGGAGGCCTCCACCCCACGCGCCCGGCGCTGGTCGATGGCGGCGGCCGGAATCGACAGGACGGCCAGCGACGACAGGACGGCGAACACCGGCACCAGCAGGAACACCGCCTGCTGGGAGAACAGCCAGCCGACCAGCCCGGCGAGCGCCGCCACGGCCACGTTGCCCGCATGGTCGAAGGCGGCGTTGCGCCCCATCCGCCGGGCGAGCAGGCGCTGTGGGACAAGGCCGAGGGTCAGCGCCGCCACCGCCGGGCCGAAGACGTCCCCGACCACCGCGATCAGCGTGTTGGCGATCAGGACCGGCCAGAAGTTGGGGAACAGGTAGATGCACAGCGCTCCGGCGCCCAGCACGGCCAGGGCCAGGACGATGGCCTCGCGCTTGCGGTGCGTGGCATCGATGGCCGCACCGATCGGCGTCTGCACGGCAAGCCCGAGCCAGCCGGCGAGGCTGGTCACCAGCCCGACCTCCGACTGGCTCCAATGCTGTTGGGTCACCAGAAAGACGTTGAGATAGGGGCCGAGCGCCCCTCTTACGTCCGCCAGCAGGAAGTTCACGGCGTCCAGCGACGCCGGACGGAAGCCCCGGCCGGTTTCGCCCGAAGGCGCCGACACCCGTTCAATGCTGTCAGCAGGCAACGCGCTCTCCTTCCCAAGGATCTGGCAAAAAGACCGCGGCCAGACGCAAGGGTTAGGAACAGCGGGCGCCGCAAAATGGCACCATGGAACGGCCCGCTCAAGGTGATCGTGACCGGGCGGTCAGATCACCTCAAGGCTTTGACAAATGAAAGGTTGCCGATAGAACTTATCATCGCAACCGAAAACTGCGCATTAGGCAATTTTCGGAGTCTCTGGCGTTATTTCGTTTCCACGCGCATGAGATCGCCCAGCTTGTCGAGCAGGTAGTCCAGATCCTCCGCCGCCAGATCCTCATACTGGGTCAGGATGCGCTCGATCACCCGGCGGCGGTGGCGCTCGATGTCGTGCGGCTCGCCGTCGTAGGGGGTTTCCTTCAGCACGTCCAGGGCGATCCGGCAGGCCGGCAGCAGGGCCGGCGGCTGCTTCGCCTTGTCGTAAATGGACTTCAGACCCAGCCGCCCGGCGTCGTGGATCAGCAGGCGGGCGTTGGTGAGCGGCACGTTGGCGAGGTGGGACAGCGCCGTCTCGAAAAAGGCGGCGTCGCCCATGCACAGCGCCCGCACCATCAGCGACGGAGTCAGGCGGCCGCTGCGCGAGAGCTGCGCGACCAGCCGCTCCAGCGCGCCCTCGTCGCTCTCGCCGGAGAAGAGGGAAACGGTGGCGCGTTCACGGCTTTGCAGGATCAGGTCGGCGGCGACCTTGGCCGGGAGGTCGTGGTTGGCCACCAGATGCTGCTGCAGCTTCTCCGAAACCACGGCGACCAGCCGTTCGGCGATGGTGATCGGCAGGCGGGCGCGCTGGACCAGCGGCTCCTGCACCGTTTCGCTGTCGGCGAAGCGCTCGATGACCCTGCCGAGCGTGCCCTCGCCGAGGTCCGCGCTCTCGTTGGCGACCAGCACCGCCACCGCCCCTTCCGATGCGGTGTCGATCAGCGCGTCGGCGACGCTGGCCGACAGGGCCGGGCGCTGCGCGATGGCGGTGTGCTTGGCGTCCGTGCCGGTCCGCACCAGCTCGACGAGGTCGGCGTCGGTCAGCACGGTGGAGACGCTGAGCACCGGGATCGCCACGGCCTCGACATCGCGCGCCAGCATCAGCGCGACGTCGCGCGGCAGCGCCGGGTTGGCCTTCAGATTCTCGGCCAGCGACTGGCGGACGCGCACCACGGCGTCGCGAGCCATGAAGCGTATGATGTCCTCGGCGAGCCGGCGCTCGCTCTCCGACAGGCTGGTCGCGGAGAATTGCTTGGCGATCTTGACCGCCAGTTCGGAACGGCTGTTCGGCGACGGGTCCGACAGCAGCCGGGACACGTCGTCCTTGGTGAGTTGGTCGCTCATGGGTCCCTGACCCTTTCCTGCCCTGTATCGCCCCCGTGTCCTGGATTCGTGCATCAGCGGGAGCGAATGTATTCAGGTCATGATCGGACCAAAGCATTGAGCCTTTGTTAACGACGATTTCCGGTGAGGGACCGGCCCCGGCCGTTCCTCACCAGCCGCCCCTTCCCGAGCCGCCATGCCGGTGATGATGGCGGGGGCCGCCATGATGCCCACCGCGATATCCCCCGTAATAGCCGCCATAGTAGGGGCGGCCGTAGACGACGGGGGGCGGTGCGTAATGGCGGTACTGCGGGCGCTCGTAATAGCCGTAGCCATAGGACCGATGTCCGTAGCCGTAGACGGGCCCGGGAGTCCCGGCGGCGACATAGCAGCCGGACAGCAGAAGGGCGGCGAAGGACAGAAGAGACAGCGAGCGGAGCGTCGACATGGGCGTTCCTGTCAGGGATCGCGGCCCGGCGGGCGGGCCGTACTGACAGGATGAACGCCGGCGGCCGGGATATTATTCCCGAGCCGGCTCCGCCCTTCCGTCAGCGCCGCCCGCGTCGTCCCTGTTTCTTCGGGGCGCCCTCGGGGATGCCGCGGCCCTGGCGGGCAGAGCTGATGCCGATGCTGCCCGGCTGCTCCAGCCCGAGGTCCATCGCCTCCAGGCGGCGCAGCTCGTCGCGCAGGCGGGCGGCCTCCTCGAACTCCAGATCGGCGGCGGCGGCCTTCATGCGCTTTTCCATGTCGGCCATCACGGACTTCAGATTGTGGCCGACCAGTTCCGACGCGTTCAGGCCGGTCTTCACGGTGACGTGGTCGCCGCGCTCGTAGACGCTCTCCAGGATGTCGCCGATGGCCTTCTTCACGGATTCCGGCGTGATGCCGTGCTCCAGATTGTAGGCCCGCTGCTTCTCGCGGCGGCGCGCCGTCTCGTCGATGGCGTACTGCATGCTGCCGGTGATCTTGTCGGCGTAGAGGATCGCCCGCCCCTCGACGTTGCGGGCGGCGCGGCCGATGGTCTGGATCAGCGAAGTCTTGGAGCGCAGATAGCCTTCCTTGTCGGCGTCCAGGATGGCGACCAGCGAGCATTCGGGAATATCCAGCCCCTCGCGCAGCAGGTTGATGCCGACCAGCACGTCGTAGGCGCCGAGCCGCAGGTCGCGGATGATCTCGATGCGCTCCAGCGTCTCCACGTCGGAGTGGATGTAGCGCACGCGCAGCCCCGCCTCGTGCATGTATTCGGTCAGCGCCTCGGCCATCTTCTTGGTGAGCGTGGTGACCAGCACGCGGTTGCCCTTCGCCACCACCTCCTTGCACTCGTGGATCAGGTCGTCCACCTGCGTCTCGGTGGGACGGATGATCACCTCCGGGTCGATCAGGCCGGTCGGGCGGACCACCTGCTCGGCGAAGACGCCGCCAGTGCGCTCCATCTCCCAGGGGCCGGGGGTGGCCGAGACGAAGACCGTCTGCGGGCGCATGCCCTCCCACTCCTCGAACTTCAACGGGCGGTTGTCCATGGCGCTGGGCAGCCGGAAGCCGTATTCGGACAGCGTCTCCTTGCGCATCCGGTCGCCACGGTACATGCCGCCGATCTGCGGCACCATGACGTGGCTCTCGTCGACGATCAGCAGCGCGTCGCCCGGCAGATACTCGAACAGCGTCGGCGGCGGCTCGCCCGCCGCGCGGCCGGTCAGGTAGCGGGAGTAGTTCTCGATGCCGGCGCAGGCGCCGGTGGCCGCCATCATCTCGATGTCGAAGGTCGTGCGCTGCTCCAGCCGCTGCGCCTCCAGCAGCTTGCCCTGGGCGTTGAACTCCTCCAGCCGGAGCTTCAGCTCGCGCTTGATCTGCTCGATGGCCTGATTGAGCGTCGGCTTGGGCGTCACATAGTGGCTGTTGGGATAGATGCGCACGGCCTCCAGCGAGGCGATCTTCTCGCCGGTCAGCGGATCGATCTCGTGGATGCCCTCGATCTCGTCGCCGAACAGCGAGATGCGCCAAGCGCGGTCCTCCATGTGGGCGGGGAACAGCTCCACCGTGTCGCCGCGCACCCGGAACAGGCCGCGCCCGAAGGCCGCGTCGTTGCGCTTGTACTGAAGCTCCGTCAGCTTGCGCAGCAGATCGGGCTGGGCGACCACCTGTCCCTTGCGCAGGTCGACGGTCATCTCCGAATAGGTCTCGACCGAACCGATGCCGTAGATGCAGGAGACCGACGCCACGATGATGACGTCGTCGCGCTCCAGCAGCGCCCGCGTCGCCGAGTGGCGCATGCGGTCGATCTGCTCGTTGATCGAGGACTCCTTCTCGATGAAGGTGTCGGTGCGCGGCACGTAGGCTTCCGGCTGGTAGTAGTCGTAGTAGGAGACGAAGTATTCCACCGCGTTGTTCGGGAAGAAGGACTTCATCTCGCCATAGAGCTGTGCCGCCAGCGTCTTGTTCGGGGCGAGCACCAGGGTGGGGCGCTGGACGTGCTGGATGACGTGCGCCATGGTGAAGGTCTTGCCCGACCCGGTGACGCCGAGCAGCACCTGATCCTTCTCGCCCGCGCGCAGCCCCTCGGTCAGCTCCCCGATGGCGCGCGGCTGATCGCCGGAGGGTTTGAACTCCGACACCAGTTCGAACTTCTTGCCCGCCTCCAGCTTGGGCAGGGACTTCTGCGGGAGGGCGGTCAGGACGGGATGGGACATGGGGCAGCGCTCGCGCCAGGGGTACGGAACGGGAACCGATTATATAGTCCGGTCGCCCCGCGATTGCCACACGTGCACGCGGATCGGCCGAGACTATCACCACAACAAGCCAGCCAAGCCGTGCGTCCACCATTCCCAATCACGAACGCGATGTGAAATATTTCAGAGAAGAAATAAAGCAATGAATATCATTGTATGTAGAATTCTAAGGTATTGAGAAAAATGAATTAATGATGTTTCCAATAGTATCCG
Source organism: Azospirillum brasilense (assembly GCF_007827815.1). Classification (GTDB taxonomy): domain Bacteria; phylum Pseudomonadota; class Alphaproteobacteria; order Azospirillales; family Azospirillaceae; genus Azospirillum; species Azospirillum brasilense_C. Next base: position 517,943 of record NZ_VITH01000001.1, read on the forward strand.
GATTGGATATTTGTATTGACTAAACGATCCGATGGGCTAACGTTTTTCCGCCCGATATCAGGGAGGAAATCATGATGAGGATGATCGCCGGCATTGCCTTGATTGCGTTAGGGTGCCTGTCAGCGCAAGCCGCCAGAGCCGAGTTCACCATGAGTGTTCCGGAAACACCCCCGGAATCAATGGACACGGAAATTCTCGGTGGATATCCGGCCAAACCCGAGAAGTGGCCGGCAACGCTTCGCTTCTCCACAAAAGCGGGCTTTTGCACCAGCACCGCCATTGGCTCTCAAACAATCCTCACCGCGGCGCACTGTGTCGGTCATGAAGAGAAAGGCACGGTTCAGATCGGCGGATACACGGCCTCGGTGACCTGCACCCATCATCCGCGCTACACCGCCAACGACAAGGACCCGAACACCGCGTTCGACGTGGCCCTGTGTTTCGCGGAGACGCCAATCGCCCTTCCCGGCAATGGCAGGTATGAGAACATCAACATCAACCCGGCGCGCCCGCAAATCGGCACCGTCCTGGAGCTTGTTGGCTACGGATGCCGGCAAAGCGACGGCAAGGGCCCCTCGGGCTACCTTTACGAAGGGCTATCCGCCGTCGTGGCGTCGAGCTGGATCGACACTTACATTGAAACACTGGGCGGAGCGGCGGTGTGCTACGGCGACAGCGGCGGAGCCGCATACATCAACGTCAATCAATATCGCCGTGTGATCGCCGGCGTGAATTCGCGCGGGGATATCAGCACCCGCTCCTACATCACGCCGATCGCCAACAAGATCGTTCTCGACTTCATCGAGGCTTGGGCCAAAGCCCACAACACGACGATCTGCGGCCTGACCGAGCCGACGGCGCACTGCCATGCGTAGGCGTCCGGCGTTGGTGCGGGCGCGCCTGCACACCGCCGAGGCGGTTGCGGCATTCCTGCTGACCGTGGGACCGGCGTCCGCCAAGGACCAGGTCACGAGCTATCTGAACATCCAGGCTCCCACTCAGGTTGCCCCCGATCTGGTGGCGACCGTCGCTCGGATCGGCGTTCCGGAAAGCATCGACCTCAAAGCGGGCGCGTCGATCCAGGAGGTGGTCACCCGCCGATGTGGAGGCGCCGACCCGCTGTATTTGAAACTCCTTCTGGAGGCCAACTCCGGGCTGGATATTGATGACGTCGTCGAGCTTCGTTCCTCCCGCTCCGTGCTGTTTCCCGCCTGCGCCACCCTACCGGCCGCGCGGGCACAGCCGATCCAGTCGGGCGACAGCATCGCGACCATCGCCAAAGCCAGCCAGATTCCTCTCAACCTCGATCGCATCGAGGCGGCGGCAAAACGACCGCCATCGGAACCGTCCACGATCAAAGCCCCGCCCCCTCCCACCGTCGCGATGCCGCCGGGCGGGACAAACGCTCTCAAAACAATTCAATATGAAAAGACCAAGGAAATTATCCTAAAAACCCAAACGGGAGATAAAGCGTCACAGAAATACATGCAGGAGCTGTCAAAAAACTATTACAGCGCGGTCAACACGCAGGCCTTCATCGACGCCAACAAGGCATCCGATCCCCGCCGCCTGCAACCGGGACAGACGATCACTCTGCCCGGCGCCGAACCGACCTGGAGCACCATCCGGCTGCGCCCCGGCATCGCACCGGAAGCCGCGATCCAAGCAGTCAGCGACGCCATCGCCGCGACGGGCGTTTCGCCCGCCGATCGCGTGGAACCGGCAAAGCTGGCGTCCCTGATCGCACCCGTGGACAAGGATGTGGATGCCTTCTGCGCCGCCCCGGTTCCTCCCTCATCCTCCTGGCCTTTGAAGATTTCCGAACTTGTGGAGGTTCTGGCCAGCAACAAGGAAGAGATGGCCCAGCGCAAGGTGGAGCAGAAGACTCAGAAAGCGACGATTCTGATCCTGGACAGCGGGTTCGACTTTTTTGACAACCCGGGCATGGCCTTCTCCAGCGGCTATCTGGTGCGGGTGAAGGGTCAGGATCTTCCCAAAGGGGGCGGCCCGACTCCGGCCAACTACAATGGCGTCAACCTCAACACCAAACAGAACACGCCTGTCAGCCTCCAGGGATTTCCAGACCGTTGGCACGGGTTGGGGGTGGCCGGGGTCGCGGTCGGCGGCCGCCCCTTGGAACCGCTGCGCCGGTTTGCACCGCTGCCGATCGGCGTCGCCTTCGCCAACGTCGTGAGGCGAACGGAAAACCGGTACGAGATCAGCCCCGATACCCTGTTCCAAGCCGTCGAGTTCGCTGCGAAAAACGACATTCCCATCATCAACGTCAGCCTGAGCATCGACCAGCGGAGCGCGGCGCTGGAAATGGCCCTGAAGCGGCGCGGGGAGGAGATCCTGCTGGTGTCCGCGGCCGGCAACGATGGCCGCCGAATGGAACCCGATGCCCTTTGGCCCGCGGCGCTCGGCGGGAACACGGAAAATGGTGACGGCGCTACGATCGTGACGGTGGGCGCCCATGACGGGCAGGGGAACCGCGCGACCTTTTCCCGCTACAGCGCGAAAACAGTCGACCTCCTGGCCCCAGGCTGCCGTGTGCCGACTTACACCGGCGAAGAGGTGGATGGCGGAAAGCTGCGAATACGGCCCGCATCGCTGACCGGGACGTCCTTCGCAGCGCCGGTGGTAAGCTTCGTCGCCGCGCTGCTCCATAACGAAGGGTTAAGTGTCCGTGAGATCAAGGCCCGATTGCTGACCTCCGTGGACGCGCATGATGGCTTCGACAAAGTCGTCTTTTCCCGCGGCGTCCTGAACGCCACCAAAGCGTTGGCCGTCTGGCACGACCTTGTCGAGGTCCGGGTCGGCGACCGGACCGAAATCCGGCTCGGGCAGGTGCAGAACAAGGACGCCCTGCTCACGCTCTGCGAGGAGGATTTCCGGCTGTCGGAGGTGCGGAAGCTCGCCTTCACGGCCAAGGACGGCCAGCCGCCGGATCTCCACCTCTGGAAGGCCGGTTCCAATCCGACCATCCCTGCCGCGATGGAGCGTTGGAACCTGTGCCCCGCGAAGGATGTGGGCAATCAGTCCATCACCTTCACCGATTCGCGGACCGGCGACACCGAAGAGATCAGGCTTTCGACCCTCGTCGATTACGTGCCGGCCTGGTATCCACGTTGACGCACGGCATACCGCCATCGCCCTGTGAACCGCATGTTGGAAGCGGTTCACAGGGCGAGGCGCAACGGCCTATCCGCGCACCAGCGCGTCGTAGTCCTTCACCAGCGTCTCGCAGACGCGGCCCGGCGTGAAGCGGTAATCGCCGATCTGGCCGACCGGAGTCACTTCCGCGGCGGTGCCGGTCAGGAAGACCTCCTGGGTGTTGGCCAGTTCGTCGGGCTGGATGTGGCGTTCGATCACCTCGATCCCGCGGGCCTTGGCGAGGTCGATCACCGTGCGGCGGGTGATGCCATCCAGGAAGCAGTCGGGCTTCGGCGTGTGGATCTTGCCGTCCATGACCAGGAACAGGTTCGCTCCCGTCGCCTCGGCCAGATAACCGCGGTAGTCGAGCATCAGCGCGTCCTGGTAGCCCTCGGCCTCCGCCGCGTGCTTGGACAGCGTGCAGATCATGTAGAGGCCCGCCGCCTTCGAGGCGGTCGGCGCGGTGTCGGGGGCCGGGCGGCGCCAAGGCGCCCAGGTCAGCTTGATGCCGGCCATCTTCGCCTCGGGGCTGAAGTAGCTCGGCCACTGCCAGACGGCGATGGCGACGTGGATGCGGCTGTCCTGCGCCGCCACGCCCATCATCTCGCTGCCGCGCCACGCCACCGGGCGGACATAGGCGTCGGTGAAGCCCATCGCCTTCACCGTCTCGTTGGTCGCCGCGTCGATCTCCGCAACGGAATAGGGAAGCTCGAAGCCCAGGATGCGGGCGGAGGCGGCCAGACGCTCGCTGTGCTCGGTCAGCTTGAACACCGTGCCGTTGTAGACGCGCTCGCCCTCGAACACACAGCTCGCGTAATGGAGGCCGTGCGACAGGACGTGCAGATTCGCGTCGCGCCACGGCACCAGCGCGCCGTCGTACCAGATCACGCCGTCGCGGTCGTCGAAGGGAAGGATGGACATGGCGGTTCCCACCTTGGTCTTTGGCCCGTTGCTCGGGACTTGGAATGGAATTGTTGAAAGCCGCGCTTGTCTCGCGCGCTTTGTTCGTTTATGTCTGGCTTATTGACCCATTTGTAACGAATCGCACCGATCACGTCAACATGGCTGACATAAAAGCGGGCGTGAACCAGCTTTTCCTGCGCGAAGAGGAACTTCGCACGGGCATGGAGCTGCTGTTCTACGCCTATCGGGAATTCACCGCGGAGCCGGACGAGATCCTGGCGCAGATCGGCTTCGGCCGGGCGCACCACCGCGTCATCTATTTTGTCGGGCGCTACCCGAAGATCACCGTGTCGGAGCTTCTGGCGATCCTGAAGATCACCAAGCAGAGCCTGTCGCGCGTGCTGGGGGAACTGGTCCGGCAGGAATTCATCCAGCAGCAGACGGGCGTGCGGGACCGGCGGCAACGTCTGCTGGAACTGACCGAAAAAGGCGTGGAGCTGGAGCGCCAGCTCTCCGAAACGCAACGGCAGCGGATCGCCCGCGCCTACCGCATGGCCGGGGCGGAGGCCGTCGAGGGCTTCCGCAAGGTGATGCTGGGCATGATGGACGAAGAGGACCGGGTGAAGTTCGCGCCCCCGGTGCCGGCCCGGCTCGCCGCCGTGAAGCGGTAGGAACCGGACCGGGAAACCGGTCGGGCCGGCCTTCGGTCAGCTGTCCTTGGCCGGGGTCGCTTCCGGGGCGGCGGCGGGGGCCGCATCCGCCGGCGGGGTGCCGGCCGTGCCCTCCGCCCCGTCCTTGCCCGCGGCGTTCGCGGCGCCGCGGCGGCGGAAGGACGTGCGCTTGTACACCACGCTGTCCGAAGACCCCGGCGGGCACTGAACGATTTTACCCCCCTTCGCAAGAAACTCGCGGGTCATGGAGTCGAGATCATTCCGATCCGCGCTGCGGTTATCGGATGCCATGCATGCCTCCTGTGATCGTCATCGTGCCCCATGGCACCCTCCGGGCGCTCCCGGCGGTCCATGGAGCATGCGTTTCTTTTGTGAAGCGGCTGTTACAGGATTGGGGGCAACCGGTTTCTGAACAGGCGGCCCCTGAACGGGCGGCTCCGGCAAAAAGCGGAGCGGAAAATCACGCCTCCTTCAGGTTGGCCGCGGCGCTCTTGCCCTTCTTGGGGTCGCGCTGGAGTTCGTAGGACAGCTTCTGGCCTTCATGAATGTTGATGCCCGACCGCTCAACGGCGGAGATGTGGACGAACACGTCGGCCGTCCCGTCATCCGGCTGGATGAAGCCGTAGCCCTTGGTGGTGTTGAACCATTTCACGGTTCCAGTAGCCATCTGGTAGTTCCTTGAACGAGGTTTCCCACGGCGCGCGTGCCGCGGGTTCACATCAAATCACCGAGGGGAAGGACCAGACGCAGCGTTCTGCAAGCGGACCGAAGACCCAAAGAAATTCGACTCTTTTCATGTGGGGATCGAAAGGCCGGGATGCAACCCGAGCCCTTCGGCCAAAGCCCCGCGCACTTGATTCGCCTCCCGACTCTTGCCTCGTTCGTCGGTGCCGGCCCTGCCCTTCGGCGGAGTTGTCCCCGGCTTGTTGCTTAGCCCATAGTTTTGACGACCCGATTCTTTTGTCTTAGCTGTCTTGAAGGAGCCGGCGGCATGCAGCGTGCCCATCTCGTGGCCGCTTTCCTGACCTTTGCCGCCCTGTGCGTCGGCGTCTCCGCCCTGTCGGTGTCGCGCGACCGCCACGCCACGCTGGACCAGGCCAGCCGCGAGTTCACCGCGACCGCCCATCTTCTCGACGAACACGCCAGCCGCGCCCTCGAAGCGGGTGACACCCAGCTGCGCATGCTGCTCGACGCGCTGGAGCGCTGGGACCGCCGCGACCCCGCCGAAGGGCAGCGCATCCAGGCCGCGATGCGCGCCCGTGCGGAACGCCTGCCGCAGATCGGCGGGGTCTGGGCGCTCGACGCGCAGGGACGGCTGCTTCTCGACAGCGCGGAACACCCGCCGCCGCCCCGCGACCTGTCGGAGCGGGACTACGCCCAGGCCCATCTGGGCGCGGCGCCGGGACCGCCGCCGGGCCTCCATGTCGGCTCCCATCTGCCCGGCGCCGGAGTCAGCCAGGGGCGCTTTACCATCAGCCGCGCCCTGCGCGACGAGGAGGGAACCGTCCAGGCGATCGCGGTGGCCGGCATTCAGAACACCTACTTCTCGCAAATGTACGGCGAGGCCGGCTGGGGCGAGGGCGCCCGGCTGGCCCTGTTCACCAGCGGCAAGGAGAAGCTGGCGGAATGGCCGCCCGACAGCGCCGTCGCCCCGCCGTCGGCCGCCTGGCCCCAGCCCTGGGACCCTCCCGGCGGCCCGGCGATCGTCGAAGGCTCGCAGATCACCGCCGCGCGGACGCTGACCGGCTTCCCGATCGTGGTGGTGGCGAGCCGCCCCCTGGCCGAGGTGCTGGCCCCATGGCGGGAGCGCGCCCTGTGGACCACGGCGGTCAGCGGCGGCATCCTGACCGGGGCGTCCGTGCTGTTCGTCTTCGCCCTGGCCGGCGCCCGGCGGGAGGAGGCGGTGCGGGCGGAGCTTCTGCGCGCCAACCAGAGCCTGGACGAACGGGTTCGCCAGCGCACCGCGGACCTGGAGAAGGCCCTGCGCAGCGCGGAGATGGCCAGCCTCGCCAAGATGAAGGTTCTGGCGACCGTCAGCCACGACCTGCGCCAACCCCTGCAAGGCCTCGCAGCCTTCCACGAGCTGCTGTTGAAGGAGGCGCCGAACCCGACGCTCCAGCAGCTCGGCGGCATGGCCTCGGCGTCGCTCCAGGCCGGGCAGCGGCTGCTCGACGATCTGCTGACCCTGTCGCGCCTGGAGGCCGGGGTGGTGCCGGTGGAGATCGCCACCTTCCCGCTCGCCCCGCTGCTCGACCAGCTCGCCGCCGAGCTGCGGGGGGAGGCCGAAGGCAAGGGCCTGCGGCTGATCGTGGTGCCCACCAGGGCCTGGGTGCGCAGCGACCCGGCGCGGCTCCAGCCGATCCTGCGCAACCTGTTGTCCAACGCCGTCAAATACACGGCGCACGGCGGGGTGGTCGTCGGCGCCCGGCCGCGCGGCGGCGACCTGCGGGTGGAGGTCTGGGACAGCGGCCGCGGCATTGCCAAGACGGAGCTGGGCACGATCTGGGAGGAGTTCTACCAGATCGGCAACCCGGCCCGCGACGGGTCGCACGGCGCCGGCCTCGGCCTGTCCATCGCGGAGCGCACCGCCCGGCTGCTCGGCCATCCGCTGGAGGTCCGGTCGCGGGTCGGGCGCGGGTCCGTTTTCTCGGTCACCCTGCCCCATGTCCCACCCCCCGCCTCTGCCCTCGCCTCTGCCCCCGCCGCACCGCATCCGGAAACGGCCTTCCCCCCGGCGGACGCCGCCCCGCCGGCCGGCCCCGCCGGCTCTTCCCCCGGGCGCCTGTCCGGGCGGCGGGTCCTGGTGGTCGAGGACGACCCGTTGCAGCGCAGTTCCCTGACCCTGCTGCTGGAGCAGGCCGGAGCCGGGGTGATGGCCGCGGACAATTTCGATTCCGCCCTCGCCGCCGCCCAGGCGACCCTCCAGGCGCCCTCGGCGATCCTCAGCGACTACCGGCTGCCCGGCGGCACCGACGGGTTGAGCGGCATCCAGACCCTGCGCGGGGTGCTGGGACGCGACGTCCCGGCCATCCTGCTGACCGGGGAGCTGTCCGCCGATCTCGTGCGCGCCGCCAAGGAGGCGGGCTGCCTCGTGCTGACCAAGCCCGCAGCGCCCAACCGCATCCTGTCCACCCTGGCGGAGCTGACCGCGGGCGCCGACGCGGCCGCCTGAAACGGGCCCTGACGTGCGGCCCGATGCCCCGGCCGGCGGCCGCCGCTTCCCTTGGTGCGCGGCGCCCGCTTGCGCTACAGTCGCGCCATGACCGAAGAAGACCAGCCCCACATCCTGGTCGTCGATGACGACACCCGCCTGCGCGAGCTGCTGCGCAAGTACCTCGCCGGCAACGGTTTCCTGGTGGCGACCGCGAAGGACGCCGCGGAGGCGCGGGCCAAGCTGGCCGGGCTCGCCTTCGATCTGCTGGTGCTCGACATCATGATGCCGGGCGAGACCGGGCTGGAGCTGACCGAATCGCTGCGGCGGGAGCGCGACCTGCCCATCCTGCTGCTGACCGCGCGGGGTGAGCCGGACGACCGCATCGCCGGGCTGGAGGCCGGGGCCGACGACTACCTCGCCAAGCCCTTCAACCCGCGCGAGCTGCTGCTGCGCATCAATTCGATCCTGCGCCGCCAGGCCAGCCGCCCGGCCGACCCGGCGCCGCCGCAGCCGGTGAAGCTCGGTTCGATGATCTACCTGCCCGACCGCGACGAGCTGCGGGCGGGCGACGAGGTGGTCCGGCTGACCACGGCCGAGGCCGGGCTGCTGCGCGTGCTCGCCGCTTCGCCCGGCACCATCTTCTCGCGCGAGGAGCTGACGGAGCGCAGCAAGGTTGCCGGCAACGCCCGCACCATCGACGTGCAGGTGACCCGCCTGCGCCGCAAGATCGAACCCGACCCGCGGGAGCCGCGTTACCTCCACACCGTGCGCGGCGAGGGCTATGTGTTGAGGCCGGACCCGTAACCGGGACCGCCGGAAAGCCAGGACCAGAACCGGGACCAGGACCATGACCACCGACACCGCCGCCGCACCGATGCCGATGCCGCGCCGCTCGCAGACGGGGCTGCTGAAGCGGTTCCTGCCGCGCACACTGTTCGGCCGCTCGCTGCTGATCATCGTGACGCCGGTCATCCTGGCCCAGGCGGTGGCCACCTGGATCTTCTACGACCGGCATTGGGACACCATGACGAACCGGCTGGCCTTCGCGGTGGCCGGCGACATCGCCATGGTCATCGGCATGCTGGAGCACGACCCGACCCCGGAGGGCCGCAACTGGACGCTGGCCGCCACCGCGCGCAGCACCGACCTGATCGTGACGCTGGAACCCGGCAGCACGCTGCCCGAGCATCCGCAGAAGCTGCGCGGCATGCTGGAGAACACGCTCAGCAAGGCGCTGCACGAGCGGGTGCGGCGGCCCTTCGCCATCAACACCCGCATCACCCGCGAATGGTACGAGATCCGTGTGCAGATGCCCGACGGCGTACTGTCGGTGATGTCGCCGGAGCGCCGCCTGTTCAGCCCGACCAGCTACATCTTCATCCTCTGGATGGTCGGCTCGGCCCTGGTGCTGTTCACCGTCGCCATCATCTTCATGCGCAACCAGATCCGCCCCATCAAGCGGCTGGCGGCCGCCGCCGACGCGCTGGGCAAGGGCCGCGACGTGCGCAACTTCAAGCCGGAGGGGGCGACCGAGGTCCGGCAGGCCGCCGTCGCCTTCATGCGCATGCGCGAGCGCATCCACCGCCAGATCACCCAGCGGACGGAGATGCTGGCCGGCGTCAGCCACGACCTGCGCACGCCGCTGACCCGCATGAAGCTGGCGCTCGACATGATGGGCGACGGGCCGGAGGTCGACGAGCTGCTGACCGACGTCACCGAGATGGAGACGATGATCGAGGGCTATCTGGCCTTCGCCCGCGGCGAGGGGACGGAGGCCGTCCAGCCGACCGACCTGACCCGCATCCTCAACGAGGTGGTCTCCGGCGTCCGCCGCGAGGGGGCGGAGGTCGCCCTGGCCGCACCGGACGGGCTGACCCTGCCGCTGCGCCCCAACGCGACGCGGCGCTGCCTCGCCAACCTGCTGTCCAACGCCCGGCGCCACGGGGACCGCATCTGGGTGCGGGCGGAGCGCGAGGACGGTTTCATCGACATCCTGGTCGACGACGACGGGCCGGGCATCCCGCAGGCGTCCCGCGACGACGTGTTCAAGCCCTTCTTCCGGCTGGACAGTTCGCGCAACCAGGCGACCGGCGGCGCCGGGCTGGGGCTGACCATCGCCCGCGACGTCGCCCGCAGCCACGGCGGCGACATCACGCTCAGCGACAGCCCCTACGGCGGCCTGCGCGTGCTGATCCGCCTGCCGGTGTGAGCCTCGCAGGAGCCCCCACCCTGGAGAACCGGCCATGCCCGTCAGCCCCGACGAATACCGCCTCATGGACGTCCAGCAGGGCGGGTGCTGTTTCTACTGCGGGGAGCCGGTGGGGGCCAAGGCAACCTTCGACCACCTGATCCCGCTGGCCTACGGCGGCCTCGACGCGGCGCCGAACGTCGTGCTGGCGCACCGCCGCTGCAACCAGCGCAAGGCCGACCGCCTGCCGATCCCGGAGGAGATCGAGCGCTTCGTCACCCAGCGCCGCCGCAGCCAACTGGGCGTGTGGCCGCCGCTGCTGGCGCTGCGCGATGCCGAGCCGGGCGACGAGTGGATGACCGTCGCCCGCGCCATCGCCGGGCTGTGAGCGGCCGCTTCAGCAAGGTCCCTTGACATCAAGGTCCCTTGACGGCGGCCCCGCCTTCTGGCCCGATCACCGGAACGATAAACAAGGTTAATTCGGGAGCGTTCGATGGCGGATCGGTACGACGTCGTGATCGTCGGCGGTGGTGTGATGGGCTGCGCGGTCGCCTATTTCCTGGCGAACGACCCCAGCTTCGGCGGCAGCGTGGCGGTGGTGGAGCGGGACCCGACCTACCAGCGCGCCTCGTCCGCCCTGTCGGCCAGCTCGATCCGGCAGCAGTTCTCGACGCCGGCGAACATCGCCCTGTCGCAGTTCGGCCTGTCCTTCATCCGCAACGCGACGGACCATCTGTCGGTGGACGGCGACCCGGTGGATCTGGGCCTGCGCGAGCCGGGCTATCTCTATCTGGCGACCGGGGCCGGGGCGGACATCCTGCGCCGGAACAACGCCATCCAGCTCTCCTGCGGCGCCGACGTCGCCCTGCTGTCGCCGGAGGAGCTGACCGCCCGCTTCCCCTGGCTGTCGGTGGACGGGATCGCGCTCGGCTCCCTCGGCCTGTCCGGAGAGGGCTGGTTCGACGGCTACAGCCTGATGCAGGCCTTCCGCCGCAAGGCCAAGGCGTTGGGCGTCGCCATGATCGCGGGAGAGGTGGCGGGCATCGACACCGCCGAGGGCAAGGTCACCGCGGTGCGTCTGGCCGACGGGCGGCGGCTGTCCTGCGGGGTGGCGGTCAACGCGGCCGGTCCGCAGGCCCGCCGCGTCGCCGCCCTGGCCGGGGTGGACCTGCCGGTGGCGGCGCGCAAGCGCTGCGTCTTCGTGTTCGACTGCCGCGACGAGCTTCCCGGCTGCCCTCTGGTCATCGACCCGTCGGGCGTGTGGTTCCGGCCCGAGGGCAAGCAGTTCATCTGCGGCGCCCCGCCGCCCGCCGACCGCGATCCGGACACCGACGACCTGACGGTGGAGCACGACCTGTTCGAGGAGATGATGTGGCCGGCGCTGGCCGGGCGCGTCCCCGCCTTCGAGGCGATCAAGGTCACCAACGCCTGGGCGGGCTTCTACGAATACAACGAGATCGACCAGAACGCGATCATCGGGCCGCATCCGGAACTCCGCAACTTCCTGTTCTGCAACGGCTTCAGCGGCCACGGGCTGCAACAGGCGCCGGGCGCCGGGCGCGGGCTGGCCGAATTGATCGCCACCGGCGCCTACCGCAGCCTGAACCTGTCGGCCTTCGCCTATGAGCGTCTGGCGGAGAACCGCCCCCTGCTGGAGACGAATGTCATCTGAGGGAACGGGCGCGAGCCCGGCCGGTTGATGGGGTGACCATTCCGAACGGAGCATGAGGCCCCGCCATGAAGCAGCCCCACACCGAAGAGACCGTCAAGCACACCGACGACCAGCAGAACACCGGCAACCACAAGAAGCCGGACGCCCCCGACGCCAAGGGCGCCGACCGCTTCGGCGGGACCCGCAAGGGCGCGGAGAATGTGGAGCCGACCAAGGACTGAGCTGGTGATTGAGGCTGGTGACTGACGCCGGCCCGAAGGGCTTGCACCGGCGGGGGTGGACGTGCCAAACCCCCTGGCGCGTCCACCCCCCACAGGCCCGGAGCCCCTCCCATGGCTCACGCCATGTTCAAACGCTACAAGGTTCTGTTCACCCGTCCCCTGCCCGGCCTGCGCCCTGGCCGGCCCGAACGCGACGCCATGGTGGAGCGGCTCAAGCGCTTCGCCAGCCAGAACGGCATGGCCGGCGACCTGCACGCGATCGCGCCCAACGCCGGCTTCGGCATCCTGGAAATCCAGTGCACGGACAAGCTGGCCCGCCGCCTGAGCGACCTGTCCGATGTCGAATCCGTCCTGGAGGCGTAAGCGCCTCTACCTCCCGTTCAGTTGACGGGGCATCGGCTTGCGGCGGCGGCACAACGGGCCATTTTCAGTGTTTTAAAGCACAGATGCCGTCAGGAGCGTGCCTTCATGAATCCCCGGTTGCTCGCCGAGGTGCTGGAACCCGTGCTGAACGCCGCGGAGAAGGACGACGCGGCGATGCTCGACGCCGTGAATCTGTCGGCGGAGGCGCTGGCCGCGCTCGGCGCGGTCATCCTCGACCGCGACGGGCGCCCGGCCGACGGTGTGTCCGATGAACGCGCGGTGGTCGCCGCGCTCAACACCCACGCCCACTCGCTGATGCAGTGCGGGCGGCTCGACGACGTGGTCGAGGCGCTGCAACTGGCCGAACGGATCGGCCGGCTGGGACGCCTGCCCCACCATCCGCGCATGTCCGACGGCTAGCCACCTACGGTTAGGCGGGAGGAACACCGCACCGCCCCGGTTGTTGTGCGAGCCGTGCCGCCCAACAGGGGAGACGTGTCTTGTCGACAGCGCCCAAATCGAACGCTTTTTCCGGCCCCATCGAGGGCGAGGCCCTGTCCCTGCTCCAGGACGAACTGCTTCCCGGCTTCCTGACCGGACGGCGCTGGTACGCCGCGAAGGACGCCGGCACGCCCACCGTGCGCATCGTCGATGCGCTGCCCCTCCCTCTGGCCTCCGGCGCCGCCCAGCTCTGCCTGCTGCGGGTGGAGGCACCGGGGCGCGAGCCGCAGCTCTACCAGCTTCCCCTGGTGCTCAACCGCGACGGCAAGGCCGATGCCGCTGATCCCTTTTCCATCGCCGGGCCGGAGGCGCTCCCCTGGTCGGGCAGCCTGCGCGACGGCTACGGCGACGAGGAGGTGGTGCGCGCCCTGCTCGACGGCATCCGCAAGGGCGGCGAGAGCGGCGGTCTGCGCTTCGGACAAAGCCGCGCCCTCGACGCCGTGAAGGACGCGCTCGGCAAGGGCGCACCGCTGCGCTGGGCCGGGGTTGAGCAGTCCAACACCTCCGTCCGCGTCGGCGACGCGGCGATCCTGAAGGGGCTGCGCAAGCTGGAATCCGGCACCCATCCCGAACTGGAGGTCGGGCGCTTCCTGACCGAGGTCGCCAAGTTCCGCAACACCCCGGCCCTGCTCGGCTGGGTGGAGCGCACGGGAGACGGCGAGGCCGCCACCCTGTGCATCCTGCAGGAACTGGTCCCCGACGCCCACGACGCCTGGAGCCATGTCACCGCCGCCCTGGCGGAGCGCGTCGAACGCTTCGACGACGATACGGCGGACGACGTTGCCCTGATGGCTTTCATGCGCCGGCTGGGCCGCCGCACGGCGGAGATGCACCGGGCGCTCGCCACCCCCGGCGGCGACGACGCCTTCACGCCGGAACCGGTGACCCCGGCCATGCTGACGGGTTGGGCGGACGGGGTGCGCAGCCTTGCCCGCCGCGTGCTGGGCCAGCTGCGCGAGGCCGCCCCGCGGCTGAACGCCGACATCGCCCCCTACGCCGCCTCCCTGGCCGACAGCGAGGCGACGGTGATGCGGCAGATCGAGACGCTGACGCCGCCGCGCGGCACCTTCCACGCCATGCGTCTGCACGGCGACTATCACCTGGGGCAGGTGCTGGCCGGCAAGGACGACCTGTTCATCGTCGATTTCGAGGGCGAGCCGATGCGCCCGCTGGCCGAACGGCGGGCCAAGCACTGCATCCTGCGCGACGTGGCGGGGATGCTGCGCTCCATCACCTACGCCGCCGCCGGGGCACGGGCCGCCCTGCCCGACGCCCTCGACGAGACGGCGCGCGGCGCCCGCACCGCTTGGCTGAACTGGTGGGAGGGAGAGGCGGCGGCCGCCTTCGTCGCCGGCTACCGCGAGGCCATCGGCGATTGCCCCGGCTGGCCCGCCGACGCGACCACCGCCACGCAGCTTTTGAAACTCTTCCTGCTGGAAAAGGCGCTTTACGAGATCGGCTACGAGCTGGCGAACCGGCCCGACTGGCTGGCCATCCCGCTGGCCGGGGCCATCGGCATCCTGGGCGCCGACGCCGGGCCGGAGGTGGCCGACCGCGCGTCCGGCCCCGTTGGGCTGGCCGCCCCCGGCGCCACCCACCTCGGCGAAGCGCGCGCCCACGCCATGCCCTTCGGCGCCCAAGTGCAGCCCGACGGCTCCGTCCGCTTCGCCCTGTGGGCGCCGGGAACCGAGCAGGTGTCGCTGTGGCTGGAGGACACCCAGGCCCTGCTGCCCATGGTGCGGCGGGCCGACGGCTGGTTCGAATGGTCCACCGCCCAGGCACAGGCGGGCAGCCGCTACCAGTTCGAGCTGCCGGACGGGCTGCGCGTGCCCGACCCGGCCTCCCGCCACCAGCCGGAGGATGTGCACGGGCCGAGCGAGGTGATTGACCCCACCGTCTTTCGCTGGTCCGACGTCGCCTGGACCGGCCGCCCCTGGCACGAGACGGTGCTGTACGAGCTGCATGTCGGCACCTTCACCGAGGAAGGCACCTTCCGCGCCGCCATCGACAAGCTCGACCACCTCGTGGAGCTGGGCGTCACCGCCATCGAGCTGCTGCCGGTCGCCGATTTCCCCGGCGCCCGCAACTGGGGCTACGACGGGGTGCTGCCCTACGCCCCGGACGCCGCCTACGGCCGGCCGGAGGACCTGAAGGCGCTGGTGGACGCCGCCCACGCCAAGGGGCTGATGGTCTTTCTCGACGTCGTCTACAACCATTTCGGCCCGGACGGGAACTACCTCCACGCCTACGCCAAGGCCTTTTTCACCGACCGGCACAAGACGCCCTGGGGCGACGCCATCAACGTGGACGGGCCGCGCAACGCCACGGTGCGCGACTACTTCATCCACAATGCGCTCTATTGGATCGAGGAGTTCCACATGGACGGGCTGCGTTTCGACGCGGTCCACGCCATCCTCGACGACAGCGACAAGCTGTTCCTTCAGGAGCTGGCGGAGCGCGTGCAGGACGCCGTGCGCTGCCGCCGCCACGTCCATCTCGTTCTGGAGAACGACGAGAACGAAGCCCACCTGCTGGAGCGCCACCCGGAGGGCGACCCGCGCTGGCACACCGCGCAGTGGAACGACGACCTGCACCACTGCCTGCACGTCTGGGCCTCCGGCGAGGACGCCGGCTATTACGCCGACTACGCCGGGGATGCGGCGAAGCTGGCCCGCGCCATGGCCGAGGGCTTCGCCTTCCAGGGCCACGCCTCCTCCTACCGCGGCGGCGAGGCGCGCGGCGAGCCGTCGGCGCATCTGCCGCCGACCGCCTTCGTCACCTTCATCCAGAACCACGACCAGATCGGCAACCGCGCCTTCGGGGACCGCATCACCCGCTTCTCGCGGCCCGAGGCGGTGCGGGCGGCGAGTTCCCTCTATCTGCTGGGGCCGGGCATCCCGATGCTGTTCATGGGCGAGGAATGGGCGTCCGACCGTCCCTTCCCCTTCTTCTGCGACTTCGCCGACGAACTGGCCGAGGCGGTGCGCAACGGCCGGCGGGAGGAGTTCGCCAAGTTCCCCGAATTCCAGGACCCGAAGGTGCGCGACCGCATCCCCGACCCGACCGCGCCGGAGACCTTCCAGTCGGCCAAGCTCGACTGGGACGACCGCGGCAAGGGCGAGCATAAGGAGTGGCTGGACTGGTACCGCCGCATCCTGGCGGTGCGCCGCACGGAGATCGCGCCGCGGCTCGAGAACGCGCCCGGCGGGGCGGCCGCCCACGAGGTCATCGACGGGCGCGGCATCCGCGTCTCCTGGCGGCTCGGCGACGGCAGCCGCCTGCATCTGCTCGCCAACCTGTCCGACGCCCCCGTGACGGGCATGGGCGAGGCCGTGGGCCGCGTGCTGTGGACCGAGGGCAAGGGCCTCGATGCCGGAACCATGGCGCCGCTGTCCGTCCTGTGGACCATCGAGGAGACCACCGCGCTCGACCGGCTCGGCGAGCGGATGGGCATCGAGACGCACTACACCGGTGCGTCGGGCGAGACCGTCCAGGCGTCGGAGGGCACCATCCGCGCCCTGCTCGCCGCCATGGAAGTGGACGCCGACGACCCGGAGGAGGCGCTGGCGGCGCTGGAGCGGCGCGAGCTGGCCCGCCCCCTGCCCCCGGTGGCGGTGCTGCGCGTCGACCGCCCGCCTTTCTCGGTCACCGTCACCCTGCCGGACGGCAGCGGGGCGCTGCGCTGGACCCTGACCCTGGAGGAGGGAGGAGAGCGCAGCGGCGAGGCCGATTTCGCCGACCTGCCGCTGGTCCGCAAGGCGGGCGCCGCGGGGCAGCGCTTCGAGGTGCGCCGCCTCGACCTCGGCGCGGCTCCGGCGCCCGGCTATCACCGGCTGCGGCTGGACGTCGACGGCCTGCGGGCGGAGCATCCAGGCCTGGAAACGACGGTCATCGCCGCCCCCGCCACCTGCCACCTCCCCGCCCCGCTCCAGATGGGCGAGCGGATCTGGGGCCTGTCGGTCCAGCTCTACGCCCTGCGCTGCGCCGGGGATTGGGGGATCGGCGACTTCGGCGACCTCGTCAGCGTCGCGGAGATGGCGGCGGCGCGCGGCGCGGGCATCGTCGGGCTGAACCCGCTGCACGCCCTGTTCCTCGACCAGCCCGATCAGGCCAGCCCCTATTCTCCGGCCAGCCGCCTGTTCCTCAACCCGCTCTACATCGACGTGCTGGCGGTGCCGGAACTGATGGGCTGCGCCGAGGCCCGCGACCGGATCGCGGACGCGGCGTTTCTGCGCGACGTCAAGGCGACCGAGACCGATCCGCTGGTCGATTACGCCGCCGTGGCGGCGCTGAAGCTGCCGGTCCTGGAGCGGCTGTTCGCCCATTTCCAGACCGACGGCAGCGAGGAGCGGCGGCGGGCGTTCGCCACCTTCCGGTCCGAGCTGGGCGAGGGGCTGGAGCGCTTCTGCACCTTCCAGGCCCTGCGCGAGCGCTTCGCCAAGGACGGCACGCCCGACTGGCGCCGCTGGCCGGAGGAGTATCGGGACGCCGCCTCCCCCGCCGTCCGCCGCTTCGCCGAGGAGCAGCGGGAGCGCATCGACTTCTTCGTCTGGCTGCAATGGCTGGCCGACAGCCAGTTGCAGGCGGCGGCGGAGCGGGCGCGGGAGCGCGGCATGGCCGTCGGCTTCTTCCGCGACCTCGCGGTCGGGGCGGACAGCGGCGGTGCGGAGACCTGGGCCGACCCGCATGTCGTGGTGGCGCAGGCCCATGTCGGCGCCCCGCCCGACCTGTTCAACCCGGCCGGCCAGGACTGGGGCCTGCCGCCCTTCCACCCCCACGCGCTGCGCGAGGGTGGCTACGCCCGCTTCATCGAGTTGCTGCGCGCCAACATGCGCCACGCCGGGGCGCTGCGCATCGACCACGCCATGGCGCTCCAGCACGTCTACTGGATACCGGAGGGGCACCCGCCCTCCGAAGGGGCCTATGTCGCCTACCCGATGGACGACCTCCTCGGAATCCTGGCCCTGGAGAGCCAACGCAACCGTTGCCTCGTCGTCGGCGAGGATCTGGGCACCGTGCCCGAGGGATTCCGCGAGCGCATGGCGGAGGCGGGTGTCCTGAGCTACCGGGTGATGTTCTTCGAATGGACCGAGGACGGCGGATTCCGCGGTCCCGACGACTACCCCTACGCGGCGCTCGCCACGGTGGGCAGCCACGACCTCGCCACGCTGCGCGGCTGGTGGGAGGGGCACGACATCACGCTGAAGGAGGAGCGCGGGCTCTACCCCGCCGAAGGCGAGGCGGAGCGCCAGCGCGACCGCCGCATGGCCGAACGCGCCCGCCTGCTGGAGGCGCTCGCCGACGCCTACCTGCCGCTGCCCGCCAGCTTCGGCCCCGACAGCCCTTACAGCGAGGCGCTCGGCCACGCGGTGCACGCCTTCCTCGCCCGCACCGGCTCGGCCATCGCCATGGTCCAGATGGACGACCTGACCGCCGAGCTGGAGCAGGTGAACCTGCCCGGCACGGTGGACCAGTACCCCAACTGGCGCCGCAAGCTGCGCCTCGCGCTGGAGGACATGGCCGACTGCCCGCAGGCCGGTGCCATCGCCGCCATCATGGCCGCCGCCCGGCCGGCCGCGGTGGCCGATGGGAGGCGCAACGATAACCCCCTCTCCCCACTGGGGAGAGGGTTGGGGTGAGGGGGATGCGCGTGTCGGAGCGTCCGGCAAAAGCACAACCCCCTCACCCTCCCCTCTCCCCGGAGGGGAGAGGGAACCCCTTCACAGGGAACACCCATCAGGAGACCAACCCATGGCGGCGGACGCCGAAAAGCCGATTCCCCAGGCCACCTACCGCGTGCAGCTGCGCGCCGAGTTCGGCTTCGACCGCACCGCCGGAATCGCCGATTACATGGCGCGGCTGGGTGTCAGCCACCTCTACGCCTCGCCCTACATGAAGGCGCGGCCGGGCAGCACCCACGGCTACGACATCGTCGACCACAACGCCCTGAACCCGGAGTTGGGCAGCGAGGAGTCCTTCCACGCCATGGTCGAGGCGCTGAAGCGCAACGGGCTGGGCCAGATCCTCGACTTCGTGCCCAACCACATGGGCGTCGGCGGGTCGGACAACGGCTGGTGGCTGGACGTGCTGGAATGGGGACCGGACAGCCCCTACGCCGGCTATTTCGACATTGAGTGGGAGCCCGACCGCCGCTACCTGCACGGCAAGGTGCTGGTGCCGCTGCTCGGCGACCAGTTCGGCGCGGTGCTGGAATCCGGCGGGCTTGAGCTGCGCTTCGACAAGGAGGCGGGCGGCTTCGCCGTCTGGGCCTACGACACCCACAAGCTGCCCATCCGGCCGGCCGACTATGGCACGATCCTCGGCGACGACCAGCCGGACCTGGAGCGCATCGGCGACGCCTTCCGCCATCTCGATCAGGTGCGCCCTCACCAGATCCGCCGCGCCAACGCCCTCAAGGCGGAGCTGGCCGCGCTGGTCTCCGAGAAGCCCGACGTCGCCGAGGCCGTGGAGCGCCGGCTGACGCGCTTCCGCGGCGCGGAGGGCGAGCCGGAGAGCTGGCGCCGCCTGACCGACCTGATCGCCGCCCAGAACTGGCGCGCCGCCTACTTCAAGGTGGCGGCGGACGACATCAACTACCGCCGCTTTTTCAACATCAACGAACTGGCCGGCCTGCGCATGGAGGAGCGGGAGCTGTTCGACGTCGCCCACCGGCTGGCCTTCAAGCTGGTCGACGACGGCACGCTGGACGGGCTGCGCATCGACCACATCGACGGCCTCTACGACCCCAAGGGTTATTGCGAGCGGCTGGCCCAGGCGACGGAGCGGCCCTTCTATCTGGTGGTCGAGAAAATCCTCGCCCGCCACGAGCGGCTGCGCGAGGACTGGCCGATCGACGGCACCACCGGCTACGAGTTCGCCAACCTGATGGGCGGCCTGTTCGTCGACCCGAAGGGGGAGGAGGCGTTCACCCGCCTCTACGCCGACTTCACCGGGCGGCGCGAGAGCTTCGACGAGGTGGTGCGGACCAGCAAGATCCGCATCATGGAAAGCGAGATGGCCAGCGAGCTGCACGTGCTGGCCCGGCAGGCCTCGCGCATCGCCCGCGCCAACCCTCGCACCGCCGACTTCACCGCCAACATCCTGCATCAGGCGCTGAAGGAGACCATCGCCCGCTTCCCGGTCTACCGCACCTATGTGGACTGGCGCGGCGTCAGCGAGCTGGACCGGCGGAGCATCGACTGGGCGATCACCCAGGCGCGCAAGGCCGATCCGAACACCGACGGCTCCGCCTACGACTTCCTGCACAGGCTGCTGACCACCGATCTGGTGGCCCAGCCGCGCAGCGGCTACAGCCGCCAGCAGGTGCTGCGCTTCGCCATGCGCTTCCAGCAGTACAGCGGGCCGGTGATGGCCAAGGGGCTGGAGGACACCGCCTTCTACCGCTACAACCGGCTGGCCGCGCTGAACGAGGTGGGTGGGCACCCGGAGCATTTCGGGGTCGGCACAACCAACTTCCACCACGCCAACGCCGAGCGGGCGGAACGCTGGCCCCACGCCATGCTGGGCAGCACCACCCACGACACCAAGCGCGGCGAGGACACCCGCGCCCGCCTCTACGCCCTGTCGGAGATGCCGGAGGAGTGGGAGCGGCAGATCCAGACCTGGAGCCGCCTGCTCCGTGCCCGCCGCGGCGACGTGGAGGGCACCGCCCCGCCCGACCGCAACGACGAGTATCTGTTCTACCAGCTCCTCGTCGGCGCCTGGCCGGCGGAGCTGACCGGCGCGGACCCCGCCAGCCTCGACCCGCAGGCGATGACCGAGTTCGCGGAGCGCCTCGCCGGCGCCATGACCAAGTCGATGCGCGAGGCCAAGGTGCACAGCACCTGGGCCGCCCCCGACGAAGCGTACGAAAGCGCCATGACCAGCTTCGTCCACGACGCGCTGGACGTGTCGCGCAGCACCGCCTTCTTCGACGCCTTCCTGCCCTTCCAGGCACGGCTCGCCCGCATCGGCATGGTCAACGGGCTGACCCAGACCCTGCTGAAGCTGACCAGCCCCGGCGTGCCGGACATCTACCAGGGCTGCGAGCTGTGGAACTTCAGCCTCGTCGATCCCGACAACCGGCGCCCGGTGGACTACGACGCCCGCCGCCGCCTGCTCGACGAGGTCGAGGGGGCGGAGATCGGCAGCCTGCTGAACCGCTGGCAGGACGGCGCTGTGAAGCTGTCGCTGACCCGGCGCGCCCTGGCCCTGCGGACGGCCATGCCCGACCTCTTCGCCAAGGGCGAGTACCTGCCGCTGGAAGCGACGGGCGAGCGGGCGGAGCATGTGGTGGCCTTCGCCCGGCGCCTCGGCGACGACACCGTCGTGGTCGCCGCCCCGCGGCTGGTGGGGGCGCTGGGCGAGGCTCCGGACTGGGGTGACACCTCCGTCCCGCTGCCGCGCGGGCAGCGCTGGCGCAACGCGCTGACCGACGGGACGCTGGAGGCCGCCGACGCGGTGACCGCCGCCGACCTGTTCCGGGACTTCCCCGTCGCCCTGCTGGTGCGGGAGGGGTGAGTTCCATGGACCGCAACCTGCCGCCGCGCCGGACGCTCGTCCCCATCGACCAGAGGCTGATCGGGAGCGATCCCGGCAAGCCCGCCGTCTTCGGGACCGTGCTGTCCGGCGACCCTCAGGAAACGTTCCTGAACCTCTACGACGGCAGCGGGGGGCGGTTCGCCTGTGGGGTCTGGCAATGCACGCCGGGCACCATCGCCATGGCCGACTGGCCCTATGAGGAGTTCTGCGTCCTGCTGGCCGGGCGGGTGGTCATCACCGCCCGGGACGGCGCGCCGCAGGAGCATGGAGAGGGCGACGCCTTCGTCATCCCACGGGGCTTCACCGGCGTCTGGGAGGTGCGGGAGACGATCCGCAAGTATTACGCGATCGAGAAGCCGCTCGGCCCCCGCGCCGCCGTCCGCCAGATGTTGCGTACCCCGCTGTCGCTGGCCCGCCGGCTGTTGCGGCGCGGCGAACCGGCGCTGGCCCGCGGCGGTTTCTGAAAGGGCTCTCCCTGAGAGGGTTGCCTCACAAAATACCCGATTTCTTCGCTCGGGATTGATCGAATCCCTTCGCCACGCGTTATTCCGATGGACAGGTGCCCGAACCGGCAAACGAGAGGCACCTCATCGGACCATTCCTGCACGACGGCCTGCACCACGGGACGCGACCACAGACGGACGGGAGACAAGTCATGAGCGATCATCGCCAGTGGGTCGAGCTGGACCCCAGCAACGGCTCCGAAACCACCAAGCCGCAGGACGGTCAGTCCGTCGCGGCGCCCGCGCAGAATTCCGCCCAGCCGGCGGAAGCCCCCGCGCCGAGCGGTCCGGAAGGCACTCCGGACCGCTGACGGTCACTGCGCAAGATCACGGATTCGAAACAGCGGAAAAACGGCAGGGCGGGGCCTCAGGGTCTCAGCCCTGCCGCCGCATGGGCTGCTGCACGGGTTGCGGCGACGATTGGGGTGCCGATCCCGGAGCGGCGGACAGGCGCTCGGGCCGCCCGAACAGTTCGAGCGCCGGCGGGATGGAGGACGGGCGCAGGCCCGCCAGGATTTCCCCGACGGCGCCGACCGCGTCGACCAGAGCGTCGGGCATCACCGGCTTGCGCAGCAGGCCGACCGCGAAATCGCGCGCCTCCTCGCCGCGGTGGTCGAAACCGGTGATCAGCAGGGAGGGGATGTTGTGTTCCTCCCACAGCTTGCGGGCCAGCGTCAGCCCGTTCTCACCTCCGGCCAGATAGACGTCCACCAGGGCAAGATCCGGCTGTTCCCGGACCCCCAGCCGCGTCGCCTTGGCGGCGTCGCGCAGGGGGCCGACGACCGTGTATCCGGCATTCTCCATCACGGCCTTGATGGCGGGCCCGATCAACGGATCGTCTTCGACGACGAGCAACTTCACGGCATCTGTTCCTTGTTGGCGGACGGCGCGGACCGACGTGGCCCGCAGCGCCCATGTTTGTCGATGCGGTGCATCAATCAAGGGGCTGATTGCGCGCAATAAGCGAACCGGTGCGGGACCGAACGGGCAGTGCCATCCGGAGATGCGAACCCGCCGCCCTCTTTGCGTGTTGGAGACAGTCCAAGCGTGATGCAACCTCCGTGGGAGTCCTGCATGAAGTTCATCGAATTTACCGACCACACCGGGGCGCCGGTTCTGATCAACGCCACGGGCGTCCTGTACCTGCGCGGCACCGAAGGGGAGCGGACCGAGATCACCTTCGCCGGGCGCTCCGAACCGCTGGTGGTCGCCGCCCCACTGGATGAGGTGGCCAGGACGCTGGAAGACGCCACGCCGATGCCGCCCGACCCCACCCTGGCGCTCGTCTCGTGACGGGCCGGCCCTACACGTCGTAGATCGGGCCGGGAGTGGCTTTGTTGGCGCCGCCGCGCTTCTGCTCCTCCTTCTCGGTCAGTTCGGCTTCGCCGCCCCGGTCGGGCTTGACCGTACCCTCCTGGGCCTCGTCGATCCGGTCGTCCTTGCGCTGGGGCTGGGTGGCGGGAGTCCGGTCGTCGCTCATGACGGTCCTCATGCTGATTGTCGGTTCACCGTATTCAACATTTCGGGGGCCGCGACGTTGCGCCCGTCGCCTGCCCCTTCCGGAGGGCTGATGCGCGCGCGGCGCGGGTTGCCTGGAGCCGCGCGCTCCATCACTTTTCGGGGCGCAGACAAACCGGAAGGACCGCCATGATCGACCTTCATTACTGGCCGACCCCCAACGGGCACAAGATCACCCTGTTCCTTGAGGAAGCCGGGCTGGACTACACCGTCCATCCCGTGGACATCTCGGCCGGGGACCAGTTCAAGCCGGACTTCCTGGCGATGTCCCCGAACAACCGCATGCCGGCGATCGTCGACCGCGCCCCGGCCGACGGCGGGGAGCCGGTGTCGGTCTTCGAATCGGGCGCGATCCTGACCTATCTGGCGGAGAAGACCGGCAAATTCCTGCCCGCCGACCTGCGGGGGCGCAAGACGGTTCTGGAGTGGCTGTTCTGGCAGGTGGGAGGCCTCGGCCCGATGGCCGGGCAGAACCACCATTTCGTGCAGTACGCGCCCGAACAGATCCCTTACGCCATCGACCGCTATGTGAAGGAAACCAACCGGCTCTACGGCGTCCTGAACAAGCGTCTGGCCGGCCGCGCCTTCATCGCCGGGGACGAGCTGACCATCGCCGACATGGCCTGCTACCCGTGGATCGTCCCGCACGAGCGGCAGCGCCAGACCCTCGCCGACTTCCCCGAGTTGAAGCGCTGGTTCGAGGCGATCCAGGCGCGCCCGGCGACCGTCCGCGCCTATGAGAAGGGCGCGGAACTGGCCAAGCGTCCGTCGGTCACCGACGAGGGGAAGAGGATTCTGTTCGGCCAGACCGCCGCCAACGTCCAGAAGTAGGGTCCGGTCGGTATCCGCGAACCGGAGCGGGTCAAGGGCTCCGTGCCCTACTCGGCGTCCTTGACCTGGATGCGCCCCTCGACGGCCGGCGTGCCCGTTCCGTCGGCCCGGAGCAGCACCGCCTCGGCCGACGCGGGAAAGACGCCGGTCAGGGCGGTCACGACCACCTGATGGGTGACCAGCACGACCGGGCCGCCATCGGCCGGCAGCCCGGCCAGGAACCGGCGCAGCGTCGCGATCTGCGCCTCCTGCTCCTGCCGCCGCTCGAAGAAGGAGTTGAGCGCCGGAAGCTCCTGCACCGGCCCGGCGCCGAGAAGCCGGGCCGTCTCCAGGCAGCGGCACCACTGGCTCGAATGAACGGCGGTCGGCCGGCCGGCGGCGATCCTGCGCAGCAGGTCCCCGGTGCGGCGGGCCTGCTCGCGGCCGTTGGCGTCCAAATTGCGCTGGGTCGCGCAGTCGCGGAGCTGGAAGTTCGGCGGATCGCCGACTCCGGGCGCCTCCGCGTGCCTCATCAGGAGGATCAGCCCCTTCGGATCGATCCTGTCCGGAGGCGCCGCCCACCCCGGCGGAGCGGAGCGGACGATCGCCACGGCGGCGAGCGCGGCGACCAGCGACCTGCGGCGGACAACCCTCGGCATCGGACCACGGCGGTTGGTGACGGGACGACAGCGATATTGATCGCGCAGGCCGAAGGCCAAGCCCGCCTTACGGCCGGGTACGGCGCTCAACACCCGGCCAGCTGCCCCACCCCGTCACCGCCCGTTCCCACCGTGACCGTCCGGTCGTGATGCGCCGGCAGGCTGGACCGGTGGCCGACGCTGACCACCGTCGTGCCCGGCAGGCGCTCGGCCAGCAGCCCGTAGAGCCGCGCCTCCGTCGCCGGATCGCAGGCGGACGTCGCCTCGTCCAGGAACAGCCAGCCGGGCCGGTGCAGCAGGGCGCGGGCGAAGGCGACGCGCTGCTGCTCGCCGCCGGACAGACGCTGCGCCCAATGGTCCTCCTCGTCCAGGCGTTCGGCGAAGGCGCTCATCCCCACGGCGTCCAGGGCGGCGCGCACCGCCTCCGCCTCGAACGCCTCCGGCGCCGAGGGGTAGGCGACGGCGGCGCGCAGGCTGCCGATGGGCATGTAAGGCTTCTGCGGCAGGTGCATGGAGTCGACCCCGACAGGCAGGCCGATGCGCCCGCGCCCGAACGGCCAGAGACCGGCCAGCGCGCGGAACAGCGTGCTCTTGCCCGAACCGGACGGACCGTTGATCAGCACCCGCTCCCCCGGCCGGATCGTCAGGTCGGCGCGCAGCAGCGGCGCCCCGCCCCACGGCAGGGCCAACTCCACCCCCTCCACCCGCAGGGCGCCGTCCGGCCCGACGGAGCGGTCGATCCGCGGGGTCGCCTGAGCCGACTGCCGGACCTCCCGCACCGCCTCGTGGAAGCCGACGAGGCGGCTGGTCGTGGCGTGCCAGTCGGTCAGATTCACATAGGCGTCGATGAACCAGGACAGGGCGCCCTGCACCTGCCCGAAGGCCTGCGCGGTCTGCATCAGGGCGCCCAGCGGAACCGCCCCGGAGAAGTAGCGCGGCGCGGCGACCAGCAGCGGAAAGATGATCGCCACCTGCTCATAGGCGGAAGTGAACCACACCAGCCGCTTCTGCGTGCGCATGATCGCCCACCAATTGTCCACCACGCGGGCGAAGCGGCGGGCGAAGCCGCGCTGCTCCTGCGTCTCGCCACCCTGCAGAGCCACACTTTCCGCGTTCTCGCGCAAGCGGACGAGCGCGAAGCGGAAGTCGGCCTCGTATTTCTGCTGGTCGAAGCTCAGCCGGGCGAGCGGGCGGCCGATCCGGTGGGTCAGCCACGTCCCGACCACCGCGTAGGCCAGCGCCACCCACACCATGTAGCCGGGGATCGTCAGCTCCACGCCGAACACAGCCACGGTCATCGTCCCCGACAGGCTCCACAGCATCGCCAGGAAGGACGCCAGCGTGACGAGGTTGGTCAGGAAGCCCAGCGACAGGCTCAGCGTCAATTGGACGAAGCCGCGCAGATCCTCGGCGATGCGCTGGTCCGGGTTGTCGGCCGGGGTGGCGGCGAACTGGAGCCGGTAATAGGTCCGCCCCTCCATCCAGTCGCCCAGGCAGCGCTCGGTCAGCCAGCGCCGCCAGCGGATCTGCAGCATCTGGTTCAGGTAGAGCCGGTAGACGGCGACCGCGATGTAGATCAGCGCCAGCCCGCCGAACAGCAGGAGTTGGTCGACGAAGGCGCCCTGGTCCTTGTCCTGGAGCGCGGTGAAGATGGCGCCGTTGACCTCGGTCAGCTCGACGGTGATGAACACCACGCCCAGATTCAGCGCGACGATGGCGGCCAGCAGCCCCCGCGCCGCCCAGCGCTCTTCCGACGACCAGTAGGGACGGGTCAGCGTCCAGACGTCCCGCAGGAAGCGGAACAGCGCGGCGGCACGAATCGAAGCGGCCTGAGTTGGATTGCCCTGGATCGGCATGGCGGGATGGTCCGGCAAGGAAGGAACCGCCCTTGCCGAATAGCACCGCGCCGCATGAAAAGCCTATGAATTCGCTGTCACCGGCCGGGCACGGTTGCCCTAGCGGTCGCCGCGCAGGACGTCGCGGCTGGCCAGCACGGCGCCGCCCATGATCAGCGCGCAGGCGGCCCAGACGGTCCAGCCTCCCGCCGCCTGCCCGAACAGGATCAGCAGCAGCGTGGAGGCCAGCGGCGTGGCGTAGGACAGCACGCCCAGCGCCCGGATGTCGCCGCGCTTCACCCCATGGTCCCACACGAAGAAGGCCGCGCCGACCGGGCCGATCCCCATGGCGAGCACCGCCAGCCACTCGCCGCCGGACGGCGCCACCGTCGTCTCGAACATCAAGTGCGACAGCCCGGCCAGCACCGCCGTGGCGAGGCAGAAGCCGCCGACCGCCTCGGTCGGGACATCGCCGAAGCGGCGCGACAGCACCGAATAGGACGCCCAGAGCACCGCCGCGGCCATCGCCGACAGGTAACCCGGCGTATCCCCGGCGTCGAGCGACAGGCCGCGCCCGCCGCCGGTCACGATCAGCACCGTTCCGGCCAACCCGCACAGCGCGCCCATCACATGGCCGCGCTTCAGACGCTCCCCCGGCAGCAGGGCGGAGAACAGGACGATCAGCAGCGGCCAGAGATAGTTCAGCAGATTGACTTCGACCGCCGCCCCAGGAGCGAGACGGAAGGCCAGGAAATAGAAGAAATGGTAGCCGAACAGCCCAGCGACGCCGAGCAGCCAGACCCGCCAGGGCTGGCGCAGCACGCCGATCACGTCCTTGCCCCGCGCCGCGCCCGCCGCCGTCCCGACGATGAAGGCGACGCCGAAGGACATCGCCACCAGTTGGAACGGCGGGATGGTCCCCGACAGCGCGGTCAGCAGCGCCAGCGTGGACCACATCACGATGGCCAGTCCGCCAATGGCGGTGGCGCGGCGGACGGCCGCCGGAGCGGGCGCCGCGGCGGTCGGACGGCTCTGGGCCGGAGAATTCTGGGCCGGAAGGCTATCGGTCGACATGGCGAACGCTTAGCGCAAAGAAGGACGCTGGGCAATTGACCTGTCCGGCACCGAACCTGTGCGTGTATCCTGCCGTCCCTCCGTCCGCATCGTCCACTCCCCCGACCACGGTTTTCCCCTCTTGCCCACCGAAGCCCTTCTCGCCGTCCTGGCCGGCGCCCTCCTCCATGCCGGCTGGAACACCGCGCTGAAGGCCGGCGGCGGCAGCGCGTCCGACGCGGTCCTGGTCGTCGCCGGGTCCGCCTTCATCGCCCTGCTGATGCTTCCCGTCGTTCCGGCGCCGTCGCTCGCCAGCGCGCCCTATCTCTGCGTGACGGCGGTGCTGCACGTCGCCTACTTCCGGCTGCTCGCCGCCGCCTACCGCAGCGGGGCGATGAGCCACGCCTATCCGTTGATGCGCGGCACGCCGCCGCTGCTCGTGGCGATGTGCAGCGGCGTGCTGCTGGGCGAGGGGCTGTCGACCGGCGCCTGGATGGGAACGCTGCTGGTCTGCGGCGGAATCCTCGGGCTGACCCTGCTGGGGCGGGGATCGGGCCCGTCGGGCGCGTCAAGCTCGTGGCGGGGCACCGCCTGCGCACTCGCCAACGCGCTGGTGATCGCCGCCTATACGGTGGTGGACGGCATCGGCGTGCGGCTGTCCGGGTCGGCGGCGGGCTACACGCTGTGGTGCTTCCTGCTGTTGAGCGTGCCCATGGTGGGCGGGGCTCTGCTGCGCGACGCCCGGGGGTTCCTGAGCCACGCCCGCCGGCGCTGGATAGTCGCGCTGGCCGGCGGGGCGGCCAGCATCGCCTCCTACGGGCTCGCGCTCTGGGCGATGACCCTGGCGCCGGTCGCCGTGGTGGCGGCGCTGCGCGAAACCTCGATCCTGTTCGCCATGGCGCTGGCCGCCCTGGTGCTCAAGGAGCGGGTCGGCCCGGTGCGCCTCGCCTCCGGCGTGGTCATCGTGCTTGGCGCCGCATCGCTGCGCCTCGCCGCCTGATGGTCGTCAGACGGTGGCCCTATTGGCGGATGGCGAGGAAGTTCTGGTACGCAAAGATCTCGTCGAATTCGGAATAGCCGGACAGCCGGTACAGCCCGTCCTTGACGATCTTGCAGACGGCGAAGCCGTGCAATCTACTCCAGAAGTCGCGCAGGAAGGTGCGGGAGTCGAGGTTGCAGCCGCCGAACTCGAATTGGACGAAGTCCACGGCGCGCCGCTCCAGCAGGCCGCGCGCGCCGTCCAGAACGGCGATCTCGTGCCCCTCCACGTCGATCTTGAGGAAATGGATGCGGTCGATGCCGGCCTCCGTGCAGAACCCGTCCAGGGTCGCCAGACGAACGGCTTCGCCGTTGCCGTCGCGAAACTCCTCGATCGGACGGACGTGGAGGGACGCCAGGGTCGAGCCGGGCTTGTCGGCGCGCAGGGTCGCCGCGCCCGCCCGCTCGGACAGGCCGAGGTTCACGGGCCGGCACCGGCCGGGATAACGCGCGGCCGTCCCTTGCAGCGCGCGGAAGGCCGTCGGCGACGGTTCGAAGGACCAGACGGTCGCGGCCGGGAAGCGGTCGAGCGCCGCCGCCGTGTAGACGCCGACGTTGGCGCCGGCGTCGACGATCACGACGTCTGAGTCCGCGACGCCGCGCCGCGACAGCTCGCCCTGGATGTAGCGGAGGACACCGGCCTCACCCGTGGCCTGGATGTCGGCGTCGTTGACCAGACCCATCCCCTTCAGGGCCTGCCGATGGATCGCCCGGAAGAAATCCTGCTGGCCGGCCTTTCCCTGATGCTCCGCGACATAGTCGGCGACGGCGCGGAACAGCTCTTCAGGCGTCATGGCGGTGTGGTCTCCGGAACCGGCGGACCGGCAGTGTAGCGGCCGCCGGCCTCTCGCGCCTCAGAAAAGCCCGTTCAGCAGAGACCCGCGCCCGCTGTAGCCGCTGCTTCCCCCGGTGAGGATGCCCAGCGCCCCGGAACTGGTCGTCGTGCCACCGGTCAGCAGGGAGGTCAGGCGCTGGAGTTGCGGCGTCTGCTGGAGCGGGTTGTCGCCCTTGGCCGGCTGCTTGGCGATGGTGTCGTAGTCCTTGCTGTAGTCGCCCATGCGAAGCTGGAGGCCGTAGTTCTTTTCCTCCTTGGCCGCCACGCCCTTGTCGCGCGAGACGCGCAGCGTGTAGTCGCCACGGTCGAGCGACAGGGTGCCCGCCTCGAACTTCTTGTAGGTGTCGTAGGTGGCGCCGGCCTCGCTGTTGCTGTCGGCGACGATCTTTCCCTGCTTGTCCATCAGCTGGACGCGCACGCCGGTGTCGCCGACACGGCCGAGGGCGACCTCGCCGGGCGTCGCCAGGTTGAATTTGTAGAAGTCCGCCGGATCGTTGGCGGCCAGCGTGCTCAGCACGTTGAGGCGGCTGGTGTCCTTCACCAGCGTGCCGACGTTGGTGGCGAAAGGCGCGGCGTTCAGGGCCGACTTGCGGACGGTCTGCTCATACTCCTGGACATTGCCGCTGGGCTTGGCGTCGGTCGCCTGCTTGGCCTGCTCCTGGACGCGCTTCATCGCCGCGTCGATGGACGTCTGGATGCTCTGCGCCAAGCCGCTGATATCGCTCATTCCAACCATGGCACGCCTCTCCGACCGGCATTCTTCGTGTTTGTCGGGCCGGTCCTTGCAGACGGCGGGCCAAAAGGCTTTTCATGATTTTCAAAGGGTTGAGCTGCTGCCCCCGCCGAAGGGGCCGGCAAGATCCGCACCCCGTCCGGCAGGAATTGCCGGGGTCACGCTTCGACCAGCGCGAATGTGTCGACGTCCACCATCCCGCGATCGGTGATCTTCAGGTGCGGGATCACCGGCAGCGGCAGGAAGGCCAGTTGCAGGAAGGGCTCGGCCAGCGGGCAACCCATCTCCTTCACCGAGGCGCGCAGGCTGCGCAGATGGCGCTCCACCGTCTCGAAGGGCTCCAGGCTCATCAGCCCGGCCAGCGGCAGGGCCAGTTCACCCACGACCTTGCCATTGCGCACCGCGACGAAGCCGCCCTGAAGCTCGATCAGGCGGTTGACGGCGATCGCCATGTCCTCGTCCGACGCCCCGACCACGCAGATGTTGTGGCTGTCGTGCCCGACCGAGGAGGCCAGCGCGCCCTCGCGGAACTGGAAGCCGCTGGCGAAGCCGCGCCCGACATTCTGGTTGGTGCCGTGGCGGGCGAAGACGCAGATCTTCAGGATGTCACGGTCGGGGTCGGCCACCAGCTTGCCGTTCCTGGCCGGCACCTCCAGCCGCAGATGGGCGGTGATGATCTTGCCGGGCAGAACCCCGATCACCGACTGGACGGAACCGCGGGCGGGCACCGCGAAATCCGCCGCCGTCACCGGATGGAGCTTGACCGAGCGCAGCCCCACCGGGCTGACCGCCGGACGCCCGGAGAAGGTTTCCGGGGTCACCACCCGCCCGTTGCGGATGACCCGGTTGACCGCACAGTCCTCCAGATCGTCCAGCAGGACGAGATCGGCGCGCTGCCCCGGCGCGATCAGCCCGCGGTCGAACAGGCCGAAGCCGCGCGCCGCCGACCATGTGGCGGCGCGGTAGACATGGGCCATCGGGGCGCCGAGCCGGATCGCGCTGCGGATCAGATGGTCCATGTGCCCCTCCTCGGCGATGTCGAGGGGGTTGCGGTCGTCGGTGCAGAAGCCGAGGAAGGGCGAGGTTTCCGGCTGGATCACCGGGGCCAGCGCGTGCACGTCCTTCGACACCGACCCGTCGCGGATCAGCACCTGCATGCCCTTGCGCAGCTTCTCCATCGCCTCCGGGGCGCTGGTCGTCTCGTGGCAGTTGCGGATGCCGCAGGACAGATAGGCGTTCAGCTCCCGCCCGCTGAGCAGCGGGGCGTGGCCGTCGATGTGGCGCCCGTCGAAGGCGGCCAGCTTGTCGAGCACCCCGTCCACCTTGTGGAAGACGCCGGGGAAGTTCATGAACTCGGCCAGCCCCAGCACCTTCGGGTGGTCCTTGTGGCGCAGCAGGTCCGCCGCTTCCAGCCGCGCGCCGGATGTTTCCAGCTCGGTTGCCGGCACGCAGGAGGACAGCTGCACCCGCAGGTCCAGCGCCGTGCCCTCGGCGCAGTCGAGGAAGTAGCGGAGCCCCTTCTCGCCCAGCACGTTGCAGATCTCGTGCGGGTCGCAGATGGCCGTGGTGGTGCCGCGCGGCAGAACGCAGCGGTCGAACTCCATCGGCGTGACGCAGGTGGATTCGCAATGGACGTGGGTGTCGATGAAGCCCGGCACGACGGTCAGTCCGGAGCCGTCGATCTCCTCCGCCCCGTCGTACGATTCATAGGTGCCGACGATCCGGTCGCCGCACAGGGCGATGTCGCCCGCGGCGGTCTCACCGGTGACGACGTTGAGGAATCGGGTGTTCTTGATGACCAGATCGGCCTTGGTCTCGCCCAGGGCCTGACCGATGCGCGTCTTCAGTTCGTCCCGGGTCACCGCCATCGCTCCGCCTCGTCCTGCCCGTTCCACGTTATCTTTAGGTAAACGGCCGGACGGGGCCCTTCAATCGGATTTTCCGTAACGCCGAACCGCGCGGTCAGTCGCCCGGACGACTCGCCAGTTCGATCGCCGGCCCGGTGCCGCGGTAGTCCGGGTAGTTCCAGTAGCTGCGCGGCTCCAGCCGGTAGGCCGGAAAGCCGAGGCCCAGCGAATAGACCGGCCCGCTTCCGCCGTAGCCGACCGCGTAGCCGTTCCCTTGCGGAGCGGCGCCATCGCCACAGCCGGCCAGAGCCAGAAGAAGAGCGGCAAGGGAAAATCGCGTGATCGTTCCGATGAGGGCTGCGATGGGTTTCATGATCCGCCACCCCGGTCCGACGCGTTGCGCCTCTTCAAAGACAAACACACCGGAGCCTTTACTATTCCGCTGAAAATTTGTTCGTTAGAAAAACAATATGCGTTTCGTCCAGTACTGACCAAAGGTTGAGCTGGCCCATTAGCTGGCGCGGCAACGTGTCATAGAACAATTTAACGCTTCGGAAACCAATGGGTGCCTCATTATCAAAGGACGCAGAGGCGGCAAAAGACCGCCGTAATAGGGACGTCCAGGCATGCTGAAAACGCTTAGAAATCTAAGGATCGGACCGAAGGTCTATCTTCTCGTCGGGCTGCAGGCGGCGGTGGCCGCGGTGACCGGCCTGATGGGGCTGGCCGCCATGCAGGATCTGTCCGGCAAGTCCGAGTCCATCGAACGGGCGTCGGACCGCCAGGTGTTGGGCGAGCAGCTCAACGGCCTCGTCCTGGCCGTCGTCATGGACTCGCGCGGCGTCTACATGGCCCGCGACCGCGCCGAGGTGGACAAGTTCGGCAAGCCCCTGCTGGACAATCTGAACACCCTCGGCGAGCGGCTCGGCACCCTGAAGCGCCTCACCCCGGCGGAGGGACAGGCCACGCTGACCCCGGTGGCGACGAAGGCCGAGGAGTTCATCCGCTTCCGCACCGAAACGGTCCGCCTCGCCCGCGAGAAGAGCCCGGCGGACGCCCGGGCCTACGGCGACAACGACGCCAACCGCAGCAACCGGCAGGCGCTCAACGCCGCGATCCAGACGCTCAGCGCCGATCAGGACGCCATGATCGACCGCCTGCACGACGAATTGGAGTCGGCCCGGAGCCACTGGACCACCCTGATGCTCGCCATCGGCGTCGGCGGCGTGCTCTTCGGCATCCTGCTGGCCGTCCTGGTCGCCCGCGACATGATCGCGCGCCCCATCGCCCGCATGACCGCGGCGATGAAGACCATCGCCGCCGGCAACACCGGGGCCGAGGTGCCCGGCACCGGCCAGGGCGACGAGGTCGGCGACATGGCCGAGGCCGTGCTGGTCTTCCGCGACGGGCTGCGCCGCGCCAACGATCTGGCCGAGCAGGAACGCCGCGAGATCGACGTGCGCCGCCAGCGCCAGGAACAGCTGGAGGCCCTGACCCACGGCTTCACCCAGAAGATCGAGGGGCTGTGCCGCACCCTGAACGGCGAGGCCGACAGCATCCGCAGCAGCGCCGAATCGCTGACACATTCGGCCGCTGACGCCTCGCGCCGCAGCTCGACCGTCGCCGCGGCGGCGGAGCAGGCCACCGGCAACGTCCAGACCGTGGCCGCCGCGACCGAGGAGCTGTCCACCTCCATCGGCTCGATCAGCCAGCGCCTCGGCGAGGCCGCCCGCATCGCCAGCGAGGCGGAGCGGGAGGCCCAGCGCACCAACAGCACCATCCAGGGCCTCGCCCAGGCGGCGGAGAAGATCGGCGCGGTGGTCAACCTCATCACCGAGATCGCCAGCCAGACCAACCTGCTGGCGCTGAACGCGACCATCGAGGCGGCGCGCGCCGGCGAGGCGGGCAAGGGTTTCGCCGTGGTGGCCCAGGAGGTGAAGAGCCTCGCCAACCAGACCGCCCGGGCCACGGAGGAGATCTCCGCCCAAATCGTCGCCATCCAGAACGAGACCCAGCAGGCGGTCGGCGCGATCAGCGGCATCGTCGGCACCATCGAGCGGATCAGCGACATCAGCACCAACGTCGCCGCCGCGGTGGAGCAGCAGGGTTCCGCCACCCAGGAAATCGCCCGCAACGTGCAGGAAGCCGCGATCGGCACGCAGGAAGTCTCCTCGACCATCTCCGGCGTGTCGCAGTCGGCCGACCACACCGGCGAGGCGGCCGGCGGCCTGCTGAGCGCCGCCAAGGGCCTGTCGGTGCACGCGCGCACCCTGCAGAGCGACGTGGACGACTTCACCCGCCAGATGAAGGCGGTCTGACCCTTCCCCCTCCTCCCCGGATTTCGTGCCGGGGAGGAGGCTTTTCCCGACGCATCCTTTCCACGAATGCGCCCAGGGCGTTCGAAGCTTACCCGCAAGTTACCCCATTTGATGTAGATCAATGCCGCGCCCGCATCGAAACTGGTGCAATGCCGGCGAGCGTTTCGCGCCCAAATACCCCTACAATCGATAGGGATTACGCCGTGCCGTGGGTTTCCCGCTTCGGGTTTCCCAGGACGCGCCGTGGCGTGCTGCGCATCCGGCGTCCGGCAACCGGGCGGCCAGCGGATCAATGCAAAAGGGTCTTTGGGGGAAATCATGCCCGACGGACATGTGGATCTCGACGCCGAGCACATCGGCGATCTCGACGAGTATGAGGGTGCGCTGGCCGGCCTGTCCCGCCGGGAATTCCTCGCCTACTGCACGGGCGTGGCCGCCACGCTGGGCCTCTCCCCCGCCTTCGGCGTGAAGATCGCCAACGCCGCCGTGGCAGCACCACGCCCGACGGTGATCTGGCTGTCGGGCCAGGCCTGCACCGGCTGCACCGAATCGCTGCTGCGCACCCACCACCCGTCGCTCGAGACGCTGATCCTCGACACCATCTCGCTGGACTACAACGAGACGCTGATGACCGGTTCCGGCCACCAGGCCGAGAACTGGAAGCAGCAGGCGATGAAGGACAATTGGGGCAAGTACCTGATGGTCACCGACGGCTCCATCCCGACGAAGGACGGGGGCGTCTACTGCAAGGTCGCCGGCAAGACCTACAAGGACGCCGTGCTGGAGTGCGCCAAGGGTGCCGCCGCGGTCATCTCCATGGGGTCCTGCTCCTCCTGGGGCGGCTGGCCGTCGACCGGCGTCAACCCCACGGGCGCCGTCGGGCTGAACGAGATCATCAAGGACAAGCCGGTCGTCTCCGTCCCCGGCTGCCCGCCCAACCCCTACAATTTCCTGTCGCTGGTCCTGCATTTCGTCGCCTTCGGCAAGCTGCCGGAGCTGGACGACAAGATGCGCCCGAAGTTCGCCTTCGGCCGGCTGATTCACGAGAACTGCGAGCGCCGCCCGCATTTCGACGCCGGGCGCTTCGCCATGGAGTTCGGCGACTACGGCCACCGCCAGGGCTACTGCCTCTACAAGCTCGGCTGCAAGGGGCCGGAGACCTACGCGAACTGTCCGTCCATCGGCTTCAACGACGTCGGCCAGGGCACCTGGCCGGTGGGCACCGGGCATCCCTGCTTCGGCTGCACCGAGAAGGGCGTCGGCTTCACCAAGAGCATCCACGAGTTGGCCTCGCTGAAGTCGGTGGCGCCGCCCAACACCTACCCGGCGGTCGCCGTCGAGAAGGGCGAGGGCATGTCGGCCGGGGCCGCGGCGGTGGTCGCCGGCATCGCCGGCGCGGCGGTCGGCGCCGGCGCCGTCATCTCCAGCCGGCTCGGCAAGCACGACGCGAAGACCGAATCCTCCTCCACCGCCGCCGAGTGAGGTGACGCCATGTCGAAAAGCATGATGTCAAAGAACAAGACATCGGTCTCGCGGCGCGGCTTCCTGCGCAACGCGGTCAAGGGCAGCGCTGCGGCGGCCGCGGCCGCCTGCACCACCGTGGTCGCCGCCCCGCCGGAGGCCAACGCGCTGCAGCGCCCGCCCAAGCCGCTGCCGCCCGACGCGGTCGGCCTGCTCTACGACAGCACGCTGTGCATCGGCTGCAAGGCCTGCGTGACCGCCTGCAAGGAGGTCAACCACATGCCGCCCGACGTCGGCCCGGCCCAGCAGGGCTGGAACGCCGGCGGCGGTGACAAGCCGATCTACGACAGCCCGGTGGAGCTGTCGGCCAGGACGCTGAACGTCATCAAGGCCTACAGCCACGGCACCGGCGCCACCAAGGACGCGGCGGAGAACGGCTTCGCCTTCATCAAGCGGCAGTGCCTGCACTGCGCCGATCCGTCCTGCGTGTCGGTCTGCCCGGTGTCGGCAATGACCAAGGACGCCAAGACCGGCATCGTGAACCACGACCCGAGCGCCTGCATCGGCTGCCGCTACTGCGTGCTGTCCTGCCCGTTCGGCGTGCCGAAGTACGACTACAACGACGCCTTCGGCGAAATCAAAAAGTGCCAGCTCTGCAAGCAGCAGCTCGCCAAGAACGAGCTTCCGGGCTGCGCCGACGTCTGCCCCACCGGGGCGACCCTGTTCGGCCGCACGGAGGACCTCAAGGCGGAGGCCAAGCGCCGCACCGCGCTGAAGGTGGGCGAGCACACCCACTACCCGCGCGGCGACATCGCCGGCAAGGTCGGCGGCCCGCGCTCCGGCCATGAGAAGCTCGTCGAGGCGGCCTATCAGACGCACATCTACGGCGAGAAGGAGCTGGGCGGCACCCAGTGCCTCGCGGTGTCCGCCGTGCCGTTCGACAAGCTGAACCTGCCCACCAACGTGCCGGAGAACGGCTATCCGACCCTGTCGGAAGGCATCCAGCACACGCTCTACGCGGGCATGATCGCCCCCGCCACGGTGTTCGCCGGTCTCGCCTATCTGGCGCACCGCAACACCAAGAACCACACCGACGAGTGAGGGGGCCACGCCATGTCTTCGCAAGCTCATGAGCATCAACCGCTTGGCGGCCGGGTCCTCACCCTTCCTTTCCTGATCTGCGCCGCGCTGGTCGCCGTCGCCGGCGTCATCCTGTTCCAGCGCTACACGCAGGGACTGGCCGCCGCGTCGAACCTGAACGACGGCTATCCCTGGGGCATCTGGGTGGCCATCGACGTGGTGATCGGCTCGGCCTTCGGCTGCGCCGGCTACGTCATCGCGCTGCTCTGCTACATCCTGAACCGCGGCGAGTATCACCCGCTGGTCCGGCCGGCGGTGCTGGCCAGCCTGTTCGGCTACGGCCTCGCCGGTCTGGCGGTGCTGGTCGATCTCGGCCGCTACTGGAATTTCTACCACATGATGCTGCCGTGGTACGCGCAGCCCAACTCGGTGATGCTGGAGGTCGGCCTGTGCGTGGCGACCTACACGCTGGTGCTGGTGGTGGAGTTCGCCCCGGCCTTCCTGGAGCGGTTCGGCATCGAGGGGCTGCGCGCCAAGCTGAACCGGGTGCTGTGGGTCTTCATCGCGCTGGGCGTCCTGCTTCCGACGATGCACCAGTCGTCGCTCGGCACCATGATGGTCATCGTCGGGCACAAGCTGTCGCCGCTGTGGCAGTCGCAGATGCTACCGGTCTTCTTCCTGCTGACCGCCATCCTGATGGGCTTCGCCATCGTGGTCTGGGAATCGGTGATGGCCTCGCTGAACTTCCGCCGCCCGATGGAGACGCCGGTGCTGTCGAAGCTGGCCGGGCTGATGCTGGTCGTCGCCTCGCTGTTCGTCGTGCTGCGCTTCGTCGACCTGATCGTCCGCGGCCAGATCGGCCAGATCTTCGGCGGGCCGCAGTCCGGCTGGTTCGTGGCGGAGATGGCGCTGATGATCTCCGGCCTTGCGCTGCTGATCCCCAAGGCCAACCGCAACCGGTCGCGGGCGCTGTTCCTGTCGGCCTCGCTCCTGCTGGCGGCGGGCATCCTCTACCGCCTGAACGTCTATCTCATCGGCTTCACGCCGGCGGTCGGTCCTTGGCACTACTTCCCCTCGGTCAAGGAAATCATGGTCACCGTCGGCGTCTTCGCGCTGGAGATCGCGCTGTATCTCCTCTTCGTGAAGAAGCTGCCCGTCATGCACGCCGTCCATCCCGAGCACGGCTGAGTTTAGGAGAGTTTCATTATGGCTCAGCGAGTTGTTGTAGATCCGGTCACCCGCATCGAGGGTCACCTGCGGGTCGATTGTGAAGTGGACGGCGGCAAGGTCACCAACGCCTGGGCGTCGGGCCAGATGTGGCGCGGCATCGAGCTGATCCTTCAGGGCAAGGACCCGCGCGACGCCTGGGTCTTCGCCCAGCGCATCTGCGGCGTCTGCACCACGGTGCACGCCATCACCTCCGTCCGCGCGGTGGAGAACGCGCTGAAGCTGGAGGTGCCGCTCAACGCCCAGTACATCCGCAACATGATCCAGGGCGCCCACAACGTCCACGATCACATCGTCCATTTCTATCACCTGTCCGCGCTCGACTTCGTGGACATCGTCTCGGCGCTGAAGGCTGATCCGGCGGCGACCGCGAAGCTGGCCCAGTCGATCTCCGGCTGGCCGCGGAACAGCACGCAGGAGTTCGCCACCGCGCAGAAGAAGCTGCAGGCCTTCATCAACTCTGGCCAGCTCGGCATCTTCGGCTCGGGCTACTGGGGCCATCCGGCGATGAAGCTGACGCCGGAAGCCAACCTGATGGCGGCGTCCCACTACCTCCAGGCGCTCGACTACCAGCGGCGCATGAACAAGGTGGTGGCGATCCTCGGCTCCAAGACCCCGCACATCCAGAACATGGCGGTGGGCGGCGTCACCAACCCGATCAACATGGACAGCCAGTCCACCCTGACGCT
Source organism: Azospirillum brasilense (assembly GCF_007827815.1). Taxonomy (GTDB): domain Bacteria; phylum Pseudomonadota; class Alphaproteobacteria; order Azospirillales; family Azospirillaceae; genus Azospirillum; species Azospirillum brasilense_C. The sequence goes on from NZ_VITH01000001.1 coordinate 556,916, forward strand.
CGAAAAGCTGATGTACATCAAGCAGCTGATCGACGAGGTGGGCGACTTCATCACCCAGGTCTACATCCCCGACGTGGCGGCCATCGGCGCCTTCTACGCCGACTGGACGCAGTATGGCCGCGGCGTGGTGAACTATCTGTCCATCCCGGACATGCCGCTGGACACCAAGGGCACCACCTTCGCCCTGCCCGCCGGCTACATCGACGGCGGCGACCTCGCCAAGTTCACGCCGATCAAGGACTTCCACGACCCGTACTTCGAGAAGGGCGTGAAGGAGAGCGTGAAGCACAGCTGGTACCAGGGCGGCAAGGGTCCCCTGCACCCCTACGACGGCGAGACGATCCCGAACTTCACCGACTGGCAGGACGACGGCAAGTACAGCTGGATCAAGTCGCCGACCTTCTACGACAAGCGCGCCCAGGTCGGCCCGCTGGCCAACGTGCTGGGCATGTACGCCTCGGGCCACCAGCGCACGCAGTTCTGGGTCAACGCGGTGCTCGACGCGGTGTCGGGCCATCTCGGCAGCAAGGTCGGCGTCGACGCGCTGCACTCCACCATCGGCCGCCACGCCGCCCGCGCGGTGCGCTGCGTGGTCCTGCACGAGGAGTTGCAGAACCAGTGGAAACTGCTGATGGAGAACATCGCGAAGGGCGACACCAAGACCTTCAACAAGCCGGTGTTCCCGAAGGGCGAGATCCGCGGCTTCGGCTTCCACGAGGCGCCGCGCGGCATGCTCTCGCACTGGGTCGTGATCGAGAACGGCAAGATCAAGAACTACCAGGCGGTCGTGCCGACCACCTGGAACGCCGGCCCGCGCGACGAGGACGGGAACATCTCCGCCTATGAGGCGGCCCTGATCGACAACCCGGTGGCGGTGGCCGACCAGCCGCTGGAGATCATCCGCACCCTGCACAGCTTCGACCCGTGCCTGGCCTGCGCCGTGCACCTGACCGACACGGAAACGAAGTCGCACTATCAGGTGAAGGTCGTTTGATCCAAGCCTTCTGACCGGCCGAAAGCCCCTCTTCCCCGCGGAGGAGGGGCTTTTCGCGTCCCCCACGCCGGGTGATTGATCCAGTTCACGGCGCCCGGCGCCGGTCCCGTTTCATCCTGCTGTTTCAAAATCCCTTCTGTTTCAAAATCGTCGAACGGAGCGCATGTCCCATGTCCATCCTCGTCCTCGGCCTCGGCAACATCCTCCTGATGGACGAAGGGGTGGGCGTGCGCGCCATGGAGGCGTTCGACGCCGCCTGGAGCGTGCCCGATCACGTCAGCGTCGTCGACGGCGGCACCTGCGGCATGGACATGCTGGACCTGATCGCCAGCCACAAGCACCTGATCGCGGTGGACGCGGTGAAGACCGGCGCGCCGCCGGCCAGCCTGACCGTGCTGCGCGGCGATGAGGTTCCGGCCTATTTCAAGGGCAAGCTGTCGCCCCACCAACTCGGCCTCAGCGACCTGCTGGCCTCGCTGCGCCTGCAGGACGAGGCGCCGGAGAGCGTGACGGTGGTCGGCTGCGTGCCGATGGCGCTGGGCACCGGCCTGATGATGTCGCCGGAGATCGAGGCGGTGATCCCGCAGATGGTGACGATGATCGTCGAGGAACTGGCCCGCCTCGGCGTGACCGCCACGCCCCGAAACTGAGCGTGGCGGCGCCGTTCACATCACGTCAGCGGTCGGCGCGGATCGGCCCGAACTCCACCGGGACCCAGGCGTAGCCCTTACCCTCGGTCCGGACATGGCCGATGCCGGGGAAAGGCAGATGGGCGCCAGCCACCCACAGCTTCTGCGCCGCGGCGTCGGCGAAGAGCTTCTTGCGGGAGGCGACGGCCTGCTCCTTGTCGGCGTCGAACTCGATGACGACCTCCGGGCGGGCGAACTGCACGGAATGGCTGTGCACGACGTCGCCCCACATCAGGATGCTGCGCTCCCCCGATGTGAACAGATAGCCGCTGTGGCCGGGCGTGTGGCCATAGGCCGCCACCGATTCCACGCCGGGAACCAGGCTGTCACCGGGCTGGTAGGGCTTCAGCTTGCCCGCCGCCGCGTAGGGCGCCACCGCCGCGCGGGCCATGGCGAAGAAGGGCTGGCTGTCCGCCGGAGCCTTGGCCGCCACCTCCTCGCTCAGCCAGAAGTCGGCGTCGGCCTTGGCGACCTGGACCGTGGCGTTGGGGAACAGCATGGCGCCGTCCGGACGCAGCAGGCCGTTGGCGTGGTCCGGGTGCAGGTGGGTCAGCAGCACCGTGTCGATCTGCTCCGGGCTGTAGCCGGCGGCGCGGATGTTGTCGGCGATGAAGCCCAGCGCCGGACCGAAGGCCTTGGCCGTTCCGGTGTCCACCAGGACGAGGTTCGCGCCGGTGTGCACGAGGAAGGCGTTCACCGCCGTCTGGACGCCCGGCGTGTCGGCCAGGAACATCCGGGCGAGCAGGCTCTGGATGTCGTCCGCGCTGGCGCCGCTGAGGATCTTGCGGTCGAGGTCGATGAAGCCGTCATACAGCGCGGTGACCTCGAAATCGCCGATGGCCATGCGGTAGAAACCCGGCGCCTGGGTCCGCTGCTGGCCCGGCACCTCCGCCAAGGCCGGCGCCGCCGGCACCAGGGCGGCGCCGACGGGAAGGGCGACGGTCAAGGCAAGCAGGGCGTTGCGCAGAGAGGCGAAGATCGGCGGTGTCATCGGCGTGGTTCCCCTTCAGGACGGTCGGCGCCCAGCATGGCCGTCCTGAACGCGCCGGGGAAGCGTCCCGGGAGAGATGCGCCAACCGATTGGAATAATTGTGGAATTCTGCGACTGGCACACACGCGCAAGCGGCCCGGTGGAGTATCCCGCGGAGCCTTGACGCCGAATCGGGCCGCTCAGCGGTCGCTGCGGATCGGACCGAACTCCACGGGAACCCAGGCGTAGCCGTCCCCTTCGGTGCGGACATGGCCAATGCCGGGGAAGGGCAGATGGGCGCCGCCCACCCACAGCTTCTGCGCCGCCGCCTCGGCCAGCAGCCGTCGGCGCGAGGCGATGGTCTCGTCCTTGTCGACGTCGAACTCGATGACGACCTCCGGACGGGCGAACTGAAGGGCGTGGCTGTGCACGGTGTCGCCCCACAGCAGAATGCTCTGCTCCTTCGAGCGGAACAGGTAGCCGCTGTGCCCCGGTGTATGGCCGTAAGCTGCCACCGACTCCACGCCGGGCAGAAGGCCGTCGCCGGGCTGGTAGGGCTTCAGCTTGCCCGCCGCCTCGTAAGGGGCCACCGCCGCGTGGGCCATGGCGAAGAAGGGTTTGAGCGGCGCCGGGGCCTTGGCCACCGCCTCCCCGCCCAGCCAGAAATCGAATTCGGCCTTGGCGACCCGAACCTCGGCGTTGGGAAACAGGATGGTTCCGTCCGGGCGCAGCAGGCCGTTGGCGTGGTCCGGATGCAGATGGGTCATCAGGATCGTGTCGACCTGCTCCGGGCTGTAGCCGGCGGCGCGGATGTTGTCGGCGATGAAGCCGAGCGTCGGCCCCAGCGACTTGGCCGCTCCGGCGTCCACCAGGACCAGATTTGCGCCGGTGTGCACCAGATAGGCGTTCACCGCCGTCTGGATTTCCGGCCGCTCCGCCAGGAACATGCTGTTGAGCAGACCGATGATGTCCTCGGATTTGGCGCCGACGAAATACTTGCGGTCGCGGTCGATGAAGCCGTCGAACAGCGCGGTGATCTCGAAATCGCCGATGGCCATGCGGTAGAAGCCCGGCGCCTGGGTCCGCTGCTGTCCCGGCACCTCCGCCAGCGCCGGGGCCGCCGGAAGCAGGGCGGCGCCGACAGGAAGGGCGAGGGCCAGCGCGCGGAGGGCGTTGCGCAGGGTGGCAAAGGTTGGCGGGATCATCGGCAACGCACGACTCCTGATTGGAATTCCGCCAAAACCGGCAACCAAATATAGGAGCGGCGGCAAAACAGAGCAGCAGGAAAAAAGCGTATTTTCGTTAAATTTTCCAAAACCCATAAAAAAGGCCCGGCGAACCGCGTCGCCGAGCCTTCCCATGGGAATGGCCGCCCAGCCACCCCCCTCTCATTTTTTCGACGATCAGCCCAGCGCGAGCAGCGCCACGCCGGCCAGACCGACCACCGCACCCGTGCCGCGCAGCGCCAGGGCGCCCTTGCGGCCCTCGACCAGACGACGCAGCGACAGGGCGGCGCCGATGCCGGCACCGTGCAGCAGGGCGGTGGACAGGGCAAAGCCCAGGCCGTAGAGCAGCGGCTGCGCCGCCTCCGGCATCTCGGCGCCGTGGGCGTGGCCGTGGAACACGGCGAACAGGGCGACCACGCCGGCGGAGGCCAGCAGCGGCAGGCGGGACTGCAGGGCGATCAGGGCGCCCAGGGCGACCACGGACAGGACGATGCCAAGCTCGACCTGCGGCAGGCCGATGCCGGCCAGGCCCAGCAGGCCGCCGCCGATCATCGCGCCGACGAAGGCCATCGGCAGCGCCCACAGGGCCTTGCCGCCGCGCTGCGCGGCCCACAGGCCGACGGCGACCATCGCCAGCAGGTGATCCCAGCCGCCGACCGGGTGCAGGAAACCATGGACGAGGCCGGCGTCGTGGGCGCCGAAGGTGTGGGCGAGCGCCGCGTTGGGCAGAGCGGCCAGAACTGCCGCCGCGGTGGCCGACGCGAGAGCGAAACGTTTCATCCGTGAAAACCCCTGCTGTATCGTTGAGCGGCGCACGACCGACCCCTACCCCATCGCGCGCGAAGCGGTCGCCACTTTAGCAGAACCGCTCCGATTGGAAATGGCGGAGCGCAATGAAACTACGCCGGACCGCATGTTTGACGCACATCAATGTGCGGTTTCACCCCCCGGTCAAGATGACGCAGTTGCACTGATCGTTTCACGCCGGCCGCCTCGCGACGACCGGGTTCCCCGGGTGAGGGCGCGCGCATGTGTCTCGGCATTCCGATGCGGGTCCTGGAGACCGACGGCTTCACCGCGCGATGCGCCGGCCGCGGCGAGGAACGGCGCGTCAACGTCATGCTGATCGATGAGGTGCCGGAAGGCGGCTGGGTGCTGGTCCATCTCGACCGCGCCGTCCGCACTCTGGAAGCGGAGGAGGTTGAGCCGCTGAACCGTGCGCTCGACGCCATCCTGCTGGCCGCGCGCGGGGAGAATGTGGACCACCTGTTCACCGACCTCATCGAAAAGGCCAGCGCATGACCTCCGGCGCCCCCGAGGCGGGCTTCGCCGCCGACGCGCGCCCCTCCTGCGGGGCCTGCGGCGCCGTCTACGACCCGGCGGCGGGCGATCCGGGACGGGAGGTGCCGCCGGGAACACCCTTCGGGGGGTTGCCGGACTATTGGCGCTGCCCGGGTTGCGGCGGCCCCCAGCACGGCTTCACCGTCGTCGCGCCGCCGGGCGGCGACGCCATGGCGGCGCGGGTCGCCGCCCTGACCGCCAGCTACCGCCTGATCGCGGAGCGCGACATGGCCGACGTTCCCATCTGCAACGCCGCACTGGCGGTGGAGGCGGTGGGCTTCCGCGCCCACGGGCCGGGCTGGATCGGCTGCGTCATCGCCCCCTGGTTCCTGAACGCCGTGCTGATCCCGCGCGATCCCGCCCTGTGGGCGGACCGGCGCGACGGCGACAAGACGGAGATCGCCCTGCCCTCCGGCGCCTACCGCTTCACCGCGGCGCGGGTGGGCGTCCTGGGAACGCTGGCGGTGATCCCGCTCGCCTCGGCGATGAACGTGTTTGTCGACCAGGGGGAGGCCCGCGCCGCCGCCGTCCTGGGGCTCGACCATCTGATGCGGGAGGCTGAGCAGCCGGCGCCACGGACCGATCCGCCATCGGCGAGCGATGCGGACCCGCCCAAGCCCGCTTTGTCCCGCCGCTCTCTGTTCGGGAGGGCGCGGCGATGAGCGGGACGGGCGCCGGGCTGGAAGGCACTGGGCTGGAGGGCAGCGTGTCGGTGCGGCTGACGGCCGCCGCCGGGCGGGTGCGCGCCGTGTCGGTGCAGGTCCGCCGCCCCGCCGCCGCCCGCGCCCTGTGCGGACGCACGCCCGACGAGGCGATGCGCCTCGTGCCGCTGCTGTTCAGCCTGTGCGGCACCGCCCAGTCGCTGGCCGCGGTGGGGGCGTTGGAGGACGCGCTCGGCCTCGACGCCCGGCCGCACGCCGCCGCACGCGCCCTGCTGGCCGACGCGGAAGCCGCGACGAACCACGCGTGGCAGATCCTGATGGACTGGCCGGCGCGGCTGGGCGAGGCGCCGCAGCCCAGGGAACTGGCGGGCCTGCGCGCCGCGGCGGCGGCGATTCATCCCGCGCTCTACCCGGCCCGCGACGGGCTGCGTCCGGGCGGTGGCTCCCTGCAACCCGACCGTGCCGCCCTGGCCGCCGCTGTCGCGGCCCTGCGCGACGGGCTGGAACGCGCCGTCTTCGCCGCCCCTCCCCCCGCCGACGCCGTGGAGTTGGAGCGCTGGACCGTCGTCGGTGCAACCCCGGCGGCGCGGCTGATGCGGCTCCTGCTGGCGCCGGGCATGGCGGGCTTCGGCGCCTGCGGCGTGCCGGCGCTGGAGCCGCATCCGGCCCGCTGGTTCGGCGAGCGGCTGGCCGTAGATGCGGCCTTTTCCGAAACCCCCCGGCAGGACGGCGCCCCCGCCCACACCGGCCCGCTGGCCCGCCAAGGCGCGCACCCTCTGGTCGCCGCGCTGCTGTCCGCCCACGGTTCCGGCCTCGCCGCCCACGCCGCCGCCCGGCTCGCGGAGTTGGCGGAGTTGGCGGGGAGGCTGGCGTCCCGGGCCGACCGCCTGGAAGACGCCGAACCGGTTCAGGGCCCCTGCGGCGGACTGCCCGGCGCGGGAAGCGGCGCCGCCGAGACGGCCCGCGGGCGCCTCGCCCACTGGCTGCGGCTTGAAAACGGCCGCGTCGCCGATTGCCGCATCGTCGCGCCGACCGAATGGAACTTCGCCGCGGACGGGCCGCTGGCCCAGGGCTTGGCCGGCGCCGCGTCCGACGCGGGTCTGGCCGAGCGCGCCGGCCTGCTGGTGGCCGCGCTCGACCCCTGCGTGGCCTCCTCCATTACGATCCAGGACGAGGACTGACCCATGCACGAGCTGGCGCTCAGCCAAGGCATCATCGACGTGATCCGCGATCAGGCAGCGGCCCGGGGATTCACCAGGGTGAAGACGGTGCGGCTGGTCATCGGCACCCTGTCGCATGTCGAACCGCAGGCCATCGCCTTCGGCTTCGACGCGGTCAGCCGCGGCACCATCGCGGAGGGCGCGGTGCTGGACATCGAACGCCCGCCGGGTCAGGCCTTCTGCCTGACCTGCGAGAAGCCGGTCCCGCTGCCCGAGCGGTCGGACCCCTGCCCCGAATGCGACGGCCACCAGCTCATGGTGACCGGCGGCGAGGAAATGCGCGTCAAGGAATTGGAGGTGGAGTGATGTGCACGGTCTGCGGTTGCGCCAACGGCGAAACGAAAATCGAGGCCGGCCATGGGCACGGCCATCATCACCACCATGGTCACGACGATCATCATCACGACCATGATCATGACCACCACCATGATCATCACAGCCACGAGCATGTCGGACCGGACGGCAAGGTCTACCGCCACACCCACGGCGACGATCATGGGCATCATCGCGGGCACGGGCACGGGCACGAGCATGGCCACGACCATGGGCATGACCACGGCACCATCGACCTCGGCCGCGGCCCGGCGGGAACCGAGGTGCCGGGCATGTCCCAGACCCGGCTGATCGCCATCGAACAGGACATTCTCGCCAAGAACGACAGCTTCGCCGCGGTGAACCGCCAGTTCTTCGCGGCGAAGGGCGTGTTCGTGCTGAACCTGATGTCCAGCCCCGGGTCGGGCAAGACGACCCTGCTGACCCGCACGCTGACCGACCTGAAGGGCCGCTTCCCGATGGCGGTGATCGAGGGCGACCAGCAAACCAGCTTCGACGCCGACCGCATCCGCGCCACCGGCACGCCGGCCATCCAGGTCAACACCGGCAAGGGCTGCCATCTCGACGCCCAGATGGTCACCCAGGCGGTCGGGCGCCTGCCGGTGGCGACGGGCAGCGTGCTGTTCATCGAGAATGTCGGCAACCTCGTCTGCCCGGCCGGCTTCGACCTCGGCGAGGCGCACAAGGTCGTCGTGCTCTCGGTGACGGAGGGGGAGGACAAGCCCCTGAAATACCCGGCGATGTTCGCCGGCGCCGACCTGCTGCTGGTCAACAAGGTGGACCTGCTGCCGCACCTGACCTTCGACGTGGCGCGCATGATCGCCTACGCACGGCAACTCAAGCCCAACCTGCGCGTGATCGAGGTGTCCGCGACCACCGGCCAGGGGCTTGAGGACTGGTACGGCTGGATCGAGGAGGGGCTTGCGAAGGCGGTCGCCACGCGGTGAGGCGGCTTCGCGTCCGGGTCCGCGGGCAGGTGCAGGGGGTCGGCTTCCGGCCCTTCCTGTATGGCTTGGCGCACCGCCTCGCCCTGACCGGCTGGGTGCTCAACGACGGGGACGGCGTGCTGGCGGAGGTGCAGGGCGATGCCCTTGAGCGCTTTCTGACCGCGCTCGCGGAGGAGGCCCCGCCGCTGGCGCGGATCGACGCAATCGAAACAGACGCGGTTCCTGTCCAGCCCGGCGAGGCGGGCTTCGCCATCCTGGCCTCGCAGCGCGGCGCGGTGACCACCGGGATCGCCCCCGACGCCGCCGTCTGCCCGGCCTGTCTGGCCGAGCTGTTCAATCCGAAGGACCGGCGCTACCGCTATCCGTTCCTCAACTGCACCCATTGCGGACCGCGCTTCACCATCACGCGCGCCCTGCCCTACGACCGGCCGCAGACCGCCATGGCGGGCTTTCCCCTCTGCCCGGACTGCGCCGCCGAATACGCCGACCCCGCCGATCGCCGCTTCCACGCCCAGCCGACCGCCTGCCCGGCCTGCGGTCCGCGCCTGTCCCACCCCATCGAGGAGGTGCTGGACGCGCTGCGCGGCGGCCGGATCGTCGCCATCAAGGGGCTGGGCGGCTTCCATCTCGCCTGTGACGCGTTCGACGCGGCGGCGGTGGAACGGCTGCGCGCCCGCAAGCAGCGCAACGGCAAGCCCTTCGCCCTGATGGTTGCCAACACCGCGTCCGCCGATCGGTTTGGGGCGGTCGGAGCGGCGGAGCGGGCACTGTTGGAGGGGGTGGCCCGGCCGGTGGTGCTGTTGCGGCGGCGGGACGACGCCCCCACCCTTCCCGACGCCATCGCCCCCGGTCTCGCCTGGTTGGGCATGATGCTGCCCTACACGCCGATCCATCATCTGCTGTTCCACGAGGCCGCCGGACGGCCCGACGGCACGGCTTGGCTGGAGCGGCCGCAGGACCTCACCCTGGTCATGACCTCCGCCAACCCCGGTGGCGAACCGCTCGCCATCGGCAACGCCGAAGCGCGGCGACGGCTGGACGGCATCGCCGACCTGATCGTCGACCACGACCGCGACATCCTGATCCGCGCCGACGACAGCGTGATGCGGGTGGTGGCGGGGGCGCCGGCTTTCCTGCGGCGGGGGCGCGGCCATGCGCCGGCCTCCATCCGCCTGCCGCGCTCCGGCCCGCCGGTGCTGGCGGTCGGCGCGCACCAGAAGGCCACCGTCTGTCTGACCCGCGGCAACGAAGCCTTCCTCAGCCAGCACATCGGCGATCTCGACAACGCCGCGACCCTGGAATTCCTGGAGGAGAGCGTCGCCCATCTGCGCCGCATCCTGGCGGTGGAGCCGGTGGCCGTCGCCCACGACCTCCACCCCGATTTCCAGAGCACCCGCTTCGCCGAATCGCTCGGCCTGCCGACGCTGCCGATGCAGCACCACCACGCCCACATCGCGGCGGTGCTGGCCGAACAGGGCGAGGCCGGGCCGCCGCTTGGCCCGACGCTCGGACTGGCGCTGGACGGCTTCGGGCTGGGGGCGGACGGCGGGTCCTGGGGCGGGGAGATGCTGCTGGTGGACGGCACCGGCTTCACCCGCCTCGGCCATCTGGCGCCGCTGGCCCAGCCGGGCGGCGACGTGGCGGCGCGCCAGCCCTGGCGCATGGCGGCGGCGGCGCTGGCCCGCATGGGCCGCGGCGCGGAGATCGCGGAGCGCTTCGCCGGCTGCGGCCCGGCGGACGGCGTGCGGCGGATGATCGAGGCCGGTATCAACGCACCGCCCACCAGTTCCTGCGGGCGCTGGTTCGACGCCGCCTGCGGGCTGCTCGGAGTCCGTGCCTTCAGCCCCGGAGGCGCCGGCTTCGAGGGCGAAGCGCCGATGGCCCTGGAATCGCTGGTCCGCCACCCCACGGTGCTGGAGGGCGGCTGGCGGATCGACGGCGGCGTGCTGGACCTCACCCCCCTTCTCGAAAGCTTGTTGCAGATCAATGCGCGGGAGGGAGCGGAGCGGTTCCATGGAACCCTGGCGGCGGCGCTGGTCGCATGGGCCCTGCCGGAGCTGGCGGCGCGCGGGCTCGACCGCGTCGTCCTGTCCGGCGGCTGCCTGATGAACGCCGTCCTGGCCGAAGGGCTGAGCGCCGGGTTCGCGGCGCGCGGCGTCACCGCCCTGCTGCCCCGCCGGGCGCCGGCCAATGACGGCGGGCTCAGCCTGGGACAGGCCTGGATCGCCGTGCAGAGTTTGCTTCAGGAAGGACCGCCCCCATGTGCCTCGCCGTTCCCGCCCGCGTGATCGAGCTTCTGGAAGAGGACCGCGCCACCGTCAGCCTGGGCGGGGTGAAGGTCGCCTGTTCCCTGGCGCTGGTGGAGGGGGTGGCGGTGGGCGACTACGTCATCGTGCATGTCGGCTACGCCCTGTCCAAGCTCGACCCGGAGGAGGCGGAGCGCACGCTCGCCCTGCTCGCCGAAACCGGCACCCTGACTCCCGCCGCCTGATCCGCCGCCCGACCTTGTGGACCCCGCCATGACCGACCGCCGTCTCTTCACCCGCAAGCTCGACCTCGCCCGCGGCGCCGTGGACATGAGCCACGGGTCGGGCGGCAAGGCCATGGCCCAGCTGGTGCGGGAGCTGTTCGCCGCCGCCTTCGCCAACCCGCTGCTCGACCAGGGCAACGATCAGGCGGCCTTCGACGCGCCCGCCGGGCGCATGGTGGTGACGACCGACGGTTTCGTCGTCTCGCCCCTGTTCTTTCCCGGCGGCGACATCGGGTCGCTGGCCGTGCACGGCACGGTGAACGACGTCGCCATGGCCGGGGCCGTGCCCCTCTACCTGACCGCCGGCTTCATCCTGGAGGAAGGCTTCCCGCTGGCCGACCTGAAGCGGCTGGTCGACAGCATGGCCCGCGCCGCGCGCGAGGCCGGCGTGTCCATCGTCACCGGCGACACCAAGGTGGTGGAGCGCGGCAAGGGCGACGGCGTCTTCATCACCACCACCGGCATCGGCGTGGTGCCCCCCGGCGTCGCCCCGTCCGGCGAGCGGGCGCGGCCCGGCGACGCGATCCTGGTCAGCGGCACCATGGGCGACCACGGCGTCGCCATCATGTCCACCCGCGAGAATCTCAGCTTCGAGACCGACATCCGCTCGGACAGCGCGGCATTGCACGGGCTGGTCGCCGGCATGGTCGCGGCGGTGCCGGACGTGCACGTCCTGCGCGACCCGACCCGCGGCGGTCTGGCGACGACCCTGAACGAGATCGCCCACCAGTCGGGGGTCGGCATGCTGCTGCGCGAGGCCGACATCCCGCTGCGGGCGGAGGTCGCGGCGGCCTGCGAACTGCTCGGGCTCGACCCGCTCTACGTCGCCAACGAGGGCAAGCTGATCGCCATCTGCGCGGCGGAGGACGCCGACCGCCTGCTGGCGGCCATGCGCGCCCATCCGCTGGGGGCCGAAGCGGCCGTCGTCGGCACGGTGGTCGAGGATTCCCACCGTTTCGTGCAGATGGAGACGCGCTTCGGCGGCAAGCGCATCGTCGACTGGCTGTCCGGCGAGCAGCTTCCCCGCATCTGCTGAGCCCGCGCTTCCACCGGAAGTGGCACCCCGTTGGCCCCGCCATCGCCGGCCGGCGTACCGCGATGGAACTGCGGCGGATCATCCCGGCCGGGGGACCCCGGACGCGCCTCACGCGTTGCCTCCCCCGGAAGGCGGTCGTGTTTCCGCCAGCCGAATTGTGAGTACGGGGGATCGATGGGTATTCCGCAGTCCATCCAGTTGGGTGCTGCACCGCTGGAACCGGCGACGCTCGCCGGCACGGCGTCCGCCGCGGAACTGGTCGCGCGCTTGCCGGCCATGGAACCGCTGCACCGCAACCGGGTGAAACGGGCCTTCGACCTCGTCGGTGCGGTCGGGCTGATTCTGTTCTTCGGGCCGCTGATGCTGATCGTCGGGCTGCTCATCACCTTGGACGGCGGCCCCGCGGTGTTCGGCCATCGGCGCATCGGGACCGAGGGCCGGGACTTCACCTGCTTGAAATTCCGCTCGATGGTCGTCAACGCGCCGGAGGTTTTCGAGAAGCACATCGAGTCCGACCCGGAGGCCCGCGCCGAGTGGGAGGCCACGCGCAAGCTGCGCAACGATCCCCGCATCACCTGGATCGGCCGCTTCCTGCGCCGCACCAGCCTGGACGAGTTGCCGCAGCTCTTCAACGTCCTGACCGGCGACATGAGCCTGGTCGGCCCGCGCCCCATCGTGCAGGAGGAGGTGGCGCGCTATCACGTCTGTTTCCCCTTCTACACGCTCTGCCGCCCCGGCCTGACCGGGCTGTGGCAGGTCAGCGGCCGCAACGACGTGGACTATGGTCAGCGCGTCCAGCTCGACACCGCTTATCTGCTGGGTTGGAGCTTCTGGGGCGATTTCCGCATCCTGCTGCGGACGGTCGGCGTGATGCTCAGCGGAAAAGGTGCCTATTAAGGCGTAGAATCCCCGCGCCGGCCCTCTCCCCCGCCCGGAGAGTGGCGGCGCGACGGGTGGAGACATATATCCTATCCTGAGCGGGGCGATGGGTCCCGCGGCACCAGGGGGCAGGATTTGAGATTGCCCGGTCAACGTGCTAGGTTGCGAATGGAAGACCGGCGGGACCGGCCGGAAGGCCATGTTCCGCTGCACAGACGCACACATGCACCGGCCTTGGGCGTCCGGCAGGCGAAACCCCTGGTACAATAAGGCTTGCAGTCGCGTTGATGGCTTTGATTCCGCCGGCCGGGCCGGTCAGTCAAGAGGGGCGCAGGATGGCGAAACTGCTGGCGGCGCTGTTGCTGCTGATGGTGGCGATGGGACCCGCCTGCGCGGTGGTGCCCGCCTCCCGTGCCGACACCAGCATCGCGCTGGACCATTACCGGCAGGAGTTCGCGAAGGCCAAGGGCACCTCTTCCCTCCCGTCCCCGGCGGACCGCAACTACCTCCTCTTCTCCGACGTCCTGCGCCGCGTGCTGGCCGAGCATGTGAAGCCGGGCACGCCGCAGGCGCTGGTCGAAAAGGCCGTCGCCGGCCTCCAGAAGAAGAAGAAGGAGGAGCCGGGGGCCACCGACCGGGTCCTGACCGAGGCGGCGCTGGATGCGATGCTGACCTCCCTCGACCCCTATTCGGCCTTCCTCGATTCGGAGCATTTCCGCTACATGCGGGAGCAGACCCAGGGGGAGTTCGGCGGGCTTGGGATCGAGGTGACGATGGACGACGACAGCGGCCTGATCCGCGTCGTGTCCCCCATCGACGGCTCCCCCGCCGCCCGCGCCGGGCTGCGCACCGGCGACCTGATCGCCCGCATCGACGAGGCCCAGGTCAAGGGCATGAACCTGCGCGATGCGGTGGCCCGCATGCGCGGTCCGGTCGGCACCTCCGTCGCCCTGACCATGCGCCGCAACGGCGGGACCAACGGAAACGGCGGCCCCGACGCTCCGTTCCGCGTGTCGCTGACCCGCGCCATCGTGAAGATCCAGCCCGTCCGCTACCGGCTGGAGGGCGACGTCGCCTACATCCGCATCGCCGCCTTCAACCAGCAGACCTCCCACGCGCTGGACGAGGCGGTGGAGGAAATGCGCCGGCAGGCCCACGGCCGGCTGGCCGGCGCGGTGCTGGACCTGCGCAACAACCCCGGCGGCCTGCTCGATCAGGCGGTGAACGTCGCCGACCGCTTCCTGGAGGCGGTGGACATCGTGTCGGTGCGCGGCCGTGATCCGGACGAGAACCGCCGCTACACCGGCACGCCGGGCGACCTGCTGGCCGGGCTGCCCATCGTCCTGCTGATCAACAGCGGGTCGGCCTCGGCGTCGGAGATCGTCGCGGGCGCCCTGCAGGACCACAGCCGGGCGCTGCTGTTCGGCACGCGCAGCTACGGCAAGGGATCGGTGCAGACCATCTCGTCGCTGTCCGGCGACATCGGCATCCGCCTGACCACGGCGCGTTACTTCCGCCCGTCGGGCGGGCTGGTCGACTGCTTCGGCGTGTCGCCGAACCTGGAGATCAAGCCGGCCAACGACAACAGCGAGGAAACGCATCCGGACCCGGCGACCTGCGACCCGCACGCCACCCCGCCGCCACCGCCGCGCGCTTGGCGGATCGAGGACCTCTGCCCGGACGTCGCCGCCGCCCCGTCGAAGCCGGACGCCGACCGCCCGCTGGACTGCGCCGTCGCGGCCATCCGCACCCGCCTGATGGGCACGCTGATCGGGCGGCCGTAACAAACCGCCCTTTCCCCAGGATCAGGCAAAGCGGGATCAAACAAAAAAGCCCGCCGTTCCAATGGAACGGCGGGCTTTTTCTTTGTGCCCCGCGCACCGTTTCAGACCCTATGGGTGGATCGTGACGGTGATGGGAATGGTGCTGCTTCCGCGACCGGGTGTGTGGGGATGGGTCCGCCCCGCCCCCTCACAGCCGGCTGTTCGACGTCAGACCACTTCGACGCGCTGCGCTTCCGGACCCTTGACGCCCTGGCGGACGGTCACCCGCACCTGCTCGCCGTCGGCGAGCACGTCCAGGCCCGAACGCTCCAGAGCGCGGATGTGGACGAAGATGTCCTTGCCACCGGTCGACGGGGCGATGAAGCCGAAGCCCTTCGACACGTTGAACCACTTCACGGTGCCATCGACCGTCTCCTCGGCGCCGCCGGCGCCACCGCCGTAGCTGCTGCCGCCGCCGTAGCCGCCGCCATAGCTGTCGCTGCGCGGAGCGCGCGCCGCCGGGCGCGGGGACTCGCTGGCGGTCGAGGTGTCGACGTCGTGGATGGTGGCAACCTGCGGGCCCTTCGGGCCGCGGGACAGGTCACAGGTGATGGTGGCACCTTCGGGCAGGCTGTCGTGTCCGCAGAACTGCAGAACCGTGGAATGCAGGAAGGCATCCGGCGAGCCGTCTTCGGGCGTGACGAAGCCGAAGCCCTTGGTCGCGTTGAACCACTTGACGGTGGCGCGGATGTTGCGCTGGGTGATCTCGGGAGCGCGGAAGCTGTTGCGCTGCGGACGGTCGAACATACGTGGTCTCATCTGTCGTGATAGGCCATGCCCCAACCGGCGGAACATGGCCCCCCGAAGATGATCCGTTCCGCCGCGCTTTTCAATTGAGAACGCGCGTGGCGGAAAGAAAGATTCGGCCAAAACCCGGCCGAACGCCGCCCGGCGGTCACCGGGCGACCAAAAATATCGCAATTGCTGCGAGAATCGGCGGATTGCCGGTCAGGAACAGCCCCTCAAGACCGCATCTGGAGCGGGCCGTCAGGCCGCTCCGCAGCACTTCTTGTACTTCTTGCCGCTGCCGCAGGTGCAGGGATCGTTCCGGCCGACCTTGGGGCCGCTGCGCGGGCGGGCGCCCAGCGTGCCGTCCACATAGTACCAGCGGCCGTCCCGCTTGGCGAAGCGGCTGGTCTCGTGGTGCTTCTGCGGCTTGCCGTTCATGGTGAAGTGGGCGACGAACTCGACCACGCCCTCCTCGTCCTCCGCCCGGCCGGCCTCGGTGGCGCGGACTTCCAGGCCGGTCCACTGGCTGTTGGCGGCCCAGGTCTCGATCTCCTTGCGGTCGAAGTCCTCGCGGGTCTCCGGCAGCAGCGTCTCCTGGAGATAGTCGATCTTCCCGCAGGCGAAGGCCGAATAGCGCGACCGCATCAGCGCTTCGGCGGTGGGCGCCGGCGCGCTGCCGTCCAGATAGGGGCCGCAGCAGGCGTCCAGGGGCTTGCCGGAACGGCAGGGGCATTCGGTGGTGGCGGTGGTGGTCATGACTTCCGGCCTCTCGATTTGAGGGCGCCATGCATAGCGCAGCCGGCGCGCCCCGCCAAGCCTCACGGCCAACCCCTTGACCACGTGGATTGATCTCGCGACGGGGCGACGCGAATTGGCCGCCGCAAATTCGCCTGAACCGGAGCGGCATTCGCGCTAATCTCCATGGAACGCGGCCGGCCGGCCCGGAGCGATGGAACCGGTGATGACCAGACGCGGACCCGACCTTCCCACGCGGCGCATCGCCGCCGACACCGTGCTGATCCGCCAGGGCGAGGCCGGGGACTGCGCATGGCTGATCCAGTCGGGCGAGCTTGAGGTCCTGCTGGACGGCCCGGATGGCCCGCGCCGCCTGGGCACCGTCGGCGCCAATGCGATCGTCGGCGAGATGGCGCTGCTGGACGACGGGCTGCGCAGCGCCACGGTGCGCGCCCTCACCGCGGTCGAGGCGGTGGAACTGTCGCGCGACACCTTCCGCGCGCTGCGCGGGCGCTGCCCGCCGCTGGCCTCCTATCTGCTGGAGAGCCTCGTCGCCGCAATCCGCCGCAGCTATGGCCTGTGCCAGCCGGAACGGCAGGAAGGGGGGGCCGCGATCCGCTCCTCCGATTCCTTCGCCACGGTGGCGGACCGCCGCATGTTCCGCAACGGCCACAGTTTCTTCCGCCAGGGGGATGAGGGAACGGCGGCTTACCTGATCCAGTCCGGCTCGGTCGGTGTTCGTCGCGACGGGACCGACCTCGGCGTGCTGGGGCCGGGGCGCATCTTCGGCGAATTGGCCCTCCTCGCCCACCGGCCGCGCGCCGCCACGGTCGTTGCGCTGGAGGCCACGGTCTGCGAAATCATCCGCAAGGACCAGTTCGCCAAAGCCATCGAGACGATGCCGCCCATCCTGCGCTCGCTGACGCGCATCTACATCGAGCAGCTGTCCGGCGGACGGCTCCTGCCCCACCACGCCGAACCCGCAAGAACCGACTCCCCATGACGTCCAAGACCACCACCAAAGCCGTCCGCGTCAAAGTCCCCCGCCCGCAGCCCGATCTGTCCTTCGAAATCGCCTTGGGCCAGGGGCGGCTGGTCTGCGGCATCGACGAGGTCGGGCGCGGCCCGCTCGCCGGCCCGGTGGTCACCGCCGCCGTTGTGCTGCCGGCCGGCGGCCTGCCCGACGCGCTGGCCCGCGCCATCAACGACAGCAAGGCGCTGAGCCTGCGCGCCCGCGAGGCGCTGGAGCCGGAGATCCGCGCCCACGCCCTGGCCGTCGCGCTCGCCGAGGCGTCCGCGGCGGAGATCGACGCGCTCAACATCCACAGGGCCACGCTGCTGGCCATGAAGCGCGCCTACGAGGCGCTGCCCGGCGAGCCGCCCGCGGTCGCGCTGATCGACGGCAAGTTCAAGCCCGCCCTGTCCTGCCTGATGGAGGCCATCGTCAAGGGCGACGGGCGCAGCCAGTCGATCGCCGCCGCCTCCATCGTCGCCAAGGTGGCGCGCGACCGCGAGATGATGCGGCTGGCCGAGCTTCACCCGGAATACGGCTGGGACCGCAACGCCGGCTACCCGACGCCGGAGCATCTGGAGGCGCTGCGCCGCCACGGCGTGACGCCCCACCACCGAGTCACTTTTGCACCAGTCCGCGCCCAAATCGAACGGGCCGGCTGACCGCCGCGATTCCGGCGCAAGAAATCAGTTGACGGCGACTCGGCGGCGAATCATTGTCCCAACGACTGATTCGCTGTTTTGGTTTCGTCAATGCTCCCCCTGAACAAAATTCTCGTGGGCGATTGCATCGCCCTCATGAATGAAATGCCGGCTGAATCGGTGGACCTTGTCTTTGCCGATCCGCCTTATAACCTCCAGCTGGGGGGCGAACTCTTGCGCCCGAACCACTCGCGTGTTGACGGAGTGGAAGAAGACTGGGACAAGTTCGAAGATTTCGAGACCTACGACCGCTTCACGCGGGACTGGCTCGCCGCGGCCCGCCGCATCCTGAAGCCCGAGGGTTCGTTGTGGGTGATCGGCAGCTACCACAACATCTTCCGTGTCGGCGCCACGCTGCAGAATCTGGGCTTCTGGATTCTGAACGACATCGTGTGGCGCAAGACCAACCCGATGCCGAACTTCCGCGGCACGCGCTTCGCCAACGCGCATGAGACCATGATCTGGGCCTCGCGCGAGAAGGACGCCCGCTACCGCTTCAACTACGACGCCATGAAGGCGCTGAACGACGACCTGCAGATGCGCAGCGACTGGCTGCTGCCGATCTGCAACGGCGCGGAGCGCCTGCGCGACGAGGACGGCCGCAAGGCCCACCCGACGCAGAAGCCGGAATCGCTTCTGTACCGCGTCATCCTGTCTTCCTCCCGCCCCGGCGACACGGTGCTGGACCCCTTCTTCGGCACCGGCACCACGGGTGCGGTGGCGAAGCGGCTCGGTCGCAACTGGATCGGGCTGGAGCGCGACGCGACCTACGCCAAGGCGGCCACCGCCCGCATCGAGGCGGTGGAGGAGGCGCCCGACGCCGCCGTCCTCGACACGCCGCCGAAGCGGTCGGCCCCGCGCATCCCCTTCGGTTGGGTGGTGGAGCGCGGCCTGCTGCGCCCGGGCACGTCGCTGTTCGACCTGCGCCGCCGGGTGGTCGCCCGCGTGCGCGCCGACGGCACGCTGATCGGGGCCGGCCCGCGCGGCGAGCATCGCGGCTCCATCCATCAGGTGGGCGCCGCCATGGCCGGGCTGCCGGCCTGCAACGGCTGGACCTTCTGGCACTATGAGGACGGTGGCGACCTGCGTCCCATCGACGTGCTGCGCGAGCGCATCCGGTCCGAAGGGTCCGCCTGACGCCTCCCGCCGGATGCGGCACGGGGCGGCCGTGGACGCCGCCCCGATCCCGCCAATCCGGCATTGAAGCCCTTCACCGATCGCCGCCCGCATGCCTTGGCAGGACGGGGACGGCGTGATAGGCGTGTGCGCCATGAACAAGCTCTTCGCCACCGTCACCGCTCCGGCGCCCCGCTCGGCCCCGGCGGCGCTTTCCACCCGTTGCTTCGTGCGCGATCTGGTCATGGATGCGCTGATCGGCGTCTATGCCCACGAACGGATCAAGCCGCAGCGCATCCGCCTGAGCCTCGACCTGGACGTCGCCGCCCCCGGCGTCACCGGCGAGGACATGGCGGCGGTGGTGAAA
The DNA here is from genome assembly GCF_007827815.1 of Azospirillum brasilense. Lineage (GTDB taxonomy): Bacteria > Pseudomonadota > Alphaproteobacteria > Azospirillales > Azospirillaceae > Azospirillum > Azospirillum brasilense_C. The sequence continues at coordinate 576,226 of NZ_VITH01000001.1, forward strand.
GGGCTGGTCAGCCAGGGTCACGTCACCCTGATCGAGACGCTGGCCGAACGGATCGCCGAACGCTGCCTGTCCGACGAGCGGATCGCCAGCGTCAAGGTGCGGGTGGAAAAGCTGGACGTGTTCCCGGACGCCGCCAGCGTCGGCGTCGAGATCGAGCGCGCCCGGGCCTGACCGGTCAGGCGGGCACCGTCTCCGCCACCGCGACGCGGCCGGCGGCGATGGCCGACGGCGCCATGGGTGACGCGGTCAGCGGCAGATGGATGGTGAAGCGGCAACCGGCCCCCGGCTGCGACGCCACGGCGATGCGCCCGCCAAGAATTTCCGTGACGATGTTGTGGACGATGTGCAGGCCGAGCCCGCTGCCGCCTTCGGCGCGGCGCGTGGTGAAGAAGGGCTCGAAGATGCGCCCGATGTGGTCGGGCGGAACGCCGCGGCCGTCGTCGGCGATGTCCAGCACGACGCCCGCGGCACCGGCGGAGAACGGACCGTCGGCGCGCACCGCGATGGCGATGGTGCCCGGCACGCCGGGCCGGAAGGCGTGCAGCAGCGCGTTGATCACCAGATTGGACACCACCTGCGACAAGGCTCCGGGATAGCTGTCCATCATCAGCCCGTCCGGACACTCCAGCGTGACCCGATGCCCGCCGCCTTTCATCTGCGGGGCGAGGCTGCCCAGCACGCCCTCCAGATAGCCGCGCAGTTCGAAGGGCCGCCGCGCCTCCGACGTCTGGTCGACGGCCACCTGCTTGAAACTCTGCACCAGCGTGCAGGCCCGCTCCAGGTTGCCGAGAATCAGGGAAGCGCCTTCATCGACCCGGTCCACGAACTCTTCCAGTTCCCGGCGGCGCAACGGTCCGCCGGCCGCGTCAGCCTTGAACTGCCGCGCCTGCTCGGACAGATGGCTGGCGGCGGTCACGCCGATTCCCACGGGCGTGCTGATCTCGTGGGCCACGCCGGCGACCAGCGCCCCCAGCGACGCCAGCTTCTCCGCCTGGACAAGACTCCTCTGGGCCTGACGGAGGTCGCGGCGTGTGCGGTCCGCCTCCTCCATCGCGGCCAGCAGTGCCTTTTCGGCGTATTTGCGCGCGGAGATGTCACGAAGAGCCAGGAACAGCGCCTCGACTCCGTCGTGATCCATCGCCATCGCCGACAGCGCTCCCCAAAAGGGGCGCCCCTCCGCGGTTCTCAGGCGCGCCTCGGCGTCCGGGCGCCGCCCGGTGCGCAACAGAGCGTCGGCAATCCCCTCCCAATCGGCCGCGGCCTCCAGGAAATCCGGCAGCGTGCGTTCCAGCAGAGCGGAGACGCTGGTCTCCAGAAGCTCCGCGGCGGGGCCGTTCGCGAACAGGATGCGGCCGTCGCCGCTCCGCGCGATGACGATGGGGAAAGGCGAGGATCGCAGAATGGCGTTCAGCCGCCCCTCGCTCGCCTGCAAAGCCGCATTCTGATGGCGCAACGCGGCCATCATTCCGGCAAACCGCCCCACCGCGGTGCCGAGGCCCTCGACCTCCTGCAGCGCCGCGGGCGGCAGGGCCACCGCCTGCGGCTGTTCCGGCAAGGCGCACAGCGCGTCGCCGACCCGCAGCACCGGACCCACCACATGGCGGCGCAGCAGCGCCATCACGATCGCCACCAGCAGGACGCCCGCGGCGAGCCCGGCCATCCCGACCCACAAGCCACGCCGGCCGTCCGCGACGATGCGGTCCGTCATCAGCAGACCCGGCGTGGCGGCATCGCCGGACAGGCCGTCGGCCAGCGTTCTCAGGTGGCGATAGGCGGGATCGCCGTCCTGGGGGACCTGGGCCAGCACGGACAGACGCCCGCGCTGCAGGTCGACCACCGCGCGCGCCGCCGTAAAGCGATCCAGAAGGATGGCGAGGCGGTTGGGCTGGACCGCCGGTCCGGTCCTCATGCTGGACAGGCTGTCCAGCAGGGCCTGCTGGTTGCGCAGCAGCCCGACGATCTCGCCGTCGACCAGCGCGAGCCGCTCCGGCGTTTCGCTGGCCGTGGCCTGCCCGTAAAGCTGGCGCAAATGGAACAGGTTGCTGAGAAAGGCATAGTCCTGGACCGCCTTGTCGGGCTCGGCCAGCAGCGCGGTGGCGCCGGACAGCGCATCGTCCACCCCGGCCAGATGCTCACGGATGCTGGCGGACAGCGCGTCGAGCAGATCGGCATGGTGGTTGTCGCGCCGCAAGGCGTTCAGCGCGCTTTCGAATCCCTGCAGAACGCCGGCATCCGGCCGTTGGGCGAACCGGGTGACCAGCGCCTCCGCCTCGTCCAGGGCGGCGACGCGGCGGGCCCGGTCGCGGCTGTTGAGGACGACCTCGGCCAGCCGCTCCAGGTCTGCGGCGGCCAGGGCGCCCCGGTGCCGGGCGTCGAGGAGCGGCAGGGTGGTGGTCCGCGCCTCCTCGGCGATCCCGATGATGCCGAGAAAGGTCGATCCGACCGCCGCGGTCAGCGCCCCCAGCGCCAGGACCGCAACGATGGCCAGCGCCATCGCCACAGTCTGCAGGCTCGGCTTCCACGCGCGGCGGCCGGCCGCCGAGGGAAGGACGGGTGTCGATGGAAGATCGGAAGGGGACACCACAGTCTGGGCAACGGCCTTCCCGGCGACCGCGGCACCGGCCGCCGCCACGATGTCCGCAACCGCGATGTCGCCCGGCCCCGCCGACTTCCGATCGTCCATCCCACCGTTCCGCAACACGAATCAGGATGCAGGGAACGCCCGAAAACATCCGGAGCGGACACAATCCCCATCCCTCTGCACGCAAGGGTAAGGTAGCCCCTCCCGGCCTCATTTCACCAGACGATTTTCCAAAATTCGGGGCCGCCGGGCGACGGCGCTCAAAAGTTAGCTGCGGTGATAACTGAACCCGGCGCAGGAAGAATGGCGATCTCCTGAATGAGCTTCTGGCGGAGCGCTTCGACGAAACTGCCGCGGTCCATCGCCGTCTTCACGAAGCAATTCATCCCGCCGACGATATTCTCCTGATAATACTCTTCCAGCCAGGGGAATTCGTCGAGAATGGCCAGGGCGTTGATGGTGATTCCCTGCCGCTCGACCCGGTCGCGGACGCCCGCGGGGTCCGGGCCGCTGTTGGAGAAGCCGTTCGACACGATGTCGATGACCTTGCGTCCAGCGTCGAAGCCGTTGCCGGCGAACAGCTTCGCCGATTCCTCGATGGCGCTGCCCAGCGCCGTGGAATCGCCCTGGAAACCACGCGGCGCCTTGTCGATCCGGTCCGCGAAGGCGGCCACCTCCTCCGCGTTGGTCAGGGCCGTCCAGGGCACCAGGACACGCAGGTTGTGCGGGCCTGAGAAGACCACCAGGGTCGCCGCGGCGCCACCCGCGACGACCGCGTCGCGGACGTCCGGATCGCGGAAGGCCGCGGCGTGACCTTGCAGTTGAAATTCCAGGTCCCCGTCGGTGATGGAAGCCGACCCGTCGACGGCCAGGACCAGTTCCAGGGCGACGCGGCGCCCGGCGGGAACCGGGGCTGGCCCTTTCTTCGCCTTGGGTTCCGCCCGCTGGGACGGCTCCGCCCGCAAGGACCCGGCAAGCCACGCGCCGGCCAGGAAGGCCGGCAGCGCCAAAATCGTCCGCCGCCTCATCTCGCTCCGTCCACCGTCCGTTTTCGCGTGCCGTTTACGCGTGCGCCCCGTCTATGCGTGAGCCAGGGCGTGACGCACCACCTTCATCATGACGGACGGGAGGGCCTGCCCGCCCAGCCGGTCCACCGGAACCCACAGCCCCTCGGCCATCCGCCAGCCGTCGCCGGCCTTGGCCGCGACGACCTCAAGTTCGAGGTGAAAATGGCTGAAAGTATGGCGGACCACGCCCGGCAGCCGGCGCCAGGACACGTCCAGCGGGGCCGCCGCCGCGATTTCCGCCTCGGTCGGCGCGTGGCCGGCCCAGGGGGTGGAGGGCACCTCGGTCATGCCGCCCAGCAGTCCCTCCTCCGCCCGGCGGCGCAGCAGAACGGCCCCCTCCGGGTTCAGCAGCCAGAAGGCGACGCCGCGCCGGGTCGGCTTGTCCGCCTTGGCGGCCTTGCGGGGAAGCTGCTCCTGGATGCCGGCGGCGCGGGCGGCGCACCAGTCCGACCAGGGGCAAAGCATGCATTTCGGCTTGCGCGGCGTGCACACCGTGGCGCCGAGGTCCATCATCGCCTGGGCGTAGTCGCCGGGCCGTTCGTCCGGCGTCAGCAGGGCGGCCAGCGCGCGCAGCTTGGGCTTCACGCCGGGAAGCGGTTCCTCGACGGCGAACACGCGGGAGACCACCCGCTCCACGTTGCCGTCCACCACCGTCGCCTTGTGGCCGAAGGCGATGGCGGTGATCGCCGCCGCGGTGTAGGCGCCGATGCCCGGCAGGTCCAGCAGAGCCACCTCCTTGTCGGGGAAGCGCCCGTCCCGCTCCGCCGCCACAACCTGCGCGCATTTGTACAGGTTGCGCGCCCGCGCGTAGTAACCGAGCCCGGCCCAGGCCACCAGAACGTCGTCCAGCGGCGCCGCCGCGAGGTCGCGCACCGTCGGCCAGCGCTCCGTGAAGGCGCGGAAGTAGGGTGCCGCGGCGGGCACCGTGGTCTGCTGCAGCATGATCTCCGACAGCCAGACCCGGTAGGGGTCGGCGACCTCCCCCGGCTTGGCGCGCCAGGGCAGGTCGCGGCGGTTGTGATCGTACCAGGAGAGCAGCCGTGGGGCGGCGTCGCCGGGGGCGCTCTTTGGGGCGGTGTGGGGAGGCGTCGTCATGGCGGCAAGACATAGGGCGAACCCAGACACCGATAAAGGGCCGCCGATAAAGGCCTGCCGAGAAAGGGGCACCCGCGGGGGCGCTGGCGAAGTCCGGCCCGCTTGCGCTAGGGTGCGCGGACGATCACCAGGAAGCCCAGACCAGGAAGCCTTGACATGAACGGACCGCGGCGTATCGGCCAGACCGTCCCCGAGGTGGCCGGAAAGGCGCTGGGCAAGCGCGGGCTGGCCTTCGGCTCGCTCATCAACGACTGGCCGTCCATCGTCGGCCACCAGCTGAGCCTGCGCACCGCCCCCGACAAGCTGAGCTTTCCCCGCGGCAAGCGGGAGGACGCCGTCCTGCACATCCGCGCCATGGGCGCCATCGCGCTGGAGCTTCAACATCTGGAACCGCAGATCGTGGAGCGGATCAACAGCTTCTTCGGCTACCGCGCGGTGGCGAAGATCAAGCTGATCCACGCCGCCCCGCTGACCATACAGAAGCCGGTGGTGCGCCCGCGCGACCTGACCATGGACGAGGAGCTGTCGGTGATGACCACCACCGCGACGGTGGAGGACGAGGAATTGCGGGCCACGCTGGAGCGCTTCGGACGCTCGCTGCTGGCCCGCCCGCGTCCGGCGCCCCGGCGCCGCTGAACACTATCCGATGCCCCTGGGGCGGGAGCCGGCTCGGGCTGGGCCATACTCTTGCCGCAAAAGGGGAGTTTCGATTATACCATCAACATCTGGTAGGGATGAGGCCAAAGTGAACCGCAACCTTTTGGGCATCGTTGCTCTGATCGCGGTCGGCATGACGCTGATCATCGGGCTCGCCGTTGCCGGCTCCCGGCCGTCGAACGGGCAGACTCTGCCGGTGCAGCCGCCCGTGCAGATGGCGCAGGCGCCCTCGACCGCCGACCTGCTGGCCGACCGGGTGCTCGGCAACCCCAACGCGCCGGTGACGATCCTCGACTATTCGTCGATGACCTGCCCGCACTGCGCCGCCTTCCACACCGAGACGCTGCCGAAGATCAAGGAAGCCTACATCGACACCGGCAAGGCGAAGCTGATCTTCCGCGACTTCCCGTTCGATCAGGCGGCGCTGCGCGCCTCCATGCTGGCCCGCTGCGCCCCGGCGGAGCGCTACTACCCGCTGCTCGACGTGCTGTTCAAGAGCCAGGGCCAGTGGAGCCGCGCCGCCGACCCGGTCAAGGCGCTGGCCCAGTACGGCAAGCTCGCCGGGATGAGCGAGCAGGTCATCAACGCCTGCATGGCCAACCAGGCGCTGGCCGACGGCATCCTGCAGAGCCGGCTGGTCGGCCAGGACAAGTACAAGGTGGAGGCCACCCCGACCTTCGTCCTCAACGAGGGCGCGGCCACCATCAGCGGCGCGCAGTCCTTCGAGACCTTCGCCGCCGCCATCGACAAGCTGGTGAAGTAAGGACCGGGCAGAAGGCTTCGATCCCGTGCACTTCACGCGCCTCCGCCTGTCCGGCTTCAAGTCGTTCGTCGACGCCACCGATCTGGTGATCGAGCCGGGCATGACCGGCATCGTCGGCCCCAACGGCTGCGGCAAGTCAAATCTGGTGGAGGCGCTGCGCTGGGTGATGGGGGAAACCTCCGCCAAGCGCATGCGCGGCGACGACATGGACGACGTCATCTTCGGCGGCACGGCCAATCGTCCGGCGCGCAATCTGGGCGAGGTCGCCCTCCTCATCGACAACCGCACGCGCACCGCCCCCGCCGGCTTCAACGAGCACGACGAACTGGAGGTGACGCGCCGGATCGAGCGCGGCAACGGCTCCGACTACCGCATCAACGGCAAGCTGGTGCGCGCCCGCGACGTCCAGCTCCTCTTCGCCGACAACGCCTCGGGCGCCGCCTCCCCGGCGCTGGTCAGCCAGGGCAAGGTCGGCCAGATCATCAACGCCAAGCCGCAGGACCGCCGCATGCTGCTGGAGGAGGCGGCGGGCATCACCGGCCTGCACTCCCGCCGGCACGAGGCGGAGTTGCGGCTGAAGGCGGCCGAAGCCAACCTCATGCGCCTCGACGACGTGATCGGGGCCATGGACACCCAGCTTCAGAGCCTGAAGAAGCAGGCGCGGCAGGCCGCCCGCTACCGCAACCTCTCCGAACAGATCCGCAAGGCGGAGGCGGTGCTCTGGCACCTCCGCTGGATCGCCCATGAAGGCGAGTTGGCCCGCGCCCGCGGCGCCTTCGCCAAGGCCGAGGGCGCGGTGCGGGAGTTGATGCTGGCGGTCACCCAGCTGACCACCCGCCGCACCGACGACGCCGCCGGGCTGCCGGAAAAGCGTCAGGCGGAAGCGGCCGCGGCTGCCGGCCTGCAACGGCTGGTCATCGCCAAGGAACAGCTCGACGCCGAGGAAAAGCGGGTCGCCGAACAGCAGCGCGGCCTGCTCTCCCGCCTGCAGCAGATCGCCGGCGACCTCGGCCGCGAGGAGGCTCTGGCCGCCGATGCCGGCGACGCCCTGGCCCGGCTGGAGGCCGAGCGCGACCGGCTTCTCGAAGCCCAGGCCGACGAGGAGATGCTGGAGGAGGCCGCGCGCGAGGCGCTGGCCGACGCGCGGGAGGCGGTGGACGCGCTCGACCGCGATCTGACCCGCCTGACCGAGCAGACCGCCGCCGACGAGGCCCGCCGCGCCGCCACCCAGCGGCAGGTCGCTGATTTTGAAACACGGGCCTCCGGGCTCGCCAAGCGCCTCGCCGAACAGCAGGCGCAGCGCGACGCGCTGGAGCGCGAGACCGCCGCCCGCGCCGACGTGGCCGAGTCCGAACTGGCCGTCGAGCTGGCCGAACAGCGGCTGGAGGACGCCCGCGAGGCCGCCGAACGGGCCGAGCGCGCCAAGACCGACGCCGAACCCGCCCAGGCCCGCGCCCGCGAGGCCCTGCAAACCGCCGAATCCGCCCGCGCCAAGCTGAAGGCGGAGGAGAAGGCGCTGGCCGAGCTGCTCTCCGCCGGGGCGGGCGACCTGTTCCCGCCGCTGGTCGATGCGGTGACCGTCGCTCCGGGCTACGAGGGCGCCCTGGCGGCAGCGCTGGGCGACGCGCTGACCGCTCCGCTGGACGAGGCCGCCCCGGTCCATTGGCGTAACCTGCCGCCCTACCCGGCCGCCGCCGCCCTGCCCGCCGGGGCTGAGCCGCTGGCCGACCGCGTGCAGGGACCGGACGCCGCCGCCCGCGCCCTGTCGCACATCGGCGTTGTCGCCGACGACGCGGCGGGCGCGGCCCTGGCCGCCGGCCTCGCCCCCGGCCAGACCCTGGTCAGCCGCGACGGCGGGGCATGGCGCTGGGACGGGTTGACCGTTCAAGCGGGCGCGCCAACCGCCGCCGCCGTCCGCCTGAAGCAGCGCAACCGCCTGAACGAGCTGCGCGGCGAACTGGACCTCGCCGACGAGCGGCTGGAGGTCGCCCGCGACGCCCTGGACGAGGCCAAGCGCGCCGTCGAGGAGGCCGCGCAGGCCGACCGCCGCGCCCGCGACGCGGTGCGCGACGCCTTCGCCGGGGTGACCACCGCCCGCGACCGCCACGCCAAGCTGGCCCGCGAGGCCGACGCCGCCGCGTCGAAGCTGGCGGCTGTGGTCGATGGCATCGCGCGGCTGGAGACCGACCGGCAGGAGGCCGAAGCCGCTCTGGAGGAGGCGCGGGAGCTGCTGGACGCCCTGCCCGACCCGCGCGAGGGACGAGACGCCGTCAACGACCGCCGCGCCACGCTCGCCGAGCATCGCGCCGTCCTCGCCGAGAAGCAGAACGCGCTCGACCGCCTGACCCGCGAGGCGCAGTCCCGCCGCCAGCGCTTGTCCGCCATCCAGCAGGACGTCGCCTCCTGGGGCACCCGCTCCGCCGGGGCGGGCGGGCGCGTGGCCGAGTTGAAGGAGCGCGCCGCCGCCGCCGAAACCGACCTCGCCCAGTTGCAAAGCCGCCCGGCGGCGATCGAGGCCGACCGTCAGTCCCTGCTCGGCCGGATCAGCGAGGCAGAACGCGCTCGCAAGCGCGCCGCCGACGCCCTGGCCGAGGCGGAAAACCGGTTGGCCGAGACCGAAAAGCTGCTGAAACAGGCCGAGTCCGGCTTGGCCGACGCCCGCGAGGCCCGCGCCCACGCCGAGGCCGCCGTCTCCGCCGCCCTGCAGAACGGCCAGACCCTGACGGAGCGCATCGCCGAGCGGTTGAACTGCCGCCCCGAGCAGACCCGCGCCGCCGCCGATCTTCCCCCCGACGAGGCAATGCCCGACGTGGCCGTCGTGGAGTCGCGCCTCGACAAGCTGACCCGCGAGCGGGAGAACATGGGGCCGGTCAATCTGCGCGCCGAGATCGAGGCGGCGGAGCTGGAAACCCAGATCGGCACGCTGCAGACCGAGCGCGAAGATCTGGTCAGCGCCATCGCCCGCCTCCGTCAGGGCATCGCCAGCCTGAACCGCGAGGCGCGGGAGCGTCTGGTCGCCTCCTTCGACACCGTGAACCGCAATTTCCAGGAGCTGTTCATCCGCCTGTTCGGCGGCGGCAAGGCGCATCTGGAGCTGGTCAACGCCGAGGACCCGCTGCAGGCCGGGCTGGAGATCTACGCCAGCCCGCCGGGCAAGAAGCTGCAGGTGCTGTCGCTGCTGTCCGGCGGCGAGCAGGCCCTGACCGCGCTGTCGCTTCTGTTCGCCGTCTTCCGCTCCAACCCCGCGCCGATCTGCGTGCTGGACGAGGTCGACGCACCGCTGGACGAGGCCAATGTCGGCCGCTTTTGCGATCTGGTCGAGGACATCGCCCGGGAGGGCAACACCCGCTTCCTCATCATCACCCACCACCGCCTGACCATGGCCCGGGTGGACCGGCTGTTCGGCGTGACCATGGTCGAACGCGGCGTCTCGCAACTGGTCAGCGTGGACCTGCAGAAGGCCGAGGAGCTGCGCGGGGCGGCCTGACGGGCGCCGTTGCGCCAGCCATGCCGCTTTCGCGGCTTCATTCGGCTTTTCCCAACGCCTAAGATGCGTGTCGGACCATCGGGCCGGCACAGCTACCGGCAAGGGAGAGTGGACGTGGAACGGGTGGATTTCCTGATCGTCGGCGGCGGCATGGCCGGCGCCTCGGCGGCCTATGAGCTGGCGGCGCATGGCAGCGTCATCGTGCTGGAGCGCGAGAGCCAACCCGGCTACCACTCCACCGGCCGCTCCGCGGCGCTCTACACACAGACCTACGGGCACCCGGTGGTCCGCGCGCTGACGGTGGCGAGCTGGGATTTCTACACCAACCCGCCGCAGGGCTTTTCGGAACATCCTCTGCTGACTCCGCGCGGCGTCCTGCTGATCGGACGCGCCGACCAGACCGCGGCGCTCGACCGCGACTTCGCCGAGGGCCGCCGGCTGACCCCGACCGTCGAGCGCCTCGACCGCGCCCAGACGCTGGCCCGCGCGCCCTTCCTGAACGCCGATTCCGTGGCGGGCGCGGTGTGGGAGCCGGCGGCGATGGACATGGACGTCCATGCCATTCACGGCGGTTATCTGCGCGGGCTGAAGGCGCGTGGCGGCCGGCTGGTGACCGACGCCGGGGTGGCCGCGCTGGAGCGGCGCGACGGGCTGTGGATCGCCACCACCCCGGCGGGCGTGTTCGCCGCCCCGGTGCTGGTCAACGCGGCGGGCGCCTGGGCCGACGTCCTGGCGGGAATGGCCGGCGCGCGCCCCGTCGGGCTGGTGCCGAAGCGGCGCACCGCCATCACCTTCGATCCGGTGTTCGCCGATCCGGCCGACGCGGCGGGACTCGCCGGCTGGCCGATGACCATCGATGTGGACGAACAGTTCTACATGAAGCCGGAATCCGGCCGGCTGCTGCTCTCCCCCGCCGACGAGACGCCGGTGGAGCCCTGCGACGTGCAACCGGAGGAGATGGACATCGCCGTCGCCATCGACCGCATGGAACAGGCGGTGCGCTTCTCTGTTCGACGGATCACGCACAAATGGGCAGGCCTGCGCAGTTTCGTCGCCGACAAGGTGATGGTGGTGGGCTACGACGAGTCCGCGGACGGCTTCTTCTGGCTGGCCGGCCAGGGCGGCTACGGCATCCAGACGGCGCCGGCCATGGGCCGCACCGCCGCCGCGCTGGCCACCGGACGCGGCCTGCCGCCGGAGGTCGCGGCGCTCGGCGTGCGTGTGGATGATCTGGCGCCGGCCCGGCTGCGGCGCCCCTGACGGGAGACACGGCGATGCGCGGAACGACGACGAGGACCGGTTTCGGTGCGCTTCTTCTGGTTGGCGGCCTTCTGGGCGGCTGCGCCAATCCGGCCGCCGACCAGGCGATGGTGGCGCAGAACGCGCTGATCGGCATGCCGAAGCAGACGCTGCTGTCCTGTGCCGGCGTTCCCGAACGGCAGGCCACCGCCGGGGACCTGGAATTTTTCACCTACCGCAGCAACCGGCTGTATTCCTACCCGTCCTGGGGCGGTTACGGCGGCTACTGGGGCTATCCCTACGGCGGATGGGGCGGCTACGGCTACGACGTGAGCAGCGTCGACTGCGAGGCGACCTTCACGCTGCGCCACGGCGCGGTGGAGCGCATCGTCTATGGCGGGTCGTCCAGCGGCGGAAGCCGACTCGGCCAGTGCTACGTGATCGTACAGAACTGCCTGGGGCAAGTCCCTTCCCAGTCTCCACAACCGTCCATGGCCCCAGCGCGGTAAGAGTTCCAGTCCATGCGACAACTCGTCGCTGTTGCAGAGCCGCCTCACTATGACGTTTTGGTTGAGGCGGCATAGCAACCCTAGAAAAACTCTGGTAATACATCTCCAGGCATTAAGCCAAAAAAACGACATCAGCTAATTCTGCCCTGGAGCGAATCCCATGACTTTCCTGAAGCGCGCCGCCGCCGCCCTGCTGGCGACCACGGCTCTTGCCGCCGTTTCCTCCCCGTCGCTGGCCCAGGATTTCAAGGGCAAGTCCGCCGGTGACATCCTGGTGCGCGCGCGCGCCCTGGCCGTGATCCCGCAGGAGTCGGGCGACCTGATCCACCAGGGCGCCACCAACATCGGCGAGCCGCGGATCAACAACGACTACATCCCGGAACTCGACTTCTCCTACTTCTTCACGGACAACATCGCCGTCGAGCTGATCGCCGGCACCAGCCGCCACACCGTCAAGGGCTCGATCCTGCCGGGCCTCGGCGGTTCCGTGGACGTGGGCAAGGTGTCGCTGCTGCCGCCGACCCTGACGGCGCAGTACCACTTCTTCCCGAAGGAGCGCGTCAGCCCGTATGTCGGCGCCGGCGTGAACTACACCCTGTTCTACCGCGAGGACGCCGCCAACAAGGCGAACGGCATCGGCCTGCGCATCGTCGACACCGACTATGAGAACCGCTTCGGCTGGGCCCTGCAGGCCGGTGTGGACGTCGCCCTGACCGGCAACTGGTCGCTGAACCTCGACGTGAAGAAGATCTTCCTGAAGACCGACGTCACGGCGCAGACCAACCTGGGCACCACCGTCCGTTCGGACGTCAAGATCGACCCGTGGCTGGTCGGCCTGGGCATCGGCTACCGCTTCTGATCGGCGCCTCCGGGGCCTCCCATGGGGGCCCCGCGAGGACAGGGCATCAGGCCGGTTACTCCGAAAGGAGTATCCGGCCTGTTCCTTTTTGCGACTTCCTCAAGCGACGTCGGTGGGTGAGCATTCCCTTTCGTGAATCCGCGCGGGAGGAAGCACAACCATGCACATTGCCGCCGTCTTGAAGAGGAAGGGCACGGAGATCATCACCGCCAATCCGGACGACCGGATCGACGCGGTCGCCCGCAAGCTCGCCCACCACAAAATCGGCGCCGTCCTGGTGATGCGGGAGGATGGCCGCCCCGCCGGAATCCTGTCGGAACGCGACATCGTGCGCGCCGTGGCCGCGGATGGCGCCGCCGCCCTGGCGCGCCCCGTCGGCGATCTGATGACCCGGGACCTCGTCACCGGAAGCCCGGCCGACACGGTGTCCCAGATCATGGGCGTCATGACGCAGCGCCGCATCCGCCATCTGCCGATCCTGGAGGACGGCGAACTCGTCGGGCTGGTCAGCATCGGCGACATCGTGAAGGCGCGGCTGGACGACGCGGAACTGGAGGTCGAATCCCTGCGCGGCTACGTCGCCGGGATGGGCTGAGCCGCCCCGCCGCCCCACGAACGAAAACGCCCGCGGATGTTTCCGCGGGCGTTCTCAAAGGTCGGACAGCCCTTCGAGCGGTCCGGTCAGGCGGTCTGGTCGGTCAGGCGGAGTGCGACTGCGGGAAAGCCATGGCGGCCTGGGTGCGGTTGCGCACGCCCAGCGACTTGAAGATCGCCGTCATGTGAATTTTCACCGTGCCTTCGGACAGGCCCAGTTCGTGGGCGATCTGCTTGTTGGATTTGCCTTCGCGCAGGCGGTCCAGAACCTCGCGCTGACGCTGGGTCAGCAGATGATCGAGCTGCGGGTCGCTGGGCGGGATGGCGCCGACGCGCACCTCGGTTTCCCCAGACTCGCGCAGCACGGTCGGCGGCACATAGACGCCGCCGGAGAAGATGAGGTCCAGCGCGCTCAGCATGATCTTCACGCTGGACGATTTCGGGATGTAGCCTGCGGCGCCATGCTCCAGTGCGTCACGCACGTCGTGATGCGCTTCGGACGCCGAGACGACGACGACCTTGGAGTCGGGCTGCTTTCCCCGCAGGTCTTGGATGCCGGAGAAGCCGGGCCAACCGGGCATGCGCAGATCGGTCAGGACGAGGTCGTAAGTCTCGCCCTTGCCAGCCTTTTCCAGAAGCTCATCAAAGTTGCTGGCTTCCTCAAAGCTGGCGCCCTCCTTCAGCTGCTCCAGCAGCCTGCGCAATCCCTCCCGGAAAAGCACATGGTCGTCTCCGATCAGGATTTTCATCTGGTGGTGCCCCCGTACTCAGTGCTTTCAATGGTCCGAACGTACAGCCCTGACACAAGGCCAGTGTTCCGACCCTCAGTTTCGGAAAAAATGCAGGTCATTTTCAAGCATCATATGACCCAATTCCAAAAGGTATAGAAAGTCCTTATGCAGGGTAATGTCACATCAGATGTACCACGATTCGGTGGGGTTGGACAACCCGAATTTAACCTTTGTCTCATTGAAGGCTCTGAGCAATGGCATTGCCGCGCTACAGCAATATCCATTTCGCTCATCAGCCGCCCATGACGAAAGTGAGCACGAATGTATCAAGCCGTAAGCCTGTTCATGATAAAGGACCGTCCTTTTCGTACTTTCTATCTTTCGCATCTCTGGAAGCGAAAAAGCCGGAACCGATGCAGCTTACACCGATCCCGGCCCAAAGACATAGACCCCGTAAGGCTGATCCTCAGAAGGCGGCCTCCTCCATCTCCATCAGGGTTTTGGACCCGGCCATGATGGTGATGAACAGGGCGTTGGTCTGCGGCAGCAGTTTCGCCGTGTAGAAACGGGCCGTCCTGATCTTGGCTTCGAGGAAGGCCGCGTTGCCCTCCCCCGCCGCCAGTTTGGCCCGGGCGGCCTTGACCATCCGCAGCCACATCCAGCCGAGCGCCACCAGACCGAACAGCCGCAGATAGTCGGTCGCCGCGGCCCCGGCCTCCTCCGGGTCCTTCAGCCCCTTTTGCGCGATGATGGCGGTCGCCTGCTGCAGCTTGGCGAAGGCTTTGGCGAGGGGCAGGACGAACTCGGCCAACTCCTCGTTCTCCATGTCGGCCTCGATCTCGGCGCCGACGGGGTGGAAGAAGCGGCGCAGCAGCCGGCCCATGTCCTGCGGCAGCTTGCGTCCCACAAGGTCCAGCGCCTGGATGCCGTTGGTGCCCTCGTAGATCTGGCAGATCCGGGCGTCGCGGACATACTGCTCCACCCCGGTTTCCCAGATGAAGCCATGCCCGCCATGCACCTGCACCGCGATGTTGGCCGACTCGAAGCCGATGTCGGTGAACAGCGCCTTGACGATCGGCGTCATGAGCTGGACGAACTCGTCCGCCTCCTTGCGCGTCTTTTCGTCGGCGTGCTTCTCCGCCACATCCAACTTGTAGCCGACCAGCGCGCCGAGCGCGCGGGCGCCTTCGGTGTAGGCGCGGGCGGTCAGCAGGTTCCGCCGCACGTCGGGATGCACGATGATCGGGTCGGCGGGCTTGTCAGGGTGCGCCGTGCCCTTCAGCGAGCGGCCCTGGAGCCGTTCCCGGGCGTAGGCCACCGCGTTTTGATAGCTGACCTCGGCCACCCCCAGCCCTTGGATGCCGACGGCGAGGCGGGCCGCGTTCATCATCACGAACATCGCCCGCATGCCCTTGTGCGGCTCGCCGACCAGCCAGCCGGTGGCGTCCTCGAAGTTCATCACGCAGGTCGCCGACGCCTTGATGCCCATCTTGTGCTCAATGGAGCCGCAGGCGACACCGTTGCGCGGGCCGACCGTGCCGTCCCCGTTGGGCAGGAACTTCGGCACCAGGAACAGGCTGATGCCGCGCGTCCCGGCCGGTGCGTCGGGCAGGCGCGCCAGCACCAGATGCAGGATGTTCTCGGTCAGGTCATGCTCGCCGGCGGAGATGAAGATCTTCGTGCCGGTGATTCTGTGGCTGCCGTCCTCCTGGGGGACCGCCCTGGTGCGGATCAGCCCCAGGTCGGTGCCGCAATGCGGCTCGGTCAGGCACATGGTGCCCGCCCAGGTGCCGTCGACCAGCCGACCGAGGAAGCGCTGCTTCAGCTCCTCCGACCCATAGGTGGAGAGCGCGTTGTAGGCGCCCAGCGACAGGCCGGGATACATACCGAAGCTGAGGTTGGCGGAGCAGATGAACTCCTCCAGCATGGTGTTGACCAGCTTGGGCAGCCCCTGCCCACCATAGGCCGGGTCGCAGGACAGCCCTTGCCAGCCCGCCTCGATGTACGTGCCATACGCCTCTTTGAAACCCTTGGGCGTGCGCACCACGCCGTTCTCGAAGGTGCAGCCCTCGCCGTCGCCCGACTGGTTCAGCGGGAACAGCACCTCTTCGCACAGCTTGGCGCCCTCCTCCAGGACCTGGGCGATCAGGTCGGGGGTGGCGTCCTCGTAACCCGGCAGTTCGGCCAGCTTGCCCGCCCCGACGATCTCGTCGAGGACGAAGCGGACATCCTCCAGCGGAGCCTTGTAGATCGGCATTGCTCAGTCCTCCCCCATCAGTTCCGCAGCGGCTTGCCGGTGGTCAGCATATGCTCCACCCGGTCGATGGTGCCCTCGGTCCGCACCAGTTCCATGAAGGCCCGGCGTTCCAGCGCCAGCATCTGGTCCTCGGTCACCGGCTGGGTGACGTCGGCCTTCGGCCCGCCGGTCAGGATGCCGGCCAGCTTGCCGCAGACGACCATGTCGTGCGGCGTCGCCTTGCCCTGGAGCGCGAAGCCTTCGAGGAACAGCTCCAGCGCCGCCCGCCCGTTGGGGCCGGGGAGCGTGTAGGTGACCTTTTCCGGCGGGGTGTAGTCGACGGCCAGTTCCAGCGCCTTGGCCTTGGCGTCGGCCAGCAGGCGGTCGCGGTTCATGGTGATGCCGTCGCTCGCGCGCAGGTACAGCAGGTCCTTGGCTTCCGCCGCCGACTTGGCGACCTTGGCCAAGCTGATGGTCTCGAAGGCCCCGGCGATGGGCGGCATCGGCCCCTTCGGGGTCCGCGGGTTGGCGGCGTGGCGGGCCAGCATCTCGGTGCAGCCGCCCCAGCCGGGGATCAGCCCGACGCCGACCTCGACCAGCCCCATATAGGTCTCGGCGTGGGCCTGGACGTGGTCGGAATGCAGCAGGATCTCACAGCCGCCGCCCAGCGCCATGCCGCTGGGCGCCGACACCACCGGGAAGGGTGCGTGTTTCAGGGCGCGGTAGGCGCGCTGCCCGCCCTCCACCAGCTCCTCGATCTGCGGCCACAGCCCGACGTTCAGCGCGAACAGCGCGAGGCCGAGGTTGGCGCCGACCGAGAAGTTGTCGGCCTCGTTGTGGATGACCAGCGCCTTCCAATCGCCTTTTCCGTCGCCGATCAGCGTCATCGCCTTGCCGTAGGCGGCCATGACGTCGCCGTCCAGCGCGTTCATCTTGCTGGTGAACTCGACGCACAACACGCCGTCGCCGATGTCCCACAGGCTGGCCGAGCCGTTCTTCCACACCGGCTTCGACGCCCGCTTGATGTCCGACAGCAGCAGAACGCCGTCGGGACGCACCACCGTGTCGTAGAGGCCGGCGGTGCTCAGGTGCTGGAGCTTGCCGTCCTCCACCCGGTAGAAGGGCCGCCCGGCGGCCTGCTCGACCAGCGGCGGGACGGGGATGCCCTCGCTGCGGCAGAGGTCGGCGAACCATTCGGTGCCCAGCCGGTCGATCAGCTCGAACGGACCCTGCTTCCAGTTGTAGCCGAGCCGCATGCCCTCATCGACCGCGACGATGCTGTCGGCGATCTCCGGCACCAGCGACGCAGCATAAGACAATGTGTGGGCCAGCACCCGGCGGGCGTACTGCCCGGTCCTGTCGGGGAAGTCGGCCAGCGCCCGCAGGTCGCGCCCGGCGGCCGACACGCTCTCCAGCCTCGGCTTGTCGGAGCGGCGGTAGGCGCCGGTGGACAGGTCGATGGCCTCCTTGACCTTGGCGCCGCCGTCGCGGTTCAGGCGGTAGAAGCCGCCCTTGCCCTTGCGGCCCGTGTAGCCCTCCGCGATCATTTTGGTGATGACCGGATGCTCGCGGAAGGCGGCGCGGTAGGGGTCGTTCTCCGGCAGGGTCGCCAGCAGGCTCGCGGATATGTGCGGCATCAGGTCGAGGCCGACGAGATCGACCAGACCGAACACGCCGGTCTTCGGGATGCCCATGGGGCGGCCGACGATGGCGTCGGCCTCCTCAACCGTCAGGCCGAGATCGACGGCGGCGTTGATCGCCGTCTGAATCCAGTAGACGCCGATGCGGTTGGCGATGAAGCCCGGCGTGTCCTTGCAGCGCACCACGCCCTTGCCCAGCGCGCGGTCGCCGACGTCGGCGACGGCGGCCAGCGCGTCGGGCCGGGTGGCCTCGCCGCCGACGATCTCCAGCAGCCGCATGTAGCGCGGCGGGTTGAAGAAGTGGGTGATCAGGAAATCGCGCTTGAAGGCGTCCGACTGCCCTTCGACCAGCACGCCCAGCGGGATGGTCGAGGTGTTGGAGGACACCACGGAGCCTGCCTTTCGCACCGGGTCGATGCGGCGGTAGAGGTCGGCCTTGACCGCCGGATTCTCGACGATGGCCTCGACGATCCAGTCGACGTCGGCCAGCAGGGCGAGGTCGTCCTCCAGATTGCCCGGAGTCACCAGCTTGGCGTTCTTCGGATGCATGAAGGGCGCGGGGTCGGTCTTCAGGAGCCTCTGGACGGCCCCCTTGGCGATGGCGCTGCGGTCGTCACCCTCCTTGGCGGGGATGTCGAGCAGGACGACGGGGATGCCGGCGTTGGCGAAATGGGCGGCGATGCCGCTGCCCATCACGCCGGAGCCGATCACGGCGGCGCGTTTGATCTGCATGGTTGGTGCCTCCCTGTCCCGCCGCCGTCAGACCGCTTCCAGAACCGTGGCGATGCCCTGGCCGCCGCCGATGCACTGGGTGGCGAGCGCGAACTGCTTGCCCTCGCGCTTCAGCAGGGCCGCGGCCTTGCCGGTGATGCGGGCGCCGGTGGCGCCGAGCGGATGGCCGAGCGCGATGGCCCCGCCGTCCAGGTTCACCTTGGCCGGGTCGATGTCGAGGTCGCGCATGCAGGCGATGGCCTGGGCGGCGAAGGCTTCGTTCAGCTCGATCACGTCGATGTCCCGGATCGTCAGGCCGGCGCGCGCCAGCGCCTTCTGCGCCGCCGGGACCGGGCCGAGCCCCATCACCTCCGGCGCGCAGCCGGCCACCGCGACGGAGCGGATGCGGGCGAGGATCGGCAGGCCGTTGGCCTTGGCGTAGGCCTCCGTCGTCACCAGCACCGCCGAGGCGCCGTCCGTCAGCGGGGAGGAGGTGCCGGCGGTGACCGAGCCGCCGGCCAGGAAGGCGGGCTTCAGGCCGCTCAGCGTCTCGCCGCTGGTGCCGGGGCGGATGCAGCCGTCGCGCTCCACAAGGCCGGCGGCGGTCTGGATGGCGACGATCTCCTCGGCGAGGCGGCCGGCCTGCTGCGCCGCGGCGGCCTTGGCGTGGGACTCGGCGGCCATCGCCTCCTGGTCCGCGCGGGAGATCCCGTAGCGGCGGGCGACATTCTCCGCCGTGATTCCCATCGAGCAGTAGGCCTCCGGATAATGGTCCTTCAGGCCCGGATGGGGCAGCGGGTTGTAGCCCATCATCGGCACGCGGCTCATCGACTCGATGCCGCCGCACAGGAAGACCTCGCCCGCCCCCATCTGGATGGCGCCCGCCGCCTGATGGATCGCCTGCATGGAGGAGCCGCAATAGCGGTTGATCGTGGTGGCCCCGGCGGTCAGGGGCAGCTTCGCCAGGAAGGACACGGTGCGGGCGATGTTCATGCCCTGCTCGCCCTCGGGGAAGGCGCAGCCGACGACCACATCCTCGATGTCCTGCGGGTTGACGCCCGTGCGCTCGACCAGCGCCGCGACGACATGGGCCAGCAGGTCGTCGGGACGGATTTTCGCCAGCTCGCCCTTGTTGGCGAAGGCGAAGGGGGAACGGGCGTAGCCGGCGATGACGACCGGATTGGCGGGCGTGGTCAAAGGCGCCGAGGTCATGGTTGCGTGTCCTCCGGGGTGTGCGTCTCCGTGATTCCGTTCTTGCGGAAATGGTCGGAGATCTGGGTGTCGATGATGCGCAGCTCGCCCAGCGTCTGCTGGACGTCCTGAAGCTGCCGTTCGAGGTCGGCGATGCGGCGGCGGGCGATGCGCTGCATGAAGCGCATCTGCTCCTTCTGGATTTCGTCCGCGTCGTAGAGGGTGAGGAATTCCTTGATCTCGGCGAGGCTGAAGCCCAGCCGCTTGCCCCGGCAGATCAGCGCGAGGCGCGCGCGGTCGCGGTGGCCGTAGACGCGGGCGGTGCCGTCGCGCTGCGGCGCCAGCAGCCCTTCGTCCTCGTAATGGCGGATGGTGCGGTGGGTCAGCCCGAACTCGTCGGCCAGTTCACCGATGGCGAAGGAGCGTCCGGCACCATCGGCGCCGGGGTCCAGCCCAATGTCCAGCCCGACGTCGGCGCGCGTGCCCAGCCCCATCAACCTTGCGGGTTGCGACATTCCCCACCCTTCCCTGGATCGTCATTGCCCTTAATTGTCATGGGTTGACGTTTACGTAAAGGTAAGGCGCTTGCCATTTGCTGTCAAGCGGGCAGCCCGCTCCCATTCGGGCGCCCTCCCGATGGCCATCCGGGGTGCGGCGCGGGCGCGCTGTGACAGCATGCCACGGGCGGTGTGCCTACCCAGCTATGGCAGGCTCGGGGCACTCAATGAACAAAGCCGCCGGCGGAACCGGGCCAGACATGGCCCGGCGCAACGGCCGGTCACAGGGCAGGACAAACCGGAGTCACGGCAAACAGGGTTGGGACAGCCGATGTCGTCGCGCGCCATCGTATCGCTGGGCGTCTGGATACTCGCCATGGTGCTGATCGGCACCTTGACGGTCGGGGTCGCGTTGCTGTTCTACGTGGCGCTGACCGCCTTCTTCGCGGTCGTGGTGGCCATCCTGATGCTCGTCACCCGCCAGCGCGACGACGAGCACAAGACGAGCGCCTGAGACCGGCATCTGGCGCGGCCAGTGCCGGAACGGCCCATTTCAAAAAGCAAAAGCCCCATCGTCTTGCCATGCGGCGGACGATGGGGCTTTTCCGTTTGGGCCGCCTACTCCGGCAGGACGCGCAGGCGCGACGCCGCGGTGCGGGCCGACTGGTGCGGGCGGTAGAGGTCTTCCACCGTCGCGCCGGGCTGGGCGTAGTCGCCGGGCGTCACCGCGCGCACCAGATAGACCAGCCGGAAGCGCGGCGCCTGCTTCGTCATGTCGAGCGCGGCGACGAAGCGGTCGTCGCGGTAATCGACGGCGCGCGGCGCGGTCAGCTCGCCCAGCCAGGACAGGTCGCCCAGCGGCGCCCCGCCCCCGGCGAAGCGGGCGGCCTCGATCTCGAAGCCGGCGGGCAGCGGATCGGACACCAGAACCTGCCGGTCCACCGGATCGGAGGCGCTGCCTTCCAGGATCACCACCAGCCGGTCGTTCGGGCGGACGGCGCCCGGATCGGCGGGGCGGCCGGTCATATCGAACAGGCTGCGGGTGACGGTCATGCCCTGCTCCTCCGCCCCCGGCGCCGCGTCGGCGATGCCGGACACCGACAGGATCTGGCGCAGCGGCTCGCCCCCGGCGTTGCGGATGGCCGGCGGGGCCGCCGGGTCGATGCGCTGGAACAGCGGCTTGACGCCCTCGGCAACCTGATCGGCCCCTTGCTGGTCCTTCTGGGCGATCCTCATCGACGGCGCCCGGTCGATCAGCGCCCTGGCCGCCTGGAGAAGCCACGCCTGCTCCTGCACGCCGGTGGTGCGGACGGCGGCGTAGGTCTTGGACAGGCGTTCGGTCGCCTGGGCCAGGCGGTCCCGCTCAACCACGCCGCTCTCGCCCATCAGTGCCACCACGCCGGCCTCGTCGCGCAGGGACGAGCCGTAGTCGCGCAGGCTGGCCGACACGACGCGGGCGCCGGACAGCCGCCCGAAGGCTTCGGCAGCGCGGTCCTTGTCGCCCAGCGCGGCGATGGCCGTGGCGACCTGGGCGCGGGCGAAGTCGGTCTGCAGCTTGTCCCAGAAGGTCTCCTGGAAGTAGCGGACCGCACCGGCGTCGATCATCTTGGCGCGGGCCAGCACATAGAGCGCGTAGGCGCGGGCCGGCTGCTCGTCGGCCTCCACCCAGGCGTTGTCGAGCGCGCCGCGCAGCCCGTCGAGTCCCTTGCGATACGGCCCCTCCGGCACACGGTAGCCGGCGGCCTTGGCGCGGCCCAGGAAGTCGAGCGCGTAGGCGGTCAGCCAGGAATCGGCCTCCCCCTTCGGCGACCAGGCGGCGAAGGCGCCGTCCATCCGCTGGAAGGTCAGCACGCGATCGACCGACCGCTGCACCCGCGCCTTCACCCGCTCGTCCGAGGCGACGCCCAGCGCCACCGCCACATCGCCCAGCGACAGCAGGGGCAGCGCGCGGCTGGCCGTCATCTCCAGCCCGCCGGGGCCGCCGCGCTCCAGCGCGGTCAGCAGGCCGGGGATGTCGAGGTCCGGCAGGTTGCCGAGCGACAGGGCCGCCGTCGCGGTCTCCGGACGCAGGCCGTTCAGCAGGTCGGCGGGCAGTTCGACGCTGCGCTCCGGGGCCAGCATGGAGGTGGTGCGGCGGGTGACCAGCGGCGAGGCCGGCCGCACCGGGATTTCCCACTGGCGCGTGATGCGCAGGCCGTCCGGACCGGTCACGTCCAGCGCGATGTGGCCGGTACCGACGCCGTTGGCGGTCAGGACCCGCCCGGCGGTGGCCCGCTTGCCCTTGCCCAGCTCCGGCACGGCGATGTTGCCCTCGCTGAGCGACACCGCGCCGCTGGCGATCAGGGAAATGGTGTAGGCGCCCGCCGGGCCGGCGACGTTGTCGAGAGTCACTGGAACCACCGCCCGGTCCCCCGGCGCCAGGAAGCGCGGCAGGCCCAGATCGGCCAGCACCGGATCGGCGACCAGCATGGAGGATTCGGAACGGCCCAGCTTGTCCCCGCTCCACGCCACCGCCATCAGGCGCAGCCGGCCCTGGAAGTCGGGGACGTCCAGCGGCACCGCCACCTTGCCCTCCGGCCCCACGGTCAGCACGCCGGAGAACAGGGAGACGACGCGTTCCGACTTCTGCGGAACGGTGACGCCGACCTGGCGCAGCCGGGGCGCCGCGCCGGGGCGCGTGCGGGCGGCGTCGAGGACCGCCGGATCAATCAGCCGCCCGAAGGAATCGCGCAATTCCACGCCGAGGCGACGCTTGCCCAGATAATGGTCGATCGGGTTCGGCGAATGCTGGTCGGTGAGCTGGAGCACGGCGTCGTCCACCGCGGCGACCGTCACATAGGCCGGCTGGCCCTCCGGCGCACCCTCCACCACCACCTCGGCGGTGACGGAGCGGCGGGGCTCGGTCTGCGCCGGGGCGGCGACGCGCACGTCCAGCGCCCGCTCCTCCCCGTCCACCGCCAGCCAGGACAGGCCGACGGCGCGGCGCGCCACGCCCTTCGACGGGCCGCCCGCGGCGTCGGGCGCGCCGAAGGCGGTCGCCAGCACATAGACGCCGCCGGTCCAGGTCGGATCGACGGGGATTTCCAGGAACGCCCCCTCCGGCCCGATGCGGCGGGTCGAGGCATCGCGGATCTTGCGGTCGGCGACGGTGATCAGCACCTCGCTGTCGTAGGGCGGCTTGACGTAGACCCAGGCGGTGTCGCCGCCCTTGTAGGCGGGCAGCATGACGGTCACGTCCACCTGATCGGGACGCTCGCCGGCGGTCGGGGTCATCCACCAGCCGGCGGCGAAGCGCAGGCTGCTCGCCACGCCGGTCTTGGGATCGAACACCTCCAGCCGGTAACGGCCGGCGCCCACCGGAGCCTCCACCGACCCCGGCTTGGCCGCCTGGGCGGCGAGCGTTCCGCCGGTCACCCGCTGGTCGCGCACCGTGACCTTGTAGTCCCAGCGCCCGTTGGCCTCGAACCACGCGTAGTCGTACTCCTCCTCGAACAGTTCGTAGGAGAGGTCCTCCTTGTCCATCGGCTGGCCGTCCGGCCCGACCGCCACCACGTCGAAGCCGGCGGTGGCGCCTTCCGGCACCCCGTCGCCCTCGAAGCGCGGGCGGATGCCGACGGCGAAGGGCTGGTGGCGCACCGGCAGGACCAGATCGCGGCTGACCGAGCGGCCCCCGATGTCGAGCAGGGTGGCGCGGACCACCGCCTCCAGCGGCTTGGTGCTCTCCGGCGCCTTGGGCAGCGCGAGGTCGGCCTTGGCCTGCCCGTTGCGGTTGGTCGTGAAGCCCGGCAGGTCGCTGCGCAGCGGCTTCACCTCCTCCTGCGTGAGGCCGAAGCGGTAGCCGGGCAGGTTCGGGTAGGGATTCGCCGCGGCGCGCAGCGTCACCGCCAGCTCGCCCGGCAGGCCCGCCGCCGGAGCGCCGTAGAGGAAATGCCCGTCGACGGTCAGGGTCGTCTTGCCATCCGCCGGCAGCTCCGCCGCCTCGGCGGCCAGGGCAACCTCGAGGCGCGGCGGCACGAAGTCCTCGACAAGGAATTCGGCGCGGCCCAGCACCGGGCCCATGGTGTTCGGCTGGGCGCCCGCGTCCGGCTCGCCGTGGGCGGTGACGGCCCAGGTGCCGGTCATGGCGTTGGCCGGAATCTCGACGCGGGCGGCGAAGCTGCCGCCGCCGGATTCGGCGAGCGGACGGCGGTCCACCTCGAAGCCGTCCGGACGCTGGATCTTCAGCGTGACGGGACGGCCGGTGACCGGCTTGGCGTCGGCGTCGCGCAGCAGCGCCGCCAGATGCACCGTCTCGCCGGGGCGGTAGATGCCGCGCTCGGTGTAGAGGAAGGCGTCGGGCTGGCCGGGGGCCGGGCGCGCCGGGACCACCGCCGCCACACCGCCCGGCGCCGCGTTGGGCGCCCCGGCCGCCGGCGGCGCGTTGGCCAACGTCGGCGTCACGAGGTCGAGGAAGCCGAAGTCCCCCGCCCCGCGGTAGGCGAACAGCGCCTGCACCGGTTCCCGCCCGGCGGCGCGCAGGGCGGTGAGGTCGAAGCGCGCCAGCCCGTCCGCACCGGTCAGGGCCTTCCCCAGCTCCTCGTTGTTGCGGGCGAGCAGGCGCAGCTCGACGCCGGCCTCGGGCGTTGCGCCCTTGACGGAACGGGCGAAGACGACCAGCGCGTCCTCGCCGGTGATGGCGTTCAGGCCGAGGTCGGAGACGACGAACCATTGGGTCGCCTTGTGGTCCCAGCCGCCGGGCTTGATGTCCTCGGTGCTGGCGACGGCGATGTAGACGCCGGGCTCCAGCCGGCCCAGCACGGCGTCGATCGGAAAGGGCGTCACCACCGCCTGGTTGCGGCTGTTGCTGATCGCCATTTCCCCGCGCCACACCTCCTGGCCGGAGCGGTCGAGGATCTCGCCGACCTCGTGGTCGGACATCTGCTGGCCGATGCGGCCGAAGTAGATCTTCTCCACCAGGCTGCGGTCGTTGATCCGCAGCACCTGGAGCTTCGCCCGGTCGAGGTTGATGGAGCGCAGCGGCAGCCCATCGGCGCCGATGCGCGGCAGGATGTAGCCCGCCCCGCGGAAGGCCAGCGCCGGCTTGCGGTTCGGCACCTCGATGTCGCGCGCGTCGGGGTTGGGCAGGCGCTTCCCGTCGCTGCCCGGCAGCCCGTCGCGCAGGGTGATGCGGTAGCTCTGCCCGTGCTTCAGCCCCTCGACGCAGAGCGTACGGTCGCGCGCCACGGCGGTCCCGTCGAAGGCCGCTCCATTGCCCGCCGGCGTCACCTCCACGTAGTCGCGGTAGTTCACCGCGCGCGACTTCTCCAGCCGGTCGGTGAAGGTGAAGCAGGCCTGCGGCACGTCGCGCTCCGCCACCACCTCGGCGGAGGACACGCCGAAGGGCACCGGCTCGGGCGGCGCGTCGGCGGCGATGACGGGGGTTGAGGACGCGACGAGGACGGCACAGACACGCGCCACTGCACGCAACATTCGATCTTCCCTGGACCAGCCGCCCGGCGCAACGCGCGGGCCTATGCGAAAACTTGGGGCCTGCGAAAACACCGTTTTCGGCAAACCGGCGCGGAGTATGCCGAAGCGCCCCTGGTTTCGCCACGGCTTTGCGGCCCAGCCCGGAAAATCCCGCAGCGCGGATGAAGGGGTGAATGAGGGGTGGATCGGGCGCGGATCAGCCGGCGAAGTCCAGCGTGAACTGGCTGCCCTCGCCGGGCCGGCTGTCGATGCGCAGGCGCCCGCCATGGGCCTCCATCAGCGACCGGACGATGGCCAGCCCCAGCCCGCTGCCCTGCCCCGGCAGCGCCACATGCACCGCGGCCTGACCGAAGGGCTCCGCCGCCTGATGGAGCTGCTCCGGCGTCATGCCGATGCCGTTGTCGGTCACCCGGACGCGGCACCCTCCGTCCGCTCCGCCGCCGACCGTCACCAGGATGCGCCCGCCGTCCGGCGTGAAGGTGACGGCGTTGGCCAGCAGGTTCAGGAGCATCTGCTTCAGGGCGCGCTCGTCCGCCGAAACGCTGTGGTGCCCCGGCTCGACGTTCATGTCCAGCCGGATGCCCTTGGCGTCGGCCTGTGCCGCCACCATGCGGAAGGCCCACTCCACGATCGGCGCGACGTCGAGGTCCTCCGGATGCAGCGGCAGAGCCCCGGCCTGGAGCCTCGACAGGTCCATGATGTCGTTGATCAGCCCCAGCAGATGCCGCCCCGACTCATGGATGTCGCGGGCATAGTCGGCGTAGCGCGCCCCGGCCTGCGGACCCAGCATCTGGTCGCGGATGACCTCCGAGAAGCCGAGGACGGCGTTCAGCGGCGTGCGCAGCTCGTGGCTGACGCGGGCGAGGAAATTGCGGTTCAGCGCCAGGGCGGCGCGCAGCCGCTCCGCCGTGCGATGCTGAAGCAGCAGGAACAGCGCCACCAGCAGAACGGATGCGGTCAGGATCGCCGCCAGCAGAAACAGCGTGTTCCTCAGGTCGGCCACCGCCGCCTCGATGTCCGTCCGCGCGATCCCCACCGTGGCGACCAGCGGGTAGTTCTCCACCACGCGGTAGGCGAAGGCGCGCAGGACACCGTCGGTCTGGGATTCCTGCCAGTAGATTCCGGAGAGCGACCGGCTCATCTCCTCCCACAGGCGGGACTGGGGGATGGCGAGGCCGACCGCCTCGACGCCCCGCGAGGCGCCGCGGGCGCGGATCACCTTGTCCATTCCGATCAGGGTCACCGCCCCCTGCGGCCCCAGATTGGCCTGCTGGTAGAACTCGCCCAGGACGTCGGGATCGACGTTGGCGACCACGATGCCCGCGAAGCCGCCGTCCTCGTCGGTCAGCCGCCGGCTGAGGCGCAGCAGCGGTCCGCCGCCGGTCGTTCCGGGAAAGGGCGTGCCGATGTGCATCAGGTCGCGGCCGGTGCCCTGGTGGAAGGCGAAGGCCGCATCGTCCCGCTCGTTCGCCTGCCCGCCCGGCCCTTCGCTGCGCAACAGCACGGCCCCGTCGGCGTCGAGAACGGTGAAGTGGTGGATCAGCGTCGGATCGTAGAGCGTCTGGTCGAGGAAGTTGCGGACGCCGGGCAGGCCGGCCTCGCCGAACTCCAGCGCCAGGGAGCGCAGCGTGATGTCCACCTCGTGCACCGCACGGTGGGTGCTCTTGGCGAAAGCCCGGACCATGGTCTCGGCCTTCTCCACCGCCTCGCGCGTCTGGCCGTCCAGAAGTTCGCGCACCACCTGCGCGTAGGCGCCCCAGACCACCGTGATCGCGATGGCGGCGATGGCGAACACGCACCAGCGGAACGAGATCGGCAGGCGCATCCCGGCTCTTCCACAGGCGGTCCACCGCGGCCGGTCCGGACAGTGATCCGTTCCGGCCCGGCATCGACCCAAGAGCACAAGGGGTATCACGCTATGGAAGCGGCGGGCAAGCCCCTCCATCGCGCGTTGCTGTGGAGCGCGCGCCGATCATCGACGCGCGAAATAGGCCGAAAGCCGCTCAACCGCGCCATCGAGGATCTCGTCCCTTTTGGAGAAGCAGAAGCGGATGAAGCTGCGCGGCGCATCCTCGACGAAGAAGGCGCCGACCGGGATGGCCGTCACCCCGGCCTCGGCGGTCAGGCGGCGGCAGAAATCCTCGTCGTTTCCGTCGAAGCCGAAAGGCGACACGTCGGCCACGACGAAGTAGGTGCCGGCGGACGGCAGCACTTCGAACCCCACGGAACGCAGCCCGTCGGCCAGCCGGTCGCGCTTGGCCTGCAACCCGCCGGCCAGAGCGGTGAAGTAGGCCTCGTCCTTGCCCAGCCCATAGGCGACCGCCGCCTGGAGGTTGGGCGGCGTCGTGAAGGTGATGTACTGGTGCGCCTTGACGACCGGCTGGAGCAGGTGCGGCGCGCCGGTGACGTAGCCGACCTTCCAACCGGTCAGCGAGAAGGTCTTGCCGGCCGAGCCGATCTTCAGGCAGCGGTCGCGCATGCCCGGCAGGGTCATCAGCGGGATGTGCGCAAGCCCGTCGAAGATGATGTGCTCGTACACCTCGTCGCAGACGGCGAAGGCGTCGAAGCGCTGGACGAATTCCGCCAGCAGCTCAAGCTCCGCGCGGGTGAAGACCTTGGCGGCGGGATTCAACGGATCGTTGATGAGGACGAGCTTGGTCTTGGGCGAGAAGACCGCCTCCAGATCGGCACGCGTGAAGCTCCAGTCCGGGGCCTTCAGGCTGACGAAGCGCGGCACGCCGCCGGCCAGCCGGACGATCGGCAGGTAGCTGTCGTACATGGGCTGGAACAGCACGACCTCGTCGCCCGGATTGATGAGGCCGAGCAGGCTGGCGGTCAGCGCCTCGGTGGCGCCGGAGGTCACCATCACCTCGGTCTTCCAGTCGATGTCCAGCCCGTAGAAGCGCTTGCCGTGCGCGGCCACCGCCTGCCGCAGTTCGGGCGTGCCCATCATCGGCGGATACTGGTTCCAACCCTCCAGGATGGCCTTGGCCGCCACGTCCAGCACGTCGGCGGGGCCGCGCTCGTCGGGAAAGCCCTGGCCGAGATTGATCGCCTTGTGCTCGTCCGACAGGCGGGACATCACCTCGAAGATCGTCGTGCCGTAGCTCGACAGGATTGCGTTGCCGGACTTCACCTTGAGCCTCCTGACCACCGAAGCGGACAGGAATGCCGCAGCGGCCGTGCGCTGTCCAGCGTCCCGTCCGCAGAGCGGCCCGGCGGCAATGGCGGAGACCGGGCCGCTCAGGCGGTTGCGGCGGCCTTGGCCCTGGCGGCTTTGCGGCGGTGGCGCAGCTTGATGCGGATACGCTCGACGGGGCTGAGCAGCCGGGGGTGGCGGCGCTTCAGCCGCACGAACAGGCGGCGGGCGTCCGCGGAGTTGCGCAGCAGGATCACCCCGCCGGCCAGCGCCACCGGAAAGCCGAACGGCCCCGGCAACGGCGACATCAGGGCGCCCAGACCAATCAGGCTCCACCCCGTGCCGATCAGAGCGAGTTGCCGGACCCGGGCAAGCGTGGGCCTGGCGAGCAGCGAGCGGGGGATGGCGGCGCGACGATGCATCGGGGCTCCTCCTCCTGTGCCTGCAGCCATATGGGAGCATAAGGGCACAGGGGAAGAGGCCGGACGATGTGACTTTTCGGGGGAGGCCGTGGGGAAAAGGGTGGAGAAAGGGGCGTGTCAGTGCAACGGCGCGGCGCTGGCGGGCGGCCCGAGGACGAACAGCGCGGCGGTCACCTCGGCCGGCGCCGGCGCCCATTCGAAGTCGCGCATCAGTTCGCTGCGGGCGGCGTCGGCGCGTTTCGCCAGGGCATTGCCATTGCCGCCGGTGCGCCGGGCCGGCTTGCGGCCGCGCCGGTCGGCGCAGCTTTCCAGCATCAGGCGGATCATCCGCTCCCGCTTGGCGGCGTCGACGAAGCCCGACTGGTCGAAATACAGTTTGGTGAAGGCGACCTCGGTCACCGTTGGCGTGGCGCCCTGCTTGCCGACCAGCACCGCCGCCACCAGTTCAACGCAGCGGCCGGCGTAGTCGGGGATCGGCGCCGTGCCGTCGTCGGCGCGGTCGTATTGGCGGCTCGGCAGTTCGACCAGCCGCCCGGTCGGCTCCTTCACGAGGTAACGGCGCCACACCGGCATATCCGCCTCCCGTCTGGTTTCCCCATGGGCTGAAAAAAGGGTACACCAGACCGCACCGCGACGGAACAGCCCCTTTCCGGCTTCGGCCGGAACCGGACAGCACTCACCGGAGGAGAGGCGCGGCTCAACCTTCGGGAACGGGAAGGGTTTAGCCTGATGAAACTTCTGCGATTCGGCCCGCCGGGCCATGAGCGTCCGGGTCTTCTGGACCGCAACGGCGTGATCCGCGACCTGTCGGGCGTGGTGTCGGACATCGGTCCGGCCGCCCTGACCGAGGATGGGCTGGCCCATCTGCGCACGCTCGACACCGACCGACTGGCCCAGGTGCCGGACGGGACCCGGCTCGGCCCCTGCGTCGCCGGCGTGTCCAAGGTGGTCTGCGTCGGGCTGAACTACCGCGCCCACGCCGCCGAGTCCGGCCTGCCCGAGCCGGCGGAGCCGGTGCTGTTCATGAAGGCGACTACCTCCATCTGCGGCCCCAACGACCCGGTCCAGATGCCGCGCGGCGCCACCAAGCTCGACTGGGAGGTCGAGCTCGGCATCGTCATCGGCCGCACCGCCCGCTACGTCGATCAGGCCGACGCCTTCGACCACATCGCCGGCTATTGCGTGCTCAACGACGTGTCGGAGCGCGCTTTCCAGACCGAGAGCACCGGCCAGTGGGTGAAGGGCAAGAGCGCCGACAGCTTCTGCCCGATCGGTCCCTGGATGGTCACCCGCGACGAGGTGCCCGACCCGCAGGCGCTGCGCCTGTGGCTGGAGGTCGACGGCCAGCCGATGCAGGACAGCAGCACCGCCGACATGATCTTCGGCGTCGCCGAGATCGTGTCCTACATCAGCCGCTTCATGACCCTGCTGCCGGGCGACGTCATCGCCACCGGCACGCCGCAGGGCGTGGCGCTGGGCCGCGGGCCGAACCACCCCTGGCTCCAGCCCGGCCAGACCATGCGCCTGGGCGTCGAGGGGCTGGGCGAGCAGCGCCAGTCCGTCCGCGCCTTCGAAGGCTGAGCGGCGCCGGGACCGGAATGGGAGTGTCTTCGATGAAGCGAAAAAGCCGTCTGGCCGCGTGGCTGCTCGCCGCCGGTGTCGGCACCCTGGCGGTGTCCAACGCAGCCAGAGCCGAGGATGGCGCGGCGGCGCTGGCCGGGAAGACCTGCGGCACGCTGGAATCGCGTGTGGCGGAGATTCCCGGCTCCGGCCCGGTGTTCCTGCGCAGCTACGACAGCAGCTTCGGCATCGGCCAGACGTCGGAGCTGCCGCTGCGCGAGGCCGCCTTCACCTACGACAACGCGCTGGCGGTCATCGCCCTGGTCGCCTGCGGCAAGACGGAACCGGCGCTGCGCATCGGCGAATCGCTGCTCTCCGCCGCCACGCTGGACCGCGCGCGGCGCCAGGGGCGGCTGCGCAACACCTACCGCGCCGGCGCCCAGACCCAGAAGCCGATCCCGCCCAACGGCTGGTGGGACGTCACCGCCAACCGCTGGTTCGAGGACGCTTATCAGATCGGCTCCGCCACCGGCAACGTCGCCTGGGCGGGCTTGGCCCTGATGACCCTGGGCCAGGCGACCGGCGAGCAACGCTTCCGCAACGGTGCGGCGGAGCTGGCGCGCTGGGTGGTGGCCAACACCGCCGACCCGCGCGGACCGGGCGGCTTCAACGGCGGCGTCCAGGGCTTCGACGACAAGCCGCAGGCCCTGACCTGGAAGGCGACCGAGCACAACACCGACCTCGTCGCCCTGTTCGGCTGGCTGGAGCGCAGCGGCACCCCCAGGGAGGGGGGCGGCGACTGGGCCGGGCCGGAGAAGACCGCGCGCGGCTTCCTCGACCGCATGTGGGCGGACGGCGGCGGGCATTTCCCCACCGGGACGGCGCCGGACGGGGTGACGGTCAACCGGGCCACCTCCGGCCTCGACGCCCAGCTCTGGCCGCTGCTGCTGCGCGGCGCGCCGGAGGCGTGGCGGGCGGCGCTGGATTATGCGGAGAAGGCCCACGGGGTCGACGGCGGTTTCGACTTCAACGACGACCGCGACGGCATGTGGGTGGAGGGCACGGCGCAGGCCGCGCTGGTCTACCGCCTGCTGGGCCGGTCGGACGAGGCGCAGCGGCTTCTGGCCGAGGTCGGCAAGGAGGTCAGCCGCGGCGGCCATGTCTGGGCGACGCGCGAGGACAGCATCACCACCGGCCTCGCCATCGGGCCGGACAGCACCACGGACGATTTCCGCTACTACCGCCGCCCCCACCTGGCGGTGACGGCCTGGACGGTCCTGGCCGCCGTGGGCTGGAACCCGTTCACGGGTGAGCGGGTGAAGTGACGGATGAAAAGCCCCTCTCCCGCCCCGGGAGAGGGTGCCCGCGTCAGCGGGCGGGTGAGGGTCGTGCAAGGATCAAGAGGCTGATTCTTGGTGTTACCCTCACCCTTCCCGCGCGTCGCGCCGGCCCCTTCCCTCTCCCGGGGCGGGAGAGGGAGGTTCAAAGCCTTACTTGCGGACCTTGTTGATCTCGCCCTGCAGCTCGTTCAGCAGGTCGGCGCCGCCGTCGGCGGCGAACTTGTCCATGGCCGGCTTGACCATCTCACGCATGCGGCCCAGCTCGGCGTCGCTCAGCTCGTTGATCTGCATGCCCTTGTCCTTGAGGTAGGCGATGCTCTGCTTCGACGCCTCGCGGCTGTCCTTGCGCTCGAAGTCGCGCGAGGCGACGGCGGCCTCGTTGATGATCTTGCGCTCGTCGGCGGACAGGCCGTCGTACCAGCGCTTGGAGGCCAGGACGATCCACGGGCTGTAGACGTGCTTGGAAATGGTCAGGTACTTCTGGACCTCGTAAAACTTCGAGGACTGGATGGTGGTGACCGGGTTCTCCTGGCCGTCCACGGTGCCCGTCTCCATGGCGGTGAACAGCTCGGAGAAGGACAGCGGCACGGCGTTGGCGCCGAAGCCGTTGAACATGTCGATGTAGACCGGGTTCTGCATGACGCGCAGCTTGATGCCCTTCAGGTCCTCGACCTTGGTGACCGGGCGCTTGCTGTTGGTCAGGTTGCGGAAACCATTCTCCCAGTAGACGAGGCCGACGAGGCCCTTGTCGTTCAGCTTGGCCGCCAGCTTCTGGCCGAACGGGCCGTCGAACACGGCGTCGGCCTCCTGCTCGTTGTTGAACAGGAAGGGCAGATCGAAGACCGCGAAGTCCTTGACGATGCCGACCAGCGTGGCGGTCGAGCCGACCATCATCTCCTGCGCGCCGCCGATCAGGGCGTTCTGCATCTGGATGTCGCTGCCCAGGCTGGCATCGGCGAAGCCCTTGACCTTCAGCTTGCCGCCGGAGCGCTTGGACATCTCCTCGACGAAGAACTTCACGGCGCGGCCCTGGTTGCTGCTCTCCGACAGGCCGTAGCCGAAGCGGATCAGGCGCGGCTTGATGTCCTGGGCGGAGGCGGCGACGGGGGCGAGGATGGCGGCGGCGAGGCCGGTCGCCAGAAGGACGGAACGGAGCAGCTTCATGGGTCGGTTCTTCCCTGTGAGCGTTTGTGATTAATGGCGGAAAAGGGTCAGCGGCGCCGTGACGATCTCCGGAACGGCGATCAGCAGGCACAGCAGAAGCAGATAGGTCAGCAGGAACGGCCAGATGCCGCGCGTGGCGCTTTCCAGCGAGATGCGGGCGACGCCGCACACCACGTTCAGCACCGTGCAGACCGGCGGATGGATCAGGCCCAGCGTGCCGGTCAGGACGAACATCACGCCGAAATAGGTCGGGTCGATGCCCGCCGCCGCGGCCAGCGGGGTCAGCACCGGGCCGAGCACCAGGATCGTCGGCGTCAGGTCCAT
Source organism: Azospirillum brasilense (assembly GCF_007827815.1). Classification (GTDB taxonomy): domain Bacteria; phylum Pseudomonadota; class Alphaproteobacteria; order Azospirillales; family Azospirillaceae; genus Azospirillum; species Azospirillum brasilense_C. The sequence goes on from NZ_VITH01000001.1 coordinate 609,501, forward strand.
CACCGTGCCGACGGCGAGCAGCAGCAGCGTGATGGCGACCATCAGCAGCTTCGGCTCGTGCAGCAGCGGGGCCAGCATCTCGTTCATCTGCTGCGGCAGGTCGGCCAGGGTCACCATGTAGGACGACACCAGCGCCGCCGCGCACAGGAACATCACCGTGCTGGTGGTGCGCGCGGCCTGGACCAGCAGCGGCACCAGATCCTTCAGCGTCACCTGCCGGTAGACGAACAGCGCCACGACCAGCGAGTAGACGGCGGCGACCACCGCGGCCTCGGTCGGGGTGAAGATGCCGCCGCGCAGGCCGCCGATGATGATGACCGGCAGGGCCAGCGCCCAGACGCCCTCGACCAGCGCGGTGCGGCGCTCGCCCCAGCTCGCCTTGGGCTGCAGCTTCACGGTCATGCCGCGCACCACGAACATCCAAGTGATGACCAGACCGGCGCCCATCAGCAGGCCGGGCACGATGCCGGCCATGAACAGGCCGCTGATCGAGGTGTTGGTGGTCACGCCGAAGATGATGAAGGGCATGCTGGGCGGGATGATCGGGGCGATGATGCCGCCCGACGCGATCAGGCCGGCGGAGCGCGGCACCGGGTAGCCGTTGTCGCGCATCATCGGGATCAGCAGCGTGGCGAGCGCCGCCGTGTCGGCGATGGCCGAACCGGACAGGCTGGCCAGCATCACCGACGCGCCGATGGTCACGTAGCCCAGGCCGCCGCGGATGTGCCCGACGAGGCTGACCGCGAGGTTGATGATGCGCTGCGAGATGCCGCCGGCGTTCATCAGCTCGCCGGCCAGGATGAAGAAGGGCACCGCCATCAGCGGGTAGTTGTCGGCGCCGCTCAGCATGTTCTGGGCGACGAGCTGGGCGTCGAAGAAGTCGAGATGCAGCATCAGCGCCACGCCCGTCAGCATCAGGGCGAAGGCGATGGGCATGCCGAGCAGCATCAGGCCGAACAGCGAGGAGAGGAAGACCGCAAGGGCCATGGAACGGGCTCCGCTTTCAGAAGGCCGGACGGAATCAATGCTCGGCGATGGCGCCGCCCTGCGGGGCGGTGACGCCGTGGGGGTCGCCGTTGCCGGGGATGTGCGCCGTCGCGTCGCCCGACAGGATTTTCCAGAGGTTGGCGATGATCGTCAGCGCCATGGCGATCGCCGGGAAGAATCCCGCGGCGGCGTAGAAGGCCATGGGGAAGCTGAGCACCGTGGAGCGCGTCTCCATCCCGATCAGAAGCTGGAACCAGCTCCCCTGGATGAACAGCCACAGCGCGTAGATCATCAGCAGGTGGCTGATCACCGCGCAGACCCGGCGGACGCGGGCCGGCAGGCGGGCCTGGAGGATGTCCAGCCCCAGATGCTGGTGGCGGCGCAGCGCCAGCGTCGCGCCCAGGAAGACCAGCCAGACGAACATCAGGCGGGCCAGCTCCTCGGCGGCGACGATGCCGCTGTTGAAGCCGTACCGCAGAACCACGTTGCCGAAGACCAGCGCCACCATCACGGCGAGCATCAGCGCCATGATCCATTCGGTGACCATCTCCAGCGCTTCCACCATGCGCTTCATGCACACTCCTCGGCCCGCCTCGCGGCGGGGCTCACCCAAACGGAAAGGGCGGCGGCAGGGGACGGACGCGGGAAGGAGACGGCACGGAAGGGAACGGGCGGCGCGGCGCACCGGCAGCGGGGCCGGGCGGCGGGTCGGGGTTCCTCCCATTTGGTCTCTTGCCGGGGTCTCTTGCCGGGACCTTGAATTTTCTGTGTCGGAAAATAGAGGAGTCCCGCAACCGAGTGAAGAAGATTTTCTTCATAACGGCACCAAAACCGCCAGACGATCGGCATAGCGACGAAAATTATCTTCACAAGGCGCCCTCCCACGCATAGCTTGGGTCCCAGGGAAAGCGGCGCGACGACCCGGCCGCGCGGGCCAGGGCAGGCTATGCCGCTCGCGGCGGCGGTGGTACGGTCCCGCCGCCCACCGACGCCCGGAGCCGAGAAGGCCGGGACCCAAGAACGCTTTTAGGGATGGACGGTCCGTTTCGATGCTCCAGCCGGTGAACATCCTCGATCACATCCGCGGCCGTCTGCCGGAGTTGAAGCGTTCCGAAGCCCAGGTCGCCGAGATGGTGCTGGTCGAGCCGCAGAAGGTCCTGGGGCAGAGCATCACCGTGCTGGCCCAGGCCGCCGGGGTCAGCGAGGCGACCGTCGTCCGCTTCTGCCGCAGCATCGGCTGCGCCGGCTTCCCCGATTTCAAGCTGCGGCTGGCCGAGGGGCAGGCCCGCGGCACCCCCTTCGTCAGCCAGGACGTGGCGCCGGACGACGAGACTCCGACCGTCGCGCGAAAAATCTTTTCATCCGCCGCCGCCGCTCTGAACGACGCGGCCGGCGCGCTCGACATGGCGGCCGTCTCCCGCGCCGTGGAACTGCTGGCCGACGCCTCCAGCATCCTGTGCATCGGCACCGGCGCCTCGGCGGTGGTGGCGGAGGACGCGGCGCACAAGTTCATGCGCTTCGGCATGGCGGCGCAGGCCAGCGCCGATCCGATGATGGTCCGCATGCTGGCGGTCAATCTGGGAGCGCGCGGCGTCCTGCTGGCGATCTCCAACACCGGGCGCACCGTGATGGTGACGGAGCTGGCGCAGATGGCCCGCGACCTGGGCATCCCGGTCATTGCGATCACCGCGCCGGGCTCGCCGCTGGCCGCGGTGTCGTCGGTCGCCATCGGCCACACCCCGGTCGAGGACGCGGAAATCTACACGCCGATGGCCTCCCGCCTCGTCCATCTGGCGATCATCGACGTGCTGTCCACCGGCGTGGCGCTGAAGCTCGGCGCCGAGGCGCGGCACCATCTGGCGAAGGTGAAGGCCGTGCTGTCCGGCACCCGCTCCTCTCACGGCAAGCCCGCCCGCGGTCGCCAGCGGGCGTGATTTTATCCCCTCTCCCCTCTGGGGAGAGGGTTAGGGTGAGGGGGTTGCGGGTGTTGGTGCGTTCGGCACAAGCGCACCCCCCTCACCGGCCCTGCGGGCCACCCTCTCCCCGGGGGGAAAGGGCTGGTAATCCAAGGCGGCAAAACCACCTCCCCCCTTGCCATCCGGGCCGGCTTGGTCCAATTGGTGCGCCGCCGTTCCCAATTCACAGACAGTTCCCGCCCATGCCCGCCATTGCCCTCAGCGTCGCCCCGATGATGGAGCTAACGGACCGTCATTGCCGAAGCTTCCATCGCCTGCTGTCGAAGAACACGCTGCTCTACACCGAGATGGTCACCACCGGCGCCGTGCTGCACGGCGACCGCGAGCGGCTGCTCGGCTACGACGCGGCGGAGCATCCGGTGGCGCTCCAGCTCGGCGGGTCGGACCCGGCGGAGTTGGCGGCCTGCGCCCGCATCGCCGAGGAATGGGGCTATGACGAAGTCAACCTGAACGTCGGCTGCCCGAGCGACCGCGTGCAGTCGGGCCGCTTCGGCGCCTGCCTGATGGCCGAGCCCGATCTGGTCGCCCGGCTGGTCGGCGCCATGCGCGAGGCGGTGTCGATCCCCGTCACCGTGAAGTCGCGGATCGCCATCGACGAGATGGAGGAATGGCCGACACTGGACCAGTTCGTGCGCACCGTGTCCGCCGCCGGCTGCACCCACTTCATCGTGCACGCCCGCAAGGCGTGGCTGAAGGGCCTCAGCCCCAAGGAGAACCGGGACATCCCGCCGCTGCGCTACGACCTCGTCCACCGGCTGAAGCAGGAGAATCCGCAGCTCACCATCGCCATCAACGGCGGCATCCGGACCTTGGACGAGGCGGAGGGGCATCTCGCCACACTGGACAGCGTGATGATCGGGCGCGCCGCCTACGAGACGCCCTACATCCTGGCCGACGCCGACCGCCGCCTGTTCGGCGGGGAGCCCGGTCCCGACCGCTACGCGGTGGTCGAGGCCATGGCGGCCTACGCCGAGGAGCGGATGCGCCAGGGCGCGCCGCTGTCGGCGATCACCCGGCACATGCTGGGGCTGTTCCAGGGCCTGCCCGGCGCCCGCGCGTGGCGCCGCCACATCAGCGAGAACGCCCATCTCCCCGGCGCCGGGCCGGAGGTGCTGCTGAGGGCCGCGGCGCTGGTGCCCCACCGGGAAGCGGTCACCCAGCCAGCGGAATGAGTGCTGCGAGCGTCAGGCAGACGACGACGGTCAGGCGCGTCCGCAGCGTGCCGAACCAGCGGGGATAACGTCCGTCCGCCGCCGCGCTGCGGTCCACCGCCCAGGCGAGCAGGAAGGTCAGGATCAGCGCCGGCACCGTCAGGCCGGACGGCAGCAGGGTGGCACCCCACCCCAGCAGCGACGGCGCCACTCCCCAGGCCAGCCACGCCGGCCCGCTCGTCTCGCCGTCCCGCCCGGAAAGGATGCGGCCCCAGTGGATGGCGCCGATGAAGGACAGGATCGACACCGCGTAGACGACGACCGCCCGGACCACGGCGGCCCGTACGTCGCCCTCCGCCATCCAGGCCAGCGCGGCGCCGCCGACGAAGGGGATCAGCCCGCCGTAGGACAGCAGCCGGACGACCGAGGCCCGGCGGTCCTCGAAGGACAGCGCGTCCATGCGGTTACCGCTTCGCGGCGGGCTGGGCCAGCGCCTTGTCCACTGCCGCGGTCAGCGTGGCGGACTCCGGCGTGACCGAACTGCCGAACCATTCCACCAGCCGCCCGTCGCGGCCGATCAGGATCTTGTGGAAGTTCCAGCGCGGCACGCCCTGCGGCCCGGTGACCGCCGCCGCCCAGCGGTAGAGCGGGTGGGCCTGCGGTCCGGTGACGGCCTGCTTCTCCATCAGGGGAAAATCGACGCCGTAGTTGAGTTCGCAGAAGGACGCGACCTGGGCGTTGCTGCCGGGCTCCTGCCCACCGAAATCGTTGCTCGGCACCCCCAGGACGACCAGCCCGCGGTCGCGCCGCCCGGCCCAGAGCTTTTGCAGCCCCTCATACTGCCCGGTGTAGCCGCATTGCGACGCCGTGTTGACCAGCAGCACCGCCTTGCCCCGGAAGGCATCGGGCGCGAGCGTGCCGCCGTCGATGGCCGGCAGGGGCAGCGCCGCCCAATCGAGCGCGTCGGCCGCCGCCGCCGCACCGGGGACGGCCGCGGACAGCGTCAGGACGGCGGACAGAATCCCGGCGGCGGTTCGGGCGGCATTACGGATCGTTGGCATGGCGGTCTCCCGGTCGGCGGCGCTGGTCTGCAGGGCCTTGCTCTATACGGCGGTCGAGGCCTGTCGGATCATGCACGCGCATGGGTGCCATGGCCATCTTGCCGTGCGACGGACGGCCGCACCTGCTTTAGGGTTGTCCCCCCGCCCGCCCCAGACCATAGACCGGCCGACGCCTCCCATGCGCCTTCTCATCCTGATGCTCGGCCTCGCCGGTTTCGCGAGTGCCTTTTCGCTGCGCACCACCGACCCGATGCTGACCGTCATCGCGTCGGACCTCGGCATCGGCGTGGCCGAAGCGGCCCTGCTCTCCTCCGCCTACACGCTGCCCTACGCCGCGATGCAGCTGATCCTGGGACCGGTCGGCGACGCCATCGGCAAGACGCGGCTGATCCGCCTGTCGCTGGTCGTCCTGACCATCGGCGTGGCGCTGTCGGCGGTGGCGCCCGGCTATTACAGCGTTCTGGGCTCGCGGATGCTCGCCGGCGCCTTCGCCGGGGGGATCATCCCGGCCTCCATGGCGCTGATCGGCGACCGGGTGGTCTACACGGAGCGGCAGTTCGCCATCAGCCGCTTTCTGCTGGCGGTGATCCTCGGCCAGATGTCCGGTTCCGCGGTGGCCGGCGCCCTGTCGGAGGTGGCGGGCTGGCGCACCGTCTTCGCCCTGGCCGCCGTGGTGACCGGCCTGATCGCCCTGACCGCCGCCCTCCTCCTGAAGGGCGAGCGGGAGGAGCGGCATCCCCTGTCCGTGGCCGACGCGCGGGCGCGCTACGCCTCCGTCCTGGCGAATCCGGTGTCGGTCTGGGTGTTCGCGACGGTGGCGGCGGAAGGGCTGCTGATCTTCGGCGTCTTCCCCTTCGTCGCCCCCATGCTGTCCCGCCACGGGGCGGAGGGCGCGTTCGAGGCCGGGGTGACGCTCGCCGCCTTCGCCATTGGCGGAGTCGTCTACAGCTTCATCGTGCGGCGCCTGCTCGCCACGCTCGGCCAATGGGGGATGATGGGGGCCGGTGGCTTGGTGGCCGGAGGGGCCTATCTGGCGATGCTTGCCCCGGTGCCCTGGCCGGTGGTGTCGCTGCTGTTCCTGGTCGCCGGCTTCGGCTTCTACATGCTGCACAACACCATGCAGACCCAGGCGACGGAGCTGTCGGCGACGGCGCGCGGGTCGGCGCTCGCCCTCTTCGCCTCCTCCTTCTTCCTGGGGCAGGGAATCGGGCCGGTGGTCTACGGGGCCGTCGCCCATCAGGTCGGGCTGCCCGCCCTGTTCCTGTTCGGCGGCGCGCTGACCATGCTGCTGGGCGTCGGAGCGGTGCGGCTGATCCGCCGTCCAACCTGAGAGGGCCGGCCTGACTGATATGTCAATATTTCGGATATCCCCAGATTCTGTGGATAACTCTGTTGGCGAATCGAGGGGTAACCGAAGGGAGAGGCGGCCCCTCAAGGGGTCCGGCGCAAATGCCTGAAATTTGGGCACATTAGAAAACCGCGCCGATCAAGGAGTTTTCGCGCCCGGCGCTCCGTTTCCGCCCTGGTCCGCGGCCTGCCCCGCCCCGCAACGGGAGTCAAGCGAAGGATGCGCGCGCCTGTGAACAACTTTCCTTGACAGGGTTTGCGGGCCACGGCAAAGGGCTGTTTCCGGCGCCGGGAGGGCTTGCGCGCCTTTGGTCCGCGGGGCACTCTGGCGCCATGTTCACCGTCAGCGAGAGCGAAGCCGAAACGATCCGCCGGGCCTTCCACGACCGCGGCGAATGGTCCGCCGTGGTGGAGTTGCGCCGGCTGTTCCCGGTCTTTGCCAACAACCCGGAAGCGCTGCGCTGCGTGCGCGCCATCGCCGGCTGGCAACCCCTTCCCGAGTCCGCGGCGCTCCCGCCCAAAGTGACTCCGCTTCGGCGCCGCAAGCCGGCGGAGCCACCGCTCTGACGACACTCTGCGGGCCGCCCCGTCAGGTGGCGGTGCGCGGCCCGCGGTCGCTGAGCGTGTCGGCCAGCGGCACGACCTTGCCGCTGTCGGCGACCACCTGAAGCTCCGGCACGCCGCTGCCCTGGGCGCGGCGCTCGGCCAGGAGGACCTCCAGCATCGCCTCGACCTTCGGCATGTGGACGGTCTGCTGGTCGAAAGGCATCTGGATGCCCTGCTCGCGGAACTGCTCCAGGATGCGCATGCGCAGCTCGTTGCGCACCGGGATGATGTGCTCGGTGTTGGCGACGAAGCAGCGCAGCTCGAACTCCGGCCCGCTCGGCCCGAAGTCGCGGAACATCACCACCGGCTCCGGGTTGCGCAGCACCTGGGCGTGGCCGTAGCCGATCCTCAGCAGCAGCGCGTAGACCTGCCGGGCGTCGGTGTCATAGGTGATGCGGACCTTGATCTCAATGCGGGTGGTCTTGTCCTTCAGCGTCCAGTTGACCACCGACTTGGAGATGAACTCCGAGTTCGGGATGATGACGGAAGCGCGCTGGAAGGTCTGGATCTCCGTCGCGCGCACGCTGATCCGGCGCACGGTGCCCTCCAGCCCGTTCACCACCACCCAGTCGCCCACCTTCACCGGTCGCTCGACCAGCATGATCAGGCCGGAGATGAAGTTGCTGACGACGTTCTGCAGGCCGAAACCGATACCGACCGACAGGGCGGACGCGATCATCGCGAGGCTGGACAGGTCGAGCCCCAGCGTGCCGACCGACATCAGCACCGCCATGGTGGTGCCGAGATAGCCGACACCCATGCGGATCGAGTTGCGCACGCCGTCGTCCATGTTGACGCGGCCGAGGATGCGCTCGTCGAGCTGGCGCTGGATGAAGCGGGTCACCGCGACGACGACGCCCAGCACCATCAACGCCGACATGATGTCGCCCGGCGCGATGCGCACGCCGCCCACCGTGACGCCGCTGAGGAAGCCGTCGGCCAGCCCCTTCATCTCCGACAGGGTCATGCCGGTCAGCGGCAGCAGGAAGAAGGCCGCCACGGTCAGCAGCAGCCCGTCGATCACCGTCCGCCCGGCCTGCCCCAGCATCCGCCGGCCGCGGTCGGTGGCGATGACGATGTCGCGCACCTCGGCCACCTGCCCGCTGCCGCGTTCAAGCAGGACGCACAGCAGCTCGCGCAGGACGCCGCGCGCCACCAGCAGGACGCCGCCGATGATGAGGGTGGTCAGCATCAGCTTTGACGCGTAGATCGCGCCGACCAGATAGCCGGAGCCTGCGGCGACCAGCGAGGCGAGCGCCACCGCCCCGATCAGCAGCCGCAGGCGCAGCCCAACGACCCGCGGACGGGCCGGCGGCTCCTCCGCGGCCTCCGCCTCGCTGGGCGCGGCGGCCGGCGGCAGGGTGACGTCCAGTCCGGCCCCGGGCGTCGGCTCCGGGCAGCCGCAATCGTCGGTCGCCTCGGCCTCCGGCGGCGGGGCGGCCAGCCAGAGGTGGTCGGGGTAGAGGAACAGCAGCGACACGGCGATCAGCGCCATGGTGCCGAAGCCGGTGATCGAGCGCAGCTCCGGCGGGGTGAACATGCCCTCCGACAGGGCGATGCCGGTGCCGGCCAGGGCCAGCCCGATCATGACGAGCGGGATGCGGCGGACCAGACGCCGCGCGCTGTCCGGGTCGAGGTTGGCGAGCTGCCAGGACGGATGGTCGGGCGCCAGGGTGGCGCGGGCGACGCCGGTCACCAGGAAATAGGCGGTCAGGCCGCCCGACACCCCGACCACCAGCGCGGTCAGCGGCCCGGCGTCCGCCGCGTCGCGCAGCAGCCCGACCAGGGCGCCGCTCAGCACCAGCGTCGGCACCAGCGGCACCAGGCAGCGGGCCAGCGCCTCCACCGCCATCGCCACCACGCGCTGGCGGTAGCTGGGCCGCTCCTCCAGGTCGCGGTGGCCGTAGCGGCGCAGCAGCACCCGGCGCACCGGCCAGGCGACCAGAAACAGGATGGCGGCCAGCGCGCCCAGACCGTACAGGCGGCCGCGCCACTCGTCGTCGCCCATCACGATGCCGAAGGCCCGCGCCATGCGCTCCTGCACATAGGCCGTCTGCTCGGGCAGGGCGGCCCAGGTGGCCGGCAGCAGAGGCACCGGGCCGCGCCGGACGATCTGCTCGGTGAGCTGGGTCATGCGCTGGTCGGCGGCGGTGCGCAGCAGGATGTCGGCGCGGGTGACGATCAACTCGGTCTGCTTGGTCCGCCCCTCCGCCTCGCCGATGGTCTGGGACAGGCGCTTGCGTTCCGCGGCGATCCCGGCCTCCTCCGGCGGGGCGCCCTGGGCCGGCGGCGGCCCCAGCGCGTCGAGCATGCGCTGCGCGGTGTCGCGGGCGGCGGCGGCCGCCGCCCCGGCCTCCCTGACCTCGTGCTGGATCTTCGCCAGATCGGCGCGCAGGGTCTCGTATTCGGTGTTCGCCAGATCACCACCCGCGATGCGGTTGGCCGCCCGCTCCAACGCGTTCTGCCATTGCGGGAGCTTCGTCTTGAAGTCCGCCGCGGCCTCCGCCGCCGGAGCAGCGGTCTGGGCGAAGGCTGACGGCGCGGCGGTGCCCGCGGCAAGCGCGCCGCACAGCACCAGGGCTGCCAGGAGCCGGCCGACCCGGCGACGGAAGGCGGAGGGGATCTGGATCACCGTTCGAAATCTCGTGTTGGCGAAAGGCGGCCACCCCGGCGGACCGGGAAAAGGGATACCTATACTCTTCGTCGTCACGGCAAAAGTATGGCACGCCGTGTCACCAGGATGTGACAGGGAGCGGTGGCGGGGCACATCCCACGCAGGGACCGGCAACGCCCGCCCGGTCTCCGCGGTTTCATGCGGCTGCCTTCCGATTGGGCATGGCGTGGTTGCGCGTCTTGATGATAGAGGTTGCGCATCGTCGCTTCACACGCACGTCATCATCATGGCCGGTTTGACCGACATCGACCGCACCCTGCTCCGCACCGCGCTGAAGGCCGCCAAGCGCAACGACGTCCCCTCCGTCGGGATGCCGACCGGGACGCTGGAACGGCTTCTGGAGTATCTGGCGCTCCTGGAGGGCGCGCAGGCCGGAGCGCGGGCTGAGGTCACGCAGGAATCCAACTGAACCCGCCTGCAACCAAAGCTTGGTCGGCGGCGGCCGGGCATCCAGGCCCGACGTCACATACTATTGTATGCCAACCAGCCGGTAACCGACTGATGGGTCCATTGAACGACACGTTGTGACATCGTATTCGACTCGCGACCGACGCTCGACGGCTTCTGTCAAAAGGAGTAATACTTTGGGACCCACTCCTTCAGGCGGACAATCGTTTTGTGCCAGTTTGCCACGCCGGAATGCGGTCACGCCTGTCGCGCGATCAGGCTCGTCCGCGAACACAGCCGCGGCCCCGTGGGGTTGGACGCGCGCGCCTACCTGATCCGGGTCGAGCGCCGGCTCATGCAGTTCCATTGCGGCGCTCCGCTGGGCATCCCGGCGGAGGCGCAGCCGCCCCGCGAAGCCGCCGAGTAACCGCAAGAGCGGAGCCGGGCCCTTCCCCCGGCGCTCGGCCCGGCGGTCAGTCGCGGCCGCTGGGGGTGTCCGACCGGCCGCGGTCCGGCTCGCCGCCGCGATCCCCGTCCCGGCCACGCTCCCGGCCATCACCCCCGTCCGATGCCTCGTCGCGTTCGCGCTGGCGCTGCCATTGATCGAACTTCTCGGGATCGGTCACCAGATCGATGACGGACGGCTTCCGGTTGCCGTTGTCCTGCTGTGCGGGCATGAACACCTCCATCGTTGCACCACACCTGTCCTTTTGCATCATCAACAGCGCAAAGGGCCCGGAGCACCAAGCCCCGCAAGGGGAGAACCCCGCAAGCACAGCCCTGCTCCTTTGGCGTCCGGTTTTTGACACAGCACACCCCCGGCCGAATCCTTAGCCTGCGACGACGATCAAGACACAGTCGGGGGCGGGATGCTGCGGTTGGGAACACGGGTGAGGTTTGCGGGCCAGGAGGCCCTCGTCGTCGCACGAACCCTTGCCGGTGAGCCGACCTACGACATCCGTCTGGCCGACGGCCGTCTCATCAAATACGCCGCCGAGAGCGACCTGGAACCGATCGAGGGGGAGGGGTCCGACTCCCCGCCCGCCGCGACGCGGCCATCGGGCTCTGGCGGCTCCACCACGGGGGGCATGCAGTGACCCGCGACGACTTCCCCTATTCGCTCCAGCCCTACGCCATGCCTGACGACGGCGGCGACGGGACGCAGGACAGCGACGGCTGGACGCTGGTGCTGTTCCGCGCCGCCGACGAGGCGGAGCGGCTGTGGTTCCGCGATCACGGATTCGCCATGGAGGGCCGCCGCTGGGTCCGCCACGCGCCGGCTCCGGACGACGCCGCGGACACGCCGGCCCCCGCGGACGCCTCCGACGATCCCGACATCGGAGACCGTGAATCCGACGACCGGGCGCCGACCGGTGGCGGGCCCGCGCCGGACGTCGCCGCCTGATTTTCTGCTCCGGCGTCCGCGGCCTGATCCAGTGCCGGCGCCCCTGTTCGCGGACACGCACGCCCCATGCCCGACAGCCTCGACTTCGACCGGAACGAGCTTGCCCCCCTCCGACTGGGCTCCAGTGATTTGCCGCAAGGCGATCGGGCTCAGGGCGATCGGACCCAAGGCGATCGGACCCAGGGCGATTCGCCCGCCGGCGACCCGCCTCCGGGCGATCGTCACCGGCCCGCCCCCGCCGCGACGGTTCCGCAGACCGCTTTGATCCGGCGGTTGCGCCGTGCGGCCTCGGGCAACGTCCCGGCGCCGGAAGGCGTGACGCTTCGCCAGGCACAGCAGCGCGAGGTGATGGTCGGCGCCCATCTGACCCTGAGCATCGACTGGGCGACGGAGGTGGAGGTCCGGCTGGGCGCGGAGATGGTGCGATTCGCCATCTATTGCCGCAACGCCGCCGAGTTGAACGCGACGCTGGCCCGCGATCTCGACGCCGAGGCCGCCTCGCTGGAGACCGCCCACCGCTTCGCCACGCTGCTCGGCCCACTGGACGAGCGGGTCGAGGCGATGGCCGCGGCTGAGGAGCCGCTGCCGCCCCTGCCCTCGCTGCGTGGCCCCTACTACCTGCACGAGGTCTGCACCGGCTGCAACGGCGGCGGGGTGCGCGCCTGCGGCGGCGACGGCTGCCGCGGCGGCAAGATCCGCTGCACCCACAGCGCGACGGCCGAAGCGCCGGACTGCCCGGAGTGCGGCGGACGCGGCCAGCACCGCTGCCCGGTCTGCGCGGGAGACGGCGTGGTCGCCTGCGAGTCCTGCGGCGGGGTCGGGCAGTTCACCCACATCCACCACCCTCGCCTGACCGCCCACCCCTCCTACAGCCTGACCGCCCCGCCGGACGCCCCGGCGGCTGTGCGGATGGCGCTGGAGGAGGCCGGCTTCGCCGGTTTCGCGGCGCTCGCCAACCCCGCCCCCGCCACGGTGCGCCATTCCGGCACGCAGCTCCTCTACCAGCGCAGCGGCACGCTGACGGTGGTGGCGCTGTCCTGGGAGTGCGACGGCGTGCCGTTCGAGGTGGAAACCGTCGGGCCGGACGGCGACTCCGCTCCCCTCCCCCCCTTCCTGGACACCGTTCTGGCCCCGGTTCTGGAGCGCATCGCGGCGCTGCCGCCCGCCGACGCCTTCGCCCTGGCCGGCGCCTACCGGCTGACCCGCTCGGTCGCCGAGGCGGTGCTCGACGGCCGGGAGCCGGACGCCGCGGCGATCGTCGCCGACCATGAGGGCTGCGTCAGCCCCGCCTTCGTGATGGAGTGCGCCGCCGTCCTGGCGGAGCGCTTCGCCGAGACCAGCCGCACCGCCGTGGCGCGGAGCTGGATCGCCGCGGCGGGGCTGCTCGCCCTGGTCCTGCTGCTGGTGGCGGGGGTGGACGGGCCGGCCCTGCTGACCGGCGCGACGCCCGAGCAGCCCGCCCCGGCGGCGCTGCGGCTCGGCTGGGACATCGGGCTTCCCATCATTGCCGGGCTGGGCCTGTGGATGCTGGTGCGCGGGGTGGTGCGCGGCGCGCTGGGCGCGGTCTTCGGCGGGCCGGTCCGCGCGCCGGACCAGGGCTCCTGGCCGCTCGTCCTGCTGTCCGCCGCGGCGGTGCTGCATCTCGGCCTGCTGACCTGGTGGAACGGCGGGCCGGGCTTCAGCCGCCTCAACCACCGGCTGGACGTGGAGGCGATCACCGAGGGCCGCGCGCCGATGCCCGCCCCACGCGTCCTGACGCCGGAGGAGCGAATCATGGCGGCGCAGCGGGCGCTGGCCCGGCTGGGGCGCTACGACGGGGCCATCGATGGCAAGATGGGCGAAGGCACGCGGACCGGGCTGGCCAGCCTGACCGGGCTGATCGACACGCCGCCCGGCGTGGCGCCCGAGGACCCGCTGGATCTGGCGGTGGCCATCGCCGCCGACCGGGTGGCCATCAATGTCCGGACGCCGGAGCTGCTGGTCGGGCCGGGCTGGAGCAACGCCACCCGCCTGCGGATGAGCCAGGATGACCAGGCGCAGGTCGCCGGGGCCTTTCTCGGCGCGCTCGCCGCGTCGGGCACGGAGCGGGCGTCCATGGGCCAGGAGTGGATGTCGGGCGACCGCTTGCGCTCCGGCGTGGTCACCGTGACGGGCCGCATCGCCGACCCGAAGGACCGCGGGCGCCTGTGCTTCGGACTGACCCACGTCGTGACCACCCCCGCCGGCCGGGACCCCGGGGCGCCGCTGCGCACCTGCCGGACCGCCGGAAACTGGACCCTGGAGGAATGACGGGGGATGAGGGGGAACGAGGCCCGCGTCTTGCGGGCATGAAAAAGGGGCCTGAGAAGGCCCCGATTTTCATTGTCGTCCGGCGATGCGCCGACGATAGGGATGGTGCGGTCGAGAAGACTCGAACTTCCACAGCATTTCTGCCACAGCGACCTCAACGCTGCGCGTCTACCAATTCCGCCACGACCGCAACTTCATCGTTTCAACGGAGCGGGCACAAACACCCAACCCATTGAATTAGCTTGCTTTCCTAAGCGGGACGTTACGCGGCGCCGCGTCGGATTGCAACAACTTTCTCAGGGTGCGGCCAAGCCGCCGACCAGCCGTTTCCGGCCCGCCCGCGCACCCATCGTGCGCGCCGCGCCCTGTTATCGCATTCCCGGGGGATAAGCAAGCGGGATGCACCAGCCGGACACACTCGCCGGTCGAGCGAGCGCGTCGCCACACCCTTTAGTTTTGCCACAGCAACAAGATGCCGACATTCGGGGGAAAACCCGAAAGTGAGGCCCCGCACCACACGATGATGCGGCGCAAAAATTTGGCTTCATGCGTTAACAGCGCTGTTTTCGACATTTTGTGACTCCTTTTGGCGTTTTCCGCCCGAAGCCGCGGTGCTATCGTTCGCCATCAGTTGTCCAATTGTTGGACCAAACTTCGGCGGCGCGATCATGAACGGCGTCTCAACCGTCAAGGCCATCTTCGAAGAGCTTCGCAAGGAGATCCCCGAGCGCTACCAGCCCGGCGATCTGCTTCCGAACGAACGCCTGCTGGCCGAGCGGTTCGGCGTCAGCCGCAACACGATCCGCGAAGTCATCATTTTCCTCGAAGCCTATGGCTTGGTGGAGAAGACGCAGCGCGGCCCGCGCGCCAGCAAGCCGGACATCGAAGCGATGTTCCGCATTCTCGATCAATGCTTCGACCGCAGCGTCAAGACCTGTCGGGAAGTCTTGCAGTTCCGCCGGATCATCGAGATCGGCGTGCTGCCCGAAGTGGTCCGGCACATCACCGATGCGGAGATCGACGGGCTCAACCGTCTGGCGGAAGACATGGAGCACCAGTTGACGGTGCGCGAGGCGGCGGAGGTGGACTTCCGCTTCCACGCCGCCATCGTCGCCGCATCGCGCAACTCCATGTTGCAGAAGATGTATCAGGCGATGTCTCAGCCGATGATCTATTACATGGAGATCGGCAAGAGCAACGCGGTGATCGGGCCGACCACGGTCGATTATCATCGCCAGATCATCGCAGCGCTGCGTGAGCGCTCCGTCGAGAAGGCCGTCGAGGCCAGCAACGCCCATTTCCATTTCAGCGAGAGCGTGTTCAACCAGGAAGCGCAGCCGAAGGCCGCGCCCACGCCCTGAACACGTCCGCTTCCTAAAAAAGGACATCACCTGTGAAAGCACTGATGATCGAAGGCGTGGACGTCTGCGCGATCCACGAGGTGGCCGAGCCGACCCCCGGCCCCGGCGAGGTGCTGCTGGCCATCCGCCACGTCGCCCTGTGCGGCAGCGACCTCAGCACCTTCAAGGGGCTGAACCCGCTGGTTTCCCTGCCGCGCATTCCCGGCCACGAGATCGGCGGCGAGATCGCCGCGGTCGGCGAGGGCGTTCCGGCCGAGTACACCGTGGGCCGGCGCGCCATCGTCATTCCCTACACCGCCTGCGGCACCTGCCCGTCCTGCCGCAAGGGCCGGGTCAACGCCTGCCGCAGCAACCGCACGCTCGGCGTGCAGCAGAACGGCGGTCTGGCCGAGCGCATCGTCCTGCCCTATGGCAAGCTGATCCTGAACGACACGCTGGCGCCGCGCCATCTGGCGCTGGTCGAGCCGCTGTCGGTCGGCTTCCACGCCGCGGCGCGCGGCCGCGTCGAGGCGGCCGACACCGTGCTGGTGCTGGGCTGCGGGATGATCGGCATGGGCGCCATCGCCGGCTCCGTCCATCGCGGCGCCACGGTGATCGCCGTGGACATCGGCGAGGCGAAGACCGGTCTGGCCCGCCGCTACGGCGCCGCCCACACCATCGACGCCGCCAAGGAGGACGTGTCCGCCCGCGTCCTGGAACTGACCAACGGCGACGGCGCCGACGTGGTGATCGAGGCGGTCGGCCTGCCTGCCACCTTCACCCAGGCCATCGACCTCGTGTCCTTCGCCGGCCGCGTCGTCTACATCGGCTACGCCAAGGAGCCGGTGTCCTACAAGACGCAGTTCTTCAACCTGAAGGAGCTGGACATCATGGGGTCGCGCAACGCGACCTCCGAGGATTTCCAGGCCGTCATCCGCTACCTCGAAACGCTCGACCACGCCCCCGACGACCTGATCTCCAAGGTCTTCCCCTTCGAGGAGGCCGACAAGGCCCTGCCCTACTGGGCCAAGGAGCGTGACACCACCGTCAAGGTGATGATCGAGCGCTGACCCTTCCGGCGGCGCCCGCAAGGCGCCGCCGTCATCTGAACTGCCGCGGCGGGGCGTGCCGGTCCCGCCGCCGGGTCCCGCCTTGTCGGCGGGCCTCGTCCCTGGGCCACGTCCGCAGACGGGCTCTCCGGCATCCACTATGGAGGAAATAACAATGAAGCGCTTTTTGGCGTCTGCCCTTGCCGCGTGCGTGCTGTCGATCGGTGCCGCGCCCGGCGCCATGGCCAAGACCGAGATCATGGTCGCCTACGAGAACAACCCAGGCGAGCCGCTTGACCGGGTGATGCATCACTGGGCCGACCTTCTGAAGGAGAAGAGCAAGGGCGAAGTCACCCTGAAGCTGTTCCCGAGTTCCCAGCTGGGCGCCAAGAAGGACGTGATGGAGCAGGCGATGATGGGCATGAACGTCATCACCCTGTCCGACGTCGGCTTCCTGCAGGATTACGACCCGGACCTCGGCGTTCTGTTCGGCCCGTACCTGACCGACGACCCCCAGAAGCTCTTCAAGATCTACGAGAGCGACTGGTTCAAGAAGAAGGACGAGGCGCTGCGCAAGAAGGGCGTGCACATCGTCATGTCCAACTACCTGTACGGCGTCCGCCACATCCTCGCCAAGAAGCCGATCAACACGCCCGAGGACCTCAAGGGCATGAAGATCCGCGTCCCGAACAACGTGATGCAGATCAAGACGATCGAGGCGATGGGCGCCACCGCGACGCCGATGCCGCTGGGCGAGGTCTATCCGGCCCTGACCACCGGCCTGATCGACGGCGTGGAGAACCCGATCTCCGTGCTGTACGGCGCCAAGCTGCATGAGCAGGCCAAGTATCTCAGCCTCGTCGGCTATCTGACCAACACCTCGGTGTGGGTCGGCGGCGAAGCCTTCTTCAGCAAGCTGCCGGCGGATGTCGTGAAGATGGTCCACGAGACCGGCTACGAGGCCGGCCTCTACAGCCAGAAGCTGGCCGCCGAGCAGGACGCCGAGTTCATCGAGAAGATGAAGGCGACCGGCGTCACAGTGATCCAGCCGGACCCGGCGCCGTTCCGCGAGGCCACCAAGGTCGTCTACACCCAGTTCCCCAAGTGGTCGGCCGGCCTGTACGAACAGATCCAGAAGGACCTCAAGTAAAAATAAGCAAACCCGGGCGGGGCTGCCGTCCCGCCCGGATCGTTTGGAGGATTGTGCCATGGAGTTGATCCGGCGTTTGCCATCGGTCATCGCGGGAACCGCGCTGGCCGGTCTGGTGGTGATGACCATCGTGGCGGTGTTCGCGCGCTATCTCTTCGACGCTCCGCTGCATTGGGGCGAGGAGATGTCCGGGCTTCTGATGATCTGGATCATCATGATCGGCGCCATCGTCGCCGAGCGTGACGGCCAGCATCTCGAAATCCCGCTGTTCGTGGACCTGCTGCCCACCCGCATCCGGGCGGCCGTCGATCTGGCCATTTCGGCCCTGTCGATCCTGGTTCTCGGCTATGCCGGCTGGCTCGGTTACCTGCTGGCCCAGAGCGCCCAATACAAGCTGACGGAAATTCTTCAGATCTCCTGGTTCTGGATCGACATTGCCGTTCCGGTCGGTGCGATTGGCCTCGTCGCCTATCTTCTGCATCGCTGCTTTATTGACATCATGGTGATCGTGAAGGGGGAAGCGCCATGAGCTGGCCCGTCATCATTCTTATTATGCTTTGTCTTTTCGCTTTGAATATGCGAATTTACATTGCAATTTTCTCATCGGTTCTTGTCTATTTCGTGTTCTTCAGCCCGGTTCCGGACCAGATCGCGGTGCAGCGGCTGATCGGCGCCTCGCAGAACCTGTCTCTCCTGGCGATCCCCTTCTTCATCCTGCTCGGCACGCTGATGGACCACACCGGCGTGGCGAAGCGCCTGCTGCGCGTGGCCGACCTGATGGTGGGCAAGCTCACCGGCGGCATGGCGCTGACCAACATCATGCTCAGCACGCTGCTGGGCGGCGTCAGCGCCTCCAACCTCGCCGACAGCGCCATGCTCACCCGCATGCTGGTGCCGGAAATGGAGCGCAAGGGCTACAACCGCGCCTTTGCCGCCGCCGTCACGGCGTCGGGCGCGCTGGTGACGCCGATCATCCCGCCGGGCATCGCGCTGATCATCTACGGCCTCGTCGCCGACGTCTCCATCGGCGCCATGTTCATGGCCGGCATCCTGCCCGGCATCGTCATGGCCATCATGCTGATGGGCGCCGCCTACATCGTGTCCAAGCGCAACGGCTATCCGCCGTCCCGCGACAGCTGGCCCACCGCCTCGGAGACCACCAGCGCGCTGGTCGGCGCCTGGCCGGTGCTGGTCCTGCTGGTCGCCATCATCGGCGGCATCCGCGCCAACATCTTCACCCCGACCGAAGCCGGCGCGGTGGCGGTGCTGATCGTCCTGGTGATCGGTTTCGTGATCTACCGCGAGATGCGCGTCGCCCATGTGCTGGACGCCCTGGTCGGTACCTTCAAGGCGACCTCCTCGGTCATGCTGGTCATCATGGCCTGCTCGGCCCTGGCCTGGGTGCTGTCGCTGGAGCAGGCGGCGCAGCAGCTGGCCACCTTCATCACGGCCCTGACCGACAACAAGTACGTCTTCCTGATCATCCTCAATCTGCTGCTGCTGTTCCTGGGCATGCTGATCGAGGGCAACGCGATCCTCATCGTCATGGTCCCGCTGCTGATGCCGACGGTGCACCAGCTCGGCATCGACCCGATCCATTTCGGCATCGTGGTGATCGTGAACCTCGCGGTCGGCTGTCTGACGCCGCCGGTGGGCACGGTGATGCTTCTGGTCTGCAACCTCGCCAAGGTGAAGATCTCGGACTTCATGAAGCAGTCCACCCTGCTCTTCGTGGCGCTGTTCATCTCGCTCATGCTCGTCACCTTCGTGCCGGAGCTTTCGCTGCTCCTGGCCCGCTAAAGCGAACTTTCGTTCGCTTTAGACTCATATCGCCTCATTCGCCGGCGGGCTCCGGTCGCATGTGCGACCGAGACCGCCGTCGCGGTCCAAAGCGGATCGCAATCCGCTCTAACCCCTCCTGCCGCCCTCCCGCTTCCCTCGCTTCTCCCCCAAGGGGCCTGACATGCCGAAGTACCTGAAGATCCATTCCAGCGACACCGTCGCCGTCGCCCTGGAGCCGCTGGCCCAGGGAACCGCGATCGACGGTCTGGGCGTCGTCCTGCTCGACGAGGTGCCGCAGGGCCACAAGTTCGCCGTGACCCCGCACCAGCCGGGCGACCGGGTCATCAAGTACGGCAGCGTGATCGGCCTCGCCAAGGAGGCGATCCCGGTGGGGCGGCACATCCACACCCACAACATCGGGACGGCGCTGGGCGGCCTGCAGGACTACGCCTACGCCGGACCGGCGAACGATGCGGCGCCGGCCAGGCGGGAGGCGCCGACCATCCAGGCCTTCGTCCGCGCCAACGGCGAGATCGGCGTGCGCAACGACCTGTGGATCATCCCGCTGGTCGGCTGCGTCAACGGCCTCGCCAAGAACGCGGCCAAGCGCTTTGAGAAGATGGGCCTGCTGCCCGAGGGCTCCCGCGTCATGGTGCTGGAGCATCCCTACGGCTGTTCGCAGCTCGGCGGCGACCTGGACAACACCCGCAACATCCTGCGCGACTTTGCCATCCACCCCAACGCCGGCGGCGTGCTGGTCATGGGGCTGGGCTGCGAGAACAACACCCGCGCCCTGTTCACCCAGGGCTTCGAGCATCCCGACCCGCGCCGCCTGCGCTATCTGACCACCCAGGAGGTGTCGGACGAGCTCGAGGCGTCGCTGGAAGCGATGACCGAGCTGGCCGCGGTGATGCGCGAGGACAAGCGCGAGCAGGTCGGCGCCGACCGCCTGCGCATCGGGCTGAAGTGCGGCGGCTCGGACGGCTTCTCCGGCATCACGGCGAACCCGCTGCTGGGCGCCCTGTCCGACTGGCTGTGCGGGATCGGCGGCGCCACGGTGCTGACCGAGGTGCCGGAGATGTTCGGCGCCGAACATCTGCTGATGGAGCGCGCCGAGAGCCGCGAGGTGTTCGAGGGCGTCGTCACCCTGATCAACGACTTCAAGCAGTATTTCCTCGACCACAACCAGCCGATCTACGAGAACCCGTCGCCCGGCAACAAGGCGGGCGGCATCAGCACGCTGGAGGAGAAGTCGCTGGGCTGCACCCAGAAGGCCGGCCTCTCCCCGGTGCGCGACGTCATCCGCTACGCCGAGCGCATCCGCAAGCCGGGCCTGACCCTGCTGGAGGCGCCGGGCAACGACGGCGTGGCGGTCACCGCCCTGGCCGCCGCCGGCTGCCACATCGTGCTGTTCACCACCGGCCGCGGCACGCCGCTGGGCGGCGTGGTGCCGACCATGAAGATCGCCACCAACACCGCCATGGCCGAGAAGAAGCGGCACTGGATCGACTTCAACGCCGGCCCCATCGCCGAGGCCACCGCCACGGTGGACAGCCTGCTGCCATCCTTCATCGACAGCATCCTCGCCGTCGCCAACGGCAAAGAGGCGCGCAACGAGGAGAACGACGTCCATGACCTCGTGATCTTCAAGTCCGGCGTCACGCTCTGAACCCCGCCACCTCTCAGACAAGGACGCCGACCATGGAGCGCCTGAACGCATCCTTTCTCAACGGCCGGCCGCGCCCGACGACGACGCGGATCGTGCAATTCGGCGAAGGCAATTTCCTGCGCGCCTTCTTCGACTGGAAGGTCGACCGCCTGAACGAGGCCACCGGTGGCGACTGGGGCGTGACCGTCGTCCGCCCCATCCCCGGCGGCTTCCCGCAGACGCTGAACGAGCAGGAGGGCGTCTACACCGTCCTGTCGCGCGGCGTCGACGAGGCCGGCCAGAAGGTTTCGCAGGCCCGGCTGATCGGCTGCGTGCGCAACGAGATCGCGGCGCACGGCGACTGGGCGTCGGTGCTGGAGCTGGCGCGCGACCCGAACGTCACGGTCGTCGTGTCCAACACCACCGACGCCGGCATCGCCTATGTCCCGTCGGTGGCCTACGCCGACGAGCCGCCGGTCTCCTTCCCCAGCAAGATGACCCGCTTCCTGCACGAGCGCTGGAAGGCCTTCGACGGCGCGCCCGAGGCCGGCCTGCAGATGCTCGCCTGCGAGCTGATCGACCACAACGGCGAGGAGCTGAAGCGCATCGTCCTGCTGCACGCCCGCGACTGGGCGCTGGAGCCGGCCTTCATCAAGTGGATCGAGACGGCGAACGCCTTCTACAACACGCTGGTCGACCGCATCGTCCCCGGCTTCCCGCGCGCCGAGGCCGACGAGCTGCGCCACGAGCTGGGCTACGACGACAGCTTCATGGCGGCGGCGGAGCTGTTCCACCTCTTCGTGATCGAGCGCAAGGAGGGGATGCCGGCGCTGCGCCTGCCGCTGGGCGAGCATGACGAGGGCACCGTCGTCACCGCCGACGTCACCCCCTACAAGGCGCGCAAGGTCGCCATCCTCAACGGCGCCCACACCGGGCTGTGCGCCCTGGCCCTGCTGGCGGGCGTCGAGACGGTGGGCGAGGCGGTGAGCGATCCCGCCGGGGCGCGCTTCCTCGACCGGCTGCTCAACGAGGAGGTCATCCCCTTCCTCACCCTGCCGAAGCCGGAGCTGGAGGACTTCGCGGCGGCCGTGCTGCGCCGCTTCCGCAATCCCTACATCCGGCACCTGTGGCATGACATCAGCCTGAACGGCCTCGTCAAGTACCAGACCCGCAACCTGGACCGGCTGCTCGCCTACCGGGAGCGGTTCGGCCGGCCGGCGCCGCTGATGAGCCTGTCGCTGGCCGCCTGGCTGGCCTTCTACCTCGGCCGCTTCCCCGGCGCCGCCACGCTGCCGCCGCGCGACTCCGCCGAAATCGTCGAGCGCGTCCGCGCCATCGGCGCCCTGGACGACGGCACCCCGGCGGGGCTGGAGGCAATGGTCGCCGCCTATCTGGGCGAGACCGCCTTCTGGGGCCGCAGCATCGACGACCGCTCGCTGCGCGCCCAGGTGATCGAGGACATCCGCTTCCTGACGGACGGGCCCTTCACCTTCGCCCGCCTCGCCGCAAGGCTGGAGGGCTGACGACAAAAGGCCCCTTCCGCCGGCGCGGAAGGGGCCTTTTTCTTTGAGAGCCGCGTTGTTCTGCGCCGGTCCGGCTCAGTCCGGCGGGATGCCCAGCCGCAGCAGCATCTCCACGAGGCCGCTTTCCCCGACGGCCAGGGCAGCCTGCGACGGGGTCAGCCAGCGGCGCTCGCGCTGGCCCTTCTCGGGCCATTCGTCCAGAACCTCGTCGACTTCCAGCAGGAAGACGGTCACCGCGCACAGGACCGACTTGTTGACGCTCAGCCGCTTCATGTAGCGGAAATTGCCGAAGGGCCGGTGATCGACGGTGCCCCGCACGCCGGCTTCCTCGTAGGCTTCGCGCGCCGCCATGTCGCAGGGCTTCACGCCCTCCTCCGCCCACCCCTTGGGAATGATCCACCGCTTGGTTTCCCGCGACGTGACCAGCAGGATTTCCGGCCGGCCGTTGCGAAGGCGGAAAGGAAGGGCGGCGTATTGGGTGGCGGGAGTGCGGTTGCTCATCATGTCCAAGTGGTGAGGCCGGACCCGCGATCCAATTCGGCTGAACGGGATGGCGGGCGATCATTCTTATGACGATGGGCGGCTGTGCTTCGTGCCGCCCATCGGCACCATGATCATCCCCTATTAACGTTACTCAGTGGCAAATTCTTCCGTCAGACGGTCAATAATTTCGCCTACGCCAAACCGGATAGGGTCACTGGCCGGAAGGTCATGGGCCTTGGCCGCCGCCTCCAGGCAGGCGCGCGCCTCGTCCTCGCCATAGGCCTTGGTGTTGATGGCGATTCCAACCGGGCGGATGGCCGGGTTGGTCAGCCGTCCGCAGCGGATCGTCAGGTCGATGACTTCCTGGATCGACGGCAGCGGGTGCTGCACGCCGCGCATGGTGCTGCGGGTCGGCTCGTGGCAGACGACGAAGGCGTCGGGCTGGGCGCCGTGCAGCAGCCCCAGCGACACGCCCGCGAAGGACGGGTGGTAGAGCGAGCCCTGCCCCTCGATCAGGTCCCAATGGGTCGGGTCGGCCGCCGGGGCGATCCACTCCACCGCACCGGAGATGAAGTCGGCCACCACCGCGTCGATGGCGACCCCGCGCCCGGAGATGAACACGCCGGTCTGGCCGGTGGCGCGGAAATCCGCGTCCATGCCGCGGGCGCGCATTTCCTTTTCCAGGGCCAGCGCCGTGTACTTCTTGCCCACGGAGCAGTCGGTGCCCACCGTCAGCAGCCGCCGGCCCGGACGCTTGGTCCCTTTGCCGGTGGCGAAGCGCTGGTCGGAATGGCGCACGTTGAAAAGCTGGCGGCCATGGCGCGCCGCCGCCTCGGCAATCGCCGGGATGCTTTCCAGCCGGGTGTGCAGGCCGCTCGCCACGTCCATGCCGGACTCGATGGCCTGGACGATGACGCTCGTCCAATGCTCCGGCAGGACACCGCCGGCGTTCACCACGCCGACCACCAGCGTGCGGGCGCCCTGCCCCGCCGCCTCGGCGATGGTCATGTCGGGGATGCCGAGGTCGGCCTTGCAGCCCTCCAGCCGGATCTGGCCGAGGCACCAGTCGGGCCGCCAGTCCACGATGCCCTGCGCGGTCTTGGCGCCGAGCTGGTCCTGAACGTCGCCGAGGAACATCAGGTAGGGATGGGGAATGTTCATTTGTCGGGTCCTCTCGAAGAGACCGGTTGTTCTTCAGGCGGGCTCGGGCGTCAGGCCGGCTCGGGCGTCAATCGGCGGGCGGACATCTGGCGGAGCAGGACGGGCACGATCAGCGCCAGCCCCAGCAGCGACGAATACAGTTCCGGCGTCACCAGCAGGATGGCGGCGATACCGAGCATCACCCGCTCCCAGGTCCGCATGTTGGTCAGCAGCCAGCCGGTCAGGGTGGCGCCCAGGCAGACGATGCCGACGATGCAGCCGAGGAAGGCGATGAAGAAGTCCGGCCAGGTGAAGCCCGGCGCCACCAGCAGCAGCGACGGCGAGAAGACGAAGACGAAGGGCACCAGCGCCTTCGCCAGACCCAGCCGGAAGGCGGTGTTGCCGGTCTTGAAGGGGTCGGCCCCCGCCATGCCCGCCGCGGCGTAGGCGGCCAGCGCCACCGGCGGCGTGATGTCGGCCAGCACGCCGTAATAGAAGACGAAGAAATGCGCCACGATCGGCGCCACGCCCAGCAGGCCGAGCGCCGGAGCGGCGATGGTCGCCATGATGATGTAGTTGGCCGTCGTCGGGATGCCGCAGCCCATCAGGATGCAGACCACGCCGGTCATGATCAGGGTGAACAGCAGCGTCAGAGCCTTGGCGTCGGCCAGCCAGCCCGGCAGGAAGGCCCCCGCCCACACCGCCATCTCGCCCGCGGTGGAGGTGACGATGTAGGAGATCTTGAAGCCGACGCCGGTCAACGTGACCACGCCGACGATGATGCCCACCGTGGCGGCGGCGGCGCCGACCGCCAGCGCGTATTTGGCGCCGTCGCGCAGGCCGTCCAGAACCTCCCGGATGGTCATGCGTTTGCGCGGGTTCAGCAGGCCGACCGCGATGCACAGGGTGATGCCCCAGAAGGCCGCCATGTAGGGCGTGTAGCCGGCGATCAGGATGCCGATCAGCACGACCAGCGGAATGACCGTCGGCCAGTCGCGGCGGAAGGCCTCCTTCAGGTCCGGCATCTCGTCGGGGCGCAGGCCGCGCAGGCCGTTGCGCTTGGCCTCGAAATGCACCTGCACCAGCACGCCGAAGAAATGCATGAAGGCCGGGACGATGGCCGCCATGATGATGGTCGTGTAGGGCAGCCCCAGGAACTCGATCATCAGGAAGGCAGCGGCGCCCATGATCGGCGGGGTGATCTGCCCACCGGTGGAGGCCGTCGATTCCACGGCGGCGGCGAAATGCGGCTTGTAGCCCATCCGCTTCATCGCCGGGATGGTCAGCGAGCCGACCGTCACCGTGTTGGCGACCGAGGAGCCGGAGATCATGCCGAACAGCGCCGACCCGAAGATGGCGACCTTGGCGGGACCGCCGGCGTAACGCCCGGCCACCCAGGCCGCGCAGTCGAGGAAGAGCTGACCCAGCCCGATGCGCGTGGCGAAGACGCCGAACAGCACGAAGTGGAAGACGTAGGTCGCCACCACGCCGAGCGCGATGCCGTAAACGCCCTGCGTCGTCAAGTAGAGATGGTCGACGAGCTGCGAGACCGTGGCGCCGGGATGCTTCAGCAGCCCGGGCATCTGCGGCCCCCAGATCGCGTAGCTCATGAAGATCAGCGAAATGATCGGCAGCGGCCAGCCGACCGAGCGGCGGGTCGCCTCCAGCAATACGACGATCAGGATGGAGCCGAGGATGACGTCGGTGGTGGTCGGGTTGCCGACGCGGAAGGCCAGATCGTCGAGCGGGATCAGCGGGACATGCATCACCGCGACGACCGCGCCGATGGCCAGCGCCCAGTCCTGAAGGCCGATGCCGAGCGGGCGCAGCAGCGTGCCCATCACCGGCTCGCCGTAGCCGCGCTTGGTGAAAGGGAAGACCAGGAAGACGAGGCCGAGCACGAAGGAGAGATGGATGCCGCGATGCTCCATCTCCGGAAGGAGGCCGAAGCCGGCGGTGTAGTAATGGAACAGCGACAGAATGATCAGCAGGCCGCCGACCAGATGCCCGGCCAGCGGCGACAGCGGCCGGAAGCGGATCTCGGAGTCGAACTTCTCCTCCAGCTCCCGCGCCTTGGCCTCGTCGAGTTCCATGGACGCGGAATCCAGCCGGATGTCGGGCGGCGGATCGCGATGGGTATCGGTCATGGATGCTCCATTCCCCTCTCCCCTCTGGGGAGAGGGGCAGGGTGAGGGGGTTGCGCGTGTGGGAAAGTTCGGCAAAAGCGCATCCCCCTCACCGGCCCTTCGGGCCACCCTCTCCCCGCTTTCGGCGGACCGAAGGTCCGCCTGTCGCGTCAGCGCAAACTACGTTTGCGCGTGAGCGGAGGGGAGAGGGTTTTACTGGTCGGATGCGGCATGAGAAAAAGCAAGGAAGGTGCGCCTTACTTCAGGACGCCCTGTTCCTTGTAGAACTTCTCCGCGCCCGGATGCAGCGGGATGCCGAGGCCCGAGGTGGCGTTCTTCAACGTGACGAGCTTGCCCTTGGCGTGGCCGGCGTCGAGCGCGGCGCGGCTCTTCTCGTTGTAGAGCGTCTTGACGATGTTGTAGACGAGATCGTCCGGCTGCTTGGCGCTGGTCAGCCACTGGGCGTTGACCGAGATGGTCGCCGTCTCCGGAACGTCCTTGTAGGTGCTGGCCGGAACGGTGTCCTTGGCGAAGAACTGGTACTGGCCCAGCATCTTGTCGACTTCCGGACCGGTGATCGGCACCAGCGAGATGCCCGACGAGGTCGCCAGTTCGGAGATGGCGCCGGTCGGGTAGCCGCCGACGAAGAAATACGCGTCCAGCGCGCCGTCGCGCAGGCGGTCACCCGCCGGACCCGGCTTCAGATACTCCGCCTTCACGTCCTTCTCGGTCAGGCCGAAGGCGCCGAGCACGATGCGCGCGTCGACCAGCGTGCCCGAGCCCGGCTCGTCCAGCGACACCCGCTTGCCCTTCAGGTCGGCGACCGACTTGATGTTGGCGTCCTTGCGGGCGACCAGATGGATGGTTTCCGGGTAGAGCGTGGCGATGACGCGCAGGTCCTCCACCTTGCCCTTGCCCTCAAACAGGCCGGTGCCGGTGTGGGCCCAATAGGCGACGTCCGACTGCGAGAAGCCCGACTCGGACGAGCCGCCGTTGATCGCGTTGATGTTGGCGACGGAGCCGTTGGAGGCCACGGCGGTGGCCACCAGACCGGGCACGCCGCCGTTGGTGCCGGAGATGACGTTGGCGATCAGACCGCCCACCGGATAGTAGGTGCCGGCGGTGCCGCCCGTGCCGATGCGGAAGAAAGCCGGGGTCTGCGCCACGGCGACGGTGGCGCCGATGGCGACCGCGCCCGCCATGGCGGCGAACGCCAGACGGCGGGTCTTGGACATGAACTTCACGACAACCTCCCAATTATTTCGCGTCGTAACGAAATCATGCCTTTGGGTAGGAGGCTTGTCGACACGAATGGGTGTCCCGTCCGCACATACGGCCCATTCCGGACCGCATGTGCGGACGAAACGCGTCAGTCCGCCAGCAGCGCCGCCGCGTGGTGGCGCAGGTGGTCGTCGATGAAGCTGGCGATGAAGAAGTAGCTGTGGTCGTAGCCCGGCTGCATCCGCAGGGTGAGCGGGTGGCCCGCCGCCTCCGCCGCCCGCTGCAGGTTTTCCGGCTTCAGCTGCTTCTCCAGGAAGCTGTCGGCGTCGCCCTGGTCCACCAGGATCGGCAGCCTCTCGGTGGCGCGGCCCAGCAGGGCGCAGCTGTCCCACTCCAGCCACGCGGCGTAGTCGGTGCCGAAGAAGCGCTCGAACGCCTTCTCGCCCCAGGGCACGCTGGCCGGGTTGCCGATCGGCGCGAAGGCCGACACGGCGCGGTAGCGGCCGGGGTTGCGCAGCGCACAGACCAGCGCGCCGTGCCCGCCCATGGAATGGCCGGAGATGGAGCGCCGGTCGGTCACCGGCAGTTCCGCCTCGACCAGCGCCGGCAGTTCCCGCACCACATAGTCGTGCATGCGGTAATGCTTCGCCCACGGCTCCCGCGTCGCGTTGACGTAGAAGCCGGCGCCCAGCCCGAAGTCCCAGGCGCCGTCCGGGTCGCCGGGCACGTCGGGGCCGCGCGGGCTGGTGTCCGGCGCGACGATGGCGATGCCGAGTTCCGCCGCCATCCGCATGGCGCCGGCCTTCTGCATGAAGTTCTCATCGGTGCAGGTCAGGCCGGACAGCCAGTAGAACACCGGCACCTTGCCCGATTTGGCGCCCGATTCGGCCTGCGGCGGCAGATAGACGGCGAACACCATGTCGCAGTCCAACACCGCGGAGCGGTGCCGGAAGCGCTTGTGCCAGCCGCCGAAGCAGCGGTTCGCCGCGATCTGGGTCAGTTGCGACTCCATCCGGTCCTCACGGGTTGTAGAGGATGACGGAACGGATGCTCTTGCCCTCATGCATCAGGTCGAAGGCCTTGTTGATGTCCTCCAGCCCCATGGTGTGGGTGATGAAGGTGTCCAGCTCGAACTCGCCCTTCAGGTAGCGCTCCACGTAATCCGGCAGCTCCGAGCGGCCGCGCACGCCGCCGAAGGCGGAGCCGCGCCAGACGCGCCCGGTGACCAGCTGGAACGGGCGGGTGCTGATTTCCTCCCCGGCCCCGGCGACGCCGATGATCAC
This sequence comes from Azospirillum brasilense, assembly GCF_007827815.1. Classification (GTDB taxonomy): domain Bacteria; phylum Pseudomonadota; class Alphaproteobacteria; order Azospirillales; family Azospirillaceae; genus Azospirillum; species Azospirillum brasilense_C. The sequence goes on from NZ_VITH01000001.1 coordinate 638,129, forward strand.
CGACTCGCCCCAGCCCTTGTGGCAGCATTCCAGCGCCGCGCGCATCACCTTGACGTTGCCGATGCACTCGAAGCTGTAATCAACGCCGCCGTCGGTCATCTCGACCAGAACCTCCTGGATCGGGCGGTCGTAGTCCTTCGGGTTCACCACGTCGGTGGCGCCGAGCTGCTTGGCGATCTCGAACTTGTCGGGGTTGATGTCGATGCCGATGATGCGCGACGCCTTCGCCATGACGGCGCCGATGATCGCCGACAAGCCGATGCCGCCCAGGCCGAAAATGGCGACCGTCGAGCCCGGCTCGACCTTCGCCGTGTTGCGCACGGCACCCATGCCGGTGGTCACGCCGCAGCCGAGCAGGCAGACCTTCTCCAGCGGGGCCGCCTTGTTGATCTTGGCGACCGCGATCTCCGGCAGCACCGTGTATTCGGAGAAGGTGGAGGTGCCCATGTAGTGGAACACCGGCTGGCCCTTCGCCGTGAAGCGGCTGGTGCCGTCCGGCATCAGACCCTTGCCCTGGGTGGCGCGGATCGCCTGGCAGAGGTTGGTCTTGCCCGACAGGCAGAATTTGCACTTGCCGCATTCCGGCGTGTAGAGCGGGATCACATGGTCGCCGACCTGGACGGAGGTGACGCCCGGCCCGACCTCCTCGACGATGCCGGCGCCCTCATGGCCCAGGATCGCCGGGAACACGCCTTCCGAATCCATGCCGGACAGGGTGTAGGCGTCGGTGTGGCAGACGCCGGTGGCGACGATGCGCACCAGAACCTCGCCCTGCCTGGGCGCCGCGACCTCGACCTCTTCGATCTCCAGGGGGCGCTTCGCCTCCCAGGCCACCGCCGCGCGTGACTTCACCATCCCACCGTCTCCATGCGTTCGCGTTTCTTTGATGATCGACGTTAGCATTCCGCGCGCGTTGACAACGCTGCAATGTTGGAGAGGATTGTTGCCGTATGGGGATAATCGGCGCGGAATTGGGGGTTTGACGGGTGAGCCGCTGGGATGGCATCGACGAGTTCGTGGCGGTCGCCGAGTGCGGCGGCTTCTCCCGCGCGGCGGAACGGCTGCGCATCTCCTCCTCGCAGGTCAGCCGGCAGGTGGCGCGGCTGGAGGACCGGCTGCAGGCCCGCCTGTTCTACCGCACCACCCGCAGCGTGACTCTGACCGAGGCCGGCCGCTCCCTGCTCGCTCACTGCCGCCGCCTGATCGAGGAGCGGGACGAGGCGCTGCTCGCCGTCAGCGACCTTCAGGCGGAGCCCAAGGGCCTGCTGCGGCTGACCTGCGCGGTGGCCTACGGCGAGCGGTTCGTCGTCCCGCTGGTCAACGATTTCCTGGAGCTCCACCCCCAGCTCCGCGTCGAGATCGAGCTGACCAACCGCCGGCTGGATCTGGTGCATGAGGGGGTGGATTTGGCGGTGCGGCTGGGCCGGCTGATGGATTCCAGCCTCGTCGCCACGCGGATCGCGCCGCGGGTCATGCATCTGTGCGCCGCCCCCTCCTATCTGGAGCGGCGCGGGACGCCGCGCCGGCTGGCCGACCTCGCCGAGCACGACTGCCTGACCGGCACCGCGGATGGCTGGACCTTCGACGCGGGATCGCTGGAGGATGGCGGCCTGGAAGGAAACGGCCCGGAATGGCTGTTCCGACCGCAGGGGCGCTGGCGCTGCAACAGCGGCACGGCGGTGCTGGACGCGGCGCTGCGCGGCTTCGGGCTGTGCCAGTTGCCCGATTACTATGTGGTCGAGCATCTGACGGCGGGCCGGCTGGTCGCCCTTCTGGAGGCCCATCGCCCGCCCAACACCGCCGTCTGGGCGGTCTACCCGCCGCAGCGCCACCTGTCGCCCAAGGTGCGGCTTCTGATTCAGCATTTGAAGGAAGGGCTGGCCCGGCGGCCGGAGTACCGTTGATCACCGAGGAGCTCGGTCGTCGATCTCTTTGGAAAGTCATTTCCAAAAAAACACTTTATGCGACAAAATATCCCACAAGAAACCCTCAATAGGAGTGACGACCGTCACATCAGTCACCCCTGTCCGATCTCTATTTTCAAGTTGCCTTACGGCTGGTTGCAAAAACAAGATCGATCAGGAGATGACGATGCCGGTAATTGTCGGGACCCCGGATGCGGATGAATTGCGGGGCACACGGAACGACGACGACCTTTCTGGCTTGGAAGGGAACGACACGCTGATCGGTGGGAAAGGGGCGGACACCCTGCGTGGTGGCGATGGAGACGACCGCCTGTACATCGATGCGGATGATCTGCTCATCAGTGGGGGGGCCGGCATCGACACCGTCGTTGTGCAAGGAGCGGTCGGCATCACACTGGATCTCGCCGCCACGGAAATCGAGCGCGCCTACGGCAGCGCGGGCGACGATGTGCTGACCGCCATCGGCGCGACCGAAGGCGTCCTTATTGATGGGCGCGGCGGGAACGACACCATCACCGGCGGTGATTTCAATGACACGTTGCGTGGAGGAGACGGCGACGATCTGCTTCAGGGGGGCGCCGGTGACGACACGCTCGTCGGAGGCCCGGGCTTCGACACACTGTTGGGAGGCGATGGGAACGACCGCCTGTACATCGACGGTTACAGTGATTGGGGCGATGGTGGCGATGGATACGACACCCTTGTCGTGCAAGGAAGCAATCCCGTCTACATCGACCTGGATGTTTGGAACGTCGAACGGGTCTACGGTGGTGACGGAGACGATTATTTCTACGGTGATTACCGTACGGTCTCCGTCGAGATCAATGCAGGGGCCGGAAACGATTGGCTGGTCGGAGGCAGCGCCAATGATACTCTGCGCGGCGGAGCAGGAAATGATTCCTTCGAAGGAGGCGTCGGGGCCGATCTGATCGTCGGCGGAGACGGGATCGATATGGCCTATTTCAGCCGCTCCGGAGCGGCCGTCACCGTGAATCTGACCACCGGGATCGGAAGCGGAGGCGCTGCCGAAGGCGACCGATTCAGCGGCATCGAGAATGTTCAGGGTTCCTACAGCGGCGACACCCTGATCGGCAACACGGCGGCCAACCGGCTGGACGGATGGGAAGGCAACGACACGCTTTCCGGGGGGAAGGGCGACGATACCCTCATTGGAGGGAACGGCAACGACCTTTTGATCGGTGGCGCCGGCGCGGATGCCTTCCGATTCCTTCGGTATGACAAGGGGAGTGACACCATCCAGGATTTCGAGAGCGGAGTGGATCGCATCGAAATCTACGGCTGGTCGTACGGCAATCTTCCTGATGGGACGCTGAATGCCGATCTGTTTGCGCTGGATGCCCCGGTCGACGCCAACGACCGATTCATCTTCAACACCACGACCGGCGTTCTGTCCTTTGACGCCGATGGTACCGGTTCCGGTGCGGCAATCGCGATCGCGACGCTGAACGTCAGGACGCTGTCGGCGTCGGACATCGTGTCGATTCCGTACGGCTCATAACGTCGTCCCGATCGGCATGCGGCGAACCGGAGTGCCCACCGGTTCGCCGCCTTGACACGTCACGGGCGCCCTTGATGTCGTTCAGCAGGCGGTCGGACGCGGCGTGCGCTCGACCTCCAGGCCGAAGAACGGGCGCAGGGCGGTGCCCAGATAATTCCCGGCCAGCGCCGCCACGATCCACACCCAGCCGTGCAGGCTGCCCGACGCGATCCCGCTGAAATAGGCGCCGATGTTGCAGCCATAGGCGAGGCGCGAGCCGTAGCCGAGCAGCAGCCCGCCGACCACCGCCGCCACCAGCGACCGCAGCGGCAGCTTCCACACCGGGGCGAACTTGCCGGCCAGACCGGCGGCGAGCAGCGCGCCCAGGATGATGCCGAAATCCATCACCGAGGTGACGTCGGCCAGCACGCTGTCCTGCAACGCCCTGGCTTGGGCCGGCGCCTGCCAGAAGGGCCAGGAAGCGACGTCCACGCCCAGCGCGGCCAGCCCCTTGCTGCCCCACAGGGCGAAGGCCGAGGTGATGCCCCACGGGCGCCCAGCCAGCGCCAGCGTCGCGAAGTTCAGCACGGCCAGGGCGACCGCGCCCCAGACCAGCGGCCAGGGGCCGCGCAGAAAGCGCCGCAGCCCTTCGGTCCTGGCCGGAGCGCCCTCGATCAGGCGGCCGTGGCGCCGCTTCTCCAGCGCGAGGGTGCCGGCATAGACCGCGGCAAAAATGGCCAGGTTGACCGCCAGCGCCACCGGCCAGCCCCAGGCCGCGACCACCGACACCGGGGCGGCGGTCCATTGCGCCTGCCACCAGGGCAGGTGATAGGCGCCCAGCACCGAGCCGACGATGAAGAAGGCCAGCGTCACGACCATGCGCGTACTGCCGCCGCCCACCGTGAACAGCGTGCCCGAGGCGCAGCCGCCGCCGAGCTGCATGCCGATGCCGAACAGGAAGGCCCCGGCCACCACCGACAGGCCGACCGGCGACACCAGCCCCTTCACCGGCGTGCCGAACAGCGTCCCCGCCGCCAGCACCGGGAAGAACAGCGCGCAGGCCACGGCCAGCATGACCATCTGCGCCCGCAGCCCCGCCCCGCGCCGGTCGGCGATAAAGACGCGGAAGGCGGAGGTGAAGCCGAACAGCGCGTGGTAGAGCACGAGGCCCATGGCGCCGCCCACCAGATAGAGCGCCGCCTGCCGCCCCGACACGGCGTCGCCGATCCACAGGCCGCCGCCCACCAGGGCGAGCAGCGCCACGGCGACCACCCGCCAGTCGATGCCCGGCAGAAGCGTGGCCGAACCCGCCGCCCGGCCCAGAGTCGTGTCCGTCATCCCGACACTCCAAAACAACAAAAATGATGCGTTGATAAAGGCGATTGCCTGATTGATTTCAGTAGATAATAGGATGCTTTCCACAGGAAAGGCCGTTCTGCGCATCCCTGTCCTGCGCGGGATGGCCCGTCAGCCCTCGGGGAACAGGCGACGGGCCAGCCGGCCGAGCGTCAGGCTCTGCACGATGATGGTGAAGGCGACGACGGCGTAGCAGGCGACCAGCAGCAGGTCGCGGTGCGGGTTGTCGGGCAGCGACAGCACCAGCGCCACGGCGATGCCGCCGCGCACCCCGCCCCAGGTCAGGACCGCGGTGACCGCCGCCTTGCGCTCACTGCGCAGATGGACGGCGACCACGGGCAGAACGCTCGCCAGCCGGGCCACCAGCGCCAGCAGCGGCGCCACGAACGCCGCGGCCATCACCGGCGCCTGCCAGGACAGCACCACGGCAGCCTCCAACCCGACCAGCATGAACAGGATGGCGTTCAGGATGGCGTCCACCATCGACCAGAAGGCCTTCATGATGAAGCCGGTCCGCTCCGACGAGACGTGGTGCTTGGCGGTGTTGCCGATCAGCAGCCCCGCCACCACGACCGCGATCGGGCCGGACAGGCCGAGCCGCTGGGCGAGGCTGTAGGTCGCCGCCGCCAGGGCGAGCGAGATCGACAGTTCCACCGCCGGATCATCCGCCCGGCTCTTCGCCCAGAAGGCGATCGAGCCGGTCGCCAGCCCGAGCAGGACGCCGCCGCCTGCCTCCTTCACGATGTCCCAGGCGACACCCAGCACCGTCACATCGGTGTCGGTCCCGGTGGCCAGCCCGAGCAGCAGGGCGAACAGCACCACCCCCATGCCGTCGTTGAACAGGCTCTCCCCCGCGATGGCGGTGCGCAGCCCTTCCGGCAGCGGCGCCTTGCGCAGCACCGCCAGCACCGCCACCGGGTCGGTCGGCGCCAGCGCCGCCCCCAGCACCAGACACCAGATCAGCGGCACCGGCTGGTCCATGGCGTCGAAGACCAGCCACATCCCGGTGCCCATGACGGCGGTCGAGATCACGACACCCAGCGTCGCCAGCAGCGCCACCGCCCAGCGCCGCCGCCACAGCGTGCCGCTGTCCTGTTCCACCGCCCCGGCGAACAGCAGGAAGGCCAGCACCCCTTCCAGCAGCGCTTCGGGCAGGTGGGCGCTGGTCACCAGACGCTCCTCCCAGACGCGGATGTCGATGGCCGGCACCAGCGTCCCGACCACCGCCGTCGCGAAGGCAAAGCCGAAGGCCAGCAGGAACACCCCCGCCGTCGCCGGCAGGCCGAGCAAGCCGCGGCTGGCGAAGCTGAACAGCGCCGCCAGGGTCAGGAGGATGGACAGCAACTCGAACGTGCCCATGGACATCCGTCGGCAAAGGGACAAGCCATGCCAACAGGATGTCCGCGGCGATCCTCTCGCGCGTCAGACCTCCGGGTCGTCCAGCCCCTCCAGGGTGGCCGGGGCGAAGGCGGCCCGCCAGCCCTCCCGGTGCCGGATGTCGCCGAAGGCGGGCAGCACCCGCTCCGCCCCCGTGGCGGCCACAAGCGCCGTCAGCTGGCGCAGCGTCGGGTGGACGTTCCAGCGCCGGTAGCGGGCACGGCCCGCGTCGACCAGGGTCCGCGACGGGGTGCCCTCGGCAAGGTAGCCGGTGAAGACGATGTCCGGTGCTTCCAACCCGGCCCAGCGCTCCACCAACTCGGCGGCGGTGCCGCTGGTGGCGTTGGGGCCGGCGGCGAAGGTCACGTCGCGCGGATCGCCCGGTTCCTTGGCGCGGTCGAGCAGCCGGCGCAGACGTTCCTCCGCGCCGGGCCGCAGGGCGGTGTCGGCCTCCGCCAGAAGATGGGCGATGGCGGCACGGTGGGCGTCGTCGATGGCCGGGACGACGCCATGCTCCAGCGCCCACAGGGCCATCTCCGGCCCGCGCCCGTCCGCCGCCACCGGGAACAGCGCGCCGCCCGCGTGAAGGAAGGGCTCCAGCGCGGCCAGCCGCTCCGCCTGCGGGGTGTCGTCCAGCCCGTAGGAGGCGTCGAGGATCACCCGTCGCGCCGGCGGCGGCGGGTCGAAGGGGAACAAGGCCGACTCGTCGGAATGGTCGCCCATGTAGAGAATCCCGCCGTCCTCCGTGCCCAGGTGAATCCACACCCCGCCCGGCGCGTGGCCGGACCGCCCGGTGGTCACCGGCACGCCCTGAATCTCCACCGTTCCGCGCACCGGCAGCGGCAGGGCCGCGACGGTCGGCGGCAGGAGGCGGGCGGCCAGCGGTGTGGCGTAGACCGGCGGGCTGCCGACCCGGTGGCGCAGGCCCAGCGCACCGGCGTGGTCGCCGTGGGTGTGGGTGACCAGGATGGCGTCCACCCGCCCCGCCCCGCTCAGCGGCGGCAAGCGCCCGGCGTCCGGCCCCTCGCCGAGGTCGAGCAGCAACCGCGCCCCGCCGATCATCGCCAGGAAGCAGGCCGGCCCCTTGTTCCCCAGGCCCGACAAGGCGCGCAGCCGGACCTTCTGTCCACGCCCCGTCATAGCAGCGTCACTTGACATCACGCCCCCGTTCCGCACTGTGCCTATCCCTCGCCGCCTTCCTGAATAGCGCGACTTCCGGTGCCATGACCACTCAGACTCCCGCCCTGCTGATCGACGACGCTTCCCGCCACTATGCCGGGACACCCGCTCCCGCGGTGGACGGCGTGACCATCGACGTGGCGGCGGGGGAGTTCCTCGCCCTGCTCGGCCCGTCGGGCTGCGGGAAAAGCACGCTGCTGCGCATGGTCGCCGGGTTCGAGCGGCTGGACGGCGGGCGCATCACGGTCGGTGGCCGAACCCTGTCCGGCCCCGGCACCCACGTCCCGCCGGAGGAGCGGCGGATCGGCCTCGTCTTCCAGTCCTACGCGCTGTGGCCGCACATGACGGTGGCCGGCAACGTCGCCTACCCGCTGGAGACCGCCCGCGTTCCCCGCGCGGAGCGCGAGACGCGGGTGCGCGCCGCGCTCGACACGGTGGGGCTGTCGGGCTTCGACGCCCGCCACCCCGCCGAGCTGTCGGGCGGCCAGCGGCAGCGCGTGGCGCTGGCCCGCTGCCTCGTGATGAGCCCGGAGCTGGTGCTGCTGGACGAACCGCTCGCCAACCTCGACGTGCATCTGCGCGCGGCGATGGAGGAGGAGTTCGCCGACTTCCACGCCAAGACCGGCGCCACCATGGTCTACGTCACCCACGATCAGGCGGAGGCGATGGCGCTGGCGACGCGCATCGCTGTGCTCGACCGCGGGCGGCTGGCCCAGGTGGCGGCGCCCCGCACGCTCTACCGCGAACCGGCGACACGCATGGTCGCCGGCTTCGTCGGCCAGGGCGCGGTGGTGGACGGCGTGGTGACGGGTCCGGTCGCCGACGGCCGCGCGCGGGTGCGCCTGTTCGGGGCGGACGCGCTGGTCCGCTGCCGTGCCGGCCAACCGGAGGGGCCGGCGCTGGTCTGCCTGCGGCCCGAGGATCTGGAGCCGGCGGCGGACGGTCCCATCGCCGCGACCGTGGTGCGCGCCGCCTACAAGGGCGGCTTCGTGCTGGTGGAGGCCGAACCGCAGGCAGCACCGGGCGTGCGCCTGCTGCTGCGGGTGTCCGGCGACGCGCAGGTCGCGCCGGGCGAGGCGCTGCGCCTCGCGGTGCGCGACGGCTGGGTGGTGCCGGAGGGGCTGTGAGGTGAGGGTGGGGGCCCCGTTCAGCCCCTCATCCCCGCCAGGGAATGATCCCCGCCGGCAACCTCCGCCCCAGCCAGCCGACCGCCAGCAGCACCGCCACGACCACCGCGATGGTCACCACGCTGAGCGCGGCGGCGAGCGTCGGGCTGCCGCCCTCCTCCAGCGCGTAGACGACGACGCCCAGCGTCTCCCGCCCCTGCGACCACAGCAGGATCGACACGGTCAGCTCGTTGAAGGCGGTCAGGAACACCAGCACCCCGCCCGCCGCCGCCGCCGGCGCCACCAGCGGCGCCACGATGGTGCGCAGGCGGCGCAGCGGCCCGGCGCCGCAGGCGCGCGCCGCCTCCTCCATCGCCGGGTCCAGCGCGGCGCAGGCGGCCTGGGCCGGGCGCAGGGCCAGCGACAGGAATCGCGCCAGATAGGCCGCCAGGATGATCCCCAGCGTGCCGTAGAGGCCGACGCCCAGCAGCGGCAACGGCTTCAGGAAGACCAGGATGCAGCCGATCGCCAGCACAACGCCGGGCACCGCGTGCGGCAGCTCGATCAGCACGCCGACGGCGCGGACCAGCCGCCCGCCTTTTCCCGGCCCGGCCATCGCGTGGGCCAGCGGGATCGCCAGCAGGACCAGCAGCAGCGCCGCCGCCCCCGACAGCACGAAGGAATTGGTGAAGGCCCGTCCCACCTGATCGAGCCCCAGAACCGTCGCGTAATGCGCCAGCGTCGCCGTCTCCGGTCCCAGCGGCAGGCCATAGACGCGGATCAGGCTGGTCGAGGCCAGCGCCGCCAGCGGTGCTGCCAGGATCAACGCGACCACGGTCCAGCAGAGGATCTCCAAGGGGCGCCGCGCCCGGCCCAGCCGCAGCACCGCCGCGGGCGCCGAGCCGCCGATCACCCGCGCGTCCACCCGCGCCTGGAGCGCCATCTGCGCGGCGATGCCGACGCAGGCGATGGCGCCGATCAGCACGGCCAGAACCGCAACCTCCGGCAGGACGGACGGGCCGAACCCGGCCAGCCGCCGGTAGATCAGCGTCGGCAGCACCGGAATCCCCGCCGGGATGCCGAGCAGCGCCGGAACCCCGAAATTGCCCAGCGCCGCGACGAAGGACAAGGCCAGCCCGGCGGCCAGCCCCGGCAGGCTGAGCGGCAGGACGATGGTGCGCAGCACCCGCCCGCGCCGGGCGCCCGCCGCCTGCGCCGCCTCCACCAGATCGCGCGGCACGGCGCGCAGGGCGGCGCGCAGCGCCAGGAAGACCAGCGGCGCGTGCTCGATCCCCATCACCAGGATCATCCCGGCGGAGGAATAGACCGGGTTCGGCGTGCCCGGCGCCGGGGCGAGGCCCAGCGGCTTCAGCAGCGGGCTGCCCGAACCGGCAAGGTGAATCCACGACAGGGCGACGATCTGCGCCGGAATCATCAGCGGCAGGATCAAGCAGAAGGCCAGCGCCGTCTTGCCGCGCAGGTCGGTCAACCCGCAGAGCAGCGCGAAGGGCACGCCGAGCGCCGCCGCCACGACCGTCGCCCCCGCCGCGATGGCGACGCTGTTCCCGGTGGCGCGCCACGTCATCTTGGAGGTCAGCACGCGGGTCAGCGCCGTCAGGTCGCCCCCGGCCATCGGCCCGGCGACCTCCCACACCAGCCGCAGGATCGGCAGCAGGACGATCAGCCCGGCCAGCGCGAACAGCAGCGGCGCCCCGGAAACGGAAAAACGACCGGCGGCGTGGAAAGGCCGCCGGTCGTTGAGTGTTGCCAAACTCATCCTTAGCCGCCGAACAGGTCGGCGAAGTCCTTCTTGTTGGCCTCGTCGTCCTTCAGGGCCTTGGCCGGGTCATAGGGCATCAGCGAGATGAAGGAGGTGTCCGGGAAGCCGGCCGGCGGCGCCACCCCCGGCAGCGCCGGCAGGAAGCCCTGACGGGAGGCCAGCTCCTGGCCCTCCTTGCTCAGCAGGAAGGCGATGAAGGCCTTGGCGGCGTCGGGATTCTTGCTGGTGTTCAGGATGGCCACCGGCTCGGTCACCGCGCTGACGCCCTCCTTGGGGAAGACGAAGGCGACCGGGGCGCCCTTGGCCTGCTCGCGGATCGGCAGGTAATCGACGATGACGCCGTACAGCTTCTCGCCGCTGGCCACCGACTTCAGGATGCCGCCGTTGCCCTTGGCCGCGGTGGTGCCGTTGGCCTGGAGCTTCTCGTAGAAGGCCATGCCGAGATCCGGCTGCTCCTTCACGGCGGCCATGTGGATGGCCGCGGCGCCGGAATAGAGGGGGCTGGGCATCACGGTGGTGCCCTTGGCTTCCGGCTTCAGCAGGTCAAGCCAGGAGGAGGGCTTCATCGGCGCCGCCGTGTTGTAGGCGATGCCGGTGGTGATCAGCTTGGTGGCGAACCAGGTGCCGTCCGGATCGTGGGTGCCGGGGCGGTAGCCCTGGACCGGCGCGTCCGTGTAGGCCAGCAGGCGCTTCTCCGCCTTCAGCGACTCCATGGTCACCGCGTCGGCGATCAGCAGCAGGTCGGCCTGCGGGCTGCCGGCGGCGATCTCGGCGCGGAGCTTGTTCATCAGCTCCGTCGTGCCGCTGCGGACCCACTCGACCTCGACGCCGGGGTTCTTGGCCTTGAAGGCGTCCACCGTCTGCTTCGCGTCGGCTTCGAGCTGCGAGGTGTAGAGGACCAGCTTGCCGGCCAGCTTGTCGGCGGTGGTCTGGGCGGCAGCCTGGGCGGGCAAGGCCAGCAGAAACGCGCCGGCGGCGGCGGCGATGGTCGTCCCGATGGCCGCGAACGCCGCGGCAAGGTGTGTGCGCTTGGCCTTCATGTCTCCCGTTTCCCTCTCTGGTCGTCTCCGCCGGTCCGGAGCCTCACTGGAGTGCCCCGGTATGCGAACGAAGGCCCTTGTTTACGCCAGAACCATGACAGCCGCGTGACGGCGGCCGTTCCGGACGGTCTTGCAGCGTCATACCCGATTGGGACGGCACAGGGAAAGGGGACGGCCCGCGGAAGGGGGGGCGGCGGACGCGGTTTCGTCCTTGCCGAGGCCCAGCGCGTTGCGGGTGGCCTCCAGCCGGTCGGCGGAGCGCGCCACCGCGGTGGCGCTCTTGCGCAGGCGGTACAGGCTGCGGACCATGCTGTCCACCGCCGCACCGCGGAGCTGGGCGGCGCGGGCGGCGGGGGCGTTCTTGTCGTCGGGCACGGCGTGCAGGGGCGCCGGCCGCGTCACCAGCAGGGTGGAGACCTCCAGCCGCATGGCGTTGTCGCGGACCGCGTGAACGCGGTGGACAAGTTCGGCCAGGGAGATGTCACGGCACAGGCCCCGGCACCACAGGGAACCGGTTTCCGACCGCATGCAGAATCCGCAGCCCGCTTCCTCGCTCCACAGACGCTTGGCTGTGTGTACCGGCATGCTCCACCCCGTTGCTCCAGCTTCAGGAAAGCGCCGGAAGGGGGCATGAAGCAAAGCGTCTTTGGCGATACCGCTCTGTGGGGAGGCCGCTACGCCCCTTTTCCAACAGAATCGCGCGAAGGGCTTGGTAGACAAGCCGTTCGGCAGCACCCTCAGAACAACCGCCATAGCGAAAGGAGCGCGGACCGTGACCAGCGAAGCCCCCGACCGGCCCATCCTTCAAATCGAATATTGCCGCCAGTGCCGCTGGATGCTGCGCGCCGCCTGGATGGCGCAGGAGCTTCTGACCACCTTCGAGGACGAGTTGGGCGGCGTCACCCTGATGCCCGGCACCGGGGGCATCTTCGAGGTGCGGCACGGCGAGGCTGTGGTCTGGTCGCGCAAGGCGGAGGGCCGCTTCCCCGACATCACCGAACTGAAGCAGCGGGTGCGCGATCACATCGCCCCCGACAAGCCCCTGGGCCACGCCGACCGCAAGCGGCCGGCGGAGCCGTAAGGGGGATCGCTTAGCGGACGGCCTTCACGTCGGTGACGGCCACCGTCTGCTTGGGCGGCGCGGCGCCGAAGCCCTGCTCCAGCAATTCGGCGACCTCGCGGTCGCGGGAGGCGGCGGTCGTGCCGCCCAGCACGACGGCGACCAGACGCTGGCCGTTGCGGCTGGCGCTGCCGGCGAGGTTGAAGCCGCTGAGGTTGATGAAGCCCGTCTTGATGCCGTCGTAGCCTTCGACGCGGCCGAGCAGCCGGTTGTGGCCGGGCACCACCGTGCCGTTCCAGTCGAAGCGCGTGCGCGAGAAGTAGGCGTATTCCCGCGCCGGGCGGGACACGATGGCGCGCGACAGGCGGGCCATGTCGCGGGCTGTGGTGCGCTGCTCCTTGTGCGGCAGGCCGGAGGCGTTGCGGAAGGTGGTGCTGGCCATGCCCAGCGCCTGCGCCTTCGCCGTCATCATCTCGGCGAACTGCTCCTCGCTGCCGCCCATCGCTTCGGCGAGCACGACGGCGACGTCGTTGGCCGACTTCACGGTCAGGGCGAGGATCGCGTCCTCCACCCGGATGGTCGAACCGACGGCGAGGTTCAGGCGCGACGGCTTCTGGTTGGTGGCGTGGCGCGACACCGGCAGTTCCTGGTCCAGCCGCAGCGTGCCCCGCTCCAGCGCCTCGAAGGTCAGGAGCAGGGTCATCATCTTGGTCAGCGACGCCGGATAGGTCAGCGTATCGGCGTTCTCCGAATCGAGGACCCGGCCCGACTGCGCGTCCATCAGCACATAGGCGTGGACTGGACGGAAGACGGCGGCCCCCGCCACGGTGCCGGCGGCGGCTCCGGCGGCGACCCGGCCCGCGCGGCGCGCCTTGCCGGTGCGGTGGACGGCGGCCTTGCGCAAAGAGGCCTTGTGAGTGGCCGCCTTATGAGTGGCGACCTTGTGCGCGGTCCGGACGGCGGCGGGTTTCGCCGCGGTCTTGGAGGCCGCAGCCTTCTGGGGCGCAGCCTTGGCGGCCGTCTTGGCGGTGGGCTTGGGCGCCTGCTTGTGCACCGTCTCCTGGGCCGCCTTGGCGAGGGCGTCCACGGGATTGACGGCGACGGGCGTGGCGACGGCCAGGGACAGAAGCAGCGGCAGAACGAAACCGTACGGCGAACGCGGCATGATGGCGACCGGATGGAGAGATGGTCGCCTCCTGTACCCTGAAAGCGGTTAACAAAAAATGTGTCGAATCTCTGGCGCCTTGTGTGATTTTGCGGTTCCGGCGTGAGCGGTGCCGTTTACCAATCAGCTGGTACCCATCGATCGCCCACGGCTCCGCGGTTGCCTGTGTCGCAGCGGCAACTCTGCTGTGCACATTGTGGCACAGAAGCATCATCCGACGCGATGTCACTTGTGCCGCGCCGCCGCGGACGTCAGATGTCTTATGCCGAAAGGGCGCTGGTTCCCGCGTGTCGTCCATGCGACCTCACGTCCGGACAGAGCCTTTTGTTAGCCGTCTGTTCATCGCCGCGTGGGATGCTTCGATTATGCTGACGACCATTCGCACCTGCGCCCGGCCCGCCCTCGGAGCGAGGATCGCCGTGGGCCTCCTCGCCGGGCTGCTCGCCCTGCCCGCTCAGGCCGCGCCGTCCACCGCTTCGGGCACCTCCACGGGCCGGGATGTCGTGGGAACCTGGATCGCGCGGATCGACCAGCGCGCCGCCGAGCTGGAGGGCATGCCGCGCGTGCAGCAGACGCGCGTCGGTTACGGCTCCGTCCTGAAGAAGGGCGACGGCGGCATGGTCGACGTGGTGGCTCCCGGCCCGGTGCGCCCGTCCGACGTGCCGGAGGGCACCGCCCCCGCCGCCGGGACCGCACCGACGGTCGTCGTGACCCCGCCCGCCGAGCCGATCCCGCAGGCCGATCCGTCGGCGACGCCCGGCAACGCGCTGAGCGGAACGGCGACGCCCGGCACGGTGGTGGAGGTGCTGCCGCCGCCCCCGGCCCTGACCATCCAGGTGCGGGCGCGCGCCGCCGACCGCGTCGGCCGCCTGTCCACCCGGCTGATCGAGCTGGGCTTCCTGAACCAGGAGCAGTGGACGGAGACCTTCGACGACAACCTCGAAACCGCCGTCCGCGCCTTCCAGCTCTCCGAAGGGCTGATGCAGGACGGCAAGGTCGGCGAGGTCACGCGCCAGGCGCTCGACCGCACGCCCAAGGAGGCCGCCAAGCTGATGCGCGGCGCCACCGCGTCGATGCGCGCCTTCCAGGCGTCGGTTCCGGACACGGTGATCCTGGTCAACCTGCCCAGCCAGACCGTGTCCTTCATCGAGCGCGGCAAGCTGAACTTCACCATGCGCGCCGTGGTCGGCCGGCCGTCGCGCCAGACCCCGCTGCTCCAGGACCGCGTCACCAGCGTGACGATCAACCCGACCTGGACCGTGCCGCCGACCGTTCTGGTCGAGGACAAGCTGCCGGTGCTGCGCAAGAAGGGCAACACCGGCATCAAGGACGCCGTCGTCTATCTGGACGGGGTCGAGGTGGTGCCGGAGAGCATCAACTGGTGGCAGGTGACGCCGGAGCGCATCCGCATCGTCCAGAAGCCCGGCGACGACAACGCGCTCGGCCGCTTCCGCTTCAACCTGACCAACGGCGACGGCATCTTCCTGCACGGCACCAACGACCCGCGGCTGTTCGAGCGCGACCTGCGCGCCGCCAGCTCCGGCTGCGTGCGGCTGGCCGACGCGCGGATGGTCGCGGAGACGCTGCTGCGCCCCGCCAAGCTCGACTCGGCGGCGATCGAGCGGCAGCTCGACAGCGGCAAGACCAAGACGGTCTCCCTGCCCAACGCCGTGCCGGTCCGCTTCGTCTACTGGACCTCCACGGTCGAGAGCGACGGCACCGTGCGGGTGCATCCGGGCATCTACGACGACGTGCCCTCCAGCCCGTCCGCTCCAACCTCGGCCACCCAGGCCCCGGCCGCCGCGGGCACCGTCTCGGCCCCGCGCCGGGTGGAGCCCAAGCCCGTCCGCCCGACCCCGGCCGCCGCCCCGCAGGCGACTCCGGCCCCGGCGCCCGCCCAGTCCTCCTCCACGGCCACCCCGGCCCGCGCCGCCGACACGCGCAACGGGGCCGAGGCCGTCCGCACGGCGATGTGACGCCCCCGCACAGGAGCACGCTTTGCCGAACGTAGAAAAGGCGCCGTCTCGACGGCGCCTTTTTCATTTCCCATCTATGCTTATGGCGGCGTCCCGTCCCGCGCCGCGGTGGAGGTGCGCGATGATCCCCTTCCCGACTCCGGCGCGGCTGTGCGCCCTGCTCCTGCCCGCCCTTCTGATGATGCCGGCGCCGGCGCTGGCCGGCGGCTGGCATGGGGGGAACTTCTTCGGCTTCAGCGTCTCGCTGCCGCTGGCCTTTGGCTTTCCGCCGCCCCTCTATGTCCCGCCCCCCCTCTACGTGCCGCCGCCCGTGGTCTATGGGCCGGTCCCCCAGCCGGTTCCGGCGGCGCCTTTGGCCACCCGGACCTCCCCCACCTATCTCGGCCCCGGCGGGCGCCCTTGCCGCGATTTCCAGATGCCCGGCGTCGTCGGCGGACGCCCCGCGACGCTGGTCGGAACCGCCTGCCTCGATCCGGACGGCCAGTGGCGGGTGACCGGTTGAGGTGGGGGCCGTCGGCGGGCAACTCTATCCGCAATATCGGGATATCCCCAGAAGCTGTGGGTAACTCTGTGAGCGAATCCGGGAGCAACCTGTGAGCATGGCCGGGAATCCGCGACCTTGACCAAGTTGCCCAAATTTCAGGCACTGCTGAAAAGGCGGAATTGCCCGACTTTTGCGGGTTTCAACGGTTTCGAACCGGTCCGGAAAAACAAAAAAGCAACATTCGCAGAGTCAAGGACGCCGTTCAGGCGAATGTGCATAACTCGGGCTAACCCGGACCATTGGCCCCACAGACCGTTGCGACATAACCTCCGGGAAACGGCCGGAGCTCACGCGCACAGGCGGGCCAGCAGTTCGGCCAGCCGGGTCCGGTCGTCCGCGGACAGGCGCCGGGTCAGTTCGGCTTCCGCCTGGGCGATGGCCGGCCCGGCCGCCTCCACCACCCGGCGTCCGCTGTCGGCCAGCCGGACGAGGTTGCGGCGGCGGTCCAGGCTGTCGGGGCTGCGCAGGAGGTAGCCGCGGTCGATCAGCCGCACCACGACCCCCTGCATGGTGGCGGGGTCCATCGCGATGCTGCGGCCAAGGTCGATCTGCGACATCGGCCCATGCTGGTGCAGCGCCGCCAGCGCCGCCCATTGCGGTGCCGTCAGGTTGAAGGCGGTCAGAGCTTCGCTCAGCATGGCGGTGGCCCGCTGATGAACGCGGCGGATGCGGCTGTGGATGGACTCTGCGGGCACGGTGCAAAGGGCGACGTCGCAACCCTCCCTGCCGTCGGCAGAATCGGTGCCGGCCATTTCGGTCGGGAGAGCCATGAACGCGGTGGCCTCGTGTCAATGAACGACACGTTGGCCTTTAACACCGATCTGTGTCGGTTGTGTTTCAGGAGCGCCTTACGACATTACCGTTCTGAAATATGACGAAAGGCGAGGTCACTCCGCCGCCTGACAGATCGGCGCTGCCGCGCCGTCGCGCGTCTCGCGCCGCTCCAAATCAAGGAGTTGAACCATCCGGCGCTCCACCGCGACCAGATACTCGCGCGTTTCCAACCCGCGGCACTCCCGGCTGTGCCGGCGCAGCAAAAGGATGGCTTGGTAAGAGGGATTGCGGCTCCATGGCATGGTCGGCTCGCGTGGAAAGACGGTGGTAGGGGCTCCAATTACAATTGAGAAATATTACGGGAATGCGAGCGGCGCCATGAAAATGATTCGTTGCGAACGGGACCCTGGTTTGCTCGGGAGGGTTACGTCCGCGGCGACCGCCACGCATGACGCGCATGTCCGGGGCCGAGAGTCGGTTGCTTTGGGAGAAGCGGCAAGCGCAGTCACGACCACTGCGTCGACGGTTGTGGCGGCCCTCGTCCATCGGGTGGTGAGGCCGCGTGATCCGATGGCCGCCGGGCGGTGGGCCGAGGCGGAATCAAAATGGAGTTATCCGGCCCGTTAATCGTTGCATCTGTGCCCCCGTGTGGCATGAACGCGCTGTGGAGTTTGGAGAACATCCACCACCGACGATCCTGTTCCGGTTGCCACTTGCGGCGGTTCGCCCCGTTCGGGCGCAAGGATGGCCGACCTCCTTCATCAGATTCCCTTGGCGATGCCCCATTATCTGCGTCTGTTTCTCTTGATCGTGGCCGCCGTGGTGCCGCTTGCGGCGCTCCAGTTCATGACGCAGCACAGCCTGCGGCAGGATCGGGAGAACGAGGTGCGCAACGACACCCTGCGCCTCCTCGATCTGCTGGACGCCGAGCAGCAGCGCATCGCCGCGGAGGCGCGGCAGGTGCTCGCCACGATCGTCGAATCGGGCGTGCCGCAGGCGGGGCCGCCGTCCTGCCAGCAGGCCATGGACCGGCTGCGCGCCCGCTACCCCGCCTATCTGTCGGTGGAGGTGGCCGACCGGACGGGCCGCGTGTGGTGCGCGACCGATCCGGTCTCGCTGGGCGTCGATCTCGGCGGCATCCGCACCTTCCAGAACGCGCTGGCCAGCGGCGCCCTGACGATGGGCGAGTATGGGCTGCGCTATCCCAACCAGCGCCCCATCCTGCCCTTCCGGCTGGCCTACCCGTCGCCGGACGGCACGCCGGACGGCGTGGTGACGGTGCTTCTCGACGCCCGCTGGCTGGAGGAGAATCTGGGCCGCCGCCCCCTGCCGCCGGGCATGGAGATGGTGATCGCCGACCGCCAGGGCCATGCGGTGGCGCGCCTGCCGGAGGCGCCCGAGGCCATCGGGCAACCCCTGCCCACCGCCATGCTCCAGGCCATGCGCGCGGCGCGCGGGACCCGGTCGGTCGCCGTCTTCGAGACCGGCGGGGTGGAGCGGATGGTGGTGTCCGCCCCCCTGGAGACCGGCAGCGGCGAATCGATGATCGCCATCGGGATCGACCGCGATGCGGCGTTGCGCCCGGTCCGCGACGCCATGGCCTTGTCGCTGGCGCTGTTCGGCGGGGCGCTCCTGCTCACCTGCCTGGGGGCGGCCTGGGGCATGCGGCAGTTCCTGCGCGTGCGCGAGCGGATGCTGGAGACGGTGGTCGAGAAAGCCTCGGTTCTGGAGAGCACGACGGACGCCGTGGCCGAACTCGACCGGTCCTGGCGGGTGGTCTTCGTCAACGAACGGGCGCGCGCCCTGCTGTCCGAGTCCGGGAAGGCCGTGGGCCGGAACGGACGGCAGGCCTTCGCGGAACTGATGGGCGGGGAGTCCGGACGGACCCTGCAGGAGGCCATGGAGCGGCGGGAAGCCGTGGAGTTCGAGACGCAGGGGCCGCGCAGCGGCGTCTGGTTCGCCGTGCGCGCCTTTCCCTCGCGCAAGGGGCTGGCCCTCTATTTCCGGGACGCCACGGAGCGCCGGCGCCTGGAGGACGAGCGCACGCTCCTGACCCGGCAGCTGGAGGCCGAGCGCAGCCTGCTGACGGCCATTCTGGACCATCTGCCCTCGGGGCTGCTGGTGGCGGAGGCGCCGAGCGGGCGGATCGTCAAGGTCAACGACACGGCGCTCAGCCTGCTCGGCGGCCCGCCGCCTCCCGCCGCCGGCTGCGGCTGCGACGGCACGCGGGCCTGCAACGGCGGCGCCTGCTTCGGCGAGGGGCGCTGCCCGCTGTCCCGTGCCTTGCGGATGGGCGAGACGGTGGAGCAGGAGGACATGCCTTACACCCGGCCCGACGGCACCGCCATGACCCTGTCGGTCAGCGCCACGCCGGTCCGCGGTGCCGACGGTCGAACGACCCTGGCGATCTGCACCTTGCGCGACGTCGGGGAGCGCAAGGCGATGGAGTTGGCGCTCCAGCGCGCCAAGGAGGAGGCCGACGAGGCCAACCGCGCCAAGTCGAAGTTCCTCGCCGCGGCCAGCCACGACCTGCGCCAGCCGATGCAGTCCATGTTCCTGTTCACCGGCGTCCTGCACCGCTTCGTCGGCGACGAACAGGGGCAGCGCAGCCTGGACATGCTGGAGCGCGGCCTGGACACGCTGAAGGGGCTGCTGGACAGCCTGCTGGACGTGTCGCGGCTGGACGCCGGGGCGGTCGATCCGCGCGTGGAGCCCTTCCCCCTGAACAATCTGCTGGACGAGATCGCCGCCTCCTACGCGCCGATCCTGGAGAGCAAGAGGCTGGCCTTCCGCATCGTGCAGGACCAGGCGGCGACGGTGCTCAGCGACCGCGTCCTGCTTGGCCGGATGGTGCGCAACCTGCTGGAGAACGCCGTCAAGTACACCGAGCGCGGGGCCGTGCAGATCGCCGTCCAGATGCAGGGCGATGGCGCACCGGGCAACGGGGCATCGGGCAATAGGACGCAAGGCGGCCGGGTGCGGATCGAGGTCAGCGACACCGGAATCGGCATCCCGCCCGATCAGTTGACCCGGATCTTCGCGGAGTTCCACCAGCTCAACAACCCGGAACGCGACCGGGCGCGCGGCCTCGGCCTCGGCCTCGCCATCGTCCAGCGGCTGTCGGCGATCCTCGATCATCCCGTGGAGGTGAAATCCCAGCCGGAGCGCGGGTCCGTCTTCGCCGTCACCGTGCCGGTCGCCCCCGTGGAGACGGCGGCGGAGACGGCCCCGCCGTCCGTGATCGCTTCCGCCTTCACCGGCGGCGGCGAGGCTCCGCGCGCCCTGCTGGTGGACGACGACGCCATTGTCCTGCTGGGGCTGCGCGACATGTTCCGGGAATGGGGCTACGAGGTGCGGATCGCCGGTTCCACCGACGAGGCGGTGGCGAAGATCGAGGCGGACGGGCGCATGCCCGACGTGATGCTGGTCGATTACCGCCTGCGCGAGGGGCGGGTCGGGACGGAGGCGGTGGTGCGGGTCCGCGCCATGGCCGGACGGGACGTGCCCGCGGTGATCCTGACCGGAGAAGCCGGTCCGGAATGCGAGACGGACGCCGCCGCGCATGGGCTGGAGGTGATCCGCAAGCCGGTGACCCCGCGCCAGCTCCGGCGCGCGTTGGACCGCGCCTTGGCGAAGCGGGCGAGGACGGCGGAGGCCATGACCGGGGCGGAGGGTGAGCGTCTTCCGCTGTGAGGAGCCCCGCGGCGGGTTGAGCCCGCTGGACAAAGAAAGTGGCCCGCCGTCCGGTCGGACGGCGGGCTCTTGAGGTGCAAAACAGGGAGGCACACGCCCTTGGGGCAGACTGAAGATAGCGACGGGCCCCTCCCCGCGCGAAAGGGTGAAAGTCGTAGCGTCCGGCGTGTCCGGGGTGCGCCGAAGGGAGCGGACGTCCTCCCCGAAAAAATGACCGCCCCGAACGATTTCGCTTGAGCACCGCCGTCGGCACGGCTATATCAGCGCTCCCGCGTCGCCCCAAGGGATGCGGGACAAAGAGCAGACGATGCGCTTGTGGCGGAATTGGTAGACGCGCTAGGTTCAGGTCCTAGTGGCTGAAAGGCCGTGGGGGTTCGAGTCCCTCCAAGCGCACCAACACTTCTTGTGTTGGTCTGATCATAAGTGGGGCCATAGCTCAGCTGGGAGAGCGCTACAATGGCATTGTAGAGGTCAGGAGTTCGATCCTCCTTGGCTCCACCATCATGAAGCCAGCAACCCCGACGGGTTGCTGGCTTTTTCCTTTTGGTGCCGGCGCCGCGGCTGATCCGATGCCGCGGCGCGGACCCGGTGCGCCGGCCCGCGCGCCCGGACGCCTCTCTGGGGGCTTGAGGCGACAAGGCGAAGCGGTCCGCCACGCCCCGCCGCGGATGGCGGGGCCGGTCAAGACCTTGAACCGGCTACCCTTCGAACCGGGCGGGCAAGCCGCGTGGAACCAAGTCCGCGGCCACCCCGCCCGTGCCTCACGCCTGCCCGACGCTGTGCCCGGCACCACGCCCGCGGCGACCCCGCGCGGCGGGCGGATCGACAACCCCGACCTCCGCGCCAAGAGCCGGGTCGCCGGCACCGTCGGCCTGGTCGGCGCAGCGCTCGGCCAGTTCGCGGATCGCCCCGCGGATCTCCGGATCGCGGATGTTCTGGAAATAGCGGGCGAGCATCAACGCCTCGCGGGAGCGCAGCGTGCCTTCGGTCTCTTCCGCCTGCGGGCTGACGGTTCCCGCCTCCTGGGCGGCGTGGCGTTCCTCCAGCCCCTCGAAGAAGACGGAGACCGGGACCCGGAAGAACTGCGCCAGCTTGAACAGCCGGCTGGCCGAAACCCGGTTGAAACCACGTTCGTACTTCTGAAGCTGCTGGAAGGTCAGACCCAGAGCGGACGCGACATCGCTCTGACTCAAACCGGCGAGCATGCGCAACTCGCGCAGGCGCTGCCCAACAAACACATCGACCTCGTTGAGGCCTTCCTTCTTCTCACGTCCACGTCTTTTCACGGCATTCCCCCATCGGCAACGGTGGCAAAGCCCCATGTCGCGCGAAGCAACATTCGGTTTTGCGTTGGAAAGATTCCGACGTGCTTGTGCCACGATCTTTTTGGTATCGGACAAGCGACCATTGCAACTCAGCTATGACGTCGAGGTCGCAAAGTCAACCACCGCTGCGATATTTACTACCTACGTCCAAACAAACCCTAGAAAGAGAATGGGTATATGCAAGCAGATCATTCTTTCTTTCGAGGTAATTTTTAATTGCTTGCCTCGGAAACAATCGCAACGCCGCGCCTTTACGGAGAGAGGCCGCTCCGCTTCTCGCCCGCCGGTCGGCAAAGGAGCGTTGCCGGCGCGCATCGGTAGGCACATTTTGCCGGGCACTGGGCAATTTCTGCCCATGAATTAACGCTCTCTTCATCAAGACAGGCCAGCATGCGCGCTTAAGGCAAGGACCGGCGCGGTTTTTGCAAATTCCCTATTCTGCGTCTGCGAAATCAAGAACTTCCCGGAGATCACCGGGGCATCCGATCGGGGACTAGCGCGTGAACAACCTTCTGCAGACATTGCGCAACCTGGGTCCCGCGCGCCTGGCCGCCATCGGCGGCGTCGGCCTGCTCCTGATCGGATTCTTCGTTTACCTGATGACGCGCCTCTCCACCCCGGAGATGGAGCTTCTCTACGCCGAACTCCAGCCCACCGAGGCCGCGGCCATCGCCAAGAAGCTGGAGGAGGCGAAAGTCCCCTTCACGGTGGACAAGACCGGCACGAAGATCATGGTCGCCGCCGAGCAGGTGGGACCGACCCGCATGCGGATGGCCGCGGCCGGCCTGCCGTCGGGCGGCTCCATCGGCTACGAGCTGTTCGACAAGGGCGAAGGCTTCGGCGCCACCAGCTTCATGCAGAACATCAACCACCTGCGCGCCCTGGAAGGCGAGATGGCGCGCACGGTGCAGACGCTGAACGGCGTGCAGAGCGCCCGCGTCCATCTGGTGCTGCCCAAGCGCGAGCTGTTCGCGCGCCAGCAGAATCCGGCGACGGCCAGCATCTTCATAAAGCTGCGCCCCGGCGCCCAACTGTCGCGCGAGAACATCCAGGCGATCCAGCACCTGATCGCCGCCTCCGTGCCGAACCTCGACCCCAGCCGCATCTCCATCGTCGACGACAAGGGCACCCTGCTCGCCCGCGGCACCGGCAACGACAGCGCGGACGCCATGCTGGCCTCGGCGGAGGAGAAGAAGGTCGCCTACGAGAGCCGCGTCGCCCGCATCATCGAGGATCTGCTGGGCCGCACCGTCGGCTACGGCAAGGTGCGGGCGGAGGTGTCGGCGGACCTCGACTTCGACCGCATCACCACGCAATCCGAAATCTTCGATCCGGAAAGCCAGGTCGTCCGCTCCACCCAGACGGTGACGGAGGCGAACGAGAGCCACGACCGCGACCCGCTGTCGCCGGTCACCGTGGACCAGAACCTGCCGACCGCGCAGTCGGGCAACAACGCCGGGCCGATCTCGCAGAACAAGCAGAACCGCAGCGAAGAGACGATCAACTACGAGATCAGCCGGACCACCAAGAACCACGTCCGCGAATCCGGACAGGTCCGCCGCCTGTCGGTCGCGGTTCTGGTCGACGGCACCTACAGCCTGCCCAGGGACGGCAACCCGGCGGCCTACCAGCCGCGGCCGGAGCAGGAGCTGGAGAGCATCAAGGCGCTCGTCCGCTCCGCCGTCGGCCTCGACGCCGTGCGCGGCGACACGCTGGAAGTCATCAACATGCGCTTCTGGTCGCCGGAAGACGACGTCCAGAAGCCGGAGGAGCTGTTCCTCGGCATGACCAAGGACGACCTGTTCCGCATCGCCGAGATGGTCGTGCTGGGCATCGTCGCCGTCCTCATCATCCTGCTGGTCATCCGCCCGCTGATCACCCGCGCCTTCGAGAAGGCCGACCAGCAGGAGGAGGACGACATGGACCGCCTGCTGGCCGACCAGAGCGGCATGCCCGCCGCCCTGGCCGCGCCGACCGGCGCCCTGGCCCAGGACCTCGCCCTGGAGGCCGCCCAGGCCGACGAGGAGCTGGAGCAGATGATCGACATCAACCGCGTCGAAGGCCGCGTCCGCGCCTCCTCGCTGCGCAAGGTGGGCGAGATCGTGGAGAAGCACCCGGAGGAAGCGGTGTCGATCCTGCGCAACTGGTTGTATCAGGAGAGCTGACGCGATGAGTTCGGTCCGCAAATTCCTGTTCGACGAGTCCTTCGACGTGGACGCGCCGCCGCGCCGCCAGCATCAGGCCGACGACGACTATTTCGACAACATCCCCCTGCCGGAACCGGAGCCCGAACCGGAACCGGAGCTGCCGCCCGAGCCGCCGCCGCCGGTGTTTGGCGAGGCCGATCTGGCCGCCGCCCGCGCCGCCGGCTTCACGGAGGGCGAGACCGCCGGCAAGTCGACCGGCTACGGCAAGGGCTTCGTGGACGGCAACAACGCCGGCCGCAAGGATGGCTACGAGCAGGCCCGCGTCGAGATCGAGGCGACGGTGCAGGCGCGGATCGCCAACGCGCTGGAAACCGTCGGCAACGGCGTGCAGCATCTGCTGAACGAGCATTACGCCACCAGCGCCCAGCGGGCCGACCAGCCCGTGCACATCGCGCTGGCCATCGTGCGCAAGCTGATGCCGGAACTGGCGCGGCGCGGCGGGCTGCTGGAGGTGGAAGGGCTGGTGCGCGCCTGCCTGACCGACCTGATCGACGAGCCGCGCCTGGTGGTGCGCGTCGCCGACGACATGGTGGACGCGGTGCGCGAGCATCTGGACCAGGTGATCGCCGCCCGCGGCTTCGGCGCCAAGCTGATGGTGGTGGGCGATTCCGGCCTCGCGCCGGGAAGCTGCCGGATCGAATGGGCCGAAGGCGGGGTGGAGCGCGACACCGCCGGCCTGCTCGCCCAGATCGAACGGCGGATGGCCGGCCTGCTGGAGGCCCCGCCGGGGTGACATCCCCGCGGGTTGGATGGCGCACAGGATTTTTTAAGGTTCTAAGGGCTTCTGGAGACTTCGATGGCCAAGGACAGCTTCTCCCTCGACGAGTTGGACGGCGGCGGCCGCAGCGACATTGCGGAGTATGAGACCGGCCTGGGTCCAGCCAAGGATCTGGAAGCGGTCTACGACATCCCCGTCCAGATCTCCGCCGTGCTCGGCAAATCGACCATGCAGGTCAGCCAGCTGCTCAAGCTCGGGCGCGGCGCGGTGGTGGAGCTGGACCGCAAGGTCGGCGAAGCCATCGACATCTATGTGAACAACCGTCTGGTCGCCCGCGGCGAGGTCGTCGTGGTGGAGGACCGGCTGGGCATCACCATGACCGAAATCATCAAGTCGGACCGCGGATGAGCCTCACACGAGACAGCGCCGAATCGTCCCGCCGGGGCGGGCGTTCGGCCCGGCCGCGCGGCGGGGTGGACATGGCGACGCTGGTCGGTCTGGCCGCCGCCGCCGTGGTCATCTTCGTCGCCATGGCGGCGGGCGGCAGTCTGCGCGCCTTCGTCGACCCGCCGTCGCTCATCATCGTGCTGGGCGGCACGCTGGCGGTCACCACCGCCTCCTTCTCGCTGTCCGACGTGGCCATCGCGTGGCGCGACGCCGGGGCGGTGCTGATCCACCGGACCAGCGACCCGCGCGGCGTGGCCCGGCAGGTGCTGCTGCTCGCCGAGGCGGCGCGGCGGGCGCCGGAGACGCTGCGCAACGTCCTGCCGGAGCTGAAGCACGAGTCCTTCCTGCACCGCTCGGTCACGCTGGTGGCCGAAGGGCTGCCGCCCGACGACATCGAGCGGATGCTGATCGGCGAAGTCGAGGCGTCGGGCGCCGGCAAGGTCAAGAGTGCCGGCGTGCTGCGCCGGGCGTCGGAGGTGGCGCCGGCCATGGGGCTGATCGGCACGCTGGTCGGCCTCGTCCAGATGCTGGGCAGCCTCAACGACCCGTCAAGCATCGGCCCGGCCATGGCGCTGGCCCTGCTGACCACCTTCTACGGGGCGGTGCTGGGCAACGTCGCGCTGGCCCCGCTGGCCGCCAAGGTGGAGCGGACGGCGGAAGAGGACGCGCTCGTCAAGACTCTCTACACCATCGGCGCGGTATCCATCGCGCGTCAGGAAAATCCGCGGCGTCTGGAGATGCTCCTGAACGCCGTTCTTCCGCCTGGAAAGCGGATTCAGTACTTCGACCGGGACTCCGACCGGGGTTCTCCGAGGGGA
This sequence comes from Azospirillum brasilense, assembly GCF_007827815.1. Lineage (GTDB taxonomy): Bacteria > Pseudomonadota > Alphaproteobacteria > Azospirillales > Azospirillaceae > Azospirillum > Azospirillum brasilense_C. The sequence goes on from NZ_VITH01000001.1 coordinate 664,117, forward strand.
GCGTAAGATGCGTCTGCTGATCGTTGGAACGTTGGAAGGGTACATCACCGCCGCTGGCAAGATCGCCATGCAGCGCGGGGCGAAGGTGTCCCACACCGACAGCATCGAGGGCGCCCTGAACGCCCTGCGCGCGGCGGCGGGGGCGGACCTCGTGATGATCGACGTCAAACTCGACATCGCGACCTTCATCGAAAGCCTGAAGGCGGAACGGATCACCATTCCCGTGGTGGCCTGCGGCATCGGCACCGACGCGGCGGCGGCGGTGAAGGCGATCCGCGCCGGCGCCAAGGAATACATCCCCCTGCCCCCCGACGCGGAGCTGATCGCCGCCGTCCTGGAAGCGGTGGCGGAGGAAAGCCACGCCATCGTCTGCCAGGACCCGGCCATGCTGGCGACCCTGCGGCTGGCGGACCAGGTGGCGCCCAGCGACGCCTCCGTCCTCATCACCGGCGAGAGCGGCACCGGCAAGGAGCTGATGGCCCGCTACATCCACCGCAAGAGCCGGCGCTCCGACGCGCCCTTCGTCGCGGTGAACTGCGCGGCCATCCCGGAGAACCTTCTGGAATCGGAGCTGTTCGGCCATGAGAAGGGCGCCTTCACCGGCGCCGTCGCCCGCCGGCTGGGCCGCTTCGAGGAGGCCAACGGCGGCACCCTGCTGCTCGACGAGCTGTCGGAGATGCACCCGCGGCTCCAGGCCAAGCTGCTGCGCGCCATCCAGGAGAAGGAGATCGACCGCATCGGCTCGTCCCAGCCGGTGAAGGTCAACGTCCGTCTGGTCGCCACCTCCAACCGCAACCTGGAGAACGAGGTCCGCGCCGGCAACTTCCGCGAGGATCTCTATTTCCGGCTGAACGTGTTCAGCGTCGCCATCCCGTCCCTGCGCGAACGGCCGGCCGACATCCCGCTGATCGCCGACCATTTCCTGAAGAAATACGCGCAGGCCAACGGGCTGGGCGAGAAGCGGCTGTCGGACGACGCGCTGCTGATGCTGCGCGCCCACCACTGGCGCGGCAACGTGCGCGAGCTGGAAAACACCATGCACCGCGCCGTCCTGCTCTCCAAGTCGGAGACGGTCGGACCGGACGCGATCATGCTGACCAGCCAGCTGCTCGCCCCGGAAGGGTCGGCGCAGGCGTCGATCCCGACCAACTCGCCGGTCGCCAACCCCTTCGCCGGGCCGGGCGGCACGGTGCCCCAGGCGCCGCGCGGCTATGGGCAGCCGGCCCCCGGCTACCCGACCTCCTACGCGCCGCCGCAGGGCCACGCCGCGGGAGCGGCGGCCTACGGCAACGCCGGGGCGTCGTCCTATGGCAACGCCGGAGCGGCGTCCGGCGCCCCGGCCGTCCAGGGCCTCGTCGGGCGCACCGTGGCGGAGGTCGAGCGCGACCTGATCATCGGCACGCTGTCGCACTGCCTGGGCAACCGCACCCACGCGGCGAACATCCTGGGCATCTCGATCCGCACGCTGCGCAACAAGCTGAAGCAGTACAGCGAGGAGGGCGTGCCGGTGCCGCCGCCGGGGACCGAGGAACGGGCGGCCTACTGATCCGCTGATCGGGGGAAAGGCGGAGGAGCGGCGGCATGGCATTGACCGAACACAATCCGGGGGCACGCGCGGGCGGCGGCAACATGTCCGCGCTGACCGACATGGCGGCCGTCGCGAAGAGCGCGCTGAAGCGCGGCGACATCGTGATGGCGGCCGGCATCATGCTGATCGTCGTCGGGCTGATCCTGCCTCTGCCCCCGATGCTGCTCGACGTGATGCTCGGGCTCAACGTCACCATCTCGGTCCTGATCCTGATGGTGGTGCTGTTCATCGAAAAGCCGCTGGAGCTGTCGGCCTATCCGACGATCCTGCTCATCACCACGCTTTTGCGCCTGTCTCTGAACATGGCCTCCACCCGCCTGATCCTGACGCAGGGCCACGAGGGAACCTCCGCGGCGGGCCATGTGATCGAGGCCTTCGCCGGCTTCGTCATGGGCGGCGACTTCATCATCGGCGTGATCGTCTACGCGATTTTGACGATCGTGAACTTCAAGGTCATCACCGCCGGTTCGGGCCGCATCGCCGAAGTGGCGGCGCGCTTCACCCTGGACGCCATGCCCGGCAAGCAGATGGCCATCGACGCCGACCTGTCCGCCGGCATGATCGACGAGACCACCGCCCGCGCCAAGCGCAAGGAGCTGGAGGACGAAAGCGCCTTCTTCGGCTCCATGGACGGTGCGTCGAAGTTCGTGAAGGGCGACGCCGTCGCCGGCCTGATGATCATGTTCATCAACATCATCGGCGGCGTGTCGCTGGCGGTCCTGCGCTACGACATGCCGATCCTGCAGGCGCTGGACACCTTCACCAAGCTGACCATCGGCGACGGCCTCGTCTCGCAGATCCCGGCGCTGGTCATCTCCATCTCCGCCGGCTTCCTGGTGTCGAAGGCCGGCACCGGCGGCTCCACCGACAAGGCGGTGGTCGGCCAGCTCACCAACCATGTCAGCGCGCTCGGCCTGTCGGCGGGCGCGATGACGCTGCTGGCCCTGATGCCGGGCATGCCGGTGCTGCCCTTCCTGCCGGTGATCGCCGTCGTCGGGGCCGCCGCGTGGTATCTGCCGAAGATGCGCGCCAAGAAGGAGGCGGAGGAGGCCGCCGCCGCTGCCGCCGAGGCCGCGGGCATGGGCGGGCCGGGCGGCGGGGCCGCCCCGGTGGCCGACGAGCCGATCGCCACGGCGCTGGCCATCGACCTGATCCGGCTGGAGCTGGGCTACGGCCTGCTGTCGCTGATCAACCAGCCGCAGGCGGGCAGCCACCGGCTGACCGACCAGATCAAGGGGCTGCGCCGCCAGATCGCCGGCGAGGTCGGGTTCGTCATGCCCGCCGTGCGCATCCAGGACAACCTCCAGCTTCCGCCCAACGCCTACATCATCCGCGTCAAGGAGATCGAGGCGGGGCGCGGCGACATCCGCCCGAACATGCTGCTGGTCATGGACCCGCGCGGCGAGGCGATGAGCCTGCCCGGCGAGCAGACGGTGGAGCCGACCTTCGGCCTGCCGGCCATCTGGATCGAGCCGGGCTACCGCGAGGAGGCGCTGTTCAAGGGCTACACGGTGGTCGATCCGTCCACGGTCATCACCACGCATCTGACGGAACTCATCAAGGACAACATGCCGGAGCTGCTGTCCTTCACCGAGACGCAGAAGCTGCTGGACGAGCTGGACAAGGAGCACCAGAAGCTGATCGCCGACGTGGTGCCGGCGCAGATCACTGTGGGCGGATTGCAACGGGTGTTGCAGAACCTGCTTGCAGAACGGGTGTCGGTACGCGATCTTGCGACCATTCTGGAGGGCGTGTCCGAAGCGGCAAGCCAAACCCGCAGCATCACGCAGATCACCGAGCATGTGCGCACGCGCCTGGCGCGGCAGATCTGCGACGCGAACATCAACGAGATGGGAGTGATCCCGCTCGTCACCCTGTCCCCCGAGTGGGAACAGGGGTTCGCGGAATCGCTGGTGGGCGATGGCGACGACCGGCAACTGACGATGGCGCCGAGCCGGCTTCAGCAATTCATCACTTCGGTCCGCCAAACCTTCGAGCGACACGCCATGATGGGCGAGACCCCCGTCCTGTTGACCAGCCCCCTGATCCGTCCCTTCGTCCGCTCGATCGTCGAGCGGTTCCGGCCGGCCACCGTGGTGATGTCGCAGAACGAGATTCACCCCAAGGCGCGGATCAAGACCCTGGGGCAGATCTGATGCAGGCCATGACGAACCAGTGTGACAGGCGGGGAGCGGGCCGATGCGGCTGAAGTCGTTCCACGCCAAGTCCATGTCCGAAGCCATGCGCATGGTCCGCCAGACGCTGGGCGACGATGCCATCATCGTCGCCACGCGCGAGGAGGACGGCGGCGGCGTTCGCGTGACCGCGGCGGTGGAGGACGACGATCTGCTGATGGCGCAGGCGCGCACGGCCCAGCCGACCCGGACCGCCCGCCCCGTGGTGGTGGTCGAGGAGGAGCCGGAGATCGACGTGGGCGAGGTGGTGGCCGACGTGCTGCACCGCCACGGCGTTCCCGCCGCGCTGGCCGAGCAGTTGATCGACGCCGCCGCCGGTCTGGACACCGACGACCCCGCGCTGGCGCTGGGCGCCGCCCTCGACTCCATGTTCACCTTCAGCCCGCTGCAGGACCGGCGCGGCGGCAACAAGCCGCTGATCCTGGTCGGACCGCCGGGCAGCGGCAAGACGCTGATCGTCGCCAAGCTGGCCGCCCAAGCGGTGTTCCGCAAACGCTCGGTCGGCGTGATCACCACCGACACGGTTCGCGCCGGCGGCATGGAACAGTTGGCCGCCTTCACGCGTCTGATGAAAATCAAACTGGCGACGGTGGAGGACCCCGACGCGCTCGCGGGCGCGTTCGAGGTCAGCCGCGGCGCCGATGTCGTCCTGGTGGATACCGCCGGGCGCAACCCCTACAACCGGGAAGACATGGCCGACCTCAAGGCCCTGCTGTCCGCCGGGGTGGCCGAGCCGATCCTCGTGCTCCCCGCCGGGCTGGACGCCATGGAAGCCGCCGACATCGCCCAGTCCTTCAAGGCGCTGGGCGTGCGGCGGATGCTGATCACCCGGCTCGACATGGCGCGGCGGCTGGGCAGCCTGCTCGGCACCGCGCACCGTTCGCGCATGGCCTTCTGCAACGCCAGCGTTTCCTCCAAAGTGGCCGAAGGACTGACACCGCTGAACCCGGTGGCCTTCGCCCGCCTGATGATGCCCGCCGAGGACAAGGCGGCGCGCAACCGGCCCAAGCCGGCGGCCCCTGCCAAGACCAAAGCCGTTCGTTCTTCGTCGAGGACCATCCCATGACCGATCCGGTGTTTCCGGCCGCCCTCAAGAACGTTCACCCGCTGCGCGGTGCCAACGTCATCGCCGTGGCCAGTGGAAAGGGCGGCGTCGGCAAGACGTGGTTCTCGATCACGCTCGCCCACGCGCTGACCAAGATGGGCAAGAACTCGCTGCTGTTCGACGGCGACCTCGGCCTCGCCAACGTCGACATCCAGCTCGGCTTCCAGCCGAAGAACGATCTCGGCGCGGTCATCAACGGCGACGTGACGCTGGGCCGCGCGGCCCAGCGCTACACCGAGGGCGGCTTCGACATCATCGCCGGCCGCTCCGGCTCCGGCACGCTCGCCCAGCTGCCGAGCCAGCGCCTGTCCGGCCTGCGCAACGACCTGATGGAGCTGGCCCGGCGCTACGACTGCGTCATCATGGACATGGGCGCCGGCGTCGACCGCACGGTGCGCACCCTGTCCGGCCCGGCCGGGACGACGCTGGTGGTGACGACGGACGAGCCGACCTCGCTGACCGATGCCTACGCCTTCATCAAGCTGACCCACGCCACCAACCCCACCGCCGACCTGCGCGTCGTGGTCAACATGGCGCAGAGCGTGAAGGACGGCGAGCGCACCTACGGCACCATCCTGAAGGCCTGCCAGAACTTCCTGAAATACAAGCCCGCCCTGGCCGGCATCATCCGCCGCGACCTGAAGGTGCGCGACGCCATCCGCAACCAGTCGCCGCTGCTGACCCGCTCCCCCAGCTCCGACGCGGCGCGGGACGTGCTGGCCATCGCCCAGCGGCTTCTGAACGGCCAGTAAGTCCGGGATGGGGGGCGCCCTTCCACCCCCGGTCGTCGGAACGCCCGCCACCCCCGCGGCGGCGGCCACCCCCGCGCCCGCCCCGGTGGCGGTCGCCGAGGGCACGGTCAAGGCCCTGCCCGAGCGCCTGCAGGACATCGCCCGCCCGGTGGTGCTGACCGGCACCGTCGTCGGGACCACGCCGGAGGGCTTGGCCCGCGTGCGCACCCAGGCCGGCGAGCTGCTCGTGCAGACCCCGACGCCGCTGCCCGCCGACAGGCCGGTGACGCTCCAGATCACCCCGGCGCAGGTGCTGCTGGAGCAGGCCGCATCGGCCGATCCCGCCGCGGCGTCCCCCACCCAGAGCCTCGCGGCGAAGGTGCTGGTGCTGACCCAGGGCACCCCGGCCACGGCACCAACCACATTGCCGAACGTCCCGACCACGCCGACAACGAGCGGACCGGCGCCGATCATCCCCGGCCAGACCGGCGCGGCACGGCCTCAGGGCTCGGCGACTCCGTTGGTGATCCTGCCCAACCCGGCGTCCACCACAGCGACAACAGGACCGGCCGGCCAGCCGCTTCCCCTGCTGCTGCCGGGCACCATCGTGCCGGCGCTGGTCATCGCCGCGGCGCCCAAGCCTCCGGCTCCCCCCGGCATGGCCCCGGCCCTTCCCGGCCAGCCGGCCGCCACACCGGCCACACCGGCCCCGCCCCCCGTCACGGACGGCGCCTCCGGCGCGCCCCCGGCGCCGGCCAGCCAGCCCATCGCCACTTCCGCTCCTCCGCAGGCGCCGCCTTCACCCGCTCCGGCGGGAGCGACGGCGCCGCCTCCCGGCAAGCCGATGCTCGACGCCACGGTGGAACTCGGCGGTGACGCGGCGCATCCCGGCGGCGACCTCGGAGAGCCGGCGTCTTCCGCGAAGCCGGCCCTCGTGAAACCCGCCACGGACCCCATGCTGACCCAGGGCGGCACCGTCGCTCTGAAGATCCTGACCGTCACCCCGCCACCGGACCAGCCGCCGGCCGCTCCGCCCGACGACGCTTCCCTCCCGCCGGATGATCAGAATCCCGGCGCCCCGCCGCGCAAGGACGGCGCACCGCCTCACCCGGCGTCCCCGCCGCTGGCAGCGCCGCAGCCGCTCCCCGCCCCGCCACGCACCGCGGCGGCGGCAGCGGCCGCGACGCCGACCATGCCCGGCGCGCACCCCGGGTCCGCCCCGGCGTCTCCGGAGTCCCCCGACGGGCCGGTGCTGAAGGGCACGGTGGCCGGCAGCACGCCGCAGGGCCAGCCGATCCTCGCCACACCCCAGGGCATGCTGGCGCTGAACGTCCAGGCGAGCCTGCCGCAGGGCAGCGCCGTCACCGCCATGCTGACCGATCCGGCCAAGGCGCTCCAGACCGCACCGTCCCCGCTCGCCGCGGAGCCGGGCCCGTTGAGCGAACGGGACTGGCCGGCCATGCGCCAACTTCTGACCGCCCTGGCCGGGGTGGACCGCTCCGCCGCGCAGGCGCTGATCGGCACGGTGATGCCGCAGCCAAACCGCAAGCTGGGCGCGGCGATCAGCTTCTTCCTGTCGGCGATCCGCGGCGGCGACGCCCGCGGCTGGCTGGGCGAGGACGCCGCCTCCGCCCTGGAGAAATCCGGCCAGGGAAGCCTGCTGTCCCAGCTGGAGCGCGAGTTCCGCAGCCTCCAGCAGCAGGCGGGCGATCCCCTGCCCGGCGACTGGCGCCCCTACACCCTGCCGATGATGGACGCCAATGGGCTGCTGCCCATGAAGCTGCACATCCACCCCATCCAGCCCGACGAGGATGGGAAAACGGGCCGCAAGGCCGGCGACAAGGGCAGCCGCTTCCTGCTCGACCTCGATCTCAGCCGTCTCGGCCCGATGCAGCTCGACGGGCTGGTGCAGCCCAACCGGTTCGACCTGATCCTGCGCAGCCACACCCCGCTGGCGCCGGAGATCCGCTTGGACCTGATCCAGATTTTCGCGGACAGCATCCGTGCCGTCGGCTACATCGGCGGCCTGTCCTTCCAGTCCGGCGCCAAATGCTGGGTCAAGCTGACCCGCGTCGGGGCCGGCGGCAGCAGCTACACCGCCTGACGAGCCCGGACGCCATGCACCGCCGCGAATTTTTGACCACCGCCGCCAACCCGGACGCCCGCCACGACTATCTGGTGGAGTTGCACGGGGAACCGGCGCCCGGCATCCGCCTGACCCTGCGCTACGTGCCCGACCGCGCGGTGGGCACGCCGGACGGTGTCGCCGCCTATCTCGGCGCCCTGTTCGACACTGCGGCGGCGGCCGGTCCGGAGGCGCTGGCCGTCGCCGTGCTCGACGACCTCAACAACGAATTGATCCCCCGCTGGGTGGAGATCACGGTGGAGCGGAGCCTGCCCGTCCCCCACCGCGTGGTCATCGAGGACCGCCAACCCGGCTGGGACAACCCGCATCTGTTCTCCCGGATGCGGCGCGTCTGATTTCCCGTTCCCGTCGCCATCATCCGGACGGCATGGCTGCACCGCGCCGATCCACGGCGTTGATCGCTTGATTTCCTCAACCCGCATGCGAATAAAGCGGGTCGGTCGGTGCGTGGATGAGTCCGTTGAAACGTACACGAATATTGAGACGCGCCCAAACCCTCTGGGCGCGCGTTGGGCTTCGCGCACGCCTCGAAGCCTTCATTCTGCTCGCCCTTCTTCCACTGGTGGTTCTGGTTCTCGTTCTTCTTCTTCAAGAGCGCAGCCAGGACATCGAACGGGCACGCGAGGGCACCCGCCTGCTGGCCCACCGCGGGGCGCTGCAGCAGACGCAGATCGTGCAGCAGGTCCGCAGCGTCCTCCAGCTTCTCACCCTCGTTCCCGACATCCGGGAAGCGATCCCCGGACGCTGCACCACCCTGTTGAAGCAAACGACCGACCTGTATCCCTGGGCCTCCGGTTTCGGTGTGTTCGATCCCGATGGAAAGCTGCTGTGCAACAGCAGCGACAATCGGCCCGTGAACCTCGGCCAGCGCGACTACTTCAAAGAGGCGGTGGCGGCGCGCCGATTCACGGTCAGCAACTTCCTGATCGGCCAGAACAGCAAGCAGCCCCGCGTGGTCGCCGCCCTGCCGATTCTCGGCGCCGGCGGGTCGGTCAGCCGCGTGCTGGTGGCCGGTGTGGATCTGAGCTGGCTTGCCGAGCTGTCCGCCGAGATCGCCCGCGAGTCCGGCGGGACCGTGTCGCTGTTCGACTCCCAGGGGACGATCCTCGCCCGCGTGCCGGACCCGCAAGGCCTCGTCGGGCACTCCATGGGCGACCACCCGACGGTCCGCAGATTCCTTGAGGACGACGCGGGCATCATCGAGGGCGGCGGCCTGGACGGCGTGCCCCGGATCAGCGGCTTCGCGACCCTGGCGGACACCGGCGCCAAGATCGTCGTCGCCGTCGCCCGCGACGACATCCTGGCCGCGGCCGACCGGAACCTGCTGGTGGGAACCGGTGTCATGGTCGGCGTGGTGCTCCTCATCGTCGGAGGGGTCTGGGTGCTGATGGACGTGATGATCCTGCGCGGCCTGCGCGACCTCAAGGCGTCGGCGGCGTTTCTCTCGTCGGACCTCTTCGATCCTCACGCCCCCTGCACGCCCGCTCCAACTCATCCGTCCGAGTTCAGCCAGGTCGCCCAGGCGATGCGGACAATGGGACGGACGCTGACCGCCATCGCGTTCGAGGATCGCCTGACCGGGCTCGCCAACCGACGCTCCTTCGAAGCGCATGTGGAGCGCCTTCAGGAGCAGCCGGCGGAGGAGCAGACCGCGATCGCCATCCTCTACATCGACCTCGACGGGTTCAAACCGGTCAACGACCAGCACGGACACCACACCGGCGACGCCGCATTGAAGGAGATCGGTGCCCGGCTGTCGCGCTGCGTGCGCCATGGGGATTTCGCCGGCCGCCTCGGCGGCGACGAGTTCGCCGTTCTGCTGTCCCTGGCGGACGGCCAGCCGGAGCGTTACATCCGGGACGTCGCCCGACGGATCATCGACAGCGTGTCCGCCCCGATCCTGGTCGATGACCTGGACGTCCGGATCGGGTGCAGCATCGGCATCGCGCTTTGGCCATCGGACACGGAGGATCTCGTCGTGGCTCTCCAGAACGCCGATCAGGCGCTGTACGCCGCCAAACGCGCCGGCCGCGGCCGCGCGGTCACCTATTCGGAGCTTTCCGACAATAAGGCCGAGTCGATCTGAGCAGGCCTGTCGGATTGGCCCGGCGCGTCAGGACTCGACGCTGCTCTCCTCCTGCTGGCGGCGGCGGAAGCCGACCAGAGCGGTTTCATCCAGCATGTTGGCCTCCTTGCGCTTGAGCTTCTCCTTCTCGCGCTTCAGCCGCTCCTCCTCGGCCAGCTCGTAGCGCTTCAGCTCCTGGAAGGCTTCGGCCATCTCGTCGGTGGCGACGGCGATCTGGGCCTCGACCTGCCCCATGGACTGGGTCAGCCGCTTGCCGCGCTCCATCGCCGCCTGGATGTAGTTGCTGTAGGTGAAGGCGTATTCGACGTTGCCGCGGGCGGTGTCGCGCTCCGCGGCGATCTCCTCCTTCAGCCGCTCGATCTCCGCCTGGAGCCGGTCCGCGAGGTTCTGAAGTTCCGCCAGCGCCCGGCGCTTCTCGTCGAGCTTCCATTTCTGAAGGCGGATGATGGTCTTGAGACTGCTCATTCTTGCGGCGGCCACTGTTCAATGCCGAAGATGGCGGCAAGCTGGGCGTAGCTGTTGTCGAGGTCGGTCGCCTCGCGTTTGCCCTGCTTCAGGAACGCCTCCAAGGCCGGCTGGAAATGGATGGCCTCGTCAACCTGCGGGTCGGTGCCCTTGCGGTAGGCGCCGAGGCGGATCATCTCCGCCATGTTGTCGTAGGACGACATCAGCCGCCGCGCGTGGTTGACCAGCTCGTTCTCCATGGGAGAGTTGCAGCCGGGCATGGTGCGCGACACGCTGCGCAGGATGTTGATGGCCGGATAGCGCCCGCGCTCGCCGATCTGGCGCTCCAGGACGATGTGGCCGTCCAGGATGCCGCGCACGGCGTCGGCGATGGGTTCGTTGTGATCGTCGCCTTCGACCAGCACGGTGAACAGGCCGGTGATCGAGCCCGACCCGTTCAAGCCCGGCCCGGCGCGCTCCAGCAGGCGCGGCAACTCGGCGAAGACGGTCGGGGGATAGCCCTTGGTCGTCGGCGGCTCGCCGGCGGACAGGCCGATCTCGCGCTGGGCCATGGCGAAGCGGGTCACGCTGTCCATCATGCACAGCACGTTGCAGCCGGCGTCGCGGAAGGCTTCCGCCACGGCCAGAGTCATGTAGGCGGCTTGGCGGCGCATCAGCGGCGCCTCGTCGGAGGTGGCGCAGACCACGACGCTGCGCGCCAGACCCTCCTCCCCCAGATCCTCGGTGATGAATTCCTGAAGCTCGCGCCCGCGCTCGCCGATCAGCCCGATCACCGCGACCTCGGCGCCGGAGAAACGGGCGAGCATCGACATCACCGACGACTTGCCGACGCCGGAGCCGGCGAAGATGCCCATGCGCTGGCCACGGCAGCAGGTGAGGAAGGCGTTGATGGCGCGGATGCCCAGGTCCAGCTTCTCACCCACGCGGGCGCGGGAATGGGCGGGCGGCGGGTTGTTGCGGATGGGAACGCCGTGCGTCCCCTTGGGCAGCGGCCCCTTGCCGTCCACCGGCTCGCCCAGCGCGTTGATGACACGGCCGAGCCACGCCTCCGTCGGGAAGACCATGGGCTGGCTGTCCGACACCAGCGCGCGGCAGCCCAGCCCGACACCGTCGATGGAGCCGAAGGGCATCAGCAGCGCGCGGCCCTGACGGAAGCCGACCACCTCGCAGGGGACTTGCCGGCCGTCGCGGGATTCGACGATGCAGCGGCCGCCCACCGACAATTCCTTCTCGATCCCCCCGACCTCGACCAGCAGGCCGAGCACGGCGGTCACCCGCCCGAACCGGCTGCAGCCGGAGACGGACTCGATTTCCTGAAGGATGCGGGCGACGTCGGCGGGCACGGTCTTGCGGGTTCGCGAACGGGAATGGGACGGGTGAGCCGGGCGCGGGCGGCGCAAGTCGCGGTGGGCACGGAGTCCCCCGCCATGCCGCCCCCGTCATGCTCATCCAAAAACATTAACGTTAAATGAAGTGCTATGCCTCTGGCGTTAAGCTGAATCGTCTGTTAACTTGTGTAAACGGACGGGCCGATCTGTTAAGGGAATCGGTTAAGGAACTGCGGGAAAGCAACGCCGCATCGGAAGCCAGAAACGCGCCATCTAACATCGGGATATCGCCATGAGGGTTCTGCTGGTCGAAGACGATTCCTCCACGGCCAAGAGCATCGAACTGATGCTTCAGTCGGAAGGCTACATCGTCGACTCTACCGACCTCGGTGAGGATGGACTCGAAATCGGCAAGCTGTACGATTACGACATCATCATCCTCGATCTGATGCTGCCGGACATCGATGGCTACGAGGTGCTGCGCCGCCTGCGCGCCGCCCGTGTGACCACGCCGATCCTCATTCTTTCCGGCCTGTCGGAGCTGGACCACAAGATCAAGGGTCTGGGCTTCGGCGCCGACGACTATCTGACAAAGCCCTTCGACAAGCGCGAGCTGATCGCCCGCATCCAGGCCATCGTTCGCCGCTCCAAGGGCCATTCCGACAGCATCATCCGCACCGGCCGTCTGACCGTGAACCTGGACACCCGCACGGTGGAGGTGGACAACCAGCCGCTCCACCTGACCGGCAAGGAATACGGCATCCTGGAGCTGCTGTCGCTGCGCAAGGGCACGACCCTGACCAAGGAGATGTTCCTGAACCATCTCTACGGCGGCATGGACGAGCCGGAGCTGAAGATCATCGACGTCTTCGTCTGCAAGCTGCGCAAGAAGCTGGCCGCGGCGACCCAGGGCGACAATTACATCGAGACGGTGTGGGGCCGCGGCTATGTGCTGCGCGACCCGCACGAGGACGCGTCCCCGATCCCGCGCGTCCCGCACCCACAGGCACAGGCGGCCGGCTGACCGCCGACCGCCCGTCACCGTTAACCGTCATCCCGATGAACGGCGGGCCTGGGCCCGCCGCCAACCGCACTCACTCCTGCCAGAACGCCTTGTCGGTTTCGCGGCGGGCGTCCTTGCGGCTCAGCCCGACATCGCGCAGCAGATGGTCGTCCAGAGCCGCCAGGGAGCGGCGCTGCCGGTGACGCTCGATCATCCCCAGCACCTCGCCGAACGCGCGCTCGGCAAACCGCCGCGCGCCGCCGCCAGCCTGTCCAAGAGACACCATGCCCCGGTCTGTGGAAACGGCGCCCAGCGCTCTCCTGCTCATGATCCGACACTCCGCTTGATGATTTCCGTCCCCTAGAAATGCCCCGGAAGCGGCTTGTCCGCAAAGGATGCTTTCTCTAACCTGCATGAGAGAATTTCATGCGGCCGGTCAACAATCCGGCGGATGCGGACCCATGCAGATCCCTCCCCTCAACGGCCTGCGCGCGTTCGAAGCGGCGGCCCGCCATCTCAGCTTCACCCGGGCGGCGGAGGAGCTGAACGTCACCCAGAGCGCTATCAGCCACCAGATCCGCACGCTGGAGGACCGGCTGGGCATCCGGCTGTTCCGCCGGCTGAATCAGGCGCTGGTTTTGACCGACGCCGGCCAGCTTCTGCTGCCCAGCGTGCGCGACGCCTTCGCGCGGCTGGCCACCGGCCTGGAGCGGGTGATGGAGCACGAACGCTCCGGCGTGCTGACGATGAGCGTTTCGCCCTCCTTCGCCAGCCGCTGGCTGATGAGCCGGATCGGCCGCTTCCGCGCCCGCCACCCGGAAATCCACCTGCGCATCAGCGTCAGCCAGCACGAGATCGACTTCGAGCGCGAGGCCGACATCGACATCGGGCTTCGTCATGGCCTGGGGGTGTGGGAGGGATTGCGGGCCGACCGCTTCCTCGATGACGCGGTGTTTCCCGTGTGCAGCCCGGCCCTGCTGCAAGGGCCGACGCCGCTGCGCCAGCCCGCCGACCTGCGTCATCATGTTCTGGTCGAGGAGACCGGCCACAGCTATTGGGCGACATGGTTGGCCATGGCCGGGCTCGGCGATCTGAAGCCAAGCTCCGAGATGGTCTTCGACGAGATCGGCATCGCCATCGAAGCCGCGGAGAACGGTCAGGGCATCGCGATGGCGCGCGGCACCCTGGTGCTGGAGGAACTGGCGAGCGGGCGGCTGACCCGGCTGTTCGACCTCGCCCTGCCGGGAGACTTCGGTTACTACCTCGTCTGCCCGGAGGTGACCGCCGACCGGCCCAAGATCGCCGCCTTCCGCCGCTGGATCATGGAGGAAGGCGCCGCCGACCGTCTCACCGTCACGCCACCCTAGATCACACGGCGGCCCGCAGCCCGCTCGGCACCTGGAAGCCGCCCAGGCTGTAGAGGCCGCGCTGGCCGTCCACCGGCTTGAAACGGTCGGTGATGCCCAGCACGGTCTCGGCGCCGCCGAGATAGAGCACGCCGTCCTGCGGCATCTGGCGGGAAATCGCCTCCAGCACCTTGGTCTTGGTCGGCTGGTCGAAATAGATCAGCACGTTGCGGCAGAACACGATGTCGAACTGCCCCAGCGCCGAGAGGTCGCCCAGCAGGTTGAACTCGCGGAAGGAAGCCATCTGGCGAAGCTGCTGGCTGATCTGCCACTTGTCGCCCTGCTGCTTGAAATGCTTCACCAGCATTTGAATCGGCAGGCCGCGCTGCACCTCGAACTGGGTGTAGATGCCCGACTTGGAGCGCTCGACCATTTCCGCCGAGATGTCGGTGCCGACGATCTCGATCCGCCAGCCGGCCAGCTTCGCCGCGTCCTCATTCAGCAGCATGGCCAGCGAGTAGGCCTCCTGCCCGGACGAGCAGGCCGCCGACCAGATGCGGATCGACCGCTTGGCGGACCGCGCCTCCAGCAGCCGCGGCAGGACGATCTGCCTGAACTGGTCGAAAGGCTTCTGGTCGCGGAAGAAGGACGACTCGTTGGTCGTCATCGCCTCGGTGATGTCGCGCAGCAGCGCTTCGTCCTTGCGCGTCCGCACGGTGGAGGCCAGCTCCTCCAGCCCCTTCATGTTCCACTTGCGCGCCACCGGCATCAGCCGGGATTCGAGTAGGTAGGCCTTGTCCCGGGTCAGGACCAGACCGGAACGCTGCTTGAGCAGCGTGGAGAACATGTCGAAATCTTCGACTCTCATGCTGCCCTCGATGCGAACTTGCGGATGTAGGGACCGATTTCCTTGAGCGGCAGCACCGCCGAGCAGATGCCCGCCTGGGCGACGGCGCCCGGCATGCCCCACACGACGCTGGACGCCTCGTCCTGCGCGATCAGCGTGCCGCCGGCGTTCACCACGTCGGTGCAGCCCTTCAGCCCGTCCTGCCCCATGCCGGTCAGGATGCAGGCCAGGACCTTGCGCCCGCCGAAAGCGCGGAGGATGGACCGCATCATCGGGTCCACCGCCGGGCGGCAGAAATTCTCGGGCGGGTCCTTGGTCAGCGAAATCACGTTGGCGCCCGCGCGCTGGGTCACCAGCATGTGGAAGTCGCCCGGCGCGATGTAGCAGCGTCCCGACACGATCGGCTCGCCGTCCTTCGCCTCCTGGGCGTTCAGCCCGCACTGGCGGGTGATGTGCTCGGCCAGGATGGTGGTGAAGGTCGCCGGCATGTGCTGGGTGATCAGGATCGGCTGGGTGACGCCGGCCTTCAGATGGGCGAGCACCTCGAACAGCGCCTGCGGGCCGCCCGTGGAGCTGCCGATGGCGATCACATCCGGCTTCACCTGGCCGACGGAACCGACGGCCGGAGCCGGGCGCAGCGTGACGGGCGGCGGCTCGCGCTTCAGGAAGGCGGCCGGCACCGGCGTCAGCGGGCGCAGCTCGCCGCGGGTGCGGGACCCGGCGCGGCGGGCCGCGGCGCCGAGCGCCTTGACCTTCGACACCAGCTCGCGCTTGAAGGCGTCCGCCCCGCCGATCTCGCGCGTGGAGGTCGGCTTGGGGATGTAGTCGGCGGCGCCCGCGGACAGGCAGCGCATGGAGATGTCGGCCCCGCGCAGCGTCAGCGTGGAGGCCATGATGATCTTCACCTGCGGGGCCACCGCCAGCAGCTTCGGGATGGCGGTCAACCCGTCCATCACCGGCATCTCGATGTCGAGGACGATGACGTCGAGCGAGTTGCGCTGCAGGGCGTTGACCGCCATCTGGCCGTCGCCGACCGACGCGACCACGCGGATTTCAGGATCGCCTTCCAACGCGCGGGTCAGGAGGCCGCGGATCACGGCGGAATCGTCGACCACCATCACCCGGACGGGATCGCCGCCGGCCGCACCGGTCGGATGCCCCGCCGGTGCGGGGGGAGGAGGTCTGCCGAAACGATCGGACATAACGCAATCAGCCTTTCAGGGTCGGAACGGTGCGCGGTGCGGTGGTCCCGCTCCTCACAGCAGCCCGACCTGCTCGAACTTGGTCTGGATGATGTCGCTGTCGAACGGCTTCATGATGTACTCGTTCGCCCCGGCGGACAGCGCCTCCTGGATGTGGGCGAGGTCGTTCTCCGTGGTGCAGAACACGACCTTGGGAAAGTCCCCGCCGCTCATCTTGCGCAGGCGGCGCAGGAACTCGATTCCGGTCATCACCGGCATGTTCCAGTCCAGCAGGATGGCGTCCGGCATCTTCTGCGCGCAGGCCTCCATGGCCTGCTTGCCGTCCTCCGCCTCGGTGCAGGCGAAGTGCAGCTCTTCCAGGATCTTCCGCGCGACCTTGCGGACCACGCGGCTGTCGTCGACGACCAGGCAAACTTTCATGGTGAACGGGCCTCAGGCTTCGCTTTGCACACCGACCGGGGTTTCGCCTCAGGCCGCTTCCATCGTGGTGAAGTTCAGCAGACGCGGCACGTCCAGAACCACCATGAGCTGACCGTTCAGGCGGTAGATGCCCGTAGACACCTCGCGCCAGCGCGGGTCGAGGGTGGCCGGGTTGCGCTCGAAGTCGTCGTTGGAGAGGCTCAGCACCTCCCCCACCGAGTCGACCATCAGGCTGTAGAGCTCGCCGCGCAGGTCCACCACGATGGACATGCCCGGCTTGTCCTTCGGGCGCGACGTCAGGCCGAGCCGCAGGCGCACGTCGATGGCGGTGACGATGCGCCCGCGCAGGTTCAGCGAGCCGGCGACCTCCGGCGGGGCCAGCGGGATGCGGGTGATCCGCTGGTGCCCCAGCACGTCCTGGACCTGGAGGACCGGAATGCCGAACAGCTGGTCGGCAATCGTCATGGTCACATAGTCCTGGCTGCCACCGGAGATGATCTCGTCGCCCTTGGACTTCTTGGTGGCGGGCAGCTTGGCGTTGCTCATGCGGCACCTTTCTGCTCGGACAGGGTCTGCTGCAGCGCGTACAGCAGAGCGTCACGGTCGAACTTGGCGACATAGTCGGTGAACCCGGCCTGACGGCCGCGGTCGAGGTCGCGCGGGGAAGCGTGGCTGGACAGGGCGACCATCGGCGTGCCGCTCCAGCGGGTGCCGCCCTGGCGGACCGCCTCGGCGAAGTCGAAGCCGCTCATCCCCGGCATCTCGATGTCGGAGACGATGACGTCGAAGTCCTCGCCCGCCTCGCAGAGCGCCAGCGCCTCGTTGGCGTTCTCCACGGCGGTGACGTCGTAGCCGGCGACCGACAGAAGCGGGGTCAGCAGGTTGCGGAAGAAGGGGCTGTCGTCGACCAGCAGCACGCGCTGGAGCGTCCTCTCCTCCTCGTAGCCATCGGTCGAGGACGAGCCGAACCAATCCTTGTAGGCCTGGGTCAGGAAGAAGCCCGCGTCGAGCACGTCCGTCGCCTTGCCGGCGATGATCGCCGAGCCCATCAGGCCCGGACGGTCGGCGGTGAGCTGCACCACCAGACGCTCCTCCACGATGTCGACGATCTCGTCGACGATCAGGCCCATCGACCGGTCGCCGTCGGCGAAGACCAGGACCGGCTGGCGGCCTTCCTGGCCGATCATGAAGCCCGGATCGATCGGCACCAGCGGCATCAGCTTGCCGCGGTACTGGACCACCGGCATGCCGTTGGACGATTCGACGCTGGCGAGGTCGACATCCTCCAGGCGGGCGACCAGCGACAGCGGCACCGCCTTCGGCGCGCCGGCCCCGGCGCGGAACAGCAGGAGGGCCATCTTGTCCTCCTGGCGGGTCGCCTGGACGGAGGTCGTCTCCTTGGACGCGGTCTCGCCCATGGCCATCTCGCCGGTCGCCGACGCGATGCCGTTGGGGTCGAGGATCATGATGACCGAGCCGTCGCCGAGGATGGTGTTGCCCGAGAACATCTCGATGTGGCGCAGGATCGGCGCCACCGGCTTCACCACAATTTCCTCGGTGTCGAACACGCGGTCGACCATGATGCCGAAGGTGTAGGTGCCGACCTGCGTGACCACGATGAAGGTCTCGTCGGTCTTCTTCTCGCCGCCCTCCTGGTCGTCCAGACGCAGCAGCTCCTGCAGCGAGACCAGCGGCAGCAGGCGGTTGCGCAGGCGCAGGACCGGCGTGCCCTTCAGCCGCTCGATGGTGTGCTCGCTGTCGGCGGCGGCCCGCACCAGCTCGACCACGCTGATCTGCGGGATGGCGAAGCGCTCGCCGGCGCATTCCACGATCAGGGCGGAGACGATGGCCAGCGTCAGCGGGATCTTGATGACGAAGGTCGAGCCCTTGCCCTGCTGGGACTTGATCTCGATCGTGCCGCCGATCTTCTCGATGTTGGTCTTGACCACGTCCATGCCGACGCCGCGGCCCGACACGTTGGTGACCTTCGCCGCGGTCGAGAAGCCGGGCTTCATGATGAACTGGATGATCTGCTGGTCGGACATCGCCGCCAGCTCGCCTTCCGAGGCCATCCCGTTCTGGATCGCCTTCTGCTTGATCCGGTCGATCGCCAGGCCCTTACCGTCGTCCTGGATCTCGATGATGATGTGGCCGCCCTCGTGATAGGCGTTCAACGTGATGCGGCCGGTCTCCGACTTGCCCGCGCGCACACGGTCGGCGGGCACCTCCAGGCCGTGGTCGGCGGAGTTGCGCACCATGTGCGTCAGCGGGTCCTTGATCAGCTCCAGAACCTGGCGGTCCAGCTCGGTGTCGGCACCGAGCATCTGGAGGTCGATCTTCTTGCCCAGTTCGTGCGACAGGTCGCGCACCAGACGCGGCAGCTTGGCCCAGGCGTTGCCGATGGGCTGCATGCGCGTCTTCATGACGCCTTCCTGCAGCTCCGACGTCACGTGGTTCAGGCGCTGCAGCGGGGCGGCGAACTCGCTCTCCTTCTGCGAACGCAGGATCTGGAGGAGCTGGTTGCGGGTCAGCACCAGCTCGGACACCATGGTCATCAGGTTTTCGAGCAGGTCCACGTTCACGCGGATGGTCTGCGCGGCGACCGCCGACTCCTTCGTCGCGGCCTCGCCGCCCGCACCGGCGCCGGATGAGGCCTCCGCGGCGGGAGCGGGCACCTTGGCGGCGGCCGGGACCGGATCGGGGTCCGGAACCACCAGATCGTGCGAGGGCGCCGGATCGTCCGCCGGCTCCGCGGCGACCGGGGCCAGCGCGGTGCTGGTCGGGCCGGGGGTGGCGTTCCAGATCGCCTCGAGCTCGTCCAGGGTGAGGTTGCCCGAGGAGGAGGCCGGGGCTTCCTCCGCCGCCGCGACCGCGGGGGCCGGCGGGGGTTCCGGGGCCGCGGCGGGCTTGGGCGGAGCGGCGGCGCCCAGCTTGCCCTCGGCGCACAGGTTCAGCCGCTCGATCAGCGGCAGGTCGTCGCCCGGGGGCTCCGCCTCCGTCGCCTCCAGCACCGCCAGCAGGCTCTTGATGGTGTCCAACGCCTGAAGGATCAGCGAGACCGCCTCAGGGTTGATGGTCAATTCCCCGTCGCGGAACTTGCCCAGCACGTTTTCCGAGGCGTGCGCGACCTTCTCCAGGCGCGGCAGGCCGAGGAAGCCGCAGGTGCCCTTGATGGTGTGCACCAGACGGAAAATGTTCGACAGAAGTTCCGGATTGTTGGGATTCTGCTCCAGACGGACCAGTTCCACGTCGAGAACCGACAGGTTCTCGTTGGTTTCCGTCAGGAATTCGGAGAGCAGATCATCCATGTCGCGATCCCCACGCCCGCAATTGTATCCGTTTCCGGCCGGGCCGTCCGGAGGGCGGCGTGCGCGACGCCGCCGGTACGGGCCATTCCAGCTACGGTCGGAGCCTGTCAAACACTGATTAAGAGAACCTTACCTCCTTCGATACCACTCTCGGGCTCCGCCGTCATGCCGAGCCACCCGGCCCAAGGTCACAGCCCGCCAGGCCGGTGCCGCCGTCCCGGCCTATGACCGCCGGGAACATTCCATACAGCCATGGCGAAGCGCCGCGCGCCGGAACGGCCGCGGTTCGGATCACGTCATTGCTGCGCGGGTCACGCCCCCGGCGGGGTCCGCATCACCAGTCGACGGTGAAAACCAGCCGGTCCGGCCCGGAGGGGGTGGCGGCGACACGATAGCCGTCGTCCTCGGCGAAGCGCCCGGTCATGTAGGCGTGGATGCTGCGCGGGGTCAGGTCGGCGGCGGCGACCGTGCCGGCCAGCGCCGCCGCGGACTCGTCCTTCAGGGCGCCGGGACGCCCGGCGGCGGTGATGGTGAAACGGCCCGCCTGCTCGTCCCCTTCCGCCGCGACGGTGATGGTGCCGCCATGGGTCAGCGCCTCGTCGGCCAGGATGATGACGTTGAGCAGCACCTTCGCCGCCCCGCGCTTGAAGGCGAGCTGGTCGTTCGGCACCCCGGCCGGCCAGTCCAGCGTGGTGCGCCCGCCCTCCAGCAGCCCCTGCGCGGAGGAGCGGGTGTCGCCGAAGCCCTTCTGCTCCCGCCCGGCGAGGCCGTAGGCCAGCCGGAAGACGCGCAGCCGCCGGTCGGCCTGCCCGGAGGAATGCTCGATCAGCTTCACCGCCTCGCCCAGGAAGCCGCCGGCGGGCTCGTCCTCCATCTCCTCGATCAGCTCCAACCCGTTGCGGATCGCTCCCACCGGGCTCACGAGGTCGTGGCAGATGCGGGAAGCGACAAGCTCGATCACGCGGATGTCCAGCGGCACGGGGAGTCTCCAGATCGTTGATGGCCGACCGTCGGCGAACCGGGTTGGCGACCATGGCCGCAGCCCAGGGAACGTCGTTCAGGAACTTCCCCCGGCCGGGCGGCATTCTGTTGCATGCCGGCGCCCCATGGGGATGGCCGGCGGCGACGTTCGTTTGTATCATTCCAGGAGCGCGGATGCCGCCGCTTTTCCACGGTCATCCCGCGAAAGCGATAACCAATTCCAGCGGATGCAGGAGGCGCGGCATGGACGATTCATTGGTTCCCGGCGCCTGGGTGCGCCACCCCGCCCGTCCCGACTGGGGGTTGGGGCAGGTGCAGTCGGCCATCGGCGACCGCGTCACCGTGAATTTCGAGAACGCCGGGAAGTTGCTCATCAACACGTCCGTGGTCGCGCTGACCGTCACCGATCCAGACGACGCGCCATGAGCGGGAAACTGCCGCTGGCCGCCCTCCTCCTGCTGGCCGCCGGCACCCCCGCGCTGGGCGACGACGCGCCCGATCCGGAGCACGGCAAGGCGCTGTTCCGCGCCTGCGCCTTCTGCCACACGCTGACGCCCGACGGCGGCAACCGCGCCGGCCCGACGCTGTGGCGGCTGTTCGGGCGCCCCGCCGGGGCGGTGGAGGGCTATCACTACTCCTCGGCGCTCAAGCGCAGCGGCATCGTCTGGGACGAGGCGGCGGTGGCCCGGCTGTTCGAGATCGGCCCCGACGTGATGACCCCCGGCAGCAAGATGCCGATGCAGACCATCACCAGCGCGGCCGACCGCCGCGATCTGGTCGAATATCTGAAGGAAGCCACGGCGCCGTAAGTCCGGATTGCGAGGCCCGCAAGCGGAATTGAGGAGCATGGCCCCGGACGGGCCCCATCCCCATCTCTGTCTGTCGAACCCCTTTCCGAGCCCCTTTTCCGAGCTG
This sequence comes from Azospirillum brasilense, assembly GCF_007827815.1. GTDB lineage: Bacteria > Pseudomonadota > Alphaproteobacteria > Azospirillales > Azospirillaceae > Azospirillum > Azospirillum brasilense_C. The sequence goes on from NZ_VITH01000001.1 coordinate 685,783, forward strand.
TGGTTTCCCGATGATTCCCCGCGCCGTCCGCAAGCCCCTGGCCATCCTGGTCGCCGTTCTCGCCCTGGCGGTCGTGGTGCCGGTGCTGGGGGCGGGCGGGTTCCTGCTGTGGCTTCGCCAGCAGGCCCCGGCCTATGAGGGCGCCGCCACCGTCCCTGGGCTGGAAAGCCCGGTAGAGATCCTGCGCGACCGCAACGCCGTCCCGCACATCTTCGCCGCCACCGAGCGGGACGCCTATTTCGCGCTCGGCTACGTCCACGCCCAGGACCGGCTGTGGCAGATGGAGACGATGCGGCGCAGCGGCGCCGGGCGTCTGGCCGAACTGGTCGGCACGCGCTTCGGCGACTGGGCGCTGCGGCTCGACCGCTCCATGCGCACGCTGGGCGTCTACCGCCGGGCCGAGGAGGCTTATGAGGAGCTGTCGCCGGAAGCCCGCACGGCCTTCGACGCCTACGCCGCCGGGGTCAACGCCTGGATGGAAACGCGGCGCGAGGCCCTGCCCATCGAATTCCAGCTCCTGCGCCACACGCCGGAGCCCTGGCGGCCCGCCGACAGCCTCGTCTGGGGGAAGCTGATGGCGCTCCAGCTTTCCGGCGATTCGCGGGACGAGCTGTTCCGCGCCAGCGCCCTGAAAAGCCTGACGCCGGAGCAGATGCGCGACCTGTTCCCGGACTCCGACCCCACCGCTCCGGTGACCCTGGCGGCGGCGCTCGACGGCATGGACTTGCAAGGCGCGCTGGCAGCATTGCCCGACCTCGGCTTCGACACCGCGTCCAACGAATGGGCGCTGACCGGGGCGCGCAGCGCGACCGGCAAGCCGATCATCGCCAACGACCCCCATCTCGGGCTGGAGGCGCCGATCCTCTGGTATCTGGCGCGCATCGTGACCCCGGAACACCGCATCGCCGGGGCGACCATCCCCGGCGTGCCGCTTCACATCCTAGGGCACAACGGGCGCGTCGCCTGGGGCTTCACCACCACCCACAGCGACACCCAGGATCTGTTCATCGAGAAGCTCGACCCGCAGGACCCCGCCCGCTACCTGACGCCGGACGGCAGCGAGGCCTTCGAGACGCGGCAGGAGACGATCCGCGTCGCCGGCCAGCCGGACGAGACGCTGACGGTGCGCGAGACGCGGCACGGCCCGGTGTTGACCACCCCGGACGCCGCCGATGCGGCGCCGGAGGGCCATGTGCTGGCGCTGGCCTTCCCCGGCCTGTCCGCCGCCGACACCACGGCGGAGGCGCTGTACCGCCTCAACCATGCCGCCGACGCCGCCGCGGTGCGCGAAGCGCTGTTCCTCCATGTGGCGCCGCAGCAGAACGTCGTCTACGCCGACACGGCGGGGACGCTGGGCTTCCTGTCGCCGGCGCTGGTCCCGGTGCGGCGTGGCGGCGACGGGCGCGTTCCGGTGCCGGGCTGGACCGGCGAGCATGACTGGATCGGCTACATCCCCTTCGACGCTCTGCCCCAGGCGGTCGATCCGCCGTCGGGCCAATTCGTCAACGCCAACAACGCGGTGGTCGGCCCCGGCTACCCCTACGCCCTGGCGACCGAATGGCCGGACCCCGCCCGTGCCGAGCGGATCGTGCAGATGCTCGGCGATGGCCCGCACACGGTGGAGGAGGTGGCCGCCCAGCAGATGGACGAGCTGTCCCTGCCGGCGCGCGACCTGCTGCCCCTGATGCTGGAACCGCTGCGCAACGTGCCCGATCTCAATGGACAGGCCCGCGCCGCGCTGGACCGTCTGGCCGGCTGGGACGGGCGGATGGACCGCGACCGGGCCGAGCCGCTGATCTTCTCCTGGTGGGAGCGGGAACTGGTGCGCAGCGTCTTCGCCGACGAGCTGGGACCGCTGTTCCAAAGCTACTGGGACCTGCGCCCGCGCGCCCTGCACCGCGTGCTAACCCAGGCGCCGCAGTGGTGCGACGACCGGACGACGCCGGCCCGCGAGGACTGCGCCACCATGCTGGCCGGGTCCCTGAAATCGGCGCTGGCCGAGATCGAGCGGCGACACGGCGCGGACATGAGCGGCTGGCGCTGGGGGGCGGAGCACAAGGCCGCCCTGAACCACCGGCTGCTCGGCCGGGTGCCTCTGCTCGGTTCGCTGTTCGACCTGTCGATCCCGACCGGCGGCGGCTCCTTCACCGTCAACCGCGGCACCAGCCGCGTGCGCGACCCGCAGGACCCCTTCTCCCACGTCCATGGTCCGGGGCTGCGCGCGGTCTACGATCTGGCCGACCTCGGCAACTCCCGCTTCTCCATCGCCACCGGCCAGTCGGGCAACCCGCTGTCGCCCCATTGGGGGGATCTGGTGCAGGGCTGGCGCGACGGGGTGGGTCTGCGGTTGGCCGGCGACCGCGGCACGCTCGCCCGCGACGGCGCCACGCTGCTGACGCTTTCCCCCAACCGTCCAGGGAGTTCGCCATGACCGAGGCTACACCGTCTCCGACCCTGACCCTGGACGACGTCCGCGCCGCCGCCGCGCGGATCGGCGGCCACCTGCCCGTCACCCCCACCGAGGCCTCGCCCCGCCTGTCGGAGATCACCGGCTGCTCGGTGGTGCTGAAGCTGGAGAACCAGCACCTCACCGGATCCTTCAAGGAACGCGGGGCGCTCAACAAGCTGCTGTCGCTGGGCGAGGCGGAACGACAGGCCGGGGTGATCGCCATGTCGGCGGGCAACCACGCCCAGGCGGTGGCCTGCCACGCCACGCGGCTGGGCATCCGCTCGGTCATCGTGATGCCGTCCTTCACCCCCTTCACCAAGGTGGAGCGCACGGAAAGCCTCGGCGCGCGGGTCGAGTTGCACGGCGAGACGCTGAGCGACGCGGCGGCCTACGCGCAGGAACTGGCGGCGCGCGAGGGACTGACCTTCGTGCACCCTTACGACGACCCGCTGATCGCCGCCGGCCAGGGCACCGCCGCCCTGGAACTGCTGGACGCCGCGCCGGACCTGGAGATGCTGGTGGTGCCGGTGGGCGGCGGCGGGCTGATCGGCGGCATGGCGGTGGTGGCCAAGGCGTTGAAGCCCGACATCGCGGTGATCGGGGTGGAGTGCGCCATGTTCCAGTCGATGCGCCAGGCGCTGGCCGGGCAGCCCATCACCTGCGGCGGCGCCACCATCGCCGACGGCATCGCCGTCAAGGCCCCCGGCGCCGTCACCCTGCCGCTGGTCCGCCGGCATGTCGACGCGGTGGTCGAGGTGGGCGAGCCGCGGCTCGAGGAGGCCGTCTACCGTCTCGCCACCGTGCAGAAGCTGGTCGCCGAGGGCGCCGGGGCGGCGGGTCTGGCCGCCGTGCTGGACGATCCGGAGCGGTTCCGCGGCAAGCGGGTGGGCATCGTCGTGTCCGGCGGCAACATCGACGCGCGCATCCTGGCGCAGGTCCTGACGCGCGGGCTGGTCTACGAGGGGCGCATGGTGCGGCTGCGCATCGGCATCACCGACGCCCCCGGCGCGCTCGCCCGCGTCGCCCGCCTGCTGGGCGAGGCCGGGGCCAACATCGTGGAGGTGCACCACCAGCGCCTGTTCCACGACGTGCCGGTGCGCATGGCCGAGATCGACGTGGTGCTGGAAACCCGCGGGCGCAGCCATGTCCAGCGCCTCGTCGCCCACATGGAGGAGGCGGGCTTCCCGACGGAGCTGATGACCGACATCTCCTGAACCGCGATGGAATGACGCAAGACGGTTTTCTTGTTGCGCGGCCCTGTACAAAAATGACGCACTCCGTGATAGAGAAACCAAACGCGAACTCTCTCTATCAGGATGTAAGCGCATGCCTGCCGCCTCCTGGGTTCCCACTTCGGCCGCCACCGTCTACGGGTTGACCGCCGCCAACCGACCCGCCACCGACATCGACGGCGGCCCGCTGGGATGCGATCCCGCCCTGCCACGGACCGGCATCGTGACGGCGCCCCAGGCGATTTCCGATCCGTCCCTGACACCCATCCTGTCGGGGGCCAAATGGGGCACCACCCAGGCCGCGGCTCCGGTCACCCTCACCTATTCCTTCTATGAGAACGGCGGTCCCGCCGTCGCCACCGCGGGGGTCAATCCGGCCCCACTGGGCGCGGCCTTCCGCGACGCCATCCGTGGCGCGCTGGCCGGCATCGCCGATGTCGCCAACGTCCGTTTCGTGGAGATCACCGAGGCGGCGACGGGCGGCCCGCTCGGCGCTCCCGGCGCGTCGGGCGCGCTGGTCGGCCATCTGCGCTTCATCGACGACGCCCGGCTGGACAACGATCCGGGCATGCCCGCCTACGCCATCGGTCCGTCCGCCTCGACCCTGTCCAGTGGTCTGGTTGCCTTCGATTCCGACCGCGTCGACGCCGCCAGCGGCGCTGGATACGCGCGGATTCTCCGGGAGATCGGGCGCGCCCTCGGCCTCACCGACAGCTTCGAGCCCGGCGATGCGCCTGCGGCCGGCAACGATCCGCGGGCGGAGAACGGCGTGTGGAGCACGGGTTGGACGATGATGTCGGTCACGCCACCAGCCTCCCGCCTGCCAGCCGGCACGGCGTTCAACCCAGTCGGGCCGATGGCGGCGGACATCCAGGTGCTGCAGTCCTGGTATGGGGCCAACCTGAGCACGCGTACCGGGGACGACGTCTACCGCATCGACGGTCCGCTCGCGGGAGCGGCGATCTGGGACGCCGGTGGAACCGATACACTGGACGCCTCCGCTGCGTCGAGCGGTCTGCACATCGATCTCTCATCCAATGAGATCAACGGCAACGCCGTCATCGCCAAGGGCATCAGCATTGAAAACGCCATCGGCGGGGCCGGCAACGACACCATCTTCGGGTCGTTCTCCAGCCCTATCCATCTGGTCAATGGCACACTTCTTCCCGGCAGCGCCAACAATCGCCTCGACGGCGGACCGGGCAACGACGACATCATGGCGGGGTCCGGCGACGACACGCTGATCGGCGGAACGGGCAGCAACGTGCTCGACGGGAGCCTCGGGTACGACACCGCGGTCTATGGCGCCGCCTCGACCGACGCCTATGCCTATAGCCTGCACGGTACCCTGTTCCTGTCGATTCCCAAGCTGGGCATCAGCGACCGGCTGCACGGGATCGAACAACTGTCATTCACCGACCGCAGCGTCGCCGTCGCGGACGCCACATCGATCCTGCGGTCCCCCCTTCCCAATCCCGTCAAGGAGCCTCCGGTTCCCGTGCCCATCGATCCCGCGCGCCGCCTTTCGATCACCCGCGGCGGGGTCAGCACCGAAATCGCGATGGATCGCTACTCCGGCCCGGTGAGTTGGCTTCACAACAGCCACATCGGCCAGAACGACAGCGAGGCGATGCGCGGGACGGAGCGTGCCGACTTCATCAACACGGTGGGCGGCGACGACGCGGTGGACGGCAGCGGCGGCGACGACGTGCTGGACGGCGGTCTCGGCTCCAACTTCCTGACCGGCGGGAACGGCAGCGACACCTTCTTCGTGGATGGGCGCGGCGGCGTCACCTGGTCGACGGTGACCGACCTGGAGGCGGGGGAATGGGTCACCGCCTGGGGCTGGAAGGAAGGGACGTCCAAACTGACCTGGGCCGAGATGGCCGGCGCGGAGAGCGCGAAGGGCGTCACCGCGCACATCGACCTCGACAGCAACGGCAGCATCGACATGAGCATGACCATCGCCGGAAAGTCCCTCGGCGCGATTTTCGTCACACCCGGAGAGGTCGGCGGCTCCAGCTACCTCGCCTTCGCCCTCAAATGACGGCCCGCCGGTGACGGTCGCCCGGTCCCGACCGGGCGCCCCGAACACCGCGTGGTGGCTCAGGGAAGCTGCGCGTAAGCGCCGCGGAAATAGAGCAGCGGCTTCCCGTCCTCGCTGCCGGACAGACGGCGCACGCGGCCCACGATGATGACGTGGTCGCCGCCGTCATAGACATGCTCGCGGTCGCATTCCAGGCTGGCGAGGCAGCCGGTGAGGATCGGCACGCCGCTGTCCCAGCGCTCCACCCCCACCCCGTCCCAGCGCTCCTGAAGATCGCGACGCGAGAAGCGGTTGGACAGCTCCGCCTGCCCTTCGGCCAGGATGTTCACCGCGAAGGACGGCGCGATGGTGAAGGCTTCGAACGACATGGCCGCCCGGCCCAGGCAGAACTGCACCAGCGGCGGGTCGAGCGACACCGAGGAGAAGGAGTTCACGGTCACGCCGATCGGCTCGCCGTCTGGTGCGACGGTGGTGACCACGGCGATGCCGGTGGCGAAGCATCCGAGGGCGTTGCGGAAGGCCCGAGAATCGATGGTCATGGCGGCCTGTGTGGGCTCGTCGGTTATTGGGGCGAGGGTGCGGCGGCGAAACAGCGGGATTAACCCAGCCGGACCGTCGGTGCAAGCCGCATCTGCCCCGACGCCTCCGGAAGCGGCCGGAAGCAGCCCCCAGCCGCATTAAATGGATCTTAAGGATAACACTCCACCCTTCGGGTGTCCGCACGGACCGCGAATTCCCGACCACAAGGCCCACTCAGCAAGGCTTCATGTCAGCGAACCCGTCCGGCGGCGAACAGCCGATCATCATCAAGAAGAAGAAGGGTGGCCATGGCGGCCACCATGGCGGCGCCTGGAAAGTCGCCTACGCCGACTTCGTGACGGCGATGATGGCCTTCTTCCTGCTGCTGTGGCTGCTCAACGTCACCACGTCGGACCAGCGCAAGGGCATCGCGGACTATTTCTCGCCCAGCTCGGTCAGCCGCGAAACCTCCGGGTCCGGCGGCATGCTGGGTGGGCGCACCATCACGGCGCCCGGCGCCCAGATGTCCCCCTCCTCCCCGATGTCGGCCGACGTCCCGGTCTCCGGCCCACCCGGCAATTCGACCCAGGAGGACGAGGAGGCGAACGACCCGACCGACGCCGCCCCGCCGCCGCCCGCCTCGACCGCCGAGCAGAAGTCCAACGAATCGCGGCTCGACTACCAGAAGCGGCTGGAGGAACAGGCCAAGCAGCTCGGCATTCCCGGCCAGAAGCCGGGCGAGCGGCTGTCCGACTTCGCGGAACGGGTGAAGGAGGGCGGCGAGAAGCTGCAGGACGCCCAGAAGGAGGCCCGCCAGTTCCAGCAGGCCGCCACCGAGATCCGCCAGGCCATCCAGTCCGTGCCGGAGCTGGAGCCGCTGGCCCAGAACCTGATGATCGACCAGACGCCGGAAGGCCTGCGCATCCAGATCGTCGACCAGGACCGCGTCTCGATGTTCCCCGGCGGGTCCGGCCAGATGTACCCGCAGACCCGCCAACTCGTCATGCAGGTGGCCAAGGCGCTCGCCAAGCTGCCCAACAAGCTGTCGATCAGCGGCCACACCGACGGCATCCCCTTCACCTCCGGGGCCGGGCGCGACAACTGGGACCTCTCCACCGAACGCGCCAACGCCACCCGCCGCGCCCTGATCGCCGGCGGCATCCCGGAGGAGCGCTTCCAGGACGTGATCGGCCGCGCCGACCGCGACCTGCTGGTGCCCGACCAGCCGGGCAGCCCGCGCAACCGCCGCATCAGCATGGTGCTGCTGCGCGAAAGCAAGACCACACCCCCGCCCGCCGCGACGAACTGATACCAAAGCCGATGCGGCGCTGGTACCAAGGCGTTAGTTCTTTGCCTTTGAACGTACCCCTTCTTGTTTTGTCGATGCGCCGCACAACGCGGGGAATGTTTGCCCTGTTCAAATGGCGAAGCGATGGTTCATACTTCGCGGCAGACACCATTGCCACACGGCATCGGTCAATCAAGGGCGTTAGCTGCGGGGGAGTCTGTGAGCGTACCCGAAGGCAAGGCGAATGACCTTTTGACGAACTATGATCCCGGCCTTTACTACGACGAATTGTTCGGAGGCCGTGATTATCCAGCCGAGCACTCGGCGCTGATCCGGCAGAGACTGGCCGGTCTGAACTTCGGGGATTTGTTGAGGCGGTCGCAGGACGCCGAACGTGAACTGTACAATCTGGGCATCACCTTCCTCGTTTATTCGAACAAGGACGCGGTGGACCGGATTCTTCCCTTCGACATCATTCCCCGGGTGATCTCGGCCAAGGAATGGGCGCATCTGGAGGCGGGAATCACCCAGCGCGTCACGGCGCTGAACCTGTTCCTCCACGACATCTACCACGACCAGAAGATCCTGAAGGACGGGGTGATCCCCGCCGACCTCGTGCTGGGCAACGGCTGCTTCCGGCCGCAGATGGTCGGGCTGGACGTGCCGTTCGACACCTACATCCACATCATGGGCACAGACCTCGTCCGCGACCGCGAAGGGACCTTCCGCGTGCTGGAGGACAACGGGCGCGTGCCGTCCGGCGTGTCCTACGTGGTCGAGAACCGCCATATGATGCAGCGCGTGTTCCCGGACCTGATGCAGGACATCGGCATCCGCCCGGTGGACAATTACGGGCACAAGCTGCTCGACGCGATGATGGAGATCGCGCCGCAGGACGTCGCCGACCCGCAGGTCGTGCTGCTGTCCCCCGGTTCCTACAACTCCGCCTATTTCGAGCACATCTTCCTGGCGCGCGAGATGGGCGTGCCGCTGGTCGAGGGCCGCGATCTGGTGGTGGAGAACGACCGCGTCTACATGAAGACCACCAACGGTCTGGCGCGGGTCGATTCGATCTACCGCCGCATCGACGACGCCTTCCTCGACCCCAAGGCCTTCAACCCGGACAGCATGCTGGGCGTGCCGGGCATCATGGAGGCCTACCGCAAGGGCAACGTGGCGCTGGCCAACGCCATCGGCACCGGCGTGGCGGACGACAAGGCGATCTACTGCTACGTCCCGCGGATGATCAAATACTACCTGGACCAGGAGGCGATCATCCCCAACGTGGACACGCGCATCTGCCGCGAGGCCGACGCGCTGCAGTACACGCTGGACAATCTGGACAAGCTGGTGGTGAAGCCGGTCGGCGAGGCCGGCGGCTACGGCATCACCATCGGCCCGCGCGCCAGCAAGGAGGAGTTGGCGGATTGCCGGGCCAAGCTGCTGGCCGATCCGTCCAACTACATCAGCCAGCCGGTGGTCGACCTGTCGGTCTGCCCCACCGTGACCGACGACGGCATCGATCCCCGCCACGTCGATCTGCGCCCCTTCGCCATCACGGGCAAGAACACCTGGGTGCTGCCCGGCGGTCTGACCCGCGTGGCGCTGAAGAAGGGCACGCTGATCGTCAACTCGTCGCAGGGCGGCGGGTCCAAGGACACCTGGGTTCTCCAGGACGGGGGGCCCCAGGATGGGTCACAGGAAGGGAGCGCGTCGTGAATCTGCTGGCCCGTTACGCCGAATGCATTTTCTGGATGGCGCGCTACATGGAGCGCGCCGAGAATCTCGCCCGCATCCTGGACGTGCATGAGACCTTCGCGCGCGACACGCGGGGGATGACCAACTGGTTCTCCATCGTCCAGCTCAACGCCGACGAGAAGGACTTCTTCAGCCGCCACGACCGCCCGACGGCGGAGGCGGTGGTCCACTACTACATGTTCGACACCCAGAACACGAACTCGCTGGTGTCCATGCTGCGCATGGCGCGGGAGAACGCCCGCGTCCTGCGCCCCTGGATCTCCACCGAGATGTGGACGCAGATCAACGTGTTCCACAACAAACTGGTGGAGATGAACGGCAAGGGCGTCGCGCTGCCCAACCTGTCCAAGGTCTGCACCTGGATCAAGGAGGAGTGCCAGACCCACACCGGAATCACCGAGGGCACCTTCTACCGCGACCAGGGCTGGTACTTCTACCAGCTCGGCAAGTACATCGAGCGGGCGGACCAGACGACCCGCCTGCTCGACATCAAGTACCACACGCTGCTGCCCTCCCCTGTCGTGGTCGGCTCCACGCTGGACATGAGCCAGTGGACGACGGTGCTGCGCTCCGCCGCCGGGTACCACGCCTTCCGGCGCGTCTACCCCCGCGGCATGTCGCCGACCACGGTCGCCGGCTTCATGATGTTCAACGAGGGATTCCCGCGCTCCGTTGTGATGTGTGTGCGACAGATCGACGGCCTCTTGACCCGCCTGAAGTCCCGTTACACCCTGCGCAACGGCAGTGAGGCGATGGAGAAGGTGGACGAACTGCTCGGCGCGCTGTTGGCCCGCCCGATCGAAGAGGTGATCCAGCTCGGCCTGCACGAGTATCTCGACGGCGTGCAGGCCCAACTCTGCGGGATCACTATCGAGATCGGACGCGCCTTCTTCGGCCAGGACACCGTCCCGATGACCCAGAGCCAGTCCCAGTAAGCTTCGTTACCGTAACCTCCGTTCAGCACCCTCTCCAGCCGCAGACCCCCAACAGCCGGCCCCCGGGCCGGTGATCCAGAAGTCAGCCAGCCGATGTCGGTCATCCAGCCGCAACTCCGCCCGCTCCAGCAGTTCTTCCGGTCCGGGCCGATGCCCTGCCCCTATCTGCCGGGCCGGGTGGAGCGCAAGCTGTTTACCCGGCTGTTGGGGCCCTATTCGGCGGAGGTCAACTCCACCCTGTCGCGCGCCGGCTTCCGGCGCAGCCACGACATCGTCTACCGGCCGGTCTGCCCGAACTGCCAGGCCTGCGTCCCGGTCCGCATCCCGGTGGCCGCCTTCGTCCCCACCCGATCGCAGAAGCGGGTCCTCCGGGGCAACGGCGACCTGACGCTGGCGGAGGCGCCGGCCGCCGCCACGACGGAGCAGTACCGGCTGTTCTCGCTTTACCAGAACTCCCGCCACGGCGAATCCGACATGGCGCGCATGGCCATGGCCGATTTCGCCGCGATGATCGACGAGGGCCGGGCCGACACCAGCCTGTTCGAGGCGCGCGACGCGGAGGGGCGGCTGGCCGGCTGCATGCTGACCGACCGGCTGACCGACGGCTATTCCGCGGTCTACAGCTTCTACGATCCCCGCCAGGACCGCCGCAGCCTGGGCAGCTTCATGATCCTCAGCCTGCTGGAGCGCGCCCGGGCGGACGGCCTTCCCTACGTCTATCTCGGCTATTGGATCGCCCAGAGTCGCAAGATGGCCTACAAGGCCAAGTTCCGTCCGCTGGAGGCGCTGGGCCGCGACGGCTGGTTCCGCCTGCCGAACGATCCGGAAGACTGACCGACCGACCGCCGGATTGACTGTGATCGGAGACTATTGGGGCAATCACGTATAAAGGCTTTCAAGCTCTTGCGCTGCCGGGGCCACCTGCGGAATATTGCCGCAGCAAACACCCCATGGTGTTACCATAAAAGATTGAACCGGCGCCCAGCGCCACCGTTCACAGGGCAACAAAAGGAACGGACGGGGATACACCCGTTCCAAACCAACAGGGAGGCTCTCCGTTGAGGTTCCTGCTCCGAATCAGCGGGCTGATCGATGCTGTCAACGACGGCGTCGGCAAACTCGTCTATTGGCTGGTGCTGGTCGCCGTGATTGTCAGCGCCGGCAACGCGACCATCCGCTACAGCCTCCATTACAGCTCCAACGCCTGGCTTGAGCTGCAATGGTACCTGTTCTCCGCGATTTTCCTGTTGTGCTCGGGCTACACGTTCCTGCGCAACGAACACATTCGCATCGACATCGTGCTCGGCCGCTTCTCCAGGCGCGTCCAGTGCATGGTGGACATCTTCGGGATCCTCTTCTTCCTGTTCCCGATGGCCATCCTGATCATGTGGCTCTCCTGGCCGATGTTCTGGGACAGCTTCATCACCAAGGAAATGTCGAGCGACGCCGGCGGCCTGATCCGCTGGCCGGCCAAGATCCTGGTTCCCGCCGGTTTCTTCCTGCTGACCATGCAGGCGGTGTCCGAGCTGATCAAGCGCGTCGCTTTCCTGGCCGGTCTGATTGACCAGCCCGGCGAGAAGATGCACAGCCACTCCTAAGAGACCGGGAACCACACACGATGGCCGCCTTCCTCATTGAGAACATGGCGCCGCTGATGTTCGCGGCGCTTGTTCTTTTCCTTTTGATGGGTTTCCCGGTCGCCTTCGCGCTCGCCGCGAACGGCCTTCTCTTCGGTCTGATCGGCATCGAGCTGGGTCTGCTGACGCCGGCGCTGTTCCAAGCGCTGCCAGAGCGCGTCTTCGGCATCATGCGCAACGACACGCTGCTGGCCATTCCCTTCTTCACCTTCATGGGCCTGATCCTCGAACGATCCGGCATGGCCGAGGACTTGCTCGACACGGTCGGGCAGCTCTTCGGCCCGCTGCGCGGCGGTCTGGCCTATGCGGTGATCTTCGTCGGCGCGCTGCTCGCCGCGACGACCGGCGTGGTGGCCGCGTCGGTCATCTCGATGGGCCTGATCTCGCTGCCGATCATGCTGCGCTACGGCTATGACCGCCGTCTGGCGTCGGGCGTCATCGCGGCGTCGGGCACGCTGGCCCAGATCATCCCGCCGTCGCTGGTGCTGATCATCCTGGCCGACCAGCTCGGCCGTTCGGTCGGCGACATGTACGCCGGCGCCCTGGTCCCCGGCCTGGTGCTGACCGGCCTCTACGCCGGCTACATCCTGGTCGTCAGCATCGTCCGCCCGGAGTTCGCTCCGGCCCTGCCGCCGGAGGCCCGCTCCCTGCGCGGCTTCCAGCTGCTGTTCCGGGTGCTGACCTCGCTGGTGCCGCCGCTGGTCCTGATCTTCCTGGTGCTGGGCACCATCTTCCTCGGCATCGCGACGCCGACGGAAGGCGGCGCCATGGGTGCCGCGGGCGCCATGATCCTGGCGCTCATCAAGCGGCAGCTGAGCTGGTCGCTGATGCGTCAGGCGATGGACACGACGGCGAAGCTGTCCTCCTTCGTCATCTTCATCCTGATCGGCTCGACGGTCTTCGGTCTGGTGTTCCGCGCCGTGAACGGCGACCTGTGGGTGGAGCATCTGCTGACCAGCCTGCCGGGCGGCGAACTGGGCTTCCTGATCGTCGTCAACATCATGGTCTTCCTGCTCGCCTTCTTCCTCGACTTCTTCGAGCTGGCCTTCATCATCGTGCCGCTGCTCGCCCCGGTCGCGGAAAAGCTGGGCATCGACCTGATCTGGTTCGGCGTCCTGCTGGGCGTCAACATGCAGACCTCCTTCATGCATCCGCCCTTCGGTTTCGCCCTGTTCTTCCTGCGCAGCGTCGCTCCACGGGAGGATTACAAGGACAAGATCACCGGGAAGATCATCAAGAAGATCACCACCGGCCAGATCTACTGGGGCGCCGTGCCGTTCGTCTGCATCCAGCTGATCATGGTGGCGCTGGTCATCATGTTCCCGGAGATGGTCTTCTCCGGCCTGGACCGCGGCGAGCCGATCGATCTGGACAATGTGAAGATCGAGATCCCGGCCTTCGACTCGGGCGAACCGCCGCCGCCGTTCGGCGCGCCGGAACAGCCCGCCGAGGACCCCAACGCCGACCTCATGAAGCAGTTGCAAGGCAAGTGACCGGTCCTTCCCTCCTCCCCTGCTTGGCGGGGGAGGAGCCTGGATCGGACAACAGCCGGATCATCGGCAACAAAAAAAAGCCCCGCTTCCGCGGGGCTTTTTCGTGTCCGGCCTCTTTCCCCTTACGACTTCTTCTTCGGCGTCGGCGCGGAGTAAACGAAGTTGTCGAAGGTGTTCTCGGCGACGCGGAACCACAGGTATTCCTCATCACGGAACTTGCGCCACTGCTCGTAGACCTTGCGGAACTTCTCGTTCTTCGCGGCTTCCTCCTCGTAGACATCGAAGGTCGCCTGGTAGCAGGCCTGCAGGATGTCGCGCGGGTAGGGCTTCAGCACGGTGCCGGCGCCGACCAGACGCTTCAGCGCGTGCATGTTCACCACGTCGTACTTGCCGACCATGTCGGCGGTCGCGTCGGCGCAGGCCGCCTCGAGAATCGCTTGGTAATGCTTGGGAAGCTGCTCCCACTGCGGCAGGCTGACGAGGAAGGACACCTGCGGCCCGCCCTCCCACCAGCCGGGGTAGTAGTAGTATTTGGCGACCTTGTTGAAGCCGAGCTTCTCATCGTCGTAGGGGCCGACCCACTCCGCCGCGTCGATCGTGCCCTTCTCCAGCGCCGGATAGATGTCGCCGCCGGCGATCTGCTGCGGCACGACGCCCAAGCGTTGCAAGATGGTGCCGGCATAGCCGCCGATGCGGAACTTCAGGCCCTTCAGGTCCTCCACCGTCTTCAGCTCGTTGCGGAACCAGCCGCCCATCTGGGTGCCGGTGTTGCCCGCCGCGAACTGGACGATGTTGTAGCCTTTGAAGAACTCGCGCATCAGCTCCATGCCGCCGCCGTGAGTCATCCAGGCGTTCTGCTGGCGCGCGTTCAGGCCGAAGGGCATTGCCGCGTCGAAGGCGAAGGTCGGGTCCTTGCCGACGTAATAGTAGGAGACGGTGTGGCCGCACTCCACGGTGCCGTCCTTCACGGCGTCCAGCACCTGCAGGCCGGGAACGATCTCGCCGCTGGCGAAGGTGCGGATCTGGAACTTGCCCTCGGTCATCTCGGCGACGCGCTTGGCCACCCGTTCGGCGCCGCCGTAGATGGTGTCCAGGCTCTTGGGAAAGCTCGACGCGCAGCGCCACTTGATCTCGGGGTTGCTCTGCGCGATGGCGGGGGCGGCCAGCGTGCTGGCGGCGACACCGACACCGGCGCTGGTGATGAAGGTACGGCGTTTCATGGCGGTCTCCTTGGGTCCTCTCGTCCCGGCGTGGGCGCACACCGCCGTTCCTGCCCCCGCAAAGGGGCGCGGCGCGCGAACCGAAAGGCTGTTGTTTTTTGAAGAAGTTGTCTGGCAACGCCGGATCGACGTCACCGTGCGGGTCACGAACCGGGGCTGCCGGGGCCGATGGGCCGCCGTGCCGCCGCTGTGCCTTCACACGGATCTGTGGTGACCATGCGCGTGCCTCCCTGTCGCCCGGTGTTCCTCCGGCCCCGGACGCCCTCTTCGGGGCACTCCTTCGGTCGGCGGTACCGAGTTCGTTTTGATACGTTCACTATGCCGGAATCGCGGGTCAGAGTTCAAGTCCGAGCATGGCTGAACCCTACCAATTCGGGAACTTTCCGTCGGAAATTCCGCCAAAAGTGAAACGGGGGGCCGAAAGCCCCCCGTTTGCGCGCAACGTTAGGTGTATAGGTTCGGGAAACGGCCGGCTTACGTGAAGCGGTTCACCTTGGGGAAGCCGTTGGGCGGCATCTTGCCGACGCCGGCGCGGTTGCCCAGCCAGCCGGTCAGGTTGGTGACGTTGAACTGCCGCTCGCCGTGCTTCCAGCTCAGCCCTTCGGCGATGGTGAAGACCTTCAGGTCAGACAGGCTGCCGTCCTTGTACTTCTGGAGCTGCACGCCTTTGCCGCGGGCCATCACCGGCACCTGCTCCAAAGGGAAGACCAACAGCAGGCGGTTGTTGCCGATAACGGCAACATGGTCGCCCTCCGCCGGGATGCAGATCTTGGCGTCCTTGTTGTCGTCGGGATTCAGGACCTGCTTGCCGGAGCGGGTGTGGGCGACGACCTCGTTCTCCTCGACCTGGAAGCCGCGCCCGTCTTCGGACGCGACCAGCAGACGGCGGTCGGGCTGATGCTTGAACAGGGTGATGATGTCCGCCTCGTTGCCGAGATCGATCATCAGCCGCACCGGCTCGCCGAAGCCGCGCCCGCGCGGCAGCTTGTCGGCGGACAGCGTGTAGAATTTGCCGTTGGTGCCGAAGACGAGGAGCTTGTCGGTGGTCTCACAATGGACCGAGAAGCCTTCCTTGTCGCCCTCCTTGTATTTGACGTCGAGACGCTCGGCGTCGGTCAGATGGCCGCGCACCGCGCGAATCCAGCCCTTCTGCGAGCACAGCACGGTCAACGGCTCGCGCTCCACCATGGCGTCCACGGGGATGTCGATGACGGCCGTGGCCTCGGCGACCTGCGTGCGGCGGTCCTCGCCGAAGCGCTTGCGCGTCTCCTCCGTCTCCTTGCCGATGGTCTTCCAGCGCAGGCTCTCGTCCGCCAGCAGCTCGCTCAGGCCGGCGCGCTCGGCGGTCAGCGCGTCGTTCTCGCGCTGGATCTCCATCTCCTCCAGCTTGCGCAGGTTGCGCAGCCGCATGTTGAGGATGGCCTCGGCCTGCACCTCGGTCAGGGAGAAGGCGCGCATCAGCGCCTGCTTGGGCTCGTCCTCCTCGCGGATGATGCGGATCACCTCGTCCAGGTTCAGATAGGCGATCAGGTAACCGCCCAGGACCTCCAGCCGATGATCGATCTTGGCCAGCCGGTGGCGGGACCGCCGCTCCAGCACCTCCATGCGGTGGTCGAGGAAGGCGTCCAGCACCTCGAACAGGTTCATCACGCGCGGGACGTTGTCCTTGTCCAGCACGTTCATGTTCATGGCGAAGCGGACTTCCAGATCGGTCGTCTGGAACAGCGAGGCCATCAGGACCTCGGGGTCGACGTTGCGGCTCTTCGGCACCAGGACGAGGCGCACATCCTCCGCCGACTCGTCGCGCACGTCCTCCAGAAGCAGCAGCTTCCGGTTGGTCAGAAGCTCGGCGATCTTTTCGACCAGCCGGGCCTTCTGCACCTGATAGGGCATCTCGGTGACGACGACCTGCCACGTGCCCTGCCCCAGCTTCTCCACCTCCCACCGGGCGCGCAGGCGGAAGGAGCCGCGGCCCGTGCGGTAGGCCTCGACCACGTTGGCCCGCGGCTCGACCAGCACGCCGCCGGTCGGGAAGTCCGGGCCGGAGATCAGGGTGACCAGATCCTCGATCTTCGTCGGGGCCGGCTTTTCCTTGCCGGCCAGCGCCGCCTTGACGCAGTCCAGCTTGTGCTTCAGCACCAGTCGCAGGGCGGAGCAGAGCTGGGCGGCGTTGTGGGGCGGGATGTTGGTCGCCATGCCCACGGCGATGCCGCTGGAGCCGTTGGCCAGCAGGTTGGGGAAGTTGGCCGGCAGGACCGCCGGTTCCTCCCCGTCACCATCGTAGGTCGGGCGGAAATCGACCGCGTCCTCGTCGATGCCTTCCAGCAGGGCCTTGGCGACGTCGGTCAGGCGCGCTTCGGTGTAGCGCATGGCCGCGGCGTTGTCGCCGTCGATGTTGCCGAAGTTCCCCTGCCCGTCCACCAGCCGGTAGCGCACCGCGAAGTCCTGCGCCAGACGGACCAGCGCGTCGTAGACGGAGGTGTCGCCGTGCGGGTGGAACTTGCCGATCACGTCGCCGACCACGCGGGCCGACTTCTTCGGCGGGGTCGAGGGGTCGAGGCGCAGCTGGCTCATGGCGTAGAGCAGACGCCGGTGCACCGGCTTCAGCCCATCGCGCACGTCGGGCAGCGACCGCGCCATAATGGTGGACAGTGCGTAGCTCAGGTACCGCTCGCTCAGCGCGTCGCGGAGCGGCTTTTCCTGGATGTCAAGGACGGGGTCTTGGGCAGGGTCTCGGGACGTCATGGCGTGTGGATACCAAATCTAGCGGCCACGCGCCACCGTGTTCTCGTAACGTTCTCTTAATCGCAGTCTTGCCGGCGGCAGCGGGCCGTTGAGCAGATGGCGCTCCAGGAAATGGCCGGTCAGGCGCAGCCCCTCCCCCACCGCCTGCGGCCCGCCGCCGCCCAGCCCGATGA
This sequence comes from Azospirillum brasilense, assembly GCF_007827815.1. Lineage (GTDB taxonomy): Bacteria > Pseudomonadota > Alphaproteobacteria > Azospirillales > Azospirillaceae > Azospirillum > Azospirillum brasilense_C. Next base: position 703,279 of record NZ_VITH01000001.1, read on the forward strand.
GGAATCCGGGCAGCGGCAGCAACCGGTCGCGGTAGGGCTCCCCGGCCGAGGCCGACACCGCGCGGCCGGTGCGCGGGCTGACATAGGCGAGGTAGTCGTTGGTCCCGGTGACCGCGCAGCGGTCGAGGTCGAGCCCGAATCCAAGCTCGGCGAGCAGCCCGACCTCCCACCGCACGTAGGACTCGGCCCAGGCGTCGCCGCCCAGCAGACCGAACAGCGCCAGCAGCCCGTCGAACAGCGCGGGGTGTGGCTGGTGCTCCGGCAGGGCGGCTTCGGCCAGCGCGCAGGCGGCGGTCAGGGTCGCGAGTCGCAACGGATCATCGAGAAAGGCGGCGGAATAGCCCTGCACCGCCTCCAGCGTCAGGGTGCCCAGATGCTCGGGCAGGCGCGCGCGCCAGCGCGCCGACACCAGCGTGCCCGGTTCCAGCGCCGCCCGCGTGCGACTCGACCGCCCGCCCATGACCATGCCGGCGTGCCGCCCATGCTCCCGCGTCAGCAAAGTGACGACCGCCGAGGTCTCGCCATGCGGCCGCGCCGACAGCACGACGCCCTGATCGGACCATTCCATCACATGTCAGCCCTGGGAAAGGCGAAGGCCATGCCGCCCCTCCGTTCGTGTGCCCCCGCATCCATATGCCGCGTCGGCAGGGGCACTGTCGCGCCAAATCAACTGTTCTTCAAAATGGTCAAAAAAATCCATCGCCCGCCGAACAGCAGACGTCAAAATCAATAAAGGCAATTTTCCAAATACGCCTAAGATGAAGAATCCAAAAGCGCCGAAATACTGTTTATGTTGTATGTTCTGTGCATGTCTATATCGTGGGCGCCTTCCGTACCCTTCACGGTCACGAAGACCTTGAAGGATGTCTCGTCCTCTGACTGAACCTTTATCGGCTCCACCCTTACCGTCAACCGGTCCTGGTTGGAGCGCGGGGGCTGGGATAAGCCGAGAGGCACATCCGCATCGCCGCTGACATCGATCTCCATCGAACACTCCATGGATCGCATCACAAGAAAAACAGACGATACCTAGTCAACCCTTGCAGGGAAAGCAATAAGCCTTCTGTGGGAAGCCATGTGGCTTTTCGTCTGGCTAAGAACCGTATAAAGCACATCCGCGTAGGCACTCGCCAGCTCTGGACAATATCTTCTGTCAAATGCGCGGCTGCTCTCACAATCCACACAGACGAATCCCCAATAGTCATCTTGAACATGACCTTGCAGAGACGGCTTATTTTCCGGGGTCTTTTCATACTTTATACCATCCCCGTATTGAAATCGGATTGGCACGGCAAGCGTGCTCTTGAAGGGCAGCTTCCATCCGACAACCTTGGAAAACCCCAGGAACGTACGGATCTCTGGCTCTCCGACGATTGAGAACGCCCCGTTGTGATACTTGTGGATTCGCCACTCCCGGATCAGATTGTTTCGAAGATAATAGCGGCTGCAGCCATCCAATCCGTAAAATATGTTCTTCAAACTCGTAAATTCATGAAGGGACATGGGCCTCATCGCAACCGACCGTCGCTTCGATGACAGAATGTCCTCCTTGACAACCGCGACAAGAAATTTGTTGTCGTCGCCCTGCTTCTGCAGCTCTTTTATAGAAACTCGGCAGTGCTTTCCGGTGATCAGGGTAAAACAATTTGCGAGACTGCTGGCGATGTTGGAAAGAAGCTCATCAAGGCTTGGATCCTGCCCCAGATGAAGCTCCGCCACATAATCGCGGGCGATATGGCAGGCATAATGCAAATGAAGAACCGCTTGCGCGTAGCGATGAAGCTTCTGCTGCTCGCGAACAATGATATAAAACAAGGACGCCAACAAAAGAGAGACAACGGAAACCGCATACACCACCCCGACCCAATCCTGCGGAAACCAAACCGGGGACACAAACAAGCTCAATATGGAGGCCAGTCCAGCGGCAACCGCGAACCAGGAGGAGGCATGATCAAAATTCTTCTTGGGTAGCTGCTCTCGGTAGGCAGCTCTTTTTGTATTCGAATTTTCCATCCGGCAACCCATGAAAGCGCAGTTTTCTCAAAGATACGCAAACATACCAGAGCATTCTTTTTTAAGCTCGACCAACAATCTAGTCCAAGCAGTTGGACAACGTCAATTATCGCTTTTGTTTGCACACCAACGCAGTGATCAGCCGAATCGGTCTCTCATTACTGGCGACGACTGGGAGTTCCTCGTGGTCCCACCTTCCGGACTGGCCTTCCGGACTGGCCGGAAAATCGTGCGGCGCACGAGTGGCACGACCTCGCACGCGACCGCTGTGGGGCAAGCGGACCGTTCATGCGCATTCAGCTTCACATCTCATTCACCATTCCGGCACTATGTTGCGAGTTACGGAATGCGGGCGCGCCGCGGCGGTGAGGGGGCTTTGAGCAGCACGATCGAGCGATATCTGCTGGCCGAGAAAGCCGGCTCCGAAGGCGTCTGGGACTGGGACCTTCGCAACGATACGATGTTCCTGTCTCCCCGCTTCAAGGAGTTCCTCGACCTGCCGCCGGGCGACGTCAATCGCCCGGAAGATTGGCTCGACCGCGTCCACCCCGACGACATCGACTGGCTCTACGCCTCCTTCGAAGGCCAGATGGTCGGCGTCTCGCTGCCTTTCCAGATCGAACACCGCGTCCGCCGCGCCGGAAGCGGTTTATCGTCCCCGGACGCCGGCGCATCGCCGGACGACGGCGACTCCGGCTGGCGCTGGCTGGTCTGCCGCGGCATGGCGGTCCCCGACGAATCGGGCGATCCGGTCCGCCTCGTCGGGTCGGTCGCCGACATCACCGACCGCAAGCACGCCGAACGCCAGCTGCGCCGGAGCGAGGAGCGCTATGCGCTCGCCGCCGCGGCCAGCAACGACGGCCTATGGGACTGGGACCTCGGCGCCGGAACCGTCTATTACTCGCCGCGCTGGCTGTCGCTCCTCGGGCTGGAGGTGGGCAGCGTCGGCAGCAGCCCCGACGAATGGATGGGGCGCGTCCATCCCGACGACCGCCCGTCGTTGCGCGCGGCGCTGGACGCCCTGGGCGGCGACAACACGGTGTTCCAGATCGAGTATCGTGTGCGCCACGCCGATGGCGGCACCCGCTGGATGGCTTGCCGCGGCATCGCCGTGCTGGACGCGCAGGGCCGCCCGGTGCGGCTGGTCGGCAGCCAGGCCGACGTCACCGACCGCAAGACCGCCGAGCAGCGCCTGCTGCAGAGCGAGGAGCGCTACGCGCTCGCCGCCGCCGGCGCCAACGACGGGCTGTGGGACTGGCGGCTGGACACGGACGAGGTCTATTATTCCCCGCGCTGGGCGGCCATGCTCGGCTTCGCCGGAGACAGCCTGTCCAACCGGATCGGCGAATGGTTCGGCCGCGTGCATCCCGACGATCTGGCCGGGCTGCGCACCGCCATCGACCTGCACCTGACGGGCGAGCGCGAGCATCTCCAGCACGTCTTCCGCATCAGCGCCGCCGACGGGGACGAGCTGTGGATGCTGGTCCGCGGGCTCGCCGTTCGCGACGGATCGGGCCGGGCGGTGCGAATCGCCGGATCGATGACCGACATCACCGCCCAGAAGCGGGCGGAGCAACAGCTCCTGTTCGACGCCTTCCACGACGGCATGACCGGGCTGCCCAACCGGACCCTGCTGCTGGACCGCATCGGGCAGGCGCTCGACCGCAACCGGCGGGCCGGCGGCAAGGCCTTCGCCGTCATCTTCGTCGATCTCGACCGCTTCAAGTCGATCAACGACGCGCTGGGCTCCAGCGTCGGCGACCGGTTGCTGAAGACCATCGCGGAGCGGCTGGACGAGACCCGCCGCATGGGCGACACGCTGGCCCGCCTGTCGGCGGACGAGTTCGCCGTTCTGCTGGACGGCATCGACGATGTCGGCGATGCCCTGTCCGCGGCGGAGTGCATGGGCGAGGCCGTCGCGCGGCCGCTGGCGCTGGACGGCCACGAGCTGGTGCTGTCCGCCTCCATCGGCATCGCGCTCAGCGTCTCCGGCTACGACCGGGCGGAGGAGATGCTGCGCGACGCCAGCCTCGCCATGTACCGCGCCAAGTCGGGCGGGCGGGCGCGCATCGACGTGTTCGACAGCAACCTGCGCCGTCAGGCGATGGCCCAGATGCGCACGGAAACCGACCTGCGCACGGCGCTGGAGCAGAATCAGCTCGTCCTCTACTACCAGCCGATCGTCGCCCTGTCCTCGGGCCACATCGCCGGGTTCGAGGCGCTGATGCGCTGGAAGCACCCCGAGCGCGGGCTGGTCCCGCCGGGCGAATTCATCCCGCTGGCCGAGGAGTCGGGCCTGATCGTCCCGATGGGCCGCTGGGCACTGCGCGAGGCGGCGCGCCAGCTCGGCCAATGGCAGGCCCGCTTCCCCCGCCCCGCCCCGCTGTTCATGAGCGTGAATGTCTCCTCCCGCCAGTTCAGCGACGACGACCTGATCGGGCTGGTCAGCGAGGTGCTTCAGGAAAGCGGCGTTCCGCCGTCGAGCCTGAAGCTGGAGATCACGGAAAGCCTGCTGATGAAGGACCCTGCCAAGTGCCGGGTGCTGATGCAGGGCATCCGCGACATGGACGTGCGCCTGTCCATCGACGATTTCGGCACCGGCTACTCGTCGCTGTCCTACCTTCACAAGTTCCCGGCGGACACGCTGAAGATCGACCGCAGCTTCGTCCAGGCCATCTCGTCGGGCGAGGGCAACGCCGCCATCGTGCAGGTGATCGCCACGCTGGCCGCCATCCTGGGCATGGAGGCGGTGGCCGAAGGCGTGGAAACCGAGATGGAATCGGAGTTCCTGCGCGACATCCTGTGCAAGTACGCGCAAGGCTACCTCTACGCCCGACCGGCGCCCGCCGACGCCATCGAGGCGCTGCTGCTCCGCGAGGCGGAGGAACCGCTGGTCGTCCCCAGCCTGGCGTAAGGCATCCCCTCTCCCGATCCGGCCCCGCCACGGCCCCATCCAACGGACACTTTCCCCGGCACCGCCCTTTGTGCGACTGTCCGCGCTCTTTCATCAGGACAGATCAGGATCTCGCGTTATGGCCGACCGCAACTGCGGAGAATGCACGCTGTGCTGCAAGCTGATGGGCGTGCCCGAACTGAAGAAGCCGTCGGCCAAGTGGTGCGTGTCCTGCGACCAGGGCAAGGGCTGCACCGTCTATGAGGAGCGTCCGCAGTCCTGCCGGAACTTCCAGTGTTTCTGGCTGATGGACGAGAATTTCCCCGACGAATTCCGGCCCGACCGCATCAACGCCCTGGCCGCCTTCAACGACGTCAAGGACAGCTGCGTCCTCCACGTCGATCCGGCCAAGCCGCGCGCCATGTCCAGCCCGAAGGTCAACGCCCTGATCGACGCGCTCCTCAAGAGCTACGCCAAGGTGTTCGTGCTGTCCGGCAAGGAAAGCGCGCTGATCCAGCGCTGAGGCGGGTTACGCCCCGCCGCCGCGGAAGTTGAGCAGGCTCGGCGCCTTGTCGATGATCTCCTCCAGGATCAGGGAGGCGGTCTCCAGATCGCGCTCCAGGTCCGCGCCGAGCTTGCCGGCGTAGTTGGGGCGCTTCAGCTTCTCATGGGCGTCGTGCAGGCTGCGCAGTTCCGCCACGAAGATCTCGCGGGCGCCCATCGGCAGGATCGGGTTGGCCGACAGCACGAAGAAGAAGCGCATGCTGGCCCGCACCAGAAGGGCCAGCATCACCGTGTCCAGCCGCTCGAACTGGTCGCGCAGGTCGTCGGAGCGGGTGTCCACGAGGTTGCGCAGGCGCTGCTCGATCAGGATCACCAGCGCCTGGAACTCGCCCACCTTGTCGCGGAATTCGCGGTAGGCGCCGAAGCTGTGCTTGCTCGCCTCATGCTCGGCCAGTTGGGCGAGCTTCGACGCCTCCCGGCACTGGCGCTCCAGCGCGGACAGCAGTTCCTTGACCTCGGCGCGGGTGTATTGGCGCTTGCTCATGACGGCGGAAAGACCCTTCGACGCGACGGCCTGCCCTATAGCACGAAGACAGGCGCCGGTCACCGGGACGCTTCACCCGCGCAACGGAAGGAAGTCCTGGCCTCAGTGATCCGCCGCCGCCGGCTTGCCGCCCGGACGCCGCACCAGCGGCATCAGCAGGAGCCCGGCGAAAAACACCCCGGCCATCAGCAGCAGACAGTCGTTGAAGGTCAGCACCATCGCCTCCCGCTCCACCATGCGGGCGAGCGTCTTCATGGCCGCGGCCTGCGGGTCGGCGACCAGCCCGTCGAACTTGGCGGCCAGCCCGTCCAGAGTCTCCTGCACCAGCGGACGGGCGAGGTTCAGGTTGTCGCCCAGCCGGTTCATGTGCAGGGAGGCCCGCTCCAGCAGCACGGTGTTGATCGCCGCCAGACCGATGGCGCCGCCCAGGTTGCGCATCAGGTTGTAGAGGCCCGACGCGTTCTTGAGCTGCTCCGGCGGCAAGGTGCCGAGCGCGATGGTGTTCACCGGGATGAAGCAGAGCATCAGGGACAGGCCACGCACCGCCTGCGGCAGGAACAGCTCCCAGAAGCCGGACTGGTTGGTCAGGTGGGCGTTCAGCCAGACGCCCGTGCCGAACAGGCACAGCCCCATCGCCAGCATCACCCGCAGGTCGAGCTTCTTCGACAGCGCGCCGGCGATCGGCGCGGACAGGAACTGGAAGGCGCCGGTCACGAACATGATTGTGCCGATCTGCAGGCTGTTCAGCCCGCGCACCCGCGCCAGGAACAGCGGCTGCAGATAGACCGCCCCGTAGAGCCCGATGCCGATGATGAAGCTGTAGAGCGAGCCGATGGCGAAGTTGCGGTCCAGGAAGGCGCGCAGCTCGACGATCGGGTTGCCGTAGGTCAGGACCCGCCAGAAGAAGCCGACGGCGGACACCGCGGCGACCACCGCGAAGATCGCCACATACTCGTCCTGGAACCAGTCCTGGCGCGGGCCTTCCTCGACCACGAACTCCAGGCTGCCGAGGAAGGCGGCCATCAGCCCCAGACCGATGAAGTCGAAGCCCTTGCGCAGCGCCGGGTTGGGCTTGTCCACATCGACCAGCGTCCAGACCAGCGAGGTCACGGCGATGCCCGGCAGCACGTTGGCCAGGAACAGCCAGTGCCAGGAGAAGCTCTGGGTCAGCCAGCCGCCGAGAGTCGGCCCCAGCGTCGGCGCCATGGTGGCGACCAGACCGATCATCACCGACACGCCGGCCCGCTTTTCCGGCGGAAACAGGGAGAAGCTGGTGGCGAAGACGGTCGGGATCATCGCGCCGCCGATGAAGCCCTGGAGCGCCCGCCACACGATCATCGATTCGATGCTGGAGGTAAAGGCGCAGGCGACGCTGGTCAGGGTGAAGCCGGCGGCGGCGATGGTGAACAGCACGCGGGTGGAGAGAATCCGCGCCAGCATGCCGGACAGCGGGATCATCACCACCTCGGCGATGAGGTAGGAGGTCTGCACCCACGAGATTTCGTCGGCGCTGGCCGCGAGGCCCGCCTGGATCTCCGACAGGGAGCTGGACACGATCTGGATGTCCAGGATCGCCATGAACATGCCGACGACCATGGACAGGAAGCCCAGCCAGTCGCGCGTGCTCACCGGGCGCGGTCCGGCGCCGGACCCGGTATTGGAAGGGGTAGAGGAAGGAGCCGCCGCGCCCCGGCCCGCGGGGGGCGGGGGAGTTTGGAGCCGGGACGCGGCGGTCTCGCCACCCGCGTCCGCCGGGGGATTGGCGTTGCGGGCGGTGGGGGTGTCGTCGTTGGTGATGGCGGTCATGGTCGCCCTCTCCAGGACGAAAGAGATTGGAACGAAAAACGGGTGTCGGCGCGGTTACTTCGACGCGACCGTCCGGCCGGGGACCAGCGCGCCCATGACGGTGCCCCTGTCGTGCGGCTGCTCCTCGGCGCCGCGGGTGTCCACTTCGGCGACCACCGACAGGCCGGGGCGCAGCAGGCCGGACAGCGCGCTGTCGCGCGGCAGGGCGATGCGCACGGGCACGCGCTGCACGATCTTGGTGAAGTTGCCGGTCGCGTTCTCCGGCGGCAGCAGGCTGAACTGCGAGCCCGACGCCGGGGCGAAGCTCTCCACCCGGCCGAGCAGATGCTTGTCCGGATAGGCGTCCACCTCCACCGTCACCGGCTGGCCAGGGCGCATGCGGGCGAGCTGCGTCTCCTTGAAGTTGGCGACCACATAGACGTCGGGCAGCGGCACCAGCGAGAGAAGCTGAACGCCCGGACGCGCGTACTGGCCGACCTGGACGCCGCGGTTGCCGACCACCCCGTCCACCGGGGCGCGGATGACCGTGTTGTTCAGGTCGTTGCGCGCGGTCTGCAGGGCGGCCTCCGCCTGACGCAGCCGGGCGTCGGTCTCGCTGCGGCTGGCGTTCAGCACGCCGACCTGATCCTGCTCCGCGACCAGCGCGGCGCGGCTGCGGGCGGTCTCCGCCGTCGCCTTTCGCAGGTCGGCGTCCGCCGTCTCGAACTTCTGGCGGCTGGCCCAGCTGTCGCTGGCGAGCGCGCGGGTGCGGTCGAAATCCTGCTGGGCGCGGCGCTGCTCGGCCTCGGCGCTGGAAACCGAGGCGGCGGCCTGATCGATGATCGCCTTCTGGAGCTGCAGCTTGCTGTCGATGGTGCCGAGCGCCGCCTTCTGCGCGGCGACGTTGGCCTCGGCTTCCGCCACCTTCGCGCGGAAGTCCTGATCATCGAGAACCGCCAGCACATCGCCCGCGGCGACCTGCTGGTTCTCCGCCACCCGGACGTCCCGCACATAGGCCGAGACCTTGGGGCTCACCACCGTGATGTCGCTGTGAACATAGGCGTTGTCGGTCGACTCGAAGAAGCGACCCTCGGTCCACCACTCCCAGCCGGCGTAGCCGCCACCGGCCAGCGCCGCCACCGCCACACCCGACAGAACGATCTTCCGCACGGTCTTGACCATCGTAATCCAGCCCACCCGTTTCGATTCTTTGCCCGGCACGGTCCGGCTCGCCGCCGTCCCGCCGAAACTGAACCGTTCAGTTTAGTCTTGCGAAAAGATGATCGCGGGCCTACCTGTTGTCAAGAGTGAACTGAACGGTCTAGTTTTAACGTTTGGGATTGTGGTTGGATGCGGAACGCGTTACGGCAGCGGGGACTCGGCGCACGAAGGTCCGCAGGCTCCGCCGGCACCGTGGTACAACAGGATGCAGGGCCGGTGGCAGGACACCCGGTTTCAGGCCCCCTGGTTTCAGGACATGAGGAACGCATGAGCACGCTGGTCGCCCCCACCCCGGAGGCAGGATCGAAGCCCGCGCAGATCCTGGAGGCCGCCGGAAAGCTGTTCCTGGACCATGGCTATGGCGCCGTCAGCATGGACGCCATCGCCAAGACGGCCAACGTGTCCAAGGCGACGCTCTACGCCCATTTCGGCAGCAAGGACGAGCTGTTCCGCGTCATGGTCGCCCGCGAATGCAAGGGGCACGCGATGGCCGCCGTTTGCGAGGAGGCGCGCGCGCTCGACACGGCCGACGGGCTGCGCCTGATCGCCCGCCAATTCGTGACGATGATCCTGTCGCCGCATGCGCTGGCCGGCTACCGCGTGGTGGTCGGCGAGGCCCACCGCTTCCCCGAGCTGGCGAGCGCCTTCTACGAGGCGGGCCCCGCCCGCACCATGGAGCACATCAGCGCCTTCATGACCGACCTCGACCGCCGCGGCCTGCTGCGCATCCCCGATCCGCAGTTGGCGGCGGAGCAATTTGTCGGACTCGTCAAGTCGCACACGCACCTGCGCTTCATGCTGTGCCTGTCGGAACGCCCCACGGAGGAACAGCTGACCCGGATCGTCGACGGCGCCGTCTCCCTGATCATCCGGGGCTACGCGCCATAATGGAACGGCGGTCAGCGACCGCCGTCAAAGGTGATCATGACCTCCTGCACCCCGGCGGAGTCCGCCTGGACGTCGCGGAAGGTGGCGATCTCACCGGGAAGAATCTGCGGCGGCACCGGCTCGACGGTCCAGTTCCGCAACGGCTGACGGTCGGCGCCGAGCGCGGTGACCCGCAGCGCCGGCACCGCGCGCGCCGTCTCGGAAACGTTGAGGATCTGCCCCTCCACCAGCAAGGCTGCCTTGCCGTCCTCGGCCTTCTGCTCCGATCGGACGTTCTGGAGCTGGAGGCCGGTGCCCGGCGGCTCCACCGGCAGGCCGACCGTCTCGTAGAACAGGGCTGCCGGGGGCCACAGCCGCACCACGGCGACGCGGCCAAAGTAACCGGCGGCGCCGATGGCCAGCAGGACCGCAACGAAACTCCCCCAGCCGACCAGCGCCCGGCGCCGCGCGCCCGCGTCCGCCGGAGGCTTGGCAGCCGCCTTCGTCTTGGAGGGTGGCGTCTTGGCGGATGGCGGCGGGACCGGATGGAACTCGGTCACCGCGTCGGGGGGAAAGGCGGCCTCATCCTGCGGCGACTGCCACCACATGTGGCCGCATTGGGCGCAACGCACCTTCCGGCCCTGCGGACCAACCGCCGAATCGGCAAGAGTGTACCGTGTGTCGCAGGCCGGGCAGGTGATGATCATAGATGCCGATCGTTGTCACCGAATTTGCAGACTGTCCTTATAGGTAGTCATGGGGTGTGAAGCAAGGAACGCTCGGGGCCCGCGCTCGGCCCCGACCACCACCACCCCGGCCAGGGCAATGGCTGCCGCGCGGTGGACAGCGGTGGACGCGCCCGCCCCTGCCGGTGCATTGTCCATCCGCGCACCCGGCGGGACGCCGCCGGGGCCTTCCGTTGCGCCTTTGGTGGGACCGTGATCCGTTTCGAAAATGTGGGACTGCGCTATGGCACCGGGCCGGAGGTGCTGCGCGACATCAGCTTCACCCTGCCGCCCGGCTCGTTCCACTTCATGACGGGGGCGAGCGGGGCCGGCAAGTCGTCGTTGCTGAAGCTGATGTATCTGGCGCTCCGCCCGTCGCGCGGGCTGGTCACCCTGTTCGGCAAGGACATGGCGCGGGTGAAGCGCACCGACCTTCCGGCGTTGCGCCGTCAGATCGGCGTGGTGTTCCAGGACTTCGCCCTGCTCGACCATCTCTCGGCGCTCGACAACGTCGCCCTGCCGCTGCGCATGGGCGGCGCCCGCGAGTCCGACGTGGTGGAGCACTGCACGGAGATCCTGCGCTGGGTGGGCTTGGGCAACCATCTGAACTCCCTGCCCTCCACCCTCTCGGGCGGGCAGCAGCAGCGCGTCGCCATCGCCCGCGCCGTCATCAACCGCCCGCGTCTGCTGCTGGCCGACGAGCCGACCGGCAACGTCGACGACGGCATCGGAATGCGTCTCCTCTACTTGTTCGAGGAGCTTCACAAGCTGGGCACCACCGTGGTCATCGCCTCGCACAACGAGGCGCTGATCCGCCGCTTCGAGCACCCGCGCCTGATGCTGGAGAACGGGCGCCTGCACGTCCTGCCGGCGCACGCCTCGCGCTGGGCCTGACGCGGAGGGAAGGAGACACGCCATGGCCCTGCCGCCGCTGACCCGCCGAAACTCCGACCTGCCGCTGGCGAAGGACCCGACCTCGCGCTTCCTGATGTGGCTGACCGCGCTGATGGTCTATCTGGCGGCGCTGGCGCTGGCCGGGGCCCTGCTCGTCTCCGACATGACCCGGCGCTGGGACAGCGGTCTGGCCGGCGGGCTGACCGTGCAGGTCATGCCGCTGCCCGACAGCGTCCAGGCCGCCCCGCTGGAGGAGCGGACGGAGGCGGCGCTGACCGTCCTGCGCGCCACCCCCGGCATCGCGACCGCCAGCCTTTTGTCCAGCGGCGACGTCGGCCGGCTTCTGGAGCCGTGGCTGGGCAAGGAGGCCGCCGATCCGCTGCTGCCGATGCCGCGGCTGATCGACGTGATGACCAACGGGCCGGTGGACACGGCGGCGCTGGCGGCGCGCCTGACCTCCGCCGCCCCCGGCGCCACGCTGGACGACCACGCGGTGTGGCTGGCCGACCTGCGCCGCTTCGCCGGGGCGATGCACCTGGCGGCGCTGGGCATCGTCGCGCTGATCGGCGGGGCTGGCGTGATGGCGGTGATCTTCGCCGTGCGCTCCGGCCTCGCCATCCACCGCCATGTGGTGGAACTGCTGCACCTGATGGGGGCCACCGACCGCTATGTGGCGCGGCAGTTCGAATCGCACGTCATCGGCCTGACCCTGCGCGGCGGCATGACCGGGCTGCTGCTGGCCGCCGGCACGCTGGGCGGGATCGGCCACGCCGCCGCCGGGCTCCACGCCAGCCTGCTGCCTGACCTCGCCACCTCGCCCTGGTGGGCCGTCGCCGCGCTGGCCGCCGTGCCGCTGGCCGCCTGCCTGCTGGCGGCGCTGACCGCGCGCTGGACGGTGCTGCGCACGCTGGAGTCGATGCCGTGACGGCCCGCCCGATTCATCCGTCCGGAGGCTGAGGGATGGCGCTCCCCTCGCGACGCACCCGGGTCATCCGCGCCTTGAAACGACTGCTGCTGCTGGCAGCTTGGTGCGGACTTCTGTGGCTCGGCGGGCTGTTCTGGTTCGCCGCGTCGATCCCCCGCACCCCGCCGCAGCCCGGCAGCGCCGAGGCCACGCGCAACACCGACGCCATCGTCGTGCTGACCGGCGGCAGCGGGCGGCTGAGCACCGGGCTGGAGCTGCTGGCCGACGGGCGGGCGCACCGGCTGTTCGTCTCCGGCGTCTACGAGGGGCTGGAGGTGCAGGAGCTTCTGAAGCGCTCCCGCCAGTTCCCCGGCGAGATGGAATGCTGCATCACGCTCGGCTACTCGGCGGACAGCACGATCGGCAACGCCTACGAGACGGCGGACTGGCTGCGCGCCCAGGGCTACGGCTCGATGCGGCTGGTCACCGCCAATTACCACATGATGCGCAGCCTGCTGGAGTTCCGCATGGTGATCCCGGAGGTCGAGGTGGTGCCCCACCCCGTCGCCTCCCCCAACGTGCATCTCAACGACTGGTGGCTGTGGCCGGGCACCGCGAATCTGCTGATGACCGAGTACAACAAGTACATTGTGACGCGCCTTCGCTACACCCTTGAGAAGCTGATCGAATCCTGACAAGTTCCCGGCCATGATCTTCCTGCGCTCCCTCGCCTTCAACGTCGCCTTCTATGTGTGGACGGCGGTCATCTGCGTCGGCATCCTGTGGTCGCTGCTGCTGCCGCGGCGCAGCATGATCCGCGTGATCACGTGGTATTTCGGCACCGTCTCGTGGCTGGAGCGCACGCTCGTCGGCATCCGCTACGAGGTGCGCGGGCGGGAGCATGTTCCCCAGAGCGGGTCCTTCATCCTGGCCGCCAAGCACCAGTCGGCCTGGGAGACGATGAAGCTGCACTTCCTCGTCAACGATCCGGCGATCATCCTGAAGCGCGAGCTTCTGTGGATTCCCATCTGGGGCTGGTACGCCGCCCGGTCCCGGATGATCGCCGTCGACCGCGGCGCCAAGGGCCGCGCCGTCGCCTCGATGGTCCGGAACGCCCGCCCGGTGCGGGACGAGGGCCGGCCCATCGTGATCTTCCCGCAGGGCACGCGGGTCGCCGTCGGCGCCTACCGCCCCTACCGGATCGGCGTCGGCGTGCTCTACGACCATCTCAAGATCCCCATCGTGCCGATGGCGCTGAACGCCGGCCTCTACTGGGCGCGCAACAGCTTCATCAAGCGGCCGGGCACCATCACAGTGGAATTCCTGCCCCCCATCCCTGCGGGCCTGGGCCGCGCCAAGGCCATGCAGGAGCTGGAGGAGCGGCTGGAGGCGGCCACCGACCGGCTGGTCGTCGCCGCCGGCGGACCGGCGACCGTGCGGCCGAAGGCGGCGGAGCCGGCCACCGCCGCGGTGAGCGAAACCGCCTCCTGATGCGGCGCGGCGCGGCCTTCGCCTTTCTTGCCGGTCTTGTGCTGGCGACGTCGATGGCGACGGATGCCCACGCCCAGTCGCAGCCGAGTGCGGAACGCTTCTCCAACGCCGCGGTGACCGGAGGCGTCACCATCACCCGCAAGGCCTGCGCCGCGCTGGAGGCCCAGGAAACCGCCGCCTGGGTCGAGGTGGACGGGCGCGGGGAGTGCCTGCGCTACTACGCGGCGGGCCTGCGCCCCGCCCCCGGCCCCAACCCCATCGCCGCGGCCTGGATGCACGGCGACATCATGGGGACCAAGCCGACCTCCGTCGGCCACCAGGAGGGGTTGGGCGTCGCCGCCATGATCGACCAGGAACGCGCCCTGGCGGAGCGGTTCGGCATCCCCTTCCTGTTCCTCGCCCGGCCCGGCGCCTATGGCAGTTCCGGCCGTTTCTGGACAACGCGCCACACGCCGCGCGAGGCGGCCCTGATGAACGCCCTGCTCGACGTCCTGAAGGCCCGCTACGGCGTGACGGCATGGGCGCTGGGCGGCCACAGCGCCGGCGGCACGCTGACCGCGGAGTTCCTCGCCCGCCGCCACGACCTGCGCTGCGCGGTGATCTCCTCCGGCGCGCCGGCCTACCGGGCCTATCTGGAGGCGCGCGGACTCCAGAGGGTGCTGGCCCGGCCGCAGGGTTGGTTCGATCCCGCCGACTCGCTCGACCGCATCCCGCGCGACCCCGAACGCCGAGTCTTCGTCATCGGTGACCCGCGCGAGACGAACATCCCGTTCGACACCCAGCGCGGCTACTTCGACGCCCTGGCGGCGCGCGGGCACGCGGCGTGGCTGGTGCCGCTGGAGCGGGCGCCTGCCCCGCGCCGCCACAGCCTCGTGGACTTCGGCGAGACCGCGCTCGGCCTGTGCGGGTCCGGCGCCGACACCGGGCGGATCCTGGCGACGCTCAAGGCCATGCCGGACCAGCGGGACCGCATCAGCAACTGACTGACGGAACGCAAAGGGAACGGCCGGACCGCCCCCGCGGTTGACCCCCGGAAGGGCGGCCCCTACTCTTCGGACAGCGTTGACGGCGGACCGGCGCCATGGACCGGCCGGCCGCGCCAAGGGAGGACGCATGACGGGCATCGCCGCCATTTCCCAGCGGATCTGGGACATGAAGTACCGCTTCAAGTCCGCCGCCGGCGACCCCATCGACGACACCATCGCCGACACCTGGCGCCGCGTCGCCACGGCGCTCGCCGCGCCCGAGGCCGATCCGGCGGTCTGGGCGCCGCGCTTCGAACGGGCGCTGTCCCGTTTCGAGTTCCTGCCCGCCGGGCGCATCCTGGCCGGCGCCGGCACCGGGCGGACGGTGACGCTGTTCAACTGCTTCGTCATGGGGCGGATCGAGGACGACCTCGGCGCCATCTTCGCCCATCTGCGCGAAGCGGCGCTGACCATGCAGCAGGGCGGCGGCATCGGCTACGACTTCTCCACCCTGCGGCCCAAGGGCGCCCTGGTGAAGGGTGTGGGCGCCGACGCCTCCGGCCCGCTGTCCTTCATGGACGTGTGGGACAGCATGTGCCGCACCATCATGTCGGCGGGCGCCCGGCGCGGCGCGATGATGGCGACGCTGCGCTGCGACCACCCCGACATCGAGGATTTCATCGACGCCAAGCGCGAGCCCGGCCGGCTGCGCATGTTCAACCTGTCGGTTTTGGTCACCGACGCCTTCATGGACGCCGTGCGCGAGGACCGGCCCTGGCCGCTGGTCTTTGACGGGCAGATCCACCGCGAGGTGCGGGCCCGCGGCCTGTGGGACCGCATCATGCAGGCCACCTACGCCTACGCGGAGCCGGGCGTCATCTTCATCGACCGGGTGAACGGGCAGAACAACCTGAATTACTGCGAATCCATCTCCGCCACGAACCCCTGCGGGGAGCAGCCGCTGCCCCCCTACGGGGCCTGCCTGCTCGGCTCGATCAACCTCGCCGCCCTGGTGATCGACCCGTTCGAGGGGACGGCCCGGCTCGACACCGACCGGCTGACGGAGCTGACCGCGCTCGCCGTGCGGATGATGGACAATGTGGTGGACGCCTCGCGCTTCCCGCTGGAGGCGCAGGCGCGGGAGGCCCACGCCAAGCGCCGCATCGGGCTGGGGGTCACCGGGCTGGCCGACGCGCTGATCCTCTGCCGCGCCCGTTACGGCGGCGAGGCGGCGGTGGCGCTGACCGACTCCTGGCTGAAGACGATCCGCAACGAGGCCTACCGCGCCTCCGCCCGGCTGGCGGCGGAGAAGGGGGCCTTCCCGCTCTTCGACCGCGACGCCTATCTGGACGCCCCGATGGTGCGCGGGCTGGACCAGGACGTGCGCGCCCTGATCGCGGAGCATGGCATCCGCAACGCCCTCCTGACCTCGATCGCGCCGACCGGGACGATCTCGCTGTTCGCCGACAACTTGTCGTCGGGGATCGAGCCGGTCTTCTCCTACAGTTACGAGCGCACCGTCCTGATGCCCGACGGCACCCGCCGGACGGAGGAAGTGAGCGACCACGCCCACCGCCTGTTCCGCGCGCGGTTCGGGGACGAGTCCCCCCTGCCCGATTACTTCGTGGACGCGCAGTCCCTGACCCCGGCGGAGCATGTGGTCATGCAGGCCGCCGCCCAGCGCCATGTGGACAGCTCGATCTCCAAGACCATCAACTGTCCGGAGGATCTGCCCTTCGACGCCTTCAAGGACGTCTACTGGCAGGCCTACGAGCTGGGCTGCAAGGGCTGCACCACCTACCGGCCGAACGCGGTCACCGGCTCCGTCCTGTCGGTGAAGAAGGAGGGCGCCACGTCCCCGGCCACGGCGTCGTCCAAGCCGCCCGACCGTCCGGAAACGCTGCCGGGCGAGACCTACAAGGTGCGCTGGCCGGACAGCGACCACGCCATGTACATCACCATCAACGACATCGTGGAGAACGGGCGCCGCCGGCCCTTCGAGGTCTTCATCAACTCCAAGAACATGGAGCATTACGCCTGGACCGTGGCGCTGACGCGGATGATCTCCGCGGTGTTCCGCCGCGGCGGCGAGGTCGGCTTCGTGGTGGAGGAGTTGAAGGCGGTCTTCGACCCGCGCGGCGGCGCCTGGATGCAGGGCCGCTACGTCCCGTCCCTGCTGGCGGCCATCGGCGACGTCATCGAACGGCACCTGAAGGCCATCGGCATGCTGCCCGACGCGGGGGAGCCCGGCGCCGCAACGGCGGCCGTCGGAGCCGAGCCGGCCGCGCTCCGGCAATGCCCGAAATGCGGCCAGCCCGGCCTGATCCGACAGGAGGGCTGCGACAGCTGCCTCAATTGCGGCTATTCCAAATGCGCCTGAGGGCGGTCAGCAGCGCGACGGCTCGCCGTCGATCGGCGGCGCCGGCACGCAGGGCGCGTCGCCCAGGTTGCGGGTGACCGCCGGCGTCGCCCTGGCGCCGGACAGGAGTTCGTCGATGCCGACCCCCTTCGCGATGGCGATGCCGGGCGCCATCATCAGGGGTACCCAGATCACCGCGGACAGCAGGTTGGCGGTCTGGAAGCTGTGGTGCGGCATCGCCATCATCCCGGCGGTGATCGGCACCACCGGCCGCAGCGGACCGAGGAAGCGGGCGAAGAAGACGCTCTTGCCGCCGTGGCGCAGGAAGAAGCGGCCACCCCGCTCCAGAAGCTCCGGCCGCTGGCGGAACGGCCAGACCGCCGGAACCCGATCGCCGAACACCCGGCCGAGCCAGTAGGACACGGCGTCGCCCAGCACCGCGCCCAGCGCGAGGGCGATGTACACCTGCCAGAAGCCGAGGGCACCGGAGGCGACCAGCGCGCCTCCCGCGGCGATCAGCACCACGCCCGGCACCACGAACCCGACGAAGGCCAGGGACTCCGCGAAGGCGCACAGGAAGAAGATCACCTCCGCCCAGGAGGCGTTCGCCTCGATGAAGGCGCTCCAACGCTCCATGCCGTCGATCAGCACGTTCCTTGCTGCGTCGTTCATTCAACTTCCCTGTGAGGCGGCTCGTCGGAGCGGACTGTGCCACAGATCGGCGGCGTCGTGCAGATCGGTGAGCACCCCATCCCACCCCGCCGCACAGGGATCACGGCACGGCCCGGAGCCACTCGGCCAGCATCTTCTGCCCGGCCTCACGCAATTCCGGGCCGATCCGCGCCGCTTGACCGCGCAGCACGCGCGGGTCGATGCCGGCCCCCGCCAATTCGGCGGCGTGGCCCGTCAGCCATCGCTCGATGCCGGCGGCCACGTCGACCTCCGGATGGAATTGCAGCGCCAGCGTGTGGCGGCCGACCGAAAAACCCTGGGTTGCGCAGAGCGGCGTCGACGCCAGGCTTTCCGCCCCGGCGGGAATCTGGAAGGCGTCCCCGTGCCAGTGGAGCACCGGAACGCCCTCCAGGTGGCGAAGCGGCCCGGCCCGTCCGGCATCGGTCAGGGTGAGCGGCCCGAAGCCGATTTCCTTGTGACCCATGGGACGCACCGCAGCGCCGAGCGCCTTGGCGATCTGCTGCGCCCCGAGGCAGATGCCGAGCGTCGGGCGCCCCGCGGCCAGCCTTGCCGCCAGGAGCGAGGTTTCCTCCGCGAGATAGGGATAGGCGTCGCTGTCATAGACCCCGACGGGACCGCCGAGAACGATCAGCAAATCCGGCTCCAGCGGATCGAGCGTCGCGAACGGCGCCGCGTCGAGATCATGATAGCGGACCGCATAGCCGGCATCCGACAGCACCGCGCCGAAGATGCCGAGGTCTTCAAAATGGACGTGTCGGATCGCCACCGCTGTCTTGTGCATGGGTCGCCTCCCGCCCCCGCGCCGGGAGCGTCGTGGATTGGTCGGTTCTCGGATACCAGACGAATGGCTCGCTGCACCCAGCCATTTTCCAGCAATGGTCCAGACCAATTCTCCTTGTTCCGGAGGCCCGCCGAATTTACGGCGTCGCCGCCGCGCGGAACGCCGTCTCCAGCTTTCTGACCGCGGTCTCGATTTCGAACGGCGTGTAGGCCGCGAAGCCCATCAGGAAACCCGCCTTGCCATCGCCGGCGGCGTGCAGCGCCGACAGGCCGAGCAGCTCGATCCCAACCCGCCGCGCCGCCTCAACGGCGGCGCGCTCCGTCAGATCGCCGGTCAGCAGGCAGGGCATCTGCAACCCGCCGATGGGCACCTGCGGCTCGACGAAGTCCGACAGGTGTTTGCGGACGAGACCCGCCAGCGCGTCGAGGCGCTCGGCATAGACGCCGCGCATCGTCCGGACATGCGCCCCGAAATGCCCACCCTCCATGAAGCGGGCCAGCGTGAGCTGCGCCATCGGCGCCGTGTGGCCGTCCAGCAGGGTGCGTGCCACCGTCATCGGCTTCACGAGCGACGGCGGCAGCACGGCGTAGCCGATCCGCAATCCGGGAAAGAGCGATTTGGTGAAGGTCCCGATGTAGATGGTCCGGCCATGCGGATCGAGCCCCTGCACGCAGGCCGTCGGCTTGCCCGCGTAGCGGAACTCGCTGTCGTAGTCGTCCTCGATGATCCAGGCCTGATGCCGGGCCGCCCACTCGATCAGGGCCAGACGGCGGTCCAGCGCCAGCGTCGCGCCGGTCGGGAACTGGTGGGACGGCGTCAGAAACACCGCCTTCGCCCGCTGCGGCTCGGCCAGGATGTGATCGACGACGATGCCCTGCCGGTCGACGCGGACCGGAACGCAGTCCAGCCCCGCCGCCTCGAACGCCTTGCGCGCCCCGTAATAGGCCGGGTCCTCCAGGAAAATCCCGTCGCCGGGGTCGAACAGCAGGGTCGCGCAGAGCGACATCGCCTGTTGCGAGCTGGTCAGCACCAGAACGCGGTCGGCGGTGGCGCGCGCGCCGCGTTCGAGGTTCACATAATCGGCGATGGCGCGGCGAAGCGGCTCGGTCCCCTGGGGATCGCCGTGGAACAGGCTTTGCGCGCCGACCTCCTTGCGCACCTGCCGTTCCAGCTGCTCCCAGAGCGCGAGCGGAAAGGTCCGGGTTTCCGGAACGCCGTGGGCGAAGGGCCGCGGCGCCGGCATCTCGCGCACGCCGCCCCCCTCGAACACGGCGGCCCCGCGCCGGCTGAGAGCGGGCGCCGGATCGCTCGGGAGCGTGTCGCGCCGGGGCCGGCGGCGGCCGGGGGTGAACTCACTGATCTCCGCGACGAAGCTGCCGCTGCCGACGCGCCGGTCGATGAAGCCTTCGGCGTGAAGCTGGGCGTAGGCCGCCTCGATCGTGTCGCGCGACACCCCCAGCGAGGCGGCGAGCGCGCGCGAGGCCGGCAGCGGCTTGCCCGGCCCGAGCGCGCCATCGACGATCAATTGCCTGACGGCCCGCTGGATCCGCGCGTGAAGCGGCATCGCCGCGTGGGCGGGGTTGGCGATCCACGCCTTCACGGACTCGAGCTGGGAATGCCGGAACAATTGGTCTGGCTCTCTTCGATAAAGCGGATGGGCACATCAGGCCATTGGTCGGGTAGTTGTCAAGGCCGCTCATCGCCCTTGCGGCTCGAACCGTCCGGAGGTTTCGCGCAACCATGCCACCCAATTCGACCCCCATCCGCCTCAACGACCTCACCCACCCCGTCGTGGCGGGCCTGATCTCCGTCATCGTCAACTACGGCGGCACCTTCATCCTGGTCTTCCAGGCGGCGAAGGTCGCGGGCCTCAGCCCCGACCTCACCGCCTCCTGGGTCTGGTCGGTCTCCATCGGCGTCGGGTTGACCGGGCTGTTCCTGAGCTGGCGCCATCGCGAGCCGATCATCACCGCCTGGTCCACCCCGGCCGCAGCGTTCCTCGTCACCGCGCTGGCGACGACGCCCTACGCCGAGGCGGTCGGCGCCTACATGATCTCGGCGGCGGCCTTCGTCGCGCTCGGCCTGTCGGGCTGCTTCGAGAAGGTCATCCGGCTGATCCCGCCCGGCATCGCCTCCGGCCTGCTCGCCGGCATCCTGCTCCCCTTCGGCATCGGGGCCTTCGGCGGGGCCAGCGTCGACCCGCTGCTGGTCGGGCTGCTGATCGTCGCCTACGTCGCGCTGAAGCGCTTCTCCGCCCGCTATGCCGTGGTCGGCATCCTCGTCCTCGGGCTCGCTTTCCTGCTGACGCAGGGCCGCGTCGATCTGTCGGGGCTGTCGCTGGAGTTCGCCGCCCCGGTCTTCACCGCGCCGGACTTCTCGCTGAACGCGCTGCTGTCGGTCGCGCTGCCGCTGTTCCTGATCACGCTGTCCGGCCAGTACATGCCGGGGATGCTGGTCCTGCGGAACGACGGCTTCAAGACGAGCGCCAACCCCATCGTGACCGTGACCGGCCTCGGCTCGCTGCTCATGGCCCCGTTCGGCTCCCACGCCTTCAACATCGCCGCCATCACCGCCGCCATCGCGACCGGCAAGGAGGCGCACGAGGACCCGTCCAAGCGCTGGATCGCCGGGATCGCCGCGGGCGTCTTCTACGTGCTCGTCGGGGTGTTCGGGGTGACGCTGGCCGCCGTCTTCATGGCCTTTCCCGCGACCTTCATCACCGCGCTCGCCGGTCTGGCGCTGCTCGGCACCATCGGCGGCAGTCTGGCCGGGGCGATGGCCGACCCGGCGTCCCGCGAGGCGGCGCTGATCACCTTCCTGGCGTCCGCCGCGAACATCAAGCTGCTCGGCATCGGCGGGGCGTTCTGGGGTCTGATGATCGGCCTCGTCGCCCATCTCGTCCTCAACGGGCACCTGCGCCTGCCCCGCCGCAGCCTGGCGGTCAGAAAAGAGGCGGTGACCGAGGGAGCGACCCCGTAACCGCCCCATTGGCTATCCCCGGGCGGCTATCCCCGAGACGGCCGCTCGATCCCGGGGATGGTCGCGACCGTCTCCGCCAGGAACTCCACCAGCAGCCGGACCCGCGCGATGCCGGCCCGTTCCGGCACGATCAGCAGGTTGAGCGGCACGGCGGGCGGCGCGTGGTCGGGCAGGAGAACCTCCAGGCGGCCGTCGGAAAGCAGATCGTCGACCAGCCAGACATGGGCCGGGCCGATGCCGCGGCCGGCGAGGTAGGCCTCGCGCGCGGCCAGCCCGTGATCGACCCGTAGCCGCCCCCCCAGGGACACGGCGTGGAGGCTGCCGTCCGGCCCTTCGAGCGTCAGCCGGTCGCTCCCCGCAATGTTCGACATGCGCACGCCGTCGAACCCCGCAAGGTCGGCCGGCGCCGTCGGCCGGCCGTGCCGCTCCAGACAGGCCGGCGCTCCGACGAGGACGCGCCGGCTCATCCCGAGCGCCCGCCGCTTCAGGGAGCTGTCAGTCAACGGGCCGAGGCGGATGGCGATGTCCACGCCGTCGCGCACGAGGTCGATGCGCTCATCGGTCAAGCGAAGATCGACGGCGATGTCCGGATGGCGGTCCTGGAAGGCGAAGATCAACCGGCTGATGTGCCGGACACCGAGCGCCGCCGTGCAGGACACGCGCACCGTTCCGGCCGAGGCGCGGCCGGTGTCGCGCGCCTCGTCGCCCGCCTGTTCGACGAGGCGCAAAATTTGGACGGCGTTGGCGTGGTAGCGCTCGCCCTCCGCGGTCAGCGCGACGCGCCGCGTGGTCCGGCTGAACAGCGCGACGCCCAGCGCCTCCTCCAGCTCGCGGATGTGCCGGGTGACGCTGGACTGGCCGATGGCCATCTCGCGCGCCACCGCCGACAGGCTTCCCCGTTCGGCGACGCGGACGAAGGTCCGCATGCGGTCCAGCGTAACGTTGACGGATGTGGCGCTCGATTGATCCATTTTACGGCAGGGTTCTATCCGTTCATCCCGTCTACCGGATCAATCTCCACCCGAATAGCGTGAGGCTCAAGCGTTTCCAGCGAACAGGTGCCTGTGATGAACGTGCTGATCGTCTTCGCCCACCCCGACCCGCGCTCCCTCAACGCCGCCCTGCGCGACGCCGCCGTCGCGGAGCTGGAGGCTCAGGGCCACACGGTGCGGGTCTCCGACCTCTACGCCATGAACTGGAAGACAACGGTGGATCACGCCGACTTCCCCAGCCTCGGCGAGGGGGAGCGCCTGAAGGTGGCCGCCGCCTCCGGCGCCGCCTTCGCCGCCGATGCGCTGACCGGCGATGTGAAGGCCGAGCAGGAAAAACTGCTGTGGGCCGACGCGCTGATCCTGCAATTCCCGCTCTGGTGGTTCACCATGCCGGCAATCCTCAAGGGCTGGGTCGACCGCGTCTACGCCTACGGCCTCGCCTATGGCGTGGGCGAGCACAGCGACCGCCGCTGGGGCGACCGCTACGGCGAGGGCCGCTTCGCCGGCAAGCGCGCCATGCTGGTGGTGACGACGGGCGGCTGGGCTGAGCATTACGCGCCGCGCGGCATCAACGGCCCGATCGACGACCTGCTGTTCCCGATCAACCACGGCATCCTGCATTACCCCGGCTACGACGTGCTGCCGCCCTTCGTCGCCTACCGGGTGGACCGCTTCGACGAGACCGGCTTCGCGCGGGCGGCGGAGCAATTGCGGGAGCGGATGCGGACGCTGGAGACGACGGCGCCGATCCCTTTCCGCCGGCAGAACGGCGGCGACTATGCCATCCCCAGCCTCGAACTCCGCCCCGATCTGGAAGCCCCCGGCGCGTCCGGATTCGCCCTGCACCGCACCGCCTGAGGGCGCTTACAGCCGGATCAGGACGACGCCGAGGATCAGGGAAGCGGCGCCGGCCAACCGGGTCGGGCTGATCGGCTGCTGCGGCAGCCCAAGCAGGCCGACATGGTCGAAGACGAGGGAGCCGAGCATCTGGCCGACCACGATCAGCGCCAGCACGGTCGCCGCCCCCAGGCGGGGCACCATCAGGATGGCCGTCCCGATGAACAGCGCCCCGAACAGCCCGCCGGTCCAGGTGACCCACGACCCCGCTCCACCCACCGCTTCGACGAGGCGGGGTCCGGGCGCGAGGAGCGCCACCGCCAGCATCGCCAGCATGCCGACGACGTAGCTGACGAAGCCCGCCCACCAGGGCGAACCGAGGTCGGCCCGCAAATTGGCGTTGAGGACCTGCTGCAACGCGACGCTGACCCCGGCGCCGACGACCAGGAGGTACGAGGCGGCGGACACTGCGATGGACATGCCATGCTCCCAAGATTGGCTGTGGGTGAATGCCGGATGGGTAGCAGGCGGAGCGGCGGCGGTCTGGTACGGATGTGACCTACCCGGCGCGGTAGCGGCCCGGAGTCACGCCGAAGGCGCGGCGGAAGCAGCGACCCAGATGGCTCTGGTCGGTGAATCCGGTGTCCGCCGCGACTGCGGCGATGGGCTCCCCGGCGCGGAGCAGCAACCGCGCCTCGTTCAGCCGCTCCTGGAGCCCGAAGGCGTGGGGTGGCACGCCGTGGTGCTTGCGGAAGCGGCGGGAATACCCCTCGCGGCTCATCCCGGCGCGGCGGGCGGCCTCGCCGACGCTGTCCCACGCCTCGCCCCCCATCAACGCGGATGCGGGCTCCACCCCGGTCCTGAGGGAATGGCGATGCTCCTCGGCGATCCGCGTCAGGTCGGGCCAGCCCAGCCCGCCCGTCCTCCGCCAATGCCGGGCCAGCGCGGCAATCGCCTCCGGCGCGGCGTGGAGGCCGGGTCGCGTGTAGAGGTTGACGCAGACGACCTCGTCCGCCCCGCACAGCGAGCGGTGCGGCAGGCCCGCCGGGATGTGCACACCCTCGCCAGGACCGGCCTCGCACAGGTCGCCCGCGATGACGAAGCGCCGCCGCCCCGCCAGAACGAAGGTCAGTTGATCCTCGCGATGGAAATGCACCGGCAAGGCCACGTCGAGGCCGCGTACCGTCCCCAGTTCGACGATCCCGCCGCCGCCGGTGGGGCGCCAATAGTCCCAAACCTGCGGCGGACGCCCCATGGCGGCGATCCTTCCCATGACACTGTTTCCGGATTGCGATTTTCGCATGGCGCCGATCTGGACTCCATCGCACCGCACATCCTGTGGCATAAGAGCCCCCGCCACGCCATGGGAACAACGCCGCAGGAACGCAGCCGCACATGATCCGCTTCGACAACATCAGCAAGCAGAATGGTCACCGAATCCTCTTCCTCGAAGCATCGGCGGCGTTGAACCGGGGCGAAAAGATCGGGTTGGTCGGTCCCAACGGGGCGGGCAAGACGACGCTGTTCCGCATGATCACCGGCGAGGATTTGCCGGACACCGGCCAGGTGGCGATCGAGAAGCAGGCGACCATCGGCTACTTCAACCAGGACGTCGGCGAGATGTCCGGCCGCTCCGCCGTCGCCGAGGTGATGGACGGCGCCGGCCCGGTCAGCACCGTCGCCGCGGAGCTGGCCGAGCTGGAAGCCGCCATGGCCGACCCCGACCGCGCCGACGAGATGGACGCCATCATCGAGCGCTACGGCGAGGTCCAGGCCCGCTTCGACGAGCTGGGCGGCTATGAGCTGGAGGGCAAGGCGCGCGAAGTGCTGGCCGGCCTCAGCTTCAGCCAGGAGATGATGGACATGGACGTCGGCATGCTGTCCGGCGGCTGGAAGATGCGCGTGGCGCTGGCCCGCATCCTGCTGATGCGCCCCGAGGTCATGCTCCTCGACGAGCCGAGCAACCATCTGGACATCGAAAGCCTGATCTGGCTGGAAGGCTTCCTGAAGGGCTTCGAGGGCGCCCTGCTGATGACCTCGCACGACCGCGAGTTCATGAACCGCATCGTCAACAAGATCATTGAGATCGACAGCGGGTCGCTGACCAGCTACTCCGGCGACTACGGCTTCTACGAGCGCCAGCGGGCGCTGCGCGAGAAGCAGCAGGAGGCGCAGTTCGAGCGCCAGCAGGCCATGCTGGCCAAGGAGCTGAAGTTCATCGAGCGCTTCAAGGCCCGCGCCTCGCACGCCAGCCAGGTCCAGAGCCGGGTGAAGAAGCTCGACAAGATCGAGCGGTTCGAGCCGCCCAAGCGCCGCCAGATCGTAACCTTCGACTTCCCGCCGGCCCCGCGCTCCGGCGACGACGTCGCGGTGCTGAAGAACGTGCACAAGGGCTATGGCAGCCGGACCATTTACGAAGGGCTGGACCTGACGATCCGCCGCAAGGAGCGCTGGTGCGTCATGGGCGTTAACGGCGCCGGCAAGTCGACGCTGCTGAAGCTGGTGGCCGGCGCGACCGAACCGGACAACGGCACCGTCACGGTCGGCGGCAGCGTGCGCATGGGCTATTTCTCCCAGCACGCCATGGATCTGCTCGACGGCGACAAGACCATCTTCGAATCGCTGGAGACCTCCTTCCCGCAGGCGAGCCAGGGAGCGTTGCGCGCGCTCGCCGGCTGCTTCGGCTTCTCCGGCGACGATGTGGAGAAGAAGTGCCGCGTGCTGTCCGGCGGCGAGAAGGCCCGGCTGGTCATGGCGATCATGCTGTTCAACCCGCCCAACTTCCTGGTGCTGGACGAGCCGACCAACCACCTCGACCTCGACACCAAGCAGATGCTGATCTCGGCGCTGGGCGCCTATGAGGGCACCATGCTGTTCGTCTCGCACGACCGGCATTTCCTGGCCGCCCTGTCGAACCGGGTGCTGGAGCTGACTCCGGAGGGCATCCACCAGTATGGCGGCGGCTACACCGAGTATGTGGCGAGCACCGGGCAGGAGGCGCCGGGCATTCACTGAGGCCGTCCCGCCGGAGCGGGAACGCGTGCAGCGCAACAAGCGGCTTGCGCGGGCCGCCCCCTCCATGGAAACTCGTGCCCGTGTCGTTCGGGCTGGGTTGCGCAACCATGGAGATTTTGGAATGGCTGGGTACGACAACGCCGACGGCCCCGCGGGGCTGGTCATCCGCCTGATCGACACCGCGGTGAAGGCCCTGGACGAGATGTCCGACGCCGCGGGCGAGATCGCGCCGGACGTCGGCACTCTGACCGACACTCTGGTCGCCGCCCAGCGCATCGCCGACCGCGCGTCGCAGGATCTGCAACGCCTGTCCCAGAAACTGGCCGCCCAGTAGCGGCCGAAACGGTGCGGCGCCGCAGCGCCGCACCGATCCTCCTTTACCGACGCTGCCCGGCGGTGAAGGCGAAGTTGTCGAAGCTGTTCTCGGCGACGCGGAACCACAGGTATTCCTCGTCGCGGAACTTCTTCCACGGCTCGTAGATCTTGGCGAACTTCGGGTTGTTCTTGGCCGTCTCGTCGTACAGCTCGTAGGCCGCCTTGTAGCAGGCCTCCATCACCTCGCGCGGGAAGGGACGGAGCTGGGCGCCGCCGGCCACCAGACGCTTCAGGGCGGCGGGGTTGTCGGCGTCGTACTTGGCGTTCATGATCGCCAGCGCCTCGAAGCAGGCCGCTTCCAGGGCCGCCTGATAGGGCTTCGGCAGTTCCTCCCACTTCTGCTGGTTGACCAGCAGCGAGACGTTCAGCCCGCCTTCCCACCAGCCGGGGTAGTAGTAGTACTTGGCGACCTTGTTGAAGCCGAGCTTCTCGTCGTCGTAGGGGCCGATCCACTCGGCGGCGTCGATGGTGCCCTTTTCCAGCGACGGGTAGATGTCGCCGCCGGCGATCTGCTGCGGCACGACGCCCAGCTTGGTCAACACCTGCCCGGCGAAGCCGCCGATGCGGAACTTCAGACCGCTGAGGTCCTGAACCGTCTTGATCTCCTTGCGGAACCAGCCGCCCATCTGGGTGCCGGTGTTGCCCGCCGGGAAGTTGACGACGTTGTAGCCCTTGAAGAACTCGCGCAGCAGCTCCATGCCGCCGCCCTGGAGGATCCAGGCGTTCTGCTGGCGGGCGTTCAGGCCGAACGGCACCGTCGCGTCGAAGGTGAAGGTCGGGTCCTTGCCGACATAGTAATAGCTGGCGGTGTGGCCGCACTCGACCGTGCCGTTCTGCACGGCGTCGAGAACCTGGAGGCCGGGAACGATCTCACCCGATGCGAAGGGCCGGATCGTGAACTTGTTGTCGGTGATGGCGGCGACGCGACGGGCGATCACGTCGGCGGCGCCGTAGATGGTGTCCAGGCTCTTCGGGAAGCTGGAGGCGAGGCGCCAATGCACTTCCGGCGTGCTCTGCGCGATGGCCGGAGCGGCAAGGGTGCTGGCCGCGACGCCGACACCGGCGCTGGCAAGGAATGAACGGCGTTTCATACGGGAAGTCCCCTCCTGTTCTTTTGTTCAGGAACGAACCTATCAGCGTCTTTCGAGCCCCCGCAAAAGGTTAGCCGTGCAATGGGCGAATGGCTTCCCCGACGAAATATGTCGTGACAAATGGTCCGTGGTTGAAACTGTTGATTACGACACTGCCAACCGGTGGTCGCGGAAGCGCCCATACGTGTAATGGGCGGCGCAGCCCCCTTCCGCCGACACCATGCAGGAGCCCATCGGGTTCTCCGGCGTGCAGACGGTGCCGAACAGCTTGCAATCGCTGGGCTTCTTCACCCCGCGCAGGATGTCGCCGCACTCGCAGCCCTTGTGATCGGGCACCGCACGGCCCGGCACGGCGAAGCGCCGCTCCGCGTCGAAGGCGGCGAATTTTTCCTTCAACCGCAGGCCGCTGTCGGGAAGCGCGCCGAGGCCCCGCCATTCGAAGCTGGACCGCACGTCGAAGGTGTCGGCGACGAGCCGCTGGGCCTTCCGGTTGCCCTCCGGGGTCACCGCGCGGGTGAACTGGTTCTCCACCACCGCCCGCCCCTCGTTCACCTGACGGATCAGCATCAGGATGGCCTGGAGCACGTCCAGCGGCTCGAACCCGGCGATCACCACCGGCGTGCCGTAGTCCTCCGCCACGAACGCGTAGGGTTGGCTGCCGATGACCACGGAGACGTGGGCCGGGCCGACGACGCCGTCGAGCGGCAGCGCGCCCGTCTCCCGCACCTCCGGGCTGTCCATGATGCCCCGGATGGCCGCGGGGGTCAGGACGTGGTTGCAGAAGACGCTGAAATTCCTGAGGCCCTTGGCCTTGGCAGCGTGGACGGCCACCGCGGTCGGCGGCGTGGTCGTCTCGAAGCCGATGGCCAGAAAGACGACCTCGCGGTCCGGGTTCTCCTCGGCGATGCGCAGGGCGTCCATGGTGGACAGCACCATGCGTACGTCCGCCCCCTCGGCCTTCGCCTTCAGCAGGCTGACCCGCCCCGAACCCGGCACGCGCAGCACGTCGCCGTAGGTGCACAGGATCACGCCGGGCTGGCGGGCGATGGCGATAGCGTCGTCGATCCGCCCCACCGGCAGGACGCAGACCGGGCAGCCCGGCCCGTGGATCATCCGCACGTTGTCCGGCAGCAGGTCTGGGATGCCGTAGCGGGACACCGCGTGGGTGTGGCCGCCGCAGAACTCCATCAGATGATAGGTCCGCCCGGTCGCCGCCTCCCGCGCGATGGCGGCGGCGATGCCGCGGGCCAGCGCCGCGTCCCGGAATTCATCGATGTATTTCATCGCACCCGCCCCTTCGGCCTGCCGTCACGGCATTTGGACAGCGGCGGCAGGCGCTGGCGTTGATGCGGATCAAGAATGGGGCTTGCGGGGGGACGTCGTCACAACGCCCCCGCCGCGAAGCCTTCTTACTTGGAGGCGCCCATCATGGGCAGCGACAGCTCCGGCCCCCGCCCCGAATCCTCGATGGCGATGGCGGAGGAGCCAGGAGAGCCCAGCGCGACGCTGACTGGCCGCCCGTTGTTGTGGTTCTTCCACATCTCGTAGAGCGCCAGCGCCGCGTAGATCTTGGCCTCGCGGCTGGTGTTGTAGAGCCATTCCTGGGTCGGGATGACGCGCAGCGCGCCGTTGCCCGGCTGCTCCACCTTCTCCGCGAAGCGGTAGCCGAGCTGGTTGTTGATCCCGGCCAGCAGCCCGTCGAAGCCCGAGGAGATCCGCCCGAACCCGGCGTCCGACGCCGCGGACGACGCGCCGCCGAGCGTGCTCGGCGTCTGCCGCTTCACGAGGTCGCCGAAGACCCAGCCCTCCTCACCGGTGCGCATGGAGCGCACGCCGATCCAGTTGCCCTCCTGCTTCAGTTCGATCACCTCGTCGCCGCGGGTGACCGTGGAGCGGACCGAGGCGTTGTCGGACGGGGCCGCGCGTAGGTTGACCTTCTCGCCGGTCACCGTGTGGATGTCGCCGGAGGCCGCCGCCGCGGGCAGCGCCAGCGCCGCCGCCACGCCGAGGCCGGCCAGGGTTCCGAGGATGGTCTTCGTCATCCGAGACATGTGCATTCTCCCGCAGAACGCGCGCATCGCGCGCCGTTTCCCCTACAACAGGCAAAGGCGGGGTATGCTCCATGGACAGAGGACGGGCGGGCGGAACTACTCGAAAGACACACGTAGGGGGCTGTCGCCAGCGGGCCAGACGCCGCGGTCCACGGCGCGTGCCCCCTCGAAGACCAGCCAGCTCTGCCGACCGTAATGGGGCAATGGGCGCAGCAGCGCCTGCAACGCCGCCGCGTCGTCCGCGGCCACCGCCAGCAGCGGGCGGCCCTGCGGGGTCCGCGCGGTCCACACCCGCGCCGTGCCGCGCCCCTTGAGGCTGTCCGGAACCGCCGGCAGGCCGAGCCGGGCCAGCAGCCGGTCGACCTCCCCCGCCGTTCCGATCACGGCGAGCGGAGCGGTGGGATCGGCGCGGTCCGCGGCGGCAATGCGCGGTTTGCCATCGGCCAGACGCTCGGCCAGCGCATGGGCGGCCTCGGCGGCCGGGTCGTCGGCGGTGGCGATGACGGTGGTGGCCGCGTGGTCCAGCGTCACGTCGCGCAGGGTCGGCGGCGCCTCCCCGGGTGCCAGACGGCGGAACAGGGCGAAGCCGGGATCGACCGCGAGCGCCCGCGGCGGGGCGGCGATCGGGATCGTCACCGTCGTTTCGCGCCCGTCGAGGCGGATGGTGTGACGTTCCGTCCCCGCCGCGGTCCGCACCTCCACCGGCACGGTCAGACCGTAGGCCGGCTCGCCCTGGCGCAGGGTCAGCGCCACGCCGTCGCCATCCGCCTTGGCTTCCGCCAGTTCAAGCGTCGGCGCCCCCACGCGGGTCAGCCATTGCTCGAAGAAGGCTTTGAGGTCCCGCCCGGACCCGGCCTCAAAGGCGCGGCGCAGGTCGTCCCATCCAGCGTCCTGAAAGCGCTTGTCCTCCCAGAAGCGGCGGATGCCCGCGTCGAAGGCGTCCGCCCCGATCTCGGCGCGCAGCATATGGAACAGCATCGCCGCCTTGCCGTAGCCGACGATCTGGGCGGCGTCATGGACCTTGGCGCGGAAGTCGGTCAGGGCGGAATCGCGCTCCGCCGGAAGGGCGGCATAGTCGCGCAGCCAGTCCAGCCGCATGGCCCGCGCCGCGTCCTCCCCGCGCGCCTCCGCCGCCGCGTAGTCGGCCATGAAGGTGGTCAGCCCCTCTGACCAGTTGCCGGGCCAGTTGCCGTCCCCGCCGACGCGCACGCCGTTGCCCCACCAGTTGTGCAGGATCTCATGGGGCAGCGACTGGGCGCGGATGAAGGGCAGCGGCATCACCTGACGCCCGATGTAGGTCAGGCCGGGGAAGCCCAGCCCAACCGGCAGCGGCGCTGACAGGATGGCGAAACCGGCGAAGGGATAGGCGCCGATCCGCGCCGCCTGTGCGTCGATGGTCCGGGCGCTGAGGTCCAGATACTCATCGGCCAGCGCGGCCTGCTCCGGATGGAAGTAGGTGCGGAGACGAAGACCATTGTGCATCCGTTCCGTCACCTGCCACGCCCCGGCGAAGAGAGACGGTTCCTCGACGCTGCGGTCCTCGGCGAAGGTCGCGGCGTAGCCCGCACCGTCGCGCGTCTCCTCCACCAGACGTCCGGTCGCCACCGCGACGAAGGGCGCCGGCACCCGGACCGACAGACGCCAGGACGGCGGCGCCTCCGCGCCGCTTTCGGGGGTTGGAATCCAGCCGGTGCCGGCGGGCAGATAGGCGCCCTCCGCTCCCCCGCCCCCGCCTCGCGACTCCGGTGTCAGGGGCGGCAAAGTCCCGGCGTAGCGCAGGCGAAGCTCGCCGCCCCCCTTCGGCACGGTGACCGGCAGGGCGTTGCCGCGCACCGTGACCGATTTGCCGTCGAGCAACGCTTCCCCCACCGTCAACCCCGGCGCCAGCAGCAGCCGGTGCGTCCCGGCGGGCAAACGCAGCCGGTCCTCCACCTCCAGCCGCCGCGCGGCGGGATCGAGCGTGACGGTCAGGTCATGATGCAGGCCGGCGGCCCAGCCGGGCGCGGCGGCGAGGATGCCCAGAAGAGCGAGGAGGAGGGTGCGCATGGCCCAGCAATATAAGGCTTGGGCTGCGCCGCGCCAGCGCTTGCCCCTGTCCCCGTCACCCCATCCGCGCGCGCACCGCCGTCAGCAGGCTGCACAGCCCGCGATCATGGATGCCGATGGCCTCCAGATGGGCGACCGTGTTGGCGAGATAGTCCAGGTTCGGGCCGCGCTCGCCGCGGCAGCAGGCGATGCGCTCGGCCATCGCGGTCTCGTCCATGCAGCCGCA
The DNA here is from genome assembly GCF_007827815.1 of Azospirillum brasilense. Classification (GTDB taxonomy): domain Bacteria; phylum Pseudomonadota; class Alphaproteobacteria; order Azospirillales; family Azospirillaceae; genus Azospirillum; species Azospirillum brasilense_C. The sequence goes on from NZ_VITH01000001.1 coordinate 735,530, forward strand.
ATATTGCCGGTGGCGGCGGTCCACCACGAAGGTGCAGGCGGTGACCGGCGCGCCGCCGTCGCGCGGGCGCACCGGCAGCAGCTTGGGACGGTAGACGCGGTTCAGCATCTCCCGGTCCCACAGACAGTCCAGCGTCTCCGGCACCCGCTCCGCCGCCACGCGGAAGACAATGCCCCGGCAGGAGCCGCCGCGGTCCAGCCCGAGCACCAGACCGGGCCGCTCCGGCGTGCCGCGGTAGCGGTGGGAGGACACACAGAAGCGGCGGTGATAGCCGCCCAGCACCGCCGGATGACGCTCGAGAAAGGGAAACTCCGGGTTCCACATCAGCGAGCCGTAGGCGAAGACCCAGAGGTCGACGCCGGGCGTCACGACGATGTCGCCGGACCAGGAAGAGGCGGATGATGCCGGACGCTGCGTCGGTGCGGTGACCGGAAGCTCGGCAACAGGCGATTGCGTATCGAGCAGCATGACCCATAAGTAATGCAGCGTGCGCCGACTGGTGGCGACACGGTGAATGCTAGCACGGCCCCTGGCCGCCCGCTATAAGGTGGGTGCCACAAAACGGAAATGCCACAGATGCGCGTTCGGAAGATCTTGGGCTTCGCCGTTCTCGCCCTGGCCCTGCTGGCCGGCGCCTATTCGGTGTGGTGGTGGCAGGCCGCGGCGGCGGTGGAGCGCGGCGTGCTCGCCTGGATGGACGAGCAGCGGGCGGCCGGCGCGGTGGTAAACCATGGTGGGCTGAGCGTCGGCGGCTATCCCTTCTCCATCCGCGCCGCGCTGGAGGCGCCGCACCTCGCCACCCGCGATGTGGAATGGCGGGGCGCCCGGCTGGTGGCGGAGGCGCCGCCCTGGAACCACACGCGCATCGCCCTGTCGCTGCCCGGCGAGCAGCGGGTGACGGTGGTGCAGGCGAACCAGCCGCCCTTCACGCTGGTCGCCCGCGACGGCGGCCGGGGGCATGTCGGCCTCACCCTGACCGGCCAGCCGGTGGAGGCGCAATTGGCCTTCACCAACCTCGTGGCGCAGCCCGAGGCCATGCCCGTTCCCATCGCCACTCTGGACCTGACCGCCACCCAGCCGTCCGAGCCGCCGGCCAGCCACACCGACACCGGCTTGTCTGTCACGCTGGACGCGCGCGGCGCCACCCTGCCCGACGGCGCGCCGGACGCGCTGGGCCGCGAGGTGCAGCGGGTCCTGCTGACCGCGCGCATCCTCGGCCAACCGCCGAAACCGGAGCCGGTCAGCCTGTCGGCCTGGAGCCGCGACGGCGGCACGCTCCAACTCGACGGGCTGAATGTGGATTGGGGACCGCTGAAGCTGGCGATGAACGGCACGCTGGCGCTCGACGCCGCCTTGCAGCCGCAGGCCGCGCTGACCGCGGAGGTGCGCGGGTATCAGGCGGTGCTGGACGCGCTCCAGGGCATGTTCCGGCCCAAGGAGCTGGCGATGGCCCGCACCATGCTGGGCTTGCTGGCCCGCCCCACCGGGCCGAACGGCGAGCCGGTGCTGACCGCTCCGGTCACCGTGCAGAACCGCGGGCTGTTCCTGGGGCCGCTGAAGGTCGCGGCGCTGCCGGCGGTGGTCTGGTAGAGGCAACGTCTTGCCCCCACCCTTCCCACGCTGCGCGTGGGCCCCTTCCCTCCCCCGCTTCGCAGGAGAGGGACCAAATCCCCTCCCCTGCGTCAGCGGGGGGAGGGTTAGGGAGGGGGCAAAGCGTCGGTAAACAACAACCTCACGCCGCCTGCAGCATCCCCTGCATATCCTCGTAGGACGGCAGATGGTCCAGCTTGCCGACCGCCGACACCGCCATCGGGCCGGCGAAGACGCGGTTGGCCGCCGCCGCCACAGCCTCCGGCGTCACGGCGTCGATCCGCTCGAAGATCTGCTCGATGGTCCGCACCTCGCCGGTGCGCAGCAGGGTGCGGGCGAAGCGGTCGGCGCGGCGCATGGTCGATTCCAGCGACTTGCCGACCGAGAAGCGCATCTGCTCCTTCGACCGTTCCAGCTCCACCGCGGTCACGCCGTCGCGGGCCTTGCGCAGCTCCTCGAAGAAGACCGGCACCAGTTCCGCCACCTCCTCCGGCCCGGTGCCGGCGTAGAAGCTGAGCGCGCCGCCGTCCGAGTATTGGATGGGCGCCGCGTAGACCGAATAGACCAGCCCGCGCTTCTCGCGGATCTCTTGGAACAGGCGCGAGGTCATGCCGCCGCCCAGGATGTTGGCGAGGTGGCGAAGCGCGTAGCTCGCCGAATCCTCGGTGCCGACGCCAGGGAAGGCCGCCATGAAATGCACCTGCTCGGCGTCGCGCTTCAGCAGCGCCGCCCCGCCCTTGTTGACGACCGTCTCCTGGAAGGGGTCGTCCTTGGCGGTCAGATGGCCGAACAGCGCCTCCGCCCGGCGCACCACGGTGCCGTGATCGACGTTGCCGGACACCACATAGACCATGCGGCGCGGGTCGTAATGGGACACGTAATCGAACAGATGCTCCCGCCCGAAGCCCGCGACGTTCTCCTTCGGGCCGAGGATCGGGCGACCGAGCGCTTGCCCGTCGAAGGCGGTGCGGCGCAACGCCTCGTAGACCACGTCCTCCGGCTCGTCGGCGTAGCGGCCGATCTCCTGGATGACCACGCCGCGTTCCTTCTCGACCTCCTCCTCCGGAAAGACGGAGTTGAGGACGATGTCGCCGATGATCTCGCAGGAAACGTCGACGTGCTTGGCCGCCATCTGCGTGTAATAGGCGGTGACGTCGTAGTCCGTGTAGGCGTTGAACTCACCGCCGCGGTTCTCGATCTCCAGCGCGATGCCCAGCGCGTCGCGGCTTTTCGTTCCCTTGAAGATCATGTGCTCCAGGAAATGGGCGATGCCGTTCACCGCCGGCCGTTCGTTGCGCGCCCCGACGCCGACCCAGACGCCGCTGGTCACCGTGCCGAGATGCGGCAGGTGGTCCGTCAGCACGCGGAATCCGTTGGCGAGGGTGGTCAGTTGGATCGTCACACAGGGTCTCCTGGTTGGGCACGGGATCGCCCGGAACATCGGGGGCGTTGCATTGACGTGGGGCGCCGTCCGCACAGGAACAACGCTCCGCGTTCTGGGGTCAAGGTCGGGGTGAGACGCGCCGTCAACCGCGCGGCGGCGCCAAGGCGGCGCTGAGAGCGCGGCGGTTGCGGTGCGCGCGCATCAGCAGCGGCGCCGGAACGTTGCCCGGCACCTGCAGGCGACCGCCCGGCAGCAGCCGGACGCCGTGCCGTTCCAGTTCGTTCAACAGCTCCGCCATAGACCGACGCATGGCTTCCTCCAGCGAGCAGAGTTTCACTGCTCGCATCATGGCGGAGAAATTCAATAGGATCGATATGGCTCATCCTATCTCACCGATAGGATGAGCCTATTCATTCCGCCGTTCAATGCCGGCTTTTCAGGGATGCCAGACGGTCCGACAGGGTGCTGGGCGCCGGCTTCGCCCCCGTGGCGGCATCGAGCGCGGCCTTGATGTTGGGATCGTCCTCTTCCGGCTTGGACGGCTTCAGCAGGCGGGCCTTGGCGCTGGACGCCTCCGCCTGGGCAAGATCGCGGGCCGCCGCGTCCTGCATCGCCTTCAGCGCCGTGCCGAGGCTGGAGGTGGCGCCGCTCAGCCCCGCCGCCTGCCGGGCCGCCTCCGCCCGCTGCTCGGCCATGTCGCGCTGCTGGGCGGCGCGACCCATGTCCCGTTCGGCCCGCTGCAACGCGCTGCGGGCGGCCTTCAGCTTGCCGCCGGCCTCGGCGTAGGTCGTCTCCAGCATGGTCAGAAACTCGCGCGCGTCGACGGCGTCCTGCTCCTCCCGGTCGATGTCCGGAGCCATCTGCTCCAGCATCCCCACCAGCGTCTCCAGGCTCTTTTCGAGCTGCGCCTTGCGGCCGGCGTCGGCTTCCGACTCCATCTGGCGCTGCAGATGCTCGGCGGCGGCCATGCGCTGGCGCGACAGCTGGAGGATGGCGTCGGCCTCCTTCTGCTCCTTCTCATAGGCCGCACGGGCTTGGGCGACCTGAAGGCCGAGGCTGTCCAGATGCTCTTCCATCGTGCGCAGTTCGGCCTCCGTCGCGGCCTTCGGGTCCCAGCGGACCAGGGCCTCCACCGCCGACTGGACGGCCTGATCGGTCTTCACCCCGACGAGGTTGCGGATGAACGAGATCATGGTTGCGGTTCCTCTCAGTTTGGGCGGGCCTGTTCGAGCGGGTCTTCAGCCCGCCATGGCTCCGGCGTTCAGCAGCGCGACGGCGATCTGGAGGCCGGCCAGCGCCGTGCCAGCCGCGACGTTGCCGGATTCGATCATCGTGCGCAGGTCGCGGAACAGCCAGATGGCGATCAGGAAGGTAATCAATTGCAGCACCAGCGCAACGGCTCCCCAGATCAGGATGTCCGCCAGGACGAGGCTGGTCGCCAGCGTCGCCGCCAACGGGATCGCCAGGGCCACCATCGTGCCGCCCAGCACCACGCCGGCGGCCTGGTTGCCGTTCGCCAGCAGCTCGCGCTCGTGCAGCGGCGTGACCGCGACGTAGACGGCCACCCCGATCAGGAACAGAGCCAGGGTCGCTCCGAAATGCAGAAGCAGCAGCGGCAGGCCGGATTCGAGACCCTGCAGGATTTGCGCGACGCTGGTGTCCATGGTGTCTTCCATACGGGCTGGCGGGATCGGGCGGGAAAATCAGGCGAGAGAAAGGGAGGCGGGGTTGACGTCGATGCCGGCGCGGACCTCCACCCATGCCTCGCCACCGTCCTCCACCGCCGCGACCAGCACATATTCTGTGCGGGGCGCGGGGTCGGCGGCGCCGGTGGGAGCCGCGTAGAGCATGGCGGTTACGCGGCGGGTGCGGCTGCCGCGGTGGTCGGTCAGAGTCTCGTCGAATGTGACGGGGGCGATGCGGGACGCGCCGGGCGACCATTGCCGCCCGTACAGCTTGCCGTCCTTGGTCTGGAACTGCGGATAGCCGATCATCCCGTCGCCAGGGTCCAGCCAGAAGCCCCACTCGTCGTTGTCGGTGGGGTGCACCTCGTCCAGCACGGAGAACCAGCGGCATTCGTCCGGCGCGCCCCCCGCTCCCAGATGAAGCTGGTAGAAGCCGTTCCCGTCCGGAAGATAGAGACGGTGCAGCGTCACGCCGCCGCCCGTCAGCGTGCCGACGGCCGCCACGCTGACCATCGAGCCAGCGCCCTCCGGGGCGGTGGCCTTGATCGCGCCGCCGCCCAGCAGGAAGGGCGTGGGATCGGGCGTCAGCGTCATGCCGACGCGGAACAGCGAGGGTTCGTAGGACGCGCCGGTGGCCTTGGCCTTCACGATGCCGGCGGCGGTGCTGGCGGCGGCGCCCCAGGGTGAACGGGTCATGGCGGAACCTCCGGATCGGGAGCCCGACGAGCGGCGGCGCAGGAGGGTCACCGCCGCCACCATCCCCCCGACGAGGACAATCAGAAGAATCAGGGTGCCCAAACCGCCCCCGCCGCCGGAGGACTCCTCCGGGGCGGACGGCGTCTCCGGCGCGGCCTGCGCGACGTCCCGCGGGATGTCGGGCGGCAGATAGTTGGGGTCGCGCGGCCGGTCCTCCTGCGCGCGCAGGCGGGTGTCGAGATCGTCCAGGCGCTGGCGCAGGTCGGGGTCGCCCTGCGCGCGCCGTTCCGCCTCCGCGCGCCACTCCGCGTAGCCGGGGTCGCCCTGGTGGTTGTGGAACCAGTCGGCGTAGCCGGGGCGCGACAGGTTGTCGAGCAGGAACCACAGGAACAGCCCGTTCCACAGCCCGAAGCTGGAACGGCCGCCGGAGGCCCAGCCCGGCGCGCGCCAGCCGCCGTACCAGCCGCCCGGACCATAGCCGCCGGTGCGCCGCTGCCCCCAGCCCGCACCGGAACCCGACCCCCAGCCGCCGCCCTGCCATCCCCCTCCGCCCCAGCCGGACCCGGACCCGGAACGGGGCGGCGGCGCGGCGACCGGCGGGGTGCGTTCCCGCTGTTGCTGTTGCTGCTGTTGCGCCCGGTAGCGGTCCAGCGCCTCGCCGCTCGACCGCCGCGACACGCCCAGATCGCCGCCGCCGGACGGCGACCCGCCGGGCAAGCCATAGGACGGCCCGCTCTGGGGACGGCTGTAGCCGCCGCTGCCGGTGGACGGCGTGCGCGAGGGAGCGGAGCGGGTGGAGAAGGACGGGGTGCGCACGGCCGGGCGGCTGTATCCCCCGCTGGAGCTTCGGCCCCCACCGGCCCGCGCCTCGACCGCCTGCGGCCAGAGCAGCGCGGCGGTGGCCGCGGCCAGCCCGGCGGGCACCGCCGCGGACGTGGCGGCGGGCAGCGGTTGCAGCGGCGCCAGCGCCAGAAGAACGCTGAGGAGCCGGGCGATGATCCGGTGTCGAAAGGGCATGGAGCCTGGGGGCATGAGGCCTGCGCGGTGCCGTGGATGCCGGCCAGAACACCCTACATGCCCAATTGTTCACCATCAACCTCCGCGCCGGCCAACCTTCTCGCGGCGGGTCAGACATGGTGATGCGGCGGCCTGCGCAGAAACCCCGCCGCCGCGTTCATTGCAGAAACCATGAGGAATTCAGGAAATCGCCGCCCCTCCACAGGGTCGGCGGGAGCAAGTTGTAATACCACTTCTATGGCCGGCGCTTGAAAACGTGTCGCAGGCGGAGCGTTGACTTGACGACTCCCAAGGCCGCGACGTAAGACATCTCCGTTCCGCGGAAGTTCCTTCCGGAATGGTAGGACCAGCGGCGTGGCAAGACGCCGCAAGGGCAAAAAGCCGGGTCCGCGAGCGCGCCCCTGGGTCGGGGAATCGGACGACTGTTGAGCAACCTTGGATGAGAGGACCGCACCGTGCTTGAAGCTTACCGCCAGCATGTCGCTGAGCGTGCCGCGCTCGGAATTCCCGCCCTGCCGCTTTCGGCCAAGCAGACCGAGGAGCTGGTCGACCTTCTCCTGAACCCGCCGCAGGGCGAGGAAGCCTTCCTGGTCGACCTCATCACGCACCGCGTCCCGGCGGGCGTCGACGACGCCGCCAAGGTCAAGGCCGCCTTCCTGGCCTCGCTCGCCAAGGGCAACGAGACCTCGCCGCTGATCTCCAAGGTCAAGGCGACGGAGCTGCTGGGCACCATGCTCGGCGGCTTCAACATCAAGCCGCTGATCGACCTGCTGGGCGACGCCGAGTGCGGCGAGGCCGCCGCCGCCGGCCTGAAGACCACGCTGCTGATGTTCGACTACTTCCACGACGTCAAGGACCTGGCCGACAAGGGCAACGCCAACGCCAAGGCGGTGATCCAGTCCTGGGCCGACGCCGAGTGGTTCACCTCGCGCCCCGAAGTCCCGGCCAGCCTGACGCTGACCATCTTCAAGGTGTCGGGCGAGACCAACACCGACGACCTGTCCCCGGCCCCGGACGCCTGGTCGCGCCCGGACATCCCGCTGCACGCGCTCGCCATGCTGAAGAACCCGCGCCCCGGCATCGTGCCGGAGGAAGCCGGCGTTCGCGGCCCGATCAAGCAGCTTGAGGATCTGAAGGCCAAGGGCAACCTCGTCGCCTATGTCGGCGACGTGGTCGGCACCGGCTCCTCGCGCAAGTCGGCCACCAACTCGGTGCTGTGGTGGACGGGCGAGGACATCCCCTACGTCCCGAACAAGCGCTTCGGCGGCGTCTGCCTGGGCTCCAAGATCGCCCCGATCTTCTACAACACCATGGAAGACGCCGGCGCCCTGCCGATCGAGCTTGACGTCTCGCAGATGGAGACGGGCGACACGGTCGAGCTGCGCCCCTACGAGGGCAAGGCGCTGAAGAACGGCGCGGTGATCGCCGAGTTCACCGTCAAGTCCGACGTGATCTTCGACGAGGTGCGCGCCGGCGGCCGCATCCCGCTGATCATCGGCCGCGGCCTGACCGCCCGTGCCCGTGAGGCGCTGGGCCTCGCCCCGTCGACCCTGTTCCGCCTGCCGTCCTCCCCGGTCGACAGCGGCAGGGGCTTCACGCTCGCCCAAAAGATGGTCGGCCGCGCGGTCGGCTTGGCCGAGGGCCAGGGCGTGCGTCCGGGCACCTATTGCGAGCCGAAGATGACCACGGTCGGCTCGCAGGACACCACCGGCCCGATGACCCGCGACGAACTGAAGGATCTGGCCTGCCTCGGCTTCTCCGCCGATCTGGTCATGCAGTCCTTCTGCCACACCGCGGCCTATCCGAAGCTGGTGGACGTCAAGACCCACCGCGAGCTGCCGACCTTCATCTCGACCCGCGGCGGCGTCGCCCTGCGTCCGGGCGACGGCGTGATCCACTCCTGGCTGAACCGCCTGCTGATGCCCGACACCGTCGGCACCGGCGGCGACAGCCACACCCGCTTCCCCATCGGCATCAGCTTCCCCGCCGGCTCGGGCCTCGTCGCCTTTGCCGCGGCCACCGGCGTCATGCCGCTGGACATGCCGGAGTCGGTTCTGGTCCGCTTCAAGGGCGCGCTGCAGCCGGGCGTCACGCTGCGTGACCTCGTCAACGCGATCCCGCTCTACGCCATCCGCCAGGGCCTGCTGACGGTGGAGAAGAAGGGCAAGAAGAACATCTTCTCCGGCCGCATCCTGGAGATCGAGGGTCTGCCCGAGCTGAAGGTGGAGCAGGCGTTCGAACTGTCCGACGCCTCGGCCGAACGCTCCGCCGCCGCCTGCACCGTCCGGCTCAACAAGGAGCCGATCATCGAGTACATGCGCTCCAACATCACCCTGATGAAGTGGATGATCGCCAACGAGTACGAGGACGCCCGTACGCTCGGCCGCCGCATCAAGGCGATGGAGGACTGGATCGCCAACCCGTCGCTGCTGGAGCCGGACGCCGACGCCGAGTACGCCGCCGTGATCGAGATCGATCTGGCCGACATCAAGGAGCCGATCGTCGCCTGCCCGAACGACCCGGACGACGTGAAGCTGCTGTCGGAGGTTGCCGGCGACAAGATCGACGAGGTCTTCATCGGCTCCTGCATGACCAACATCGGCCACTTCCGCGCCGCCGGAAAGATCCTGGACGGGAAGACCGACATCCCGACCCGCCTGTGGATCGCCCCGCCGACCAAGATGGACGCCCAGATCCTGACCGAGGAAGGCTATTACGGCGTTCTCGGCAAGTCGGGTGCCCGCATGGAGATGCCCGGCTGTTCGCTGTGCATGGGCAATCAGGCGCAGATCCGCAAGGGCTCGACGGCCATCTCGACCTCGACCCGCAACTTCCCGAACCGCCTGGGCATCGACACCCGCGTCTATCTCGGCTCCGCCGAGCTGTCCGCCGTCGCCGCCCTGCTGGGCAAGCTGCCGACCCCGGCCGAGTATCTGGAGCAGGTGAGCGTCGTCAACCAGAAGGCCGGCGACATCTACCGCTACATGAACTTCGACCAGATCAAGGAGTTCCAGGACGTGGCCGACACGGTCGCCGCCTGATCCGCCTGCATCTCTTCCCCTCCCCTCGCGCAAGCGGGGGGAGGTCGGGAGGGGATATCCACAAACGGTAGCCGGCCGGCGATCCCTGCGGTAGACTGTCTCCATGAGAGCCACCATCGACCGCATTGAAGCCGGCCGCCTGCTTCCTCCGGACGACCTCAAGCGCCTCGGCCTGTCTCCGCGGCGTCTACTGCGTGTTGTCCTTGAGACCGTCGACGATGAGGACGACATCTCAATCACCGAGATGAACGCGAAGGGCGGCGCCTTCAACCATCTTGCCGACGAACCCGACCTCTACTCCGACACCGACCTCATCGAACGCAATGAAGATTTCGTTCGGTGACGTGCTGCTTGCGCGCTTTCCTTACACCGACTTGACCGGCGACAAGCGTCGCCCGGTTCTGGTGCTCTCCGCCAACAACGACGGAGAAGACATCGTCGTCTGTGCCATCACGTCACGCCCACACACCGGCCCCTACGACATTCCGGTTGCCCCAACCGCTGACAATGGCCTCAAAAGTCTGTCGCGCGTTCAATTCGACAAGGTTGCGACGCTCGAACGCAGCATTGTCGCCGGCCGCCTCGGCAGGCTTCCGGAAGTGTTCATGAATGACCACAAGTCCCTTTTCTTCACGCTGTTCGGCTTCCAACAAGGGTAAGCACGCTTCCTGTGCGGCATGGCTTCGGCCCAAAGCCCGTCTTTCCGGACGCAACCGCTCTTTCCCAGTCAACCAGCCCCCGCCAGATACGCCCTCGGCGACGCCCCCAGCGTCCGCTTGAACATCGTCGTGAAGGCCGCCGGATTGTCGTAGCCGAGGTCCAGCGCCACCGTCGTCACCGGCACCCCCGCGACCAGCCGAGGCAGGGCGGACACCAGGCACGCCTGCTGGCGCCATTCCACGAAGCTCAGCCCCGTTTCGCGTCGGAACAGCCGCGTGAAGTTGCGGCGGCTCATGCCCAGACCGTCGCTCCAGTCCTCGATCGTCGCCTGGATCGTCGGTTCCTGGAGGAACCGCCGGCAGCGCTCCGCCAGGGCGGCGTGGGCGGGAAAGGGCAGCGACAGCGGCTCCACCGGCAGACGGTGCATCTCGTGCAAAAGCAACGCCATCACCGCGCCGTCGTGGCTCTCCGGGTCGTAGTCCACCGGCACGTCGATCGCCCGCCCGATCAGGCTGCGGAAGAAGGGCGACAGCGCCAGCACCTCGCAGCGGCCCGGCATGGTGTCGGCCAGCGCGGGAGCCAGATAGAGGCTCTGTGTCATCACCATCCCGATCATCCGGACCTCGTGCGGGACGCCCGGCGGAATCCACAGCCCGCAATGGGGCGGCATCACCCAACGCCCCTGGGCGGTGGACAGCAGCAGCGTTCCCGTCGCCCCGGACAGCAACTGGCCGCGCCGATGCGTGTGGGCAGCCAGCACGGTGCCGTCCGCATGATCCTGTCCCAGGGTGATCAGCGGGCGGGGCGACTCCTCGACCGTCTCGATGCGCAGGTTCCGGACCATGGCCCAGTCTCGTAAGAAATCGGCCTGACCGCGGTGGCAGGCCGTCGCGGCTCACCATAGGCTGTTGCTCCACACCAAGCAACGCGCCGCCCGCCCGCCGAGCAAGCGCCAAAAAAGGCTTCCTTTCGTGACCGACACCACCCTGTCCCGGCCCAAGGCCGGGGGGACGGCCCTGCCCGTCCTGGGGACGATCAGCGTCTGCCATCTGCTGAACGACCTGATCCAGTCCCTGCTGCCCGCGATCTACCCGATCCTGAAGGGCGGATTCGACCTCAGCTTCGCGCAGATCGGCCTGCTCACCCTGACCTACCAGATCACCGCCTCGCTGCTTCAGCCGATCATCGGGCTCGCCACCGACCGGCGGCCGGCGCCCTATTCCCTGACCATCGGCATGGGGGCGTCTCTGGTCGGGCTGGTCACGCTGGCCTTCGCGCCGAATTACGCGGCGCTGCTGATCGGGGCGACCATGCTGGGCTTCGGCTCCTCGGTCTTCCATCCCGAGGCGTCGCGGATCGCCCGGCTGGCCTCCGGCGGCGCGCACGGGCTGGCGCAGTCGCTGTTCCAGGTGGGCGGCAACGCCGGCTCGGCGCTGGGGCCGCTGCTGGCCGCCTACATCATCCTGCCGCGCGGGCAGGAGAGCCTGTCCTGGTTCGCGCTCGCTGCCCTGGGTGGCATGGCGCTGCTGACCGGCATCGGGCGCTGGTACGCGCGCAGCGACCACGCCCGCCCGGTTCGCCGCGGCGCCGCGGTCCGTCACCCCGGCCTGACCCGCGGGCAGGTGAACCAGGCGCTGGCGGTGCTGATGGTGCTGATCCTGTCCAAGTACGTCTATCTGGCCTGCCTGACCAGCTACTACACCTTCTTCCTGATGAAGCGCTTCGCCCTGGCCCCGGACTCGGCGCAGCTCTGCCTGTTCGTCTTCCTGGCGGCGGTGGCGGCGGGGACGATCATCGGCGGGCCGGTCGGCGACCGGATCGGGCGCAAGACGGTCATCTGGATCTCGATCCTCGGCATCCTGCCCTTCACGCTGCTGCTGCCCCATGTCGGGTTGACGGCGACGGTCGCGCTCAGCGCGGTGATCGGGCTGGCCCTGGCCTCGGCCTTCCCGGCCATCATCGTCTACGCGCAGGAACTGATGCCCGGCCGTGTCGGCATGGTCTCCGGCCTGTTCTTCGGTCTGGCCTTCGGCATCGGCGGCATGGCCGCCGCCGGGCTCGGCGTCCTGGCCGACTGGAAGGGCATCGGCTTCGTCTTCCAGGCCTGCTCGGTCGTGCCCCTGCTCGGCCTTGCTGCCGCGCTGCTGCCCAACGTTTCCCCGCACAAGGAGTCCTGACCACCTGAAGGCCGCGCCGTCCCCGACGGCGCGGCCCCCCCCTTCGCAGAATTCCCACAAATCCGTCATGGTCATATTGCAAATGCGAATCATTCTTATTATCATTCACTGCAGGCCGGACGTTCCCGCCTTTGCTTGCCGGCCCTGACCCGATTGGCCCACAGGATTGCCCAGAGAGAGACCATGAACGTCACGATCATCTATGGCTCCGACGGCGGCGCGACCAAGTCGGTCGCCTTGCGCATCGCGAAGAAGATTCAGGGGAAAACCGTCGACATCGCCCGCGCCTCCGCCGCGGATTTCGAGAATTGCGACCTGCTGATCCTCGGCGCGCCGACCTACGGGGTGGGCGATCTGCAATGCGATTGGGAGGCCAATTTCGGCGCGCTGACGGCGGCCAACCTGAACGGCAAGAAGGTTGCCCTGTTCGGCACCGGCGATCAGGTGACCTACCCGGAGTCCTTCGTCGACGCGATGGGCACGCTCTACGATCAGGTGGTGGCGCAGGGCGGGGTCGTCGTCGGCTTCACCGACACCACCGGCTACGAGCATTCGGGCTCCACCGCCGAACGCGACGGGCGGTTCGTCGGGCTGGCGCTCGACCAGGACAACCAGTCCTCCCAAACCGACAAACGGATCACCGCATGGATCAGCCAACTGACATGACGCCTCATGACGGGTTGTCCATGCCCGTCCACCTGCTCGGGCACCATCTGTACGAGTACAGCAAGGGCGTCCGGCCCATGGTCATGATGACTCTCAGCACGCGGGACGCCGACACGGTGACCCGCAAGCTGGCCGAGCGGTTCGTCGACTACCACGTCCAGACGGTGACCGAGGCCAAGGTCAACGTCTTCTTCGGCAACCCGTCCTGCGTCGCGATGGTGCGCAGCGTCGTGCGCAAGCCGTTGAACCAATTGACCCCGGAAGAGGATTTCATCCTCGGCACCCTGCTCGGCTACGATCGCGAGCAGCAGTGCCGGCGCTTCCTGGCTATGGCCCAAGCCGGAAGGGAGGGGGCCGGAAGAGAGGGGGCCGGGCGGGACGGGGCGGTGTCCTGAACCATCCGTCGGGGCACCACCCCCACCATCCGGAAAAAGGCCCTTTCGGCCTCGACAGGCCGGGCCGCCGTCGTACAGACTGCCTCCCCAAATAGAATGGAAAACAACCAAGGGGAGGCAGGGATGGCGGCGGCTCCGTCCGGGATGATGTTCGAGAATCCGGAGAACGGCCAGCGGGAGGCGGTGACCAACCGCGAGATCCTCTGGGCCTTTCTGCTCGGCCCCATCTACTTCGCGAAAAAGGCCGAGTGGCTGCACGCCGGGATTCACGCGGCGCTGATCCTCATCTCCATCCCGCTGTGGCCGGCGGGCGCCCTGATGACGCTGGGCGTCTGGGTCGGCTACGCCTGCGCGGCGCCGACGATCCTGGAATACCGGTACCAGAAGATGGGCTGGGAGAAGGTCGCGGGCTGAGTCAGCCTCACGGACGGCGTCCGGTCCCGTCGGGCGTGCGGATCGGCAAAACCGCCAGAATCGACGCGACGCAGGCGTCGACCGCGCGGCCCGCCGTGTCGACGACAATGGCCGGCCCGTCCCAAGGCTCGTAGGTCCGGCCCGTCACCGCCACCCAGGAGGGCGGACGGTGTCCGGCGATGTCGCTGTGGCGGGTTTCCACCCGATGCCGGTGCTCCACCGGGTCCGAGCACACGACCTCCACCTCGACCAGCGGCACCCCGGCGCGGAGCGCCGTGGCGCGCCACGCCTCGCGCGTGACGCGGATGGGGTTGACCGAGTCCGCGACGACGGTGGCGCCAAGCCGAAGATTGTCGCCGGCCACGGCGTAGGCGACCACATAGCCCTGCGGGCCGACAGCCTCCCCGTCGGCGCCATCGGCCATGCGGATCGCCTGCTCGATCGTATCGATCCGCAGATGAAACGCGCCGAGCCGGCGCGCCAACACGCGGGCGATGGTCGTTTTGCCGGTTCCGGGCAAGCCGCCGAAGACGATCAACATGCGCCACTCTTTTCAGGGCCGGAGCCTGCCTCGTTCCACACCCGTCACGCGGCGGCGCCGAACTCCTCCGGCGTCAGCACCAGCACCCCGTCCTCATCGGCGAAGACCAGATCGCCGGGGTTGATGCGGATGCCGGCCAGCGTCACCGGCAGATCCTTCTGCCCCTCGCCGTTGCGGACGGTCTTGCGCGGGATGGCCGCCAGCGCCTTGATGCCGAGGTCCAGCGTGGCGAGCACCGCGGCGTCGCGGACACAGCCGTGGATGACCACGCCCGCCCAGCCGTTCTTCACCGCGTCCTTGGCGATCAGGTCGCCCATCAGGGCGGCGCGCAGGCCGCCGCCGCCGTCCACCACCAGCACCTTGCCCTGCCCCGGCGTGCCCAGCAGTTCCTTGACGCGGGAGTTGTCCTCGAAGCACTTCACGGTCACCGCCGCGCCGCTGAATTTGCAACGCCCACCGAAATCGCGGAAGACGGGGTCGGCGACGCGGGCGGTCTTCTCGAACCGGTCGTAGAGGTCGCAGGTGCTGTCGAAATCGGTCATGCGGTTTCGCTCCCCTTCTTTAGCCGTTGGCGGCAGAATACCCGCAGTGCGGCGATGGTCAATCCTCCGGGGCGGCGATGGCGCCCGTGCTGGTGCGCTCCAGGATGGCGCTGCGGCGGAAGCGGTACAGCTCGGCGGGGCGCCCGCCGGTCTGGCTTTCATACTGGCCGGTCGGCTCTACCAGCCCGCCGGAGATCATCAGCCGGCGGAAATTCTGCTTGTGCAGCCGCTCGCCGGACAGCGCCTCCACCACTTGCTGAAGCTGGTGCAGGGTAAAGGTCGGGGGCAGCAGCTCGAACACGATGGGGCGGTATTTCAGCTTGCCGCGCAGCCGCTCCAGCGCCGTCGCCAGGACACGGCGGCCGTCACGGGCCATCGGGCGGCCCAGCGCGCGCGGCATCTCCAGCCGCACCGTCCGTTCCTCCACCCCCGCCCGGCGGGCGAGGTCGTGGTCGCGGAACGCTTCCACCACCAGCCCGGCTTCGTAGAGCAGCTCGTAGCGTTCCAGCACCCGTTCGGAGTCCCACTCTCCGCCGTCCAGGGCGAAGGCCATGCGGGCGCGCTCGCCGCGGCGGGCGCGGGCGGGCTCGTCCGGCGCCGCGGCGACCCAGCGGGCCAGCGCCGGACGGATCACCGAATCGAGCAGCGCCGGCGGCGAATCGCGCCAATCCTCCCAGGGGAAGAATTCGTAGAGGCCGCGCCATTCCGCGCCGTCGATGCGCAGCGGCGCCTCGCGCAGCAGCGCCAGATAGCCGACCACCAGCGAGCGCGGACCGCCGAACAGCTCGTGCGGGTCGCGGTAGCGGTCGCCGAAGCTGTAGAGCTGCTCGACATAGCGCAGGGTCAGCCCGGCCGCGTCCTCGGCCACCGCGCGCAGGCCGTCCTGGAGCGTGCGGAAGCGCTCGGGATCGAAGGGCGCGCCCGGCAGGGCGTCGCGGTGGGGCGGCGGCTCGTCGCCGCGCCGGTGCGATTCGGGGATTTCGAAGCCGCTGCGCACGGTCACCACGCGCGGCTCGGCGCCGTTCGCCGGGGACACGCCCACCGAAACGATGGCCGCCGTCAAGCCGATCTGTGTTTCCAGGCCGATTTGTGTTTCCAGGCCGATCTGTGTTTCCGAGCCGTTCCGTGCTTCCCCTGCCACGCGCCACCCCGTTGCCGATCCGTCGGCGGCAGGATAAGCGGCCCGCCGCGGCAAATCACCGGTCTTTCCGCCGGACACCCCCGTGAAATCTCGCCGCAAGCCGGCCCGGCATGACACTTTTGTGACTCCCCACGGGCGCCGGGGATGTTACACCAGCCGCGACGCTGAGGCTCGCGCGCGTCCGTGCGGGTTCCCCAGCGCTGCAGGCCGGCGTAAGTTGGAGAACCACGCATGCTGAATTTGTTCCGGGCCCTGATGCCGCGCGAAGAACGGTTTTTCGACCTGTTCGCCGACCACGCCCGGACCGTCGCGACGGGCGCGGAAGCGCTGCGGGCGATGATGGCCAGCGGCCAGGACCTGGAGGAGCGGTTCCAGACCATCCGCCGGGTCGAAAGCGAAGCCGACGCCATCGAAAGGAACATCCAGCTCGCCGTCCACCGCACCTTCATCGTGCCCTTCGACCGTTCGGACATCCAGGAACTCGGCAAGCGGATGGACGACGTTCTCAACCTCATCGAGGAGACCGCGCGTCACCTCGTGGAGGCGGGCTTCATCGACTACACGCCGGAAATGCACGCCCAGGCCGACGCCATCGTGCGCTGCACCGCCCGGCTGAGCGCGGGCATCCCCCTGCTCCGCGACATCCCCAAACACGTCGAGCAACTCCACGCGATGACCGCCGAGGTCTCGCGGATCGAGAGCGAAGGCGACCGGCTCCTGCGCGAGGCCAAGCACCGGCTGCGCGACGAGAGCGGCGGGCTCGACGCCCCCATCACCCATCGCCACGCCCTTCAACGCGAGATCATCGAGCTGCTGGAACGCGTGCTCGATGCCTGCGAGGACGTGGCCGACACCATCGACGGCATCATCGTCGAACAGGTCTGATCCCATGGAAGCCGCTTCCCTCGCCCTGCCCATCCTCATCGGGCTGATCGGCGTCGCCCTCCTCTTCGATTTCCTCAACGGGCTGCACGACGCGGCCAACTCCATCGCAACGGTCGTCTCCACCCGCGTGCTGAAGCCGCGGACCGCCGTCGCGATGGCCGCCTTCTTCAACTTCATCGCCTTCCTGTTCTTCGGGCTGCATGTGGCGACCACCATCGGCACCGGCATCGTCGGGGCGGGGGTGGTCGACCCGCACGTCATCTTCGGCGCGCTGATGGGCGCCATCGTCTGGAACGTCTTCACCTGGTGGCTGGGCATCCCCTCCAGCTCCTCCCACGCGCTGATCGGCGGCCTCGTCGGGGCCGGCGTGGCGAAGGCCGGGCTGGACGCCGTGGTGGTGTCCGGTCTGGCGAAGACCGCCGCGGCCATCGTGGTCTCGCCGGTGGTCGGCTTCCTGCTGGCCAGCGTGATGATCGTGGCGGTGTCCTGGCTGTTCCGGCGCAGCACGCCCTTCGCGGTCGACCGGCTGTTCCGCCACATCCAGATCGGCTCCGCCGCGCTCTACAGCCTGGGGCACGGCGGCAACGACGCGCAGAAGACCATGGGCATCATCGCCGTCCTGCTCTACTCGCAGGGCCTGTTGGGCGATACCTTCCACGTGCCCTTCTGGGTGGTCATCACCTGCCAGGCGGCGATGGGGCTGGGCACGCTGTTCGGCGGCTGGCGCATCGTCAAGACCATGGGCTCCAAGCTGACCGACCTGAAGCCGGTCCAGGGCTCCTGCGCGGAGACGGGCGGGGCCATCACCCTGTTCGTCGCGACGTGGCTCGGCGTGCCGGTCAGCACGACCCACACCATCACCGGCGCCATCATCGGCGTCGGCGCCGCCCGCCGCACCAGCGCGGTTCGCTGGGGCTTGGCGCAGGGCATCGTCATGGCCTGGGTCATCACCCTGCCGGCAACCGCCATCGTCGGCGCGCTCTTCTACGAAGTGTCGCTGGCCCTGTGGTGACCCCCGGCGGGGCCGGAACCGGGCACGGCGGGCCGAAGGGTCCGCCACCGGCCGGCCTCCCGGCAGACTCCGAAACGCGAAAAGGGCGGCCCGAGAGGCCGCCCTTTTTCGTACCGTCCGCACTGTGATCTGGAGCGGGCGAAGGGATTCGAACCCTCGACCCCAACCTTGGCAAGGTTGTGCTCTACCCCTGAGCTACGCCCGCGCCGCTCCAGCGGAGGAGCGCCCGTATACGCCCCGGCGGCGGCCAAGGCAAGCCTATTTTTTCACGCGACACCAATCCTTGCGGTGAAGCCGCCTCGGCACGGCGGGAATGCAGCGCGGGCCGGGCCGCCGCTTGCGGATTGCATAAGAAAGCATACCAACATATGTTACGCTGCCTCGTTCAGAACAAAATTGCCAATCCATTGTTTTGAATGTCTGCGCATTTGAATTTCTTTCCTCTAACATGCCGATGACGCTCCGCAGGGGGGCTTCGATGGCCGGAACGGACATGGACTTGGGCGGACCGCAACCGATGCCCATGACGGCGCCTCGGGAGGCGTCGAGCCGTGTCGTGCCCGCCCCCGACGCCGCCCGCCCCGTCGAAACGCCGGATGGCGGGGCGGCCCGGCGCAACAGCGCGGAACGCAAGGTCGTCACCGTCCTGTTCGCCGACATCGTCGAATCCTCCAGCATGGTGTCGGGCCGCGACCCCGAGGAGGCCGACCAGACCCTCCTCACCATCCTGCAGGTCCTGACCGACGCGGTGGAACGCTACGGCGGGACGGTGGCCCAGGTGCTGGGCGACGGCATCATGGCGGTGTTCGGCGCTCCCTCGGCGCTGGAGGACCACGCGCTGCGCGCCTGCCTCGCCGCGCAGGACATCGCCCGCTCGGCCATCGATTCGGACGAGTTCAAGATGCGGATCGGCATCAGCTCGGGCGAGGTGGTGGCCCAGATCATCGAGACGGGCGTCTGGACCGACTACCGCACGGTGGGCGAGACCGTGCATGTCGCGGCCA
The DNA here is from genome assembly GCF_007827815.1 of Azospirillum brasilense. Classification (GTDB taxonomy): domain Bacteria; phylum Pseudomonadota; class Alphaproteobacteria; order Azospirillales; family Azospirillaceae; genus Azospirillum; species Azospirillum brasilense_C. The sequence goes on from NZ_VITH01000001.1 coordinate 754,380, forward strand.
AGCTGCAGCAGCGGGCGAACCCCAACAGCGTGCTGCTGAGCCGCGAGACCCTGGACCTTGTGCCCAAGGGCCTGACCGTCCGCCCGGCGGGAACGCTGCGCCTGTCCGCCGCGGCGGAGCCGGTGACCGCCTTCGCGCTGGAGGCGGCGCAGGCGATGCGCCGCACGGCGATGGACCTGCTGTCCGCCGAAGGCACCCTGTTCGTCGGGCGCCAGCCCGAACTGACGCTGCTGACCGGCGCTCTGCGGCGGGCCGAACGGGGCCAGGGCGCCTGCGCCATCCTGATCGGGGAGGCCGGCATCGGCAAATCCCGTCTGACCGGAGAGCTGATGCGCAGCCCGGAGGCGGCGGCCTTCACCACGACCATCTGGCCGCAGTTCCCGATCCGCCGCCTGGGCGATCCCGACGACCTGGAGGCGGCGGCCCGCTGCCTGGCCCAGGCGGTCTGCGGAGCGATGGATGGCCCGGCGGGGGACGGCGTGGCGGTGGCGCGGCTGACCGCCGCGGCGCGCAGCGGCGGCGAACTGGCCGGTGAGGCGATGCGGGAACTGCTCGGCCAGCCCTCCGTCCACCCGCTGTGGCAGGGGCTCGACCCCGCCCAGAAGGCCGATTTCAGCGTCGAGGGGCTGGTCGCGGCGATCCGCGAGCTGTCCGTCGAGCGCCCGCTGCTGATCCTCGTCGAGGACGCGCACTGGACGCGCGGACTGACCAACCGCCTGCTCGACGCCCTGGCCGAGGGAGCGGAGGACGCCCGGGTCTTCGTCCTGGTCACCTCGCGGCCCGATGCGCCCGCCGGCTGGTCCGCGCCGGACACCGTCCACGCCATCACGCTCGAACCGCTGGAGCCGCTGCAGGCCGACGAGTTCCTCGACCATTGGCTCGGCCACAGCCCGTCGCTGGCCGACCTGAAGGCTCGCGTCGCGACGCAGAGCCAGGGCGTGCCGCTCTATCTGGAGGAATCGCTGCGCACCCTGGAGACCACCGGGGTGATCGTCGGCAGCCCGGGACGCTACAGCTTGGGCAAGACCGACGCCCGGATGGTCCTGCCCGCCACGGTGCACGGCCTTCTGGCCTCGCGGATCGACGCGCTCGACCCCGGCCCGCGACGGGTCCTGATGCACGCGGCGGTGATCGGCACCTCGGTCGACCTGGGCCTGCTGCGCGCGGTGTCCCCGGTTCCCGCCGCCGACCTGCCGGCGGCCCTGGCCCGGCTGGAGCAGAGCGGCTTCTTCGCGCGCTCCCGCCTGCTGCCGAACCTGGAGCTGACCTTCCGCCACGCGCTGGTCCAAGAGGTCGCCTACGCCACCCTGACCAAGCGGGAGCGCCAGCCGCTGCACGGGCGGGTCCTGCACGCCCTGCGCCGGCGGTCCGACCGCAACCTGCCGAACCGGGCGGAGCTGATCGCCCATCACGCCTTCTACGCCGAGGATTGGCCGCTCGCCTGCGCCTACGGCCGCCGCGCCGGGCGCCGGGCGGAAATGCGCTGCAAGCATTTCGACGCCGGACGCTTCTACGAGCAGGCGCTGAAGGCCCTGGACCATCTGCCGGACACCCGCCGCAACACCCAGCGGCGCATCGACCTGTGGGTCGGCATTCCCCTCGTCCTGCTGCCGCAGGGGCGCCAGCTGGCCGGCGACCCGCTGGAGGAGGCGCGGGACATGGCGCTGGGCATCGACGACCGCATCCGCTACGCCCGCGCGACTTCGCTGAAGGCGTCCTTCCAATGGGTCTACGGCGTGCTCGACGGCGCCATCGCGCTCAGCCGCAGCGCGCTCGACCATCTGGGCAACCGCGGGACGATGGAGCTGCGCATCCAGGGACTGATGCGGCTGGGCGGCATGCTGGTGGACAAGGGCCATTTTCCGGAGGCCCAGGAGAAGCTGGAGCAGGCGCGCAGCCTGGCGCTGGCCCACGCCCCGCGCGCGCGGTTCGGCCTGACCGCGGTGGCGGTCGCCATCACCGCCGCCTACCAAGGCCGCTGCCTCGCCGAGCTGGGGCGCGACGAGGAGGCCGTCCGGGTGATGCTCCACGCCCTCGACATCGCGGAAGAGGTCGGGCACGCCTTCTCCGTGTCGTCGGTGAAGGTCCATCTGGCGCTGGTCCACATCATCGGCGAGCGCTTCGCCGAGGCGCTGCCGTTGTTGAAGGACGCCATCACGATCACCGAGGCGACGCGCCTGCACATCTTCCAGCCGATCACGCTGGGGGCGCTGGGCTACGCCATCGCCCGCACCGGCGGTGCCGTGGAGGGCGCGCGGCTGCTCAACGCCAGCCTGGAGCAGGCGCACATCCTGAATCACTCGCTGCCCAGGCCGCGCATCCTCAACTGGATGTCCGACCTCGCCCTGGAAACGGCGCAGCATGAGACGGCGATCGGCTGCGCCGCCAAGGCGCTGGGCATCGCCACGGATGCCGGCCAACTGTCCGAGCAGGGCTGGTCACACCTCGCCCTGGCCCAGGCCTTCACCGCCGTCGGCCAGCATCACGAGGCCATGGAGCATCTGGCAGCCGCCGAGACGATGAGCCACCAGCTGTCCATGTTGCCGCTCGCCGACCGCTGCCGGACCTTCCGCCGCTGCCTCGCAGCCTCCAGCCCGGTGACGTGAACCAGCTTGACGTGATCCAAGCCTGATGTGATCCGGTGACGCCCCCGCCGGGGCGTCAGGCCACCAGCGTGGTGGTGCCCGCGGCGGTGCTGCGGAAATGGTTCAGCACATAGACCCGGACGCTGGTGGCGAAGGGGATGCCCTCCGTCCGGCTGTCGTGGATGTCGGCGCACAGCGCCTCCAGCGACCGGCCCTGGGACTTGGCGATGTCCTTCAGCCCGTCCCAGATCGTCGCCTCCAGCCGCAGGCTGGCGCGGCGCCCCCCGATGGTCAGCGAGCGCGTCACCACGGCGGGGGGAGCCGTGAGCGAGCTGAGGTCGGCCATCTCGTCGAGGCTGCGGGGAATGCGGCGGTCCAACTTCATCGGTACGCTCCTGTCTCGGCTGGCCGCTTCTCGGCCTGGCGAATTTTTCCCGGGTCGCCGGATTTTTTCCGGGACTAAACATGCGTGTGTGCGCGTGTAAGCGATTTTTACCCAGGCAACGGGCGTCCGGCATGTGAAGTTCTTCACAGTCCGGACGGGTCATAGCGGCCAAGGTTTCGACATACCGCAGTATTCCGCGGTTCCTCGAAACCCCACGCCCAGGAGCTGTTCCCATGACCGCCATCATCGACCAGACCGCCCTCATCCGTGGTGCCGACGGCCGTCTCTTCGCCGTGACCGCCCAGGGCGTGACCGAGGTTGCCGAGCCGGCCACCGCGCTGACCGCCGCCGCCCGCATCGGCGACCGCCGCGCCTTCAACAGCGACGACCACGAGGCCGCCCGCCACGCGATCACCCCGGGCCTCTGACCGGCGGGCAAACCGCCTGGGCCCGTCCGTCGGGCCTGTTCTTCGGGCCGTGGCGGCCGGCGTTTCCCTGGCCGGCCTGCCACGGTCCCCGCCCGGCTCTCGTGCTTCGCCGGTTTCGATCCGGATTGACCACGGGCATCCCGTGGCGGCGTCCCAAGGCGGAGACCCTTTCCCATGCCCCTCGATTTCGTCCGCGGCCTTGTCCGGGACCCGGCCATGTCCGACCAGCCGCTGAAGGTGCACACCACCGGAACCCACCGGATCGCCACGCCGGAGCAGACGCTGGCCCGCGTCACCCCCTTCCTGCCCGTCATGGGCATCACGCGGGTGGCGAACGTCACCGGGCTGGACCGCGTCGGCATCCCGGTCGTGATGGTGACCCGGCCGAATTCCCGGTCCGTCTCCGTCGCCCAGGGCAAGGGCGTCACGCTGGCCGCCGCCAAGGCGTCGGGCGTCATGGAGGCGATCGAGAGCTACCACGCCGAACGCATCACCCTGCCCCTGAAATACGCCAGCTACGACGAACTGCGCTGGACCCACCGGGTGGTGGACGTGACCCGCCTGCCGCGGCTGTCGACCAGCGCATTCACCCCGCACACCCCGATGCTGTGGATCGAAGGCGACGATCTGCTGGGCGGCGGGCGGATGTGGGTGCCCTTCGAGACGGTGCATCTGAACTTCACGCTGCCGATGCCGCCGGGGTCCGGCTGCTTCCTGGCCGGGTCGAACGGGCTGGCCTCGGGCAACAGCCTCGCCGAGGCGACCGCGCACGCCATGACCGAACTGGTCGAGCGCGACGCCGCCACGCTGTGGCGCCTCGCCTCCCCGGAGGCCCAGGCCGCCACCCGCATCGACCCCGACAGCGTCGCCGATCCGGTCTGCCGCTCCCTGCTCGACCGCTTCGACGACGCGGGCGTCGCGGTCGGCCTGTGGGACATCACCAGCGACATCGGCCTCCCGGCCATCCTTTGCCGCATCGCGACGCGCGAGGATTCGCCGCATCACAGCGTCCGCCCGGCCATGGGCATGGGCTGCCACGCCGCGCCGGAGATCGCGCTGTCCCGCGCCCTGACCGAAGCGGCGCAAAGCCGGCTGACCTTCATCGCCGGGGCCCGCGACGACATGCCCCGCTCCGAGTACGAACGCCACCTCGACCCGGTGCAGCACGCGCGCTGGACGGCGCTGATCACCGGGGGCGCCGGGCGCCGCGACTTCGCCGCCCTCCCCAGCCTCGCCGGACGCACCATCGAGGAGGATCTGGCCGGCCAGCTCGACCGGCTGCGCGCCGCCGGCATCGAGGAGGCGGTGGCGGTAGACCTGACCAAGCCGGAGTTCGGCATCGCCGTGGTCCGTCTGGTGATTCCCGGCCTGGAGGGGCTGGACTCCTCCCCGGACTACGCGATGGGCGCCCGGGCGCGCGCCGTGGCCGGCCTGTGAAGCCGGCCGCGGCCGTAGAGAGTATGCAGAGTATAATGAGAGCGAAGGCGGAGACTCCCATGCAGACGCCGGACGGCCTTTACCTCTTCCTCGGTCCCACACTGTCCCGCGCCGATGCGGCCCGGCGCCTCGACGCCACCTACCTGCCGCCGGTCGCCCAGGGCGACATCATCCGGCTGTGCGCGCGCAAGCCGCGGGCGATCGGCATCGTCGACGGCTACTTCGAGAACATCCCCTCCGTCTGGCACAAGGAGATCCTGCACGCCATCCACCAGGGCGTGGCGGTGTTCGGGGCGTCCAGCATGGGCGCCCTGCGCGCCGCGGAACTGCACCCGTTCGGCATGATCGGCGTCGGCGCCGTCTTCGAAGCCTTCCGCGACGGGCGGCTGGAGGACGACGACGAGGTGGCGGTGATCCATGGCCCGGCGGAACTCGGCTATCCCGGCCTGTCCGAAGCGATGGTGAACATCCGCCGCACGCTGGCCGACGCGGCGCAGGAGGGCGTCGTCCCCGCCGCCACGGCGCGGCGGCTGGAGGCCATCGCCAAGGCCCTGCCCTACCGCGAGCGCGGCTATGGCCGGGTGTTCCGCCTCGCCGCCGCCGAGGGCCTGCCGGACGAGGAACTCGCCGATCTGCGCCACTGGCTGCCCACGGGGCGCTGCGACCAGAAGCGCGAGGACGCGCTCGACCTGCTCCGGACCATGGGGCGCTGGGCGTCGGACGGCGGGCGGGCGCCCGAGGCGCGCTTCCATTTCGAGCACACCGCGCTGTGGGACCGTGCCCTGCGCGACGGCGCGCACCACCGGATGGGGAATCCGCTGGACTGATCGTCCGCCGGGTGCCATCAACGGTCCGACGGAACTCAACCGGGACCGCGAGCGCCATGGCCTTACTGAAGGACGTCGCCGGCATCCTGCGGCGCAACCGCATGTTGGGGGTTCTTGACGACGACCGGATGCAGGAGCTGGTCACGCTCGGCCGGGTCTCGCGGTTCCACGAAAACCAGACCGTCTTCAGCAAGGGCGATCCCGGCGATTGCCTGTACGCGATCATGAAGGGGCAGATCGCCGTCTCGACCTCGTCGGAGGACGGGAAGACGATGCTGCTCAACATCCTGAATCCCGGCGACGTGCTGGGGGAGATCGCGCTGATCGACGGCAAGGACCGCACCGCCGGGGCCACCGCGTTGCGCCCGGCGGAACTGTTCCGCATCGACCGTCCGGAATTCATCTCCTTCCTGGAGCGGCACCCCTCGCTATGCATCCGCATGATGGGTGTGCTGTGCGAACGGCTGCGCTGGGTGTCGGAAAACATCGAGGATGCGGTTTTCCACGACGTGCCGCGCCGGTTGGCCCGGCGTATCCTGCTGCTGGCGGACACCTATGGGCAAAAGACGCCTGCCGGGCTGCGCATCAACCAGCCGGTGTCCCAGGAGGCGCTGGCGTCGATGCTTGGTGTCACGCGCGAGATGGTGAACAAAAGCCTGCGTGCATTGCGCAGCGCCGGAGCGATTACCTATAACAAAGGTTTTATTGTCGTCACCAATCTATACATGCTTAAGGATATGGCGGGAGAGTCGGGCGACGTGCCATAAGGCCACTCAGCACATCCGCTGAGTTTTATCGTCGCAAATTTTTTCAATCACGCTATATTGGCTGCACGACATGAAACACGGCTGACAGTCAAGGAATACAGGGCTATGTCGGGTCAGGATTCACAGGCGTCCAACGCACCATCGCCGCTGAACGCCATCCCTCTGGTGGCACGCACCGTCAAGCTGTTCGGAAGCCCGACGCAGCTTCGGCTGGAGCCGTCCTACTGGGAGGCGCTGGACGACATCTGCCACCGCGAAGACCTGACCGTGGACGAGCTGTGCAGCGACCTCAAGGACCGCCTGGAGTCGCAGTCCCGCCGGTCGCGCGGCAACGCCGTGTCGCTGGCCAACGCGGTCCGCGTGTTCATCGTAGGCTACTATCGCAAGGCGGCGACCGAGAAAGGTCACGACCGCGCCGGCCATGGCCGCGGCGATCCCTTCGTCAGCACCCCCTTCGACCTTCCTCCGGTCCATCCGGCCAAAGAAGGCTGATTTTCCGGCGCTGTTCCCGCTGATCAGCGCATGCCCCGAGGACAGGACGGCGGCCATTGCCCTGTCGTGGGGAAATGTCGCGACCGCTGAACGTGGTCAACGTCCGGCTTGCACCGCGACGGGATTTGGTGTGTTGATCGGTCCGGCGGCGTGCACGGCCGGCTGACCGGGCCATCCGTGGGCCGCTCCTCCCGTCAACCGCGGAGCCGACCGTTCATGAGCGGAACCCAGCCGTCCGCCATCCCGCCGATGTTTGCCCGATGGCTCGGAGACCGTTCCTTCCTGTCCGGCTTGGCGGCCCTGCTGATCGTCACGACGGTCCTGGCCTTGCTGGTCCGCCACAATTACCTGCTGTTCCATCTCTGCGTGGAGTTGTTCGCCGTCGCCATCTCCATGACGATCTTCACGATCGCCTGGAACACGCGCGATACGAACCAGTCGCCCTTTCTTGCCTTCGTCGGCCTGTCCATGCCGGGCATCGCGCTGCTGGACCTGCTCCACGCCATCGCCTTTCCCGGCATGAACGTCATCGGCGAGGCGAGCCCCAACCAATCCACCCAGTTGTGGATCGCCGCCCGCGGCCTGCAAGCCTCGGTGTTCCTGGCCGCCCCGCTGCTGACCGAGACGCGGCTGCGCGCCGGCGACGTGCTGCTGATCCAGGCCACCGTCGTCGCCTGCAGCCTGCTGTCGATCTTCACCTTCGACATCATGCCGGACGCCTTCGTTCCGGGGCTCGGGCTGACGCCCTTCAAGATCGGCGCCGAGTACACGTTCAGCGCCGCGGCGGTCGCCGCCTGCCTGCTGCTGTGCCGCAAGCGCCGGCAGTTCGAGCCCAGGGTGTTCGGCCTGACCTTCGCCGGAATCGCCCTGCTGGCCCCGCAGGAGCTGATCTTCACGCTCTACAACCACCCGCACGGGGTGGTGAACGCGCTTGGGCACTTCATTAAGATCCTGTCCTTCTACCTGCTCTACCGGGCGATCATCGTCACCGCGCTGCGCAACCCTTACGACCTCGCCTTCTACCGGATGCGCCGCAGCGAGGAGGCCCTGCGCGACCATCTGAGCGGGCTGGAGTCGCTGATCGCCACCCGCACCGCCGAACTGCGCGAGAGCGAGGCGCGCTGGCGGGCGCTCCTGGAATGCTCCAACGACTGGTTCTGGGAAACCGACGAGCGCGGGCGCTTCACCGCTTTGTCGCCACGGGCCCAGGAGTCCACCGGACGCGGCGGGGCGGAGCTTCTGGGATTCACCCACGCCGATCTCCTGGACCGCAACCGCCCCGAGGAGGATTTCCCCATCCTGATCGAGGCGCTGCACCGGCGGGAGCCCTTCCGCCGCCTGTCCTTCCCATTGGAATCGCCGGGAGGGGCCGCGCGCTGGGTGATGGTCAGCGGCACGCCGCGCTATGACGGCAACGGCACCTTTCTCGGCTACCGCGGCACGACCAGCGACATCAGCGCGCGGCGCCAGTCGGCGGAGGCGGCGCGCCAGAAGCAGACCATGGCGGCGCTCGGCAGCCTCGTCGGCGGCCTTGCCCACGAGATCAACAACCTGCTGCAACCGGTCATCAGCCTGTCCGACTTGGCGCGCGGCCGCGCCGGGGAGGATCGCAAGCTCCAGGCCTATCTGAACGCCATCCACGACAGCGGCGTGAAAGCCCGCACCATCATGCGCGACGTCCTCCAGTTCGCCCGCGTCGAGGTAGCGGACTCGCCGCCGGGCAACCTCGAGGACGCCGTCCGGTCGGCCCTGGAGCTTGCCGCCCCGTCGATGCCGCCGTCCATCGGAACGCGCACCCATCTGGAGCCCGGCCTGGACGCGGTGACGATCACCGCGACCGAACTGACCCAGGTCCTCCTCAACCTGATCCAGAACGCCCGCGATGCCATGCCGCAGGGCGGCACCCTGACCATCGACGCGCGCTCTTTGACCATCAAGGAGCGGGAAACGACCCTCCGCCAGCTCGGCGAAGGCCGGTATGTGCGGCTGACCGTGACCGACACCGGCACGGGGATGGAGGAGGGAATACGTTTGCGCGTGTTCGATCCATTCTTTACCACCAAGCCGGTTGGCAAAGGGACGGGGCTTGGGCTTTCGGTGGTATATGGTATCGTGCGTAACGGGGGCGGCGATGTTTGGGTCGAGAGCACCCCCGGACGCGGAACGTCCTTCATCATCGACCTGCCCACCGCCCCACCCGGCGGACCGGGCCAAACGACACATGGGATGCTGGTTCATGGCGAAGGTGCTGGTCGTTGAGGATTCGGCCGCCGTGCGGCTGGCGGTCACCGAAGTGATCGAACAGGCGGGCCATGAGGTCGTGGAGGCGGAAAACGGCCGCGTCGCCATCGCCCTGCTTGACGGCGGCGCGCTCTTCGACCTGATCGTCACCGACGTGCTGATGCCCGAAGCCGACGGGGTGGAGGTCATCAAGGCTGCGCGCACCCGCAACCCCGGCGCGCAGGTGCTCGCCATGTCGGGTGGGGCACCGAACCTGCCCGCCGGCTATGCCTTGAAGATGGCCGAGATGTTCGCGGCGGACGCCGTGCTCTACAAGCCCTTCCTCAACGAGGAACTGCGCAAGGCCGTGGCCCGCCTGCTGTCCGCGTCGCAGGACACCGAGGCCGGCTGAAAACGGGCCGACCAGCCGCCGTCCGAAAGGCCACGGCTTGGCCCCCAACACGCTGTGTCTTCCAGCACACAATGTGTCCAGGAGGCACCAGGGCGGCCACCGGTCCTCTTGACCGAAGTTATCCACAAAAAAGTGCATAAGATGGTGGATAAGGCTGTTGAACCCTCGGTTCCGCCTGCCCGCCGCGAGGGTGCCGGGGAACGCCCCTGAAACGACACCGATTCGGGGCATCCCACCCCGAACGGCCAGGATCGGCGCACCCCATGCGCCATTCCCTACCCCTAAGATGGTCTGGTCGGTTCCACACCCCCTCGCCACTATGACTCCATGCTTTGCGAAGGTGGAAAGGACGGCGGATGGCCCATTTTCTTGTGACCGGCGGCTGCGGCTTCATCGGATCGCATCTGGCCGACCGGCTGATCGGCGACGGGCACCGGGTCACCATCCTGGACGACATGAGCACCGGCCGCCTGGAGAACAAGCCGCTGCTGGCGAAGCTGGTGGTCGGCGATGTCGCCGATCCGGACGCGGTCCATCAGGCGATCCAGGGGGTGGACGGCGTGTTCCATCTGGCGGCCGTCGCCTCCGTCCAGCGCTCGCGCGAGTTGTGGGCGGAAACCCACCGCACCAACCTGTCGGGCACCGTCACCGTCTTCGAGGCGGCGCGCAGCGCCCGCAACGGCAACCCGGTGCCGGTGGTCTACGCCTCCTCAGCCGCGGTCTACGGCGACAACACCGCCACCCCGCTGCGCGAGGACGCCACGACACGCCCACTGTCCGCCTATGGCGTGGACAAGCTGGGCTGTGAGCTGCACGCCAACGTCGCCTGGGCCATCCATGGGGTGCCGACGACGGGCTTCCGCTTCTTCAACGTCTACGGCCCGCGGCAGGACCCGTCTTCGCCCTATTCCGGGGTGATCTCGATCTTCGCCCGCCGGGTGGCGCAGGGCGAGGACGTGACGATCTTCGGCGACGGCGAGCAGGTCCGCGACTTCGTGTTCGTCGGCGACGTCGTGCGCTTCCTCGTCAAGGCGATGGAGCGCCGCCCCGAGGGGGCGGAGGTCTTCAACCTGTGCACCGGCCGCCCGACTTCGCTGCTGATGCTGCTGGAGGTGTTGCAGGAATTGTGCGGCAGCCGGGTGCGCCGCCTGCACCAGCCGGCGCGGGCGGGCGACATCCGCGTGTCCATCGGCGACCCGGCGCGGCTGCGCGCCACCTTCGGCGAGGGCTGCCGCTTCGGCCTGCTGCAGGGGCTGAGCGCCACCCTGACCGGGGAGATGCCGCGGTAACGCGGCGCTCCCCCACCGCTACACGTCGCGGCTTTCCAGCCGGGGCAGCCCGACCACCTTCAGGCGGCTTTCGCTGAGCTCGCCCACCTGATCGAGGATCGGCAGGGCGATGGCGGCGACATGGGCGTTGATGCGTTTCAGGTCGCGCAGGATGTCGAGCACCAGGGCGCTGGTCTCGATGCTGGCGGCATCGCCGCGGCGGACGCGGTCGAGGTGGCGGGCGGTGGCGGTGCGCTCCAGCGCCCGCACCGCGTCCTTGCCGGCGATGAGCTGGCGGGCCAGCCGCCGGTCCTCGCCGATCAGGATGCCGAGCGCCGTGCGCAGATTCTCCACCGTGCGGCGGTGCAGCTCCTCGACCTCGCGGAAATCCTCCGGGGCGAAATGCAGGTGGTGGCGGATGCGCTTGGCGGCGAGTTCCATCAGGCTCTTGTCGATGATGTCGCCGATGTGCTCCAGGTTGATGGCGAAGGCCATCAGGTCGTCGACCCGCCGGGTCTCCTCGGCGTCGAGGTGACGGCGCCCCAGCTTGGCGAGGTAGAGCTTGAGCGCGGTGTGCAGCCGGTCCACCCGGTCGTCGGCGCGGCTGACCTCGGCGATCGGGCGCTCGTCGTTCTGGCGCAGCGCGGTCAGGCTGCGGCACAGCATGTCCTCCACCAGATCGCCCAGCCGCAGGGTCTCACGCACCGCGCCGGCGATGGCGACGGAGGGCGTCTCCAGAGCCGATTCATCGAGATGCCGGGGCGTCGCCGCGTCCTCACCCGCGTCCTCCGGCTGGGGCAGCAGCCCTTCGGTCAGCCGGGCGAGCGGCGTCACCAGCGGCAGGAAGAGCAAGGCCAGCGCCGCGTTGAAGGCGACATGCGCGCTGACCACCGCCGTCAGCGGGGCCATTCCGGCCAGGAACGACGCGGCCAGCGGCACCAGCGGCAGGGCCAGCAGCGACCCGGTCACCCGAACCAGCAGATTGCCCAGCGGCACCCGCCGCGCCGCTGCGCCGTCGGCCGAGGTCGCCAGCACCGCCGGGATGGCGCCGCCGAGATTGGCGCCCAGCACCAGCGCCACCGCCGTCTCGGCCCCGATCACCCCCGCCCCGGCCAGCGATCCGGCCAGCATCACCGTGGCGAGGCTGGAATGCACCGCCGCGGTCAGCGCCGCCGCGACAATCAGGGCGAACAGCGGCTCGCCGCCCAACGCCTCCAGCATTGCTTGGACCAGCGCCGACTCCCGGACCGGCAGGGTGGCCGTGCCGAGCAGCTTCAGGGCGAGCAGCATCAGCCCGATGCCGACCAGGATGCGGGCCAGCGCCCGCCGGCCGCGATGCTCGCCGCCCAGCGCGTGCAGCGCCCCGCCGAGCAGCAGCAGGCTGGGCGACAGCCAGTGCAGGTCGATGGCGAGCAGCCGGGCAACGAGGCTGGTCCCGACGTCGGCGCCCAGCATCACCGCCAGCGCCATCGGGGTGGTCATGAAGCCCTGCCCGGCCATCGAGGCGGTCATCAGGGCGGTCGCCGTGCTGCTCTGCACCGCGATGGTGGCGGCGATGCCGGCCAGAAAGGCGGCCAAGCGGTTGCGCGTGCCGTAGCCGACCCAGCGGCGGACCGCCGCCCCACCCCACCGGAAGACGCCCGTCCGCACCAGCCGCAGCGCCCACAGCAGCAGCGCCACGGCGCCGAGGATGTCGATCAGGACCAGGGTGGGCGAGACGGCGGTCGTGATGGCGGGCCTCCCGGCGTGTGGGCCTCAGCAACAGGACGATGGAGAGTGGGGCGTCATGAAAACGTAACAATCGCAGGGCGCAACCTGATCCCCCGCGAAAGGCGTATCCCTTTTGCCGGGATGCGCCCCTTACCCCCGCGTCACCAGCCGGATGCCCAGCGCCACCGGCAGGATGCCCAGCAGGTCCCAGGGCTGGACCGTTTCGCCCAGCAGCGCCCAGCCGAACAGCATGCCGAGCGGCGGCATCAGGAAATGATAGGCGCTGGCCTCCGTGGCGCTCGTCCGCTGCAGCAGGCGGAACCACAGCAGGTAGCCGCCGATCGACACCACCAAAGCCTGATAAACCAGCGACCCGGCGAAGCCGGCGGTCAGCCGGATCGACCCGGCGTCTTCCAGCAGCAGCCCGAGGGGCAGCAGCGCCAAGCCCGCCGCCAGCACCTGGACCCCGGTGCCGGCGAGCAGCCCGGTCCGCGGCGCCAGCCGCTTGAAGAGCAGCGTCCCCGCCGACAGCGCCACCAGCGCGCCGACCGCGAGCGCGATGCCCAGCGGCGCGTCCGTCCCGCTGCCCAGCCGCCCGCGCACCACCAGCGCCACCCCGGCCACCCCCAGCGCCAGCCCCACCGCCTTGCGCCGGGTCATCGCCTCGCCCAGCAGCAGGGCGGCCAGGGCCGCGGTCAGCACCGGGTTGGCGCTGACGATCAGCGCCGTCAGGCCCGAGGACACGTGGGTCATGCCACTGTAGCTCAGCCCCAGATAGAGCGCGTGGTTGAGCAGGCCGAGCAGCGCCAGCAGGCCGAGGGTCCGCCCGGCCATTCCCCGATACTCGCCCCGCCACGCCGCGACGGCGGCGAGCAGCGTCCCGGCCATCAGGAAGCGGAAGGCCAGCAACAGCAGCGGCGGGCAGTCGGCCAAACCGATCTTCCCCGCGGCAAAGGCCGAACTCCAGGCCAGGCAGAAGGGCACGACCAGGGCGAGCGGCGCCGCCCGCGGGTCGGTCAGGGGTAAGGGGTGCGTGGCGGCGTGGGTCATGGCCGGTCCTCTCCCATGCGGAAGGCTGTGCGTTGGAGAGAGGATGGCGCGGGGTCTTTCCATTTGGAAATTGGATGATATGATCCATTGCATTCGAAATCTGAATGGTCGATCCGATGCGCGAGATGGATCTGGGCCTGCTGCGCACCTTCGTCTCGGTGGTGGACGCCGGCGGCTTCACGCGGGCCGGCGAGCGGGTGCACAAGACGCAATCCACGGTCAGCCAGCAGATCCGCCGGCTGGAGGAGCAGATCGGGCAGCCGCTCCTCGACCGCAACAGCCGCGCCGTCGCGCTGACCGACGACGGCGAGCGGCTGCTCGGCTACGCCCGCCGGCTGCTGGCGCTGAACGACGAGGCGAACGCCGTGCTGTCCGGGCGCCCGGCGGCGGAGGTGGTGCGGCTGGGCGTGCCGGAGGATTACGCGGTGGAGCGGCTGCCCCGCCTGCTCGCCGACTTCGCGCGGGCGAACCGGCGGCTGCGGCTGGACGTGCGCTGCGACCTGTCGGTGCGGCTGCGCGCCGACGTGGAGTGCGGCGACCTCGACATCGCCCTGGTCAAGCAGGAACCCGGCCGCCCCGGCGCGCTGCGCGCGTGGCGGGAGCCGCTCTGCTGGGTCGGTTCGGCGGCGGAGGACCTGCACCGCGAGGACCCGCTGCCGCTGGTGCTCTTCCCCCAAGGCTGCGTCTACCGCAACCGCGCGGTGCATGAGCTGGAGCGCGCCGGGCGGCGCTGGCGGGTGGCCTACTCCAGCCCCAACCACGCCGGGGTGCGCGCCGCGGTGTCCGGCGGGCTGGGCGTCAGCGTGCTTCCCCACAGCGCCCTGCCGCCTGGCGCTCGCTTCCTCGGCGTGACGGACGGCCTGCCGTCCCTGCCGGAGACGGAGCTGGCGCTGCTGATCGGCGGCGCGGCGCGGAGCGCGGGGGTGGAGATGGTCACCACGCTGCTGACGGAAAGCCTTCCCGAACCGGTGTGGGCCTGAGGCGCACGGCGGGGCGGCCCAAGGGTGGGTTACCCCTTTCGCGCACCCCAAAAAGGTCACGCCTGCCGCGGCCGCTGGATGGATGAAAGCGCCGCCCCCGGATGTTCATTCGGGTGAGACGTATCCTGGAGCCATCATGACGCACATCCGCTTCACCCCCAAATCCCTCGCCATCGCGCTGCTGGCCGGTGTGGCGGCCTTGGGCGCTGGAGCGTCCCCGGTTCTCGCCGATCCGCCCGATTGGGCGCCGGCCCACGGCTGGCGCGCCAAGCAGGAGCGCCACCACGAGCGCGAGCGCCATGACCGCGACCGGTACGAGCGCGACCGGTACGAGCGGCCCCGCTATTACGAGCATGGCTACATCGACGGCGGCTATGGCGACGGCCGCGTGGTGATCGTGCGCCGCCCCCCGCCGGTGGTGGTCTATGAGGAGCCGCCGGTCGTGCATTACGCCCCGGCTCCCGTCTACATCGAGGAGCCGCCGCCGGTGATCGTCCAGCAGCGCCCGCGCGTGGTCCGCGCCGCGCCGCAGGTGGTGGAGTGCGGGCCGCTCGACGGCGACTTGATCGGCGTGCTCGGCGGGGCGGCCGTCGGCGGGCTGGTCGGCTCGCAGTTCGGGCGCGGCGACGGCAAGCTGGCGGCCACCGCCGCCGGCACGCTGGGCGGCGCCATGCTGGGCGGTGCGATGACCCGCGGCGGCGGCTGCTGAACTTATAGGAAGGTCAGCCGACTCCCCAGCCGCCGGTGTCCGGGAAGGGGACCGGCGGCGCCGGGGCCGTGGTGACCGTGGACGGTGCCGTCAGGCCCTTGGGCAGCGGCGGCGCGTCCGCCGGGGTCGGCAGCAGGCGGGCGGCCTTCACCCACCAGCGCGGCTGCGCCGCCTGGATCGACCGGGCTGCGGCGGCGGCACGCTCCGCATCGGCGTAGAAGCCGAAGCAGGTCGCGCCGCTGCCCGACAGGCGGGCCAGCAGGCAGCCGTCCGTGCCGTCCAGCGCCGCCAGCACCGTGGCGATCACCGGAGCGACGGTCAGCGCCGGCTCGGTCAGGTCGTTGCGCCGCTCCCTCAGCAGCGCAGCCAGCGCCGCGGCGTCGGCCGGCGCCACGGTGAAGCGGGCCGGGGCCGAGAAGGTGCCTTTGCGGGCCTTGAACACCGCAGGGGTCGGCACCGGCACGCCGGGGTTGACCAGCACCGCGAAGGTCTCCGGCAGGGCCGGCGCCTCCTCCAGCACCTCCCCGACGCCGCCGAAATAGCAGCTCCGCCCGGCGACGCAGACCGGCACGTCGGCACCCAGCGACGCCGCGACCTCGTAGAGGCGCTGGTCGGTCACCGGCACGCCCCACAGCCGGGCCAGGGCGCGCAGCGTCGCGGCGGCGTCCGCCGAACCGCCACCGATCCCGGAGGCGATGGGCAGAATCTTCTCCAGCGCGATCATCGCGTCGGCCTTGCGCCCCAGCCGGGCGGCCAGCGCGTAAGCGGCGCGGATGACAAGGTTCTGCGCCGGGTTCTCGCCCATCAGCGCCGGGCCGAAGGGGCCGGAGATGGCCAGCCGCGGCCCGACCGGCGGCAGGTCCACCCCGCGCAGCGCGATCCGCGCCACGCCCGGCTGCACCGTCACCCGGTCCGCCACGTCGGCGAAGGCGACGAGGCTGTCCAGCTCGTGATAGCCGTCGTCCCGGCGGCCCACCACATGCAGATAGAGGTTCAGCTTGGCCGGCGCGGCTTCGGCGATGGCGCTCATGGTCAGGTCCCCGGAAGCGAAAAGCCCTTCCTCCCGTCAGGGGGAAGACGGGCTTTATGCGGCATGGCCGCGGTGAGCGCCAGAGCCCACATAGCCGGTCACTGGACAAAGGGTCGGCACCGGCGCGTCAGGGCAATCGCATTTGAAGTCCCCTCTCCCCTCTGGGGAGAGGGTTAGGGTGAGGGGGGTGTGCTTTTGCCGGACGTATCGTCTTGCAACATCCCCCTCACCGGCCCTCCGGATCACCCTCTCCCCGCTTTCGGCGGACCAAGGGTCCGCCTGTCGCGTCAGCGCAAACTTCGTTTGCGCGTGAGCAGAGGGGAGAGGGCTATTTGGCCAAATGGGATGGCCGTGGCCGGCGCGTCATCCACCCTTGACGCCCCGTTCCGGCGCGCCTAGCTTTCCGGCCATGACGACGCGCACGCACCATTCCAGCCGCTATTATCCGCTGCTCCCATAGGGCGGCGCGTTCAGTCTTGACCACATGAACCATGCCGCCGCTGACCGGCGGCATGTGCTTCGACAGATGATCTCCGGGACGCGGCCCTTCCCTTCCGGAGATCAGCACCATGGCGACCCCTGCCGCTTCCAGCCCCTTCCAGTCCGACTTCCTGCGCGTGCTCGACGAGCGCGGCTTCCTGCATCAGGGGAGCGACCTGTCGGGCCTCGACGCCCTGCTGCGCCAGGGACCGGTCGGCGCTTACATCGGCTTCGACGCCACGGCGGACAGCCTGCATGTCGGGCATCTCGTCTCGATCATGGTGCTGCGCTGGTTCCAGAAGACCGGCAATCGGCCCGTCGTGCTGATCGGCGGCGGCACCACGCGCATCGGCGACCCCAGCTTCCGCGACACCAGCCGGCCCATGCTGGACGACGCGCAGATCGCCGCCAACATGGGCGGCATCGGCCGGGCCTTCGCCCAATACCTGTCCTTCAGCGATGAAGAGCGAAACGGCGCGGTGATGGTCGACAACGCCGACTGGCTGGACGAGTTGCGCTACATCCCGATGCTGCGCGACATCGGGCGCCATTTCACGGTCAACCGGATGCTGAGCTTCGACTCCGTCAAGCTGCGGCTCGATCGCGAGCAGCCGCTGACCTTCCTGGAGTTCAACTACATGATCCTCCAGGCCTTCGACTTCCTGGAGCTGTCGCGCCGCCACGGCTGCCGGCTGCAGATGGGCGGGTCGGACCAGTGGGGCAACATCATCAACGGGATCGAACTGGCCCGCCGCGTCGACGGGACGGAGCTGTTCGGTCTGACCACGCCGCTGCTGACCACCGCGTCGGGCGCCAAGATGGGCAAGACGGCGGCGGGGGCGGTGTGGCTGAACGCCGACCGGCGCAGCCCGCACGACTTCTGGCAGTTCTGGCGCAACACGGAGGATGCCGACGTCGGCCGCTTCCTGCGCCTGTTCACCGAACTGCCGCTGGACGAGATCGCCCGGCTGGAAGCGCTCCAGGGATCGGAGATCAACGAGGCCAAGAAGATCCTCGCCCATGAGGCGACGGTCCTCTGCCACGGCGCGGCGGCGGCGGCCGAGGCCGGGGAGACCGCCCGCCGGGTCTTCGAGGAGGCCGGGTCCGGCGACGGCCTGCCGACGGTTGAGGCCGCCCGCGCCGATCTTGCCGCCGGAGTCCGGCTGGCCGACCTGCTGGCCGCCGCCGGACTCGCCGAGTCCAAGGGGGCGGCGCGGCGGCTGATCCGCGACGGCGGGGCGCGGGTGAACGGCACCCCCGTCACCGACGAGGCGGCGCTGCTGACCGCGGCGGACCTGGACGGCGAGGGTCTCATCCGCCTGTCCGCCGGCCGCAAGCGCCACGCGCTGGTCCGGGTTCGGTGAGCGGAGCCGAGGCCGGGTGCCCTCAGCGGCCCCCGGCTTCGGCCACCACCTGCTTCAGGTGATGGGACGACACCGGCTTGTGCAGGATGGCGAAGCCGCTGCGCTGGGCCTCGACGATGCGTTCGGGGGCGGTGTCGCCGGTCAGGATGATGCTGGGGATCGACGCCCGGCAATGGGCGTGGATGGCGCGCAGGGCCTCCGGCCCGGTCTTGCCGTGGCGCAGCCGGTAGTCGGCCAGGATGACGTCCGGGCGCCGCCCGGCCTCGTCGAGCAGGCGGATCGCCTCGTCCCCGGCGGTGGCGGCGATGACCTCGTAGCCCCAGCCCTCCAGCATGGCGCGCAGCCCCATCAGGATGATCACCTCGTCGTCGATGATCAGGACGAGCCGGCACCCGCCGCCCTCCGTCCGGCCGACCGCGGGAACCGTCGTCACGGCGGGCCTCGGCGGCTCGGCGGCGGGGACGGTGACCAGGAAGGTCGATCCGCTGCCCGGCCGCGACCGCAGGGCCACGGAATGGCCGAGCAGAGCGCACAGCCGCCGCACGATGGCGAGGCCGAGGCCCAGCCCCTTCTCGCGGTCGCGCTCCGGGTTGCCGAGCTGAGTGAACTCTTCAAAGATATCCTCCTGGCGGTCCGGCGGGATGCCGGCGCCGCTGTCGCACACGGCGATGTGGAAACGGCGGCGCGACCGCCGCACGCCCAGCAGCACCCCGCCCCGCCCGGTGTAGCGCAAGGCGTTGTCCAGCAGGTTGCGGACGACCCGTTCCAGCAGCATGGGGTCGCTGCGCGCGTGCAGCGTGGTCGGGACGACGCGCAGGGTCAGGCCGCGCCGCGCCGCCTCCGGCGCGTATTCGGCGGCGAGGCGCTCGAACAGGGGCTGGATCGCCACGGTGGTGGTCACCGGCTCGACCACCCCGGCGTCGAGCTTGGAGATGTCCAGCAGGCCGTCGAGTAGGCGCTTCAGCGCCTCCAGCGCCTGCTGCATGGTCGTCAGCGTGCCGTGGCCCGGGGTGCCCTGCGTCTGCTCGCCCAGCGCCGAGGTGAGGAAGAACAGCGACTGCACCGGCTGGCGCAGATCGTGGCTGGCCGCGGCGAGGAAGCGCGACTTCGCCCGGTTGGCCCGCTCCGCCTGATCCTTGGCGCGGCGCAGCGCCGATTCGGTGCGCTTGCGCTCGGTGATGTCGCGCAGGATGGCGGTGAAGAAGCGGTCGCCGCCGTCGCTCCAGGCCGACAGCGACAGCTCCAGCGGCACCGCCAGCCCGTCGCGCCGCCGCCCCTCGACCTCGCGGGCGACGCCGTCGGCCAGCCGGTCCGGGCTGAGAGGCTCCGCAATCAGGCCGCCGGGGATCAGGCGGCACACGTCCGTCCCGACCGCGTCGGCCGGACCATGGCCGAAGATGCGCTCCGCACCGCGGTTGTAGGTGTGCACCGTGCCCTTGGCGTCGACCAACAGGATCGCGTCGGCGGCGGTCTCCAGAAGCGAGCGGTGGCGCTCCACGGCGCGCCGGATGGCCCGTTCGTCCTCCTTGCGGCGGGTCACGTCCTGGGCGTAGACGGCCAGCCGGTCGCCGGTGGCGAACAGGCGCAGGGCGTACCAGTCGCCACCGCTGCCGCCGCCGTTGCCCTGTTCCTTTCCGCCGGCCAGCCGGATTTCGAACTCCTCCGGCTCCCGCCGGGCCAGCGCGTCGCGCAGGCGCGCGGCGAAGGGCTCGACCACGCCGGGCGGCAGCAACGCCACGAAGACGTGCCCCACGAGGTCCCCACCGTCGCCGAACAGGCGCGCCGCCTTGTCGTTGGCGAAGGTCACCCGGCCCTCATGGTCCAGCTCCACCACCGCGTCGGTGGAGGCGGCGAGGATCGCGGCCATGCGGTGTTCGGCGGCGTGGGCGGCGTCGCGGGCCTGCTCCCGCGCCTGAAGCTCCTGCGCCATCGAGTCGAAGGCGCGCCCCAAGGCACCGATCTCCGAGCGGTCGCCCGGCCGGCCGATCCGCGCGTTGCGGTCCCCGGCGCTCCAGCGCTCGACCACCCGCTTCAGCCGGGCCACCGGGCGCAGCACGAACAGGCGCGCGCCGATCCAGGCCGCGGCCAGGGACAGCGCCGCCGCCAGCGCCAGCAGAAAGGCGCTCCGCTCGGCCGCGGCGGTGACGGGGCGCAGCGCCTCCGTCCGATCCAGCCCGACCGCCAGGAACAGCTCGCGAACCTTCTGGTCGACCGGGGCGTAGGCGAGGATCCGCGGCTCGCCATCCAGGCCGGCAACCTCCGCCACCCCGTCGGACGGCGCGCTCAGCAGGGCCATCAGCGGTTCGGGCAGCGGCTTGCCCACCCGCTGGTCGTCGCTGCCGGGGAAGCGGCCCAGCAGCGTGCCGTTGCGGTCGGCCAGCACCAGCATGGCGTTCGGCGGCAGCGGCTTTTCCGCCAGATACTCGCGCAGCCATCCGGCGTCGAGCGCGATGGACACCACCCCCGCCATGCGGCCCGTCCCGTCGGTGTAGGGCGCCGCGAAGGGCAGCACGGGCCGACCGTCCAGCCGCCGCACCGCATAGTCGCCAACGACGAAGCCATGCCCGTAGAGCGCCATGCGGATGTGCGGCAGCATCCCCACCATCAGGCCGTTCAGCTTCGCATCGCTGGCGCAGCGGACCGAGCCGTCGAGATCGGTCAGGGCGATGCCCTTCACCCGCGGCAGCCGGCCACGCAGGCGGTTCAAGGTGGAGGAGCATTGCTGGGGGTCGACAGCGAGCCGCGGCGCCATCTCGGCCATCGTCACCAGCACGCCGCGCATGCCCTCCACGACCCGCTGCTGCTCGTCCTGGATGAGGGTCAGAAGGCGGCGAGCCTCCGCCTCGGCCTGCCGCTCCCCCGCCTCGATGGCGGTCAGGCTGTTGTGGGCCAGGATGCCGATGGCCGGCAGGCTGGCGAGGAGGACGAGCAGGACAAGGCGTGTGAGAATGCTCATCGGCAGCCTGGGAAAAGCACGGCGGAAGGGAACGGCACGACCCTGCACTTCCCAAGGGACGCATGGCACCCCGGGTCCGATGCACGCCGTCGTATCCGCGGCAGCGGTGCCCCGCTACCCCGCCGGCCACATCCTTACCTTGCGTTTACCAAAAGGAGGGACGGCGCTCAACCGACTATTTCGCATACGAATTATAAAGGCGCCGGAGCGAGGGGGGGGCCCCTAGCTCCGGCGCCGCCGGAATCGCCGCCTGTCCTCAGGCGGATTCGGCGATGGACTCGACGCTGCCGTCGAGCGCCATCAGCAGCAGTTCCACCTCCAGATCGGGATGCCGCGCCTTGATCGCGGCGCCCAATGCGCGGAGCTGGTCGGCGTGAACGGCGGTCTCCCGATCCGGGTCCGCCGCGACGTCCGTTTTCAGGAAGACGCGGTAGGCGCCGCAGTCGCGGTGGTCCATGACCATCACGCGCCGGATCCGGTGCAGCTGCTTGGCGACCGCCACATGATCCCAGAAGGCCTCGCCCCACGCCTTCTTCTGGTCGGTCAGGGCGCCCAGCGACGCGCCGGCCAGGATCACATGGTCGTAGCGGTTGGTCAGCCCGCGCCCGTCCATGTAGCGGCCGATGTCGTCGATCAGCCGGTAATCCATGCAGGAGAGCAGAAGCGCGTCCACCTCGCCGGCGGGCTGGGCGGCGCGCGCGGCGCCGGTGGTCAGGGGCGCCACCATGGCGGCCCCGGCGCCCAGCGCGGCGATCGTCAGAAAGGTCCGGCGGGAGCGGTGCCGGGGGCTTCCGCAGCAGGTCGAGCCCAAGTCGACTCCGGAGCTGTGTCGGTACTGCATGAGGTCTCCACGTCGTTGAGGTTTCGTGGGGCCGAACGCCCATGGAGACCGCAGTACAGCACCGCTTCCGAGACAGCATTATTCGTGAACGAATCTTTCATGGACCAGAAGGGCACAGCATGATGACAGGACTATCTGGACAAACTGGAACGAGAACCTTCGGTCCGTCCACAGGGCACCAAAAAGAAACGGGCCGCTTCCCGGATGGGAAACGGCCCGTTCGGCATGGTGCTGCCGGTGTTGCGTTGCTGGTATCAGCCGCGGGTGCTGCCCGAAGCCCGGTCGCCGGTGGCGACCGTGTCGCTGGCCGGCTTTTGCGTGCCGGCGCTGGCGCTGTGGCTGGAGGAGCAATCCGCGCTGGCGACCCCCGCCGTCAGGAGGGCGGCGAGACCGAACAGAACGGCTACCGGCTTGGCTCCATGAGACATTGGATCACCTCCTTTCAAAACTGTTGAACACCGCAACAGCATGTGAGGACGATCCGGCGCGAGTCAACGCCTTATACCGCCCGTACAGGGTGCGGCGCGCAACGGAGACCGCCTCAGTTCGCCGTCTCCAGCGCCTCGCGCATGGTGCGGAACAACTCCGCCTTGTCCTCGAAGCCGATGCCGGGAAGCTCCGGCAGGCGGACCCGCCCGTCCTCGACGGCGATGCTGTCGGCGAAGCCGCAGAAGGGCTTGAACACGTCCGGGTAGGACTCGTTGCCGCCCAGATGCAGGCCGGCGGCGATGTTCAGCGACATCTGGTGGCCGCCGTGCGGCACGACGCGGCGGCTCGACCAGCCGTTCTCCTTCAGCATGTCCAGCGTGCGCATGTACTCGACGAGGCCGTAGCTGAGCGCGCAGTCGAACTGCAGCCAGTCGCGGTCCGGGCGCATGCCGCCGTGGCGGATCAGGTTGCGGGCGTCCTGGTGGCTGAACAGGTTCTCGCCGGTCGCCATGGGGCGGTCGTAATGGTTCGCCAGTTCGGCCTGGAGCGCGTAGTCGAGCGGGTCGCCGGCCTCCTCGTACCAGAAGAGGTTGTAGGGCTTCAGCGCCTCGGCGTAGGCGATGGCGGTCTTCAGATCGAAGCGGCCGTTGGCATCGACGCAGAGGTTCTGCCCATCGCCGACCACCTCCAGCACCGCCTCGATGCGGCGCAGGTCGTCCTCCAGCGAGGTGGCGCCGATCTTCATCTTCACGACCTTGTAACCGCGGTCGCGGTAGCTGCGCATCTCGTCCTGGAGCGCCTCCACCCCCTTGCCGGGGTAGTAGTAGCCGCCGGCGGCGTAGACCCACACCGACTCGTCGGCCACGCCGCCGCGGTAGCGGTCGGCGAGCAGGCGGTAGAGCGGCTTGCCGGCGATCTTCGCCACGGCGTCCCACACCGCCATGTCGATGGTGCCCACCGCGACCGAGCGTTCGCCGTGGCCGCCCGGCTTCTCGTTGGTCATCAGCCGCGCCCAGATCTTGAACGGGTCGAGGTTGCCGTTCGCCTCGTCGATCAGGCTGTCGGCGGCGGCCGAGGTCAGGCGGGGGATGAAGCGCTCCCGCATCAGGCCGCCGGCGCCGTAGCGGCCGTTGGAATTGAAGCCGTAGCCGATCACCGGCTTGCCGTCGCGCACCACGTCGGTGATGACCGCCACGGTGGAGCAGGTCATCTGGCTGAAGTCGATGTAGGCGTTGGCGATGTCGGACTTGATGCCGACGGTCTTTTCCCGGATCTCAACGATGCGCATGGCGCTGCTTCCCTTTGGCTTTTCCGATGCCCTGGGCCGCAGGATAGGGATGGACGGGACCGCCGGGCCAATGCCAGTTTCAAATCGCGTGATGCGCATCCGGCATGGGCGAACGGCACAGCGATGGAACTGAACTGGCTTGAGGATTTCCTCGCCCTGGCGGAGTGCGGCAACTTCTCCCGCGCGGCGCAGCGGCGCAACCTGACCCAGCCGGCCTTCAGCCGCCGCATCCGCGCGCTGGAGGACTGGACCGGCACGCCGCTGTTCGACCGCAGCACCCAGCCGGTCGGGCTGACCGAGGCCGGGCGCCGCTTCCGCCCCTTCGCCGACGAGACGGTGCGCCGCCTCCTGCAGGGGCGGGAGGAGGCGCGGTTGGCCGGCGGGGCGGCGGCCACGGCGCTGCGCTTCGCGGCGACCCACGCGCTGTCGCTGACCTTCTTCCCGACTTGGCTGAGCCGGCTGGAGGGACAGGCGCGGCTGGGCGCCATCCACCTGCTGTCCGACAGCATGCAGGCGTGCGAGCAGGTGATGATGCAGGGGCAGGCGCAGTTCCTGCTGTGCCACGCCCATGCGGCGGCCCCCTCCCGGCTGGAGGCTGGAGCCTTCCGCTCCGCCGCGGTGGGAAGCGACCGTCTGGTGCCGGTCTGTGCGCCTGATGGGACCGGTGCCCCCCGATACCCGCTGTCCGGCGGCGGATGCGCTTTGCCCCATCTCGCCTACAGCCCGGAGTCGGGCATGGGACGCATCGTCACGGCGGCGCGCGGCGGCTTTCCGGCGCCGCTCGCGCTCGATACCGTCTTCACCTCGCATCTCGCCGCGGTGCTGCGCACGCTGGCCCGAGACGGGCGTGGCGTGGCGTGGCTGCCGGACAGTCTGATCGGCGACGACGTGGCGCAGGGACGGCTGGTGCGGGCCGGCGGGGCGGGCTGGGAAATTCCGGTGGAGGTGCGCCTCTACCGTCCGCGCGCCCGACAGAGCCCGGCAGCGGAGGCGTTCTGGACGCTGGCGGCGGGACAGGGACCCCAGGATGGGAGGGATCGGGAATGAGCGGTGAGGTTTACAGGCTCTACGGCGTGCCAGGCTGGGGGTCCGTCCTGACGGAAGCGATGCTGGTCCAGTGCGGCGTCCCCTTCGTCTTCGAGGATGTCGGGGGCTTCGACGCGCCGGGCGCGGCGCGCCAGCGGCTGCTGGCGCTGAACCCGCTGGGGCAGATCCCCACCCTGGTCCTGCCGGACGGGACGGTGATGACGGAAAGCGCGGCCATCGCGCTGCTGCTGGCCGAACGGCACCCGGACGCCGGGCTGGCGCCGCCGCCGGACGCGCCGGAGCGCGCCACCTTCCTGCGGCTGCTGGTCTGGCTGGTGGCCAACGTCTACCCGACCTTCACTTTCGGCGATTACCCGGAGCGCTGGGTGACGGAGGCTCCGGAGACGCTCGGCGGGGCGATGGTGGAGCAGCGCAAGACGCTGTGGCTCTGGCTGGAATCGCAACTGGGCGACGGCCCATGGGTGCTGGGGCAGCGCTTCAGCGCGCTCGACATCTACGTCGGGGCGATGGTGCACTGGCGGCCTCGCCACGCCTGGTTCGCGGAGCGTTGCCCGAAGCTCTCGGGCGTCGCGGAGCGGGTGAAGGCCCTGCCGACCCTGGCGCCGGTCTGGAGCCGGAACTTCACGCCGGCGTCCTGAACCGGGACGCACCGGGTTCATACAGCACGGGGGCGACCGCTGGGCCGCCCCCGTTCAACAATCAACACTCGTGACGCAAGGCTCGCCGATCAACGCTCGTTGATGGCGCGATACACGATGTAGGCCGGGGTCGCGCGCAGCCAGGCGGCGAGGAACTCGCGGACAGCCTGGAGGGCGGAGGACGGGGCGCGGTCGCTGCGGATGTGGGTGTAGGTCGAGCTGTTCATGATGGTCTCCAATCGTTGGGAGGCGTTATCGGGGGGTTGTTCGTTGAGACCAATATGCTCTGGTATACCTAATACCACACGCGCGCTTATTGCAGGGCAGCCCCCGAAAAATGCAACGCTTTCAATGCTTTAATGATCCGACATTCCGTCTCGTGAACTGTTTGCCGCGCGGACACGAAATTCTTGCCGCATCGCGGCAGGCGGCGGCCTAGCCAAGGGCGCCGCACCACCCCACTTCTGGTGTCATGCCGCGCGACGACAGCCAGCCCCGCTTTCCTGCCGTTCCGTCCGACCACTGGGACGGACGCCGCTTCTTCAACCCGCACGCCGACACGGACAAGGGACCGCGCGATCTGTGGCGGCTCTACAAGGCGCGCGGCCCGCGCTGGACGCCGGCGGAGCCGGAGCCGCCCCGCCCTTTCCGCCCCGTCACCCCGGCGCGCGGCGAGGTGGCGGTCACCTTCATCGGGCAGGCGACCTTCCTGATCCAGATCGGTGGAGCGGCCTTCCTGACCGACCCCGTCTACTCCGACCATGCCGGCCCCTTCGGGCGGCTGGGGCCGAAGCGGGTGCGCCAGCCCGCGGTGCGGATGGAGGATTTGCCGGCCATCGACGCGGTCCTGCTCAGCCACAACCACTACGACCATCTCGACGCCCCGACTCTGCGCCATCTGGCGCGGCGGCGCGGCGTGCCGCAGGTGATGACGGGGCTCGGCAACGGCCCGATGATGCGCCGCGCCGGCTTCGACGCGGTGCACGAGCTGGACTGGTGGGACAGCCTGCCCGGCCCGCACGGCACCCGGATCACCTTCGTCCCGGCGCAGCACTGGTCCGCCCGCACCCCGTTCGACCGGCGCAAGACCCTGTGGGGCGGATTCGTGGTGGAGACGCCGGAGGCGGCCGTGTATTTCGCGGGCGACAGCGGCTACTGCCCGCATTTCAAGGAGATCGGGCGGCGGTTCGGCGCCATCGACGTCGCCCTGCTGCCGATCGGTGCCTACGAGCCGCGCTGGTTCATGGCCGCCCAGCACATGAACCCGGCCGACGCCGTGCGTGCGCACTGTGACCTGGGGGCGCGACACAGCGTCGCGATGCATTTCGGCACCTTCCAGCTGACCGCGGAGGGCATCGACGCCCCCATCCGGGCGCTGCACCACGCTTTGGCCGAGCATGCGGTCGAACCCGCCCATTTCGCCGTCCCCGGCTTCGGCGAACCCCTGCGCTTCCGCCGCTCCCCGACCTAGCGGATAGGAGGGATTCGCCCGGCGGCCTATGGCGCAAGCGCGATGGACGCGACCGCGCGGATCGGAGTAACGCCTTGCGGGACAGCACCCACCACACAGGCGGAGCCCGGTCTAAATGCAGTTGGAAATCAGCGCCTTCGTCAGCTCCCTCGGCAGCGAATCGGACCATGGCCCCGACGCGTTGGAGCGGGTGCGGGACAGCATGCGCTCCCTGGTGGACACGCTCGCCGCGCTGAACCTGGGCATCGTTCTGGAAGTGCGCGACGTGCAGCGTCTGCAGACCGTCACCCGCATCGTGCAGGCCGACGCGCCGAACCGCTGACCGCCCGCCTTATCGCCGCAGCGGGCAGGCCCGGCGGGCCAGCCGGGCGCTGAGGTCGCCGGTGCCCACCACCGGCTCACCCTGGCTGCGCATCACGAAGCCGAAGGTGTCCATCACACGGTCAAGCACGATCTCCTGGTCGTCGGGGCGGCGGCTGACCATCACCACGGCGTAGCCGGCGGAGCGGGCCACCGCCGCTTCGCCGCGCAGGCCGCGCACGCCCCAGCCGGCCAGCGCGCCCTTGCAGCGGAACAGTTCCACCGCCAGCCCGTCGCCGCCGGTCGCCCCGGCCACCACATAGCCGGCGGCCACCGCCAGCGGGGCCAGCAGCCCGTCCCAGTCCAGGCAGTCCTCCCGCGACACCCACATGCCGCCGACCGAGCAGGGGGCGGCGCCGATGGCCTCGCCCAGCCCGGCGCGGAAGGCGCGCAACACCTCCACCGCCGCTTCCGCCGGCATCGGCTCCACCCGGTTGCCGTCCGGCATCAGCATCAGGCGCCCCGCCCACTCGGTGGAGGGGGGAAGCTGCTCGGTGAGACGGGCGAGAAGGGCTTCGCGCGCCTGGGCGAAGGGAACGACCTTGGACATGGGGGAACGGCGACCAGCGGCAGGGGATTGGGACGGGAACCGGGGCCGGAAGGAAGCGAAAGCCACGCCCTCTGTCAACCGGCGCGCGAGGGCTTCGCCATATTTCGGCCCCATTGTCACGGCCCTGCATCGCCGCCACCGGCGCCGGACAGAAAATCCGGCCGCCGGGTTGTTTTCCCCTTGCCAGCCTCCGGAAAGGGGCTTATAAGCCGGCCTCCGTTCCGGATTAGCTCAGTCGGTAGAGCAGCGGACTGTTAATCCGCGTGTCGCTGGTTCGAGTCCAGCATCCGGAGCCATATTGCGGGTGTAGCTCAGTTGGTTAGAGCGCCGGCCTGTCACGCCGGAGGCCGCGGGTTCAAGTCCCGTCACTCGCGCCACCTTCCCTCATCGGTGGCCTTCGCCTCTCCCCTCATCGCATCACGGTGACCGTGGCGGCCTCCGTCCGGCTGATCACCACCTCGTCGCCGGGCTTCACCGTCTCCAGCCCCTGCACGTCCGGCGGGACCGGAACCGTGCGCGTGCGCCCCTGCGGCCCGCGCAATGTGACCGTCCGTCGGTTGAGGTCGATGGCCTCGACAACCTCCGTCACCTGGGTGGTGGTGATCGCCGACGCGCGCGGCATCTCGCCGACCGCGGCGCGGTCCGTGCTGCTCCGCTGAATGGCGCCCGGCCCGCCGCCCGGCGGCTGGGTGACGATGTTGGTCAGGCGGGCGTACTCGATCTGCACGGTGTCGCCGACCTTGATGCGGTCGAAGTTCCGCACGGCGGTGCCGGCGGTCACCGCCTCTTCCCGCCCGTCCTGGAATTGCAGGATCACCGTCCGCGCGGCCTTGTCGATTCCGCGCACCTTGGCGGTGGAGCGGACGTTCTCGACCATGGACAGCCGCGGCGTCGGCTCGACACTCGCCGGGGCCAGGGCGGCGGACGGCGGCGCGGTCTCGGACGCCGGCGCGCAGCCGGCGAGGACCGCGCCGGTCAGGAACACCGCAAGGATGGCACGAACTCGGCGCTTCATGGATCGTCTCCGCCTGTGTTTGGGTCGATTGGACGGCAACGTTACACGGATGGCCGGCGTTCCCGGCATGGCAGCGGCCGTAAGTTACGGTAATCCCGCCGCGCCGAAGGGGAGGGTTGCAACGGCAACATTGCCACGGACGGCGGCGCCCCGCTGACCGCGGCACGCTTCAGGGACGGATGCGCTGCCGGAAGGCAAGAAACTCCTGCCGGTCGAGCATGGAGTCGTGGTTGGTGTCGGCGATGAGGAATGCCTCGTCGATGACCGTGATGAAATCCAGGCTGTCGATCCGCCCGTCCGGCCCGGCGGCGGCGGCGAACACCTCGGGCCTCAGCGGTGTCTCATCGGGCGTCAGCACGAGGTCCCGGTTCCGGTCCCAGACATAGAAGACCAGAATCTTGTTGTTCTGAAACTCCGCGTTCGAAATCCGCCCGTCGTCATTCTCGTCGAACAGATCGAACACGTCGGCCTTCTGCCCCGCCCGATCCGGCATCTCGGCGGCCATAGCCGGCGCCTGCAATCCAACCGGCGAGGCGAGAATTGCGAGGAGGAAGACCGGACCGGTGCTGCGGAACATGCTGCTGCGCCCCTATGCATCATGACGTTCGCGATGATGCCGTCAAAAGAGGGGACCGGTGCAGGTACCGTACCGAAACATACCGATGGCCCATCAGAACTTGAACACCGCCTCCATCCCGACGAAGTGGATGGTCTTCGCGGGGCCGGTGTCCTGAAGGAAGGAGCCGGGCTGGAACAGCGAGTAGGACAGCAAGCCCTCGACCGTGCGCCCGGCGGCGTAGGACAGCACAAGCTCCCCCTGCGTGCCGATGTGGCGCGACCGCGATCCGGCGCCGGAACGGAGCAGGTTGCCGGACAGGTCGTAGACGCCGTCCTCCAGGCTCATCCGCCAATAGGCGATGGCCGAGGCGGACAGGCTGAACTCGTCCGACAGCGCCAGATCCACGGAGGGATGCAGGTTCATCAGGTTCAGCGGCCCGACCGGGGTCAGTTCCCCGAAATACTTGGCGCGGGGGAACAGGGGGTTGAAGGTGCCCAGCCGCCCGTCGCCGGGATCGCGGTCGCCGCTGGCGATGTTGGCCTTCAGCCCGAGCCGCGGGCGCAGCGGCAGGCCGTTCCAGCGGTGTCCGGTGTCGCTGGCGACCGACCATGCGGCGATGGTGTCGCCATCAATGCGGCCGGTCTGGAGCATGGCCTCCCAGTTCCAGTCCCAGCCGTCGGCCTTGCCGAACAGGCGGGTGCCCAGCGTGTGCCGCTCCTCCCGTCCCTGCCCGCCCTCGAAGGACGCCGCCCGGTTGCCGTAGCCGATGTAGTAGGCGTCCAGCCCCGTGCCCCAGCCCGCCCCTGCGCCGCGCGTGGCGTACAGCCCCCAGGCGGAGCGACCCCCGTCGCGCCGGTCGTCGAACAGGTCGGGCGCCGCGCGGACGGGGCGGCCGAGGAAGCCGTCCACCCGCCAGGGACCGGACTGCACGATGCCCGTCACCGCGTCGAAGGCGCGCGGCACGTTGGCGCCGTAGCGCAGGCTGATCAGCCGTTCCGACCCATAGGCGAGCATCTGACGCCCCGCCCGCAGCGTGCCCTGCGCGTCGCCCAGCGGGACGGAGAGGTCGGCGAAGCCCTGCAGCAGGTCGGTGCGATCGACGTCCGGCGCCCCCTCCGGCCCGAGCTTGCCCGCCGAACCGGCCATGATCAGTTGCCCGAAGACCCGCAGGGCCGGGCCGGCGCGCAGGTCGGCGTAGGGCAGCAGGCGCCACAGGCCGTAGGCGTCGTTCCTCGGCTCGTCCTGCCCCCAGCCGCTGTTGCGCACCGCCTCGCCGCGCAGCCGCGCCTCCAGCCCGGTGGACAGGGAAACCGTGCCGCCGGGGCTGAGCGGGACCGCCTTGAACCGCTCCCAGAAGGCGCCGCTGCCCGCCGCAGGGTCGAGGAGGTAGCGGTAATCCTCGTCGTAGCGGGTGTTGGTCAGCGGCGGGGGCGTCTTCGCGGGAGTCTCCGCCGGAGTCTCCGCTGGGGCCGGGGCGGACTGGAGCAGCAGAGCCGCAACCAGCGCCCCGCGCCACCGCCTCACGAGGACCGCCCCGCGTGGTGCTCCAGCGCCAGGAAGTGCGACACCCGCGGCGGCCCGTCGCCGCGGTGGAAGGCCAGCGCCTCCTTCTGCACGTCCGCGTCGGCGTTGGACACCCGGCGGTGCTGGCGCTGGTGCTCCGCCCAGGATTCGACGAAGAACCACTCCAGCACCCGTTCCGGATCGCCGGAATCCTGGCTGACGCCCCAGGCGTAGGCGCCGTCCCGCCGCCGCGCCTCCGACAGGCGGCGGAGTGCGGCGTGGAAGGCGTGCTGGTCGGCGGCGGCCACCCGGTACTCGATGGTGATCAGCACCGGACCGCGGTCGTTGCGCACCGGCTCGGCGGTCAGCGGCTCCGGCCAATGGTTGGACGGGGTGAGGTCGGCCTCGCCCTCCGGCAGCGGCACCGCGCGGGACAGCACCGCGACGGCGAGCAGCCCGGCGGCGCTGACCCACAGGGTCGCCGGCACGCCGATCGCGTCGGCCAGCGCGCCCCAGCCGAGACTGCCCGCCGTCAAAGCGCCGTTGAACACGGTCAGGTACAGCGCCAGCCCACGCCCGCGCACCCAGTTGGGCAGGATGGCCTGGGTGGTGGCGCTCAGCGTCGTCAACACGGCGATCCAGGCCGCACCGGCGCCCAGCAGGACCGGCAGCGCCAGCCAGCGCGGCGGGGCCAGGGCCAGGATGCCCATGACCACGGCGGTGACCAGCGCCGCCGCCAGCATCAGGCCGTCCGCGCCCAGACGCTCGCGCAGGCGCGGCAGGACGGTTGCCCCGCCGATGGCCCCCGCCCCCACGGCGCCGAGCAGCAGGCCGTAGAAGCCCGGCCCGCCGCCCAGCATCGGTCCGGCGACGATGGGCAGCAGGGCCCACAGGGCGCTGGCGCAGGCGAAGAACAGGCCGGCGCGCAGGAAGACGCGGTGCAATTCCTTGCTGGCGCGGGCATAGCGCAGCCCGGCGCGCAGCGCGCCGCCGAACTGCTCCGACAAATCGTCGCGGGCATCGGGGGTGCGCCGCCACCACAGCAGGGCGGCGATGACGATGATGTAGGAGGAGACGTCCACCGCGTAGGTGGCGGCGGCCCCGGCGGCGGCCAGGATGGCGCCGCCCGCCGCCGGGCCGATGGCGCGGGCGATGTTGATGCCCAGGCTGTTCAGCGCCACCGCGCCCTTCAGCTCGCCGCGCGGCACCAGTTCCGGCACGATGGACTGCCAGACCGGCGCCATCAGCGCCGCCCCGACCCCGCCGAGGAAGGTCAGCCCGGCGATGGAGGCGACGCTGGCGACGCCCAGCCACGCCTGGATCATCAGCGCGGCGCTTACGCAGGCGAGCAGGCACTGGATGACGATCAGCATCCGCCGCCGGTCCATGATGTCCGACAGCACCCCCGCCGGGATCGCCAGCAGGAAGATGGGCAGCGAGCCCGCCGCCTGGATCAGCGCGACGGTGGACGGCGATCCCGACAGGTCGAGCACCAGCCACGCGCTCGCCACGTCGCGCATGAAGGTGCCGACGTTGCCCAGCACCGCCGCCACCCACAGCACGGCGAACAGCCGGTTGCTCAGCGGCGCGAAGGCACCCGCCGGCTTGGATGCGGCGGGCTTATGTCCGGGCGGCTGTGCGCCGGGGGTTGGGACGGCCTCGGCGGTCATGCGGCCCCTCCCCGGCGGCGGGAGTCGCGATGGGTGAGCACCGCCGCCGCCGCGAAGCCGCCGACGATGGCGAGATGCTCCAGGAAGGTGGCGGTCTGCCGCGCGCGGTCCGGCCCCTCATAGGTCCAGAAGGCGTGGGCGAGCAGCGTGGCGACCACCGTGAAGCCGGCGAGGATCCCGGCGCCGAGCCAGCACCAGCGCCGTGTCAAAAACAGCGCCGACCCGCCGAGCTGGCTGACGATCACCGCCACTGCGACGAGGACCGGCAGGCCGAGCCCCAGCCCCGCCGCCTCGGCCACGGCGCCGTTGAAGTCCGTCAGCTTGACCAGCCCGCTGACGACGAAGGGCGCCGCCAGGGCGAGGCGGGCGAGCCAGGCGGTCCCCGGCCAGTCGAGCAGGGCGGCGACCGGCGCAATGGCGTCCTTGCGCGTGGAGAGGGTATCGGCCATCGTTGCGCTCCCCCTCAGACCGCCCAGCAACCGCAGCCGAACACGCCCCAGAAGCTGCGCGCGTCGGACGAGGGCACGTCGGCGCCCAGCGCCGCCGCGTGGTCATGGCCGTGCACGGCGCAGCCGGAGTGGCAACCGCACTCCGCCGCCTGCCGCTGCACCGTCCTGGGGTCGCGGTGATAGCCGCCGACCGTGGCGACCGGCGACCAGTCGGGCATCGGCTTGGGCAGCGGCGGGGCGAGTTTGTCGTAATCGCCTTCGCCATGCACCACGGCGCCGCCCAGCAGGGTCAGGACCGAGCGGATGTGGGGGATGCGGTCCTCCGCCACCGCCATGTAGTCGTCGCTGAGCAGCGCCGCGTCGGCGAGCTGCCCCGCCTCGATCCGGCCCTTCTTGCCCT
The DNA here is from genome assembly GCF_007827815.1 of Azospirillum brasilense. Lineage (GTDB taxonomy): Bacteria > Pseudomonadota > Alphaproteobacteria > Azospirillales > Azospirillaceae > Azospirillum > Azospirillum brasilense_C. The sequence goes on from NZ_VITH01000001.1 coordinate 787,700, forward strand.
GCTCGTTGGAGAACCAGGTGTTGGCCTCCGTCCACAGGCGCAGCGCCGTTTCGCGGTCCAGCCGGTTCGCCATCGGGTAGAGCGACAGCCCACCCACCGTCTTGCCGGTGACCAGCCAGGACAGCGAGACCCAGGGGTTGTAGCTCGCCACACGGGTGGCGTCCGTCCCGGCGCCCACCGGCACCCCGGCGGCCATCATCTTCGCGATGGGCGGCGTGGCCTCGGCGGCCTTGGCGCCGTAGCGCTCCACGAAATACTCGCCCTGATAGGCCATGCGGTGCTGCACGGCGATGCCGCCGCCAAGCGCCGCGATGCGGTCGATGTTGCGGTCGCTGATCGTCTCGGCGTGGTCAAAGAACCAGTTCAGCCCCTGCAGCGGGATGTCGCGGTTGACCTTCTCGAAGACGTCGAGCGCCCGGCCGATGGTCTCGTCGTAGGTGGCGTGCAGCCGCCACGGCCAGCGCCGCTCGGCCAGCAGGCGGACCACCGGCTCCAGGTCCGTCTCCATGTTGGGCGGCATCTCGGGCCGGGCGACACGGAAGTCCTCGAAGTCGGCGGCCGAATAGACCAGCATCTCCCCCGCTCCGTTCAGGCGGTAGCGGTCGTCGCCGTCGCCCGGCTTCACCGTGTCAGACCAAGTGGCGAAGTCCTTCAACTCCTCCTTCGGCTTCTGGGTAAACAGGTTGTAGGCGATGCGCAGCGTCATCTCGCCGTCGGCGTGCAGCTTCTCGATGATCGCATAGTCGTCGGGGTAGTTCTGGAAGCCGCCGCCGGCGTCGATCACGCTGGTGACGCCCAGACTGTTCAGCTCCCGCATGAAATGACGGGTGGAGTTGACCTGATACTCCTCCGGCAGCTTCGGCCCCTTGGCGAGGGTGGAGTACAGGATCATCGCGTTGGGCAGGGCCAGCAGCAGGCCGGTCGGGTTGCCCGCGGCGTCGCGCTGGATCTCGCCGCCCGGCGGGTTGGGCGTGTCCTTGCCATAGCCCACCGCCCGCAGCGCGGCGGCGTTCAGCAGCGCGCGGTCGTAGAGGTGCAGGATGAAGACCGGCGTGTCGGGGGCGGCGGCGTTCAGCTCCTCCAGCGTCGGCAGGCGCTTTTCGGCGAACTGGTGCTCGGTGAAGCCGCCGACGACGCGCACCCATTGCGGGGCCGGGGTGCGGGCCACCTGGGCGCGCAGCATCGCCATGGCGTCGGCCAGGGTCGGCACGCCGTCCCAGCGCAGCTCCATGTTGTAATTCAGGCCGCCGCGGATGACGTGGATGTGGCTGTCGATCAGGCCGGGGATCAGGCGGCGTCCCTTGGCGTCGATCACCGTGGCGGCGGGGGCGGCGGCGGCGCGCACCTCGGCCTCCCGCCCCACGGCGAGGAAGCGCCCGTCGCGGATCGCCACGGCGTCGGCCTGCGGGTTGGCGCGGTCGAGCGTCGTGATGCGGGCGTTGACGATCAGAAGGTCGGAAGACGGCATGGCGGCATTCCCAAGGCGGGTGAGCAGGGGCGAGGCGAGCAGAGTGGCGGCGGCGCTTCCGGCGATGGCGCCCCGACGCCCAACACCGGTGCGACCGATGCCGGGGCGACCGGTCCCGGTCATGCCCGACCCCGCGGGGGTGCGTCCGCGGCGGGGGCCGACGGGCTCGCGGCGTCCGGCGCCGCGGCGGCAGAGGCCGGGGCAGAGGCAGTGGCCGGAGCGGCATTGCCCGCCTGCGGCCCCAGGATGTGGCGCGCGCAATCGTTCTGGATGAAGGCGAGGACCGGCTGCCCGGCGATCAGCCGCTTGACCACCGGCACCGCCTGCTCGCCGACCAGCATGCCGAGCAGGCCGATCAGGGCGATGGTGGGCGGAGCCGGGGAGCGGACGCCGAGAAACGCGTAGAGGACGCCGACCAGGATGCCGGCGCCGAGGGAAAGCAGATAGGGCATCATGGCGTGCCTGTTCTTCGTCCGGATGGGCGGAAAGAGGCGGACCGGCCCCGGGGAGGGTCGGGACCGGTCCGTCGCGGCGCGGGGCATCGGGCGCCGCGAAGCAAGCGCCCCGAACCAAGCGCAGCAGGTCAGGCGGCGGCGCTGTGGCCGCCTTCCGACGCGCCGAACATCGTCTTGGCGTAGATGATGCCCAGGCCATAGGCGCCACCGTACTTCTTGGCGATGCCGGTGGTCATCTCGTAGGTCTCGGTGCGCGCCCAGTCGCGCTGCAGTTCCAGCATGTACTGGAGCGAGGTCATCGGACGGACGCCGGCCTGGACCATGCGGTCCATGGCGCGCTGGTGCGCCTCGACCGAGACGTCGCCGCAGGCGTCGGCGATGACGTAGACCTCGAAGCCCTGGTCCAGCGCCGACAGGGTCGGGCCGACGATGCAGACCGAGGTCCACAGGCCGCAGAAGACCAGCCGGGTCTTGCCCAGGCCGTTCACCCGCTTGATGACGTTCGCATCCTCCCAGGTGTTCATGGAGGTGCGGTCGGTGACCTCCGCCCCCGGGAAGGCCTCGGTGATCTCGGAGAAGATCGGGCCGGAGAAGCTCTTTTCCGCGACGGTGGTCAGGATGGTCGAGACGCCGAAGCCGGCGGCGGCGTGGGCGACCAGCGCGGTGTTGGTGCGCAGAGTCGTGGCGTCGATCGAATGGGTCGCGAAGGCCATCTGCGACTGATGATCGATCATGATCAGCGCGTGGTCCTTCGGCGAGACGAGCAGTTTGCCGGGAGTCGCGGTGGCGGTGATGGTCATGTCTCTATCCCCGTTGTTTTTGGCGCCGGTGCCAATGGCGATGGCCGTGGCGAACACGTGACGATGTCTGTGGCCCGGCGGTGTGTCGAAGCATCGGTCAGGGACGGAGGACGGCGACATTGAACTTGCGTTTGCGGGCCCTATACCTTGGTATATCAGGCCAAGGCGCCGCTCGCCGCCGGTGCCGGTCGGGGTTAAAGGCTGGGTTTGAGGGTTGAAGGCAGGGTTGAGGGCGGACGTGACCCGACGGGCGGGCGAGCGACGGTGATGCGCACGAGCGATGACCCCGGAGACCAACGGTTTCTTCTGGCGACCCTGCCGCCGCGGGCGGGACAGACGCGGCTGGCCGTCGGCACGGTGGCCGGTCTGCTGGTCGCCCTGGCCATCGCCGCCCCCTTCGCCCGCCTGACGACGGAGGGGACGGCGGTTCTGCTGCCCGCCTACGCCACCGCGGTCCTGCTGACCGAACTGATGACCGCCGTCCTGCTGTTCGCGCTCTACGCCACGCAGCGCACGCCGGCCCTGCTGGCGCTGGCCGCCGGCTACCTGACGACGGCGCTGCTGATCGTCCCCTGGGCGCTGACCTTCCCCGGGGTGTTCGCGCCGACCGGGCTGCTCGGCGCCGGCCTGCAAAGCACGGCCATCGTCGCCGCCGGGCGGCGCATCGGGCTGCCGCTGTTCATCCTCGCCTACGCGCTGCTCAAGGCCATGGAGGCCGGCCCGCGCGAGGCGCACCGTCCCGCCCTGCCCGCCATCGCCGGCGGCATGGCGCTGGCGGCGGCCCTGGCCGGGGGTCTCACCGCCTTCGCGCTGGCCGACGACGCCCATCTGCCGCGGCTGATGGTCGACACCATGCGCGAAACGCCGCTGTGGATGGTCGTGCCGGTGACCGCCCTGGCGCTCTGTGCCGCCGCACTGGCCGTCCTCGGGCGGCAGCGGCTCTCGGTCCTCGACCTCTGGCTGATGGTCGTGCTGGCCGCCTGGGCCATCGAGACCTGCCTGCTGAGCTTCATCAGCGGCGGGCGCTTCAGCGCCGGCTGGTGGTCGGGACGGGTGTTCGGGCTGGCCGCCTCCAGCATCGTCCTGCTGGTCCTGCTGGCCGAGATGACGACGCTCTACGGGCGGCTGGTCCGCTCGGTGGCGGCGGAGCGGCGGGTGCGCGACGCGCGTCTGGCCAGCCTGGAGGCGCTCTCCGCCTCCATCGCGCACGAGGTCAACCAGCCGCTGGCGAGCATGGTCACCAACGCGGGCGCCGGGCTGCGCTGGCTCGACCGCCCGTCGCCCAACCTGGTGGAGGTGCGGGCGGCGCTGAAGCGGATTTCCGACGACGGACACCGCGCCGCGCGGGTGATCGCCTGCATCCGCGATTCCTTCCGCAAGACGCCGCCCCAGCGCAGCCGGCTGGACATCAACGGGGTGATCCGCAGCGCGCTCGACCGCACGGAGGGCGAGCGCCGCCTGAACCGCATCGCCGTGCGGACCGACCTCCAACAGCGCCTGCCGCCGGTCAACGGCAGCACGGTGCAGCTCGAGCAGGTGCTGCTGAACCTGATCGCCAACGCCGACGACGCCATGGCCACGGTCACCGACCGGCCGCGCGTTCTGAGCATCCGCTCGCGCCGCCGCGGGCTCACGGACGTCATCGTGTCGGTGGAGGACACCGGCACCGGCCTGCAGGCGTCCCAGGAGGAGCGGCTGTTCGAACCTTTCTTCACCACCAAGGAGCATGGGATCGGCATGGGGCTGACCATCTGCCAGTCGATCGTCGAGGCCCATGGCGGCCGGCTGTGGGTGGCCGCCAACCAGCCCCACGGCGCCGTCTTCCGCTTCACCCTGCCCGCCGACGACGAGCCGGAACGGCCGGCGGCCGGGGCGGAGCTGGAGCGGACGCGATGACCGACCGCTCCCTCTCCGACCGGTCCGCCATACCCGCGGAAACGCCCTTCGTCGCCATCATCGACGACGATCCCTCGATCCGGGACTCGCTGGTCAGCCTGCTGCGCTCGGTCGGGCTGACCGCACTGCCCTTCGCCTCGGCGCAGGAGTTCCTGCAGCAGCGCCTGCCCGACGCCCCCGGCTGCCTCGTGCTCGACGTGCGGCTGCCGGGCCAGAGCGGGCTGGAGTTCCAGCGCGAGCTGAGCGGAACGGACATCCATCTGCCGGTCGTCTTCATCACCGGCCACGGCGACATTCCCATGTCGGTGACGGCGATGAAGGCCGGCGCCGTCGAGTTCCTCGCCAAGCCCTTCCGCGACCAGGACCTGATCGACGCCGTCCACACCGGCATCGAGCGCGACCGCGACCGCCGCCGCGCGCTCGACGCGCTGTGCGACCTGCGCGAGCGGTTCCGCAGCCTGACCCCGCGCGAGCGGGAGGTGATGCGGCTCGTCGCCGCCGGGCAGCTCAACAAGCAGATCGCCGCCGAGCTGCAGCTCAGCGAGATCACCGTGAAGGTCCACCGCGCCAGCGTGATGCGCAAGATGCAGGCGCGGTCCCTGCCCGATCTGGTCCGCATCGCCGACAAGGTGACCCTCGCCGGCGACGCCTGACCGGCTTCGGCTCACGCCCCCTTGATGAAGGCCAGCACGTCGGCGTTGAAGCGGTCCTGGTGGGTGGCCGTCAGGCCGTGCGGCGCCCCCTCGTAGACCTTGAGCGTCGCCTGCGGCGCGATCTCCACGGCGCGGCGGGCCGCCGCGTCGATGGGCACGATCTGGTCGTCGTCGCCGTGGATGAGCAGCGTCGGGACCGCCATCTTTTTCAGATCCTCGGTGAAGTCGCTTTCCGAGAATTGCTGGATGCAGTCGTAGGCGCCCTTGATCCCGGCCATCATGCCCTGGAGCCAGAAGGACTGCCGCATCCCCTCCGACACCTTCGCCCCGTCGCGATTGAAGCCGTAGAAGGGCATGGTCAGGTCGAGAAAGAATTGCGACCGGTCGTCGTAGGTGCCCTTGCGGATGCCGTCGAAGACCTCCATCGGCAGACCGCCGGGGTTGGCCGCGGTCTTCAGCATGATCGGCGGCACCGCGCCGACCAGCACGGCCTTGGCGACGCGCCCGGTGCCGTGGCGCCCGATGTAGCGGGCGACCTCGCCGCCGCCGGTCGAATGGCCGATCATCACCGCGTCGCGCACGTCCAGCGCGTCGAGCAATTCGGCCAGATCGTCGGCGTATTGGTCCATGTGGTTGCCGGTCCAGGTCTGGTCGGACCGGCCATGGCTGCGCCGGTCATGGGCGATGACCCGGTAGCCCTGCTGGCCGAAGAACAGCATCTGCCCGTCCCAGGCGTCGGCGCTGAGCGGCCAGCCGTGCGAGAACACCACCGGCTGCCCGCTGCCCCAGTCCTTGTAGAAGATGCGGGTGCCGTCCTTGGTGGAAATCGTGCTCAAAACCCCCTCCTTTTTTGGACGCGCGAAAGTTCCGCGGCGCGACGGGAAGACGGATAACGATCTTCCATGGGCAACGCGGAGGCTCGTCTTCGCCACTACAGTGCCGGAGGCGGGCGGGCCTGGAAACTATACGGAGGTATCGGTGGACTGGGAGAGCGTATGGGGGGAAAGTGGACATCCGTCCGCCAGCACGGCGGGAAGGACGCGCTCCAGCGACAGGTGGTCGAACACCCAGTCGCGATGGGCGGACCGCAGCCGCGCCCGGCGATCCGGGTCGTCGCGCAACGCCGCCAACCGCTGCACCGCCTCCTCGCCATCGCCAAAGGTCAGATCGTCCTCGACGGGGCCGAACAGCCGGGCGCTGTCGGCGTGCCGCCAGCTCACCAGCAGGCCGTCGCGCTTCAGGATCTCCAGGGTGCGCGGGAAGATCGCCGTGTCGTAGGCGAGGCTTCCGAAATCCAGGCAGGCCGCGGCCTCGTGATAGAGGGCGCGCGGGCCCGGGGAGACCGGATGCGCCGCGAGGCCGTGCCGGTCCCAGCCGTCCCCCCACAGGGCGAAGGCCTCCCCGAAGGCGTCGCGCAGGGCGGTGGCGAAGCGCCGGCGGTTCTCCACCGCGAAGACCGCGGCGAAGGCCCGGTTGAACGCCAGCGTCCAGGCAGGATCGGCGGACGGCCCGCCCAGGCCGCACAGGTCCATGGCCGCCGTCCGGTGCAGCACCGGCCGGGCGCGCATCGCCTCGGCGACGGTTTCGGCGGCACGCCGGATGGCGGGGTCGGTGGGGTCCGCCGGGGCACAGCTTTGCCCGAGATAGACGAAGCGCCCGGCGACCAGCGGCGTCTCGTCCCGGTCCCCGGCCTCTCCCGTCATGGCGCGGTAGGGGTAGCGGACCAGCCCGGGATCGGCCTGGGACATCCAGCGCTTGTAGAGATGCACCGCGCCGTCGCCGTCCCGCAGGGCGCAGATCCAGGGATGCACCCCCAGCGGGGCGTGGAACACCCGCGTCAGGCCCAGCCGCCCGCACTGCTCCGCCACGCCGGGGCACATGCACCACATCCGGACGTTCCAGCGCTCCATCCAGCGGTCCGCCTCCGCCACCGCCGCGGGGGTGGCGGCGCCGATCTCCTCCAGCGGGTGCTTCAGGCAGATGTGCACGATGGCCGGACGCGTGCCGAAGGACGCCACATAGGCGGCCAGCATCTCCACCGTGTCGCGCGGGATCTCGAACAGGTTCAGCGCCAGGAGGACGTCGATCGGCCGGTCGATCACCTCCCGCGAGATGTCGGGCAGCGCCAGAACCGACTCATGGCCCAGCGCGACCAGGGCGGCGTGGATGGACCAGAGGATTTCCGACGTTCCCTGCCCGCAGAGCAGCACGCGCATCGCCGCCCCCTCACGCCCGCTGCCGGTGCAGGGCGACGGCCTCGTCCAGCAGGGCGGCGAGGCGGGCGGCGTCGCCCCCCTCCCCCTGGACCGCCGCGAAGCGGGCGCGGGCGGCGGCGCGGGCCTGCTCCAGCCGCTCCGGAGAAGCGGCCAGCGCCGCCGCCCGCGCGATGAAGGCGTCCTCGTCCGTCACCAGGAACTCCGGCCCGGCGACGCTCGCCACGTCGCCGCCTGGAAAGGACAGGATCGGCACGCCCGCCGCCAGCGCCTGCGCCGCGCTCGCCCCGCCGCCGGTGCGGCGCGGGTTCAGGCAGAGGCCGCACAGCCCCAGCAGCCCGTCCATCCGCTCCACCCAGCCCAGGCTGCGCAGCCGCCCGGCGTGGCGGGAGGCGGCGAGTCGTCCGGGCAAGGCCCCGGCGTCCCCGGCGAACAGCACCACGGCGCGGGGGATCGCGTCGAGAAGCCGCTCCAGAAGCGCCAGGAACGCCGCCCCCACCTCGGCGTCCAGCCGGTTGCCGATCACCACGCAGGGAAAAGCGTTCTCGGGAATGCCGAAATCCGCGCGGGCGGCGGCGGGCGCGCCGTCGTCCGGGCGCAGCGACAGGCCCAAGCGGAACGGCCGCCACGCGCGGGCGAAGCGCCCCCCTTCCGGCGGCGGGGAGGTGCCGCCGAAGTCCAGCGCGATGTCGGCCAGGGTGACGGGCGTGCCGGTGGTCGTCGGGATGCACAGCAGCGGGCGCACCGCGCCAAGCAGGTCGGCCAGCAGCACCGACCCGCCGAAGCCGATCACCACATCCGGGTCGAACGCCTCGACCGCCGCCAGGAAGCCCTTGAGCTTGCCCGCCGTCAGGCCCGGTTCGACCGAGGAGATCAGGCGGAAGCGCTGGTCCTCGAAGGCGATGAGCTGCTCGCCGTTCAACTGCGCCTCGATGGCCGCAGCGAAGGGCGGGACGAAGGGGCTGTGGTAGCGGTCCGGCATCATGTTGGTGTTGAGGATCAGCACCTCCCGCCCGGCGCCCCCCTGCAGAAGGGCCGCCTGCCGCAGCAGGTCGCGGGAGGGCTGGTGATACGCGGACAGGAGCTGGTTGGTGACCATCACCACCCGCCCGGTGGCCGGCGCCCCGGCGGGCCGTGGGGCCGGGCGCAGATCCAGGCGCCGCGCCACCTCGCCCAGGAAACGTTCGTAGAAGGGGAAGAGCCTGTTGGTGAAGAAGTCGGGCTGGGTCGCCGCGTCCATGCGCGTCAGGAAGATCTGCCGCTGCATCGACCAGTAGATCTGGTTGACGCCTTCCAGCGGCGCCAAATCCAGCACATGCTCGACCATGTCCAGGATGCGGGCGAAGCGCCGCAGGTCGCCGGAGATGTGGGCCAGAGCGGATTCCCGCAGGATCGGGTCGACGCCCGCGACTGCGCTGTCCAGCGCAGCCATCCGTTCCGGGTCGGCGCCCAGCCCCGCGGCCCGCGCCTCCTCGCAGACATCGGCGATGGCCTTCAGGTCCTCCCCCGTTCCGGCGGGTCCGCACAGGCGCGCCGCAACCGAGGACAGAAGATCGGAGGCTCGGCTGGAGTCGTTCGGCATCTCGGCGCTCCGGATCGGACAGGGACCGTGAATGGCGGGACGGCGGGAGGCCGGACAGCGGCGCAGCCCGACGCATCGCCCCACCACGGGCTTTGTTATCACCAACGCGGAAAAGACGCGAGCCAACACGGGGGCTTCTCGCTCCTCGGTGGAAATATTTCGTTTTTTCAATCAGTTCCGGTGCATTTGAGGGGGATTCGCTGCCCTTTCCGTCTTCCGAACGGGCGTGGCATCGTCTATCTTCGGCGGGCGGTGGGCGCGAAGCCTGGCCATCTGGGAAATAAGAAAACGGTTTCTTGGAGGAGCAGAGCTTGCGAATGCTCATCGCCGCGACCAATGGACTGAGTCGGCAGTGCCGCAGCATCGTCGTTCGTCTTATGCTGTTTGGACTAGCCCTGGTCTTGGTCGGCGCCTGCGCGCGCGTTTGGGTTCTGTCCTCCTTTTTGGAGGGCAAGATCGACGACCTCACCTCGTCACAGCAGCAATCGACGGCGTCTTACGTCGCCCACGACATCGATGAGAAGATCAAGGCACGGCTCGACCTCCTGCGCCGCGCCGCCGGAAGCCTGCCGCTGGCGATCCTCGACGATCCCGCGGCCCTGCGCGACTGGCTGAAGACCCATCAGGAGATCGCGCCCCTGTTCTCGCGCGGGCTGATGGTCGTCCGGCCGGACGGCCACGGTGTTTTCGCCGATTATCCGCAACGGCATCGGGCGCCGGACTTCGATGTTTCGGACCGCGACTGGTTCCGCTCGGCGCTGTCCAGCCGCGAACCGGTGATCGGGCGGCCCGCCCGCTCCTCCCTCGACGGGGAGCCGATGGTGGTCATGGCGATGACCGTCACCGACGACGCCGGGCGCCCGGTCGCGGTGCTGTCCGGCGCCACGGCCCTCTCGTCGCCCGGCTTCCTCAATCTGGTCCAGGGAAACCGCATCGGGCGCAGCGGCGGCTTCCTTCTGGTCTCCCCCCGCGACAAGCTGTTCGTCTCGGCCAGCGATCACAACATGATCCTGGCCGCCACGCCGCTTGAGGGGGTGAATCCGCTGCACGACCGGGCCATGGCCGGCTACCGCGGCAGCGGGATCACCGTCAACGCGGCGGGGGTGGAGGAACTGTCGGCCATAGCCTCCGTCCCGACGGCGGACTGGTTCCTGGTCGCCCGCCTGCCCACGTCCGAGGCGTTCGAGGGGGTGCGGGACCTGCAGACCTTCATCATCACCAACAGCCTGATGATCGCCGCCTTCGCCGCGACCGTTCTGTTCTTCGGCATGCGCCGCTTCTTCCGCCCGCTGACCGAGGCGGCGCGGCGGATGCACCAGATGGCCGACGGGCATGTCGAGCTGGCCCCGCTGCCGGTCCGCCGCATGGACGAAGTCGGGGAGCTGGTGCATGGCTTCAACTATCTTCTGGGCAAGCTGCGGGAGCAGGAGGCCGCCCTGCGGGCCAGCGAGGCGCGGATGGCCCACATGGCCCACCACGACGCGCTGACCGGCCTGCCCAACCGCGCCATGTTCCACGAGCGGCTGCGGCAGGCCATCGACCGCGCGGAGCGCGGCAACACGCCGTTCGCCCTGCTCTACATCGATCTGGACGGCTTCAAGCCGATCAACGACGCCCATGGCCACAGCCGTGGCGACGAGGTTCTCCGGGTGGTGGCCCGCCGCCTGTCCGACCTGCTGCGCAAGGCCGACCTGATCGCCCGCATCGGCGGCGACGAGTTCGCCATCATCCTGGAGGTGGAGGCGAGCCGCGCCGGTGCGGAGACCGTGGCCGAGAAATGCCGGGCGGCGCTGGGGGAGCCCATCCTGATCGACGGGCTGCGGCTGACGCTCGCCCTGTCGATCGGCGTCGCGGTCTTCCCGCAGGACGGGCGCGACTCCCAGCAGCTCATCGTCCACGCCGATCAGGCGATGTACGCGGTCAAGAAGGGCGGCGCCCGGGTCCCCGCCTTGTAGGCTCAGTGGCAGCCACCCGAGCCGCCGCCGGCCGGGCCGCAGCCCTTGCACCCGCCGCCGCAACCGGTCCCCTGTGGCGCGGCGCGGCCCAGCAGGCGGGCGCGCAGTCCGGCCGGAAGGATCACGCGCCACACCGTCCACGCCGCGGCCAGCGCCACCACCAAGACAACCAGAAGATCCTGCCACATGGCCGTGCCCTCCCCTTCCCTTACAGCAGCCCCTTACAGCAGCGCAGACGCGACGCGGTAGGTGATGAAGCTCGCCCCGTAGGCCAGCGTGATCATGTAGGCGAACATCACCGCCGGCCAGAACCAGCCGTTGGTCTCCCGCTTCACCACCGACAGGGTGGCGACGCATTGCGGGGCGAAGACGTACCAGGCGAGCAGCGACAGCGCGGTCGGCAGGCTCCAGGAGGCGGCCAGCGCCCCGGCCAGCGAGGATTGCAGCGCGTCGCCGCTCTCGCTCAGCGCGTAGATGGTGCCCAGCACGCCGACCGCCACCTCGCGCGCCGCGATGCCCGGCACCAGCGCCACGGCGATCTGCCACGTGAAGCCGATCGGCGCCAGCAGCGGTTCCAGCGCGTGGCCGATCATGCCGGCGATGGAATACTGGATGGCCGGCTCGGTCGCCCCCTCCGGCGCGCCGGGAAAGCTCGCCAGGAACCACATGACAATCATCAGCGCGAAGATCGTCGTGCCGGCCCGCGCCAGGAAGACCTTGGCCCGCTCGAACAGGCCCAGCGCGATGTCGCGCGGGTTGGGCAGGCGGTAGGCCGGCAGTTCCATCAGCAGCGGCTCGCGCGCGCCCTTGAACACCGTGCCCTTCAGCACGAAGGCGACGGCCAGCGCCGACAGGATGCCGGCGGCGTAGAGCGCGAACATCACCAGCCCCGGCAGCCCGACCAGACCGCCCAGCAGCGGACGGTCCGGCACGAAGGCCGCGATCAGCAGCGTGTAGACCGGCAGCCGGGCCGAGCAGGTCATCAGCGGGGCGATCATGATGGTCGCCAGCCGGTCGGCCCGGTTCTCGATGGTGCGCGCCGCCATGACGCCGGGCACCGCGCAGGCGAAACTGGACAGCAGCGGGATGAAGGCACGCCCGTGCAGCCCCACCCCGCCCATCAGCCGGTCCAGCAGGAAGGCAGCGCGGGCGAGATAGCCGGTCGCCTCCAGCACCAGGATGAAGAAGAACAGCACCAGGATCTGCGGCAGGAAGATGACCACGCTGCCCACCCCGGCGATAATGCCGTCGGTCAGCAGGCTGCGCAGCGCGCCGTCCGGCAGGGTGGCGGCCACCCAGTCCTTGAGCCCGCTGACCGCGCCGTCGATCAGGTTCATCGGCGCCTCGGCCCAAGCGAACACCGCCTGGAACATCAGGAACAGCACAAGGAACAGGAAGGCCAGCCCGAACACCGGGTGCAGCAGCACGGCGTCCACCCGCCGGGTCGCCAGCGGCGGCAGACCGGCGTCGGCCACGCAGCCGGCCAGCAGCCCCTCGACCTCCTGGTGGTAGGCCCGCAGGTCGCGCGAGGAGGGCTCGCTCCAGCCGCAGGGGGCCGAATTCTCCGCCGCGTCCGCCGCCGCATCGGACGCCATGGCCATGGCGCCGTCGATCTGCTCCAGCAGAGGCTGGACGCCGCCGCGGCGGATGGCGACGGTCGGCACCACCGGCACGCCGAGCGCCGCGGACAGAGCCGCCGCGTCGATGCGGCAGCCGCGCTTCTCCGCCGCGTCCATCATGTTCAGCGCCAGGATGATCGGGCGGCCCAGCCGCTTCAGCTCGACCACCAGCCGCAGGTTCAGGCGCAGGTTGGTGGCGTCGGCGACGCAGACCAGCAGGTCGGGGCTGTCCTCGTGCGAGAAGCGGCCGAGCACGACGTCGCGGGTCACCTCCTCGTCGGGGGAGCGGGCGCGCAGGCTGTAGGTGCCCGGCAGGTCGATCACCTGGACGCGGCGGCCGAGCGGGCTGACGAAATGCCCGATCTTCCGTTCCACGGTGACGCCGGGGTAGTTCGCCACCTTCTGGCGGGAACCGGTGAGCGCGTTGAACAGGGCGGTCTTGCCGCAGTTCGGGTTGCCGACCAGCGCGATGCGCGGCGGCAGGGCGGAGTCCAGGACCGACATGGCCGGATGTCCTTGCAGGGGGTCGCTTTAAAGAAAGGAAATGGCGCCGCGCGTCAGGCGGCGGGCGCCACCAGCACGGCGCGCGCCTCGGCGCGGCGGAGCGCCAGCGTGTGCTCGTTCACGCGGATGGCGATGGGGTCGCGGCCCGGAAAGGCTTCGTGCAGGACCTCGACGTGGGAGCCTTCGACCAGCCCCATCTCGATCATGCGCCGCTCCAGCTCCCCTTCGGGAAGGGTGGTGACCACCCCCCGCTCATCGACGCCGGTCACGCGGGCGCGCTCGCCCTTCTTCAACTCGCCCAAATGCCGTCCGCCGGGGGACTGGCCCGTTTCGGGGGTGGGATGACCGCTCATGGCTGCACCTGATCGCACCGGGAGGTGGGGGGCGCGTTCCTGTCCGCCCCTCTTCGCCGCGGATGATCCTGCGAAGCGTTCGCACTCGTCCAGCCGCCAAATGTCGCAGGAGCCCTGTGATATTAGCGTAACGACCACAATCCGATTATGGCTTTGCGGGGGCCGCCCCGCCCTTCGCGTTGGCCGCCGGCGCGGGAGCGGGCGCCTTGGCCGAGCGGTCGAGGTTGGCCTGCGCCGTCTTGGCCGCCGCGCTGTTCGGCGTGTTGCGGACGATCTGGCTCCAATCCTCCCGCGCCCCCGGCAGATTCCCGGTCTGCGCCTTGATGGTGGCGCGCAGCAGCAGGGCGTCGGGATCGCCGGGGCGCAGCTCCAGCGCGCGGTCGATGTCGGCGACGGCCTGCCGGTCGTTGGCCAGCGCCTTGTGGGCGGCGGCGCGGTAGAGATAGGCCTCGGCCCGCTGCGGGTCCTTCTTCAGCGCGGCGTCCAGGTCGGCCACGGCGTCCCAGAACCGCTCCGTCTCGGCCCGCGCGATGGCGCGGTCGATCAGCAGGTCCACGTCCTCCGGCTGGAGCGCCAGGGCACGGCTGTAGGCCCGCTCCGCCCGCGCGTTGTCGCCGGCGCGCAGCCACGCCCAGCCCGCCCGCCCGAGGATCGAGGCCCCGGCCTTCGGGTCGTCCTTGCCCAGCACCGGGGCCAGCTCCTCCAGCCGCGCCCCGGCGGTCGTGAAGTCGCCCTTGTGGAACAGCGCCAGCGCCTGGCACAGCCGGGCATGGTCGCCGCCGCCGCGGTTCAGCCAGGTCTGCGCGCTCTCCAGCGCCTCGGCCGGGCGCTTCTCGGCGAGCGTCAGACAGGCCTGGAACTCCCGGTTGTGATCGACGGTGGGAGCGGAGAAGGCCGGGCCGGCGGAGAGGAGCGCCAGCGCGGCCGTGATGAGGTAAGCGTTGCGTCGGTTCATGGCGGCCTTACACTCCGTCATTGCCGCTCCCGACGCAAGGACCCCGCAAGACATGGCTTCACCCCGTCTGTTCGTCTTCGGCCTGGGCTTCACAGCCCGCGTGTTCGCCGACCGGCTGAAGGCCGAGGGCTGGCGGATCGCCGCCACCTGCCGCGGCGAGGACAAGCGCGCCGCCCTGGAGGCGCAGGGCGTCGAGGCGTTCCTGTTCGACCGGGGCCGCCCGCTGGAGGACGCCCGTGCGGCGCTCGCCGGCACCACCCATCTGCTGGTCAGCGTGCCGCCCGACGAGCGGGGCGACCCGGTGCTCGACCAGCACGCCATGGATCTGGCGGACCTGCGGACGCTCGACTGGGCCGGCTACCTCTCCACCACCGGGGTCTACGGCGACACCCAGGGCGAGTGGGTGGGTGAGGCGGCGTGGCTGCGCCCGACCGGCGAGCGGCAGAAGCGCCGGGTCGAGGCGGAGCGCGGCTGGCTGAATCTCTACCGCCAGTACGGCGTGCCGATGCATCTCTTCCGGCTGGCCGGCATCTACGGGCCGGGGCGCAGCGCGCTGGACAACGTGCGCGACGGCACCGCCCGGCGTGTCGACAAGCCCGGTCAGGTGTTCAGCCGCATCCATGTGGAGGACATCGCGGCGACGCTGCGCGCCTCGATGGACAAGCCGACGCTGGGCGCGGTCTACAACGTCGCCGACGACCTTCCCTCCCCCTCCCACGAGGTGGTGAGCTACGCCTGCGGCCTGCTGGGGGTCGAGCCGCCGCCGCTGGTGCCCTTCGACGAGGCCGGCCTGTCGCCGATGGCCGCCAGCTTCTACGCCGACTGCCGCCGGGTGAAGAACGACCGCATCAAGCGCCAGCTCGGTGTCGAGCTGGCCTACCCCGACTACCGCGCCGGGCTGGACGCGCAATTCGCGGCGGAGGGTGGGCGGTAGAGTCGCCCCAGCGCGAATCGCGCGCCCTCCCGCCCCGGCCGCATTCCCCCTACGGCGGCACCCCGCGGGGGCGTCACGGGCCTCCGGATGGGCCGGAATCGTCCTTTCCGGCGACCGCCCGGCCACGCCGAACGAATTTGGTTCGGCAAAACCGACGTTGTGGTATCATGCGCCCCCGTTCCGGCCCGCTGGATTGCGGCCGGACCGGCATGGGTACGCCTGCGAATCGCAAAAAACACGACCTGCCGAGACGACGACCAGCATGAACATCATCATCGAACGCGCCGCCCTTCTCCGGTCCCTTGGTCATGTGCAGAGCGTGGTGGAGCGCAGGAACACCATTCCCATCCTGTCCAACGTGCTGCTGCGGGCGAACGACGGCGAGCTGTCGCTGGCCGCCACCGACATGGACCTGGAGATCGTCGAGACGGTCCCGGCCACGGTGACCCGCTCCGGCGGCACCACCGCCCCGGCCCACACGCTGTACGACATCGTGCGCAAGCTGCCCGACGGCAGCCAGGTGGAGCTGGACATCGGCGGCGACGGCACGATCCTGACGCTGCGCGCCGGCCGGTCGCAGTTCAAGCTGTCCTGCCTGCCGGTCGACGATTTCCCGCAGCTGTCCGGCGGCGACCTGCCGCACCGCTTCGACCTGACGGCGGGCGACCTGCGGGCGCTGGTCGACCGCACCCGCTTCGCCATCTCGACCGAAGAGACGCGCTACTACCTCAACGGCATCTACCTGCACGCCGCCAAGGCCAAGGCCGGCGGGGCCGAGCTGCCGGTGCTGCGCGCCGTGGCGACCGACGGCCACCGTCTGGCGCGGGTCGAGATGCCGCTGCCGGAGGGCGCCGCCGGCATCCCCGGCGTGATCGTTCCGCGCAAGACCGTGAACGAGATCCGCAAGCTGATCGACGAGGCCGCCGACCGCATCGAGCTGTCGCTGTCGGACAACAAGATCCGCTTCGCCTTCGATTCGGTGGTGGTGACCTCCAAGCTGATCGACGGCACCTTCCCGGACTACGAGCGGGTGATCCCGGTCGGCAACGACAAGACGATGGAGGTGGACGCCAAGCTGTTCGCCGCCGCCGTGGACCGCGTCGCCACCATCTCCACCGAGAAGAGCCGGGCCGTGAAGCTGTCGCTGACCCGCGGCACGCTGACCCTGTCCGCCACCAGCCCCGAGGCCGGCAGCGCCACCGAGGAGCTGGAGGTCAATTACCAGGAAGGCCCCCTGGAAATCGGCTTCAACTCGCGCTATCTGCTTGATATCACGCAGCAGATCGAGGGCGAGGGCGCGCGCTTCTCGCTGGCCGACGCCGCGTCGCCGACCATCGTGCGCGACGTCGCCGACGCCACGGCCCTTTACGTGTTGATGCCGATGCGTGTGTGACCGGTCCGGACGGATCGGCGCTTTTCGGGCCGGTGCGCTCCGGACCCCGTGTCTGACGGGGTGCGGCGGCCCGGCCCCCGCATCCCGGATCGGACGCTTTGCTCGACGCCAGACAGACTTCGCCCTACCCCGCCCCCGTGGTGGACACTCCGGCCGCCTTGGCGGTGACGCGCCTGACCCTGACCCGCTTCCGCGGTTATGACAGCGCGCGCCTGGAGCCCGACCACCGCCCGGTGGTGCTGACCGGGCCGAACGGCGCCGGCAAGACCAATCTGCTCGAAGCGGTCAGCTTCCTCGCTCCCGGACGCGGCCTGCGCGGCGCCAAGCTGTCGGAGGTCGAGCGGATCGGCCCCGGCAACGGCCCCAACAACGGCGCCGGCTGGGCGGTCGCCGCCGTTCTCGACACCCCCACCGGCCCGGTGGAGATCGGCACCGGCCGCGAGATCGGCCCCCAGGCGGCGTCCGGAGCGGAGCGCGACCGCCGCGTCGTTCGGGTGGACGGCCATCCCGCCAAGGGCCAGACCGTGCTGGCCGAGCATGTCGCCGTCGTCTGGCTGACCCCGCAGATGGACCGGCTGTTTCTGGAAGGCTCCAGCGGGCGCCGCCGTTTCCTCGACCGCCTCGTCTTCGGCTTCGACCCCGCCCACGCCGGCCGGCTCAGCCGCTACGAGCACGCCCTGCGCGAGCGCGCCCGCCTGCTGCGCGAGGGGCACCGCGGCTGGAACGGCGACGAGGGCTGGCTGGGCGGGCTGGAGGACCAGATGGCGACCACCGGAGTCGCCGTGGCCGCCGCCCGCCGCGACGTGGTGCAGCGGCTGCGCGCCGCCTGCGGGCGGGCCGTCGGCCCCTTCCCCGGCGCCGACCTGACGGTGCAGGGCACGGTGGAGCGCTGGCTGGACGAGGGCCCGGCGCTGGCCGCCGAGGACGCGCTGCGCCGCTCGCTGCGCGACAGCCGGCGCGCCGATTCGGACGGCGGCGGCGCCACGCTGGGGCCGCACAAGAGCGACCTCGCGGTGCGCCACGCCCAGAAGGACATGCCGGCGGCGCTCTGCTCCACCGGGGAGCAGAAGGCGCTGCTGATCGCCATCATGCTGGCCAACGCCCGCCTTCTGGCGGCGGAGCGCGGCGCCGCTCCCCTGCTGCTGCTGGACGAGGTGGCCGCCCATCTCGACCCGCAGCGGCGCGAGGCGCTGTTCGACGAAATCCTGGCGCTGGGCGCCCAGGCCTGGATGACCGGCACCGACGATTCGGTCTTCGGACCGCTCGGCGGTGCGGCCAAACGCTTCCACATCGAGGATGCGACCGTGACCCCGGCCTAGCTCCCAAAAAAGCCCCCGAAAAAGGGCTGAAAAGCCCAGAAAATCGCTTACCGAAGAACGGTATTCCGCCGAAACCCAACGCAGTCTGCTATAGTCGAGCCATGGCACAGGAAGCACTGAAGAACGACCTCCCGCAGCAGGATTACGGCGCGGAATCGATCACCGTCTTGCGCGGGCTGGACGCCGTGCGCAAGCGTCCGGGCATGTACATCGGCGACACCGATGACGGCTCCGGACTGCACCACATGGTCTACGAGGTCGTGGACAACGCGATCGACGAGGCGCTGGCCGGCTACTGCGACGCGGTCGTGGTGCAGCTGAACGCCGACGGGTCGGTCACGGTGCGCGACAACGGCCGCGGCATCCCCACCGACATCCACTCCGAAGAGGGCGTGTCGGCGGCGGAGGTCGTGATGACCCAGCTCCACGCCGGCGGCAAGTTCAACCAGAACTCCTACAAGGTGTCGGGCGGCCTGCACGGCGTGGGCGTGTCGGTGGTGAACGCCCTGTCGGAAACGCTGGAGCTGCGCATCTGGCGCAACGGCCGCGAATGGTTCATGCGCTTCCGCCACGGCGTCGCCGACGAGCGGCTGGCGGACATCGGCGCGGCGCCGATGGTCGACGACGGCAACGGCGGGCAGAAGCCGCTCTCCGGCACCGAGGTCACCTTCCTGCCGTCCAAGGACACCTTCACCAACACCGAATTCGACTTCGCGACTCTGGAGCACCGGCTGCGCGAGCTGGCCTTCCTGAACTCCGGCGTGCGGCTGGTGCTGACCGACGCCCGCGGGGTGGAGCCGAAGGTCCAGGACCTGCACTATGAAGGCGGGCTGGAAGCCTTCGTGAACTGGCTCGACCGCTCCAAGGTTCCTCTGCACAAGCCGGCGATCTCGATCAAGGCGGAGCGCCCGACGGAGCATGGCGGCGTGGTCACCGTGGAATGCTCGCTCCAGTGGAACGACAGCTACCACGAGACGACCCTCTGCTTCACCAACAACATCCCGCAGAAGGACGGCGGCACCCACCTCGCCGGCTTCCGCGCGGCGCTGACGCGGGCGATCAACAACTACGCCAACGAGTCGGGCATCGCGAAGAAGGAGAAGGTCAACCTCTCCGGCGACGACGCGCGCGAGGGCCTGACCTGCGTGCTGTCGGTGAAGGTGCCCGATCCGAAATTCTCCAGCCAGACCAAGGACAAGCTGGTCTCCTCCGAAGTCCGCCCGGTGGTCGAGGCGGTGGTGGGCGAATGCCTCGCCCAGTATTTCGAGGAGCATCCGGCGGACGCCAAGCGCGTCGTCCAGAAGGTGGTCGAGGCCGCCGCCGCCCGTGAGGCCGCCCGCAAGGCGCGCGAGCTGACCCGGCGCAAGGGTGCGCTCGACATCGCCTCCCTGCCCGGCAAGCTGGCCGACTGCCAGGAGCGCGACCCGGCGCTCTCCGAACTCTTCATCGTGGAGGGCGATTCGGCGGGCGGTTCGGCCAAGCAGGGCCGGTCGCGCCAGTTCCAGGCCATCCTTCCGCTGCGCGGCAAGATCCTGAACGTGGAGCGGGCGCGCTTCGACAAGATGCTGTCCTCGGCCGAGATCGGCACGCTGATCGCGGCGCTGGGCACCGGCATCGGGCGCGACGAGTTCAACCCGGACAAGACGCGCTACCACAAGATCATCATCATGACCGACGCGGACGTGGACGGCAGCCACATCCGCACGCTCCTGCTGACCTTCTTCTTCCGGCAGATGCCGGAGCTGATCGAGCGCGGCTATCTCTACATCGCCCAGCCGCCGCTCTACCGCATCAAGCGCGGCAACGCGAAGGAGCGGTACCTGAAGGACGACCGGGCGCTGGAGGAGTATCTGATCGAGGCGGCGCTGGGCGACCTGTCCGTGCGTCCGGCCGACGGCTCCCTGCTGACCGGCGAGCCGCTGCGCGAGATGGTCGAGCAGGCCCGCGGCGCCCGCCTGCACATCGAGACGCTGGCCCGCAAGGCCGGCAACCTGTCGGTGGTGGAATCGGCAGCGGTGAGCGGTGCCCTGTCGGTCGCGCTGTCGCAGGACACCGCCCAGGCGCAGCAGGCGGCCGAGACGGTGGCCGCCCGGCTCAACGCGCTGGACGTGGAAGGCGGCTGGCGCGGCGAGAGCCTGCTCCAGGGCGGTTACGCGCTGGTGCGGACGCGCCGCGGCGTGACCCACCGCCATCATCTGGACGCCGACCTGCTGAAGAGCGCCGAAGCCCGCAAGCTGGACGCCATCGCGGCGGACCTGAAGCGCGTCTACGCCGAGCCGGGCCGCGCCTTCGAAAAGCAGAAGGAAAGCCGCAGCCTGACCGGTCCCGTCGCCCTGTTCGACACGGTGATGGAGTTGGGCCGCCGCGGCGTGACCATCCAGCGCTACAAGGGCTTGGGCGAAATGAATCCCGACCAGCTCTGGGAAACCACGCTCGACCCGACCAAGCGCTCGCTGTTGCAGGTGAAGGTCAACCACGCGGACCAGGCGGAGGAGGTCTTCTCCACCCTGATGGGCGACATCGTCGAGCCGCGCCGCGAGTTCATCCAGGAGAACGCGCTCAAGGTCGCCAACCTCGACGTGTAAAGAACTTGTTGTGGTCCTTAACGCAAAGCTTGAGAAACCGAACTCTATGATTGAGAAGCTTTAACTCTATGATTGAGAAGTTTCACTCAATGATTGAGAAAGGTTGAGATCAAGCGAAGCTGGAGCTTGACAGAACGGATGCAGAATGGGGCGGATCCAACCGGGTCCGCCCTTTTTCATGAAGACGACGTCCCACGCAGGGAACTGGGGCTGGCGCCCTGCACCATCAGTCCTTGGGACGCTTGCGCCGCGGCGGTTCGGCGCCCCCTTCGATGATCAAGTCCGCCGGCATGACGGACGGGTGCATCGCCAGGAACCGCCATCCAATGTCGAATGCGTTTGCCCAGTCCCAGCCGGTTGCCCCGGCAGTGGATGATGCTTCTCACGCGATCCTCTCCGCGTTGGCGGACAAGCATGCGGAACTTGCCGCACGCCGCTCGGACCTGGCCCGGCAAGTGGCCGCGCTCGACCAGGAGTTGACGTGCCTCGAAGGGGCCATCCGGCTGTTCAGCCACTCCCGGCCGGCCTCGGCCCCGACGGCCAGTCCCGTGAGCCCGCGCCACGCGACCGAACGGAGTGTGATTGCCGACGACGCCCTGCGCGTGCTGCGGGAGGCCTCCCGCCCGCTGTCCACCTCCGACATCGTCCGCGCGCTCTGCGCCGAGCGGAACGTCGCGCTTCGCCCGTTGGAATTCCGGCGCTTGGCGGTGGCCGTGATCTCCGTCCTTCGCCTCCGCGAAGCGCGCGGTCTCGTCGAGGAGGTCGGCCGTGCCCGGCGCAACGCCGTCCTGTGGACCGCCACCAGCGCGCATGACCGCTCACGGCGCCGCTGAGCCATACGAGGCGCCAGCCCCCCTCGCTTTCTGTGGGGCTCCAGCAACGGGTGCCCCGTAACACTCGGCGGTGGGCCGATCAGTTCGGCCAAGGTCCGGTCCGATGCCGCGCGCCGACCAGGCCGTGCCGCTCAACACCACGTTCGTGTTCAAATTCACCTTTCTCTATCCCACACGGGTGAGCTCTCCCCGATCGCCCCGACGCGAAAGACTGGCTATGCTAGAAACGTGCGGGGTTGCTTCCGGGACCACGGGATGGCTCGGGCGCGCGCCCCTGATAACGCCGCGATAATCACGGTTATCGGGGGGTTATCACGTGACTTCCGCTGTTGTCGGGAAAGGATGCCGGCACCTTGGACCGGCCCGCCGCTCCGGAGGCCGCCCATGCCCGCCGTTCCCCCGCCGGTCGCCATTCCCTTCGCGCTGCTGCCGCACCTCAGCGCCGCCGACGTCGCCCGGCTGCGCGCCGCCTTCGCGGCTCGGACCATGGCCGCGTCGACCCGGCGGGCGCTGCTCGGCGACGCCCGGCTGTTCGTCCGCTGGTGCGCCCAGGCCGGGCACCGCGCCCTGCCGGCCAGCCCAGCGACGGTGACCGCATTCCTCGCCGACGCGACCATCGCCGGCCGGACCCCGGCGACGCTGCGCCGCTACCGCAGCTCTCTGGCGTGGTGGCACGCCGCTGGCGGCTACGCCAATCCCTGCGCCACCACGGCACTGAGCACGCCCCTGCCGGAGACCGACTTCCCCAACGCCGGCCTGGCGGCGCTGCGCCGCTTCCTCGATGTGGCGCAGCGCTGCCTCGCCCCAGCCACGTTGCGCGCCGTGCGCGCCGACGCCCGCGTCTTCGCCGCTTGGTGCGGCGCCCGCGGCCTGTCCTGGCTGCCCGCCGCACCGGAGACGGTGTGCGCCTTCCTCCAGGACGCCGGGACCACCCGCAAACCGGCGACCATCGCCCGCTACCTCGCCTCCATCGCCCTGCTGCACCGGGCGGCCGAGCACCGCAACCCGTGCGACCACTGGAGCGTCACCCTGGAACGCCGCGGCCACGCCCGGGAGCACGGGAGTGCCCACCGGCAGGCGACGGCGCTGACCGACGCCGTGCTGGATCCCATCCTCGACCGGCTGGCGACCACCACCGATCAGCAGCAGCGCCCGATCGATCGTCGCGACCGGGCGCTTCTGTTGGTCGGGCGCGACACGCTGGCCCGCGCCGATGAGTTGGTGGCTCTGCGCTGGGCGGACCTCCACCCGGTCGATCCCAACGACCCGGAGGCGCGGCCTGGCGAGGGCACCATCCGCATCCGCCGCTCCAAGACCGATCTTGAAGGCGAGGGCGCCGAGGTTTGGCTGTCGGCCGAGGCCATGGCCGCGCTCGCTGCGTGGCGGATGGTGGCGCCACATTGGCCGGATTCGGTCACCGGCGCGCCGACGCGGGAGGGAGTGTTCGTCTTCGGCCATCTGCGGCGCGGCGGCCCGGGTGAGCGGATGAGCCCGGCGGCGGTGCGGCGAGTCGTCGTCCGACGCACCGCCGCAGCCGATCCGCTGGCCGTCGGCTTCAGCGGTCATTCCTTGCGCGTCGGCGCCGCCCAGGACCTGCTCGCCGCCGGCGTCGACCTCGCCGGCCTCATGCAGGCCGGGCGTTGGGCCTCGCCACAGATGCCGGCGCGCTACACCGAGCGCTTGCGGGCGGTGCGCGGGGCGGTCGCGCGGATTCGACGGGCCCGGCAGGGTGGCGACCACGGCCAAGACCCGCTGTGATCGCCACCATCGACGAAGTCGCCACCAGCACGATGGAGAAGGGCAGATCGCAGGATTTGGTTGGTCGGTGCCTGGGCCGACCGAGCAAATGCCTTCGGATGCCGCCCGCCAACAGACACCCTGTACGGTCCCCAGTGTTGGGTGGGGATGCTCCACTTCGGCTTTTGACCCCTTGCGGATCATCGCTCACGGCTGCTTTGCGCCAGAAGCAGAAGTTAGCTGTGACGAAGACAAATGGCTGGTTTGGGGCCGGTAGCAGACCGACCGTACCTCCTCAAGTAAACGGATCACTCAAGATCGAAATGGTCGCGCATTTGGCTCTCATAACGGATCCGGAGATCTCTTCGTTAACCGCCGGAGGCGACCGGACCCGGGGGTGATATCCTGGCACACTGATTGAGCCGGGATCACCGAGCCTAGAGGTCGAGATCGGGCCCCTCGATGATGATCCGATAGGCATCGCCATCGACCAGCGTTCGCGCCGCACGCTGTGCTGCCCATTCGTCGGGTAGCCCGGCGAGCGCCCTGAACCGATGGTAGAAGTCGCGACGGCTGTCCGGCTCAAGCGTGGCGAGCGCCGCCCTGGCCTGCTTCGACAGGCGCTGCGGCAGCCATACGACGCTGCGCTCGTTGACAACGAGGATCATCGAGCGGTGGGTGAAGCTGCTCGTGTCGCCAAGCTGCCCAGTCGACTTGCCCTTATGGTACTTCTGCAGCTTGAGCGCGAGAACAAGGCTTTTGCCCGACAAAGCGAGGCGGTCGATTAACGCGTCGCGCCGGATCGACAACCGATAGCCGGTCTCTCCCCTGGAATGTTCGCCGACACCGCCTTCCGCACCCCAAGCCTCTGCACGATAAGCCGGCACGCCGTCGCGAGACCAACTGCGCACGATGACATCGTCGGCCACCATCGACTGCTCGGCACGCACCCATTCAGCGGGGAAAGGCCGATCAAGCGCCGTCGACGCGGCATAAGGGTCGTAGCGGTCGAGCTTGCGCTGGGTATTGGGTGTCTTGGACACCCATGCCTGAACGCTATGGCCCACGCGCCCGAAATGGCGCGCGATCTCGTCCTCATCGTCGGGCAGCCAGCGGAAGAATGCCTCGTCCGACAGCAGGGTCATGACGGTCGACCGGGCATCGCCGGAATTGGCGATCACGCTGTGCACGGTCAGCGTCGTGTCGCGATCGAGCGACCACCGCGCCGATACCGGCAACCAGTCACTCGCCAGCGTGTCGCCGGCCAGCCCTAGCAGTGGCGAGAGCAGCGGCCGATCCTTGGCGAGTGATGCGGTCTCGCTGCCGGGCATCGCAAGCTCATGCGGCTTCGGGAGGTCGAGCGGGAACAGGTCGGTGAGATCGGCAAGCCAAAGCCCGTCGTCGCGGGAAACCAAATAGTCTTCGAGAAAGGCCATCCAGGCATCGCCATCCCAATGCTCGCCGACCACCGGTTTGGTGGCGATCAGGTCGCCGGCAACCAGCATCAGGGCGTGCCAGCCCAGATAACCGCCATATTGGTCGCTCTCGGGTATGTAGCCCGACGACCAGGAGCGATCGATACCGTCGCTACGCGCGTCCTCATACATTCCGCGGATGGTCGAATCCCATCCCCTCACTACCATGTTGATCCGGTCCTCGACCTGCCAGCCCGGACAAGCGAAGACGTGGCAGAGACGTTCAACCTGATACTTGCAAAAATCATAGTCGAGTGAGAAGGCATGATCGGCGCGCGGTGACCCGTCGGGCCGCGGCAGATAACGGAACTCGGTATAGTCCGCCCGCGGCGCGTGAGGCCAGGGCGACCGGTTCGCCGTCGCCAATCGCGCCGTCAACGCGTCACGCCCGGCGGGGTCGAGGAGCGGCGCGATCGCGCGTAGCGCCATGAGCGCGAACTCGCGCATGACGACGTGCGGGAAGTCGGTCGAGAAAGCGACCCTCTCGAGATAGTCCCGGTGCCGGACCAGCGGCGACGCATCATCCTTGGCGATGCGGGCAAGCGCGATCAGCAACCAGAGCCGCGCGTGCAGGACATAGAATGGCAGCTTGGCATCGACGAACGGTAGCGCGCTGTCCGTCTCGGCCAGGATGACCAGATAGTCGATCACCTCGAACCGTCCCAACGCCGCGAAGCGCCGTACCGCATGGGCGGCGCGCCAGCGCATCGAGGCGCCCGAATGGCCAAGCCGCGACCAGATCAGCCCGGCGACCAATGCGGTTTCGTCGCTCGGCACAACGAACGACGGGGTCCACGGCCCGTCGCCAACTTCGGCCGGGAGCTTCGCGTCGGTCAGCGACAGGAAGCGCTCCAGTCCCTCGGCGATCGCGGCGGGGCTGGCGGCGCGCGCCAGTTTGGCAGCGAGCGCAAGCCAGGCGTTCCCGCCCAAATTGTCGGCATTGGCGCGGAGCGCCGAGATCACCCGTTCGACGAGTAGCGCCAGGTCGGACCCGAAATATTTGACGAGGTCCCGCCAGCCCACGAACGCATCAGAACTCGAATTAGCAAGCTCGAGGGCATGCTTGGCGGCGAGGCGAAGGCCGAGCGCCGGCAGCGCGTCGCGCATGGCCGGGGACACCGCAGCCCAGGCCACGAGATGATCGTGGAGTGCGTGCAGCTTTTCGGCCAGCGTCGCTGCCGACAATTCGACAACATTGCGAACAAAATCGAGCCGCGCCGCCGGGGTTGCGGGCTCCGATGCGAGTCTGCGCAGCGTCTGTACCGCCCATCGCCGCCCCGCATGGTCGACCGCCTGGCGAAGAATTTCGCGATCGATCTGGTCGGGATCGGTCAGATCGACCGGATAGGGCGCGGGCGCGTCCGTGGCGGACGTGGGTGGCAGCGGGAGCGCGGCCGGCGGCCCCCGTCGTGCGAGCAAAGCCGCAATCCTCGTCCGCGAGGGTGACGCAATCGGCAGGTGCACTTCAGCGAGGCGATTGAGCCCTTCGATGGTCTCGCGTTCCGGCAACAGCTGATCGTTGCGATCGATTTCGACCAGAACGAGCTGGAAAAACCATTCGAGGCGTTCAGGCGCGAGCCGTTCCGCGATCGCAGCCGCCACGTCGGAGAAATGCCACGTCCAGCTTTCAACCGGCGCCGACAACCCGCACAAGGCGGCGGCTGAATCGGGCGACAGTTTCCCCGCCCTGACCAGTTCGGACAGCGCCGGGCCGAGCGAGAGACCAAGCCGGGCGGCACCCCGATCATCGAGCCGTCCCAGCGTGGCAAGCATCGTGCTACCGGCGATGGGGACCATCGCCTGGGCATATTCGATCCAGGGAAACCGACCGTCCTCGCCCTGGTTGAGTTCGAGGATGCGGGCTAGG
Organism: Azospirillum brasilense; assembly: GCF_007827815.1. Classification (GTDB taxonomy): domain Bacteria; phylum Pseudomonadota; class Alphaproteobacteria; order Azospirillales; family Azospirillaceae; genus Azospirillum; species Azospirillum brasilense_C. The sequence continues at coordinate 814,296 of NZ_VITH01000001.1, forward strand.
CAGTGCGCGGCTTGGGGGCTCAGTTCGGGCCCAGGATAGTAGCCGGCGAGTTCGAGCAAATGGTTGGTGCGATCGAAATCGTCCGACCCGATTGCGTCGGCGAGATCGAGCGCGCGCCGGAAATAGACCGCGGCCTCATCGATGCCCACTCGCCACACCGCGCGGGCCAGATCGCCATAAGTCGAGACCCGGGTGCCAATATCGGTATCGAGCTGGATCTTGCGCTCAACCTGTGCGGCGAGCAGCAACGCGGCGTCATGATGCGCGGGCACGCGCGACAGCCGCGCTACGACGTGGATGAGATCGGCCGTGAACAGACCCGGCGCGGTCGCGACCCAATCCGCCATACGGCGCGTCAACACAGCATCGAGCGCGCCGAGGGCATCGGCGAGATAGAAGATCACTCTGAAACCGATCCGCGCAACGTACGCCTTGCCGTCTCGATAAGGATAGGTCGACACTCGCTCAACGGTGGCGATAAGCGCGTCGAACGCCGCCGCGACCATATCGATTCGCGTCTGACCAGCCGGCGGGCGCACGATGTCCGCCGACGCCTGTGCGAAGGCGAGCAACGGGTTGATCCGCTCGCTCAGCGTCCGCGCATAGTCCGACCGCCTCGATTCATCGAGGCGGTCCCGTCGCTTTCGCCGAGGACGGCCGCCCCCGGGGCTGGGTGGGGCAAGCTTCTGATCGAGAATACGCTTGAACGCGGCCGGGCCGCGCGCCTTGGCGCTCGCTGGCACGAGGGCCAGCAATTCAGTGGGGGCGATGTCGAGCAGTGTGACCGGCTTACGGTTGAGCGCGGCCCGTACACCCGCGCCGAGAACCGTGGCGTCGATCGTGCGCTCGACCGAATAGTAACTCGAATAGTTGTGGATCGGCGCGGACGAATGCACCGCTACACCGATAATGGCGTCCGCGTCTCCTTCGAGACCGAGATCGATCGCCCGTGCGATCGCGAGGCTGATCGCCATCGCCAGCGGTCCACACTCCTCCTTCTCGGCTTCGTCGGCGCGGCCCAGTTGCGCGATCAGCCGGCGCGCAACAGCGGGGTCGTCCCCCCAATAGCGGAGCGCTGCCGCATACAAAGCACGTGAGGGCATGCGGCAATGTGCAAGGCGCCTTGAGAGGTCCGTGGCCGGCGAATGCGGCGAGCGGCGATGACGCTCGAACAGGTCAAACAAGTCGTCAAACTTGCGAAATGCGACGCCGCTGCCGCGCTGAGCAAGGAATTTGGCGATGCGGATGTCATTGCCGGATAGCATCTCGACATACGCGAAGCCGATATCGTCGCGGTCGCGCGACACTGCCCGGTCGCCGAACCGGTCGCTCGTCTTGGATTTCAGCGCCCAGTTGTGCCAGTCGATCGATCGCCGAGCATGGCGGCGCGCCTCGTCGTGATCGCCGGCGAAGCTGCTGGCGATCCCTTGCGCCGCGTGTTTGCCGCCTGGCCAGCCGACCTGCGTGACCGCCAAGCGACGTTGCGCCTCGGCATCGCCGGCGACCGCGGCGAGATCGGGATATTCGTAGAGAAAGCGATCGGACCGCTCGTGTCCAGCAGCGACCAGCGACGCTTCCAGCAACAGCCGGAACAGATCGTCGCGCCGGCCGAGCGCGGCGCACAGCGAAATGGCGGCGGTGATCCGCGCGAGCCGGATATCGCGCGCACTGACCAGCGACGAGCCGTCGGGCACGCGTGGATCAAACGCCAAGCCGATCAGCTGATCGACGTCGCCCAGCGAGGTGAGCAACGCGGGCAAGGCGCGTGCGGCGTAGCTCGAGCTCGACTGGCGTGCCTGGAGCCCGGCGATGATCCGACTCTGGTCGGCCGCGGCACCGCCATAGGTCGACCGGATTAGCGTCTCGGTCGGCTCGTCGCGGAACATCAGGCCATGTGCCGTCCGTTCGAGGAGCGGCGCCAGATCGGAGGCGAAGCTTTCGACCTGCGCTGCGTCGAGACCGTATGCGGCGGCAAGTTCGTCGATCGGAACCGGCGGCACGAGCAACGCAATCCCGGTCAGGAGGAGGTCGATATCGGTGTTGGTTGCGCCGCGCGACCGCGCTTCCGCGCGCGCGCCCTCGAGGCGCTGGCGCAGCAGCGTATCGAGCAACGCTGCCGCTTCACCCGGCGTGTCGGGGAGGACGAGCGGATCGAACGGGCGTCCCGCAGCGATTAGATTGTCAAGGCAGCGCGGATTGCGGCCGGAACGCCCGATCAGCGCCGCTACCTCGACGACCGTCGCGTCGGGCACGCGCCGGTGGATCAGGTCGCGCGCCTCGCCTTCACTGAACTGCGGGATCGCGAAGGTCCGGCAAGAGGCATCGCCGGTCGCAATCGCGAGGCGCTCGGTCCGGCACGACGCAACCACCCGAACACCCTCGATCGGCTCGATCCCCATGCTGCGCAGCAGCAGATGGGCAAAGGACGGCGCACCAGTTTCCTGTGCTGCGAGCCCAGCATGATCGACCGCATCGAGCACCAGCGAGACAAGCGCCCCGTCCTGCGTCTGCCGCGCGGTCGCCACGGCCTGGGCGAGCCGGCGCCGAAAGGCCCTGAGCAGGCCCGTGACGTCGGTGATCGGCAAGAGGATGTCGCACAGCCCCTGCCCAGCCAGGAGATTGGCGAGATGAACGAGGGTGCGCTCGGGCAAGTGCCGGCCGTCGGACGGATTGCGCCACTGCCCGGCCCCGAACCCATCGAATAGAATGATCGGTCCCGCAGCGACCAGACAGTCGGCGAGGCCCTGCATCAGGACGGTCTTGCCCATGCCACCGGCCGCGTGCACGACTAGCGGGTCGCCGGGCAGCCGGGCAAGCTCGGCAACCTCTTCGAACACGGCGCGCGGTATCACATCGGCCACGTCCGGAAACGCATCGGGCGTCGGGTACAACCGGTCTTCATGCTCAACATCAAGCTCGGCGAGCACCGCGACACGGTCGATGGTCTTGTCGGCGTCGCTCCCCGGGCCGGCCTTGATGCGGATGAGGTTCCGCAGCTTCAAGAGCCGCTTTTCGGCATCTGGATCGCTTGCCTCGCTCCACGCGGCGAGCGTAGCCGATACCGCGCGTTCGGCATCGACAAGGCTGCCTTGGCTGCCGACCAGATCGAACCGGCGGAGCAACCCGGCATGCGGATGGGAATAGGATTCGAGAGCGGTGGCGAGCTGCGCGGCCTGACGAGCGACGTCGCCCTGCGTCTTCTCGCCCGATATGATCGCCGTTACGGCGGCCAGCAGGTCGGCATGGATTGGGCGGTTGGTGGCGAACTCAAAGCTTACCACGCGGTCGACATGGTCATCGCCGTGCTTGGTCCGCAATTCTGCGTCGGTAACGGCGAACTTGGTGAGCGTTTTGGCCAGATCCGCAGCGCGTACCGCGCGGTCGGCGCTGGCAATCGAATATTTGAACTGGACAATTGCCACGTGCGAAGCGCGGGCGATGTCGCGCGCGCCATGATAGCGGACGAGATCGGCGATCTCCACCGCACCGTTGCCGAGATCGCGCTCGTCAGCCTCATCGAAACCTTCGAGAGCAATCGCGACGAGGTCGGTGGCCGGCAGCAGCAGCTCAAGCGCCGACCGCGCGGCCCAGGCCTCGTGATAAGCGTGCCCCGCTTTCGACGCGCGCACCTTGTCGATCGCGATCGGGGTCGTGTCGGTCTCGTCCTGGTCACTCATGATCGCTCTAATTCTTAGGCTCTTTCGGGCGGCGTTCCACGTTAATTGCGTCGCTAGCCTCCCGATCGGATATGCTGTGCCGCCGGTGGCGGAAGACGCGTACCGACCGTCACGTCATGGTTGACCCGCGAGTTGACGGGCGAAAGAATGGCAGCTTTCAGGACCGCCAATTGGCAGTCTGAACGACTGAGATTAGGGCGCAAAGCCGCCGCATGAGCACGTCTGCTCCTGACCCGAAGCGGACTTTGGGTGCCATAAATTTTTAACCTGACGGGCTCTTGGCTAGGCTTACCGCGCAGCATACTAAGCGATGATTCCGCGCTTCATCAGGCGATAGGTGGCAAGACCTTATAATACATAATGAGAAAGTCATCGGCACCCATGGCCATTCTATGCCAATCACGTTTTGCTGTGATGCGGCATTGAATGTCAAATCGCTGGCCGACATGTTTATTTTCTATTTTTAAATGCAATACAGGCCGATTGCAATTTGGAATCGTTTTTGTAGACGCCCATGAAATAGCATAGTCATCTGGGGAAAAGGAGGGATCCACCTCGACCTCAATGGTTAAATTATCCCCAGGCCGAAGGCTATTTTGCGGGTTATCGTAAAAACTAAGAGTTATTCCGCCATCATGCACAACTCCGCATTGCTGGCGAACGTATGATGCGCCAAAGGAATCAGTCACCTTTAAAATAAGTGGAGCGTTGTATTCTTCCCGCATGCCGATGGCCTCGTAATATGCCTTCAAAGAGTCGATAACATCGTGCGTGTAGCAAATTATCTGCTCTGCATGCCTTATGCTTATCGGGTTTGCATGCGCGAGATTGTTCCTTGGCGCAGCTATTCGCTGCAGAAAAGTTCTGGCTTCCTGGCAGCCGTTAGGGAAGGCTATGTCAAGTGCTTTGCGGAAATGATTATTATACAAATCCGGCTTACATATGATATCAATGGCATCGTCTAGAAGTATGGCGTCTACTGGCCGAGGGTATCTCTCTGGCTCCCTGGCCCGCCGATTCATTATGTCCTGTACAAGTTTGGTCTTGATTATCCTATTTCCGTTGGCGTCTTGATAATTTAAATAATCTCCATATGCCGATAATAAAACCTCATCTATGAGTCGACGAAGCCAATGCTCAAGAGACTCTATGTTTTCTCTACAAACACCCCTAACTTCTGAGGATTTCATTTCGATAACCCCTGGGAACACCCTGCGCCTCCACTTAGAAACCGATTGGCATCAGTCGTCGATCATTCTACCCGTTTAGTCCGCTGTCCGAAAGGCACATCAGTGGGTAGTGGGCATGGCTGCTCCATCATGAATGAAAGACTGCTTTCGCAGCATTTCCACATGGTGAAACTTGACACATCATGCTCAGTTGCGTCCTCCGAGGGGGCTCTCCTGATGTCCGCTCCTGGCGCAAAGCGGACCGGCGCATGCGACATGAGCGCTCATGCATTGTCAGACGTGATCGGCTTCGGCGACAAACTGGTCCAACATGGTGGCAACCATTCTCCGCGTCAGGCCAGCACCAGAGCGGATGTTGCGGCGAGCGGCGTGACAACGCTGATTGCCCTCGAACAAGCTTCTGTTGGTGCCGTTCCTGGCAGGTTCCCAACGACGGAATGCGGCAACCTCCAAGACGCGGGAATGGCGCGACACGGCGTGCGCGCTCAGGGCGCTCCCTCGAAGCCCTGGGCATACCGCAAGTACTTTTCGCGGCGCTTGAGGCCGACCTCCATCTCTTCGACGCTCAGGCTGACGTTGGCGAACTCCGCGTGGCGGTCCTCACCGAGGAGCCCGATGGCGTCGGCCCGGCACTTGCGGCAATGGCGCATGAGCTTCACCGGTCCGGCGCAGCGCGCCCTTAGGCCCTCCAGCTCCTGCGCGGTCGGCTCCCGCTGGCCGGCGAGGCCGAAAGGGGTGCCGTGCGCCGGGTCGGAGATCAGCGGCATGATGTTGTGCATGAAGACGCCACGCGCGGTGATCGCCCGGTTGACCGCCACCAGATGCTCGTCGTTGATGCCGGGGATCATCACCGAGTTGACCTTGACCAGCATGCCGGCCGCGACCGCGGCCCGCAGGCCCGCGAACTGGCGCTCCAGAAGGACCGCGGCTCCGGCGCGGCCCTCATGCCGCTTCCCCTCGGCGTAGACCCACGGATAGATCCGCTCCGCGACGTCGGGGTCGGTGGCGTTGATGGTGATGGTCACGTGGCCGACGCCCAGGGCCTTCAAGCGCTCCACATAGTCGGCCAGCACCAGCCCGTTGGTGGACAGGCACGGCGTGATGTCCGGCAGCGCGGCGCGAAGGCGCTCCAGTGTCTCGAACACCGCGTCCGGCTTGGCGAGGGGATCGCCGGGACCGGCGATGCCGACGACGCTGAGCTGGGGCAGGCGCGCCGCGACGGTGAGCACCTTCCGCACCGCCTCCGCGGGGGTCAGCCGCGTGCTGGTGACGCCCGGCCGGCTTTCGTTCGAGCAGTCGTATTTTCGGTTGCAGTAGTTGCACTGGATGTTGCACGCCGGCGCCACGGGAACGTGCATGCGCGCGAAGGCCTTATGGGCCTTGGCGCTGTAGCAGGGGTGCCGCGCCACCCTCGCCTCGAGGGACTCCGACGCGGCGGTCGCGCCGCCACCGCTGCAGGCGGTCGCGCAGGCGTTTCGGGGGGATGGTGAGGGGATGCCGGATGCGGGCATGGCCGGGCCGTTCACGGTGTCGGTGAGGGGAGGGACGACGGCCGCCGGGGCCGCCGGTCCCGGGAGGTCAGCAGCAGCCTTTCCGGCGCGTGGCCTCCTGGCCATGCTCCTTGCGGCGGTAGTCGTACTTGCTGAAGTTCTTCGGCTTGGCGGCCTCCGGCTCACAGCAGGGTTCGGCCTTGGCCTCGGCGGGTTTCGGCTCGGTCTTCTCGTCCATGGTGCTGTCTCCCTCGCTCAACCGTGCGCATCCGCGACGGCGTTGAAAAGGTCTTCGACAAAGTTCAGCACGCCGTCGAAGCCCCAGTAGGACCGCGGGTTCAGGTAGACGCGGCGGGACGAGGGATAGGAGATCCCCACGTAGGCCACCTTGCCGACGCCGCGGTGTTTGATAAAGTCCAGGTCGTTGCCCAGGAGGACGTCGGGCCCGGCGGCTTTCAGCTCGGCCTCGATGCGGGCGTTGTCGCCGGTCACCACGACGCGGCTGGTGGCCGGCAGGGCGTCGGCGAGAGCCCGCACCGACTCCTCGTCCGGCGTGCCGGTCTTCAGGACCACGAGCGCCGGCACCGCTTCCAGCTCGCACGCCAGCAGGTGCGCGTAGCCTTCCGCCAGCACCGGTTCGGCGACGATGGCGATCGTCGCCGTGCGCAGCTTGTCGAAGGGGCGCTGCGACGTCACGCGCCCGAGGTTGCCCCAGAAGCGCCGGCGGGTTTCGTCCGCGACGGCATCGGCATCGGCGCGCGCCAGCGGCGTGCCGAGGGCATCCGCGACGGCGATCAGCCAGTCCACGCTGCGCTCCAGACCGATCGGCGGCGGCGGCGCGATGCTGGGGATCTTGGCCTTGCGTTTGAGGACGCGCGCCGCCTCGCCGCCGATGTCGGGCGAGGCCAGAACGGTCAGGTCGGCCGCCGCCGCCGCCGTCAGGTCGGACAGGTCGTTGTCGAGGAACAGCGTGCGCACCGGCCGCCCGAAACGGGCAAGCATGGCCTGGAGCTGGCTGCAGTCGTCCTTCCAGCGGGAATGCGCGCCGACGTGGCCGAGGAGGTTGATGGACCCGTCGGACCCGTCACGCGCCGGCAGCAGCCCTTTCAGCAGCACCGCCATGGCGTGGTCGGTGGCCTGCCGGTGGGTGCGCTTGAACCCGGCGCCCTCGATCTTCAGAACCGGCACGGGCAGACCGGCGCTGCCGATCACGCCGTCGATGTCGTCGCCGATGATGTCCGACGAGCAGGTGGAGATGACGCCGATCAGCCCGGCGTTGTTGTCGTGGTAGGTCTCCCACAGCTTCTCCCCGAGCAGCGTCTCGCCCCCGAAGATCACGGTCTTCTCGCACATTTCGGAATAGTTGAAGGTGACCCGCGACAGGTGGGTCGCCTCGTAGGCGGGAAAGGCGCAGCCCTTCGGGCCATGCACCAGCACCGACCCGCCGCGGATTTCCCCGACCACCTGGGCGATGCCGAAGATCGCGCACTTGGTGACCGGATCCACCATGCAGGGCCCCGACACGCCCGCCGCCCCCTGGGGCTCCAAGTCCGGAATGCCGTCCATCACACGACCTCCCCGAGCAGGGAGTACCGGCTGCGGCGGCGCTCCACCGTGGTCAGCATCTCGGCGTACAGGCTGCGCGCGCCGGCCAGCCCATAAGCCTGCTGGTCGTTCCACTGGTAGCGGAAGACGGCATGGCCGGGGAAATAGTCCTCGTTGCACAGCACGACCGGGTCGCCCAGGCTGTTCACCAGCTCCTGGATCTCCTCGACGTAGTTGGACAGGTACAGGGGCACGTCGAAGCCGTCGTTCACCTCCTTGCGGAACATGCTGACCTTGTCGCGGACGACGGCGGGATCGACGCCGACCACGATCGGGTCGAGGCCGACGTCGCGGGCGAACTTCGCCAGTCCGATCAGCTTCTCGCCGGTCTGGGTCCAGATCACCGCCTTGCGGCCGCCGCCGAGACGGGCGCGGACCCGCTCGCGCAGGTCCAGCAGTTCGGCGACCTCGGGGTCGTCGTGGAGATCGACGTCGAGGTTCATGGCGCGGGCCGTCGCGTCCATCCAGGCCAGCGATGCGGTCAGGCCGATGGGATTCGACGCCTTGATCGACTTGGTGCCGAACCGGGTGGCCATCTCCTCGAACAGCGCCATGCTCCAGTAGAAGCACTGCGACACGTTCGCTTCCGCCGTGCGCAGGTCGAGGAACTCCTCGTAGGGGATGCCCTTGCGCAGGATGGAGTTGACCCGGAGGCCAAGCTTCTCAAGCATCCGGATGCCTTCGGCGGCCTCGCGCTTCTGGTTCTCGCCCCAGATCCAGCGCCGCGGAAACAGGTTGATGGTGCCCGGCACCACCGGCTTCGCCGGGGCCTCCGCCATCAGCCCGGCGAGCACGCGGAACGCTTCCTCGCTGCCCTTGCGGTAGGACTTGCCGGTGAAGCCGGCGGTGTGCAGCCAGACGACCCGTTGTCCCTCGCGCTGCATGCCGCGCACCACGCCCCCCACGTCGTCGCCGATGATGTCGGCGCAGCAGTTGGTGATGACGGCGATCAGGCGCGGGTCGTGGCGTTCCTGCACCAGCGCGACGGCCTCGGCCAGCTTGCGCTCGCCGCCGAAGATGACGTCATGTTCGGAGAAGGCGGTCGTGTACTGCGGCTCCATGTGGCACTGGTCGGCGCCGCCGAACGGCAGCAGGAAGCGCCGGTTGGACATGCACCCCGCCGTCCCGTGCACCAGGCAGACGCAGTCGTCGATGTAGCCGAAGATCTCGTGTGCGCCCCAGTAGGCACAGAATTGGTGCATGTCCAGGCCTTCCCGGATGTGCACCGCGTCGGCCTCGACTGCCTCCACCAGCTCCGAGAAGAGCCCCATCCGTTCCTCGATGGCCGGCGTCATGCGGCGAGCCCCTCGGCCTTCACCCGCACCAGCAGTTCCTCGAACTCATCGTCGGTCAGTGGCGTCGGGATGGAATAGGCCTCGTTGGTCAGGATGGTGTGGGCGACGCTGCGGTAGACGTTGGCCTGCGCCGAGTCCGGCGCGCCTTCGACCACCGTCTTGCCCTGCATCTCGCATTCCTGGACGACGTTGTCGCGCGGCACGAAGGCGGTGACGCGGCTGCCCAGGCTCGCCGCAAGCGCCTCGACGGCCTCGCGCTCCATGAAGGCGTTGCGCTGGTTGCAGATCAGGCCGCCCAGCCGCACCTTGCCGCGCTGCCCGAAACGGTTGAGCGCACGGGCGATGTTGTTCGCGGCATACAGCGCCATCATCTCGCCCGAGGTCACTTCGTAGACCTGATCGGCGTAGCCGGCGCGCAGCGGAACGGCGAAGCCGCCGCAGACCACGTCGCCCAGCACGTCGTAGAGCACCACGTCGATCTTCAGTTCGTCGAAGACGTCCAGCTCCTTCAGGCAATCCATCACCGAGATGACGCCGCGCCCGGCACAGCCGATGCCCGGCTCGGGACCTCCGGCCTCGACGCAGTAGACGTCGTTGAAGCCGCGGGTCACCACCTGCTCCAGCTCCAGCTTGGCGATGCCGTAGCGTTCGGCAAGGCTCAGCACCGATGCGATCTTCCGGCCGCCGGTCAGGTTCTTGGTGGAGTCGGCCTTGGGGTCGCACCCGATCTGCATCACCGTCAGCCCTTGTTCCGCAATGGCCGCGGACAGATTGGACGAGAGCGTCGACTTGCCGATGCCGCCCTTTCCGTAGATCGCGATATGCCGCATTCCTCGCTCCCGAATGTCCCTCGTCGCGGCGCACGCCCGCATCGCCACTGTGGACCGCGCCCCGCGGTCGCCCGGCCGTGGACCAGGGGAACCGCAGCCGCGCCGCATACTAGAGTGTGCTCATTGATTAGATTTTTTCTCTTATAACGGGATAAATTGAAACAACACATCCATTATGAGGCGACAATCTGACGCATATACAACCATGCGCACAACTAACTACCAAAATGCGTATGGTTTTTGCGAGGCGTTCGGATAGCTGCGCGCCTTTTCCGTGCAGCAACCGGGGCCCGCCAGTCAGCAAAAGGAACAAAGCGATGGGCTCCATGCCCCACGGCGACGCGCGTCCCGCCTGGCCGGCGGCTGACGTCGTGGCACGGATACCGGCCGCTCTGGCCGGTGAGGAGGATCCGGCGGCCGAGGATCTGCTGGGCTACGCCCACCCCGGCGATGCCGTGCTGCATGTGGGCGCCGGCAGCGGCTGGGCGTGCTACGCCCTGGCGCAGATCGTCGGACCGGGCGGCAAGGTGTTCGGGGTCGAGGCGGACCGCGGCCGTGTCGCCCGGGCCAGGCAGGTCCAGGAGGCGTTCGCCGATGCCGTCGGGTTCGACAACCTGCGCTTCTGCCGCGGTCACGCCACCGATCTGAAGACCGACCTGGACAAGCTGGACCGGCTGTTCCCGGCCACCGGGCTGGACAGCCTGGACCGGCTGCGGGCCTTCGAGGAACGGCGGCGGAGCGTCTTCGCCGCCAACCCGTTGATCCCCGACTGCAGCGTCGACATCGCCCTGGTCGACCTGCCCGCCGTGCTGGAACGGGCCGCCGACGCCGGCCGCGCTCTGGCGGAGATGGCCCGTGTCCTGAAACCCGGCGGCCGCTGCGCCCTGCTGTGCGCCGTCTCCGACGGCACGCTGTCGGACGCGGCCCAAGCCACCCTGCCGGCGCCGGCGATCGGCGAGCAGACCCTGTACGCCCTGCTGGACGAGGCCGGCTTCGCGGGCGTGCGGATCGAGTACCGCTCCGGCCATCCTATCGCCACCGCCGCCGGCGCGGCCATCCACGCCGTGCTGCTCACCGCCGCCCGCCACGACGACCGGGGTGCCGGCGCTGCGCCGGTCGAGGCGCTGTACCGCGGCCCCTGGCTGGAGGTGGTGCACGAGAGCGGCCTGCGTCTGCGCCGTGGCCGGCCGGCGGTGCTCCCCGCCGGCATCGCCGCCGGCCCCTGCGCCCGCGAGCTCGTGCCCCTTGCCCCCGCCACCGCGGCCCCCGGCGAGTCCTGCTGCGGCCCGGCGAGCGCCTGCTGCTGATTGTGAAGAAAGGATGGAAACCGTGCCGAACGTCCTGGTCGTCTCAAGCTTCGAGGGCGGGTACCAGCCCAACACCGCCATTTCCGCCGTCACCGCCCTGAACCGGAACGGCTACCACGCGCGCCTGCTCGACACCTACGTGGAGGGCTTCGCCGAGGAGGCCCTGGACGACGCCGAGGTCATCGCGGTGTCCATGCCGCTGTTCGATTCGCTGAACGCCGGCCTCCAGGTGATCGAGCGGGCGCGCGAGCGCAACCCGGACGCCACCGTCGTGCATTTCGGCCAGTACGCCACCCTCAACGCCGGCCGCCTGCCCGGCCGCTACGGCGACTACACCGTGGTGGGCGAATGGGAGCAGCCGCTGGTCAATCTGGCCCGGCATGTGCTCGATGGCGCCGACCTGGACCATACGGGCCTCGCCGACACCGAGGCGGCCCGCAGCGGCCGCGTCCCGCATCCGTATCTGGCGCGCGGGAAGATCGCCCTGCCGGACCGCAGCCTCGCTCCCGCCCTGGTCAAGTACCCGCAGCCGCAGGTCGAGAAGCTGTTGGGCGGTCTGCATGTGGTGGGCGGAGTCGAGGCCACCCGCGGCTGCCATCACCGCTGCACCTACTGCTCCGTGTACGCCGCCTACGACGGCAAGGTGGTGATGATCGGCGACGACATCGTGGTCGAGGACGTGCGCAACCTGATCGGCCAGGGCATGACGCACCTGACCTTCACCGACGCCGAGTTCTTCAACTCCAAGAACCATGGCGTCCGCATCCTGCGCCGGCTCCATGAGGCGTTCCCGGCACTCACCTACGACTTCACCACCCGCGTCGACCACATCCTGGAGCACCCCGACCTGTTCCGCGAGATGGCCGGTCTCGGGGTCCGCTTCGTCACGTCGGCGCTGGAGTTCCCCAACCAGCGGGTGCTCGACATCGTCGCCAAGGAGATCACCGTCGAGGACATCGAGGCGGCGATCGCCCAGCTCCACGCGGTCGGCATCACCCTGAACCCGACCTTCATCATGTACAATCCCTGGGTCTCCAAGCAGGACATCGTGTCCTTCACGGACTTCGTGGCGCGCAACGGCCTCGAAAACGTCATCGACCCGATCCAGTACGAGACGCGGCTGCATCTCTACAAGGGCTCCCCACTGCTGAGCCGGGCCTCCACCGCGGGGATCGAGCTGGTCGAGCATGAGTTCCACTACGAGTGGAAGCATCCGGACCCCGAGGTCGACGCCATGTACTACGCCAACGTGGCCCCGCCCGAGCCGGGCGTCTTCAAGCGCTGCTGCCTGAAGTGCTGACCCCGCCGGACGGAGACGACCAGCCATGAGCGACCTGGGATTTGCACAGGCCCTGCGCGCCGTCCTGCAGGGAGAAGCGGCCACCGCCGCGGCGGTGGCCGGCACGACGGGCGCGGCGGCGGCGCTGGTGCTGGACGCGTTGAGCGCGACGGGCCGGCTGACCCTCGTGGAGCCGGACGGCACCCTGCTCGACCGCGCCGTGGCCGGCATCGCACCGGCGCGGCGCGGCGCGGTGCGCGCCGTCCACGGCGCGTTGGGCGACCTTCGCACCGATCCGGCCGCCGCCAACGCCATTCTGGCCGCGTTGACGCCACGCGACGCTGACAGCTACGCCGCCGCCCGCCGGGCCATCGAGGCGGCGGGCGCATCGTCCCCATTGATCCCGCCGGACAGCCTCGACCTGCTCGTCCTCGATCTGACGGTGAACCGCGCGCACGCGGACGAGGCCGCCGCCGTCCTCACCGAGAGCTTTCGCGTGCTGCGCAAGGGCGGCCGCCTGCTGCTCACGGTTCTGCTGGCCGACGAGCCGGTGTCCTGCGCCCCGCCCGTGGCGCTGGGGGAGGTCACCGTCAACGCGGTGCCGCTGGAAACGGACCTTGTCGCGGCCCTGGACCGGGCCGGGTTCCACGGCATGGGCTACGTCTGGAGCGGCGACGCCATCGCCGTCCCGCCCGGCGCCGCGGAGGCGCGGCCGTTCCTGATCGCCGCCTTCAAGGGCAAGCAGGGCCCCTGCCTGGAGCAGGGGCACGCGGTCATCTACCGCGGCCCGTTCCGCGAGACCTGGGACGACGACGGCCACCGCTACGTCCGCGGCGAGCGCACCGCCGTCTGCGCCAAGACCTACGACCTGCTCATGACGGCTCCGTACGCCGGCCTCTTCATCGGCCTGCCGTCGCGGGCGGCGCCACCGATCGGGGAGGCGCCGCCGTACGACTGCGCCACGCCGCGCCGGCGCGACCCGCGGGTGACCAAGGGCCTGGTGAAGCCGGGCGACTCCGGCGCCGAACCGGCCTGCGCCCCGGGAGCGGGCTGCTGCTGAACAACACTTTGGAGGACACCGCCATGCCGTTGAGGCGCACCCTGGTCGCGGCCCTGACCGCGGCCTGCCTTTTCCCGCCCCTTGCCGGCGCCGCCGAGACCGCCAAGCTGACCGTCACCGGGGCGAGCACGCTGGCCCCGTTGGTCTCCGAGATCGCCCACCGGTTCGAGAACGCGAATCCGGGGGTGCGCATCGACGTTCAGACGGGCGGCTCGTCCCGCGGCGTCGCCGACGTCCGGCGCGGCATCGCGGACATCGGGATGGTGTCGCGGGTCCTGAAGCCGGACGAAGACGACCTGACCGTGAACATCGTGGCGCGCGACGGCGTCGGCATGATCGTCAACACGGCCAATCCGGTCGATCCGCTGTCCCGCGACCAGGTGATCGGCATCTACACCGGCCGCATCACGAACTGGTCGCAGATCGGCGGGCCGGACCGGCCGATCACCGTCGTCAACAAGGCGGAAGGCCGCTCCACGCTGGACATCTTTCTCGAGCACGTCCAGCTCAAGCCGACCGACGTGAAGGCGCACATCGTCATCGGCGACAACGAGCAGGGCGTGAAGGTGGTGGCCGGCAATCCCTGGGCCATCGGCTACGTGTCGATCGGCACCGCGGAGTACCACGCCCAGGCGGGGACGCCCGTCCGCCTGATGGCGCTGGGGCCGGTGGTCGCGACCACCGGCAACGTCGCCAACGGCACCTATGGGGCGGCCCGTCCGCTCAACCTCGTGACGGCGAAGCCGCCGGAGGGCGTCGCCGCCCGCTTCATCGCCTACAGCCAGTCCCCCGCGGTCCATGACCTGATCCATGACCAGTATTTCGTCCCGGCGCCCCGCTGAACGGCTGTTCGTCACCGGGCTTGGCCTCTGCGGTGCGGCGGCCAGCCTGACCATCGTCGCCGTGATCGGGGTCACCACGGTGGAGGCGACGCCGGCCCTCAGCGTCGCCGGCCCGCAGGCGTTCCTGACCGACGACGGCTGGTTCCCGCTGTCCGGGCGGTTCGGGCTGATGCCGATGATCCTGGGCACGGTGCTCGTCTCGCTCGGCGGCCTGGCGCTCGCCGGCCCGATGGGAATCGTGTCGGCGGTGTTCTGCAACCATTATGCGCCGGCCGCCGTCGCCACGGCCTACCGCCTACTCCTGAAGGCGTTGGCCGGCATTCCGTCGGTGGTCTACGGGCTGTGGGGCTTGGTCACGCTGGTCCCGCTGATCGCCGCCTGGGCGCCGCCCGGCGCCAGTCTGCTCGCCGGCATCCTGGTCCTGGCGCTGATGATCCTGCCGACCGTCGCCGTCGTGGCGGACAGCGCCATCCAGCAACTGCCTCCGGCGCTCCACCGCGGCGGCGCGGCGCTGGGCATGAGGCGCCACACCATCGCGTTCCGGGTCGTGGTGCCGGCCGCCCGTTCCGGGCTGGCCACCGCGCTGGTCCTGGCGCTGGGCCGGGCGCTCGGCGAAACCATGGCCCTGCTGATGGTCACCGGCAACCTCGTCCAGTACCCGTCGAGCCTCTTCGATCCCGTGCGCACGCTGGCCGCGAACATCGCGCTGGAGATGGCCTACGCCCAGGACATCCACCGCTCCGCGCTGTTCGTCAGCGGGCTGGTGCTGGCGTTGCTGGTCGCCGCCGCCCTGGTCGTGGCCGAGGTGCTGGCCCCGGATGGGACCCGCCATGTCGATTGACGCCCTGCGGCGCCGGCGCACGGCGCGGGTGGTGGACGCCGCCGTCTGGGGCGTGCCGGCCATCACCGTCGCGGCGTTGGCCTGGCTGCTGGCGGACGTGGTCTGGCACGGCGCCGGCCAGATCGACCTCGCCTTTCTGACGACGGCGCCGCGCAGCGCGGGCCGCGCCGGCGGCATCGCGCCGATGCTGGTGTCGACCGCGATCGTCGTCGCCATCGCCGTCGCCGTGGCGCTGCCGCTGGCGGTCGGCACCGCGGTGCTGCTGGTCGAGGTGCTGCCGCCATCGGCCTCGGCCGGCCGCTGGATCCGGCGCAGCTTGGACATTCTGGCCGGCATGCCGTCGATCGTCTTCGGCCTGTTCGGCAACCTGGTGTTCTGCACCATGTTGGGCATGGGATTCTCGCTGCTCTCCGGCGGGCTGACGCTCGCCTGCATGGTGCTGCCCATCCTCATGCGCGCCGCCGAGGAGAGCTTGCGCGGCGTACCCGACGGCTGCCGCCGCGGCGCGCTTGCCCTCGGGATGCCGCGGCACCGGGCGATCACGGCGGTCATCCTGCCCTGCGGCATGCCGGGCATCATCGACGGGCTGACGCTGGGCGTGGGCCGCGCCATGGCCGAAACGGCCGCCCTGGTCTTCACGAGCGGCTACGTGGACCGCATGCCGTCCGCGCTGACCGACTCGGGCCGCACCCTGGCCGTGCACGTCTTCGATCTGTCCATGAACGTCACCGGTGGCGACCGATGGGCCTACGCCACGGCGCTGGTCCTGATCGGTCTGCTGCTGGTGACCGCCGGCCTGCTGTCGCTGGCGTCCCGCTTCCTGCAGCGCAAAGGAGCGCACAAGCCATGACGAACCTGCATGCGGTCGCGGAACTCCACCGTCCCCCGGTGGACGAGCCGGGGCCCGCCGTGCCGCTGATCCGCGCGCGCGGCGTTTCCGTGTCCTACGGGGCGCGGCGGGTGCTCGGCGACGTGTCGCTCGACATCGCGCGCGGTTCCGTGACCGCGCTGATCGGGCCGTCGGGGTGTGGCAAGACGAGCTTCCTGGGCTGCCTGAACCGGATGGTCGACCTGATCCCGCGCTGCCGGGTGACGGGTGAACTGCGGTTGGCCGGCGCCGACCTCCTGGACCCGACCCTGGACGTGGTGGCCCTGCGCC
This sequence comes from Azospirillum brasilense, assembly GCF_007827815.1. Lineage (GTDB taxonomy): Bacteria > Pseudomonadota > Alphaproteobacteria > Azospirillales > Azospirillaceae > Azospirillum > Azospirillum brasilense_C. The sequence goes on from NZ_VITH01000001.1 coordinate 830,871, forward strand.
GCCGCGTGGGCCTGATCTTCCAGCGGCCCAACCCGTTCCCCTTCTCGATCCGCCACAATCTGGACCTGCCGTTGCGCGAGGCGGGCGTGCGCCGGAAGGAGCCGCGCGCCGCGGCCATCGAGCGCTGCCTGCGGGCCGTCGGCCTGTGGGACGAGGTGCACGACCGGCTGGACCACGCCGCCGGGGCCCTGTCCGGCGGCCAGCAGCAGCGCCTGTGCATCGCCCGCGCCCTGCTGCTCGATCCCGAGGTGCTGCTGATGGACGAACCGTGCAGCGCGCTGGACCCCATCTCCGGCGCGACGGTCGAGGCGCTGATCGGCTCCCTCAAGGAGCGCTGCACCATCGTCATCGTCACCCACAATCTGGCCCAGGCGCGCCGGGTGGCCGACCGTTGCGCCCTGTTCTGGCTGCGCGACGGGATCGGCACCATCGTCGAGCAGGGAACGGTCGGGCAGATCTTCCACGCGCCGAAGAGCGAGATCACCGCGGCCTACGTGCGCGGCGCCGTCGCGTGACGCGCGGTCCATGCCCGACGCCCTACCGGACGCTGCCTGGGCCGGTGGGCGCTGCCGCGGCGCCGCAACGACCGTTCGACCACTTTGCAACCGCCTGACGGGGAGAACACGACCGTGAAAGGATGCGGGAAGCTGGAACTGGGGCGCCGCCAGTTTTTGCGAAACGGGTTGGGCGCCGTGGGCGGTGCCGCCGCCGCCGCCGTGCCGGTGCCGGCGGCGGCCGGCGGGCGTTCCGGTTATCCGGCCCAAGTCCTCGCCAACCTGCGGGACCTTGCCGTCAATGTGCCCCGGGACATCCACTACCCCGACACCGGGTCGCCGGGGGTCGTCGTCAAGCTGGGGGCCGCGGTTCCCGGCGGCGTCGGGCCGGATGGCGACATCGTCGCCTACTCCACGCTGTGCCCGCACAAGGGGTATCCGCTCGCCTACGCCGCGTCGGACAAGACGCTCAACTGCCCGGGCCACTTCTCGCGCTTCGACGCCGAGAAGGAGGGGCAGCAGGTGTGGGGCCACGCCACGCAGAACCTGGCCATGTTCCGGCTGGCGCTGCGGCCCAACGGCGACATCGCCGCGGTCGGCGTCGACGAACTGATCTATGGACGAATCGGCAACGTTCTAGAAAGCTGAGGAGCGGGCGCATGACTTACAAGACCGGCGTGGACGAGCTTCCCATCCCGCCCGCGGACGCCAAGGTGCACAACGTCACCTGCGACTTCTGCATCGTCGGCTGCGGCTACAAGGCCTACACATGGCCGGTCGACCGCCACGGCGGCCGACCGGCGGAGCGCAACGCGTTCGGCACCGACCTCGGGCGGCAACAGCCCCCGGACAGCGCGGCCTGGATGAGCCGGTCGATGACCAACATCGTTCGCCAGGACGGGCGGCTGGTCCACCTCGCCATCGTGCCGGACCAGGACTGCGTGGTGAACGGCGGGCTGAACTCGGTCCGCGGCGGCCGCATGGCGGAGACCCGCTATTCCGAACAGACCGGGACCATGACCGCCCGGCTGACCCACCCGATGGTCTGGCGCTACTCCCAGATGATGCCGAGTTCGTGGGACGACAGCCTGTCGCTCGCCGCCGACGTGACGCGCCGAGTCATCGAGGAGATGGGCGAGGACGGCGTGGTCGTTTCGGCCTTCGATCACGGCGGCGCGGCCGGCGGCTACGAGAACACCTGGGGCACCGGCAAGCTCTATTTCGACGCTCTTACGGTCAAGAACATCCGCATCCACAACCGGCCGGCCTACAACTCCGAGGTCCACGCCAGCCGGGACATGGGGGTGAGCGAACTCAACAACTGCTACGAGGACGCGGAACTCGCCGACACGTTCTTCGTCGTCGGGGCCAACCCGCTGGAAAGCCAGACCAACTACTTCCTGGCCCATTGGCTGCCGAACCTGCGCGGCGAGACGCTGGACAAGAAACGGCAGCTCCTGGCCGCCGAGCCGCACGCGCCGGCGAAGGCGATCATCGTCGATCCGCGCCGCACGGTATCGGTGAACGCATGCGAGGCGGCGGCCGGGCGTGAGAACGTCCTGCACCTCGCCATCAACCCGGGAACCGACCTCGCGCTGCTCAACGCCTTGTTGACCGAGATCGTCGCCCGGAACTGGCAGGCCGCGGACTTCATCACGCGGCACACCCGCGGCTTCGGCGAGGCCGTGCCGGCGAACCGGATGTCCGTGGAGGAGGCCGCCGCGATCACCGGCCTCCGCCCGGAGGACATCCGCACCGCCGCCCGGTGGATCGGCGAACCCAAGCCGGGCGGCGCGGCGCGGCGCACGATGCTGGCATACGAGAAGGGCCTGATCTGGGGCAACGACAACTACCGCACCAACGCGGCTATCGTGAACCTGGCCCTGGCCACGCACAACATCGGGCGGGAGGGGACCGGCTGCGTGCGCCTCGGCGGCCATCAGGAAGGCTATGTGCGCCCCTCCGACGCGCACGTTGGCCGGCCGGCCGCGTATGTGGACCAGTTGCTCATCGGCGGCCAGGGCGGCGTCCACCACGTCTGGGCCGTCGACCATTTCAAGTCGACGCTCAACGCCGAGGAGTTCCGGCGCGTCTACCGCCGCCGCACCACCCTGGTGAAGGAGGCGATGGACAGCGTCCCCTACGGTGACCGCAGCCGGCAGCTCGACGCCATCATGGCCGCGATCCGGGCCGGCGGGCTGTTCAGCGTGGTCGTCGACATCCTGCCGACGCAGATCGGCGAGGCGGCGCACGTCTGGCTGCCGGCCGCCACCGCCGGCGAGATGAACCTGACCTCGATGAACGGCGAGCGGCGGCTGCGGCTGACCGAACGGTACATGGATCCACCGGGTGAGGCCTTGCCCGACTGCCTGATCGCCGCCCGGCTGGCCAACGCCCTCGAGGTCTCCTTCCGCAAGGCCGGCGACGCGGCGCGGGCCGGTCGTTTCGCCGGGAAGTTCGACTGGCGGAGCGAGGAGGATGCCTTCCTGGACGGCTATCACCGCCACGCCGACGGCGGCGCCCTGGTCACCTACGACCGCCTGCGGGCGATGGGGACCAACGGCGTGCAGGAGCCGGTCCTCGGCTATGAGGACGGCCGGCTGCGGGGCACGCAACGGCTGTACGGCGACGGAACGTTCAAGACCGAGGACGGGCGCGCCCGCTTCCTGGCCGCGCCGTGGCGCGGGATGCAGATCGCCGCCCGCCGCCGGCAGCAGGAGGCGCACGCCTTCCTGATCAACAACGGCCGCGCCAACCTGGTGTGGCAGAACGCCTTCTACGACGTGCACCTGCCGTTCGTCCGGGAACGCATGCCGGTGGCGCCCATCGAGCTGAACCCCGAGGACATGCGGCGCCTCGGTCTCGCCGCCGGCGATCTGGTCGAGGTCTACAACGAGACCGGTTCGACGCAGGCCATGGCCTATCCCACGCCGACCGCCAAGCCCGGCCAGGCCTTCATGCTGTTCATCGCGCCGACCGGCCAGGTCGGCAACATCATCGGCAAGGAGACGAACGAACTGGGAATCCCCAACTACAAGAACGTCTGGGCCGACATCCGCCGCATCGGCCGCGCTCCCGGCGCGGACGCGATGAGCTTCAAGCCGATCGACTATCCGCTGGCCGGCTGACCGCCGCGGCCGGCCCGGCGGCCTGTTCGCGCAGCCAGTCGGCCAGCAGGCCGGTGGCCCGGCCCGGCTTCTGCTCCTCCGGCTGGACGAGCCAGTAGCTGTAGGTCGCCGGGATGCTGAACGGGGTCGCCACCGCCAGCCGCCCCTCGGCGATGTCGCGCGCGACCAGCAGGGACCGGCCGAGCGCCACGCCGGCCCCGGCGGCGGCGGCCCGGTACAGGCTGGTGCCCTCGTCGAAGCGGGGACCGAACCGCATCCCCGCGGGCTCGAGCCCGGCGGCGCGCAGCCAGTTGGCCCAACCGCCGGGAATGTTGTCCGTCAGCAGGAGCGCCGGCCTCAGGCAGGCGGGATCGCCGCCCAGCTCGAGGCTGCGGGCGTAGGCCGGGGCACAGACCGGGATCAGCCGCTCCTCGGCCAGGAGTTCGGCCCGCAGGCCCGCCCATGTGCCCAGCCCGTAGCGCAACGCGAGATCGATCCCATCCCGCCGGAGGTCCGCCAGGGCCATGCTGGCCTGGATGCGCAGGTCGACGTCGGGGAAGCGGCCGGTGAAGTCCGGCAGACGCGGCGCCAGCCACAGCGCGGCGACCGAGGGCAGCAGCGACAGCGTCACCCGCTCGTCCCGCCGCCCGCGCCGGAGCAGGGCGTCGTTGGCGCGACGGATGCGCTCCAGCCCGTCGGCGACGGCGCCGAAGTAATCCCGCCCCTCCTCGGTCAAGGCGATGTGCCGGCCACGCCGGGCGAACAGATCCACGGCAAAGCATTGCTCGAGCGCGCGGACATGGCGGCTGACGGCGCTTTGGGTCAAGCACAGCTCCTCGGCCGCCCGGGTGAAGCTGCCCAGCCGCGCCGCCGCCTCGAACGCGCGGACCGCCAGAAGGGACGGATGACCGGGGGTTGGATGATCCAGACTCATGCAGACCGCCACCATTAGTCGTTTTGCTGGGCGCCATCAAATCCCTAGAATGTTAGAGAAATTCCACGCGCACGTCGAGGATGTGGTCATGAGTGAATGCACGGTTGCGGTCCACAAGGCGCCGGCCCGGCGGTCGCTGCTCGCCATGGCGCTGGGTGTGCCGCTGCCCCTGGTCATGCTGCTGGCCACCCTGGCGCTCGGCCTGGCCAGCGGCCTCGACAGCGCGGCGCTGATCCACGCGGTCGATGCCGGTTTCGGCGGCTCGCTCGGCGAGTTCGCCTTGATCCTCATTCCGTCCTTCACCCTGGCGGCCGCCCTGTCCCGCTCCGGCGCCGCGGCGGGGTCGGGGCGGATCGCCACGGTCCTCGCTCCGTTCGCCGGGGCCGGCATGGTGTGTCCGGACACCGCCTACGCGGCGCTGTCGCCCATGGCCGCCGGCCGGAAGCTGTCGCTGGTGTTTGGCGCCTACGCCGGCTTCAAGCTGCTGGTTCCGGCCGGGCCGGCGATCGTGGCGACCGCACTGGGCGGCCTGAACAACCGCTTGGCGGTCGTCGCTGTGCCGGTTTTCATCGTCGCCTGGATCGTCGGGCTGCTGTATGCCCGCCATTTCGAGCGGCGGGCGGGCGACGGGACCCCGCCTGCCAAAGGCCGCCTGAGCGGGCGCATGGCCGCTCCGCTCGGCACCATCATCCTGCTGCTGGCCGCCGGTTTCACCGTGCGCGGGCGCGTGGAGCTGTCGCCGCTGGTTGATTTCCTGCTGACCCCCAAAGGCGCGCTGCTCGTCGCGGCCGTCATCGCCCTGGTGCCGCTAGCGGCCGAGGAGCGCACCCAGGCCCTCGACAGCGGCATGCGCCGCACCGCCCCCCTGCTGCTGACGATCGGCGCGGCAAGCGCGCTCGGCGCCATGCTGGTCCAGACGGTCCCGGTGACCCGCTGGGCCGAGGCGCTCGTCTCCACCGGGCTGGTCCTGCCGGCGCTGTTCGTCTTCACGGCCAGCTTCAAGATCGTGAAGGGGTCGTCCATGGCGACCTTCGCCGGCACCGGCGGCATCATCGCCGCCCTGCTCCCGTCCCTCCAGGTCTCGCCGGAGGCGGCGGCCCTGGCGATGTGCGCCGGCGCCTTCGTGACGATCACGCCGAACGACAGCCTGTTCTGGCTGGTCCGGCAGGACGCCTTCGCCGGCCAGGACGACGCGACGGCCCTGCGGATCCTGGCCCTCGGTCCGGCCCTGCAGGGCCTCGCCGCCCTTCTGACCGTGTACATCATGACCACGGCCGGTCTGCTCTGACGCCCTCGGGCCACCGGGACGGTTTCCGGGCGTCCGCCGCGCCCGGAGACGCCGCGCCGGAGGCCGGTCAGCGCGCCTCGTACCAGCCGCGGGTCGCCGTGACGATCCGCACCACCGACAGCATGACCGGCACCTCGACCAGGACGCCGACGACCGTGGCCAGAGCGGCTCCGGACTCCAGGCCGAACAGGCTGATGGCCGCCGCCACCGCGAGCTCGAAGAAGTTGGAGGCGCCGATCAGCGCGCCCGGTGCCGCCACGCACCACGCCACGCCGAAGCGACGCGCCAGCCAGTAGGCCAGCCCGGCGTTCAGGTAGACCTGGATCAGGATCGGCACGGCGAGCAGCAGGATGACCAGCGGCTGGGCCAGAACCGCCTCCCCCTGGAAGCCGAACAGCAGCACCAGCGTCGCCAGCAGCGCCAGCAACGACGCCGGCTGCAGCGCGGCCAGGGTCCGCGTCAGCGCCGCCGCGCCGGAGGCCAGCAGGCGCCGCCGCCACGCCTGCGCCACGACGACGGGAAGGACGATGTAGAGGGCGACGGACAGCAGCAGCGTGTCCCACGGCACGGTGATCGAGGCGACGCCGAGCAGCAGGCCGACGAGCGGCGCGAAGGCGACGACCATGATCAGATCGTTCAGCGCCACTTGGCTCAGCGTGAAGTGCGGCTCGCCCCCGCACAGGTTCGACCAGACGAAGACCATCGCGGTGCAGGGCGCCGCCGCCAGCAGGATCAGGCCGGCGATGTAGGAGTCGACCTGGTCGGCCGGCAGCAGGCCACGGAACAGCGTCGCCACGAACAGCCAGGCGAGCAGCGCCATCGAGAAGGGCTTGACCGCCCAGTTGACGAACAGCGTCACGCCGACGCCGCGCCAGTGCTCCCGGACCCGCGCGAGGGCGCCGAGGTCGATCTTCAGCAGCATCGGCACGATCATCAGCCAGATCAGCCCGGCCACCGGCAGGTTGACCTGGGCCGCTTCGGCCGCGGCGACCGCGTGGAAGACGCCCGGGACCAGATGCCCGAGCGCGATCCCGGCGACGATGCACAGCGCCACCCAGACGCTCAGGTAACGCTCGAAGAGGCCCATGGCGGGGCGGGCCGCCGAGGCGGCGTGGATGTCAGCGGTCATGTCGGTTGCGTCCTGTCAGGAGGCTGTGCCAATGCGGGGTCCGGCGGCGTCCGCGTATTGTTCGCCGGCTTCCCTGGTGGTGGCGCGACGTCCGAGGGAGGCCCCGGCGGACGGCGTCACGGGCGTCCGGCCCCGCCGGGGCCGGCCGTTGCCGGGCCGGGCGGCAGCGCCAGATCGAGGCGCAGGCAGGCGGCTCCGTCGGGGCACAGGCCCGCGAACTGGGCGCTGGAGGCGATGCCGGGCGGAACGGACAGCCGTTCCGTGCGCCGGAACCCCAGGCGTTCGAAGAACCCGGCTGCCCCGGTGGTCAGCAGCCAGAGCCGCCCGAGGCCCAGGCGGCGGGCCTCGGCGACCACCGCCATGACCACGGCCCGCCCGGCGCCCCGGCCGCGCCGGTCCGGCGGAACGACGACGGAGCGGAGCAGGCCGTCCCGCCCATGGGCCTCCAGGCCGCCGTAGCCGAGCAGCCCGTACTCGTCCGCCACGCGCCAGAAGCGCCGCCCCGCCGCCGTCAGGTCGCCGGTCGGCAGGCCGGCGGCGGCCAGGAGGCCGGCCAGCGACGGCCGGTCCCCGTCGCCCAGGGGCGTGGCGGTCGCCGTCATGCCCCGTCACCGGCCATACGGGCCATGTCGTTCAACGTCCGCTGCAGGGCGAGGCGGTCGAGCGCGGCGATGGGCAGGCTGACGAACGCCTGGATGCGGCGCTCAATCTGGCGGAACACATCGGCGGTGAAGGCCGCCTTCTCGGCGTCCGTGCCCTGGGCGCTCGACGGATCGGGGAATCCCCAATGCGCCGTGACCGGGTGGCCGGGCCACACCGGACAGACCTCGCCCGCGGCGTTGTCGCAGACCGTGAACACGAAATCCATGGCGGGCGCGTCCGGTGTCGCAAACTCGTCCCACGTCTTCGAGCGCAGGGTGGCGGTCGGAAACGCCAGCCGCTCCAGCAGGTCGCGGACGGACGGGTTGATGCGTCCGGACGGCTGGCTGCCCGCGCTGAAGGCGCGGAAACGGCCGCGGCCTTCCCGGTTCAGCAGGCACTCCGCCATCACGCTGCGCGCGCTGTTGTGCGTGCACAGGAACAGAACGTTGTAGACACGCTCCTCGGCCATTCTTCGCTCCGATGGTCGGCTGGGACGGGCCGCCGGGACCGCTGTCCCGGGCAGCCGCGAGGGGGACGGCGGCTCAGCCGCAGCAGGATGGGGCGGTTTCCGGCGCCGCGTCCGGCTTCGGACCGCCGGACGCGGCGGCCATCGCCGCGAAGTCCGGTTTGGGACCGCAGCACGCGGTGACCACACCGGCACCGGAACGCTGGATGAGGGCGCTGTCGCCGTAGGTCGTGTGCTCGCCGGTGGTCAGGAAGGTCTCCCAGGCGATGCCCGTCGGATCGGCGATCCAGGCCTTGGTGGACGTGGCGTAGCAGCAGGTGGTGGCCCCCTCGTCGAGGACCGGTCCCTCGGCCCGCCGGAGGCGGGCGTGGACGTCGGCCAGTTCGGCCTCGTCCTCCACCTGGATGCCGAGATGCTCGATGCCCGCCGCGGCGCCGCGCGCGCTGATGGCGAAGTTCACCCGCGGATCCTCCAGCATCCACTTGGCGTAGTCGTCCTTGAGAACGGTCGGTTCGGCGGCGAACAGGGTCGCGTAGAAGCGGACGGATTGCTGGAGATCAGCAACCGCGACGTGAACGTGCAGGCGTTTCATGACGGGGTTCTCCCTGGTCTTCGGTGTTGACCGCCTCCGGAGACGGCGCGCAGACCGGTGCGCGGGCGGCGGTGTTCGCCGGGCGGCCGCAGCAGTTCTCGGACAGGAAGCCGAGGACCGCGGTCATCCGGTCGTAGTCGGCGGAGTAGATGAGCGAGCGGCTCTCGCGCCGCTGCACGATCAGCCCGGCGTGGGTGAGGTTGGACAGGTGGAAGGACAGCGTCGCGGGTGCCACGCCGAGCGCCTCGGCGATGGCCCCGGCGGAATGGCCCTCGGGGCCGGCCTGCACCAGCAGGCGGAAGATGTCCAGCCGCGTCTCCTGCGACAGCGCCGTCAGCGCGGACAGAACCGCCTTCTTCTCCATCGGGCTTTCTCCAGCACAGCGGAACAGACCCGGCAGCGGAATCAATTCCGTATTTCCATGACTATGGAATAATCGAAGGCACTCCCCGCGTCAAGGCATACGGAAAAGACGCCGCCAACGCACCATCTCAGGGTATGTTGGGCAAGGGCACACGCCCAACGGGCAGCCAACGCAGCGGCGGGCGGCGGCCGCGCACCGGCAAGGTGGAGTTTCGATGTGGATGAATGCCGTCCATACGCGCATCAGTGAGTTGCGGGCGGAACTCGCGACGGCGCGCGAGCTTGAGCATGAGGCGATCGCGCGTCGGCGCACCGTTGAAGCCCGCCTGGAAGAACTGGAGCGCCTCGTCGACGACGAGAGGCGGCGATTGGCGCCACGGGGCGGCGGCTTTCCTGTGTTCGTAACCGCGGAAGCACGTGGCCGCCGCATGATCACCATCCTCGAATGCCTGGCCGAAGTTTCCCCGGGCGGCCTGACCACCCGGGAGATCATCGAGAGCGCCCGCCACCGGCACATCGAACTCAACCCGGGGTCCACGCGCGCCCAGCTCTCCCAGGCCCAGCGCAAGGGGTGGGTGACGCGGAACGGACACCGGTATGCCCTGACACTTCCCGCGCCCTCCAATCCCCTCGCGGCGGGATGACCACGGCGTTGCGAGTGACGCGGTAACGCGTCACAGCGAAGCAACTGATACACCCCCCTCTTCTTTCCGGCCGTGGCGCGGCGCTTTCGAAGCTGCGGCCCTTCCATATTGGAAGGCCTTTCACGAGGCTTGTGGGTTGTTGGAGGTATCGGACTTCTGCAGCCTTCCTCGGCGGGACGCACTCCGTCATTCTCGTTGCGCCCGCCGCAACGAGTGATGCGGATGAGACGCGGGTCCCGTCGGGGAGACCGGCGTTCGAACGCACCGCCGCGGCCCGCGACAGCCGCCGAAACCGCCAGGATTCCACCCCGCTGGCCACCAGCCTTGCCCACGGGGTTGGAGCGGCGGCCATCTTCCCAAGCCCTGGCACCCAAAGCGGGACCCGGCACGGACGAGGCAGCGCGCTCGAATGGAGTGCCCTATGCTTCTACGCACACAGCCAAGCGGTGATCAGCCAAGCGACGGTCGGATGCCAGTGCGGCCGCGCGCGCCCTGGGAGCCCATCGCGTCGACGGCTGATACCCACATGGTCGATGGCGAGGAAGCCGCCCTGGCCGAGCTTTTTTTGGCGCTCGTTCGCTCGGGAACGCCCGCCTCTTTGCCGCCCCCGACTCCCACACCCGTCGACCGCATCTGGACACCCCGGGATCCAGCCACTGCCCTCGTGGATGATGGACAGTTTGCCGCCCGCCACCCGGCCTTCACGTTCGGTGGCATTGAGTGTTCGGAGCGAACGATCGGTCGATCGCCGCGCAGTTCGTTCCGGGGGCGTCAAGGGCGGTTTCACAGCCGGAAGATGAAGCGGACCTTGCGGGCGCGGTCCGACCTGGAATTTGATATGTTTCTGCTGTGCGAACTCGACGCCACGGTCGAAGCCTTCATCGAGCAACCCGTCCGGGTTCGCTACTCTCTGGACGGACGGGCCCGCTGGCACATGCCGGACCTGTTCATGCTCCGCGGGGGCATCGGCGAGTTCGTGGCGGTTGCGGCGGAAGCCGACGCCGCGTTTCCGGACAAGGAGCGGCGGTGGCCGGCGATCGGAGCGACGGTGGCGGCTTCGGGTTTTGGCTACCGGGTCTTCACGGAACGGCACATCCGTCGACAGCCGCGCTTCACGACGCTCCGTGCGTTGTTTGCGGACCGTCATGCGAGCCTCCCCGACGAAGCGACGCGCCGCCAGTTGAACGCAGCCCTGTCGCGAGACGCTCCGGTCATGATGGGAGGCATCCTGACACGGTTTCCCCACCTTACCGTCAAACAGCTCCATGCCCTGATCGTACGTGGGTATCTGGCAATCGACCTTGACGCACCACTGGGTCCTGACGGCCATGTGTGGCGCGGCCGTGCGCCATTGACCATGCCTGACACACGGTGCGCGTGATGCGGAAATTCTGTTACGCTCCCGGCACCTGCGTGCGCATCGATGGCGTTCCCTTCCGGTTCGCCACCAGCCCCGCCGATGGCGAATGGCAGTTGGTGGAAACGCTTACGAACCGCCTCGTGAGCAAAACCGTTCCACAGTTGGACGCCCTGTACACTGCGGGTGCTCTGGTCCTCGACGCGGAGCGGGCCGGCGATCCCCGCAAGACGGACGACACCCGCCGGCGCCGTGCGGTGACCTCGATCGCCGACCGGCCGGAGGCCGACCAGCAGCGGGTTGCGTTCCGCACGGCGGTTTTGCGCGCGGTGGCCTCCCGCACCGTCGCCGGGGCACGCCTGTGCTCCGCCGTCACCGACGATGGCCGTAAGACGACGGAATTGGAGAAAATTCTCGCGGAGGTCAGCAAGGAACACGGTCGCGCCAAACCGGTGTCCGTGCCCACCTACTTCCGCTGGAAAGCCATCCACGACGCCACGGGCGACAACCTTGACCTCGCTGGCCGCTTTGCCGCGTCCGGACGGCACAAGCAGATGGATCCACGCGTTCGGCGGATTGTCGTGCAAACCATGGCGGACGCGTTGGAAGACGCGCGCGACAACAAGGGCGCCCCCGGTCACTCGCCCACCTGTACGATGCGCGCCATCCGCACCACGATCGCCAACCAGCTGCGCCTGGAAAATGCGCGGGACCCGACGGCAACGCTGACGATGCCGTCGTTGCAGGCTTGCTATCGCTTGTGGGGAGAATTTCCGGCCTACGACCGCGACGTGGCCAAGTACGGCAAGACGCGCGCGCGCATGATGTACCGCAGCACCCGCGGCCATGACGGCCCCGAGGCCTGCCTTGATCTTGTCGAATACGACGAGACAAGACTGCCGCTGTTCCTCTTTGACGAACTGTTCGGCGTGCCGCTCGGACGAGCGTGGTTGAGCTGGTACTTGGACGTGTATTCACAGGTCCCGATGGGCTTCTATCTTGGGTTCGAGCCCCCGAGCGACCTGACGATCGCGAGCGCTCTGCGTCATGCCTGCCTTCCCAAGACCTACGTCCAAACCGCTTACCCGGACATCAGGAACGTCCTGCCGGCCGCCGGAATTCCTCGCCTGCTCACGTTCGACAACAGCTTGGCCCAACACGGAAAGAGCATCGAATCCATCACTTATGACCTCGACATTCCCTACAAATTCACACGCGTGCGCACCCCCTGGTTCAAGCCGGTCGTCGAGAACGCCTTCAACCTTCTGAACAAGCTGCTTCTGCAGGAGATGCCGGGCTTTGTCCTGGGAAAAGACATCGACCCGCAAGATTACGATCCAGCGAAGAACGGATGCATTGGCCTGCGTCATTTCCTTTATATCTTCCACAAGTGGCTGATCGATGTTTATTGCGATACACCCCGAGGCCGTTGGAACATCACTCCGCGAGACCGCTGGCTTGATGGAGTTCGCACACGCCCACCGGAATTGCTGGAACGGGCAACCGACCTCGACCTGCTCTTCGGCATCGTCCGGGATGGCTCGATCGACCATCACGGGGTGACGTTCAGAAAAATCTTGTACTATTCAGATGGCCTGCATGCATTCCGCCGTCGCTATGGCCACAAAGCGAAAGTCAAGGTGAAAATAGATCCGAGCAACCTGTCTGTAATTCACATCTTCGAGCCACGGGAGCGGTTCTGGATCCGAGTGGAGGCGAACGACAAACGATACACGCAGAACCTAAGCTTGCATCGTCACGAACTGAACCTCAAGTTCGCCAACGAGCGATATGGACGGGACGACGCGGAAGCCTTGCAAGCGGCGCAATGGGAGCTGCAGCAACTCATTGCCGACGCTTTGCCCATGGCGTTGAGCATTCGAACGAACACCTTGATTGCGCGGACGTTCGGTATCGGAACACAGCATATATTCAACAATCTCGACACCGATGGCAGTCTCGGCCCGCTGAGCGGCCCCTTCGCCGGGCAACCGCTCAACCCGTGCCAGACGCCGGCTTCGGCGCCCCCGCAGCCGGCCGCCGAGTTGCCGGCTCAACCCGTCCCGATGGTTGGGACGCCCTCTCCACCGGTCACGCCGGCCCGGCCGAAGCGGATCCAGCGCGAGATCCCGCTCTACGATGCCGACCTCTCGCTCGGGGGAAGCCGGCCCCCCCAATTGGAGGGGAAACCATGACCGTTCCAGACGATGTCGGTGGGGATCGGCATTTCCTATACCGACAGATGGCCAGCATCTTCGTGCCACACCCGCGGTTTGTGCGCATCATGGAGGAGATCCGGTTCGTCCTGAGCTTGCAGGGCAGCGACGATGAAGCACCCTGCATGCAGGTGAGCGGGCCTCCCGGTGTTGGCAAAACGACGTTGCGCAAGAAGCTGGCGCAGGAATACCGCGTCACCCCTGATGGACGCTCCATCGATGAGCCACCGCATCCGATCCTGGTGGCCGACCATATCCCGCTGCTCCAGTTCGTCATGCCGCCACAACCCACCGTCAAATCGGTTGGCATGGAAATGCTGCGGACCTTCGGCGACCCAGCCTGGTGGCGGGGCGACAAGTACACCTTCGGCAAGAGAGTCGACAAGCTGATCGCCGGCTGTGGCACGGTTGGCATCCTCATCGATGATGCGCAGCGCGCGGTCGACCGCAACGGTGTGGTGGTGACCGAAGAGCTTGCGGACTGGTTCAAGTCACGGCATGACGAAAACAACGTGAGTCTCATCTTCCTCGGACTTGGACGCCTCAGCTATCTGTTCGAGCAGGATGGGCAACACGAGCGTCGCTGTGACGCCGAACTGCGCATGTGTCCTTACCAATGGCGAACCAAGGACGGTGACGACAACGTGGAGGACCAGAGCCGCTTTATCGGAACCTTGCTTGCCATCCGGAAAATGTCGCCGCTTCCCTTCGACGTCGACGTAACGGAAGACCGGATCGCTGTACGCTTTTTCTATGCCAGCCGAGGCGCAATGGGCGGGCTGAAGAAATTGATGAAAATGTGTGTGAGGATCATCGAACAGGACGCAGCACGATCTCGGTGCATCAATCTCGAGCTTCTAGAGGAAGCTTTTGAGCGGGCGTTCCGCAAAGAGCTGCACATGATGGTGAACCCATTCGCCGCGAGCTACGCGGGGCAGATGCCGCCTCCCATCGACGACGACTCGCTCCGACGCCCCGATCCTCCAGCGCGGCGGAGCGCGAAAAATCGCCGCCTGCGCAAGGACGAGGTCAACCGCCATCTCACGAAGCGTTGAATGCCAGTCGCCGACAGCGCACCACGCCTCGCCGTGCGTGGCTCTCCCATGCCGGGTGAAAGCCTGAAAGGCTATGTGCTGCGTCTGGCGCAGGCCAACGGCCATCCAGACATGCGATGGCTGCTGAACGCGGCCGGCTTGTCCTCCACGTTCGCTTGGCAACGGTGCGACCTCCACCATCTGTCCAGTCTCTCCGGCGCCAACGTCGGCCTGCTCGAAGCCATGGCCTGCTGGCCCGTTCCAGGTCGCACCAACCGGGTGCTGTTCGGCACCCAAGCACTGCCGGCGACCGCGCTCGATTTGGTTCATCCACGCGCCTGCGCCGGCTGCGTCGAGGAAGACGGGATCGCCCGCCAGTTGTGGGACCTGAAGGTCTGCGTCGCATGCACCAAGCACCGCTGCCTGCTGGTGGACACCTGCCCACATTGCGGAGCCCGGCTGACGTGGATCCGCCCGGGGCTTGCCCGGTGTCGCTGCGGCCGTCCCTGGACCGAAGCGCCAGTCGTTCCGGCATCCGCCGCCGCTCTCGACGTCACGGCCCTGCTCGAGCGTGCGCTCGCGTCCATCCCGGGACCGAATGTGACGCCGGCCAGTCGCCTCCACACGCTTGCCATGGTGGTGCTCTTCGTGACGTTTTTCGGATCCGATCACCGGTCACCACACTGGCGCTCCTCGGTGATGACCAAGGGTGGACTGGCGAACGACGTCGCGACGGCTGAATCGGCGGCGCGCCTGTTCGTTGACTGGCCGAAAAGCTTATATGCTTGGCTTGACCGGAACGGCCGCAACATGGACGGCCAAGTCGGGCTGCAGGCGGAATTCGGGCATGTTCTTCCCCGCCTGCGGGCGGTGTTCGACGAAGAGTCGTTCAGTTTCCTGTATTCCGCGGCAAGGCAGTATTTTGCGGACCACTGGAACCATGGAATCGTCAAACGCAGATCGGTCTTCTATGTCGCCCCGGACAGCCCTCGGCACATTTCCGGCGCAAGAGCGGCCGAGGCCCTAGCAGGACGCGGAAAAACGAACATATTCCGGCTTTTTGCCTCCGCTGAGGCTTGAAAATAGCGTTTCCGACGCCCGTTTTTGCCAGAATGGAGCGCCTTTTCGCGCTCCGAGATGCCCAGAGCCGCCGTTGAGGCGGATTTCGGGCGTGATTATGCCGCCAGCAGCTTGGGCAGGCGGATCAGGTTGTAGGCGGTAGCGGTCAGGGTGAACATCCAACCGACGCGGGCCGTGCCGCGATGACGCGTTTTGCGCAAGCCAGTTCCCTTGATCCAGCCGAACAGCTCCTCAATCCGTTTGCGGATGCGCAAGGACACGGCATAGCCACTGTGGCGGGTGGTCCGGCCGTCGATCGCCGAGCGGCGCTTGCTCGTGTTCTGCGCGACGTGCGCAGCGGCGCCCAACTCGCGCATGTTCGCCACGAAATCCCTGGTGTCGTAAGCCTTGTCGGCGCCCACGGTGATGCGGTGGCGGCCGGGGATGGCCTCGACCATGGAAACCGCCGCCTCGCGTTCGGCCAAGCCGGTGGCTGCCGTCAGCCGGACATCCACCACCAGGGCGTTCCGGTTCTCCATCAGGGCGTGGCCCATGAAGGCCAGCTTCGCCGGCTGCCCGTTGCCCTTGCGGTACAGCCGCGCCTCGGGATCGCTGGTCGAGGCATGGGTCTCGTTGGACCGCTTCTCGCCATGGAAGTCGCGCTCGCCGTTGCGCCCCGGCCCCGGCGGCTCGCCGCTGCCATCCTTGGGCCGGAAGCTCTTCACGCTGGCCCAGGCTTCGATCAGCGTCCCATCCACCGAGAAGTGCTCGTCCGACAGCAGC
>NZ_VITH01000002.1 GCF_007827815.1 Azospirillum brasilense
CAGAACTCCCTTGAGAGCCGTGACAGACCATCACGTCGATAGGAGGCATGTGGACGGGCGGCAACGCCTGAAGCTGAGCCTTACTAATCGCTCGATCGGCTTGATCCTTCCCAGCAGGCGGCCCGCGCGCAGCGGCAAGCCCTGGACGCACGAGCCAACACCGCAAGAACAAGAACGCAGACGTCCTCACTTAACGAAACCCGCCCGTCCGGTCCGGATGGTTCGCGTGTGCCTTGGTGACCTGGTGGTCATGGCGAGGCTCCCAACACCCGATCCCATTCCGAACTCGGCCGTGAAACGCCTCAGCGCCGATGGTACTGCGTCTTAAGACGTGGGAGAGTAGGTCGCCGCCAGGTCACCACGGCACACGCCAAACCAAAACGGACACGGACGGACACGGTTTCACACACGCTTGACAATCGTCGCACACGGTCCTTGACCCAGGAACACCCGCGGGGTGGAGCAGCCCGGTAGCTCGTCAGGCTCATAACCTGAAGGTCGCAGGTTCAAATCCTGCCCCCGCAACCAAATCAGCCCGCTAAGCCACCGGCTTGGCGGGCTTTTTCATGTCCGGAAAGCACCTTGCTGAGCCCCCTTCGGCCCGAAACCGCCTGGAGATCGGCCTGGGACGCGGGTGTTGTGCGGACGGCTCGTTGCGGACAGCCCTGTGGGGGGCCGCTCAGGCGACCGGGACGTGCGACACCCTGGGCGGGTTGAAACGGCGGATTTTAAAGGGAATGGAAGCGATTCGGTGGATGCCGTGAGCGACAGGGTGGTGTCACACCGCTGGGATTTGCGCCGCTTCCGGGCGAATATCCAGTGTCGCATCACTGACTTGGAGGAATTGGTGGAGCCGAGGAGGATCGAACTCCCGACCTACGCATTGCGAACGCGTCGCTCTCCCAGCTGAGCTACGGCCCCACACACCGTCACCGGCGTGCGGCGGATAATGGTGATGCGAAGGGTGCCTGTCAAGCCCTCTGAACGCGCCCAAACGCGGGCATCGGCGGTTCGCGGAAGAGGCTGGCCAAGGGGATGTCGGCGCCCGGCCGCGCGGCACTGGACAGCACTCGCCGCTTGTGCTTAGGGTGCCCCGCAAAATCGGACAATAAAGGGACGGGCCGGGCATGATTGCGCTCTACCTGCTGATCGACACCGTTCTCAGCCTCTATGTGTGGCTGCTCATCGCTTCGGCGGTGCTGAGCTGGTTGGTGGCCTTCAACGTCGTCAACACCCGCAACCGCGCGGTCTATGTCATCGGCGACTTCCTCTATCGCATCACGGAACCAGTGCTGCGCCCGATCCGCCGCGTCCTGCCGAACATGGGCGGCTTGGACCTGTCGCCGATCGCGCTGATCCTGCTGATCTTCTTCATCCGCAACCTGATGGCGGAATACTGGCCGCGCTTCTGATGACGGGACCGTTCGGGGCCGCTCCCTTTGAAGCTGTGGCGGACGGCGTCCGGCTGGCGCTGCGGGTGACGCCCAAGGCGTCGCGCAACGCCATCGCCGGGCTGGCCGCCACGGCGTCGGGAGGAACGGCCCTGAAGGTGACTGTCACCGCCGTGCCGGAGAACGGCAAGGCGAACGAAGCGGTGGTGAAACTGCTGGCGAAGGCGTGGAAACTGCCCAAGACCAGCCTGACGGTGGTGGCCGGCGCCACCGACCGGAACAAGATTGTCCATGTGGCCGGCGATCCGGCCGATCTGATGCGCCGGCTGACGGCGCTGGTGGAAACAGCGAAGCCTGACACGGGAAAGAGCGATGGCGGGAACAGCGATGGCTGAGGCGAGGATCATCGACGGCAAGGCGTTCGCCGCGGGGCTGCGCGCCCGCGTGGCGGAGGGTGTGGCCGCTCTCAAGGCCAGCCACGGCGTCACCCCCGGCCTCGCCGTCGTGCTGGTGGGTGAGGACCCGGCAAGCCAGGTCTATGTCCGGTCCAAGGAAAAGGCCCTGGCCGACCTCGGCATGAACAGCTTCGACCACCACATGCCGGCCGACCTCGGCGAGGCGAAGCTGCTGGCCCTGATCGACCGGCTGAACGCCGATCCGGCGGTGCACGGCATCCTGGTCCAGCTTCCCCTGCCCAAGCACATCGACACGGCCCGCGTGCTGGCCCGCATCGTCCCGGAAAAGGACGCCGACGGCTTCCACGTCGTCAACGCCGGCCTGCTGGCGACCGGCGGCGCCGGCGCCATCGTGCCCTGCACCCCGCTGGGCAGCCTGCTGCTGCTCCGCGACACGCTGGGCAACGACCTGAAGGGCAAGCGCGCGCTGGTGCTGGGCCGCTCCAACATCGTCGGCAAGCCGATGGCGCAGCTTCTGCTCCAGCAGGACTGCACCGTCACCGTCGCCCATTCCCGCACCCAGGACCTGCCCGGCGAATGCCGCCGCGCCGACATCCTGGTCGCTGCGGTGGGCCGTCCGGAGATGGTGCGCGGCGACTGGATCAAGCCGGGCGCCGTGGTCATCGACGTCGGCATCAATCGCATCCCGCACCCGACCGAGCCGGGCAAGACCAAGCTGGTCGGCGACGTCGCCTACGACGAGGCGGTCAAGGTCGCCGGCGCCATCACCCCGGTGCCGGGCGGCGTCGGGCCGATGACCATCGCCTGCCTGATGCTGAACACGCTGGCCGCCGCCTGCCGCGCCGCCGGCGCGCCGGTCCCGGCCGAGGCCCTTGCATGATCACGGTCCACGCCCGGGTGGGCGGCCGCGTGGTCGAGCAGCCGCTCGCCCTCGGCGAGCCGCTGCCGCCCAACACGGTGTGGATCGACCTTCTCCGCCCCGACGAGGCGGAGCGCGCGCATGTCGGCGCCGTCACCGGCTGCGACCTGCCGACGCGCGAGGAAATGAAGGAAATCGAGGCGTCGAGCCAGCTCTACACCGAGGGGGAGGCCGTCTACCTCACCTCCTCGGTGATCGCGCGGGCCGATTCGCCGATGCCGGAGCAGGGCGAGGTCACCTTCGTCCTGACCCCCCGGCACATGATCACGGTGCGCTTCACCGAGCCGCGCTCCGTCGCCACCTTCGCCGCGCGGACCAGCCGCCAGCCGGAGCTTCTGGCCAGCGCGGAGGACGCGCTTCTGGGCATCCTGGACGCGGTGATCGACCGGGTGGCCGACGTGCTGGAGCTGATCGGCGCCCGCATCGACGGGCTCTCCGCGCGCATCTTCACCGACTCACTGAACAACGGCGGGTTCGGCGGGGGTGGGGCCGGTGGCGGCGGGCGCGCCGCCAAGAAGCCGGACGAGCTGCAGGACGTGCTGCGCGGCATCGGGCGGGCCGGCGACCTGACGCACAAGGTGCGCGACAGCCTCGCCGGGCTGGACCGGCTGGTCGCCTTCCTCTCCTCCGTCGCCGCCGGACGGCTGACCAAGGAGCAGAAGGCCGCGCTGAAGA
Organism: Azospirillum brasilense; assembly: GCF_007827815.1. Lineage (GTDB taxonomy): Bacteria > Pseudomonadota > Alphaproteobacteria > Azospirillales > Azospirillaceae > Azospirillum > Azospirillum brasilense_C. Next base: position 3,402 of record NZ_VITH01000002.1, read on the forward strand.
CGCTGTCGCGCGACCTGCGCTCCCTGAACGAGCACGCCGGCTTCCTGGCGCATGAGGCGAATTTCCTGCTCGACGCCACGCTCGGCCTGATCAACATCGAGCAGAACGCGATCATCAAGATCTTCTCGGTCGTGTCGGTCGCGCTGATGCCGCCGACGCTGATCGCCTCGGCCTACGGCATGAACTTCCATTACATGCCCGAATTGGATTGGGACTTCGGCTATCCCATGGCGATCCTGCTGATGGTTCTTTCGGCCGTGGTGCCGCTCTGGTACTTCCGCCGCCGCGGGTGGCTTTAACAAAAAGAAGGAAACCGCCGATGATCGTCCTGTCCGATGCCGCGCTCGACGCGCTCCTCGCCCAGGACGTTCCCTACGGTGACCTGACCACCGACTCGCTGGGCATCGCCGCCGCCCCGGCGCGCATCCGTTTCATGGCGCGCGGCGCCATGGTGCTGGCCGGGACGGAGGAAGCCGCCCGCCTGATCGGGAAGGCCGGCGGCGCGGTGACGTCCGTCCGGCCCAGCGGCATGGCGGTGGAGGCCGGAGCGCTCTTCCTGGAGGGGCACGGCCCGGCGGGCGCCCTGCACCGCGGCTGGAAGGTGGCGCAGACGCTGGTCGAATACGCCTCCGGCATCGCCTCCCGAGCCCGCCGCATCGTCGAGGCCGCGCCCGGAGTCACCGTCGCCTGCACCCGCAAGAACTTTCCCGGCGCCAAGGACCTGTCGGTCAAGGCGGTGCTGGCCGGCGGGGCGGTGATGCACCGGCTGGGCCTGTCGGAAACGATCCTGGTCTTCGCCGAACACCGCGCCTTCCTGTCCGGTCCCCCCGAGGCGTGGATCGCCGACCTGCGCCGCCGGGCGCCGGAAAAGAAGATTGTGGTGGAGGTCGACACGGTGGCGGACGCCATCGCCTTCGCCCGGGCCGGGGCCGACGTGCTGCAACTGGAGAAGCGCACGCCGGAAGAGGCCCGCGCCGTGGTCGAGGCGACGCGCGGCCTGCCGCGCCCACCGGTCGTCGCCGCGGCGGGCGGCGTGACGGAGGACAACGCGGCGGCCTACGCCGCCGCCGGCTGCCCGCTGCTGGTCACCACCGCCCCTTTCTTCGGGCGCCCGGCGGATGTGAAGGTGGTTCTGGAACCGGCCTGAGCGCCCCAACCCCTCTCCCGCCCCGGGAGAGGGGGCCCGCGCAGCGGGCGGGTGAGGGTCGTGCGAGGATCAAGACGCTGATCCTTGGCGATACCCTCACCCTCCCGCCGCTTTGCGGCGGGTCCCTCCCTCTCCCGGGACGGGAGAGGGGATTCTCCAACGCCTTCAGCGGTCGCGGTTCGGGGCGATCTGGTCCACGCGGTGGGCGAAATCGACGTCGGCCTGGGTCAGGCCGTCGGCGCTGCGGGTGCACAGGATGATCTCCACCCGGCCCATGTCGTTGAACCATTCCGGATGGTGGTTCGTCCGCTCCGCCAGCAGGGCGACTTGGCTCATGAAGCCCCAGGCGGCGGGGAAGTCGGGGAAATGGTAGGTCTTGCGGATCGCGTCGCGCTCCAGAACCTCCGCCCAGCCGTGCAGTTCCTTCAGCGCGGTCTGCCGCTTGGCGCCCACCAGCTTGTCCGACATTCCTTCCCCCGTTGTTGGTTGGCCTGTTTGGTTGGTCTGTGCAAGGCGTAACGGACACGGATCGATCGTGGATCAAATCGGTGTTCCGGTCCGCCTTCCGGTTTAGCGCCGCTTGGCCTGGGCGGCAAGCAACGCTACCTTCACCGGTATGATGCGCAAACCGGCACACACCCACACCGTTCCCCCCTCCACCCCCGACCTCGAGCGGATGGCCGAGGACGCGCTGGAGACGATTCCGCGGGAACTCCTGGCCCCGATCGCCAATTTGTCGATCCATGTCGAGGATTTCCCCGACGAGGAGACCGAGCGCGAGATGGAGCTGGAAAGCCCTTTCGACCTGCTCGGCCTCTACCGGGGCGTCGATATGACGCGCCAGAGCGTCGCCGACCTGCGCAGCGGGCCGGACATGATCTTCCTCTACCGACGCCCGATCCTGGACTATTGGTGCGAGACCGGCGAGGACCTGTTCGCCATCGTCCGCCACGTCCTGATCCACGAGATCGGCCACCACTTCGGCCTGTCGGACGAGGACATGGAGCGCATCGAGGCCATGGAGGGGTGAGCTACCCGTCCAGGGCCTCGTCCACACGGCGGCGCAACGCCGGGACCAGCTCCGCGTCGAACCACGGGTTCTTCTTCAGCCAGGCGGTGTTGCGCCAGCTCGGGTGGGGCAGGGGCAGGAACTCCGGCAGGTAATCCCGCCACGCCGCAACCGTGTCGGTCATCGTCCGTTGGCGGCGGTTTCCCAGATAGTAAGCCTGGGCGTAACCGCCGATCAGCAGGGTCAGCCGCACCCCGGTCAGGGCGGTGCGCAGCGGCGGGTGCCAGAGCGGCGCGCATTCCGGACGCGGCGGGTAATCGCCGCCCTTCGGCGCCGTGCCGGGGTAGCAGAGCCCCATGGGGACGATGGCGATCCGGCTCTCGTCGTAAAAGGCCGCGCGATCCATGGCCAGCCACTGGCGCAGCCGGTCGCCGGACGGGTCGTTCCAGGGAATGCCGGTGGCGTGCACCCGCGCGCCCGGCGCCTGCCCGACGATCAGCAGGCGGGCGGACGGGCTGCCGCGTAGCACCGGGCGGCAGCCGTGCGGCAGCACCCCCTCGCACAGCCGGCAGGCGCGGGCCTGTTCGAACAGGCTCTCGAGATCGTCGGTCACAGGTCCAGCAGCGCGGTCACGAAGGCCGGGACCAGCGCGGTCGCCGGGCCGTTGACGGAGTCCGCGAACAGGCTGGCGCCCGCCGACGGTTCCAGGTTCAGTTCCAGGGTCAGGGCGCCGGCGTTGCGCGCCTCGGCCACGAAGCCGGCGGCGGGGTAGACGTTGCCGGAGGTGCCGATGGAGACGAACAGGTCGCAGGCGCCCAGCGTGCGGTAGATCCGCTCCATCTGGTAGGGCATCTCGCCGAACCACACCACGTCGGGGCGCATGCCGCCCTTGCGGGCGCAGGACGGGCAGACGTCCTCCACCGACAGGTCGGTGATCCAGTGTTCCACCTTGTTGTGGCAGTGGCGGCAGAAGACCGCGTTCAGCTCCCCATGCATGTGGATCAGCCTGTGCGACCCGCCGCGCTCGTGCAGGTCGTCGATGTTCTGGGTGACCAGCAGCAGGTCGCCTTTCCAGCGCCGCTCCAGCTCGGCCAATGCCCGATGGGCGGCGTTCGGCTGCACCGCGGGGTCGCGCAGGCCGCGCCGCCGGTCGTTGTAGAAGCGGTGGACCAACACCGGGTCGCGGGCGAAGCCCTCCGGGGTGGCGACGTCCTCCAGATCGACCTTGGCCCAGATGCCGTCGGCGCAGCGGAAGGTGTCCAGGCCGGATTCCTTGGAAATGCCGGCCCCGGTCAGGATGACGATGGAGTCGGTCGGTTTCAGATGATTGGCGATGCTCATAATGGCGTTGGTCATGGCGCCCTGGCGGGTTCGGGGAACGGCTGCTAGATCTCGGATGCGGGAAACAGAAAGGAGGAGACCGGGATGGTCAAGGTCCTGTTCGTGTGCACGGGCAACATCTGCCGGTCGCCCACCGCGGAAGGTGTGTTCCGCGACCGGGTTCGGCAAGCCGGTTTGGAGAGCCGCATCGGCACCGATTCGGCGGGCACCCACAGCTATCATGTGGGGGAGGCGCCCGACCCGCGCAGCCAGCGCGCCGCCAAGGCCCGCGGGGTGGACCTGTCGGATCTGCGCGCCCGCAAGGTGACCGCGGCGGACTTCGCCGACTTCGATTACATCCTGGCGATGGACGGCGGGCATCTGGCGCAGTTGCGGCGCATGGCCCCGACGGACAGCCGGGCGACGGTCGCCCTGTTCCTCGACTACGCCCCCGGCGCGCCGACGCGCGAGGTGCCCGACCCCTATTACGGCGAGGGGCTGCATTTCACCGAGGTGCTGGACCTCTGCGAGGCTGGGGCAGCGGGGCTGCTGGAGGCGATCCGGCGGGACCGGCTGTGAGCAGCGCGCCGGACCTGCGGGAGGCTCTGGAACAGGCGCTGGGCAGTCCGGTCCGGTCGCTCGATCGGCTGGCCGACGGGCACAACGCGGCGCTGTGGGCCGTGACCCTGGCGGACGGCCGGCGGCTGGTGGCGAAGGTCGCCTCCGGAAGCGGGACGGGGCTGGAGCCGGAGGGCTTCATGCTGCGCCATTTGGCCGAACGCTCCGCCCTGCCGGTGCCGGCGGTGCATCACGCCGACGACGGGCTCCTGGTGATGGACCGCATCGAGACCAGCGGCGGCATCACCCCAGCGGTGGAGGAGCACGCGGCGGAGCTGGTCGCCGCCCTGCACGGCATCACGGCGGACCGCTACGGTTTCCCGCGCGACACGCTGATCGGGCCGCTGCCCCAGCCGAACGGCGAGACGGCGGACTGGATCGCCTTCTTCCGCGACCACCGCCTCCTGCACATGGGCCGCAAGGCGCTGGAGGAGGGGCGCATCGACGCCGGGTTTATGGCCGGGCTGGAGCGGCTGGCCGCCCGTCTGCCGGAGCTGATCGGGGAGCCGGGGCCGCCCTCGCTGATTCATGGCGACCTGTGGGGCGGAAATGTGCTGGCTCGCGGCGGGCGGGTGGCGGCTTTCATCGACCCGGCGCTGCACCACGCCGACGCGGAGATCGAGCTGGCCTTCAGCACCCTGTTCGGCACCTTCGGCGATGCCTTCTTCCGCCGCTACGGGGAGATCAGGCCCTTGCGTGCGGGCTTCTTCGAACTGCGGCGGGATCTCTACAACCTCTACCCGCTGCTGGTGCATGTCCGGCTGTTCGGCGGCTCCTACGTCGGGTCGGTGGAGCGGACGGTGCGGCGTCTGGTCGGTTGAGGCTCAGCGCCAGAGCGGTTTCTGCGCCTCGGTGACGGCGTCGTAGCGGGTGATGCCGATGTCCCGCAACTCCCGGTCGGACAGGGAGAGCAGGGCGTCGCGCTGGCGGCGCTCCTCCCGGATGCGGGCGATCCAGGCCAGCAGGGCATGGAGACGGCGGGCCGGCGATGGGGCGGTGCGGGGGAGGGCGTGCAGGGTCATGGTGGCCTCCGGCGGGTGCGAGGAAGGCACCAGCATCCGGCTGTCCCCGCCGCTTCGGCAAACGGGACCTTTTCATCGTCGGGTGAGCGGGTTTCATCCGAAGCGGATCACCGCCAAATCACCGCCCCTGGGCGAACTCCGCCCGCATCCAGGCACGGAAGGCGGCGACCTCCGGGCGGCGCAGGCTGTCCTGGGCGGTGACAAGCCAATAGGCGCTTTTCGCGCGCAGGCGCGGCCCCATCACCTCGACCAGCTGGCCGGACGCCAGCTCCGGGTCGACGGTCGGACGCCGCCCGATGATGACGCCCAGCCCGCGCACCGCAGCGTCCACCGCCATGTGGATGGCGTCCAGCCGCAACCCGCGCTTCAGCCCGTCGTCCAGCGCCGACGGCGGCAGGCCCGCGGCTTCGGCCCAGGCGGTCCAGTCCTCCGACACGTCGGCGACGTGGAGCAGCGGGACGGTGGCGAGGTCGGCGGGACCGGCGATGCGCGTCGCCAGGGCGGGGGCGGCCACCGGGACGAGGTCCTCCTCCATCAGCTTCAGCGCGGCCAGACCGGGCCAGTCGCCCCGGCCCAGCCGGATGCCGGCGTCGATGCCGTCGCGGGGGAACTCGACCACCCGGTGGGCGGTGTCCAGCGCCACCGTGATCGCCGGGTGACGCTCCTGGAAGGCGGGCAGGCGGGGGATCAGCCAGCGCAGGGCGAAGGTCGGGGCGGCGCTGACCGACAGCCGCCCGCTGGGGGCCCGGCCGGGCACGCTTTCCGTCGCCAGCGCCAGCGACTGCAGCGCGTCGCGCACGCGGGGCAGGTAGGCGTGGCCGGCGGGGGTCAGCGACAGGCTGCGGTTGCCGCGCAGGAACAGCTCCACCCCCAGCCAGTCCTCCAGCGTCTGGATGCCGTGGCTGACCGCGCTGGGGGTCAGGTGCAGCTCTTCCGCCGCCGCCTTGAAGCTCTGGTGGCGGCCGGCGGCCTCGAACAGGCGCAGGGTGTTGAGGGGCGGCAGTCGGTAGGCCATGGCCCGCGCAGTCTCCGACAGGCCGCAAGGCCGCGCAAACAAAAAGCCCCGCCGGAAGGGCGGGGCTTTTCGATCGTCCGGGGACCGCTTGGCTCAGAGAGCCTCGTCGACCCACGTGAACAGGGCGGTCTTCGGCAGGGCGCCGATCTTGGTGGCGGCGACGTTGCCGTTCTTGAACAGCATCAGCGTCGGGATGCCGCGCACGCCGTATTTGGTCGGGGTGCCGGGGTTGTCGTCGATGTTCAGCTTGGCGACGGTGACCTTGCCGCCATACTCCTTGGCGAGGTCGTCGAGCGCGGGAGCAATCATCTTGCAGGGGCCGCACCACTCCGCCCAGAAATCGACCAGGACCGGACCGTCGGCCTTCAGCACGTCCTGCTCGAAGCTGTCGTCGGTGACCTTGATGGGATCGCTCATGTGACCTCTATGCCTGGGTTCAGGGGCACCGCCGCGCCGATTTTCCACCGGCGGCGGACCCATCCCTCATCGGTGGAATTTGCCAAAATGTATGACCGAGCCCCCTCATTGGTCAAGCCGGGGCGCGAATGCGGTCTCGTCAACCCAATCCGCCGCCCCGTGCAACGCGGCCGGGGGTGAAAAGTTCCAAAGGCGGACTATCGCGCGCGCCTCACTCCGGAAGTTCCATCAGGGCGGCAACTCCATCAAAGCGGGGGTGTCGGTCCACAGCAGGACGCAGCGCACCGCCTTGTCCGGGTAGATGGCGCGCAGCGCCGCACGGTAGGCCTCCATCTGGCGGACGTAGACGGGCGGCACGTCCTCCGCGCGGACGGGTGGCGGGCGGTTGGTCTTGTAGTCGACGATCCACACCGCGTCGTCCTCGATCACCAACCGGTCGACCCGGCCCGACAGGGCGCGCCCGGTCACCAGACCGACCACCTCCACCTCGGCGCGGGAATTGGGGCCGAACAGCCGGGCAAAGCGCGGGTCGGTCAGGACGCGCATCGTTTCGGATGCGATTTCATCCTGGCGCTCGGCCGTCAGCTCATGCCCGGGGCGGGCGAGGTAGCGGCGGGCGGCGGCCTCCCGCGCGTCGGGCGGCAGGTCGGGCAGGGTCTGCATCAGCCGGTGGATCAGCAGGCCGCGCTTGAAGCGCGCCCCGTCATCCTCGCCCAGCGGGGAGCGCATCGCCGGCTCGTCGCCGTCGGGGCGGGAGGGGGTGAGGGGACGCGACGGCTCCGGCTCCTCCGGCGCGGCGGCGGTCAGCCAGGGCGGGGCCTCCTGCGCCGCCAGCACGCGGCCGGCCCCGGCTCCGTCCGGCTTGGGAACGGCGGTCTGCGGGTCGGCCAGCCGCCATCCCTCGCCGCTCCAGCCGTCCGGGCAGAGGGTGGAGAAGTCAAAGGGGTGCGGCACGCCGATCTCGCCCATCGCGGCCTCGACCAGCTTGTACCAGCAAGCCTCCGACGGCTCCTTCCTGCCCTGGAAGCCGCAGACGTACAGCCGGTCCTCCGCGCGGGTCAGGGCGACGTACAGCAGGCGCCTGTACTCCTGGTCGCGGCGGCGGTTGGCGCGGGCGCGCGCCTCGGCGCACAGCGCGTCCTCCTGCGAGCGGCGGGCGGCGAAGAGCGGCACGGCGCAGCCCTCGTCGGGCCAGAGGATCGGCGGACTCTGGGTCGGCGTGCCCAGCGTGTCGGGCAGGAAGACGATGGGCGCCTGAAGCCCCTTCGACCCGTGCACCGTCATGATGCGTACGCGTCCGCCGCCCTGCTCCAGCTCGCGCTTGATCTCCGCCTCGCTGGCCGCCAGCCAGGCCAGGAAATTCTGCAGCGACGGCGGCTCGGTCTTCTCGAAGGCGAGGCATACGGCCAGGAATTCGTCCAGCGGGTCCTGCGCGTCGGGGCCGAGCCGCTTCAGGAGGGCGCGGCGGCCCGACCCGTCCGGATCGGCCGGGCAGGGGGCGGCCAGCAGCCCGGCGAACAGCTCGTAGGGCGCCAGGAAATCGGTGCGGGCCAACTGCGCGCCCAGATAGCGGCGGGCCGGGCGGTAGGTGGGATCGTCCTCCGCTTTCGCCACCAGCGCCCGCCACAGCGTGCCGCGCCGCCCGTGGGCGAGGTCGAACAGCTGGTCCTCGCTTAGCCCGATCAGCGGCCCCTTGAGGACGGTGGCCAGAGTCAGGTCGTCTTCCGGCAGCAGCAGGAACTCGCACAGCGCCATCAGGTCCATGACCGCCAGCTGCTCGGTCAGCACCATGCGGTCGACGCCGGCCACCGGAACGGCGCGGTCCTTCAGCGCGCGCACCAGCTCCGTCACGAAGGCGGTGCGGCGGCGGACCAGCACCATGACGTCGCCGGGCTGGATCGGCCGGCCGCGCGACTCGAGCGACTCGCCGCGCTGGGTCCAGTCGCGGATGGTGTCGGCGATGACCGCGGCCAGCCGGGCCGACGGCGAATCGGCGGCCTCGCGCTCCACCGGCGGCGCCCAGGCGGGCGGGTCGGCGGCTTCCGCCGGCTTCACCGGGGGCCACAGCTCGACCAGACCGGCATGGCCGCGGCGGAAGGCGCGGTGGCGGATCACCGGGCTCGTTTCGGACGCGACACCATCCTTGGCGCCGTCCAGCCCGAACACCGCGTCCACGGTTTGCAGCACGGTGGCGGTGGAGCGGAAGGAGATGTCCAGCGCCACCGCGTGCCAGTCGCGCTCGGCGGCCTTGGCGCGGGTCTGGAAATGGCGGCGCATGCGGGCGAATTCGGCAGGGTCGGCGCGCTGGAAGCTGAAGATCGACTGCTTCTCGTCGCCCACCGCGAAGACGGTGCGGGTCGTTTCGCCCCCGTCGCGGGCGCTGAGGCCGGCGAAGAATTCCTCGGCGATGGAGCCGACGACCTGCCACTGCTCCGGGTTGGTGTCCTGCGCCTCGTCGATCAGGATGTGGTCCAGCCCGCCGTCCAGCTTGAACAGCACCCAGGGCACGGCGGGGACACCGTCCTTGCCGCGCAGCAGGGCGTTGGCCGACAGGATCAGGTCGTCGTAGTCGAGCAGCGCCTTGGCCTTCTTCTTCGCCTCATAGGCGCTCAGAAGCGACTCGGCCAGGGTCAGCAGGGCGGTGGTGGAGGCGGCGACCCCGGCCGAGCGAACCCGTTTCATCAGCGAAACGAGCCGTTCCGCCTCACGCTCCAGAGCCGTCAGGGCGGCGGGGAAGGAGGTTGCCGGCTTCTTGGTGATCAGCGTCTTGCGCGCGCCGCCCTCCGCGGTCAGGAAATGGCGGACGTAGATCTGGAAGGCGCGCACGCGGTTTTCTGCGGCGTCCAGCCAGCTCTGGATGCCGACTCCGCGCTCCTCGTCGGTCTTGCTGCCGGTGGACAGCGCCCGGCAGGCGTCGCGCAGCCCCGGAACGTCGAAGGCGTGGTCGGCGCAGGCCTCGCGCAGGATCGCCGCCTCGGTGATGCCGGGCGGCACGCCCAGCGCCTCGTGAACCGCGTCCGCCGCGCCGTCCAACCCGTGAAAGCTCTCGAACAGGCGCTGGATTCGCCCGCGCTCGCTGGCCAGCTCGGCCAGGATGTCGGCGAACTCCTCGGCGTTCAGCTCGGCGGTCAGGCGGGCCATCGCCTTGCCGAGCGGGCTGTCCGGGGCGGCGCGGCCGGCGTGCAGCACCTCGTCCCGCGCCTCGGTCAGCAGACCGGCGGATGTCCGCTCGTCCATCACCTCGAAATGCGGGGCGAGTCCGGCCTCCAGCGGGAAGCGGCGCAGCAGCGACTGGCAGAAGGCGTGGATCGTCTGAATCTTCATGCCGCCCGGGCAATCCACCACCTGGGCGAACAGCCGGCGGGCGATGGTGCGGGTCTCCGCGCTCGGCCGCTCGCCGCAGAGGTCGGCGAGCCGGTCCTCCAGCCCCTCGTCGGGCAGGGTCGCCCAGATGCCCAGCGTGCGGTTGATGCGGATGGACATCTCCGCCGCCGCCGCCTTGGTGAAGGTCAGGCAGAGGATGCGCGCCGGCGCGGTGCCGGACAGCATCAGCCGCAGCACGCGGTCGGTCAGCACCTTCGTCTTGCCGGACCCGGCGGAGGCGCCCACCCACACCGACGACAGCGGATCGGAGGCGAGCCGCTGCGCGACGTTGGGGTCCAGCGGCAGGTCGCGGACGGGGAAGTCGAGGACGGTCATGGGCGGGTCGTGGGGTGTGGGGCGGTGGGGGTTGCGGGTGCCCCCTCCCTAACCCTCCCCCGCTTTGCGGGAGAGGGGACTGCCGCCGCTTCGCGCAAAATCCCCTCCCTCGCCGCAGGCGGGGGAGGGTTGGGGAGGGGGCCGCGGCGCATCACCCCTCACCCCCATCGCCACCCGCCGACCACTCCTGCACCCGCGCGAGGTGGGCGTAGTCGGTGTAGCGCGGGGCCATGGCCGGGCGGGGGCAGGAGCGGTAGGGGGTGGCGGGGTCGTCGAAATGGCGGATCAGCTCCTCCAGACCGGCGCGGGCCTCGGCGGCCAGAGTCGCCGGGTCGCCCTTCACCGCCTTCTCCTCGCCCGGCGGGTCGCCGCCGGACAGGCGCCAGAAGGCCAGTTCCGCCACCCGGTTCTTCGCGACCCCGGCGAAGCCGCCGGCCTCGGCCATGGCGGCCTCCAGCGGGAGCTGCGGGGCAAAGCCCAGCTCGATCTCGCGGGTCGAGGGCGGGGTGCCGGTCTTGTAGTCGATCAGGACCAAGCCCAAGCCGCCCGAATCGATGCGGTCGGCCTTGGCGGTCAGCAGGAAGGGGCCGGCGGGGCCGCTCAGCGTCAGCTCGCCCGATACCTCGGTGGCGAGCGGCTTCAGGGTGCGGCGGCGGTCGCGCTCCAGCCCGACGAACCACTCGGCGATGCGCTCGAAGCGCGGCCACCAGAAGGCCCAGACGTCGGGATGGCTGTGCAGCAGCGGGCCGAAGGACTCGCGGCCCATCGCCAGCAGCCGGTGCAGCGCGTCGTCGGGCAGTTGGCCGGGATAGGCCTTCACGAAGGCGTCCAGGGCGGCGTGGATGAACTGGCCGCGGTCAGCGGCGCCGGGGTCGGCGGCGATGGGGTCGAGCTTGCGCAGGCGCAGCACATGCTCGGCGTAGATGGCGTAGGGGTCGCGCATCCACTTCTCGATCTTGGTGACCGACAGCTTGCGCGGGCGGGCGGACACCGGCGGGCGCGGCTCCGGCGGGGCGACGGGGCGCACGGCGTCCGGCTCGTCCAGACCGCGCGCCCAGGCCAGCCAGGGCTCCCCGGCCAGCTCGATCCGGCCGTCCAGACCCAGCGCGCGCAGCACCGTCTCCAGCCGCAGCAGCCAGCGCGACGGCACGGTGGGCGTGCCGTCCACCCGCTCCGCGCGGGTCAGCACGACCTCCTCGGCGCCGCAGGCGTGGGTGAAGTCGTGGGCGGACAGGCCGACCATGCGCTCCGGGCTGGGCAGGCCGAAGTCGCGGCGCATCGGGCGCGACATCCAGGGGTCGGCGTCGGGATCGGGCGGCCAAGTCCCCTCGTTCAGCCCGCCGAGGACCAGCAGGTCGAAATGCTGAAGGCGCGCTTCCATGGGGCCGAGGATGTAGAGGCGCGGGTGCAGGCCGAAGCGCGGGCGCACCGGGCGCATCGCCATCAGCGCGTCGAGCAGCGCCGGATAGTCCTTGCCGGGAACGGCGGGGAAACCGTCCGCCGCCGCCAGCAGCTCATGGACGAAGGTCGCGGCCTCCTCGCCGTCGTCCTGCCGCCACAGGAACTCCGACCCTGGTGCGTCGGTGCGCGAGGCCAGCGCCTCCGCGAAGGCGACGTGGGCGCGGACGAGGTCGCCGAGCGGCGCCTCGCTGAACAAAGCCTCCATGAAGGGGGCGGCGAGCCTTTCCAGCGTCTCCAGCCAGCCGAGCAGGGCGGCCTGCTGGTCCGGGTGGTCGAAGCGGTCGGCGGCCTTCAGCGCGGCGATCAGCCCGGCGAAACCCTCCGCCGGGCGGGGGCCGCGCAGCACGGTGCGCTCCAGCGCGCGGGCGGAGCGGCGGAACTCCGCCGGGTCGTGGCCGCCGGCGGCCAGCGGGTGCTTGGCGAGCGCCAGCAGGGCCAGCGGGTGGGCGCGGCTGGCGGCCAGTTCGGCGGTCAGCCGCAGATAGGTGCCGACCGCGGTGTGGACCAGCGGCTGGCCCGCCGAGTCGTTGACCGCGATGCCCCAGCGGGTCAGCGCCATGGCGACCCGGCGCGCGAGGTTGCGGTCGGGGGAGACCAGCGCCGCCGTCTTGCCCGGAGTCTCCAGCGCGTGGCGGAGCAGCAGGGCGATGACCGACGCCTCCTCCTCCGCGGTCGGGGCGTCGATGCGGGTCAGCCCGTCCAGGGCCGCGGCGTCCAGCCCGTCCAGCTCCCGCCAGCTTTCCGTGGTGGCGGCGGGGCGCATGGCCTCGGCCAGCAGGCGGGCGCGGGCGGCCCGCGGCTCCTCCGCGTCGTTCCAGCGGCGGACGGCGGCGCGGCCGACCGACAGCCGGTCGAGCAGGTGGGCGAGGCCGTGTTGCGGGTGCGCCTCGTCGGCGCGGATGGCGTCCCAGCTCGCCTCGTCGGCCTCCAGGTCGAGGCCGGGCAGCACGACGGCGCCCTGCGGCAGGGCGGCGACCACCGCCAGCAGGTCGGCCGACGCCGGGATGGAGCCGGTGGAGCCGGCGGCGATCACCAGCCCCTGCGGCGGCTCCGCCCGCCAGAGCGCGGCTTGCGTCTGGAGCACGAGGTTGCGGCGCTGCGCCGGGTCGGTCAGCGCGCTGGCGCCGAGAACTCCAGGCCATTGCTCGGTAATAATTCGGAGGAACTTCAGCGTTTGCTGCCAGTGTGCCGCATAATCTTCGGGGACTAGTGCGGCCAAGCGTTCAAAGTCTATGCTTTCCGTCCAAACGGCATCAATTAGCCGACCTAAGTCTGCGCCAAGACGAACTGCTTGTGCAGTGGTGGCGGACATGCCTTCCGCTGCTAGAACGAAACGTGCAAGCGTAAGCTGGCGTGACAATGGCTTGACGGCGTCCGGCAGCTCCAGCGGCACGCCGGGCAGCTCCTCCGCCGAGGTCAGGCTGAGCGAGGCGGCGTCCAGCTCGCCCAGCGGGCTCATCCGCGGCAGCAGCATCGGCTGCCCGCCGGAGCGGCGCAGGAAGGCCTCGCGCAGCGAGCGGCAGGAGCGGCGCGTCGGCAGCAGGACGGTCACTCCGGCCAGCGCCAGCGGGTCGTTCCCCACACGGTCCAGGATGCCCGCGGCGAGCTCGTCCACGAAGGACACGCCGGTGGGAATCGAATAGACCTTGGGCTCCGCCCTGCCGCTCATGCCTGCCCCGGAAGCTGTATCGTCAGACGCGCGAGGATACTAGATGTGGGGCAATGAGACCACAAAGCGTCAAGGAATACAAAAATTCTCACAAAGCGGCCGTCGGGTGGCCGTCCGGATGCCGGTCAGGTGGTGACCACCGACACGTCGCTCATCGACAGCATCTCCTCCGTTTCGGCCAGCGCGTCGGGGGTGCCGATGTGGAACCACAACCCGTCATGGGCGAGGCCGAAGAGGCGCCCGGCCTCCTGCGCGCGGTCCCAGACGCGGTTGGTGGAAAAGGCGCCGTCGGGGGTGTCCTGCCCGAACAGCCCAGGCTTCACGATCTGGACGCCGGCGTAGACGAAGGGGGCGATCTCCATCTCGCCGCGCCGGGTCAGCCGGCCCAGCGGGTCCATGTGGTAATCGCCGCGCCCCTCGTAGCCCACCGCCTTGGTGGTCGCCATCAGCAGCAGGAGCGCGTCCATCTCGTCCGGGTTCCAGTGGCGGGCCAGCCGCGCCAGCGTGGGGGAGGGGCCGTCGAGCCACAGGATGTCGGCGTTGACCACATAGACCGGGTCGGTGCCGAGCAGCGGCAGGGCCTTCTTCACGCCGCCGCCGGTCTCCAGCAGCGTGTCCTCCGGCGACAGGGTGATGGCCGGGGCGGTCCGTCCGGCCAGATGGGCGGCGATCATCTCGCCCTTGTAGTGGCTGTTGACCACGGCGGCGGTCACGTCGGCCTCCTCCAGCCGGTCGAGCGCGTGGTCGAGCATCGGCTTGCCCATCACCGGGATCAGGGGCTTCGGGCGCTCCAGGGTCAGCGGGCGCATCCGCAGGCCCAGCCCGGCGGCCATCACCATGGCCTTGGCGGGGGCGGTGGTCACAGACGGCGTCTTGGTGCGGGTCTTCTTCGAGAGAGGCGACATAATCAATCCGGCTCCGGAACGACAAGCTCCGCGCGGGTACCCGGCGGCAGATGACGGGCGAACCAGTCGGCGACCGGGGCCAGTTCGGGCTTGGCGAGCTGGCCTTCCAGAAGCCGCCAGACGCGCGGCAGGTGAAGGAGATAGCCGCGTCGGCGCTGCAACGCCAGACGCACGAAGATCGCGACGATGCGGGTGTGCCGGATCGCGCCCAGCACCGCGTAGGAGCGGCGGAAGGCGCCCCAGTCCCGATCCGGGAAAGCGGTGCGGTAGCGGTCGAGCAGAACGCTCTCCAGCCCGGCGGGCAAGTCGCGGCGGGCGTCCTCCAGCAACGACACCAGATCGTAGGCGACGGGGCCGAGCCCGGCGCTCTGGTAATCGATCAGCCCCGCCGCCCGCAGGCCGGGCCGTGGCAGTCGCATCACGTTGTCCACATGGTAATCGCGCAGCAGCAGCGACTGCGGCCCGGCGCAGGCCTCCGGAACGACGGCGGCCCAGGCCGCGTCGAAGTCGGAGCGCGCCGTGTCGGACAGCGGTTTTCCTGTCGCCGCGGGCATGTAGACGTCGGCGAACAGCGCCACCTGCTGCGTGAACAGGGCCGCGTCGTAGAGCGGCAGGTCCAGGCAGGCCGCCTCCTCCACGGGGAAGCGGCGGTGCAGTTCGATCAGAACGTCGGTCGCCAGCTCGTAGAGCGGGCGCGGCTCCTCCCCCGCGTTCAGCAGGCGGGTCAGCGTGCCGTCGCCGAAATCCTCCTGGATGGCCAGCCCCGCCTCGACCTCCGCCGCCAGGATGGCCGGAACCGAGAAGCCCAGCCGGTCCAGCGTCGCGCCGATGGCGATGAAGGGCACCAGATCCTCCGCCGGTGCGGGGGTGTCGACGAGGATCAACGTGCCACCGTCTGGAGTCCTCAGCCGCTCGTAGCGGCGCGCCGAGGCGTCGCCGGCCAGCGGCTCGCGTTTGGCCCCCTCCAGCCCGTGGCGGGCGAGGAAGCCGGCGATCTGCGATGCGCGGTCGGTCACGGCCGCTCCAGTCCGGAAAGGCCCAGTCCGGAAAGGTCGAGCGTGGTCAGTCGCGATTCCCAGGCGCCGTGGCCGGTCAGGGTGGCGCGGCGCTCGGCCGGCCCGGCGAAGCTCATCGCGACGTCGAGGCGGTCGGCGGGCAGCAGCGGACCCAGCCGGTCCGGCCATTCCACCAGCAGGACGGCCTCGGCGCGGGCCTCGTCCCAGCCCAGTTCCGTCACCTCGTCGGGGCCGGACAGGCGGTAGAGGTCAAAATGCCAGACCGGGCCGATGTCCGTCTCGTAGGTCTGCACCAGCGTGAAGGTGGGGGACGGCACCTCGGCGTCCTCCTCCGTCACGGCGCGGATCAGGGCGCGGCACAGGGCGGATTTGCCGGCGCCCAGGTCGCCGCGCAGGGCCACGAGGTCGCCGGGCGCCAGCGCCGCGGCCAAGCGGCGGGCCAGCGCGGCGGTCGCCTCCTCGCTCGGCAGCGTGACGGCGCGCGCGTTGGGGGAATCGGTCTGGGTCATGTCACGGGATGCGGTTCATATCAGCGGCGGTCATCAACGTCGCGAGGCGGCCTTGCGCGGCACCGGGCCGGGGGCAGGGGCGGGGGCGGGCTCCGCCGGCTCGCTGCGCTCTTCCACCAGACGCGGCGGCTTCTTGAAGTTCATGGTGATCATCAGCGTCAGGGCGCCGTTGATCAGGTGGATCATCTTGTCGGATTCGACGGGCAGGGGGATCTTGCGCCCCATGCAATAGGACACCAGAGCCGCCGCGACCTCGGACTCGTGCAGCGTCATGCTGCGGTCGTCGCCCTCGTCCCCGGTGACCTGGATCAGCGTCTCCACCCCGCCGCCGCCGGGCTGGCCGGGACGGTAGGTGACCTTGCCGACCGTGCCGTTGGGCAACGGCTCCTTCATCCGGCGACGGCGGTCGAGCACGGCCTTCACGACCTCCTGGTCGGTGAACACGAGGCAGCGCAGCTCCTTCATCGCCAGTCCTTCATTGCGGCCGCTCCGGCACGGGGGAAACGGGCAAATCCTACCCCACGGAGACCGCACGCCCAGAAGGAAATCGGCGGGACCGCACCCATTTTGCGCGCGCCGTTCGCCCTCCCCGTGCAGGGCGGGGTTGACCGGGGGCGCGAAACCGGACAATTGAAGGCGTCATCGTTCCCCCGTTTGCACAAGGCAGCGCGTCCCATGTCGCACACCGTCCATCGCACCGACGTCGTCATCGTCGGCGCCGGCCCCGTCGGTCTCTTCGCCGTGTTCGAATGCGGCATGCTGAAGATGCGATGCCATGTGGTGGACGCGCTGGACATGGTGGGCGGGCAGTGCACCGCGCTGTACCCGGAAAAGCCGATCTACGACATCCCGGCCCACCCGGCCATCGAGGCCGCCGACCTGATCGACCGGCTGGCGGAGCAGGCCGCTCCCTTCAGCCCGACCTATCATCTGGGCCAGCAGGTCGAGAAGCTGACCCGGACGGACGAAGGGCGCTGGCTGGTGGAGACCAGCATCGGCACGCGCATCGACACCCAGGCGGTGATCATCGCCGCCGGCAGCGGCGCCTTCGGCCCCAACCGCCCGCCGCTGGACGGGCTGGAGCAGTATGAGGGCACGTCGGTCTTCTACATGGTCCGCCGCAAGCAGGACTTCGCCGGCAAGCGCGTGGTGATCGCCGGCGGCGGCGACTCCGCCGTGGACTGGACGCTGTCGCTGGCCGACGTGGCGGAGAAGGTCTACGTCGTCCACCGCCGGCCCAAGTTCCGCGCCGCCCCGGAAAGCGTCGCCCGCATGGACGTCCTGGTCCGCGAGGGCAAGGTGGAGATGGTGGTGCCCTACCAGCTCTCCGGTCTGGTCGGCGAGAACGGCCAGCTCTCCGCCGTGCGCGTCGCCACGCTGGACGGCGAGGAGAAGGATCTGCCGGCCGACGCGCTGCTCGCCTTCTTCGGCCTGTCGATGAATCTGGGGCCGATCGCCGAGTGGGGTCTGAACCTGGAGCGCAGCCACATCGGCGTCAGCCTGCCCGGCTGCGCCACCAGCGCCCCCGGCGTCTACGCCATCGGCGACATCGCCACCTACCCCGGCAAGCTGAAGCTGATCCTCTGCGGCTTCTCCGAGGCGGCGCAGGCGGCCCACGCCATCCACCCGCTGGTCCATCCGGGCGAGGCGCTGCACTTCGAATACTCGACCTCCAAGGGCGTTCCCGGCGCCGAGTAAGAACGGAAACGGGCCGCCGGGGGTACCGGCGGCCCGCTCCGTCAACGGCTGACGGGAGGCATGACAGAGGGGCTGCATTCGAAGTTCCCTCTCCCCTCTGGGGAGAGGGTTAGGGTGAGGGGGGTGCGCTTTTGCCGGACTTGCCGCCAAGCACATCCCCCTCACCGGCCCTCCGGGCCACCCTCTCCCCGGAGGGGAGAGGGTTAAAGAGGGCAAAAGCGCCCCGTGGTAGGAAAGGGATCAGCCGCCGCGGGGGCCCTTGTCAGGACCCGGACCGGGGCCATGGCCGTCGTGCATGGGGCCGGGGCCGTGATGGCGCGGGCCGGGACCGCCCATGCCGCCGCCCATCATGCCGTGACCGGCGCGGTCGAGGAAGCGGTCGGCCTGCTTCTGCTGGTCGGGGGTGAGCTGGGCGTAGAGGTCGGTCAGCGCCGGGCGCACCTGCTGAAGCTGGGCGAGGCGGGCCGACATCATGGCCTCCATCCGCTCAAGCCGGGCCGGGGCGGCCGTGGGCATCGGCTGGTCCTTGTACTTGGCGCAGAGGTCCTGGGTGGGCTTCTGGCTCGCCTTCGCGGCGTCGGCGAACTTGGTCCAGGCGGCGCGCTGCTGGTCGGTGATGTTCAGCTTCTTCTCGGCGTAGGCCAGCATGCCGGCCAGCCGGGCGTCCTGATCCTCGCACATCCGGGAGAAATGCCGGCCGCCGTCCGGACCGGGGCCAGGGCCGGCGCCGGGACCCGGCTGCTGCTGGGCGAAGACCGGCACGGCGAGGCCGAGGCCGAGAACCAGCGCGGCGGTGGTCATCATAGCGCGTTTCATGGGGATGCTCCTTGTTATCGACGGGGTCTTGCGTTCCCGATGACCCCGATGATGGGCCGGCAACGTATCCGGTTGATGTCCGGCCTTCCGTGAATTGGTAACGCTGTGTAACAGCCGGCCTCCCCGTAACGTGGCGTTACACATTTCTTCTTCACCCCGGCGCCCGCGCGTCGGATCATGCGTTCCATGGACCGCACACCTCACCTGCTGGTGGTCGACGACGACCGCGAAATCCGCACCCTCCTGTCGCAGTTCCTGACGCGGCACGGCTTCCGCGTCACCGGGGCCAAGGACGGGGTGGAGATGATGCGCACGCTGGACAGCGCGCGCGTGGACCTGATCGTGCTCGACCTGATGATGCCGGGGGAGGACGGGCTGAGCCTGTGCCGCCGCCTGCGCGCCGCCCCCGAGACGGCGCAGACGCCGGTCATCATGCTGACCGCGATGGGCGAGGAGACGGACCGCATCGTCGGGCTGGAGATGGGGGCCGACGACTATCTGGCGAAGCCCTTCAGCCCGCGCGAGCTGCTGGCCCGCGTCAAAGCCGTGCTGCGCCGCGCCTCCGGCCCGCCGGTGTCCGGCGGCGCCACGGGTAAGACGCTGGGCTTCGAGGGCTGGACGCTCGACCTCGCCAAGCGGGAGCTGCGTTCGCCCGACGGGGTGCTGGTGCAGCTCTCCGCCGGGGAGTACGACCTGCTGGTCGCCTTCGTGGAGCATCCGCAGCGGGTGCTGACCCGCGACCAGCTTCTCGATCTGGCGCGCGGCCGCTCGGCGGTGCCCTTCGACCGCTCCATCGACGTGCAGGTCAGCCGCCTGCGCCGCAAGATCGAGCCCGACCCCGCCGACCCCACCATGATCAAGACGGTGCGCGGCGGCGGCTATCTGTTTACCCCGGCGGTGACGGGGGCCTGAGATGAGCAATCTTGGCTTGGAAGTGGGCCGCAAGAGCCGCCTGCTGGTGGCCCGGCGCTGGCTGCCGGACAGCATCGCTTCGCGGCTGGTGCTGACCGTGGTGCTGGCGCTGCTGCTGACCCAGGCGGTCAGCGCGCTGGTCTATCTCACCGACCGTCCTCCGGGGCCGCCGGCCCACAGCATGCGCGTTCTCGTCCAGCGCGTGACGGCCATCGTCCAACTCGTGGAGAGCACCCCGCCGCAGGAGCGGCGGCGGCTGGTCAAGGCGATCGACGACCCCGTGCTGCGGGTGGACTGGACCTCCGAGACGCCGCGCTTCGCCAACCAGCGCGAGGGCTTTCCCTTCGACCGGCTGCGCCGCGCCATCCGCGGCGAGCTGGACGATCCCGACCGCGCCGTGGTGGTCGAGGTCCGGCGGGAGCGCCCCATGCCCGGCCCCTTCCCGGTGGACGAACACCGCTGGGGCGCCGACGTCCGGCTGTCGGTGGGGCTGAAGGACGGGTCCTGGCTGACCTTCGTCGGCGGCGACCCGCTGGAGGGGCCGTTCCGGCTGCTGCGCTTCGCGCTGTGGATGGCGGGCATCGTCGGGGCGGTGGCCCTGGTCTCGGTCTGGACGGCGCGCCGCATGACCGCCCCCATCGCGCGCTTCGCCGACGCGGCGGAGCGGCTGGGCGTGGACGGCGAGGCGCCGCCCCTGCCGGAAGCCGGCCCGCAGGAGCTGCGCGCCGCCACCCGCGCCTTCAACCGGATGCAGGCGCGTCTGGCCCGCTTCGTCGCCGACCGCACCCAGATGGTGGCGGCGATGAGCCACGACCTGCGCACGCCGCTGACCCGCCTGCGCCTGCGCGCCGAGCTGGTCGAGGACCCGGAGATGCAGCGCAAGATGCTCGCCGACCTCGACGAGATGGCGGCGATGATCAACGCCACGCTGGCCTTCGCCCGCGACGACGCCAAGCACGAACCGCGCGGCCCGCTCGACCTCGCCGACCTGCTGCAGAGCCTGTGCGACGACCGCGTGGACGCCGGCCACGAGGCGGCCTACGAGGGGCCGGCGCACGCGACGGTGGACGGGCGCCCGGTGGCCCTGCGCCGCGCCTTCGCCAACCTGATGGACAACGCCATCGCCTATGGCGGCGGTTTCACCGTGCGCCTGCGGCCCGCGGAGGGGGAATTGCGGGTGGAGATCGAGGACGGCGGTCCCGGCATCCCGGAGGCCGAGTTCGAGAAGGTCTTCGCCCCCTTCTACCGTCTGGAGCGCTCGCGCTCCCGCGACACCGGCGGGGTGGGGCTGGGGCTGGCCACCGCCCGCACGGTGGTGCGCGGCCATGGCGGCGACATCGCGCTGGCGAACCGCCCGGAGGGCGGGCTGCGGGTGACGGTGACCCTGCCGCGGTGAGCTTTATGCATCTCGCTTGGGCATCAATTCCGGAAGCTTTGCCCCCACCCCAACCCTCCCCCGCTTTCGCAGGGGAGGGGATAAGCTCCCTCTCCTGCGAAGCGGGGGAGGGAAGGGGCCCATGCGCAGCATGGGAAGGGTGGGGGCAACCGTAGCCTCTGTTCAGGCTCCGGAATGCACCGCAACATCGGCGGCGCATCGGCGTTTAACGGTGCAGGATCAACGTCACCGGAGGTTGCCGCCGTGCCGCAGATCGACCGCACCCCCGCGCCCGTGGACCGCCGCCCCCATGTCGTGATCGTCGGGGCGGGGTTCGGCGGGCTGGCCTGCGCGGAGGCCCTGGGCGGGACGAACATCCGCGTCACCATCATCGACCGGAACAATTATCACCTGTTCGTGCCGCTGCTCTATCAGGTGGCGACCGCCGCCCTGTCGCCCGCCGACATCGCCGAGCCGATCCGCCGCATCGTCAGCCGCCACCCCAACATCGACGTGGTGATGGGCGAGGTGACCGGCATCGACCGTACGGCCAAGCGGGTGGAGCTGGCCGACGGCAGCTTCGTCCCCTACGACCGGCTAGTGCTGGCCACCGGCTCCTCCTACAGCTATTTCGGGCACGACGACTGGGCGGAGATCGCCCCCGGCCTGAAGACCATCGAGAACGCCCGGCGGATCCGCGCCCGGCTGCTGATGAATTTCGAACAGGCCGAGATGTGCGAGGACCCGGCCCGCCAGAAGGCGCTGATGACCACCATCGTGGTCGGCGGCGGCCCCACCGGCGTGGAGATGGCCGGGGCGGTGGCCGAGCTGGCCCGCTTCGCGCTGGCCCGCGACTTCCGCCGCATCGACCCGCGCACCGCCCGCGTCCTGCTGGTCGAGGCCGGGCCGCGCATCCTGTCCACCTTCCCCGACGACCTCGGCCAGTACGCCCGCCGCAAGCTGGAGGAGCTGGGCGTCGTCGTGCTGACCGGGCAGGCGGTGGAGAGCATCACGCCGGAGGGTGCGACGGTCGGCGGGCGCTTCATCCCGGCGGGGGCCATCGTGTGGGGCGCCGGGGTCAAGGCGTCGCCCGCCGGCTCCTGGCTGGGGGTGGAGACCGACCGCAGCGGGCGAATCCTGGTCGACGCCGACATGGCGGTGCCGGGCGTGCCCGATGTCTACGCGCTGGGCGACACGGCGGCGCTGGCCGGCGACGACGGCAAGCCGCTGCCCGGTCTGGCCCAGGTCGCCAAGCAGCAGGGCGAGCATCTCGGCGGCGGGCTGGAGGCCAGCCTGTTGCGCGGCCAGCCGCTGGAGCCCTTCCGCTTCCGCAACCGCGGCAACACCGCCATCGTCGGGCGCAGCGCCGCCGTCTTCGATTTCGGGACGCGCAAGCTGAAGGGCTGGTTCGCCTGGGTGCTGTGGGCGATCGTCCACGTCTATCTGCTGGTGAACTTCCACAAGCGGGTGCTGGTCACCATGCAATGGCTGTGGCGCTGGGCGACCTACCAGCGCGGCGCGCGTCTCATCACCACCGACCGCCCGGTGTCGGTCGCGGAATCCGTCACCTCGCCGCACGGCGGGAGCGCCGAGCCCTTCCGCGACGCGCGGCGCGGCCAGGGCTAACCGGACGGGTCAGGGGGCGGGCGGGAGCGGCAGGACGCAGCGGAAGCGGGTGCCGTGACCCGGCCATTCCTCGACCTCCAGCCGCCCGCCGTGCAGTTCCATGACGTTGCGGACCAGCGACAAGCCGAGCGCCGCGGCGCCGCGCGGGTCGTTGCGGTCGTAGCGCGAGGGCGGGGCGGCCTCGCCCGGCCCGGTGCCGCTGCCCACCGTCAGCACGAGGGCATCGGCTTTCCGCTCTCCGGACAGCAGGATGCGGCGGTCCGCCGGCGGGTGGCGGATGGCGCCGACGACCAGGGTGAACAGCGCCTGCTTGAGCCGCCGCTCGTCGCCCTCCGCCTCGCCCAGCGACGACGGGGCGGTGAGGTCGAGGCGCAGCCCCTCGCGCCGCGCCCACTCGCGGGTCAACTCGCCCACCGTCTCCAGCAGGTCGGGCACGTCCACGGTGCCACGGTCGAGCGTGGTCACCCCGGCGCCCAGGCTGGTCATGTCGACCACGTCGTCGATCAGCTCCAGCAGCCGCTCGCCGGCGTTCAGCACGCCCTTCACATACTCGATCTGGCGCGGATTCAGTTCGCCGAAATACTGGTTCGCCAGCACCTCGGCGAAGCCGATGATGCCGTTCAGCGGGTTGCGCAGATGGTGCGAGACGTTGGCGATGAACTCGCTCTTCAACTGGTCGGCGGCCTCCAGCGCGGCGTTGGAGGCGCGCAGCGCCTGCTCCAGCCGGGCGCTGTCGGTGACGTCGAGATAGCTGTTCAGCACCGCCCCGTCGGGCAGCGGCAGGGTGGAGAACTCGACCACCGAGCCGTCCGCCCGCTCCAGCCGGCCCGAGCGCACGGCGCGCTCCAGCGTCGCGCCGATCATCTCGTCCTTCAGGCTGTCCCAGTCGCCGCCATTCTCCAGGAAGGGCCGCATCCGCTCGAACAGGGCGGAGATGTGCGGCTCGCCCAGCAGGTCGTCGTCGTCGAGGTCCCAGACCCGCGCGAAGGCCGGGTTGGACAGCTTCAGCCGGCCGTCGCCGCCGAACACCGCGATGCCCTCGGCCAGATTGTCCAGCGTCTCCTGCTGCACGGCGATCAGCGTGTTGTAGGAGGATTCCAGGGCCAGCGTGTTGGTCACGTCCTCCAGGATCTGCATCAGCCCGCCCAGCGGGTGGGGGGCGGCGAGGCTGCGCAGCGTCGTGCCGTCCGGCAGGTGCATCAGCTCCTCGACCGGCTCCAGCAGGCGGGTGTAGCGGCTCAGCCGCTCGCGCTTGTAGCTCTGGTAGTCGGCGTATTCGGGCAGGCGGCGGCGGGTGCGCAGCTCCTCCAGGATCTCGCCGTGGGTGGGCTGGCTGCGCAGCCAGGACTCCTCCAGGTCCCACAGCCGGGCGTAGGCTTGGTTGAAGAAGGTCAGCCGCGTGTCGGCGCCGAAGATGGCGATGGCCGCCCCCAGCCGCTCCAGCACCTCGGCGTGGGCGGCGAGGTGGCGGCTCAGCTCGCCGCGCATCTCCTCCACCGCCGTGACGTCCAGCGCGTAGCCGACGACCAGCGTGCCGCCGTCGGGGGAGGGCAGGGGGGCCTCGGTGACCTCCAGGAGGCGGCGCTCGCTGCCGATGACGGCGGAGACCCGCTCCGACTGGGCGACCCCGCTGTGCAGCGCCCGCTGCGCCAGGGCGCGCCCGGCGCCGTCCGCGGTCAGCTCCCGGCCGCTGTCCGGAACGGCGGCGGGCTCCGAATCCACGGCGCGGGCGTAGGCGCGGTTGCACCAGGACAGCATCTGCCCGGTCCCGCGCAGCCACACCGGCAGCGGCAGGGCGTCCACCGCCGCGCGCAGCTCGGCCAGCGCGGCCTCGGCGTCGCGCCGCCCCTGGGCCAGCCCATCGCGCTCGGCGCTGCGGTCGGTGACGTCCTCCAGCCAGACGACGTCCTGATGCCCGGAGGCATCCGTCGTGGTGGACGGCTCGGCGGACCGTTGCCCGCTCAGCAGCAGGCGCCGCCCGCCGCGGGTCGTCGCCTCGAGTCGGAAACCCTCGCCCGCGGCGCGCAGGCGGCGGACGGCTTCGGCGACGCGCGGAGCGTCGGCGTCGGTGAAGGCGTTCGCGATGTCCTGGCCCGGCACCGCGCCGAGCAGCCGGGAGCAGCCGGGCGCCGCGCTGACGCCACCACTGGCGTCCCAGGCGCACCAGGGGTGGGGCGCGGCGGCCAACAGGGCCTCCAGGCGCGCGACGTCGGCCGCCAGCCGGTCGCTGCGGCGGCGTTCCCGGCCGGTCCAGAACAGCCCGCCGAAGCCGGCGGCGCCGAGGACGCCGGCAAAGCCAAGCATGGTGGGCGAGCCGGAGGGCCCGGCCATCAGGCCGACTCCCACCGCCAGCCCCAGCGCGGCGAAGGCGTATGATCGGGTCAAGACACTCACGCGGGTGAGACTAGTCCACGCCTCCCGGCGGAGCAAGGCGGGCCGGCGGTGGTGCCACTTTCGGAGATGGCGCAGCCCTTTCGCACGACCCGACTGCATGGCCCGATTCCATGGCCCGATTTCACGGCCCGATTTCACGGCCCGGTGCGCACGGCCCGTTCGGAGGCCCTCACACCGCTTCTCCGACCCGCAGGGCGCGGATCGCCGTTTCCACCGCCGGATAGGCGGCGCGCACCGCCGCCAGGGCCTGCGCCGCCCCGTCCCGGTCGCCGTGGTGGGCCGCGAGTTCCAGGGTGGAGGCGCTGCGGCCCAGCCGCTCGGCCCCCGCCGTGCGGGCGGCCCCGGCCAGCGTGTGGGCGGCGCCGCGCAGGGCCTCCAGGTCGTTGCGCTCCAGGGCGGCGGCGGCCTCGTCCAGCAGCGGGCGGGTGGTTTCCAAGAAGAAGTCCAGCATGTCCAGCGCCATCCCGTCGAGCGCGCCGAAGGTGGTGCGGACATGGTCGAGGTCGAGCGCCCGGTCTTCCGCCCCGGCGGCCTCCGCCGCGGGAGGCTCGTCGGGGGCTGCGGCGCTGCCCTCGCCGAACGCGCGGTTCAGGGCGACGGCGAGCTGCCGCAGGGTCACCGGCTTGGCGATGTAGTCGTCCATGCCCGCGGCGGTGCAGCGCTCCATCTCCCCCGCCAGGGCGTTGGCGGTCATGGCGATGATGCCGGTGCGCGGGCGGGGGACGCCGCCCGACTCGGCAACCGACTCGGCGCTGCGGATCTGGCGCGACAGCTCGTAGCCGTCCATGCGCGGCATGTGGCAATCGGTGATCAGCAGCCGGTAGGGCCGCGCCCGCCAGGCGGTCAGCGCCTCCAGCCCGTCGCCGGTCAGGTCGGCCTCGAAGCCGAGCTGGCGGAGCTGGCGCAGGATCACCTGCTGGTTGGTCGGATGGTCCTCCGCCACCAGGATCGCCGGCGGGGCCGCAGCGGGCGACGCCATGCCGAGGGAATCGGTGTCGGGGGAAGCCGTGTCGAGGGCGGCTCGTCCGCCGTCCGCCGCGGAGGACGCGGGGTCGGCGGGGCGCTCCGGGGAAACGGCGCGTCCGGCCAGGGCGGCCAGACGGCGGAACAGGGCGTCGCGGCGGATCGGGCGGCCGAGATGGTCGTGGCGCGGCGGTTCCCCGGCGTCCGTCCGGCCGTCCTCCTCGCCGTCCGGCAGGCAGTCGCCGGCCTGCTCCCGCCCGTCCACCAGATGCAGCGTGGGCGGCGGGCGGGCTCCGGCGGCGGCGATGCGGGCGAGCACCGCCGGAGCGGACAGCCGCGGGTTGGGCGCGCCGGGCGCGTCGTCGGGATGGTGTTCCAGCAGGCCGTCGGACAGGATCAGCAGGTCGGCGTCGGCCATCGTCAGCAGTTCCACCGCCTCGTCCGCCGTCGTGGCGTCGGCGACGGCGGCGCGCTTGTCCTCCAGCGCGCGGATCAGCACGGAGCGCTGCACCGGGTCGGGCTCGGCCACGATGATGGACAGGCCGGAGAGGTCGGTGTCGTCGCGCGGGGTGGATTGCGGGTCGCCCGGCGCCAGATCCACCGTGAACCAGAAGGTGGAGCCGCAGCCCGGCGCCGATTCCACCCCGATGCGCCCGCCCATCATCTCGACCAGACGAGCGCAGATGGCCAGCCCCAGCCCGGTCCCGCCGAAGCGGCGGGTGGTCGAGCTGTCGGCCTGGCTGAAGGGCTGGAACAGGCGGGCCTGTCCGGCGCCGCTGATGCCGATGCCGGTGTCCTCCACCGAAAAGCGCAGGCGCAGCCGCTCCGACCCGGCGGCGGACGGCTCCAGCCGGGTGCGCAGGACGACCCGGCCGGCGTCGGTGAACTTGATCGCGTTGCCCGTCAGGTTGAACAGGATCTGGCGCAGCCGGCCGGGATCGCCGCGCACCGCCGCAGGCACCTTGCGGTCGAGGTCGCAGACCAGCAGCAGCGCCTTCTGGTGGGCCTGCGGGGCCAGCAGCTCCGCCACCCCCTCCACCAGCTCGCGCGGGTCGAGGTCCATTTCGTCGAGGTCGAGCTTGCCGGCCTCGATCTTGGACAGGTCGAGGATGTCGTCGATGATCCGCAGCAGCGCCGTGGCGCTGTCGCGCACGGTGGTGACCAGCTCGGTCTGCTCGGCGTCCAGCGGGGTCAGGGCGATCAGCTCCAGCATGCCCAGCACGCCGTTCATCGGGGTGCGGATCTCGTGGCTCATGGTCGCCAGGAACTCCGACTTGGAGCGGGCGGCGACCTCCGCCTGCTCCTTGGCGTGGCGCAGGTCCTCCTCGGCGCGCTTGCGGCCGGTGATGTCGTAGCTCCAGGCGAGGATCGCCGGCTCCCCCTCGAACTCGGTGCGCTGGAGGGTCTGGAGCGCCCAGACGCGGCTGCCGTCGGGCCGGTCCACCGCCACCTCGACGTCGCGGGCGACCAGACCGGGGCCGTCCTGCGGCAGGGCGCGCCCGTGCAGGGTGGCGCCGGGCAGGGCGAGCGCGTGGCGGCGCCCGACGAAGGCGTCCGGCGGCAGGCCGGCCAGCTCCGCCGCACGGGCGTTGGCGAAGGCGACGGAGCCGTCGGGCCGCCCGATCGACACGCCGACCGGGCTCTGCTCCAGGATCGCGCGCAGGCGGCGCTCGCTGTCCGACAGGGCGTGCTCGCGCGAGCGGATGGTGGCGACGAAGTAATGCAGGGCGCGCGCCATGTCGGCGATCTCGTCCTGCCCGTGGGTGGGGATGGCGACGGACCGACCGGCGGCCGACGCGGTCATGGCCGTCTGGAGCCCGCGCAGCCGCCGCACCACGTTGCGGTGGATGTAGAGGAAGATGCCGAGCGCGCCGAGGATCGAGACCACGGCCATCGCCAGGATGGCGTTCTTGCCGTCGCGGATCACCCGCTCGAACTCGCCGGAGCGGGCGGCGATGTCCTGCTCGATGGCCAGGAAATGGTCGGACACCGCGCCGACCAGCCGGTCGGAAACGTTCTGGTTGCGGGTGATCGACCCCTTGATGGCGCGCGCCAGCCCGATTTCCGTCAGGCGACTGGCGAACAGGTTGTGCTCGCCGAGCCCCAGCGCCTCCAGTTCCCGATACAGCGGCTCCAGGTCGAAGGCAGTGCCCGGCGGCAGGCCGGACACCGCCTCCGCCGCGCGGTCCATCGCGGCGCGGTACTCCTGGCGCAGCCGCTCCACCCGCGCCTCGTGGTCGGCGCGGGAGGCGGCGAGCATCAGCAGGATGGCGTGCTGCGCCTCCGCCGTCCACAGGTCGACCCGCCGTTCGGCGTCCTGGGACCCTTCCAGCTCGGCCAGGGTCCGCGGAACCGGGGCCTCGTCCCGCAGCGACCGCTCGGCGTCGCGGATGCGCTCGGCGAGCTGGATCAGGCGGCCGACCAGCCCGCCCGTCTCCGCCGCGGCGGCGAGCTGGCGCTCCACCTGGGTGTTCAGGGTCATCAGGTTGGCGACCAGCTCGTTCTTGCGGCGCTGCAGCTCCGCCACGTCGGCCACGTCGGTGCCGCGGTCGCGCAGCCGGGTCATCAGGTCTTCCAGCAGGGCGATCTGGTCGCTCAGCCGGGCCATCACCGATTCGCGCACCGACTGGCTCTGCACCGCCACCAGGGCCGGTGCGTTGGCGGCCAGCGTGCCGCTCTGCTGGGCGAGCTGCGAGGCGTTGACGAGGCCCGGCACCTTGGCCGTGGCGATCTGCTCGAACCCCTGGTGGAAGCGGCCGAAGAGGGAAACGGCCACCACGCCGGTGGCGGCGGTCAGGCCGGCGATCACGGTCAGACCCGCCAGGATGCGAAACGCCACGCCCAGCCGGGGAAGGGGCATGCCCGTGCCTCGATTTCTTGTCGTCCGATTGAGATAACACGGGCAATCGGCCGGGCGCAATTCACACCCCCCCTTTGGCGCACTGCGTGGCGCAATACCCGGCGCAATCGGACGCTGCCGGGGAAGGCGCCGGGCGCCTTGGCGGGCTTGACCCGCCCAGGTTGCCGACCGAAGCTGAAGCGCAGGCGGCAGGGAGAGGTGCCCGATGGGCTTGGTCCGGTCTTTCGCGCGGGGTGCGGCGGTCGCGCTGGTTCTCGCGGCGGCGTTGGCCGCGCCGTCCGGCGCTGCGCGCGCCGAGACGCTGGAGGACGTGCGCGACCGCGGGCTGCTGCGCTGTGGCGTCTCGTCCAGCGGGGCCGGTCTGGCGACGGTGGACGACAGCGGCCACTGGCGCGGCTTCTTCGTGGACATGTGCCGGGCGCTGGCCGCCGCCGTCGCCGGCCACGCCGACCGGGTGGAGTTCGTCGAGACCAACTCCGAGAACCGCTTCGCCATCCTGCGCAACGGCGAGGTGGACGTGGTGATGGAGGGCACGACCTGGACCCTGCAGCGCGACGCCACCTTCGGCATCGGTTTCCCGGTGGTCTACCTGTTCGATGGCCAGGGGTTCATCGCGCACCGCGCCCAGAACATCGCCCGCCTGTCCGACCTGCCGGCCGGCGCCTCGGTCTGCGTGATCGAGCAGACCACCAGCCTGCGCAACCTGGAGGACTGGATGGCCCGCACCGGGGTGCGCTTCCGCCTGAAGCCGGTGCGCTCGACCGAGGGGGCGCTGTCGGCCTTCTTCAACCACCACTGCGACCTCTACACCAGCGACCGCATCGGCCTGCACGCCCAGCGCCTGCTGAAGGCCCCCGAGCGCGAGGACTACGTCATCCTGCCGGAGGCGATCTCCAAGGAGCCGCTGGGGCCGATGGTCCGCCCGGACGAGCGGCGGTGGTTCGACATCGTGCGCTGGGTGTTCCTGGCCACCGTCCTGGCCGAGGAGAAGGGGATCACCGCCGCCAACGCCGCCCGCCTGAAGGGGGAGGCGCAGGACCCGGAGGTGCGCCGCTTCCTCGGGGCCGCCGCCGGGGTCGGCTGGGGGCTGGGGCTGGACGACGGCTGGGCCTTCCGCGTCGTCACCCAGGTCGGCAATTACGGCGAAATCTTCGACCGCCATCTGGGCGCCGCCTCGCCGCTGGGCATCGAGCGGGGGATGAACGGGCTGTGGATGAACGGCGGCCTGCATTACGCCCCGCCGCTGGGGGGGTGAGGAGGGCGGCGCTCTGCCATGCCGAGTCGTCTCATTGCCTTCGCCGCGGCTTTTCCCATGTTGTGGGCATGTTCGGCGAAAGGTTCGGCGAACGCTTCAAATCCGGGCGAACCGCCGCTATGGTGGCGCCTTCCGGGCGCCGAGCGGCCCGCTTCAGGCAGTTTCCCAGGCCATGACCAGACCCAACACCTACCGTTCCGGTCCCGACGAGCGCGGGCATTTCGGCATCTATGGCGGACGCTTCGTCGCCGAGACGCTGATGCCCCTGATCCTTGAGGTGGAGAAAGCCTACCGCGAGGCCCGGGCCGATCCCGCCTTCGACGGCGCGATCCGCGAGCATCTCAAGCAGTATGTCGGCCGCCCGAACCCGCTCTACTACGCCGAACGCCTGACGGAGAAGCTCGGCGGCGCGAAGATCTACTTCAAGCGCGAGGAGCTGAACCACACCGGCGCGCACAAGATCAACAACTGCATCGGCCAGATCCTGCTCGCCCGCCGCATGGGCAAGAAGCGGATCATCGCCGAGACGGGCGCCGGCCAGCACGGCGTGGCGACCGCCACGGTCTGCGCGCTGTTCGACATGCCCTGCGTCATCTACATGGGCGAGACCGACATCGCCCGCCAGCAACCCAACGTCTTCCGCATGAAGCTGCTCGGGGCCGAGGTGGTTCCGGTGACCTCCGGCGCGCGGACGCTGAAGGACGCGATGAACGAGGCGCTGCGCGACTGGGTCACCAACGTCGCCGACACCTATTACCTGATCGGCACCGCCGCCGGCCCGCACCCGTACCCCGCCATGGTCCGCGACTTCCAGTCGGTGATCGGCGATGAGGTGCGCGTGCAGATGCAGGAGCTGGAGGGCCGCCTGCCCGACAGCCTCGTCGCCTGCGTCGGCGGCGGCTCCAACGCCATCGGCCTGTTCCATCCCTTCCTCGACGACCCGTCGGTGCAGATGGTCGCGGTCGAGGCCGCCGGCCACGGCATCGACAAGGGGCCGCTGGCCCACGCCGCCTCGATCACCGGCGGGCGCCCCGGCGTGCTGCACGGCAACCGCACCTACCTGCTGCAGGACGAGGACGGGCAGATCCTGGAGGGCCATTCCATCTCCGCCGGCCTCGACTATCCGGGCGTCGGGCCGGAGCATTCCTGGCTGCACGACATCGGGCGCGTCGAGTATGTCTCGGCCACCGACCAGGAGACGCTGGACGCCTTCCAGCTCTGCGCCCGCACCGAGGGCATCATCCCCGCGCTGGAATCGGCGCACGCGCTGGCGGAGATCGTGAAGCGCGCCCCGAAACTGCCCAAGGACCACCTGATGGTGCTCTGCCTGTCGGGCCGCGGCGACAAGGACATCTTCTCCGTCGCCCAGCATCTGGGAGTGAAGCTGTGAGTGTCGCTGTTGACCATGGCCGCATCGCCAAGCGTTTCGCCGCGTTGAAGGCGGAGGGCCGCGCCGGCCTCGTCACCTTCATCACCGCGGGCGACCCGGATCTGGAGACCTGCCGCGCCGTCCTGCACGGCCTGCCCGCCGCCGGCGCCGACCTGATCGAGCTGGGGCTGCCCTTCTCCGACCCGATGGCCGACGGCCCGGCGATCCAGGCGGCCAGCCTGCGCGCGCTGCACGCCGGGACGACGGCGCGCAAGACGCTGGACCTCGTGCGCGGCTTCCGCGAAACGGACGCCGACACGCCGGTGATCCTGATGGGCTATTACAACCCGATCCACGCCTATGGGGTGGACCGCTTCCTGGCCGACGCCATCGCGGCCGGGGTGGACGGGCTGATCGTCGTCGACCTGCCGCCCGAAGAGGACGAGGAGCTGTGCATTCCGGCGCTGAAGGCCGGGGTGAACTTCATCCGGCTGGCGACGCCGACCACCGACGACAAGCGCCTGCCGGCGGTGCTCCAGAACACCTCGGGCTTCGTCTATTACGTGTCGATCGCCGGCATCACCGGTGCTGCCAGCGCCGACAACGCCGCGGTGGGCGCCGCGGTGGAGCGCCTGAAGCGCCACACCGACCTGCCGGTGGCGGTCGGCTTCGGCATCAAGACGCCGGAGCAGGCGGCCGACGTCGCCCGCGTCGCTGACGCGGCGGTGGTCGGCTCGGCCATCGTCACGCGGCTGGCCGGCGGGCTGGACGCGGACGGCAAGGCCCGCCCGGGTCTGGCCGAGGATGTGCTGGGCTTCGTCCGGGAACTGGCCGGCGGCGTGCGCGGCGCGCGCGTCTGAGTGCGTCGGGCCTAGATCGCCGGGCTGCGAGCGCCGGCTGAGCGGGATATCAGGAAGAATTCGATGAACTGGCTTACCAACTACGTCCGCCCCAAGATCCGCGCCCTCTATGCCCGCAAGGAGGTTCCCGACAACCTCTGGCACAAGTGCCCGAGCTGCGAGGCGATGCTCTTCCACCGCGATCTGGAGGAGAACCTCAACGTCTGCCAGCATTGCGGCTTCCACATGCGGCTGGACCCGATCAAGCGGCTGGCCTCGATGTTCGACGAGGGCGACTACCAGTCGGTCGAGCTGCCCAAGTCGGTGGTCGATCCGCTGAAGTTCCGCGACCAGAAGCGCTACACCGACCGCCTGAAGGAAGCCCAGACCAAGACGGGCCGGCATGACGCCATCGTCGTCGGCTCCGGCCTGATCGGCGGGCAGCCGGCGGTCGTCGCGGCCTTCGACTTCGGCTTCATGGGCGGCTCGATGGGCATCGCGGTGGGCGAGGGCATCCTGGCCGCCGCCCGCACCGCCATCGCCCAGAAGGCGGCGCTGATCGTCGTCCCGGCCTCGGGCGGGGCGCGCATGCAGGAAGGCATCCTGTCGCTGATGCAGATGCCGCGCACCACCATCGCGGTGGAGATGGTCAAGGAAGCCGGCCTGCCCTACATCGTGGTGCTGACCGACCCGACGACCGGCGGCGTCACCGCCTCCTTCGCGATGATCGGCGACATCCACATCGCCGAGAAGGGCGCGCAGATCGGCTTCGCCGGCGCCCGCGTGATCGAGAGCACGATCCGCGAGACCCTGCCGGAGGGCTTCCAGCGCTCCGAGTATCTCCAGGAACACGGCATGGTGGACATGGTGGTCCATCGCCGCGACCTGCGCCCGACCCTGTCGCGCGTCCTGACCCTGCTGATGCAGCCGGTCCTGGCCGTGGCGCCGGAAGCGCTGCCGGCCGCGGCCGTTCCGGCGGAGGAGCCGCGCAGCCAGGCTGAGGCGGCCGACGAGACGCCGTCCCAGGCGGGCGCCGAGAGGACTGGCTCCGAGCAGCCGGCCTGATCCCGCCATGCCGCTCGCTGAGTCGCTCGCCGATCCGGTTCTCGACCGGCTGAAGGGTCTGCACCCCAAGGTCATCGACCTGTCGCTGGACCGCGTGCACCGGCTGCTCGCCGCGCTGGGCCATCCGGAGCGGCGCCTGCCGCCGGTGGTCCATGTGGCGGGCACCAACGGCAAGGGCTCCACGCTCGCCTTCCTGCGGGCCATGCTGGAGGCCGCGGGGCTGCGGGTGCATGTCTACACCTCGCCCCACCTCGTGCGCTTCCACGAGCGCATCCGGCTGGCCGGCACGCTGATCGACGACGACCGGCTGGCCGCCCTGCTGGAGGAGTGCGAGGTCGCCAACGGC
Organism: Azospirillum brasilense; assembly: GCF_007827815.1. Lineage (GTDB taxonomy): Bacteria > Pseudomonadota > Alphaproteobacteria > Azospirillales > Azospirillaceae > Azospirillum > Azospirillum brasilense_C. The sequence goes on from NZ_VITH01000002.1 coordinate 36,727, forward strand.
GGCGGACCCATCACCTTCTTCGAGGTGACGACGGTCGCCGCCCTCCTCGCCTTCGCGCGGGAGCCGGCGGACGTGGTGCTTCTGGAAACCGGGCTGGGCGGGCGGCTGGACGCCACCAACGTGGTGGACCGCCCGGCGGTCACCGCGATCACGCGCATCTCCTACGACCACCGCCAGTTCCTCGGCGACACGCTGGAGGCCATCGCGGGCGAGAAGGCCGGCATCTTCAAGCCGGGCGTTCCCGCCGTGATCTATCCGCAGCCCGCGGAGGAGGCCGCCCGCACCCTGGCCATCCGGGCCGAGACGGTGGGCGCACCGGTTTCCGGCTGGTCGGTCACCCCGACCGAGGGTGGTTTCCGCTTCGAGAGCGACCGCCGTCGCATCGATTTGCCGCTGCCGGGGCTGGCCGGGGCGCACCAGATCGTCAACGCCGGGGTGGCACTGGCCTGCCTGGACCATCTGCCGGTCGCGGTGGCCGAGGCGGTCGACGACGCGGCGGTGCGCCGCGGCCTCGCCGCCGTGGAGTGGCCGGCCCGTCTGCAGCGGCTGACCCGCGGCCCGCTGGCCGACGGGCTGCCCGCCGGCTGGGAGCTGTGGCTGGACGGCGGCCACAACGATTCCGCGGGCGAGGTGCTGGCCGTCCAGGCCGCGCGCTGGGCGGAGGGGGAGCCGGAACGGCCGCTGCTGCTGGTCTATGGGATGCTGGCGAGCAAGGAGCCGCGGGAATTCCTGGGTCCGCTGGCGCCCTTCGTCACCGCCGCCCGCACCGTCGCCATCCCCGGAGAGGAGGCGTCGCTGACGGCCGAGGACACCGCCGCAGCCACCCGCGCCTGTGGCATCGCCGACAGCGCGGCGGCGGCGGACGCGGGCAGCGCCCTGGAGGATCTGGCGGGGCGGGTCACGGGTCCGGCCCGCGTGCTGATCTGCGGCTCGCTCTATCTGGCCGGCACGGTCCTGGCGGAGAACGGCTGAACCACGGTCGAGCGGGGGCGTCAGCGCCCCTGCTTGCCGTCCAGCTCCAGCATGTTGCGCAGCGCGGCGAGGGTCTTGCCGAGCGTGCCCGAATCGTCCTTGGCCGCCTTCTTCCCGGACTCGTTGCTTTCGGTCCGTTTGCCGGCGCCGGGCCTGGGCTTTTCCGGGGCGGGCTTTTCCGAAGCGGGCTTTTCCGGCTTGACTTTTTCCAATTCGGCCGCCGGGACCGGCGGGACGAGGTCCAAAGGCTCGTCGTCCTCGTCGTCGTCCGGGGCCCTTTGCGGCGCGGGGCGCGGCAACGGCTTGAAGCCGGGCAGGGCGCTCGCCTCGGGGCGGGTGGGCGCGTCGCTTTTCCAGGCCGGGGTGGGCGGCTCGTCGAGATCGTTCTCCGCCTCGACGAGCGCGCGCAGGGCGCGCAACGCCTCCTCCATGTCCTGTTCCTGGGCGGATTTGCGCGGCACCGGGGCGCCGTCCTTGTCCGGAGCGTCGTCCGTGCCGGCGCGGTTCCAGAAGGCATCGTCGGCGCCAGCGTGCCGATCCGCCGCTTCGTCGTCCTCGGGGCCGTTGTCCTCAAGGTTGTCGTCGGCGTCCGCATCGCTGTCGAGGTCGTCGGCGGGCTTGCGCGACCGGCCGAACAGCGGGGTCACGACGCCGCCGTCCCGGTCGTCGCCGTCCTCATCCTCGTCGCGGTCGGCGGCGGCCTTCTGCACCATGCTGCGCAGGGCGGCGATGGTGCGGTCCAGCGGTTCGCTGCCGACGGACGCGGGGTCGCGCTCCCGAACGCGCTCCCACGGGGGAGGAGCCTTGTCGGGGTCGCGGATGGCGAAGCCCAGGATGTCGTCGTTGGACGGCTCCGCCCCGTCGTCTCCGTCCTGTTCGCCTCCGTCCAGTTCGTCCCTGCCCAATTCGTCGGGTTCGTCGTAGCGGGATTCGACGGCGTCCTTGAGCGAAAAGGCGGGGATCATGGCTGGGGCAGGGGGCGGGACCGGCGGGACTGGCGGTTCCTCCGCGCGGGCGCCGTCGCCGCGGCCGTCCAGGATGCTGCGGAGCGCCGCGATGGTGCGGTCGAAGGAGCGGGAGGCGTCGTCGTCGGGGTCGTCCGCGGCAACCGGCTGGCTCACCCGGGGGGCCGGGGCCGGAGGCGCAGGTTCGACCCGATTGTCCTCGTCGTCTCCGCCCTCGTCCCTGCCCCCGTCCCTGCTCTCGTCCGCATCCCGGTCCGCGAGCGTCCAGCGGCGCGCACCCCAGTCCTCGTCGTCGTCCCACGCGGCCTCGTCGGCCGCGCCGTCGTCATCGTCGTGGTGGCCGTCCTCGTCGTGGCCGGCGAGATCGGCGAGCGACACCGGCTCCCACAGCGGGCGGCGGCCCGACTCCGGGGCGGCATCACCGTCCGCGGCCAGCCGCTCCAACTCCAACTCCAACGCCAGGTCCGGATCCAGCGCAGCGACGGGCCGGGCCGTGGCGGGCAGAGGGGCGGCCGGCACGGGGGCGGCGTCCTCCTCCGGCCCGTCCATCGCGTCGCCACGGCCCCGCATCGCGTCGAGCAGCCCTTGCAGGGCGGCCAAAGGGGCGGCGAAGGACGGGGCGTCCTCCTGCGAGGACGTCGCCGTCACGGGCGTCGAGAAGGGCGGGGGCGCCGGGCGGCTTTCGGTGTCGCGGGAGTTGCAGCGCGAGCAGCGGTAATGGGGGGCGATGGACAGGACCGGATAATTGGGGCCGAAGCGCCGGTTCATGTCCGCGCGCGGCAGCACGCCCTCGTGGCCGCAGGCGCGGCAGCGGACGTGCACATCGACCTCGATGTCGCGCAGGTAAAGCATGCGTGCCATGGGCGCAGTATACGCAGCGGCGGGCCCATGCCCAGCGGATTCGCCGGCCGCCCCGCGCGCCGCGCCGGGTTCGGCGGTGATCTTTTCGGCATGCCGCCCCGGCGTGCGGCCGGAGAAGGCCCGGGGACGGTCCGGAGACGGCCCGGAGACGGATGGTTGGCAAGTCGTGGCGGAGCCGCTATGTTCAGCGCCGTGGCCCCGTAGCTCATCTGGATAGAGCGACGGTTTCCTAAACCGTAGGCAGCTGGTTCGAGTCCAGCCGGGGTCACCACCGCCTTCCGCGACCGGTTCCGCCGTCCGTCAACCGGCCCTCTGCCGAAGGGCTTCCCCATGACCGCACCCCTGTTGCAGGACGCCGTTCTCGTCACCGGCGCGGGCCGCCGCGTCGGCTTGCATCTGGCCGAGCGGATGATGGCGCTGGGGCACCCGGTCATCGCCCATTACCGCACGTCCACCGACGATCTGGAACGGCTGCGCGCCGCCGGGGCGGTCTGCCTGCACGGCGATCTCGCCGATCCGGACGGCGGGCCGCGGCTGGCCGACGCCGTGCGGGGCGTGGCGGGCAGCCTGCGGGCGGTCGTCCACAACGCCTCGGCCTTCGAGGTGACGGCGGCGGACACCGCGGACGCGCTGCGGCAGCTCGACGTCTTCCACGCCGTGCATGTCCGCGCCCCCTTCGCGCTGAATCGCGAACTGGCGCCGCTGCTGGGCGCCTGCTCGGCGCGGCGGGCCGACATCGTCCACATCACCGACATCTACGCCGACAACCCCAACCCGGCCTTCGACGCCTATTGCGCCAGCAAGGCCGGGCTGCAGAACCTCGCGCTGTCCTTCGCCAAGCGGCTGGCGCCCAAGGTGAAGGTCAACGTCGTCCAGCCGGGGCCGATCCTGTTCAAGGAGTGGCACGGCCCGGAGGCGCGGGCGCGGGTGCTGTCAGAGACGCTGCTCGGCGAGGAGGGCGGGGTGGAGGCCATCGGCCTGGCGGTCGAGGCCATCCTCCAGAACCACTATCAGACCGGCGCCGTCGTCGCGGTGGACGGTGGCCGGCGTCTCGCCTAACCGGGGCGAGCCGACGCTGCAGCCCGGCAGGGGGGTGGCGCACAGGTCGCCCTGCGGCGGCGGGACGGGCTTCCCGGTCAGCAGCGCGGCGATCTCCGCGAAGGGGGCGGCCAGATAGGGGTCCGGGCACAGGGCCGCCAGGCCGTCCGCCGGGAAGGAGCGGCCGACCCGTCCGATCAGGTCGATGTCGGCCGGCCGGTCGCGCGTCTTGCAGCCGGGGTGGTCGCGGTCGCGGCCCAGCGCCAGTTCGATCCCCACGCACAGCCCCTTGCAGCAGGCGGGGTCCAGCGCGCTCGGCACATAGGCGACGTAGTTGACGAAGGGATGGGCGCTCGCCATGCCGACCGGCGCCGTCCGGTAGAAGCGGCTGAGCAGGACGCGGCCGAAGAGATCGGCCAGCCGGGCGGCGATCCGCGCCGCGTTCCGCTCCGGGTCCAGGTTCGTTCCGATTCCCAGGATGTGGCCGGTCAACGGCAGAGAGGCGGCGGGCATCGGAATCAGAGCGTCCATGGGCATTCCATCAGGGGGCGTTCCATCAGGGGGCGTTCCATCGGGGGCGTTCCCTCGGTCGGGATGTGCGTTGAAAATCTGTGAAATGCCGCAGGAAACGGTGGCGCCGGATCGTTACATGATGGTCATGAGCGCAGAGAAAAATGAACGAATTTTGATACACCTTTCCGTATGTAAAAATTGGGACGGTTTTTTTTACAGAATTTTCGTTGGAACGCTCGTGGAAAGCAATCATGATAAAGGTTGAAAGGCCGAATTGCCGACGGTTAGCCGATATGGTGAATGGAATTGTTTGCCGTTTTGTCGCCCTGGCGTTGTTTGTACTTGCCAGCCCGGCTGGCGCCGGATCCCTGCCGGAGCCGACGGAAAAGCCGATCCTGGTCGTGTCGGGCCTGATCGGCACGACCAACCGCGACGGCATGGCGGTCTTCGACCGCCCCATGCTGGAGGCGCTCGGCATGGTGTCCTTCACCACCGCCACGCCCTGGTACAAGGAAAAGGTGACCTTCGAGGGCGTGCCGCTGGCCCGGCTGATGGAGCGTCTGGAGGCGCGCGGGGAAACGCTGACCGCGACGGCGCTGAACGACTACACCGGCGAAATCCCCATGGACGACGTGCGGAACCGCAAGGTGATCCTGGCGCTGAAGCGCGACGGGGCCTACATGCCGGTCAGCGACAAGGGGCCGCTGTTCATCGTCTATGATTTCGACCATGATCCGGAAGCCAACCGGCAGAAGTATTTCGGACGCTCGGTCTGGCAGGTCGCCCGGTTGACCGTGAAGTGAAGGCACCCTCCGTGAGTTTGCCGACCGAGACCGCGCCGAACGGGAGCACGCGGCTGTCCCGCCTGCTGGGCTGGGCGTCGGAGGACCGCGCGCGCCGTCTCGGGCTCTGGCTGGCCATCCTGACCGGCGGGTTCGGTCTGGCCGCCGCCTATCTGTCGCTGCTGGTGGTGAATTACGGCGAGGCGCTGCGCGGGGCCGCCCCCTACAACTTCGCCTGGGCCGCCGGCCAGACGGTGGGCGAGGTCACGCGGCTGGAGCAACGCATCCTGGCCAGCGCGCTTCCCGGCACCAACATCGACGCCGAGGAGGTCCAGCTCCGCCTGGACATCGTGCGCAACCGCATCGCCGTGCTGGGGCGGGGGCAGGCCTCCCTCTTCATGGACCGCTACCCGCAGCATCGCCGCACGGTGGCCCGGCTGGAGGAGGCGCTGGACCGGGTCGGCCTGATCCTGGCCGGGCCGCTGCCGCCGGCGGAGAAGGCGCTGGCCGCCCTGGCGGTGCTGGAGCCCGTCGACCGCGAGCTGAACGCCTTCGCCTCCGTCGCCTCGCAGTTCGGCGGGGAGCTGGTGGACGAGGGGCACGACCAACTCCTCCACCTGCACGGGCTGTTCTCCCTGCTGGCCGCCGGTCTGGCGGTGTGCGGCGTCCTGTTCATCACCGTGCTGCTGATCCAGAACCGGACCATCCGGCGGGCGCACGACCGGATGGAGGCGATGGCCGGCGCCCTGCAGACGGCCATCGGCCAGGCGGAGGAAGCCAGTCAGGCCAAGAGCCGCTTCCTGGCGACCATGAGCCACGAGCTGCGCACACCGCTGAACGCGATCATCGGCTTCTCGGAGCTGATCCGCGACGACGGCGGTCTGCCGGGCGAGGGCCGGCCCCCCGGCGGCGCGCCGGACGGCGGGAAGGAAAGCAGCCGCCGGGAAAACACGCGCCGGGAGCACGCCCAGTATGCGGGCTACATCCTGGGCAGCGCCCGCCACATGCTGAGCCTGGTCATCGACATCCTGACGGTCGCCCAGATGGAATCGGGCCATGCCAGCCTCACCTTCGAACCGGTGGACCTGCGCAAGGTGACGGGCACCGCCATCGCCACGGTGCTGGGCACCCAGGCCGGACGCGGCCGGACGATCCGGACGGCGTCGGAGGCGGTGTGGCCGGTGCTCGAGGCCGACGAGCGGGCGGTGCGGCAGATGCTGCTGAACCTGCTGTCCAACGCGGTGAAGTTCAGCTCCGCCCCGTCGGTGATCGAGGTGCAGGCGTGGCTGGACCCGCAGGGCGGCTTCGTCATCGCCGTGCAGGACCAGGGCATCGGCATGACGCCGGAGCAGATTGAAAAGGCGGCCCAGCCGTTCTATCAGGCGGAGGACGGTGCGACCCGCCGGTTCCAGGGATCGGGGCTGGGGCTCAGCATCGTGAAGAGCCTGATGGAGGCGCATGGCGGCCGGCTGTTGCTGGAAGGCGAGGCGGGGGCCGGTCTCCGGGCCTCGCTCCATTTCCCGGCGGAGAGGGTCGGCGGGCCGATGCCGCGTCCGGAGCCGGCCGGCCAGTTTTGACATCGGTCGTGGGATCAGCCGGCGTCAGTCTCGCCGGGTGTGTGAAGAAAAAGGAAGGGATCGGGTTTTATGACGGTGCAGTCACATGTTCTCGCCCTCGTGCAGGAGGCGATGGAGGCGCGCCGGTCGAACGAGGCGCTCGACGCGCCGCTGGACGCCGCGGGCGAGGCCGCCATGATCGACGCCGCGGCGCGGAAGGTCGAAGAGCTGCTCGACGTGCTGCGGATCGACCACCGCAACGACCACAACACCCGCGACACGCCGCGCCGCGTCGCCAAGATGCTGGTGCGCGAGCTGCTGAAGGGCCGCTTCACGGCGCCGCCCGAACTGACCGAGTTCCGCAACGCCGAGGAATTCGACCATCTGATCGTCACCGGCCCGATCGCCGTGCGCTCCACCTGCGCGCACCATCTGATGCCGATCTACGGCACCGCCTTCATCGGCATCCTGCCGGCCAAGGGCGGCAACATCCTGGGCCTGTCCAAATACGACCGGATCGTCGACCATTTCGCCGCCCGCTTCCAGATCCAGGAGGAGCTGGTCAAGCAGATCGGCAACTTCATCGTCGAGGCGACCCGGCCCCGCGGTCTGGCCGTGCGGATCAGCGCCGTGCACATGTGCAAGACCCACCGCGGGGTGCGCGCCGGCCACGACAGCCGCATGGTCAACAGCTCCTTCCATGGCGAGCTGCTGGAGTCGCGCGCGCTGCGCGAGGAGTTCCTGATGGAATGCGCGACGCTTGAGCGTTCCGCCCGCTGAGCGAACCGCCGCGCTCGCGGCCCGGCCCGCCCGGAGGGGCGCCGCGGGGCGGTCCGGCGTCGCGGGGGCGGCAGCCCTGATGGCGGCGTCGCTCGCCCTGGTGCTGACCGCCGGGGCGCTGGCCCGCGAGCTGGGCGCCCGCTACGGCGCGGCGGAGGTGCTGTTCCTGCGTTTCCTGCTGTCGCTGCTGGTGGTCGCTCCGGCGGCTTTCGCGATGGCCGGGCGGCGCGCCCTGTCCGTCACCCGGCCCGGGGGGCACGCGGTGCGGGCGCTGAGCGGGGTCGGGGCGGCGCTGATCTTCTACGCGGCGACCCAGCATCTGCCCTTCGCCGATCTGGTCGCCCTGTCCTACGCGGCCCCGCTGTTCGTGGTGCTGCTCTCCGGTCCGGCCATCGGGGAGCGGGCGGGTGCTGCCTCCGCCGTCTGCGTCGCGCTGGGGATGGCCGGGGTCTTCCTGATCGCCCCGCCGACGCGGCTGGAGCCGTGGAGCCTCGCCATGCTCGCCATGGCCTTGCTGAACGCGGTCTGCATCCTGGCGACCCGACGGACGGCCCAGGCCGACGGGCCGGCGGCCACCGGGCTGGTCTTCGTGCTGGCGGGGTGCCTGCTGACCGCCCCGGCGGCCCTGCTGACCGGTTTCCGGATGCCCGAAACCGCCGACCTGCCGGCCTTCCTGCTGCTGGGCGTCGCCGCGGGGGCGGCCATCCTGCTGAACGCCGCCGCCTTCCGCCGGGCGCCGGCGGCGGTGCTGGCGCCCATCGACTATCTGGGGATCGCCGCCTCGGCGGCCATCGGCTTCCTGTGGTGGGGCGAGAGCCCGTCGTCCGCGGTGCTGCTGGGCGGGGCGCTGATCGCCGCGGCCGGGCTGGGCACGCTGTGGGCCGGCGCGCGGCGGCCGGGCTGACGCCCCCCTTCCGAGATCACAGTTCGATCAGCGCGTAGGGCCTCCCCGACTCCTTCTCGATGGTCTGGGCGACGTTGTAGACCGGCGTGCCGCGCAGGGTCTTGCCGGCGTAGCTGCCGTGGTGGGCGTGGCCATGGACGACCGCCTGGACGTGGAAACGGTCGATGGTCTCCGCCAGACGGGAGGAGCCGAGGAAGGGATAGATCTCCGTCGGCTCGCCGCGCACCGTCTCGGCGATCGGGGCGTAGTGCAGGACGACCATCGTCCGCTCGGTCTCCAGCTGGCGCAGGGCGCTTTCCAGCCGCATCGCCTCGTTCAGCGACTCCTGCACGAACTGCTTGATCGCCGGTTCGCCGAAGGCGTCGAGCATGCGGTTCTCGAACCCGCCGCCGAAGCCCTTCACCCCGGCGAAGCCGACGCCGCGGATCTCCAGCGGGTTGCCGTCGAGGAAGCGGACGCCGGCCTGCTCCAGGATGCGCTGAAGCTCCTCGACGTGGCCGCATTCGTGGTCGTGGTTGCCCAGCACGGCGACCACCGGGATGCCGATGGCGCGCAGGTCCTCGGCCAGCACCTCGGCCTCGCGCGGCTTGCCGTGGTTGGTCAGGTCGCCGGCCAGCGCCAGGACGTCCGCCCGGTCGGCGATCTCCTGGAACAGCTCGCGGTAGGGGTGGGTGGAGGTCTCCCCCACATGGATGTCGCCGATGGCGGCGACCTTGATCGTTCCTTCAGCCCGAATGTGTTCAGCCATGCTTCGTTTCCTCGCCGACGACGTCGGCGAACCCCCAGTCCGTGACGTCGATCCGATAATCCTCGCGCGAGAACAGCCGCCCCCGGCAGATGCGGGTCTGCGGCACCGGCAGCTTCGCGCGCTCGTTCAGCCGGTCCAGAAGCTCCTGCAACAGCCAGCCGGGGATGTGGTCGCGCTCGGTCGGGTAGATGAAGCGGAAGTTCAGGACGTGCATCAGCAGCACCTCCCAATACTGCTCCATGTGGCCGAGCAGCCGTTTCCAGTCGATGTGGGCGTGCTGCTTCAGGATCATGTGGGCGACGTCGGGGCCGTCGTGCTTGTGCCGCATCTGCACGAAGGCCTTGGAGAAGACCATTTCCGTCGGCGGGATGAGCTGGACGTCGGTGCCGCAGACCAGCGCGCGGTGGTCCTCCTCGAACCAGCGGTCGTTGACCGGATTGATGGCGGCGGCGGAATTGAAGATCACGTCGAAGAACAGGTCGCCGTGCAGCACCTTGCCGATCCAGCGTTCGTCCTCGATCTCCGTCGTAAAGCCGCGGTCCTGGAAATGGGCGAGGATGCGCGGGAAATCGCCGCCCCGGCAGAAGATGTCGATGTCCTTGGTCGGCCGGGTGATGCCGGTGTAGGCGCTGAGCGCGTAGGTGCCGCCCAGCAGGAAGGGGATTCCGGATTCCGTCAGGATTTTCAGGCTCTCCGTGTAGAAGGCTTCGGCCTCCGCCGAAACATGCGCACGGCCCTCGCGCCCCCGGCTTTCATGCTCCCGGCTTTCACGGTTGCCGTCCATGGCATCCCCTCTCCCCCGCCGTTGTCCGTTGCGCCTTCAACAGGAGGAGAGGGCGAAACGGCACCACCGGACGGTGCCCACGGCGGGAAAAAGTCGGCCAAAGGCGGGCGGAACCGCCGCACCGCTACACCGGTTGAGGGTGGTATTGCTGATGGGGAGGCAACCGATGGCACGACATCCGATCCCACAGGCCCTATTGCTCGCCGCCGGCCTCGTGCTGTGCGGCGCCGGTCCAGCCCTGGCGCAGGGAAGCTGCGCCGCGCTGGTCGACCGCTTCGCCGCCGAGAACAACCTGTCGGCCAGCCCGCCGCCGGTCGCGACGCCGCCGGGCAGTTCGGGCTCCACCGCGGGGGATGGGGCCTTGCCGAATGGCAGTTCCGGCACGACGCCGGACCAGCTTGCCCGCTCGGGCGGGGTGGTGGCGCCGCCGGCCTCGGGTGATCAGGCGGTGATCGAACCGCCGCGCACCGGCGCCCCCATGCCGACCGCCCCGGCGGTGCGGCCCGACGCCGCTCCGAACAGCGGCTCCTCCATGGAGAGCGGGTCGATGGGGCAGGCGGCGCGCAACGCCCAGATCGAATCGCTGGTGACCGCCGCGCGCTCCGCCGCGAAGGACGGCAACGAACAGCTCTGCATGGACTCCCTGGACAAGGCGCGCGGCCTGACCCGCGCCGCGCCGGGTGCGACGGGTGGCACGATGGGCGGGGGCGGCTGATGGCGACAATGCGGATGATGGCCGAACTGATGGCCGCCGACCTCAGCGTTGCCGGCCCCCTTCCTCCTTCCCCGCCGACCCCCGACATGCCGGTGCCGCCGCCCGGCATGCCGGACATGCCCGGCGACCCGTCGCGGCCGCCGATCAAGGAGCCGCCGGACGCCATCCCCGTTCCCCCGGAGGAACCGCCGCCCAACCCCGAACGGCTGGTTTGAACCCGCTTGTCGGGGAGAAAAATGGCACCAGGGCCGCGGGCGCGCGAAACGGCGCGCCTGCGGTCTTGTGATTCGCGCGGGGAAAGGCGATGTCTTCTCTCGGCACCGAAGGCCGGTGCCGAGTCGCCTCTTGGAGTTCAGTGGGTCTCATGCACCGTCAACCCCCGCGCCAGCACGTCTATCGCCAGCCCGTCGTCCTCGGCACCCAGGTTCAGGCCACCGTCAAGTGGTACGATCCGACCCGCGGCTTCGGCTTCGTCAAGTTCGAGGACGGGTCGCCCGACGCCCTGATCCCCGCCGCCATCGTCGGCACCGCCGGCCACGAGTCCCTGCCGGACGGCGCCACCGTCGTGGTGGACATCGTCGAAGGGCGCAAGGGCAACCAGGTCTCCGCCCTGCATTCGGTCGACACCTCCACCGCCGTCCCGGCGCGCCCGGCCCGCGCCCAGGGCCCGCGCCCGTCCTTCGGCGACCGCGGGGGCGACCGCGGCTTCGGAAACCGCGGCTTCAACGACCGGGGTGGGGATCGCGGCGGCGACCGCGGCTTCAACGACCGGGGTGGCGACCGGGGCGGTTTCGGCGGCCCGCGCCGTCCGGCGGCAGGCGGCCCGACCACCCAGACCGAGGGCACCGTGAAGTGGTTCAACGCCACCAAGGGCTTCGGCTTCATCGCCCAGGACGGCGGCGGCCAGGACGTGTTCGTTCACGTCAAGGCGGTGGAGCGTTCCGGCCTGCAGGGGCTGAACGACGGCCAACGCGTCCGCATCTCCATCCGCCAGGGCGACAAGGGTCCGGAAGCCGTCTCGGTCGAAGAGGCGTAAAGCGTCGGCCTACCGAAGGTAAGGTGTCGTTCGGCCCAGTTGAACGGCGGCGCAAAGCCGCGCATCGTGGCGGGGCGGGGTGGCGGTGCGACGGCGCGCCGCCCCGGCCCGACACGACCAAGAGAGGACGTCCAGTGGTTCCCGTCACCTGTCCGACCACGCCCTTCGACGGCCAGAAGCCCGGCACCTCCGGGCTGCGCAAGGCCGTGAAGGTCTTTGAGCAGCCGCGCTATCTGGAAAACTTCGTCCAATCCATCTTCGACTGCGTCGACGGCCTGTCCGGCGCCACGCTGGTGATCGGCGGCGACGGGCGGTATCACAACCGCACCGCCGTGCAGACCATCCTGCGCATGGCCGCGGCCAACGGCGTCGCGCGCGCGGTGGTCGGGCGCGGCGGCATCCTGTCGACCCCGGCGGCCTCCTGCGTCATCCGCAAGCGCGGCGCCATCGGCGGCGTGATCCTGTCGGCCAGCCACAACCCCGGCGGCCCGGACGGCGATTTCGGCATCAAGTTCAACGCCGCCAACGGCGGCCCGGCGCCGGAGTCGCTGACCGACGCCTTCTTCGCCCGCTCCAAGGCCATCGACGCATACAAGACGCTGGAGTCGCCGGATCTCGATCTCGACCGGCTCGGCGAGACGGCGCTCGGCGGCATGGCGGTGGAGGTCATCGACCCGGTTGCCGACTACGCGGAGCTGATGGAATCGCTGTTCGACATGGCGGCGATCCGCAAGCTGTTCGCGTCGGGCTTCCGCATGGTGTTCGACGCCATGCACGCGGTCACCGGCCCCTACGCCACGGAGATCCTGGAGCGCCGCCTGGGCGCCCCGGCCGGCACCGTCATCAACGGCACGCCGCTGGAGGATTTCGGCGGGCACCATCCAGACCCCAACCTCGCCCATGCGGAGGAGTTGGTCGAGCGGCTGTTCGGGCCGGACGCGCCGGACTTCGGCGCCGCCTCGGACGGCGACGGCGACCGCAACATGATCCTGGGCCGCAACGTCTTCGTGTCGCCCAGCGACAGCCTGGCCGTGCTGGCCGCCAACGCCACCCACGTCCCGGCCTTCAAGGGCGGTCTGGCGGGCGTCGCCCGTTCCATGCCGACCAGCCGGGCGGTGGACCGCGTGGCGGCGAAGCTCGGGATTTCCTGCTACGAGACGCCGACGGGCTGGAAGTTCTTCGGCACGCTGCTCGACGCCGGGCGCATCAACCTGTGCGGCGAGGAGAGTTTCGGCACCGGCGCCGACCATGTGCGCGAGAAGGACGGGCTGTGGGCCGTCCTGATGTGGCTCAACGTCTTGGCCGCCCGCGGCCTGTCGGTGGGCGAGCTGATGGCCGAGCATTGGGGCACCTACGGGCGCACCTATTACGGCCGCCACGATTACGAGGCCATCCCGCAGGAAGCCGCCGACGCCCTGATCGCCGAACTGCGCGGCACCCTGTCCTCGCTGGCCGGCACGGCTCTCGGCGGGCGCACGGTCGCGGCGGCGGACGAGTTCGCCTACACCGACCCGGTGGACGGCAGCCGGTCGGAGCGGCAGGGCCTGCGCGTCGGGTTCGAGGACGGGTCGCGCATCGTCTACCGCCTGTCGGGCACCGGCACGTCGGGCGCTACGCTGCGCGTCTATTTCGAGCGCTACGAGCCGGTCGGCGGCGAGCATGGGCTGGACGCCCCGGTGGCGCTGAAGCCGCTGGCCGATCTGGCGGCGGAACTGGCCGGCATCGAGCGCCACACCGGCCGCACCAAGCCGGACGTCGCCACCTGAAGATTTGTTCTGAAAGAAGGCCCTTCCTCCCACGCTGGGGGGAAGGGCCTTCTTTTTTCAGAACACCGCCTGGAGCAGGCCCAGCGTGCGCCGCTTGGCCAGGGCGGCGCTGGCCGCGTCGTAGCTGGCGCGCTCGTCGCAATTGAAGCCGTGGCCGGCCGGGTAGAGGTGCGTGATGGCGCCGGGATGGCGCTGGCGCACCGCCTCGGCCACCGTCAGGGGGATGGCGTGGTCCGTCTCGCCGAAATGCAGCAGCACGGGGGCGCGCGGCGCCTCGTCCAGCCGGTTGCCGATGCCGCCGCCGTAATAGGCGACAGCGGCGCGGACCGGCAGGCGCGACGCGGCGGCCCAGGCGATGGTGCCGCCCCAGCAATAGCCGGCGATGGCCGCCCCCTCCGCCCCGCCGAGATGGGCCAGACCCGCCGCCACGTCGGTCAGCGCGTCCTCGATGCTGACGGCACCCATCAGGTCGCGGCCGCGCTGGACGCCGGCCTCGTCGTAGGGCAGCTCCACCCCGCGCTCGGCCCGGTCGAACAAGGCGGGGGCCAGCGTGCGGTAACCGTCGGCCGCATAGCCGTCGCAGACGCGGCGCATGTGGCTGTTGATCCCGAAAATCTCCTGGACGATCAGAAGCCGCCCCTTCTCCGGCCCGACGGGCCGGGCTTCGTAGGCGGTCAGCCGGTGCCCGTCGGACGCCGTCAGGTGCGTCCAGGAGCCGGTCGTTCCGGTGGTCGTTCCGGTCATGGCTGGTCTCTCCCTCCATTCGTTCCGTGCAGGGAAGATAGCAGCCTGACGCCGGGTGTCATCCGCGACCGACTGGCCCATATCCCCTAGGACCGTCACCCCGTCACTGGAGCCGCCCGATGTCCGCCCTCGCCGACCGTTCCCCGACCGCTGGACCCTTCGACCTGACGCCGCCGACGCCGGAGCAGCGCGCGGTGCTGGTGGAGCGCCTGTCGGACGAGGAGCGGCATGTCCTGCTGAGCCACGGGACGGAGGCGCCCTTCTGCGGCGGCCTGCTCGACAACAAGAAACCCGGAACTTACGCCTGCCGTCTCTGTGGTCTGCCGCTGTTCCGGTCCGGGACGAAGTTCGAATCCGGCACCGGCTGGCCCAGCTTCACCGCGCCCTATGAGAACGCGCATCTGAAGCTGGTGCAGGACAACAGCTACGGCATGGTGCGGGTGGAGACCCTGTGCGCCCGCTGCGGCAGCCACCAGGGCCATGTCTTCCCCGACGGCCCGCCGCCGACCGGCATGCGCTTCTGCATCAACTCCGTCTCGCTGGCGTTCCTGCCGGAAGGGCAGGCGCTGGCCAGGAGCGTTCAGGACTGGGTGGAGGAGGGGGCGGCGTTCTAGCTCCGTATTGCCCCCACCCTAGCCCTCCCCCTCTACGAGGTGGAGGGGACTGCCGCCGCTTCGCGCAAGGCCCCCTCTCCCGCGTAAGCGGGGGAGGGTTGGGGAGGGGGCCAAGGTTCGCACAGCCTGCGCCTCCCCCAAACATTCCGTTTCATTGGATACCCCCGTCATGCCGACCAACGACACCGCCCGCCCGCCGATCTCCGTCCTCGACCTCGCTCCGGTGCCGGAAGGCAGCACGCCGGGCGACGCCTTGCGCAACACGCTGGACCTCGCCCGCCACGCCGAGCGGCTGGGCTACCAACGCTACTGGCTGGCCGAGCACCACAACATGACCGGCATCGCCAGCGCCGCGACCTCGGTCGTCATCGGCCATGTGGCGGCGGGCACCGAGACCATCCGCGTCGGCGCCGGCGGCATCATGCTGCCCAACCATTCGCCGCTGGTGATCGCCGAGCAGTTCGGCACGCTGGAGGCGCTGTTCCCCGGCCGCATCGACCTTGGCCTGGGCCGGGCGCCCGGCACCGACCAGATGACGCTGCGCGCCCTGCGCCGCGACCCGTCGGTGGCGGAGCAGTTCCCCCAGGACGTGCTGGAGCTTCAGGCTCTGCTCGGCCCCGTTCAGCCGGGCCAGCGCGTGCAGGCGGTCCCCGGCGCCGGGTCGAACGTGCCGCTGTGGATCCTCGGCTCCAGCCTGTTCGGCGCGCAGCTGGCGGCCGCCTTCGGCCTGCCCTACGCCTTCGCCTCGCACTTCGCGCCGGACGCGCTGATGCGGGCGCTGCGGGTCTATCGGGAGAACTTCACCCCTTCGGCGCAGCTCGACCGGCCTCACGCCATGGTCGGGGTGAACGTCGTCGCCGCCGAGACCGACGCGGAGGCGCGCCGGCTCTTCACCTCCGCCCAGCAGAGCTTCGCCCGGTTGATCCGCGGCACCCGCGGCCAATTGCCGCCGCCCATCGACGACATCGAGAGCTTCTGGTCGCCGCTGGAGAAGGCGCAGGCGATGAACATGCTGTCCTGCTCCTTCGTCGGTTCGGCGGAGACGGTGCGGCGCGGGCTGGAGTCCTTCCTCGCCGAGACCGGCGCCGACGAGATCATGGTGGCCTCGGCCATCCACGACCACGCGGCGCGGGTGCGCTCCTACGAGATCCTGGCGGAGGTCCACGGGGCGCTGCGGGCCGCGGCCTGACGCGCTCCAATTTGGGGGAAAGGTCCGGCGCAACCGCACAGCGCGCTTCGCGGACTGCGCCATGGACCGCGCCGGAGGAGAGCCCTATCGTCTGTGGCCCGGCGTCGCGTGACGCGGTTCACAGAGATGGAGAGGGGATATGGCCGAGTTTCCCCACGCCAGCAGGGTCAACGTGACGCTTGATCTGCCGCTCGACGTCTATCGGCGTCTGGAACAGCAGGCGCGCTACATGAGCGTTACCGTCGAGGCCCTGCTGAAGACTATCCTGGCGCAGCAGCTCTATGATTCCAGTCTTCGCAATATGGATTAGTTCAGTGTTGTGAGGCGGCGCGCACGGCGGCGTCGAGATCGCCGTGACTCTCCAGAAGCACCGCCAGCCCGGCCTCCTCCAGCACGGCGCGGACCGGGCCGGGCACCGCCGCCAGAACGATCCGCACTCCCTTCCGTCCGCCCGCGCTCGCCGTGCCCGGCCGTGCTTGGCGCACCGCCAGCAGCAGCGAGCGCAGCCCCGCCGGGGTCAGTTGCGTCACCGCCGACAGATCGAGCACCAGCCCGCCCGGCACCTTTTCCGGCTCGTCCGGGGTGGCGGGTGCCAGAGCGGCGAACAGACGCGCCTCGAACCGGGGGGCGGCGGCGCTGTCGATCGGGCCCACCGGGCGCAGGATCATCACGTCGCCGCGGGCCTCTTCCGCGATTTGCATCAAACCCTCCGATTTCCCCATCCGGCTGGGCCTGCTATACCTCCTCCGGCGGGGGATTTCCCATCACACGGATCATCATACAGCAGAGCGGCGGCGGGGGCATGGAATCGGACGGACGCTTCGGCGGCGGGGCGGGCCTGCGGGACAGCGGGGAGTTTTCCGACGAGTCCGGCGGCGGGCCGCGCGCGCTCCCGGCCTTCCTCGCGGCGGGGCCCGCCGTGGCCCCGGAGGACCGCCCGAAGGCGGAGGCGCCGCCGGACCAGCCGGCGCGGCTGCGCGGGGCGCTGAACCCGCTGCTGGCCGCGGCCGGGCCGCTGCTCGACCTCGCCGGGTCGCTGCGCGAACGCTCGGGGCACGAGAATCCGGAGGGCCTGCGCGACGTCATCCTCGCCGAGGTCCGCCGCTTCGAGGAGGAGGCCGCCGCCATCGGCGTCCCGCCGGAGGAGGTTCGCGTCGCCCGCTTCGCCCTGTGCACCATGCTGGACGACGTGGTGCGGGCCACCCCCTGGGGGGCGCGCTGCCGCTGGGCGCGCGAGGGGCTGGCGGTGGTGGTCGATCCCGGCGCCGGCGGGCCGGACCGCTTCTTCGACCTGCTCGACACCATGCTGAGCGACCCGCGCCTGCACCGGCTGGAGCTGGAGCTGTTCTACGCCTGCCTGTCGCTGGGTTTCGAGGGCAAGTTCCGCGACAAGCCGCGCGGCGCCCACGACCTCGCCCATCTGCGGGACGAGCTGTTCCGCGTGCTGCGCCGCCTGCGCGGCGAGCGGGAGCGCGCGCTGTCGCCGCAATGGCGCGGCGTCGCCGAACGCTTCCGCCCGCTGGGGCATGTGCTGCCGCCCTGGCTGGCCGCGGTGGCGGTGGCGACCCTGCTCGGCGGGCTGTTCCTGACCCTGTCGGCCTCGCTGGGCGGGCGGGCGGACGCGGTGGTGGCCCGGCTGGGCGCGCTGCTCCCAGACCGGCCGCTGGAGCTGGTCCGCGCCGTCCCGCCGCCGCCATCCAGCGCGGGGCCGGCTCTGGCCGTCCGCGTCACCGCCCTGCTCCAGCCGGAGATCCGCTCCGGCGCCGTGGCGGTGCTGGCCGGCGACGACGGGGCGCTGGTCATCCGCATCGAGGGGGCGGGCATGTTCGCCACCGGCAGCGACGCGATCCGCGCCCGCTACCGCGCCGTGGTCGACCGCGTCGGGCAGGCGCTGGGTCCCGAGGCGGGCCGCGTCGTGGTGGTCGCCCACACCGACGACCAGACGCCGCGCGGCGGCGGGCTGCCGACGCCGGAGGCGCTGACCGAGGCGCGGGCGGTGGCGGTGCTGAAGATCCTGGAGCGCACGCTGGGCGCCGAGCGCCTGACCGCCGAAGGGCGGGGCGAGCGCGAGCCGCTGGCCCCCAACACCACGCCGGCCAACCGGGGCGCCAACCGGCGCGTCGATGTCCGCCTCTACCCCGAATAGGCCGCGGTCCATGAGCGAACCGTCTCCGCACACCCGCTCCAGAAAGTCCCAGGGCAGGGTCCGCCGCGCCGACCCGGCGATGGCGCCGCGCCTGCGCTGGTGGACCACGCTCGCGGTCGCCCTGTCGGTCGGTCTGCTCGGCTGGGCGGTGATGCCGCTGCTCGGCTTCGGCGGCCTCGCCCGGCTGCTGCCGGCGCTGGCCCTGCTCGGCCTGTGGTACGCGCTGAACCGGCGCGAGGACGGCCGGCAGAGTGCGGCCAACGCCCGCTTCGTCGAGGCGCTGGCGGCGGCCCGCGACCCCGAGCTGAAGGCCTCGCTGGACGAGCTGGGCACGGTGCGCGAGCGGCTGGACGCGGTGATCGACCGGCTGAAGACGCAGCGCTTCGGCGCGCGCTGGGGCGGCCAGTATCTCTACCAGCTTCCCTGGTATCTGGTGATCGGCGCCCCCGGCTCGGGCAAGACCACGGCGCTGGCCAACGCCCGGCTGGGCGCGGCGCTGGGCGGCGGGCTGGACGGCATGCCGGTGCAGAATCTGGGCGGCACGCGCAACTGCGACTGGTGGTTCACCGACGAGGCGGTGCTGATCGACACGGCCGGCCGCTACACCACCCAGGACAGCCGGCGGGCCATCGACGGCCGCGTCTGGTCCGGCCTGCTCGACCTGCTGAAGGAGCACCGCCCGCGCCAGCCGGTGAACGGCGTGCTGCTGACCATCAGCCTGACCGACCTCGCCGGCTGGAGCGACGCGGAGCGGCACAGCCACGCCATCACCATCCGCCAGCGGCTGGGCGAGCTGCGCGCCCATCTCGGCATCCGCGTGCCGGTCTATCTGCTGTGCACCAAGGCCGACCTCGTGGACGGCTTCACCACCTATTTCGACCCGCTGGACCGGGCGGAGCGCGCCCAGATCTGGGGCATCACCTTCCCGGTGGAGGACCTGCCGCCCGGCCCGCTGGCCAGCTTCCACGCGCAGTACGCGGCGCTGCTGCGCCGTCTGGAGGAGCGGCTGCCCGAACGGCTGCACCAGGAGCCGGACATCCAGCGGCGCGGCGACGCCTTCGCCTTCCCGCTGCGCATGGCGGGCTTCGAGGCGGCGCTGGCCGACCTCGTCGATACCGCCTTCACCGCGGAGGCCGAGGAGGCGGTGCCGCTGCTGCGCGGCATCTACCTGACCAGCGCGACCCAGCCCGGCGCCTCCGCGGAATCGCCGGCCCAGACCTTCTTCCTGGAGCGTCTGCTGCCCGAGGTGGTCTTCCCCGAGGCCAACATGGTCGGGGTCGATCGAGCGCTGGAGCGGACGCGGCGGCGGCGCCACGTCTGGGCGCTCGGCGGGACGGCGGCGGCGGGTTTGCTGCTCGGGCTGGCCGGGCTGAGCAGCCACCGCGCCAACGAGGCGCTGCTGGCGCGGACGGAGGCCGCCGTGGCGGTGGCGGAGGAGCGGCTGCGCGTCCTCGACACCCCGCCGCGCTCGCTGACGCGGGTGGAGGACTCCGACTTCCTCGCCGTCCTGCCGGCGCTCGACGCGCTGCGCGCCCTGCCGGCCGGCTGGACCGAGCGGGCGGAGCGCCGCGCGTCCCTGCTCGGCTTCGGCCTGTCGCAGGGGGAGCGCGTCGGCCTTCCCGCCGAGGACGTCTACCGGCGGGCGCTGCGCAGCGTGTTCCTGTCGCGCATCGTGCTGCGCCTGGAGGAGCAACTGCGCACCGGTTGGGCGCGGCCCGACCTGCTGCGGCAGAGCCTGCGCGCCTACGCCATGATCGGCGGGCGCGAGCCGCTGGACCCGGCGGTTCTGGCCGAATGGCTGGCCGCCGACTGGCAGCGCACGCTTCCCGGCGCCGCCCATGAGGCGGAGCGCCGGGCGCTCGGCGACCATCTGGCGGCCCTGGTCGAGGCCGGCTTCGCCCCGGTGCCGCCGGACGAGGCGCTGGTGTCGCGCGTCCTCGACGTGCTGGGCCAGCCGACCGCGCCGGCCTCACGAGGCTCGGGCAGCGGTGGGGCTGGCTGATGAGCCCCGGTTTCGCGGTGGGCTTCCATGGGAAGGTGCCGGCGCGCGGCGATTTCGTGGGCTACGGCCTGCCGCGCGGCGTGCTGCTTCCCTGGGACGCCTGGCTGACGGAGGTTCTGGACGCGGCGGTGCGCCAGCTCGGCTCGCCCTGGGAGCGGCTGTTCCAGTCGGCCCCGGTCTGGCGCTTCGCCCTGTCGCCCGGCCTGTGCGGGGAGCCGCCACTGGCCGGCATCATGATGCCCAGCGCCGACCGGGTGGGCCGGCAGTACCCCTTCACCATCGTCGGCACGCTGCCTTACGGCACCGACCTCGCGGTGGTGCCGGTGGCCTGCCTGCACTGGTTCACCCGTGCGGAATCCATCGCCGCCGACGCCTGCCGCGCCGGGGCCGACGTGGACGCCCTTCCGGCGCGCATGGCGATCCTGGGCCGCCCGGAGCCGAACGGCGCCGACCCCACCGTCGCCACCGTGGTCGAGGAGCGCGTCGGCCCGTTGCCGCCCCGCGCCAGCCTGTGGTGGAGCCGCGGCGGCGGGCGGGTTCCGCCCTCGGTGCTGACCTGCTGCGGCCTGCCGCGATCGTCCCGCGCCGCCGCCTTCATCGACGGCGCCTGGGAGCGGCGGGGCTGGGACGATCTGGACGGGTAGGCGGCGGAGGAACGTTCACCCTCCCAGATTGACGATCTCCACCCGCCGGTTCTCCGCGGCCTTCGGCTTCTTGGGCAGCAGCGGTTCCCGCGCGCCCATCCCGGCGGTGTCCAGCCGGTCGCGGCGCACGCCGTGCTGTTCCGCCAGATAATCCGCCACGGCGTCGGCTCGGCGCTGCGACAGCGCCCGGTTGGCCGCGTCGCCGCCCACCGCGTCGGTGTGGCCGACGATGCGGAAGCGGGCGGTCGCCGCCTCCGGCGCCGTCATCACCGCACCGATGCGGTCGAGCACCGCCCGCGATTCCGGACGGATGCGCGCCGAGTTGAAGTCGAAGCCGATCCGGAAGGCGGCGCGCAGCCCGGCCTTCAGCGCGGCGACGGGCGGGTCCGGCGGCGTCCCCGGCAGGGCGGGCACAGCCACCGGGGCGGGGGTTGGTGCGGGGGCCGATGCAGGAGTTTGGGCCGGGGGCGATGCCGCCGCGACGGGCGGCGGCGGCGGGCGCTTCATCACGATGGGCGGGCAACCGGGGCCGGCGGCGCCGAACAAGGCGGCCTGGATCTCGCACTCGCTGGGGTTCGGGCCGAGCGGGACGGCGGGTGCCGCCGATTGCGCCAGGGCGGCCGCCGCGGGAAGGACCAACCCGGCCGCCAAAATCCCGATTGTTGGGAACATCCGCATCTGCATGACCGCATTGTCCCAGGCTTGGGGGCGGGCCGTCAAATTCCGCGTGGAACAGACGTGCGTGCCTCTGTACGATCCCGGTCCGATCTTTCGTTTGCGGTATGTGGGAGGAAACAAGAATGAAGTCGATGAAGGCGCTGTTCGCCGGTCTGGCGCTGGCCGCCATGGTTCTGCCGGGCGTGCTCGCCAACGGCGCGGCGGCGGCGGACTACAAGGCCGAGTACAAGCTGTCCACCGTGCTGGGCAAGCCGTTCCCCTGGGGCATCGGCGGCGACCGCTGGGCCGAGCTGGTCAAGGAGAAAACCAACGGGCGCATCAACGTGAAGATGTATCCCGGCTCCGCCCTGGTGAACGGCGACCAGACCAAGGAATTCACCGCGCTGCGCCAGGGCGTGATCGACATGGCCGTGGGCTCAACCATCAACTGGTCGCCGCAGGTGAAGGAGCTGAACCTCTTCTCGCTGCCCTTCCTGATGCCCGACCACAAGGCGATGGACGCGCTGACCCAGGGACCGGTCGGCAAGCAGCTGTTCGACCTGCTCGCCACCAAGGATGTGGTGCCGCTGGCCTGGGGCGAGAACGGCTTCCGCGAGGTCTCCAACTCCAAGCGTACCATCCGCACGCCGGAGGACCTGAAGGGGCTGAAGATCCGCGTCGTCGGCTCGCCGCTCTACCTCGACACCTTCACCGCGCTGGGCGCCAACCCGACGCAGATGAGCTGGGCCGACGCGCAGCCCGCCCTGTCCACCGGCGCCGTCGACGGGCAGGAAAACCCGGTCGGCGTGTTCGTCGCCGGCAAGCTGCCGACGCTCGGCCAGAAGCACCTGACGCTGTGGGGCTACGTCGCCGACCCGCTGATCTTCGTGGTCAACAAGGAGGTCTGGAACAGCTGGTCCAAGGAGGACCAGGAGGCGGTGCGCGCCGCCGCCGTCCAGGCCGCCGCGGAGGAGGTCGCCATCGCCCGCAAGGGCATCACCGCCCAGGACGACAGCCTGCTGAAGGACATCGCCGCCCAGGGCGTCGAGGTCGTGCAGCTGACGCCCGAGCAGCAGAAGGCGTTCCAGACCGCCACCCGCGCCGTCTACGACAAGTGGGCCAAGACGATCGGTCCCGACCTCGTGAAGGCCGCCGAGACCTCCGTCGCCGACCGGAAGTAAGCCTGCCGCATGCCGTTCCCCCCTCCCCACCCCCTCCCCCGCGTCGCGGTGGAGGGGCTTGCTCCCTCCCTCGCCGAAGGCGGGGGAGGGTTGGGGAGGGGGCCGGCTCCCGCCTTTGCTGAGACCATTCCGATGAACAACGATCTGCTGGAAGCCGGCATGGCGACGGAGCAGCCCAAGACGCGGGTGCCGGTGACGCTGGAGCGTTCGCTGGCCGCCCTGTCCATGGCCGCCCTGTGCCTCGTCACCTTCGCCAACGTCGTGACGCGCTACCTGACCGACGTGTCCCTGGCCTTCACCGAGGAATATTCGATCTTCCTGCTGGTGGTCATGACGCTGTTCGGGTCCGCCGTCGCCGCCGCCGCCGACCGGCACATCCGCATCACCTTCCTCGCCGACAAGCTGCCGCCGCCCGTCCGCCGGGTGACGGAGCTGGTGGCCTGGACGGCGGCGCTCGCCATGTTCGGCCTGCTCGTCTGGTACGGCGGGCGCCTGACCTACGACCAGTGGCGGTTCGAGGAAACCTCGCCCGGCCTGGGCAACCCGCAATGGCTCTACACGGCGTGGCTCCCGCTGCTCTCGGCGGTGGTCAGCCTGCGCGTGATCGGACGCCTGATCCGCACGGCAAAGGGAACCGCCTGATGGCCTTGACGATTCTGTTCGGCGGCTTTCTGCTGCTGCTGGTGATCGGCGCGCCGCTGGCGGTGGCCCTGGGGCTGGCGGGGTCGCTGGCGATCCTGGACGCGCAACTCGGCATCCTGTCGGTTCCGACCAACGTCTACGCCGGCATCGCCAAGTACCCGCTGCTGGCCATCCCGGTCTTCATCCTGGCCGGCCTGATCTTCGAGCGGGCGGGCGTCGCCAAGCAGCTCGTCACCTTCGCCTCTTCGATCGTGGGGGCGAAGAACGGCGGGCTGGCGGTGGTGGCGATCCTGGTCTGCATGGTGATGGGCGGCATCTCCGGCTCCGGCCCCGCCGACGCGGCGGCGGTCGCCACGGTGATGATCCCGTCCATGCACAAGGCTGGCTATCCGAAGCCCTTCTCGGCCAGCGTGATCGCGGCGGCGGCGGCGACGGCCATCCTGATCCCGCCCTCGGTCGCCTTCATCATCTACAGCGTCCTGGTGCCGCAGGCGTCGGTGCCGGCGCTGTTCGCGGCGGGGATGATTCCCGGCATCCTGGCCGGCCTGTCGCTGCTGGCCCCGACGATCTGGCTGTCGCGCAAGCACGGCTTCGGCCTGAAGGACGCCGGGCCGCGCCCGCCCTTCTGGCGCAGCCTGCGGCAGGCGATCTGGGGGCTGCTGGCCCCGGTCATCATCCTGGGCGGCCTGCGCACCGGCGCCTTCACTCCGACCGAGGCGGCGGTGGTCGCCGTCTTCTACGGTCTGGCGGTCGGCGTCTTCGTCTACCGCAGCCTGACCTGGCGCGAGCTGTACGAGGTGCTGGCCGAGGCGGCGGAGATGTCCGCCGTGGTTCTGCTCATCATCGCGCTGTCCAGCGTCTTCGCCTGGGCGGGCAGCACGATGGGCGCCTTCGACCGGGTCGCCGCCATGGCGATCGAAGGAGTGGGCAGCGAAGTCCTCGTCCTGCTGCTGCTGAACGTGGCGCTGCTGGCGCTTGGGATGGTGCTGGACGCGGTGTCGATCTTCCTGATCCTGCTGCCGCTGCTGACCCCGATCATGACCGCCTTCCACTGGGACCCGGTGTGGTTCGGCGTGATGCTGACCATGAACCTCGCCATCGGCCAGTTCACCCCGCCCATGGCGGTGAACCTGATGGTGACCACGCGGGTGGCCGGCATCAGCATGGAATCGACAGTGCGCTGGGTGCTGTGGATGGTCGCGGCGATGCTCTGCGCGCTGATCCTGGTGACCTTCGTCCCGGAGCTGGCGCTCTGGCTGCCCCGGAAGCTCGGCTACCTGTAACCCTCAGCTCTTGGCGCGGCGGGTGGCCAGAAGGATGCCCGCCGCGATCAGCCCGATGCCGGCGGCGTGGTAGAGGTGGGGCTGCTCGCCGAGGAACAGGATGGCGAGGATGCTCCCGAACACCGGCATCAGATGGATGCACATCCCCGCGGTGTTGGCGCCGACCAGGGCCACGGCGCGGTTGAAGCAGAGATAGGCGGCGATCGACGGGAACAGCGCCACGTAGGCAACCGCCCCCAGCGCCGTCGGGGTGATCGGCATGGGGTTCCCGCCGACGCTTTCCCACAGGTAGAAGGGCAGCAGCATCGCCGCGCCGCCCGCGAAGGTGACGGCGATGAAGCTGAGCCCATGCACCGCCGGGCGGCGGCGCAGCAGGGCGGTGTAGGCGGCGTAGCCGAGCACCGCCGCCAGCACCCACAAATCCCCGGCGGCGAGCTGCAGCCCGATCAGCACCGCCGGGTCGCCCCGCGCGATCAGCGTCAGGGCGCCGGCCAGCGACACGGCGATGCCCACCCCTTGCAGCGGGGTCACCCGGTCGCCGAACAGGGCCAGGCTCATCAGCACGATCAGCACCGGCATGGAAGACTGCATCATCACCGCGTTCAGCGCCGTGGTGGTGTGCAGCCCGACATAGAGGAAGGTGTTGAAGACGGCGATGCCCAGCGCCGACAGCAGCAGGACGACCGGCCATTGGCCGGCCAGAATCCGCGCGTCGTGCCGCAGGTGCCGCCACGCGAAGGGCAGCACCAGCAGCATCCCCAGCGTCCAGCGCCAGAAGGCCAGCCCGACCGGCGGCACCTCGCCCGACACAGCGCGGCCCAGGACGGCGTTGCTGGACCAGAACAGCGGCGGCAACATCATCAGGAGCCACGCCTGATCGAACAGGCGGCGGCGGGCGGGGGTGGCGTTTTCGCTCACGGCTGGCGACTCATCGGACTGGACGCATCAAGGTGGGTTCCGCGACTCAGCCGCGGCGGCGCGGGGAGGCGAAGGGCGAAAGGGGACCATCGCCACGCGCACCATCGCCCCGGGGACCATCACCGCGCGGGCCATCCGACCGGAAGCTCTCGCTGCGGGAGAAGCCCTCGCGGCGCGGGCGGTCGGCGCGGGGACCGTCACCACGCGGGCCATCGCCACGGGGGCCGCGCCCCTCGCCCCGGGGACCGTCGCCGCGGCCTTCGCGCGGCGGCTTCGGCGGCTGGCGCATCTCCGCGTCCAGCTCGGCGATGCGCTTGACCAGCGCTTCACGGATCGCCGGGGCCGCGTGGGACTTCAGGGTGGCGAGCTGCTCCTTCAACTGCTGGAGCTGAAGCTGCTTCTGCTCCCGCGTGCGCTTGATGGCGACGTTGTCGGAATGCTGGCCGTCGAAGGCGCGCATGAAAAGGTCCTCGTTGCAGAAAATAAGACACCCGCCGCGGCGTCCCAGCGGACGCCCGGTCGGGGAGCGCGGAATATTGGAAAGGCACCGGCGCCAAAGCAAGCCGGGAGTTTGCTCCGCCTGTGCGATAAAGCGGTTGACGGCGGCGGCCCGGCTCAGGTCGCCCGGATCACTCTTCCGACGGACGCCCGCTGCGGAACAGCGCCGCCGCCTCGTCGAGATGGTGCGACAGGGCGGCGGCGGCCTCCGCCGGTCCGCTGCGCCGCGACCCTTGGACGCGGGCCTCCTGCGCGGCGGCGGCCAGGGTGGCGGGATCGGCGGCCAGAGCGGCCAGCCGCTCGACGAAGGCGCCGTAGTCGGGGAGGGTGAAGCGCGGACCGACGACGCTGGCGACGTCGCCGCCGGGAAGCGACAGCGGCACCGCCCCGGCGGCCAGGGCCTCGGCGGCGCTGGCGCCCCCGCCGGTCCGCCGGGGATTCACATAGGCGTCGCAGACCGCAAGCAGGGCGCCCATGTCCGACACATAGCCCAGGCCGCGCAGCCGCTCGGCGTGGCGTGACGCGGCCAGCCGCCGGGGCAGGGCGTCGGCGTGCCCGGCGAAGACGGCGACGGCGTGCGGCACGCGGTCGAACAGCGCCTCCAGCATGGCGAGGAAAGCGCCATCCGCCTCCTCGTCCAGCCGGTTGCCGACAACGGTGCAGACGAAGGCATCCTCCTCCAGCCCGAAGGCGGCGCGCGATCCTTCCTTCCTCGGGGCGGCCCCGGCCAGCGAATGCAGGAAGCGGAAGGGACGCCAGGAGCGGGCCAGCGGCCCGTGGTCGGGTGCCGCCCCGCCGCCGAAATCCAGCACGATGTCGGCCAGCGAGAGGGTGGCCCCGCTGGTGGTCGGGATGCACAGGGTGGGGCGCGCCCCGGCCATCAGGTCGGCCACGACGCACGACCCGCCGAGCGACAGAACGGAGTCGGGATCGAGCGCCGCGATGGCCTCCAGGAACCAAGCGATCTTTCCGGGGCTGACGCAGGGCTCGACCGAGGACAGCATCCGATAACTGCGCCCGTCCGCCTCGATCCGCTGGTCGCCGGAAAAGGCGGGCTCCACCGACGCCGCGAAGGAGGGCACGAACAGGCTGTGCACCTCGGCCGGCATGATGTTGGTGTTGAGGATCACCACCTCCCGCCCGCAGCGCTCCTCCAGCAGGGCAGCGTAGGACAGCAGGTCGCGCGACGGCTGGTGGCGCAGCGACAGGAACTGGTTGGTCACCAGAACGACCCGCCCGGTGTCCGCTCCCCCGGCTTGGCGGGCGGGTGGGACGACGGCCTGACGGCGGCGGATCTCGTCGAGGATGCGGCGGTAGAAGGGGAATTGCCGATCTTCGAAGAAGCCGGGTCGGCTCGCCAGGTTCATGCGCATCAAAAAGAGCTGGCGCCCGATGCCGGCGTGGATGTGCAGCAGCCCCTCCAGCCCGGATTGCGCGATGTTGCCCTCCACCGCGTCGAGCAGTTCGTCGTAATAGCGCAGATCACCGGAGACGGCGGCCATGGCCGACAGCAGCAGGACGGTGTCCGCCCCCGGAGCCAGTCGGGGCAGTTCGCGCGCGGCCCGCGCCCGCTCGGCCCTGGGCCGGTCGAGAAAGGCCGCGCAGAGCGTCTCGATGGCCTTCAGGTCGTGCCCGCTCGTCACGGGCCGGCGCAACGCGGCGGCGAGGTCGGTGATAAGGGCGGTGGTGGGCGGTTGGGACATCGGCCGTGCTGGGAAAAGGGCGCGATGAGTCATGCCACATATGGAAAGGCCCCGGAAGGCGTTACCTTCCAGGGCCTTAGAGTGGTGCCGCAGCAGGGATTTGAACCCCGGACCTACTGATTACGAATCAGTTGCTCTACCCCTGAGCTACTGCGGCGCCGACGTCGGTGCGTCGTGGGCGCGGAAATTAACCGGGGGGGCGGACCGGCGCAAGCGCTTTTTTGGGAGATGGATAAAATTATCCTTTCTGGCGGATGACGTCCAAAAAGGGGTCGGCATAACGCTCCAGCTTGCGGGCGCCGACGCCGGGCAGGCGGGCGAAGGCGGCGCGGTCCGTCGGACGCGTCGCGACCATCTCCAGCAGCGTGCTGTCGTGGAAGATCACGTAGGGCGGCACGCCCTGCGCGCGTGCCAACTCGGTGCGGCAGTCCTTCAGCGCGTGCCACAGCGCGTCGTCGGCCGGCGACAGGGCACCGCGCGCACCCGCCCGCGACACGCCCTCTCCTGACAAGCCGCTGGAGGAGGCGGAGCCGCCGCGGGAGACGTGGCGGCGCAGCGCGTCGTGGACGCCGCGGCGATTCTCGACGACTGGGTCCTTGCGCAGCTTCACCGTCTGCTGGCCCTTGATGACCGGGATGCCCGCGTCGGTCAGGCGGAAGCCGCCATAACCCTCCAGATCGACCGTCAGGTAGCCGGCGGCGACGAGCTGGCGGTAGACCGACTGCCATTCCGCCTTCGACAGCTCCTTGCCGCAGCCAAAGGTCTTCAGCGCGTCGTGGGCCTGCTGCGCCACCTTCTCCGTGGCGTTGCCCAGCAGCACGTCGATCAGGTGCCCGGCGCCGTAGCGCTGGCCGGTGCGGTAGACCGCCGACAGGGCCTTCTGCGCGGCGACGGTGCCGTCCCAGGTCTCCACCGGCTCCAGGCAGGTGTCGCAGTTGCCGCAGGGCGCCTCCAGCGTCTCGCCGAAATAATTCAGCAGCACCTTGCGGCGGCAGGCCGAGGTCTCGCAGAAACCGAGCAGCGCCTCCAGCTTGGAGCGTTCGACGCGGCGGTGGGAATCGCCGGCCTCCGACTGCTCCAGCATCTGGCGCAGGCCGACCACGTCGGCCATGCCGTAGCTCATCCAGGCGTCGGCGGGCAGGCCGTCGCGTCCGGCGCGGCCGGTTTCCTGGTAATAGGCTTCCAGGCTCTTGGGCGGGTCGAGGTGGCAGACGAAGCGCACATTCGGCTTGTCAATGCCCATGCCGAAGGCCACCGTCGCCACCATGACGATGCCCTCGCCCTTGATGAACAGGTCCTGGTTCGCCTCGCGCACCTCCGACGGCAGCCCGGCGTGGTAGGGCAGCGCCTCCCGCCCCTGCTGGTTCAGCCAGTTGGCGGTGTCCTCCACCTTCGCCCGCGACATGCAATAGATGATGCCGGCGTCCTCGGGGTGGTTCTCCCGCAGGAAGGCCAGCATCTGCTGGCGCTCGCTCTTCTTCGGGACGACGCGGTAGGTGATGTTGGGCCGGTCGAAGCTGGACAGGAAGACGCGGGCCTCGGTCAGCCCCAGCTTGTCCTTGATCTCCGCGCGGGTCTGCGCGTCCGCCGTGGCGGTCAGCGCGACGCGCGGCACGGTCGGGTGCCGCTCGTGCAGGATGGAGAGCTGGAGATACTCGGGCCGGAAATCATGGCCCCACTGGCTGACGCAATGCGCCTCGTCCAGCGCGAACAGGGCGAGCTTGGTGCGGTCCAGCAGGTCGAGGAAGCGCGGGGTGACCAGACGCTCCGGCGCTACATAGACGAGATCGATCTCGCCGCGGACCATGGCCCGCTCCACCTCGCGCGCCTCGCCGGCGTCGAGGGAGGAGTTGAGGAAGGCCGCCCGCACGCCCAGCTCGCGCAGCGCCGTCACCTGGTCCCGCATCAGCGCGATCAGCGGAGAGACGACTACCGTCACGCCGTCGCGCACCAGAGCCGGCACCTGATAGCACAGCGACTTGCCGCCGCCCGTGGGCATGAGGACGAGCGCGTCGCCGCCACGGATGACGTGGGCGATGATGTCGGCCTGCTGCCCGCGGAAGGCGGAATAGCCGAAGACCGACCGCAGCACCTCCAGGGCGGGGTTGCCGTCGGGGTCCTGGGCCGGCTCCGCCGGATGGGCCTTGAAATTGAAGAGCGAGTCCACGCCGATGCGGTTCAGATGCGGGTCCGTCTCTGGACGATTTGGAATCTGGCGTTCGGGTCAGAATCCGGTGGCCGGGATGCGATCCCGAACGCGACGGCTATGATGTGGCACAGATCACCCGATTCGTGAAGCCGCAATCCGGAAAAGGTGTGGGGACAAGGGTGGCGCATCGCGCGACGCGGGAAAAACTGTGGCGCGAATGCATCCGATCGTGTGTAAGTGAAAACGGCGGGTGGACTTGGCCACCCGCCGTTTCGAAAGGAGAAAGAGGCATGCCAAAAATGCCCTTTTTCCTGGTGCTCCAGTGGCGGCGATGGCGGATCGAAATCCGCATCACCGTCGGCTAAGCACTAGGAGCGTGCCGGTGGGTGTTAGCAGCACCTGCCGGCCACTCCCGACAAGGTAGCGCAATTCCCCCGCGTTGCAAATCCCCAACCGGCTACAACAGGTCGCGCAGCATCGCCACCAGCGGAACGTCGGCGGGGGGCATGGGATAGTCGCCCATGCGGTTCGGGTAGACCCAGGCGAGCTTCTGTCCCTCCCGCGCCGTCACGTCGCCCTCCCAGACACGGCAGACGAACAGCGGCATCAGCAGGTGGAATTTTTCGTAGCTGTGCGAGGCGAAGGTGAAGGGGGCGAGGCAGCTCGCCGCCGTGTCGATGCCCAGTTCCTCCTTCAGTTCGCGGACCAAGGCGGCTTCCGGGGTCTCGCCCGCGTCGACCTTGCCGCCGGGGAACTCCCACAGCCCGGCCAGAGACTTGCCGGGCGGGCGCTGGGCCAGCAGGACGCGGCCGTCGGCGTCCACCAGGGCGACCGCGACGACCAGCAGGGTCGGCAGGGAACCGAGGGCCGGGGTGGAGGAGGGATCGAAGCAGGCCGGCATCACGCGGTCTCCGAGGTGAGGAACCGCCAGCGTCCGGCGGTCAATTCATAATGGTCGGCATCGTCGAGCGGCGTGAAGCCGACCGTCTCCAGCACGCGGCGGGAGCGGTGGTTGTCCGGCGCGGTCCGCGCCCACAGGCGGGGCAGGCCCAGCGCGAAGGCGGCGGGGACGACGGCCCGCAGCATCTCCGTGCCATAGCCGATGCCCTGGTGCGGCCGGCCGAGCCAATAGCCGACCTCGCCGTCCGCCAGGATCACCCCGATGCCGCCGACCGGCTGACCATCGTCCCTACGGACCGCCAGCAGGTCGAGCGACGCGCGCTCCGCCCGGTTGCGGGCGGCCAGGGCGACCCAGGCGTGCCCGTCCTCCAGGCCGTAAGGGTGGGGCACGCGGGCGAGCCAGCGCGCCACCTCCCACTCCCCGATCAGCGGCGCGAAACGCTCGACATCCTCCGGGCGGAAGGGGCGGAGCGTCAGCCGCGCCGTGTCGAGGCGGTCGGGCAGGGGCGCGCCGGTCATGACACCAAGTCCGGTCTCGGCTCCGGCCTTAGCTCCGATAAGAGCCGTTGATGTCGATGTAGCCGTGGGTCAGGTCGCAGGTCCAGACGCGGGATTTGCCGGTGCCGATGCCCAGGTCGATGTGCACGTCGATCTCCTGGCCCTTCATGTGGGCGGCGACCGGCGCCTCGTCGTAGCCCGGAACCTCCATGCCCTCGGCGCAGATCAGCGTGCCGCCGATGGTGATCTTGATGAGGTCGCGGTCGGCCCGCTCGCCGGCCCGCCCGATGGCGGCGACGATGCGGCCCCAGTTGGCGTCCTCGCCGGCCAGCGCGGTCTTGACCAGCGGGGAGTTGGCGACGGTGAGCGCAATGCGCTTGGCGGCCACGTCGTTCTCGGCGCCGACCAGCGTGATCGAGACGAACTTGGTCGCCCCCTCGCCGTCGCGCACGATCTGCAGCGCGAGGTCGAGCATCACCTCCTCCAGCGCCTTGCGGAAATCTGCCAGATCCGGCGCCTGGGCGTCGGTCACCGGGGCGTTCCCCGCCTTGCCGGTGGCGAACAGCAGCAGCGTGTCGCTGGTCGAGGTGTCGCCGTCCACCGTGATGGCGTTGAAGCTGCGCTCGGTGAACTCAGACAGCATGGACTGAAGCGCCGGGGCGGCGATGGCGGCGTCGGTGAAGAGGAAGCCCAGCATGGTCGCCATGTCCGGGGCGATCATGCCGGAGCCCTTGGCGAAGCCGCTGATCGTCACCGTCGTCCCGCCGATGGCGACCTGACGGGTCGAGCCCTTGGCAAAGGTGTCGGTGGTCATGATGGCCCGCGCCCCGGCCTCCAGCGCCGCCGAGTCGTCCTTCAGCGCCGGGACCATGCCCGGCAGCACCCTGGCGATGGCGTCGGCGGCCAGCGGGATGCCGATCACGCCGGTGGAGGCGACGTAGACCTCGTCTGTGGCGCAGCCGGCGATCGTGGCGGCGGCCTCGACCGTCGCCTGGACGGTGGCGTCGCCGGCCTTGCCGGTGAAGGCGTTGGCGTTGCCGGCGTTGACCACGACCGCGCGGGCCGAGCCGCGGGGCAGACTGTCGCGGCACCAGATCACCGGGGCGGAGCAGGTCAGCGACTTGGTCAGCACGCCGGCCACCGTCGTGCCCTCGTCGAGCACGGCCAGCATCAGGTCGTCGCGGCCCTTGTATCGGATGCCGCTGTTGGCGGTGGCGATGCGCACGCCCGCCACGGGCGGGAGCGTCGGGAAGCCGGCGGGTGCCAAGGGGGAGACGGTCGTGGCCATGGGGACGGGCTCGTGGGGCTGGTGGAGCGGGGATGTTGGGCGGTGGTTGGGATGCTAGGCGCTTGCCCCCTCCCTAACCCTCCCCCGCTTCGCAGGGGAGGGAATTGTCTCCCTCTCCCGCGCAGCGGGGGAGGGAAGGGGCCCGCGGCGTCAGCCGTGGGAAGGGTGGGGGCAACCGCTGCCGGACCTTAGTTCTTCTTGGGCTCTTCGGCCTTGGGCGCGGCCGGGGCCGGCTCTTCCTTCGGCATCGGCGAGCCGTCGAGCTGGAAGGTCTCGACCTTGGCGACCTTGCGCAGGTCATCGACGACGTTGGTCACGATGTCCTTGCTGAGCTGCTGCTCGAGCTGCGGCTTCACCTCGTCGAGGGACGGCTGCGGCTGGGTGCGCTTGTCCTCGACCTTGATGATGTGCCAGCCGAACTGCGTCTTCACCGGCTCCTTGCTCACCTCGCCCTTCTTCATGGCGAAGGCGGCGTCGGCGAAGGGCTCGACCATCGTGTCCTTGGTGAAGTAACCGAGGTCGCCGCCCTGTTCGGCGGCCACCGGGTCCTTGGACTTCTCCTTGGCGAGCTTGGCGAAGTCGCCGCCCTTCTTGAGCTGGGCGATGATCGCCTTGGCCTCATCCTCCTTCTCGACGAGGATGTGGCTGGCCTTGACCTCTTCCTGGGCCGGGTTCTGCTTCAGGAAGGCCTGATAGGCCTCGTCCAGCTTGGCCGGGGTGATGCGCGACTGCACTTCCTTCTGGATGTAGGCGCGCTGCACCGCGCGCTCCTCGGCGCGCTTGATCTCGTCCTTGACCTCCGGCGTGCCGGCGAGGTTGGCCTTGTAGCCGGCCTCGGCCACCAGCTTGGAGTTCACGAGCTGCTCGATCACCGCCGGGTAGATCATCTCCAGCGGCATCTGCTGCACCTGCGGCGGGAGCTGGGCAACCATGCGCTGGACGTCGGAGCGGTGGACCGCCTCGCCGTTGACGCGCGCCACCACCGGATCGGCGTCCGCCGTGGCGGGAGCGGCCGACGCCGCGGGGGCGGCCGGAGCGGCGGGAGCCGGAGTCTGGGCGTGTGCGGCCAGCGCGAGGCCGCAGGCGGCCATCGACAGCAGGGCGGCGCGGAACACTCGATTCACCATGGAGTCTTTTCCTTCCGGCGGATGTGTCTTGTCACGGTCAATGGCATGACAGAACGTCTTATGATTGGCGGCGGCCGTTGATTTGGTGGCGGCTGTGCGGACGATCCGGCCCCGCGCCCGAATCCGCGGGGGATTAAGCATGGGTTCGCGGCGCGGGGCAAGCGGTCGTGATGCACGGCCATGCCGCCTTGCTTCCATCCTGTTCAAGGCGATATGGCGGCGGAACGGTGGTGCTTCCAGGGCGCGCCGCACGCCGTTCCACACCCCATGCGGAGCCCGCACCCCCGCGATGCGCGCGGCAAAGGGCCGGGCAAAGGGGCGGGTCTCGTTGACAGAAACTTGCTTCGGGCCTATGTGAGACCGGTCAAAAAGCCGGCTTCACGACGTTCCACCCCCGAGGTTTTCATGTTCGGTGCGCTCGCCCGCAAGATTTTCGGCACCGCCAACACGCGCACGGTCAAGGCGCTGCAAAAAACCGTCCAGCAGATCAACGCGCTGGAGCCCGAGTTGGCGGCGCTTTCCGACGACGCCCTGCGCGCCCGCACCGACTGGCTGCGCGGCCGGCTGTCGCAGGGCGAGACGCTCGACGCCATCCTGCCCGACGCCTTCGCCACCGTGCGCGAGGCGGGCAAGCGCGTGCTGGGGCAGCGGCATTACGATGTGCAGCTGATGGGCGGCATGGTGCTGCACCAGGGCAAGATCACCGAGATGCGCACCGGCGAAGGCAAGACGCTGGTCGCCACGCTGGCCGTCTACCTGAACGCGCTGGAAGGCAAGGGCGTCCACGTCGTCACCGTGAACGACTATCTGGCCTCGCGCGACAGCGCCTGGATGGGACGCATCTACGGCTTCCTCGGCCTGACCACCGGCTGCATCGTGCACGGGCTGGACGACGAGGAGCGCCGCGCCGCCTACGCCGCCGACATCACCTACGGCACGAACAACGAATTCGGCTTCGACTATCTGCGCGACAACATGAAGTTCCGGCTGGAGGACATGGTCCAGCGGCCCTTCAACTTCGCCATCGTCGATGAGGTCGACTCGATCCTGATCGACGAGGCGCGCACCCCGCTGATCATCTCCGGGCCGTCGACCGATTCGTCGGAAATGTACGTGCAGGTGGATCGCCTGATCCCGCAGCTGACGCGGGACGACTACGAGCTGGACGAGAAGAACCGCACGGTCAGCCTGTCCGAGGCCGGGCAGGAGCATATGGAACAGCTTCTGTCCGAAGCCGGGCTGCTGAAGGCGGGCGGGCTGTACGACATCCAGAACGTCGCGCTGGTCCACCATTCCCAGCAGGCGCTGCGCGCCTACACGCTGTTCCAGCGCGACAAGGACTACATCGTCAAGGACGACAAGGTCATCATCATCGACGAGTTCACCGGCCGCATGATGGAGGGCCGCCGTTATTCGGAGGGACTGCACCAGGCGCTGGAGGCCAAGGAGAAGGTGACGATCCAGCGCGAGAACCAGACGCTGGCCTCCATCACCTTCCAGAACTACTTCCGCATCTACCCGAAGCTGGCCGGCATGACCGGCACGGCGATGACCGAAGCGGCGGAGTTCGCGGAGATCTACGGCCTCGAGGTCGTGGACATGCCGACCAACGTGCCGGTCCAGCGCAAGGACATGGACGACGAGGTCTACCGCAAGGCGTCGGAGAAGTACGACGCGATCACCGACCTGATCGAGGACGCCCGCAAGCGCCAGCAGCCGGTGCTGGTCGGCACCACCTCCATCGAGAAGTCGGAGCTGATCGCCGAGCTGCTGAAGAAGCGCGGCATCCCGCACAACGTGCTGAACGCCCGCCACCACGAGCAGGAAGCCTACATCGTCGCGCAGGCGGGCCGTCCGGGCGCCGTCACGGTCGCCACCAACATGGCCGGCCGCGGCACCGACATCCAGCTCGGCGGCAATGTCGAGATGCGCATCCAGATGGAGCTGGCCGACCTGCCCGAGGGGCCGGAGCGTGACGCCAAGGTCAAGCAGATCGAGGCCGAGGTGGCCGAGGCGCGCGAGCTGGTCAAGCAGGCCGGCGGCCTCTACGTCGTCGGCACGGAGCGGCATGAGAGCCGCCGCATCGACAACCAGCTGCGCGGCCGTTCGGGCCGCCAGGGCGATCCGGGCGCGTCGAAGTTCTTCCTGTCGCTGGACGACGACCTGATGCGCATCTTCGGGTCGGAGCGCATGGACGGCATGCTGCAGCGCCTGGGCCTGAAGGAGGGGGAGGCGATCATCCACCCCTGGATCAACAAGGCGCTGGAGAAGGCCCAGACCAAGGTCGAGGCCCACCATTTCGAGGTCCGCAAGAACCTGCTCAAGTTCGACAACGTCATGAACGACCAGCGCAAGGTCGTCTATGAGCAGCGTCGCGAGATCATGGACACCGAGGACATTGCCGAGACCGTCCTGGAGATGCGCCATCAGGTCATTTCCAACATGGTCAACAAGGCGATCCCGCCGAACTCCTACTCCGAGGCCTGGGACATCGCCGGGCTGCACGAGGAGGTGAACCGACTCCTCGGTATGGACCTGCCGGTCGCCGACTGGGCCAAGGAGGAGGGCATCGCCGAGCCGGAGATCGAGGAGCGTGTCCGCGAGGCCGCCGACCGCAAGTATGCGGAGAAGGTGGAGACCTACGGCGCCGACACGATGCGCCATGTGGAGAAGAGCCTGCTGCTGCAGATCCTCGACCAGGAATGGAAGGATCACCTGCTTCAGCTCGACCATCTCCGCCAGGGCATCTCCTTGCGCGCCTACGCCCAGAAGGACCCGCTGAACGAGTACAAGCGGGAAGCCTTCGAGCTGTTCGAGACCATGCTGTCGACCCTGCGCGAGCAGGTGACCGCCGTGCTGATGCATGTCGAGATCCGCATCGCCCCGCAGCCGGAGGAACTGTACGCCCGCCCGCCGCAGGAGATGCACGAGGGCCGCGACGATCCGGCGCTGGCGATGGCCGAGGCGGGAGCCGGGGCCGCCCAGGGCTACCCGCCGGCCGACGCGCCGCTGCCCGCCGGCATGGTCCGTCGCGAGGCTGTCGCCTCGGTGGTGCCGGGGGCCGACCCCAACGCCTGGGCGAACACGCCGCGCAACGCGCCGTGCCCCTGCGGCTCGGGCCAGAAGTACAAGCACTGCCACGGCAAGGTCGGCTAAGCGCCGCCGCGCAGAACGCCGTCAGGAACATTCCGGGGGGGGCTGGGCCGCAGGGTCCGGCCCCTTTCCTTTTGCGGCCCTGGAAACTTCGGCTGGGCTGTGGCGTTCTTCCGGTCAACAAGCGGGAGCGCAGCCATGTTGCAGGAATTCAAGACCTTCATCAGCCGCGGCAACGTCGTGGAACTGGCCGTCGGCATCATCATCGGCGCGGCCTTCACCGGCATCGTCAACTCGCTGGTCAAGGACATGCTGATGCCGCCCATCGGCTGGGTCATGGGCGGGATCGACTTCTCCAACTACTTCCTGAACCTGTCCGGCGGCCATTACGAGAGCCTCGCCGCGGCGGAGGCGGCGGGGGCGGCGACCATCAACTACGGCCGCTTCATCAACGCGCTCATCAACTTCTTCATCGTCGCGGGGGCGCTGTTCCTCATCGTGCGGCAGGTCAACCGCCTGCATTTCCTGCATGATTCCAAGCCGAAGGCGCCGCCCCGCCAGGAGGTTCTGCTGGAGGAGATCCGCGATGCGCTGCGCGCACGGCAGGCACCCGCCCCGGGGGACACGACTCGACCGGGGGCGTGAAAGAATCTTCTTGGATTGTGCAGCGCAACCCATTATGTAAGGCGTCTTGATCGCTGGAGGCTCGCGCGTCTCTTGAGCGAGACGCGCTTTGATATTTCGGGATGGCCTTCCTTGGGACCCGGCCACCCGTAGCTTCGGACAGACGCCTCTCCCTCTTCCGACCTCCTCCCGGCGAAAACGCCGGCGTTCCACCGCTCACCATCCTGGTGCGGCGGCCGTGCGCCGTCTTGGTCCTGAGGAAAGGTTACCCTACTTGTCGTCCATCGAAATGACCGCCGCTGACGCCCTCGTTGTCGAGACCGTTGCCACCGAGGCCTCTGTCACCGAGACCGCCGTCGCCGACGCAACCGTGACCGACACCACCGACACCGTTACCCCCAACGCTTTCGCCGGGCTGGGCGTCCACCCGCTCGTCGTGAAGGCGCTGGAAGCGTTCGAGTACAACACCCCGACCCCGGTCCAGGCCGAGGCGATCCCGCCGGCCCTGGAAGGCCGCGACATCCTGGCGACCGCCGAGACGGGCACCGGCAAGACCGCCGCCTTCATGCTGCCGGCGCTGACCCGCACCGTCGACCTGCCGCGCCTCGGCGTGGCCGCCCCGCGCGTGCTGGTGCTGGCCCCGACCCGCGAGCTGGCCAAGCAGGTCACCGACGCCGCCCGCAAATACGCCAAGTTCATGAAGTACAACATCGTGGACGTGGTCGGCGGCATGCCCTACCGCGACCAGCTCCGTCTGCTGTCGCGGGCGGTGGATGTGATGGTGGCCACGCCGGGCCGTCTGCTCGACCACGTGTCGCGCAACCGCATCGACCTCAGCGCCGTCGAGGTGCTGATCCTGGACGAGGCGGACCGCATGCTCGACATGGGCTTCCTGGACGATGTGGAAACCATCGCCAAGTGCTGCCCGGACACCCGCCAGACGCTGCTGTTCACCGCCACGCTGGACCGCCGCATGGCCCAGCTCGCCGGCAACCTGCTGCGCAACCCGGTGCGCGTCGCCGTGGAAAGCGCCACCACCTCGGTGAACGTCGAGCAGCGCCTGCACCATGCCGACGACATGGACCATAAGCGCCGCCTGCTGAAGCACTTCGCGGACCTGCCCGAGGTCGGCAAGGCGATCATCTTCGCCGCCACCAAGCGCGACGCCGATGCGCTGGCCGAGGAGCTGAGCGACGCCGGCCACGCCGCCGCCGCCCTGCACGGCGACATGGACCAGTTCAAGCGCAACCGCACGCTCCAGCGCCTGCGCACCGGCCAGGTCCGCCTGCTGGTGGCGACCGACGTGGCGGCGCGCGGCATCGACGTGCGCGACATCACCCACGTCATCAACTTCGACCTGCCGCGTTCGGCGGAGGACTATGTCCACCGCATCGGCCGCACGGGCCGTGCGGGCGCCTCGGGCGTGGCGATCTCCTTCGCCGCCCGCGCCGACCGCGACGCCCTGTTCCGCATCGAGCGCTACACCGGCACCCGCCTCGACATC
Organism: Azospirillum brasilense; assembly: GCF_007827815.1. Classification (GTDB taxonomy): domain Bacteria; phylum Pseudomonadota; class Alphaproteobacteria; order Azospirillales; family Azospirillaceae; genus Azospirillum; species Azospirillum brasilense_C. Next base: position 75,551 of record NZ_VITH01000002.1, read on the forward strand.
CACGTCGTTCCGGGTCTGGAGCCGCAGCGTCCGTTCCAGACCGGCGGCGGCGGTCGTCCGACGGGGCGTCCGGGTGGTCGTCCGGGCGGTGGCAACGGCGGCGGCTACAACAAGAAGCCTTGGGTGCGCAACGCCAACGGCGGTGCCGAGGGCGGCAAGCCGAACGGCGCCCCGGGTGGCCGTCCGCAGGGCCGTCCGATGAACCGCAACGAGCATGGTGGCCGCAGCGACCATGCCCGCAACGAGCACGGCGGTCACGCCCGCCGCGACTCCCAGGGCGGCAAGCCGGCGCACCGGGCGTCCAAGTGGTAACAGCGGTTCCCCGCTGACATAAAAAAAGGCGCGGTCCTTCGGGTCCGTGCCTTTTTTGTGCCTTGAGTGGACCAAAGCGAATTTTCATTCGCTTTAGATTCATATGGCCTCATTCGCCGGCCGGGCTTCGGCCGCAGATGCAGCCGTGACCGCCGTCGCGGTCCGAAGCGGATTGCAATCCGCTTTAAGCGCTATTTCTTGGCTTCGTACATCGGGTCATCTTTTTTCTCGGTTGCCGGCGCGGTTGGTGGCGTGGTCCTCATTGACTCGGCGGACTTGCGCAACTCCTCAGAAACGGTGCTGCCCTTGTTTATGATTGTTTCGGCAATGAAATAAGAGCGGAGAAGCTCTTTTTCGTATTTCTTGTGCTCGGCTCCGGAAAGCTTGTATTCATTGAGGCGCGTGTTGACCAGTACCCAGGCATCGTGGAAGCGTGTGTAGGCTTCGGACGGCTGGTTCAACGTGATCAAACCGGCAATGACGGCGGAAAGCCAGGCCAGGGCTCCATTGAAGCGCTCCGATTTTGGAAAGAGCTTTGATCCGCTTGCCACCAATGTTGTCACCACCAGCGATATAACGGATAGGGTGTATGACAGTTTCTGGGATCTCGACATGTAATAGTCCCAGATGTTGAGGTGGCATTGGATGACATGGATGAGATTGGGATTGAAATTTTCTCTGCTATAATTTTCCTTTTCCATACGCCCCTGAATTTCATTGACCGTTTCGCACGTCCATTCGTGGCGATCGACGAAGAACTCGACGGTCCACTGGAGAAGTGGATTGGCCCGGTAAAGGTGGCTGTCGTAAAAGGTCCGATCGCGCTTGATGTCCTCCGCATAATCGGACGGCTTTGGCGTGAAGAACAGCAATGGGCCCAGCAAGAAGGCGGAAAGAAGGAGGACGATCCAGAAGGCAGCGCCCCACCGTGCCCAAAAGGATCGTTCCGGTTCCGGTGCGCGAGGCGGCTCCGGTCCGGTGGGTGGAGGAACGGCGGTGCCCTGGGTATCCGCGATCGTCATGACCCGCTCCCTGATGCCGTTGAAGGACAGAGAAGCCGCACGCGCCTGCTGTTGACGGGTGTGAAGTCTTCAGGCCTATGCGTCGGAAGTGATCTTTGCGCGGGATCAATCGGCAATCAAGAGAGTGAATTCTTTCTTTTTCTCTTCATGCGACTGTGTGCGGGCGTGCTTTGGCGTTCGATCTGCCGACAGGCGTCCTCAGGGGCCGGCCACCGCCCACAGCAGCAGCGCCACCAGCAGCGCCAGGATCAACCCGGCCACGGCGTAGACCGCCAGCGCCCGCCCGATGTCGGCGGTGGTGGCCCGCGCGCGGCCCTCGCCGATCCAGGGTTCGGTGATGACCACGCCGCCATCGCGGTGCGGCCCGCCCAGCGCCAGCCCCAGCGCGCCGGCCATGGCGGCGGTCGGCCAGCCCATGTTGAGCGAGGCCGCCTTGCCGCCGTCCCGCATCATCGTGCGGAAGGCGCCGCCGGCCTTCGCTCCGGCAAAGGGCGCGGCCAGCGCCAGGAGAACCGCCGCCAGCCGCGCCGGGATGGCGTTCAGCGCGTCGTCCAGCCGCGCCGCGGTCTGGCCGAAGCGTGCGTGCCGCACACCGGCGTGGCCCAGCGCGGTGTCGGCGCCGTCGACCACCGCCCAGACCAGCAGGCCGGGCACGCCAAGCAGCGCGTAGCCGAAGACCGGCGCCACCAGCTTGCGGGCGAAGCCCTTGGCGGCGGCCTCGATGGCGGCGCGGGCGATGCCGTGCTCGTCCAAGCTGAAGGCGTGGCGGCGGGTGAGGGGGGCGACGGCCTCCCGCGCCGGGGCGACGCCGCCCTTGTCCAGGGCGCGGCGCACCGCGCGCACTCGCGCCCAGGCGCTGCGCCCGCGCAGGGTGGCGAGGATCACCGCCAGTTCCAGCAGCCAGCCGCGGCTCTGCGCGCCGATCCGCTCGACGATCAGGCCGACGGCGACGGCGACCAGCACGAGCGCCAGCACGACCAACGCGCCGCGCAGCAGGCGGGCGGTCTTGCCGCGCTCCACCCGGTTCAGCCGCCGGTCGGCCCAGGCGCAGACGCGCTGCGCCAGCGCCGCCGGGTCGGGCAGGACGCGCCCGATCCAGTCGCCGACGGCGGCGTCGATGGCCAGGGCCAGCAGCAGCAGGAACAGCGGCCCCGGACCGTTCAGGGGGGCGGCGCCGAGGAGGGCGGTGAGCGGCGCGTCGCCCATGGCGGCCTCAGCGCGCGCCGGCTTGGCGCAGCAGGTTCGCCACGCGGGCGTTGCGGCTGTCCTGCGCCCAGCTCAGCGTCGTGCGGCCGGTGAAATCGGTGCGGTCGGCCTGTGCCCCGGCCTTCAGCAGCCGCTCCACCAGATCGACCCGGCCGAAGCGCGCCGCGGTCATCAGCGGAGTGATGCCCTGGCGGTTGTCCTGGTCGACCTTGGCGCCCTTGGCCAGCAGAAGGTCCACCGCCTCCGGCGTGTCGGCTTCCACCGCGTAGTGCAGCGGGGTGTTGCCGGCCTTGTCGGCGCGGTTGGGGTTGGCTCCGCCGTCCAGCAGCAGACGCACCAGTTCGGGATGGCCATTGCCGATGGCCACCAGCAGGACGGGGCGCCCGTTGGAATCGACCTGATTCGGGTTCTCCCCCTTCAGCAGCAGCAGCCGCAGCGCGCTGACGTCGTTGGACGTCACCGCCTTGACCATGGAGGGACCTTCCAGAAGGTTGATCTGGGCCAGGGCCGGCGCTGCGACGGGGGCGGTCAGGCCGAGGGCCAGCAGGCTGAGCATCAGCAACCGTTTCATGGCGCGTCCTTTTGTGCGATCCGTGTGAGTGTGATCCGTCTTTCGGCCGGGGATACTATCCAGTTTGGCCCGGTTTGGCGACGGCGACCCGCTGCAATGGAGCCGCCCATGGTTCGCAACCCGCTCGCCCGCCACATCGCCCTGTTTCTGGCGGTGAAGGCCGCGCTGATCGCGCTGGGGCTGTGGTGGTTCCTCGGCACCATGCCGGAGCCGCGCGGCGTGGTGACTCCGCCCGCCGCCGCGGGAAAGCCCTGACGCCGCCCGGTGTCCCGGCGGGAACCTCCGCTCCGCGCCCATGGTTGAAGCTCAACCGGGAAGCGCAACAGGGGAAGACCGCCATGACCTTCGAAAGTGATGCGAACGCGAACCGCTCCGCCGGCCATCTGCGCGGCGCCGTGCGCGAGGCCGTGGGCATCTTCGCCAGCCGTGACGCCCTGCAGAAGGCCGTGGACGAGCTGACCCTGGCCGGCTTCCAGCGCCATGAGCTGAGCGTGCTCGCCAACGACCAGACCATCCGCGATCATCTCGGCCATGTGCCGCAGCGGGCGGAGGACATCGCCCACGATCCCGACGCGCCGCGCCAGTCCTACGTCTCGCCGGAGGATGTCGGCAGCGTGAAGGGTGTGGCGGTCGGATTCCCCGCCTATGTCGGGGCGATCCTGGCGACCGGCGCCGTCCTGGCGACCGGCGGCACGGCCCTGGCCGCGGCGGCCGCAGCGGCGGCGGCGGGCGTGGGCGGCGGCGCCATGGGCTCGGTCATGTCGAACTGGCTGACCGACAAGCGCAACGAGCCGATGCTCCAGCACCTCGACAAGGGCGGCATCCTGCTGTGGGTCAATCTGGCCGACGCCGGGCGCGAGCAGCAGGCGCTGGAGATCATGAACCGGCACGCCGCCCAGCCGGTGGAGGTGCACGAGGTGGCGCAGTCCGGCTCCGAGACCTGAACCCCGAAGGCCCGGCTGGCGCCCGTTGACCCAGGTCATGGCCTTCGTGGCGGGCTTCCCCTATACACGGGCGGTCTTCCAACCGGAGGTCCGCCTTGGACGCCCACTCGGCCCTGACGCTTCTCGACGCCGGCCTCAACCAGTGCGCCGTCGTCATCGACCGCGACGGCGGGCTGCTGGTCGCGCTGCTGACCGCCGGGCTGGTCGGGGGATCGACCCATTGCGCGGGCATGTGCGGCCCCTTCGTCCTGGCTCAGGTCACCGCCCGGCTGGAGCAGGTCCCGGCCTCGCGGATGAGCGAGTTCCATCGGCTGACCGGGGCGGCGGTGCTGCCCTACCATCTGGGGCGCGGCACCACCTACACGCTGATCGGCGCGGCGGCGGCGGCGGTCGCCGGCCATGTCGGGGCGCTGCCGGGGCTGAAATGGTTGTCGGTGGCGCTGCTGGCCTTCGCGGCGCTGTTCTTCCTCGGCTATGCGGTGAAGGGGCTGACCGCCTGGGTGCCCAAGCTCGATGGCGCGGTGCAGCGCTGGTGGGGCGACCGGGTCTCCCGGCTGGCCCGCCCGCTGTTCGGCAACCCCACGGGCTGGCGCGGCTACGGGCTGGGGCTGGCGCTCGGCTTCATCCCCTGCGGCCTTCTCTACGGCGCCGTGGCGGTGGCCGCGGCCAGCGGCAGCGCGCTGACCGGCGCGCTGGGCATGGCGGCCTTCGCGCTGGGCACGCTGCCGAGCCTGCTGGCGGTCGGCCTCGCCGGCCATCTCGCGGGGCGCACGTGGCGCTCCGCGGTGGCGCGGGCGGCGCCGGTCATCATGGTGGTGAACGCCGGGGTGCTCGGCTGGATGGCGATCCGGATGATCGGGTGAACGCCGTCCCGCTCTGGTTTACTGGAGCTTCTCCGCCGATCCCTTCAGCGCCTCGCCCAGCGGGACCTCGCCGCAGCCGGGCTTGAGCGGCTGCTGCTGGCTCTCGTGCGGCGACCAGCCGGCGAGGTAAAGGATCTGGAAGGTCGCCTCGATGCGGCCGTCCGGCTCGGCGTAGCGCTCGGCGTAGCGGCGGGCGGCGTCGAACAGCAGGGCGCGGGTGGCCGGCACCTTGCGGCGGGCCAGGACGGCGTTGGTCTCGCCCATGCCGCGCAGGTCGCGCATCAGGCGGAAGGCGTCGCTGTAGGTGACGGTGATGACGTCGCTGTCCACCACCGGCAGGGCGAACCCGGCGCGCTGCATCAGCCCGCCGACGTCGCGGATCTCGGCGAAGGGCGACACGCGGGGCGACACGCCGCCGGCCACCTCCATCTCCGCCTCGTACAGGCAGCGGCGCAGCTCCAGCAGCGTTTCCCCGCCCAGCATGGCGGCGCAGAAGAAACCGTCGGGCTTCAGCGCCTGCCGCACCTGGACCAGCGCGCCGGGCAGGTCGTTGACCCAGTGGAGGCTGAGGTTGCTGACCACGAGGTCGAAGGTCTCCGGCACGAAGGGCAGGAACTCCTCGTCGGCGGCGACGGCCAGCGGCCCGGCCCGCCGGGCGAAGCCGGGGGAGAGGTCGCAGGCGACCAGCGTCTCGACGCCCTTGCGGCCGCGCAGCGTCCGCCCCATCACCCCGTCGTGGGCGCCGAGGTCGAGCGCGGTGGGAAAGGGCCGGGCCACATCCTCCAGCCGGTCGACGAGGCGTTCGGCCACCTCCTCGAACAGGAAGGCGTGCTCGGCAAAGGCGGGGACGGCGCGGTCGCGGCGGCGGCGGACGAGCGCGCGGTCGAAGACGGTCATGCTGTCGGGCGTGGTCATGCCCGCAATATAGCCCAGCCCCGGCGGGCTACAACCATCGGCGAATGGGTGGCACCGTGCTATGGTCGGCCGCGAACCTGCGGGAGCTTGCCATGGGCATCGAGGAAGCCATCGGCGCCACCTATGAGGCGCTGATCGTCATCATCAAGATCACCACCCCGGTCCTCGTCGTCACCACGGTGCTCGGCATGCTGCTGACCATCTTCCAGCAGGCGACCAACATCAACGAATCGACGTTGCAGCAGGACCTCAAGATCTTCGCGACGCTGGCCATCCTGTTCATCACCGGTCCGGCGATCTACATCGCGCTGCGCGACTACACCTTCGTCATCTTCGACCGCATCGCCGGCCTGAACTGAGTTCAACGGAGGGGGGCGCGCCGCCATGGCCCTTCCGCAGCGGCTGGCGACCAGGGTTCTGGGGGGAATTCTCGACACGCTGCTGCCGCCGCGCTGCCTGTGCTGCGGCGGGGCGGTGGACCGGCAGGGCGGCCTCTGCGCGCCGTGCTGGAGCGGGCTGACCTTCATCGCGCCGCCCGCTTGCGCGTGTTGCGGCACGCCCTTCGACTTCGCGCTGGAGGGGGAGCCGCTGTGCGGCGCCTGCATCGCCGAGCCGCCGCTCTTCACCCGCGCCCGCGCCGTCCTGGCCTATGACGACGGCAGCCGCCCGCTGGTCCTGGGATTCAAGCACGGCGACCGCATCCACGCCGCCGGAGCCTACGGCGCCTGGATGGCCCGCGCCGGGGCGGAGCTGCTGGCCGATGCCGACCTGCTGGCGCCGGTGCCGCTGCACCGGCTGCGGCTGTTCCGGCGCCGCTACAACCAGGCGGCCCTGCTCGCCCAGGCGGCGGGCCGGCAGGCCGGGCGCCCGGTGATTCCCGACCTGCTGGTCCGCCGCCGGTCCACCCCGTCGCAGGGCGGGCTCGACCGCTCGGGGCGGTGGCGGAACGTCAAGGGGGCCTTCGCGGTTCGGCCGGGGCTGGAGCCGCGGGTGGCGGGCAAGCGGATTGTCCTGGTCGACGACGTGCTGACCACCGGGGCCACCCTGTCGGAATGCGCGCGGGTTCTGCTGCGCGCCGGGGCGGAGCGGGTGGACGCGTTGACCCTGGCGCGCGTCGTCAAGACGTGAGCCGGGAACGTGAGCCATGACAACGTAACGGGTGACGCCCTACGGCGGTTGATCTTATAACCGTTCAAAACAGCCAAGGAGCCCTCCGCATGGCCGACGTCGTCATCTACACCACGCCCTTCTGCCCCTACTGCTCGCGCGCGAAGCGTCTGCTCGACAGCAAGGGGGTGGCGTATGAGGAGATCGACCTCTACATGCAGCCGGGCCGCCGCGAGGAGATGGTGCAGCGGGCCGAGGGGCGCATGACCGTCCCGCAGGTCTTCATCGACGGCAAGCCCTACGGCGGCTCCGACGACATCCACGCGCTGGACCGCGCCGGCAAGCTCGACCCGATCCTGGGAATCGGGGGATGAGCGGCGTCCTGAAGGCCGCCTGCGTCCAGGTCAACGCGGGCACGGAAATCCTTCCGAACCTTCAGGCGGCGGGCGATCTGGTCCGCCGGGCGCGCGACGCCGGGGCGGACTTCATCGCCCTGCCCGAGAATGTCAGCATGATCGTCCAGGGCCGCGCCAAGGTGCTGGAGCGGGTGAGGACGGCCGACGAGCATCCGGCGATCCCATTCTTCGCCGATCTGGCGCGGGAAACCGGGGCCTGGCTGCTCGCCGGGACTCTGGGCGTCCTGCTCGACGACGGGCGGGTGGCCAACCGCAGTTACCTGTTCGACGCCGAGGGGCGGGCCGTCGCCCATTACGACAAGCTCCACATGTTCGACGTGGACCTGAAGGGCGGGGAGAGCTACCGCGAATCCGCGACCTTCCGGCCCGGCGACCGCGCGGTCCTGGCCGCCACGCCCTGGGGCGGGGTTGGCATGACCGTCTGCTACGACCTGCGCTTCGCCTATCTCTACCGGGCTCTGGCCCAGGCGGGGGCGTCGATCCTGACGGTGCCGGCGGCCTTCACAGTGCCGACCGGGCGGGCGCACTGGCACACGCTGCTGCGCGCCCGCGCCATCGAGACGGGCTGCTTCGTCCTCGCCCCGGCCCAGACCGGCAGCCACGACCAGGGACGGCTGACCTACGGCCATTCCCTGATCGTCGCCCCCTGGGGCGAGGTGCTGGCCGACGCCGGGGAGGCGGTGGGCTTCGTCCTGGCGGAGCTGGACATGGCCCGCGTCGAGGAGGCCCGCCGCATGGTGCCGGCCCTGAGCCACGACCGGGCCTTCACGCTGGATCGTGTTGGATTCTGACGGGGCGGCACCGGGAGGGGTCAGAACAGCGTGTGTTCGACCAGGATCTTGGTGCCGATGCCCAGAAGGGCGAGGCCGCCGAGGATCTCCGCCTTGCGGCCGAGCAGCGGGCCGGCCTTGCGCCCGATCAGCACGCCGCCGAAGGCCATGACCGCGGTCACCAGGCCGATGATGACGCAGGCCTGGACGATGTTCACGTCGACCACGGCGAGGCTGACCCCGACCGCGCTGGCGTCGATGCTGGTCGCCAGCGCGGTGAGGACGAGCTGCATCGGGCCGAGCTGGCTTTTGCGCGCCGGCTGTTCCCCGGACTCCGCTGCGGTCTCCGGCCTCATGCCCTGGCGGATCATGTTGCCGCCGACCAGGGCGAGCAGCCCGAAGGCGACCCAGTGGTCGACGCTGGCGATCCACGCGCTGACGGCGACGCCGACCATCCAGCCCAGCGCCGGGGTGATCGCTTCGAAGAAACCGAAATAGGCGCCGACGCGGAGCGCATCAACCAGCCGCGCGCGCTCGCTCGCCGCGCCCTTGCCGATGGCGGCGGCGAAGGCGTCCACCGACAGGCTGAAGCCGAGAAGCAGAAGAGTGGTTGCGGTCAAACCGGGAATCCCCTGGGCCAAGACGGACCGACGGCGCGACGGTCCCATGGCCCTCCGGGACGTCGCGCCGTTGGTCTCACCAAGCCCGGTCCCGCCGGTGCCGTCTGCGCCACGGTCGCCTGGACCGAGTCTGTTGACGCAGGCTCCTCCGCCGCGCGGCGAAGGACGGTTACTCCCCAAAAACGCGGGCGGACCCTAGCCACCCCGTTCCCAAGCGTCAATTCATATGAACAGATGTTGAATGGTTTGTAATGTTCGCGGGATGCGGCCGTCAGGTCGGCAGGGGGCGGGGCTCCGGGTCGCCGTCCAGGCCGCTTCCGGCCTGCAGGTCGTTGACGGCGCACAGCCGCTGCACCACCGCGGCCTTGGGCGAGGCGACCTCGCCATGCTCGTAGGCGACGACCTGGAGACGCCCGCGCGCCACCTCCAGAAGTTCGCCGCTGCGCAGCAGGAAGGCGGGGGAGGCGGGGCGGCCGAAGCGGGCGTTGCCCAGGGCGAAGGTCTCATAAAGGAGAAGGCCGCCCGGTTCCAGCGCGTCGAGGAGCGCAGGGAACAGCGGGCGGTGCAGGTAGTTGGTCACCACGATCGCGGCAAAGCGGCGGTCGCGCAGCAGCGGCACCGGCGCTCCGCTCTCCAGATCGGCCTCCACCAGCTCTACCCCCGCCGCCCCGGACAGGTCGGCCACGCCGCGCAGGTCGCGGTCCAGCCCGACCACCGGGTGATTGCGCCCCTGGAACAGCCGCAGGTGCCGTCCCGACCCGCAGGCGAGGTCGAGGACCGGGCCGCCCGCCCGCACCAGCGGCGCGAAGCGCGCGACCCAGGGGGAGGGTGGGCTGATCGCGGCGTGCGGCGAACCGGAGGTGGACGGCGGTGTGGACGGCGGTGTGGACAAGGGACGGATCCTTCCGCTCTTTCATGACGTGTGTTTGACCGCGACGCCGGCGTCGTGCTGAACTGGCAAGCGGTCACCGACCGTATATCATGACCATCCGGTCTTCTCATCCTGGAGCATCCGACGGGGACATGATCCTCTTCGTTCTGAAATGCACGGCCGACCATCGGTTCGAAGCCTGGTTCCGCAACGGCGACGCCTACGAGACGCAGGCCGCCGCGAAGGCCATCGCCTGCCCGGTCTGCGGCGACACGCACATCACCAAGGCCCCCATGGCCCCGCGCATCGCCAAAGGGGGCCGCGCCAAGGACGACCCGGCCCGGGAGGGCAGCGCGCCGGAGGCCGCGCCCGTGGCGGGCGGCGGCGCGGCGGCCCCGGCCGCTCCCCCGGCGTCCGCACCCCCGTCGGTGCCGGCGGAACTGCGCGAGCGTTTCGCGGCGGAAGTCATGCGTCATTTGACGGAAGTTCGCCGCACGGTTGAAACGAATTGCGATTACGTCGGGGACCGCTTCGCTGAAGAGGCGCGGCGCATCCATTATGGCGAAACCGATCCGCGCGGGATCTATGGCGAGGCAACGGACAAGGAAGCGGAGGAGTTGAAGGAGGAAGGTGTGACTTTTGGTCGCATACCTTGGCTTCCGCGCACCAATTCTTAAGCCCACGCTTCACAATATTTCGTGCCCCCATTGCCCTTTCGCTGCCATGGGTTAGTGAACGAACCTCCGGAACAACGGCCGCGGGCTGCGTCAAGGCGCTTTTTAGCGGTTGGCCTGCATCAAAGTTGTTGACGGGATAGTTCGTTACAAAGACCATATGGCCCGAGTGTCTAATATGACCTTGCAAAAATCGCTCGGCACTCGCGAGGGGACGCACTATGAAAGAAAACGCTCAGAGGATTCTCGCGAATCCCAAGTTTCAGGAGCTGGTGCAGAAGCGTAGCGCATTCGCGTGGACGCTTTCGATCGCCATGCTCGTCATCTACTTCGGCTTCATCCTGCTGGTCGCCTTCGGCAAGGGGTTCCTGGGTACCCCGATCGGCAGTGGCGTGACCACCTGGGGTATCCCCGTCGGCCTCTTCACCATCATCTCGGCGTTCATCCTGACCGGCATCTACGTGCATCGGGCGAACGGCGAGTTCGATGAGCTGAACCGGCAGATCATGGAGGAGTCGAAGTGATGCGTTCGCTGGTCAATCGTGTGGGCGCTGCGGCCGTCGCGGCCGGCGCGCTCATCCCCGCGTCGGTGCACGCGGCGGCGGTCGAAGGCCCGGTCCAGAAGCAGGCGACGAATTTCGAAGCGATCGTCATGTTCCTGGTCTTCGTGCTGGCCACGCTCGGCATCACCTACTGGGCGGCGCGCCGCACGAAGTCGGCGAAGGACTTCTACGCCGCGGGCGGCGGCATCACCGGCTTCCAGAACGGCCTCGCCATCGCCGGCGACTACATGTCGGCGGCGTCCTTCCTCGGCATCGCCGGCCTCGTCTACACCTCCGGCTTCGACGGCCTGATCTTCTCGGTGGGCTGGCTGGTCGGCTGGCCGATCATCCTGTTCCTGGTCGCTGAGCGCCTGCGCAACCTCGGCAAATACACCTTCGCCGACGTCGCCTCCTACCGCTTCCAGCAGACCCCGATGCGCACGATGGCCGCCTGCGGCTCGCTCGCCACGGTGACCTTCTACCTGATCGCCCAGATGGTCGGCGCCGGCAAGCTGATCCAGCTGCTGTTCGGCATGGACTACCTGTGGGCGGTGGTGATCGTCGGCGTCCTGATGATCGCCTACGTGACCTTCGGCGGCATGCTCGCCACCACCTGGGTGCAGATCATCAAGGCGGTTCTGCTGCTGTCGGGCGCCTCCTTCATGGCCTTCGCGGTGCTCGCCAAGTTCGGCTTCAGCCCGGAGGCGATGTTCGCCACGGCCACGCAGGTCCACCCGAAGGCGACCGGCATCATGGCGCCGGGCGCCCTCATCACCGACCCGGTCTCGGCAATCTCGCTGGGCATGGCGCTGATGTTCGGCACCGCCGGCCTGCCGCACATCCTGATGCGCTTCTTCACGGTGTCGGACGCCAAGGAGGCCCGCAAGTCGGTGTTCTACGCGACCGGCTTCATCGGCTACTTCTACATCCTGACCTTCATCATCGGCTTCGGCGCCATCGTGCTGCTGCTGGCCCCGGACGCCACCGGCGCCTATCCGTTCCTCGACGCGGCCAAGCTGGCGGCGGCGGGCGGCAAGCCCAACCCGTCGATGATCATCGGCGGCTCCAACATGGCGGCCATCCACACCGCGCACGCAGTGGGCGGCGACCTGTTCTTCGGCTTCATCTCGGCCGTGGCCTTCGCCACCATCCTCGCGGTGGTCGCGGGCCTGACGCTGGCCGGCGCCTCGGCCGTGTCGCACGACCTGTACGCCTCGGTGATCGCCAAGGGCCGCGCGTCGGAGCATGACGAGATCCGCGTGTCGAAGATCACCACCGTGGTCATCGGCATCGTCTCGATCTTCCTCGGCATCGCCTTCGAGAACCAGAATGTCGCCTTCATGGTCGGCCTCGCCTTCGTGATCGCGGCCTCGGCGAACTTCCCGGTTCTGTTGATGTCGATGTTCTGGAGCCGGATGACCACCCGCGGCGCCGTTCTCGGCGGCTGGATCGGGCTGGTCTCGTCGGTCAGCCTGCTGATCATGGGTCCGACCGTGTGGAAGTCGGTGCTGGGCAACCCGGCCGCCCTCTTCCCGTACGACAACCCGGGCGTCTTCACCATCCCGCTGTCGTTCCTGGCGATCTGGTTCTTCTCGATCACCGACAACAGCAAGGCGGCGCAGGACGAGCGCGAGGCCTACAAGGCCCAGTACATCCGGTCGCAGACCGGCCTGGGCGCCGAAGGGGCTTCCGCTCACTAAAGCGAATGGTCGCACCCGCCTTCCGCAGATGAAGGGGCTGGTGTAATCTTCAAGGCGCCTCAAGACCGCGGTCTTGGGGCGCCTTTTTTATTCACCCCACCGGTTCGTGGAGCGGGTTTTGTCCGACGCCTTCGATTTTTCCGTTCCGCCCTTCGACCGCCTGACGCCGGAGCAGCGGCAGCGGCTCGCCGCGGCGCTCGACCTCGGCGTCTACGCGCGGGACGGGGTGATCCTGAGCCGGGACGAGCCGGCGGATTGCCTGTTCGTGGTGCGGCAGGGGCTGGTCCACGAACGCCGCGGCGGCGAGGTGGTGGCGGTGCACGGCGCCCACGACAGCTTCGACCTTCAGGCTCTGTTCTCCGACGGGCAGGCGCGCAGCTTCGTCGCGGCGGAGGACACGCTGTGCGATCTGGTGCCCCGCCCGATCCTTCTCGAACTGGCGCACGAGAACGCCGCCTTCGGCGCGGTGATCCAGCAGGGGTTCGCCGACCGGCTGAGCGCGCTGGCCAACGAGCGGTCCAACCGCGAGACCGCCGCGCTGACGATGGCGCGCATCCGGCAGGCCTACCTGCACCCGCCGGTCTTCGTCGAGGCCGGGGCGTCCCTGCGCGACGCGGCGGCGGCGATGAAGCGGGACCAGGCGAGCAGCGTGCTGGTCCGCGACGGCGATCCGAAAAAGGGGGGTCGCATCGGCATCCTGACCGGCACCGACCTGCGCGACCTTGTGGTGCTGGAGGGGCGGCCGGTGGACAGCCCGGTCGGGCCGCTCGCCCGCTACGAGCTGCTGGCGCTGGACCGCGACGACCTGCTGTTCAACGCGCTGATCCTGATGACCAAGCATTCGGTGCGCCGTCTGGTCATCACCGAGCAGGGGGCGGTCGCCGGCCTGCTGGAGCAGACCGACCTGCTGGCCGTCCTCTCCAACCATTCCCAGGTCGTCGCGCTCAAGGTCGAGCGCGCCGCCACGCCGGAGGACCTCGGCCGGGCCAGCCAGGACATCGTCGGGCTGATCCGCACGCTGCACGGCACGGGCGTCAAGGTGTCCTTCATCGCCGACCTCGTGACCGAGCTGAACCGCAAGATCTTCCGCCGCCTGTTCGAACTGCTGGCGCCGCCGGACCTGCTGGCCAACGCCTGCCTGATCGTGATGGGCAGTGAAGGGCGCGGCGAGCAGCTTCTGAAGACCGACCAGGACAACGGGCTGATCCTGCGCGACGGTTACGACTGCCCGACGCTGCCGCAGGTGACCGACGCCTTCACCCGCCATCTGGTCGCGTTCGGCTACCCGCCCTGCCCGGGGCGCATCATGGTGTCCAACCCGGACTGGACGCGCCCGCTGGCGCAATACAAGGATTCCCTCTTCCACTGGATCCACCGCCCCGACGAGGCGGCGCAGATGAATCTCGCCATCTTCTACGACGCGGCGGCGGTGGCCGGGGACGCCACCCTGCTGGCCGAGGCGAAGGGCTACCTGCTCGGCCGGCTGCAGGACAACCAGATGTTCTTCACCGCCTTCGCCCGCCCGGCGCTCGCCTTCGACACGCCGTCGAGTCTGTTCGGCGGCCTGTTCGAGCGGCGCCGCAGCGAGGCGGTGGACATCAAGAAGGCCGGCATCTTTCCCATCGTCCACGGCGTCCGCGCGCTGGCGCTGGAGAAGCACATGGCGGAGACCAACACGACCGAACGCATCTGGGCGCTCGCCGACCAGGGCGTTCTCGACCGCGGCATGGCGGGGGAACTGGCCGACGCCTTCACCTTCCTGTCGACGCTGCGGCTGAAGGCCGGGCTGGACGGCAGCGTGTCGGGCACCCAGACCGACAACCTCGTCCGCACAGACTCCCTGGGGAAGCTCGACCGCGACCAGTTCAAGGACTGTCTGGCGCTGGTGAAGAAGTTCAAGGAACTGCTCGCCTACCACTTCCACCTGAACCACTGACCCTGAACCATTGCCCCGCCGGGCGCGCGGGGAGAGGAGGCGGCATGCCGACCGAAACCATTGCCAGCGTGGTCGCCAACGGGGGGGCGCCGTCCGTTCCGGCGATGCCCGAACACCCCGACCGTGCCCTGCTGCTGTCGGGGGAGGAGAGCGGGGAGCGGGTGGCGATCCATTGCGAGGCCACCTCCTTTGACGCGGCCACGGCCGATCTGCGCAGCGTCGCGGCGCTGCGCATCCGCGGCGGGCGCGTCCTGACCAGCCAGCGCCTGATCCTCTCCTTCTGGCCCACCGAACCGGCGGAGCCGGCGCTGTCCCGCCTGCTGGCCTTCATCGGCAACCGGCCGCTGGTCGGCTATTACCTGGATTTCACTGTGGGGCTTCTCGACCGGCTGGTGCAGCCGATGGTCGGCATGGCCCTGCCGAACCAGCGCATCGAAGTGTCCAGCCTTTATTACGGCCGCAAGGCCAAGGCGCCCGGCAAATACGCGGTCGATCTGCGGCTGGACAGCATCCTGCGCGACCTCGACCTGCCGCCGCGCGCCGGGGAGGACGCCTACGCCAGCGCGCTCGCTTCCGCCATGGTCTATCTGCGCCTGGAGCCGCCGCGGCCCTGACGCCGCATCTCAGGCGCCCCCCTTCAGGCAATCCCTTCAGGCGGCTTTCGTCTGCGTCTTGGCGAGGGTCGGCACCGACACGATGAAGCGGGTGCCCGGCCCGCCGTCCGGCTGGCGATCGATGGTCACCTGCGCCCCGGCCTGCTGGGCCAGCGCCTTCACCAAAACCAGCCCCAGACCGCTCTGGCGCTTCTCGTTCGCGCGGTTCTGCGTGGACGGATCGGGTGGAAGGCCGGTGCCGTCGTCGCGCACCACCATCCGCATGCCCTCGCTTCCCTCCGGCAGCAGCTCGACCGTGATCGTGCCGGGATGGCCGAGGGGGAAGGCGTGGAGCAGCGCGTTGGAGACCAGTTCGCTGGCGATCAGGGCGAGCGGGGTGGCCTGATCGACGTCCAGGCTCCAGGGCTGGGGGGCGTTCACCGTCAGCCGCGCGCCGGTCGGGTTGGTTGAGCGGACCAGCCCGTCGCAGAGCTGGCGCAGGTAATCGGCGAAGTCGATGCGCGCCGGCTGGTCGGAGCGGTAGAGCAGTTCCTGCATCAGGCTCATGCACTGGATGCGGCGCAGGCTCTCGTCGAAGGCGCGGCGGGCCGGCTCGTCGATGCGGGCGGCCTGGAGGCGCAGCAGGCTGCAGATGACCTGGAGGTTGTTCTTCACCCGGTGCTGGACCTCCTTCAGCAGGATCTCCTTGTCGGTCACCGCGGTTTCGAGCTGGGCGTTGGTCTGTTCCAGCTCCGCCGTGCGCTGGTGGACCCGCTCCTCCAGCGTGTCGTAGGCGTGCTGGAGCGCGTTCTCCGCCTGCCGCTCCCGCCGGGCGCGCTGCAGGGCCATCCCGCCGATCACCGACACCGCGGCCAGAGCCGCCAGCGCGTAGGAGATGTAGGTCCAGAGCTGCCCGCGCCAGCGCTCCATGACGCTGCTCACCGGGATGGCCACCTCGGCGGTCACGGGCACGCTGTCCACCCGGCGCAGCGCGGAGATTTCCGGCTCGCCGGCGGCCTCCGCCGGGGCGCTGTCGGTGGCGTCCGGCCCCTGGGTCTCGTGCAGCAGCACCGTGCCGTCGGCCCGGCGCAGGGTGATGGAGCGGGCGTAGTCGAAATCGAAGCTCTTGTAGATGTCGCGGACGTAGCGCGGCGAGACGGCGACCAGGGCGACGCCGCGGAATTGTCCCGGTGCGGCAGCCAGCGGGCGCGAGAGCAGGATCAGCGGCTCCTGGGTGAAGCGGCTGTTGTCCAGGGCGGTGATGAACAGACGGCCGCCCGCCGCGCTGCCGCCCGCCCGCTGGGCCTCGAAATAGTCGCGGTCGGCGACGTTCATCGCCGGGGTTGGGAAGCGGCGGGTGCTCAGGACGGCGTTCCCCTCGGCGTCGAACAGCCAGATCGACACCAGATAGGGCGTGCCCCGCACCAGCCCCGCGTAGCGCTCCCAGGCCGCTCGGTCGCTGGGCAGCGGGGCGTCCGCCGGTCCGGCGAGCTGGACCGCCTGCTTCAGGATCAGGTCGCTGGTCTCCACCAGCCGGGCCGCGTGTTCGGCCACCAGCAGGCTGGCGTTGCCGGCGGTGTCCTGGGCGTGCTGCAGGGCCGCTGCCCGGTCGCGCAAGGCGAAGCTGGCCGACAGCCCGAGCGTCAGAAGCAGCGCCACCGCGCAGACCATCAGGACCAGCGCCGACCCCGGCATCCGGTAGAGCAGAGGGGAACCTTTGGAACGGAGGGCGCGCAGGGGCATGGGAAGGGTGCTTCGGGGCATGGCGGGTGGTGGCTTTCGTGGCGGACCAACACTTTTTTGCAGGCTCCTGTTCCCTGGGTACGCCCGTTGAACCGCGCCGCGCCACCCCCTATTGTCGCGCCGGGCCGAAAGGCCGAAGCGGCATCGAGCGCGGGGAGTATGGCGTATGAAAATCGACGGCACGGCCTACCGGACCATCTGGCTGGCGCAGGACGGCTGGTCGGTGGAGATCATCGACCAGACGCGGATGCCGCATGATTTCGCCGTCGCGCGGCTGACCGACCTCGACGAGGCCGCCCACGCCATCCGCGCCATGCTGGTGCGCGGGGCGCCGCTGATCGGGGCGACCGCCGCCTACGGCGTCGCTCTGGCCATGCGGGCCGACCCGTCCGACGCGGCGCTGGAGGCGGCCCATGCCCGGCTGCTCGCCACCCGCCCGACCGCGGTCAACCTGCGCTGGGCGCTGGAGCGGATGCGCGGCCGTCTGGCGCCGCTGCCGCCCGCCGCCCGCGCCGAGGCCGCCTACGCCGAGGCCGCCGCGGTCTGCGACGAGGACATCGCCATCAACCGTGCCATCGGCGAGCATGGCGCCGCCCTGATCCGCGAAGCCGCCCGGCACAAGGCCCCGGGCGAGCCGGTGAACGTGCTGACCCACTGCAACGCCGGCTGGCTCGCCACCGTCGACTGGGGTACGGCGCTGGCCCCGGTCTATGTCGCCTTCGAGGAGGGCATCCGCCTGCATGTCTGGGTGGACGAGACGCGCCCGCGCAACCAGGGCGCCAGCCTGACCGCCTGGGAGCTGAACCGCCACGGCGTGCCCCACACGGTGGTGGTCGACAACACCGGCGGTCATCTGATGCAGCACGGCATGGTCGACCTGTGCATCGTCGGCACCGACCGCACCACGGCGACCGGCGACGTCTGCAACAAGATCGGCACCTACCTGAAGGCGCTGGCCGCCCACGACAACGGCGTGCCCTTCTACGTCGCGCTGCCCTCGCCGACCATTGACTGGGGCATGGCGGACGGGGTGAAGGAAATCCCCATCGAGGAGCGCGACGCCCGCGAGGTGACCGAGCTGACCGGCATCACCGCCGACGGGCGGATCGAGACCATCCGCGTCACCCCGGCCGGCAGCCCGGCGGTCAATTACGGCTTCGACGTCACCCCGGCCCGTCTGGTGACCGGTCTGGTGACCGAGCGCGGCGTCTGCCCGGCGAGCCGGGAGGGGCTGCTGGGTCTGTTCCCGGAGCAGGTCGGCGCGGCGCGCTGACGTCCTCTTTCCGAAAAGCCGCTTACGCCGCGGCGACGACGAGCAGCGCGACGGTGAGCGCCACCGCGTCCTCGATCAGCGCCGCCGGCCGGTCGCGGCCGAAGGCGGCGGCCAAGCGCCGGCGCGCCTCGTAGCACAGGAGCGTGCCGGCGACCGCGCCCAGCCCGCCGGCAATCAGGCCGGGAACCCACGCGCCCGCGTTCGCGCCGATGGCCGCCCCCGCGATGGCGCCGCCGGCGATGCGGCTGGCGAACGGGAAGGGGCGCTTGCGGCTGGGGGTGGTCGGCAGCTTGTCGGTGACCAGCTCCCCCACCGCCAGCGCGGTGAAGACCCAGGGCGACACCGGGTGGCCGAGGAAGAACAGCCAGCTTCCCGACAGGTCGAGCCAGCCGCCATAGGCGGCCCAGGAGACCGCCGCCGGCCCCAGCAGGGTGCGCGAACCGGACACGGCGCCGATCAGGACGGCGAGGATCAGAACAGTCGTCACAGAGATCTCCGGGTCAGTCGGTCCGGCGGTCGCGCAGAGCCTGGAACAGGGTCCGGACCACCCCGGCGCGGGTGCCGGGACCGCCATGGAGCAGGCGGATCGCCGCCAGCATCAGCGCCGCGTCGCCGTCGCGCGGCGGGTCGGTGTGGGGAAGCCGCCGGCCGCGCCGCACCGAGACGGTCTTCACCCGCGTCATCTCCAGCAGCCCTTCAGCGCCGCGCGTGACGCCCCAGCCGCTGGCGCGGCGCCCGCTGAAGGGCAGGCGGGGGTCGGCGGTCGGCACGATCAGGTCGTTGACCGTCACCATCCCGGCGTCCAGCCGCCCGGCCAGGGCGCAGGCCTCCGCCTCCGGCCCGAAGACCGAGGCGCCGAGGGCGTAGGGGCTCCGGGCAGCGGCCTCCAGCGCTTCATCGACGTCGCGGACGGGCACCAGCGACAGGATGGGGGCGAACAGCTCCTCGCGCAGCAGCGCCATGCCCGGCCGCGCGTCGGCCACGATCAGCGGCGCCATCGCCGGGTCGGAATCTTCGGGCAGCGGACCGAGCGGGCGGGCGCCCTCCGCCATCGCCGCGCGGACCAGCCCGACCAGCCGGCGCCGCACCGGCAGGGGCACCGCCGCCGGCGGGATGGCCGCCACGCAGGCGGTCAGGGCACCCTCCAGCTCGGCCGCCAGGGTGCGCGGCACGAAGACCCGGCGCGGCGCGATGCAGGTGGCGGAGCCGTTGAGGCGCAGGCCGAAGGCCAGCGCGCGGGCGACCGTGCCGAGGTCGGCCCCCGGCAGGACGAAGACCGCGTCGTTGCCCGACAATTCCATGGTGGAGGGCACCAGCCCGTCGGCAAGCTGCCGGGCCACCGCCCGGCCGGTGGCGGCTGATCCGGTCAGCACCAGCTTGTCGATGCCGGCGGTGATCGCGTCGGACACCGCGTCGGGGGATTCGTCGAGCAACTGGAACAGGCCGTCCGGCAGACCGGCCTCGGCCAGCCAGTCGGCCAGCCGCTCCATCGGCGCGGAGCAGCCGGGCGCCGGCTTGACCAGCACCGCGTTCCCGGCGGTCAGCGCCTGGAGCGCCTGCACCCCCGGCAGCATCAGCGGGTAGTTGGACGGGCCGACGATCAGGACGGTGCCGAACGGCTCCCGCCACACCTCGGCGGCGACTCCGAACAGCCAGACCGGGCGGCCCCGCGCGCCCAGACGGCGCGGCGCCAGCAGCGCGGCGGCCTCGCGCTCCAGGAAGCGGCAGGCCTCGGCCAGCGGCAGGATTTCCGCGCTCAAGCTCTCGGCCGCGCTGCGTCCGGGGCGCGTCGCCAGCGTTCGCACGAGATCTTCCGCATCCGCCGCGATGCGGCGGCGGATTTTGCGGATGATGGACAGTCTTTCGCCTGTATTGCCGCCGGCCCACGCCGCGCGCGCAGTTGAAAATGGATCGCCGGCCCCGCTTGTCCAAGGGGTTACACCTGGAGGGGTGTGATTGTGGCTGTGATCCATTTCCGGTCCATGTTCGTAACCGCCTTCACACAAGTCGGCAGCTCGGGAGCGTTTGGCAAGCGGATGGAACGGCAAGTCGTGATCATTGGCGCTGGGCCGGGTGGATTGGCATCCGCGATGCTCCTGGCGCTCACCGGGGCGAAGGTCACCGTGCTGGAACGGCAGGACCGCGTCGGCGGCCGGTCGGCCGGCTTCGCGCTCGACGGGTACCGCTTCGACAGCGGCCCGACCTTCTTCCTGTATCCCCGCATCCTGGAGGAGATCTTCGAGGCCTGCGGGCGCCGCCTGTCGGACGAGGTCGATCTGATCCGCCTCGACCCGCTCTACCGGCTGGTCTTCGAGGCCGGCGGGGAGCTGCGGGTCCACGGCGAGATGAAGGCGCTGATGGCGGAGATCGCCCGCCTCAATCCGCGCGACGCCCAGGGTCTGCCGCGCTTCCTGGCCGACAACCGGGCGAAGATGGAGCTGTTCCGCCCGATCCTGGAGACCGACTTCTCCAGCCCCTGGGCGCTGGCCTCGCTGCCGATGCTGAAGGCGCTGGGGCGGCTCTCGCCGCAGCGTTCGGTCGACCGCGATCTGTCCCGATACTTCCAGGACCCGCGCGTCCGCCTCGCTTTTTCCTTTCAGAGCAAATATCTGGGCATGTCGCCCTTCCGCTGCCCCAGCCTGTTCACCATCCTGTCCTTCCTGGAGCACGAGCACGGCGTCTTCCACCCGCGCGGCGGCACCGAGGCGGTGATGGAGGCGATGCGGCGGGTGGCCGAGGATCTCGGCGTCACCGTGCGGCTGAACGAGACGGTGCGCCACATCCGCTTCCAGGGCCGCCGCGCCGTGGGGGTGCGGACGGAGGCCGGCGAGTATCCGGCCGACGCGCTGGTCATCAACGCCGACTTCGCGCGCGCGATGACGACCCTGGTGCCCGACGACCTGCGCCGCCGCTGGACCGACGCCCGCATCGCCACCAAGAAATTCTCCTGCTCCACCTTCATGCTCTATCTCGGGATCGAGGGCCGGGTGGAGGGGCTGGACCACCACACCGTCTATCTGGCGGAGGACTACGCCCGCAACCTCGCCGAGATCGAGGACGGCCGCGAGATGCCGCGCCGCCCTTCGATCTACGTGCAGAACGCCTGCGTCAGCGACCCGGATCTCGCCCCGCCCGGCGGCAGCACCCTCTACATCCTGGTGCCGGTTGGCCACCAGCGCGGCCACATCGACTGGGCGGCCGAGGCGCCGCGCTACCGCCGCCTCGTGCTCGACCGGCTGGCCGGCTTCGGCCTGACCGACCTGGAGCGCCGCATCCGGGTGGAGCGGGTGGTGACGCCGGCCGACTGGGACCGCCAGTTCGCGGTGCACCGCGGCGCCACCTTCAATCTGGCGCACAGCCTGGACCAGATGCTCCACCTGCGCCCGCACAACCGGTTCGAGGATCTGGACGGCGTCTATCTGGTCGGCGGCGGCACCCACCCCGGCAGCGGCCTGCCGGTGATCTTCGAAGGCGCGCGCATCACGTCGCGGCTGCTGGCCTCGGAGCTGGGCCTGCCGACGCCCTGGCGCAGCGAAACCATGGGACTGTCCAGCCTGCCCAAGCGGGCCGTAGCGGGGGGATTGGCATGACGGATCGGATCGCGGTGATCGGCGGCGGCCTGGGCGGGCTGGCGTCGGCGGTGGTTCTGGCGGCGCGCGGCCACAAGGTGGTGCTTCTGGAGAAGAACGGCTGGGTCGGCGGCAAGGCGGCGGTGCTGGAGGAGGGCGGCTTCCGCTTCGACATGGGGCCGACCATCCTGACGGTGCCGCGCGTCCTGCGCCGCATCCTGGCGGAGGCCGGCTGCGACCTCGACCGCGAGCTGGAGCTGGTCCGGCTGGAGCCGCAATGGCGCTGCTTCTTCGACGACGGCACGGTGCTCGACCTGTCGGAGAACATCGGCGCGATGGCGGCGGAGCTGGACCGGCTGACCCCCGGCCGCGGCGCTGGGGAGGGCTACCGCCGCTTCCAGGCCTTGTCGGAGCGTCTGCACGGCATCTCCGAGCGCTTCTTCTTCTGGAAGTCGGTGGAGGACCTTGGCGACACCCTGAAGGTCCGCGACAGCATGAACACCAGCACCCTGTCCGACGTGCTGGCGCTGCGCATGGGCAGCACGGTGGCCGGCACCATCCGCAGCCACGTCCCCGACGCGCGCGCCGCCCAGATGCTCGACCATTTCACCCAGTATGTCGGCTCGTCGCCCTACGGCTCCCCGGCGGTGCTCTGCGCCATCGCCCACATGCAGACCAACGACGGCGTCTGGTATCCGATGGGCGGCACCCGCGCCGTTCCGCTGGCGCTGGAGCGGGTGGCCCGGCGTCTCGGCGTCGAGATCCGCACCGGCACCGGCGTGCGCCGGCTGGAGGTGACCGACAAGCGCGTCACCGCCGTCGAGACCGAGGGCGGGGAGCGCATCCCGGTGTCGGCGGTGGTCTCCAACATGGATTCCGTCCGCACCTACGAGGAGCTGGTGGGCGGCGCCCCGGCCAAGCGCTTCCGCAAACGCCGCCGCTACGAGCCGGCCTGTTCGGGCGTGGTCTTCTATCTCGGGCTCGACCGCGGCTACGACCACCTGCTGCACCACGACTTCGTCTTCTCCCGCGACCCGGCGGAGGAGTTCGACTGGATCTACCGCCGCGGCGAGCCGGCGCCCGACCCGACCTGCTACATCGCCGCCCCCGCCCGCACCGAGCCCGGCGTGGCGCCGCCGGGGGGCGAGGCGCTCTATGTGCTGGTCCACACCCCCTACCTGCGGCCGCACCACGACTGGTCGCGGATGCTGCCGGACTACCGCCGCACCGTCTTCGACAAGCTGAAGCGCACCGCCGGCATGGCCGATCTGGAGGACCGCATCCGCGTCGAGCGCGTCCTGACCCCGCAGGACATCCACGACCGCTACCGCGTGCTGAACGGCGCCATCTACGGGCTGGCCAGCCACGGCCGCTTCATGGGCGCCTTCAAGCCGGGCAATCGGTCGCGCGACGTGGAGGGGCTGTATCTGGCCGGCGGGGCCGCCCATCCGGGGCCGGGCATGCCGATGGTGCTGATGTCCGGCTGGATCGCCGCCGACAGCCTGGACCAGGACCTCCGGAGCGGAGCGCGCGACGGCGACCTGCGCGCCGTCGCCTGAGCGGCGGGCCGGATATGGGGCAGGGTAAGGGGGATGATGGGCTGAACGACGATCCGGTCGCGTTGCGCTCGCCGGCGCTCTGCCGCTTCTTTGGCGCCGTCATGGCGCGGCGGATGCGGCGCGACTTCCACGCGCTGCGGCTGGCCCGGCCGGGCTGGCCGGACCTGCCGGCGGACCGGCCGGTGATCGTCTGCCTGAACCACCCGTCCTGGTGGGACCCCGCCTTGCTGATCGTGATGGGGACCACCCGCTACCGCGACCGGCCGGGCTATGGCCCCATCGACGCGGCGATGCTGCGCCGTTACCGCTTCATGGCGCGCATCGGCCTGTTCGGGGTCGAGCCGGACCGGGCGGGCGCCGCCGCCTTCCTGCGCCACGGCCGGCGCATCCTGGCCGACCCGCGCTCCATGCTGTGGATCACCGCCGAGGGCGCCTTCACCGACCCGCGCCGCCGCCCGGTCCGCCTGCGTCCGGGCATCGCCCATCTCGTCCGCCGCGCGCCGGAGGCTGTGGTGGTGCCGCTCGCCGTGGAATACCCGTTCTGGGACGAGAGCACGCCGGAGGCGCTGGCCCGCTTTGGCGAGCCGATGGATGCCTCCGCCTTCGCCGGCTGGCCGGTGCCCGACATCGCCGCCGCTTTGGAACGGCGGCTGGAGACAACAATGGACGCGCTGGCGCTCGACGCGCAGAGCCGCGACCCGGCGCGCTTCCTGACGCTGGTCGACGGTTCGGCGGGGGTCGGCGGCGTCTACGATCTGTGGCGCCGGGCGCGGGCGTGGGTGGGCGGGCACCGTTTCAGCCCCGAGCATGGTGACGCATCCGACACGAAAGGGGTTTCCCGCCGATGAGCGTCCTCACGCTGCTGGCCGCTCTGTCGCTGGCGCTCGCCCTGCTGCCGTTGGGGCTGGGCCTCGTGAACCTGTGCCTCTACCGCCGGCCAAAGGCCGAGCCGCCGCCGGGCGCCGCCGTCAGCGTCCTGATCCCCGCCCGCAACGAGGAGGCCACCATCGCCGCCGCGGTACGGGCGGCGCTGTCCAGCTGCGGCGTGACGGTGGAGGTGGTGGTGCTGGACGACCATTCCACCGACCGCACGGCCGAGATCGTCCGCGCCCTCGCCGCCCGCGACCCGCGCCTGCGGCTGGAAACGGCGCCACCGCTGCCGCCGGGCTGGTCGGGGAAGCAGCACGCCTGCCAGGCGCTCGCCGGTCTGGCGCGGCACCCGGTGCTGCTGTTCCAGGACGCCGACGTGCGGCTGGCCCCGGACGCCGCCCGGCTGGCCTGCGGCGCGCTGCTGGCCGGCAGGGCGGGGCTGGTCAGCGGCTTCCCGCGCCAAGAGACCGGCACCCTGGCCGAGGCGCTGGTGATTCCGTTGATCCATGTCCTTCTGCTCGGCTACCTGCCGATGGTCGGGATGCGCTGGTCGGCCAGCCCGGGCTTCGCCGCCGCCTGCGGCCAGCTGATCGCGGTGCGGCGGGACGCCTACGCGGCGGCCGGCGGCCACACCGCCATCGCGACCTCGCTGCACGACGGGGTGACGCTGCCGCGCGCCTTCCGCCGGGCGGGGCAGGGAAGCGACCTGTTCGACGCGACCGGCCTCGCCCGCTGCCGGATGTACCGCGGCTGGCGGGAGGTGTGGTCCGGCTTCTCGAAGAACGCGACGGAGGGGATGGCGACCCCGGTCGCCCTGCCGGTCTGGACCGTTCTGCTGTTCGGCGGCCATGTCCTGCCCTGGCTGCTGCTGGGCTGGGCGGCGCTGGCCCCATTGCCGGAGGAGTTTGTCATCATGGCGGCGTCGGCCGTGGCGGCGGGGCTGTCGTTCCGCTTGCTGCTGGCCGCCCGTTTCCGTCAGAGTCTGGTCGGCGCGCTGCTCCACCCCGTGGGCATCCTGATCCTGCTGGCGATCCAATGGTCGGCGCTGCTGCGCGCCCGCCGGGGCCGCCCGGCGGAATGGCGCGGGCGCGCCTATCCGTCCACCTCCAGAACGGGTGCACCATGACGACCCTTCGGCAGTTCCGGACCGCCCGCAACGCCACGGTGGGCGGAGCGCTGGCCGCGCTGGCGGTCCTCCTGGCGACCGCCCCGGCCGCGGCCGCCGACCTTGCCATCACGGTCGCCAACGTCGCGAACGCCCAGGGGAAGGTGCTGGTCGCGGTGTGCACGCCGGAGACCTTCCTGGGGCCGAACTGCCCCTACACCGCGGCGGAGCCGGCGCGGCCGGGCAGCGTCACCGTGGTGGTGCACAAGGTGCCGCCCGGCACCTACGCCGTGCAGTCCTTTCACGACGAGAACCAGAATCTCGAACTCGACCGCAACTTCCTCGGGATGCCGAAGGAGGGGGTCGGCTTCAGCAACGACGCCCCCATGCGCTTCGGCCCGCCGCGCTACGCCGACGCCGCCCTGGCGGTTGCCGAGCCGGTGACTCGCACGACGCTGACCTTGCGCTATCTGATCGAGCGCTGAGTGACTTCCGCTTTCAGATCACCGGCACCAGACGCCGCCGCCGGGGCGGCGGGTTGCCGCCCTTGCAGGGGCTGTAGCCGCCCGGCGCCAACTGCCCGAACGTGATGCCGGTCGCCATGGCGATGTCGTCCAGCCGCTCCAGCCCCAGCACGCGGGTGGCGGCGAGCGCGATGCGCCCGCAGGCCTCGGCGTCGCTGCCGGCGCGGTGATGGTCGAGCGCGATCCCCAGATGGTCGGCCAGATAATTCAGCTTGTGCGCGGCCAGCTGCGGCCACGCCTTGCGCGCCAGCACCACGGTGCAGAGGTAGTGGCAGGCCGGCCAGTCCAGCCCGTAATCGTCCAGCGTGTGGCGCAGCACGCTGATGTCGAAGGAGGCGTTGTGGGCCAGCACCAGACGCCCATCCAGCCGGCGGGCGAAGCGGTGCCAGACCTCCGGGAACTCCGGCGCGCCGGCGACATCCTCGGCCCGCAGGCCGTGGACGGCGGTGTTGAAGGGGTTGAAGCGCATCTCCCGCGGGCGGATCAGATGCTCCTCGGTCTCCACCACACGCCCGTCCTCGATCCAGGCGACGCCGATGGAGCAGGCGCTGGTCCGCGATTCGTTGGCGGTTTCGAAGTCGATGGCGACAGCCTGCATAACGTCCTTCCTCAACCCAGGATCAGGCGGGTGACGTCCTCGGGCAGGTCGCCGTCGAGCGCCATCAGGCGGACCCTCATCAGGCAGGCCACCGCGATGGCGTCGGTGATTTCCCCGCGCTTGACCATGGCGTAGGCCTCCGCGAAGGGAACGTGGCGCAGCTGCAGGACCTCGGTCTCCTCCGGTTCGGCCTGCCCCTGCTCGATCCCCCAGGCGAGAAAGCAATGGGCGGTCTCGTCGGTGATGCTGTTGGACAGGTGCATGGTCAGGATCGGCAGCCAGTGGCGGGCGGTCTGGCCGGTCTCCTCCAGCAGCTCGCGCTTGGCCGACTCCACCGGTGCGACGCCCTTCTTGCCACCGCCTTCCGGAATCTCCCAGCTGTACTGCTCCAAGGGGAAGCGGTACTGGCCGACCAGCGTGACGCGGCCCTGGTCATCGATGGGAACCATCCCGGTCGCCAGATTCTGGGCGTGCATGACGCCGTAGATGCCGGGATTGCCGAGCGGGGTCAGCACGTCGTGCTCCACCACCCGCATCCACGGATTCTCGTAGATCGGTTTGGTCGTCAGGACGGTCCAGGGGTTGCCGGTCTTGTGCGGCACGCCGGTGCTCCTTGCGCGGGTGGGGGACGGGCTGCGGGGGTCTGGGGCGGAACTATAGGCATTGCGGCCCGATGCTGCAACGCGGTGCGCTTCCGCCACCGTCCCGCGCGCCGCCCTCGGGGCTGCAGGCCGTGGTTGTTGCGGAAATATTTCACAGTTAGATAAAATTTTCGCGACAGTTCACGCAAGTCCTCTCCAACTGTTCTGGCTGGTTACTTGACTCCCCGACTGTTGAGGTCTACCTCTATATTGTGCGGTATCCGTGGATGCCGGCGGTGGCCGTCCTTCGTGGGGCAGCAATTTTGGAAACGCAGCGCCGGATGCGGCACAATTTTCAGGATAGGGAGCGCTGGCGCAACCCGGACTGGCGGACGAAATTCGTCGCCTGGTGGGAAGGCTACGACCTCGCCGCGCTGTCCCGGCTGGCCCGCACCGCCCCGGCCTCCCGCCTGCCTCTGCGCGGCCCGGTCGCGGCGCTGGGCTCCGCCCCTCCGGCCGGCGCCCTGCCGCCCGAGGCGGCGCGGCCCGATGCCGACCTGGAGCGTCTGGAGAACCTGCAGCTCGACCGCCAGGGCGAACCGGTCTGGTCGGTCGCCCGCACGGAGGGCGCGCAGATGCTGTGGGGCCAGGACTGCGTCGGTCCCGGCGACTCGCAGTGGATGATCGAATCCGTCCGCTCCTTCGGGCTGAACCCGGCCAAGAGCGTGCTCGACCTGTCGGCGGGGCTGGGCGGGCCGGCGCGCGGCATCGTCAACAGCTACGACACCTGGGTGACCGGGCTGGAGATGTCGCCCCTGCTGGCCAAGCTGGGGATGGAGCGTTCCAAGGCGCTGGGGGTCTCGAAAAAGGCCCCGATCGGCCATTACGACCCCGAGCATTTCAACCAGGCGGGCGCCTTCGACCTCGTGCTGGCCGACCGGGTGATGCACCGGGTGCGCGACAAGGAGAACTTCCTCGACCGCGTCAGCGAGTGCATCAAGCCGAAGGGCGGCGTGCTGCTGTTCGATTACGTGATCGAAGGCACACCGTCCTCCTGGGAAAGCTGGAACGGCTGGCGCGATTCCGAGCCGCTGGAGGTCTATCCCTGGTCAGCCACCCGCATGGCCGACGAACTGACCCAGCGCAACCTCGACCTGCGCATTTCCGAGGACCTGACCCAGTTCCACCGCCGTCAGGCCGTCGAGCGGGTGCGCCGGCTGGGCGAGGCGTTGAAGACGGCCGCCCCCGAACCCCGCGTGCTCAAGGCGCTGGCCCGCGAGCTGGCGCTGTGGTGGTCGCGCCTGCGTGTGCTGGGCAGCGGCCTGCGCTTCTGCCGCTACGTGGCGATGCGCCCCACCTAAGGTTTCTCATCGCAGGCCCGTGGTTCGATCTTGCGCTCCGCCGCGAAGCGCCGGGCCGACTCCGTCACCAGCTTGCGGATCAGGGCGCGGCGCGGCTCGATGGGGCCGGAGACGTCCAGCCAGCGCTCCCCGTCCCACCGCTGCACATGCAGCGGCACGATCCCCTCATGGTCGGCGCAGGTGATGCGCAGCGGCTGCATGAAGCCGTCCAGCCCCAGTTCGGTCAGCCGTTCGGCGGTCAGGTCCAGATGGTCGAAGCCCCAGGCGACCTGCGCCCCGGTCAGCGGCCGGCGCCCGTACTTGCCCTGCGCGGTGCGGATGGCCTCAATGAGGACGGCGGCGTTGAAGACGCCGCGGTTGTAGAGCACCGTGCCGATCTGGCTGGGATCGCCGGCCCCGAGCCCGTGGCCGTGGACCCGCTCGCGGATGGCGCGGATCACCGGCAGGTCCGCCCCGGCGGCGTGGAAGGCGACCGCCTTGTAGCCGACCGCGGCGGCGCCGACCGGCCGGACATCCAGCTCCGACCCGGCCCACCAGACGCCGATCATGCGGTCGGCGGGGTAGCCGGCGGCGGCGGCCTCGCGCAGGGCGGTGGAGTTCTGCACCCCCCAGCCCCACAGGATCACGTAATCGGGCCGGTAGTGGCGGGCGATCTGCGTCCACACGGCGCGCTGGTCCAGCCCCGGCGGGGCGACGGGGAAGCTGCGCATCTCGAAGCCGAGCCGGCCGCGCAGCGCCTCCAGCATGGGCAGCGGCTCCTTGCCGAAGGCGCTGTCGTGATAGACGTAGGCGATCTTCCGCCCGCGCAGCCGCTCCGCCCCGCCCAGCTCCGTCGCCCCCAGCTCCGTGGCGATGTGGCTGATCGCGGCGTCGATGCCCGTCCAATAGCTGGCCGGGGCGTTGACCGCGTAGGGGAAGACCCGCCCGTCCGACACGTCCGCCCGCCCGTAGCCGGAGGAGAAGACCGGGATGCGGTCGGCCGCCCCGCGCTCGATCAGGGCGTAGGTGATGCCGGTGGACAGCGGCAGCACGGCGGCGGCGCCGGTCGGCCCCTTGGCCTTCAGCCGCTCGTAGCAGTCCACCCCGCGGTCGGTGTTGTAGCCGGTGTCGCACTCCTCCCAGACGATGGGCACGCCGCCGATGCCGCCGTCGCGCCGGTTGACCAGCGTCAGATAGTCGGCCACCCCGTCGGCCAGCGGGATGCCGTACGGCGCGTAGGGGCCGCTGCGGTAGACGAGGTGCGGGAAGAACTGCGCCCCCTGCGGCGGCTCCGAAACGGCCTCGGCCGGGGCGCACAGCAGCGCCATCGCCAGGGCCGCAACCGCCAAAGCCGGGGCGCGCCATGCCATTCCGTTTCCTCCACCCGTCGCGCGCCGGGCCGTTCCGCCGGTCCGCGCGGTTTTCGTTGCGCGGGATTCTAGTACGGACCGGCCCCGTTTCGCACGAAGAGAGCGCAGCCCCCACGCTTGCGCTTGCCTGCCCTTTGCACGGCGCCGTTTGAAGGGGGGCGGGACCGGCACTAAATCAGGCGGTTGAGACATGCGGAAACCACGGCCGCCGCCCGGCCGGTCCGCCAATAACGCGAAGGAGGGGTACCGTGACGACGTTCACCGGTCAGGACTCGCTGAAAACCCGCCGCTCCCTGTCCGTCGGGGGCAAGAGCTACGATTATTTCAGCATCAAGGCCGCGGAGGACGCCGGACTGGGCGACCTCTCCCGGCTGCCCTATTCCATGAAGGTGCTGCTGGAGAATCTCCTGCGCTTCGAGGACGGGCGCACGGTGTCCACCGACGACGTCAAGGCGGTGGCCCAATGGCTTCACGACAAGCGGTCCGACCGTGAGATCGCCTACCGCCCGGCGCGCGTGCTGATGCAGGATTTCACCGGCGTGCCGGCGGTCTGCGATCTGGCGGCGATGCGCGAGGCGATGGCCGCGCTGGGCGGCGATCCCAAGAAGATCAACCCGCTGGTCCCGGTCGATCTGGTCATCGACCACTCGGTGATGGTCGATTACTTCGGCAATCCCTCCGCCTTTGAGAAGAACGTCGAGCTGGAGTTCGAGCGCAACCTGGAGCGCTACGCCTTCCTGCGCTGGGGCCAGAAGGCCTTCGACAATTTCCGCGTCGTGCCGCCGGGCACCGGCATCTGTCATCAGGTGAACGTCGAGTATCTGGCGCAGGGCGTGTGGACCGACACCGACCCGGCGGGCAAGCTGGTCGCCTATCCCGACACGCTGGTCGGCACCGACAGCCACACGACCATGGTGAACGGGCTGGGCGTGCTCGGCTGGGGCGTCGGCGGCATCGAGGCGGAGGCGGCCATGCTCGGCCAGCCCATCTCCATGCTGATCCCCGAGGTCGTCGGCTTCAAGCTGACCGGGCGGCTGAAGGAGGGCACGACAGCCACCGACCTCGTGCTGACCGTCACCCAGATGCTGCGCAAGAAAGGCGTGGTCGGCAAGTTCGTGGAGTTCTACGGGGCGGGTCTGGATCACCTGACGCTGGCCGACCGCGCCACCATCGGCAACATGGCCCCGGAATACGGCGCCACCTGCGGCATCTTCCCGATCGACGCGGAGACCATCCGCTACCTGACCTTCACCGGCCGCGACGCCGACCGCGTGGCGATGGTCGAGGCCTACGCCCGCGCCCAGGGCATGTGGCGCGACGCCGGCACGCCGGACCCCGTCTTCACCGACGCGCTTGAGCTGGACATGACGACGGTCGAGCCGTCGCTGGCCGGCCCGAAGCGCCCGCAGGACCGCGTGCCGCTGTCCCAGGCGGCGCAGAGCTTCAGCGGCGATCTGGTCGGCGCCTTCAAGGCGGAGGACGCCGACCACTCCGTTCCGGTGAAGGGCTGCGGCTACACCCTCGACCAGGGCGCGGTGGTGATCGCCGCCATCACCTCCTGCACCAACACCTCCAACCCGGCGGTTCTGGTGGCCGCCGGCCTGCTGGCCCGCAAGGCGGTGGAGAAGGGGCTGAAGTCCAAGCCCTGGGTCAAGACCTCGCTGGCGCCGGGCTCGCAGGTGGTCACCGACTATCTGGCCAAGGCCGGGCTCCAGCCCTACCTCGACCAGCTCGGCTTCAACATCGTCGGCTACGGCTGCACCACCTGCATCGGCAACAGCGGCCCGCTGCCCGACCCCATCGCCGCGGCGGTGGAGGAGGGCAACCTCGTGGTCGCCGCGGTGCTGTCGGGCAATCGCAACTTCGAAGGCCGGGTGAATCCGCACACGCGGGCGAACTATCTGGCCTCGCCGCCGCTGTGCGTCGCCTACGCGCTGGCCGGCAACATGAAGATCGACTTGGCCAAGGACCCCATCGGCATCGGCCATGACGGCCAGCCCGTCCATCTGAAGGACATCTGGCCGACCAACCAGGAGGTCCAGGACGCCATCGCCGCCTCGCTGTCGGCGGAGATGTTCCGCAGCCGCTACGGCAACGTGTTCGAGGGGCCGGAGCAGTGGCGGGGCATCCAGACCGCCGAGGGCCAGACCTACGAGTGGCAGGCGGGCAGCACCTACGTGAAGCTGCCGCCCTTCTTCGCCGACATGCCGAAGACCCCCGACGCGGTCAGCGACGTGCGGGGTGCCCGCGCGCTCGCCGTGCTCGGCGACAGCATCACCACCGACCACATCTCGCCCGCCGGCTCGATCAAGAAGACCAGCCCGGCCGGCGAGTATCTGCTGAGCCATCAGGTGCGCCCGCAGGACTTCAACTCCTACGGGGCGCGGCGCGGCAATCACGAGGTGATGATGCGCGGCACCTTCGCCAACATCCGCATCCGCAACGAGATGCTGGCGGGCGTGGAGGGCGGCGAGACCCGGCACTATCCCTCGGGCGAACAGTTGCCGATCTACACCGCGGCCATGCGCTACGCCCAGGAGGGCGTGCCGCTGGTGGTCATCGCCGGCAAGGAGTACGGCACCGGCTCCAGCCGCGACTGGGCGGCCAAGGGCACCAAGCTGCTGGGCATCCGCGCGGTGATCGCCGAGAGCTTCGAGCGCATCCACCGTTCCAACCTCGTCGGGATGGGCATCCTGCCGCTCCAGTTCAAGGACGGGCTGACCCGCAACGATCTGGCGCTGGACGGCACGGAGACCTTCGACATCGCCGGCATCGAGCAGGACCTGCGCCCGCGCAAGGATGTGACGATGACCATCACCCGCGCCGACGGGCAGACGCGGCAGGTGCCGCTGCTGCTGCGCATCGATACGGTGGACGAGGTCGAGTATTACCGGAACGGCGGCGTGCTGAACTTCGTTCTGCGCAATCTGGCGAAGTGACGGAAGCCGGCGCAGCGGGGCGCGGCATCGCCTTCCCGCTGCGCGGCGCCCCGGCCGGCTTCACTCTCCATAGGACGGGTCAGGCGCGCGCAGGACCTCCTGGATGCTCTGCACAAGCAGGGTGCTGCCGTGGGCCGAGAAATGGCCCTGGTCCAGGAAGTAGAAGCCCTGATCATCCCTGATCCGGCAGAGCGGAAGGGCCTTGCAAGGGTCGGGGTCGCAGAAATAGTCGGAGGTGTCGACGAACCGCGCGCCCCGCGTCGCGGTGATGAGCGGCTGGTCGGCGGCTTGGCCGGTGATCGAGTAGGCCCGCTCCGACTTCATGAAATAGGTGTGGTCGTAGGGGTTGCGGAAGCGGAACACCGGGCTCTGCCCCAGCACGACGATGCGGATGCCTCGGTTCAGCAGCGTGTCCACGGTCTCGTGCAGGCGGCGGAGATCGAGGGCGTTGGTGTCCATGTACCATTCCCACCGCGCCGCCATGATGACGATGCGGATGCCGTTGCGGTCGATGATCTCCTCGACACGGCTGTTGAACTCCTGGCAGTTCGGACGGGTGTTGACGGACAGATCCTTGATGGGCGGACAGCCGGACGCCGTGTATTGGACGATGTTGAAGGGCAGGGTTTCGGCGACGGTCTGGAGCCCCGGCACATAATGGGCGGCGAAGGAATCCCCCCAGAGCAGGGCGGTGGGCGCCTCCGCCTTCAGGGAACCGATCCGGCAAGCCTCCAGGCCCGGCCACGCCTCCGGCGGCTGGTCGGTTTCGAGGAAGCATGTGTGTTCCTTGTAGAGTTCCCGTCCTGAGATGTCCTGCGGCGCGTAATCGGTGAAGCGCTGGGGCAGCCCGTTGGACAGATGACCGATCAGCCCGACCCCCGCCAGCCCCGCCATGGCCCAGCCGGTCCGCGCGAAGACCTTGGACGGCCGGCGGCCCGACTCCACCCCCGGCGCCGCCCTGGGCTTGCGGAAGGGACGCTCGATCAGCCGCCAGGACAGCACGGACACCGCGGTGATGAGCGCGAGAAGGATCAGCGTTTCCTTGGTGGTCAGGTCCCGCCCTTTGTAGAACCGCGCGAAGACCATCAGCGGCCAATGCCAGATGTACATGGAGTAGGAGATCAGGCCGATGAAGACCATGGGGCGCAGAGTCAGCATTCTCCCGACCGCCGTCGGACCGCTCCGCCCGGCATGGATGACCAGCGCCGCGCCCAGGCAGGGCAGCAGCGCGGCGTAGCCCGGAAAGGCCGTCGCCTCGGACAGGGCGAACACGCTGGCGAGGATCAGGGCGGCGCCGACCGCGCAGGCCAGTTCCCGCACCGCGCGGCTGCGGCTGTCCGGAACGGCGCCGAAGGCCAGAAGGGCGCCCAGCACCAGTTCCCACAGCCGGGGAGGCAGCAGGTAGAAGGCCGCCACCGGATGATCCCGCACCAGCGACACCCCCAGGGCGAAGGACGCCGCCGCCGCCGCCAGCAGAACGGCGACCCACACCGAACGCCTGTACGGGAGCAGAACCAGCACGGCGAGGGGAAAGACGATGTAGAACTGCTGCTCCACCCCCAGCGACCAGGTGTGGAGAAGCGGA
This sequence comes from Azospirillum brasilense, assembly GCF_007827815.1. Taxonomy (GTDB): domain Bacteria; phylum Pseudomonadota; class Alphaproteobacteria; order Azospirillales; family Azospirillaceae; genus Azospirillum; species Azospirillum brasilense_C. Next base: position 109,669 of record NZ_VITH01000002.1, read on the forward strand.
TTCATCTCCGCCGCGTTCTCGAAGTAACCGGACTTCAGATAATAGACGATGTTGGACGAGAACAGCGTGGTCGCCACGAGGTTCTGGGAAAAGCTCTTCAACTCCTGGGGCGACAGCAGGAAAAGGGCGAGCACCGCGGTGACCGCCAGCGCCGCGAACAGGGCGGGAAGGATTCGGCGGATGCGGCGGACATAGAAGTCGGCGAGGGAGAAGGTGCCGCGCTGCGCGTCGTTCAGAACGATCGAACCGATCAGGTAGCCGGAAATCACGAAGAACACATCGACGCCAATGTATCCGCCGCTGAACGGGGAAAACTTCGCGTGGAACAGCAGAACCGAAAGGATCGATACCGCGCGAAGGCCGTCGATGTCGGGGCGGTACATCATGGGACCCGCAAGGTTTGGGTGGAACGGAGACGCGGGTCGGCGGTCCCGAACCCGGTTCTGCGGCGGGAGGCGAACGACGCGGGAGTGAGGGAGTGCCCGGCTACGCGAGAGGAAGCGGCGAAATCGCTTCCCGACAATTCAATGAAGACGGAAAGGCTTCCGGGGGTAGGCGTGGTGTTGGCGTTTTTATCGCCTGGATTGCTTTGTTGTTTTCGATGCTCTTGATGGGAAAATGCCTGTGAATTCGATGGTATGGCATCGTGGCGGCGTGTTGAAGTGAATTATTGAATGAAAGCCTTAGGGTGTCGGCACTTTGAATGACCTAACAAGAATTCAACGGTAATGGCCGCCCAATGGTGATAGAGAAAGCACCCGTTATTGCGTGGGGTGTCCGCGCCTGTTTGGGTTTTCACAGCGTCTTCGTGTGCGTCGGGAGGTCGCTGGTTACGGCCCCGTCTTCTCCGTCCAGCCGGCCTCGCGGACCGCCGCCGCGTGACTGCGGCTGACCGGCACGCGCCGGCCGTTGCGCAGGACCAGCACCAGCTTGCCGTCCGGCTTGCGCTCCACCCCGGCGACGGCCGCGGCGGCGACCCAGTGGGAGCGGTGGACCTGCATGCCGTCCAGCCCGGCCAGCTCGGCGATGGCGTCGCGCAGCCGCATCAGGATCAGGTCGCTGCCCTCCGCCGTGTGGGCGCGGACGTAGTGGTCCTCCATCTCCAGCGCCAGCAGGTCGCGGCCGAGCCGTGCCGGCAGGCGGGCGAGGAAGGCGGGCTCCGGCCGCTCCGCCGGGGGTACCGGCGCGTTGTCCGGGGCGGGCGGCGGCGTGGGGCCGGCGAGAAGCCCGCGGTCGCGCAGCTCCAGCCAGACCGGGATGGCGGACACCAGGAGCGTGATCAGGACGACATAGACGAACAACTCGGCCAGACCCAACGGGTGCAGCATGTCCTTGCCGCGCAGAGACCGCTCCAGCAGAGCCACGGCCATCGTCATCGGCGCCGCCACGGCCAGCGTCACCCCGGCCAGCAGGGCGCGCCACGCCTCGGGCCGGTCCCGCAGCCGGCGGGCGGCGGCCAGGGTCAGAAGTTCGAAGGCGAGGCCGCCCAGCCCGATCAGCCCGATCCAGTAGGCCAGCCGCTGGGCTAGCGTCAGATCGGCGAAGGTGCCGAAAGGGCCGAGCAGGGCCAGCACCAGCGCCGCGCCGAGCAGCACCGGCAGCCGCCGCCCCAGCAGCCGGCGGCGGTAGGGAGTGCGGGGGCGCCCCGTCGCGGGGCTGTCCACGGCGGCACGCAAGGTCACGCGCTGGCGGAGCGGGCGGACTGTTCCAGCGACTTGATGTGGGACAGGCCGGGCAGGATTTCCGACTTCACGAACTCCATGCGCCGGTTCGGGCCGCCGCCGCCGCGGGCGAAGCGGGCCTTCCACAGGTCCATCTTCACCGCCAGACCGCACAGCACGCCGCCGATGGTGACGTGGTGGGAGGCGATCAGCTCGCGGATGGAATGGAAGGTCTCGGCGTTGATGTCGCGCCAGAAGTCCTTGGACCGGTTGTCGAAGCTCTCGAACCGCCCGGTGATCGAGGTCGAGATGTCGGTCAGGTCGCGACTGATCTCGTCGAGCATGCGCATCTGCCGGGCATCGCGCTTGACCTCGGTGGAGCTGCGGATCTCGGCCATCCAGGACAGGAAGCGCTGGATTTCCGGGACGATGTCGTCCAGGCACTTCTTGAAATAGGCCAGCGACAGGAAGATGTCGCCGTACTCCTCGAGGAACTGCGGGATCTCCCCCAGCTCGATGTCCAGCCGGTCGGCCATCATGCGCAGGTTGCGCAGCGCCTCGTCCCGGTTGGGGTTGGAGAACATCCCGATGATGTCCTTCACGTCCTGGACCTGCATGTCCTCGGACCCGTAGACATACTCGACCAGCGGGCGCGTGAAGACGCGCATGTAGTTGGTCAGTTCCTCCTTCTTGCGGTCGGACAGGGTCAGGGACTCGACGCTGTTGACGTCGATGTTCATCCGCCGCAGTTCGATGCGGGAGGTGTAGACGTCGAAGCTGGAGGCGGCGGCGATCTTCTCGATCTTGACGATGTCGCGCTCCACCTCCTCCTTGTAGGATTCGAAATAGGCGGTGAGGTGGCGGGGCGAGACCTGCCCGCTGCCGGTCTGGACGTCGTGGAACATCTCGACGACGGTCTGCAACCGCACATTCTTGATCAGCCGGGCGTGCTGGAGCCCCGGCGTTTCCAGCGGGATGGCCGACAGCGGCATGATGTGCAGCGCGTCGCGGGCCTCGTCCTCCCACTGCTTGCGCCGGCCTCCGCCCTGGGGACGTGCCGACTTGTCCCCCGCAACCTCGGCCACAGCCTCGCTGGTGTCTGCCCCGTCGCTCAATGCCATCTCCCCGCAAGCCGGCGCCCATCCGCCCGCTTGGCCACTGTCGAGGTCCCCCACAAGGATAGCGGGTTGAGGGGGGCAGGCAAGGGTTGAAGGGGGCGTCCCGGAGCAATGTCATAGCACCGGTCGTACAGAAACGAAAAGGGCCGGTCCGCGGTGGACCGGCCCTTTCGCAACCTCGCGTGAGGTTTCCGCGGGCGTCACCAGAGGGACGCCACCGGCGTCAATGGACGCTCAGCGGCTCCATGTCGTTCTGGCGGACGGTGGCGAAGGCCACGTCGCGCTCCGGGACCACCGTCAGCGGCGTGCCGTCGGCGGCGTGGACGGAGAAGGCCGGAGCGTCGTCGACGGTCACCGGCCGGACATAGGCCACGTGGTCCAGCCCGAAGCCGGCGAAATCCTGGGGCGACAGTTGGCGCAGGTAGGCGGCGGCCTTGTCGGAGTCGAAGTCGATGTCGAAGCTGTTCATGACGCAGTCCTTTGGACGAATCGGTCGAGGAGGTGTGGGCGGCGGGCAATCGCGCTGGTTGAGAGCGAAGACCGGTCAGGCGTCGCCGCGGTCGGGCGCGACGTCGATGGTCTGCGGTCCGGCGGTGCCGCTGGCGGCCTGGGCGGGCTGCTCGATCTTGATGGTGCGGACCTTCGGTTCCGGCAGGGGCCGCTTGAGGTCGATGTTGAGCAGGCCGTTGTCGAGCGAGGCGCCGACCACCTCGATCCCCTCCGCCAGCACGAAGCTGCGCTGGAACTGGCGGGCGGCGATGCCGCGGTGCAGGTAGATGCGCGAGCGGTCGTCGGTCTGGCGGCCGCGGATGACGAGCTGGTTGTCCTCGATCTGGACCGACAGGTCCTCGGAGGTGAAGCCGGCCACGGCCAGCGTGATGCGCAGGCCCTCGTCCCCGATCTGTTCGATGTTGTAGGGCGGATAGCCTTCCGCGGAATTCTTGGCGATGCGGTCCAGCGTGCGCTCGAACTGGTCGAAGCCCAGGAGCAGCGGACTGTTGAAGAGCGAAAGACGTGTCGTCACGGCGCATCCTCCTCGAGAGGCGAGCGAGTTGCACATTGGGCCCGTTTCCGGCGCCCGGCTGGCTGGCGGCCCGAAAGGGGAGGATCGGCGCCGCCTCGTCATAGATTGGGGTAGGCCGCCCGGCGGTCAAGGTTCGCCGTTGCGGCAAAGCGCCCGCGCGCGTTCGGCGGCGCAACCGGCGCGCAGAATTAGGCCAGGGAAGTCAGGCGAGGGGATTGGCGGCCGGTGCTGCGAAGACGAACCGCCGGCTCGACCAGTAGTTCCAGGCGAAGGTGACGGCGGTCGCCGCGATCTTGGCGGCCAGCGGCGGGACGGCGGGCACCAGCAGGCCGACCACCAGCGTGGACAGCCCCAGCCCGACGAGGTTGAAGGCCAGGAACAGCGGCAGGCGGCGGGCCATCGGCGCCGCCTCCCGGCGCATGCGGAAGGTCCAGCTGCGGTTGAGCAGGAAGCTGCACAGAACCCCGGCGCCATAACCGACGGCGTTGGCGGCCAGGACGGGGGCGCCGGCCAGAGATACCAGCGCCAGGAACAGCGCGAAATCCACCCCGGTGTTCAGCAGGCCGACCAGGGCGAAGCGGATGGCCGTCCAGGGAACGGCCCGCCCCCGGCCTTCCATGCCGCTCAACTGTTGGCCCCACTCTTGGCCTCGATGCGGGAGAAGGCTCCGGCGGCGGCGGCGATGCCGGTTCCCAGATGCACCACGACGGGGTCCGGCGCGGCCTGCACGCCGGCTTCGGCGGCCGCGGTCTGGGCCGCGACCTGGGCGGCCATGGCGTCCGGATGGCGGGCGATGCTCTCCACCACGAACAGCGGCCGCTGCTTCGTCTCCATGTAGAGCCGCCCCAGATACTCGCCCAGGACGCCCAGGATCAGCAGCTGCGTGCTGCCCAGCACCAGCGAGACGACCATCACGCTGGTCCAGCCGGGAACCGTCGCGTGCTGCGACCAGCTCACCAGCGCGTAGCCCAGCGCCAGCAGCGCGCACAGCGCGAAGAAGAAGCCGACGTAGGAGGCGGCGCGCAGCGGCTTGATGGAGAAGCTGGTGATGGCATCCACCGCGAAGCGGATCATCTTGCCCAGCGGGTACTTGGTCTCGCCGACGGCGCGGGCCTGCCGGTCGTAGGGCAGCGGCTCCTGCTTCAGCCCGATCCAGCTCACCATGCCGCGGATGAAGCGGTGCTGCTCCGGCATGGCGTTCAGCACCTCCAGGGCGCGGCGGCTCATCAGGCGGAAATCGCCGGTGTCCTTGGGGATCTCGATGTCGACCAGCCGGTCGAGCAGGCGGTAGAACAGCGCCGCCGTGCCCTTCTTGAACCACGTCTCGCCGTCGCGGGCCATGCGGGTGCCGTAGACCACGTCGGCCCCGGCGTCCATCCGCGCCATCATCGTGGACAGCAGCTCCGGCGGGTCCTGGAGGTCGGCGTCGATGATCAGGATGCGCTCGCCCCGGCAGACATGGAGGCCGGCGGTCAAGGCGAGCTGGTGGCCGTGGTTGCGCGACAGCCGCACCCCCGTCACCGCCGCGTCGCCGCGCACCAGGTCGGCGATGCGGCCCCAGGTGCCGTCCCGCGACCCGTCGTCCACCAGGATCAGCTCATAGCTCTCCCCGACCTCGGCGCGGCAGGCCGCGGACACCCGGCGGTGCAATTCGCCGATTCCCTCGGCCTCGTTGTAGCAGGGAACCACCACGGACAACCGCGGGGCCCCGGCAACGGCGTGCTGCATAAACCTTCTCCCGTCACCGCCTCCCGTCCGTGCCCCCGGCCCGATGGCCGTCCCGCGGATGGCTTTCACGGCGTGAAACCCAATGGAGGACCCCTTCGGGCGAGAGCGCAGACCTCGGGCGACACCGGCGCGGTACCGCCGGCATCCCGCTTCGCCAACGGGATCGGCGGCCCTTTTGCCCCGCCGGAATTCGGTACTAACCCGGTCATGCCGAAGCCGCGCCGGCCCGGCCGGAGGACGTCCCCGGAACGTCACAGGCCTATGGCATTTGCGACGATTGCCGGTGTGGACGGGGTGCCCCGAAAGGCGTGGTGCGGCGCGCAACGCGGGGGCTTTCCTGCGCCGGGAGGGTGCCGTTCCGCCAACCCGGATGGCGATGCCTTGCGGGGTGCCTCCGCCGGGTTGCCTATGACGGGCGACCACCTCCGGAACGGCACGTCCCTTGCGTGAAATCGGCGGACGGGAGGACCGGAGCAAAGCGGCATCCCCCCGTATGCCGGGAATGCGTCGCACGATGCGAATCCGTGTCGCGCCGCACAGGCAAAATGCAAAACGCGATCGCCAAAGAGTTGCGATGGCCGGGGGAATTGCGATGAACATGGTTTCCAGCGAACTGCTGCTCGGGCTGGCGCAGAACATCGGGCTCTTCGCGGTCGTGGCGGTTGTCTTCCTGCAGATCCGCAGCCGCGCCGCCGGCTGGCCGGCACCGGCGGCCAACGTCCTGCTGGGCCTGATGTTCGGCGCGGTGGCGGTGCTGGGCATGGCCGATCCGGTGCGGGTGGCGCCGGGCCTGTTCATCGACGCGCGCAACGTGATGGTCGGGCTGGCCGGTCCCTTCGGCGGGCCGCTGGCCGGGGCGGCGGCGGCGCTGGTGTCCGCTGCCTTCCGCTTCTGGATGGGCGGTCCTGGAGCGGTGGCGGGGGTCACCTCGCTGGTCGGGGCCGGGGTGATCGGCATGCTGGTCGGCGCGGCGGCGCGGCGGAGCGGGCGCTTCGGCAATCGGCACCTGACCGCGCTGGCGCTGCTGGTGACGGTGATGGCCCCCTTCAGCTTCCTGCTGCTGCCCCCCGATATGGCGCACCGGTTGATGGACACCGCGCTGGTGCCGTTGAGTCTCGGAAACTTCTTCGGAACGCTGGCGCTGGGCACGTTCCTGCGCAAGGAGCAGGAACGCTGCGATCTCCAGACCGCCCTCACCGAAAGCCAGCGCCGCTTCGCCGCGACGGTGGCCAACCTGCCGGGCGGCGTGTACCAGCGGGTGCTGACGGTGGACGGCCGGCTGCGCTTCCCCTATTGCAGCCCCGGCTTCTTCCAGGTGATGGGCCTGCCGCCGACGGCGCCGGTGACGCTGGAGGCGCTGAACCGCATCCTCCATCCCGAGGACCGCCCCCGCCTCTACGCCTCGATCCACGCCTCGGCCGAGACGCTGGAGCCCTGGAACCTCGAATACCGGATCGTCCGGTCGGACGGCGAGATCCGCTGGATCAGCGCCTCCAGCCGCGCCGTCCGGCGCGACTGCGGCGACATCGTGTGGGACGGCATCGTCACCGACGTCACCGAGGCCAAGCGCAACGAGCAGGCGCTGATCCAGGCCCGCCTGGAGGCCGAGGCGGCCAGCCGCGCCAAGGCCGAGTTCCTGGCGACGATGAGCCACGAGATGCGCACGCCGCTGAACGGCATCCTCGGCTTCGCCCGCCTGCTGCTGGACGAGGAGCTGACGTCCCGGCAGCGCCACCACGCCCGTCTGGTGCGCGACGCCGGCCGGTCGCTCCTGACGGTGATCGAGGACGTTCTGGACTTCTCCCGCATCGAGGCGGGGCGGCTGGTGTTGAACGACATCCCCTTCGCCATCCGCGACCTGATCGCCAACTGCGCGGCGGTGCTGCGTCTGGAGGCCGAGGCGAAGGGGCTGACTCTGCACGCCGCCGTCGCGCCGGACGTCCCGGAGTGGCTGAGCGGCGATCCCGACCGGCTGCGGCAGGTGGTCCTCAACCTTCTGGCCAACGCGGTGAAGTTCACCGAGCATGGCGGTGTCGGCCTGACCATCGTGAAGATCGCCGACACGCCCGCCGGGCCGCATCTGACGATCAACGTCACCGACACCGGGATCGGCATTCCCACCGACCGGCAGGGCCAGCTCTTCCAGCGCTTCAGCCAGATCGACCGGTCGCGCGGCGGCACCGGCCTGGGGCTCGCCATCAGCCGCCGGCTGGTGGAGATGATGGGCGGGACGGTCGGTGTGCAGAGCCAGGCGGGCGTCGGCTCGACCTTCTGGCTGTCACTGGTGCTGCGGGAATCCGACCCGCCGGCCCGCGGCCGTCCGCCCTGCGCGGCGGACCTTCTCGTCGTGCGCCGTCCGTTGCGCATCCTGCTGGCCGAGGATCTGGCGATGAACCGGGAACTGACCGTGGCCATGCTGCGCGGTGTCGGCCACCGCGTGGACACCGTCACCGACGGGCGGCAGGCGGTCCAGGCGGTGCAGCGCGGCGTCTACGATCTCGTGCTGATGGACGTGCACATGCCGGAGATGGACGGTCACGCCGCCACGCGGGCGATTCGCGCCCTGCCGCCGCCGGTCGGGGCCATTCCGATCCTGGCGATGAGCGCCAGCGCGCTGCCCGACGAGGTCCGCCGCTGCCAGGACGCCGGCATGAACGGCCACATCGCCAAGCCGGTGGACCGCAGGGCCATGCTCGTCGCCATCGACCGGGCGGTGGAAGGTCGGACGGCGGACGACCGGGCGGCGGACGACCGGGCGGTGGATGGGCAAATGGTGGACGGGCGAATGGTGGATGGGGAGGAGCCGGGCGGCCCGGCCGCCCTGTTCCAGGCCGCCTCCTGGCTTCCCGGGGGATCTGGCACGGGCATGTCTCCGCTGACCCTGGCGGAGCCGATTCCGCTGCGTCAGCCGCTCGACCTCGCGATGCTGCGCCAGCTGTGCGACGATCTGGGGGAGGATGTCTGCGTCCGTCTGGCCGTCGCCTTTCTCGATGAGCTTCCCGAGCGGATGAGCCTGCTGCGCGCGGCCGGCGAGCCCGGGGGCGATTGCGCCGGCGTGGCGGCGGACGCGCAGGCGCTGGTCGCGCCGGCGGCCAGCCTGGGGTTGGTTCGTCTGGCGTCGGCCTGCCGCGCGCTCGGCGCCGCCCTCCGCGCGGGCCGCCGGGATGAGGCGGCGGGGCTGATCGCCAGCGTTCTGGACGCCGCGGAGGAGGGCGCGGAAGCCCTGCGCGGCGTCCTGGCCGCCGACCGGGCCGGCGGCCTTTTCAAGTCTCTTGCGAAGGATATCGCCGGGACGCCATAATTCCCATGAGCGGCAATTTTCTCTCCTCCGGCGTGCGCCGGACTGGGCGGGCACCGGTGATGGACGACGCTTTCCTGACGGCGGAGGGGCCCGCCGCGGTCCCCCGCACGCGGCTGCGGACCCTGCTGACGACCATCGTCGGGGTGATCACCCTGTTCGGAGTCGGCCTGTGGGGGGCGGCCACCTGGGCCGACCGCGACGAGGCGGTGAGCCATGCCCGCGACCGGACCCTGAGCGCCGCCCGCCTGCTGCACGAGCATGTGCGCCGCACCGTCGCCACCAGCGATCTCGTGTTGCAGCGCGTGGACGACCGGCTTCGCACGCGGGAGATGGACACGGTCGCGCGCGACCTGCCGCTGTGGCAGGAGTTGCGCGCCATGGCCGACGCCATTCCGGAGGTCAGCGCCATCTGGATCCACGACGCCGCCGGAAGCGGGCTGCTGACCACCCGCCAGTTTCCGGCTCCGCCGATGAACAACACGGACCGCGCCTTCTTCCAGGCCCACCGGAACGGCGAGGCGTTCCACATCGGCGGGATGATCCGGGGCCGCCTGTCGGGCAAGCCGACCTTCACCATCAGCCGCCGCATCGGGACCGTGGAGAATTTCCAGGGTGTCGCCAACATCGCCGTGGACCTGGACTATTTCCGGTTCTTCTTCGAGGGGCTGAACATCGGCCGCGAAGGGGCGGTCGCCGTGTACCGCGAGGACGGCACCCTGCTGTTCAGCCTGTCCGGCCAGGAAAACGGCGGGTCGCCGGCGGCGGCGGCGGCCCCGGCATCCCCCGTGGCGTCGCCTGCGACTCCCTCCGCGGCACCCTCTGCGGCGCCGTCGAACTTCCCGCCGGTTCCCCCGCCGATGGACGAGGCGCCGCGGACCACCGGAGGCACGATCTTCAGCCGGTCCCCGGTGGACGGGTCGGACCGGATCGTCGCCAACCTGCGGGTCCAGGACCTGCCGCTGATCGTGCAGGTCGGCATGTCACAGGACGAGGCGCTGACGCCCTGGCGCGAGCGCACGATCCACGGCGGGCTGCTGGTCCTGCTGGCGGTGGCCGCCTGCGCCGCGCTGGCGGCGGCGGCGGCGCGCAGCCTGTCGCGCGAGGAGGTGGGCCGCCGCCGGCTGGCCGAGACGAACGCCGATCTGGACGCCACCGCCCGCAGCCTGGAGCAGGCCAACCGGGCCTTCGCCGGGGCCAACCGGCGGCTGAACCTGATTTTGCAGTCGGCGTCGGAGGGCATCTGCGGCGTCGACCGGGATGAGCGGATCACCTTCGCCAACCCCGCCGCCTGCGCGCTGACCGGCTACAGCAACGAGGAGATGCTGGGCCGCAGCCTGCATGTGCTGCTGCACCACACCCGCGCCGACGGCACGCCGGCGCCGACCATCGACTGCCCGGTCTTCGAGGTGCTGCGCACCGGCGAGGCGCGGGGCGGTTCGGAGGACATCTACTGGCGCAAGGATGGCACCAGCTTCCCGGTGGAGTTCGCGGCGTCGCCCATGCTGGAGGACGGCCGGGTCGAGGGCGCTGTCGTGGTCTTCCACGAGATCGCCGAGCGCAAGCGGGCCGAGGAGGCATTGCGCCAGGCCAAATCGGTGGCCGAGGCGGCGAGCCGCGCCAAGAGCGAGTTCCTGGCCAACATGAGCCACGAGATCCGCACGCCGATGAACGCCATCCTGGGTCTGGTCCATCTGATCCAGCAGACCGATCTGTCGTCGCGGCAGCGCGACTACGCCCAGAAGATCCGCGTCTCGGCGCAGTCGCTGCTCGGCATCCTGAACGACATCCTGGACTTCTCCAAGGTCGAGGCCGGCAAGCTGGAGCTGGAGCGGGTGGAGTTCCGTCTCGACGATCTGCTGCAGAACCTCGCGGTGATCGTCGGCGCGGCGGCCCAGGACAAGGACATCGAGGTTCTGTTCTCGGTCGGGCCGGAGGTTCCCCTCGACCTCATCGGCGACCCGCTGCGCCTGCAGCAGGTGCTCATCAACCTCGCCGGCAACGCCATCAAGTTCACCGACGCGGGCGAGGTGGTGGTGTCCGTCCGCGCCGTCGAGGTGGCGGAGGAGCGGACGGTCCTGGCCTTCTCCATCCGCGACACCGGCATCGGCATCGACGCCGAGCAGAAGGAGCGGTTGTTCCAGGCCTTCAGCCAGGCCGACAGCTCCACCACCCGGCGCTACGGCGGCACCGGCCTGGGGCTGGCCATCTGCACGCGCCTGGTCGCCCTGATGGGCGGGGTGATGGACGTGTCGAGCGAGCCGGGCCAGGGCAGCGATTTCCATTTCACCGCCGTCTTCGGGAATCCCGCCTTCGGGCTGGCCGGTTTGACCGGGACCGGACGGATGGGCGCCGGGCGGGCTGGGGAGCGGCCACTGCGCTCCCGGGTTGTGCCGCGCGGCCTGTCCGTGCTGGTGGTGGACGACAACCTCACCGCGCGCGAGGTGCTGGGCGAGCTGGTCACGTCCTTCGGCTGGAAGACCTCGCTCTGCGCGTCGGGGGCCGAGGCGATCGCGGAGCTGGAGCGCGCGACCGCCGCGGATCAGCCCTACGACATCGTGCTGATGGACTGGAAGATGCCGGGGATGGACGGGCTGGAGACCTCCCGCCGCATCCGCGACGACGGTCTGGTGAAGGCCCCGGTCATCATCGTGGTCTCCGCCTTCGGGCGCGAGCGGATGGGCGCCGGAGCGGGCGGCGAGGGGCTGGAGGGGCTGGCCCTCGGCGGCGCGCTGGTCAAGCCGGTCACCGCCTCCTCGCTGCTCGACGCGGTGATCGACGCCTATGGACGCGGCGCCGGGGGCGACGCCGTGGAGGAGACGCCGCTGCACGCCTGCACGGCGCATCCCGCCGGCTTCCTCCGGCCGCAGCAGCTGCGCCCCCTGTTCGGGCAGCGCCTGCTGCTGGTGGAGGACAACAGCATCAGCCAGGAGGTGGCCCGCGAGATCCTGGAGCGCGCCGGTGCCCGCGTCACCCTGGCCGGCAACGGCTACGAGGCCATCGCCTGCGTCGAGGAGGCGGACCCGCCCTTCGACCTTGTGCTGATGGACGTGCAGATGCCGGAGATGGACGGATTCGAGGCGACGCGCCGGCTGCGCGCCCGGCCCGCCGGGCAGGGGTTGCCGATCATCGCCATGACCGCCAGCGCCCTGCCGTCCGACCGTCAGCGTTGCCTGGACGGCGGCATGGACGACCACATCGCCAAACCGATCGACGTGGAGCAGCTGTTCTCCGTGGTGACGCGCTGGCTCGGCCAGCCGGCGGGAGGAGTGCCGGCGGGGGGCTTGGCGGCGGGTGCGCCGCTGCTGCCCAAGCCCATGCCGTCCGCGCCCCGTGCGGCGCTTCCCGCCGAACTGCCGGGCATCGACGTGAAGGACGCGCTGCATCGGCTCGACGGCGACGTCGGGCTGTTCCGCAAGTTCGTCACCGATTTCGCGCGGACCTACGACGGCGTGGCGGACGGCATCGCCGTCGCCCTGGCCGCGGGGGATCTGCCGCGGGCCAAGGCGCTGGGGCACGAGTTGAAGAGCCTTGCCGGCAACATCGGCGCCCGCACCCTGTCCGCCGCCGCGGACGCCGTGCAGGTCGCCGCCTTCCGCGGGGACGGCGCGGCGGCGGCGGCGCAACTGCCGGTCCTCCGCGCGGAGCTGGAGGCGGTGCTGGACTCCGCCGCCCGGCTGGCCGTCGCGCCGGGACGCGCCCAGGGCGGCGTTCCAGGCGGCGTCTCCGGGGAGCTTGGCGGCGGCGGGGCGCCGGCGGTGGACATCCAGACGCTGGAGCCCATGCTGGACCGGTTCGCGCGGCTGCTGCGCGACAGCAACTTCGCCGCCGCGGAGGAGTTCGCCGTCCTGGCGCCGCCGCTGGCCGACTGGATCGATCCGGTGTCGATGAAGGCGCTGTCGTCGGCGGTCGATGGCCTCGACTTTACAAAGGCTCAAGGAATCTTGCGCAGGATCATGCTGGAACTCGGCCTGTCCCTGCCGGCCGACTGACCCGCCCAGCACCGCACACCGCACACCGTCTCCCGGGACCCCGCTCTCCAGGAACCGATCATGACCGATGCACGCTCCAAGATCCTGGTGGTCGACGACATCCCCTCGAATGTGCATGTGCTGAGCCGCATCCTGAAGGATGAGCACGACATCTATTTCGCGACCGATGGGGCGAAGGCGCTGGAGCTGGTGCAGTCGCGGCTGCCCGATCTCGTGCTGCTGGACATCATGATGCCGGGGATGGACGGCTACGAGGTCTGTTCGCGGATCAAGGCCGATCCGATCACCCGCGACATCCCGGTCATCTTCATCTCGGCCAAGAGCGAGGTGGAGGACGAGACCTACGGGCTTGAGGTCGGCGCCATCGACTTCATCTCCAAGCCGATCAGCCCGCCCATCGTCAAGGCCCGCGTGCGCAACCATCTGCTGCTGAAGCGGCAGACCGATCTGCTGCGCACCCTGTCCTTCAACGACGGCCTGACCGGCATCGCCAACCGCCGCCGCTTCGACGAGGTGCTGCTGCGCGAATGGCGGCGCTGCGGGCGGGTGCAGCTTCCGCTGTCGCTGATCATGCTCGATGTCGACCAGTTCAAGCCCTACAACGACCATTACGGCCATCAGGCGGGCGACGAATGCCTGCGCGCGGTGGCCCGGCTCCTGGCCGAGCAGATGATGAGGCCGGGCGACCTGATCGCCCGCTACGGCGGCGAGGAGTTCGTCTGCCTGCTCCCCGAGACCGACGAGGACGGGGCGGTGCAGGTGGCCGAGCGCCTGCGCCAGACGGTGGCCGGGCAGCGCCTCCCCCACGCGGTGTCCTATGTCGCCGACCACATCACCATCAGCCTGGGCGTCGCCACCGCCCGGCCGCTGCTCGACGACACCCCCGACCGGCTGACCCAGCTCGCCGACGGCCTGCTCTACGAGGCCAAGCGGGCGGGCCGCAACCGTGTGTGCAGCGGCGGTGTGGAGGTTGCGGTATAAGGGGCTGACCTGAGGCATCACGGGTGCAGCCATGACCGCGGCCAGAGCCGGAGACCACACCGCGAACGGGGACCGGCCTTCCTTTGCAGCGACTCCATCTGCAGCGACTCCGGCCGACGTGCGCGGGCGCGGCTTCGCCAGCCGGGCCGCCCTGCCGGTCTTGGAGGACTGGATCGACGCCGCCGTCGCCCCGCTGCCGCCGCGCGCCGTGGCGCCCGCCGGACTCGCCGCGGCACTGGCGGAGGGGGTGGTGCTCGCCGCGCCGCTGACCGCGCCGGATGATTGGCCACCCGCCGACCGGGCCGCCCGCGACGGTGTGGCGATCGCTTCCAGCGACACGCTCGGCGCCGGTTCCTACAACCCGGTGCCGCTGCCGGACGCCGTCAGGGTTGCGGCGGGCGAGCCGATGCCGCCGGGAACCGACGCGGTCCTGCCCGTGGGGGCCCTGCAGGCGGACGGACCCTTCGTCGAGGCGCTGGACAGCGCCGCCCCGGGCGACGGGGTGGAGCGGCGGGGCGACGGCCTGCGCGGCGGGACCGTCCTGCTGACGGCCGGGCACCGGCTGCGCCCGCAGGACCTCGGGCTGCTCGCCGCGCTGGGGGTCGACACGCTGCTCGTCGGCGCCCGCCCGCGGGTGCGCGTCGTGCTGGCCGGCGGGCCGCGCTCCGGTCCGGAGACGCTGGGCGCCATGCTCACCGCCCTGGTGGGGCGCGACGGCGGCGTGGTGGAGCTGGTGGGGCCGCTGCCGGCGGACCGTGCCGCTCTGGCCGCCGCCTACGCGGCCCCCGGCGCCGACCTGCTGATCTCCGCCGGGCGCACCGGGGTCGGGGAGGACGACGTGGCCACGCTGGCGCTGGCCGAGGCGGGGACCTTGGCCCTGCACGGTGTGGCCCTGCGTCCGGGCGATTCGGCGGCGCTGGGGACGGCCGGCGGCGTGCCCGCCGTCCTGCTGCCCGGCGAGCCGATGGCCTGTCTGGCGGCCTACGAGCTGCTGGCCGGACGGGCGGTGCGCCGGCTCGCCGGGCGGGCCCCGGCCCTGCCGCACCCGGCGCTTCCCGCCGTGACGGTGCGCAAGCTGGTGTCGGAGATCGGCTGCACCGAACTGTACCGCGTGCGCCGGACGGCGGACGGGCTGGTCGAGCCCGTCGCCTCCCCGCACCGTCCTGGTCTGGCCGGGGCGGTGCTGGCCGACGGCTTCGTGCTGATCCCGGCAGACAGCGAGGGCGTCCCCGCCGGGGCGACCGTGACCCTGCGCTGTTTTGACGGTACAAGTCTCTGAACAGAATCAAGCGAGGGGGGAAAGGGCGTGTCCAACCAGGACATCCGGCGGTTTGTCGCCCAGGCGGCCCGGCAGGAGCAGTTTCTCGAGGTGGTGAGCCGCGACGAGGCGGAAGCGCGGTTCCGCCGCCATCTCGACCTAACGCCCAAGGGGGCGGAGACGGTGCCGCTCGGCGCCGCGCTGGGCCGCGTGCTGGCCGCCGACGTGGTGGCGGCGGTCGATGTGCCCGGTTTCGACCGCTCCTCGGTGGACGGCTTCGCGGTGCGCGCTGCCGACACGCTGGGGGCGGGCGAGGACACGCCGGTCGTGCTGCGCTTGAACGACGAGGTGCTGTCGGCCGGACGCGTCCCCTCCGTGACCGTCGCCCCCGGAACGGCGACGGTGCTCGCCACCGGCGGCATGCTGCCGCGCGGCGCCGACGCCGTGGTTATGGTGGAGCACACCGAATCGCACGAGGAGGGCGGAGCCCTCCTGGTGGCGATCCGCAAGCCGGTGGTTCCCGGCGCCTTCGTCGCCGCCGCCGGGTCGGACATCGGGCGCGGCGAGACGGTGATGCGCCGCGGGCAGGTGCTGACCTCCCGCGAGATCGGCGTGCTGGCGGCCATCGGACGGGCCGAGGTGTCGGTGGTCCGCCGCCCCCGCGTGGCGATCCTGTCCACCGGCGACGAGATCGTCGCCCCGGGCGAACCGATCCGGCCCGGCGCCGTCTATGATTCGAACGCCGCCGTTCTCGCCGCCGCGGTGGAGGAGCTGGGCGGGGAGGCGGTCCGGCTGGGCATCGCCCGCGACGACGAGGCGGAACTGGCGCCGCTGGTCGAACAGGGGCTGGCCTGCGACGCGCTGCTGCTGTCGGGCGGCACGTCGAAGGGGGCGGGCGACCTGTCCCACCGCATCATCAGCCGCCTGACCGATCCCGGAATCGTTGCGCACGGCGTCGCGCTGAAGCCCGGCAAACCTTTGTGCCTGGCCGTAACGAAGGGCAAGCCGGTGGTGGTCCTGCCCGGCTTCCCGACCTCCGCCATGTTCACCTTCCACGAGTTCGTCGCCCCGGTGCTGCGCGCGCTGGCCGGCCTGCCGCCCGCGGCGAAGGAAAGCGTGGACGCGACGCTGCCGATGCGGCTGGGATCGGAACGCGGCCGGACCGAATATGTGATGGTCTCGCTGGTGCGCGGGGCGGACGGCGGGCTGGCGGCCTATCCGCTGTCCAAGGGCTCGGGCGCGGTGACCGCCTTCAGCGCGGCGGACGGCTTCATCGCCGTCGACCCCCAGGCCGAGGCGGTGGAGGCCGGCACCCCGGTGTCGGTCCAGCGCATCGGCCGCGACACCCGGCCCGCCGACCTGATCGTGATCGGCAGCCATTGCGTGGGGCTGGATGCAATCACCGGCCGGCTGGTCGGCGAGGGGCTGACGGTCAAGGCGCTGAACGTCGGCTCGATGGGCGGCCTCGCCGCCGCCCGGCGCGGCGAGTGCGACGTGGCGGCCATCCACCTGATGGACCCCAAGAGCGGGGAGTACAACCGCCCCTTCCTGACCCCGGCGCTCGGCCTGGTGACCGGCTACCGCCGCCTCCAGGGCATCGTCTTCCGCAAGGGCGATGATCGTTTCGAAGGCAAAACGGCCGAGGAGGCCGGTCTGGCGGCGGCGCAGGACCCGGATTGCATCCTGGTCAACCGCAACGCGGGCAGCGGCACCCGCATCCTGACCGACCGGCTGCTCGGCTCGGCGCGTCCCACCGGCTACTGGTCGCAGGCCAAGTCGCACAACGCCGTGGCGGTGGCGGTGGCCCAGGGGCGTGCCGACTGGGGTGTGGCCATCGACAGCGTCGCCACCCTCTACGGGCTGGGCTTCCTGCCCCTGCAGGCGGAGCATTACGACTTCGTGATTCCCAACGACCGCCGGGAGCGGCCGGCGGTCCGGCGCTTCCTGTCGGCGCTGGCCGATCCGGCGGTGCGGGAGAGGCTGACGGCGCTCGGCTTCACCGTTCCGGAAGCGGAATGAACTCCGTCTCGCCGGGAACGGCGTCGAAGCGCCCGGCCTGCCATTCGGCCTTGGCCTGTTCGATGCGGTCCTGGCGGCTGGACACGAAGTTCCACCAGATGTGGCGCGGACCGTCCATCACGGCGCCGCCCAGCAGGATCAGGCGGGCGGCGGTCTCGGCCTCCACGGTGATGGCGTCGCCGGGGCGCAGCACCAGCAGCCGCCCGGACTCGAAGCGGTCGCCATGGATCGTGACGGTGCCGTCGGCGATGTAGAGCGCCCTCTCCTCCGTCTCGCGGTCGATGGGCAGGCGGGCGCCGGCGTCCAGCGAGGCATCGACGTACAGCGTGTCCCACAGCGCGTTCATGGGCGAACGTACACCGTACGCCTCGCCCGCGACGACGCGCAGCCGCTTGCCCTCGCCCTCGACCACCGGCAGCTCGTCGGCGCCGAGATGGACGAAGGCGGGGTCGGTCTCTTCATGGGTCTTGGGCAGGGCGACCCAGGACTGGATGCCCGACAGCATCCGGTCGCGCCCGCGCTCGTCGGTGGCGGAGCGTTCGGAATGGGCGATGCCGCGCCCGGCGGTCATCCAGTTCACCGCCCCCGGCCGGATCGGCAGGACGGTGCCCAGGCTGTCGCGGTGCAGGATCTCGCCCTCGAACAGGTAGGTGACGGTGGCCAGCCCGATGTGCGGGTGGGGGCGGACGTCGATGCCCGCCCCGGCCTTGAGGATCGCCGGCCCCATCTGGTCGAGGAAGACGAAGGGCCCGACCATCCGCTTGCGGACGGAGGGCAGGGCGCGCCGCACCTCGAAGCCGCCGATGTCGCTGGTGCGCGGAACGACCACCGTTTCCAGCCAGCCGTCCGGAGACTCGGTCGATGTTGGGGCCGTCGTCATGCTGTCCTCCCGTTCCCGAAGCCTGTTCCCAATGGTGGGTGCCACCAACAGGTGGGGAGAGGCGCCGCGAATGGGAGGGGGAAAGCGTCAGTGCCTGGGGGTGCCGCAGCCGCCGCTTCCGCAGCCGCAGCCGCCGGCCGGGGCGGTGACGTGGATGGCGCCGCGCGCGGCGGCCAGCAGCACGTCCAGCGGAATGCCGGTGGCCTTGGCGAGGTCGCCCAGGCTGGCGCTGTCGGGCACGCCGACGCCGGGGTTGAAGACCGGGTGGATCTGCGCCAGCCGCCCCACGGCGTCCGGATCGACGGCGTTCAGCGCGCCCAGGGTGGTCTCGCCGGTCAGGGTGTTGGCGATCAGGATGTCGGCCATGGCGTGTCCGAAGCGGGAGGGAAGGGGAATCGGCGGAAGCCGACGGTGCCGCCCGACCAAAGAGCGTTCCTTGACGCCTGTCAAGACGATGACGGCGGCCGGGACGGCAAGACGCGGAGGGCTGAAACGCCAAAGGGCCCGCGCGGTGTCGCGCAGGCCCTTCGGGTGTTTGGTGGAGCCAAGGAGGATCGAACTCCTGACCTCTACAATGCCATTGTAGCGCTCTCCCAGCTGAGCTATGGCCCCGAAACTCTGGGCGGCGAGCCTTGCGGCCTGCCTCGGTGGAGCGGGATATTGGTCAGGACGGGGGGTTGATGCAAGAGAAAAATTCAGCCCCGCCCCGCTTTTTTCCGCTCACCCGCCCCCGTCTTCCAAGGGGGAGCGCGATCAGCGCTCCTCCTCGTCCTCGCCTTCGACGTCGACGACCTCGTCCATGTCGTCCTCGCCCAGCTCCGAGGTGTCCTCGATCAGGACATCGTCCTCGTCCTCGGGCGTCTCGTCGGTTTCCTCGATGTCGTCGACGGTCACCTCGTCCTCGGTCTCGTCGAGTTCGGTCGACTCCTCGTCGTTCTCGGTCTCGGTGTCCTCATCGTCCGAGGAGACCACCGGGGCCTTCTTGACATCGTCAACCGGCGCCGGGCGCGCCTTGCGGGACTTCAGCAACGCCTCGGGATCGAACTGCGCTCCGCAGCTCGGGCACACCGGCGGGTCCTTGCGCAGATCGTAATAGCGCGCGCCACAGCTCGGGCAGATGCGCTTGACGCCCCATTCGGGTTTGGCCACGCCTCGTCCTCCGTCACGTTCCTAGGGAATGCCCAATTCGGGAATTGCAAGCCGCGCCCTTTGCCACGCCAGCGGGCGCTTGTCAAAAAAAAGTTCGCGGAATGCCACCGGCAAACTGGCGGGGCCGGCGGCCGGTGCCAAACTTCACCCTGCGGTGGTCCGCCGGGCCGCCGTCAAGGATACCATGAGAATGGGGGAGGAACCGATGCCGATCCTGCTGTCCCGCCGCTGGCGGGCGCTGCTGTCCGCCGGCCTGCTGGCGGCGCTGCCGCTGGAGGCCGTGGCCCAGACACCGTCCTCGACACCGTCCTCGGCGGCGCCTTCCGCCGCCGGCGACGTGGCGCCGGAGCGCGCGACCGGGCGCGGCAGCCGCGGCGTCGACACCGCCACGCGCCACATGGTGGCCGCCGCGAATCCGCTGGCGGCGGAGGCCGGGCGGGAGATCCTGCGGGCGGGGGGCAGCGCGGTGGACGCGGCCATCGCCGTGCAACTCGTCCTCAATCTGGTGGAGCCGCAAAGCTCCGGAGTCGGGGGCGGCGCTTTCCTGGTCCATTACGATGCCGCAACGAAGGCGGTGACCTCCCTCGACGGGCGCGAGACGGCGCCGGCCGCCGCGACTCCGGAGCGTTTCCTGGGGGCGGACGGCAAGCCGATGCCCTTCTACGACGCGGTGGTCGGCGGCCGGTCGGTCGGGGTGCCGGGCACGGTGATGCTGCTGGAGCAGGCCCACCGCAAACACGGCAAACTGCCATGGCCCCGCCTGTTCGAGCGCGCCATCGCGCTGGCCGAGGACGGCTTCACGGTCAGCCCGCGGCTGAACGGCCAACTGGCGATGGAGAATCACCTGCCCGCCAACCCCACGGCGCGCGCCTATTTCTACCAGCCGGACGGCACGCCCTGGCCGGTCGGCCATGTGCTGAGGAATCCGGAGTTCGCGGCGACCCTGCGCGCCATCGCCGACAAGGGCTCCGCCGCCTTCTACGAGGGTCCGATCGCCGCCGACCTCGTCAAGGCGGTGACCGGCCACTCCACCAACCCCGGCGACATGACCGAGGCCGACCTGAAGGCCTACCGGGTGAAGGAGCGTGAACCGGTCTGCGGTTCCTACCGTGTCTACACCCTGTGCGGCATGGGGCCGCCCAGCTCCGGCGGGGTCGCGGTCCTGCAGATGCTGGCCGTCCTGGAAGGGCGCGACATGGCCGCCACCCACAACGATCCGGCTCTGGCCGCCCATTGGCTGTCGGAGGCCGGGCGACTCGCCTTCGCCGACCGCGGTCTCTATCTGGCCGACCCCGATTTCGTGGCGGTGCCGGTGAAGGGGCTGCTCGACCGCGGCTATCTGGCGGGCCGCGCCGCCCTGGTCGGCGAGCGGTCGATGGGCAAGGCCCAGCCGGGCGAGCCGCCCTTCCGGGAAGGCCGCGCCTGGGGCTTCGCGGAGGCCGAGGAGCATGGCACCAGCCACATCTCCGTGGTCGACGGGGCCGGCAACGCCGTCGCCATGACCACCACCATCGAGGACGGCTTCGGCTCCCGCCTGATGGTGCGCGGCTTCCTGCTGAACAACGAGCTGACCGACTTCGCCTTCACCCCGACGGACGACGGCAAGCCGGTCGCCAACCGGGTCGAGCCGGGCAAGCGGCCGCGCAGCTCGATGGCGCCGACCCTGGTCTTCCGCGACGGTGCCCTGGTGGCCTCGGTGGGGTCGCCGGGCGGCAGCAACATCATCAATTACGTGGGCAAGACGCTGATCGCGCTGCTGGACTGGGGCCTCGACCCGCAGGCGGCGGTGGACGCCCCCAATGTCGGCAGCCGCAACGGCCCGACCGAGCTGGAGCAGGGCACCGAGGCGGAGGGCTGGATCGCGGCGCTGGAGGCGCGGGGGCACACCGTCAAGGCGATGGAGCTGACCTCCGGCACCCAGGCGATCGTCGTGACCGGCCAAGGGCTGTCCGGCGGCGCCGACACCCGGCGCGAGGGGGTGGCGGTCGGCGACTGATCGCGGGAGCCGCGCATCGCTCGCATCGCCCTTCCCGCTGTGCTAGGTACTCCGCCCTGGTCACATTCTTGTCTGGGGAGTCCTCCCATGCTGCAGGCGAAGCCGCTTCGCTCATCCTCCACCGGCGCGCTGGCCGGCACGATCCGCGTGCCGGGCGACAAGTCGATTTCGCACCGGTCGCTGATGCTGGGCGCCGTGGCGGTGGGTGAAACCGTCATCCATGGCCTGCTGGAAGGGGAGGACGTGCTGAACACCGCCGCCGCCATGCGCCTGCTGGGCGCCCAGGCGGAGCGCGGCGGCGACGGCGTGTGGCGGGTGCGCGGCGTCGGTCTGGGGGGCTTGAGCGAGCCGGCGCAGGTGCTCGACATGGGCAACAGCGGCACGGCGGCGCGCCTGCTGATGGGTCTCGTCGCGTCGCACCCGATCACCTGCGTCTTCACCGGCGACGCCTCGCTGAACAAGCGCCCGATGGCCCGCGTGACCGGCCCGCTGGAGCAGATGGGCGCGCGCTTCGTCGGGCGGTCCGGCGGGCGGCTGCCGCTGGCGGTGGTCGGCAGCGACCGCACCGTGCCGATCACCTACCGCCTGCCGGTGGCCTCCGCCCAGGTGAAGTCGGCGATCATCCTCTGCGGCCTGAACACCGCCGGCACCACCACCGTGATCGAGGCGGAGCCGACCCGCGACCACACCGAGCTGATGCTGCGCCATTTCGGCGCCACCGTGACGACCGAGCGGATGGAGGACGGCGCGCTCGCCGTGTCCGTCGTCGGCCAGCCGGAGCTGACCGGGCGCGAGATCGTCGTGCCCGCCGACCCCAGCTCCGCCGCCTTCCCGGCGGTCGCGGCGCTGCTGCGCCCCGGCTCGGAGCTGCTGCTGCCGGGCGTCGGCATGAACCCGCGCCGCACCGGCCTCTACGACACGCTGGTCGAGATGGGCGCGAACATCGCCTTCGAGAACCGCCGCGACGAGGCGGGCGAGCCGGTGGCCGACCTGCGGGTGAAGCACGGCCCGCTCAAGGGCATCGTCGTCCCGGCGGACCGCGCGCCCAGCATGATCGACGAGTACCCGATCCTCGCCGCCGCCGCCGCCTGCGCGGAGGGCACCACCGTCATGCTCGGCCTCAAGGAGCTGCGCGTGAAGGAGAGCGACCGCCTCGCCATGGTCGCCGACGGGCTGACCAAGTGCGGCGTGAAGGTCGAGGTCGGGGCCGACGACAGCCTGACCGTCTACGGCACCGGCAAGCCGCCGCAGGGCGGCGCCACCGTCGCCACCGCCATGGACCACCGCATCGCCATGAGCTTCCTGGTGCTGGGCATGGCCACAGCCGAGCCGGTGCAGGTGGACGACGGCGCCTTCATCGACACCAGCTTCCCCGGCTTCGTCGATCTGATGAACGGGGTGGGCGCCAGGATTTCAATGGGTTGACGCTCGATTGCTGCGAGACGGGCAAGCCCCGCGGCCTTCGGCGCCGCGGGGCTTTCTTGTTTTGCGTGCATACATTTGAATTCGTGGATTTTTTTGTAGAGCTTCCCTGATATTTTGCTACCCTGATCGTTGTGGAGACGGACGGCGCCGTACACGAGGCGCGTGTCTCGGGGGGCGAAATGTCGAAAACGGGCTTCAGGCTGACCAGCCAGATCACCGTGGCTGGCGTGTTGCTGGCGATGGTGACGGCCTGTGCCGAGCGTGGCGCCGAGCGATTCGAGTTGCTGCGGAATGGCATATCGACAAGTTTCGAGCGGGAGCAGCTTGCCAAGACGAAGCAGGAAATAGAATTCTTTCTTTCCATCATCGACGGCCTGCAAGTCGAGAACAAGCTGTTCTTTACGGGGATGCCTTACAAGGCGGTCGGACCGGATGGAATGACCGTTGAAATATTGCCGGAGAAACCACCTGGAGGTGGCGCGGCGACTCCCGAGAGCCTTGAGCAAAGACGCGCCAAAGCGTTCATCGATCTCGGAATTCGCGAGGTCAACCGGCGCTGCGATAGTTTTTTCGACGCGCTGTCCCAAATGCAGAAAGACACGGCGGCGATCAAGAGCGGTGTGAATATAACCGGAACCGCCATTGCGGGGGTTCTCTCCGCCGTTCAGGCGTCGGCAAAGTCGATCGCGCTGGTCGCGCTTGGGACGGGCTTTACCGAAGAAGCCGTCGGCGTCGTCAAGAGTTCCGTGGTTTTTGCCCTGAACGCGGAGGATACCCAGGATCTTGTCAGGCGTTTTCAAGAAAAATATTTGAGGGAGAACAGTCTGTCGCCGAATCCGAGCACCATCGAGGCGATCAAATACGTCCAGGATTATGCCGTGATCTGCCTGCCGGCGACGATTTCCGGATATGTCGCCAAGGCCGTGCGCGCGGCAAACCCGACGACGTCGGACGGTGCCAAGGGCGAAGGCGGGGCTTCCGCAATGGAAACCGGCATCCGCGGCGCCATAGCGGCCTTGCTTGGGTACGCAAAGCCGCTCGATGACGATCAGGTCAAGGGGCTGTATTGGTTGCTTGTTCTTGATGAGGGCAAGGCGTCGGGCGCGGAGCGGGAGAGGATCGACGCGCTTCTCGGCGATCTTGCACCGAAAGTGAACAGTGCCGGCCCGAGCGCAAAAAGCCAGGCGAAGGGAATGTTGGTGTCGTTGGCCATCCATAGGCCCGCTCTTGAGGATCAGGCGTCGGCAGCCAAGGGGAGCGACGCTGAAAAAAGGAAAACGGAAGGTGCGGCGACTGTCCGGAGGCCCCAGATGTCTCTGCCGTCCACTCCCTCGCCTTCCGGCACCGTCCGGCAAGGGATCAGGCCATCGCTCAACGCGTTCCCCGACGTCGCACCCGGGCCACGGCCGTAGCGTGACGGTGCGGGATGGCTTGCGGGAGAGGGTGTGGTATCAGATGTTGCACTTCCCCATTCCCATCAATCGCGGACACAGCAAGCCCCCGTCATGCCTTCTCTCATCATCGCCATCGACGGCCCCGCCGCCGCGGGCAAGGGCACGCTGTCCAAGCGGATCGCCCAGGCTTACGGCTTCGCGCATCTCGACACCGGGGCGCTCTACCGCGCGGTCGGCGTCAGCGTCCTGCGCGCGGGCGGTGACCCGGCCGACGCGGAGGCCGCGGCGCAGGCCGCCCGCGCGCTGCGGCCGGACGACGGCATCCTGAACGACCCGGCCCTGCGCAACGACGAGGCGGCGCAGGCGGCCTCCAAGGTCGCCGCGGTGCCGGAGGTGCGGGCCGCCCTTCTCGATTTCCAGCGGGCGTTCGCCGCCACCCCGCCCGGCGGCGCGCCGGGGGCGGTGCTGGACGGGCGGGATGTCGGAACGGTCGTATGCCCGAACGCCGATGCCAAGCTGTTCGTTACCGCTTCGGTGGAGGTGCGGGCCGAACGGCGACTCAAGGAGTTGCGGGAACGCGGGATTCCGGCTATACCGTCCGATGTCCTGGAGGACATGAAGGCCCGTGACGCGCGCGACAGCCAGAGGACGGTAGCACCGCTCCTGCCGGCTGCCGACGCTTTTGTGCTTGATACCTCCGCCCTCGACGCCGACCAGGCGTTCGCAGCGGCGACCGCCTTTATCGGAACGAAAACCGGTTTCGGCTCCAAGGTCTGAGCATCAGGGTCCGGGCGCTTCGGCCCTCCAACGGAACATATGTCAACCAAGTCGCCGGGCGTGGTGCCCGGCGCGGTGGTCCCATCGGGGGCCGGCCCGTTTTGCCGCGGGACGGACCATGGCGGGATCGCTTTCGGCCAACCTTAGGAGTTTCAATGGCACAAGCTATGGCCCGGACCGGCGAGAAGGAAAGCTTTGCGGCTCTGCTCGAGGAGTCGCTCGGCACGGCCGAGTCCCTCGAAGGCTCGGTCGTCAAGGGCCGCGTCGTCTCCGTCGAGAACGACATGGTCACCATCGACGTCGGCCTGAAGTCGGAAGGCCGCGTCGCGCTGAAGGAATTCGCCGTTGCCGGCCAGCCGCCCGAGCTGAAGGCGGGCGACACCGTCGAGGTGTATCTGGAGCGCATGGAAGACAAGAACGGCGAAGCCGTTCTGTCGCGTGAGAAGGCCAAGCGCGAAGAGGCCTGGGCGCTGCTGGAGAAGTCCTTCCAGGACCAGACCCGCGTCACCGGCGTCATCTTCGGCCGCGTCAAGGGCGGCTTCACCGTCGACCTGTCGGGCGCCGTGGCGTTCCTGCCGGGTTCGCAGGTGGACATCCGTCCGGTCCGCGACATCTCCCCGCTGCTGGGCACCCCGCAGCCGTTCCAGATCCTGAAGATGGACCGCTCGCGCGGCAACATCGTCGTGTCGCGCCGCGCCGTTCTCGAAGAGAGCCGCGCCGAGGCCCGTTCGGAGCTGGTGGCCAACCTCAAGGAAGGCCAGGTTCTGCAGGGTGTGGTCAAGAACATCACCGACTACGGCGCGTTCGTGGATCTGGGTGGCGTCGACGGCCTGCTGCACGTCACCGACATCGCGTGGCGCCGCATCAACCACCCGTCCGAGGCCCTGCAGATCGGCCAGACCGTCACGGTCCAGGTCATCCGCTTCAACCCGGAGACCCAGCGCATCAGCCTCGGCATGAAGCAGCTGGAAGCCGATCCGTGGGAAGGCGTCGAAGCCAAGTACCCGGTCAGCTCGCGGTTCAAGGGTCGCGTCACCAACATCACCGACTACGGCGCCTTTGTGGAGCTGGAGCCGGGGATCGAGGGCCTGGTGCACGTCTCGGAGATGTCCTGGACGAAGAAGAACGTCCATCCGGGCAAGATCGTGTCGACGTCTCAGGAAGTCGAGGTCATGGTCCTGGACGTCGATCCGCAGAAGCGCCGCATCAGCCTGGGCCTCAAGCAGTGCCTGGACAACCCGTGGGAGACCTTCCTCGACAAGTTCGGCCCGGGCACGGAGCTGGAAGGCGAGGTCAAGAACATCACCGAGTTCGGTCTGTTCGTCGGTCTGCCGGGCGACATCGACGGCATGGTCCACATGTCCGACCTCGACTGGAACAAGTCGGGTGAAGAGGCCATCGCCGAGTACAAGAAGGGCGACCGCGTCAAGGTCAAGGTCCTGGACGTCGACGTCGAGAAGGAGCGCATCTCCCTCGGCATCAAGCAGCTCGCGAACGATCCGTTCGAGGCTGCCACGGCCGGCCTGAAGAAGAACGAGGTCGTCACCTGCACCGTCACCCAGGTCACCGATGGTGGCATCGAGGTCACGGTCGGCGAGGGCTACACCGGCTTCATCCGCAAGTCGGACCTGTCCCGCGACCGTTCGGAGCAGCGTCCGGACCGCTTCGCCGTCGGCGAGAAGGTCGACGCGAAGGTGACCCAGATCGACCGCGGCTCCCGCCGCATCTCGCTGTCCATCAAGGCCCGCGAGATGGAGGAGGAGAAGCAGGCGATGGCCGAGTACGGTTCGTCCGACTCGGGCGCCTCGCTGGGCGACATCCTGGGTGCGGCTCTGAAGCGCAAGCAGCAGAACGACGAGTAAGGCATGTCTCTCCCCCTCCCCTGCGCAAGCGGGGGAGGGTCGGGGAGGGGGCCCGCCTCTCGCACTTGGTTACGAAAAAGCCGCCGCGGTCATCCCGCGGCAGCTTTTTCCTTTTGACGCGCTTCATTATGGCGCGTCTGCCAGATAGCGATTTAGGAGAGCGTCCATTGCTTTGATTTTTTCAGCATTCCCCAGAGCATCTGTTTTTTCGCACATGATCTCTATCTCGGGAACATGGATGCCGTAGTAATTTTTGATTTGAATTGCCGAGGATAATATGGAAATCATTACATCGTAGCATATTTTTTCGAAACTCATGAATCTTTTGCAAATTTTCCTGATGAACTGTATTGATCCATCTTCAGTGTTCAGTGAAAATGGCAAGGATAGCTCTATTAATTTGCTTGATAAGTCTGAGTTCGAAACGGCTTTGCTGAGTATGGTGTCGGATATTTTGTTTGATGATTCTCTGTAATATGCACTGTATGCCGCTCTTCTCAGCACTGAAGAAGCCAATTCAATCCTCTTGCTATCATTTTCATCAGCATTGAGGGAAATATCCACCAAATTCAACAGGCTATCCAAGCAGCCTATCTTTAATATGCGAAAGGTCAGTGTATTGAATTCTCTATAATTTTCAGGGATGCTGGGGAAATTGTCAGAAATTATTATTGTTAACAAAGGAACCTCAGAAAATATATGATTTATGTCTTTCTCGTTGCAATTTTCTACCATAACGATTGCGCTCTGCAAAGCATAGCGCTCGATGCACGCATTGTACCCGCCGACGCTGATCACATTGCCGTTTTCGGTTTCCAGTAAGATGGAGCGGATGTATCCATCGTTAATTATTCCGCGAAACAGGCATTTGTGACAGTAAATCTTGTTGTCGTTTCGGTCAATAACCGTCACCATTCCTGTAACACTTGCACCGGAAATTCCCAGTGCTGAGTTGATAAATAAAATAGCTAGGCTTGTTTCAGCTCCCGTGAATCCGCACACAAGAACACGGCCGGGGGCGCATATGTTCGCTCCATAATATGCAATTTTTCTTGAATATCCATTAACAAAAGAAAAGAAGACATCAATTTTTGCAAGATCTGATGACGAAAATCCTTGGCTTCCATTCAATTTTGCTCGTAATGTTCTTTCGTCACAATTCAGGTATTCTGAAAGCTGTTTTTGGGTAATATTTCTTACGGACAATTCGGCGCGAATGGTGTCGCCGAGATACTTGCTCTTGACTGTGCTTGGTTTTCTTCCCCTATTGCTCGAGGTGCTCAGGATCATTTCTGAAATTCCTCCATTTTTATTCATTCTTGTGTCGCGGATAGGGGGTATGCGGCGCGCTGTAAGGCGACCTGTTCACAGATCGCCGTGTCGCTCCCCAGAAAAACCGGATGCCGAATTATAGCCCGGTTTGAGCTAAAAATCATCCTATCCCTCGGTAGTGAGGTGGACTATATAATTTGGTAATAAAAACAAGAAAAGCGAGTGTTTCTAAGGTCAGATACCGCTGTTTTGGTAAAAACAACCAACCATTTGAAATGGAGGAAAGATATGCTGGATATGCTCCTTTGCATTGCGTTCCTGTGGGTGTTTTTGATTGGGCCGATCCTCAAGATCAGACACGACCTGAACCGATAACGTAGCGCGGTTTAGCCAGCCTGAGAATATCGACATCGAACACCTGTTGGAGTGATAGGGCGGGCGTGGAGTATTCCGCCTGTCGGTCATCAGATGTGTGATTGGATATATCTATGGTTGGCTTTTGAGATGAATCGAGAGATGAGGAGACTGATATGGGACACAAAGCAGAGACCGCCTGGCCGGAGCACAAGGAGTCCTATTGCCCGCATTGCAGTAAGATAACGGAGCAGAAGAAAATCAAAGGAGATCTGAAATACAAATGCAAAGAGTGCGGAAACAAGGTGAGTTAGCGATACCGCTCTTGCGCTTCCCAAAAAGATGGGCGCAAAAGTGATGAGGGAACGGGAAAAATCTGGTCAAAGCCAGATGAGGACAAATGTGTAGGGTGGCAAAAGCTCTTCCGTCGATTGGCGGACAGGGCTTTTGTCATTGCTCGTGGCGTTTTTCTGATACGCTGTGGCCCCTCACCCCTCCTCGTCCTCCTTGATGAGGTCGCGGTAGGCGTGCCAGCTCGCGTGCCCGACCAGGGGCAGGGCGACGATCAGGCCCAGGAAGCCGGTCAGCAGCCCGGCGCCGGTCACCAGCACGATCAGCCCGGCCCACAGCGCCATGACCCGCGGGTTGCGCAGCACCGCCATGGCCGAGGCCAGCGCCGCGGCGAAGACGTCCACCGGGCGGTCCATCATCATCGGCAGTGCGGTGACGTTGGTGATGAAGGCGAAGGCGGCGAAGGCGAAGCCCAGCGCCGTGATGAAGACGGTGAAGACCAGACCGTCCAGGCTGAACATCTGCGCCACGAAATGATCGAGCGCGATGGCCTCGTGCGGGAAGAACAGGGCGAAGGCCACCACGTTCATCCGCGCCCAGATCATCACATAGAGCATCAGGATCAGGCCGGCGGTCAGGATGTGGTAAGGGTTGGCCCGCCACGCGGTCAGCGCCCGCCACAGGCTGGGCCGCCGCCCCTCCTCGACGTCCTTGGAGATCCGGTAGAGGCCGAGCGCCAGGAGCGGGGCGATCAGCAGGAAGGCGCCGATCATCGGCGCGATCAGATAGGCCATTCCCGCCAGGACCAGCCCGCCGGTCAGCGCGAATCCGATGGCGACGAACAGGGCGCCGTAGGCGAGGCTGACCCAGCCCGACGCCCGCAGGTCCGCCCAGCCCGCCCGCAGCCAGCCCAGCGCCTGCGCGGTGGTGACGGTGCGGACGCGGTCCGCGTAGGGCAGGCCGGCCAGCGGGTCGGCGGGGCCGGTGTGATGGGCGTGCGTCATGGCGAACCTCCAACCGCGTCCCTTCACCCGCATCCGGCGACCGGGACCGTTCCTACCATGTCATCGGAAATGGTGCCTTTAAAGGCAATCCGTAAGACGGATTAATCACATTTCGGTCCTTTTTCCCGGCGGCCGTCGGGCAAGCCGGAGCGTTGCCGGGAAAAGGGTTCCGCCAGAAAGGCTTAGCTTGACGGTCATCGGACCTGGTGGCACGCTTGCGCGCAGGTCAAGGAGCGCGGTGCAAGGGCGCTCGAACCGGGGGAAACGGAATCGCCATGACCAAATCAGAGCTGATTCAACGGCTCGCGGAGCGCAATCCGCATCTGTACCAGCGCGACATCGAAAAGATCGTCGGCACCATCTTCGACGAGATCTCCGAAGCGCTCGCCCGTGGGGACCGGGTGGAGCTGCGCGGGTTCGGCGCCTTCTCCGTCAAGCGCCGCGACGCCCGCACCGGCCGGAACCCGCGCACCGGCGAAGCGGTCGAGGTGGGTGAAAAGGCGATTCCGTTCTTCAAGACCGGAAAACAGTTGCGCGAGCGCTTGAACACCGACGAATGATGTCCGTTCATTGACAGCCCGTCGCTGAGTCGTCGGCCCGGACCCGGCCCCGCCCCGGCCCCCGATCATGGATACGAGGACCACACCCGTGCGTTTCATCGCCCTCATCATCGCCGTTCCCATCGCGCTGGCCGCGGTGCTGTTCGCCATTTCCAACCGTGGCCTGGTCACGCTGTCGCTCTGGCCGCTGCCCTTCACGCTGGAGGTTCCGGTCTACCTCGCCACGCTGGTGGCGCTGGTGATCGGCTTCCTGGCCGGCGGCGTCGTCGCCTGGAACGCCCAGCGCCGCTACCGCCGCCGCGCCCGCCGCTCCTCCGACCGCGTCTCCTACCTGGAGCGCGAGTTGAAGGAGACGCAGGCCCGCGCCGCCGCCGCGGAGAAGCGTCTGGCCGAGATGAACCGCCCGCTGTCCGGCACCGCCGGCCTGCCCGCGGTGACCGGGTCCGGCGCCGCCCTGCCGGCGACCACGGTCCACTGACCGCCCGCCGGTAACCCCTTCGGCCTCCCGTCCGGCCGGGGGGCGGGAGGGGGTTCCGCTTTGCCGGACCTGTGGAGGGAGCCGCCGATGCGCACCGTCACCGGAGCCGAGCTGAAGTCCGTCCTGCACTTCCGCATGCTGATCGAGCGCATGCGGCAGACCTTCCGCGCCGGGGTCGAGGTGCCGATGCGGCACCACCACACGGTCGAGACCTACGGCCAGAGCGACGGCACGCTGCTGCTGATGCCGGCGTGGCAGGTCAACCAGTCGATCGGCGTCAAGGTGGTCACCGTCTTCCCCGACAACGGGGCGAAGGATCTGCCGGCGGTGCAGGGCCTCTACCTGCTGATGGACGGCAAGACGGGGATGCCCCAGGCGGTTCTGGACGGCACCGCGCTCACCAAGCGGCGCACCGCGGCGGCCTCCGCGCTCGCCGCCTCCTACCTTGCGCGGCCCGACTCGGAGCGGCTGCTGATGGTCGGCACCGGGGCGCTGGCGCCCGAGCTGATCGAGGCCTTCGCCACCGTCCTGCCGATCAAGCATGTGTTGGTCTGGGGCCGCAGCCTGGAGAAGGCGAAGAAGGTGGCCAGCCGCTTCCACCGCCCGAAATTTCGCATCGAGGCCACGGCCGATCTGGAGGGGGCGGTGCGCGGCGCTCAGGTGATCTCCTGCGCCACGCTGGCGAAGGAACCGCTGATCCGTGGCGAGTGGCTTCAGCCGGGCGCCCATCTCGACCTCGTCGGCGGCTTCACCCCGGAGATGCGCGAGGCGGACGACGACTGCATCCGCCGTTCCCGCGTCTTCGTGGACACCCGCGAGGGGGCCTGCAAGGAGGCGGGCGACATCGTCCAGCCGATGAAGGCCGGCATCCTGACCGACGCGGACATCGCCGGCGACCTCTACGACCTGACCCGCGGCCAGCGCGCCGGGCGCCGCTTCTACGACCAGATCACCCTGTTCAAGTCGGTCGGCACCGCGCTGGAGGACCTCTGCGCGGCCCAGCTGGCGGTGGAGATGGTGATCCACAACGACACGATCCGCTGAGGCGTTTTTCCATCATGACTCTCCGCATCACCGTCGTCGGCGCCGGCATCATGGGGCTGTGCACCGCCTGGGCGCTGGCCCGCGCCGGGCACGAGGTCGCGGTCTTCGACCAGGGCCAGGTGCCCAACCCCTTCGGCAGCTCCGTCGACCAGCACCGGCTGTTCCGCCACGCCTACGGCGCCAGCGCCGGCTACGCCCGCATGGCCGACACCGCCGTCCAGGCGTGGGAGCGGCTGTGGACCGATCTGGGCGAGCGGCTGCTCATCCCAAGCGGCACGCTCTGCACCGCCTCGGCGGAGGACGGGCGGCGCTGGCTGGCCGACAGCGTCGCGGTTCTGGAGTCGCTGGGCCATCCCGTCCGCCGCCTGACCCCGGCGCAGATCGCCGCGGAGTTCCCGCTCGTCGACGCCAACGCCGTGGCAGAGGGGCTGCATCTGGAGTCGGGCGGCGTGCTGCTCGCCGGGCGCATCGTGGAACTGCTCAGCCACCATCTGAACGCGCTGGGGGTGACGGTCCACGCGCGTGCCCCCGTGACGGCCATCGACGCCGAGCGCGCCACCGTGACGCTCGCCGACCGCCGGACCATCGGCGCCGACGCGCTGGTGGTCGCCGCCGGGGCCTGGGTGACCAAGCTGCTGCCGGAGATGGCGGCGCGCCTGACCCCGTCGCGGCAGGTCGTGGCCTATCTGATGCCGCCGGAGGGGCTGCGCGGCGTCTGGGCCAAGGCGCCGATGCTGATCGACGCGGACGGGGAAAGCGGGGTCTACGTCGTTCCCCCGGTGGCCGGCACGACGATGAAGGCGGGCGACCACCGCTTCTCGTGCGTCGGCGACCCGGACACCGAGCGCGACCCCGATCCGGACGAGGCGCGCGACGTGCTGGACCGCGCCCGCCGGGTGCTGGCGGACGGCCACCGCTACAGCCTCGCCAACGCGGCGACCTGCTTCTACACGGTGACCGACGACGAGCGCTTCGTGGTCGAGCCGCTGTCCGCCCGCTGCTGGCTGATGAGCGCCTGCTCCGGCCACGGCTTCAAGTTCGCCCCGGCACTGGGCGAGGCGCTGGCGGGCGCCATAGCCGATCCGGCGCGGGCGTCCGCACTGCCGGATTGGGCCGCCGGGCGCTGAGCGCCCTCCCGGAACCGGCGGAACGGTGCGGCTCCACCCCTGTTGAGAGGGCAATCAGCCTGTGTTGGCTGAAGCCTTACCGACAGGGAGTGACGCATCCATGGCCGACGAACCTCGCAAAGTGGGTGTCTATGACACGGACGGCAACCGGACGGCCACGGGCGGTGCGGCCGGCTCCATGAACTGGTGGGTCATCGCGCTGGTCGTGCTGGTGATCCTCGCCCTCCTCTATTTCTTCCTCTGAGTCCGGACCGCGTCCGGATCGGACCAGCACAGGAGCGGGTTCATGAACAAGAAGACCATTGTCGCGCTGTATGACGACCTGTCCGGCGCCGAACGCGCGCTGAGCGAACTCGAAGCCGCCAATCTGCGGCAGGATTTCACCATGATGGGCGCCGACAGCGCGAAGCTGGGCTCCTCGGCCAGTCTGGCCACCGAGAACCGGCTGGAAAGCTGGCGCCACGCCGCCGATTTCGGGGAGGACCCGAATTTCGACGCCCGCGACCGCCGCGTCTCCATGCTGACCGGCATCGGCGTGACGCGGGAGGACGCTGACGTCTTCGCCGAGGGCGTGCGCCGCGGCGGTGTCCTGCTGGTCGGCCGGGTCGAGGAGTCGATGTGCGATTCCGCGCTGGCCGTCATGCAGCGCCACGGCTCGGTGAACATCCCCGGCCGGGCGCAGGGCTACCGCGAGGCCGGCTGGAGCGGCTATGACGCCGCCGCCGCCGATTACGACAGCGCCCAGGTCGCCGAGGAGCGCCGCCGCGCCGCCGCGGCCTCGCTGCGCGACGTCAATACACAGGGCGTCAACACGCAGGGCGCCAACCCGGCGGCGGGCGCTCCGGCGGCCACGCCGACGGTTACCCCAGCGGCGACTCCGACCGGGCGCGTCGACGTGAACCGCGACTGACGCGTTCAATCCCTCTCCCGTCCCGGGAGAGGGTGCCCGCGGAAGCGGGCGGGTGAGGGTACGGACGAGGATCCCGCGCTGATTCTTTGGCCGCACCCTCACCCTCCCACGCTGGCGCGTGGGGCCCTCCCTCTCCCGGGGCGGGAGAGGGCATCGAGCGCAACATCCCCCTCTCCGGCCCCGGAAGTCTGGTGATTGCCGCCGGCCCTTGTTAGGCTGCGCGCCATCACCATCGTCCAGGGTCCGGAGAGCCGTTTTTCCATGAGCACGCCCAGCATCGCGCCCGCCTCGCGCATCTTCTGCGCCGTCGACACGACCGACCTCGACACCGCCCGCGACCTCGGCCGGCGGATCGCGGGGGTGGTCGGCGGGATCAAGCTGGGGCTGGAGTTCTTCATCGCCCATGGTCCGGCGGGCATTCGTTCGGTGATTGGCGAGAATGGCCCGCCGCTGTTCCTCGACCTGAAGCTGCACGACATCCCCAACACGGTGGCGGGCGGCATCCGGGCGGCGCTGCCGCTGAAGCCCGCCTTCCTGACCATCCACACCTCCGGCGGCCCGGCGATGATGCGCGCGGCGGCGGACGCCGCGGCCAGCGCGGGTGCCAACCGTCCGAAGATCCTCGCCGTCACCGTGCTGACCAGCATGGACGCCGCCGACCTCCAGGCCGTCGGGCAGAGCGTCCCGGTGGCCGATCAGGTGAAGCGGCTGGCGCTGCTCGCCAAGGAGTCGGGGGTGGACGGCGTCGTCTGCTCCCCCGCCGAGGTGGCGCTGATCCGCGAGGCCTGCGGGCCGGACTTCATCCTGATGGTGCCGGGCATCCGCCCCGCCTGGGCCGCCGCCAACGACCAGAAGCGCGTCATGACCCCCGCCGAGGCGCTGGCCGCCGGGGCGGACCATCTGGTCATCGGCCGCCCGATCACCGGCGACGCCGATCCGGAAGCCGCCGCCCGCCGCATCGTTTCGGAACTGTAAGGACCCGCCCCCATGCCCGTCAGCGTCAAGATCTGCGGCCTCACCGAGCCCCTGTCGCTGCACGCCGCCGTGGCCGGCGGGGCGCGCTACGTCGGCTTCGTCTTCTACCCGCCGAGCCCCCGCTCCATCGCACCCTCCATGGCGGCGGAGCTGGCCCGGCTGGTCCCCACCGGCGTGCGCACGGTCGGGCTGTTCGTCGATCCGGAGAACGACTTCCTGGAGCATGTGGTCAGTCAGGTCCCCTTCGATCTGATCCAGCTCCACGGCAAGGAGACGCCGCGCCGCATCGCCGAGGTGAAGGCGGCCTTCAACATCCCGGTGATGAAGGCGATCAAGGTCGGCGGGCCCGAGGATCTGGCCGCCGCGCTGGAGGCCGCCGAGGTCGCCGACCGTTTGCTGTTCGACGCCAAGCCGCCGGCCAAGGTGTCGGCCCTGCCGGGCGGCAACGGCATCGCCTTCGACTGGACGCTGCTCGCCGGGCGGAGCTGGCCGAAGCCCTGGATGCTGTCCGGCGGGCTGAAGCCGGAGAACGCGGCGGAAGCCGTGCGAACCACCGGCGCCACAGCACTCGACGTGTCGTCGGGGGTGGAGGACCGTCCCGGCCACAAGGACCCGGAGCTGATCCGCCGCTTCCTCGACAGCGTGGCCGGGTTGTGACGCCGCGTCGCGGTGAGGCATTTGAATAAAATTTGATGGTGCCGCGGGGCTTTCCCTTTTGGCGGACGGGCACAACTTAATCGCACGACCGGGTTGCGGACCCGGGGTATGACTTCGTGCGATACTGTTGGCATCCATGGGCCGCGACCGGTGGATGTGTCCGAAGGGAAGCCGTGCAAGCCCGATGACCAACTCGTCCGACACACGCTCGCCATCCGACAGCCTCGGCCTCGTCCTCGACGAGCATCTGCGCTGGATCGGGCAATGGCACCGCGCGGTCTTCTTCCGCGGTGGACAGGGGGGCGAACGGGTGTCGGCGCCGGCCTCCTTCGCGGCGTGGTGCGTGGCGGTCAACGCCGACGATCTGGCCCACCAGCCCGCCGTGGAGAAGCTGGTCACCCTGCATGAGCAGATGCACCGCAAGGCCAAGCTGCTTCTGCTGAAGGCGGCCGGCGGCGAGAGCCCCAGCGAGGCCGATTACGAGGGGGTGATCGCCCGCTTCGAGGAGTTCGTCCTGCATCTGCGCCGGGTCGAGCGCGCCTTCGGGGCGGCGGCGAGCGGGCTGGACCCGCTGACCGGCCTGCGCACCCGCCGCGGCATGCAGGAGGCGCTGGAGCGCGAGCACAACCGTTTCCGCCGCAACGGCCCTGCCTTCTGCGTCGCCATCTGCGACATCGACCGCTTCAAGGGCATCAACGACACCTACGGCCACGACATCGGCGACCGCGTCCTGGCCGCCACCGCCGCCGCCATCAGCCGGGGCATCCGCAGCTTCGACGAGGCCTTCCGCATGGGCGGCGAGGAGTTCCTGATCTGCCTGAAGGAAACCGGCATCGCCGAGGGCTTCCGGGTCATCGAGCGGCTGCGCGGCGAGTTGGCGCGGACACCGGTGACGCTGCCGGACGGGCGGCGGATCGCGGTCACCGCCTCCTTCGGGCTGGTCGAGGCCGGTGAGGATCTGCCGGTGGAGGAGATGGTGGTCCACGCCGACCGCGCCCTTTATCAGGCGAAGAACAGCGGGCGCAACCGGGTGGTCCGCTACGGGGTCGATCAGCCGGAGGTTGTGTCGGGGCGGGCGGCGCTTCCCAACCGCCGCTGATTTTCATCTCCCGAGCGGTGCATCCGGCGGGATCGCTTAAGGGCGGCTTGGCCGAAGCGGGTCCGCCGGGTTAGGATCGGGGTCTAGACAGGCCGCGGCACGAGATCCATGCGCACCCACACCGAATTTCCCAATCTGTTCATCCTCGACCACCCGCTGATCCAGCACAAGCTGACGCTGATGCGGGCCAAGGAACGCTCCACCGGCGGTTTCCGCACCCTGCTGCGCGAGATTTCGCTGCTGATGGGCTATGAGATCACCCGCGACCTGCCTTTGACGACCGAGCGGATCGACACGCCGCTCCAGCCCATGGACGCGCCGGTCATCGCCGGCAAGAAGCTGGCCATCGTGCCGGTGCTGCGCGCCGGCCTCGGCATGGCCCAGGGCCTGCACGAGCTGGTGCCGTCGGCGCGCGAGGGGCACATCGGCCTTTACCGCGACCACGACACCAAGATGCCGCACGAGTATCTGGTGAAGCTGCCGGAGGCGGAGGGCCGCCTGTTCATCGTGGTGGACCCGATGCTGGCGACCGGCAATTCCGCGGTCCACGCCTGCGACGTGCTCAACCGCCACGGCGTGGACGACGAGAACATCCGCTTCATGGCGCTGGTCGCGGCGCCCGAGGGCATGCGCGTCTTCGCCGCCGCCCACCCGCGGGTGAAGGTCTTCACCGCCTCGCTCGACAGCCATCTGGACGAGAACGCCTACATCGTCCCCGGCCTGGGCGACGCGGGCGACCGCATGTTCGGCACCAAGTAACCACAAACAGTGGCCGCATCCCTGTCATACCGTCAGGGGAAAGGGATGCGGCATGTTGTCATTGCGAGTTATTCGCACAGTGTGAGACCATAGGGCTCCCGTTCGACACATCCCTATGGGCGCAACCGGCCTTGACGACGGACACCTTTCAAACCCCCGGCCCGACACCGGGCGGCCCGGTTCAGGCCGCCGGCTTCCATTCCTCCCTCTGGCAACGCATCGGTTTCAGCGGTTGGACGCTGGCGACGCTGGTGATCGCGGCGCTGGTCACCCTGCCGGTGCTGGCGGTGATCAGCCGGATCTTCGTGCCGACGGACGGGGTGTGGCAGCATCTGGTCGACACGGTGCTGGCGGAGTATCTGCTGAACACCGTGCGTCTCGTCTTCGGGGTGGGGGTGGGCACGCTGGTCATCGGGGTGGGCACCGCCTGGCTGGTCACCATGTGCCGGTTCCCCGGCAGCCGTACGCTGGAATGGGCGCTGCTGCTGCCGATGGCGGTGCCGGCCTATGTCATGGCCTACGTCTACACCGACCTGCTCCAGTTCGTCGGCCCGGTGCAGACCGCGCTGCGCGAGGTTTTCCACTGGTCGCGCCGGGATTACTGGTTTCCGGACATCCGTACGCTCGAAGGCGCGGCGTTGATGATGACGCTGGTGCTCTACCCGTACGTCTATCTGCTGTCGCGCGCCGCCTTTCTCGAACAGTCCGTCTGCGTGCTGGAGGTCAGCCGCACGCTCGGCCGCGGGCCGTGGCGCAGCTTCTTCACGGTGGCGCTGCCTCTGGCCCGCCCCAGCATCGTCGCCGGTCTGGCGCTGGTGCTGATGGAGGTGCTGGCCGATTTCGGCACCGTGCAGTATTTCGCCGTAAACACCTTCGTCACCGGCATCTACCGGACGTGGTTCGCCATGGGGCAGCCGGTGGCGGCGGCGCAGCTGGCCGCCGTGCTGATGATGTTCGTCCTGGTTCTGGTGCTGATGGAGCGCTGGTCGCGCCGTCAGGCCCGCTACCACCACACCACCACTCGCTACCGCCGCCTGCCCAAGCATGAGCTGAAGGGCTGGCGCGCCATCGCCGCCATGACGGCCTGCGGGCTGCCGCTGCTGCTCGGCTTCCTGCTGCCCGCCGGTCTGCTGGTTCGCATGGCGGTCACCGCCGGGGATCAGGCCTTCGGGCCGGTGTTCCTGACGCTGGCCCGCAACAGCTTCACACTGGCGGCGCTGGCCGCGGTGCTGGCGGTGTCGCTGGCGCTGGTCCTGGCCTACGGGCAGCGGCTGCGCCCGACGCCGCTGCTCAAGGGCGCGGTGCGCGTCGCCGCCATGGGCTACGCCATTCCCGGATCGGTGATCGCGGTCGGCGTGCTGATTCCCTTCGCCCATCTCGACAACGCCGTCGACGCCTTCATGCGCCAGACCTTCGGCGTGTCCACCGGCCTGCTGCTGAGCGGCACCATCGCGGCGGTGCTGTTCGCCTATCTGGTGCGCTTCCTGGCGGTGTCCTTCAACACGATCGAGGCCAGCCTGGGCAAGATCCGCCCGACGATGGACTTCGCCTCGCGCGTGCTCGGCCACACGGCGGGGCGGACGCTGATCCGGGTGCACGCGCCGATCATGTGGGGCAGCCTGCTGACCGCCGGCCTGCTGGTCTTCGTGGACGTGATGAAGGAGCTGCCGGCGACGATGATCGTGCGGCCCTTCAACTTCGACACGCTGGCCGTGCGCGTCTACACGCTGGCCTCCGACGAGCGGCTGACCGAGGCCGCCACCGGGGCGCTGGCCATCGTCGCGGTCGGCATCGTGCCGGTGATCCTGCTCAGCCTGTCCATCAGCCGCTCCCGCCCCGGCCAGACCGACGAGTGAGGCTGTTGCCCCCGCCGCAACAGTGTTGAGCGGCGCTGGGGCTTTATCCGGCGGTCCGGAAAGAATACCTCTCTCTCAGCGATGTAGCCCGAGGAGAGCGT
This sequence comes from Azospirillum brasilense, assembly GCF_007827815.1. Taxonomy (GTDB): domain Bacteria; phylum Pseudomonadota; class Alphaproteobacteria; order Azospirillales; family Azospirillaceae; genus Azospirillum; species Azospirillum brasilense_C. The sequence continues at coordinate 148,718 of NZ_VITH01000002.1, forward strand.
CCGATGACCGCCGAAACCGTCCGTCCCGTCCTGACCGCCGTCGAAGGCATGGAAGCGTCCGACGGGGCCGGCGTGCGCATGACCCGCATGGTCGGCACGCCGCGCCTGCGCATGCTCGACCCCTTCCTGATGCTGGACTATTTCGGGTCCGACACGCCGCAGGACTATCTGGCCGGCTTCCCCGACCACCCGCACCGCGGTTTCGAGACGGTCACCTACATGCTGGCCGGCCGCATGCGCCATTGGGACAACCATGGCCACGAGGGCGTGATCGAGACCGGCGGCGTGCAGTGGATGACCGCCGGGCGCGGCGTGATCCATTCCGAGATGCCGGAGCAGACCGAAGGGTTGATGAAGGGCTTCCAGCTCTGGATCAACCTGCCGGCGCGGCTGAAGATGTCGGACCCCGCCTACCAGGAGTTCGCCGCCGACCGCATCCCGGTCGAGACGCGCGAGGACGGGACCACGGTGACGGTGATCGCCGGCACCACCGGCAACGGCACCGCCGGCCCGGTGCGCAGCGGTCCGACGGAGGCCCGCTATTTCGACGTCAGCCTGCCGGCGGGTGCCGCCTTCTCCGAGCCGGTGCCCGCCGGTCACGCGGCGGCGCTGGTGGTCTTCGAAGGATCGGTGGTGGCGCCCGGCAGCTCCGTCCGGCTGGGCGGGCCGCGGGTGCTGGTGCTGGGTGAGGGCGACCGGGCGGAGATCACCGCCGGCCCGTCCGGGGCGCGCTTCCTGCTGCTCTCCGGCCGGCCGCTCGGCGAGCCGGTGGCCTGGGGCGGCCCCTTCGTCATGAACAGCCGCGAGGAGGTGATGCAGGCCTACCGCGACTACGAAGAGGGCAAGTTCTAAATCCACAAACAAAAAGGGCGCGTCTCCACCGCTGGGACGCGCCCCTTCGCTACGCCGGACGGTGGCTTACTTCCAGCCGGCGCGATCCATGACCTTCAGAGCCTCGGCGTTGTTCTTGCCGTAGACGGCGGCGTTCAGCGGGTCTTCCTTGAACTTGCCCCAGGTCACCAGCACCGGCGCGGTCTCGGCCCCGGCGACGATCGGGTACTCGTAGTTCTTTTCCGTGAACATCTTCTGGGCCTCGGGGCTGACCAGATACTCCAGGAACTGGACGGCCTGCTCCTTGTTCGGCGCGTTCTTCATGACGCCGGCGCCGGAGACGTTCACGTGGGTGCCGCGGTCGCCCTGGTTGGGGAAGATCACGCCCAGCTTGTCCGCGATGGCCTTGTCCTCCGGCTTGGTGGAAGAGGCGATGCGGGCGAAGTAGTAGGTGTTGGTCACGGCCACGTCGCCTTCGTTGGCGGCCACGCCCTTGATCTGGTCGGTGTCGCCGCCCTGCGGCTTGCGCGCCATGTTGGCGACGACGCCCTTGGCCCACTCCTCGGTCGCCTTCTCGCCGTGGGCGGCGAGCAGCGAGCCGACGAGCGACTGGTTGTAGACGCTGGTCGAGGAGCGGACGAGGACGCGGTCCTTCCACTTCGGGTCGGCCAACTCCTCGTAGGTCTTGATCTCGTCCGGCTTCACCGAGGCCTTGTTGTAGACCAGGATGCGGGCGCGCTTGGAGATGCCGAACCAATGGCCCTCCGGCTCGCGCAGGTGGGCCGGGATGGCCTCCTCCATGACCTTGGAGCGGGTCGGCTGGAGCAGACCGGCCTCCTGGGCGCGCCACAGGCGGCCGGCGTCGACGGTGATGAACACGTCGGCGGGGCTGTTGCCGCCTTCGGTCTTCATCCGCTCGATCAGCTCTTCTTCCTTGCCCTCGATGACGTTGATCTTGATGCCGGTCTTCTTGGTGAAGGCGTCGTAGAGGTCCTTGTCCACATCGTAATGGCGCGCGGAGTAGATGTTCACCTCGGCGGCGCTGGCGAGACCGGTCATGGTCAGCAGCGTGGCGGCGAAGGTGGCGGCAAACACGCCGCGCGATCCGATGTGCATCCTCAGTGACTCCCGAATTCTTGTCGGTTCACGCCCGCAATTGCGAAGCGTTCTCATGAGCCGACTTGACCATTCGGGGGCCGGGGTGTCAAGCGGGAACGATAACCATTCTCAATATTCAAAAAGGATGCGGAGCGGAACGATCATCGCGGACTAAGACGCCAACCAAAGGTGTAAAGGCTTGTTCGTCTTTGGGGTATGCCTATAATCCGTTCGCGATGCCCGCCGTCGGGCGGGAGTGCGAGCGGCCGAACGGGACGACAGATGGGGAGCGTCAGGATGCGTTGGACAGGTCTCTTCGCTTTTGGTGCGGCGCTGCTGTCCGCGCTGGCCGCCGCGCCGGCCTCCGCCGTCGACTTCTCCAAGTCCGCCGCCGAGTACGGCCCGGAAGGCGCCTGGACCAGCCGCTGCGAGATCGACCGGATGACCGACACCAAGGTCTGCCGGCTGATGAACTACCGGCTGTTCGACGACGGCAAGGAGGTCGGCTTCGTGGCGCTGAGCGTCATCCCGACCGGCAACGATTACCATCTGTTCCTGACGACCAGCCAGGGCATGATCGACAACTGCGCCATCCGCGTCGACCGTCAGCCGCGCATCGAGACGCAGATCGCCACGCTCAACATGTGCATGTTCCCGAACTTCGTGTCGGGCCGCGTGGTCGACCAGTTCCGCAACGGTTCCACGGTGCTGGTCCGCGTGAACTTCCTGCGCGCCGGCAAGCGCGACATCGACTTCCCGCTGAACGGCTTCTCGCGCAATTTCGAAGAGATGCAGCGCAGCCTGCAGTGACCGGACGAACCGGACGGCATGCATGAAAAAACGGCGCGGAGTGATCCGCGCCGTTGTCGTTTGTGCTGTTGTCGTTTCCGGACCTGTTGTCGACCTCAGCGCCAGCCGTTGCGGCCCCGGCGGTCGTCCTCGTCGAACAGCTCGGCCAGCTTGTTCATCATGGTGCCGCCCAGCTGCTCGGCGTCCACGATGGTGACGGCGCGGCGGTAGTAGCGGGTCACGTCGTGGCCGATGCCGATGGCCACCAGCTCCACCGGCGAGCGGGTCTCGATGTACTCGATCACCTGCCGCAGATGCCGCTCCAGATAGTTGCCGGCGTTGACCGACAGGGTCGAATCGTCCACCGGCGCGCCGTCGGAGATCACCATCAGAATGCGCCGCTGTTCGGACCGGCCGATCAGGCGGTTGTGCGCCCACATCAGCGCCTCGCCGTCGATGTTCTCTTTCAGGATGCCTTCGCGCAGCATCAGGCCGAGGTTCTTGCGGGCGCGGCGCCAGGGCTGGTCGGCGTCCTTGTAGATGATGTGGCGCAGGTCGTTCAGGCGGCCGGGGTTGGCGGGCTTGCCCGAGGCGATCCAGTGCTCGCGCGCCTGTCCGCCCTTCCAGGCGCGGGTGGTGAAGCCCAGCACCTCCACCTTGACCGCGCAGCGCTCCAGCGTGCGGGCGAGGATGTCGGCGCTCATCGCGGCGATGGAGATCGGCCGCCCGCGCATCGAGCCGGAGTTGTCGATCAGCAGCGACACCACCGTGTCGCGGAAGTCCATCTCCTTCTCCTTCTTGAAGGAGAGGGGGAGGACCGGGTTCACCACGATGCGGGCGAGACGGGCGGCGTCGAGGATGCCGTCGTCCAGGTCGAACTCCCAGGAACGCTGCTGCTTGGCCAGGAGGCGGCGCTGCAGGCGGTTGGCCAGCTTGGAGATCACCCCCTGGAGATGGACCAGCTGCTGGTCCAGCATGTGGCGCAGCCGGGCCAGCTCCTCCGGGTCGCACAGCTCCGCGGCGTCGACCACCTCGTCGAACTGGGTGGTGAAGGGCTTGTAGGCGTTGGGGTCGGGCTCGTTGCGGCCGCGCGCTTCGGGGCGCCAGGGCTGGCCGGGGCCGGCGGGCTCCTCCGCCCCCTCGCCCTGGCCCATCTCGGTGTCGCCCTCCTCGCCGGTGCCCTCCTCGGCCTGCTCGCCCTGGTCGGACTCCTGCGTCTCCTGCGAGGTCATCGATTCGGCCTGGCTCTGGGTGTCGTCCTCACCCTGGGTCTGGCCCTTGTTCGGCTCGTTCTCGTTCTCGCCGGAGTCGCGCTCGTCCTCCTCCGGCTCCTGCGGCTCGTCGGGGTCGTTGCCGACCTCCATGTCCAGCTCGGTCAGCAGCTTGCGCACGGCGCGGGCGTAGGCGTCCTGGTCGGCCATGTGGCCGGCGAGCCCGTGCAGGTCCTTGCCCAGCCGCTCCTCGATCCAGCCGCGCCACAGGCTGACCGCGTGTTCGGCGGCGGGGGGCGGGGCGGCGCCGGTCATCGCCTCGCGGGCAATCAGGCGCAGCACCTCGGGCAGGGGGACTTGCTCGCGCTCCTCCAGCCGCTCGAAGCCCTGCTTGTGGTAGCGCTCGTCCAGCGCCGCTTCCAGGTTCGCGGCCACGCCGGGCATGTGGCTGGCGCCCAGCGCCTCGCAGCGGGCCTGCTCCAGCGCGTCGTAGGCGGCGCGGGCGCTGTCGCCCAGCGGCATGCGCTGGAGATGGACGGCGTTGTCGTGGAAGCGCAGCCGCAGCGACACGGCGTCCGCGGCGCCGCGCAGCGTCGCGACGTCGTGCGGGTTCAGGTCGCGCGCCGGGGTGGGGATGCGCACGCGCAGGCCGGCGACGCCGGGCGGCTCGGTGGAGAAGCCCACCTGCACGTCGGCCCGGCGGGAGAGGGCCCGCACCGCGGCGGCGGTGGAGCGCTTGAAGGCCTCGACGGGGTTTTCACGGTCGGTCATGGCGGGCTGTCAGCTCAAAATCTGGAATTCCGGCAGCCGGGCTGCCTTGCGGTCGAACGTCAGCGTGGTGGTGCAGCCGGCGTCCCGGTTGCGGAGGCCGAGCAGGGCGTCGGAAAAGTCGAAGCCCTGCCGGTGCAGGGCCGATGCGGCCCGCGCGGCCGTTTCGCTTTCCACCCGGATGTCCGCGTTGTCGAGGATGAGGTCCAGGATGCGCGCGATGGTCTCACGGTCCCGGCGCATGACGCCTTCCAGAACCCAGACGAACTCGCACAGGACGATGTCGCCGACGAGGCAAACCTCGCCGTCGGCGACCAGGGCGCGAACGGCGGTCCGCGCCTTGGCGGCTTGCTCCGGATCGTCCTCCACCACCAGCCGAAGCAGGACGTTGGTGTCCAATCCGATCACGACGTCCGGTCCTGTGGTCCGGCGTGCCGTTCCGCCATGCGCCGGCGGATCGCGTCGTCCATGTCTTCCTGGGACAGGGCGCGCTTGAACGTGCCCCCGCTGCCGATGAGATCGTCCAGACTGTGGGGGCGGGGTCTGACCAAGACGGTGCGGTCGTCGCGCAGGATCAACTCGACGCGGTCGCCGGGCTTCACGCCCAGCCGCTCGCGCAGATCCTGAGGCAACGCCAGCTCGCCGTTTGGTCCGACCTCGATGTACCCCATTGCCGGCCTTTCCCTCGGCTCGCCTTCCCGTCACACCAGGTTGGCCTGAACCCCCGTCTCCGGCAGTTCGGTGCCGAAGCAGCGCTGGTAGTATTCGGCGACGGTCGGCCGCTCCACCTCGTCGCACTTGTTCAGGAAGGTGATCCGGAACGCGAAGGCGATGTCGTTGAAGATGTTGGCGTTCTGCGCCCAGGTGATGACCGTGCGCGGGCTCATCACGGTGGAGATGTCGCCGTTGATAAAGCCGGCGCGGGTCAGGTCGGCCAGGCGCACCATCGACGCCACGGTCTTGCGGCCGGCCTCGCTGTCGTACTCCGGCACCTTGGAGGCGACGATCTTCACCTCGGCGTCCACCGGCAGGTAGTTCAGCGTCGCCACGATGTTCCAGCGGTCCATCTGACCCTGGTTGATCTGCTGCGTGCCGTGGTAGAGGCCGGTGGTGTCGCCCAGGCCGACGGTGTTCGCCGTGGCGAACAGGCGGAAGGCCGGGTGCGGGCGGATGACGCGGTTCTGGTCGAGCAGCGTCAGCTTGCCTTCCACCTCCAGCACGCGCTGGATCACGAACATCACGTCGGGACGGCCCGCGTCATACTCGTCGAAGACCAGCGCGCAGGCGTGCTGGAGCGCCCAGGGCAGGATGCCTTCGCGGTACTCCGTCACCTGGACGCCGTCGCGCAGGACGATGGCGTCCTTGCCCATCAGGTCGATGCGGCTGATGTGGCTGTCCAGGTTGATGCGGATGCAGGGCCAGTTCAGGCGCGCGGCCACCTGTTCGATGTGGGTGGACTTGCCGGTCCCATGATAGCCCTGGACCATGACGCGGCGGTTGTAGGCGAAGCCAGCCAGGATCGCGAGCGTCGTGTCGCGGTCGAAGCGGTAGGCTTCGTCGATGTCCGGCACATGCTCCGTGCGCTGGCTGAAGGCCGGCACCTGCATGTCGCTGTCGATGCCGAACACTTGACGCACCGACAGGGTGATGTCGGGAACGTGATCGAACAGGGCCGAGCTGGCCTGGGTGGCTCCTTGAGAAGGCATGGGAGGTTCTTATCGTTCCAACGTGTCTGTTGTCGGGGCCGCCCGGCCAATCTGGTCCGGCCAACCGTCGGGGTTACGCACCATAGCAGGCTTTCAGCGTGTTGTAGGCCTGATTGATCTCCTTCAACTTTTCTTCGGCCGCCTTGTCCCCGCCGTTGGCGTCGGGATGGTGGATTTTCACCAGCTCGCGGTAGCGCGCCTTGATGCGCGGGAAATCCACCGGCGGGGCGAGGTCGAGGACGACCAGCGCCTCCTCCTCCGCGTTGCGGGCGGCCTGGCGGCGCTGCTTGCTCTCCTCGGACTGGTCCTTTCCGGCCTCGCGCCCGAACTCGAAGCTGAAGCCGTGCATCGCCCGGTCGCGCAGGAACTTCTCCTGCACACCCCAGAAGCCGAGCGGCCAGCTCGGCCTCTGCCACGTGGTGTCGCGGCGGACCTCGGCCTCGATCTGCTCGGGCTTCATGCCGGCGTAATAGTCCCAGGCGCGGTTGTATTCGCGCACATGGTCCAGGCAGAACCAGTAGTAGTCGTTGAGCTGCCGGCGGCTCTTCGGCGCCCGGTACGCGCCCTCGCCGGCACAGCCCGGATGATCGCAGGCGCGCACGGCGGTGCGCGGCTGGTCATAGCGGCTGAAGTCGTAGCGGGTGCGTGGCTTGCTCATGTGCGAAGTATGGGAAGAGGCATCCTTTCTGGCAAGCGCACGCAAGGGGGCGGTGCCGACCTGCGGAAAATGGCCGGTCTGCGGCATTGGCGTCTTGACGGGAGCGGTGCCGCGCCGTCACCTCAATCCCAAACCCGACCCGGCCAGGACCACTGGCCCAAACCGAGCGAGGACCCCCATGGAATACGCCACCCGCATGCGCCGGAAGCTGACCGACGCGCTGGCTCCCGAGCGGCTCGACATCCAGGACGATTCCGGCCGTCACGCCGGCCACGGCGGCGCCCACCCGGAAGGCGAGACGCATTTCCACGTCACCATCGTCTCCGCCGCCTTCGCCGGGAAGTCGCGCGTGGAGCGTCAGCGGTTGGTCTATGGCCTGCTGGCCCAAGAAATGGCGGAGCGCGTTCACGCCCTCGGCCTGACCACGCTGACCCCCGAAGAGGCCCGCTGACAGCAACGCCGACAAGAACGCCCGCCCGCTGCCCGTGCAGCAAGGGAAAAGCGCCACCTGCAAATGCATACATACGCATGCAACTACTAGAGGTTCTTTTCAGTCTTCAAACATAATTGGAGTGCTGCCGTGGTTGCAATTCTCGCTGTATTTAGTAGAGTGCAGCGCATGCAACCAATCAATGCGCCGTGGGCGATGCACTTTTCGCGCGTCGTCCGGCGGGTTCGTGGAGAGGGCGGCGTATGGCGAAGCGCGGGCCGAAGAAGCGGTTAACAGTCAATCCCAACGCGTGTGTGGAACCGCTGAAGAGCATGAACATCATGATTGCCGGGCGCCGCACGAGCATGCGTCTGGAGCCGACCATGTGGGACGCTCTGGAGGACATCGCCCGCCGCGAGGGCCTGACGGTCAACGGCCTCTGCACGCTGATCAAGGACCGGCTGGACGAGCAGATCCGGCGGCGCGGCCCCGGTGGGGACAACGCGGAGGTCACCCTGACTTCGGCGGTCCGCGTCTTCATCGCGGCCTATTTCCGCCGGGCCTGCACCGAGGACGGCCACGTCAAGGCCGGGCATGGCGGGGGCGATCCCTTCGTCGGCACGCCCTTCGACCTGCCGCCGCTGGACGAGCTGGACCATTCGGAGAGCGGGGCCGGAACCACGGCGTCCGCTCTGCCGCCCGCGGCGAAGCCGATCGGGCCCAGCGAGACTTTGCGGTCCGCGCTGGACGCGTGACGGTTTGAACGGCCCGATTCGGGACAAGAAAAAGGGGCGCGTCCATCGGGCGCGCCCCTTTTTCTTGTCCCGGGGTGATTGCCCCCGAGGGGGCGTCCCGGTGGTCGGGTCTGCCGACGCGTCAGTCCGCGGCGTCGCGCGGGCGGTCGCCGGTGTAGTGGTCGGGCCAGTTCTTCCGCACGACCTCGCCGTTGCTGTCGAAGATGTGGCAGGTGTTGAGCAGCACCGGGCGCTTGGTGCGCAGCATGTCCTCCTTGCTGCCCCCCGCCTCGCCGCCGCCCGCCGCGCGGGCCTTCTCGGCCTGTTCGCGCGCCAGGATGGGGTAGATGGTCTGGAAGGCGGTGGTGGCGACCGGCCCGAGCAGTTCCACCAGATGCGTGCAGCCCTGGACGCCGCCCAGCCGTTCCTTCACCGCTCGGGTCCAGCCCGGCCCGATCTTCAGCCCGACCAGCCGCTGGAAATTGGGGGTGACGGAGCCGCAGGTGCGGTAGGGGCTCTTCTCCGTCACCGCCTCGACCGCGTGGACGGTCAGGTCGTTGTCCACCGTCAGGCGGATCCACATGCCGTGCACCGGGTCGCCGGGCGGGATCTGGCCGCGCTGCTCGGTGTGGAAGCCGTAGCTCTTCACATCGGTCAGATGGCCTTCGACGTCCCACATGCCGTCGGTCCGCCGATACCCCCGGCAGGTGACTTCCCGGGTGTGGATCGGTTCGCGTGCGGCGGGTTCGGACAGCGGCATGGGACTCTCTGACGTTCGGCCTAGTTCGTACGGCCTGATTGTTGGGGCGTACCCGGGAATATCGGTGGGGCCAGCGTTCAGGTCAAGCCGGCTTCACCGCATTGCAGCATTACGCGTCCTCTGCTTACGGGGGCGCGCTGGCGGAGTAGTGCGACCCGAAGATGAAGGCCTCGCGGTCGCGGATCTCGTCCTCCAGATGGGCACGGACCACGGCGAACAGGTCGCGGATGGAGACGATCCCCAGCACCGTGCCGTCCGACTCGCCGTCGGCGGTGACCGGGAGGTGGCGGTAGTGGTGGCGCTCCATCAGGTCCAGCGCCTCGTAGGCGTGGGCGTCCGGCCCCAGCGTGTCGGGGGAGGCGGTCATCACCTCGGCGAGCCGGGTGGCCGCCGGGTCACGGCCCGCCGCGACGACGCGGGCCGCGAGGTCGCGCTCGGTGAAGATGCCCTTGAGGGACCGGCCCCCCTTCGGCCGGTCCTGCGTGACCAGAAGGGCGGCGACGCGGCGCTCCGCCATCAGGAGGGCGGCGTCCTGGACGCTGGCCTCCGGCGGCAGGCAAACCAACTGCTGGTCCTTGATGACGTCGGGGATGAGCTTGCGGTTCGGCATGTCCATTCTCCCTTTTCTGGGGCAGCGCTCCATCGCATCTTGGACGCGAATCGGAACTGTCGTGAACTCTGACAGTTTGTTGCCCCAACGGTCAAGGGATTATGGTGCACCGCATCAGCGGGCGACGGCATCCTCCAGTAGCGACCGGACCACCGCCGGATCGACGTCGCGCTGGGTGAAGGCGTCGCCCAGGGCGTGCACCAGAACGAAGGTGATGCGTCCGTCCTTGACCTTCTTGTCCTTGGCCATCGACAGGATGAGCCCATCGATGTCCCAGTCCACGCCGGGCACGTCGGTGGGGCGGACCGGCAGGCCGACGCGCGCCAGATGGGCGCGGGCCTTCTCGGCGTCCGCCGCCGGGCACAGCCCCAGCCGGACCGACAGATCGAAGGCCAGCACCATGCCGATCGACACCGCCTCGCCGTGCAGCAGGCGGGAGCCGAAGCCGGTCGCCGCCTCCAGCGCGTGGCCGAAGGTGTGCCCCAGGTTCAGCAGGGCGCGGTCGCCGCTCTCCCGCTCGTCCACCCCGACGATGGCGGCCTTGGCCCGGCAGCTTTCCGTCACGGCGTGGCGGCGGGCGTCGCTGTCGCCGGCGACCACCCGCTCGCCGTTCTCCTCCAGCCAGGCGAAGAAGCCGGGCAGGCGGATCAGCCCATACTTCACCACCTCGGCGTAGCCGGCCAGCACCTCGCGCCGCGGCAGGGTGTCCAGCGTGGCGGTGTCGGCGATGACCAGTCGCGGCTGGTGGAAGGCGCCGATCAGGTTCTTGCCGTGCGGGCTGTTGATGCCGGTCTTGCCGCCGACCGAGCTGTCCACCTGACTCAGCAACGTGGTCGGCACCTGGATGAAGTCGATGCCGCGCAACGCCGAGGCGGCGGCGAAGCCGGTGATGTCGCCGATCACCCCGCCGCCCAGCGCCAGCAGGACCGCCGACCGCTCGATCCCGCGCGCCAGGACGGCGTCCATCAGCCGTTCGAAATGGGCGATGTCCTTGGTCTTCTCGCCCGCCGGCAGGACGATGGCCTGGGTCGGCTCGACGCCGGCCGCGCGCAGCGTGCGCTCCAGCGTCGGCAGGTGCCGCGGGGCGACGTTCTCGTCGGTGACGACGATGGGCGCCTTGCCCCCGGTGATCGCGGCGATGCGCGGCCCGGCGCCGTCGAGCACCCGGTCGCCGACCAGGATGTCGTAGCTGCGCGGGCCGAGGTCGAGGCGGACGGTGTCGGTGGCCGTGGCGGTGGGCATGTCGGTGGGCATGTCTGAGGAGGTCATGGCGGGATCAGGGCTTGTCGTGGTGGTGGTGCGCCGGGTGGCGGTGATGATGGTGGTGCGAGGCGTGGGGCAGGGTGATGCCGAAATGGGTCTCCAGCGCCTCGATCACCTGCTCCACGGTCGCCTCCGGCGGGCGCTCGTCGCTGATCACCGTCAGCTCGGCCTCGGCATAGACGGGGTAGCGGGCGGTCATCAGCCGGCTCAGGATGTCCTTCGGGTCGCCGGCGTTGAGCAGCGGGCGGTGGGTGCGCCGCGCCGTGCGGGCGAGCAGCACGTCCAGCTCGGCGCGCAGCCAGATCGACACACCGTGGGCGCGGATGGCCGCGCGCGTCTCCGGGTCCATGAAGGCGCCGCCGCCGGTCGCCAGGATGTGCACCGGCTGTTCGGTCAGCAGCCGGGTGATGATCCGCCGCTCCACCGAGCGGAACACCGCCTCGCCGTCGCGGGCGAAGATTTCCGCGATGGAGCAGCCCGCCGCCGTCTCGATCTCCGTGTCGGCGTCGGTGAAGGGCAGGTGCAGCCGCGCGGCCAGCCGCCGGCCGATCGCGCTCTTGCCCGCGCCCATCAGGCCGACCAGCACCACCGTCTTGGGAAGGGTCTTCGACGGGTCCGGCGGCTGTCCCTGCGATGGAAGGCGGGCGGTCATGGTGCTGTGGACTTTCCTGATGCGGTTCCGGCCTGATGCGGTTCCGGAGGGCGGGTGTTCGATTCGGTCGCAGGGGCCTCCGCATGTTGCGCAGCGGCGCCCCCGTGGCTAAAGTGGTACGTCCTGCGTTCATCGGCCATCGGGCCAGCGGTGCGGGCGGTGTGCGATGATTAGCATGAAAGCGCACCCTTGTCCCAAGCCGCACGGACGCAGACCGTGATACAGCGCCGCCGTTCCTTCCACAGAAACACGACTCCGATCGCCATGAGCCGGGTTATTTCCGTTCTTTTCGTCCTGTTCCTCTTCGTCATCGGGGGTGGCATGGCCTTCCTTGCCTCCTGGGACATGCCGGCACCGTCCAAGACGGTGGAAAAGGTCATCCCGGATGAGCGGTTCCCCCGCTGACGCCGGGGACGCCGTCGGGAAAGCCGATGGGCGCCGCCGCCGGTTCGCCGCTCCGCCACGGGGCGGACGGGCCGGTGCCGGCGCCGTTTCCATGTTTGCCGTCGTCTCTCTCGGCTTGGTTTTGAGCGGCACTCTGGCGGGCGCGGCAACGCCCGCGCTGGCCCAGGCCGTGCCCTCCGGGCCGCCGATCCGCCTGTTTCCGCCGCCGGACAGGCTGACCGCGCCCGAGGCCGATCCCGGCGGCCAGCCAGGGGCCGGGCGGGTGCTGGACGATCCGCTGGCGTCGCCGGGGCGGTCCGCCGCGCCGCTGTCGCTGACGCCGCTCCTGGCTCCGGCGCCCGACCGTGCGCCGTCCTTCGACGTGGTGCCCATCGTGGTGCCGCCCTCGGCCATCGCGGTGGAGACGCTGGGACCGCTCGACCCCGACGGCGCCGGTCCCCTGGCGGGGGCCGCCGGGCTGGGCAACGACCCCTGGCGCGGCATCCCGCGCGCCGAGGTGCTGGCCCTGCTGACGGAACTGCCCACCCTCACCCCGTCGCCCGCCGTGAAGGAGCTGCAGCGCCGCCTGCTGCTCAGCCGCGGCTCGCCCGCCGCCGCTCCCGGCGAGCCCGAACCGGCGCGCCGCTTCGGCGCGCTGCGGGTGGAGAAGCTGGCGGCCATGGGCGACCCGCGCGGCGCCGCCGACCTCGCCGCGCTGCTGCCCGAGGCGATGACGGCCGACGAGGCCGCCGCCCGCGCCCTGACCGACGCCGAGCTGCTCGCCGGCCCGCTGGACTGCGCTGCCGCGACGGAGCGCGCCAAGCCCTTCTCCGGCCCCTATTGGCAGCGGGTGGAGCTGTTCTGCCGCCTGCGCGCCGGACGGATCGGCGGGGGAATGCCCACCGAGACCGGGGCCGCCCCGGCGGGCGACGACCTCGCCTTCGAAATGCTGCGTGAGCAGCCGGGCGGCGATGCCGATTTCCTGCGGGTGGCCGAAGCGATGGCCGGCGGTCCGGCGGTCCGGCCGCGCAGCCTGAAGGACCCCAGCCCGCTGACCCTGGCCGCCCTGCGGGCGCTCCAGGCCGCGCTGCCCCCTGACGTGCTGTCCCTGACCGACCCGGCGCGGCTGGCCGCCGTGGCCTCCAACAGCGGCACCGACCCGGCGACCCGCGTGACCGCGGCGGAGCGCGCCGCCACCGCTCTGTTCCTCGATTCCCGGCGGCTGGAGGAGGCGTACCGCGCCGCCCCGGCCAAGGGCGACGAGCTGCTGCGGCTGAAGGACGCCGCGGCGCGCGACCGCACGGCTCGCACCCGCGCGCTGGTGCAGCAGGCCATGCTCGCCGCCATGGGCGGCGTGCGGCGGGTGGAGCTGGCCGGGCTGGCGCTGGAGCTTCTCGACCCGCCGATGCTGGCCGGGCCGGTGGGGGCGGTGGTGGCCGACATGCTCGACACCCTGTCGCCGACTCCCGACGCCGCCGCCCTGGCGCCCGCCGCGGCGCGGCTCTGCTTCGCGCTGGGCCGGGCCGACAAGGGCAAGCGCTGGCACGATCTCGCCCTGCGCAGCCGCCCCACGGCGGAGGTGGCGCGGCTGTGGCCGCTCGCCGTCATCGCGCTCGGTCCGCCGCCGGGCGGCGGGGCGCTGGGCCTCGCCGGGTGGCTGGACGAATCGCTGCGCGGCGCCGATCCGGAGGCCCGCGCCCGCGTCGCCGGGCAGTTGGCCCTGCTCCAGGCGATGGGCCTCGCGGTGCCGGAGGAGGCGTGGCGCCGGACCGCCGACCCCGAGGAGTCGGCGCCCACGCCCGCGGATGCCGCCCGTCCTCCCACCGCCGACCCCGCCCTGTGGCAACGCTTGGCCGAGGCCTCCGCCGACCGGCGCGTCGGCGAGACGGCGCTGGCCGCCCTGCTTTTGCTCGGCAACGCCGGGCCGGCGGGCACGCCGCCCGCGGTGGTGGCGCGGGTGGTGGGTGCCCTGCGCGCCGTGGGTCTGGACGGCGACGCCCGCGCCATCGCCCGTGAAGCCGCCGCGGCCCTGGCCGGATGAGTCCCATGCCCAAAACACCCCTGCCGAAAGCCCAGCCGAAGCGGCGCGGGCGCCCCTGCAAGCCGCGCCCGATCGCGGCCTCGCCCCATGTCGACGCCTTCCTGGACATGCTGACGGCGGAGCGCGGCGCCGCGCTCAACACCCGCATGGCCTACGAGCGCGACCTCGCCGACCTCGCCCTCTGGCTGGCCCAGCGCGGCCAGCCGCTGGAGAAGGCGGTGACGGAGGATCTGCGCGCCTACCTCGCCTTCCAGTATGTGGAGGGCGGGCAGAAGCCGGCGCCGCGCACGCTGGCCCGCCGCCTGTCGGCGATGCGCCAGTTCTACCGCTTCCTGGTCTCGGAAGGCCGGCGGGTGGACGATCCGGCTTCGGCGCTCGACAGCCCGAAGCAGGGCCGCCCGCTGCCCAAGATCCTGACGGTGGAGGAGGTCACCCGCATGATCGACTCCGCCCAGACCCGCGGCGGGCCGGAAGGGCTGCGGCTGGTCGCGCTGCTGGAGGTGCTCTACGCCACCGGCCTGCGCGTGTCGGAGCTGGTCGGCCTGCCGATGGCGGCCATCCTGCGCGACGGGCGCGGCCTGATTGTGCGCGGCAAGGGCGGGAAGGAGCGCATGGTGCCGCTGTCCGAACCGGCTTCCGCCGCGCTGGGCGCCTATCTGCCCTGGCGGAGCCACTTCATCCTGGCCGGGCGGGAGAACGGGCCGATCGCCTTCCTCTTCCCGTCGCGCAGCTCCACCAACGGGCACCTGACGCGCCAGCGGTTCGCCCAGCTTCTGAAGGAGCTGGCCATCGAGTCGAACATCGACCCGGAGAAGGTCAGCCCCCACGTCCTTCGCCACGCCTTCGCCACGCATCTGCTCGACCGCGGGGCGGACCTGCGCTCGGTCCAGAAGATGCTGGGCCACGCCGACATCGCCACAACCCAGATCTACACTCACGTGGTGTCGGAGCGGCTGAAACAGGTCGTGCACGAGCATCACCCGCTCGCCCGGCGAAAGACCGTTCGCACGCAATAGCGTTGCGCGCAAAAGGGGTGGTCCTTTCAAAATATACCAATCCGGCTATGGCGGCTTCTCCCGCTGTGGTATAGCCCTTGTCCCAATGGGGTTGGCCGGCGCGGGCGCGCCGGGCCGCCCCGGCGACGAACAGGGGGAACCGCATGGCCACAACCATCTCCGGGCTTGAGATCCTGGGTCCGATCACGCCGGGGGGCGAGACGATCCTGACACCGGAGGCGCTGGCCTTCCTGGCGGAGCTGGAGGGACGGTTCGGGTCGGAACGGTTGCGTCTGCTCGACGTGCGGACCAAGCGGCGGGCTCTGATCGAGCAGGGCCACAAGCCGGACTTCCTGCCAGAGACCCGTGCCATCCGCGAGGCCGACTGGGCCATCGCGCCGCTGCCGCACGACCTGCTCGACCGCCGGGTGGAGATCACCGGGCCGGTGGACCGCAAGATGATCATCAACGCGCTGAATTCCGGCGCGAAGGTCTTCATGGCGGATTTCGAGGATTCGAGCTGCCCGTCCTGGACCAACCTGATCGACGGGCAGGTCAACCTGCGCGACGCCGTGCGCCGCACCATCGCCTTCGACGATCCGGCGTCGGGCAAGAAGTACCGGCTGAACGACAAGACCGCCGTCCTGACGGTCCGTCCGCGCGGCTGGCATCTGGCGGAGAAGCACGTCCGATTCGACGGCGAGCCGGTGTCCGGCGCGCTGTTCGACTTCGCGCTCTACGCCTTCCACAACGCGAAGGAACTGCTGGCCCACGGCTCCGGCCCCTACTTCTACCTGCCGAAGCTGGAGAGCCATTTCGAGGCGCGGCTGTGGAACGAGGTGTTCTCGGTCGCCGAGGATTATCTCAAGATCCCGCACGGCTCGATCAAGGCGACCGTCCTGGTGGAGACCATCCTCGCCGCCTTCGAGATGGACGAGATCCTCTACGAGCTGCGCGACCATTCCGCCGGGCTGAACTGCGGGCGCTGGGACTACATCTTCAGCTTCATCAAGACCTTCCGCAACGACCCCGCCGCCGTCCTGCCCGACCGGGCGGAGGTGACGATGGCGACGCCCTTCCTGCAATCCTACAGCCTGCTGGCGGTCAAGACCTGCCACCGCCGCGGCGCCCCGGCCATCGGCGGCATGGCCGCCTACATCCCGGTGAAGGATGATCCCGCGGCCAATGAGGTGGCCTTCTCCAAGGTCCGCGCCGACAAGGAGCGGGAGGTGTCCAACGGCCATGACGGCACCTGGGTGGCCCATCCCGGCCTCGTCCCCGTCGCGCGGGAGGTCTTCGACGCCTACATGCGCAAGCCCAACCAGATCGACCGCAAGCGCGCCGACGTCGCGGTGACCGCCGCCGACCTGCTGGCCGTGCCGGAGGGGCCGAAGACGGAGCGCGGCCTGCGCAACAACGTGGCCGTCGCCATCGGCTATCTGGAGTCGTGGCTGCGCGGCGTCGGCTGCGTGCCGCTGTTCAACCTGATGGAGGACGCCGCCACCGCGGAGATCAGCCGCACCCAGCTCTGGCAGTGGGTCCACCACGGCGCCGCGCTGGACGACGGTCGCCCGGTGACCATGGAGCTGGTGGACGAGACCATCGCCGAGGAACTGACCGCCTGGAAGGCCCGTGTCGGCGACCGCGCCTTCGACCATGGCCTGTACGAGGACGCCGCGGTGATGCTCCGCGACCTCGTGGAGCGCGACGATTTCGTGGAGTTCCTGACCCTGCCGGCCTACGACCGCATCGTCGCGCAGGGGGCGTGAGGCCCCCACCCTAACCCTCCCCCGCTGCGCAGGGGAGGGGACTGCCGCCGCTTCGCGATCATCTCCCTCCCCTGCGCAGCGGGGGAGGGCCGGGGTGGGGGCAACACTCAGGCGCGTTACCAGCCTGCCCGACCGGCTTGGCAAAAGGCGGGGGCTTCGCCATGTTCGCTGGCCCGTCCGCGTCCTGAGCCAGAGGTTCCGTTCCCGTGTCCACCCTGTCCACCGTCCCGCCGATCTCGCGCGGGGCCGAATCGCTTGCGCTGCTCCTCTTGGTCGGCGGTTTGATCGGGGTGATCTTTCCGGTCACCAAGATCGCGCAGGCGGCCGGCGTGCCGCCGCTGCCCTGGGCCTTTTCCATGATGCTGGGCGCCGGAGTGATCCTGGCCGGGCTGGCGCGTTTCAAACGGCAAGCGATGCCGCTGACCGGGCGGTACCTGCGCTATTTCGCAGTGTCGGGGCTGCTGTCCATGGCGCTGCCCAACGTGGTGCTGTTCTTCGTCATGCCCTGGCTGGGGGCCGGGCTGTCGGCGGTGGTCTACACGCTGCCGCCAATCCTGACGCTGCTGATGGCCGTGGCGGTGCGGATCGAGACGCCCGACCGCGGGCGGGTGGCGGGCATCCTGCTCGGATTCGTCGGCGCGCTGATGATCGTCGGACCACGCGGCAGCCTGCCCTCGCCCGATCTGGCCGGCTGGATGGCGCTGGCCTTCGTCATGCCGCTGTCGGTCGCGGCGGGCAACGTCTACCGCACCATGGCCTGGCCGCCGGGTGGGCAGCCGGTGGCGCTCGCCGCGGGGACCATGCTGGGCGGGGCAGGATGGGTCCTGCTCGCGTTGCTCGGCACCGGGGCGGTGGCAGAGCTTCCGGCGCTGGGTCTCGCGCCCGGACTGGCCCTGCTCCAGATCGCGGTGACGGCGCTGACCTACGTGCTGTATTTCCGGCTCCAAGTCGTCGCCGGGCCGGTCTATCTCAGCCAGATCGGCTACGTGGCGACCTCCGTCGGTTTGGGCACCGGGACGCTGCTGTTTGGCGAGCGCTATTCCCCTTGGGTGTGGGGCGGAGCGGCGGTGATCGTCCTGGGGGTGCTTCTGGTCAGTTTTGGCCGGCGATTCGCGCGATAAGCTGTGGCATCGCCGCCGCGCACCGTGGTACCAAGGCCGGTCCGCGACGTCCGCGTCCTATCCTATTCGGTCCGTGATCCTTCCGGCATGCAAACCTTCCTGGAATTCGAAAAGCCGATCGCCGAGCTTGAAGGCAAGATCGAGGAACTGCGCCACCTGACCAACGCCGGCGACATCAACATCGCCGACGAAGTGACGAAGCTGCAGACCAAGGTCGACAAGCTCCTCCGGCAGACCTACGCGAAGCTCACCCCGGCGCAGAAGGTTCAGGTGGCCCGCCACCCCAACCGTCCGCACTGTCTGGACTATGTGAAGGGGCTGATCGACGACTTCACGCCGCTGGCCGGCGACCGCGGCTTCGCCGAGGACCGCGCGGTCATCGGCGGGCTGGGCCGCTTCCGTGGGCGCTCGGTCGTGGTGATCGGGCAGGAGAAGGGCCACGACACCGAGACGCGCGTGCGCCACAACTTCGGCATGGCCAAGCCCGAGGGCTACCGCAAGGCCCAGCGCCTGATGGACCTCGCCGACCGCTTCACGCTGCCGGTCGTCTCGCTGGTCGACACCGCCGGCGCCTTCCCCGGCGTCCAGGCGGAGGAGCGCGGCCAGGCCGAGGCCATCGCCAAGAGCATCGAGCGCTGCCTGCGCCTGACCGTGCCCATGGTGGCCGCGGTGATCGGCGAGGGCGGGTCCGGCGGCGCCATCGCCATCGCGACCGCCGACCGGGTGCTGATGCTGGAGCACGCCATCTACTCCGTCATCTCGCCGGAGGGCTGCGCGTCGATCCTGTGGCGCAACCCCGACATGGCCGGCGAGGCCGCCGTCGCGCTGCGCCTGATCAGCCACGACCTCAAGGAGCTCGGCGTCATCGACCGGGTGGTGAGCGAGCCGATCGGCGGCGCCCATCGCGACCCGGCGGAAATCGTCAAGGCGCTGGGCGACGCCATCGAGGAGTCGCTGGGTGAACTCGACGGGCTGGATGGCGCGGCGATCCGCGCCCAGCGCCGCCAGAAGTTCCTCGACATGGGCCAGAAGGGCCTGGGGTAAGACGCCATGGCCGCCGCACCGGAGACCCGTCCCTCCAAGACCCGTCTTCTGCGTCTGGCGGCCACCGTCAACCTTGCCGCGGTGGCGGTGGCGCTGCTGGCCCTGTGGCTGCTGCCGCCGCTGTTCGCGCCGCCGCCCGGCATCGCCGATCCGGGCGCGCGCATGGCCTTCTGGGGGCGGCTCGTCCTCTGGCCGGCGCTGGTGCTGTTCCTGACGGTGGGCGGGGTGCTGGTCGCCCGCGCCCGCTCCGTCGCCCTGAACCCCATCGACGACGCCGAGTCGCGCTTCTACCGGGTCAGCCAGCGCGTGCTGACCAACACGGTGGAGCAGACGCTGATCTTCGTGCCCGCCCTGGCGGCGCTGGTGGCGCAGATGCCGCTGCCCGACCTGGGCTTCGCCCGGCTGGCGACCGCGCTCTTCGTGCTGGGCCGCCTGCTGTTCTGGGCGGGTTACCTGATCCATCCCTATGTGCGGGCGCCGGGCATGGCGGTCACGCTGACCGTCAACCTCGTCGTTCTGGGCTGGGCGCTGCTGCTCGCCATCGCCTGACACCGCGCCTTTTCACGGCCCGTCTCCCCGGTGCGTCACCTTATGGCATCGCTTGACCATGCGCCCTTGGGCCGATGGAGGTGCCATGAAACTCCTGTCCCGTTTCCCCACCCTGTTGCAGATCGCCCAGTCGGCCGTCCTGCTGCTGAGCGCGCTCTTCGAGCTGTTCGACACCATGCTGGAGGACTTCGTCGGCAGGGAGATCACCACCGCGCACGGCCTGTTCCTGTTCGCCGCCGGCAAGATGATCAAGGAATGGCTGGAAGTGCGGAACGAATTCTCCGAAACGCGGGAGAAGGTCGGCAGCGCTCGGGGGCGGGAGTCCGCATCACCGCACGCCGGCTGAGCGGTCGCTACAGCCAGCGCCGCCGTTTGAAATAGAGCATCGGCAGCGTCGCCGACAGGATCATCAGCATCACCGCAAGCGGATAGCCGAGGGTCCAGTTCTTCTCGGGCATGTGCACGAAGTTCATGCCGTAGATGCTGGCGACCAGGGTCGGTGGGAACAGGGCGACCGTCAGGATCGAAACGATCTTGATGATCTCGTTCTGCTCCACGTTGATGCGGCCCAGCGTGGTGTCCAGCAACAGGCTGACCTTGCCCGACAGGAACTGGGCGTACTCGCCGAGCCCCGTCACGTCCTGCAGGGCGGCGCGCGCCCAGCGCCGGGTCCGCTTGGCCGGGGTCCAGCCCTCGCCGCGGGCCAGGAAGGTCAGCAGGCGGTTGAGCGTCGACAGGCTGACATGGGCCTTGCCGATCAGGTGCCCGGTGTGGCCGATGCGTTTGAGCGTGCGGGCGTCGTCCCGCCGCTCCCCCTTGACCGGCAGGGCGCGGCCGCGGAAGGCGCGGCTGCCCATGGTGTCCAGCTCAAGCCCGACGCGGCGCAGGACGGCGGCGGTGCGCTCCACCACCCCGTCCAGCAGGGCGGCCAGGACCGCCTCGGCCGTCAGCTCCCCGCCGCCGTTGCGGGTGACGCGGCGGCGGAAGGCCAGGAAGGGCTGCGGATCGACGGCGTGGATGGTGGCGAGCCGCCCACCGGCCAGGACGAAGCTGACCGGCACGATGCGCGGCTGGTCGGTGTCGGCCCAGACCAGGACGAGCGCGGTCATGTGGATGGCGCCGGGGATGATGCGCAGGCGGCTCGATTCCTCGATCTCCGCCATCTGCTCCCGAGTCGGCAGCTTGATGCCCATCAGCGCCTCGGCGCGGGTCAGCTCCTCCGGCGTCGGGTTCTGCAGGTCGAGCCAGACGGCCTCGGTGGGCAGCGGGGTGCGGACGCCCTCGGCCTCGCGGGCCCAGCGCAGCCGGTCACCGTCGCAGGCGAAGACGTGGAGCATGGCGGCCCCCTGGCTTTTAGAGGAGGCGGCCGAAACGGCGGGGCTTGCGCGGCTGGGACGGCTCCTCGGCGGGGCCGGAGGAGTCGCTCGCGGAGTCCCCATCCGGAAGCCGATTCGGCAGGTCGGCGGGCGCGCCGTCCTGGCGCAGGGCGGCCTCCAGCTTGCGCCGGAAGGCCCCGCCGTCGTCCTTGGAGTCGAGGAAATGCCCGACGGCTTCCTTTGCCGAGTCGCGGTCGTAGGGGACCTTGCCGAAGACCGACAGCTTGGCGCGTTCCAGCAGCTTCGGGTCCATCCGTTCGCGGATGGCCTTCATCTGGCGGAGCAGGTCCTTGCGCACGTCGGACATGGCGGGTCCCCTTCGCTTACCCGGTCACTCGCGGCCGATCATCGTGCCGGCCCCGCCCTCGGTGAAGATCTCCAGCAGCAAGGCGTGCGGCACCCGGCCGTCCAGGATGACGGCGGCGTCCACCCCCTGCTCGACGGCGTCGATGCAGGTCTCGATCTTCGGGATCATGCCGCCGGTGGCGGTGCCGTCGGCGATGGCGGCGCGCGCCTGGTCCAGCGACATGCGCGGCACCAGCTCCTTGTTCTTGTCCAGAACGCCGGCGACGTCGGTCAGCAGGAAGAAGCGGGTGGCGCCCAGCGCCGAGGCGACGGCGCCCGCCGCGGTGTCGGCGTTGATGTTGTAGGTGTCGCCGTTGCGGTCGAAGCCGATCGGGGCGATGACCGGGATGATGTCCGACTGGGCCAGCGACGTGAGGATCTGCGGGTTCACCTGATAGGGCTCGCCGACGAAGCCGAGGTCCAGCACCTTCTCGATGTTGCTGTCCGGGTCGCGCTGGGTGCGGCGCAGCTTGCGCGCGGTGATCAGGCTGCCGTCCTTACCCGACAGGCCGACGGCGCGGCCGCCCGCGTTGTTGATGGCGGCGACGATCTGCTTGTTGATGGAGCCGGCCAGCACCATCTCGACCACCTCGACCGTCTCCTTGTCGGTGACGCGCAGGCCGTCGATGAAGCTGGACTTGATGGCCAGCCGCTGCAGCATCTGGCCGATCTGCGGGCCGCCGCCGTGCACGACCACGGGGTTGATGCCGACCTGCTTCAGCAGGACGATGTCGCGGGCGAACTTCTCCGCCAGGCTGTCGTCACCCATGGCGTGGCCGCCGTACTTGATGACGAAGGTGCGCCCGGCGTAGCGGCGCATGTAGGGCAGGGCTTCGGACAGGGTGCGGGCCTTGGCGAGCCACTCGTCGCGGGTCGTGTTCTGCACGGGATGGAGCCGTTCGTCGGGGTGGGCCAATCGGGTGAGATTCCGCCGACTCTTTAACGGAAAGCGCGGGGGGTGCCTAGGGGGCTTTTTCAGGGGGCGCCGCGTCCGGGAACCCTTGACCACGCCGGCGGTTCGCCAAAGCAGGACGAGCCAGCAAGGACCCCGCCATGAACGACCGCATCATGCCGACCCCGCGCAACCCCTTCACCGAGGCCCACAAGGCCGAGATGGAGGAGACCGCCCGGCGGGCCGAGGAGATCTACGGGTCGCCCGACGCCCAGGAGGTGACGGAGGCCAACAAGGCGCTGAAGGAGCAGGCCCGCGGGGTTGGAAAGGCCGGGTCGGGCAGGCTGGATTCCGAGGGGCCGGGCGCCGATCCGGTGGTGACCGGGAACGTGCGCAAGCCCACGGTCTGAAACGGGTCAGGCCGTGCCGGCGTGGCCCGCCCGGCGGCCGGCGATCCGTCCGGCCAGCAGGGTCATCGGCTGGGTCAGCGCGGTGACCACCACCGCCATCAGCACCATGGCCGAGAAGCAGGCCTCCGACAGCACCCCGGCTTCCAGCAGGATGGTCAGGACGATGACCTCCATCAGTCCCTTGCAGGACATCAGCGTGCCGAGCCGCCAGGAATCGGCGGCGCTCTCGCCCGACAGCCGGGCGGGCAGGGCGGTGCCCAGGACCTTGCCGGCGATGGTCGCCACCGTCGCCAGCGCGAACACCCACCATTGCGCCGAGGCGGCGAGGTCGAGCGTGACCTTCAGGCCGGTCAGGGTGAAGAAGAAGGGCAGCAGGATCAGCGTGGCGAAATGCTCCAGCCGGTCCAGGATGGCCGCCGCCAGCCGCCGCGGCATGACCGTGCCGGCGACGAAGGCGCCCAGGATGTAGTGCAGCCCGATCAGCTCCGTCACCGCGGCGGAGCCCAGCAGGGCGGCGCAGGTGACCACCACCACCATGTCGCCGACGGCGCCGTCCGGGGCGATGCGGTTCATCAGGCGGGTCAGCAGCGGGCGGGCGAACAGCTCCGTCGCGGCCAGATAGGCGAAGCCCAGGACGGCGATCTGCGCCACCCCGGCGAAGCCGCCGCTTCCCCCCGCCGCCAGCGCCAGCACGGCGGTGATGAGAAGCCAGAGCAGCGCGTCGTTGACCGCCGCATAGCCCAAGGCCAGCCGCCCGACCCGCTCCCCGATCAGCCCCATTTCGCGCAGGATGGCGCCCAGCACCGGCAGGGCGGTCACCCCGACGCAGATGCCGAACCCCGCGGCGAACAGCAGCGGTTCGGCCTTCGGTCCGGCCATCTCGGGGAAGGCGCCGACGATCCACCCGCCGAGCGCACCGCCGAGCAGCGTCGGCACCAGCATGCTCGACAGGCTGATCCCGACGAAGGCGCGCCCGCGCCCCTTGAACTCCTCCAGATCGAGATGCAGCCCGGTCAGGAAGGCGAAGAAGACCACGGCGAGCAGGGCCAGCCCGGAAAGCGGCGCCAGCGACTCCTTGGCGAACAGCGGTTGCCAGAGCTCCGGCGCAGCCTGCCCGAGAACCGACGGGCCGAGCGCGATCCCGAACAGGATCTGGATCACCACCATCGGAGCCACATGCTTCAGGCCGGACAGCCGCCACAGCAGGAACGGGCCGGCGATCAGCAGGATGGCCTGGATGAGGAACAGCAGGGCCGGCGTCAGCTCGACGGGCATGGGGTCATCCCAGGCTGGCGAGCTGGGCGAGGCTGGCCCGCAGCTCCGCGATGCCCTGGCCCTTCTCGGCGCTGGTGGCGTGGATCTCCGGGAAGGCGGCGGGGTGTTTCTTGATGGCCGCCACGGTGCGCTTGCTCACCTCGGCCAGCTCCTGCGACCGCACCTTGTCCGACTTGGTCAGGACGACGACATAGGGCACCGCCGCCTGATCGAGCATCGTCATGATCTCTTCGTCGTTGGGCTTCAGCCCGTGGCGCGAATCGACCAGAACCAGCGCCCGGCGCAGCGTGACGCGACCGCGCAGGAAGCGGCGGACCATGTCGTTCCAGATCTCGATCTTCTCCTTCGACTCCTTGGCGTAGCCGTAGCCGGGCATGTCGACCAGCTTCAGCCGGTTGCCGAGGTTGAAGAAGTTGAGCTGCTGGGTGCGGCCCGGCGTGTTGGAGGTGCGGGCCAGCGTCTTGCGCCCGGTCAGCGCGTTGACGAGGCTGGACTTGCCGACGTTGGACCGCCCGGCGAAGGCGACCTCCGGCAGGTCGGCCTCCGGCAACTGCTCCGCCGTCTGGGCGCCCCAGATGAAATCGCATTCCTTGGCGAACAGAAGCCGCCCCGCTTCCAGGGCCTCCTCGTCGAAACCGGAGATCGGGGAGCTGCTGGAAGAGGTCATGGACGGCGCTTTCGAAAGACACGGGGTACGGATGATCGTGACCGGCCCAAAACATAACCGCCGGCAAACGCCCGTCAAGGGAGGCGCTTGCCGGCGGTCAATGCCCTGAAGTCAGGGAGGCCGGGTATCAGGTGGAACGGTCCCTCAGGTCACCTTCACACCGTCCTGCCGCATGATGATCCACTGCTGCGCGATGGACAGGGTGTTGTTCCAGGCCCAGTAGATCACCAGACCAGCCGGGAAGCTGGCGAGCATGAAGGTGAAGATGATCGGCAGGAACTGGAACACCTTCTGCTGCACCGGATCGGGCGGTGCCGGGTTCAGCTTCTGCTGGAAGTACATGGTGATGCCCATGATGATCGGCCACAGGCCCAGCATCAGGATGTGCGGCGGCTGCCACGGGATCAGACCGAACAGATTGAAGATGGTGGTCGGATCGGGCGCGGACAGGTCGTGGATCCAGCCGAAGAACGGCGCGTGCCGCATTTCGATGGTAACGAACAGCACCTTGTACAGCGCGAAGAAGACCGGGATCTGGATCAGGATCGGCAGGCAGCCCGACACCGGCGAGACCTTCTCGCGCTTGTAGAGCGCCATCATCTCCTGGTTCAGGCGGACCTTGTCGTCGCCGAAGCGTTCGCGCAGCTCCATCATCTTGGGCTGCAGCTTCTTCATCTTGGCCATCGCGTGATACGACTTGTTGGCCAGCGGGAAGAAGGCCGCCTTGACGATCACGGTGAAGACCAGGATGGCGATGCCGAAGTTGCCGAACAGGCGACCCAGCAGATCCAGACCGTAGAAGAACGGCTTGGTCAGGAAGTAGAACCAGCCGAAGTCGATCGCCAGGTCGAAGTTGGCGATGCCCAGCTTGTCCGAATAGTCGTCCAGCAGGCGGACCTGCTTGGCGCCGGCGAACAGGCGGTCGGTCAGCTCGACGGTGGCGCCGGGGGCGACCTCCACGGCCTTGCCGAGCGTGTCGACCTGATAGCGGTCGGCGGCGCCGGGGGCGGAGTGGACGAAGCGGGCGGTGATCGGAGCCTTCTGGTCGGGGACCAGCGAGACCAGCCAGTACTTGTCGGTGATGCCGATCCAGCCGCCGGTCGACTGGGCGGAGATGGTGCCGGCCTTGCGCAGATCGTCGTACTTGTGCTCGTTCAGCTTGCCGTCGAAGACGCCGAGCGGGCCTTCATGCAGGATGTAGTAGCCGTCGGTGTGCGGCGTGCCGGCGCGGCTGACGAGGCTGTAGGGCAGCAGGCTGACCGGGGCGGAGCCGGTGTTGCGCACCTTCTGGGTGATCGTGAACATGAAGTTCTGATCGACCGCGATGGTGCGCTCGAACACCAGGCCCTTGCCGTTGTCCCAGGTCAGGAGCAGCGGCTGGTCCGGCGTCAGTGCGGTGCCGGCGGCGGTCCAGCGGGTGTCGGCGCCGGGGACCGGCTGCGACTTGTCCTCCGGAACCCAGCCGAACTCGGCGTAGTAGGCCTCGGGCGTGCCGGCGGGGGCCAGCAGGACGATTTCCGGGCTCTTGGGATCGGGGGTGACGCGGTAGTCGGCCAGCGTCAGGTCGTCGATGCGGCCCCCAACCAGATTGACCGATCCGTGCAGCGACGGCGTGTTGATCTTGACGCGCGTTCCGGCGGCCATCTGCTCGGCGAGCAGGCCGGCGCGGTCGCGGACCGTGGCGGGAGCCGCCGTGCCGGGAACCGAACCGGGAGCGGCGCCCGGAGCGGGCGCGGCGCCGGGGGCGACCGACTGCTCCGTCTGGGCGGCCTGCTGCGCAGCCTGCTGCTGCTTCACCCGGGGTCCATCGTAGAAATACTGGAATCCCAGGAGGATGGCGATCGACAGAGCGATCGCGAGGATGAGGTTGCGTTGATCGGTCATGGCATCCCGGTTGCCGTGGGCCTTCTGTTAAGAAGGGGGCCGAACGCCGGTTTTCAGGCCGGCATGCGAATTGCTGCATCGATGCGCCGCGTCGTCCGGCCCGTGCGAACAGCGGGTGGACCGCCCCGGCTCGGGCACGGGATCATATCCCCACCCGCCCCAGGGATGGCAGCGCAGAAGCCTCCGGACGGTCAGCCAACTGCCCCGGATCGCTCCGTGCTTAGATAGCGCATCCAGCGCGTAGTTTGAACAGGTCGGCTGAAATCGGCAGTGCCACCCGATGAAGGGCGACAGGGTCCACTGATAACCGACCACGAGCGCACGCAGAAAATAGGCGAGCGGGCTCACGCGCCGACCTCCCCGCCGCCGGAACCATTGCCGGTCCCGCCGTTGGAAGCGACGGCGTTTGGCCCGCCATTCACCTCGTTTCTGGACGCGTCGCCTTTAGAGACGTCGCGCCACAGGCCGAGGCGTTTCAGCGCCGCGATCAGATCGCCCACAAGCTCCGTCCACGGCCTTTCGGCCGTCGCGGCGCGGGCCACCAGCACGAAATCGTGACCGGGGGCTGCGTGGGCGGTCAGAATTTGGCGGGCCGCTTCGCGAAGGCGGCGGCGTGCGCGATTGCGCACGACCGCGTTCCCCACTTTGCGGCTCGCCGTCAGGCCAAGACGAATCGGCGGCTCGCCAGGGGCGGGCCGCTGCCGTTCGTCGTGTCGGCGCACCTGCAGGATAAGGCCGGGAGCCACATGCTTGCGCCGTGTACCGGCCACGGCCAGAAACTCCGGCCGCCGCTTCAGGCGCCCGACCCTGGGGTCCGGCGCCGCCATGCGTATCAGGCGCTCAGGACACTGCGGCCCTTGGCGCGACGGCGGGCAATCACCTTGCGGCCACCGACGGTCGCCATGCGGGCGCGGAAGCCATGCCGGCGCTTGCGCACGATTTTGCTGGGCTGGAACGTGCGTTTCACGGCACCATACTCCTCGATCTCAGGGCAAAAAATGAGCCCCGCTGTATAGAGGTACCGACCCCCGGAGTCAATCACGCGCTGCCACCCAAGCGTGGGAAATATTCTCCGTTCGGATGGGCAAAGGCAAGAAGGGTGGCGCAAAGGAGGGTGAAAAGGGGTAGGGCCCTGCCTCCCTTGCCGTGCGGCGTGTTTACCCCCTGACATTCGCGAAAGGTCCGGGGGAAGTCGGCATGCTGCACCGGCGGCAATTCATCGTGTCCAAAAACACCCACGCGCTCCGTCCGGATTGGGTGAGCCGTGACATCGGCGGGCTGGTCCTGTCCCATTGTCCCGACCTGCCGGTCCGGCGCGTGCTGGGCGCCGACAAGACGGTCTGGCATCTGCTGGGGCTGCCCGTGCAGACCGACCCGGCGCGCCCCGACCCGGTCGAGGCGCTGGCCGCGTCGCGCGCCGGGGACATCGCGGAGCTGTGCCGCTCCTGGACGGGGCGCTGGTTGCTGCTCAACAACCGCGCGGTCCATCTCGACACCGGCGGGACGCTCGGCTGCTTCTACGCAATGGTGGACGGCGCCCTGACCCTCACCTCCAGCGCGGGGGTGATGGCCGAACTGCTGGGCGAGGAGGCGAGCTTCCGCCGCCCGCTGGCGCACGAGGCCGGGCTGGACTGGTACCCGCTGCCCGGCTCCGGGCTGGCCGGGGTGCGCCGGCTGCTGCCGTCCCAGGTGCTCGACCCCGCCCGCCCGATGGACGATCCGGGCTTCCTGACCTTCCGTCGGCCCTTCCCGGCGGTTCCGCCGGGCTTTTCCGATTCGCTCGCCTACGAGCGGATGGAATCGATCCTGGTCACCGCCATCCGCAACCTGCACCGGACCCTGGCGGGGCCGGAGGGCGGCAACCGACCGCTGCTGCTCCAACTCACCGCCGGCTACGACACACGGCTGCTGCTGGCCGCCGCGCAGAAGGCCGAGGTGCCCTTCGCCACCTTCACCTTCGACCACCGCGACCTGACGCCGGGCGACCGCAAGCTGCCGCCGAAGCTGGCCCGGCTGGCCGGGGTGGAGCATCACCTGATCCCCTGTCCGCCGCTGGACGCAGAGCGGGCGCGCGACTACGCCGCCCACACCGGCGGGCACACCGCGGCGATGGACGGCGAGTTCTACGCCAACGGCGCCTGGGACGGCGTGCCGGAGGGCGCGGTGGTCCTGCACGGCGGCGTCTTCGAGGTGGCGCGCTGCTTCTACTGGGGGCAGATTCCGCCGGGGCTCGCCGCCGACGGCGAGGACACCGCCGCCCGGATCTTCGACGCCTTCCGCGGTAAGCTCTACAACCCGCCGTCCCATTGCGAGGCGCTGCGCGAGTGGCTGTCCTGGGTGGCGCGAACGCCGGACGTGCTGCCGGGCGGTACGATGGACCTGCGCGACCGCTTCTATCTGGAGCAGCGGGTGGCCGGCTGGCTGTCGGCCATCGACCAGGGGGTGGACCTGACCGGGCGGCAGCTCTTCCAGGTCGGCAACTGCGCCGACTTCCTGGCGATCGCGCTCGCCATGCCGGTGGACGTCCGCCGCTCAAGCCAGCATCAGGCTGAGCTGATCCGCCGCATGGCCCCGGACCTGCTGAGCGAACCGATCAACCCGCCGCAGCCCGCCGTGCTGCGCCAGTTGCGCAAGCTGCCGCGCCGCCTGAACAAGCTGCGCACGGCGATCGGGCACCATCTGGCGCGGACGTCGGCGTAGGTGGCGGCTTCAGGGGGAGGTGCGGTGGATGCCGGCCGGCCCCCTCCCTGACCCTCCCCCGCTGGGCGGGGGAGGGGATGAAAGGACCGTTGCGGACAACGGTGCGGTCGTCCTGGACAGGTGCAGCCAGCGGCGGTAGGCGTCCTCGCTCACGGGCGCGCGGTGCTTCAGGCCGATG
The DNA here is from genome assembly GCF_007827815.1 of Azospirillum brasilense. Classification (GTDB taxonomy): domain Bacteria; phylum Pseudomonadota; class Alphaproteobacteria; order Azospirillales; family Azospirillaceae; genus Azospirillum; species Azospirillum brasilense_C. The sequence continues at coordinate 177,858 of NZ_VITH01000002.1, forward strand.
CGCAGGATCTCCGGCAGGGCCAGCAGGACCTTCAGGTCGGTCAGCCGCGGGCCGTGGCGCAGGTTCTTCCAGCTGTTGCCGATCCAGCTCCGCGCGAAGCGCCAGGGCAGCAGGCCGGCGGGGCAGCGGGCCACCTCGCGGATCAGGTCGTTGCGGTGGTTGTAGAAACGCTCCAGCCCCGGCTTGCGGCCCTTCTCGCTCTTGTCGTGATAGACCATGATGCCGGGCAGGGCGACCACCCGGTGGCCGGCGCCGATCAGCCGCAGGCAGCGGTCCTTCTCCTCCCCCTGGCGGTACAGCTCCGGCATGTAAAGGCCGGTGGCGGCGACCGCGCTGCGGCGCAGCAGGTGGCCGCAGCCGACGTACCAGGGCGCGTCGAAGGGATCGGCCTGCGGCGGGAAATAGACCAGCCCGTCGCGCGTCTCGATGTTGCAGGCCACCGCCGCCACGTCCGCGTGCGTCTCCATGTAGGCCACCGCGCGGGCGAGGCCGTCCGGCTCGGCGAACCAGGAATCGTCGTCCACCGACAGCACGTAGTCGCCCGCCGTGTTCACGAAGCCGAAGTTGCGGGCGTAGATCAGCCCAGCGTTGTGCGGCAGCCGGACGTAGCGGACGGTGGGGAAATCCCCCCGCACCATGGCGTCGGTGCCGTCCGTGGACCCGTCGTCCACCACCAGGATCTCCGCGACGGGGTGGGTCTGGGCGAGCAGGCGGGACAGCGCGGTGCGCAGCTCCGGCGCGCGGTTGAACGTGGCGATGACGGCGCTGACGCTGGGCATCAGGCGACCTCGCTGGAGGAGGACGGGGCGGCGCGCGACCGTTCGGGCAGGGGCAGCCGGACCGGTGGGCGCTTCAGCTCCTCCGGATACTCGTCGCGCAGACCGGACAGGTAGCTGTCCAGGAAGACCCGCAGGCCCCGGAAATCCCGGTTCACCAGATAATGGGCGGTGTATTTGGCGATCATGCGCGGGATCACTCCGGCCTTCTCGTAGGTGGCGTGGATGTAGCCCATGTTGCGGAAGAAATGCGGCGCCCGGTCGGCCCGCATCGTCTCCACCGTGCCCAGCCGGCCGCCCAGCACCTTGTGCTCCGTCCGCGACATGCCGGGATGGACGTGCAGCGCCTTCACCGCCGTGCCGACCTTCAGCCCGGCGCGGCGGGCGCGCAGGGTGAACTCGTACTCGTCGCCCCAGATGAACATCTCGCGTTTCACGTTGCCGATCCGTTCGAAGACGGCGCGGCCGATCAGCGTGCCGTTGAACAGGGCGATGGTGCCCGGCGCCAGCCCGTCCACCGCCCGCGCCATCAGGCTGTCCGGGTCGCGGGTGCCCTGCATGGGGAAGGCCAGGGTGGTACGGTCCTCCGCCGCCAGCACCAGCGGGCCGACCATGGACAGGCCGTGGTGCTTGGCCTGGACCAGCAGCTCGGCCAGCGCGCCGGGCTGCGGGATGCCGTCGTCGTCGGTGCTCCAGATCCAGCGGGCGCCGAGGCCGAGCGCCGTCTCGAAAGCGGTGTGGTAGGCGCCGGCGGAGCCGCAGTTGGCCTGCCGCACCACGATCAGCGCGTCGTCCCATTCCTCCGCCTGGGCGGCCAGCCACTCCGGCGTGCCGTCGCTGGAGCCGCTGTCCACCACCACCAGCCGCTCGGGCCGCGGCTGCTGGCCGAGGATCGCCGCGACGCAGGTGGCGAGAAGGGGCAGGCGGTTGTGGGTGACGACGATCGCCACGACGCCGTGGGCGATGTCCCCCGAAACAGTGTTTGTCGAAACCTTGTCCGCCGGGAATGTGTCGTGAGCCATGGCTGGGCGGTTCCTCCTGGTCCTGTCCATCAGTCGGTTTGGGTGCGGGTGGGTGCGCAGTCGCCCTGGCTTGGCCGGCAGGGCAGGATGGCGACGTCCGGCGAGGGGTCGGTGGCGCCGGTCAGCACGCCCAGCCGCCCCAGCGTGCGGGCGACCGTCCGCGCCGCGTAGAGCTGCCCCTCCAGCCCCCAGCGGCTGCCGTTGGGCGCGTAGAGGTCGCGCACCCCGCCGGCTGCCAGCGCCGTCAGGCCGGCGGCCAGCGGCACTGCCTGAAGCGTCGGGTCGGCGCCCAGCACCTCGTCCACCGCGGAGCGGTGGGGTGGCGGTTCGAGCAGGAAATCGGCGTAGACCGTCCCCTTGTCCGGCGCGACCAGCAGCAGGAAGCGCGTCACCCCGTTGGCCTCCACCGCGTCCTGGATCGCGTGCAGGCGCGCGCGGCGCTCCTCCAGCAGGCGGTGGTCGGCGCGCCAGGGCTGGAAATCCTGGGCGCGGAAGAGAGCCGTGGTCGCGGCGGCGGAGCTGAACAGGCCGGCATAGGCCAGGGGTCGTTCCTGCACCGGGCCGCCGGTCACGTTCAGCACCGCGCGCGGCAGCGCCTTGACCAGCAGGTCCAGCGCGTGGCCGATCGGCGGCGGGATCCAGGCCTGGGCTCGGCTGCGCTCCAGAGACCGCGGCTGGCGGTTGAGCGGCTCGACGGGAAGGGCGCGCGGTGCCGCCACGCCGTGGGGGCGGGGAGCGGTGACGGTGGACAGCTCCAGCCCGCCGACCGGCGTCTCCAGCGCGCCCTCCGATAACTGCAGGATCACGACGCGCGGCGGGTGGTCGCGGAACTCGGGGGAAACCAGTTGCGCGGCCAGCGTCGCGGCGTCCGCGGGCCGCACGCCGACGGTCAGGCCGGTCAGGTTGCGCAGATGGTCGGTCCAGTAATGGCCGTAGCGACCGTGGCGCTCCTCCGCGTCGGGATGGGAAAAGCCGTCGCCGAACACCAGCACGTCGTAATCGGCGCCGGGCCGCGCCGCCTCGGCCAGCGGCGGCACGAAGATCGCCTGGGGCGCTCGGGGGCCGAAGCGGTTCTCGGCAAAGCCGCCCAGCTCCGTCAGGTCGCCGTCCGGCGGGTCCAGAGCGAAGGCCAGCGGCAGGACCAGCGCGGCGGCCAGCGCCAGCCCGCGCAGAAGGAACCTGTCCAGACCGGCCGCCACCGGTCGCCTCACGCCCGGTCCGCGGGGAACCGGAAGCCCGGCATACGGAAGACGGACATGCGGCTCTGCGCCAGCGGCGACCCGGCGGAGTCGCCGATCCACAGGCGCAGCGCCTTGGTCGCGCCGATCCACAGCAGGATGGGCAGCAGCGAGAAGAAGCCGAACTTGACGATGGTGATGTTGCCGTCGCGGTACCATTGCAGCGACAGCGGGATGAAGGCGCAGTAGAACAGCACCGCGTAGCGGTTGGTGAAGCCCGACTCCCAGAACCAGCGGTGCAGACGGCCCAGGATCAGCCCGACCACCACCATGGTGACGATCACGCCGATCCACCCCGCGCTCATCCAGCCGTCGCCGGCCAGCGAGGTGGTCAGGTTGGAGAAGTTGCCGAAATCGTGCAGCGACACCCATTTGACCGGCGCGCCGATGGGCTTGTCCGGCCACAGCATGCGCGGGATCGGCTCGGTGAAGAGCTGGAGATACTGGGTGAACCAGGTGTAGGTCCCCGACTGCTGCGGCACCGCCCACAGGATGAAGGCCAGGAAATCGAAGTTGGCGATGTCCTGGTTCGACACGCTTTCTACGAAGGAACCTTCGCCGCCCTGGAAGATGCTGAACAGCTTGCCCGGATTCTCGGTGCCGGCCAGCACGCCGCGCAGGAAGTCGCGGTTGTTGCCCAGCGTGTGGAACAGCAGCAGCACCGGCAGGCCGCAGGCGAGCTGCCACCAGCGGAACCACTTGGTGCGCGTGTGGTAGAGGATCAGCAGCACCATGCCCAGCACGCCCATGATGATCGCCCAGCGCCCCCAGCCCAGATAGGCGCGGTAGCTGACGAAGGCGATGAAGGGGATGAAGGACAGCGGGTGGAAGCGGCTGACCCAGATGATGCCCAGCGTGAGCGGCAGGCCCATCGAATGGGCCTCGGCGATGTAGCCGGTGGTGTTGACGTAGACCGGCTGACCGGTCAGCGGGTCGCGCTCCATCTGCACGTCGCCGGTGCCGGTGAAGTCGGCGCCGTCCTGGCGCAGGATCGCCGAATAGATGGCCAGAGGCCCCAACGCCGCCACGGTCAGGGCAAAGGCGGTGATGTCCAGCCGGTCGAAGGTGAAGGTGGGCGCCCGGCTGAGGTCCGGCTTGACCCGCCCGGCCCAGCCGCAGGCGACGGAGAAGGCGACCAGCGCGACCGAACTGACCGTCAGCGACTTCACGAACTCCGCGGCACTCGGCCAGTAGCCCATGAACAGCCACGCGTTGTCGATGCCGAAGCCGTGGACCAGCAGCGGGCGGATCACGAAGACCAGCGTGTGGAAGATCAGATAGTAGGTCAGCGGGTGGAACATCGACGCGGTGCCGGTGCTGAGGAACACCACGACGACCAGGACCACCACCAGCACCTGCGCGATCAACGCCGTTTCGATCATGCCGGACTCCGCCTTACCTCGTGAACGCGCGGCACCGCCAGCCACGGCCGGTGGTGTGGCGGCCGGTGGGGCGGTGTCGTCGTGCCGGCCCCCGGAAGCGAAGGCGGCACATCCGGAAGCAACACCGCCGGCCCCGGTCGGGTCCCCCCGTCCGGGAGCGCAGACGGCGAGGTTCGTCCGGTCAGGGCTATCCGCGCCGCGCCTTCGAGGCACCCCGTCCGCGCTTTTGCTTCATCCGCCCCCCGCCGCCAGTTTCGCTGGGGTGCCGAACGGAGGTGATATGACGCGCCGGATTCCTGGACTCTTCGCGGGCGGGCTGTTGTGGCTGGTCCTCTTCCTGGCTGGTCCCCACCCGTCCCTTGCGGCCGAACCGGCGATCCACGTCTCCCCCCAGGGCGACGACCGCTGGTCCGGGCGGGTCGCCGCCTCCACCCCGGACGGGCGGGACGGCCCGGTCGCCACGCTGGCCCGCGCGGTGGAGGAGGCGCGCAAGCGCGGGCTGCACCTGATCCTGCTGCGCGGCGGCACCCACCGGCTGACCGACACGGTGACGCTGGGCCCGGAGGATTCCGGGCTGCGCATCGCCGCCTTTCCTGGCGAGACCCCGGTCCTGTCGGGCGGCGAGGTGGTGACGGGCTTCAAGGCGGAGCGGGACGGCGTCGTCTCCGCCCCGCTGGCGCGGGAACCGGGGCTGGACGTCAGCGCCGGCGGGGTGCGGCTGCGCGCGGCGCAGAGCGGCGCCTTCGACCCGCAGGACCCGATCCGCAGCGGCTGGTTCGTCGCCCAGCAGACCAAGGGCGGCGGCGACAAGCGGCAGTTCCGCTTTCCGCCCGGCACCGTCCAGGCGGCCTGGGCGGCCCCCGGTGTGCGCGTCCAGGCGCTCGACCGCGAGCGGCAGGCCGACGACATCCGCGGCATCGAGCGCATCGACCGCAACGGCACGCTGGTCCTCGACCGCGACGGCTGGTACCCGTTCCGCGACGGCAGCACCTTCCGCCTGCTCGGCCATCCCGACTTCCTGAAATTCCCCGGCCAGTTCGCCTGGAGCGCCAAGGATCGGCGCCTGCTGCTCCGCCCCCACGACCCGGCGGGCTTCGCCCGCGACGGCGAGGCGGTGGTGGCGCGCACCGCCCCGCTGATCCAGGCGGAGAAGGCGGACTCCATCACGCTCGACGGGCTGTCCTTCGCCGACGTGCCCTACAACGGGGCGGCGGTGCGGCTGGCCGGCGGTTCGGGGCACCGCGTCCTCGACAACCGCTTCTCCGCCGTCGGGACCGGCGTGCTGCTGGTCGGCGTCGCGGACAGCGAGGTGCGCGGAAACCGGCTGGAGCATCTGGGGCGCAGCGGGATCGAACTCACCCCCGGCAGCGTCGGCAACCGGATCGTCGCCAACACCATCCGCCACGTCGGCGAGGTGAATTTCTACGGCGGCGGCATCATGAGCGCCGGGGTGACCCGCACACGGATCGCCCACAACGACATCCGGCACGCCGCGCGCTACGGCATCTCCATGAAGAACTGGAACCCGGAGACCAAGAACACCGACAACGTGATCGAGTACAACCGCATCCGCGACGTCGGGCGGGAGACCGCCGACCTCGGCGCCATCGAGACGCTGGGGCGCAGCGACATCGACACCAAGCTGGTCATCCGCTTCAACGACATCCGGGGAACCGGCGGGATCGCCACCGACGCGGCGGGGCGCTGGATGACCCGCTACAAGGGCTTCGGCGTCTATCTGGACGACCTGACCAACGGCGTGCGGGTCGAGGGCAATTTCCTGGAGGACACCGGCTGGGCGGCGGTGTTCATCCATGGCGGCGACGGCAACCGGGTGGAGAACAACATCGCCGTGCTGACCGACGAGCGCGACCGCTTCCTGCGCTTCGAATGGGTGCCGAAGGCCGGGACGGCCGGCTTCCTGCGCGACAACGAGGCCAGCCGCAACATCATCCACGCCCGCGTCCCGGTGGAGCAGCTGGTGACCGCGCTGACCGGCGGCGAGTACCGGCTGGAGAACAACATCTTCGACCGGCCGGGCCGCGGGCTGCGCGCGCCGGGGGCGCCGGTGGAGCGCACGCAGGCGCGCTCCGTTCAGGGGGGCAACCAGCCGGACCCCTATTTCATGAACCCGGCGAAGGACGATTACCGCCTGCGCCCGAATTCCCCCGCCCTGAAGATCGGCTTCCAGGAGCTTCCCTGGTCGCGCATCGGTCCGGAAGGGGCGCGCTGAACCGGTGGACACGCACAGCCCGTCGCCCGACCCCTCGCCGGAGGCCCCGCCGTCCGCCACGATCGGGCTGGCGCCGCCGCAAATCGACCTGTCGGCCCTGCCGCCGCGCATCCGGCGCGAACTGCGCGCCAGCCATGTCGGCGAGACCGTGGCGGTCGCCCTCTACGACGGGGTTGCCGGCGCCACCAGCGATCCGGAGGTCCTGCGCTTCGCCGCCTCCCACCGGAGGGTCGAACGGCGGCACCTGCGGCTGTTCGAGGCGGTCCTGCCGCCGGACAAGCGCAGCGCACCGCTGGCCTTCTGGCGCTGGTCGGGCCGGGTGATGGGCGGGTTGCCGGCGTGGCTCGGGCCGCCCTATTTCTACGCGGTGGTCGCCGGGGTGGAGGCCTGGGTGGACGGGCATTACGCCCGGCAGATCGCCCTGGCGCGGCGGCTCGCCCCCGACCCGGACCTGTTGACTTTGCTGGAGGCCTGCCGTCTCGACGAGCGCCTCCACGCCCGTGACGCCGCCCGGCTGGACCCGGCGCCGCCCTGGACCGCCCGCGCGCTGGCCGGGGTGGCGGTGTTCCTGTCCGGCGTGGGGGTGAGGGTGGCGCGCTGGGTGTGACGGTTACTTGCTGCGGATTTCCTGGAGCAGGACGCCGAGCATCTGCTTCAATTCCAGGTGATTGTCGTTGTGGACCTTGTTCGACGCGGCCAACGACCCTTCGAGGTTTTCGAACCGCTGGTCGATCGCCTCGAAGCGTTGGTCGATGGCCTCGAACCGCTGGTCAATGGCTTCGAACCGCTGATCCACCTTTTCAAAGCCCTGCACCATGTCGGTGCGCAGGGACTTCACCTCGGTTTCGAGCGCGGTCAACCGGCGGTCGATGTGATGGCCGAGATGATCGATGGCTTCGTTGAACTTGTCCTGAGTCACGTAAGCCATGCGTGCCATCCGTTCTTGCGCGGAAACCGGCTCGGTGGAGCGTCCGTCCGTTGGAGTGTGAACCGCTTTCGTGTCACTGTCGATGGATTCGTCCGGCAGGACGGCCCTGGCTCGGGTCGAGCGGATGGACGGGGCTTTGTCGGCGGGCGTCATCGAGTCGGTCGGATTGCGAATGTATGCGGCGATGATGGCGCATTCCGGCCCGCGGGTCCAGCCGGCCGACCCGAAAACGCGACTGCCCTTCAGGAAATTCCATCGAGAGGACTCATCCCATGGCGCGCTTCGGGCGGACGGCGGTTCCGGCGGCTTCGGGAAGCGGGCCGGCGATGCGGTCGAGCAACGCGTCCATGCCGCTGTGCCCGGCCTCGTGGGCGGCGCGGGCGCGGGCGTGGGCCTGTTCGGAGGCGAGCGCCAGAGCGTCGCGGTCCTTGGCCCACAGGCGCAGCGCCGGGAGCACCGCCTGGATGAAGTCACGCTCCTGGGGGACGAGGCCGGGGCGGGGAATGTCGCTGCCGATGCAGCCGCGGTCGTAGGCCAGCACCGGCACGCCCGCCGCCATCGCCTCGAACAGCACCAGCGGCTGCGCCTCGTTGCGGTAGCGGGTGGGGAAGACGAAGACGTCGATGTCGCGGTAGAAGGCCGCCTTGGCGTCGCCGTCCACCGGGCCGTGATATTCCACGTCGCCGTCGAAGGCAGCGAGGCCGGCGGCGACCAGCGCGTTGTCCATGCGCCCCAGGCCCGGCCCGGCCAGCACCAGCTTGACGTCGACCCCTTCAGACCGCAGGGCGCGCAGCAGGGTGAACAGCGTGTCCAGCCCCTTGTCGGCGCAAAGGTTGGAGAGATGGCCGATGCGCAGCGGGCCGGACTTGCCGTGGCGCGGGCGCGGCACCGGCGGGGTGAAGATGGCGTTGGAGACGCTCATCGCCGTCTTCGCCGCCGGGTAGAGCGCCTGGAACCGCGCCTGCATGGCCGGGCAGAGCAGCACATGCATGCAGTCCGTCCCGGCCAGCCGGGTCAGCAGGCTCATCCGCCAAGTCGGCCTGGAGATGGTGGCGAAGGAGTGGTGGTGCAGCGTGCGCTCATAGCCGAACAGCCGCGCCGCGCCGGCCAGCGCCGCCGTGTAGAAGATCCCAAGCCCCGAATCGACGGGCATGTAGAAGCGTCGGCCGGGGATCGTCGCCCCGGCCGCCAGACGCAGGCCCGCCAGCAGCACGCGCATCGCCTTGGCGGCGTGGTAGCGCAGGCCGCCGCCGTTCCAGCCCGGCGACAGGTCCGCGACCTCCACCGGGCCGCGATCGCGCAGGCGGTCCAGCACCAGGGCGGTGACCCGGCTCATCCCGTCCATGGGCGGGGGAAGGCGGCCCGAGACGACGATGTGAGGGGTGTTGCGGCGGTCGGTCATCAGGCTTCGCTTTCACGGGTGCCCTTGCGGGCGCTTTCATCGGTGCCTTGGGTCGCGTCTCTGCGGGCGCCCAGGCTGTGCAGGGCCTTCTCCACGGCCTCCGCGAAATAGCCGGCGTCGGCCAGCGCCTGGAAGGGCCGTCCGTTGAGGCTGAGGCGGCGCCATTCCGCCTCGTCCGACGCGACGGACAGCATGTGGCGGGCCAACCCCTCGGGGTTGTCGGGCTCGACGATGTGGCCGTTCAACCCGCTGCGGATCAGCACGTCGCGGGCGCCGCACTGGTCGGACAGGATGGTCGGTACGCCCATCGCCAGCGCCTCGTTGACCACCAGCCCGAACTGCTCCTCCAGCGAGGGAAGCAGCAGGCACAGGGTCGACCCCAGCGTCTCCGCGATCCCCTTCTCCTGGAGGAAACCGCGGAAAATGATGTGCCCCTCCAGCCCGCGCCGGGCGACCTCCGCCCGCAGGTCGGCCTCCAGCGGGCCGGAGCCGCAGAGGTGCAGGGGCCGCGCCGCATCCCCCGCCAGCCGGCGGTAGAGGTCGTAGGCCTCGACCGCGCGGAACAGGTTCTTCTTCGGCACGAAACGGGCGATGATCGTGAAGTGCCGCTCGGCGAAGGGCACGCCGTCGGGTGCCGGAGTCATGCCGGACAGCCGGCGCACCCGCTCCAGCGACAGGGTGTCGTAGCCGATGAACAGCCGGTCCTTGGGCAATCCCAGGAAGCGGTAGTAGTCGACCGTGCGGTGGCTGCCCCCGATCGCCGCCTGATAGGGCTTGTAGAGCAGGGACTTCAGCGCCTCGCGCCAGAGGACGCGCGGCTTGTCGTCGAACTTCGAGGCGTTCATGTTGACGACGCGCCGGCCCATCAGCCGCATCGTCACCGCCAGGGCGAAGACGTCGGGCTCCTCGTAATGGCACAGGAAGACGTGGCTGGCTCCCGCCTTGCGGCATTCGCGCAGCAGGGCTCGGTAGACCTGGAAGGACGGGATGTCCGCCTTGGAGCGTCCGGGGAACAGCGTGACCTTGCGGAAATGCTGCCCCTCCCCGGTGGAGTCCCAGGCGTAGGTGTGGGACTTCGACCCGACCTCCAGACCGACCACGTCGTAGAGATGGCCGAGCCGTCGCCCGACCGCCTCCAAGCGGTCCATGTGGTAGGGGCCGAACATCTCCCAGGAAAAGACCAGGGCAGGCTTCGTCATGCGGCGTCGTCTCCCAGCAGCAGCGCGGCGTAGCGCGCCAGGACGGCGCTGCGGCTGGCGTTGCCTTCCACCCAGGCGCGGCCCCGGCGGCCCATGGCCGCGCTCCGGGCGGGATCGTTCAACAGGTCGGCCACGGCCTGCGCCATGGCCTCCGGCGCGTCGGGCGGGGTGCGCCGGAAGGCGTCGATCTCCGTCCCCAGCCGGTCGAGCGCGGAGCCCGGCAGGCAGGTGCAGACGAAGGGCCGTCCGGCGGCCAGGATGGTCACCGCCTTGCCCGGCATGGCGAAGGCCGCCCCCTCCGGACGCTGCGGCACCAGATGCACGTCGCCCTCCGCCAGCCCCTCGGCGAGCCGGTCAGAGGCGATCAGCGGCGCGAACTCCACGTTGGGCAGCGCCATCGCCTTGGCCTGGGCCTTCAGTTCCTCCTCAAGCCCGCCCTGGCCGCGCAGCAGCACGCGGGCGTCGGGGCGCAGCGCGTGGAGGTGGCGGGCCATCTCCAGCACCTGGTCCAGCCCCTGCTTGCGGGCGAAGGCGCCGCTGTAGAGCACGGTCGGAGGCTGGCCCTCCGGCCGGGGCAGGGGGCGGATGGCGTCGGAGTCGACATGGGGCGGGATCACCGTGATCGGCCGCCGCACGCCGAGGTCGCGCAGCACGTCGGCCATCGCCTCCGACAGCACCACGATGCCGTCGGCGCGGTTCAGCGCGGTGCGCTCCACCGCCTGGATGGCCTTCAGCGCAGCCCCACCGCCCATGCCCAGCGCGCCGGCGAGGCCGGACTGGATGTCGTGGACGATGGCGATGTGCCGGCCGCCCGGCGCGCGGAAGCGGTCGGCGACGCCGACGCTGAAGATGGAGGGGCAGAGCGACAGCACGGCCTTGTGCCGCGCGACGCGCCCGCGGGCGCGGGCCGCCAGGAAGCCGGCGTGCAGCACGCCCTCGTGGATCAGCCGGGCCTTCATGCCGCCGCCCTTCGGCGGTATGGTGAGCAGCCGCTCGATGCGCACGCCGTTCACGGTCCGGCGGTCCTCCGCCCCGTTGGCGTAGCCGTCGTAGATGGCGTGTCCCGGATAGTTGGGGCGTGCGGTCAGAACGGTCATGTCCGTCCCCGCCGCGGCGAAGGCCGTGGCGAGGTCGGTCATCATCGGCGCGCTGCCGGCGGGTTCCGGCCAGTAACTCATCGCCACCAGGAGGACCGATGGCGGGAGGGCGGCTGGATCCACGGTCCGGGCGCGCAGGGGTGTGGAGTCATCGGGCATGGGCGGTCACTCCGCGGCTTCGCCGGTCGTGGTGGCGGCGGGACGGGGAGCCGGCGGGGCGGCGTTCTCCAGGAACCAGCCGTAGGTGCGGCGCAGGCCCTCCTCCAGCCCGACCTTGGGCCGCCAGCCGGTGGCGAACAGGCGCGACACGTCCATCAGCTTGCGCGGGTGGCCGTCCGGCTTGCTCAGATCCTGGGTCAGCGTTCCCTCGTAGCCGACGGTCCCGCGGATCAGCCGGGCCAGATCGCCGATGGCGATGTCCTCGCCGGGGCCGACGTTGATGATGTCCTCGCCGTCGTAGCGCTCCATCAGGTGCAGGCAGGCGTCGGCCATGTCATCCACGTAGAGGAACTCGCGCCGCGGCGTGCCGGTGCCCCACAGGGTGACGCTGGGCGCCTGCTCCGTCTTCGCGTCGTGGAAGCGCCGGATCATGCCGGGGATGGCGTGCGAGCCCTCCGGGTCGAAATGGTCGCCGGGGCCGTAGAGGTTCGACGGCATGGCGCAGATGGCGTTGAAGCCGTACTGCTTGCGGTAGGCCTGGCACTGGGTGATGCCGGCGATCTTGGCGATGGCGTAGGGCTTGTTGGTCGGCTCCGGCGGGCCGGTCAACAGCGCCTCCTCCTTCAGGGGCTGCTCCGCGAACTTCGGGTAGAGGCAGGAGGAGCCGAGAAACAGCAGCTTCCTCACCCCCGCTCGCCAGGCCGCGTCGATGACGTTGGTCTGGATCAGCAGGTTGTCGCGGATGAAGTCGCCGCCGAAGCGCTCGTTGGCCAGGATGCCGCCGACCTTGGCGGCGGCCAGGATCACGTAGTCGATCTTTTCCCGGTCGAAGAAGGCGCGCACCGCGGCCTGGTCGGTCAGGTCCAGCTCGTCGCGGCCGCGCAGCACGAGGTCGCTGTAGCCGCCCTCCACCAGACGGCGGACGATGGCCGAACCGACGAGGCCGCGGTGTCCCGCGACGAAGATGCGGCTGTTTCGCTCCATGGGTCTCGGTTCCCTTATTCGGCGGCGCTGGCGATCGGGGCGTCGCCGTCGCGGCTGCGGGCGGCGTACCAGTCCACCACGCCGGGCAGACCGTCCTTCAGCGGGATGCGCGGCGTGTAGCCGAGCGCGGAGAGGCGGGCGATGTCGGGGCTGCGCCGCTGGGTGCCGCCGGGGGCGGGCGGCCCGATCTGGATGTCCGCCACCCGCCCGAGCACGCCGACGATCTGCCGGGCGAGTTCGGCGATGGAAATCTCCTCCGGGTTGCCGACGTGGTAGATGCCCAGATGCTCGCCGCGCTCGATCACCGTCATGATGCCGTCGACCGCGTCGTCGATGTGGACGAAGGCGCGGGTCTGGGTGCCGTCACCCTGGATGGGGAAGGGCACGAGGACCTCCGGACTGCGGTCGATGGCGGCCACGGCGCGGCGCACGAATTCCGGCACCACATGCTCCCAGCCCATGTCCGCGCCGTAGACGTTGTGCGGGCGGAAGATGGCGACGCGGTCGAAGCCGGTGCGGCCCCAGTTGACCGCCAGCAGCTCGGAGATCAGCTTCGACCCGCCGTAGCTGTAGCGCGGGTTCAGCACGTCCGGCACGACCAGCGGGATGTCCTCCGGGGTCGGCACCATCGGCGGGGTCTGGTAGGCCTCGGAGGAGGAGGCGACGACGAGATCGCCCACCCCGTTCGACCGGCAGGCGTCCAGGACGTTCAGCATGCCGCGCACGCCGACGTCCAGCACCACCTCGGGCTTCTCGTAGAAATGCTTGGTGCCGTTGACGGCGGCCAGATGCAGCACGCCGTCGACGCCGCGCACCGCCTTGTCCACCGCCGCCGGGTCGCGGATGTCGCCGGACATGAACTCCACCGCCTGGGCGGCGTCGCCCAGCCGGCGCGGGTGGCCGCGGGAGTTGTCGTCGAGCACGCGGACGCGGTGCCCGTCGCGCACCAGACGGCGGACCAGGGCGGCGCCGATGAAGCCGCTGCCCCCGGTCACGAGGTAATGTTTCGGCATTGGTCTGTTCCCTCAGGCAGCGGCGTCAAGCGACATGGGCGAAGCGGGCGGCGCCGTGGCTGCCCAGCGCCACGTAGGCCGTGCCCTCGGGCAGGTCCACTTCACGGCTGTTGAAGTTGTTCCAGAAGTCGTAGATGACCCCCGGCCGGTCCATGCGGCGCGCCAAATCGGGCAGCGGCATGGAGGTGAAGACCGGGTGGTTGTTCAGGATGACGGCGAGGTTGGCGCCGTCCACCGCCTCGGTCATGCTGTTGGCCGGTTCGAGCCCGAAGCTGCGGATGTCGTCCGCCGCCACCACCGCGTCGAAGCCGCGCCAGCGCGCCTTGGGGAAGCGGGTGCGCAGTTCCTCGAACAGCGGCTTGGCCATGGTGCCGCGCAGGTCGTCGGTCGCCGGGCGGCCCTTGAAGGCGAGGCCCATCAGGCTGATGGTCGGCTCCTGCGGGAAGCCCTGCATGGATCCGGTCAGCCGCTCCAGGAACCGCGACACCTCGTGGGGCTGGCTTTCGTTGATGCGCCGGCCGGCGGCGGTGATGTCCATCTCCACCCCGAACTCGCGGGCGGATTCGATCAGGATGTGCGGGTCCTTCTCCAGGCAGGGGCCACCGACCGGGCCGGGCAGCGGAAGCTGCGTGCGCGGGTAGCCCAGCTTGCCCGCCCGCGACACCTCCAGCGCCGACACCTCCATGGCGTTGCACAGCCGGGCGATCTCGTTGGCGAAGGCGAAGGTGACGTCGCGGTAGGTGTTGTCCACCAGCTTGATCATCTCCGCCGTCTCCAGCGTCGAGACCTTGACCGTCGTCGGCGTCAGCATGCCGAAGATCTGCGAGGCGCGGGCCGCCACCTCGACGCTTTCCGCGCCGATGATCTGGGGAAGCTGGTTCAGCTCGACCAGCGCCTGCCCCTCCAGCGTGCGCTCCGGGCAGAAGGCGATGTCGAAGCGCTTGCCGGTGCGGCGCAGGATCGGCGCCACCACCTCGCGGGTGGTCCCCAGCTTCACGGTGGAGCGCAGGATCACGAGGTCGCCGTCCTGGATGCGGTCGGCCACCTGGCGGGTCGCCGCCTCGATCATGTCGGTGCGCACGCGGCCGTCGCGGTCCAGCGGGGTGCCGACGGTGATGATGAAGACGGTGCAGTCCCGGGCGCTCTCCGGCGTGCGGCCGAAGGTGAAGCGCCCGCGCTCCATCACGTGCCGCAGCTTCTCGGCGAGGCCCGGCTCATGGAAATGGGGGACGCCGCGGGCCAGCTTGTCCAGCACCTCGTCCCGCACCTCCACGCCGTGCACCTGGAACCCCGCGTCCGCCATGGCCACGCCCAGCGTCAGCCCGACATAGCCGAGACCGAGCACGCAGACGTTCCGGTCGGGAAAGGACTTTGGGAGCATAGTCTTTCGATCCTGCTTAGTGATTGGAGCATGCATCCAAAGGCGCCGCCATCCGCCACCCGCGCCATGCGCAATCCGAACGTCTTGCAACGCGGCATTGTTCCGGCCGTTCGGGGTGGCGTGAATTGGCTATGCCGTTGATCGGGCATTGTTTTGTTCGTGGTACCCCGGACCGGCGCCAAGGGCGCGTCCGGGCGGCGTCCTTCGGGATTCGGGATGAGGCGGGCGCATCATGCGGCCGCCACGATCAGCCGGCGCAGCCGCGACGGGCGGACCAGCCCGGTCGCCAGCGCCGCCAGCGCGTAGACCGCGACCAGCACGCTGCCGCCGATTAGCAGGGCGGGCAGCGGGTGCGCGGGGGCCATCAGGTCGGGCAGCGCGTGGGTCAGCCCCATGGTGGCACCCATGGCGAGCACCGCGCACAGCGCCGCCCGCGCGGCGATGCCGATATAGAGCTGGCCGACCGCCCGCCGGTGCAGCCAGGCGAGGCCGGTCATGGCGGTCAGCTCGGCGACGATGGTGGCGGCGGCGGAGCCCTCGATCCCGTACCGCGGGATCAGGACGAGGTTGAGCGCCGCGTTGGTCAGCCCGCCAACCAGGATGGCGGTCATGTAGCCGGTCTGCCGGTGCCAGACGAGCAGCGGGTTGCCCATGGTCAGGTTGATGTGGACGATGGCGACCGCGATCATCAGCAGGCGCAGCGTGTCGGCGGCCGGCGCGTAGGCCGGGCCGAAGACGGTGCCCAGGATGGCCGGCGCCAGGGTGAGGCCGCCCGCCGCAATCAGACCGCCGATGGACAGGATGGTCGCGGCGTAGTCGCGCATCCGCGCCCGCATCGCCTCGCGGTCGCCGTAGGCGGCGGCGAGCTGCGGCATGAAGGCGCTGAGGATGATGTTGCCGGCGGTCAGGGACAGCACCAGCAGCTTGGTCACCGCGGCGTACCAGCCGACCTCCGTCTGCGGCGCCATGAAGCCGAGCATCACCAGGTCGAGGTGCGAGAACAGCGCCCAGGCGAAGACACTGACCGCCATCGGGGCGGAGGTCCTCAGGATCTCCCGCCACTTGGCGAGGTCCACCCGCGGCCGCGGCATCCGGAAATCGCGGCTGAAGCGGGCCAGCATCAGGGCGGCGTTGATGACGAAGGAGATGGCGGTGATGCCGGCGGCGATGGCCAGATCGTCCGGCCCGCGCACCAGCGCCAGCACGGCGATCATGTTGCCGAGCGACGTGCCGATCTCGCGCACCGCGATGACGCTCATCCGCTCCGTCGCCTGATAGACGAAGTCGAGCAGCAGCGCGTTGCCGAGAAGCTGGATGGCCTGGACCAGAAGCACAGCCTTGACCAGCGCCGTCTTGTCGAGCTGGAGCACGAACAGGGCGTAGAGCCCGCCGACCAGCACGGCCAGCAGCATCCGCAAGGTCAGCACGTGGTCGGCAAGATCGGTCGCCTTCTCCCGGTCGCGGGCGATCTCGCGCACCGCGTAGGTGGACAGGCCGAGATTCACGAACAGCGCGGCGTAGGCGAGCATGGAGGTGCCGAAGCCGAGCACGCCGAACCCGTCCGGCCCAAGCGCGCGCGCGGTCCAGGCCGTGGTGATCAGCCCGCTCAGCAGCGTGGCGACGCGGGCCAGCCCCAGCGCGCGGATGTTCAGGAAGATGCGTCGTCCGGCAGTCATTTGGCGGCAGTCATTTGGCGGCGGTCATTCGGTCTTTTCGGGTGTGTGGGCAAACGCGGGCGCTGGGCCCCCACCCAACCCTCCCCCTGCGAAAGCGGGGGGAGGTCGGGAGGGGGGCCCGACACGACCGCTTCTCTCAAGCGTCGTCGTCAGTTCGCGTAGTAGCGGCGGTAGCCGTGGTAGCGCCCGCTGTCCGGGAACTCGTATTGGGCGTGGCGGCGGATATCGACCTGGGAGAACAGGACGCCGACGACCTCGCCGCCCGCCTCGACGATCTCCTTCAGCCCGGCCATGGCGGTCTCCCGCTTGGTCTTGCCCCAATGCACGATGAAGACCGTCTGGTCGGCCAGCGCCGCCAGCAGCTTGCCCTCCGACACCGCCAGCACCGGCGGGCTGTCCAGGATCACCCGGTCGTATTCCAGCGCCAGCCGCGAGATGAGCTGGTGCATCCGGCTGGAGCCCAGCATGTCCTGCGGCAGGGCGGAGCCGCGGCCCGACGCGATGAAATGCAGGCCGGTGCGCGGGTCGGTCTGGATCACCTCGTTCGGCGCGCACTCGCCGGACAGCACCTCGTAGAGGCCGTGGCGGTTCTCCAGCCCCAGCATGGGGTGCAGCCCCTTGCGGCGCATGTCGCAGTCCAGGATGATCGTCTTCTGCCCGGCGTTGGCGCAGATGCGGGCGAAGGCCGCGGCAATGGAACTCTTGCCCTCGCCGGGGACGGAGGAGCTGAACAGGATCACCCGCTGGTGGCCGTCCGGGTTGGCGAGCAGCAGCGTGGTGCGCAGGTTCTGCATCGCTTCGGCGAAGGCCGACATCGGCTTGTCGACGGCGTAGTCGGCGGGCGACGTGCCGCGGCGGCGGCGCCCGATGGCCGGGACGATGCCGAGCGAGCGCACGCCGGTCGCCGATTCGAACTGGTGCGGGCTGCGGAAGCCGCGCTCCGACTGCTCGCGCAGCATCGCCAGCAGCACGCCCAGCGTCGCCGAGGCGACCAGGGCCAGCAGGACGATCATCTTCTTGTTGGGCTGCGACGGGTTCAGGGGGATCGCCGCCTCCGACACGATGCGGGCGTCGGGCTGCTGGATCTCGGTCTGGCCGGCGATCTCCTGGAAGCGCGTCAGCATCGCCTCGTACATGGTCTGCGAGGTCTCGGCGTCGCGCTCCAGCGTGCGCAGCGTCACGTTGGATTCCTGCTGCTGGTTGCGCTGGGCCTGGAGCTGGTCGAGGTTGGCCTTCAGGGCGGCCTCGCGCCCGCGCTCCACCTCCACATCGTTGCTCAGGTTCTGGACAATGCGGTTCACGTCGGCCCGAATCTGGCCCTGCAGGTCGCGCAGCTCACTCTGCAGCGCGGTCAGCGTCGGGTGGCGGGCGCCGTACTTGTTGGCGGCCTCGGCGATCTTGCGCTGAAGCTCGACCTCCTGCTGGCGCAGCGCCTGGATCAGGGGGGAGCCGAGCACGTCGCCGATGGCCGACACGCCGCGCGGGCTCTGCGCCAGGGTCGAGACCTCGCGCAGCTTCGACTCCGCCTCCTGCCGCTTGGTGCGGGCGAGCACGTAGCTGGTGTTCAGCTCGGCCAGCTGCTGGGCGATCAGGGTGGTTTCGCCGTTGGCGTTGGTCAGGCCGCTTTCGGCGCGGTACTTCTCGGCCGCCTCGCCGGTCGTCTTGGCCTCGCGGCGCAGCTCGGTGATGCGCTCCTCCAGCCAAGCCGTGGCGCGCTTGGCCGCCTTGAACTTTTCGTCGAGCTGGTCGACGAGGTACATCTCGCCGATGGTGTTGGCGATGAGCGAGGCCTTGCGCGGGTCCTCGCTGTCGAAATCCACGGCGATGACGTAGGAGCGGCCCTGCGGGCGCACCGCCAGATTTTCGATGAAGCTGTTGACGACCGAGGTCCGCTCGTTGGCCGCCTTCTCCTCCGGGCTCAGCGCGATCTCGGGGCGGTCGCCGCGGGCACTGTTCCACCAGGAGTCGGGCACCCAGTTCCGCGGGTTCAGGTAGTAGAACCAGTTGGTCTGCTCGGGCCGCAGCGCCGCGTTGAACTCCGGGTCGTTCATCAGGCCGAGCTTGTTCACCACCTTTTCCGCGAAGGCGGGGGATTTCAGGATCGCCACCTCGCTCTGCAGGGCGCCCAGCTCGGTCGAGAGGCCGGAGACGACCTCCTGGTAGTTCATCACCTGGTTCTTGCGGTGCTCCACCATGATCAGGGTCTGGGCGGTGTAGAGCGGCGTCATGCGCAGGGCGACGAGACCCGCGATGCCCGTCCCCAGCACGATCACCGTCCCGATCAGCAGCTTGTGGCGCAGCAGCATGCCCGTGGTGCGGCGCACCGCGCTGGCCGCTGCGGTCGACAGGTCGAACGAGACCGGTCCGGGGACCGGTGCCGACTGCCGCCGCTGGGGTTGATCCTGAATGTCCTGGGTGGCCAAAGCGGGTCCTCCTCGCATGCCGAACGGCACCCCGTTCGGGGCGTTACGGTGCCTAGAACGTCATCGACCGTCCGGCCGTTTCATGCTGCCCGGAGGGCATATGGTGGGGAAGACACGCTCTTTGGGTACCCTCCCCGGAGACGCCATGGGTGGAGTGGCCCAGGACGAGGGCTTGGGGTGGACCGGGGAAGCCCCTTCGCCGATAATGGTCATCGCCGATCGAAGGGGACCGGGGATGCTACCGCAACATATTGAAAAGATTGATGAATTCTGGGTGAGGGCGTTTCCGGCGCTGGCCGCGCTGGAGCCCGACGCGCGCGCTGTTCTGCGCGTGCAGGGCGCGCGGATGGCGGTGCCGCGCGGCACGGTGCTGTTCCGCATCGGCAGCCTGTGCCACAATTTTCTCATGCTGCTGGACGGCACGGTGCGGGTGCAGATGACCGCCGAAACCGGGCGGGAGATCGTCCTCTACCGCGTCGGGGCGGGCGAGACCTGCATCCTGACCACTGCCTGCCTGATGACGCGCGCCGACTACAGCGCCGAGGGGGTGGCGGAGACCGACCTCGACGCCGTCGCGCTCGGGGCCGGGGCTTTCCACGAGCTGCTGGCGCGCTCCGCGGTGTTCCGCGACGTCGTCTTCGCCTCCTTCGGCACGCGGCTGCTCGGCATGATGATGCTGGTGGAGGAGGTGGCCTTCGGGCGCATCGACCTGCGGCTGGCCCGTTTCCTGGTCGACCACCGCGACGCCCGCGGCGGGCTGGACACCACCCACCAGACGCTGGCCGTCGAGCTGGGCACGGCGCGCGAGGTGGTCAGCCGCCAGTTGAAGGAGTTCGAGCGGCGCGGCCTCGTGGAGCTGTCGCGCGGCCGCGTCGGGGTGCGCGATCCCGACGCGCTGCTGGCGCTGGAGCGCGCGGGCGGGGTGTGACGGAGTCACAGACCGGCGGGCGGAAAGGGGCTTGGATGGGCGCACCAACCGCTCACACCAGTCCATAAGGTGCAACCATGCCCGTCAACGTCGGCACCATCGACCGCGCGCTGCGCGCCATCGTCGGCCTCGTCCTGATCGCGCTCGTCTTCGTCGGCCCGCAGACCCCCTGGGGCTGGATCGGCCTCGTCCCGCTGCTGACCGCGGTGGTCGGCTTCTGCCCGGCCTACACCCTGTTCGGCGTGCGGAGCTGCCCCATCAAAAAGTGAGGGACCGGGAGCAGGGCGCCAAGCGGCAGACCGCACCGTCCCCTTTCGGCGGGTGGCCGGCGCGCCGGGTTTCGGCTATAGGAGGGTGATGTCCACATCGCCGCGCCTCAGCATCGATGTCCGCAGCTACGGCGCGGCGCACAGCGCCCACCGGCACGATTTCGCTCAGCTCGTCCTGCCGTTGAGCGGCGCCCTGGAGATCGACATCGCCGGAAAGGGCGGCCGTCTCGGGCCGTGCCGGGCGGCGTTCGTCGAAGCCGGCTCCCCGCACACCCAGGGAAGCGAGGGGCCAAACCGCTCGCTCATCCTGGACCTCGATCCGACTCTCCTGGAACCCGCGACCGGCGACCGGCTGATCCGCCATCCCTTCGTCGCGCTGACCCCGGTGGCCGGCAAGCTGATCGACTACATGGGGCTGATGCTGGACAGCCGTGGCGTGTCGGCGGACACCCTGCGCCTCTGGGTGCCCTTGCTGCTCGACGCGCTTGCCGAGGAACCGGCGCGGCCCCGGTCGCGGCTTGGAACCCTGCTGGCCGCGGTCGAGCCCGACCTCGCCAGGCCGTGGACCGCCGAGACGATGGCGGAGCGCGCCTGCGTCAGCGTCAGCCGGTTGCACGCCCTGTTCCGCGCCGAACTGGACACCACCCCGCGCGCGTGGCTGGCAGAGGTCCGGCTGAAGCGGGCGCGCGACTGGCTCGCGCGGTCGGACCTGTCCATCGCGGAGATCGCCTACCGTGCCGGCTACGCCGACCAGAGCGCCTTCACCCGGGCGATGCGACGGGCCAGCGGCTTGACCCCCGCGGCCTACCGGCGCCAAAGCCGCGAGACCCGGCACAAAAGTCCGTAGCCCGGGACAAGACCAGCGCCGCGCCCCATGCCATCTTCGCCCCGGAAACCAGTGAGGGTCGGGAGCAAGAATGGGCACGACGTGGTTGGGGATCGCTTGCGGCATTGCCGCGGGGGCCTTGTGGGGACTGGTCTTCCTCGCCCCGGAACTGGCCTCGGCCTTCACGCCGCTCCAACTCGCCGCCGGGCGCTACCTCGCCTACGGCCTGTTCGCCGTGCTGCTCGTGGCGCCGCGCTGGCGCGCTTTGCGCGCCGGGCTTGGTCTGCGCGAGTGGTGGGCGCTGGCCTGGCTGAGCCTGCTCGGCAACATCCTTTATTACGCGCTGCTTGCCTCCGCCGTTCAGGTGGGCGGGATGGCGATGACCTCGCTGGTGATCGGCTTCCTGCCGGTCGCGGTCACCGTCATCGGCAGCCGGGATCATGGGGCGGTTCCGGTCCGGAAGCTTGTCCCGTCGCTGCTGCTCGGCGCGACCGGAATCTTGTGCATCGGCTGGCAATCGCTGGGGGACAGGTTGGGTGATGGCCGGACGGGGATGCCAATGGCCGAACTAACCGGCCTGCTCTGCGCGGTCGGCGCGCTCGTCTCCTGGACGGTCTACGCCGTGGGCAACAGCCGCTGGCTCGCCCGGCTCGGCCACGTCTCGGCGCATGACTGGAGCCTGCTCACCGGCGTGGTGACCGGCGCCCAGGCGCTGCTGCTCGCGGTTCCCGCCTTCCTGTTCGCCCCGAGCGGCCACGCCGCCGGGGACTGGCTGCGCTTCGCCGCCGTGGTGACCGGCTTGGCCATCCTCGCCTCGATCGTCGGCAACGCCCTGTGGAACCGGATGAGCCGGCTGCTGCCGCTGACCCTGGTCGGGCAGATGATCCTGTTCGAGACCCTGTTCGCTCTGCTCTACGGCTTCCTGTGGGAGCAGCGGCTGCCGACGGGGATGGAGCTGGCCGCCCTGGTCTGCGTGACCGGCAGCGTCCTGTCCTGCGTCGCAGCCCACCGCCCGAAGCTGCCGGAGGCCGCGCGGCAGCCGGCTCCGGCGTGAGGCCGGCGTGAGGATGGCCAGGCCTTGAAACGACAACGCCCCCTCACCGGTGTGGAGAGGGGGCGCTTTCGTGTCGGGAGGAGAGGGATCAGCCGCGCGGGGCGTGCTTGTTCAGGATGCGCTGCAGGGTGCGGCGGTGCATCTTCAGCCGGCGGGCGGTTTCGGAGACGTTGCGGTCGCACTGCTCGAACACGCGCTGGATGTGCTCCCACCGCACGCGGTCGGCGGACATCGGGTTTTCCGGCGGCGAGGGCAGCGGGCGGCCGTCGGCCAACAGGGCGGATTCCACGGCGTCGGCGTCCGCCGGCTTCGGCAGATAATCCACCGCGCCGGCCTTCACCGCGGCCACCGCCGTGGCGATGTTGCCGTAGCCGGTCAGCATGACGATGCGGGCGTCGGGGCGGGCGTCGCGCAGGGTCTTGACCACGTCCAGGCCGCTGCCGTCGGCCAGCCGCAGATCAACCACCGCGAAGGCCGGCGCCGATTCCTGGGCGACGTCGATGCCGAGCTGCACGCTGTCCACGGCGACCACGTTGAAACCGCGCTTTTCCATCGCGCGCGCGAGGCGGGTTCGGAACGGCGCGTCGTCGTCGACGATGAGGAGGCTGCGGGTAACGTCACCCGTGAACGTCAGCTTGGCGGTTTCGCCCGTTGGACTCTCGTCCGTGGTCATCGCGCTATCCACCACTAGTCCTCTGGTTCTAAGACACCACGGTCCCAACGTACGACAACTCGCGCGCCGCCGCTACGGTTATTGCTAAAGGCTACAAGGGCACCCGTTTTCTCTAGCAGCGTTTGTGCAATAAAGATTCCCAGCCCCATGTGGCCCGACCGCTCGCTTCTGGCCGACAGGTAGGGCTCGCCGATCCGGCTCAGCAGATGGGCGGGATAGCCCGGCCCGTCGTCCATCACCACCACCGTGGCCGACCGCGCGTCCCAGGAGGCGGCGACCGTCACCCGCCCGTCGGCGAACTGGTGGGCGTTCTGGATGAAGTTGCCCAGGCCGTGGATGATCTCCGGGCTGCGCCGGACGATCGGCTCCTCCCCTATGGAGCCGTCGCTGCGCTCGACCGCGAACTGGATGTGGCCCAGCCGGTGCGGCGCGCCCGCCGCCTCCACCAGCGCGGTCAACGGCAGGCGCTCGAACGGGTCGCCGCCGTCGGCCTCGGGCTTGCGGGCCAGCTCCGCCAGGATCTCGCGGCAGCGCATCACCTGGCTTTGCAGCAGGGAGACGTCCTCGGTGTAGGGGCTGTCCGGCGGCATGTCGTGCAGCAGCTCCTTCGCCACCACCGCGATGGTGCCGAGCGGCGAGCCCAGCTCGTGCGCGGCGGCGGCGGCCAGGGCGCCCAGCGAGGACAGCCGCTGCTCGCGCGCCAGCGCCACCTGCGAGGCCGACAGGGCATTGGCGAAGCGCCGCGCCTCCTCGGCCACGCGGAAGACGTAGCCGCTGATGAAGCCGGCCGACACCGACAACGACAGCCAGATGCCGAAGGCGTAGAGCGGGGCGACCGAGGGCATCGGCTCCGGCCAGGGCAGCGGGAAGTGCCACATCGCCAGCACGGTCAGGCAGACGAGGTTGAGCCCGGTCAGCAGAACCACGCTGTAGCGCGACAGGATCGCCGCGGCCACCGTCATCGGGGCGAGCAGCAGGATGGCGAAGGGGTTGGCGAGGCCACCGGTGAGATAGAGCAGCAGCGTGAGCTGCAGCATGTCGTAGCCGAGATAGAGCGCGGCGTCCCGGTCGGCCAGCCGCAGCCGCCCGCCGCGCTGGGCCATCGCCACGAGGTTCAGCAGCACCGAGGCCCCGATGGCCGCCAGCACCGGCCCCAGCGGCAGCGGGAAGCCCATGACGAGCTGCACCGTCGCCACGGTGGCGAGCTGCCCGATCACCGCGATCCAGCGGATCAGGATCAGGGTGCGCAGCGTGACTCGCCCGTCCAGGTTGGTCCACTGGGCGGGGCCCGGACGGCCGGCGTGGGCCATGGCGTGGCGGAGGGACGAGGCGGCGGAGGCGGAACCGGTCACGGTCATGGGCGGGCTTTCCGGCAGGGCCGCTCTTCCCGCGGCGTCACATCGAATGGCTCGGGTGCTGTTTTGCCACTCTGGCGTTTGCGCGCCAAGCGGCCATATTCTCCGCCTATGGATCAATGCGCAAAACAGCACGCCATCCGGGTCGAGACCCTGACCAAACGCTACGGCACCGCCCGGTCCGGCGAGGTCACCGCCGTGGACGGCATCTCCTTCACCGTCGCGGCGGGGTCGGTCACCGGGCTTCTCGGCGGCAACGGCGCCGGCAAGACGACGACCATCTCCATGCTGCTCGGGCTGCTGCTGCCGACCTCCGGCACGATGGAGGTGCTGGGTGTGGATATGGTGCGCCACCGCCACGCGGCGCTGCCCCGCATGAACTTCTCCTCCCCCTACGTGGAGCTGCCGCACCGGTTGACGGTGCGGGAGAACCTGACCGTCTACGGCCATCTCTACGGCCTGAAGGGGGTGAAGCGGCGGGTGGAGGAGCTGGCCGAGCATCTGGAGCTGACCCGCTTCCTGGAGCGTCCCTCCGGCGGGCTGTCGGCCGGCCAGAAGACGCGGGTGGCGCTGGCCAAGGCGCTGCTCAACCGGCCGGAGCTTCTGCTGCTGGACGAGCCGACCGCCTCGCTCGACCCCGACACGGCGGACTGGATCCGCACCTATCTGGAGCGCTACCGCAACGAGTCCGGGGCCACCATCCTGCTCGCCTCCCACAACATGCTGGAGGTGGAGCGGATGTGCGACGACGTGCTGATGATGCGCCAGGGGCGGATCGTCGACCGCGGGTCGCCGGCCGGCCTGCTCGCCCGCTACGGCCGGACCTCGCTGGAGGACGTGTTCCTCGACATCGCCCGCGACCGCGCCAATGGGGAAGACGCCCGTCGGGAGGCCGCCGATGCTGCCGAGTGACGCCGCTGCGATGGTTCACGCCAACCCGGCCTTCTCGCTGCGCCGGGTCGGGGCGATGGTGCTGCGTTACTGGTACCTGCTGCGCGGCTCCTGGCCGCGCTTCCTGGAGCTGGCCTACTGGCCGACCATGCAGATGATCCTGTGGGGCTACATCAACCAGTTCATGGCCTCCTCCAGCGCCTGGGTGGCGCAGGGGGCGGGGGTGCTGGTCAGCGCGGTGCTGCTGTGGGACGTGCTGTTCCGCGGCCAGCTCGGCGTGTCGGTGTCCTTCCTGGAGGAGATGTGGTCGCGCAACCTCGGCCATCTCTTCGTCAGCCCGCTGCGCCCCGGCGAATGGGTGGCGGCGCTGTTCGGGATGAGCCTGATCCGCACGGTGATCGGCGTGGTGCCGGCGGCGCTGCTGGCGATCCCGCTGTTCGGCTATTCGCTGTTCGACCTCGGGCTGCCGCTGGCCGGCTTCTTCGCCAACCTGATCGTCTTCGGCTGGTCGCTGGGGCTGGTCATCGTGGCGCTGATCCTGCGCTACGGCATGGGGGCGGAAGGGCTGGCCTGGATCGTCGTCTTCATGCTCGCCCCGGTCAGCGCCGTCTACTACCCGGTCAGCGTCCTGCCGGGCTGGCTGCAATGGGTGGCCCTGTCGCTGCCGTCGGCCCACGTCTTCGAGGGGATGCGCGCCATCCTGTTCGACGGCACGATGCGCTGGGACCATCTGGCCTGGGCGGTCGGGCTGAACGCCCTGTTCATGGGGCTGTGCACGGCAGCCTTCCTCTATTCCTTCCATCAGGCGCGGGTGCGCGGGGCGCTGCTGCAGACCGGGGAATGAGCGAAGCCCGCGCATGACAAAAAGCGCCGGGCCTCGCCAGCACCGGCCCGCCGTGGTAGCGTCCCGGCCTCTTCGGACCGACAGCCAGAGCGCCGCCATGACTCCCGTTTCCCCCGCCGCCCCGGTCACCCTCGCCGAGATCGCCGCCGCCCTGGGCGCGGCGCTGGAGGGCGACGGCACCCTTCCCATCGCCCGCGCCGTCCATCCATCGGAGGCCGAGGGGCCGGAGGATCTGGCGCTCGCCATGGAAAAGGGCCTGACGGAGCTGCTGGCCAACGGCCGGGCCGTCGCCGCCGTGATCGCGGAAGGCGCGGAGGCGCCGGCCAACCTGAAGGGCTGGATCGTCGTGAAGCGCCCGCGCTTCGCCATGGCCGGCCTGACCACCGTCTTCGAGAAGCCGGTCCACGCCGAGCCGGGGGTCCACCCCGCCGCCTTCGTGGCGCCGGAGGCCATCCTGGGGGCGGGCGTGTCGGTCGGTCCCTTCGCCTATGTCGGGCCGAGGGCGGTGCTGGGCGAGGGCGTGATCGTCATGCCGCACGCCACGGTCGGAGCCGACGCGCTGATCGGCAAGGACAGCCTGCTGCACCCCGGCGCCCGCATCGGCGAGCGGGTGGTGATGGGCGAGCGCTGCATCATCCACCCCAACGCCGCGGTCGGCAACGACGGCTTCAGCTTCGTGACGCCCGAGCCGGGCAGCGTCGAATCGGCCAAGGCGACGGGCAAGGTGGTCGGCACCAACGTGCTGATCCACCGGGTGAACTCCATCGGCACGGTGATCCTGGGCGACGATGTGGAGGTCGGGGCGAACGCCACCATCGACCGCGGCACCATCACGGCGACCCGCATCGGCTCCGGCACCAAGATCGACAACCTCGTGCAGATTGGCCACAACGTGCAGATCGGCACCAACTGCATGCTGTGCGGCCATGTCGGCATCGCCGGCAGCACGACCATCGGCGATCGCGTGGTGCTGGCCGGCAAGGTCGGCGTGGCGGATCACGTCAAGATCGGCAACGACGCGGTGGTGGCGGCGAATTCCGGTGTGGGGACGGACATCCCGGCCAAGGCCGTCTACATGGGCTATCCGGCGGTGCCGCGCGACCGCGCCTTCGACCAGTACAAGGGGCTGGCCCGGCTGAAGCGGATGCACGCGGACGTGTCCGACCTGAAGAAGCGGGTCGGGGCGCTGGATGGCGGGGGGAAGTCCGAATAAGGGGCATCCGCCCCCACGGTCCGGGCAAGGGGGCATCCGCCCCCGGTCCAAGTTAGGGGGGCATCCGCCCCCGCCAACGGCCCTACAGCAGCCCGTCGGCGAAGTCGGTGATGAGCGCCGACAGGAACAGGTCGAGCAGCACCAGGACCGCCGCGGCGACGCCGGAGATGTCCAGCGCCGTGCGCATCACGAACCACTGGTAGGTCAGCATCGCCAGCATGATGCCGAACACCAGCCCTTCAGAGATCGGGCCGGGCAGAATCCCCGTTGCGGCCAGGATCACCACCGGCAGATAGATGCCCATCTGCACGACCGAGGACCAGTTGTAGGCGCACAGGAAGTCGATGTAGCGGTTCTGCCGGTCCAGCAGCCCGCTCACCCCGTGCATGACCACGGGGAAGGCCGTCCAGCTGATGACGTAGGCGATGGCCTCCACCACCACGAGCTGGAACAGCGGCGTGTCCGGCACCTGGCCCCACAGCCGGATCGCCAGCAGCAGCGTCCAGGCCGGAGCGACGATCACCGCGGCGTAGAAGGACTTCCACGCCCCTTCGGGGCTGCGGTCGAGATGCTGCAATCCGGTGGGGTCGAACCGCGCCAGACGATAGGCGCCGAAGACGGAGGAGGCGACGTCCCGGGCGGTCAGCGGCATGTTGCGGTCACCGGAGGGTGGTGGGAACGGGCGAAGGGGGCCTTACGTCAACCGATCCGGTCGAAGACGTTCCGCAAAACCTCGCCGTAAATGTCGGTCAGGCGGGTCAGGTCGTCCAGCGCGGTGTGCTCGTCCACCTTGTGCATCGTCTGCCCGACGAGGCCGAACTCGACCACCGGGCAGAAATTCTTGATGAAGCGGGCGTCCGACGTGCCGCCGGTCGTCGAATATTCGGGACGGCGCCCGGTGACGCGCTCCGCGGCGTCCGCCACCAGTTCGGTCAGCGGGCCGGGCGGGGTCAGGAAGCTGTCGCCCGACACGAAATGGTCCAGCTCGTAGGAGCCGCCCACCCCGTCGAGCCGTTCGCGCAGCCACGCCAGCAGCGTGTCGGCGGTGTGCAGGTCGTTGAAGCGGATGTTCAGCGTCGCCTTGCCCTGCGCCGGGATGACGTTGTGCGCCGGGTTGCCGACGTCGATGGTGGTCAGCTCCAGGTTCGACGGCTGGAAATGCGGGGTGCCGGCGTCCAGCGGCTCCGCCGTGATGGCCGCCAGCATGCGGGCCAGCCGGGGCAGCGGGTTGTCGGCCAGATGCGGGTAGGCGACATGGCCCTGCGCGCCGTGGACGGTCAGGAAGGCGGTCATGCTGCCGCGCCGCCCGATCTTGATCATGTCGCCCAGCGCCTTGGGGTTGGTCGGCTCCCCGACCACGCAGGCGTCGAGTTTTTCACCCTTGGCCTGCATCCAATCCAGCACCTTGCGGGTGCCGTTGATGGCGACCCCTTCCTCGTCCCCGGTGATGAGCAGGCTGATGGAGCCCTTCGGCGTCCCGCCTTCCTTCACAAAGCGGGCTGCCGCGGCGACGAAGGCGGCGATCGCCCCCTTCATGTCCACCGCACCCCGGCCATAGAGGCGGCCATTGTGGATCTCCGCGGCGAAGGGGTCGATGGACCAGCCCTTCAGCTCGCCGGGGGGCACCACGTCGGTGTGCCCGGCGAAGCAGAAGTTCGGCCCCTCCGTGCCCAGACGGGCGTAGAGGTTGTCCACCGGCGCCGTGCCCTCCTCCTCGAACCGCAGGCGGTGGCAGACGAAGCCCAGCGGCGCCAGCGCCGCCTCCAGGACGCCCAGAGCGCCGCCGTCGTCGGGCGTCACGCTGGGGCAGCGGATCAGGGCCTGCGCCACCGCGACGGGATCGCAGGGGTCGAAGGAGGGAGCGGCGGTGGTCATCGTGGCGTCTTCCCCGGCGTCAGTCGCGCAGCAGGTCGTTGATGGAGGTCTTGGCGCGGGTCTGCTCGTCCACGCGCTTGACGATCACCGCGCAATAGAGGCCCGGACCCGGCGTGCCGTCGGGCAGCGGCTTGCCCGGCAGGGTGCCCGGCACCACGACGGAGTAGGCCGGGACGCGGCCGACGAAGACCTCGCCGGTGTTGCGGTCGATGATCTTGGTCGAGGCGCTGATGAAGACGCCCATGGAGAGCACGGCGCCGCGCTCGACGATCACGCCCTCGACCACCTCGGAGCGGGCGCCGACGAAGCAATCGTCCTCGATGATGACCGGGTTGGCCTGGAGCGGCTCAAGCACGCCGCCGATGCCGACGCCGCCCGACAGGTGGACGTTCTTGCCGATCTGCGCGCAGGAGCCGACGGTGACCCAGGTGTCCACCATGGTGCCGCTGTCGACATAGGCGCCGACGTTGACGAAGCTGGGCATCAGGATGACGTTCGGCGCGACGTAGGCGGAGCGGCGGACCACCGCGCCCGGAACGGCGCGGAAGCCGGCGGCCTGGAACTGCGCCTCCGACCAGCCTTCGAACTTCGGCGGCACCTTGTCGTACCAGGAGGCGCCGCCCGGCGCGCCGGGGATCGTCTCGTTGGCGTTCAGGCGGAAGGACAGCAGGACCGCCTTCTTCAGCCACTGGTTCACGACCCAGCCGGCGTCCGTCTTCTGCGCCACGCGCAGGTCGCCGGAGTCGAGGCCGGACAGGGCCTCCTCGACGGCGTCGCGGACGGCGCCCTTGGTCGAGACGTTCAGGGTGTCGCGGGTTTCCCACGCGGCGTTGACGGCGGATTCGAGGCTGGCGTGGCTCATGGCGGCATTCGCTGGGCTGTCTGTTCGAGGGTTCGGAACATGGGCCGGGCCGCGCCGCCTTGTCAACGTTGCCTTGTTCTCAAAGGGTTCCTACGGAGGCTCGAGGGGCCTTGCGGC
Organism: Azospirillum brasilense; assembly: GCF_007827815.1. Classification (GTDB taxonomy): domain Bacteria; phylum Pseudomonadota; class Alphaproteobacteria; order Azospirillales; family Azospirillaceae; genus Azospirillum; species Azospirillum brasilense_C. The sequence continues at coordinate 207,678 of NZ_VITH01000002.1, forward strand.
CGCCGCTAGCCGGCGATCTCCTCCAGCCAGGCCGGCAGGTCGTCCACGGTGTGGTCGATGTGGCTGCCGGTGCCGACTCCGCCCTCGTCGGGGCGGGACCAGTCGGCCTCGCTGCGCACCCACACCGTCGTCATGCCGAGCGCGTGGGCGGGGGCGAGGTTGCGGGCGATGTCCTCCACCATGCAGGCGCGGGCCGGGTCGATGTTGTAGTGATCGACCAGGATGCCGTAGGGGCGCGGGTCGGGCTTGGGCACGTAACCGGCCTCGACGATGCCGAAGGTCGCCTCGAAGCAGCCGTCGATGCCGAGCTGCCGGGTCACGTTCTCGGCGTGGCGGACGGAGCCGTTGGTGTAGATGATCTTGCGCCCCGGCAGCCGGTTCAGCGTGCCCGCCAGGCCGGGGCAGGGGGCCACCGGGCTGACGTCGATGTCGTGGACGTAGTCCAGGAAGGGCACCGGATCGACGTCGTGCTCCACCATCAGGCCGCGCAGGGTCGTCCCGTGCTCCCGGAAGAAGCGCTTCTGCATGACGCGCGCCTCCTCGTAGGTGATGCCGAAATGCCCGGCGATGAAATCGCCGATGCGCCGGTCCACCTGGGCGAACAGGTTGCAGGAGGCGGGATAGAGGGTGTTGTCGAGGTCGAAGATCCAGACCCCGGTGTCGCGGAGGGAAGCCATCATGGGCTGAAGAATGGGGTTTCGCCGGCCCGCCCGCAAGCCGCTTCGCCGCATGGCCCGTTTCCGCTGCGAAGCGGGAAGGCCTTCAATGAGTGGTTGCGTATGGCAGGTACCCGGACCGCCTGAAGAAAGATTCGGGGAGGAAACGCATTTTTCCGGTATACTCCGGCCCGCGCAGTCTCAGGTTGACACCGTGTCCGCAGACCCACAATCCGAAGTTCCTCCGGCCCATCCGCCGGGCACCGCTCCGACGTCCTCGCTCCTGGCCGCCTTTCCCGGTCCGGCGCTCCGGCTCGATTCCAGCCACGCCGTCGCCGCCGCGAACGCCGCCGCGGAAGAGCTGCTGGCCGCCGGCGGGCGCTGGATCGCGGACATCCAGGGCTGGCTGGCGACCTGCAGCGTGGCGCCGGGCCTGCGCTCCCTTCCGGTGGAACTGCCGCGCGGCGTGATGATCGTCGAATGGGCGGCCACGCCGCTGCCCGACGGCGAGATCCTGCTGCTGGGACGCGACGCCACGCTGGAACGGCAACTCCGCCAGACGCTGATCGAGTCGCGCCGCCGCTACAAGGATTTGGTCGAGGTTTCGAGCGATTTTGCCTGGGAAACGGGCAGCGACGGGCGATTCGTCTTTGTCACACCCAAGGGCGCGCTGGGCTACAGCGCCGATGCGTTGATTGGTCGCAACCCCAAGGATCTGGCGGTGACCGAGTGGGGCGACCTGCCGTTGCCGTTCGACAGCCGCCGCCCCGTCGACCAGGCGGAGCTGTGGCTGAAGCGGGTGGACGAGCTGCCCGCCTGCTTCGTGGTCTCGGCGGTGCCGCTGTTCGGGCCGCAGGGCGAATGGATGGGCGCGCGCGGCGTCTGCCGCGAAACCACGGAGCAGGTGCTGCGCTCCGCCGAGCTGGCCCGGGTGCGCAACCGCGAGAAGATGCTCGCCCACATCGTCCACACGCTGCGCGACCAGCTCGACGCCCAGAAGGCGCTGCACGTCGCCGCGGTGGAGACCGCGCGCGCTCTGGGCGCCGACGGCTGCCGCATCTACCGCGCGACGGAGGCGGGCACCCTGCGTCCCGCCGCCGATTTCGCCGCGGAGGTGCCGGAGGAGCTGCTGTCCGATCTGTCGCGGCCGGTGCTGGAGGCGGTCGCCGCCGGCGAGGACACGCAGGAGCTGACCCTGGGGGCGAACCGGCTGCTGGCCGCCCGGACCGAGCACCGTCAGGCCATCAACGGCGCGGTGGTGGTCTGGCGCGGCGACGACTCCGATCCCTGGGACGAGGAGGACCGGATGCTGCTGTCCGGCGTGGCCGACCACATCGGCATCGCCCACGCGCATCTGGCCTATCAGGAGCGGCTGCGCCGCCTGTCGGAGCGCGACGGGCTGACCGGCCTGTTCAACCGCCGCACCTTCTTCGAGCGGCTGGAGGAGGTGCTCGGCCGTCCCGACACCGGGCCGTCCGCCCTGCTGTACGTGGACCTCGACAACTTCAAGGCGGTGAACGACCTGCATGGCCACCAGCAGGGCGACGCCGTGCTGAAGGCCATCGGCGGGCTGCTGACCAACGGCGTGCGGCCCGGCGACCTGCCGGGGCGGCTGGGCGGCGACGAGTTCGTCCTGTGGCTGGGCCGCACCGACGAGGCGCAGGCGGTGGCGGTGGCCGAGCGCCTGCTGGCCGGCATGGTCGCGCTGCGCCACCTGTCCGCCGCGCCGGACAAGCCGCTGGGCCTGTCCATCGGCATCGCCGTCCACCGGGTGGGGCGCGAGACGCTGCAGGAGCTGACCGACCGCGCCGACTCGGCGATGTACGACGCCAAGAAGCGCGGCAAGGGCCATTACGCCGTCGCCCCGCTCCCCGTGGAGGCCGGCGCCGTGGCGGAGGCGTCCCGATGAGCGCCTGCGGCGATCCCCAGATTCTCGATCCCGCCGACTACGAGGCCGCCAAGGAGATGGCGCGCAGCGCCGACCCGGCGGTGCGCCGCCGCGTCGCCGCATCGCCCCAGACCCGGCCGGAGCTGCTCTACTTCCTGGCCGCCGACACCGCGGCGGAGGTCCGTCAGGCCATCGCCACCAACGCCGGCACGCCGCGGCAGGCCGACCTGATGCTCGCCAAGGACCGGGAGGTCGCGGTGCGCGGCGCCCTGGCCCAGAAGGTCGCCCGGCTGCTGCCCGACCTGTCCGCCGACCAGGCGTCGCAGATCGAGCGGCTGACGCTGGAATGCCTGGAGGCGCTGGCCCGCGACCAGGCGACGGAGGTGCGCGGCATCCTGTCGGAGGCGCTGAAGGAACTGCCCGGCGCGCCGCACGGCGTCATCAACACGCTGGCCCGCGACGTGGAACTGTCGGTCTGCGCCCCGGTCCTGCAATTCTCGCCCATCCTGACCGACGAGGATCTGGCCGACATCATCATGCGCGGGCCGGTGGCCGGCGCGTTGTCGGCGATCGCCGGGCGCAAGCAGATCTCGGCCTCCGTCGCCGACGCCATCGCGCGGTCCGACGACGAGGCGGCGATGACCGCCCTGCTCGCCAACCCCTCGGCCCAGATCCGCGAGGAGACGCTGGACCGCATCCTCGACCAGGCGCCGCAGCACGAGCCCTGGCACGCCCCGCTGGTGCGTCGGCCGCGCCTGCCGGCCCGCGCGGTGGCGCGTCTGGCGAGCTTCGTCGCCGACAACCTGCTGAAGGTCCTGCGGGAGCGCACCGACCTCGACCCCGCCGCCGCCCACGCCCTGGCCGAGGGCGTGCGGGCGCGCGTCAACCGCGGAGCCGGGGGCAATGGCGCCGGAGCCGGTGTCGCCCGCGGCCTCGTCGATTTCGGGGAGGAGGAGCTTGGCCACGCGCCGGGCGACAAGGACAAGGCGGCCGAACGCCCGTCCGACAAGGCGGCCCGGCTGAATAAGGAAGGCAAGCTGACGGAGAAGCTGCTGGAGGGCGCTCTGGCGGAGGGCGACCGCGCCTTCGTCCTGGCCGGGTTGGGCGAGTTGGCGCAGCTTCCGATGCCGATCATCGACCGCATCATCGGCACCCACGCCCCGCGCGCCGTCACCTCGCTGGTGTGGCGCTGCGGCCTGTCGATGCGCTTCGCCCGGCAGATCCAATTGCGCATCGCCCAGATTCCGCCAAAAACCGCGCTTATGGCAAGGGAAGGCATCCTTTACCCGATGTCCGACGACGAGATGCGCTGGCAGCTCGCCTTCTTCGGAGTCGAGGAGAAGGCCTGACGCCGCGCCACCACACGGAACCGTTCATGCGCGCCCTGGCCCTGCTGCTGTTGTTCCTCGGTCTTTCCCTTCCCGTTTTCTCCCTTCCCGCTGCCGCCGCCCCGCCGCCCGCCGCCCCGGAGGAGCGGGAGGTCGCGGCGGTCTTCGAAAGCGCCCGCTCCGCCCTGGCGCAGAAGCGCGGCGCGGCGGTCGTCCCGCTGCTCTCCCGCGCCTCGGTCGACAAGCTGGAGCAGGTGCGCGGCGTCGCCCGCAGCGGCAACGACGCCGGCCTCGCCAAGCTGGAGCCGGCGGAGAAGTTCGCCGCCATGGGCCTGCGCCGCTACGTCAGCCCGGCCGACCTGCGCCGCATGTCGCTGGGCGAACTGGCCGATCACGGCATGAAGAACGGCTGGCTCGGCCCCAACGTCATCGGCAGCAGCGGGCTCGGCCCGGTGCGGGTGCGCGGCGACCGCGCCTCGGCCATCCTGATGGTCGACAACCGCCCGGCCCTGGTGCCCGCCGACTTCGTGCGCGAGGCCGGTGCCTGGAAGATCGACCTGACCGGCGTCTTCAGCTTCGGCAGCCAGATGCTGAAGGGCTTCGCCGCCATGTCGGGCAAGAGCGACGAGGCCTACATCGAGGACATGCTGCAGAAACTGCCCGCCAAGCCGGCGCTGATGCACCGCTGACCGGCCGGGTGAGCGCGGCGGTGCTAGCGCGGACAGGCGGGGGATGACGCGGTCCGCGTTACACCTCCTGAGACGGGGTGGGCCGTTGCGCGGAATCCGGAGATTGCGCTAGAGTCGCGCCACACGCACGACGCGTCGGTGTCCCTTATGACCGCTCCGGATGGCTATCCCTTCGCCGCGCTGACCGAAGCGGACGCCGGGTTCTTCCCGTCGGCCAGGAGCGTCGGCGTTCCGCCCGCCATCCCCTACCGGGTTCCCTGCGCCCCCGCTTTCGCGGAGGCGGCGGTGCGTCTGGCCGTCCGGCGTGGCACCGACCTGTCCGCGCTCGCCGCCGCGGCGCTGCTGCTGGCGCCCGAGCGGACGCCCGATCCCGGCACCCCGGACGATGGCGCGGAGCGGGCGGTGCTGGAGTTGCGGCTGCCGCCCGGCCACGGCGACGCGGCGATCCGCCGGGCTCTGGCGGCGGCGCTGGCGCTGGCCGAACCGGGTTGCCGGTTGATGCCCGCCGAGGAGGCGGGGCGGCTGGAGGGGGCGGTGGAGACCCTGACCTACCGCAACAAGGCGCTGGCCCACGCGCTGGAGCGGGTGTCCTTCCGCCCGCTCGACGGCAAGCTGACCCAGGTGCGCGACGCCGCGCAGATGTTCGGCTTCGTCAACGAGTGGTGCTTCGACGAGGACCGGGTGGTGAAGCGCTTCCGCGAGCTGGCCCCGGTCTATCACCCGGACACCGGGGTGGTCGCCTGCCGCGACCGCATGGCCCAGCTGATCGACGCGCGCAATCTGTTGATCAACCATGTCCGAACCGCCTACCGCTCCGGCCCCTGGACTCGGCGTTCCTGAGGGCGGCGGCCCTAAATCCGCGAACGGATCAGGTCCCGGTCATCTCCTCGATCCCGATGGCCTCGGTCAGGCTGGTGCCGTCCAGCACCGTGCCGTCGAGGTCCGCGCCGGTCAGGTCGGTGCCGGTCAGGTCGGCTTCGCTCAGGTTGGCGCCGCGCAGGTCCGCCCCGGCGAGGTTGGCCCCGGACAGGTTCACCTTGCGCAGGTCGGCGTCCTTCAGGACGGCCATGCCCAGGCGGGCGCGCTGCAGGTTGGCCCGCCAGACGTGGCTGCTCGACCCCTGGATGTGAACGGGGCCGAGCTGGGCCTCGGTCAGGTTGGCGCCGGTCAGGGTCGCCCGCTCGAAATTGACGCCGCGCAGATCGGCCTTGGTGAAGTTCACCTTGCGCAGGTCCGACAGCGACAGGTCGGCGATGGCCAGCGAGGTCCCCATCATCGAGGCCCCGCGCAGCGTGATGCATTGCAGGATGCCGGCCGACAGGTTGATGCCGTCGAGATTGCGCCCCGACAGGTCGAGCGAGGAGAGGTCGGCGCGCTTGCCGTCCTTGCCGCCGCTGTCGATCCAGGAGAGGTGCAGGGTCAGGATGTTGCGCAGGTCGTCGTCCGGATTCTCCAGAACCTTCGCCATCACCGCGGCCGACAGGTTGGGCGAGCGGAGCTGGGCCGCGTCGAGGATGGCGCCGATCAGGTTGGCGTTGGTGAAATTGGCGCGCCCGATGGCGCAGTTGGTCATCACCGCGCCGGACAGCCGGGCGCCGGACAGGTTGGCCTCCGACAGATCGGCGTCGGTCAGGTCACAGCCCGTCAGGTTGGAGTTCGTCAGGTTCGCGCGCATGAACTTGGTGCCGCGCAGGATCGCGTCGGTCAGGTCGGTCTGCATCACGAAGGCGTTCGCCACCTTGGCCCGCGACAGGTCGGCGCCGCGGATGACCGCCGCCGTCAGCTCCGACGTCAGGACGGAATCCTCGAAATTGTGCGCCATCATCTCCCCCGAGGGGGTGTAGTGCAGCAGCGTGCCGTCGCGCAGGTCCACCTCCACCAGCATGGCTTCCGACAGCACGGCGCCGCGCAGGCAGGCGCCGCGCAGGTCGGCGCGGCGCAGGTCGGCCTTCTCCAGGTTGGCCAGCCGCAGGTCGGCGGCGTAGAGGTTCGCGTTGGTCAGGTTGGCCCGGGTCAGCCGCGCGCTGAACAGCTTCGCCCCGGACAGGTCGGCGTCGGACAGGTCGATGCCGGACAGGTCCAGATGCGACAGGTCGCGCATCTTCAGGTTCGCGCGCACACCGCCCGGCTGGCTTTTCCGGAAAGCCTGATGGCGGAGCAGGATCGTGTTCAGCTGACTCTGCGTCAGCTTCGTGCGCGGCGTGTTCGTTCCGAAGCCTTGCGCGGGGGGCATCAGGGAAATCCCGGGTTGGAGTCGCGGCACACTTTAAAGGGGAGCCGCGAAGAAAAAGTTAACGATCGGTAACGCTTTATTCAAGTGCGCCTCGAATGCGTTCTATCGCGGGCGCTGCCCCGGGGCCGCAAAGCCCTTTGTTGTGTATGGAAATAGTGACCTTTTGCGCGCCGTTGCGCAAGAGGCTCCCGCGCGATGCGCCGGCTCTGGATGGTTGACTCCACCCCCGGCGATGCGTATGGTCCGCCGACCTGCATCCGTCGAGCCATCGACCGGGTACCATCGGCCTGTGTGCCGGGGACCTCCGCCAGTCCGCGAGTTTCGCGCACTGGCTCGTTTGTGCTTGAGCCGATCGCGTTCGAGCGGATGGAGACCGAAACTGAGGACCGCTGACCCATGTTCGATGGCCTGACCGGACGCCTGGGCGACATCTTCGACAAGCTGCGCCGCCGCGGCGCGCTGAGCGAGGAGGACGTCAACGCCGCGCTGCGCGAGGTGCGCGTGGCGCTGCTGGAGGCCGACGTCGCCCTGCCGGTGGTCAAGCAGTTCGTCAACCAGGTCAAGGAGCGGGCGATCGGCCAGGAGGTCCTGCGCTCGATCACCCCCGGCCAGCAGGTCATCAAGATCGTCCACGACAACCTCGTGGAGATGCTGGGGCAGGGCGAGGAGATCAACCTCAACGCCGCCGCCCCGGTGCCGATCCTGATGGTCGGCCTGCAGGGTTCGGGCAAGACCACCAGCACCGCCAAGATCGCGCTGCGCCTGAAGAACCGGGACCGCAAGAAGGTCCTGATGGCCTCGCTGGACGTGCGCCGCCCGGCGGCGCAGGAGCAGCTGAAGGTCCTGGGCGAGCAGACCGGCGTCGCCACGCTGCCGATCGTTCCCGGCCAGGATCCCGTCGCCATCGCGCGCCGCGCCATCGAGACCGGCCGCCGCGAAGGCTACGACGTGGTCATGCTCGACACCGCCGGCCGCCTGTCCATCGACGAGGAGTTGATGGCCGAGGTCGCGGCCGTGCGCGACGCGACCAAGCCGGCGGAGACGCTGCTGGTCGCCGACGCCATGACCGGCCAGGACGCGGTGACGGTCGCCACCAACTTCAACGACAAGGTCGGCATCACCGGCATCCTGCTGACCCGCGTGGACGGCGACGCCCGCGGCGGTGCCGCCCTGTCGATGCGCCAGATCACCGGCAAGCCGATCAAGCTGCTGGGCATGGGCGAGAAGATCGACGCCCTGGAGGCCTTCCACCCCGACCGCATCGCCGGCCGCATCCTCGGCATGGGCGACGTCGTGTCGCTGGTCGAGAAGGCCGCCGAGAGCATCGACAAGGAAGAGGCCGAGAAGCTCGCCCGCAAGATGGAGAAGGGCCAGGGCTTCGACCTCGACGACATGGCCTCCCAGCTCAAGCAGCTGCGCAAGATGGGCGGCATGTCCGGCCTGATGGGCATGCTGCCGGGCATCGGCAAGATCAAGAACCAGCTCAAGGACGCGAACATCGACGACGGGATGATCAAGCGCCAGGAGGCGATCATCTCCTCGATGACGAAGAAGGAGCGCAAGCACCCCGAGCTCATCAAGGCGTCGCGCCGCAAGCGCATCGCCGCCGGCTCCGGCACCAGCGTGCAGGAGGTGAACAAGCTGCTCAAGCAGTACGACACCATGCGCGGCATGATGAAGCAGGTGCAGAAGCTGGGGCAGAAGGGGCTGATGCGCCACGGGCTGCAGAGCCTCCTGCCGAAGAATTTCCGGGGACCGACCTGATCCCCGGCGACCGCAACGCGCGATGAGCGCGATCACCTTCAACCGCCTATCAAGCGACTACACCAAGGAAGCGACTCTCCCATGTCCCTGAAGATCCGTCTCGCCCGTGGCGGCGCCAAGAAGCGCCCGTTCTACTCGATCGTCGTTGCCGACGCCCGCAGCCCGCGCGACGGCCGCTTCATCGAGAAGATCGGCACCTACAACCCGATGCTGCCGCGCGAGCACGAGCAGCGCATCGTCCTGGACGCCGAGCGCGCCAAGCATTGGCTGTCGGTCGGCGGCCAGCCGACGGACCGCGTCGCCCTGTTCCTGGCGAACGCCGGCCTGATCGCCAAGCCGGAAATCCGCGAGACCCCGAAGAAGTCCGCCCCGAAGGCCAAGGCGCAGGAGCGTCTGAAGGCCGAGGCCGCCGCCAAGGCCGCCGCCGAGGGCTGATAAGGATCGGCGTCGGCCCCCTCCCTCCCGCTTTGCGGGTCCCTCCCTCCCCCGCCTTTGGCGGTGGAGGGCTGAGATTCCCTCCCTCGCCGAAGGCGGGGGAGGGGTAGGGAGGGGGCAGGGACGCCCCGCAACGCACACGCTCAAGCCATGTCCACAAAAGTCTGCGTCGGCCAATTCGCCGGGGCGCACGGCGTCCGCGGCCTCGTGAAGGTGAAAAGCTTCACCGAGGACGCGGCGGCCGTGGCGTCCTACGGCCCCCTCTCGGACGAGCGGGGCGCCCGGCGCTTCGCGCTGACGCTCCAGGGCACCATGAAGGATCTGTTCCTGGTCCGCGTCGATGGCATCGCCACGCGCGAACAGGCGCAGGAGCTGACCGGTGTCCGGCTTTATGTGGACCGTTCCGCCCTGCCCGAGACGGAGGACGAGGACGAGTTCTACCACGCCGACCTGATCGGGCTGCGTGCGGAACTCGCCGACGGCACCGTCTGGGGCACGGTGAAGGCGCTGTACGACTTCGGAGCCGGTGACGTGCTGGAGATCCGCACCGAATCGGGGCCGCTGGAGATGCTGCCCTTCACCCGCGCCTGCGTTCCGGTGGTCGATGTGAAGGGAGGCCGCGTCGTGGTCGATCTTCCCGCCGTCATCGAAGCGCGCGAAGGCGAGGCGGAAAAGGACGGAGAGGACGCGCCGGAGGGCGCGGATGCCGCTGAAGACGACGTTGAAAACAAGGGAACCCGCCCGTGAATCACGGCGCTTCCGGTTCCCTTGTCTGGACGGCCAAGGTTCTGACGCTGTTCCCGGAGATGTTTCCGGGTCCGCTGGGGCTCAGCCTCGCGGGAAAGGCGCTGGAAAATGGAGTCTGGGCGTTGGAATCAGTGGACATTCGCTCGTTCGCGCGCGATAAACACCGCTCCGTCGACGACACCCCCTTCGGCGGAGGGGCCGGCATGGTCATGCGGCCCGACGTGCTGGACGCGGCTCTGACCGCGACGGCGGGTCCTCCGGGCATTCCTGGACGCGGACGGGCGATCTACCTGTCGCCTCGCGGACGGGTGCTCGACCAGGAGCTGGTCAAGGAGCTGGCGGCCACCCCGGTGGTCACCTTGCTCTGCGGCCGGTACGAAGGGGTGGATGAGCGGGTGCTGGACGCACACGGCCTTGAGGAGGTCAGCCTCGGGGATTTCGTGCTGTCCGGCGGCGAGACCGCCGCCCTGTGCCTGATCGACGCCGTGGTGCGCTTGCTCCCCGGTGTCATGGGCAATGTGGAGACGGCGGGCGAGGAAAGTTTCGAACGGGGGTTGCTCGAATACCCCCACTACACCCGGCCCGCGGTCTGGACCGACGGGCAGGGTGTGGAACGGTCGGTTCCGGACATCCTGTTGTCCGGCCACCACGAGAAGGTTCGCGCCTGGCGGCTCGCCGAGGCGGAGCGGATCACGCAGGCCCGGCGACCGGATCTGTGGGACCGCTACGAGGCGGGCAGGAAGGCCGAGGGTCAGATTGGAAAACGGGGTCGCCGGCGCGGCCCGAAACCAGAGTGACGGTCCGCCGCGAGGCGCACCGATGGAAAGGGGTAGTGTCATGAACCTGTTGCAGCAGCTCGAGCAGGAGCAGATCGAGAAGGCCCTCGGCGGCAAGACCATTCCCGTGTTCTCGCCGGGCGACACCGTCCGCGTGAACGTGAAAGTGGTCGAGGGCACGCGCGAGCGCGTCCAGGCTTACGAGGGCGTCGTGATCGCCCGCCGGAACGCCGGCGTGAACTCGTCCTTCACCGTCCGCAAGATCAGCTACGGCGAGGGTGTGGAGCGCGTGTTCCCGCTCTACTCCCCGCGTCTGGAGTCGATCGAGCTGGTCCGCAAGGGCGCCGTCCGCCGCGCCAAGCTGTACTATCTGCGCGACCGCCGCGGCAAGTCGGCCCGTATCGCCGAGCGCACGACCGGCCGCGGCATGAACAACACGAAGGCCGCCGCGGAGTAATCCGGCGCCCTTTCGTTCGGTACGCCTGAACCAGCACCCGCCCGGAGCGATCCGGGCGGGTGTTTGGCGTTGGGGCGGTGATGGCGGGGACGTGGTTGCGCCGATGCCCCCCTCCCGACCTCCCCCCGCTTTCGCAGGGGGAGAAGAAAAGCCCTCCCCTGCGAAGCGGGGGAGGGTTGGGTGGGGGCCCACGTCGACCACTACCCGAGCAACTCTTCTACCGCGCGCGCACCGTCACCAGGATGCCCGCGCCGATCAGCGCCACCGCGACCAGCACGCCGACGGTCAGCGGCTCACCCATGAAGACCGCGCTCAGCAAAAGGGCGGTGATGGGGACGAGGCAGATGATCTGCCCGGCCTGGGCCGCCGGCATGGCGGTCAGCGACTTCGCCCACCACCAGAAGCACAGCCCCGTCGCGATCACCCAGTTGAAGGCCAGGACGGTCCCCAGCGCGGGTGTCCAGTGGATCGGCCGGGCGTGCTCCGCCGCCAGGGCCAGCGGCGCGGTCGCCACGGCGCTGGCGGCGATCTGCCAGAAGGTCTGAGTCCAGAAGGGTGTGCGCCAGCCGCCGCGCCGGCGGCGGTAGAGGGTGGCGCCGAGCGCCCAGCTCAGCGCGCAGGCCAGCAGCAGCCCGTTGCCCAGCAGCACCGCCGGGTCGCTCCAATCGACCAGCGCCGGGTTGAAGAAGATGAGAACGCCCGCGAAGGTGAGCAGCGCGCCGATCACCCGCCCTCGCGTGAAGCGCTCCCCGGCCAGCAGCACGCCCAGCGGCAGCGCCCACATCTGCATGGTGTAGGCCAGCACCGCGGCCCGTCCCGGCGGCACCACCCGCAGGCCGATGGAGCTGAGGTCCAGCATGCCGGCGATCTGCAGCAGCCCGACCAGGGCGAGCGGCCAGCGTTCGCCGCGCTGCGGGAGAAGGGGGAAGCGCAGCACCCGCGACAGCAGGGCCAGCACCGCCGCCGCCCCCGTGAAGCGCAGAAGACAGAAGGTCAGCGGCCCGATGTCGGACAGCGCCAGCTTCATCAGGGGCCAGTTGGCGCCCCAGAACAGCACAATTCCCGCAAGCTGCGCGTAGACCACGGCGCCCGGACCGCCCACGGGTCCCTGGCCGGCCGTGGTGCGTGGCATGGCCTGATCCGCCATAAGTCCTCCCGCCCCGAATTTTGCCGCATCCTACGGCGCGGGTGGGGGCGGGAGGTCTGCGTTCCCGGTGCGGCAGCCCCGCGGGAGGGCCGGCGTTACGGCGCGCCGCTGGTGGAGAAGCCGGTGAAGACCTGGATGCCGAACCAGCCGCCGATGGCGAACAGCACCAGAAGGATCATGGTGGTGGCGATGGCGATGTTGGTCTGGCGGATGCGCCGGCAGTTCGGGCAGCCGGGAAGCTCGGCGGGATAAGGCCGTTCGCAGCGTTCACAGCGGACAGTGGGGTCCGTCACGGGATGACCCTTCATCGAATGGGGCAATGGAGTTCGGTGGGCGGACGCTACCATAAGGAGCGCCTTCCCCGCCAGCCGATGGGCGGCGCGGGGGAGCGGCGATTTTTCGCTGCGGGATGAGGGGTGTTTTCCACAGGCTCGGCCTTGTCCTGGTTGAAAGAGACGGCTATTGTGCGGCCCTCTTACCGCACGCTTCGTTCGTCCGGTCTGTGGTTTGCGAGAGAGAATTGCCGCGAGAGAGAGTTGCTATGTCCAAGCCGCGCACCCTGTTCGACAAGATTTGGGACAGCCACGTCGTCCACCGTCAGGACGACGGCACCTGCATCCTCTACATCGACCGCCATCTGGTCCATGAAGTGACCAGCCCGCAGGCGTTCGAGGGGCTGCGGCTTGCCGGCCGTCCGGTGCGCCGTCCGGAAGCGACCCTCGCCGTTCCCGACCACAACGTCCCGACCACCGACCGCTCCAAGGGCATCACCGAGGAGGAGAGCCGCATCCAGGTCGAGACGCTGGACAAGAACGCGCGCGACTTCGGCGTCCGCTACTTCCCGATGGACGACGTCCGCCAGGGCATCGTGCACATCGTCGGTCCGGAGCAGGGCTTCACGCTGCCCGGCGCCACCATCGTCTGCGGCGACAGCCACACGGCGACTCATGGTGCCTTTGGCGCCTTGGCCTTCGGCATCGGCACGTCGGAGGTGGAGCATGTGCTGGCCACCCAGACCCTGCTGCAGAAGCCGGCCAAGAACATGCTGGTCCGCGTCGACGGCGAGCTGCCGGCCGGGGTGACCGCCAAGGACATCGTGCTGGCGATCATCGGCCGGATCGGCACCGCCGGCGGCACCGGCCACGTCATCGAGTTCGCCGGCGACGCCATCCGCGGCCTGTCGATGGAAGGCCGCATGACCGTCTGCAACATGGCCATCGAGGGCGGCGCCCGCGCCGGCCTGATCGCCCCGGACGAGAAGACCTTTGCGTATGTGATGGGCCGCGCCCTGGCCCCGAAGGCCGGCGCCTGGGAACAGGCGGTGGAGTACTGGAAGACCCTGCCGTCAGACGAGGGCGCGGTCTACGACACCACCGTCGTTCTGAACGCCGCCGACATCGTTCCGCAGGTCACCTGGGGCACCAGCCCGGAGGACGTGCTGCCGATCACCGCGACCGTGCCGAACCCGGCCGACGTGGCCGACGCCGGCAAGCGCGCCGCCGTCGAGCGCTCGCTGGCCTACATGGGGCTGGAGCCCGGCCAGAAGCTGACCGACGTGAAGGTGGACACCGTCTTCATCGGCTCCTGCACCAACGGTCGCATCGAGGATCTGCGCGCCGCCGCGGTGATCGCCCAGGGCCGCAAGGTCGCCGAGGGCGTGCGCGCCCTGGTCGTTCCGGGCTCGGGCCTCGTCAAGGAGCAGGCGGAGGAAGAGGGTCTGGACAAGATCTTCACCGAAGCCGGTTTCGAGTGGCGTGAGCCGGGCTGTTCCATGTGCCTCGCCATGAACGCCGACCGCCTGTCGCCGGGCGAGCGCAGCGCCTCGACCTCCAACCGCAACTTCGAGGGCCGCCAGGGCCGCGGCGGGCGCACCCACTTGCTCAGCCCGGCCATGGCCGCCGCGGCGGCGGTGACCGGGCATCTGACCGACGTGCGCAGCCTCTAAGCGCTCGCGGTCCGCTGGTACGCCCGGAGCGGGGATGGCCTTTCAGCCGTCCCCGCTTCGTCGTTTTTAGGGGCATCCTCCGCTGTCGCGCGCCGAACGCCTCATCGACCTGATCCAGTGCCTGCGGCGCCATCGCCGGCCGGTCAGCGGGCATGTCCTCGCCGACGAACTCGGCGTCAGCCTGCGCACGATCTACCGCGACATCGCCACCCTCCAGGCGCAGGGCGCCCGCATCGACGGCGAGCCGGGCGTCGGCTATCTCCTCCAACCCGGTTTCCTGCTGCCGCCGCTGATGTTCGCGGAGGAGGAGATCGAGGCGCTCGCGCTGGGCATCCGCTGGGTGGCCGACCGGGCGGACGGCGCGCTGGGGGCGGCGGCGCAGAACGCGCTCGCCAAGATCGCGGCGGTGCTGCCGCCGGACCTCCGCGACCGCATGGACGCCTCGGCGCTGCTCGTCGGGCCGGGGGAGCCGATCATCGGGGACGGCGTCGACCTCGCCGTCGTCCGGCGGGCCATCCGCGGGGAGCGCAAGCTGTCCATCGCCTACCGCGACCGCGACGGGGCTGCCAGCGAGCGCGTCGTCTGGCCCTTCGCGCTCGGCTTCTTCGACCGGCTGCGCGTCCTGGTCGCGTGGTGCGAGCTGCGCGGGGCGATCCGCCATTTCCGCGCCGACCGCATCGTCTCCGTGACGGCGCTGGAGGCCCGCTACCCGCGGCGGCGGCAGGCGCTGCTGAAGGAATGGCGCGAGGCCGAGGGCATCCCGGCGCGGTGAGCGCGTCCGCGCACGACTGCTGACAGAAACTGTCAGTGTGGTGCCTTAGCTTGGTCTTCACCGGACGGGATCGCCCGCACCGGAGACCAGCGAGGAAGCAGCCCATGTTCAGCGCCAACACCATCCTCCTCTATGTGGACAGCCCGACCGCCAGCGCCGCCTTCTACGCCGACCTGACCGGTAAGCCGCCGGTCGAGGCGTCGCCCACCTTCGCCATGTTCGCCCTGGACTCCGGCGTCATGCTGGGGCTGTGGTCGCGCCACACAGTGGAGCCGGCGGCTTCCGTCGGGCCGCTCGGCGGCAGCGGCGAGATCGGCTTCCGGGTGGCCGGTGCCGAGGCGGTGCAAGCCCTTCACGACGACTGGGTGCGGCGCGGCCTGACCATCGCCCAGCCGCCGACCGCCATGGATTTCGGCCACACCTTCGTCGCGCTGGACCCGGACGGGCACCGCCTGCGCGTCTTCGCCCCGACCGAAGCGTGAGGTCCGCCATGGATCGGACCACCGCCAGCCGCAGCTGGATCGCCGTCGCCTCCGCCGAGCATGTCCGGCGGGGGCGGGCGGAGGGCTTCATGCAGGTCTGCCACGGCAAGGCGGCGCCGCTGCGTCGCATCCGCCCGGGGGACCGCGTCGCCTACTACTCGCCGACCGAGCGCTTCCAGGGGAAGGACCGCCTGCAGTCCTTCACCGCCGTGGGGATCGTGCGGGACGGCACGCCTTACCCGTTCGACATGGGCGGGGGCTTCGTTCCCTTCCGCCGCGACGTGCGGTGGCTGGACGGGCGGGAGACGCCGATCCAGCCCCTGCTCGACCGGCTGGACTTCTCCGCCGGGGTGCGGAACTGGGGCTATCCGTTCCGCTTCGGGCTGTTCACGGTGACCGACCGCGACCTGGACACCATCGCCGCCGCCATGGGGGCGGTCCTGTGCTGACCGGCTTGCGGTGTGGGGGCTTCAATCCCCCCGCCCACGGCTTCGGCCCATCAGCCCGTCCGGGCGGTAGATCAGGAAGAGGGTGAGCAGGCCAAAGGCCACGATGTCCTTGTAGGCGATGGCGAAATAGGCCGACCAGAAGGTCTCGACCAGCCCCAGCAGGGCGCCGCCCAGCATGGCGCCGGGGACCGACCCGATGCCGCCGACCACCGCGGCGGCCAGCGCCTTGAAGCCGATCAGATAGCCCGTGTAGAAATTGACCCCGCCGTAATAGAGCGCGATCACCGCCCCCGCCGCCGCCGCCAGTGCGCCGCCCACCGCGAAGGTGGTGGCGACGGTGCGGTCCACGTCCACCCCGACCAGCTCCGCCGCCCCCACATCGTCGGCGCAGGCGCGGTGGGCGCGGCCGTAGGCGGTGCGCTGCATGATCGCCCACAGCAGGGCGTAGAGCCCCCCGGTCATCAGCAGGATGACCGCCTGCGAGGTCAGGGCGGTGACGGTGAAGGCGCCGTCGCTGAGCAGCTCGTGCCGGTTGGCCAGGAACTGGGCGGGCCACCAGTCGCGGGCACCGTGCAGAAGCCGCATCCCCTCCTGATAGGCGATGGACAGGCCGACGGCGGCGATCAGCGGCGTGTGGTTGTGGGCGCGGCGCAGGCGGCGGAACACCAGCCGGTCCATGGTCCAGCCCTGGACGGCGGTGAAGGCCATCACCGTGGCGAAAACGCCCAACACCGCCAACGGCATCCCGCCCAGCCCAGCCATGCCCAGCGCCGCCGCCCCCATGGCGGTCAGCATGGCGCCGATCATCGTCAACTCGCCCATGGCGAGGTTGATCTGCCCGAGGATGCCGTAGACCAGCGTGTAGCCCAGCGCCAGCAGCCCGTAGACGCAGGCCACCGTGGCCGCGTTGATGAGCTGTTGCAGGAAGAACAGCAGCGGCGCCCAGTCCGTCCGCGGTTGCGGTTCCGGTCCGCTCGACTCCGGCGGCAGGCCGAGGCGGGCGGCGGGCAGGCCGGCCCAGATGCGCAGCATGGTGAATTGCATGGGCCGCAGCCGCCCCATGCGGTCGGTCGCCACCGCCACCAGCTCGTGCCGGCGCGAGTCGAAGAAGCGTCCGCCGAAGCGGCAGGCGATCCAGTGGGTGCCCGTTTCTGCGCCGCCGTTGTCCGCCCGGTAGGTCAGGCGCAGCGCCGGCTCGTCGCCGCCCAGCGCCTCCGTGTCCAGGATGGTGACGGGGCCGGAGTCGAAGGCCGGGATCAGCTTGCCGCACAGCGCGGCCTGATCGCCGTCCACGCCGCAGCCGGTCAGCAGCAGGGCGGCCATCAGCAGAAGGAACGGCGGGAACAGGCGCGGCGGACAGCGGTGCACGGCGGAGGGAACCCGGCCGGTTGTGCTTCGCCGGAGAGTCTATCGGCAATTGGCGACGAGCGCCAGACGCCGCCTTATGGGCGTCAGTAGCGGGCGTTGACGAAATACAGCCCATCGGGCGGGGCGGTCGGCCCGGCGGCGGAGCGGTTGCGGGCCTCCAGCGCGCGGCGGAGATCGTCGGCGCTCCATTTGCCGGCCCCGACCAACTCCAGCGTGCCCACCATGTTGCGCACCTGATGGTGCAGGAAGGAACGGGCGGCGGCGTGCACCCGGACCTCGTCGCCGACCCGCTCGACGGCCAGCCGCTCCAGCGTCTTGACCGGGGAATTGGCCTGGCAGAGCGCGGCGCGGAAGCTGGTGAAATCGTGCTGGCCCACCAGGACTTGAGCGGCCGTGTGCATCGCCTCGGCGTCCAGCGGCCGCATGACGTGCCAGGCGCGGCCCGTTTCCAGGGCGAGCGGGGCGCGGCGGTTGACGATGCGGAAGACGTAGCTGCGCCCCAGGCAGGTCATGCGCGCGTGGAAGTCCTCCGGCACCGCCTCGGCCAGCAGGACGGCCACGGGGGCGGGCCTCAGGTGGAAGTTCAGCGCGTCGCGCAGCTTCAGCCCGGTGAAGGGCTTTTCCAGATCGAAATGGCAGACCTGTCCCAGAGCGTGCACCCCGGCGTCCGTCCGTCCGGAGGTGTGGACGCGCACGGTTTCGCCGGACAGGCGCTCGATGGCATCCTCCAGGGTCTGCTGGACGGAGGGGCCGTTGTCCTGCCGCTGCCAGCCGACGAAGGGCCGGCCGTCATATTCGAGGGTCAGTTTCCAGCGCTGCATGCGGCGTCGCCGAGACGGGTGCCGACGGGCAGGGCGCCGTGCAGGCCGCGCAGGAAGTCCGCACCGCTCACGGGCGCCTTGCCCGGTCGCTGGACGATCAGAAGGCGGATAGCCCCGAAGTGATCTTCGCAGGCAATGGTCAGGTAATCATCCAGCAGTGTTCCGGTCGGCCTTCCATGAGGAATATCCTCAACTTCGGCCGCCAGCACCTTGATGCGCTCGACTCTGTTCGCAATCGGCACGTCGAACCAGCAACCGGGCCAAGGCGTCAGTGCGCGCACCTGCTTGTCAATATACGGAGCGCCTTTACTCCAGTCGAGCCGGCCGTCCTCGCGCGTCAGCTTGGCGGCGTAGGTCACGCCCGCCTCGGGCTGCGGCACGGCGGTCAGGCGGCCGGCGGCGAGGCCGTCGAGCGCCTCGACGATCAGGCGGGCGCCCATGTCGGCCAGCGCGTCGTGCAGGCTGCTGGCGGTGGTCTCGGCGGTGATCGGCACCGCGTCCTTCAGCAGCATGGCGCCGGTGTCCAGCCCGATGTCCATCTGCATGATGGTGATGCCGGTCTCGGCGTCGCCGGCGAGGATCGCGCGCTGGATCGGGGCGGCGCCGCGCCAGCGCGGCAGCAGGGAGCCGTGCACGTTCAGGCAGCCCAGCCGCGGCGCGTCGAGGATCGGCTGCGGCAGGATCAGCCCGTAGGCGGCGACCACCGCGGCGTCGGCCTTCAACTCGGCGAACTCGGCCTGGGCCTCGGCGTTGCGCAGCGACTTGGGCGTGCGCACGGGGATGCCGCGCTCCTCGGCGAAGCGGTGGACCGGGGATTTCTGGACCTGCTGCCCGCGCCCGGCGGGGCGGGGCGGCTGGCTGTAGACGCAGACCACCTCGTGCCCGGCATCGGCCAGGGCGCGCAGGCTGGGCACGGCGAAATCCGGCGTGCCCATGAAAACGAGGCGGAGCGGCGTCATGAAGAGTCGTCCAACGTCAGAAGGTTAGGCGTCAGAAGGTTAGGCGCGCTGCATCTTCTGGACTTTGCGCAGGATCATGTTGCGCTTCAGCATCGACAGGTAGTCGACGAACAGCACGCCGTTCAGATGGTCGATCTCGTGCTGGATGCAGGTGGCCAGCATGCCGTCGGCCTCGATCTCGCGGGTCTCGTTGGTCTCGTCCAGATAGCGGACGCGGACCGAGGACGGGCGGGTGACCTCGGCGTACTGGTCGGGCACCGACAGGCAACCCTCCTCGCACACCGACGTCTCGTCCGACTTCCAGACGATTTCCGGGTTGGCGAGGCGGATGGGGTTCGGCTTCTCGTCCTTGTCGTGCACGTCCACGACGATCACCCGCTCCAGGACGCCGATCTGCGGCGCGGCGAGGCCGATGCCCTTCGCGGCGTACATGGTCTCGACCATGTCGTCCATCAGCTTGGCGATGCGGGCGTCGACCTTATCGACGGGCTTCGCCTTCTGCTTCAGGACGGGGTGCGGGGCGACGAGGATATCGAGAACGGCCATGGGAACTCAGCAACGGTGCGTGGAGGTGCGACAATCCGTCAAAATATGAGGGGCGGGCCACGAGGTCAAGGAAGGCGCAAGGCACAACCCGGGGCGACCCGCCGATCCGGTCATGACGGCCGCTCCTCAGAGGGGCGAGCGGGTGATCGACTTGATGGGGCCGCGGGGATTGCCGGACATCTCGGCGATCTTGCGGTCCTGCTCCTCGATGAAGCCGCGGGCCGGCTCGTCGCCGTCCAGGCCGCCGACCAGCGTACCGGGGACCTTGCGGTTGGAGGTGCGGGCGCCGTCTTCGTACAGCACGTCGAACAGCACGAAGGCGCTGTCCACCGGCTGCTTCTTCTTGGTCTTGGCCATGGGGGGAACTCCGAACGTCAGGGGGGTGCTTGTAGAGGAAAAGCGCGCAACGGAAAAGGGCACCGGTTTCCCGGTGCCCCCTCCGATGCCGTGCCGTGAGACGTGGCTCAGACGGCCTTCAGGTTCTCCGCCGAGGTCTTGCCGCGCTTCGGATCGCGCTGCTCCTCGTAGGACACCTTCTGGCCTTCATTCAGGCTGCGCAGGCCCGCACGCTCGACCGCGGAGATGTGGACGAAGACGTCCGCGCCACCGTTGTCCGGCTGAATGAAGCCATAACCCTTGGTGCTGTTGAACCACTTGACGGTACCGACGGGCATGATTGCTCTCCGATTAGTATGAAAGGCGCCGCATCGGCCGGTGCGGCGCATCAGACTGTGTCCAGGCATAGCGACGATCTGGGCACCCGAAGGCGTAGCAGGCCGGCAGTCCGAAGCAGAATGACAGGAGGGAAATTGGGACCGCTCCTCTCCTTTGCAAGGCGAAACAAGACGGGCAAATCTGGGTTGCAGACTTCGGCCCTACGCTCTGGCCGCCGCGCGCAGTTCCGCCGCCCTCAATTCTGTTGCTCTCAATTCCGCTGCCCGGGGCTCGGCCGCACGAAGTTCCGGCGCCTGGAGCGGGCGCGGGGCGTGGTCCAGCGGTTCCAGCAGGGGAATCTCCTCGGCGCTGTCCGGGGTGGCGTGCAGGTCGCGAAAGCGGCGGGCGGTGACCAGCACGCGGGATTCCAGGCTGCCGACCGCCCCGTTGTAGCTGCCCACGGCCTTTTCGAGCTGCCCGCCCAGCCGTTCCATATGGCCGCCCAGATCGTGCAGCCGCTTGTAGAGTTCGGCGCCCAGCGCACTGATTTCGCGGGCGCTGTCGGTCAGCCGTTCCTGCCGCCAGCCGTAGGCGACGGCGCGCAGCAGCGCGATCAGCGTCGTCGGGGTGGCGAGGATCACCCGGTGGTCGATGCCGGCCTCGATCAGCGCCGGGTCGTGCTCCAGCGCCGCGGAGAAGAAGTTCTCGCCGGGCAGGAACAGCACGACGAATTCCGGGGAATCCGCGAACTGGTCCCAATAGGCCTTGGTGCCGAGCTGCTTCATATGCTCCCGCACATGGCGGGCGTGGCGCGACAACCCGTCGCGGCGGGCGCCGTCGTCGGCCGCCTGCACGCCGTCGAGATAGCCCTCCAGCGGCGTCTTGGCGTCCACCACGATGGTCTTGCCGCCGGGCAGCTTGACCACGAGGTCGGGGCGCAGCCGGCCGCCGGCGGCCTCCACGCTCATCTGCTCCACGAAGTCGCAATGGTCCAGCATGCCGGCCATCTCGCAGACCCGGCGGAGCTGGATCTCGCCCCAACGCCCGCGCGCCACCGGGCTGCGCAGGGCGCGGACGAGGTTGCCGGTCTCCGTGCGGAGCTGGGACTGGGTCTCCACCAGCGACAGCACCTGCTGCTTCAGCCCCTCGTAGGCGCCGGCGCGGCTGCGCTCCATCTCCTGGATCTGGCCGTCCATGCGCTCCAGCGACTGGCGCACCGGGGCGACGATGTCGGCTATGGCGGTCTGCCGCTTCTCCAGGTCGCCGCGCGCCTGCTCCTGGAAGGTCGTCAGCGTCTCCTTGGCGAGGTCGAGGAAGCTCTGGTTGTTCGAGCGCAGAGCCTCCGCCGAGAGGGCCTTGAAGCTGTCGGACAGGGTGGCCTGCGCGCGCTCCAGAAGGGCCAGCTTCTCCGCCGCCGACGCGCGCTCGCGGGCCAGCGTGGTGGAAAGCTCCGCCTGCCGTTCGCGGGCGGCGGACAGCTCGCCGGTCAGCCGGGCGATCTGGTGGTCGCGGGCCTCGACCTCCTCCCGCAGGTCGCCCTCGATTCGCTCGGCGACGTCGAGCCGGGTGACCAGTTCGGCGTGGATGGCGGCGGCCTCCGCCTCGGCGCGTGCGGCGTAGAGGCGCACGATCATGCCCGCCAGGATCGCCCCGAGAAGGGCGCCGGCAAGGCCGCCGAGAAGCACCGACTGTGCATCGAACGCGAACTGCATGAAATTCCCCGGAGATCGCTGCGAACGCCGAGACTACAGGAACGAATCAGGAAAGAGAACGGGCAATGAACAAAGAAGAACCCATCGGCGGTTCCGTTCCACTCGCGATTCGGGTCGGCGATGCGGGCTTGCCCGTCGTCCCCGTCTGCGCCATATCCGACGGATGCCCGACGATCCCTCCTCCCATTCCGGCTCTTCCCAAGGTCCCCTCAAGGGCCCCCGCGTCCGCACCATCCCGCCCGGCGAGGACCGCGAGCGGCTGACCTGTCCGGACTGCGGCTACATCGCCTACCAGAACCCGCTGATCGTCGTCGGGTCGGTGGCGACCTGGGAGGACCGCATCCTGCTGTGCCGCCGCGCCATCGAACCGCGCAAGGGCTACTGGACGCTGCCCGCCGGCTTCATGGAGGAGCGGGAAAGCACCATGGAGGGCGCCGCCCGCGAGGCGTGGGAGGAGGCGCGGGCCAGGATCACCATCGATTCGCTGCTGGCCGTCTACGACATCCCGCGCATCAGCCAGGTGCAGATGATCTTCCGCGCCCGCCTGCTGTCGCCGGACGTGTCGGCCGGGCCGGAAAGCCAGGAGGTCGGGCTGTTCCGCTGGGAGGAGATCCCCTGGGACGATCTCGCCTTCCCGACCGTCCAGTGGGCTTTGCGCGAACACCGGTCGCGGCTGGGCCGCCAGGACTTCGCCCCGGCGGTGAACCCCACGCCGGACGTGCTGGCGCAGTGGGAGCGGATGCTCTAACTCCGATCACTCCACCCCGTTATTCCACGGTGGGCGCGGCGGGGAACTTCGCCACGAGTTCCGCCGTGCCCTGCTCGCGCTTCACGGTCAGCGGCAGCCATGTGCCGGGGGCCTGACGCTGCACCACCGCCGTCAGGTCGGTGGCTTCGCGGACCGGAGAGCCCGCAGCGGCGACCACAAGGTCGCCCGCCGTCAGGCCGGCGGCGGCGGCGACGCTGCCCTCGGTGACGGAGCGCACGCGCACACCCTCCGGTCCCGGCTCCAGCATCACGCCCAGCCGGGGGCGGGGCGTCTCGGCCGGCGCCTCGCTCTCGCCAAGCCCGTAAACCGCATCGGCGATCCGCCCGTCCAGCTCGGCGCAGGGCCGGTCCTCGTCCCAGGGCAGCAGGACGACGCTGTTCCGGACGCCGAGGTCGGCCAGCTGATGGGGGACACCGTCGCGGCCTTCGATGTGCCCTTGGCCGAGGATGGCGACGACGGTGCGGTTGGTCTGGCGGTGGGTCTCGGCGATCCGCTCGGCCATGGCGCGGTCCCAGACGGATTGCGCCTCGACGAAGCGCTCGAAACTGCCGGAGCGGCGCTCGGTCGGGCCGTGGGCGGCCATCACCTGGCGCAGCCGCTCGGTGTAGGAGGCGGGGGGAGGGGCCGGGTCGCCCACGCCCTCCCGCTCGCCGGCGGGGACGGCGGCCCAGCCCTCGCGCGCGGTGCGGCTGACCAGCCCGCGGTCGATGTTGAGCGCGACCACCGGCAGCCGGTTCATCCGGGCGAAATGCAGGATCGGCAGGTAGAAGCGCGCGTCGTAGCCCCAGACCTTCGGCCAGTTGGTCTCGCGCAGCAGCTCCGCCTCGGTCAGCTGCCCGGCGCTCCAGCGGTCGAGGACCGGCTGGACGCTGCGTGGGAACATCTCCATGCCGACCGCCAGATCGGGGTTCAGCGCGTGCAGCGCCGCAAGGCTGTGAAGCTGCCAGCGGTGGTGGTCGGCGTCGTCGTGCCGCTCTCCCAGCAGCACGGCGGGCGATGCCGCGGCGCGGCGCAGCAGGTCGGCGGCGTTCAGCGGGCGCGCGGCGGCGTCGGCCCAGCCGCCGGGCGGCACGCAGGCATCGGTTCGGGCGGCGGCCTGCGCCGCAGCCGTGTCGCCCAGGCCGGCCAGCAGGCCGCCGGAGAGCAGAAGGGCAGCCATCAAACGGGGGAGCACGTCGGCGGCCCTCCTGGATATCGTGAAACGGTTGGACTCAGGCTGAAGGTTGGGCGGTGGAGCGCGCCCGTCAACGGTGGAGGGTCTGACCGGCAACGGCCGCGCTGGCGCGGTGCGACGAAGCGGGCTATCGTGGACATCATGCCGCACCGTAAAACCGTCATTCTGACCGGCGCGAGCCGGGGCATCGGCCACGCCACCGTGCAGCGCTTCAGCGCCGAGGGCTGGCGGGTCATTTCCTGTTCCCGCGAGGAGGTGCCGGACCATTGCCGGCGCGATCCGAACTGGACCCACCACATCCCGACGGACCTGTCCGATCCGGACAGCCGCGCCCGCTTCCTGGAGGAAGCCAACCGGGCGCTGGATGGAGCGCCGCTGCACGCGTTGATCAACAACGCCGGCATCTCGCCCAAGACGCCGATCAAGGAGCGACTCGGCTGCCTGAACGGGGCCATCGAAGGCTGGCACCGGGTGTTCGAGCTGAACTTCTTCGCCCCGCTGGTGCTGGCGCGCGGCTTCGCGGCGCCGCTGTCGCGGGCGAAGGGGGCGATCGTCAACGTGACCTCGATCGCCGGCCATTCGGTGCACCCCTTCGCCGGGTCGGCCTATTCGACGTCCAAGGCGGCGCTGTCCGGCCTGACCCGCGAGATGGCGGTGGAGTTCGCCGAGATCGGCGTGCGCGTCAACGCCGTGGCGCCGGGCGAGATCGAGACCGCCATGACCGGGCCGGAATACGACGTGCTGATCCCGCGCATCCCGCTGAAGCGCATGGGGACGCCGGAGGATGTGGCGGCGGTGGTCTTCTACCTGTGCGGCCCCGACTCGGGCTACGTCACCGGAACGGAGATGTTCATCACCGGCGGGCAGCATTTGTATTGATGCGGGTGGTCGCCCGTTGGGGGTAAGACTCTGGGCGCACAAGATTTACGCGGATTTCGCGGATTTAAAGCACGGATCACACGGATTTTTTCTGATGCTTGCTCGGCAATGGCTTTTTGAGAGGCTTCTGCTGAGCAAGATCAAAGAAAAATCCGTGTAATCCGTGGAAAGATCCGTGTAATCCGTGAAGTCCTTTTGCCCGCAAGACTCCTGAACCTCAGCCGAGGTTGTGCTTGGCCACCACCGCCGCGAAGTCGTCGCCGAAATGCTCGCCGACGCGGATGACCGAGACGCCGTGCGGGATTTCCTTGAGCGCCGGGTTGTCCAGGCTCATCGAGGTCAGCAGCGCCATCGGCACGTTGTGGGTGACGCTCATCGCGCGCAGGCCGCGGATCAGGTCCAGGCCGGACAGGCCGTCCATCACCATCGACGCGATCAGCATGTCCGGCGGGACGCGCACGGCGAGGCTGATCGATTCGATGGGGTCGCTGACCGTCACGGTGCGGAAGCCGCAGGCCGCCAGTTCGCTGCCCAGCTTCTTGGCGACGACCTTGGACGGGGTGACCAGCATGATCTCGACGTTGCTGATCTGGATGTCGGTGATCTCGAACTGGTAGCGCACCGGCAGGGCGCGGATGATCCGGTTCGTTTCCGCAACCTGCGGCTGCTCGGCGCGGTCCACCAGCTCGGCGATCCGGTCCACGAAGACCTGGGCGTCGTTCAGCTCGCGGGCCTCCAGCCGTTTCAGGCCGGACAGATACTCCTCCAGGCGGTGCGCGACGAGGCTGACGGTGGGGTAGCCGAAGCTGGTGCCCATGCCCTTGAAATTGTGGGCTTCCAGCCGGAGAACGCCAATGACCGCGGTTTCCTCCCGCGTGCCCTTGGCCACGCCTTCCAGTGCGGCGTTCATCACCTCCAACCGGTCGCGGGCGTCGTCCATGAATTCGACGCGCAGGCGGTCTTCGAGATCGTCGGGCGACAGGTTGGAAGCCATGGCGGGGGGTCCTGACTATGCTTTCGGGTTAGGCAGTATGGCCCGAAAACTACACCAGAACCCTAACGCGGAACAGACACTCGCATGAAAGGCGACGAAAACGCCGCGCCGATCACAACCGTGACAGGAGAGTGTTGAACCAGGCCAGCCGTTCCTCGGCCTGGGCGATGTCATGCTCCAGCCAATCGGCGAAATGGCCGTCGGTCCCCGCACTTCCCCGCTTCAGGTCGCCCAGGCGCGCCAGCTCGGTCTCGCAGAGCGAGGCGAGGTGGTCGATCTGGTCGCGCTGCGACTCGACGTCCAGCAGATGCAGGAAGCGCAGCTTCAGCGCGATGACCAGCTTGTTCAGCCCGTCCGCCGACGGAGCGCGGACGTTGGCGCGCATCAGCGTGTCGAACTCCGCCCGTCCGGCCTCGGTCGCGCCGAGCAGGGCGTTGTCCTCCATGCCGGTGCCGTCCAGCGCCTCGATCAGCCCCTCGTAGCGCAGCATCTCCAGCGACGTGCCCATGAGGTCGAGCGACGGGCCGACGATGCGGTCGAGGAAATGGCGGAGCGCGCCGGCCAGGTCGGCGTAACGCTGCGGCCCGTTCTGGATCAGCGTGCCCAGGACGGCGAGGCGCACGGCCTCCTTCGGCATCAGCGAGTTGTCACGGTACATGGCGAACCCCTGGGCGGTGGCGATTGGACGGCGGCTGTCGACGGTTGCGGACCGAACGTTGCGAAACGTTCTCAGCAACGTCTAAAGGTAAGGCGCTCCGGCCCACAAGTCCAGAGCGCCGATGCCGTTATCGCCGGGAGATCACCGAATCCCCTCCTGCGCGCGGGAGAGCGCGCAGGAGGGGGGGGAGGGGTTACGCCGCCAGACGCAGGTCCAGGCGGCTCCACACGTCGAGCAGGGCGTCGACGAGGCGCGCCATTTCGGCATCGCTGTGCAGCGGGGTGGGGGTGAAGCGCAGGCGCTCGCCGCCGCGCGGCACGGTCGGGTAGTTGATCGGCTGGACGTAGATGTCGTGCCGTTCCATCAGCTCGTCCGAGGCGCGCTTGCAGCGGTGGGCGTCGCCGACCATCACCGGAACGATGTGGCTGGCCGACGGCATCACCGGCAGGCCGGCCTCGGCCATCAGCCGCTTCAGCGTCGCCGCGCGCTCCTGGTGCTGGTCGCGCTCCGTCTGGCTCTGCTTCAGATAACGGATGCTGGCCAGAGCCCCGGCGGCCAGGACCGGCGACAACGAGGTGGAGAAGATGAAGCCGGCGGCGAAGCTGCGGATGCAGTCGACCAGCGCGGTGGAACCGGTGATGTAGCCGCCCTGCACGCCGAAGGCCTTGCCCAGCGTGCCCTCGATGATGGTCAGCCGGTCCATGGCGCCGTCGCGCTCGGCCACGCCGCCGCCGCGCGGGCCGTACATGCCGACCGCGTGCACCTCGTCCAGATAGGTCATGGCGCCGTGCTTGTCGGCGACGTCGCACAGGTCATGGATCGGGGCGACGTCGCCGTCCATGGAATAGACGCTCTCAAACGCCACGACCTTCGGGCGGTCCGGGGCGATCTGCGACAGCAGCTCGTCCAGATGCTTGGGGTCGTTGTGGCGGAAGATGTGCTTCTCGGCGCCGCTGTTGCGGATGCCGGTGATCATCGAATTGTGGTTCAGCGCGTCCGACAGGATCACGCAGTTCGGCAGCAGCTTGCCCAGCGTCCCCAGCGTCGCGTCGTTGGACACGTAGCCGGAGGTGAAGAGCAGCGCCGCCTCCTTCTGGTGAAGGTCGGCCAGTTCGCGCTCCAGCAGCACATGGTAGATGTTGGTGCCGGAGATGTTGCGCGTGCCGCCGGCGCCCGCACCCACGCCGTCGACGGCGTCGTGCATCGCCTGCAGGACGACCGGGTTCTGGCCCATGCCCAGATAGTCGTTCGAGCACCAGACGGTGACCTGCCGCTCCTTCCCGGAGGCGTCGCGGAAGGTGGCTTTCGGAAAGTTCCCCGCGTGCCGTTCGAGGTTGGCGAAGACCCGGTAGCGGCCATCCTGTTTCAGGCTGGCGATCTGGGTGCGGAAAAAGCTCTCGTAATCCATCGCGCGTTCCGTTCGCATTCATCCGAAGGGGCGGGTGCAGTCCGGGCAGTCCAGCCACCGGGCCTAGCACGTTAGGAAGATGGCATGATCGTTGCCGTGTTGCCACCCGGCATTGACCGAGGTCAAAAGGTCTGCCCTGTGAGACACCAATTCTCCCCGATCCGCCGCGGCGGGACCATTCGACCTATGGATGATCGCTTGGTCGGAGCGTTTCCCGCCCGGTGCCCGTCGCACCGTTGCCGCCGTTGGGAAACACCCTTTCGCCCTCCCGTTTCATTGATGATTCCAAGTGATTGCGGATGTTCCCGAGGTATAACGGAGCGCAAGTTTTGCTGAATATGCTGTCCGATTGCGCCGAATACCTTTGTTGAGCTCTTTTACGAACAAGGTGGTATGGACGCTGACAAGGGAAGGTGAGAGCATTCATTCAAGACGTTGATGAGGAGTGTTGCGCCATGAATGCCGTTCTGACCTTCGACAGCGCGCGAGGCCGGCGAGTGTCGGGTTTGGAGCCCGGCCGTGGCGCCATTGCCCCCGGTGGGAGCATGGTCATCCCTTTCCGCCCGGCGTCCGCCGCCGCTGTGTCCCCGGCGCCGTCCCTGCCGCGGCGTCCCGCCGTGCCGTCGTCGCTCCGCTCCGACGCGGTGACCCGTGCCGACGAGGGACCGACGGACGAGTCCGCTCCGCCGGCGGGGCGTCTGGCGCGTCTGATCTTCATGGCCAGCGTGGGCGGTTACATGGCCGTGCACGAGGACACGCTGGTGCAATTGAACGGGCGGATGGTCTGGCCGACCGCCGACGCGCTGATCCGCGACGCGGCAGCGGCCGGCGTCCCGGTCTCGTCCCACGTCATCAACACCGCCCGATCCTGAGCACCGCTTCGGAATGAAAAAGGGCCGCCCGCGCCGGATGGCGGGGCGGCCCTTTCCCGTCGCGGAACCGGCCGTTAGCCGCGCAGGACGGGGATCGCGGCGTCCAGCGCCGTGGTCAGGCGGTCGAACATCAGGTTGATGTCCGCCTCGCCGATGACCAGCGGCGGGCAGACCGCCACGCTGTCGCCCATGGCGCGGATGATCAGGCCGTTCTCCTGGCTCAGCCCGTTCACCACGGCGCCGGCCCGGCCCACCGGATCGAACGGGGTCTTGCTCTCCTTGTCGGCGACCAGTTCGAGGGCGCCGATCAGGCCGACGCCGCGCGCCTCGCCGACCAGAGGATGGTCGGCCAGGGCCTTCAGACGGCGCTGGAACAGCGGGGCGACGGCGCGGACATGGCCGATCAGGTCCCGCTCCTCGTAGATCTTCAGCGTCTCGATCGCCACCGCCGCCGCCACCGGGTGGGCGGAGTAGGTGTAGCCGTGGCCGAAGGTGCCGATCTTCTTGCTCTCCTCGACGCAGGCCCGGTAGACCGCGTCCGACACCATCACCGCGGAAATCGGCAGGTAGCCGGAGGACAGCTGCTTGGCGCAGGTTATGATGTCCGGCTGCATGCCCATGGTCTGGCTGCCCCAGAAATTCCCGGTGCGCCCAAAGCCGCAGATCACCTCGTCGGCGACCAGGAGGATGTCGTACTTCTTCAGGATCGGCTGGATCTTCGCGAAGTAGGTCGCGGGCGGGACGATGACGCCGCCGGCCCCCATCACCGGCTCCGCGAACATGGCGGCGATGGTCTCCGGCCCCTCGGCCAGGATCAGCGCCTCCAGGCTTTCCGCCAGACGGGTCGCGAAATCCTCCTCGCTCTCGCCCGGCTCGGCGAAGCGGTAATGGTGCGGGCAGTCGGTGTGCTGGATGCGGGCGATCGGCAGGTCGAAGTCGCGGTGGTTGTTCACCAGGCCGGTCAGGCTGGCCGTCGCCACAGTGACGCCGTGATAGGCCTTCACCCGCGACAGGATCTTCTTCTTCTCCGGCCGGCCCAGCGCGTTGTTGTAGTACCAGACCAGCTTGACGGCGGTGTCGTTCGCCTCCGACCCGGAGTTGGCGAAGAACACCTTGGACATCGGCACCGGGGCCAGCTTGATCAGCCGCTCCGCCAGATCGATGCCCGGCTCGTGGCTCTTGTGGCCGAAGACGTGGTAGGTCGGCAGTTTGCGCATCTGGCGGGTGGCGGCCTCGACGAGGCGCTCCTCGCCCCAGCCCAGCGACACGCACCACAGGCTGGCCAGACCCTCGATGTATTCCTTGCCGCTGTCGTCGAAGACGCGCACGCCCTCGCCGCGCTCGATGATCAGCGGACCCTGGGTCTCGTGCGCGTGCAGGTTGGTGTAGGGGTGGAGGAAATACGCCTTGTCGCGGCTGGCGGCGGAGTTCCCGGCGCCATGATTGTCGGGCCCGGAATTTTCAGTCGCCGCGACGCCCTGTTCGGTCATGATCTCTATCCCTGTGTTCACTGCCGGTGTCGGTCGTTGCCGATGCTGCTTCGCCGATGTTGAAAATGTTAAACGGCGCCCCCGATCATAGGCATGGTTGGCCCTCCTGACAAAGCCGGAGAATCGGGGGGTGGAGCGGGCATTCCCGTCCTGCATGGCACCCCGCCCGCTGGCGGGATTCTTCGCCACGCGGACACGCCGGTGCACGGTGTTAGAGAATGGCATCGGATCTCCGCGTCTCGGCGGTGGAAGACGCCTTCGGCCGGACCCGTTGCGCGAGGTCCGGCGATTCGGACGGGAAGGGGACACATGATCACTTTGTATGGAATGCCGAGCAGCGCATCGATGGCGCCGCACATCCTGCTGCGCGAGATCGGGCTGCCCTTTGACCTGGTCATGCTGGACCGCGCCACCGCGGCCCACAAGGCGCCGGACTATCTGCGCCTGAACCCCAACGGGCGGGTGCCGACTCTGGTGGAGGGCGATCTTGTGCTGTTCGAGGCGGCGGCGATCTGCCTGCATCTGGCCGATTCGCATCCGGCCGCCGGACTGGCCCCGGCGCTTGGCACGGCGGAGCGCGCGCGTTTCTACCAGTGGCTGGTCTTCCTGACCAACACCGTCCAGGCCGACATGATGGTCTATTTCTACCCGGAGCGCCACGCCGAAGGGGCGGAGGCGCAGGCCTCGGTCAAGGCCATGGCGGAGGCGCGGCTGCTGGAGCGCTTCAGGCTGCTGGACGGTCAACTGGGCGACGCGGCGTGTTTCCTCGGCGACCGCTACAGCGCCGTCGACCCCTACCTGTTCATGCTGGCCCGCTGGACCCGCTTCATGGGCACCCCGGCGCGCAGCCTGCCCAACCTCGGCCCCTACCTCGCCCGCGTGCTGGAGCGCCCTGCGGTCACGGCGGCGTTCGAGGCCGAAGGGCTCGGCGCGCCCTATTATTGATTGGAAGAAGGGTTGCCGCTCCGTCTTAAAAGCGGAGCGGCATCAGCCGCTCAGCGCGGCACCTGCCAGGGAAGATGCTCGGCCCCGACCAGCCGGTCGGCGTCGGCGGCGGGCATCGGGCGGGCGAAATGGTAGCCCTGTCCATAGTCGCAGGCCAGCGCGCGCAGCAGGTTGGCGTCGGCGCTCGTCTCGATGCCCTCGGCGATGACGTCGAAGCCGAGAAGCCGCGCCAGATCCATGATGATGCGGACGATGGCGCGGTTCTCCTCCGACTGGTGCATGGCCATGACGAAGGAGCGGTCCACCTTCAGGCTGTCGATGGGCAGCTTGTGCAGGTAGGACAGCGACGAATAGCCGGTGCCGAAATCGTCGATGGACATCTTGATGCCCAGCCCGCGCAGGGTCTGCAGCAGGCGGATCGACTGCTCGGCCTTTTCCATGACCGCGCTTTCGGTGATCTCCAGCTTGATCCAGGACGGCTCGGCCCCGGTCTCGCGCAGCACCTCGCGCACCAGCGCGACCATGTCGGGATCGTTCAGCTGGCGGGTGGACAGGTTGATGCTCATGAACAGGTTGGCGGAGCCGGGAAGGCGCTGGTCCTGCCATTGGGCGATCTGCCGGCACGCCTCGCGCAGCACCCAGGCGCCCAGCGTGACGATCAGGCCGGTGCTCTCGGCGATCGGAATGAAGACGCCGGGGGGGATGTTGCCGCGCTCCGGATGGTTCCAGCGCACCAGCGCCTCGAAGCCGGCCAGCCCGCCGGTGACCATCTCGACGATCGGCTGGTAGGCGACCCACAGCTCCTCGCCGCGCTCCAGCGCGCGGCGCAGGTCGTGCTCCAGCCGGACCTGTTCGACGACGCGGGCGTGCATGGCCGGGTCGAACCAGGCGTGGCGTCCGCCACCCTGCTCGCGGGCGCGGCCGGTGGCGATCTCCGCGTCGCGCAGCACGTCCTCCGGACGGGTGTGGGTGTCGCAGGAGGCGGCGACGCCGATGCTGGCCGACAGGAAAACCGAGGCGCCCGACGCCGTCTTGGCGGAGCGGACCAGCGACGCGATGGTGGACAGCCGCTCCTCCACCGCGAGCGGGTCCTGGGTGCCGCCGATCAGCAGCGCGAAGGCGTGGTCGCTGATGCGGGCGATCAGGTCGACCGACCCGGCCCGCACGCTCAGCCGCGTGGCGACGTCGGTCAGGATCTCGTTGGCGAAGCCCTGGCCCAGGCTGGTGCGCACGTCGACAAAGCGGTCGAAATCGACGATCACCACCGTGAAGGGTTCCCCCATCGCGTGGAAATCGGCCATGTGCTTGACCAGCAGCAGCCGGTTCGCCAGCCCGGTCACCGGGTCGTAGTAGGCCAGCCGGAAAAGGTCGTCCTGGGTGCGGCGCCGCTCCGTCATGTTCTGCATGATGACGAAGTAGCCGGCGATGGAGCTGTCCGGGTCGCGGTAGGGCGCGTACACCCGCAACACGTAGTCGTTGCCGCCGTTGGACCGGGGAAGCCAGCCCTCCACCTGCACCGTCTCGCCGTCGAGCGCGCGTTCAACCGCGGCGCTATTGTTGCGCAGCGTCTCCGGGCCCAGGATGTCGCCCACCGTGGTCCCGATGAGGGCGTCCAGCTTGCGGCCCATATAATCCAGATACGCCTGGTTGCCGTAGAGGTGCCGCCGCTGCGTGTCGAGCAGGCCGACCATCGCCGGCATGACGTCGAGAAGTTGCCGCAGGGTGTCGAGCGCCGGAGCCCCGGAAGCGGTGCCGGACAGGGCTGCGGCAAGCGAGGCGAGATGAGGGTCCGGCTTCATGGGCGGGAATGGTCGAGACACCGTTGGGAAAACCACGATCAACACTTACGCGAAAGAATGCCCGCCCGTCAAAACCAAAGCCGCCGAAGATGGTGGAAAGCATCGCCCCACTATAATGGGCGAACGACCGGGCCAACCATCATACTCGGGTATTCGTGCAAATCACGGTTGATGTTTCGGGCGGAGTTGATTGGATTTGTGGCATCGGCAGTGTTCCGGGCCGGCGGGTCGTGTGGCGATCCACGGCGGACCACGACAGGTTGCCGGCGTCGCCGCAGGCAATCGTAGGCCCGCCGAATCGTAGGCCCAAGGATGGTCCGGACGGGCGCGCAGATGCGGCATGTCAGCGTTCTCCATTCTGACCGTCGTCAGAACCGGCCACCGCAGGCTATAATTTCGACCAATGCGCGAGAAGAGGTGGTGCGCCACGATCGCCACCCGCGCCAGCGAGGGAGAATCGCCATGGCACTCAAGGATTTGCTGGTGGTCGTCGACGACACCGCCGCCGCAGCGGCGCGAATCGATGCCGCCGCCCAACTGGCCGCGCGCACCGACGGCCACATCACCGGCCTCTACCCCATCGTTCCGCTGACACTGCCGGGCTATGTCGAGGCCGAACTGCCGGACGAGGTGCGCGCCATGCAGCGGGGCTTCACCGAAAGCCAGGCGGCCAAGGCGGAAGCCCTCTTCGACGACGCGGTGCGCCGCAACGGCCTGACCGACCGCTCGGAGTGGCGGGCGCTCTATGGGCATCCGACGGACAGCGCGGCGCTGCACGGGCGCTACGCCGACGTGCTGGTGGTCGGGCAGGCCGATCCGCACCGCGACCGCGACCGCCCGATCGCCCTGCCGCAGGATCTGGTGTTCGAATGCGGGCGCCCGCTGCTCGTCGTGCCCTACGCCGGCAGCTTCCCGCACATCGGGGAGCGCGTTCTGGTCGCCTGGAACGGCAGCCGCGAGGCAGCCCGCGCGGTGGCCGACGCCATGCCCATCCTGACCGCCGCCAAGCGCGTGGTGGTGATGGCCGTCAATCCCAAGGCCGGTCCCGTCGGCATCGGCGACGAGCCGGGGGCGGACATCGCCAAGCACCTGTCGCGCCATGGCTGCCGGGTTGAGGCCACCCACATCGTGACCGACCAGATCGATCCGGGCGACACGCTGCTGAACACGGTCGCCGACGAATCCTGCGATCTGCTGGTCATGGGCGCCTATGGACGGTCGCGGCTGCGCGAACAGGTGCTGGGCGGCATGACCCGCTACATGCTGGAGCACATGACGGTTCCGGTCCTGATGAGCCATTGAGGCCATTCGGTCGTCCGGGAATAGTCCGGCGGGGCCGCCTGTTCATCCCAGTGTGGCGGCGCCGGGCTTCGGCCGAAAGACTTTGGTCGATGGGCTTGCATCGACGGGCGCCGCGGACCTGCGAAGGAAGGCCGGCATGAGCGCGCTGATTTCCACATTCCTCCACCGCGTGCGTCCTTCGGGCATCGCTGCGGTGTTCCGTCCGGCGGCCCGCATGGCGGTGCTGGGCATCGCCGGGGCGCTGGCGCTGGCCGTCCTGCCGACGGCGGCGGACGCGCACGGCCCGCGCGACCGTGGGTCCTGGTATGGCGGTCCTCCCTATGGTGGGCCGTCGGTGATCGTGCCGCCGCCGGGAAGCCGGGTGATCGTCGTGCCCGGCTACCGCCCGCCGCCGCCCATCGTGGTCGCTCCGCCGCCCTATTGGGGGCCGCCTCCCCGCCATCACCACCACCGCGGATGGCGCAACGATTGGGGGCCGCGCCCCTATCCGGGACCGAGCGTGCAGTTCTACGGCGGCTGGTCCGCCGGCCGGGGCTGGTGAAGGCGCGATCCGCTTGAGGCCGATCCGGGGGACGCCGGTCCATCCGCAAGGGGAAGGCTTCCCGTCATCGGCACCGAAGCGGCGCATTCTCGCATGGACATCATCCCGTTGCCCGGCCATGCTCGCCGTGGTGGCGCTTGGTTTCGAGCGCCGCGCCGTGCGTGCATGAGGGTGCGATGTCCTTTTCCAAGCAAGAAACGAGTGTTCGACGGACCGCGAGGCGCGGCCTGACCGCGGCGGTGCTGGGGGTGGCGGTCCTGTCGCTCGGCGCCTGCGCCAGCCAGAGCCAGAACCGCTACAGCTACCGGGACGTCGGCCACGCGACCTCGGTCGATTTCGGCACCGTGATGGCGAGCCGTCCGGTGGACATCCAGGGTCAGAACACCGGGGCCGGCGGGCTGGTCGGCGCCGCCGCGGGCGGGCTGGCGATGTCCAACGTCGGCAAGGGCTCCGGCAACGTGGCGGCGATCCTGGGCGGCGCGCTGGTGGGCGCCGTGGCCGGCGCCGTGGCGGAGCAGGCGATCTCGGACCGCATGGGGATCGAGTATGTGGTGACGCTGGCCACCGGCCGGACCATCACCATCGTGCAGGAGCAGGCGGCCAACGAGCCGGTCTTCGCCCCCGGCCAGCGCGTGATGGTGCAGACGAACGGCACCTACCAGCGCGTCCTGTCCGCCGACCATCTGCCGACCGAGACGAGCCGCCCCAAGGGCATCAAAGTGGTGGATTGAAGCCAGCCGGTCGCCGGTCGGCAGCCAACGACCCGGCACAGGGCATCCTCCCGCCTGTTGATCCGAGGCAACGACGGAACGCTGCGTGGGAGGGTGATCCGATGCCGGGCGGAACAGTGAAAAAGGCGGCGTGTCTGCGAACCGTCCTGCGGGGCGGGGCCATGGCGTCGGCGGTCCTCGTGGCCGCCTGCGCCGGGCTGAGTCCACCGCCTCAGGCCGCTCCCGAGCCCGGCGCGGTGAGCGCCCTGGACCGGCTGAGCCCGAGCCGCTGCAATGGAGCCGTCGCCTCGTCCCTCGCCGGGGTGCGTATCCCGGTGTCCGACGTCCGCTATCTTGCCTATGGTCTGTATCGCAACATACCCGGGGACATCGTCGGCTACGACGCGTGGGTCGGCTTGAACAGCCAGCCCGGAGCCGTGGTGGTGCAACTCGATGAAGTCTGCACGCCGCGTCAGATCTACGCGCGCGAGGGCGCCCGGCTCCCCGGCGCCCGATGACGCTCCGGCGGCTCCCCCATGGGCCGTGACCAGTTCCACATAAAAAAACTGCCGCTAACCCATTGGGCTAGCGGCGAGTTGAACAGGGAGGCTTCACGTCTGGGAGACGCTGGGTCCGAGGACCCAACCCCGGAAGCGGGCTTCCGGGACGAAACGCCGGATGCTGCGGCGCAACATCCAACGCCCAAGATTTGACCATTCTGCCCAAAGGATTCCATCCCCAAATATCCAATTCGGCCATGCGCGAACCGCATAGCTTGTAAAGCATTGAAGAGACACGAGAAATTGGCGTGCGGAGGCGTATGGAGCTGAAGGGTGGGTGGACCCGCGGGGAAAACGGCAACCGTATTGCAAAGATGCGGGGTGGGTTTCGGTACAATCCGTACAAAAAGAAAGGCGCCCGGCATGGCTGGACGGGCGCCTTTGCATCAAAAACAGGCAAACACCCTGCCTGCACAACGACTGGGCGGTATCAGAAGGCCGACTCCGCCACCTTCTTCACCAGGAAGTCGCGGAACACCGCGATGCGCTTGGAATGGCGCAGTTCCTCGGCGTAGACGAAGTAGGCGTCGACCTTTGGGCCGTCCACGTCGGGCAGGACGCGCGTCAGCTCCTTGCTGCCGTCGACCAGGAAGTCGGGCAGGGCGGCGATGCCCAGGCCGCTCTCCACGGCGCGGTACATGGCGTAGATGCTGTTCACCTGGAGGATCGGCTTGCGGGCCCCCGGGGCCGGATCGCCGACCTCGTTGATCCAGTTGACGTTGGCGATGGGCGCGCGGACGTCCGGCGGGTAGGCGACGATGTCGTGCCCGTCCAGGTCGGCGCCAATCTTCGGCGCGCCGCGCTTCTTCAGATAGTCCTGGTGGGCGTAGAGGTGGAAATGCACCGACATCAGGTGGCGCTGGATCAGGTCGGGCTGGCGCGGCGTGTTCATGCGGATGGCGATGTCCGCCTCGCGCATCGCCAGATCCAGCTCGTTGTCGTCGATCAGCAGGGTGAGCTGGATGTCCGGGTAGATCGACAGGAACTCGTTGACGCGCGGGGTCAGCCAGGTCGAGCCGAAGGCCACCGTGGTGGTGACGCGAAGCGGCCCCTTCGGATGCTCCCGGCTTTCGGTCAGCATCGCCTCGGTCATCGACAGCTTGGCGAAGACGTCGCGGGCGGTGCGGTGCAGAAGCTCGCCCTGCTCGGTCAGGATCAGGCCGCGCGCGTGCCGGTGAAACAGCGGCACGCCGAGGCTCTCCTCCAGCGCGCTGATCTGGCGGCTGACCGCCGACTGGCTGAGGTTCAGCGTCTCGCCGGCGTGCGTGAAACTTCCAGCCTCGGCCACGGCGTGGAAGACCCGAAGCTTGTCCCAGTCCATCATGCCTGTCTTGCTGCCCGCGCCCTGGCGGGGAGCCTCCCGTTCATTCTTGAAGACGGCGCATAGCCGCCATGCTCATTTATACCGGGAACGCGCGGCGAACGCACCCCCAACCAAAGGCGCACCGCACGAAAAAGAGCCAAGCTTGGTAAGAATTTTCCGATGTGCTGCGAAGAGCGCACATTTGTTTATCCCGCATTGTGGGATTTTTACCTTTTCCGCAACCGAAGGACGACTTCGCCGCGCTGGATTTGCTCGGAGGACAATCGAGGACCGGCGTGGCAGCCGGAGACTCGGGCCGGCGACCCCTGGGAAGGCACCTTACTTGCTGTTGCGGCCCCCTGTTGCGGCCCCCTGTTGCGGTGGGGCTTCCCCCCTTGCGCGGTTGCGCCGGGCGGGCGGCGGATCGCTAATCGGGGGGTGACGCGGATTTGGGAAGGAGGGGTTCCGAATGCCCGATCAGCATCAGCCGGCGCTCACCCGCGATCAGGTGATCGACATCTGCGGGCGCCTGGACGACATGCGCATCGCCAGCATCATCGGCACGGGCGCGACGCCCGCCGAATTGATGAAGGCTACCAGCTGGACCGGTGCCGACGATTATATGGGGGAGGCGACGCGGCATCCCCCCTCGGGCCGGGTCGCCCGGCTCCTGGAGCTTCTCAAGGCCGACGAGCCGGACTGGGAAGACCGCTGATCCGGCCGCCTTTGATCCGGCTGCGGTTCAGTCGGCCGCTTCCAGCGCGCGCGGCGGCTCCTTGGCCCGCGCGCGGGCGCGGTGGCCGCTGATCTCGGCGCCGGCGTCGGGCGGCAGGCGCAGGAAGAACAGGGCCGAGACGCAGGCCATCCCGCCGACCGTCAGGAAGGCCGGCACGAAGTCGGTCGGCGTCAGCGTCGCGCCGGGGCCGCTGGTGACGCTCTGCGTCAGGTGCAGCACCGTCGCCCCGACCGCCACGCCCAGGCTGAGCGAGACCTGCTGCATCACGCTGGCCAGCGTGTTGGCGCGGCTCAGGCACGCCTTGGGCACCTCGGCGTAGGCCAGGCTGTTCAGGCCGGTGAACTGCAGCGAACGGAAGAAGCCCCCCATCAGCAGCGCGCCCAGGATAACCCAGTGCGCTGTCTCGGGCCGGAAGGCGGCGTAGCTCGCCAGGATCAGGCCGCTGAGCAGCGCGTTGGCGGTCAGCACCCGGCGGAAGCCCAGCCGGCGCAGGATGGGGCCGGCCAGCGCCTTCATGGTCAGCGCCCCGGCGGCCCCGGCGAAGGTCAGCGCCCCGGACTCGAAGGGCGTGCGCCCGAAGCCGACCTGGAGCATCAGCGGCATCAGGAAGGGCACCGCGCCGATGCCGATGCGGAACAGCGTGCCGCCCATGACCGAGGCGAAGTAGGTCGGCAGGCGCAGCAGCGAGGGGTCGAGCACCGGCCGCTCCATTCCGCGGGCGTGGCGCAGATAGAGCCACGCGGCGGCAAAGCCCAGCCCCAGCACCCCGGCGACCGCGGCGGGCGGCAGCACGCCGCGGCCGACATTCTCCAGCCCGAACATCAGCGCGGCCAGGGCCAGCGCGCTCAGCATGAAGCCGCGGCCGTCGAAGGGGTCGCGCTCGGTCTCGCGCACGTTGGGGATCAGGGTCAGCACCAGCGCGATCCCGATCAGCCCGATCGGCACATTGATGTAGAAGATCCAGCGCCAGGAGGCATAGGTGGCGATGAAACCGCCGACCAGCGGACCCAGCGCTGGGCCGATCAGCGCCGGCAGGGTCATCTGGGCCATGGCGGCGACCAGCTTCTCCTTGGGCACCGTCTTCAGCAGGATCAGCCGGCCGACTGGCACCATCATCGCCCCGCCCAGCCCCTGGACGATGCGCGCGCCCACCAGCTCGTACAGCCCGTCCGACTGGCCGCAGAGGATCGAGCCGACGGTGAACACCGCGATGGCCGCCGCGAAGACCGTCCGCGTGCCGTAGCGGTCGGCCATCCAGCCGCTGACCGGCAGGAACACCGCCAGCGCCAGCATGTAGGAGGTCATGGCGAGGCTGAGGCGCAACGGGTCCTCGCCCATCGACCGCGCGATCTCCGGCAGCGCGGTGGCGATCACCGTCGCGTCCAAATTTTCCATGAACAGAGCGCAGGCGATGATGAAGGGAATGTAGCGGGTGGCGCGGGGCATGGTGGGAGGCATGGCGGGGATGGGGCGGTGGGACGGGGGAGGCAGTTTTCCCAATCTGGACTTCCCCCGTCCGGAAACCACCGCTATGGCGCGAACCCTGGCATGCGCGGCCGCTCAGCGCCCTTTGAAGACCGGCTTGCGTTTCTCCAGGAACGCCCGGTAGCCCTCGCGGAAATCCTCCGTGCCGAAGCAGTGGTAGCATTCGGCGATCTCCGCCTCCGACAGCGGGGCGGGGTCGGACAGGCGGCGGACGAACTGCTTGTGCAGGCGGGCGGCCAGCGGGGCGCCCCCGGCGATGCGTTCGCAGGTCGCGGCGATTTCCTCCTCGAAGGCCTCGTCGGCGACGAGGCGGTGGACCAGCCGCTTGTCCTTGGCCTCCTCCGCGCCGAAGACGCGGCCCTCCAGCAGGATCTCCAGCGCCGCCGGGCCGCCCGCGATGTCGTGGAGCAGCTTCAGCTCCGGCAGCGCCATGGAGATGCCGAGCCGGCTGACCGGCACGCCGAAGCGGCTGCCCGCCGTGCAGACCCGCAGGTCGCAGGCCAGCGCGACGGCCAGCCCGATGCCGCAGCAGGCGCCCTGGATGGCCGCCAGCGTCGGGTGCGGCAGATCGCGCAGCAGGGCCAGCCCCTCGTCCATCAGCACGCCGTAGTCGGCGCCCTGCTCGGGGCTGTTGCGCTCCGTCTCGAATTCGGAGATGTCGGCGCCGGGGCTGAAGGCCCGCCCGCCGGCGCCGCGCAGCACCACCGCGCGCACCGTCTCGTCGGCGCCGAGCCGGCGCAGCAGCGGGATCAGCGCCTGCCACATCGGCTTGTCGAAGGCGTTCAGCTTGTCGGGGTTGCTGAGGGTCAGCGTGGCGACGACGCCGTCGCGGCTCAGGGTCACGGTGCCGGCCATGGCCTGTCGGGCTCCCCATCCATTCGGTTGCGTATGGGAAAGACCACAAACACCGGCGGCCCCGTTCCGTCAAGGGCTTCCCTTGGGGCTTCGCAAAGCCTGCTTCCACTCTGGACCGCAAGGCCGCGGGTCCCCATAGTTCGTAGCCGGGACTTCACCGGACGGAGATGACGCCGCGATGCGAACGGGATTGGCGCGAACGGGATTGGCCGCTTTCACCCTGGCCGCCGCTCTGGCCGCCGCCCCGATGGGCTCGTCCGCGCAAGCGGCGAAGGACGAGCTGGTGATCGGCATGACCCAGTTCCCGTCCAACTGGCACCCCTCCATGGAAGCGATGATGGCGAAGAGCTACGTCCTGTCCATGGCGCGCCGGCCCTTCACCGCCTACGACCCCGACTGGCGGCTGACCTGCCTGCTCTGCACCGAGCTGCCGGCGCTGGACAAGGGCACCGCGGAGTATGAGACGCGGGCCGACGGCAAGAAGGGCATCAAGGTCACCTACACCATCAACCCCAAGGCGACCTGGGGCGACGGCACGCCGGTGACGACCGAGGACGTGCTGTTCACCTGGGCGGTCGGCAAGCACCCGCAAAGCGGCTACAGCAATTTCGACCTGTTCGCCCGCGACATCGTGGCGATCGACGCGAAGGACGAGCGCACCTTCACCATCCACCGCGACAAGGCGGTGTGCAGCTACGCCGAGATCAACGACTTCGAGATCCTGCCCGCCCATTTGGAGCGCGCGGTGTTCGAGGCCGACCCGGCGACCTACCGCAACCGCTCCAAGTACGAGACCGATACGACGAATCCCGGCCTGTGGTTCGGTCCCTACCGCATCGCCCAGGTCGAGCCGGGCAGCCATGTGGTGCTGGAACCCAACCCGACCTGGTGGGGCGCCAAGCCGGCCTTCAAGCGGGTGATCGTGAAGTCCATCGAGAACACCGCCGCGCTGGAGGCCAACCTGCTGGCCGGGCAGGTCGACATGGTGCCGGGGGAAACCGGCCTGCCGCTCGACCAGGTGCTCGCCTTCGAGAAGCGGCACGGCAGCCGCTACAACGTCTTCTACAAGCCGGGCCTGTTCTTCGAGCATGTCGAGCTGAACCTCGACAACCCGGCGCTGGCCGACGTGCGGGTGCGCCGGGCGCTGCTCCACGCCATCGACCGCGAGGCGATCTCCAAGCAGCTCTACGACGGGCGCCAGCCGGTCGCCCACAACGAGATCAGCCCGCTCGACCGCGTGCACGCGCCGGGCTACCAGACCTACGCCTTCGACCCGGCGCTGGCCGGCAAGCTGCTGGACGAGGCGGGCTGGAGCGAGCGGCGCGCCGGGGTGCGTCACAACGCCAAGGGGGAACGGCTGTCGCTGGAGATCATGACGACCGCCGGCAACCGCTCCCGCGAGGTGCTGCAGCAGGTGCTCCAGGCGCAATGGCGGCAGGCCGGGGTGGAGGTTCGCATCGTCAACGAGCCGGCCCGCGTCCTGTTCGGCGACACGCTGGAGAAGCGCCGCTTCAAGTCGATGGCGCTGTTCGCCTGGATCAGCGCGCCGGAGAACATCCCGCGCACCATCCTGCATTCCAGCATGATCCCCACGGAGGCCAACAACTGGGCGGGCCAGAACTACACCGGCTACCGGAACCCGGAGATGGACAAGGTCCTGGAGGACCTGGAGCATGTCTGCGAGCCCGACGCCAACCGCGCGCTCTGGGCGAAGCTGCAGACGCTCTACGCCCAGGACCTGCCGAACCTGCCGCTGTTCTTCCGCGCCGATCCGTTCATCCTGCCGCCCTGGCTGGAGGGCGTGGTGCCGACCGGACATCTGGATTCCAGCACGCTGTGGATCGAGACGTGGAAGGCGAAGGAGTGAGGGTGTCGCGTCGGGCCCCCACCCCGGCCCTCCCCCGCTTCGCAGGGGAGGGTGCCTTCTGCAAAGCGGCGGCAGTTCCCTCCCCTGCGAAGCGGGGGAGGGCCGGGGTGGGGGCAAAGCTCTTCGCCGTGGGCGCTCCGCTCCCATGACCCGCTTCCTCGCCTCCCGCCTGCTCCAGGCGCTGGTTGTCCTGCTGCTGATGAGCTTCGTCATCACCGTCCTGATGACGCTGATGCCGGGCGACCCGGTGGACATGATGCTGGCCGGCAACCCGCGCGCCACGCCCGCCGACGCGGCGCGGCTGAAGGCGCTCTACGGCCTCGACAAGCCGTTGCTGGACCGTTACTGGCATTGGCTCCAGGCGGCGCTGATGGGGGATTTCGGCTTCTCCCGGCTCTACGCGCAACCGGTTCTGACGATCCTGCTGCCGCGGCTGGGCAACACGCTGCTGCTGCTCGGCGCGGCGATGGCGCTGACCCTGGCGGTGGCGCTGCCGCTCGGCGTCTACGCGGCGCGGCGGCCCTACGGCTGGGCCGACAACGCCATCAACCTGTTCTGCTTCGCCGGCATCTCGGTCCCGGCCTTCTGGCTGGCGCTGCTGCTGATCCTGCTCTTCGCGGTGGAGCTGCAATGGCTGCCCGCCTCCGGCCTCGGCCCGGTCGGCGGCGAGGGCTGGTGGGAGCGGCTGCCCTACCTCGTGCTGCCGGTGGCCTCGCTGACGCTGGCGAGCATCGGCGGCTACACGCGTTACGTCCGCGCCGCGATGATGGGGGAGCTTCGCCAGGATTACGTCCGCACCGCCCGCGCCAAGGGGCTGGGGGAGGGGCGGGTGGTCTGGCGCCACGCGCTGCGCAACGCGACCATCCCCATCGTGACCATCGTGGCGCTGGAGTTCGGCGCCCTCTTCTCCGGCGCGCTGGTGACCGAGACGATGTTCGCCTGGCCGGGC
Source organism: Azospirillum brasilense (assembly GCF_007827815.1). GTDB lineage: Bacteria > Pseudomonadota > Alphaproteobacteria > Azospirillales > Azospirillaceae > Azospirillum > Azospirillum brasilense_C. The sequence continues at coordinate 250,802 of NZ_VITH01000002.1, forward strand.
ATGGGCAAGCTGATCTACGACAGCATCATGGGCAACGACCTGAACGTGGCGCTGGTGGCGCTGCTGTTCGCCACGCTGACGACGCTGGCCGGCAACCTGCTGGCCGACGCCGCCTACGCCGGGCTGGACCCGCGCATCTCCTTCAAGGGGGACGGGGCGTGAAGGCGGGGGGCTTGAAGGCCGGGCGCTTCCTGCGGCGCTTCGCCCGCCACCGGCTGGCGGTGGTCAGCGCTCTGCTGCTGCTTGTGCTGGCGGTCGCGGCGGCGGCCGCACCCTGGGTGGAACACTGGCTGGGGGTGGAAGCGACGGGCATCAGCCTGCTCGACCGCTTCGGCCCGCCCTCCGCCCTGCACCCGCTGGGCACGGACGAGCTGGGGCGCGACGTGCTGGTGCGGCTGCTCTACGGCGGGCGGGTGTCGCTGTTCGTCGGCGTGGCGGCGGCGCTGGCCTCCGCCGTCATCGGCACGGGGATCGGGCTGCTGGCCGGCTATTTCGGCGGGCGGCTCGACGACCTGCTGATGCGCGTGACGGACGGGCTGATCGCGCTGCCGCTGCTGCCGCTGCTGATCGTTCTGGGCGCCATCGACCTGACGCGGCTGGGCATCCCGCCCGAGGTGGCGGGATCGGAGGACGCCAGCCTGCTGCGCATCGTCGTTCTGGTGGCGCTGTTCGGCTGGACCACGGTGGCGCGGCTGGTGCGCGGGGCCACCCTGTCGGCGCGGCGGCGCGACTATGTGCGGGCGGCGGTGGCGATGGGGGCGGGCAGCCGCCGGATCATGCTGGCCCACATCCTGCCGAACGTCGCCGCTCCCGCCGTGGTGGCGACGACGCTGACGGTCGGCAACGTGATCCTGCTGGAGTCGGTGCTGAGCTTCCTGGGTCTTGGCATCCAGCCGCCGCTGCCCTCCTGGGGCAACATGCTGACCAACGCGCAGGAGCTGGTGGGGACGGCGCCGCTGCTGGCGGTGTGGCCGGGGCTGTTGATCTTTTTGACGGTGATCGCCGTCAACCTGCTGGGCGACGGGCTGCAGGACGCGCTGGACCCGCGGGTGGTGGGGAAGAAGTAGGGGAGCGAGGTCTTGCCCCCTCCCTGACCCTCCCCCGCTTTGCGGTGGAGGGGATCAAGCTCCCTCTCCTGCGTCAGCGGGGGAGGGAAGGGGCCCGCGGCGAAGCCGTGGGAAGGGTGGGGGCAAGTGCCCCTCACTTCTCCCGCTGAAACTTCGCCGCCCCGGCCGCCATCGGGATCAGCCGCACTGCATAAGGCGACGTCTGCATCTGCGCCACCGCCTGGGCCGGGCCCGGAACCCGCTCGCGGTAGCCGACGACCACGTCGCCGCCCGCCGCCCGCGCGCTGACGATGGACACGCCGTAGCCGCCGGTGTCGCGCGGGCCGAGGAAGACCGCCGCGGCCATGCGGTCGCCGGGCAGGGGACCCGGCGCGGCCTCGCCGACGCGGGCCCAGAGGTCGTTCCATTCCTGCGGGTTGCGGGCGACCACATAGGCGCGCTCGTAGGCCTGGCTGCGATCGCCCTGCCAATAGGTGCCGGGATCGGCGTCGGCGGGAAGCAGGGCCTGCGGCTCCGTGCCGTCCGGGGCGGTCTGGCAGGCGCCGAGAAGGGGAAGCGTGACGGTGAGGGCGAGCAAGGCGACGGCTGGGCGGGTCATGCGGCGGCTCACTCCGGCACCGCCATGCCGCGCTTGACCGCCGGGCGCTCGGCGACGGCGTCGTGCCAGCGCTTCAGATTGGGGTAGCGGTCCAGCACGTTGCCCTCCGCCTTGGCGGCTACGGCGACGAAGGGGAAACAGGCGATGTCGGCGATGGAAAAGGCGCCGCCGGCCAGATGCTCCGACCCGCCCAGACGCTCCTCCATCGCGGCGTGGATGCGCTGCAGCTCGCCTTTGAAATAGTCGATGGCGTAGGGGATCTTTTCCGGTGCCATGACCGCGAAGCGGAACTTGCTCAGGCCCGAGGGGCCGAGGTCGCTGACGCCCAGCATCAGCCAGCTCATCGCCTCCGCCCGCTCGTCCTCGTCCTCGGGCAGCAGGCGGCCGGTGCGCTCCGCGTAGTGCAGCAGGATGGCCCCCGACCCGAACAGGCGGCGCCTCTTGCCGCCGGGAAGTTCCTCGACGACGGCCGGGATCTTGCCGATCGGGCTGACCGCCAGATAGTCGGGCTGACGGCCTTCGCCGGCCACGAGGTCGACCTTGTGGACCTTGTAGGTGAGACCCAGCTCTTCCAGCAGGATCGAAGCCTTTTGCCCGTTCGGCGAGGCGAAGGTGTAGAGCGTGATCATCGGTGCCCGTCCCTGGAGCCTGTCCCTTTGCCATGTCCGCAAAGGCGTTCAACAGGCGCCAGTTTCGCCGATTTGCGCACGGAAGGCCAGAGGCAGGCCAAAAGCGCCTTTCTGCCGGCCGTTCCGAAGGACTCCGTCGTCACACCGCGCGGCTGTGCTTCCCGGCGCCGGTGGACAGGTAGGTGTCGAAGCGCGCGGCGACGATGCGCATCAGCGGGCGGGCGGGCTCCGGCACATGGACGCGGCGGCCCTCCACCACGGCGACCCCGTCGGCCACCAGATCGGCCATGGCCTCAAGGTCGGCGTCGAAGGCCCCGGCGGCCAGCCCATGGGCCTCGGCCACCGCGCCGACATCCACCGACAGGTCGCACATCAGCCGCACGATCAGGTCGCGGCGCAGCCGGTCGTCGGCGGTCAGCGTCAGCCCCTTGCCGGTCGGGAAGGCTCCGGCCTCGACAGCTTGGGCGTACTGGTCGAAGGGAACGGCGTTCTGCACATAGCCCTGCGGCAGCGCCCCGATGGACGAGGCGCCGAAGCCCAGCAGCACCTCCGCGTCGTCGGTCGTGTAGCCCTGGAAGTTGCGGCTGAGCCGCCCCTCGGCCTGCTGCACGGCCAGCTCGTCGTCGGGCCGGGCGAAGTGGTCGAGGCCGATGGGCTGGAAGCCGGCGTCGGTCAGCACCGCGGCGATGGACGCGAACTGCTCCCAGCGGCCCAGCGTTCCGGCGAGCGCCGATTCGTCGATCTTCTTCTGGTGCGTCTTCATCCACGGCACATGGGCGTAGCCGAAGACCGACAGCCGGTCCGGCGCCATGGTCAGGGCGATCTCGGCGGACCGCGCGACGCTTTCCACCGACTGGCCGGGCAGGCCGTACATCAGGTCGAGGTTGATGTGGCGGATGCCGTTGGCGCGCAGCCACTCCAGCGCCTGCTCGGTCTGCTCCCGCGGCTGGATGCGGTTGATGGCGGCCTGCACCCCGGCGTCGAAGTCCTGCACGCCGAGCGAGGCGCGGTTGACCCCGGCGCGGCCCAGCGCCTCGGCCATGTCGCGGGTCAGGGTGCGCGGGTCGATCTCCACCGCGATCTCCGCGTCCGGCGTCACGTCATAACGCTCGCGCAGCAGGGCGATCAGCGATTCGAAGTCGTCCGGCGCCATCATGGTCGGCGTGCCGCCGCCGAAATGGATGTGCCGCACCCGCAGCCGTCCGGAAATGCGGTCGGCGACCATGCCGATCTCGCGCCGGAGATGGCCGAGATACTCGGCGATGGGGGCGTAGCGGGCGACGATCTTGGTGTGGCAACCGCAGTACCAGCACATCTTCGCGCAGAAGGGCACGTGCAGGTACAGCGACCCCGTGTGCGCCGCCGTGTCCAACTCCGCCAGCCAGCCCGCGTAGCGCTCCGCCCCCACGGCGGCGGTGAAGTGCGGCGCCGTCGGGTAGCTGGTGTAGCGGGGCACCCGCAGCCCGTCGTACTTGGCGAGCAGGGCGGCGTTCAGCGGGGCGGTCGGGGCGGCGGTGGCGCAGGCCACGGGGGAGATCGCGTTCATGGCGGGGAGGATCGTGCAGACCGCCGTCCGCCGCTTTGACACAAGTCAAGCGTTCGAACGCCCGCCGGTCAGACCCACCCGTCAGGCGGCCGCCAGCCGGTTCTCCAGATGCTCCAGCAGCAGGTTCAGGTTGCGGCGGTTGGCCTTGAAGCCGATGTCGAAGAGGGCGCCGACCACCGGGACCGAGCCGCCGGCCCAGTCCACGGCCATGTTGGCGATCATCCGGGCGATCAGGCTCTTCGGAAGGTCGAAGCGGGTGGCCTCCATGATGATGTAGGCGGCCACCACGGTGGTCGCCGTGCTGCCGGCGACCGGGACCAGGGCGGCGATGCCGTCCAGTCCGAAGGGAATGCGGGTGCCGGGAACGCGCCAGCGCGTGTCCATCAGCCGGGTCAGCCTGCGCAGCCGTTCCAGCCGTTCGAGATCGATGGAGATGACCGGCGGCGCCGTGGCGACGCCCGAGAGGGTGGTGGCGGGCGCGGGACGCGTGCGGATGTCGCTCATGGGGCTTCACCGGAGCAGGAGAGCCGCCGTGGGGAGCCGCCGGCGGGGAAAGCCGTGGGCGGTGCCGGTCGGGCGTGTCGGGTTGAGCAACCCGCGGCTGTCCCCGCGGTTCCCGGCCTATCTCCATCGGGTGTCCGGCACCACGGACGCGCTCACGGCCCGGGCGGGGCCGTCGTCATACGGATGATCGGGCGGACGCAGGGTCATCGTCCGAAAGGAGAGGGGGTGGCGGACCGGATGCGGCGAATGGACGCGCGAGTCCCGCGTGCCTGGAGCCAGTGATTTGATATTTCAGGAGATTCTGCGGCGTTTCCGGACTTTTCGGCGGCCATATGTCGAAGGCCTCTCTGGTCTGGAACGCCCTTAAGCACAACAATGGTGCGCGCAGGTCGATACTTAAGACCGAAAAGAACCGAACGGGCACCCGCTCCACAGGGTGATGGGCGGGGCACCAGTCATCGGAAAAAAAGCAGGGAGGATCGTCATGACCACACTCTATTGCGCCTGCTGCGGACAGCCGTTCCGCCGCAGTTCGCCGCGCGGCCCGGCGCCGCTCTATTGCTCGCGCGATTGCCGCCGTCAGATCGAGGTCCGCCGCCGCGTCTGGGCGTCTCTGCAGGCGTCGGAACGGTCGGCTGCCGCACCGCTGACGCCGGTGGTGCCGGTCGGTTCGGGAGCCTTCCATCCGGTGGACAGGGTGTGGGAGCGCGCCTCCGCCTGAGCGGTGACGATGGGAACGTCGCAGGCAGTCTGCGCATTTTTTGGCCGGTTTGGTTGTGGCCCCTCTAAAACAGCAGGGCTGCCATACCATATAGGAGGACGCTCCATGAGTGAGCGTCCCCCGAACCGAGGGCTTTACCGAACACGGCCATGACCCAGAACACGCGATCCCCCCGCACCGTTTCCCGCACTCCGGCCCGCGCCTTCGGCGCCGTCGCTCTGGCGCTGGCCGTGGCGCTGACCGCCGGAACCGCCGACGCCCGCGCCGGTAAGAGCAGTTCCGCGGGCAGCCGCGGCTCGCGCACTTACGAGGCGCCGGCCCAGACCAACACCGCGCCGCGCGCCGCGCCGATGGAGCGGTCGGCCGCCCCCGCCCAGACTCCGGGCGCCCAGCAGCCGGGCATGGCGTCCCCGGCGGCGGCGCAGCGCGGCGGCTTCTTCTCGCGCGGCGGCTTCATGCCGGCCCTGATGGGCGGCCTGATCGGCGCCGGCATCGCCGGCATGCTGTTCGGCGGCGGCTTCCTCGACGGGCTGGGCAGCTTCGCGGGCATCCTGGGCTTCATCCTCCAGATCCTGCTGGTCGTTTTCCTGGTCCGGCTGGCCATGCGCTTCTTCCGCAACCGTTCGGCGGGCGCGGCGCGGCCGGCGGGCATGGGCGCTTCCAACGCCGCCTATGCCGGTCCGAATCCGGGCGCGGTGAACCCTGGTGCGATGAACCGCGAGGCGGTGGACGCGCGCTCGAACCCGCTGGGTGGTGGCGCTCGCGGCAGCGCCGCGGCGGGTCCGGCTTCGTCCGGCCGTCCGGGCGTGCGCCGTGACGACCTGGGCATCGGTCCGGCCGACTATCAGGCGTTCGAGCAGACTCTGGTCGCGGTCCAGACCGCCTACGGCAACGAGGACCTGACGGCCCTGCGCGCCGCCGTGACGCCGGAGATGGCCTCCTACTTCACCGAGGAACTGGCGGCGAACCACAACCGCGGCGTGGTCAACCGCCTGTCTGACGTCCGCCTGCTCCAGGGCGACCTGGCCGAGGCGTGGCGCGAGGGCAACGTGGAATACGCCACCGTGGCGATGCGCTTCTCGCTGACCGACGTGACGGTGGACCGCGCGAGCAACCGCGTGGTCGAGGGCGATCCGAACCGTCCGGTCGAAGCCACGGAAATCTGGACCTTCACCCGTCCGCGCGGCGGGCGCTGGGTCCTGTCGGCGATCCAACAGGCCGGCTGATCCACTCTCCACTCCTCAACCGGTCTCGCGGGGGGGCGTCCGAAAGGGCGCCCCCTTTCGCATTTCCGGACTCCCCTGGACAGGCGGGGCATGATAGAACATATCAGAAACAAATACCTGTCCAGCGGAAGCGAGTCATGCCCGATTCCCAAATGCCACATTCCCGGATGTCCGAAGAGCCCCCGCCAAACCGGGCGGCGGTGCTGGCCGACCTGCGCGCCCGCATCCGGGGCCTGGAAGGGCTGGGCGGGGAGGGGGCGCGGGTGCTGCCCTTCGGCCTGCCGGACCTCGACGGGGCCTTCCCGGCGGGCGGGCTGCCGCTCGGCTGCCTGCACGAGGTGGCGGGGGAGGAGCCGGGGGCCAGCACGGCCTTCGCCGCGCACCTGCTGGCCCGCCTCGCCAGCGTGGCGGCGCCCGCGCTGTGGGTCGTGCGCGGGCGTGACCTGCACGCCGCCGGGCTGGCCGCCTATGGACTGACGCCGGACCGGCTGATCGCCGTGCGCGTCACCCGTGACGCCGACGCGCTGTGGGCGATGGAGGAGGCGCTGCGCTGCCGGCGGCTGTCCGCCGTGCTGGGGGAGGTCGGGGGGGTGGACCTGACGGCGAGCCGCCGGCTGCAACTGGCCGCCGAGTCGTCGGGTGTGACGGGATTCCTGTTGCAGGGCACCGCCCGCCGCTCGGCGGCGAGCGCGGCGGTCACCCGCTGGCGGATCGCGCCGGCCGCCAGTTGGACGGCGGAGCCGGGCGTCGGCGATCCGCGCTGGCGCGCCGAGTTGGAGCGCTGCCGGGGCGGTCGCCCGGGGGCGTGGCTTCTGGACTGGCGCGACGGCGCCCTGGTCCCGGCGCAAGCACCGGAGCGGGCCGTTCCCGCGCCGGCATCAACGTCCACCCCGGTTCGGCGTCCGGCCCCGGCGAGCGGAAGCGGACCGTCCTGGGCCGAGGTGGCGTGATGCGGACGGAAGGACGGGCGGCGATGTCGCTTACGCGACAGTTGCCCGTGTCGCTTGCGCGACGGCCGTCTGTCGGCTTCCGGTCAGTAGTTGGTGGCCCAGTCGGGCAGGGGACGCCCGGTTTCGCCATCCCGGTCGGCGTCGGGCGGAAAGGGCGCGTCGTCCGCGTAGAGCGGCAGTTGCCGGGCGAATTCCGCCGATTCCTCGGCCCGGCGTTGCTCCAGCAAGCGGGCGGCCAAATGAGCGGGCAGCATGGCAAGCCTCCTTCTGAGCGTCGGGAGAGCCTGGGGAGCGGTCCTGTCGGCCGCCCTCGGCCCAACCCGTCCTGTGTGTCTGGACGCTATCATGCAAGGTCCAGGCCTCTAAGTGATGCAGATCACGCGTTATGCAAACTTTAATGCGCCCGTTTCTTTTTTCAGGCCCCGTTCCTTTTTTCGGATGAGAGGCCCATAGTCCCCGCCTCCCGCTTTTCCCGCCGATGTTCCTTCTTCCGAGACCGACCATGCACGCCGAACCCTGCCCCACCTGCCTAAAACCTATGCATTTGTGCGTCTGCGAGGCAGTGGAGCCGATCGACAACGCCGTCTTCCTGCTCATCCTCCAGCACCCGCAGGAAAAGCGCGAGACGCTGGGCACCGCGCAGATCGCCCATCTCCAGTTCAAGAACTCCGCGCTGAAGGTGGGGCTGAGCTGGTCGAACCTGAAGCGCATCCTGGGACGCGAGGTCGATTACAAGCGCTGGGGCGTGCTCTATCTCGGCCCGGTCAAGCAGGGTGCGGCCCCGCTGCCGGAGGTGTCCGTGGTGGACAAGGGCGGCGTCCCGCAGAAGGACAGCGAACTGGTGCTGGGCGACCTGGAGGGCGTCATCGTCCTGGACGGCACCTGGAGCCAGGCCAAGACGCTGTGGTGGCGCAACCCGTGGCTCCTGAAGTGCCGGCGCATCGTGCTGAACCCGCAGTTCCGCTCCCTCTACGGGCAGGCCCGCAAGGAGCCGCGGCGCGACAGCGTGTCGACCCTGGAGGCCGCCGCCTTCCTGCTGTCGCGGCTGGAGGCCGAGCCGGCGGTCCTCGACCGCGCGCTGAAGCCTTTCGCGCTGCTGCTGAAGAAGCTGCGAGCGCCGCGCCCGCGCCCCGTTCTGCCGCCCCGCGCGGACGCGGCGGAGCCGGCCGCGGAAGGAGACGAGGCGGAATAATCCGCATTTCTTCCGGGATCGCCCTTTCCGGGTAAGCCCCCTCGACCAGGGCGGCCGCGGCAACCAACACGCCGTTTCGCTGTTGGGGATTGCATCGGCCGCTTGGGTCTCAACGCAAGCGGGCCTCAACCAAGGGAGCGATCCATGAAGGGCGTTTTGCTGTGGCTTGTCGGTATTCCCATTCCGATCATTCTTCTGCTGTACCTGTTCAACGTCCTCTGATCGGGCCTTCGATCGGCTTGACGGCACGGACCGGCGGCGCCACATGCGAACCGCGCCGCCCTCCGCGCGCACGGCAAGAGACGAGGACCATGGCCCGCGATTTCGTTCCCTTCGGACTGACCGTCTGCGGCATCGAGGAGCTGAACGGCTTCTGCGAGGCCGGCGTGACCCACGTCCTGTCGATCCTCGACCCCGGCCACCCGGAGCCGACTGCTTTCGGGTCCTATGGCGAGCACACGCGGCTGGAACTGCGCTTCCACGACATCATCGACCCCTACATGGGCCAGTCCCTGCCGCAGCGCGCCGACGTCGAGCGCATCCTGGCCTTCGGGCGCGACCTGATGACCGAGCCGACCGGGGTGGGTGGGCTGCTCGTCCATTGCCACGCCGGCATTTCGCGCTCGACCGCCGCCCTGACCATGATCCTGGCCCAGGCCAGCCCCGACCGTCCCGCCGCCGAGGCGATGGCCGCCGTGGTCAACATCCGCCACAAGGCGTGGCCCAACCTGCGCATGATCGAATTCGCCGACGAGATCCTGGAGCGCAAGGGCGAGCTGGTCGCCGCCGTCCGCGCCCGCCATCGGAGCTATGGCCTGGAGCGCCCCGATCTGGTCCAGTTCATGATCGACAACGGCCGGGTGCGCGAGGTCGCGGATCTGATCGACTGACCGTTCCTTTCCAACCGTTCCTCAGCGGAAGTTCCGCCCCTCCGGGAAGACCGCGGCGGCGGAGCGGTTGGGCAGCGCGTCGGGGTCGGTCAGGTCGTGCAGCCGGTGCGTCAGGTCGCTCAGCCGCTCGACGCGCAGGTGGATGACCTCGCCGCCCTCGGGGTTTGGCTTGCCGCTGCGCTCCACCCGGCCGGTGGCGGCGATCAGGCGGGCGCCGATGATCGTCTTGCGGAACGTCTCGAACACGTCGGGCATGATGACGAGGTTGGCGATGCCGGTCTCGTCCTCCAGCGTGATGAAGACCACGCCCTCGGCGCTGCCCGGCCGCTGCCGGACCAACGCCAGCCCCGCCACGGTCAGCCGCGTTCCGGCCCGCACCGTGCCCAGCCGTTCGGTCGGGACCACCCCGGCGAAGCCGTCCCGCAGCAGCGCCATGGGGTGCGCCTTCAGCGACAGGCACAGGCTGCCGTAGTCCATCACCACATGCTCGCCCAGCGCCATGGCCGGCAGGAGCGCCTGTGGCTCGTCCCGGCCGGAGTCGGCGAGGCCGGCGAACAGCGGCAGCGGCTGCGCCCCCAACGCCTTCACCGCCCACAGCGCGGCCCGCCGGTCCAGCCCGACGGAGCGGAAGGCGTCGGCCTTGGCCAGCCGCTCCAGCCCGGCGACCGGCATGCGCGCGCGGCGCCACAGGTCGTAGGGATCGCGGTAGCCCGCTCCACGGCACAGCACGAGTTGCTGCGCGTCCTCCTCGTCCATCCCCCGGACCAGACGCAGGCCGAGACGCAGGGCATGCCTTATTCCCTCTCCCGCCCCGGGAGAGGGTGGCCGCGCAGCGGCCGGGTGAGGGTGCATCCAAGGATTGGCGCGCTGATTCTCGGCGTTACCCTCACCCTCCCGCCTTTGGCGGGTCCCTCCCTCTCCCGGGGCGGGAGAGGGTGACAGCGGTTCCAGCGTGCAGTCCCAGTTGGAGGCGTTCACGTCCGGGGGCAGCACAATCACCCCATGCTCGCGGGCGTCGCGGACGATCTGGGCGGGGGCGTAGAAGCCCATGGGCTGGCTGTTCAGCAGCGCCGCGGCGAAGACGTCCGGGTGGTGGCACTTCATCCAGGCCGACACATAGGCCAGCAGGGCGAAGCTCGCCGCGTGGCTTTCGGGAAAGCCGTACTCGCCGAACCCCTCGATCTGCTGGAAGCAGCGCTCGGCGAAGGCGCGGTCGTAGCCTTTCCCGACCATGCCCTCGATGAACCGGTCGCGGAAGAGCTGGACCTCTCCGGTCTTGCGGAAGGTCGCCATGGCGCGGCGCAGCCGGTCGGCGTCCTCCGCGCTGAAGCCGGCGCCGACGATGGCGATCTGCATCGCCTGTTCCTGGAACAGCGGCACGCCCAGCGTCCTCTTCAGCACCGCTTCCAGGTCGGGAGATGGGTAGGTGACCAATTCCTCTTTGTTGCGGCGCCGCAGGTAGGGGTGGACCATGTCGCCCTGGATCGGGCCGGGGCGCACGATGGCGACCTGGATCACCAGATCGTAGAACCTCTTGGGCCGCAGGCGGGGCAGCATGGACATCTGCGCCCGGCTCTCCACCTGGAAGACGCCCAGGCTGTCGGCCCGGCACAGCATGTCGTAGGTCGCCGGGTCCCCCTGCGGCACCGTCGCCAGCGTCAGGGGACGCTCGTAATGCCGCTTCAGCAGATCGAAGCCGCGGTGCAGGCAGGTCAGCATCCCCAGCGCCAGCACGTCCACCTTCAGGATGCCCAGCGCGTCGATGTCGTCCTTGTCCCACTCGATGGTCGTGCGACCTTCCATGGCGGCGTTGGCGATGGGGCAGAGGTCGCTCAGAGGGCCGCGGGTGATGACGAAGCCACCGACATGCTGCGACAGGTGGCGGGGGAAGCTGATCAGCTCCTGCGCCAGTTCCAGCGTTTGGCGCAGCCGCGGGTCGTCGGGGTCGAAGCCATATTGCCGGGCGCGCTCCTCGTCCACGCCGTGGCGGCTCCAGCCCCAGACGGAGGAGGACAGCCGCGCCACCAGATCGGCGGACAGGCCCATGGCCTTGCCGACCTCGCGGATGGCGCCGCGGGCGCGGTAGCGGATGACGGTGGCGGTCAGCCCGGCCCGCTCACGCCCGTATTTCCGATAGATGTACTGGATGACCTCCTCGCGCCGCTCATGCTCGAAATCCACGTCGATGTCCGGCGGCTCGTTCCGGGCCGAGGAGATGAAGCGCTCGAACAGCAGCGTGGTGGTGGCGGGATTGACCTCCGTGATGCCCAGGCAATAGCAGACCGCCGAATTGGCCGCCGAGCCGCGCCCCTGGCAGAGGATGTCCTGCGAGCGGGCGTGGCGGACGATGTCGTGCACCGTCAGGAAATAGGGCGCGTAGCCGAGCTGCCCGATCAACGCCAATTCGCGGTGCAGGGTCTGCGCCACCGTCTCCGGCACGCCGTCCGGGTAGCGGCGGGCGGCGCCGACCCAGGTCAGATCGGTCAGCGTCTCCTGCGGGCTGCGCCCGTCCTCGGCCACCTCGTCCGGGTATTCGTAGCGCAGCTCCTCCAGCGAGAAGCGGCAGGCGGCGGCGATCTCCACCGTGCGGGCGACGGCCTCGGGGTGGCGGTGGAACAGGCGCGCCATCTCCACCCCGGCCTTCAAATGCCGCTCGGCGTTGGCGGACAGGCGCCAGCCCGCCTCGTCGATGGTCGTGCCGCTGCGGATGCAGGTCATCACGTCGGCCAACGGGCGGCGGTCGGGCGTGTGATAGAGCACGTCGTTGGTCGCCACCAGCGGCACCCGCTCCGCCTCGGCCAGCCCGCCCAGCCAGGACAGCCGCCGCTGGTCGTCGCCGAGGTAGCGGTGGCTGGCGGCGAGGTGCAGGCGGTCCCCCAGATCGTTGCGCCAGCCGCGCAGCGCGTGGACGAAGGCGGGGTCGCGCTGGTCCGGCGGCACCAGCAGGAACAGCATCCCCTCCGCATGCTCCAGCACGTCGGCGCGGCCGATGAAGCAGGCGCCCTTGGGCGCCCGCCGCTTGCCCAGCGTCAGCAGCCGCGACAGCCGCGCGTAGGCCGCCCGGTCGGTGGGGTAGGCGAGCAGGCTGTCCGCGTCGGTCAGGTCCAGCCGGCAGCCGACGATCAGGCGCAGCCCGTGCTTGCGGGCGGCGGCGTGCGCCTGCACCACCCCGGCCAGCGAGTTGCGGTCGGTCACCGCCACCGCGGCGTGGCCGAGGCCGGCGGCGGTCAGCGCCAGCTCGTCCGGGTGGGACGCGCCCTCCAGGAAGGTGAAGCTGGTCGAGACCTGGAGTTCGGCGTAGGGAGTCATGGCGGCCCCGTCACCCGAAGAAGCCGTGCAGGAACCACAGCGCCGCGACGCCGGGCCGGTACAGCCCCTGGCGGAACACCCAGAAGCGGCGGCCGGCCTCGTCCTCAATGCGGTAATAGTCGCGGGGCTCGCCGTCGCGCCGCCACCATTCGGCCGCGATCCGCTCCGGCCCGTCGGCGCGGCGGACGCGGTGCCGGGCGCCGCGCCAGCGGAACATCGACGGCGGGTCGTCGGGAAGCAGGGCCATGGCCTCGATGGGCTCCGGCGGGGCGAGCAGCCGCACCGGGCGTGGGCGGTCGGCGGGCCATAGGGCCCCGCCGGAGGCAGCGGCGAAGGCCGAGGCGGGGGCCACGCTGCGCTCCGGCAGCCAGCTTTGCCGCGGGACCAGCCGCAGCACCGCCCGCTCCCCCAGCCGGTTGCCCAGACGGTCCATCAGCTCGGCCAGTTCCGGCTGCCCGTCCGCACCGCCATCCAGCGCGGCCTGCGCGGCGGCGAGCGGGCCGGCCTCGGTGGCCGACAGCACCATCAGCTCCAGGCCGGGGCCGGGCTCCACCCGGTCGAGCTTCTGGGCGAACAGCCGCATCAGCGCGTCCGGTCGGCGCACCGGGTGGCCGGTGCCGATGGCCAGCGTCTGGGGCGCCTCCTCCAGCCGGCGGTCCACCCGGTGCAACTCCAGCAGCAAGCGGCGGGCGCCCTCGCCGGTCTTTTCCAGCCCGGCGCAGAGGGCGGTCAGCAGGCGGCGCAGCGCCTCGGCGATGGCCTCGGCGGTGGTGATCGGCTCGGGCAGGGCGAGGCGGGCGCAGTGCGGCGGCACCGGCAGGCGGGGGGACAGCGGCTCGTCCAGCCGTCCGTAGGCCTGGTCGAGCCGCCGCAGCAGCTCCGGCCCGAAGCGGGCGGCCAGCGTGGCGCGGGGGAGGGCGCGCAGGTCGCCGATCCGCCGCAGCCCCACCGCGGCCAGACCCTCCACCGTGGCGGCGGGCAGGCGCAGCGCGGCGACGGGGAGGGGGGAGAGGAGGGTGTCGGCCCGGTTGCCCCCACCCTCCCGCTTCGCGGGTCCCCCCCTCCCCCGCTGCCCAGGGGAGGGCTGGATCCCCTCTCCCGCGCAGCGGGGGAGGGTTAGGGAGGGGGCAGCAAACCGCGCCAGCGCCCAGGCCGCCGCGGGCGTGTCGGCCATCGCCAGCCGCGACTCGAAGCCCGCCGCGGTCAGGCGGGCGGTCAGGTCGGCGGCCATGGCCGCCTCGCCGCCGAACAGATGGGCGCAGCCGGTGATGTCCAACGCCACCCCGTCGGGGCCGTCCGGGGCGGTCCAGGGGGTGTAGCGCGTGCACCAGCCGGCGATCCGCTCCAGCAGGCGGGCGTCCGACTCGGGATCGGCGTCGAAGACGGCCAGGGCGGGTTCGATGGCGCGGGCGTCGGCCAAACTCATGCCGGGCCACACCCCGGCCTCCTCGGCCCCGCGGTTGACGGCGGCCACGCCCAGCCGCCCGCGCTCGGCCAGGATGGCGGCCAGCGGATGGCCGCGCCGCTCGGGATGGCGGCGGCTGTGGGCGTCGGTGGGCAGCCGCGGCAGCCACAGGGACAGGATGCGCCGCGCCGCCCGTTCCGTCATGCCCAACCCTCCCTTCGCCGCTGCGGATTCCAACAATCCCAGACCGAACAAAACAAGAACATTCTAGCGGCAAAATCCGGCGGGTGGGAGTCCCTTGCGGCCTCGCCAAAAAGGGGCAGATGGGTGGTGGGCCTTGTCACGCCCTTGCAGGACACGACATGGTTGGTATGACACCGCTCCGCCCCCCCGCCGCCTTTCTGCCCGTCGCCGTCGCGCTCACCGCCTTCGCGCTGGGGGCTTGCGCTCCGGATGTGCACGACGAGATGCCGGGACGGGCCCAGGCGGCACCGCCGGCGGCCGCGCAGAGCGGCGGGTTGAAGACGTTGCGCCAGATCCAGGCGGAGGAGAACGCCCGCCCGATTTCCCCACCGCGACCGCAGCCACCGCCCGCCCCGCCGCAAAAGCTCTCCGACGCCTCGCAGGCGCCCGGCCAGCCTCCCGGCCAGCCGCCGGTGCGCCGCCGCGGCAGTTCGTCCCCGCCGCCGCCGCCCATCGACCAGCCGGCCACGCCCGCCCTGCCGGCGCCGGGCTCCACCCAGGGGCTGACCGACCGCGCCAAGCGCGACCTGATGAGCCCGGAGGTCGACCGGCTGCGCACCGACGACGCCATGGGCCGGCTCGACCCGCTGCAGCAGCGCGACCTGCTCCGCAAGCAGCAGGACCTCCGCCAGTACGGACCCGGTCCCCTGGGATACTGACGTCCGGCCTCCACAAGCTCCCGCCCTGGTCACTTGACCCCACCCCGCGCAGCGGCCATACCGGCCCGGTGCGGCGCAAGACGTTGGGGAAAAGGGGTAGGGGATGGTGGCGATCCGGTCGGTTCTTCTGGCGATTCTGTTGATTGGCGTCGGGGCTGCGCCCGCGCTGGCGCGGATGACGGTGACCGGGCCGTTCGGCACCGGCCTGACCGAACCCGTGTGGGTGCTGCAGCATCTGCTCGGCTTCCTCGCCATCGGGCTGTGGAGCGGGCAGAACGGCGGCGCCGCCGTCTGGCAGCTTCCGGTGGCGACGCTGACCGCGGTTCTGGCGGCCGGGCTGGCCGCGCAGATCGGCATCCGCCTCCCCTATGCCGCGGAAGGGCTGTCGGCGTCGCTGATCGTGATGGGCGGGCTGGTCGCCGTCGCGCTGAAGGCTCCCCTGGCCCTTGGGGTGCTGACGGTCGCCGCGGCGGGGGCCTTCCACGGCTACGTGCACATGGGCGGGCCGCTGTTCTGGGCCGGGCTGTCGTCCGGCGTGCTCCTGGTCATCTGCGCCGGGCTGGGCCTGTCGGCGGCGCTGGGGCAGGCGGCATCGGGCCGGGTCGTGCAAATGTGTGGCGGCGCGGTAGCACTCGCCGGAGTTCTTGATCTGGCGGGCGTCTTTTAAGCCCCCGACGCCTTGAAAAAGCCCGGCTGCGGGTATTCTTGTAAGAGCGTGTCCAACACACGCCGCCGGGACGGCTGGCCAGCAGGAAAGGTGGACCCGCCGGTGCCGCGCGCAGGAGCCAACCCCCGCCTTTCCGACGCCCGCCTTTCCTCCCAGGGCCTTCCCAGCCGCCGCCATGTGCTGGCCGGTTTCGCGGGGGGGTTCCTCCTGGGCCTGCTGCCGCGGGGTGTCGCGGCGCAGGACATCCGCTATTTCCGGATCGGCACGGGCACCACGTCGGGCACCTATTTCCCGATCGGCGGCCTGATCGCCAACGCCATCTCCAACCCGCCCGGCTCCCGCCCCTGCGACCGCGGGGGAAGCTGCGGCGTGCCGGGGCTGATCGCGGTGGCGCAGGCCACGCTCGGCTCGGTGGAGAACATCGAGCTGCTGCGCTCCGGCGCGGTCGAGGCCGGGATGTCCCAGGCCGACATCGCCTATTGGGCCTACACCGGCTCCGGCATCTTCCACGGCAAGGCGCCCTTCGAGGGGCTGCGCTCCATCGGCATGCTCTACGCGGAGGCGATCCAGCTCGTCGTGCGCGCCGACAGCGACCTGCACAGCGTGGCCGACCTGAAGGGCAAGGCCGTCTCGCTGGGCGAGGAGGGCTCCGGCGTGCTGGTGGAGGCGCGGGCGATCCTCGACGCCTTCGGGGTGAAGGAGGGCGAGCTGCGGCCCCCGGCCTACCTGAAGCCCGGCACCGCGGCGGACCGGCTGGCCAAGAAGGAGCTGGACGCCTTCTTCATGGTCGGCGGCTTCCCGGTGGCGGCGGTCACCGACGTGGCGAACCGCGAGCCGATCCGCCTGATCCCGCTCGACGGCGACATGGCCGACCGGCTGCGCATCCGCCAGCGCTTCTACATGGACCAGACCATCCCCGCCGACACCTACCCCGGCGTGCCGGAGACGCACACGCTGGGGGTGGGGGCGGAGCTGTTGGTCCGCGCCGACCGCGACCCCGCCCTGATCCACGGCGTCACCAAGGCGCTGTGGCACGAGAACACCCGCCGCCTGCTGATCGAGGGCCACCCCAAAGGGCGCAGCTTCGACGCCACCAAGGCGGTCGCCAACGTCTCGGTCCCGCTGCATCCGGGGGCCGAGCGCTACTACCGCGAGGTCGGGCTGATCGGCAACGCCGCCAACGAGCCGACGGGCGGGGCGACGCCCTGATGTCGTCCTGCTGCGGGTCCTACTGCTCCTATTGCGGGTCGCGCTCGTCGGCGTAGAGGTCCCACGGCTCCGCCTTGGCGGCGACCACCCACTCCACCATGGCCGGCAGCTCCATCACCGCCCGCGCATAGTCGCCGCACAGCCCGTCCATCGCCACCCCGTAGGTGAGGAGGCGCGTCACCACCGGCGCGTACATGGCGTCAGCGATGGAGAAGTCGCCGAACAGGAACGGGCCGCCCGCCCCGAAGCGGGCGCGCGTGTCGCGCCACAGGGTGAGGACGCGGGCGATGTCGGCCTCGCTCTCGGCGTTGCGTCCCACGCCGGGGCGGAAGGCCTTGAGGTCCATGGACATGTGGGTGCGCAGGCCGACGAAGCCCGAATGCATCTCCGCCGAGACCGACCGCGCCACCGCGCGGGCGTGGGCGTCCGCCGGCCAGAGGGCGGCCTCGGGGAAGGACTCCGCCAGATACTCGCAGATCGCCAGCGAATCCCAGATCACCCGGTCGCCGTGCCGCAGGCAGGGCACCCGGCCGGAGGGTGAATGCTCGGCGATGCGGGCCGCGGTGTCGGGCTGGCGCAGCGGGATGACGATCTCCCGGAAGGGCCGGCCGATCCGCTTCAGCGCCAGCCAGGGCCGCAGGGACCAGGAGGAGAAGGCCTTGTTGCCGATGACCAGGGTCAGATCGTCCATGGGTGCGCCTCGGTCGCGAAGGGAGGGGGGCGGAGCATGCCTGTCCCGCGACCTTGCGGCAAGCCGGCACGCAATCCCCCTTTTCAGGCGCGCCCCGGCGCGCCATGCTTTCCTTCATTGTTTCCGTTTCCTGACGAAGGACGCCCGCCTTGCTCGCCACCCTGCTCGCCACGGCCGGCCCCGGCACCGTGACCATCACCCCGCTGAACAAGGCCGGCCTCGCCACCTGGCTGGAAGGTCAGCCGCCCGCCACCGCGGCCTGGGTGAAGGCCGTGAACTTCACGGCGGAGGCCGGTTCCCTTGCCTTTTTGCCGGGGGCGTTCCTGCCGGGGGAGGGCGGGGCGGTCGCCCGCGTGCTGGCCGGCGTGTCGGCGCTGGATGACCTGTGGGGCCTCGCCGGTCTTCCCAGCGGCCTGCCGCCGGGGAACTACCAACTCGACGCGGCGGTGGACGCCGCGCTCGACCGCCGCGCCGCCACCCGTCTGGCTCTGGGCTGGGCGCTCGGCAGCTACCGCTTCGGGCGCTACAAGGCGTCGGAGAAGACCTTCGCCAACCTCGTCTGGCCGAAGCACGCCGACCAGGGCGAGGTGCAGCGCACCGCCACCGCGACCACCCTGCTGCGCGACCTCGTCAACACGCCGGCCAACGACCTCGGCCCGGCGGAGCTGGCCGCCGCCGCCGCCGCGCTGGCCTCGGAGTTCGAGGCCGGGCTGGACGTCATCGTCGGCGACGGGCTGCTCGACCGCGACTATCCGGCGATCCACGCGGTGGGTCGGGCCAGCCCGCGGGCGCCGCGGCTGATCGACCTGCGCTGGGGCAACCCGACGCACCCGAAGGTGACCATCGTCGGCAAGGGCGTCTGCTTCGACAGCGGCGGCCTGGACATCAAGCCGTCGTCGGGCATGCTGCTGATGAAGAAGGACATGGGCGGGGCGGCGCACGCGCTGGCGCTGGGCCGCATGGTGATGATGGCGGGGCTGCCGGTGCGGCTGCGCGTCCTGATCCCGGCCGTGGAGAACGTGATCTCCGGCAACGCCTTCAAGCCGATGGACGTGCTGAAGACGCGCAAGGGGCTGAGCGTCGAGGTCGGCAACACCGACGCCGAGGGCCGGCTGATCCTGTGCGACGCCCTGGCCGAGGCGGATTCGGAGAAGCCCGCCCTGCTGATCGACTTCGCCACCCTGACCGGGGCCGCCCGCGTCGCCCTGGGGCCGGACCTGCCGGCGCTGTTCGCCAACGACGACGCCCTCGCCAACGAGCTGCTGGCCGCCGGCGAGGAGCAGAGCGACCCGCTGTGGCGCCTGCCGCTGTGGGCGCCCTACCGCAAGGGGCTGGACAGCAAGGTGGCCGACCTCAACAACGTGACCAGCAACGGCATGGCCGGGGCGATCACCGCCGGGCTGTTCCTCCAGGAGTTCGTGTCGAAGGACACGCCCTGGGCGCATCTCGACACCTTCGCCTGGAACAGCGGCGCCCGCCCCGGCCGCCCGGAAGGCGGCGAGGCGCTGGGTCTGCGCGCGGTCTATGCCGTCATCGCCAAGCGGTTCGGGTGACCAGCCGGCTCTGGTGATAGGACGGCGCAACAACCGGCATATGGTTAAAATTGTCACCCCCGCGGGCGTCGCGGGGGTGGCGTGCCGATTTGGAAAGGATTAAAACCTTCGGGTAGGACCGGTGGACTCGGGTGCCGGCCGGGTTTTTGGAGGCGGATACATGGCGCTGAAGGTTCGTGAGGATTATCGCACCCTCACCGGTCCGGAAAAGGCGGCCATTCTGATGCTGGCGCTGGGCGACGAGCATTCGTCCAAGCTGTTCGCGATGATGGACGACGAGGAGATCAAGGAGCTGTCGCAGGTGATGGCGAACCTGGGCACCGTCTCCGCCAACCTGATCGAGCGCCTGTTCGTCGAATTCGCCGAGCAGATGTCGGCCACCGGCTCGCTGGTCGGCTCCTTCGACTCCACCGAACGCCTGCTGCTGAAGACTCTGCCCAAGGACAAGGTCGACTCCATCATGGAGGAGATCCGCGGTCCCGCCGGCCGCACCATGTGGGACAAGCTGGCCAACGTCAACGAGTCGGTCCTGTCCAACTACCTGAAGAACGAATACCCGCAGACCGTCGCGGTGGTGCTGTCGAAGATCCGCCCGGAACACGCCGGCCGTGTGCTGACCCAGCTGCCGGAGAGCTTCGCCATGGAGGTCATCATGCGCATGCTGCGCATGGAGGCCGTGCAGAAGGAGGTTCTGGACGACGTGGAGCGCACGCTGCGCACCGAGTTCATGACCAACCTCGCCCGCACCAGCCGCCGCGACAGCCACGAGATGCTGGCGGAAATCTTCAACGGCCTGGACCGCACGACCGAGCACCGCTTCATGGCCGCCCTGGAGGAGCGCAACCGCGACAGCGCCGAACGCATCAAGTCGCTGATGTTCACCTTCGAGGACCTGTCCAAGCTCGACCCCTCCGGCGTCCAGGCCCTGCTGCGCAGCGTCGACAAGCAGAAGCTCGCCACCGCCCTGAAGGGCGCGTCGGAGACGCTGAAGGACCTGTTCTTCTCCAACATGTCCGAACGCGCGGCGAAGATCCTGCGCGAGGACATGGCCGCCATGGGCCCCGTCCGCGTCCGCGAGGTGGACGAATCCCAGATGTACATGGTCCAGCTCGCCAAGGACTTGGCGGCCCGTGGCGAAATCGTCATCTCCGAAGGCAGCGGTGAGAACGAATTGATTTACTGAGGCCGATGGCGGCACCGGAACATAGGCTTTCCGGGCCGTCGTGATCCTGTTTTCGGACGTGCCTGGGGCGTTCGTGTCGCCCGACCGTTGCCACGCCTGCTCTCGTTTCCGCAAGCGGCCGGGTCATTGTTGACTCTGCTGCGCGTCTCGCGGTCATGACTCCACATCTGTGTTCAGGCGTGTGACGCGCAGATGATTGCGAAGTGAACCGCGAATAGCGCGGCCTTGACTCCCCCTGAGGTTGACGAACAGTATTTCAGCCGCGCCAAAGGTCGTTGTGGACTTGGTGCGCAGGGACGTTTCTTTCTCAATGATTGATTGATATCGATTCTCGTCAACCGGAGAATGCAAATGACGTTGTTCATGGGAACTAACGGAAATGATTATCTGGTTGGCACCAGTAAAGATGATACGATTTCAAGTCATGATGACTTTATTTATGGTTATGATGGCAATGATGTTCTGCTTGGGGAAGATGGTTTTGATTATCTGGTCGGGGGAGATGGAAGCGATAATTTATACGGAGGCGATGGAATCGATACGCTCCTCGGAGGGGAGGGGTCGGACCGTTTGTGCGGTGGACCGGGTCCGGACCTCCTTGATGGAGGAAATGGATTTGATTGGGCCGACTATTCCCTCGCATCAGCGGGCGTCGTGGTCGATCTTTCTCTAAACGGGCTGCAACTCGGTCTCAGCGAGGCTTTCGGTGATCACTTGATCAGCATCGAAGCGCTCGCCGGATCGAACCACGGCGACATACTGTCCGGTGCCGATGGCAATGAGATCATCGCCGGCAACGATGGAGCGGACTATCTGAGCGGTAGGGCCGGGGACGATGTTCTGTACGGAAATGCCGGTGACGATACGCTCCTGGGAGGGGAGGGGGCGGATCATCTGAGCGGTGGGCCGGGCGCCGATTCCCTCGATGGAGGAAATGGCATCGACTGGGTCGATTACATTTTCTCGGCAACAGGCGTCGAGGTCGACCTTTCCCTGGCCGGGCCGCAACTCGGCGGCGACGCTGTCGGCGATGTGCTGGTCAGCATCGAACGGCTTGGCGGATCGGACTACGGTGACCGGCTGACCGGAATGTCCGGTGACGACGACATCCATGGCTTCAGCGGCGACGACACTCTGATCGGGTTGAGCGGGAACGACTTTCTTGTCGGTGGTGGCGGCCGCGATTGGCTGGACGGTGGTGCGGGAAACGACCAGCTTGTCGGTGGCGGCGGTGATGGCAGCCAAATCTATCAGGAAGACGGTCCCGACACGCTGTTCGGTGGCTTCGGCAACGATTACCTTTCCGGGGGGGAGGGGGATGATCTGCTGGACGGCGGCGCGGGTGACGATGTGATCGTGGGAGGCAGCGGAAACGACGTCATCTACGGCGGCAACGGCTTCGACACGCTGATCCTGCCATCGGCGTCCTTCGTCACAATCCGCTACCTTGGCTATGGCTTCGAACTGACGAGCGTCGAGGGTGTCGACATCATCCGGGGTGTCGAATACATCCAGATCGGCACGCAAACCCCTGTTTCTCCTCGAAAACTCGTGGATTCACCGGTCGAATCGGATTTCGACGGGGACGGGCGTACCGATCTCCTGTGGCAGGACGCGCATGGGGCCCTGACGCTCTGGCTGATGAATGGATCCCAGGCGACCCAGAAGGTGATCGGCGACACCGGATCGGCGGATTGGCAGCCGGTGGGGTTCCAGGATCTCAGCGGCGATGGCAGGACCGATATACTCTGGCGCTCGGAGTCCACGGGCATCATGTCGCTGTGGACGATGGATGGAGCCGGAGGCGTGGCCGCCGTCACCCCGATCGGCGATCCGGGATCGACCGATTGGCGTGTGGCCGCGGTCAAGGATTTTAGCGGCGACGGTAAGGCCGACATCCTCTGGCGCTCCGCGTCCAGCGGGAGCATGTCCTTGTGGACCATGAACGGCGGCACCGTGTCCGCGGTGCATCCGGTGGGTGACCCTGGCTCCACGGACTGGCAGGTTGCGGCAACCGCGGACTTCAGCGGCGACGGTCGGCCCGACATTCTCTGGCGCTCCGCTTCGACGGGCATCATGTCGCTGTGGACGATGAATGGAACGGAGGTGGTTGCGGTCAACGGCGTCGGAGATCCTGGATCGACGGACTGGATCATTGCGGGAACGGCTGATTTTACGGGGGACGGCGCCATCGACATCCTTTGGCGCTCGGCGGCCACCGGAGCGATGTCGTTGTGGGAAATGGACGGCACGCGGGTGTCGGCGGTCCGGGCGATCGGCGACCCGGGTTCCGTCGATTGGCAAGTCGCCAAGCTCGGCGACTTCAATGGTGACGGACAAACGGACATTTTGTGGCGATCCACTTCGACGGGCGGCATGTCGCTGTGGACGATGCAGGGAACGACCGTTCAGTCGGCCCTGCCCCTGTCCGCAACGCCACATTCCGATTGGCGGCTTCTGTAACAGGGCATGGCGCTTCCGGGCGGAGGACGCGCTCGCCCACCCGCGACACCCTGACCGATCGATCCGGCTGCGAAACGCTTGCCTGTCCGGGCCGGGTTGGGGGACACTCCTTCGTCGCGCGTTCCGAATGCGGGGGCCTTCGGGACAAGGGACGCGGCTCGCGGGGGGAAAAACATGGCACGGAACCTGAAAGCGCTCGGCCTGTGGCGGACGGCTCTGATCGCCAGCGTCCGGCAGGACGGGCCGGACCTGTCGGCGCGGCAGATGGCCATCATGCTCCAGGTCTATCTGACCGATCCGCCGCACACCGTGCGCGGTCTGGCGGCGGCGCTGAACATCTCCAAGCCCGCGGTGACCCGCGCGCTCGACCGGCTGTCGCTGCTCGGCTTCATCAAGCGCAAGCGCGACGTCGAGGACAAGCGCAGCGTGCTCGTCCAGCGTACCGTGAAGGGCAGCGTCTTCCTGTCCGACTTCGCCGAGCTGGTCGTCGCGGCCGGCGCCGTGGCGCCGGAGGACATGGCGGTCATCCGCGCCGAGGAGGAGGTGGCCGCCTCCGCCAAGGCGCGGCTGGAGGCGCAGCTGGGCGCCTCCACCCCGGTGGCGGTGCCCGCCTGAGCGGCGACCGCTTTCAATAGCCCTGGCTGCGGTCCACGAGGTTCGGCAGCGGACGGCCCTCGCGGAAGGCGGTGATCGCCTCGGCCACCACCGCGGCGGAGCGCGACGGGTGGGTGACGGCGGCGACGTGCGGCGTCACATGGACCTTCGGGTGGGTCCAGAAGGGATGGCCGGCGGGCAGCGGCTCCTCCGCGAACACGTCCAGGCTGGCCCCGGCGATGTGCCCGCTCTCCAGCGCCGCCAGCAGATCCTCCTCCACCAGATGGCCGCCGCGCGCGGCGTTGACGACCACCGCCCCCTTGGGCAGGGCGGCGAACAGCTTGCGGTTCAGCAGGCCGCGCGTCTCCGCCGTCAGCGGCAGCAGGCAGACCAGCATGTTGCACTGCCCGAGCATCGCCGCCAGCCCGTCGGGTCCGGAGAAGCTCTCCACCCCCGGCAGCGTCTTCGGCGTCCGGCTCCAGCCCAGCACGCGGTAGTCCATGCTCAGCAGAGTCTTCGCCGAGGCCATGCCCAGCTCGCCCATGCCCAGGATGCCGACCTTCACCTCCGACGCCGGGCAGGGGTCCAGCGGCTCCCACCGCCCGGCCTGCTGGAGCGCCTTGTACTCGTCGAGGAGCCGGTGCCAGCGCAGCACCTGCAGCGCCACATAACCGGCCATGTCCACCGTCAGCCCCTCCGACACCATGCGGACCAGCGGCACGTCGGGCAGGGTGGGGTCGAGCAGCAGCGATTCCACCCCGGCGCCCAGCGACACGATCAGCTTCAGGTTCGGCAGGGTGGCGAGCAGCCCGTGCGGCGGCTTCCACACCAGCGCCATCTCGATGTCCGCCGGGTCCCCCATCTCGGGCCACACCCGCACCTCCAGCCCGGGCAGGCGGGCATCCAGCTCGCCCAGCCAGCGGTCGGACCGGTCGGTGGTGGAGCAGAAAAGCAGCGTCACGGTGCAAACCCCTGTACTGTTGTCGTTGTTCGTCTCAAACCCGTTCGAGCCAACCGTGCCCCGTCTGATCCTGCTGAACAAGCCCTATGGCGTGCTGCCCCAGTTTACCGATGAGCAGGGGCGCCCGACGCTGGCCGACCATGTGCCGGTGAAGGGGGTCTACGCCGCCGGGCGGCTGGACCGCGACAGCGAGGGGCTGCTGGCGCTGAGCGACGACGGCGGGCTGATCGCCCGCATCGCCTCGCCCAAGCACAAGCTGCCGAAGACCTACTGGGTGCAGGTGGAAGGCGTCCCGACCGAGGAGGCGTTGCAGCGCCTGCGCGACGGGGTGACGCTCAACGACGGCCCGACCCTGCCCGCCGAGGCCCGCCGGATGGCGGAGCCGGACGGCCTGTGGCCACGCGACCCGCCGGTGCGCTTCCGCGCCGCCATCCCGACAAGCTGGATCGCCCTGACCCTGAAGGAGGGGCGGAACCGTCAGGTGCGCCGCATGACCGCCGCGGTCGGCTTCCCGACCCTGCGGCTGATCCGCTGGTCCATCGGCGACTGGACGCTGGACGGTCTGGCGCCCGGCCAATGGCGCGAGGTGACGGTGCCGGGACGGGAAACCCCGAAGGCGCCGCCGCATCGGCTGAAGGCGCCGCCCGCCGACACGAAGGCGAAACGCCCGCGGGCCGCTACATCCGCACGGCGTCGGACTTGACGGCTTCCAGGTTGAGGGCGGCGGCGAGCAGGGCGCGGGTGTAGTCCTCCCGTGGCTCCTCGAAGATGCGGCGGGTGGGCCCCTGCTCCACCACCTTGCCGTCCTTCATGACGATGACGTGGCTGCTGAGCGCCCGCACCACCCGCAGGTCGTGGCTGATGAACAGGTAGGCAAGGTTGTTGCGCGCCTGGATGTCGCGCAGCAGGTCGACGATCTGCGCCTGCACCGACATGTCGAGCGCGCTGGTCGGCTCGTCCAGCACCACGAATTTCGGCTTCAGCACCAGGGCGCGGGCGATGGCGATGCGCTGGCGCTGGCCGCCGGAGAACTCGTGCGGGTAGCGGTGGCGGCTGGACGGGTCGAGCCCCACCTCCTCCAGCGCCTTCGCCACCATGGCGTCGCGCTCGGCGCCGGAGCCGATGCCGTGGATCGTCAGCCCCTCGCCGATGATCTGGCCGACCGACAGGCGGGGCGACAGGCTGCCGTAGGGGTCCTGGAAGACCACCTGCATCTCCCGGCGCAGCCCGCGCAGCTTCTTCGCCTGCCAGCCCTGGATGTCCTTGCCGTCGAAGCGGATCGCCCCCTCGCTGGCGTGCAGGCGCAGCAGGGCCAGCCCCAGCGTCGTCTTGCCGGAACCGGACTCGCCGACCACCCCGACGGTGTGTCCCTGCCGCACGTTGACCGACACGCCGTCCACGGCGCGGACGTGATCGACGGTGCGGCGCAGCAGGCCCTTCTTGATGGGGAACCAGACCTTGAGGTTGTCGGCGGCCATGACCTCCGGCGCGTCGGCGGGCGGGGTCAGCGGGTCGCCCTTCGGCTCGGCGGCCAGGAGCTTGCGCGTGTAGGGGTGCTGCGGGCGGGCGAAGATGTCGGCGACGTCGGCCTGCTCGACGATCTCGCCCTGGTTCATCACGCAGACCCGGTCGGCCATCTTGCGCACCACGCCCAGGTCATGGGTGATGAGCAGCAGCGCCATGCCGAAGCGGCGCTGGAGGTCCTTCAGCAGTTCCAGAATCTGCGCCTGGATGGTGACGTCCAGCGCGGTGGTCGGCTCGTCGGCGATCAGCAGGTCGGGCTCGTTGGCGAGCGCCATGGCGATCATCACGCGCTGGCGCTGGCCGCCCGACAGCTCGTGCGGGTAGGCGTTCAGCCGCTTTTCTGGGTTGGGCAGCCCGACCAGCCGCAGCAGCTCCAGCGTGCGCTTGCGCGCGGCGGTACGCGACAGGCCCTTGTGCAGGAACAGCGTCTCGTTGATCTGTCGCTCGATGCTGTGCAGCGGGTTCAGCGAGGTCATCGGCTCCTGGAAGATCATGGCGATGCGGTCGCCGCGCACGTTGCGCAGAACCTTCTCCTCCGCCCCCACCAGCTCGGTCCCGCGGAAGCGGATGGAGCCATGCGGGTGGCGGGCCATGGGATAGGGCAGCAGTTGCAGGATCGACAGGGCGGTGACCGACTTGCCCGACCCGGACTCGCCGACCAGCGCCAGGGTCTCCCCCTTGGCGATGTCGAAGGACACGCCCTTCACCGCGTGCATCGCCCCGCCGCCCGAGCGGAACTCGACATGGAGGTTGCGGACCTGGAGGAGATCGTCGGTCCCATTGGTCGTCATGTCGGTCATGGGCGGTTCCGCCTTCTTGGGCTGGTGGTCGTGGGGTGCATCATTCCGCGGCCTTCTGCGCCACCGCGCCCGCCTCGTTGGCGGTTCCGGTGGCGGTGGAAAGCTGGCCGATGGTCTTGCGCGGGTCGAAGGCGTCGCGCACCGCCTCGCCGATGAAGATCAGCAGGCTCAGCATGATCGCCAGCACGAAGAAGGCGGTCAGGCCCAGCCAGGGCGCCTGGAGGTTGGCCTTGCCCTGGGCCAGCAGCTCGCCCAGCGAGGGGGAGCCGGGGGGCAGGCCGAAGCCCAGGAAGTCGAGCGCCGTCAGGGTGGTGATGGAGCCGTTGAGGATGAAGGGCAGGAAGGTCAGCGTCGCCACCATGGCGTTGGGCAGCACGTGGCGTACCATGATCGTCGCGTCGGTGGCGCCCAGCGCGCGGGCCGCCCGCACATAGTCGAAGTTGCGCGCCCGCAGGAACTCCGCCCGCACCACATGGACCAGCGAGGTCCAGGAGAACAGCAGCAGCAGCCCGAGCAGCCACCAGAAGTTCGGCGTCACCACGCTGGACAGGATGATGAGCAGGAACAGCGTGGGCAGGCCCTGCCAGATCTCGATGAAGCGCTGGAACAGCAGGTCGGTGATGCCGCCGAAGTAGCCCTGGACCGCCCCGGCCATGATGCCGACGACCGAGGAGAAGGCGGTCAGCACCAGCCCGAACAGAACGGAGATGCGGAAGCCGTAGATCAGCCGCGCCACGACGTCGCGCCCCTGGTCGTCGGTGCCCAGCCAGTTGTCGGCCGACGGCGGGGCCGGGGCGGGGACCGGCAGGTTGTAGTTGATGGTGCGGTAGCCGTAGGGAATCGGCGGCCAGACGATCCAGCCCTTTTCCTCGATCAGCTGGCGCACATAGGGGTCGCGGTAATCGGTCTCCGTCTCGAACTCGCCGCCGAAGGTGGTCTCCGGATAGGCCGTGAAGACGGGCCAATAGAGCGCGTTGTCGTACTTGATGACCAGCGGGCGGTCGTTGGCGATGAACTCCGCGCCCAGCGACAGGGTGAACAGCACCAGGAAGATCCAGAAGGACCAGAAGCCCCGCCGGTTCGCCCGGAAATTCGCCAGCCGCCGCCGGGTGAGCGGCGTGACGCGCAGGCCGAGGAAACGGTCGCCGCTCATGCACGGCCCTCCCGACGGGCATTTGCCCTCTCCCCTCTGGGGAGAGGGGCGGAGTGAGGGGGTTGCGCTTTTGCCGGACGCACCGCCACGCGCAACCCCCTCACCCTCCCCTCTCCCCAGAGGGGAGAGGGGGCAAGCGCCAGAAACGGATGCATGTTCATCACACCCTCCGCGCTTCGAAGTCGATGCGGGGATCGACGGCGACGTAGGTCACGTCGCCGACGAGGTTCATGATGAGCCCCAGCAGCGTGAAGAAGTACAGCGTGCCGAACATCACCGGATAGTCGCGGTTGATCGCCGCCTCGAAGCCCAGCAGCCCCAGCCCGTCCAGCGAGAAGATCACCTCGATCAGCAGGGCGCCGGTGAACAGGATGCCGATGAAGGCGCCGGGGAAGCCGGCGATGACGATCAGCATGGCGTTGCGGAAGATGTGGCCGTAGAGCACCCGCCGCTCCGCCAGCCCCTTGGCGCGGGCGGTGACGACATACTGCTTGTTGATCTCCTCCAGGAAGGAGTTCTTGGTCAGCATGGTCAGCCCGGCGAAGCCGCCGATCACCATGGACAGCACCGGCAGCACCATATGCCACATGTAGTCGAGGATCTGCTGCCACCAGGGCAAACTCGCCCAGTTGTCCGACACCAGCCCGCGCAGCGGGAACAGGTCGAAGTAGCGCCCGCCGGCGAAGACGACGATCAGCAGCACGGCGAACAGGAAGCTGGGGATGGCATAGCCGACGATGACCACGCCGGAGGTCCAGACGTCGAAGGGCTGGCCGTCGCGCACCGCCTTGGCGATGCCCAGCGGGATCGACACCAGATAGACGATCAGCGTCGTCCAGATGCCCAGCGAGATCGACACCGGCATCTTCTCGATCACCAGATCGACGACGCTGCGGTCGCGGAAGTAGCTCTTGCCGAAGTCGAACATCAGATAGTTCGACATCATGTGGATGAAGCGCTCGTGCAGCGGCTTGTCGAAGCCGAATTCCTTCTCAAGCTGCTTGATGAATTCCGGGTCGAGCCCCTGGGCGCCGCGGTAGCGGCTGCCGGTGTCGCCGCCCTGGGCCTGCTGCGCCGCCGGGCCGCCGGTCTCGCCGCCGCCGGTGCCGCCGATGCGGGCGGTCGCCTCCACCGCGGTGCCCTGGACGCGGGCGATCATCTGCTCGATGGGACCGCCGGGGGCGATCTGCACGATCAGGAAGTTGATGACCATGATCCCGAACAGCGTCGGGATGATCAGCAGCAGACGGCGGATGATGTAGGCCAGCATCGCGCGGGTTCGCCTTTCTGTTTGCCGTCTCAGGGCGCCGCGCGGCGGGCCGTGTTGGCGAGCTTCGCGTTCTTGTCGGGATCGACCCACCAGGTGTCGGTGAAGGCCAAGCCGTATTTGGGCGCAACCGCCGGATGGGAGAAACGGTTCCAATAGGCGACGCGCCGCACGTCGTCGTGCCATTGCGGGATGACGTACCAGCCCCACAGCAGCACGCGGTCGAGCGCGCGGGTCGCGGTGATCAGGCTCTCGCGGTCGGGGGCCTGGATCACCCTGTCGATCAGCGCGTCGACCACCGGGTCCTTGATGCCGGCCAGATTGCGGCTGCCCGGCTGGTCGGCGCGGGCCGCCTGCCAGTAGTCGCGCTGCTCGTTGCCGGGCGAGGTCGATTGCAGGATGCGCTGGATGACCATGTCGAAGTCGTAGCGGTCGATCCGGTTCTGGTACTGGGCGGTGTCCACCACGCGGATGGCCGCCTCGATCCCGGCGCGCTCCAGGTTGCGGACGAAGGGTTGGACGATGCGGTCCATGTCCGGCTGCACCAGCAGGATCTCGAAGCGCATCGGCTCGCCGGTCTTGGCGTTGAGCAGCTTGTTGCCCTTCAGCTCCCACCCGGCCTCTTTCAGCAGGGCGAGCGCGGTGCGCAGGTTCGGGCGGATGTTGCCGGACCCGTCGGTCTGCGGCGGCTCGAAGGGCTTGGTGAAGACCTCCTCCGGCACCTTGCCCCGGAACGGCTCCAGCAGTTTCAACTCCTCCGGCGAGGGCAGGCCGGCGGAGGCCAGTTCGGAGTTGGAGAAGAAGCTCTTGGTGCGCTGGAACAGCCCGTAGGACAGGTTCGTCCGCGTCCATTCGTAATCGAATAGATAATTCAGCGCCTCGCGCACCTTGCGGTCGGCGAAGACCGGGCGGCGGCTGTTGAAGACGAAGGCCTGCATGCCCTGCGGGTCCTGGTGCCTGATCTCCTCGCGGACGATGTGGCCGTCGCGGACCGCGGGCACGTCGTAGCCGGTGACCCAGTTCTTCGACGAATGCTCCACCCGGAAATCGATGGCCCCGGCCTTGAAGGCTTCGAACACCACGTCGAGGTCGCGGTAATAGTCGAAGCGGATGCGGTCGAAGTTGTAGCGCCCGCGGCTGACCGGCAGGTCCTTGGCCCACCAGTCCTGCACCCGCTCGAAGACGAGCGAGCGGCCGGGCTGCACCTCGACGATCCGGTAGGGGCCGCTGCCGACGATGGGGTCGAGCGTCGTGCTGGCGAAGTCGCGCTCCTGAAAGACGTGCTTGGGCAGCACCGGCAGCTGGCCCATGATGACCGGCAGCTCGGGGTTGCCGCCGTCGCGGAAGGTGAAGGTGACCGCGCGCTCGCCGGTCTTCTCCGCCTTCACCACGTCGGCGTAGTAGGTGCGGTAGAGCGGGTGGCCCTTGTCGCGCAGCGTCTCGAAGCTCCACACCACGTCGTCGGCGGTCACCGGGGCGCCGTCGTGGAAGCGCGCCTGCGGGCGCAGCGTGAAGCGCACCCAGCTCCGGTCCTCGGCGACGGTGATCGTCTCTGCCAGCAGCCCGTAGCGGGTCAGCACCTCGTCCCCGCTCTCCACCGTCAGCGTGTCGAAGGGCAGGCTGGCCCCGGCGGCGGTCGACCCGCGCAGGATGAAGGGGTTCAGGCTGTCGAAGCTGCCGTAGGTCGCCAGCTTGATCTCGCCGCCCTTGGGGGCGTCGGGGTTGACGTAGTCGAAATGCTGGAAGTCCGGCCCGTATTTGGGCGTCCCATGGGCCGTGACGGCATGCCCCGCGGTTTCGCGCGGGTTGGCCTGCGCGCGGGCCGTGGCGAAAGGTTCGGCCAGATACAGGCACATGACCGCGGCCAGGATCGCTTTACCGGTCTTCCTCATGCCCCTCTCGGTCCTTATTGTTTCCGGTAAGGTAGGGTCTCCCTTGTGGCACAATCAAGGCGGAGCCTCGGCTTTAAGGGGCTAAGCGGGCGATCACGGCTTCACCCACCACGCCTCGGGGAAGCCGCTGTTGCGGAAGCCCAGATCGTATTTCGGCGTCTTCTCCGGGAAGCCGAGAGTCGTCCGATAGGCGATCCAGTTGTCCGGGTTGTACCAGTGCGGCACCATGTAGAAGCCCCACAGCAGCACGCGGTCGAGCGCGCGGGTCGCCGCCTGGACCGACGCCAGGTCCTTCGCCGTCAGCGCCTTTTCGATCATCGCGTCGGCGGCCGGCTCCTTGATGCCGGCGTAGTTGGCCGATCCCCGGACGTCCGCGGCGGCGGAGCCGAAATAGCTGCGCAGCTCGGTTCCCGGCGGGGTGAAGAAGTTGAAGTTCGCCACTACCACGTCGAAGTCGAACTCGTCGGTGCGCGCCTGGAACTGGGCGGTGTCGACCACCCGCAGCACCGCGTCGATGCCCGCCTTGCGCAGCGCCTCCACATAGGGCTGGATCACGCGGGTCAGCGCGCCGGTGCCGTCGAGGAACTCGATGCTCAGCACCTCGCCGGTCCTGGCGCTGGTCATCCGGCCGTTCTTCAGCTCCCACCCGGCCTCGCGGAACAGGCGCATGGCCTCGCGCAGGTTGTTGCGGGTGTTGCCGCTGCCGTCGGTCTTGGGCGGCTCGAAGGGGGTGGTGAAGACACGCTCCGGCAGCTGGGCGCGGAAGGGCTCCAGCAGGGCCAGCTCATCCGGCGTCGGCGGCCCCTTGGCGCCGAAGTTGGAGTTGGGGAAGTTCGAGGTGGTGCGGAGATACTGGCCGTACAGGATGTTCTTCTGAATCCATTCGAAGTCGAACAGATAGCCCAGCGCTTCGCGCACCCGCGGGTCGGCGAACTTGGCGCGGCGGGTGTTCAGGCGGAAGCCCTGGGCGCCCAGCGGCAGGTCGCTCTTCACCTCGACGCGGTTCACCCGGCCGTCCTTGGCGGCGGGGAAGTCGTAGCCGATGGTCCAGCGCTGCGCCCGGTGCTCGGTGCGGAAGTCATAGGCGCCGGCCTTGAAGGCCTCGAACATCACGTCGTCGTCGCGGTAGTAATCGACCTTCACGCTGTCGAAGTTGTAGAAGCCGCGCGCCGTCGGCAGGTCGCGGCCCCACCAGTCGGTCACCCGCTCGTAGGTGATGGAGCGGCCCGGATCGACGGATTTGATGCGGTAGGGGCCGCTGCCCAGCACCGGCTCCAGCGTCGTCTTGGAGATGTCGCGCCCGTTGGCGGTCCACCAATGCTCGGGCTGGGGGGCGATGCTGGTGGCGAAGTCGATGATCGGCTTCATCTCCCCGGTGGTCTTCAGGGTGATCTTCAGCTGGTGCTCGTCCACCGCCTCCACCGCGGCGACGCGGTCGAGGAAGGATTTCAGGAAGGGGTTGCCGTGCGCCTGGATCGAGTCCCAGGCGAAGACCACGTCTCCGGCGGTCACCGGCACGCCGTCGTGCCAGCGCGCGTCCTTGCGCAGGTGGAAGATGGCCCAGCTCTTGTCGTCGGGCAATTCCACGCTTTCCGCCAGCGCCCCGTAGGCCGCGTCCATCTCCCAGCCGGAGCCGACCATCAGCGAGTCGGCGATCAGCCCCAGCGTGCGCGGGGTGACGCCGCGCAGGATGATCGGGTTCAGGCTGTCGAAGCTGCCCTGCGCGGCCAGGGTAATCTGTCCGCCCTTGGGGGCCTCCGGGTTGGCGTGCGGGAAATGGGTGAAGCCCGGCTTGAACTCCGGCTCGCCGAACTGCTTCAAGGCGGGGACGGTGACGGTTTGCGCCTGAGCCCCGTTCGCCTGGATTGGCGCCGACAGCGCAAGGAGAGCCAAGAAAGCGGTCGTCCGGGCGGCAGCGAGAACTCGGCGCATCGTCGGTCCTGATGTGGTTGGGCCTGATGTGGTTGGGCCTGAGATGATAAGGCGGATCAGCCCTAGCATGTACGCGCCTTGCGGCGCGTCAAGTCCGCGTACGCAACGGTATCTTACGCCCGACCGCTGGCGCCGGCCCGTTCGGGGGCGCAAACAAGGCGGAAATGTGGCAAGCCCGACGAGGTGGTGACATGTCGATGTTCCGGCGCACGAGCGCGGAGTTTCTCGGCACCTTCTGGCTGGTCTTCGGCGGCTGCGGCAGCGCCGTGCTGTCCGCCGCCTTCCCGGAGGTCGGGATCGGGCTGACCGGCGTCTCCCTGGCCTTCGGCCTGACCGTGCTGACCATGGCCTATTCGGTCGGCCACATCTCCGGCTGCCACTTGAACCCGGCGGTCACGGTGGGGCTGTGGGCCGGCGGGCGCTTCCCGGCCAAGGACATCCTGCCCTACGTCATCGCCCAGGTGGTCGGCGCCTTTCTGGCGGCGGTGGTGCTGTACGTCATCGCCACCGGCAAGGCCGACTGGTCGCTGGCCGCCAAGGGGCTGGCCGCCAACGGGTACGGGGAGCATTCGCCGGGCGCGTACAACCTCACCTCCGGCCTGCTGATCGAGGTGGTGCTGACCTTCATGTTCCTGATCGTCATCCTGGGCTCCACCGACCGGCGGGCGCCCGCGGGCTTCGCGCCGCTGGCCATCGGTCTGGCGCTGACGCTGATCCACCTCATCAGCATCCCCGTCACCAACACGTCGGTGAACCCGGCGCGCAGCACCGGACCGGCGCTGGTCGTCGGCGGCTGGGCGCTGCAACAGCTCTGGGCATTCTGGGTGGCGCCGCTGGTCGGCGGTCTGCTCGGCGGGCTGGCCTACCGCGCGCTGGCCGAGGAGATGCCACCGAAACCGGCCATCACCGGCGAGGCCCGGCCGTCTACCTGAGCCTTTGCTGACCCTTTCCCTTCGGGTCCCTCCCGACTCAGCGGACCGTGCCCCTCCGGCGCGGTCCGTTTTTTATGGGGACATTCCTTCCTTCCCGGCGGAAGTCACGGCCTTGTCGCGGGAACTTCGCGTGCGTCAACGGTTATTCTGAACATCCGTTGACGCACAGGGAGTATATCATGCGGCAGTTCGACCCCGATTCCAACCCGATGACCGACGAGGATTACGGCATCGTCCTCGGCCTGTTCATCGGCATTTACCTGGGGCTGCTGGCCGTCTCGCTGCTGCCCTGACCGGCGCGGGTCTTCTTCCAGTGGTCGGCCATGCGCTCCATGAGCTGACGGTAGCGGCGGTCGGACCGCATCATCCGGCGCACCGCCTTGCCGTTGCGCGGGTCGGCGAGCATCCATTCCTCGGCGGCCATCTGGTGCTCCGGGTGGATGGACAGCATGTAGATCGCCGCCTGCTCCGGCTGCGTCACGGCCTCTTCCTTCAGCCCCTCCAGGATCGCCCCGACATAGAGCGGCAGGACGTTGCGGAAGTCCTCCGGCCCGGTGCCGTCCTGGCTGCCGTGGGAGGCGGCGTCGTCTCCGGCGCCCATCAGGGCGCGGCGCTCCTCCGCCGGCAGGGCAAAGAAGGCGTCCAGCCCCAGCAGCAGGTCGCAGATCGTCTTCTTGCGGACCATCCAGTTCGCCCCGCCCGACACCCGGCCGGCCAGAGAGTGCAGGAAGGGGCGCAGCTTCTCCGGTGAGGTCTCGAAGACGGAGCGGGCGGGCGTGACGATGGTGGCCATGGGCGTGGTTCTCCTGTCTCAGCCGGCTGTCTCAGCCGGCCAGGGCGGCCAGCGTCTCGCGGTGGGTGCGGGCGTCGCCCGCGGCGACCACGCGCCCGCTGGAGGTGGCGTCAAGCGGGCGTCCATCCCAATCGGTCATCAGCCCGCCGGCCCCGGTCACCACCGGCACCAGCGCCGCGAAGTCGTAGAGCTTCAGCCCCGATTCGACGACGAGGTCGTAATAGCCCGCCGCCAGCAGGCCGTAGCTGTAGCAGTCGCCGCCATAGACCGACACCTTGGCCGTTCCCGCCACCCGGCGGAAGGCGTCCTGGTCCGCGCCGGGGAACAGGTCGGGCGAGGTGGTGCCCAGCGTCGCCGCGGCCAGCCCCCCGGCGCAGGCGCGCACGCGGGCCGGCTGGCCGTTGAACAGGGTGGGGCGCCCCTCGACGCCCAGCCAGCGGTCCCGGACGATGGGCTGGTCGATGACGCCGAGCACCGGGCGCCCGTGGTGCAGCAGGGCGATCAGCGTGCCGAAGATCGGACGGCCGGTGATGAAGGACTTGGTGCCGTCGATGGGGTCGATCACCCAGACCCATTCGGCGTCCAGGTTCTTCGTCCCGAACTCCTCGCCATAGATGCCGTCGTCGGGGCGCTCGGCCTCGATGATGGCGCGGATGGTCCGCTCCGCCTCGCGGTCGGCGATGGTGACGGGGGAGGCGTCGGCCTTGTCGTCCACCGCCACCGGCGTGCGGAAATACTGCCGGATGACCGGGCCGGAGGCGTCGGCCAGACGCTCCGCCAGGGTCACCAGGGGGGTGGGGCAGGGTTCGGTCATGGTCGCTCCGCCGGATCGCGCGTGGTGGGAAGGAGGGCCGCATCCTAGTCGGGCGCTCTCCCGGCGCAAACCATCAATGAAGGAGGAGGGTTACACGCGACGCCGCTTCCCCGTTTCGCGGGCTTGTGGCAGCCTCTTCGCCATGCACGACCGCTCCTCCCCATCCGACCGCCCGAACGCCTCCCCGAACGCCTATGCCGGCATTCCGCTCGACCGCGCCGGCATGCGCCGCAAGGACAAGGACTGGCTGAAAGACGCCTGGGCCTCGCCGACCGCGCGCCTGCTGCCCGTGGCGAAATCGCGCAACTTCGTGACCGGCGACGCCGACTCGGCCCACGCGGTCGCCGTCGCCTGTGGTGGCGATTGGGGGGTGGAGCCGGTGTTCCTCGGCCTGCTCGACGGCGTTCCGCACTTCACCGTGGACCTGACCGGCCTGGAAGCGCCGGAGGAGCATCCGGCCCTGGCCGGGCTCGGCCGTTTCGAGGACCTGCGCGCCGTCGGCCCGGTGATGGAGGCGACGGAGGCCGGGCTGTGCGCCTACGCCCGCGGCATTACCTGGTGGAACGCCCGGCACCGCTTCTGCGGCGTCTGCGGCTCGGTCGCGGCGGGGGCCGAGGGCGGGCATGTGCGCGTCTGCACCAACCCGGATTGCGCCACCCACCATTTCCCGCGCACCGACCCGGCGGTGATCATGCTCGTCCATGATGGGGCCGGGCGGATGGTGCTGGGCCGCAACTCCCGCTTCCCGCCGGGCATGCATTCGGTTCTGGCCGGCTTCGTCGAGCCGGGCGAAAGCCTGGAGGACAGCGTCAGGCGCGAGGTGCTGGAGGAGGTGGGGTTGGAGGTCACCGACATCCGCTACCACTCGTCCCAGCCCTGGCCCTTCCCGTCCTCGCTGATGCTGGGCTTCAGCGCGCGGGCGGTGACGCTGGACATCCAGACGGACCTGGAGGAGTTGGAGACGGCCCACTGGTTCGACCGCGAGTTCCTGCGGACCGTCACGCCCAGCGAGGAGTTCCGCCTCGCCCGCCCCGACAGCATCGCCCGCCGCCTGATCGACGAGTGGATCGCCGAGGGGGAGTGAGGGAGACGGCGGGGCGCTTGCCCCCTCGCTCATTGCCCCCTCCCTAGCCCTCCCCCGCTTCGCAGGGGAGGGAAGGGGCCCGCGGCGAAGCCGTGGGAAGGGTGGGGGCAAGTGGGGGGGGCTCAATCCTCGCCGATGCGCTGGCTTTCCTGGTAGCGGAAGGGGTTGGCGGGGTAGACGCCCAGGATCTTCACCTCGCCGGCGCGGGCGAAGAAGGCCAGCTCCTCCAGCGCCAGACGCAGGGAGCGCTCCTCCGGATGGCCCTCCACGTCGGCGTAGAACTGGGTCTGGGTGAAGTGCCCGCCCACCATGTAGCTTTCCAGCTTCGTCATGTTGATGCCGTTGGTGGCGAAGCCGCCCAGCGCCTTGTAGAGGGCCGCCGGCACGCTGCGCACGCGGAAGACGAAGGTGGTGATGATCTTGGCCCCGGTCCCCTCGGCGGGCAGCGGCGGGGTCTTCGGCTCGCGCGACAGGATCAGGAAGCGGGTGGTGTTGTGCTCCGCGTCCTCGATGCCGCCCTTCAGGATGTCCAGCCCGTAGATCTCCGCGGCCAGCGAGGAGGCGATGGCGGCGTGCTGCGGATCGCCCAGCTTGGCGATCTCGGCGGCGGCGCCCGCGGTGTCGGCGTGGGAGATCGCCGTCAGCCCCAGTTCCCGCGTCATGTTGCGGCACTGGGACAGCGCCTGGATGTGGCTGCGCACCGTCTTCAGCCCGGCCAGCGTCGCGCCCTTCGGGGCGAGGAGCTGGTGGTTCACCCGCTGGAAGTGCTCGCCGATGATGTGCAGGCCGCCTTCGGGCAGCAGATGGTGGTTGTCGGCCACGCGCCCGGCGATGGAGTTTTCCACCGGGATCATGGCGAGCGCCGCGCGCCCCTCGCGCACGGCGGCGAAGGCGTCGTCGAACGTGGCGCAGGGCAGCGTCGTCATCTCCGGAAAGACCGTCCGGCAGGACAGGTCCGAATAGGCGCCGGGCAGGCCCTGGAAGGCGATCACGTTCGAGGTCGTCATCGGGAGGTCTTCTTTTAAAGGGGGGTGCGCTTGGCGAGGATCGCGCGGGCGCGCTCCAGGTCGGCGGGAGTATCGACGCCGAGCGGAACCGCGTCAACGACGGCGGCGTCGATGCGCATCCCGAAGGCCAGGGCGCGGAGCTGCTCCAGCCGCTCCCGCTGCTCCAGCGCCGAGGGCGGCAGCCGGACGTAGCGCTCCAGCGCGGCGCGTCGGTAGGCGTAGAGCCCGATGTGGTGGAACAGCGGCCCGTCGCCCCAGGGCGCGGTGGCGCGGCTGAAATAGAGGGCGCGGCCCCGCCGGGCGCCGGGCGGCAGCTCCAGGATGGCCTTCACCACGTTGGGGTCGGTGCGCTCCTCCTCCCGCGTGATCTCGACCACCAGGGTGGCGATGTCCACCTGCGGGTCGGACAGCGGGGCGAAGGCGGCGCGGACCACCGCCGGCTCGATGGTCGGCAGGTCGCCCTGCACGTTCACCACCGCGTCGTATTTTCCCTCCGGGTCGAGCAGGCTGACCGCCTCGAAGATGCGGTCGGAGCCCGAGGGATGGTCGGGCCGGGTCAGCACGGCGGTGCCGCCCGCCGCCTCCACCGCCGCGGCGATCTCCGGCTCGGCGCAGGCGACCACCACCGGGCCGATCTCCGCCTCCATGGCGCGGCGCCACACCTGCACGATCATCGGCGCCCCGCCGATGTCGGCCAGCGGCTTGCCCGGCAGGCGGGTGGAGGCCATGCGGGCGGGGATCACGACGATTGGATTCGAGGGCGGCGGGTTCGCCGTGCTCTGGATATTTGCGTTGGCGTTCATGTGTGGAACGGCCCCCTGTCGCGTCGGAAAGGTGGGGCGGGTGAACCATGGATCGCCCTTTGCGTCAAGCGGCGTCACTCCAATATTCAACTGGCCAACAGTCGGGGAACCGACATTCCTGTGGCAAGGGAGGGGGCCGAAGCGGTGACAAGCCGCCGCGGTCACGCTATCGTGCGGCGGAGAACCAGCCAGCCCTGGCGACGGGCCCGCGGCACGACAAAAAAGGGGAACAAGACGTTATGAGCATGGAGTGGAACAAGATTTTCGGCGCCGTGCTGCTGGCGGGTCTGATCGCCATGCTGGCCGGCTTCGCCGCGGAAGTTCTGGTGCACCCGAAGACGCCTGAGAAACCCGGCTATGTCGTGGCCATGCCGGAGGGCGCCGCCCCGGCTCCCAGCGGTGGCGCGGCCCCGTCCGGCCCCGCCGAGATCGCCCCGCTGCTCGCCAAGGCCGACGCCGCCGCCGGCCAGTCCGCGGCCAAGGCCTGCGCCGCCTGCCACAGCTTCGACAAGGGCGGCCCGAACAAGGTCGGCCCGAACCTCTACGGCATCGTCGGCGCCCCGCACGGCCATCTGGACGGCTTCGCCTATTCCGACGCCATCAAGGGCAAGGCCGGCCCCTGGAACTACGACGAGCTGAACCACTTCCTCTACGACCCGAAGGCCTACGCGCCGGGCACCAAGATGACCTTCGCCGGCGTCAAGAAGGACCAGGACCGGGCGAACATCATCGCCTATCTGCGCTCCCTGTCCGACAGCCCGGCGCCGCTGCCGCAGTAAGACGCAGCGGTTCCATCCGGGAAACCGGCAAAAGCCCCGCGCTCCATCGGACGCGGGGCTTTTTCGTTCCGCCTC
Source organism: Azospirillum brasilense (assembly GCF_007827815.1). Taxonomy (GTDB): domain Bacteria; phylum Pseudomonadota; class Alphaproteobacteria; order Azospirillales; family Azospirillaceae; genus Azospirillum; species Azospirillum brasilense_C. The sequence continues at coordinate 289,917 of NZ_VITH01000002.1, forward strand.
AACCGGAAAGCCGGCAGATTGGCCTTGCATATGACGGCCCTATCGCCGATATAGAGCGCGGGAGGCTGGCGGCGGACGAGTCCCTCGCCAACCCGGTCAGGTCCGGAAGGAAGCAGCCGTAACGAGTTTCGGCTCGGGTCGTTCGTCCAGTCTCCCACCCTTCCCCATAAAATCCGGCAGCGAATTCAAACGGCGACAGCCCCGTGCCGTGACGCTATTCTGCGCTCCGTCGTGAAGCCGATTACCGGGCCAGCCGCGTGACCGATACCACCGTTGCCGATGCATCCTCTTCCGTTTCCGGGACGTCCGGGGGCCTCGCCTACCGGGTTCTGGCGCGGAAATACCGTCCGAAGAGCTTCGCCGAGCTGATCGGGCAGGACGCGCTCGTCCGCACCCTGACCAACGCCATCCATTCGGGCCGCATCGCCCAGGCCTTCATGCTGACCGGCGTGCGCGGCGTGGGCAAGACGACCACCGCCCGCATCATCGCCCGCGCGCTGAACTGCACCGGGCCGGACGGCAGCGGCGGGCCGACGGTGACGCCCTGCGGCGTCTGCGACAACTGCCGCGCCATCGCCGAGGACCGCCACGTCGATGTGATGGAGATGGACGCCGCCAGCCACACCGGCGTGGACGACATCCGCGAGATCATCGACGGCGTGCGCTACGCCCCGGTCTCGGCGCGCTACAAGCTCTACATCATCGACGAGGTCCACATGCTCTCCAAGAGCGCGTTCAACGCGCTTTTGAAGACGCTGGAGGAACCGCCGGCCCATGTGAAGTTCGTCTTCGCCACCACCGAGATCCGCAAGGTGCCGGTGACGGTGCTCTCGCGCTGCCAGCGCTTCGACCTGCGGCGCGTCGACGCCCAGGTGCTGAAGGAGCACTTCACCCGCATCACCGGTCTGGAGGGGGCGGGGATCGAGCCGGACGCTGCCGCGCTGATCGCGCGGGCCGCCGACGGGTCGGTGCGCGACGGGCTGTCGCTGCTCGACCAGGCCATCGCGCTGGCCGCCGGCACGGTGACCGCGCAGCAGGTGCGCGACATGTTGGGTCTGGCCGACCGCAGCAAGGTGATCGACCTGTTCGAGGCTGCCGTCTCGGCCAGGCCGGCGGAGGCGATGGACCTGCTGTCCGACCTGCACCGCGTCGGCGCCGATCCGGTGGTGATCCTGCAGGATCTTCTCGACCTCGTGCACAATCTGACGCGACTGAAGGTCGTGCCGGACAGCGCCAACGACCCCGGCCTGCCCGAGGCGGAGCGCACCCGCGGCGCCGCCCTGTCGGCCAAGCTCGGCATGCCGGCGCTGACCCGCGCGTGGCAGCTCCTGCTGAAGGGGTTGGGCGAGGTGCAGGCGGCCCCGGTGCAGCAGCAGGCGCTGGAGATGGTCATCGTGCGGCTGTCCTACGCCGCCGACATGCCGACTCCCGGCGACCTGATCCGCCAGTTCCAGAATGTGCAGAATGGCGGCGGGCAAGGCGGCCAGGGTGGCAATCCGGCCCCGCGCGGTCCCGGTGGTGGGCCGGTGGCGGTCGGCGGCTCCGCCGTGCGCGCCGTCGCCCAGGTTCAGGCGAGCCCTCAGCCGAGCCAGCAGCCTGTGCAAACCGTTGCCGTCGCCGTGGCGGACGAGGAGCGTGTGGCGATGCCGCGCGACTTCCGTACCCTGGTCCAGGTCTTCGCGGAGAAGCGCGAGGGTGCGCTCTACGGCCACTTGACCGGCAGCGTCCATCTGGTGCGTATGGAGCCGGGGCGGCTGGAGCTGCGCCTGACGACTTTGGCGCCGGCAACCCTGCCGAATCGCGTCGGCCAACTGTTGACGGAATGGACCGGCCAGCGCTGGGTCGTCATCGTCTCGGACGCGCCGGGCGAGCCGACGCTGATCCAGCAGGAGCAGGCCGCCCAGCGGCGCGCGCTGGAGGAGGCGGAGGCGCATCCGGTGGTGCGCGCCGTTCTGGACGCCTTCCCCGGCGCGAAGATCACCGATGTCCGCGACCTCAAGGCGGCGGTCGAGGCCGAGCCCCAGGTTGCGGATGACGGGGAGAATCCCGACCTTATGGTCATGCAGCAGGACGACGGGGTTTATTACCCGCTCGACGATGAAGGAGATTTCTGACCCATGAAGAACCTCGGCCAGATGATGAAGCAGGCCCAGCAGATGCAGGCCAAAATGCAGGAGATGCAGGCCCGCCTGGGCGAGGTCGAGATGACCGGCCAGTCGGGCGCCGGCATGGTCAACGTGACGGTGAACGGCAAGGGCGAGATGAAGAAGATCAAACTCGACAAGTCGATCGTCGATCCGGAGGACATCGAGGTCCTGGAGGACCTCATCATCGCCGCCTTCAACGACGCCAAGGCCAAGGTGGAGCAGCACGTTGCCAACGAGACCCAGAACCTGATGGGCGGGATGAAGCTGCCGCCGGGCATGAAGCTGCCGTTCTAAGCGTTGAAAGGCCGGGCGCGAAGGCGGCCCGGCCGCCCTTTTAAAAAACGAAGCCGTGCCAGCGAAGCCTTGAATGATCGGATCTGAAATCGAGCGCCTGATCCAGCTCCTGTCCAAGCTGCCGGGGCTGGGGCCGCGGTCGGCGCGGCGGGCGGCGCTGCACCTGATGAAGCGTCGCGACAGCCTGCTGGTGCCGCTGTCCGAATCCATGGCGCTCGCCGCGGAGGCCATCCGCAACTGCTCGGTCTGCGGCAACCTCGACAGCCGCGACCCCTGCTCCGTCTGTTCCGACCACAGCCGTGACCGCTCGACCATCTGCGTGGTGGAGGATGCCGGCGACCTCTGGGCGCTGGAGCGTACGCGCGCCTTCCACGGCACCTACCATGTGCTGGGCGGCACGCTGTCGGCCTTGCAGGGGGTGGGGCCGGACGATCTGAACATCCCGTCCCTGGTGGAGCGCGCGAAGGACCCGGCGGTGACCGAGGTCATCCTGGCGCTGAACGCCACGGTGGACGGGCAGACCACCGCCCATGTGGTGACCGACCGCCTGTCCGGCAGCGGGGTCTCCGTGTCCCGTCTGGCCCACGGCGTGCCGGTGGGCGGGGAACTGGACTATCTGGACGACGGGACGCTGACCGCGGCGCTGAAGGCGCGGCGGCCGCTGTAGCGAGGTGTTTGTGGGGGAGGCCTTGCCCCCTCCCTAGCCCTCCCCCGCTTCGCAGGGGAGGGGATCAACTCCCTCCCCTGCGGAGCGGGGGAGGGAAGGGGCCCGCGAAGCGGGAAGGGTGGGGGCCCGTCTCGACCACCCACCCAATCCCCCAAACCTTACTTCTTCTTCAGCGCGGCGACGCCCGGCAGGTCCTTGCCTTCCAGCCACTCCAGGAAGGCGCCGCCGGCGGCGGAGATGTAGGTGAACTTCTCCTCTACGCCGGCATGGGCCAGCGCCGACACGGTGTCGCCGCCGCCGGCCACCGACAGCAGGCCGCCTTCCGACGTGCGCTCGGCGACGAGGCCGGCGACGGCGTTGGTGCCGCCGTCGAAGGGCTGGATCTCGAAGGCGCCCAGCGGGCCGTTCCACACCACCGTCTTGGCACCCTGGAGCTTCAGGCCGAGGAACTCGACCGTCTTGGGGCCGACGTCCAGCGCCATCTCGTCGGCGCCGATGCCGTCCGCCGGAACGGCGCGGTTGGCCGCACCGGCCTTGAACTCCTTGGCGACGATGAAGTCCTTCGGCAGCAGCAGCTCGCAGTTGGCGGCCTTGGCGGTCTCCATGATGGCGCGGGCCTGATCGGCCATGTCCTTCTCGCAGAGCGAGGCGCCGACATCCACGCCTTGGGCGAAGAGGAAGGTGTTCGCCATGCCGCCGCCCAGCGCCAGCATGTCGACCTTCTTCACGAGGTTGCCGAGCAGGTCCAGCTTGGTGGAGATCTTGGCGCCGCCGACGACGGCGGCCACCGGACGCTCCGGCTTCTCCAGCGCCTTGGTCAGCGCCTCCAGCTCGGCCTGCATCAGGCGGCCCGCGGCGGCCGGCAGATACCGGGCGACGCCCTCGGTCGAGGCGTGGGCGCGGTGCGCGGCGGAGAAGGCGTCGTTGACGTAGAGGTCGCCGAGTTCGGCGATCCGCTTGGCGAAGGCCGGATCGTTCTTTTCCTCTTCCGCGTGGAAGCGGGTGTTCTCCAGCAGCACGATGGCGCCCGGCCGCACGCCGTCGATGGCGGCCTTGGCCTTCTCGCCGACGCAATCCTCGCCGAAGGCGACGGTCTGGCCGACGGCGGCGCTCAGCGCGTCCAGCACGTTGCGCAGCGAGTTCTTGGCGTCCGGGCCGTTCTTCGGGCGGCCGAAGTGCGACAGAACCACGACCTTCGCACCCTTCTTCGCCAGCTCGGTCAGAGTCGGCGCCAGACGGTCGATGCGGGTCGTGTCGGAGACCTTGCCGTCCTGCATCGGGACGTTGAGGTCGGCACGCACCAGCACCGTCTTACCGTTCACGTCGAGGTCGTCGATGGTGTTGAACTCGGTCATGGTTGCTGTCCCTGCGGGTTGAACTTTTGCCCGGCAATCCAGCACAGGGGCGCACGCTTTGCAACGGCCCGCGTGGGCGACCGGTTGCCCCATGCGGCGAAAGGACCGGGCTCTGGGCGGGCGGGACCGCCGATCCCATCTCTATCCTCATGAACAGGATCACCCCGCAGTCCTCCGCCCGGCCAGCTCCCCGGCCAGCCCCCCGGTTGACTCCCCGGCTGGCTTACGCGGCCAGCCAGTCCGCCCGCGTCGCTTGGTTTCTCGGCCAGTACATGATGGCCACGCGGATCGGCCGGCGGATCACCGGGCCGCCGCGGCAAAGCCCTCCCGATGCCCGTCCGGTGCCCGGCACCCGCGCGATCCTGGAGGAGCTGCGCGCGCTGCTGGCCCGCGACCTCGCCAACATCGAAGCCGGCTACTACCGCCTGCCGCACGATCTGCTGCCCGACCCGCGCCGGCTGCTGACCGAGGCCGCGGCCTTCTTCCGCGACGTGCCGGAGGTGTCGCGGCGGCGCCGCGACCACGCGGCGGTGGAGGTGCGCGCCAACCCGCCGCCCGGCAGCGGGGGGCTGCCCGCCTACTACCGCCAGAACTTCCATTATCAGACCGGCGGCTACCTGACCGAGGAGAGCGCCCGCCTGTACGACCATCAGGTGGAGGTGCTGTTCGGCGGCGGCGCCGACGCCATGCGCCGCCAAACCCTGGTGCCGATCTTTGAGTATTTGAAAACGCGCCGCAGCGCCGATTGCCGCCTGCTCGACGTGGCCGCCGGGACGGGGCGCTTCCTGACTTTCGTGAAGGACAACCACCCGCGTCTGCCGGTCACCGCGCTCGACCTCTCCCCGGCCTATCTGCGCGAGGCGCGGCGCAACCTCGCCCCCTGGGCGCGCAGCAGCGCGCTGGTCCAGGCGGCGGCCGAGGCGATCCCGCTGGCCACCGGGTCGCAGGACATCGTGACCTGCATCTACCTGTTCCACGAGCTGCCGCCGAAGATCCGGGCCCAGGCCGCCGCCGAGATGGCCCGCGTGCTGAAGCCCGGCGGAATCCTGGTCTTCATGGACAGCGTGCAGTACGGCGACAACCCGATGATGGACGGGCTGATCGACCGCTTCCCGCAGTCCTTCCACGAGCCCTTCTACGCCCATTACGCCCGTAACGACCTGTTTGCCTTGTTCGCCGCCGCCGGGCTGCGCCTGCGCGACACGTCGCTGGCCTACATGTCCAAGCTCCTGGTTTTGGAAAAGCCGGAGGCCTGATCACGGAAGGTTGCAACAAAAGCGTCATGGTTCTGTAACTTGACCGTGGCTGGGGCCTGTGCAAAACGGGGACCCACCGGAAACGACGGGGCACGAATGGTGGTCGAAGCGGAGTCCAACCGGGAAACCGAGCTGAAGCTGGCCGTCAGGGCCGAAGACATGGCGAAGCTCCGATCCTGCCCGGCGGTCGCGTCCCGAGCCAAGGGAAAAGCCGGCACCAAGACCCTGGAAAGCACCTATTACGATACCGCCGACCGGCGTCTGGCCGGGCGTCTGGTGACGTTGCGCGTGCGCAAGGTCGGCAACCAGTATCTCCAGACGGTCAAGGGCGCGCCGGAGAGCGGCGAGCTTGGCCGGGCGGAGTGGGAGCATCCGGTCGCCGGACCGGCTCCCGACCTGTCGGCCATCGAATCGCAAGACGCGCTGGACCTGCTGGGCTCGGTCGGCGCGGCGGAGTTGCAGCCGCTCTTCACCACGCTCATCCAGCGCACCGTGCGGGTGGTGACGATGGGCGAGGGCGAAAGTGCCAGCCGCATCGAGGTCGCCTTCGACAGCGGCGAAGTTCGCGGCCCGGACGGCGCCTCCATCCCGGTGTCGGAGGTGGAACTGGAGCTTCTCGAAGGCTCCGCCGCCGCCCTCTACGATCTGGCGCTGGAGCTGGCCCAGGCCGCCCCGCTGCGGCTCGACCCGCGCACCAAGGCGGAGCGCGGCTACGCGCTCGCCGACGGGACGGTGGACAAGGTGGTCAAGGCGGGCAAGCTGGAACTGGACCGCGACACCACGGTGGAAGGCGCGCTGGCACGCATCCTGCGCTCCTGCATCGGCCACATGCTGGCGAACGAGGCCGTCACCCTGGTCGGCGAGGATGCGGAGGGCGTCCACCAGATGCGTGTGGCGCTGCGCCGCCTGCGCTCGGCGCTCGCCCTGTTCAAGGACTTCATCCCCGCCGACTCCTACGCCTGGCTGGTCGGCGAGGTGAAGTGGCTGGGCGGCAGCCTCGGCCCGGCGCGCGACTGGGACGTCTTCCTGGCCGAGTTGCTGGAGCCGGTGAAGGACTCCTTCCACCGCGCCGATGGCCACGGCAAGCCGCTCCAGGAGGACATCGACGCGCTCGCCGCCGCGGCGCGCGCCCGCCGCGACCGTGCCTACGAAGGGGTGCGCGAGGCCATCCGGTCAGAGCGCTACACCACCTTCCTGCTGAAGTTCGGCGCCTGGGTCGAGTCGCGGGGCTGGCGCGACCAGCCGGTCAGCGAGCATTCCGCCCGGCTGTTCGACCCGGTGGAGGATCTGGCCGACCATCTGCTGTCGCGCCGCGCCAAGAAGGCCCGCCGCGCCGGTCACGGCTTCGCGAGCCTGTCGGTGACCGAGCGGCACGAGCTGCGCATCGCCTTGAAGAAGCTGCGTTACGCGGCGGAGTTCTTCCGCAGCCTCTACGACGACAAGCCGGCCCGCCGCTACATCCAGGACCTGTCGGCCTTCCAGGACGCGTTGGGCCATCTGAACGACGTGGCGACGGCGACCCGCCTGCTGCACGAGTTGCACGACGACGGCAGCCGGCCCGAGCCGGGCGAGCCGCGCGCCGCCGGCATCGTCATCGGCTGGCACGCCCGCGGCGTGGCGGAGTCCGAACCGTCGCTCCGCGACCTGTGGAAGGAGTTCGCCGACGCGAAAGCCTTCTGGTCAAAGCCCGACCGGGAGGGGTAACCTTTCCCCCCATGCGGACCATCCTCGTCGCCAACATCAAGGGCGGTTGCGGCAAGACCACGATCGCCACCCACCTCGCCGCGGCCTGCGCCGCCGCCGGTCACAGCACGGCGCTGGCCGACGTGGACCGCCAGCGCTCCTCGCTCGGCTGGCTGGCCCGCCGCCCGGCCACGGCTTCCGCCCTGGTCGGTCTGGACTGGGCGAAGGACCTGTCCGACGCGCCGAAGGGCATCCAGCGCCTCGTCATCGACGCGCCGGCCGCGCTGAAGACCAAGCAGATCGAGGATCTGGTGCGGATGGCCGACGTCGTCGTGCTGCCGGTGCTGCCCAGCGCCTTTGACGAGCAGGCGACGCAGCGCTTCCTCGGCAAGCTGGAGGAGCTGAAGTCGATCGCCAAGAACCGCAAGTCGGTGGCGGTGGTCGGCAACCGCCTGCGCGCCCGCACCAAGGCGGCGGATCGGCTCGACCAGTTCCTCGGCGGGGTCGGGCACAGCGTGGTGACCCGCCTGCGCGACAGCCAGATCTACGCCGATGCCGCGGCCTCCGGCCTCAGCCTGTTCGACCTGACTGGCAAGCGCGCCGCCGAGCACCGCGCCGACTGGGAGCCGCTGCTGGCCTACATCGAGAAGGCGTGAGCCGGAAAGGCGCCGTTACACTCTGTTACGTTCGGCGGCAGCGCGGGACATCAAGCGGTTACAATCCGGCCTCACTTTAGCCGCATTCCGTTCAACCCGCGAGCCGTCCCCATGCCCTCCCTCTCCTCCACCATCACCCGGCAGATCGTCACGCCGGTGACCATCGTCCTGTTCGTGGTCTCCACAGTGACGGGAATCATGCTGCTGCTGCACTGGAACGGCAATCTGGTGCGCTTTTCCCACGAATGGCTCAGCGTCGGCTTCTCGGCCATCGGCCTGTGGCATCTGGCGCGCAACTGGACGGCATTCCTTCAGTATTTCAAGCGCAACGTGGCGCTGTCGGCCTTCGTGGTCAGCGTTGCCGGCTCGCTGGTCTTCACCGCGATGACCGGGACGCCGGCCTCCACCGGCGGCCCCGGCGCGATGATGCGGGCGGTGGCGAACGCCCCGCTGGCGACGGTGGCGCCGGTCTTCGGGCTGGACCCCGACAAGGCCATCCAGGCGCTCAAGGCCGCCAACATCGAGGCGCAGCACGGCGAATCGCTGTCGGTTATCGGCAGCCGCGCCGGCATGAACGCGGTGGGCGTGGCGAACATCCTCACCGCCGCCAAGCAGCCGAAGCCGGCATCGTAACGTCGTGGAAGCGCCCGCCTACACCCGCGCCACCAGGAACAGCCGCTTGAAGGGAAACAGCGTGCGGCCGTCGGGGCGTCGGGGATAGGCGGCGGCGAGCCGGGCGCGGTAGGCCGCCAGGAAGGCGTCCAGCTCCGCGCCCGCCAGCGTGTCGAGGACGGGCAGCAGCGTCGTGCCGCGCGTCCATTCCAGCACCGGGTCCTCACCCTCCAGAACCTGGAGATACTCGGTCTCCCAGAGGTCCAGGCGTCGGGCGAGCGGGGCGAGCCAGCCGTAATAGACGTCGGGCGCGTGCACCGGTGCGGTGCGCAGGACCGGCGCCAGCCGCTCGGCCCAGGGGCCGTCTGCCGCCGTCTCATACAACAGGCGGTGCGAGGGTGCGTCGAAGTTGCGGGGCATCTGCACGGCCAGCACCCCGCCGGGGGCCAGCGCTTGAAGCAGGTCGGGGAACAGCCGCTCGTGCCCGTCCAGCCATTGCAGGGCGGCGTTGGAGATCAGCAGATCGACCGGCCGGTCGGGGCGCCAGACCCTCAGATCGGCCTGGAGCCAGCGCACGCCGGACGGCGTGGTCCGCGCGCGCTCCAACATGGCGGGGGAATTGTCCACCCCCAGAACCTCGGCCTCCGGCCAGCGTTCGGCCAGCCGGCGGGCGAGCTGCCCGGCCCCGCAACCGAGATCGACCACCGTCCGCGGGGTCAGGGAGGGCAGGGCCGCCACGAGGTCGTGGGCCGGGCGGCGGCGCCAGGACTCGAACCGTGCGTATTGCTCGGGGTCCCACGGCATGCCCGGCCTCCACCGGTTGAAGGGGTTTGGGGGTTATTCCTGCTCGCGCTGGCGGGCGATCTGCTCGTCCATGTGGTTGTAGTGCTTCGTGACCATCATGAAGATCGTCCCGATGCAGCCGATGGCCAGCAGCCAACCGCCGTAATAGAACGCCGTGTCCGCCGCGCGCGACGCCGCCAGCAGGCCGATGAACGCCATGAAGCCCAGGATCCCCCCGGTGATCCACTTGCCCGTGCCTTCCAAAGTCCCGTTCCCTTCCTTCGCTGCCGGTCCCGCGCGGGGCGTGCGCCCGGCGGGATGCCGACGGGTTGACCGTGCCGCGAATTCTGGTGGAGCGGGCGCCGGAAATCAATCCGGGATGGGCGAATCCGATGTGGGCATTTCGCCCAAGCGGGCGGCCCCCTCCACGACGATCCCCGGGGGAAGCTCCAGCGCGAAGACGGTGCCCGTCGCGGTGCTTTCCACCAGCCGCAGGTCGCCGCCATGGGCGCGCAGCACCTCCCGCGCGATGGCGAGGCCCAGCCCGACACCGCCCGCCCGCGCGGAGCCGGCGAAGGGCTGGAACAGGTTGTCCCGCGCCCGCGGCGGCAGGCCCGGCCCGTCGTCAGCGACCAGCAGGAGCAGCCCGCCGCCGGGCCGGGTCTCCACCATCACCGTCACCGCTCCGGCCCCCGCCTGCGCCGCGTTGCGCCCCAGATTGACCAGCGCGCGGGAGAGCTGGGCGGCGTCGGCGCGGACGGTCAGCCCCTCCGGCACCCGGTTGTTCCAGCGCAGCTCCGCCCGCTCCCCATCCGGGCGCAGGGCGGCCAGCGCCGCGGCCCCGGCCTCCTCGACCAGCGGGCGCAGCGGCACCGCGGCCCGCGCCAGGGGCAGCAGGCCGTCGCGGGTGTAGGTCATCGTCTGGCCGCACAGCTCCACCGCCCGGTCGATGGAAGCCATCAGCCGCGGCGTGACCCGCCGCACCTCCGGATCGGCGCTTTCGGCCAGCCGCTCCGACAGCAGGGCGGCGGTGGACAGGATGGCGCGCAGGTCGTGGTTGATCTTGGCGACCGCGGTGCCCAGAGCGGCCAGCCGCTCGCGCTGGCGCAGCGCGCTGCGGATGGTGGCCTGCATGTCGGCCAGCTCGCGCTCCGCCACGCCGATCTCGTCGGTGCGGGTGCTCGGCTGGAAGGGCGGCGTGCCGTCGGGGTCGCGGCGGATGGCGACCAGCCCCTCGGTCAGGCGGCGCATCGGCCGCACCAGCAGCCGGGTCAGCGAGACGAAGACCAGCACCGCCGCGATCAGCGAGATCGCCACCGACAGCGCCAGGATGCGGCCCGAGAAGTCGACCATCGCCCGGATCATCGGCCGCTCGTCGATCACCATCTCGACCTGGAACGCAGGGTCCTTGGGCGACGGCCCGATCACCCGGATCACCCGGTCCCGCCGCTGGGCCAGCGCCATGAAGGCGTCGGCGGCCAGCCGCGGCGCCATGGTGGCGCGCAGGTCGAAGACGGCGTCCACCGTCGGCGGCATGGAGCGGGACAGCATGTAGACCCGGCTGTCCGGGCGGATCAGCTCCACCGCGTGGGCGCCGACATGGGCCAGCAGTTCGTTCTGAAGCTCCATCGCCACCATCATGTCCGGCGTCGCCTCGACCGACAGGGCGGCGAGATGGGCGGCGGCCAGCCGCTCCTCCAGATAGGTCAGGCGGTAACGCGCGATGGACGGCGTGTAGATCAGCACCTCGGCCAGCAGGACGAACAGCACGGTCAGCACCAGCAGCTTGGCCGACAGGCTGCGCGTCACGGAGGGCATGGGCATGGGCGGCGTCCGGGGGCAGGGTCCGGGGGAGAGGATGGCGGAAGATAGGTCAGGCGGGGGCGGCTGCCTAGCCGCAGCCGGGTCGGTGCGGGGTTTTGTCCGGTTGAGGGCGCGCTGCCGCCGGTCCATACTGGTTCTTCCGAACAGCCCGAAAAGGAGGGCAGGCCATGTCCATCCTGAGATTCGAAGCGGTTCTGCAGACCGACCGGACCGCCGCGCTGATGGCGACGACCGACGGGATCACCGGCAGCGGCGGCTGGATCGTCGACCACACGCTCTTTTCCGACGTGATGGCGGTCATCGCCTTCTGCGTCCCCGCCAACCGGACGACGGCGCTGGGCGACGCGCTGGCCGCCGCCGGCATCCTGGTCAGCCCGCCGCTGCCGCCCTCCCTTCCGGGGACCGGCGAGGCGGCGGAGCGGGAGCTGCAGGGGCAGTTGACCCTGACCTTCGCCAAGGGCACCGGCGACCTGCGGCACGAGGTCCCGGCCTTCGAATAGGCGTAGCGCTCGGTCCGGGGCCGCGCTCTCCTCTGGCGCGCCACTTCCAAGATTGGTAGTAGAACCGGCATGAGCGACCTTGCCCGTCACATCGACTCCCTGTCCCGCGCCAGCGTGCTGTGCGTCGGCGACGTCATGCTTGACCGATTCATCTACGGGTCGGTCGACCGCGTGTCCCCCGAAGCGCCGATCCCCGTTCTGCGGATCGAGCGCGAGACGGCCATGCTCGGCGGCGCCGGCAACGTGGCCGCCAACCTCATGGCGCTGGGCGCCGGCTGCCGCTTCGTGTCGGTGGTGGGCGAGGACGCGGCGGGGCTGGAGCTGGTCCGCCTCGTGGCGAAGGAGACCGGCGACGGTGGCGGGCTGGTGGCCGAGCCGGGGCGCCAGACCACGGTCAAGACGCGCTTCATCGCCGGCCGCCAGCAGCTTCTGCGCGCCGACGCCGAGTCCATCGCCGCCATCGCGTCGGAGGAGGAGGTGATGGTCGCCGCCCGCACCGGACTGCTAACGGTGGGCGCGGTGATCCTATCCGACTACGGCAAGGGCGTGCTGACCGACGCTCTGGTGGCGCAACTCATCCAGGCGGCGCGCGAGGCCGGGCTTCCGGTCGTGGTCGATCCCAAGGGCGACGATTTCGGGCGCTACCGCGGGGCCAGCGTGATCACGCCCAACCGCAAGGAGCTGATCCAGGCGACGGGGATGCCCGCCGACAGCGACGCCGAGGTCGAGGCCGCCTGCCGCTTCCTGTTGGAGACCTGCGGCATCGACGCGGTGGTCGCGACGCGCAGCGAGCGCGGCATGTCCGTGGTCACCCGCGACGGCGCCACCCATCTGCCGGCCAACGCGCGCGAGGTCTTCGACGTGTCGGGCGCCGGCGACACGGTGGTGGCGACGCTGACCTCGGCCCTGTCGGTGGGGGTCGAGTTGACCGACGCGGCGCGGCTGGCCAATCTGGCCGCCGGGATCGTGGTGGGGAAGGTCGGCACCGCGGTGGTCCGCGCGCCGGAGCTGCTGTCCGCCCTGCACGAGCAGGAATGGCGCAGCGGCGAGGAGAAGGTCGACACGCTGGAGCAGGCGGTCGAGCGGGCCGAACGCTGGCGCGCCCGCGGCAAGCGGGTGGGCTTCACCAACGGCTGCTTCGATCTGCTGCACCCCGGCCACATCTCGTTGCTGAACCAGGCCAAGGCGGCCTGCGACGTGCTGGTGGTGGGGCTCAACAGCGACGCCTCGGTGAAGCGGCTGAAGGGCGAGACGCGCCCGGTGCAGACCGAGACGGCGCGGGCGACGGTGCTCGCCTCGCTGGCCTGCGTCGATCTGGTGGTGGTCTTCGGCGAGGACACGCCGGAGGAACTGATCCGCGCCCTGCGGCCCGACGTGCTGGTCAAGGGGGCGGACTACACGGTCGCCACGGTGGTCGGCGCCGGCTTTGTGCAGAGCTACGGTGGCAAGGTCGTGCTGGCCGACCTCGTGGACGGCCAGAGCACGACCAACACCATCAAGCGCATGCAGCGCTGAGCGCCGAGGCGCTGGAGAGCGGGGCGCCGAAACCCCGGAGCCGGGGCTCCGGGGCGTCCGCGCCGCGCGATCACATCTTCTTCTGGACGCTGTCCGACGAGCGCTCCATGGCGCGGCCGCCCGCCTGCACGTCCTGGCCCATGCCTTCGACGGTGTTGCAGGCGGCGAGGCTGGTGGTCAGGGCGGCACCCAGGGCGGCGAAAAGGACGAGCTTCTTCAGGCTGCGCATGGCATTTTTCCTCTTGAGGTCGAAAACAATCGCCTGAAAAACGCGAGAAACCCACCCAAGGTTTCCGAAGACCCGCGATGCGGAAGGACAGTTCTCCACACTCAAACGGATAGGGGAGGGCGCGCATGTTCGAAGGGTTCACCCGCCACCGCATCGCCACCGACGGCGCCGAGATCCACACGCTGGTCGGCGGCGAGGGGCCGCCGCTCCTTCTGCTTCATGGCTTTCCGCAGTGCCACGCCCTGTGGAACCGGGTCGCGCCGCGGCTGGCCGAACGCTTCACCGTGGTGCTGACCGACCTGCGGGGGTACGGCCAATCGTCGAAGCCGCCGGGCGATTCCGCGCACGAGACCTACTGCAAACGCGCCAACGCGCGCGACCAGGTGGCGGTGATGGCCGCGCTGGGCTTCGACCGCTTCCGGCTGGCCGGGCACGACCGCGGCGCGCGGGTGGCCCACCGGCTGGTCCTCGACCATCCCGACCGGGTCGAGCGCGTCGCCTTCCTCGACGTGGTGCCGACGCTGGAGGTCTTCGCCCGCATCGACCAGCGCATGGCGACCGCCTATTACCACTGGTTCTTCCTGATCCAGCCGAACAATCTGGCGGAACGGCTGATCGGGTCGGACCCCGACTTCTATCTGGGGCAGGTGCTCGGCTCGATCGGCAGCAGCGCCGATATCTTCGAGCCGGAGGCGATGCAGGCCTACCGCGCCGCCTTCCGCGACCCCGCCACCGTCCACGCCATGTGCGAGGACTACCGCGCCGCGGCGAGCATCGACCTGGAGCACGACCGCGCCGACCGCGCGGCGGGCCGCAAGGTGGAAGGACCGGCCCTGTTCCTGTGGGGCCGCAACAGCGCGGTCGGGCGCCTCTACGACGATCCGCTGGGCATCTGGCGCGGCTACGCCCCGGCCATCGGGGGGCAGGTGATGCCCGCCGGCCATTTCATCCCCGAGGAGGCGCCGGAGGAGACGGCGCGGACGCTGCTGGACTTCTTCACGGAGTGATCCTCACGCCGTGCATCGCGGGACCGTCCTTTTGCCGAGACCCGAAGCACCGCTTCGGGCCGGCACTGAGGATGGAACACCGCTATGCGCTGCCAGCAGTTTCTGGAAACCATCAAAAAATGCTTCGACAAAAGCTTGATCGATTACCCCAAGTTCGAAGAATTTTCCACGAGCAAGGCGATCACGGGCGGCTGGGAAGTCTGGTTGCAGCTTGAAATCGCCTACGGCTTTTTGAAGATTGCCACCGATGAGGGCTATGGCTTCACTTGCGCGCGGGAAGAAACCTATCCTTATACCGTAATGGGGCATTACATCAACAGGGCGGGGGTCACCCTCGACCAACGCTCAGCGGCATGTTCAGATTTTCTTCTGAGAAAGAAGGGGCTCCTCTTTGGGGACGACACATACGTGGAGCTGAAGTGCATCAATCAGTCTCATGTCGATCCGCTTGGGAATGCCTGGAAGCGTTTCGATGATGATATCGAAAAGCAGACGGACCTTCTTCGCCACAATCCAACCCTGAACTGCATTTCGGTTCTTGTGGCGCGTGGCTACTTTCCGGAGAACGCGGTGAGGGGAGAGCAGCCTGCTCTTGCTGGTTACTGGGAAACTGGAAAGCGCGTTGCCTATGTCTATGATTTGGAATTGCAGAGCGTCACCAAGCTTGAAGATGTCGATCTTAATGAAAAAAATCGTCCGTTCTTCATTGCTGTTTCCGTCATCAATCAGCCGGATTACAAAGGAGGCATGTTCAGGCCCGAGTTGTGGGGTAGTCCAATGAAGATCGAAGAAAAGACACTGTTCAAGGAGTGACAACGGCTGCGGGAATGGTTGTGCCAGCGGTTGTCGGGTTTCAGGTGCGTGGGTGACAGCTTCCAGGTCTTGCGCGCCCGTGCAGAAGCCCATGACCCGCGCGACTCCGGCGCGGTTCTGCCAGCTCCGGTCGAAGACCATGTGCTCGCCCGTCGCGGGAAAATGGGGAATGAAGCGCTGGATGGACATCTGCGACATTTCGCGCTCCATCGGGATGGGCGGTGCGACGACGCGGAAGACGCGCGGGCGTACCCGCTCCTGAAGCTTTGCCAGTTCCATACGGAGTCTCGCCGGCTCCGCGCTGTATTCCTTCCGTTTCAGCGTCTTCGGAGGCCGGCCCACCGTCCCGTCATGATGTTTCGCCTTGTGCGTCTTGGCCCTGGGGCCAATCCTCTCCGCGCTTTTCCTGCGTGATGGCGCAGTCCGGCGGATGGTCCGGATCCCGGAGACGCGGCGGGAGCCGGAGCATCGCGACGGGGAGACCGGGGGTCCGCCGCTGATTACCATCAATTCGGGGCGGTTCCCGCGCGTTCCCATGCCGGTCGTTCAACCCGGCATCCCTCCCTCCGGACGAACTGTTCCGTTGCCAGTTGGCGTGAGCGGCGGCATAAATCGGCGCGCGGCCCTCCCCGCTGGACGGGAAGGCTTTTGGCGAACACAAAAATGGCGGAAGGAAAGCCCCCAATGGCTGAAAGCACTTTCGACGTCGTCGTGGTTGGCGGCGGTCCCGGCGGGTATGTCTGCGCGATCCGTGCGGCGCAGCTCGGTTTCAAAGTCGCCTGCGTCGAGAAGCGCAGCGCGCTGGGCGGCACCTGCCTGAATGTGGGCTGCATCCCCTCCAAGGCGCTGCTCGCCGCGTCGGAGAAGTTCGAGGAGGCCAAGCACGGCCTCGCCAAGTTCGGCATCAAGGTCGGCGGCGTGGAGCTGGACCTGCCGGGCATGCTGTCCCACAAGGACAAGGTCGTCAAAGAGAACACCGGCGGCATCGAGTTCCTGTTCAAGAAGAACAAGATCGCCTGGCTGAAGGGTGCCGGCCGCATCACCGCCCCGAACACCGTCGAGGTCGAGGGCGTGGGCACCGTCACGGCCTCCAAGGCCATCGTCATCGCCACCGGCTCGGAAGTCACCCCGCTGCCGGGCATCGAGATCGACGAGCAGAAGATCGTCTCCTCCACCGGCGCCCTGGAGCTGCCGGAGGTGCCGAAGCGCCTCGTCGTTATCGGCGGCGGCGTCATCGGCCTTGAGCTGGGCTCGGTCTGGGGCCGCCTCGGCGCGCAGGTCACCGTGGTCGAGTTCCTGGACCGCATCCTGCCGACCATGGACGGCGAGGTGTCCAAGCAGATGCAGCGCATCCTGGGCAAGCAGGGCATGACCTTCAAGCTCGGCTCCAAGGTCACCGGCGCCAAGGTCACCAACACCGGCGTCACCCTCTCGGTCGAGCCCGCCGCCGGCGGCACTGCCGAGGAGGTCGAGGCCGACGTCGTGCTGGTCGCCATCGGCCGCCGCGCCTTCACCAACGGCCTGGGCCTCGACGCCGTCGGCGTGGAGATGGACAACCGCGGCCGCGTGAAGATCGGCGCGCATTTCGAGACCAACGTGCCGGGCATCTACGCCATCGGCGACGTGGTCGAAGGCCCGATGCTGGCCCACAAGGCCGAGGAGGAGGGCGTCGCGCTCGCCGAGCTGCTGGCCGGCCAGGCCGGCCACGTCAACCACGACCTCGTCCCCGGCGTCGTCTACACCTGGCCGGAAGTGGCCGCGGTCGGCAAGACCGAGGAGGAGCTGAAGGCCGCCGGCGTCGCCTATAAGGCGGGCAAGTTCCCCTTCACCGCCAACGGCCGCGCCCGCGCCAGCGGCACGACCGACGGCTTCGTGAAGATCCTGGCCGACGCGCGCACCGACAAGGTGCTGGGCGTCCACATGGTCGGCCCGAACGTGTCGGAGATGGTCGGCGAGCTGGCCGTGGCGATGGAGTTCAGCGCGTCGGCCGAGGACATCGCCCGCACCTGCCACGCTCACCCGACCCTGTCGGAAGTGACCAAGGAAGCCGCCCTCGCTGTGGACGGCCGCGCCCTGCACATCTGAGGCGCGTCTCTCTCATAACCCTCTCCCCTCCGGGGAGAGGGTGGCCCGGAGGGCCGGTGAGGGGGTTGCGCTTATGGGAAGTTCGGCAAAAGTGCAACCCCCTCACCCTAACCCTCTCCCCAGAGGGTAGAGGGGACTTCAAGTGGGGTCGCTCCGGTCGGGGAGGGGGCAATGCACCTCCCACCTTCCGACTCTACGGCGTCTTCTTCGCCCGCGGGTGCGCCGAGCGGTACACCTGCATCAGCTGCTCGCTCTCCACGTCCGTGTAGCGCTGCGTCGTCGACAGCGAGGCGTGGCCAAGCAGATCCTGGATCGCCCGCAGATCGCCACCGTCCGCCAGCAGATGCGTGGCGAAGCTGTGCCGCAGCGCGTGCGGCGTCGCGGTCTCCGGAAGCCCCATCAGGCGGCGCAGGTCGCGCATCCGCCGCTGCGCGATGGCCGGGGCGAGCTGCCCGCCGCGCACCCCGACGAACAGCGGCGCGTCCGGACCCTGGCGGTAGGGGCAGGCGTCCATGTAGGCGCGCACCGCCTCCGTCACCGCCGGCAGCACCGGGACGATCCGTTCCTTGTTGCCCTTGCCGGTGACGCGCAGCGTCTCACCCAGCGGCGCCTCGCGGCGCGTCAGGTTCAGCGCCTCCGAGATGCGCAGGCCGCAGCCGTAGAGCAGGGTGAACAGCGCCCGGTCGCGCTTGCCGACCCACGGCTCGTCCGGCTCCTTCTCCGACTCCTCCAGCAGGCGGTCGGCGTCCAGCACGGTCAGCGGTTTCGGCGCCGGGCGCTTGATGCGCGGGCCGGAGAAGGTGTTGATCGCCGGGTTGTGCAGGCGGCCGTCGCGGTCCATCCAGCGGAACAGGTTGCGCACCGACGACAGGGCGCGCGACCGGCTGTTGGAGCCGATCCCCTTCATGGCGAGGTGGGACAGCCAGGAGCGGAAGTCGGTGACGGTCAGCGCGGCGAGGTCGTTCATCGACGGCGGCTTCGCCTGATAGCCGGTGATGAATTCCAGGAAGGTCGCGACGTCGCCGATGTAGGCGGTCAGCGTGTGGGGCGAGACGTTGCGCTCGCTCTCCATCCAGCGGCGCCAGTGGACCAGCACGTCCTGCACGTCGGGCTGGGCGGCGAAACCGAGGACGGGGTTCTGCTTTCCGGTCATGCGTTCTGTCGGGTCAGGCCGGGAGTTCGAGCCAGCCGCGGATCACCCGCTCTACCACGCGGGCGAGGAAGCCGACCAGCTCGGTGCCCTGGCTGCCGTGGAAGGTGTCGGGCTCGCGGCTGCCGAAGGCCAGCATGCCGTCCGGCGTCTCGCTGGAGACCTGGAGGCGGATCAGGATTTCCGACCGCACCAGCCCGGCGCCGGGGCCGTACAGCTCCGGGTCGCCCTGGATGTCGGCGTTCAGCGCCACGTCGGCCTTGCCCAGCCAGCGGTCGACGGTCCCCGGCTCGACCACCCGCACGCCGGAGGTCTGGACGTGCGGAGTGTCGTGGCCGTTCGATTCGACGATCAGGCAGGCGACGTCCAGGTCCAGGAGCACCGCCAGATCGGTGGTGATGGTCTGGATGAGCTGTTCGAAGCTCTGCGCGTCGAGGAGGAACAGCACCGCCGCGTGGATGCGGTTCTGGCTGTTCATGTTGGCGCGCGAGGTGCCGATCAGATCGCGCTGCTGGTCCTTCAGCAAGCGGACCTCGCCGCGCAGACGTTCGAGCATATAGGCCTGCAGGTCCACCACCCCGCGCCCGCGGTCCTGCGACGGCGGGGTCAGATGGTGGACCAGCTCGCCGTGATGGACCAGGAAGTCGGGATGGTCCCGCAGGTAGGCGCACACGTCCTCGGCGGTCGGCGCGTCCTTCCTCTGGGGGGTGTGTCCCGGTTCCCGGCCCATGCCGCCGTCCTCAGAGGATGGACTGGCCGGTCTTCTGCCAATCGGCGACGAACTGGGCGAGGCCCTTGTCGGTCAGCGGATGGTTGAAGAGCTGCTTCAGGACCGACGGCGGGGCGGTGACGACGTGGGCGCCCAGGCGGGCGGAGTCGACGATGTGGATCGGGTTGCGGATCGAGGCGACCAGCACTTCGGTCTTGAAGTAGTCGTAGTTGCTGTAAATCTCCACGATGTCGGCGATCAGGCCCATGCCGTCCTGCCCGATGTCGTCCAGGCGGCCGACGAAGGGCGACACGAAGCTGGCGCCGGCCTTGGCGGCCAGGATCGCCTGGGCCGGGGAGAAGCACAGCGTGACGTTGACCATCGTGCCTTCGGAGGACAGCGCCTTGCAGGTCTTCAGGCCGGCCGGGGTCAGCGGAACCTTGACCGTGACGTTGTCGGCGATCTTGGCAAGCTTCTTCCCTTCCGCCAGCATGGTCTCGAAGTCGGTGGAGGCCACCTCGGCGCTGACCGGGCCGTCCACCACATCACAAATTTCGGCCACGAGGTCGAGGAAGCTGCGACCGGTCTTGGCGACGAGGGAGGGGTTGGTGGTAACACCGTCCAGCAGGCCCGTGTCGGCCAGATCGCGGATCTCGGCGATGTCGGCGGTGTCAACGAAGAACTTCATGACCTGGAATCCATACTTGCTGAGGAAGACCGTGCCCTGTTTCCCGGGATTCGCTGCCCGGCGTCGCGGCCAGGGGGCACTCTAGCCGATGCGTGAAAATTCCGCCAGATCCGGGGCCAACCCCGGAACCGCTTCCGGGATCACCTCCGGAGGGGGGCCGGCGCAGGCTCTTCTGCCGGGCACGGTGCCGGTGGACGCGGACCCGCGCGTCCGCGTGCTCCTGCCGCTGCCGCTGCGCGAGGCCTACGACTACCGCGTGCCCGCCGGGATGACTCTCGTCCCCGGCGACTATGTGGAGGTTCCGCTCGGGCCGCGCCGCGTGCTGGGGGTGGTGTGGGGCGACGGTGCCGGAGTCGTCGAGGCCGCGCGGCTGAAGCCGGTGGTCCGCCGCTTCGACGTGCCGCCGATGCCGGAGGTCGAGCGCAAGTTCGTGGAGTGGGTCGCCGCCTACACCATGACGCCGCCGGGCCATGTGCTGCGCATGGCGATCAGCGTGCCGTCGGCTCTGGAGCCGGCGAAGGCGACGCTCGCCTATCTGCGCAAGCCCGACGCGGAGCCGCCGCCCGGCTTCAAGATGACCGAGCCGCGGCGGCGCGTGCTGGCCCTGCTGGACGACGGCCCGCCGCGCACCCCGGCGGAGCTGGCGGAGGAGGCCGGCTGCGGCGTCACCGTGGTGCGCGGGCTGGCCGAGGCCGGGCTGCTGGAGCCGGTGCTGCTCCAGCCGACCAAGCTCGGGCGGCCCGACTGCCACCGTCCCGGCCCCACCCTGTCCGCCGACCAGGAGGCGGCGGCGGCGGACCTGCGCGCCCGCGTGGAGTCCGGCGTCTATTCCACCGTGCTGCTCGACGGGGTCACCGGCTCCGGCAAGACCGAGGTCTATTACGAGGCGATCGCCGCCGCCCTGAAGGCGGGCAAGCAGGCGCTGGTGCTGCTCCCGGAAATCGCCCTGTCGGCGCAGTGGCTGGATCGCTTCGCCCGCCGCTTCGGCGCGCCGCCGGCGGAATGGCACTCCGAGCTGACCGGGGCGCAGCGCCGCGACACCTGGAGGGCGGTGGCCAACGGCGAGGTGCCGGTGGTGGTCGGCGCCCGCTCCGCCCTGTTCCTGCCCTACAAGGCACTCGGCGTCATCATCATCGACGAGGAGCACGACCCCGCCTACAAGCAGGAGGAGGGGTCGATCTACCACGCCCGCGACATGGCCGTCGCGCGGGCGCATCTCGGCGGCATCCCCACCGTGCTGGTCTCCGCCACGCCGTCGCTGGAGACCAAGGTCAACGCCGACAGCAACCGCTACGCCCGCATCGAGCTGCCGGGCCGCCACGGCGGGGCGGTGCTGCCCGACGTCGAACTGGTGGACCTGCGCAAGGACCGGCCGCCGGCCCGCCACTGGCTGGCTCCGTCGCTCAAGAAGGCCATCGAGCAGACGCTGGCGGAGAAGGAGCAGGTGATGCTGTTCCTCAACCGCCGCGGCTACGCCCCGCTGACCCTGTGCCGGGCCTGCGGGCACCGGCTGCAATGCCCCAACTGCACGGCGTGGCTGGTCGAGCACCGGCTGGCCCGCAAGCTCCAGTGCCACCATTGCGGCCTGTCGCAACCGCTCTCCCCGACCTGCCCGGAATGCGGCGAGGAGGGGACGCTGGCCGCCTGCGGTCCCGGCGTGGAGCGCATCGCCGAGGAGGTGGCGGAGCTGTTTCCCGACGCCCGCGCCGCCATCATGGCGTCCGACACGCTGTTCGGCCCCCGCGCCATCCAAGAGATGGTCCGCCGGATCGCCGACCATGAGCTGGACATCCTGATCGGCACCCAGGTGATGGCGAAGGGGCACCATTTCCCCATGCTGACCCTGGTCGGGGTGGTGGACGCCGACCTCGGGCTGGCCGGCGGCGATCTGCGGGCGGGGGAGCGGACCTACCAGCTCCTCCATCAGGTGGCCGGGCGCGCCGGGCGCGGCGAGCGGCCGGGGCGGGTGATGCTGCAGACCTACATGCCCGAGCATCCGGTGATGCAGGCGCTGGCCGCCGGGGACCGTGACGGCTTCTACCAGCTGGAGGCGGAGATGCGGCTGGAGGCCGGGATGCCGCCCTTCGGACGGCTGGCCGCCCTGATCGTGTCGGGGGAGGACGCGGCGGCGGTGGAGAAGCTGTCCATCGCGCTGGGCCGCGCCGCGCCGCGCAGCGACACCGTCGCCGTGCTGGGCCCCGCCCCGGCGCCGCTCGCCCTGCTGCGGGGGCGGCACCGGCGGCGCCTGCTGCTGAAGGCGCCACGCACCGTCCAGGTGCAACCGCTGATCGCGCATTGGCTGGAGCAGGTGGATATTCCGCCCAATGTGCGCGTGCAAGTGGACGTCGATCCCTACAGCTTCCTGTAGAGGTGCGGTGCCCGTTAAGAAATATCGCACTCCTGTAAAGGGGGGCTGCGACCGATTGTCCCTGCGCGCTCCGCAAGGCACCTGTGACGTTTGGTCCGTTGCGAGCGGCGGGTCATGGTATTACCAGAGTATGGAAGTCATCTTTCGCCGAGCGATCTCATGTCCAGGCTGCGCGGTCGTTTCCACCTCCCCACCTTGCTGACGGTTCTCCCGGTTCTCGCGTTGCTGGCGATCATCGCGCTGGCGGCGGGCGTGCCCGCCCAGACCCGGGGGACGGAATCGGACGCCAAGGCGCTGCTCGACAAGACCAGCGGCTATCTGCGCCAGCATGGCGCCGACGCCGCCCCGGACGCCTTCGCCCAGCGGGACGGCGCGCTGATCGACCGCGACCTCTACCCGATGCTGATCGACCGCGACGGCGTGATGGTGGCCCACGGCTGGACGCCGTCGCTCAACGGCTCGAACCTCAAGGACCTGAAGGACGTCGACGGCAAGCCCTTCATCCGGGAGGCGCTGGACATCGTGGCGGAGCGGGAGTCGGGCGCCGTCAGCTACAAATGGACGGACCCGCTGTCCGGCCAGATCGCGCCGAAGACGATGATCGTGCGGCGCGTCGTTCTGGGCGGCGAGCCCTACCTGCTGTCGGTCGGCGTGTATCGCTGACCGGCTTCATCGGAGGGCGATCCGGCAGGCGATCCAGCGGGCCGGCGGCGGCCGAATCGAACTTTTCCGAAGGGTGAAAAAGAGGCTCAGAGCACCGAGACGGACCGGTCGGCCCGCGGCCGGGGGCGCCAGATCGACAGGCATTCGGACGCGCTGCCGCCCGAGCCGATGCCGTACCAGCCGGAGCGGTCGTTGAAGGACAGGCTGTAGCGCCCGCGCCCGTCGCGCTCGAAGCGGAAGACGGGACGGTCCACGCCGGGCAGGAGGACGAGGAGCCGGTCATGCTCCCGGCCCGTTTCGCGGATGACCCCGGCCCAATGGCCAAGGCGCAGCTTCGGCTCGGCCACCGCCTCGAACTCGTTGAGGTCGGCGGGCGTGAAGCGGGCGCAGGAAAAGGCGACGACGGTCATGATTGGCCTGGGTTTGTCCTGTCAGACGGGCTGTGAGGCGACCGTGCGCGCGAATGGTTAAACGGGTGTTAAGCGAGGCGTTAGGTCACAGTCTGGTCTCTGGCGGGGCTCCGGACCGCCGCGCGGCGGGCACCGGAAATCGGCCTCCGGGGCCGGCCTCCGGGAGGGCAGGTCCTTCAGATGCCAAGGTGATCCGTTGCAGTTGTGAAGTGGTATGCCCATTTCCAGCCGCCGTCGCCAAGAACGGACCCCACGCCGCAGGGGCGCAAAACGCCGCACGCAAGCCGCGTGCAAATTGTCCAGACCCCGTTGCGCAGGGCCTAATCCTGTGATATTGGACCGCTCGCTTTCGCGGGCTGGGCCGCCGCGATGTGGGTTTTGCCCTATTTAAGGCCCTGAAAATTCACCGTCTACCGAACTCAATTCGAGGGATCAGGTGGCAATCGAAGGTACAGGCGTTTCCGAACTCGCTACGCGCTACTCCATCGCGCTGTTCGAGCTTGCGGACGAGAACAAAGCGTTGGATCAGGTCGCGAGCGATCTGGTCGCGCTGAAGCAAATCCTGGCTGAGAGCGCCGACCTTCGCCGCCTCGTCCGCAGTCCCGTGATCAGCCGCGCCGACCAAGGCCGGGCGATGGCCGCGGTTCTGGACCGCGCCGAAGTGTCCGATCTGACCAAGCGCTTCATCGGGCTGGTGGCCAAGAACCGCCGCCTGTTCGCGCTGGAAGGCATGATCGAAGGCTATCTCGCCGAACTGGCCCGCCGTCGTGGCGAAGTGACCGCCCAGGTCACCTCCGCCCAGCCGCTGAGCGACGCTCAGCTGGCCGCGGTCACCGACGCGCTGAAGGCGTCGATCGGCTCCAAGGTGTTGATCAACACCACGGTCGATCCCGCGCTGATCGGGGGCATGATCGTTAAGTTCGGCTCGCGCATGGTCGACACCTCGGTGCGCACGAAGCTGAACAAATTGCAACTCGCCATGAAGGCCTCAGGGGGATCAGTCTGATGGATATCCGCGCCGCAGAAATCTCTGCGATCCTCAAGCAGCAGATCGCGAATTTCGGGACCGAGGCGGATGTCGCCGAGGTCGGTCAGGTCCTCTCCGTGGGTGACGGCGTCGCCCGCGTGCACGGCCTGGACAACGTGCGCGCCGGCGAGATGGTCGAGTTCCCCGGTGGCATCAAGGGCATGGCGCTGAACCTCGAGACCGACAACGTCGGCGTCGTGATCTTCGGCACCGACAGCGAGATCAAGGAAGGCGACACCGTCAAGCGCACGGGCACCATCGTGGACGTGCCGGTCGGCAAGGGTCTGCTGGGCCGCGTCGTGGACGGCCTGGGCAACCCGATCGACGGCAAGGGCCCGCTGGTGGACGTCACCCGCACCCGCGTCGAGGTCAAGGCCCCCGGCATCATCCCGCGCAAGTCGGTGCACGAGCCGATGCAGACCGGCCTGAAGGCCGTCGACAGCCTGGTTCCGATCGGCCGCGGCCAGCGCGAGCTGATCATCGGTGACCGCCAGACCGGCAAGACCGCCGTCGTCATCGACACCTTCCTGAACCAGAAGCCGATCAACCAGGGCGACGACGAGAGCAAGAAGCTCTACTGCATCTACGTCGCCGTCGGTCAGAAGCGCTCCACCGTCGCCCAGATCGTCAAGACCCTGGAAGACGCCGGCGCCCTGGAATACTCGATCGTCGTCGCGGCCACCGCGTCGGAGCCGGCCCCGCTGCAGTTCCTGGCGCCGTACACCGGCTGCACGATGGGCGAGTACTTCCGCGACAACGGCATGCACGCCCTGATCGTGTACGATGACCTGTCCAAGCAGGCCGTCGCCTACCGTCAGATGTCGCTGCTGCTCCGCCGTCCGCCGGGCCGCGAAGCCTACCCGGGCGACGTGTTCTACCTCCACAGCCGCCTGCTCGAGCGCGCCGCCAAGATGGGCGACGCCCACGGCAACGGCTCGCTGACCGCCCTGCCGGTCATCGAGACGCAGGCCGGCGACGTGTCGGCCTACATCCCGACGAACGTGATTTCGATCACCGACGGCCAGATCTTCCTCGAGACCGGCCTGTTCTATAAGGGCATCCGTCCGGCCATCAACGTCGGCCTGTCGGTGTCGCGCGTCGGCTCCGCCGCCCAGATCAAGGCGATGAAGCAGGTCGCGGGCACCATCAAGATGGAGCTGGCCCAGTACCGTGAGATGGCCGCCTTCGCGCAGTTCGCCTCGGACCTCGACGCCGCCACCCAGCGCCTGCTGGCCCGTGGCGCCCGTCTGACCGAGCTGCTGAAGCAGCCGCAGTTCCAGCCGCTGCCGGTCGAAGAGCAGGTCGTGTCGATCTTCTCGGGCGTGAAGGGCTATCTCGACAAGATCAAGGTCGAGGACGTCAACCGCTTCGAGCAGAAGTTCCTCGCCGAGGTCCGCTCCAAGGGGGCCGACATCCTGGCGACGATCCGCAACGAGAAGCAGATCACCTCTGCGACCGAGGAGCGCCTGAAGGCCTTCCTCGACAACTTCTCCAAGGTGTTCGTCTGATCGACGGCGGGGGCGCAGTTCCTGCGCCCCGTCCGTCAACCCGAACGACCCCGAGCGGAATGAAGGGCCGGCATGCCTAACCTCAAGGACCTAAAGAACCGGATCGCCAGCGTCCAATCGACGCGGAAGATCACCTCGGCGATGAAGATGGTCGCCGCCTCCAAGCTCCGCCGCGCGCAGGAGCAGGCGGAAGCCGGTCGTCCCTACGCCGAGCGCATGGGCCGCATGCTGGCCTCTCTCGCGGCCAACGTGCAGGACTCGGGCAACGGCCCGAAGCTGATGACCGGCACCGGTTCCGATCAGGTGCATCTCCTCGTCATCATCAGCTCCGACCGCGGCCTGTGCGGCGCCTTCAACGGCGCCATCGTCCGTGAGTCCCGCCGCCAGATCCTGCGCCTCCAGTCGGAAGGCAAGACGGTCAAGCTGCTCACCGTCGGCCGCAAGGCCCGCGACCAGCTGCGCCGCGAGTTCGGCTCGCTGATCGTCGAGACCTACGAGGATGTGGGTCGCCGCAAGCTGTCCTTCGCCGACGCCGATGTCGTCGCGCAGAAGGTTCTGGCGATGTACGACGCCGGCGAGTTCGACGTCTGCTCGGTGATCTTCAACAAGTTCAAGTCGGCGATCTCCCAGATCGTGACCGTCCAGCAGCTCGTTCCCTTCGCCGTCGAGGCGCAGGCGGACGAGGACGCCGCGGGCGCCGAGGTCAAGGCGATCTACGAGTTCGAGCCCGACGAGGAGCAGATCCTCGCCGAGCTGCTGCCGCGCAACCTGTCGATCCAGGTTTATCGCGCCCTCCTGGAAAGCGCCGCGTCCGAACAGGGCGCCCGCATGACCGCGATGGACAACGCGACGCGCAACGCCGGCGACATGATCAACAAGCTGACGATCACCTACAACCGCACGCGCCAGGCCTACATCACCAAGGAGCTGATCGAGATCATCTCCGGCGCCGAGGCGGTTTAACGGCGCAGCGTTCGCGGTCGATACGACGGCACATCCGACAATTATCGAGTTCCGAGGGAGCTTTACTCCATGGCCACCACCACCCAGGCGACGAACGCCGTCGGCAAGATCACGCAGGTCACGGGCGCCGTTGTCGACGTCCAGTTCGACGGCGAGCTGCCGGCCATTCTGAACGCTCTGCACACCCAGAACGACGGCAAGGTCCTCGTGCTCGAGGTTGCCCAGCACCTCGGCGAGAGCACCGTCCGCGCCATCGCCATGGACAGCACCGACGGCTTGGTCCGCGGCGCCGAAGTGACGGACACCGGCGCCCCGATCGCCGTGCCGGTCGGCCCGGCCACCCTCGGCCGCATCATCAATGTGATCGGTGAGCCGATCGACGAGCGCGGCGACGTCGGCGCCGAGCGCACCCTGCCGATCCACCGTGCGGCCCCGGACTTCGTCGAGCAGTCGACGGACGCCGAAGTGCTGATCACCGGCATCAAGGTCATCGACCTGCTGGCTCCCTACGCCAAGGGCGGCAAGATCGGCCTGTTCGGCGGCGCCGGCGTGGGCAAGACCGTGACCATCATGGAGCTGATCAACAACGTCGCGAAGGCGCACGGCGGCGTGTCCGTGTTCGCGGGCGTGGGCGAGCGCACCCGTGAGGGCAACGACCTCTACCACGAGATGATCGAGTCGGGCGTCATCAAGCTCGACGGCCCGGGCTCCAAGGTGGCCCTGGTGTACGGCCAGATGAACGAGCCGCCGGGCGCCCGCGCCCGCGTCGCCCTGTCCGGCCTGACCCTCGCGGAGTACTTCCGCGACGAGGAAGGCCAGGACGTGCTGTTCTTCGTGGACAACATCTTCCGCTTCACGCAGGCCGGTTCGGAAGTGTCGGCTCTGCTGGGTCGCATCCCGTCGGCGGTGGGTTACCAGCCGACGCTGGCCACCGACATGGGCGCCCTGCAGGAGCGCATCACCTCCACGAAGAAGGGGTCGATCACCTCGGTGCAGGCCATTTACGTGCCCGCCGACGATCTGACCGACCCGGCCCCGGCCACCTCCTTCGCCCACCTGGACGCCACCACGGTGCTGTCGCGTTCGATCGCCGAAATGGCGATCTTCCCGGCGGTGGACCCGCTGGACTCGACCAGCCGCATCCTGGACCCGCGCGTCGTCGGTGAGGAGCACTACACCGTCGCCCGTTCGGTGCAGCGCGTTCTGCAGACCTACAAGTCGCTGCAGGACATCATCGCGATCCTGGGCATGGACGAGCTGTCGGAAGAGGACAAGCTGGTCGTGGCCCGCGCCCGCAAGATCCAGCGCTTCCTGTCGCAGCCGTTCCACGTCGCCGAGGTGTTCACCGGCACCCCGGGCGTGCTCGTCAGCCTGGAAGACACCATCAAGGGCTTCAAGGGCATCGTGAACGGCGACTACGACCACCTGCCGGAAGCGGCCTTCTACATGGTCGGCACCATCGACGAAGCCATCGCCAAGGCGAAGAAGCTGGCCGCCGAAGCCGCCTGATCAGGGTCGGCTGAGGTTCGGTAACGAGGCTAACCCTCTCCTCCGCCCGCGCGGGGGAGGGGGTTCTTATGAAGAGGCACCAGGAAACCCATGGCCGATAAAGTCGAATTCGAGCTGGTCTCTCCGGAGAAGCTGCTGACCTCGCAGCCCGTCGACATGGTCGTGGTGCCGGGTTCGGAAGGTGACTTCGGCGTCCTTGCCGGCCACTCGCCGATGATTTCGACCGTCCGTCCGGGCGTGATCGACGTCTACGAGGCCGACCGCGTGGTCGACCGGGTGTTCGTCGCCGGCGGCTTCGCCGAGGTGACCGAGACCCGCTGCACCGTCCTGGCCGAGGAGGCCATCGCGGTCGCCGAGATCGACCGCGCCAAGGTCGAGCAGCAGATCCGCGACCTGGGCGAGGATCTGGAAGACGCCAAGTCCGACGACGAGAAGGCCCGCGTGGAGGCGAAGATCGCCATCGCCCGCGCCAAGCTCGACGCGACCGGCGCGACCACCACGCACTGACAGCGGCCGCGGCCCGCCGGTAAGCGCCGGCCGGGCCGTTTCCGTTGCATTGCGCCATCGCAGCCATACATAGTGTCCCCTAGGGGATCGAACGCCTCCCGGCCCGTCCGTCGAGGCGTTTTTGTTTTTATCGTCCTATTCTCCGTCAGAGCGTCGAACAACCGGCCCGGAACGGCGGCCGCAGCGGGAGTGGAGTGTGGCGTTGCACTGGAAATACGAAGAGCTTCCCTGGGATCAGCTGGACCACAGCAAGGTCGATCCCGATCTCGTTCCGCTCATCAAGGCGGCGGCCCTGGTGGAGTTCAACGCCGACGACTACACGGCCTATCTCTGCAACGTCTTCCACGACGATCCCGAGTTCCAGGAGGTCGCCCACGGCTGGGCGGTCGAGGAGGTCCAGCACGGCCGCGCGCTCGGCAAGTGGGCGGAGCTGGTCGATCCGACCTTCGACTTCGACCGGGCCGTCGAGCGGTTCCGCGCCGGCTACAAGGTGCCGATCGACCTCGACGCCTCGGTCCGCGGCTCGCGCACCGGCGAGATGATCGCCCGCTGCATGGTCGAGACCGGCACCAGCAGCTATTACGCGGCCATCGGCGACTCGACGGACGAACCGGTCCTCAAGCTGATCTGCAAGAACATCGCCGCCGACGAGCTGCGCCACTTCAAGCTCTTCTACACCTACACGAAGAAGTATCTGGAGCTGGAGCAGCTCAACAAGTTCCAGCGCCTCAAGGTCGCGCTGTCGCGCATCGGCGAGTCGGAGGACGACGAACTGGCCTACGCCTACTACGCGGCCAACGCGCCGGAGGGCGAGCCCTACGCGCACAAGACCTACAATCAGGCCTACATGCGCCGCGCCTACGGCCGCTACCGGCCCAAGCACGTCGACCGCGCGGTGGCGATGGTCTTCAAGGCCTGCGGGCTGAAGCCGCACACCCGCTTTTACAGCGTCGCCGCGCGCGGCGCCTGGTGGCTGATCGAGAGCCGCGCCAAGCGGCTGGCCAAGGTGGCCTGAACGGTCGGGCCTCAACTGTGGCCCTGTCCCCTCCGGGGAGAGGGTGCCCGCGAAGCGGGCGGTGAGGGGGATGCGCGAGGCGGTACGTCCGGCACAAGCGCAACCCCCTCACCCTAACCCTCTCCCCGCTTTCGGCGGACCGAAGGTCCGCCTGTCGCGTCAGCGCAAACGAAGTTTGCGCGAGAGCGGAGGGGAGAGGGGACTTCAAATGCAATTCTTGTAAAATCAGCCCCGCCGCAGCGCCGCAATGATCGGGGCGAACTCCGCAAGGACCGATTCGTAGACCGGGCGCTTGAAGGGCACGATCAGGCCGGCCAAGTCGTCAGAGTCGACCCATTTCCAGGCGTCGAACTCCGGGTGCTCCGTGGCGAGGTCGATGTCGGCGTCCGTGCCGGTGAAGCGGGCGGCCAGCCAGACCTGCTCCTGACCGCGCCAACGGCCCTTCCAGACCTTGCCGATCAGATGGTCGGGCAGGTCGTAGCGCAGTTTTTCCGCCGTCTCGCCGAGGATCTCGGCCTTGTCGGTGCCGATCTCTTCCTTCAGCTCGCGCAAGGCGGCCTCATGCACGCCCTCGCCCTCGTCGATGCCGCCCTGGGGCATCTGCCAGGCGTCCTTGCTGTCGCAGCGCCGGGCCACGAAGACCTGCCCGCGGTCGTTCAGCAGCATCACGCCCACGCAGGGGCGGTAGGGGAGGGCTTCGCGGTCGATGGGCTTCTTGCTCATGCGCCTTATTGCTTCTGCATGTTGGCCACGGCGGAGACCGGCACGATGGCGATGCCACGGTCGGCCAGCCCGGTGAGCCACAGGTTGATCCGTTCGATGGTGCTGGGATAGGGCGCGCCGATTCCCACCGCGGCCCCATTGGTCTTGGCGATGGTCTCCAGCTCGGCGAGCTGGTCGTCGATGGCGCCGCGCGACAGGTCGCGGTCGATCACCCGGTCGGCGAAGGCCCGCGGCACCCCCGCCTCGCCCGCTAGGGTGCCGGCGACGCTGCGCGGGTTGGCGCGGGCGTCCAGCACCATCAGGCCGCGCGCCTTCATCGCCGCGACGACCGGGGTCACCGCGTCAGGGTTGGCGGTGAATTTGCTGCCCGTGGTGCTGGTGATGCCGACATAGCCGACGGCCTTGCCCAGCGACCATTCCAGCCGCTCCATGTTGCGCTCGGGCGGCAGCATGCTGAGCAGGGCGTTGGGGCCCGGGTCGTTGCGCGGGTAGTCCTGCGGCTCCATGGGGATGGAGAGCATCACCTCGTGCCCCTTGCTGCGGGCGCGCTCGACCCAGTTGTCCAGCCGCTCGGCGTAGGGGACGAAGGCCAGCGTGATCGTCGGCGGCAGCTTCTGCAGGGCGTTGCCGGTGGTCACGCCGGAGATGCCCATCTCGGCCAGCACGATGGCGATGCGCGGGCGCCGGTCGGCGGCAGGGAAGGGGCGGGCGTAGACCTGCCAGGGCTTGCGCCCGTCTTCGGCGATGCGCGGCAGCGGCCCGTTGCGCGAGTCCTCGACCAGGCCGGGGACCGGCGCTGGGGTCAAGGTGACCGGCTCGTTCACGGCCACGGCAAGCGGCGGCGGGGGAGGCGCGGCGGCGGGCGGCGGGGCGGGCGCCGCTGTGGGCGTGGCGGGTGCGGGCTGGACGGGAACCGCCGCCGCCGTGGCGGGCGGTGCCGCCGGCACGGCCGGGGGCTGGGCGCCCTTCACCGCCACCTCGACGCTGGGAATGGCGGCCCGCCACGCCTCGGTGGTGTGCTCTGCGTTCATCACCAGCCAGCCGGCCAGCCCGCCCAGCCCGAGGGCCAGCACGGCGTAGGCGCCGAGCAGCCGTTTGGCGAGGGGCGACAGCGGGCGGCGCTCCTTGCGCGCGCGCGGCGCGTCGTCGGAATCGCCACCGGCCTTGCGGCGCCGGAGGCGGGCCAGCAGGCCGGGTCCGGAACGTTCCCGTTTCGCGGGCTTCAGGCGGCCCAGCAGGGCGGCAGCGTTCACGGACCCGGTCCCTCCTCTCAGTGCGCGCGGGCCTGGAACAGGGCGACGCCCCGCAGCAGGTCGAGCGCGCGGGCCAGCTGGTAGTCGAAGGGCGGCTGGTTGGGCGCGCCCTCGCCATTCTCCGCGGACGGCGCCGCCGGGGCGTTGCCGTTGGCGGGAGCCGGCGTCGCACCCGGCGCGGGGGCCGCGCCCGGGGCCGCGCCTGGAGCCGCACCGGGGGCCGGAGCGTTGCTGGCGCCCGGCGCCGGGGCCGGCTGGGTGGTCGCCGGACGGGGGGCGTCCGGGTTGCGCAGCGCGCCGCGCAGGTCGCTCTCGCGGCGGCGGATCAGACCCTGGTCGGTCTCCTCGACGCGGGCCGGGTGCACCTCGATGTCCGGGGTGATGCCCAGGGCCTGGATCGACTTGCCCGACGGCGTGTAGTAGCGCGCCGTGGTCAGGCGCATGGCGCCGTGGCCGGGCAGCGGGATGATCGTCTGGACCGACCCCTTGCCGAAGGACTGGGTGCCGAGGACGAGCGCCCGCTTGTGATCCTGCAGCGCGCCGGCGACGATTTCCGAGGCCGAGGCCGAGCCGCCGTTGACCAGCACCACGATCGGCAGGCCCTTGGCGAGGTCGCCGGGCTTGGCGTTGTAGCGCGTGCCCTCCTCGGCCTTGCGGCCGCGGGTGGAGACGATCTCCCCCTTCTCCAGGAAGGTGTCGGAGACCGAGACCGCTTGGTCGAGCAGGCCGCCGGGGTTGTTGCGCAGGTCGAGGACGTAGCCCTTGAGCTTGTCGCCGAGCTGCTGCTGGATCGAGGCGATGGCCTTCTCCAGCCCCTGCTGCGTCTGCTCGTTGAAGCTGGTGATGCGGACGTAGCCGATGTCGCCCTCGGTGCGGTAGCGGACCGACTGCACCTTGATGACGGCGCGGGTCAGCGTGACCTCGAACGGTTCGCCGGCTTCGCCGCGGCGCACGGTGACCTTGATGTCGCTGCCCACCGGGCCGCGCATCTTCTCCACCGCCTCGTTCAGCGACAGGCCCATCACGGCCTCGCCGTTGAGCTGGATGATCAGGTCGCCCGGCTGCAGCCCGGCGCGGAAGGCCGGAGTCTCGTCGATGGGCGACACGACCTTGATCAGGCCGTTCTCCATCGTCACCTCGATGCCCAGCCCGCCGAACTCGCCGCGGGTCTGAACCTGCATGTCCTGGAAGCTCTTGCGGTTCAGATAGCTGGAGTGCGGGTCGAGCGAGGTGAGCATGCCGTTGATGGCGGACTCGATGAGTTGCTCGTCCGTCGTCGACTCGACATACTCGGCGCGCACGCGCTCGAAGACGTCGCCGAACAGGTTGAGCTGGCGGTAGGTCTCGGAACTGTTGCCGGTGCTGTTCACCTGCGCGGTGACGGTGGCGACGCCGGCCCCCAGAAACACCAGGGCCGCGGCGGTGGCGGCACGCTTGACTATCCTCATCTACCCTTGTCCTTTCCCCTCCGGGGCGCCGAAACCGCGCTGTGGATTGATCGGCTGTCCGTGACGTCGAAGCTCGAAGTAAAGATCGGGTGACCCGTCGGCGGGCATCAGGCCGATGGGTTCCCCCGTGGCCACGCGCCGTCCGACGGCCGTGTCGATGCGGCCAAATCCAGCGATGAGACTATGATATCCGTGGCTGTGTTCCACGATCAAGATTTGGCCATAGCCGCGGAACGGACCGGCGAAGACGATCGTTCCGGCCTGCGGTGACACCACCGTCGAACCGGCGCGGGCCTGGATGGTGACGCCCCGGCTGGTCGCGCCGTAGCGGTCGGCCTCGCCGTAGCGGACGGTCACCCGGCCGCCCACCGGCAGGCGTTCCCCGGCGGGCGCGCTGGGCGCGGCGCGGGCGGTTTCCGTCTCGGCCCTGGCCCTCTGGTCTGCGGCCCTCTGCTCCGCGAGCTTCTGCTCGGCCGCCCTCTGCTCCGCGGCCTTCTGCTCGGCGAGGCGGCGTTCGGCGTCGCGGCGCTCCGCCTCCAGCCGCTCGGCCTCGCGCTTGGCCGCCATGGCGGCGGCGGCGCGGCGTTCGGCCTCGATGCGGTCCATCAGCTGGCGCAGGTCGGCGGCCTGACCGGTCAGGCGGGCGGTGCGCTGGGCGACCTGCTGCCGTTCCTCCTCGGTCTGGCGCGACAGCTCCTCGCGCCGGGCGACGAACTGGCCGATCTCCTTCTGGCGGTCGATCAGGGTGAGGCGGGCGGCGTAGGTGCGGGTGCGCTGGGCCTGCAGCGTCTCGCGCGTCTCGGCCAGCCGGGTCAGCGCCTGGGCCAGCGCGTCGGCGCGGGCGCGCAGGGCCGGCACCGTGTCGCGCAGCAGCAGGGCGGAGCGCAGCGTGTCCACCGGCCCGTCCGGGCGGGCCAGCGCCGCTTCCGGCGGGATGCGGGCGACGCGCTGCAGGGCGGCGAGCAGGGCGGCGATCTGCTGCCGCTCGCCCTCCAGCTTCTCGGCCTGATTGCGCTCCTGCGTCTCCAGGGCGGTCAGGGACTCTTCGAGATGGGCGAGTTCGTCCTCCTGCGCCCGCTCCTGGTCGGCGAGGCCAACCAGCCGGTCGCGCAGCTCGTCCAATTCCTTCTGGAGCGTCTGGGACTGGCGGTCGAGCTGCCGTTGCAGGGCCTTGTCCGACTGGAGATCCTGCTCCACCCGCTTCAGCGTCTGGCCGGGGGACTCGGTCTGCGCCGCGGCGGTGGTGGAGAGGACGAGAAGGGTGGCGGTCAGCAGGGCCGGCCGCCAGGAAAACGCCCGCTCCCGCCCGGCGCCTTGCGGACGGGAGACGGGGAGGGGGAGCAGAGCAACACCCGCCGGATGATCGCGCCCTGCGCCCATGCTCCAATTCCGCCTTATTCCGCGGCGGCCCGCGCGCTGGCGCGGTCGATCAGGCTCTTGCCGGTCATCTCGGCCGGCTGCGGCAGCTTCATCAGATCGAGCAGCGTCGGGGCGATGTCGGCCAGACGCCCGCTGCGGATCGCCGACACCCCGGCGGGGCCGTTCACCAGCACCAGCGGCACCTTGTCCAGCGTGTGGGCGGTGTGCGGGCCGTTGGTCTGCGGGTCCCTCATCAGCTCGCAGTTGCCGTGGTCGGCGGTGACCAGCATCACGCCGCCCTGGGCGCGCACTGCGGCCTCCAGCCGGCCCAGGCTGACGTCCACCGCCTCGACCGCCTTGATGGCGGCGGACAGGATGCCGCTGTGGCCGACCATGTCGGGGTTGGCGTAGTTGATGACCACCAGATCGTACTTCCCGCTGTCCACGGCGGCGACGACCTTGTCGGTCACCTCGGCGGCGGACATCTCCGGCTGGAGATCGTAGGTGGCGACCTTCGGCGACGGCACCAGGATGCGGTCCTCGCCGGGGTACACGCGCTCCTCGCCACCGTTGAAGAAGAAGGTGACGTGCGGGTACTTTTCCGTCTCGGCGATGCGCAACTGGGTCAATCCGGCCTCGCTGACCACTTCGCCCAGCACCTTGGTCAAGGATTTCGGCGGAAAGATGGTCGTCATCAGCTTGGCGAGTGTGGACGAGTACTCGACCATACCGACGGCGGCGGCCAGCTTCGGGACCGAGGCGCGCTCGAACCCGTCGAAG
Source organism: Azospirillum brasilense (assembly GCF_007827815.1). Lineage (GTDB taxonomy): Bacteria > Pseudomonadota > Alphaproteobacteria > Azospirillales > Azospirillaceae > Azospirillum > Azospirillum brasilense_C. The sequence continues at coordinate 325,423 of NZ_VITH01000002.1, forward strand.
GCCGGGTCGACGAAGGCGGCCAGGATCTCGCGGGCGCGGTCGGCGCGGAAGTTCGCCATCAGGATGGCGTCGCCGTCCTTCATGCCGGCGTAGCCGTCGATGACGGTCGGCAGGATGAACTCGTCGTGAGTGCCGGCGGCGTAGCTCTGCTCGATCGCCTGGATCGGATCGGCCGCCGTCACGCCCTCGGCGCTGACCAACGCGGCGTAGGCCTTGGCGACGCGGTCCCAGCGCTTGTCGCGGTCCATGGCATAGTAGCGACCGCTGACCGTGGCGACGTTGACGCCGGGCAGGGCGTGGACGTCGGCCATGAATTCGGCCATCTGGTCCTTGGCGCTCTGCGGCGGCACGTCGCGGCCGTCGGTGAAGGCGTGGATCTCGACCGGGACGCCCTCATGGGCCAGCACGCCGGCCAGCGCCGCGATGTGGTCCTGGTGCGAATGGACGCCGCCCGGCGACAGCAGGCCCAGGATGTGGCAGCGCCCGCCCGAGGCCAGCAGCGTCTTGGCGAGGTCGTTCAGCGCGGCGTTGCGCTCCAGCTCCCCCTCGACGATGGCGTGGTCGATCATCACCAGATCCTGGCGGACGACGCGGCCGGCGCCCAGATTCATGTGACCGACCTCGGAGTTGCCCATCTGGCCCTTGGGCAACCCGACCTCCTCCTCGCTGGCCTCCAGGAAGGCGCGGGGCTCCGACGACCACAGCCGGTCCCAGTTGGGCGTGTTGCCCTGCGCGATGGCGTTGTCCTCGCGCTCCTCGCGGTAGCCCCAGCCATCCAGGATGCACAGCACTACGGGTCGGGGACGATTGGTCTCGGTCATCACGGTCCTCATACGCCTGTCACGGTCGGGTTGCGGGTCTCGGTCGAACTGTCTGACGCGGTTTCTTGTGGCTGATGCCTTTTACGCGCGCATCGCCTTGGGCCGGATCAGAAAATGGCATGCCTGCGCACGCGCACAATGGGAGTCATGCACGGTGATAGGGGTGTCCGGCCAGAATTTGCTGGGCACGGTAGATTTGCTCCGCCAACATGCCTCGCACCAGCATATGCGGCCATGTCATGGCGCCCAAGGCCAAAAGCAAATCGGCGCGCGCCCGCACGGCGTCGCCGTGGCCGTCGGCCCCGCCGATGAGAAAGGCGATGTCGCCCGCCCCCTGGTCCCGCCAGCCGCCGATCTTCGCGGCGAAGGCTTCGCTGGTGATGGTCTTGCCGCGCTCGTCCAGGGCCACGACGATGGCCCCGGCGGGGATGGCGGCCAGAAGCAGCTCCGCCTCCTGCCGCTTCAACTCGTCGGAGGCGAGGCGCTTCTTCACCTCGACCTCGCGCAGAGTCAGCGGCCAGGACAGGCGGCCGGCGTACTCGTCATACAGGTCGCGCGCCGGACCGGTCCGTGACCGCCCAACCGCGGCAAGCCACAGACGCATCGGTCCGACTCCCGTTCGTCACCCGTCCTGAATGGTGTCCGTCAGGCGCTCATGCGCTCGGCGGAGGGCCGCGGCGTCTCCAGACCCCACATCTTCTCGATGTTGTAGAAGGTCCGGACTTCCGGGCGGAACAGGTGGATGATGACGTCCCCGGCGTCGACCAGAACCCAGTCGCACTGGTTCAGGCCCTCGACCTCGACGCCGCGCAGACCGGCCTGCTTCATGCGGTCGGCCAGCTTCATGGCCATGGCGGCGATGTGCCGGGTGTTGCGGCCCGACGCCACGATCATGTAGTCGGCGATGCTGGTCTTGCCGGCAAGGTCGATGACGACGACGTCTTCGGCCTGATCGTCGTCCAGGGACTTCTCGACGAGCGCCTTCAGTTCGTCCGGCTGGGGAACGGGAACGGGCGCGGGCCGCACAACGGGCGCGGCCGGTTCGATGAACGTGTTGATGGTACCTACCTCGCGATACAGGGTCACGACCCGCTGGCGCGTGCCCGGCGGATCGCCGTCGCCGAAGCCGGATGCAGCGGGTTGCGGAGGAAAATCCAGGCCGGTGTTTTCGAACCGGCCAACCCCTTGGCCTTGTGCATGCTCACCCGGCGACGGGCATAGCGCTGAGCGGCTATGCCACCAAGCGCCCCCATAGAATAAGTTGGACGGGCGAGAACTGCAACCGGCACCAGCCGGAAGATGCGCGTCCAATGCCGCCAGCGGGGGATTTGCCGAAGATTGTCCGCCCCCATCAGCCAGACGAAGCGCGTTTTGGGGAAGCGGAGCGTGAGCTTGGCCAGCGTGTCGGCGGTGTAGCGGGTGCCAAGCTCTTGCTCGATGGCGGTGACCCGGATGGCCGGATGGCGGGCGGTGCGCCGGGCCTCCTCCAGCCGCTCGGCGAGCGGCGCCATGCCGTGCACCGGCTTCAGCGGGTTCTGCGGGCTGACCAGCCACCACACCTGATCGAGGCCCAGCGCCTTCAGCGCGTACAGGCTGATGTGCCGGTGCCCGGCGTGGGCCGGGTTGAAGGACCCGCCGAGCAGCCCGACGCGCAGGCCGGCGTGGAGCGGGCCGGCGTAGCGGTGGGGGGGTGGCGACATGCTTGCCCCCTCCCTAACCCTCCCCCGCTTCGCAGGGGAGGGAATCAATCCCCCTCCCTCGCCGAAGGCGGGGGAGGGTCGGGGAGGGGGCAGACGTAAGCTCCAGGGACTTGAACCTCACGGCCGCGTCTGACCATCGCCGCGCACGACATACTTGTAGCTGGTCAGCTGCTCCGCCCCCACCGGGCCGCGGGCGTGGAACTTGTCGGTGGAGATGCCGATCTCCGCACCCATGCCGAACTCGCCGCCGTCGGCGAACTGGGTGCTGGCGTTCCACAACACGATGCCGCTGTCGATGCGCTGCAGGAAGCGCTCCGCCGCCGCCGGGTCCTCGGTCACGATGGCGTCGGTGTGGTGGGAGCCGTGGCGGTTGATGTGGTCGATCGCCCCGTCCACCCCGTCCACCACGCCGCAGGCGATGATGGCGTCGAGATACTCGGTGTCCCAATCCTCCGCCGTCACCGCCGTCACGCGCGGATCGACCGCCTGGGCGGCGTCGTCGCCACGGACGGCGCAGCCGGCGTCCAGCAGGTCCTTCACCAGCACCGGCAGCATGGCGTCGGCGATCCGGCGGTCGACCAGCAGCGTCTCGGCGGCGCCGCAGATCGAGGTGCGGCGCATCTTGGCGTTCATCACCACCTTGCGCGCCTTCTCCGGGTCGGCCCCGGCGTCGACGTACACGGTGTTGTTGCCGTCCAGATGCTTGATGACCGGGATGCGGCTCTCCTCGGCGATGCGCTGGATCAGCGACTTGCCGCCGCGCGGGACGATCACGTCGATGCAGTCGCGCATGGTCAGCATATGGCCGACCGCCGCCCGGTCCGTGGTCGGGACGAGCTGGACCGCCGCTTCCGGCAGCCCGGCGGCGCGCAAGCCGTCGGCCAGGCAGGCGGCGATGGCGCGGGACGAGCGGATGCTCTCCGACCCGCCGCGCAGGATCGCCGCGTTGCCCGACTTCAGGCAGAGGCCGCCGGCGTCGGCGGTCACGTTGGGGCGGCTTTCGTAGATGATGCCGATCACCCCCAGCGGCACGCGCACGCGCTGGATGGCCAGCCCGTTGGGGCGGGTCCATTCGGCGATGACGCCGCCGATGGGATCGGGGAAGTCGGCGATGTCCTCCAGCCCCTTGGCCATCGCCTCGAGGCGGGCGTCGTTGAGGGCCAAGCGCTCGATCATGGGACCGGCGAGGCCGCGCTCCCGGGCGGCGGCGACGTCCGCATCGTTGGCCGCCTGGATCTCCGCCTTGCGGGCGCGGATCGCGGCGGCCGCGGCCCGCAAGGCCTGATCCTTCGACGGGCTTGGCACGGTCGCCAGCTCCGCCGCGGCGGCGCGGGCGGCGCGGCCGAGGGCGAGCATCTGATCGTGCAAGGCGTCGGTGGTCTCAAGCAGGGCGGACATCGGTCTCACTCCAGTGGCGTTCGCCAAGCGGCATCGGCCGGTTGAAAAGGGCGGAAACCATAGCCCATCCCGCGCCGCCGCGAAAGCCATGGCGGCTAAGCCGAATTGCTGATCGGCCTACTCAACAATCCGCCTGGGCCACGGTCGATTGCCGGCGTAGCGTGGCCCTCTGCGTCATCGGTGAGGGGGAGAACTCCATGGTCCGGCTTGTCCGCCGCGGCAGCGTCGCCGCGTGCCTGATGCTGTCCGGCATGATCGCGACCGCCATGATCGCGACCGCTAGGGCCGAAACGCCGTCGGAATCACCGGTGGAGCGGGGGCGTGCCCTGGTCAACGGCATCGTCGCCTGCGGCAACTGCCACACCCCGCAGGGACCCGGCGGTCCGGTCGCGGGACGGGAGCTGGCCGGCGGGACGCCCTTCGTCGAGGAGCCCTTCACCGCCTACGCCTCCAACATCACGCCGGACCCGGAGACGGGGATCGGGCGCTGGACCGACGAGCAGCTGGTCACCGCCATTCGCGAGGGCAAGAGGCCAGACGGCAGCCTGATCGGGCCGCCGATGCCCTTCGGCTTCTACCGCGGCCTGTCGGACGGCGACCTGCGCGCCATCGTCGCCTATCTGCGCAGCGTGCCGCCGGTGCGGCATTCTGTCCCGAAGTCCGAGTACCGCATGGCGCTGCCCGCCGCCTACGGACCACCGGTCGGGTCGGTGGCGGATGTGCCGCGTACAGACCCGGTGACGTACGGCGCGTACATGGCCGGTCCGCTCGGCCACTGCATGGAATGCCACACGCCGATGCTGCCGGACGGGCGGCTCGACACGACCCGCATGGGGGCCGGCGGGCGGAACTTCGCCGGGCCGTGGGGCAACGCCGTCTCCCGCAACATCACGCAGGACAAGGAGCACGGGCTGGGCGGCTGGACCGACGCGGAGATCCGCCGGGCCATCACCGAGGGTGTACGTCCCGACGGCCACCGGCTGAGCCCGCCCATGGGCTATCACTATTACAAGTCCATGAGCGATGGCGAGTTGGGCGCCCTGGTCGCCTACCTGCGTACGCTTCCCCCGGCCCGCTAGACCCCACCGGCCGTGCGTGAAATACCGCACCGCCGAAAACGCAGTACCGTAAGCTTTGCCGAGAGGGCATAGTCCGCGGGTTTTTTCCACCCGCCGGACCGTGGCCCCATGCTGACCCTGCTGCTGATCGTCTCCGCCTTCTTCGCGGGCGTGCTCAACGCCGTGGCCGGTGGCGGCAGCTTCCTGACCTTTCCGGCGCTGATCATGGCCGGCGTGCCGCCGCTGAACGCCAACGCGACCAGCACGGTGGCGGTGTCGCCGGGCGCGCTGGCCAGCGCCTACGGCTACCGGCGAGAGCTGGGGCGGATCAAGGAGGTCAGCCTGCCGGCCTTCCTCGGCGTCAGCCTGGTCGGCGGGCTGCTGGGCGCGCTGCTCCTGCTGTGGACGCCGCAGCGGGTGTTCGAGGCGGTGATTCCCTGGCTGCTGCTGTTCGCGACGGTGCTGTTCGCCTTCGGCCCGAAGGTGTCGGCCTACATCCGCCGCAACTTCAAAGTCGGCCACAGCACCGTGCTGATCGTGCAGTTCTTCATCGCCATCTACGGCGGCTATTTCGGCGGGGGGATCGGCATCCTGATCCTGGCGACGCTGGGCGTCTTCGGCCTGACCGACCTGCACGCGATGAACGGGCTGAAGGCGCTGGTGTCCGGCTGCCTGAACGCGGTCGCGGTGGTGGCCTTCGTCTTCGGTGGCGCGGTCTATTGGAACGAGGCGCTGATCATGCTGGTCGCCGCCATGGCCGGCGGCTACGCCGGGGCCGCCGTCGCCCGCCACATCCCGCCGCCGGTCCTGCGCAAGTTCGTGATCCTGGTGGGCGTGGCGATGACGGTCTATTTCTTCGTCGTGAAGGGCTGAGGCGCCCCAGGGAGCGGCGGCGGTCAGTCCGCCGCCATGCGCTCCGCGATGCCGCACAGGCCGTCCCAGTCCAGCGCGGCCGGGTCCGCCACCACATGGTCGGCGGCGTCGAACAGCAGGTCGGCGTGCTGCGGCCAGGCGATGGTCAGCATGCCGGCGGCCTTGGCGGCGCGGGCGCCGGTCGGGCTATCCTCGATCACCGCGCAGGCCGCGGGCGGCACGCCGAGGCGGGCGGCGGCGGTCAGGTAGGGCTCGGGGTCGGGCTTGCCCTTGGTCACGTCGTCGCGGCTGAGGCCGAACAGGAAATGCGGGCTGCCCATGTGGCGCAAGTTGGCCTCGACCACGCGGCGCCCGCTGTTCGACACGCAGGCTTGCAGCAGCCCCCGTTCCGCGAAGGCGTCGACCAGCGCCAGGGCCCCGGCCCGCGCCTCGACCTCGGCGATGCGCTCCAGATAGAGGTCGGTGATGGCGTCCGCCCATTCCCGAAAGGTCAGGGCCATGGGACGGGCGGCGTGCAGCCGGGCGTACAGCTCGGGGAAGGCGACGCCCAGCGTGGCCGCGTAGTCCGTGTCGGACATAACATGGCCGTGCAGCCGGCAAACCGCGATGGTGGCGCGCTGGTGCCAGGGCTCGCTGTCGAGCAGCGTGCCGTCGATGTCCCACAGGATGGCCTGGAGGGGCGGGCGGGCCAGGATCGGAACGCTCACCGCACCACCAGATCGTCGCGGTGGATCATCTCGTCGCGGCCGTGGTAGCCGAGGATCTCCTCGATCTCGTGGCTCTTGCGGCCGGCGATGCGGCGGGCGTCCTCGGCGGCGTAGGCGGTCAGGCCGCGCGCCACCTCGCGCCCGTCCGGCGCCTTCACCACCACCACGTCGCCGCGCTCGAAGTCGCCTTCCACGGCGCGCACCCCGGCGGGCAGCAGGCTGGCCCCGCGGGCGAGCGCCGACAGCGCGCCGGCGTCCACCGTCAGCGCGCCGTGGGCGTTCAGGTTGCCGCCGATCCACGCCTTGCGGGCGGAGGAGGGGGAGGCGGCGGGCAGGAACCAGGTGCAGAGCGCGCCGCCCTGCTCGGGCCGCTGTTCCAGCGCGGCCAGCGGATTCATGCGCTTGCCCTTGGCGATGACCATGCGGCAGCCGGCGGCCAGCGCCACGCGCGCCGCGACGATCTTGGTCACCATGCCGCCGGAGCTGTAGCCCGGCGGCGGCTCGCCCGCCATGTTCTCGATGTCGGAGGTCAGTTCCTGGACGACCGGGATGTGCCGGGCCTCGGGGTCCTTGCGCGGGTCGGCGGTGTAGAGGCCGTCGATGTCCGACAGCAGGACCAGCGTGTCGGCGCTGATCATCTGGGCGACGCGGGCGGCCAGACGGTCGTTGTCGCCGAAGCGGATCTCCGCCGTGGCGACCGTGTCGTTCTCGTTGATGACCGGGACGGCGCCCAGCCGCAGCAGCGTGTCGATGGTGGCGCGGCCGTTGAGGTGGCGGCGGCGCTCCTCCGTGTCCTCCAGCGTCACCAGCACCTGGGCGACGGTCAGCCCATGGCGGGACAGCGTCTCCTGATAGGCGGCGGCGAGCCGGATCTGGCCGGTGGCGGCGGCGGCCTGCTTCTCTTCCAGACGCAGGGCGCGCCCGACGAGGCCGAGATGCTCGCGCCCGCAGGCGACGGCGCCGGAGGTGACGATCACCACCTCCTGGCCGCGCTTGCGGCAGGCGGCCACGTCGTCGGCCAGCGCGTCCAGCCACTCGCGGCGCATCCGGCCGGTGGCGCTGTCGACGAGCAGGGCGGAGCCGATCTTGACGACCAGCCGCCGCGCGTCGAGCAGGGTGGGAAGCAGGGAGGGAGCCTCAGCCTTTGGCGTTGTCGTCGTGGCCGTCGCTGTGTTCGGTGTCGTCACCGTCATCGTCGCCTTCATCGTCCCAGTCATCCCCATCCGAGTCGGAGCCGTCGTCCGCCTCCTCGGGGAGATCGTCGTACTCGCCCGTCTCCTCGTTCCAGCCGGCATACTCGTCGTCCATCTTCTGGCCGACCGGGGCCCGGGGGATGGAGCGCGTGACCGGAGCCTGGATGACGTCGGGCTCCTCTTCCTTGGACTGTTTGATGAGCGTGAGCAAGCGGTAAAGCACCGCCTGGACGCCCTGGCCGGTGGCGCCGGACAGAACCATCACCTCGGCACCCGACGCCGCCTCCAGCGCGACCTTCTTCTCCGCGACCTCTTCGTCGAGCAGGGCGTCGGCCTTGTTCAGGCCGATGATCTCCAACTTGTCGGCGAGGTTGCCGCCGTAGGCGACCAGCTCGTTGCGGATGGTGGTGTAGGACTGGACCACGTCTTCCGCCGTGCCGTCGATCAGGTGGAGCAGCACGCGGGTGCGCTCCACATGGCCGAGGAAGCGGTCGCCCAGCCCGTGCCCCTCGTGCGCGCCCTCGATCAGGCCGGGGATGTCGGCGATGACGAACTCCTCGTCACCCGCGCGGACGACGCCCAGGTTGGGGGCCAGCGTGGTGAAGGGGTAGTCGGCGATCTTCGGGCGCGCCGCGGTGGTCGCGGCCAGGAAGGTCGACTTGCCGGCGTTGGGCAGGCCGAGCAGGCCGGTGTCGGCGATCAGCTTCAGCCGCAGCCAGACCCAGCGCTCCTCGCCCGGCCAGCCGGGGTGCGACTTGCGCGGGGCGCGGTTGGTCGGGGTCTTGTAATGGGCGTTGCCGAAGCCGCCGTCGCCGCCCTTCAGGAGGACGACGCGCTGGCCGGGCTCCGTCAGGTCGAGCAGCACGGTCTCCTGGTCCTCGTCGAGGATCTGGGTGCCGACCGGCACGCGCAGGACCACGTCCTCGCCCCGGGCGCCGTTGCGGTTGGCGCCCATGCCGTGGTTGCCGCGCTGCGCCTTGAAATGCTGCTTGTAGCGGTAGTCGATCAGCGTGTTGAGGCCGTTCACGACCTCGATCACGACATCGCCGCCGCGGCCGCCGTTGCCGCCGTCCGGTCCGCCATACTCGATGAACTTCTCGCGGCGGAAGGCGATGGCGCCGGGGCCGCCGTCGCCGCTTTTCAGATACACCTTGGCTTGATCGAGGAACTTCATCGGGGACCGTGCCGGCCAATCTACCGTTTGCGCACCGTCCTCCAACCGGGGGAAGGGGGCGGTGACCAGACCATCAAAAAAAGAAAATCGGGGGCCGGTTGCCCGAACCCCCGATTGTCCCAACACACCGTACGGGCCGGACGAGATTACTCGGCCGCGACCGCCTGGACCTCGACCGCCTCGATGGCGACGTAGGTGCGCCCCTGGGCGCTGTGCTTGAAGGCCACCACGCCGTCCGCCTTGGCGAACAGGGTGTGGTCCTTGCCGATGCCGACGTTCTCACCGGGGTGGAACTTCGTGCCGCGCTGGCGGACGATGATGTTGCCGGCGACGACGTTCTCGCCACCGAAACGCTTCACGCCGAGGCGGCGGCCAGCGGAATCGCGGCCGTTGCGCGAAGAGCCGCCTGCTTTTTTATGGGCCATGGGGAGTTACTCCTGTGACTGGTCGGCGGCCGTTCAGGCGGCGCCGTTGATCCCGGTGATGCGCAGGACGGTCAGGTCCTGGCGGTGGCCGTTCTTACGGCGGTAGTTCTGGCGGCGCTTCTTCTTGAAGACGATGATCTTCGGACCGCGATCCTGGGCGACGATCTCGGCGGTCACAGCAGCGCCGGCAACCGTCGGGGTGCCAAGGGTGGTGCTGCCGCCGTCGCTGACCATCAGCACGTCGTTGAGCGTGATGGAAGCGCCGGCCTCGGCCTCGAGCTTCTCAACGCGGATCACGTCGCCATTGGCGACCTTGTACTGCTTGCCGCCGGTGCGGATCACTGCAAACATCGTCGTCACTGCCTATCTCAAAACAAACGGAAGGGCCGCTCGCCCACCGTTTGAGGTGCAAGCCCGTTCGTGAGAGCGGGGATTTAACCGATGGGCCACCGGGAGTCAACAGTCATGGTGGCATTTTCCCGTTCATTTTCCTGCAAACAAGGGCTTGCATCCCCCCAGGCTTTTGGGTAGGTTCCGCGCCACCCCGGAAACGGGGCAGCGGATGGGTGGCAGAGCGGTTGAATGCACCGCACTCGAAATGCGGCATACCCGCGAGGGTATCGGGAGTTCGAATCTCCCCCCATCCGCCACTCTCATTCGAGCGAACGCTCACAACGAAGAAGCCTTCCCGACCGGGAAGGCTTTTTTCGTTTCCGGCCTCGTGTGGTCCTCAGGCGTCCTTGAGCATCGCCAGCGCCGCCTCGAACAGCGCGCTGCCCGGTTCGGCGAGGCGGTCGACCACGCTGAAATGGTCGGCGCCCGGCTCCACGATCTCCCGCACCGCGTTGCCCTGCGCGGCCCAGGCCAGAGCGTAGTCGGCCTGCTGGCGGTGCATCGCGTCGGTCTCGAGGCCGCCCAGCGCCGGCATCAGCAGCGGGGCCGGGGCGGGAACGGCGTGGATCGGGCTCAGCCGCCGCGCCGAGTCGGCGTCGAGCCGCAACTGTTCGTTCACCTCGAAGCCGAGCATCGGTTCCAGGTCGTAGAGGCCACTGATCGGGATGCCGCCGGCCACGCGGTCGCGGTTCTCCGAGACGAGCTTGGCCGTCAGATGGCCGCCCGCCGAATGGCCGGAGACCACCACCCGCCGCGGATCGCCGCCGAAGCCGGCCGCGTTGGCGAACACCCAGTCCAGCCCGGCCTGGGCGTGGCCGCACAGTTCGTCCATCGTCACGTCCGGGCACAGGCCGTAGCCGAGCAGGACGACCGCCACCCCGCGCTCCACATAGGGTGCGGCGATGAAGGAATGCAGGTCCTTCGACAGCGCCCGCCAGTAGCCGCCGTGGATGAAGACCAGCACCGGGGCGCCGTCTCCGGCGGAGAAGACGTCGGCGCGCTGGCGCGGGTGCGGGCCGGTGGGGATGTCGTAGCGGCCGCCGAGCCGGGCGCGCACCGCCTCGCTCTCCGCCTGCCAGCGGGCGAAATAGGCCGGGTGCTCCGGCACCAGCTTGCGGAAATTGTACTGGCGGTCGATCTCGGCGGCGGTCATGCCGCCATACAGGGCTTCAGACGCCAAGATAGCGCTCCTTCAGGGTGGGATCGGCGAGCAGGGCGGCGGAGCTGCCGGACCACACCAGCCGTCCCTTCTCGATGACGTGATGGCGGTCGGCCAGGGCGGCGAGGGCGTGGACGTTCTTGTCCACCACCAGGATCGCCTGCCCCTCGTCCTTCAGGCGGGCGAGGCAGTCCCAGATCTCCTGCCGGACCAGCGGGGCCAGCCCCTCCGTCGCCTCGTCGAGGATCAGCAGCTTGGGGTTGGTCATCAGGGCGCGCCCGACGGCGAGCATCTGCTGCTCCCCGCCCGACAGGTTGCGGGCGAGGTTGCCGGCGCGCTCGGCCAGCCGGGGGAACAGGGCGTGGACCCGCTCCACCGTCCAGGGATCGGAGCGCCCGAAGCGGTTGGCGGCGGTGGCGATCAGGTTCTCGCGCACGGTCAGGGTGGGGAAGACCTGCCGCCCCTCCGGCACCAGGGCGATGCCGGCCCGCGCGATGCGGTGCGGCGGCCGGCCGGCGATTTCCGCGCCCTCGAAGGCGATGGAGCCGCCGCTCGGCGCCACGAGGCCCATGATCGCCTTGATGGTCGTGGTCTTGCCCATGCCGTTGCGGCCCATCAGGGTCACCGCCTCGCCGGCGTCGACGGACAGCTCCATGCCGAACAGCGCCTGGCTGGAGCCGTAGGCGGCGGTCAGGTTGGCGACGCGCAGCATCAGGCCACCTCCAGCTCGTCGCCGAGATAGGCCTCGCGCACCGCCGGGTCGTTGCGGATCTGCTCCGGGGGGCCGCTGGCGAGGTCCTTGCCGCGCACCAGAACGGTGATGCGGTCGGCCAGTGCGAAGACGGCGTCCATGTCGTGCTCCACCAGCAGGATCGTCACGCCGCCCTTCAACTCCTGCAGCAGTTCGACCATGCGGGCGGAGTCCTCCGGTCCCATGCCGGCCATCGGCTCGTCGAGCAGGAGCAGACGCGGCCCGGTCGCCAGAGCCATCGCCAGTTCGAGCTGCCGCTTCTCGCCATGGGCCAGCGCGTCGGCGCGGGTGTCGGCCCGCGCGCCCAGCCCGACCCGCTCCAGCACGGCGCGGGCGGGGTCGGCCAGCCGCCGGTCGCGCCCGGCGTCGCGCCAGAAGCGGAAGCTGTGCCCGGCGTGGGCCTGCACCGCCAGCGCCACGTTGTCGAGCGCGGTGAAGCTGGGGAAGATCGAGGTGATCTGGAAGCTGCGCGCCAGCCCGCGCTGCGCCCGCTTGTGCACGGGCAGACGGGTCACGTCGCGGCCGTCGAACAGGATGGTTCCGGAATCGGGGGTCAGCTCCCCCGACAGCTGGCCGATCAGGGTGGTCTTGCCGGCCCCGTTCGGGCCGATCAGGGCGTGCAGCTCCCCCTCCGCGACGGACAGCGAAAGGCCGTCGGTGGCGGCCAGACCGCCGAAGCGCTTGACCAGCGAGTCGGTGCTCAGCAGAGGGGCGCTCACGGGCGCCTCCCGGCGACGACGCCCCACAATCCCTTGCGGGCATACAGCACGAGAAGGATCAGCACCGGCCCCAGCACGATCTTCCAATGCTCGCCCAGCCCGGCGTGGGCGAGGTCCATCAGCTCCGGCACGAACTCCTCCAGCAGCAGGAGCGCGGCGGCGCCCAGCACCGGGCCGATCAGCGTGCCGATGCCGCCCAGCACGACCATCACGATCAGGTCGCCGGAGCGGCTCCAATGGAGATACTGCGGGCCGACGAACATGGTGGCGTTGGCGAGCAGCGCCCCGGCCAGCCCGGCCAGCGCCCCGGCGATGACGAAGGCGACCAGCTTGTAGCGGGTGACCGGGTAGCCGAGGGCGGCCATCCGCCGCTCGTTGTCCTTGGCGCCGCGGATCACCCGCCCGAAGCGGGAGTTGACCAGCCGCCAGCCCAGCGCCAGCGCCGCCACCAGAAGCCCCAGCACCACGTAGTAGAAGGTGGTGTGGTCGGCGATGTTCAGCGGGGCGGGCAGGGTGGAGCGGCTCCACAGCGCGATGCCGTCATCCCCGCCATAGGCCTTCAGCCCGGTCATCAGGTAGAAGAGCATCTGGGCGAAGGCCAGTGTGATCATGATGAAGGGCACGCCGGTGGTGCGCAGCGAAATCGCCCCCACCGGAAGCGCCGCCAATGCTCCGGCCAGCATGGCCAGCGGCCAGACGATCAGCCCGTTCACCGTGCCGGGAAGCCCGAACAGCGTCGATCCGTCCGACTGGTGGGCGAACAGGATGCCGACGGCGTAGCCGCCGATCCCGACGAAGGCGGCGTGGCCGAAGCTGACCATCCCGCCGAATCCCAGGATCAGGTCGAGGCTGACCGCCGCCAGCGCGAAGACCAGGATGCGCGTCGCCAGCCGCACGTAGAAGGGTTCCCCCATCCAGTCGGCGACGGTGGGCAGCGCCAGCGCGACGGCCAGCAGGATCAGCAGGGCGATGCGGGGGCGGGTGAGATGGGCGGTTCGGGGCGCGGTCGGGGGCATGGAGGGCCGGAACAGAGGGGCGGTCAACCAATTGGCGGGCCAATCGGCAAGCGAATCGGCAGGCCCGTCTTTTCGCACAGATGGGCGGGCTTGAACACAAAAGGTCGCGCCGGCCCGCTTAGCCCCGCCTCCTCATCCCCGCCTTCTCATCCCCGCCTTCTCATCCCCAGGGCGTCTCGGGATGGTGCCGCCGCCGCGACCGCTGGAGGAGCTGGCGTTCGGTGCAGCGCTTCATGTGCTCCGGCACCTCCGAGTCCTCACCAATGATGGGACCGCTCAGATAGGCGGCGCCCGCGGCCTCCGCCACCTCCAGCTCCACCGGGTTGCGCACGCCGTCGACGTAGGCGAACATGCCGAACTTGCGCGGCCCGGGGCAGAAGGTCTGGAGCCGCTCCAGGATGTGCGGCTCGTCCTCCCGGCCGTCCAGCCGCAGCCCGACCCCCTTGACGCCGGCGGTGGCGTAGACCGACAGGTCGCCCGCGTCCTCGTGCAGGATGGCCATGGCGGCGCGGGCGAAGGGGCGCAGCATCGCCACGATCTCGGCCAGCCGGCCATAGGGAACGCCGGCCGGCAGCCCGTCCAGTTCGAAGGCCAGGAAAGGCATCAGAACGCGCGGAATCATCCGGCAGGCCTGGATGTACTCCCGCCGCCGCCGGCTGGAGGCGAGCGTGCCGAAATGGACGGGGATGGTCTGGGCGTAGCGGAATTTGTTGGCGTACAGCTCGTTGTAGGTGCTGACCGCGAGGCTCAGCGTTTCCATGTCGAGGTCGAAGACGGCCTCCTCGCGCTCCGGGTCGAAGGCGTCCATCAGGTTCAGGTAGCGGGCGGTGTCGGCGTCGGTGCGGCAGCAGTAGGTCGACACCACCTTGTGCTTCACGTCGAAGACCGGGCGGAACAGCACCTTGGGCCGGCTCTGCGGTGTGATGGTGTCCGCCGGCATCTCGGGCCGGTGCGGGCGCCGCGCCTCCGCCGCTGGAATCGCCGCTGGAATCGCCGTTGAAACAGCCGCCGGAAAGACGGCGTCCGCCGGCGGGGGGGAGGCCGCCGCGGTGCCCTCCGGCTTGTGGACGGCGTCCTTGAGCAGGTCGGCCAGCCGGGCGGTGTCCAGCGCGACCCCACCGCCGACATCGACCACCGCGGTCTTGACGGTGATGCGCCGCGTGTCGGCGTGGCCCAGCAGCGCCTGATGCAGGCTTTCCATCACCTTGCTGCAGGTCAGCTGCGCCGACCTCCGGTCGGCCTGGGCGAAGACGATGATGTAATGGTTCTCACCGTAGCGGAACCAGACGTCGCGCGGCGACAGCACCTTCTTGAGCATGCGCTCGGTGTAGACGTGCACCCGCTCGTTCACGCTTCCCCAGCGGTCACCCAGCTCCTGGCGGATCTCGTCGAGGCCGATCAGATGGACGGACCCCGCCGTGACCGTCTGGCTGTGCGCCAGGATCTGCCGGGCGCGTTCCTTGAAGGATTCGTCGATCGATTGGGCGGGGGGCGAGGACGGCGTGGCCCCGTCATCCTGGCCCGCTATGGTGCCCTCCGGACCGGAGGATTGATGCATGAGCATGGCCGAGCTTCCCTTTCCGGTTGTTGGGGAGCGCGAACCCAACGGCAGGACAGCCGCCTGGACTGGGTACGGACGTCACTGGATCGACTTCGGGTTCAGGATGATCCTTTCGCACTTGCTAATGCGTTAACAGAAGCACTCTGTCGGTTCTTCTCGACGTCCTATGCGGAAAGACTCAGCTCTTTGCCGGATCCGACTCCGCCGAACCGCGCCGCGCTTTTACTCTGGCTCTCAAGAGCATCTGCCGCTCGGTGCAGCGCCGCATGTGCTTGGGAAGGTCGGAATCCTTGCCGACCACCGCTCCGCCGATATAGGCCGCCCCAGCCTCGATCGCGGCCTGGAACTGCTCGACGTTCCGGATGCCGTCCAGATAGGCGAACAGGCCGTGTTTGCGCGGGACGGGGCAAAAGGCGTTGATCTTGTCGATGCAGCGCTGATCGCCGTCCCGGAAGTCCATGGACAGCCCGACCCCCTTGACGCCGGCTCTGGCGTAGGCGCCGATGTCGGTGTTCTCCTCGCGCAGGATGACGATGGTGGCGCGCCCGAAGGGGCGCAGCAGGGTGACCAATTCGGCCAGCCGTCCGCTGGGAACGCCCTGCGGCAATCCATCCAGCTCGAAGGCCAGGAAGGGGACCAGATAGCTTGGAATCATCCGGCAGGACTGGAGATACTCCCGCCGCCGCCGTGCCGAGGCGAGGGTCTCGAAATGCACGGGAATGGTCTGGGCGTAGCGGAAATTGTTCTTGTACAGCTCATTGTAGGTGCAGACCGCGTGGCACAGGGCCTCCATGTCGTAATCGAAGATGGCCTCCTCCTGCAGGAAATCGGCCATGATGATCTGGTTGATGTTCCGGCAGGTCAGGAGGTCCGGGCGGCAGGTGTAGGTGGAAATCACCTTGTGCCGCACGTCGTAGACCGGGCGGAAGAGCACCTTGGGCCGCGGCGGCGGCTCATCGTTGCCGAGCGCGAAGGCGGACAGCGAGGGGCGCCGGCGCTCCTCGGCCTGCGGCTGGCCGGCCGGTGCTTTCGACTGGCTGGCGGCGTTGAGCAACTCGTCCAGCCGGGCGCTGCCGACCGCGATGCTGCCGTCAATCTCCACCAGCGCGGTCTTGACGATGATCTGGCTGGTGTCGCTGTGTCCCAGCAGCGCCTGATGCAGGGATTCCACGATCTTCCCGCAGATGAGCTGAGCCGCCTGCAGGTCGGCGTGGGCGAACACGATGATGAACTGGGAATCGCCGTGCCGGAACCACACGTCTTGGGCGGACAGCGTTTTTTCGAGCAGGCGGTCGGTGTAGGTGTGGACCCGCTCCTTCACCCGCTCCCAGCGGTTGCCGAGATGGTCCCGGATGTCGTCCAGCCCGATCAGATGCACCGCTCCGGCGGTGATGAGCCGGCCGCTGAAGAGGATTTCCTTGGCCCGCTCGCGGAAGGACGAATCGTTCAGATGGCAGGAGGCTTGGCAATCCGCCGCCTTGGCGGCGCCGTCGCAGTGACAAGGGGGGGCGATGCCGGTCCGGTCCGTGTGGTCGTCCTGGGCGCTGGGCGGCGGTTGGACTGCGTTCACGGCAATGTCTCCCTCGCAACCGGCGGAGGTCGCGGCGCCGGCTTCGTACCTGCTTTCTGAATGTTCGTTTTGCTAACAAGAGTGTTGCAAGGGGAATTTCCGAAGCGTTAACAGCCTGAGGTTTTTTCGACCGGACGCGGGATCGCCACCGGTTGGCCGCCGCCATTGACCAAGGGCGAGGACGGGATTATGCCGGGCCGGCCGGGGACGATGGGAAAGGGCTGGGACATGACGGCAAGGAACGCGGTGGTGCTGGTCAGCGGCGGGCTGGACTCAACGACGGTGCTGGCCATCGCGCGGGAGCAGGGATACCGGCTGAACGCGCTCAGCTTCCGCTACGGTCAGCGCCACGCGGTGGAGCTGGAGGCGGCCCGGCGCGTCGCCGCAGCCATGGCGGTGGACCGCCACGTCATCGCCGACATCGACCTGCGGGCCTTCGGCGGCTCCGCCCTGACCGACGCCATCGACGTGCCCAAGCACGCCAGCGCCGCGGATCTGGGGACGGGCATCCCGGTGACCTACGTCCCGGCGCGCAACACGGTGTTCCTGTCCTTCGCGCTGGCCTGGGCGGAGACGCTGGGAGCATCGGACATTTTCATCGGCGTGAACGCGCTGGATTACTCCGGTTACCCGGACTGCCGGCCCGAATACATCGCCGCCTTCGAGACCATGGCGAACCTCGCCACCAAGGCGGGGGTGGAGGGCACCAGCCGGTTCACGATCCACGCCCCGCTGATGACCCTCGACAAGGCGGGCATCATCCGCCGCGGGCTGGATCTGGGGGTGGATTACGGCCTGACCCACTCCTGCTACGACCCGGCGCCGGACGGCACCGCCTGCGGGTCCTGCGACAGCTGCCTGCTGCGGCTGAAAGGCTTCCAGGAGGCCGGGCTGGCCGACCCGGTGGCCTATGGCGGGGTGTGACGCCCGCCGTCAATGGGCGGGGAACAGCCCCTTGGGCTTGATCGCCAGGACCACCGCCATCAGCACGTAGATCGCCATGGAGGCCAGGGCCGCCCCGGCGGCGCTGGCGTTGGCGGCATCCATCACCAGCCGGAAGGCGGCGGGCAGCAGGGCGCGGCCCAGCGTGTCCACCATGCCGACCAGCAGGGCGCCGGCCAGCGCCCCGCGGATCGAGCCGATGCCGCCGATCACGATGACCACGAAGGTCAGGATCAGGATCTGCTCGCCCATGCCGACCTGAACGGCCAGCACCGGCCCGGCCATGGCGCCGGCCAGCCCGGCCAGCCCGCAGCCCAGCGCGAAGACCAGACCGAACAGCAGCCGGACGTCCACCCCCAGCGCCATCACCATCTCGCGGTTGGTGGCGCCGGCGCGGATCAGCATGCCGACCCGCGTGCGGGCGATCAGCAGCCACAGGAACACCGCCACCGCGAGCCCCACAGCCAGGATCGCCAGCCGGAAGGCCGGGTATTTCAGCCCGAACAGATCCACCGTCCCGGCCAGCGCCGCCGGCGGGTTGAGGAAGATGGGGACCGGACCGAAGACGATCTTCACCAGCTCGTTGAAGAACAGGATCAGCCCGAAGGTCGCCAGCACCTGATCCAGGTGGTCGCGGCGGTAGAGCGTGCGCAGCGCCACCGCCTCCACCACCAGCCCGAGCAGCGCCGTCAGCAGCACCGCCGCCGCCAGCGCCAGCGGGAAGCTGTCCAGGACCGGCACCAGCGCCGCCGTCAGGTAGGCGCCGACCATGTAGAAGGTGCCGTGGGCGAGGTTGATGAGGTCCATGATGCCGAAGACGAGCGTCAGCCCGGCGGCCATCAGGAACAGCATCACGCCGAGCTGAAGCCCGTTCAAACCCTGTTCGACGAGGAGGAGCGCGTCCATTCTCCGGCGTCCTGGCTGCGCCTCACTTCATCGGGCAGTCTTTGACGTAGGCGTCGGCGTGGTTGGTGAAGACCGTGGCGACCGTCTTGTTGGTCACCGCACCGTCGGCACCCTTCACGACCTCGCGCAGGTAGATGTTGTGGATCGGGTAGTGGTTGGTGTTGAAGGCCACCTCGCCGCGCAGGCTCTGCAGCTTGGCGGAGGCCAGGGCGGCGCGCAGCTTGTCCTTGTCCTTCAGGTTGCCGCCGACCGCCTTCACCGCCGTGTCGATCAGCAGCGCCGTGTCGTATCCCTGGGCGGCGTACATGGACGGGATGCGCCCGTACTTGGCCTTGAAGTCGGCGACGAACGTCTTGTTGGCGGCGTTGTCGAGGTCCGGGCTCCACTGCGCCGAGTTCTTGACGCCCAGCGCGGACTCGCCGACCGCCGACAGGATGTCCTGGTCGAAGGAGAAGCCGGGGCCGAACAGCGGAACGGCGCCCTTCAGCCCGGCCTGCTCATACTGCTTGATGAAGTTGATGCCCATGCCGCCGGGGTAGAAGACGTAAACGGCGTCCGGCGCCGCGGCCTTGAGCTGCGCCAGCTCCGCCGCGTAGTCGAGCTGCCCGACCTGGGTGTAGACCTCGCCCGCGACCGCGCCCTTGTAGTAGCGCTTGAAGCCGGCCAGACCGTCCTTGCCCGCCGGGTAGTTGGGGGCCATCAGATAGACCTTCTTGAAGCCCTCGTCCTGGACATGCTTGCCGACGGCCTCGTGGATCTGGTCGTTCTGGTAGGCGGCGTTGAAGAAATACGGGTTGCACTGCGCGCCCGCCAGCTGCGACGGACCGGCGTTCGGGCTGATGA
Source organism: Azospirillum brasilense (assembly GCF_007827815.1). Lineage (GTDB taxonomy): Bacteria > Pseudomonadota > Alphaproteobacteria > Azospirillales > Azospirillaceae > Azospirillum > Azospirillum brasilense_C. The sequence continues at coordinate 344,632 of NZ_VITH01000002.1, forward strand.
AGAAGGTCTGCCCGCCGGCCAGCGTCGGCAGCATGGCCAGCGCGAGGTTCGACCAGACCACGCCGGTCACCACCTGCACGCGGTCGCGCTCGACCATGCGGTTGGCGAGGCCGACGGCGACGTCCGGCTTCTGCTGGTCGTCCGCCTCGATGACCTGGGTGTCCTGCCCGCCCAGCTTGCCGCCCGCATGCTCCACCGCCAGCGCGAAGCCGTCGCGGATGTCGATGCCCAGCCCCGCGCCGGGGCCGGACAGGGTGGTGATCATGCCGATCTTCAGCGTGTCCGCCGCCGCCGGGGTGGCGAGCAGGGCCAGCGCGGAGGCCAGCGTAAGCAGGTTGCGGGTCATGACGGTCCAGCCTCCAGGGATTTTATGATTGATTTATGGGCAGCGCAAAGTTCAGGCAGCCCGCATCCGTTCGTCCGCCCGCTCGTCCGCCCAGGCGCGCGCCGTGGACGGGCGCCCCTCGGTGTCGATCAGGCCGCGGGTGAAGAGTTCCTCGACGTGGCGGATGAAGAAGGCGGCGGTGCTCTCCCGCTCCCAATGCTCCATCCAGTTCTGCTCCAGGAAGGCGAGGATCGCCGGCTGGCCCAGCTCGGCCTCCCACAGCACGCCGAGCAGGGAGGTCTGCTGCTCCTCGTGCATGCAGTCCTCGAAGGTCAGCTTCTGCTGGCTGCGCGCCTCCTTGCGCAGCGTCGTCTCCGGCCCCGGCCCCAGGCCGAAGTCGTAGAGCGGACGGCGCTCGGGCGCGGCGACCAGCCAGTGGGCGACCTCATGAACGATGACCGTCGATTCCACGTCGGTGCGGATGACTTCGCCGTCCCACATGAAGGAGGCGTTCGGCGGCTCGTCCAGCGTGCCGATGCCGTGGGCGTGGGCCAGCCGCACCGCGTCGGCGCGCTGCTCCGGCGTGTCGACGCCGCCGGGCACCGGCCAGGTCGCGGCGATGCGCCGGAAGGCGGCGAGGGGCAGGGGCTTGCCGGCCAGCAGGCGCTCGAAGGTCGCCAGGGCCTCCGGCATCGTCTCGGCCGGGATCGGGGTCAGGATCATGATGGGAACAGCAGTCCGGGGTGCGCAATGACCCCTATTTGCCCAACAGGGCCGGGGCGGCGCAAGAAAAACCCCTCCTCCATCGCCATCGGACGGAGGAGGGGGCAAGAAAAGGCCGTCAGGCCGCCCGCATGTCGGTCAGGAAGCGCGAGACGAAGCCGCGCAGCCCCTCGGCCTCGCCGGTCAGCCCGTCGGCGGCGTCGAGCACCTGACGGGAGGCGTCGCCGGTGGCTTCCGCCGCCTGGGTCACCCCGGCGATGTTGCCCGACACCTCCTGCGTGCCGCGGGCGGCCTGCTGGACGTTGCGGCTGATCTCCTGGGTGGCCGCACCCTGCTCCTCGACCGCCGCGGCGATGGTGGTGGAGATGTGGCTGATCTCGCCGATCACGCGGCCGATCTCGGCGATGGCCCCGGCGGCCTCGCGGCTGACCTGCTGGATGCCGGCGATCTGGCCGGAAATGTCCTCGGTGGCCTTGGCGGTCTGGTTGGCGAGGCTTTTGACCTCCGACGCCACCACGGCGAAGCCCTTGCCGGCCTCGCCCGCCCGGGCGGCCTCGATGGTCGCGTTCAGCGCCAGCAGGTTGGTCTGGCTGGCGATGTCGTTGATGAGCTGGACCACCTCGCCGATGCGCTGGGCGGCGTCGACCAGCCCGCGCACGGTGGCGTCGGTCCGCTCGGCGGTGCTGACCGCCTGCCCGGCGATGCTGTTGCTCTGGGCGACCTGCCGGCTGATCTCCTGGATCGAGCTGGACAGCTCCTCCGCGGCGGCGGCGACGGTCTCCACGTTGGCGGTGGCCTGGGTGGAGGCGGCGGCGACGGCGCTGGCCTGCCGGGTGGTCTGCTCGGCGGTGGCCGACATGCCCTGGGCCGTGCTGTTGAGCTGGGTGGCGGCGGAGGAGACGCGGGACAGCACCTCCATCACCATGCGGTCGAACTCGCGGGTCAGGGAGTCGATGCGCTCCGACCGCTCGCGGCGGGTCGCATGCTCGGCGGCCTGCTCGGCGGCCATGCGGTCGGCCTGGATGAGGCTGTGCTTGAACACCTCGACGGCCTTGGCCATGCCGCCGATCTCGTCGCCGCGGTCGAGGCCGGGCACGTCCACCCGTCGGTCGCCGCCGGCCAGACGGGTCATGGTGTCGGTCATCGAGACGATGGGCCGCGACAGGCCGCGCCCGATCAGCAGGGCGGAGATCAGCCCGAGCAGCACGGCGACCGCGGCGGCGGCGGTGGTCACGGTGCGGGCCCGGTCGATGTTCTCCGTGGCGGTGGTGCCGAGCGCCGCCTGCTGGCGGGCGCTGGCGTCGCGCAGCTGTTCGACCCGCGCGTTGACGGTCGGGCCGAGCGTCTCCAGCACCTGCGCGACCAGCTCGTCCCGCTTGGTGGTGGCGACGACCGCCTTCTCGAACTGGGTGGCGAAGACGCGCTGGTAGGCCAGGAAGGACGAGGCGCCGCGGCGGCGCTCCAGCTCGGTCAGCTTGGCGAGCATCGCGTTGCCGCGCTCGCGGGCGTTCTGCAGCTCCTTGCGGAAGCTGTCGGCGCTGTCCGGCGAGCCGTCGGTCAGGAAGCGGTTGACGGCGTTGCGGGCGGCCAGGAAATGGCGGGACGCCATGCCCGCCTGATAGGCGGCCTCGGTGTCGCCGTCGGCGTAGGCGCTGTCCATGACGCCGCTCAGCGCCTTTTCCATCTTGGCGCCGAGGTCCACCAGCTCCGCCGACGCCTCGTTGCGGGTCGCCTGGAACTCCATGATGCGGGTGAAGGCCTCGCGGTACTGGCCCAGCTCGTTGTCCATCTGGATCACCGTGCGGTTCAGCGCCGGCTCGGTGAACAGGGTCTTGGCCTCGTCGATCCGCCCGTCCAGGTCGGCGGCCAGCGAGTCCACCGTGTGGGAGGCCTCCTCGCTGCCGGTCAGCAGGAAGGTCTTGGCCTGGAGCTGGACCTCCAGCATCGTCGCCTGGATGCGCCCGACCTCGGTGGTCTGGCGGGCCAGCGTCTGATAGGTCGCGAAGCCGTGCTTGGCGTCCATCAGGGCGTAGGCCCCGATGCCGCCGACGGCGACCAGGAAGAGGAGGACCCCGGCGTTCGCCGCCGTGATCTTGGTGCCGACCCGAAGATGGTTGAACAGGCTCATGATCGGGAAAACTCCGGATGAGGCTGATTGGTTTAGACATCAAACATGACAGTGCCCGCTTACCAATTCATTAAGTGTGCCAACTGCTTTCCCGTCTCCGAAAACGGGCATGCCAATCCTTCGCGCACCCTTGGGGATGTCCTTATCCTTCCGGGCTCTGGCGGTTTCGCGGGACCTTGGAATATTTGTCGGGACCGTGGCGTTAGCCCACCAGCGACGGACCGTTCCGGCGCCGGTTCCAGCGGTGTGCTGGTCACGGCTTAGGCCGTGGATGGTCACAATAGAGGCGTTTTGCTCATCCACATGTATCGTGCTATATGCCAAAGGGCGAAGCGCCCCGCCGGGGACGCCTGCCTGGACCCCTCCGACCCGGCTCGTGATCATCTGACCCAACGGCCGGCCATGTCCCTGACCGACGCGCCCCCTCTGGCGGCTTCCGCCAACACCGCTGCCCCCTCCGCCCCAGCCCCCGGTGATGCCGCTTCCCCGCCGAAGCCGTCGCGCTCCGCCCGCACCAAGCGGGGCCGGCTGTCGGTGGTGATCCCCTTCTACAACGAAGGCCCCAACGTCGCGGCGCTGTTCGAGCGGCTGGTGCCCGTGCTCGACCGGCTCGACGCCGAGTGGGAGGTGGTGTGCGTCAACGACGGCAGCCGCGACGACACGCTCGACCGCCTGCTGGACGTCCACGACGCCGACCCGCGGGTCAAGGTGGTCGACCTGTCGCGCAACTTCGGCAAGGAACTGGCCCTGTCGGCCGGGCTGCGCCACACCACTGGCGACGCCGTGGTGCCGATGGACGCCGACCTGCAGCACCCGCCGGAGCTGCTGCCCCAGTTCCTCGCCAAATGGCGCGAGGGCTACGACGTCGTCGTCGCCGTGCGCCACGCGCGGGTCGGGCAGAGCCTGAAGCACCGGGCGTTTGCCCGCGCCTTCTACTGGATCTTCGACAACCTGTCGGAGGTCAAGCTGCCGCGCGAGGTCGGCGACTTCCGGCTGATGGACCGGCGGGTGGTCGACGTCATCAACCGCATGCCGGAACGCACGCGCTTCATGAAGGGCATCTTCGCCTGGGTCGGCTTCCGTCAGGCCAGCATCCCCTACCAGCAGGGGGAGCGCGCCGGCGGCGACACCAAATGGGGCTTCCTGAAGCTGCTCAGCCTGTCCTTCGACGGGCTGACCGCCTTCTCCACCTTCCCGCTGCGGGTGTGGAGCCTGGTGGGCATGGCGATCTCCGGCTTCGCCTTCGTCTACATCCTGCTGCGCCTACTGCGCACCCTGATCTACGGCATCGACGTGCCCGGCTATGAATCGCTGCTGGCCGCGGTGCTGTTCATGGGCGGCATCCAGCTCGTCACGCTGGGGGTCATCGGCGACTATCTCGGCCGGGTGTTCAACGAGGTGAAGGGGCGTCCCCTCTACATCGTCCGTTCCGCGCACGGCTTCGAGGACGAAGCCGCGGCCCCAGCGGCCAACCCGGGGGCCAATGCAGGTGCTTGGCGCCGACCCGGAAGCGAGGACCGCCCTTCATGAGCCTGATGCCTCCGATCGGCCTGAATCCCCTCGGGGCGACGCCCCCGGCGGGCGCCCTGTCGCAGCGCCGCGCCGGCGCCTTGTGGGACGACATGGCGCGCGCTCTTCTGCTCTGCCTGATCATCCTCGCCGCGCTGACCTTCCGGAACTACGGGATCAGCACCGACGAGGAGGTGCAGCACATCTACGGCAAGAAGCTGCTGTCCTTCTACCTGTCCGGCTTCACCGACCGGTCGGCCTTCCATTTCAAGGACCTGTACCTGTATGGCGGGCTGTTCGATCTGGTGACCGCGCTGGTGGTCCCGATCTCGCCGTTCGAGGAGTACGAGACGCGTCATCTGCTCTGCGCGCTGGTCGGGGTGGTGGGCATCGCCGGCTGCTGGCGCTACGCCCGGCTGCTGGCCGGGCCGCGGGCGGGCTTCCTGGCGGCGGCGCTGCTGGCGCTGTCCGGCGTCTATTACGGCGCCATGTTCAACAACACCAAGGACGTGCCCTTCGCCGCGGGCATGGTGTGGACGCTCTATTTCGCCACCCGCATCATCGGCCAGATGCCGTCCCCGCGCCAAAGCGCCGTGCTGAAGTTCGGGCTGGCGCTGGGCCTGACCCTGGCGATCCGGGTGGGCGGGGTGCTGGCCGGCTTCTACCTCGCGGTGGCGCTGGCGCTCTATGTGGTGCTGGTGGCGTGGCAGGGCGGGCTGCGGCCGGCGCTGGGCGTCGTCCGGCGGGCGGTGCCGCCGCTGCTGCCGGCCATTCCGCTGGCCTACGCGGTGATGGCCCTGTTCTGGCCCTGGGCGGTGCAGAAGCCGCTGAACCCGCTGGAGGCGCTGCGCGTCGTCTCGCACTTTCCCATCGACATCCAGACACTGTTCATGGGGCAGATGGTCAGCTCCGCCGCCCCGCCGGCGCTCTATCTGCCGGTCTATCTGGGGGTGAAGCTGCCGGAGGCGGTGCTGCTCGGCACCCTGGCCGCGGTGGCGCTGGCCGCCCTGTGGGTGGTGCGCGGCGGCTGGCGCAGCGTGGACGGCGCCTTCGGCGCGGTGCGCTGGGTGCCGCTGGCGCTGGCGGCCTTCCTGCCGGTGCTCCTGTTCATGCTGATGCGGCCGTCCGTCTACAACGGCATCCGCCATTTCCTGTTCGTGGCGCCGCCGATGGCGGTGCTGGCCGGCATCGCCTTCGACCGGCTGTGGAGCGGGGCCGAGGCGTTGGGCCGGCGTACAGGGCAGGCGTACGGGGCGGCGGCCATCGCGGTGGCCGTGCTGTACGCGTGGCAGCTCGGCGCCATGCACCCGAACCAGTACGTCTATTACAACCAGTTCGCCGGCGGGCTGAAGGGCGCCGAGGGCCGGTTCGAGCTGGACTACTGGGGCAACTCCCAGCACGAGGCGCTGGCCGAGCTGGTCGCCCTGGTCGAGCGCGAGAACGGTGGCAAGGCGCCGCCGCGCCAGTACACCCTGTCGGTCTGCGGCAACACCCTGGCCGTCCGCTTCGAGCTGCCGCCCTGGCTGAAGCTGGTCAACGGCACCGGCCTGGATTGGCGCAAGGCCGATTTCTTCATGGCCTTCACCCAGGTCAAGCAGTGCCCCAGCCTGCTGGGCGGCCAGCCGATCATCGAGATCGCCGCCGACGACGTGCCGCTGACCATCGTCAAGGACCGCCGCCCGCCGCTGGCGGAAATTCCCACCGAGTAGAAATTGGCCGAGTAGAAATTGGCCGAGACGAAAGTGGCCAGGTAAATTTCGGCCGGGTGGGCTGGACCTCACCGGTCTAACCCGCCCGGCATGGCCTGCTCCGTTGGCGTGATGTCCGTCCGCGGGCGTACCGGCGGGCGCGAGCACGTCCCACTCTTCCTTCAGCGCGCCCATTCCGCGCGCCGATGACGGAGGGTGGGGATGCGGGGGCCGGTGCTCGGTGTCGTGTCGTTTCTTGCGCTCACCGTCTGGGCGACGGCGCCGGCCCCGGCGGACGCGGTGCCCCCGGACCGTCTTCGCGAGGCGGTGACGGCGTTGGCCGATCGCCGTCTCGAGGAGGCGGGGGCGGGCAGCATCGTCGTCGGGGTGATCCGCGACGGGCGCAGCCTCGTCGTCGGGCGCGGCGACAGCGGGCGGCCCGACGGCGGTCCGCCGGACGGCCGCACCCTGTTCCAGATCGCCTCGCTGACCAAGCCCTTTACCGGCACCATCCTGGCGGAGCTGATCCGCGCCGGACGTGTCGCCCCGACCGACCCGCTGGCCCGCCATCTGCCCAAGCCGGTCCATGCCCCGGACTTTGACGGCACGCCGATCCGCCTGCTCGACCTCGCCACCCACACCGCAGGGCTGCCCAACGTGCCGGAGACCCCGCGCTTCTCGTGGAGCCGGCTGGAGGACCCGCGCAACCCCTACAAGCCGCTGACGCGGGAGGAGGTGGGGGCGTGGCTGTCCGGTTTCAGCCTGACGGTGCCGCCGGGCACGCGCTTCCGCTACTCCAACGTCGGCATGGCGGTGCTGGGCGAGGCGCTGTCCACCGCCTCCGGCATTCCCTACGAGACGTTGCTGAAGCGGGTGGTCACCGACCGCTTCGGCATGACCGACACCACCCTGGCGCCCACGGCCGGGCAACGCGCCCGCAAGGCGGTGGGCCACGCCCGCGGGCAGGTGGTTCCCGATTGGGAGGCGCCGGCCATGCAGCCCTCCTTCGGGCTCTACTCGACCGCCGACGACCTGCTGCGCTGGCTGCGCGCCAACATGGGCGACTGCAGCGGCCTGGGGAAGGCCGCCTGCGACGGCGAGACCGCCGCGACGCTGGCGCTCGCCCAGTCGGTGCAGGTGGACGGGCGGGCGTTGCGCGATCCGGGCGCGCTGGGGCAGGGGGCGATGGCGCTCGGCTGGTTCGTCGCCTGGGCGGCGGATGGAACGCCGATCCTCTGGCATTCCGGGTCCACCGGCGGCTTCAACGCCTACATCGCCTTTTCACGCGCCCATCGCTGGGCCGCGGTGGCGTTGACCAACAGCGATCCCGAGCGAGTCACCGCCGACCGGGTGGTGGGCGACCTGATCTGGCAGCTGGAAAGGGCGGCGGAGCGCCGCTGACACGGATTGCGGGCCGCGGTCAGTGCAGCAGGCCGCCGTGCGGGGGACGGTCGGGCGGCGTCAGGATCTGCGAGGCCGGCTCGGCGACCGGTCCGGCCTGGTGGTGGGCCAGCCGCCATTCGCCGTCCTCGCGCGCGAACAGGTTGGTCGCGGCCAGGACGGTGTCTCCCACCATCTCCTCGCAGAGGACGACCGCGGTGTCGCCGTACAGGCTGACGCGCTCGTTGCGGGACTGCACCGCCGGGCCGCGGGGGGCGCGCAGCACGTCCTGCCAACTCGACACCACCGCCTCCCGGCCGAACAGGATGGTCCAGCCGGGATGAATGCAGGACACGGGCAGGCGGGAGGCCCACAGCCGGTCCATGGCGGGAAAGTCACGCCCGGTGAAGGCCTGATAGAAAGCCCGGTTCGCGGCCAGCACGGCGTTGCGGTCGGTCGTGGGGCGGTCGGTCATGGGGAAGCGAATCTCCGAAACAGCAAAAGCCGCTTCTATACAGGGAGCCGGCTCGACGGCAAGCGCCGGCCCCCGTTATCACAGATCGCACCCCTTTCGCGGGCGCCCTTTCGGGGAGAACGGCCCGCCCCTCCTCACGCCTTGATGTCGACCTTCTGGGCCGTGTCCGCGGCGGCGGCGCCCTTGGCCGCGCTGCCGCCGCCATCCGTCAGGCCGGCGATGGGCTGTGACAGGTCCAGGTTCAGGTGCATCACGCCGTCGGCGCTCTTGGTCGGCGTCAGGGCGCCGAGGCCGTTCATCCCGCCCTTCGCGGCCATGCCGTTCAACTTCTCCAGGACGCCCTTGATCTCATCGTCGCTGAAGCCGTTGGCGCGGACGATCATGCCGGTGGCCTTGCCGGACACCTTGGTGGTGGCGGCGGAGAACATGGCGCTGCCCGAGCCGTCCGCGTTCAGCGTGGCGGCCAGCCCGAGGTCCTCGCGGGTGAAGTCCAGGGTGGACTTGGCGAAGGAGATGCGGACCGACTTGTCGCCGTCCTGGATGGTCAGTTCCATGCCCCGGGACTCGATCGACCACTGGGACCGGGCTTCCTCCATGCTCATGCCCATCTGGCTGAAATCCATGGACTTCAGCTTGTCCTTCATGGCGCTGCCGAAATCGCCGACGGCGCCCTTCACGTCGTCGTCCGACATGCCGAGCCCGCCGAGCAGGCTGCCGAGGTCGCCGGCCATGTTGTCGATGGCCTTCTCGAACAGGCCGGAGAGACCCTTGGACTGCTCCAGCGCCTTCTGCATGATCTGCTCGGCCTGCTTGGCCCGGTCGGCCATCGCCTGGGCGCCGGTCTTGCCGCCGGCGGCCGCGTCGCCCGCCGCACCGGCGTTGGCGCCGTCGGCCCCCGCCGCCGGCTTCTTGCCCGACAGGTTGTCGAGCAGGTTCTCCATCGACTGGCTGATCGTGTAGGCCGGGCTGGCGCTCTTCGCGGGCGTCGCGGCGTCGGCGGTGGTGGCGGCGGCCTTGGCGCCGTCCGCGGCCTTGCTCTCGGTTGCCTTCTTGGCGTTGTTCGCCTGTTGCAGGACCGTACTGGTCGTCCCTGTCGGTCCGGACATTTCCGAGTAATACATCGCCGCCTCCCGCGCGTGATCGTTTCGCCGTAAGGGTATGATCGTACCGGAGTCCTTTACCACAGGTTAATTCGTCGCAGGGCTCCTGCAACGCCCGGTCGAAACTCTTCGGTTTCGAAGGATTTTATCAGTTTTTGCTTGCGGAGTCCTCCATGGGCGCGAGGGGCTGGGTGGCGGGACCGTTCAGAACCGTCCCGTCCACCGCGAAGCGGGAGCCGTGGCAGGGGCAGTCCCAGCTCCGCTCGCCGGGATTCCAGCGCACCACGCATTTCAGATGGGGGCAGATGGCCGAGCGGCGGTGCAGCGTCCCCGCCTCGTCGCGGAAGACGGCGACGGGCCAGACCCCCGATTTCAGAACCGCGCCCTGGCCGGGTTGGATGCGGTCCTCCCCCTCCAGCTCCGGCCCCTGGACGTAGGTCAGGAAGTGGCGGGCCACGTCCAGGTTCTCCCGCAGATAGGTGCCGAGCTTGTTGGTCATCTTGCGGCCGGGATCGTACAGCGCGGCCCATGGGCTGCCGCTTCCATGGATCAGCTCGCACAGGACCAGCCCGGCGATCGTGCCGTGGGTCATGCCCATGCCGCTGTCGCCGGTCGCGACGAAGACCCGCCCGCCATAGGCCGGGTCCGGGCCGATGAAGGCCAGCCCGTCGAAGGGCTCCATCACCTGCCCGGACCAGCGGTGCTCGACCGCCCCGGCCTGGGGGAAATGCGCACGCGTCCAGGCCTCCAGCGCGGCCCAGCGCTCGGCCATGTCGCGGGCCTCGCCGGTCTTGTGGTCCTCGCCGCCGACGATCAGCCGGTCGTGGTCGGCCTCCGGCTGGAGCCGCGCATAGTGATAGGTGTCGAGCGTGTCCCAATACAGGGCGTCGGGCACGCTGCCCTTCGGCACGCGGACGGAAATCGCGTAGGTGCGGTAGGGCGCCTGCTTGGAATGGATGGCGAAGCGGTCGCTGATCGGGGAGTTGGTGGCGACGACCACCGCGTCGGCCTCGACCAGCGCATGGTCCGGACCGGCCTCGACGCGCACGCGCTCCCCCTCCTGCCGGATCATGGAGACATGGGCCCCGGTGGACAGCGCGCCGCCGCGCGCCAGGAAGGCGCGGGCCAGCCCGGCCAGATAATCCAGCGCGTGGACGCGCGCCTGCCGGGGGAAGCGCAGGCAGGGGCCGGGATGCCGGATCGGCGGGGCGTCCAGCCGCTCGACATCGTCCAGCCCGGCGCGGCGGGCGGCGTCGCGCTCGCGCTCCAGCCCGGCGGAGTCCTGCCCCGGCGCCAGCATCAGGTAGCCGTCGAGCCGGGCGAAGCCGCAGTCGATGTTCTCCTCGCGGGCGATCCGCTCGATGGTGTCGATGGCGGCGCCGTGGCTGTCCGCCGCCATGCGGGCGCCGGATTCGCTGTGCAGCCGTTCGATCTCGGTGAAGCGATCGTCGATGACGTTGGAAAGATGCGCCGTGGTGCGCCCGGTCTCGCCGCCGCCCGGCGGCCCGTCGTCCAGCAGCAGCACCGACTTGCCGGAGCGCTGGAGCAGATAGGCCGTCGTCACCCCGGCGATGCCCGCCCCGACGACGATCACATCGGGTTGCAGGGCGCCCAGCCCCGCGGCGGTGGGGGCGACCGTCCCGGCGGGCATCGCCGCCCCGCCGCGGTCCATCCAGACGGAGGTCGTGGCACCGGAACCCTGCCCGGACTGTTGCATGACCGGATCTCCTTCCGTTGGCGTCCTGTCCTTCCGGCAACACAGCGTGCGGTGGCGCGGTTCCGCTGCGGCCGTGCGCCGCTTCCGCACCCGGCCTCCGGCTGTTACGGTGTCGCCGATCCGCTGCTTCACCGGACGACGCCGCCATGACCGACCGTTTTTCCATTGCGCTGGCCCAGATCAACCCGACCGTCGGCGCCATCACCGCCAACATCGACCGCATCCGCAACGCGCGGGCGGAGGCCGCCGCGCGCGGCGCCGACCTGATGGTCTGCCCGGAACTGGCGGTGACCGGTTACCCGCCGGAAGATCTGGTGCTGAAGCCCTTCTTCCTGGACGTGGTGGAGCGGGCGGTGCGTGAACTCGCCGCCGAGACGGCGGACGGCGGCCCGGCTTTGCTGGTCGGCGCGCCCTGGCGCGACGGCGACAAACGCCACAACGCCGCCCTGCTGCTCGACGGCGGGCGGATCGCGGCGACCCGCTTCAAGGTGGACTTGCCGAACTACGGCGTCTTCGACGAGAAGCGCCTCTTCGCCCCCGGCCCGTTGCCCGGCCCGATCAACGTCCGCGGCCTGCGGCTGGGCGTTCCGATCTGCGAGGACATGTGGTCCGCCGATGTGATCGAGACTCTGGCGGAGAGCGGGGCGGAGATCCTGGTGGTCCCCAACGGCAGCCCGTTCGAGCTGGGCAAGCACGACCAGCGCGTGCAGCTGGCCGTCCGGCGGGTCACCGAGTCCGGCCTGCCGCTGCTCTACGTGAATCAGGTGGGCGGGCAGGACGAGCTGGTCTTCGACGGCGCCAGCTTCGCGCTGGGCGCCGATTGCCGGCTGGTCGCGCAGGCCCCCGCCTTCGCCGAGCATCTGCTGGTCACCCGCTGGGAACGCGGCGAGGACGATGTGTGGAGCTGCGCCGACACGGAGTGCGTCGCCCCGCCCGACGAGCTGGAATCGGTCTACGCGGCGCTGGTGCTGGCCTTGCGCGACTATGTGGCCAAGAACCGTTTCCCCGGCGTGATCCTCGGCCTGTCGGGCGGCATCGACTCGGCGCTGGCGGCGGCCATCGCGGTGGACGCGCTGGGCGCCGGGCGGGTGCATGGGGTGATGATGCCGTCGCCCCACACCGCGCCGGAGAGCCAGGAGGACGCCGCGGAGTCGGCGGAGCTGCTGGGTTGCCGGCTCGACACCGTTTCCATCCTGCCGGCGATGGAGGCGTTCGAGCGCATGCTGCGGCCGGCCTTCGCCGGGCGCGACCCGGACGTGACCGAGGAGAACATCCAGGCGCGGGCCCGCGGCGTCACGCTGATGACGCTGTCGAACAAGTTCGGCCCGATGGTGCTGTCCACCGGCAACAAGTCGGAGATGTCGGTCGGCTACGCCACGCTCTACGGCGATCTGTGCGGCGGCTTCGCCGTCCTGAAGGACGTCTACAAGACCACGGTCTACGCGCTGGCGCGCTGGCGCAACGCGCAGATGCCGGAGGGCGCGCTCGGCCCGGCGGGCCGCGTCGTGCCGGAGCGGGTGCTGGTCAAGGCCCCGACCGCCGAGCTGAGCCCCGGCCAGACCGACCAGGACACGCTGCCGCCTTACGAGGCGCTGGACGACATCCTGCGCTGCCTGATCGAGGAGGACCTGGGCGTCGCGGACATCATCGCCCGCGGTCACGCGCCGGAGGTGGTCAACGCGGTCTGGGGCATGCTGCATGCGGCCGAGTACAAGCGCCGTCAGGCGCCTCCCGGCCCGAAGATCACCCGGCGTCCGTTCGGCCGCGAGCGCCGCTACCCGATCACCAACGGGTTCGGCAGCCTTCTGTGAGGGGGGGCTCTTCCTACTCCCCGCCGGTCTTGCGCGCCAGGAAGCCCTGCGCCGGGTTGTAGCCGTAGACCGCGCCGCCCAGGAACAGGGCCAGCGCCAGCGCCGTCCAGCCCAGCGCCGGCAGGTTCACGTCCAGATACAGCGCGAAGCGGATCAGCTCGACCGCCTGGCTGAACGGGTTGACGGTGCACAGGAAGTGCAGAAGCTCCCCGGCCTCCTGCATCTTCCACAGCGGGTAGAGCGCGGTGGACAGGAAGAAGGTCGGGAAGATGACGAAGTTCATCACGCCCGCGAAGTTCTCCAATTGGCGGATGGCCGAGGACAGCAGCATCCCCAGCGCCCCCAGCATCAGCCCGCTGACCACCAGCGCCGGCAGCACCGTGAGATAGCCGAGCGGCGGCGCCTGCACCCCGTAGACCCAGGCGACGGCGAGGAAGGCGTAGACCTGGAGGATCGACACCGCCGTCCCGGCCAGCAGCTTCGCCGTCAGCAGGAACCAGCGGGGCAGGGGGCTGACCAGCAGCATCCGCATGCTGCCCATCTCGCGGTCGTAGACCATCGACAGCGAGCTTTGCATCCCGTTGAACAGCTGAACCATCCCGGCGAGGCCGGGGACGATGTAGACCTCGTAGGGGATGTAGGTCTCGTAGGGCGGGGTGATGGCGATGCCCAGCGCCGCGCGGAAGCCCGCCGCGAAGACGAACAGCCAGAGCAGCGGGCGGACCAGGGCCGACAGGAAGCGCTCCCGCTGGTGGACGAAGCGCAGCACCTCGCGCCCGACGATCCCGCCGAGAGCGCGCGCGTAATGGGCAAAAGCGGTCACGCCGCCTCCTTCGCGGTCAGCCGGGTGAAGCTCTCGGTCAGCGTGTCTGCCCCGGTCGCCCGGTTCACCTCCGTCACCGGCCCGGCGGCGCGGACCTGCCCCCGGTGGATCACCACCACGCGGTCGCCCTCGCCGATCTCGTCGATCAGGTGGGTGGCCCAGAGCACGGCGATGCCGTGCTCCCGGCACAGCGCGTGGACATGCTCGACGATGGCGCGCCGCGCCGGGACGTCCAGCCCGACGGTCGGCTCGTCCAGCACCAGCAGGGCCGGCTCGTGCAGCAGGGCGCGGGCCAACTCCACCCGACGGCGGTGGCCGCCGTTCAGCGCCCGCACCGTCTCGCCGATGCGCTCCGCCATGCCCAGCCGCTCCAGCGACTCCCGCGCGCGGGCCTCGGCGGTGCGGCGGGGGATGCCGTGCAGGGCGGCGAAATAGAGCAGGTTCTGCCGCACCGTCAGGTCGAGGTCGAGCGTGGGCTGCTGGAACACCACCCCCATGCGGCCGAGCGCCCGGGCCGGCTCCCGCCGCAGGTCGATGCCGCCGATGCGGATGGTGCCGCCCGGCGATTCGAACAAGCGGGTGACCAGGGCGAACAGCGTCGTCTTGCCCGCCCCGTTGGGGCCGAGCAGGGCGGTGAAGGACCCCGCCCCGACCGCCAGCGACACGTCCTTCAGCGCGAAGGTTCCGCGCCCGTAGGCGTAGCTCAGCCCTTCGATCGACAGCGCCGGTTCCGCCATGCCCTTACCCCTTCGACCGCTCAGCCCTTCACCGCGACGCCCCAGGGGTAGCGGCCGACCTTGATCGACTTGACGACCTTCAGGCTGTCCACGTCGATTACCGACACGTCGCCCGACACGCCGTTGGTGGCGTAGAGCCGCTTCTGGTCGGGCGACAGGTCGAGCTGCCAGACGCGGCGGCCGACCAGCAGATACTCCTTCACCGCGAAGGTCTGGGCGTCCACCACCGCCACATGGTTGGCCGGGCCGAGCGCCACGAAGGCGTAGCGCCCGTCGTCGGTCAGCTTGATGCCCACGGGCTGGATGCGGTCCTGGGGCACGCCCTTGATCTTGAAGCGGATGGTCTGCGCCACCTTGCGGCTGGCCGTGTCGATCACCGACAGGGTGCCGCCGATCTCCGCCGACACCCACAGGCGGCTGCCGTCCTTGCTGAACTGGGCGTAGCGCGGGCGGGCGTCGACCAGCGTGTTGTCGACGACAGCGCGCTTCTCGGTGTCGATCCAATGGACCATGTTCGTCGTCTCCGACGTGTTCACCGCCCATTTGCCGTCGGGGCTGACCGCCATGCCTTCCGGCTCCACCCCGACATCCACCTGATAGGCGACCTTGCGGCTGGGCACGTCGACGATGGTGACGACGTTGCTCTCCTCGTTGGCGATGAACAGGTGCTTGCCGTCGGGGTGCAGGGCGAACAGCTCCGGGTCCTCGCCCGAGGGCAGGTTGTGCAGGATCTTCTTGGTCGCGAGGTCCATCACCTGCACCGTGTCGTCGTCGCTGGCGCAGATGTAGAGATGCTTGCCGTCCGCGCTCAGCGTGATGCCGCGGGGGCGCCGCCCGACCTTCACCGTCTCCGTCACCGTCAGGGTCGCGCCGTCGATGATGGACAGGGTGTTGTCCTTCTCGTTCGAGACATAGACGGTCTCCGCCAAGGCAGGAACGGCGCAGCCGGCCAGCAGCGCGGCGAGGAGAAGGGAGCGGGCGGTGGTCATCGGGGCGGCGTCCTCTTGGCGGAAATGATTGGGAAATATCAGCGGCGGCCCATCAGCGACGGCAGCCCGTTTCAGGCTGGTCGTGGCCCAGCGTGTCGAGTTCGGTTCTTGGGTGCAGGAAGCCGTCCTGCGGCGAGACGGACACCAGCGAGCGGTCGGCAGCGAGAAGCACGGGCTGGCGCAACTGCCCGTCCCAGCTTCGGAAGGACAGCGGTACGCCCTTGAAGGCGGCCAGCGTGAAATCCGGCCCGCGGATGTAGGCGGCCAGCACTGTGGGATCGGTGGAGCGGGTGCGGGTCGCCGCCTCGCCCACCGCGCGGATGGCCGCCCAGACGGCGTGGTCGCGGGGCGACATGACGCGCTGGGCGGCGGCCTTGAAGCGCGACTGGAGCTGCGCCGCTCCCCAGGCTTCGTGGGCGCGGTGCCAGTTGGTGGGGACGAGGCCCTGCGTGCCGGCGACCGGGCGCGGCTCCCAGGTGCGGTACAGCACGTAGTCGCCGAAGTCGCCGATCTCGTCGGCGACGATCACCACGTCGTGGCGCTTGCCCTGGGTGAAGACCGGCATTTCGGCCTGGGCGGTGCGGCGGGCGTCGTGGTCCTCGCTCCAGGTCTTCTCCTCGACCACCTCGGCGCCGAAGCGCTTGGCGGCCCGCTTGACGGCGGCGGCGTAGAGCCGGTCCTCGGGCCGGGTGCCGACGATCAGCAGCCATTTCGTCCAGCGCTTGACTGCCAGATACTGGGCCAGCGCGTCGGCCAGCATGGCGCGGTCGGGGGCCGTGTGCAGCAGGTTGGGCGCGCACAGCGCGTTGCGCAGGCTGTCGTCGGTCGAGCCGGCGTTGAACAGCAGCAGGTTCGCCGCCTCGGGCAGACGGGCCAGCGCGCCGGGCGTCTCGCCGGGCAGGTCCAGCACGACGATGCGGTGTCCGGCGGCGGCGAGGTCGCGCAGCGCCTGCGCCGGGTCGCCATCGATGGGGACGGTCACCGCCTCCAGGTCGAAGCGCTGCTTGAGGAAGCGGCCCGTGCTGTTGTTGTCGGCCACGGCGAGGTTGGCGCCGGCCAACCCTTCGTCGGCGGGCGGTTCGTCGAGGTTGGACAGGGCGGGGGGATGCTCGACCTCCTGCGTCAGGTAGGCGATGCGGATGGTCGAGACGTCAGCGGGCGCCGCCTCCTGCGAAAAGGCGGCCGGCGAGGCGCACAGCCCGCCGGCCAGCAAGGCGATCTGCATCAAGGAGGGTAACCAAAGGCTGAAACGCATCGCGGGTTTGCACTCGCCTGGTTTCGGGAGACCAGGGTATCCCCGCTGGGCGGCGTCCCGGAATGCAACTTTGGTACGATTGCGCGGGCGGAAAATGGCGTTTCGATCCGATCGCGGCGGGCGTCGCGCACGGTTGCTACCAAAGTCCAATTATTGGCGTCGCGGACCGCCCGCTATGCTCCGGGGCAACGGACAACGCTCCCTTCGCATCTTCTCTGAATGAGGACGCCCCTTATGAACGCACGGCTTCTCCGGCTCGCGATGGCCGGTTTCCTGACCGGCGCGGCCGCCGTCATCTCCACGGTTGTCCCCACCACGGCCTTCGCCCATGGCGACGTGACCCCCCAGGCCGTGGACACCACCGGCCTCGACAAGCTGGGCGAGGACTGGCGCGACGCGAACCCCTACCGCGGCAATCCGCGGGCGATCGAGATCGGCGCCTCCGCCTTCAACCAGAACTGCGCCCGCTGCCACGGGCTGGGCGCGGTGTCGGGCGGCATCGCCCCGGACCTGCGCTACCTGGAGAAGGGCGACGCCGGGGACGAGTGGTTCAAGGAGCGGGTGACCAACGGCTCGATCCGCAACGGCGTCACCTACATGCCGCGCTTCGGCGAGGCGCTGGGCCAGGAGGCGCTGTGGGCGATCCGGTCGTGGCTGGAGACGGTGCACGAGGAATGATGACGCCTGGAATGAGGGCGCTTCCGACGCGGCGCCACCTGCTGTCCTTCGCCGCCGCCGCGCTGGCCGCCGGGGTCCTCCCCCGGCGCGCCGGCGCGCGCCCGTTGGACGACGTGATGGCCGCCGGGCGGCTGATGGTCGCGGTCTACCGCGACAACCCGCCCTTCTCCCACCGCAAGGGCGGCGCCCTGGTCGGGGTGGATGTGGACATTGCCCGCGCCATCGCCGGGCGGCTGGGCGTCGGCGTCGAGTTCATGGAGCTGACCGCCGGGGAGGCCGTGTCGGACGACCTGCGCAACGCGGTGTGGCGCGGCCCGGTCGTCGGGGGCGGCGTGGCCGACGTGATGATGCATGTGCCCTACCAGAAGGAGTTCGGGCTGCGCAACCCGGAGGCCGTGCTGTTCGGCCCCTACCAGCGGGAGGGCTTCGCGCTGGCCCGCAACCCGATGCGCATGACCCAGCCGATGCTCGCCTCCCTGCCCGACGAGCCGATCGGGGTGGAGATCGACAGCATCCCCGACTTCTACCTGCTGGGAGCCTTCGGCGGACGGCTGCGCGAGCGGCTGGTCCATTACATGACGATCCCCGAGGCGGTCGAGGCCCTGGTCAAGGGCGACGTCGCCGCCGTCGTCGCGACGCAGAGCCAGGTGGAGGCCGCGCTGGGCGACCGCGCCGCCGGCTTCCCGATCACCCCGGTGACCTTCCCTGGCATGATGGCGTCGAACTGGGACATCGGCATGGCGGTGAAGGAGAACTCCCGCGACCTCGCCTACGCGGTGGGCGACGCGGTGACCGCGATGCTGGAGGACGGGACGCTGCCGGAGATCTTCCGGAAACATGGGGTGACGCACAACGCGATTCCGGTGGAGTGATGCGGCTGCGGCCCCCTTCCCTAACCCTCCCCCGCTTTCGCGGGAGAGGGGACTGCCGCCGCCTTTGCCCAAATCCCCTCCCTCGTCAAAGGCGGGAGAGGGTCAGGGAGGGGGCAAGCGCCCACACAAGAACAACGACGCAAGGGAGGGGGGAAAACCGCCATGAACCGCCATCTCGCCGCCGCGGCGCTCCTGGCCGCGCTCTCCAGCCCGGTTTACGCCGGCCCGCCGGACCCCGCCGACCCGCTCGCCTCCGTCATGTGGGACGTGCTGCGGCCGGAGCTGTTCGGCACCGCTCCCGTGCAATTCGACGACCGCGTGACCGTCACCGCCCCCGACAACGCCGAGAACGCCGCCGCCGTCCCGGTGATGGCCGACGCCACGGCGCTGGGCGCGGTCGAGGAGATGGTGCTGTTCGCCGACCTCAACCCCTTCCCGGTCATCCTGCGCTTCCAGCCGCTGGCGGCGAAGCCGGTGATCGCCACGCGCTTCAAGGTGCAGCAGGCGACACCGCTGCGCGCCGCCGCCCGCACGCCGGACGGCGTCTGGCACATCGGCGGCAAGCTGCTCGACGCGGCGGGCGGCGGCTGCACCGCGCCGCCCGCGACCTACGCCGCCGCCGACTGGGCCGACCATGTGGGGGAGGTGCAGGGCCGCGCCTGGGCACCGACCGGGGAAGACAAGGCGACGCGCGTCCGCTTCCTCGTCCGCCACCCCATGGACACCGGTCTGGTCGCCGGCATCCCCGCCTATTTCATCGAGGCGCTGACCCTGCGCGACGCCGACGGGCGGGCGCTGGCCCGGCTGCAGACGGCGGAGCCGCTGTCCGAGAACCCCGGCTTCACGCTTGAGGTGCAGCCCGCAGCGGGCGCGCGCAGCCTGACGCTCGACGGCCGCGACAACCAGGGCGGCGAGGTCAAGGCGGCCATCCCGCTGCCCTGGGTCCAAGGAGCGCTGCCATGAGAGCGCTGGTCGCCCTTCTCCTGCTGGTCGTCTCCGCCGCGCCAGGCTGGGCCGCCGGCCCGCTGACCTATAATTTGAAGCCCGTCGCCATCGCGCCGGACACCTGGGTCTTCGAGGGAACGCGGGAGCATTTCACCCGAATCAACGGCGGCAACATCCTCAACCCCGGCTTCATCGTGACCGACGCCGGGGTGATCGTGATCCAGACCGGCCCGTCGCGCCGCTTCGGCGAGGAGATGCGTGCGGCCATCGCCACGGTCACCGACAAGCCGATCCGCAAGGTCTTCATCAGCAACCTGCATCCCGACTACTGGCTGGGCAACCGTGCCTTCGCCGACGTGCCCATCGCCGCACTCCCCGGCACCATCGAGGGCATCAAGACCGAGGGTCCGGGGATGACCGAGAACATGTACCGCCTCGTCGGCGACTGGATGCGCGGCACCGAGCCGCTGGTCCCGACCGAGACGGTCTACGGCTCCACCGTCGTCTTCGGTGCGCACCGGCTGCGGCTGATCCCGCTGGAGGGCCACACCGCCGCCGACCTCGCCATCCTGGACGAGACGACGGGCGTTCTGTTCGCCGGTGGAGTCGTCTTCTCCGACCGGACGCCGACGACGCCCCACGCCGACATCGGAAAGTGGCTGGCGGCGCTGGACGCGCTGGATGCCCTGGAGGTGACGGTCCTGGTGCCCAACCACGGGCGCATCGGCTCCGACAAGGCCGCCATTGCCCAGACCCGCGACTGGCTGAGCTGGCTGGACCGCACCCTGCGCGAGCGGGCTGAGGCGGGGGCCGACATGGCCGAGTTGCTCGACGCGCCGATCCCCGAGCGCTTCGCCGGAATGGGCGTGCTGCGCGAGGAGTACCGGCGCTCCGTCTCCCACCTCTGGCCGGGGATCGAGAAGGCCGTGCTGCCGCGGGTGAATTGACGCCGTTCGCAATGAAACGGTTTCCGTCGTCCAGCAGAACGCTCCGCCCATTCGACTATTTGCCAATGGACCCCATCCGGGGCGCCGGTAAACTGCTTTATTGTCAGAAGGATAGGGGCCTCGCGATGCCGCGTTGCTCCTCCGCAGAACCCCTGATTGTTCCGAAAAGAAGCCGAGGACGGGCGGACGAGGCCGACGGATTCCGCCAATTCGTCTGCGCATGATCGTTTGTCTACGCACGATCTCTGCCCGCGACTCCGGCTGTCCATTCCCCTGGGAGGTATCCGCACCATGAAGCGTCTCTTCCGCACCTGCCTTCTTGCGAGCGCCATGGCCGCCGGCCTTGGCCTGAGCGGCCCAGCGCTGGCCGCCGACGGGCCGGGCAACGACGACCTGCTGAACGACGCCAAGTCGACGGGCGACGTCCTGACCTACGGCATGGGTCCTCAGGCGCAACGCTTCAGCCCGCTCGACAAGCTGAACCCGGACACCGTCAAAGGGCTGGTGCCGGTGTGGTCCTTCTCCTTCGGTGGCGAGAAGCAGCGCGGGCAGGAGTCGCAGCCGCTCATCCATGACGGCACGATCTATGTCACCGGCTCCTACTCGCGCCTCTACGCCGTGGACGTGAAGACCGGGCAGAAGAAGTGGCAGTACGACCACCGCCTGCCGGAAGGCATCATGCCCTGCTGCGACGTCGTGAACCGCGGCGCCGCGCTCTACAAGGACAAGATCTACTTCGCGACGCTGGACGCCCGTCTGGTCGCGCTGAACAAGGACACCGGCAAGGTCGTCTGGTCGAAGAAGATCGAGGACTACAAGGCCGGCTATTCGGCGACCGCTGCCCCGCTGATCGTCGACGGCAAGGTCATCACCGGCAATTCCGGCGGCGAGTTCGGCATCATCGGCATGGTCGAGGCGCGCGACGCCGAGACGGGCGAGCTGGTCTGGCAGCGCCCGACCATCGAGGGCAATATGGGCACCCTCAATGGCAAGGACTCGACCATGACCGGCGTGATGAACGCCAGCTGGTCGGGCGATCTCTACAAGACCGGCGGCGGCGCCACTTGGCTGGGCGGCACCTACGATCCGGAGACCAAGACGCTGTTCTTCGGCACCGGCAACCCGGCGCCCTGGAATTCGCACCTGCGTCCGGGCGACAACCTCTACACCTCCTCGACGCTGGCCATCGACCCGGCCAACGGCGACATCAAGTGGCACTACCAGACCACGCCGCACGACGGCTGGGACTTCGACGGCGTGAACGAACTGGTGTCCTTCGACCTGAAGAAGGACGGCCAGACCATCAAGGCCGGCGCCAAGGCCGACCGCAACGGCTTCTTCTACGTGCTCGACCGCACCAACGGGAAGCTGCTGAGCGCCTCGCCCTTCGTCACCAAGATCACCTGGGCCAAGGAGATCGACGTGAAGACCGGGCGGCCGGTCTACAACGACGACAACCGTCCGGGTACCCCGGTCGGCGCGGAGAAGGGCACGTCGGTCTTCGCCGCCCCGGCCTTCCTCGGCGCCAAGAACTGGATGCCGATGGCCTACAGCCCGGCGACCGAGCTGTTCTACGTCCCGGCCAACG
This sequence comes from Azospirillum brasilense, assembly GCF_007827815.1. Classification (GTDB taxonomy): domain Bacteria; phylum Pseudomonadota; class Alphaproteobacteria; order Azospirillales; family Azospirillaceae; genus Azospirillum; species Azospirillum brasilense_C. The sequence goes on from NZ_VITH01000002.1 coordinate 366,322, forward strand.
AGTGGGGCATGGACATCTGGAACGAGCCGATCACCTACAAGAAGGGTGCCGCCTATCTGGGCGCCGGCTTCACCATCAAGCCGCTGTATGATGACTACATCGGCGCGCTGCGCGCCATCGACCCGAAGACCGGCAAGATCGTCTGGGAATACAAGAACCCGGCGCCGCTGTGGGGCGGCGTGCTGACCACCGGCGGCAACCTCGTCTTCACCGGCACGCCGGAAGGCTACCTGAAGGCCTTCGACGCGAAGTCCGGCAAGGAGGTCTGGAAGTTCAACACCGGCTCCGGCGTCGTCGGCTCCCCGGTCACCTGGGAACAGGACGGCGAGCAGTATGTGGCCGTGGTCTCCGGCTGGGGTGGTGCGGTGCCACTGTGGGGCGGCGACGTCGCCAAGCTGGTCAAGGACATCAACCAGGGCGGCTCGCTCTGGGTCTTCAAGCTGCCGAAGGCCTGAGGGGGAAACCCCGTGCCGTGACCGGACCAGGAAAGGGCGGCCCGAAAACTTCGGGCCGTCTTTTCTTGCGAACCGCTTGCAAGAGGATTTGGGCATGGATTTAAAACGGAATTGCCTACGATCGGCTGTTTTGGGGAATACCCGTTCCCGTCCTTGCGCATTCTTGAACAGTCCGGCATGATCGGACCCGGAAACGCCCCGAAACGATGAGCGTGGGAACCACGCCATGAGCCGAATTCTGATTGCGGACGATCATCCGCTGGTGCGCGACGCCCTGCGCAGCGCCGTCCTCTATTCCTGCCAGGCGCAGGAGATCCACGAGGCCGGTTGCCTGGACGAAACCATCTCCATCCTCGACTCCATGCACGGCGGCAAGGGGGAGCCGGACCTCGTCCTGCTCGACCTCAACATGCCGGGCATGAACGGTCTGACCGGGCTGATCGCCCTGCGCCGCCGCTTCCCGGCCATCCCTGTCGCCGTCGTCTCGGCGCACGAGGACCGCAAGGTGATGCTGGAGGCGGTGCGTTGCGGCGCCGCCGGCTTCATCCCGAAATCGACGCCGCGGGACGCCATCGCCGGCGCGCTGCGCCAGATTCTGGCCGGGGAGGTCTATCTGCCCGCCTCGGTCGAGGAGGGCGCCGCGGCGGAGGACGAGGAAACGGCGGAGATCGCCCGCCGCCTGTCGACCCTGACGGCGCAGCAGCTTCGCGTGCTGGAGATGCTGGGCACCGGCAAGCTGAACAAGGAAATCGCCTATGAGCTGAGCATCACGGAAACCACCGTGAAGGCCCATGTCTCGGCGATCCTGCAAAAACTGAAGGTCTACAGCCGCACCCAGGCCGTGGTCTTTGCCAACCGCCTGCAACTGGAGAAGGCCCGCTTCGGCATCTGACCGGGCGGGCCTTTACCGTTCAGCGGTTCCGCATCCGCCGCGCGTCCGCGGCGGCGCGCGCCGCCTCTTGCCCCGGATCGCCCCGCCCGAAGCCGAGCGGCACCGGTCCGTCGAGCCAGCCGAAGCCGTCCAGGCTATGGCCGTCGAACTCCGCCCAATCCGACCAGTCCTTGTCCTTGCTGCGCCGCTTCGCCTCGGCCTTGCGCACGGCGCGCCGTGCCTCCAGGCCGGGGTCGCGCCGCCCGAGCTGTTCATCACGCGTCGTCCGCTCGATGATGACGATGGAGGACCCGGTGGCGGAATCGCCGATGATCGCCAGATCGCGCGACCGGTCCGCGTGGTTGGGGCCGGGACCGTGCTGGTCGAGGATCACGATCTCCCCGGCGCGCGCCGCGCCGGACAGGAGCGTCAGGCCGGCGCCCAGCAGAATCAATGGAAGGTACAGGGTGCGCATCATCGTCTCCGCCGGTGTCATCGCAGCGGGACAGACTGCGCCCGGCGGACGGCGGCGGGTGTGAGCCGCTTCACAGTTTCACCGAAAGACTCAAGCGAGCAGCCGGAAAGCCGGATCGGGCCGGGCCAGCAGATCCGCCCGCACGCGCTCGACCAGCGCGTCGTCGCGCAGGGCGCGCGGCGTTTCCAGCGGCACCTCCGCCGCCACCCGCGTCGGGCCTGGGGCCATCACCAGGATGCGGTCGGCCAGCTGGATCGCCTCGCGCAGATTGTGGGTGACGAACAGCACGGTGGCCGGGGACCGCTCCAGCATCGTCGCGAGGAGGGCGCGCATCCGCTGCGCCGTCGGTTCGTCCAGCGAGACGAAGGGCTCGTCCATCAGCAGCAGGCCCGGCTCCACCGCGAAGGCGCGGGCGAGCGCCACCCGCCGCGCCATGCCGCCGGACAGGCGGCCCGGATACGCGTCGGCCACCGCCTCCAGCCCCATGGCGGCCAGCCAGCGCTCCGCCGTGCCGTCGCTCCGCCGGGCCTTAGGCAGCACCAGCGCCACGTTCTGGCGCACCGTGCGCCAGGGCAGCAGGCGGGGCGTCTGAAAGACGCAGCCGAGCACCGGCTCCGGCCCGCCGAAGTCGAGCGTTCCGTCGAAATCACGGTCCAGCCCGGCGGCGATGGTCAGCGCGGTGGTCTTGCCGCATCCGGACGGGCCGACCAGCGCCAGGAACTCGCCCGGCGCCGCCGTCAGCGACAGGCCGCGGATGACCTCCCGCCCGGCGAAGCGCTTGGAGCGGATCTCAAGCCTCAGCGCGCACCGGCCGCCAGCGGGTGAACCGCTGCTCGACGGGTTGCAGGACGCAGAGCTCGAGAAGTTGGACGACGGCCACGAAGGCGACGGTGTACGCAAGAATGCCGGCCACATCGAACATCTGGAAAAAGAGGTGGATCTGAAATCCCACCCCGTCGCTGCGGCCCAGAAGCTCGACCACCAGCACGATCTTCCAGATCAGCGCAAGGCCGGACCGCGCCGCCGCGGCGAAGTAGGGGGTGAGCTGGGGCAGCAGCACATGGCGCAGCACGTCGGACCGCGCCATGCGGAAGGTCCGCGCCATCTCCACATACTGTTCGTCGATGGCGCGCGTCCCTTCGCGCAGGACGACCACGACGTTGGGGATCTTGTTGACGGCGACCGCGCCGACCGCCGCCGCCTCGGTCAGGCCGAACCAGACATAGGCGAGCACGATGACGACCAGCGCCGGGATGTTCAGGAACACGGTCAGCCACAGCCCGAACAGCCGGTCGGCGGTGGCCGAGCGGCCGAGCAGGATGCCCAGCGCCGAGCCGATGGACATGGCGATGACGAAAGCCGCGGCCATCCGCGCCAGCGTGATCCCCAGGTGATGGAACAGCGCGCCGTCCGCCGCCTCGCGGACCAGGACGGACAGCACGGCGGCGGGGCCGGGCAGGCTGCGGCTGGCCGCCAGTTCGGCGGCGACGGCCCACAGCCCGACCAGCAGAGCCAGCGACAGGACCGGGGCCAGCCGCCGCCACCGCATCAGAAGCGGACCCCCGGCCAGAAGGTGCCGTCCGGCAGGGCCATGGCGTTGCCCACCAGCTCCCGCCCGCCGAGCTTGGCCATCAGCCCGTAGAGTTTGGCCGCGGCCTCCCGCTCCTCCTCCGTCCAATGCTGCGGGATGCCGGCGCGGAACTGGTCGCGCAGTGCCGCCCAGGTGGCCTCGTCCTCCGCCTTCATCAGCGGGCGCAGCCGGTTCCATTCCGCGTCGGATTGCGCCATGATCGCCTTGGCCTTGCGTGAGGCGGCGACGAAGGCGTCGAGCGCCGCCGGGTTGGCCTTGGCCCAGCCCTCATGGAAGACGAAGCCGACCGCCGGCACCTGGGCCGACAGGCCGAGGTCCCGCATCATCCCCTCCACCCCGATAACCGTCCGCATGCCCGCTGCCTGGAGGCGGGCGGCGTAGGGCCAGAAATTCAGCACGGCGTCCAGCTCCCCTGTCGTGGCCTTCTGGTTGAGCAGGGGCGGGGCGGCGAAGACAGGCGTTGCCGCGGCGTCGAGGTCGAGCGCGTAGCGGTCGCGGGCCAGCGCCTTCAGCAGCAGCCAGCTCTTGTCGATGGGGGTTCCGGCGACGCCGATGCGCCGGCCCTTCAGGTCGGCGACGGAGGTGATGGGGGAAGCCGCCGGAACCATCAGCGCGCCGACCGCCGCGGAATGGGGAATGAAGGTCAGGTCGGCCCCCGCCGCGCGCTGGCGGGCCACCCACAGCCAGTCGCTGGCGATCATGTCCACCGCCCCGCCCTGCAGCGCGATCTGCGCCGCCTGACCGCTCGCCAGCTCCATCAGCTTCAGCTCGAAGCCGGCGGCCTCGTCCAGCCGGTGGTGGCGGATGACGTCCAGCTCCCAGCTGACCGTGCCGAACTTCAGCACCCCGATGGTCACCGTGGGCCGGTCCGCCGCACGCGCCACGGTGGCGACGCAGACCAGCGCCAGGACCAGAAACAGCCGGACGAGGGACATCAGGCGCATGGCACCGCCCCTGCGTCAAAAATTGCATTTGTATGGAGGGTGGGCCGCGTCATGGTTGCGCGGTGGACCGGGCGGCGGATTGGCCACCGCCCGTGTCCCATCACAAGGAGGTGTCGAGGATGGAAAGAATCCTCACTCTCCTGATCCTGCTGCTTCGGGTGATCAAGAATATCCTTGATCTCCTGAACCGCTAAGGATCGGGCCGGGAGGCAGGGGTGGCTAGACCCCTGTCTCCCTAGCCTGATGATGATGCGTCCTGCGGTCGTTTGCAAGGCAGGCCTCTGCGGTGCGGTGGCGCAGCGGAACGCGGGAATCCCACGATGGCGAACGGTGAGCTTAGGCCTCGTCCGCCGGTCCCCGGTATTCGACTATCGGGCAACTTGACCCTGTCGGGCACGGGGGGATTTCGTGGATGCCGCAGAACAATGGGGGAGGGAACGTGGTGCGCGGACGATGGCTGGGCGCCGCCGGGCTGGCGCTGCTGCTGGCCGGGCCGGCGGGAGACGCCGCGGCGGACGCGGTTCCGGTGCCGGACGGCTACCGGATGACCGAATACCGGTCGCCGACCCCGGCCTCGCTGCCTGGGGCCGAGACGGTGAACACGGTGCGGGCCCGCGCTCTGGTGGAGTCGGGGGCGGCCCTTCCGATCAACGTGATGAAGCTGGACCGCAGCACGCTGCCCGGCGGTCCCTGGCTGGTGCCGAAGCCCTTTCCGCAAATCCCCGGCAGCGTCTGGCTGCCCAACGTCGGGCTCGGCGCACTGACGCCGGAACTGGACGGCTATTTCCGGGCCAACCTGGAGCGGCTGACCGGCGGCGACCGCGGGCGCGGCCTGCTGTTCTACTGTCTGGCGGACTGCTGGATGTCGTGGAACGCGGGCAAGCGCGCCCTGGAGATGGGCTACCGCCGCGTCCTCTGGTACCGCGACGGGGCGGACGGCTGGGCCGAGGCGGGCCTGCCGACCGAGGAGGGGAAGCCGGTTCCGGTCGCCGCACCGTAACCGGCTTTTCTGTGCTTACTGCTTCAGCGACTTCAGGAAGGCGATCAGATAGTCCTGCTCCGCCGGGTCGGTGATGGCGACGTGGCGCATGCGGGTGCCCGGCACGAAATTGTCGTTGCCGGCGATCCAGTGGCGCAGGTTGTCCTCGGTCCAGGTGATGTTGGACGCCTTCAGCGCGTTGGAATAGTCGAAACGCGGGATCGAACCGGCCTTGCGTCCGACGACGTTGTACAGGCTCGGGCCGAAGGCGTTCTTGCTGGAATCCAGCGAGTGGCAGGCCGCGCACTGATGGAAGATCTGCTTGCCGGCGGCCTCCTCGGCCGTCTTGGGCTGCGGCCCGCTTTCGGCGTTGGCCGTCCCGGCGGCAAGCAGAAGGGCGGCGGCAATGACGAATCTGGAAACGGTCATGTGAGATGGCTCCCCAGCCAAGACTCCGCGGCGCCGGTCGCGGCGGCGGTCGATGCCGTGCATTTTAAGGGGCTGGGTCGGGCCGCCGAATTGGACTTTGGAACAAGCCCGCATACGCAATGAGGTTTTGGGGCCGGTCCTGTTGCCTCACGCCCCGTACTGTTCGTCCGTGACCTTTTCCATCCAGTCGACGGCCTTGCCGTCCAACTGCTCCTGGATGGCGATGTGGGTCATGAACATGGTCGGCGACGCGCCGTGCCAGTGCTTCTCGCCGGGCGGAAACCAGACGACGTCGCCGGGGCGGATCTCCTCGATGGGGCCGCCGTCGCGCTGGACCCGGCCGACGCCGGCGGTGACGATCAGGGTCTGCCCCAGGGGATGGGTGTGCCACGCCGTGCGGGCGCCGGGTTCGAAGGTGACGCTGGCCGCCGCGGTGCGGGCCGGGGTTTCGGTCTGAACGAGGGGGTCGATGCGGACCGTGCCGGTGAACCAGTCGGCCGGTCCGGTGACGGATGGCTGCGCGCCAACCCGAATGATCTCCATGGTCGAATCCTCCGCTGTGGCCCCAAGGCCGGGGCTGCGTGACGGAAACAAGCGGGGAGGGCGGATGTGGCCTTGCGGCGGTCCGCGGATCGGGCACAGGAGGGAAGATGGTGCGGGCGGTCGGACTCGAACCGACATATCCGTGAGGACGGCGGATTTTGAGTCCGCTGCGTCTACCAATTCCGCCACGCCCGCACGGTGCCTGCCGGACCCGGCGCTCGTGGCGACCGGTGCCCGCTATATAGAGGGGAATTCGCCCTGGGACAAAGTGTTTTGTGCGGATGCGTCGGCGTGTCTGGCCTAAGCCTGTGGGGCGCGCTAATCTCACCCGCATGATGAACCGCCTCCCCATCGACGATCCGCGCTACACCGCCGGGCTTCTGGCCATCGCCAGCGCCGGCGTGCTGGCCGCCGCGCTGTTTTTCCAGTTCGCGCTGGGCTACCAGCCCTGCGTCCTGTGCCTGTGGCAGCGCGTGCCCTATGGCGCCGTGATGGCCTTCGGCATCGTCACCCTGCTGTTCCGCCAGTGGCGCGGGCTGGGCGACGCGCTGCTGGTGGCGAGCGGGCTGGCCCTGCTGGCCGGCGCGGGGATCGCCGCCTACCATGTCGGGGTGGAGCAGCATTGGTGGGCCGGCACCTCGGCCTGCGGCGCCAGCGGACGGGCGCCCCAGACGCTGGAGGAGTTGCGCGCCCAGGTGCTCGCCGCCCCGGTCACCCGCTGCGACGAAGTGGCGTGGTCGCTGTTCGGGATTTCGATGGCGGGCTACAACGTCGTGATTTCGCTGGCGCTGTCCGCCTTCGCCTTCGCGGCGGCCCGCGCCGCCTACATCCGGACCTCGGTTTCCAGGACCTTCGCATGACACCGCTCGACGCCACGGCCGCCACCGCTTCCACCTCGTCCGCCACCCCGTCCACTGGCGAGTCGCCCACCCCCCGTCCCCGCCCGCGCGGACGCCTGCCCGGCGACCCGACTCCGGAACAGCGGTTGGCGCGGATCGTGCGCGTGGACCATGCCGGCGAGTATGGAGCCAAGCGCATCTACGAAGGCCAGCTCTCCGTCATGGGCCGGGGCCGGCACGCCAAGACCCTGCGCCACATGGCCGACCAGGAGCTGGAGCATCTCCAGTATTTCGAGAAGCAACTCGTTGCCCGTCAGGTTCGCCCCACCGTGCTGCAGCCGCTGTGGCACGTCGCCGGCTTCCTGCTGGGCGCCGGAACCGCGGTGATGGGCGAGCGGGCGGCCATGGCCTGCACCGTCGCCGTCGAGCAGGTCATCGACGGCCATTACGAGGCGCAGCTGAAGCACCTCGGCCCGGAAGAGGAGGAGTTGAAGACCTCCATCCTCAAATTCCAGGCGGAGGAGGTGGAGCACCGCGACATCGGCCTGCTCAACGGCGCGGAGCAGGCCCCGGCCTATCCGGTGCTGTCCGCCGCCATCAAGGCCGGTACCAAGGCGGTCATCTGGGTGGCCGAACGGGTGTGACCGGGGGCGGGCGAAGCGGACTCAGGCGGCTTTGCCGTCCGCTCCGGTTTCCGCCGGGATGGGCGTCGGGGCGGGCGGCGTGCCGTAGATCTCGTCCTCGCTCCGCCCGCAGCCTTCGCAGTAGCCGTCCTCGCCGATGATGCAGATGCCCACGCAGGGGTTCTCGTCGTCCATACCCAAATCTTTCCTGGTCCAGCCTTCCCGATCGCGGCGTTTCTATATCGGATCGAGTTCGGTGTCCCAATAAAGAAAATCCCGCCAACTTTCGTGAAGGAAGTTTGGCGGGAATGCACGTCCGTTCTCTTGAAGCTGGTAGGCACTCGGCTGGAACGGGGGACTGAGGGGGATCATGCCGCAACTGTGCGGCAACCTGTTTCCCTTCGCCAGATTGCAGGCCGAGCAGGAGGTGACGACGTTGTCCCAGGTGGTGCGCCCGCCGCGCGACCGTGGAATGACGTGGTCGAAGGTCAGTTCCTGCGTGGGGAAGTGGTGGCCGCAATACTGGCAGGTGAAGCGGTCGCGCAGGAAAACGTTGAATCGGGTGAAGGCCGGCCGCCGCGTCGCCGGGATGAACTCCTTCAACGAAATGACGCTCGGCAGCTTAACCTCGAAGGTGGGGGAGCGGACGACGCGATCATATTCGGAGATGATGTTCACCCGGTCCAGAAAGACGGCCTTGACCGCCTCCTGCCAGGACCAGAGCGACAAGGGGAAGTAGCTGAGCGGCCGGAAATCGGCGTTCAGCACCAGGGCCGGACAGTGATCGGGTGGTGGAGCCAATGGCCACTCCCTTATCTGAGACGTGTCTGGAACCTTAGTCTGCTGTTCCGCCCCCTCGCGGGATGACACGCCGCCGGGTGAGCGGAACACCAGATACATAGTTGATTTGTGCTTCGAACTCAATATGTCGCGCCGCACTGCGTCATTTCTTCACGATCCTGTAACCCTTTCGATGGGCGGGGCCGGCAAGGCCGAACCCGCCAGATTGCCTGTGACATTTGGTTGTGGAGCCTTGATCGTGCATTTTCCGACATCGTGGTTACTGTGCGTTAACCATGCTCTGAGATGGTGACGGCGCCCGAGGGGGACGCTTTCAAAGGGAACATCCATGAGCGCCACGATCATCGACCTTGCCGAGAAGCGCGCCGAGCGCGAGGAGCGCGACCGCCAGCGCCGCATCGACGCCTTCGACCGCGAACTGCGCCGCCGCCTCGCCATGTATCTGGAGGGCGAGGACATCCCGGTCGAGCCGATCAAGGACAATCCCTACATCTGAGCCCAGCGACATCCGGCCCTGCCATCCGCGTCCTCCGTCCGCGGCGCCCGACCGACATGCAGGCCGGGCGCGGTTGGGGTATAAGGCGGGAATGACCGACGTCGTCACCCGCTTCGCGCCGAGCCCGACCGGCCATCTCCATCTCGGGCACGCCCATTCCGCTCTGTTCGGCTGGACCACCGCCCGCAAGGCCGGGGGCCGTTTCCTGCTGCGCATCGAGGACATCGACCCGCAGCGCTGCCGTCCGGAGTTCGACCGCGACCTGCGCGAGGATCTGGCCTGGCTGGGCCTGACCTGGCAGGAGCCGGTGCGCCGCCAGTCGGAGCATCTGGACGATTACCGCGCCGCGCTGGCGCGGCTTGACGATCTGGGCGTCGTCTATCCCTGCTTCTGCACCCGCAAGGACATCGCCGCGGAGATTGCCCGCGCCGGCCACGCGCCGCATGGGCCGGACGGCCCGCTCTATCCCGGCACCTGCCGCGGCTTGTCGGAAGCGGAGCGCCAGGACCGCATCGCCGCCGGTGCGGCCTATGCGCTGCGGCTGGACGTGGGGATGGCCATGGCCATGACGGGGCCGCTGCGCTGGCACGACCGGCGGCAGGGCTGGCAGGGCGCCGCGCCGGGGCTCCTGGGCGACGTCGTTCTGGCCCGCAAGGACGTTCCGACGAGCTATCATCTGGCGGTCACGCTGGACGATCACCTCCAGGGCGTGACGCTGGTGACCCGCGGCGAGGATCTTTTTTTCGCGACCCACGTGCATCGTCTTCTTCAGGAACTCCTCCGAGTCGATCCACCCGACCACCATCATCACCCTTTGCTGGTGAATGAGCGCGGCGAACGCCTTGCCAAGCGCGACAACGCCAAGACTTTGCGATCGCTTCGGGATTCCGGGCAAACGGCGGCGGCGGTGCGTGCTCTGGCCGGCTTTCCGGAAGAGTTATGATCTACCACCAACTGTGTATTACAAGCATTGCCCGGCTATCCGTTTGAGGCGAGTCGCCTGGAATCTTCCTCCTCTTGCACGTATCTTTTGAATCTCGACCGATTGTTTGTTCGGCCAGACGGTTGGCGCCACACGATCGGTAGGCTTGCAATCCGAAGGGGGCAAGCGATGCGAGAGGAGGATGTGGCGGAACGCGGCGGTGACCCAGCCGATCCCGCCGGGCTGCGGCGGGTCTTCGACACGATCGGCGTGGCGGTCGCCCTGCTCGATCGGCAGGGGCGCATTGCCGATCTCAACGCGGCGATGCTGCGCGCCATCGGCTGCCCGCGGGATCTGCTGATCGGGCAGCCCATGGCCGGCGCCTTCGTCTGGGGCGGCCGGGAGGACGCGGCGGAGCGCTTCGCCCAGGCGGTGGCCGGTGCTGGGCGTGGGCAGGTCCAGGAATTGACCCTCACCGGCGACGGAACCTGGTTCGACATCGCCCTGACGCCGCTGCCGGCGGCGGGCGGCGGGGAGCCGGCGGGCATCGTCATGACCGCGGCGGACGCCGGACGCCGCATGGTCGCGGAGGCGCGGCTGCGCGGGCTGGAGGATTCCCTGCGCGCCGCGCGGGACGAGGTGGCGCGGGTCGGCCAGTCCAAGGTGCGCTTCCTGGCCGCCGCCAGCCACGACCTGCGGCAGCCCGCCCAGTCGCTGACCCTGTTCGGCGCGGTCCTGGCGGAGCGCCTGTCCGATCATCCGCAATTGCCGCTGGTCCAGACGATGAACCGGGCGGTCGAGGCGATGCGCGGCCTGCTCGACGCGCTGCTGGACGTGGCCCGGCTCGATTCCGGGATCGTGTCGCCCGATCTGGCGCTCTTCGCGCTGACCGAGATGATGGGGCGGCTGGAGGCCGACTACGGCCCGCGCGCCGCCGCCAAGGGGCTGAAGCTGCGGGTGCGTCCGCTCACGCTGCAGGTCCGCAGCGACGCCACCTTGCTGGAACGGCTGCTGCGCCACCTGCTCGACAACGCGGTGCGCTACACGGCGTCGGGCGGCGTGCTTCTGGGTTGCCGTCGGCGCGGCAGGATGCTGTGCATCGAGGTGGCGGACACGGGCGTCGGCATCCCAGCCGACAAGATCGACGAGATTTTCGAGGAGTTCGTCCAGCTCGGCAACGCCGAACGCGACCGCAGCCGTGGCCTGGGCCTCGGGTTGGCGGTGGTGAGGCGGCTGTCGCGTCTGCTTGGCCTTCCGGTCCGCGTGCGGTCGCGGCCGGGGCGGGGCACATGCTTTACGGTGGAGGTTCCCTTGCACGCTTCCTGGAATCCCAACGCGACGGAACGCGCCATGCCGTCGCTGGACCGTCCCGGCGCGCTCGCCCTGATCATCGACGACGAGGAGCTGATCCTGCAGAGCCTGCGGCTGGTGCTGGAGCAGTGGGGCTGGGACGTGCTGGCCGCGGCATCGGGGGAGGAGGCGCTGCGCCAGCTCGACGGGGCGGAGCGGCTTCCTGACGTCATCATCGCCGACTACCGTCTGCGCTACGGCCGGACGGGGGTGGACGCCATCCGTGACATCCATGCCTTCGCCGGCGATCTCATCCCGGCGATCCTGCTGACCGGCGACACCAGCCCCGACCGCATCCGCGAGGCGCGGCGCAGCGGCTTCACCGTCCTGCACAAGCCGGTCACCCTGTCGGAGCTGTCGTCCCACCTGGAGGAAGCGCGGGGGCGGGCCGCGGCGGAATGACCGGCGGGACGGGCGCCGCCGCGGCGGCGTCTACCGACGCAGGCCCTTCACGATCTCCAGATAGCCCGGCTCATCCGGCGTCAGCCAGCCATGACGAATCATGAAGTCGATGACGACGAGGGGCACGTTGAACTTCCAGTCCTTCGTCGCGCGCACCGACTCCGCGACGCGGTCCAGCGGCCACAGCTCGAACCGCTCGACCTCGCCGTCGGTGTTCTGCGGAACGAAATCCGCGTCGAGTTCCAGGTCGTAGAGGAACAGCGTGTCCTGCTTCAGCCCGGCCTCCGTCTCCATGCGGTAGGTGACGGCCCCGACGGGAACGGCCCGGGACGCCAGGGCGGCGTCGATCCCGGCCTCCTCCTGCGCCTCCTTGACGAGGTTCTCCGCCAGCGTCAGGCCGATGGGCTGGCCGCCGGCGATCATGTTGTCCAGCTTGCCCGGCGCGACCTCGCGGTCGCGGGCGCGGCGCCCGATCCACAGCGACAGGCCGCCGTCCGGCCGGCGGACGAATCCGTTGACGTGCAGCCCATAGGAGGAGGTGCCGAACTGCGCCACCACCGCGCGGTCGATGCGCATCAGCGGTTCCGCGCCCCAGGCCGGGGCGACGGGGTAGAACTCGCCGCGCAGGGCGGTGACCGCCCCCGTCTCGACGAGGAACTGGGCGGCGTGCGCCAGCACCGAGGACCGCGCCTCGAAGTCGCGGACCTCCGGGGCCAGGGTCACCCGGTCGGCGGTGACGACGAAGCCCGGATCGACTCCGGGAAGCCGCTCGGCCAGCGCGTGGCGGACCCAGCCGAGACGATGTCCCTCCAGCTCGAACGGACGGAAGCCGGACAGGTCATGCGCGTTGCACGCGCGGATGTGGTCGAGGAAGCTCATGCGACTCCGTGTAGCCGCAGCGCCCCCCGCCGTGCAACCGTTCTTCCGTGAACCGGCTCCGCGCCGGCCGTTCCGTCGTCCTTGGGCGATGCCAGGCGGGAGGCGATGCCAGCCCGTTGCAAAGGACAGGCTTGCGGCGTACACACACGGCCTATCGGAGTCGGGGGACAGGTCGATGCCGGCGGCGTTCGGGGATTTTTCGGTTCTGGTGATCGAAGACGAGAGCTTCACCCGCATGGTGCTGGCGAAGATGCTGGCCACGCTGGGCTTCCGCTCCGTCCATCAGGCCGCCGACGGCGAGGCCGGGCTGGCCGCCGTGCAGGCGCACGAACCCGATCTGGTCGTCTGCGACGTGGAAATGCAGCCGATGGACGGGCTGGGCTTCCTGAAAGCGCTGCGCGCCAGCCCCGACGCCCGTCACCGTGCGCTGCCGGTGGTCTTCATGACGAACCGCGCCGACCAGAGCCGCATGGACGAAGCCGCGGCCTTCGGCGCCGACACCTTCATCGTCAAGCCGGCCACCCCGGCGTCGCTCAAGGAAACGCTGGGCGCCAAGCTCGGTTGAGGGCTCCCAGGCCGGCCGGGGGCGCCCGCGCCGGTCACACTTTTTCCCCGACCTGTGGCAGGACTGCAAAATCGCGGCCAAGTGCTTGATTTCAGCCGCCTTCCGGATTCCGTGGGGATTGTGCGCCGCAACGGCAAAGGCGGCTCACCCAAATTCTGCCTTGTTGATCTGCTGTGATGAGGCTCACCATCCTTCTTTGGAAGGTGTGGACCGCGCCGATGGCCCATGCGTTAATATCCGCAGGCCCGGCGATGGTCACAGGCACGGAAGTGTGTTGTTAAGAAATAGTCGGCACACTTAACGTTAACCGTAGCGCCTTAGTGGGTTAAGGCGCGTGGATGCACTGGAGGTCGATGGGTGATCGGCGAAGTCCAGCGAGTCCCCGACGAACGGCATCCGGGCCGCGTTCCGGAAGCCGGCTGGAAGTTTCAACCCCATCGAACGTCGTTGCTTTTGCCGTCCTTTCCGCCGGTGCTTGCGCGCCGGTTTTCCCGGACAACCCGGCCGCGTGGTCTATTACTGACGACCGGTGGGTCCGACCGCCCGTCTTTTCCGGCTATCAAGGCTTTCCTCCTGGAAAGCTCTAGGTCGAGCATTACATTCAGTTTTGAAGCATTCGAGTTTAGCACTCCGAAGGGGGCGCTTCATTTGAAGGGCAACTGGATAAAAGGTCTGGCTTTCGACGGTGAGCGGGGGTGCCGCGGGACCGTTGTGTCCGTGACACCCCAGAGTTCGCACCTGCGGCAGGTGCCGCCCCCGCCGCCCGGGTCCCCCGGCGGCAGCCCCGACGCATCGGACTAAGAGACACGGAGAGCGGAATGTTCCCGGCCGACGAACTGTTCACGCGCTACACACAGTCCTATGAGGGGCGCCGTGAGGTCGAGATGAGCCTCACGGAATACCTCCAGGAATGCCGCGACGACCCGATGATGTATGCCTCCGCGCCGGAGCGCATCCTCGCCGCCATCGGCGAACCGGAAGTCGTCGACACCGCCAAGGACCCGCGCCTTGGCCGGATCTTCATGAACCGGACGATCAAGATCTATCCGGCCTTCGCCGACTTCTACGGCATGGAGGAGACGATCGAGCGGATCGTCGGCTTCTTCCGCCACGCCGCGCAGGGTCTGGAGGAGCGCAAGCAGATCCTCTACCTGCTGGGCCCGGTGGGCGGCGGCAAGTCGTCGCTGGCGGAGCGGCTGAAGTCGCTGATGGAGAAATGCCCGGTCTACGTGCTGAAGGCTGGCAAGGAGGTCAGCCCGGTCTTCGAAAGCCCGCTCGGCCTGTTCAACCCGGACGAGATGGGCGACCTGCTGGAGGACCGCTACGGCATCCCGCGCCGCCGCCTGACCGGCCTGATGAGCCCGTGGGCGGTGAAGCGCCTGGACGAGTTCGGCGGCGACATCTCCCGCTTCCGCGTCGTCAAGCTGCATCCCAGCAAGCTGCGCCAGATCTGCGTCACCAAGACGGAGCCGGGCGACGAGAACAACCAGGACATCTCCTCGCTGGTTGGCAAGGTCGACATCCGCAAGCTGGAGATGTACAGCCAGAACGATCCCGACGCCTACAGCTTCTCCGGCGGCCTGAACCGGGCCAGCCAGGGCCTGCTCGAATTCGTCGAGATGTTCAAGGCCCCGATCAAGATGCTCCACCCGCTGCTGACGGCGACCCAGGAGGGCAACTACGTCGGTTCGGAGAACATCGGCGCCATCCCGTTCCAGGGCATCATCCTCGCCCACTCCAACGAGGCGGAGTGGCAGACCTTCAAGAACAACAAGAACAACGAAGCCTTCATCGACCGCATCTGCGTCATCAAGGTCCCCTACTGCCTGCGCGTGCAGGAGGAGCAGCGGATCTACGACAAGCTGGTCAAGGGCTCCGACCTCGCGACCGCGCCCTGCGCGCCGTCGACTCTGGAAATGCTGGCGAAGTTCTCGGTGCTGTCGCGCATGCGCGACCATCCGAACTCCAGCCTCTACTCCAAGATGCGCGTCTATGACGGCGAGAGCATGAAGGAGACCGACCCCAAGGCCAAGTCCATGCAGGAATACCGCGACCAGGCGGGCGTGGACGAGGGCATGGACGGCATCTCCACCCGCTTCGCCTTCAAGGTGCTGGCCGCGACCTTCAACTACGACTCCAACGAGATCTCGGCCGATCCCGTCCACCTGATGTACATCCTGGAGCAGTCGATCAAGCGGGAGCAGTTCCCCGACGACACCGAGAAGAAATACATCGAGTTCATCAAGGCCGAGCTGGCGCCGCGCTACGCGGAGTTCATCGGAAACGAGATCCAGAAGGCGTATCTGGAATCCTACAGCGACTACGGGCAGAACCTGTTCGACCGCTACGTGGATTACGCCGACGCGTGGATCGAGGACCAGGACTTCAAGGACCCGGACACCGGCCAGCTGATGAACCGCGAGCTTCTGAACCAGGAGCTGACCAAGATCGAGAAGCCCGCCGGGATCGCCAACCCGAAGGACTTCCGAAACGAGGTCGTCAAGTTCGCGCTGCGCGCGCGGGCGGCGAACGCCGGGCGCAACCCCTCCTGGACGTCCTACGAGAAAATCCGTGAGGTGATCGAGAAACGCATGTTCTCCCAGGTGGAGGATCTGCTTCCGGTCATCAGCTTCGGGTCCAAGAAGGACGGCGAGACCGAGAAGAAGCACAACGAGTTCGTGTCGCGCATGATGTCGCGCGGCTACACCGAGCGGCAGGTCCGCCGGTTGGTCGAGTGGTACATGCGCGTGAAGCAGGCCGGCTGACGGCCCGCTTCACCACACGAGCGTGAACGGGTAGGAGGGGCTCCCCCTTGATGAACATCATCGACCGTCGCCTGAATCCGCAAGGCAAGAGCCTGGCCAACCGCCAGCGTTTCCTGCGCCGTGCCAAGGAGCAGGTGGTGAAGGCGGTGCGGGATGCCTCCGGCAAACGCGGCATCCAGGACATCGAAAACGGCGAGAAGGTGACCATCTCGACCGGTGGGGTGCGGGAGCCCTCCTTCCACCGCTCCGGGGCCGGCGGCGTGCGCGACTACGTCGTGCCGGGCAACAAGGAGTATGTGGAAGGGGACACCATCGCACGGCCCGAAAGCGGCGGTGGCCGCGGCGGCAACGAAGGCAGTCCGGACGGGGAGGGCGACGACGATTTCCGCTTCGTCCTGTCCCGCGAGGAGTTTCTGGACATCTTCCTGGAGGACCTGGAGCTTCCCGATCTCGTCAAGCAGAAGGTCAAGCAGACGGAATCCCATTCGCTGACGCGGGCGGGCTATTCGGTGACCGGCTCGCCGGCCAACCTGAACCTTGTCCGCACCATGCGGAACAGCCTCAGCCGGCGCATCGCGCTGAAGCGCCCCAAGCCGGCGGAGATGCTGGAACTGGAGGAGCTTCTGCGCGAGGCGGAGGACCGCGGCGACGATCCCGAGAAGCTGCGGGAGATGCGCGACCAGTTGGAGCGGCACTATCTCCGCTCCAAGCGCATCCCCTTCATCGACCCGATCGACGTCCGCTACAACCGGTTTGAGACGGTGCCGAAGCCCATCGCGCAGGCGGTCATGTTCTGCCTGATGGACGTCTCGGGCTCGATGACCGAGCACATGAAGGACCTCGCCAAGCGCTTCTTCATGCTGCTGTTCCTGTTCCTGAAGCGGCGCTACCGGTCGGTCGACATCGTCTTCATCCGCCACACCCACGAGGCCAAGGAGGTGGACGAGGACACGTTCTTCTACTCCACCGAGACGGGCGGCACCGTGGTCTCCACGGCGCTGGAGGAGATGCAGCGCATCGTCAAGGAGCGCTATCCGGAGAACGAGTGGAACATCTACGCCGCCCAGGCGTCGGACGGCGACAACATGTCGTCGGACAACGCGCGGTCGGCGGGTCTGCTGCGGGACGGCATCCTGCCGCTGTGCCAGTATTTCGCCTACATCGAGGTGGCGGCGGAGCACAACATGGGCCTGTCGGCGCTGGGCCGCGAGACGGAGCTGTGGCGGACCTACAAGACGGTCCAGGGGCCGGACCTGCCGATCGCCATGCGCCGCGTCCGCTCCCGCCGGGAGATCTTCCCGGTCTTCCGCGACCTGTTCGCCCGCGAGAAAGCGAAGGCCTGATTTCCAGCCCCCTCCCCAACCCTCCCCCGCTGGCGCGGGAGAGGGGGCCGGTTCCCTCCACCGCGAAGCGGGGGAGGGTCAGGGAGGGGGCAACGCCCTCCACCGCGAGGCCGCACCAAAGAACGGGGCCAACACCCCACAGAGTATCGAGAGGATGTGAGGCATGACCGCTGTGATCGACAAGCCCGACAGCCTGCTCTACGACGGGGCGGACTGGGATTACGACAAGATCAAGCGCGTCTACGACGCCATTGAGGACATCGCCCTCAAGGACATGGGTCTCAGCGTCTATCCCAACCAGATCGAGGTCATCACCGCCGAGCAGATGCTCGACGCCTATTCGTCCATCGGCATGCCGCTGATGTACAAGCACTGGTCTTTCGGCAAGCATTTCGCCCGCGACGAGATGCTCTACCGCAAGGGCTACCGCGGCCTCGCCTACGAGATCGTCATCAATTCCAGCCCCTGCATCAGCTACATCATGGAAGAGAACACCATGACGATGCAGACGCTGGTGATCGCCCACGCCGCCTTCGGTCACAACCACTTCTTCAAGAACAACCAGCTCTTCCAGCAGTGGACCGACGCCGAGGGCATCCTCGACTATCTGGAATTCGCCAAGTCCTACATCGGCCAGTGCGAGGACCGCTACGGCCACCACGCCGTGGAGCGGGTGCTCGACGCCGCCCACGCGCTGATGAACCAGGGCGTGCACAAGTACCCGAAGAAGCGCAGCCTCGACCTGCGGCTGGAGCAGAAGCGCGAGCGGGAGCGGCAGGAGTACCAGGAGCAGACCTTCAACGACCTGTGGCGCACCGTGCCGAAGGTTGCCGTCGGCGGCGCCCGCCCGTCCAAGTCGGTGTCGGAGCGCAAGAAGCTGCTCGGCCTGCCGGAAGAGAACCTGCTCTATTTCCTGGAGAAGAAGGCGCCGCGGCTGGAGCATTGGCAGCGCGAGATCCTCCGCATCGTCCGCCACATGGCGCAGTATTTCTACCCGCAGAAGCAGACCAAGCTGATGAACGAGGGGTGTGCGACCTACACCCACTACACCATCCTGAACGAGATGCACCGGCGCGGGATGATCAGCGAAGGCGCGACGCTGGAGTTCCTGCATTCGCACACCTCGGTGGTGTTCCAGCCGGAGTTCGACGACCAGCGTTTCTCGGGAATCAACCCTTACGCGCTGGGCTTCGCGATGATGCAGGACATCCAGCGCATCGCCGAGACTCCCACGGACGAGGACCGCTACTGGTTCCCCGACCTCGCCGGGCGGGGCGACGGCATGGGCGCGCTGCGCGACGCCTGGGCCAACTTCCGCGACGAGAGCTTCGTCCTCCAGTATCTCAGCCCGCACCTGATGCGGAAGTTCAAGATGTTCAGCGTGCGCGACGACGCGGAAGACCCCTATCTGCTGGTCGAGAACATCCACAACGAGCGTGGCTACCGCGGTATCCGCAAGCTGCTGGCGCGGCAGTACGACCTGGGCTTCCTGGAGCCGGACATCCAGATCGTCGACGTCGATCTGGCCGGCGACCGCAAGCTGATCCTGCACCACCGCGTGACCAACGGCGTGCTGCTGGACGAGAGCGACGCCAAGGCGGTGCTGCGCCACATCGCCAACCTGTGGGGCTACGAGGTCCAACTCGTCGAGGTGTCGGCCCTGTCCGATGCCATCCTGAAGGAGCACGCCGTCACCGCGCCGAGCGGCATCGGGGGGTGATGGGAGCGGGGTTCGGCCGCACTTGCCCCCTCCCTAACCCTCCCCCGCTGACGCAGGGGAGGGGACTGCCGCCGCTTCGCATAAGGCACCCTCTCCCGCGAGAGCGGGGGAGGGCCGGGGTGGGCGCAACACCTCCCACCCGTTCCCGGTAGGCTTTAGGCCGCTCCCACCGCCTCCGGGTCCAGCGTGTACAGCTCCTGCGGGCGGCCCACGCCGCGCAGCAGGTAGCGCCCGACCGAGATCAGCCGCTCCCGGCACTCCGGGGCGGACTCGGTGAAGGCGGAGGACAGCAGGATGTCCTGGTCGAGCGACCGGCACATGGCGGCGATGCGGCTGGCCTCGTTCACCGCCGGGCCGACCACGGTGAAGTCCAGCCGATCCACACCGCCGATGTTGCCGTAGAACACCTTCCCCTGGTGCAGCCCGAGGTAGAAGCGCGTCACCGGCAGCCCGGCGGCGGAACGGCTGCTGTTCAACTCCTTGCAGCGCTCCCGCGCCTCCTCCGCCGCGTCGAGGGCGGCGCGGCAGGCGTCCTCGGCGCTGGAGCGGTCGAAGACCGCCAGGATGCCGTCACCCATGAATTTCAGCACCTGCCCACGGTGCCGGTGGATGGCCGTCACCACCAGCTCCGCATAGTCGTTCAGCAGCGGCAGGATGGTTTCCGGGGCCGCGGTGTCGGTGATGCGGGTGAAGCCCTGGAGGTCGCTGAACCACAGCACGGCGTCCAGCTCCTCTGCGACGCCGCGGCGGATGTGGCCGCGCAGCACCCGGTGGCCGGCGTCCCGCCCCAGATAGGTCTCGGCCAGCGTGTTGGCGATGTGGGCCATGGCGTGGCCGCGCAGCGCCAGCGCCAGGCTGCCGGTGAGGGTGAGCAGGGCGTCGCGCTGGGCGTCGCTGAAACCGTCGGGGTGGTGCGACACCCAGGAGGAGAAGATGCAGTCCAGCTCGCCGATGGCGGCGCGCGGGCCGAGGCGGTTGACGATGGCCATGTAGTCGGTGGCGCCCTGCGCCTTCAACTCCTCCACGATCGGGAAGTCGCTGTTCTCCGCCGCACCGCCGGTCAGCCGCAGACGCAGCATCGTCTCGCCGGAGGCGTAGAGCCGGTGGAAGGGGCTGCGCAGCCATTTCTCGTCGATCTCGGGATCGCTGCCGTTGCCATAATCGCTCTGGTGGACCTCGGCGGCGTTGCGCCCCGTGCTGTCCCAGGTGACGACGTGGCCGGCGATGGTCGGGTGCAGCGTGTCCGCCCCGACCACCGTGCGGGTCAGCGGCACGCCCGCCGCGACCAGCCGCTCGCAGAGGCCGCCGATGAGGTCCGTTTCCGGCACCCCCTGCAGACCGGCCTCCGCGATCCAGCGGCTGAGGTCGAGAATCCCTTGCGCATCCATGCCCGCCATCCTGCCACAGGTCGCGTTTTCCGGGAACGGAGGGTCAGCGGCGGGACAGGGCGTCCGCGATGAAGGCCGTGACCGTTCCGAAGTCGCCGGTTGTCCGCAATTCGGCGGGCATGGCCTGAAAGTCAAGCTCCGGTCCGAAACCGATCATAGGCTTTCCGAAGCGCAGGGCCAGCCGCACCTCGTCCAGGGTGCCGTGGCGGCCCGGCAGGACGACGATCACGTCGCTGGTCAGAATGTTGACGTGGTTGCGGCTCAGCTCCGTCGGCGGCGCGCCGGCCGGCTTGCGCGCGAAGGGCGTCAGGATCGGCAGGTCGATGTAGGGGTTGGGGTAGCCGGGCAGGGGCGCATGGCCGCGGACCGGATCGGGCTCGGACGGCAGGATGCCGATGGAGCGTCCCCGGCGCCCCGGCGTGCCGTGGAAGGCCCGCGCGGCCGACCGCATCACCCCGCCGCCGCCGCCGGTCAGCAGGTCGTGCCCGGCCCCGGCGATCCACGCGCCGAGCGGCTCGGCGTAATCCGCCCATTCCTCCTGCCCCGACCCCATCACCCCGATGATCGCCATGCTCTTCCGCCTCCCTGTTACCGTCCGCGTGGTTTTGTCCGCGCCGTGGGTTCGGCCTCCAGCGGGTTGTCGGGCCAATAATGCTTGGGATACTGCCCCTTGAGGTCGGCCTTCACCGCCTTGTAGGCGTTGGCCCAGAAGCTGGCGAGGTCGCGCGTCACCTGCACCGGGCGGCGGGCCGGGGACAGCAGGTGCAGCAGCAGCGGCACCCGCCCGCCGGCGATGCGCGGCGTCTCGGCCAGCCCAAACATTTCCTGCAGCCGGACGGCCAGCACCGGTTCCTCCCCGCTGTAATCGATGGGAACGCGAGAGCCGCTGGGTACCTCGACATGGGTTGGCGCCTCCTTGTCCAGCCGCTGCTGCATCGCCCAGGGCAGCAACCCGCGCAGCGCGTTGCCCAGCTCCACCCGGTCGAGATGGGCGCGGCGCGAGGCGCCGTTCAGGAAGGGGGCCAGCCACTCCTCCATCGTCTCCAGCAGGGCGGCGTCGGAGACGTCCGGCCACTCCTCGCCCTCCATGCGGCGCAGGAACAGGACGCGCGTCTGCCACTTGCGCAGCTCGTCGGTCCAGGGCAGGGCGGTCAGCCCCATCTCCCGGACGCCCTCCCGCATGGCGGCGGCGATGGCCTCGGCGGGCGGGTTGGGCAGGCGCTTGTCCTCCAGCGCCAGGGCGAACAGCATGCGGCGGCGGCGGGCCAGCACCGTCTGCTCCCGCCCGTCCCAGGCGACCACGGTCTCGCTGCGGATGTGCTCGGCGAAGGCCTCCTCCAGCTCGGCCAGGGTGAGCGGGGCGGCGAGGAAGATGCGCGACTCGCGGGCGGCTCCGTCGAGGTCGGCGACGGCCAGCCAGTCTTCGGCGCTCAGCGGCTCGGCGTCCTGGAAATAGGCGCCGCGCCCGTTGGACAGCCGGTACTGCGCGGCCGCCCCGCCCGCGCTGCCGCCGGGGCGGCGCTGGCCGATGCGGTCGGGATAGGCGAGGGCGACCAGCAGGCCGGTGGCGCCGAGGTCGCCGCCATTGCCCTTCACGCCCAACTGCCGCTTCCAGTTCCGGGCCTGCTTCAGCGCCTGCTGGGCGCCGCCGCGCTCCACGGTCAGGCCGCGCCCGGCGCCGCGCACCCGGCCCTCATCGTCCAGTCCGCGCAGCAGCTCCACGCGCAGCCGCAGGTCGGCGTCGCGGAAGCCGGGCTGGGCGCGGACGATGTCGCGCTCGCCGAGCAGGGCGGCGACCTCGCAGGCCAGCGCCCCCAGCCCCATCGCCTTGCCCTTCAGCATCATGTGGGCCAGCCGCGGATGCACGCCGAAGCCGGCCATGCGGCGGCCGTGGGCGGTGATGCCGCCATTGGCGTCCAGCGCCCCCAGCTCGCGCAGCAGCTCCCGCGCCTGGGTCATGGCGGCGGCGGGCGGCGGGTCGAGCCAGGCCAGCGACGCCGGGTCCGACACGCCCCACACCGCCAGCTCCAGCGCCAGCGGGGCGAGGTCGGCGTCCATGATCTCCGGCGGGGTGAAAGCGGCCAGCGCCTTGTGCGACGGCTCCGGCCACAGGCGGTAGCAGACGCCGGGCTCCAGCCGGCCGGCGCGGCCCCGCCGCTGCTCCGCCGACGCTTGCGACACCTTGGCGGTGACCAGCCGGGTCATGCCGCTGCGCGGGTCGAAGCGGGGGACGCGCATCAGCCCGCCGTCCACGACGATGCGGATGCCCTCGATGGTCAGGCTCGTCTCGGCGATGGGGGTGGCGAGGACGATCTTGCGCGTGCCCGGCGGGCTGGGCGCGATGGCGCGGTCCTGGGCGTCGGCCGTCAGATCGCCGTAGAGCGGGGCGATCACCGTGCCGGGGCCGAGGTCCGCCGTCTCCAGAAGACTCTGCACCCGCCGGATCTCCCCGGCGCCGGGCAGGAAGACCAGCGCGTTGCCGCTCTCCTCGCGCAGGGCGCGGCGGACGGCGGCGGCCACGGCATCCTCGACGCGGGTACCGGTGCCGGGAGCGTCGAGGTGGCGAGTTTCCACCGGGAAGGCGCGGCCCTGGCTGGTCACCATCGGGGCGTCGCCGAGCAGGGCGGCGACGGGGCCGCCGTCCAGCGTCGCCGACATCACCACCAGCCGCAGGTCGTCGCGCAGCGCGCCGCGCGCCTCCTGCACCAGGGCCAGCGCCAGATCGCTGTCGATGCCGCGCTCGTGGAACTCGTCGAACAGCACGGCACCGACCGCCGGCAGTTCGGGGTCCTCCTGAAGCTGGCGCAGGAACAGGCCGTCGGTGACCACCTCGATCCGGGTCTTCGGCCCGACCTTGGTGTCCAGCCGCACGCGGTAACCGACCGTCTCGCCGACGCTTTCCCCCAGCATCGCGGCCATGCGGCGGGCGGCGGCGCGGGCGGCCAAGCGCCGCGGCTCCAGCACGATCACCTTGCGCCCGGCCAGCCAGGGCCGGTCGAGCAGGGCCAGCGGCACGCGGGTGGTCTTGCCCGCCCCCGGCGGCGCCTGGAGCACCGCCACGCCGCGCCCGTCCAGCGCGGCCAGCAGCTCGGGAAGCACGGGATCGATGGGAAGGGGCGGGATGCTCATGGACACTGCGGGATGGTGGAGAGGGGCGCCGCCCGTGTTCCTGGCAGCGGCGGGCGCGCCGGTCAAGCCTTCCGCCGGGTCCTGGCGGCTATTCGGCCTCCCCCCGGCAGAAGACCCCGGCCTCGCGGTCGTGGGTGAACAGCTCGGCGTAGCGCGCCCAGCCGGTCACCGCGTTGAGCGTCTCCTCGGCGTAGGCCTCGCTCATGAAGGCTTCCAGCTCACGGGCGAACGGGGCGTAGGGAACGCGGTGGTCGGTGCGTTCCGCCAGGGCGGCGTCGATGTGCGCGGCGAGCGGCACGAAATGGACGAGATGCTCGGCGAACAGCGCCTTGCGGTCGTCCATCCCGGCCTCGGCGAACAGGCGGCCCGGCTCGGTCAGCCGGATGTCGCCCTCCGCCACCTCGGCGAACCCGAGCATCTGGAGCGTCTCGGCGATGGGGAAGAGGTCGTCGATCTCGTGCCGCAGCGCCGCCGCGAGGTGCGGCAGGTCCGCCTTGCCCTGGTAGGGCGGGGCGGCCAGCGTCTCCATAAGGCCGGACAGCAGGTTCGTCGAGACCTGCTGGAGCGGTTCGGCGTAGACCGGCCGCGGGCGCCCGGTTGTCCCCACCGGTGTTGTTGGCGGAGCGCTCAGCGGCTTGCGCGCGGTCATCCGGCCGTAGATGTCGTCGACCAGTTCGCGGAAGTCCGGGGCCAGCCGGTTGCGCGGGTGCGGGATGTCCACCCGGATCTCCGCCGCCACGCGGCCCGGGTTGGAGGCGAAGACCAGGATGCGGTCGCACATCAGCACCGCCTCCTCGATGTTGTGGGTCACCATCAGGATCGACCGGGTCGGCAACTTGCGCTCCATCCACAGGTCGAGCAGGTCGGTGCGCAGAGTCTCTGCCGTCAGCACGTCGAGCGCCGAGAAGGGCTCGTCCATCAGCAGGATTTCCGGATGGACGACCAGCGCGCGGGCGAAGCCGACGCGCTGGCGCATCCCGCCGGACAGTTCCTTGGGGTAGGCGCTCTCGAAGCCCGACAGGCCGATCAGATCGATGGCCTCTTCGGCGCGCGCCGCCGCCTCGTTCGCGGGAACGCGCAGCGCCTTCAGCCCGGCCAGCACATTCTCCTCGACGGTCAGCCAGGGGAACAGCGCGAAGGACTGGAACACCATCGCCACCCCGTCGGTCGGCCCGGCCACCGGCGCGCCGTGGTGCAGGACTTGGCCGGAGGTCGGCTGGGCCAGCCCGGCGACGATGCGCAGCAGCGTCGACTTGCCCGAGCCGGAGCGCCCGAGCAGCCCGACGATCTCGCCGTCGCGCAGCGTCAGGTCCACGCCGTCGAGCACGACATACGGCGGGCCGGACGGCTTGCGGTAGGCCTGCCGGACGCCGTGGAGTTCAAAGAGGGGCGAGTTCTGCATCATCATGGTACGGCCTCCGTCAGGCAAGGCGCAGGCGGCGTTCGGCGTAGCCGTAGAGCGGACGCCAGAGCAGCCGGTTGAGCAGGGTGACGAACAGGGACATCACGGCGATGCCGAGCACGATGCGCGGGTAGTCCCCGGCGGCGGTCGCCTGGGCGATGTAGCTGCCCAGCCCGTGCGCGGTGACCTCGGCATCGCCCCAGCGCACCGCCTCGGCGACGATGCTGGCGTTCCACGAACCGCCGGCCGCGGTCACCGCGCCGGTCAGGTAGTAGGGGAAGACGCCGGGCAGCATGACGTCGCGCCACCATTGCCAGCCGCGGATGCGGAAGCTGGAGGCCGCCTCCTTGAGGTCGCCGGGGAAGGCGGACGTCCCGGCGATGACGTTGAACAGGATGTACCACTGCGTGCCCAGGATCATCAGCGGGCTGAGCCAGACGTCCGGGTTCAGGTCGAAGCGCAGGATGGTGACGACGGCGACCGGGAACAGCAGGTTGGCCGGAAAGGCCGCCAGGAACTGCGCCAGCGGTTGGACCATCTCGGCGAGGCGCGGGCGCAGCCCGATCAGCACGCCGAGCGGCACCCAGACGAGCGAGGCGATGGCGATCAACACCATGACGCGCAGCAGCGTCGCCGCCCCGAGCAGCAGCACGGTCCCGACATCGCCCCAGCCGGCGCCGCCGGCAATGAACCGCAACATGGTCCAGCCCAGGGCGAGCGCCGCCGCCGCGACGACCGCGTACCACACCCGGTCGAGCGTGCGTTCGAGCGCGGGGGAGGGCGGGCCGGCAACCCGGCGCTGCAAAGCCGGGGGCAGGGCGGCGGCGAGAGAGGAAAGCGGCGACAGGCGCAGCCACGCCAGCCGGCCGAGCAGGACCTCGACCGGCGCCAGCAGCGCGCGGCAGACGCGGGTGCGCTGGAACAGCCGCAGCACCCAGGACTCGGGCGCCTCCTGCGCGCCGGTCTGCTCGACGCGGAACTTGTCGGCCCAGGCGACCAGCGGGCGGAACAGGAACTGGTCGTAGAGCAGGATGACCGCCAGCATCGCCAGCACCGCCCAGCCGACGGCGCCGAGGTTTTTCTGCGCGATGGCCTCGGCCAGATAGGAGCCGATGCCGGGCAGCGTGACGGTGCGGTCGCCGACGGTGATCGCCTCCGACGCGACGACGAAGAACCAGCCTCCGGACATCGACATCATCATGTTCCAGACCAGCCCCGGCATGGCGAAGGGCGCCTCCAGCCGCCAGAAGCGCTGCCAGCCGGAAAAGCGGAAGCTGGTCGCCGCCTCGTCCAGGTCGCGCGGCACCGAGCGCAGCGACTGGTAGACGCTGAAGGTCATGTTCCAGGCCTGGCTGGTGAAGATGGCGAAGATCGCCGCGCATTCGGCGCCCAGCACGCTGCCGGGGAACAGCGACAGGAAGAAGACCACGGTGAAGGAGATGTAGCCGAGCACCGGCACCGACTGCAGCACGTCCAGCACGGGGATCAGCACCATGCCGGCCCGGCGGCTCTTGGCTGCCAGCGTGGCGTAGGTGAAGGTGAAAAGCAGCGAGGCCGCCATCGCCGCCAGCATGCGCAGCGTCGAGCGCAGCGCGTAGTCCGGCAGGTTCCACGGGTCGAGCGAGACGGCCGGCGCGTCGAGGCTCGCCAGGGGTGCCGCCATCTGGTGACCGCCGACGGCGGCCAGGGCGAGCAGGCCGACGACCAGCGGCAGGGCCACGAGGTCCCAGCGGTTGGGCGTGGCGGCCGCCGTTTTCACGGAAACGCTTGTCTGGGTCCAGACCATGGCCCCTCCATCCTGCGGCCGGATCGGAGTCCGGCCGCGTTCGGCATGCGCAATCGGCGTGTGCAGGCACCCGACCCCGTGTGGCGTCGGGTGGGCGTCAAAGGGGGAGGATGGCGGTCAGCCCGGCGCTGGAGGCGGCAAGGGCGCGCGGAACGGAATCGGAATGGTGAAGGAAGACGTCACCATGGTTCACCTGTGCGGCTGTCGGCATCGTGGCCGGCCGTGGCGAACCTGCGAAAGGTCAACCCAGGATCGGCAGAGTACCGAAGATTGGTCGGGGTCGACGACTGTGGCTGTCCATCTCTTGCTTTCTCGGCGCGGGACCGGACCGCGCGTCCGGACGCCCGCCAATCATGCGGTGACGTTGGTGCTGATCTATTCCTGGAAGTGAAGCCGGTCAAGCGTGTGGCGGCGTTCCTTGGCGATCATTGCAGAGGTTTCATCTTTCCCGTCCCGCGAAGCTGGCGGGGAAGGAGCGCAGCTCCTTGTGGGCGTGTCAAAGTGTCGCAGAGGCCCGCAACCGGCCAGCGATCCGAGAAGCTTTCGCAACAAGGCGTTATGGTTCAAATAACCACAAACCATTTGTTACTTAACGATCCCGGGACCCGATGGCCAACATTCACGACCCCGCCCTGTTCCTCGCCCACGCCTGCGCGCTGGAGGAGGACGCCGCCAACCGTTTCGCCGACCTGTCGGAGGCCATGAAGACCTACGGCAACGCGGACGTCGCGGCCTTCTTCGCCAAGATGGCCGAGTTCTCGCGCCTGCATCTGGCGGACGCCCGCAAGCGCTCCGCCTTCCGCGACGTGCCGGTGCTCGCCCCGGAAGACTTCCAGTGGCCGGACGACGAGAGCCCGGAAGCGGCCTCCATGGAAGGCTCGCACTATCTGATGACGGTGGATTACGCGCTGGAACTGGCGCTCGACAGCGAAAAGCGCGGGCACGCCTTCTACGCCGACGTGGCGGCTTCCACCACGGACCCGGAGGTCCGCATGATGGCCGAGGAATTCGCCTCGGAAGAGGCGGAGCATGTGGCGGAACTGGAGCGCTGGATCGAGCGCTTCCCCAAGAAGGGATAAAGGCCGTTTCCCGCGGTTCCCGCCCTTGCGGGGACCGCGGGAAGGGCGAAGAACGCGCCTTACTTGGACAGGTCGGCGTAGTCGTACTCGTACTTCTTGTCCGCCGGCTTGAAGGTCTTGAAGGCGGCGATGACGTCGTCCACCGACACGCCCGCCGGCACGTTGAGAATCTCGTAGACGACCGAGCTGCCGCTGGTCGGGCCAACGTCGGCGTTGCGGTGAGCCTGGGAAATCAGGCCCTCGCCGGCCTTCTTGATCATGATCGAAGCCATATCCGTTCCGTCTCCTGTTACACGTCGCCCGACGCAGCAATATCCATAACGCGAATAAGGGTATGGGGCCAATGGATAAATTGCTGCGGCGCGTCAGCGGCGGGTGATCCAGAGCGCGGTCACGTCGTCGTTCAAATGCTCGCCATGGATCGCGGCGTGGCGGGCCATCAGGGTGGGCAGGGGGCGGTCGGGGACCTCCGCCGCCGCCCGCTCGGCCAGACGGAGCAGACCGTCCTCGCCCAGCATGGCGCCGCCAGCGTCCCGGGCTTCGCTCAGCCCGTCGGAATAGAGGAACAGGCTGTCGCCGCGCCGCAGCGGAACGCGCCGGTTCGTGTAGGCCGAGTCCGGGAAGGCGCCGAGGAGCGGGCCGGAGGCGTCCAGCGGCTGGATGCCGAAGTTGGTCATCAGGAGGGGGCTGGGCGACGCGGCGGCGGCGTAGAGCAGCGTGTCGTCGGCGCGGTCGATTACCCCGTAGAAGGCGGTGGCGAACTGGCCCAGCGGCAGGATCTCGCACAGCCGCCCGTTCAGTTGGCGCAACAGGCGGGCGGGGTCGCGCAACTCCTCCGGCGGGGTGCGGGTGAGCAGCGTGTGCAGGCGGAAGGCGTTGATCGCCGCGGCGATGCCGTGGCCCGACAGGTCGGCGGCGAAGATCCCGACGCGGCTTCCATCGAACGCGAAGGCCGTCCAGAAGTCGCCGCCGATCTCGTCCGACGCGCGGAAGACCGACTCCACGGCCAGCCCGTTCCGCTCGGCGAGGGCGGCCAGCTCCGCCGCCTCCGGGACCAGGGCGAGCTGCATGGCGCGGGCCTGCCGCAGGTCGCGCTCCACCCGCTCGTGGAAGGCGCGCAGTTCCTGCACCATCGACCGGCGCTCCAGGTGATAGCGCACGCGGGCGATGCATTCGCCGGGGTTGATCGGCTTGGCGATCAGGTCGGTCGCCCCGGCGCTGAAGCAGACCGTCCTCATCTGGTCGGAATGCAGCGCGCTCTGCATCAGGATCGGCAGGTCGCGCCAGCGCGGGTCGCCGCGCAGGCTTCGGCAGACGCCGATCCCGTCCATCCGCGGCATGGCCGCGTCGAGCAGCAGCAGGTCGGGGGCGAAGCTCTCCAGCCGCTCCATCACCTCGTCCGCCGAGGCGGCGAAGGCAACCTGGGTGATGCCGGCCCATTGCAGGAAGCGGCTCAGCGTCCGGCGGTTGAAGGCGCTGTCGTCGGCGATCAGCACCCGGCAGCCGCCGAGCGGGATGCCAAGCTCCATCCCGTAGACCGACGCTCCGGCGCCGGGGCGGGTGGCGGGCGGCGGGAGATCCCCGTCGGCGCCGGAGGGCGCCGCCATGGCGCGGGCGTGGCCCATCGCGTCCGTTCCCGCCGCGTCAGTCGGCGATGTTGAACATGGTGTGGAACTTGGCGATCGTGATCAGGCGCCGCACCTCGTCGCGGGCGCCGCGGATCGCGAAGTCCAGGTTGCGCCGCTGCGCGGTGTCGCGGGCGATGATGAACATGCCGAGGCCGGAGGAATCGACGAAGTCGAGCCGCGACAGGTCGAAGACCACCCGGTGCCCCGCCGGGCGCTCGAAGGTGGCGATGACGTCGCGGAAGGTGTCGTGATCGGCAAAGGTCATGCGCCCGCTCAGCACGATCTCGGTGCTGGCCGGGGCCTCGCGGACGGAGAAATCCATGGCGGCGCTCATCTGTGGTTCACCCGTGGCCGAAGAGAGGCGCAATCCCCTGCCGGCCCGGTGGGCTGGGTCCGGCGGGGACGCGGGCGCATTCTAAGGCCCTGGGAATTGCACTTTGATGACGCTGCCGTGTCGGCACCGGGTCATCCGGCCGGAATGAGCGGACTTTATTGCAGCGCGGCCTCTTCCACCCTTGGATGCGACAGGCGTTCGGCGATTCCGCCGGCCAGCCATGCCGAATAGGCATCGCGGCCCTCGGGCCCCAGCATGCCGTTGCGGCAGAAGGCTGACGCCTTGGCCGGTTTGAGGCGGGCCGAGTCGGGGAAGCGCCACAGCGGCAGGTCGGCCTGCCCGCGCAGCCGGTCGAGCGCCGCCGGCCGGTAGGCGTTGCCGGCGCCGTACAGCCGCTCCTCTACCGCCGCCGGGCGGGGCGGAAGCAGCAGGGCGATCCCGACCCCGGCGGCGCGCGCCTGGTCGGCGAAGCGGCGCACCCGTTCGAAGGCCGGCGAGTCGTCGTTCATGCGGACGGCGGCCTCGTGGACCTCCACCCAGCGGTCGGCGGCGGTGGCGGTCCAGCCCTGCGGGCCGACGGCGTGGCACGGCTTGGCGTATTGCAGGGCGCTCTGGTCGGGCAGGTAGGAGCGGCCGAGCATCGCCACCTCGGTCAGGTGCGCGCCGTAGCGGCGCAGGCCGGCGATGTCGCTGCGCTCCGCGAAGAAAAGGTCGGCGTCCAGCAGGACCAGCGCCGGTTTCAGCTTCAGCACGTCGCCGAGCAGCGGCTCGAAATCCTCGATGCGGGCGTGGTCGTGGACGATGCGCAGGAAATGCAGGCTCTCCACCCCATGCTTCGCCGCCAGCGCGGCCATGCCCGGCTCGTCCAGGGTGGCGTGGCGCAGCGCCGAGTCGCCCAGCGCCACCACCACGGTCGGGGACAGGTCCCGCGCCGCCCGCTCCGCCGTGGCGGCGATGCGGTTGCTGTTGTACCAGGCGAAGGGCCGGTCGTGGAGGCTGTAGCCGGTCCAGAAGGCCCCCGCCGTCCCGGCCGCGAACAGGGCGGGGATCACCGCCAGCAGGGTGATCCACAACCGCCGCGGCTTGGCTTGCGGCCCGGTCCGGTCCGTCCGGTGCTTTTGCGGTTCAACAGGCCCGGTCATGGTCCCTCTGCTCCCTCCCAGCGGTGCGCCCAGCGATGCGCCCAGCGATGCGCCCAGCGATGCGCGGTGTCCGGTGACTCCAACACTTCGGGAGGGGGCTGGGTCCCGCGCGCCGCGCCGCTTTCCACTGTGTTTCCCACTGGCGTGTTTTCCGCTGGCACCTCCTATGACGAAGGGCGCAGCGCTCGGGATCGTGCCGGAGTAGCCGGGTGGCGGCTCTTTCGTGTAGTCTTGCGCAAAAGACGAGGCACGCATCGAGGACTGGGATGAGCACTGAAATCCGCACCTTCATGATCCCCGACGCGAACGCGGACGAGGCGCAGGGGCACCTGTCCTCCTTCCTGCGCACGGTCGAGGTGCAGCGCATCGACACGGCCTACGCCGACGGCGCCTGGCGTGTCCTCGTGCTTTACAAGGACCTGAAGCGCAAGGAGGAATCCCTCCAGATCGAGGCCGCGATCAACGCCGCCCTCAACGGTTGGCGGGACCGCAGGGCGGCCGGCGAAGGGCTGCCGCGCGACGCCATCCTGGCGGACGAGCTGGTGCCGGAAATTGCCCGCTTCGCCCCCACGACGGAGCGCGAGCTGTCCATCATCGTCGGCGCCCGCGACCTCGACGTCAGCCATTACGGCGGAGAGATCGTGCAGGTCGTCCGGGCGACCTTGGACGAGCTGATCGACTGATTCGTCCACTCTGCTGAAGAGCATAGGCGGAGGGACCTAAGGACCGATTCCGCTGTGCCGAAAGAGAAGCCGGACCCGCCGTAAGCCCGATTTCAGACGCGCCCACGCTGTGCCAGCATACCGGTGTAATTTGCGGCAATGCAGCATGGCGGGGGCCATGGACGGGACATCCGGATCGAGAGGCGGCGCTCCCGATTACCGCGCGATGGCGCGGGAACTGGAAGCTTTCAGCCGTCAAGCGGCGGAGCGCGCCGCGGCCACCGGCGACGGCAGCATGGACGCTCTGGCGCGGCGCCTGGAGCGCCACGCCGAGCAAATCCAGCATGATCTGGCCGAAGCCCCGACTCGCCGCTTCGGTTGGCGCCTAGGCCTTCTCCACCTTCAGCAGAGTGCCCTCGGCGCCGACGATGCGGACACGGGTTCCGGCGGGGAGGTCGGGCCCCTCGACGGTCCAAAGCCCGTCGCCGATCTGCGCCCGGCCCCGTCCGTTGACGATGGGCCCGTCCAGCGTGTGCAGCGTCCCGATGTATTGCGCCGTCCGGCGGTTCAGATGCGGCGTGTGCGTCGTATGCGCTGACCCGCGGGACAGGAAGCGGGTGCCCGCCAGCGCGGCGATGGCGAGCAGGGCGAACAGCAGCCCCTGATGCTCCCACGGCAAAGACGGCCAGACCAGAAGCACGAAGCCGACCAGCGCGGCGGCCCCGCCCAGCCAGAGGAAAGCCGCCCCCGGCGCCACCGTCTCCAGCGCACCCAGCAGCACGGCCAGAACCCACCAGTGCCAGAACTCGATCATCGCGGCTCCGCCCTTGGAGTTGCGCCCAATTCCACGACCCCGTCCTACGACCCCGGCGGCACCGGCGCATCGCCCCTGTTGGGCTCGTCCCGATTCCGGTCATCACGATTCCGGTCATCACGATTCCAGGGGCTGCGCGGCGCCGACGCCGACGGCGGTGCGGAAACCGTTCCGGAAGTCTGCGGTCGGTTCGGGAAGGCTTCGCGGGCGATCTCCGCGATGCCGCCGATGGCGCCGATCACGTTGGCGGCCTCCAGCGGCATGAACAGCACCTTCTGGTTCGGGGCGGCGGCCACCGCGGTCAGGGCGTCGACGTAGCGCTGGGCGACGAAGTAGTTGATGGCCTGGACGTTGCCCCCGGCGATGGCGTCGGAAACCAGCCGGGTCGCCTCCGCCTCGGCCTGGGCGGAGCGCTCGCGGGCCTCGGCGTCGCGGAAGGCGGCCTCGCGCCGGCCCTCGGCCTGGAGGATGGCGGCCTGCTTGGCGCCCTCCGCCCGCAGGATGGCCGCCTGGCGCTGGCCCTCCGCCTCCAGGATGGAGGCGCGGCGGTCGCGCTCCGCCTTCATCTGGCGGGCCATGCTGTCCACAAGGTCGCGCGGCGGCTGGATGTCGCGGATCTCGATGCGCGTCACCTTGACGCCCCACGGGCTCGTCGCCTCGTCCACCACGCCGAGCAGGCGGGCGTTGATCTGGTCGCGCTGCGACAACAGCTCGTCCAGGTCCATCGAGCCCATGACCGTGCGGGTGTTGGTCATGGTCAGGTTGAGGATCGCCAGTTCCAGGTTGTTGACCTCGTAGGACGCCTTGGCGGCGTCGATCACCTGGAAGAAGACGACGCCGTCCGCCGTGACCATGGCGTTGTCGCGGGTGATGACCTCCTGCGAGGGCACGTCGAGCACCGTCTCCATCATGCTCTGCTTGCGCCCGATGCGGTCGACCAGCGGCAGCAGCAGGTGCAGGCCGGGCTGGAGCGTGCGGGTGTAGCGGCCGAACCGCTCCACCGTCCATTCCTGGCCCTGCGGCACGGTCCGCACGCCCAGCAGAACCAGCGCCAGAGCGAAGATCAAGAGCGCGATGACGAAGAGCGTCAGGCCGCTGACCACCATCACCCCATCTCCCATCCGGTCGTTTCCTCCTTCCGACCATGCCACGGCCGCGCCGTCCCGGCCAGAGCCGCAGCGTCAGCCCAGCAGGGCGCCGACAGGTTTCAGCGGCTCGTGCGCGTCGAACAGGATCTTCAGAATCGCCAGGATCGGCACCGCCAGCAGGGCGCCGGGGATGCCCCACATCCAGCCCCAGAACAGGATGGACACGAACACCGCGATGGGGTTCAGCGCCAGCCGCCGCCCGACGATCATCGGGGTCAGGAAGTTGCCCTCCATCATCGTCAGCGCCACGAAGGTCAGCGGCGGCCCGAAGATGTGCAGCCCCCCGTCGAAGGTGAGCGCCGAGACCAGGAACAGAACCGCCGTCATCACCGCCGGCCCGATGAAGGGGACGTAGTTGATGAGGCCGGCGAGCGTTCCCCACAGCGCCGCGTTGGGCACCCCCCACAGCCACATCGCCAGCGCCGTCGCCAGGCCGAGCCCGATGTTGATGACCGTGATGGTCGCCAGATAGGCGGCGATGTTCTGCTGCACCGTGGCGGCGACCATGGCGTAATGCACGCGGTCGTCGACGTCGCGCATCGTGCCGATCAGCGCCTCCAGGCTCTGCCGGCCGCGGGCCAGGAAGAAATAGAGAAGCACCAGAAGGATCACCACGTTGGCGATCACCGCCTCCGCCTGGTGCAGCACCTGCTCGGCCAGCGACGGGCCGCGCACCACCACTTCCCGCGCCGCGCCGTTGCGGTCGGAGGCCATCTGCTCGATCTGGCGGGAGGCCTCCCGGGCGCGGTCGATCCCCTCGCGAATGTCGCCCAGCTTGAATTCCAGTTCATGGACCACGCGGGGCATCCGGTTGACCCATTCGGTGGCCGGGGTTGTCAGCGTGTAGATGGCCCCCAGCCCGGCGGACATCACCAGGAGCACCACCACCGCCGCGCCCAGCGCCTCCGGCAGGCCGAGCCGATAGAGGCCGCGCACGCAGGGCCGCAGCAGCAGGCTGAGGATCAACGCCAGCATGATCGGCAGCAGCACGTCGCGCCCGAAATACAGCGTGAACAGCAGCGCGATGACGAACAGACCCACCACGGCCACCCGCACCGGGTCGCGGGGATTCCGGGCCGGGGGCAGGGGCTCGGTCACCGGCTCCGGCGGCGGGGTGAGGGGCGGATCGATCGTGCGGTCGCTCATCGGGGGCAGGCACTCCGGGAGTAGCGGGCCGGGGGACGCTTGACGGCGCCGGACCCCCGCCCGATTTAGGGGTATTCCAGGACCGCGCCCACGCGGCCCCGCTTCGCGATGACCGGAGTTCCACGAGATGCGCAGCCCGTTCCCTTCGATAAACGTTCGCCGCGGCCTGATGGTCCTGGCGCTATCCGTGCTGCCACCGATGGCCGCCTCCACCGCTGCTTTGGCCGAGGACGCCGTCGTCGGGCGTTTCTCCAACGACTGGACCGGCAACGGGCTTCAGGTGCAGGCGATCGAGGATCCGAAGGTAAAGGGAATCACCTGCCATCTGGTGGATTTCGACCGCAGCGTGCTCGACCGGCTGACCAAGGGGAACTGGTTCGAGGACCCGTCCAACGCTTCCATCGCCTGTCGGCGCACCGGGCCGCTGGTGATCGGCGACATCGAGCTGTCGCAGAAGGGCGAGGAGGTCTTTTCCGAGCGCAAGAGCCTGGTCTTCAAGTCCATCGCCATCCGCCGCATCTACGATCGGGTGAACGACACGCTGATCTACGTCGTCTACAGCCGGCAGGTGAAGGACGCCTCGGCGAAGATGGCCATCTCCAGCGTGCCGCTGATCGACACGAACCCCCAGTGGGAAAAGGGTAAACCTCCCGTGAAATGATCGGATGGCTTGCAATCGGGCGGGCGCGGCGCCATCATCAGGCTTGGGAGGCAGGGGCCGTAATCCCCCGCCTCCCGGCCCGATCACTGCCGGTTCAGAAGATCAAGGATCGCCTTGACGATCTGGAGCAGCAGGATCAGGAGACCGAGGATTTCCTTCATCCTCCGAGCCTCCTCGTTGAGCGGCGGGGTGATGGCCACCCATCACCCGTCCGCGCCTCCACCTCGCACGGGGCGCGGGATGGGCACAATGGAAACTCCACACATGCGCGTGCGGCGGATTGGCCGGCCGGGATTGATCGCCGGTTCGGCAGCGACTCGTCAGGCTTGGCCGCGGCGGGACCGCCACTTGCGCCACAGCAGGTAGACACCGGGCGCCAGCGTCACGATCAGGATGATGCGCACCATGTGGTGGGTGGCGACCAGCGCCACGTCGATGTTCAGCGCCAGCGCGACCAGCGTCATCTCGGCCAGCCCGCCCGGCGCGAAGGCGAGGATCAGCGCGGCCAGCCCCAGCCCCGTCGCCTCGTCGACCATCCAGGCCGCCGCCGTGGTGACCAGCAGCATCAGCCCGGTGAGGCCCAGCGCGGTCAGCCCGTCGCGCCCGATGCGGCGGATGTTCAGCCCGGTGAAGCGGCACCCCAGCGACGCGCCGATCACCACCTGGGCGGCGGCGACCAGCACACCCGGCGGCTTGCCCTCGGTCAGGCCGGCGAGGTGGATCGCGGCGGACAGCAGCATTGGCCCGACGATCTGGGCGGCGGGAATCCGCAGCAGCTTCGCCAGGGGGTAGCCCAGCGCGCAGGCGGACAGCAGCGCCACGTCCAGCGGGGCGAGCGACAGCAGGGGCGGGCCGAGCGTGCCGCGCCGCGACGGGTCGTAGAGGCCCAGCGCCTGGAAGGCGAAGGGGATCACCAGGACCACCAGCATCACCCGCAGCGCGTGGGACAGCGCCATGGTCCGGCTGTCGCCGCCCATCTGGGTGCCGACCATCACCATCTCGTTCAGCCCGCCGGGGGTAGCGGTGAAGAAGGATGTGGGCGGGTCCAGCCGGGCCGCGCGGCGCAGGTACTGTACGCCCAGCGTGGTCGCCAGCACGAGATAGACGGCCAGCGCGCTCAGCGACAGGCTCCATTCGCCGAGCCGCCCCAGGATGTCCGGGGTGAAGCCGCTGCCCAGCATCACGCCGAGGATCATGATCATGGCGTTGCGCAGCGGCTTCGGCACATGCAGCGCGACGCCGGCCATGGCGGCGACCGTGGTGGCGGTCATGGCGCCGATCATCCAGGCCAGCGGCAGGTGGAAATAGCTGAACAGCGCGCCCCCCGCCGTTCCCAGCGCGAGGGCGAGCGCGACGGGCCGGAGCCCCGGTCCGATGGTCATGCCGCCCGCTGTGTCCGGTTCACGGAACGATCCGACCCAGCCGGACGGCGGTCTGCCCGGTTTTGGGGCGCCGGGCCGGCATGATCAGCACGCAGTCGTCGTAGGGCGTCACGACCGGACGGTCGCCGTCGCGGCCGAGGACCGTTCCGGCGCGGGGAATGATCTCCATCCCCACATAGGGCTGGTCGAAGAAGAACTCGTCGGTTTCCGCGGTCACCGCTTCGGTCACCTCGACGGTGCGCAGCGGATCGGGGTGGCGGCGGATGTGGCGGTCGGCCAGCGACGGGGCGATCATCTCCTGGGCGAGCAGGAAACGCATGGCGCTTTCCAGGGCCACCAGCGCCGTCTCGTTCCGCCAGTGCTGGCCGCATTCGACCAGGATGGCGGTGCGCCGCCCGTCCGCTGCGGCGAAGTCCGCGTAATCGATCACCCGCCGCCCCGCCGCGTGCCCCTCGTCCGCGACGATCCAGGCCGGATAGCCGAGCCGGAGGGCCAGGGCGCGGGCGCGGTCGGTCCGCCCGCACAGCGTCAGGGGCGGCGTGTCCGCCGTCATGGAATGCAGATCGAGGATGACGTCCGCGGCGTCGAACACCGGGCGGAGCTGCCGGGCGCGGCGCAGTTCCGCGCTGTCGCGTGGGCCGTCCAGAACCTCCGGCGACCAGACGCGGTTCATGTCCTCATCGACGAAGCGGGAAGCGTAGGGGCGCTCGGCGTCGAAGCCTTGGTAGGCGGCGGTGTTGGCGAAGGCCAGGGTCAGCCGTCCGCGGGTGGGGCGGACGCCCAGCCGGAACAGCCGGTCCATCGCCACCGCCCCGCCGATCTCGTTGCCGTGGATCAGCGACACGATGACGGCGTGGGGGCCGGGACGACCGGACTCCAGCGTCGTGACGTGGTCGATGCCGGTGTTGCCGCGGCGGTAGGGGCCGATGTCCGGCGGCGTCAATTCAATCGGTGGCAGGGATTCGGTCAAGCGGATATCGCCTTTGCGGGTCTGGCCGGTGCCGGGCGCTGTCGCTGAATGGTCAGTATGGCGGAGAGTCCGGCGCCGCGCCAGCCCCACCATTTCCCCGGCCGATCATGTCCTTTGCCTTACCGGTGTATGACGGTTTTTGGTCGACGGGCACCCGGCCATCGTCTATACCCGAATCCATCCGCCGCAGCGCCCTGCTATGCCATCCGGGCAGGCACCCTGGCGCGTCGGAGCCGTTGGTACACCGGGGTCAGCCATGAGTTTCGTGATCGAGGACGTGCTCGTCCGCAACGATCCGATCGTCCCGCGCCTGCCGGTGTTCTTCGATTCACCGCACAGCGGCACCGTCTACCCGCGCGATTTCGCCTTCGTCTGCCCGCTGTCCACCCTGCGGCAGGCCGAGGACACCCATGTGGACGAGCTGTTCGCCCACGCGCCGGAGCATGGCGCGACCCTGCTCTGCGCCCTGTTCCCGCGCACCTACATCGACGCGAACCGGGCCATCGACGACATCGACCCGGGGCTTCTCGACGGGCGCTGGCCGGAGCCGTTGCGCCCGACGGAGAAGAGCGCCGCGGGCATGGGGCTGATCCGCACGCTGTGCCGTCCGGGGATGCCGCTCTACGACGGGCGGCTGTCGGTGGCCGAGGTGGCGGAGCGCATCGACCGTTACTACCGGCCCTATCATTTCCAGGTCGCCAGCGTGATGAACGATCTGGCCGCGCGCTTCGGCGCCGTCTGGCACGTCGACTGCCATTCCATGCCCTCAGCGGTCGGGCCGGCGGCGGCGCACAAGCTGGGCATGGATTTCGTACTGGGCGACCGCGACGGCACCACCTGCGAGCCGGGCTTCACCGCCCTGGTGGAGAAGGTTCTGATCGGGCTTGGCTACAAGGTCGCGCGGAACCATCCCTTCAAGGGCGTCGAGCTGGTGTCGCGCCATTCCAATCCGGCGCGGGGCCGCCATTCCCTCCAGCTCGAAATCAACCGGCGTCTCTACATGAACGAGGAGACCTTGGAGCGGAACGAGGGTTTCGCCCAGCTCCAGGCCGACCTGACCACGCTGACCCGGCGCATCTGCGCCCACGCGCAGGCCAGCACCGCTCGCCGCGCTGCCGAGTAACGTCCCAGCCGGGAACGGGCGCGGTTACGGCGAGAACTGCTCCTTGAGGATCCGCTCCTCGAAGTTCAGTTCCGGGTCGAACAGCAGGGTCAGCGCGACATCGCGCGCTTCTTCCACATCGACGCGGATGACCTCGCGCACCTCGGTCGAATCGGCCACGGCGCTGACCGGGCGCTTGACCTCTTCCAGGATGTCCACGGTGATCTTGGAGCTGTGCGGCAGCAGCGCACCGCGCCAGCGCCGCGGCCGGAAGGAGCTGATGGGCGTCAGCGCCAGCACCCCGGCGCCCAGCGGGATGATCGGCCCGTGGGCCGACAGGTTGTATGCGGTGCTTCCGGCGGGGGTGGCGACCAGCACGCCGTCGCAGATCAGCTCCGGCAGGCGGACGACGCCGTCCACGGTGATGCGCAGCTTCGAGGCCTGCCGCGTCTCGCGCAGCATCGACACCTCGTTGATGCCCAGCGCCTCCACCTGATCGCCGTTGCAGCGGGTGGCCCTCATGCGCAGGGGGTGCAGCGTGACGCTCTGGGCGCTGGCCAGCCGCTCGGCCAGCTCGTCCTCGCGGAAGACGTTCAGCAGGAAGCCGACCGAACCGCGGTTCATGCCGTAGACCGGCGGCGGGTTGTGCCCGTCGCGCTTCAGCGCGCGGTGCAGCGTCTCCAACAGGAAGCCGTCGCCGCCCAGCGCCACCACGACGTCGGCGTCCTCCAGCGGCGCGTTGCCGTAGCGGTGGACCAGCCGGGTGCGCGCCCGCATCGCCTCTTCCGTGTTCGCCGCGCAGAAGGCGATGCGGAGGTCGGCGGGCTTGCGGGGATCGGGCGCCAGCGGGTCCAGGGTCGGATCGGCGGGCAGCTTGGCGGCGGTTTCGGTCATGTCACGGGGACCATAGCGCAGAGTGCCCGGTTGCAGAAGGCCGCTTCGGTCGACGGGCGGGGCCGTCGCACTTCATGTCCCTCTCCCGCCCCGGGAGAAGGTCAGGGTGAAGGGGGTGAGCTTTTGCCGAACGCACCACCACGTGCAACCCCTTCACCCACCCCACGCCTGCGGCGTGGGTCCCCTCCCTCTCCCCAGAGGGGCGAGGGCGCTCGGCTGCGGGCGGATCATCCGCCGGTCACGCTCATGTGGCGGGGGACCGCCGGGCCCTGGTGGCGGCGGTCGATGATGAAGTCGTGGCCCTTGGGCTTGCGGGCGATGGCGTCGCGCACCGTCTGGACCAGCAGCCCGTCGTCGTCGCTGAGGCGAAGCGGGGTGCGCAGGTCGGCGGCGTCCTCCTGGCCCAGGCACATGTAGAGGGTGCCGGTGCAGGTCAGCCGCACGCGGTTGCAGCTTTCGCAGAAATTGTGGGTCAGCGGCGTGATGAAGCCGATGCGCCCGCCGGTCTCCGCCACCCGCACATAGCGGGCCGGGCCGCCGGTGCGGTAGTCGATCTCGTCCAGGGTCCAGCGCTTGGCCAGCTCCGCCCGGACGAGGCTGAGCGGCAGATACTGGTCGAGCCGCGCCTCGTCGCCGATCTCGCCCATCGGCATGACCTCGATGAAGGTCAGATCGAAGCCCTGCTCGCCACACCAGCCGACCAGCCGGTGAAACTCGTCGTCATTCACGCCCTTCAGCGCGACCGTGTTGATCTTGACCTGGAGCCCCGCCTCCTTGGCGGCCTGGAGCCCGCCCAGAACCTTGTCCAGCCGGCCCCAGCGGGTGATCGCCTGGAACTTGTGGGGGTCCAGCGTGTCGAGCGACACGTTGATCCGGCGCACGCCGGCCTCCGCCAGATCCCCGGCGTACTTGAACAGCATGTTGCCGTTGGTGGTCAGCGTCAGCTCGTCCAGGTCGCCGGCCTTCACGTGGCGGCCCAGGCTGTGGATCAGCTCGTGGATGCCCTTGCGGACCAGCGGCTCGCCGCCGGTCAGCCGCAGCTTGCGGGTGCCCAGCTTGACGAAGGCCGAGCAGACGCGGTCGATCTCCTCCAGCGTCAGCACCTCCGCCTTGGGCAGGAAGCTCATGTCCTCCGCCATGCAGTAGACGCAGCGGAGGTCGCAGCGGTCGGTGACGGACACGCGCAGATAGCTGACGGTGCGCCCGAACGGATCGACGAGCGGGGCGGCGGCGGTCGGCGGAACGGTCGTCATCGTCAGGCTTCTCCCCAGGGGGGTCCGTGTCATGCGGTCCGGATCGCGATTATGACCCCGAATCCGGTTCTGATATATAGGTTTGCGTTGCGGCTTTTTCGCCACCTGGAATTTCGGGGGCAGGAAACCACGCCACGCGACGCCGGAGCTTGACGGGGATCAAGTCGCGGCGCCGCTCGGTGCGAGGCGTCCGGCCGGTCAGTGGACGCTGCCGCCATCCGGGCCGCCGCCCTTGCCGTTCTGGGCCTGCTCGCGCTCGCGCAGATAGTCCTCGGTGGTGCGCGGCGCCCGGGGCGCGCCCAGGGCGAAGGGCGAGTCGCCCCGCTCGAACTGGTCGACGACGCGACAGTCACCGCACATGCGCATGCGGTCGGCGGCCTCCGGCGTGGCGAACATGGCGTGCCGCCCGGCCAGCACCGCGACGATCTTGTCGATCGAGGACTTGGTGGCGAAGGGCTTGCCGCACTTGACGCAGCAGAAGGGCTCCTCCTCCTTCAGCACCTTGGCGCCGCGGGCGCTGTCGCGGAAGTCGATCTCCGGGACCAGAGCGATGACCTTCTCCGGACAGGTCGTCTTGCACAGGCCGCACTGCACGCAGGCGTCCTGCGAGAAGGACAGCATCGGTTTGTCGGCGTTGTCGAGCAGCGCCCCGGTCGGGCAGGCGCCGACGCAGGACAGGCAGAGCGTGCAGCCCTCCGTCATCACCTGCACCCGCCCAAAGGGCGCGCCCGGCGGCAGCGGCAGCACCTCGATCGGCTCCGGCGCGACCTTGTGCAGATGGCGCAGCGCCAGCATGGTGACGGTGCGCTTGCCGCCCATCGGCAGGAAGGTGCCGGGAGCCGGAGCGCCCTGGCGCGGCAGGTCCCACAGCTCGGCGGCGACCGCGTCGGGGTCCTGGGCGTCGATGATCGACACCCGGCCCGAGCCGTAGCCCAGGCCCGCGATCGCCGTCTCGGCCAGACCGATCTGGCTGGCCAGCCCGGCGGTCTCGCCGGCGTTGCCCGGCCCGACCAGAACGCGCACCCGCGCAGCACCATAGGCCAGCGCCGCCGCGAACACGTCGAAGCCGAGCTGCGTCACCTCGTTCACCGCGAAGGGCAGCACGCGCGCCGGCAGGCCGCGCCCGTGGCGCGCGATCAGCGAGATCATCTCATCGCCGTGCCGTGGGTCGTGGACGAGCAGGACCGGCTCCGTCCCGCCGGCCTTGGCGTAGGAGGAGAGCAGCGTGCGCAGCCGCTCGTAGACCGTCTGGAGCGGCGGCAGGGCGTAGGTGCTGGCCCCGGTCGGGCAGACCGAGGCGCAGGAGCCGCAGCCGGCGCAGATGTGCGGGTCGATCGCCACATGGTCGCCGTTCGGCGTGATGGCGCCGGTCGGGCAGACCTCCAGGCAGCGGGTGCAGCCGGTCTTGCGGCTGCGCGAATGGGCGCAGAGGTCGGCCTTGAAGTCGATGTAGCGCGGCTTCTCAAACTCGCCGATCAGATCGGCGGCCTCGAACACCGCCTTGGCGACGGCGGCCGGGCTGTCCGGGTCGGGGCGCAGGTAGCCGTCGCGCTTGCCGTGCGCGGGGAACAGCGGCGCACCGCCGGTCAGGTCCACGATGACGTCGCAGCGCGAGGCGGCGCCGTGCCGCGGCTGTTCGAAGCCCAGCACGGCGCGCGAGGCCGGAAGAGCCGGGGCGTAGTCGTCCACCACGATCTCGAAATTGCCGAGCCAGCCCTTGGCGGCGCGGATGGTGCCCTTGAAGACCGGCACGTCCATGACGCGCGGCGGGGCGACGTCCTTGGGGGATTTCAGCAGAACGGTGACGTCCAGGCTGCCGGAGAGCTGCCGGGCGACCTCGATGGCGCGCTCGTCGGTGCCGTAGACCAGCGCGGTGCCTTCCGACGCCAGGGTGATGGTGCCGGTCGGCGGGATGTCCATGGCCGCCTCGGCCAGCAGGGCGGCGATCTTCGGTCCCGCCAGCGCGCCCTCGTCCGACCAGCCGGCGCGCTCGCGGATGTTGGTGAAGGCCAAGGTGGCGTCAGGATTGTCCTGGGCGGCGATCTCCGCGAACAGCGGGGCCTCCTGGTTGCAGGCGACGAGCAGCGGGGCGCCCTCCGCCACGCGCGCCTCGAAGCGGTCGAGCTGGGTGCGGCAGAGCTGGGTGGCGACCGACAGCTCGCCCTCCGCCCCCGCCGCGGCCCCGCAGGCCCTGGCCAACGCCTTGCCGTCGAGCGCCATGCTGTGGGCGCAATCGCAGACGAGCACCGTCCGGCCGTTGATCTTCATCGCTTCCAATCCCTTGCCCTGAAAAAACCTGCCCTGAAAAGCCCTGTTGCACACAGCGCGTTCCAGTTCTGTACATATCGGCTGGGTGGCACGGTTGCGACAGCAAAATGCGTGCGGCAGGATGGCCGTCCACCCCTTACCCGTCGGACCCGTCCCGCCATGACCAGCGCCCCCACCGTCCGCGACGCCCGCATCGAGGATGTCCCCGCTTTCCAGCGGATCTACGAGCACCATGTCCTCTATGGCGTCGGCACCTTCGAGGAGGAGCCGCCCGACGCGGCCGAACTGGAGACGCGCTTCCGCGCCATCACCGGCGCCGGGTTGCCTTGGCTGGTCGCCGAGCGCGACGGGGTGGTTCTGGGCTACGCCTACGGCAGCGCCTACCACGTCCGCTCCGCCTACCGCTTCACCATCCAGGATTCCGTCTACATCGCCGAGGAGGCGCGCGGCCGGGGCCTCGGGCGCCTGCTGCTGCAGGCGTTGATCGACCGCTGCGTGGCGCAGGGCTACCGGCAGATGGTGGCGCTGGTCGGCGGATCGGAGAACACCGGCTCCATCGGGCTGCACGCCGCTCTGGGCTTCCGCACCTGCGGCGTCGTCGAGGCCGTGGGGCTGAAGTTCGGGCGCTGGCTGGACGTGGTCATGATGCAGAAGGATCTGGGAGCCGGGCGGTCGGACATTCCGCAGGGCCAGGGGCCGGGCCAGCCGGTGGCGGTGCGTTAGCCGCCGTCGCTCCACCGCTCCAGCGCGGCGAGCGCCGGCGGGACGGCGTCGTCCAGCGCGCGGCGCCGGGCGTCGGGGTCGTCTTCGCCCTCGCGCCCGCCCCCGCCAGCGTCCAGCGTGGCTTCGAGCGCCCTTGCGGCGCTCCGCAGGGCCACGCAGCCGTAAATTCCGGCCACCCCGGCGATCTTGTGGGCCATGGCCCCGGCGGTCGCCCGGTCCCCGGCGTTCCAGGCCTGCTCCAGCGCGGCGTGGTAGCCGCGCAGCGTGACGAGGGTGTTGGCCACCAGCGTGGCCACCCGTTCCGCCGGCAGATGCTCGCGCATCTGGCGGATGGCCTCGTCATCGAACACCGGCGGGCCGGAGTCATGCTCCGACGGCGGGTGTTCGATGACGGTGGGGGGCGTGCCGGTGGCGCCGGACAAGCGGTCCAGCAGGGCCGTCAGGGCGGGCAGGCGCAGCGGCTTCTCCAGGACGGCGTCGGCCCCCGCCGCCCGGCAGCGCTCCGCCGCGCCGGGGACGGCGGAGGCGGTCAAGGCGACGATGCGCAGCCCCGCCGCCCCGGTTCCGGCGCCTTGGGGAAGGGCGCGGATGCGGCGGGTCGCCTCGACCCCGTCCATTTCCGGCATCTGCATGTCCATCAGGACGAGGTCGTAGCGCTCCCGCTCCACCGCCGCCACGGCGGCCCGCCCGTCGCCCGCCAGCGTCACCGCGTGGCCG
Organism: Azospirillum brasilense; assembly: GCF_007827815.1. Classification (GTDB taxonomy): domain Bacteria; phylum Pseudomonadota; class Alphaproteobacteria; order Azospirillales; family Azospirillaceae; genus Azospirillum; species Azospirillum brasilense_C. The sequence goes on from NZ_VITH01000002.1 coordinate 410,942, forward strand.
GCGCGGCGCAGCAGCATGGCCGCGGCCTGCTGGCTGACCGGCTCGTCCTCCGCCAGCAGGATGCGCAGCGTCCGCTTGCCGGGCGACTCGCCGGTCCGTTCCGCCGGGGGATGGGGCGCGCGGGGGGCGCGGGTCCGCGCCACGCCCAGGCCGGTCGCGAGGATCGCCAGTCCGGTGAGCAGCCCGACCCCGACCGGGGCGGCGGCCGACAGCTCCGCCTCCACCCGGCGTGGGGATGCGTTCACTCCCTCCCGCGTTCCGTCCCGCAACCCGTCACGCAGGGCCAGCGCGCCGTGCCCGGTCCGCTGGACGAGGTCCGCGGCGGTGCCGCGCAACAGCGCGGCGATCCCCGCCGCCTTGGCGGTCAGCGCCTCCTGCTCCTGCCGCAGGTCGAAGAGGTTCTGCTCGTCCATGCCCAGCGCAACGAGCTGGCGCGCCGCATCGGCGCGGCGTGGGCTCGCGCCGTCGATCGGCAGATTGGCCAGTGCGTCGAACAGAGCCCCGGCGGCTTTGCGGAAATCGTCCCGCGCGGCCGAGGCCGGAGCCGTCGCCGTCCCAGCGGCGAGCAGCCGGAGGGCCACCGCCTGCCGTGAATCGTCGATCCGGCGCAGGGGGGCGCCGTCCGGCGGCGCGTGCGCGGCGGCGAGCGCCGCGGCCAGAGCCTCGCTGCGCGCCGTCACCTGCTCGGTGAGGTCCTGAAGGTCGCGCTGCACGGTCAGGCGGCGCTCGACGGCGGCGTTCAGCTCGTCCGCTTCGGCGCGGATGGACTGGGTGGCGAAGCGCAGCTCGGCGCGCCACTCCCGCGGCAGGGTGTCCAGCGTGGCGCCGAGCTGCTGGGTGCGCTGGCGCAAGGCGTTGTGGGCGGTCAGCCGGTGCTGGGCGGTGCGCGCCGATTCCAGCTCGGCCGCGTTGGAGGACAGGCCGGCGGCCAACTCCGCGACGCGCATCAGGTCGAGCGCCTCGTCCAGGCTGCGGGTGGCCTGGCCGCGGGCGCGCGCGTCCATCTCGGCCAGGGCGAGCCAGACGGAGCCGCCGGCACCGGCGCCGGCCAGCAGAGCGGCCAGGACGAGCGCGCCGATCCCGCCGGCGCCGATTCCGAAGCCGCTTGCCCAGGCGGTGCCGGTTTTGGGGGATTCCATGCGCGGGCCGCCGTCCCGATGGTGCGTTCGCGCCGCGGCGGCTGGCCCGGCGTCCTGTGCGTGCATGTCCGGCCGCCCGTTCCCGTTCATGGCGCAGAGTACACCGGCTTGGCGAGGCTTTGCCATGGCGCTTCGGTTGGGTGGGGCGGCCGGGCCGGGGGCGTCACACCGGCGAGGTGTCCTGGGTCCAGGACGGGTCCTCGATCCGGTGCAGGCGCCCGGCCCCGGTCAGCGCGGCGCGCAGGGTCAGCGCCTTGCGCCGCGCCGGGGCGAGCCGGTGCTCCGGCGCCGCGCGCAGGATCTCCGCGCCGTAGGCATCGGCGACCATCAGGCCGCAGTCGTCGGGAATCAGCTCGGATGGGAAGGCATCGTCCACGGCGAAGTAGAAGGCGTCGCACCAGTCCCGGTACTCCGGCCATTTCTGGTCGGCCCGGAAATCGGCCACGCAGCTCTTCACCTCGACGATGACGACGGTGCCGGCGCCATCCATCGCCAGGACGTCGGCGCGGCGCCCGCTGGCCAGCCGGAACTCCGCCATGCTGACGAAGCCGCGCGCGGCCAGCGCCCGGCGCACCCCGCGGAAGATCGGGACGGCGCCGCCCGCCGGCATCGGCGGCTCGTCGCCCTGCAACAGGATATCGACCATTTGAAACGGAACAGTTCAGGAACGAAGGGGCACAATGACCCGGCTTGGCGGCTTTGCCAAGGGACTTCTGCCGAACGTGGGCCGCGCGAAAGGGTCAGGCGCGGGCGCCGGTGTGGGTGTGCGGCAGGCTGCGCCGCGGCGGGAACATCAGGATGGCCGTCGTGCCGGCGCCGGGCTCGCTGTAGAGGTCGAGCCGCCCGCCGTGCATCTCCATCAGCCGCTTGACCACGGGCAGGCCGATGCCCGCCCCGGCGGCGCCGCGCGGCACGGCCATGTCGGCGCGGCCGAAGGGTTCCAGGACGCGGGCCAACTCGTCCTCGGCGATGCCGGCGCCGGTGTCGGCCACCATCAGCCCGATCCCGCCGTCCGGCATGGGGCTGGCCGACACCATCACCTGCCCGCCCGAGGGGGTGAACTTCACCGCGTTCGACAGCAGGTTGGTCAGCATCCGCTGAAGCGCCCGCGCGTCGCCGTAGAGCAGGGGCAGCTCGGCGGACAGATCCTCGCCGATGTCGACGCCGCGGGCCGCCGCCTTGTCGCCCATCTGGGCGAGCGCCTGACGGGCGGCGTCGGCCACGTTGATGGCCTCCTCCTGCATGTCCGTCCGGGCGGTCTCGCTCTGCGAGAGGTCCAGGATGCCGTCGATCAGCGACAGGAGATGCGTGCCGCTGGCGTGGATGTCCGCGGCGTAGCTGCGGTAGCGGGGGGAGCCGAGCGGGCCGAAGGTCTCGGCCAGCAGCACCTCGGAGAAGCCCAGCACCGCGTTCAGCGGGGTGCGCAGCTCATGACTCATGTGCGCCAGGAATTCCGCCTTGGCCCGGTGGGCGCGGTGCGATTCCGGAACGACGGGAACCTCGGCGCCAAGCTCCACGAGGGACACGCAGACGGTCGGCGCCGCGCGGCCGGAGCCGACGGAAGCAGGGTCGAGCGGGGTGGCGGCGATCCGCCAGCGCGCGCCGCCGGGGGCGATCACCAGGCGGCGCACGGTCTGCTTTTCCGTCAGGCAATCGGTGAGACCGGCGAACAGGCCGGCCCCTTCGCCGTCCTGGAGATCATCGGCGCGCAGCCGGCGCCCGGCCAGAGGATGCCCGAACAGCCGCTCCGCGGCGCGGTTGGCCGTCAGCCACTCGAAATCACGGATGGCGCCGGTGTCGTCACGGACCGCGGCCAGAACGCCGATGCCGTCGGCGAGCGCCGCCATCGCCGCGCCCAGCAGGGCATCGTCGCCCCGTGCATCGTTCCCCTGTGCACGGTTGGCCGAACCGTTCCCGTCGGGATCGCCGCCGTCCAACAGCACAGCAGAATCCGCGCCAGCCGGCGTTGCCGCCTCCGGTTGTCGGTCGCGGAAAGGGGTTTCGATCACGGCATCCATTGGTCGCATAGTCGAAAAATTTTGAGAAGCATGCAACCGACAAATTGCGACAGATCCCGTCGTTACTACGGTGCCCGGAGTGATGCTCATGGCCTTTTCTTGACTTTTATATAAAAGCACGTTGAATTGTTCGCATGGCCAGCGGCCGCTGAGGCTGTGCCGGGCGCCGTGCCCGAAGCCGGGCCGAATAGTCCTGTCGGTGATCGGACGAACGGTGGGCTTGATCCTTGGCGCCGCATCCGTAGCCTGTTCGCACGGGACCACTTCCGGTCGCCGGCAATCCGCGTGCACGCAGTGGGGGACGCCGCCCGTGACGAGCGATGGAGCTTATCCGCATGGGGCGGGACGGCACGGCGCGGTCCTGGTCTTCGACGCCGACGACCGGCTGACCGGCTGGAACGAGGCGGCGGAGGCGCTGGCCGATGCCGACCGCCTTCTGGTCCAGGGAGCGCTGCCGGAGGCGCTGGCGCCGCTGTTCCGCGGATTGCCCCCCGGCCACACCGTCACCGACTGGCCGCTCAGCGGCGGCGGGTTCGTCCGCCGCGCCACCGGCGACGAAACCGCGGGCGGCGGACCCTCCGGCGGCGGGACCGCGGCGGGCGCCGACCTGTCGGGCCGCCTGTTCGCCGCGGCCAGCCACGACCTGCGCCAGCCGCTGGCCGCCCTGTCGCTGTTGCTGGGGGCCTTGGAGGGGCGGCTCGACGGGGCCGGGGCTCACGGCGGCAAGGGCGCCACGGGACGCGCCGGCGCCCTCAACGATCCGGCGGCGCGCGACCTGCTGAACGCCATGGGCAACGCCGTCCAGTCGCTGCGCGGCATGGTCGACGGGCATTTCGATCTGGTGCGGCTGGAGGCCGGTCTGGTGCAGCCGGACATCGGCGCCCCCGTGGTCAACGGCATCCTGACGCGGATGGCGCTGGACGCAGCACCCCGCCTCGACGGGCGGGGTCTGCGCTTCTCGGTGCTGCCCTGCTCGGTGCGGGTGGCCACCGACGCCTCGCTTCTGGAGCGGATTCTCCAGGGATTCGTCGCCAGCACCCTGCGCCACACGGAGCGGGGGAGGGTGGTGCTCGGCTGCCGGCGCCGGGGGCCGGATCTGCGGATCGAGCTGTGGTCCACCGGCCGCGGCCTGCAGCCGGACCAGCTTCTCGCCCTGCGGGAGGAGATCCGGCGCCCGGACGGGGCGGGAGACCCGTCGGTGATCGACCTCGGGTTGCGTCTTGCCTGCGGTCTGGCGCGGCGGCTGGGGCACCGGATCGAGGTGGACTCGGCGCCCAGCCGCGGCACCATGCTGGCGGTGCTGGTGCCGCGGGCGGCGGACGGCGCGGACGACCCGCCGGCCGCCGCGGAGCCCCCCGGCCCGGCCGGGGTCATCGTCACGGAGCCCGGCGAGGATGTTAGCCGCGCCCGCGTGCTGGTCATCGAGGACGATCCGATGGTGCTGGAGGCGCTGGGCGCGCTGCTCGGCCAATGGGGCTGCGCGGTCGTCGCCGCGGACTCGGTGGATGCCGCGCTGGAGCGGCTGGGCCCCGGCCCGCAGCCGCCCGACCTCGTCATCTCCGACCTGCGGTTGAAGGGGGCGATGAACGGGATCGTCGCCATCCGTCAGATCGGCAAGGCGCTCGACGCCACGCTGCCCGGCCTGATCCTGACCGGCGACACCGACCCGATGCGCCTGCGCGAGGCGCGGCTGTCCGGCTATCCGCTGCTGCACAAGCCGGTGGCGCCGATGGCCCTGCGGGGGGCGGTCGCCCGGCTTCTCGGACGCGAGCGGCTGAAATCCTGAAAAGGTTTCGGGTCGCTCTCAAGCGGCGATCCCCAGCGTGCGTCCTGTATTGCAAGATTGACATCGAAATGAGCGCGCAATGACCTTGCAAACGACAATCAATAGTCGGCCGCCCGCATGTTCTCGTCGGAACATACTATCCATTTGGGAGGATAATGGCTTTTCCATTATCGAGGCGTGGGGCCGCTTGCTATAGTCGAACGATCCGACGATTTCGGTGATAGCCGTTGGGAACGGGTGGCATGCCGCTGTTGGACAAAAGGAGACGGGTCTCGTTTGCGGTCCCGGTGCTGGTCGCCGCGGGCCTGACGCTGACTCTGGGCGCCTTTTTCCAGATGCGCGCGGCGAACCGCGAGGCGGAGCGCGCGCAGCACGAGCGGCAGTTCACCCAATTCCACGACGCCCTGACGGAGCGGATCGGCAGCCACGCGCTGCTTCTGCGCACGCTGCGCTCGGCCTTCTCGGACGCCCGCCCGGCCACCCGCGACGCCTTCGCGGCGGCGGTCCGGCCGATGATGCCCCTCTATCCCGGCCTGTGGTCGGTCACCTGGGTGCGGCGGGTTCCGCCGGCCGAGGTTCCGGCGCTGGAGGCGGACATGAGGGCCGCCGGACGGAAGGACTTCGTCGTTCAGGATGGGGACGACGGGGGGGAGACCCCGGCGGCGGCCCCGGGCTCGTCCCAGGGGGATCTGTTCGTCAACACGCTGGTGGAGCCGGAGCGCGGCGGGGCCTTCACGCAGGGGGTCAACATCCTGTCGCTGCCCAACCGGGCGGAGGTGCTGGCGCGGGCCTGCGCGTCGGGCGAACTGACGGCGACGGAGGCCCTGCCGCCGCGCCAGCAGGGAGAGACCGGGCGCAGCATCGGCCTGTATCTTCCCGTCTACCGCTATCCCGTGGACGAGATGGACGGCGCCGACCGCTGCGCGGAGGTCGCCGGCTACGTCTCCTCGGTCTTCGGCATCGCCCGCCTGCTGGAGGAGGCGGGCAACCGCGTGAACGGTCTGCACGGCGCCGTGCATTTGCTCGACGGGCCGGCCGGGGACGGCGGGCGGGTCCTGGCGTCCCGCGACCTCGACGCCCTGTCGGCGAGCCGGGAGGGCGTGCCCTTCGGCGAGATCCGCAAAGAGGGCGAGACGGTGGTCGAGCGCGATCTGGCGATCGGCGGGCGGCGCTGGACCCTGGCCCTGGCGATTCCGCCCGAGCCGCGGCTGACGCCGGCCGATTATCCGGCCTGGATCGTCCTGGTGATGGGGCTTCTGCTGACCGGCGCCCTGGCCGGCTACACCCGGCGCGAGGCGCAGGCCAAGCGTTTCCTGGTGACCGAGGCCCGCGCCCGCGCCGCCATGGCCCGCGCGCTGCGCGAGAGCGAGGAGCGCTTCCGGATGGCGCTGCGCCACTCGCGCGTCGCCGTCTTCAGCCTGGACCGCAACCTGCGCTACATGTGGATGTACAACCCGCAGACCGGCCGGGCGGCGGAAAACTTCATCGGGCGGACCAACGCCGGACTCCACGCGCCGGACGACGCGGCCCGGCTGGACGCGGTCAAGCGGGGCGTGCTGGAGAGCGGCACCGGCGCCCGGCAGGAGGTCCGCATCGGGATGGCGCCCGGCCCGGAGCAGGTCTTCGACCTGATCGTCGAACCGCTGCGGGACGAGGCCGGGGCGGTGTCGGGCGTGATCTGCGCCGCCATCGACATTTCCGACGGCGTGCGCATCCGCGAGGCGCTGGCCGAAGCCCACGCCGAGGCGGAGCGGGCCAACCGCGCCAAATCGCGCTTCCTGGCCGCCGCCAGCCACGACCTGCGCCAGCCCTTCCAGGCGATGAGCCTGTTCCACCACATCCTGTCCGCCCGCCTGTCCGACGCCAAGCAGCGGGAGGTGGCGGACAAGCTGGGCGAGGCGATCGCCGCCGGCAACACGCTGCTCAACACGCTGCTCGACACCTCCGCGCTGGAGGCCGGCAACGTCAAGCCGCGCCCCACCGTCTTCCCCTTCCAGGACATCGCCGACCGGCTGAACAGGGAGTTCGCCGAGCAGGCGGCGAGCAAGGGGATGGTGCTGCGGATGGTCCCGACCTCCGCCTATGTGCTCAGCGATCCGGTGCTGCTGGAGCGCATGGTGCGCAACCTGCTGGTCAACGCGCTGCGCTACGCCGGAACCGGGACGATCCTTCTCGGCTGCCGGCGCCGCGACGGGCAGGCGGTGGTCGAGGTGTGGGACACCGGGCCGGGCATTCCCACCGACCAGCTCAAGCTGATCTTCGACGATTTCTACCGCTGCGGCACCGACCAACGGGACAGCGGGCGCGGGCTGGGGCTGGGGCTTTCGATCGTCCGGCGCACCGCGAACATCCTCGGCCATCAGGTCGATGTCCGGTCGCGCGTCGGCAAAGGCACGGTCTTCTCCATCGCCGTCCTGATGGTCGGCGACCGCCATCACCCGTTGCCCGAGGAACCGTCCACCTCGGTGGCGAGCGCCTGAGCCCGCCTGGCGCCACCATGCGCGCGATGGGTGTGTGCGCTGCGAAATCGGCAGGGATGGGCTGATATTTTCGTCACCTTTTCACGAAAACCCCAACGAACCGTCAATCCTGCCCCTCCGCGCGCAAGGTCTTGCCATGCTGCGCCCGCTCAGTGATACAATGCTGCGCGAGCGGTTTGTCGTGCTGGGAAGTAACCGGAATCCGTCGTCCAACCGCTTGACATAGGTCATGGGGTGAGACCTTGGGCCGTCGTAAGACCGTGACGGAACGAGACTTCCGCCAGCCGGCAACGACGGGCGGCGCGGGGTGCGGCGGGGCCGGCGGAACCGGCGGCGACCGGGGGGTGCGACATTGTTGCACCGCAACGGAACCGCGAAATGCGCCACCCTGTCACATCTCTTTCACGGTGCCACGCTATTCAGGGCACCCCGAACCGGCCCTTGCCGGTCGGCCCTTGCCGGGCCGGCCGATCCAGGGGCCCAACAAAAAGGCCGCGGACGACAGGGCGATCCGCAGGCCGGGAGGATTCGGCCCGGGGATCATGCGTTTCCGAGCCGCTATCCGATTGAGGAGCTTCTCCAATGGACCGTGTTACCGCGCCCGCCACCCCCGACTTCGGCAAGAACGGCTCAGCCATGATCGAGAACGTCACCTTCGAGGAAATCCAGATCGGCCAGCAGGCGAGCCTGTCGCGGCGTCTGACCATGTCCGACATCGAGCTGTTCGCCACGGTGTCCGGTGACATCAACCCGGCGCACCTCGACGAGGAGTATGCCGCGGACAGCCAGTTCCACAAGGTGATCGGCCACGGCATGTGGTCGGGCTCGCTGATCTCCGCCGTGCTCGGCACGCTGCTGCCGGGGCCGGGAACGATCTACATGGGCCAGGACCTGCGCTTCAAGCGCCCGGTGGGCTTGGGCGACGTCATCACCGTGACGGTCACCGCCAAGGAGAAGCACGGCGAGAAGAACATCGTCGTCTTCGATTGCGTGGCGCGCAACCAGGACGGCAAGGAGGTCGTCTCCGGCCTCGCCGAGGTGATCGCGCCGACCCGCAAGGTCCGCCGCGCCGCGCACGAGCTGCCGCAGGTCCAGGTCATCCGCCACGACGGCCATGACGAGCTGCTGGGCAAGACGGAGACGCTGCCCCCGGTGCCGACCGCCGTCGTCCATCCCTGCGACGAAAGCTCGCTGAAGGGCGCGGTCGAGGCCGCCGAGGCCAACCTGATCGACCCGGTGCTGATCGGCCCGGCCTCCAAGATCAAGTCGGTCGCCGAGGCCCATGGGCTGGACATCAGCCGCTACCGCATCGTCGACGTGGCGCATTCCCACGCCTCGGCCGAGACCGGCGTCCGGCTGGCCCGCTCCGGCGAGTGCGAGGCGGTGATGAAGGGCAGCCTGCACACCGACGAGCTGATGGCCGAGGTCGTCCGCAAGGAGACCGGCCTGCGCACCGGCCGGCGCCTCAGCCACGTCTTCGTGATGAACGTGCCGACCTACCCGCGCACGCTTCTCATCACCGACGCGGCGATCAACATCTACCCGACGCTGGAAGACAAGGTCGACATCGTCCAGAACGCCATCGACCTCGCCAAGGTCCTGGGCGTCGAGACGCCGCGCGTCGCCATCCTGTCGGCGGTCGAGACGGTGAACCCGAAGATCGCCTCGACGCTGGAGGCGGCGGCGCTGTGCAAGATGGCCGACCGCGGCCAGATCAAGGGCGGCATCCTCGACGGCCCGCTGGCCTTCGACAACGCCATCAGTCTGGAGGCCGCCCGCACCAAGGGCATCGTCTCCGAGGTCGCCGGCCAGGCCGACATCCTGCTGGTTCCCGACCTGGAGGCCGGCAACATGCTGGCCAAGCAGCTCTCCTTCCTGGCGAACTCCGACGCCGCCGGCATCGTGCTCGGCGCCCGGGTGCCGATCATCCTGACCAGCCGCGCCGACAACGTGCGCACCCGTCTGGCGTCCTGCGCCGTGGCCGTCCTGGCCGCCGCCGCCCGCCGCCGTGGCGCCGCCGCCGCGGCCGAGTGAGAGGGGCGACCGTCATGACCAGCCAGAACGCGGGTGGCGGCAACGCCATCCTGGTCATCAACGCCGGTTCCTCCAGCCTGAAATTCTCGGTCTTCCGGGAAAGTGGGGCGGGGGGGCTGCGGGTCACGATCAACGGCCAGATCTCCGGCATCGGCACCGAGCCGAAGTTCGAGGCCAAGGACGCCGCCAAGACTCCGCTGGCCGAGCGGGTCTGGACGGCGGGCGAGCCGTCCGACCGCACCGCCCTTCTGGCCTTCCTGCTGGAATGGATCGAGGGGCGGCTGGACGGGGCGAAGCTGCTGGCCGCCGGCCACCGCGTCGTGCACGGCGGCACCCGCCACGCCGCCCCGGTGCTGCTGACCCCGGCGGTGATGGAGGAGCTGGAGGGCTTCATCCCACTGGCGCCGCTGCACCAGCCGCACAACCTCGCCGCCATCCGCGCGCTGGCCGAGGCCCATCCCGAGCTGCCGCAGGTCGCCTGCTTCGACACCGCCTTCCACCGCGGCCAGCCCTGGCAGGCCCAGATGTTCGCCATCCCGCGGGAGCTGACCGACGAGGGCGTGCGCCGCTACGGCTTCCACGGCCTGTCCTACGAGTACATCGCCCGCCGCCTGCCGGAGCTGGCTCCGGAACTGGCCGATGGCCGGGTGGTGGTCGCCCATCTCGGCAGCGGCGCCAGCATGTGCGCCATCCACGCCGGGCGCAGCGTGGACAGCACCATGGGCTTCACGGCGCTGGACGGGCTGCCCATGGGCACCCGCTGCGGCAACATCGACCCCGGCGTGCTGATCTACCTGATGCGCCAGAAGGGCATGGGCGCCGACGCCATCGAGAAGCTGCTCTACAACAAGTCGGGTCTGCTCGGCGTGTCGGGCCTGTCCAACGACATGCGCGCCCTGCTGGACAGCGAGGACCCGCACGCCGAGGAGGCGGTGGAGCTGTTCTGCTTCCGCATCGCCAAGGAGACGGGCGCGCTCGCCGCCTCCATGGGCGGCATCGACGCGCTGGTCTTCACGGCCGGCATCGGCGAGCGTTCCGCCCCGGTGCGGGCGCGGGTGGGCGACAAGCTGGCCTGGCTCGGCGTGGTCCTCGACCCGGCGGCCAACGAGGCCAACGGCCCGCTGATCTCCGCCCCGACCAGCCGCATCCCCGTCTACGTCATCCCGACCGACGAGGAACAGATGATCGCCCTGCACAGCCGCAAGGCGCTGGAGACCGCCTGATCGGCGGTCCGTCCGGTGCCGTCGCATGACGGCTGAATGAAGAAGGCCCGCCGTCGCAACGGCGGGCCTTCCTTCTGCGGGGGGAACGGTCCGTTTTTTTACAGACCTTTCCAGAGTTTCAGGTACTCGATCAACTTGCGCGTGTGGGCCGGCGGCGGTTGGTGGAAACGGGCGACGAGGCCGGCCTGCTCGTCCATCTTCACGACGACGCCCCGGCAGGCGAAATCCGAATGTTCCTCGCCAAGCCGGAAGAGGATGCGGAAGTCGAACTGCTGCTTGGCGATCAGGTCGCCGTCATAAGGGCGGATGCGGAAAGACCCGAGGACGAACTCCTCCGGCACATATTCGTGGCTGTCGATCCGGATGGTTGGAGGATCGGTAGGGCGTTCCTTGGCGGACGCCGTGGAAGCGGCGGTGGATTTGCCTCGTCCGCTCAATTTCGACAACCACGACATGGCGGCCCAGGCCCCTTCCAGACAACATCGTGACAGAACTGCAATTGTCCGGAGTTTCGGACCTATTTCCTTTAATAATGGTTAAGCTTGATCCGCCAGCGAAAATGGTCTGATTTTCCATGCCACAACCACCGCCGCCAGCCAATGGTGAGTGGTTTTGTCGCATGTTGCGCCGTCATGGCAACCATGACGTTGCTTTGCGGTGGCTTTGCTCGTCAAGGGACGGGAAAGTGATTACCTTTTTCAACACTTGATAAAAAGGTCAGTGGACAGAATTCGCCCGTTTCGGCATTTCGCAGATGCGGTATTCTCTTCGCATCCGCAAATGAACAGCGAAAGGAGGCGGGAGCCGACGACGAGGCGCGGGCGCGGCGGTCCGACCAACGAAAACAGCCGCCGTGGTCTTCCAAAACATCCGCACTTGGAGGAGGAAAGCCATGATGCATCGCAACATCGGAGATCTTATGAATCGCCGCCGCGTGGTCAGCCTTCCGGCGGGCGCGACGGTGCGGGACGCCGCGCGGCAGATGAAGGCCGCCCATGTGGCGTCCGTCGTGGTCACCGCCTCCATCAACGAGCAGATCGAAGGCATCTTCACCGAGCGCGACCTGACCGACCGCGTGGTGGCCGATGGGCTGGACCCGGATCAGACCCCACTGTCGGAGGTGATGACCCCGTGCCCGGTCACCGCACCCCACGACATCACGGTGGGCGAGGCGTTGCGCCGGATGGTCGACCATGGCCTGCGGCATCTGCCGGTCGTCCGTGACGGCCGCGTCATCGGCGTGGTGTCCATGCGCGACTTCCTGGGCGAGGAGCTGACACTGATCGAGCATGAGCGGGAAGTGATGGACAGCCTGACCGAAGTCATGATGTGACGGCGCGCCAGGCCTCCCCCGCCCTCCGGGTGGCGGGGAAGGCCTGGCGCGGCCCTATTACCCCAGCTTCTTCAGGGCGGTCTCGACCTTGTCGATCTTGGTCTCGGCCTTGGTCAGGGCGGCGTGCGATTCCTTCAGCCCGTCCAGGGACACCTTCGCCCCGGCGAGCAGCGGGCCGAAGTCGGGGTCCTTGTCGGAGACCATGGCCGGGAAGGACTTGCGGGTGCCGGTGATCTCGTTGGCGGCGGCGAGGATCTCCTTCTTCGCCTGGGCGGCCTGCTGGCGCACCTGGGTGATGTAGAAGGTCGCCGTCTTGATCGACGCGGCCCTCTTGTCGTCCTCCGTCGCTTCGGCGGCGACCATCTGCTCCTGCTGCGCGCGGTCGGCCTGCCCGCCGACGTCGCGGGCGACGGTGTCGTAGAGGGAGTCGGCGTCCTGCGCCCGCTTGGCCAGCTTGCGGCAGCTCGCCAGATAGGTGGCGCGCAGGTCGAGGGCGCCCTTCAGCGCCTGGGCGGCCTCCTTGACGATGCCGGCGGCCTCGACGGCAGCCTCGGCCGCCTCATCCTTCATCTGGTCCAGCTTCATGACGATGCCGTCGGCCCGGTCGAAAGCCCCCTGGGCCGGGTCGCGCCCGCCATGCTGCTTGGGGTCGAGCTTCATCTTGGCGACGGCGGCCTTGCCCTGGGAGAACAGCTTGGCGGCCTGCGTGGCGGTGGCGGCGATCTTCTTGGCCTGGGTGTCCACCGCCTTGGCGGCGGTCTGGACCGCGGCGGCCTGGGCCTTCGCCTCCTTGGCGTTGCCCGCCCCCTGCGCCTCCAGCACGTTGCGCAGCGCGAGGTCGGCGTTGGCGGCGGCCTGATCGAGCAGCTTGACGTCGGCGTTGGCGGTCTTCAGCAGCCCGTCGATCTGCACCGCGGTCTTGTCGGCGATGGCGCGGGCGGCCTTGCCCTGCTCCTCGACCTCCTTGGCCTTCCCGGCCTCGGCGTCCTCGCGCATTTCGGCGATGCGCTCGTTGACGGCCACGCCGGCGCGGCGCCCGATGTCGTCCAGAGCCTGCCCGAGCTTCTTCAGTTCCGCCGCGATGGTCGCGACGCCCTCGGCCTTGGCCGACTTCTCCAGGGTCGTCTGGTAGGCGGTGGCGCTCTTCACATAGTCGAGCAGCGCCTTCTCCAGCGCCTTGGCGTCGCTCTTGCCCAGCGCGGTGTCGAGCGCCTTGGTCACGTCCTCCAGCCCGGACTTGTGGAAGACGCCCATGAACTTGGCGCTCGGCTTCTTCTTGCCGGTGGCCGTCTCAAACGTCGTCTTGGCGGATTTCCAGTCGCTTGCGAATCCCATGGCGTTCCTCCCCGGATTGGACGGCGGAACGATGGAGCGGACGGGGTGGACCGACAATCCGGGATGGGTCCATTGCGGATGGGTTCGGGGAACGATTCACGGGGGTGATTCACAGGGCGCGGGCCGGGGCGTAGACTGGGGAGGTCCGTCCCCGGAACCTCCTGGCGCGAGGAAGGCGATGTTTCTGCCGTCCATCCACGATTTCACCATCGAAGCCGCCGATCCCGCCCATTACGCGGCGCTGGACGGCGACTGGGCGCTCGCCGTCGCCGACGTGGTGGCGAGCACCCGCCTGGCGGCGGAGGGGCGGCACCGCGACGTGAATTTCGTGGCCGCCGCGGTGGTCGCCGTGCTGTCCGAGGCGGTGCGCGAACCGGATCAGGCCCCCGCCTGCCAGTTCGGCGGCGACGGCGCCATCGCCGCGGTTCCGCCGGGCCGCCGGGCGGCGGCGGAGCAGGCGCTGGCGGCGCTGGCCCATTGGGCGGCGACCGAGATGGACGTGCCGCTGCGCGTCGGTCTCGTGCCGGTGCGGGCGCTTCTCGACGAGGGGTTGGAGGTGCTGGTCGCCCTGCAGGATTTCGGCAACGGCGACGCCTTCGGCCTGTTCCTCGGGCGCGGGGTCGCCGCGGCGGACGCCTGGGTGAAGGCCGACCCGCGCTGGCGGCTGGAGCCGCAGCCCGGCCCGCTGACCGGGCTGGAGGGCGTGTCCTGCCGCTGGAGCCCGGTGAACAGCGCGCGCGGGGTGATCCTGTGCGTGATCGTCGACCCGCTGCCCGGCGGCGGGCCGGGCCTGTCGGTGCTGTCCCGCGTCCAGGCCGACATCGAGCGGATCGTGCCGACCGCTACGGCGGCGCCGCTCGGCATGGGCGAGCGGCTGGCGGTGCGCTGGCCGCCCTCCTGGCGGTCGCTGTGGCTGGAGGCGCGCACCCGCCCGCGCGGGCGGCGTCTGGCCTGCGCCCTGTCGGCGCTCGGGAAATCGGCCCTGCTCGCCGTGATGCTGGGGGGCGGCTGGCGGCTGGCCGGCTTCGATCCGGACCGCTACCGCCGCGGCATGGCCGAACGGTCGGACTTCCGCAAATCGGCCGGCGGGCCGCGCCTCGTCCTCGACGTCACGGAGGAGGAGGCCGGCGCCATCGAGGCCATGCTGGCCGCTCACGCGGCGGCCGGGCGCATCCGCTACGGAACGGCGCGGGCGACGGCGGCCTCCATGACCTGCCTGGTCGGCGACCTCGCCGCCGACCGGCACGTCCATTTCGTGGATGGAGCGGAACTCGGCTTCTGGCGGGCCTCGGTCATGTTGAAGCGGATGGCCGAGCGGGAGCCGTCCGCTCCGTAGGCCGCGCGGCTCAGTAGGCCCCGCGGCCGAGCAGACGGCGGCGGGACTCCGCCTCGTCCACCGTCACGATCTCGGTGCCGACCGGCCACAGGGCCAGCAGGGCGAGCTTCAGATGCGCCCAGGCGAAGGGCAAGCCGATGATGGTGATGGCGAGGCCGACCGCGGCCACCAGATGGCCGAGCGCCAGCCACCAGCCGGCCAGCACGAACCACAGGATGTTGCCCAGCGTGCCGAGCAGGCCGGTGCCGATGTCCTCGCGGCCACGGAACTCATCCCGGCGGACCGCGGTTTGTCCAAAGGGCAACAGGGTGTACCAAGCGATCGTGAAGGCCGACCGCGCCCACGGGATGCCGACGATGGTGATGACCATCAGAATGGCCGCGAAGAGCCATCCGGCGGCCATCCAGATGCCGCCGGTCACCACCCACAGGATGTTGAGAAGAAGGCTGAGGAAGGGCATCGGGTGTTTCTCCTTTTGCCCGCACATGTGGGGATGGTGGGTGGCTTCGCCCAGAGGAGGGGTCGGCGAAAGTGGCGCATCGAAAGATTCACCCCCTCCCGGCTTCCGGTGGCTTGAATGCCCTCCGGAAAGGCCACAGATCGAAAGAGGGACCTTTGAGCAAAAAGCGGTTCCGCAGGGAACCGGGGTCCGCGCCGCACGCCATCCAGGGTATCACCGGATCGGAGGCCGCATGAACGAGGTCCAGAACCACGAAGACACCACCGACGCCGCCGTCATGGGCGACGACGCCGAGAGCATGGCACCGGTGGTCACCGCCATCCTTGGCACCGCCATCGCCGCGGCTCTCAAGCGCGCCGGCACGGCCGACGTCGCCCACGGGGTGATCGCGGGGTTGCGCCTGCTGCGCTCCGCCGCGGAGTCGGAGGCCGGCTACACCATGGGGGCGGCGATCGACACCGCCATCCGCACGCGCCTGCTGGTGGAGAACCTGTCGGCCCTGCGCACCACCGGGTCCGCCCCGGCGCCGGTGCCTCTGCCCGAGCCGGGGCCGGGGGTGGCCATCGCGTCGGCCATCTTCGTCAGCGCCGCCGAATCCTGCCTGACCGTCAACGCCCACGCCGAGGACAACGGGCCGCTGGAGATGGCCGTCTTCGCCTTCTCCACGCAGTTGATCCAGCAGCTCGGCGGGTCGCCGGACTGGCGGGATCTGATGCGCGAACTGCACCGTCCGTCCGAACCGCGCGACGACCGTCCGGTCGAGGCGCTCCCCGACGGCAACACCATCCACTGACCTTCCGGGCCCGCGGAACCTTCCAAGGCCTCGATAGTCCCAATTCTTGTGCGGATTCCGCCGATGTTGGCGGGACTGCACAACAATTGGGGTAAAAACCTGCGATTTTCGGGATTTGTGGCCACCGTTCGCGCCATTTCGGGCCTTTTTATGGTACGGGACAAGGCCGCGAACCCTCCATTACGCTCCCTGGCAATCGGCGGAGACGATCTCCGCACCATGTTCGGGAATCGGGGAGCGGAGCCTTGACCATACACAGCAGCGCCGGGCGGCCCGCGGGAGCCGCGTTCGGCATCGTGCCGTCGTCGCCCGGCGAGGCGCCGACCGCACGCTGCGGCGCATCGCGGGAGGTGGGGTCGGGCTGCCTCGTCGCCGGCGATCCCGCCGGACGGCGGATCATCCTGGTCCACGCGGCGTCGAGCGAGTCCCGGGCCTGGACCCGGTTGCTGCGCGCGGTGCCGGCGGGGCAGGAATGGGTGGCGGTGCCGCGGCCCGATCCGGCGCCGGTCAACAGCGCCTCCCTCCTGCGCGGCGATCCCGGCGTGCCGGCGGCGGCGCTGCGTCCGCTTCTGACGCTTCGCCGTTCGCGCAAGCCGCTGCTGATCGGCTGCGGCAGCGGCGTGCCGGTGGCCTTGCGCGCCGTCGTGGATTTCCCGGAGCTGGTCGGCGGTCTTCTGTTGATCGACCCGATGGCCGAAGAGACGGCCCGGCCCGGCGTGCTGCGCCGGATCGCCGCCCGCATCCTGCCCCCGGTCGCCCGCGACAGCGCGGCGGAGCTTCGCGCCATGGCGCCGGCACTCGACGCGGTCCGCGTGCCGGTCACGCTGGTTCAGGGAAAGGATGTGCCGGACGGCCTTCCGGGCGCGTCCTTTCTGGAGCAGCGCCTGACCGGCTGCCGCACCCTGACCGTGGTCACCGTCCCCGGCCAGCAGGTTCTGCCCGCCAAGCACGAGGCGGCCATCCGCGGCGCGCTGGCCGCGCTGGTCGCCTCGGTGGAGCGGGGAGGGGCCTGAACGGAGCAGGCCCGGAAAGGGCGTCCGGTCAGAAACCGTTTGCGGTGATCGCCGCCTGGGTGCGGTTGCGCACGCCGAGCTGGCGCAGGATCGCCGTCACATGCACCTTCACCGTGCCTTCGGTCAGGCCCAGCTCGTGCGCGATCTGCTTGTTGGACTTGCCGTCGCGCAGGCGGTTCAGCACGTCGCGCTGGCGCGGCGTCAGCTGGTCGCCCGCCCCGTCGGCCAGGGTGCCGAGGGCGTCGGGGTCCGCCGCGCCGTTGCCGGCGTGCGGGGTGCTTTCGGCCATCCGGTCGCCGCGGATCGCCTGTTCCGGCAGATAGACGCCGCCGGCCAGCACCAGCTGCAAGGCACCCATCAGCACCTTGGCGCTGCTCGACTTCGGGATGAAGCCGGCGGCGCCGTTCTCCAGCGCGGCCAGCAGGTCCGACCGCTTCTCCGACCCCGACACCACGACCAGCAAGGCCTTGGGAAGCCGTTGGTGGATGTCGCCGAGCAGGGAAAAGCCATTCCATCCCGGCATCCCCAGATCCAGGAGGATCAGGTCGAAGGCGATGGCGCCGTCGCACAGGCGGCGGACGTCGTCGAACGTCCCGGCCTCGTGGAACACCATGCTGTCATCCGACTGGGCGAGCAGACGCCGCAGCCCGTCCCGGAACAGCAGGTGATCGTCGGCAAGCAGAACGTTCAGGGTCGGCTTTTCCGCGCTGGCTTCCATGGTGCTCATCGTGTCGGGGCTGCGATCCAAACAAATTCGGAGCGTATTGCCGAAATAGCCATCATCATTTCGAGGCGGAAGAGGGCCTTTGGTCCTATGGCGCACCACCTATGGCATGCCGTCGCACCCAAAACGGGTGCCCCGAACGCCGGAACGCCGGCCGCGGGATGGCGCGGCCGGCGTTTCGGGTGCCGGGAAGCAGAACCGCAGGAAGGCGTCAGACCGCGCCGGCGCTGACCCCGGCGGCTTCCGCCGCCTGATCGCCGATGCCGTTGTTGAGCGCCCAGATGGCCGCCTGGGTGCGGTTGGAGGCGTTGATCTTGCGCAGCAGGCTCTTCAGATGGACCTTCACCGTGGCCTCCGTGATGTGGAGGTGGTTGGCGATCATCTTGTTGGAGTTGCCGTTCAGCAGGCAGCGCAGGATCTGGATCTCGCGCTGGGACAGGCCCTTGCGGCGCGCCGGGACCTCGGTCGCCAGCTCTTCGCTGCGGCCGTTGATCAGCAACTCGGCGAGGTGGGTGGGGAACACTTTCTCGCCCATCATCACCAGCTTCAGCGACTGCATCAGCGCTTCGCAGGCGATGTCCTTCATCAGGTAGCCGTGGGCGCCGGCGCCGAGCGCGCCCGACAGGCGGCGGGTGCACAGGTCGGTGGTCAGGATGACGACGCGGATGCCGGGGTGGCCATCGCGCAGGGCGCGGAGCTGGTCGGCCTCGTCCTCGCCGCCGTTGATGAGGTCGATGAGGACCAGGTCGGGCTGGGTGCCCGCCGCCTCGACCGCGGGGACGCCCTCGCGCAGGGTGCCGGCCTCGCCCATCACCTTGAAGGGCGTGTTCTCGAACAGACGCTTCATGCCTTCGCGGAAGAGCTTGTTCGCGTCGATCAGGAAAACGTTCACGGGGTCCATTGTTCCTACCCGCCCTCTGTTTGTTTCAATTCGGTCGTTCGTCTGGCGCCTCCGTGGACATCCGGTCCGGGGGGAGGGCTGCTCTCCGCGGCTGTCCGTTTGGTTCCGGGGTGCCACGATCTGATTGGACATTACCTCGGATTTGCGGAACAGAAAATTTCCCCAAAGGAAAAATTATGTCTCGCAATGGGCATATGCCCTAAGCCGAAATAAGACAAACCGTCCAAGGAACCGTTCATGAATGTTCCAGGTGGAATAATCAATCGGTCCTGAATTCGGTCAAGCCTGTGATTTGTCTGTGACTGCGGGTGATTCTTGGGCTCCTATGGCCGATGTGACTTCGGGCGATTGTGATAAGACAGGCGCTATGGTGTCGGACATAGGGCGGGTCGCCTCTGTCTCGGTCCATGGGCCTAGTCCCATGCCGATCGGCGGAGCCCCCCGGCCGTTCCGTCGAGGGAAGGGGTTCGATGCGCCGGGGGGCGTGCTATATACGGTGTCCTCTTTCGATGAAGGGCGTCTCCCGACCGCGGGGGAGCCCGCCCAGGAACTCCGGTGCCGCATGTCCGATCCCTACGCCTACGACGATCCGCTGGGCCATGATCCCCTCAGCCACGCGGGCGCCCCGGCCCCCGCTCCGGCGCAGCGTTTCGCCTATCTGGACGGGCTGAACCCCGTGCAGCGCGAGGCGGTCGAGGCCATGGACGGTCCGGTTCTGGTGCTGGCCGGCGCCGGCACCGGCAAGACTCGCGTTCTCACCACCCGGCTGGCCCATCTGCTGATGACGCGCCGCGCCGCCGCCTTCCAGATCCTGGCGGTGACCTTCACCAACAAGGCCGCCCGCGAGATGCGCGAGCGCGTCGCCCATCTGGTGGGGATCGAGCCGGAGGGCTGGTGGCTGGGCACCTTTCACGCCCTGGCCGCGCGCATCCTGCGCCGCCACGCCGAGCTGGTGGGGTTGAAGTCCAACTTCACCATCCTCGACACCGACGACCAGATCCGCCTGATCAAGCAGCTTCTGGAGGCGGCGAACGTCGATTCCAAGAAGTGGCCGGCGCGGCAGGTGCTGGGCGTGATCGAGCGCTGGAAGGACCGCGGGCTGACCCCGGACCGACTGAACGAGGGCGACGGCGGCGACGTGGCCGGCGGGCGCGTGGTGGCGCTCTACCGCGCCTACCAGGAGCGGCTGCGCACGCTGAACGCCTGCGACTTCGGCGATCTGCTGCTGCACAACATCACGCTGTTCCAGAAGCACCCCGACGTGCTGGCGGAATACCACCGCAAGTTCAAGTACATCCTGGTCGATGAGTATCAGGACACCAACGTCGCCCAGTATCTATGGCTGCGCATCCTCTCGCAGGCCCACAAGAACATCTGCTGCGTCGGCGACGAGGACCAGTCGATCTACGCCTGGCGCGGCGCCGAGATCGGCAACATCCTGCGCTTCGAGGCGGACTTCCCGGGTGCCACCGTCATCAAGCTGGAGCAGAACTACCGCTCCACCGGGCACATCCTGTCCGCGGCCTCCGGCCTGATCGCCAACAACAAGGGGCGGCTGGGCAAGACGCTGTGGACCCAGGCGGACGGCGGCGAGCCGGTGCGCGTGCGCGGCGTCTGGGACGGCGAAGAGGAGGCCCGCTGGGTCGGCGACGAGATCGAGGCGCTGCAGCGCCAGGGCGTCTCGCTCGCCCAGATCGCCGTGCTGGTCCGCGCCGGCTTCCAGACCCGCGAGTTCGAAGAGCGCTTCATCACGCTGGGCCTGCCCTACCGGGTGATCGGCGGCCCGCGCTTCTACGAGCGGCAGGAGATTCGCGACGCGATGGCCTATCTGCGCGTCGTCAACTCGCCCGACGACGATCTGGCCTTCGAGCGCATCGTCAACGTGCCCAAGCGCGGCGTCGGGCCGGCGGCCCTGCAATGCCTCTATCAGGCGGCGCGCTCGCGCGGGATGCCGCTGACCGAGGCCGGCTGGGCGCTGACCGAGACGGACGAGCTGAAGCCCAAGGTGCGCGGCGTGATGCGCAACCTGCTGCAGGACTTCTTCCGCTGGCGCACCCTGTCGGCGACCATGCCGCACACCGAACTGGCCCGGATGATCCTGGACGAGTCGGGCTACACCCGCATGTGGCAGGAGGACAAGACGCCCGAGGCGCCGGGCCGGCTGGAGAACCTGAAGGAACTCATCACCGCCATGGCGGAGTTCGAGAACCTGCCCGGCTTCCTGGAGCATGTCGCCCTGGTCATGGAGAACGCCGAGGCCGCGGGCGTCGATCAGGTCACGGTGATGACCCTGCACGGCGCCAAGGGGCTGGAGTTCGACATGGTCTTCCTGCCCGGCTGGGAGGAGGGGGTGTTCCCCAACCAGCGCGCGCTGGACGAGACCGGCATCGCCGGGCTGGAGGAGGAGCGCCGCCTCGCCTATGTCGGGCTGACCCGGGCGCGCAAGCGGGCCTACATCAGCCACGCCGCCAACCGGCGCCTCTACGGCAGCTGGGTCAGCGCCATCCCCTCCCGCTTCGTCGAGGAGATTCCCGGCGGCGACGTCGAGGCGGAGGCGGCGAGCGGCCTTTATCCGGGCGGCAATGCTGGGGGCGGTTTCGGTGGGGGCGGTTTCGGTGGGGGCGGGAGCTTCCGTGATTCGTCGAGCTACGCCGCCTTCCGCGCCGGCCAGCAGGCGGCGGGTCGGCAGCAGCCCCCGTCGCCGCGCACCATCACGCTCGACAGCGGGTCCTATCAGGTCGCTCCGCGCGCCCGCCCGAACGCGCCCTTCCCGAAGGGCGCGCGGGTGTTCCACCAGAAATTCGGCTACGGCACCGTCACGGCGGTCGACCAGGACAAGCTGGAGATCGACTTCGACCAAGCCGGCAGCAAGAAGGTGATGGACAGCTTCGTGGTGCCGGCGGAGAAGGCGGGCTGAGGATCAAGGGGGCGCTGAAGGCAGGGTGACCGATTGCCGCAGCGCTCCGCCGCGGTGACGATCGTCACAGGTCGGGCGTCCGGGTTCGGCTACTGGTTGTGCACAGACATCGTGCCCACAGCCGCCCCAACAGCCACGGAACCCGCCCAGTGTTCGGCAAGAGCAGCACCGCGTTCGAGGTCCAGATCCGCCGCGAGGGGCGCTGGACCATCGAAGGGACCTACGACGACGAGCGCCGGGCCTTGGCCTCCGCCCGCAGTTGGCTGGCGGTCAGCGGGGTTGAGGAGGTCAAGGCCATCAAGTTCCGCTCGCTGGCCGGGCTGTCGCTGGAGACGGTGATCTTCCAGAAGGCCGTTCCGGTGGTGAAGGACAAGCCGATGACGCTGGGCGGCACGGCGGAGGGCGCGCCCTACTGCACGGCCCCCGGCGATCTCTACGGTTTCGAGGCTCGGGTGGTCACCGGCCGGCTGCTGCGCGCCTTCCTCGACAAGTTCCGCATCACCCCGACCGAGCTTCTCCATTCCTGGACCTACCTGCGCAAGCTCGACGAGCAGGGCCTGCTGCTGGGCGCGGCGATCCAGGCGGTGGCCCGCCACCACGCGGACCGCCATGGCGTCGCGGTGCCGGCGCGGGCGCGCGAGCTGCGGGGCTTCGCCGACGCGGTGATGGCGCGTGTCCGGGACTTCCAGGCGGAGCGCAAGGCCCTGCCGGCCTTCGACCCCGCCGACCTGTCCCGCTCCAGCCGCGCCCTGGTCATGGCGGTGGGGGAGGAGGGGCACGATTTCGCCTTCCTCAGCCAGCTCACCGTCCATCTGGCCGACCGCAATTCGCTGGCCGGCAAGCTGGAGATGCTGCTCGACCTGATCGGGCCGGAGGTGGAGCCGCGCCATCTCGCCCTGCTCGACGGGGTGATGGCCGACGCGCTGGGCTCCGCCGAGCTGGTGAAGGAGCTTCTCGGTGCGCAGCCGAACCTCGCCCTGGGTCTGTGCGCGCTGGCCGACCTGATCCTGGGCCGCGACCCGCAGCCGAAGAGCGAGCCGGTCAGCCCGCTGCTCGCCCATATCGGGGCGCTGATCGTCCAGGGGCGCGCGCCGTGCTGCCGCGCCGTCCTGCTGGAGCGCATCCAGCACTCGCTGAACGGCACCCAGCCGCTCGACCGCCGCGACCCGAGGAAGGAGGCGCTGCTGGCCGACCACCTCGCCACCCACCTGCGCGATCCGCAGGGGCGCCTGCTCGGCGGCGCCGAGGTGGAGAAGGCGCTGGCCCGCCGCCTCATCCGCCACCGTCAGGCGATCCTGCGCGAGCAGGGGATGCACGACATCGCGGACCGGCTGTCGGGGCGGTGACCCCGCCGGCTTCGCCTCACGACTCCGGCGGCGACCAGGGCAGTTCGGTCCGCGGCCTGTCCCGCCGCAGCGCCTCGTAGATCTCCACGCCCTTCTCGCGGTCCGTCTCGCACAGCATCATCAGCACGTCGGAGTCGGCGCTGGCCGAGGTGCAGATCTTCGAATCCCGGGTGCAGGTCGGCCGCGGGGGCGGCGCCAGCCAGTATCCGGGTTGAGCCTTCCGCGCCGCCTCCCAAAAGGCCGTCGTCAGCTTGGTGCTTTCCGCCTCGCTGCCGTCGTTGCGCACCGTGAACAGCGGCGAGTGCACGCTGCTCGAGAACAGGCCCGAACCGGTCATCTGGGCCACGCAGAAGCGTTCGCGCACCGGCGCGGCCGGCAGGACCGGCGCATCGGCGTACACGGCACCCGGCGGCAGGGCCGGGGTCGTGCTGATGATCGGGCCGACGATCAGCTCGCGCGGCTCGCGGGCGCGCCACAGCTTGACCAGCACGCTCTGCCCGCTGGGCACCACGCCCAGAACGCGGCGCATCTGCATCACATCATCCACCGCGACGCCGCGCACCTCCAGGATCACGTCGCCACCGCGGATGCCCGACAGCTCGGCCGCCTTGCCCGGGACCAGCGCCGTCACCACCAGGCCGCGCGGCGACTCCAGCCCCAAGGCCTGCGTCAGATGGGGTGTCAACGGACCCACAGCCGCTCCCATCGCCCCCTGCGGTTCGCTCGCCGGTGCCGCGGCGGGAGCGACCGTGCCGGCCACCGCTCCGCTGATGCCATTGGGGCCGGTGGTGACGGTCGTCGCCGGTGCGGAGCCCGCACCCGCCACCGTGCCGCCACCCTCCGCGCAACTCTGTTCCGCCATGACCTGACGCACCGCCTTGATGTTGACCACCACAGCCTCGCGGTACACCGGGTCCACCGTGGGCAGTTGGTCAATGTAGCCTTTCTGGAGCGACGCCAGGGCTTGGCAGCCCGTGCCCCGGTAGGAGGGGACCATATCGGCCACCAGCGACGCCTCCGACCGCATGCTCGCCGCGTTCATCGCTCCGATCGCCAGCCCGGCCGGATCGAGCGCGCAGCCCGACACCATCGCCGCCCCGGAAACCGCCACCAGCGCGGGCATCCATGCCCTGGCCGCTTTGCTAACGCGCTGCATCAAGCCCGTCTCCCCCGTGTCGCTCTTGCGGAACCCTCGATCCGCTGATCTCCGGGTGCAGTGTGCCCGCTCAAAAGTGGTAAGAAAAGCGGCGGCAAGCCTGTGCCGTGCTTTCGTCGGCCAAAACGTCGCACCTTGCGGTCGATCCAGCCCGGCGGACCCTTTTCCGGATGCGGCGGCCCTGTGCGGCGATGGAGCCGTGCGTCCGGCCGCAGGAAATCTTTGTGTCGCCGCGTCTCTGTGGTTAAGTCTCCCACCAGACAACGACCACCCCATCATCGGCGACCCTCCCATGTCCTCCTCCAAGCTCTGGCGCATCGCGCTCGTCATTCCCGAAGCCCACGCCCCCGCGTTCGCCGAGGCGATTGGCGATCACGCCGACGCGGTGTCCACCTTCGAGTTGGAGGAGCACGGCGACTGGCTGGTCGAGGCGACGGTCTACGGGCAGCCGGACGAGCCGCGGCTGAACGCCCGCGTCGCCGTGCTGGCCGAGGCCGTGGGCATCCCCGAGCCGAAGCTGATCGTCGAGGAGCTGCCGCTCATCGACTGGGTGTCGCACAGCTACCAGGGCTTCCCGCCGATCCAGGCCGGGCGCTTCTTCGTCCACGGCTCCCACCATGAGGGCATCGTCCCGGCGGGCAGCATCCCGCTGCTGGTCGACGCCGCCACCGCCTTCGGCACGGGCGAGCACGGCTCGACCAAGGGCTGCCTGATGGCGCTGGACCGGCTGGCCCGCCGCATGAGCCTGCCGCACGCCGGTCGGGGCGGGGCGCTCGACATGGGCTGCGGTTCGGGCATCCTGGCGCTGGCGGTGACCAAGCGCTGGCGGGTGCCGGTCACCGCCGTGGACATCGACCCGGAGGCGGTGCGCGTCACCCGCGTCAACGCCGCGCTCAACGGGGTGAAGGCCCGCATCCGCTCGCAGGGCGGCGACGGTTACCACACCGCCATCGTGGGCAAGCACAAGCCCTACCGCCTGATCACCGCCAACATCCTGGCCCGTCCGCTGGCCCGCATGGCGCCGAAGCTCAAGCGCCATCTGCAGCGCGGCGGCGTCGCCATCCTGGCCGGCCTGCTGAACCGGCAGGAGCGCCACGTCATCCAGGCGCACCGCACCCAGGGCCTGCATCTGGTCGCGCGCATCCCGGTCGGCGAATGGACCACCCTTGTGGTGAAGCGCCCGAAGCGGACGGCCGTAAAGGGCTGATGCCCCTGGATTTCGGTCCTCCCGTCGCCATTTCCTTCCGGACGTATGGACGACCCGCGGAGGACCGATGCTGAACCGGATCAGGGCGCTGTTCCAGGAGAACGACCCCGGCGACGACCGCCACAGGCTGGAGGCCGCCGCCGCCGCCCTTCTGGTCGAGGCCGCACGCACCGACAACACCATTTCCCAGGCGGAGCGCGAGCGCATCCTCGACGTCACCCGCCGCCACTTCAAGCTGAGCGAGGAGGAGGCGCAGGACCTGCTGTCCGCCGCCGTGTTCGACACGGAGGGCGCCTCGCCCTACTACCGCTACGTCACGGTGATCAACGACCACTGCCCGCCGGACAAGCGGCTGTGGATCATCGAGATGCTGTGGGAGGTCGCCTACGCCGACGGCGAGCTGAACGACCTGGAATCAAACCTGCTGCGCCGCATCGGCGGCCTGTTGCATGTGCCCGACGTCGACCGCGGTCTCGCGCGCAAGCGCGTGCTGGAACGGCTGGGCCTGCCCGACGATTCGGGGCTGTAAGGCGTCCCGCCGGGGGCTTCGCGCGGCTATGCCCTTTCCCGCGCTTGCGCGGTGGGGCGTCCCTGCCTAGCCTGTCGCGGACGGCTTCACCGGATGAGGATCAGCCCCCGTGTCCAGCGCTTACCGCGGCGACGAAACCCTGGCGCAGCTCTTGGCCCAGGCGGGCCTGCCCCACACCCCCGCGGACATCCGCAGCCTCGTCGCCGGGGTGCTCGCCGCGCCGGAGGGGGAGGACCCCGACGGCTGGATGGTCCTGGTCGGAGCGCGGCTTCCGGAGGACCTCGCCGGGCAGCTCCGCGCCCTGAAGGCCGACCTTGCTGACGGTCGCGTCGCAAGCGCGCCGGATTACGCCGCCCGCATCGCCGCCCTGCGCGGCGTCCTGGCGCGCGCCGACATCGACGGCTTCATCGTGCCGCGCGGCGACGAGCATCAGGGCGAGTATGTGCCGCCGCGCGCCCAGCGCCTCGCCTGGCTGACCGGCTTCACCGGATCGGCCGGCCACGCCGTCGTCGGGCGCCAGCGCGCCGCCGTCTTCGTGGACGGGCGCTACACCCTCCAGGTCCAGACGGAGGTGTCGGGCGATCTCTACGAATACCGGCATCTGGTCGACGACCCGCTGACCGAGTGGGTGGGAGAGGCGCTGCCGCAGGGCGGGCGCCTCGGCTACGACCCGTGGCTGCACACCGCCGGCTGGGTGGAGCGCACCCGCCAGCAGCTGGAGCGCATCGGCCTGTCGCTGGTGCCCTGCCCGGGCAACCCGGTGGACCGCGTGTGGACCGACCAGCCGCCGCCCCCGCTGGCCCCGGTGGTCGCCCAGGACCTCGTCTTCGCCGGGGACAGCGCCGCCGACAAGCGCGCCCGCCTCGCCGGCGACCTGGCGCGCAACGGCATCGGCGCCGTGGTGCTGACCCAGCCCGATTCCATCGCGTGGCTGCTCAACCTGCGCGGCGCGGACGTGCCCTGCACGCCGCTGCCGCTGTCCTTCGCGATCCTGAAGGACGACGCGCAGGTGGACCTGTTCATCGACCGCCGCAAGCTGGCGCCGGGCGTCGAGGCCCATCTCGGCAACCAGGTCGCCGTGCGCGCCCCGGACGAGCTGGGGACCGCGCTCGACGGGCTGGGTCGCGAGGGGCGCAAGGTGATGGCCGACCCGGCCAGCACCTCGGCCTGGATCTTCGACCGGCTGCACATGGCCGGCGCCAAGCTGGAGCGCGACCCCGATCCCTGCGCCCTGCCCAAGGCCTGCAAGAACGAGGCGGAGCTGGCCGGCACCCGCGCCGCCCACGCCCGCGACGGCGCGGCGCTCGTCCGCTTCCTGCACTGGCTGTCGCAGGAGGCGCCGTCGGGCGCGGTGACGGAGATCGCGGCGGCGGACCGGCTGCTGGCCTTCCGCCGCGCCAACGACCGCTTCCGCGGCCTCAGCTTCGACACGATCTCCGGGGCGGGGCCGAACGGCGCCATCGTCCATTACCGGGTGTCGGAGGCGACCGACCGCCGGCTGGAGCCGGGCAGCCTGTTCCTGCTGGACAGCGGGGCCCAGTATCAGGACGGCACCACCGACGTGACGCGCACCATCGCCATCGGTGCGCCGACCCCGGAGATGCGCGAGCGCTTCACGCTGGTCCTCAAGGGCCACATCGCCGTCAGCACGGCGCGATTCCCGCGCGGCACCACCGGGTCGCAGCTCGACACGCTGGCGCGCCTGCCACTGTGGTCGCTGGGACTCGACTACGACCACGGCACCGGCCACGGGGTGGGCAGCTACCTGTCGGTGCACGAGGGGCCGCAGCGGATCTCCAAGGTGCCGAACAGCGTCGCGCTGCAGCCCGGCATGATCCTGTCCAACGAGCCCGGCTACTACAAGACCGGCGCCTACGGCATCCGCATCGAGAACCTGATCGTCGTCCAGCCGCTCGACCTGCCGATGGCGGAGCGGCCCATGCTGGGGTTCGAGGTGCTGACCCTGGCCCCCATCGACCGCAATCTGGTCGAGCCGGCGCTGCTGACCCAGGCGGAGATCGCCTGGCTGAACGCCTACCACAACCAGGTGCGCGAGGCGCTGGAGCCGCGGCTCGCGGGTGAGGGGGATGCCGCCGTGATGCAATGGTTGAGGCAGGCGACGTCCCCGATCATCGTCTGATGGAAATGGCCCGGAGTGGACCATTGGACGCGGGTGGACGGCGTGAAAGGCGAGAATCAGCCCGTGCGTTCGCCTGTGAATTCTGGCAAGGTCCCCACCCGGCGCAGGGGCATGCCTGTTCGGACCGCCGCGAAATTCGGCGGACTTGGTAACCCGATATTTACGGGCGTAGGTCACTGTGGCCGTGAGGGATGACTTTTCGGCAGACTTAAGGCATCACAGTCGGACCAGATCGACCCCGGCGCACGCCATGCCGCGCCGGGCGGCTGAACGCCGGGCCGGTGCCCAGCAACGGAAGAATGCGGAGACGCGTAGATGAAGATCCTTGTCGTCGATGACTACGCCACCATGCGGCGCATCGTGCGGAACCTCCTGACCCAGATCGGCTACACGGACATCGACGAGGCCGGCGACGGCGTCTCGGCCCTGCAGAAGCTGCGCGAGAGCAAGTTCGGCCTCATCATTTCCGACTGGAACATGGAGCCGATGACCGGTCTGCAGCTCCTCAAGGAGATCCGCGCCGACGCCAAGCTCGCTTCGACCCCGTTCATCATGGTCACCGCCGAGAGCAAGACCGAGAACGTGATCGCCGCCAAGCAGGCCGGTGTGAACAACTACATCGTGAAGCCTTTCAACGCCGATACCCTGAAGCAGAAGATCCAGGCCGTCATCGGCGGGTAAGGAGTGGTTGGGTTGGATCAGCTTCCGCAGCTTTCCGAGGAAGAGTTCGACCAGATCGAGGAAGCGATCGCCCGCACGACCAAGGGGCGAGCCTTCCTGCGCCGCTTCCACCGCCGAGCCCATGGGGCCGCGGCGGAGGAGGTGCGCAAGATGCTGCTGGAGTTCCGCAGCTCCTGGCATCAGCAGAGCGAGGTGGTGGAAGCCTCCAAGCACGTCGAGGTGCTGCGGCGCGAGCTGATGGAGATGGCTGCCTCCATCGAGCAGGCGCGGCGCGAGGTCGCGGCCCTGCGTCCGCCCGACGCCGGCGGCGACAAGATCATATCGGCGACCAACGAGCTGGACGCCATCGTCATCTCCACCGAACGCGCGTCCTTCGAGATCCTGAACGCCGCCGAGCGGCTGATGGACCTGTCGGGCAAGCTGAAGGCGGAGGGCGCCGACCCCGGCCTGTGCTCCGAGATCGAGGGGGAGGTGACCAACATCTTCACCGCCTGCTCGTTCCAGGACCTGACCGGCCAGCGCACCAGCAAGGTGGTCAACGCGCTGCGCTACATCGAGCAGCGCGTCAACGCGATGATCAACATCTGGGGCGTCGAGAAGCTCGCCGGCCTCCAGGTCGCGCCCGAGAACACGGACACCCGGCCGGACGCCCATCTGCTGAACGGTCCCCAGCTCGACGGCCTCGGCGTCAGCCAAGCCGACGTGGACAGCATGTTCGACAGCCCGGCGATGGCGGCACCGCCCCCGCCGCCGGCTCCCGAACCGCCGCCCGCTCCGTCTCCTGCCGACGCCCCGGCGGCGGCCCAGGCCGGAGCCAAGGCGAGTCAGGCCGACATCGACAGCCTGTTCGACAGCCCGGCTCCGGCTCCGGCAAAGGCCAGCCAGGCCGACATCGACAGCCTGTTCGACAGTCCGGCCCCCGCTCCGGCCGCGGCTCCGCCGCCACCCGCTCCGGCTGCGGCCCCCGCCGCGAAGAAGCCGGTGCCGAAGCCCGCCTCGGCGGCCAAGCCCGCTCCGAAGCCGGCCGCCAAGCCTGCGGCCGCCCCGCCGCCCGCGGCGGACGAGCCTCCGGCGCCGCTGGATCAGGCGGCCATCGACGCGCTGTTCGGCTGACCTCCCGGTCAACAAGACGGTTCGGCGTCGGATTTGTGAAGAGTTGCCGCCGCGCCAGACGGCCGGCGCATTGGGACCTGAAGTTTGCTATGACAATCGTCGCCCGCCGGGTCGATGCCGGCCTTGGCGGGCAGTCCTGACCAGACGGGCCGGCGTGCGCGGATGCCCCGGACGTCCCTTCGGAAAGAGGCGCAGCCCGCATGAGGAATCTCTCGAAACCCTTCATGGCGGAGCTTCAGAAGGCCCGCCGGACCGGCAACCCCTACCAGGGGGTGGTGGATGACACCGCCGCCCTGGCGCCGGCGCTGGCCTCGCTGCCGTCCGGCCCGGTCACCGTGGACAACAGCGACGTCATCCGCGCCATCAGCGATCTCGGCGCGAAGCTCGACCGCTTCCTGACCATGGACGCCCAGCAGATCGACCAGATCCAGGTCGAGATCGCCGACATCTCGGGCCGCATCAAGGCCACCAAGGTGGAGATGGCGGCGATCCGCCACCCGCTGGCCGGCGACGACAAGTTCGTGCAGGCGTCGCAGGAACTGAACGCCGTCGTCTCGGCGACGGAGGCCGCCACCAACACGATCATGGCCTGCGCCGAGGAGCTGGAGGAGGTCGTTCACGAGCTGAAATCGTCGCTGCCGGAGGGCTACCACGCCGACCGCGTCAACGACATGAACGACGTGATCGTCCGCATCTACGAGGCCTGCAACTTCCAGGACCTGACCGGCCAGCGCATCACCAAGGTCGTCCGCGCCCTGTCCTTCATCGAGGAGCGCGTCGACGCCATGATGAGCCACTGGAACAAGCGCGAGTTCGAGGCGATGCCGTTGCCGCCCACCGTCACCAAGATGGACGAGACGCTGGAGCTGCACGGCCCGGCCGACCATCAGGAGATGGGCAACATCAGCCAGGCCGATATTGACGCCCTGTTCGGCTGATCGGTTCGGCTGACCGGACCCCGCTTCCCGCCTTTCAATCCGGGCGCCCGGCCGCGTCATGGCGGCGAGGTTCGAAATTTGTTCGCCGAAGCGGCTTGCCGCCCCCGCGCCCCGGCGTGCTATATAGGGCCAACTTCGAAAGCATCGCGACGACCATGCCCCGCCGTTTTTCCCGTCTGCCGCTTGCGGCCCTCCTCCTGGCTTCCGCCCTGACCGCCTGCTCCTCGACCAAACCCGAGGACCAGTATGTCGAGCGACCGGCCGAGCAGATCTACCAAGAGGCCGACGCCGCCATGCGGGAGGAGCGGTTCAAGGTGGCCGCCAAGCTCTATGACGAGGTGGAGCGCCAGCACCCCTATTCCGAATGGGCGGGCAAGGCGCAGATCATGGCGGCCTACGCCCATTACCAGGATCTGAAGTACGACGACGCGATCCTGGCGCTCGACCGCTACATCCAGCTCCATCCGGGCAGCCCGGACGTCGCCTACGCCTACTACATGCGGGCGCTGTCCTATTACGAGCAGATCACCGACGTCCGCCGCGACCAGCGCATGACCCGTCTGGCGCTCGATGCGCTGTCGGAGGTCGTGCGCCGCTTCCCGGACAGCCAGTACGCCCGCGACGCCAAGATCAAGATCGACCTGACCAACGACCATCTCGCCGGCAAGGAGATGGAGGTCGGGCGCTTCTATCTGAAGCAGCGCCAGTACACCGCCGCCATCGGCCGGTTCCGCATGGTGATTGAAAACTACCAGACCACCTCCCACGTCCCTGAGGCGCTGCACCGGCTGGTGGAGTGCTATCTGGCGCTGGGAATCACGGACGAGGCGAAGACCGCCGCCGCCGTGCTCGGCCACAACTTCCCCGGCAGCGAATGGTACACGGACAGCTACGCACTGCTGGTGGACGCCAACGTGCGTCCGGAGCGAAACGAGAAGTCCTGGATCAGCAGAGCCTGGAGCTCCCTGTTCTAGGACGATCCATGCTGGCGTCGCTGACGATCCGGGACGTCGTCCTGATCGAACGGCTGGGGCTGGGCTTCCGCAAGGGGCTGTGCGTCCTCACCGGCGAGACCGGCGCGGGCAAGTCGATC
This sequence comes from Azospirillum brasilense, assembly GCF_007827815.1. Taxonomy (GTDB): domain Bacteria; phylum Pseudomonadota; class Alphaproteobacteria; order Azospirillales; family Azospirillaceae; genus Azospirillum; species Azospirillum brasilense_C. The sequence continues at coordinate 442,637 of NZ_VITH01000002.1, forward strand.
CTGCTCGACGCGCTGGGTCTGGCGCTGGGCGCACGGGCCGATTCGGGCCTCGTCCGTCACGGCGCCGATCAGGCGTCGGTGACGGCGGAGTTCGATCTGTCCGGCGACCATCCGGCACTGGCCATCCTCAAGGAGCAGGGACTCGACCCCGAGGAGCGGCTGGTCGTCCGCCGCACCGTCAGCGCCGACGGACGCAGCCGCGCCTGGGTCAACGACCAGGCGGTCGGCGTCGGCCTGCTCAAGCGGCTGGGCGAGGAGCTGGTCGAGGTCCATGGCCAGTTCGACACCCACGGCCTGCTGAATCCGCAGACCCATCGCGGCGTGCTGGACGCCTACGCCGGGCTGGCCGCCGAGGCCGCGCAGGTCGCCGCCACCCACCGCGCCTGGAGGCAGGTCGAGGACGCGCGCGCCAACGCCGCCGCCGAGATCGCCCGCGCCCGCTCGGAAGAGGAATATCTTCGCCACGCCGTGGCCGAGCTGGACGCTCTGGCCCCCAAGGCCGGCGAGGAGGAGGAACTGGCCGAGACCCGGGCCGTGCTGATGCACCGGGAGAAGCTGGTCGACGCCCTCAACGCCGCCTATGCGGAGCTGTCGGGCGACCGTGGGGTGGAGCGCGCCCTGTCCTCGGCCATCCGCACGCTGAGCCGCATCGCCGACAAGGCCGCCGGCAAGCTCGATCCGGTCATCGCCGCCCTGGACCGCGCCGCGACCGAGGCGGGGGAGGCCATCGCCGGTCTCCAGGCCGTGTCCTCCGACGTGGACATGGACCCGCAGGCCTTGGAGAAGCTGGAGGAGCGGCTGTTCGCCCTGCGCGCCGCCGCCCGCAAGCACGGGGTGGACGTGGACGCGCTGGCCCCGCTGCGCAAGGACATGGCCGACCGGCTGCTGCTGATCGAGGACCAGGGCGACCTGCTGGCCCGCCTCGCCCGCGAGGCCGAGGTCGCCCGCGACGCCTACCGCAAGGCCGCCGAGTCGCTGAGCCGGGAGCGCCAGCAGGCCGCCGGCCGTCTGGACGCCGCCGTCGCCACGGAACTCGCCCCGCTGAAGCTGGAAAAGGCGAAGTTCCGCACTCTGGTCGAGCCGCTGGCCGACGAATCGAACTGGACCGCCGCCGGCATGGACCGCGTGGCCTTCCAGGTCGCCACCAACCCCGGCTCGCCGCCGGGCGCGCTGAACAAGATCGCGTCGGGCGGCGAGCTGGCGCGCTTCATGCTGGCGCTGAAGGTGGTGCTGGCCCAGACCTCGACCGTCGGCACGCTGGTGTTCGACGAGGTGGACACCGGCATCGGCGGCGCCGTCGCCGCCGCCGTGGGCGAGCGGCTGAAGACGCTCGGGCAGGGGCTCCAGGTCCTGGTGGTCACCCACAGCCCGCAGGTCGCCGCGCGCGGCTCCATCCACCTCAAGGTCCAGAAGTCGGTGAAGGGCGAGCAGGTGACGACCGGCGTGGTCGAGCTGGACGGCGACGACCGCCGCGAAGAGATCGCCCGCATGCTGTCCGGCGCCACCGTCACCGCCGAAGCCCGCGCCGCCGCCGACAGCCTGATCGCCGGGCGGGGGTAGCGGAACGCCTCTATCCCCTCTCCCCTCTGGGGAGAGGGTTAGGGTGAGGGGGTTGCGCTTTTGCCGGACGAACCGCTGTGCGCACCCCCCTCACCGGCCCTTCGGGCCACCCTCTCCCCTGAGGGTAGAGGGCTAAATCCTCCATCCAGGTCACAGCAATCGCCCGCAGCGGTCATACGGCGGCCACAGCAAAACACGCATAGTCCAGCCTTGCGCGCCCGGCGACGGGCGCCGTTCGCCCAAGAACGAACAAGGTTGGCAAGATGTCGAACAGCTCCGCTTCCGCCGGCAACGTCGTCGTGATCGACAGCGGCCTGTCCTCCGCCTGGAACACGGGCCGGCTGGTCTATCAGTATGACTTCTACGGAAACGACAACGACGTCATGGTCGCCAACGCGAACACGCACGGCGCCCTGGTCACCGCGGAAATCCTGGAGAACGCGCCGGACGTCGGCATCATCGCGCTGAAGGTCATGCCCGACGACGGCAGCGGCGCCAGCGAGGCCAACATCGAGAAGGCCCTGCAGTGGGTCGTCGCCAACGCCGACGCCTACAACATCACGGCGGTGAACCTGTCGCTGGGCGGCGGCGCGCAGACGACCGCGGCCACCACCTCGATTTCCGACGAGCTGGCCGCTCTGGCCGCCAAGCGCGTGCTGACGGTGGCCGCCGCCGGCAACAGCGGCGACGGCGGGGTGTCGCAGAGCGTGTCCAGCTACTCCGCCGACGTGAACCAGATCTGCGTCTCGGCCTCCACCGGCGACGGCGCCTTCCCGTCCTGGGCGCAGCGCAGCCCGACCCTGACCGACGTCTGCGCCGACGGCACCGACGTGCGGATCACCAACCTGTCGGGCGTCACCTACACGGCCAACGGCTCCTCCTTCGCCGCCCCGGCGGTCACCGCGGCGGTGGCGCGGGCGCAGCAGGCCTGGGTGGAGCAGACCGGCACCCGGCTGACCCAGGACGAGTTCCTCGACCTCGCCCGCAGCACCGGCAAGGCCATGGGCACCGCCGGCTATTTCGAGCTGGACACCGACGCCCTGCTGGCCAAGATCGCCCAGTCCGCCCCGGTGGCGACGGCGCAGAGCGCCACGACGATCACCGTCAACGCCTCCGGCGCCCCGGCCGGCGGGGTGAACGCCCATTTCAAGCTGCTGGTCGACGGCAAGACGGTGGGGCAGGCCACGGTGGATTCGGCGGCGAAGGATTTCAGCTTCACCACCAACCTGACCGCCGAGCAGGCGCACAAGGTTCAGGTCCAGTACGACAACGACGGCTTCGTGAACGGCCAGGACCGCAACCTGTTCGTCCACAAGGTCACCATCAACGGCACGGCGCACAGCCCGACCGCCGCCAACGTCACCTATGACAAGGGCGCGCTCGACGGCAAGGACGTGGTCAAAGGCCAGTCGTCCATGTGGTGGGGCGGCACGCTGGTCGTCGATGCCCCGGCGAAGGACTTCCCGGCCCAGAATGTCCCGGTTGGGGCGGCGCCCGCCAACACGACCATCACGGTCAACGCCTCCGGCGCGCCGGCCGGCGGGGTGAACGCCCATTTCAACCTGCTGGTGGATGGCCAGAAGGTCGGCGAGGGCATGGCCGGCACCGCGGCCAAGGATTTCACCTTCGCCACCAACCTGACCGCCGACCACGCCCACAAGGTCCAGGTGCAGTACGACAACGACGCCGTGGTGAACGGGCAGGACCGCTCGCTGTTCGTCAATAAGGTCACCATCAACGGCCACGCCGTCGCCCCCACGGCGTCGAACGTCACCTACGACAAGGGCGCGCTCGACGGGAAGGACGTGGTGAAGGGGCAGGCCGGACTGTGGTGGAACGGCACGCTGGTCGTCGATGCCGACAAGTCCTGGTTCCCCTCCACCATCGGGACGGGCGCCACCGGGACGGGCGCCGTGGCGTCGGCCCTTTCCACCGACCATTCCGCGGCCGGCCAGGACACCGTGTGGCAGCATCTCGTCGCCCAGGGTCTGGAGGCGGCGGCCCCGTCGCACGGGGACCACACGACGGCGCTGTACGAGGCCGTCCCGTCGATGGACGCCTACACCCACGCCGCGGCCCTGGCGGAGCACCATTCCGACCCGCTGCATCCGTTCGACGCGGTTTGAGGGCGGGGCCGGTCTGAGGGCGGCCCCCCGTCACGAAGGACCGTTCCGCCTCGTCCTGTGTGGGGTGCTGTCCGGCCGGTGCGCGGTCTTCGCGCGTGCCGGCCGCCCGCCGGCGCCGGTCACGCCGCCACGCGCAGGGACATCATGTGCGACAGGAACTTGTCGAGCGCGGCGCGCAGTTCCTCCGCCGTCCCGGTCAGCCGCGCGGTGGTGTGGAAGGCGTCCTCGACCGACACCATGACCGACCGCGCGCCGTCGGCGAGGTGTCCGGCCTCCTCGGACATGCGCTCGGCGGAACGGCTGGCCTCATGGATGTTCTCGGCGATCTCCCGGGTCGCGTCGTTCTGCTGGCCCATGATGGACAGCACGTCCTGCGAATGGGTGCGCAGCGCGCCGACCACCGTGCCGATGCTGGCGATCTCGTCGCGGGTCCGGCCCGTTGCGCCGTCGATCTCCTGAAGCAGGCGGGTGATGTCCTCCGTCGCTCCGGCGGTCTGCTTGGCGAGCACCTTCACCTCCGCCGCGACCACGGAGAAGCCGCGCCCGGCCTCGCCGGCGCGGGCCGCCTCGATGGTGGCGTTCAGCGCCAGCAGGTTGGTCTGGTTGGCGATGGCGTTGATCAGCTTCAGCGTCCCGCCGATCCGCCCGGCGATCCCGGCCAGCGCGGTGACCGCCTCGGTCGAGCGCTGGGTGGCGGCCTGCGCGTCGTCGACGATGGAGAAGGCGCTTTCCATGCGCGACACCACGCTGTGGTTGGTGGCGGTCAGCTCCTCGGCGGCGGCGGCGATGGCGCGGGCGTTGCTGGCCGTGCCGGACACCGCGCCGGTCAGATGCTCCGTGCGCACGCCGGTGTCCTGGGCGATGCCGCGCACCGCGCCGGTCGCCGCGTTGACCGCCGCCGCCGAATGGCCGACGGTCTCGATGGCGCCCTGCACCGTGTCCCGGAAATTCTCCGCCAGTTCCACCAGCATCCGGTTGGTCATGGTCATCACGGCGGTGCTGTAGGCGTCGAAGGACAGGTCGAGGTCGAGAAAGATCGCGGTTTCCACCGCCCCCATGATCCTCATGGCGCGCGGCGCGTCGCGGCGGTGGCGCTCGCCGACCAGCGCGCCCAGTCGCCCGAGGACGAGCCGGTAAGCCCCGAAATACCAGCGCGGGTGCAGGCCGATGCGGTAATGCGCCTGGCCCACCGCCTTCACGCGCGTCAGATAGACATCGTCAAAGCTGCCGGAGAACAGGTGCCGCCAGTGGTTGACCTGCGCGTCCTTCAACCGCTCCAGCGACTTCCCGTCCAGGATCTTTCTGAGGTCGGGAATGGCGAGGAGGTGATCGTAGAAGTCCTTGAGGATCACCGGCAGCTGAGGCTCGGCGATGCTCCAGGCTTCCTTCAGAAGCGTCGCCGTTTCACCGCCGATCCGCAGAAAGGAGAGGCGGTCCTGAATGCCGCCTTGAATGCCGCTGTCCATGGTCTTCGTCTCGTTGTTCTTGGTTGGCGTGCGTTGAGCCGCGGCACGTCCGGGGCTCCTCCCGGCGGATCGCCGCTGGGTCATCACCATGAAGAGAGTATGGGCATGACAGTTTTACCAATTGGTTTCGCGCTCTGTTGCAGCATTGAAAAATGCTGGAGCTATCGAACTGCTTGCTGTCATAAGTGAAAAACAAGGAAATAAGATCATTTCCCGTTATCACTCCTTGCCGTGGTCATAGGAAATACGACCAGTTCTCAAGGCGCTGAAAATCTTTGAAAAGATGGTGCGGAGCGCAGGTGTTCCGTCGTCCGGGGATTTGCCGACGGAACGTTCTAATACTCCTGTATGCGACAAGCGGGCGCAGGCTTATGCCGGTCTCAGGCAGCGCGCTTCCAGGGCTGCCAGCCGCCCAGGCGAAGTCCGATGGCGATGCCGGTGAAGGGAATGCGCAACTCCAGATCGCGGGGCTGGAAGAAGGTCAGGCGTTCCGGCGCGCCGGTGGGGCCGTATTCCAGGCGGGCGCCCTTCGGCTCCTCCGCGAACTCGTCGCTCATCACCTGCCAGATCTCCAGATCGTCCCCGTGGTTGGTGATCTTGTACTGGCCGCAGCGCCAGACCGGGGCCTCGCCCACGCCGCCCTCGACCACCTTCTTGTCGCCGTCCATCTTCACGTCGCCCACCCCGGCGGCGCGGCCCGACATGGACGGCCCCTGGCTTTCCGCACGGAAGCCCAGCCGCAGCCAGGCGGAACGGGTGCGCGGGATCATCCGGCGCAGCAGGCGCGCATCCTCCGTCGCGAATTGGTCGGGATCGTCGTACAGGATGCGGTCAAGCGCCGCGGCGATGACGAATCGATCGTCGATGGTCAGGCTGCCGGCGGTCAGGTTGCCGGGGGTCGCACGGCTGGTCGGCTCGGTCATACAGCACATCCGTTCACGGGCGCCGGCTCATCATACACGCAACCTCAGCACCCCCGCAGCTTTCTAGGTCTGCCCGATGGCGGCGGTTTCAAGGGTGGTGCGCGCGGGATCGAATGCCAGTCCGGCTCAAGGCCGGACTCCACGGCGCGTCCCTGCGGCGCTATGCTGCGCCCCCGGCGGCGCCCGCCGATCCAGCGCCGTCCACACGAGAAGGCACCGAAGAGACCCGCCATGAACGACCTGTTCGACACCCCCGCCGCGCTCCGCAGCATCCCCGTGGAGGAGCTGACGGTGGAGCAGGCGCAGGCGGAACTGGCCGCGCTGGCCCAGGAGATCGCCCACCACGACCGGCTTTACCACCAGCAGGACAAGCCGGAGATTTCCGACGCCGACTATGACGCGCTGGTCCGCCGCAACAACGGGATCGAGGCGCGCTACCCGGAGCTGCGCCGGGCCGACTCGCCGTCGCTGCGCGTCGGCGCCGCCCCGTCGGCGGCCTTCCGCAAGGTGCGGCACGCGCTGCCCATGCTGTCGCTCGGCAACGCCTTCGAGCCGGAGGAGGCGCACGAGTTCGTCGCCCGCGTCCGCCGCTTCCTCGGCCTGTCCGACGACGCGCCGCTGGAGTTCGTGGCCGAGCCGAAGATCGACGGGCTGTCCTGCTCGCTGCGCTACGAGAACGGCCGGCTGGTCCTGGCCGCCACCCGCGGCGACGGGACGGAGGGCGAGGACGTGACCGCCAACGTCCGGACCATCAAGGATGTGCCGCAGACCCTGGAGGCGCCGTTCCCCGCCGTCCTGGAGGTGCGCGGCGAGGTCTACATGAACCGCGACGACTTCCTGGCCATGAACCGCGCCTACGCGGAGCGGGGGGAGGACCTGTTCGCCAACCCGCGCAACGCCGCCGCCGGATCGCTGCGCCAGAAGGATTCGACGGTCACCGCGTCGCGGCCGCTCTGCTTCTTCGGCTATGCGTTGGGCGAGCTGTCGGAGCCGATCGCCGACACCCAGTGGGGCATCCGCGAGCGGCTGCGCCATTGGGGCTTCTCGCTGAACCGCCCGGCCAACCTGTGCAACGGCGCCGAGGCGCTGCTGACCCATTACCGCAAGATCGGGGAGGAGCGCTCGGCGCTGCCCTTCGACATCGACGGGGTGGTCTACAAGGTCAACAGCCTGGAGCTTCAGCAGCGGCTGGGCTTCGTCAGCCGGGCGCCGCGCTGGGCCATTGCCCACAAGTTCCCGGCCGAGCAGGCGCAGACCCGGCTGAAGGGCATCACCATCCAGGTCGGCCGCACCGGCGCCCTGACCCCGGTGGCCGAACTGGAGGACATCACCGTCGGCGGCGTGGTGGTCAGCCGCGCCACCCTGCACAACGAGGACGAGATCGCCCGCAAGGACGTCCGCATCGGCGATCTGGTGACCGTCCAGCGGGCCGGCGACGTGATCCCGCAGATCGTCGGGGTGGTGGAGGGGCAGCGCCCCGACGACGCCGTGCCCTACGTCTTCCCCGACCATTGCCCGGTCTGCGGCAGCCTCGCCGTGCGCGAGCCGGACGAGGCGGTGCGCCGCTGCACCGGCGGGCTGATCTGCGCCGCCCAGGCCAAGGAGCGGCTGCGCCATTTCGTGTCGCGCAACGCCTTCGACATCGAAGGGCTGGGCGAGAAGACCATCGAGGAGTTCTGGGAGGACGGGCTGATCCGCTCCCCCGTGGACATCTTCACGCTGGAGCGCCGGGTGGCGGCGGGCGAGATCGCCATCCTCGGCCGTCCCGGCTGGAAGGAGAAGTCGGTCGAGAACCTGTTCGCCGCGATCAACCAGCGGCGCGAGCGCATCGACCTGCACCGCTTCATCTTCGCGCTGGGCATCCGCCACATCGGCGAGGTGACCGCCAAATCGCTGGCCCGCCATTACGGCTCCATCGACGGCTGGCTGGAGGGGATGGAGCGCGCCGTCGCCACCATGCCGGGCGAGGCGTGGCGCGACCTGCACGCGCTGAACGGGCTCGGCCCGGTGAAGGCCGACGCTCTGCTGGCCTGGTTCGCCGATCCGGAGAACCTGCCGAAGCTGGACTTCTACGCCGGTCAGGAGGCGCTGCGGCTGGACAGCGTCATCAAGCTGCTGGGCATCAAGAAGGTGGACAGCCGGGCCGCCCAGGCGCTGGCCGGGCGCTACGGCGCCCTGGCGGAGTGGAAGGCGGCGATGCTCGCCGCGGTCGGCGCGCAGCCCGGTCCCGGCTGGGGCGAACTGGTCGCCATCCCCGACGTGGGCGAGGTCGCCGCGGAGGAGCTGGCCGGCTTCTTCCAGGAGGAGCGCAACCGCGCCATCATCGACGACCTGCGGGCCACCGGCGTGCGGGTGGCCGACGCCGAGCGCCCGAAGGCGGCCAGCGGCTCCCCCGTCGCCGGCAAGACGGTGGTCTTCACCGGCACGCTGGAGACGATGACCCGCACCGAGGCGAAGACCCGCGCCGAGTCGCTGGGGGCCAAGGTCGCCGGCTCGGTTTCGGCCAAGACCGACTACGTCGTCTGCGGGGCGGACGCGGGCAGCAAGGCCGCCAAGGCGCGCGACCTGGGCGTGACCATCCTCAGCGAACAGGAGTGGGCGGAGCTGATCGCCGGCTGAACGCCGTTTGGCCTTGGGGGCGGAAGGGGAGGGTCGGCGCGGCTGAGTGCCGCGTTGACGCTCCTCACCGCTGGTCCCATAAAGGGTCGAAGCCCTAAAAGAAAAACGAGGCGGAGGATCGCTATGGACTCCATTCAATGGTCGCGCTGGATGAGCGTCGGCATCGAAGAACTCGATGAGGATCATCGCGTTCTCGTGGACATCGTCAACAAGCTGGGCACGGACGAGAACCGCGCCTCTCCTGACGTCGTCGAAGCGATCCTCGACGAGCTGATCCATTACACCAAGGATCACTTCGCACGCGAAGAAGCGCACATGGCCCAGGCCAACTACCCGACCTTCGCCGCGCACAAGGCTCTGCACGACAGCCTGACGCGCAATGTCGAATCCTACCGCGAGCGCTTCCACGCCCATCGCGACACCATCACGGGCGACGCGGTGTTCGAGTTCTGCGCCGACTGGCTGGGCCAGCACATCCTGAAGGAAGACACCCGCTTCGGCGCCTACGCCGCGGAGCAGTGAGTGGTCTCATGTCCCCTCTCCCGTCCCGGGAGAGGGAAGGGGCCCACGCTGGTGGCGTGGGACGGGTGAGGGTGGTGGCAAGGATCAGCCCTTGATCCTCGCACGACCCTCGTCCGCCCGTTGCGTGGGCGTCCTCTCCGAAAGCGGGAGAGAGGATTTTGGCGGCGTCAACTCAGGTGAAGTCTTAAAAACACCACATAAAATATTGATATAATTCAATACTTCTACGATTTTGGGAGAGCGGCGCGGACATGAAGTCCTTCCACTCCCGGAAGGGGAGGGGAGTACGCGCGGGACCCCTCAGGCGCGAGCGCGGAAGGGGAGGGGGGTTGAGAAAAACGAAAATGCCCTCCCCGGAAGGGGAGGGCAGGGGCAATCCCGGCGTGTGAGGTGCGTCTTAGGCGACGGCGAGCCGCTCGGTCGCGTGCCAGACGGCGCCCGGCAGAGCCGTGCTCGGCGGGGTCTCGTAGCACCAGGCGCTGGTGTCGGCGAACAGAGCGCGCAGCAGCAGGTTGTTCAGGGCGTGGCCGGAGCGCACGCCGTGGAAATGGCCGACGAACATCGCGCCGGCCAGATAGAGGTCGCCAACCGCGTCCAGGATCTTGTGGCGCACGAACTCGTCGTCGAAGCGCAGGCCGCCCTCGTTCATCACCTCGTCGCCGGAGATGACCACCGCGTTGTCCAGCGAGCCGCCGCGGGCGAGGCCCATCTTGCGCAGGCCCTCGACCTCGTGCAGGAAGCCGAAGGTGCGGGCGGCGCTGATCTCGTCGCGGAAGGTCTCGGCGTCCAGCTCGACCTCGTGGCTCTGCTGGGCGATCGCCTTGCTAGCGAAGTCGATCTCGAAGCTGAAGCCCGTGGTGTGGTCCGGCGTGAAGGTGGCGCTCTTGTTGCCCTCGGTCACGGTGACCGGCTTCAGGATGCGGATGGCGCGGCGCGGCGCGTTCTGCGACACGGTGCCGACGCGCTCGATGGCCTCCACGAAGGGGGCGGCGCTGCCGTCCATGATCGGCACCTCGATGTTGTCCAGCGCGACCACGGCGTTGTCCACGCCGCAGCCGGCCAGCGCCGACATCAGATGCTCGATGGTGCCGATGGTGGTGCCGTGGGCGTTGCCGATGACCGTGCACAGCTTGGTGTCGACCACATGGTCCCAGCGCGCCGGGATCACCGCGGCGGGGCCGCTGAGATCGGTGCGCCGGAAGACGATGCCGCTGTTCGGCTCGGCCGGGGAAATCGTCAGGGTGACCGTCGCGCCCGTATGCAGCCCGACGCCCGAGCAACGCACCGGCTTCGCCAGGGTACGCTGCAGCATGCCTTCGGTCTTGATGCGATTCTGAGCCACGGTGTCTGTCCCGCTACAATCTTGGTCTTTGTGCGATCGGTCCGCGACTTGCCGCCGGTCTCCCTTGGGAGGGGCGGGTCAGCGCTTATGACCACATATGCTAGGTATCACTGCCCCCTGTGGACGACAAATCACTCTTTGTTACCGTTTGTTGCAGGGCGGTAGAGCGTCGTCGCCGGGCGCGAACCGGGGCGCTCCCCAGACACGAAAAGACCGCCCCCGGAGCGTTCTTGCGAAGCTCTGGAGGCGGTTGAAGTCTAACAGGTTGTGGATACCCGCCGATGCCACTTCGAAAGAGGCGGCGGCGACCGGCGGGTTGCTGTTGCCCTCAGATCAATTGGGCCAGCTTCGGTGACGCGTCAGTTGGCCTGACGGCGCAGGAAGGCGGGGATGTCCAGCGCTTCCTCGTCGATCCTCTGGGTGGTGCCGTCGACGCCCGTCGCCTGCGGGCGCGGGGCCTGCATCGGCGGCTGCTGCGCGGCCATCGGCGGCTGCGGCATCACCGGCTGCTGGTGCTGCGGCTGGTGCTGCTGGGGCTGATGGTGGTGCGGCTGATGCTGGGGCTGATGCTGCGGCTGGGGGGCCGGCTGCGGCGCCGGATCAGCCTTGCGGCCGGCCAGACCGGTGACCAGGCCGAACAGGAAGTTCGGCTTGCGGGCCGGCGGCTCCGCCTGGGCGGCGGCGGCGAGCTGGCTCGACATCGGGACCGAGGACTGGCGCGGGCCGGGATCGGCGGCCTTCGGGGCGATGAAGTGGCCGTCGCGGCGCTCGCTGTGCAGCGGACCGGTGGCGACGTTGCGGGCCGGGGCGTTCTCCACCGGCTGCATGCCGTCATGCCCCATCGGCATGTGCGGGTGGGGCGCATGCTGCGGGGCGTGCTGAACCATCGGGTCCATGGGCTGCTGGACCGGCTGCGGCGCCGGCTGCTGCACCGGAACGTGCTGCTGGAACTCCGACGGATGCGGCTGCTGGACCTGGGGCTGCGCGACTCCGCCCATCGGGCGCGGAGCCAGACCGGCGCCGGGGATCGCCGGGGCGACCTGACCGGGGGAGGCGAGCGGGGCCGGGGCGGCCTGGGTCAGGCCGGCGGCACCGGCGGGCTTCTTGGCGCCGCCGTTGCCGCCGTTGCGGTCGGAGACCAGCGACAGGTTGACCGGGTGCAGGGTGCGCGGGTTGGACATGGCCGCGGCGTCGATGCCGGTGGCGACCACCGACACGCGCATCACGCCGTCCAGCGAGCTGTCGAAGGTCGAGCCGAAGATGATGTTGGCGTCCGGATCGACCTCGTCGCGGACGCGGTTCGCCGCCTCGTCGACCTCGAACAGGGTCATGTCGTAGCCGCCGGTGATGTTGATGAGGACGCCGCGGGCACCCTTCATCGACACGTCGTCGAGCAACGGGTTGGAGATGGCGGCCTCGGCGGCCTCGATGGCGCGGCGCTCGCCGCCGGCTTCGCCGGTGCCCATCATCGCCTTGCCCATCTCGGTCATGACCGAGCGGATGTCGGCGAAGTCCAGGTTGATGAGGCCGGGCATCACCATCAGGTCGGTGACGCCGCGCACGCCGGAATGCAGAACGTCGTCGGCCATCTTGAAGGCGTCCGCGAAGGTCGTCTTCTCGTTGGCGATGCGGAACAGGTTCTGGTTCGGGATGATGATCAGCGTGTCGACGTACTGCTGCAGCTCGGCGATGCCCGATTCGGCCAGCCGCATGCGGTGCGCGCCCTCGAAGTGGAAGGGCTTGGTCACCACGCCGACGGTCAGCAGGCCGCGCTCGCGGGCGGCGCGGGCGATGACCGGAGCCGCACCCGTGCCGGTGCCGCCGCCCATGCCGGCGGTGATGAACACCATGTTGGCGCCTTCGAGGTGACCGATGATCTCCTCGAGCTGCTCCTCGGCGGAGGCGCGGCCGACGTCCGGCTTGGAGCCGGCGCCCAGGCCGCGGGTCATGGTGGTGCCGAGCTGGACGCGCTTCTCGCAGAGCGAGCCCTTGAGGGCCTGCGCGTCGGTGTTGCCGACCACGAAGTCAACGCCTTCGAGGTTGGACTTGATCATGTTGTTCACGGCGTTGCCGCCGGCGCCGCCGACACCGAAGACGGTGATGCGGGGCTTCAGCTCGGGTTCGATGCTGGGGATGGTCACGTTGATCATGTTATGGCCTCCACAACCTTTTGATTGGTTCGATGCTTTGCGTCGCGGGTTCTTTGCCCGGTTGGGTCCGGGTGGTGTTTTTAGGCAGGAATGCCGTGGCGCGGCGGGAGCCTTTTTGGGGCCGGGAACCTTTGCCGGTGGATCGTCATAGGTTCTCCCGCAGCCACAGGCCGACGCGCCCGAAGAACCCCGTGCCGGCGCCAGCCTCATGGCCCGCCACGGGAAGTTCCGCCGGATTGCGCACGGCGTGGAGAAGGAGGCCCGCGGCGGTCGAGTAGGACGGACCGCCTTGCGCCTCGTTCAGACCGGTGATCCGCGTCGGTCGCCCGATGCGGACCTGTTTGTCCAGGATCAGCTGCGCCAACTCGCGCATGCCCGGCAACTGGCTGGCGCCGCCCGTCAGGACGACGCGCCGGCCGACCAGCTTCGCGTAGCCGGAATGCTCCAGCCGCGAGCGGACATGCTCGAAGATCTCCTCCAGCCGCGGCTGGATGATGCGCACCAGATAGGATTTCGGCAGGTTGTTGGCGCCGAGGCGCTCCTCCTCGCCGACCTGGGGGACGTCGATCATCTCGCGCTCGTCGGCGGGGCTGGTGATGGCGCTGCCGTGCAGCGTCTTCATGCGCTCCGCATGGACGACCGGCGTGGTCAGCCCGCGCGCGATGTCGTTGGTGACGTGGTTGCCGCCCAGCCGGATGCAGTCCGACCAGACCAGCGTGCCTTCGGAGAAGACCGAGATCGTCGTGGTGCCGCCGCCCATGTCGATGCAGGCGGAGCCCATCTCCATCTCGTCGTCGACCAGACAGGCGAGGCCGGACGCGTAGGGGCTGGCGACCAGACCCTCGATGTCGAGATGGCAGCGGGCCACGCAGGTCTGCAGGTTGCGCACCGCCCCGGCGGGCGAGGTGATGACGTGGGCCTGGACGCCCAGCCGCTCGCCGTACATCCCCTTGGGGTCGCGGATGCCGCGGCTGCCGTCGAGCGCGAAGCCGACGGGGATCGCGTGGACCAGCGCCTGGTCCGGGCCGACCTGAAGGCTGCGGGCGTGGGCAAGCGCGCGGCGGACGTCGCTCTCCGTCACCTCCTGGCCGGAGACGGGGACCTCGGCGTTGAAGCCGTGGGAAATCGGGGAGGACACGTTGACGATCACGTCGCGGATCGTCTCGTTGGCCATCTGCTCGGCGGCGTGGACGGCGGCGCCGATGGACGTCTCCGCCGCCTCCATGTCGATGATGGCGCCGGCGCGCACCCCCGTGGCGATCTGGTGGCCGATCCCCACGATGCGCACGGCCCCCGCATCCTCGACGCGGGCGATGAGGCAGCAGACCTTGGTCGAGCCGACGTCCAGCGCGGCGATGATCCCGCCGCGCGTGGCTCGTTTTGGCTTTTTCGCCCCGTTGAAGCCCATGTTCAGCACAACCCTATGGCCTCGATGCGTCCGGTCGTTCGTGAGTCAGGAAAAGCGGTGAGGAAGGATCACGTCTTCTTGCCCGGCTTCTTCTTGTTCTCCTCCTCCGTCCAGGGCAGGACGGCGGTGGCGGAGGTCTGCAGCACGGCGCGGTCGTTCTGGCGCAGGTCGATGGCCACGATGTCGCGGTCGAGGACCTGACCCGTCGCGTCCATCTCCGCCAACTGGCGCAGCGCGGACGGCATGCGGGCTTCCGGCAGTTTCACCACGACACCGTTCTTCAGCTTGAGATCCCAGCGGCGGTCGCCGACCCAGGAGGCGGCGCTCACCTTTTCGCGCAGCGCCGGCACGTTGTCGAGGGCCGCGAGCAGCTTCGGCACTTGCATCGGCGCGTTGGCGCCGACGACCTGCGGCAGCGTCTCGATCCGCCGGTTGCCGCGCCGCGCCAGCTCGGTGGCGTCGGCCAGCGGGCGGCCTTCACGGTCGATGACGGTGAACTTGCGGTCGTGCTGCCAGATCGCCATCGGCTGCCGTTCCGTCAGGCGGACGAACAGGATGTCGGGCAGGTGCCGCTCGATGGAAGCCGAGGCCACCCAGGGCAGGCTCTCCAGCTTCTCCTTGGCGTCGGCCAGCGTCACGGCGAGGATCGGGTCGCCGCGCTGCACGCCGAGCACGCGCAGGATCGAGGACGGCTCGGTCTCCGTCCGGCCCTCGACCAGCACGTCGGCGATGGCGAATCCGGCCGACGCGCTGGCCTGGATCAGGCTTTCGTGAAGCGCCGCGGTGGTCTCGGCGAAGGTGCCGCGCTGCCACGCCGACGCGGCCATGCCGGCGACGACCAGGACCGGCGTCAGCAGGATCGCCGCCTTGACCGCGGGACGGGTCCAGCGCGGCCAGGCGCGGCGGCGGTTGCCTTTCTGCGCCGACTTCGCCATGGCGCGCGGCGGCACCGGCATGTCGTCGCGGCCCCGGTTCGCAGAGCCCCCGAAACCGGCGCGGAACTGCGGATCGATGCTCAGTCGAGTTGACATGCGGCGTTCTCCACCATCCAAGCGACGAGAGCCCCGTAGGAGAGCCCCACGGCAGCGGCCTGTTCAGGAACCAGCGACAGCGGCGTCATGCCCGGCTGGTTGTTGATTTCCAGGAAAAAGAGTCCGTCGGTCCCACTTTTACGATCATCCCAGCGGAAGTCGCTGCGCGAAACGCCGCGGCATCCCAGGGTCCGGTGGGCCAGGACCGCCAACCTCTTGGCTTCTTCCGCGACATGCTCGGGAATCTGCGCGGGCACAGTATGAACGGCATGACCGGCGCTGTATTTAGCCGTGTAGTCATACACCTGTGCTTCGAAGCGGATCTCCGTCACGGTCAGGGGGCGGCACTCGCCGTCCAGCCCGCCCATAACGCCGACGGTCAGCTCGCGGCCCGGGATGAATTCCTCGACCAGGGCGCGCTCGCCGAAGGTCCAGGCGTCGCCGACCGGGCTGTTCTGCCCCTCGCGCACCAGCGTGACCCCGACGGTCGAACCCTCGTCCACCGGCTTGACGATGTAGGGGGCGGGCATCGGGTGGGCGCCGCCGGTCAGCTCGCCCTTGGTGAGGACGAGGCCCTTGGGCGAGCGCACGCCGACCGGGGCGAGCAGCGCCTTGGTCATCGCCTTGTCCATGGCGACCGCGGCGGCGCGCACGCCGGAATGGGTGTAGGGGATGCCGAGGAATTCCAGCACGCCCTGGATCGTCCCGTCCTCGCCGCCGCGCCCGTGCAGGGCGTTGAACACCGCGTCGGGACGCGGGTCGGTCAGCGCGCGCAGCAACCCCTCCAGGTCGCGCTGCACGTCCACCGCGGTGACGCGGTAGCCTTCCTCCTCCAGCGCCTTGGCGACGCCGGCGCCGCTGACCAGCGACACCTCGCGCTCCGCCGACCAGCCGCCCATCAGGACGGCGACATGCTTCTTGTGGGGGGTGGTCATGCGGACGCTCCTTCGCGGGCCACGCCGACCCGCTTGATTTCCCACTCCAGCGTGACGCCGGAGGCCTCGAACACGCGGCGCCGGACCTCTTCGCCCAGCGCCTCCAGCTCCGCCGCGGTGGCGGCGCCCTGGTTGATGAGGAAGTTGCAGTGCTTCTCCGACACCTGCGCGCCGCCGATGGTCAGCCCGCGGCAGCCGGCCTTGTCGATCAGCTCCCACGCCTTGTGGCCGGGCGGGTTCTTGAAGGTCGAGCCGCCGGTGCGCGAGCGGACCGGCTGGGTGTCGGCGCGCTTGCCGGAAATCTCCGCCATGCGCTGGGCGATCTCCGCCGGGTCGCCGGCCGTGCCGCGCAGGGTGGCGCCGGTGAAGATCACGTCCTCCGGCACCCCTGCGTGGCGGTAGGTGAAGCCCATGCCGGCGTTGTCGTAGGACACGCGTTCGCCGCGGCGGGTCACGCCCTGGGCGGAGACCAGCACGTCCTTGATCTCGTGGCCGTAGGCGCCGCCGTTCATGCGCAGCGCGCCGCCGATGGTGCCGGGGATGCCCGAGAGGAACTCCAGCCCGGCGACGCCGGCGTCGCGCGCCACGGCGGCGACGTTCAGGTCGAGCGCCGCGGCGCCGGCCTCCAGGGTCAGCCCGTCCGCCGCGATGCCGGCGAAGCCACGGCCCAGCCGGATCACCACGCCGGGAACGCCGCCGTCGCGGATCAGCAGGTTGGAGGCGACGCCCAGCACCGTCACCGGCACGTCGTCCGGCAGTCCGGCCAGGAAGCCCGCCAGATCGTCGGCGTCCTCCGGCCGGAACATGACCTCAGCCGGACCGCCGACGCGGAACCACGTCACGTTGGACAGCGGCGCCGCGGCGGTCAGCCGTCCGCGGCAGGCGGGCATCCGGTCGATGAGGGAGACGGTGGTGGTTGTCATCGGAGAAAACCCGTCACGCCTTGCCCGACAGCTTGTCCAGCTCACCCGGCAGGGCGTTGGCCCACTGGGTGATGTTGCCGGCGCCCAGGCAGACCACGAGGTCGCCCGACCGCGCGATCTCGCGGACCAGCTGCGGCAGCTCGTCCGGGCCGTGCAGAGCGAGCACCTGACGGTGGCCGTGCATGCGCAACCCCTCGACGAGGCTGTCGCGGTTGACGTTCTCGATCGGCTGCTCCCCGGCGGCGTAGACGTCGGCCACGATCACCGCGTCGGCGTCGTTGAAGCAGGTGCAGAACTCCTCGAACAGGTTGGCGAGGCGCGAGTAGCGGTGCGGCTGGACGACGGCGATGGTCCGGCCGGTGCCGGCGGTGCGCGCGGCCTTCAGCACGGCGGCGATCTCCACCGGATGGTGGCCGTAATCGTCGATGACGGTGATGCCGTTCGACTCGCCGGTCTTGGTGAAGCGGCGCTTGACGCCCTGGAACTTCGCCATGCTGTCGCGCATCACCACGTCGGGCAGGCCCATCTCGTTGCCCACCGCGAAGCAGGCCAGCGAGTTCTGGACGTTGTGCGGCCCGTACATCGGCAGGCGGACGCCGATGATGGTCCGGCTCTCCCCGGTGTGGCGGTCGTCGATCACCACGTCGTACTCGGCCCCCTCGGTGCCCAGCCGCATGTTCACGGCGCGCACGTCGGCCTGCGGGCTGAAGCCGTAGGTGATGATGCGGCGGTCCGACACGCGCGGGATCATCGCCTGCACCTCGGGATGGTCGATGCAGAGCGCCGCGAAGCCGTAGAAGGGGATGTTCTGGACGAAGCTGTCGAAGGCGGCCCGCATGTTGTCGAAGGTGCCGTAATAGTCGAGATGCTCGGGGTCCATGTTGGTGACCACGGCGATGCAGGCCGGCAGCTTGATGAAGGTGCCGTCGCTCTCATCCGCCTCGACGACCATCCAGTCGCCTGAGCCGAGCCGCGTGTTGGTGCCGTAGGCGTTGATGATGCCGCCGTTGATGACCGTGGGGTCGAGGTTGGCGTGCTCCAGCATGTTGCCGACCATCGAGGTCGTCGTGGTCTTGCCGTGGGTGCCGCCGATGGCGATGGCCCATTTCAGGCGCATCAGCTCGCCCAGCATCTCGGCGCGGCGGACGACCGGGACCAGGGCGGCGCGGGCGGCGACGACCTCAGGGTTGTCGCGCTTGACGGCCGAGGAGACGACGACGACCGCGGCCCCGGCGATGTTCTCCGCGCGGTGGCCGATGCTGATCTGGATGCCCAGCCCGCGCAGCCGCTTGACGTTGGCGCTCTCCGCCAGGTCGGAACCCTGGACGGTGTAGCCGAGGTTGCGCAGCACTTCGGCGATGCCGCTCATGCCGATGCCGCCGATGCCGACGAAATGGATGGTGCCGATCGAGAGGGGGAGGGCGCGCATGTCTGGATTACTTTCCGCGGCGGAGCATCAGGCTGAGGGTGGCGTCCACGGCCATGTCGGACAGGCCGTAGGGAAGGGGCTGGGAACCGATCGTGACGTGCAGGCGGTCGCGCAGGAAACCAGCGCCGGCGCGCGGCAGCAGCGGGCATTCCGGCCGGTTGCTCCAGGCGCCTTCGGTCCGCGTCATGTCCGCCGGCCAGTCGCCCAGGGACCGGGACGGCCGGGACGAGCGGGGGCGTGCGATGGTGCTGCGCGTTGCCTTGATCATTCCGCGGCTTCCTTGGTTCGGGCGTGGTTCGGGTTGGCGATCATGTCGAGCACGGCGTCGGCCAGCCGGCGCGCGGCGTCGGCCATGCCCCAGCCGTGGGCGGCCTGCGCCGCGGCGGTCAGGGCGTCCGGCGATTCCAGCAGGTCCTTCAGGCGGGCCGCGAGCGCGTCGGCGGTGAAGTCCGGCTGCGCCATTACCCAGGCGGCCCCGGCGGCGGCGAGCTGCCGCGCGTTGGCCGTCTGGTGGTCGTCCATGGCATGGGGATATGGCACAAGAATGGCGGGGCGCCCGACGCAGGTCAGTTCGGCGATGGTCGAGGCGCCGGCCCGCGTGACGGCGAGATGGCAGGCGGCCAGCCGGTCCGGCACGTCCCGGAAGAAGCTCTCCAGCTCCAGCCCGCCGAGGCCCATGCCGGCGTAGGCGGCGCGCGCGGCCTCCAGGTCCTCGGGCCGGCACTGCTGCGCCAGATGGATGCGGGCGCGCAACTCGGCGGGCAGCCGGCCCAGCGCCTCGGGGATGACTTCGGAGAAGACGCGCGCCCCCTGGCTGCCGCCCATCACCAGGATGCGGACGGGGCCCCCAGGGGCGGAGGCGGGGGCGGGGACGGCGTAGGCGGCGTCGCGCTGGGCAGCGATGGCGGGGCGGACCGGGTTGCCGGTGCGGACGAGGCGCGGACGGTGCTCCTCCTTCACCGAGGCGACCTCGGGGAAGGCGACGGCGATGCGCCGCGCCGCGGCGGCGAGCATCCGGTTGGCGCGGCCCAGCACGGCGTTCTGCTCGTGCAGCATCACCGGCACGCGCGCTTGCGCGGCGGCGTAGACCGTGGGGACGGAGGGGTAGCCGCCGAAGCCGACGACCGCCGCCGGCTTCAGGTGGCGCATCAGCGCGTTGGCGCCGAGCAGGCCGAGGCCCATCTGCCACGCCGCGTTCATCTTGGCCAGCAGGTTGCCGCCGGGGGCGGCGGAGCGGATGCGGTGGACCGTCACCTCCGGCAGGCTGTCGCCGAAGGCCTGGCCGCGCTTGTCGGTGACCAGCGCCACCGCCTCGCCGCGGGCCAGCAGCTCGCGCGCCAGCGCTTCCGCCGGGAAGAAGTGCCCGCCGGTGCCGCCGGCGGCGAGGATGATGGGGCGTTGGGTGGTGTCGGCCATCGTCGTCACTCCGCCGGGCCGAAGCGCTTGCGGGTCAGCGCCAGCACCATGCCCATGCCGAAGCCCAGCGCCAGCAGCGAGGAGCCGCCGTAGGAGATGAAGGGCAGCGTCATGCCCTTGGTCGGCATCAGATGCAGGGCGGAGCCCATGTTGATCGCCGCCTGGAGGCCGAACTGGATCAGCAGGCCGCTCGCCGCCAGCAGCACGAAGTAGTTGGTGTCGTTGAACACCCGCGCGAAGCCGCGCAGCACGATGAAGGCAAACAGGATGATGATGATCAGGCAGAAGATCAGCCCCATCTCCTCGCCGGCGACGGCGAAGATGAAGTCGGCGTGGCTGTCCGGCAGCGAATACTTCACCGTTCCCTGGCCGGGGCCGGTGCCCATCAGCCCACCGTTGGCGAAGGCCTCCAGCGAACGGCTGACCTGATAGGTGTCGCCGCTCGACGGGTCGAGGAAGCGGTTGATGCGGCTGTGGACGTGCGGCAGCGTGAAGTAGGCGCCGACGAGACCGGCGACGCCCAGCACGCCCAGGCCGCCGACCAGCATGATGTTCAGACCGGCCAGGAAGAACTGCGAGAACCACACCGCCGACACCACCACCGTCATGCCCAGGTCGGGCTGGAGCAGCAGGCCGCCGACGGTGAGGCCGTAGAGCAGGATCGACAGGATCGTGCCGGGAAATCCGGGGTTGGTGCGCGACAGCGAGAACAGCCACGCCCCGACCACCGCGAAGGCCGGCTTCACGAACTCCGACGGCTGGATCGACAGGCCGGGGATATGGATCCAGCGCCGCGCGCCCTTGATCTCCACGCCGACGACCAGCGTCGCGTAGACCATCGCCACCGCGATCAGGAAGACCACCAGCGCCGCCCGCCGTACGCCGCGCGGGCTGAGCAGCGAGACGCCGCACATGATGGCGACGCTGGGGATCAGCATCATCAGGTGGCGTTCGACGAAGTAGAAGGTGTCCTGGATGCCGATGCGCTCCGCCACCGGCGGGCTGGCCGCGGTGATCAGGACCGTGCCGAGCGCCATCAGCACCGCCAGCGCGGCGAGCTGCCAGCGGTCGACCGTCCACCACCAGCGGCCGAAGATGGATTGGTCGGTGCGGTCGAAGGTCATCATCAGGCGCGGTCCCCCGGAACGGCGTTGCCTTCGAGGCGGTTCACGGCGTCGGCGAAGGCCTCGCCGCGCTTCTCGAAATTCGCGAACTGGTCCCAAGAGGCGCAGGCCGGCGACAACAGCACGCAGGCGCCGGGCAGCGCCTCGGCCAGCGCCAGCTCCGCCGCGGCGTTGACCGCCACGTCCAGCGTGCCGCAGCGGGTGTGCGGGACTTTGTTGGCCTCCAGCCACACCGCGAAGCGGTCCGACGCCTCGCCGATCAGGAAGGCGTGGCGGACGCGCGGCGCGTAGGCCTCCAGCCCGTCGAGCCCGGTCTCCTTCGCCTGACCGCCGAGGATCCAGTAGATCGGGTCGAAGGTCGCCAGCGCCTTTTCCGTCGCGTCGGCGTTGGTCGCCTTGCTGTCGTTGACGAAGCGCACGCCGTCGATGGTCCGCACCAGCTGCTGGCGGTGGGCGAGGCCGGGGAAGGTGGTCATGGCGGCGACGATGGCCGGGGCCGGCACGCCCGCCGCCTTGCAGGCGGCATAGGCCGCGGCGGCGTTCTGCCAGTTGTGCGTGCCGAGCAGCGCCGGGAAGGCGGCCAGCTCGGCCACGCGCTCCGCGGCGCCGAAGGTGTCGTCGACCAGCCAGCCGTCCGCGGCGTAGACGCCGCCGGCCACCGGTCCCAGGGCGGAGACCGGCCAGATCACCTGGTCGCCCTTGGCCTTCAGCTCCTCCCAGATCGCCCGGCAGGTCGGGTCATCCACGCCGATCACCGCGGTGCGCGGCTTGGTCTGGCGGTGGAAGATCAGTTTCTTCGCGGCGACGTAGCCGTCCATGCCGCCGTGCCGGGCCAGATGGTCCGGCGTGATGTTGAGCAGCACCGCCACATCGAAGGTGATCGAGTAGGTCAGCTCGAGTTGGTAGCTCGACATCTCCAGCACATAGCTGCCGCCGGCCCCCACGGAGGGGAAGGTCAGCGCCGGGGTGCCCAGGTTGCCGCCGACCGCGATGCGCCGCCCGGCGGCCTCCATCACATGGCCGATCAGGGTGGTGGTGGTGGACTTCCCGTTGGTGCCGGTGATGCCGATGTAGGCCGAATCACGCTCCGACCGGGCCAGCAACTCGATGTCGCAGACCAGCTCGATGTTCGCCGCGCGGGCGCGCAGGGCCACCGGGTGGGGCTTCGGGTGGGTGTGCGGGATGCCCGGCGACCAGACGATGGTGGTCAGCTCGGTCAGGTCCGCCTTGGTCAGGTCCACGACCTTGTAGCCCTTGGCCAGCGCCGCGGCGCGGCTGGACTCGTTGTCGTCCCACACCCACACGTCGGCGCCGCTCTGGACGAGCGCCTCCGCCGTGGCGAGGCCCGACTTGCCCAGCCCCATGACCGCCACCGGCAGTCCTTCCATATAGAACAGGTTGATCATCGGGCGGCGACCCTTACCGGAGCTTCAGCGTGGACAGGCCGACCAGGGCCAGGATGGAGGCGATGATCCAGAAGCGGATGACCACGGTGGACTCCGCCCATCCCTTCTTCTCGAAGTGATGGTGCAGGGGCGCCATGCGGAACACGCGCTTTCCGGTCAGCTTGAACGAGGCGACCTGGACGATCACCGACACGGTCTCCAGCACGAACAGGCCGCCGATGATCGCCAGCACGATCTCGTGCTTGGTGACCACGCTGACGGCTCCCAGCGCGCCGCCGAGGGCCAGCGAGCCGGTGTCGCCCATGAAGACCATGGCGGGGGGCGCGTTGTACCAGAGGAATCCGATCCCCGCACCGACCAGAGCCCCGCAGAAAACGGCAAGCTCACCAGCACCGGGCACATGGTGGATCTGGAGATAGTTGGCGAAGATCGCGTTGCCGGTGAGGTAGGCGATCAGGCCGAAGCAGCCCGCCGCGATCATCGTCGGCACGATGGCCAGCCCATCCAGCCCGTCGGTCAGGTTCACCGCGTTCGAGGCGCCGACCATGACGAAGGCGCCGACGGGGATGAAGAACCAGGAGAGCTGGATCAGGAAATCCTTCACGAAGGGCACGGCCAGACCGCCGGACAGCGGCGGCGCCGACACATACATGATGGCGGCGGCGGCGGAGACCCCGATGATGATCTCCCAGGTCAGGCGGAAGCGGCCCGACAGGCCCTTGGTGTTGCGCTTGGTCAGCTTCAGGTAGTCGTCGCCGAAGCCGATCAGCCCGTAGCCGATCGTCACCAGCAGCACGATCCAGGTGTAGGCGTTGGTCAGGTCGACCCACAGCAGCGTGCTGATCGACACGGCGATCAGGATCATCAGGCCGCCCATGGTGGGCGTGCCCTTCTTCTTCATATGGCTTTCCGGCCCGTCGGAGCGGATCGGCTGGCCCTCGCCCTGCTTGCGCTTCAGCCACGCGATCAGGCGCGGAAAGAACACGAAGCTGATGACGAGCGCCGTCAGCACCGCGCCTCCCGTCCGGAAGGTCAGATACCGGAACAGGTTGAACGGCGTGAAGACGTCCGCCAGGGGAAAGAGCAGGTTGTAGAGCATCGTGGAGCGGTCAGCCTTTGTGGCCCTGCGCCGCGGTCTGATCCGTGTCAGCCGCGGGCGAGGAGCCGTTGTTGTTCTTTTCGGTTTGCTTGCTGTCTTTGGTGTCCAGGGCGGACAGGGCATCCACCACCGTCGCCATGCGGCTGCCAAGGGACCCCTTGATGAGCACCACGTCGCCGCCGCGCACCGCACCGGCCAGGAGGGGGGCCAATTCGGCGCTGGTCTCCGTCCAGGCGCCGCGCATGGCGGCGGGCAGACGGTCGAACAGGGCGCGCATGTGCGGGCCGCAGGCGTAGACCGCGTCCACATGGGCGGCGCGCAGCGGCTCGGCCAGCGCGGCGTGCAGGGCGTCGGCGCGGTCGCCCAGCTCCCGCATGTCGCCCAGCACGGCGAGGCGCCGGCCGCCGGCGCCGGGGTCGATCTTGCCGAGCACCGCAAAGGTTGCGGTCATGGCGGCGGGGCTGGCGTTGTAGCTCTCGTCGATCAGGGTGAAGGCGCCCCGCGCGGCCTGGACGCGCTTGCGCGTGCCGCGGCCCTTGACCGGCGCGATGGTCGACAGGGCGCGGGCCGCCGCGGCGACGTCGGCGCCCAGCGCCTTCACCGCCAGCAGCACGGCGAGGCTGTTCATCACCCAATGCCGGCCGGGCAGGGCCAGGCAGTACTGGATGCGCTCGCCCCGGATGATCGCGGTCACGGCGCTGCAAGTGGCGTGCAGCGAGCACTCCACCAGACGCGCGTCGGCGTCGGCGTGGGAGCCGAAGCTCCAGATGCGGCTCAACCCCTGGGTGCGCGCGGCGGCGAGCAGGCGGGCGAAATGCGGGTTGTCGCGGTTGAGGACGGCGACCCCGTTGGGGTTCATGCCCTCGAAGATCTCGGCCTTGGCGTCGGCGATCGCCTCGACGGACTCGAAGAACTCCAGGTGGGCCGCCTCGACCGTCGTGATGACCGCGACGTCGGGCATCACCTGCCGCGACAGCGGGCCAAGCTCGCCGGCGTGGTTCATGCCCAGCTCGAACACGCCGAACTCGCTGTCCTCCGGCATGCGGGCCAGCGACAGGGGGACGCCCCAATGGTTGTTCAGGCTGCCTTCGGTGGCGAAGGTGCGGCCCTGCGCCGACAGGACGTGGCGCAGCGCCTCCTTGGTGCTGGTCTTGCCGACCGAGCCGGTGACGCCCACCACCCTGGCCTGGGTGCGCAGCCGCGCGACGTGGCCGAGATCGCCCAGCGCGGCCAGCGTGTCCTGCTCCACCGCCAGAAGGGAGGCGTCGCCCGGCACGCCGGGCGGCACGGTGCTGACCAGCGCCGCGGCGGCGCCGGCCTCCAGCGCCTTGGCGACGAAGTCATGCCCGTCGAAGTTCGGCCCCTTGATGGCGACGAACAGGTCGCCCGGAGCCACCTTGCGGCTGTCGATGCTGACCCCGGTCGCCTCCCAGGAGCGCGTCGCCTGACCGCTGGTGGCGGCGGCGGCGTCCTCGGCGGTCCACAGGACGGTCTTGGCCTCGCTCATGCTGCTCCAACCTCTGCCACGGCGGCTCGTGCCTCGGTCGCGTCGTCGAAGGGAAGGACCTCCGTCCCGACGATCTGACCATGCTCATGTCCCTTGCCGGCGATGACCAGGACGTCACCGGGCCGAAGGCTGCGGACGGCTGCGCGGATGGCCTCGCGCCGGTCGCCGATCTCCTCCAGGGCCGGATGGCCCGCCAGGACCTCCTTGCGGATGGCCGCCGGCACCTCGGTGCGCGGGTTGTCGTCGGTGACGATGGCGCGGTCGGCCAAACGGCCGGCCAACTCCCCCATCACCGGCCGCTTCCCGCGGTCGCGGTCGCCGCCGCACCCGAAGACCGCGATCAGGCGGTTCCGGGCGTGCTGCTTCAGCGCCAGCAGCACCGTTTCCAGCGCGTCGGGCGTGTGGGCGAAATCGACATAGACCGCCGCCCCGCAGGGGTGGGTGGCGACGTGCTGCAGGCGTCCCGGCACGCCTTCAAGGCGGGTCAGGGTGGCCAGAGCCTCGTCACGGTCCGCGCCGGAGCCGATCACCAGGCCGAGCGCGCACAGCACGTTCCACGCCTGGAAGCGGCCCGCCAGCGGCAGGTCCACGGTGATGCCGCGGCCCAGGACCGTCAGGTTCAGGCGCTGGCCGTGGGCCAGCGGCTCGACCCCGTTCACCCGGATCTCGCGGCCGGCCAGACCGTATCCGAAGACGCGGTGACCGCGCTGTGAACAAATCCCGGCAAGCTCGGCAAAAGTGCCGCTGTCGGCGTTCAGGACGGCGGTTCCCCCATCGGGCAACACCCGTCCGAACAGCATCGCCTTGGCCTGGAGGTAGGCCTCCATCGTGCCGTGGTAGTCCAGATGGTCGCGGGTCAGGTTGGTGAAGCCCGCGGCCTTGAGGGCCACGCCGTCGAGACGGAACTGCTCCAGCCCGTGGCTGGACGCCTCCATGGCCAGATGCTCGATCCCCTTGTCCTTGACGGCGGCGAGGTCGCGGTGGAGCGACACCGGGTCCGGCGTGGTCATCCCGCCGTAATCGTCCAGCCCCGGCCCGATCAGCCCGAGCGTGCCCAGGCTGGCCGCCTTCAGGCCCATCAGCTCCCACATCTGGCGGGCGAACTGCACGGTGGAGGTCTTGCCGTTGGTCCCCGTCACGGCGACCACGGTGTCCGGCTGCCGCCCGTGGAAGGCGGCGGCGAGGCGCGCGAAGAGGCGGCGCGGCTGCTCGTCGGCGACCAGAGCGGCGGCGCTGCCGGCGGGCAGGGCGGTCCCGACGGGCGCCACCACCGCGACGGCGCCCTTGGCGAGCGCGTCGGCGATGAAGGCGCGCCCGTCCGCCTTCGCGCCCGGCAGGGCGGCAAAGACGAAACCGGGCCTGACCGCGCGGCTGTCCGCGGTCAGCCCGGTCACTTCGACGGCGGGTGCCTCGGTGGCGGACGCCGTGTCAGCGCGGCTTGTTGCCAGCAGGTGGGACAGAAGCAACGGTGCTGCCTTTCGGTTGCGCGGGCGGAGGCGGCGGTGCGGGCGGGGTGGTCTGACCGGCGGTGTTGATGTAGGTGGCGTTGATGACGTCGGGCGACGCCTCATCCACCGGCTGGACGCCCAGCAGCGGTCCGATCTGCTTCACGATCCGACCGACCGCGGGGGCGGCGACCCAGCCGCCGGTGGCGAAGCCGTAGGTCTTCTTGGTGCCCTTCGGCTCGTCGATCAGGACATAGACGATGTAGCGGGGGTCGTGCATCGGGAAGGCGCCGAGGAACGACGACATGCGGGAGTTCCGGGCGTAGCTCCGGCCCTTCTGCTTGTCCGCCGTGCCGGTCTTGCCGCCGACGACGTAGCCCTTGGCGTTGGCCGACTTCGCCGTGCCGTCGGTGACCACGAAGCGGAAGAGGCGACGCATCATCGCCGAGGTCTTCGGGCTGATGACCTGCTCGCCGGGCACCTCGACCGTGGGGTCGCGCTTCAGCAGGGTCGGCGGGTGCAGCACGCCGCCGTTGATGATCGAGGCCGCGGCGTTGACCGTGTGCATCGGGCTGACCGACATGCCGTGGCCGAAGGAGATGGTCATGGTGTTGACCTCCCGCCACGGATTCGGCACCAGCGGCCAGCCGTTCTCCGGCAGTTCCAGCGAAGTCGGGCGGGTCATGCCCAGCTTGGTCAGGAAGGACTTCTGGTGTTGCACGCCGAGCGTCAGCGCCATGCGCACCGACCCGAGGTTCGACGATTCCTGGAACACCTCCGCCACGGTCAGGTTGTGTTTGAACGCGTGGAATTCGCGGATCGTGAAGCGGCCGACCTTGATGTTGTTGATGGTGTCGAAGGTGTCGGACACGCGAATCTTGCCCGAATCCAGCGACATCGCGGTGTTGAAGATCTTGAAGGTGGAGCCCATTTCGTACACGCCGAGCGTCGCGCGGTTGAACAGCGTGTCCGCGTCAAGTCCTGTCGGGTTGTGCGGATCGAAGTCGGGCAGCGAAACCATCGACATGACTTCGCCGTTGCGGACATCGTAAATGATGCCGGCGGCGCCGATGGCGCTGAACTCTTCGATCGTCGCCTGCAATTCCTTCTTCATAATATGCTGAAGGCGCAGGTCGATCGACAGCTGCAGCGGCTTCGGGTCGGTGGTCAGCCGCTTGTTGAACTGCTGCTCCAGCCCGGCGAGGCCGTTGTTGTCCACGCCGGTGAAGCCGACCAGATGCGAGGTCAGGTTGGAGGCCGGGTAGAAGCGGCGCTCCTCCCGTTCGAAATAGACGCCGGGCAGGCCGAGCCGGAACACCGCCGCCTGCTGCTTGGGCGTCAGGTTGCGCTTGATCCAGACGAACCGCTTGTCGCCGCTGAGCTTGGCCAGCAGGTCCTTGTAGTCCAGCTCGGGCAGCGCGGTGGTCAGCTTGCGCGCCACCTCGTCCGGGCGGCTGATCAGCTTCGGGTCGGCGTAGAGCGACTGCGTGGCGAGCGAGGTCGCCAGCAGGTTGCCGTTGCGGTCCACAATGTCGGCGCGGTTGACCGGCGGGGCGTCGACCTCCGCGGCCATGCGCGGGCGCGGTTCCGCCGCGTGGTTGAACAGCGTCGCGTCCACCAGCTTCACGCCGATGGCGGAAAAGACCACGGCGACCATGGCCGCGGTCACCATCAACCGGTTCCGGCTCTGCTCCAGCGCGACCGACAGCGACGTCCGCGGCTTGGAGGCCGGGGGCGGAACGCTGTAGGCGCCGTGCGCGGGATCGATGCCGGGCGGCGGAACGCTCATCGGTTGGCTCCGAGACGGGCGACGAGAAGACCGATGCTGTCATGCTGGGCCGGGGCGGCCGGCGGCGGGGCGGCCTGGAAGCCGGCCTGCTGCGGCTGCGGACGGGCTGCGGGCGGCGGCGCCAGCGTCCGCGCGGTGACCGGCGGCTTGGTGGCGACCTCCGTCGGCCCGGTCGTCACCATGCGCGCCGGGGCCGACTTGGCGGCGGAGGGCAGGGGCGGCGCCTTGGCCGAGGCGGGCACGATGGCCGAGGGCTTGATCGGGGCCGGCTTGATCGGCGAGGCCGAGGCCGGAATGATCACGCCGCCCTGAACGCCACCCTGTACGATGGCGCCGCCGCCCACGACGCTGTCCCCGGTGGAGGCGGTCGCCACGTTCGGCGCCTTGCCCGGCGTCTGGTTGCGGACCATCGGCGGCAGCGGGGCCTCCTCCGGCGCGACGGTCGGCGAGGGGCGCATCGGGACGATGTTCATCGCCACGAACTGGCGCGCCTCGGTCGGCTGCAGCGCCAGATGCTCGCGCGACAGATTCTCGAGACGGGTCGGGTCGTTGAGGAAGCTCCACTCGGCCTTGAGGACCTGGATGGCCTCCTGCTCCACCATGATCTTGCGGTTGAGCGAGCCCAGCTTTTCTTCCAGCTCCTGAACCTCGTAGCTGGTCTCGAACAGGACGAAGCCGGCGGCGGCGATCAGCCCACCCCAGAAAAGTGCGGATTTGTATTTCATGCCGCCTCCTTGCCGGGCGCCGGATAGGCCGGCGCCGCCGTGCGTTCAGCCGCGCGCAGCCGGGCAGAGCGCGCGCGTGGGTTGCTGTGGGCTTCCTGGTCCGTCGGCACGATGGGCTTGCGCGACAGAAGCCGGAAGGATGGGGAGCGCGCGTCTGCCGCAAGGCTCGGCGCGTGTCGGGACGGGGAGGGCGGGGGCGAGGAGCGTTCCTTCAGGAACGTCTTCACTTCCCGGTCCTCCAGCGAATGGAAGGAGACGACGGCGAGACGGCCGCCGGGCTTCAGCAGCGATTCGGCGGCGGCGAGGCCGCGGCGCAGCTCGCCCAGCTCGTCGTTCACATGGATGCGCAGCGCCTGGAAGGTGCGGGTCGCCGGGTCGATGGCGTCGCCCTTCCCCTTCGGCACCACCGACCGTACCACGTCGGCCAGCTGCTTGGTGCGCGCGAACGGGGTGTCCAGACGCGCGGCGACGATGGCGCGGGCCACGCGGCGGGCCATGCGCTCCTCGCCGTAATGGAAGACGATGTCGGCCAGCTCGTCCTGGGTGGCGGTGTTCACCACGTCGGCGGCGGTCGGCCCATCGCGTCCCATCCGCATGTCGAGCGGGCCGTCGAATCGGAAGGAGAAGCCGCGCTCCGGCTCGTCGATCTGCGGGGAGGAGACGCCGATGTCCAGCGCCACGCCGTCCACCGATTCGACGCCGTGCTCGGCGAGCAGCCGGCCCATGTCGCCGAATCGGCCTTCGACGATCGCCAGCCGGCCCGGGTAGGCGAGGGCGAGCTGGCGGCCGCGCTCGATGGCTTCGGGATCGCGGTCGATTCCCCAGACCCGGCAGTCGGCGCGGTCGAGAATCGCGCGGGCATAGCCGCCGGCGCCGAAGGTGCCGTCCACATAGACGCCGCCGTCGCGCGGGGAGAGCGCGTCCACGACCTCGTTCAGCAGGACGGAGATGTGCGGCGAATCCGGAGCGGAGGAGACGGGGGCAGGAGGCTTCACGGTCATGCGCCCTCCCCTGCCCGGCCGGCGGCGGCGCGGGACGCCTTGGCGACGATCTGGCTCAGCGAAATGTCCTTGCGCACGACCTGGTCGCGCAGCGTCTGTTCATGGGCCTTCAGGGCGCCGGGCTCCCAGATCTGGAAGGTCTTGCGGCGGCCGATGAAGGCGGCTTCCTCGTCGATTCCGGCGAATTCGGCGAGTTCCTTGGGCAGGACGATTCGGCCTTCGGTGTCCAGCGAGACGGGGATCAGCTTGCCGAAGATGAAGGTCTCGATCATGTCGCGCTCGTCCGAATCCAGATCGGGGGATTCCAGGCTTTCGGACAGCACGTCGAGATAATCCTGATCGGCGCCTTCCAGCGCCTGATGATTCAGCGAAGGCCAGAGGTAAACGGTGCCGGGAGCCGACGTCTTGGCAAGCGACTGCCGGAACTGCGCCGGGATGGAGCAGCGGCCTTTCCTGTCAACTTTGTTGACGTATGTGGACAGGAAAATGGCCATCGGCCTGACGAACGCCCCCCTTATCCCGTTGCCGGTCTTCGCCGTCGCGAAGCCCTATCCGCTCTTGCCGCTGAACGCGCCCGGTTTGGCTACCTTGGTTGGGTAGTTCCCCCTCCAAACTGGGCTTTCATGGGATAGCATGGGACAGTTTGGGCGTCAACGCCCCCTCCAGTATTCATATGGTGCTGTCAAGACTTTTGGCCCGATGTGTTGCCGGCGTGCAAATAGGTGAGGCGAATCGGCGAGAATCGGCAATATATCAGGGCCGGGATGAGCGATTACGCGGGATTGCGCCACAGAGTTCGCAGGATGTTCCGTGAGTCCCGCGAATGGTTCCCAACATGTGGCTTTCCATAAAGGCGAATCGCATCCTACGAATGGTATAGCCTGCTGGGGTAACCTGCCGTGGTTGGGCATGGGACGGCATGGGAATTTGCCCCACAGTTATCCACCGCCTGTGGATGAAGCTGGGGACATCTGTGGACAAGGGGGCGCCATCCCAGGCCCGCGCTGCGGGAAAGGGGTGCTCCGGTGTCCGGTGGTGGTGGGGATAAACGCCAGATGGCCTGTAAGCCGGGTTTTGTCCTCAGGTTACCCTGATGGATGGCCATTCATCTGGGACGCCGGTTGCCCGGCGCCTCACGCAACCAACCCGGGCGGCGGCGCGGAAACGCGCTTGGCCCCAGACCATCCCGACCGATCAAGGATCAGCGGAGATGGCGGGCCGTGCCGCCCCTATTCGGTCTTGCTCCCGGTGGGGTTTACCATGCCGCCCCTGTTGCCAGGCGCGCGGTGCGCTCTTACCGCACCCTTTCACCCTTACCGCCGGCACGAGGCCGGTGGCGGTTTGCTCTCTGTGGCACTTTCCCTAGGGTCGCCCCCGCCGGCCGTTAGCCGGCACCGTGTTCCCGTGGAGCCCGGACTTTCCTCCCCCGATCCAAAAGGTCGAAGGCGGCCATCCGGCCATCTGGCGCGGCACTGTGTATAGGGTCGCCATTCGATTCGCAACTTCGATTCGCAACGGTGTTCGGGAGCGATCCGGATTCTCAGCGCCCGGTCATCCGCAGCAGCGCGCGCAGCCGGCGCAGCGTCTCCGGGTCGGGCTCCCCGGTCAGGCGCTCGGGGTGGAAATGGCGCTGGAAGGACAGCAGAACCCGCGATTCGGCGGTGTCATACCCATAGCGTCCCAGAAGCGCCGCCACATCCTCCGCGGATTCCGCCAAGTCGACCGCCAAGTCGATCGGCGAGTCGTCCGCCGCGATGGGCTGGGGCCACAGCCCGATTCCGCGCGCGGCCAGCCCCGGCCAGTCGAACAGCTCGCCGGGGTCCTCCTTGCGGGCCGGGGCGATGTCGCTGTGGCCCAGCACATCGGCCGGCGCGATTCCATGACGCCCCATGATGTCGAGGCAGAGATCGGCCACGGCGGCCATCTGGACGGCGGGGAAGGGGCGGTAGCCGAACTCGTGCCCTGGATTGACGATCTCGATTCCGATGGAGCGGCTGTTGACGTCGGCCCGTCCCCGCCAGGAGGACAGGCCGGCGTGCCAGGCGCGCCGGTCCTCCGGCACATGGGCGTGGACGGCGCCGTCCTCGTCCACCGTGTAGTGGGCGCTGACCTGGGCGGCGGGGTCGCACAGCCGGCTCAGCGCCGACTCGGCGGTCGGCATCCCCGTGTAATGGAGAATCAGCAGCTCCACCCCCACGCCCTCGGGCCGCGGCCCGTGGTTGGGAGAGGGGCGGTCGATGCATCCGGTGCCCGTGCGCATCATGGTGTCCTCAGGTCGGGCTTCCTCAGGTCGGATTCGTCACCTTCTCCGCCAGCGCCGTCGGGCGCCGCTTCACGATGACGGCCATGCCGCCCACGGTCAACAGCCCGCCCAGGACCAGCCGGAGCGTGAAGGGATCGTCCATCAGCAGAACGCCGGCCAGCACGCCGAAGACCGGCACGGTCAGCAGGAAGGGCATGGTCTGGTTGACCGAGTATTTGCGCAGCAGCGGGTACCACATCCCATAGGCGCCCATGGTCACGCCCACCGCCATGTAGGCGACGGAGCCCCAGCCCCACAGGGTCGCGTCGGTGAGCGCGGCCATCTGGCCCTCCTCGAACAGGAAGGAGAGCAGCAGGAGCTGCGGGGCGGCGAACAGCGCCATCCAGCCGTTCAGCGCGAAGCCGTCCACCCCGACGATCATCTTCATCTGGATGCTGGCGACGGCGAAGGCGAAGCTGGCGCCCAGGATCATGAACAGCGGCACCAGCGACCCGGACAGCCGCGGCTCGCCGGCGATCACCGCGACGCCGGCGAAGGCCGCGGCCATGCCGATGGCCCGGCGCCAGCCCAGCTTGTCCTTGAAGATCAACGCGGCCAGGAGGGAGGAGAAGGGCACCTGCGCCTGTGCCGCCAGCGAGGCGGTGGCCGCGTCGATGCCGTTCAGCCCGGTGAACATCAGCGGGAAATGCACGGTCCCCAGCGTCACCGACAGGATCGCGATGGGCCGCACCGCGCTCCAGGGGATCCGCTTGAAAGGCAGGATCAGCGCCGCCACCGCGAGGAAGCGCAGGGCCATGATGAAGAGGGGCGGGAACTCGGCCAGCCCCCATTTGGCGACAACGAAGTTCAGGCCCCAGATCGCCATGACCAGGAGCGCCAGCAGCGAGTCGCGCAGACTCATCCGCGGCCGCCTTCCAACTCCTCGCGCAGGGCCTCCAGTTCCAGCCAGCGCTCCTCGGCGGCAGCCAGCTCGTTTTGTTTCGCCTGCAACTGATCGGACGTCTTCTGGAATTTGGCGGCGTCGCGGGCGAACAGGTCGGGATCGGCGAGCGCCGCTTCGAGCTTCGCCACCTCGGCGGTCAGCTTGTCCATGCGGGCGGGCAGGTCGTCCAGCTCCCGCTGGTCCTTGTAGCTGAGCTTGCCCTTCGGCTTGGCGGCCGCCGGGGCGGCGGCGGGCTTCGCCTTGGCCGGGGCGGCGGCCTTCTCCTTGGGCGGCGGGCGCTGCACCAGATAGTCGGAATAGCCGCCGGGATACTCGGCGATCACGCCGTCCCCCTCCACCGCGATGGTGCTGGTGACCAGCCGGTCGAGGAAGTCGCGGTCGTGGCTGACCAGCAGCAGCGTGCCCTGATAGTCGCCGAGCACGTCCTCCAGCAGGTCCAGCGTGTCCATGTCGAGGTCGTTGGTCGGCTCGTCGAGGATCATCATGTTGCTGGGCCGCGCGAACAGCCGGGCGAGCAGCAGCCGGTTGCGCTCACCGCCGGACAGCGCCTTGACCGGGCTGTCGAGCTGGCGCGTGTCGAACAGGAAGTCGCGCATGTAGCCGGCGACGTGGCGCGGCTGGCCGTTGACCATCACGCTGTCGCCGCCGAACGGGCAGAGCACCTTGCGGATGGTGTCCTCCGGGTCCAGCCCGTCGCGCCGCTGGTCGAAATAGGCGGTTTCCATGTTGGTGCCCAGCCGGACCGTGCCTTCGTCGGGCTCCATCTGGCCGGTCAGCATCTTCAGCAGCGTGGTCTTGCCGGCGCCGTTCGGCCCGATCAGCCCGACCCGGTCGCCGCGCAGGATGCGGGTGGAGAAGTCGTTGACGACGGTCTTGCGGCCGTCCGCCGTGTCGAAGCCCTTCGAGATGCGCTCCGCCTCGATGACCAAGCGCCCGCCGCGCTCGGCCTCGGCGACGGCGAGCTTGGCCTGCTGGCCGCCCTTGATGCGCTCGGCGCGGTCGGTGCGGAGCTGGAGCAGGGCGCGCACGCGGCCCATGTTGCGGGTGCGCCGGGCCGAGATGCCCTCGCGCAGCCACTTCATCTCGCCTTCGATCTTGCGGTCGAGCTTCTGGGCGGCGATCTCCTCCGATTCGAAGACCTCGGCCTGCCAGGTCTCGAACTCGGCGAAGCCGCGGTCGGTGGCGCGCACCGTGCCGCGGTCCAGCCACAGCGTCCGCCTGGCCAGCCGGTTGAGGAAGCTGCGGTCGTGCGAGATCAGCAGCAGGCCGCCGCGGTAGGCCAGCAACTCCTCCTCCAGCCACTCGATGGTGGGGAGGTCGAGGTGGTTGGTCGGCTCGTCGAGCAGCATCACGTCGGGGGCACCGACCAGCGTGCGGGCCAGCGCCGTGCGCCGCGCCTCGCCGCCCGACAGAGTGTTGGGGTCGAGATGGCCCGGCACCTGGAGCCGGTCCAGCACGGCGTCCACCCGGTGCGTCTCGTCCCGCTCGTCGGCGGGCAGGCCGGCGGCGACGTAGTCGTGCACGGTGGCGCAGCCGGTGAAGTCCGGCTCCTGCGGCAGATAGGCGATGCGGGCGCCCGGCTGGGTGAAGACGGTTCCGCCGTCCGGCTGGATCATGCCGGCCAGAACCTTCATCAGCGTCGATTTGCCGGACCCGTTCCGCCCGACCAGACAGGCCTTGTCGCCCCGTCCGATGGACAGGTCGATGGTTTCGAACAGCGGACGGCCACCGAAGGTGACGGACACGCCCTGGAGCGCGGTGATCGGAGCGGGAGGAGCCATGACCCAACGATACGGTGTGCGGAGGTGTGCTTATATAGCGTGCGGTCCGCAGGCCCGCGACACCCGATTGCGCCGGGGCGGGGATGCACGGGGAGGGACGGGGGCGCAATGGCGGGACCTTACCCCCGCCCGCGCTCCTTCTCGATCCGGTCGTAGGCGGCGTTGATGGCGGCGATTTTCTGCGTCGCCAGATCGACGAACTCCTGCGGCATGCCCTGGGCGATCAGCAGGTCGGGGTGATGCTCGCGCACCAAGCGGCGGTGCGCGGCCTTGACCGCCTCGTCGCTGGCCCGGCGGGAGACGCCGAGCACGCCGTAGGGATCGGTCTCGTTCGGCGTGCCGGCGATGTGGTGGCCGGCGACGATGCGCTCGAACTCATCGTCGGTGAAGCCGAAGATGTGGGCGACGGTGCGCAGATATTCGACTTCCGTCTCGTGCAGCTCGTCGTCGGCCTCGGCGATGGCCAGCAGGCTGTCGAGCAGTTCCTCCAGAACGGCGCGGCGGTCCTCGAACAGGCCGGCGATCTGCTGGGCGTAGTCCTCGAAGCCGTGGGTGTCCTTGCGGGCGAGATCGAAGACGTGGCCCACCGTGTCCAGCTCCTCCGGCGGGACGCGGAACAGGCGCTTGAAGGTGTCCACCTCCACCCGCTTCACCACGCCATCGGCGCGGGCCATCTTCGCCGACAGGGCGATCACGCCGATGGTGAAGGCGATGGACTTGGTGGCGTCCGCCGGGCCGCACAGGCCGCGGATGCCGCGCCCCACCGCGTAGCCAGCGGCCAGACCGATCAGGCCCCCGATCGGTCCGCCGATGGTAAAACCGGCCGCCCCGCCCAGGACGCTGCCCCAGATGCTCATTTTTATCCGCCTTTCGACCGCCGGAGCAGCATACCGGCAGTCCGGCGCCGCGCCAACCGGCCCATACTTTTTCGTTGTTTCCCAAAATCTTCGCGCGCCGCGCCCTTTTCATCCGTTGGGGGTACGGGATTTTCCGATGGAGCGAAATGTTGCTGCGCTGCAACAGAGCCTTGTCGTCGTCGCCAGGGGCCTTGCCCTTCGGCTGCTCCTTCGCCATGTTGCGCCGCAACAAAAGAGGGCGGCCGGTCCAGGCCGCCGATGGGGAAGCGGACGACGCGAAGCGGTGCGATGTCCCGAATCACCAGCGCCACGAGTCTCCCCATGTCCGCCATCCGCAAGCTTCTCCCCACCGAGAGCGGCCAATACCGCGCGCATCTGCTGCGGCTGGACAAGGCGGACCGCTACGCCCGCTTCACCGGCACCGTCTCCGGCGAGGTCATCGCCCAGCATTGCGAGTCGCTCGACTGGACGCGGACCACGCTGCTCGGCCTGTTCGACCGCGGCGAGCTGCGCGGCGCGGTGGAGCTGTGCTTCGACCGGCTGCTGTGGCCGGGTGCCGCGGAACTGGCGATCAGCGTCGAGACGGGGTTTCAGGGGCGGGGCGTCGGCTCCACCCTGGTCCGCCGCTCGCTGTCCATCTCTGCGAACCGGGGCATCCGGCAGGTCCATATGATGTGCCTGTCCGACAACACCCGCATGCGCGCCCTGTCGCGCCGCTTCGGCGGAACGATGGAACGCGACGGCGGGGAGTTCGCCATCACCTTCGATCTGCCGCGTCCTTCGCAGTTCTCGCTGGCGCTGGAGGCGTTCGAGGATGGGGCAGGGGCTGTGAACGCCGTGCTGGACAGCCTCCCGGCCGTTCTGAGGGTTGCCGCTTAGGTCGGTTCTGCAATTGGGCGGAGTTCATGAATAATTCTGAATATTTAAAATTTATTTTATGTTGCACCAATAATAATGGTCGCGGTATGGTGTTATTGTACATTCTCGAATAATGTCTCTTCCGGCCTCATTCATCTCGTAAAAGGGTTTTAACAATTCGTCGCTTTCATCGTAGATAAGCAGTGTTGTGCTTCCTGCAAAGCCATCCCACGCAAACGTGGCAAAGCGTTTTCCATTGTTTGGAAGCTTTGCGATTTCCAATTCATAACTGGGTAAGTTCGCTTGAAATCGAGCCCATTGGCCAAGGTGAAGCAGTGAACTGCCAAGGGTCTGCGGTACTACGATTGTTGCGGCAACGGACGCCGGAAGGAGGCCAAAGGAAATTGCCCTGCGCCATTGACGTTTCAAAACGTGTACAATGAAAAATGGAAGTGAAAATACCGTAGCAAAAAATAAAGGTATGGCAAAAACAGCAAGCAAGGCGAGCATGAAAAACGACGCCCCGCTCGCGACGACGGTGGCGGTGGTGAGGGCTGCTGCGAAAACTGGCCATAAGACGAATTTATCAATCTCATGCATTTTTACAGAGGGTGACGCGGTCATCTGGGCGGGCTTCTGCGGTGGCGCGATATGTAAATGTATCGCATGATTGTATATTTTGCGACAAATTCTCGTCTCTTCGTTGCGGCCCCCCGCATTTGCACTCTCCGGCTTGACCTGCGGCGGCGTATCGTCACACTCCCCGGAAATCGGAAACATCAGGGAGTGGGGTATGGCGTCCCAAGCGCAGGGCCGGTGGCAGTTCTGGATCGACCGCGGCGGCACCTTCACCGACATCGTGGCGAAGCGCCCCGACGGGTCGGTGGTCACGCACAAGCTGCTGTCGGAGAATCCGGAACGCTACCGCGACGCCGCCATCCAGGGCATCCGCGACCTGCTGGGCCTCGCCGCTGGCCAGCCGATCCCGGCGGAAGCGGTCGAGGCGGTGAAGATGGGCACCACCGTCGCCACCAACGCGCTTCTGGAGCGCAAGGGCGAGCGCACGCTGCTGCTGATCACCGAGGGGCTGGGCGACCAGCTCCGCATCGGCTACCAGGCCCGCCCGAAAATCTTCGCCCGCCACATCGTCCTGCCCGAACTGCTGTACGAGCGGGTGGCCGAGGTGCCGGAGCGGGTCAAGGCCGACGGCACGGTGCTGAAGGCCGTGGACCTGCGCGCCGTGCGGGTCCAGCTGGAGCAGGCCTACCAGGACGGCTTCCGCGCCGCCGCGGTGGTGCTGATGCACGGCTACCGCTTTCCGGACCATGAGAAGCAGGTGGCGGCGCTGGCCCGCTCCATCGGCTTCACCCAGGTGTCGGTCAGCCATCAGGTCAGCCCGCTGATGAAGATCGTCGGGCGCGGCGACACCACGGTGGTCGACGCCTACCTGTCGCCGATCCTGCGCCGCTATGTCGAGCAGGTGGCCGGCGACCTCTCCGGCGTGCGGCTGATGTTCATGCAGTCGAACGGCGGCCTGACCGACGCGCGCTGGTTCCAGGGCAAGGACGCCATCCTCTCCGGCCCGGCGGGCGGCATCGTCGGGGCGGTGCGCACCGCGCGCATGGCCGGCTTCGACCGGGTCATCGGCTTCGACATGGGCGGCACCTCCACCGACGTGTCGCACTACGCCGGGGAGTATGAGCGCGCCTTCGACACGGTGGTGGCCGGGGTGCGGATGCGCGCCCCGATGATGCACATCCACACCGTGGCGGCGGGCGGCGGCTCGGTCTGCTTCTTCGACGGGGCGCGCTTCCGCGTCGGGCCGGAGAGCGCCGGCGCCAACCCCGGTCCGGCCTGCTACCGCCGCGGCGGGCCGCTGACCGTGACCGACTGCAACGTGATGGTCGGCAAGCTGCACCCCGATTTCTTCCCCCACGTCTTCGGGCCGGAGGCCGACCAGCCGCTCGACGCCGCCATCGTGCGCGAGAAGTTCGCCGAGCTGGCCGAGGAGGTGAACGAGGCGCTGGGCACCGAGATGACCCCGCATCAGGTGGCCGAGGGCTTCCTGAAGATCGCCGTGGACAACATGGCGAACGCCATCAAGAAGATCTCGGTCCAGCGCGGCTACGACGTCACCCAATACACGCTGAACGGCTTCGGCGGGGCGGCGGGACAGCATGTCTGCCTGGTCGCCGACGCGCTGGGCATGCGCAAGGTCTTCCTGCACCCGCACGCCGGCGTGCTGTCGGCCTACGGCATCGGCCTCGCCGACACGGTGGCGATCCGCGAACGCGCGGTGGAGGCCCGGCTCGACGCCGCGCTGGTCGAGGAGCTGACCGCCACGCTCGCCGCGCTGGAGGCCGAGGGGCGCATGGAGCTGCTCCGTCAAGGCGTTCCGGAGGGACGGCTGGCCGTGCTGCGCAAGGCGCACATCAAGGTGGAGGGCTCCGACAGCCCGCTGGTCGTCGATTTCGGGCCGCTCGACGCCATGGCCGCCGCCTTCGAGGCGGCGCACCGCCAGCGCTACGGCTTCATGATGGAGGGCAAGGCCCTGGTGGTCGAGGCCGTCTCGGTGGAGGCGGTGGGCCGCACCGAGAGCGCCGACGACCAGGACTTGCCCAGCGTCACCGGCGCCCTGCCGCGCCGCCTCGCCACCGTCACCCTGCACACCGGCGGCGCCGACCGCGAGGCCCCGGTCTACGACCGCGACCAGCTCCAGCCCGGCAACCGCGTGACCGGCCCCGCCGTCATCCGGGAGAAGATCGCCACCACGGTGGTCGAGCCCGGCTGGATCGCCGAGGTGACCCGCAAGAACCACCTCGTCCTGACCCGCTTCGAGGAGCTGCCGCAGCGCCTCGCCATCGGCACCAAGGCCGACCCGGTGATGCTGGAGGTCTTCAACAACCTGTTCATGTCCATCGCCGAGCAGATGGGCTTCACGTTGGAAAAGACCGCCTATTCGGTGAACATCAAGGAGCGTCTGGATTTCTCCTGCGCCCTGTTCGACGCGGACGGCGGTCTGATCGCCAACGCCCCGCACATGCCGGTGCATCTCGGCTCGATGGGCGAGAGCGTGCGCGCCATCGTCGAGCGGCGCCAGGGGGAAATGAACCCAGGCGACGTCTATATGCTGAACGACCCCTATCATGGGGGCACGCATCTGCCGGACATCACCGTCATCACCCCGGTCTTCGACGAGGCCGGCGAGCGGGTGCTGTTCTACGTCGCCTCGCGCGGGCATCACGCGGACGTCGGCGGGATCACCCCCGGCTCCATGCCGCCGGACAGCACGACCATCGACCAGGAGGGCGTCCTTCTCGACAACATCCAGCTCGTCGAGCGCGGCCGCTTCCTGGAGGAGGAGGTCGTCGCCCTCTTCACCGCCGGGCCGCAGCCGGCGCGCAACGTGGCGCAGAACCTGGGCGACCTGAAGGCCCAGATCGCCGCCAATGAGCAGGGCGTGCGCGAGCTGCGCCGCATCGTCGCCCAGTTCGGGCTGGAGACGGTCAACGCCTACATGAAGCTGGTCCAGGACAACGCTGAGGAGCAGGTCCGCCGCGTCATCGACGTGCTGACCGACGGCGAGTTCGTGCAGGAGCTGGACAACGGCGCGGTCATCAAGGTCCGCATCACCATCGACAAGGACGAGCGGTCGGCGCGGGTGGACTTCACCGGCACCAGCCCGCAGCTCACCAGCAACTTCAACGCCCCGACGGCGGTGTGCCGGGCGGCGGTGCTCTATGTCTTCCGCACCCTGGTGGACGACGAGATCCCGATGAACGAGGGCTGCCTGAAGCCCATCGAGATCGTCATCCCGCCGGGCACCATGCTGTCGCCCAGCTACCCCGCCGCGGTGGTGGCCGGCAACGTGGAGACCAGCCAGTGCGTCACCGACGCGCTGTACGGCGCGCTCGGCGTTCTGGCCTCGGCCCAGGGGACGATGAACAACACGACCTTCGGCAACGAGCGCTACCAGTATTACGAGACGGTCTGCGGCGGCTCCGGCGCCGGTCCCGGCTTCGACGGGACGGACGCGGTGCACACCCATATGACCAACTCGCGCCTGACCGACCCGGAGGTGCTGGAATGGCGCTTCCCGGTGCTGCTGGACAGCTTCCGCATCCGCCGCGAATCGGGCGGGGCGGGGCGTTGGCGCGGCGGCGACGGGGTGGTGCGGCGCCTGAAGTTCCTGGAACCGATGACCGCCGCCATCCTGTCCAACCACCGCCGGGTTCCGCCCTTCGGCCTGAAGGGCGGCGCCCCCGGCCAGATCGGCCGAACCTGGGTCCAGCGCACCGACGGCTCGGTGGAGGAACTCGGCCCCCAGGACAAGACCGCCATGGGGGAGGGCGACGTGCTGGTCGTCGAGACGCCAGGCGGCGGCGGCTACGAGGAGGCGTGACGGCGCCAATCCCCTCTCCCCTCCGGGGAGAGGGTTAGGGTGAGGGGCGAGGGGCTTCCAAAAGCTCAAGCCCCCCACCCATGCGCGCGAGTCGCTTGTCTGCGCGGGCGGGGGGGCTTAGCTTCTCCGGTCCTACCACCGCACGGATTCGTGCCAAAAGGACCCCCGGGGAGATTCGTCCATGACCGCCGTACCCGCCGCCCAGCCTCGCGTCGCCTTCACCGACGAGATGAAGGCCGAGTTCAAGGCCCTGCTTGGGGACCGCTTCACCACCGCCGCGGCGGTGCGCGAGCATCACGGCAAGGACGAGTCCTACCACCCCAACTTCCCGCCCGACGGCGTCGCCTTCGCCACCTCCACCGAGGAGGTCAGCGCCATCGTCACGCTCTGCGCCAAGCACAAGCTGCCGATCATCCCCTTCGGCACCGGCACCTCGCTGGAGGGCGGCGTCGCGGCGTTGGCCGGCGGCGTCTGCATCGACGTGTCGACCATGAAGGAGGTCCTGCGCGTCAGCCCGGAGGACCTCGACGTCACCGTCCAGGCCGGCGTGACCCGCAAGCAGCTCAACGAGCATCTGCGCGACACCGGCCTGTTCTTCCCCATCGATCCCGGCGCCGACGCCTCGCTGGGCGGCATGGCCTCCACCCGCGCCAGCGGCACCAACGCCGTGCGCTACGGCACCATGCGCGAGAACGTGCTGGGGCTGACCGTGGTGCTGGCCGACGGCCGGATCATCAAGACCGGCGGGCGCGCCCGCAAGTCGGCCGCCGGCTACGACCTGACCCGCCTGTTCGTCGGGGCGGAGGGCACGCTCGGCATCATCACCGAGGTGACTCTGCGCCTCTACGGCATCCCGGAGGCGATCTCGTCGGCGGTCTGCCCGTTCAACGACATCCGCGGCGCCGTGGACACGGTGATCCAGACCATCCAGTCCGGCATCCCGGTCGCCCGCATCGAGCTGCTGGACGAGGTCCAGATGGACGCGGTGAACAAGTATTCCAAGCTGGACTACAAGGTCGCCCCGACCCTGTTCTTCGAGTTCCACGGCACCGCCGCCGGGGTGAAGGAGCAGGCGGAGATGGTCGCGGCCATCGCCGCGGAGTTCGGCGGCAGCGAGTTCACCTGGGCGACCCGTCCGGAGGACCGCTCCAAGCTCTGGCAGGCCCGCCACGACGGCTATTACGCGGCGCTGGCGCTGCGCCCCGGCTCCAAGGGCTGGCCGACCGACGTCTGCGTGCCGATCTCGCGGCTGGCCGACTGCATCCTGGAGACCAAGAAGGACATCGCCGAATCCTCGATGCTGGCCCCGCTGGTCGGCCATGTCGGCGACGGCAACTTCCACCTCGTCTACGTCATCGACCCCGACAAGCCGGAGGAGCTGGCCGAGGCCAAGCGCCTGAACGACCGTATGGTCGACCGGGCGCTCGCCATGGGCGGCACCTGCACCGGCGAGCACGGCATCGGCTACGGCAAGATGGAGTTCCTGGAGAAGGAGGCCGGCGACGCCTTTGCCGTGATGGGCGAGCTGAAGCGCGCCTTCGACCCGGAGAACCGGATGAACCCCGGCAAGGTCGTCCGCTTCTGAGGATAGGACAGGGGGAGCGTCGTTGCGCTCCCCGCTTCCTTCCGTCCGGTCAGCGCGTTTTGTTCAGCGCGTCAGCCGCGTCATCAGGCTGGAGGTGTCCAGCCGGTTGCCGCCCATCCCCTGTACCTCGGCGTAGAACTGGTCGACCAGGGCGGTGACGGGCAGGCTGGCGCCGTTGTTGCGGGCCTCGTCCAGCACGATGCCCAGGTCCTTGCGCATCCAGTCCACGGCGAAGCCGAAGTCGAATTTGCCGTCCAGCATCGTCTTGGCGCGGTTGTCCATCTGCCAGGACTGGGCAGCCCCCTTTCCGATCACATCCACGACCCTGTGCCCGTCCAGCCCGGCCTTCTGCGCGAAGGCCATGCCCTCGGCCAGCCCCTGCAGCAGGCCGGCGATGCAGATCTGGTTGACCATCTTGGTCAGCTGGCCGGCACCCGCCGGGCCCATATGGGTGACGGAGCGGCCGTAGCAGGCCATCAGCGGCTGGGCGCGGGCGAAGGC
The DNA here is from genome assembly GCF_007827815.1 of Azospirillum brasilense. Classification (GTDB taxonomy): domain Bacteria; phylum Pseudomonadota; class Alphaproteobacteria; order Azospirillales; family Azospirillaceae; genus Azospirillum; species Azospirillum brasilense_C. The sequence continues at coordinate 485,773 of NZ_VITH01000002.1, forward strand.
GTCGGCGTCGCCGCCCACCATCACCGTCAGCACCCCGTTCTCCGCCCCGGCTTGCCCGCCGGACACCGGCGCGTCGAGGAAGAACAACCCGCGCTCCCGGGCCAGTTCGGCCATCTCGCGCGAGACGGTGGCGGAGACGGTGGAATGGTCGGCGACGATGGTGCCGGGCTTCATGGCGCCCATGGCCTCGCCGGCCACCGCCCGCACGTCGTCGTCGCCGCCCACGCAGAGGAAGACCACCTCGGCCTCGCGGGCTGCGTCAGCGGGGGTCGGGGCGCTGGCCCCGCCGAAGCGGGCGGTCCAGGCCTCGGCCTTGGCGGCGGTGCGGTTGAAGACGGTCACCGGGTGGCCGCCCCGGACGGCCAGATGGCCGGCCATGGGAAAGCCCATGGTGCCAAGCCCCAGAAAGGCGACGGAGCGGGAAACGGTCGCGGTGTCGGCCATGGTCCTGTCTTTCTCTGCTGTATCGGCTGCGGATCGTTTCTTGTCGGCGATCGCCTTCGGACGGCGTCTGCCCTTGGACCGCCAAGCTAGGCCGGGAGCGCGCCCCGATCAAACGCCGTCCGCCGCGTGCCGCGCGATTGAAGAGCGCGGCGGTCCTTCCCCCGTCCGGCATCACCGGGCAGCGGCACTCTGCCGCGGGAGGCATGACTCTTTCGAACGAGGTTGTCTTGCCGCGCCCTTGCTACCGGCGCGTGATGTGTTAAGACGTAAATGCCGGGTTTGCAGCGCAGCACCCGGCCATGCCGGCGCAACGGCGCCGGTGAACCAGGGCAGAGCCGGGGCCGCAAGACCCGGGCCGGAGAACAAGGGAAGGATAGCCGCATGACGAATCAGTCGGGTTTCCAGGATGCGCCGCCGGACGAGCGTTCGAACCTCACGGACGAGCAGGAGAGCGCCATCCGCGTCCTCGCCAACAGCCTGCACCGCCTGAACGACGCCGTCGTCAAGGCCGTGGAGGCCGGCGTGACGGTCGAGCTGATGCGCACCGCCCGCTATCACAACGCGACGGGCAACTGGGGCGACCAGCTCACCCCGATGATCCGCACCAAGTAAGCGGCTCATCCCGTCCGACCGGAAGGCCTCCCGCCCGAAAGGGCAGGGAGGCCTTTCCTTTTTGGCGGTGCCTCTCCCGTCCCATCATTGTTCCCGTTGCGGTGCGGAACCGCGGCGCCCTTCGCCGGTTCCTTCCCATTTGGGCCCCAGCGAGGATACGGCCATGAAGGACGCTCAGAACCACACCCCGCAGCCTCAGGGGCAGCGTCAGGGGCAGCGTCAGGGCATGAACGACCGCGAAGCGTTCTGGCGGATGCACTGCCTGTCGGAGCCGACCTTCACCGACCTCACCCACGGCATCTTCCTGGGGCTGATCTGGTCGGCGGTGCTGTGGGCGCCGATGTTCATCAGCGTTCTGCTCTGACCCTTCGAGCCGTCAGGCGGTCTTCGCGGTGCGGAGCAGGGCGCGGACGCGGGCGGCGAGCTGGTCCGGGGTGAAGGGCTTGGGCAGGACGGCGGCGTCGGCCTTGAGCCCGCTCAGCGATTCGGGGCTGTAGCCGGAAATCAGCAGGACCCGGATGCCGGGCCAGCGCTCCTGGACCCGCCGCGCCAGATCGATTCCCGACACGCCGTAGGGCATCACCACGTCGGTCACGATCACGTCGAAGGCGGAATCCTGCTCCAGGATCTCCAGCGCGGCGGCGCCGTGGTCGGCGGTGACCACCTCGAAGCCCTCCTGGGTCAGGCCCTCCACGGTGGCCATCAGGACCAGCGCGTTGTCCTCGACCACCAGCAGGCGGATCGGGCCGCTCGGCGCCGCGTCCGCGGCCTCCGGGGCCGTCTCCGGCTCGGGCGGCCGGCCGGACACCGGCAGGGTGACGCGGACGACCGTGCCGCGGCGCGGGGCGCTGGAGATGGTGGCGTTGCCGCCGGACTGCCGGGCGAAGCCGTAGACCATCGACAGGCCCAGGCCCGTGCCCCTGCCGTGCGGCTTGGTGGTGAAGAAAGGCTCGAAGGCGCGGGCGGCGACCTCCGGCGGCATGCCGTCGCCGGTGTCGGTGATCTCCAGAACAGCAAGCGGGCCGTCGGGCGTCTCCTCCTGTCGGACGGCGATGCGGATGCGCCCGCCCGCCGGCATCGCGTCGCGGGCGTTCACCACGAGGTTCAGCACCGCCAGCTCCAGCTGGACCGGGTCGACCTCCACCCGCAGCGGGGCGCTGGGAAGCGCCCAATCCAACGCGATGTCGGCGCGGATGGAGCGTTCCAGCAGATCGGCCATGGCGCGCAGGCCATCCCCCAGATCGACCAGCTTGGGGTCCACCGCCTCCTGGCGCGAGAAGGCGAGGAGCTGCCCGGTCAGCGTCCGGGCGCGCTCCAACGCGGTGCGGGTGCCGTCCAGATAATGCGCGCCTTCCGCCGGCAGGTGCCGCTTCATCAGATGCAGGTTGGCCAGGGCGGCGGTCAGCAGGTTGTTGAAGTCGTGGGCGACGCCGCCGGTGAGCTGGCCCAGCGCCTCCAGCTTCTGCGACTGGCGCAGCGCGGTCTCCAGGGACTCGCGGGCGCGGGCCTCCTCGGTCCAGCGGCGGACCGCCCGGGTCTCGCTCTGCGCGCGGCGCAGCGCCAGCAGGGTGATGCCGACCAGGGCCAGCATCGCCGGCACCGTGAAGGCGGCGTATTGCAGGACGTTGCGCGCCCAGTTGGCCCGGATGTCGGCGATCGGGATGCCGTAGGTGACGTAGAGCGGGTAGGGCGCGACGTGCTTGAAGCCGTTGAGCCTCGCCACGCCGTCCAGGCGGCCCCGGGTGCGGAACACCCCCTCGGTCCGCCCGCCCGCCATGGCGCCGAGCAGGAAGCTGTCCGTGGCGTGACGGGACTGGCGGTCGCCCATCGAGGGGAAGCGGACCAGGACCGAGCCGTCGCGGCGGACGAGGGAGATCGCCTCCTTCGGTTCGGCGACGACGAGCTGGTAGAAATCGGCCAGGTAGTCGGTCAGCACCGCGGTCAGCAGCAGGCCGTTGAACGGCCCTTCCGGCCCGCCCGCGGCGGCGCGGCGGCGCGTGACGTTGAACTGCCGCTTGCCCGACCCGCGCCCGGTGATCGCCTCGCTGACGAGGATGCCGGCGTCGCCGGCCGCCTGGGTGCGGAAATACTCGCGGTCGCCGACGTTGATCGACGGGACCGGGAACTGGCGGTTGTCGTTGCGCACCGCACCGTTGGGGTCGATCAGCCCGACGACGCCGATCTGCGGCACCTCCTCGACCAGCGTCCGCAGGTAGCCGTGCAGATCGTCGGAGCGCCCGATCTCGTCCCAGCTCATGCCGGCGGTCCGTTCGTCCAGCCGGTCCAGGACCTGCTCCACCGTGTCGAAGACCTTCTGCATGTGCTCGTGCAGGATCAGAACGGTCTTGCGGATGTTGCGCTCCGCCTGCGCCTCTTCCTCGTGAAAGTCGCGCCAGGCGATGGCGGCAAGCAGCAGGGTGGGGACCAGGACGGAGGCCACCAGCAGCAGGCGGAGAAGGCGCACCATGCCTGCCGATTCGTTTGCCAGGGCGTCGAGGTGGCGGAGGGGCATGGGCTGCGGGAATGACGGCCGGGTGGTGGGGAGACGGGAGGCGATGGGGCGGGGGGCGAAGCGCGGGTCATCGCGGCGAGGAAGCTATGCCGGTCTATGGCATCCGGGGCAACCTCAACTTTCCGGCGGCCCTATGACTTTCAGGAGGGCGCGCGGCGATGCGGCGCGCCTTCCCCTTGGTTCCGCGGGGCGGAAGGGGCGACACTGGAGGGCGCCGGTGCCCCGCACCGCTGCCAACCCCGCGGAGACCATCAGCCATGCCCCTGAAGCCCATCGAGCACGCCGACGCCGCTCCCGAGGTGCGCGCCGTCTACGACGACATCAAGGCCGCCCGCAACGTGCCCGACGTCAACAATTTCTGGAAGATGGCCGCCCATCACCCGCCCACCCTGAAGCGCACCTGGGAGAGCCTGAAGGAGGTGATGGCCCCCGGCGCGCTGGACCCGATGGTCAAGGAGATGATCTTCGTCGCGGTCAGCGTGACCAACGGCTGCGACTACTGCATCCGCTCGCACGAGGCGGCGGCGCGGCGCGCCGGCATGACCGACGCCCAGTTCGGCGAACTGATGGCCGTGATCGGCATGGCCAACGAGACCAACCGCCTCGCCAAGGGCTATCAGGTGGAGATCGACGAGGCGCTGAAATAGCCCGTCACGCGATGTCGTCGAGGGCGTCCTCCAGCGACGGGTAGATGCCCTCGGCCAGCGAACCGTCCACCCGCACCGGCCGCGGCAGGACCGCCACGGCGTCCAGCGCGCCGCGCAGCGTCAGGCCGGTGACCTCGACGAAGCCGCCGCGGTTGCCGTAGCGCCCGGCGGTCCATTCCGCCCGCTCGGGGTCGCCGGACAGCCTTCCGTTGCAGGTGATCATCTCGTGGGTGTCGTCGCCGCCGCGCCGGTTCCAGGCCATGCCGCCGCCCAGGCCGCTGCCGATGTCGCGGGGGCGGAAGCCGTGGGGCTGGAGCAGGTCGCGCACCGCGCGCGACACCACGACGGCCTTGGGGTCGATCTCCGTCCCCACCGGGCCGCCCGCCGCCTGGGGTTCCTGTCCGATCGCCTGTTCCATTGGGTCCGCTCCCCGTCTTGTGTCGCTTACCAGGGACAACAGGCGGGAGCGCGGCCTGTGCCGCGGCGGCGGGCCGGAAAAGCGAAAGGGCAAAAGCGAAAGGGCCGATGCGTCGCCGCATCGGCCCTTTTCGTGTTGGTCGGAGAGAGAGGATTCGAACCTCCGGCCCCTGCCTCCCGAAAGCAGTGCTCTACCAGGCTGAGCTACTCTCCGGTCCAGTCGGTTCCGCCGTTGCCAGCGTCGCCGTGGAGCGGGTGTATAGACCCATTGCCCGCGGGCTGCAATGGGAATAAGCGGCATTTGCGGAATGTTTTTTTTGCCGGGCCGCGAAAGCCGGCGGGAAGGCCGCCGCAACGGCTGGTTGCCGGGCCGGAAAAGCGAAAGGGCAAAAGCGAAAGGGCCGATGCGTCGCCGCATCGGCCCTTTCATGCTGGTCGGAGAGAGAGGATTCGAACCTCCGGCCCCTGCCTCCCGAAAGCAGTGCTCTACCAGGCTGAGCTACTCTCCGGTCCGTCGGTGGCGCCGTGGCCGGCGTCACCGTGGGCCGCGTATATAGCCGCTTGAGTGGGGGGCTGCAACGTGAAAATCACCCCCCGCAGCGAAAAAGTTCCCGAGGCTTAGAAATCGCGCTCGATCACGAAATCCAGCACTTCCAGCAGGGCGGCCTTCACCGGGGTGTCCGGGAAGAGGCCCAGCGCGTCGCGCGCGATGGAGCCGTAATGGCGCGCGCGTTCCACGGTGTCCTTCAGCGCGTTGTGCCTGGCCATCAGCTCCTGGGCGCGCTCCAGGTCGCCCTCCTGCTGGTCCAGCTCCTCCATGGTGCGGCGCCAGAAGGTCCGCTCCTCGTCGTTGCCGCGGCGGAAGGCCAGCACGACCGGCAGGGTGATCTTGCCCTCGCGGAAGTCGTCGCCGACCGTCTTGCCCAGCTTCGCCTGCTTGGCCGAATAGTCGAGCACGTCGTCGACGAGCTGGAAAGCGATGCCCAGGTTCATGCCGTAGTCGTAGAGCGCCAGCTCCTCCGCCTGCGGGCGGTCGGCCACCACGGCGCCGACGCGGCAGGCGGCGGCGAACAGCTCCGCCGTCTTGGCCTTGATGACCTCCAAGTAGGCCTGCTCGCTGGTCTCGGTGTCGTTGGTGGTGCGCAACTGCAGCACCTCGCCCTCGGCGATCACCGCGGACGCCTTGGACAGGATGCGCAGCACGTCGAGCGACCCGACCTCCACCATCAGCTCGAAGCTGCGGGAGAACAGGAAGTCGCCGACCAGCACGCTGGCCTTGTTGCCGAACACCGCGTTGGCCGAGGCGAGCCCGCGGCGCAGGTCGCTCTCGTCCACGACGTCGTCGTGCAGCAGGGTGGCGGTGTGGATGAACTCCACCACCGCGGCCAGCATCTTGTGGTCCTCGCCCTTGTAGCCGCACAGCTCGGCGGCGGCGAGGGTGAGGACGGGGCGCAGGCGCTTGCCGCCGGCGGCGATGAGATAGCCGGCAAGCTGCGGGATCATATCGACGGACGAATGCATCCGCTGGACGATGATCTCGTTCACCGCGCTCAGGTCATCGGCCACCAGGGCGGTCAGATCGTCGAGCGGGGTGGACTTCCGCCGTTTCGGCTCGAGGTTGGTCACGACCGCCAAGGTCGACTCCAATGATGATTGACGTGACGAATTCCGGCAGGGAGCATAACGGCATAGCCTCTTCGGTCAAGTCCGCAAGGCGAATAAGGGCACAGAACAGCCGGGATTTCATGAAGGAACTTCTGCGCACCACCGATCCGGTCCGTCTGAGCTGGCTTCTCGCCCTGCTGACCGACGCGGGAATCGAGGGGATCGTGCTGGACACCCACACCAGCATCCTGGAGGGCTCCATCGGCGCCATCCCCCGCCGCCTGATGGTGGCCGAGGAGGATCACGCCGCCGCCTGCCGCCTGCTGCGCGACGCCGGGGAGGAACTGGGGGCGTGACGATGGAAAGCGACGCGGCGTTCGACACGCTTCTCGACGGGCGCGTCCGCCTGCACCAGCCAGAGGCCGGCTACCGCGCCGCCATCGACCCGGTGCTGCTCGCCGCCGTCACCGCCGCCGCGGCGGGGGAGCGGGTGCTGGACGTCGGCACCGGCACCGGGGCGGCGGCACTGTGCCTCGCCGCCCGCGTGCCGGGCGTCATGGTCGTCGGGCTGGAGAAGCGGTCAGAGGCGGCGGACTTTGCCCGGCGCAACGCCGCCCTCAACGGGCTGGAGGGCCGGGTGGGCGTCCTTGAGGGCGATTTGCTGGCTCCGCCGCCGGAACTGGTCGCGGCAAGCTTCGACCGGGTGATGATGAACCCGCCCTATCTGCGCGCCGGCGCGGCCAGCGCTCCGCCCGACCCCTGGAAGGCCGCCGCCAACGTGGAGGGGGAGGCGGGGCTGGCCGACTGGGTGCGCTTCGCCGCCGCGATGCTGAAGCCGCGCGGCACGCTGACCATGGTCCACCGGGCCGACCGGGTGGACGAGATCCTGGCCGCCCTGCGCGCCGCCCGATTCGGCTCCCTGACGCTCGTCCCGCTCTGGCCGAAGGCGGGGGAGGAGGCGCGGCGCCTCCTGCTGGCGGCGCGGAAGGGGGGGCGCTCGCCCGCGCGGTTCACCGCCGGGCTTGTGCTGCACGGCCCCGACGGCGCCTACGGCGGGCAGGCGCAACGGATTCTGCGCGACATGGAACCGCTGATCCCTTAAGTCGGCGCTTTCAATCCAGCCTCAGCGGCACCATTTCAACCGGCGATGAACATGACGAAGCTGCTCGCCAAACTCCCGTTCGGCCCCTGGCGCGACGCCGGGCCGATCGTGTCCGTCCTCCGCCTGTCCGGTGTCATCGGCCAGGCCGGAGCCTTCCGTCAGGGACTGACCATGTCCAGCATGGCCGGGCTGATCGAACGCGCCTTCGCGCCGAAAAAGCAGGCGGCGGTGGCGCTGGTCGTCAATTCACCGGGCGGGTCGCCGGTGCAGTCGGCGCTGATCGCCAAGCGCATCCGCGACCTCGCCACCGAGAAGAAGGTGCCGGTCTTCGCCTTCTGCGAGGACGCGGCGGCGTCCGGCGGCTACTGGCTGGCCTGCGCGGCGGATGAGATCTGGGCGGACGAGAGCAGCATCCTGGGCTCCATCGGCGTGGTGTCGTCGGGCTTCGGCGCGCATGACTTCATCCAGCGCTACGGCATCGAGCGGCGGCTCTACACCGCGGGCGACAAGAAGGTGATTCTCGACCCCTTCTCGCCGGAGCGGGAGGACGGGGTGGCCCATCTGAAGGCGATCCAGGCGGAGATCCACGACGCCTTCAAGGCGATGGTGCGCGACCGCCGCGGCGCCCGCCTGTCCGGGGCGGAGGAGGAGCTGTTCTCCGGTGCCTTCTGGGCCGGGCGGCGCGCGCTGGAACTCGGGCTGATCGACGGCATCGGCGATCTGCGCAGCGTGCTGCGCGGCCGTTTCGGCGAGAAGCTGCGGCTGCGGGTGGTGCAGGAGGACCGGCGCTGGTTCCGTCGCATGGGCTTCCGCGTGGACGCGCCGGCCGGCACGGCCGCGCTCGACCGGATGGCGGCCGACCTCCCGGCGGCGGCGCTGGCCGCCGTGGAGGAGCGCACGCTCTGGTCGCGCTACGGCCTGTGAGGATCGGGGAGCTGTCCGCTCCCCCTATGCCCCGTCGACCTTACTGGGTCACCTCGCGCAGGCGCTCCGATGGGGGCGGCACGGGCTGACCGGTGCGGCGGGCTTCTTCGATCCACAGGATGATGGCGTCGCGCGCGGCGGCGGTGGCTTCGGCCGGGGTGTTTCCGGACGCGGTGCAGCCGGGAAGGTCGGGCACCTCCGCCGCGTAACCGGTCCCCTGTTCGGGCGGGACCGTGCGGACGATGACCGGGTAGGCGCTGGGGTCCCTGCTCGCACTCATCGGATTGCGTCTCCATTTCCGCGGTTTTCTTTCATTAAATGCCTGTTATCTCGCGTGGGACAAGAAGGCATCTGCGCGGGAAGGCGATTTTTCGGCGCCGCCCGGCCTCGCGGCCGGCCGCGTGATCTTTGACGCGCCGAGCAAACGCCATGGGAAACGGCTGGCGGGAAAGCGGCGGCCAAACAAACCCATTGTCGATGTCCGGGATTTTCATCTTTCACGCCATCTTTGATGATGAACACGGCAGACTTTTTCCTAAAAGTCGCATCGGATCACCACCAGTACCGTTATCCGGAACAAGATTGAAGACTCGCCTTAAAGAAACAATCTTAGGCATCAGAAAGAAATCATCGGTCTTATCAAAGGTTTAATATTGCAATGCTCGTCTGAAAGGGAACTCGAGGCAGTGTCATATCCCTTCCAGTTTTAGGGCATCGTGATGAAGATTATTGGAAAGATTGTTACTGCAAACGCCGTGATGGCGGTGATTCCGCTCTGCTTGGCCGCTTACGTCGCTTATGACGCGGCGTCCGACGTGCACACGCAGATCATCGCGCAGCGCAACTTGGCCGCCTATGAAGCGGCCATCGCGATCGGGTCCAAGCTGCCCGCCGAGCGGTCGGCCTGGGGGTTCGCGTTCGGCAACGCCGACCCGCTCAACGCCGAGGCGGGCAAAAGGCTCGAGGCGACGGGGAGCGCGCTCGACGAGACCATCTCCCTGTCGCGGGAGCGTTTTGCCGCCGCCGGCCTGCCGCTGGAAACCATTGACCGCGTGGCCGCGGGGTTGAAGACGGTGCGGGCGACCGCCCGGAGCGCGGTGGCGCAGCCGCAGTCGGGCCGTCCCGCCGACGCCTACGGCACGCTGGTCGACGGCTTGGCCGCGGTCAACGAGTTGGGCGGCAAAGCCACCGACGAGTCCTTCCGGGCGACGATCAACACCGATCATTCCCTGTTCGCGGCCGCCACGCTCGCCCGCACGGCGCAGTCCCTGCGCGACGTCGACGGCGCGCGCGCCGCCTATCTCGGGGTCTTCGTCAACGGCGCGGCACCGACGCCGGAGCGTGTCGTCGCCCTCACCGAGCTGAACGGCAAGATCGCCATCCTGTGGCAGCAGATCGGCAAGACGGTCGAGAACCTGGGCAGCCCGCCCGACCTCGTGAAGGCGCTGGACCATATGCAGGCGACCATCATGTCCGAGGGTGAGGCGCGCTTCCAGGCGGTGGTCGCGGCGGCCCGCAACGGCACGGCCTCGCCGGTTCCCTTCGCCGAATGGAACAAGTGGGCCGGTCCGATGCTGAACAACATCCTGGTGATGCGCGACGCGGCGCTGCTCAACGCCAAGGAGCAGAACGCCGGCGCCTTGAGCCAGGCGTGGTGGCAACTCGGAATTTCCCTGACGATCATCGCGGCCATCCTGGCGGCCTTCGGCGTGGCGCTGCTGCTGATGTTCCGGCAGGTCATCCGCCGCCTGCACCGGCTGACCGCGGCGATCTTGCGGCTGGCGGAGAACGATCTCACGGTCGAGATTCCGCAGCCCACCGCCGCCGACGAGATCGGCGACATGGCCCGCGCGCTGCAGATCCTGAAGGATGGCGCCGGGGAGCGCGTTCGCCTATCCGCCGCCAGCGAGGCGGAAGCCTTGGCCAAGGAGGCGCGGACGCGGGCGCTGGAGGAGTTGATCCGCGGCTTCGACCGCAAGTCCGCCGACATCCTGAACAAGCTCGGCGCCTCCACCGCCGGGATGAGCCGGTCGGCGACCCTGATGGCGTCGCTGGCCGACCAGACCCATCGGCAGTCCACCGCGACCGCCGCCGCCGCCGAGCAGACGGCCTCCAACGTCCAGACCGTCGCGGCGGCCAGCGAGGAGATGACCGCGGCCATCCAGGAGATCGGCCGGCAGGTCACGCGCTCGAACGAGATCGCCGGGAAGGCCGTCGCCGAGGCCGGCCAGACCAGCGACAGCGTGCGCAGCCTGGCCAGCGCGGCCGGGCGCATCGACGACGTCGTCAAGCTGATCCAGGGCATCGCCGCCCAGACCAACCTTCTGGCGCTGAACGCGACCATCGAGGCGGCCCGCGCCGGCGAGGCCGGCAAGGGCTTCGCCGTGGTGGCGGGGGAGGTCAAGAGCCTCGCCAACCAGACCGCCAAGGCCACCGAGGACATCTCGGCGCAGATCGCCGGCGTGCAGGCGGCGACCCAGGGCACGGTGGCGGCCATCGAGGGGATCGGCGCCACGATCGCCTCGATCAACGAAATCTCCGCCACGATCGCCGCCGCCACCGAGGAGCAGAACGCCACCGCCAGCGAAATCTCGCGCAACATCGTCGAAGCCGCGCGCGGCACCCAGGAGGTCAGCGGCAACATCGCCGACGTGAACGGGGCCGCCACCCAGGCCGGCACCGCCGCCGCCGAGGTTCTGGACTCCGCCAGGACGCTGTCGGAGTGGGCCGACGCGCTGCATCGGGAGGTCACGTCCTTCCTGTCGGCCATCCGGGCGGCGTGACGGCGCCGGCCATGGGACGTCCATCGGACGGCCATGGCGCGGGGGGCGAAGGCCGCTCTTGACCGGGCGGCCCCGCACCCCCTAATGCTGCTTCCATGTTCAGCTTATCCAAGATCCTGTTCCTGGCGCTGGTGATCGGCGCGGTGTGGTTCGGCTGGCGCTGGTACAACCGCGTCGGCGCGGTCGGCCGCGAGCGGCTGCGCGAACGCGAGCGGCGCGGCGGCTCCGGGCCGTCCTCCGCCACCGGCGGCGGCTCGCCCCGGGTGACCGCCGAGGACATGGAGAAGTGCCCGGAATGCGGCGCCTACGTCGCCCCGCGCTCCGCCGTGGCCTGCGGCCGCCCGGCCTGCCCCTACGGACGCTGAACCTGCAACCCTTGGCGGGCGCTTGATTCCGGGAATACCGCCGCGTATCGTGCGGCGCGTTTTTCCACACCAATCATAAGTGACCGCCGATGGCCTCCCCGAGCGGGTCTTCCCAAGACAGCCGCGGCCTGTCCTTTCAGGCCCTGATCCTCAAGCTCCACCAGTTCTGGTCGGAGCAGGGCTGCGTGATCCTCCAGCCCTACGACATGGAGGTGGGTGCGGGCACCTTCCACCCGGCGACGACGCTGCGCGCGCTTGGCCCGCAGCCGTGGAAGGCGGCCTACGTGCAGCCCTCGCGCCGCCCGAAGGATGGCCGCTACGGCGAGAACCCGAACCGGCTCCAGCACTACTACCAGTATCAGGTGATCCTGAAGCCCTCGCCGGCCAACCCGCAGGAGCTGTATCTGGAAAGCCTGAAGGTGCTGGGCATCGACCCCGGCTTGCACGACATCCGCTTCGTCGAGGACGACTGGGAAAGCCCGACGTTGGGCGCCTGGGGCCTCGGCTGGGAGGTCTGGTGCGACGGCATGGAGGTCACCCAGTACACCTACTTCCAGCAGGTCGGCGGCATCGAGTGCGACCCCGTCGCGGTCGAGCTGACCTACGGGCTGGAGCGTCTGGCGATGTATGTGCAGGGCGTGGAGAACGTCTACGACCTGGACTTCAACGGGCAGGGCGTCAAATACGGCGACGTGTTCAAGCGCGCCGAGGTCGAGTATTCGGCCCACAACTTCGAGCACGCCAACACCGACATGCTGCTCCAGCATTTCAAGGACGCCGAGGCGGAGTGCCAGTCGCTGATCGCCAAGGGCGTCGCGCTGCCGGCCTACGACCAGTGCATCAAGGCGTCGCACCTCTTCAACCTGCTGGACGCGCGCGGCGTCATCAGCGTCGTGGAGCGCGCCGCCTACATCGGCCGCGTGCGCGCGCTGGCGAAAGCCTGCTGCGAGGCGTGGACCGCCGGGGGGGCCAAGTAACATGTCGGTCAACATGCCCGAACTTCTGATCGAGTTCTTTTCCGAGGAAATCCCCGCCCGCATGCAGGCGCGCGCGGCGGACGACCTCAAGCGCCTCGTCACCGAGAAGCTGGCCGCCAACGGCCTGACCTTCGCGTCGGCCGAGGCCCATTCCACCCCCCGCCGCCTCGCGCTGGTGATCGACGGCCTGCCCGAGCGCACCGCCGACGTCCGCGAGGAGAAGAAGGGGCCGCGCGTCGGCTCGCCCGAGCAGGCGGTCGCCGGCTTCCTGAAGTCCGCCGGCCTGACCAGCCTTGACCAGTGCGAGCAGCGCGACACCGGCAAGGGCGTCTTCTACTTCGCCGTGGCGGAGAAGAAGGGCCGCGCCACCGCCGAGGTGCTGGCCGAGATCATCCCGGCGGTCATGGGCGACTTCCCCTGGCCGAAGTCGATGCGTTGGGGCACCGGCACGGTGCGCTGGGTGCGCCCGCTGCACTCGATCATCGCGCTGTTCGGCGGCGCGGTGCTGGAGGGTTCGTTCGACCTGGGCGGCGCGCAGGGCAAGCTGGTGTTCGGCAACAGCACCCGCGGCCACCGCTTCCTGTCGCCGGACGCCTTCACGGTCACCGACTTCGCCGACTACAAGGCCAAGCTGCGCGCCGCCCACGTCGTGCTCGACCGCGCGGAGCGCAAGGCCAAGATCAAGGCCGACGCCGAGGCGCTCGCCGCGCAGGAGGGGCTGACCCTCTCCCCCGACGACGGGCTGCTGGAGGAGGTCGCCGGCCTCGTCGAATGGCCGGTCGCCCTGGTCGGCACCATCGACGAGAAGTTCATGGACGTGCCGTCGGAGGTCCTCATCACCTCCATGCGCACGCACCAGAAGTATTTCGCCCTGCTGGACAAGGCCGGCAAGATGGCGCCGCGCTTCGTCGTGGTCGCCAACACGGTGACGGCGGACGGGGGCAAGGCCATCGTCGCCGGCAACGAGCGCGTCCTGCGCGCCCGCCTGTCCGACGCCAAGTTCTTCTGGGACCAGGACCGCAAGACGAAGCTGGAAGACCGCGTGTCCAAGCTGGGCGCCATCACCTTCCACGCCAAGCTCGGCACGGTGGCGGAGAAGGTCACCCGCGTCCAGGTTCTGGCCGCCGAGATCGCCCGCGCCATCGGCGCCGACGCGGACGCGGCGACCCGCGCCGCTCTGCTGTCCAAGGCGGACCTCGTGACCGAGGTGGTCGGCGAGTTCCCCGAGGTCCAGGGCATCATGGGCCGCTACTACGCGCTGGGCGAGGGCGAGAACCCGGCGGTGGCCGAGGCGATCGCCGAGCATTACAAGCCGCTCGGCCCGTCGGATTCCTGCCCGACGGCGCCGGTGTCGGTCGCCGTGGCGCTGGCCGACAAGCTCGACACGCTGGTCGGCTTCTTCGCCATCGACGAGAAGCCCACGGGCTCGAAGGACCCGTATGCCCTGCGGCGTGCGGCGCTGGGCATCATCCGGCTGATCCTGGAGAACGGGCTGCGGGTGAACCTGACGCAGCTCTTCAAGGCGGCACACGGCGCCTACACGGTCGGCGGTTTCGCCGCCGCCGACGGCGTCGCCACCGACCTGATGGCCTTCTTCGCCGACCGCCTGAAGGTCACGCTGCGCGACCAGGGCGTGCGGCACGACCTCGTGGACGCGGTGTTCGCGCTGGGCGGCGAGGACGACCTCGTCCGCCTGCTGGCCCGTGTGAAGGCGCTCCAGACCTTCGTCGGGTCGGAGGAGGGGGCGAACCTGCTCGCCGCTTACAAGCGCGCCAGCAACATCGTCCGCATCGAGGAGAAGAAGGACGGCAAGGCCTACGACCAGCTGGTCGATCCGGCCCTGCTGACGCTCGCCGAGGAAAAGGACCTCTACGGCGCCCTGTCCGCCGCCGGCGAGACGGCCCGGCCACTGCTGGCGCAGGAGGACTTCACCGGCACCATGGCGGCGCTGGCCCGCCTGCGCGGCCCGGTGGACGCCTTCTTCGACAAGGTGACGGTGAACGCCGAGCAGGCCGACCTGCGCGCCAACCGCCTGCGGCTGCTCAGCCAGATCCGGGCGACGCTGAACGCGGTGGCGGACTTCTCGCGCATCGAGGGGTGATGGGGGAGGGGGTGCCGTTGCGGTGCCCCCACCCTCCCACGCTTGCGCGTGGGTCCCTCCCTCCCCCGCTGCGGGGGAGAGGGGCTGAATTCCAAGTCCCCTCCCTCGCCGTAGGCGGGGGAGGGTTAGGGAGGGGGGGGCCAGTGCAACCACTCCCCACCCACCCAACAAAAAAGGGGCGCCCCACCGGGCGCCCCTTTTCCTTGTCCCCAAAACCCCTTACCGCGAGGCGCGGTTCGCGGCGCTGACCAGGGCGCGCAGCGAGGCGGTCACGATGTCCGCGTCCATGCCGACGCCGAACAGCGTGCGCTCGTCCTTGGTCTTCACCTCGACATAGGCGCAGGCCTGGGCGTCCTCGCCCTCGCCGACGGCGTGCTCGCGGTAGTCCACCACATGCAGGTCGATGCCGGTGCCCTGGCGCAGCGCGTCCAGGAAGGCGTCGATCGGACCCTTGCCCGAGCCTTTCAGCGTGCTGACCACGCCGTCGCGCGACACCACCACGTTCAGCACGCGGGCGCCGGAGTTCGGGCCGCGCGGCTCGGTCGAATGCTCGATCAGGGCCAGCGGGGCGTCGATGTCCAGATACTCGGCCTTGAAGGCGTTGTGGATGTCGGCGGGGGCCAGTTCCTTGCCGGTCTCGTCAGCGATGCGCTGCACCGTCTTGGAGAACTCGATCTGCAGGCGGCGCGGGATCTGGATGCCGTAATCCTTCTCCAGCACATAGGCGATGCCGCCCTTGCCCGACTGGCTGTTGATGCGGATCACCGCCTCGTAGCTGCGGCCCAGGTCCTGCGGGTCGATGGGCAGGTACGGAACTTCCCAGGTGCCGTGGTTGGACTTGGCCAGCGCCTTCAGGCCCTTGTTGATGGCGTCCTGGTGCGAGCCGGAGAAGGCCGTGAAAACCAGCTCGCCGGCGTAGGGGTGGCGCGGATGGACGGGCAGCTGCGTGCAGTATTCGGCAACGCGGACGATCTCGTTGATGTCGTCGATGCGCAGCTCCGGATCGACGCCCTGGGTCAGCAGGTTCAGCGCCAGGGTGATCACGTCCACGTTGCCGGTGCGCTCGCCGTTGCCGAACAGCGTGCCTTCCACGCGGTCGGCGCCGGCCAGCATGCCCAGCTCCGCCGCCGCGACGCCGGTGCCGCGGTCGTTGTGCGGGTGCAGGGAGATGATCGCCGCGTCGCGGTTCTTCATGTTGCGGCAGAACCACTCGATCTGGTCGGCGTGGATGTTCGGGGTGGACATCTCCACCGTCGCCGGCAGGTTCAGGATGACCTTGTTGGCGGCGTCGGCGCCCCAGGTCTCCATCACCGCCTCGCAGATCTCCAGGGCGAACTCCAGCTCGGTCCCGGTGAAGCTCTCCGGCGAGTACTGCAGGACGATTTCGGTCTCCGGATGCTCGGCGGCCAGCTGCTTGATCAGCTTGGTGCCGGCGACGGCGATGTCGACGATGCCCTGGCGGTCCAGCCCGAAGACGACGCGGCGCTGCAGCTCCGAGGTCGAGTTGTACAGGTGGACGATGGCGCGCTTGGCGCCCTTGATGCCCTCGAAGGTGCGGCGGATCAGCTCCTCACGGGCCTGGGTCAGGACCTGGATGGTCACGCCGTCGGGGATCTTGCCGCCCTCGATGATCTCGCGGCAGAAGTCGAAATCGGTCTGCGAGGCGGCGGGGAAGCCGATTTCGATCTCCTCGAAGCCCATCTTCAACAGCGCGTCGAACATCGCGCGCTTGCGGTCCGGACCCATCGGCTCGATCAGCGCCTGGTTGCCGTCGCGCAGGTCCACCGAGCACCAGACCGGCGCCTTCTCAATGGTCCGGTTCGGCCACTGGCGGTCGGTCAGCTTCACCGGGGCGAAGGGGACGTACTTCTCGTGCTTGGCGGCAGAGGTCGCAGACGTGGTGGCGGCGGGGGTGGCGATGTGGTTCATGACGCTTCGTGATCCCTTGGGAGCCCCGGTTTGTGCGGCGGGGCGTTGTCTCGTGTGGTGTGGGGACCGGCGGGACTACGGTCGCCGAGCTGCCGGACGGCTCAGCGACCGTTCCTAAGTCGCAGCCCCGGCCCCAGCCGGGAGACACGCTTGACCCCGCAAGGGCGCGTGCCGAAAGGACGCGTGCAACAGGTGCTCATGGGAAAACAGACACTTCGACCAGGGAACAGGGCAGACGAACGCAGACGACCCGGACGCTCAAAGCGCCGGGGTGATAAGTCGCAGAAGGGCGTTCGTGTGGTCGATGCGAGTCATGGGGCACACTCTGCGCAGGCAGGCTTGCTCTGTCAAGCCACGATTCCATGAAATCTTCTTTCGCGGAACGCGGCTTCACGTGAAGAACAGCCGGTAGAGCAGCGGCAGCAGGATCGCCGTCGCCAGCCCGTTCAGCCCCATCCCCAGCCCGGCGAAGGCCCCCGCCACCTCGTTGACTTGGAGCGCGCGGGCAGTGCCGATGCCGTGGGCGGCCACCCCCAGGCCGAAGCCGCGCGCCCGCCAGTCCGTCACCCGGACGAGGTTCAGCACCCAGGTGCCGAAGGACGCGGCGATGATCCCGGTCAGGATCACGAAGACGGCGGTGAGGGAAGGCAGCCCGCCGATCTGTTCCGACACGCCCATGGCGATGGGGGAGGTCACCGATTTCGGCGCCAGCGACAGCAGCGTGCGCTCCGACGCGCCCAGCGCCCAGGCGATGGCGACGGCGCTCAGCGCCGACGCGGCCGACCCGGTCAGCAGGGCGACCAGCAGCGCCACGGCGGAGCGGCGAACCTGCTGGAACTGGCGGTAGAGAGGAACCGCCAGCGCCACCGTGGCCGGGCCGAGCAGGAAATGCACAAACTGCGCGCCGTCGAAATAGGTGCGGTAATCGATCCCCGCCACCATCAGCGCCGCGGCGATCAGCAGCACCGCGATCATCACCGGGTTCAGCGCGGGCCGCCGCCCGAACCGCTCGAACACCCACATCCCCACTTGATAGGCGGCCAGCGTCAGGGTCAGGCCGGCGAGCGGGCTGGCCGAGAGATAGACCCAGATCTCGTGGAAATCGGGGCTCATGGCGCGTCCTCCGCGCCGTCGGATTCGGTTTCGGCGTCGGGGCCTTGGCGACTCAGAACGCTCATCACCCAGGCGGTCAGCGCGACGCCGATCAGCGTGCTGCCCAGCAGGGCGGCGGCGATGGGCAGCGCCTCCGCCTCCAGCCGGTTGAGATGGGCCATCACCCCGACGCCCGCCGGAACGAAGAGAAGGGAGAGGTGGCGCAGGATGCCGCCCGCCGTCTCCTGCAACGGCTCCGGCACGCCGCCGCGGACCAGCAGGCCGACGAACAGCAGGACCATGCCCAGCACCGGCCCCGGCACGGGCAGATGCAACAGGCGGGCGGTCACTTCCCCCACCAGCTGGCAGGAGAGAAGAAGGGTCAGGGTGCCGAGCATCGGCGGGCTCCAGGCTTTTCAGGGAAGTGGCCGCAGCCTAATCCCGGAGCCCGCCGCGGGGGGAGAGGATATGCCCTACCGCTCCAGCAGTTGAGCCTTGAGCCAGTCGCGCAGCTCGCGGCAGACGGCCTCGGCGGTCTCGTCCAGGCAGTGGCCGGCGCCGGGCATCAGGACCAGCTTCTTCGGCTCGCGCGCCATGCGGTGGACGTGGATGGAGCACATCGGCGTCAGCACCTCGTCGGCCTCGCCATGGACCAGCAGCACCGGGCAGCGGAGGTCCGCCACCGCGTCGGTGCCCAGCCCCTGTGTCGCCAGCGTCACCACCGTGCAGACCGCGCCGCGGTTGGAGGCCGCGGCCTGGATCGCCACCGCCCCGCCGAAGGAATGGCCGACCAGCGCCACATGGTGGATGCCCATGCGGCCGAGGAAGGTCAGACCGCACAGCGCGTCGTAGACCGCCTCGTCCAGCGCGCGCGGGTTGCGGTAGCGGACGCGCAGCGAGGCGATGCCGTCGGGCTTGAGTTCGTCCGCCAGCCGCGGATAGAGCCCGCGGGCCGGCGAGTCGAAGCCGCCGCCGACACCGCCCAGCCAGATGACCCCCAGCGTTCCCGCCGCCTTGTGCCCGTCAGGGGCGGGATAAAGGCGGGCGTCCACGGTGCCGCGGTCGGTGTCCAGGCGGACGGGGGCGAATCCCTCGTCCATGGTGTCACCGATCTGCGCCGACAGGAGCGGCATGGGTGTTCTCCGGCTTGCCAGGGTCTTGCGGGCGTTAACAGGCCAGCGGGTGCCGGTGTTGCTTCGGCCTGTTGCTTCGGAACCTCGCCGCACCGTCTCCGGTTGTGCCGGGAGGCGGTTCGTGACGCGGGCCGCTTTCCGACGAACCAGCAGCCCCGGCCCGCAGCCCCGGCTGTCGGCGTCGGGCAAAGCCGTGCAACTGAAAAGAAGTGCGACACATGCTCAAGCAGATTTCGGTCGACACCGTGAAGCAGGCCGCCGACCTCGCGTACGAGGCCGGGGCCGACCGCCAGCGTTTCCTCGCCGGAATGCGCAACATCGACCTCGGGGAACAGACCAGCGAACGCGGTTCGCGGAACCCGACCGATCTCGACGCCCTCAGCATTCTGTCCTCCGACGCCAGCGGCGCGCTGAACCAGCTCCAGAAGATGCTGGAGGACCTGACGCCCGAGCAGCGGATGGAGTTGCGCGCGGTCATGTTCGTGGGGCGCGGCGACTTCGCCGGGAACCAGTGGGACCGCGCGTTGGACGAGGCCGGGCGGGCGCCGGATGCGACCCATTACACCGACATCGCGGAGCGCATCGACCTGCACGACGACCTGATGAAGGGGCTGTACGAGCTGGACCTGCTGAAGAAGAAGGACGGGCAATGAGCCGGGGCCGGGACGGCGGCTGGCGCCCGGAGGGTTCCGCCGGGACGCTCGAACGCTGGGCCGCCATCCTCGGCGGCACGGCGCTGGGTTTCGCCGGGGCGCGGCGGGGAAGCTGGGCGCTGGCCGCGCTCGGCGGCGGGCTGTTCCTCGCCGGGGCGGCGGGGGTTCCGCTGTCCAGCCCGCTGCGGCCGATCGCGCTTCCGGCGATGCGCCGCGAACCGACGACCACCCAGGCGAACGTCACCATCGCCGTCCCGGCCGAAAAACTGTTCCGCCATTGGCGCAACGTCCGCCATCTGTCGGCGCTGTTCCCCCACCTCGACGCCGTGGAGATCCTGTCCGACACGGAAAGCCGCTGGAAGGCCCATGGCCCCGGCGGCGTTCCGGTGGTCTGGAACAGCCGGATCGACAAGGTCCGGGAGAACGAACTGATCACCTGGCACACGCTGGAGGGGGCGGACCTGCCGCACCGCGGCACCGTCCTGTTCCGCCCGGCGCCGGGCGGGCGCGGGACGGAGGTCAGCCTGACCCTGGCCTACCACCCACCGGGCGGTGCGGGGGGCGACGCCGTGTCCCGCCTGTTCGGCGTGGCGCCGGAGCGGCAGGCGCGCGAGGCGCTGCGCCGCCTGAAGCGGCTCATGGAGGTCGGGGCGCTGCCCACCATCGACGGCCAGCCGAGCGGGCGGGGCGAGTCGCGGTCGCAAATTCAGGAGGTGACGGGATGAGGGCGCTCTGCTGGAACGGCGTGAACGACCTGCGGGTGGAGCGGGTGCCGGACCCCACGATCCTCGGCCCGCAGGACGCGATCATCAAGGTCGGCCTGTCCTCGGTCTGCGGGTCGGACCTGCATCTGATCGGTGGCTACGTCCCCACCATGCGGGCCGGCGACATCATCGGCCATGAGTTCCTGGGCGAGGTGGTGGAGAAGGGGCCCGAGGTGACGCGGCTGAACCGCGGCGACCGGGTGATCACCGTGTCGATCATCGGCTGCGGCAAGTGCTGGCACTGCGAGCACGAGGAGTTCTCGCTGTGCGACAACTCCAACCCCCAACCGGCCTTCGAGGAGGCGGCCTACGGCCATTGCACCGCCGGCATCTTCGGCTACAGCCACGCCTTCGGCGGCTACGCCGGCAGCCACGCCGAATACATCCGCGTCCCCTTCGCCGACACCAACTGCTTCCGCGTGCCGGAGGGTGTGACGGACGAGCAGGCGGTCTTCGTCTCCGACGCCGTGCCGACCGGCTACATGGCCGCCGACATGGGCAACATCAAGCCGGGCGACGTGGTGGCCGTCTGGGGCTGCGGCGGCGTCGGCCAGATGGCGATGAAGAGCGCCTATCTGATGGGGGCGGAGCGGGTGATCGGCATCGACCGCATTCCCGACCGGCTGCGCGCCGCCCAGATGAAGGCGGGGGCGGAGACGCTGGATTACAGCCGCGTCGACGTCTACGACGCCCTGCTGGCGATGACCGGTGGACGCGGTCCGGACGTCTGCATCGACGCGGTGGGCATGGAGGCGGACAGCGGCGCCTCGTCCATCAAAGGGCTGGCGATGGAAGACCTTTACGACCGCGGCAAGCAGGTCCTTCGGCTGGAGAGCGACCGGCCCGCCGTGCTGCGCCAGATGATCCAGTGCTGCCGCAAGGGCGGCACCCTGTCCATCGTCGGCGTCTATGGCGGCCTCATCGACAAATTTCCCATGGGGGCGGCGATGAACAAGGCGCTGACCTTCCGCATGGGCCAGCAACACGGCCAGCGTTACGTCAAGCGCCTGTTCGAGCACATCGAGAAGGGCGAGCTCGATCCCGCCTACCTGCTGACCCACAAATGGGCGCTCGACGACGCGCCGCAGGGCTACCGCATGTTCAAGGAGAAGGCCGACGACTGCATGCGGGTCGTCTTCGCGCCGTGATGGGGAAAAAGGCCATGAGGATCGTCTACGCCTACCCGGCGGAAAAAGGGCGCGGCGTCGAGGCGGAGATCGTCGGCGGCTTGCGCGACCGCTGCGGCCATGTCGTCCAGACGGGACGGGAGGAACGCGACGCGGAGCGCGGCGGCGCCGTCGACGTCATCGTCACCCTGGAACTGGACGACTCCCAGTGCGACACCGCCCTCAACCGGCTGCGCGCCCACCCCGCCGTGATCGACGCCGCCGCCGGAAGCTTCGGGGAGCGGGTCTGACGTCTTTATGAACGCGGCCTTATGAACGCGGCGGGATCGGTTCCAGCGGAGTAGGCCGCCGTCCCCGGACCGGCGCCTCCAGCCCCTCCGGCTTGGCCGCCCAGCGGACGGCGTTCAGGATGACGCGCTGGATCTGCGGGTGATGATAGGTGGGGTAGGTCTCGTGGCCGGGCCGGAAGTAGAAGACCCGGCCCAGCCCGCGCCGCCAGCCGCAGCCGCTGCGGAACACCTCGCCGCCCTGGAACCAGCTCACGAAGACCAGATCGTCCGGCGGCGGGACGTCGAAGGGTTCGCCGTACATCTCCTCATGCTCCAGCTCGATGACGTCGGAGATGCCCGCCGCCACGGGGTGGCCGGGATCGACGACCCACAACCGCTCCTTCTCCGCCGCCACACGGTATTTCAGAAAGCAGCCGGTGCCCATCAAGGCCAGGAAGGGCTTGGAGAAATGGCTGGAATGGAGGGCCACCAGACCCATGCCATGTTCGGTCACCCGCCGCTTCACCCGCTCCACCACCGAGTCCGACACCTCGGCATGGGCGCGGTGGCCCCACCAGACCAGCGTGTCGGCGGCGTTCAGCCGCTCCTCGGTGAGACCGTGCTCCGGCTCGTCCAGGGTGGCGGTCTCCACCGTCAGTCCGGCGGCGCGCAGGGGTGCGGCCAACGCCTCGTGGATGCCCAGGGGATAATGGCCCCGCACCGTCTCGTCCCGGCGTTCGTGGAGGAACTCGTTCCAGATCAGGACGCGCGGCGAGGGGTGCGGCATGGCGGGAGGCTCTTTCGGAGGGAGGACGCCGTCCCCGATGGACTCGCCCGTGGGACGAAGGAAGCCGGCGCCTGTTGGGGGCGATGATCGAAACATTGCGGTGGGAGCGTTCCGTGTCGAGTCCTCCCGATGCAGCGCAGGCCGGCGGCCCGGCCTTCTCCCTCCGCCGTTGTCCCATCGGTGTGGAACCGGCGCCCGGCGATCGGGTGCTGGCCCGGGTCTGGGCGCCGGCCTGCCGCGGCGTCGACCTGCTGGTCGGGCCGGAGGAGCGTGCGGTGGCGCTGGACGCCGAAGGCGGCGGCTACTTCGCCGCGATGGTGGAGGGGGTGCCGGTCGGCAGCCTCTACCGGTTCCGGCTCGACGACGGCCCGGCCTTCCCCGACCCCGCCTCGCGCTTCCAGCCCGACGGGCCGGAGGGACCGTCGCAGGTGGTGGACCCGTCCACCTTCGCCTGGACCGACGCCGGCTGGGCGGGCTGCGGCCTGCGCGGTCAGGTGGTCTATGAGATGCACGTCGGCACCTTCACGCCGGAGGGCAACTGGGCGGCGGCGGCGCGCGAACTGCCGGCCCTTGCCGATCTGGGGGTGACGGTCATCGAGCTGATGCCGGTGGCGGAGTTTCCCGGGCGCTTCGGCTGGGGCTACGACGGGGTGGACTTGTTCGCCCCGACCCGGCTCTACGGCGAGCCGGACGACATGCGGCGCTTCGTGGACCGCGCCCACGCGCTGGGCCTCGCCGTGATCCTCGACGTGGTCTACAACCACTTCGGCCCCAGCGGGAATTTCCTGTCGCATTTCGCCCCGGACTATTTCACCACCCGCTACAAGAACGAGTGGGGGGACGCGCTCAACTTCGACGGCCCGAACTGCGGCCCGGTGCGGGAGTTCTTCCGGGCGAACGCCGCTTTCTGGATCGACGAGTATCATCTGGACGGTCTGCGGCTGGACGCCACCCAGCAGATCTTCGACCGCTCCACCCCGCACATCATCCAGGAGATCGGGCAGGCCGTCCGCCGCGCGGCGCGCGGGCGCGGCACCCTGCTGATCGGGGAGAACGAACCTCAGCACGCGGCCATGGCGACTCCGGTGGAGCGGGGCGGCTGCGGGCTGGACGGGCTGTGGAACGACGATTTCCACCACGCGGCCATGGTCGCGCTGACCGGCCGGAACGAGGCCTACTACAGCGACTACCGTGGCTCGCCGCAGGAGTTGCTGTCGGCCGTCAAGCACGGCTTCCTCTACCAGGGACAATGGTACCGCTGGCAGGGCAAGCGGCGGGGCGCTCCGGCTCATGGATTGCCGCGCCCGGCCTTCGTCACCTTCCTGCAGAACCACGACCAGATCGCCAATTCGGGCCGCGGCCAGCGAATCCACGCCCTGACCACGCCGGGGCGCTTCCGGGCGCTGACCGCGCTGACCCTGCTGGGGCCCGGCACGCCGATGCTGTTCCAGGGGCAGGAGTTCGCGGCCAGCGCCCCCTTCTACTACTTCGCCGACCACGACCCCGATCTGGCCGCCAAGGTGGAGGCGGGACGGGCGGAGTTCCTGGCCCAGTTCCCCAGCCTCGCCACCCCCGCCATGCGCGCCCATCTGACGCGCCCGCAGGACGACGAGACCTTCCGCCGTTGCACCCTCGACCACGCGGAGCGGGAGACCCACGCCGAAGCCTGGGCGCTGCACCGCGACCTTCTGCGCCTGCGCCGCGAAGATCCGGTGTTCCGCACCCAGGGCGACGGCGGGCTGGATGGCGCCGTGCTGGGCGAGGAGGCGTTCGTCCTGCGCTTCTTCGGACCGAAGGACGGCGACGACGGCGACGACCGGCTGCTGCTGGTCAATCTCGGCCGCGACCTGCGGCTGGACATCCTGCCGGAACCGCTGCTGGCGCCGCCGGTTGGCAGGGACTGGACGCCCCTGTGGTCCAGCGAGGACACCCGTTACGGCGGCTGCGGCATCGCCCCGCTGGAGGCGGCGGACGGCGGCTGGCGGCTTCCCGGCCATGCGGCGGTGGTTCTGACCGTCACGGACGCCGGTCCGGACGAGGAACGGGGCGAAGGCAACGGTGCGAGCGCTCAGGAGACCCATGGCTGATTTCATCCGCAAGATCACCCGCGACGTCCTGCGGTCCGCGCCGGACGCCGCGCTGTCCCGCGAATGGCTGGTCGCCAACGGGCTGGGCGGCTACGCCTCCTCCTCCCTGTCGGGGGCAGTGACGCGGCGCTACCACGGGCTGCTGGTGGCGGCCCTGCCGGCGCCGCTGGGCCGGGTGGTGATGCTGAGCCAGCTCAACGACGTGCTGATCCAGCCGGACGGCACCGAGCGGCGGCTGACCGGCCACAACCCGCAGGCCGACCACTGGCCCGACCCGAACTACCCGTCGGACGCCGCCCCCTCCGGCCTCGTCGAGTTCCGCATGGAAGCCGGCCTGCCGGTCTGGCGCTACGAGTTCGGCGACGTGGTGATCGAGAAGCAGATCGTGCTGCCGCACCTGCAGAACATCGTCCACGTCACCTACCGGGTGGTGAAGGCGCCGCAGCCGATCTGCCTGCGGCTCCGTCCGGTGATGGCCTTCCGCAAGCTGGAGTCGGCGGTGGACGAGCCGCTGGCCCGCGACTACCGCGTCACCGCCCGCGGCCATGAATACGAGGTCTGGGCCGGGCCGGAACTGCCGGTGCTGCGCATGACCATCGAGGGGGCGGAGCTTCCCCTTACCCTGGACGGCGGGGCGCGGCGCGACATCGTCTATCCGGTGGAGGCCGAGCGCGGCTACGAATCGCGCGGCTCGCTGTGGACGCCCGGCTATTTCAGCGGCCCGCTCAGCCAGGGCCAGACGCTGAGCTTCGTCGCGGCGACCGAGCCGTGGCAGCGGCTGTGGGCGCTGCCGCCCGCCGACGTCCTGCGCTTCGAGAAGGAGCGCCGCCGCCGCATCGTCGGGACGGCGCACCGCTCGCTGCGCGAGGGGGCGATGGCCGAGTTGGTGCTGTCGGCGGACAGCTTCCTGTTCGTGCCGGCGGGCCGCGTCGCCGACCAGATGCGCGCCCGCGCCGAGGGCGACGAGGTGCGCACGGTGATCGCCGGCTACCACTGGTTCACCGACTGGGGCCGCGACACAATGATCAGCCTGGAGGGGTTGACCCTGACCACCGGGCGCCACCTGGAGGCCGGCTGGATCCTGCGCACCTTCGCGCACTACATCCGCGACGGGCTGATCCCCAACATGTTCCCCGACGGCAAGGACGAGGGGCTGTACCACACCGCCGACGCCACCCTGTGGTTCTTCCACGCGCTGAACCGCTACGTTCGGGCGACCGGGGACCGGCACACGCTGCAACTGCTGCTGCCCCGGCTGGTCGAGGTGATCGACCACCACCGGCGCGGCACCCGTTTCGGCATCGCCGTGGACCCCGGCGACGGGCTGCTGCGCCAGGGCCGGGAGGGCTACCAGCTCACCTGGATGGACGCGAAGGTCGAGGACTGGGTGGTCACGCCGCGCCGGGGCAAGGCGGTGGAGATCAACGCGCTCTGGTACAACGCGCTGTGCCTGACCGCCGGCTGGCTGACCGAGGAAGGCGACGCCCAGGCGGCCCGCCCGCTGGAGGAACTGGCCGAACGGGCCCGCGCTTCCTTCAACGCGCGCTTCTGGTGCGACCACGCCGGGCATCTCTACGACGTGGTGGATGGTGAGCGGGGGGACGACGACGCCTGCCGGCCCAACCAGATCTTCGCCGTCTCGCTCGACAACCCGGTGCTGGATCGCGCCCGCTGGGAACCGGTGGTGGAGACGGTGCGGCAGCGGCTGCTGACCCCGGTCGGGCTGCGCTCGCTGGCGCCGGGGCAGCGCGACTACAAGCCGAAATACTTCGGCGATCTGCGCGCCCGCGACGCCGCCTATCACCAGGGCACGGTGTGGGGGTGGCTGATCGGACCCTATGTCGACGCCTGGCTGAAGCTGCATCCGGAGGACAAGGCGGGGGCGCGGGAGCTGCTCCAGGGCTTCCTGCCGCACCTCGATCAGGCGGGGATCGGCACCATTTCCGAGATCTTCGACGCCGAGCCGCCCTTCAGCCCGCGCGGCTGCATCTCGCAGGCCTGGAGCGTGGCGGAGGTCCTGCGCTGCTGGGCGGCGACGGAAGAGGACCGGTGAGCCTGGCCGTCTTGCCAGAAAGCCTATGAAGAGCGTCATAAGAACTTAAGGAGAGAGGGCGCCAAATCCGCTCGGTTACTGAACAGAAAGCGACGGTGCGGAAAAAGCGCGAATCGATGACGGCCTGATAACATCGAAGAAACCCACATTTTGTTGAAGGTTTCTGTCGCCCGTGCCTATCATTGGTGGCGGGTCGAAAACAAAAAGTATCGACACACGACCGTGTGACCGGCCCGCACAGGATGATGACGGGAGGGGTCATGCTGGCACTGCTGTCGAAGCCCACAAGTCCAGCGGTTGATTGGCCGGCGGTCGATTCGCCGGCGGTCGATTGGGACCGCCTGAGCCGGCGGATTCTGGACCAGGGTGCGCAGGCCTGCTGGGTGGTGGACAACGACCTGGTCATCGTCGGAGTCAACCCGGCGCTGTGCGCGCTGCTCGGCCGCCGGACCGTCGAGCTGGTCGGCACCCGCCTGCTGGCCCATGTGGCCGAGGACAGCCGGAGCGTCCTGGAACGGCAGGCGGCCATCCGCGGCCTCACCCCGCACCGCAGCTACGACGTCACGCTGATCCGCGCCGACGGGACGCCGCTTCGCACAATCTTCAACGATTCGCGGCTGGACGGCGAGGACGGCGGGGCGCCGCCGGGCTTCTGCATCTTCGTCACCGACATCACCCGCCACGTCGAGGAGGAGGCGCAGCGCGCCCGGCGGGTGGACCAGCTGGCGGACGCGGTCGCGCGCATGAACCGCTTTCTGGGGCAGATCTGCCAGGAGCTGAAGGACCCGTTGAGCGCCATCCTCGGCGCCACGCAGATGATCTCCTCCGACGTCGCCTCCCCCGGTCCGGCGGACGGCGCATCCGGCCAGGGAACCGCGCATCTCGGCGCCTACGCGGCGCTGTGCAGCGACGCCGGTCGGCAGATGATGCGGACCATCGAGAATTTGTCGCTGTGGTCGCGCCTGCAACTGAATCAGGTGCCGCTCGATCTGCGGAGCTATGAGCTGGGCGGCCTGCTCCAGGACGTGCTGGAGGAGCTGGCGCCGCGCGCCCGCGCCCGTGACATCCTGATCGTCAACCGCATCGTCGCCACCCCGGTGCTGGGAGACCTGTCGGCGCTGAGCACCGTGCTGAAGCATCTGGTCGAGAACGCCGTGCGCTTCTCGCCCGCGGGAAGCATGGTCATGCTGTCGGCCGCGCCGGTGGACGGGCGGGTGGCCGTGCGGGTCCAGGACAACGGCCTGGGCATTCCGGAAGACCAGCAGCCCCATCTGTTCCGCATCGACCCGCACCACGCAGCACCCGGCGCCGATGGCGAGGTGGGGAGCGGCCTCGGCCTGCTGATCTGCAAGGCGCTGGTCGATCGCATGGGGGGCGGCATCCGCGTGTTCAGCAAGCCGGGCGGCGGAACCGCCGTCACCGTGACCCTGAATCAGGGGCAACGCACCGGATTGTAACACCGGCGAACGGATGGGATGGCGAACAATTCCCGCCGGTGGGGGGAGGCGTCGCGGGATCGGGGTGCCCCGAGCGGAGAATCCGGACCTTCAGTTGTCAACAGGGCACAGGCCCGCGCGAAATCGCCGCGTGGGTTGTCGAGCCGCAGAATCCAATTGACAGGCGTGAGCGCTGCAACACCCTCCGAAATCGGGAAAGGCAATGCATTTCAATGGTTTGTGTGACATGCCCAAAATATGGGCAAATCGCGCTATGGCCTTGTCCCGCTTGACTCGAATCGGCGAAAGCGGGGCCTTGTCAACACAGTTATCCACAGACTCTGTGGAGAGCCTACGCGGGAGGTGAGGGAGGCCTTTCCCGGCCCCTAACCTTTGGCGGGAGGCCCGGCCAATCAGAATAAGTACTTCAGATTTTAGGCGCCGCGCATTTTTGCCGCTATAGTGGTCGCGCCTCATCCCACCGTGTTGCTCCAATCCAACCGGCGCCGGGTGGGCAATGACGGGAGGAGTGCCCATGCTGGATGTCTATGGGACGTCTTGCCCGGCGGCGCGTCCGCGGTGGTCATGGCGCGCGACGACCGGTGAAACAGGCGGCCGGCGCGTGCCGGGATTTGTCGCTCCGGCTTTGGCGGCGGCGACGCTGTCCGCATTGATCCTTCATCTGCTGCTGACCCTGGGTGCCCATTTGGGTGGGGCCGACATGGCGGGGGCGCTGACGGTGGCGGCGGGGATGGCCGCGGTCCTGACGATCCTGCTGCCCTTCGCCCTGTTGAGCATCCGGCGGGCGCTGGACGCTCTGTCCGCCGGGCGGGAGCGGGGGATGGGCTCGCCTCACGGTTGAAGCGCCGCACTCCGGGGAAATCCGTTCAGGGAAATCCCGGTTGCCCCCATTTGTAAGTCCGCGCATAAAGTGATGACGCCGTGGCGATGGACGGCGCTGTTCGGCGGGGGCTGTGCATGGGGTTGTTCGATTTTCTGAAGGTGACCGTCAAGGATGAGAAGAAGGCGGCGCCGCGCCGGCCCAACGCGTCCGCCGGCCCGTCCAATGTCATCGAGTTCGACGGCAAGAGTTTTCCCTTGGCGGCGGTCAGCCACAAGGGCTTCGTGGCGACCGGCTTCGACGGGTCCCTGATCCCCAGCCAGACCGCAAGGATCACCGTGCGGATCGACGACGCCTGCGGCAAGTTCACCTTCGCCGCCCCCGTGACCATCGAGGAGGTCAAGGGTGGCTCGGTGTCCGGCGCCTGGAACATGCTGCCGCCGGAGGTCGAGGCGACCATCCGCAAATACCTGCAGATCCGCAAGCAGAAGACCGGAAAGTAAGCGGTCGGCCCGGCGCCGGCCGTGGGCCCCGCTCAGTTGGCGGTGCGCAGCGGTGCGCCGCCGGCCTTTTCCCCAGCCTTCGCCCCGGCATTGACCCCAGCATTGACCCCAGCATTGACCAGGGTCGGCGCCATGGCCGTGGCCGGCGTGGCGATCCGGTGCATCCGCTCGATCCATTCCGACAGGGTGACGAACTCGCAGCCCTTGGCGCGCATCGCGGCGATCACGCGGGGCAGGGCGTTGAGGGTGGACGGGTAGGTGGAGTGCAGCAGCAGGACGCTGCCGGTTCCCGCCTCGGTCTTCACATGCTGCACGATGCGGTCCGGGTCACGGACCTGCCAGTCGCGGGTGTCCACCGTCCACAGCACCGGGCTCATGCTCTCCTCGCGGGCGATGGCCAGCAAATCCGGCGTGTAACGCCCGTAGGGCGGGCGGAACAGCACCGGGTTGGCGCCGAACCCGCGCAGGATGCGGTTGGCCTCGGCGATCTCGTGGCGCTGCGCCTCGGGGTCCATGGCGCGCAGGTCGGCGTGGGTCAGGCTGTGGTTGCCGATCTCGTGGCCGGCGGCGATGAAGTCGCGGATCACCTCGCCCTGGTTCTCGGCGACGCTGGCGACCGGGAAGTAGGTCGCGGGGATCTTCTCACGGTTCAGGACGTCCAGGATTTGCCGGGTGACCACCCGGTGCGGCCCGTCGTCGAAGGTGAGGGCGCAGAGATTCCAGCCCTCCTCCTTGAGCGTCGCCGGCATGACGTCGAGCGCCGTGTCGGGGATCACCGCGCCCAGCCGGCCCTTGCGGCGCCCGGTCTTCTCGATGGCGGCCATGGTCCGGGCGGCTTCCGGCGGGTAGGTGATCGCGACGTCGGCCTTGCCGTCCCCGGCGGGTCCATCCCCGGCGGGGCGCGGCGTGGCGAGCGGCGCGCCGTCGGCGGGCGGCGCGGTCTCCGGGCCCCGGGAGGCTGTCGGCGGCGCCGTCTGGGGCGGCACCGGCGCAGGGGCCGCGTCGAGCACGAGGCAGCCGAACCCGGCACCGAGCATGCGGCGGCACAGCGCCGTCACGTCCAGCCCCAGGGGTGCGGTGGCCCGCAGAGCGACGCCCTCGCCCTGGCGCCGCGCGTCGAGCGGAACGACCGCCGGGCTGAGCCCGTCCGCCAGATCGGGGGAGCGGCGGCGCAGGCTGTCCCACGCCCACCAGGCATCCCCCTCCCGCTGAAAAAGGCCGAGCTGCAGCAGCGATGGCCCCTCCGCGGCGCGGGCCGCGCCATCCGGGAGGGCGAACAGCATTCCTGCGGCCAGCGGCAGCGCGAACAGGGAGGAGCGGAAGCGGCGCAGGCCCGTGAGGGGGAAGGACGTGAGGGGGCGTCCGTGTTCAGGCCGGTTCACGCGTTTGTCCTCCGGATCGTCGCCTTCGTCGAATAGCACCCCTTCGGGATTAATTCAAACGGCGTGGTTTCCAATGGTTTCCCGGTTTCGCCCCTCCGTTGGGGGAGGAACCTTCCGTGTTCCGGCGCGGTTGTCCGGAAGCGCCCCGGTCGAAAGCCCCTCCCATGGAAGGGCACGGGAGGCGCGGAACGAGAACCGAAAGGAGGCAGCCCGGATGGCGGATGATTTGGAAAGCCGGATCAGAGCGCGCGCTCACCAGATCTGGGAGCGCGAAGGCCGTCCGGAGGATCGCGCCGCGGATCATTGGACGCTGGCCCGAGAGGAAATCGCCATCGAGGACAATTACCGGGACACCCTGCGCCCGAACCCGGCCCGCGGCCCCGACGACATCGCCGAGCGGACCGAGCCGGTGGAACCGGTGCTCAGCATGGAAAGCCAGGGCGAGATGCCGGGCATCGCCGATCAGGGCGAGGAGTTCCGCATCCCCGGCCAAGCCCGCGATTCCTGAACGCGGTCGGCGCCACGCCGCTTTCCTCACGTCGTGCTTGAAGAGGACCCCCATGGACACGAACCTGGAAATCGCCTTCCACAACATGGACTCCCAGCCGGAGCTGGAGGCCTACATCCGCGAACGGGCGGAGAAGACGGAGAAGCTGTTCGACCGGCTGGTCGGCATGCGCGTCGCCGTGGAAGCCCAGCACCGCCAGCACAAGACCGGCAACGTCTTCGACGTCCACATTGAGCTGATGGTCCCGGGCCAGGACATCGTGGTCAGCCGCAAGCCGAACAAGGCGAAGGAGCGCTACGCCAACCCCGACGCCCGGACCTCGATCCGCGACGCCTTCGAAGCCGCGGAGCGGCAGTTGAAGGAATACAAGGAGAAGATGCGCCGCGACGTGAAGGTCCATGATCCGGAGCAGCCGGGCCGCGTCTCGCAGCTCAACCCGACCGAGGACCACGGTTTCATCACAACCAACACCGGAACGCAGCTCTACTTCCACCGGAACAGCTGCCTGAACGTGGACATGGACCAGCTCAGGACCGGCGATCCCGTGAAGTATGTGGAGGCCACCGGCGACACCGGCCCGACCGCCTCGAAGGTCTGGCGGGCATCCGGGTCCGACACGGAATTGCGGGCCACCTGACGAAGAAGCCCCCGCCAATCGACGGGGGCTTTTTTTCTCAGGGGCGCTGTCTCTGTTTGGATCAGGCGCCCTGGGCCGGGGGCATCGGCGTGGCCGAGCCGGGGCCGGTGGGGTCCGGTGCCGCGGCCGGAGCCGTGTCCTCGTTCAGGTCGTAGATGTCCGGATGCAGGCGGACGGCGTCGCGGTCGTCCACCGTCGCGGTCCAGTAGACGAAGCGCACCGGCACCGGCTGGGACAGCTTGATCCATTGCGGCTCCTGCCGGTCCAGCATGCGGTCGAGCCGCGCCGTCGAGACATGCTCGGTCGCCAGAAGCGCCTCGGCCATGCCGCGCGCGTCTTCAAGGCGCACGCAGCCGGAACTGACGGTGCGGATCTCGCGGTCGAACAGCCGAGGCTCGTTGGTGCCGTGCAGATAGATGTTGTAGGGGTTGGTCATGTTGAACCGGTAGCGGCCCAGCGCGTTGTGGTCGCCCGGCTGCTGGACGATCCGCACGCGGCGCGGCGAGACGTTGCTCCAGTCCACGACGGCGGGCTCCACCGGGGCACCGTCCAGATAGACCACCGCGTTGGCGATGCCCGGCGTGCCCTTCGCCCGCAGAAGGGGCAGCTTGTCCTCCTTCAGGACGGTGGGCGGCACCGTCCAGGTCGGGTTGACGATCACATGCGTGATCTGGTCCTGGAGCAGCGGCGTCTCGCGCGACGGGCGACCGACGATGGAGCGCATGGTCAGCGCCTCCTCGCCGTCGCGGACCAGCGTGGTGGTCTGGCTGGGCAGGTTGACCAGGATCACGGTGTCCGGGGCGGTGTCGCGGAAGGCCCGCATGGACAGCGCGCTGCGCCGCATCTGGGCGGCGGCCTCCTGCGGGCTGCGGTCCAGCGCCACCCGTGTGCCGCCGCCGACCAGCCCGTCCACCTTCATGCGCTGGCTGAACTGGAAGGCTCGCACCGCGGTGTCCACCTCCTCGTCGAACAGGTCGCCGCGCCGCGCCGCATCGAGGAATCCCAACTCCGCCAGCCTCTGGGTCAGCCGTTCCACCCGTTCGCCGCTGCCGCCCCTCTTCAGGAGCGGCCCGGAGCCGATGCGGGTGATGGGGCGCTCCGGTTCGGTCTCCAGCACCGTCGCGGCGGCGTCGAGCCGGTCGGCCCAGCCGGTCAGCGTGTCGCGGTAGGGAGCCGCCTCCGCGCCGGCCCCTGTGGCGGCCGTTCCGGCGATCACGGACAGCGCCAGCGTCAGCGCGGCCAGGACCGGCGTCGGCCGGCGTCGTTGGTCGGTAAGCGTCTGGGGTGTGTGCATGATGCGTCCTCGGCTGGCAGGAGGTCCGATCCCCTGTCCTTTCTATCGAATGTAGTACGTGAAGCGCCATCCGGCGAGGCGGGGGCGGGCGTTCCGGGGGTCGGGAAATCGGCGTACGGCCTCCGGCCAGGGAGCAACCAATGCGGGTGAGAGCGCCGGAGGCGGATTTGTGACCGATTCGGGCCATTTTCGGGTTGATCCCGGTC
The DNA here is from genome assembly GCF_007827815.1 of Azospirillum brasilense. Lineage (GTDB taxonomy): Bacteria > Pseudomonadota > Alphaproteobacteria > Azospirillales > Azospirillaceae > Azospirillum > Azospirillum brasilense_C. The sequence continues at coordinate 518,963 of NZ_VITH01000002.1, forward strand.
AAGCCCTAGCCTATAGGGAATAGTCGTTCGCTATGACCACAATATTTTGGTCCTATTCGAACAATCCCTAGGGGGCCGTCCGGCGCTGGAACGGTGCGGCCTGATCACCAAAATGCATAGGGAGTGATGCTTTTGGGGAGTGACGACCGTGCCGCGCCGATGAATGGGCGCGAGACTGGCCGCCGTGGGTTTCTGACCTTCGCCGCCGCGACCCTGACCGCCCTGGCCGTTCCGGTCCTGGTGCCCGCCGCGCCGGCCCTTGCGGCCCCCCTGGCCGGCGGCGTCCGCCGACTGGCCCTGCACAACATCAACACCAACGAACAATTCAGCGGCGTCTATTGGGCCGACGGCGTCTATCGACCCGACGCGCTGAAGAAGCTGGACGTGCTGCTGCGCGACCACCGGGCCAAGCAGGTCGGCCGCTACGACCCCCGCCTGTTCGACGTGCTGGCCCGCCTGCACCAGACCCTGGACAGCGACGAGCCCTTCCGGGTCATCTGCGGCTACCGGTCGCGCCGCACCAACGCCATGGCCCGCCGCCGCTCGCGCGGGGTGGCGAAGGAAAGCTACCACACCCGCGGCATGGCCATCGACGTGATGCTGCCCGATGTCGAACTGAAGGCCATCGCCACCGCGGCCCGCGGCATGGAGGCCGGCGGCGTCGGCTATTACCCGCGCAGCGGCTTCGTGCACATCGACACCGGGCCGGTCCGCACCTGGTGAGGTCAGCGTTTGGCGATGCCGGCCCCGTCCCGGGCCGGGAGCCTCGCCGCCGGCGTCATAGGCGGACTTGCCGTACGCCCCGTTCCGGGCGCCTGCCCAGTCGGTAGGCTCCCCGGAACCATGGCCCGACGCGCCGGTTGCTCCCTTCGGAATTCCCCGAACGAGCAACACGGAGGGCGACGAAGGCGATGTTCTGCAAACACGATCTGGAACGGCTCCTGAGCGTCGATGCCGCCCCGGCGGTGTCCATCTTCCTGCCCACCCACATCGCCGGGCGCGACATCCGCCAAGACGTGATCCGGCTGCGCAACCTGCTCGCCAAGGCCCAGGACCAGCTGTGCGAGAAGCACGGCCTGCGCCGGCCCGACGCCGAGGCCTTCCTCAAACCGGCCTCCGACCTGCTGGAGCAGGGCGAGTTCTGGCGCCACATGGACCGTGGGCTGGCGATCTTCCTGGCCAAGGGCATTTCGGCCATCCACCGCGTGCCGGTCGAATTGCCGGAGGAGGTGGTCGTCAACTCCCGCTTCACGCTGCGGCCCCTGCTGCCGCTGCTGGCCGACGACGGGGCCTTCATGATCCTGGCGGTGACCGCCGGCCGGTCCCGCCTGTTCTGCGCGACGCGCCACGGCATCGCGGAGGAGGACGCCGGCCTGCCGCAGGGCGTGGCGGAAATCCACGCCGAGAGCAATTACGAGAACAACCTGCATTCGGCCCCGCCGGCCCGCCACGCCGACCGCACGGACCGCGGCGGCGTGTCGATGGTGAAGACGCACAATTTCGGCGAGGACCCCGAGGAACTGCGCAAGGCCCATCTCATCGAGTATCTCGGGCGGGTCGCCAGCCGTGTGCGCGATCATCTGAAGCCCTTCCGCGGCCCGCTCGTCCTGGTCGCCGACGAGGAGATCCAGGGGCACCTGCGCAAGGACGCCCACCTTCAGGGGCTTCAGGAGCCGGGAGTCGTGACCAACCCCGACGCCCTTGAGGTCGACGAGCTGCACCGCCGCGCCTACGCGGTGGTGCGGTCGATGTTCGAGGCGACGCGGCGGACAGCGGTGGAGCGGTTCAACGCGCTCTACGGCGACCGCAGCACCGCGGAGCGGACGACGACGCGGGCCGAGGACGTGATGGTGGCGGCGCGCGAGGGGCGGGTCGGCGTCCTCCTGGTGGCCGAGAACGACAAGGTCTGGGGCCATTTTCGGGAGGACTATCACCGGGCCTTTCCGCTTCACCGCGAGACGGACGGCGCCATTGACCTCGTCGAGGAGGCCGCCACCGAGACGCTGCTGCGCGGCGGCGAGGTGCATGTGGTGACCAAGGAGGAATTGCCGAGCGGCGCCTCGACGGCGGCGATCCTGCGCTTCTGATTGTTCAGCGCCGCCGACGTCGAATGTCCGAACCTGGAATGTCCGAACCTGTCCGTGAGACGGGGCGGTGCCCGATGGCGCCGCCTCGCCAGCGTTTCTTTGCCGGCGTTTCTTCCGGTGTTTTGCGGCCGGGGCCGGCGCTCCCCCGTCAGGTGGTTGCTTTGCCGGGTTTGCCGTTGGGTGCCTTTCCGGCGCGGTAGATGTCCGCCGGGTCCCAAACCGCACCGTGACGCCGCCGCTTCCCGCCGGCCGCCGCATCGGCCTTGATGCGGGGGGGAGCCCCGGTCTTCAGCGCCAACTTGCCGCCGGTCACCAATGGTCCGGCCTTCGCGGATGACGGGACCGTCAGCACGAGCCCGTCCCTGGCGAGGCGCTGCCGCGGCGGGCCCCCCGGTGATGCGGTGTGTGCCGGCCCCCCGTCCTCGTCCTTCCGAGCCCCGTCCTCACGCCCCCCGTCCTCACGCCCCCCGTCCTCACGCCCCCCGTCCTCACGCCCCTCGTCCTCCCGCGCGTCGCGCAGATGGGGCGACAGGGACCCCAGAAGCAAGAGAAGTTCGTCGCCCACGCTGTCCGGCGCGGCGCGCCACAGGCGCAGCATGCGCGCTTCGCGGCGGCTGATCGAACTGTCGCTGATCCGGGAATCGTCCGCTGTGGCCGGCTTTCCGGCGGGGACCTGTGTGTCGGCGTAGCAATCGAAGAAGAAGCTGACCGGAACGTCAAGAACCAAGCCAAGGCGATACAGCGTTCCGGCCGAAATGCGGTTGGAGCCGCGCTCGTATTTCTGAACCTGTTGAAAGGTCAGGCCAATGGCCTCGCCCAATTTTTCTTGGCTCATGCCCAGCATGGTCCGGCGCATGCGCACGCGCTGCCCGACATGTGCATCGACCGACCAGGATTCGGGCGATCCGCGCCGCCCCCTTTTGCGCACCGCAGGTTCGCTCATGGACCCGGAACTCCAATGCTTGCGAATAAATATGCAGGATTTGAGAATGTTGACAGGATTGTTCACACAGGCCTTTTCAGTGCGCAAGCGGAATCTCTGAAATTACTGCGCGATGAACATGATTTGTGCAGATATGGAGGCGTGTGGACTCTCCCGCTCCCTTGCCGGCCAATCTGTTAAAGGCACTGATTGCGGCGTCTCGCCGGTGTCGCGCGTGGGGGTTGCGCTTCCTCCACCCGCGCCAAGGTGGAAATGATTGAACATTTTTAATGCCTTGATTGAAATCATATCTCAAATTGTGGGGATTTTGACCGCTCGGCGTGGTGTGGAAACATTTTGCTAATCAAATTCGGATAGGTCGGAGAGGATAGAGTTCGCGCCATGGTCTGTGCTGTGTCCGAAGTGTCGGGCCGGCATGGACGGACGGCGGCCAAGGTCGGTGGTGACGCCTGCCGGCGCCGCCGGGTCGCAATCAAAGGATCAGGTCGATGCAGACAAGCAGTCTGGCGGGGCGCTTCAAGGTCGGGACCCGCATTTACTTTGGTTTCCTTGTGGTGTTGCTGCTGCTGGCGGTGGTGGTCGCCATCGGCGTGCGGGGCCTCGGGGTGGCGCGGGACGGCTTCGAATCCTACGCGGCGGTGAGCAACCACTCGATCCAGGTCAGCTCCATCGACGCGCAGGTCGCCCAGATGCGTCGCCTCGCGCTGACCTTCAACACGTTCGGCGACCCCAAGGTGGCGGATCAGGTGCGCGCCGTCCAGGCGACCCTCGTCAAGGACCTCCGCGGCGCGCTTGACGGCACGACCGGCGAGCGCCGCGCCCTGCTGGAGCGGATGAACCAGGTCTTCGCCAATTACGTGACCGACTTCAACACGCTGGCGGAGCTTCGCCTGCGCCGCGACCGCCTCTACGCCGAGCAGCTTGTCCCGGCGGGCGAGAAGGCGCGCGAAACCGTGTCGCAGCTCGTCTCCACCCTGATTGCCGATGGCGAGCACGAGGCGGCGGCCAACGCCGCCCTCGCGCAGGAGCAGCTTCTGCTGGCCCGGCTGGCCGCGTCGCGCTTCTTCACCAGCCCGAACGAGTCGATCATCGCGGAAGTGTCGGCCCGTGACGACGCCTTTGGTGAGGCCATCCGCCGGGCGACCGAGCGGCTGAGCAACCCGGCGCGGCGGGCTGCGGCGCTGGCCGCCGACCAGCTCTCCGACCGCTACGTCTCGCTGTTCCGCGAAACCGCCGCCGTCATGCTGGAGAACACCCGGCTGGTCGACGTGATGGGCGCCCGTGGCGTCGAGTTCGCGGACCTCTCCGACCGCACCGTCGCGATCGAGGGCAAGGACCGCGAGGGGGTGCTGGCCGAAACCACCGGCGGCATGGACCGCACCCTGTCGGCCAACATGACGATCGCGGCCGGCGCCTTCCTGTTCGGCCTGCTGCTGGCCTGGGCGGTGGCGCGGTCCATCGTGAAGCCGGTCGTGTCGATGACCGAGACGATGACCAACCTCGCCGGCGGCGACCTAACGGTGACCATCCCGGCGCTGGCCAACCGTGACGAGATCGGGCGGATGGCCCAGGCGGTTCAGGTGTTCAAGGACAACGCCATCCAGAAGAAGGCGATGGACGAGGCGGAGCGCGAGCGGCTGGAGGCCGAGCGCCGCGCCGACGAGGCGCAGCGCGCCCGTGAGACGGCCATCGGCGAGGAGATCGCCGCGCTGATCGACGGCGTGTCGCAGGGTGACCTGTCGCGCCGCCTCGACCTTTCCGGCAAGGACGGCTTCTACCGGACCATGTCGGAGGGCATCAACCGCCTGACCGACACGGTGGAGGCGGTCATCGCCGACCTCGGCGCGGTGCTCAGCGCGCTCGCCCAGGGCGACCTCAACAAGCGGGTCGAGCGCGACTACCAGGGCGCCTTCCAGACGCTGAAGACCGACGTCAACACGACCTCCGCCAAGCTCGGCGAGATCGTCGGCCAGATCCTGCGCGCCACCGACGCGATTTCCGGTGCGGCCTCCGAAGTCTCGCTGGGGTCGAGCGACCTCGCGGAGCGGACGGAGCAGCAGGCCTCCTCGCTGGAGGAAACGGCGGCGAGCATGGAGGAGCTTGGGGCGACCGTGCGCTCCAACGCCGACAACGCCCAGCGCGCCAACGGCATGGCCGCCGACGCCCGCACCGCCGCGGAGTCCGGCGGGACGGTGGCGGATTCGGCGATCGACGCGATGAAGCGCATCGAGGCGTCGAGCCGCAAGATCACCGACATCATCGGGGTGATCGACGAGATCGCCTTCCAGACCAATCTGCTGGCGCTGAACGCGGCGGTCGAGGCGGCGCGGGCCGGCGACGCCGGCCGCGGCTTCGCCGTGGTGGCGCAGGAGGTGCGCAACCTCGCCCAGCGCTCCGCCCAGGCGTCCAAGGAGATCAAGGGCCTGATCCTCGACAGCGACAGCCAGGTGAAGGACGGGGTGGAACTGGTCAAGAAGGCCGGCGACGCGCTGGAGGGCATCGTGTCGGGCGTCCAGCAGGTCGCCGGGCTGATCGCCGAGATGGCCTCGGCGTCTTCGGAGCAGGCGGCGGCGCTCGACGAGATCAACGCCACCGTCTCGCAGATGGACGAGATGACCCAGAAGAACGCCGCGCTCGTCGAGGAAACCACCGCCGCCGCGCAGTCGCTCGCCAACCAGGCGACGGACCTGCGCTCCCTGGTCAGCTTCTTCAAGCTGGACGCCGCGGCCTTCGCGGCGGCGCCGGCCGGCCATCACGGCGCGGGGGCTCCGGCCCTGCGGCGGAGCATCGCCCCGACCAAGCCGGCCCCGGCCAAGACCGCGGTGCGCAAGGTGGCGGCGGCCCCGGCCCGTCCGGCGGCGGGCAAGGCGGCCGCGGCGACCCTGCAGCGCGCCTCCGCCGACGAGGACGACTGGAAGGAGTTCTGATCGGAAGGTCCGATCGGACGCACGCTGAAAAAAGCGTGCGATGGAATGGGCGGCGCGGACGTTTGTCAGGGTAGGCCATCACACCGGCCTCATCCACCAACCGGGAGTGACGAACCCATGACCGCGCGCCGCCTCATCCCCCTGAGTCCCGTGCTGCCTCTGCTTCTTGCCGGTGCCCTATGGGCGGTTCCGGCGGGCGCCGCCGACACACCGCCGCCCGGCGCCCCCGCCACGCCGGGCGAACAGGCCCGCCAGGGGGTGGAATTGCTGATGAAGGCGCTGGAGGGGTGGGTTCGGCAGGTGCCGATGTTCGCGCCGCCCGAGGTCACGCCGGAGGGCGACATCGTCATCCGCCGTCTTGACCGGTCCCGCCCGGTGCCCCCCAATCCGTCGCCGGCCGAACCCGCGCCGCCGAAGTCCGAACCGCCGATGCCGAACGCCCCGACCGACCTGTAGGACGACGGTGTCCGACGACGGCGAAGCCCGATACAGTCGGTCACGCAGCGCTCCCGCACGGTTTCTCGGACGCGGCGGAGCGCCCGAACAGCCTTAACGCTTCCTTAATTCATAGTTAATAGCGCGTTAACGACCGTTTGTGCTCCGAACAGTGGCCGTAGGGCCGGGCTGCGTGACGCGCTGTATCGGCCTTCGCGGGCCGCCGCTCAGCCGGCGTGCCAGGGACCGCCCGGACGGGCGAATCCCTCGACCTGATCGCGCAATTTCTGGATTTGCGATGGGGTGAGGGCCACGCCGAGCCGCGCGGCGAAGGCGGCGGCCAGCGCGCCGCGCGTCGGGCGCTCCCCGCGCTCCGACAGGCTGCGGTACAGCTCGAACGCCGCGGCGTAGCGCCGCAACGCCTCCGGGCGGCGGCGGAGTTGGGCCGCCTGCGGGGTGGCGGCGGACTCCAGATGGGCTTCCAGCCGATGCAGGGCGTCCGCCGCCGACAGGGCGGGCAGGGGAACCGGCGGTTCCGGTTCCGGCTCGGGCCGGCCGATGGCGGCCTTGGCGCGGTGCCGCCGCTGGCGCAGCCGATCCTCGTTGCGCAGCCGCTCCGCGTAGGCGGGGTCGCTGCGCCGCCGCTCGGTGCGGGCCCGGTTGGCGCGGGCGTTGCGTTCCTCCCGGTCCGCGTGGCTCTGCGGATCGCTGAGCAGGAAGGCCAGCTCCTCCGCGGTCAGGCGCAGGGAATCGGTGTCGGGGTCGTTTTCGGCAGTCATGCCGAAAGCAACGCTTCAGGCCCCTGTTCCGATCCCTGCCACCAAAGAAGGTCACAGAAGAGGCGAGTCAGGCCGCGTGGTGCATCTCCCGGCCGTCCGGGCAGGGGCCGGTTTCGACCTGGACCGTGGCGTGGCCGATGCCGAAGCGTCCGCGCAGGGTGTCGACCAGATCGCGCAGCACCGCGTCCCGGTCGGTTCCCGGCGGCACCACGGCGTGCATGGTCAGCAGCGGCCGTTCCGCCGTCAGGGACCAGACATGGACGTGGTGGATGTCGGTGACCGCCGGAACCGCCTCGTGCAGGGCGCTGCGCAGCTCGTCCACGTCGATGCCGACCGGCGTGCCCTCCACCAGGATGTGGGCGCTCTGCCGCACCACCTCCCAGGCGCCGCGCAGGATCAGCAGGGCGACCAGCACCGACAGGATGGGATCGATGGGCGTCCAGCCGGTCGCCAGGATGATGCCCGCCGCCGCGACCGCCGCCACCGAGCCGAGCAGATCGCCCAGCACATGCAGGGCAGCACCGCGGACGTTCAGGTTCCCGCGGTCGCCGCGGTGCAAAATCCAGAAGCCGACGAGATTGCCCAGACCGCCCAGCACCGCCACCGCCATCATGGTGCCGCCGAGCACCGGCTGGGGCTCCATCAGCCGCTGCGCCGCCTCCCACAGGATCCAGGCGGAGAGCAGGAACAGGCTGAGACCGTTGACGAAGGCGGCGAGGACCTGGAGCCGGTGGTAGCCGAAGCTGCGCCGCCGGTCGGACGGGCGCCGCCCCAGCCGGAAGGCCAGCCAGGCGAGCGCCAGCGCCGCCGCGTCGGTCAGCATGTGCCCGGCGTCGGCCAGCAGGGCGAGCGACCCGGACAGCACGCCGCCCACCACCTCCACCACCATCAGGCTGGCGGTCATCAGCAGGACCAGCAGGATCCGCCGCTCACTGTCCGCCGTCACCGTCGCGGTGTGGGAATGCCCGTGGCCGTGATCGTGCCCGCGGTCATGCCCACGCCCGTCTCCGTGCCCATGATCGTGATCATGATGCCTGTGGTCGTGGCGATGGGCGCCGTTGCCCCGCGGTCCCTGAGTCACTGGCCTGCCCCTTCGCGGTCATGCTTGGATTAGGACGACGGCGCCAGGATAGGACCGATGCTGCACCGCCGTCACGGCGTTTCCAGCCATGGCGATTTCGCTGCCCATCGCACCGGCGCCTCGTGCTAGAGAATGCCTCCGACACGACACGTCACCCCACTTCACAGCAGACGGGACCCGGCCGGCCATGACCCCCAGGCAAGCCCTCCAGCAGCGCCTCGCCGCCCTGGACGCGCATCTCCGCGCGGAAAACCCGAACCTTCTCCCGGTCATTCCGACCTTCCGCAATTTCGACCGGGTGCTGGTCCGGCTGGGCCTGCTGGGGCCGCACGAGTCGTTGACCACGCGCATTCCCTGGTGGCCGATGATCGCGGTGCTGGGGACCTTCTCTGCGGGCAAGTCCACCTTCCTCAACGGCTATCTCGGCGCGCCGCTGCAGAACACCGGCAACCAGGCGGTGGACGACAAGTTCACGGTGATCTGCCACGGTCAGGAGACCCGGCGCGAGGCCCTGCCGGGCACCGCGCTGAACGCCGACCCGCGCTTTCCCTTCTACCGGATCGCCGACGAGATCGAGAAGGTCGCGGCGGGTGAGGGCAAGCGCATCGACAACTACCTGCAGCTCAAGACGCTGTCCGGCGACCGGGCGCGCGGCAAGATCTTCATCGACTCGCCGGGCTTCGACGCCGACGACCAGCGCCGCTCGGTGCTGCGGCTGGTCGACCACATCGTCGAGCTGTCCGACCTCGTGCTGGTCTTCTTCGACGGGCGTCACCCGGAGCCGGGGGCGATGCAGGACACGCTGAAGCATCTGGTGGCCAAGACGGTGGACCGCGCCGACGCGCGCAAGGTCTGCTACATCCTGAACCAGATCGACACCACGGCGAAGGAAGACAATCTGGAGGCGGTGTTCGGCGCCTGGCAGCGCGCCATCGCCCAGGCCGGGCTGGTGTCGGGCCGTTTTTACGCGCTCTACGACAGCAAGTCGGCGGTCGCCATCGCCGACGACGCGGTGCGCGCCCGCTACGAGGCGCGGCGCGACTCCGACCTCGCCGAACTCCAGGTGCGCATCAACGAGGTGGAGGTCGCCCGCGCCTACCGCATCGTCGGCATGATCGACAGCCTCGTGAAGGAGCTGAAGGGCGAGATCGTTCCGCAGCTCGCCGCGGCGATGAAGCGCTGGCGCAAGCTGGTGCTGATCGGCGACGCGGTGTGGCTGGCCCTGCTCGCCCTGCTGTTCGGCGGGATCGCCAGCCTCGCCGGCGGCGACACGGTGTCTGCGTTCCTGACTTGGCTGACCCAGTCGCAGCCGGCCTGGGCCGGCGGCCTGCCGGTCGGGGTTCTGGCGGCGCTGGTGGTGCTGGGCGGCCTGTTCGGCGCGGGGCATTTCTGGCTGCGCTCCTTCATGGCCAAGCGGGTCGCCCGCAGCCTGCCGGAGCGCTACGGCGACGTCGACCTGAACCTCCAGCAGGGCTTCCTGCGCAACACCCGCTTCTTCCGCTCGATCTTCCGCAAGAAGCCGGCGGGCTGGAGCGGCGGCGCCGAGAAGCGCATCTTCTCCATCCGCGAGGCGGTGGCGGAGCATGTCCAGCGCATCAACGACCTGTTCACCGACCCCGCCGGGCGGCGCAACCGCGCCCCGGCGGAGTGAGCGGGCGGCCGCGGAAGAGGGGCGGGGCGATGGCGGGGCGGCGGTGTCTCCTGGCCATGCTCCTGCTGCTGGCGGCGGCCGGTCCCGTCCGGGCGGCCCCGCTCGATTCGGCGCCCCTCGGCCCGGCCCCCCTTGGCCCGGCCCTGGATCTGGTCACCGGCAACGACTTCGCCCCTTTCACCGGGGAGGACCTGCCGGAGGGCGGCCTGCTGACCGACATCGTGCGCCGCGCTTTCGGCGAGGTCGGGCTGCGCTACGAGGTGCGCTTCATGCCCTGGCGCCGCGGCTACGACGGCGTGCTGGCGGGCAAGTTCCTCGGCACTTTCCCCTATGTGCGCACGCCGGACCGCGCCATGGAGATGCTGTTCTCCGACCCGCTGCTGGAAGTGCGCCAACTCGTCTACCTGTCCGCCCACAGCGGCATGGACTTCCGTGAGCCGGGGGACTTCCGGGGCCGCACGGTCTGCGCGCCGGTCGGCTACGCCCTGCCGCCGGAACTGGCGGAACTGGCCGCGGCGGGCGCGCTGGCGCGGGAAAGCCCGGCGGACCTGCCGGCCTGCGTGCGGATGGTCGCCTCCGGCCGGGTGGACGCCTTCGTCATCGACGAGTTCACTGGGCGCAGCGCGGTGGCGAAGGCGGCGGCCGGGGAGGAGATCCGCATCGCCCCCTTGCCCTATGCCCGCGCCGGGCAGCATCTGATTCTCTCCCGTTCGTTGCCGGAAGCGGCGGCGATCCTGGCCGCCTTCAACGCCGGATTGAAGAAGCTGAAGGACGGCGGCGCCTTCGAGGAGATTCTGCGCCGTCATCTGTCCGCCGCGCCGTGAGGCGTTTGGCGCCGAAGGGGGCAGAACACGCCGAATGGCCGTGACGTTTGCGCCATGCGGCATTGCCAGCGCGACGCAAAGTGCTATAAACGCGCGGACTCGATCTTGGAAAAGGGGCGTGGCCCGTGGCCATCGACGCTTCCGTTCTGGTCCTGAACGGACCGAACCTGAACATGCTGGGCGTGCGCGAACCGCACATTTATGGCTCCATGACTCTCGATGATCTGGAAGGCGCGTGCCAGGAACGCGCCGAACAGCTCGGGCTGGCCATCGACTTCCGGCAGTCGAACCACGAGGGCGAACTCGTTTCCTGGATTCAGCAGGCGCGGACGGAGCATGACGGCATCGTCATCAACGCCGGCGCCTACAGCCACACCTCCGTCGCCATCATGGACGCGCTGATCCTGTCCGAGCTGCCGATCGTCGAGGTGCATCTCTCCAACATCTACAAGCGTGAGGCCATCCGCCACCACTCGCACATTTCCGCGGTGGCCAAGGGGATGATCTGCGGCTTCGGCCCTCACGGGTATCTGCTGGCGCTGGACGCCATGGCGAATATCCTCGAGCGCGACTAAGGAACACGGGAAAAACGAACACCATGGCAAGCTTCGACATCGACGGCGATCTGGTCCGCAAGCTGGCGGATCTCCTGCGTGAGACGGGCTTGAGCGAGATCGAGTTTGCCGAGGGCGAGAAGCGGATCCGCGTCACCCGCCCGACGGCCGCCCAGGCGGTGGCCGTGCACGCTCCGGTCGCCGCTCCCGCTCCGGTCGCCGCTGCGGCCGCCGCCCCGGCGGGCAAGCCCGCCAGCCATCCCGGCGCCGTCACCTCGCCGATGGTCGGCACGGCCTACGCCGCCGCCGAGCCGGGCGGCACGCCCTTCGTGCGCGTCGGCGACACGGTGAAGGCCGGCCAGACCGTCCTCATCATCGAGGCGATGAAGGTCATGAACCCCATCAAGGCCCCGCGGGGCGGCACGGTTGTCGAGATCCTGATCTCCGACAGCCAGCCGGTGGAGTTCGGCGAAGTCCTTATGATCATCGAGTGAGCGGGGATCATCCCTTGGCGATGTTCGAGAAGGTCCTGATCGCGAACCGCGGTGAGATTGCTCTGCGCATCCACCGCGCCTGCCGCGAGATGGGAATCCAGACCGTGGCGGTGCATTCCACCGCCGACGCCGACGCCATGCACGTCCGCCTCGCGGACGAGAGCGTGTGCATCGGCCCTGCGTCGGCCCGCGAAAGCTACCTGAACATTCCGGCGATCCTGTCGGCGGCGTCGATCACCGGGGCGGACGCGATCCATCCCGGCATCGGTTTCCTGTCGGAGAACGCCCAGTTCGCGGAGATGGTGGAGGAGCACGGCTTCACCTTCATCGGCCCGACCGCGGAGCACATCCGCATCATGGGCGACAAGGTCACCGCCAAGAAGACGGTGATGGAGCAGGGGCTGCCCGTGGTCCCCGGTTCCGACGGCCCGGTGCCGACGCTGGAAGAGGCGGAGAAGATCGGCCGCGAGACCGGCTATCCGATCCTCATCAAGGCGGCGGCGGGCGGCGGCGGCAAGGGCATGAAGGTCGCCCGCAACCCCGACCAGCTCAAGGAAGCCTACCAACTCGCCCGTGGCGAGGCGCGCGCCGCCTTCGGCAACGACGAGGTCTACATCGAGAAGTATCTCGGCAAGCCCCGGCACATCGAGATCCAGCTTCTCGGCGACGAGCACGGCAACTGCGTGCATTTCGGCGAGCGCGACTGCTCCGTCCAGCGCCGTCACCAGAAGGTCATCGAGGAGGCCCCGTCGCCGGCCCTGAACGCCGAGCAGCGCGCCTTCATCGGCGATCTGGCGGCCAAGACGGCGGCGGCCATCGGCTATCGCGGCGTCGGCACGATGGAGTTCCTGTTCGAGGACGGGCAGTTCTACTTCATCGAGATGAACACCCGCCTGCAGGTCGAGCACACGATCACCGAGATGATCACCGGCATCGATCTGGTGCGCGAGCAGATCCGCGTGGCGACCGGCGCCCCGCTCGGCTACGGCCAGGCGGACATCCGCTTCCAGGGCCATTCGATCGAGTGCCGCGTGAACGCGGAGCATCCGGAGACCTTCATCCCGTCGCCGGGGAAGATTGACGGCTATCACGCGCCGGGCGGCCTGGGCGTGCGCGTCGACTCGGCGCTCTACGACGGCTACCGCATCCCGCCGCATTACGACAGCCTGATCGCCAAGCTGGTCGTCCACGGCACCACCCGCAACGAGTGCCTGATGCGGCTGCGCCGGACGATCGAGGAGTATGTGATCGGCGGCGTCGACACCACGCTGCCCCTGCACCAGCGCATCATCGCGCAGCAGGCCTTCATCGACGGCAACTACGACATCCACTGGCTCGAACAGCTGATGGGCATGAAGAAGTAAGGTCCGCCGAGCGGGTCGCCGAGCGAGTCAATGAAAAGAGCCCTTCCTCCCAATGGGGGAAGGGCTCTTTTCGTTCGTGTGAGTGTGGGCTTCCCGGGAGACAAGGTCTTCACGGATTTCACGGACGTCGGCACGGATTTCACGGATTTTTGTATCCGTGCCCAGTGTGGGCCTGTTCGATCAGCGCGCGCTGAGCAAGCCCAAAGAAATCCGTGAAATCCGTGCCTTAATCCGCGCAATCCGTGAAGCCCCTGTTGTCCGCGAGAATCCGACACCCCGTCACGGCGCCGCGGTCAGCAGCGCGTCGCGGCGGCAGCGGTCGACCACCTTGGCGCCGCAGGGCATGAAGGACAGGTCCTTGTTCAGGCACAGCCGCACTTCCGCCACGTCGCGCTTGGAGCAGACCAGCGCCACCGACTCCGGCTCCAGCCCGGGATTGGCCTGGACGAACAGGCGTTCCACCTGGGTCGCCGGGATCGACAGGTCGGGCTTCGGGGCCTGGAGCGCCTCCGGAATCTTCACCTTGGCGAAGGCCTTGCGGACCTGCGCGAAATAGTCAGTGACGGGAAGGCCACTGCAGGTGCCATGCTTCGTCCATTGGTGCACGATCAGCCCGACGCTGGGCATCACCGGCATGGTGGCGTCGACCACGGCGCGAGGGACCGTGCGGTCGCGGGTGCAGGTGGCCGGGTAGCCGCCGTTGCTGTATTGCGGCCACAGGCCGTGGACGACGAAGCCGAACTTGCGCTCCACCCCGCACTGGTCGGGATCGGCGTCGCCCTGATTCTTGGCGCAGTGGGTGGGCGACCAGGACAGGCTGAGCACATAATAATCGAAGGTGCCGGGCTCCGCCTTGCGCTGCGCCCATGACGCGCCGGTCATTGAGAGAAACGCAACCACCGCGACGGTGATGGCCGACAGAACCGTCTTCATGCTGGAATTCCTTCCAAGGGAACGCTCACACGTTGCATACCATGGTGGGAGCCACCTGTCGCGCGGAAGTGGTGCGCTGAGATAACGTTGCGGGGGTGAGGGGGCGAGCGGCTATAGTGTCGGCGATGATCGAACTGTCCGCATCGCTGCTTCTGCGCGCCTACGCCGCCGGCATTTTCCCGATGGCGGAGAACGCCGACTCCGAGGAGCTGTACTGGTTCGATCCGGAACGGCGCGGCGTCCTGCCGCTGGAGGGTTTCCACGTCCCGCGAAAACTGCGCAAGACCGTGCGGCGCGGCCCGTTCGACCTGCGCTTCGACACGGCCTTCCGCGCGGTGATCGAAGCCTGCGCGGAGCCGACGGCGGACCGCCCCAAGACCTGGATCAACGGCGACATCCTGCGGCTCTACACCGAACTGCACGAGCGCGGCTGCGCCCACAGCGTGGAGTGCTGGAGCGGGGGCCAGCTCGTCGGCGGTCTGTACGGCGTCGCGCTGGGCGGCGCCTTCTTCGGGGAAAGCATGTTCAGCCGCGTCACCGACGCCAGCAAGGTGGCGCTGGTGCATCTGGTCGCCCGGCTGCGGGCGGCGGGCTACACGCTTCTGGACGCGCAGTTCGTGACGGAGCATCTGAGCCAGTTCGGCGCCGTGGAAATCCCGCGTTCCGAGTACCGCCGCCGGCTGGCCGCCGCCCTGGCGGTGCCGACGGACTTCGGCGGCGTCGATCAGGAGGCGGCCGTCACGGCGCTGTTCGGCGCGGAGGTCTGAGGGCGGGGCGCTGCGCTTGCGTCAGTCCCCCTCGCAGGACAGCACCCAGACGTCGTAGATCGGGTGCTCCATCGCCGACAGGGCGGGGCTGGAGGAGAACATCCAGCCGCTGAACACCGGCTCCGCCTGCTCACCGGGCTTGTTCTCGATCACTTCCAGGAAGGCCGCGGTCTCCGGCGTCTCGATCGGCGGGTTCTCCTTGCAGGCGCGCAGGGTGATGCGCAGGCTGCCGAGCGCCTTGGTCTCGCCGACCGCGATGGTGAAGGTGGAGGTGCGGGCGGTGATCTTGTCCAGCCCCTGCAGCTTGGCGGCGGGGCGGCTGACCATCTCCTCCGGCACCGGGGCGGCGCTGGCCGGGCCACTGGTCAGGCCAGGCAGACTCAAGCCCGGAAGGCAGAGCAGCGCGGCCGCCAGGGCCGCGCCGCGAAGGCTTTTCGGAGTCGTCGTCACTGGGATCGTCGTCACTGGGGATCGCTTCCGTGATGTCGAACGGCGTGGGCCGAAACCCGACAGCCTTCTAGCCCGGAAGCGTCTCCCCGTCTACTCCGTGAACCGCTTTGCCGGGTTCGCTTACTGGGTGATGCTGCCGCTGGGGCGGGTGCCGCCGTAGGGAGCGTTGGGAGTCGACGGACCGGCGGTGCCCTCCTTCTCCTCGACCTTCTGGGTGGCGGTGCCGCCCGCAGCGCCCGCGGCGCCGCCGACCACCGCGCCGACCGGCCCACCGACCACGGCGCCCGCCGCAGCCCCGCCCAGAGCGCCGCTGGCGGCCTTCTCCTCGGTGTTCACGCCGCAGGCGGCGGCGAGCAGGGCGAGGCCGAGAACCAGGAAACGGGCTTTCATCGCTGATCTCCTTTGATGAGTGTGCCGTGGTGGGTCTGCGGAGGGAAACGCCAGCCTGGCCGCGGCTGTTCCGAAGGAGGCCGGGGAAAAGTGGGTGGGCAAACGAAAAAAGGGGCCGCGAGGCCCCTTTTTTCGTCGTTTCCGTGTGCGGCGCCTACAGCTTGGGCGGCTCGCCGCCCTCCTGGCCGGGCTTGCTCATGTTCTGCAGCGAGAAGATGACCTGGCCCAGGAGCTGCTCGATGCCGGGGGTGCTCTGCGTGTATTCGACGCGGCCGTCCGGCTTCAGCATGTCCTCCTCGCCGCCCGGCTCCAGCGACAGGAACTTGCCGCCCAGCAGGCTTTCCGAGGCGATGACCGCGGCGGTGTCCTTGGGCAGCTTGATGTCCGGGTGGATCGACATGTGCACGACCGCCTGATAGCTCTTCGGGTCGAGCGTCAGTTCGGTGACCGATCCCACCTTCACGCCGCTGATCCGCACGTCCGCCCCGCTCTGCAGGCCGGAGATGCTGGTGAAATTGGCGGTGAGGGCGTAGCCGTTCACCTTGCGCAAATCGGCGCTGGTGTAGGCGAAAGCCAGAAAAAAGCCGGCCACGGCGAGGACGACCCCGCCGAGCACGGTTTCAATCACATTGCGGCGCATGAGAAATTCCTAAGGGACCGCTCGGGCGTCTCAGCCCGGAGTCCAGGGTTCGTAATCGCCGGTGGCGCGCACGCGCTGCCCGCCCGCATACTGGTGCCCAGGCGGCCGGTAGGCCTGCAGCGAGCCGGACAGGTTCGGCAGATGCTCCTTCTGCCACGGCTTGTGGAAGGCGCTGTTGCCTTCCGGCAGCGGCTCCTTCGTGGTGTGGTGGAGCCAGGAATGCCATTCCGGCGGCACCTTGGAGGCATCCGGCTCGCCGGCATAGATCACCCAGCGGCGTTCCTTGACGCCGGCGATCGCGCTCGGGGAGCGGTAATAGGTGTTGCCGAAGCGGTCGGTGCCGACCTTGTTGCCCCGGCGCCAGGTGACAAACCGGATGTGGATGTTCGCCATCCAGGTGATCAGGGAGATCTTCTCGCTCATCGTCGCTCGCGGTCGGTAAGCCATTCGGCCGGACGGGCTGGCCGGTTAAACGCGGGCGGCACTATGACACCCCCGGCCACGCGCGTCCACTGACTCCGCAACGTCTTTTCCCGCCTGACGGATTTGCCGTCAGGCGATGCGCCGGTCGGTCAGCAGCAGGCGCAGGGCGAAGCCCAGGAACAGCACCCCCGCGACACCGTCCAACACCGCCCGCACCCGCGCGCTCGACAGGGCGCGGCGCGCGGCACCGGCGCTGAGCGCCGCCACCCCCAGCAGGTAGAGACCGCCGATGACGCCGAGGATCGCGCCGAGCAGGAAGATCTGCAACGCGACGTGGCCGAGCGCCGGTGCGACGAATTGCGGCACGAAGGCGAGATAGAAGAGGATGACCTTCGGATTCAGCAGGTTGGTCAGCAGGGCCTGGAGGAAGACGCGGTGCGCCGGAGCCGACTCGGGCTTGGCGGTAATGTCCTCCGCATCGCCGCGGCGGCCGAAGCCGGCCCGCAGGGCGCTCCACAGCGCCCGCCCGCCGATCCAGCCCAGATAGGCGCCGCCGGCGTAGCGCAGCACGTCGAACAGGGCCGGCGAGGCGGCGACCAGCGCCGAGATGCCGGCGGCGGCGAGCAGCGCGTGGATCAGGTTGCCCAGCGTGATGCCGGCGGTGGCGACCACCCCGGCGTTGCGCCCCTCCATCACGCTGCGCGACAGGACCAGCAGCGAATCCGGTCCCGGCGCCAGCGTCAGGACCAGCGCCGCGACGAGGTAGAGCTGAAGCAGATGCGGGTCGAGCGGCAGGGCCATGGGACTTTCTCCGTCAGTCGGGCCAGCGCCGGTGCAGCCAGAGCCATTCGGCGGGGCGCTCGCGAATCCATTGCTCCAACAGGGCGTTCAGGCGCTCCATCAAAATCCGCACATCAGCGTTGCGGTCGCCGCTGTTCGGCGGCTCCACCGGCGGCAGGACGGTGATGCGGAAGCGCGCGCCGTCCAGCCGCTCGGTCCGCGCCGGCACCAGCGGGATGCCCAGCCGCAGGGCGAGCTGCGCCGCCGCCGGTGCGGTCATGGCGTCGCGCCCGAAGAAGGGGACCGGCATGCCGTCGTTCAGCTTCTGGTCGATCAGCATGCCGACATGGCCGCCCTTGGTCAGCACGCGGATCAGCGTGCGGGCGCCCTCCGAGCCCTTGGGAATCTGCGTGCCGGAGGCGGCGCCGCGCAGCTTGGTCAGCAGGGCGTCGACATAGGGGTTGTTGGGCGCGCGGTAGACCAGACCCAGCTCCACGCCCATCTTGCGCGCGGTCACGGACTGGACCTCCCAGTTGGCGAAATGGCCCGAGACGAGGATGCCGGCCTTGCCGTCCTCGCGCAGGGCGTCGATGCGCTCCGCCCCGATCACCTCGGTCCGCCCGCCGGGGCCGTAGGCGCCGATGGCGTCGAGGTGCGGGTACTCGGCGATGACGCGGCCCAGATTGTCCCACATGCCGAGGATGATCGCGTCGATCTCCGCGGGGGATTTCTCGGGGAAGGCGCGCTCCAGGTTGCGGCGGGCGGTGCGGGTGCCGCGCAGGCGTGGGCCGACGGTCCGCCCGATCCAGCCGCCGAGCGCCGAGGCGCGGTCGAGGGGAAGGGCGCGGAACAGCCCGCAGAAGCCGTGGACAAGGACGGCCTCCAGCGGGTAGGCGACCCGGCGGGTCAGCCAGGACGCCAGGGGGCCGCGCGGCTTAGCCATGGGAAACTCCAGTCGGAAGCGCCGTCAGAAGAGGGGCGAGCAGGCGGTCGAGGGCGGCGGGCTCCTGCCAGACGGCGCGCACCGGCACCGCCCGGACCAGGGCGCGCAGAGGCTCCGGCAGGCGGACGATGTCCTTCACCGTGGTGACCGGCAGGGCGCCCAGCGCGTTGGCGCGGTCGACCAGGGCCATCACCTCCTCGGGGCGGTAGGGGTGGTGATCGGCGAAGGCGGCTCGCTCCACCACGTGGGCGCCCAGCGCCTCCAGCGTCGCGAAGAATTTTTCGGGACGCCCGATGCCGGCGAAGGCGAGGACCGTCCGTCCGGCCAGGGCGCGCGCCTCCCCGACCGGTTCCAGCCGGGCGTGCAGGACGGGCAGGGCACCGGCGATGCGGCGCTCCACCCCGGCGCGGTCCTCGCCCAACACCACGACCGCCCCGGCGCGCGACAGGCCGCGCTCGACCGGCTCGCGCAGGGGGCCGGCGGGGATGAGATGGCCGTTGCCGAACCCCACCGCACCGTCCACCACGATCAGCGACAGGTCCTTGGCGAGGCCGGGATTCTGGAAGCCGTCGTCCATCACCAGGACGGCGGCGCCGGCGGCGGCCGCCGCCCGCGCCCCGGCGGCGCGGTCGCGCGCCACCCAGCAGGGGCCGTGGGCGGCCAGCAGCAGCGCCTCGTCGCCCACCGCGGCGGAGTCATGGCTGCCGAGGTCGACGGTCAGCGGGCCGCGCTCCCGCCCGCCATGACCGCGCGTGAGGAAGGCGGGGGCGAGGCCGCGGGCGCGCAGGGCCTCGGCGAGCGCGATGCAGACCGGCGTCTTGCCAGCCCCGCCCGCCACCAGATTGCCGACGCAGACCACCGGGGCGGCGGCGCGTTCCGGCTGTCCCGCCGCCATGCGCAGCCGTCCGGCCAGCCCGTAGAGCGCGCCCAGCGGGGCGAGCGCCCAGCCCAACGCCGCTCCGGCGGCTCCGCCGGACCCGTACCAGAATCGGGGCGTCCTCATGCCGCGGGCCGGACGCGTCCGGCGCCGAGGACGGGGGCGAGTGCCACCAGCGCGCGGTCGACGATCCGCCGGTTGCCTTCGGTCACCGCGGCGGCGCCGGCGGCGACGCGGGCGCGGGCGTCCTCGTCGGCCAGCAGGCGCCCGACCGTGTCGGGCAGCGCCTCCGCATCGGCGACCGGCAGGGCGCCTCCGGCGGCTTCGAGCTGGGCGGTGATCTCGGCGAAATTCCACATGTGCGGGCCGTACAGCACGGCGCAGCCGAGCAGCGCCGGCTCCACCGGGTTCTGGCCGCCGTGCGGCACGAAGGAACCGCCCATGCAGACCACCGGGGCCAGCCGGTAGAACAGCCCCATCTCGCCCATCGTGTCGGCGATGTGCACGGCGTCGGCGGCGGCGGGCAGGGCGTCCTCGCTGCGCCGCGAGACGGTCAGGCCGCGCCCGCGCAGCAGCGCCGCGATGTCGGAGCCGCGGTGGGCGTGGCGGGGGATCAACAGGGTCAGCAGGCCGGGCAGGCGCTCGGCCAGCGCGTCATGCACCGCGGCGGCCAACTCGTCCTCGCCGGGATGGGTGCTGGCGAGCAGCCAGACCGGGCGTCCGGCGCAGGCCGCGCGCAGGGCCGCCAGGGCCGTGGGGTCGGCGGGCGGCGGCTCGGCGGAGAATTTCAGGTTGCCGACGCTGACGACGCCCCGGGCGCCGAGACGGCGCAGCCGGTCGGCGTCCTCCTCCGACTGGGCCAGCGTGACCTGGAAGGTGGAGAGCAGCGGCGTGATCAGGCCCGACGCGCAGCGCCAGCGGTTGAAGGAGCGCTCCGACATGCGCGCGTTGACCAGCGCCGCCGGGATGCCGCGCGCCCGCACGGCGCCGAGCAGGTTGGGCCAGATCTCCGATTCCGTCCACAGCACCAGGTCGGGGCGCCAATGGTCGAGAAAACGGTCCACCGCGCCCGGCAGGTCCACCGGCACATACTGGTGAAAGGCGCGCTCCGGCAGGCGGCGGGCCATCAGCTCCGCCGAGGTGACCGTGCCGGTGGTCATCAGGACCGTCAGGTCCGGCGCCGCGTCGAGCAGGCGGTCGATGAGGACGAGGACCGAGTTGGCTTCCCCCACGCTGGCCGCGTGAATCCAGGCGAGCCGTCCGGGCGGGCGCGGCCGCGCGGCCGTGCCGAAGCGTTCCTCCCGGCGGGCGGAGTCCTCCTTGCCGGCGGCCAGCCGCCGGTCGAGATACAGACGAACCGCCGGCCCGGCGAGGGTCGTCAGGCCGCGGTAGAGTGACTGAAGCATGCGGGTCGAAACGCCATCCGACAAAACCAACGCGGCCAAGTTTCCCGGCCGCGGTCCCCACCACTTTAGCACGGGGGGCTGTGGCAGAGGTAAGCCTTTGCGCTCGTGCCTGCCGGAAGGCTGACGGCCGTATGGGGCTCGCTCGCATACTAGGGTATGACGATTTTGCGACCCCTTATGATAATTTTGAAGCAATCCGCTGCTATCCTGATGGCGTAGAAACGTTGGCAGTTTCGAGGAAGGCGGGCAACGCGCCGGCCTCCAACATTTCAGGATGATAACGATCATGGCGGGCGTACAGGAACGTGACGGCCAGGAAAACCGGCTCCGGGCCTTCAGCATCACCGAAGCGGACATCGCGCGTCTGCGCGCCAACAGGGACTTCGCCCAGCACCGCCTCCCCCGGCTGCTGGAGCAGTGGCACGGCGCCTTCGCGGCCTGGCCGGAGATCCGCGACGCCCTGACCCTGCCGGACGTGCACGCCGCGCGCGTTGCCCACTGGAGCCGCGTGGTCGCGGGCGACCTGGGGCCGGGCTTCCTGGAATCCGCCCACCGGCTGGCCAAGGCCTTCTATGACCACGGTGTGCCGGGCTATGCGGTGGCCATCTGCCATCACACGGTGTCCAGCGGCATCGTCCGCGAGTTGGGGCTCGACGCGGCGGCCGGTCAGCGGTCGCTGTTCGGAGCGAAGAAGGCGGCGGAGGCGGCGGCGCTGCGCGACACGCTGGGACGCGTCGCCTGGCTCGACCTCGAAGTGCTGCTGGAGACCTACGCGGCGGCCGAGCAGGAGAGCAAGCGCGCCATCCTGAGCCAGGTCGCCGACAGCCTGGAGGGCAGCGTCCGCGGCATCGCCGACAACACGGTGGCCGCGTCGGACGAGATGAAGGGCAACGCCCAGCGGATGGCGCAGATCGCCGCCACCACCAACCGCCAGTCGCTCGCCGTCGCCGCCGCCGCCGAGCAGGCGTCCGCCAATGTGCAGACGGTCGCCGCCGCGTCGGAGCAGCTCTCCAGCTCGATCGCCGAGATCAGCCGTCAGGTCGCCCAGTCCTCGCAGATCGCCCGCGGCGCCGTGGCCGAGGCGGAGCGGACCAACGCCACGGTGAACGGGCTGGTCGACGCCGCGCAGAGGATCGGCGCGGTCCTCCAGCTCATCAACAGCATCGCCGGACAGACCAACCTGCTGGCGCTCAACGCGACCATCGAGGCGGCCCGCGCCGGCGAGGCCGGCAAGGGTTTCGCGGTCGTGGCGCAGGAGGTCAAGAACCTCGCCAACCAGACGGCCAAGGCGACGGAGGACATCTCCGCCCAGATCGTCAGCATCCAGGAGGTGGCGCGCGGTTCCGCCGAGGCGCTGAGCGGCATCGGCGCGACCATCGGCAGCATCAACGACATCGTCATCACCGTCTCCGCCGCGGTGGACCAGCAGACCGCCGCCACCCAGGAGATCGCCCGCAACGTCCAGGAGGCCGCCCGCGGCACCCGCAGCGTGACCGACACCATCGGGGCGGTGACCAGCGGGGCGGCCGAGACCGGCAGCCTCGCCGAGGAGGTGCTGGGCGCCGCCGGCAACCTGCACCGCGAGTCCGACCGCCTGCGCGAGAGCGTCAACCTGTTCATGCAGCGCATCCGCGCCGCGTGACCGGATGGAACCGGGCCGTCCGCGCGCCGGTCCGGCCCGGTTCCGGTCTCAGGTGAAGGGGCGCAGGTTCGCCAGGAACTGCTCGGCGGAGCGCCGCCAGGAGAAGTTCAGGGCGTAATCCCGGCACTGCTCCGGCGGGATGCTCAGGGCGCGCTCGATCGCTCCCTTCAGGTCCTCGTCGAGACAGCCGGCACCGGAGCCGTCGACCACGTCCAGGGGGCCGGGCACCGGATATGCGGCCACCGGCACGCCCGAGGCCAGCGCCTCCAGCAGCACCAGACCGAAAGTGTCGGTGCGCGACGGAAAGACGAAGACGTCCGCCGCCGCGTAATGCTCGGCCAGCTCCTCGCCGTGGCGGGCGCCGGCCCAATGGACCTCCGGGTACTTTTGCTGAAGCTCCGCGCGGGCCGGGCCGTCGCCGACCACCACCTTGCTCCCCGGCAGGTCGAGCCGGAGGAAATCCTCCAGGTTCTTTTCCACCGCCACGCGCCCGACATAGAGGGCGATGGGGCGGGGCAGCGCCAGGAAGCCCTTGGCGCGGGGGCGGAACAGCGCGGTGTCGACGCCGCGCGTCCAGCGCCGGATGTTGGTGAAGCCGCGGGCGGCGAGGTCGCTCTCGATGGACGGGGTCGCCACCATCACCGCCGAGGACGGCCTGTGGAAGCGGCGCACCACCGCATAGCTGAGGGCCAGCGGCACCGGCGCCCGGTCGCGCACATATTCGGGAAAGCGCGTGTGGTAGGCGGTGGTGAAGGGCCGGCCGTGGTGGAGGCAGTAGCGCCGGGCGGCGAAGCCCAGCGGCCCTTCGGTGGCGATGTGGATGCAGTCGGGGCGCAGCGCGTCGATCATCGCCGCCAGCCGCCGCCCCGCGCCCAGCGCCAGCCGGATCTCCGGGTAGGTGGGCATGGGCACCGTGCGGAAGCGGTCGGGGCCGATCACCTCCACCCGGTGGCCCATGGCCTCCAATTCCGAACGGACGGTGCCGATGGTGCGCACCACGCCGTTGACCTGGGGCAGCCAGGCGTCGGAGACGATCAGGATGTTCACGCCGCCTTCACAGTCTCCGGCTTCTCCTTGGCCGGGATGCGGGCGGGCAGCGTCGTGGCGGCGCGCCGGCGGATGTCCGCCGCCCAATCGATGATCTCCAGCCGGCCGCAGGGGTGCTCGACCAAGGCGGTGCAGGACTCGACCCAGTCGCCGTCGTTGCAATAGAGGATTCCTTCCATGTCGCGGATTTCCGCGGTGTGGATGTGGCCGCAGACGACCCCGTCCACCTTGCGGCGCCGGGCCTCGTCGCCCAGCGCGGTCTCGTAGTTGCCGATGAACTCGACCGCCGTCTTCGTCTTGTGCTTCAGGAAGGCGGACAGCGACCAGTAGGGGAAGCCCAGCTTGCGGCGGACCCAGTTGAACAGCGTGTTGACCTGGAGCAGGACCACGTAGGCGTTGTCGCCGATGAAGGCCAGCCAGCGCGCGTACTTCACCACCACGTCGAAGCGGTCGCCATGGGTGACCAGAAGCTGCCTGCCGTCGGCGGTGACGTGGATCATCTCCTCGACGACCTGGACGCCGCCGAACTGCAGGCCGGCGTAGTCGCGGGCGGCCTCGTCGTGGTTGCCGGGGATGTAATAGACCTGCACGCCCTTGCGCGCCCGGCGCAGGATCTTCTGCACCACGTCGTTGTGCGCCTGCGGCCAGTACCAGGTCTTGCGCAGCCGCCAGCCGTCCACGATGTCGCCGACGAGATAGAGATGGTCGGACTCGTTGTGCTTCAGGAAATCGAGAAGATACTCCGCCTTGCATCCCCGCGTGCCCAGATGGACGTCGGAGATCCAGATGCTGCGGTACTGCTTGACGTCGCGTGATGCGCTCATACCCCGCTCCATCGCCATGCCGGCAAGGGTTCGTTGAAACGTTTCCCGTATATCGGCGGGGCATTGTCTTGACAATGATTTCGAGTGTCCGCATCTGTTGGGGAGTATAATTTCGATAAGACTTCTTGTTGGCGTAACAAAGGCGCAAGATGACTTTATCAAAACTGAAACGTGATGGTCATATTAGGGGCTGGCGTGGCTGACGGGGCCGAATCGATGCCCGAGGCGTCCGGGCCGGCCGCGGCGCCCCGGCGGCGTCTTCTGGTCATCCACAACCCGGTGGCCGGCGCCCGGCGGGCGCGCCGTCTGGGTGCGGTGCTGGAACTGCTGGAGCAGCGCCACGGGGCGGCGGTGACGCTTCGGGCCACCGGCGGGCGGGGCGACGCGGAGGCGATGGCCCGCGCGGTGGCGCCCGGCGCCTTCGACGCGGTTATCGCGGCGGGTGGCGACGGCACCATCAACGAGGTGGTCAACGGGCTGGGCGCGCGCGGCGGTGGGGGCCCGGCGATTCCCTTGGGCATCGTGCCGCTGGGCACCGCCAACGTGCTCGCCCATGAGCTGGCCCTGCCGCTGGACGCGGAGGGCGCGGCGCGGGTGCTGGCGGAAGGGCGGCCGTTGCCGGTGCATCTGGGTGTGGCGAATGGCCGCACCTTTGCCATGATGGCCGGCGCCGGCCTCGACGCCCGCGTCGTCGAGCGGGTGGACCCGCGGCTGAAGCGGCTGATCGGCAAGGGCGCCTACGCGGTGGAAACGCTGGCCCGGATCGCCGCGGGCGGCGGCGGTCCCTATCGGGTGGCGGTGGACGGCGGGGAGCCGGTGGAGGTCGCCTCGGTGATCGTCGCCAAGGGGCACTTCTACGGAGGACGCTTCGTCTGCGCCCCCGACGCCCGGCTGGCCGACCCGTGGCTGCACGTCTGCCTGTTCCCGCGGTCGGGTCGGGGCAACGCCTTGCGCTACCTCTGGGGCGTCACCGCCGGCCGGCTGCCGCGATTCCCCGACTACCGCATCCTGCCGGCCCGGCGGGTGGTTGTCGAAGGTCCGGTGGGGGAGCCGGTGCAGGGCGACGGCGACGTGATCGCCCGCCTGCCGGTGGAGATCGCGCTGGCTCCCCGGATCTTGCCGGTGCTGGCGCTCTGAATGGTGTTTTAAGAGTCCGTTAAGGCGTCTCTTGGGAAAATTACTTGGGAACATTCAATAATTACTTCGGTCTCTAAGGATTAAGGCCGGGCAGGCCGGGCAGGCCGGGCAGGCCGGGCAGGCCGGGCGGGACCGCAAGGGGGAAGTCATGTCCACGTCGATCAACGCCCTGTTTTCGGCCACCACGGCCAGCGCCACCGCGACCGCCACCAAATGGAAGCCCGCCGGCTCCGCCGCCGAGGCGGAGGGAAGCTGGAAATCGGCCTCCGACGCCGGTTCCTCCGCGGGTTCCGCGGCCTTGGCCGCCCTGAAGGGCGAGGACAGCGTGGAACTCAGCGGGCTGGCCAAGTCGCTGACCGGCGTGGCGGGCAAGGTCTTCGCGTCCATCGGCTCCAAGGGCCGCGCGATGCTGGAGGACTTCGTCAAGTCCGGCAAGATGACCGAGAAGGACGTGGCGCTGGGGCTGCGTCAGATGGCGACCAACGCCGTGAAGGACCGCTACGTGAACGAGCGGCCCCAGGACGAGGAGGACAAGGCCTGGGCGGAAAAGTCGGCGTTGGCCAGCAAGGCCTTCAACACCAAGACGGAGCGCATGGACAAGGCCATGTCGGCCTTCAACGAGGCGCGGACTGCGGCCTACGCCGCCTTCGAGAAGGATCAGGACGCCGCGGCGTTCCAGGCGGCGATGGCTCCGGCCAATGACCGCTTCAAGGCGGAGACGGCGGACATCGAGCGGGAGTTGCAGGAGGCCACCGGCGGCGACCTGTTGAAAGTCGATGGCAAGACCTTTGTGAACATGCGGGACAAGGGGGAGGACGAGTTCGAAAAACTCGATTTCGCGGGTGAAGTGGAAGGCGGGGAAGGCGGGCTGCTGGGGCCGGACAATGAGAAGGGAAAGGCCGCCGCCAAGCTCATGTATGATCTGGGCTTCAAGGCGACGCTCTACGCCAATGGCCTCGCGGAGTACGCTGCGGACGTGAACATCCCCGGCGTCGGGCGCGGCAAGGTCGACAAGAGCCAGCCGCTTCCCGAAGAGTATGAGCCATCCGCCAAGGCGGAGGCGGAGGCCGCCGGTCTGCCGCCGCCGCCCGCCACGGTGCTGACCACCGGCCAGACCCCGGGGCTCCAGGGATTCGCGAAGGTCATCCAGGACGCCCGCGACTCGCTGGACGCCACCTACACGGCCATGGCGAAGGAAGGCAAGGGGGTGAACTACGCGGACCCGTCCGGAAAGGACGTGGAACGTCTGTTCGGCGGCTTCGAGCGGCGCAGCCTCTACGCCATCGCCAGCAACAAGGACGGGACCTTCTCCAAGAACGAGCAGGAGGCGGCTCAGTCGATCATGGCCCGCCAGCAGAAGCAGGCGATGGACGGCGCCGACCTTCTCGGCACCGACAAGGCCGCCGCCTACCGCGCCGGGGTGAAGTTCCTCGACGAGGCCAGCCAGGAGGAGAAGGAGTCGGTCAACTGGTCGGTCCAGCGCGCCGCGCTGCAGTACAGCTACGAGAAGACGACGAAGGAGACCGGCGCGCCGATGGAGCGTCTGGGCAACGGCGGCGCGCTTGCTTCCGTGTTGAAGGACGCGCTGGAGGCCCAGGACGCGAAGGCCGCCGACGTGATGAAGAGCGTCGGTGGAAAGGCGATGGGCGGGGAGGGCACCGGCTATGTGTCCGATCTGAAGAGCCTGTCGCTGTTCCGCGACTTCCTGGCCAACCTGTCGGTGCGCGGCGCCGGTGGTCCGATGAGCGTGACGGTCTGATATCCCGTTCTTGCCACAGGCCGGCGGCGGCGCCAGCGGCTAATCCGATGGAGGTAGGGCCGCGGGCGGGATACGCTTGCGGCTCACCGTCGGCCGGCAAGGGAATGCGGATCATGAATGGGGATGGGATGCGGCTCCGGAGCGGGCGCGCCGCGCTGGCGCTTCTGGCGATGCTGTCCGTTGCAAGCCCGGCGCTGGCGGACAAGCCCGACTGGGCCGGCGGTCCCGGTGCAGGCCACGGTGGGGGCCATGGCGGCGGTCCTGGTGGAGGGCACGGCAAGGCGCAGGGCGAGACGCCGCGTGGTTCCCGCGGCGCGGTGTCGCGCGGCGAGGCGACGATCATCCGCGACTATTTCGTCGCCCATCCGGTCGGAACGACGGCCCTGCCGCCGGGGATCGCGAAGAAGCTGGCGCGCGGCCAGCCGCTGCCGCCGGGCATCGCCAAGAAAATGGCGCCGGTCGAGCTGCGCCAGCGGGTGCCGGTGTGCATGAACGGCTGGGAATGCATCCTGGCCGGCGCGGACATGCTGATCCTCGACGCCGTGCACGGCACCATCGCCGACATCGTCCGCGGCGTGGTTCGTTAACAGGGGGGGCCGCTGACAGGAACGGAGGCGCCCTGCGGCGCCTCGCCCGTCGCGGTCAGAGGCCGGCGATGGTCAGCCCGTCGATGCGGATGGTCGGGGCGTCCATGCCGAAGCGCAGTTCCAGGTCGCTGGCCGGCTCCAGGTTCAGGAACATCTCCTTCAGGTTGCCGGCGATGGTCAGTTCGGTGACCGGATAGGCGATCTGGCCGTTCTCGATCCAGTAACCAGCGGCACCCCGGCTGTAGTCGCCGGTCACCCCGTTGACGCCCGTCCCCATCAGCTCCGTCACGTAGAAGCCGTTGGGAATTTCGGCCAGCAGCTCCTCGCGGCTCTTGGCGCCCGGGGCCATGTAAACGTTGGCCGGGGCCGGACCCGGCGGGCCGGAGGTGCCGCGCGCCGCGTGACCGGTCGTCGACAGGCCGAGCTGCCGGGCCGAGCGCAGGTCGAGCAGCCAGGTGGTCAGGTGCCCGTCCTCGATCAGGTTGCGGCGGGTGGTGGCGACGCCCTCCGCGTCGAAGGGGCGGGAGCGCAGGCCGCGCTTCACATGCGGGTCGTCGACGATGGTGATGCCGGCGGCGAAGATGCGCTGGCCCATCTTGTCCTTGAGGAAGCTGGTGCCCCGCGCGATGCTCGGCCCGCTGATCGAGCCAGTCAGATGGCCGAGCAGCCCGCGGGAGACGCGTGGGTCGAACACCACCGGCACCTTGCAGCTTTTGACCCGGCGCGGGTTCAGGCGGCGGATGGCCCGCTCGCCGGCCTCGCGCCCGATCGACGCCGGGTCGCGCAGGTCGGAACCGTAGACCTTGCTGTCGTAATCGTAGTCGCGCTCCATCCCCGTGCCCGTCCCGGCGAGCACCGAGGCCGACAGCGACTGCCGCGACACCCCGTAACTGCCGGTGAAGCCGTTGGACGCGGCGATGGCAATGGTGGAGCGGCTCCACCCGGCGTCGGCGCCTTCGGAGTTGGTGACGCCCTCGACCGCCAGCGCGGCCTCCTCGGCGATGCGGGCGCGTTCGATCAGCAGTTCCGCCGACGGCTCCGACGGGTCGCACACGTCGAGGTCGGGCAGCGTGGTGTAGATCTGCTCCGGATCGGCGAGGCCGCAGAAGGGGTCCTCCGGCACCACGCGGGCCATGGCGACGGCGCGCTCCACCAGCTCGTCCAGCGCCTTGGCGCTGCGGTCGGTGGAGGAGACAATGGCCTGCCGCTTGCCGATGAAGACGCGCAGCCCCAGGTCGCCCGACTCGGACCGCTCCAGCTTTTCCGTCTTGCCGAAACGCTGGCTCAGCGACAGGGAGGCGCTGTCGAACAGCACGGCGTCGGCGGAGTCGGCCCCGGCGCCCTTCGCCTTGCGGATCAGATCGTCCAGCAGGTTCAGAACGTCGGGCTGCGAGGTGGTCGAAACGGGCATTACGGTCTCCGCTAGGTCTCCGGCTTGTCTAGCAAATGGGAGCCCGGAGAAGAAGAAGAAGGGGCATATCGCCTCAGGTCCGGATTGCCCGCCGCGCAAAAGCGGCGGCGCGCGGGGGGCTGGTGCCCGCCCGCGCGCCGCTCGTCATGCTCACTTCAGGGTCAGGCCAGCCGGCTCTGAAGGGTGTCGCGGCCGGCGGTCGGCAGCTTCAGGGCGAAGGCGCCGTCGCCCAGCAGGGCCTGCACGCCGAGCAGCACCGTCCAGAACACCGGGAACTCCCAGCCGCCGCCCTGGGCCGAGAAGACCCAGCCGTTGCCGGTGTGCTGGAGCGTCGCGCCGATCAGGATCGGCAGCAGGGCCAGCGAAATCCAACGGGTGAAGACGCCGGCCACCAGCAGCAGGCCGCCGCCGATCTCGCCGAGGATGACCAGATAGGCGAAGAGGCCGGGGTAGCCGAGGCTCTCGAAGTAGCCGACCGTGCCGGCGATGCCGAAGGTGAAGACCTTCAGGATCAGGCCGTGGGCGATGAACAGAAGGCCCAGGCTGACGCGCAGCAGGAAGGCGGCGTAGGGGGCGGTGCGGGTGTCGATGGCGGCGGTGTCGGCGTTCATGGCGTGGTCTCCTTGTCTCAGCGTGGTGCCCCGCGTCGGGGCCGTTGTCGTCTGAGGACAAGAATAGCGACGTCCGGGATCGGGATAATCCGCTTAATCATGTACTGATTGTTGCTTCAGAAAGAACGATCTCTCACGCCCGGAAGGCGTTGGCCGGATCGTAGCGGGAGGGCAGGGCGAACAGGTCGGCGGTGGTGCCGGCACCGTGCCGGCGCGCCTTGGACGGGCTGTCATAGACCACCAGAAGGGCGGGCGGGGCGCCGTCGCGGCGGACGCAGGCGATGCCCTCCGCGTGGTCGTCGCCCTTGCCGTAGGGGAGGTTCAGCAGAGGAACCAGCCGGTCGCGCGGGATGACGGTCTCGTGGGTGATCGACAGGGCGTCGGTCCAGCGCCACACGGCGACGGGACCGTCGAGGTCCATGGTCGGCCCGGCCAGGATGACCAGATCCTCGCCGTCGAGGGTCAGTTCGCGGATGCCCAGCCCGTCCAGATCGACGAAATGCTTGCGGTACTTCTCGCCGTTCGGCCCGATGGGGCGCAGCCGCAGGCGCTCCTCGACGTCCGGGTGATCCTCCACCGCCAGTTCCAGGATGCAGGCCCAGCCACGCAGCACCGGACCGCGCAGCCCCAGCCAGACCCGGTCGCCGTGGGCGGCCATGCCCTCCACGTCGAAGCCGTTCTCCTTGGCGGGCACCGCGATGAAGCGGGCCAGATGCTCGTCCTCCGCCAGCGCCTTGGTCAGCGCGTTGCCGCCCTTGCGGAACTTCAGGCAGCCGGCCACCCGCGTGCCGTCGCGGCGCACCGGGGTGAGGCGCCCGTCCGCCTCGCTGACCAGCGGGATGCGGCCGAGCAGGAAGCGGTTGGGGTCGCAGCGCACCTCGGTCAGCCGTTCCAGCGCCATCTCGGTGCCGTTCTCGTCGCGCTCCGGCTTCTTGCGGGCCAGCGCGTGCGAGCCGGTGACCCACAGCCAGCCGCCGGCGATGGCCATGCCTTCGATGTCCGCCTCGTCCTCGCCCGGCTCCGTCACCGGCAGGGTGAAGACGTCCGCCAGGGGAAAGACGGCGTCCTCACGGTAGAGGGTGCCGCCCTCCTCGGCCATCATGCGGACGACCCGCGCCCCCTCGTCCGACGCCACGAACAGGGTGTCTCCCACCCGCTCCGCCACCGACAGGTCTCCGGCGGTCTCGCCGCCGTCGCGGAAGACCAGACGCACGGTGGCGATGGGTTGGGCGATGGGGCGGGCGATCTCGCTGGGCATGGCGGACTCCTTGGAAGGCGCGGGACGTCCCTTAACGCCTCACTTCCAGATCGGGGTCCCGCTGCCCGGAAGACCGTAGGACGCCCATTTGCGCGACACCTCGTCGACCACGCCCTGGTCCATGCGGATCTTCTGGCCCCATTCGCGCTTGGTCTCCGGCGGCCACTTGTTGGTGGCGTCCAGGCCGACCTTGCCGCCCAGGCCCGACTCGGGGCTGGCGAAGTCCAGATAGTCGATGGGGGTGCCCTCGATCACGGTGATGTCGCGGGCGGGGTCCATGCGGGTGCTCATCGCCCACATCACGTCCTTCCAGTTCCGCGCGTCGATGTCGTCGTCCACGACGATCACCCATTTCGTGTACATGAACTGGCGCAGGAAGGACCAGACGCCCATCATCACGCGCTTGGCGTGGCCGGGATAGGCCTTCTTCATGCTGACCACGGCGATCCGGTAGGAGCAGCCCTCGGGCGGCAGCCAGAAATCCACGATTTCCGGGAATTGCTGGGTCAGCAGGGGGATGAAGACCTCGTTCAGCGCCTCGCCCAGCACCGACGGTTCGTCGGGCGGGCGGCCGGTGAAGGTGGAGAGGTAGATCGGGTTGCGCCGCATGGTCATCGCCGTGACGGTGAAGACCGGGAAGGGCTCGACCGAGTTGTAATAGCCGGTGTGGTCGCCGTAGGGCCCCTCGTCGGCGTATTCGTCCAGGCTGACATGGCCTTCCAGGATGATCTCGGCCTGGGCGGGCACCTTCAGCGGCACGGTCTTGCAATCCACCAGCTCGACCTTCTTGCCGCGCAGCAGCCCGGCGAACTGGTATTCCGACAGCGTGTCCGGCACCGGCGTGACGGCGGCCAGGATGGTGCCGGGATCGGCGCCGAGGACCACCGCGCAGGGCAGCGGCTCGCGCTTTCCGCTGGCCTGCCAGCGGTGATGGTGCTGCGCGCCGCCGCGGTGCTTCAGCCAGCGCATGATCGTCTTGTTCTTCCCCAGCACCTGCATCCGGTAGATGCCGAGGTTGAAGTCGTCCTCGCGCTTACCCGTAGGCCCCTTGGTGACGACCAGCGGCCAAGTGATGAGGGGGGCCGGCTCGCCCGGCCAGCAGCTCTGCACCGGCAGGCGGCCGAGGTCGATCTGGTCGCCGGTCAGCACCACCTCCTGGCAGGGGGCGGAGCCGACCGTCTTCGGCTTCATCGACAGCACGGTCTTGGCGAGCGGGATCAGCTCCATCGCCTCGCGGAAGCCGCCCGGCGGCTCCGGCTGCTTCAGGAAGGCCAGCGTCTCGCCGACGCCGCGCAGCTCGTGCGGCTCACGGTCCATGCCCCAGGCGACGCGCTCCACCGTGCCGAACAGGTTGACCAGCACCGGCATTTCCGAGCGGGTGCCGTCGGCCTTGATGACGTTCTCGAACAGCACCGCCGGGCCGCCTTCGGCGAGCAGGCGGGTCTGGATCTCGGTCATCTCCAGCGCCGTGGACACCGGCTCCCGGACCACCACCAGCCGCCCGGCCTTCTCCAGCCGGTCGATGAAGTCGCGCAACGAGGTGTAGGGCATGGTCGAGGGTCCGTTCGGATGCGATGGGGGCGGATCGGGAGAGGGCGCCTAGCATCGGCCTGGAGGGCGCCGCGTCAAGGGGGGAGGTGCCGCCTCACGCGGGTTCCTTCACACGGCGCAGGGCGCGGCGGACGATGCGGCGGGTGGCGTCCGGGTCGGGGCTGTCCGTTTCCCAGCGGGCGCACAGCGCCTGCACCCAGCCGGGCTGGCTCTTGGCCGCGTCGTTCAGCCAGTTGGCGACCGAATCCTGGACGTAGCGCGCGTCGTCCGCCCGCAGCGGGTCGAGCACCGGCAACCCGCGCGCCGGGTCGGTCTTCAGCGCGCCGATGTGGGCGCACCAGACGCCGCGCGGGCGGGTGGCCTCGCTGGCGAAGCGGCGCAGCCGCTCCGACGGTTCGGCGGTCCACGGCGTGAGGAGGGCCAGCGCCTCGTCGATGGCGGCGGCGATGTGGGGGCGCAGGGCCAGCCACGCCCATTCGCGCACGCCGAAATGCGGGTCGTCGGCGAGCGGGCGGACGCGCTCCAGCCGCTCCGCCAGAGTCAGGCCGGGGGCCGCCGCCAGCGCGTAGCAGGCCCAGCCGCGCACCGTGTCGGAGGGGTGGGTGGCCAGCCGCTCCACGGCCCCGATGCCCAGGCACTCGACGGCCGCGCTCCCCGCCGCCGCCATGCGGCGGGTCACGCCCTCCTTCGGGTTGAAGGACACGGCGCCCGCGGCCTCCGGCACGGCGGCGATGAGCAGGGCGGCGAAGTCGATGGCCAGCGACTCGGCCAGCGTGGCGGTCTCGCGCCGGCCGGCGTTCAGGTCGGCGAGCACCTCCGGCGGGATGTCGGCCATCCGGGTTGCGCCCTTGCGCGGCGCGGTCGCGGTGACGGTCATGCGTCAGGCCTCCGGCAGCAGCCGCCAGATCACCGTTTCGCGCATCTCGCGGTCCTCCAACTCCAGGGAGGTCGGAACGCTGTACTGCGCGACCCGCTCGATTCCGCTGAGCGGGACATAGGCGCGGCCCGGATCGCCCAGCAGGACCAGCGTGCCGGTTGCGGCGATTGCGCGCAGCCAAGCGGTCACCCGGTCGGCCATCGGCTTCTCGTAGCAGACGTCGCCGGCCAGAACGACGTCGATGCCGGGCAGGGGGCGGTCCACCAGATCGGCGCTGACCGCCTTCACGTCGACCCCGTTGGACTCGGCGTTCAGGGCGATGGCGGACAGGGCGAAGCGGTCGATGTCGCAGGACTGCACGCGGGCCGCCCCGGCCATCTTCGCGGCGATGCCGACCAGCCCGGTGCCGGCGGCGAAATCCAGCACCGACTTGCCCGCCACCAGCTCCGGCCGGTCGAGGACGAGCCGCGCCACCGCCTGACCGCCCGGCCAAGCAAAGGCCCAATAGGGCGGCGGTACATTGGACTCTTTCAAAGAATCCTCGGTAGCTTCCCACAGCGGCGTGATTTCCGTCGCCAGATGCAGGGCGATCTCAGGCAGCAAAGGAGTCCGTGTTACGACCGTGTTGGAACGGATGAAGTCGATTTGAGAAAAGTTGTTCATAACTGGACTCCCGGCGGGGGCTGCGCGGGCGTGGATGATCTATCCACAACCGGTTTTGGTTACATAATTCAAACGGAGTAGACACACCTGCTGTCCCGTGTTACCCGTTCGAAAGGAGAAAAACAAAGGGCATGGGGCTGATATGAGGTCGAAAGGGATTGCACTCTGCGCATCGTTCGCGGCGTTCATCGCTCTCAGCCCGTTCACCATATCCAAAGCCCAGGCCCAGGACGGCGATTGCGTCCGCACGCTGCGTTCCATATCGGATTTCGAGATCCGGGGCGATGCCTGGACGTGGTGGAGCACCGCCGCCGAGCAATATGAGCGCGACAAGCGCCCGGCGCTCGGCTCCGTCCTCGTCTTCAAGCGGTCGCAGCGGCTCGGCCGCGGCCACGTCTCCCTGGTCAGCCACATCATCGACCGCCGCACCATCGAGGTCGATCACTCCTGGCTCGACGGCCGCGGCCTGCGCCGCAACATGCGCGTGGTCGACGTGTCGCCGCGCAACGACTGGACGGCCGTCCGCGTCTGGCACGAGCCGTCGGACCAGCTCGGCCTGCGTGTCTACACGACCTACGGCTTCATCCTGCCCGACGGCGAGGAGGCGGAAATCCGTCAGGCCGACTCCCGCGGCGCCGGCATCGGCAGCACCTTCGCCGTCGCCCCGCAGGGCCGCGCCGCGCCCAAGCCCGCCGCCGGGCCGCGCCTGATGGAAGCCTCCCTCAAGGGCCGCGCCGTTGCCGTTCCGGGCCGCAAGCCGCAGGTTCTGACCGCGTCGCTCTCCCTCTCCGGCAAGGGCACGGCCGCCAAGATGGCTCAGCCGGTGGTGACCGCCGTGCTGCCGGCCCGTAAGCCGACCCAGCCGGCCGAGCAGAAGGGCGTCGAGATGGTGGCCTCCATCGACGGCATCCGCGCGGTCCTGCCGCCGCGCAAGCCGGGTTCCGTCGACAGCACCGTCGCCGAACTGACGCGTTAACGTCTCCCCCGCCTCAGAGTTTCCCGGCCAGGAAGGCCGCCAGCACCAGCCAGCCGAACCAGCGGTTCGACTTGAACTTCGTCAGGCAGTCCGTCTGATCGTCGGGGTTCCAGGTCGCCACCTGCCAGGACAGCTGCAGCGCGGCCAGCGAGAGCAGCGGCAGGAACAGCCCGCCCAGGCCGGCCAGACGCCCGGCGATGCCGATCCCCACGAAGGTCAGCGTGTAGAAGCCGTAGATCCAGATCTTGCTCTGGTCGCCCAGCCGCAGGGCGGTGGACTTCACGCCGATTCGCGCGTCGTCCTCCTTGTCCTGGTGGGCGTAGATGGTGTCGTAGCCCAGCGTCCAGACGATGCCCGCGGCGTACAGCGCCAGCGCCGGCCATTCCAGCTCGCCGCGCACCGCGGTCCAGCCCATCAGGGCGCCCCAGTTGAAGGTCAGCCCCAGGAAGGCCTGCGGCCACCAAGTGATGCGCTTCATCAGGGGGTAGGTGAAGACCAGCACCAGCGACAGCACGCCCAGCCCGATGGTGAGCGGGTTGAATTGCACCAGCACCGCCAGCCCGATCAGGAGCTGGACGGCGAGGAAGGCCAGTGCCTGCTTCACCGACACCTGCCCGGAGGGGATCGGCCGGGTCCGCGTGCGCTCCACCATCGCGTCGAAGTCGCGGTCGAGGATGTCGTTCACCGTGCAGCCGGCCCCGCGCATCACCACGGCGCCGACCGCGAACAAAGCCATCAGCCAGAGGTCGGGCAGCGGTCCGGCACCGGCCAGCGCGATGCTCCACCAGCCGGGAAACAGCAAAAGCCACGTGCCGATGGGCCGGTCCAGCCGCGCCAGCCGCAGATAGGGCCGGACCGCCGCCGGGGCGAAGCGGTCGATCCAGTCGCCGCGCCGGATGTCGGTGAACTCGCCGGGAGCGGGGGAGGCGGGGCTGGTCATGGCGGACTCGGGAAAAGAAGTGGAGGAAGCCGGGGGCAAGGTAGCGGCGGGGGTGGGTCCCCGCAAGGCTGGGCCGTTTCCGCCCCGGAGCGTTATCGCTATAGTCGGCGCCGCAGACCGGAGACCTCGCGCCATGGCAAACCAACCGAAGACCCGCCTCTATGTGGACAGCCCCCTCGGCGAGGGGCAGGCGGTGGGGCTCGACCCCGAGCGGGCGCATTTCCTGCGTCATGTCCTGCGCCTCGACAAGGGCGACGTCGTGGCCGTCTTCAACGGGCGCGACGGCGAATGGCTGGCCGCCATCGACGGTTTCGGGAAGGGCTGGTGCTCGCTCACCGTGACGGTGCAGCGGCGTCTCCAGGCGGCCGGGCCGGACCTCTGGCTGCTGTTCGCCCCGATCAAGCGCGGGCGCATCGATTTCGTTGCGGAGAAGGCCAGCGAACTGGGCGTGTCGCGCCTGTGGCCGGTCTTCACCCGCCGCACCGACCCCAACCGCGTCAACACCGACCGGCTGCGCGCCAACGCCATCGAGGCCGCCGAGCAGTCGGAGCGGCTGACCGTGCCGGAGATGGCCGACCCGCTGCCGCTGGACAAGGCGCTGGCCGGCTGGCCGGTGGAACGTACGCTGTACCTGTGCGCCGAAGCCGGGAACGTACGCCCCATCGCGGAGGCCGTCCGCGACCGCCCGCGCGGCCCCGCCGCCTTCCTGATCGGGCCGGAGGGCGGCTTTGCGCAGTCCGAACTTGACGAAATTTGCAAACTCCCCTTTGTTGTTCCCGTTGGCCTGGGGCCCCGCATTCTCCGGGCCGACACGGCGGTGGTCGCGGCGCTCGCCTGCTGGCAGGCCCTTGCGGGGGACTGGACGGCGGATGGCGGCGACACCCGACCGCCCTTCCGCGCGCCGGCCGACCCCACCGTCGGGGAGTAAGGGCCGCTCGACGCGCCGCTGTTCCGAGGCGGGCCGTTTGACTCGTTGGCCAATTCAGACTTTTTGAAAGCGGGAGCTTCCATGTCCGCACCTCCGCAGACGCGTGGTGAACCGATCACCGACCGCCGCCAACTGGCGGCCTATCTGGAATCCGGCAACAAGCCCGCCGACCAGTGGCGCATCGGGACCGAACACGAGAAATTCGCCTACCGCGTCTCCGACCACCGGCCGCTGCCCTACGAGGGGCCGGACGGGATCGGCGAACTGCTGACCCGCCTGCAGCGTTTCGGCTGGGACCCGGTGGAGGAGAAGGGCAATCTGATCGCCCTGACCCAGGGCATGGCGAACATCACGCTGGAGCCGGGCGGGCAGGTGGAACTGTCCGGCGCCCCGCTGGAGACCCTGCATCAGACCTGCGCCGAGGTGCACCGCCACCTCGATCAGGTGAAGGAGATCGGGGGCGAACTGGGCATCGCCATGATGGGCCTCGGCTTCCAGCCGAAATGGCGGCGCGACGAGATCCCCTGGATGCCCAAGGGCCGCTACAAGATCATGGGCGACTACATGCCCAAGCGCGGCACTCTCGGCCTGGACATGATGATGCGCACCTGCACCGTGCAGGTGAACCTGGACTTCGCGTCGGAAGCCGACATGGTGAAGAAGTTCCGGGTCAGCCTGGCGCTTCAGCCCATCGCCACGGCGCTGTTCGCCAACTCGCCCTTCACCGAGGGCAGGCCGAACGGCTTCCAGAGCTTCCGCAGCCACATCTGGACCGACACCGACCCCGACCGCACCGGCGACCTGCCCTTCGTGTTCGAGGACGGCTTCGGGTTCGAGCGGTACGTGGACTACCTGCTCGACGTGCCGATGTACTTCGTCTATCGCGACGGCACGTACATCGACGCCTCCGGCCAGTCCTTCCGCGACTTCATGCAGGGTCGGCTGCCGGCGCTGCCGGGCGAGGTGCCGCTGATCACCGACTGGGCCGACCACATGACCACCTCCTTCCCCGAGGTGCGTCTGAAGAAGTATCTGGAGATGCGCGGCGCCGACGGCGGCCCGTGGCGCCGCCTGTGCGCCCTGCCGGCCCTGTGGGTCGGGCTGCTCTACGACGGCCAGGCGCTGGACGCCGCCTGGGATCTGGTGAAGGACTGGACGACGGAGGAGCGCGCCCACCTGCGCGCCGAGGTGCCGCGCCACGCCCTGCGCACGCCCTTCCGCGGTCGCACGGTGCGGGAGGTCGCTCTGGAGGTTCTGGAGATCGCCCGCGGCGGCCTGTCCCGCCGCGCCCGCAACGACAACTGGGGCGACGACGAGGCGCATTTCCTGAACACGCTGCTCGACATCGCCGAGTCCGGCCAGACGCCCGCCGACGAGCTTCTGGCGAAGTTCAACGGCCCCTGGGGCGGCAGTGTGGACCCGGTGTTCAAAGAGTACGCCTACTGAGGCCGATGGGGTGGAGACCGGACGTGTTGGTTCACGCCCGGCCTCCACGACGCTGTCAAGAAAGCCGCTTGGCAGTTTCCTCGGCCGCGTCTCTTACTTCTTTGTCGCCTCTTTGATTTTTTCCAGGACGACGTTCACGCCGGCCTTGATGGCCGCCTCGAGCACGGGCGAACCGGCGTTGTTCAGCTCGTCGCCATGCGACCATTCGCGGTCGAGCTCCATCTGACGGAGGAACTCCGAGGAAAGCTGGTTGCTGAGCTGCTGGTTGGTGGACTTGCTGTCGCCCTGGGTCTTCGAGGTCGATTGATTGAGCTTGTCCGACATGGCTGATCCTTCGTCCCGTCGTTGCACGATGTTCGTTCCGGGATGGGAAACGCACGCGCCACGATGCTTCTGGATCGGCCGGTCGGCGTTTGTCGCACCCCTTGAACACCCGAAGGACGTTGCTCAGAGAGCCGGTGTGAAGGGGAAGGGCGGTCGGGTGGGGCCCGGCCAGGACGGCAGCGGGCCCCGTGCGTTCCGCGATCTCAGGAGCGCCACGCGATCAGCCGCCGTGCCGCCTCGGCGATGGTCTCCTCCGAGCCGGCGAAGCTGAAGCGCACGAAGCGGAGGCCGCGGGCCGGGTCGAAGTCGACGCCGGGGGTGCAGGCGATGCCCGTCTCGGCCAGGATGCGCTTGCAGAAGGCCTCGCTGTCGTCGGTCATCTCCGTCACGTCGGCGTAGATGTAGAAGGCGCCGTCGGCCGGAGCCAGCTTGTCGAAGCCGGCCTTCGGCAGCTCCCTCAGCAGAAGCTCGCGGTTGCGGGCGTAGCGGGCGACGTGGCCGTCCAGCTCTTCCGTGCAGCTGAAGGCGGCGACCGCGGCGGCCTGCGACAGGCTGGGGGCCGAGATGAATAGGTTCTGGGCGAGGCATTCGACCGAGCGGATCAGGTCGTCCGGAACGATCATCCAGCCGAGTCGCCAGCCGGTCATCGAGAAGTATTTGGAGAAGCTGTTCACCACCAGCGCGCTCTCGCTGACCTCGGCGGCGGTGACGGCCTCCGGCCCGTAGGTCAGGCCGTGGTAGATCTCGTCGGAGACAAGGCGCACGCCCTTGGCGTCGCACCAGGCGGCAAGCGCGGTCAGCTCCTCGCGGCTCAGCATCGTGCCGGTCGGGTTGGCCGGGCTGGCGACGATCAACCCCTGGATGGGCGGGTCGAGCTGTTCCAGAAGCTCGATGGTCGGCTGGAAGCGGTGCTCCGGCCCGGTCGGCAGTTCCACCGGCTCGACCCCGATGGCGGTCAGGGTGTGGCGGTAGGCCGGGTAGCTGGGCGAGGCCATGGCCACCCGGTCGCCCGGATCGAAGGCCGCCAGGAAGCCGAGCTGGAAGGCGCCCGAGGAGCCGGTGGTGACCACCACGCGCCGCTCCGGAACGTCGATCCCGTAACGGTCGCGGTACCAGCCGGCGATGGCGGCGCGCAGCGCCGGGATGCCCAGCGCCCCGGTGTAGCCCAGCACGTCGGCGTCGAGCATGCGGTGGGCGGCCTCCAGCACGCCCTTCGGCGCGCCGGTCGAGGGCTGCCCGACCTCCATGTGCAGGACCTCAAGGCCGGCGGCTTCGCGCTCGGCGGCGGCGCGCATCACTTCCATGACGAAGAAGGGCGGGATGGCGCCCCGTTTGGAGACTTTGGGTGCTTTGTTCATGATTCCAGACTTTTGAACATCAACGCTCGGTTTCGACCAGGATGCCCAGGGCGTGGGCGCGCGGGTCGGCGGCGATCTGGCATTCCTTCCAGCCACTCTCCATCGAGGTCTGGCAGGTGACGAAGGTGGCCCGGCCCGGCCCGGTCGCGGCGCGGCTGACGCGGATGGCGGCGCCCGGCTCCTTGTCGAGCGCGGCGGGCAGGGCGGCGGTCAGCAGAGCGGCGGACGCGGCGGCGGGGCCATCGTTGCCGGCGGCGCTGGCCGCCCCGGCGAATTGGGTGCGGCCGACGATGGCGTTGGTGAGCAGGCCGGGCGCCCCGAAGCCGGCACCGTCCACCCCGCGGGCGGCCAGCAGGCCGGTGCCCGGCACCATGCGGCCGTTGCCGAAGGGCGCCCCCATGGTGAAGGAGCAGGCGACCCCGTTTTCCTCATGGTCGATCACCACGAGGCCGGCGCCGGGTGCTGAGGCGCCGCTGCCGGTGGCGCCCAGCGCCTGGGCGACGCGGGCGGCGCGCTGGTCTGAGGGCAGGTTGGCGGCGGCGTTCCAGGCGGCGGTCAGGGTGTTGCCGTTGTTGGTCTCGGGCAACTGGGCGAAATGCATCGACACGATGCCCAGCGGGATCGCCGCGGTGCCGGTCCAGCGCGGCTGGAAGCCGCGGACCGCGGCGGGATCGATGGCGGCGGTCTGCGCCACCGCACCGCCCAGCGGCCCGCCGTACATCGCGGCGATGCCGCTGCGCCGCACCTGCGACAGAGTGGCGGCCAGCTCCGGCTGGCTCAGCGCCGCGCCCTCGGCCAGCGGCGCGCCGGTCGGCAGGAAGACCCGGCGGGCCTCCGGGTCGGCGGACAGGCGGGACGCGGAGTCGGCGAGGTCGCGCGCCAGAGCCCGGCTGACCGGGGTCGAGCGGGCGAGCTGCTCGGCCGGGACCACCGCCTGCTCCCAGCGCATCGCCCCGGTGGAGGCCTGGAGCGCGTAGACGCCGCGCAGGAAGCCGGGCAGGGCGCCGCCGCCGGCGCCAGCGGGCCGGGGCAGGAAGTCGAGCGTGCGGGTTTCCTTCTTCGCCGCGTCGAACACCACGCAGACGCCGCCGCCGGTCATTCCGACGCGCGAGGGCAGGGTGACGGCCATCGCCATCGCCATGGCGGTGGCGGCGTCGCCGGCCTTGCCACCCAGGGCGATGATGTCGCGCCCGATCTCCGCCGCGCGTGGCTCGTCGGCCGCGACGAAGCTCTGGGCCGGGGCGCCCGTGCGGTATTTCGTGTTGACGCATCCCCCGACCAGCGATGCGGCTATGGCAATCGTGCCCAACCCTTGCCAGATTCGGCGGGTGGAATGGGGCGCCCGGACCGGCATCTTGACCGGCTGCCCGGTGCCCCGGTGTGCGGAGGAAGTAACGGTGCGCAAGCCCAGCAGGCTGGTTTCGGTCATCGCCATGTTTGCCGTGATGGTTCTGTCGTGGTCGCCGCCCGCGGGCGCGCAGCGGCGCCAGGAGATGCAATTCCTGAGCGACGCCGAGACGGAACATATCATCCGCGACATGGCGCGGCCAATCTTCCAGGCCGCCGGCATCGATCCGGACGCCGTGAACATCGTTCTGGTCAACGACAACACGATGAACGCCTTCGTCGCCGGCGGGCAGAACATCTTCCTGCACACCGGCCTGCTGCTGGGGCTGGAGGACGCCGGGCAGCTCATCGGGGTGATCGCCCACGAGACCGGCCACATCGCCGGCGGCCATCTGGTCCGCGGGTCGGAGGCGATGGAGAACGCCTTCCTGTCCTCGCTGATCGGCATGGGCATCGGCATCGTCGGCGGCATCGCCGCGGGCAACGCCGGGGCCGGTGCGGCGGGCGTCATGCTGGGCCAGCATCTGGCGGAGCGCAACTTCCTGTCCTTCTCGCGCAGCCAGGAGTCCTCGGCCGACCAGGCGGGCCTGTCCTACATGGAGCAGTCCGGCATCTCGGCGGAGGGGCTGGTCACTTTCCTGGAGAAGCTGGGCGCCGCCGACGACCCGCTGCTGGTCGACCGCGACGCCGGCTACCGCCGCACCCACCCGCTGACCCGCGAGCGCATCGAGACGGTGCGCAATTTCGTGGAGCGGTCGCGCGTGGGCAGGAAGCCAGTGCCGGCGCAATGGAACGAGGAGTTCCACCGCATCCAGGCCAAGCTCTACGCCTATCTCGACCCCAACGGGGCGCTGCGCCGCTACAAGGCGGACGATCCGTCCTTCGTGGCGCGCTACGGCCGGGCCTACGCCTATTTCCGGCGCGGCGAGATCCGGCAGGCCCTGCCGCTGGTCGACGGTCTGATCGCGCAGGAACCGAAGAACGCCTTCCTCTACGAGATGAAGGGCGACCTGATGCTGCAGAATGGGCGGGCGGTGGACGCCGCCGCCCCCTACCGCAAGGCGATCGAGCTGGAGCCGGACGCCGGCAGCATCCGCGTCTCGCTGGCCCACTCCCTGATGGAACAGAACGACAGCCGGCTGGCCGACGAGGCGTTGCGCAACCTTCAGTTGGCGTCCAAGACGCAGGCCCAGTCCGCCTTCCTGTGGCGGCTGACGGCCCAGGCCTGGAGCATGAAGGGCAACGCCGGCATGGTCGCCTACGCCACCGCCGAGGAGGCCTTCGCCCGCGGCGACAAGCCGATGGCCCGCTTCCAGGCGGAGCGGGCGGAGAAGCTGCTGCCCGCCGGCTCTCCCGGCTGGCTGCGTGCCCAGGACATCCGCGGGCAGGCGGGCGGCAAGTGAGTTTCCTCCCTTCGGGTGGCGCAC
Source organism: Azospirillum brasilense (assembly GCF_007827815.1). GTDB lineage: Bacteria > Pseudomonadota > Alphaproteobacteria > Azospirillales > Azospirillaceae > Azospirillum > Azospirillum brasilense_C. Next base: position 561,824 of record NZ_VITH01000002.1, read on the forward strand.
AGCCGTCTTGCCTGACCCCGCCATCCCGGTTCACAGTATCGCCCCGATTCGCGCCGTTTTGGCTCCCCACGAGAGAGTTCGACATGACCCGCTTCCGCCCCGCCGCCCTGGCGCTCGCCGCCGCGCTGGCCCTTCCGACGGGGCTGCTGGCCCCCGCCCTCCAGGCGCAGAGCCCGATGGACGACGCGCAGCGCAAGGCCGTCGAGGAGGTCGTGCGCGACTACATCCTGAAGAACCCGGAGATCATCCTGGAGGCTGTGGACTCGCTCCAGAAGCGCCAGAAGATGGCCGAGGAGCAGAAGGCCAAGACGGCGCTGGCCGAAAACAAGGCGGCGCTGTTCCAGAACCCCGCCGATCCGGTCGCCGGCAACCCGAAGGGCGACGTGACGGTGGTCGAGTTCTTCGACTACCAGTGCGGCTACTGCAAGGCCGTGCAGGCCGACACCGAGCGCCTGATCAAGGACGACGGCAAGCTGCGCTTCGTCTTCAAGGAGTTCCCGATCCTCAGCCCGGCCTCGCTGACCGCGGCCAAGGCGGCCTTGGCGTCGCGCGGGCAGGGCAAGTATCTGGAATTCCACAACGCCCTGATGGCCCATCGCGGCCAGCTCGACGACGACGTGATCCAGCGGCTGGCCAAGTCGGTCGGGCTGGACACCGATAAGCTGAAGAAGGACATGAACAGCCCCGAGGTGCTGAAGGTCATCGCCGCCAACCAGGCGCTGGCCGAGGAGCTGGGCATCCGCGGCACCCCGGCCTTCGTCATCGGCGACGAGCTGGTCCCCGGCGCGATCAAGCTGGACCAGATGAAGGACCTCGTCGCCGCGGCCCGCAAGGGCTGAGGCCGGGACGGGAATTGACGATGACCAAGCCGACCACCGTCGTCTTCGACATTGGGCAGGTGCTCATCGAATGGGACCCGCGGCATCTCTACCGCGAACTGTTCGACGGGTACGAGGACCTGATGGAGGACTTCCTCGACACCGTCTGCACCCCCGCCTGGAACCTGGAGCAGGACCGTGGCCGCCCGTGGGACGAGGCGGTCGCCACGCTGGCCGCCGAGTTCCCCGACTGCCGGGAATTGATCCGCGCCTACCACGAGCGGTGGGAGGAGATGGTGCCCGGCCCCATGGCCGGGACGCCGGAGATCCTGATGGAGCTGAAGCAGCGCGGGACGCCGCTCTACTCCATCACCAACTTCTCGTCGGAGAAGCTGGCACTGACCCGCAAGCGCTTCGATTTCCTGAACGTCTTCGACGGGATCATCGTGTCCGGCGACGAGAGGCTGGTGAAGCCGGATCCGGCGATCTTCCAGCTCCTGCTGGACCGCTACGGTCTGCGAGCTGCGGATTGTTGTTTCATCGACGACAGCCCGGCCAACGTCGAGGCCGCCCGCACCATCGGCATGACGGCGCACCGTTTCTCCGGCGCCGCCGGCCTGCGCGCCGAACTGGAGGAACTGGGGCTTCTGTAGCCCCAGCCTTCCTTACGCCGCGTCGCCCGGATAGCGGATGGCGACGACCTCGATCTGCTCAAGCCCGGCGGGGGTGCGCAGGTCGACCACGTCGCCCTCCTGTGCCTTCAGCAGGGCGCGGGCAATGGGCGAAATCCAGCTCACACGGGCGCGGTCCATGTCCACCTCGTCGGCGCCGACGATGGTGATGGTGTTCTCCGTCCCGTCCTCCCGCGCGTAGGTGACGGCGGCGCCGAAGAAGACGCGGTCGCGGTTCTTCTGAAGGGTGGGGTCGACCACCTCCGCCGATTCCAGGCGCTTGGTCAGGAAGCGGATGCGCCGGTCGATCTCGCGCAGGCGCTTTTTCCCGTAGATGTAGTCGCCGTTTTCCGAGCGGTCGCCGTTGCCGGCCGCCCAGGACACCACCTCGACCACCTTCGGGCGCTCGACGCGCAGCAGCGAGCGCAGTTCCTCCTGCATGCGCTGGAAGCCTTCGGGCGTCATGTAGTTCTTCACGCCCTTGGGCAAGGGTTTGGGATCGTCGGCCTCGTCGTCGTCGCCGGCGGAGTCGTTCTCCCGGGTGAAGGCCTTGCTCATGGTCGGGACCCTTCGCGGTTCTCAGGAAAAGGAAAAGGCGCCGCGAGGCGCCTTTTCCAGTCTTTACGGCGATGAAGCGCGCGCTTAGCGGTTCCACCAGCCCCGGCGCGGCTTGGCCTCCGGAGCGGGGGTCGCGCTGGCCGGCTCTTCGGCCGGGGCGGTGGTCGCCTCGCTGACCGCCGGAGCGGGCGCGGCCTCGGCGGGAGCGTCCGCCGCGGTCTTGCGCTTGCGCGCCGGGCGCTTCTTCGGTTCCTCGACGACCGGGGCCGCAACCGGGACCGGAGCGGGCGCGGCCTCGGCGGGAGCGTCCGCTGCGGCCTTGCGCTTGCGCGCCGGACGCTTCTTCGGCTCCTCGGCGACCGGAGCCGCAACCGGGGCCGGAGCGGGCGCCGCCTCGGCGGCCACGGACTTCGCCTTGCGGCTGCGCGACGGCTTGGCCGGCGGCGGAGCGGCTTCCTCCGGAGCGGCAACCTTCGCGGCGGCCTTGGCGCCCTTCGCGGCGCGCTTCGGCTTGGCGGGGGCCGCGTCCGGCTTTGCCGTCACCGCTTCGGCGGCCTCGGCGGCGGTCGCCTTGGCGCGGCCACGGCGCGGCTTGCGGGCCGGAGCCTCCTCGGCCACCGGGGTGGCGTCCTCGGCGGTGTCCACCGTGGTTTCCGGAACGTCCTCGGCGACCTTCTCCTCGGCCACCGCGCTGGTCAGGACCCAGTCGAACTCGACCGGCTCCATGTCCGCCGGCAGTTCCGGCGGGTTGACGGCGCGGCCGGCCTCGACGGCGGTCGGGAAGGACTCGGCGTCCGCCTCGCCCTCGGTGCCGTCGGAGGGCATGCCCTCGCCGGCCTCCAGGCCCTCGCGCTGGCGGGACCGCCGGCGACCACCGCGCTTGCCGCGGCGGCGCTTCTTGCGCTCTCCGTTGCCCTCGCCATCGCCGTTCGGCTCGAACGCGTCGGCACCGTCGTCCGCCTCGGAGGCGGCCAGATCGGCGTCCTCGTCCTCGTCATCCTCGATGTGGGCGGGGCCGACATCGACGTCGCTGATGACGAACTCCGGAGCCTCGATCTGGGCGCGCTCGATCGCCTCCTCGTCGACCGCCGTCTCGTCGGCGTCGGCAGCATCGGCCTCGGCGTCACCCTCGTCGCCTTCGGACGCTTCGGCGGACTCGCCGAACGGCGCGCGGCCGTCCTCGCGGTCACGCCCGCGGCCACGGCGGCGGCGGCGGCGGCGGCGGCGGTCGCCCTCGCTCTCCCCGGCGGCGTCGGCGCGCTCCGTCACCTCGGCCCCGGCGACCTCGGCGGCCTCGACGACGGTCGCCTCCTCCTCGGCTTCCTCGGCCTCGGCGGCCAGGATGCGGTCGGTCTCGGCCAGGACGCGCTCGGCGCTGACCAGGGGCACGTCGTCCTCCGGCGTGCGGGCCTTCACGCGCTCAAGCCGCAGGTCCGGCGCGATCAGCGTGTCGTCGGCTTGGACCATGACGCGGAACCGGTAGCGGTCCTCGATCTTGGTCAGCTCGCCGCGCTTCTGGTTGAGGATGTAGAGCGCGATGCGGGTCGGCACGAAGACGGTGATCTCCGACGACCGCTTGCGGATGCCCTCCTCCTCGATGGCGCGCAGAACGTGCAGCGAGGCGGACTCCACCGAGCGGATGACGCCGGTGCCGGAGCAGTGCGGGCAGCGCTCGAAGTTGGTCTCCAGCAGCGACGGGCGCAGGCGCTGGCGCGACAGCTCCAGCAGGCCGAAGGCGGAGATGCGGCCGAGCTGGATGCGCGCCCGGTCGTTCTTCATCGCCTCCTTCAGGCGGCGCTCCACCGCGGCGTTGTTGCGTGGCTCCTCCATGTCGATGAAATCGATCACGATGAGGCCCGCGAGGTCGCGCAGGCGGAGCTGGCGCGCCACCTCGTCGGCGGCTTCGAGGTTGGTCTTGTAGGCCGTTTCCTCGATGTTGCGCTCGCGCGTCGACTTGCCCGAGTTGACGTCGATGGAAACCAGCGCCTCGGTCGGGTTGATGACGATGTAGCCGCCGGAGCGGAGCTGCACGACCGGGCTGTGGATCGCGTCGATCTGCGTTTCCACCTGATAGCGGTGGAACAGCGGGATCGTGTCGTCCTGGTACTGCATGACGCGCTTGCTGTGGCTCGGCATCATCATGCGCATGAAGTCGCGCGCGGTGTTGAAGCCGGCGCTGCCCTCCACCCAGATCTCGTCGATGTCGTCGGTGTAGAGATCGCGGATCGAGCGCTTGATGAGGTTCGCCTCCTCATAGATGAGGCACGGCGCGGAGGACTTCAGCGTCTGGACGCGGATGTCGTCCCACAGGCGCAGCAGATATTCGAGGTCGCGCTTGATTTCCTGCTTGGAGCGCTCGAGCCCCGCGGTGCGCAGGATGACCGCCATGCCTTCCGGAATGTCGAGATCGGACAGGATCTCCTTCAGGCGCTTGCGGTCGGCGGGATTGGTGATCTTGCGGGAAATCCCGCCGCCGCGTCCCGTGTTGGGCATCAGCACGCAGTAGCGGCCCGGCAGCGACAGGTAGGTGGTCAGCGCCGCGCCCTTGTTGCCGCGCTCCTCCTTGGTCACCTGGACCAGCATGACCTGCCGGCGCTTGATGACTTCCTGGATCTTGTAGCTGCGCAGCGGGCGGGCGCGGCGGCGGTGGGCCTCCTCGACCTCGTCCCCGCCGATGACGTCAGGGCTCTCGGCCGGAGCGGCGCCTTCCGGAGCCTCGTCCGAATCCGCGGCCTCGTCCGAACCGCCATCCGAGCCGGCGTCCGTGGCGAAGGCCGGGATGTCGCCCTCGAACCCGTCGCCGTCGGCGTAGGAGCCGGGCATCGGGGAGTTTTCCTCGACCACCACATCCGGGCGGATCGGCTCGGCCATCACCGCGCCGTCGGCGGCTGCCTCGGCGCGGGCCTCGGCCTGCTCTTCAAGCCGGCGCTCCTCGGCCAGCAGGGCCTCACGGTCGGCGATCGGGATGCGGTAATAGTCGGGGTGGATTTCCGAGAAGGCGAGGAAGCCGTGGCGGTTCCCGCCATATTCCACGAAGGCCGCCTGGAGCGAGGGCTCGACCCGGGTCACCTTGGCAAGGTAGATGTTGCCCTTGAGTTGCTTCCGGGAGGCAATCTCGAAGTCGAGGTCTTCGAGTCTGTTTCCATTGACCACGGCGACCCGGGTTTCCTCCGGGTGCGTGGCGTCCACCAGCATGCGCTTGGCCATACAAGATCCCCATGACGCCCCAGGCCGCCCGCGCGACGGACAAGCCGCCAGGGCGCGTCATCGTTGTGAGCGAAGCCTGCGGAACCGGCCCCTAACCCGTCGAACGGCGCTGACGAAGCAGCCAGGACGGGTCGGGCTTCGGCCTCCGGGTTACGGCCTTGCGGCCGGCACCAGCTTCGAGGTTTCGTCCCAATCCACCGGCAACCCATAAGCGTCACGCCCCGGACCGCGCCCGATGATGTAAATTTCGGCCGTGGGGGTCCGCGGGCGACGCCCACAGCCACTCCAAAGAGAAACCTCTCGGAAAAGTGGGCTGGTGGGTCGCGGTATGTCGCAGAGCTACCATAGACAAGCACGAAACCATGCACAACGTGGAATTCGGCGAAAGTTGCGGTCCACTGCATCCGGTTCGGCGGCATTCCGCCGGGATGGGGGCGAAGCAGGGCACTGTTGCATGAACGGCACCCTCGCCGACAATTCCGCCACGCCCCCGGAAACCACCGTTGAGCGCCTTGATTTCGCTGCGCTATAGCTGACCACTGGCTGCCGGCTTGTGATTTTGGGCCGGTTTGTGGTTTCTGGTGGAACGGATGCCCCGATTGCTCGCGATTGTCGCTGCGCTGGGCGCCCTTCTGGGGGCGGTCGCCCTGCCGTGCGCCCCGGCGCAGGCCCAGACCACCGCGGCGCTGCCCTTTCCGCCGCCGGTGCAGGAGCGGGTGTCCGTTCTGAACGCGCGGCTCGGCCTGCATCCCGACAAGACGCGGCTGGTTCTGGAACTCACCGACTCGGTGCCCTTCACCGTGTCGGTGCACGGCTCGCCCTACCGCGTCGTCGTCGATCTGCCGGACGTGAGCTGGCCGGGCGGCAACACGGTGATGGCGGGCAAGGGCGTGGTCGCCCGCTACCGCTTCGAGGGGCGCGACGGCGGCGCCTCCCGCCTCGTGGTGGAGACCGACGGCCCGGCGCGCGTGGTCGAGTCCTACCTCATCCCGTCGCGCGACGGCTTCAAGCCGCGCTTCGTCCTCGACATCGCCCGCACCACCCCGGCGCAGTTCGCCGCCTCCGCCCCGGTCGCCGCGACCACCAGCACCGCGTCGGTGAGCCGCGAGGCGGCGCGCCCGCCGGCGAAGCGGGACCCCATCGTGCCGGTCGCCGCGGCCCTGCCGCCGCCGGTCCCGCCGCGGGCGGCGCCGGTGCCGGAAAAGCCGATGGTCGTGGTCGATCCCGGCCATGGCGGCGTCGATCCCGGCGCGGTCGGGGTCGGCGGGGTCTACGAGAAGGACATCACGCTGGCGATGGCGCGGGAGCTGAAGCGCCAGCTGGAGGGCAGCGGCCGCTACCGGGTGCGGCTGACCCGCGACAAGGACGTGTTCATCCGCCTGCGCGACCGCGTCGCCATCGCGCGGGAGGCCAACGCCGACCTGTTCCTGTCGCTGCACGCCGACAGCATCGGCTCCGCCAACATGCGCGGCCTGTCCATCTACACCCTGTCCGATCGGGCGTCCGACCGCGAGGCGGAGATGCTGGCCGCCAAGGAGAACCGGGCCGACGCGCTGGCCGGCATGGACCTGTCGTCCGAGAACGATCTGGTGGCCTCGATCCTGATCGACCTCGCCCAGCGCGACACGATGAACCACTCCAAGCGCTTCGCCAACATGGCGCTGGAGCATCTCGGCCGCGAGGTCAAGCTGATCCCCAACAAGCCGCACCGTCAGGCCGGCTTCGCCGTGCTGACCGCGCCGGACATGCCGTCCGCGCTGGTCGAGATGGGCTATCTGTCGAGCCCGCAGGACGTCAGCCTGCTGAGCAAGTCGGCCCACCGCGAGAAGCTGGGCCGCGGCATGGTCCGCACCATCGACGCCTACTTCAAATGGCTGACCGGGGCGCAGAAGAGCTGAGATCCGCAGAGCGAAGAGATGCCGCGCCATGCACCGCCGGCAATCTTGAGCCATGCGGGCGGAGGCGGGCGGGCATACGCGTCTTCCGGTCACCACTTTCTTGCATGCGCCTTGTGGCCGTCACATTTTCCTGACATGGCTGCGAGGGAGTCGGACTGCCGCCCCTCGCGGTGTAGGATGCCGCCCCTCGCGGTGTAGGATGCCGCCCCTCGCGGTGTAGGATGCCGCCCCTCGCGGTGTAGGATGCCGCCCATCGGATGGTTCCGCGTCTTCCCGGTCTCTGTCCCGGACGAAGGCGGCGGGACCGCCGCCATGCCTGTCTGGGAACCGTCATGCGCTTTATTCTGTCCGCCCTGATGGCCGTCGTGATCCTCGCCCTGGCCGGGGTGGGGGGGCTGGTCTACATGCTGGACCATTACGATCACGAACTGCCGGACTACACCAAGCTCGCCAACTACGAACCGCCGGTGACCACCCGCGTCCATGCGGGCGACGGACGCCTGCTGGCGGAGTTCGCGTCGGAAAAGCGCGTGTTCGTCCCCATCGACGCCATGCCGAAGCGCGTGACCAACGCCTTCCTGTCCGCCGAGGACAAGAACTTCTACGACCACAAGGGCATCGACCCGGTCGGTATCGCCCGCGCCATCCTGACCAACGTGGAGAATCTCGGCCGCGACCGCCGGCCGATGGGCGCCTCGACGATCACGCAGCAGGTCGCCAAGAACATGCTGCTGACCAACGAGGTGTCCTTCTCGCGCAAGATCAAGGAGGCGATCCTGGCGGTCCGCATCGAGCGGGCCTTCAGCAAGGACCGCATCCTCGAGCTGTACCTGAACGAGATCTTCCTGGGATACCGCTCCTACGGCGTGGCGGCGGCGGCGCTGAACTACTTCAACAAGGCGCTGGACGAGCTGGACATCGAGGAGGCGGCCTATCTGGCGGCCCTGCCCAAGGCGCCCAGCAACTACCATCCGGAGCGCCAGCGCGATGCCGCCATCGCGCGGCGCAACTGGGTGATCGGGCGCATGGCCGAGGACGGGCACATCACCCCCGAGGAAGCCAAGATCGCCCAGTCCAAGCCCCTGGTCGTGCGCAAGCGCGACGAGCAGGAGTATGTGACGTCGGAGTATTTCGCCGAGGAGGTCCGGCGCGAGCTGGTCAAGCTCTACGGCGAGCAGGCGCTCTACGAGGGCGGCCTGTCGGTCCGCGCCTCGATGGACCCGGTGCTCCAGCAGGCGGCGACCAAGGCGCTGCGCACCGGGCTGGTGCAGTATGACCGCCGCCACGGCTACCGCGGGCCGGTCGGCAAGATGGAGAATTTCGACAACTGGGCGAAGAAGCTCGCCTCCATGGCGCCGCCTCCCGGCTCCGAGGGCTGGCATCTGGCGGTGGTGCTGAAGGACGACGAGGCGGCGGCGCTCGACATCGGCCTGCCGGACGGCTCGCGCGGCCGCGTGCCGCTGGCCGAGCTGCGCTGGGCGCGGGCGCAGCGCGACGACAACCGGCTCGGCCCGGAGATCCGCCGCCCCTCCGACGTCGCCAAGCTGGGCGATCTGATCCTGGTCGAGGCCGCCGGCAAGGACGAGAAGGGCAAGGAGCCGCCCGCCGGCACCTACGCGCTGCGGCAGGTCCCGGCGGTGCAGGGCGGTCTGGTGGCGCTCGACCCGCACACCGGCCGCGTGCTTGCCATGGTCGGCGGCTTCTCGCCGCACATGAGTTCCTTCAACCGCGCCACCCAGGCGATGCGGCAGCCGGGCTCCTCCTTCAAGCCCTTCGTCTATCTGACGGCGCTGAACCAGGGCTTCACCCCGTCCTCGCTGGTGATGGACGCGCCGTTCGAGTACGACCCCGGCCACGGCCAGCCGATCTGGCGGCCGGAGAACTTCAGCCACGAGTTCTACGGCCCGACGCCGCTGCGCGCCGGCATCGAGAAGTCGCGGAACGTCATGACCGTCCGTCTGGCTCAGGCCGTCGGCATGGACAAGGTGAAGGCGGTGGCCGAGAATTTCGGCATCACCGACAACCTCCAGCCCTACCTGCCGATGTCGCTCGGCGCGGGTGAGACGACGGTGTTGCGCCTCGCCACCGCCTACGCCATGCTGGCCAACGGCGGCAAGCGGGTCGGCCCGACCTTCATCGACCGGGTGCAGGACCGCAACGGCAAGACCATCTTCCGCCACGACACGCGTCCCTGCGCCGCCTGCAACCAGGTGGCCTGGAGCGACGGGCTGACCGTTCCCGCTGTCGCCGACACGCGGGAGCAGGTGAACGACCCGCGCACCGTCTACCAGATGGTCTCCATGCTGGAGGGCGTGGTGCAGCGCGGAACGGCGACGAAGCTGCTGTCGCTGGGCAAGCCGCTGGCCGGCAAGACCGGCACGACCAACGACAGCCACGACGCGTGGTTCATGGGCTTCTCGCCCGACCTCGTCGTCGGCACCTATATCGGCTTCGACCAGCCGCGCTCGCTGGGCGCCCGCGAAACCGGCGGCTCGGCGGCGGTGCCGGTGTTCAAGGACGTGATGGAGGTGGCGCTGAAGGACCAGCCGGCGACGCCGTTCCGCGTGCCGCGCGGCCTGCGCCTTGTCCGCGTCAACCCGGAAAACGGGCGCCTCGCCCAGCCGGGCGAGCGCAAGGCGATCTGGGAGGCCTTCATCCCCGGCACCGAGCCGAACCCCGACCAGCCCCAGATGGTGCTGGACGGTTCGGCCCACGGCGCGGACGGCGGCTGGACCGGCGGGGTGCCCGGCGGCGACCCGGCGGCCCAACAGCAGCCGGGCGGTTGGGGCGCTCCGGCGGCCCCGCCCTCGGCGGCGACGGTGGGGACCGGCGGCCTGTACTGACCGCGTTTCCCCGGCAAGAAAAAAGCCCCGCTTCCCGGTTTGGGAGGCGGGGCTTTTCCTTTGTGCGAAGCCTCAGGGCCGGGCGGCGGTGTGGGTGTCCGGGCGGAGCTGGGCGATGGCGTCGGCGGGGGCCGTGTCGGTGGGGCAGTCGGCCAGCGGGCGCAGCCGGTCCTCCATCCGCGCCAGCATCACGCGGACCCCCTCCTGGTTGATGTGCAGGGCGTCCACGAAATGGGCCTCGTCCTCGACCTCGCGGCGGGTGTCGATGACCGGCACGTCGGGCGGCAGGCGGGTCTTCAGGTCCTCGAAGAAGGCGTCGAAGTTGGTCACCTTCTCGATATAGCCGGGGAAGAAGGGCGTGATGACCACGGCGACCCGCGTGCCCTTCTCGCGCGCCGTGCCGATGATGCGGTCCAGCGCGTCCCAGTTCGGCTGGAAGCCCTCCATCCGCTCCGTCGGCGCCTTTTCGAGCTGGGCCTTGAGGAAGGGCGACATGGTGCCGCTCAGCGTCCGGTCGCCGGTCGGGTGCAGCCCGTCGAAGGCCAGCCGGATCGTCTGGTTGTTGTTGAAGATCAGCGTGTTGAACAGCTTGTTGGAGGCCCACATGGTGGCGTCGACCTGCCGGATGAAGCCGTCCACCCGCTCCGAGTAGTAGGCGAGCAGCGGCAGGTCGGCGAGCGCCTTGGGGTCGTCGACCACGCTCGTCGGCTCGACCAGCAGCAGGCGGGGGGCGCCGTGCCGGTCCAGATAATCCTCCCACAGCAGGTCGCCGACTGTCGTGGGGGCGCCGCCCATGCCCAGGTTCAGCACCCGGCCGCAGGTCAGCGCCTGGACCTCCTCCACCGGGAAGTGGTTGTCGGCGCGGGAATTGCCCAGGATCACCACGTCGGCGGGCGGCCCGTTGCGGTAGACGGTCATGAAGCGGTCCGACGACTGGAGGAGCGTGTCGCCCATCCAGGACGCCACCGCGCGGTCCATGGCGACCACCATGCCCAGGATCAGTCCGACGGCGGCCAAAAGGCGGATCATGGTTCGGGCTCCCTCAGAACTGGAAATAGATGAAGGATCGGTTGGCGAAATTGCCGAAGAGCAGGAGCATCAGGATCAGCGTGGCGCAGCCGGCGGAGCGGACCACGACGTTGACCCCGGCGTAGCGGCGTCCGGCGCCGAACTCGATCATCGCGTCGATCATCAGCACGACGAGGCCGAACAGGGCGACGCGGACCAGATAGCTCATCTGCTGCATGCCGCGCGGCAGGCTGAAATCGCCCTCGGCGATGATGCCCAGGATGGTCCGCACCGTGTGCATGTCGTCGGCGCGGAAGGGCAGCCAGGTCAGCGTGATGAGGAGGAAGACCAGCCCGACCGTCAGCAGCTTGCCGGCCATCAGCGGCGCGCCGCTCAGCCGCAGCGGGCTGCGCTTGGCCAGCCAGCGCACGCCGTCCTCCGCCGCCATCAGGGTGGCGTGCATGGCGCCCCACAGGATGAAGGTCCAGGCGGCGCCGTGCCACAGGCCGGACACCAGCATCACAATGGTCAGGTTGCGGATGCGCAGCCAATGGGTGCGCCCGCCACCCATCGGGATGTAAACGTAGTCGCGGAACCATGTGGACAGCGAGATGTGCCAGCGCCGCCAGAAGTCCTTCATGCCCATGGCGAAGTAGGGGCGGGCGAAGTTCTGGCAGAGCGTATAGCCGAAGATCTGCGCCAAGCCGATCGCGATCAGCGAGTAGCCGGCGAAGTCGCCGTAGATCTGCAACGAGAAGCAGATCAGCCCGATGACGTGGTTCAGCGCGTTGAAGAACTCCGGCTGGGCGAAGCGCGCGTCGACCACGGCGGCGGCGTTGTCGGCCAGACCGAGCTTGAGGAAATAGCCCCAGATGATCTTCTCCAGCCCGGCGAAGCGGAAGGCGAAGCTGACATCGTGGCGCGGGCCGTTCTGGATCTGGGGCAGCAGGTCGCGCGCCCGGACGATCGGACCGGCGACGAGCTGCGGGAAGAAGGCGACGAAGGTCGCGTAGCGCAGCAGCGACCGCTCCGGCTTCTCCAGATGGCCGAGATAGAGGTCCAGCGTGTAGCTGAGATTCTGGAAGGTGTAGAAGGAAATGCCGACCGGCAGGATGATGGACAGCGTGCGGTGCCCGACGTCGAGACCGAGCGAGGCCAGCGCCACCTGCGCGCTGTCGATGAAGAAGTTGAAGTATTTGAAAAAGAACAGGATCGCCAGATTGGTGGCGAGACTTATCTGCATGAAGATGCGGGCGGTGGCCCGGTTCGGCGCGTCGGCGATGCGCAGGCCGCAATAGAAGTCGAGCAGCGTCGTGCCGGCGAGCAGCAGGCAGAAGCGGTAATCCCAGAAGCCGTAGAAGATGTAGCTGGACACCAGCAGCAGCGGCGTGAACAGCCGCGTCCGGGCGAGCATCATGAAGCCCGCCGTGAAGGCCGTGATGAACAGCAGGAACCCCAGGCTGGTGAAGTTCATCGGGGGGCCACGCTTTTGTTGTTGGGGAAACGGGGGCGCCGACAGCCCGCGCCCATCGAATGACGGGCACGAACGTCGGTGACGCTATCACGGGGGGCTGCCACTTATTCGCGCCGCGAAAGTGGTTTTGCGGTGCGAAAACGGTTTCATCCGAGTGGGTTGGCCGGGCGCTCCGGTGACGGAGTGGTGCTCCGCCGGGTTACCGTTCCGGTCTGGTCCAGCGTCGCGGAAGCCGGAGCGCCTGTGGAATAAGAGGGTGCAACGCCGCTGCCAACCCGCTACATAAGGGCCAAGACACTGGTTCAACTCTGGCTGACGAGGAGGCACTGCGATGCGGGCCGAGATCGAAGCGGCCGCCGGCGAGATTAGAGAATCGCTGGCGCTGCTGAGGAGGCATCTTTGACTGGGATAACGCGCTGCGTCGTCTCGACGAACTGAACGCCCACGCCGAAGACCCCAAGCTGTGGGACGACCCGTCCCGCGCGCAGACCATCATGCGCGAGCGCACCCAGCTCGAAACCTCGGTGAACGGCTACCGCGCCCTTGAGCGCGACCTGTCCGACAGCCTGGAACTGATCGAGATGGGCGAGGCCGAGGGCGACGCGACCGTGGTCGCCGATGCCGAGGCCCAGCTCTACGCGCTGCGCGACCGCGCGGCCAAACTGCAGATCGAGAGCCTGCTCTCGGGCGAGGCGGACGCCAACGACTGCTTCATCGAGGTGAACGCCGGCGCCGGCGGCACGGAGGCCCAGGACTGGGCGCTGATGCTGATGCGCATGTACCTCCGCTGGGCGGAACAGCACGGCTACAAGACGCAGTGGCTTGAGGAAAGCCCCGGCGAAGAGGCCGGCATCAAGTCCGCCACCGCGCAGATCAGCGGCCACAACGCCTATGGCTGGCTGAAGACCGAGGCCGGCGTGCACCGTCTGGTGCGCATCAGCCCGTTCGACAGTCAGGCGCGCCGCCAGACCAGCTTCGCCGCCGTCTCGGTGTCTCCGGTGATCGACGACAAGATCAACATCGAGATCAACGAGAAGGACTGCCGCATCGACACCTTCCGGGCGTCGGGCGCCGGTGGCCAGCACGTCAACAAGACGGACTCGGCGATCCGCATCACCCACCTGCCCACCGGCATCGTGGTGGCCTGCCAGCAGGAGCGCTCGCAGCACAAGAACCGCGCCAAGGCGTGGGACATGCTGCGCGCCCGCCTGTACGAGCGGGAGCTGAAGATCCGCGAGGACGCCGCTGCCGCGCTGGAGGCGACCAAGAGCGACATCGGCTGGGGCCACCAGATCCGCTCCTATGTCCTGCACCCCTACCAGATGGTGAAGGACTTGCGGACCGAGGTGGAGACCTCGCAGAGCCAGGCGGTGCTGGACGGCGACCTGGACATGTTCCTGGAAGCGGCGCTGGCCGCGCGGCTCAAGGGGCAGAGCGACGACGCGGCTGCGTGAGGTTGCGTTTGCCCCCTCCCTAACCCTCCCCCGCCGTCAGCGAGGGAGGGAATCAATCTCCCTCTCCCGCGCCAGCGGGGGAGGGCCGGGGAGGGGGCAAACGCCTCCCCCTATTTTTATCCCTTGGGAAGAAACGCGGCCTCTGCGTTGTTGATCTCCGCAACAAGAAACGGAGAGAGACCATGAACCGCAGCCTGTTTGCCGCCTTCCTCGCCGCCACGGCCTTCGCGGCGCCGGCCTACGCCGCCTGTCCGACGGACTCGATGACGCCGGACATGTACTTCGCCTATGTCGAAGGCATCCAGAAGACCCTGACCGAGCAGGGCTTCCGTCCCGGCGTGATCGACGGGAAGATCGGGCCCAACACCCGCTCCGCCATCCGCGCCTACCAAAAGGCCGCGAAGCTCCCGGTGGACGGCTGTCCGACGCAGGAGCTTCTCGACCACATCAACTTCTCCCAGCCGAAGGTCTACGGACCGGGCAAGCGGTAAAAACCCGTCCTTACTTCACGCCAAACTCACTTAACGAAGGTCAGGTCCATGACGGACTTGGCGTCCAGCGCCTTGTCCACCTGACCCTCGGACTGCCAGAACTTCACCTGGTTGACAATGTCGTCGACCAGCAGCTTTCCCTTCGGCTCGACATAGGGCAGGCCGGCGGCGACGACCTCGGGCTTCTGCTTCGTTGCCTCGGCGATGATCGCCAGAAGCTCGTCGTAGCCGGGGCCCTTCACCACGGCGCCGGACGCGTCCTTGGCGTTGAAGGCGGCGTGGTACTCGGCCAGCCCGGTCAGATAGGCGCTGACGAACTTCTCGGCCAGCGGGCGGCGTTGGGCGACGGTCTTCGGGCTGGTGAAGAGGGCGCCGAGCTGCCACGGCGTCTCGTCGCCGACCCAGCCGAGGATGGTGCCGGAGCCTTCGGCGGCGAGCTGGCGGGCCACCGTCACCGGGGCGATCACCGCGTCGACCTGACCGCCCTTGAAGGCGGCGACCATCTTCGGCACGTCCTGCATCGCCACCATGGTCACGTCCTTGACCGTGAAGCCGTGCTTCTGGCCGAGCAGGCCGACCATGTAGTGGAAGGTCGAGCCGACCGTGGTGATGGCGATGCGCTTGCCCTTGAGGTCGGCCGGCTTGGTCAGCCCGGCGTCGTGCGCCGCCTTGGTCGCCACATAGGCGCTGAGCTGGAAGCCCGGCTCGTCGCGGCTCTGCGCCGCGATCATCGTGACGGCACCCTTGGATGCCAGGTTGTAGAAGCCCGCCGTCAGGCCGGTGACGCCGAAATCGACGTCGCCCGAGGCCACCGCGACCGGCACCTGCTGGGCCGAGGTGAACATCTTCAGATCGACGTCCAGCCCTTCCTTCTCGAAGTAGCCCTTGGACTTGGCGATGAAGATCGGGCCGGAGGAGGCCAGCGCCAGCACGCCGATGGAGGTTTTCTCCAGCCCCTGCGCCTCGGCGGCGGGCGTCCCGGCCAGCGCCAGGGCCGCAGCGCCCATCACACCCAGAACCGCCCGGCGGCCCCAACGCACGACAGTCATTCTCAGTCTCCCTTTCTCGATGTTCATTTTTCTCACCGCCATTTCAGCAGGCGGCGTTCCAGGATGGACAGCACGGTCCCGATGGTCAGGCCGAGCAGCGAGAGAACCAGCACGCCGGCCAGGAGCTGGTCGGTCAGCATCAGGTTGCCGGCGGTCAGGACGAAAGCGCCGATGCCGTATTCCGCCCCGATCATCTCCGCCGCGACCACCAGGATCAGCGCGATGGAGGCGGTGATGCGGAAGCCGGCGAGGATGCCGGGCAGGGCGCCGGGAAGCACGATCTTGCGCAGGATCGACGCCCAGGGCAGGCCGAAGCTCTGCGCCATGCGGATCAGGTTGCGCGGCACCGAATCGATGGCGCTATAGGTGGCGATCACGGTGGGGAAGAAGACGCCGAAGCCGATGGTGGCGAACTTCGACGGCTCGCCGATGCCGAACCACAGGATGAACAGCGGCAGCAGCGCGATCTTTGGGATCGGGAAGAAGGCCGAGACCAGCGGCACACCGACCGCCCGCGCCACCGACCCGATGCCCATGGCGAAGCCCACGGCCATGCCGGCCACCGTGCCCATGACCCAGCCGACGCCGATTCGCATCAGCGACGCCTTCAGGTGCTGCCACAGCGACCCGTCCTGCGCCATGGCGGCGAGCGCCGAGGCAACCGCGCTCGGCGGCGGCAGGAACAGCTCGCTGACGAGGCCGAAGCGGTTGGTGGACTCCCACACCGCGATCAGGACCACGAAGGCGAGCAGCGCCGCCCAGCGGTGCCCCTTGACCGTGAAGCCGCCGCCGCGGAAGCGGACGGGTTGCGACGGAGAGCGGTCCTGAAGCGGGAGGCTGGTGCCGGTCAAAGGGGTATCAGGCATCGGCGATCTCCCGGTCGGCCAGTTGGGCCTCGGCCCGGATCAGGTGCCACAGCCGGTCGCGCACCTCCGCCAGATGGGCCTGGGCGGAGGGCTCCAGCCGCTGGTCGCGCGGCTCCTCGATGGTCACGATCTCGCGCAGCCGGCCGGGGCGGCGGCTGAGCACGACGACCCGGTCGGCCAGCCGCAGCGCCTCGTCCAGATTGTGGGTGACGTAGAGGGCGGTCGTCCGCTCGCGCTGCCAGAGCGACAGGAAATCCTCCATCAGCAGCTCGCGCGTCTGGGCGTCGAGCGCCGACAGCGGCTCGTCCAGCAGCAGCATGGCCGGGCGCACGGCCAGTGCGCGGGCGATGCCGACGCGCTGGCGCATGCCGCCCGACAGCTGCTTGGGCAGCGCCTTGCGGAAGTCCCACAGCCCCATGCGGCGCAGGCCGGACTCGATGCGCTCCCGCCGTTCCGCCGCCGACAGCGGGTGGTGTTCGAGGACGAGCGACAGGTTGTCCTCGACGCTGCGCCAGGGCAGCAGGGCGAAGTCCTGGAAGATGAAGGTGATCGGGTTCAGGCAGCCGTCCGGCACCGCGCCGGCCACCGCGATGCTGCCGGAGGTGGGCGCCACGATGCCGCCGGCGATGCCGAGCAGGGTGGACTTGCCGCAGCCCGACGGGCCGATGACGGCCAGAACCTCTCCCTCCTGCACCGTCAGGTCGATGCCGTCCAGCACGACGAGGTCGTCGTAGCGGTGGCACAGGTCCTTGATGATAAGCCTCATTGTCCCTTTCCTGTTGCCGACCCCGCCCAGGCGATCAGCAGTTCATCGCGCGAGGTCAGGCCCGCTTCCGGCAGCGCGTGGTTCACGACGGCCTTGGCGGCGCCGCCGGTCGCTTCCGGCAGGCGGTTCTCCCACATGGCCTGATGGAGCGTGGGCAGTTCGTCCCAGTTCCCGAGGTATGTCGTTGGCACACGGACCGCCCCCGACGCAATGACGCGGTTCAGCCCTGCGATTTCCGCAGCGTTCGAAAGATGCGTACCGACGATGGACGCGGATGGCATCAGGATGCGGCGCTGGCGCATCCACACCTGCGGCGCGTAGAAGCTGTAGCGACGACCACTCATATCGCCGCAATAGACGACGCGGCCCGTGTGCGGCTTCACGAGCATGGTCGAGACGGCCAGCGTGTCGCGCCGCGCCCGCTCCACCACCACGTCGGGCATGCCGCGCGGGTTGTCGGCGGCGCGCAGGATGCGGCCCACCGCCTGGCCCAGCGGTTTGAAGGTGTCTTCGGTGAACAGGCGCACAGCCTCCTTGAAGGCGGCGGTCTCGCGCTGCGGGTCGGGCAGGTCCGGCATGGTGTCGGGCCAGTCGAAATGCGGGACGCGGCGCGCGATCTCGGCCAGCGACACGGCGCCGGCCAGCGCCTCCCCATAGCCGAGCGACAGCACGAAGTCGCGTTCGGAATCCCGATCGGTGACGACGCAGACGCGGGCGCCGCTCTCGCGCGCCGCCTCGATGGCCGACAGCGCCATGTCGTCGCGCAGCCCCACCGCCCCGGCGCCGTAGAAGACCAGCACGGCCTCGCCGGGGCGCAGGCGGGCGCGGCGCAGCATCTCGGCGGGTTCGGCGACGCCGGGCTTGCCGAGGAAGGTCATGTGGTAGCCGCTGGAGGCGCCGAAGAAGGTCAGCGCGCCGCCGTCCGCCAGCGACTGGAAGGTGCGGGGGAAGGTCGTCTCGCCGGCGTGGCTGACCGCGTAGTCGACGAGGTTGCCGTCATTGGCGGCGCGCAGCGCGTCGAGGTAAGGGCGCCCGGCCTCTTCCCACGCCGCCCACTGGTCGGGGGACGCGGGAATGCGGGTGAAGGCGGCCTCGGCGACGGAGCGGTCCACCGCCTCCGCTCCACGGGCGCGGATGGCGGCGGCGCGGCGGTCCGACGACACCATGCCGGTCACCTTCATGCGCCGGGCCAGCGCCAGCTCCACCGTCCAGGCGCCGGTGCCGCCCGCCGCGCCCTCGACCAGCAGGCTCTTGCCGGGCTGCACGTCGAGCGCCGTGAACAGCGCACGGTAGCCGGTTCCGGCGGCGAGCATGTAGCTGCCCGCCTCCTCCAGCGCGAGGCCGGGCGGCAGGGGGAAGAGCTGCGGCCCGTCGGCCAGCATGAATTGCTGGTGGCTGCCGTCCGGCGACTGGTAGCCCTGGATGTGGAAGTCGGTGAACATCGGGTCGGCCCCGGCCTCCGGGTCCAGCAGGTCGGAGACGCCGGAATAGACGGCGACCAGATCGCCGACCGCCAGCCGGCCCTGCGCCTGCAACGCCTCGCCCATCCGCACGACCATGCCGACGCCGCCGGAGCCGGTGACGTGCACGTCCTCATCATGCTCGTCGAACAGGGAGATGGGGATGCCGGTCAGCGCCCAGACGTCGTTGTAGTTGACCTCGGAGGCGAGGACGTAGACGAGCGCCTGGTTGGGGCCGGGCTCGGGGACGGGGATGACGACCTCGGCTTCGGCCTGCGCCGGGTCGCCGTGGGCGGCGGCTCCCGTCTCCAGATCGCGGACGACGGCCTGGGCGAGCTGCCAGCGGGGCAGGGGTGTGGCG
The DNA here is from genome assembly GCF_007827815.1 of Azospirillum brasilense. Classification (GTDB taxonomy): domain Bacteria; phylum Pseudomonadota; class Alphaproteobacteria; order Azospirillales; family Azospirillaceae; genus Azospirillum; species Azospirillum brasilense_C. Next base: position 580,748 of record NZ_VITH01000002.1, read on the forward strand.
CCGGGGACGAAGGGGCTGCCGATGGGCAGCACGCCGTCGCGGCTGTCGCGCCGCGGGCGGGCGGGCAGGGGCGGGGACTTCTTCTCCAGGAACAGGGCGATGCCCTTCTTGGCGCCGCGCTCGGAGTCGAGGAGGAAGCGGGCGAAGGCGGCGATCTCGGCGGCTGAGCCGGCGTCGAAGCCATCGCGCAGGCCGATGTCGACGAGCTGGACGATGGCGTCGGCCACCGGGCCGCGGCCGACGCCGTGGGCTTGGCGGAGGAGGCGCATCACCTCCGGCCCCCTCCCGCCCGCTTCGCGGGCACCCTCCCCCGCCTTTGGCGGTGGAGGGGAACAGGCCCCCTCTCCCGCGAAGCGGGGGAGGGCTGGGGAGGGGGCATGAGAAGTGGAGGGGGCCAGCGCCGCTTCCCTTGCCATCGCCTTCGCCAGCGTCAGCGCGTCGTCCGCCCCGCGCGCCACCACATCCACCAGCCCATACTCCAGCGCCGTCCCGGCGTCGACCTGGCGCCCGGACAGCAGGATCTCCAGCGCCCGCCCGTACCCCCGCTCCGGGTCCTTGCGCAGCAGCAGGCGTGGCAGGCGCTGCGTGCCGCCATAGCCGGGCGGCAGGAACAGGTTGATCTCCGGCTGGCCCAGCCGGGCGCGGGGATCGGCCACCCGGACGTGGCAGGCCATGGCCAGTTCGCAGCCACCGCCGAGCGCCACGCCGCGGATCGCGGCGAACACCGGCTTGTCCAGCGCGGCGAGGGCGCGGAAGACGGCGTGGGCCTTGGCGGGCAGGGCGCGGGCCTCGCTCTCGTCCCGCACCTCGTCGAGAAGCTGGCGGATGTCGGCGCCGGCCACGAAGTTGCGGCCCGTGCCGGTGATCACCACGGCGCGCACGTCCGCCCGCCGGGCGAGATGGGCGACCAGCGTGTCCAGCTCGTCGAGCAGACGGTCGGACAGGGCATTGACCGGCGGGTTGTCGATGGTGACGGTCGCCATCCGCACCCCGTCGGCCAAACGGTCGTACTGAACGGACAGGAAGCGCTGCCGCTCGATGAGTGTCTGTTCCTCCGCCCGCTGCTGGCCGCGCGTCCAGGCGGCGATGCGCGCCTCCAGGTCGGTCAGGCACTCCGGGTTGCGCAGGGTGGAGGTGTCGCCCAGCGGCTCCCCGTTCATCATCGCCGTCAGGAAGCGGCGCATGTATTTGCCGGAGCGCGTCTCGGGAAAGGCCGGAACAGACAAAATGTCGGAGGGGACGGCGACGGCGCCCTTCTCCTGCCGCACCAGATCCTTCAGCCGGCGCTCGTCGTCCGCCGTCAGGTCGCGGCCCTTGGCGGGCAGGACGAAGGCGACGGGGGTCAGGCCCTTCTCGCGGTGGGGGGCGCCGACCACGATGACGTTGCCGACCGGGCTGTCGGGGTTGATCTGCTTGTCGCGCAGGATCGCGCCCTCGATCTCCTCCGTTCCCATGCGGTGGCCGGACACGTTGATGACGTCGTCGGAGCGTCCGTGCAGGCTGAAGCTGCCATCCTCGTAGCGCCGCGCGAAGTCGCCCTGCAGATAGGCCCAGACCGGGCGGCCCTCGGCGTCGCGGAAGCGCCCGAAATAGGTCGTCACGAAGCGGTCGAAGTCACCCTTCCAGCCCGGCTTGCCGACATTCTCCGCGTCCCCCCAGATGGTGCGGGTCAGGTAGGGGTAGGGGGCGGTGACGACGATCTCGCCCTTTTCCTCCGGCTCGGTGGGGCGGAAGGCGACGCGGCCCGTGGCGTCCGGCTCGCTCTCGGGAACCCAGACGTCGCCGAGAACCCAGGGCAGCGGGTAGGTGTGGGCGTCGGCGCGCAGCGGCTGGTCGGGGTTGCCGTAGGGGTGGGTCCAGACGATGCCGCCATGCTCCGTCGCCCAATAGCTGTTGATGTATTGCGGCGTCATCACCGCCATGCCGAAGGCCTGGACGACGGGGCTGGTCGGCTCCGCGCAGAAGGTGGCGACCCGCAGGGACGAGCGGTCGTAGCGCTCGACGTCGGCGCGGTTCTCCGGGTGGGTCATGACCGTCTTCAGGAAGGTCACGCCCGCCTTGAAGATGGTCACCTTGTGCCGCTCGATGATCGAGGCGAAGCGCCCGGCGTTGGGGAAGACCGGCGCCCCCTCCGTCACGACGCCGGGGATGCGGGCGGCAAGGCTGGCGGTGATGAGGTAGCTCTGGCCGGTGATCCAGCCCGGATCGGCGACAACGTAGATCGCGTCGCGGCCCGGCAGGGCGTCGAAGCTGACCTTCATGGTGTGGGCGAGGCCGGCGACGTAGCCGCCATGGACATGCACCACGCCCTTCGGCTTCCCGGTGGAGCCGGAGGTGTAGATGATGAACAGCGGATAGTCGGCGTCCACCGGCACGCAGGGCACCGCCTTCGCCACGGCGGCGTAGAGCGCCCGGTCGTCCAGCGCGCGCAGCGCCTCCATGCCGGCCACGCCGGCGGCGGTGCACAGCTCCGCCTCGGCCTTCGCCAGCAGCTCGTGCGCCCAGACGTCGCGGCCCTCGGTCCAGGGAATGTCGGGAAGCCCGGCGTGGCGGACGACGATCACCGCCTCGACCCGCGGCGGGGCGGCGGTCAGAGCCTCGGCGACGCTGGCGCGCAGGTCGGCCACGGTGGCGGCGTCGAGCGTCCCGGCACGGTCCAGCGCCCGGCCCAGTTCCCGCATCACGTCGGCGGGGGCGACGGTGATCTCGCCCGCCAGCCCGTGGCGCACCGGCTCCATCAGGGCCATGTCCTCTAGGTTTGCGTCGCCCAGCTTGGCGCGCAAAACCTCCTCGGTGATGCGCAGCGCCGTGGGCAGGGCGACGAAGCGGTCGAGCGCCGGATCGCTGTAGGCTTCCTTGAACGGGGCCATCTCGGCGTTGCGGCTGGCGCCGTCGGCGGTGATGACGACGCGGGCGCCGGCGTTCTCGATGCGGTCGGACAGCGTCTTGTCGGAGAAGCCGCCGAAGACGGCGGTGTAGATGACGCCGATGCGCTTCGCCCCCTCCGTCCAGACGATCTGGTCGAGGATGTTGGGCATGTTCAGCGCGATGCGGTCGCCTTGCCTCAACCCCAGACCGCGCAGCGCCAGGGCGGCGAGCGCGGAGCGGACCAGCAACTCGCGCCGGGTCAGCGTGACGTGATGGACCGGGCCGCCGCGCCCGCCGTTGGCGGCGGCGTCCCAGCGGTCGCCCTCGTACCAGTAGGCGGTCTCCGCCCCATGGCCGGACAGGACGTGGCGGTCCACCTCGTTGAAGGCGGCGTTGGTCAGCCCGCCCGCGAACCAGCGGTAAAAGGGCGCCTCCGACCCGTCGAAGGCCTGGGTCCAAGGCGTCCAGTCCGCCCGCTCCGCCGCCTCGCCCGTCGCGGCGTTCCAGCCGCGCCAGACGCCGTCGGCATCGCGCATCAGCCAGTTATCGCCGTCGAACCAGTGGATCGTCTCCGCCGCGATGGTGCCGTGGAAGGCGCCCGGATCGGCCGCGCAGGCGTCACGCTGGCTCTGCCAGTCCGCGGCGGAGCGGATGGGGTTGACGGCGACGTCCTGCGGCAGCGGCGGCTGTCCGGCGGACTCCGCGACGGCGTGATCCATGCTTTCCTCCCGATCGGGCATTTCTTCCTTGGCGGCCACGTCTTGCGCGCGGCGGGCATCACTATAGCGCGGCGCCCTGCATGGGCCGCAATGGCGCTGTGCGCGGCGGGGGTATGCCGTATACGCGGCTTTCGGTCATACTCGGTGCAATCAATAGCGACGGGAGGAAACGGCATGTCCAAAGACGATGCGCCGGCGAACGATTCGGTGACCTTCGTGGTCAGCCACGCCGATCCGGCGGACTTCAAGCGCGACGGGCTGCGACCCTTCTTCGAATACCGCGACCTCGGCATCCGCGCCGCCACGGCGGGCAAGGCGAACGCCCACGTCATCCGCGCCCGCCCCGGCGAGCCGTCGCACGGCGGCTGGCACCGGCACGCGCTGGATTTCCAGATGGTCTATGTGCTGAAGGGCTGGGTGAAGTTCGCGTATGAGGGCGTGGGGGAGGTGCTGCTGCAGGCCGGCTCCTGCGTGCACCAGCCGCCGGGCATCCGGCATGTCGAGATCGCGCATTCCGACGATCTGGAGATGCTGGAGATCACGCTTCCCGCCGACTTCCCGACCGAAGGGGCCGAGCCGCCCGCCGGGACCTGAGTTCCTTCCAAAAAGTGCCGGTCGCACCCGTCGCGGAAACGACGGTGCGGCCGGCCAGATGCTTTGGAGGAATCGCCACCATGACCACAGGGAACGACGCGGCCACGGGACGCTTCGTTGCAAAGGAAAGCAATGCCCGTGCCAGAGCTTGGCCGGAGGCGAAGAGGCGATTTCCGTGGTTTTGCGGAGCCTCCCCGAGCCGCGGCTGTCCGGATGTCCGGACAGGTGCCTGGAATGCCGGACGCCGCCCCGCTGGCAAGTTGGGCCCGTCGAGGGTATTAGGGCGGTGTGCGGTGGCGCAGCGACGAGGATGCGGACGGGATGCCCGAGGTCGAGATTTCCCGCGAGGACACGGGGCAGGCGGCGGTGTTCGAGGCGTCGCCCTCCAGCGTGCCGCCGCAGCGCTTCGCCCATCTGCTCTACGCGGCAATTCTGCTGGCCGGCTTCGTCGTGGTCGCCGAACTGACGCTGGAGCCGGCGGCCTCCATGCTGCGCTGGTTGGGCATGCTGTGCGCGATCCCGCTTCTCCTTATGTGGGTGATCACCCTGCTGCGGGCCGCGAGGCGCAGCGCCGTGCGGCTGGTCGTGGCGCCGGACGGGTTGACCGTCCACGGGCAACTGATCCCGCACAACACCATCCGCGGCGTGGCGCTCTACCCGCCGCAAGGCAAGCGGCCGCTGTTCGTGGCGCGCATCCAGACGATGACCCCGCAGCAGCACGAGCGCGAACTGGCGCTGGCCGGCGGGGAGGTGGACGCGGAGGAGGATGGAAAAGCGGGGAAAGGGCGTCGCCGACGCGCCGGTTACCGGCTGCTTCTGCTGCGCCGGAACCATCTGCCGGCGCTGGTGCTGGTGCGTGGCCTTACCCTGTCGGGCGGCGAAACGCTGATGGCCGGGCTGGCCGCCGAACTGCGCCGCCACAGCCGGCCGGGCTGATCGTCGTCGAGGTCAAAATCGCCGATGCGCAAGCGCCCCTCCCGCCAGGGGGCGGGAGAGGACCGCGCTGGAAAAGGCAGGCTCAGCGACGGGTCGTCGGGGCGGCCGGCAGGTCTTCTTCCAGGATGACGACGTGCAGGGCGTAGGAGACCTCACCCTCGTCCACGTCGCGGTGCAGGGTGCCGACGAACTCGTCGCCCAGCATGACCTCCGCGGACTGGCCGGCCTTCTCGGGCGGCTGGATGATGATCTTGTCGTTGCCGAGAGTCTTGCGCAGATAGCTCTGCACACGGGCGATTTCGGTTTCGGTCATCTTGGCGACCGTCGGCTTGGCGGGCGGCATGGCATGATCCCTGTGTTGTCGAAGGGGTCATATAGAAACCTTTCGGGCAAAGGGAAAGCACAACATCGCCCCGGATCGCGCATTCGCCGGTCGCGCCCGCCGCACGTTCCGTCTTTCTTGCGGGGAGCCATGCCCCCGCCTGTGGAAAGCGCTTAGCCGGTTTTGTCCTCTTGTTCCGAGGGGTGCGGCCAAATACTGGACGGGTTGGACTGTGGGGACAGCCTCGCCCTCCCGTCCGGTGACCATGGCATGGGGTGACCATGGCTGCGCGCCTTCACCGTTTCGTCTCGTGCCGCATCCTTCTGGCGCTGACCGCCGGCCTTCTGCTGGCCGTGGCGGCGTGGGTGTCGCCCGCTCCGGCGGCCACCGCGCCGGAGCAGCGGATCGCGCTGGTCATCGGAGTCGGCGCCTACCGCCACGCCACCGAGCTGCCCAACCCGCGCAACGACGCCCACGCCATGTCGGCGGCCCTGCGCAAGCTGGGCTTTACGGTCGACGAGCGCTACGACCTCGACAACCGCGGCATGGCCGAGGCGTTGCGCGGCTTCGGCATCCAGGCGGCGCAGGCCGACGTGGCGCTGCTCTATTTCGCCGGCCACGGCATGCAGGTCGGCGGCACCAACTTCCTGATCCCCGCGGACGCCCGGCTGGAGCGCGAGCGCGATCTGGTCTACGAGGCGCTGCCGCTGAACCTGCCGATGGGCGAACTGGCCCAGGCGCGCAAGTTGGGCATCCTGATCCTGGACGCCTGCCGCAACAACCCCTTCGCCGACCGTCTGGTGCGGTCCGGCACCAAGAAGACGGAGGTCCATTCCGGCTTCGCCCGCGTCGACGACACGCCGACCGACACGCTGGTCGCCATGGCCACCCGCGCCGACGCGGTGGCCGAGGACGGGCAGGGCGACCACAGCCCCTACACCGCCTCGCTGCTGAAGAACTTCGACGTGCCGGGGCTGGAGCTGAGCCTGTTCTTCCGCCGCGTGCGCGACGACGTCATGCAGGTCACCCAGGGCCGGCAGGAGCCGTTCCTCTACGGATCGCTGGGGGCCGCCCCCTTCTACTTCAACCCGCTGCCCGAGAACCGGCCGCCGCAGCTCGCCGCCGTCAAGACGCTGGAGGTGTTCGACCGCGGCGGGACGGAGGGGTTGGGCATCGCGCGGCCCAGCGATCCCGACAACGACCAGCTCTTCGCCCAGGTGACCGGTCTGCCGCGCGGCGGCGGGGTGCGCATCGGCGACCGGGTGGTGCTGATCGGCGACTATCTGACGCTCGACCAGCTCACCGCGGCGACCTTCCGCGCCGACGCCACCCACCTCGGCGACGCCGGCAGCTTCGAGTTCGCGGTGATGGACGGGCGCGGCGGGGTGGCGCGGGGCGCCGTGCCGATCCTCATCAAGCCGAGCAACCGCCCGCCGGTCGCCGTCGCCGAGCGCAGCGTGCGCGCCGTCGTCAACAACCTGCGGCTGGAGGTGCCGACCGATCCGGACGGCGATCCGCTGACCTTCACCGTCAGCGCCGTGCCGGAACGCGGCAAGGTGCGCGACGGCACCACGTCGCTGAAGCCCGGCGACAAGCTGGCGCCGGAGCGGCTGACCGCGCTGACCTTCGACCCGGAACGCGCCCCCGCGGGACGCGCCGGGGTGTTCAGCGTGCTGGTCGAGGACGGGCGCGGCGGGCGCACGACGATGAGCGCGCTCCTGGAGGTCGAGGAGGCCGGCGCCGCCCCGCCCCAGGCGGATCTGGAGGAGTCGCTGTGGCGCCGCGTGCGCGACAGCCGCGACGCCGACGCGCTGGACGCCTTCCTGCGGTTGTTCGGCACCGGCCCCTTCGCCGCCCCGGCGCGCGACCGGCTGAACCGGCTGCGCGCCGAATCGGCCAAGGTCGCGGCGCTCTCCTCGGCGGGCGGGGCGGGGAGCAGCGGGCCCTCCGGCAATGGTGCCGGCAATGGCGCGGGCAACGGGGCGCCCGGCGGCAAGGCGTCGCCGCCCCCCGAACTCCAGCTCGACACCGCCGGGGAGGGGATGTACGTGGCCGTCGCCGACGCCGAGCTGCGCGCCGGACCGGACGCGCGGTCGGAACGGGTCGGCGCCCTTGCCAAGGACGGCGCGGTGCGGGTGCTGGGCCGGGTGGCCGACGCCGACTGGTACCGGGTGGCCATGGATGACGGCACCCAGGGCGGCGTGCAGGGCTTCGTCCGCGGCCCCGCGCTGCGCCCCGCCGGGCCGGAGGACCGCCAGCGGCTGGCGCTCGCCGCACCGGTCCAGCCGGGGGGCTCGCAGGGGCGGGCGCAGGGCAACGGCAGCAGCTTCCAGGATTGCCCGGCCTGTCCGCCGATGATGCGCATCCCCGCCGGCACCTTCGTCATGGGCAGCGAGCGCGGCGACGTCAGCCAGCGCCCGCCCCACCGCGTCACCTTCGCCAAGCCCTTCGCCATCGGGGTCTACGAGGTGACGGTCGCCAACTGGCGGGCCTGCGTGGAGGGCGGCGGCTGCGCCGCCATGCCGCGGATGCGCAACCCCTCCGACGACATGCCGGTCCACAACATCCATGTGGAGGACGCGCTGGCCTACACCGAGTGGCTCAGCCGCAAGACCGGCCAGCGCTACCGCCTGCCCAGCGAGGCCGAATGGGAATACGCGGCGCGCGGCGGCAGCGCGGCGCGCTTCGCCTGGGGGGACAGCCTGACGCCAGGGGCGCGGCTGGCCAACTGCCGCGACTGCGGCGGGGCTACCGACCGCTCTCTGCCGGCGCCGGTCGGCAGTTTCCAGCCCAACGCCTTCGGCCTCTACGACACCAGCGGCGGGGTGGCGGAGTGGGTCGCCGACTGCTGGAACCCCGGCTACAAGGGCGCCCCGGCGGACGGCGGCGCCTGGACGGAGGGCGACTGCCGCAAGCGGGTGCTGCGCGGCGGCTCCTGGCGGGACGGGCAGGACGCCATCGCCGTCACCGCCCGCATCGGCTACGACGCCGACGTGCGCTATTTCGCCGACGGGCTGCGGGTGGCCCGCGACCTGAACTGACTCCGCCCGCGTTCGTTGGTGGAACGCACCGTCTGCGGATGGGACTGCGGCGCCCTCGAAATTGCAGAAATCGGTGTTGGGCCAATGCGCTAGACTTGGCTGTTCAGGGCTTGGCGATCCGCGGACCGGACGGCCCGATAAAGTGAGGCCGCTGGCGGCTTCGACCAAATTCGTTACAGCCGCCGCAGCCCTCGACTCCCTAAAGGGGTGGTCAAAGAGACGATCAAGTGGAGGGTATCGACGTGCTGCGCTGGCCCCGGAGCGCCGTTTGGACTGTTGCGCTGGTCCTGGTGACGGCGAACACCGCCTTTGCCCCCCAGGCGTTCGCCGACGACAAGCGCGTCGCGCTGGTGATCGGCAACGCGCAGTACCAGGAGGGCGGCCCGGCCGCCGGGGTGGGCGCCAACGCGGCGGTCGTTGCCGACGCGCTGCGCCGCGCCGGCTTCACCGTCACCGCCGCCGAGAACCTCGACCACCGCGGCATGGTCGCGGCGCTGTCCCGCTTCCAGGACGCGCTGGGGCAGGCCGACCTGGGCTTCCTCTACTACTCCGGCGTGGCGCTGAGCCTGTCGGCCAAGGGCTTCCTGGTGCCGGTGGACGCCAAGCCCGGTTCCGAATACGACGTGATCTTCGACACCATCGAGCTGGACTATGCGCTGAAGGAGATCCAGCGCAGCGGGCGCAAGGCCGTCGCCGTGTTCGACCCGGTGCCCGCCCACCCGCTGGCCGACCGGCTGGCCTCGGCGATGGGCGAAGAGGGGCGGTCCGTCAAGCCGGCGCTGGCCGCTCCGGCGGCGCTCGACAACCTGTTCGTCGTCTACTCGCACCGGCCCGGCACCCCGCCCGCCACGGCGTCCGGCAAAGGGGCCGACGCCTTCTCGACCGCTCTGGCGCAGGAGATGGTCAAGCCGGGCGTGCCGCTGCGCGACGCGCTGGCCGAAGTCGCCCGCACCGTCGTCGGGCGCACCCGCGGGACACAGCACCCCTGGCTGCAGGACCGGCTGGGTTCCGATCTCGTGCTGGTGCCCGGCCCGCGCGCGCCGGTCGTTGCCCGAACGGAGGAGGCGCCGCCCGCTATGGTGGCGGCCCCCGAGGCGAAGCCGGCCGAACCCAAGCTGATCGAACCCAAGCCGCTGCCGCAGAAGGCGGAGGAGAAACCCGCCGCCCCGGCGGTCGCCGAGGTCGAGGTGGACCCGCTGAACGAGAAGCGGGTGGTGGCGCGCGACACCAACCTGCGCGCCGGTCCCGACACCAAGGCGGCGGTCGTCGGCACGTTGCGTCACGACAGCGAGGTCACGGTGACCGGGCGGACCCGGCGGAACGGCGGCTGGCTGCGCGTCGAGCAAGACGGGAAGACCGGCTTCGCCTTCTCCAGCAACCTCGCCAAGCCGGAGGAGGTGCCGGTGGCCGCCGCCCAGCCGCCGGCCCAGCCCCAGCCGCCGACGCAATCCCAGCCGGCCGTCCTGGCGCCCGGCGTCTACACGGTGGCGCGCGACGCCAACCTGTTCGCCCGCCCGGTGCTGGGCGCGCGCAGCCTGCGCGATCTGGAGCAGGGGCAGCGGGTGACGCTGCTTCAGGCGGCGCCCGACTCCGGCTGGGTGCTGGTGCGGGATTCGTCGGGGCAGGAGGGCTACGTCACCACCGGGACGCTGGCGGGCCGGTCGGGCGAGGCGGTGTCCATGGGTGGTGCTGCGGGCGGAGCGGCGCCCAGCGCCTATCCGCCGCCCACGGTGGTCCGCAACGATGTCGATCCGGTGGCCGGCGCGCTGTCCGGAACGACTGGTCCGACGCGGCTGGCCGCCCTTCCGGACAGCAGCGGGGAGAGCGCCGCGGGGCGCTCCGCCTCCGGGGCGGACCCGGTCCTTGCCGGGCTGGCCGAACCCTACCGCGACGCGGTGCAGGCGGGCCGCAACGCCGCCGCCCGCGCGTCGCGCTCCGCCACCGCCGGGCGTGGGGCCGAGGCGAAGGCGCGCGAGGCCCAGTCCGCCGCCCGCCGCGCCGCCGGTCAGGCCCGCGGTGGGGAGTCGGGCTATGGGGTGCACCGCTTCCCCAACGGCGACGTCTATGAGGGATCGTGGAACCGCGGGCTGGGGAACTTCTCCCTTCAGGGCACGATCAGCCGCAACGGCGTCGGCGTCTACCGCTTCGCCAACGGTCAGGTCTATGAGGGGGAGTGGAAGGACGACCAGATGTCCGGCTACGGCGTTCTGGGCTTTCCGTCCGGCGACCGCTTCGAAGGGACCTTCGTGAACGCCGTGCCGAACGGGCCGGGCGTCTACCGCTTCGCCAACGGCGATTCCTACACGGGCGAGGTCCGTCAGGGCCGGGTGGACGGTCATGGCGAGTTGGCCTTCACCAACGGAGATCGGTTCAACGGCGTGGTGGTGGACCGGCTTCCGGCGGGACCGGGCGAGCTGTCGATGCGCGGCGGCACCCGCCATGTCGGGCAGTTCCGCGGCGGCATCCAGGACGGTCCGGGGGCGGCCATCGACGCCACCGGCGCGATGCAGCCGGGCATCTGGCGCGGCGCGACGCTCTTGAGTCGGTAGCGCCGCTTCGTCTTTCCGTTTCGGCTGATATGCTCCACATTGGAACGCATTGCGGCTCGCCCTCCGGCCGCGCCATGCGAGGACCGGCCTGGATGGACACGCTGAGCGACCCGAAGAAGAGCCTTTCCGCAGCCAAGCCGGTCCCAATCAAGCCGGCCCCAATCAAGCCGGCCAAGCCCGCGAAGGTCACCCGCGACCCGGAGGGCACCCGCGCGCGCATCCTCGCCGCCGCGACGGAGGAGTTCGCGCGCCATGGGCTGGGCGGCGCCCGCGTGGAGCGGATCGCCGAGGTCGCCGGCACCAACAAGCGCATGCTCTACTACCATGTCGGCAACAAGGAGAGCCTGTATCTGGCGGTGCTGGAGGGCGCCTACGCGCACATCCGCGCCACCGAACGCACGCTGAGCCTGGAGACGCTGGACCCGCCCGCCGCCATCGCCCGGCTGATCCACTTCACTTGGCAGTATTTCCTCGACCATCCCGAGTTCATGGCGTTGCTGAACATCGAGAATCTGCATCGGGCGGAGCTGCTGAAGACTTCCGACAAGGTGCACGCCATGCATTCGCCCTTCGTGCAGATGATCGCCGATGTGCTGGCGCGCGGCGTCGCCACCGGGATCTTCCGGACGGGGGTGGACCCGGTGCAGCTCTACATCTCCATAGCCGGGCAGTCCTACTTCTACCTGTCCAACGTCCACACCCTGTCGGTCATCTTCGGCCGCGACCTGCTGGCCGAGGAGGCCAAGGCGGAGCGGCTGGACCATATGGTGGAGCTGATCCTGTCGTCGCTGCGGCTCTGAAGCCTCCAGTAGTTTCATCATGAATAATCCGCATACCTGACCATCCGTCCTACCTCTTTGGCAGGGTTGACCGCTTTGCCGTGCCGGGCTTACTTTTAACCAGCCGGTTAAAAGAGCGCCTCACGTCGGCGCCGCAACGACCGGGGGAGGAGGAGCGATGGCTGTCGATGCGGCGGCTCATGGGACGACGTCCCGTGGCGGTCCCGCTTCGGGAACGGCGGCGCGACGGGGCGGGGCGGGTGCCACGCTGCTGCGTCTGCTCAATTCCGGCTGGTTCCGGCCGGTGCTGTTCCTGGTGGTCCTGACCGTCCTGTGGGACCTGTCGGTGCGGATCTTCGCGATCCCGCCCTATCTGATACCGAAACCCGGCGACGTGGCCTTGGCCCTCGCCGCGGATTGGGACCAGCTTCTGGCGGCGTCCGTGCCGACCACGCTGGCGACCTTGGGCGGCTTCGCCCTGTCGGTGCTGTTCGGCATTCCCATCGCCATGCTGATCGCCGGGTCGAAGACGGTGGAATCCTACGTCTACCCGCTGCTGGTCTTCTCGCAGTCGATCCCGAAGGTCGCCATCGCGCCGCTGTTCGTGGTGTGGTTCGGCTTCGGGCTGCTGCCCAAGGTGATTTCCGCCTTCCTGCTGGCTTTCTTCCCCATCGTCGTGTCGGCGGTGCAGGGCTTCAAGTCGGTGGATGGCGACATGATGGACCTCGCCAAGTCCATGAAGGCGACGCGCCTTCAGACCTTCCGCATGGTCAGCCTGCCGCACGCCCTGCCGGCCATCTTCGCCGGCCTGAAGGTGTCGATCACGCTGGCCGTGGTGGGCGCCGTGGTGGGCGAGTTCGTCGGGGCGAATTCCGGCATCGGCTTCGTCCTGCAGCGCTCCATCGGCAATTTCGAACTTCCCCTGATGTTCGCGGCCCTGGTGGTGCTGGCGCTGATCGGGGTGGTGCTTTTCTGGGTCATCGACGTGATCGAGCGGCTCGCCATCCCCTGGCACGCGAGCCAACGCCACAACTACATCCCGACGTCGTAACGCCGACCACAAAACCAACAGCGACGCCGGACATACTTCGGGAGGAGACGAGATGAAACGGACGCTCTTCGCGGCGCTCTGCGCCCTCACCGCCACGACGCTTCCGGCCCAGGCCGCGGACAAGGTCGTGCTGATGCTGAACTGGTACGTGTATGGCGAGCACGCCCCCTTCTACTACGGCAAGGACAAGGGCCTGTACGAGGCCGAGGGCATCGACCTGGAAATCCAGGAGGGCCGCGGGTCCGCGGTGACGACCCAGGCGGTGGCCGCGAAGACCGTCGATTTCGGCTACGTCGACGTACCGACCATGATGAAGGCGGCGGTGAAGGGCGCTCCGGTCACCTCGCCCGGCGTGCTGCTCCAGACCAGCCCGATGTCGGCCATGGGCTTCACGGACAAGAACATCCGCAAGCCCGAGGACATCAAGGGAAAGACCGTCGCCATGACGCCGGGCGACAGCATGTCCCAGATCTGGCCGCTGTTCCTGAAGAAGACCGGCCTGAAGGACAGCGACTTCCGCGTCGTGTCGGGCGACGCCCAGACCAAGCTGAACGCCGTCATCAACGGGCAGGCGGACCTGCTGCTGGGTTACGTCATGGACCAGAGCATGAAGATCAAGGACGCCACCGGCAAGTCGGTGACGCCGATCCGCTTCGCCGACTACGGCGTCAACATGGTCTCCTCCGGCATCATCGCCCACACCGAGACGCTGAAGGACAAGCCCGACCTCGTGAAGCGCTTCATGGCCGCGACGACCAAGGCGGTCGAAGGGGCGGAGAAGAACCCCAAGGAGGCCGTGGCCGCCATCCTCAAGGCCAACCCCAAGGGCGGCCAGGAAGCCACCCTGCTGGAGGGCTTCGAGCTGACCACGCCGCTCTACCGTACGGCGGAGACCAAGGGGCAGCGGCCCTTCCGCGTCACCGACGCCAACATGGCCGAGACCGTGGACCTGCTGGTCGAGTACGGCGGTCTGGACGCCGCGGCGAAGAAGAACCCGAAGGCCTTCTACACCCGCGACTTCCTCCCCGATCCCGCCGCGGCGGGCCAGTGAGGCCGGACGGACAGGAGAGCAGGGACATGGCTCAGCCCCAGTTGAAAGTCGTCGGATCGGCCGAAACGGCCCGCCTGTCGCAAAAGACCTTGATCCAGATCGACGGCGTGACCAAGACCTACCGCAGCCGCGACGGGGAGGTGCCGTCCCTGCGCCCGATCACCTTCGACGTGCGGGACGGCGAGTTCCTGGTGGTCGTCGGCCCGTCCGGCTGCGGCAAGTCCACGCTGCTGAAGCTGGTCGCCGGGCTGCTGCCCGTCAGCGAGGGTGCCATCACCATCGAAGGCACCACGGTGACCGAGCCGCACGACGACGTGGGCATCGTGTTCCAGAGCCCGGTGCTGCTCGCCTGGCGGACGGTGCTGCGCAACATCATGATGCCGGTGGAGGTGCGCGGCTTGCCGCGCGACAAGTACCTGGAGCGCGCCCGCGCCCTGATCCGCATGACCGGGCTGGAGGGGTTCGAGAACAAGTACCCCTGGCAGCTCTCCGGCGGCATGCAGCAGCGCGCCTCGCTCTGCCGGGCGCTGGTCCATGACCCGAAGATCCTGCTGATGGACGAGCCGTTCGGCGCGCTCGACGCCATGACGCGGGAGAAGATGAACGTCGAGCTGCAGCGCATCCAGCACGAGACGGGCAAGACGGTTCTGCTGATCACCCACTCGATCCCCGAGGCGGTGTTCCTGGCCGACCGGGTGATGGTGATGTCGGAGCGTCCCGGCGCCATCGCCGCGACCTATGAGGTGCCGCTGCCCCGCCCGCGCTCGCTGGATGTCATGGGGCACCCCGTCTTCATCGAGCTGACCCAGCGCATCCGGGCGCATTTCAACGCCCAAGGGCATCTGGACTGAGGGGGGCGGTGATGGCGAAGGATTTCCCCCTCCCTGACCCTCCCCCGCCTTTGGCGAGGGAGGGGAATGACACCCTCTCCCGCGAAGCGGGGGAGGGAAGGGGCCCGCGAAGCGGGAAGGGTGGGGGCACCGCATCCGCACCCGCACCCCTCCTCACGATCCGCGCCATCCACCTCCATGAACGCCCCGTCCGCTTCGTGAAGCCCTTCCGCTTCGGCAGCGTGACGGTTGAGGCGGCTCCCCAGGCCTTCGTCCGCGCTCTGGTCCATGTGGAGGGCGTCGGCGAGGCGTGGGGCGGCACCGCCGAGATGATGATGCCGAAGTGGTTCGACAAGCGCCCGGACCGCAGCCCGGACGAGACGGTGGACGGCCTGCGCCGCTCCCTGCGCCTCGCCCGCGACGCCTACCGGACGGACCGCGCCGACACCGCCTTCGGCCAGCACGCGGCGGCCTACGAGACGCAGCGGGCGGCCTGCCGCGCCGCCGGGCTGCCCGACCTGACCGCCGCCTACGGGCCGGCGCTGATCGACAAGGCGGTGCTGGACGGGCTGTTGCGGGTCCTGGACACGGATTTCTTCACCGGTATGAAGGCGAACCGCGCCGGGATCGACGCGCGGCTGACGCCGGATCTGGCGGGCTTCGACCTGGACGGCTTCCTCGGCGGGCTGGAGCCGCGAACCTCCGTGGCGCTCCGCCACACGGTCGGGCTGCTCGACGAGCCGGAGTCCCTGCGCGACCTGCTGGCGCGGGAGCGGCTGGGCCGCTTCAAGATCAAGCTGGGCGGCGATCCGTCCGCCGACCTGGCGCGCTTGGCCGAGATCGCCGGCGTGCTGGACGCGGCGGCGGGCGACTACCGCGCCACGCTGGACGGCAACGAACAATACGCGGACTCCGCCGCCCTCGCCGCCTTCCTGGACGGGCTGGAGCGCCAGCCGGCGCTGGCCGGGTTGCGCGGACGCCTGCTCTACATCGAACAGCCGGTGGCGCGGGAGCGCGCGCTGGAGGCGCCGCTGGGCGCGGTGGCGGAGCGCATCCCCTTCATCATCGACGAGTCCGACGACGGCTACGACGCCTTCCCGCGCGCCCGCGCCGCCGGTTACCGCGGCGTGTCGTCGAAGTCTTGCAAGGGTCTCTACAAGGCCGTCCTCAACCGGGCGCGCTGCGCGGCCTGGGGCGCGCCGCACTTCATCGCCGCGGAGGACCTGACCTGTCAGGCCGGGTTGGCGGTGCAGCAGGACACGGCGCTGGTCGCGCTGCTTGGCATCGCCGACGCGGAGCGCAACGGCCACCAGTACGGCAACGGCTTCGACGGAGCGCCGGAGGCCGACGCCTTCCTCGACGCGCATCCCGGCTTCTACACCCGGCGGGACGGCACCGTCCGCCTCGCCACGGCGGGCGGCAGCCTGCCGACCGAAACCCTGGCCGTCCCCGGCTTCGCCAGCGCGGCGCAGCCCCGGTGGGACCGCCTGTCCCCTCTGCAGAACGAATAATCCCCTAGGGAGTCCCCGACATGAGCACGAAGCGCCTTGGTATCATCATGCATGGCGTGACCGGCCGCATGGGCATGAACCAGCACCTGATCCGGTCGATCCTCGCCATCCGGGCGCAAGGCGGCGTCACGCTGTCCGACGGGTCCCGCGTCATGCCGGACCCCATCCTGGTCGGGCGCAACGCTGAGAAGATCCGCGAGCTGGCCCAGCGCCACGGGGTGGAGCGCTGGACCGACAATCTGGACGCGGCCCTGGCGAACCCCGACGACACGATCTTCTTCGACGCCGGCACCACCCAGATGCGGCCGACGCTGCTGGAGGCGGCGATCCGCGCCGGCAAGCACGTCTATTGCGAGAAGCCCATCGCCACCAACCTGGAGGAGGCGCTGCGCGTCGTCCGGCTGGCCGAGGAGGCCGGGGTGAAGAACGGCACCGTGCAGGACAAGCTGTTCCTGCCCGGCCTGCAGAAGCTGAGGATGCTGCGCGACAGCGGCTTCTTCGGGAAGATTCTCTCGGTGCGCGGCGAGTTCGGCTATTGGGTGTTCGAGGGCGACTGGCAGCCGGCGCAGCGCCCCTCCTGGAACTACCGGGAGGAGGACGGCGGCGGCATCATCCTCGACATGGTCTGCCACTGGCGCTACGTGCTCGACAACCTGTTCGGGCAGGTCAAGAGCGTCTCCTGCCTCGGCGCCATCCACATCCCGGAGCGCTGGGACGAGCAGGGCAAGCGCTATCAGGCCACCGCCGACGACGCGGCCTACGCCACCTTCGAGCTGGAGGGCGGGGTCATCGCCCACATCAACTCCTCCTGGGCGACGCGGGTGTACCGCGACGATCTGGTGACCTTCCAGGTGGACGGCACCCACGGCTCGGCCGTCGCGGGCTTGAGCGACTGCGTGATCCAGCCGCGCCAGGGCACGCCGCGCCCGGTGTGGAACCCGGACCAGAAGCAGACCATGGACTTCTACGCGACGTGGCAGCCGGTGCCTGACAACCAGCCGACCGACAACGGCTTCAAGACGCAGTGGGAATCCTTCATCCGCCACGTCGTCGAGGACGCCCCCTTCGACCATGGCCTGATCGAGGGCGCCAAGGGCGTGCAGCTCGTCGAGGCCGCGCTGAAGAGCTGGAAGGAGCGCCGCTGGGTCGACGTTCCCTCGCTGACCGCCTGACCGGAGGGCCTTGTCCATGGCACTGACCATCAAGCTGCCGCGCGCCGACCGGTCGTTGGAGACCTACGAGGTCGCCCCGGCGCGCGGCTTCCCCGCCCGCACCGACCGGCCCTTGAACCGCGTGGCCTATGCCGCCGCCCACATGGTGGCGGACCCGCTGGCCGACAACGACCCCTGGCTGACCCCGGCCATCGACTGGGACCGGACCATCGCCTTCCGCGAGCATTTGTGGGACCTCGGCTTCGGCGTGGCCGAGGCGATGGACACCGCGCAGCGCGGCATGGGGCTGGACTGGAACGCCTCGCTGGAGCTGATCCGGCGCTCCCTGACCGCGGCGAAGGCGCGCGGCAACGCGCTGATCGCCTGCGGGGCCGGCACCGACCATCTGGCGCCGGAGGACGCCCGCTCCCTCGACGACGTGATCCGCGCCTACGAGACGCAGGTCGCCGCGGTCGAGGACCTTGGCGGGCGGGTGATCCTGATGGCGTCGCGTGCGCTCGCCCGCGTCGCCAAGGGGCCGGACGACTATGTCCGCGTCTACAGCCGCATCCTGTCCCAGGTGCGCCAGCCGGTGATCCTCCACTGGCTGGGCGACATGTTCGACCCGGCGCTGGCCGGCTACTGGGGGACCAACGACTTCCCGGTGGCGCTCGACACGGCGGTCGGCATCATCAACGACTTCGCGGCCAAGGTCGACGGGGTGAAGATCTCCCTGCTGGACAAGGACAAGGAGATCGTCATGCGCCGCCGTCTGGCTCCCGGCGTGCGCATGTACACCGGCGACGACTTCAATTACGCGGAGCTGATCGCCGGCGACGCGGAGGGCCATTCCGACGCTCTGCTGGGCATCTTCGACGCCATCGCCCCGGCGGCGGCGGCGGCCTTGGCCGAGCTGGCGGCGGGCGAGGAGGGGCGTTTCCACGACATCCTGGAGCCCACCGTCCCGCTGTCCCGCCACATCTTCAAGGCGCCGACCCGCTTCTACAAGACCGGGGTGGTCTTCATGGCCTACATGAACGGCCACCAGGACCATTTCACGATGATCGGCGGGCAGGAGGGCACGCGCTCCACCCTGCATCTGGCCGAGATTTTCCGGTTGGCCGACAAGGCCGGACTGCTGCGCGACCCGGAGGAGGCGGTGTGGCGCATGGCCGACGTCCTGGCCGTCCGCGGCATCGAGGCGGTGTGAGGGGATAAGCCCCTCTCCCCTCTGGGGAGAGGGGGGTGCCGAAGGCGCCGGGTGAGGGGGTTCTCGGGGGACCGTACGCTCAGGCATCGCGGGACCCCCTCACCCCAGCCCTCTCCCCAGAGGGGAGAGGGGGCGAGAACGGAAAGGACCACGATCATGCGCGACTTCTCCGGCGATCATCGCTGGCTGTCCATCAACACGGCCACGGTGCGCAAGCAGGGCGACCTGCTGCAGATCTTCGACGCCTGCGCCCGCCAGGGCATCCGCGCCGTCTCGCCCTGGCGGGATCAGGTGGCCGCGGTGGGGCTGGACCGCGCCGTGCGGGCCGTAAAGGAGCTGGGGCTGGAGCTGTCCGGCTACTGCCGCGGCGGCATGTTCCCCGCCGATCCCGACCGCCGCGCCGAGGTGCGCGACGACAACCGCCGCGCGGTGGACGAGGCGGTGGCGCTGGGCGCCCCCTGCCTCGTGCTGGTGGTCGGCGGGCTGCCGCAATTCTCGCGCCCCGGCTCCCCGCCGTCCAAGGACATCGCGCTGGCCCGCGCCCAGGTCGAGGATGGCATCGCCGAACTGCTGGAGCACGCCCGCGGCGCCGGGATGCCGCTCGCCATCGAGCCGCTGCACCCGATGTACGCCGCCGACCGCGCCTGCGTGAACACGATGGGCCAAGCGCTCGACCTTTGCGACCGGCTGGACCCGCAGGGGACCGGCGCGCTGGGTGTCGCGGCGGACGTCTACCACGTCTGGTGGGACCCGGAACTGGAGGCGCAGATCCGCCGGGCGGGCCGGAATCGCCTGTGTGCCTTCCATGTGTGCGATTGGCTGGTGCCGACCGCCGACCTGCTGGAGGACCGGGGCATGATGGGTGACGGAATGATTGATATACCAATGATCCGTGGTTGGGTGGAAGCCGTTGGATTCCAAGGCTATTCCGAGGTCGAAATATTCTCGCGCCGCTGGTGGGCACGACCTTTGGATGAGGTGCTGGCGGTCTGTGTCGAACGGCATCGGTCTTCGGTGTGAATGGCTGCCTAAAAATCAGCCATTTCGGCAGAAATGAGTAAAATTCGATCATAAAAAGGCGGGCATGCATAATTCGTAAGCGAATACTGGGCTGCAAATCGCTGCGGATTCCTTGAACGGCCCTCCTGCCGACCGGCCGTGGCATCACATTTGCGAAGGATACCCCCGTGACGCCTGAGGCGGGCGTCAGACCAAAGAACGGGGGGTATTCACAATGTTGAAGACGGGGTTCCAGTCGGGCTTCAAGACCGGTCGCACCCTTGCGGCGGCCGCCGGCCTTGCCGTCACGTTCGCCGCGGGCTTCGCCGCCCCGGCGTCGGCCCAGGACACCATCAAGGTCGGCATCCTCCATTCCCTGTCGGGCACCATGGCGATCAGCGAGACCACGCTGAAGGACGTCATGCTGATGCTCATCGAAGAGCAGAACAAGAAGGGCGGCGTTCTCGGCAAGAAGCTGGAGCCGGTCGTCGTCGATCCCGCCTCCAACTGGCCCCTGTTCGCCGAGAAGGCGCGCGAGCTGATCAGCAAGGACAAGGTGGCCGCGGTGTTCGGCTGCTGGACCTCGGTCAGCCGCAAGTCCGTCCTGCCGGTGTTCGAGGAGCTGAACAGCGTCCTGTTCTACCCGGTGCAGTATGAGGGCGAGGAGTCCTCGCGCAACGTCTTCTACACCGGCGCCGCCCCGAACCAGCAGGCGATCCCCGCCGTCGACTATCTGGCGGAAAAGGAAGGCGTGCAGCGCTGGGTGCTGGCCGGCACCGACTACGTCTACCCGCGCACGACCAACAAGATCCTGGAAACCTACCTGAAGTCCAAGGGCGTGAAGTCCGAGGACATCATGATCAACTACACCCCGTTCGGCCATTCCGACTGGCAGAACATCGTCGCCGACATCAAGAAGTTCGGCTCGGCCGGCAAGAAGACCGCCGTCGTCTCGACCATCAACGGCGACGCCAACGTCCCCTTCTACAAGGAGCTGGGCAACCAGGGCGTCAAGGCGCAGGACATCCCGGTCGTCGCCTTCTCCGTGGGTGAGGAGGAACTGGCCGGCATCGACACCAAGCCGCTGGTCGGGCATCTCGCCGCCTGGAACTACTTCATGTCGGTGGACACGCCGGAAAACAGCGACTTCATCAAGAAGTGGCAGGCCTTCACCAAGAACGACAAGCGCGTCACCAACGACCCGATGGAGGCCCACTACATCGGCTTCAACATGTGGGTGAAGGCGGTCGAGAAGGCCGGCACCACCGACAGCAACGCGGTGATCGACAGCCTCGTCGGCGTGTCCGTCCCCAACCTGACCGGCGGCTATTCGGCCATGCTGCCGAACCACCACATCACCAAGCCGGTGCTGATCGGCGAGGTGCAGGAGAACGGCCAGTTCGAGACCGTCTCCAAGACGCCCGGCCTCGTGGTCGGCGACGAGTGGTCGGACTTCCTGCCGGACAGCAAGGACCTGATCTCCGATTGGCGCGCCCCGATGTCCTGCGGCAACTTCAACGTGAAGACCGGCAAGTGCGGCGGCAAGGGGTCGTGAGGACCGTCTGAACGCTTCTTGGTGACTGGCTGCGTGGTGCCCCCTCCCTAACCCTCCCCCGCTCTCGCGGGGGAGGGGATTGCTCCCTCTCCCGCCCAGCGGGGGAGGGAAGGGGCCCGCGAAGCGGGAAGGGTGGGGGCAACGCCCTCTTTTAGAATAACGACTTCCGACACATCACAGGAACCGCGATGCACCGCGCATTCTGCTGGCTGCTGGCCGCGTTTCTGGCGCTGGCCGCTCCTGCCTCCTTCGCCGCCGATCTGGCACCGCTGGTCCGCGGTTTGGGCGCCGGCAGCTACGCCGAGACCGAAAAGGCCATCGCCGGGCTGGCCGAGACGGGCGATCCCGCCGTCGTGCCGGTGATCGAGGCCCTTCAGGCCGGCGACCTGCACATCCGCAAGGCGGACGGCGCCGTGGTCGTCGCCAAGCGCGCCGGCAACGGCTACGCCCTGACCGACCCGCTGACCGGCGCCGCGCTGGGCGAGGCGGACCGCAACGCGGTCGAGAAAATCCGCATCAACAACGCCCTGCGCCGCACGATCAGCGCGACGCTCGGCGCGCTCACCCTGATGAGCCCCGACGCCAACACGCGCCGGCAGGCCGCCGAGGCGGTGTTCAAAAGCCGCGACGCCAACGCGCTGGACGCGCTGAACACGGCGCTGGCCAAGGAAACCGACGAGCGCGTGCGCCGCGCGATGACCCAGGCGCGGGCCTCCGTCCTGCTGGCCGGGGACGCGCCCGACGCCGACAAGATCGCCGCCGTCGCGGTGCTTCAGGAGCGCGGCGACCAGGACGCGCGGGCCCTGCTGAACGGCGCTGCCAACACGGGAAGCGACGCGGTGAAGGACGCCGCGACGAAGGCCATCGCGTCCGTCGAGCAGCGGCTCGCCCTGTGGGGTGCCGCGCAAAACCTATGGTACGGCCTGTCGCTCGGCTCGGTGCTGCTGCTGGCGGCGATCGGGCTGGCCGTCACCTTCGGCGTCATGGGCGTCATCAACATGGCGCATGGCGAGATGGTGATGATCGGCGCCTACGCCACCTTCCTGGTGCAGGAGGCCTTCCGCCAGTGGGCGCCGGGCCTGTTCGATTTTTCCATCCTGGTGGCGCTGCCGGTCGCCTTCCTGGTGTCCGGCGCGGTCGGCGTCGCCATTGAGCGCAGCGTGATCCGCTGGCTCTACGGGCGCCCGCTGGAAACGCTGCTGGCGACCTGGGGCCTGTCGCTGGCGCTCCAGCAGGCGGTGCGCTCCATCTTCGGGCCGACGAACCGCGAGGTCGGCGCGCCCTCCTGGATGTCCGGCGCCTTCGAGCTGGGTGGGCTGACCATCACCTACGGACGGCTGTGGATCGTCGTCTTCGCCTTCCTCGTCTTCGGCGCGCTGCTGGTGGCGCTGCGCAAGACCTGGTTCGGGCTGAGCATCCGCGCCGTCACCCAGAACCGCAGCATGGCCAACGCCATGGGCATCCGCACCGCGCGGGTGGACGCGCTGACCTTCGGGCTCGGCTCCGGCATCGCCGGGCTGGCCGGGGTGGCGCTGAGCCAGATCGACAATGTCAGCCCCAACCTGGGCCAGGGCTACATCATCGACAGCTTCATGGTCGTGGTGTTCGGCGGTGTCGGCAACCTGTGGGGCACGCTGGTCGGCGCGCTGGCGCTCGGCGGCGTCAACAAGTTCCTGGAGCCCTACGCGGGCGCGGTGCTGGGCAAGATCCTGGTGCTGATCTTCATCATCCTGTTCATCCAACGGCGTCCGCGCGGCCTGTTCGCGCTGAAGGGCCGGGCGGTGGAGGCCTGATCCGATGCTGACCCGTTTCTTCCTGATGGGCCTCGACAAGAAGGCCGGCGTGCTGCTGACCGTCCTGGCGGTGCTGGCCGTGGCGGTGCCGGTGATGGCGCTGGGCACCGCCCCGGACTCGCCCTGGCACCTCTCCACCCACACGGTGGCGCTGCTCGGCAAGTATCTGTGCTTCGCCCTGCTGGCGCTGTCGCTCGACCTCGTCTGGGGCTTCGTCGGCATCCTGTCGCTGGGGCACGCCGCCTTCTTCACGCTCGGCGGCTACGCCATGGGCATGTACCTGATGCGGCAGATCGGCTCGCGCGGGGTCTACGGCAACGCCGACCTGCCGGACTTCATGGTCTTCCTGAACTGGACGGAGCTGCCCTGGTACTGGCACGGCTTCGACCAGTTCTGGTTCGCCGCGATCATGGTGATGCTGGTGCCGGGCCTGCTGGCCTTCGCCTTCGGCTGGTTCGCCTTCCGCTCGCGCGTCACCGGCGTCTATCTGTCGATCATCACGCAGGCGATGACCTTCGCGCTGATGCTGGCCTTCTTCCGCAACGACATGGGGCTCGGCGGCAACAACGGCCTGACCGACTTCAAGGAAATCCTGGGCTTCGACGTCCAGGCCGCCTCGACCCGCGTCGGGCTGTTCGTGGCGACGGTGGTGGCGCTGGCGGCCGGCTACATCCTGGCCTCGGCCGTGGTGGCGTCCAAGCTGGGCAAGGTGCTGATCGCCGTGCGCGACGCGGAGAGCCGGGTGCGCTTCCTGGGCTACGAGACCGACCGCTACAAGCTGTTCGCCTGGACGCTGTCGGCCTGCATGGCCGGCGTGGCGGGCGCGCTCTACGTGCCGCAGGTCGGCATCATCAACCCGTCGGAGTTCTCCCCCGCCAGCAGCATCGAGGCGGTGATCTGGGTCGCCGTCGGCGGGCGCGGCACGCTGGCCGGGCCGGTGCTGGGCGCGGTTCTGGTGAATTTCGGTAAGAGCTACTTCACGGCGGCGCTGCCGGAGCTGTGGCTGTTCGCGCTGGGCGGCCTGTTCGTTCTGGTCACCCTGTTCCTGCCCAGGGGCATCCTCGGTCTGGCGGCGCAGCTCCGCGACCGGCTGCCGGCGCGCGCCACGGTCACCGCCAAGCCGGCGGACCAGAAGGGAGTCTGAGAGACATGAGCACCGAAGACACCCTGCTGTATCTGGACGGCGTGTCGGTCAGCTTCGACGGGTTCCGGGCACTGAACAGCCTGTCTCTGGTCATCGAGCCGGGCGAGATGCGGGCGATCATCGGGCCGAACGGCGCCGGCAAGACGACCATGATGGACGTCATCACCGGCAAGACCCGGCCCGACACCGGCACCATCCTGTTCGAGGGCCGCACCGACCTGACCAGCCTGCGCGAGCCGGCCATCGCCAACCTGGGCATCGGCCGCAAGTTCCAGCGCCCCACCGTGTTCGAGATGCACACCGTCTGGGACAATCTGGAGCTGTCGCTGAAGGCACCGCGCCGCCCGCTGAAGACGCTGACCTATTCGGCCACGCGGGAGGACCGGGCGCGGATCGAGGAGATCCTCGACATCACCCGCCTGTCGCCGCGGCGCGACCGTCCGGCGGGCAGCCTGTCGCACGGCGAGAAGCAGTGGCTGGAGATCGGCATGCTGCTGGCCCAGGACCCGAAGCTGCTGCTGGTCGACGAGCCGGTGGCCGGCATGACCGACGCGGAGACGGAACAGACCGCCCACCTGCTGAAGGACATCGCCGGCAAGCATTCGGTGATCGTCGTGGAGCACGACATGGTCTTCGTCCGCGAACTGGGCGTGAAGGTCACGGTGCTTCACGAGGGCTCGGTGCTGGCCGAGGGCTCCCTCGACACGGTGAGCGCCAACAAGCAGGTCATCGACGTCTATCTGGGCCGGTGACGCAAATGTATTTCCCTCGCCCCTCTGGGGAGAGGGTCAGGGTGAGGGGGCGCCCGAAGGGCGGAAACGCAGCCTCATTGCAGAGCTTTTCCGGCCTGCAGCCGCCCCCTCATCCTTAACCTTCTCCCCGGAGGGGAGAAGGGATTCAGGAGAAAACAAGCATGCTCGACGTACGGTCTGTCGATCTCCATTACGGCGCGGCGCAGGCGCTGCGCGGCGTGTCGCTGACGGCGGAGGTGGGAAAGGTCACCTGCCTGCTGGGGCGCAACGGCGTCGGCAAGTCCTCGCTGCTGCGCGCCATCGTCGGGCTGAAGCCGGTGACCGGCGGCACCATCGCCTGGGACGGCGGCGACATCACCAAACTCGCCCCGTCGGAGCGGGCGCGGCGCGGCATCGCCTACGTCCCGCAGGGGCGCGAGATTTTTCCGTTGCTGACGGTGCGGGAAAATCTGCTGACCGGCTACGCGCCGCTGAAGCGCGCCGACCGCTCGATCCCCGACGAGGTGTTCGAGCTGTTTCCGGTGCTGAAGTCCATGCTGGACCGCCGCGGCGGCGACCTGTCGGGCGGGCAGCAGCAGCAGCTCGCCATCGGGCGGGCGCTGGTGACGCGGCCTCGGCTGCTGGTGCTGGACGAGCCGACCGAGGGCATTCAGCCCAGCATCATCAAGGACATCGGGCGGGCCATTTCCTACCTGCGCGACAAGGGCACCATGGCGATCCTGCTGGTCGAGCAGTATTTCGAGTTCGCCCGCGATCTGGCCGACGACTGGGCGGTGATGGAGCGCGGCGAGGTCATGCTGGCGGGCAGCCGCGACGGGCTGGAGGAGAGCGAGGTCCGGCGGTATCTCACCGTCTGATACGCCTCCGTCCGGGGCATCCTCGCGAAGGCGGAGCCGCGGTTCCGCCATCCTGTGCTTCCCCTGGCGGGCACCGGAAACCCCGCCGTCGCGAGGAGGGCACGCGAGGATGGCACCCCTGCGCTTTGTGGTGCTTGGCGCGCAAGCGCGATGCGCTACCATCGCTGCCATCATTCACACCGAAGGCAGTTCCGAATGTCGAGCGTCCTGTCAGCCGACCCCGTTCTCCAGCAGGTTGACCGCAGTTTCGAAGACTCCCTGGGCCGCCTCTGCGATCTGCTGCGCATCCCCAGCGTCAGCACCGACCCGGCCTACAAGGGCGACGTGCGCCGCGCCGCCGACTGGCTGGTCCGCGAACTGAGCGGGCTGGGCTTCGACGCCTCCGTGCGCGAGACGGCCGGCCATCCCGCGGTCGTCGCCCATCACCCGGGGCCGGGCGGCGCCTCCGACGATGGGGATGTGCCGCACATCCTCTATTACGGCCATTACGACGTGCAGCCGGCGGAGCCGCTGGAGCTGTGGAACAGCCCGCCCTTCGAGCCGGCCATCGTCGAGGCCGAGCATGGCCGCCGCATCGTCGCCCGCGGTGCCGTGGACGACAAGGGCCAGGTGATGACCTTCATCGAGGCGTTCCGCGCCTGGCACGCCGTGCACGGCACGCTGCCGATCCGCGTGACCGTCCTGCTGGAGGGCGAGGAGGAGACCGGCAGCCCGAACCTGCTGCCCTTCCTCAAGGCCAACGCGGAAGAGCTGAAGGCGGACGTCTGCGTCATCACCGACACCAACGCCTGGAACATCGACACCCCGGCCATCACCACGCGGCTGCGCGGCCTGCTCTACGTCGAGGCGACGCTGCATGGGCCGAGCCACGACCTGCATTCCGGCATGTTCGGCGGCGCGGTGCTGAATCCGATCAACGCGCTGACCCGCATCCTCGGTCAGATCCACGACGAGAACGGCCGCGTCCGCTTCCCCGGCTTCTACGACGACGTGGCCGAGCCCACGGACGAGGAAAAGGCGATGTGGCACGACCTCGGCTTCGACGAGGGGGCGTTCCTGGCCGGCGTCGGGCTGACGACCCCGGCGGGCGAGGCCGGGCGCAGCGCGCTGGAGCGGCTGTGGTCGCGCCCGACCTGCGACATCAACGGCATCTGGGGCGGCTACACCGGCGAGGGGTCCAAGACGGTCATCGCCTCCAAGGCGTCGGCCAAGCTGTCCTGCCGCCTCGTGCCCGCCCAGGACCCGGAGAAGATCCTGGCCGGGATCAAGAGCTTCCTGGAGGAGCGCACACCAGCTGACGGACGGTGGGAGATCAAGGTGTTCGGCCGCTCGCCGGGCGTCCAGGTGCCGACCGACAGCCCCTATCTGCGCGCCGCCATGGCGGGGCTGGGCGACGTCTTCGCCAACAAGCCGGCGCTGGTCGGCAGCGGCGGTTCAATCCCGGTCGGCGGCTACATCCGGCAGGCGCTGGGCTTCGACTCGATCTTCGTCGGCTTCGGGCTGGAGGATGACCGCATCCACTCGCCCAACGAGAAGTTCGAGGTGAAGTGCTTGCACAACGGCATCCGCTCGCACGCCGCCATGCTGGCGCGCTTCGCCGCTCTCTGATCCGTCCCAAACGGTACGTTTTTCTGGTTCGGCCCGCGGCTGCGCATCGCGCCCGCGGGCCTATTTTTTTGCCCGTTCGGCATCGGTTGGCGTCCTGTGACTCGGCGGCGAAATAAACGCTTCCCAAGCGAGAAACTTTAAAAAACCTGGGAGAAACAAATAAAAAGAAAAAAGATTAGAGCTTTCAAGGTGTTTTAACCGCTGATTTACTTGTTTCATGCGATAAAAAGCGGGTCAAGCGCAGTTCTTATTTGTATGTGCGTGCGGTGCCAAATATCAAAAAGGCCAAGGGCCTAGACAAAAGGCATCAACAGTCCGTCTTGAGATCAAGCGTGCGACCGCTGTTCCTGTGCGTTGGAGAAACTCCCACGTGATCCGCCATCCTGCCGGGATCGCGTGGTTCATCGCGGGTGGCACCCTTCGCGATGCGTGGAAGAATCAATAAAAACAGAAATTCGCACAGGACAGCGCGCTGATTTGCCCGTGAATTCGTGGAGGGAGTGTCGGATGTCTGTTTTCTCGAACGTTACGATTAAGACGAAGATCGTGTCTTCGTTTTCCATACTGGTTATGTTCATCATCGGCTTGGGTCTTTTCAGCATAGACCGCATTTCGACGGTGAATGACGCGGGGAAGGACATCCGCGACAACTGGCTGCCGAGCGTCGGCGAGATCGCCCGGCTGACCGACTATTTCGAGTTCTATCGAATCCTGGAGTCCGCCCACATCTTCGCCCCCGACACCGCCCAGAAGGCCGAGGAGGAGAAGACCTTGGCGACGGCGCTGGAGAACTTTCAGGACGCTGCCCGCAAGTACGAGGCGATGGTGACACCCGGCTATGAGAGAGAGACGTTTCAAAAACTCATGGGCTATTGGGAGCGCTACCAAAGCCTGAGCAAGGAGAAGGTGCTTCCGCTGTCCCGCGCCGATCGCTTCGACGAGGCCGCCGCGCTCTTCCGGGGTGAATCGCGGGTCGAGTTCCGCAAGGCTCAGGCGCTGATGCGCGACCTGAGCCAGTTCAACGTCCGCAACGGCCGCCTCGCGGCCGATCAGGGCGAGGCGACCTACGGGTCGAGCAAGACCCTGCTCATCATCGCCATCGGGGTGGCGGCGGTCCTTAGCGCTCTCATGGGGTTGGCGATCGTCGCCGGCGTCTCCAAGCCGATCCAGCAGCTCACTGCGGTGATGAATCGGCTGGCGGGGCGCGAGCTGACGGTCGCCGTGGACGGCGCGCAGCGCAAGGACGAGCTGGGCGCCATGGCCCGCGCTGTCCAGGTCTTCAAGGACGGGCTGATCGAGGCGGACCGGCTGACCACCGCCCAGGCGGCGGAGCAGGCGGCCAAGCAGCGGCGGGCGGAAGCCGTCGAGCGTCTGGTGAACCGGTTCGGGGACTCCTCCGCGGCCTCCCTGCGCACGGTGGCCGCCGCCGCCTCGGAGCTGGACGCCACCGCCCACAGCATGACCTCCATGGCCGAGCGGACCAACATCCAGGCGACCGCCGTCCAGGCGGCGGCGGAGCAGACCAGCGCCAATGTCCAGACCGTCGCCTCGGCCACCGAGGAGATGGCCAGCTCGATCCGCGAGATCGCGACGCAGGTGTCGCGTTCCTCGGAGATCGCCGGTCAGGCGGTGGCGCAGGCGAACCGCACCAACGAGACGGTGCGGGGTCTGGTCGAGGCCGCGCAGAAGATCGGCGAGGTGGTCAGCCTCATCACCAACATCGCCAGCCAGACCAACCTGCTGGCGCTGAACGCGACGATCGAGGCGGCGCGAGCGGGCGAGGCCGGCAAGGGCTTCGCCGTCGTCGCCGGCGAGGTGAAGCATCTCGCCTCCCAGACCGCCAAGGCGACCGACGAGATCGCCGCCCAGATCGCCGCCATCCAGGGCGCGACCGACGGCGCGGTGCGCGACATCTCGGCCATCGGCGGCATCATCGGGCAGATCAACGACATCTCCACCGCCATCGCCGCCGCCATCGAGGAGCAGGGCGCTGCGACCAACGAGATCTCCCGCAACGTTCAGGAGGCCGCGACGGGCACCCATCAGGTCTCCGGCAGCATCACCGAGGTCACGCTGGCCGCCGGCGAGACGGGGGCGGCCGCCGGTCAGGTGATGAGCGCGTCGGGCGAGCTGGCCCGCCAGTCAGAGACGCTGCGCAAGGAGATCGAAAGCTTCCTGGCGGAGATCAAAGCCGCCTGAACGGGCAACCGGTTCGGGGAGTGGGTCGACAGGGTCCACATGCAAGAACGGCGGGCGTCCCGGGGGCGCCCGCCGTTCTCATGTTTAAAGTGATGCTCTCAGCGCGGCTTCAGCGCCTCGACCACCTGCATGTGGCCCTGCAGCGCGCCGAGGGTGAGGGCGGAGTTGCCGGCGGTGTCCATGCGGAACGGGTTGGCACCGCGCTCCACCAGCATCCGGGCCACGCGGTCGTGGCCGTTGTTGGCCGCGTACATCAGGGCCGACCAGCCGTGGCTGGCCACCCGGTCCACCGACACGCCGCGGTCGACCAGGATCTTCACCACCCCTTCATGGCCACGGGCGGCGGCGGCCATCAGGGCGGTCTTGCCGTCGTCGTTGGTGGCGTCGAGTTCGGCCCCGGCGGCGGCCAGCGCGTGGATGACCGCCTCGTGCCCGCCCCAGGCGGCGTACATCACCGCGGTGGCGCCGTCGGCGGTGCGCAGCTCCGTCTTGGCGCGGCGGTCGATCAGCAGCCGCACCGCGTCGGTCAGCCCCTGTTCCGAGGCCAGCATCAGCAGGGTCTTGCCGTTGTCCACCCGCTTGTTCGGATCGGCGCCGCCGTCCAACGCTCGCTTCAGCTCGTCGGTGCGGTGCATCAGGGCGATGGCGCCGTCACGGCTGTCCAGGCCGGGGCGGACCTCCGCCTTGGCCGGGGGCGCCGACGGGGTGCCGGACGCGGCGGCACCCGCGGAGGCGGTGGCAGCGTTGGCGGCGGGAAGCACACGCCCTTCGCCGGCCGCCTTGATGCGGTCGCGCAGGTCGCCGGTGTTGGGGGCGACGATCAGGGCGCGCTCGTAGAAGCGCCGCGCCTCGTCCCAATTGCCGTCACGCTCCGCCAGCGAGGCCCAGCGGCGGTAAGTCTCCTCCATGGTGGTCAGGAGTTCCTGGATCTCCGGCGTCGCCGGGGCGATCTCGCGCAGCCGCGACACCGTCTCGTAGGCGTTGTTGTTCGGCGGTGTGGTCAGGAGCTTGGCGGCGATCTGCCGGCGGGCCTGATCGACCAGGGTGCGGACGCGCGGGTTCAGGCCGTTGTCGCTGGCCGAGAAGGGCGTGGACGCCGTGGGCGCCGCGGGCTGCGGCATCGCCGGGGCGGCCATCTGGGGCGCCGGCTCGTCGACCAGCGGCGGCAGGGTGGCGGAACCGGTCGGGCCTTCGCTCTGCTCCGTGCGGTATTCCGTCGCCCGCGGCTTGGGCGGCGTGGTGTTCTCCACCGCCAGCGGATCGGCCGCCGGCGGCTTCGGGGCCTGGGCCGCCGGCGTGGCGGGCGGCTGCTCCGGCTTCGCTGCCACGACCGGGGTCGGAGCCGGGGTCGGCGTCGTGGCCGGTGGGGCGGCCGGCGGGGCAGCCACACTGCGCGCGGCCGGCGGCGGAGCGTCCGTCCTGGTCGGGGCTGTCGGCGACGGGCCGGCGACCGGCACCCCCGCCTCGGCGGGGAGGGAGGCGAGATAGGGGTTCTGCGGCCGGGCGACCGCCAGCGTGTCGGGACCGCGGCTGCCCAGGCTGGGCTCGTCCGCGAACGGCCCGAACGGAAGGTTCACCCGCTCCGTCACGAAGCCGCGGAGGTCGTGCCAGCCCTGCCGGGCGTAGTCGAGCGCCCGCTCGGGGGTGGCTCCGGGAACGGTCAGGGCCACGCCGGCGCCGGCGGCGCCGAGCAGGATGAGCGTGGTGATCGCCGCGCCGGCCAGCGCGGCGCGGCGGCGCGGGCGCTTCACGGGCAGATCGGCGACCGGGGCGCCGGCCTCCGGGATCGTCCAGCCGTCCGGCGCGTCCCAGTCGTTGGCCGGCCAGTCGTTGGCGTCGCGCTCCGCCGCCCGGCGTGGCGGCGGGGGAGCGGCGCGCGGCGGCGCGGCCACCGGCCCGGCGACGGGGCTGGCGGACGGCCCGGCGGACGGTATGGCGACGGTGGGGGTGACGGACGGGCCGGCGCCGGGCGTCATGCGGTAGATCACGCCAAGCTCGCGCACCGCCTCGGCCAGCCCGGGGCGGGCCAGGGTCCGCTCCATCTCCGGCGTGCCGCAGAGCAGGACCTGGAGGAAACGCCCGCTCGGCGTCTCGGAGCGGGTGAGGTCGATCAGGTCGGCCAGCGTCGGGGCGGCCAGCACGCCGGCGTTCTCCACAGCCAGCAGGCCGGTGCCGGCGAGGTCCAGCCGCTCCTCCAGCTCCTCGATCAGCGTGTCGAAATCGCGGTCGCCGCTGTCCGACGGCAGGGCGGCGTCGCCGGCGGCGGACACCAGATCGTCCACCTGCGCCCCGGCGCTCGCGGCGACCGGAAGCACCAGCGCCCCGTCCGAGCCGACCTGCTCGACGAGCTGGTGGAAGACCGCTGCCCGTCCGGACCCGGCCTCGCCGACCAGCACCAGCAGCCGTTTGCGCGCCAGCAGAGCCAGGAGAAGGCCGTCGAAGACCTCCGTCTGGTCGGGGCGCAGGCCGGTGGCCTGGGGTTGGGGCTTCGCCTTCGCCGCAGAGCGATTCGAGGATGGCGTGGCTTTCGGAGCGGAACGGTCCATGGGGGCGCGCGCAATCCAATTGATGGGACGTGACACTCCTGACTCTAGTGGTCCGCCGCCGTCCTGCGACGGTGCAAAGGGACGGGACCGCCACCTCTTATGGAGGAGGCGCGCGTCGGGATGGCTGATTCGGGCGGAGCGCTGCGCTATAGGGGGGACTGCTTTTCCACCCCCTTCACTGTCCACCCGCGCTGGGAGTCCGTCATGGGCATGGGTCCGATGCGAATCGGCGTCGATCTGGGCGGCACCAAGATCGCCGCCACCCTCCTGGCTCCGGACGGGACGGAGCGGGCGCGGCATCGCGCCGCCACGCCGCGCGGCTATGCGGAGACGCTGCAGGCGCTGGCCGGCGCCGTAGCGGCGCTGGAGGAGCGGGCTGGGTGCGAGGACGCCACGGTCGGGCTGTGCCTGCCCGGCATCGTCGACGGCGCCGCCGGCACGGTGCGCGCGGTCAACCTGCCCTGGCTCGACGGGCGGCCCTTCGCCGCCGATCTGGCGCGGGCGCTGGGCCGTCCGGTGCGGATCGCCAACGACGCCAACGCCTTCGTCCTTTCGGAGGCGGTGGACGGGGCCGCCGCCGCGGCGCCGCTGGTCTTCGGGATCATCCTCGGCACCGGGGTCGGCGGCGGGATCGTCGCGGACCGGCGCATCCTGGCCGGCGCCAACGCCCTCGCCGGGGAATGGGGGCACAACCCGCTGCCCTGGCGGGTGGCGGAGGACGGCCCGCCTGTGCCCTGCGGCTGCGGGCGGGAGGGCTGCATCGAGACGCTGCTGTGCGGCGCCGGGCTGGCCCGCTTGCACCACTGGCGCACCGGGGAGGCGCTGGACCCTCCGGAGATCGCCGCCCGCGCCATGGCCGGCGACGCGCAGGCCCGGGCGACACTGGCCCGCCACGCCGACGCGCTGGCCCGCGCGCTGGCCGCCGTCATCAACCTGCTCGACCCCGACGCGGTGGTGGTCGGAGGCGGTCTGTCGGACCTGCCTGGGCTGTACGAGGCCGTGCCGGCCCTGTGGGGGCGCTGGGCGCTGAGCCCGGTGCCGCGCACCCGCTTCCTCCGGGCGCACCATGGCGCCGAAAGCGGTATGCGCGGCGCGGCGTGGCTTTGGCCCAAGGACTGATTCCGTCGGTCCGCGGCATGATGCCTAAGGGCAATGTCTCTAAATTGGCGCAGCTTTTGCTCTATACCCTCCGACACGGAAGGGAGAGGGCCCATGTTCGGCTTCATCACGGGGTTTCAGAAGGGGCAGCGCGGGTCTTCGCTGCAAACTGCAAATCAAAATGCCTATCGCAATATGCAGAAAGCGGCGGCGTCGCTTCCTGCGAACGGCGTACTGGCCAAACGTCAGTTGGAGGAAGCCTGCGTGCGCCTTCAGGACGCCGCCGACGACCTGGAATCGGTGCTGTCAGGGATGCCTATGCCGGCCGGCCGGGCCGACCTGAACGAGGCGATCGGCACGATCATGGAGACGTTGAGGCTCGTCGCCTCCGCCCATGCGCGGCTGGAACACCCGCAGATCCATGGCGGCGCGCTGGCCGACTGACGACGCCGGCGGGGCCTCCCATAACGCGAAAGGGCGGCTCCGCCGGGGAGCCGCCCTTTCGCGTGTCCGGAGACCCGGCCTCCGATCACTCGGAAACGGTCTGCCAGAAGAAGAACACGACGGCCAGAACCATCAGGGCGATGTCCATGGGTAACTCTCCTCGAAGCTGCGTATGAGGGTCGAAATTCTGGCGCCTCTATACGACAGTTTTGCGCGCGCGTGCAGGGGGTGTTTCACGAAAGCGCCATTTTGCCGCCGATCCAGGTCGCCCGCACCCGCAGCCGCTCGTCGAGATGCACGAGGTCGGCGGCCAGACCGGGCCGGATGCGGCCGCGCCGTCCCGCCATGCCCATGAAGTCGGCGGGATAGGCGGCGGCCATGCGCAGCGCCTCGTCCAGCGGGATGCCGACCCGCTCCACGGCGTTGCGCACCGCCGTCGCCATGTCCAGGGCCGACCCGGCCAGCGTGCCGTCGGCGGTGACACATCGCCCGTCCTCCACCCGGATGTCCTCGCCGTAGAGCTGGAAGCTGCCGGCCAAGTGAGGGGCGGGCGCACCGACCGGGGGCATCGCGTCGGTCACCAGGAACAGCCGGCCACGGGCCTTCGCCTTCCAGGCCAGCCGGACGGAGGCGTCGTGGACGTGGTGCCCGTCGACGATGATCCCGCACCAGACCGCGTCGTCCTCCAGCGCGGCCCCGACCATGCCGGGTTCGCGCGAGCCGAGCGGGCTCATGGCGTTGAACAGGTGGGTCACCCCGGTGATGCCGGCGGCGAAGCCGGCTTTGGCCTGCGTCCAGCTGGCGGCGCTGTGGCCGGCGGCGATGCGCAGGCCGGCGGCGGCCAGCCGGCGGACCGGCTCTGGCGGAACCGCTTCCGGCGCCAGCGTGACCAGCGCCGGCAGGCCGGAGAGGCCGCCGAGCAGGGCGAGGTCGTCGGCGTCGGGGGGCGCGATGAAGCGCGCGTCATGGACGCCGCGGCGCTCCGGCGCGATGTGCGGGCCTTCCAGATGGATGCCGAGCACGCCGGGCATCCCCTCCGCCATGGCGGCGCGCACCGCAGCGACGGCGGCGGCGCGCTTTTCCGCCGAATCGGTGATGAGGGTGGGCAACATGCCGGTGGTGCCGAAGCGGCGGTGCGCCTCGGCGATGCGGCGCAGCGTCGGCAGGTCGGGCGTGTCGTTGAACAGCGCACCGCCGCCGCCGTTCACCTGGAGGTCGATGAAGCCGGGGGCGAGGACGCCGCCGCCCAGGTCCGTCACCGCGGCCTCGGCCGGGATCGCCTCGGGCGCGATGATGGCGGCGATGGCCGGGCCGTCGATCAGCAGGGCGGCGCCCGCCAGCACCGAATCGCCGGTGTGGAGCGTGGCGTTGACCAGAGCCTTGAGCGGCCGGTCGGCGGCGGGGCTGTGTGCGTGATTCAAGTCGGCACCCGGTGGGCTGCGGCGGGGGAATAGGCGATGGGCCGACAGGAAAACCCGGCGGGCCCCGCGGCGCAAGGGGGCGTCGCACGGCAAAACCCTGCGCTCTGTGCGGATTATGCCGCTGGATTTGTTGGGGTGTGGTGTTTGTTAGGGATTGCCAGAAGGGACAGGTTTCTGGCAGAAAAAAGGCCGCTGACGAACAGCGGCCTGAGTTTAGGGAGGAAACGCCCAAGAAGGGCGAAGCAGCAATCTCTTGCTGCGCTGCAAAATTAACAAAGATCTCAGGTGGGTGAAAACCCCGAAGCAATGGCCCCCTGCGGGGCCGTTGCTTTTTCCGGGGTCGCTGTGACCGGAGAGTCACAACCGTATCGGGTGCGATAACATCGTTGATTGACGCATCCGGACCCCAAGGCGCGCTTTCCCGTTGTTCCGATCGTGCGCCGGTGCGACCGCGCCCGCCGACGATGCCTGCCGACGATGAGGAGAGCCGACCGTGACCAATCAGCCGTCCCCCGCTTCCAGCGCAGGCAAGCCATCGGCGCTCGTCCGGTTCGACGCCTTCGCGGCGATGCTGGGCGACCGGCGGCCCGCCGTCTTCCTCGACTATGACGGGACCCTGACGCCCATCGTGGAGCGGCCCGATCTGGCGATCCTCAACGACTCCGTGCGCGCGGTGATCCGGCGGTTGGCCGGGCTGTGCCCGGTGGCGGTGGTCAGCGGGCGGGACCTCGACGACGTGGCCCGCCATGTCGGGATCGACAACCTGATCTACGCCGGCAGCCACGGCTTCGACATCCGCGGTCCCGGCCTGCGCACGCAGATCGGCGAGGAGTATCTGGGCGACCTCGACGCCGCGGAGGCGGACCTGGGGCGGCGCCTGAACGGCGTCGAGGGCGCGCTGGTCGAGCGCAAGCGCTTCGCCATCGCCATCCACACCCGGCGGGTCGCCGCGGAGCGCAAGGCGCCGGTCGGCGACGTGGTGCGGGAGGTCGCGGCGGCCTTTCCGAACCTGCGCGTCACCGGCGGCAAGGAGATCCACGAGTTGCGGCCCAACGTCCCCTGGGACAAGGGCAAGGCGGTGCTCTCGCTGCTCGACACCCTGGATCTGGCAGGGCCGGAGACGCTGCCGCTCTATCTCGGCGACGACGAGACGGACGAGGACGCCTTCCGCGCCCTGGCGGCGCGTGGAGAGGGGTGTGGCGCCGGCATCCGCGTCATGGACCCGCCGGCCCCCAGCGCCGCCGCATGGAGCCTGAAGGACCCGGCGGAGGCCGGCGCCTTCCTCGACCGTCTGGCCGGCTGGCTGGTTGAGGGCTGAACGAGCCGGCGCTCCCTGTCGCATTTCCACCAAAAAAGGGGTAGGGTGGTCGCCGATCAATCGAGGGTCCCCACCATGGACATCAGCGCGCCCGGCGCACCGCGGATGCCGTCCCTGCCCGATGCTCAGGCCTCCGCCCTGGCGGGGCTTCAGGGCGCCCAGTCCCGCGCTGACGAGGCCGGGGCGCAACTCGCCGCCGGCAACCTCGACCCGGCGGTGGTGGTCAGCCTGTCCTCGGCCCAGACCGACTTTGCCGCCAACGTCAAGGTGATGCAGGCCGCGCAGGAGAACACCAAGCGCGTCCTCGACATGCTGGTGTGAGTCTTCACACCGCCAGCCCTCACACCGCCAGATAGGCCCGGCGCACCGTTTCATCCTCCAGCAGCGTCCGCATCGGACCTTCGAAGCGGATCTGCCCCTTCTCGATGACGCTCGCGCGGTCGGCGACCGCGGCGGCGAAGGCAAGATTCTGTTCGGACACGAGGATCGACAGCCCCTCGGCCTTCAGGGCGCGCAGGGCGTCGGCCATCTGCTGCACAATGCGCGGGGCCAGCCCCTCGGATGGCTCGTCGAGCAGCAGGAGCGACGGGTTGCCCATCAGCGTGCGGGCGAGCGTCAGCATCTGCTGCTCCCCGCCGCTCATCCGCCCGCCGCGGCGGCCCCGCATCTCGGCGAGGTTGGGGAAGAGGGCGTAGAGCCGCTCCGGCGTCCAGTGGGGCGCGCCGTCGCGGGGCGGCTGACGGCCGACCTCCAGATTCTCCTCCACCGTCAGGTCGGTGAAGACGCGGCGGTCCTCCGGCACGTAGCCGAGGCCGAGCCGCGCGATGCGGTGCGGCGGCAGGGCGGAGACGTCGCGCCCGTCGAAGGCCACCGCGCCGGACCGCCGGTCGAGAAGGCCCATGATCGCCTTCATCGTCGTGGTCTTGCCGGCGCCGTTGCGGCCCATCAGGGCGACCACCTCACCCCGGCCCACCGCCAGATCGACTCCGGTCAGGATGTGGGCGCGCCCGTACCAGGCCTGAAGCCCGCGGACGCTCAGAAGCGGCGGGACGGTCATGCGGCACCTCCCAGATAGACGGCCTGCACCTTCGGGTCGGCGCGCACGGCGTCGGGCGTGCCCTCGGCGATCAGCTGGCCGCGGTCGAGCACGATGATGCGGGTGGCGTGGCCGAACACGACGTCCATGTCATGCTCCGTGAACAGGACCGCGAGGCCGCGCTCGCGGACGAGGGAGGAGGTCAGCGCCATCAGTTCCTGCCGCTCGCCGGGGGCCATGCCGGCGGTGGGTTCGTCCATCAGCAGGATTTTCGGGTCGCCGGCCAGCGCCATGGCGAGTTCGACGCGCTTCAGGTCGCCGTAGGCCAACACGCCGCAGGGGCGCTCCGCCTGGGCGCCCATGCCGACGCGCTCCAGCAGGGCCATCGCCTCGTCGCGGAAGCCGGAGGCGGCCGGGGTCCACAGCCCGAACAGGCGCCGATGGACGGAGAGCAGGACCATCTGCACGTTCTCGCGCACCGTCATCGAGGCAAAGGTGGCGGTGATCTGGAAGGTGCGCCCGACGCCCATCCGCCAGATGCGCCGCGGCGGCAGGCCGATGATGTCCACCCCGTCGAGCCGCACCGTGCCCGCGTCGGGCCGCAACTGGCCGTTCAGCAGGTTGAAGCAGGTCGTTTTGCCGGCGCCGTTCGGCCCGATCAGCGCCAGCACCTCCCCGGCGTCCAGCGCGAAGGACACGCCGCGCACGGCCTGCACGCCGCCGAAGGCGCGCTGGAGATTTTCGACGGCGAGGCGGCGGCTCATGAGTCCCTCCCGCGGGTCCACAGGTCGCGGACGAAGCCGGCGACACCCTTGGGAAAGGCCAGAACCAGCACCAGAATGACGGCGCCCAGAACCAGCCGCCACCAGTCGGTCCGGCTCATCGCCTCGGTCTCCAGCAGGTGGAACAGGGCCGCCCCCGCCACCGGGCCGCTCAGCGTCTGGATGCCGCCCATCAGCACCATGACCAGAGCGTCCACCGACACCGGCACGGCCATCAGGGTGGGGAAGACGCTGCCCTTGGCAAAGGCGTAGAGCCCACCGGCCAGACCGGCGGCGGAGCCGGCCAGGGCGAAGCTCAGCCACTGGTGCCGCCGGACGTCGATGCCCACCGACTCGGCGCGCAGCGCGGAGTCGCGCCCGGCGCGCAGCGTGTAGCCGAAGGGCGCGAAGGCGGCGCGGCGCAGCAGCAGCAGCGCGCCGCCGGCCAGCGCCAGCGTCAGCCAGTAATAGGCCGCCTTGCCGGCCGCCCAGTCCGGCGGCCAGACGCCGAGGATGCCGTTGTCGCCCCCGGTGACGCCGTACCACTGGAAGGTCACCGACCAGACGATCTGCGCGAAGGCCAGGGTGAGCATGGCGAAGTAGAGGCCCGACCGTCGAACGCAGAACCATCCCGCGGCCAGCGCCCCCAGCCCGGCGAGCAGCGGGGCGGCGGCCAGCGCCATCGGCATCGGCGCTGCGAAATGCTTGACCAGCAGCGCCGCGCCGTAGGCGCCCAGCCCGAAATAGGCGGCGTGCCCGAAGGAGACGAGGCCGCCCAGCCCGATCAGCAGATGCAGGCTGGCCGCCAGCAGCGCCAGGATCACCACCTCGGTCAGCACGATCAGCGCGTAGTCGCCGGCGACCAGCGGCACCGCCGCCAGCAGGGCGAGCAGCAGGGCGGGCGCCCAGCGCGCGACACCGGTCGCGGCGATCAGCGGCGGGCCGGGGCTGGCGGCGGTGGGCGGCGCGTCCTCGGCGCGTCCGAGCAGGCCATAGGGGCGGATGACCAGAACCACCGCCATGAACAGGAAGACCAGGACCAGCGTGATCTGCGGGAAGACCAGGATGCCGAAGGCCTGCAACTGCCCGATCAGCAGCGAGGCGATGAAGGCGCCGGTCAGGCTGCCCATGCCGCCGACCACGACGACGACGAAGGCCTCGACGACGATGGCCATGTCCATGTGCAGGTTCACCGCCTCGCGCGGGACCTGGAGCGCGCCGCCGAGCCCGGCCAGGGCCGACCCCAGGAACAGCACCCCGGTGAACAGCCGCGCCGGATCGACGCCGAGCGCCGAGGCCATGTCGCGGTCCTGGGTCGCCGCGCGGACCAGCGTGCCCCAGCGCGTGCGGTTGAACAGCAGCCAGAGCAACCCCAGCACCAGCGGCCCCAGCCCGATCAGCACGAGGTCGTAGAGCGGGAAGGGCTGGTCCAGGATGTCCACGGAGCCGCGCAGCCCCGGCGCCCGGCGTCCAAGCAGATCCTCCGACCCCCAGATCCACGAGGCGGCGTCCTGTACCACCAGCACCACACCGAAGGTGGCGAGCAGCTGGAACAGCTCCGGCGAGCGGTAGAGGCGGCGCAGCAGCCCGACCTCCATCAGCGCGCCGAGCAGCCCGACCGCCAGCGAGGCGGCGGCCACCGCGCCCCAGAAGCCCAGCGGCGTGCCGCCCCAGCGCTCCACCAGCGTCCAGCCGAGATAGGCGCCCAGCATGTAGAAGGAGCCGTGCGCGAAATTCACGATCCGCGTCACGCCGAACACGATGGTCAGCCCGGACGACACCAGGAACAGCGTCGCCGCCGTGGCGAGGCCGCTGAGGAATTGCACGAGGTAGAAGGACATCGGCTCTTTTCGGCAGTCTGCGGGGGAGCGAGGGCTTGCCCCCTCCCTAACCCTCCCCCGCTCTCGGCGGACCTTTGGTCCGCCTGCCGCGTCAGCGCAAACCAAAGGTTTGCGCGGGAGCTCCGCAGGGGAGGGGATCAAGCTCCCTCTCCTGCGAAGCGGGGGAGGGAAGGGGCCCGCGGCGAAGGCGCGGGAAGGGTGGGGGCAAGACTCCGTCCCTTACTCCGGACGCATCTTGCGGACCGCCTCGTCGGACGGCAGATAGTCCGCGCCGTCGGCGTAGCGCCAGCCGGTCATCACGCCCTGGCCGTCCTTCACCGTGGTCTTGCCGACATAGGCGCCCATCGTCGCCTGATGGTCGAGCGCGCGGAAGGTGATCGGGCCGAAGGGGCTGGACAGGGCCAACCCGGACAGGGCGTCCACGACCTTTTCGGCGTCGGTGGAGCCGGCCTTTTCCACGGCGGCGGCGATGGCCTTGAAGGTGGCGTAGCCGACGACCGAGCCCTGGCGCGGCGGTTCGTTGAAGCGCTTCACATAGGCCTCGCGGAAGGCCTTGTGCTCCGGCGTGTCGATCTGCTCCTGCGGGTAGCCGGTGACGATCCAGCCCTCCGGCGCCTCGTCCTTCATCGGATCGAGATATTCCGGCTCGCCGGTCAGCAGGCTGACGACGGTGCGGTTGCGGAACAGGCCGCGCCCCTCGCCCTCGCGCACGAACTTGGCGAGGTCGGCGCCGAAGGTGACGTTGAAGATGGCGTCGGGCTTGGCCGCGGCCAGCGCCTGCACGGTCGGCCCGGCCTCCAGCTTGCCCTGGGCCGGCCACTGCTCGGCGACGAACTCGACGTCCGGGCGCTTTTCCGACAGGAGCTGGCGGAACCACTGCACCGCCGACTGGCCGTACTCGTAGTTGGGGGCGACGGTGGCCCAGCGCTTGGCCGGCAGCTTCGCCGCCTCCTCCACCAGCATGGCCGCCTGCATGTAGGTGCTGGGGCGCAGGCGGAAGGTGTAGCGGTTGCCCTTGGTCCAGGTGATGGCGTCGGTCAGCGGCTCCGCCGCCACGAAGGGCAGCTTGTTGCGCGCGGCGAAGTCGGCCACGGCCAGCCCGACGTGGGAGAAGTAGGTGCCGGCCAGCAGCTCGACCTTCTCGTTCGACAGCAGCTCCTGCGCGACGCGCACGGCGTCGTCGGGCTTGCCGGCGTCGTCGCGGGAGACGACCTCCAGCTTGCGCCCGCCGAGCAGGCCGCCCGCTGCGTTCACCTCCTCCACCGCGAGCTGCCAGCCCTGGCGGTAGGGGATCGTGAAGGCCGGCAGGCCGGTGTAGCTGTTGATCTCGCCGACGCGGATCGGCTGGCTTCCCGCCTGGGCGTGGGATGCCGACGGCGCGGCGACGCAAAGGGCGGCGGCGAGGGCGGCGGCGCCCGGCGCGAGCAGGAAATGGCGGCGGTTCATGGTCGGCGGTATCCCGGCGCGGTTGGCGGCTGCCCGAACGCATGGAACGGCAGCGTGAACGCAATGTCTGCGTTCATAGCAAACCCACCGCAAAAGTCACCGTTCCGTTGCGCCGCACCACGCCGGTTTTCCGCGGGCCGGTGCCGGAACCGCCGGCGTCACATCAGGCGGGACAGGAGCAGGAGGAACGTCGTCTGCTCCTCCGGGGTCAGCGGGTCCAGCGTGCGGGTGTGCGCCCGGGTGGCGTTTTCCAGCAGGGCGTTGACCAGCGACTGGCCGGCGCGGGTCAGGCTGACGCTGGTGCGGCGCCGGTCCTGCGGGTCCGGCTGGCGTTCCACCAGATTGCGCTCCACGAGGCGCAGGATCACCCCCTGGGTGGTCGCCGGGTCCATGAAGGTCAGCCGGCCGAGCTGGTTCTGCGACAGCGACCCTTCGGCCCGCAGCGTGACCAGCGCCCCCCACTGGGTGGGGGTGAGCTGGGAATCGCCGATCATGTCCATGAAGATGGAGGACGCGCGCTGGTGGGCCCGGCGAAGGCGATAGTGGACCTGCCCGGTCAGCAGGTAATCGTCGGTCGGAGGATGGGCGATCTGATCCATGGGCGCACACGAGCGTTGCGGAGCCGGACCGTTTCCGGTTGCGGCGGGTGTCGGCGGAACACCGTGCGACAGGTTCGGCAGCCATCCCGGGGAATGTTCCCGGGCTTTCGCCAAATGCAGCAGGCTTCGCTTTGAAGCCTAGGGGTGGATGTCGCAATAGGCAACGCTCGCCGCTGCGGCATACGGCCACAG
Source organism: Azospirillum brasilense (assembly GCF_007827815.1). Taxonomy (GTDB): domain Bacteria; phylum Pseudomonadota; class Alphaproteobacteria; order Azospirillales; family Azospirillaceae; genus Azospirillum; species Azospirillum brasilense_C. The sequence continues at coordinate 622,969 of NZ_VITH01000002.1, forward strand.
TCGAGGCCCTGTCACTATTTGAAATGCAAAGCACTCGCGAACGAAGATGAGGCGTGCGTTTCAGGAATCTTACCGGGGGACTGGGCGGCAATCTGCATATGCGGGTGTGTTTTGGTCCTACCAGACGCTTGTCCGCATTTCGATTATGGGTTTTGTTTCGGCGGATAGGTGTTCGGCGGCGGAGTCCTTTCGCGATCGGACTTCGGAAGGTCGCCATCCGGTGGCGGAACGCTTCCGGGCGTGTAGGGCGGCATCACGACGTCGTCTCCGGGGTGGCGGGGCGATTTGGGCGGCGACGGTGTGGTCGGTTGTGTGGTCGGGGGGCTGGTCATGCTGGGCGCCTTCTGATGAATTCCTTTGACGCGGCTCTCGGACCGCCCTTGCGTGAACGGCCGCCGCTGCCGGCTGGTTCCCGCGGAGGCGGGCCCGTCGTTTCGCGGTCGTATGACCTTAGCTCTAATGATGCGGGCGTATGGCAATAGAGCGCCCGTCTGACGCAAGTCTTGTTGCGCCAACAACACAGGCGCGGGCAAAAACCACGGCCGAACGGCTTCACTGTTGCACGGACATCACGCTATGAGTTGTCTTTGCAGCGACTGTCCGCTTCTGCCGGAGCGGCGAATGCACATTCCGAGGCCATTCGGCCGCCCGATACGAGCCACTGATTTCAGCCTAGCGCGGTGACCCATGAAGCCCAGCTCCCTGTCCTTCCTCGCCCTCGCGCTCGCGTCCACCGTGCTGACGGCGCTGCCCGCGGCCACGCCGGTGAGCGCCCAGGAACTGCAGCCCGGTGAATCCGTGCTGGAGCGCCGCCGTCCGGAGGTCGAGCAGCTCGGCATCCGCGCCGGATCGTTCCGTATCCTGCCGCGCATCGAGACCGGCCTGACCTATGAAAGCAACGTCTTCGCGACCGAGAACGACACCCGCGACGACTTCATCTGGGTCACCCAGCCGCGCGTCGACGTGCGTTCGGATTTCAACAACCACGCCCTGAACTTCTCGGCCTCCGGCAACATCGGCCGCTTCTTCGACTACTCGTCGGAGAACTATGCCGATTACCGGGCCCAGGTGGACGGCCGCTACGACATCACCCGCGACAGCTCGGTCAGCGGCCTGCTGTTCAGCCGCCGCGACCATGAGGGGCGGTCCGACCCGAACTTCGACGTGTCGCTGGGCACCGGCACCGTGGTGCCGCGCTTCGCGGAGCCGGTGAACTACTTCACCCACGGCGGCGAGGCGTCGTTCAACCAGCGCTTCAACCGCCTGCGCCTGCGCGTGACCGGCGGCGCCCAGTACACCTCCTACCAGGATGCCGAACTGACCAACGGGCGGTCGGAGTCGCAGGAGGACCGCGACCGCTGGAGCTACACGGGCACCGCCCGCGCCGGCTACGAGTTCATCCAGGGCTACGAGGCCTTCGTCCAGGGGTCCTACAACTGGACCCGGTACCGGCTGACCCCGGATTTTGGCGGCGTCAACCGCGACTCGGACGGCTACGAGGTCGTCGGCGGCCTGTCCACCGACCTGACCGGCCTGATCAACGGCGAGATCTATGCCGGTTATCTGAGCCGGACCTACGACGATCCGACGCTGAAGGATTTCGGTGGTCTGGCCCTGGGCGGCCGCCTGAACTGGTCGGTGACCCAGCTCACCTCGGTCACCGGCTCGCTCAGCCGTCAGGTCCGCGAATCGACCTATGCCCGCGGCAGCCAGATCGCGTCGAGCTACAACCGCACCGTCGCCGCCGTCGGCGTGGACCACGAGCTTCTGCGCACCCTGCTGCTGAACGCCCGCGTCCAGTGGCGCCAGGACGACTTCAACGGCGTGGACCGCACCGACGACGTCTACACGCTGGGGGCCGGCGCCAGCTACCAGCTCAGCCGCTATGTCTTCGTGAATGGTGGTTATACTTACGAAAAGCGTAACTCGAACCTCAGTGGCTTCGATTATTCCGACAATCTGGTCTATCTGCGCGTCGGCGCCCAGATGTAAACGGGTTGTTCAAGGCATAATGAGGGGGGCGTCCATCGGCCGATGGGCGCCCCTTTTGCATTTCCGCCTATACGGTGACGCGAATCCTTTTCCTCCGTTGGCGTTACTTCCTCTCCACTTTTTCCCAAGCGCGTGTGAGTTGCTAGTCTCCCTCCGTGACCGCTCAGGGTTTGGCCGCTTCGTCCGCGGAGCGCGGGCCCGATGTCCTCACGAGCTATGGAGAAGGGTTAGGGATGAATCGACGTAACGTGTTCCGCGCGCTCGGAATGACCGTGGTCGCCGCCGCGATGGTCGGCTGCGCCGGTGGCCAGGATGCCCCTCTCGAACCGCCCGGCGTCGCCCAGATGACGGACTACCGCCTGGGGGCCGGCGACGCGCTGCGCGTCATCGTCTTCGGCGAGGAGCAGCTATCCGGCGAGTTCCGCGTCGACGGGTCGGGCAAGGTCGCCATGCCGTTGATCGGCGAGGTGACGGCCCGCGGCCATACCCCGCGCGAGCTGGAGGCCGACATTTCCAAGCGCCTGTCGCAGGGCTACGTCCGCGACGCCAAGGTCAGCGTCGAGGTGCTGAACCACCGGCCCTTCTTCATCCTGGGCGAGGTCCGCAACCCCGGCCAGTACCAGTACGTCAACGGCATGACCGCCCTGTCGGCGGTGGCGATGGCCGGCGGCTACACCTACCGCGCCAAGGAGGACTACGTCCTGATCACCCGCGGGGCCGATCCCAAGAAAGAGCTGCGCCGCGCCCCGATCACCACTCCGGTGATGCCCGACGACGTGCTGCGCGTGCCGGAGCGTTATTTCTGATCGGCGCCGGGTTCCGAACACTCGCCAGACGGCTCATTCGTTTCGGAAGACTGGGGCAGGCGCCCCGCCAGCATTCGACGCCATGACGATGTCCCTCTTCCCACGCGGAAGAGGGACATTTTTTTGCGCAGCCTCCATCCGCCGACGTTCGCCGTCGCTTCAGCCGTCGTCGCGGACCCCCTCGCCGTAGGGGAGGTCGCCCTTGCGGAAGGCGTCGGCGCCCTTGGAGTGGCCCGAGGGTGCGCGGGCGTCGGGAGGAGCCGGATCGTGGACGCTGGCGGCGGGGGCCGGCCGGGTGCCCGCAGCCTCGTCGTCGGTGCCCAGCGGGGCCGCGGCGGGGTCGGAGGCGGGGATCTTGTCGCCGGTCAGCCCCTTGTCGATGGCGTCGCGCAGCCGCTGCGCCCCGGCGTTGGGGGTATCGGGTTTGTCCATGAGGGAACCTGGGTCGGTTGCGGGAAGGGATCGTCCCTTCTCCCAACCGGTCCGCGGAGGCGCGGTTCCCCCGGAACGAGGGCCCAGGGCCGCGTCAGGAGCGCAGGGCGTCTTGGTCCGCCTCGTCCAGGCTGTCGAGCCAATCATCCATGGAGATCATCGGCGGCTCGTCTCCGGCCCGCCGGGCGGCCTCCACCAGTTCGGTGTCGGCGGTGTTGGAATGAACGATGAACCACAGCATCAGCCGATTCGCGTCGTCACCGGTTGGCGGATGGCCGCGCGTGGCGGCGTCCAGTAGGGCATCGATGATGGCGAGGTAGTTGCGGTGGGCCTGCTCGTGCCGGTCCCGCCGATCGGCGGCCAGGACGGCCATCTCCGCTGCCTCCGTGGCGAAATGCTCGGCCACCTCGTGCCGCAGCGCGGTCAACTCCGCGAGTCCGAGCGGGCCGCCTGCATTCATCGCTGAAAGGAGGTCGAGAATGGCGCCATGCTCCGCGTCGATGACGCCGGAGCCGGTTGGGATGAGGGAATCGGCGGTGCGGTGGTGCGGCATGATGGGCGTGATTGTGAGGACCGATCCGGCGACAGAGAGGTGCGGGGGTGTTGCGGGGCTGGAGCCGTTTCCGGAAGTGCTCCTTTGAATCGGTGGGCTTCAGGCAGGCTTCTCAACGGGTGGAGTTTATCAGGAATTGCAACGGCGTTCACAGCGTCAAAGCCGCGGCCGGACGTTTCGATGGGCATAGAAAGCCCGGACGGGACCCAATGATTGCCGTGCCTGGCCAAGTGGCAATCCGAAGCGCGACGTCCGCGCGAAAATTTCTCTTTTGAGTGGATGATTGTGCGAATTAGATTGTTTCGGATCGAAATCGCAAGACGTGGATCAATCCCAAGTCCGGAAAATGAAAATTTCCGCAGGAAAAATTGAAGGAAGAGACTATCAATGGATAGGAATGAAATTATAAGATCAATGATAAATACAAGTGGCCTCGGCTTGGAGATAGGGGCAAGTTATAATCCGGTCATGCCTAAAAGAGATGGCTACAACATACGCATTGCTGATTATGCAGGCCACGACTATTTACGAAAACTGCATAATTTAAGCTCTGATCACATCGAGGATGTGGACTATGTGACAAATGGCGGTCCGGTATCGAAGGCCGTCGAGGATGAGAACTGCTTCGATTACATCGTCGCATCCCACATGATTGAGCATTGTGTGGACTTCATTGGGTTCTTGAAAGATTGCGAGACGCTGTTAAAGCCTGATGGCGCCCTGGTTTTGGTCGTCCCCGATAAAAGAAATTGCTTCGATGTCTTTCAGTCCCTCTCAAGTGTGGGGGAGATGCTGGACATTCATCAAAAGCTGCCGAGGAAGCATGCTTCCGGGAAGCTTTTTGATCATCTTGCCTATGCGGGCGGGCGAAACGGCCATATCGTTTGGCCGCATGGCTGTCCGGTCGAGCTGGGTTTTGTTCACAGCCTTCCGGAGGCTCTCGCCGCATTTCAGCTGGCGGAAGCCAGTGACGAGTATCGCGACTGCCATTCATGGCGCTTTACGCCAAGCAGCTTCCGTCTGATCGTCAATGATCTCCATGAAATCGGGTCAGTAAGACTCAAGGAAAAGGGCTTCCGGGAGGGAAATGGCCCGGAATTTTATGTCAGCTTAAGTTTCGATGGACAAGGAGTTCCGGTCTCCAGAATTGATTTGGCCAAAAACATAATAAGGGAAATATCCGAGATCATTGTTAACTGAGAGGAATATGGAGAACAGAAGAGAGAGTTTTTCGGCGCGCGCGAAATTCTGCGCCAACGCTGACGGCATCGAGTCGTCCCGAATTCCCAGAAAGGAGGCGGAGAGAAGGGTTTGGATTCAACACGACGCTGCACCACAGCCGGCCTTAGACGCTGGCGGCAGACCTGCAGGGCGCCGATAGGGTTGAGGCCGCCCGGAGGCGGCCTCCAACCACTGGAATTCTATGGTGCCGGTTGCAGGGCTCGAACCCGCGACCTTCGGTTTACAAAACCGCTGCTCTACCAACTGAGCTAAACCGGCGCGCCGCCCGGCCGGACCGCGGCGGGCGCTTACACTAGCGTCCCGCGCGGTCCGCGGCAAGCCTCACCTGAGCGGCGCGAACGGCGATGCGTCAGCGCAGCCGGGCGACCTCGTAGAGGGCGACGGCGGCGGCGTTGGACACGTTGAGGCTGCCGACCGGCCCCTGGGTCGGCAGGCGGGCGATGATGTCGCAGCGCTCCATGGTCAGACGGCGCAGACCGGCGCCCTCGGCACCCAGCACCAGCGCGGTGCGGCCCGTCAGGTTGCACTGGGCGAGCGTGCCCTTCCCCGACTCGGCGAGGCCGACGGTCCAGAAGCCGGCCTGCTGGAGGTCAGCCATCGCGCGGGCGAGGTTGGTCACGCGCACCAGCGGCACCGACTCCAGCGCGCCCGAGGCGCTCTTGGCGAGCACGCCGGTGGTCTCCGGGGCGTTGCGCTCGGTCACCACCACCGCCTTGGCGCCGAAGGCCGAGGCGGAGCGCAGGACCGCGCCGACGTTGTGCGGGTCGGTCACCTGATCGAGGACGACGATGAGCGCCGACGGATCCGAATCGGCCTCCGCGCAGATGTCCTCGATGCCGATCTCCTCCAGGGGGGCGACGTCCAGCGCCACGCCCTGGTGCACGGCGCCCGGCGGCAGCATGCGGTCCAGGTCGTTGCGGTCCGCCGGCATCAGGCCGGGCCGTTGCAGCCCGCTGGCCTTGGCCTGGGCCAGAACCGGCTCCAAGGCGGCGCGGCCCGCCTCGGTCGCGATCAGGCGGTGGATGCGCCGCTCCGGGTTCAGCCACGCCGCCGACACCGGGTGGAGGCCGTAGAGCAGGACGCCCTGCGCGCCGCGCCCGGAGGGGCGGTCGCCGCGCGACTCGCGGTTGGATGCGGAATGGCTCTTGGCCGGGGCAGGGGGCTGGCCGTGGGGCGCGGATGGCTTCTTCGAACGGGTCATGGTGTCCGGCTGGAGGGGGCAGGCCTAAGCCCGCCGCGGTTATTCACAGTTTTCTGGTTTGGACTGCTTCAGACGTGTTGACAAGGCCTGAAAAATTCTCATAGTGCCGAACTCCGCGGCGGGCATGTCCCGCAGCGGGCCTGAGGAAGGGTGGCCGAGTGGTTAAAGGCAGCAGACTGTAAATCTGCCCGCGTAAGCGTACGCTGGTTCAAATCCAGCCCCTTCCACCACTACATTCCACGGCTTGTCCGTGATCGCATTTCCCGGTCGATAGCGCCGGGCGGGGCATGGCGGGTGTAGCTCAATGGTAGAGCAGAAGCCTTCCAAGCTTACGACGGGGGTTCGATTCCCCTCACCCGCTCCAATCCCCCCGCGCTAAGGGAAATGTCGGTCTCGGCCGGGCCATTGTGTGCGTCCGGAACGTCGGGAACGAAAGACCAAAGCGATGGCGAAGGCAAAGTTTGAGCGGAACAAGCCGCACTGCAACATTGGCACGATCGGCCACGTCGACCACGGCAAGACGTCGCTGACGGCGGCGATCACGAAGGTGCTGGCCGAGAGCGGCGGCGCGACCTTCACCGCCTA
>NZ_VITH01000003.1 GCF_007827815.1 Azospirillum brasilense
CCTGGAAACCATCGCCCCCTTGCGCGATGATCTCGCCCTCACGTTGCCCGCTGCGACCACGTGAACCTTCCGGCCAGACACGCCGGTGACCAGATAAGCGCCCCGGCTCCTACACCACGCCTCGGGACACGACCCTTTCCCAGCAGCTACTGCAGCGATGGCGGCCGGGCGATCAACAATTTCGAACCCGACTGGCCGGACAGCCTCACCGGCTTCGCGCGGGAGGTCTACGACAATTACGACCGGTATCTGCGCCCCGCCGGCTACAAGCTGCGCGCCCAGATTTTGAGCTATCCCGGCGGCATGCCGGGCGACGTCGGCGTTTTCCTGCATTGGTGAGACCAGCAACGTCCGGACGCACCGACGCCCGGCCAAGGAATGGCCGGGCGCGGTCGTCGCCGAAACGATGGAGAGAGAACCCGTCCTTACGCGGTCGGGCTGGCCTTGGAGGCCGAGGAGATGGTGTTGTTGGCGACGTTCTGGCTGATGCTGTCGGCGATGGACACCGCCGAGCGGCCGTTGTTGTTGTTGAAGATGTTGTCGTGCACGTCGAGCGAGATCGACCCGGCGCCCTTCAGGTGCTCCATGATGCCGCCGTTGTTGTTGAAGATCTCGTTGCCGTAGATCTTGTAGGTGACGCTGGTGCCCTGGTTCTGGCCGACCGAGATGCCGACGTTGGCGTTGCCGTAGATCGTGTTGTCGTAGATCTCGGTGCTCGACTTGGCGAGGATGCCGGCGCCGCGCGGGTTGTCGTAGATCGTGTTGTCGTGGATCTTCAGCGTGCTGTTGGCCTGGCTGTGGTCGTGGTACAGGCCGTGCGACCGGCCGTCGCCGCCGCCGGCGCCGTTGTTGAAGATCGTGTTGCCGGCGATCTCGCCGCTCAGGATGCGGCCGTTCCAGCCCGAATACACACCGTCGGTCCGCCAGCCGTTGTCGCTGATGGTGTTATTGGTGAAGTACTGGTCGGCGTTGTCGGCCGAGTAATGCACGATGCCGTAGGCGCCGTTGCCGTCGATGGTGGAGCCGTCGATCCGCAGCCCGTGCGAGGTGCCGCTGATGACGACGCCCGAGCCGCGGTTGTCGACGATCTGCGAGTTGGTGACCTTCACGTTGTCGGCGCCGCCGTTGAGCAGCAGGCCAGCGTCGCCCGAACCCTTCATGGTCAGGCTGTCGAAGGTGATGTTGTCCTTGTTGTTCAGGCTGACGGCGTAGCTGGCGCCGCTGGACGCCTCGATCACCGGGTTGGCGCCGGTGCCGTAGGCGCCGTAGATGATCGGCTTGTCGGAGGTGCCGGAGGTCGAGGCCAGCAGGCTGTCGTGCCAGGTCTCGCCACGCTCGAACAGGACCAGCGAGCCCGGGGCGAAGGTGGTCGAGTTCACCTTGTCCAGCGACTTCCAGGCCTGGTTCGCGTCATGGCCGGAGTTGCTGTCGCTGCCGTTGGTCGCATCGACGTAGTAGATCTGCGAGGCCGGGGTGGACGGATAGTCCGACGTGCCGGAGGTCGGCGCCATGGGGGCGGCCGGCGCCGCGGCGGCGGTCGTCGCGAAGAATTCCTTGGGAGCGGCGACGGCCAGCGTGCCGTTCCACCACATGTTGGCCTGGCCCGGGACGACGTCCTTGCCGTCGAGCGCGCCCTTGTCATAGGTGACGGACGGGTCGGTCGGGGCCACCTTGTGGCCGTTGATGGAGATGGCGTTGACCGTCAGGTTGCGGTCCTGCCCATCGACGGCGCCGTCGTTGTCGTACTGGATCTGGATCTTGTGCGCCTGATCGGCGGTCACGTTGGCGTCGAAGGAGAAATCCTTGGCGTCGCCGCCCGCGGAGCCTTCGCCGATCACGGCGCCGTCCACCAGCAGCTTGAAATGGGGCGACACGCCGCCCGCGGCGGTGCCGGAGGCGTTCACGACGATCTTGGCGGTGGCGGCGGCAGCGGCCGTGGCGTCGACCAGCGCCAGAGGCTGTGCGGTGGTCTGGAGTGCCTGGAGATGGAGAATTGAGTCCGGCGTCGCGGCGGTGTCGGTGGTCACCGGGGTGATGCTGTCGACAACAGCCTGGAACGGATCGGCAGCAGAATCACCGACAAAACCGGTCGTGTCGGCGTGGTTCTGATGATCAAGCTCAATGGCCATATGTTCCATGGTCTTTCACTCTTTCCTTTTTTACAGCGCCACGTTTGTGGCGGTGAGCGGGAATGTGCGCGGATCGCGCCGTCCCGCTTGCTGTGCGCTCAATCGTTTTCGACAGGACCGGAGCCTAGCCAGCACCGTGTGGCCTTAAATGGTTCGATTTTAGGATAATTAGTTTTTGAAGTGCGCCAAATCAGTCACAGGAATTTCCCTAACGAAAGAGGTAGTTCCTCGAATTTAAGCGTTAGTACGAACGGGGTAACCCTTTCGACAAATTCTTGAAATTGCAGCGAACTACAAGAATTTAGCCGTCGATTTTCGATGGATTCTTGCACTGCACCCAATGATTGGGCTCGGTCGTCTTGTGACATTCCTGTTGAAGAAAGCTGGGATGCCACATACCATACGCCACACGGACAGTTTGCATAACAAACAATCCGTCTCGCCAGAAAATCCAAAAATGATGAGCCGTGCCGACGGAAGCCCGGCCACCCAAAAGGGAAGGAATGAGGCATGAAGGACGTACAGCGCCCGCGCTGCGCGCGGAAGACCCCTTTTGACTCCTTCGCTTTTAAAAGACCCCATGGAAGAACGCTCGCAAGCGGAACGGCCCTGGCCGGCGCGCTCGGCCTTTTGCTGATCCCGGCCGCGTCCCAGGCCGCCTGGGAGCCGACCAAGTCGGTCGAATTCGTCGTTCCGGCGGGAACCGGCGGCGGCGCCGACCAGATGGCGCGGATGATCCAGGGCATCATTCAGAAGAACAACCTGATGGGCCAGCCCATCGTCGTCATCAACAAGTCGGGCGGCGCCGGTGCGGAAGGCTTCCTCGACGTCAAGTCGTCGAACCGCAACCCGCACAAGATCATCATCACCCTGTCCAACCTGTTCACCACGCCCCTGGCAACCGGCGTTCCCTTCTCCTGGAAGGACATGACCCCGGTGGCGATGCTGGCGCTGGACAACTTCGTCCTGTGGGTGAACAGCGAGGCCCCGCAGAAATCGCCCAAGGAGTTCGTCGAGGCCGCCAAGGAGGGCGGCGCCAACCGCTTCAAGATGGGCGGCACCGGGTCCAAGCAGGAGGACCAGATCATCACCGCCGCCATCGAGCAGTCGGCGGGCGTCACCTTCACCTACGTCCCCTACAAGGGCGGCGGCGACGTCGCGGCCCAGCTCGTCGGCAACCACATCAACGCCAGCGTCAACAACCCGATCGAAGCGGTGTCGCAATGGCGGGCCGGCGCGCTGCGTCCGCTCTGCGTCTTCGACAAGGAGCGCATCCCGCTGAAGGAGCCGGTGGTCGACAACAAGTCGTGGAACAGCATCCCGACCTGCAAGGAATCCGGGCTCGACGTGGAATACACCATGCTCCGCGGCATCTTCATGGGACCGGGCGTCACGCCGGACCAGGTCGCCTATTATGTGGACCTCTTCAAGAAGGTCCGCGAGACGGAGGAGTGGAAGGACTTCATGGCTAAGGGGGCCTTCAACGTCAGCTTCAAGACGGGTGACGAGTTCAAGACCTGGCTGACCGCGGCGGAAACCCAGCACAAGACCCTGATGGACAAGGCGGGCTTCACCAAGCAATAGCCCTCCTCGTCCGACGCGCGGCCCCCGGGGCATCGCGCCCCGGGCGCCCTCCCCCACCGTTTGGGTTTCTTGTGGGAGTGAGCCATGGAGCATGGAACACAGAACAGTGATCCGGTCGTCTCGAACCGGACCATGGAGATCGTCGTCGCCGGGCTGTTCGCGCTCGTCGCCGTCGTGGTGATGGCCGACAGCGTCCGCGTCGGCAACGGCTGGGGGTCCGACGGACCGAAAGCCGGCTACTTCCCCTTCTATGTCGGCCTCATCATGCTGGTCAGCAGTCTGGCCACCCTGGCCGTCAACATCTGGCGCCACAGCGGCGAGCGCACCGCCTTCGTCGAGAAACACCAGCTCGCCCTGGTTCTCCAGGTGCTGGTTCCCAGCGTGGTCTTCGTGGTCCTGACCGCCTTCCTGGGCATCTATCTGTCGGCGGTGCTGTTCATCGCCTTCTTCATGCATTGGGTGGGCAAGTATCCGCTCAAGACGATCCTGCCCGTCTCAATCCTCGTGCCCGCGGGCCTCTTCGTGATGTTCGAGATCTGGTTCCTGGTACCGCTTCCCAAGGGACCGGTGGAGACGATGTTCGGCTACTGACCAGTCCAGTTTTTTAAAAGCCGGAGCGGCCGCGGGAACGGCCGCGCACACCGAAGCAGCGGCAGGCATCCGCGACGAACCAGCCCATGCGGCGGGGACGAACCCCGCCCTGCGCGCTCAAGACGCGACGCTTCCAAACGGAACGGGCGCGGATGCCGGAAAGGGAGGGAAACTTGGAAGCGCTCGGGTCACTCATACAGGGGTTCGGCGTGCTCGCCGACCCCATGAACATCGCCTACATGTTCATCGGCATCACGCTGGGCGTCCTGATCGGCGTGCTGCCGGGGCTGGGCGGGGCGAACGGGGTGGCGATCCTGCTGCCCCTGACCTTCAGCATGTCGCCGACCTCCGCCATCATCATGCTCTCCTGCATCTATTGGGGGGCGTTGTTCGGCGGGGCCATCACCTCGGTCCTGTTCAACATACCGGGCGAGCCCTGGTCGGTGGCGACCACCTTCGACGGCCACCCCATGGCGCAGAAGGGCCATGCGGGCGAGGCGCTTACGGCGGCCTTCACCTCGTCCTTCTTCGGGGCGTTCGTGGCGGTTCTGCTCATCACCTTCCTGGCCCCGGTGATCGCCGGCTTCGCCCTGCGCTTCGGCCCGGCGGAGTTCTTCGCGGTCCAGCTATTGACCTTCTGCAGTTTCGTCGGCATGGGCAGCGAATCCCCCTTCAAGGTGCTGTGCGCCATGATGCTGGGCTTCGCGCTGGCCGCGGTCGGGCTGGACAGCGTGACCGGCGAGCTGCGCATGACCTTCGGCTCGGTGGAGCTGCTGCGCGGCTTCGACTTCCTGATCGCGGTCATCGGCCTGTTCGGCATCGGCGAAATCCTCCTGACCATGGAGGAGGGGCTGGCCTTCAAGGGCAAGGCCGCGAAGATCAACGCCAAGGTCGTGTGGGAGACCTGGAAGAGCCTGCCCCGCTACTGGGTGACCGCCATCCGCGGCTCCATCGTCGGCTGCTGGATGGGCATCACGCCGGGCGGCGCCACCCCGGCCTCCTTCATGAGCTACGGCCTCGCCAAGCGCTTCTCCAAGAACCGCCAGAATTTCGGCAACGGCGAGATGGAGGGCGTGGTCGCCCCGGAAACCGCGGCCCACGCCGCCGGCACCAGCGCGCTGCTGCCCATGCTGACGCTGGGCATCCCCGGCTCGCCCACCGCGGCGGTGCTGCTGGGCGGCCTGCTGATCTGGGGTCTCCAGCCCGGCCCGCTGCTGTTCATCGAGCAGAAGGAGTTCGTCTGGGGCCTGATCGCCAGCATGTATCTGGGCAACATCGCCGGCCTGATCGTGGTGCTGACCACGGTGCCGGTCTTCGCCTCGATCCTGCGCATCCCCTTCAGCATCATCGCACCGGTCATCGTGGTGATCTGCGCGGTCGGCGCCTACACGGTGCACAACGCCTTCCTCGACATCGTCATGATGCTGGTGTTCGGCGTCGTCGGCTACGTCTTCAAGAAGCTGTCCTACCCGCTGGCCCCGCTGGTCCTGGCCCTGGTGCTGGGCGACATGGCGGAAAGCTCCTTCCGGCAGGCCATGCTGGTGTCGCAGGGCGATCTGGCGATCTTCTGGTCCAACCCGCTGGTCGGCAGCATCGTCACGCTGGCGCTGGTCATGCTGTTCTGGCCGGTGATCTCCGCCCTGCTGCGCAAGCGCCAGTCCCGGCAGGACGGTGGGACCCAGGTGATCCCTGTGAAATAGGTCATCCCGGTGAAATAGCTCCACCCACTCCCCCGCCGGCGTCCGGGACGGGACGACCGGCGGGGGGATTTCTTCTCACATCGGGGGGTTCGGGACGATGGACACGTCCGATTTCATGATCGCTCTGCTCCAGATCATCTGGATCGACATCCTGCTGAGCGGCGACAACGCGCTCGTCATCGCGCTGGCCTGCCGCTCGCTGCCGCCGAAACAACAGAAGATCGGCGTCTTCCTCGGCACCGGGGCGGCCATCGTGCTGCGCGTGCTGTTCGCCGTCATCATCGCCTATCTGCTGGCCATCCCGTACCTGAAGATCATCGGCGGGGCGCTGCTGTTCTGGATCGCCATCAAGCTGATGCTGCCCACCGAGGAGGAGGATCAGGCGGCGCATTCCGGCACCTCCGCCGGGCTGTGGGGGGTGGTCCGCACCATCGTGATCGCCGACGCGGTGATGAGCCTGGACAACGTCATCGCCATCGCCGCCGCCTCGCACGGCAACACGGTCCTGCTGATCCTCGGGCTCGCCATCAGCATCCCGCTGATCGTCTTCGGCAGCACGCTGATCCTGAAGGCGATCGAACGGCTGCCGGCCCTGGTCTATGCCGGCGCCGGACTGCTCGGCTACATCGCGGCGGAGGTCATCCTCACCGACCCGAGCATCCATTCCCACGTGACGGAGAGCCTGCCGGTGCTGACCGGGACGGCGCCCTTCGTCGCAGCGCTGGGGGTGATGACCGCCGGGTTCCTGATGGCCCGCAGCATCAATCGCCGCCGCGCCGTGGTGGAAACCGATCCCGCCTGAGGAGTCGTCAGCAGGAGGAGGGGCGACGGGGCTCGCGGCAGCGACCACCCCGCACCGCCCGGAAGCGGCTCGGCAAGGCCATGGCGCGCACGTCGCTGGTGATCTCGGAGATGAGGCCCGGATCGTTCCGCACAATCTCCGTCACCACGGCGGCCAACCCGGCCAGGGCGAACACGACGGCAAGACTCTCCAACATCGGGAACTCCGGGCTTTGGCCACACTTATGCTGCGTTGCAGCAGAGATGGCGCAAAGTCCGTTGGAGAGCAAGGGATAAGAAACATAGCATTTCGTATGCCAGATACGCAGCAGGAGCCGGACACAGGCTCCGCACCGCCAGTTCAGGGAGGAACGTCGAGATGCAAGCGAAGGACGTCATGACATCGCCGGTCATCACGGTGGCGCTGGACACCCCCGTGCCGGACATCGCCGAACTGCTTTTGACCCATCGGATCAGCGGCTTGCCGGTGGTGGACCAGGACGGCCGCGCGGTCGGCATCATCAGCGAGGGGGACCTCTTGCGCCGGGTGGAGACGGGGACTGACCGCCCGCGCGCCCGCTGGTTGGAGATGCTGGTGGGCCGCAACGTGCAGGCCGCCGACTTCCTGAAGACCCATGGGCGCTGCGCACGCGACGTCATGTCGCGCCCGGTCCAGGCCGTCTCGCCGGATACGGAGATCGCCGAGATCGCCGACCTGATGGAGAGCAAGCGGATCAAACGCGCCCCCGTCCTGGTCGACGGTCGCCCGGTCGGCATCATCAGCCGGGCCAACCTGCTGCACGGGCTTCTCCGCAACCGACGCGGCGGGACCGGCTTCGGCGCGTCCGGCGACGAGACGATCCGCACCGCCCTGCTGGAGGCGTTGGACGGACAGTCCTGGGTGGACCTCGATCGGATCAACATCGTCGTCAACGACGGGGTCGTGCAGCTCTGGGGCATGGTCGACAGCGAGGAGCAGCGCCGCGCCCTCCACACCGCGGCGAGCGGCGTGAGCGGCGTGAAGCGCGTGGAGGAGCATCTGAACCGGAACCGCTTCGTCGGGTGATCCCCCGGCCATCCGCCCCATCGAAGGAGCAGCCCGATGCCGCCACCCGAACTGTCCGTGCAGCCGCTGGATTCCGGCGCCACCTTCCGCAACCAGGTTTACCGACGGCTGAAGCAGGCCATCATCCAGATGGACATCTACGACCACCCCGGCGACGTCCGGCTGGACGAACGCCAGCTCAGCGGTCTGCTGGGCGTCAGCCGAACCCCGATCCGCGAAGCCCTGACCCTGCTGGAGCAGGAAGGTCTGGTGCGGCTGGAACCGCGGCGGGGAATCTACATCGTCCGCAAGACCAAGACCGAGATCATCGAGATGATCATCGCCTGGGCGGCGCTGGAGAGCATGGCGACCCGCCTCGCCGCCGAGCGCGCCACCGAGGAGGACATCGGCACGCTGTGGGACATCTTCCGCAGCTTTGAGGAGCAGGCACCCTCCGACAACATCCAGGAATATTCCGACGCCAACATCGAGTTCCACAAGGCGATCATCCGCCTCAGCCGGGCGCGCATCCTGGAAACGCTGACCGACAACCTGTTCATCCACATGCGGGCCATCCGCAAGCTGTCGATCCGGCAGGACAACCGGGCCGAACAGTCGATGCACGAGCACCGCGACATCATCCGGGCGCTGGAGCGGCGCGACGGCGAACTGGCCGAGCGGCTGGCGCGCGAACACACGCTCGGTCTGGCCGCCCATGTCGAGCGGCACGGCGACTTCCTCGACTGGCTGCGGCTGGCCGAGGTGCGGGGACCCGACATGAAAGCCGCCTTCAAGGACGGCCTGCCGCTGATGTAGCCGCTTAGCCCTCTCCCCTCCGGGGAGAGGGTGGCCCGGAGGGCCGGTGAGGGGGTTGCGCTTGTGCCGGACGCGCCGCCTGCGCAACCCCCTCACCCTAACCCTCTCCCCGGAGGGGAGAGGGGATTTACCTGTCCCTCACTTCATCGACGGGAAGGAGAACTGCGCGCCTTCGCGCACGCCGCCCGCCGGCCAGCGCTGGGTGATCGTCTTGCGCCGGGTGTAGAAGCGCACGCCGTCCGGCCCGTAGGCCGCCAGATCGCCGAACAGCGACCGCTTCCAGCCGCCGAAGCTGTGGTAGGACACCGGCACCGGCAGCGGCACGTTGACGCCGACCATGCCGACCTTGATCGCGTCGGTGAAATAACGCGCGGCCTCGCCGTCGCGGGTGAACAGGCAGGTGCCGTTGCCGTACTCGTGGGCGTCGATCAGGTCCATGCCCTCCTGCATCGTGTTCACGCGCACGACGCAGAGGACCGGACCGAAGATCTCTTCCCGGTAGACGCTCATGTCCGGCGTCACCCGGTCGAACAGGCAGCCGCCGAGAAAGAAGCCGCCCTCGTTCCCAGGCACCACCAGCCCGCGGCCGTCGACCACCAGTTCCGCCCCTTCGGCGACGCCTTGGTCGACAAAGCCCTTCACCTTCTCGAAATGGGCGCGGGTGACCAGCGGCCCCATGTCGCAACCGGTGCCGGTCCCCGCCCCGACCTTCAGGCCACGCACCTGCTCCGCCAGCATCGCCACCACGCGGTCGGCGGTCGCGTCGCCCACCGCGACGACCACGGAGATCGCCATGCAGCGCTCCCCGCAGGAGCCGTAGGCCGCCCCCATGATCGCGCTGACCGCGTTGTCGAGGTCGGCGTCGGGCATGACGATGGCGTGGTTCTTGGCCCCACCCAGCGCCTGCACCCGTTTCCCGTGGGCGGTGCCGGTGGCGTAGACGTATTCGGCGACCGGGGTGGAGCCGACGAAGCTGATCGCCTGGACGCGCGGGTCGGTCAGCAGCGTGTCCACCGCCTCCCTGTCGCCGTGGACGACGTTGAGCACGCCCGGCGGCAGCCCCGCCTCCTGCGCCAACTGGGCGACGAGCAGGGAGGCGCTGGGGTCGCGCTCCGACGGCTTCAGGATGAAGGCGTTGCCGCAGGCCACGGCGACTGGGAACATCCAGAGCGGCACCATGGCCGGGAAGTTGAAGGGCGTGATGCCCGCCACGACGCCCAGCGGCTGGAACTCCGACCAGCTGTCGATGCCCGGCCCGACATTCTTGGAATGCTCGCCCTTCAGCAGATCGGCGATGCCGCAGGCGTATTCGACATTCTCCATGCCGCGGCCCAACTCGCCGCGGGCGTCCTCCAGCGTCTTGCCGTGCTCCCGCGTGATCGCGGCGCAGATGCGGTCGGCGTTGTCCTCCAGCAGTTGGCGGAAGCGGAACATCACCCGCGCCCGCTTGCCCGGCGGCGTCGCCCGCCACGCCGGGAAGGCGGCCTCGGCCGAGGCGATGGCCGATTCCACGGTGGCGCGGCCGGCGAGCGGAACGCGGCCCACGGTCTCGCCGGTGGCCGGGTTCACGATGTCGGCGCTGCGGGTGTCGGCGGGGGCGTCGGCCGTGCCGCCGATGAGGTGCGGAACGAGGGTCATGGCGTTCCCATCCTCCTCAAGCGGTCGCCTGGATGGCGTCGGCAACGGCGTTCATCAGCCGGTCGAGATCCTCGCGCTCGCTGATGAAATGCGGGCCGAACTGCAGCGTGTCGCCGCCGAAGCGGACGTAGAAGCCCGCCTTCCAGCAGTGCATGGCGATCTCGTAGGGCCGGCGGGCCAGCTCGCCCGGCAGGGCCGCGATCTGCACCGCGCCGGCAAGCCCGTAGTTGCGGATGTCGGTGACGTGGCGAAGCCCCTTCAGCCCGTGCAGCACCGTCTCGAAATGCGGGGCGAGCGCCGCCGCCTTTTCGGCCAGCTTGTCCCGTTCGAACAGCTCCAGCGCGGCGAGGCCGGCGGCGCAGGCGACGGGGTGGGCGGAGTAGGTGTAGCCGTGCGGGAACTCGACCATGTAGTCGGCGCCGCCGTTGTCCATGAAGGTCCGGTAGATCTCACGGTTGGCGACCACCGCGCCCATCGGCACCGCGCCGTTGGTCAGGCCCTTGGCGACGTTCATGATGTCGGGGACCACGCCGAAGGCGTCGGCGCCGAAGGCCGTGCCCATGCGGCCGAAGCCGGTGATGACCTCGTCGAAGATCAGCAGGATGTTGTGCTTGTCGCACAGCGCGCGCAGCCGCTGCAGGTAGCCCTTGGGCGGCGGCAGCACGCCCGCCGATCCGGCCAGCGGCTCGACGATCACCGCGGCGATGTTGGAGGCGTCGTGCAGGGCGACCAGCTCCTCCAGCGCGTCGGCCAGTTCGGCGCCCTGCTCCGGCAGGCCCTTGGTGAAGGTGTTCTGGGGCAGCAGCGTGTGCGGCAGATGGTCGGCCTCGACGCCCGAGCCGAACAGCTTGCGGTTGCCACCGATGCCGCCCAGGCTGATGCCGCCGAAATTGACGCCGTGATAACCCTTGGACCGGCCGATCAGCTTGGTCTTGGCCGGCTGGCCCTTCAGCCGCCAATAGGCCCGCGCCATCTTCAGCGCCGTGTCGGTGGCCTCCGACCCGGAATTGACGAAGAACACATGGTCCAGCCCGGCCGGAGTCATCGAGGCCAGCTTGTGCGCCAGCTTGAAGGCGGCGGGATGGCCGAACTGGAAGGCCGGGCTGTAATCCAGTTCCCCGATCTGGCGAGCCACCGCCTCGCTGATTTCGCGGCGGCTGTGACCGGCGCCGCAGCACCACAGGCCGGACAGGCTGTCGTAGATCTTCCGCCCCTCGGCGTCCCAGTACCAGGCGCCCTCGGCGCGGGCGATCAGGCGCGGGTTCGCCTTGAACTCGCGGTTCGCCGTGAAGGGCATCCAGTGGGCGTCCAGCTCCTCGCGCGTCAGCCCGGCGGTCGGGGCGGTTCCGGCTTTCTGGCTCTCGTCCAACGGCGGCATCGGGCGGCACTCCTGCTGGCTGGGGTGGGCGTCGGGGATCGTCTCGGAAAACAGTGTGCGCGGAGGCTTGGTTGCGGTTAAATCCAAACCATTCAAACCTTACGCAAGCGTTGGCTTACCTATCCATGACCAAGCCCGCCCGCCCCCTGAGCGGCCTCAACGACGCCGACCTGCGCCTGCTGCGCGTTTTCACGACGGTGGTGGAGTGCGGCGGCTTCTCCGCGGCGGAGGTGGATTTGAACATCAGCCGCGCCGCCATCAGCCTGCACATGGCCGATCTGGAGCGCCGGCTGGGGCTGCGCCTGTGCCGGCGCGGGCGGGCGGGCTTCCTGCTGACCGATGAGGGGCGGATGGCCTACGAGGCGGCGCTGCGCCTGTTCGCCGGGCTGGAGAGCTTCCGCAGCGAGATCAACGCCGCGCACGGGCGGCTGCGCGGGGAATTGAACATCGGCATCACCGACAACCTTGTGACGATGCCGAAGATGCGGGTGACCGACGCCCTGCGCGGCCTGAAGCAGCAGGGGCCGGAGGTGCGGGTCAACATCCGCATGATCCCGCCCAACGAGATCGAGCGCGGCGTGCTGGACGGACGCCTGCACGTCGGCGTGGT
This sequence comes from Azospirillum brasilense, assembly GCF_007827815.1. GTDB lineage: Bacteria > Pseudomonadota > Alphaproteobacteria > Azospirillales > Azospirillaceae > Azospirillum > Azospirillum brasilense_C. Next base: position 12,272 of record NZ_VITH01000003.1, read on the forward strand.
GCCGGCGCGGCGCGCCTTGCCCGGCCTGGACCGCTATCCCCTCTACCAGGAGGAGTCACGCCTCTATTGCGGGCGCGGTCACCCGCTGTTCGACGCGGAGACGTTGCCCGACGCGGCGGTGGAGGCCGCCGACGCGGTGGCCCCGACCGAGGCGCAGCAGGTGCCGGAGGCGGCGGGGGTGCAGCGGGCGCTGACAACCACCGCCACCGCGACGGACCGCGAAGGCGTGGCATTCCTCATCCTGACCGGCTGCTACGTCGGATTCCTGCCCACCCATTACGCGCGGCAATGGGTCGAGCGCGGGGCGATGCGCGCCCTGCTGCCGGAGCGCTTCCACTACGCCCAGGAGTTCCAGGCGGTCACCAAGAAGGGCGCCCGGCCCAACCTCGTGCTGGAACGCTTCTTCGACCTGCTGCGGCGCACGGAGTGAGGGGAGGCCGGCCCGGCAAAAATCAGGGTGATTTCCATTGACGCCGGCCCGGTCGCGCCCCACCGTAATTGAGGGGAATACGAACAAAGAACGGATGGGGGAGGACGGCCATGGTGATGCTGACCGAACAGTTCGTCATCGACTATCTGCTGTTCGCCGCTGTCCTGCTCACCGTCACCTGCTCCCTGCTCGGCAGTTTCTTTCTCAGCGCGCTCAGCCGCCAGACGGGCGCCCTGTCCCGTCTGCTGATGTGGAGCGTCCCGGCGACCCTGCTCAGCACCGCCCTGTGGTCGCTGGCCATGCCGACCAATCAGGCGCTGGTGGTCGGAGTCGCCACCGCCGGGGCGACGCTCGTCGGGCAGCATCTCCTGCCCTTCGGCCCGGTCGGCCAAGCCGGCTCCTGGTCGTGGGAGGCGCTGCTGTTCCGCGGCCTGTCCTGGACCGGGCGCACCGCCCTGATGCTCGCCCCGGCCGTGTGGCTTGGCGGCATGCCGTCCTGGATCCTGTGGTTCGCCCTGGCCGGCCCGCTGAACGCCGCCATCTTCGCCCTCTGCCAGTTGCGCGGCACCAACCCGGCGCTGCGCCGGTCGGTCGAGCAGGGCGACGTTCTGTGGGGCGGCTCCCAGGGGGCGGTCCTGGGCGGCCTGCCGGCCTTCCTGATGCTGCTGTGACGGACCCCCGAAAAAATCGGGGATGAATCCACCGTACTCATACGAAAATGCAACGGGCGGGTCTTGCGTGGGCGGGACCACCGGGCCATCTGTGCGGGACTGGCTCCGGGCCCCTCTGGCGGTCCACATGGTACGGACCGCGATGTCGGAGCCCTTCACTTGAGCGGACGGCGCAGCCGTCCCCTTCTGGAGGGTCCGTATGACCGCGACTTCTTTCTCCTCTTTCCAGTACGGTTCCGCCTACGGCGAGACGGCGCATTTTGCGGCGCGCCAGCGTCTCGAATGGCTGGCGCGGATGATGGACAGCGCCATCCGCGTGCCGGGCACCAACATCACCTTCGGCGCCGACGCGGTGCTGGGTCTGGTTCCCGGCTTCGGCAACCTCGCCACCACCGCGGTGTCCGGCTATCTCATCCGCGAGGCCTGGCGGCTCGGCGTGCCGCGCGGCAAGCTGCTGCGCATGGTCGGCAACGTGGCGATGGACAGCCTGATCAGCGCCGTCCCGGTCGCCGGCAACATCGCCGACGTGTTCTGGAAGGCCAACCGCAAGAACATGGCGATCCTGGCCGAGCATCTGGACGGCCATCCACCGCACGGCGATCGGACGCACCGTCGCCGCCGCTCGGCGCCCTACACCATCGACGGCGAGTGGCGCCGGACACGGTAACGGGACGCGTCACTCCCCACCGAACCTGATGCGGTGGTTCTCCAGCATCAGCTCGTCCAGCCGGCGGCCGGCGGTGAAGCCCGCCTGCCCCGGCGGGACCGGTGTGCCGGCGGGCAGCCGCGGGCAAGGCTCGGCGGCGCCAATCACCTGAACCACCGGGTAGCGGGCGGTGTAGATGGGCAGGTCCATGTCCTCACCCTCGTCGGACAGGCCCTTGCCCCGGACCTTGGCGCTCGCCTCCTCGATTTCCATCCCGACCACCATGGTCGCCTTGATCTCCTGCGCCGTGCTGGCCCGCAGCTCGGCGCTCCGCCCCGGATAGAAGCGGTCGACCATGGCGTCGAGCGCGCGGGCCTTGGCGTCGGCCTCCTCGACGATGCGCGCGGTGCCGAAACACATGGCCGACCGGTAATCGGCCGAATGGTTGAACCCGCTGCGCGCCAGCACGAGGCTGTCGAGATGCGTCACGGTCAGGCAGACCGGCAGGCCGTCGCGTTGCGCCCGCAGCATCCGGCTGGCCGCGGAACCGTGCCAATAGAGATGCTCGCCCTCCCTCCAGAAGGCCGTGGGCGTGCAGTAGGGCTGCCCATCGATCACGTAGGCGATGTGCGCGATCATCGCACCGTCGAGGATGGCGTGGACCGACTCCCGGTCGTAGCGCCCCCGCTCGTGCAAGCGCTTGACCCGGTTGCGGTCGGTGACGGGATAGCTTTCGGACGGAACGGCCTCGGACATCGCGGAACTCGCTTCGCGGCGGTGGACAACGGCGCCATTAGAGCCTAGCCATTGGTCCGGCGTGAGAGCCAATTCCGACCTTGTCGACTGGACCAATCCGATGCCCGCCGATCTGTCCGACCTGATGCTTGTCCCCATCGACCGGACGCGCGGGGAGCCGCTGCTGCGGCAGGTCTACGGCGCGCTGCGCCGGGCCATCCTGTCCGGTGCCCTGCCGCCCGGCGGGAAGCTGCCACCAACCCGCGCGCTCGCCGAACGGCTCGGCGTCGCCCGCAACACGGTGGTCGCCGCCTATGAGCAGTTGCTGGCCGAAGGCTTCATCGAGGGGCGCGTCGGAGCGGGCAGCTTCGTGTCCGGTGACCTGCCGGACGGGCTGGACCTCCCGCCGCCGGAACCGCCCCGCCGCGCGCCCTCGCCGCCGCAATCGCCCACCCCCTTCGGCACCCTTCCCTTCAGCACGGGGCGCTGCGCGCTCGACGAGCGCAGCCTGCGGATCTGGCGCAGCCTGACCCTGCGGCATTTGCAGCGTCCCGACCCGGAGATGCTCGGCTACGGCGAGCCCGGTGGACCGCCGGCGCTGCGGGAGGCCATTGCCCGCTATCTTCAGAGCGCGCGAGCGGTGCGCTGCGAGCCGGAGCAGGTGGTGATCACCGCCGGCGCCCAGCAGGCCATCGATCTCGTGCTGCGGGTGCTGCTGCGCCCCGGCGACCCGGTGTGGCTGGAGGACCCCTGCTATCCCGCGGTGCGCGCCGCGCTGGAGGCGGCAGGGGCGCGCGTCGTGCCGGTGCCCGTCGATGGGCAGGGCATGACGGTGGCGGCGGGCGTCGCCGTGGCCCCGGATGCCCGGCTGGCCTATGTCACCCCCTCCTCCCATTACCCTCTGGGCATGGTGCTGTCGATGGCGCGGCGGATGGAGCTTCTGGCCTGGGCGCGCACGGCCGGCGCCTGGGTGCTGGAGGACGATTACGACAGCGAGTTCCGCTACGCGGGCCGTCCGCTCGCCTCGCTCCAGGGGATCGACGGCGGCGGACGGGTCATCTATGTCGGCACCTTCAGCAAGGTCCTCTTCCCCGGCCTGCGGCTCGGCTACGCCGTGCTGCCGCCCGAACTGCTCGACCCCGTGCTCGCCATGCGCCGCCTGACCGACTGGCACCCGGCGACGCTTTACACCGGCGTGGTGACCGACTTCCTGGAAGAGGGGCATTTCGGCCCGCATCTGCGCCGCATGCGCCAGCGCTACATGGCGGCGCGCGACGCATTGGCCGAGGCCATCGGCGCGCACCTCTCCCCCTGGATGGAGGCGGAGGTGCCGGAGCAGGGCATGAAGCTGATCGCCCGGCTGCGCCCTGGCCTGTCGGACCGCGCCGTGGAGGCGGTGGCTGACCGGTGTGGCATCGCCGTCCGCCCGGTCAGCCCGATGCACATCGCCGCCCCGCCCCTGCAGGCGTTGATGCTGGGCTTCACCGGCCACGGGCCGGGCGCCCTTCGCCACGCCGCCCGGGAACTCGGGGCAGCGTTGACGGCTGCGCGATTAGACGTCTAATCCTCATTGTTGGGCGCAAAAGAGTTAATCTGAAAAAGCCTGTTCCCACCAATGCGCCTTGAGGCGCCGCGCCCCTTGGCTTTCTCCGGCTGCGCGGCGATCCCGGCCCCATGGGGTAGCCCCGATACTCCCTTTTCGGACCGCTCCCCTCCGGTCGTTCGGCGCGCCCTACCCCCGATACCCTGTGCAAGGCAGGCCCCAACCTTGCGACGATCAAGCTGCATGCCTGTTGAGGGGTGGCGCCGGTCCTTCGCCGTTTCGCGGCGTCTTTTGCCGGCGTCCAGTCCATTCGAATACGGAGATATTTCTTACAATGTGCGGCATCAGCGGGGAAATCCGCTTCGATTCTCGCCCGGCCTCCGCGTCCGCGGTCGGCTCGATGACCGAAGCCCTGGCGTTGCGCGGCCCCGACGGGCAAGGCGTCTTCGCCCATGGCCGGATGGCCTTCGGCCACCGGCGGCTGAGCATCATCGACCTGTCCGAAGCGGCGCAGCAGCCGATGACCGACCCCGAGCTGGGCCTTGGCATCGTCTTCAACGGCTGCATCTACAATTACCCGGAACTGCGGGCGGAGCTGGAGGCCAAGGGCTACCGCTTCTTCTCGCACGGCGACACCGAAGTCCTGCTGAAAGCCTATCACGCCTGGGGCCGCCGCTTCGTCGAGCGGCTCTACGGCATGTTCGCCTTCGCCATCTGGGAGCGCGACAGCGGACGCGTCACGCTGGGTCGCGACCGGCTGGGCATCAAGCCGCTCTACCTGTCCGAAACGGCGGGGCGGCTGCGCTTCGCCTCCACCCTGCCCGCCCTGCTGGCCGGCGGCGACATCGACACCGCGATCGACCCGGTGGGGCTCTACCAGTATATGAGCTTCCACGCCGTCGTGCCGGCGCCGGGGACCATCCTGAAGGGCGTGCGCAAGCTGCCGCCAGCCACCCTGCTGACGCTGGAGCCGGACGGGCGCCGCATCGAGGAAACCTATTGGGAGCCGGTCTTCGGCCCGCAGCCCGGCGACGAACGGATGTCGGAGGGCGACTGGCAGGACGCCGTCCTGTCCACGCTGCGCAAGGCGGTGGAGCGGCGTCTGGTCGCCGACGTGCCGGTCGGCGTGCTGCTGTCGGGCGGGCTGGACAGCTCGGTCATCGTCGCCCTGCTGGCGGAGGCCGGCCAGACCGGCCTGCAGACCTTCTCCATCGGCTTCGAGACGGTGGGCCAGGAGAAGGGCGACGAGTTCCAGTATTCCGACCTGATCGCCCAGCGCTTCCAGACCGACCACCACAAACTGTTCATCGACAGCAACCGCGCCCTGCCCGCCCTCCAGGACTGCGTGCGGGCGATGTCGGAGCCGATGGTCAGCCATGACGCCATCGGTTTCTTCCTGCTGTCGCAGGAGGTCGCCAAGCATGTGAAGGTGGTGCAGAGCGGCCAGGGCGCCGACGAGATCTTCGCGGGCTACCACTGGTACCCGCCGATGATGGGGGCGACCGATCCGCTGTCCACCTACGCCAAGGTGTTCTTCGACCGCAACCGCGCGGAGATGGCCGAGGCGCTGAACCCGCAATATCTGGCCGACGAGGACGCGGCGAGCGCCTTCGTCGCCGCCCATTTCGCCCGGCCCGGCGCCGACCGTCCGGTGGACAAGGCGCTGCGCCTCGACACCACGGTCATGCTGGTCGACGACCCGGTGAAACGGGTCGACAACATGACCATGGCCTGGGGGCTGGAGGGGCGCGTCCCCTTCCTCGACCACGATCTGGTCGAACTGGCCGCCCGCGTCCCGCCGGAGCTGAAGGTGCGCGACGGCGGCAAATACGTGCTGAAGGAGGCGGCGCGCAAGGTGGTCCCCTCCGAGGTCATCGACCGGCCCAAGGGCTATTTCCCCGTTCCGGCGCTGAAGTACCTGCGCGGTCCCTACTTGGAGCTGGTGCGCGACGTGCTGAACCAGCCCGCCGCGCGGGAGCGCGCGTTGTTCCAGCCGGCCTATCTCGACCGGCTGTTCAGCGATCCGGAAACCCACATCACGCCGCTTCGCGGTTCGAAGCTCTGGCAGGCCGCCCTGCTGGAGTTCTGGCTGCAAACCCACGGGATCTGAACACCGCATGATGACGATGCAGAATCGCACCCAGACGCCTTTCCGGATCGAACGCGCCCTGGTCTCCGCCCTGATGGACGAGGACTCGCCGCGCCCGAACCGCCGGACAGGGGCGGGGCATCCCGGAGCGGAAAAGGGGCCGACGCCGCGCGCGGTGGTGAATTGCGGCTGGGGCCGCCTGCTGTTCGCCAACACCTTTCCCGACGTCGGCGAGCTGATCGCGGCGATGCGCCAGGAGGGGCCGGGCCGGCGCGACATCGCGCTGTATCTGGAGGACCCCCACGTGGCGTTGGCCCAGGCGCCGACCGAGCTGTTCCTCGACCCCTCCCACACCTACCGCCTGCGGCTGGCCGGCTTCCGGCCCGGCGGCGAGACGCGCGGCTTTTCCATCGAAAGGCTGCGTGGCCGCCAGGACGTCGATGCCGTGAACCGCATCTACGGCGCCCGCGGCATGGTCACCATGGACCCGGAATTCTGCTGGTCGGAGCGTGACAGCCGCGTGCTGACCCACCTGATCGCCACCGATCCGGTCAGCGGCGCGGTCATCGGCTCGGTCACCGGGGTGGACCATGCCCGCGCCTTCAAGGACCCGCAGAACGGCTCCTCCCTGTGGTGTCTGGCGGTCGATCCGCAGGCGGCCTATCCCGGCATCGGCGAGGCGCTGGTCCGCGCGCTGGCCGAGCATTTCAAGGAGCGCGGGCGCAGCTTCATGGACCTGTCGGTCCTGCACGACAACGCCAACGCCATCGCGCTCTATGAGAAGCTGGGCTTCCGGCGTGTGCCGGTCTTCGCGCTGAAAACCAAGAACCCGATCAACGAGAAGCTGTTCGCCGGCCCGGCGGTGGAGGCCAGCCTCAACCCCTACGCCATGATCATCATCAACGAGGCCCGGCGCCGCGGCATCGGGGTGGAGGTGGTGGACGCGGAGTCCAACCTGTTCCGCCTCAGCTTCGGCGGGCGCAGCATCCTGTGCCGCGAAAGCCTCAGCGAGCTGACCTCGGCGGTGGCTCTGTTCCGTTGCGACGACAAGGCGGTGACCCGTCGCACGCTGCTGCGGGCCGGTCTGTCCGTGCCGGACCAGATGACCGCGGACGGCATGGACGACAACGCCGCCTTCCTGGAGCGCCACGGCAGCGTTGTGGTGAAGCCCGCCCGCGGCGAGCAGGGCCAGGGCATCACCGTGGATGTGCGCGACGCGGAGACTCTGGCCTGGGCAGTGGGAAAGGCAAAGAAGATCTGCGAAACGGTCCTGCTGGAGCAGTTCGTGCAGGGCCAGGACGTGCGCATCCTGGTCATCGACTACCGTGTCGTCGCCGCCGCGGTGCGCCGCCCGGCGGAGATCGTCGGCACCGGCGAGCGGACGATTTCACAGCTGATCGAGGCGCAGAGTCGCCGCCGCGCCGCCGCAACCGGCGGGGAAAGCCGCATCCCGATGGACGAGGAAACGGAACGTTGCGTGCGTGACGCCGGTTTCACCATGGACTCGGTCCTTCCGGAAGGGCAGACGCTGGCGGTTCGCAAGACGGCCAACCTGCACACGGGCGGCACGCTGCACGACATCACCGACCGCCTGCATCACCGCGTGGTGGAAGCGGCGGTGGAAGCGGCGCGCGCGCTCGACATTCCGGTGGTCGGCCTGGATCTGCTGATCCCCGACCTGATGGGGTCCGATTACGCGATCATCGAGGCGAACGAGCGGCCCGGCCTTGCCAACCACGAACCGCAGCCGACCGCCGAACGCTTCCTTGATCTTCTCTTCCCTTACTCCGCGGTCGATCCGCGGGCGTGACGTTCAGGAGGTGGTATGGAGCAGGCAGCCTTGACGCGGGCCGGAATCGTCCGGCCGGTCATCGACATGGACTATCTGACGGGCCTTCTCCGCCGCCTGCTGGAGATCCCGAGCCCGACCGGATACACCGACCAGATCGTGCATTTCTGCGGCGACGAACTGCACCGTCTGGGCATCCCCTTCGAGCTGACCCGGCGCGGGGCGATCCGCGCCGATCTGGCGGGGCGGCAGTACAGCCCCGACCGCGCCGTGGTCGCCCATCTCGACACGCTGGGCGCCCAGGTGAAGATGCTGAAGCCGAACGGCCGGCTGGAGGTCGTGCCCATCGGCACCTGGTCGGCGCGCTTCGCCGAGGGAGCGCGCTGCACCGTCTACACCGACAAGGGCAGCTACCGCGGCACCATTCTGCCGCTGAAGGCGTCCGGCCACACCTTCAATGAGGAGATCGACACCCAGCCGGTGGCCTGGACCAACCTGGAGATCCGGGTGGATGCCCGTTGCGAGACTCTGGCGGAACTGCAGTTCCACGGCTTCAACGTCGGCGACTTCGTGGCCATCGACCCGCAGGCGGAATTCGACGCCAGCGGCTTCATCAACTCCCGCCATCTCGACGACAAGGCGGGGGTGGCGGTGATCTTCGCCGCCGCCAAGGCGGTGCTGGACGCCAAGCTGCCGTTGCCGGTGGACTGCCACCTGCTGCTGACCATCTCGGAGGAGGTTGGCTCCGGCGCCTCGTCGGTGTTGCACAAGGATGTGGCGGAGATGGTCACCATCGACAACGGCACCACCGCCATGGGCCAGAACAGCCGCGAGTTCGGCGTGACCGTCGCCATGGCCGACAGCACCGGCCCCTTCGACTATCACCTGACGCACAAGCTGCTGTCGCTGTGCCAACAGCACGAGATCGAGCACCAGCGCGACGTCTTCCGCTATTACCGCTGCGACAGCGCCGCCGCCATCGAGGCCGGCAACGACATCCGCACGGCGCTGGTCTGCTTCGGCATCGACAGCTCCCACGGCTACGAGCGCATCCACGCGGACTCGCTGCGCTCGCTGGCCGAGCTGATCGCGCTCTACATGCAGAGCGATGTCGCGATCCCGCGCGACCGCGTCGGCATGGGTCCGATGGGCGCCTTCCCCTGGCAGCCCACCGCACCGGCAAAGGTCGAGGAGTAAGGCTGCCTCAATCCCCAGCCGCCAACTCCGGCCGGGGCGTCCCCACGGGGTCGAGCGGCGTGACGGTCGGCGTCGTCTGGGGCAGCGGGCGGAAGCTGGCCTGCGCCTCGGCGGGCGGCGGCGGGCGCATGCGCGTGCGCCACAGGCCGTAGAGCGTCGCCGAGCCCGCCCCCGCCGCGATGAAGCCGAACAGCGCCTCCGGCCCGGCAAAGCCCATGACGGCGGACGCCAGCGGCGGCCCGATGATCGCCCCCACCGAGTTGGCGAGGATCAGGCCACCGCTGACCGACACCACGTTGTCCGGCCCGGCATGGTCGTTCGTGTGGGCGGCGCAGACCGGGTAGAGCGTGAAGGCCAGTCCACCGAAGAACGGCGCCACCAGCAGCAGCGTCTCCTGCCGCCCGCTGCCATCCGCCAGGATCATGCCGACGCTGACCAGCGCCAGCGCCGCCGACAGGCCGATGATGACGGCGCGCCGGTCGAAACGGTCGGACAGCCGCCCCAGGGGCCATTGCAGCGCCACCCCGCCCAGGATCAGGGTGCTCATGAACAGCGCCGTCCCCGACACTCCGAAGCCGGAGGCCGCGCCGAACACCGGGGCGAGGCCGTAGATGGAGCCGGTGACCGTCCCGCTGATGAAGACGCCGACGACGCCCAGCGGCGACGCCTCGTACAGCCGCCGCAGCCCGTAGGATTCCACATTCGGCAAGGTCGGCGGCGTGGTCCGGGTCAGCGCCACCGGCACCAGGGCGAGCGTCAGCAGGATGGCGATCAGCATGAAGATGCGCACGCCCGCCTCGTCGTCCAGCTGCAACAGCTGCTGGCCCACCGCCGAGGCGGCGTAGAGCGTGACCATGTAGAGCGACAGGATCTGCCCACGCGTCTCGTTGTTGGCGGTGCCGTTCAGCCAGCTTTCGATGCAGATGTAGAGGCCGGCCATGCAGAAGCCCTCGGCCAGCCGCAGCACGGTCCACAGCGGCACCGCGTCGAACAGGGCGTGGGACAGCGCCGCCGCCGACAGGACGGAGGCGAAGGCGGCAAAGGCGCGGATGTGGCCGACCCGCGTGATGACTCGGTGGGCGAACAGGGAGCCGCCGGTCAGCCCGCTGTAGAAGGCCGCGGTGATCAGGCCCACCGCGACCGCACCGGACTCCGTGCCGGCCAGCCGCAGGCCGATGAGCGTGCTGAGCGCGCCGTTGCCCAGCATCAGGAAAGCGACCCCGAGCAGGAGCGAAAGTACCGACCGTGCAACCTGCGGCATATGTCCGACCACCCGTTCCATCCAACGATAAACCAGCGCCGCAGCCCGGAGGCCACGGCGCCGGCCCTTGGATGGCACCCGCCGGATGGCGAATCAACCCTTGTAATTCGCGGAATCGGGGCCGTCCCAGCCATTCCACAGAAATGCAGAAGAGGTACCGCTGGGGGAGCAGCGATACCTCTTCTGGTTGAGCGCTTGGTCGTCTCCGGGCGGCTTGCCCGGTGTCCGGCTATTCCGCCGGGGTGGCGATCAGCGTCTCAGGCAGGGTGTCCTTGCGGATGCGCAGGAGTTCCTTCCACTTCTTGAGAGCGGCGATCAGGATCACGAAGCCCAGCGACAGCATGATGATCGAGATGCCGGCGTTGAAGACGTTGTAGCCCTTGGCCAGCGGGTTCAGATAGACGTTGGTGATCATCCAGTAGCCGGCGTAGTTCACCGTCACGAACAGGTAGGCCAGCGGGACGAGGCAGGTCAGCATGTAGACCCGTTTCTGGCCGAGGCGCAGGATGATCGTGGCGCCGATGATCAGGCCGACCGAGGCCATGAGCTGGTTCGACACCCCGAACAGCGCCCACACCGAGTTGATGTCGCCCGACGTCAGCAGGTAGCCCCAGGCCACGCAGGCCAGCACGCTCGCGGCGATCGAACCGGGGACCCAGTCGAGACGCTTCAGCGGGGCATAGAGGTCGCCACCCAGGTCCTGGATCAGGTAGCGGGCCACGCGGGTGCCGCTGTCCACCGCGGTCAGGATGAAGACCGCTTCGAACATCACGACGAACTGGAAGAAGTAGGAGGCCAGCGTGCCGAACCACGGGATGCGGGTGAAGATTTCCGTCATGCCGACGGCCAGGGTCACAGCACCACCGGTGCGGCCGTAGAGGTCGAGGCCGATTTCCTGGCTGAGCCGCGGCAGATCGACGACCTGCATGTTCAGGGCCTGGAAGGCGGCGGGCGAGGAGTTGATGGCGAAATAGTCGGCCGGGTGCAGGGAGGTGGCGGCGATCAGCGCCATGACGCCGACCACGCATTCGGCCAGCATGCCGCCGAAGGCCACGGTGCGGATGTCGCTCCATTTGTCGATCAGCTTCGGCGTGGTGCCCGAGCCGATGAAGGCGTGGAAGCCGGAGATGGCGCCGCAGGCGATGGTGATCGAGATGAACGGCCACACCGGGCCGGCCAGCACCGGGCCGCCGCCATGGATGAAGTCGGTGAGCGCGGGGAAGCGGATTTCCGGGTTGATGAAGACGACGCCGACGACGAGCGCGCCGAACACGCCGATCTTCATGAAGCTCGACAGGTAGCCGCGCGGGGTCAGCAGCATCCACACCGGCAGCGCCGTGGCGAAGAAGGCGTAGATCGGCAGGATCAGCGCGACCGTCTCGGCGTGCAGCGTCAGCCAGCTTCCCAGCACCGTGCCCTGGATGTAGGGGCCGGCGAAGACGGAGGCGGCGATGGCGGCGATGCCGACCTGGGTGGCGCCCTTGGATGAGCCGGTGATCTTCTCGTAGAGGCCGAGCGCGACGGCGATCGGGATCGTCATGAAGACCGCGAAGGCGCCCCAGGCGTTGCGTTCCAGCGCATGGACGACGACCATCGACAGGCCGGCCATGGTGATGGTGATGATGAACAGCATCGCCAGACCGGTGCACCAGCCGGCGACCGGGCCGAGTTCGGCCTTGGCAACCTCCGACAGGGACTGGCCCTTGTGCTTCATCGAGGCGAACAGCACGACGGTGTCGTGCACCGCGCCGCCGATGACGCAGCCGATCAGCAGCCACAGGAAGCTCGGCAGATAGCCGAACTGCGCGGCCAGCACGGGGCCGACCAGCGGGCCGGCAGCGGCGATCGCCGCGAAATGCTGGCCAGCGTTCACCCACTTCTTGGTGGGAACATAGTTTCGCCCGTCGGCCAGGATGTGGGACGGCGTCACCTCGGAATCATCGGCACGGAGCACCTTGCGCACAAAGAACACGCCGTAGAAGCGGTAGCAGAGGGCGAGGATGCAGAGTGTCGCGATCACAAATGTTAGGGCGTGATCCATGACAGCTCTCCTTGGAAGGAACTGCGGTCACGGTAGGCCGGGTTTCATCCTCCGTGTGGTGCTCTCCCCGGAGCGGCGCCATGGCGTGGCGAGCGGTCGGAAAGCGGTGGTGAGCGGTGGGGGGATTTTATAAGCCCTCTCCCCTCCGGGGAGAGGGTGGCCCGCAGGGCCGGTGAGGGGGTTGCGCATGTCGGTGCGTCCGGCACAAGCGCAACCCCCTCACCCTAACCCTCTCCCCAGAGGGGAGAGGGTTTAGCCATGACATTCACCCGATGCCCAGCCGTTCCTTCAGCGGGCCGAGGAAGCGGCGGCTGACCGGAATGCTCTGGCCGCCGAGCGTCTGGATTTCCGCCAGACCGTTGTCGATCAGACGGATTTCCCGGATCCGGTCGGGGTTGACCAGATATTGCCGGTGGCAGCGCACCAGCGGCGTGCGCTCCTGCAAGGTCAGCAGGGTCAGCTCGGTGAAGCGTTCCTCGCCATCGGCCCCCACGACGAAAACGCCGCTCGCCTTGGAGGCCACGCATTCCACCTCGTCGAGCTTCAGCAGGGAGATGCGGTTGTGGCCGGTGCAGGGGATCAGGCGCAGCGGAGCGGCGTCCTTCAGCACGGCGAGGTCCTGCGGCGCCCGCTCGCGGCGCAGCCGTTGCAACGTCTTGGCCAGCCGGGCCGGATCCGCCGGCTTCAGCAGATAGTCGAAGGCGTGCTCCTCGAAGGCCTGGACGGCGTATTCGTCGTGGGCGGTCAGGAAGACGATGCGGGGCATCCGCTCCGGGTCGAGCATGCTCAGCATTTCCAGCCCGCTGACGCGCGGCATCTGGATGTCAAGGAAGACCACGTCGGGCGGCTGGCGGTTGATGGCGCCGATGGCCTCGATGGCGTTGGCGCATTCCCCGGCGACCTGAAGGTCGGGGAACTCCTCAAGAAGGCGCCGCAGCTCCTCGCGGGCCAGCGGCTCGTCGTCCACGATCAGGACGGTCATCATGGCGCGGTCTCCGCGACGGCAGGGATGTCCAGGGGAAGGCGCAGGGTGATGCGGGTGAAGACGTCGGCCTCGCAGGCGACGTCCACCCCGTAGCCGTTGCCGAAGCGGTTGCGGACGCGGCGGTCCACGATCGACATGCCCAGCCCGTCGCCGCCCGGCTTCTCCTCGTAAAGGCCGGCGTTGTCCTCCACCGACAGCCGCAGGTCGCCACCCTCCCGCCGCGCCGCGATGCGGACATGGCCGGGGCCGAGGAGCTGCGAGGTGCCGTGCTTGATGGCGTTTTCCACGAGCGGCTGGAGCAGGAAGGCCGGCAGCCGGGCGTGGCGCAGCTCGTCCGGCACGTCGATCTCAACCGACAGGCGCCCGGTGAAGCGCGCCAGCTCGATCTGGAGATAGGCGCTGACATGCTCCACCTCGTCGGCCACCGTGGCTTCCTGGCTGGGGCGCTTCAGGTTCTTGCGGAAGAAGACCGACAGGCTCTGCACGAGCTGGCGCGCCCGTTCCGGGTCGTTGCGGATGACCGCGGAGATGGTGTTCAGCGCGTTGAACAGGAAATGCGGGTTGACCTGGGCGTGCAGCAGCTTGATCTCCGACTGGGCGAGCAGCGCCTTCTGCTGTTCGTAGCGCCCGGCGAGGATCTGGCTGGACAACAGCCGGGCGATGCCTTCCCCCAGCGTGCGGTTGATCGTGGAGAACAGCTTGGTCTTCGGCTCGTACAGCTTCACGGTGCCGATCACCCGGTCGTCCTCGCCGACCAGCGGGATCACCAGCGAGGCGCCCAGCCGGCAGTTCGGGTGGATCGAGCATTTGTAGGAGACCAGATTGCCGTCGGCGTAGAGCACCTGGTTGTTGGCGATGGCCTGGTAGGTCTGGGGCGAGGTGATCGGTGTGCCCGGCAGATGGTGGTCGTCGCCGACGCCGATGAAGGCGAGCAGTTTCTCACGGTCGGTGATGGCGACGGCGCCGACGCCCGTCTCCTCGTAGATGATGCGGGCGACCCGCATGCTGTTCTCTTCGTTGAAGCCCTGGCGCAGCACGCCGTCGGCCCGCGCGGCGATCTTCAGCGCCTTGGCGGAGAAGGCGCTCGACTGCTTGTCGATCAGGGCGCGGCGGTCCATCAGGATGCGCATGAACAGCCCCGCTCCCAGCGTGTTGGCGACGATCATCGGCAGAGCCACCACCTCGACCAGATGGACCGCCGCCGGGAAGGGCTTGGCCACCAGCAGGATGATCAGCATCTGGGCGATTTCCGCCACGAGGGTGACGGCGCCGACGCGCAGCGGGTCGAACAGCGGCTCGATGCGGCCCTGGTTGACGAAGTGGCGGTGCACCAGCCCGCCGATCAGCCCCTCCGTCACCGTGGAGATGGCGCAGGCCACCGCCGACATGCCGCCCAGCGAGTAGCGGTGCAGACCGCCGGTGAAGCCGACCGCCAGCCCCACCGACGGCCCGCCCAGGATGCCGCTCAGCACGGCCCCGATGGCGCGGGTGTTGGCGATGGAATCGTCGATCTGCAACCCGAAATAGGTCCCCATGACGCAGAACATGGAGAAGATGACGTAGCAGGCCAGCTTGTGCGGCCAGCGCACGGTGAGGTGCATCACCGGCAGGAACAGCGGCGTCCGGCTCAGCATGTAGGCGATGACCAGATACACGCACATCTGCTGGAGCAGCAGGAAGACGAGGCTGAGATGCTCGACGGTCATGGGGACGGGCACGGGCAGCGGACGGCGGGATTGCCGGCCCGCAGGCTACCCCCGCCCGCCCTGCCGCGGTATGATTCCAATCAATGGATGCGGCTTGTGAACGCAGGCCGCGCGGACGCCGTCAGGCGGCCAGCGCCGGGACCCGCTGCACCGACAAGGGAGCGGTGGCGGCGGTAACGGGCGGCAGGCGCAGGCGGCTGGCCAGCCCCTCCAGGGAATCGTGCAGGCGGCGGCAGGGGGTGCCGTCCTCCCCCGGCTCGTAGATGCCGACGAAGGGCGCGCCCGGCTGGTTGGGGTCGAGATGCAGTTCGACGATGTGGGTGCGCGACGTGCAGCCGCGGATCAGCGGATCGGCTGGGATCACCGTCCAGCCGCGCCGCAGGCAGCGCTCGGCCAGCCCCTCCAGATAGAGCGAGGCGGAGGGAACGCGCTTCAGCGCCTTCAATTCGGCGATGAGCTGGCGGACGTTGTCCACCTGCTCCAGGAACAGGCCGGCGGCGTGATGCGTGTCGCGGATGACCAGTTTCAGCATGGGGTGAAACCTCCTCTGTGCGCACGGCTCCGCCATCCGCCGGGGCGCGTCGGCGGCCTTCGCGGCGCCGCGCCCTTTGGGCGGAAATCGGACGGAAACCTGCGTGCGTTGAACGTTCGGGCGGGAACCACCGTCCGGTGCGGCGCGGTCCCGTTACTCGGCGGCGCCCAAATCCGTGCCGCCGAAGTTCGTGCTATCCAAATCCGGTTCGGGGCGCTCGGCGACGGTAACGGGCGGTTCGGTGTCGGGCTTGCGGTCGGGGTAGAGCGCGGCGACCATCTGCTCCAGCCGTTGCCGCAGCGAACGGTTCGGCTGGTCGGAGGGCCGGGCCTCGACGCGGACATTCACCACGCCGTCCTCG
This sequence comes from Azospirillum brasilense, assembly GCF_007827815.1. Classification (GTDB taxonomy): domain Bacteria; phylum Pseudomonadota; class Alphaproteobacteria; order Azospirillales; family Azospirillaceae; genus Azospirillum; species Azospirillum brasilense_C. The sequence goes on from NZ_VITH01000003.1 coordinate 28,258, forward strand.
ATCATGCCCAGTTCGCCGGCGGCCTTGCGGGACAGGTCGATCACCCGGCCCTTCACGTAGGGTCCACGGTCGTTGATCACGACCTCGACGCTGCGCCCGTTGTCGGCGTTGGTCACCGTGACGCGGCTGCCCAGGGGAAGCCGGCGGGACGCCGCGGTCAGCCGGTTCTGGCTGAAGCGCTCCCCCGACGCGGTGGTCCGGCCATGGAAGAAATCGGCGTAATAGGACGCCTTGCCCTTATGGACATACACCGGTTCGATCTCCGGAACGACCGGTGCCGATGTGTCCTCGAACGCGATGTCCTGCGGCGCTGGCGGGACGGTGGCGATCTGTGCCGTGGACGAGCATGCCCCAACAGAAACAGCACAGATGGCGAGCGCAACACAGCCATACCGCACTCTTTTTCTCCCCCGTTGTTGTTCTGCGGCCACGGTTGCGGAATCTCTCCATCCTGTCAATCCGCGAATCCACGCCTATGCTGTGACAGGATTGCGTCTTAATATTCTTTAACGATTTTATTTTGCCATTTTCTTCATTATGCGGCGATGCTCATCACGTTTCATTTTCAATTATTGTTTTCGATGCCATTCTGAAAATCCTGCCAGTTGCCCCCAACGCAGAACCCGGCCCCGTCTCCGCTTCGCGAGTGCGCGGATGGAATTTCCCGGCATACCCACAAGACACTGAAAATCCGCTGAAAAATTTTCCTCCTTCAATGTTGAAGGTGCCGTCTGATCCATTGAACGCCGTCAAACGGCTTGTCATAAGTACTGAGCGATTGAAAGACGAACGCCGATCGTTTTCGCCAAACATCATCGAAATTCGGAACGAATTTAACGAAACACCGGCCACCCCGACGGAGCTTGCGGAGATGAGTGAGTCTCGGATTCCCGGCCTTGGCGAGAACGGAGACGGAATCGGCGACGATCAATCAGCCTATGATAGTATTGCAGGCCCAGTGACGGCCGGACGGACGACGCCCGGCCCCGACGACCCGCTGTTTCTGCGCGCCTTCGACAGCGGGCGCCGCTGGGGGGCTCCGCCGGACGGCGCCGCTTCCCTGCCCTACACCCTGACCTACGGCTGGGTGGTGGACGCCGGCCTCCGCTACGTGCCGGGCTTCCGGCCCCTCAACGATGGCCAGCGGGCCATGGCGCTGCAGGCGATGGGGGAATGGAGCGCGGTCGCCAACCTCGCCTTCGTGGAGGCGGCGGACCCCATGACCGCCAATCTCCAGTTCCACATGAGCCAGTTGGACGTCTTCCGCGCCTCCGGCATGGCGTACTACCCCAACGCCGCGGGGTCCTACATCTACCTCGACCCCGAATCGGCCGGCTACCGGACCTACATCCACGAGATCGGGCACGCGCTCGGACTGAAGCATCCTGGCGACTACAACGGCACCGGCAGCGGCACCCCGCCCTTCCTGCCCCCGTCCGAGGACAACCGGACCAACACGATCATGTCCTATTACGGCGTCTGGCCCGGCGGGCTGGGTGTCTATGACGTCGCGGCGATCCAGCGCCTCTACGGCCCCAACCCCACCGTGCGGGCGGGCGACGACCTCTATCTCCTGACGCCGGGAGCGCCGGGGCGCTACCTCTGGGACGGCGGGGGCAACGACACCCTGTCCGCGGCGGGGTCGGACGTTCCCGTCACCGTCGATCTGGCGGGCGGCTGGGGCTGGTTCTCCGCCCAGGCATCGTCGATCCTCGCCCGGAACCAGTTCTTCGTCGGCCACGGCACACGAATCGAGAGAGTCGTCGGGGGATCGGCGGGTGATCGGCTGACCGGCTCCGCCTTCGCCGAGACCCTGGAGGGGGGAGTGGGCGACGACACGCTGGACGGCGGGGCCGGCGACGACCTCCTCGACGGCGGCAGCGGCAGCGACACGGCCGTCTATGATTTTCCCTCCGCGAACGCCTTCGTGACCGCTGATCCGTCGGGGAACGGAGCGGACCTGATCGTCACCGGGGCCGGCGGCACTGACCGGCTGAGCGGCGTCGAGCGCCTGGTCTTCAGCGACCGGATCGTCGCCCGGCAGGAGGCCGCCGCAGCCCTGTCCCGCGCGGCGCCGGACGAGCGCGCCCTCGTCCAGGATGGCAGCCGGAGCTACGAGGTGCGGATGGCGCCCTACGACGGCCCGGTCGCCGGGCTGCGGAACCAGTTTCTGGGAACGGCGTCGGGCGAGGCGGTCATCGGCAGCGACCAGGGGGACTTCATGAACCTGCTCGGCGGCAACGACGCCGCGCAGGGCGGAGGCGGGGGCGATGTCCTGGACGGCGGCGCGGGCTCCAACTTCCTGAGCGGCGGAGCCGGCGCGGACACCTTCTTCATCGACGGACGGGGCGAGAGCGTCACATGGTCGACCGTCACCGACCTGCAACCGGAGGAATGGGCGATCGCCTGGGGCTGGACCGACACCGTCTCCACGCTGACCTGGGAGGATCTGGCGGGGGCCGCCGGTTATCAGGGGGCCACCGCGCGCATCGACCTGGACGGCAACGGCGGCACCGATCTCAGCCTGACCTTCGGCGGACGGACGCCCGGCGGACTGGCCACCAGTCCCGGGCAGGTCGGGGCGGACGGCTACCTTGCCTTCCGGATCGGCGGACCGGTTTCCGCAGTTTGAAAAAGCGGTTGGTCCGGGCGCGGCGGCGGCGCCACTCTCGCGCATTCTGGGCGCAATTGTTGCCCCAGGGACAAGAAGGAGCCGCGACCATGAAGCAGGTGATGTTCGTCGAACTCGGCATGGGCGCCGATCTGCATGGGCAGGACGTGACCAAGGCCGCCGTGCGCGCCGTGCGCAACGCCATCGAGCGCAACTCCATGCCCGGCATGAGGGCGCTGGTCGACGGCGACACCAGCCGGATGCAGGTCCGCGTCCACCTCGCCGTTCCGGCGGACGCCGACCGTCTGGACCTGGACGCCGTCCGCGCCGTCTTCCCCTATGGGCAGGTGTCCTTCAACGTGGTGTCCGGCGGCATGCTGGCGCCCAGCGGCATCTTCCTGGCCGACAAGAACGACCGCAACGAGATGATCTACATCGTCAACGCCGCGGTGGAGGTCGGCGTGTGAGGCTCGGCGCCCGGCGTCGGGCCTGTTGAGTCCGGAGCGGTTGCCCCCGCCCCTTTTTCGTGCCAGCGTCCGGGCATGAAGCGCGCGCTCCGAACCGTCCTGATCGCCGTCGGCATCCTCGCCGGCGGCCTCGTCACCCTGACCGTGGGGGTGGTGGCCGCCCTGCCGGTGATTGCCGACCACATTCCACTGGAACTGTCGCGAGTCGTGATGAGCGACGGGCGGCGGCAGGTGGAGATGCAGGGCATGGTCCATGTCGCCAAGCCGGACTTCTACAGCGCGATCGCCAAGCACATCGCGCAGCGGCGCCAGGAGGGCTGGCTGGTCTTCTACGAGGAGGTCCGTCCCGACGACGCCGCCAACCCCGCCGGTGTGGCCGACGTGCTGCGCCGGCTGGGGGCCGACTGGAACCCGGACAGCAAGCAGCATCCCTACGAGATGATGGCGAAGCTGCTCGGCGACGGGCTGGTGCTGCAGGACAACCGCGCCCTGATCGGCCCGCCGGGGCCGGACGCCCGCAACGTCGACGTCACTCTGTCGCAACTGCTGGCCGCCCTGCCCCCCGATGATCCGGACGAGGCCGACCAGGAGACCATCGATCTGGCGCAGCTCCGGGACGAGTACGACACGCTGCCGGGCTGGGTGCAGCGGCGCGTCCAGGCCGCCATCCGCCTCATGCTGGCGACCACCGCCTCGGGCTCCATGGTGCGCGAAGCCCTGCCGCCGGCGCTGACCACTCTGCGCGAGGAGAAGGTGGTGGCGGCCATCAAGGCCGAGCCGGACCGCAACATCCTGATCCTCTACGGCCAAGTGCACATCGGCCACATCCAGACCATGCTGAAGGAGGCCGACGCCCGCTGGCGGACGGTCTCGTCGCAGGCGATTCAGGCCTTCTGAGCCGGGCCAGCGCCCGGTTTCGGCTCACCAGATTTTACGGGCTAGCTCCTCGCCGCGGGCGGTCAGGTCCGCGAACCAGCGGCGGGCGTCATCCTCGGCGCTCCAGTCGCCGGGGGCGACGACGGCTTCGGCGGCGTCCGGGCGGTCCGGCGCGCTGGGACGGTTGCCCGCCGCCCCATGGAGTCCGTAGACTTGGCCGTCGCGCGCCTCGATCACGGCGTAGAATCCATCCCGCTCGACCAGCCGGAAACTGCCGTGTTCCGATACGGTCCGGACGTTGGGCATCGCAATCTCCCCTTGCGGTTCATCGGTCACGCCGTGAACAACCGCCGCGCTGCCCATTTGTCGCATAGCAGCACTATAGCACTTTATGGGTGCAAATGAGAGTCGTTCGCACTATACAGGAAGGAAGTCAGCCGCAAAGAAGTTTGAACCGCCAATGTTCACAGCGCTTCACACCCGTTCCATCGCCGCGATGGCCGCCGCCGGCACCTTCCTGTCGAGCGGACTCGGCTGGGCGCAGGGCACCCCCGCCACCAACGGCGCCGCACCCGCGGCACCGCCCCCGATGGCGGCCCCCCTGGGGGCGCCCGCAACGACGCCCATGACGCCCCCCCCCGCCGACGCGCTGGCCGCCCCGCTGGCCGCGCCGGACGCTGCGGCTGGAGCGGCCGCTGGGCTGGACCACATGACCGCCGCGACGGCGATCCTGCCGCACGACCTGTCCCCCTGGGGCATGTTCATGGCGGCGAGCCCGGTGGTCCAGGCGGTGATGATCGGTCTGGCGCTGGCCTCGGTGGCGACCTGGACCATCTTCCTCGCCAAGTCGCTGGAGCTGTCGAAGGCCAAGCGCAAGGCGCGGACCTCCCTGGCGGCGCTGGAGCAGGCGCGGTCGCTGACCCAGGCGGCGGAGAGCATCGGCTTCGAGAAGACCCCGGCCACCGCCTTCCTGCGCGCCGTGATTGCCGAGGCCCACCAGTCCGCCGACGCCCCCTCGCAGGACGGTCTGAAGGAGCGCGCGGCCTCGCGCCTGGAGCGGATCGAGGCCGCGGAGGGGCGGCGCATGATGCGCGGCACCGGTATCCTCGCCAGCATCGGTTCCACGGCTCCCTTCGTCGGCCTGTTCGGCACGGTGTGGGGCATCATGGTCAGCTTCATCGGCATCGCCAAGTCGCAGACGACCAACCTCGCCGTGGTGGCGCCGGGCATCGCCGAGGCGCTGCTGGCGACGGCCATCGGCCTCGTCGCGGCCATCCCGGCGGTGGTCATCTACAACGGCTTCGCGCGCTCCATCGGCGGCTACCGCGCCCAGCTCGGCGATTCCTCGGCGGCGGTGCTGCGGCTGCTGAGCCGCGACATGGACCGCCGCGCCCTGCCGCGCGCCGTGTCCAAGGCGGCGGAGTAAGGCCATGGCGGCGCGTCTCGACGACGGCGACGATCTCACCGAGTCGCACGACATCAACGTCACGCCCTTCATCGACGTGATGCTCGTGCTGCTCATCATCTTCATGGTGGCGGCCCCGCTGGCGACGGTGGACGTGCCGGTGGACCTGCCGGCCTCGACCGCCCAGCCGCAGCCGCGGCCCGACAAGCCGCTGTTCCTGACCATCCAGGCCGACAAGAGCCTGTCGGTCGGCGACACGCCGGTGGCGCGGGAGTCCCTGGCGGCGGCGCTGGACGGGGTGACGAACGGCGACAAGGGCGCGCGCGTCTTCCTGCGCGCCGACCGCAGCGTGGATTACGGCGCGCTGACCGAGGTGATGAACGCGCTGCGCGCCGCCGGCTATCTGAAGATCGCTCTGGTCGGGCTGGAAGGCGCGGCCGCGAAATGAGCGTGGCGACCGTCGATCCCAACGACCTCCCGGAGGATGGCGAGCGCACGGCGCCCGCCCTGGCGCGCTGGGGCGGCAGCCTGCTCGTCGTGCTGGGCGCCCACGCCCTCGTCGCGGTCGGCGCGCTGTCCTGGCACGTCGCGATGGAGGAGGCGCCGGCGATGCCGCCCGCGGTGATGCTCGACCTGCCGCCGCTGCCGGAAACGCCGCCCGCCGAGCCTCCCCCGACCCTGGAGTCGATGCTCCCGGAGCCGGAAATGCCGCCCGAGCCGGTGATCGAGCCGGAACCGGAACCGGAGCCCATCCCCGAGATCGCCCCGGAACCGCCGCCGCCCGTGCCGGCGGAAGTCGCCCTGCCGGAACCGCCGCCCAAGCCGAAGCCCAAGCCCAAGGAAGAGCCGAAGCCCAAGGTCGAACCGCCGAAGCCGCGCCCGCAGCCGCAGGCCCAGCCGAAGCCGGTCACCGAAGCCCCGGCCAACCCCGCGCCCGCCGCCGCCCCGCCCTCGGGCGCGCCGGCCCAGGCGGCGCCGGTGCCGCGCAACAGCAACGCTCTGCCCACGTGGCATGGTGCCGTGCTCGGCCATCTGGAACGCTACAAGCGCTACCCCCGCATCGCCCAGATGCGGCGCCAGCAGGGGGTTCCGCAGGTGGCGATCACCATCGACCGGCAGGGCCGGGTGGTGTCGGTGCGGCTGCACAAGGGGTCCGGTTTCGAAGCGCTGGACGAGGAGACGATCGCCCTGGTCGAACGCGCCTCCCCGCTCCCGGCCCCGCCGCCGGAGGTGGCGCAGGACCGCATGGAGCTGGTGGTGCCGGTGCAGTACTTCCTGCGCTGAGCCGACGGCGCCCCTGCGGCACCCCCGCCGGACGGCGGGGGCGCCGCGGTCCGAGCGGTCAGACGCCGGAGCGCCGGATGCGGGTCGCCCGGATGTGCCTCACGATGCCCCTCACGATGTGTGCATCCACAGGCGCATGAGCTCCGGAATCGTCCGGATGTCCAGCTTGGTTAGAATGTTCGCCCGGTGCGTTTCCACCGTGCGGACGCCGATCCCGAGGCGGATCGCGATGGCCTTGTTGGCGCAGCCTTCCACCATCAGCGCCGCGACGTCGCGTTCGCGCGGGCTGAGCAGGGCCAGCTTCGCCAGGGCGGAGGCCGCGGCGGAGCGGTCCCGGCGCTGGTGGGCGTCGCGTTGCAAGGCCTCGTGGATGCGGCGCAGGAAGACCCCGTCGTCGAACGGCTTTTCCAGGAAGTCGACGGCTCCGGACCGGAAAGCGGTGACGGCGGCGCTCACCTCGCCGTGGGCGGTGATGATGATGACCGGCAGCCCGCAGCCGCGCCGGGTCAGCTCCTCCTGAAGCTCCAGCCCGTCCATAAAGGGCATGCGCAGGTCGGCCACCACGCATCCCGGCTGCTCCGGGTCGCAGCGGTGCAGGAATTCCAGCGCGTTGACGAAGGTGCGCACGGACAGGCCGGCCACCTCGACGAGGACGGAGAGCGCGTCGCGGACCGCCTCGTCGTCGTCGATGATGAAGACGGTCGGTTCGGCGAGGGAGGGTTTATCGGTCTGGGTCATGGGATGGCCGGCTGTCGGAACGGGCTGCGGGCAGGAAGACCTGGAAGACGGAACCGGTGGGACCGGAGCGGCCGAGCCACAGCCTGCCGCCGTGGCTTTCCACGATCGAGCGGCAGATGGGCAATCCAAGCCCCATGCCCGCCGGCTTCGTCGTGGCGAAGGGCGAGTAGAGATGCTCGACCATGCCCGGCGACACGCCGGGGCCACTGTCCTCGACCTCGAAGGTCAGGCCGTCCGGCGGTGTCGCCTGGGCGCGCAGGACGACCTCGCGCACCGGGCTGTCGGCCGCGGCGATGGCCTCGATGCTGTTGTGCACGAGGTTGAGGAGGACCTGCTCGATCTGGATGCGGTCGCACAGCACGAGCGGCAGCGGCTCCGCCATGTCCACCTTGAGTTGGACCCGGTTGTAGGCCGCGTCCCCGCGCACCAGGGTCAGCGTCTCGCGCAGGATCTCGGTGGCCGATTCCGGCGCCAGTTGGAGCGATCCCTTGCTGAGGAACGTGCGCAGCCCGCGGATGACCTCGCCCGCGCGCTCCGCCTGGATCACCGCCTTGTCGATGAGTTCGTGGGCGCGCGGCGGCGTGTCGTCGCCCTCCAGCAGGCGCTGGGCGGCGCGGGCATAGCTGATGGCGGCCAGCAGCGGCTGGTTCAGCTCGTGGGCCAGGGCCGACGCCATCTCGCCCGTGACGGTGAGGCGCGAGAGGTGGGCCAGCTCGGTCTGGTGCTCGCGCAGCCGGGCCTCGACCTCGCGCCGCTCACTGACCAGGGCGCCGAGGAACAGGGCCGTGATGGCCAGGGCGAGCATCAGCGTCTGGTGATACACCACCGCGCCCAGGGGAAGGCCGATCGCCTGCAGACCGGCGATCAGGCCGCTCTGGATGGCCAGGGCCGCCAGCACCGCGCCCGGCAGGCCGTGCGACACGGCGACCCAGACGAGGGGCAGGAACAGCACGTAGAACAGGTTGAACTGGCCGTCGCCGATGGGCAGGAAGACCAGCAGCAGGGCCGCGGCGATGGCGGCCGTCTGGGCGGCGGTGGGCGTCTTCGGCACGCTCCAGGCGGGCGTCTTGTCGGGATGATGCAGGAGGAGGACGAAGGGCGTGACCACGGCGATGCCGATGGCATCGCCCAGCCAGTATTGGAACGCCAGCGTCGGCAGGTCGGCCGCGGGCAAGGCCCCGTCCAGGACGAACACGCCGACGAAGACGGGCGCCACCACGGCGGCGCTCAGGAAGGTGACGCCGACCAGCCAGCCGACGTCGCGCACCCGGTTCAGCGCCAGGCCGATCGCCACCCGGTGGCGCAGAACATGGGCGGCGGCTCCGTAGCCGGCGACGATGGCGAGATTCGAGAGCAGCAGCGAGGCGATCGAGGCGGGATGCCCCCGCACCACCAGATCGGCCAGGATCAGCGTGGCGTAGACCATCGGCAGGCCGCGCGCGCCGGTCCACAGCAGAAGCGCCATGTAGAGCCCGGCCGGCGGGTTCCACGGCGTGATGTTGAGGCTCGGGCGGGGATGGATGAAGGTCAGCCAGTCGATGGGCAGATAGGCCGCCAGGAAGGCGAGCGACAGCAGGACCATGTCCCGGCCGGTCAGGATGGCCGGCGTTCCCGTCGCACGGCTGGCGGGTGGAAAAGGCATCTCAGAACAGTCTTTCGGGCTGCACGGGCGAACGGCACGGGTGGCGGGCATCGACTATACCGTCCAACCGGCGCGTTCGCCTATGCGGTGGGCGCCGATGCGGGTGACGAACGCCCAATGGGCCCCCGTCCCCACAACGCGCGGATCAGCCGACGAAGAACGGCTGCGTTCCGTGCGCGGCGATGGCGCTCGACAGCCGCTCCAGCGCGTGGGCGTAGGCCGCGGTGCGCATCGGGATGTTCCGGGCCGTTCCCATGTCCCAGACCCGGCGGCCCTCGGTCTCCATGATCACGCGCAGACGCTCGTGGATCTCGCTCAGGCCCCAATAGTAGCCCTGACGGTTCTGCACCCACTCGAAGTAGGACACCGTCACGCCGCCGGCGTTCGCCAGGATGTCGGGCAGGACGATGACGCCGGCCTCGTTCAGGATGCGGTCGGCGTCCGGCGTGATCGGGCCGTTGGCCAGTTCCAGGACGACGCGGGCCGTGATGAGCCCGGCGTTGCCCTTGTGGATCTGATCCTCCAGCGCCGCCGGGACCAGGATCTCGCAATCGGTGCCGAGAAGCTCGTCGCCGGTCACCGCACGGGCGCCGTTTTCCGTGTAGGCGGTCACCGAGCCGCCGCGCTCCTTGGCCGCCTGCACGGCCTGCGGGTCCAGCCCGTCCGCGCAGACGATGGCGCCGCGGGAATCGGACAGGCCGACGATGCGGTAACCATCCGCGTGCAGCAGACGCGCGATGTGGAAGCCGGCGTTGCCGTAGCCCTGGATCACCACCCGGCGGGCCGACCCGGAGAGGCCCAGGTCCTTCTCCAGATGCTTGATGAGGTAGTAGCCGCCGCGCGCGGTCGCGTCGTCGCGCCCGAGCGATCCGCCGAGCGGCAGCGGCTTGCCGGTGATCACGGCCGGGCTCGGCTGGCGGACGATGGAGCTGTACTCGTCGGCCATCCACCCCATGATCATGGAGTTGGTGTAGACGTCCGGCGCCGGGATGTCGCGGTCGGGTCCGATCATGCCGGCGAAAGCCTGCACATAGGCGCGCGACAGGCGCTCCAGCTCCGACTTGGACAGGCTGTGCGGATCGACCTTCACCGCGCCCTTGCCCCCGCCGTAAGGCAGGTTCATCACCGCGCACTTGAAGGTCATCCAGAAGGCCAGCGTGGTCACCTCCTCCAGGTTGGAACTCGGATGGAAGCGGATGCCGCCCTTGGTCGGGCCGCGGGTGTCGTCGTAGCGGCACCGCCACGCCGGGAAGGAGCGCCGCGATCCGTCGTCCATGCGCACCGACAGGCGGACGCTCAGGGTCTCCTTGGCGTATTTCAGCTTCTCGAGAACCTCGGAATCCACCTCAACGTGCTTCGCGGCTTCATCCAGGCGGCTCAGCGCCCCCGAAAGCAGATCGTCCATTACTCTTCCCCATGGTTTCGGTCAGGAGCACCGCAGGTTGGCCGCATCTCCTTCCTGGAAGGTTCTGCTCACCGCCCCTAAGGCATATGACGGCTTTTTCTACTGGGGAATAACCCGGATCAAAATATCCGTATTACTACGGAAATCGCACAACATGTTGGGAAATAACGATAATTTTTTTACAGCCCAACGCGCCGCGAACGCTCCGTAATCATACGGATGGCCGTGGACAATCCGCGTGGGCGAGAGTTCATCCGGGCTTGAATCACCGCCGCCACGCAGTCGAGGACGCATCGATGACCGAGGGAACCGACCGGCCGCTGATCTGGATCGGGCGCATGGAGTATGGCCGCCTGCTGCGGGCCATGGACCGCCTGGCCGTTCAGGCTCCGGAGGTCTCGGCGTTCCTGTCGCGGGAGCTGGAGCGGGCGATTGTTCGGCCGGAAAGCGACCTCCCGCGGACGATCGTGCGCATGGGCAGCCGGGTGCTGTTCCGCCGCGACGACGGCCTGCCACTGGAATGGGGAGAGCTGGTCTATCCGGATCAAGCGCCCAAGGAAGAGCAGATCACCGTCGCCTCCCCTCTGGGGGTGGCCATGCTCGGCCTCCGGGAAGGCGCCCGGATGCCCTACAGCGACGCCGACGGGATCACGCGCCAGCTGACGATCGACCGGATTCTCCCAACCTGACGCCGCCGGCACGGCTGCCGTCGCTCTTCATTTGCAAATGCGAATGATTCGCACTATTAGTGGAGCATGTTCCGCTCCACCGCCACGCTTGGCTCCGGACGGAATCCGCGATTCAACAGCCGAAGCCAATCGGGGGCGGAGACGATGTGTGAGCGTTGTCGGAAGACCGTGCCATCCTGCGTACTGGGACAGGCCAAGCGCCGGAAGCTGTGGACGATTCCCACGGAGTATCATTGCTCGATCGTGGGCACCTGCCTGTCGTCGGAGGATGTGGCGTGGCTGTGCCGGCGGCTGAAGCTGGTCCCCACGGCGGACGCCCGCCCCTACGACATCCACCGCTATTTCGTGGAGAAGGCCGCGGAAGACGGGCCGGAAGCCCGGCTGATGCACAAGCGACTGGACGAGACCTTCGCCATCGCGGTGAAGCGCTTCGCGCGCGAGACGACCGAAGAGGGCTGGATGGCGCTGTGGACCGCCGCGGTGGCCTCGGGCGACGTCGCCGCCGCCTATTGGGGCGTGCTGAGCCACGGCGCCATGCCCGACGCGGTGCGGGTGCGCGCTTTCGCCGACGTGCACATGCTCTCCCACATCATGGGCGGTGAGAACCGCCGCCAATTGCGGGAAAACCGCGATCTGGCCCGGCGCTGCGAGGAGATGACCGCCCGGCTGGCCAAGCAGGAGCGCGCCGCCGCCGAGCGCGTCGCCGAGAAGGACGCCCGCATCCGGGAGCTGGAGGCTCAGCTCGCCGCCCAGCGGGCCGCGCCCGCGGTTCTGGAAACGCCGATCGCCCCGAAAGCGCCGTCCGGCCGCGCGCCGGGCCAGGCGCGGCTTCTGCGCACCATGGACGCCCTGCACCGCCGCGTCGCCAGCGAGCGGATGCGCGCCCGCCACGCCGAGGCGGAGGTGGAGCGGCTACGCCGCCTGCTCGACCCGCCGGCCGCGCAGCTCCGCCGCACCGCCGTTGCCGGGACGAACGCCCCGACCGACCTCGGCGGGCGGGCCATCCTCTATGTGGGCGGACGGACCAAGAGCCTGCCCCATCTGCGGGCGGCGGTGGAAACGCGCAACGGCTGCCTGCTGCACCATGACGGCGGGTTCGAGCAGACCACCCGCTGCCTGGAGGGGCTGGTCGAGCGCGCCGACGTGGTGGTCTGTCCGGTCGACTGCGTCAGCCACGACGCCTGCCTGCGGGTGAAGGGGCTGTGCCGCCGCATGGGCAAGCCCTTCGTTCCCATGCGCAGCGCCGGCGCCACCAGCTTCGCCCGCATCCTGCACAGCTTCGGACAGGACGGCGCCGGGGAGGAATCCGCCCACCACTGAGCGCCGCCCGGGCGCCTGTTGCGGTCAGGCGCTGCGGACACCGGCGAGGAAGTCGCCGACTTCGCCGGTCAGCCGCTCCGCCTGCTGCGACAGCTCCTGCGCCGCGCTCAGCACATGGGTCGCCGCCGCCCCGGTGTCGTTGGCCGCCTGCTGTACGCCGGCGATGTTGGACGCGACCTCCTGCGTGCCGACAGCCGCCTGATGGACGTTGCGGGTGATCTCCTGGGTGGCGGCGCCCTGCTCCTCCACCGCGGCGGCGATGGCGGTGGCGATCTCGTTCACCTCGCCGATCACGCTGGCGATGTCCTGGATCGCCGCGACGGCGTCGCGCGTGACGGTCTGCACCTGGGCGATCTGCGCCGCGATGTCGTCGGTCGCCTGCGCGGTCTGGCTCGCCAGCGTCTTCACCTCGTGCGCCACGACGGCGAAGCCCTTGCCGGCGTCGCCGGCGCGCGCCGCCTCGATGGTGGCGTTCAGCGCCAGCAGGTTGGTCTGGCTGGAGATCGCCTGGATCAGGCCGACCACCTCGCCGATGCGCTGGGCGCAGCCGGCCATCAGCCGGACCGTCTCGTCCGTCCGCCGGGCGTCGGCAACGGCCCGCGTCGTGATCGCCTGCGACTGGGCGGCGCGGTTGCCGATCTCCCGGATGGAGGCGGTGAGCTGCTCGGTCGCCGCCGCTACGGTCTGCACGTTCGTCGAGGCCTGCTCCGACGCGGCGGCCACGGCGAAGGACTGGTGGTTGGTCTGCTGGGCCGCCGTCGACATGGAGCCGGCGGTCGCCTCCATCTCGGTCGCCGCGGAGGACAGGGTGCCGACCAGCCCGCTCACCTTGGCTTCGAAGCCGCGGGTCAGCCGGTCCAACGCGGCCGCCCGCCGCTCGCGCGCCTCCTGGTCGCGCCGCTGCTCCGCCTCCAGCCGCTCGCGCGCCACGGCGTGCTCCTGGAAGACCTCGACGGCCTGCGCCATGGCGCCGATCTCGTCGCGGCGCCCGGTGCCGGGGATGGCGACCGCCAGATCGCCATCGGCCAGTTGCCGCATGGCCCCGGTCATCGCGGTCAGCGGCCGGACGATCCGCCGGACCACCAGCAGCGAGCCACCCACGCCCAGAAGCAGGCTGAGCGTGAAGACGGCGAGGCTGACGAGCAGGTCGGAGCGCGCCTCATCCGCGGCCTCCGCGACCGCCGCGTCGATGGCGGCGCCCACCGTTCCGGCCAGCGTGAGGATGGAGTCGATGCCCACGGTCGCCCGGCTCAACCATTCGTCGGCGGTCAGGGGATAGCGACCGTCCGCACCGGCCTTCAGAACGGCCCGCCGGGTCTCCGAGAAGCCTTGGAAATAGGCGGCCTCGACCCCGTCGATGGCGCGGGCCAGGTGCGGAGTGAGGTCCGGGCGCGCGCGCAGCGCGCGGATGCCGTCCCAGGCCTGCTCCAGCCGCCCGCGCGACTGCGCCAGCGCTTCGGCCTGTGCAGGCGTGACCGCCCGCCCGCCGGCGACGAGGGCGCTGAACAGCCCGCGCTCCCGCCCGGCATGCTCGGCCATGTCGGCCGCATAGCCGCGCAACTGGACCAGCTGGAAGGTCGCCGTCTTCGGTGGCGGGGCCACCGCCTCCAGCAACAGGCGCAGGGAGCCGATCCGCTCGATGTGCGCGGTGATGACCGCGCCGAATCCCGACACCACGTCCGGCGAGCGATCGGCGGGCTGGCGCGACAGCGCCTCGTCCACACCGCGCCGGTAATCCTTGAAGGCGGTCATCGACGCCTCCACCGCGTCCAGGCGCGGAGTGTGCCGGCCCATCTCCGGTGCGGCGCGCAACGCCTCCAGCGCGGCCCCCAAGGCGCCGTCGGCGCCGTCGCGGCGCTGCTGCAGGCGGGCGCGCCGATCGGCCGGAAGCGGGTCCGGGCTGTTCAGCGCGCCGTTGGTGGCGCCCCGTTCCTGGGCGAAGTCCCCGGCGGCGACCACCAGCCCGCTGGCCACCTGATTGACCCTGCGGTAGGCCGCGGCCGTCTCGACGCCGCGGAGGGCCTCGAAGGCGGCATCGCCGGACATGAAAATTCCGAGAAGAGCGAGTCCGCCGACAATCTGCGGCAGAATGACCTTGATCGACAGTAATCGCATGGAACTTCTCGCGGCAACGAACAACATTCGTCAATTTGAGTTTGCGCCACGGCGTTCCTCCTTGACCTCGATCAAGAGATCGTAATTTGCCATGCGGAACGTTCAGGAGGCTGAAATCATGGATAGGTTACAGATATTTCTATGGTTGTTTTTAAACATTGCCGACCAGCCTTAATAAAACGCCATGCCGACGGACTCTTCGATAACGGACGGCCGCAAAGTTGCAGGGCGCCGCCGCGCCCTGTGCTACAGTGCCGCCGGAAGGAGCCGTCATGCCGTCTGAACACCCGTCGCCCGAAGCCTCTCTGCCCAACCAGGATGCCCCTGAACCTCTCTTGAAGCTGGGCGATGCGCCCCGTCCGGCCACCATGCCCGACAGCCTCGCCGCGCAGGTCGCGGGCTGGCGCTTCGTCCTGCGCAACCCGGTGGCTCCAAGCTTCTATTCCAAGCCCGGAACGCCCTGGCAGAGTCCACCAGAGGGGTGCCTGCGGGCCAGCGACCGTTGGAACCTGGATGGTGCCTTCCCCACCGACCGGCCCGTCGAGAACGGCGCGCAGTGGGCCGTCGCGCGGTTCGAGGGCGGCGTGTGGCGCGTGGAAAGCTGCGCTCCGGCCGCTGCCCGCCCGGCGGTGCGCGACCTGCTGCGCCTGCGGGTGGAACGGCTGACCGCCGCCCGCCGCTGGACCCATGGTGACCTGGAGCTTCTGCACGGCCTGCTGGATGGCGGCACCCTGGCGGAATCCGTCCTGCTGGCCGGCGACGACGGACGGGCGCGCTCCCTGCGGTCGTTGAAGGCGCTGGGTCTCGCCGGAACCGCCTCCGCAGACGACCCGGAGCTTCCCGACGCGGCGAAAGCGCTGCTTGCGGACGGGGCGGAGAGCGTCGTCTGGCTCGATGCCGACGCGCGGGAGATCGCCGACGGCATCCTGTCCTGGCACGCCAAGAAGCAGACGCGCGCCGCCGCGCGGGTGAGCCGGGGCGCCGAGGCCAAGCAGCGCGGCGACGATATCAAGGACGCTTTGACCAAGGCGGTGCAGCGGGCCTTTCCGCGCATCCCCAAGGAGGCCGCCGCCGCCGCCGCGACCCGGCTGGCGCCCGGTGTGAAGAAGCTGGGCCGCATGCCGGCGCTGCAGCCCATTGTGGATGCGGTGGCGGAGGTGCGGCTGGAGCGTTGGCGGCAGGCCGTGGCGTCGGAGCCGGAGGTGGCCAAGCGCTTGGCCGCCATGGAGGCGCGCGGCGACGCGAACCGCGCGCTCAAGCGCTTCCGCGACCAACGGGCGGTCGAGCGCGCGGAGGCCGAGTTGAAGGAATGGCGCGGCGACCTCGGCCCCGTGCTGTCCCGCCGCCTGGGCTGGTGAGAGCGGAAACGGCCCAGCGGAGTCAGCGCACGCCGGGGAACCACTCGGTGTGGCTGTCGCCGCTGCGGCCGTAATAGACGACCCGCCGGCCCAGGATGCTGACCGTCCAGCCGGCGCAGCCGGCCCGCAGCACCCGCTCGCGGAAGCCACCATAACGGATCGCTCCGGCCTGGATGGCGCGGACGGCGGACTCCACGCCCTCCGCCGAGAAATCCACGGCCGGCGCCAGGGTGGACGGCAGAACCTCCACCCGCTCCGTCGTCCCGTCCGGGAAATAGTAGGTCGTCTCCGCGCGCACGAGATCGGTGTGGTAGCGCTCCACCCCTGCGACGGCCAGCGCCGCGACGACCTCGGGAAATGTGATTCGCTCGTCGTCCGACGCGCGGCTGCACTCCTGCAGGACGGCGGTGATTCGGGGGTCCATGGCGTTGTCTCCGTGCGTCGCGGTCAAATGAGCGGTCAATCGATGGGAATGGAGCGCAGCCCCATCCGGCGGACGATGCCCTTCAGAGTCTCCTCGATCCGCGCCCGCTCCGCGTGGTCGAGATGGCCGAAGAAATTCGCGTCGTTGCGGTCCGCCATGGCGGACAGATCGGGCACCAGCGCCCGCCCCTGCGGGGTGAGCGCCAGCGTCTGGTAACGCCGGTCGTCCGCATCGGCGGTTTGGGTGAGCAGCCCCTTGGCGGCGAGCCGATCGGCCAGTTTCGAGATGGCGCCCCGCGTCATGCCCAGCCGGTCGGCGAGAAGGCTGGGCGCAACGCCGTCGTTGCTGTGGAGGTCGCGCAGGACGACCCATTCGGCGACGGTCACCCCCCGTTCCGCCAGCATCGCGGCGAAGGCGTGGGACACGTGGTTCGACACGAAGCGCAGCCAGTAGCCGAGATGCGCGTCGAGCGGGCTGATGTTCGGCTCGGCCAACAGACCCTCCATGAGTTTCCTTGGAAACTAATCCAACAATGGTTTCCTTGTCAACTTCTTGGAGTCACTCTCCCGGATCGGTGCTCTGTCGGCGCAACGACACCGTCTCCCGCCCAGCCGCTCACATGAGGATAGTGTTGTTTCAAAGTTGAAACGAATGGCCCCAAGCCAATTGAAAGCGTTCCCTATAATTTCTGTTCAGCCGATGCTGGGAAAATTAAGCGAAACGGGATCGAACTTTTCAATGCAGGGCCAAAGTGCCGGACTCCAGTTTCACTTTGTATCACCAACGCGGTAAACGATCAGAGTATGACTATTTGAAATCTCATATTGCGATAAATTGAATTGAAATTCATGATTAGTGTTATCTAAATCAATTGGCGATACGGTCACCCAGCCACCTTCACACGCCTCTGGTGATACCATGTTCAAGCTCATCTCAGCGGGACACGCGGAAGCTAAAGCCAAGCTCGCGGCATTGGATGCTGCCCAGGCCATCATCGAACTTTCGCCGGACGGCATTGTTCTTTCCGCAAACAAAAACTTCATTGCCGCGCTTGGCTGCAGCCCGGATGAGATCAAGGGTCGTCCCTGGTCGTCCGTTCTCTCCCTTCGAGGCGAGGAGGGTGGCAACCCCAAGGCCGTGTGGGATGCGCTGCGGCGCGGCGAACCGCGGTCCGGGGAATGCCTGTTGGTTGACAAGGCGGGACGGGAAACCTGGGTCCACACGCTCTTCACCCCGATCCGCGACGACGCGGGACGGACGGTCATGGTCGTGGCCTACGCTGTGGACATCACCGCCGACAAACACCGCTCCGCCGATCAGGAGGGGCAGATCGCCGCGGTCAACAAATCGCAGGCGGTCATCGAATTCGACATCAACGGCAATGTCCTGACGGCCAACGCCAACTTCCTCGCCACCATGGGTTACCGGCTGGAGGAGATCACCGGTCGGCATCACGCCATCTTCGTGGCGCCGGAGGAGCGCAACAGCGATGGCTACCGCCGCTTCTGGGACGCGCTCCGGCGAGGCGAGCATCAGACGACGGAATTCCGGCGGATCCGCAAGGATGGCGGCGACGTCTGGATCCAGGCCAGCTACAACCCCGTCTTCGACCCGCAAGGCCGTCTGGCCAAGGTCGTCAAGTTCGCCACCGACACCACGGAGCGGGTCAAGGAGCGGTTGAACCGCGCCGACATCGGGCGCGCGGTGGATGGTGACCTCGGCCACATCACCCAGTCCATCGCCGATGCCAACCGGCAGGCCGCCGCCGCCGCGAACGCCGCCGCCCAGACCAGCCATACCGTCCAGTCCGTCGCCGCCGGGGCCGAGGAACTCGTCGCGTCCGTCAACGAGATCAGCCAGCAGACCGCCACCGCCTCGGTCATCTCGAACGAGGCGGTCGGCGAGGCCGAGCGGATCAGCGCGACCGTCGAGGAACTGGTGGAGGCCGCCAAGCGGATCGGCCTGGTGGTCAAGATGATCTCGGACATCGCCAACCAAACCAATCTGCTGGCGCTGAACGCCACCATCGAGGCCGCGCGGGCCGGCGAGAACGGCAAGGGCTTCGCGGTGGTCGCGACGGAGGTGAAGGCGCTGGCGACCCAGGCGGCCAAGGCGACGGAGCAGATCACCTCGCAGATCGCCCAGGTTCAGGGCGCCACCGATTCCGCCGCCCGCGCCATCAGCTCGATCGGCGGGACGATCCGCAAACTGAACGGCATCTCCGCCGCCATCGCCTCCGCCACCGAGGAGCAGAGTGCCGTCGTCCGCGACATCTCCGCCCACATGCAGGCCACGGCCGACGCCATCGCGACGATCAGCGGCAACATGGCCGGCATCGCCCGCGCCACCGAAGACGCCGCCCAATCGACCGGAAAGGTCAAGGCGCTGTCGCGCACCCTCGCGGCCTGATGAACGTCCCGACAGACGACAGCGGGCATTGAGGGAAAGGAGAGATAAAATCCGATCGGCGCCGTTTCGGCGGCATGCTCCGGAATTTTAGCAACTTATAAGATTAATGATCGCCTTGACCGGTCCGTCCGCGATGGTATTGTCACGGCCGAGCCGGAATTTGAACCGGCGGACGCGCCGATGTTCAATCGGAGCGCTGCGCGCCCCCGGCCATGGAACGCCGGACGGGCGCCGCGCTCCATCGTTCCGCTATGCCGAGGCAGCCTATGCACCGCCTGATGCCGTTTCGCACCGTCGCGACCTTGTGGCTTGCCGTCCTGCTCTCCGTCCCGGCGGTGCTGTCCGCCGAGGCGGACGAGGTCTACCGGGTGCTGACCTGGAGGATGGCTCCCTACGCGATGGTGGACGAGCAAGGCAAGCTGACCGGCTTCGAGGTGGAGATCGCCCGCGCGCTCTGCGACACTATGGGCATCCGCTGCGAGATCACCGCCCTGCAGTTTCCGGAAGTCCTGGACCTGCTCGACCGCAACGCCGCCGACTTTGCGGTCGCCAGCATCCTGAAGACTCCGGAGCGGATGAAGAAATACCTCTTCACCGACCGCCACAAGCGGTCCAGCTCCAGCTACATCGGGCGGGCCGGCGAATGGACGCCGGGCGTGGCGCCGGACCTGAACGGGAAGCGCGTGTCCGTCACCCGCGGGTCGAAGCAGTATGATTACCTGACCGCGAAGAACACCGGCTGCACGGTGGTGATCTACGACGATCAGGCGGAGGCGCTGCGCGCCGTCCTCGACGGGCAGGTCGATCTGGCCCTGGCCCCGACCGCCGTCACCGTCCATCTGCTGACCAGCGCCGAGGGGGAGGCGCTGGAGGTGGTGGGCGACCCGCTGACCGAGAG
The DNA here is from genome assembly GCF_007827815.1 of Azospirillum brasilense. Lineage (GTDB taxonomy): Bacteria > Pseudomonadota > Alphaproteobacteria > Azospirillales > Azospirillaceae > Azospirillum > Azospirillum brasilense_C. The sequence goes on from NZ_VITH01000003.1 coordinate 47,899, forward strand.
CGGGCTGGGCGGTGAGTCGGCCATCGCCCTCCCGCTGGGGCGCGAGGAGTTGCGCGACCGCGTCAACATGGCGTTGCGGGCCATCCTGGCGGACGGGCGCTACGACGCCATCAGCTCCCGCTTCCTGCCCTTCCGGATGTACTGAGGCCCCCATGGGTTTCCGCATGCGCTTCCCCACGGCACACGCCATCCTGACCGCCGCAGTCCTGACCGCCTCAGTCCTGCTCGCCGGGCTCGCGCTGCCGCAGCCGGCCGGGGCCGACGCGCCGCCGCCGGCCGGCCGGCCGCATCTGCGCGTCGTGGTCATCGACCATTCCCCGCCCTTCAGCGACCGCGACGCCGACGGTCTGCTGGTCGGCTTCAACATCGACTTCGGGCGGGAGCTGTGCCGGTCGCTGGGCGTGGTGTGCAGCTTCGACGCGGCGCCCTTCAAGCAGATCATCGACGACGTCGCCGCGGGCCGCTACGACATCGGCTTCGGCAACGTCCTGCGCACGCCGGACCGCGAGCAGCGGCTCCTGTTCTCCATTCCCTATTGGCGGTCGAGCACCAGCCTGGTCGGGCGGCGGGGCGTGCCGGAACTGGGCCTGGAGGAGGCGATCCGCAGCCGGCGCATCGCCGCCATCCGCGGTTCGCGGCAGCATGCGGCCCTGCTCCGTCTCGCCGACGCCGATCCGGCGCTGCAGGCCAACGTGGTCCCCGTCTCCACGCTCGACGACCTGTGGGAGGCCATGCGCAACGGCCAAAGCGAGATGGCCATCGGCCCGACGCTGAACGTGGTGCATTTCCTTCTGTCCGACTCCGGGGACGGTTTCGAGACCATCGGCACCCCGATGTCCGAGGACGGGCTGGGCGGGACCGTGCACATCGTCTTCCCGCCCGGTCAGCACGACCTGAAGGCGTCGGTGGACCGGGCGCTGACGGCCCTGCGCAACGACGGCACCTACCAGCGGATCAACCGCAATTACTTCCCCTTCGACATCTACTGAACCGGAACCGGCCATGACGCCCGCCCGCGACCGCAGGCATCCCCGCGTACGGCTGCAGCCGGCGATTCTCACCGGCGGCGCTATCCTGCTGGTGCTGATCGGTCTGCTGTTCCTCGGCATCGTCGGGGAGCAGGGCAAGATGGAACGGCTGGCCGCCGACAGCCAGGACCGCATGGTGCCGCTGATCCTGGAACGCCAGCGCGCCGTTGTGAATCTGGAGCGGCTGAAGCAGTCGGGGGCGATCGTCCTCTCCGCCGACGATCCCCGCCGCCGCCGCGAGGCGCTGCTGGCCGCCCAGGCCCTGGCGTTCCACCCGACCTTCCAGTTCGATCCCGCGCTGAAGCGGCAGGTGACGGACGCCTATGCGGTCATCCGGCAGGTCTCCTCGGCGAAGGCCCGGCGGTTGGAGGGCGCCACAGCCGGCGACGTCAACGCGTCCGCCGAGGAGGAGCGCCTCGCTGAGAAATGGGCGCAGACACTTGTCGAGCTGAACGCGGTCGGCGACCGGCTGCTGGTCGACGTCACCGAATTGACGGCCGGCCGCCTCGGCCAGATCCAGGAACGCACCCGTCTGGTGTCGCAGGTCATCCAGTTCGCCTTCGTCGCCGTTCTGGCGATCTTCATCGCCGCCGGGCTGCTGATCCGCCGCCATGTGGTGCGCCCGCTGCTCGCCGCCGCCGAGGGCCTGCGCCGCATCGGCGAGGGCGAGCGCGACATCCGGCTTCCCGGCGCCCGCACGCAGGAGCTGGACAGCATCCAGAACGCCGTCGTCCGGCTGGGCACCCAGGCCGAGGAGCTGCGCCTGACCCGCGACCGGGCGGAGGCGGCATCCGAGGCCAAAGCCAGCTTCCTCGCCAACATGAGCCACGAGATCCGCACCCCGATGAACGCGGTGATCGGCCTGTCGCATCTGGCGCTGAAGACCGACCTGACGCCGCGCCAGCGCGATTACGTGCTCAAGATCAGCCAGTCCGGCCAGCATCTGCTGGGCATCATCAACGACATCCTGGATTTCTCCAAGATCGAGGCCGGGAAGCTGAGCGTCGAGCGCACCGGCTTCCATCTCGACAAGGTGCTGGGCACGCTGGCCGACCTGATCGCCGAGAAGGCCGCGGCCAAGGGGCTGGAGCTGATCTTCGACGTCGCCCAGACCGTGCCGAGCGACCTCATCGGCGATCCGCTGCGCATCGGGCAGATTCTGGTCAACTACGCCAACAACGCGGTCAAATTCACCGAACGCGGCGAGATCGCCATCATCGTCCGGCTGGAGGAGGAGGCCGGCGAGGAGCTGCTCGTCCGCTTCGAGGTGCGCGACACCGGCATCGGACTGAGCGACGAACAGAAAAACCAGCTTTTCCAGAGCTTCCAGCAGGCCGACGCCTCGACCACCCGCAAATACGGCGGCACCGGCCTGGGTCTGGCCATCTCCAAGCGGCTGGCCGAGCTGATGGGCGGCGCGGTCGGGGTGGAGAGCGCGCCGGGCCGCGGCTCCTGCTTCTGGTTCACCGCCCGGCTGGGCCGCGACAAGCCGCGCCGCGTTCTGCTGCCGCGGCCCGATCTGCGCGGCCTGCGCTGCCTGGTGGTGGACGACAACGAGAACGCCCGCATCGTACTGACCGACATGCTCGCGGCCATGTCCTTCACCGCCGAGGCCGTCGAATCCGGTCAGGCGGCCATCCAGGCGGCACGGCTCGCGGCGCGCGACGGCCGGCCCTTCCGCGTCGTTCTGCTCGACTGGCAGATGCCGGGCATGGACGGGCTGGAGACCTCCGCCGGCCTCGCCGCGCTGGAGCTGGAACTGGCCCCCCACCACATCATGGTCACCTCTTACGGCCGGGAGGAGGTGCTGAAGGGCGCCGAGAACACAGCCATCGAAGAGGTTCTGTTCAAGCCTGTCAACCCGTCGGCCCTGTTCGACGGCATCATGCGGGTTCTCGGCGCCGACGAGGCGGCGACGGACGTCGCCCCGGCGCCGGCCGACGCGCCGGCCGCTGATCTGTCGCGCCTGCGCGGCGCGCGCATCCTGCTGGCCGAGGACAACGACCTGAACCAGCAGGTGGCCTGCGAACTGCTGGGCGACGCCGGACTGGTGGTCGAGGTCGCGGAGAACGGGGCCATCGCCGTGGCCATGGTGCAGGCGGCGTCCTACGACCTCGTGCTGATGGACATGCAGATGCCGGTCATGGACGGCATTGCCGCGACCCTGGAAATCCGCCGGCTGGGCTTCGACGCTCTGCCCATCGTCGCGATGACCGCCAACGCCATGCAGGCCGACCGCGACCGCTGCCTGGACGCGGGCATGAACGACTATCTGGCCAAGCCCATCGATCCGGAGGCGCTGTGGGCCACACTGCTGGCCTGGATCATGCCCCGCCCGGGGCTCGGCGCCGAGGCTCCCCTTCCCCTCCCCGTCCGGATGGCGGAGGAGGAGGGCGACCTGCCCGTTGGCGTTCCCGGGCTGGACACCGCCACCGGACTGTCCCGGGTGCTGGGCAAGCAGCGCCTCTACCTCGACCTGCTGCGCAAGTTCACCGCCGGGCAGCGCGGTGCGACGGCCGCCATCCGCGCGGCGCTGGACGCGGGGGACCTCGCCACGGCGGAGCGCTGCGCCCACACTTTGAAGGGGACCGCCGGCAACATCGGCGCCCACCCCGTCCAGGACGCCGCCGAGCGGTTGGAGGCGGTCATCCGCAACGCCCGGCCACGCCCGGAGATCGACGCGCGGCTGGCCGCGCTGGAGCCGCCGCTCGGCGCCCTCCTCGCCCATCTGGAGGCGGCGCTGGCACCGGCGGGCACCACCACGCCGTCCGGAGCCGACGCCGTCGCGGTCGATGCGGACGAACTCCGCGCCCTGTGCGACCGGCTCCGCCAGCTTCTGGTCGACAGCGACCCGGACGCCGAGGAGGCGCTGACGGCGAACGCCGGCCTGCTGCAAGCCGCCTTCCCCGACCGGTTCGAGGCCATCGCCAGCCAGATCCGCAACTTCGACTTCGACCAGGCCGCCGCGACCCTGGACGCGGCCTTGGCCGGGCGCGGCGTGGCCGCGCATTCCTGATCAGACGCCGGCCCGCCGGCTCCCCACATCGGAACGATTTCATGGACATCGCATTGCCCGCACCGGCCCCCGCTACGCCGAAGGCCACGATCCTCATCGTGGACGACACGCCCGACAACCTGAAGCTGCTCAGCGGCCTGCTGAAGGACAGCTACCGGATCAAGGTCGCCAACAACGGGCGCAAGGCGCTGGAGATCGCCGGCGCGTCGCCCGCGCCCGACCTGATCCTTCTGGACGTGGTCATGCCGGAGATGGACGGCTATGCGGTCTGCGCCGCCCTGAAGGAGGCGCCGGGAACCCGGAACATCCCGGTGATCTTCCTGACCGGGCGGGCCGACGAGGCCGACCGGGAGCGCGGCTTCGCCCTGGGGGCGGTGGATTACATCGCAAAGCCGGTCGATCCGCCGACGGTGCTGCAGCGGGTCGCCGCACGGCTTCCGGTGTCCTGACCGCCGCCCTTCGCGCCAGCCGCCGTCCGAACCAGCCTCAGGCCGACGCCTCCGCCAGGGCGGACACCCGCCGCGGCATGCGCACGACGAAGGTGGCGCCGCCCCCCGGAAGGCTTTCCACCTCGATGGTGCCCTGAAGCACCTGATGGACGAGGTTGAAGGCGATGTAGAGCCCCAGCCCCGGAAACTCGATGCCACGGCGGGTGGTGAAGAAGGGATCGAACAGCTTGGGCAGATGCTCCGGGTCGATCCCCTTGCCGTCGTCGGCAAGGCGCAGTTCCACCCAGTCCTCCTCCCGCGGGGTCACCGACAGGGTGACCCGCCCGCTCTGGCCGGGCCGGAAGGCGTGGGCCACGGCGTTGCGGATCAGGATGGACAGCACCTCCGACAGCGGGCCGGGATGGCTGTCGATGGTCAGGCCGGCGGGGCAGCAGACGGTGAGGCTGTGCCCGCCTTCTCGCAGGTGGGGATCGAGCCCGAACAGCGCGTCGGACAGATAGTCCTTCAGGTCGAACACCCGCCGCTCCGACCCGGCGCGGTCCACCACCACCTGCTTGAAGCTCTGGATCAGGTTGGCGGTGCGCACGATGTTGGTGGTGACCAGCAGCGCGCCCTCCCGCGCGTTCTCCAGGAAGCGGGCGAGGTCGGACTTGCGGATCGCCCCGCTCTGGAACTGCGAGGCCAGCGATTCGACCAGGGCGGAGAGATGGGAGACCGCGGTCAGCGCCACGCCGATCGGCGTGTTGATCTCGTGCGCGACGCCGGACACCAGCAGGCCCAGCGCCGCCATCTTCTCCGTCTGGATCAGGTGCTGCTGCGTCTCCTCCAGCCGGCTGTGCGCGGCCCGCACCTCCTCGACGGTGGCGCGCAGCGAGTCGGCGGTAGCCTTCAGCGACAGGTGGTTCTTCACCCGCGCCAGGACGATGGGGGGGCTGATCGGCTTGCTGATGTAATCGACGGCACCCAGATCGAGACCGAACTTCTCGTCCTCCACCGAGGTGCGCGCGGTGAGGAAGATCACCGGAACGTCGCTTGTCCGTGGATCGGCCTTGAGGCGGCGGCACACTTCATAGCCGTCCATGCTCGGCATCATGACGTCGAGCAGGATCAGATCGGGCGGATGGTCGGAAAAGGCGATGCGCAGGGCGGCGTCGCCGTTGTTCACGGTCTTGACCGTATAAATGGATTTCAGGTGGCTGCTCAGCAGCGACAGGTTGTCGGCGGTGTCATCCACGATGAGAATCGTCGCCTTCGTCGGTGCTCCCATATCCGCCCCTTCCTCTTGCGGCGGAAAAGACGATCCGGCACTCCCCCCGCTTGGGGGCGCCGGCCACAACCAGCGCTTCTCCAGCCTGCAGGAACACCCTCGTCCGCCGAAAGAGACCTTACAACGCGATTTTTTATCGTCCAAGACAATTTATCGGTGCCGGTTGGGCGCAACACTCTCCCGAATTCTCATTACCTGAAGAAAAAACAACTTAATTTTACGCATCTCCCGAATTCACAAACCGCCATATCCGGCGGGGGAACCGGCCGGCGCCCAGAGGCGTTTCCGTGTCCGCAGGCGGCGGCCGCGGCGCGAAAAAGTGGTAGCCCGCCCCCACCCGTCAAACTGTCACAGACCGCTCGTATAGTCCGTCCAACTTTGGAAATGCCTCGTGAATCCAGCCATGCCGACGCCGACACACACCCGAATGATCCAGCCCGCCTCCGCACAGACGCTGCATTGCGCCTGCTGCGGGCGTCCGTTCACCCGCGCCTCCGGCCGCGGCCCCGCCCCGCTCTACTGCTCGGCGGACTGCCGGACGCAGATCCGCATCCGCCAGCGGGTCTGGTCGAGCCGGCCCGGCTATGCCGCTGCGAACGGCACGGCCAACCACCGCCCCACCCAGTTCGAGCCCACCCTGTTCGAGACGGCCTGCGCATCATGATGAAGCTGGTGATCCACGACCGCCATTCCGCCGCCGGGCTGATCCTGCCGGAGGTCGGCCAGATGCGTGACGTCGTGCGTGCCCTGCGCGGGCTGGAGACGGTGGACAGCGCGTCGGTGCTTCTGGAGGCCTTCGCGCGGCGCTGCCTGGAGGCCGGCGTGGCCTTCGATTCGACGGACCCGCTGACCGCCTGCTCCTTCTGCACCCATCTGGTGGAGGTGGAGGTCCATGCGGAGGAGGGCGCGGCGCCCGTCCAGTTCGTCCGGCTCTACGACCGCGACGCCGACGGCATCCTCTGCCGCCGCCATCACGGCACCCTGCACGCGGTGGCCCGGCAGTTGCGGTGCGAGGACGGCGTGCCCTTCCCCACCCTGCCGGCCATCGCCGCCAAAACGGCGGCCTTCACGGCCGCCATCCCGCCGCGCCCGCTTTGAGCAACCGGACACGGACGGAATCACCAATCGTCACGGCATGTACTGGCCGCCGTTGACGTCGAGAACCTGCCCGGTGATGTAGCCGCTGCAGGCGTGCGACGCGAAGAACAGGAAGGTCGGAGCGCACTCTTCCGGACGGCCGAAGCGGCCCATCGGGAAGCCGGAGCCGATGCGGGCCTTGGTGTCCTCGTCCTTGTCGGCGTGGAAGGCCGTGTCGAAGGTCCCCGGCGACACCATGTTGAAGCGGATGCCGTCCTTCGTGTGGAAGGCCACCCAGTTCTTCTGGATGTTGTGCAGCCACGCCTTGGCCGCGCCGTACAGGCCAGCGCCAGGACCGCCGCCGGTGTAGCCGGCGACCGAGCCGACCGAGATCACCGAGGAGGTGGTGCCGTTCTGCGCCGCCGCGGCCTTCAGGTGCGGCAGGGCGTGCTTGGTCACCATCAGGGCGGAGCGGGAGTTCAGGTCGGTCACCGCGTCGAAGAACGCGTCGTCGATTTCCGGCAGCGGCTTGCGCGCGACCAGGCCGCCCGCGTTGTTGACGAGCACGTCGATGCCGCCGAAGCGCTCCACGAACGCCTCGACGAGCGTACCGCACGCCGCGCTGTCCGACACGTCGGCCTGGAGGAAGACGACCTCGCCGCCCAGCCCGTTCAGACGGGCCAGCGTGGCCTCCAGGTCCGCCGGAACGCGGCGGCCGTTCATGGCGACCTTGGCGCCGGCGCGGGCGAACGCCTCCACCGCCGCCAAGCCGATGCCCTGGGTGGAGCCGGTGATGAGAACGCGCTTGCCCTTCAGATCGTCAAACATTCCTTGCCTCTCGTGTCTTGGTCTTGACGTTCCCTCTCCCCTCCGGGGAGAGGGTTCAAACAGCCAGGCGGGGTTCCGGCAGGCCCTGGGCGCCGGGATCGAACATCAGGACGCGCCCGCCATGCGGGTCCTCGGCGAGGTCCGCCGGCCCGCGGCTGAGCGAGGTGACCAGCATCGTCCGCAGGTCCGGCCCGCCGAAGGCGCACATGGTCGGCTTGCGCATCGGCACCTCGATGCGGCGGTCGAGGTCGCCGTTCGGAGTGAAGCGCTTGATGCAACCCTCATCCAGGCAGCAGATCCAGTAGCAGCCGTCGACGTCCACCGCGGCGCCGTCGGGACGCCCGACCATCGCCCGCATGTCGACGAAGGGGCGGCGGTTGGCGGCGGTGCCGGTGTCCGTGTCGTAGTCCCAGGCCCAGACCATCCGCACGTTGCGGTGGCTGTCGGACGCGTAGAGGGTGCGCCCGTCCGGGCTGAAGGCTGACCCGTTGGGGATGATGTAGCCGCCGGTCCCCGTCTCGGTCAGCCCGTCGGCCCGCGTGAAGCGGTGCCACCGGCCGGAGGAGTCGCCTTGGCTGATGTCCATGACCATGCTGGACAGCCAGAACCGTCCCTGCCGGTCGCAGCGCCCGTCGTTGAAGCGCATGCCCTCCTTGGGGAAGCGGTGGGTGGCGAGGGTGGTGACCACCGCCTCGCCCCCCTCGCCCGGTAGGTCGACGTCGAAGACGCCGGTCTCGCAGGCGCAGACCACGCCGCCGTCCGGACGCAGGACGAGGCTGCCGATCATCTCCGGCAGGGTCCAGCGGCGGTGGGCGCCGCTGGAGGGGTCGAGACGGTGGATGGTCCGCGCCGGGATGTCGATCCAGGTCCACGAGTTCCGCTCGGCGTCCCAGACCGGATTCTCGCCGGTGCCGTTGCGCAGGTCGGGATCGAAGACGGCCTCCAGGCCAATGCTGGTCGTGGTCGTCATTCCGGGGTCCCCATGCGGCTGCTCCCGGCGGCCGGGTTGATCGTCGTCGGTCCGCCGGACGAGCGTTGCGCCCACAGGCGGCGCAGCAGCGGGAGCATCAGCGTCAGGATCGCGATGGTCAGCAGGACCGCGGTGATCGGACGGGTGTAGAGGAAGTCGTAGCTGCCGCCCGACAGCGACAGTGCGCGACGGAAGTTCGCCTCCGCCATCGGCCCCATGATGAGGGCGAGCACGACGGGCGAGGCCGGGAAGTCCCACTTCTGCATGAAGTAGCCGACGACGCCGGCGGCCAGCATGATCCAGATGTCGAACAGGCTGTTGTTGATGGCGTAGGTACCGACGATGCACAGCGCCAGGATGCACGGCGTCAGAACCGACTTCGGCATCTGCAGGATGCGCCCCATGAAGCGCAGCGAGCCGAGGCCGACCACCAGCATCATCACGTAGCAGACCAGCATGCCGGCGAACAGCGTGAAGACCAGATCGGCATGGTCCTTGAACAGCAGCGGGCCGGGCTGCAGGCCCTGGAGCGTCAGGGCGCCCAGCATCACCGCGGTCACCGCGTCGCCGGGGATACCCAGAGTCAGCATGGTCAGCAGCGCGCCGCCGGTGCAGCCGTTGGCGCCGGACTCGCAGGCGGCGACGGCGCCCAATTCGCCCTTGCCGTAATTCTCCGGTGTCTTGCTGAAGCGCTTGGCCTCGTTGTAGGCGACGAAGGCGGCGATGTCGGCGCCGGCGCCCGGGATCATGCCGATGATGATGCCAAGGCCCGAGGAGCGCGCGATGTTGCCGATCTGGCGGCGGAACATGTGCCAGGGCGGGATGATGCGGTCCAGCGCCGCGGCCATGCCGGCGCGAACCTGCGGGTCCTCCAGCGACTTGAAGGCTTCGGCGGCGGCGAACAGGCCGATCATCACCGGGATGAAGGGCACGTTGAACAACTCGGTGTAGCCGCCGGTGTAGCGCGGGAAGCCGCCCATCGGGTCGAGCCCGACGGTCGCCAGCAGCAGGCCGAGGAATCCGGAGATCAGGCCCTTGATGACCGACACGCCGGAAATGCTCGCAATGATCGACAAGCCGAAGACGGCGAGCGCGAAGGATTCCGACGCGCTGAATTCCAACGCGAAGCGCGCCAGCACCGGGGCCAGGAAGATCAGCACGAAGACGCTGGCCGTGCCGCCCAGGAAGGACGAGAAGGTGGCGGTGCCGAGCGCGATGCCGGCCTGCCCCTTCTTGGTCAGCTCGAAGCCGTCGATGGCGGTGGCGGCGGCGGCCGGGGTGCCGGGGATCTTCAGCAGGATGGCGGTGACCGACCCGCCGTAGATGCCGCCGAAGAAGACGCCGGAAATCATCAACAGGCCCGACAGCGGGTCCATGCCGAAGGTGAAGGGCAGCAGGATCGCCACGCCCATCGTCGCCGTCAGGCCGGGCAGCGCGCCGATGATGATGCCCAGCGTGACGCCGAACAGGGCGAGCAGCAGCGCCATGGGCTGGTTGAACAGCGCCTGCGCGCCGTGAAGAAGCATGTCGAGTTCGTACATCTCACCCCTCCGTCAGCGGAGTGTTGCGGCCGGTCGGATCGGTTCGGGTCATTCGAAAAGACTCCCGACCGGAAGCGGCACGCTGAGCGCCACGGCGAAGGCGGCGTAGATGAGCGCGGTCAGCACGGCGGCGATGGCGGCGTTCGCGATCACGTTGCGCCGCCCCATCAGCCACATCAGGCCGAACAGGTAGATGGGCGTCGCGATGGCGTAGCCGACGAACTCCATGGCGTACAGGCAGGCGGCGGTCGCGACGATGCCGATGGCCACCGTGCCGTAGCTGGCCTTGGGTTCGGCCTGCGCCGGATCGTCCGGGGGAGCGGCCGGCGCCCGAAGCGTGTTGAAGACCAGGATCGCGCAGAGCACCAGCAGGGCAACCGCGAAGATGATCGGGAAGCGTGCAGGGCCGACGTCGGTCTCCAGCATGGTCGGCGGGAAATCACCCGCGACGATGATGGCGGCCACAGCGACAGCCATGACGAGGACAGCGATGACCAGCGTGGCAAGGCGGTCCTGCGGGCGCAGGCCGACCTTGCCGCCCGGAGCGGGAGCGTTGCTCATGAATGAATCTCCTTCGGACGCCCGGCGGCCCGAAGGCCGCCGGGGACACGCCGGGGATGCGGCTTGCGTGAAGCGGCTTGCTTGGATCGGCTTACTTGGCGAGGCCGATCTGCTTCATCAGCACCTTGAACATTTCGGCGTCCTTCTCCATGGCCACCTTGTATTCCGGGCCGTCGAGATAAGCGTAGCTGAGGTTCATCTTGGCCAGCTGGTCGCGGAAGCCCTGCTCCTCGACCGCCTTCTTGGAGGCGGCGCGCAGCGTCTCGACGACGTTCGCCGGGGTCTTCTTCGGAACGACGATGCCGCGCCACGTGGCGACCGTTACGTCGATGCCCTTCTCCTTCAGCGTCGGGGCGTCCGGGAACGCCTTGGAGCGCTGGTCGTCCATCACGGCCAGGATGCGCAGCGTGCCGGCGGCGATGTGGCTCGACACCTCGGCCGGGCTGACGCTGACCGCCTCGATGTGGTTGCCGAGGAGTGCCGTGACCGCCGGGTTGGCGCCGTCGTACGGGATGTGGCTGAACTTCAGGCCCGACTTGGTCGCCAGAGCCTCGGCGGCGAGGTGCCAGATGGCGCCGGTGCCGGAGTTGCCGATGCGGACCTTGCCCGGGTTCTCCTTGGCGTAGGCCAGGAACTCCTCGATGGTCTTCCACGGCGCGTTGGCGTTGACCGTGATGGCGCTCGGCTCCGCGTTCAGGCGGGCGATCGGGGTGAAATCATCGGCCGTGAAGCGGGCGACGCCGAGGTTCGGCAGGGTGGTGATCTCCACGGTGCCCATGCCGATGCGGTAGCCGTCCGGACGGGCGGCCATGATCTCCGACAGGCCGACGGCACCGCCGCCGCCGGTCTTGTTCACCACGCCGACCGACTGCGGCAGGTGGCGGTTCACGGCGTCCGCGTAGGCGCGGGCCACCAGATCGGTGCCGCCGCCGGCCGCGTACGGAACGATCAGCTCGATCGCCTTGGTCGGGTACTCGGCGGCCTGCACGGCGACCATCATCGTGGCGGAGGTCAGCGCGCCGACGACGGCGCCGGTGACGAAACGATAGCCCTTCATGAACGTTCTCCCTGGAAAATTGCTTGTGATGGTGAGGGGGGAGGAAATCCGCGGCGCGTTCTGCGACCGGCCGCAGACTTGTGCGCTGGTGCCGAGGGTTCGGTCAGCGCGGGTTGAGGCGCCGCCACGCGGCGACGAAGGCGTCCGCCCGGACGCCGACCTCGGCGGCGGACAGGCCCGGCGCATACAGCGCGGACCCCAGCCCGAAGCCGGCCACGCCGGCCTCCAGGAACGGCGCCATGGTGTCCGGGGCGATGCCGCCCACGGGCAGCAGGCGGGTGCCGGCGGGCAGGATGGCGCGCATAGCCTTGATGATGCGCGGGCCGACCAGTTCCGCCGGGAAGATCTTCAGGGCGTCGGCCCCGGCTGACAGCGCTGCGAAAGCTTCCGTCGGCGTGGCGATCCCGGGCAGGCTGACCAACCCCGCGGCCTTCGCGGCGCGGATCACCGCGGTGTCGGCGTGCGGCATGACGACCAGATCGGCGCCGATCTCCTTGAGCCGGGCCACCTGCTCCACCTCCAGAACCGTGCCGGCGCCGACCAGCGCGTCGCGCGGCAGCAACCGGCGGACGGCGGCGATGCTCGTGAACGGATCGGGCGAGTTCAGCGGCACCTCGATCATGCGGAAGCCGCTGTCGTAGAGCGTCTGCGCGACACCCTCCGCCTCCGCGGGGGTCAGGCCGCGCAGGATGGCGACCAGCGGCAGCGCGGAAAAGGCGGCGTCGAAGCGGGCCTTGATGGAATCGTCGGACATATCGGTTACTCCCCCGCCGGCGCGATCAGGCCGGCGGCAACGGCAAACTGGAAGAGCCCACGCGGGGCGGTGTTCTCAAGCCGGTCGGTGGGCTCGACGCCCAGCAGTTCCAGGCCGCGCACGTAGCGGCGGCAGAGCGCGCCCTCGCCGATCAGCAGCAGCGGGCGGCCTTCATGCAGCTCGTTGCGCATGTGGCCGAGGCCGGAGACCAGCTCGTGGCCGATCAGCAGGCCGGACAGGTAATCCTTCAGAAGCTCCGCCGGCATGCGGCGGGTGATGCCGAGCGTGCGCGCGGCGAAGATCTGGTGCGTGAAGTCGCCCGGCCCGCTGGCCTGCGCCGCCCGCACGCCCTCGGCGAAGGCGGCGTCGGACTCGGCCTCCGCCGGGGCGGCGTCCGCCGGCATCAGCCGGCCGAGGATCGAGTGCTTGCACAGGACGGCGAAGGTCTCGCCGGTCATGTAGGTGGAGAAGCGGATCATGCGCCCGCCGACGATCTCCACCCATTTGGAATGGGTGCCGGGCAGCACCATGCAGGCGTCGCGGCCCCAGTCGGGACGGTCGGCCAGCACCCCGGCGATCTGGATCTCCTCGCCGCGCAGGATGTCCGGCGGGCCGCTCGGCGGGTCGTAGAGGACGCCCGGCGCGATCAGGATGCGGGAGCCCGACGCGCTCTCCACCGGGATGGCCTGCGAGGCCAGGGTGGTCGTGTCGGCGGGGCAGCGGACATAGGGGGCCTCGCGCCAGCCCTGGGCGCTGCCGACCATGCCGCCGGCCACAACCGGCAGGCCGGGATATGCTGCCAGCCAGTCGCCGCACAGGTCGGCGAAGGCCTGCTCGAAGCCGGCGATGCCCGGCATCGGCAGGTTCTGGATGCCGTGCGCGTTGGCGCGCTGGTCCAGCACCCGCCCGTCGCCGCCCATCAGGAAGCCGCGCAGGCTCGACGTTCCCCAGTCGAGGGCGATCAGCGATGCCCCGACGCCCGTTCGTCCCGTTTCCATCCCAAATCCTTTGAAATCGCGTCGGCGACCGCCCGGACCACGGGTCCAAGCTCCTCCATCCGTTCGTCCGGCATGTACGGCACGGCGCTCGCCACGCTGATGGCGGCGACGACCTGGTTGCGGACGTCACGGATCGGCGCGCCGACGCAGCGGATGCCGATTTCGTTTTCTTCAAGGTCGAAGGACCAGCCGCGGTCCACATAGGCGGCCAGCCGGGATTCGAACTCCGGCCAGGGCGCCAGCGGGGGCCGTTCCGGCGCCGCCGCGGTCAGGCGGAGCGCGTGTTCGTACAGCTCGGACCAGCGCTCGCGCGGCAGGCCGAGGAGAAGCGCCTTGCCAAGCCCCGTGGAGGCCAGCGGCATGCGCAGGCCGATGCGCGACCGCATCTCCAGCCCGCGCGTGTTCGGAATCTTGTCGAGGTAGAAGACCTCCGCCCCTTCGACGACGCCGAGATGGACGGTGTCGCCGGTCTGGCGGGCCAGTTCCTCGATGTGCGGGCGGGCGATGGCGACCAGCGGGCGCTGCTCCAGCGCGCGCATGCCGAGCGCGATCAGCTTCGGCCCCAGCAGATAGCCCTTGTAGGGCACGTGATGCAGATAGCCGTCCTGGGTCAGGCTGTTGAGCATCCGGTGCGTGGTGCTGCGCGGCGTGCCCAGCCGGGCGGCGATGCCCTTCACGTCACCGATGCCCGCCGCCACGCATTCCAGGAGGGCGAGGCCGCGCATCAGCGTCTGGGTTCCGGAGGCCTGCGGCTTCTCCGGCGACGCTTGTGCATCGAGCGGATTTGCTCCGATGCCGGCCATATCCTCCCTCCCGCGTTGTTGTCCGATATCTGGCATATCAGTTTCCACCACTTTATGAAGGCGTACGGAGTGTGTCAAATAAATAAATCTTTGTCCATATAGTGAGACAATGGCAGCGCAAGACAGCCTTGCCCCACGGTCTGGGCGGCCGTCTTGACCGGGGCGGGGCTCCTGCCCATCTGTTCCCTTGAGGCGACCGGGGCCGCGCATGGTGCGGGCCACACAGGCCGTCTTCCCGCGCCTTCGCAAAGGGCGGGAACCATAACGAACGGAGTGCCTGATGGACTTCGGTCTGTTCACCGACCGTGCGCGCGGCGTCATCCAGGCTGCGCAACTGGCGGCTCTCGCCGGACGCCACCAACAGCTCGTCCCCGAACATCTCGTGAAGGCCCTGGTCGAGGACGCCGACGGCGTGCCCGCCAAGCTGATCCGCGATGCCGGCGGCGATCCCGAGCTTTTGAAGACCGCCGCCGAGGAAACCCTCAACCGCCAGACCCGTGTGGATGGCGAAGGGCCGCACCCGATCTTCATGTCCCCGGCGCTCGCCGGCGTGCTCCAGAACGCCGTCGAGACGGCGCGGGGGGCCGGCGACAAGTTCGTCTCCCCCGAACGGCTCCTCGAATCGCTGGCCGCCCAGGGCGGCGCCACCCGCGCGCTGTTCCACCGCGCCGGTGTCGATCCCGCGGTGCTGGTCGAGGGCGTCGAGTCGCTGAGCAAAAACCGCCCGGCCGATCGGCAGGAGGATGCCCAGATGGGCGAGGCGCTCGCCAAATACGCCCGCGACCTGACGGAAGAGGCGCGGCAGGGCCGTCTCGACCCGGTGATCGGGCGTGACGACGAGATCCGCCGCACCATCCAGGTCCTGGCCCGGCGCACCAAGAACAACCCCGTGCTGATCGGCGAACCCGGCGTCGGCAAGACCGCCGTTGTGGAGGGTCTGGCCCAGCGGCTGGCCTCCGGCGACGTGCCGGAGGGGCTGAAGGACCGGCGCGTGCTCGCGCTCGACCTCACCGCCCTGCTGGCCGGCGCCAAGTTCCGCGGCGACTTCGAGGAGCGGCTGAAGGCCGTCCTGTCGGAGGTGCAACAGGCGGCGGGCCGCATCATCCTGTTCATCGACGAGCTGCACTCGCTGATCGGCGCCGGCCGCACGGACGGCGCCATGGACGCCGCCAACATGCTGAAGCCCGCGCTGGCGCGCGGCGAGCTGCGCTGCGTCGGCGCCACCACGCCGGACGAGTACCGCAAGTACATCGAGAAGGACGCGGCGCTGGCCCGCCGCTTCCAGCCGGTGAACGTGGACGAGCCGTCCGACGAGGACGCCGTGTCGATCCTGCGCGGCATCAAGGGCAAGTACGAGGTGCACCACGGCGTGCGCATCGCCGACGCGGCGGTGGTCGCGGCGGTGCAGCTCTCCGCCCGCTACATCGCCGACCGCCGCCTGCCCGACAAGGCCATCGACCTCGTCGACGAGGCGGCCAGCCGCCTGCGCATGGCGATCGACAGCAAGCCGGAGGCGCTGGACGCCGTCGGCCGCCGCGTCGCCCAGTTGAAGATCGAGCGCGAGGCCCTGAAGTCGGAACCGGACGCCGCGTCCCAGGAACGTCTGCACAAGCTGGAGTCCGAACTTGCGGTGGACGAGGCGAAGCTGACCGCCATGGAGGAGGAATGGCGCGTCGGGCAGTCCCGCCGCACCGAGGGCCGCCGCCTGAAGGAGGAACTGGACCAGGCCCGCACCAAGCTGGAGCACGCGCAGCGCGACGGCGACTGGGCGAAGGCCGGCGAGCTGGCCTACGGCGTCGTTCCCGACTTGGAGAAGCGTCTGGCCGAGGCCGAATCCCGCGCCAACGCCGAGCGGGAGGAGGTGACGGCGAAGGACATCGCCGCCGTGGTCACCCGCTGGACCGGCATCCCGGTGGACCGCATGCTGGACAGCGAGCGGCAGCGGCTGAAGGGCATGGAGGACCGGCTGGCCGAACGCGTCGTCGGTCAGGCCGAGGCGGTGCGCGCCGTGTCCAAGGCGGTGCGCCGGGCGCGGGCCGGGTTGAAGGACCCGAACCGTCCCACCGGCTCCTTCCTGTTCCTCGGCCCGACCGGCGTCGGCAAGACGGAGCTGGCCAAGGCGCTGGCCGCCTTCCTGTTCGACGACGAGACCGCGGTCACCCGCGTCGACATGTCGGAATACATGGAAAAGCACTCCGTCGCCCGCATGATCGGCTCGCCCCCGGGCTATGTCGGGTATGACGACGGCGGGACTCTGGCCGAGAAGATCCGGCGCCGGCCCTATCAGGTCGTCCTGCTGGACGAGGTGGAGAAGGCCCATCCGGACGTGCTGAACGTGCTGCTCCAGGCGCTCGACGACGGGCGGCTGACCGATGGCCAGGGCCGCACGGCGGACTTCCGCCACGCGATCCTGATCATGACGTCGAACCTGGGGGCGGACGCCCTGACGGCGCTCGGCGAGGACGACAGCCTGGAAGGGGCGCGGATCGAGGTGATGGACGCGGTGCGCCGCGCCTTCCGGCCGGAGTTCCTGAACCGGCTGGATGACGTGCTGATCTTCCGCCGGCTGGGGCGCGAGCAGATGGCCCACATCGTGGACATCCAGCTCGCCCGCGTCGCCGACCGTCTGGCGGAGCGCGGCCTGTCGCTGACCGCCGACGACGCGGCCCGCGCCCGGCTCGCCGACCTCGGCTGGGACCCGGCCTTCGGCGCCCGCCCGTTGAAGCGGGCGGTGCAGAATCTGGTGGAGGACCCCATCGCCGAGCGGCTGCTCGACGGCGAGGTGGACGAACGCTCGACCCTGCACCTGTCGGCGCGGGACGGTCGCCTGACCTTGGACGGGGTGCCGGTCGAGGAGGACCGCGCCACCGGCTTCAAGGCCCCGGAACGGCCGCCGCTGGGCTTCGCCCTGACCGGCGGCGGACGGAGCAGCGCCGCCGTCCACTGAGCGTGACGCGACACGAGAACCCCGGCCCGCAAGGGCCGGGGTTTTTCGTTGAGCGCGTTTCCCCAGCGCACCGACGATCTCCGGCTGTCTGTGGTAAGCAGGGGACGGTCGCGCCGTCATCGGCGCATCATGCGGAGAGCCGGGGAATGAGCGGACGGAACGGATACGGTGAAAACGCGACAGCGCTCACCGAACAGTACGAGAGCGTGGCCTTCGCCGATGTGCATCGCGATGTGCTCCACCTCTTTCCCTCCCGGCCGAGCCGCGTCCTGGACATCGGCGCGGGCACCGGACGGGACGCGGCCGCCCTCTCGCGGCTCGGTCATGATGTGACCGCCGTCGAACCGACGCCGGAGCTTCGCAGCGCGGGAATGCGCATCCACGCCGCGACGCCGATCCACTGGCTCGACGACAGCCTGCCGGAACTGACCGTGCTGCGAGGCGACGGCGGACGCTACGACGTCGTCCTGCTCACCGCGGTGTGGATGCACCTCGATGAGGCCCAGCGAGCCATCGCCATGCCGCACATCGCGTCCCTCCTGAACCCGAACGGCCGGGTCGTCATGTCCTTGCGGCACGGCCCGGTGCCGGCGGGGCGGACCATGTACGACGTCTCGGCCGCCGAGACCATCGCGCTTGCCGCGTCCGTCGGCCTTCGCTGCATCCATCGGAACGACCGGGAGGACATGCTCGGCCGCGGCGACGTGTCCTGGAGCTTCCTCGGATTGGAGGCGCGCTGACCGCCTTACGACCTCTGCCGCTCGGGCACCATCAGCCAGCGCGCCAGCGCGTAGAGATTAATCCCCACATAGACCGCCGCCCCGACCACCCCCATGATGAGGCCGCCGAGTTGCTGGTCGGCGAGCGCCGACAGGCCCCAGGGCGCCGTCGTCTCCAGATGGTAGACGAACAGCGGCTGCGGGGCGAAGATCAGCAGGGCCGCCAGGATGGCGAGATGCACCGAGGTGCCGAAGGCCGACAGCAGCCCCCGCCCCCGCATCGCCCCATCGTCGGGGGCCAGCACCGTCCGCCACGCGGCCACCGCGCCGACGAGCAGGCTGGCGTGCATGACCCACAGCACCGCGTCGAAGCGCAGCGCCGCCATGTAGGGTCCCGGCAGGTGCCACACCCAGAGGAACAGCCCGAACAGCCCCCAGGCGATTTCCGGAACGGCCAAAGGTGACGCCAGGACCCGCGCCCAGTTGGGCCAGCGGAGCTCGCCCATCGGCCAGGACAGGACCAGCAGGGGCGCCGCGACCTGGATGGTCAGGAGATGCTGGACCACCCGCGCCGAGAACAGGGCGGAGGTCAGGTTGCACAGCGGCGACACGAAGGCGGCGAACAGAACCAGCCAGCCGGCGGCAAAGCACCAGGGCTGGTGCCGCGCCATCCCCGCTCCATGCCGCCGCACCACCATCGCGTATCCCGCGGCGGCCAGGGCGAAGACGGACAGCAGGACCGGGTCGCCGTTCCAGGCGCTCCAGAACCCGTCCGGCACCGGTGGGGCGCCGCAATAGGGAATGATAGACGGCAGCGTTTCGGCGAGCGGCGTTGCGGTGGGCACGGCTGGACCTCCCTTGGTCGACAGCCGTGTAAAACCGGGAATGGCCCTCGGGTTCCCAAACGCCGCCCTTTGGCTCAGGCCCGTTCGGCGGTTTCGATCAGGTCGGTGCGCCCGATACGGCGCAGGGAGGCCTCAAGCCGCGTGTCGTCCTCGCGGATTTCCCGCAGGGTGTGCAACGTGAACATCACATGCGCCTCCGCCGCCGTGTGGGCGGCCTCGGCGTCGCCGGCCAGCACCGCGTCGACGATGGCCAGATGCTGCTCCAGCAGCAGGTCGCGCACGCCGGGCCGCGTGTAGAGCCGGTCGCGGTTGTAGAAGACGTCGTTGCGCAGCATCTCCGACAGCGCGCCCATGATGTGCAGCATCACCGTGTTGTGCGCCGCCTCGTAGAAGGCGAGGTGAAGCTGGGCGTCCACGTCGGCCTCTTCCGACGGGTCGTCCTTGCCGTGGGCGTCGCGCATGCGCTGGGCCAGGGCGCGGATCGCCTGACGGTCGAGGTCGGTCGCCCGCTGCGCGGCCAGCTTGGCCGCCGCCGCCTCGATGGAGGTGCGGAACTCCAGATAATGGAAAGGCGCGTCCGGGTCGGACTGAAGCAGCGCCGCCAGCGGGGCGGCGATGGGCGCCAGGAACTGCGCGATGTGGGTGCCGTTGCGCCCGGAGACGAGCAGCCCGCGCTCCTCCAGCTTCTCCAGGGCGTCGCGCAGCGACGGGCGCGAGACGTCCAGCTTCAGCGCCAGATCCCGCTCCGGCAGCAGCTTCTCCCCCGGACGCAGCACGCCCTCCCGGATCAGCGTCTCCAGATGGTCGGCGATGGCGTCCGCCAATTTGGCCGGCTTGATCATTCCCTTGCCCTGCCCCTTGCCCTGCATCCGCAGAAATCCCATCCGATCCCGAAGGTTAGATATCGTCACGGCTTCCGCGCGTCCAGCCCAACCGCACCCCATGGCACCGTTTCCCGATCGCAGCGCTATCGAAGGGGGTCAGGTGGTAATACCACGGGCAAGAAAAAGTCTCTCGCGACGCCGACGGTAAATTGAATTTTCCCTATTGCCAACCATTGCGACCCAATGTATCCGTTCAGAGCCTTTGGTCATATGTTTTGACCGGAGCCCAACCCAAGAAAAAACTGATCTCCACGGTCGAACGGCCATGGAATGACAGGCGGCGCGCGTCCGGATAAGACGTGCGGATCCGGGCTCCACTCATGGTCGCTGGCCAAAGCGCAGAACCGAGAATCTGCGGCATAGGTAGGAAACATGCAGCCCTGGACACAAGTCTACGATCCCGCGGGTAACCTTTGGCTTTCGGCACTTGTGGCCGCGTTGCCGATCATCTTCTTCTTCATCGCGCTGACGATGCTGCGCATGAAGGGCCACGTCGCGGGCACCATCACCGTCGCCATTTCGCTGGCCGTCGCCATCCTGTTCTACAAGATGCCGGTCGGCATGGCCCTGGCGTCCGCCGGATACGGCTTCCTCTACGGCCTGTGGCCGATCGCCTGGATCATCGTGGCCGCCGTGTTCCTCTACAAGATCACGGTCAAGACCGGTCAGTTCGAGATCATCCGCTCGTCGGTGGTGTCGATCACCGAGGACCAGCGTCTTCAGATGCTGATGGTCGGCTTCTCCTTCGGCGCCTTCCTGGAAGGGGCTGCGGGCTTCGGCGCGCCGGTCGCCATCACCGCGGCGCTGCTGGTCGGGCTGGGCTTCAACCCGCTCTACGCCGCCGGTCTCTGCCTGATCGCCAACACCGCCCCGGTGGCCTTCGGCGCCATGGGCATTCCGATCATCGTCGCCGGTCAGGTCACCTCGCTCGACCCGTTCCGGATCGGCGCCATGGCCGGCCGCCAGCTGCCGCTGCTGTCCGTCTTCGTGCCCTTCTGGATCATCATGATCATGGACGGCTGGAAGGGCGTGCGCGAGACCTGGCCCGCCATCCTGGTCGCCGGCGGCACCTTCGCCGTCACCCAGTATTTCACCGCCAACTTCATCGGGCCGGAGCTGCCGGACATCACCTCCGCTCTGGTCAGCCTCGTCAGCATCACCGTCTTCCTGAAGTTCTGGAAGCCCAAGGCGATCTTCCGCTTCCCCAACTCCCCGCTGCCCGCCGGCCCGGTGCCGCAGTCGGTCGGCGCCATGGCGTCGAGCGAGTTCAACGCCCAGCGCGGCTACAGCGCCGGTGAGATCGCCAAAGCCTGGTCGCCCTTCCTGATCCTGACCGTGATCGTCACGATCTGGAGCCTGAAGCCCTTCAAGGCGCTGTTTGCCAAGGGCGGCGCGCTGGCCGACACGGTGCTGTACTTCCCGGTCGCCGGGCTGGACAAGCTGGTGCTGAAGGCCGCCCCGATCGTCGCCTCGCCCAAGCCCATCGAGGCCGTCTACAAGCTCGACCTGCTGTCGGCCACCGGCACGGCCATCCTGATCTCCGCGATCATCACGATGGTCATGCTGAAGATGCGCCCGGCCGACGGCGTCAAGACCTTCGTCGAGACGGTCGGCGAGCTGAAGCGCCCGATCTACTCGATCGGCATGGTCCTGGCCTTCGCCTTCATCGCCAACTACTCGGGCCTGTCCTCGACCCTGGCGCTGCTGCTGGCCGGCACGGGCGGCCTGTTCCCGTTCTTCTCGCCGATCCTGGGCTGGCTGGGCGTGTTCCTCACCGGCTCCGACACGTCGAGCAACGCGCTGTTCTGCGGCCTGCAGGCCACCACGGCGCAGCAGGTGGGCGTGTCCGACGTGCTGATGGTCGCGGCCAACACGACCGGCGGCGTCACCGGCAAGATGATCTCCCCGCAGTCGATCGCCGTGGCCTGCGCCGCGGTGGGTCTGGTCGGCCGCGAGTCCGAACTGTTCCGCTTCACCGTGAAGCACAGCCTGTTCTTCGTCGCGATCATCGGCGTCATCACCATGATCCAGGCCTACATCCTGCCCTGGATGATCCCGTAAGCGTCGAAGCCAACCCCCTTCTCCTCCTCCCGGGGAGAAGGGGCGTCATCCACTGCCGAGCTTTATTTCCTACGGCGCCGCTCGGCCTTCCATCCGGTCGGGTGGCGCCGCTTTCTTATTGCATTGCAGCAGCACAGCGCTGCGTTTGGTCAATTCATTTTACCATTGCGGCCACCCAGCAAATCGATTATCCGACATACTGACTGTGGCACACAACAAGCCGTCCGTCCGACGGGCGGAAACAAACCTCGCCCCAGCACCCGCAACCCGGACCGGCGATCACGGAGGAGTCGTCGCGCGGTCCCATATCCGGAGGCCCCGAGAACCGATGCTGCCCGCGCCCTATGACCGCCTGCACGCGGCCCTCCGGGAGTTCATGCCGGACGAACGCCTCGTCACCGACCCGCTGCGCACGCTGGCCTACGGGACCGACGGCAGCTTCTACCGCCTGATCCCGAAGATCGTCGCCATCGTCGAGGCCGAGGGCGAGGTGGTGCGGCTGCTCAACCTCTGCCGGGAGCTGAAGACCCCGGTGACCTTCCGCGCCGCCGGCACCAGCCTGTCGGGCCAGGCGGTCACCGATTCGGTCCTGGTTCTGCTGGGCGACAGCTGGCGCGGCTGCACCATCCCGCCGGGTGCCGCGACGGTGACCCTCCAGCCCGGAGTCATCGGGGCGGAGGCGAACCGCAAGCTGGCCCCCTTCGGGCGCAAGATCGGTCCGGACCCGGCCTCGATCGCCACCGCCAAGATCGGCGGCATCGCGGCCAACAACGCCAGCGGCATGTGCTGCGGCACCGCGCAGAACAGCTACCGCACGCTGGCCTCCATGCGGCTGGTGCTGGCCGACGGCACGCTGCTGGACACCGGCGACGCCGCCAGCCGTGACGCCTTCGCGGTCAGCCACGGCGCCCTGCTGTCCGCCCTGTCCGGTCTGGCCGCCCGCACCCGCGCCGACGAGACCCTGGCGGAGCGCATCCGCAACAAGTTCCGCATCAAGAACACCACCGGCTACAGCCTGAACGCCCTGGTCGACTTCGAGGAGCCGATCGAGATCCTCCAGCACCTGATGATCGGGTCGGAGGGCACGCTCGGCTTCCTGTCGGAGATCACCTACAACACGGTGCCGGAACACGCCCACAAGGCGAACGCGCTGCTGATGTACCCAGACATCGGGGAGGCCTGCCGCGCCGTCGCGCTGATGAAGCCGACGCCGGTCTCGGCCGTGGAGTTGATGGACCGCGCCTCGCTGCGCTCGGTCGAGGGCAAGCCGGGCATGCCGGACTTCATCGGCGGGCTGGGGCCGGACGCCTCCGCCCTGCTGGTGGAGATCCGCGGCGAGGACGCGGCGGCGCTCGACGCCAACATCGCCGCGGTCAGCGCGGTGATCGCCCAGACCCAGACCCTGTTCCCGGCGACCTTCACCACCGACGCCAAGCTGGGCGAAAGCTACTGGAAGATCCGCAAGGGCCTGTTCCCGGCGGTCGGCGCCATGCGCAAGGTCGGCACCACGGTCATCATCGAGGACGTGGCCTACCCGCTCGACCGGCTGGCCGAGGCGACGGTCGAGCTTCAGGCCATGTTCCTGAAGTTCGGCTACACCGAGGCGATCATCTTCGGCCACGCGCTGGAAGGGAACCTGCACTTCGTCTTCACCCAGGCCTTCGACACCGACGAGGAGGTCGACCGCTACCGCCGCTTCATGGACGCGGTGTGCGATCAGGTGGTGCGCAAGTACGACGGCTCGCTGAAGGCGGAGCACGGCACGGGCCGCAACATGGCGCCTTTCGTTGAGATGGAGTGGGGTCCGCAGGCCTATGGCCTGATGAAGGAGATCAAGGCGCTGCTCGACCCGCAGGGCCTGCTGAACCCCGGCGTCATCCTGAACGACGACCCGGAGGCGCATCTCAAGAACCTCAAGGCGATGCCGGCCGCCCACCCGCTGGTGGACACCTGCATCGAGTGCGGATTCTGCGAGCCGACCTGCCCGTCGCACAAGATGACGCTCTCCCCCCGCCAGCGCATCGTCGGCTGGCGCGAGATTTCGCGTCTTGAGGCCACGGGTGCCGACGCGGCTCGGCTCGGCGCTCTGCACGAGGCCTACGATTACCAGGGCATCGACACCTGCGCGGCCTGCGGCCTCTGTTCCACCGCCTGCCCGGTTGGGATCGAGACGGGGCTGCTCATCAAGGCGATCCGCGGTGACCGGCGCGGGGCGATGGCCCAGGGATTCGGCACCTACGTCGCCGAACACACCGCCGGGGCCTTGTCGGTCGCCCGCACCGGCCTGAAGCTGGCCGATCTGGCGAAGCGGACGCTGGGTGACGACACGGCGAACGGGCTGTTCGAGAAGCTGCGCTCCGTAACCGGCCAGCGCCTGCCGCATCTGCCGCGCGCCCTGCCCACACCGACCAACTTCACGCCGCTGCCTCAGGCCAAGGCGTCTGCCGACGCGCCGACCGTGGTCTATGTGCCGAGCTGCACCAGCCGCAGCATGGGGCCGGCCGCCAACGACCCGGAGAAGACCCCGCTGCCGGTGAAGGTGGAGGCGCTGTTCCAGAAGGCCGGCTACCGCGTCGCCTATCCGGAGCAGCTGGCCTCGCTGTGCTGCGGCATGCCGCTGGAGAGCAAGGGGCTCGCCGCCCAGGCCGACGCCAAGGCGGAGGAGATGGTCCGCGCCATCTGGGCGGCCAGCGCCGACGGCACGGCCCCGGTGGTCCTGGACACCAGCCCCTGCTCTTTCCGGCTGAAGAAGCACCTGAAGGACGCCGGGCTCCAGGTCCTGGATCTGGTCGAGTTCATCCACGACCATCTGCTGGATCGTCTGAATTTCACCAAGCAGACGGAGCCGGTGGTGCTGCACTTGACTTGCTCCACCCGCCGCATGGGGCTGGACGCCAAGATGAAGGCGGTGGCCGCCGCCTGCGCCACCCAGGTGGTGGTGCCGGAGGATGTCGGCTGCTGCGGCTTCGCCGGCGACAAAGGCTTCACCACGCCGGAGCTGAACGCCCACGCCCTGCGCCACCTGTCCAAGGACATCCCCGCCGGGGCCAAGGCCGGCTATTCGAACAGCCGGACCTGCGAAATCGGCCTGTCCGACCACTCCGGCTTGCCGTACCGTTCCATCGTCTATCTGGTCGATGCCTGCTCGACGCCGAAGGCTCCCGCCACGGCTTCCGCGCGCGCGTCGGAACCCGCGTTCTGAGGCGGGAGGGAGGAAAATCATGAGCCACGACGGCACCATAAGCCGCCCCGCCATCGAGCGGCCGGAAAGCGTCTATTTCTTCGGCACCTGTCTGGTCGACCTCTTCTACCCGGACGCCGGCATGGCCGGCATGGAGCTGCTGAAGGCGCAGGGCGTCCGCGTCGTCTTCCCGCAGGGCCAGAGCTGCTGCGGCCAGCCCGCCTACAACTCCGGCTACCGGGAGGAGGCGCTGAAGGTCGCCCGCGCGCAGCTGGACTATTTCCCCGGCGACTGGCCCATCGTCGTGCCGTCGGGGTCCTGCGCCGGCATGATGAGCAAGCACTGGCCCGACCTGTTCAAGGGCGAGCCGGACGAGGCCCGCGCCCGTCAGGTGGCGTCGCGCGTGTGGGAGCTGACCCAGTTCCTCGTCCAGGTCCTCAAGGTCAAGTTCGAGGACCAGGGGCCGCCGGTGAAGATCACGTGGCACGCCTCCTGCCACGCCCAGCGCGAAATGGGCGTGACCGACGAGCCGAAGACCCTGCTGCGCCAGCTCGCCAACGTCGAGCTGGTCGAGTTGCAGCGGGAGAAGGAATGCTGCGGCTTCGGCGGCACCTTCGCCGTGCGCCATCCGGAAATCTCTGCGGCGATGGTCGGCGACAAGGTGGCGGACATCGAGAACACTGGGGCCAAGGCCGTGGTGTCCGGCGACTGCGGCTGCCTGATGAACATCTCCGGCGCGCTGGAGGCTGGCCAAAAGCCGGTCCGTGGCGTCCACATCGCCCAGTTCCTGAAGGAGCGCACCCATGGGTGAGAGCAGCATCAACTTCGCGAAGGCCTCCAGCGCCGCGCTCCAGGATCAGCAGCTCCGCGGCAACTTCCGCCGCGCCATGGACGGGCTGATGTCCAAGCGCGCGGTGCAGTTCGCCGACACCGCCGAGTGGAACGGGGTCCGCGCGCTCGGCGCCTCGGTCCGCCTGCGCGCCCTGTCCAAGCTGCCGGAACTGCTGGAGAAGCTGGAAGCCAACTGCACGAAGAACGGCATCCAGGTCCATTGGGCCTCCACCACCGACGAGGCCAACGCCATCGTCCTGTCCATCATGCAGCGCGTGAACGCGAAGCTGGTGGTCAAGGGCAAGTCGATGGTGTCGGAGGAGATGCACCTCAACGCCTTCCTGGAGAAGCGCGGCATCGAGTGCCTGGAAAGCGACCTCGGCGAATACATCGTCCAGCTTGATGAAGCGATGCCCTCGCACATCATCATGCCGGCGATCCACATGAATACAAAGCAGATCGCCCATCTGTTCAAGCAGAAGATCAAGGAAGCGGAATACACCGAGGACGTGGCCCAGCTCACCGACCTCGCCCGCCGCGTCCTGCGCAAGAAGTTCGCGACCGCCGACGTCGGCATCTCCGGCGTCAACATGGCGGTGGCGGAGACGGGCACGCTCTGCCTGGTCGAGAACGAGGGCAACGGGCGCATGAGCACCACCGTGCCGCCCGTCCACATCGCCGTCATGGGCCTGGAAAAGGTCGTCGAGAAGCTGGAAGACGTGCCGCCGGTCATCAGCCTGCTGACCCGCTCCGCCACCGCCCAGCCGATCACCACCTACGTCAACATGATCTCCAGCCCCCGCAAGGCGGGCGAGAAGGACGGCCCGGACGAGATCCATCTGGTGATCCTCGACAACGGGCGGTCGGGCATCTACGCCGACGAGGAGCTCCGCAACACGCTGCGCTGCATCCGCTGCGGCGCCTGCATGAACCATTGCCCGGTCTACACCAAGGTCGGCGGCCACGCCTATCAGGCGCCCTACCCCGGCCCGATCGGCTCGATCCTGATGCCGCAGGTGGAAGGGCTGGAGAAGCGGGGCGAGCTGCCGCACGCCTGCACCATGTGCAACGCCTGCGTCGAGATCTGCCCGGTCAAGATCCCCATCGTCGAGATCATGGGCCGCCTGCGGTCGGAGGCCGTGCACCCCGGCGACGCGGTGCGGGGCGCCGGCTCGCACGCCAGCAAGGCGGAGGCGATGGTCTGGAAGGGCTGGTCGATGACCTACGCCTCGCCGCTCGCCTACCAGTTCGCCACGGCGCTTCTGGCCAAGCTGGGCAACGCCGCGCCGGCCAGCCTGCCGCTGCTCAAGGAGTGGACGAACGTGCGGGCCAAGCCGCGCTTCGCCAACCGCACGCTCCACGCCCTCGCCCGCGAGAAGGGGATTCCCGATGTCTGAGTCCAGAAACGCGATCCTGGGCAAGCTGCGCGCCGGTCGCGACGCCCACCCGCTGACCCCGCCGGAGTCCGACTTCGCCGTCCTGCGCAACAAGCGCTGGGACGGCGCGGAACGGCTGGAGCGCATCAAGCGCATGATGGAGGCCGTCCACACGGAATTCCTGGAGACGACGGAGGCCGACTGGCCTACCGACGTCCAGGCCTTCCTCAAGGCGCAGGGCACCCGCAACCTGCTGTTCGGCCCGGCGACCGAAGCCGGGGGGCGCCTGTCGGCCGAATGGGCGGAGGGCGGGCCGGAGCTGATCCCCTACGCCGACCGGGTCGAGACTTTCAAGGAACGGCTGTTCGACGGCATCGACGCCGGCATCACCACGACGCTGGGGGCCATCGCCGACACCGGCAGCCTGATCGTCTGGCCGACGCCGGAGGAGCCGCGGCTGATGTCGCTGGTGCCGCACATGCATCTGGCGCTGCTGCGCGCCGACGCGCTGTACGACACCTTCTGGCAGGCGATGACCGAGAACCGCTGGGCCGACGGCATGCCGACCAACGCCCTGCTGATCTCCGGCCCATCGAAGACGGCGGACATCGAGCAGACGCTGGCCTACGGCGTCCACGGGCCGAAGCGGCTGGTGGTGGTCGTTATCCGCTGACGGCGTCGGCGCTCACGGAAGCAGCGGGTCAGAGGCCGGCCTTCACGCCGACGGTGTGGACCAGCACCGTCATCGTGTCGGTCGGCACCTCCACCGTCACGGGGACGACGCGCCCGCTCTCCGGCGCGCGGGCGAACCACACGGTCGCCTTGCGCTCGACCCCTTCGGCGAAGAAGCGGTCCCGGTCGCGGTCGCCCTCGAAGCCGGCCACCGGGCGGACGGTGACCGCGCAGACCTCCGCCGATCCCGTAGCGATGCGGTAGCGCGACGAGGGCAGGTTGCCCTGGCCCTGCGGCGTCATGATGATGTCGTAGCGGCGGCGCCCGTCATAGACGGGGTAGCGGCCGCCGCAGCCACCCGCCCGGCTGGCGGTCAGGATCACCGCCGCCCCGGCGCTCAGCGGATCGATGCTGCCTCGGCGGCTGTCCGGCGGCACCCGCGCCGCCTTGTCGGGGCTCAGCGGCGGCTCAGCCTCCACGTCCACCCCGTCGGAGCCGAAGGTCAGCGTCATGATGTCCTGCTTGCGGCGCAGGCGGCGCTCGCCGCGGAAGCGGTCGGGCTGGGCGGTGCCGGCCTCCAGCCGGCCGGCGGATTCGGCGTGGTAGCGGAAGTTGGTGAAGAGGCCAAGCCAGGGCACCGCCTCCGCCTCCAGCGCTGCGCGGTAGCGGCTGGCGGCGCCCTCCGCCTCCTCCGTCAGCACGACGCTGCCGCGCGCCAGGGAGACGCCGCCGCCATAGGCGGCGAAGTCCAGCTCCAGCGTCGCGGCCGATCCAGCCGCCGGCAGAAGACACAGCAAGCCGGCGGTTAGGACAATCCGTTTCACGGCGAACGCCTCACGTCGATGGTCCGCCCTCCGCGACGACCAGATCCTGGTATTCGGGGTGGCGCTGGATGTATTTGGCCACGAAGGGGCAGACCGGCACAACCTTCTGCCCGCTGGAGCGCGCGTCCTCCAGCGCGCCGCGCGCCAGCGCGGAGCCGATGCCCTGCCCGGCCATGCTCTCCGGAACTTCGGTGTGGGTGAAGACGATGGCCCCGTCGCGCTTTTCGTACTCCACCACCGCGGTGGCGTCGCCCACGGTCAGCTCGTACCGGTTCTTGGCCGCGTTGTTCTTCACGTCCCCGCTCATTCCCCACCCTTTCCCTTGTCGTCGAAACCGATCACCACCCCCTCGTCGGCCCGCAGGCGCAGGGCGCCGGACGCCGGCTCCCCACCACGGTCGAGATGGGTGGACAGCCGGATATGGGCAGCGTCGGGCACCACGTCCACCTTTCGCTCCGCCGCCGACAGGTTCAGCAGGACACGGAAGCGGTCGCCTTCATGGCGGCGCTCGTAGACCAGGACGTCGTCCTCCGCCGACACCGGCTCGTAGCATCCGACCGACAAGGCCGGCTCCGCCCGCCGCAGCGCCAGCAGGGCGCGGTGCAGCGCCAGCATCGAGGACGGGTCGGCCGCCTGTGCCGCGACGTTCACCCGGTCGTGGTCGGGGCCGATCGGCAGCCAGGGCTCGCCGGTCGTGAAGCCGCCCTGCGGACCGCCGTCCCAGGGAATCGGCGTGCGCACCGGATCGCGGCCCAACCCCAGGCCGGGGATGTTCTTCTCCCACGGGTCCTGCACGCGGTCCGGCGGGATCGCCACGTCGGTCATTCCGATCTCGTCGCCCTGGTAGAGCGTCGGCGTGCCGCGCAGCGTCAGCAGCAGCATGGCCGCCACCCGCGCCTGCCCCCGTCCCAGCCGGCTCGCCACGCGGGAGCGGTCGTGGTTGCCGAGCACCCAGTTCGGCCAGCTGCCGGGCGGCAGGGCGGCCTCGTAGGTGCGGATCAGCGCGGCCAGCGCCTTGGCCTCCCACGGGGTGGACAGCAGATGGAAGTTGAAGGGAAGCTGGAAGCCCGTCAGGTCGGCGCCGTAATAGGCCATGAGCTGGTCGATGGGCAGATAGGCCTCGCCGATCAGCAGCCGGTCGGGGCCGTACTCATCCGCCACGCGGCGCATGGCGGCGATGGCGTCGTGCACCTCCGGCTGGTCCACGGTGTGGAGGCGGATCAACCGGCGGACCGGCGACATGCCCTCCCGCCAGCCGGGGTTCGGCGGGTTGTCGCGGAATTGCGCGTCCTTGATCAGATGGTGGATGGCGTCCACCCGGAAGCCGTCCACCCCGCGCTCCAGCCAGACGCGCAGCGCGTCGAGCATGGCCGCGCGCAGCGCCGGATTCCGCCAGTTGAGGTCCGGCTGCTCCTTCAGATAGGCGTGGTAATAGTATTGTCCGGTCGCCGCGTCCCATTCCCAAGCGCCGCCGCCGAACTCCGACAGCCAGTTGTTCGGCGGTCCCCCGTCCGGGGCCGGGTCGCGCCAGATGTACCAGTCCCGCTTGGGATCGTCGCGCGACGAGCGGCTGGCCTGGAACCACGGGTGTTGGTCGGAGCTGTGGTTGGGCACGAAATCCAGGATCAGCTTCATGCCCCGGCGGTGCAGTTCCGCCAGCAGCCGGTCGAAATCCGCCATCGTCCCGAACAGCCGGTGGATGCCCGTGTAGTCCGACACGTCGTAGCCGAAATCGGCCATCGGCGACGGGTAGATCGGCGACACCCACAGCGCGTCCACCCCGAGCGCCTGGAGATGGTCGAGCCGGGCCAGGATTCCCGGCAGGTCGCCCACCCCGTCGCCGTTCGAATCCTGGAAGGAGCGCGGGTAGACCTGATAGATCACCCCGCTCTGCCACCACGCGACGCCGTCTGCCATGATGCCGTCCGCCATGAGCGGGTCCTCAGCCGATCAGCAGGGATTCGGCACCGTCGATCCAGACGGGGGTGCCGGTGATGTGCTTCGACCGGTCGGACGCCAGGAACAGCGCCAGCTCCGCCACGTCGGCGCTGCT
Organism: Azospirillum brasilense; assembly: GCF_007827815.1. GTDB lineage: Bacteria > Pseudomonadota > Alphaproteobacteria > Azospirillales > Azospirillaceae > Azospirillum > Azospirillum brasilense_C. The sequence continues at coordinate 78,641 of NZ_VITH01000003.1, forward strand.
GCCCGGCTTGCCACGGGTCAGCGGAATTTCGCCGTCGGGATATTCGGCGGCCTCCTCGGCCTCCGCGGTGTTGCGCGCCTGGGTGTTGTCCTGGATCGCGGTGTCGATCATTCCCGGACAGATGGCGTTGACGCGGATGCGGTGCTTGGCCAGTTCCAGCGCCAGCATCTGGACCATGGCGACCTGCGCCGCCTTGGTGCAGGAATAGGCGGTGGCCCCGGCGTTGCTGAACACCCGCGTTCCGTTGATCGAGGCGGTCACCAGCACCGATCCGCCGCCCGCCTTCTTCAGATGCGGCACCGCGTGGTGCAGCGTCAGGTAGGTGCCGCGCAGGTTGATGTTGATGGTGCGGTCCCATTCCTCCGGAGTCAGCTCGTCGATCGGCGCCCAGACGCCGTTGATGCCGGCGTTGGCGAAGACGATGTCCAGCCGCCCGTACTCCTGGACCAGCCGGTCCACCGCCCGCTTCACCGCCTCGCTGTCGGCGACGTCGGCGACCAGGGGAATCGCCTTGCCACCCGCCGCGGTGATCTCCTCCGCCGTCTTGCGGATCTCATCCTCGGTGCGGCTGAGCACGCCGACGCTCGCCCCGGCGCCGGCGAACAGGGTGGCGGACGCCTTGCCGATGCCCGATCCGGCCCCGGTGATGAGGGCGACTTTTCCGTTCAAATCCATGGTGAAACCGGCTCCGCTGCTTGTGCTGGGACAGCAGAGCCAACCGATGGCGGCCGGGGCGGTTCCCGTGTTTCTAAGCACCCACGGCGGGCGCGCGGCGGTTCACCAGCCAGATGCCGGCGCAGACCAGCAGCATCGCCGCGGCGAGGCTCACGCTGATCCGCTCGCCCAGCAGCAGGGCGCCGGACAGCACGCCGAACAGCGGGGTCAGGAAGGTGAAGGCCGACAGGCGGGCCGCCGGGTAGCGGGCCACCAGCCAGAACCAGGCGAGGTAGGAGGCGAAGGCCACCACCACGATCTGGAAGGCGAGGCAGGCCAGCGCCAGCGGGCCGGGCGCGGTCACCCCCGCCTCGCCCATCAGAAGCGAAGCCACCGGCATCACCGCCCCGGACACGGCGAGCTGGTAGAACAGCACCTTGGTCGAGCTGGCGCGGACCAGCCGGCTACCCTTGATGACCAGGGTGGTGGCCGCCCACAGCACCGCCGCGGCCAGCACCATCAGGTCGCCGATCACTTCGCGGTTCGTCGGCAGGCGCAGCCCGTCGGCGAAGGCGACGGCCACCCCGACGAAGGCGCAGGCCAGCCCGGCCGCCTGGACGCCGCGCATCCGCTCCCCCGGCAGCAGCAGATGCGCACCGACCGACACCAGGAAGGGGGCCGTGTAGAGGAACAGGATGCTGCGCGACACCGTGGTGTAGGACAGCCCGGCATAGACCAGCAGGAACTCCCCGGCGAACAGCAGCCCGGCCAGCAGGCCCAGCCCCAGCGTGCCGTCCCGCTCGAACAGGCGCATGCCGCGCAGCGCCGCCCAGGCCCACAGCAGGGCCAACGCGCCCAGCGAGCGCAACCCGCCCTGGAGCACCGGCGAGAAGCCGGTCATGGCGACCTTGATGGCGACCTGCTGCAGGCCCCAGAGCAGGCAAAGCAGGACCAGCGTGGCGGAGGCGGCGCCGTCCAGCTCCGCGCGGCGTTCGTTGATGGCGATGGCGCTCATGATGATGGCCGCGGCGGCGCGGCGGTCCGCCGCCATCCCACCGCACGTCCTCCCCCGTTCATTCTTCCTTCAGCGCGCAGAATGGGGCGCCACCGGGAAGCCGGTCAACGAACGCCTGCGAAGGGCAGACCCGCGCGTGGGCGCGCTGGCCCCCTTGGACTTTTGTGCAATGCGGTACGCAGGCATGCCCACAATGCGCAGCTCACCGCCGTCCCGTGGTTCATATTGAAAGGGCAATCGATGGCGCCGCTGTTGCGGCGTTCACCTCTTCCACGACAAATCAACACCCGAAAAGGAACGGACGTGATCCACAAGATCATGGACAAGATCGACCGCGTCATCGCCCAGAAGCGTGAGACCGGCGAGCTTGATGCTTGGCTTTCGAACGGTATGGCCCGCCGTTACTGCCAGGAACTGACGGTTTCACAGAAGCACTATTACCCTGCCCTGCTGCTGTACGTGGAACGGCACGCCGGGATCGGTTGACACGGCGCCCATAGTCCGGCCGTCAAGGCGGCGGGCGGCGGGCGGTGGCGTTCACTCCGCCGCCCTGGCGACCGGCCCCTCCAGGTCCGACCGGCGGGCGCGCAGGGTGGCGAGCTTCGCCTCCAGCTTGCGAATCTCCTTGTCGAGCTTCTTCGCGCGCTTGCCGTCCTTCTTTGAGACGGTGCCGCCGCGCGCGGCGATGCGGGCGTTGATCGCCGCCTTCGTCTCGTCCGGCAGGCGTTTCCAGTGCTTCACCTCGGCGCGGGTGCGGAAGCAGCCCAAGCAGCGGTCCGCCGCGTCGAAGCGGCAGAGCTTCGTGCAGGGATTGCGGGTGTCGTGTGTGCCCATAGCGCCATAGGATGGGTGCTGCGGTGCCGAAGGAAAAGCCCTCGCCACCCCGTCCTGCGGACGATTCTCAGAAATTGCTCAGGGCGCCACGCGCCCGGACAGGCAGGAAGCCCGCGCCCGCTCGTCCACCGCCGCGGCGGCGGCGGCCGCCGCCCCATCCCCACGATAGAGCGCGGCGGGAAGCGGCCGGCCGGTGGCCTCGCCCTCCTTGCGGTGCCAGGACAGGATGCAGGAGCAGACCCGGACCGCCGCCTCGGTGGAGCCGGTGTTCTGCGCGGCGAAGGGGCTGGCCTCGCAGGCCGCCAGGAAATCCCGGTTCGCGTCGGTCCGCCCGCCGTCCGGCGGGTCGCCGCTGAAGACCAGCAGCGCCGCCAGCGACGCGAAGAAGAAGACGAACAGCAGCGAACGCGGGTTGCGGAACACGGGCGGAAGCCTCCCCTTATGCCGAACGCACCTGATTGAGAAACGCGCCGGCCTGCTCGCGCAGAGCCAGCGCCTGCCGGCCGAGATCGGCGGCGGCAGAGCGCACCTCCGACGCCATGGTGCCGGTCTCGTGCGCGGAGGCCGACACGTCGCGAACGCTGTGGGTCACCTCCGACGTGCGGTCGGCGGCGCGCTGGACGCTACGGGCGATTTCACCGGTGGTGGCGTTCTGACGGTCGGCGGACTCGGCGATGCGGCCGACCAGATCGTTGACCGCGATCACCGTGCGCCCGATGCCGCCGATGGCCGTCACCGCGCTGCCGGTCACCGCCTGGATCTCCGCCACCTGCTGGGCGATCTCGTCGGTCGCCCTGGCGGTCTGGTTGGCGAGCCCCTTCACCTCGTTGGCGACGACGGCGAAGCCCTTGCCGGCCTCCCCCGCCCGCGCCGCCTCGATGGTCGCGTTCAGCGCCAGCAGGTTGGTCTGCGCGGCGATGCTCTGGATCAGCGTCACCACCTCCCCGATCTTGCCGGCGGCGGCGGCAAGGCCCTCGACCGTGTGGTTGGTGCGCTCCACCTCCTCCACCGCGTTGCGGACCATGCGGGAGGACTCGTCGATCTGGCGGGACACCTCGACGATGGACGCCGTCAGCTCCTCGGTGGCGCCGGCCACGGTCCGCACGTCGTCGCTGGCCTCGCCCGCCGCGCCGCTGACCGCGGCGGCCTGCCCGCTGCTGCGCTCGGCGATGTCATGGAGACGCTGGGCGTTGGCTTCGAGTTGGGCCGTCGTGGCGCTCAGCGTCTCGACCACGCTCAGCATCGTCTCGTCGAAGTTGCGGGCGACCGCGTCCAGCGCGTCGCGGCGGTCCCGCTCGGCGCGGGCGCGTTCCTCCGCCTGGGCGGCGTCGAGCCGGGCCACCCGCTGCGCGTTCTCCTTGAAGACGCTGAGCGCCCGGGCCATGCCGCCGATCTCGTCCTTGCGGCCGAGCGCCGGAATCTCGACCGACAGGGTCCCCGTCGCCAGCCGCTCCATGGCGCCGCGCATGGCGGACAGCGGGCGGAAGATGCGTCGCGACAACAGCAGGCTGCCGCCGGCCACCAGCAGCGTCACCGCGGCGCCCAGCCCACCGATCATCGTCTGGGTGTCGCGGATCGGGGCGAAGAACTCAGCCCGCGGCACACCGACATAGAGCACGCCGACCACCTTGCCCGAGCGGTCCTTGATCGGGTCGTAGGCGGTGTAGAAGGGAACGCCCAGGATGTCGGCCTGCCCACGGTACGGCTCGCCCCGGACCAGCACGGCGTCGTAGACCGGCCCCTTGGCCAGTTGGGTGCCGACGGCGCGCGCGCCATCCGGTTTCTGGACGTTGGTGGTGACGCGCGTGTCGCCCATGAACAGGGTGGCGGTGCCGCCGACCAGCGCCTTCACCCGGTCCACCGGCTCGAAGAAGCCGTTCAACGCACGGTCGCCGGCGTACAGCGTGCCGTCGCGGACGCTGATGTCCCGCCCGTACTGGTTCAGCACGTCCCAGGCGACGCGCATGTTCGTTTCCTGCCGCTCGACCGCCATGCGCTCCGCATAGCGGCTCAACAACGTTTCGTTGACAGCAAAGGTGCTGCTCGTCAACACTGCCAATCCACCGACACACAGCGACACCGTCTTGCCCGAAAGCGACAGCGAGCCGACCCCCGTCAGCAACCCCATGGCGAACCCCCGCCCCCAATGATGCCCAGTGAATCCCAGCGTTTCGTACGCCAACGAACCGCAGAGGCATAAAAGCGTCAGAGGCTCTTAACAAATCGTTCCGCACTGCACCATGCCCTGCCCCTGGCGGGGCACGACGCATGCCGTTTTAGAGTGATTCAAATATATATGAACAGCTGTTCATATAGATTGACACCCACACTCTGCGGCGTTAGGGTCCGCCTCGTCATTGGGGAGTAGCCACCCTCCTGCGAGAGGGGCGTGCGCCAACAGACTCGGGACCATCCTTTCTCAGGACGTCCCGTGGTGCACGCGGCAGCCGGACAGCGTCCGGCCGGTTCGGCAAGACCGATGGTGCGGATGTTCCCGAAGGCCAACCGGGGGTAGCCGTGCTGTCGTGTCCGTTTGGCCGGAGTTCGTTGCCATGCTCGGTGTGACCTCCCTCGTCCTCGCCGTCAGCCTTTCCATGGACAGCTTCGCCGCAGCGCTGGGCCGTGGCGCCGTTCAGAAGCGTCCGGGCCTGTCCGAGGCGTTGCGGGTCGGTTTCGCCTTCGGCCTCTGCCAGCTCTCGATGGCCTCGATCGGCTGGGCGGTGGGTTCGGCCTTCGCCGGCTTCGTCCAGGCGGTGGACCACTGGATCGCCTTCGGCCTGCTGCTGCTGATCGGCGGATCGATGATCCGCAACGCGCTGGCCGGGGAAGAGGACGACGAGGCGGCGGCCGCGCGCTCGGGCTGGCTGGCCCTGCTGACCGTGGCGGTGGCGACCAGCATCGACGCCAGCGCGGTGGGGGTCGGCCTCGCCATGGCGGACGTGAACATCGCGGTGACCGCCAGCCTGATCGGCGTCGTCACCTTCCTGATGGGCTTCGGCGGCGTCCTGCTGGGCCGGGCCGCCGGCCCGCTGCTCGGCCGCCGCGCCGAACTGATCGGCGGCCTCGGGCTGCTCGCCATCGGCACCAAGATCCTGGTCGAGCACACCCTTCTTTAACGCCGGGCAATCACGCCCGTTTTCAGGCGGCGACCGCTTGGACGATGTGGCCGGCCGCGGCGGCGGCCACCGTCTGGGCGAGCAGGCCCGGACGCTCCTGAACCCGGTCGCAGACCGCGCCGAAGTCGACGGACAGCGTCCGCTCTCCGCGATCGCGCAAGTCGCCGCAGCGCCGCCCGGCGTGCTCCAGGGTCGCCAGGGCCGCCCGGATGACTCCGGCCGCGATCTTCAACCGGCTGGCCCGCGCCGCGCCGGCGATCTCCTGGTCGTTCTGCGCCAGCCAGTGGGACAGCCCCTGCGACGCCACCGTGAACTCCCGTTCCAGCGCCGCCGGATCGCACGGCACCGCGCCGTCGGGCAGGCACAGCCGGCCGTTGGCGGAGGGGTAGGACAGCGCCGCCGCGATGATCGCGGAGGCCAGTTCCTGCCCGGAAAAGGGCATCGTCACACAATCACTCATCATACAAGCGTTCATCGGTTCGCTCTCCAGCAGGACCCGGCGCCCGGTCAGGGCACGGACAATTGCGCGCGGGCCATGCCGCCGTGCAGCGTGTCGAAGCAGACCACGCACTCCGGCGAGTCGGCGATGTAGGCCAGAACATCCGCGTAAGGGCCATCGATGTGGATAAGTTCCGCCCCGCGATCCTCCGCCGCGCCGCGGCTGTGGGTGATCGTCAGCATGTCCATGCGCGGGCCGCGCCCGCCGGTGGTCGCCGCCAGCACCGCGGCCCGCTGCCGATGATCAGAATGGCGATGATCGGACGGCCGATGATCGGGGCGCAGGGCGACCACGACGCCGGCGGGAGCGGCATCGTCGACACCGCGGAGGGCGTTCGGGCGGCTTCCGGGACGGACGGCGGAAAGGGTCTTGACCATGGCTCACCTCAAGGGCTCGGGCTGGCGATACGGACGGACTGGCTTGGCGGAGGGGGCGGACAATCGCCTTGCCTCACTGTTGGTATACCGTATCCCAGAACAATCTTAGCTTCAAGGGCGATTTCGCGAAATTTTCATCCCGCTCCGCAGCAAGACATCCTTTGACCCCAGAGTCCGGGCGGCTTTTCCACAGGGAGGAAAAGCGCAGCCTCCGCGCTGGACAGGCGGGCGCGGGCGTGCTCAGAGGATAGGGTCGGTCACTGTCACGGGAATCGGTCCATGGACCCGGTCGCCACTTCCGTCATCCTCGTCCACGGCGCCTTCGCGGACGGCTCCGCCTGGAGCCGCGTGATCCCCCTGCTCCAGGCCCAGGGGCTGGAGGCGATCGCCGTACAGAATCCGCTGACTTCGCTGGACGAGGACGTCGCCCATGTCCAGCGCGCCATCGACCGCGCCAAGGGGCCGGTTGTGCTGGTCGGCCACTCTTGGGGCGGGGCGGTGATCACGCAGATCGGGAATCAGGACAAGGTGAAGGCGCTGGTCTATGTGGCGGCCTTCGCGCCGGGGGTCGGCCAGTCGCCGAACGACACGCTGAAGCCCTTCCCGCCCTCGCCCGGCCTGTCCAGCGTGTCGATGGACCGCGCGGGCTATCTGCATTTGTCGGCGGAGAGCCTGGCGGCGAACTTCGCCCAGGATGTGCCGGCGACGGAGGCGGCGCTGCTGGCCGCGACGCAGGGGCCGGTCCATGCCGGCTGCTTCCGCACGCGCGTGACCGCCGCGGCGTGGGAGCACAAGCCGTCCTGGTACGTCGTCGCCGGCGAGGACCGGATGCTTCCCCCGGCCTTCCTGCGGGCGACCGCCGAGCGCATCGGCGCGCGGACGGTCGAGGTCGGGACCAGCCACGTCCCGCACGCCTCCCGGCCCGACGCGGTGGCGGCGGTGATCATCGAGGCGGCGGGCGCCCGCTGACGGGCACCCGACCGCTCCCAATCACGATTTCAGGGCCACGATTTCAGGGCCACGGTTTCACGGCATCACCCGGCAGCGCAGCAGCAGGCGGGCTCCGGATCGGATTCGTCGTCGTTCGCGGCGACGCAGCCGTGCGCCGTGCCCAGCAGGCGATGGAGATAGTCGTTCCACAGCGACCCGCAGGCCGGGGCCGGCGGCGGAACGAACGGCGTCGGCGACAGGTCCGGCGGGGGCGGTTCCGCGATCCGGTCGAAGGTCATGGGCGTCTCCTCCAAAATGCCACCCGCCGACCGGCGGGCGTCGGCGCTTGCTGCGCTCTGATGCGCGCCACGATAGCGGAAGTCAGTGTTCCGCACAGCCTGTTCGAAAGCCACTCCACCTCCGGCATAGAAGCCGTCATAGAAGAAGGGTCGGCTGGTCAGGCCCATCATTGGCACCCTTAGCTGTGCCGTGACGCCAATCCCTTTCGTCTGTTGATGAGGCGCAAAGCTGCATCGACACGGACACCGATTAGGAGAGAGGCGCGTCATGGCGAATCTTCAGAACATCCTCGGCACCCTTCTGGCGACCGGCATGGGAGGGCACAGCCGCAGGAGCCCGCAGGATCTGGGGTCGATCCTGAGCCGGTCAGGGATGGGCTCGGGATCGGCGATGCACGCCCGCAGCGGCATGGGCGTCGGCCCCATGGCCGGGCTGGGCGCGCTTGCTTACCTCGCCTACCGCGCCTATCAGGAGCGGCAGCAGAATATGCCGCCCTCCGGACAGCCCTCCTCCGGACAAGCCCCCGCCCGCTCCGGGCAGCCGGGGAGCAGCCCGTGGGGGGCGCCGCCGTCCGGCTCGGGCAACACGCCGGGGGGCATCCTCGGCGGCATTCTCGGCGGGGCCGGCGCTTCCGGTGGCGGCTCGCTGGGCGAGCGGCTGTCCCAGGTCTTCCAGCAGCGCACCGCTCCCCCGCCCGACGCCGCCCCGTCCGGGGCCGGCGAGGGCGCCTTTCCCGAACTCGCCATGGAGGACCAGCACGCCCTGCTGCTGATCCGCGCCATGATCGCCGCCGCCAACGCCGACGGCGAGATTTCCGAGGTCGAGCGCCAGCGCGTCATGTCCGCCCTGGACGAGGCCGGCGGCGGCCCGGAGGAGCGGCGGATCGTGGAGCAGGAACTGTCCCAGCCGCAGTCGCTCGACTCGCTGGTCCGCTCCGTCACCGATCCGGACATGGCGGAGCAGGTCTATCTGGCCTCGTTGATGGCGGTGGACCGCGAGCATGAGGCGGAGCGCGCCTATCTCTCCTACCTCGCCACCCGCCTGAAGATCGCCCCGCAACGCGCCGAGCAGCTCAACCAGGCGGCGTGAGTTTCCCGTCGCGAAACCCTCTCCCGCACCCGGCGGGAGAGGGTTTTCTGTGGTCCAATCTCTTGACGCTGCGGCCACACTCGGCGCAGGGTCTTGTCCCACTCTCCGCCACCGGGACCACCACCATGCTGCTGGATGACGCCGTCGACCGCGTGCTCCGCGATCTCGAAAGCTACGGGCGCGACAACGACGCGCGTGAGGGCGACCGCGCCCGCAAGATGCTGAATCTGGAACGCGAGACGGCGGAGCTTTTGCACATCCTGGTGCGCAGCGGGCGCCGCCGCCGGGTGCTGGAGATCGGCACCTCCAACGGCGTCAGCACCCTGTGGCTCGCCGCGGCGCTGCAGGCCGTCGGCGCCACGGACCCGCTGACCAGCATCGAGCGCGATCCGGGCAAGAGCGCCCAGGCCGCCACCAACCTGGAGCGCGCCGGGTTGGCCAGCCGCGTCAACCTGCTGGTCGGCGACGCGACGGAGACGGTGGCGGGGCTGGACGGCCCCTTCGACTGCGTGTTCTTCGACGCCGACCGCTGGAGCGCCCCGGAGCAGCTTCGCCTGCTGCTGCCGAAGCTGGAGCCGGATTGCCTGCTGCTGGCCGACAACGCCCTGTCGCACCCGCAGGAGATCGCCGGCTACATCGCGGCGGTGGAGGCCCTGCCCGGCTTCGGCTCCACCATCTTCCCGGTGGGCAAGGGGCTGCACGTCGCCTGCCGCCCCTGACCTCACCACACGTCAGGCCGTTTCGCTCGCCAGCATCTCCGCGGCCAGCCGGCTGACGGCGGGGTAGTCGGTCTTGCCGGTGCCGAGCAGGGGGATCGTCTCCACCCGCAGCACATCGCGGGGAATGGCGATCTCCGGCGCGCCCTTGGCCTTGGCCGCCGCCGCCAGCGCGTCGCGGGTCGGGCCGGTGCCAGCGGTGACCAGAACGATCCGCTCGCCGCGCCGGGCGTCCGGCAGGGCGACGGCGGCGTGGGCGGCGTCCGGCGCGGCCTGGAGCGCCAGCTCCTCGACCAGTCCCAGCGGGACCATCTCGCCGGCCACCTTGGCGAAGCGCTTGACGCGCCCGACGATGCGAATGAAGCCGTCGGCGTCGATGTCCACGATGTCGCCGGTGTCGTGCCAGCCGTCCTCCGTCGGCTCGACCACGCCGGGGTTGTCGGCCCGCATATAGCCCTTCATCACGTTCGGCCCGCGCACCCGCAGCCGCCCACCGACCGGCACGCCGGGGACCGGCAGCAGCTCCGTCTCGATGCCCGGCAAAGCCTGCCCGACCGTGCCGGGGCGGAAGCGCGCCGGCGTGTTGACCGCGATCACCGGGGAGGTCTCGGTGGTGCCGTACCCCTCCAGCAGATGCACGCGCAGCCGTTCCGTGTAGGTGCGGCGCGTCTCCTCCTGCAACCGCTCGGCCCCGGCGAAGACCAGCCGCAGCGAGCGGAAGTCGTAGGGGTCCGCCGCCCGCGCCCAGGCGTTCAGGAAGAAGTCCGTGCCGAACAGCACCGTGGCGTTGGTCTGGTAGACCAGCTCCGGGATCAGCCGGACGTGGCGCGGGTTGGGGTAGAGCACCGTCTTCACCCCGTTCAGAATCGGCAGCAGCATCCCGCCGAGCAGCCCGAAGGAGTGGAAGACCGGGAGGCAGTTGAACACCACGTCCTGCCGCGTGAAGTCGACGACGGAGGCCACCTGCGCCATGTTGGCGAGCAGGTTGTCGTGGGTCAGCGCCACGCCCTTGGGCGGCCCCTCCGACCCCGAGGTGAAGAGGATCGCCGCCACGTCGTCCGGCTGGCCTTGCGGGGGCAGGAAGCGCTCCGGCGCCACCGAGGCGGCCAGCGCCCGCAGCTTGTCGCCGATGCCCAGCCCGCGCTTCACGTCCTCCAGATAGACGATGCTGTGGTCGGCGGCCAGCGCCTCGACCAGCGGGCCGAGCCGCCCCATCTCCACGAAGCGGGCCGACGTGACGATCCGGCGCAGCCCGGCGGCGCGGCAGGCCGCCTTCACGGCCTCCGCCCCGGCGGTGAAGTTCAGCATCGCCGCCGGCCGCCCGTAGGCCGCCAGCCCGAAGAACACCGCCGCGGTCGGCGAGGCGGTCGGCAGCAGCACGCCCACCGCCTCCCCCGGCTCGGTGCCGCGGGCCAGGATGCGGCCGAGCACCAGGGAACGCGCGGTCAGGGCGCGGTAGGACAGCGTGGTGAAGTCGCCGTCCTGGACCGCCGCCTTGCCCCAACCGGTCTTCCGCCCGGCCTCCAGCAGGGCGAGCGCCAGCGTGTCGGGCCGCTGGCCGGCGGCGAAGACAGTTTCCGTCATGATGCGCGACAGCCAGGACTTCAGCGCCGCCCGCCGCTTCTTGCCGGCCAGACCCGTCACGTCCGGGGTGGCGACCGGCGGCATGACCGTGATGGTGATCCGCGGGAACAGGCCCAGCCGCAGCCGCCCGTGCATCCGCGACAGGATGGAGCGCTGCGCCCCCTCGATGCAGACCGGCACGATGGGGCAGCCCGCCTTGTCGGCCAGCATGCCGGGACCGCCGTTGATCTTCATCAGCGAGCCGGTGACGGTGATCCGCCCCTCCGGGAAGATGCAGATCTTGTGGCCCTCGGCCAGGGTGCGGGCGAGCAGGCGCGTGCCCATCGGCTTGGTCGGGTCGATGGTGACATGGTCGGCCAACGCCAGGAAGGGCTTGGCCCAGGCCTGCTGCGCGATGAAGCTGTCCACCGCGAAGCGCATCCCCGGCAGAAAGGCGGCGAGCAGAGCGCCGTCGAGGAAGGACTGGTGGTTCGGCGTGACGACGGCCGCACCCTCCAGCCGCTCCAGATGCTCCGCCCCGCGCAGCTCGACGCGGAAGGCCAGCCGGAAGAAGGCGCGGGCCAGCGCCCGCCCCATTCCCACCGCGTCGATGGCGAGCGCCAGGACGACGGCGGCCAGCATGCTCGCCCCGCCCCAGGCGGCGACGGTCAGCGGCGTGACGCCCAGCGCCAGCATGGCCGCCGCGATGCCGGAGCCGACCACCATGAACAGCGCGTTGACCACGTTGGCCGCCGCGATCACCCGGGCGCGGGCCGAGGGTGCGGCCCGGTGCTGGATCAGCGCGTAGAGCGGCACGGCGAAGGCGCCGCCCGCCGCGGCGATCAGGAACAGGTCGGCCAGCAGCGGCATCGCCCAGGGCTGGGCCAGCAGCGCCAGCGCCGACAGCGGCTCCGCCGACGGAACGTCGGGCGTCAGGAAGGGCAGCGCCGCCCCGGCCACCGCCGCGACGAGGCCCGCCAGGGCGGCGCGGCGCGCGTCGGAGCGAGACGGCACCCGGTGCCCCAGCCCGGCGTAGACGGAGCCGACCGCCACGCCCACGGCGAAGACCGCCAGCAGCAGGGTCGCGCCCTCGCTGTCGGTGCCCAGCGTTTCCCGCGCGATGGCCGGGAACTGCGCCATGACGACCGCCCCGACGCCCCAGAAGACCGAGATGCCGTAGATCGCCAGCATCGACACGCGGTCCCGCGCGGTGGCGCGCAGCACGCGCAATGTGACCGACACCGGGTTCAGCCCGACGCGCACCGTCCGGTCGGCGTTGCCCGCCCGCGGGATCAGCAGCGACGCCGCCAGCCCGCCCAGCGCCGTCGCGCCGAGCAGCCCCGGAAGCGCCAGCGGGTGGGCCAGGGCCAGCGAACCTCCCGCGATGGTGCCCAGCAGGATCGCCACGAAGGTCCCGGCCTCGACCAGACCATTGCCGGCGGTCAGTTCCTCCGGTTTCAGAAGGTCGGGGAGCAGACCGTACTTGACCGGCCCGAAGACGGTGGAATGGGCGCCCATGCCGACCAGCGCGACGATCAGCACGCCGAGGTCGGCGCGCATGATGCCCCAGGCGGCGATCGCCATCAGGCCGATCTCCGCCACCTTCACGGCGCGGGCGATCAGCGTGCGGTCGAACCGGTCGGCCAACTGGCCGGCGGTCGCCGAGAACAGCAGGAAGGGCACGGTGAAGGCCGCCGCGGCGAGCGTGGAGATCAGCGCGCCGTCACCCGCCGTCCCCGCCATGCCATAGACCGCCAGCACCGCGATGGCGCCGCGCAGCACGTTGTCGCCGAAGGCGCCGAGGAACTGGGTGACGAACAGCGGCAGGAAGCGCCGCGTGGCGAGAAGGCCGAATCCGCTCATGCGTCAGGCTCCCTTTCCGGTGGACAGGCCGCGCAGCAGCGCGTCGGCGACCGTGTCGGCCAGCGCGCCGAGCGGGGCCGTCTGCCGTCCGTAAACGTGCGACTGGATGTTGAGGACGATGGCGCCGATCACCGTGTGGGCCAGCGCCTCACGGTCGGCGTCGACGATGCTCCCCTCCGCGATGCCGTCGCCGACGATGGCGCAGACCGCGTCCACCGGCGTCTCCAAACCGTCGGGCACCAGCGGCAGCGCGTCGTGCTGCGACAGCAGCAGGAAGCGCGCGCGGTCGGGCGCCGCCTCAACCAGACCGAAGGCCCAGGCGACGACGCGGCGCAGCCGCTGCGGCGCCGGACCGCCCCCCGCCGCCGCGCTCAGGTCATGCGACAGGGCGGTGTATTCGGCGGCGAACAGGGCGGCGGCAAGCTCCTCCTTGCTCGCCCAATGGCGGTACAGCGCCCCCTCCGACACCCCGGCGGCGCGGGCGATGTCCTTGATGGTGGTGGCCTTCACCCCCTTCTGGGCGAACAGCGCGATGGCGGCGTCCCGGACCTTGTTGCGTGCGTCGTTGCGGGCATCTTTGGACATGGCGCTTCCGTTCGTGGCGTTCGTTATGAGTGAACGTTCACTCAAATCCTGCACGGAACCGGTCCGCGCTGCAAGGGTGATGTGACGGCACCGCATCCCCGTGCGCTTTGCACGACGGGGGCTTTTTTGGGCAAGATCATTCGCACACACTCATGAAACACAGGGAACCAGGGACATGGTGAGGACGATCGACGGGACGGAGGCGCTGACGGCCGACATGACCGCGTGGCGGCGCGACCTGCACGCCCACCCGGAAACGGCCTTCGAGGAGGAGCGGACCAGCGACTTCGTGGCGGAGAAGCTGGCCTCCTTCGGGCTGGAGGTTCACCGCGGCCTCGCCAAGACCGGCGTGGTCGGCCTGCTGCGCAACGGCGAGGGTCCGGCGGTCGCCTTCCGCGCCGACATGGACGCCCTGCACATCCACGAGCAGACCAACCTGCCCCACGCCTCGCGCAATCCTGGGCGCATGCACGCCTGCGGGCACGACGGGCACACGGCGATGCTGCTGGGCGCGGCGCGCCACCTGTCGGCGCATCCGAACTTCCAGGGCACCATCGCCTTCGTCTTCCAGCCCGCGGAGGAGAACGAGGGCGGCGGGCGCGTGATGGTCGAGGACGGTCTGTTCGAGAAATTCCCCGTCGAGCAGGTCTACGGCATGCACAACTGGCCGGGGCTGGAGGTCGGCAAGATCGCGCTGCGCCCCGGCCCGATCATGGCCGCCTACGACATCTTCGAACTGACCCTGACCGGCAAGGGCACCCACGCCGGCATGCCCCATCTGGGCACCGACACGATCCTGGCCGGCACCCAGATCGTCAACGCCTGGCAGACCATCGCCAGCCGCAGCGTGCATCCCGTCGATTCCGCCGTGGTCAGCGTCACGCAGTTCCACGCGGGCGATACGTGGAATGTCCTGCCGGCCACCGCCGTCCTGCGTGGAACCGTCCGGACCTTCCGCAAGGAGGTGCAGGACATGGTGGAGCGGCGCATGGGCGAACTGGCCAAGGCCATCGCCGGCGGCTTCGGGATCGAGGCGGAGATGCGCTACGAGCGCCGCTATCCGTCCACGGTGAACGAGGCCGGGGCGACCGAGCTGGCCCGCCGCGCCGCCGCCGGAGTCGTCGGCGAATCGGGGCTGGACCTGGACCCGATGCCCAGCATGGGCGCCGAGGATTTCGCCTTCATGCTGCAGCGGCGGCCCGGCTGCTACGTCTGGGTCGGCGCCGGGCCGTCGGACGGCGGGCGCAACCTGCACAGCCCGCATTACGACTTCAACGACGCGGTCCTGCCCATCGGCCTCAGCTATTGGGTGCGACTGGCCGAAACGGTGCTGCCGCGCGCGGCGTGATGGCGGGCGATATCCCCTCTCCCCTCTGGGGAGAGGGTTAGGGTGAGGGGGTTGCGCGTGTCCATACGTCCGGCAAAAGCGCATCCCCCTCACCGGCCCTCCGGGCACCCTCTCCCCGGAGGGGAGAGGGTTTACAAAGGCCACCGCCGTCATTCCGGCAGCCTTGTACAAACCATCCCTATCTCCCTATGGTTTGTGTATGAAACAGGAAAATTACCGCGTCCTCGCTATGGTAATTGCCCGGGTATGCAATTTGTCCCATGATCGGGCCGATTTCACCCGACAGACGTGGGACAAGGCACGGTGAAGGCGATAGAGAACAAGACCGGTGTTCCTGGAACCGGCGGCATCTGGCAGCGGCCCGACTCCCTGTGGGAGGCCACGGCCCCGCCGCCGCCGGCCCTTCCGGCGCTCAAAGACGCGGTGGACACCGACCTGCTGGTCATCGGCGGCGGCTTCACCGGCCTGTCGGCGGCCCTGCACGCCGCCGAATCGGGCAAGCGCGCCGTCGTCCTGGAGGCGTCGGAGATCGGGCGCGGCGCGTCCGGGCGCAACAACGGACAGGTCATCCCGACCCTGACCCGCCCCGACCCCGAGGATCTCGTCGCCAAGTTCGGGCCGGAGCGGGGCGAGCGCTTCGTCGCGCTGATCCGCGACAGCGCCGAGACCCTGTTCGCCCTGATTCGCCGTCTGGGCATCGACTGCGCGGCCGAGCAGACCGGCTGGGTGCAGCCGGTCCATTCGCCGGGCCGCATCGCCATCGCCGAGCGGCGGGCCAAGCAGTGGGGCAGCCGCGGCGCCCCGGTGGAGCTGCTCGACCGCGCCGGCATTTCGGCGCTGCTGGGCACTGACGCCTACCATGGCGGCTGGATGAACCGCAGCGGCGGCCACATCAACCCGCTGGCGCTCGCCCGCGGGCTGGCGGGCAAGGCGGTGGAGGCCGGTGCATCGGTCTTCATCAATTCTCCGGTCCTGTCGGTGGAGCGGCGCGGCGACCGCTGGGTCGCCCGCACGCCGGACGGCACGGTGACCGCCCATGCCTTGGTGCTCGGCACCAACGGCTACACCGCCGCCGTCTTCCCCGAAATCCGCACGGAGGTCGTCCCCGTCCTGTCCTGGCAGATGGCCACCCAGCCGCTGGACGAGGCGCAGCGGCGCAGCATCCTGCCCGGCCGTCAGGCCATGTCGGACACCCACGGGGACCTGCGCTTCATGCGCTACACAGCCGACCACCGGCTGGTCAGCGGCGGCGCGCTGCTGGTTCCCGTCGACGGGGCCGACCGGCTGCGGCGCATCGTCGGCCTGCGGCTGGCCTCCATGTTCCCCACTTTGCGCGGGCTGCGGTTCGACCATGTGTGGAACGGGCGGATCGCCATGACCACCGACTACACCCCGCGGGTCCACCAGCTCGGCCCCAATGCCTTCACCTGGGCGGGCTGCAACGGACGCGGCGTCGCCCTCTCCGTCTCGCTGGGACGGGAGCTGGCCCACGCGGCGCTGGGCAGCGATCCGGCGGAGCTGGCGCTGCCGCTGACCGAGCCGCGCCCCCTGCCCTTCAACGAGCTGCTGCAACGCATCGGCCCGTTCAAACTCCTGCAATACCGCTGGAACGACATCCGGGAAATCTGACGATGACTGAAGACACCAAGCCGCCTGCCGCCCCGGACCACGCCACGCAGCTGCGCAACGCCTACGCCATGCGGGCCGCGTCCTACGCCCACATGTTCGACGTGCTGCGCGAGCGCTACGGCACCGAGACGGCGCTGGACATCGGGCGCGAGGCGACCCGCCGCCTGGGCGAGGCGATGGGCGTGAAGTACGCGGCGCACGGCCCCGACGACCTCGCCGGCCTGTGCCACGCCTTCCTCGACGGCATCCCGAACCGCGATTCCATGTTCGCGCCGGAGATCAAGCGCTGCGACGGCGACGCGCTGGAGATTCATTTCCACCGCTGTCCCCTGAAGGAGGCGTGGCAGGCCCAGGGCAAGTCCGACGAGGATCTGGAGCTGCTCTGCAACATGGCCGGCGCCATCGACGGCGGCCTGTTCGAGGCGGCCGGCTTCGTCTTCCGCGGCGAGACCTGGAAGCCCGGCGACGAGGGCTGTTGCCGCCTGAAGGTCCTGCCCGGCCCGAAGGCCGCCTGATCCGCCGCTTAAGCCACCCAACCGTACGACGCTGCCCAACACCGGCCTCGAAGCCGGCCTTCACAAGAAAGGTTCACCTGCGATGACCGCCCTGAAGACCGCCTCCCTCGCCGCCCTCATGACGGCCGCGCTGGCCGGCACCGCTTTGACCACCGGCACCGCCCTGGCCGCCGACACCGTGAAGATCGGCTACCAGCTGCCGCTGACCGGCGAGACCGCCCAGTACGGCCAGGACTTCCGCAAGGCCGCCGAGATCGCGCTGACCGAGTTCAACGCGTCCGGCAAGCCCTTCAAGGCCGAGATCGTCTTCGAGGACAGCCGCTCCGACGCCAAGGAGGGCACCAACATCGCCCGCAAGTTCGTGGACGACAAGGAAATCGTCGGCGTGCTGGGCGACTTCACCTCGGGCGTGTCGATGGCCTCGGCGCAGGTCTACAAGGATGCCGGGATGCCGCAGCTCTCGCAGACGGCCTCGCATCCGGACTACACGAAGATCTCCAAGTACCAGTTCCGCAACATCGCCACCCAGGCGCAGGAAGGCCCCTACAACGCCAAGTGGATGCTGTCCAAGGGCTACAAGAACATTGCCGTCATCGCCGAGCAGACCGACTGGGGCCAGTCCGTCGTCTCCGGCTTCAGCGACGGCGTGAAGGCCAACGGCGGCACGGTGGTCTTCTCCGAGTTCTTCAACCGCGGCCTGAAGGACTACCGTTCGCTGATCAGCAAGCTGGAGCGCGCGAAGCCGGACGCCATCTACACCGGCTTCTTCTACGAGGACGGCGCGCAGTTCCTGCGTCAGGTGCAGCAGCTCGGCATCAAGACCCCGGTCTACTCGACCTCGGCCGCCTACAGCCCCAAGCTGATCGAGCTGGCCGGCGAAGCCGCGGAGGGCGTGCACCTGACCTCCAACTTCCTGCCGACCGACCCGGCCCCGCACATCCAGCATTTCGTGACGGAGTGGAAGGCCGCCTCCAACGGCGCGGTTCCGGGCCAATTCCCGGCCCAGGCGTATGACGCCGTGCGCATCATGCTGGCCGCGGTCGAGAAGGCCTACCCGAACCCGACCCGCGAGAAGGTGCGTGACGCCCTGGCCCAGACCAAGGACTTCGCCGGCGTGACCGGCAAGACCAGCTTCAGCGCCGACCGCGAGGCTGAGAAGGAGCTGGTGAAGGTCGAGGTCAAGGGCGGCGCCTTCGTGCCGGTCGCCGACTGACCGGCGCCCCCCGTCCGACCCGATAGCCTAACGATCTCCAGCGAACGGCCCGCATGATCGACCCTTATTACCTCCAGCAGCTCGCCATCGGGCTGTCGCTGGGGATGACCTACGCGCTGATGGCGATCGGCTTCACGCTGATCTTCGGCGTGCTGAACGTCGTCAACTTCGCCCATGGCGAGGTCTACACGCTGGGCGCCTTCGCCGGGCTGGTGCTGATTTCCGCGACGGCCCCGCCGATCTTCGCGGTGATCTTCATCGCCCTGGCGATCGGCGCCATGGCCGGATTCTCGCTGGAGCGGATCGCCTTCAAACCCTTCCGCCGCTTCACCGACGAGGCGTCGCTGAAGTCGCGGGCGATGCGCGAATCCACCCTGCTCTCCTCACTCGCCGTGTCCATCGTGGTGCGCGAGGCGCTGGAGATCGTGTTCGGGTCGCAGATGCGCTCCGTCCCGTTCGAGTATCTCATCAACACGCCGGTGCGCATCGGGCCGGTGATCCTGGTGACCGGCGACTTCATCATCTTCGGCGTGGCCGCCGTGATGCTGATCGGCCTCCAGTATCTGCTGACCCGCACCCGCATCGGCCTGTCGATCCGGGCGGTGTCGAACAACCCGCTGGGTGCGAAGTATGTCGGCATCGACACCGACCGCACCATCATCATGACCTTCGTGGTCGGCTCGATGATGGGGGCGGCGGCCGGCATCCTGACCGGGCTCTATTACGGCGCCATCTTCCCCGCCATGGGCTTCGTGCCGGGCATCAAGGCCTTCGTCGCCATGGTGATGGGTGGGCTGTCCTCGATCCCCGGTGCGGTGATCTGCGCCCTGATCCTGGGCATCTCGGAGAGCATGGCGACGACCTTCGTGTCGTCGGGCTGGTCGGACATGGTTGCCTACGGCTTCCTGATCCTGACCCTGATCTTCTTCCCCAACGGATTGTTCGGAGCGCGCCGTGAACGTGTCTGACCTGTCGGCGCCGCCGCGCGGGCGGGGGTTGCTGATACCGCTCCTGCTCGCCCTGCTGGTCTTCGTGGGGCTGCCGGCCATGCTGGCCGGCTTCGACCGCGGCTATTTCTACCAGATCGCCAATCTGGCGCTGATCTTCATCCTGCTGTCCGCCTCCATGCATCTGGTCACCGGGGTGGCCGGGCTGCTGCATCTCGGGCACGCCGCCTTCTACGGGGTCGGCGCCTACACCGCCGCCCTGCTCTCGACCAAGTTCGGGCTGGGCTTCACGGTGACGCTGCCGCTGTCCGGTGTGGTGGCGGCGCTGATCGCCTTCCTGGTGGCGCTGCCGACCATGCGGCTGGTCAGCATCTATTTCGCCGTGGCGACGCTGGCCATCGGGCAGATGCTCTATCTGGTCATGCTGAACTGGGTGGAGTTCACCAAGGGCCCCAACGGCATCATCGTCACCAAGGGTCTGGAACTGTTCGGCTTCAGCCTGTCGGGCCGGCTGGCCACCTACTACACGGTGGCGACGGTGGTGGCGCTGTGCGTGCTGGCGATCGGCCGGCTCAGCCACTCCTACTACGGCAACGCCCTGCGCTCGATCCGAGAGGACGACCAGTGCGCCGACGCCATGGGCGTCAGCACGGCGCGCCTGAAGATGGAGGCCTTCACCATGTCGGCCTTCTTCGCCGGGGTGGCGGGCAGCCTGTGGGCGCACATGACCGGCTACATCTCGCCGGGCGACTTCAAGTTCTCCGAATCCATCCTGATCCTGGCGATGGTGGTGGTGGGCGGCCTGGGCAGCCTGCCCGGCGCGGTGATCGGCGCGCTTCTGCTGATCCTGCTGCCGGAGGGTCTGCGCGCCTTCGGCGACTTCCGCAACATCATGGTCGGTCTGGTGATGTTCCTGTCGATCCTGCTGCTGCCCAAGGGCCTGCTGGGCGAGGTCTCCGCGCTCCAGCTCGCGCGGCGCCAGCTGGGCGCGGCGTGGCGCAACACCGTGAAGGGCGAAGGGATCGGCTGGCGATGACCCATCTTCTCGACATCCGCAACGTCAGCCGCCGCTTCGGCGGCGTGCTGGCGGTGAACGACGTGACCGGCCATGTGGACGAGGGCGAGCTGGTCGGGTTGATCGGCCCGAACGGCGCCGGCAAGACCACCCTGTTCAACCTGATCTCCGGCTTCACGCCGCTGTCGTCGGGCACCGTCTCCTTCGACGGCCGGACCATCAGCGGGCTGAAGACCAACCAGGTGGCCCGGCTGGGCATCAGCCGCACCTTCCAAAACCTGCGCGTCTTTCCCAACATGTCGGTCTTCGACAACGTGTCGGTGGGCGCGGTCGGCGCGCTGCCGCAGGGGGCGTTCGGCGCACTGTTCGGCTCCCTCGCCGGGGGCGGCGCCCGCTCCGCCGAGATCAGCCGCCGCACCTGGGAGGCGCTGGAGGCCGTCGGCCTGACCCATGTGGCGGGCGAACTGGCGGCCAACCTGCCCTACGGCCAGCGCAAGTATCTGGAGATCGCCCGCGCCCTGGCAATGCAGCCGCGCTTCCTGATCCTCGACGAACCCGCCGCCGGACTCAACGATACCGAGACCCGCGCGCTGGCCGACTTCATCAAGCGGCTGCACGGCACCGGCTTGACCATCATGCTGGTGGAGCACGACATGACCCTGGTCATGAGCATCTGCCAGCGCATCCTGGTGCTCGCCTCTGGCCGCAAGATCGCCGACGGCCCGCCCGACACCATCCGCCGCGACCAAGCGGTCCTGGAAGCCTATCTGGGGGTGGACGCATGAGCCAGCCGCAAGCCGACGCGCCGATCCTCGCGATCGAGAACCTGCACGTCACCATGGGGCCGCAGGAGATCCTGCACGGCATCGATCTGACCGTGGCGCAGGGCGCCATCGTCGCCGTGCTGGGCTCCAACGGCGTCGGCAAGACGACGCTGATGCGGGCGATCTCGGGCGTCTACCGGGCGAGCCGGGGCGGCATCGCCTTCCGCGGCGAGCCCATCGCCAACCTGCCTGCCCACCGCATCGTCAAGCTCGGCCTGTCGCAGGCGCCGGAGGGCCGCCAGATCTTCTCCAACATGAGCGTGCGGGAGAATCTGGTGCTCGGCGGCGGCGACGTGGGCTTGGGCGAACTCGACCGGATGCTCGACATGTTCCCGGTCCTGCGCGAGCGGCTGCGGCAGAACGCCGGGTCGCTGTCCGGCGGCGAGCAGCAGATGCTGTGCATCGCCCGCGCCCTGATGCGCCGCCCCGCCCTGCTCCTGCTCGACGAGCCGTCGCTGGGGCTGGCCCCGATGGTGGTCGCGCAGATCTTCGATCTGGTGCAGCGCATCCGGGCGGAGGGCGTGTCGATCCTGCTGGTCGAGCAGAACGCCCGCGCCGCCCTGCGGGTCGCCGACCACGCGGCGGTGATGGAGGACGGGCGGATCGTGCTGGCCGGCCCGGCCGCCCAGCTCCGCGACGATCCCCGCATCGCCGAAGCCTATCTCGGTGGCCACGCGCATTGACCGCCATTTGAGACGGAGAGCATGATGACCGAACCGACCGACACGCCGCCGGCCAAGCCGGTGATGGGCATGCTGGAGCGCCGCGGGATCGAGGCGGCGATCCTGAAGCCGGTCTATGAGGAGATGGCCGCCCGGCTGGGCGAGGCGGTGGCGCAGGAGATCCTGGGCGCCGCCATCACCCGCGCCGCGGTGGAATCCGCCGCGGCCTTCGCCGCGACCGAGCCGAACGGCACCAGCCTGACGAGCTTCGCCGAGTTGCAGCCGCTGTGGACCAAGGACGACGCGCTGCGGCTGGAGGTGCTGCACCAGGATGACACGCGGTTCGACTACAACGTCACCCGCTGCCGCTACGCCGAGATGTACCGGGAGATGGGGCTGGGTCACATCGGACACCTGCTGTCCTGCAACCGCGACGCCGCCTTCTGCACGGGCTACGACCCGTCGATCACGATGGAGCGGACGCAGACCATCATGCAGGGCGCCAGCCATTGCGACTTCCGCTACAGCGTGGACAAGCCGCAGGGCTGACGGGGGAATGCCCGAAACGACGACGGCCCGGCGTTCCGCACGCCGGGCCGTCGCTTTTTCAGGACAGACTGCGGTTCGTCAGGCGGCCACCGGCTGAAGCCCGCGGGTGAGCTGGGCGAAGACGTCGCGAAAACGCGGCTGGGCGACGTCGGCCTCGGCGAAGCGGACATGGACCGCCGCCTTGTCGATGGCCCGCACCTCGAAGGCGACGGTCAGGCCGAAGCGGTCGAGCCGCAGGGTGCCGCGGTCGCCCACGCCGAGGCCGGCGATCCCGCTCAGCATCGCACCGCCGTTCGACAGGTCGGTCAGGGTGCCGGACTGGTCGCGCCCCTGCACCACGACACCGCAGGATTCGTTCACCCGGTAGCGCGGGCTGCGGCGGCGGTCGGCGTCGCTGGTGGAGGTGCGGACGACGCGCACCAGCACGCGGCGCAGCTCGTCGATGCTGGTCGCCACCTCGTCCGAGCCGGCCCGCACGCCCGACGCCTGCGACCCGGTCTGGTCGGCGTCGCTGGAGACGGCGGCGATGCGCACCGACACCTCCTGCGCGGCGTTGGAGGTCTCCACCACGTTGCGGCTGATTTCCTGGGTGGCGGCGGCCTGTTCCTCCATCGCGGCGGCGATGGCGCTGGAGATCTGGTCGATCTCGCCGATGGTGTCGCCGATCTCCGCCACAGCCCCCACGGCGGTGCCGGTCACCCCCTGGATCTCGGCGATCAGGCGGGTGATCTCCTCGGTCGAGCGGGCGGTCTGGTTGGCGAGGTTCTTCA
This sequence comes from Azospirillum brasilense, assembly GCF_007827815.1. Lineage (GTDB taxonomy): Bacteria > Pseudomonadota > Alphaproteobacteria > Azospirillales > Azospirillaceae > Azospirillum > Azospirillum brasilense_C. The sequence continues at coordinate 101,654 of NZ_VITH01000003.1, forward strand.
CCTCCTGCGCCACCACGGCGAAGCCCTTGCCAGCCTCGCCCGCGCGCGCCGCCTCGATGGTCGCGTTGAGCGCCAGCAGGTTGGTCTGGCTGGCGATGTCGGTGATCAGCTTGACCACCTCGTCGATGCGGCCGACGGCCTCGGACAGCGACTGGATGGTGCCCTGGGTGCGCTGGCCGTTCTCCACAGCGCGGCGGGTGACCGCGCTGGAATGGGCGATCTGCGCGGAGATTTCGCGGATCGAGGCCGCCAGCTCCTCGGTCGCCGCCGCCACGGTCTGGGCGTTGGCCAGCGCTTCCTCGGCCGCCGCTGCGACGTTCTGGGCGTTGATGCTGACCCGCTCGGCGGAGGTCGCCATGGCGTCGGCGTCCTGGGCCATGCCGCCGGTGCGCAGGGCGACCTGCTCCACGGCGTGGCTGGCTTCACGCTCCACCGTCTCGGCCATGGCCTGGAGGGCGGTGATGCGCTCCTCCTCGGCCTGGCGCTGGCGCTCCGCGCGCTCCTGGATGGAATAGCTCAGCTTCGCCTTCACGGCGCGGATCTGCGAGCGGATGCGGGCGAACTCCGCCACGCCGGAGCTGGGGACGTTGGTCATCAGGTCGCCGCGGGCGATGGCGTCGAGATGGGTTTCGACGAGCCCGAGCGGACGGCGCACCGTCCCCAGAACGCTGAGCGTGCCGATGCCGGCCACCAGCAGGCCGAACAGCATCAGCCCGCTGAAAATCTCCACGCTGTCGCTGCCGGTCAGGCTCAGCCAGCCGAGAATCATGATGGTCAGCAGGAGAAGGCCCGTGGTCGCCAGGATGCGCCCGGCGATGCTGGACACCAGATTGCCCAGCCAGACCCCGAAGCCGCGGCGGACGATCTGGCCGTCCAGCAACCCGTACTGCTGGCCGCGCCCGGCGCGGATCTCGGCGTAGATGCGCTCCGCTTCCGCCACCGCCTCGCGGCTCGGCTTGGTGCGGATCGAGATGTACTCCGTCACCACGCCCTTCTCGGTGATCGGGGTGACGTTCGCCTTGACCCAATAATGGTCGCCGCTTTTGGACCGGTTCTTGACCAGCCCTTCCCACGGCCTGCCATCCTTGATGGTTTCCCACAGGTTGGCGAAGGCCGCCGGTGGCATGTCCGGATGGCGCACAAGATTATGCGGCGAGCCGAGTAATTCCGTTTCTGAGAAACCGCTAATATCAACAAACGCTTTATTGACGAACGTGATCTTGCCGCGGGTGTCGGTCCGCGACACAAGCAGCATGTCGTCGGCCATTTCGATTTCGCGGTTCGTAACCGGTCCATTGTCGCGCATAAGCCAGCACCCCGTCGCGGAGAACACGCACAAACACTACTTAAGTGCTACTTCTACTGTATTAATGGGCGAAAAACATCACCATATTGTCGCACCGTCTCAGCCCGTCGCCAACCTCGCTTGAGCCGGAGCCGACCCGCTAGAGCCTTGCAAGCGCTGGAAAAAGCAGCGATTTATCTTGCATTTTAAGCGTATTCGCAGCGCTGCTTTCCCTATTGTGGATTCTACGGAGTCCGCCCCGATCCGGAGCGGAGGCGCGGGTCCGGTCGCCGATCCCGCGGGTTGCGGCGCGGGGACGGGGACGGCACCATCCTCCACGCGCACCGTTGGAACGGGCATCAACCCTCAAACTGCGACAGGACAAGCACGATGACCGACACCGCCAAGCCCGTCCGCCTTCTCGGCCTTTCCGGCAGCATCCGCCGCCACTCCCACTGCACCGCGGTGCTGGGCACCCTCGCCGACGCGTTGGGCAAGAAGGCGGGCGCCACGGCGGAGATGACGCTCTTCCCGCTGAACGACATCCCGCCCTACGACCCCGACCTGGACGCGGAGAACACGCCGGCCCCGGCCAGCGCGCTGCGCGACTCCATCGCCGCAGCCGACGGGCTGGTCATCATCTCCCCGGAATACAATTACGGCATGTCGGGCGTGCTGAAGAACGCGCTGGACTGGGCGTCGCGCCCGGCCATGAAATCGCCGGTGCGGGGCAAGCCGATCCTCATCATGACGGCGTCCCCCGCCTTCACCGGCGGCGTGCGCGCCCAGCACGAGATGCGCGAGACGCTGTCCGGCATGATGGGCCGGGTCATCGCCCGCCCGCAGGTGGTCATCGGCATGGTGCATGAAAAGATCAAGGACGGCCGGCTGACCGACCAAGCCGCGCTGGACTTCGCGCTGGCCGCCATCGATGACTTGTTGGCGGAAGTCGCCCTGCTGCGCGGGGCCTGAGCCTCCCGGAGAGCGGGGCAGCCGCGCAAAGACCGATGAGGCTGGCCGAAGCGTGTCAATATTAGTATATCAGCACGCTTCTTCCACGGTCCCCTGTGTCGATCATGCCCCTGACCCTCCATCTCCTGCCGCTCGCCGCCACCGTCGCCCTGCTCGTGTCGCGGCGCGTCAGCATGCTGACCGCCGGGACCGCGGGCATGGCGCTGGCCGCCGGGGTGCTCCTGGCGGCCCTGATGGTGGCGCAGCCGAGCGGCGCCACCGCTCCGGATTGGCTGGCCCAACTGCCCGGCCTGCTCCCGACCGTGGCGCTGAAGGCCGGCGAAGGGGCGTGGCTGGCGTGGCACGCCATGTCGATCATCGCGGCGGGCCTGCTGTTCCACCGCGCCTTCGAGGCGCGCGCCGTCAAGGCCGAGGCCCGGAGCGAGGCGAAGACTCCGGCCGAGCGCCGCCGCGCCGTCTTCGTCGCCTGCCTGCTCGCCGGTCCCTTCGCCGAATCGGTGACCGGGTTCGGCGTCGGGCTGGTGGTGGCGCTCGCCCTGCTGCGCCCGCTGAACCTGCCGCCGGCCCACGCCGCGGCGCTGGGCCTGTTCAGCCAGATGCTCGCCCCGTGGGGCGCGTTGGGCGTCGGCACGCGGGTCGGGGCCGAGCTGATCGGCGTGTCCTTCACCGAGCTGGGGACGGCCAGCGCCGCGCTGATGATGGTCGTGCTGCCCAGCCTGCTGCTGGTGTTCTGGCGGCTGATCCACCGCGCCGGGCTGACCTCCAGCCCGATCGACCGGGCCAGGGACCTCGCTCTGATGCTGGCGCTGGCCGGGCTGCTCTGGCTGACCAACCGCTTCGTGGCGCCGGAGCTGGGCGGCGGGCTGGCGACGGCCGTGCTGCTCGTCGCGGTGGAGGCGCGGCGGCTGCCGCGCGACGCCGCCGGCCTGTCGCGGCTGCTCGCCCTGCTGTGGCCCTATGTGGTTCTGGTCGGCGGTCTGATGGCGACCCGGCTGGTGCCGCCGCTGTCCGACTGGACAGCCGCTTGGTTGGTCCTCGACCCGTTCGGCGGGCTGGCGCCGATGCCCCTGCTGCGCCACCCCTCGACATGGCTGGTCGCCATCGCCCTGGTCATGCTGGCGGGTCTGCCGCGCGGGCGTGCTCTGGCGGTGGCCGGTCCCGCGCTGCGCGCGGCGCTGGTGCCGATGGCGGCGACGCTGGTCTTCGTGGAGCTGGCCGCCTTCATGGCCGCCTCCGGCGGGGCGGCGGCCTTCGGGCAGGCGTGGCAGGCGGTGGCGGGCTCCGCCGCCGTGCTGGCCGTCCCCGTGCTGGGGGCGGCGACGGGGATGCTGACCGGCTCCAACACGGCGTCGAACGCCCTGATGATGCACATCCAGGTCAATTTGGCGTCGGGCAGCGGCCTGCCGCTGATCGCCGCCGCCGCCATCCAGGTGGTGGCGGGCAGCGTCTGCACGCTGCTCACCCCCGGCCGGATCGTGCTGGCCTCCAGCCTGTTGGGGGTGACCAAGGCCGAGTCCGCGATCTACCGGCTGGCGCTGCCCATCGGCCTCGCCTCCACGGCGTCGCTGCTCCTCGTCGTCACCGCCTGGGTCTGGCTGGTGTAGGCATCAGTCCTGGGATTCCGGCTCGGTCGCGCGGTCGGGGAACAGCTCCTCCACCCGCACGCCGGATTCCTGGCAGATGCGGGCCAGCCGGTCGGAGGGCAGGACGTCGGTGACGAAGGTGTGGACCTGCGAGATGTGGCCGATGCGCACCGGGGCGGTGCGCTCCAGCTTGCCGCGGTCGGCGACCAGGATGACGTGGCGAGCGTTCGCCATGATCGCCTGCGACACCCGCACCTCGCGGTAGTCGAAATCGAGCAGCGCCCCGCTCTCGTCGATGGCCGAGGCGCCGATCACTGCGAAGTCGGCCATGAACTGGTTGAAGAAGTCGATGGCGGCCTCGCCGACGATGCCGCCGTCCGATCGCCGCACCACGCCGCCGGCCACGATCACCTCGATGTGCGGCTCGGGGCGCAGCAGGTTGGCGACGTTGATGTTGTTGGTGATGACCACCAGCCCGCTGCGCCCTTGGAGGGCGCGGGCGACCTCCTCCGTCGTCGTGCCGATGTTGATGAAGAGGGAGGAGCTGTCGGGCACCAGCTCCGCCGCGCGGCGGCCGATGGCGCGCTTCTCGTCCTGGGCGATCAGCCGCCGCGCCTCGTAGCCGAGATTCTCGACCCCCGATCCGGCGACGGCGCCGCCATGGACCCGCTGGAGCAGGCGGCGGTCGCACAGCTCGTTCAGATCCTTGCGGATGGTCTGCGGCGTGACGTTGAAGCGGGCGGCCAGATCGTCGACCAGCACGCGCCCCTGCTTGCGGGCGAGCGCCAGGATGTCGGTCTGCCGGGGAGTCATGATGTCCATGGCGGCATTCAAGCGGACCGCCGCTTCGCCGGCAAGTTCATTCGAAAGCGGAACAGCGCGCCCCGCTGCTGCGCTCAGAGCCTTTGCCCGTCCGGACCGAAGAGATGGGCGGTTTCGCCCCGCAGGTTCAAGCGCAAGCGCTCACCCGCCGACACCGGCCGATCACCGTCGAGGCGGACCAGAAGCCGCTGCCCGTCCTCCAAGGCGGCGTGGCAATGCGTCTCGCCGCCCAGCCGCTCCACGGCCAGGATGGTGGCAACCAGCCCGGCCCCGCCGTCGGCCAAACCGACATGCTCCGGCCGGACGCCGAGCGTCAAGGGCGTGCCCGCTCTCGGCGCGGCGCCGTCCACGGCGATGTCCAGCGGCACGCCGCCGGGCAGCCACACCCGCACCGACCCGTCCGCCCGACCCTCCGAGACCACATCCAGGAAGTTCATGGCCGGTGAGCCGATGAAGCCGGCGACGAAGCGGTTGCGCGGGCGGTGGTAGAGTTCCAGCGGTGTGCCGACCTGCTCCACCCGTCCGGCGTTCAGCACGACGATGCGGTCGGCCAGGGTCATCGCTTCCACCTGATCGTGGGTCACGTAGATCATGGTGGCGCGCAGGTCGGCCTTCAGCTTGGCGATCTCCAGGCGCATCTGGACGCGCAGGCCGGCGTCGAGGTTGGACAGAGGCTCGTCGAACAGGAAGACCTGCGGCTCGCGCACGATGGCCCGCCCGATGGCGACGCGCTGGCGCTGACCGCCGGACAGGTCGCGCGGCTTGCGGTCGAGCAGATCCTCGATCTGCAGCAGACGCGCGGCGGCGCGCACCCGCTCCGCGATGGTCCCCTTGTCGGTCCGCGACAGCGTCAGGCCGAAGGCCATGTTGTCGTAGGCCGTCATGTGCGGGTAGAGCGCGTAGGACTGGAAGACCATGGCGATGCCGCGCGCCGCCGGCGGCCGGTCGTTCACCCGCTGCCCGCCGATGGACAGGTCCCCGCCGCTCGGCTCCTCCAGCCCGGCGATCAGACGCAGCAGCGTGGACTTGCCGCAGCCGGACGGGCCGACGAAGGCGACGAACTCGCCGTCCGCGACCTCCAGATCGACGCCGTGGATGACCTCGATCCGCCCGAAGCTCTTGCGCACCCCGCGCAGCGTGACGCCCGCCATCGCCCTACCCCTTCACAGCGCCGGCGGTCAGGCCGGAGACGATCCGCCGCTGGAACAGCAGCACCAGCCCGATCAGCGGCACCGTCACCACAACCGACGCCGCCATGATCTGGCCCCAGGGCAGCTCGTACTGGCTGGCCCCCGACATAAGCGCGATCGCCACCGGCACGGTGCGCGCGTCGTCGGTCAGAGTGAAGGTCAGGGCGAACAGGAACTCGTTCCAGGCGGCGATGAAGGCGAGCAGGCCGGTCGCCGCCAGCGCCGGCCCCATCAGCGGCAGGAACACCCGCGTCACGATCACGAAGGGACCGGCGCCGTCCACCATGGCGGCCTCCTCCAGCTCCTTCGGCAGCTCGCGCATGAAGGTGGTCAGCACCCAGACGGTGAAGGGCAGCGTGAAGATCAGGTAGGACAGCACCAGCGAGCCGATCCGGTTGTAGAGGCCGAGCCAGCGCACCAGCTCGAACAGGCCCGACAGCACGGCGACCTGCGGGAACATCGACACGCCCAGCACCACGAACAGCAGAAGCCCCCGCCCGCAGAAGCGCACCCGCCCCAGCGCGTAGGCGGCCAGCACCGCCAGCCCCAGCGACAGCGCCACCACCGCCGAGGCGGCCAGCAGGGAGTTCAGGATGTTCCGCCCGAAGGGCTGCTCCTTGAAGATCGCCGCGTAGTTCGCCAGCGAAGGCTGCGACGGCCATGCCTCCACCGTGAACAGCGCGCTGCCCGCCTTCAGCGAGGTGATGATGGCCCAGGCGAAGGGGAACACCGCCCAGACGACGATCCCCAGAACCAGCAGGCCGAAGGCTATGCGGCCGATCATGCGTTTCGGGTCCATCCCCTCACCTCCCCGCATCGACGCGGACGCGGCCGAGCGTCACCGCCAATACCGTCGCCACCGCCAGCACCAGTACGAGCAGGGTCGCCGCGGCGGAGCCGTAGCCCACGTCCTGGAAGTCGATCAGATATTGCCGGGCATAGACCGACATCGACATGGTGGAGCGGCTGTTTCCGGTCAGCACATACATCAGGTCGAACACGCGCAGCGCGTCCAGCGTGCGGAACAGCACCGCCACCATCAGCGCCGGACGGATCAGCGGCAGGGTGATGCGGAAGAAGACCTTCACCGGATGCACCCCGTCCACCCGCGCCGCTTCGTAGAGGTCGCGGGGCAGCATCTGCAGGGCGGCCAGGATCAGCAGCGCCATGAAGGGCGTGGACTTCCAGACATCGACCGCGATCACCACCGGCAGGGCCAGATCGGGGTCGGCGGTCCAGGCCCGCGGCTCGGCGATCAGCCCCAGCCCCATCAGGATCGCGTTCACCACGCCGTAGAGGTCGTGGAACATCCACCCCCACATCTGGGCCGACACCACCGTAGGGATCGCCCAGGGGATCAGCACGGCGGCGCGCAGCAGCCCGCGCCCCGGCAGATGCGCGTTCAGGATCAACGCGATGCCCAGCCCCAGCGCCGTCTCGATCCCCACCGACACTACGGTGAAGACCAGCGTGTTCCACACCGCCCGCCACCAGACGGGGTCGCGCATCAGCCACAGGTAATTGTCCAGCCCCACCCCCTGGAAGCCGTCCAGCGTGGCGAGCGTCGCGTCGGTGAAGGAGAAGAAGACGGTGCGGAACAGCGGCCACCCGGCCACCCCCGCCAGCACGATCAGCATCGGCAGCAGGAACAGCCATGCCGCGCGGCGTCTCTGCCGCTCCAGACTGGAGTGCGGAAGACCGCTCACCAGCGCCCTCCCCGACTGATGCGGACCAGAGCCTCCTTGAGATCGGGCAACATCGCCTTGGCGTCCTGCCGTCCGGACAGCACCTCGTGGACGTTGGCGTAGAACTCCGCCGATACCTGATTGTAGCGCATGCCCGTCGCCTGGGCCGGGCGGTTGACCGCGTTGGCGATGGAGTCGGCCAGCGCCGCGAAGAAGGGGTTGGCGGCCAGCACCTCCGCGTCCTCGTAGAGCGCCGGGATGGTCGGGTTGGACGCGCCGTGGATGGCCCGCCGCTTCTGCTCGTCCAGGGCGGTCAGATACAGCGCCAAGTCCGCGGCCTCGTCCGCATGGGCGGAGAATTTGCTGACCGCCAGCAACTGCCCGCCCAGCGTGGAGGTGTGGCGTCCCTCCGGTCCGCCCTTGGGCAGCGGCACCACGGCGACCTTGCCACCGACCGCGCTGTCCGCCGCGTTGACCAGCGTCCAGGCGTAGGGCCAGTTGCGCATGAAAACGGCGTTGCCGGACTGGAAGACGCCGCGCGCCTCCTCCTCCATGTAATTGAGGACTCCGGGCGGGCTGATCGAGCCGACCCAGCCGCGGGCCATGGCCAGCGCCTCGGCGGCCTGCGGGTTGTCGATGGTGATGGCGCCGTCGGGGGAGACGATGGTGCCGCCTTTGCGGCTGGCGATCCATTCCAGCGCGTTGACGGTCAGCCCCTCGTAGGCGCGGCCCTGCCAGACATAGCCCCACATCCGGTCCCGCCCGGCGGCGCGCTCCTCCCGCTGGATCAGGGCGGCGGTGTCCTGAAGCTCCTCCCAGGTCTGCGGCACGGGGCGCCCGTGGGCCTCCAGCAGATCCTTGCGGGCATAGAGGACGCCGGCGTCGGCGAACCAGGGCATCGCGACCAGCCGGCCCTTGACCGTCGCCGCCTCGACCATCGCCGGAAGATGTTGGCGAACAACGTCCGGCCCGGCGCGGTCCTTCAGATCGATGAAGTAGTTGCCGAGGATGCCCGGCCAGACCACGTCGATCTGAAAGACGTCGATGTCCGGCGAGCCGGCGGCGAGAAGCTGCTGGTAGAGCGCCAGCTGCTCACTCGCCCCCTTGGGCGGGGAGACGAAGCGCACCTCATTCCCGCTGCGCCGCGCCCATTCCTGGGCGCCGTCGCGGCACAGGTCGAAGCTGATGCCGAGCCCGCTGCAGGCAAGAGTCACCGTCGCCCCGGCGGCGGGCAGCGCCGAGACGGCCGTCAGCATCCCCGCCAAGAGCAACGCGCACCGCCGCGCCATGGAGCCCCTTCCATTCCCGGTCGATCCGGGTCCGGAAGGGAAACTGCAATGGCCGCGGTCGAGTTCCCTGACGCTTATGCCCCCGGCCCGTCAGGCGGGGGTGGCGGCCTCGCGGCGGCAGTGCAGCAGGCTGAACAGGCCGAAGGGCGGAACGGTCTGCAACTCCTCGACCTTCAGGCGGGAGCCGGACATCAGCGTGTCCAGCGTGAAGTCGGGCCGCCAGCCCAGCTTCTTGGAAAAGGGCGCCATCCAGTTCTCCACCGAGCGGCGGATGCCCGGCTTGTCGGCGGCGAAGTGGTTGACGATCAGGATGTCGCCGCCGGGACGGCAGACGCGCTCCAGCTCGTTCATCGTGCCCTGCGGGTCGGGGACCACCGTCATCACGTACATGGCGACCACGAGGTCGAAGCTGCCGTCGGCGAAGGCGAGCTTGCCGGCGTCCATCTCCAGCAGGCCGTCCACATTCTCCAAGCGCTCGCGGTCCACCCGGTCCTGGGCGACGCGCAGCATCTCCGACGACAGGTCGATGCCGACCACGCGGTTGTCCTTGCGGTAGTCGGACAGGGAGATGCCCGTGCCCACGCCCACCTCCAGAACGCGCAAGCCCCCCCGCCGGTTGATCCACTTCACGGCGGCGTGCCGGCCGGACGCCAGCAGGTTTCCGAAGACGGGGTCGTAGAAGCGCGCGTAGCGCCGGTAGGCGGCGCGGATGGAGTCGGCGTCCATTGGGTCTCCCTCACGATTCCTGGCGCAGGATTTTCGGCCGCGACCATAGCGGCCTTTCGCACCACAGGAAAGCCGCAGCGCGCCTCCTTGTTCCATACCGGGTTCCACGCCTGGGCGCACGTTCCCGTCCGTTTCGAAGCGTCATCACATGTGAAGCACGGCGGTTGACACCACCATCAACATGACTCATGGTGCCCGCGCGATCACCCCAAATAAGGGATGCCCCCGTGGCCCACGAGATGAGCGGCGAGGAGCTGCGCCGCTACCGCGAACAGCGCGGCATGAACCAGCAGGCACTGGTCGGCTGGCTGAACGAACGGCTGAACCGGCGCTACGACCGCGCCAAGATCTCCCGCTGGGAAACCGGGGCGGAGCGGATTCCGCAGAACGTCGCGGGCGCCCTGAAGACCGCGACGGAGCCGGTGGGCATCCCCGCGGCGGCGGCGGTGCGGGCGGCCCCGGTGGTGTTCTGCGCCGCCAACCAGAAGGGCGGAGTCGCCAAGACGACCACCTGCGTCAACGTCGCGTGGCTGCTCGCCCAGTCGGGACGGCGCGTGCTGCTGATCGACTGCGACCCGCAGGCCAACGCCACCGTGCATCTGGGCGTCGATCCGCACGAGCGGGAGCTGGCCAAGGCGACCCTGACCCACGCGCTGAAAGCCAGCCGGCCGATGCGGGAGTTCATGACCCCGGTCTGCGACGGCGCCTTCGACCTGCTGCCCTCCTCCATCTCGCTGGCGGCGACCGACCGGGAGCTGCTGCGCCAGCCCAACGGCACGCTGATCCTGCGCGCCAAGATCGCCCAGCTCGCCGGCCAGTACGACTTCGTGGTGCTGGACTGCCCGCCGCATCTGGGCGAGCTGACCGTCTCGGTGCTGAACGCCGCCGACCAGCTGCTGATTCCGACCCAGACGGAGATGCTGTCGATGATGGGCATCCCGCAGCTGTTCGAGACCATCGCCGGCGTGCGCGAGCTGGTGAATCCGCGGCTGCAGATCCTCGGCGTCCTGCCGACCATGTACAGCCCGCGCCGCCTCCAGGACGAGACGGTGATGAGGGAGCTGCGCGAGCTTGCCGCGGCGGAGCAACTCCACCTCTTCTCCCCGGTGAAGCGGGCCGCCGACTACTCCAAGAGCGTGATGGCCGGGCGTCCCGGCCTCGCCTACAACCCGAACTCCGCGGGCGCGGAGAGCTACCGCGAGATCGCCGACGCCCTGCTGGCCCTCGCCGGGGAGGAGATGCGCCATGGCGCGTAAGCTCGACACCTCCAACGCCGGCCTGTTCAAGCGGGCGCTCAGCCGCACCGGCAGCGGCGGGGGCAGCAACGCCGCCCTGTTCGGCCTGTCCGGCAAGATGCGCCACCGCGAGATTCCGCTGGAGCAGGTGGAGCCCAACCCCGACCAGCCGCGGCGCAACGCCCGCGGGGCCGACATCGCCGCACTGGCCGCCTCGATCGCCGAGCGTGGGCTGCTGCAGCCGATCAACGTGCGGGAGGTCGCCCCCGACCGCTTCCAGATCGTGGCGGGAGAGCGGCGCTACTGGGCCTTCCGCACCTTGGAGCGGGAGACCATCCCGGCGCTGATCATCGACACCGACGATGTGCAGGCGCTGGCGCTGATCGAGAACGCCCAGCGCGTCGACCTGCACCCCATCGACCTCGCTTTGACGCTCGCCAGGCTGATCGGCGACAAGGGGCTGACCCAGGAGCAGGCCGCCGTCCTGATCGGCAAGTCGCAGGAGTATGTGGCCCGCCTGCTGGGCATCCTGCGCCTGCCCACCCGCATCCTGGAGGAGGCTCCGGACCGGCCCGCCGTCTCCGTCTCCCTCCTCATGGAGCTGGCCGAGCTGCCCGACGAGGCGATCCAGCTCGCGCTCTGGAAACGGGCCGGCGACGGCCTGACCGTCAAGGACGTGCGCAACGCCAAGCAGGAGCGCAAGGCGGCCCTTCCGGCCACCCCGTCCGCGGCCCCCGCATTACGGGCGCTCCGCAGCAACGTTGACAAAATCCACAGCCTGCGCGCGTCGGGCCATGCGCTGGCCGAGGATCAGCGGAGGGAGCTGCGCGATCTGCGCGACGCCATCGACGCGCTGCTGCGCGAGTGAGGGGCAAAGGAAAAATCACCTGAACGGGAGAATTTTTATCACACCCCCGCTCCGATAGCGGTCATTGGACAGAATTCGACTCTTGCGCGATGCTTGGCGGTGTTCCGCCATCCGTCTCCAGAAGGGTGCAACCATGTCCGATACCGCTGTCGCCAATCCGACCGCCTCCACCGCCCAATTGCCGGCCGTCCAGGCGCCCGCGGCTCCATCCGCGCCGCCGCCGAGCGGTGCCGCCGTCATCCAGAACGAGCAGGGCAAGGCGAACTCCCTGCTGAACACCATCGCGGACAAGCTGGACCGGCTGGTCACGCTGACGGTGGTGACCGCGATCGCCGACATCGACGTGGTGCAGGATGACCCCAATCAGGTGGGCTTCACCTGCCGTCCGAAGTCCGGCACGACCATCGAGGCGTTCCAGACCCAGGTCAATCTGGTCACCGGCGACATCGAGAACCTGATCAGCCGCGATTTCGCGACCAACACCGCCTACCACAGCCTGACCGAGTTCCACCTCGCCCAGGTGACCAAGAGCAGCGACATCGTCAGCACCAACCTGAAGGCGATCCGCGATCTGGCCGTCCAGATCTCAGGCCGCCCGAGCTGACCCGCCGGCGGTCCGGCGGGGGGCGTTCCTTCCCCCGCCGCAGCCCGCCCCCACGCCCTTCCCGAACCAGCAAGGTGGCCGATGTCCCAGTTCGTCGATCTGGCGCGCAACCTTCTCGCGCTCGAAATCAACACCGTGCTGAAGACCGGCATCTCGGCGGAGAAGATGCCGCTGGCGGGAGACGCCCTGATCGATCTGGCGCAGGAATATTATGTCTTCCTGTGCGAGCAGCTGGACACCTTCGGCAGCCGCGAGACGGCGATCCTCGCCCCTTGGGCCGGCCGGATCTCGGAAACCTTCCATTGGGGGCTGGCGCCGTTCGTCCCGCCGTCCGACGCCGCCCGGCCCGACCGCTACGACCCCTTCTTCTTCAGCCGCGACCTGCCGGGCAACGACCCGGCGCGCGGCACGACGCTGAAGGTCTTCGACGACCTGCGCGAGGTGGCGAGCTGGTTGCGCGAGATGACCGACCGCACCCTGGACGCCGCCCGGCAACCCGGCGCCGGCGCCGACGTGGTGTCCGCCGCGGCGACCATCGACCAGGACGCGCCGCCGATCCTGATGCGCATCCAGCGCAACTCCGACCAGATCAACGACGTGCTGCGGCGGCGCGGCCTGGACACCGTCAGCTATCTGCGCGGGATGGACGAGGAGATCCGCCGCATGCCGGCGCTGAAGACCGCGGACGTGGTGACCATCCGCAAGGCGTGGGACGTGGGGACCGAGCTGGTGGTCATGCAGTCGACGATCCAGATCGACGGCGATGTGGTCACCCGCCTGCTGAAGGGGCGGGACAACGCCGGCAACAGCGTCATGATCGGCGTCCACAAGGACGCGGTGGACGTCTCCTTCCGCTATTGGAGCTTCCTGATCGACGCGCTGGGGCGTTTCGCCGGAAAAGCCGTGAACACGCTGGTGGGAGACACGGGGTAGCCCGCTGCGCCGGCGCCTCCTGGGCGACCTTCCGCACGGACTCACCTGGCGGCGCGACGCCCTGGCCGAGCTGGCGGGACGGTTGCGCCGGGGCAAGGCCGGGCTGATCCCGCGGCGCGGGCATGGAATCGCCCTGGCTCTTCAGTTCTTCGCCCAGGGCGGACGGACGATCGGCCTGCGCGTGCCGCTGGCCCCGCCCTCGCCCGGCAACGGGGGCGGGCGCGACGGCAGCGGGAGCGGCCTGCGCACCGTTCCGGTCCGCGTGTCGATCCAGCCCGACGGCGACGTCCTGGTCGCCCTGCCCCGCGACGCGGTCGACAGCGGGCGGTTCGACGCCGTATCCGCGGCACACCTGACCGCACAGTTGCGCCGGCTGGTCGGCCGGGTCACCACGGCGAACCCGCTGTGGGAGATCGACGCGCTCCAGGCGCTGGGGGAGGCCGTGACCGCCGTGGCCGGGCTGTGCAGCGGCGCGGTCCTTCTGTGCAACGGGTTCGAGCAGATGACCGCCGGCCAATGGGCGCACAGCGGTGCGACGCTCGTCCTGCTGGCGGCGCCGGCGGCTCTGGCGAAGCTGCGGCCCTGGCTTCTGGGGGCGGTGGCGCCCAGGCTGTTCCCGCTCGCGCTCAAGGCCGGCGGACGAATCCTGCGGATTTGAGCCGAATCCGACTGGCTACCCCGCTTGGTGCGTTGCAGTAAGGCTCTGAAAACTCATTTCTTATTGACATTCCTGTGAAAAATCGCACCCGCTCGCATCTGCGATGTTGCAGCGCATTGGCCCGGAGGCGGACTTGTTCTATGTTATGCCTGCCGCCGCGGTTGATGGGCACCCCGCAGGGACCATCGGCACGACAGCATCCGTAACAAGAAGCAACCCCTTTGCTTCTGCGGTTCACCAGCGGGCTTGCCTCACCAGGAGCTGGCCGTTTCTATTACTGGAGCGATTGTAATGTCTCAGAAGATCGCGCTCGTCACCGGTGCCATGGGCGGTCTCGGCACCGCCATCTGCCAGGCCCTGGCCAAGGACGGTTACATCGTGGCGGCGAACTGCCTGCCGAACTTCGAGCCGGCCGCCGCCTGGCTGGGCCAGCAGGAAGCCCTCGGCTTCAAGTTCTACGTGGCCGAAGGCGACGTTTCCGACTTCGAAAGCTGCAAGGCGATGGTCGCCAAGATCGAAGCCGACCTGGGCCCGGTGGACATCCTGGTGAACAACGCCGGCATCACCCGCGACAAGTTCTTCGCGAAGATGGAAAAGGCGCAGTGGGATGCGGTGATCGCCACCAACCTGAGCAGCCTGTTCAACGTCACCCAGCAGGTGTCGCCGAAGATGGCCGAGCGCGGCTGGGGCCGCATCATCAACATTTCCTCGGTGAACGGCGTGAAGGGCCAGGCCGGCCAGACCAACTACTCGGCCGCCAAGGCCGGCGTGATCGGCTTCACCAAGGCGCTGGCCGCCGAGCTGGCGACCAAGGGCGTCACCGTCAACGCCATCGCGCCGGGCTACATCGGCACCGATATGGTCATGGCGATCCGCGAGGACATCCGTCAGGCCATCACCGACAGCGTCCCGATGAAGCGCCTGGGCCGTCCGGACGAGATCGGCGGCGCGGTGTCCTACCTCGCCTCGGAGATCGCCGGCTACGTCACCGGCTCGACCCTGAACATCAACGGCGGCCTGAACTACCAGTAAGCCACTGGCAGCAAACGGCTCGTTGAACCACACGGCCCGTTCCCGGTTGCTACGCCGGGAGCGGGCCGTGTGCCATTCGCTCTTCGGAGCATCCCTTCAAAGTAAAACGCCCGGGATCGGATGGACCGTTCGCGCCGCACACCTCCCCTTTGTGCCATGGCTTCGGTAACGGCCGGTCATCTGAACAGTATACTCCCGCAGATGTCCTGTTGAATCCGTTCGGGCCCCTGTATCCGCGCCCACCAGCGAGTATGCTCCGCAGCAGCACGCAAGTTGCGTCCTGAGGCCGCATCGCGCTCGTCTTCCGGAATCAACAGACGTCGAGAACCTGCACGTGGGCGCATCCCATGCAGGAAGGGAGGAATCGTGCCTGAAACGCCGATAACGCACACTCTGCCAGGAGACGGGCACGCCCGTCGGATGTCCGGGGCCGATTACGTCTATGGGATCGACATGGTCCGGTTCGCCGCGGCCCTGCTGGTCACCGGCTTCCACCTGACCTGGCGCGACCCCGCGGTCGCCGACGCCATGTGGTCCGGCTGGGCCGGGGTGCAGGTCTTCTTCGTGGTGTCGGGCTTCGTCATCGCCAATTCGGCCAACAACGCCACCCCGGTCGCCTTCATCCGGTCGCGCCTGCTGCGCCTCTACCCGGCGGCCTGGGTCTGCACCATCCTGTGCCTCGTCGCCCTTGTGCTCATGCCCGGTCCCGACCCGGATCTGGCGCGGCGCTTCATCGCCTCCTTCACGCTGGCGCCCGCCGGCCCCTTCATCGCGTCGGCCTATTGGACGCTGCCGGTCGAGATCGCCTTCTACGGCGCGGTCTTCCTGCTGCTGCTCAGCGGCAATTTCCACCGGCTGCCGCAGTTCGCCCTGGCGCTCACCGCCGCCAGCTCGGCTTATCTCGGCGTCTACAGCCTGCACGTCTTCGGCGTCGTCCACCTGCCGTTCCTGGAGTTCGAGTACGGCATGCTGAACATGACGCTGCTGCGCCACGGCGTGTTCTTCGCGCTGGGCATCTTCCTGTGGCTGTGGTCGCGCGGCAAGCTGACCCGGTCGGGCATGGCCGCCGCCCTGCTGGCGCTGGTCGCCGCCCCGCTGGAGATCACCGCCCGGTCGGTGGAGTTCGTGGAACGCTCGCCCGTCCCGCTGAACCTCGCCGATCTGTGGATGAACCCGCTGCTGATCTGGGGCGTGTCGCTTCTCGCCATCGCCGCCTCGGCGCGCTGGCGGGCGGAGATCGCCGCGCTGCCGCAATCCCTGCTGTCCCTGCTGCGCGTGGTCGGGCTGGCCACCTACCCGCTCTACCTGCTGCACGAGGTGATCGGCGGCTCGGCCAAGACGCTGGCGATTCAGGCCGGGGCCTCCTCCATGGCCGGGGCGGTGACCGGCGGTGCCCTGTCCATCGCCGTCGCCCTGCTGGTCGCCGCAATCCTCGAACCGGCGGTGCGCGACCGGCTGCGCCGCCTGCTCGACATCCCGCAGGCCGCCTTCTCGGCCCGCCCCGCCTTCAGCACCTTCTACCGCTCCGGCGGAACCGTCTGAAAACAGACGCCTGACCGTTACCAAACGCTTCCACAAAAACGATCGCCGTGAATTCCAGGGGAGAATCCTGAATGTACACCGACGCGCTTGGTGGCGATGTCCTGTGCCCCGCGTCCTCCATCGAGATCGACCGGGTCGATCGAAGCGGCTGGTACGCCATCCTCGATTCCTTCGACGACGCCAACATCTTCCAAACCTGGGATTATGGCCGCATCGCCCACGCCGGGCGGGAGCTGAGCCACCTGGTCGTGCGGCGCGACGGACGCCCGGTGGCCGCGGTGCAGGTCCTGCTGCGCCGCGTGCCGGGCATCGGCGGCCTGGCGCTGGTCATGTGGGGGCCGATGTGGCACCCGCGCGGCCAGGAGCCGGACCACGCCGCCCTGATGACCGCCCTGCACGCGCTGAAGGCGGAATACACGGACCGGCGGGGCCTGCTGCTGCGCCTTCTGCCCCATGTCTCGCAGGCGGACGGCGCGGCGGTGACGGAGGCCCTGGCCGCGCTGGGGATGCGGTTCCGGGAGGAGAAGGCCCCCTACCGCACCTTCATCACCGACCTGAACGCCGACGAGGCGGGTCTGCGCTCCAACCTGTCCCACCACTGGCGGCGCGGCCTGAACAAGGCCGAGCGGATGGGCATCGAAGTCGTCGAGGGTTCCCACGCCGAACTGCTCGAGACCATCGACGACATCTTCGTCGAGACGCAGCGCCGCAAGGGCTTCAAGGCCTATGACAGCCGCACCTTCACCCGCATCAACGAGGCGCTGCCGCCGCGGCGCAAGATGCGCGCCTTCCTCGCCATGCATGAGGGGCGGCCGGTGGCCGGGGTCGTCGTGTCGCTGTTCGGCACCACCGGCCAGATGCAGAACTCCGCCACGCTGGAGGCCGGGTTGCGGGTCAACGCCGCCTATCTGCTGCAATGGCGGGCGCTGCTGTGGATCAAGGCGAACGGCGGGCTGCGCTACGACCTGCACGGGGTGAACGCCCAGACCAACCCCGGCGTCTACCAGTTCAAGCGCGGCCTCGCCGGCAAGCATCCGGTCGAGACGCTTCACATCGGGACCTTCGAGACGCCCGGCCCCCTGCCCAGCCGCCTGCTGGTCCAGGGCGGCGAGTCGATGCGCACCCACGCCGACCGCTGGAAGACCCAGGCCGGCGCGATGGTCAGCCGGCTGCGCAACTGGAAGCCGACCCAGGCCGAACCCACCCCGGCGGAAGAGATGGACCCCGCCGACGCCGCCGTCCTGGCGAAGGCCCCGACCGGCCCCGCCTGAGGCGGCCCCACCGCAAGGTTGTCCCACCGTGAGATTGAGGGGGAGGGCGTGTTATGATCGGCCTGGAACGGAGGCCGCCCCATGACCAGCGCTCCCCTGATGATGCAGGAGGCCGCAGCCGCGCCCGCGGCGGTGCGTCTCCTGCTCAACTCCGACACCGCGGCGGTGACCGCCCTCGCCGAGCGGCTGCGGGCCGTGCCGCCGCCCTTCGCGATGACCATCGCGCGGGGCAGCAGCGACCACGCCGCCGGCTACGCCCGCTACCTGTTCGAGACGGCGCTGGGGCTGGTCACCGCCTCGGCGGCGCCCTCGGTGGTCACGGCCTATGGGGCAGTGCTGCGGGTGAAGGACGCCTTCGTCCTGGCCATCTCCCAATCGGGCCAGAGCCCCGACCTGCTGCGCGTCGCGGACGCGGCGCGGGCCGGCGGCGCCCTGACGGCGGCGCTGGTCAACGCCGGGGACTCGCCGCTCGCGGAGCGCGTCGCTCATCCCCTGCCCCTTCACGCCGGGCCGGAATTGAGCGTCGCCGCGACCAAGAGCTTCGTCGCCAGCCTCGCCGCCATCGCCCGGCTGACCGCCCTCTGGACGGATGACCGGACGCTTCTCGACGCCCTTCCCCGGCTGCCCGATTGGCTGGAGCGGGCCGGCGCCGCCGACTGGTCGGCGGCGCAGCCAGTGCTGGAGACGGTGTCCAGCCTGCTGATCGTCGCGCGGGGGCGCAGCTATCCCATCGCGCAGGAAATGGCGCTGAAATTCAAGGAGACCGCCGCCGCCCACGCCGAGCCCTTCAGCGCGGCGGAGGTGATGCACGGCCCGATGGCGCTGGTCGAGCCGGGTTTCCCCGTGCTGGTGGTCGCGGTGCGGGACGAGACGCTGGACGGCGTGCTGGACACCGCCCGCGCGCTGAAGCGGGCCGGCGCCCATCTGCTGGTCGCCTCCGCCGATGAGCGGGCGCTCGCCCTGGCCGACACGCCCTTGGCCCTGCCGCCGCCGCTGCACCCGGTGCTGGACCCCATCGCGGCGATCCAGGCCTTCTACCCCTTCATGGCCCGGCTGGCGCTGGCGCGCGGCTTCGACCCCGACCGCCCCCGCCATCTGCGCAAGGTCACCCGGACAGTTTAGGAACGGCCGCGAATCCGCGGCGGTCTTTTCGGCGCCGCCTGCTGCGCGCCATCGCTCCATCACCCCGCACCGCTGCCGGATTGTGAGCCGTCTCCCAAACGAGACGGCATTCTCGTGGCACGACCGAATAATGCAATTAGGAATCACTTGCAACTTCAATTCCAGATTGGCAAAAACTGATATCATCAACCAAATCGGATTGGCGCCCCATGATTGGAAACGCATCGATAGCGGAAACCGTCCTGCACGCGCTGGCTTTGGCTGCGACCGTGGTCGGAATCGTCGGGTTCTACCTTTCGGCTCCGCGCCAGCAATGGCTGAGCCATCCGCTGGCCGGCCGGCGCAGCCGCATGATTGGAGCGCTCGCTCTGCTGGAAGGGTGGCTGCTGTGGTCGGTGGCGATGCATCCGGTGACCGCGCTGTTCACCAGCCTCACCGTCGCGATGCTGCTCCTCACCATCCTGCCCTTCGCCGCTGCCGCCCGCGGAGCCGTGCTCGCGCGCCGGGAGGGCTGAGCGATGACCGACACCTCCTCCACCCGCAACCCGCAGGCCCCGATCCGCGCTGACTGGTGGAGCAAGAGTGTGGCCGGGGTGGTCCTGGGATTCGCGCTCGCCATAGCCCTGTCGGGGCTGTTCGCCTGGATCGGCCCCGGCGGGCCGGCGGCGGTGAACAAGCTGCAATTCGTCATGTGGCTCGTCGTTCCGATCTGGCTGGGGGTGGTCAGCCTCTGCTTCCTGTTCCGCAGCGGGCGTCAGGCCTGGCTGTGGCTGGGCGGCGCCACCGTCCTGGCCCACACGGCGCTGCTCGCCGCGCGCAGCCCGCTGCTGAACTGACTCTCCGCCCCCTCTCCCGCCCTCACAGCCGCGAGCCGAGCCATGGCCATCCGCACCGACGTCGTGCGCCTCTACCGACAGGTCCACACCTGGACCGGCATCCTGACCGGGCTGATCCTGTTCGTCTGCTTCTATGCCGGCGCCCTCACCATGTTCAAGGAACCGCTGGAACGCTGGATCACACCGCCGGCGGCGGTGACGCCGGCAACGCTCGACCGGGCGGAGGATCTGGTCGCCGCCACGCGCGCCTTGCGGCCGGAGGTGCGGGACTTCACCCTGGCGGTGGAACCGGCGCTGGCCGGGGAGGCGCCGCTGCGCCTGACCTGGACGGAGGAACGCTTCGATCCCGCCCCCTGGGCCGCCACCCTGGCGCCGGACGGCAGCGTGACGGTGGAGCAGCTCAACCCGTCCGGCATCGGGCTTCTGGTGGATTTCCTGCACCGCACCGCGGGCGTTCCCGGCGATCTCGACATCGGCACGACGGTGACCGGCATCGCCAGCGCGCTCTACGTCGTGGCCCTGGTGTCGGGCGTCATCATCCTGCTGCCGTCGCTGGTCAAGGATTTCCTGATCCTGCGCGTCACCCGGAACGTGAAGCGGATGTGGCTGGACGCCCACAACCTGCTGGGGTTGATCAGCCTGCCCTTCCACCTCGTCATCGCCCTGTCGGCGGTGGTGTTCGGGCTGCACGACCACATCTACGACACGCTGGACCGCGTGGTCTATGGCGGGCAGATGCGCGCCGTGGCGGCGGCCAGCAGCCCCTTCCGCACCGTGTCGAAGGACATGGGCCCGGCGGGCATGCTGCCGCCGAAGGAGTTCCTGACGCGCGTCCACAGTCTCGCCCCCGGTTTCCGGCCGGTCAGCCTGGAGTATCACGACGCCGGCACGGGGGCCGCCACCGTGCGCGTCTGGGGCCATGATCCGCGCTACCTCGTGCGACGGGAGGGCTTCGTGCTGATGGGGGCGGTGGACGGTCGGATCATCGACACCGAATACATGCCGGGGCACCAGAACGGATGGTCGGCCACCGTCTCCGCCTTCTTCGCGCTGCATTTCGGCAGCTTCGGCGGCGGCATTGTGCGCTGGTCCTACTTCCTGCTCGGGCTGGCCGGGGCGGCGCTGTTCTACACCGGCAACCTGCTGTGGATCGAATCGCGGCGGCGGACGGAGCGGCAGGCGAAGGGCCCGGTCGAGCAGAGCCGCGCCACCCGCCTGCTGGCCGCCGGGACGGTCGGGGTCTGCCTGGGCTGCGTGATCGGCCTGTCGCTGACCATCGCCGCCGGGAAGTGGCTGAGCGGGCTGGTGGACGACCTGCACGCCTGGCATTGGGGCATCTATTACGCAACCTTCCTGGGCGCCTGCGCCTGGGCCTTCCTGCGTGGGGCGTCGCGCGCGGGGGCGGAGCTTCTGTGGGCCAGCGCCGCGGCCAGCGCCGCCATCCCGGCGACCTCGCTGCTCGGGCTCGTCCTGCCGGGCCTATGGCTGTCGGATGGGCTGATCGGAGTCGATCTGGTGGCGCTGGCCGGTGCGCTGGTCTTCGCCGCGATGGCCCGCAGCGCGGAACGGCGCGCCCTGACCGGCTCACGGGACAGCGTCTGGGCCGCCCCGGTTGAGCACCAAGGCTCTGCGATGGGCATCCAGCCGCTGGCCCACCCGGCGGAGTGATTCCCCGCCGACGGCCTGCCCGCTGGGGTGGGAGGCGCCCCGCCCGAAAAACAACCCCGCCGAGTCATAGCCCTTGCAGCGAGAAGGGATATGCCCTAACAATCGAAAGGCGTAATTGAGAATGAATCTCATTATCAATTACTGATTTGCCTAATCAGGGGATATGAGCATGACCAGTCGCACATCGGGGGCGTGTGCAGAGGAAGGAGCGGCGGCGGGCCGTTCCGTGACGTCGATGAAATCCGCAACCATGGTGGGTGCGGCTCTGGCGGCCGCGCTGGCGGGGGGAACGCCGGCGCTGGCCCAGCAGGCCGCCACGGAGGGGACGACCGCCGGGGTCCAGACTTTGGGGCCGGTGACGGTCACCGCGACCGGCACGCCGCAAAGCACGCTGACCGCCCCCGCCTTCACCACCGTCATCACCTCGGAGGATTTGAAGAAGGAGGGCGTCGCCTCCTCCGGCCTGCCGGAGATCCTGAGCCGCTCGGTGGGCGTGAACGACCGCACCGACGCCACCGGCCGTGACGAGGTGGTGATCCGCGGCATGGGCGCCAACTATTCGCTGGTGCTGGTGAACGGGCGCCGGGTGTCCACCTCCGACGCGCTGTGGCGCGGCGGCGACTTCGATTACCACTCGATCCCGATGTCGGCCATCGAGCGGGTGGAGGTCGTGCGCGGCCCGTTGTCGTCGCTCTACGGATCGGACGCCATCGGCGGCGTGGTCAACATCATCACCAAGAAGCCGACCGACAAGTGGTCGGGCGAGATCAACGGCGACTACCGCGTCGTCGAGCCGGGCCGCGGCGGCACCCAGTACCGCACCGGCCTCTACGCCGCCGGCCCGATCGTGGACAAGGTCTCGGCCTCGGTCTCCGCCGAATACTTCAACCGGCAGGCCTGGTACGACGATTCCCGCTATAACGGCGTCGTTCCGGTCCTGGAAAAGAAGAACCTGGCGAACCTGCTGACCACGCTGGCCTTCGACGTGACGGAGAACCAGACGCTGGAGGCCAACTACGGCCTGAACCGCGACAACCGGCCCCGCGGCTATTACGACCGCTGGCTCTCCTCCCAGAAGCAGGAGATCGTCCGCAACACCTTCGGCGCCGCCCACCGCGGCAACTGGGGCTGGGGCGACACGCTGGTGGAGGCCAACTACGAAGACGGCCGCATCGACGACTTCAACTCGTCCTTCAACGCGCCGCAGCAGCGGCACCTGAAGGAGAAGAACCTGTTCCTGCACGGCCGCTCCAACTTCCGGCTCGGCTTCAACCGGCTGACGGCGGGCGCGGAATACCGCAAGCAGACGGTGGAGGACCCCAACACCTTCCTGCAGTCCGGCAAGTCGGAGATCGGGCAGAAGGCGGTCTACCTCCAGGACCAGATCGGGCTGATCGACGGGCTGACCCTGACGGTCGGCACCCGCTACGACCACCACGAGATCTTCGGCGGCGAGTTCACCAGCCGCGCCAACGTCGTCTACGCGCTGACCGACGCGCTGTCGCTGAAGGCCGGCGTCAGCCAGGGCTACAAGGCGCCGGACGCCTACCAGCTCAGCCGCGAATACCGGATCGTGAGCTGCGGCGGCCGCTGCTTCCTGTCGGGCAACCCGGACCTCGAGCCGGAGACCAGCACCAACTACGAGATCGGCCTGGAAACCCGCTATGACCGCTGGGACGGCAGCGTCGTGCTGTTCCACAACAAGGTCAAGGACATGATCCAGGCGGTCTACAACGCCGGGCCGCCGCCCTCCCGCAATTGGAGCAACATCAACAACGTCGACATCTCGGGCGTCGAGGTGACCGGCTCCGTCAGCCTGACTCCGAAGCTGCTGCTGTCGGGCAACTACACCTACCTCTACACCGAGCAGAGCAACGGTGCGGAGTTGGACTACCGTCCGCGCCACAAGATCAACGCCTCCCTGACGTGGCAGGCGCTGGACAATTTCAGCACGTCGGTGTCGACCAGCTACACCGGCCCGCAGTTGCAGGGCACCAGCAAGATGCCCGGCTATACCCTGCTGAACTGGGGCGTCAGCGCCGACGTCACCGAGGCGCTGACCGTCGGGGCCGGCGTCAAGAACATCACCGACGTCATCCTCAGCGAGAAGAACGTCAACTTCACGTCGGTGGAGGTGGGGCGCAACTACTACGTCTCCGCCAACTACCGCTTCTGATCCGCCGCCGCCCGTCCCCGGCTTGCGCCAGGGGCGGGCGCGCCCGCTTATCAAAGACGCCTTCGGTCCCGTTGCCGCGGGCGCCGGTGCCGGAAAGGCCCGCTCTATGACCCTGTCGAACCTTTTCGTCGATGTCAGCCTCCTGAAGACCAACCCCGATTTCCGCCGCGTGCTGATCGCCCGGACGATTTCGCTGATGGCGCTCGGCCTGCTGGCGGTGGCGGTGCCGCTCCAGGTCTACGCCCTCACCGGGTCGAGCCTTCAGGTCGGGATCGCCGCCGCCTGCGACGGCACGGGCATGTTCCTGGGGCTGCTGCTGGGCGGCGTGCTGGCCGACCGGATGGACCGCCGCCGGCTGATCCTCTTCGCCCGCAGCGTCTGCGGCCTGGGCTTCCTCGGGCTGGCGGCCAACGCGGCGCTGCCCTCCCCGTCCCTTCCGGCGATCTACGCCCTGTCCTTCTGGGATGGCTTCTTCGGAGCCATCGGCGTCAACGCGCTGCTGGCGGCGATGCCGCATCTCGTCGGGCGCGCCAATCTGGTGCAGGCCCGCGCGCTGGGCATGCTGTCGATGCGCGTCGCCACCATCCTGTCGCCGGCGCTGGGCGGCCTGCTGATCGCCGGGCTGGGCGTCGGCTGGGTCTATTTCCTCACCGCGCTGGGCACCGGGCTGACCGTTCTGACGCTGCTCGGCCTGCCCCGGATGATGCCGCAGGGCGAGGTCGGGGAGAATCCGCTGCGCGCCATGGCACAGGCCTTCGCCTTCCTCGCCGGCCACAAGGTGATTTTGAGCGTGGTCGCTCTCGGTTGCCTGACCACGGTCGCCACCTCCATCCGCATCCTCTTCCCCGCTCTGGTCGAGGAGGTGTTCGGCGGAGGCGCTTTCGAAACCGGGCTGATGTACAGCGCCGTTCCCATCGGGGCGACGCTGGGCGCCGCGCTCAGCGGCTGGGCCGCGCGGCTGGAGCGTCCGGGACTGGTGATGGGCGGCGCCTGCATGGGCGCCTTCGCCTGCGTCGCCCTGATCGGGGCGGCCGGAAGCCTGTATGTGGCGCTGCCCGTGCTGGTGCTGTTCGGCTACGCCACCTCCATCGCCTCGCTTCTGGAATACAGCATGGTCCAGGGCCACACGCCCGACCGGCTGCTGGGCCGCGTCAACAGCCTGTGGACCGCGCAGGACGTCTTCGGCGACAGCGCCGGCACCATCGGCATGGGCCTGCTGGCGACGCTGCTGAGCCCCGCCGTGGGAATCCTGGCGCTGGGCCTGGGCGCGTTGGCGCTCGCCGCCGCCGTGACCGCCACCGCCACCACAATGCGCGGAGCGCCGATGAGCGATCCCGCCCTGGAAGGAACCGGATGATGGGGAACCGGATGATGACCCGCGCCATGCCGATCCTGCTGACCGCTGCCTTGCTCGCCGCTGCCTATCCCGCCACCGCCCAGACGCGGGTGAAGGTGACGGCAGTGGTCGCCGCCCCCGTCCGCCAGACGCTGCATCTGCCCGGCACGCTGGTGTCGCCGCAGAGCAGCGCCCTGTCCGCCCAGGTCGAAGGCCGGGTGGACGACCTGCTGGTCGAGGCCGGCGACCGGGTTGAGGCCGGGCAACCCCTGCTGCGGCTGGACGACACCGTCGCCCGGCTGGAACTGGAGCGGCTGGAGCATTCCCTGGCCGAGGCCGAGCACCTGCAGCGCGACGCCCTGCGGCTGGCCCGCGAGGCCGAGGCGCTGGCCGGCGTGCAGAGCGTCTCGCAGTCCCGCTACCGCACGCAGCTCGCCCAGGCCGCCATCGAAGAGGCCAAGGTCCGCCAGCTCCGCGCCGCCGTCGCCATCCAGCGGGAGCAGGTGGCGCGTCACGGGCTGACCGCACCCTTCGCCGGGGTGGTCACCGAACGGCGCACCGAACGCGGGCAATGGGTGGGGTCCGGCGGCTCGGTGCTTCAGCTCGCCGCCACCGACCCGTTGCGCGTCGTCGTCGATGTGCCGGAGCGCCAGCACGGGCGCATCGCCGCCGGCACGCCGGTCACCGTTCTGGTCGCCGACGCGCCGGACGGAGTCGGCATCGCCGCGACGGTCGAGCGGGTGGTGCCCGCCGCCGATCCGGTCAGCCGCAGCTTCCGCGTTCATATCGCGCTTCCCAACCCCGAGGGGCGGCTGATGCCCGGCATGTCGGCGCGCGTCGGCGTTGCGCTCGGCCCGGCGCCGGGAACGGCGGAGATCGCGCTCCAGGTTCCGGCGGACGCGGTGCAGCGTCATCCCGACGGCAGCGCCCGCGTCTGGGTGGTGCAGCGTGGTGACGACGGGGCGGTGGCCCGCCCGGTGGCGGTGCGCACGGGCCGCCATTCCGGCGACCATGTGGAGGTTCTCAGCCCCGAGCTTCGCCCCGACGATCTGGTGGTCGTCCAGGGCAACGAGGGCCTGCGCCCCGAGCAGCCGGTGGTCCCGGACATGGTGGGGTGAGGAGTTCAGCCCTCTCCCCTCCGGGGAGAGGGTGCCCGCGAAGCGGGCGGTGAGGGGGTTGCGCTCGGCGGAACGTCCGGCACAAGCGCATCCCCCTCACCCTAACCCTCTCCCCAGAGGGGAGAGGGAAAAAAACGCAAGTATCCTACCCGGAGTCGCGATGACCCGCCTGATCCTGCGCAACCCGCTGGCCGCCTTGGTGTCGGTCCTGATCCTGTGCCTGCTGGGCGCGGTGTCGGTCTTCCGCATTCCGGTGCAGATGATCCCCGACATCAGCCCGCGCCGGATCATGGTGGAAACCAACTGGCCCGGCGCCACCCCGCAGGACGTCGAACAGGAAATCCTGATCGAGCAGGAGAAATACCTGCGCGCCATCCCCGGCCTCGTCCGCCTGTCCTCCAGCGCCGAGTTCGGCGGCGGTCAGGTGGAGTTGGAGTTCCCCTCCGGCACCTCCGTCGACGAGGCGCTGATCCACATCGACAACGCGCTGTCCCAGGTCACCGACTATCCGGAAACGGTGGACCGCCCGCGCATCGTCGCCGAATCCGCGACGGCCGAGCCCTTCCTGTTCTTCGGCGTCGAGCGGCTGGACGGCTCCACCGAGGCAGAATCCATCCAGCGCGAGACCAACTGGATCGAGAACGTCCTGCGCCCGCGGCTGGAGCGTGTGGCCGGCGTGGCGAAGGCCGAGGTGATCGGCGGAGCGGCGCAGGAAATCCACATCCTGCTCGACCCGCTGAAACTCTCCGCCCGCAACCTGAATGTGGGGACAGTGCGCGACGCCGTGCGGGCGCGCAACCGCGACGTCTCCGGCGGCGACCGCGACTTCGGCAAGCGCCGCTATTTCCTGCGCACCATCGGGCGCTTCGCCGACCTGGAGGATCTGGCCGACCTGATCGTCGCGCGCGAGAACGGCACGGCCATCCGCCTGCGCGACGTCGGCTCGGTGACCATGGCGACCCAGGAGGCGCGCAGCGTCGCCTTCGCCGACGGGCGCCCCACCCTGCTCGTCACCATCGGCAAGCGGGCCGGCGCCAACGTCATCGCCGTCAAGGAAGCGGTGACCGAAGCGGTGGAGGAGTTGAATCGCCACGCCCTGAAGGAGCGCGGTCTGTCCATGCGGCTGCTGTCGGAGGACGTGCGCTACATGGAGCGGTCCATCGACAATGTGCTGAGCAACCTGATCGCCGGCAGCGTCCTGGCCGCGGTGGTGCTCCTGCTGTTCCTGCGCTCCATCCCGGCAACCGCGGCGGCGGCGGCGAGCATGCCGGTCTGCACGCTGGCGACCCTGCTGGTCCTGGCCGCCGCCGGGCGCAGCATCAACGTGATCTCGCTGTCCGGCGTCGCCTTCGCCATCGGCATGACGCTGGACAACAGCGTGGTCGCGCTGGACGCCATCGCCCGCCATCTGCGCATGGGCAAGTCGAAGGCCGCCGCGACCGAGGACGGCATCGCCGAGGTGTGGCCGGCGATCCTGTCCTCCACCCTGACCACCGTCCTGGTCTTCCTGCCGGTGCTGTTCATCACGGCGGAGGCCGGGCAGCTCTATTCCGACATCGCCATCGCCATCACCGGCGCCGTCGTCATGTCGATGTTCGCCGCCCTGGTCCTGGTCCCCGTCGTCGCCGGGCGCTGGTCGGTGGCGTCCGCCGCCCCCTCGCACGGGCCGGCCAGGGAGGGCGCTCTGGGCGTCGCGGTGCGCTGGATGCTGCGCAGCGCCCGGCGGGAGCTGGCGATCCTCGCCGCCTCCGCCGCGGCCATGATCGCCGTCATGCTCACCATGGTGCCGCCCGCCGAATATCTGCCGGAGGGCGAGGAGGCCACCGTCTTCAGCTTCATGTCCGCCCCGCCCGGCTACAGCATGGACTCGATGCAGGAGGTCTGGCGGCAGATCGACCCGCTGCTGAGCCGTCAGGTGGGCGCTTCGGACACCGACGCCGAGACCGGCATCCCGCCGCTGCGCGTCAATCTGAGCTTCATCCGGCCCGGCTTCATCCGCTTCGTGACGGAGCCGCTGGACCCCGCCGACACCGACGCGCTGATCGCCAACGTCACCAAGCGGATGCGGGCGATTCCCGGCATGCGCGGCTTCGCCGCGCGCGGGTCGATCTTCTCCGGCAACAGCGGCGGCGCCCGCGCCATCCGGCTGGAGCTGAGCGGCGGCGACCTGACCACGCTCTACGCCACGGCGCTGACGGTGCTCGACCGCGCAGGCGATCTTTTCCCCGACGGGCAGGTCAACAGCGATCCCTCCCCGCCCACGCTGGCCATGTCGCAGCCCTTCCTGGAACTGCATCCGAACTGGGAGCGCGCGGGCGAGATGGGCATCGGGCTGGCCGAGCTTGGCTACACGCTGCGCGCCTATTCGGACGGCGCCTTCGCCGACGAGTATCTGCTGAACGACGAGACGCTGGACATCCAGCTGCGGGTGGCCGGGGGCCTGGGCCGCGACCGCCAGAGCTTCGCCGATCTGGTGCTCCACACCGGCCGCGGCGCCCCGGTGCCGTTGTCCAGCCTCGCCGAGCTTAGGGAAACCGTGGGCTCCTCCAGCATCGCGCGGATCGACGGGTTCCGGACGGTCACCCTGACCATCATCCCGCCGCGGTCGGTGGCGCTGGAATCCGGCATCGCCGCGGTGCGGACCGATCTGGTGGACCGGCTGCGCGCCGAGGGCGTGATTCCCGACGGGATGAGCACCCGCATCACCGGGGCCGGCGGATCGCTGGACGAGCTGCGCTCCGCCCTGACCGGCGGGTTCCTGCTGGCGCTCGCCATCACCTATCTGGTTCTGGTCGCCGTCTTCTCGCACTGGGGCTATCCGCTGATCATCATGGCGGTGGTGCCCACGGGGATCGGCGGCGGGCTGGTCGGGTTGTGGCTCTACAACCTCGTCGCCGGCCTGCCCGGAGGCTTCGGCCCGCCGCAGCCCTTCGACGTTCTGACCATGATGGGCTTCCTGGTGCTGGTCGGGACGGTGGTGAACAACCCCATCCTGATCGTCGAACAGGCCGCCGTGAACCGACGGACGCACGGCATGTCCGGGGCGGAGGCCATCGCCGACGCCTTGCAGAGCCGGTTGCGCCCCATCCTGATCACCACGGTGACGACCATCGCCGGCCTGATCCCGATGGTGGCGGTGTCCAGCGCCGGGACGGAGCTGTACCGCGGGCTGGGGCTGGTCGTGCTGTGCGGCCTGCTGATCTCCAGTCTGGTGACGGTGACGGTCCTGCCCGTCGTGCTGTCCCTGGTCTTCCGCCTGTCCGACCGCTTGGGCGCCAGAACGCACGACCGGAGGGTGGCGGAAGCGGGCGATTAATTCCGAGAGCGAAAAATCCCGCGTCGGTTGCAGAAAGCGCTTGCGTGGGATCGGACATACCCCTATATTGCGAATGAGAATTATTCGCATTTCTTTGTATGCGGACGCCGCTCACGGCCCCGGCAGAACGCCGGTGGTGATTCCCGCGCCCACACGGACCGATGGCGGCGCGCCCTTTTTCCGAACATGTCAACGTCGTCCGCCCTGGCGGATGGACAGTGGAGGCTCGTGTTTCCATGGACGTTCTACCCCTGCCCGCCGGGGAGCGGCCGCTCGGCGGCCGTTCCGACCCGGATTTCGCCTTCGCCTCGCGCGGCCGCGTCCTGAAAGCCTACGGCGTGGATGAGCGGCTGGACGTGGCCCTCGACGACCGTAGCTTCGCCGATGGCCGGTGGGAGGAGGCGCTGGACCGCGCCTTCCGCCGCCGCAAGGCCCAGGGTGTCGAGAATCCCATCCTGGTCGGCGCCGTCCCCTTCGACGGACGCCAGCACGCCCGCCTGTTCATCCCCGAATATTGCGATTACGAGGACGCCGGCCGCATGGCCGCCGACCCCGACCCCGTCGCGCTGAACGCCATCGAGGAGACGGTGGGGCGCAACGCCTTCGAGGCGGCGGTGGCCCAGGCCATCGACCTGTTCCGCGACACCGCGTTGAAGAAGGTCGTTCTGTCGCGCCCGCTCGACGTGGAGGCGCGCGAGTCCTTCGCGCCGGGCCGCCTGCTGCGCGCCCTGCTGCGGCAGAATCCCGGAGCCTACGTCTTCGCGGCCCCGGTCGCCTACGGACAGACCCTGGTGGGAGCGAGCCCGGAACTGCTGATCCGCAAGACCGGACGGACCGTGGTCAGCAATCCCCTGGCCGGGTCCGCCCCGCGCAGCCCGTCCGCCGCGGTGGAGCGCCAGCGCACCGCCGCCCTGCTCGCGTCCACGAAGGACCGGACGGAACACCGCTACGTCGTCGAGGCGGTGCGCGCGGCGCTCGCCGGCCATTGCAGCCTCTTGTCCGTGCCGGACGCGCCCAGCGTGATCCGCACCCCAACCATGCTGCATCTGTCCACCGAACTGACCGGTGAACTGGTCGATCCCGCGGTGTCGTCATTGCGGCTCGCCCACGCGCTGCACCCCACGCCGGCGATCTGCGGCACGCCGACCGGCCTCGCCCGCGACGCCATCGACCGGCTGGAGGGCTACGCCCGCAACTGGTACGGCGGCATGGTCGGCTGGATGGACAGCCGGGGCAACGGCGAATGGGCGCTGTCCATCCGCTGCGGGCTGGTCCGGGGCCGGCACCTGCGGCTCTACGCCGGGGCCGGCGTCGTCGCGGAGTCCGACCCGGCGGCGGAGTGGGAGGAGACGGCGGCCAAACTGACCACCATGCTGAACTTGTTCGGCGTCGCGTCCGCCCGGCCCTCCAACACCGACCTTCCGGTGGAGCTGGCGTCGTGACCATTCCCTTCACGCCCTGGCCCGCCGCGTTCGCGGAACGTTTCCGCGCCAAGGGCTACTGGACCGGCGACCCGCTGACCGACGTGATCGACCGTCACCGGGGTGCGGCGGCGGAGGGCACCGCGATTCTCTGCGGGGAGCGCCGGTTCCGCTACGCCGACCTGCAGAGCCAGTCGTTCCGTCTGGCGGCGGCCTTCCGCGCCCGCGGCCTGCGTCCCGGCGACACGGCGCTGGTCCGCTTGCCCAACCGCGCGGAGTTCTATCTGGTCTTCTTCGCCCTGCTGCGCTGCGGGGTGGTCCCGGTCAATGCGCTGAACAGCCACGGCGTCTATGAGCTGACCGCCTACGCGCGCCAGATCGAACCGGCGCTGGCCGTCCTGCCAGCGGCGGACCAGGCTTTGGTCACCCTGATGACGCAGACCGTCGGGGCGGAGCGGCTGCTCCTGCTCGGCGCTCCGGCGGACGACGGGATCGGCGGCTTCGCCTGGGCCGACGGCGATGCGCTGGCGGAGGAGGAGGCCGGGCCGGACCCGTCCGCCGACTTGGCCGCCGACCCGTCCGGCGTGGCCTTCTTCCAGCTGTCCGGCGGAAGCACCGGCACGCCGAAGCTGATCCCGCGCACCCACGACGACTATCTCTACAGCGTCCGCCGCAGCGTCGCGATCTGCGGGCTGGACGGATCCTGCCGCTTCCTCTGCGCCCTGCCGGTGCCGCACAACTTCACGCTCAGCTCGCCCGGCGCGCTCGGCGTGTTCCACGCCGGCGGCACGGTGGTGATGGCCGGCGATCCCAGCCCGGCGACCTGCTTCCCGCTGATCGCGCGTCACCGCGTCACCTGGGCGGCGCTGGTCCCGCCGATGCTGTCGGTCTGGCTGGAGGCCGCCGGCGGCGGCGAGGACCTGTCCAGCCTGGAGGTCGTCCAGGTGGGCGGCGCCAAGCTCAGCCCGGCCGTCGCCGAGCGGGTGCCGGAGGGGCTGGGCTGCCGCCTCCAGCAGGTCTTCGGGATGGCGGAGGGGCTGGTGAACTACACGCGGCTCGACGACGATCCCTGGACGGTGGTCAACACCCAAGGCCGGCCGATGAGCCCCGACGACGAGATCCGCATCCTCGACGCCGCCGGCCACCCGGTCCCACCCGGCGCGGTGGGGGAGCTGTGGACCCGCGGCCCCTACACCTTTCGCGGTTACTACAAGGCCGACGCGCACAACGCCCGCGTCTTCGACGCCGAGGGCTTCTATTGCAGCGGCGATCTGGTCAGCCTGGCGCCGGGCGGCAACCTCGTCGTCTGCGGGCGCAACAAGGACCAGATCAACCGCGGCGGCGAGAAGATCGACGCGCAGGAGGTCGAGGACCTGCTGGCCGCCCACCCCGCGGTGGGCCATGCCGCCGTCGTCGCCATGCCCGACGCGCTGATGGGCGAGCGGTCCTGCGCCTTCGTGATCGCCCCGCCCGGCACCAAACCGTCGGAGCTGCGCCGCTTCCTGCGCGGCCAGGGGCTGGCCGACTTCAAGCTGCCCGACCGCTTCGTCTTCGTCCCGGACCTGCCCAAGACCGCCGTCGGCAAGGTCGACAAGCAGACCCTGCGCGAGCGGGCGCGCCAAGACAACGCTCTCATGGAAACGACCGCATCATGACCATCCGATCCATCGCTCCCTACGCCCTGCCCACCGCGGCGGAGCTGCCGCAGGACAAGCTGTCCTGGAGCGTCGACCCCGCCCGCGCGGTCCTGCTGATCCACGACATGCAGGACTATTTCGTCGGCTTCTACGGTGCGGCAAACCCGGCCATCGTCGGTTGCATCGACCGGATCGTCCGGCTGAAGCGCCATCTGAAGGCGCTGGGCGTGCCGGTCGTCTACACGGCCCAGCCGCCGGTGCAGACCGACGCCGACCGCGGCCTGCTGAACGACCTGTGGGGGCCGGGCCTGACGGCCAAGCCGGACCTCGCCGGCATCGTCGCCCCGCTGGCTCCGGACGCCGACGACCGGGTGCTGACCAAATGGCGCTACAGCGCCTTCTTCCGCGCCCCGCTGGCCGAGATGATGGCGGAGGCCGGGCGCGACCAGCTCCTGATCGGCGGGATCTACGCGCACATCGGCGTGATGCAGACGGCGCTGGACGCCTTCATGCGCGGCATCAAGCCCTTCCTGGTCGCCGACGCCATCGCCGACTTTTCGCGCGAGGATCACATGATGGCGCTGCGCTACGTCGCGCGCAACGCCGGGCGGACGATCCATTCCGACAGCCTGCTGGCCGCCCCCGCGGCGGTGCTGAGCAAGGACGGGCTGCGGCGCATTCTGCTCGCCTCGCTCGACGAGGTGCCGGGGGACGACGACAACCTGATGGATTTCGGCCTCGACTCCATCGCGGTGATGCAGGTGGTGGACCGCTGGAAGGCAGCGGGCGTCGAGATCGGCTTCGCCGAACTGGCCGCGCAGCCGAGCATCAACGGCTGGTGGGCGCTGATCGAGCCCCGGCTGGCCGCGTCCGGGCGCGTGGCGGCATGACGGACTTCGCGGGCCGGACCGCCTGGGTGACCGGCGCCGGGCAAGGCATCGGGCGGGCCGTGGCCGACCTGTTCCACGCCCGCGGCGCCACCGTCGTCGCCTTCGACCGCCATTGGCACGACAGCGGCGAGCGGCCCTACCGCGCCGTGACGCTGGACATCGCCGACGCCGACGCGGTGGCCGGAGCCTGCGAGGCCTTGTTCGCCGAGGGCACGCGGATCGACGTCCTGGCCAACGTCGCCGGCATTCTGCGCATGGGACCGGTGGAGGCGACGACCGACGCCGATTGGCGCGACAGCTTCGCCGTCAACGTGGCCGGTCCCTTCCACATGATGCGGGCGGTGATCCCGGCCTTCAAAAGCGGCGGGAACGGCGGCGCCATCGTCAGCGTGTCGTCCAACGCCGCCCATGTGCCGCGGATCGGCATGGCCGCCTACGGCGCGTCGAAGGCCGCGCTGACCAGCCTGACCATGACGGTGGGGCTGGAACTGGCGCCCTACGGCGTGCGCTGCAACGTCGTCTCCCCCGGTTCCACCGACACGCCCATGCAGCGCGCGCTGTGGAGCGGGCCGGACGGCGCGGCGCAGACCATCCAGGGCAATCCCGGCCAGCACAAGCTTGGCATCCCGCTCGGCAAGCTCGCCACGCCGCGCGACGTGGCGGAGACGGTGGTCTTCCTCGCCTCGCCCGCCGCCGGCCACATCACGCTGGCCGATCTGCTGGTGGACGGCGGGGCGACGCTGGGGCGCTAGCCTTTTCATTTCAGGGACGTACCCGATGACCAACGACCAGTATGTGAACCCCTTCGACGACGAGAGTCACGACTTCCTGGCGCTGGCGAACGACGCCGGCCAGTTCAGCCTGTGGCCGTGCTTCGCCGCGGTGCCGGAGGGCTGGACCGCCGTCTTCGGCCCCGCCGGGCGCGCCGCCTGCCTCGACCATATCGAGGCCGCCTGGACCGACCTCACCCCCGCCGCCGCCTGACGGCTTTTCAAAGCACTTATGAGGACAGGGCCATGCGCATCATCCCCCTGCTGGGCACGCAACTGGGCATCTGGCTGGCGGATCAGGTCGCGGCCCGGAAGAACGCCTATGTCATCGCCCATGCCATCGAGCTGAACGGCGCCATCGACGCCGCGCGCCTGTCCCAGGCCATCCAAGACGGGCTGGCAGAGGCCGACACGGTGACCGCGCGCTTCGCCGAGCGGGACGGCCGCGTCGTCCAGATTCTGGGCGGCGATGCGGTGGCCGAGCCGGAGCGTCTGGACCTGACCACCGCAGCCGACCCAGAGGCTGCGGCGCGCGCCGTCATGGCCGACGATCTGGCCGGCGACCTGCCCGCCGACGGCGAGCGCCCGCTGTGCCGCCAGATCCTGTTCGACGTCACCGGGGCGGACGGGGCGCCCCGCTGGATCTGGTACCAGCGCTATCACCACATCATGCTGGACGGTTACAGCTTCAACGCGCTGACTCGCCGCATCGCGGATTTGTACGGCGCATCCAGGCAGGGGCGGGCGCCGGCCCCTTGCCCCTTCGTCTCCGTCGCCGCGGTGGCGGAGGAGGAAGCGGCGTATCTCGAATCCGACGCGCTGCCTCGCGACCGCGCCTATTGGAGCGGGCTGTGCCAGGATTTTCCGGCGCCGCTGACCCTCTCGGTCCGGGGCACCAAGCCGGCCGAACAGCAGGCCACGTCGGAGGTGGTGGCCCACACCGCCGCCCTGCCCGACCCGCTGGCCCGCGCGCTTGGCACGCTGGCGGAGACGTGCGGCGTGTCGGTCGCCGATCTGGCGATGGCCGGCATCGCCATCTATCTGTACCGGCTGTCCGGCGATCCCCGCCCGGTGGTGGGCGTGCCCTTCATGCGGCGCATGGGCTCCGCCGCCGTCCATTCCGTGGCTCCGGTGGTCAACGTGCTGCCGGTGCGCATCGACCTGACCGGGGCCGGCACGCTGGCCGAGGCCGCCGGACGGGTGCGGGCCGCGCTGCGGGAGGCGCGCCGGCACCAGCGCTACGACGCGGAGCGCATCCCCCGCGATCTGGGTCAGGTCGGGTCGGGAAAGGCGCTCTACGGCCCGGTGGTCAATTACCGCCTGTTCGATTACGACCTCGACTTCGCGGGTGTGGAGGCGATCACCCACCATCTGGCGACGGGTCCGGTGGACGACTTCGAGTTCGGCCTGATGACCCGCGGCGGTGGCATCGCGCTGGAGCTGCGCGCCGACCGCACGCGCTACGACGCCGCCGAACTGGCCCGCCACGCCCGGCGCTTGGCCCGGCTGCTCGATGCCGCGGCGGCCGGCGCTCCGCTGGACGGCCTGTCGGTGATGGACGCCGACGAGGAAGCGGCCATCGCCGCTTGGTCCAGTGGTCCCGTCTTCGCCGCGCCGGAGCGCCCGGCGACCCTGGTGGAGGTCCTGGACCGCCAGTCCGCCGAGACGCCGGAGGCCACGGCGCTGGTGTTCGGCGACACCCGCATCACCTTCGCGGAGCTGTCGGGGGCGGTGTCGCGGCTGGCCCGGTTGCTGATCGCGCGCGGCGTCGGCCCCGGCGACGTGGTGGCGGTGGCGGTGCCGCGCTCCGCCGACGCGGTGGTTGCCATGCTGGCGGTTCTGGCGAGCGGCGCCACCCATCTGCCGCTGGACCTCGACTATCCCAGCGAACGGCTGGCGATGATGTGCGAGGACGCCGGTCCGCGCTGCGCGCTGACCTGGACCACGGTGGCCGGGCGGCTGCCCGCCGGGCTGGAGGCGCTGTGCCTGGACGACGCCGACCTGCCGGCCGTCTGCGCCGCCCTGCCCGGTGGACCCGTCGCGGCGGCGGAACGCAAGGCGCACCTGACGCCGGCCCACGTCGCCACCATCATCTTCACTTCCGGCTCCACCGGGCGCCCGAAAGGGGTGATGAACACCCACGGCGCGCTGCTGAACCTGCTGCTGTCCCACACGGCAACAGTCTACGGGCCGGCGCTGGAGGCCGTCCGGCGCCGCCACGGCGCGCGTGCCTTGAGGGCCGCGCACACCCACTCCTTCGCCTTCGATTCCTCCTGGCTGCAAATCTTCTGGATGCTGCTGGGGCAGGAGCTTCACGTCTTCGACGAGGAGATGCGGCGCGACGCCCACGCGTTGGTGCAGGAGGTGCGGGGCCGGCGCATCGACGCCATGGACCTGCCGCCCTCGTTCTGCGCGCAGATGCTCGCCTGCGGCCTGATGGAGCCGGGGCACCACCAGCCGACGCTGATCCTGATCGGCGGCGAGGCGGCCTCCCCCGCCCTGTGGACGGACCTCCGCGGCCATGCCGGCCTGATGGCGGTCAACCTCTACGGCCCGACCGAGAACACGGTGGACACGCTGCGCGCGTCCGTCACGGTGGCGGAGCGACCGGTGGTCGGGCGCCCGGTCGGCAATGCGCGGGTCCATGTGCTGGACACCCGGCTGCGCCCGGTGCCGGTGGGCACGGTGGGGGAGCTCTACATCGGCGGCGCCGGTCTGGCCGCGGGCTATGTGGGCCGTCCGGGGCTGACCGCCCAGCGCTTCGTCGCCGATCCCTTCGGATCGGGCGGACGTCTTTACCGGACCGGCGATCTGGTGCGCTGGACCGACGACGGGCAGATCGACTTCATCGGGCGCGCCGACCACCAGATCAAGGTCCGCGGCTACCGCATCGAGATCCCGGAGGTGGAGGCTGCCCTGCACCGCCTGCCCGGCGTGTCCGGCGCGCTGGTGGTGGCGGAGGCGGTGAACGGCAGCCACCGGCTGATCGCCTACTGCACCCTCGCCGAAGGGGCGGATCGGACGTCCCGTGACCTGCTGCATGGATTGCGCGAGCGGCTGCCCGACTACATGGTGCCCTCGGCGCTGGTGGTGCTGGACGCCTTCCCGCTGACCGTCAACGGCAAGGTGGACCGCGCCCGTCTGCCAGCCCCGGCGGCGGAGACCGGTGGCGCGGTTCCCGCCACCCCGGCCGAGGCGCTGCTCTGCCGCGCCATGGCGACGGTTCTGCAGTTACCGTCGGTGGGCGCGGATGCCGATTTCTTCGCGCTGGGCGGCGACAGCATCAGCGCCATCGCGCTGGGCAGCGCGCTGCGCGCCCATGGGTTCGAGCTGCGTCCCCGCGACGTCTTCGCCGGGCGCGACCCGCGGCGCATGGCGCTCGCTCTGAAGGCGCTGGTTCCGGAACGCCGGACCGCCACGGCGCCGCCCGCCGTCGATCCGACGGCGCTGGAGGCCCGTAACGGCCCGGTCGCGGCGGCGGTGCCGCTGCTGCCCCTGCAGAAGGGCATGCTGTTCCAGAGCCAGCTTGGCGGAAAGGCCAGCGCCTACAACGCCTTCACCGCGCTCAACCTCGACGGGCCGCTGGACGCGGAGCGGCTGGAACGGGCCTTCGACGCGGTGCTGCGCCGTCACCCACAGCTTGCCGGGCTGTTCGACCATGACGCCAACGGCGAGCCGCTGCTGGTCGTCCCCGCCCTGCCGGACGGCGGTGCCGGGCTGTGGCCCTTCGAGCAGCACGACCTGTCGGACGAAGCGCCGGAAGCCCGAGCCACAGAGTTGGCCCGCATCGAGGCCGCGGCGGCGGAGCGCGCCAACCCGACCGACCGCTTCCTGGGTCTGGTGAAGGCCATCCTCATCCGCACCACGCCGGACCGTCATCGGCTGCTGATCGCCGTGCATCATCTGGTGGTGGACGGCTGGTCGACGCCGTTGCTGCTGCGCGACCTGCTGACCGCCTATGGACAGGGTCCCGGCGCGCTGACGCCCCTGGCCATCGGCTATCCGGCGGTGGTCCACGGCCTGCTGGCCCGTGACCTGTCCGCAAGCCGGGACGCCTGGGGCGCGGCGCTGGCCGGGGCTACCCCGACCGTCCTGTTTGACCCGGCCCGGTCCGGTGGCGACGCGCCGATGGAGGAATCGGAACTGGCCCTGCCGGCGGAGCTGACCGACGCCCTCCTCTCCCGGCTGCGGGCGGAGGGGCTGACCCTGAACGCGCTGATGCAAGCGGTGTGGGGATTGGTTCTCGGCAATCTGGCGGGGCGCGACGACGTGCTGTTCGGCACGCCGGTCTCCGGACGCTCCGCCGCCGTTCCCGGCCTGGAGGAGCAGGTCGGCCTGTTCCTGAACACGGTGCCGGTGCGGGTGGCGCTGGACCCGGCGCGGCCGCTGTGGGAACAGCTTCCGGCCATCCAGGAGCGCCACATCGCGCTGATGGAGCATGACGGGTTGGGCCTGTCGGAGCTTCAGGCGATGGCGGGCGGCGCCGCGCTGTTCGACACGCTGCTGGTCGTGGAGAACTACCCGGACAGCGGATGCGAATCCCTCGACCTCGGCGGCGTCCGCGTCTCCACCGTCCACAACCGCGGTTACAGCCACTACCCGCTCGCCCTGCTGGTCCTGCCGGGCCGGGAACTGACCCTGCTGGTGGAGAACCGCAGCGCAGTGCCCGACGCGAGGGCGCTGGCGGAGCGGGTCCGCGGCTTGCTGGCCACGCTGGCCCGCCATTCCGAGACGCCAGTCGCCGCCTTGCCGACCCTGACGGAGGGGGAGCGGCGGCACCTCGCCGCGGTGAACGCCACCACGCGGCCGGTGCCCCGGACCACGCTGCGCGACCTCCTCGTTGCGCAGGCGGCGCGCACGCCGGACGCCCTCGCCCTGGTCGACGAACGGGAGAGCCTGACTTTCCGCGCCGTTCGGCGGCGGGTGACCGCTCTGGCCGGACGGCTGCGCGCCCTGGGGGTGCGTCCCGGCGACGTGGTGGCGGTGGGCGTACCGCGCTCCGCGTCCCTCAGCCTGTCGATCCTCGCGGCCATCGAGGCGGGAGCGGCCTATCTGCCGCTCGACCTCGGCTATCCGGCGGAGCGGCTGGCCTTCATGCTGTCCGACGCCCGCCCGCGGGTGCTGATGACCGACGCGGCCTCGCGCCCGCTGTTCGGCGACGCGGTGCCGGTGCTGTCCGTCGATGAGGACGGCGGGGCGGTGGACGAGACGCCTGTTCCCGCGGACGGGCTGACGCCGGAGCACCCGGCCTACATCATCTACACCAGCGGCACCACCGGACGACCCAAGGGCGTGGCGGTGTCGCACGGCGCCATCGTCAACCGCATCCTGTGGATGCAGAACGAGTATCCCCTGGGACCGGACGACGCGATCCTGCAGAAGACGCCCTGCGGCTTCGACGTGTCGGTGTGGGAATTCTTCTGGTCCTTCCTGGTCGGGGCAAGGCTGGTCATGGCGCCGCCCGAGGCCCACCGCGACCCGGCGGCGCTGGTCCGGCTGATCGAGGATCACCGCATCACCACGATCCATTTCGTGCCGTCGATGCTGGCCCTGTTCACCGCCAGCGTGATCGAAAGCCACGGCCCCGAAACGCCCGTCTGCACCAGCCTGACCCGCGTCTTCTGCAGCGGGGAGGCGCTGGGGCGGGGTCTGTCGCGCGCCTTCACCGGCCGCTTCAGCGCGGAATTGCACAACCTCTACGGCCCGACCGAGGCGGCGGTGGACGTCACCCATTGCCCAGCCTCCGGCGCCGGGATCGAGGGGGACGGCGGCGTCCCCATCGGCCGGCCGGTGTGGAACACGCAGCTCCGCATCCTCGACCACGCCCTGCGCCCGGTGCCGCCGGGCGCGGTGGGGGAGCTGTATCTGTGCGGCGACCAACTCGCCATCGGCTATCTGGGGCGGCCCGGCCTGACCGCGTCGCGCTTCGTCGCCGATCCCTTCGATCACGGGCGGCGCATGTACCGCACGGGCGACCTCGCCCGCTGGCTGCCGGACGGCGCGGTCGAGTATCTGGGCCGCACCGACCATCAGGTGAAGATCCGCGGCCAGCGCATCGAGCTGGGCGAGATCGAAAGCGCGCTGGGCGCCCTGCCCGGCGTCGCCCAGGCGGTGGTGACCGCCGCGGAGCTGGGCGGAGGCGCGTCAGACCCCGGCATGGACCGGCGCCAGCTCGTCGCCTATCTCGTCCCGGCGGCGGACCATGCGCTGGACGAGGCGGCCCTCCGCGCCGCCCTGCGGGACACGCTGCCCTCGCACATGCTGCCCGCCGCCTACGTGACGCTGGCCGCCCTGCCCCTGTCGCCGAACGGCAAGCTTGACCGCAAGGCGCTGCCCCTGCCCGCGGTGGGTGCCCAGGCCGCCGCCGCGGGCCGTCCACCGGCGCCAGGACTGGAAAGCCGTCTGGCCGCCATCTTCGCCGAACTGCTGGAGTTGGAGCGGATCGGCGTGGACGACGATTTCTTCGCCATCGGCGGCCATTCGCTGTTGGCGATGCGGCTGGCGGCGCGCATCCGCAGCGACCTGGGCCAGCCGGTGGCGGTCAGCCAGATCATGGTCGCACCCACCGTCGCCCGGCTGGCCGCCCTGTTGTCCGAAGCGGGCGGGCGGGACGAGCCGGAGAATCTCGGTTTCGCGCCGGTGATCCGCCTGCGCGACGGGTCGGGGCCGCCGCTGGTCTGCCTCTATCCGGGCTCGGGCCTGTCCTGGCAGTACAGCGTGCTGTCGCGCTATCTGGGCGGCGACCGGCCCATCATCGGGCTGCAATCCCCCCGCCCCAACGGCCCGCTGGCGCTCAGCGCCGACCTCGACGAGTTGTGCGACCGCCAGCTCGCCATCCTGCGCGAGGTCCAGCCGCAGGGCCCCTACCATCTGCTGGGCTATTCGCTTGGCGGCACGGTTGCCTATGGGCTGGCGGTGCGTCTGCGACGGCTGGGCGAGCGGGTGGACTTCCTCGGCCTGCTCGACACCTACCCAGCGGAAGCCCACGACTGGAGCGGGCTTGGCCGCGCCGACGCCGACCAAGCGGCGGAACGGGAACAGGAACAGTTCCTCGGCGACGCCCTGGCCGATGTGATGGACGAGGCTCTGCGGCGGGAAAAGGTGGAAATGTTCAGCCACATCTTCGGCAACTACAAGGACGCTGTGCGGGTCCTGTCCAAGGCCGTCACCCCGACCTACGACGGCGAACTGACGCTGTTCGTGGCGGAAAGATCCATCCCACCGGAGATCGACCCGGAGGGAAGCTGGGCGGGCCGCGTCGGGCGCCTGTCCGTCCATCGCCTGTCCCATTGCTCGCACGAGGACATCATCGCCCCGGCCTCGCTTCGGATCGTCGGGCCTCTGCTCGACCGGGTGATTGCGGCGGCCACCACCGCCGATGCGGAACCGGTCCATGCTGCGGTGGGCGTGCGAAGCGCCTGATGCTCATGGAACACATGAAGCGCCTGATGCTGCTGGGGATGGTCATGATGATTCCGAACGGCTGCGCGGGGATGCCGGACCGCTCCCCGCTCGTCGTGGACGTTCCCATCTCCGGGACGGAGCGCGACGCCGTGCATTCGCTGGCTCTCGATGACGGCGACTATGTGGAAGGCACGCTTGATTCGGGAACGGACGCCGCGGATCTGCGGCTGATCGACACGGAGGGGCGCCCCATCCGATTGCTGCTGAACGGCACGGCGGGGCGGGAGGTCTTCCGTTTCGTCGCCGGGCCCGGCATGGCGGCGCTGCGGGTCACGCTGCGCGGGGCCGGCGGCTATCGGCTGGCGCTGACCCGGCGCATCGCCGTGGCCGACCAGCGCCCTGTCCCCCCGGGGCATCTGAGCCCGACCATCGCCGCCCTGGCGGAAACGGTGACGCGCGGCGGCGGCACCGAGGCCTTCTGGCAGGACATGGCCCGGCGCGGCACACCGTTGATCGAGCCGGTGACCGACGCTGCGGAATCGGAGCGGGTCACGATGACCTTTCTGGCACGGGGGGCGCGCCGCAATGTGCGCCTGCTCGGCGGCCCGAACTCCCGCCATGAGAATCTTGAACGCCTCGGCGGCAGCGACGTCTGGTTCAAGAGCTACGTCGTCCCCGCCGCTACCCGGCTGTCCTACCAGATCGCGCCGGACGTGCCGGACGTTCCCGGCACCTGTCGTGAATGCCGGATGGCGATCCTGTCGCAGCTTCAGGCCGATCCGCTGAACCACCGGCCCTGGCCGGTCGACGCTCCCGACCGCTACAACCAGGTCTCCCTGGTCGAGTTGCCCGGCGCCCCACCCCAGCCCGGCCTGGAAGGCGGCTGGGCCGAACCGGCGGGACGGCTGGTCGGCGAGCGGTTCGCCAGCCGCATCCTGGGCAACACGCGTGATATCGCGCTCTACACGCCGCCCGGCGTTGATCCGAAGGGGAAGGACACGGTCCTGCTGCTGCTGTTCGACGGGCCGGACTATCTCGACCGGCAGGCGCCGGTTCCGACCATGCTCGACCGGCTGACCGGCGATGGCCGCCTGCCGCCGACCGTCGCCGTCTTCATCGCCAACCCAACGTCCGAGGCGCGGGAACGCGAATTGCCGGCCAATCCCGCCTTCGCCGCGATGCTCGCCGACGAGCTTCTTCCTTGGTTGGGGGAGCGGATGGGCATCCGGTTCCGGCCCGACCGCACCGTTCTGGCCGGGTCCAGCTATGGCGGGCTGGCCGCGGTG
This sequence comes from Azospirillum brasilense, assembly GCF_007827815.1. GTDB lineage: Bacteria > Pseudomonadota > Alphaproteobacteria > Azospirillales > Azospirillaceae > Azospirillum > Azospirillum brasilense_C. The sequence goes on from NZ_VITH01000003.1 coordinate 144,329, forward strand.
TCCGCGGCGCTGGCCCACCCGGACCGGTTCGGAAACGCGCTTTCCCTGTCCGGCTCCTTCTGGTGGCATCCGGCCGACGCGCCGCCGGATCGTCCGGAGCATATGGCCGGCCTCGTGGCGTCGCGCGAACGGCGTCCGGTGCGCTTTTTCCTCAGCGCCGGCCTGTTCGAGGGCGGGAGCGACGGTGACATCGGCATCCTCGAAAGCTCCCGCCATCTGCGGGACGTTCTGGAGGCCAAGGGCTACGAGGTCACCTACCGCGACTATGCCGCCGGGCACGACCGGTTCGCTTGGCGCGGCGCGCTGGGCGACGGGCTAATGGCGCTGTTCGGGCACTGATCCGAGACCTCCGCCGCTGTGCGCCACGCCGTCGACCGAGGTGAACTGGTCCCCGGCTTGGCACCGGGCGCCTTGCCCAGCGCTCCGACGCCCAATTCCAATTTCATCGGAACACCCCTTGACCCTCTAGTGGCTACAGGGTCCATCTTAGGGAACGGAAAGCGCATCCGCAGACCTGAAAACCCGCGGACGCCCATTGTCCGTTGGAGTCCGTCATGCAGGAACCCGTCCCCGCCCCTGGTCTTGGACACGATCCGGCCGAACCTGAGCGACCGGGTGGCTGGCAAGGCGCGGTCACCGACCTTCCGGACCTGCACGCCTTCGGCGGCGCTGGCCGACGTTCAATCCAGCTGATGTCGGAATCACCGGCGGCGAAATCCCGATGCCGCCCCCCTCATTCCCCCTGCAACCGAACCCGCGAGAAGACCATGCGCACCGTCATCCGCCTGCGCGGCGCCCTGACAACCGCTTTTGGCGCCTTCGGCATCCTGATGATCGCCGCCACCGCCGCGGCGCAGACCCCCGCGGTGCCGTCCTCGGCGACGAGCCCCCGCGTGCTCGGCAGCCCGGACGCCCCGGTCGAGGTGATCGAATACGCCTCCCTCACCTGCCATCACTGCGCCGCCTTCCACAACGAGGTGCTGCCGCAGGTGAAGAAGGAACTGATTGATACGGGCAAGATCCGCATCGTCTTCCGCGACTTCCCGCTCGACCGCGCCGCCTTCGAGGCGGCGGTGCTGGCGCGCTGCGTCGAGCCCGGCCGCTATTTCCCCGTGCTGTCGGTGCTGTTCGCCAAACAGGACGACTGGTCGCACGCCCAGGTCCCGACCGAGCAACTGACCCGCTACGGCATGCTGGCCGGTCTGGCCAAGGAAACCTACCAGGCGTGCCTGAACGACAAGGCGCTCGGCGATTCCATCCTCCAGTCGCGCCTGGAGGGGTCGGAGAAGCATCAGGTCGACTCGACCCCGTCCTTCGTGATCGGCGGCAAGACGCACAAGGGCGTGCCGAGCTACGAGGCGTTCCTCAAGGCCGTGCAGCCGCTGCTGCCGCCGTCCTGATGACGGGGCCCCATTCCACCCGACCGCAACCCGGTCAGACACACGGCATTCCGGCTGGACACATGGCACACGATCACACCCCCCGGACGACGGGGCATGGGGCGCACGGCGGCTCCGGACACGACCACCGGCACGGGCACGGGCACGACCATGGCGACGCGGGCCACAGCCACGGCATCCCGGCGGTGACCGCGGGCAGCGAGCGCAAGGTCTTCTGGGTGATGCTGCTGACCGGCGGCTTCATGCTGGCCGAGGTGGCGGGCGGCATCGTCTCGGGCTCGCTGGCCCTGCTTGCGGACGCCGGGCACATGCTGACCGACTTCGCGGCGCTGGCGCTTGCCTGGTTCGCCTTCCGCCTGGGCCGCCGCCCGGCCGATCCGCAACGCTCCTACGGCTACCACCGCTTCCAGGTGGTGGCCGCCTACACCAACGGGATCAGCCTGTTCGCCATCGCGCTGTGGATCGTCGTCGAAGCGATCGGGCGCGTCTTCGATCCGGTCGAGGTGATGGGTCCCCAGATGCTGGTCATCGCCACGCTGGGGCTGCTGGTCAACATCCTCGCCTTCTGGATATTGAGCCGCGGCGAACAGGGGAACCTCAACGTCCGCGCGGCCGCCGTCCACGTCCTCGGCGATCTTCTCGGCTCGGTCGGCGCCATCGCCGCCGCGCTGGTCATCCTGTGGACCGGCTGGATGCCCATCGACCCGATCCTGTCCGTGGTGGTCGCCCTGCTCATCCTGCGCAGCGCCTGGAGGATCACCAAGGAGGCCGGGCACATCCTCCTCGAAGGCACCCCGCCGGGCATCGACGCCGCCGCGGTCGGCGCCGCCCTGCGCGAGGTTTCCGGGGTGCTGGACGTCCACCATGTCCATGTCTGGTCGCTCAGCACCGAACGCCCCTTGCTGACCATGCACGCGGTCGTCGGGGACGGGGCCGACCGGGACCGCGTGCTGCGCGACGTCAACCGGGTCCTGGCGGAGCGCTTCGGGATCGGCCACGCCACGGTCCAGTTGGAGCAGCGCGGGTGTGTTCACGCCGACCAGGAGCATCCGTGACGGTGAGGGAGGCGCCGCTTGACCGACATCAACGCGGGCGGCACGAGGTGGTGTAGGCTGACGATGGCGTTGCGGTCCCCGTCGGGGGCGAGGGGCTCGGGGGCGAAAGGCGGAGGGGCATGGCGGGAGCGTTCCGGGCAAGTCTGCGGTGTGTGGCGGTTGGCCTGCTCGTTCTGGCCATGCTGATCGTGCCGTTCACCGCCTCGACCGCCTCGGTTCCGGCCGGCGTCCTTTCCGGCCCATGCGGTTGCGGTGCGGGAACGGCCGGTGCCGAGCCGGCGACAGCGGATGGAGCGATGGAGCGGACCTGCTGCCCCGGCCCGGACGGAGCGTCGGCCCCCGGTGGCGGCTGCATGGCCCCGGGCTGCCACGCCATGCCCGTCAGCCTGCCCGTGGGCGCTCCGCCGCTCCCCGTCGATCCGACACCGGCCTCGATCGCGATGCCCGCCCCTGGCCTGCCCGATGGCATCGCCGTCGATCCGGCGCTGAAGCCGCCGCGCTTCTCCATCTGACCGCCCGGCTTGCCGACCGCTCGGCTTGGCCTGGCCATGTCCCGTCGCCATGCGCGCGGGCAGGAACGCGCGCGTCTTCCGGCGCGCCACGGCACCACGAATCACGCCTGGCGACGTCCAGGCCGGCATCCGCCCCGCGCGAATGCGGATGCCACCCACGAGGAAAATGAACCATGTCCATGAAGCCCAAGAAAACCGCGGCCGTCCTTGCCCTCGGCGCCGTCCTGGCCGGGGGAGCCGCCATCGGTGGCAACGTCCTGTTCGCCGGCAGTCCCGCGGTGGCGGCGCCGATCGTCGAGGTGTGGAAGTCCCGGTCCTGCGAATGCTGCGTCGGCTGGGTCACGCACATGATCGCCGCCGGGTTCGATGTGAAGGTCCACGAGGTCGAGGATATCGAGCCGGTCAAGACCGCGAACGGCATCCCCGAAGCCCTGGAGTCCTGCCATACGTCCCTGGTCGACGGCTACGCGATCGAGGGGCATGTCCCGGCGGAGGACGTGAGGCGGCTGCTTGCCGAGCGTCCGCAGGCCAAGGGACTGTCGGCTCCCGGCATGCCGCAGGACGCGCCGGGCATGGACATGAAGACGGGCGAGCCCTACCAGGTCGTCCTCTTCGGCACCCCGGACGGCAAGATGTGGGTCTACGCGAACCACTGAGCGCAACACCACGGACGGCAACACCACGGACAATGGAGGCGCGGTCGCGGCGTTTCTCGCAATGGGCGATGAGACGCCGCACCGTCACGGGGCGACCCCTGCCGTTCGACGTGGACAAGCGGGAACGTCATGCCGTTCAGACGACTTCCGCGCCCGGTTTCGGCGTCTTACTCTGTCGCACCGTCATCATTTCGCCGCGATCGTCCCATGTCCAGGCGCATCAACCAAAGCATCTCCCTCACCCCGGAACTCGGCCGTTTCGTCCGGTCCCTGGTGGCGTCCGGACGCTACCAGACGGCCAGCGAAGTGGTGCGCGAGGGGTTGCGCCTGCTTCAGGAGCGTGTTGCGCTGCCGCCGGCCCCGCTTGCCCAGCCTCCTGCACCGAACGGCGGCCATGATTCCTGACGTCGTCGGCGCACCCCCCGGCTGGCCCATGGGCGGCGGAGCCATGGGGGCATTGATCCGGACCCACGATTGGACCGCCACCCCACTCGGACCGAAGGCGAACTGGCCACTGTCCTTGCGGGTGGCCGTCGACCTGGTCCTCGGTTCCCCGCTCGGCATGATCGTCCTCTGGGGTCCCGATCTCATCCAGATCTACAACGATCGCTACGCCGAGGTCACCGCCGGGAAGCACCCCCGCGCCCTCGGCCAGCCCACACGCGACTGCTGGCCGGAGGTCTGGGATTTCAACGGGCCGATCTATCAGTCCGTGCTGCGCGGCGAATCCCGCCGGTTCGACGACCAGAAGCTGATCCTCGAACGCAACGGCGTTCCGGAGGAAACCTGGTTCGATCTCACCTACAGCCCGGTCCGCGACGATGCCGGGCGCGTCGCCGGCGTCCTGGTGACGGTGCATGAGGTGACCAACCGCAAGCGGGCCGAGCTTGCGATGCGCGACAGCGAAAACCGCTTCCGTGCTCTGGTGACCGCGTCCTCTCTCGCCGTCTACCATATGAACGCCGACTGGACGGAGATGCGACGGCTCGACGGGCACGGCTTCCTCACCGACACGACGGGCGGCAACAGGGCATGGCTTGAAGACTACATCCATCCGGATGACCAGCCGCAGGTTCTCGGCGCCATCCGGGACGCCATCCGCACCAAGAGCGTGTTCGATCTGGAACACCGGGTCCGGCAGGCCGACGGAACACTGGGATGGACGCATTCGCGGGCGGTGCCGCTCCTGGCTGCGGATGGCGAGATCTGCGAGTGGTTCGGGACCGCCGGCAACATCACCGCCCGCAGGAGCACCGACGAAGCGTTGCGGCGCAGCGAGACGCAGCTGTCCGTCCTCTTCGCCCGCGCGGCGGTCGGCCTGTCGGTGCTCACGTTGGATGGCCGCTTTCTCCGCGTGAATGACGAACTCTGCCGCATTGTCGGGCGTCCGCGGGAGGAGGTGGTGGGCTTGTCCGTTGCCGACGTCACCCACCCCGACGATATGGCGGCGAGCCGCACCGCCATCGAACAGGCTTTGCGGACCGGCGAGACCGTGGCGCTCGACAAGCGCTACCGGCGGCCCGACGGGACGGACGTCTGGGCGAACAGCGGCATCACGATCGTGCCCGGCGACGACGCAGACAAGCGCCACTTTCTGGCGGTCACGGCCGATCTGACCGCCCGGCATGAAGCCGAAGCGGCCCTGCGCGAGAGCGAGGCGCGGTTTCGGCTGATGGCGGACGCCGTGCCGCAGATCGTCTGGATCACCGACGCCGAAGGGCGGGTCGAATTCTTCAACCGCCAATGGGCCGACTACACCGGCGTGGCGTACGACTCCCGGACGGGGCCGGCCACGGTGTCGGACGTCATCGCCGAGTTCATCCATCCGGACGATGCAGCGATGACGGCCGAGCGCTTCCAGGAGGCGCAGCGGACGGGCAGCCTCTTTCTCGTCGAGCATCGTCTCCGTTCAAGAACCGGAGACTACCGTTGGTTCCTGGTCCGGGGTTTGCCTTACCGCAATCCGCACAGCGGCGTCATCGTCCGATGGTTCGGCACCTCGACCGACATCCACGACCACAAGCACGCCGAAGCCCTGCTGCAGTCGGCACGCGACACGGCCGAGGCGGCAAGCCGGGAGAAATCGAACTTCCTCGCCTCGGTCAGCCATGATCTGCGCCAGCCGGTGCAGGCCGCCAACCTGTTCCTCGAACTTCTGCGGCGGCAGCCGCTGGACCAGAAGGCGCGCGAGCTGCTGAAGCCGTTGTCGGACAGCATGACCAGCTTGACGGGCATGCTGAACGGACTTCTGGAAGTGGCGCGGCTCGATGCCGGCCTGCTCACGGTGCAGGCGCGCGCCTTCGACCTCGACGAGTTGCTGAAACGTCTCTACGGCGAGTTCCAGGGACCGGCGCGCGAGGCGAAGCTGCGGCTGCACATGCCGCCGGCCGGGCGATCGGTCCGGTCCGACCCGTTGCTGGTGGAATTGGTGCTGCGCAATCTCATCTCCAACGCCGTCAAATACACCGAACAGGGCGGCGTCACGGTGGAGACACGGGTCGAAGGCGATCGATTGGCGATCGACGTGACCGACACCGGTCGTGGCATCGTCCCGGAGGAGGTGGAGCGCATTTTCGAGCCCTATTATCAGATCGGCAACGCCGCCCGCGAGCATGCGCGCGGCTTCGGCATCGGCCTTGCCACCGTGCGGCGGGTGGCCGATCTGCTGGAGACGCGGGTGACCGTCCACTCCGAACCCGGAAAGGGGTCGACCTTCAGCCTGACGCTTCCTCTGGCGGTGGAGGCGGTTCAGACACCGACCGACGGAGGGGACTCGCCCGGCAGGGCGCTGCGGGATCGGACGGCCCTGGTGGTGGACGACGAACCGATGGTGCTCAAGGCGCTGGAGGTCACCTTGCGGAGTTGGGGGGTGTCCGTGCATGTCGCCCGCACGCCGGCGCAGGCCAAAGCCATATTGGACCGGCTTGAGACCCCGCCGGACATCGTCATCGCCGACCACTCCCTGGGCGGGGGGGAAACCGGCGCCACCATCATCACCGAAGCCCGCCGGCACGGCACGCCGGTCACGGTCCTGGTGACCGGCGACACCTCGGCCGAACGGCTGGCCGACGCCGGGCGGACCGGCATCCGCATGCTGCACAAGCCGATCGATCCCGCGACGCTGGAGACTCTGCTTGTGGAGGAACTGGCGGGCCGATAGGTGCGACCCCCCGCAGCCGTTTTCCGGGATCGACGGGGCAGCCCGCACTCCGCATGGCCGAGGGAAATTGCGGCGACCCGCATCCGCGCGGTCAGTTCCCGGGTGTGGGCGCTGCTCCGGCAAAATCGCCGAACTCCGCGTCACAGCCTGCATCTACACACCGCCCGCCATGGAGCGCTTGGCCGATTCTGATAGGCGCTTTGTCCGGAATTGCCCTGCACCGCTTGTTGAGTCAACGAACGGTATGCGGTGCAATGTATACCACGGCAGCGCCGAAGCGGAACGTCCGGATCTCCTCGGCCATCTGCGCAGGCGAAGGCTGCCGTTTGCAACCTGAAGCAACGGAGCATCGCCATGCGACCGATTCCGGTGACCGTGCTGACCGGATTTCTCGGGGCCGGCAAGACGACCCTGCTCAACCGCATCCTGGCGGAGCGTGGCGGCGAGCGGACCGCCGTCATCGTCAACGAATATGGAGAGCTTGGCATCGACGGGCTGCTCGTGACGGCGACGGACGAGACGATCGTCGAACTCAACAACGGCTGTGTCTGCTGCATCGTCCGCGGTGATCTGATCGAGGCGTTGGTAAGGCTGGCCGAGGGCGAGCGCGGATTCGACCGGGTGGTGATCGAGACGAGCGGCCTTGCCGACCCAGCCCCCGTCATTCAATCCTTCGTGCTGGACGAAGGGCTGCGTGGCCGCTTCGCGCTGGACGCCATCATCACCGTGGCCGACGCCCGCCACCTGCCCTTGCAACTTGGCCATGACGAAGCGCGCGAACAGGTTGCCTTCGCCGACGTGATCCTGCTGAACAAGATCGACCTGGAGCCCGCCGCGGCGCTCGACACCGTGGAACGCGAGATCCGCCGACTCAACCCGCTGGCCCGCATCCACCGCACCGAGGAATGCGCCCTGCCGCTCTCGGAGATCCTCGGCATCGGCGCCTTCGACCTGCAGAACATCCTGCGCCTCGACCCCGACATCCTCGATGAGCATGAGCACGAACACGACGCCGGCATCGGCTGCGTGGCCTTTCGCGAGCCCGGACGGCTCGACCCGGCGGCCGTCGACCGCTGGCTCAACCAGCTTGTCCAGGACAAGGGGCGCGACCTGCTGCGCGCCAAGGGCGTGCTGGACCTCGACGGCCAGGGACGCCGCTTCGTCTTTCACGGCGTCCACATGACGCTGGACGGGCGGCCGGGCCGGCCTTGGAAACCCGGCGAGGAACGGCTGAACCAGCTCGTCTTCATCGGCCGCAACCTCGATGCCGAAAGGCTGCTGGAGGGGCTTCGCGGCTGCGCCGTCGCGGCGGACGCCGCCGCCCTCTGACGCTTCTGTTTCCGTTCCCGATTTCAGGAAGCACCCAATGAAGCTGCAACATTACCTCGGGGGCCTGGAGGGTCTCGGCCCCATCACCATCGAAACGCGCGTCTTCGTCGAGGAGTGGGAGAAGCGCATCTTCGGCATTCACACGGCGATGATGGCGCTCAGCCCGCAACTGCCGCTTCCCCCCACGCCGAGCGCCTTCCACACCGTCTGGACCTGGGCCCATCTGCGCACCGGAGCCGAAGGGCTCAACCCCTTCGACTATTTCAAATACCGCTACTACGAGAAGTGGCTGGGCGGCATCAGCGGCTACTTCATCGAGAACGGCTACATCACGGAGGAGGAGCTGGAGGCCCGCACGGCGGAGTATCTGGCCGATCCGGACAAGCCTCTGCCGCAAGGCGGCGCGCCGGAGATCGACCAGCGTGTCGAGCGCTATCTGGCGGAAGGGGACTCCCCGAAGCGCGACGTCGCGGCCCTGCCCGACTTCCGGGAAGGCGACACGGTGACGGTCAGGAACGTGCCGACGCTCGAGCACACCCGCCTGCCCGGGTTCCTGCGCAACCACAGCGGCGTGGTCGAGACGGTCTATCCGGGCGCCTACGGCTATCTGACCGACACCGGGACGGACGGCGTCGGCGCGCCGATGCCCGTCTATTGCGTGCGCTTCGAGGCCAAGGACCTGTGGCCCGGCAACACGGAGCCGAACGTCACGCTCTACGCCGACCTCTACGCCGCCTACGTCACCAAGCCCACCGCCTGAACCGGAGCCATCGCGAATGACCGATCGTTTCCACCATCCCGACGACCGCGAGGCCCGGAGCGCCGCGCGCGTCCGTGCCCTCGAAGCGCTGCTCATCGAAAAGGGCGTCATCACCAGCAAGACCGTGGACACGGTGCTGAACGTGTTCGAAACGAAGATGGGTCCGTTCAACGGCGCCAGGATCGTCGCCCGCGCCTGGGTCGATCCGGCCTTCAAGCAACGGCTGGTCGCGGATGCGCCGGCCGCCATCGCCGAGATGACGGATCTGCCGGAGGGCATGGCCGGTGCCGAGGGCGAGCACATGCGCGCCGTGGCGAACGGCGAGGGCGTTCACAATCTGGTCATCTGCACGCTTTGCTCCTGCTATCCCTGGCCGGTGCTGGGGCTGCCCCCCTATTGGTACAAGGACCCGACGTTCCGCAGCCGCGCCGCCCGCGAGCCGCGCGCCGTGCTGAAGGAGTTCGGGCTGACCGTGCCCGAGAGCACGGAGGTCAAGGTCTGGGACAGCAGCGCGCAGATCCGCTGGTTCGTCATTCCCGAGCGCCCCGCCGGGACCGAGGGCATGAGCGAGGACCAGCTCGCCGCCCTGGTCACGCCGGAAGCCATGATGGGCGTGGCGGTGGCGGCGTCCGCCTGATCCCCGAACCAGCCCCCCAGAACCGTCAGGAGGAACGGGCATGCTGACCCGCTTCGAACATTTCGCCCTGACCAGCATGGCCGGGGCCGAGGATTCCCCGCCCCGCGCCAACGGCACCCTCTGCTTCGCGGAGGAGTGGGAGCGGTCGGCCTTCGGGGTGGCGCTCGCCCTGGCCCGGGAGGGCCATTTCGAATGGGAGGATTTCCGCCGCAACCTGATCGCCGCCATCGGCGACTGGGAACGGACCCAGGCCCCCGACGGTCCCTCCTGGAACTACTATGAACAGTGGTTGAGCGCCCTGGAGGCGACGATCCTGCAATCCGGCCTCGCGACGCCCGACGAGTTGTCGGCCCGCCTCGCCACCGCCACTGCCGACACGCGGTCGGCCTGATACCACCATCCGAACATCGGGAGACGTCCATGCACATCGAACCCGGCATGCTGTCCGCCGCGAAGATCGTCGGCGCCAACGCGGCCGCGCTCAGCCTTCTCGCCTCGCACACTCCGGCCTTCCTGCGCCGGCCCCTCGAATGGGGCAAGGCGCTCCTGGCGGCTGTCTTCTTCTCGGTCTTCATGGAATTCTGGCACCAGCCGGTCGGCCCGTCGGAACTGCATTTCATCGGCGCCTCGGCCATCTATTTCATCTTCGGATTTCCCGCGACCCTGTTCGGGTTCGGCATTGGCCTGACGCTTCAGGCCCTTCTGTTCGAGCCGCAGGATCTCGCGCATCTCGCCGTGAATTCGCTGTCGCTGATGGTGCCGCTGGTTGCCGCACACGCCATGGGTGGAAAGCGCCTGCTGGAATCCGGTGGACTGGCCGCGATCCGCTGGTCGTCGGTGCTGCGCTTCGACGCCGTTTATTACAGCGGCGTGGTTGCCATGGTCGGCTTCTGGCTGATGCTGGGCGAGCGGGCGACGCCGTTCGCGGACTGGGCGGTCTTCGCCGCCGCCTATCTGCCGGTCGTGCTGTGCGAACCGGCGATCAGCTGCGGGCTTCTGCGGGCGCTGGGCCGGCTGGACGCCGGCAACCCGCTGCTTCGCGTCACCACGCTCCGCAGCCGGGCTCTTGCCTGACGGCTGGCATGCCAAATACAATCGGGCGGCGATGCCTTATGGCCGCCCGATTGCAGGAAGAGCGTCTTTCATGCGGATTGTGCTTCTCGCCCCTCCCGGGGTTCAGGCGTTGGATGTGGTGGGTCCGGCGGAGGTGTTCTGGGAAGCGGCGCGCCGTCTCGGCGATCCAAAGGCCTACGAGGTGCAGGTGATGGGCACCGCGGAGGGGCCGGTTTGCGGGACCGGCAGCCTGCGGTTCCTTGCCGACCGGACCATCCACGACCCCGATCAACCGATCGACACTCTGTTGATCGCCGGGGACCCGTCGTTCAGCGCCATCGATCCGGCAGTGATCGACTGGCTCAGGCGCCGCGCGCCCGAAGCCCGCCGCTACGGGTCGATCTGCACGGGCGTGTTCCTGCTCGCGGCCACCGGGCTGCTCGATGGCCGCCGCGTCACCACCCATTGGGAATGCGCCGACAAGCTTCGCGCCGAGTTCCCGACGCTGACGGTCGATGCGGACCAGATCTTCATTCGCGACGGCAACATCTCCACCGCCGCCGGCGTCACCTCCGGCATCGACCTGGCGCTCTCCCTGCTGGAGGAGGATCACGGGCGGGAGCTGGCGCTGCTGGTCGCGCGCTACATGGTGATGTTTCTGAAGCGGCCGGGCGGGCAGTCGCAATTCAGCGCCCATCTCGCGGCCCAGGCGTCGAGCCGGACCGGAATCCAGAGGATTCAGGAGTATGTGCTGGACAACCTTTCCGCCGATCTCTCCGTGGAGTCCTTGGCCTCCCAGGCCGGCATGAGTTCGCGGAATTTCGCGCGGGTGTTCAAGCGCGACGTCGGCCGTCCTCCGGCCGATTTCGTGGAAGCGGCGCGGCTTGACGCGGCGCGCCGGATGCTGGTCGACTCATCCACGCCGCTCCAGCGGGTGGCGCATCTCTGTGGATTTGGTGACGCCAGCTCCATGAGGCGCGCGTTTGTCCGCAATCTCGGCATCAATCCGGGTGACTACCGGAAGCGCTTCCGCACGACGACCGCCGCCTGATCGCGAACCGGCATCCGTCGAGGCGTCCGACACGGCCAGACTTCACTCGGGCAACCCAGCCAGTCTCAGACCCTCCGCAAACCGCGTAAGATCTTCGGGACGGTGGATCGGCAGCCACTCCCGGAGAGTGGAGACGCGCAAGGACGGGTCGAGCGCGCGCAACCGCTGCATCGCCTGCCGCGCCTCCTCCGTCCGCCTGGCGAGCGCGTGGCTCGCCGCCGTCAGGGCGATGGCGACCAGGAGCCCGGGCAGGTTCCCCAACGCCTTGTCCGCCCAGGTTGCGGCGCAGTCGTAGCGTCCGGCGAAGAAATGCGCGAGCGCCGTCCCCGCCTGCATCCGGTACATCTCCGGGTCCAGCGGGCTCAGGCGGGCGGCATGGGCGAAATGAGCGCTCGCGCTTTCCGTTTCACCGCGGAAGGCGCGCAGGTAGCCGCCGAGGAACCAGGCGGGGGCGAAATTGGGGTTGAGCAGCACGGCCCGGTCGATGAGCGCGATGCCGCCATCGAGATCGCCGACGAAGTGACCGAGCGCGTGGCCGGCTCTGGTCAGCGCCACGGCGTCGTCGCGGCCGAACTCCACCGCCAGCCGCGCCAGCCGTACCCCCTCGGCGACCTCCCGGGGGCGGTCGGTCATCCAGCCGTTCACCTTGCGCCAGAGATGGCACCAGGCCGCCCCGCCATAGGCCGACGCGAACTCCGGGTCGAGGTCCGTCGCCCTTTGGAACAGGGGCAGCGCCGCGTCGATCGCCTCGCGGGTTCCGCTGTGCAGCTTCGCCATGCCGCGGAGATAGTAATCGTAGGCGTCCAGACTTTCCGTCGGCTTGCGCTTGGCGCGCTCAATCTCCGCCCGCTCGAGCTGCGGCGCGATCGCGCCGACGACGCTTTCGGCGATCCGGTCCTGCAACTCGAAAAGGTCGTCGAGCATGCCTTCGAAGCGCTCGGCCCAGAGATGCGTCCCGCTCGTCGCGTCGATGAGCTGCCCGGTGATGCGCACGCGGTTCCCGGCCTTGCGGATGCTGCCTTCGAGCACGTAACGGACGCCCAGCTCACGTCCGATGTCCGTCACATCCACCGCCCGGCCCTTGTAGGCGAAGCTCGAGTTGCGCGCGATGACGAACAGCCAGCGGAGGCGCGACAGGGCGGCGATGATGTCCTCCACCACGCCGTCGGCGAAATAGTCCTGCTCCGGGTCGCCGCTCAGGTTCTGGAACGGCAGCACGGTGATCGAGGGCTTGCCTGGCAGGACCGGCCCGGACGGCGTCTCCCCGATCGTGCCGACCTCGGCCGCCCCGACGTCGATTGCACTAACTTCAATTGTCCCGCCTTCGATCGCGCCGCCTTCGATGGCGCCGACGAAGCGGAAACCCTTGCGCGGGACCGTGCGGACCAGGCGCTGCTCCCCGCCGCTGTCGCCGATGGCCTTGCGGACCGCGTTGATGTGGCTGGTGATGGTCGATTCCGAGACGATCCGTCCGTTCCACACCGCCTCCAGAAGGTCGTCCTTGCTGACGACGCGGTCGCGGTTGCGGACGAGATGCAGCAAAAGGTCGAAGACCTGCGGGCCGACGCCCACGACCTGTCCGCGCAGGGTCAGTTCCCGGCGCTCCTGATCGAGCACACACTCTCCGAAACGGAACGGCAAGCCCCTCACCTCCCTGAACCGAACGCCCGTCGCGTCCCTGTCCGGGGCGACAGGCGGACGATGCCGCCCTTGATAGCACGGCGGCGCGCAGGCGGCTGCACCGTATGGCGTTCTTGGACGGAAATCCAAGCGCCCTTGGAGGTCAATTCAAGCCCGCCGCAAGGACTTCCCCGGCGCGTGCGGGCACTCTCCCGTCCATCGACGGCGCTGGTTTCCGTCGAGAAGCGGAGAACCCCCATGAAGATCGTCGTCATCGGAGGCACCGGCCTCATCGGATCGAAGCTGGTGCAGACCCTCCGCGAGCGCGGGCACGATGCGCTCGCAGCCTCGCCAAAGACGGGCGTGAACACCTTCACCCGCGAGGGCTTGGCCCAGGCGATGGACGGAGCCGCTGTCGTCGTCGATGTGGCGAACGCGCCGGTTTGGGAGGACAAGGCCGTCCTCGATTTCTTCGAAACCTCGGGCCGCAACCTGCTGGCCGCCGAAGCGGCCGCCGGTGTCCGCCACCACGTCGCCCTCTCGATCGTCGGCAGCGAACGGCTTCCCGGCAACGGTTACTTCCGGGCGAAGGTCGCCCAGGAAAATCTCATCAAGGCGTCCGGCATTCCCCACACCATCCTGCGGGCCACGCAGTTCTTTGAATTCGTCGGCGGGATTGCGCAGGCGGCCACGGTCGGCGGGGAAATCCGCCTGTCGCCGGCGCTGATCCAGCCGATCGCCTCCGACGACGTGGTGGCGGCCCTCGCCGAGGTCACCCTCGCGCCGCCGGTCAACGGCACGCTCGAAGTCGCCGGTCCGGAAGCGATCCCGCTCGACGAGCTGGTCCGGCGCCTCCTGCAGGCGACGAAGGACACGCGCAAGGTCGTGCCGGACATCCACGCACGCTACTTCGGCGACGTTCTCAACGATCAATCGCTGACCCCCGGCCGGAACCCCCGCCTCGGCGCCATCCGGTTCGAGGACTGGCTCTCCCGGCAAACCGCGCGCTGAAGGACGTCGAAGGCACCCGGCGGCGGTCAGGACCGGGGAAGGGGGACCCGCAATCCGTTTTTGTCAGGAAAGGCAAAGAACATGGCACGTTTGACTTGGCATGAGGTCGCACCCGATGGTGCGAAGGCTCTGTTCGGCGTTCATCATTACGTCACGAAGCGCACCAACCTGCCCGAGGAACTCATCCACCTCGTGTTCCTCAGGGTCTCGCAGATCAACGGCTGCGCTCACTGCATCGATCTGCACAGCCGCGACCTCCGGAAGACCATGTCGGTCGACAAGGTCACGCTGGTGCCGGTGTGGGAGGAGGTCCCGCACCTGTTCTCCGACATGGAGCGCGCGGCTCTGGCCTGGGCCGAGGAGGTGACCCGCGTCAGCGAAACCCACGCGTCCGACGCCGCCTACGCGGCGGCATCGTCGGCGTTCGAGCCGAAGGATCTGGTCGATCTCACCATCGCCATCGCTGCGATGAACGCCTTCAACCGGCTGGGCGCCCCCTTCCGTCTCCCGGTGGCCGCCAAGGCCTGAGCCGGCGCGGGGGAGCCGCGGCGATCGGCGTCGCCGCGGCATGCCTCAGCGAAAGAAAGACGGCGGTGCCGCTGTGCCTCGCTGCCCTCCCGCCCTTGCGGGCGGGCAGCGCGCGTCTGGCGGGCGAGCGAACTGGCCGGCAGGCACCGCGGCGTCGCGCGTCATCGGAACGCGACGCCGTTCCTTCGGATCGGTGCGGAAATGCCGCGTGCCCATCCCGACCCCCTGAAGCCGGTAAGCCTCTGTACTGACACAAGAGTTTCACTTCCGGATAGAAACCGCCGCCCTTGGCCAGAAAGCGCCATAAGATGGCTTATGGAAAACTGCCACGTTTGTCGTTACCGGTGGCCTTGCCGGCACGCCGTTGCTGATCCAACGGGGCACGGGGAAATGATCTCTCTCAAAGCGTGATGATAACGTTGTCATTGTGACAAAACCGCTGTATGGTAACGTTGTCATCGAACGTTCCGATGCCTCGTCCTCATCTGGCTGATCAGGATTGCCGCCCATGAGCCTGTTTCTCGATGCCCTGCTCGACAGCAGTTTAGACGACAGCATCCGTGGGGTGCCGCCGGGGACGGCGCCGTTGCGGCTGCGCGACGTCGGTGCCCAGGGCTGGCGGCCGGCCGCCGGCGACATGGCGCTGCCGGTGCTGACGCTCGACGAGGACGCCTTTGCCGCCAACCGCGACCTGATCTTTGCCTATGCACGCCATCACGGTGTGGCGCTCGCCCCGCACGCCAAGACGCCGATGGCCCCGCAGATCGCGTCCGGATTGGTGGAGTCCGGGGCCTGGGGCGCCACCGTCGCCAACCTGCAGCAGGCCGCCGTCCTGCTGCGCGCGGGCGTGACCCGGCTGATCCTCGGCAACGAGATCGGCGGCCTCGCCAGCGGCCGGCGGCTCGGTGCGTTGCTTGCCGCCCACCCCGACGCCGACCTGCGCGCCTTCGCCGACTCTCCGGCCGCCGTCGAGACGCTCGCCGCCGCCGCCCAGGCTGCCGGCCGTCCGCTGGCTGTCCTGATCGAGGTCGGGGCCGGTCGTGGCGGCGCCCGCGACCGCGCGGCGGTGGACGCGATCCTCGCCACGGTTCTCAAGCATCCGGGCCTGCTGGTGCTCGACGGCGTCGCCACCTATGAAGGGGCGGTCGCAACGTCCGACCCGGCCGAGACCGCCGCCAACATCGCCGCCCTGATGGACCGGACGGCGGAGGCCTTCGCCCTGGTGCGCGCGCTGGCGCCGGAACGGCCGCTGCTGCTCACCGCCGGCGGCTCGGCCTTCTTCGACATGGTGGTCGCCGGCCTGGCGACGGTCGCGAAAGCCGACGGCAACGCCACGCTGGTGCTGCGCAGCGGAGCCATCTTCTTCCACGACCACGGCACCTACGAACGCGCGCTCGGCGCGCTCGACGCCCGGCGGGGTTTCGCCTGCGGCGGCGCCACGGCCGCCGACTTCCGCCCGGCTCTTCGCCTGTGGGCGGAAGTGCTGACCCGGCCGGAGCCGGGCTTGGCCATCTGCGGCTTCGGGATGCGCGATTCCTCCTTCGACCAGGACCTCCCCCGCCCCCTGCGGATCCATCGCGACGGCGTGGCGCGGTCCGCCGACGGGCTGCGGGTGACCCGGCTGAACGACCAGCACGCCTTCATCGCCGTGCCGGTCGGCCATGATCTCGCGGTTGGCGACATCGTCGAGTTCGGCATCTCGCATCCCTGCACCTGCATCGACCGTTGGCGGGTGCTGTTCGGCCTTGGCGCCGACGGGCGGGTCCGCAGCGCCTACCGCACCTTCTTCGGCTGACCAGAGGCGGCCAGTTTCCCCATGCAGACATTGAATTTCCAGCAGCTCTGGCGCTACCAGGACCAGCTGATCGACGGTACGCTGCACACGCTGCTGCTGACCCTGGTCGCGGCGGTGATCGGCACCGCCATCGGCGTCGCCGCCGCAGCGGCGGTGCGCAGCGGGCCGCGCCCGGTGCGTTGGGCGATCCGCGGCTATGTCGAGCTGATCCGCAACACGCCGTCGCTGATCCAGCTCTTCGTGGTCTTCTTCGTGCTGCCGGGCTTCGGCCTGCGGATGGGGGCCTTCGAGGCGGCGGCGATCGCGCTCGGCCTCTATTTCGGCGCCTACTGCACCGAGATCGTCCGCGCCGGGCTCGACGCCATTCCCGGCAGCCAGGTCGAGGCCGGCCAGTGCCTGGGGCTCACCCGCTGGCAGGTGTTCCGCCACGTCGTGCTGCCGCCGGCCCTGCGCAGCGTCTATCCCGCCTTCACCAGCCAGTTCGTCCTGCTTCTGCTCGGCACCTCGCTGGCCTCGCAGATCTCGGCGGAGGAGCTGTTCCACACCGGCGGCTTCATCGAGACGCGCACCTACCGCAGCTTCGAGGTCTATGCCGTGATCTGCGGCATCTACTTCGCCCTGGTGATGACCTTCAAACTGCTGTTCGCCGCGGTGGGGCGCCTCGCCTTCCGCTGGCCGGTGCGGCGCTGACGGAGACACCGGCCATGCGTTCCTTCTCCCTCCCCGACTTCCTGTCGCTGCTCAGCGCGCTGCAATGGACGGCCGTCCTCGTCGTCATCGCGCTCGGCTTCGGCGCTCCGCTGGCCTTGGCGCTCGCCCTGATGCGGACCAGCGCCAGCCGGGCGCTGCGCTGGACCGCCACCGCCTTCCTCCAGCTCGTCCAGGGCGTGCCCTTGCTCGGCCTGCTGATGTTCTTCTATTTCGGCATGCCGGTCTTCCTCGGCATCGAGATGCCGCCGCTGGTCGCCGTCGGCATCGCCATGACCGTCTACACCGCCTCCTTCCTCGGCGAGATCTGGCGCGGCGGCATCGAGGCGGTGAAGCACGAGCAGTGGGAGGCCGCCGCCTGCCTCGGCCTGTCGACCTGGCATCAGTTCCGCTACGTCATCGCGCCGCAGGCCTTTCGCATGGCGCTGCCGCCGACCGTCGGCTTCCTGGTCCAGCTGATCAAGGGGACCTCGCTGGCCTCCATCGTCGGCTTCGTCGAACTCGCCCGCGCCGGCCAGCTGGTCAGCGCCGCCACCTTCCAGCCCCTGCTGGTCTACTCGATCGTCGCGGCGATCTACTTCGCCGCCTGCCTGCCGCTCACCCTGTGGGCCCATTCCCTGGAGGTCCGTCTCAATGGCGCTCGTTGACATCCGAAACGTTACCAAGAGCTACGGTTCCACCCAGGTGCTCAAGGGGGTGTCGCTCGACATCAAGGAAGGCGAGATCGTCACCATCATCGGCAAGTCGGGCTCCGGCAAATCGACGCTGCTGCGCTGCATCAACGCGCTGGAGCGCATCGACGGCGGCGAGATCACGGTGGAGGGCCAGACGGTGCGCACCGACATGCCGAATCTGCGCGACTTCCGCCAGCGCGTCGGCATCGTCTTCCAGGCCTTCAACCTGTTCCCGCACATGACGGTGGAGCGCAACATCACGCTGGCGCCGGTCCTCAACAAGCGGATCGCCAAGGCGGAAGGCCGAGCGCTGGCGCTGGACGTGCTGGAGCGCGTCGGGCTGGCCGACAAGATCGACGCCTATCCGGCCCAGCTCTCCGGCGGCCAGCAGCAGCGCGTCGCCATCGCCCGCTGCCTCGCCATGCGCCCGCACCTGATGCTGTTCGACGAGGTGACCTCGGCCCTCGACCCCGAGCTGGTCGGCGAGGTGCTGAAGGTGATGGAGGACATGGCGCGCCAGGGCATGACCATGGTCCTGGTCACCCACGAGATGGGCTTCGCCCGCAACGCCGCCTCCAAGATCGTCTTCATGCACCAGGGCCGCGTCTGGGAAGAGGGGCCGCCGGCGGACCTCTTCGCCAACCCCCGCACCCCCGAACTGCAGAGCTTCATCGCCTCCGTCCGCTGAGGCGCGCCGAACCAACCACCGGTTCCTCCCGAGAACCGGACAACGACCTGAACAGAGGAGCAATGTCATGAGACTCTTCCGGACCCTCGCCGCCGCCGTGGCGGTCTGCGCCACCGTCGCCCTGACCGCCGCCTCGCCCTCCGCCGCGAAGGCGGATGTCCTGCAGAACGTTCTGTCGGCCGGCAAGCTGCGCGTCGGCGTGTTGACGGACGCGGCCCCCTGGGGCTTCAAGGACGCCAAGGGCGAGGCCGCCGGCCTCGACATCGAGCTGGCGAAGCTGATGGCCGCCGACATGGGCGTGAAGCTGGATCTGGTCCAGGTGACCGGCGCCAACCGCATTCCCAGCCTGCTCGCCAACAAAGTCGACGTGCTGATCGCCGCCGCCGGCGCCACGCCGGAGCGCGCCCAGCAGGTGACCTTCACCCAGCCCTACGCCGCGGTCAATCTCGGCGTCTATGGGCCGAAGTCGATGGCCGCCGCCACCGATCCGGAGGGTCTGAAGGGCCGCAGCATCGGCGTCGCCAAGGGCTCGACGCTCGACATCTGGCTGACCGACAACGCCCCCGGCGCCAAGCTGGTGCGCTTCGAGGACACCCCCGGCGCCATCGCCGCCTATCTGGCCGGGCAGGTCGAGACCTTCGCCGAGAACAGCGCCATCGCGCTGAAGGTGTCGGAGGACAATCCCGGCAAGGAGGTCGAGCAGAAGTTCCTGATCCGCCAGTCGCCGGCCCATGTGGCCGTCCGCCACGGCGAGCAGGACATGGTCAACTGGATCAACACCTTCCTGTTCTACAACCGCCTGAACGGCAAGCTGGGCGCCCTGCAGATGAAGTGGTTCAAGGAAAAGCAGACCCTTCCGCAGATGTAATCCGCCGTTCGGCATCCAAGAGAGGTTTTATTCGATGATCACGAGGTTCCAGGTCGGTTCGCGCATGAGCCAGGCCGTCGTCTGCCAGGGCATGGTCCACATCGCGGGTCAGGTCGCCAACAACCGCACCGGCTCGATCAAGGAGCAGACCCGGGATGTGCTGGCCAAGATCGACGCCCTGCTGGAGGAGGCCGGCACCGACAAGTCCAAGCTGGTCGCGGTCAACGTCTTCCTGCCGCACATCACCGACTTCGACGCCATGAACGAGGTCTACGACGCCTGGATCGACCCGGCCAACCCGCCGGCCCGCGCCTGCACCGAGGCGCGGCTGGCCGACCCCGACCTGCGCGTCGAAATGACGGCGCTCGCCGCCCTGTAAGCGGGCTTCTTCGGCGAACCGGAGGAGGCGTCGGGCGACCGCTGCCCTGCCAAACCCTGCCACGGCACAGGCTGCCAAGGCGCCCCTCCGCCAGAAGGTTTTTGGAATGCACACTGGCCTCTACCACGCGCTCGACTTCGCCGCCGATGGCAAGTCACTGGATTTCCTCAGCATCCCGTTCTCGGTGGACCGGTCCCCCTATTATCAGGTGAAGGTCCCGGTCTGCCGCGTGCGCAACGGGACGGGTCCGCGCGTGCTGCTGATGGCGGGCAACCACGGCGACGAGTACGAAGGCGAACTGCTGCTGGGCCGGCTGTTCCGCCGCCTCGATCCCGCGCGCATCCGCGGCGAGGTGACGATCCTGCCGGCCACCAACGCGCCGGCGGTGATGGCGGCGCGGCGCCGGTCGCCGCTGGACGATGGCAACCTCAACCGTGCCTTCCCCGGCGACCCCGCCGGCACCCCGACCTTCCGGCTGGCGCATTTCCTCGAACACGAGCTGTTCCCGCGCCATGACGTGGTGTTCGACATCCATTCCGGCGGCACCTCGATGGCTCACCTGCCCTGTGCGCTGATCGAACGGCAGGGCACGCCCGACCGTCTCGCCCGCGCCCTGGAGTTGATGCGGGCTTTGGACATGCCCTACGGCTTCGTGGCGGAGAACGGCGCCGCCGCTCCGACCTCGATGGCCGCCGCCGCGCGGGCCGGCGTCATCGGCATCAGCGGCGAGTTCGGCGGCGGCGGCACGGTGACTCCGGAAACCATCGCCTACACCGCCCGCGCGATCGACAATCTGCTGATCGCCGTCGGGCTGACCGATGCGCCGGTGCTCTCGGGTCCGACGCCCGCTGCGGCGCCCGCTGCGGCGCCCATTGCGACGCCGATGCAGCTTCTTCAGCTTGACAGCCACCGGCAGGCGATCTACGCGCTGCGGCGCGGCTGGTTCGAACCGGCGGTCGATGTCGGGGCGCGGGTTTCCGCCGGCGACCTCGCCGGCTGGTTCCACGACCTGACGCGGCTCGACCAGCCGGAGGAGGAACTGCGCTTCCAGGAGGCCGGGATCGTCATCTCGCGCCGCCTGCACAGCGACAGCGAGGCCGGCGATTGCCTGATCCAGGTGGCTCGTCCGGTCGAGGAGGCGGGCATCCTGGGGCGTGCGGCCTGACCGCGGATCATCAGACGGGGAGACGGGCGGCATGAGTGACACCGGTGCGGCGAAGCGTCCGCCGACCATCGACGACGTCCTCCGCCTCCGGGCAGCGGAGCCGCTGCCTTCCAGCGACGGAAGAACGGAGGATGGGGCGGCCCGCGACGGGGCCGCTCCGCCGCGCATCGTCGAGATCGCCCGGCTTGCCGGGGTCTCGCCGATCACCGTCTCGCGCGCCCTGCGCCAGCCGGAGAAGGTGGCCGAGGCCAAGCGCCGCAAGATCCTGGAGATCGTCGAGCGCACCGGCTACGCCACCAACCCGCACGCCCGCGCGCTGAGGTCGGGCCACTCGAACATCGTCGCCGCCTTCGTTTCCAACCTTCAAAGCCAGCAGTTCTGCCTTGCCGTGCAGGGCTGCGGCGAGGTGCTGGAGCCGCAGGGCTACCAGCTGATGATCGGGCAGACCTCCTACTCCTACGCCAAGGAAACGACGATGATCCAGTCGCTGCGCGAGATGCGCCCGGCGGCGGTCATGTTCACCGGCGTCATCGAGATCGAGGAGAACCGGCGGGCCCTGCGGGCGCTCGGGATTCCGATCATGGAGACCTGGGCCTATCCCCGCGACCCGATCGACATGCTGGTCGGCTTCTCGAACATCGACAGCGGCCGCTTCGCGGCGGAGCATTTCGCCGGGCGGGGCTATCGCCGCGTCGCCTTCATCGGCCGCCGCAGCGGCCGCGGCGCCCTTCGCCTCAACGGTTTCCGCGAGGGGGCCCGCGCCGCCGGGCTCGACATCGTCGCCGAGCTTTCGGTCGACAGGGTCACCAGCATGGTCGACGGCCGTCGCGCGCTCGCCGAGCTGCTGTCCGGCAACGCCGCGATCGAGGCGGTGTTCTGCGCCAACGATCTGCTGGCGACCGGCGCGCTGCTGGAGGCGCGCCGGTTGGGTCTGCGCCTCCCCGAAGACATCGCCATCCTCGGCTTCGGTCACAGTGACGTTGCCGAAGAGCTGCCGCCCGGACTGACCACCATCGGGATCGACAGCCGCGACCTTGGCCGCCAAGCCGGATCGATGATCCTGCAGCGGATGCGCGGAGACATGCCAGCGGAGCCGATCCGTGCCATCGATCTGACACTGACCCATCGCGGAAGCAGCTGAGGCGGCACCGTCAACCCGGCGCCGTCATGAAACGCCACACCCGCCGCGCTTTCGCCGTGTCAAAGTGACAGCTCAGCCGCGGTCGACGGAGCGGCGGGTCATCATTTCGGTGAACCGCTGGTTCTCCCGCATCGGCGGAGGCGGGAACATGAGGACGCTCATACCGCCTCAGGGCGCCGCAATCCGGCAGGAACGGCGATCTGGGTGCGGTGCATGCGGCGGCGCTGGTGCTCGGGAAAGGGATCGCGGCGGTGCATGGTCCAGCGGTTGTCCCACATCACGAGATCGCCGACCCGCCATTGGTGGTGCCAGGACAGCTCCGGACGCACCGCCGCCTCCCACACCGCATCGAGCAGGGCTTCGCTCTCCGCCGGCGGCAGGCCGGGAATGCAGGCATGCGGGCGGCGACCCAGAAGCAGCGCCTTGCGCCCGCTCACCGGGTGGATGATGACCAGCGGATGCACGGTGCCCGGCGATGTGGCGAGGTCGGTCGGAGGCGCGAAGCCCTGCCGCAGATAGCCGCCGCTGTTGGTGGTGCTGTCGTGCTTGATCGACAGCCCGTCGATCCGCCGCTTCAGTTCCTCGGGCAGGGCGTCGTAGGCGGCGAACATGCTGATGAATCCGGTGTCCCCACCCTCCTCCGGCACCTCCAGCGCGTAGAGGCTGCTGGCGTAGGGCGGGGTCTCCAGATAGGTCATGTCGGCGTGCCAGACCGACTCCCCCGCCCCCAGCGCGCCGATGGGGCGGCCCTGCTCGGTGACGTTGGAGATGACGTAGACCTCCTCGAAGCCCGGCGCGTGCAACCGGCCATGCTCGGTGATCGGCGCCTTGTCGAGCGGGCCGAAATGGCCGGACACCCGGACGAGGTCAGCGTCGGACAGCGTCTGGTCGCGGAACACCAGCACCAGATGGCGGTCCAGCGCCGCGGCCAGCGCAGCGGCGCTGGCGCCATCCAGCGGCCGCGACAGGTCGATGCCGCGGATTTCGGCCCCCAGCGTGGGGGAGACCGGATGGGTGGTGAAGGTGGGGTGGGTCATGAAAACGCCCTCAGCTTCCGGTGCGGTCGTGGATGTCGGCGAAGAACAGGTCGCGCCAGTCGGCGGGCCGGTTGCGGATCGAGCCGATGCGCGCCATGAAGTCGGTGAAGATGCCAATGCCGCGCGGGGCGAGGTCGTAGGACACCTCCGGATGGGCGATCATCGCCGCCACCTCCTCCTCGCCCAGCTTGGACTTTTCGATGCGGATGTAGGCGCGGGCGGCCTCCCTGGGGTCGGCCTTGATGAGGGCCACCGCGTCCTCCAGCGCCGCCAGCACCGCCTTGGTCAGCCGCGGGTTGGCCTCATGGAAGGCGGCGGAGGTCCACAGCGCGCTGAAGGACGCCGGCCCGCCCAGCACGTCGTAGCTGCTCAGCACCTTGTGGATCTTCGGGTCGCGGAGCTGCTGGTCCTGGAAGGGCGGGCTGGTGAAGTGGGCGGTGATCTCCGTCCGGCCGGACAGCAGGGCGGCGGTGCCGTCGGGATGGGCCAGCGACACGGTCAGAGGGTCCAGCCGCGCGTGCTGGCCGGGGCCGAAGACCTGCTCGGCGGCGATCTGGAGCACGATGGCCTGATAGGAGGCGCGGACCGACGGCACGACAATGCGGTCCTTGTCCGTGAAGTCCGTCAGGCCCTTCACCCCGGGCCGGTTGGTGTTGAGGTAGGCCGGCTGGGCGTTCAGCGCGGCCAGCCCGCGCAGGTTGGCGTTTCCCTTCGTTTTATCCCAGGCGATGATGAAGGCCGGCACACCCGCCGCCCCGAAATCGGCGTTGCCGGACAGGGTGGCCTCGGTGATCGTCGTCGGGTTGCCGAGCGGGGTGTAGCGGACCGTCACCGCGCCCAGCCCGGCGGCGCGGGCGTGCGTCTCCACCAGCCCCTTGTCCTCCATGACGTAAAGCGGCAGGTAGCCGAGGCCGAGGTTGCGGGCGAAGCGGACCTCTGTCGCCTCGGCCTGCGCGGGGACCGGCGACAGGCCGGCGAAGCCGGCGGCGAGCAGAAGGGCGGCGCCGAGAAGCGTCCGGCGCGGAACGGAAACGCGCATGGAAAAGGGCGTGGTCATGGTGTGTCCCGTGAAAAAGCCGGTCAGATGACGCGGAAATTGTGGGCGCCGTCGCGCTTCAGCTGGTCCACCAGCTCAAGCTCCCAGTCGATGTAGCCCTGCATGGCGGCGGCGCTGTTGTCGGTGCCCTCGTAGGGGCGCTTGTAGACGTCGTCCGGCTCCGGCCCCAGGCGCTCCAGCCCGGCGCTGAGCGGCAGCCCGGCCGCCACCCAGCCCTGCGTGCCGCCCTCCAGCAGCAGCGGGACCGCTCCCGGAGGGAAATCGGCGGCGGCGTAGCGGGTCAGCGTGCCGTCCCGGCAGGTCAGCACCGGGCGCACGCCCTTCGGCAGGCGGGCGATGGTGCCGCCCAGACGCGCGCGGGTCGAAAAATACGCTCCCGGAATGTGGCCGGCGCGGTAGCGCGGGCTGCGGGCGATGTCGATCACCGCCGCCTCGCCGTTCTCCAGAAGGGCCAGCAGGTCGCGCGGCGCCACCGTCTCCGCGCCGACGTCCGGTACCCGCGGCAGGCGGCGGCGGTCGGGGCCGCTCTCGATGCCCAGAGACGCCACGTCGCCCTCCAGCACATGCACCTCCCAGCCGAGCTGCGCCAGCCAGGAGGCGGTCATGTCGGCGCGCGGGCCGCCGCCGCCCGCCGGATCGTCGGCCAGCACGATGCGGGCGCCGCGCACCGCGACATGCTCGTCCGTCGCCTGGACGAGCTGCCCGCCCGCCGCGTGGCGGAAGCCCGGCAGATGGCCGGCCGCGTACTCCTCCGGCGTGCGCACGTCGAAGAGATGCAGGGTGCGCCGCTCGTCGCCGCGGAAGGCGTCCAGCGCGGCGGGGCCGATGCGCCCGACGCCGGCCCGATCGGCCACCGCGCGGGCGGCCTTGCGGCCCTTGGCGTCGCCCTCCGGCGACACCGCCGGAAAGCGCCCGTCGCGCCCGCGGTCCAGCTCCAGCCCGGCCAGGGTCCAGCCGATGGTGCCGTTGCGCAGCGCCGCCACCCGGTTGGGGATGCCGGCGTTCACCAGCGACTGCGTGCCGATGATCGAACGGGTGCGCCCGGCGCAGTTGACGACGACCAGCGTCCGCGGGTCGGGCGCGATGTCGTGGACGCGCTTGACCAGTTCGGCCCCCGGCACGCTGATGCCGCCGGGAATCGCCATGGTCTGGAACTCCTCGTAGCGGCGGGCGTCGAGGATCACCAGATCGGCCCCGGTGTCGACGAGCGTCTTCACCTCGTCGGCGGACAGCGACGGGGTGTGGCGGTGATGCTCCACCCACTCGCCGAACGCCTTGCTGGGCACGTTGACGTCCCGGTAGACCTCGAACCCGGCGGCGGTCCAGCCGGCCAGCCCGCCCTCCAGCAGCGTCACCTCGCGGTAGCCCAGCGCCAGGAGCCGCCGCGCCGCTGGCTCGGCGTAGCCCTCGCCGTTGTCGTAGACGGTGATCGGCACGTCGCGCCGCGGCAGCAGGTCATAAGCCAGAAGCTCCACCCGGCTGAGCGGCAGCGACACGGCGAACAGCGGGTGGGCCAACGAATAGGGTCCCTCCTCCCGCGCGTCGAGAAGGGCGACCTCCCTGCGGTCGATCCAGTCGCGGCGGATGTCCGCGGCGGTGCGGGTGGCGAGCGGTGCGGTGTCGGGTGGGGCGGTGTCGGGCATGGTTTGCTTTCCGGGACCTGTTATGCGGCTTGCGGAACGGACTTCGAGCGGTCCCACAGGTTGGGCAGGGCATTGTTGGCGTAGCCGGAGATGAAGGGCTTGCGCTCGCCGGTCAGCGGATCGAAGACTGACCGCCGAATGGCGCCGATGTTGCCGCCATAGACGTGGATGCTGATCGACGGTCGGTCGGTCAGCGCGTTGGAAATGGCGTGGACGTCGCCGAGGCGCGGCGACACCGCCTCCACCGATCCGACCGGCAGAAAGTCGGCGGCGGAGGGGATGGGCGGGCCGTCCTGCAATTCGTAGCGTTGGGAATGTTCCGCCCCGCGCAGCACGCCGACGAGGCCCCAGACGGTGTGGTCGTGGATCGGCGTGCGCTGTCCCGGTCCCCAGACGAAGCTGACGACCGAGAAGCGCTCATGAGGATCGCAATGCAGCAGATACTGCCGGTAATGGACCGGATCGGGCTGCGCGTAGGCGTCGGGCAGCCAGTCGTCCACGGCGACCAGCCCGGCCAGCAGGCTGCGCCCCGAGTCAAGAATGGCGGCCTCGTCGTCGAACCGCTCCACCAGACGGGTGAAGTCGCCAATGAAGCCGCGCAGGCGGGACAGGTTGGAAGGGGTGGGATCGGTCATGGCATCCGTCCATCCGGAACGTTGGGGGGCGGCCGAGGCCGGGGGTGGGGCGGATCAGGCCAGCGCGGCCACCAGCACCGGAAGGACGGCCAGGACGACACCGGCCCCCAAGGCCAGCCGACGGCCGAGCAACGGCTGCTCCGCGTGCGTCCGGTCCGGCGCGTCGTCCGAAGGATCCGGCGGCAGTGGCAAAGGCAAGGAGCAAGACGGGCTGAGCGAAGCGATCAGCATCCATTGGAAGTCATCCGAAGCCTTCATGCCGGACCTCCTGCTTGAAAGGGTGGACGACGGGGGAGCGTCGTCCGGACAATTGCCGCACTAAAAACAACACTTTTTCATAGTGTTATTTATCCCATTCCATATAGGAAAATAGGTTTTTTGTTTGACGTCAAGCTTGCACTTCCCCCCGAGCGCGGTTTTCCGCTGGTTCAGCGACGTGGACGGGCGACGCGATCGCGGGAAGACGGAGCAGGAAGACGGGAATGAGCGACACGCGACGCGTCTTGATCGCCGGAGCGGAAGCGGTCGGCGCCCATCCGGCGCGTGCCGGGCAGTCCCTGCGCTTCGAGCCGGCGCCGCTGCTCCTGGGATTCGCGCCGGGACCGATGATGGAGGCGAATCTGCGGCGCGCCATGATCCTGTCGCGCGGCGATCCGACCGTCTTCCTGCGCGAGCCGATCAGCCTCGCGCTGCTGGTTCTCACCGGCCTGCTGCTGGCCGCCATCATCCTCCCCGCCGTCCGCCGGAACCGCGAGCGCGTGTTCGCGGAATGACCGGCGGGCGGTACGGGCATCCAGTCAGGGCTGCGGCGCGGAGCCGATGAAGGCCGAGGCGCGCTCGCCCCACCGCTCATGCGGGTAGTAGTCCCAGACGGCGTGGTGCTGGGTGGCCCAGTTGTCCCAGAAGACCAGGGAGTTGGGGCGCCAGTGGATGCGCGTCTGGAAGGCCAGGTTCTTTTCGATGTGGCGGAACAGCAGGCCCAGGATGGCGTCGCTCTCGGTGCGCGTCAGCTGGACGATGTGGCTGGTGAAGGCCTCGTTGACGAACAGGTACTTGCGCCCGGTCAGATGATGGCGCGCCACCACCGGATGCTCGGCGGACGGAAAGGTCTGCCCCGGCTGCGGCGTGGCGCCATAGCCCGCCGTCCAGGCCTTGCCCCCGTCATGGACGGCGGTCAGGCCGTCGAGCAGCGCCTTGACCTTCTCCGACAGCGAATCATAGGCCAGATACATGTTGGCGAAGGCGGTGTCGCCGCCGATCTCCGGCTGTTTGGTGACGCGCAGGAAGGAGCCCCAGATGGGTTCGGGATCGCAGGTCACGTCGGAATGCCACGCGTCGCCGGCGGTGTAGCGGGCTTCGGGGCCGGTGCGCCAGGCCAGGATCTCCGGGTCGTGGTCGTTCGACGACAATTGCCGGGCGCCCCCCAGCACATGGCGGTGCAGCGTGCCGAAGTGGCGGGCGAAGCGCTTGTGGTCCTCCGCGGTGATCTCCTGGTCGCGGAACACCAGCACCAGATGGGCGGCGATGGCCTTGCGGATGTCGGCCAACTGCGCGTCGCTCAACGGCCTGGACAGGTCCACGCCCTCGACCTCGGCGCCCAGGATGGGCGACAGCGGGCGCACCGCGATGCTGTCGTAGCTCGGGCGCTCGCGGCGGCTCCAGTCGGCGATGGCGGTCTTGTCGTGGAAGTCGCGGTAGAAGCTCATGATGGTCGCCTCAGATTTTGCCGTTAGATTTCGTAGGCGAACGGAAGCTCCGACGCGGTGAAGAACTCGCGGTGGATTTCCTTGCGCAAAGCGATGAAGTCGGGGCTCGACCGGTCGCGCGGGCGCGGCAGCCCGACCGGCAGCCTCTTGCGGATGGTGCCGGGGCGCGACGACATGACCACCACCTCGTCGCCGAGGAAGACGGCCTCGTCGATGTCGTGGGTGACCAGGATCATGGTCGTGCGCTGCGCCTCCCAGATGCGCAGGATCTCCTGCTGCATCTGGATCCGGGTCAGGGCATCCAGCGCGCCGAACGGCTCGTCCAACAGCAGCACCCGCGGCTGGTTGACGAGCGCGCGGGCGATTGCCACGCGCTGGGCCATGCCGCCGGAGAGCTGGTGCGGGTGGGCCTTGGCGAAGCCCTCCAGCCCGACCAGTTCCAGATGCTCCCGCACCCGCCGGGCGACCTCCGCCCTGGGCAGGGTCTTCAGCCCGAAGGCGATGTTCTGCTCGACCGTCAGCCAGGGCAGCAGGCGGTGCTCCTGGAAGATGACCCCACGGTCGAGGCCGGGACCGCCGATGGGCCGCCCGTCGAGCGTGACGGACCCGTCATAGCTGGTCTCCAGACCAGCGATGATGCGCAGAAGCGTGCTCTTGCCGCAGCCGGAACTGCCGACGATGCTGACGAAGCTCCCGCCCGGAACGTCGAGCCGGATGTCGCCGAGCGCCTGGACCGTTTCGGTCCTGAGCGGGCCGGTCTTCAGCGTGAAGGTCTTGGACAGCGGGCCGATGCGCAGGCTGGCGGCGCGATCGGCGCCCGCCTTGCGGGCAGCGGTGGCAACCATGGCGGTCAGCTCCCCGAGAAGGTGGTTTTCCAGGTGATCAGGCGGCGTTCGGCGGCGCGCAGCACGACGTCGAGCAGCTTGCCCATGGCACCGATGGTGATCATCCCCACCAGAACCTGATCGGTCTGGCTCATCTGCCGGGCGTCCATGATGAGGTAGCCGAGGCCCGACGAGGCGGCGATCAGCTCGGCGGCGACCACGCAGATCCAGGCCACCATCAGCCCGACGCGCAGGCCGGTCATGATGTTCGGCAGCGCCCCCGGCAAAACGACCTGGAGAATGAAGCGGCGGCGCGTCACCTCCAGCACGCGCGCCAGCTCGACATGGCGGTGGTCGGTCTGGCGGATGCCGTCGATGGTGTTGACGAGGATGGGGAAGATGGCGCCGAGGAAGATGATGTAGACCTTCCCCGCCTCGCCGATGCCGAACCACAGGATGGCCAGCGGAATCCAGGCGATCGGCGGGATCGGCTTGGTCAACTGGATGATCAGGTCGGTCAGCCGGTCCAGCGTCCGCGACAGGCCGATCCCGATGCCCAGCGGCAGGCCGACCAGAGCGGCGATGGCGAACCCCTCCAGCACGCGCAGCAGGCTGACGCCGAGGTGGCGGAACAGGTCGCCGCTGGCCGCCAGATCGACGAAGGCCTTGCCCACCCTGGTCGGCGGCGGCAGCAGGATGGGGCGGATGTAGCCCAGCGCGAACGCCGCCTGCCACGCCGCCAGCAGCGCGACGGGAAGCGCCACATACAGCGCCGCCCGGCCCAGGACCCCCGGCAGGACGCCGGCCAGGGCGCCCAGGCGGGAGCGCAGGGCTCCCGTTTTCGCCCCCGCCCTCAGCCCGGCCCGCTGCGCGGAACGCGCATCGGAAGCCAGTTCGGCGCTCATTTCAGCCCCGCCTCGTCCGCCGGCTTGCGGTTGAAGAAGGCGTCCACGTCCACCGCGGTCTTGATCAGGCCGTGGGCGCGCATGAACTGCTCGGTCTTCTTGACCTCGGCCACGTCGTCGTCGTGGATGGCCGGGTCGTAGTTCATCCGCTGCAGGACCTGGACCAGCAGGTCGGGGGCCAAATTGACGTCGCCGCTGATGAGCTCGGCGGCCTCCTTCGGGTTGGCGGTGATGAATTCCGACGCGCGCTTGTACGCCGTCAGCAGCGCCTTCGCCTGCTCGGGCCGGTTCTTGAGGAAGCCGTTGTCGGCGACGATCAGCAGCAGGCCCTTCTTGATGCCGGTGCCGTCGGCCAGCACGCGGACCGCCTTCTGCGATTCGAAGCGGGTCAGGATCGGCTCCCACACCGCGCCGGCGTCGATGGTGCCGGCGACGATGGCCGGCGGGATCTCCGCCACCGGCAGGTTGATCAGCTCGACGTCGTTGAGCGTCAGGCCGCCCTGCTCCAGCACCAGCGCCAGCAGATGGTGGGCGTAGGACCCCTTGGTCACCGCCACCTTCCTGCCCTTCAGCTCCTTGGGCGAGGCGATGGGGGAGTCGCCGCCGACGACGACCGCCAAGCTCTTCGGACCGTCCGAGGTCAGGGCGATGGCGCTGGTGTCCAGCCCCGCCGCCTTGCCGACCAGCGCCGGCGTGTCACCGACGAAGCCCACATCCTGCTGCCCGGCGGCGAAGGATTCGTTGATCGGCGGACCGGCGGGGAAGAGCGACCATTTGACGGCGGCGTTCGGCGCCACCTTGGCCAGTTCCTCGTCCAGCCACTTCTTCTGTTTGGCGACGAACAGGGGCGCATAGAGGGGAAAGGGCTGCGCGGCGATGCGCAGATCGTCGGCGGCGGAGGTGGTGGCGGTTCCGGCCAGCCCGAGGCCGATGGCGGCCGCGACGGCCAAGGCGACAAATCTGGAAACGGCCATGGTCGGTACCTCGCTTCATGCTCGGGTTTTGGGATCGGGGTCCGCTGGCCGGGTCGCGCGTCGCCGTTACCAGGACCCTCCGATTTCCCTATTCACATTGTGGTTGTTCCTATTTCATTTAACACACATTGGTGTCAAGCCACCCCGGCAATGACGCGGTAATTTTTGTGCAATTTTTCCGATTAGGTGCAAATTTTCTCGTTGATTGATCTATATCAACGAGGAAAGTTTATTTGTCTATCTGAATTATGGATTATTCACGGTGGGCACTCCGCTCCGCTGCCTTGGCCGAAGGACGATCCAATGACGACGAAGTCCCCTCATGCCGACGGCTTCCGCCGCTTCACGCTGACGCCCTACAACCCCTTCATCGGCGCCGTGGTGGACGGAATCGACCTCGGGGAGACCACCGGCGAGGAGGTCCGCGCCGACCTGCGCCGGGCGCTGGCCGAGTATGGCGTGCTGTTCTTCCGCGGCCAGACGCTGCCCCCGGAGCGGCAGGTCGATGTCGCCCGGATCTTCGGCGATCCCGACAAGGCCAAGGCCTATTTCAAGCGCCACGACTCGAACCGGCTCGTCGAGCTGATCGAGTTCACGCCGGGGCAACCGGGCTACGGCACCGATCAATGGCATGCCGACATCACCTTTTCCGCCAACCCGCCCACCGGCACGGTCCTGCACGCGCGCGACGTGCCGTCCGTCGGCGGCGACACCGCCTGGGCCAGCGGAACCTACGTCTACGACCGCCTCGACCCGGCCTTGCGCGCCTATCTGGAAACACTGGAGGCGGTGCACAGCATCGAGCACAGCGGCTGGCCCGAGTGGTTCCGCACCCAGCCCAACGGGGAGGAACTGTACCGTCAGGCCCGCGCCGAGCATCTGCCGGTGGCGCACAAGGTCGTCCAGACCCATCCGGTCACGGGCCGCAAGCTGGTCTATGTCAGCCCGAACTTCACCCTGCGCATCCGCGGCCTGTCGCGCCAGCAGAGCGACGCGCTGCTAACCTTCCTGTTCGGGCTGTTCGAGAAGCCCGAAGCCCAGGCGCGCTGGCGCTGGCGGAACGGCGACGTGGCGATCTGGGACAACCGCGCCACCGTCCATTACGCGGTGACCGACTACACCGGGTACCGCCTGCTCCACCGGGTCACCTTCGGCGAGGACAAGGCCTTCTGAGCGTCGGTTTTGACGTCCCGGAAGGGAAATCGGCATTCCCTCCATCCCGGCCATATTTAACATATTATTATTGCTTTATATGAAAAAATAATACATGCATGATCGCTTGTGGTGTTGCTTATTTCCCTTCTAAATATGTAGAGTTTCTTTACCGGCGGACGACCGCGCCGCCGGGTGAAGACGGGGGAGATAAGCCACCATGAAGCCGTTCCTGCCTTCCATCGCCCTGCTCGCGCTGGCCACCCTGGCGCCCTTCTCCGCCGAGGCCGCCGGCAAGGTCGTCGTGGCCTACCAGACCGACGCGTTGCCGTCGTCGGTGGCCATCGCCAACGGGGACTTCGCCAAGGCGACTGGCGCCGAGATCGATTTCCGCAAGTTCAATTCGGGCGCCGACATCTTCGCCGCCATCGCGTCGGGCGACGTCCAGGTCGGCTATGTCGGCTCAAGCCCCTTCGCCGCCGCGGTCAGCCGCGGGCTGGACGTGAAGGCCTTCTACCTCGCCAGCGCCTCCGGCACGGACGAGGCGCTGGTGGTCCGCAACGGCTCCGGAATCGAGACGCCCGCCCACCTGAAGGGCAAGAAGCTGGCCGCCGCCCCGGTCTCGACCGACCATTACCAGCTCCTCGCCGTGCTGAAGCAGGAGAAGCTGAGCGAGCGCGACGCCCAGGTCTTCGCCATCCCACAGCCCGACATCGTCGCGGCCTGGAACCGCGGCGACCTGGACGGCGCCTTCGTCTGGGACCCGGCGCTGACCGAGCTGAAGAAGACCGGCAAGGTCCTGCTGACCTCCCGGCAGGTCGCCGACCGCGGCGCCCCGACCTTCACCGCCTGGGTCGCCACCGCCACCTTCGCCAAGGAGAACCCGGCCTTCCTGAAGAGCTTCGCCGGGGTGGTGGAGCGCTACAGCGTCTCCTTCCGCGACGACAAGGCCGCTTGGGGGCCGGACTCGCCGAACGCCAAAACGCTGGCCGGGCTTCTCGGCGGCACGCCGTCCGATCAGGCGGCGGCGCTGAACAACCTGTCGCTGATCCCGGCCAAGCAGCAGGCCACCAAGGACTGGCTGGACGGCGGCGAGAACAGCGGCACCGCCCGAATCCTGAAGGAAACCGCCGAGTTCCTGAAGGAGCAGAAGAAGGTCTCCACCGTGCTGCCCAGCTACGGCGGCTTCGTCACGGCGGATTACGTCAAGGCGCTGCCCTGACGCGCGGCCGGACGGGAGGCGCGCCATGCTTCGGGTGCAGAACGCCAGCGTGTTCTTTCCAGGCCGTGACGGCGGGACGATCCACGCGCTGGACCGCGCGTCGCTGGACATCGACGCCAACAGCATCGTCGTCGCGCTGGGCGCGTCGGGCTGCGGCAAGTCCACGCTGCTGAACGCCATCGCCGGCTTCCTTCCCCTGTCGGACGGCAGCATCACGCTGGACGGCCGGCCGGTGGAGCGCCCCGGCGCCGACCGCGGCGTGGTGTTCCAGAAGGACACGCTGCTGCCCTGGAAGAGCGTGCTGGACAATGTGGCGCTCGGCCTGGATTTCGCCGGCCTTCCCTTGCGGGAACGGCGGGACCGCGCCGCCGAGCTGTTGCGCCTCGTCGGGCTGGAGGGCTTCGCCAAGGCCGCCCCGCACGAGCTGTCCGGCGGGATGCGCCAGCGCGTCGGCATCGCCCGCGCGCTGGCCACCGACCCGAAGATCCTGCTGATGGACGAACCGTTCGGCGCGCTCGACAGCCTGACGCGGGAGCAGATGCAGGAGCTGCTGGTCGACGTCTGGGCGCGCACCGGCAAGCGCATCTTCTTCATCACCCACTCCATCGAGGAGGCGCTGTTCCTCGGCACGACGGTGGTGGTGATGTCGCCGCGCCCCGGCCGGATCGTCGCCCGCTTCGACCTCGACTTCGTCCGGCGCTTCGCCGCCGAACGGGACGTGCGCGCCATCCTGTCCGACCCGGAATTCGGCGATCTGCACAACCGGATCCGCGACCTCGTCCACCGTCCGCATCACGCGGCGGTCCACCGCGGGGAGACGCTGCAATGACCGACGCCGCCCGCACGACCACCGCTCCCCTGGCCGAGCCCGCCGCCCGGCCCCGGACCGTCGCCCTGCGGCCCTTCGGGCTGGACGGCGCGCGGACCGGTCCGATCAGCGCGGTCACTGGGTTTCTGCTCATCGCCATGTGGTTCCTGGTGTCGCATTACAGGCTGGTGACGCCGCTGTTCCTGCCAGCACCAGGGGAGGTGGCCGCCCAGTTCATCGCCATCCTGGAGGACGGCTACGCCGGCGCCACGCTTGGGGAGCATGTGTCGGCCAGCCTGCTGCGCATCCTCACCGCGGCGCTGATCGCGGCGTCGCTCGGCATCCCGCTGGGGCTGGCGATGGGGCTGAACCGCTGGGCCAAGGGCGTCCTCGACACGCCCATCGAGTTTTACTGGCCGCTGCCGCCGCTGGCCTATCTGCCGCTGATGATCATCTGGCTGGGCATCGGGGAGGTGTCGAAGATCGCCCTGCTCACCCTGGCGATGTTCGCCCCGATCTGCCTGTCGGCGCAGGCCGGCTTGCGGTCGCTGCCCATCGAGCGGGTCAACGCCGCGCTGTCGCTGGGGGCCACGCGCTGGCAGCTCTTCCGCGCCATCGTGCTGCCCAGCGCCCTGCCGGAGATCCTGACCGGCCTGCGCATCGCCATCGGCGTCGGCTGGAGCACGCTGGTCGCCGCGGAGCTGATCGCGGCGACACGCGGCATCGGCTTCATGATCATGTCCGCCTCGCATTTCCTGGCCACCGACGTGGTGTTCGTCGGCATCGGCATCATCGCCGCCTGGGCCTTCGCCTTCTCCTACGGGATGCACCTGCTGGAATCCTGGCTGGTGCCCTGGAAGGGCAAGACCTGACGCTTTCCCGAACCGGAGTGCTTTCGCCGTGTCGCGGCCCCCCAACATCCTGTTCATCATGGCCGACCAGATGGCGGCCCCCGCCCTGCCCTTCCACGGTCATCCGGTCGTCAAGACGCCGAACCTGTCGCGGCTGGCCGCGGATGGCGTGGTGTTCGACAACGCCTACTGCAACTACCCGCTCTGCGCGCCGTCGCGCTTCGCGCTGCTGTCGGGGCGGCTGCCCTCGGCCATCGGCGCCTTCGACAACGCGGCGGAGTTCGCCTCCTCCGTGCCGACCTTCGTGCATTACGCCCGCGCCGCCGGTTACCGCACCTGCCTGTCGGGCAAGATGCATTTCGTCGGCGCCGACCAGCTCCACGGCTTTGAGGAGCGGCTGACCACCGACGTCTATCCCGCCGATTTCGGCTGGACGCCGGATTGGGGGAACGGAGCGCTGGCCTACGACTGGTCGCATCACATGGCGAGCGTGGTCGAGGCCGGCCCCTGCCACCGCAGCCTGCAGATCGACTTCGACGAAGAGTCCGCCCATCAGGCGGTGCAGAAGATCTACGATTACGGCCGCACCGGAGACGAGGCGCCCTTCCTCCTGGCGGTGTCCTTCACCCACCCGCACGACCCCTTCAACTGCCTGCCGGAGCACTGGGACCTCTACGACCACGCGGCGATCGACCTGCCCTCGGTGCCGCCCATCCCGCCGGAGCGGCTCGATCCGCACAGCCGGCGGCTCCATTATATGGACGGGCTGCACCGCTACGACCTGACGGAGGAGCGGGTGCGCACCGCCCGCCACGCCTATTACGGCTCCATCAGCTATGTGGACGAGCTGGTCGGGCGCCTGCTGACCGCGCTGGAGCGGGCTGGGCTGGCCGAAGACACCATCATCGTCTTCACCGGCGACCATGGCGAGATGCTGGGCGAGCGGGGCATGTGGTACAAGATGACCTTCTTCGAATGGTCGTCCCGCGTGCCGCTGCTGGTCCACGCTCCGCGACGCTGGGCGGCGCGCCGGGTGTCGGCCCCGGTGTCGCACGTCGATCTGTTCCCCACCATCCTCGACCTGCTCGATGGCCGGGCGCCGCTGCCGGTCGACCCGTTCGACGGCGAAAGCCTGCTGCCCCTGCTGGCCGGTTCGGCGCGCGGCGCCGGCCGCACCATCTTCGCGGAGTATCTGGGGGAAGGGACGCTGAACCCCGCCTTCATGGTGCGGCGCGGCCGCTACAAATACATCGCCTGCGACGGCGACCCGCCGCAGCTCTACGATCTGGAGGCCGACCCGAAGGAGCTGGTCAACCGCGCCGGCGCGCGCGATCTCGCCGCCATCGAGGCCGATCTGGCCGCGTCCGTCGCCCGGCGCTGGAACGCGCCGGCCCTGCGCCGGGCGGTGATCGAGAGCCAGAACCGGCGGCTGTTCGTCCACAAGGTGCTGCTGACCGGTCGTCACACCCCCTGGGATTTCCAGCCCCACCGCAGCGCCGCCACCTCCTACGTCCGCAATTTCGGGGTCGCCGAGGACACGCTGAAGGCGCTGGCCCGCCTGCCGGCGGTCGAGCCGGTGCCGCCCGACGCCTGATTCCTCTTCTCCCACTTCTGCCATCCGGGGAACCGCCATGCCCGACATCTCTCTGCCCAGCCTGTCCATCACTCCCGTCAGCCCGGCCATCGGCGCGCGGGTTGAGGGGCTGGACCTCACCAACCCGCTGAGCGACGCGGAGGCCGCCGCGCTGGAGCGCGCTCTGGTCACCCATCAGGTGCTGTTCTTCGAGAACCAGCCCCTGACGCCCGCGGCCCAGCGCGCCTTCGCCGCCCGCTTCGGCAGCCTGCACGTCCACCCCGTCTATCCCAACGTGCCCGAGCAGCCGGAGATCATGGTGCTCGACACCGGGCCGCACAACGTGACGGACAACGACGTCTGGCACACCGACGTGACCTGCATCGAGACGCCGCCGGCCATCGTGGCGCTGTCGGGCAAGCGGATCCCGCCCAACGGCGGCGACACCGTGTGGGCCAGCAACATCGCCGCCTACAACGGCCTGTCGGAACCGCTGCGCCGCCTGCTCGACCCGCTGACCGCGCTGCACGACTTCACCAAATCCTTCCCCGAATGGCGGCACAACGGCGATCCGGAAACGCACGCCCGCTGGCGCGCGGCCCGCGACCGCCACCCGCCGGTGACCCACCCGGTGGTCCGCGTCCATCCGGTGAGCGGCGCCAAGGCGCTGTTCGTGAACGAGAACTTCACCGCACGCATCGTCGGGCTGAGCGACCGCGAGAGCGCGGCCATCCTCGACCTGCTGTTCGACCACATCAGCCGCCCGGAATTCACCGTGCGCTGGCGGTGGAAGGCCGACGACCTCGTGCTGTGGGACAACCGCTCCACCCAGCATTACGCGGTGAACGATTATCTGCCGCACAGCCGCCTGATGCACCGCGCCACCGTTCTGGGCGACCGGCCCGTCGGACCCTGAGCGCCGGCCTGGATGGCAAGAGGCATGGCGGTCATCGAAGCTGCGCCGAGCCGGCGGCGATCCGAGGCCGGTGCCGCTTAAAGGCAACCGGACCGGAAAAGCGCGGTTCTCGGCGCATGGCGGAAGCGACCCGGAGGGTCTGAACCGTCGAAGAGTCCGAACGGATTGCCTCGAATTCGCGGTGATCTTTTCGGCGCCATCGCCACCGCCCGTTGACGCGTCCCGTCCGGCTCGCGCTAGGCTTGCCGAAACCACGGCTTGGCAGCGAAACGGGACAACAGCATGACCATCGGCATCGGCGCGGACGACCTTCTGCGGTTCGAGAGTCTGGGCGACAACTGCGAATTCGGCTTCGTCCTGCGCCGCTTGTCCTGCGAGGCGGGGAGCCTGTTCCGCTGGGCCTCCATGAAGCCCGACCAGCTCCTGGCCAAGCTGCGCGCCAACTTCGAAGGCATGTACCGGTTCGAGAACCTGTCGCCGCTGCGCACCGGCATGGTGCTGGATTCCGCCTACGGCATCGGCTGGCACAGCGACATGAAGTCCGACGTGACCGGCGGCCGGCTGGTCTTCCGCGACGATGAGGCGACGCGGCGCGCCCTGCACCGCCGGGAAACGCGCAAGATCCAGTATCTCCAAGCCAAGTTCACCGCGCGCGCGGCGATGGGCGGGGTGATCTTCGTCGTGAAGTCGAACCCCGGCATCGCCCCCGCCACCATCGACGGCCTGCACGAGGCGCTGGCCGCCCTGGCCGGCCACGACGACTTCGCCCTGCTGGAGGTCCGGGAGACCGACGATCCCGCCCGCATCGGCCGCGTGGAGTGGCAGCGGCCCGGCCTGATGCGCGGCTGCGTCACCCGCTTCGCCCCCTATCATCGGGCGGACGACATCGACGCCGCGGCGTGGTTCTCCATCGTCCAGGGCGCGCTGAGCCTGTTCCCCTGCCACGACTGGGCCCGGCGCCACGCCGCCCTGCGCATCGGCGCCCCCGACGCGCTGGTGCAGCTCCGCTTCCCCTTCGCCCCCGATCAGGACTTGGGCAAGCCCATCGCGGGCGACCTGCGCGCCGGAACCGTCCGCCTGCTGAACGGCAACAGCTGGTGCCGCCCCTATGAGGGGATGTTCCGCCTGCACGGTCCCGATCCGGAGAAGCCCGGCACCACGCTGCGCTGGACAGGGGTCCATGCACCCGGCGCCTTCCATCTCGGCGCCACCCTGCGCTGCCCCCTGCGGGATTCCGTCCCGCTCCGCGTCGCGGTCGCCATCGCCGCGGAGGACGGCGCGACGCTGGCCGAGGAGCGGTTCGAGGTGCATCCCGGCCGGGCGACCGACCTCGTGCTGGACGCCCCCGCCACGAAAGGACCGCTGACCGTCGCGTTGACCGTGAACGCCGTGCGCCCGCTGGCCGAGGGAGAGCGCGCCGTGCTGGACTTGTCGCCGCCCGCCCTGCACCCGGAGCCGGTTCCGGCCATCGCCCTGCCGGCGAAAGCGGCGTGAGTCGGATCATCAAAGCGGGATGGGCCGGGGTCGCCGTATTGTTGGCGTTCCTGGCTGTCCCGGCGCAGAGTGACACGGCCATCGGACCGCGCACGCAGCCGCCCTATCCGGACTGGCTGACCACGCGCATGGAGACGCTGCGGCATCGGGACCCGAAGGCGACGCTGCTGGGGGATTCCCTGGTCGCCGGCTGGCCGCCCGACCTCGCCCGCCCGCTGTTCGACGCGGAGCCGATGAATTTCGGGGCCGGGGGCGACACCACGGGCAACCTGCTGTGGCGGGTGCGGCAGGCCTTCGGGCCGGGCATGAGTCTGGAGTCCGCTCTGGTCCTGGTCGGAACGAACGACCTGCCGGACCGCTCCGCCGCGGAGATCGCCGGCACCATCGGGACCATCGCGGCGGAGGTGAGGCGGTCCGCTCCCGGCGCCTGCGTCACGCTGCTCACCCTGCTGCCGCGGCGCGACGGCAACGCCGTGTTCGCCGAGCGCATCGCCGATGTGAACCGGCGGCTGGCCGCTCTCGCCGGCCCCGGCCTGCGCGTGGTGGACGCGAGCACCCCGCTGCGCGACGCCTGCCCGGCGGAGGGCGCCTGCCCGCTCTACAAGGACCCGGTGCATCTGACCCGCGCCGGCTACGAGCGCCTGACCGCCGTCGTCGGCAAGACCGGTTGCTAGAAAGATGTCGAAGGCGACGGGGCTTCGGGATATCTAGAGGCCATGACCAGCGACACCGCCGCCGCCGACCGTACCGGCACCGATTTCGAGATCTTCATCGTCACCGCGCCGGGCCTGGAATCCGTGCTCTGCGCGGAGGTGAAGGCCAAGGGCTTCCGCGACGCCACCGCCATCAAAGGCGGCGTCACCGTCCGCGGCGGCTGGCCGGAGGTCTGGCGGGCAAACCTGGAGCTGCGCGGGGCGACCCGCGTGCTGGCCCGCGTCGCCTCCTTCCGCGCCTTCCACCTCGCCCAGCTCGACAAGCGGGCGCGCCGGGTGCCCTGGGCCGAGATCCTGCGCCCCGACGTGCCGGTCCGCGTGGAGGCGTCCTGCAAGGGCTCGCGCATCTACCACGCCGGGGCGACCGCCCAGCGCATCGAGCGGGCCATCACCGAGGAGCTGGGCGCCCCCATCTCGGCCGAGGCCGAGGTGTCCATCAAGGCCCGCATCGACGACGATCTGTGCACCATCAGCGTCGACGCGTCGGGCGAGTCCCTGCACAAGCGCGGCCACAAGGAGGAGATCCACAAGGCCCCGCTGCGCGAGACTCTGGCCGCGTTGTTCCTGCACCATTGCGGCTACGACGGCACCGAGCCGGTGGTCGACCCCATGTGCGGCTCCGGCACCTTCGTCATCGAGGCCGCGGAGATCGCCGCCGGCCTGCACCCTGGACGCACGCGCCGCTTCGCCTTCGAGCAGCTTGCCTCCTTCGACGACGCGGCGTGGCAGGCGATGCGCTCCGCGGGCGGCAACGCTCCAACGCCGGCGTTTCGCTTCTACGGCAGCGACCGCGACGGCGGGGCCATCGCCATGAGCCGCGCCAACGCCGAGCGCGCGGGCGTCGCCGCCCTGACGGAGTTCCAGAAGCACGCGGTCAGCGATCTGATGCCGCCGGAGGGGCCGCCGGGCCTTGTCATCGTCAACCCGCCCTACGGCGCGCGGATCGGCGAGAAGAAGCCGCTGTTCGCCCTCTACGGCGCGCTGGGGCAGACGTTGCTGTCGCGCTTCTCCGGCTGGCGGGTCGGTTTGGTCACCAACGAGGCGTCGCTGGCCCAGGCGACCGGCCTGCCTTTCCAGCCGTCCGGCCCCTCGGTGTCGCACGGCGGCCTGCGCGTGACGCTGCACAGCACCGCCGCCCTTCCCTGACCCCTTCCCGCACCCATCTGTAGACCCATGCCCAACCGCACCGCCCCCCGCCTGCACGCCCCCCGTCTGCAAGCATCGGCCTGCCCGCACGATTGCCCGTCCACCTGCGCGCTGGAGGTCGAGGTGCTCGACGAGCGCCGCATCGGGCGCATCCGCGGCGCCGCCGACAACAGCTACACCGCGGGGGTGATCTGCGCGAAGGTCGCCCGCTACGCCGAGCGGGTGCACCACCCCGACCGGCTGACCCAACCGCTGCGCCGCACCGGCCCCAAAGGCTCCGGCCAGTTCGCGCCGATCTCCTGGGACGAGGCGCTGGACATCGTCGCCGAGCAGTTTCTGGAAGCGGAGCGCCGGCACGGGCCGGAGACGGTGTGGCCCTACTACTATGCGGGCACCATGGGGCTGGTGCAGCGCGACGGCATCAACCGGCTGCGCCACGCCCGGCGCTGGTCGGGCTTCTTCGCCACCATCTGCACCAACCCGGCCTGGGCCGGCTGGCTGGCCGGCGCCGGCAAGCTGGCCGGGGCCGACCCGCGTGAGATGGCCAAGTCCGACCTCGTGGTGATCTGGGGCACCAACGCCGTGTCCACCCAGGTCAACGTGATGACCCACGCCGTCCGCGCCCGCAAGGAGCGCGGGGCCAAGATCGCCGTGGTTGACGTCTACCGCACCCCGACCATGGA
This sequence comes from Azospirillum brasilense, assembly GCF_007827815.1. Taxonomy (GTDB): domain Bacteria; phylum Pseudomonadota; class Alphaproteobacteria; order Azospirillales; family Azospirillaceae; genus Azospirillum; species Azospirillum brasilense_C. The sequence goes on from NZ_VITH01000003.1 coordinate 185,858, forward strand.
GCAGGCGGACATTCCCCTGCTGATCCGTCCGGGCAGCGACGGGGCGCTCGCCTGCGCGGTGATGCATGTGCTGTTCCGCGACGGGTTGGCCGACCGCGCCTATCTCGCCAGCCACGCCGACGATCCCGCCGGGCTGGAGGCGCATCTCGCCAGCCGGACTCCGGAGTGGGCCGAGGCCATCACCGGCCTGCCGGCGGCGGAAATCGAAGCCTTCGCCCGGCTGGTCGGGCACACGCCGCGCAGCTATTTCCGGCTGGGCTACGGCTTCACCCGCTCGCGCAACGGGGCGGTGAACATGCACGCCGCCTCCTGCATCCCGGTGGTCAGCGGCGCCTGGCAGGTCGAGGGCGGCGGGGCTTTCCACTCCAACAGCGGCATCTACGGCTGGAACAAGACGCTGATCGAGGGGCTGGACCTGCGTGACCCGACCGTGCGCATGCTCGACCAGTCGCGCATCGGCCCGATCCTGGAGGGCGACCCGGAGGCGCTGGCCGGCGGCCCGCCGGTGACGGCGCTGCTGATCCAGAACACCAACCCGGTGACCATCGCCCCCGATCAGGCGCGCGTGCGCCGCGGCTTCGCCCGCGACGACCTGTTCGTCTGCGTGCACGAGCAGTTCATGACCGAGACGGCGCGCATGGCCGACATCGTGCTGCCCGCCACCATGTTCCTGGAGCACGACGACCTCTATCAGGCGGGCGGCAACCAGCACATCCTGCTCGGACCCAAGCTGGTCGATCCGCCCGGCGACTGCCGGCCCAACCACGCCGTCATCACGGAGCTGGCGCGGCGGCTGGGCAGCGACTCCCACCCCGGCTTCGCCATGACCGAGCGGGAATTGATCGACGCCACGCTGCGCGCGTCCGGCCACGGCACGCTGGAGGCGCTGGAATCCCAGCGCTTCCTCGACGTGCAGCCGGCTTTCGAGGACGCGCATTTCGTGAAGGGCTTCCGCTGGCCCGACGGCAAGTTCCGCCTGAAGCCGGATTGGCCCAAGGTGCCCTACGCCGCGCCGTCCACCTTCGGCCCGGTCGATGCCATGCCGACCTTCCCCGACCATTGGGCGGTGACGGAGGAGGCCGACGACGAGCACCCCTTCCGGCTGGTCACCGCGCCGGCACGCAACTTCCTGAACAGCAGCTTCACCGAGACCCCGACCTCCGCCGGACGGGAGCGCCGGCCGAGCCTGATGCTGCATCCCGAGGACGCGGCGGCGCTGGGCATCGCGGAAGGTGACCGGGTGGAGGCCGCCAACGGACGCGGCGCGGTCCTGCTGCACGCGCGGCTGTTCGACGGGGTGCGACGCGGCGTGGTCATCGCCGAATCCATCTGGCCCAACGGCGCACATGAAGGCGGACGCGGGATCAACAGCCTGACCAGCGCCGACCCGGTGGCCCCGTTCGGCGGCGCCGCCTTCCACGACAGCCATGTGCGCGTGCGGAAGGCGGCGTCTTCCGATTAATCAGCCCATTTGGGCGGCGGCAGGGAGCGGAAGGCCTCGCGGAGCGCCTGGGACCAGCCGTCGCTGATCTCCTTGAAACAGGGGTCGTCCTCGCCGATCCGCCGCCGCGTCTCCAGCTTCAGAGAGTCGCGGCGGTAGGCGATCAGGTCGAGCGGCAGACCGACCGTCAGGTTGGAGCGCAGCGTGCTGTCCATGGAGATCAGCACCAGCTTCATCCCCTCTTCCAGCGGCGTGTTGTGGTTCAACGCGCGGTCGAGGATCGGCTTGCCGTATTTGTGCTCGCCGATCTGGAAGAAGGCGTTGTCGGCGGTCGCCTCGATGAAGTTTCCGGCGGCGTAGACGTGGAACAGCCGCACACGGTCGCCGCGGATCTGGCCGCCCAGGATGATGGACAGGTCGAAATCCACCCGCTGCTCCTTCAGCGCGTGACCGTCCCGCTTCCACACCTGACGGACGGCGGCGCCGACGAGCTGGGCGGCCTGGAACATGCCGCTTACGCTGGAGATGGTCCGGATCTCGCCGTCCAGCTCCACCCCCTCCTGGATCAGCGCGATCACCGACTGGGTCAGCGACAGGTTGCCGGCGGTCATCAGGGCGATCATGCGGTCGCCCGGCTCTTCGAAGACGTGCATCTTGCTGAAGATGGAGATGTGATCCACCCCCGCGTTGGTGCGCGTGTCCGACAGCATCACCAAGCCGTCCTTCAGATACAGGGCGACGCAGTAGGTCATGGTCCGTCCTCTCTCCTCCCAGCGGAAGCCGGACCGCCACGCAAAAAGGGGCGGCCGGCTGGCCGCCCCAGTGTATGCCGAAAAAACCAGCACGCCGCAAACCCATCGCGGGACGCGGGACATCATGTCCCGTGCCCCTGCGGCTTGCGGTCAGCGCTGCTGCCCGCCCTTCTCGTCCCGATCGCGGTCCATGTCCTGCTGTTGCCGGTTTGCCTGGTCCTGCCCCTGCTGCCGGTTCTTCGGGTTGTCCTGGGTCTGCTGCCCCTGCTTCCGCTCGTCCTGGCTGCCCATTTGATTCGGGTTCCGCTCGTCGGCCATGGTGCTTCCTCCGCATTGCCGGTTCCGATGCCCGGCGGGCATGACGTGAACCGAGACGGCGATGGTACGCGCCACAATCGGCCCGCTCCTACATTGGCAGTCGATCATGTCCCGATTCGCGCGGGGTTTGCCGGTGCCCGCGCAAGGTCATAGGCAGAAAAACATACTCCTCCGGCCACCGTGCCCATTGACATCATGCGGGTACGTATGGTCTATCTTTCGTAGCGCTGCGAACAGCGTCAGGCCGGAGTCTAGGGAGGACTCGGTAGTCCGTGAAAGCGAGGGCGCGCCGCATAAAAACAAAGGCGCGCACACAAGGCGACACGCTGCATGCCTCAAGCCCCAGCACCCCCGCAGGGCTTTGACGGCGGCAGCGTGTTTCACTTTCAGGACCTTGCCTCACCACCAGACATTGCGATCCGTTGCCGCGCCGCACACAGCACCCATGGCGTGTTCCGGGCAAAGAAAAAGGCCGCCAGGATTGCTCCGGCGGCCTGAGTCTAGGGAGGAAACGCCCGAAAAGGCGTCAGTGAAACTAATATATTCCGCAGCGCAGCATAATTCAAGCCTTAATCGAACGAATCAATCCACGTCCATCGGCGCGGCGCTGGCGACGGCCCCGCCCTCCTGAACCGCCGGCTGGCGCAGCGCCTGGATGACCGCCACCGCGGTGCGGCGGCTGTGGTCGGCCAGCAGGGCGCCGGCCTCCTCGGCGTCGCGGCGGCGGAACGCCGCCATGAAGCCTTCATGCTCGTCCACCGACTCCTGCCAGCGGCCGGTGTCGTAGTTGGCGAGCGAGCGGGCGCGCAGGATCTTGGCGGCAAAGCCGGCGTAGGTCGCTTCCAGCGCCGGGTTGCGGGCCATGGCGACGATCTGGGCGTGGATCTGCCGGTTGGTCAGGAAGTAGGCGGCGCGCTCCCCCGCCTCGTGCTGGGTGACCAGCTGGTCGTGCATGCGGTCGAGCTTCGTGAACTCCGCGTCGGAGCCGTTGCGGCAGGCGAGCGTCCCGGCCAGCCGTTCCAGCGCGTCCATCACCTCGAAGATCGCGCCGATCTCGCCGGGGTCCACCGGGGCGACGATGGCGCCGCGGTGGGGGCGAAGCTCCACCAGCCCCTCCGATGACAGAACCCGCAGCGCCTCGCGCAACGGCGTGCGGGAAATCCCGAGTTGCTCGCAAAGCTGGACCTCGGGGACGCGCACGCCGGGCGGCAACTCCCCGTCCAGGATCATCGCCCGCAGTTCCTCCACCGCGGAATGATGCAGCGTCGCGCGGCGGATCGGCCGGGCCGGCGCCTTCATGGTCTTGATCCTGTCCATCCTGACCCACCACCCCCGAAAGTGCTGCATACTTGGGCATGCATACCGAAAAGATGCGCCATGCCCAAAAATCAGGCAAGCCCGCTCCCTCGCGGCCAGCCTCCTTTAATATGCCCTAAACGGCTGAAAACAGCCAACAAATTGGGAATTATAATATTGTATACAATTTGGCACGGGCCTTGCGAAAGGAGGAGGGACGCAACCGCATCGGGAGCACTCCTTTCATGACGTTCCGGTCCCTCACCCTGACGACCGTCACCGCCGCTTTTCTCGCTCTCTCGGCCGCCGCCATGACGACCGCGGGCGCCCAGGCCGCCGACGCGGAGAAGCTGAAGCTCGGCTTCGCCAAATGTGCCCATTGCCTGCCGATGGCGCTGACCCCGGAACTCGCCAAGGGCGTGGAGATCGAGGCGATCAACTTCAATTCCGGCAACGACGTGCTGACCGCGCTGGTGTCGAAGAGCATCGACATGGCCCAGGTCACCTACCTGCACTACATCACGGCGCTCGATAAGGGCTTCGACGTGGTGGCCGTGTCCGGCCAGGTGAACGGTGGGTCGGAGATCGTCGTCGGCAAGGGCATCACCCTGAAGGCCGATGATTGGGACGGGCTGAAGACGCTGATCGCCGAGCGCAAGGAGAAGGGCGAGCCGCTGCGCGTCGCGGCGTCGCGCGGCAATGCGCAGGACATCCACATGCGCGGCGCCCTCCAGAAGCACGGCATCAACGTCAACAAGGACGTGCAGTTCATCAACATCCCGAACCCGTCCGACCATGCCGCCGCCCTGCAGCGCGGCGAGGTGGACGTGATCTGCACGGTGGAGCCCTTCGCCTCGCAGATCCGCCAGACCGGCGTCGGCACGCATTTCGCCCTGCCCTATGACCAAGCCGCCGGCAACCTGACCAACCTGATCGTCACCCGCTCCGACGTCATCAAGGACCACCCGAAGGCGGTCGAGGCCACCGTCGGCTCGGTCGTCGCCCTGGTCGACAAACTGAAGTCCGACCAGACTGTGTGGGTGGACGTCATCAACAAATACACCGGCATGGACAAGGCCGTTGCCATCGAGGCGCTGAAGAACGCCTCCCCGGATTACGCCATCCACAAGGACAGCACGCTGGCCATCGCCACGATGATGCGCGAGCTGAAGTACATCTCCAACGACGTCACCGCCGCCGCGGAGAAGAACCTGGATTACACGTTCCTCGAAGCCGTCACCAGGAAGCCGAAGAGCGAGCTGGGCTTTTAAAAGTACTTTGCTCCACGAAGCCCAATCCCCTCTCCCCTCTGGGGAGAGGGTTATAAATATGACGGGATAGGGAAAACCGGGCCATGACGGCATTGTCGAAATCCTGGGAGCGCGCCGTCGTTCCCCTCTTCATCCTGGCCACCTGGGAGGTGTTCTCCCGGTCCGGCTTCCTGCCGGCGGCCCTGCTGCCGGCCCCGTCGGTGGTGCTGCACACCTGGGGCGACTGGATCTTCGGCTTCGACGAGACCTCGCAGGGCAACACCGGCCGCTGGCTGGCCGACGCCCTGTCCAGCGCCACCCGCGTCGCCGCCGGCTACGGCATCGCGGTGGTCAGCGGCGTGGCTCTGGGCATCGCCATCGGCTGGTGGCGCTGGGTCGAGCGGACGGTGGAGCCGACGCTCCAGATGCTCCGCCCGGTGCCGCCGGTGTCGTGGATCCCGCTGGCGATCATCTGGTTCGGCATCGCCAACAAGCCGGCCATCTTCCTGGTCTTCCTCGGCGCCTTCTTCCCGATCCTGATGAACACCATCCACGGGGTGAAGACCGCCGACCGCAACCTGATCCGCGCCGCCTCGATGATGGGCGCCACGGAGCAGCAGCTTCTGCGCCACGTCGTGTTCCCGGCGGCCCTGCCCAGCATCTTCGCCGGCCTGCGCATCGGCATCGGCGCCGCCTGGATGCTGACCGTGACGGCGGAGATGGTCGCGGTGAAGAGCGGCCTCGGCTACGTGCTGTGGGACAGCTACTACTTCCTGCGCTACGACCTCGTGCTCGCCGCCATGGCCAGCATCGGCCTGCTCGGCTACGCGACCGACGCGCTCATCAAGGTCCTGATGTCCGCCGCGCTGCACTGGCAGCACGGCTCCACGCTCCAGAGCCGGGAGGGCTGAGCGATGGCTTCCATCGAGCTTCGCAACATCACCAAGATCTTCCGCGACGCCAAGCGCAAGCGCGACCTGCTGGCCATCGACGACGTCAGCCTGTCGGTGGAGAAGAACGAGTTCCTCTGCCTGCTCGGCTCGTCGGGCTGCGGCAAGTCCACCCTGCTGAACATGATCGCCGGCTTCGAGAAGCCGACCGAGGGCAGCGTGACGGTCGGCGGCAAGGCGGTGGACGGCCCCGGCGCCGACCGCGGCATGGTCTTCCAGCAGGCCAACCTGATGCCCTGGCTGCCGGTGTGGGAGAACGTCGCCTTCCACCTGCGTCTGAAGGGCTGGCGCAAGGCCGACCGGCGCGACGCCGCCCAGGACTACATCGACATGGTCGGCCTGCGCGGCTTCGAGAACCATTTCCCGGCGGAGCTGTCGGGCGGCATGAGCCAGCGCGTCGGCATCGCCCGCGCCCTGCTGCTGAACCCGCAGGTCATCCTGATGGACGAGCCCTTCGCGGCGCTCGACGCCCAGACCAAGATGGACATGCAGGAGGAGCTGGTCGCCATCTGGCAGAAGCAGCGCTGCACCGTCGTCTTCGTCACCCACAGCGTGGACGAGGCGCTGGTGCTGGGCACCCGCGTCGCCGTGATGACCAGCCGTCCGGGCCGCATCCGCGAGCTGATCGCGCTCGACCTGCCGCGCCCGCGCGACACCACCGGCCCGCGCTTCAACGACCACAAGCGCCACATCCTCAACCTGATCCGCGAGGAGGGCCTGCAGCAACGGCAGGTCGCCGTCGCGTGACCGGCCGGCTCGACCTGCTGCTGACCGGCGTCACCGCCCTGACCGGGGAGGCCGTCGGCAGCGTCGTGGACGACGCCGCCATCGGCATCCGCGACGGGCGCATCGCCCATCTCGCCCCGGCGTCGGAGGGGCTTCCCGCCGCCGCCGAGGTCCGCCACCTGCCGGGGCGAGTGGTCACGCCGGGCTTCGTCAACGCGCACCTGCACGCCGTCCTGGTGATGGTGCGCGGCGTCGCCGCCGATCTCGGCTTCGCGCCCTCCTACACGCCGGGCGTGCCCAAGGGCACCGACGCCACGCCGGAGGAGGCCCGCGCGCTGGCCCGGCTGGGCGCGGTGGAGGCTCTGCTTTCCGGCTCTACGCTGATCTGCGACCATTTCGTCCACGCCGACGCAACGCTGGACGCCATCGCCGACCTCGGCCTGCGCGTCCATGCGAGCTGGCGCGTCCACGACGTGGACTTCGCCCGCGTGGCCCAGGGCGAATGGCGCTTCGACCCGGCCATCGGCAGCGACCTGCTGCTGCGGACGCTGGACCTGCACGACCGCTGGAACGGCGCCAACGGCGGGCGCATCCGCGTGCAGATGGCCGCCCACGCGCCGGACACCTGCTCCCCCGCCTTCCTGCGCACCCTCGCCGACGAGGCGGCGAGGCGCTCCATGCACGTCAACACCCATCTGGCGCAGAGCCGGGTGGAGGTGGAGCGGGTGAAGGCCTCCACCGGCCTGACCCCGGCGGAGCTGCTGGACGAGTGCGGGCTGATGAACGACCGGCTGCTCGCCACTCACTGCCTCTATGTGGAGGTCGCCGACATCGCCCGCCTCGCCCGCGCCGGAGCGCACGCGGTGCATGTGCCGAAATGCAACGCCGCCTCGGGCCGGCTCGCGCCGACGCCGAAGCTGAAGGAGGCGGGCGTCAATCTGGCGCTGTGCACCGACACCCAGCACGGCGACATGGTGGAGGCGATGCGCTGGGCGCTCGCCACCGCGCGCATCCAGCAGGGCGGGGTCACCGCGGACTGGCAGCCCGCCGACGTCTTCCGCATGGCGACTTTGGGCGGCGCGCGGGCGGTCGGCATGGCCGACGAGATCGGCACGCTGGCCGTGGGGAAGCTGGCCGACCTCGTCGTCTTCGACGCCCGACGCCCGCATCTGCGCCCGCTGGTGAACCCGCTCGGCACGCTCGTCCACACCGCGCAGGGCCGCGACGTGGAGATGGTGCTGGTGGACGGCGAAACGCTGGTCGAGGACGGGTGCCCCGTCCGCGCCGACCTGAACGAGATTTGCACCGAGGCCGACAAGGCCGCCCGCGCGCTGTGGGCGCGCGCCTGACCGAAAGAACCATGGATATGAGCAACCGCGTCCTTCTGGGCATGCTGACCCCCTCCTCCAACACGGTGCTGGAGCCCGTCACCTCCGCGATGCTGAGCGGCCTGCCGGAGGTGACCGCCCATTTCGGGCGCTTCACGGTGAAGGAAATCTCGCTGCGCGCCGCCGCGCTCGACCAGTTCACCGACGCGCCCTTCCTGGACGCCGCCCGGCTGCTGGCCGACGCCCGGCTGAACGTGATCGGCTGGAACGGCACCTCGGCCGGCTGGCTGGGCTTCGCGGCGGACGAGAGGCTCTGCGCTTCCATCGAAGCGGAGACGGGAATTCCCGCCTGCACCTCCATGCTCGCGCTCAACGAGATCCTGGAGACGACCGGGCGCAAGCGCTTCGCCATCGTCAGCCCCTATCTGGACGAGATCCAGGACAGGATGGTCGCCAACTACAACGCCGCCGGCTTCGAGGTGGTGGCGGAGCGGCACCTGAACGACCGCGGCAACTTCTCCTTCTCCAAGGTCACCGAGGAGACCATCGAGCGGATGTGCATGGAAGTCGCAGAGTCCAAGCCGGAGGCCATCGCCATCATCTGCACCAACATGCGCGGCGCCCCGGTGGCCGAGCGCATGGAGAAGGCGCTGGGCATCCCCGTCTACGACACGGTGTCCACGGTGGTGTGGAAGGCGCTGCGCATGACCGGCGTTGACACCCGCCGCGTCGAGGGCTGGGGCAGCCTGTTCCGCGAGTTGCACGGCTGAGGGGAGTATTGCCCCCACCCCGGCCCTCCCCCGCTTCGCGGGAGAGGGTGCCTTCTGCGAAGCGGCGGCAGTTCCCTCCCCTGCGACAGCGGGGGAGGGTTAGGGAGGGGGCCGGTACGTCACGCGGGGCAAGAACGTCACGATGGGAGAAACGACGATGAACTTCGATCTGGTCATCCGCAACGGCACGGTCGCCACCGCGTCGGACGTGTTCAAGGCCGACGTCGGCGTGCGCGACGGGCGGATCGCCGCGCTGGGCGAGGGGCTGGCCGCCGGGCGGGAGGAGATTGACGCCGCCGGCCTGCTCGTCCTGCCGGGCGGGGTGGACGGGCACGTCCATTTCGACCAGCCGACCGGCGATGGCTCTGTCATGGCCGACGATTTCCTGACCGGCACCCGCTCCGCGGCCTTCGGCGGCACTACGACCGTGCTGCCCTTCGCCTGCCAGGAGAAGGGCAAGACGCTGCGCGCCGCGGTGGACGACTATCACCGCCGGGCCGCCGGAAAGCCGCTGATCGACTACGCCTTCCACGTCATCGTCACCGACCCCACCGAGCAGGTGCTGGGCCAGGAGCTGCCGGCGCTGATCCGCGAGGGCTACACGTCCTTCAAGATCTACATGACCTACGACGCGCTGAAGCTGAACGACCGCCAGATCCTGGAGGTGCTGGACATCGCCCGCGCCGAGGGCGCCATGGTCATGATGCACGCGGAGAACGCCGACTGCATCGCCTGGCTGACCGAGAAGCTGGAGCGCGCCGGCCAAACCGCCCCCTATTTCCACGGCGTCTCCCGCCCCCGCGTGGCGGAGCGCGAGGCCACCCACCGCGCCATCTCCCTGGCGGAGCTGGTGGACGTGCCGATCCTGATCGTCCACGTCTCCGGCGCCGACGCGGTGGAGCAGATCCGCTGGGCGCAGGGGCGCGGCCTGCGCATCTACGCCGAGACCTGCCCGCAGTACCTGTTCCTGACCGCCGACGACCTGGGCGGTGAGGGGTTCGAGGGCGCCAAGTGCATCTGCTCGCCGCCGCCGCGCGACGCTGCGAACCAAAAGGTGATCTGGGATGGGCTGACCGGCGGCGCCTTCCAGGTCTTCTCCTCCGACCATGCGCCCTTCCGCTTCGACGGGCCGGGCGGCAAGAAGGTCCATGGCGAACAGGCGCCCTTCCGCTGCGTCCCCAACGGCATCCCCGGCGTGGAAACGCGCCTGCCGCTGCTGTTCTCCGAGGGCGTGATGAAGGGCCGGATGGAGCTGACCAAGTTCGTCGAGCTGACCGCCGCCAACCCCGCCCGCATGTACGGCCTGCACCCGCGCAAGGGCACCATCGCCGTTGGGGCGGACGCCGACATCGCCCTGTGGGACCCGTCCCGCACGGTCACCATCACCAACGGCATCCTGCACCACAATGTGGACTACACGCCCTATGAGGGGATCGAGGTCACCGGCTGGCCGGTTGCCACGCTGTCCCGTGGCGAGGTGATCTGCCGCGACGGCGCCTTGCTGGCCGAGCCGGGCCGTGGCGCGTTCCTGCCCTGCGGCCTGCCCGCCCCGGCGCGGCCCAAGGGCTCGCCGGCCCCGGTCCTGCCGTTCTAAACTCGGCCCCCCGCAACCGGAGACCCTGCCCGTGAGCACACCCGACCTGTTCCGCCTCAGCGCCGCCGAGATGGCGGAGGGCGTGCGCACCCGCCGCTTCCGGGCGCGCGACCTCGTGACGGTGAGCCTGGAGCGCATCGCGGCGCTGGACGGCGGGCTGAAGTCCTTCATCACCGTGGCCCCCGACGCCGCGTTGGCCGCTGCCGAGGCGGCCGACCGGCACGTCGAGGCGGGGGCGCCGCTCGGCCCGCTGCACGGCGTGCCGGTGGGCGTGAAGGACCTGACCCTGACGGCGGGGCTGCGCACCACCTACGGCTCCACCCTCTACGCCGACCTGATCCCCGACACCGACGACCTCAGCGTCGCCCGTTTGAAGGCGGCGGGGGCCATCATCCTGGGCAAGACCAACACGCCGGAGTTCGGCTTCGGCGCGATCACCGGCAACGAGCTGTGCGGGCCGACCGCCAACCCCTACGACCTGGACAAGACCAGCGGCGGGTCGAGCGGCGGCAGCGCCGCCGCGGTGGCCGCCGGGCTGGTGCCGCTGGCCCAGGGCACCGACTTCGGCGGCTCGGTGCGCACGCCGGCCAGCTTCTGCGGGGTGGTGGGGCTACGCCCGACGCCGGGACGCATCCCCAGCCCGGGCCGCGCGCTGGCCTGGGACGGGCTGGCGACGCAGGGATTCCTCGCCCGCGACGTGGCCGACGCGGCGCTGGCGCTGGCCGCGGTCAGCGGGCCGGACCCGCGCGACCCGACCTCCCTGCCCGTTCCGGAATGGACGGTGCCGGACCTCGACGCCCTCGACCCGCGGTCACTGCGGGTGGCCTGGAGCACGGACCTCGGCTCCGCGCTGATCGACCTCGGGCTGGCCGAGCGGTTCGAGGCGGTGATGCGCGGGCTGGATGGCCGCTTCGGGGCGTTCGTGGAGGCCACGCCCGATTGCCGCGAGGCCGGCGCCGCCTTCGGCACGCTGCGCGCCGCGCACATCTTCCACACCTACGGCCGGACGCTGGAGCAGGACGGCGACCGGCTGAGCCCGTCGGTCGCCTGGAACATCGCGCGGGGCAAGGGGCTGAGCGCCGCCGACTATCTGCGGGCGGAGGCCCAGCGCAGCGCGCTCTACCGCCGCTTCGCCGCCTTCTTCCGCGACCACGACATCCTGATGACGCTGAGCGCCAGCGTGCCGCCCTTCCCCAACGCCCAGGGCGACGTGACGGAGATCAACGGCTTCCGCCTGTCGACCATCATCGACTATCTGGCGATCACCTACACGGTGTCGCTGATCGGCTTCCCCTGCCTGTCGATCCCCTGCGGCTGGACGGCCGACGGCCTGCCCATCGGCCTGCAACTGATCGCCCGCCCCTACGAGGAGGACCGGCTGCTGCGCTGCGCGCGGTTCCTGGAGCGGGAGCTGGGGTTCCGCCATCGCTGGCCGGAAGCGCTGTAAAGGCCGCGGCCCCCACCCCGGCCCTCACGGACGCGCGGTCACCGTCCCCGCGGTCCGCAAACTGAACGCATCGTGCAGCGAGGCCGCCAGCGTGCGGGCGACGCAGTCGTAGCCGAAGTCGTTCTGGTGGATGCCGTCCGGCCCGACCAGATCGCCCAGGGCGGCCTGCCGCGTCTCCACCCACTGGCGCATCACCGCGTAGCGGTGGAACAGGCCGACCCCCTCCTCCGCCGCGACGCGGGCGATGCGCTCCTCCATCTCCTCGTGCCGGGGCTTCGCCAGCATGGCCGGGGCGTATTGCAGGTCCATCAGCACGACGTCCAGCCCGGCCGCCTTCAGCGTCCGCACCCCGTCGCGGATCACCTGCTCCGCCGCGTCGGGATCGTCGCCGCGCAGGACGGTGTTGGCCGCCACCTGCCAGATCACCAGATCGGGCGCCTCGTCCAGCACGTCGCGCCGGAACCGCTTCAGCATGTCCGGCCCGGTCTCACCGTTGGCGCCCTTGTTGAGGACGGTCAAGGCGAGGCCGGGGTAGCGCGCGCCGAGATGCTCGGCCAGCCGCGCCGGGTAGCTGTGCTCCGGTCGGCTGGCCCCAGCGCCGGCGGTGGAGGAGGAGCCGATGGCGACGATGCGCAGCGGCCCGCCGGCGGCCAGCGCCCGCGCGCTGCGCGGCAGCGGCACGGCGAGGTCGGCGGTCTGCACCGACACGGCGCAGGCCGCTGCCTTCACCGGGCCGGGCGTGGCGGTCAGGCCGGCGAGGAAGGGGACGAGGGACAGCAGGGCGGCGGAGAGGAGGGCGGAAAGGACAGGGCCCCTCCGGCCACGGGTCCGGGGGGCGGGCGTGCCTGTCACGGAGCGGGTCTCCCGGCGCGGTCGATCATGGTGGACACGGTGTCGGCCAGGATGCGGCCGAGGCAGCGGTGGACGAACTGGTAGGCCTGCAGCTTTTCCTCCTTGGAGTCAGGGGCGAAGCCGACGCGGCCCTCCTCGAACCAATGCCGCATCATCTCGAAACGGGGGAAATGGACCACGTCGCTGTTCTGCGACATCCACTCCACATAATCCAGGTAGGGCTGGAAGGTGATGAGCTGGCTGGTCTGCGGGCTGTACTGCATGTCCATCAGGATCACGTCGGCGCCGCGCCCCTGGGCCGCTGCAATGCCACGGCCCAGCGCCTCCCCGAAGCTGTCGGGCCCGATGTTCCGCATGGCGTCCGCCGTCCCCACCTGCCAGACCAGCAGGGAAGCGGAGGAGGCGGCCAGTTCCCGGTTCAGGATCGGCAGCATCTCCTGCGCGGTCGCCCCCGGCGCGTTGCGCACGGTCACGCTGACCTTGCGGTCGGGCAGCCGGGCCGCCAGCTCCTTCTCCAGCAGCATCGGATAGGCGGTGTCGGGTCGCGCGCTCGCCGAGTTGAGCACCAGGATCGGCAGCGCGCCGCCGCGCTTCAGCCGCTCCCAGGCGCGCGGCAGGGCGCCGTCGACGGAGTAGACGGACTCCGGAACGGCGCAGGGATCGTCGGGCGTCGCCGACGCCGCACGCGCGACGCCCATGCCGATGGATGCGGTCAGTCCCGCGAGGACGGCCAGGGTCCAGACGATCGCGCGTTTCATGCGCTCGGGTCCTTGGCGGAGGCTGTGGCGGCAGGGACCATCGGGGCGGCGGAGGCCAGTGGAGCGGCGGGGGCCGCGGGCGGGGCGGATGCCGGTTGGCGGGGCGGCCGTCCCACGGACTGATACCAGGTCAGCACCCGCGCGGCCGCCACCATCACGGCGATTCCGGCGAGTGTGACCGAAAATTGGGCCAAAAGCGAGGCGGACCAGTGGTTCAGAACGGTCTGGCCGGCGAAGGACAGAAAGATGCCCAGGCAGAAGACCTGAAGCGACTGCCGCCCGCACAGAATCACCGGCGCCAGCGCCGGCCAGCGCAGCCACGCGCTGTCGAACCGCGCGATCTGCAGGACGACGTAGGCCAGCGCACAGAAATGCGCGAGCCGCAGCAGGTCGAGGTCGGTCTTGCTGATCGGGTAGAGGATCTCCGCCAGCCACATCGGCATCAGCGCCGCCATCGGCGCGATCTGCCAGGAGATCACCAGCAGCAGCGAGGCGAACAGATAGGCTCCCGCCAGCCACAGCAGCGCCGTCCGCCGCTCGGTCAGCGTCGCCGCCACCCTGGGCAGCCGCTGCATGGTCGCCCCCAGCACGAACAGGAACTGCCAGGCGAAGGGGTTGAAGAACCAGACGCCGCCGTCCGGGTAGGTCGGCAGGTTCCAGTCCAGGAGACGGGCCGCCGCGTAGAGCGCGACCGACCCGGCGAGCAGCGCCAGCGGCCAGCGCCGCAGCACCGGCAGCACCAGCGGGAGCGACAGCAGCAGCACGATGTAGAGCGGCAAGATGTCCAGGTTGGCCGGGCGGAACTTCAGCGCCAGCGCCTGGACCAGCGACACCGCAGGATCGGCGAAGAAGCCGGCGATGCCCATTTCCTCGGTGAACAGCGGGTTGTCGAAGACCCGCGCGGTGTAGGCGACCTGGGCCGTGAAGGCGAGGAACAGGAAGAGATAGGCGATGTAGAGCGTCCAGCAGCGGTCGAGCACCTTGGCCGCGGCAAACCGCCAGCCATGCCGCTCCAGTATCCGCGAATAGACCAGCGACGAGGTGTAGCCGGAGATGAACACGAACACCTCGGTCGCGTCGCTGAGACCGAAGTTGCGCATCGTTACCCAGGCGATCTGGTTGCCCGGAATGTGGTCCACGAAGATGAACCACAGGGCCAGCCCGCGGAAAAAATCCAACCGAAGATCGCGCATCCCGCCCGACGCCACCGCCCGACCCCGCCCTTGTTTCGCGTGCGCGGCACCGTGGCACGGGCGGTCCGCTTTTGGCAATCGGCACAGAGGTCTGGCCGCCGTTGGTGGAACCCGGGCGCCATACCGGCGAACGCCCCATGCGCAACACCGCGTGTTGTGCTATCACCGCGCGCAACCGGTTCCGTCCCACCGCACCGGTCCGCGGCCGGTCAAGCGAAGGACCCAGAATGGCGACCATCGAAGAAGCGCTCGGCATCGCGGTCGATCACCACACGTCCGGTCGCCTCGCCGAAGCCGAGATCATCTACACCCGCATCCTGGAGGCCGACCCGCACCACGCGCCGGCCCTGCATCTGGCCGGGGTGCTCGCCGGCCAGACGGACCGTCTCGACACCGCGCTCGACCGGTTGCGCCGCGCGGTCGCGGAGGCTCCCGGCACCGCGGCCTACCGCATCGACCATGCCAAGGCGCTCATCGCCGCGCAGGAATGGAGCGCGGCGAGCTCGGCCCTGCGCTCCGCCCTGGCCCTGACGCCCGAGGCCCCCGATCCCTGGTATTTCCAGTCCCTGGCCGAGCATCACGCCGGCGACACCGACGCCGCCATCGCGGCCCTGCGGCACGCCTGCGCCCTGGCCCCGGACCGGGAGGACATGACCGGCCGGCTCGCCCTGCTCCACCAGCAGCGCGGGCAGGAGCATCTGCGGCGGTTCCGGCAAAGCCTCGCCCTGGCCGACTTCCAGAGCGCGGTCGCCTTGAGCCCGGCGGAGTCCGAACCGGCCTTCCTGCTCGCCACCGCGCTTCTCGATTCCAACCGCTTCGACGCGGCGGCCGCGATGTACCGCCGGGCGATGAGCCTCGCCCCGGCGGAGGGATTCGCCCTGCACAATCTGGGGATCACCCTGAGCCGCGGCGGCCGCGCGGACGAGGCGCTGACCGTTCTCCGTCGCGCCGCCCGCCTGGACCCCGGCCATGTGACGGTGCGCGACGCCCTCGTCCAGGTGCTGGAGCGGCGCGAACCGGCGGAAGCCGCCCTGTGGTCGAGCGAGGCACTGGCCCTCAAGCTGGCGCGGGCCGCCACCATGGTCCCCACCGCCGAAGCCCTCTCCGATGCCCCGCCGCCCGGTTCCGACGGCGCCCGGACCCGCAACATCGTCGCCTTCAGCCTGTGGGGGACGCGGGAGATCTACACGCGGGGCGCGCTCGCCAACGCCAGGGCGATGCCCACGGTTCTTCCCGGCTGGACCTGCCGCTTCTACCACGACGATTCGGTTCCCCGCCCGGTGCTGGACGAGTTGGCGCGGCTCGGCGCCGAGACGGTCGGCATGCCGGCCGGCAGCGGCCCCTCGCACGGGCTGTTCTGGCGCTTCCTCGTCGCCGACGACCCGACGGTGGCGCGGTTTCTCTGCCGCGACTGCGATTCCCGCCCGACCGCGCGGGAGAAGGCCGCTGTGGACGCCTGGATCGCGTCCGGCCTGCCCTTCCACGTCATGCGCGACCATGTGCTGCACACCGACCTGATCCTGGCCGGGATGTGGGGCGGCATGGCCGGCCGGCTGCCGCCGTTGGGGCCGGCCATCGACGCTGCCGCCGACCGCAGGGCCGACCGCTGGCAGGACCAGCGCTTTCTGGCGGATTGGGTGTGGCCGCGCATCCAGGGGCGCGCGCTGGTCCATGACAGCGTCCATCCCGAGGCCGGCCAGCCCTTCCCGCCGGCCCCGGACGATCCCGTGTCGTCGCATGTCGGGGCGAAGATTCTGCAATTGCCGCTCAGCGGCCGCGTCTCCGCTGCCGCCGACCTGCCCGACTTTCCGCCCTCGGTCATCATCCTGCCGGCCCAGCCCGGGCGTCCCGTGCTCGCCGAACGGCCGGGACGCCACGGCATCATGCGCTTCTTCCCGAAGGACGCCTATGTCGGGCGCTCGCTCGCGCTCTACGGCGAATACTCCGACGATGAGCATCGCCTCGCCGCGATGCTGGTGGACGCCGGCGACGTGGTGGTCGAAGCCGGGTCGAACATCGGCGCGCACACCGTCCCGCTGGCCCGGACGGTCGGCCCCACCGGGCTGCTTCACGCCTTCGAGCCGCAGCGCGTGGTGCATGAATTGCTGGCCCACAACCTCGCCGCCAACGGCCTTCACAACGTCGTCCTGCACCGGGCGGCGGTCGGCGGCTCACCCGGCCAGGTGACCGTCCCGATCCCCGACTATGGCCAGCACGGAAACTTCGGCGCCGTCAGCATGGGCGCCATCGACGGCGAGCCGGTGCCGGTCGAGACGATCGATGGCCTCGGCCTGGATCGGCTGGCTCTGCTGAAGGCCGATGTGGAGGGCATGGAGGCGCTGGTGATCGAGGGCGCCGTCCGGAGCATTGCCCGTTTCCGACCGGCGCTCTATCTGGAGAACGACCGGGAGGAGCATTCCGCCGAACTCATCACACTGCTCCAGGGCCTGGGCTACCGGCTGTGGTGGCACATCGTGCCGATCTTCAACCCGGCCAACTATGCGGGCAATGCGTTCAACGCCTTTCCCGGCGTGGTGTCCGTGAACCTGCTGGGCCTGCCGGAGGGACGCCCCTGCCCGCTGCCGACGCTGCCGCCGGTCACCGGGCCCGGCCAGTCCTGGCGCGAGGCCGCCAAGCCCGCCTGACCCCAGCGCCGTCCCTCCTTGCCCACACGTCGGGCAGCATGGTGAAGACCAAGGCTTCGCTGAAATTTTAGGCACATTCAGCGGGCAGTCTGCCCAGCTTCGCGCCGTGCCCGAACGGCCAAGTCTGGTTGAACACCAGAGTATGTGAGGGCTCCGGCCGGGTTCACCGGAGAACCCGCCGGAGTGGCACGCGGGTTGCTCTCCCTGTGTCCTGCGCCGTGCCACCGGGGGTCTCCGCCGGTGCGCCCTACCAGGATACGCCCCATGGCCGCACTCCAATCCACCCGCCCGCATCGCAGCCCGGAACCGCAGACAGCCGCTGAGACCGCCGCTGGGACCGCCTCGGAGGCCACCGCGAAACCCGCGGGCGTCGCGGTGACGCTGGACGGCATCACCCACCGCTTCGGCGCCTCCACCGCGGTGGACAACGTGACGCTGGAGATCAAGGCGGGTGAGCTGGTGGCCCTGCTGGGGCCGTCCGGCTGCGGCAAGACCACGCTGCTGCGCATCCTCGCCGGCTTTCAGGCGCAGACGTTGGGCCGCGTCGTCATCGGCGACCGGGTGGTCGACAGCCTGCCGCCGGCCGGGCGCGGTGTCGGCATCGTGTTCCAGAATTACGCCCTGTTCCCGCACATGACGGTGGCGCAGAACGTCGCCTACGGGCTGGAGGCGCGGGGGGCCGCCCGCGACGCGGTGCGGGCGCGGGTGGAGGCGATGCTGGGTCTGGTGAAGCTGGACGCCATGCGCGACCGCTTCCCCAAGCAGCTGTCCGGCGGGCAGCAGCAGCGCGTGGCGCTGGCCCGCGCCCTGGCGATCCAGCCGAGCATCCTGCTGCTCGACGAGCCCTTCGCCGCGCTCGACAAGAATCTGCGGCTGGACATGCAGATCGAGATCAAGCAACTCCAACGCCGTTTCGGCATCACCACCATCATGGTCACCCACGACCAGGAGGAGGCGCTGAGCATGGCCGACCGCATCGCCGTGCTGAGCCGGGGCAAGCTGGAGCAGTTCGGCACGCCGGAAGACGTCTACGACCGTCCCGGCACGCTGTTCGTCAACGGCTTCGTCGGCAGCGCCAACCAGTTGCGGGGCCGCGTCGTCCGCGCCTCCGGCAGCGTCGCCGAGGTGGCGTTGGAGGCCGGCACCGTTCTGACCGCCGTAACCCCCGACGCCGCGTTGGCCGCCGGCGACCCCGCGATCCTCTGCGTGCGCCCGGAGAATCTGCGGCTCGCCACCGAGGCGGCGCCCCAGCAGATCGTCGGCACCGTGGACCTCGCCCTGCCGCTCGGCCCGGTGGTCGTCTACGAGGTGCGCACCGCCGACGGCGGAAAGGTGAAGGTGACCGAGCCGCGCGTGGCCGGTGCCGCGCTGCGCGCGCCCGGCACGCCGGTCCGGCTGCAGCCCGTCTCCCCCCAGACCTGCCGCGCCTTCGCCGTTCCGGCGGGCGCCTGATCCACTCCCTCCCTCTTCTCTCCTCCTCCCCCTGGAGTGCCTGCCGATGACCCTCGACCGCCGCCAGATCCTCGCCGCCGGCCTCACGCTCGGCGCCATGTCCCTGTTCCCCGGCATGAGCTGGGCGCAGGCACGCAAGCTGGTGTTCGCCACCTTCACCGGAAGCTGGGAGGAAGCCCACCGCGACGTCATCGTCCCGCATTTCCGCAAGGCCACGGGCAACGCCGACATCGCGCTGGACCCGATGCTGTCGGTGGACATGATCGCCAAGGTCTCCGCCGCCAAGGCGAACCCGCCGATCGACGTGATGCTGATGGACCCCGGCCCGCGCCTGTCGGTGATCGGCCAGGATCTGGCCGCCCCCTTCCCCGTCGATGACAGCAAGAATTACAAGGACCTGCTGCCGGTGGCCCAACTGCCCGAAGGGCCGGGCATCTTCTTCCAGGCGGTCGGCATCACCTACAACCCGGAGAAGGTCAAGACCCCGCCGACGAGCTGGGACGACCTGTGGAAGCCGGAATACAAGGGCCGCGTCGGCATCACCAACATGAACTCGACGCTCGGCACCGCCTTCATGGTCGAACTGGCGAAGACCCGCGGCGGCGGCGAGAACGACATCGAGCCGGCCTTCGCCGCGCTCAAGGAGCTTCAGCCGAACCTCGGCGCCGTGGCGCCCAACCCCGGTGCGCTCGCCACCCTGTTCCAGCAGGGCCAGATCGACATCTCGCCGGGCAACTTCAACGCCATCCAGATCCTGCGCGCCCGCGGCGTGCCGGTGGAGTTCGCCAAGCCGAAGACCGGCACCATCGCCTTCCTGACCACCGCCCACATCACCAAGAACTCCCCCAACGCCAAGCTGGCCGCGGCGCTGATCGAATCGGCCATGGCGCCGGAGGTGCAGACCAAGCTGATGCAGGCGCCCTTCTACGTCATCCCGACAAATTCCAAGGTGCAGATGGACGGCGACATCGCCCGCATGATCGCCAAGGACCAGGAGGAGCTGAAGGCGTCCTTCGTGTTCCACGACTGGTCGGTGATCAACCAGAACCGCGCCGGCTGGATCGAGCGGTTCAACAAGGAAATCAAGGTGTAAGTGCGGGAAACGGGCGCCCCTCCCGGCACTTCCCTTGCTGGCCTTCTTAGCCCTCTCCCCTCCGGGGAGAGGGTGGCCCGCAGGGCCGGTGAGGGGGTTGCGCATTTTGGTGCATTCGGCACAAGCGCATCCCCCTCACCCTAACCCTCTCCCCAGAGGGGAGAGGGGACCAAGAATGCGATTGCCACAGGACCTCACCCCATGACCGCCATCACCGCCCCCGGCCTTGCCGGACCCGCGACCGCCGCATGGCCCCGCATCGGGCGGGAATGGACGCTGGCGCTGCCGCTGGCCGCCTTTTTCGCGGTGTTCTTCGTGACGCCGCTGCTCCTGCTGGTCGCCGTCAGCCTCTACGCCGACGCGGAGATGACGCGGTTCGGACTGGACCAGTACATCCGCTTCTTCGGCGACACCTTCAATCTGGCCGTGCTCGGCAGCACGCTGCTGCTGGGGGTGAAGGTCACGGCGCTGACGCTGCTGTTCGGCTATCCGCTGGCCTGGCTCTACACCCGCAGCGGGCCGCGGATGCAGTCCGCACTGATCCTCGTCATCATCCTGCCGCTGCTGACCTCCGTGGTGGTCCGCACCTTCGCCTGGATCGTCATCCTGGGGCGCGACGGCATCGTCAACAACCTGCTGCTGTCGCTGGGTCTGGCGGAGACGCCGCTGCGCCTGCTCTACACCGAGGGCGGTCTGGTCGCCGCCCTGGTGCAGGTGCAGATGCCGCTGATGGTGCTGCCGCTCATCACCACCCTGTCGCGGCTCGACCCGAACCTGCTCGACGCCTCGGCGGCGCTGGGCGCCGGGCCGTGGCGGGGCTTTCTCAAGGTGACGCTGCCGCTGAGCCTGCCGGGGATCGTCGCCGGCTGCCTGCTGACCTACGCCGCCGCCGTCACCGCCTTCATCACCCAGTCGCTGGTCGGCGGCGGGCAGATGCTGTTCATGCCGCAATACATCTATCAACAGACCATCACGCTTCACAATTGGCCCTTCGCCGCCGCCATCTCCATCGTTTTCATGATGTCGGTGCTGGGTGTGGTGATGCTGTTCAACCTGCTGGGCCGCGCCAGCAAGGGGTACGTCCATGCCTGACATGCAGCGCCCGACCCTGGGAAGCGCCTCCTTCGGCCTCGTCATGGGCACGCTCGCCGGTGCGGCCTTGCTGCTGCTGGCAGCGCCGACGCTGGTGGTGCTCGTCACCTCCTTCACCGACGGCTATTCGCTGAAGTTCCCGCCGCCGTCCTACAGCCTGCGCTGGTACGCCTCGCTGATCGACGCGTGGCAGCTCCAGGACGCCGCGCTGGTCAGCCTGAAACTGGGCGCCGTGGTGACCGCCGTGTCGGTGGTGCTGGGCACCGCCGCGGCGCTCGCCATCGGGCGCAGCCGGCGGGCGTGGGCGCGTGGGCTGGACGCGCTGTTCATGTCGCCTCTGGTCCTGCCGGCTTTGGCCTTCGGCCTCGCCTCGCTGGTGTTCTTCAGCACAGCGGGGGTGGAGCTGTCCTTCCTGACGCTGGCCATCGGCCACATCGTGGTCAGCGTGCCCTACGTCCTGCGCACCACGCTGGCGAACCTCGCCCAGCTCGACCCGGCGCTCCTGGAAAGCTCGGAGAGCCTGGGGGCCGGGCGGCTCTACACCTTCCGCCGGGTGACGCTGCCGACTATCCGCAACGGCATCGGCGCCGGGGCCTTCATCGCCTTCATGTCGAGCTTCGACAACATACCGGTGTCGCTGTTCATGGCCGACGCCCGCAACGAGGTGCTGCCGATCCGCATGTGGCAGATCCTGGAGAACAGCCTGGACGTCCGCGCCGCGGCGGTGTCCGGCGTGCTGATCGCCGTCACCGTCCTGGCGATGGTGGTGATGGAGCGCGTCGCCGGCCTGTCGCGGCAGCTCCGTTAATTCACGCCCCGCGGAACAGGGAATAGCCCCAGGGGGTGAATTTCAGCGGCAGATGGTAGTGCTGCGCCACGTCGGTGACGGTGAAGCGGAACGGCGCCTCCTCCAGGAAGGCCGGCTCCGCCGCTCCCACGCCTTGCGCGCGCAGCCAGGGGCCGATGTGGAACACCGCCTCGTAGACGCCCGCCGTCACACCCGCGCCGCCGACCACCGGATGGTCAAGCGCGCCATTGGCACACAAACGGCTTTCCGCTAGCCTGTCCCGCTGTCCGTCCCGCAAAGCATAGAGTTCCACCCGCATCCCCTCGGCGGGCACCCCGCGCGCCACGTCCACCGCATGCAACGAAATCCCGCCGGCCATCGGCCCGTCCCTTTCCTGTGTGGAGTTCCCATGAACGTCTGGTTGCTGCCTCTGATCGCCATGGCGGCGGTTCAGGCGTTCGTCGGGCTGTGTCTCTTCGCCATCCCGGTGATCGCGCCGCAGGCGGCGCCCGACCTGGGGGTCGATCCGGGGCTTCTCGGCCTTTATACCGCGGTCGTCTTCACCGCCGCCATCCCCGCGTCGCTGGGGGCGGGCGGGCTGATCGCGCGCTGGGGGGCGATCCGCACCTGCCAGGCCTGCCTGCTCGCCGCCGCCGGGGCGGCGCTGCTGTCGGCCAGCGCCCTTCCCATCGCCTTCCTTTTGGGAGCGCTGGCGCTGGGCTTCGCCTTCGGGCCGGAGACGCCGGCCAGCACGCAACTGCTGTCCCGGCTGACCCCGCCGGAGAAGCGGCCGCTGGTCTTCTCGCTGCGCCAGACCGGCAACCAGTTCGGCGGCATGGCCGCGGGATTCGCCGTGCCGCTGCTGGTCCTGTCCTTCGGCTGGCAGGCCAGCCTGCTGGTCGTGGCGGGCGCCACCGCCGTCCTGGCGCTGGTCCTGGAGCCGCTGGCCCGCCGCCACGACGGCGACGACCGCGCCGCCCCCCGCCCCGCCGGGCGCGGCACGCTGAAGCGCGCGCTCGATCTGGTCGCCGGGGAGCCGGCGCTGCGCCGGCTGGCCATGGCGGTCTGCGCCTTCTCGGCCATGCAGCTCTGCCTGAACGGCTTCCTGGTCAGCTTCGCGGTGACCGGCCTGGGCTGGAGCCTGCCGCTGGCGGGCACGGCGCTGGCGGTGGCGCAGGGCGCCGGGCTGGTCGGGCGCATCGGCTGGGGCCTCGTGGCGACGCGCTGGGCGCCGCCCCGCGTCATCCTCGCCGGGCTGGGCGTCGCCATGAGCGTCGCCGCCGCCCTCGTCGCCATCGCTTCCCCCGGCTGGCCGGTGCCCGCCGTCCTGGCGGTCTGCGCCGCCTTCGGCCTGTCCGCGAGCGGCTGGAACGGCCTCTTCGTCTCGGAGGTCGCCCGTCTCGCCCCGACGGGCCGGGCGGGCGAGGCGACGGGCGGCATGCTCGCCATCGCCTACGCCGGGCTGGTCATCGGGCCGGCGCTGTTCAGCCTGCTGGTCGCCGGAGGCTTCGGCTATTCCGCCGGCTATCTGGCCGCCGCCGCCGTCGCGCTGGCCGGCGCGGCGGCGCTGGTCGTCCCCCTGCCGCCAGCCCCCACCCCCGACCTTTCCACCGCCGCCGAGGACACCCCATGCGCCTGATGAGCGCCCGCCGGATCGCCGAACAGGTCGCCGCCCACAAGGTCAGCGCCGTCGCCCTCTACGACGAGTTGCTGGAACGGATCGCGGCGGAGAACCCGCGGCTGAACGCCATCGTCCATCTCGACCCGGAGGCCGGACGGGCGGAGGCGCGGGCCGCCGACGCGCGGGCCGCGCGGGGCGAGGCGCTGCCCCTGCTCGGCGTGCCCTTCACGGTGAAGGACAACATCTGGGTGCGCGGCCAGCCGGTCCGCCAGGGATCGCGGCTGTTCGAGGGCTTCGTGGCGCCGGAGGACGCGGTGGCGGTGGCCCGGCTGCGCGCCGCCGGCGCCGTCTTCGCCGGGATCACCAACTGTTCGGAGTTCGCCTGCAAGGGGGTGACGACCAACCTCCTGCACGGCCCGACGCGGAATCCCTGGGATGTGGCGCTGACCCCCGGCGGCTCCTCCGGCGGGGCGGCCAGCGCGGTGGCGGCGGGCTTGGCGCCGCTGGCGCTCTGCACCGACGGCGGCGGCTCCACCCGCCGGCCCGCCGCCCATGTCGGGGTGGTCGGCATGAAGCCGTCGGCCGGAGTCGTCCCCCACCCCATCGGCTTCGCCGAGCCGGTGTTCGGCAACTCGGTGATCGGCCAGATGGCCCGCTCGGTCGCCGACGCGGCGCTGATGCTCGACTCGCTGGCCGGGCCGGACCCGCGCGACCCGCAATCGGTGGCGCTGCCCGGCCGGTTCCTCGACGCCACGGCCAACCCCGACCCGGCGGGCCTGCGCATCGCCTACAGCCGGCGGCTGGGTCTCGACGCCCCCGTCGATCCGGAGGTCGCCGCCTGCGTGGAGCGCGCCGTCCACCGCCTCGCCGACGCCGGGGCCATCGTCGAGGAGGCTGACCCGGTGTGGCCCGCGGGGGCCGGGGAGAGCGGCCTGATGCCCCTCCAGTTCGCCGGCCTCGCCGCGCTCTACGGCGAGCGCTACCGGGCGACGCCGGACCTGTTCGACCCCGACATCGGCCAGCAGATCGACGCCGGTTTGCGCACCAGCGGCGCGGAGGTCGCCCGCGCCCTTCACCTGCGGGAGGAGGCGTACCGCGCGCTGGCGGCCCTCTTCACGCGGTACGATCTGCTGGTCTGCCCGACGACCCCGGTCACCGCTTGGCCGTTCGACCGGCTCGGCCCCGCCACCATCGACGGGCGCCCGGTGACGCCGCGCGGCCACGCGGTTTTCACGCCGCTGTTCAATCACTGCTACGCGCCGGCCTGCTCGGTCCCCTGCGGGGTGACGGAGGGCGGTGGGCTTCCGGTGGGGCTCCAGATCGCCGGTCCGCGCCTGTCCGATGCGGCGGTGCTGCGGCTGGCCGCCGCGGTGGAGGCCACCTCCGGTTATGCGCTGCCCTTTCCGTAACAGCTTTTCCAAGAAATGGAGGGCCAGCAATCGGGATAGAACAGACAGCCTGTTTTAATTACCATCGTATTCTGGCAATCTTTGCCCGCAGAAGGGTGGAGCAAGGAGATACGGGTGAAGACCAGCGAGCCGGACCAGCGGCCTGGATGGTCGGCGCGTCGGTTGTCGATTCTTTTCCTTGTGGTTGCGTTACCGCTGATCGCCTTCGAAGTGCACAGCATCCTGGAATTGCGCAAGTCCCGGGAAGCGGAAATCCGTGTGGATTCGATGCAGCTTCTGGATCAGGTCGAATCCGAACAACAGCGCATCGCCGACGACATTAAACACGTTTTGGTTGCTCTTACCGAAATGGGGGTCGGGCGGCTGTCGCCAGCCGCATGCCAGGACACACTTCTCCGGATCAAAGCCAAATATCCCCCTTATCTGGCCGTGAGCGTCAGCAACCGGTCCGGGACCATCTGGTGTTCCACCGAACCGCAGGCGCGCGGCCTGTCGGTCGCCGACCGCAGCTATTGGCAGGAGGCGCTGACCACTGGAGAGCAGAGCCAGGGGGCCACCCTGACCTCCCGCACCACGGGCCGCCCCTCCATCCCCTTCGCCCTGGCCTACAAGGACGAGAGCGGCGCTCCGTCGGGAGTGGTCACGGTGCTGCTCGATACCACCTGGCTGAACCTGTTCCTGCGCGAAAAGACCCTGCCGGCCGAGGCGGAGGTGGTGATCGCCGACCGCTCGGGCATCGTCCTGGCGCACCAGCCGGACACACCGGACACCGTCGGCAAGCCATTGACCAATCCCTATCAGGCGATGCTGGACCGTGGGGAGCGGCGCGTGGTCGAGGCGCCCGGACCGGACGGCCGGATGCGGGTCACCGCGGTGTCTCCGCTGGCCGCCGGCGTTCCCAACCTCTACGTCCATGTCAGCCTCGACAAGGACCGCTCCATGCAGCCGGTCAACGAGGCGGCACAGCGCACGCTTCTGATCTTCGCCGGGCTTTTCCTGTTCGCCGGGCTGATCGTCGGCTGGAGCCTGTGGCGTTTCCTGCGCGCCCACGAATTGGCGCGCAGCAACGCGCTGCGCATGGCGGCGGTGCTCGGCAGCACGGTGGACGGCGTGATCGAGCTGGATCGCGACTGGCGTTTCACCTCCCTGAACGACAAGGCGATCTCCCTGATCGCCCAGGGCCGCGACCTGCGCGGCCGCTCGCTGTGGGACGCCTTCCCCGAACTGGTCGATACGCCGCTGTGGCGCAAAGCCCATCAGGCGATGATCGACCAGACGCCCACCGACGCCGAGTTCCAGGGCGTGCGCACCGAGCGCTGGTTCTGGATGCGGGCCTTCCCCAACGCCAACGGCATGTCCGTCTATCTTCTCGACATCACCCGGCGCCGCCAGGCCGAGGACGATCTGCGCAAAAGCAAGGACCGGCTGAGCCTCGCCCTGGAATCGGCCATGGCGGGGTCCTTCGACTGGGATCTGGCGACCGGCCAGGGCCACTGGTCGGAGGAGACCTTCCGCATCTTCGGGCTCGACCCGGCCGTGCACGAGGCGACCAGCGCCATGTGGCGGTCGGTGGTCCATCCCGACGACTTCGACATCGCCACGCTGAAGGCCCAGACGGAGATGCTCGCCGAACGGCGCGCCTACATCCGCCTGGAATACCGCATCGTCCAGCCCAGCGGTGACGTCCGCTGGGTCTCGTCGATCGGGCGTGTCAGCTATGGCCTGGACGGTACGCCGCTGCAATTCAGCGGCCTGAACCTCGACATCACCGAGCGCAAGGCGCTGGAAGAAGCCCTGCGGCGCAGCGAGGAGCGGCTGACCATCGCCCTGGCCGCATCGGAAGCCGGCATCTGGGATTTCGACCTGCGCGACCGGACGCTGGCCTGGTCGGACGGCATGTACCGGCTGTACGGCGTCACCCCGGACAATTTCACGCCCGGCGAGGACAGCTTCTTCGAACTGGTCCACCCGGCCGACCGGGACACGGTGCGCCGCTTCACGAAGGACGTTCTGGAGGCCCGGCGCTCCGATTACCGCGGCGAGTTCCGCATCCTCCATCCGCGCGACGGGGTGCGCTGGATCATGGCGATCGGCCGCCCCGTCTACGACAGCGGGCGTCTGGTCCGGCTCAGCGGGCTGAACCTCGACATCACCGGGCGCAAGGCGATGGAGGAGGCCCTGCGCGAGGCCAAGGCCAAGGCCGACGAAGCCAACGTCTCCAAATCGAAGTTCCTGGCCGCGGCCAGCCACGACCTGCGCCAACCGCTGCAATCCGCCCTTCTGTTCGCCGGCGTCCTGCAACGCCACGTCGATCCCGACAAGGGGCGAGGCCCGCTGGCTTCGCTGGAGCGGGCGCTGGAGACGCTGAAGAATCTTCTCGACAGCCTTCTGGACGTGTCGCGCCTGGACGCCGGCGTCATCACCCCGCAGATCGGCACGCTGGCCCTGCGCCCGCTGCTGGAGGAGATCGAGGCGGCCTACGCCCCGATCGCCGCGAGCAAGGGGTTGGAGTTCGCCGTTGCCCAACCCGCGCAGGATCTGGCGGTGCGCAGCGACCGGCTGCTGCTCGGCCGGATGCTCCGCAATCTGGTGGAGAACGCCATCCGCTACACCGAGACGGGCTACGTCCGCGTGTCCTGCCAGGCGACGAACGGGACCGTCCGCATCACCGTGCAGGACAGCGGCATCGGCATCTCGGCGGAGCAGCAGACCAAGGTGTTCGAGGAGTTCCATCAGGTCGCCAACCCGGAGCGCGACCGCAGCCAGGGGCTCGGGCTCGGGCTGGCCATCGTGCAGCGGCTGTCGCGGCTGCTGAACCATCCGGTGTCGGTCCGCTCCGAACCGGCGCATGGCTCGGTTTTCTCCATCGAGGCGCCGCGCGCCGCCGCACCGGCCGTCTCCCTTCCCGCCCCCGAGGCCGAGGTCGCGCCGTCCGGAGAGGGGCGGCTGGCCGTCCTGGTCGAGGACGACGTGATCGTCCTGATGGGCTTGCGGACCATCTTCCAGGAATGGGGGTACGAGGTCGTGGTGGCCGGCTCCGCCGAGCAGGCGCTGGAGCGGCTGCGCGGGCTGGCCCGCCGGCCCGACCTGATCATCGCCGATTACCGGCTGCGCAACGGCCGGATCGGCACGGAGGCCATCGTGCAGATCCGCGGGCTGGTCGGCTCGCCGGTTCCCGCCATCATCCTGACCGGAGAGATCGGCACCGACTGCGACCGCGACGCGGCGGCGCTCGGGCTCGCCGTGGTGCGCAAGCCGATCACGCCGCGGCAGCTTCAAGGCGCCATCCAGGATCTTCTGAACCACAACCCGTTGAGCCAGACCGGGGATTGAACCGCACCCCAGCCGGTGGTTTTGGCCGGGGAGCGCGAGCGGTGGGCGGCGGACAAAAAGCGGACCAGCCTTGACGGGGCAGTGACGCTGCCCTACATTGTGCACTGCAACATAATGATAAGTCCTTTCTCCAGGGGGAGACGCCTTCTCAATCCTTTGAGGAGGTCCCTTATGAACACGCCTTCGCCTTTCGCTTCCGCCCTTCCCTCCGAACGCGATCTGCGGCTCATCCGCCGCAAGGCCGCACAATTGCGCGCCGAGCATCTCCGGTCCCTGCTGGGCCGGCTGGCCGCGTTCCTGAAAGGACGGACGGCGGACCTCGATCCCCACCGACTGGGTGGCGGCCGGGCCGCCGGCTAACGACGGACGGCCCATCTTTTCCCTGACACAGCGGCAGTGACGCCCCGCCATGCCCGGCACATCCGTTTGCGGGCGCATGGCGTAGCGCTGGCCCGGCGGCGGTCCGCGACAGCGGCGCCGCGCGGGCCGGTTGTTCTTCGGTTGGAGTTTTTGACATGCAGAAACGAGCGGTCGCCCTGGGCGGCTTCGGTGGGTTCAACCTGCACGGCGCGGGCGTGCTGACGGCGCTCGACCGCCTGGAGCGGATGCCCGACCTGTTCACGGTCACCTCCGGGCAGATCGTCGTGCTGGCCGCCTGGTTGCGCGGCGAGGACGTGCGCCGCCTGCTTCTCGAACACACGGGGGCGTCCGGCGGGCTGCTCCAGGCTTGGCAGACCGCCCTGTTCGGGCACAAGGGCGTGTTCCGCCCGGTGCTGGGCGAGCATGCCCGGCGCTGGCTGGACGTCCCGCTGTCGCCCTCGGCGGTGCTGGAGCGGCTGATGCCGGCCCGCCAGTACGCCCCGGTGCGCGACCGCGACACCGTGGCCGAGATCGCCCGCACCCTGAACGAGGCCGAGGTCGGCGTCGTCTTCAACACCTACGATTTCCGCTCCGGCAACGGGCTGCTGCACGGCAACGCCGCCGCACGCCGCCTGATGGCCGGCGAGGTCGGGCTGGAGGACATCACCGCCGAGGCGGTGGAAAGCGCCCTCTGGCTCTATCTCTACGGTTTCGAGGAGGCGCCCGGCGGGCTGATCGACGGCGCCTACCACCGCAGCATCATTCTGTCGGAGTTGCACGGCTTCGACGAGGTGACGGTGGCCGCCCCCTTCCCGGTCTCCTGGATCGGGCCGGTGCCGCGCAATCAGCTTGAGGTGGAGAATTGGAAGATCCGCCAGTGGTTCGCCAACTCCTACAAGGCGGAGGTCGCGCGGCTGCGCCGGGTGATCGAGCTGATGGAGCGCGGCACGCTGAACGACCCGGCCTACCGCATCCGCTCGCTGACCGAACTGCCGCTGCGCCGCCATTACGGCTATTTTGACTATTTCACCGAGAAGGCCGAGGTGTTCGACGACGCGCTGGCCCAGGCGCTCGACCATTTCGGCGGCCCGGCGCACGAACGGCGGCGCGCCGGCTGACCGCCTGATCGGGTGACCGGGTGACCGGGTGACGGACGGCCCGGCGGCTCAGGCCGCGCGGGCCTCCACCAGTTTCACGCAGTCGCCCATCACGAAGCGGCTGTCCAGCGCCCCCATGCCGGCCTGCGGCAGATGGGCCTCGTAGCCGGCGGTGTAGCGGGCGCCGAAGGCGAAGCTCAGCCAGGGCGACACCACGCGCATCCACAGCCGGGCCGCCGGGCGCTCCGACTGGGTGTAGTCGAGGATGCGCAGCGTCCCCTCCGGTTTCAGGATGCGCCGCATCTCGCGCAGCACCGGCACCTGCAGTTCCTCCGGCAGGACGCAGAAGACGAAGGTCGCCACCACATGGTCGAAATGGCCGTCGGGAAAGCCGGTGGCGGCCAGATCCAGCACCCGGAACGTCACCGCCCGCCCCAGCCGGTCCGCCCGTTTGGCGGCGCGGGCCAGCATGGCCGGGCTGGCGTCCACCGCGGTCACGCAGGCGGCGGCGGGGTAGAAGGGGATGTTGCGGCCGGTGCCCGCCCCGGCGTCGAGGATGCGCCCGGACAGGCCGCGGAAGGTCCCCTGCCGCAGCCGCCGCTTCCACATCACCTCGTAGCCGAGGTCCAACGCGTCGTAGAGCGGGGCGATGCGTTCGTAGGTGCGCACATAGCCGGTCTGCATGGCTGGGCCGGTCTGCATGGTTCGAGGACTCCACCGAAGCGGCCGGCCCGCACCGGGGACGCGGAGGACCGGAAGCGCGTTTTGCCTGTTCTTCCTTTCATAGCAGGCGAATGTGACGGATCATCGCGCCTGGGATGCGAAGCCCGGAAACGGATTGGAGATGGCATGGATGCGCTGAACCCGGCGGCGGAGGCCCGCCGTCAGGCCGGACTGGAAATCCAGGCGCTGGCCGAGGATTTCGAACAGAGCGACGAGGCCGCCTTCCTGCGGATGCGCATCATCGGCGGGGTGGTGGCGGGGGTGGTGACGCTGGTCCTCCTGGTGCTGCTGACAGCCGGGGCGGACTGGCGCTATCTGTTCGGCTTCTGGGTGGTGATCGTCGGCTTCATCGGGATCGGCTACGCCGTGTCGGTCTACCGGCAGCGGCAGCAGACCGCAAGGCTGCGCGCCCTGGCGACCCGCTGGCTGACCGGCGGAACGGTCCCGCCGGTCTGAGGATAGGCCGGATTATGGGGCCGGGTCAGGAGGCGCGCGAACCGCGGCGCTTGCGGCGGCGCTGGAAGCGCTGGATGCGCTCGATCACCTCGCCCATGTCCGCCGCCTCCTCCACCTCGCCGAGATGCAGAAGGACGCGGATGTAGGTGTCGATCAGGCCGAGGACGGCCTCCTCGTCGGTCACGCCGTAGGCCGCCTGGCCCAGGGCGTCGACGATCAGGGTCCCGCTGTCGGCCAGCGCCTCGGCCACCTCGTTGATGGCGCGGTCGAGGGCGGTGTCGTCCCCGTCCGGCGCTTCCAGCACCGGATCGAGGATGTCGGGGAAGGAAAGCCGGTCGGCGGGATAGCCAGCCATGGGCAACTCTCCAAGAAAAAAACAGGGCCGTGAACCGGCCCCTGGTGCGCGCGAACGGAGGGCGGTTGTCCCCCTTCTGGTGATTCGTGGCCCGATGAAAGGTGGCGGTCGGGGATGATGGCAGCGTCAGGCGGCCATCGTCTCCAGGGCTTCGGCCGCGGCGTCCGCGTCCTCCACGACGGGCAGACCCGTCCAGGGGATCAGCTCGCGCCCGGTGTTGGCGAGGCGCTTGGCCTCCATGTGGCCGATGACCGCGGTGCCTTCCCGGGCGATCCGCAGGATGTCGCCGTCCTCCGGAACCAGCGCCCGTTCCACGCCGCAGGCGCGGGCGAGGCGGGCGTGGGCCTCCAGATGCTCGATCGTGCCGTGCACCGGCACGGAGAAGCGCGGGCGGATCAGGTCGTACATGCGGATCAGGTCGTCCCGCTTCGGGTGGCCCGACACATGCACCGGCGCGTCGGCGGGGGTCACCACCGTCACGCCTTTGGCCTTCAGATGATCCTGCACGTCGGCCAGCACCACCTCGTTGCCGGGAATGGCGCGGGCGGAGAAGATCACCGTGTCGCCGCTCTCCAGCCACAGGTCGCGGTGGCCGTCGCGGGCCAGCCGGCTGAGCGCCGCCCGCTCCTCGCCCTGGCTGCCGGTGCACAGGAACACGAGATTCCGGCGCGGCGTCCAGGAAGCCTCCATGATGGAGATGAACTCCGGAGCCGTCTCCAGATAGCCGCTGGCGCGGGCCGCCTTCTCCATGCGCAGCATCGACCGGCCGACCAGAACCACCTTGCGGTCGTTGGCCGCCGCGGCTTCCGCCACCGCCTGCATGCGGGCGACGTTGGACGCAAAGCCGGTCACCGCGATGGCGCCCTTGCGCCCGGCGAAGGCCTCCATCAGGCCGGCGCGGGCGTCGGCTTCCGACCCCGTGGTGCCGTCGACGTTGGCGTTGGTGCTGTCGCACATCATCGCCAGCACGCCGCGGTCGCCCAGACGCTTCAGCGCGTCCAGGTCCATGGTCGGGCCGACCAGCGGGTGCGGGTCGAACTTCCAGTCGCCGGTGTGCAGGACCGTGCCGGCCTTGGTGTGGATCGCCACCGACACCGGCTCGGGGATCGAGTGGGTGACGGTGATGGTCTCGATGCCGAAGGGACCGACCTCGAAGGAGGCGCCCGGCTCGAACACCCGGATGCGGGCGTGGCGGAGGCCGCCGGACTCCTTCAGCCGTTCACGGATGACGTGGGCGGCGAACGGGGTCGCGTAAATCGGGCATTCCAGCCCCGGCCACAGGTGGTGGATGGCGCCGATGTGGTCTTCGTGGGCGTGGGTGACGACCAAGCCGACCACCTCGTCCATCCGCTCCTCGATGAAGGAGGGATCGGCCATCAGGCTGTCGACGCCCGGCGCCTCGTCGCCCATGAAGGCGACGCCCGCGTCGACGATCAGCCACTTCCCGGCATGGCCGTAAAGCGCCATGTTCATGCCGATGCGCGAGCAGCCGCCGAGCGGGATAAACAGGATCTCGTCGTGGCCCGGCACCGGGCCGGGAACCGGCGCGCCGGGCGGACGGGTCGCCTTGGGGCGCTCGTAGGGCTTGGGGTTCTGGTTCTTCTGGAAACGCGGGCCGCCGGACTTGCCGCTGCGCACATCGCCAACAATCGTGTTCGGGCGGTTGCCGCCAAAATTCGAGTTCGGGCGGTTGCCGCCCTTGGGCGCCGCGCGGCGGCGCTTGTTATCAAACGTCATACGTCCTTCTTGCTTCACAACATCTCAGCCGGCATTCAACGCTGCCGGACGGGCGTGCATCGCGTGTCGATGCGGATCTCGGGGGTCTCCCCGGCCATCGGCGGCGCCAGGACCGTGGGGATGGGTCGAGGCAGCCGGCCGAACCGGCCAGGGAGAGCGGTGTTCGAGCCATTAATCCAGATGACGACGCCGGTCAACCGTTGAATCACGACCCGGAAAGGGGTTCGCCGGTCGGTCACCCGAAGGTTACGGCCATCCGCCGGCGATGTTGCACATATGTTTCCTTCGCCGCGCCATTCAAGGGGGCGCTCGAAGGGCCGTCTTCGCGCACGAACCGCCGCAGCGGCGCGAAACGGCACGGGCCGCACGGATTCCGGGATTGCGCGCTCCCCAAGGGCCTTGCGGTTGGCTGGCCTGTGCGGGGCGCATGGCAAAGAGATGGCAAAGCCAACGCCGGCCCGCGATCCTTCGGCGCCTTCCCTGTTGTTTGCGGACGCCCGGCGAACGGGCACTGTCCAAATGGGGAGCATCCCATGTCCGACTATGAATCCAGGTGGAGGAACGACCAGGGCGCCCGCCGCGATGATGACCGGTGGGAGCGCGACCGCCAACGCGGTGAAGGCCGCGAGTGGAGCGCCGGTTCGTACCAGAACCGCGGCCGGGACGAGTTCGGTCAATCGAATTGGGGCCAATCCGGATCGGGCCAGTCTGGCCGTTCCGGCATGATGGGCGGCGGTGGCCGCCAGCCGGGCTACGGCTACGAGGGCCAGGGCCGCGAAGGCTTCGACTATGGCCGCGACTACTGGCGCCAGCAGGAAGGCCGGGGCGATTACGGTCAGGGTTCCTACGGCCAGGGGTCTTATGGCCAGGGGTCTTATGGCCAGGGGTCTTATGGCCAGGGCTCCGGCAACCGTGATTATGGCCGTGATTACGGCCGCTCCGATTACGGCCGCGACTCCGGGTCCCGTGGTTCCTTCGGCCAGGGCCAGCGCGACTGGCGCTCCCGCGACGACCGACAGAATTACGACGACCGCGGCGACTACGGCCAGGACTTCGGTTATCGCGGCGGCTTCGGCCGCTCCGATTACGGCAGCGGGGCCTATGGCGGCCGAGATTACGGCAGCCGCGATTCCGGCAATCGCGACTATGGCAACCGTGACTATGGCCGGATGGGCTATGGCGGCGGCGGTTCCGGCCGCAACGAGGAGCGCGGCTTCTTCGAACGGGCGGGCGACGAGATGGCCTCCTGGTTCGGCGACGAGGACGCGGAGCGCCGCCGCCGCATGGACGCCCGCAACGACGATCCCGGCGCCCAGCACCATCGGGGCCGCGGGCCGCGCGGCTACACCCGCTCCGACGACCGCATCCGCGAGGATGTGAACGACCGCCTGACCGACGATCCCTACATCGACGCGTCGGAGATCGACGTGACCGTCAGCAATTCCGAAGTCACGCTGAGCGGCACGGTGGGCGACCGCCGGACCAAGCGCCGCGCCGAGGATATGGCCGAGACCATCTCGGGCGTCCGCCACGTGCAGAACAACCTGCGCGTCCGTGAGCAGACCTTCGGCGGCACCGGCACCACCGCCGGGGCATCGGCGATGGCCGGGCTCGGCACCGCCGGGTCTTCCGGAACCGGCATGAGCGGCTCGGGGATGGGCAGCACCGGCATGAGCGGGTCCACGACGGGCACGTCCGGAGCCTCCGGCACCTCCGGGACCGGCATGTCCGGCACCGGGACGAGCGGGACCTCCGGCAGTTCGGACAGCACCAGCCGCACCGGCACCTCCAGCACCACCACGGGCAGCAGCACGACCGGCAGCAACATCCGCTGACCCTGCCCGACGCGCCCCTCCCGCCCTCACCGGCGGGAGGGGTTTTTCCGGTCCGCCGTCAGTCGCCGTCCTGGCGCTGCTCCGCCGGTTTCTCCGCGCGGGTCAGGTTGAAGGCGGTGTTGATCAGCGCGATGTGCGAGAAGGCCTGCGGGAAGTTGCCGACCAGCCGCTTCGCCGTCGTGTCGTATTCCTCCGACAACAACCCAAGATCGTTGCGCAGGGCGAGCAGCCGGGTGAACAGCGCCTCGGCCTCCGCCTGACGCCCTTGCAGCACATAGACGTCGGCCAGCCAGAAGGAGCAGGCGAGGAACACGCCCTCCCCGTCGGGAAGCCCGTCGTCGGTCCGCTCCGTCCGGTAGCGCATGACAAGGCCGTCTTGCAGCAGTTCCCGCTCGATGGCGGCGACCGTGCCCTGGATGCGGGGATCGTCCACCGGCAGGAATCCGAGCATCGGCAGCATCAGCAGCGCCGCGTCGACGTGGCTGGCGCCGTAATACTGGACGAAGCTGTTCCGCTCCTTCGAATAGCCTTTGGCGCAGACGTCCTCGAAAATGGCCTGCCGCAGCGCCTTCCAGCGGTCCAAAGGCGCGTCCAGGCCGAACTTCTCCGCGCTCTTCACCATGCGGTCCACGGCGACCCAGGCCATCACCTTGGAATGGGTGAAATGCCGGGCGCCGCCGCGCACTTCCCAGATGCCTTCGTCGGGCTGGTCCCACACCGACTCCATATGGTCGAGCAAGGCGCACTGGACGTGCCAGCCTTCCGGCCGGATCTCGATGCCGCGCATCCGCGCCTGATGCGCCGCGTCCATCATCTCCCCGTAGACGTCAAGCTGGAGCTGGGGGGCCGCAGCGTTGCCGACCCGGACCGGGCTGGCGCCTTCGTAGCCGGGAAGCCAGGGCACCTCCCATTCGAGCAGACGGCGCTCCCCGGCGATGCCGTACATGATCTGGATCTGCTGGGGACTGCCGGCAATGGTGCGCAGGCCCCAGTCGCGCCAGTCCCGCGCCTCCTGCAGGTAGCCGGCGTTCATCAGCGCCAGCAGGGTCAGGGTGGCGTCGCGCAGCCAGCAGTAACGATAGTCCCAATTGCGCACCCCGCCGAGTTGTTCGGGAAGGGAGGTGGTCGGCGCCGCGACGATGCCGCCGGTCGGACGGTAGGTCAGCGCCTTCAGCGTGACCAGCGAGCGCACAACCGCGTCCCGCCACAAACCGCTGTAAGTGCAGCGCCCGCTCCACTCCGCCCAGAAGCGCTCGGTCTCCGCCAGCGCCTGTTCGGCATCGACCGGCGGCGGCAGCGGCAGGTGCGAGGGGGAGTAGATCATCACGAAGCTGAGGCTCTCGCCCTCCGCCACGGTGAAGTCGGCGACGGTGCTCAGATCCTCGCCGTGGATCGGGGCGCTGGTGTGGAGGGCCACCATGTCCGGCCCGGCGATGGCGCGCAGGGTGTGCGGGCCGATCCGCGTCACCCAGGGCACGACGTGCCCATAGCCGAAGCGCAGCGTCAGGTCCATCCGCATGGCGACCCGCCCGCGCCGACCGCGCACGATGCGCACGACGTCCGACGCCTCGCCGCGCGGGGGCATGAAATCGATCACGGTGACGGCGCCCTCGTCCGTCTCGAACTCGGTCTCCAGGATCAGGCTGTCGCCGCGGTAACGGCGGCTCGTCCGGGCGTCGGGGTCGCTGGGGCGGAGCAGCCAGCGCCCGTTCTCCGGCGTGCCCAGGAGCGCTGCGAAGCAGGCGTCGGAATCGAAGCGCGGCCAGCACAGCCAGTCGATGGAACCTTCGGCGGACAACAGGGCTGCGGTCTCGCAGTCTCCCAGAAGGGCGTAATCCTCGATGCGGGAGGCCATGGCACGCTCTCGAACGATTGGGGGTGTGCCCTTGGGCAACGGCCCGCGGTCGCTCCGGTTCCCTTGGGCCGAGGCCCGGCCCCGACCAAGGTCGATCGTCCGGTTTGACGATTCTGGCCGCTGCCTTCGCATGCTAGCGTATTCGCCCGCCCTTCCGATCCGCCACGCCGATCCGCCCACGCAGATCCGCCCACACAGATCCGCCGAGTGGCGGACGACGCCGCGAGGCCACCATGGACACCGGACGCGCCACAGCCCGGCGGCACGCCCGCCGCCCTGCCCGCCTCGCGACGCTCTTCCTGCTTGCCGGCCTTCCAGCGGCGGCGGCAGGAGCGGAGCCGCCCACCGTCTCCCTGCGACCGGGCGCTGACCTCCAGGCGGCGGTGAACCGCCACCCCCCCGGCACGCGCTTCCGCTTGGAGGCCGGCGTTCATCGCCTGCAATCCATCGTTCCAAAGGACGGCAACCGGTTCATGGGCGCCCCCGGCGCGGTGCTGAGCGGAGCGCGACGGCTCACCGCCTTCGTCCGCCGCGGCTCCGTGTGGATCGCCCGCGGGCAGACGCAGGAGGGTCGGGTCAACGCGGCGGAGTTCTGCCGCTCCGGCTTCCCCCGCTGCGCCCGACCGGAGGACCTGTTCATTGACGACGCGCCGCTGCTGCATGCCGGCAGCCGGTCCGACGTCGGACCCGGGCGCTGGTTCTTCGATTACGCCGCCGACGAGATCGTGATCGGCGACGACCCCACCGGGCGCACCGTCGAGACCAGCGTCACCCCCCGCGCCTTCGGCGGCACGGCGTCGGGTGTCGTCATCGAGGCGCTGACCATCGAGAAATACGCAGCCCCCATCCAGGCGGCCGCCGTGGACGCCGAGTTCGGCCCCGGCTGGACCGTCCGCGACAGCGTCCTGCGCCTGAACCACGGCGTCGGCATCAACGCCGGCAACGGCAGCCGCATCCTCGGCAACCGCATCCACGACAACGGCCACGCCGGCTTTTCCGGGTCGGGGACGGACTTCCTGATTGCCGGCAACGAGATCGCCCGCAACGGCTACGCCGGCGTCGATTTCCATTGGGAGGGCGGCGGCGGCAAGATCACCGAGTCCGCCGGCGGCGGAGTCATCCGCGGCAATTGCGTCCACGACAATGTGGGCGCCGGCATCTGGGCCGACATCGACGTGCACCGTCTGGTGATCGAGGACAATCTGGTCTTCGGCAACGCCGACAACGGCATCACCTACGAGATCAGCTACGACGGGGTGATCCGCAACAACCGGCTCGCCGACAACGGGCAGCGCGGCCAGGGCTGGTTCTGGGGCGCCCAGATCCTGATCTCCAGCGCGCGGGGCGTGAAGGTCTACGGCAACGACATCGACGTGCCGGCCGGCTACGGCAACGCGGTGACGGTGGTGTCCCAGGACCGCGCGCCCTACACCCCCGCCGTCGGCAACGAGATCTTCGACAACAGCCTCGTCATCCGCAACGCCAACGCGCGCGTCGGCGCCGTCACCGACGTGGACGCCGACACCGCGGTGGTCGCCGCCGGCAACCGGCTCTACGGCAACCGCTACCGTCTGGCCGATCCGGGGGAGCGGGTCTGGTTCTGGAACGATGCGGAGGCCGACTGGAACGCCATCCGCGCCCAGGGACAGGAGACGGGAAGCGTCGTCCAGGCCGATCTTCCCCGAAAGACGCCGCTGTCCTGCCCTTCCGAGATGATGACGGAAGGAAAACGCTGACCGGACCCCTCCCTCGCACGTCCATAAAGAGAAAATCTATCAGGACCTAACAATCAAAAATTAAAAAACTCACTGTTACAATTTTGAAAAACTTACTAATTTGGAGGTATTTTGCGGATATCTGCGCACAGTATTATGATCTTGTTTGCGATTGACGGTCAAAAACTCCTGGGATGTTATAGCATGGAAGCAGTCGCAAAATCCTCTCGCGGCATCGCTTTCCCTCGCGATCCGGTTCACTTGACCGAACAGGGCCAAAGTCTTCGCAGCAGCGATGTTGACGGCGATGTTGGCGGCGGTCCTGGCCTGCTCCGCGGTTCGGTGTGTCCATGGGTGTGGCAGAAGGAGGTCTTGTATGTTGCCGTGCAAAGACGGAGCGCGCTCGCCCAACGCCGCCCGCCGCACCCCATCGCTCACGACCGTCACGCCCAACCGTATCCTGGCAGCCTTTTCCCTGACCGCCGCCCCGATGAACGACTCCGGCCCGTTCGGCTCCTATTACCGGATGTCCGGAGGTGGACGGCCCCTGGGGGAGGAACAGATCGTCACGGCCATCCTGCATGACGAGACGCCGCTCACCCGGGAAAGCCTGTCCACCAGCCTGAACCTGTGCGGGCGCGGGGTGCGGGTGCTGACGGCGGCCTCCCTGGCCGATCTGGAAAGCGTGGTGCGGCGGGACGGCGCGCCGGACGTCGCGCTGGCCAATTTCAGCGGGCGGCTCGCCTCCGATCCGGAGTTCCGGCCGAGGCTGGCCGAACTTCTGGAGGTGCTGGACGGCATCCCGCTCATCATGCTGTCGGATTCCGACGAGACGGCGACCGCGCTGGAGGCCATCCGCCAGGGCGCGCACGGCTACATCTCCACCACCGTCGGACTCACCATGGCGCTGGAGGCGATCCGTCTGGTCGCGGCCGGCGGCATCTTCGTTCCGGCAACCATCCTGCACCGGCTGATCCTGGACCAGGGCACGGTGACGGAGCCGCTGCTGCACGCCGCGTTATCCGTGCCGACGCCCGCGGTCAACGGCAAGCCCCACCTGACCCAACTGACACCGCGCCAGATCGCCGTCCTGGAATGCCTTCAGGAGGGCAAGCCGAACAAGGTCATCGCCCACCAGCTCGGCATGCGGGAAAGCACCGTCAAGGTGCATGTGCGGAACATCCTGCGGCGGCTCGGCGCCACCAACCGGACGGAAGCGGTCTGCCGCGTCATGCGCGAGGAGGAGTGAGCCGGCGCAGGAACGGTGCGGGGACGCCCCGCACCGTTCCTGCGCCGGCCATCCATCGGGGGCCGCCCGCTCAGGGCCGGTTCGATTCCAGGGGAGCGCCGCGGGACAGATGGGCGTGGGCCATGAAGGCGGCCTCCGTCCGGTTGGTGGCGCCCAGCTTCTTCAGCACATTGCGGACATGGGCCTTGGCGGTGTTCTCGCACATGCCCAGCATGTAGGCGATGAGCTTGTTCGACTTGCCCTCGCGCATGCAGGTCAGCACGGCCATCTCGCGCGGCGTCAGACCGCCGATCCGGTCGGTCACCGGCAGGTCGGCGCCCGGCCCCGGCGGCGGAACGGTGATGGTGCCGGGCGCCGGCGCGATCAGCGATTGCAGCGAGGTGGCGGGCACGAAGGTGCCCCCGGCAGCGACCAGCCGGATCGCCTCCAGCATGACCCCCAGCCCGAGGCTGGGCACGATGTAGCCGCGCACGCCAAGGCGCAGGCTTTCCAGGATCATCCCGCCGTCGTCGCGGTCGGAGATGATCACCAGCGGCACCGGCAGGCAGGCCGACACGGCGTCGCGGATGGCCGCGCACAGGACGTCGTTCAGCCCCGCCTGCGCGCCGATGTTGCACAGCACGACCTCCGCCCGCCCGTCCCGCGCCAGGGCCCCGGCGGCGTCCTTCAGCGAGGCCACCGACCGCACGGTCATGTCCCGGCACAGCGTGCCGAGCCCGAGCGAGAAGCAATCCCGCGTCAGGCTGTTCGGGTCGGCCAGGACCACCGCAATGCCTGGAACGATGCCGGGCATGATCCCTGGGGCGATCCCCGCTTGATGCTTGATGTCCGTCGTCATCCGCTCCCCCTTTCGGTCAAACGCCAATGCGTCCCATCTCTTCAAACCGGAGTTGCGGACCGCGATCCGCCCTTGCCGGTGAGTGGGGCTTCAATTCTCGGGTGAGCGCGTCCGCTCGCGGATACTCGGAAAGATTTTATTTTTTCCATTTTCAGCGTCTTCCCCTGCCGACCGGTTGGCCTGTTTCTGTTGGAAGATCATCAGGAATGCTTGCGCGATCTGCATTTGATGTTTTCAACGTTACCAGAACAGCAGGACCGGTAAATACGCACTTCGATGCAAGGTTGTGATGGGGCCGCGTTTTAGTCCGTACTCATTTCGGCGCCCTTCAGGCCGTGTTTCCCAGGGCGCGTACGCCTTTGTGCGGATGGGGGCGGTGTAGACCGTGCATCCCGCCGCATCTTGGGACCGGGCCGGATGGGGCTGCCGACGCCCCATGTCTCCTTCGCATCCGAAAGAACAGGCCCAAATGGTGCAAGTCAGGGTGCGATATGCTCTGACCAATGGAAAGATCAGAGAGACCAAGCGCTGCGCTTCAGGATGTGCACCACCCGAACCCCTCCGGAATACACGGGGTTCGATGGGAAATATTTCAAATAGGAGGTAAAGACCAAGGCCGACTTGGCTAATTCTGCGCGGGATTGACGTTGACGGTGGACAGGGTGCAGTGCAGCATCAGGTTCGAATAATGGGTCGGGAGACATCCTTCATGGCATCGTACGGGACGGCGGCTCCATCACCCCATGGCGGCGCACACGCTCCCGGACCGGCAAACGGGCACCGGGGCATCGCGGCCCTTCTTCTCGACGAAAGCCCGTTGACCCGCGAATGCCTGTCCGCCGGTCTCAGCCTGCGTGATCCGTCCCTCCAGGTGCGGACCGCGGCGTCCCTGGACGAGGCGAGGACGATCCTTGCCGCCGGAACCCCTCCCGCCGTCGTGCTGTGCAACGTCGCCAGCCTGACCCCGCCCGGGGGCAGCGTCCTGGCGACGCTGCGCGGTCTTGCCGGGGCCTTCGGCGGAACGCCGTTGGTCGTGCTGACCGATGGGGAGGAGACGGATCTGCCGCGGGAGGCCAGCCGGTTGGGCGTGCGGGGGTGCCTGCCGACCAGCGTCGGCCTCGCCGTCGCCCGCGAGGCGGTCCGTCTGGTGGCCGGCGGCGGGACCTTCTTCCCCTCCCCCTTCCTGAACCGCCCGCTGCATCATGGCGAGGCCGTGGAGGACGACCCGCCCGCGCCGACCGGCGGGGCGGCGCTGACCGCGCGCCAGCGCGGCGTGCTGCAACGGCTTCGCGAGGGGAAATCGAACCGCGTCATCGCGCAGGAACTGGGGATCAGCGAGAACACGGCGAAGGTCCATGTCCGCGGCATCCTGCGGGCGCTGGGCGCCGCCAACCGCGCCGAGGCCGTGCGCAAGGCGTGGCAGCCGGCCGAACCGTCCGCCCGGGAGTCGATCAGCGGGAGTCGGGATCAGGGTCCGGATCTGGACTGACCGTCCCGCCGCCGTGGATCAGCCGCAGGGCAGCGATCACCTCGGCCAGCGGCATCCGTCCGCTCAGCACCCCACGCAGCCCGAGACGCGCCGCGGCGGCGGCCACCGCCGCGCCGGGCCGGTCGGCGAGAACCGCCACGGGGGGATGAGGACCACCACCGGACAGCGCGTCCAGCAGGTGGCCGACCCCGCCTTTCGCCGGGTCGGCGCGCCCGATGCTGACCAGGACCACGTCGGCGCCGCGCAGGGCGGCGGGAAGGTCGGCCAGCGCCGTGGTGCTGCGCTGGTGGCTCACCGCCACGTCCGGCGCGAAGGCGGTGATCGCCGCGGCGAGGCTTTCGCCGAACAGCGCGCGGTCGTCGATCAGCAGCACGGCGATCGGTGCCCGCCCGCCGGTCCGCGCATCGGAACGGGGAGGACGGGCACCGCCCCGCGCGCCGGCGGGCGCACGGGGCATGAAGTCTCGACGGATGCCGGCCAGCGCGTCCAACCCGAACATGGCTGTGTCTTTCGGAATCGGGAGATCCCAGCCGGCTCCCCGCGCCGGGCCGCCATCGCCGGAGCGGGGACGGCCCGGTCAGGGCACCGCTGCGTGGCCGGAGTGCACGGGCACCGCGCCCGCGTCAATCCGCCAGGTCGGAAGCGGCGGCCGCAAGCTGTCCGGAGAAGGGCAGGACACAGGCGTCGCCCGCGAAGCTGTTGCTGAGCAGCATCGCCTCCGCCGCCTTGCGCCGCTTCGCCGCGTCGGGCCGCACATCGCGCCGGCCAACGGATCCGTAATGGAACCCCGCAGCCGCCATGGCCGCCGGGTCGTAGACGTTGCGCAGATCGACCATCACCGGGCGGCGCATCAGGCCGCGGACGCGGCCCAGATCCAGCGCGCGGAACTCGTTCCATTCCGTCAGGATGGCGACGCAGTCGGCCTCGGCGAGCGGGGCGTAGGCGTCGTCGTGCCAGACCACGCCGGGCAGCAGATGGCGCCCCTCCTCCATGCCGGCGGGGTCGTAGGCGTGAACCGTGGCGCCGGCCTGCTGAAGCAGCGGGATGATCTCCAGGCTCGCCGCCTCGCGCATGTCGTTGGTGTCGGGCTTGAAGGTGATGCCCAGCACGGCGATCCTCTTGCCCGCCGCGTCCGATCCGCAGGCCTGGAGAATCCGCGCGGCCATCAGCCGCTTGCGCGCCCGGTTCACGTCCACCACCGTTTCGATCAGCCGGACCGGCGCGCCGTGCTGCCGCCCGGTGCGCACCAGCGCCTCGGTGTCCTTGGGGAAGCAGGAGCCGCCGAAGCCCGGCCCGGCGTTCAGGAACGGCCGCCCGATGCGCCCGTCCAGCCCCATGCCCGCCGCCACGTCCTGCACGTCGGCCCCCACCCGTTCGCACAGGTCGGCCACCTCGTTGATGAAGGTGATCTTGAAGGCCAGGAAGGCGTTGGCCGAGTATTTGGTCAGCTCCGCCGTCTCGATGCCGGTATGCACGAAGGGCGTCCCGGCGCGGATCAGCGGCTGGTAGAGAGCGTCCATCACCGCCCGCGCGCGGTCAGAATCGGCACCGATCACCACGCGGTCGGGCTGCATGAAGTCGCCGATGGCCGAGCCTT
This sequence comes from Azospirillum brasilense, assembly GCF_007827815.1. Taxonomy (GTDB): domain Bacteria; phylum Pseudomonadota; class Alphaproteobacteria; order Azospirillales; family Azospirillaceae; genus Azospirillum; species Azospirillum brasilense_C. The sequence continues at coordinate 229,271 of NZ_VITH01000003.1, forward strand.
CGCGCAGGAATTCCGGATTGGACACCACGTCGAACTCGGCGCGCGGGTTGATGTCCCGCACGATGGCGGCGACTTGGCGGCCAGTGCCGACCGGCACCGTCGATTTGGTCACGATGACCGTGTAGCGGGTCATCGTCCGCGCGATCTCCGCCGCCGCCGCGTGAACGTAGGTCAGGTCGGCCCCGCCGTCGCCGGGTCGGGAGGGGGTTCCGACCGCGATCAGCACCACGTCGGCCCCCTCCATGGCGACCGCGAGGTCGGACGTGAAGGACAGACGCTCCGCCGCCATGTTGCGCGCCACAAGGACGTCCAGGCCGGGTTCGTAGATGGGGATCTCGCCGCCCCTCAGGCGCCGGATTTTCGATTCATCCTTGTCCACACAGCACACGTCGATGCCGAATTCGGCAAAGCAGGCGCCGGACACGAGACCGACATAGCCGGTCCCCACAACAGCGATCCGCATCATTCCACTCCTGTTGCTTGATGGCGTTGCCGAAGCCATCCCTGGCCGGCTCGAAGGTTGGCCGGCTTGAAAAATGACCGTCAGGCCACGGCGCGCTCCGCCATGCCGCTTGATTGGCCGCTCGATTGGACATCGTCCCGGCCGTTCTCGCGCAGCGCCCAGCGCACGGTTTCCGCCAGCCCCTGCTCCAGACGCGTGCGCGGCGTCCAGCCGAGCACCGCCCCGGCGTAGGCCACGTCCGCCTGCACGCTGCGCTGCTCGCCCGGACGTTCGGGGTGGTAGAGCACGGGATGGTCGGCCCGCGTGCGCCCCAGGGCCCCCAGCGCGAGGTCGGCCAGTTCGCTGATGCTGGTCTGCCGCCCGCTGCCGAGGTTGAAGATCCTGCCGTGGCTGGCCGGGTTGTCGAGCGCGCCGACCCAGGCGTCCACCACGTCGTCGATGAAGACGAAATCGCGGGTCTGCTTGCCGTCGCCATAGATGCGGATCGGCTCGCCGCGGATGATGTTGCCCAGGAAGATGCCCAGCACCCCCTGGTAGGGGTTGTCCACCGCCTGCCGCGGCCCGTAGACGTTGTACATGCGGAAGGAGGTGACGGCCAGACCGCCCGGCAGGTCGGGCCGCTCCGCCGTCAGATGCACGTAGCGCTCGCCCGCGTATTTCGTCACCCCGTAGTAGGACACCGGGGAACAGGGCGTGTCCTCCGGCGTCGGCACCACCGCGGCGTTGCCGTAGGCGCTCATCGAGCTGGCGTAGAGCAGGCGCTTCACCCCGCGCTCGACGCACTGCTGGAGGACGTTCACCGTCCCCTCCACGTTGGTGCGCAGGTCACCGACCGGGTTGCTGAAGGCGCGGATGATCGACACCTGCCCGGCGATGTGGATCACCGCGTCGGGCACCTCCTCGAACGCCGCGTCGAGGTCGGCGGGGTTGGTGACGTCGCCGCGGATGTAGCGCACCTCCGCCGGCACGTTGGAGCGCAGCCCGGTGGACTCGTTGTCGATCACCGTCACCCGATGGCCGAGCGACACGAGGCGGTGCGTGATGTGGGAGCCGATGAATCCGGCCCCGCCCGTTACAAGCACGTTCATTGGTTCCTCCACCGCACAGGGGTCGGGTTACGCGCTGAGGGCGATGCGGCCCGGTTCGAGCTGGGTCTGGTCCGTGGGCAGGCCGTTCTGCGCGAGGTAGCGTTCCGCCCAGTCCCACAGGCGGCGGATGCCGGTGTCGCGGTCGACCTGCGGGCGCCAGCCGAGGACCTGCTCGGCCTTGCGGATGTCGCTGACGTAGCAGGGCTGGTCGCCGGGCCGCCAGTCGGAGAAATCGGCCTCCACCGGCGCGCCGCGCAGGGTGGACAGCATCTCCCCGAACTCGCGCCAGACCGAGATGGTGTTCTCTGGACCACCGCCGATGTTGAAGACCTGCCCGCGGCTGACCTCGATCTTCTCGGTGGCGAGGCGGAAGGCGCGCACGAGGTCCTCGACGAACAGCACGTCGCGCACCTGCATGCCGTCGCCGTAGATGTGGATGGGCCGCCCGCTCAGCGCCGAGATGATGAAATGCGCGACCCAGCCCTGGTCCTCGTTGCCGAACTGGCGCGGGCCGTAGATGCAGCTCATCCGGAAGACGACGGTCGGCAGGTCGTAGATGCGGGCGTAGTCGCGCACATACTGGTCCGCCGCCCCCTTGGAGCAGCCGTAGGGCGAATGGAAGTCCAGCGGCTCCGCCTCCGAGACGCCGAGCGGACGGTCGACAAAGCGGTAGCGGCTGCCGGTCTGCTCCACCGCCACATGCTCCAGCCCGCCATAGACCTTGTTGGTCGAGGTGAAGACCACCTTCGGCGGAGTCTTCATGCGGCGCGCCGCCTCCAGCACGTTGAAGGTGCCGAGCGCGTTGATGTCGAAGTCGGTGCGCGGATCGTCCAGCGACGAGGTCACCGCGACCTGCCCGGCGAGGTGATAGACCTCCTCCGCCCCGGCCATGCAGGCTTTGACGGCGGCGAAATCGCGCACGTCGGCCTTCATGAAGGTCAGGCGGGAGCCGGCGTTGAGGGTTTGCAGCCACGCCGCGTTCCGCTCGCTGCCCGGCCGCAGCAGGGCGTCCAGGACGACGACGTCGCGCCCGTCCTCCAGCAGGTTCTTGACCAGATTGCAGCCGACGAAGCCGGCCCCGCCGGTCACGAGCGTTTTGCCTTCCATAGGTGTCTTCTCCATTGCTGCGGCTTTTACCGGTTGGGCAGGGGGTGTTTGGCAGGGGTTCAGGCGGCCTTGAGGACGGCGGCGCCCGACGGGCGGCGGACCACCGCCTCGTAGAGCCGGTGGGTGTCGGCGGCGGCGGCGGCCCAGTCGAAGCGCTGGGTGGCGCGCAGGCGGCCGTGGCGGCCCATCCGTGCCCGCCGCTCGGGGTCGGCGGCCAGCTGCTCGACGGCGGCGCGCAGGGCCAGCGGGTCGCCCGGCTCGACGATCACCGCGCAGCCGTCGTCAACCTGATGGGGGATGCCGCCGACCCGGGTCGTCACCACCGGGACACCGAAGGCCATCGCCTCCAGGATCACGTTGGGGAAGGTGTCGGCCAGGGTCGGGAAGACGAACAGGTCGGAGCGGCGGAACATGGCGGCGACCTCCGCCTCGGCCAGATTGCCGGTGAGGTGGATGGTCTGGCCCGGCCCGCAGCGGCGCTGGTACGCCTCGTAATCGACGAAGTCCCGCTTCTCGCCGCCGACGATCAGGCGGAACGGCATCGACAGCCCCACGAAGGCGTCGAGCAGCACGCCCAGCCCCTTGTTGGCCGTGTGGTTGGCCAGGAAGAAGGCGGTGAACGGGCCGCCGTCCTCCTCCCGCTCGGGGATGCCGAACTTGCGGTGGATGTCCTGGTCCGCCGCGGTCGGCGTCCCCCATTCGGTCGGTCGGTCGACGCCATAGGGAATGACGGCGATGTCGTCCCCCGTGAAGCCGAAGCCGCGGACGATGGGCAGGTCGACGGGCGAGATCGCGCAGATCGCCGCGGCGTTGCGGACGACGTAGCGGACCGGGCGGTCGATCAGCAGGTCCCAGGCCAGCCGCCGCGCCGCGTCCATGCGCCGGAAGGCCGCCGGGTTGCCGATCTCCACAAAGCCGTGGGTGGACACCACGTAGGGCACGCCCTTCGCCACGCAGGCGCGGGCCACCCGCATCATCTCCAGCGCCGGGATCGGGTTGTGGATGTGCACCAGATCGTAGGAGCCGTGGCGGATCAGCGCCGGGATGCTCGACTGGTAGAACAGGGTCTTCGCACGGTTGGGCAGCATGGAATCGAGCCCGGCGAAGGGGCTGGAGGTCCGCACCTCGATGCGCTCGCCCGGCTTGCTCAGATCCATCGGGACCCGGCTCGCCATGCCCATGTTCGCGATGTCGATGCGGTCGTGCGCCTGCAGCGCGACGCTCAGCTTCTCCGCCGCCTTGCTGGCGCCGCTGACCGCCAGATGCGGCGGCACGACGATCGCCGACAGGATCTTCAGGCTCATTGCAGGAATCCCCGACTGTCATGGAAGCGCGGGCCGCATCGGTCGCGGTTCACGGCGCTGTTCCGAGGTCGTTCAGGAAAATCCGCCGATGCAAGGCCGTTTCATTTTAAAAACGGCACTCACAGACACAGCATCGGAGGCGTTTTCATTTTTAATAACGGCGCTTCTCTTTGGCAATCACCAAACAACCGTCGCGTCTAGCCAAATCGAAGCTCTCCTTTCGGACGGCGCGCCTGGCCGCTGCGGACCAGCGGCATCTGCACCGCCTGGCAGGCCAGCAGGAACAGGAAGGCCGGATTCAGCATGACGTAGCGCCGCCACAGCCGCCGCGGTTCGGTGGACAGCCGGAACAGCCATTCCAGGCCGTTGTTCTGCATCCACATCGGCGCCTGCGGCTGTTTCCCGGCGATGAAGTCGAAAGCGGCGCCGACCGCGATCAGCGGCATCGACAGCGCCGCCTTGTGCTCGTAGACCCAGGTCTCCTGGCGCGGGCAGCCCAGCCCGACGAAGACGATCCGCGCGCCGGACTCGATGATCTCACGGTCCACCGCCGCGCGCTCCTCGCTGCTCAGGGTGCGGAAGGCGGACGGGCGGGCGCCGGCGATGATCAGGCCGGGGAAGCGCTCCGTCAATGCCGCGGTCAGCGTGTCGAGCAGCGCCGCCGTGGCTCCGTAGAGGTAGATGGGCAGTCCCTTCGCCGCCGCCGCCGCGCAGGTGCGCAGCATCAGGTTCGGACCATAGACGCGGTCCGGCAGGGCGGCGCCGTGCAGCCGGTTCAGCGCCCAGCGCACCGGCTGGCCGTCCGGGGTCACGAGGTCGATGGCGTTCAGGCGGTAACGGTGCTCCGGATCGAGCGCCCCGGTCATCACCCCGTGTACGGCGAGCGCGCTGACCGCAAAGGGTTTTTGCTGTTCCGCCGCGTCGATGATGGCGCGCACGCCGGCCTCGTAATCGACGGCGTTGACATAGACGCCGAGCACTTCCTTTTTCCCATGGTCGATCATGCCACGGCCTCCACGCGCCAACGGCGCCGATTGCTGTCGTGAATGTCGGTGAGGATGTTGCGCACGTCGTGCCGGATGTCCCAGGACGGGTAATGGGAGCGGAACCGGTCGAGCGCGCTGACCCACCAGATGTGGTCGCCGATGCGGTTGGCCTCCTTGAAGGCCAGATCCATCGGGCGCCCGGTGATCTCCTCGCACAGCGCCACCGCCTCCAGGATGGAGCAGTTGCTCGCGCGTCCGCCGCCGATGTTGTAGACCTCGGCGCTGCGCGGCGCGTCGTGGAACGCCTGGAAGGCGGCGATCAGGTCGTTGCTGTGGATGTTGTCGCGAACCTGCTTGCCCTTGTAGCCGATCACGTCGTAGCGGGTGCCGGTGACGGCGCAGCGCATCAGATAGGCCAGGAAGCCGTGAAGCTGCGTCGGCGAATGGTTCGGCCCGGTCAGGCAACCGCCGCGGAAGCACACCGTCTTCATCCCGAAATAACGGCCATACTCCTGGACCAGCACGTCGGCCGCCACCTTGGAGGCGCCGAACAGGCTGTGCAGGGTGGCGTCGATCGACATGTCCTCGGCGATGCCGCCGGCGTAGCGGTGGGACGGGTCGATCTCGTAGCGCGTCTCCGTCTCGATCAGCGGCAGGCGGTTCGGCGTGTCGCCGTAGACCTTGTTGGTCGAGGTGAAGATGAACACCGCGTCCGGGCAATGGCGCCGCGCCGCCTCCAGCATGTTCAGCGTGCCGTTGGCGTTCACCGAGAAATCCATCTGGGGATCACGCGCCGCCCAATCGTGCGAGGGCTGGGCCGCCGTGTGGATGACCAGGGAGATGGCGGACCCATGCCGCTCGAACAGCGCGTCGATGGCCGCGGCGTCGCGGATGTCGATGGCGTGGTGGCGGTAGCGCTGGCGCAGCGTCTGCTCCAGGGTCTGGCGCTGCCACGCGGTCGAGGCCTCGTCGCCGAAGAAGATGCGCCGCATGTCGTTGTCGATGCCGACGACGTCCATTCCCAGCGCACCGAAATGCAGGCAACTCTCCGACCCGATCAATCCGCAGGAACCGGTGACAAGGGCGACGGACATGACGTCAAACTCCTTCGCGGTTTGTTTGTTGGTTCGGCAGGGGGGCTTCGTCAGTAGGCGTTGCGGTCCCAGAAAAGGAGGAGGGCGGTGCGCACCATGATCTCGGCGTCCAGCCCCAGGGACCAGTTGTCGACGTAGTAGAGGTCGTGCTCGACGCGGCGGGCGGCGGTGTGGAGGTTGTCGATCTCGCCGCGCAGCCCGTTCACCTGCGCCCAGCCGGTGATTCCGGGGCGGACGCGGTGGCGGCAGGCGTAGTTCTCCACCGCCTCGTGGTACAGCACGTCCCCGGCCTTCATGGCGACGGGATGGGGCCGCGGCCCGACGATGGACATGTCGCCGCGCAGCACGTTGAAGAGCTGCGGAAGCTCGTCGATGCTGGTGCGGCGCAGGAAGCGCCCGACACGCGTCACCCGCGGGTCGTTGCGCACCGTCCGCTGCGCGCCCGACTGGTCGCCGCGGTCGGTGTGCATCGTGCGGAACTTCCAGATCTCGAATTCCTCGTTGTTGAAGCCGAAGCGCTTCTGGCGGAACAGCACCGGGCCGGGGCTTTCCAGCTTGATCGCCGCCGCAGCCAGCAGCAGGACCGGCGCCAGGACCGCCAGGGCCGCGCCGCCGATCAGCAGATCCTCCGACCGCTTCAGCACGCCGCGCCAGCCGGCCAGCGGGTGATGGATGACGCCCAGCAGCGGAATGCCCGCCGTCGCATCGACCGACAGGCCGGCGGTGCGGGCGATCAGCCGGTGCGGCAGCAGGCGGACGTCCACCGCAAGGACGCGCAGCCGCTCCAGGATGTCGGTGATCTCGGCCTCGGCGCTCCAGGGCAGGGCCACCACCACGAGGTCGACGCGGTTCTTGCGCACCTGCTCGACCAGCCCGGCCACGCCCCCCAGCACCGGCACCCCGGCCAGCCGGGCGGTGGTCAGGGGTGGCGCGGCGACGGACGACGGCCGGTCCGCCCCGGTGGACACCGCGCCGATCACCTGATAGCCCGCCCCCTCCGTCCGCTGGAGGCGGTCCAGCCATTCGAAGGCCAGATCGTTGGTGCCGACCAGCAGGGTCCGCTGCCGCGACCCGCCGGCCAGATTCCAGTCGCGCGCCAACCGCAGGAACAAGGTGCGCAGCGCGGTCAGCCCGAACAGGCCGAGGCCGTACCACAGCCACAGCGTCCCCGCCGCCGCCGTGTCCAGCCGCCGCAGGTCCCCCGTCACGCCAAGCAGAAGGACGAGCACCAGGAAAGCCGCCGTCCAGGCCCCGAACAGCGGCCCCGCGTGCGCACCGATGGTCCGCCGCACCGCCTTGGGGCGCAGGTTGCGGTAGCAGCCCGCGCTGTAGAAGCACATCAGCGACAGCACCGCCAGCGGACCGACCGCCGCGTTGAAGACACCCGCCAAGGAGGTGACGGCACCCGTGAACAAGGCCGGATCAGCCGGGGCGGCCCGCAGCAAACGGGCGGCGATGCCCTCCGCCGCCAGCCCCGTCCCGACGACCATCAGCGCGTCCGCGGCGACCAGCCCGCACAGCAGGGCCGGGGCGGAGGCCGCGGCGGCAACCGGCGAGGCGGAGTCCGGCCGCGGGCCTTGGAAGGCCATCCCCACGCGCGCGCCGTAGTCCGGCTTCGCCGGGCTGTTTCGTGAAGGGAGTTCGAACATCCGCCGTTCCCTGTTGGCCCATTCCCTGCCGCCGCACCCCAGCGATGCGGCGGCGCTGCCGGCTGCCGTGCCGCGCTCAGAAATAGGTCTTGGCGAAATAGGCGATGGTGCGCTCCAGCCCCTCTTCGAGCGGCACGTGCGGCATCCATTTCAGGTAGGCGTGGGCCTTGGTGATGTCCGGCTTGCGCTGCCGCGGATCGTCCTGGGGCAGCGGGTGCCGCTCGATCCGCGAGCGTGAACCGGTCATCCGGATGACGGTCTCCGCCAGTTCCAGGATGGTGAACTCGCCGGGGTTGCCGAGGTTGATCGGGCCGGTCACCGTCCCGTCCGTTTCCATCAGCCGGTGCAGCCCCTCGACCAGATCGTCGACGTAGCAGAAGGATCGCGTCTGCGAGCCGTCGCCGTAGATGGTGATCGGGTCGCCCTTCAGCGCCTGGACGATGAAGTTCGACACCACGCGCCCGTCGTTCGGATTCATGCGCGGCCCGTAGGTGTTGAAGATGCGCGCCATCTTGATCGGGACCTTGTGCTGCCGGTTGTAGTCGAAGAACAGCGTCTCGGCGCAGCGCTTGCCCTCGTCGTAGCAGGCGCGCGGGCCGATGGGATTGACGTTGCCCCAGTAATCCTCGCGCTGCGGGTGGACGAAGGGATCGCCGTAGACCTCGCTGGTCGAGGCCTGGAGGATCGTCGCCTTCACCCGTTTGGCCAGCCCCAACATGTTGATGGCGCCGTGCACCGACGTCTTGGTCGTCTGCACCGGGTCGAACTGGTAATGCACCGGCGAGGCCGGGCAGGCGAGGTTGTAGATTTCGTCCACCTCGACATAGAGGGGGAAGGTGATGTCGTGGCGCACCGCCTCGAACTTCGGGTTGTCCAGCAGATGCGCAATATTCGAACGCGCTCCCGTGAAATAGTTGTCGACGCACAGGACCTCTTTCCCGGCGGCCAGAAGACGCTCGCACAGGTGCGATCCGATGAACCCGGCGCCACCTGTCACAAGAACGCGCTCAGTCGTGGACGTCATTGAGCCTCTCCATGGAGTTTGACCGGGGAATTCGACCGGACGGCGGCGGCACGCGGAGACACCGCGCCATCCCGCTGTCGCGAATATTTTAAAATCCGGAGACGAGGTGCGGCGCGCCACCATACGAATTGGACGGGTATTCCGTCTGTACGCGGGACTGCACGACCATGTCTGGAGTTGTTCGGCGTTTTGAAGCCAGAGCCGGCTCCGCTGCACCCGGCGAACTGTGACCGGCGCGGAGTTGACCGTCAAACACGCGGACGGGGTATCGGATATGATTATTTATGAGGGCCGCCGTCGTAAGCACAGCGACGGATGGGCCTTCTTTTTTTCAATTGTTGAGCGACGCCATTCACGGTACTCGAAGTCTGTCCGGCAACGGTTGCCGCAGCGGAACATCACGGACCATTTGGCCCCGCTCCTTAAAAAGCGGCCGAATTCTCAGTTATCTTCAAAGAAAACAAAAAGGCGCAGCGCGTCCTTTTGCAGCCATCCGCCACGCCCATCCCGGGCCGGACCGCCAGCCAGCAAGACGAAAGGGGCGACGACGTGAATTCTTCGATCGGCAAAGGCGGAACGCTTCCAGGCCACGAAGCGCACGCCAGCGTCCTTCCGGACAGTCTTCTGCAATCGGCCGCCGGGGAGTCCACCGACGTGCGCAGCCGGCAGGAGGCGACCGTTTTCGCCACGCTGGCCGTGCTGTGGCGGCGCAAGCTGCTGCTGCTCACCGTCATCCTGCTGGGGACGGCGACGATCACCTACGTCATGCAGTCGCTGAAGCCGATGTACCGGGCCACCGCGATGGTGCAGCTCGACTCCCGGCGGGTCGAACTGGCGGAGTTCAAGTCGGTGGTGTCCAACCTGACGCCCGAAGCGCCGGCGGTGCGCAGCGAGGTGTCCATCGTCGGTTCGCGCGCCCTGGCGGAGCGGGTGGTCGAAAAGCTGGGCCTGCTCAACGACCCTGAATTCAACCCGACGCTCAAGGCGCCGGACGGCGCGGACGAGCATTGGCTGAAGCGCGTCACCAGGGCCGGCGTCGGCGCGCTGCCGCCGGAAGGCAACGACGTCCTGCGCCGGATCGTGCAAGAGACGACCGCGCTGTTCCGCGCCGACGACGGGCCGGTCGCCCGCGACCCGGACCAGGCCCGCCTGCTGACCATCGACACGCTGCTGCGCCGGATCGAGGCGCGCAACGACGACCGCTCCTTCACCATCATCATCGAGGCGTCGTCGGTCGATCCCGCCAAGGCCGCGGCCATCGCCAACGCCTTCGGCCAAGCCTATCTGGACTACCGCACCGAGATGAACCGCGACATGACCGAGCGGGTCAACCAATGGCTCGGCGGGCGGCTCATCGAGGCGCGCGAGGCGGTGCGCGGCGCCGAGGAGGCCATCCGCGGTTTCCGCAAGGAGAACAGCCTGCTGGAGCTGCCGCCCGACGGGCGCAACATGGTCCAGCAGCAGATGAACGAGCTCGCCACACAGCTGACCGCGGCGCAGGCGCAGAAGGCGGCGGCCGAGGCGCGCGTGCGCCAAGCCCGCGACCAGACCGCCGCCAACAACGCCGCGGCGATCCCGGAGGTGCTGGCCTCCCCGCTGATCCAGAAGCTGCGCGAGGCCGAGGCGATGCTGGAGCGCCGGCTGGCCGAGCTTCAGCAGGTCTATGGCGACAAGCACCAGGACATCGTGAATCTGCGCCGCGGCATCGGCGAGCTGAAGGCGCGCATCCGCGACGAGGTCGGCAAGATCCAGAAGGGACTGGACGCCGATCTGGAGGTCGCGCGCATCCGCGAGGCCACCTTGCTGAAGAGCATCGCCGACCTGCAGGAACAGCAGAAGGGCATCGAGGCGACCGGCATCCAGCTCCGCGACCTGGAACGCTCCGCCGACGCGCACCGCACGCTCTACCGCAGCCTCGCCGAACGCTACGAGCAGACGATGGCGCTGAAGAACACCGGCGCGCTGGACGCGCATCTCAGCGCCCCCGCCCTGCCGCCGATCCGCCCGGCCTTCCCGCAGCTCCGCATGTCGCTGGGCGTCGGGCTGGTCGGCTCCACGGCGCTGGCGGTGGCGCTGGTGCTGCTGCTGGAACGGCTCAGCTCCGGCCTGCGCACGCCGGCCCAGGTGGAGCGGGCGACCGGCGTGCCCTGCCTCGGCATGGTCCCGTCGCTTCCCCGCAACGAGGCGACCTGGAACCTGCCCCTGTACCCTGAAAATCGGCCCGACAGCCGCCGCGCCCGCGAGATCGGCGCTTTCCGCGAGGCGATCCAGACCGTCCGCACCATGGCCTGCATGCCGCGCAAGCGGGGGACGCCGCCCAAGGTGCTGCTCGTCACCTCCTCCCTTCCCAAGGAAGGCAAATCGGTGCTGGCGGCCAATCTGGCGCGGTCGCTGGCCGGGTTGGGGCTGAACACGCTGCTGATCGACGCGGATTTCCGCCGCCCCTCCATCGCGACGCTGCTGGGCTACCAGCCGCAGGGCAGCGTCGCCGATCTGCTGGACGGCCGTGTCGGCATCGACGACCTGATCCACCAGGAAACCACCAACCTCGGCGTCCTGGGCAACACCGTCGGCACGCCCGACGCGCACGACCGCATCAGCTCCCAGGCGATGAGCGACCTGATCGCGTGGGCGCGCCACAATTACGACGTGGTGGTGATCGACTCCGCCCCGGTGATGCTGTTCTCCGACGCGCTGGCCCTGTCCTTCCTGGCCGACAGCGTGATTTACGTCGTCCGCTGGCAGCACACCCCGCTCGACACCGTGACGGCCGGCTTCAACAAGCTGAAGTCGGTCGACAGCGCGGTCGGCGGCGTCGTGCTGTCGCGCGTCGTCGCGTCCAAGCACGTCAAGTACGGCCACAAGGACGACGCCTACTACTACGCCCTGCACGCGCCCGCGCGGCATTGACGCGCCGATGATCGGCGCCCACGCGACGGCAATCCCAAAAGCGAGGATTCCATGACCAACGCCGAGTTCCCGCGGCTCGCCATCATCGGCTGCGGCAGCATCGTGAGCCATCACCTGTTGCCGGCGCTGCTCCGCCTGGGCTGGCGGCCGAGCGTGCTCGTCGATCCGACGCCGGAGCGGCTGGAGGCGGTGCAGGCCCTGCTCGGCCGCAACCGCGCCCCCGTCGCCGTGGCCGACTGGCGGGAGGCGGCGGACCAGTTCGACGCGGCGCTGGTGGCGGCCCCTCCGATGGTCCACGCGCCGGTCGGCCAAAGCCTGCTGGAGGCCGGCAAGCACGTCTTCATGGAAAAGCCCCTGGCCGTCACGCTGGCCGACGCCGAGCGCATGGTGCACACCGCGGAAGCGAGCCAACGGGTGCTCGCGGTCGGTCTGATGCGCCGCTACGTCAACGGTGTGCGCTGGCTGAAGGCGCTGGTGGACTCCGGCCAGCTTGGCCGCATCCTGCGCTTCGAGGCGCGGGAGGGTTTCGTCTACAACTGGGGCATCAGTTCCCCGTCGATGCTGCGCCGCGACGGGGCGGGCGGCGGCGTCCTGCTGGACACCGGGTCGCACACGCTGGACCTGCTGCTGTGGTGGTTCGGGGAGGCGACGGAGGTCGATTACAGCGACGACAGCCACGGCGGGCTGGAATCCGACTGCCGGCTGTCCCTGACCATGGCGTCCGGCGCCACCGGAACGCTGGAGCTGAGCCGCACCCGCGCCCTGCGCAACACCATCCGCGTCTACGGCACCAAGGGCAGCGTCGAGGTCCATCTCTACGAGAACCAGATCGCGTCGGACGTGCCGCAGATCCTCGATTTCGTCCATGACGGCTTCTCCGCCAACCACATCCCGCCGCAGATCTTCGGCGACCTGTTCCAGGCGGAGCTGAGGGACTTCGCCGATGCCATCCGCGACGGCCGCCCGGCCACCGTCGGCGGGCGCGAGGCCCTGCCCTCCACCGCCTTGATCGAGCGCTGCTACGCCAGCCGCAAGCCGCTGATCCTGCCCTGGGTGGACGGAAACGCAGCGGCGTCACCCCGCACCGAAGGCCCCACCGTGGTGGTGACCGGCGCCGCCGGCTTCATCGGCGGGCGGCTGGTCGAGCGGTTGTGCCTGGAGCATGGCGCCAAGGTCCGCTGCATCGTCCGCGACATCGCGCAAGCGGTGCGTCTGGCCCGCTTCCCGGTGGAGATCATCCGCGCCGACCTGCTGGACCGCGAGGCCATCGGCAAGGCGGTGGCCGGCGCCGACTGGGTCTTCCACTGCGCCTACGACGTGCGCTCGCGCCGCCAGAACATCGACGGGATGACCGCGCTGATCGACGCCAGCCTCGCCAACAGGGTGGAGAGTTTCGTCCATCTCAGCACCTTCTCGGTCTACGAACCGCTGCCCGACGGCCCGCTGTCGGAGGAGACGCGCGACGGCGACCGGACCTGGAGCTACGTCCAGAACAAGCTCGACCTTGAAGCCATGGTGCTCGACGCGGCGCACAAGCGCGGCCTGCCGGGGGTGGTGCTCCAGCCCTCCATTGTCTATGGCCCCTTCTGCAAGCCCTGGACGAACGCCCCCGCCGAGATGCTGCTGAGCGGCACCGTGGTGCTGCCGCAGGAGAGCGGCCTGTGCAACGCCGTCTACATCGACGATCTGGTGGACGCGATGATCGCGGCGACCCGCAGCCCGCAAGCCATCGGGGAGCGCTTCGTGATCTCCGGCCCCGACGCCCCGCCCTGGGCCGCCGTCTTCGGGCGCTTTCAGGAGGCGCTGGGCGTGGACAGCCTGCGCTTCCAGCCCGCCGAGGCCATCCGCAAGGAGATGAAGAGTCTGCGGCGCGACATCGCCATGGTGCTTCAGGACCCTAAGAAGATCATTCAGATCATCGTGCGCTGGCGCCCGGCCCGCCGGCTGCTCCAGGGCGGGTTCGACAGCCTGCCGCCGAGGCTGCGCCATCTCGTGATGGTCCATTACTTCCTCAAGAAGAAGGCCAGCCGCAACCAGCTCTGGCTGCCCGACGCGCAGAAGCTGGCGCTCTATCAGGCCAAGGCGCTCATCGACCTGACCAAGGCGCGGCGCCTGCTCGGCTACGCGCCGCGCTTCCCCTTCGAGGACGGCATGGCGCTGACCGCGGACTATCTGCGCTGGGCCTACCGCGACGTGCCGCGCACCGCCCCGGCCGCCAATCGGCCCGCCAACGAGGACCGGCATCCCCTGCCCGCTTCCACCGAGACGACGCGGGTCGGCAACGCATGACAATGATCCCGGCCTCGCTGGTCCGCAGCTTCTGGACCCTTGCCGACCAGGGCGTGGTCAGCCTGGGCATGTTCGCCATCAACATCCAACTCGCTCGGACCTTCCCGTCGGAGGAATACGGGACCTTCGTCTTCTTCCTGTCGGTGCTGCTGGCGCTTCAGGTCGTCAATGTCAGCCTGATCCAGTACCCGCTGTCGGTGGAAGGCGCGGTGCTGGACCGCGCCGAACGCCGGACCCTGGCGGGCCGCGCCGTCCTGATGACCGCCGGCTCGATCCTGCCGCTGTCCGGCATCGTGGCGCTGGTCGGCTATGGGCTGGGCATGCCGGACCTGGTCGGCCCCGCCGTGCTCTACTTCATCGTCTGGCAGGTGCAGGAGATCGGGCGGCGCGGGCTGATGTCCGGGCTGAAGCACGACAAGGCGCTGTGGGGCGACAGCGTCACCTACCTGGGCCAGATCGCCGTGCTGAACCTGATGGCGCTGGGCGGCCACCTGACGCTGGAGCGGGTGTTCATCGCCATGACCGGTCCGGCGCTGGCCGGGGCGGTCGTCCATTTTGCGATCCTGCGCCCGCGCTTCGACGGCCTGTCCGATTTGCCGGCGGTAATCCGCCGCTTCTGGTCGATCGGGCATTGGGCGCTCGCCAACAACCTGTTCCTGATGCTGCGGGTGCAGAGCCTCGTCTGGCTGATGGCGGCGATGGACGGCATGGCGTCAACCGCGGCGTTCCAGGCGGTGGTCAATCTGGTGAACATCGCCAACCCGATCATCATCGGCATGGGCAACCTCGTCCCGCAGATCGCCGCGCGCGGGCGCAGCACCCTGGCGTCCGGCACCGGCGGGCTCCATCCGGACGAGCAGGCGTGGCTGGCGATCCGCGGTTACGTCGTCATCGGGGCGGCGCCGCTGCTGGTCTATTACAGCCTCGGCCTGCTGATCCCCGACCAGATGCTGCACATCGTCTACGGCGCCATGTCGCCCTACGCCGACCAGGAATGGCCGCTGCGCCTGCTCTCCATCGGGGCGCTCAGCGGCTATCTGGCGGAGATGGTCTGCAGCTACTTCTACGGCGTGCAGCGCAGCCAGTTCGCGCTGGTGGTGAACGTCACCGGAACGCTGGCGGTGTTCGCGGTGGTCGGCCCGCTGGCCGCGATGTACGGCGTCGCCGGGGTGTGCATGGCCCTGCTGTTCTCCAGCCTGCTGCGCGTCGGCGCCGCCCACTATTACCTCTCCAAGACGAGGACCGCCCATGTCGCCCGCTGACGGCAGCGCCGCGTTCGCGGTGGAAGAGGCGCCGCTGCGCCCGCTCGACCTCCGGCACGTCGTGATCCAGCCGGCCATCGCCCACCCCTCTTCGGCGAACGGGCTGCACAATGTGGTGCGCAGCCTGATCGCCGAGCAGCGGGCCATGGGCGACGACGCGCGGCTGTGCCTGTTCTCCGACGATCCCGACGCCCTGACCGGCATCCCGGCGGATTGCCCGGCGCAGCGTTTCCCCCTCGGCGGGCCGCGGCTGTCGGGGCGGTCGCTGACCATCGCGGACGCGACTCTCGACCGCCTGCTCGACGGCGCCGGGCCGGACACGGTGGTGCACATCCACGGCGCGGTGAAGCCGCTGTTCGCGGCGCTCGCCCGCGGGCTGCACCGGCGCGGCGTCGCCTATGGCGTGACGCTGCACGGCCAGTGCTCGCACGTCTACGACGTCGCGGGCCGGGTGCGACGCCGCCTGCCCGCCGCGTGGCTGCGCGTCTTTGACGGCCCGGCCTTCGCCCGCGCCCGCTTCGTCCACGCCATCACCGAAGAGGAGGCCGCCATCGTCCGCCGGGTGGCCCCCGGCGCCGCCATCCGCCTTCTGCCCAACACCGCCTGGTCGGCGCGGCGCGGCGGGCTCCCCGCCGCCGTTCCGCGCGCGGCACCGGACGGCGACCGCCTGACCTTCGGCTATTGCGCGCGCTACGAGATCGACCACAAGGGCGTGGACCTGCTGATCGACGGCTTCGCCGCCTACCGCCGCGCCGGCGGACGCGGGGCACTGGAACTGGCGGGGTCCGGCCCCGCCCGCGCCGAACTGGAACGGCGGGCACAGGCCCACGGCCTCGGCACCCACATCCGCATCCACGGCCCGATCTTCGGGGCGGAGAAGGCGGCGATGATGGCCGGCTGGCACCACTTCGTCCTGACCTCGCGCTACGACGTCATGCCGACCGGCTGCCTGGAGGCCGCCCTGTCCGGCCTGCCGCTGATCGTGACGCGGGAGACCGGCCTCGTCCCCTATGTGGAGGGCCACGGCGCCGGTTTCGGCGTGTCGGCCCTGACGGCGGAAGCGGTGGCCGACGCGCTGGCGCGGGCCGAGCGCACCGGCCCTGGCGCGTGGCAGACCATGGCGGCCAACGCCCACCGCATGGTGGTGGCGATCGGCGACTGGGGGCGGATCGCGGCACGGCTGCGCGCCGCCGCCTACGGACGCCCGTCATGAGCGCCGTCCTCGCCTCGCCAAGGCGCAGCGGGACCCGCGCCGCGGACCATTACCTGACCTTCCTGATGGTCGTCCTGCTGGGCTATTCCCTGGCCGGGCGCGGCTTCGCCTACATCGGGGCGCCGCCGCTGTTCATCGGGGAGGTGCTGCTGCTCACCGGTCTGCTGGTCATGCTGCGCATCGGCGGGGTCTTCGCCACGGTCTCCAGCCTGCCGGGGACGCTTCTGGCGATCCTGATCGTCTGGGTGCTGGCGCGCACGCTGCCCTACTTCGGCACCTACAGCTTCGACGCGCTGCGCGACAGCGTGATCGTGATGTACGGGCTGCTCGCCTTCGTCGTCATCGCCCTGCTGTACGACGAGCCGGAGCGGCTGCGCCGCCTCGTGCTGGCCTATGGCGGCTTCGCGGTGTTCTTCGTCACGGTGATGCCGGTCGTCTACCCGCTGTTCCAGCTTCTGAACGCTCAGATCCCCACTTGGCCGCGCTACGGCGTCCCCTTCATCAGCCTGCGCCCCGGCGAGGTCGGCGTGCATTTCGCGGGCGTCGCCCTGTTCGTGTTGCTGGGCTTCCGCCGCCTGAACCCGCTGCATCTGGCGATGCTGGTGTTCGGCATGGCGCTGGTCGCCGCGCACAGCCGCGGCGGGATGCTCGCCATCGTCGTGCCGCTGGCCATCGCGCTGGCCCTGGTGCCGCGCAGCCGGCAGCTCGCCCCGCTGCTGGGCATCGCCGGGGTCACCGTCATCGTGGCGCTGGTGCTGAACCTGGAGATCGAGGTGTCCTCGCGGAAGTTGTCGGTCGACCAGCTCGTCACCAACGTGACGAGCATCCTGGGCACCACCGACACCGCCACGCTCGACGGCACCAAACAGTGGCGCATCATGTGGTGGGACAAGATCATCGGCTACACCGTGCAGGGCGACCATTTCTGGGACGGCAAGGGCTTCGGCATCAATCTGGCGGACGACGACGGGTTCCAGGTGGTCGACGCCGAGGACGGGCAGGTGCTGCGCAGCCCGCACAACGCCCACATGACGATCCTCGCCCGCGCCGGGGTGCCCGGCTTCGCGCTGTGGGCGGCGCTGCTGGGAAGCTGGTCGGTCTTTATGATGCGCGCCTTCCTGCTGGCCCGCCGCAACGGCGACCGCGCCTGGGCGCGGCTGTTCGTCTTCGTCTTCTGCTACTGGCTGTCCATCGTCATCAACGCCTCCTTCGACGTGACGCTGGAGGGGCCGATGCTGGGCATCTGGTTCTGGGTGCTGTTCGGCGTCGGCATCGCCGCCGGCCTGATCTACCGCAACGAACTCGAAAACCGGTCCCCGCTGCCGCATCGATTGAGGGAGGATGGACGATGAGCAAACCGTTCGCCGACGGGTCCGCCAATGCCGGGAAGTCGGTTCTTCTGGTGGCCTTCGCCTGCGAGCCGGACAGCGGGTCGGAATCCGCCAACGGCTGGAACTGGGGCGAGGGGCTGAAGCGCTCTGGCTGCCGCGTGACGGTGGTGACGCAGGGGCGCCTGCGCCCAAAGATCCTGGGCAAGATCGAACGCGGCGAGACCGCCTTCGAACCGGACGACTTCGTGTACATCGACCGCCCCGACACCATGGCGCACCACGACAGCAAGACGCGGTTCCAGCTGTCCTACATCGCGTGGCAATGGCGCTGCCGGGCGGTGGTGAAGGAACTGGTGCGCCAGCGGCCCTTCGACATCATCCACAACGTGACCATCGGCGGCATCCGCTTCCCCGCCTTCTGCGGCGGGCTGGCGCCCCTGTCGGTGATCGGCCCGGTCGGCGGCGGGGAGCGCGCGCCCTGGCCGCTGATCCGCCCGCTGGGCTGGAAGGCCATCGCGACGGAGCTGGTCCGCGACGCCGCCATCGCCATGACGCGCATCGATCCCTTCCTGCGCCTGACCTACCGGCGCTACAACCTGATCTATGTGAAGACCCATGAGAGCCGCCATGTCCTGCCCGCCGGGGACCGCCACAAGGCGCGCCAGCATTTCGGCTGCTCCCTCCCGCCCGAGCGTTTCGTGCCGATGAAGGCTCAAACCGGCGGCGATGCCGGAGCGCCGCTGAAGCTGCGCTTCTCGGGCCGCTTCCTCTACTGGAAGGGTGGCTACTACGCGTTGGCGGCGCTGGCCAGGGCACTCGAGAAGGGGGCGCGGGCACGGCTTCAGATGATCGGCAGCGGTCCGCAGTCGGAGGAGTGGAAGACTCTCGCCGACCGGCTGGGCATCGCCGAACATGTCGATTTCGTCGAATGGCTGTCGCAGCCCGACTATATGGAGGTGCTGCGAAGCTCCGACGCGCTGCTGTTCCCCAGCCTGCACGACTCCGCCGCCAACGTCATCATGGAGGCGCTGGCCAACGCGCAGCCGGTGATCTGCCTCGATCTCGGCGGTTCGGGAATCATGATCGATTCCTCCTGCGGCTTCGCCGTTCCCTGCCGCGGGCGCGCGGCGGCGGAGGTGATCGACGGGCTGGCCGACGCCATCGTGACCTTGGACCGGGACCGCCCGCGCCTGCGCGCCATGAGCCGGGCCGCCCACGCCCGCGCCCAGGATTTCGCGAGCTGCCGCATCACCCCCGACCTCTACACGCCGGCGACGGCGTGAGAGCCGTCTGGAGACGGTCAGGCCGGTGGCGCCTCATGTGGCGTTTCGGGTGGCGTTGCGGGCGGCGCCTGGAAAACCTCGCCGGACGCGCTTCGCACCCGAGCCAGATGACGCGCCAACGCCCTTGACGCGGCATGGCCTGTCGTTGCCGCCGCCCTCGCCTCGGCCGTGCGGAAAAACTCCTGCACGGCCTCGACCACCTGCCCGGCTCCGGCACCCAGCCCGTACCACATCGGAAGACGCAGCAGCCTTGCGGAGAGATCGGTCGTCACGGACAACGCCCCCATGGCGCGCGCGTAACGCCGGCCGGCCGGCGCGCTGTGCAGCGGCACGTAATGGAACGGCGCCTGGATTCCCTTGGTCCGGAGATGGGCGATCAGCGCATCGCGCTCACCGGCCGTGCGCGCCAGGACGTAATACAGATGGGCGTTGTGCCGACACTCGGCCGGGATCAGCGGACGGCGCAACAGGCCGCGGTCCTCCAACGGGGCCAAGGCCTCGTGATAGGCGTTCCACAGGGCATGGCGCTCCGCGTCCAGCCGCTCGGCGTTCTCGAATTGCGCGAGAAGAAACGCCGCCAGCAGGTCGGAGGGAAGATAGGACGAGCCGACGTCCACCCAGGTGTATTTGTTGACCTCGCCACGGAGGAAGCGGGAGCGGTTCGTGCCCTTCTCGCGGATGATTTCGGCGCGGGTGATCAGATCCGGATCGTTGACGACCAGGGCGCCGCCCTCGCCGGAGATCAGGTTCTTGGTTTCGTGGAAGGAGAAGGCCGACAAGGCGCCGAAGGTGCCGAGCGGACGGCCGCGGTAGGCGGCCATCAGCGCCTGGGCGGCGTCCTCGATCACCGCCAGACCATGCCGGGCGGCGATGGCGCCGATCACGTCCATGTCGCAGGCGACGCCGGCGTAATGCACCACGCAGATGGCGCGGGTGCGGGGCGTGATCGCCGCCTCGATCAGGCGCTCGTCGATGTTCAGCGTGTCCGGCCGAATGTCCACGAAGACAGGCACCGCTCCGCGCAGCACGAAGGCGTTCGCGGTGGACACGAAGGTGAAGGAGGGCATGATGACCTCATCCCCCGGACCGACGTCGGTCAGAAGGGCGGCCATCTCCAGCGCCGCCGTGCAGGAATGGGTCAGCAAGGCCTGCGGCGCGCCGAGCCGCCGCTCCAGCCACGCGTGGCAGCGCTTGGTGAACGCCCCGTCTCCGGAAAGGTGCGCCCGCTCCAGGGATTGGCGGATGTATTCCAATTCGTTGCCGGCCAACGTGGGGCGGTTGAAGCCAATCCTCATGTCGCTCATCAGCATCACCTCGCGCTCGGGCCCGCCGGTGCACGCCCTGAGTCGAGGAGCGAGCGCGGCGGAAGGGGCGCGGCTGAGCGCCCTTTACCGCTCGCCCGCGCAAGGGCCCAGCGATCCGTGTTTCCTGGATGGCTTGTTGACAGCGTTCCTATGTGTCGGTCGAGATTGCCCGCCGCGCGCCGTCTTGACGCGATTGCGCCAACCGCGGCGGGCCAACGACACACAATCGAACCGGGAAAATCCGTCTATCGAGCCGATGATATCAAAGCGGCCTTTCCAGGACACGTAGCTAGATTGAATGATGGTGATGCGCTCACCCAACCGAGACTCAATCGGGACGATGCGTAATACCAACGGCGGGTGAACGGCCCCAAGGAGGGGCGGTCCATGGTCGGCTGGACCGCCCCTCGCCGTTGCGGTCGCGTCAGGCCGCGTGGCTCAGCAGCGACGGGTCGATGTGGTCGAACAGCGGGTCATAGCCGGCCTCGACCGGCAGGGCCCCGTGCAGGCTGTTTGCCGCCGCGACCGCGTCGGCCACGACCGCCGGAGCGGCCGCCGCCTGCTGGGCCGCGACGTGGCTCCACACGCTGTCCGTCCCGGCGTCGAGCGCCAGCGCCGTGGCCTCGCCGACCGGGGTGGCCGAGGGGAAGAAGCTCTTGTCGGCGTCCACCACCAGCGTTCCGTTCCACCACAGGCCGGCCTGGCCCTTGACCACGTCCTTGCCGTCCAGCGCCCCCTTGTCGTAGGTGACGTTGCCGTCGGTGGGCAGGACGGACTTGCCGTTGATGGTGACCGTGTTGACGAACAGGCTGCGGTCCTGCCCGTTGACCACGGCGTCGTTGTCGTACTGGATCTGCACCTTGTGCGCCTGATCGGCGCTCAGGCTGGTGGTGAAGCTGTAGTCCTTCGCCGTGGTGCCGGCCATGCCCTCGCCGACCTTCTGGCCGTCGACCAGCAGGTTGAAATGGGCGTTCACCCCGCCGGCCGCGGCGCCGGAGGCGTTGACGGTGATCGTCGTCGTGCTGGGACCGCTCTGCGGCAGCGAGCCGCCGGCGGGGAATTCCTTGGCCGGGGCGTCGACCACCAGCGTGCCGCCCCACCACATCGACGACTGGCCCTTGACCACGTCCTTGCCGTCCAAGGCCCCCTTATCGTAGCTGACGACGCTGTCGGTCGGGTTGTGGGCGGTGCCGTTGATGGTGATCTTGTTGACGAACAGGTTGCGGTCCTGCCCGTTCACGAAGCCGTCGTTGTCGTACTGGATCTGCACCTTGTGCGGCTGCCCGGCGGTCAGGCTGGTGGTGAAGCTGTAGTCCTTCGCCGCCGTGCCGACCGTGGCGTCGCCGATGGCCTTGCCGTCCACCAGCACCTTGAAATGCGCGTTCACCCCGCCCGCGGCGGCGCCGGAGGCGTTGACCTTGATCGTCGTGACGCTGGCCGTCGGCGTGGTCGGGACGGTCGGCGTGGTCGTCGTCGTGTCCACCGCGAAGCCGGCGGACGCCCCCGCCTTGCCCGCGTTGCCGGCAAGGTCGGTGTAGCTTCCGGCCTTCACCGCCACGTTGGCGTCGGTGATCTTCGTGTTGGTCGAGGGCGTGAAGACGGCGGTGTAGGTGGAGGCGTCCACCGTCTTGACGCCGCTCAGCGTGCCGCCCTTCACCGTGGTGTCGGCCAGCGCGAAGTCCTTCACCGCCTCGCTGAAGGCGAAGGTGACGAGGGGCGCCTCGCCCTTGGTCACGCTGCTGTCGGCGATGCTCACCTTGACGGTGGGCGGCGTGGTGTCCGTGGGCGTCGGGGCCGGCGGCGCGGTGGGCGTGACCGTCGTCCAGCCGGCGGTCGAGGGGTAGGCCTGGGACAGAGTCGAATGCTCGTCCTGCGTGGTCGCGTTCATGTAGGCGGACCAGCTGTCGCCCTCCGGAAAGTCGCCCCAGCGCCAGCGGTCGCCGTCCGGCATGTAGTAGGTGTTGTTGTCCCACACGTTGCCGCCGTTCAGCATGCCGGCCTCGTTGTAATCGGCGACGCCGCCCGACTGGCCGTTGCCGTCCTTCGAGACGATGATGTTGTCGTGGATCTTGTTGTTGGTCGTTTTCCAGGTCCCGAACTCGCCGGCGCCGCGGTCCTGCTGGATCATCACGATGCTGTTGGCGCCCTTGACTCCGGTGATGTCGATCTTGTTGCCGTAGGCCTCGACGTTCTGCGAGTTCTGGATCTGGATCGACCCGCCCCACAGCCAGCCCTCGGCCTGCGGCTTGGCGCCGTTGCCGACCATCACGTTGTTGCGGATGATCGCGTCGTAGCTGATCTCGTGGGTGATGCCGCCGCCGCTGTTGTTCACGAGGACGTTGTTCTCGTACAGCGTCCCGACATTGTCGATGTCGGTCCACAGGCCGAAGCCGGTGTTGTCGTGGGAGTAGTTGCCGCGGACCACCAGATCGGTGGTGTAGGCGAACTTGGTGCCGCCGCCCTCCCAGAACACGTCGATGCCCGACCAGGCGCCGTTGCGCGCGATCTCGTTGCCTTCGACCAGGATCTTGGCGCCCGAACCGCCCAGCCCCATCTCGCCGTTGTCATGGACGTAGTTGCCGATGAACTTGCTGCCGTCCTGCGCCGTGGCGCCGACCGCGTAGTTCAGCCGCAGCTCGTTGTTCTGGATGGTCCAGTTGACGTCGCCCTGGATGGCGCCTTCCTGCGCCGGCGGGGTGTATTTCTCGATGACGAGGTTCTTGACCGTCACGCCGTCCGCGGAGCCGCCGAAGGCGTGGGCGGTCGTCCCGGCCTCCACCTTGTGCCCCGCCGGGTTGTCGCCCAGGTAGATCCGGTCGGCGTTGTAGTCGAAGTAGAAGGTTCCCGCCTTCAGCTTCGACAGCGCGTCCACCGGCGTCAGCGGCTTGTCGTCGACATAGACGGTCTCCGGAAAGCCGGCGCGCATCGCGCCGGGCGTCGCCTCGTCCGTCGCGCGACGCTCGCCCTGCTGCGTCTGCCCGCCGACCATCCAGCGCCCGGCGCTGTCCTGGGTGAAGCCGGTCAGCAGCTTCGACCCGTTCAGCACGGCGCCCTCGGCCCCGATGAAGGTCTGGTTGTCCTTGGGGGTGATCGACTGGAGACGGTACTCGCCCGGCTGCAACCAGAAGGTCGCGCCAGCGGGAGCGCCATTGACGATGGACTGGATGTTGGCCCCGGGTGCTATGACGATCGCACCAGCGGGGGCCGTCAGCGTCTTCGGTCCGTACAGGTTGGCCATGTGTCAATTCTCTCTTACGATGTTGTCTTCTGGTATGAGTTCGTCGGCGTTTTCGCCTTTAGGCATAGACCACTACTACCAATTTGGATGAATCGCCCGGCGGGGCATTTTTGTGAGATTCCCGGCTTCCTTTGCGAAGACTCCGGGAAGTCCCTGTTTTTCAAAAAGGAATCTTCCGATTATCAAAAAGGCGGAAAAGAGAATGGGAATTTTTGCTTGCGGCCTCTTGCGCGCGCGCAAGCGCCGCGTCATCCGCTGGATGACGACGCAATTTCTGGAGGGAATCAGAAACGCGGAAGGATCAGTCGGTGCCGAACTGGCGGTCGATCCACTCGCTCACCGCCACCGGATCGAAACGCAGGTCGAGCGGGATGCCGGCGATGGCGGCGCGGCAATGCTCGATGAAGGCGCGCTCCGCCCGATTCATCTTCGAGGCGGGATTCCACAGCAGATGGATGTCCACCGGCGCCACCCCCTCCTCCGGCGGCAGCGGCCAGAGCAGGCCGTCGCGCACGTCGCGCTCCGCCACATGGCGCGGCAGCGGCCCGATCCCCAGCCCCACCGAGATCATCCGCCGCACCTCGTCCAGATTGACCGAGGCGCCGACGATCCGGCTCTCGATCCCCTCCTGGGCGCGGAAGACGGCCAGCGGCGACAGCACCCCGCCGATCTGGTCGGAGGTGAAGGAGACGAACCCCTCGCTGCGCAGGTCGCTCAACGTCAGGCCGGTGCGGCCGAACAGATGGTGCCGCGGCCCGCAATAGAGACGGTAGATCTGGCGTGCGAACAGAGCGTGCTCGACCAACGGCGGCGGCTCCCGCATCAGGCAGAGGCCGAGCGAGCCGGTCTTCTGCTGGATCGCCATGTGGACGTCGGCGCTCGCCATCACGTCCAGCCGGAAGGTCACCTGCGGATGGGTGGCGTGGAAGCGCTCCAGAATGGCGTCGAACAGCAGCGACTGGATCCGGCTGGCCAGCAGGATTCGGATGTGGCCGGAAATCTCCTCGCGGATGTCGCGCATCAGAACGGCGAAGCGGGAGATGTTGCCGTAGATCTCCAGCACCTCGGCGTAGATGATCTCGCCCGCCTCGGTCACCCGGAAGCGGCCCTGCCCGCGTTCGATCAGGCTGCGGCCGATCTGGTCCTCCAGCCGCTTCAGGGCCTGGGACACCGCCGGCTGGGTCAGCCCCAGGCGCTGCGCCGCACGGGTCAGCCCCTGCTCCTGCACGATCACCATGAAGGTGCGCAGCAGGTTCCAGTCGAGCTGGTGGCCGAGCCGCTCCAGATCGCGCGCCGTCATCGGGGGAAAACCCATCGCCATAAATCCTGCTTATGTCGGCAATGAGGATTATCGATTTGGCGGAGGATGAGAAGCTGAATTGTAATACGCCGGTCGTCAGCGGTCGATCCCCGGCTTCGCCCAATCGGGCAAATCCGGTGGTCCTAGTCCGAAAGTCGAAATCGCCCCGGTTTCTTTCCGGAGATTTGCCGACCCATAAGGACGACTGCGCGGCGGAGTGGTAAGAACGGAGTCGTCATGCCCGCATCCCACGAGGGTGGGCGGAGCATTGCAGCCGTGGACCGGGATGCGATCCTGGGCGCGGTCGCGACGCTGCGCGAGGATGGAGTGCGCCTGCTGTCCGATCTGGTCCGGAGCCCCAGCCTGCTGGGGCAGGAAGGCCCGGCGCAGGACCTGATGGAACGGATCTTCCGGGACATGGGCCTGGAGGTGGACCGCTTCGCCATCGACGAAGAGGCGTTGAAGGCGCAGCCCGGCTGGTCCCCCTCGCTGATCTCCTACGAAGGGCGCGAGAACGTCGTCGGCGTCCACAAGCCCCGGCGCGCGACCGGCAAGTCGCTGATCCTGAACGGCCACATCGACGTGGTGCCGACCGGGCCGGAGGAGCTGTGGTCCGCCCCGCCCTTCGAGCCGGTGGTCCGCGACGGCCGCCTCTACGGGCGCGGCGCCGGCGACATGAAGGCCGGCATCGCCGCCTACGTCATGGCCTTCAAGGCGCTGCAAAGCCTGGGCGTCCAGCCCGCCGCCCCGGTCTATCTCCAGTCGGTGGTGGAGGAGGAATGCACCGGCAACGGCGCGCTCGCCTGCGTCGCCCGCGGCTACAAGGCCGACGCCGCGGTGATCCCGGAGCCCTTCAACCACACGCTCCAGATCGCCCAGGTCGGCGTGATCCGCTGCGAGCTGGAGGTGACCGGCCGCCCCGCCCATGTGCTGGACACCGGCGCCGGTCTGAACGCCATCGAGGCGGCCTTCCGCGTGCTCAAGCATCTGAAGGCGCTGGAGTCGGCCTGGAACCACCCCGACGGGCGGCATCCCGCCTACGCGCACCACCACCACCCCTACAACCTGAACGTCGGGCACATCGACGGCGGCGAATGGGCGTCCTCCGTGCCCACCCGCTGCCGGATGGAGCTGCGCTTCGGTTTCCCGCCCGGCCGCGCCGCCGCCGAGGTCAGCGCCGAGATCGAGCGCGCGGTGGCCGAGGCCTGCCGCGGCGACTCCGACCTCAAAGGCATCGACGCCCGCGTCATCTTCCGCGGCTTCCAGGCCGAGGGCTGCACGCTGGACCCCGATCACCCGATGCTGGAGGCGCTGGACGCCGCGCACCGGTCGATCTTCGGAACCCCGGCGCCGAAGCTGGCCCAAACCTGCACCACCGACGTCCGCAACTTCGTCTTGTACGGCGACACGCCGGCGACCTGCTACGGCCCGGAGGCGGAACGCATCCACGGCATCGACGAGTCGGTCTCGCTCGACAGCGTGGCGAAGGTGACCGCCGTGCTCGCCCTGTTCATGGCCGACTGGTGCGGCCTTGAAACCATCGATCCATAACGGTCGCGTGACGAGAACCAAACAATAAGGGGGCTTCAGACATGAGCAATCGTTTGCGTCACTTTCGTCAAACCCTGACCGCCGCGGCGCTGGCCGCCGCCTTGGCGGCGCCGCTGGCGCTGACCGTGCCCGGCGTCGCCGCGGCGCAGGAGCGCGGCGGCACGATGAACATCATCGTCCAGCCCGAGCCGCCGATCCTGGTGCTGGGCCTCAACCAGCAGGGTCCGACGCAGACGGTCGCCGGCAAGATCTACCAGGGCCTGCTGACCTTCGGCTTCGACCTGAAGCCGCAGCCGGAACTGGCGGAAAGCTGGGAAGTCTCGCCCGACGGCAAGGTCTACACCTTCAAGCTGGTGAAGAACGCCAAGTGGCACGATGGCAAGCCCTTCACCGCCCACGACGTGGTCTTCTCCACCTCCAAGCTGCTGATGGAGACCCACCCGCGCGCGCGCGCCACCTTCTCCAAGTGCGAGAAGATCGAGGCGCTGGACGACTACACCGTCCAGTTCACGCTGAAGGAGCCGTTCGGCCCGTTCCTTCAGGCCTTCGAGGTGTCGTCGGCCCCGATGATGCCGAAGCACATCTATGAAGGCACCGACTTCAAGGCCAACCCGGCCAACGCCACCCCGATCGGCACCGGCCCCTTCAAGTTCAAGGAGTGGAACAAGGGCTCCTACATCCACCTCGTCCGCAACGACGAGTATTGGAAGGCCGGCAAGCCCTACCTGGACGACATCTATTTCCGCGTGATCCCCGACGCCGCCTCGCGCGCCGTCGCCGTGGAGCAGGGCACCGTCCAGCAGACCCAGTTCAACGACATCGAGACCTTCGACGTCCCGCGCCTGAAGGGTCTGCCCAACGTCGAGATGACGACCAAGGGCTACGAATTCTTCGCGCCGCTGTCCTGGATCGAGATCAACACGCGCAACAAGCCGCTGGACGACAAGCGCTTCCGGCAGGCGATGATGCACGCCATCGACCGCAAGTTCATCCGCGACAAGATCTGGTTCGGCCTCGGCCGCCCGGCCACCGGCCCGGTGAACTCGGTCACCCGCTTCTTCGAGCCGAACGTCAAGAAGTACGACTTCGACCCGAAGAAGGCCGAGGCGCTGCTTGAGGAGGCCGGCTACAAGAAGGGCGCCGACGGCACCCGCGCCAAGGTCCGCCTGCTCGTCATGCCCTACGGCGAGACCTGGACCCGTCTCGGCGAGTATGTGAAGCAGGCGATGAAGCGCGTCGGCGTCGACGTGACGCTGGAGACCACCGACGCCGCCGGCTGGGTCAACCGCGTGTCCAACTGGGACTACGACCTGAGCTTCAACTTCGTCTACCAGTACGGCGACCCGGCGCTCGGCGTCACGCGCACCTACGTCTCGGACAACATCCGCAAGGGCGTGATGTTCTCCAACACCATGGGCTACTCCAACCCCGAGGTGGACAAGCTGTTCGCCCAGGCCGCCCAGACCAACAAGGACGAGGAGCGTCAGCAGCTCTACTCCGCCGCCCAGAAGATCCTGGTCGAGGACGTGCCGGTCGCCTGGCTGCTGGAAATGGAGTTCCCGACCTTCGTGGACAAGCGCTTCAAGAACGCCGTCACGACCGCCATCGGCGTGAACGAGAGCTACGACAGCGTCTACATGGTCAAGAAGTAAGGGCGCGCTTGCCCCCTCCCCATCCCTCCCCCGCTTCGCGGGAGAGGGGGCGGAATTCCCTCCACCGCCGAAGGCGGGGGAGGGTTAGGGAGGGGGCACCCGTCGCCGCAGGAGTGCTTTCCATGCCCCGCATCGCCCTATTCATCTCACAGAGGCTGGTGAAGGCGGTCTTCGTCATTCTGGCGATCGCCGTGTTCAACTTCTTCCTGGTCCACGCAGCGCCCGGCGATCCCGCCGCGGTGATGGCGGGCGAGGCCGGGGCCGCCGATGCCAAGTTCGTCGAACAGCTCCGCCAGCAGTTCGGCCTCGACCGCCCCCTGTACGAGCAGCTCGGCACCTACATGTCCAAGGTCGTGCAGGCCGACCTCGGCTACTCCTACCGCCAGCAGCGCCCCGTCTTCGACCTGCTGATGGACCGCCTGCCCGTCACCCTGTCGCTGACGCTGACCGCCTTCGTGCTGGCCCTGCTGGGCGGCATCGCGCTCGGCACGCTGGCGGCGATGCGCGCCGGCACCTGGTCGGACACCGCCATCACCGTGGTCGGGCTGACCGCCTACGCGACGCCGATCTTCTGGATCGGCCTGATGCTGATCCTTCTCTTCTCGGTCAATCTCGGCTGGCTGCCCGCCTTCGGCACGGAGAGCATCGGCGCCGGCTACACCGGCTGGGACGCCTTCCTCGACCGGGCCCGGCACCTCGTGCTGCCGGTGACCACGCTCGGCCTCTTCTACATGGCCGTCTACACCCGGCTGACCCGCGCCTCGATCCTGGAGGTGCGCGACATGGACTTCGTCAAGACGGCGCGGGCCAAAGGCCTGCCGGAATGGCGCATCGTGTCGGTGCACATCCTGCGCAACGCCATCCTGCCCGTCATCACGGTGGCGGGGTTCCAGGCCGGTCACCTGATCGGCGGCTCCATCCTGATCGAGACCGTCTTCGCGCTCCCCGGCATCGGGCGCCTCGCCTTCGAGGCCGTGTTGCAGCGTGACTATCAGGTCCTGCTCGGCATCTTCCTTCTGACCTCGGTGGTGGTGGTGGTGTTCAACCTGCTGACCGACCTGATCTATTCCCTCGTCGATCCGCGCATCGAGGTGGCGCCATGACCGCCGCAACCATCGCCCCCGCCCGCAAGGGCTCGGGCTTCTGGGGCGCCTTCGCCCGCAACAAGGGCGCGGTGATCGGACTGGCCTTCCTGACCCTGATCGTCCTGATGGCGGCCTTCGCCGACGTGCTGTACCCGGACAGCCCGTGGGACATGACCGCGATGCCCTTCCAGCCGCCGCTGTCGGAGGACGCGCTGCTCGGCTCCGACACGCTGGGCCGCGACATCGCGGCGGGCATCGCCCACGGGGCGCGGGTGTCGCTGCTGATCGGGCTGACCTCGACCGCCGTCGCCGTGCTGATCGGCGTGTTCCTGGGGGCCGTCTCCGGCTTCTACGGCGGGCGCGTCGACGATCTGGTCATGCGCTTCACCGAGCTGTTCCAGACCATCCCGAACTTCGTTCTGGCCGTGGTGCTGGTGGCGATCTTCACGCCCTCGCTGACCTCCATCGTGCTGGCCATCGCCATCGTCTCCTGGCCGCCGCTGGCCCGCCTGGCGCGCGGCGAGTTCATGAGCCTGCGCTCGCGCGAGTTCGTGCACGCCGCGGTGACCACCGGCCAGTCGAACATGACGATCATCTGGCGCCAGATCCTGCCCAACAGCCTGTCCCCGATCATCGTGTCGGCCTCGCTGATGGTGGCGACGGCGATCCTGCTGGAGAGCTCCCTCTCCTTCCTCGGGCTCGGCGATCCGAACCTGATGAGCTGGGGCTACATGGTGGGGGCCGCCCGCACGGTGATCCGTCAGGCCTGGTGGATGAGCTTCTTCCCCGGCATCGCGATCCTTCTGACCGTGCTTGCCCTCAACCTCGTGGGTGAGGGGCTGAACGACGCGCTGAATCCCAAGCTGGCGCGAAAGGGCCGTTCCTGATGACCGAGACGCCTCTCCTCGACGTCCGCAACCTGACCATCGACCTGCCGCGCGGCGCCGACCGGCCGCACGCGGTCCAGGACCTGACCTTCACGCTGGAGCCCGGGGAAATCCTCTGCGTGGTCGGCGAGTCCGGATCGGGCAAGTCGATGACCGCGCACGCCGTGCTGGGCCTGCTGCCCAAGGCGGTGAAAGTCTCCTCCGGCGAGATCCGCCACCAGGGCACCAACGTGTTCAGCCTGCCGGAGCGCGACCAGCGCGCGCTCCGCGGCGGCCGCATCGCCATGATCTTCCAGGAGCCGATGACGGCGCTGAACCCGCTGATGCGGGTCGGCGACCAGATCGACGAGGTCCTGTGCTACCACACCACGCTCGACCGCGCCGCCCGCCGGGCCCGCGTGGTGGAGCTTCTCGCCTCGGTCGGCCTGCCGGAGCCGGACCATCTGCGCCGCAGCTACCCGTTCCGCCTGTCGGGCGGCCAGCGCCAGCGCGTGATGATCGCCATGGCGCTGGCGGTGGAGCCGGACATCCTGATCGCCGACGAGCCGACGACCGCGCTCGACGTCACAACCCAGAAGCAGATCCTGGAGCTGATCCAGGACATCCAGGCCAAGCGCCGCATGGGCGTGATGTTCATCACCCACGACTTCGGCGTGGTGGCGGAGATCGCCCACCGCGTGGCGGTGATGCAGCGGGGCCAGATCGTCGAGATCGGCACCGCCGAGGAGGTGCTGAACCGGCCGCAGCATCCCTACACCCGCCAGCTCATCGCCGCCGTCCCGCACCTGATCGAGCACCGCGAGGACTTCACCCGCGCGCGTCAGCCGGTGCTGACGGCGGAGAAGGTGTGCAAGACCTTCCACCTCGGCGGCGGCTTCTTCACGCCGGGGCGTAAGGTGGTGGCGGGCGACGACCTGTCGCTGACCATCCACCAGGGCGAGACGGTCGGGCTGGTCGGCGAGTCCGGCTCCGGCAAATCGACGCTCGGCCGCTCCATCGTCGGGCTGATCAAGCCGGATTCGGGCAGGATCCTGTTCGAGGGCGTCGATCTGCTGTCGCTGTCGCGCCCGGCCTTCCGGCCCTACCGGCGGCACGTGCAGATGGTCTTCCAGGACCCCTACGCCTCGCTGAACCCGCGCCACACCGTGGGCGACATCATCACCCAGGGGCCGGTGGCCTTCGGCGAGGACCGC
The DNA here is from genome assembly GCF_007827815.1 of Azospirillum brasilense. GTDB lineage: Bacteria > Pseudomonadota > Alphaproteobacteria > Azospirillales > Azospirillaceae > Azospirillum > Azospirillum brasilense_C. The sequence goes on from NZ_VITH01000003.1 coordinate 260,484, forward strand.
CACAAGGCGCTGGAGAAGGCGAAGGCGCTGCTCAAGCTCGTCGGGCTCGACGCCTCGGCGGCGGAGCGTTTCCCGCACGAGTTCTCCGGCGGGCAGCGCCAGCGCATCTCCATCGCCCGCGCCCTGGCGCTGGAGCCGAAGCTGCTGATCGCCGACGAGCCGGTGTCGGCGCTCGACGTGTCGGTGCAGGCCCAGGTGCTCGACCTTCTGGAGGATCTGCGGCACCGGCTGAACCTGTCGATGCTGTTCATCACCCACGACCTGCGCATCGCCGCCCAGATCTGCGACACCATCGCGGTCATGCAGAAGGGCCGCATCGTCGAGATCGGCCCGGCGAAGGAGGTGTTCGGCAACCCGCAGCACGCCTATACCCGCACCCTCCTGGACGCCATCCCCGGCAAGGGTTGGACCATCCCGGAGGACGTGGTTCCGGTGACGCGGCGGTCGTCCGCCCTGCGCACCAGCGCCTGACGGGGCGGGCATGAAGGTCGCCGTCATCGGGGCCGGGGCGGTCGGCGGTCTGATCGCCGCGCGGCTGACCGCCGCCGGCCTGCCGGCCGCGTTGGTCGCCCGGCGGCGGACGCTCGACACGCTGCGGCGCGACGGGCTGACCGTCGAAGGCCCGTCGGGCCGTCCGGTGACGGTGCGGCCCGAGGTGACCGACGACACGCTGGCCCTCGGCCCGCAGGACGTGGTGGTGCTGGCGGTGCCCGCGCCGCTGCTGACCGACGTGCTGGACCTGCTTCTTCCCCTGCTGGGGCCGAAGACGCGGCTGGTGCCGGTGGTCGGCGGCATCCCCTGGTGGTACCCGGCGGACGGGTCTCTCGGCGGCCCCCTGACGGCGGTCGATCCGAAGGGGCTGCTGTCGGACGCCATCCCGGCGGATCGCATCGTCGGCGCCGTCGCCCGCGTGGCGGTGGAGCGGCGGACCCCCGGCTACCTGCGGCATCTCGGCGGGCTGCGGCTCGCCCTCGGCCCGGTGGCCGGAAACGAGAGCGCAAAGGATTTGGCGGCCCTGTTCGGGGCGGGCGGCTTCAACGCGCTGGCCGTGCCGGACATCCGGACGGAGGTGTGGACGGCGCTGCTGGCGCCCTTCGCTTTCGGCCTGCTCGGCCTCGCGACCGGCAAGACGGCGCAGGAGATCGCCCACGACGACGCGCTCCAGCCCAGCTTCGCCGCGGTGGTGGAGGAGGTGCTGGCCCTGTCGGCGGCGCTCGGCCATCCGGCGACGGCCAAGGTCGAGGATGTGTGGACGATGGCCCAGCATCCGGGCCGCATCCGGCCGGCGCTGCGCGCCGACGTGGCTGCGGGCCGGCGGGCGGAGATCGAGGCGGTGCTGGACGCGCCGCTGGAATTGGCAAAACGGGCGGGGCTGAGCCTGCCCACGGTGACCGGGCTGCTGACCGCGGTTCGCGCCGACACTCGACAATAATTCGGAATTGGGATCGGGATAGGGACCATGTCTGACCTGCGCATCGACGGCGACCGCCTGTGGCGGACCCTGATGGACCTCGCGACGATCGGTGCGACGCCGAAGGGCGGCCTGTGCCGGCTGGCGCTGACCGACCTCGACCGGGAGGGCCGCGACCTCTTCGTGCGCTGGTGCGAGGAGGCCGGCTGCACCGTGACGGTGGACGAGGTGGGCAACATCTTCGCCCGCCGCCCGGGCCGCAGCCCCGACCGTCCCGCGGTCTGCATGGGCAGCCACCTGGACACCCAGCCGACCGGCGGCCGCTTCGACGGCATCTACGGCGTGCTGGCCGGGCTGGAGGTCATCCGCAGCTTCAACGACCAGGGCATCGAGACGGACGCCCCCATCGACCTGATCGTCTGGACCAACGAGGAGGGGGCGCGCTTCTCCCCGCCGATGCTGGGCTCCGGCGTGGCGATGGGCGTCTTCACGCTCGACCATGTGCTGGACATCCGCGACACCGACGGCGTCCGCCTCGGCGACGAGCTGGCGCGCATCGGCTACAAGGGCGAGGTCCCGGTCACCGGCCACGCCATGGGCGCCTATTTCGAGGCGCACATCGAGCAGGGCCCGGTGCTGGAGGCCGAGGAGGTCGAGATCGGGGTGGTGACCGGCGCGCAGGGCCAGCGCTGGTACGAGGCGACGGTGACCGGCCGCGAATCCCACGCCGGGCCGACGCCCATGCGCCTGCGCCGCGACGCTTTGGCGGGTGCGGCCGTGATGATGGAGGCGGTGGAGGCCATCGCGCTGGAGGTCGGCGGCGACGCCTGCTCGACCATCGGGCGCGTCCAGGTCCATCCGGACTCCCGCAACGTCATTCCGGGCCGCGTCTGGTTCACCATCGACCTGCGCAACCCCGATCCCGACGCGCTGGCCCGCATGGACACGCTGCTGCGCGAGCGGCTGGCCGCCATCGCGGACAAGCGCGGCCTGACGCTGGAACTGGCCGACTTCTGGGCCTTCCCGACCACGCCCTTCGCGCCGGAGCTGGTCGGCCACGTCCGCCACTCGGTGGAGCGGCGCGGCCTCAGCCATCGCGACATCGTGTCCGGGGCCGGCCATGACGCGGTCTATGTCGCGCGCAAGGTGCCGACGGCGATGATCTTCATCCCCTGCGAGAACGGCCTCAGCCACAACGAGGCGGAGAACATCAAGCCCGAACACGCCGCGTCCGGCTGCGCGGTGCTGGCCGACGCGGTGTTGGCCGCGGCTGGGTAACATCCGTCTTTTCCCCCTCTCCCCTCTGGGGAGAGGGCCGGGGTGAGGGGGTTGCGCTTTTGCCGAGCGTGCCGCAATGCGCGCCCCCCTCACCCTAACCCTCTCCCCAGAGGGGAGAGGGAAAACACATCACTCCGGGAGCCTGTCCATGCGCTACGTCTTTGCCGAGGCCCAGTTGCGCCATCGTCCGCCGACCTTCCTGGTGCGCGGCCAGCCGAAGCCCTCGCCGGAGAAGGCGGAACGGGCGGAGGCGCTCGTCGGCTCCCTGCGGGCGCGCGGCGCGACGGTGGAGGAGCCGCCGTCCTACGGCGCCGGCCCGCGCGCGGCGGTCCATTCCGCCGATTACCTGCGATTCCTGGAGACCGCTCACGCCCGCTGGTCGGCCCTGCCCGACGCGTCGGAGGTCATCGTCCCCAACGTCCACCGCAACACCGACATGGCCGAATATCCCACGGGCATCGTCGGTCAGGCCGGCTGGCACATGGCGGACACCGCCTGTCCGATCGGCGCGGGCACCTGGGAGGCGGTCTGCGGCGGCAGCGACACGGCGGTCCATGCGGCGCTGATGGTGGCGAGCGGTCAAGAGCGCGCGGCCTACGCCCTGTGCCGCCCGCCGGGGCACCACGCGTCCCGCGACATGGCCGGGGGCTTCTGCTACATCAACAACGCCGCCGTCGCCGCCCAGGCGATGCTGCCGGTGCTGGCACAGCGGGGCCGCGCGCCGCGCGTCGCCGTCTTCGACGTGGACGTCCATCACGGCAACGGCACCCAGGCGATCTTCTACGAGCGCGACGACGTGCTGGTCGTGTCGATCCACGGCGATCCCAACAACTTCTACCCCTGGTTCGCCGGCTACGCGCACGAGCGCGGCAAGGGCCGCGGTCTGGGCAGCAACCTGAACATCCCCCTGCCCATGGGCACGGAGGAGTCCACCTTCCTCGACGCGGTGGACGGGGCGCTGACCCACATCGCCGCCTTCGGGCCGGAGGCGCTGGTGCTGTCGCTGGGCTTCGACACCTACGTCGGCGACCCGCTGGCCTTCTTCAAGGTGACGACGCCGGGCTTCGCCGCGCTGGGCCGCAAGATCGCCGGCACCGGCCTGCCCACCGTGGTCGTGCAGGAGGGCGGTTACGATTGCGACGCGCTGGCGGTGAATCTCGCCAGCTTCCTGGACGGTTTCGAAGGTGGGCTCACGGAGGCGGTACGATGAGCGGCGTAAAAATCCCGGGCGCGGAAATCCTGGTTCGGACGCTGATGGCGAACGGCGTCGACACCTGCTTCGCCAACCCCGGCACGTCGGAGTTGCACGCGCTGGCCGCCTTCGACAGCATGCCCGGCGCGCGCTGCGTGCCCACGCTGTTCGAAGGGGTGGCGACGGGTGCCGCGGACGGCTACGCCCGCATGACCGACCGCCCGGCGGCGACGCTGCTGCATCTCGGGCCGGGACTGGCGAACGGTCTCGCGAACCTGCACAACGCCCGGCGCGCTTGCGTGCCGATGGTCAACATCGTCGGCGACCACGCGACGTGGCACCGCGGCGTCGACGCGCCGCTGACCTCCGACGTGGAAGGCTTGGCGAAGCCCATGTCGGCCTGGGTGCGCACGGTGCCGGACGCGGCCTCAGTGGCCACCGACACGGCGGAGGCCATCCGCGCCGCCCTGACCCCTCCCTGCGGCGTGTCCACCCTGATCCTGCCGTCGGACTCCTCCTGGGACGACACGGCTTCGGTGGAGCCGATCGTCGTCGAACCGCCGGCCCCCGCCGGCCCGGACGCCGAGGCGCTGCGCGCCGCCGCCGACGCCCTGCGCGGCGGGGAGCGGGTGGTGGTCCTACTCAATGGCCGCGCCACGCGGGCGGAAGGGCTGGCCCTGGCCGGGCAAATCGCCGCCGCGACCGGCGCCAAACTCTACGCACACACCGGCGCTACCCGCATCGAGCGGGGGGCAGGCCGCGTGACGGTGGAGCGCTTCCCCTACCCCATCGACCTCGGCATCGCCGCGCTGGCCGGGGCGAAGCACGTCGTCCTGATCGGCTCGGGCGAGCCGGTCGGCTTCTTCGGCTACCCCGACAAGCCCAGCCGCCTGGCGCCGGAGGACTGCCGCATCCACACCGTCGCCCCGCCGGGCGCGGACGCCCTCGCCGCCCTGCGCTGGCTGGCCGATGCGTTGGGCGCCGCCGGGACGCCGGTTCCGGTGCAGCCGCTCGCACCGCCCTCCCCGGCGACCGGCGCTCTCACCGCCGACAGCGTCGGGCAGTCCCTGGCGGCCCTGCTGCCGGAGGGCGCCATCGTGGTGGACGAGGGGATTTCCTCCAGCCCGATGGTCTACACGGCCTGCGCCGGGGCGCGCCCGCACGACTGGCTGACCATCACCGGCGGGGCCATCGGCATCGGCATGCCGCTGGCGCTCGGTGCCGCCATCGCCTGCCCCGACCGCAAGGTGGTGACCGTCCAGGCGGACGGCAGCGGCATGTACACGCTCCAGGCCCTGTGGAGCCAAGCGCGCGAGCGGGCCGACGTGGTGACCATCATCTTCGCCAACCGCCGCTACGGCATCCTGCAATGGGAGCTGGGCAACCTCGGTTTCCGGGACATGGGGCCGAACGCCCGCAACTGCACCGAGTTGGGCCGTCCGGACCTCGACTGGGTGGCGTTCGCCCGCGGCATGGGGGTGGAGGGCGGACAGGCCACCGACGCGGACAGCTTCAACCGCCTGCTGACGACCGCCTTCGCCCGCAAGGGTCCCTTCCTGATCGAAGCGGTGATCTGACGAACAACAACACATCCCCTCGCCCCCTCAAGGGGCGCGGGGAACAAGGGAGGAAACCATGACCACGCCCAAGAAGAGCGCGCGGAAAGTCATCATCACCTGCGCGGTCACCGGCTCCATCCACACGCCCAGCATGTCGCCGCACTTGCCGGTGACGCCGGATCAGATCGCGGCGGAGGCCATCGCCGCGGTGGAGGCCGGGGCGGCCATCGTCCACCTGCACGCCCGCGACCCGGACACCGGCCGTCCCACCCAGGACCCGGAGCTGTTCCAGCGCTTCCTGCCGCGCATCAAGCAGGCGACGAAGGCCGTGGTGAACATCACCACCGGCGGCAGCGCCGCCATGACGGTGGAGGACCGGCTGCGCCCCGCCGCGCAGTTCCAGCCGGAAGTCGCGTCGCTCAACATGGGCTCGATGAATTTCGGCCTGTTTCCCATGCTGAACCGCTTCAGCGCGTTCCAGCACGATTGGGAGCGCACCTATCTGGAGAACAGCCGCGACCTCGTCTTCAAGAACACCTTCAAGGACATCGAGCACATCCTGAAGACCTGCTCCGGCAACGGGACGCGCTTCGAGTTCGAGTGCTACGACATCTCCCACCTCTACACGCTGGCCCATTTCCTGGACCGCAAGCTGGTGACGCCGCCGCTGTTCGTGCAGTCGGTGTTCGGCATCCTGGGCGGCATCGGCCCGCATCCGGAGGACGTGATGCACATGAAGCGCACCGCCGACCGGCTGTTCGGCGACCAGTATGTGTGGTCGGTGCTGGGCGCCGGGCGCAACCAGATGCCCATCGCCACGCAGTCGCTGGCCCTGGGCGGCAACGTGCGCGTCGGGCTGGAGGACAATCTGTGGGCCGGTCCGGGCCGGCTCGCCACCTCCAACGCCGAGCAGGTCGCCATGGTCCGCAAGCTGATCGAGGGGCTGGCCCTTGAGGTCGCCACGCCGGACGAGGCCCGCGCCATGCTGTCGTTGAAGGGTGGCGACGCGGTGACGTTCTAGGACATATGAAATTCCCTCTCCCCAGAGGGGAGAGGGAAAATTAAGGCCGTCTTGATCGCTCCCGACCACCCCACACCCGGAATCCCATGCCATGATAAGCCGCGCTCGGGCGCTGGATCTGTCGCTGGTGGGTCTCATCAGCGTCTGCTGGGGCCTGAACTGGCCCGCCGTCAAGATCATCCTCACCCAGATCCAGCCCTGGACGCTGCGCAGCCTGGGCTTCGCCGTGGGAGCGGCGGTGCTGTTCGCCTACGCCCGGTCGCGCGGGGAATCGCTGGCCGTGCCGCGCGGGCAGCGCTGGCCGCTGGCCGCCGTCGCCCTGCTGAACATGGCAGGCTTCAACATCTGCTCCGCCTTCGGGCAGATGAACATGGCGACCTCGGGCGCCGCCATCATCGCCTACACCATGCCGGCCTGGGCGACGCTGCTGGCCATCCCGATCCTGGGCGAGCGTCCGGGGCCGCGCCAGTGGATGGGGCTGGCCTGCGGGCTGACGGGTCTGGCCGTTCTGCTCGGCCCCGATCTGCTGCGGCTGGGCGCCCTGCCGCTCGGCCCCGCCTTCATGCTGACCGGCGCGCTGAGCTGGGCACTGGGCAACGTCCTCATCAAGCGGACGGCCTGGACCATGGGGCCGAACGCCATCACCGGCTGGCAGTTCGCCATTTCCCTGCCGGTGGTGCTGCCCTTCGCCCTGGCGATGGACCCCGCCCCGACGTTGGCGCTGGAGCCCCGCGTGCTGGTCGCGCTGGTCTTCCACATCCTGGTGGCGATGGTCGGCGGCTATCTGCTGTGGTTCGCCATCGTGCGGCGGCTGAGCGTCGCGCAGGCCTCGGTCAGCTCGCTGATCGTGCCGGTGATCGGCGTGACCGGCGCCATCGTCGTGCTGGGCGAGACGCCGCCGCTGCGCACTTACGCCGCGCTGGCGCTGATCCTCTGCGCCGTCCTGCTGGTCGTCATGGTTCGCGACAAGCGGCCCGTGCCCACCCCGGCGCCGGTCACGGCGGAGCCGCGGGGGGCAGGTTCTCCCTGAAGATGACCTCGATGCGCGGCGGCTCCACGCCGTGCATCGCCTCCCGGCCCGCGCGCAGGTTGGCGAAGACGGCCGCGCAGCTCATCAGGGCGCTGCGCGGGTCCTGGGTGATCACCGCCTCCATCGTGCCGTCGATCAGCAGCGCGCGCGTCTCCGGCGTGAAGCCGTGGCCGATGAAGACGACCTCGCGCTCCCGCCGCGCCTCCTTCAGCGCGCGGGCCACGCCCTCGGCGCCGCCGCCGATGGTGTAGATGCCCGCAAGGTCGGGGTGGTGGCTGAGCAGCGTCCGCGTCTGCCGGTAGCTCTTGGCCTCGTCGTCGTGGGCCTCGCGCAGCCCCACCACCTCGATGGCCGGCGCCATCTCCTTCAGGACGTTGAGGAATCCCAGCTCGCGGTCCTCGTGCGCGCGGTAGCTGAGGCTGCCGGCGATCATCGCGACCTTGCCCGCCCGCCCGCCGAGGAAGCGCGCGAACAGGTAGCCCGCCGTCCGCCCCGCCGCCCGGTTGTCGAGCCCGACATAGGCGGCCCGCCGGCAGTTCTGCACGTCGGAAATCAGCGTCACCGTCGGCACGTTGCGCGCCGCCAGCTCGTTCACCGCCTCACGCACCGCGGGATGCTCCAGCGCCATGAAGGCCACCCCGTCGACCTTGCGCCAGTGCTGGAGCAGGCTGCGCGCCAGCAGGTCGGGGTTGAAGCTCTTGATGAATTCAACCTGCGCGCGGATGCCCAGCGGGGCCAGCGCCGCCTCCGACTGGCGGATGAGCTGGCCGAGCCGCGTCAGGTAGCGGTTCGTCCCGTCCGGCAGCAGGAAGGCCAGGCGCACCGGCTTCGGCCCCAGCGCCGCGCCGAGGTCCGATTCCGGGATGTAGTCCAGCTCCGCGGCGGCCTTCATCACGCGCTGCACGGTCGCCGGGCGCACGCCGGGGCGGTGGTTCAGCACGCGGTCCACGGTGGCCGTCGAGACGCCGGACAGCCGCGCGATGTCGGCGATCCGCGGCAGACCACGCGAATGTTCAGGGGAGTGTTCGAGGGGCGCGGCGACGGCGTCCGCATCATCCTGCATCACGGTTCAAAACCCTCCGATCCCATCAAATCACATCATCATTCGCGTTTGACACCGGCCATTCGCGCACATACCGTCCAACCAACAATCACCGTCGAACATCAAACTACATCAACGTTTCCTGGGAGGAAAGCATGAACCCGCTGTCGCGCCGCACGATGCTCAAGGGGCTGGCCGCCACTCCGGCGGCCGGGATGGTTGCCGGGTTGGCCGCGGGGGCCGGCACAGCCACCCTGATCGGCGCGCCGCGCATCGCCCGCGCCGCCGAGTTCGATTTCAAGTACGGCAACAACCTGCCGCTGACCCACCCGCTGAACGTCCGCTCGCACGAGGCGGCGGAGCGCATCCGCCGCGAGACCAACGGCCGCGTCGACATCCAGATCTTCCCGAACAACCAGCTCGGCGGCGACACCGACATGCTGTCGCAGGTGCGCAGCGGCGGCATCACCTTCTTCACGCCGTCGGCGCTGGTCATCGCCACGCTGGTCCCGGTGGCCGCCATCAACGCCGTCGGCTTCGCCTTCGCCGACTACGGGCAGGTGTGGTCCGCCATGGACGGCAAGCTGGGCGAGCATGTGCGCGGCGCCATCTCCAAGGTCGGCCTGCACGCCTTCGAGAAGATGTGGGACAACGGCTTCCGCCAGATGACCAGCGGGGCCAAGCCGATCCAGACCGCCGCCGACATGGACGGGCTGAAGATCCGCGTGCCGGTCAGCCCGCTCAGCATCGCCATGTTCAAGTCGCTGTCCGCCGCCCCGGCCAGCCTCCAGTTCTCGGAGGTCTATTCCTCCCTCCAGACGCGCATCGTCGACGCGCAGGAGAACCCGCTGCCGATCATCCAGGTCGCCAAGCTGTACGAGGTGCAGAAGTACTGCGCCCTGTCCAACCACATCTGGGACGGCTTCTGGTTCATCGCCAACGGGCGCGCGTGGCGCGGCCTGCCCCCCGACCTGCAGAAGATCGTCTCCACCGCGATCAACGACGCCGGCGTCCAGCAGCGCGAGGACATCAAGGCGCTGAACCAGTCGGTGCAGGCCGACCTCCAGTCCAAGGGCCTGACCTTCAACCAGCCCTCCCCCGACAGCTTCCGCGCCAAGCTCCGCGACAGCGGCTTCTACGGCGAATGGAAGGGCCGCTTCGGCGACGAGGCCTGGGCGCTGCTGGAAGGCGCCGTCGGCAAGCTCGCCTAACGAACGGCTGTGGACAACACGGGAAGGGAGGGTGCGGCTTTGTCTCACCACGCGACGGCGCTCGACGAGGGCGGCGCCATGCCAGGGGCCGCGTCCGGCGGTTCCTGGACCGATCGGCTGGACCGCGGCCTCGCCGCGACGGTGGAGGGCGTGGCCGCCCTCATCGTTCTGGCCGAGATCGCCATCCTGCTGGCCGGGGTGACGGCGCGCTACGTCTTCCACGCGCCGCTGGTGTGGTCGGACGAGCTGGCCTCCATCCTCTTCCTGTGGCTGTCCATGCTGGGCGCCGTGGTGGCGCTGCGCCGCGGCGAGCACATGCGGATGACCGGTCTGGTCAGCCGCGTCGGCCCGACGCCGCGCGCCCTGCTGGAGACGCTGGCAATCACGGCCCCCATCGCCTTCCTGGCGATGATCCTGCACCCCGCCCTGGACTACGCCATGGAGGAGCAGTTCATCGTCACCCCGGCGCTGGAGATCAGCAACGCCTGGCGCGCGGCGGCCCTGCCGACCGGGCTGGGGCTGATGGCCGTGGTGGCGCTGATCCGGCTGATGCGGCTGCGCAACCTCCGGATCACGCTCGCGGCGGTGGCCCTGACGGCGGCGGTGACCGTGGCCTTCTGGCTGGCCGGTCCGGCGCTGAAGCCGCTGGGGCAGGCCAACCTCGTCATCTTCTTCGTCGGCGTGGTCGCCGCCTGCGTGTTCGGCGGTGTGCCCATCGCCTTCTCCTTCGCGCTGGCCACCTTCGGCTATCTGGCGCTGACCACCTCGACCCCGCTGCTCGTCATGGTCGGGCGGCTGGACGAGGGCATGTCGCACCTGATCCTGCTGGCGGTGCCGCTGTTCGTCTTCCTCGGCCTGCTGATCGAGATGACCGGCATGGCCCGCGCCATGATCCAGTTCCTCGCCAGCCTGCTCGGCCATGTCCGCGGCGGCCTGTCCTACGTGCTGATCGGGGCGATGTATCTGGTGTCGGGCATTTCCGGCTCGAAGATCGCCGACATGGCGGCCATCGCGCCGGTGCTGTTCCCGGAGATGAAGAAGCGCGGCGCCCCTCCCGGCGACCTCGTCGCCCTGCTGTCGGCCACCGGCGCGCAGACCGAGACCATCCCGCCCTCCATCGTCCTCATCACCATCGGCTCGGTCACCGGCGTGTCCATCGCGGCGCTGTTCGCGGGCGGCCTGCTGCCGGCGGTGGTGCTGGGTGCGGCGCTCTGCGCCGTCGTCTGGTGGCGCTACCGCCATGAGGACCTGAGCCACATCCGCCGCCCGCCGGCGTCGGAGATCGCCCGGCTGGCCGTGGCCGCCCTGCCGGCCATCCTGCTGCCCTTCGTCATCCGCGCCGCGGTGGTGGAAGGTGTGGCGACGGCGACCGAGGTGTCGACCATCGGCATCGCCTACTCCACCCTCATGGGCCTGCTGGTCTACCGCCAGTTCGACTGGGCGCGGCTGAAGCCGATGCTGATCGAGACGGCGTCGCTGACCGGGGCGATCATCTTCATCGTCGGCTGTGCCACCGCCATGGCCTGGGGTCTGACGCAGTCCGGCTTCTCCCGCGCGCTGGCCCTGTGGATGGCCGACATCCCCGGCGGCGGCTACGGCTTCCTCGCCATCTCCATCGTCGCCTTTATCATCCTGGGCAGCGTTCTGGAGGGCATCCCCGCCATCGTCCTGTTCGGCCCGCTGCTGTTCCCCATCGCCCGCGACGCCGGGGTGCACGAGGTGCATTACGCGATGGTCGTGATCTTCGCCATGGGCATCGGCCTGTTCGCCCCGCCCTTCGGCGTCGGCTACTACGGCGCCTGCGCCATCAGCAAGGTCAGTCCGGACGAAGGTCTGAAGCACATCTGGGGCTACGTCGCCGCCCTTCTCGTGGGCCTGATCGTGGTCGCCGCCATTCCGTGGATTTCCACCGGCTTCCTTCCCTACTGAAGTCTTGCCGGTCCCCCCATAACGATAAAATCAGGAGTTCCTTCATGAGCCGATTCTTCGGCCAGATCCGGCAGGCTGGCTACGTCGTCGACGACATCGAAGCCGCCATGGATTACTGGAGCCGCACCCTGGGCATCGGCCCGTGGTTCTACAACGAGCGGGTTCCGATCAAGAACTACACCTACCGCGGGGAGCGGTACGAGGTTCACAACTCGGTGGCGCTCGCCAACTCCGGGCCGCTGCAGATGGAGCTGATCCAGACCCGCAACGACGCGCCGTCGATGTACCGCGACTTCCTGAAGGCGGGCCGCACCGGGCTCCAGCACGTCGCCTACTGGACCGAGAACTACGACGCCGACCTGGAGCGGCTGACCGGCCAAGGCTTCAAGCCGGTGATGAGCGGCGAGGTCGGCGAGAAGGGCCGCTTCGTCTATTTCGACACCGAATACCACCCCGGCACGGTGATCGAGCTGTCGGAGGTTGCCGGGCCGAAGGGCAAGATGTTCGACCTGATCCGCAACGCCTCCCTCGACTGGGACGGCCGCGATCCGGTCCGGCCCTTCCCCGACCTCAGCCGCCTGTGAGTCTCGCCATGCGCTCCGACCGCTTCGAGGCGACCTATCTGATCGAGACCCCGCTGGACCCCGCCAAGGTGGCGGAGGTCATGGCCGGGGAGCAGTCCTGCGGCACCTTCACCCGCGTCCACGGCGAGACGGACGACCTGCGCGCCCGCGCCCGCGCCGTGGTGGAACGGCTGGAGGAGCTGGAACCCGCCTCCTCCCCCAGCCTGCCGAACACGTGGCTGGAACGGCAGAAGCGGCCGGGACCATGGCGGCGTGCCCGCGTCACCATCAGCTTCCCCACCGGCAACGTCGGCGCCAACCTGCCGACGCTGGCCGCGACGGTGGCCGGCAACCTGTTCGACCTGGGCGAGGTCACCGGCCTGCGGCTCGACTCCGTGCGCCTGCCCGCCGCGTACCGCAAACAGTTCGACGCGCCGCGGCACGGCGTGGCCGGCACGCGGCGGCTGACCGGGGTGGAGCGCGGGGCGCTGGTCGGCTCCATCATCAAGCCGAACCTCGGCCTGTCGGCGGAGGAAACCGGCGAGCTGGTCGGCACGCTCTGCGCCGCCGGGCTGGACTTCATCAAGGACGACGAGATCTGCGCCGATCCGGTCCACGCCCCGCTGGCCCAGCGCGTGCCGGCGGTGATGGACCGGGTGCGCCGCCACCAGGACCGCACCGGCAAGCACGTCATGGTCGCCTTCAACATCAGCGACGAGACGGACGCCATGCGCCGCCACGCCGATCTGGTGGAGCGCGAGGGCGGCAGCTGCGTGATGGTCAGCCTGAACTGGTGCGGCTTCTCCGCCGTGCAGACTCTGCGCCGGCACAGCGGGCTGGTGCTGCACGGCCACCGCAACGGCTTCGGCGCCCTGTCGCGCCACCCCCGCCTGGGCATCGGCTTCGACGCCTACCAGACGCTGTGGCGGCTCGCCGGGGTGGACCACATGCACGTCCACGGCCTTCAGGGCAAGTTCGCTCAGCCCGACGCGGAGGTCATCGACGGCGCGAAGTCCTGCCTCGCGCCGCTGGCCGAGGGCTGCGACGACGCGGTGATGCCGGCCTTCTCCTCCGGCCAGTGGGCGGGAACCGTCCCCGTCACCTGGGACGCGGTGGGGACGGACGATCTGCTGTTCATGTCCGGCGGCGGCATCATGGCCCATCCGGATGGCCCCGCCGCCGGCGTGACGAGCATCCGCCAGGCCTGGGCGGCGGTGCGCGAGGGCGTCACCCTGTCGGACGCCGCCGCGACCCGGCCGGAGCTGAAGCGCGCCCTGGAGTTCTTCGGAGCCTCCAAGTGACGAGCCATCCGCCGCCCCGGCTGGGCTGGTACGGGGACGACTTCACCGGGGCCACCGACACGCTGGCCACGCTGGCGAAGGCCGGGCAGCGGGCGCTGCTGCTTCTGGAGATTCCCGACGCGGAGCGGCTGGCCGGCCTCGGCCCGCTGGACGCGCTGGGGATCGCCGGGGCGTCGCGCACCATGGACCCGGAGTCCCTGCGGGCGGAGCTGGAGCCGGTGGGGCGCTTCTTCGCCGGGCTCGGCGTGCCGGTGATGCACTACAAGTGCTGCTCGACCTTCGACAGCGCGCCGCGGGTGGGCAGCATCGGGGCGGCGGTGGCGGCCCTGCGGCCCTTCTTCCCCAACCGCTTCCTGCCAGTGGTCGGCGGCCAGCCGAACATCGGGCGCTATTGCCTGTTCAGCACGCTGTTCGCCGCGGCGGGCACCGGCGGGACGGTCCACCGCATCGACCGCCACCCGACCATGAAAGCCCATCCGGTGACGCCGATGACGGAGGCCGACCTGCGCCTCCACCTCTCCGCGCAGGGGCTGGAGGGCATGGGCGCCCTGCACTACCCGGATTACGGGTTGGACGCCGGGGCGCTGGACGAGAAGCTCGACCGGATGGTGTTGGGTGGCGCACCCGCCGTCCTTCTGGACATCGCCTGGGCGGAGGATCTGGCGCCCGTCGGGCGACTGATCTGGGAGCGGGCGCGGCGCTCGCCCCTGCTGGCGGTCGGGCCGAGCGGCGTGGTCCAGGCGCTGGCCACCCAATGGGCGCGCGACGGGACGGTCGGCGACGCGCCCCTGGCCCCGGCGGAGGGGCCGGTCTTCGTGCTGGCCGGCAGCCTGTCGCCGGTTACCCGCCGGCAGATCGCTGCGGCGAACTCCTTCCACCGGATGCCGGCGGACGCCGGCGCCCTGTGTCGCGATCCCGCCTACCGCGAGCGGCTGCGGAGCGAGATCGCCGGCCTGCTGGGCCAGGGCCGGAACGTGCTGGTGTGGACCGCCCCGGCGGAGGGCGAGACGCCCGACACCGCCCAGTCCGCCGCCATCGCCGACGCCACCGCGGATTTCGTCGCCTCGGTCGCCCGCGCGGTGCCGCTGCGCCGTATGGGCATCGCCGGGGGCGACACCTCCAGCAAGGCGGTGAAGGCGCTGGGCCTGTGGGGCCTGTCCTACCGGACGGCGCTCAGCCCCGGCGTGACGGTCAGCCTGACCCACAGCGCGCACCCGCCCACCGACGGCACCGAGCTGATGCTCAAGGGCGGGCAGATGGGGTCGGAGGACCTGTTCGAACGGCTGGTGCAGGGAGGGTGAGCATCCCTGCACCCCCTCCGCCCCCATGCATCCACCGAGGCGTCCACCGAGGCGTCCACCGAGGTCTCCGCAATGGCCCCTAGGTAGTCTTACGTACGCAAAGCCCCTTAGGTACAAGACCGAACTGCACAGGGTACCTCGCAGCGCATAACTTCGGCTCATCGAGCGGTTGCCCCACAGGGACGGGCCGCTTCCACGAACGCCGAGGGGCCCGACATGCACGCTCACACCGCCATCGCCGCCCAGCCGACGCGCGTTCCGCACGGTCATCAGGCCGCCGTGATGGCGATGCCGCGTGTCGCCCCCTCCCGTCCCGCCGCCGGTTTCGCCGCCAACGACATCGACCCGCTGGCCGCCATCGCCCAGTTCCGGGTGTTCGACCGCGAGCAGTCCATCTTCGCCGAGGGCGAGGCCGCCGACGCCGTCTTCCGGGTGGTCGACGGCATGATCCGCCTCTACAAGCTGCTGCCGGACGGGCGCCGCCAGATCATCGGTTTCCTCCAGGCCGGCGACATGGTCGGGCTGGCCTTCGCCGACCGCTACCTCTACTCGGCCGAGGCGATCACCGCCTCCACCGTCCAGCGCATCCCGCGCTGCCAGCTCGACGCCCTGCTCGACGCCCAGCCCGCCCTGGCCCGCCGGCTGCTGTCGGTCACCACCTCCGAGCTGGTGGCGGCGCAGGACCAGATGCTGCTGCTGGGCCGCAAGTCGGCGCTGGAGAAGCTGGCGAGCTTCCTGCTGGCGCTCAGCCGCCGGGCCGGTGCCGGCCGGGCCATCGCCCTGCCGATGAGCCGTTGCGACATCGCCGACCATCTCGGTCTGACCACGGAAACCGTGTCCCGCGGCTTCACCAAGCTGAAGACCTCGCGCCTGATCCGCATCCTGGACGGCGGCCGGGTCGAGCTGCTGGACGCGGAAGCCCTGGCCGAGCTGGCCGAGTGCGCTTGAACCACGGCGCCTGATCCCCAGCGTTCCGATCCCCCTCCGCAATCTGGGGAAATCCATTCGGCCGGCCGCAACGTACCCCTTACTCCCTTTGCGTTGCACTGTCAGGCCGAACCATGGAGTCCGTTCCCCACATCCTCGTCGCCGAGGATGAGCGCCTCGAAGCCCTGGCCCTTGCCGACACGCTGGAAGGCCAGGGACTGCGCGTCACGCTGACCCACAACGGGTTGGAAGCCATCACCGCGCTGGAAAGCGGTCCGGCGTCGCTGCTGATGACCGACCTGCGCATGCCGGTGATGGATGGCAACGAACTGATTCGCCGGACGCGGGCGCGGCGGCCCGCCCTGCCGGTGATCGTCATGACCGCCGACAGCGGCGCCCTTTGGCACCCCGAGTCCGACCGCCTGCGCGTTCTGCACAAGCCCTTCAGCTTCCAGGCGGCGATCGGCGCCGTCCGCGCCATGCTCGACCGGGTCGGGACGACCGGATAGGACCGGGCGTCAGCCCTATTCGCCGACGTCGTCCTTGGGGGCGGCGTTGCGGGGCGGCGGCTCGATCACCGGGCCGACCTTCACGCTGCGGGCGGACAGCGGCACGATGTCGCCGACCGGCATGTAGGAGCCATCGGCCAGTTGCTGCGCCGGCTCCCACCGGCCCTCGACCTTGATCCAGCGGTAGATGTTGTTGCTGCTCATGTCGTCACCAAGAAATTTGGAAAGACGAAAGGGGCGGCGTTGCCGCCGCCCCTTCATCCGATACAAGGATCGTCCTTGCGGAAGGCTTACTCGGCCTTGCCGTTGACGGCGTCCTTGAGGGCCTTGCCGGCGGAGAACTTCGGCGCCTTGGAGGCGGCGATCTTGATCTCCGCACCGGTCTGCGGGTTGCGGCCCGTGCGCTCGCCGCGCTCGGCGATCTCGAACTGGCCGAAGCCCGGCAGCTTGACCGTCTCCCCCTTGACCAGCGCGTCCTGCAGGCTTTCCAGAACCGCATCCAGCGCCTTGCCGGCGTCGGCCTTGGTGCCGCCCAGCTTGCCGGCGATCGCGTCGATGAGATCGGCCTTCGTCATTCCCTACTCCCCTTGTTCATGGAGGAACCCCAGCATTCTCCAGGGCTCCAGGCGCTTCTGACCTACTCCGCCCCGCGTCCGCGCGCAAGCCAATCCCGTGGCGATTTTTTCCCCCGGAGCGGATTAAGCCACGGCATGATCCGTATGCCGAGTGTGAAGAACCAATCCGGGACGGTGATGAAAGACGAGCTGGGACAGCATTTGGACGTTCTGCGGCGCTACGCCCTGGTCCTGATGCGCGACCCCGACCAGGCGGAGGACCTCGTCCAGGAGGCGCTCGTCAAGGCCATCGAGGGGGCGTCGTCCTTCACGGACGGGCGCGACCTGCGCAAGTGGCTGCTCGCCATCGTCCACAACACGTTCGTGGACCGCTGGCGGCGCCAGCAGGCCGAACGCCAAGCGACCGGCGAGCTCAGTTCGATGGCGGAGGAAGGCTCCCCGCCCGCGCAGTTGAGCCACGTCCATCTCGGCCAGACCATCGCGGCCCTGATGACCTTGCCGGTCGAACAGCGGGAGGCCCTGGTGCTGGTGGCGCTCGACGGCATGTCCTACCGGGACGCCGCGGAGTGCCTGGGCATCCCCGTGGGCACCCTGATGTCCCGTCTGGGCCGTGCGCGCGACGCGCTGCGGGCCAAGACGGGTGGCGGGCGCCAGCCGGCGTCAGACCAGTCCGACCGAACTCCATCAGACCGGGTCCAGCGCCCCCCGTTGCGCGTGGTGAAATGACGATGAACGAACCGATCAGCGACATCGACCTGAACGCCTATGTGGACGGCGAGCTTGACGCGCAACGCCGCATCGAGGTGGAAGCCTATCTGGAGGCCAACCCGGAGGAGGCCGCCCGCGTCATGCACGACATGCGGGTGCGCGACGAGATCCGCCTGTTCATCGCCGGCCCGGCCGTGGAAAAGGCGGAGCCGGAGATGGCCGCGCCCGAACCGGTTGCTTCCCCGGCTCCCGCCGCGGCCCAGCCGGCTGTCGGCGCCGGCGCGCCGCTGCCGCGTCGCAAGCAGTGGGGCGCGCTGTGGCGCCGCCCGGCGGCGGAGCTGATGAACCGGGCGCGGGCGCGCGCCGCCAACGGCTCAGGCCGCGGGCGGCGGGCCGTCGCGGCTCTCTGCCTCGTCGGGCTCGGCTGGACGGCGCACAGCGCGGTGTCGTCCCTGTCGGTCAACCCCGTCGCAACGGCCCACGCGGCCACCCACTACATCACCATCGCGGCGCAGACCCACCAGCAGGCGCTGCACAGCGGAATCGACTTCAAGCCCTTCGCCGACGCCGCCCAATCCCTGGTCAACCGGCTCGCCCCCGCCAACCCGGAGGTCGCGGTGCCGATCCCGCAGCTCGACATCGGGCAGGCGCCGGACGGGCTGCGCACGGTGGCCTGGGACGGCGGAGTCGCGGTGCAGGCGGCCTACCGCCACGGCGGGTCGCAGTTGATCACGCTGTTCGCCAGCGAGGTCGACCGCTTCGCCGTCACCGAACCCCAGGCGGAGCGCATCGGCAACGTCTCGGTCGCCTACTGGCAGGTCGGGACGACGGTCTACGCGCTGTGCGGCGAGCAGTCGGAAAAGGAAATCCTGGCCCACGCCCGCGACGCCCGCATGGCGTGGTTCTGATCCAAGCGCGCTGAACGACAAGCCTCTGAACGATAAGCATCCGAAGGACATGGTGAGACAATGAGCGGACCCTTCTACGGCAACCAATTCGGCAGCGCAGCGCCGGCCTATGGCGCGGCGTTCGACGAGGGCCTGCGCAAGCACATGCTGCGGGTCTACAATTTCATGATGCTCGGCCTTGGCGTGACCGGTCTGGTGGCGCTGTTCGTGGCGAGCACGCCGGCGCTGTACGTGCCGATCTTCACGACCCCGCTGAAGTGGGTGGTGATGCTGGCGCCGCTGGCCTTCATCATGGTGCTGTCCTTCCGCTTCCACGCGATGTCGGCGACCGCGTTGCAGGGGCTGTTCTGGGCCTTCTGCGCGGTGATGGGCGTGTCGATGGCGTCGATCTTCCTGGTCTTTACCGGGGCCAGCGTGGCGCGGGTGTTCTTCATCACCGCGGCGATGTTCGCGGCGATGAGCCTGTGGGGCTACACCACCAAGGCCGACCTGTCGAAGATGGGCTCGTTCCTGATGATGGGCCTGATCGGCATCGTCATCGCCAGCCTCGTCAACATCTTCGTCGGCTCCAGCGCGCTGCAGTTCGCCATCTCGGTGATCGGCGTGGTGATCTTCACCGGCCTGACCGCCTACGACACCCAGCGCATCAAGGAAGAATACGCCGAGGGCCATGGCCACGAGGGCAACACCAAGCTCGCCGTCATGGGCGCCCTCTCGCTCTACCTCAACTTCATCAACCTCTTCCAGATGCTCCTCCAGCTCATGGGCAACCGCGAGGAGTAAGGCGCGCTTCCATCCGGCGCACCGCCTGCCAGAAAGGGCCGGCCGCTTCCCGCGGCCGGCCCTTTTCTTTCTTACGGCTTGCCCGTTGCCGGCGCGGCGTCCGGCTTGGGCGGATACTCCACCGACACGATGTGCAGGGAGTTGTTCGGGAAGGAGCAGGCCGCGTCCGGCGCCACCTGGGATGCCGGATCGAAGGCGTAGGGACGGGGGGAGCGGCCAGCCGTCGCCCCGCTCCTCCCTCCAGCCGCCCCGGC
The DNA here is from genome assembly GCF_007827815.1 of Azospirillum brasilense. Lineage (GTDB taxonomy): Bacteria > Pseudomonadota > Alphaproteobacteria > Azospirillales > Azospirillaceae > Azospirillum > Azospirillum brasilense_C. The sequence goes on from NZ_VITH01000003.1 coordinate 279,986, forward strand.
CGCCGCCGTCTGCACGCCCGGCCCGGTCACCCGCGACGTCCAGGGCGCCCCGGTGAAGACACCCGGCGTCGATTCCTCCGCCCACAGCCACAGCACGCGGGTGCCCACCGGCTGTGGCTGCGTGAAGGAGTGCAGCACCCGCTCGCAGGTCTCCCGGTCCATGTTGTGGATCGCCCGTTCGACCACCGTGTTCTCCGTCCGGGGCGTCCATCGCGACAGCAGCAGCGAGCCGAGGGCCACGCTGACCGCCACCCCGCCCAGCGAGCAGGCGACCACCAGCCGGAAACTGCCGTCGTCCTTTGCCATTCCGTGACTCCGCCGTCGATTGCCCATGCCCCCTCCGCCGACACGCCTCGTTCCCCTGCCCCGCTCGGCACTGTCCCACACGGCAAGGCCGGCCCGGAACGCCGAAAAGGGGACCACGCGCGTGGTCCCCTTCCGGTCGATCCGCTGAGGCGGAGGTTACGGGCTGGCCGCCGCCGTGACCGGACCCGTGCCCTGCTGGGCGGCGAGTTCGGCGTTGCGAGCATGGTGCTTGCGCAGCATGGGCCGCAGGACGGTGATGGCGCAGACCGCCGCGAACAGATCCATGGTGGCGCAGATGTAGAGCACGGTCGCCCAGGTGCCGGTGGCTTCCATCAGCAGGTTGCCCAGCGGGACCAGGAGGGCCGCGATGCCCTTGGCGCAGTACAGCACGCCGTAGATCTTCGCCGCATGCTTGGTGCCGAAGGTGTCCGCCGAGGTCGCGCTGAACAGGCTGTACACTTCGCCCCAGGCCAGGAACACCATGCCCGACAGGATCAGGAACATGATCGGGTCGTGGCCGAAGCGGCTGAGCATCAGGATGCCGATGCCTTCGAAGGTGAAGGCGATGAACATCGTCGCTTCACGGCCGATGTGGTCGGAGATGAAGCCGAACAGCGGACGGGAGATGCCGTTCATCACGCGGTCGAGCATCAGCGCGAAGGGCAGAGCCGCCATGGTGATGCCGAACAGGCTGATCGGGGCTTCCTTCACGCCCAGATCGTGGGCGATCACGCCGAGCTGGGCCACCGCCATCAGACCGCCCGACACGGTGCAGATGAACATGACCATCATGACCCAGAAGACCGGCGTCTGCAGCGCTTCCTTCAGCGTGTAGTCGCGGCGGGACTGCAGGACCTTGGTCGAGGACTTCACCTGATCCTTCTGCGGGGCGCGCAGGAAGAAGGCAGCGGCGATGATGATCGTGCCCTGCAGCAGGCCGAACCAGAAGAAGGCCGCCTGATAGCCCGAGGAGTGGATCATGTTGGCGATCGGCAGGATGGTCAGGGCCGAGCCGGCGCCGTAGCCGCCCGCGGTCAGGCCGACGGCGAGGCCGCGCTTGTCCGGGAACCACTTGATGGCGCTGTTGACGCAGGTGGCGTAGACGCAGCCGACGCCGACGCCGCCGATGGCCGAGCCGACATAGAGCATGCCAAGCGAGCCGGCGTAGCTGTCGATGATCCAGGAAAGGCCGGTCATCACGCCGCCGAAGGCGACGATGACGCGGGGGCCGTAACGGTCGATGAAGTAGCCTTCGATGGGGGTCAGCCAGGTCTGGACGACGACGAAGACGGTGAAGGCGGTCTGGATCGAAGCGCGGGTCCAGCCATGGGTGGCCTGGATTTCCGGCACGAACAGCGTCCAGGCATACTGGATGTTGGCCGCGGCCACCATACAGACGATGCCGACGACGATCTGCATCCAACGCGCGCCTTCGGAAATGGGCGCCTGCTTGCCGCCAGGCGGTGCAGCGATGGACTGACTCATTACTCTTCCTCCCCAATGCGGTGATCGAACACTCAACTCAGCCGGGCGGGGCCGATGGTTGTTGTCGCATTGCCTTTCTTTGGGGCTTGCGTGCCCTTCGCATCTTGGCAGGAGCACCACCGCCACCGTTGGGAGAGGCTTGGTGTTCCGCATTTCGTACTTGGTATACCACACAATCAGCGGAACACAACATCCGTTTCAGGAATCACAGCACAATTAATCCTCGCTGTCGCAACTATCGTTGAAGGTATGCGCTGCGCAAGGCCAGCATCAGCGACACTTCACTTTCGTACTATGACTTCGAAATAACAAAAAAAAGGCCGCGCCAAAGCAGGCGCGGCCTCTGATTGAGTTCGCTTCACTTACGATCACAACAGTGGAGAAGCCGTTACACCAAGAACGGCTGTTCCAATCTTACAGAACTTCAGATCATCAGCAACCTCGTCGTCGATCTAATCTGCATGCCCTGTACGAATCGGAAATAAACAATCCGGAGACCCAAATCACACCAAGGCCGTCCGACCTCCTTATCCCCTCTTCACTCAGTTTACGGTCCGGCGCGCCGCTTAATCCCGTACCCCCTCAAAAAAAAGTTCGGCTGGCAAATTATTCGCTCCAGCGACCATCGATGAGGCGTTGGAGCCGTCGCGCCGGCGGTGTCTTCCGTCCTGAGTCCGGCCGCGTGGAACAGAAGGCGTGCGCAACCTGTTGTTGGGGGCGTCCGACCGCCTTTCCGGCTGCCGGCAACGCCACCGCCCGCCATAAACGGGAGCCGCCATGAACCGCCGCCAATCCCAGGGCCCGTTACCGGACCCCGTCCGCTTCCCAGCACGCCCCGCCGCCAACCCGCCCCTGCCCGATCCCGGCGCAAAGCGGCGGGAGATCGCCATGTTCCTGATCCTGGCGGTGGTGATCTGGCCGATCCTGTCGGTCGCCATTGTGGGCGGCTACGGCTTCCTGGTCTGGATGTCGCAACTCATCATGGGTCCGCCCGGTCCGCCCCCGGTCTGAGGGGGCGACGCCATGGCCGATGACCACGTCGACTTGGGGCGGCGAGGCTTTCTGCGCGGACAGCGCCGCGCCGCGCCGGCGCCGCTGCGCCCGCCCTGGTCCCGCGCGGACCGCTTCACCGATCTGTGCACGCGCTGCGGCGCCTGTGCCGAGGCCTGCCCGGAGGGGATCGTCCGCCGGGGCGACGGCGGCTTTCCGGAAATCGATTTCCGACGCGGTGAATGCAGCTTCTGCGCCGCCTGCGCCGACGCCTGCCCAGAAGCGGTCTTCGACCGCGCCGCCGCCCGCCCCTGGACGCTGACGGCGCGGATGGCGCCGTCCTGCCTCGCCATGAACCGCATCGTCTGCCGGAGCTGCCGCGACGCCTGCCCGGAATCGGCCATCCGCTTCGCCCTGGCGCCGGGCGGCGTGGCGGTTCCCACGGTGGAGGACGGCGCCTGCACCGGATGCGGCGCCTGCCTGGCCGCCTGCCCCGCCGACGCCGTCACCCTGCACCCAGCGGAGACCGTCCATGAGACCGTCCAAGCATCCTGACGCCCGAGACGGGCCGGCCGACGCGTCGGCGGAATGGCACATCGCCTCGATCCTCGTCCATCTGCGGCCCGAGCGCAGCCCCGACGTGCGCGCCGCCGTCGCCGCGCTGGGCGATGTGGAGGTCCATGCGGAGGAGCGGGGCCGCATGGTGGTGACCGTGGAAGGTCCCCACGAGGGCTGCATCGCCGACCGCATGACCGCCATCCACCTGATGCCCGGCGTGATGTCGGCGGTCATGGTCTTCCACCACGCCGAGCCGCTGTCGGCCCGGACCCCGGAGGAGGCCGGCCCGGCGCAGCTCTGACGCGTCCGGATTTCACATTCGTCAAGAAAAAGGGGGGAGGAACCCATGCTTGACCGGCGGGATTTCATCAAGGCGCAGGCGGTTGCGGCCGCCGCGACGGCGGGGGGCATCAGCCTGCCCGCCATGGCCCAGCCATCCATGGTGGCGGGCGAGGACGCCCAGCTCACCTGGTCGAAGGCGCCCTGCCGCTTCTGCGGCACCGGGTGCAGCGTCATGGTCGCCACCAAGGACAACCGCGTCGTCGCCACCCACGGCGACATGCAGGCGGACGTCAACCGCGGCCTGAACTGTGTGAAAGGCTATTTCCTGTCCAAGATCATGTACGGACAGGACCGGCTGACCCAGCCGCTGCTGCGCATGCGCGACGGGAAGTACCACAAGGACGGGGAGTTCCGCCCGGTGTCCTGGGACGAGGCCTTCGACGAGATGGCCCGCCAATGGAAGCGGGTGCTGAAGGAGAAGGGGCCGGACGCCGTCGGCATGTTCGGGTCCGGCCAATGGACGATTTGGGAGGGCTACGCCGCGTCCAAGCTGATGCGCGCCGGCTTCCGCACCAACAACCTCGACCCCAACGCCCGCCACTGCATGGCGTCGGCCGCCGTGGCCTTCATCCGCACCTTCGGCATGGACGAGCCGATGGGTTGCTACGACGATTTCGAGCACGCCGACGCCTTCGTCCTCTGGGGCTCCAACATGGCGGAGATGCACCCCATCCTGTGGACGCGCATCACCGACCGGCGGCTGGCTCACAACCATGTGAAGGTGGCCGTCCTCTCGACCTTCGAGCACCGCAGCTTCGAACTGGCCGACGTGCCGATGATCTTCGAGCCGGGGACCGATCTGGCCATCCTGAACTTCATCGCCAACCACATCATCCAGACCGGGCGGGTGAACAAGGAATTCGTCGAGAAGCATTGCAGCTTCCGCCTCGGCCAGAAGGACATCGGCTACGGCCTGCGTCCCGAAAGCGTGCTGGAGGTGCGCGCCGCGAACGCCAAGGACCCGACCGATTCCAAGCCCATGAGCTTCGACGAGTTCGCCACATTCGTCAGCGACTACACGCTGGACAAGGTGGCGGAGCTGAGCAAGGTGCCGAAGGAACGGCTGCTGGCGCTCGCCGAGATGTACGCCGACCCGAAGATCAAGGTCATGTCGCTGTGGACCATGGGTTTCAACCAGCACGTCCGCGGCGTCTGGGTGAACCACATGGTCTACAACATCCACTTGCTGACCGGCAAAATCGCCGAGCCGGGGAACAGCCCCTTCTCGCTGACCGGCCAGCCCTCGGCCTGCGGCACGGCGCGCGAGGTCGGCACCTTCGCCCACCGCCTGCCCGCCGACATGCAGGTGACCAACCCCACCCACCGTTCCCACGTCGAGGAGGGTTGGAAGATCCCTAAGGGGCTGCTGCCCGGCAAGATCGGCTACCACGCCGTCCTGCAGGACCGCATGCTGAAGGACGGGAAGCTCAACGCCTACTGGATCATGGTCAACAACAACCTCCAGGCGGCGCCCAACAGCGACAACGAGACCTATCCCGGCTACCGCAACCCGGAGAATTTCATCGTCGTCTCGGACGCCTACCCGACGGTGACCGCCGCCGCCGCCGACCTGATCCTGCCCGCCGCCATGTGGGTGGAGAAGGAGGGCGCCTACGGCAACGCCGAGCGGCGGACCCATTTCTGGCACCAGCTCGTCAACGCGCCGGGCGAGGCGCGCTCGGACCTCTGGCAGCTCATGGAGTTCTCCAAGCGCTTCACCACCGACGAGGTGTGGCCGAAGGAAATCCTCGACGCCAACCCCGACTTCCGCGGCAAGAGCCTGTTCGACGTGCTGTTCCGCAATGGCAACGTGGACCGCTTCCCCCTGTCGGAGATGGACCCCGCCTACGAGAACCGGGAGTCGAAGGCGTTCGGCTTCTACGTCCAGAAGGGGCTGTTCGAGGAGTACGCCGCCTTCGGGCGCGGCCACGGCCACGATCTGGCGCCCTTCGACACCTATCACGAGGTGCGCGGGCTGCGCTGGCCGGTGGTCGAGGGCAAGGAGACGAAGTGGCGCTACCGGGAGGGGCTTGACCCCTACGTCCCGAAGGGCGAGGGAGTGCGCTTCTACGGAAACCCGGACGGCAAGGCCAACCTGTTCGCCTTCCCCTACGAACCCCCGGCGGAATCGCCGGACAAGGACTTCGACCTGTGGCTGGTCACGGGGCGCGTGCTGGAGCACTGGCACTCCGGCTCCATGACCATGCGGGTGCCCGAACTCTACAAGGCCATGCCGATGGCGTTGGTCTACATGCACCCGGACGACGCGCAGTCGCGCGGCCTGCGCCGTGGCTCGGAGGTGCGGGTGATGTCGCGGCGCGGCGAGATGCGCACGCGGGTGGAGACGCGCGGGCGCAACCGGCCGCCGCGCGGCGTGGTCTTCGTGCCCTGGTTCGATTCGGCGCGCCTGATCAACAAATGCACGCTCGACGCCACCGACCCGATCAGCAAGCAGACGGACTTCAAGAAGTGCGCCGTCAAGATCGTGGCCGTCTGAGGGAGGACCGCAACCATGCGCCGCCATCTCATGCTCGCGCTGGCCGCGGCTTTGCCCTGCCTCGTGCCGGCACTGCTCGCCGCCCAGGGAACCGGACAAGTCCGGGAGCCCTTCCGCCCGCCGATCCAGTTCACCGACGAGGACCCCGCCCCGCCGATCCCCGCCGACGTCACCGACGACCGGCGGGTCGCCCGCAACTATCCGGAGCAGCCTCCGGTCATCCCGCACAACATCCGCGATTATCAGATCAGCCTGAACAACAACCAGTGCCTGACCTGCCACAGCCGCCAGTTCACCGGGGCCACCCAGGCGCCGATGATCAGCATCACCCATTACGTGGACCGCGACGGCCAGACGCTGGGCGCGGTCAGCCCGCGCCGCTACTTCTGCACGCAGTGCCACGTTCCCCAGACCATGGCCCAGCCCATCGTCCCGAACACCTTCAAGGACATGGACAGCCTCGTCAGCCGCCCATCGGACGGGGGTGACCGGCGATGAAGCTGCCCGACTTCCTGCTGCGGCCCTGGCGGATCATCGCGGGGCCGAGCCGCTACCTCAGCCTGGGTTTCCTGACGTTGGGCGGCTTCCTGGCCGGCGTGATGTTCTGGGGCGGCTTCAACACCGCCCTGGAGGTCACCAACACCGAGAAGTTCTGCACGAGTTGCCACGAGATGCGGGACAACGTGTTCGAGGAACTGAAGACCACCATCCACTTCACCAACCGCTCCGGCGTGCGGGCGACCTGCCCGGACTGCCACGTCCCGCACAACTGGACCGACAAGATCGCCCGCAAGATGCAGGCGTCGAAGGAGGTTTGGGGCAAGATCTTCGGCACCATCGACACGCGCGACAAGTTCCTGGAGAAGCGGCGCGAGTTGGCCGAGCATGAATGGGCGCGGCTGAAGGCCAACAATTCGCTGGAATGCCGCAACTGCCACAGCGCGGAATCGATGGACATCACCAAGCAGGGCGCGCGGGCGGCGCGCATCCATCAGCAGTATCTGTTCAGCGGTCAGCGCACCTGCATCGACTGCCACAAGGGCATCGCCCACCGCCTGCCGAACATGGACGGCGTGCCGCCGGGCTGGAGCGAGGCATCCAGCGATACGGGCAGCGAAACGGACGACCCGCTCGGCCGCTGGTTGGCCGACGCCACGCCGGGACCGGCAAACCCGCATTGAGCGGGCGGTGATATCCCCTCTCCCGGGGAGGGAGAGGGGTTACCGGCTCCGTTACTCGGCCTTGCCGCCTTACTCGGCCTTGCCGTTAACGGCGTCCTTGAGGGCCTTGCCGGCGGAGAACTTCGGCGCCTTGGAGGCGGCGATCTTGATCTCCGCGCCGGTCTGCGGGTTGCGGCCCGTGCGCTCGCCGCGCTCGGCGATCTCGAACTGGCCGAAGCCCGGCAGCTTGACCGTCTCCCCCTTGACCAGCGCGTCCTGCAGGCTCTCCAGAACCGCGTCCAGCGCCTTGCCGGCGTCGGCCTTCGTGCCGCCCAGCTTGCCGGCGATCGCGTCGATGAGATCGGCCTTCGTCATTCCCAAATTCCCCTTGTTCGTGGCGGAACCCCAGCATGTTCCAGGGCTCCAGGCGCCTTTGACCTACCCTGCCGGGCGGCGGCGCGCAAGATGCTCCCGCCCGGAATCGACCGGGCGCGACGCTGTGACCCGCAAAAAAACGGCGTTTCCCGCCAATCCGGCGGATTCGACTATGCCGAACAGGCGAGCCCTCCCCCGACCGACGTCAGTTGACCAAGTCAATCGTCCAAGTCAATTGACCAGGGCGGCCTTGACCAGCACCGCGGCGCTTTCCGTGGTGTCGCGCTTGTCCAGCTTCTTGGCGACCTCCTCGATCTCGGCGACCGGCATGACCCGGCGGGCCTGCTTGGCCGCGGTGACGAGGCGGCGCTGCGCGAGACGGACCTGATCGCCCAGCTCGGTCAGCGTCTGGTAAGCCTTGCGGCGGGCCTGGGTGTCGATGCTGCCGCTCGTCTCGGTCGCGCGTTCGGTCGCAGCAGCCAGATCCTTGCACGACTGCAGGTACGTGGAAATGGCGTCCGTCAGAAGACGGCGGGCCTCGGTCCGCGGATCGGAGGGGCTGCTGCTCGACGTGGAAAGAGACACTTCACACTGCTCCTTGCTGCTGCGTATGACACACGACTGTAACAGGCCGTGAAAAATGGGCGGACTGGCCGCCATTGTCCAGCGGCCTTGCGCATCCTTTGACCGACTGGACAGGAGAAAACGGAATCAGGGCACCTGTTTCTTCTCCAGCTTGCGGGCCAGGGTGCGCCGGTGCATCCCCAGCCGGCGGGCGGTTTCGGAGATGTTGAAGCCGGTTTCCGCCAGGGTTTCGTGGATGCGCTCCCACTCCAGCGTCTTCAACGAGGTCGCCCGCGCGCCCAGCGCGATGGAGGGGTCGCCCTCCGTCCGCTCGAAGGCCGCCTCGATGTCGTCGGTGTTGGACGGCTTGGCGAGGTAGTGGCAGGCGCCCAGCTTGATCGCTTCGACCGCCGTGGCGATGCTGGCGAAGCCGGTCAGGACGACGATCCGCGTCTCCGGGTCGCTGGCGTGCAGTTCCCGCACGCATTCCAGGCCGGAGCCGCTGCCCAGCTTCAGGTCGACCACCGCGTAGGCGAAGGGCACGGTGTCCAGCAGAGCCCGCAGCCCGTCCAGGGTGTCGCACCAGTAGACCTGATAGCCCCGGCGCTCGAAGGAGCGGCGCAGGACCTTGGCGAAGGCGGCGTCGTCCTCCACCAGGACGAGGGAACGGTCAGTCTCCATGGTTCTCTCCCGCGGACAGGGCGGCGAGCGGCAGGGTCATGGTGACGGAAGCGCCGCCGCTGGGGCGGTTGCGCGCGGCGACCGTGCCGCCCAGCTTGCGCACCACATTGACCACCAGGAAGAGGCCAAGCCCGCCGCCGGGCCGCCCCTTGCTCGACCGGTAGGGTTTGCCGAATTCCGCCAGCATCCGCTCCTCGAAGCCGGGACCGGCGTCGTTGACCGTCAGGACGAGGCTGTCGCCCTGCCGCCCGGCGGCGATGCCGACCCAGCCGGGGGACACCTCCAGCGCGTTGTCCAGGACATTGAAGATCACCTGCTTCAGCGCGAGATCGGAGATGATCCCCTCGCGCGAGCGGACGCTGTTGTCGTAATCGACGCAGGCCGGCGACCGGCTGGCCTTCCACTCCTCCACCAGATCGTCCAGGAAGGCGGTCACGGTGGTGCGCAGCGTCCCCTCCCCCCGCGCCTCGCCGGAGGACAGCAGGATGCCCGACACGATGGCCTTGCAGCGGTTGATCTGGTTCTGCATCTCGGCGATGTCCTCGGCCATGTCGGGGTCGCCCTTGACCACGGGCATCCGCCGCCAGTCGTTCACGATCACCGACAGCGTGGCGAGCGGCGTCCCCAGCTCGTGCGCGGCGCCGGAGGCGAGCAGGCCGAGGCGCACGATGTGGTCCTCCTCCATGGAGCGCTGGCGCAGATCGGCCAGATGGGCGTCGCGGGCGCGCAGGTTGCGGGTGATCTGGGTGATGAAGGGGACGATCAGGCTGGCCGTCAGCACGAAGCACAGGAACATGCCCTGGATGTGCAGCCCCAGCAGAAGCCCCTCCAGCCCCGGCGGCAGGGCCAGCGGGCGGTAGGCGCCGATCAGGAAGGTGAAGCAGGCGGTGGCGACCAGGACCAGCGCCCAGGCCGACCACGCCTCCAGCAGCACCGCCCCCAGGGTGATCTGCAGCAGGTAGAGCGAGATGAAGGGGTTGGAGGCGCCGCCGCTGAGGTAAAGCTGCACCGTGAGCGCCGACACGTCGATCAGCAGTTCCAGGAACAGTTGGGTGTTCGACACCGATGTCTGGCGGCGCAGATGCAGGACGCTGGCGATGTTCAGCGCGACCAGGAACAGGATCACCGCGCCCATCTGGTCGAGCGGCAGGGTGATGCCCATCCGGTGGTGCACGATCAGGATCGTGATCACCTGCCCGGCGACGGCGAGCCAGCGCAATTGCACCAGCAGGAACAGATTCTTCTTGTCGGTGGTGTCGCGCACGGAAAACGTCTGGCCCTTCGCCGGCTTCCTTCGGTCCCCATTCATATGGGCCCGACTCATATGGGCATGACGGCCCGGCTTGGCAGCCTTGACCCGGACTCCGTCCGGCCTTGATAGCACAAAAAAGCCAAGCGGAAGGGTCCGCGAGGCATCCCTTTCCAAACGGCAAAAAGACCATGAAGAAAAAGAGATTATTTCTTCAACCGCGGCGGCGCCATTCACTGCGCGCGACATAGAGGGCGGCGGCGATCAGCATGAGATCCAGAGCGAACCACGTCAGCGCATAGACGAGGTGGTTGTTCGGGAACTTCAGGACGGTCAGCCCGCCGACCGGAGAACCGCCTGGCGGGCTGGCCTCGGCGTCGATGAAATAGGGAGCCGCCTCCGTCACGCCGCGGGCGGCGGCGATGGCCGCCACGTCGCGGGAGTACCAGCGGTCCTGCGCGGGATCGTTGGAGCGCAGGAAACCGCCTCCCGGCTCCGTCACCCGCAGCAGGCCGGTGACGGTGGTGTCCACGTCGATCAGCCCGTCGGGGCGGCTGTCGGTGCTGCGCCGCTCGGGCGGCACGAAGCCCCGGTTGACCAGGACGGTGAAGCCCCGGTCGGTCCGGAAGGGGGTGAGCACCCAGAAGCCGCCGCCCCGCTCGGTCACCGCCTGGACCAGGGTTTCCTGGTCGTTCAGGAAACGCCCGGTGACGCCGACCCGCCGGTATTCCTGGCTGGCCGCCGTGACGGCGGGCCACTCCTCCGGGCCGGGGGCGGGAACGGGGGCGGCCCGCGCCCGTTCCTCCACCCGCTGGATCAGGTCCAGCTTCCAGAACAGCCGCTCGACCTGCCAGACGCCGAGCGACGTGAATACGGCGACTCCCGCCAGCGCCAGGATCCCGAGAAGGATCAGCCCCCGGCGCGGACGGTGGGTCGCCGTGCCGGTCACGGCAATTGGCTCGGGTCGTGGATCGGCATCATGTTGGTGTTCAGGTGGTACATCACCCACAGCGAACCGGCCAGCATGATGACCACGACGATCAGCGTGAAGATCAGCGACAGCATGGTCCACCCGCCTTCCGCCCGCCCGTTCATGTGCAGGAAGAAGATCATGTGGACGACGACCTGGACGGCGGCCAGAGCCATGATCGCCATCGCGGTCATGTTCTTGTCGAGGATCGTCCCGTCCATGACCAGCCAGAAGGGAATGACCGTCAGGATCACCGACAGGACGAAGCCGATCACGTAGCTGCCGAGCGTCCCATGGGCGTGCCCGTCGTCCCCATGGCCGTGGTCGTGATGGCCGGCCCCGTGGTGACCGGCCCCGTGATGACCGGAATGATGTTCGGCGTGAGAACTCATCGCAGCATTCCCATCAGATAGACGAAGGTGAAGACGCCGATCCAGATGACGTCCAGGAAGTGCCAGAACAGGCTCAGGCACATCAGGCGCCGGCGATTGGCCGGGATCAGACCGCGCTTGTTGACCTGGACCATCAGCGTCACCAGCCAGACGAGGCCGAAGGTGACGTGCAGGCCGTGGGTGCCGACCAGCGTGAAGAAGGACGACAGGAAGGCGCTGCGCTGCGGGGTCGCCCCGATGTGGATCAGGTGGGCGAACTCGTAGAGTTCGATCGCCAGGAAGGCGGCGCCGAACAGGCCCGTCACCGCCAGCCACAGCTGGGTCTGCGACACCCGCCCCTTCTCCATCGCCAGCATGGCGAAGCCATAGGTGATGGAGGAGAACAGCAGCATGGCGGTGTTCAGTGCCACCAGCGGCAGGTCGAACAGGTCCTTGGGCGCGGGCCCGGCGGCGTAGTTGGCGCCGAGCACGCCGTAGGTCGCGAACAGCACCGCGAAGATGAGGCAGTCGCTCATCAGGTAGATCCAGAAGCCCAGCATGGTGCTGGAGCCTTCGGGGTGCGCGTGCTCGTCCACAACGTGGAACACCGGAGCCTGGCCGCGGGGCCGCTCGGCTGTCAGGGTCGTGCTCATGCTTTACACCTGCCCAGAGAGGAGTCGGGTCCGCTCGTTCTCGGTCCGCACCACCACGTCCGCGGGGATGTGGAAGTCGCGGTGATAGTTGAAGGTGTGGTGGATGGCCGCCGCCAGCAGGGCGACGAAGCTCACCGCCGCCAGCCACCAGATGTACCAGACCAGGGCGAAGCCGAGGACCACGCTGATCCCGGCCAGGATCACGCCGGTGCCGCTGTTGCTGGGCATGTGGATCGCCTTGTAGCCGCCCAGCGGACGCTTGTAGCCGCGCTTCTTCATGTCCCACCACGCGTCGTTGTCGTGGATCATCGGGGTGAAGGCGAAGTTGTAGTCCGGCGGCGGCGAGGAGGTCGCCCATTCCAGGGTGCGGCCATCCCACGGATCGCCCGTGCGGTCGACCAGCTCACGGCGCTTCCAGACGCTGACGGCGATCTGGAGGAGGAAGGCACCGATGCCCGCGGCGATCAGAACGGCGCCGACGGCGGCGATCTGGAACCAGATCTGCAGCGACGGGTCCTCGAACACGCGCAGGCGGCGGGTGACGCCCATCAGGCCCAGGACGTAGAGGGGCATGAAGGCGACCCAGAAGCCGATCACCCAGCACCAGAAGGACACCTTGCCCCAGAAGGGATCGAGGCGGAAGCCGAAGGCCTTGGGCCACCAGTAGTAGATGCCGGCGAACAGGCCGAACAGCACGCCGCCGATGATGACGTTGTGGAAGTGGGCGATCAGGAACAGGCTGTTGTGCAGGACGAAGTCCGCCGGCGGGACGGCCAGCAGAACGCCCGTCATGCCGCCGACCACGAAGGTCAGCATGAAGGCGACGGTCCACATCATCGGCAGTTCGAACCGGATGCGGCCGCGGTACATGGTGAACAGCCAGTTGAAGATTTTCGCACCCGTCGGGATCGAGATGATCATCGTCGTGATGCCGAAGAACGAGTTCACGCTGGCGCCCGACCCCATGGTGAAGAAGTGGTGCAGCCACACCAGGTAGGACAGGATCGTGATGACCACCGTCGCGTAGACCATGGAGGTGTAGCCGAACAGCTTCTTGCCCGAGAAGGTCGAGGTGACCTCGGAGAAGATGCCGAAGACCGGCAGGATCAGGATGTAGACTTCCGGGTGGCCCCAGATCCAGATCAGGTTCACGTACATCATCGGGCTGCCGCCGAGATCGTTCGTGAAGAAGTTCGTGCCGACGTAGCGGTCCAGAGAGAGCAGGACCAGCGTGGCGGTCAGGATCGGGAAGGAGGCGACGATCAGCACGTTGGTGCAGAGCGACGTCCAGGTGAAGACCGGCATCTTCATCATGGTCATGCCGGGGGCGCGCATCTTGACGATCGTGCAGATCAGGTTGATGCCGGACAATGTTGTTCCGACACCGGCGATCTGCAACGCCCAGATGTAGTAGTCGACACCCGTCTCAGGGCTGTAGGCGATGTTGGACAGCGGCGGATAGGCCAGCCAGCCGGTGCGCGCGAACTCGCCGACGAACAGCGAGACCATGATCAGCACAGCACCGCCCACCGTCATCCAGAAGCTGAAGTTGTTCAGGAACGGGAAGGACACGTCGCGGGCACCGATCTGCAGCGGCACCACGTAGTTCATCAGACCCGTGACGAAGGGCATCGCCACGAAGAAGATCATGATGACGCCGTGGGCGGTGAAGATCTGGTCGTAATGGTGCGCGTTGAGGTAGCCCTCGCTGCCGCCGAAGGCCATGGCCTGCTGGAGGCGCATCATGATGGCGTCGGCGAAGCCGCGCAGCAGCATGATCAGGCCCAGCACCATGTACATGATGCCGATGCGCTTGTGGTCGACGGTGGTGAACCACTCCTTCCAGAGATAGCCCCACAACCGGAAATAGCTCAGCGCCGCGACGAGCGCGAGGCCGCCCAGCACGACCGCGACGAAGGTCGCGACCACGATGGGCTCGTGATAGGGGAAGGACTCCAGGGTCAGACGCCCGAAGAGCGGGTGGGTGGCGACGGTCGATGTGTCGATCATGGCGGTGGGCCGCTCAGGGATTGGCCGTCAGCCGCGGCCCGAACGCAGGGGCGGGCGCGGAGATCGGCGTGATGGAGGAGCGCGGCAGACCCGCGCCGGAAATCGGTGATGCGTCCGCGGGAGCGTTCAGCACGCCCAGCGACGACTCGACGGCGCGGCCGGTCAGCTCCTCGGTCGAGCAGATGCCCGCCACATAGACCGGAACCGGGCCGAGAACGGCGGTGCCGCGGCGGGACAGCTTGTCGTGCATCAGCGGCATCACGTTGTCGATGCCGGCCAAGCCGAGGCCGCCCTTGGCGTCGATGGCCATCATGTCGTGCATGCACATCTTGCCCGGCTCGACGCACATCCCGACGATGGCCTTGAACAGGCCCGAATCGACGGCGCCGTAGCGGCGCACCGGCTCGTTCTCGCTGGGACGCTCAAGCTGGAGATAGCCATCGCGGTCGAGCTTGCCGCCGCCCGCCTTGATGTCCGCCACCCACTTGTCGAAGCCGTCGGCGGCCAGACCGTGGAAGGTGAAGCGCATGTGCGAGAAGCCGGCGCCGCTGTAGTTGGCGGAGAAGCCCTTGTAGCTGCCCGGCTCGTTGATGACGGCGTGCAGCTTCGTCTCCATGCCGGCCATGGCGTAGATCTGCCCGGCCAGCGCCGGGATGTAGAAGGAGTTCATCACCGTCGAGGAGGTGATGTTGAAGCGGATCGGCCGGTCCACCGGGGCGGCCACCTCGTTCACCGTGGCGATGCCGTATTCCGGGTAGATGAACAGCCACTTCCAGTCGAGCGCCACGACGTTGACGTCGAGCATCTTGGTGTCGGCCGGGACCGGGCGCCCGGCGGCGATGCGGTCGAGCGGGCGGTAGGGGTCGAGCAGGTGGGTCGCCATCCAGGTGAGGGCGCCCAGGCAGATGATGATGAGCAGCGGGGCCGCCCAGATCACCAGCTCGAGCTGCGTCGAATGGTCCCAATCCGGGTCGTACTGGGCCGTGCTATTCGACTGGCGGTAGCGCCACGCGAACAGCACCGTCAGCACCATCACCGGAATGATGATGAGAAGCATCAGGAGGGTGGAAATGGTGATGAGGTTCGCCTGTTGGCTCGCCACGTCGCCGGACGGGCTCATCACCACAAGGTTGCAGCCGCTCAAAACCGCCATCAGCGGCAGGAGGGCCAAGGCGCGGAAACGGGTCAAGGCAGGACCTGTCAGCAGGGGTTCGCTTTGGATTTGGGCGAAGAGCTAACCCCCACGGGCCCGGTAGGACATTGGACAATTTGTCCAATGCGCCGCGATTCCACGCCGCCATTGACGCACATCAAAGCAATGCGCCCATGGGCGTGGCAGAATGCCGTTGCGGTGCCTATTTAATTCCCTCTGACGCAATTGCCAGACGGTGGGGGGACCATGGGATCATCGACCACGGCGACCGAAAGGGACGCAAGACTGGTCAATGCCCGCGACCACAGGGTGAATCCCGGTGAAATCGCGATTGGCGTCATCATCGGACGGACGTCCGAATTCTTCGATTTTTTCGTTTATGCCATCGCTTCGGTGATCGTCTTCCCGAAGCTGGTCTTTCCCTATCTTGACCCGCTGACCGGAACGCTGTGGTCCTTCGCGATTTTCGCGCTGGCCTTCGTCGCCCGCCCGGTGGGCAGCATGCTGTTCATGGCCATCGACCGTGCCCACGGGCGTGGCGCCAAGCTCACCCTCTCCCTGTTCCTGCTGGGCACCTCGACGGTCGCCATCGCCTTTCTGCCGAGCTACGAGCAGATCGGTGCTGCGGCGATCTGGCTGCTGGCGGCGGCCCGCATCGGCCAGGGGCTCGCGCTGGGCGGCGCCTGGGACGGCCTCGCCTCGCTGCTGGCGCTGAACGCGCCGGAGAACCGCCGCGGCTGGTACGCGATGATTCCGCAGCTCGGCGCCCCCATCGGGCTGATCGTGGCGAGCGCTCTCTTCGCCTATTTCGCCGGCAACCTGTCGGCCGAGGATTTCTTCAGCTGGGGCTGGCGCTATCCGTTCTTCGTGGCCTTCGCCATCAACGTCGTGGCGCTGTTCGCGC
The DNA here is from genome assembly GCF_007827815.1 of Azospirillum brasilense. Taxonomy (GTDB): domain Bacteria; phylum Pseudomonadota; class Alphaproteobacteria; order Azospirillales; family Azospirillaceae; genus Azospirillum; species Azospirillum brasilense_C. The sequence continues at coordinate 296,254 of NZ_VITH01000003.1, forward strand.
GGCTGCGCATCGTGGTGACGCCGGAATACACCCACCTGTTCGAAAGCCGCGAGCTTCAGCCGGTCCCGGTGACCGAAATGCTGCGCAACGAGGGCATGCGCGTCGTGCTGGGCGCCTTCGCCCCACTGGCCAGCTTCGCGCTGTTCCACATGGTCACCGTCTTCCCGCTGTCCTGGATCTTCCTCTACACGCAGGACACGCCGGCGGACTTCCTGCTGATCGAGGTGGTCGGGGCCTTCTTCGGCCTGGGGGCCATCATCGCCTCCGGCTGGATCGCCGACCGCATCGGCCGCCGCACCCTGCTGGGAAGCTGCGCCGCCGCCATCGCGGTGTTCAGCGGCGTGGCGCCCCTGCTGCTGAACGGCGGGCCGCTGGGCGAACTGGTCTTCATGATCGTCGGCTTCGTGATCCTGGGCCTGTCCTTCGGCCAGTCGTCGGGCGTGGTCGCGTCGGGCTTTACCCAGCGCTACCGCTACACTGGTGCGGCGATCACGTCGGACCTCGCCTGGCTGTTCGGGGCGGGCTTCGCGCCGCTGGTCGCGCTGGTGTTGTCCGCCAACTACGGCCTGTTCTCGGCCGGCGCCTACCTGCTGTCGGGCGCGGTCTGCACGTTGCTGGCCCTGTGGCTCAACAAGACGCTGGCCAAGTGACCTGAGCAGGCGTCGGGAACCGGACCGGCCTTGTCCTTGCGGGATGCGGCCGGTCCGGTTCCATCTTTTCATGCAGAAGGCGCAGGACGACGACAGCCGGCGCTTCGCAGCGCTCATGATGCGGCCGGTAATCGCCGGTCAATCGTCAATGTCGTTCAGGATGGCGGCAATGGGGCGGTCTTCCAGGCGGCCGTTTTTGCAGTCGTCGACGCCCATCAGGATGGCGCGCCGAAGCTTCCCCAGCTTTTCACGCTCGACCGCCTTTTCCCCGATGAAGCCGACGAAGCGCCTCGGGCGGGCCGCTGTTCATGCTTTGCATCGACCACGTCCTTCTTCCGAAGGACATCTCGGGACGATTGGCAATCTTTGTCAAGACGCCAGGAACTTTCCGAAATTGCTCACTCGAACGCGCTTCGCTACCCGGCGGCGGTACGCCGGAATCCCGCACAGCGGCTACCCCCGACTTTAATCGTCGTTAAGAGATCGGCGTGCATCCTGCCCTTACACACAGATCGGCAGGTCATCATGTCCCAGTACAATCCCGCTGTCGGCACCACCGAGACCGTTTCCTTCCCGCTCCCCCTCTCCGCTCCGGCCCCGGCCAAGAAGCTGCGCGGCCTGCCGCTGGTCGCCCTGTGGGGCGGGCTGATCGCCGCTCCCTGGGTCGTCCTCTATCAGGCCGCCAAACTGGTGTTCTGAGACTGGCGTTTCGAGGCCGGCGGTCTCAGGCCGACAGTTCGGCCATGATCTCCGGCACCTGGGCCAGCAGCTCGCGGGCCAGGAAACCCAGCGGGCCGCGGCGGGCCAGACGGTTGCCGGCCTCGCCATGCAGATGGACTCCCCAGATCGCCGCCTGGGCCGGGTCGGCGCCCCGCGCGGCCAGCCCGGCGATGACGCCCGCCAGCGTGTCGCCCGAGCCCGAGGTGGCAAGCCCGACATTGCCGCCGTCATAGGCCCACATCCGCCCGTCCGGCGTGACGATGTGGGTGCAGGCCCCTTTCAGCACGACGATCACTTTGTGAAGGTTCGCAACGCGGCGGGCGGCGGCGGGTGGGTCGGCCTCGACCTCTTCCCGGCTGATTCCGGACAGACCGGCCATTTCGCCGGCGTGCGGCGTGATGATCGTTCGCCCGCCGCGGCGGCACAGCGCTTCGTTGGCGTTGTCCAGGCCCATCAGCGCTTCGGCGTCGATGACCAGAACGGGGCCGCCCTCCCCGTCCAGCCCGGCGATCAGCGCGCCGGTCAGGTCGGCGACCGCCCGCTTGTCCATCATGCCGGGACCGACCAGCACCGCGGTGCAGCGGGCCGCCCGCTCGCACAGCGTGTCGACGCAGTCGGGGGCGATGCCGCCCTCCGCTGTCTCCCGCAGGCCGAGCACCAGCGCCTCCGGCACGGCAAGCCCGAGATGCGGGGCCACGCTGCGGCAGGTCGCCATCTGCAGCTTGCCCGCCCCGGCGCGCAGCGCCGCCGTCCCGGCCAGCAGCACGGCGCCCGGCACCTCGACGCTGCCGCCGATGACCAGCACCCGGCCCCGCCCGTCCTTGTCGGCACCATCGCCGGGATGAGGCAGCGGCATGGACCGCAGCAAGTCGCGGGTGACCGGGATCGAGTCGTTCATCGGAGAATCGTTCATCGGACGGCGCTCATCGGAAAACACTCATCGGACAGCCGCGTTGGCGTCGGGCTCGGCGGTCAACGGCGCTCCGGCCACCTCCAGCGGGGCGACGAAGTTGTAGCGGCGAAGCTGCATCCGCCCGCTGTGCCCCTGGTCGGGATCAAAGGCGTATTCGGTGACCCCGCAATTCGCCACGTCGCCCTCGCGGTCGATGGCGAGGATCTGCTCCTCCGTCATGCCTTCCAGCAGGTAGCGCAGGCACAGCACGACGACCTGATGGCTAACCACCAGCACGCGCTGCCCACCATGGTGCAGGCTGATGGTGTCGAGCGCGCTGCGCAGCCGCAGGATCACGTCGCACCAGCTCTCCCCGGCCGGCGGGCGGAAGTAGAATTTGCCGAGGATGCGGCGGAACTCCGCCTGCTCGGGGTGCTCCTGCGCGATGCCCAGCGCGGTCAGCCGGTCGAGGATGCCGAACTCCTTCTCGCGCAGCCGTTCGTCCACCACGAACTCCGTGGGCTCGACCGGCAGGCCGCCCCCGGCGTGGATGATCTCCGCCGTCCTCCGGGCCCGCAGATAGGGAGAGGTCAGCACCACGTCGGGCCGCTCGCCCGCCGGCAGCGCGGCGAACCAGCGCGCCAACGCCTCGGACTGCTGCTCCCCCTGGAGACTGAGCGGCACGTCGACGTCGCGCTCGGCGATGTCGATCCGTCCCACCCCGGCGGCATAGGCGGCGTCGCGCGCGACGTTGCCGGCGCTTTCCCCGTGACGGACGATCCACAACCTCTGCGGCCAGCGCTGCTGCATGGTGAACGACCCCTTCCCGCCTCAACCAAGGCTTTCAACGGGAAAAAGGCCGTTCCGTCACGCAGCAGTCCGTCTTTCCGCCATCAGGCCGTTCGGCGCTCGAAGATGCGTTCGGCGGTGGACTTGCCGGGGCGCCAGGGCACGATGCTGATGGGAGCCGCCGGGTCGAGGCTGCCGTTCGCCCGCAGACAGTCGATGGCGGCCAGCGGCTCGTCCCCATGGGGCAGGCCGGGCTGTTCGAGCAGATACCGGCGTTGGTTGTCGGTCACAGCCCAACCCGGCGGACGGCCGAGCGGGCTGGTGGCGACCACGCCGATCGGTTCGGAGACGAGCCACGCCTCGTCCGTGACGCTCCAGCCGACGAGGCGGCGTTCGCCGGGACCCGTCCCGGCACCGATATCGAGCCAGGCCCATTGGCGCAGGCGGGTGGTGCGGTCACCATCGACGCAGACGAACATGATCCCATCCTCTCCCGTCAAGAACCGGTCAGGCGGGTATTGTTCTTCTTTTGTTCCGACTCCGCAAGCGGATTCCGCACCCGGTCAGTCCGGATTCTTGCGGAGAATATCCTTGTAAAAGACATGGGTGCCGCGGCCCGCCTGCTTGGCCCGGTACATCGCGCCATCCGCCGCCACCAGCAGGCTGCGGGCGTCCGACCCGTCGGACTGGGACAAGGCGATGCCGACGCTGGCGCCGATCACGGCGGTCATCCCCTGCACCGGGATGGGCAGCGCCACCGCCTCGACGATTTTTGCCGCCACGCCACCGGCGTCCGCGGCGGAGGTTACATCCTCCAGCACGATGGTGAACTCGTCGCCGCCGACACGGGCCACCGTGTCGCTGCGGCGCAGGCATCCGGCGATTCGCGCCGCGGCGATGCGCAGAACCTCGTCCCCGCAATCGTGCCCCATCCGGTCATTGACCGCCTTGAAGCCGTCGAGGTCGATGAACAGGAGAGCCAGCGATCGCCCCGACCGCCGCGACCGGACCAACGCCACGTCCAGCCGGTCGAAGAGAAGTCGACGGTTGGGCAGCCCGGTCAGGGCGTCGTGGTTGGCGAGGTGGTCCTTCTCCGCCTCGCTCCGCCGCAGATCCTCCTCGGCGGCCTTGCGCAACGTGATGTCCCGCCCGACGCCGACCAGCCCGAGAAGCTCGTTGCCGGCGTCGCGAATCGGCGCCTTCAGGATTTCCACCCAAATCCGCCCACCGTCGGGCAGCGGAATGCTCTCCTCGTTGCGCCGCGGCTGACCCTCGGCATAGACCGAGGCATCGCCCGCGCGGATGCCGTCGGCCATCTCGTCAGGCCATATCTCGTGGCTGTCCAGCCCGATCAGCTGCTCCAGAGGGCGCCCGGTCCAGGAGGCGAAGGCGCGGTTGGCCTTGCGCAGCACGCCGTCGCGGTCCTTGAAAAAGACGGCGTCGGGGATGGTGTCGATGATCCCCTGCAACAGGGCGTGCTGCCGCAGAAGCTGCTTCTCCGTCTGCCGCCGCTCGGTGATGTCGCGGGCGATGCCGACGACGCCGAGCATTTTGCCGCTGCGGTCGAGGCAGACGGCCTTGGCGGTCTCCATCAGCACGCGGCGGCCGTCCGGGTGGACGAACCACTCCTCGCTGCGCGAGAATCCCTTCTGCATGGCGATCTGGTCGGTCCGCCGCCGCCGCACCGCTGTTTCCGCATCGAACAACCGGTGGTCGGTCAGCCCCAGCGGCGGTCGCCCCGCATAGTCGAGCATCGCCCGGTTGACCTTGAGATAGGTGCCGTTCACGTCCTTGAAGAAGACGATGTCCGGCATCGAGTCGATCAGGCTTTGCAGCATGGCGCGCTCGCGGTCGAGCGCCTCGGTGTCGGTCCGGCCATGGTCCGGATCGGCCAGGGGAGCGGCGAGCTGCGCCTCGTGCAGGATGCCCAGGCGCCCGTCCGGCAGCGCCATGCCGCTGCGCCGCACCCAGGCGGCAACCGGGCGTCCCTTGGGGTAGAAGGTCCAGCGGCCCGCCGCCGTCTCCCCTTCGGCCTGCGGCGCGTCCTCCGGCTGGCTGCCGAAGTCGCGGGTCTGGAAATCGGCGAGCGACGCGGCGTTCCACAGCTCCAGGGCGGCGCGGTTGCCCCAGAGCATCCGGCCGCCGTCCTGCAGCCAGACCGGCGCCCACAGCCCGTCGAGCAAGGGAAGGTCGGCAACGGTCATCGAAGCCGTCATTGGAGCCGTCATCGGGCGGCCCGTCGACGCGCACGCCTCCTCGCCGGGGGCGCCGACCCCGGACTGGTTCTGATCCGCCTGATGACCCATGGTGGTCGCCGCCGCCTCGGCACGAAGAAAGCACCGGACGGCTTTCTAGCATAATTCGAGGCAATCTTCTCCTGCTACCGCAAGAGGCCGCGCTCTTTCACCAGCCCCTCCACTTTCCATACTCCTGCACGAAGTCGCGGACGATTGCTTCCCGCCCGGCGAGCGCCGGCAACAATTGTTTGTGCAGGCCGCCGCGCAGGATCACCTCGACGCGCATCTGCCACCGCTCGTCCGCCTCTTTGAGATCGGGCAAGGCGAAGGTCAACGGGTGATAGGCCCGCGCGCGGATGTCGTAGCTGAACTCCTCCTCCCCGTCGCGCAGCACGACCAGACCGGCGTTGAAGGGGCCGACCTCGATGACCGCCCGGCGGCCGAGCCGCTCCAGCTCCGCCGCAATGTCGCGGAAGGCGGGCTCGACCGTTTCGGTGATGAAGCGGGCGACCTCGCGCCGCGCGCTGGCGGCACCGGGCGGGGCCGTCGCCGCGATGGCCGCCTTGCGCCCGATCACGGCGGCCAGCTGCTGACGCCAGTCGCCGTCGCCCACCGGCTGCACCGGGGCGCCGCCCTCCGACGCGGTGGGCACCCGCGCCACCCGCCGGTCCGGTCCCGCCCGGCGCTCCGCCCGCAGGCTGGTCACCAGCCCGACGCACATCAGCACCATGACCACCGCGAAGGGCAGCGCCGTCGTCACCGCCGCCGTCTGAAGCGCCTGCAACCCACCGACGAGGAGAAGCACCGCCGCCACCACGCCGCACAGCACCGCCCAGAAGATGCGCGTGGCGATGGGCGGGTCCTGGTTGCCGCCGGACCCGATGATGTCGATCACCAGGGCGCCGGAGTCGGCCGAGGTGACGAAGAAGGTGACGACGATCAGCGTCGCCAGCGCCGAGGTGATCACGCTGAGCGGCAGGCGGTCCAGCATGACGAACAGGGCCGTCGGCACGTTGTCCTTGACCGCCGCCGCCATGCCGCCGCCTTCGAACATCTCCATATGGATCGCCGTCTCGCCGAACACGGTGAACCAGACGAAGGTCAGGGCCACCGGGGCGAACAGCACGCCGCCGATGAATTCGCGGATGGTGCGGCCGCGCGACACCCGCGCGATGAACATCCCGACAAAGGGCGCCCAGGAGATCCACCAGCCCCAGTAGAACATCGTCCAGCTCGCCTGCCACTCCGCCCCGGTGTAGGGCAGCGTGCGGAAGCTGGTGTAGGGCAAGGTCCACAGATAGCGCCCGATGCTCTCCACCAGCGTGGACAGAAGGAACACCGACGGGCCGAGCAGGAAGACGAACAGCAGGAGCAGCAACCCCGCCAGCATGTTCAGCTCGCTGAGCCGGCGGATGCCCTTCCCGACGCCGCTGACCGCCGAGGCGGTGGCGATCGCCGTGATGACGGCGATCAGCACCATCTGCTGCACAGTGCCGACGCCGACCAGCCCGAGGTAATCGAGCCCGGCGTTGATCTGCATGACCCCCAGCCCCAGCGAGGTGGCAATGCCGAACAGCGTGCCGACGATCGCCACGATGTCGACCAGATGGCCCGGCCAGCCGCGCAACCGGTCGCCCAGCAACGGGTAGAGCGCCGACCGGATGGTCAGGGGCAGGTCGTGCCGGTAGGCGAAGTAGCCCAGCGACAGGCCGACGACGATGTAGATGCCCCAGGCGTGCAGCCCCCAATGCAGGAAGGCCAGATTCATCGCCTCGCGCGCCGCGTCGGGGGTTCCGCCCTCGCCGATCCGTGGGTTGGCGAAATGCAGCACCGGCTCCGCCACGCCGTAGAACAGCAGGCCGATGCCCATGCCCGCGCTGAACAGCATGGCGAACCAGCTCAGATAGCTGAATTCCGGCTCGTCGTCGTCCTTGCCCAGCTTGATCGATCCGTAGGGGCTGAAGAACAACCAAAAGGCGAACAAGAGGAAACCGGCAACGGTCAAGATGTAGAACCAGCCGAAGTTGCCGACGATGGCGGACTGGAGAGCGGCAACCCGTTCCCCGAACGGCTCGGTGAAGACGCTGGCGAGAAGGACAAACAGGAGAATCAGTCCCCCTGCGGTGAAGGAGACGGCTTTGTTGATCCCGTGCATGGTTTTTCTCCGGGTCCGGGCAGCGCACCCGAAACCGAGGCGCGGCGTCTTGGCCCAGACAACGGATCAACCCGGCCGGAGTTTCAAAAAAAAGCCGCGCTCATGCTTCCGGCGGACGGAGCGGCGCCCCGCTATTGCCGAAGGGCGCTGGCTTTGCGCTCCGACCGCGAGCGCCGCCGCAGGATCAGCGCGTACCAGACCAGCAGAACCGTGGTGAGCAGCGACAGGGTGAAGGACACGCCGTCCGGGCGCAGATCATAGCCCGTGGCGCCACCGAACAGCGTCACCGAGCTGTCCCAGAGATAGGCGAGCAGCAGGATCAGCGTGTTGGTCCCCGACAGGCCGGTGGCGAGATAAAGCACAAGATGCATCCGTTGCCTCCCGAAGAGCCCGGCCTGGCCATGCGCTTTTTCGGTGCGCGGTGTTGTTCTTGTCCAAAGCCCCGTCATCCTAGGCGCCCGGAGCGATCCTGTCAGCCATGGCCCACACCGAAAGCCCTCCGACCCGGACCCAGCGGCTCCTGCGCTACGGCACGGGGGTGCTGATCCTGGCCCTGCTGGCCGGGGCCCTGGTCATCCTGAACCGCTGGCTGGAACAATACAGCGTCGCCGACATCCGGCAGGCGCTGAACCGCATCACCGGCGTGCAGCTTCTCGCCGCCTCGGCGGCGGCGGCGGTCAGCTACTGGCTGCTGACGCTCTACGACCTGCTGGCCCTGCGCCACCTGCGGCGGCCCCTGCCCTACCGCTGGGTGGCCTTCACCGCCTTCACCAGCTACGCCTTCAGCCACAGCCTGGGCTTCGCCAGCATCATCGGGGCGACCGTGCGCTACCGCCTCTACGCGCCGCACGGGCTGGGCGGGGTGGAAGTGGCCCAGGTGACGCTGTTCGTCGTCACCACCTTCATGCTCGGGCTGGCGACGGTGATGCCGGTGGTCATGCTGATCGACCCCACGGCGCTGAAGGCGCTGCATGTCCCGCCGGGAAGCGCCGTTCTGCTGGGGCTGGCGGCGCTGACGATCCTGTCGGCCTATGCGGTGGGCGGATTCTGGTTGCGCCGGCCGCTGCGGCTGTTCGGGCACGCCATCGCCTTCCCCCGCCCGTCCATCGCGATTCGGCAGCTTCTGCTGGGGCTGTGCGACCTGTCGCTGGCCGCGCTGGTCCTCTATCTCTGCCTGCCGCCGAGTGACGCGGTGAGCTACGCCGACGTGCTGGTCGCCTTCGGGCTGGCGCTGGTCGCCGGCATCATCAGCCATGTGCCGGGCGGGCTGGGGGTGTTCGACGCCATCGTCCTGGTCAGCCTGACCCCGGCGATGCCGGGCAACGACGTGATGGCGGGGCTGCTGGTCTTCCGGCTGATCTATTATCTGGCGCCGCTGGTGATCGCCGGGCTGATGTTCGGCGGGGTGGAGGCCTTCCAGGCCCGGCGCCGCATCGGCGGCCTGTCGCGGGACATCTCCGCCGCCATCAGCCCGGCGGTGCCGCTGGTGCTGGCCGCCTGCATCTTCATCACCGGGGCCTTCCTGCTGTTCTCCCGCGCCACGCCGGAGGAGACGTTGCCCGCCCCCTTCGACGCCACGGCGCTGCCGCTGGTGGAGATGTCGCACTTCACCGGCAGCGTCGCCGGGGTGCTGCTGATCCTGCTGGCCCACGCAGTGCAGCGGCGGCTGCACGCCGCCTGGGTTCTGTCGCTGGTGCTGCTGGCGACCGGCTGCGCCTCGGCCCTGCTGAAGGGTGGCGACTGGCCCGAGGCCATCGTGCCCGGGCTGATCTTCCTGGCCCTGCTGCCGGCCCGCAAGGAATTCCACCGCCGCGGCAACATCCTGCGCAACCCCCTGACGCCGAGCTGGTTCATCGCCACCGGCGTGGCCCTGGCCAGCGCCTTCTGGCTCGGCCTGTTCTCCTACAAGCACATCGCCTTCAGCGACGAGCTGTGGTGGCACTTCACGCTGCACGGCGACGCCTCCCGCTTCCTGCGGGCGTCGGTGGCGGTCGGCGTGATCGCACTCGGCGCCGCCCTGGTCCATCTGGTGTCGGCGGCCAGCCGCGACCCGCGGGAACGGGAACGGGAGGAGAAGTCCCCCGGCCCCCTCACCGCCGCCAGAAGGACGGACTGAGCACGACCAGGATGGTGAAGAACTCCAGCCGCCCCAGCAGCATGCCGGCGGCCAGCGCCCATTTCGCGCCGTCCGGCAATGTGGCGAAATTCCCGGAGGGTCCGATGGTCGGGCCGAGGCCGGGGCCGACGTTGCTGACCGCCGTCGCCGCCCCCGACAGCGCGGACACCACGTCCACCCCGAGGAAGGCCAGGACGAAGGCCAGCACGAACACCGACATCAGGTAGACGAAGCCGAAACCCATCACCGAGATCATCACGTCGGCACTGACCGGCTTGCCGTTGTAGTTGAGCGGAATCACCAGATTGGGGCTGTAGAGGCGGCGCTGCAGCGCGCGCAGCACGATGAACAGGATCTCGAACCGGAAGATCTTCAGCCCGCCCGAGGTCGATCCGGTGCAGCCGCCGACGAAGGTCAGGATGAAGAAGACCACCGACGCCAACGGCCCCCACCGCTCGTAGTCGATGGAGGCGTAGCCGGTGGTGGTGACCACCGAGACGACGTTGAAGGTGGTCACACGGATGGCGTCATCCCACGGCACATCCCGCGTCAGAGTCAGCCAGATCGACATGCCGAAGGACACCGCCGCGAGGAAGCCGAGGTACCAGCGGATCTGCGTGTCCGCCCAGAAGCTGGCCGCCCGCCCCTGGGCAAGGCTGATGAAGCGGACGAAGGGCATGCCGCCCAGCACCATGAAGACCACCAGCACCCACTCGATGGCCGGGCTGTTCCAGCTGGCGATGGACGCGTCGCGGGTGGAGAAGCCGCCGGTGGACACCGCGGTCATCGCGTGGTTGACGGCGTCGAACCAGGACATTCCCGCATAGGCGAGCATCGCCGTGCAGACCGCGGTCAGGCACAGGTAGATCCAGCCCACCGCGATGGCGAGGTCGCTGGCCCGCGGCGTCACCTTGTCCGACCGGTCGGAGGATTCCGAGCGGAAGAGCTGCATGCCGCCGACCTGGAGGAAGGGCAGGATGGCGATGGCCATGCCGATGATGCCGATGCCGCCCAGCCATTGCAGCAGCGACCGCCACAGCAGCAGCCCCGGCGCCAGACCGTCCAGCCCGGAGATCACTGTGGCCCCGGTGGCGGTCAGCGACGACATCGCCTCGAAATAGGCGTCGGCCGCCGTCAGATCGATCTGCGACACCATGAAGGGCACGGCGGCGAAGGCGCAGATGACCACCCAGGACAGGGCGGTCAGCAAAAAAGCCTGGCGAACGTTCAGCGCGATCCGATCCATGCGGTTGGCCAGCATGAACTGGACGCCGAAGAACAACGTCAGGGCGCAGGCGATGGCGAAGACCATCCAGTCCGGATTGCCGGCCGCCAGATCGACGGACATCGGAAGCAGCATCGCGACGGCCAGGACGCTGAGAAGCGCGCCGATGATGAAGAAGACGGGGCGGGTGTCGAAACCAGTCATGCACGAGCCATAGCCGATCGGAATTGCGGCCTAAACTGTCATGATTGCGCCGGCTCGGCATTCCCGAACCGATCCGCGCGGCGATTTTTCCTTCGGGTTACCCCAATGGGCCGGATTGCGCCCGGCCACGCCGGCCAATTCACCCAGTGAGCACGGAAATACTCCGAAAGATGCCTGGAATCGGGCCGGATGCGCCCCCGCAAAGAGGGGCGCGGGGCTGGACGGCGGCGGACATCCTGTGCACACTCCGCCCAGACGTACGGCTCAAATCGTCGAGCCTTCCCGGATGATCGGGACCCGCGGGGAACTGGAACAGACAATGGACTGGCGGCGTGCTTTCGGACGATGCCCTTATCTTTCTTCAGCATTCGATCAAGACGGTGTGGACTCTGGAGATCCTTCTGATTTTGCGGCGTGATCCAAACCGGACATGGAGTTCGGAGGAAATCATTCGCGAATCGCGCAGCAGCACGCTCATCCTCCAGGAAGTCTTGGCGAATCTTCATCAGGCTGGTTTGATCGACGCGGAGGGTGACCATCCCATCCGCTACCGCAGCGCGACACCGGCCCTGGAGCGCCTGGTTGGGGAGATCGCCTCCGCACAGGCCCGACGCCCGGCGGCGGTCACGAAGGCACTGCTCTCCGTGTCGTCGGACAAGGTCCAGACCTTCGCCGACGCGTTCCGTGTCGGAAAAAGGACATGAGGGGTCGATCATAATTCACCCCGGAGTCGGGTCGGATTTTGCTAAACTCCCGTTCGAATCAACGGCAATTGCCCCGTCGCCGTTTCCTGAAGCGGGCGGACCGCCGCGATTGCTTTGAGCCGCCGACCGAATGGCTTCGATGTCCTGTGGAGTTTCCATTATGCCGTTTCACCGACCGGCCTTTGGGCGACCGGCCCTGGGGCTGTCCCTCGCCGCCCTTGCCCTGGCCGGAATTCTGACGGGCGCGGCCCAGGCCGCAACCACGGATCGCAACCCCGCTCCCGCGGCCCAAACCGCTCCAGCCACCGGGCCTGCCACAGGGCCCGCCGGCGCGGCCGAGACGGCCCCCGCCGCGAAGGTCACAGGCTTCCGCTCCGCGCGCTTCGGCATGACGGGGGACGAGGTCGCGAAGGCCATCGCCAAGGATTTCAAGATCGAGGGCAAGGACATCCGCCGCGAGACCAACGCGACGGAGCGGACCACCAGCCTGATCGTGAAGGTTGACGACCTGCAAACCGGCGCCGGCCCGGCGGTCGTCGCCTACATCCTCGGCCATTCGACGCAGAAGCTGTTCCAGATCAACATCATGTGGGGCGGCGCGGTGAATCCGAAGGTCGATCCCAACGCCCTGGTCGGCGCGGCCAACGCGCTGCGCAACTACTTCGTGGCGCAGGGCTACCGGCAGGAGGGCATGCTGCTCAACGCGCCGGTCGGCGACGGATCGCAGGTGGTGGTCTTTCGCGGCACCGACAGCCAGGGGCGCATGAGCCTGCTGACCCTCGCGGTCCCGCCGAAGCCGTCGGACGATACCCCGGCCCTGCCGCCGTCGCTCCAGCTCTCCTACATCGAGAAGCCGAACGAGCCGGACGTCTTCAAGATCGAAAAGGGCTTCTGATCGCCGGCCCTCCGCCGGTCCGCAACGAAAAAGGGCGGCGCCACCGTGGCGCCGCCCTTTCCGTTTCCGGCGGACCGGATCAGCCGCGGTGGGCGAGGCGGTCGACCAGACCCGACCAGCTGCTGACCGAGATCAGGTGGGCATAGACCAGCCCCAGCCAGCCGCGGTCGCGCCACTCCACCAGCGTCTCGGCGGGAAGCTGGTTGAAGGCCGCCTCGTCGATCACGTTGAAGCCGGCGAGGCTCAGCCGCTCGCCGTTGTTCAGGGTGATGTCGGCGCGCTTCTCCGACATCAGGCCGGCGGCGACCACCGCCTCGACAAACTGCGTGGTGTAGGCGCTCTGCGCCTGGACTTCCTTGACGAATTCCAAGGCGTTGTTGGTCAGGGCGGACGGCTGCCCATCGACGAAGAAGGGGTTGTCACGGCCGGGGACGACGGAATCCGCCGCCTCGTCGATGCAAAGGGTGAGCTGGGACTTGTCCTCGCTCTCCAGGAAAATGAACGGATAGCGGCGGACATAGGCGGGAATGTAAGCCCCCTCGTCCCACACACCGTTCGCGTCGACGAACAGATTCTCCCCGCTGCGCAGGCCGAGCAGCGCCACCGGCTGTGCCGTCGGGCCCTCCGAGAACAGGATGGGGAAGTGCTTGCAGGCCGCGGGGAACTCCGCCGCCATCAGCGGCACCGAGTTGGTGGCGGTCGCGAAGGCGAAGTTCGGCTCGGTCCGCAGCGACAGATCGGCGTCACGGGCGGCCACCAGCGGGCGGGGGTTCTTGTAGAACAGGGGCAGGGTTGGGTTGGTCATCGTTCGCTATCCAAAGGGGAAGGCCGTGGAGAAAGGCGCGCCTCAGCGCGCCTCCTCCTCCTCCGTTTGCTGGTTGCCAGTGGCGGACGGCGCGGGGCCGGTGGTCAGGATCTCCGGCTGCGCGCCGGCGCCGGTGGTGGACGGGGTGGTTCCGGCGCCCGTGGACAGAACCTCCGGCTGGGCCCCCGCGCCGGTCAGGGTCGGGGGCGTGCCGGCCAGGGTGAGAACCTGCGGCGCGGCGTAGGCGGCCAGGGCGTTCGGCGTGAGCCCGGCGCGGGTCGTCGTGCCGGTGAACAGGCTGGTGACGCCGGGGGTGCTGGGAACCGGGACCACCACCACCACGGTGGCGGCGACCCGGCTGACCTGCTCCGTCGGACCCCAGGGGGTGTTGTTGATGAAGTACGGGGCGGCCCGCAGCGGGCTGTCGATCGCACTGGCGGCCAACGCGTCCGTCTTGCCGGCCACGTTGCCGAACATCCGGGCGGACCCGGCCTTGGGGACGGTCAGGCTCAGCACGTCGATCTTCTGCAAGGCGGTCCCGATCTCCTGTCCGATGAGCAGCGCCCCGCCGTCGGACGCCATGGTCAGCATGGTGGCCTTGCCCTGGAGCCCCGCCATGGTGATGGGGCCGCCCGCCGCGATGGACGCTTGGCCGTCCGGCAGGGACGCCACGGCGCCCAGCGTGATCGGGCCGGTCTTGGCCGTAATGCTGGCGGGCAGAACAATGCCCGATCCACCGGATTGGGTAAAGCCTCCCTCCGTGACAACCGTGGCATCACGACCAAAGGTCACGGTGCCCGCCGCATCCGTCGTGACCAGGGCCAGCGAGCCCGCGCTGTTCACCGCCGCGCCGAAGGTGAAGCCGGCGCCGGTCAGGCGAAGGCCGTCCGTCCCGGTGGCGGTCAACGCCTTGGCGAAGCGGCTCTCGCCGCCCGTCGTCTGGGTCAGCGAGCGCACGGTCACCGCGCCGTCGTAGAAGACGCCGCCCGAGGTCCGCACCGTGACATCGCCCATCAGGCCCGACGCGCCGATGTCGCCCGACGCCCGGATGGACGCCCCGTCCAGCGACAGCGCCGAACGGTTGGCGCTGTCGACGGTCCCGCCGAACACGAGGTCGCCGCCGGTGCTGGACAGCGCGCTGGCGGCGGCCACCGTCAGGGCACCGCCGAAGCGCTGCGCCCCGGTGGTGGTGATGGTGGCTCCGTCCAGACGGGTGCCGCCGCTGACGGCGATCTGCCGCAGGGCGCCGGTCTCGCCGAAGACCCCGGCCAGGACGGCGTCGCCCTCGACCGTCAGCCCCTGCCCTCCGGCGCTGGCGGCGCTGCCGCCGTTCAGCAGGGAGACGGTCCCGCCGGTCAGGACGGTGTCGGTCCCCAGCGTCACCGCGCCGCCGAAGCTCTGCTCCGCCACGGTGGTCACCGCGCCGCCGTTCAGGGCGGCGGTGCCGGTCACCGACAGGCGGCTCAGCGCCTGCGTGCCGCCGACCGCGCCGGTGATGACGGCGTTGCCGGCAATGGTGAGCCCCTGCCCGCCGCGGGTGGCCGCGTCGAGCCCGCCGGCCAGCACGACCGTGCCGCCGGTCAGACGGGTGTCGGTCCCGAGCACCGCCCGTTCCCCGTAGGTCTGGGTCCCGGTGGTGTCGACGGAACCGCCGTTCAGGGCCAGCGTGCCCGCCACATCGGTGACGACCGAGGCCGCGCGGACCGACTGGGCGAAGCGGGTCTGGCCGGCGCTGTTCACCGCCAGGGCGCCCAGCCGCTCGGTCCCGCCGACCGTTCCGGCGAAGACGGCGTCGCCGGTCCCGCTGGTGACGGTCAGGGCCTGCCCGCCGTCCAAGGTCCCGGCGAAGGTGATGCCGATGCCGGTCAGGACCGACGGGGCGCCGGCCAGACGGACCGCGCCACCGTAGGCCTGCGCCCCGCTGGTGACGGCGGTGGCACCGGTCAGCAGCGTCTCGCCGCCGACGGTCAGCGCGGCCAGCGCCTGCCGGGTGCCAAGGGTGCCGGTGAGCGCCGCGTTGCCGGCGATCGTCAGGCCCTGACGGCCCGCCTCCGCCGCGTCGATGCCGCCGGACAGCGACACCTGGGTGCCGGTCAGGACGGTGTCGGTCCCCAGCGTCACCGCATCGGCGTAGCTCTGCACACCGGTGGTGTCGACGCTGCCGCCGTTCAGGATGGTGATCCCGGTGGCGTCGGTCGCCAGCGAGGCCGCCTTCACCGCGCCGGTAACGGTGGTGGTGCCGCCGCCGTTGATCGCCAGCGCCCCCAGACGGCTGGTGCCACCGACGGCACCGCCGAGCAGGATGTCGCCGCTGCCGCTGGTCAGCGTCAGCGCCCGCCCGCCATCGACGGTGGAGGCGAGGACGATCCCGCCGGTGCCGGTGATCCGGCTGTCGCCACCCAGCGTCACCGCCTTCGCCGCCGTGAAGACCGTGCCGGCCTGATAGGCACCGTCCAGCGTCGCCGCGTCGTTGTAGGTCTGGGCGCCGCTGGTCGTCACCGCCTTGAGGCTGGTGGAGCCGTCGGCATCGGTGGTCAGGCTGGCGAGCGCCGTGGTGTTGCCCACCGCCGCGTTGAACTGCGTGGCGCCGCTGCCGTTGATGGTCAGCGCCTGGGCACCGTTGACCGTCCCGTTGAAGGTCACCGCGCCGCTGCCGGCATCGACCGTGGTGGTCCCCGCCAGCGTCACCGGCCCGGCGACGGTGAAGGCGCCGTTGCCGGTGGCGTAGCTGCCCATCAGGCTGGTTTCGCCGCCGTAGCTCTGGTCCCCCGCCGTGGTCACGTTGACGAGGCTGGTGTAGCCCGTGCCGGTGGTCAGGCTGGCCAGAGCCGTCGTGCCGCCCACCGCCGCGTTGAACACCATCGCCCCGGTCGAAGTCGCCGTCAGCGCCTGGGCGCCGTTGACCGTCCCATTGAAGGTGATCGTGCCGTAGCCCGCATCCACCGTCGTCGTCCCGGCCAGCGTCGTCGCACCGTTGAAGGTGATCGCGCTGTCGGCGGAGGTGTAGGTGCCGTTGAGCGTCACCGCGTCGTTGTAGGTCTGGGCGCCGCTGGTCGTCACCGACTTCAGGCTGGTGGAGCCGTCGGCGTCGGTGGTCAGGCTGGCGAGCGCCGTGGTGTTGCCGACCGCCGCGTTGAACTGCGTGGCGCCGCTGCCGTTGATGGTCAGAGCCTGGGCGCCGTTGACCGTCCCGTTGAAGATCACCGCGCCGCTGCCGGCATCGACCGTGGTGGTCCCCGCCAGCGTCACCGGCCCGGCGACGGTGAAGGCGCCGTTGCCGGTGGCGTAGCTGCCCATCAGGCTGGTTTCGCCGCCGTAGCTCTGGTCGCCCGCCGTGGTCACGTTGACGAGGCTGGTGTAGCCCGTGCCGGTGGTCAGGCTGGCCAGAGCCGTCGTGCCGCCCACCGCCGCGTTGAACACCATCGCCCCGGTCGAAGTCGCCGTCAGCGCCTGGGCGCCGTTGACCGTCCCATTGACCGTCCCGTTGAAGGTGATCGTGCCGTAGCCCGCATCCACCGTCGTCGCCCCACCCAGCGTCGTCGCACCGTTGAAGGTGATCGGGCTGTTGACCGAGGTGTAGGTGCCGTTGAGCGTGGTGGCGGCGTTGTGGGTCTGGGCACCCGTGGTGGCGACGTTGAGGAGGCTGACGGTGGCGCCGGCGTTGGTGGTCAGGCTGGCCAGAGCCATCGTGCCGCCCACAGCCGCGTTGAACTGCGCCGTGCCCGTCCCGGCGATGGTCAGCGCCTGGGCGCCGTTCACCGTGCCGTTGAAGGTCGCCGTCCCGGCGTTCACCGTCGTCGCCCCGCCCAGCGTCGCCGCCGCGTTGGTCGTGACGGTGCCGCCGGTGTAGGTGCCGTCCAGCGTGACCGTATTGTTGTAGGTCTGCGCGCCCGTCGTCGTCACCGACTTCAGGCTGGCGCTGCCGCTGTCGGTGGTCAGGCTGGCGAGCGCCGTCGTGCCGCCCACCGCGCCGCTGAACGTCGTTGTGCTCTTGTTGTTGACCGCCAGGGCATGGGCGCCGTCCACCGTGCCGGCGAACAGCACCGCCGAACCGCCGTACACCGTCGTGTCGCCGGCCAGCGACGCCGCACCGTTGACGGTGAAGGCATTGCCCGCGCTGTAGAGGCCGTGCAGCGTGACCGCGTCGTTGTAGGTCTGCACGCCCGTGGTGACCACGTTGCGCAGGCTCGTCGTCCCACCGGCGTCGGTGGTCAGGCTGGCGAGCGCCGTCGTACCGCCCACCGTGCCGGCGAACGTCGTCGTGCCCTTGCTGTTGATGACCAGGGACTGGGCGCCATCCACTGTACCGGCGAACAGCACGCTCGACCCGCCGTTCACCGTCGTGTCGCCGGCCAGGGTCGCCGCACCGTTGGCGGTGAAGCTGCCGCCCGTGTAGGTGCCGTCCAGAGTGACCGCGTCGTTGTAGGTCTGGGCACCCGTCGTCGTCACCGACTTCAGGCTGCTCGTACCGGTGGCGTCGGTGGTCAGGCTCGCCAGAGCGGTCGTGCCACCCACCGTGCCGCTGAACGTCGTCGTGCCCTTGCTGTTGATGACCAGGGACTGGGCGCCATCCACCGTACCGGCGAACAGCACCGAACCACCGTTCACCGTCGTGTCGCCGGCCAGGGTCGCCGCACCGTTGGCGGTGAAGCTGCCGCCGGTGTAGGTGCCGTCGAGCGTCACCGCATCGTTGTAGGTCTGGGCTCCCGTCGTCGTCACCGACTTCAGGCTGCTCGTGCCGGTGGCGTCGGTGGTCAGGCTCGCCAGAGCGGTCGTGCCACCCACCGTGCCGCTGAACGTCGTCGTGCTCTTGTTGTTGACCGCCAGGGCGTGGCCGCCGTCCACCGCGCCGGCGAACAGGACCGCCGAACCGCCGTTCACCGTCGTGTCGCCGGCCAGGGTCACCGCCCCGTTGGTGGTGAAGGCGCCGCCGGTGGTGTAGGTGCCGTTGAGCGTGGTGGCGGCGCCGTGGGTCTGGGCTCCCGTGGTGGCAACGTTGAGGAAGCTGACGGTGGCGCCCGCGTTGGTGGTCAGGCTGGCCAGAGCCGTCATGCCGCCCACCGCCGCGTTGAACTGCGCCGTGCCCGTCCCGGCGATGGTCAGCGCCTGGGCGCCGTTCACCGTGCCGTTGAAGGTCGCCGTCCCGGCGTTCACCGTCGTCGCCCCGCCCAGCGTCGTCGCCGCGTTGGTGGTGACGGTGCCGCCGGTGTAGGTGCCGTCCAGCGTCACCGCGTCGTTGTAGGTCTGGGCCCCCGACGTCGTCACCGACTTCAGGCTGCTCGTGCCGGCGGAGTCGGTGGTCAGGCTGGCGAGCGCCGTCGTGCCACCCACCGTGCCGGCGAACGTCGTCGTGCTCTTGTTGTTGACCGCCAGGGCGTAGCCGCCGTCCACCGTGCCGGCGAACAGGACCGCCGAACCGCCGTTCACCGTCGTGTCGCCGGCCAGGGTCGCCGCACCGTTGGCGGTGAAGGCGCCGCCGGTGGTGTAGGTGCCGTTCAGCGTCACCGCGTCGTTGTAGGTCTGGGCCCCCGTCGTCGTCACCGACTTCAGGCTGCTCGTGCCGCCCGCATCCGTCGTCAGGCTGGCGAGCGCCGTCATGCCGCCCACCGTACCGGTGAACTGGGTTGCGGCCTTGCTGTTGATGACCAGGGACTGGGCACCGTCCACCGTGCCGGCGAACAGAACCGCCCCGCCGTTCACCGTCGTCGCCCCGGCCAGCGTGGTCGCCGCGTTGGCGGTGAAGGCGCCGCTGCCGGTGCTGTAGGTGCCGTCGAGCGTCACCGCGTCGTTGTAGGTCTGCGCGCCGGTGGTCGTCACCGATTTCACGCTGCTGGTGCCGCCGGCGTCGGTGGTCAGGCTGGCCAGAGCCGTCGTGCCGCCCACCGTGCCATTGAACTGCGCCATACCCTTGTTGTTGACCGCCAGGGCATAGGCGCCGTCCACCGTGCTCATGAACACAACGCTCGACGTGCCGTCCACCGTCGTGTTGCCGGCCAGCGTCACCGCGCCGATGGCCGAGAAGACCGCACCGGTGGTGTAGGTACCATCCAGCGTCACCGTGCCGCTGTAGGTCTGGGCGCCGGTGGTCGTCACCGATTTCACGCTGCTGGTGCCGCCGGCGTCGATGGTCAGGGTCGTCAGCGCCGTCGTGCCGCCCACCGTGCCGGTGAACTGGGTCGCGCCGCTGCTGGTGATCACGAGCGAGTTGGCCCCGTTCACCGTGCCGCTGAACAGAACGTTTCCACTGCCCGAGTTCACCGTGGTGCCGCCCGCCAGCGTCGTCGCGCCGGTCACCGTGAAGGCGCCGTTTCCGGTGGCGTAGGCGCCCTGGAGGCTGGTCGCGCCGGTGTAGGTCTGCGCGCCCGCTGTCGTCACGGCGCGCAGGTCGATGGTCCCGGCGGTGGCCGACAGAGAGGAAAGGTTGCTGGCCGCTCCGCCCAGCGTCACGCCGCCCTGCGCCGCGTTCAGGGTCGCCCCGTAGCCGCCGCCGTTCAGCGTGCCGGTCACCGACAGGTCGCCGCCGGTCGCGGTCACCGTGCGGTTGGCGCCCGACAGGGTCAGGTTCCCGGTGACGGTCACCGACTTGCCGGAGAGCGCGCCGCCCAGCGTGGTGTTGCCGGTGTAGGTCTGCGTTCCCGTGGTGGTGACGGTGCCCAGGGCGATGGTGGTGCCCTGCACCGTCACGCTCGCCCGGGTGTCGTCCGGCCCCGTGCTGCTCACCGCCTTGGTCAGGGCAACCGCCCCGCCCGTGGAGACCAGCGAGATGGTGCCGCTGCCCCCGGCCGTGATGCCGGTGGTGGCGTTGCCGTCGCTGATGGCGCCGCTGGCGGTGACGGCGATGTCACCGTTGGTGGTGGAAAGGTTGCCCAGGTTGAAGCTGGTGCCGGCCAGATAGATTCCACCCGTCCCGGTCACCATCGCCGAGATGTTGGCGATGCCGCTGGTGAAGGCGGTGCTGCTGGTCCCGATCCCGGTGTTCGACGTCAGGTTCAGCGCGCCGCCGGTCAGGCTGGTGCCGTTGCCGGTCAGCAGGCTGCCGCCCGCCGCCGACAGGTTGATGGTTCCGTTCGTCCCGGCGTTGACCGTGCCGACCGTCAGGTCGCCCGTCGTCGCGGTCAGGCTGACCGTGCCGACGCCGGTCACCGAGGTCGCGGTCATGCCGGTGCTGCTGCTGGCGGTGACGGTGCCGTTGGCGCCGAGGGTCGCCGCCGTCAGCGTGCCGGTGTTGTTGACGGTCAGGTTCTTGCCGGAGCCGGTCAGGCTGGCGTCGATGGTGCCGACCGTGGTGTTGAGGGTGGTGTTGCCGCCGCTGGAGCCGCTGGCGAAGGTCAGCGAACCCGCGGTGATCGACAGCGAGCGCGGCGAGGCGCCCGCGGCCACCACGTCGGTGGCGCCCTTCAGAGTCAGCGCGCCCGTGCCGAGGTTGATCGCCGCGGTCGGCAGGGTCAGCACCCCGCCGGACTGCAGCAGCAGGTTGCCGCTGGTCATCGACAGGCCGGCGCTGGCGTCCAGGTTGCCGGCCGTGCGGATGTAGGCGGACCCGCCCGTCCCCAGGGTGACGAGGTTGTTGCCCAGTGTCAGGGCGGCGCTGTTGATGTTGTCGACCGAGATGACCGGTGTGGAGCCGTTGGCGGTCAGGCCGGTCAGGCTGGACACGTTCATCTTGATCGGCGTGCCGGCGCCGGTGGCGGCGTCGATCACCGTGCCGATGCTGCCGCCGGTGGCGGTCAGGCTGGCCGAGTGGCCGGTCACATGGGTGCCGTTGCCGCTGCCCAGGATGGAGCCGGCGGCGGTCAGCGCCACCGCTCCGCTGGTGGTGTTGGCCGACACCGACTGGACCGTCATCGTCCCGGCCGACCCGATGGTGACCGAGCCGCTGGAGGCGGTGGCCGAAGCGACGGCGACGCCGGCGGCGGTGTCGTCGGTCACGTAGACGCTGCCGGTGGCGCTCGCCAGGGTCAGGCCGCCGGTGGTGGTCTGGACGGACCGGCTGGAGGTGCCGACGCCCTTGCCGCCGGTCAGCGAGACCGAACCGCCGACGATCCGCGTCTCGGCAAGGCCGTCGTCATAGACGCCGCCCCCGGTGGAGCTGAGGGTGACCGCCCCGCTGCCGGCGTTGATGCCGCCGACGATGATGTCGGCGTCCACCGCGGTGGAGGCGATGGTGATCGCCCCGCCGCCGGTGCTGGCGCTGACCACCTGGAGGCGGTCGCCGGCCAGCACGTCGATCTTGCCGCCGGTCGTCGCGGCGTAGGCCAGCGCGGTGGCGCCGGTGGTGCTCAGATAGATGTCGCCCGACCCGCCGTTCGCCTGCACCTGGGCGCCGCCCACGCCGACGCGGGCGGAGGAGGTGCCGATGCCGGCCTTGGCGTTGAGCACCACGGTCTTGCCGGTGACCGCGGAGCCGCCGTTGGCGGCCAGGATCTTGCCGCCGTTGCCGGTGGCGCTCAGCGTCACCGACCCGTTGTTGGCGCCCGCCGTCACCGTCCCGGCGGTGATCGACCCTCCGGTCGAGGTCACGGCGATGGAGTTGCCCGCCGCGTCGGTGGCGATGGCGACGTTGGTCAGCGTGATGTTGCCGCTGCTCGTCACCACCACCGGGCCGTTCTGGACGGCGGCCGTCAGCCCGCCCGTCAGAGACCCGGCGATGTTGAGATAGACTCCGCCCGTGCCCGTGACGTTGGTGGTCAATGCCCCGGTGCTGGACGTCGTGACCTTGAACGCCGAATCCGCCGTTCCGATGCCGGTCCCCGCCGTCAGAGTGGCGCTGCCGGAGCCGAGGCTCAGGCTGGAGCCCCCGCTGAGGATCCGGCCGGCCGTCGCCGTCAGGGTCAGCGCCTTGCTGCTGTCGTAGGAGAGGTTGGAGACGGTCAGGTCGCCGGCCGCCGCGATCACCGTCAGGGCGCCGCCCGTGGTGATCGAGCTGAGGTTCAGCCCCGCCGCGTTCTTGACGAACAGGCCGCCCGAGCCGCTGCTGGCGGTCAGGCTGGACACGTTCATGCCCAGCGCCGTTGCGCTGGTGCCGATGGAACTGCTGTTGCCCTGCTCGTTGGTCTTTTTCTGGGCGTCCAGCTTCAGCGAGCCGGCGGTGATGGTGGAGCTGTTGTTCACCGCCGTGATGCTGCCGGCGGTCGCGCTGTTGCCCGTCGCCGTCAGGCTGACCGTGCTGGAGGCGCCCGTGTTCACCGTGCCGATGGCGATGGCCCCCGGAGCCTTGAAGGTGAAGTCCAGGCCGGTGCTGTCGGTCAGCGTGGTAAAGGTGGTAACGCCGCCGCTGTCCGTGACGTTCCAGTTCAAGTTCGTCGCCGTCAGGCTCATCGTGCCGGCCGTGGCGGTTCCGGTGGACGGCGTGCGGTCAATGGTCAGCTTGGCGAGGTCGAGTGTGTCGGCGACCTTGAAGGTGCCGGGCGTCTTGATCGTCAGATCGGTCGTCGCGACGTTGAGCGTCGAGCCCGTGGCGGCGATGCCGCCATTGATCGCGGACAGCTCGACGCTGCCGCCGGACACCAGATTGCCGTTGCTGGCGTCGATGCTGCCGTCGCCGCTGGTCAGCGACACCGACCCGGTCGTGGTGATGGTGCCGGCGGTCAGCAGGCCGGCCCCCGTGGAACCGGTGGACAGCTTGATCGCACCACCGCCGGTGCTCACCACCGACTGGGCGATCAGGCTCTTGCTTTCCGACACCGCGATGCTGCCGGCGGCGCTTGCGGTCAGCGTGGTGCTGGTGGAATTGGCCTGTGTCGCAATGGCGGTGACGTTGCCGATGGACCCGGTCGCCGTCAGGTTCACCAGATTGCTGCCGCTGATCGTGCCGCTGAGGATCGAACCGCCCTGGTTGTTGATGTACGCGTTGGCGCCGTTCATGGAGATGGAGCCGAGCGCGATGTCGCCGATGGAGTTGTTCAGGGTCAGCGCACCGCCCATGACCATCTCGTCGATGTACGTCGAGCCGCGCAGGTTGATCACCGCGCCGTCGTTGGCCTTCACCGTCAGGTTGCCGGCGGTGACCGCGATGAACTCGCCCCCGGTCTTGCCCACCGCGCCGGAAGAGGCGGTCAGGCTCGCGATGCCGGCGTTGATCTTCAGCGTGGAATGGCCGACCCCGACGATCCCGGGCGCCGCGTTCAGGGTGAGCGTCCCGGTCTTGCCGACGTCCAGGCCGCCGATGGACAGCTTGCGATGGCTGTCGAAGGAGAAGCGCACGCCGTCGGCGTCGTTCAGCGAGACCAGCACCGCCTGTGCGCTGCTCTCCATGCCGCTCAGCGCGATGGCCGCGCCCGCCCTGTTCACCGAGGTCAGGCTGTAGGTGCGGTCGTTGATGGTCGACAGGGCGCTCTTGATCTTGAGCGTGCCGATGCGGGTGTCGGATTCGACGTAGAGATCGCCCTTCACGTTGAAGGTCGCCGACGACGCCGACAGGTGGATGTTGTTGCTGGAGGAGCCGATGCCGCCGCCGCTGCTCAGGGTCGCGGTGCCCGCGGTGATGCGGTTGGCCGGGTTGCCGGCGTTCGCCGAGGCGGCGCCGGTGATGGCGCCTGCGCTGGTCAGGTCGACGGTGCCCCAGTTCTGCACGTTGAGCGTGCCGATGGACAGCGCGTGCTGGGTGTTCAGCTTGAAGGCGAGACCGGTGGTGTCGGTCAGATTGGACAGCGTGGTGGTGGTGCCGTCGTCCGTCATGGTGAAGACGAGCTGCGGCGCGGTGATCTGGTAGGTGCCGGCGCCGGTCGTCCGCGAGCTGGTCAGCGACAGGCCGGTCAGGTCCTTGCCGTTGTCCACGAAGGCGTCGGTCGCCGTGGTCAGCGCCAGCGTGTCGGCCAGCGTCGCGATGTGGTTGGAGGATGATCCCGCCTGACCAATGCCGCCGGTCGCGGTGAGGGTGACCGTGCCGGCGGTCACCATCGAGCTGCCGTTGCTGAGGATGTCCTTGCCGGTGCCGGTGGTCTCAATGGTCACATTGCGGGCGAGTCCGCCGTTGATCGTTCCCAGCGCGACGCTGTTGTCGCTCTTGAACGAGAAGTCGAGGCCGCTCGCGTCCACGACGTTGCCGAGGGTGTACTGGCTGCCGGTGTTGGTGTCGGTCAGTGCGAAGGTCAGCGCCTCCGACCGGATGTCGTAGACGTTCTGCGCGCCGGTCGAGGCGTGCCGGACATCCAGGCTGAGGGCGTGCAGGTCGGCGCTGTTCGTCAGATAGACATTGCGCCCGGCGGTCACCTGCAGGGTCCGCGTCTCGGTCAGCAACGGCGTGCCGGACGCCCCGATGGAGCCCCCTTCGACCGTCAGCGTCACCCTGTCCGCGCTCAGCGGCTTGGTTCCGGACTGCAGCAGCGACCCGTTGCTGGTCACCTTGATGTCCGCCGAGGAACCGGCCTTCACATCCTTCAGCGTCAGGGTGCCGGTGTTGCTGAGCGTCAGCGACCCCGTCAGATTGGCCGACAGCGTGCCGACCTGGGTGGTGAAGTACGAGCCGCTGCCGTTGGTGTGGCCGACGCTGGTCGCCTTCAGCGTCAGGCTGCCCGCGGTGATCGCAGCGCCGCTGCTGTTCGAGGCGTTGATGGCGGACGTGCCGGCATTGGCCGTCAGGTCGACGGTGCCGCTGTTCCCGACATCGATCTTGGCGATCCGCAGGGCCTTGTCGTTGCTGATGTTCAGCTTCAGCCCGCTCTGGGTGACGTTCGTCACCGTCAGGCCTTCCTGGGTCGTCGCATCGCTGAAGGACGCGGTCAGGCCGGTCGAGCTGATGGAATAGGTGTTGGTGCCGCCGCCGGACTTGTTGTGCCGGAAGTCCAGCGTCAGATCGGTCAGGGTCGTGTTGTTGCTGACCGCCACGTTGCCGCCCGACGCGATGGACAGCTTCTGCGTGCTGGTCTGCACCTGGTTGGTGCCGCCGACGTTGCCGCTGCCGCCGGTCGCGGTCAGGGAGACCGAGCCCGCCGTGATCGTGCCCGACCCGTTGATCGACGGCCCCCCCGACGCGCCCGAGGCCGACCCGGTGGAGATCAGCGCCACCGATCCGGTGGAGCTGGTGCCGGCGTCGATGGTGCCGGCCACAATGCCGCGATCCACGCTGTAGCGCAGATTCATGCTGCCATTGCTCGGCGTGGACAGGGCCAGCGTCTGGATGCCGTTGGCTTCCGTCACCGTGAAGCTGCGGTTCGAGCCGAGGGCGTTGAACTGATAGGTGCCCGTAGCGGTGGACGTCTTGTGCGTGACGGTGACATCCAGCGCGGTCAGCGCGGTGTTGCTGTTGTTGATGTAGAGGTCGCCGTTGCTCACCAGGGTCAGCGAGGAGGCGGAGGTCTTCACCGCCCGCGTGCTGGTGCCGATGGAGCCGCCGTTGGTGCCGGTGCCGTTGGCCGACAGGGTGACGGAGGACGCCGCGATGGCCCCGCCACCCGACATGGTGATCGTGGAGTTCTCCCCGCCGCCCGCCGTCGTCAGGCTGACCGAGCCGCCGGTGGCGACGATCTCGGAAACCACGATGTGCTTCTTGCCGGAGAAGCTGAAGTTGCTGTTGCCCGCACCCGTGATGTCGATCGTGTTCGTGGTGCCGTTGTCGGCCAGCGAGTAGATCTGGGAACCGGTGCTGCCGATCGAGAAGGTGCTCGCGGTCGAAGAGCTGACAGTGCTGTTCGTGCTGGCGATCGCCAGGCTGTTGAAGGCACGCCCGTTGTTGTCGACGTAAATGTTCCGCCCGGCGGTCAGCGACAGGTCGCCGGTGTCGAGGTTGATGGCCCCGTAGAGGGTCGAATCGCCGATGGAGGAGCTGGTTCCCGCCTCCAGCGACACCTTGCCGGCGGTGATCTTGCTGCCGTTGCCGGTGTTGGTGACGCCGCTGGACGAGACGATGGCGACGCTGCCGCCGGACCCGACGTTGACGGTGCCGACCTTGACCGCGCGCGACGAATTGAAGGCGAAGTTCAGCGCCGTGCTGCTGGTGACCGTCTGGATCGTGGACTGCGACGAGCTGTCCGACAGGGTGAAGACCTGCCCGTTGACCGTGGTGATCCCGATCGTGCCGCCGGAGTAGGAGCCGCGCGTCAGCGTCAGGTCGGTCAACGCCATCGTGTTGGTGATGCCGATGGACCCGCCCGTCGTGACCGACAGGTTCGCCGTCGCCAGGTTCAGCGCGCTGGTGCTGCCGACGCCTCCGTTGGCGCTCAGGATGACCTTGCCGGCGGCGATGAGCGTCGCGCTGTTCGAATCGTCCTGGATGTTGCCGTTGGTGTTCGTCAGCGTGACCGTTCCGGTGCCGCTGTTGGCGTTGACCGATCCGACGGTCATGGTTCCGCTGGACTGCGTGACGCTGATGTCGCCGCCCGCCGTCAGGCTGTTCAGCGCGACCGCGTTCCCGCCCGTCAGGCCGAGCCACAGGGAGCCGCCGGCATTGGCCACCACCGTACCGCCCCTGACGGTGAGGGCGTTGGACGCGGAGCCGATGTCCTTCCCGGCGGTGAGGGTCACCGTTCCGGTGTCGCCACCACGCAATGTGGCGCTGTTCGGGTTCAGGATCGACCCGTGGGTCGCTGTCACCGTGATGTCGCTGCTGGCGCTGGACGAGAAGCCGGAGCCGAAGGCGATGTCGCCCCAGGTCGCCGTCACCACGATGGGGTTATTGGCGGCGCTGAAGAAGCGGCTGCCCAGCGTGACGAGGTTCTTCTGGTTGCTGACGCCCGTCGAGGTCGGCAAGGTGACGTAAATGCCGCCGTCCGACGCACGGGCGTTCAGGACGGGGGTGACGACGTCGAGATATTCGGTGCCCGTGCCGCTGCCGATGGCCTTGCTGGCGACCAGATTGACCGAGCCGGCCAGAACCACCGTGGTCTTCGAGCCGTCGTCCAGGATGGAGCCGTTCGTCGTCTCGGCGTTGAAGATGCTGTAGGTTTCGCTGGGCGAAGGCGTGCCGTTGTCGGGAAGGACGCCGTTCTTGTAGGTCAGATCGACCCGGCCCAGCCGGATGTCGCGGTCACCCTTGAAGGAGAAGATCTGGCCGGTGGTGTCGACCAGCGTGCGCAGCAGATAGCCGTTGGTGGCGTCGTCGGTCAGGTCGAAGATGAAGTTCGGCGCGGTGATCGTGTAGCCGTTCACCACCGTCGTGTCGGCATGGGTGCTGGTGACGGTCAGCTCCGCCATGTCGGACAGGTTGGTGACGTGCAGGTCGCCGCCGGTGGTCAGCGTCAGCTTCGTGGCGTTGAGCCCCAGCGGAGCGGAGACGTCGCCCAGGCTGCCCGACGCGGCGCTCAGCGTCACGGTGTCGGCGTCGATCCGCGTGTTCACGCTGCCGTCGTCGCGGATGCTGCCGGTGGTGGAGGTCAGCGTGACCTTGCCGCCCACCCCCACCGTGGCCAGATCGCCGACGATCAGGTCGATGTCGCTGTTGAAGCTGAGGGTCGACAGCTTCGGGCTGCCGATCGCTTCCAGAATGGTCGCGGTGCCGTTGTCGCCGACCACGAAGTTGAAGTATTCGGAGGTCAGGTCCAGCGCGTTGGCGGCCCCGCCGACATGGCGGTTGGTGATCGCCAGGCCGGTCAGGATCACACCGCTGTTGTCGAGATACAGATCCCCGACGTTGCTCAGCGTCAGAGACCCCGTCGAGGTGCGCAGATGGGTGGCGGAGCTGCCGATGGCCCCGTCCGTGGTCAGGCTGATGATGCCGGCGGACAGCCGGTTGCCGGCGTCCTTGCCCAGGATCGCGCCGCCGGTCGCCGTCACGGAGATCCCGCCGGAGTTCGACGCCTTGATGGTTCCCAGCGTGGCGGCGCCGCCGGTGACGGTGAGCGAGACCGACGTGCCGGTGGAGGTGATGTTGTCCACGGTCACGGCGCCGGTCTGCATGACCGTGACGTTGCCCGCGTTGTTGGTGACCGTCAGCCGCTTCGCCGCGGTGTTCACCGTCACGGCGGAGGTGTTGCCCCCGGCGGCGAGGGTGACGTTGTCGCCGGTGATCGTGCCGGACAGGGCGGAGATGCTGCCGTTGGCGGTCGTGAGGGTGACGTCGCCGTTGGCCCCGGCATTGACCGTGGTCGCGGTGATGTCCGACGCCGCGCCGTTCGCCGTGACGGCGATGGTGCTGGTTCCGTTGGCGCTGGTGATCGTCCCGATGGCGGTGGTGCCGCCGGTGGTGATGGCGACGTCGCCGTTGGTCGAGACGATGGAGCCCAGCACCGCCGAACCCGACGTCGTCAGGAAGACGCCGCCCGCGCCGGAGGTGGCGTCGATGTTGTAGGAGCTGGCGGTCAGGGCCGTGCCGCTGGTGCCGACGCTGCCGGCGGCGTTCAGGACCAGGCTGTAGGAGCTGATGGTGGTCGAGGCGTCGGCGTCGTTCAGGATGCTGCCGCCGCTGCTGGTCAGGGTCAGCGTGTTGCTGCCGACGGACACCGCGCCGACCGTCAGGTCGCCGGAGGCGGTCACGAAGGTGCCGCCGCTGGTGGTCACGCTGGTCAGCGCCAGAGCCCCGGCGTTCGACAGATGCAGGCCGCCGCTGCCGGCCGTGGCCGTCAGGCTGGCGCCGGCGGTGTTCAGCGCCTGCAGCGACGTGCCGATGCCGCCGTTGCTGCCCGACGAGCCTTTGGCCGTCAGCGTCAGCGCGCCGCCGGTCAGCAGGCTCGCGCCCGTGCCGGTGATGTTGCCGGCGGTGCTGGCCAGCGCGACGGCCCCCGTTCCGGCGCTGACCGTGCCGACCTGGATGTTGCGGTCGCTGGTGAAGGCGAAGCTGTTCAGGCCGCCGGTCTGGCCGACCGTGTCGAGCGCGGTGGTGCCGGCCGAATCGGTGACGGTGAAGGTCAGGCCCGTGGAGGCCACGAAGAACTGGCTGTCGACCCCGGCCGCCCGGTGCGTGCTGGTGACGGAGAGGTCGGTCAGCGTCCGGTCGTTGGTGACGAACAGGTTGCCGCCGGTGACCAGGGAGAGCTGGGTGCTGCTGGTCGACACCGCCGCGCCGGTGGCGCCGATGTCGCCGCCGGCGGTCAGGGTGACCGGGCCGCCGACGATCCGGCCGGCGTCCAGCGCGCTCAGCGAGCCGCTCTCGGCCTTGACGGAGACCGCGCCGGCGGCGCCCGAGGCCGGCGTGGTGTC
Organism: Azospirillum brasilense; assembly: GCF_007827815.1. Lineage (GTDB taxonomy): Bacteria > Pseudomonadota > Alphaproteobacteria > Azospirillales > Azospirillaceae > Azospirillum > Azospirillum brasilense_C. Next base: position 325,717 of record NZ_VITH01000003.1, read on the forward strand.
GATCAGGTTGGCGAGCTGGACGTTGTTGGTGGCCGTCAGCCGCACCGCGCCGCCGCGGGTCGTCAGCTTCCCGATGTTGGTCAGGTTGCTGGCCATGCCGTTGGCTTCCAGCACGATGTCGCCGCCGTTGGTGCGGATCTCGTAGCTGGCGTCGGTGAAGGCGATACCGCTGGAGGTCAGCGACCGCAGGGTGAAGCTGTGGCCCGTCGTGGTCTGGAGGTCGAGGCTGGTCTCCACCGTGATGAGGCCCGACGCCTCCAGCACGATGTTCGCATTGCCGGCGATGCTCTCCAGCACCTGCTTCGACACCGTGTTGACGTTGTCGCCGGTGCCCTGGTTGGGGTCGTTGACGCCGATCGTGCCGTCCGCCGCGGCGCCGTTCTGGCTGCCCCCGGCGGAGCTGACGATGCGCAGGCTTTCCGGGTCGAGCAGGAAGGTGCCGGCCGCACCCTTGGGTGCTGTCAGGTCGACGCTGCCGGTCAGCGTGATGTCCTTGTGGCTGGACACCTCGGCGAAGCCGCCGTCGCCACCCTCGGCGCCGCCCCGGGCGGAGATTTTACCGGCGTGCCTTGTGCTTTTCTGCGACAGCACCGTCACGCTGCCGCCCTTGCCGGACTTCACGGCATCGGCGGACAGGGTGGCACCGGCCTCGACCGTCGCCTTGTCCGACCAGGTGCCGGAGCGGCCCGTCTTGCTGCCGATGGCGACCTCGCCGCCGCCCTTGCTGCCGGAGGCGTCGACGCGGGCGTTCTTCTTGACGACGATCTCGGCACCGGTGGCGACGACGGTGCCGCCGGTCTGCCCCTCCCCGCGCCCGCTGGCGTCGACGGTGCCGCCGATGGTGACCTTGCCGCTGTCGCCGCCCGACAGGACGATCTTGCCGTTGGCGCTGCCGACCGAGGTGGCCTTGATGACGCCGTCGGTGTTGATGACGTTGTCGATCACGCCCTTCACGGCGCGCGCCGACAGTGTGACGCTGCCGCCCTCGGCGGCGATCTCGCCGGAATTGACGACCAGCGCCGCGACCGGCTTGCCGTCCGCGTCCTTCGCCACCGTCTTGACGGCGGAGCTGGCGTCGAAGCTGATCAGCCCGTCGCCGTGGAAGTCGAGCGTGAAGGTCTCGGCGCCGCCCAGCGCGACCTTGCCCAGCTTGGCGCGGATGACGCCGGAGTTGCGGACGTGCGGGGCCACCAGGGCGGCCAGGCCGCTGTCCTTGACGGTGATGTCGCCCTCGTTCACCACCATGGCGTTCGGCTTGGTGGAGGCTTGGTCGAACTGGTACTTGCCCGCCATGAAGTTGGCGTCGGAGATGTTGGCGGTGGTCGCCACCAGCCCGCCGACGTCCACCTTCGCCCCGGCGCCGATCACCACGCCGTTGGGGTTGACCAGCATGACCGTGCCGTTGGCCGACAGGCTGCCCATGATCTTGGACGGGTCGGCGCCGGTGACCCGGTTCAGCGTGACGCTGGCGGCCGAGGGCTGCTGGAAGGTGACCTTCTCACCGGCGTCGATGCTGAAGGACTTCCAGTTGATGATGGCTTTGTCGGTGGACTGCAGGATCTCCATCGACTTCGGGGTCGACGACTGGATGGTCGCAGCACCCGCGGTGACGGTGCCCTCCAGCGGGTTGGCGTAGGCCGCGCCCGCGAACAGGGTGGACAGCGCCACGCCGATCACGCTGCGCAGCGCCAGCCGCGCGAAGTCGATGCCGCCCCGGGCCTTCGCCGCGCGGCGCTGGCGCCGGGTGCCGCCGCCGCGCTGCGGCGCCTCCGTCGCGGACGACAGCAGCAGCCGCTGGCGCAGCGTCTGGCGGTGACGGCGCGCGCCGGGGATCTCGGTGAAGCCGGAGGTGGTGGTGACGTTGCCCTTGCCCATGTCCTGTTTCCCCCGGCCCTATCAGTATTGCGCAGTGATGTTGAAGAAGACCCGCATGTCCTTGTCGCCCTCGGTCGCGACGCGGCGGGTCAGCGGCTTGTCGATCTCAAGCGTCGCGAACAGCCGTTCCACGAGGCTGGCGCGCACGCCGCCGCCCACGGAGACCAGCGAATTGCGGCTGTTCTGCTCCAGGCTGGAGCGGTTCCACACCTCGCCGCCATCGACGAAGCCGTAGATCTGGACGGCCTGCGCGAAGGCGTTCTCCGGCACCACCGGCGTGTAGCGCAGCTCCAGCGACCCGGCCCAGCCGCTGTCGCCGGAGATCTCGCCCTCGTCGAAGGCGCGGCCGTAGCTCGGCCCGCCCAGCGCGATCTGCTCGCTGGCCAGCAGCGGCGTGCCGGCGGCCTGCATGGTGGCCGTCGCCAGGATGCTGAAGTTGGCCGGCAGCTGCTGCACGCGGGTGATGTCGGCGGTCAGCTTGGTGAAGTCGCTGCGCCCGCGCTCGCGCGAGGCGTAGGCGGAACCCAGCTTCGTCGCGTCGAGGATGTCCAGCCCCTGGTGCACGAGGCCGCGCACCGCGGTGATGCCGTCCCAGCCGTCCGTCCGGTCGTAGCTGAAGCCGCCGCGCAGGATGCGCAGGCGGTCGCGGTTGAAGCGGTCGCCGGAAATGTCGGTGTTCACGTCGCGGTATTCGAACTCGCCGACGGCCCGGAGGTTTTCCAGGCGCGAGCGGATCACCGGATAGCTGAGCGTTCCCACGCCCGCCGCCACCCAGCTTTCCACGTCCAGCGGGTCGAGCGTCAGGCCGGGCCGCGACTTGGAATAGGAACCGGTGGCGGAGAAGGTCAGCCCGTCGCCGGTCACCAGCGCCTGGTAGCCGGCGCCGACCGACCAGGCCCGCGATGCCGGCGAGGACACGCGCCCGCTGAGGTTCACCGTGTCGGCGTTCGGCCCGAAGGAGTTCAACGCCGCCGTCGCGGTCGTCTGGGCGGTGCCGAGATAGGGCGTGTTGCGGTTGCTGACCGACACCAGGGCGTCCACCGCCTTGCGGTCCGTCTTCACCACCACCACCGAGGCGCCGAGCGTGTCCGGCGCCGGCTCCAGGCTGGCGCGCACGGTCAGGCCGGCAAGGTCGTTCGCCAGGAGAAGGCGGCGCTCGACCTCGGCGACGTTGATCGGCTTGACGCCGCGCAGCGGCTCCACCAGCCGCTTCACCGCGACGAGCGCCGGGCCGATGTCGTCGGGATAGGTGATGTCGGACACGAAGCCCTCGACCACCTGGAGGCGGAAGGTGCCGTCCTCGATCGTCTGGGCGGGAACGATGACCCGGCTGGTGATGAAGCCGTCGTTGCGGTAGCGGAACTCGATGTCGTTGGCGATCTTGAACAGGTCCGCCACCGACACCTCGCGGCCCAGCAGGTCCTGATAGGCGGTCTTCAGGCTGTCCTGGCTGTAGGCGGTGGCGCCCTCGATCGTGACGCCCCGCAGCGTCAGGCGGTAATTCTCGGCCCCCGCCGGGGCTTCCGCCGCCGGAGCCTTCGGCACGGTCACCGCACCGCCCGGCACGGAGGGCAGCGGCATCACCGGGCGCGGCGCCTCCGGACGGGGTTCCGCGCCCGAGGGGAGCTGCGCCGGCAACTGTTGAGCGAATGCAGGAGCCACGAATCCAGCAAGAATAGCGCTTGCTGCAACGCACGCCCACCTTGACGCTTTTTTCTTATCCATATCTTTTTTAAGGACAGGGATTGAAGGGGCGGCTTTGGTGGACAAATTCATGGGACCGATACCTTCGCGCGATGGTCGTTGCTAACTTTTGATTAACGAAGACCCCGTCGGATCTCCATCTGAGGTAGCTATTTCTATCATACGATTTTGGAGATGGTGTTAGTCCTAGTTTGTCGGAATTTGTAACATTCATAACCTTGTCATGAGGACTTCCGGAGCGGCGAGCCGCAACCTGACATAGGTCCTCGCACGCGCCGACCTCACGCCGACCCGCGCGTTTTCAAGGTCATGGATGGCAGGATCATCGCGTTGGGCGCGTGGGCGGGCCGTGTTCGACGCCCTGATCCCTGGCACGTTTCCACCCTGAGTTCACAGCCCGTCCAGCAAGCAGACGGACAGGAAAAAAGGCCGGTTCGGCGAGGAACAGGTTATTGAAATCCGGCGCGAACACGGGAGCAGCGCGAGGCGACGTTCATCCGGCGGCCGAAGACGCTGGCGGGCACGAAGACCCGCCGGATTCGTCTTCTGGCCGCGACGATGCGCGACGGCGCGGCGCTCAGGCGCCTCGCCGCAAGAAACTGACGACGCCCATGGCGGGACGGGCGGCTTTGGCTTGTGCGCGGGCCGAGCGCGGAATCAGCGAGTGGCGGAGGTTGCGCCCTTATTCGGGCTCCCGCAGGGACTTCGCTCCCTTGGCGCGCCGGGTGCGCGCCGGCTTGTCGCTCCTGGCCCCGTCGTTCTCAGGGTGATCGTACGCGCTGCCGTTGCGGCGGTAATGCTCGTAGGACTTGTCGATGTGCTGCTTCATCAGCCGTTCGGCCTCCTCCGGCTGACGGCGCTCGATGGCTTCGATGATCGCATCGTGCTCGTTCGCCGCGGCGTGCATGCGGCCATCCTTGTACGTGGCGTGCTGATGCGAGAAGCGGAGCACGTCCGGCCCCATCAGGGCGATCAGCGAACGGAGCAGATTGTTGTTGGTCGCCTCCGCGACCTTGAGGTGGAAGAGAAGATCCTCCTCCAAGGTGTAGGCGTTGGCTTCCGCCTGCTCGCGCATCCGCCGCTGGGCCTTGCGGATCTCGTCGATCTGGCCGCCGTGCGCGCGCTCCGTCGCCAGACGGGCGGACAGGGCCTCCAGGGCGCCGCGCACCTCGATCAGCATCTCCGGGCTGGTGTCGTCCGCGTTGAGGATGTTGTTGATCAGGCCGAGCAGCACATGCTCGCTGAGATTCTCCACCACCGTGCCGCTCTGCGGCGAGGTGCGGACGATCCCGAAGAATTCCAGGCGGCGGAGCGCCTCGCGCACCGTGCCGCGGCTGACGTCGAAACGCTCGGCCAGCACCCGTTCCGCCGGCAGCTTCTGTCCCGCCTTGATGATGCGGCGCGCGATCAGGTCGCTGATCTGTTCGATGATGATGTCGGGTGGGCGCCGGACCTTGATTTTCTGCAGGTGGCGGGAGACGTCGAATTCGGGATCATCCATGCCGCTCTCCGGTCGCTGAACTGGTTCGCTGGTACGCAGCGGTTCCAGTTCTTTAGGCATCCGTGGCGGACAAGTCAACCGCACGCCTGGGCAGAAAGGGGCTGCCGCCACCAATCGGCGGCATGGCACCGGCCCTCCCCGCGCGTGTCTCAGCGAGAGAAAGGCGGGTCGTCGGGTTCGTAAAAATAGCATGGAACCACGCGGCGCAAGGTGGCGATCGTCCCGGCCACGCCGTCGAGGTGGCTGGCCATCAGCGCGGCGGCCCGGTCGGGCTCCCGCGCGGCGATGGCCGCGACCAAGGCATCATGCTCCTCGATGGCCGGCCCCATGCTCCCGAAGACCAGCAGGCCGAGGCGGCGGCAGCGGTCGATCTGCGCCTTGATCCGCCCGACGGTGTCCCAGAAGCCCGGATGGCCGGCAACCTCGGACAGCAGAGCGTGAAACGCCTCGTCCGCCGCGTGGAAGCCGTCGATGTCACCGGCCGTCTCGCAGACGCGCTGCCGTTCGACGGACGCGCGCAGGCGCGCGATCTGATCGGGCGTCGCCCGGCGGGCCGCGTAGCGGACGACGCGGGTTTCGAGGGCCTTGCGCATTTCCCCGGCCTCCGGCAACGCCCGCAGGGGAATGCGCGCCACCCGCATCCCTTGATGGTGCGGGTGGCGCTCGACCAGCTGTTCGTCGGCCAGCCGGTTGATCGCCTGCCGAACCTTCGGGCGGCTGGCGCCATAAGCCTCGGCAAGGGGACGCTCGGCGAGCGTCTCGCCCGGCCGGCGGCGGAACGCGACGATGGCGTTGCGCAGATCCCGGTGGATCATGCGGGAGTCGGCATGCCAAGGCCGCGACGGGGTCGGCTTCATTTTGGTCGGACCTGTTCCGATGGGACCGGCTACTCCCATCCGCCCGCAACGTGGGGGCGGACGGGGGAGCGCCGTTGCGCGTTCAGTAGATGGCCATGAAGCCGCCATCGACGAAGATCAGCTGGCCGTTGACGAAGTCGGAGGCCGGGGAGGCCAGGAACACCGCCGTCCCGACCAGATCCGTCGGGTTTCCCCAGCGCCGCGCCGGCGTGCGCTTCTTCACCCAGGAATCGAACTCCTCGTTCTCGATCAAGGGCTTGTTCATCTCGGTGACGATGTAGCCCGGACCGATGGCGTTGACCTGGACGTTGAACTCCGCCCACTCCGCGGTCATCGACTTGGTAAGGAGGCGGATGCCGCCCTTCGCCGCGGCGTAGGGCGCGACGGTGACGCGGGCCTGTTCGCTGGTCAGGGAGCCGATGTTGATGATCTTGCCCGCCCGCCGCGCGACCATGCGGCGGCCCGCCTCGCGGCCGACGAGGAAGGCGCTGGTCAGGTTGGTGTCGATGACCTTGCGGAAATCCGCCACCGGGAAATCGACCAGCGGGCTGCGGATCTGGATGCCGGCGTTGTTCACCAGGATGTCGACGGTGATCCCCTGCGCGTCGAGATCGGCGAAGGCCTTCGTCACCGCGTCCTCGTCCGTCACGTCGAAGGCCGATTCGTGGACGGTGTAGCCCTTGTCGCGCGCCCTGGCCGCGGCGTCGGCCAGGGCGGTGGGGTTGATGTCGCTGAGGATGATCGCGGCGCCGGCCTCGGCCAGCCCTTCGGCGATGGCGTTGCCAAGGCCGCGGGCCGATCCCGTCACGAGCGCGGTCTTGCCGGTCAGGTCAAACATGGTCGTCATGATGGCGGGTCTTTCGTTGAAATGCTGCCGGTTGAAAGCTGCCGGTCAGAGGCTGCTGCGGCGGACGCTCAGGTCGGGGCGCTCGAAGACGGCGGGCAGGAGTTCCGTGCCGAGGCCCGGCCCTTCCATCGGCAGGACGTGGCCGTCGACGATGCGCGGCACTTCGGTGACCAGCTCCGTGTACCAGCCCGTGTAGAAGGCCCGGACCGATTCCTGTATCAGCGTGTTCGGGTTGGACAGCGAGGAGTGCACGGCGGCGACGTAGGCCACCGGCCCGGTGCAGTCGTGCGGCGCGTAGGGGCGATGGTAGGTGTCGGCGAGCGCGGCGATCTTGCGCCCTTCGGTCAGGCCGCCGGTCCACACCAGATCGGTCATCACCACGCCGATCGCCCCGGCCTCCAGCATGTCCTTGTAGGGGAAGCGCGAGCCCAGCGTCTCCGACGCGCAGATCGGCACGCTGGTCGAGCCGGCCAGCTCGGCCAGCGCGTTGACCGAGTTCATGCGGATCGGGTCCTCGTACCAGGTCGGCTCGTAGTCCTCGAGGACGCGGGCGATCTTCTTGACGGTCGGCAGGTTCCACAGGCAGTGGAACTCGACCATGATCTGCATCCGGTCACCGACGGCCTTGCGGATCTTCTCGAAGGGCTCGACCGCGCGCTTCATCTGCTCGGCGGTGATGAAGCGCCCGTCGTTGGCGATGGCCGCGGGGTCGAACGGCCAGATCTTCATGCCGGTGATGCCCTGCTCCAGCAGGCTCTCGGCGAGCCGGCCGGCGTCGGTCATGAAGCCGTTGAGGTCCTCGTAGGGACCCTCGCTGGAGCCGAGGTTCCAGGTGTCGACCGGCTTGATCTTGTTGGACCGCACGTAGCCGTAGCCGGCGCAGGTGTTGTAGACCGGCACCCGGTCGTGGCAGAGGCCGCCGAGCATCTGGTGCACCGGCTGGCCGCACACCTTGCCGAGGATGTCCCACAGCGCGAGGTCGATGGCCGACGCGGCGCGGTACTCGGCGCCGGTCGAGGATTGCGCCATCGGCAGGTTCACCAGCTCGCGGGCGTGGGCCTCGATGCGCAGCGGGTCCTTGCCGAGCAGGCGCGCCGCCAGGACATCGTGAATGTGCGCCTCGACCGCGCCCGCCCCGTAGAAGGTCTCGCCGAGCCCGACGATTCCGGCGTCGGTGTGGACGCGGACCCAAACGACGTTGGAGAACTCCTCCGTCCTCAACGTTTCCAGTTGCGTGATTTTCATTGGTCACTCGCAAAGCTCTTGCGGACGTCCGCAAGCGGTCGGTTCCATGGCGGACCCCGCCGGAGCGGGCGGGTCCGTCGGAAGGGCTCGGTCCGGGGGATCAGCCGAAGATGATCTGCACCTTCATGTTCCGGCTGCGGTCGTGCGCCGCGTCGAACGCCTCGGCGGCGGATTCGAACGGGAACTGCGCGGTGGCCAGCGGCGACAGGTCGACGCCGCCCGTGGTCAGGGCGGCGACGGCCCAGCCGAACTCCTCGTGGAAGCGGAAGGAGCTTTTCAGCGTCACCTCCTTGGCGAGCAGCCGGTTGAGCGGGATCGGGGTGAGGCCCGGCGCCAGCATGCCGACCTGGACGACCACGCCGCCGGGCCGCGTGCTGAGGACGCAGGTCTCCACCGCCCTGGCGCTGCCCGACGCCTCGAAGCTGACGTCGAAGCAGCCGCGGTCGGCCTGCCAGCCGTTGGGCGTCGCGCTGTCGGACAGGACGTTGACCGTCTCATGGGCGCCGACCTTTGCGGCGATCTCCAGGGCGTTGTCGGACAGGTCGGTGATGGTGACGTGGGCGGCGCCCGCCCGCCGCGCGGCGACCGCGATCAGGCAGCCGATCGGCCCGGCGCCGGTGATCAGGACGCGCCGGCCGAGCAGGCTGCCGGCCTGCGCCACCGCGTGCAGGGCGACGGCGAAGGGCTCTGCGAAGACCAGATTGCTGTGGCGCGTGTCCTGCGGAACCGGGAAGCACTGGAAGTCGCGGACCACCAGCGTTTCGCGGAAAGCGCCCTGGACGTGGGGGAACCGCGAGGCGCTGCCGAAGAAAACCATGTTGGCGCACAGGTTCTCCCGGCCGCCCAGACAGTGCGGGCAGGTGTGGCAGGGCTTGCCGGGGTTGACGGCGACGCGGTCGCCGACCTTGGTCCGGGTGACCTCCGGCCCGACCTCGACGACGTCGCCGCTGATCTCGTGGCCCAGCACCATCGGCTCCCGGACGTTGAAGTCGCCGACGCGCCCCTCGAAGAAGTAGTGCAGATCAGACCCGCAGATCCCGCCTGCGGCAATCTTGACCCGGACCTCGCCGGGACGCAGGGACGGCTCGTCCAGCGCTTCGAGGCGGAGATCCTTTTGTCCGTGCAGAACACAGCCGCGCATTTGATGTCTCCTGAAGGCGGTCCGGCGCGTCGTCGCGCCTGGAACCGCGTGAGATGTTGATCGAGGGGGGACGACGGGCCCCGGTCCCGTCCGGTCCCGGCAAAATCCGTTGCCGTGGTTCCAGAGAACCAAACTGCAAATTGGTCTACTGGTTTAATAGCTACGATCGGCGCACCGGCTTGTCAACACGAAGAGTGAGGATCGCGCGCATCGTCCCAAGGCTTGTGGGGCATTGCCCCTCCGCGCAGGGCGCACTCCACTCCGAGCCGACAATCCGTTTATCAAGCTGCATCAGAGACTTGCTGTGGTCTTGGCGATGCCCCCGCGAGTCCGGCGGAGCGCGATGCCCGGCGCCGGCCACCCGTCCGTCACGCCGACGAGACGCGCGCGGGCCGAAGGAAAGCGCTTTCTGCTGGAACACGCTGCGACCGTTGGCCGCACGACCTCGCAACATTTCGCATGCCCAGCGTTATGCTGTTGACAGGCGACGGCGCGTTGTCCTATCCAATGATTCAGAAGACCAGTGTACCAATATCCCAGAAACGTCGGCATCGCGGTCCTGCGGGAACCGCCGGGAGTTGGGAGGCCTCGCAGGGGCCGCAATGGCGGCCCCCGCGACGCATGGCTTCCCGAACGCGGAACGGTCAGGGCCGGGCGGCGGGGGAACGGGTCGGACAATCGGTTTCACCGACGGCGCTGCGCCGTCACCAAACGATGCCGAGTGAATAATTTCTAGAGGGAGTCATCTGCGCCATGCCCAACGGGACATCACAGGCCGGCGACCGCGACGGCGTCGCACCACCGCCACACCCACTGCGCGTCGTCATCGCCGACGCCAACTTCGTGCCTCACCGCGCGCTGATGGAGGCGCAGCTTCCGGCGGGCAGCGTCGTCTCCTGGCATCCGGCCTTCGACGAAGCGGCGGTCGCGGCCGATCTGGCGGGCGCCGACGTCTTCGTCGGCCCGCGCTTCACCGCCGCGATGGGGGCCGCGGCCGACTCCCTGCGTCTCGTCCATGTCGGCGGCGCCGGCTATGACGGCATCGACACCGGGGCCCTGCCCGACGGCGCCGTCTGCGCCAACACCTTCTGCCATGAATCCTCGATCGCCGAATATGTGGCGGCGACCAGCGTCGTCATGCGCCGCCAGTTCCTGCAGCAGGACCGCGCGCTGCGCACCGGTCATTGGGATTCGTCGGTCTATGAATCGCAGCGCTGTCAGCTGAACTCCCTGGCCGGGGCCACCGTCGGCATCGTCGGCTACGGGCACATCGGGTCGCGCACCTGGCAACTCATGCGCGCGTTCGGCGCGGCGGGCGTCACGGTCACGCCGCGTCCGGTCGATGTGGAGCGGGAAGGGCTGCGCTGGGCGGCCGGCATCGAGGGGCTGGACCGGCTGCTGGCCGAGAGCGACGTCGTCGTGCTGTGCCTGCCGCTGCGGCCGGACACCCGCCACATGATCGACGCCGCGCGGCTGGCCGCGATGAAGCCCGACGCCCTGCTCGTCAACGTCAGCCGCGGCCCGCTGGTCGATCCCGAAGCGCTGTACGAGGCGCTCAAGGAGCGCCGCATCGGCGGCGCCGTCATCGACGTCTGGTACCAGTACCCGGCCGGCGGCGCCCACGCCCAGCCGTCGCCGCTGCCCTTCGCCTCGCTCGACAACGTCCTGATGACGCCGCACATCTCCGGCGTCACCCGCCAGACCTTCGAAGGCCGGGTGCGGGACATCGCCGCGAACATCGGTCGCCTCGCCGCCGGCGAACCGCTGCGCAACGTGGTCTTCCCCCGCTAGGACCGCCCGTCCCGGCCGGACCGGTTCGCCGATTTTCCGGCGGACCGGGGACGGCCCGCGACGCCCCCCCTTCATCGCCCTGCACGGCCGGACCCGTTCCCCCCGTGGGGCGCCCCACGACCGCGTGCCGCGCGTCGCGTGCCATCATCACTCCACCCTTCCGGTGGTTCGTGAAGGAAGCAGCCTATGACCGAGATATCCAGCACCATCGCCCAACCGGGCACCGCCGCCCAGGACACAGCCACACAGGACACGGCCCCCGCCGACGCCGCCAACGTCCGACGGGCCGCCCTTGCCGGCCTGATCGGCACGATGCTCGAAAACTTCGACTTCGTGATCTACGGCACGGCGTCCGCCCTGATCTTCAGCAAACTGTTCTTCCCGACGATCTCGCCGGCGGCGGGAATCATTGCCAGTTTCGGCGCCTACGCGATCGGCTTCCTGGCGCGGCCGCTCGGGGGGCTCTTCTTCGCGCATTACGGCGAGAAGTACGGCCGCAAATGGGTGCTGGTCACGACGCTGTTCCTGATGGGCGGGGCGACCTTCGCCATCGGCTGCCTGCCGACCTATGAGACGGCCGGCATCTGGGCGCCGCTCCTGCTGGTTCTCTGCCGCTTCCTGCAGGGCTTCGGCGCGGGCGCCGAGCAGTCGGGCGGCGCCACGCTGCTGACCGAGACGGCCCCCCTCGGCCAGCGCGGCCGGCTCTCGTCGCTGATCATGGTGGGTGCGGCCTTCGGCACGGCGCTGGGCGCCATCGCCTGGATCGGGGCCCAGCAACTCCCCACCGACATGCTGATGAGCTGGGGCTGGCGCGCCATCTTCTGGAGCAGCATCCTCGTCACCATCGCCGCCTTCATCATCCGGCTGAAGCTCGCCGAGAGCCCGATCTTCATCGAGCTGAAGAAGAAGGTGGACGTCAAGAACCAGGCCCCGCTCAAGGTCGTCGCCAAGCACGGCAAGAAGAACGTCGTCAAGGTGATCCTGATGAACTGGGGCGTGTCGACGCAGTCCTACATCTATCAGGTCTTCATGATCACCTATCTGGTGAGCGTGGTGGGCGTCGACACCCACTTCATCCCGCCGGTGCAGCTGGCCGCCGCCATCGCCGCGTCCTTCGCCGCCTTCCTGACCGGCATGCTGTCTGACCATTTCGGCCGGCGCCGCATGACCCTCATTCTGACCGGCCTGCTCACCGTCACGCCGTTCCTGGTCTTCCCCGGCCTCAACACCGGTTCGCCGGTCCTGATCACCGCGATCATCGTGTTCGGCTACATGGTCGCAGCCCAGGGCGTGACCGGGGTGCACATGAGCTTCTTCCCCGAGATCTTCGGCAGCCGCTACCGCTACGCCGGGGTGACGCTGGGCCGCGAATTCTCGTCCATCATCGGCGGCGGCATCGCCCCGCTGCTGAGCGCCGCGCTGCTGGCCTGGTACGCCAACTCCTGGGTCCCGGTGGCGATCTACATGGCCGTCACCATGCTGGTCTCCTTCCTGGTCACCTATTCGCTGCCCGAGACGCTCAACCGTGACCTGAGCACGCCGACGGACGCCGAGTGGGGCGAGGCCCGGCCGTCCGAATCCCGCGCCTGACCGGGGCGTAATCCACGAACCGGGGCCGCCCCTCCGACCAGGGGAGCGGCCCCGAACGTCCGACCTTCGGCGCGTCCAAGCCAAGCGGAGAGGCAGCATCATGAATTCCCATCACAAACCGTTTCGCATCGTGGGGGCCTACGCCGCCCAGCCGGACACCGCGGCGGAGCGCCAACCCTATCTGGAGGGCGTCCTGTCCCTTCCCGGCGTCGACGGCCTGGAAATCTCCTGGGGGGCGCCCGGCTGGGACGAGGATGAGCGGATTCTGGCCGCGCTGTTCGACAGCCGTGGCGCGCAGGGGCGGCATGTGCTGACCCTGATCGGTGCGGCCGCCAGCGCGGCGGCGGCGGACCCAAGGGTCGGGCTGGCGTCCACCGATCCGGCCGGGCGTGCCCGCGCCATCGCACTGGTTGCCGCGGCCCACCGGGCGCTCGCGGGCTTCGCGGCGCGCGGGCAGCGCATCCTGGCCGTCGAGGTCCACGCCTTCCCGACCCTTCCGCCGGCGGCGGCCGAAGAGGGAGGCCACGCGCTGGAATCATCGCTTCGGGAGATCGCCTCCTGGGACTGGGGCGACACGACGCTCGTCGTCGAACATTGCGACGCCCGCCCCGCCGCTGGTCCCTGGCAGAAGGGCCTGCTTTCCCTCGCCATCGAGAGCGCCGCGGTGACGGCCGCCGCCGCCGGGGCAAGGACGCCCTTGGGCATGGCCGTGAACTGGGGACGCTCCGCCATCGAGGAGCGGGACGCGACGGCCCCCGAGCGGCACGCACACCAGCTGCGCTCGGCCGGGCTGCTGCGTGGGGTGATGTTCTCCGGCGCGACCGGCGATGACGGTTCCTATGGCCCGGCCTGGAGCGACGTGCATCCGCCGCTGCGCGAACAGGTCGTCGAGTCCGTGATGGAGCGGGGCCATGTCGCGGCGACGCTCGAAGCCGCCGGGCCCGATCTGCTCTATGAGGGCGTCAAGGTGGCCGTTCGGCCCCGGCAGGCCGCCATGGCGGACTGCATCGCCCTGATCCGCGGCACGCTGGATGCGGTCGACACGGCGCGTTCGGCGCGCTGACCGCCTGCCGGTGCCTGCCGCCGCCTCATCACCGTTTTCCCGGGCGAGCCAGGCTTATCCGACGGTCCGGGAAACGGGGACCGCCTCCCGGCGCAAGGCGTTCAACAATATCCCGATCGTGGTCCCGTTGTGCAGCACGGCGGTGCCCACCGGGGACAGCAGGCCCAGCGCGGCGGCGCCGAGGATCGCGCTGTTCAGCCCGACGGTCAGGCGGTAGTTGCGGGCGATCAGCGCCAGGGCGGCGTTCGCCGTTTCCTTGGCGTCGGCCACCCGCTCGATCCGGTCCTCCAGAAGCGCCACGTCGGCGGTCAGGCGGGCGATGTCGGCCCCCTTTTGCATGGCGATGCCGACATGGGCGCCGGCCAGCGCCGGGGCGTCGTTGATGCCGTCGCCGACGAAAGCGATGCGCGCGCCGCCGCGGCTGAGATCCTCGATGATGCGGGCCTTGTCGGTGGGCAGCAGGTCGGCGTGGAAGCCGTCGAGGTGCAGCTCGGCGGCCAGCTCGGCGGCACGGTCGCGATGATCGCCGGTCAGCATCAGCACCCGCTTCACCCCGGCCCGCCGCAACCGCGCGATGGTCGCGGCACTGGCCGCGCGCACGCTGTCCTTCAAGGCCAGCACGCCGACCAGCACCCCGCCGAAGCCGATGAACAGCAGCGTCTTGCCGTCGCGGTGCAGCGCGTCGATGGCCTCGCGGTGGGCCGTGGTGTCGATGCCCTCGTCGTCCTCGATGAAATGGCGGGACCCGACGACGATGCGCTTGCCGTCGATGACGCTGGCCACCCCGTGGGCGACGATGAACTTCACCTCCTGGTGGTCGAAATGGCGGTTGTGCGTCTCCTTGGCGGCGTTGACCACGGCCATCGCCAGCGGGTGGAAGTAATGCTCCTCCACCGAGGCGGCGAGGCAGATCAGGTCGTCGGGGCTGAAGGTCGGGTCGAAGGCGATGGAATCGGTCACCTGCAGGTCGCCGGTGGTCAGCGTGCCGGTCTTGTCGAAGATCACCGTGTCGGCCTGGGCCAGCCGTTCCAGGGCGTTGGCGCCCTTGATCAGGATGCCCGCCTGCCCCGCGCCATACATGGCCGACTTGAAGGCCACCGGGGTCGCCAGCTTCAGCGCGCAGGAGTAGTCGGCCTGCAGCACCGACGCCGCGCTGCGCCAGTCGCCGGTCATCAGGAAGGAGCCGCCGGCCAGCTTCAGCACCGTGGGAACCAGCCGGTCGGCCAGCCGCGCCGCGTCGAGCTGCGCTTCGCTCTTGGCGGTCAGCGACTGTTCGACGTAATCGGCGATGCGGGCGGCGGCGGTGTGGCTGCCGACATGCTCGGCGTAGACGACCAGCCGTCCCTCCTCCATCAGCGTGCCGGACAGGACGGTGGAGCCGCGCTGCTTGACCACCGGGGCGCTCTCGCCGGTCATGGCGGCCTCGTTGACGGTCGCCTCTCCGCTCAGCACCGTACCGTCCACCGGGATCACCGTCCCGGCGCCGATGACCACGCTGTCGCCGACCAGGACGGTGTCGGCGGGCACCTGGATTTCCACGCCGTCGCGCAGCAGCCACACCTGATCGCTCGACGGGCGCAGCAGCCGCTTCAGCAGCGCGTCCGACCGGCGGGCGATGGAGTCCTCCATATACTCGCCGAGCGCCAGCATGAAGACGGTGGTGTTGGCCGCGGTGAAATCCCGTCGCGCCAGGGAGATCGCCACCGCCGCCGCTTCCAGCACGTGCGAGTTGACGCCCTCCCGCCCGTAGATCGCCATGCCCTCGCGCAGCATCGGCAGGGCGACGGCCAGCGACAGCGGCAGGCGCAGCGGCATGGGCAGAAGGAAACCGCCGGCCAGCGTGGCGAGGCTGCGGACCAGCGTCGCACCGTGATTGTCCCCGCCCTCCGCCGCCGTGGCGGGCGGCGCCGGTTCCGGAATCGGCAGGGCGGCCAGCGCGAGGCACAGCGCCGTGGCGTCGGTCACCGCCGGATCGTAGCGGACGGCCAGCGACCGCGCGGCGCGGCTCGCCCGGACCGACGTCACCCCGGCGACCGCCTCCACCACCCGGTGCAGGGTCGCCGCGTCGTCGGGAGTGCCGGGACGGCAGGCGTAGCGCAGCCGGATGCGCCCCGGAACCCGATGGACCGGCTCCAGCCGCAGGAACCAGGGCAGGCCGCTCATAACGCTCCGGCCTGTTCCGCCTCCAGCTCGGCCTGGAGGTCGGCCATCTGCTCCTTCATCTCGGCAAGGCCGCCGGCGAGGTTGCCGTACAGCTTCAGGCCGGACTTCACGATCTTGCCGCGCAGTTCCTCGTCGGACAGCACATAGGCGGCGGCCGCCCCGACCAGGAGCCCGACCAGGAACTGTTCGGACCGGCGCGACGGCAGCAGGCCGGTCAGCCCGCTGAGAAGCCCCTGCCCCCGCGCCGCGTTGGCGCCCATGCCACCTCCAATGGGGGCGCCGCCGGCGGCCATGGCGGCTTCGTACTGGCGCTGCTGCTTCTTCAGCTTCTTCAACGCCTTCTTGGTCTTCTTAGCCATGGGGGTCCTCGTGTTTCGGCCGTTCTTGCGGCGGATCGTCCGCCGGATTCAGCAGATGTTCGATCATGACCACGCCCGCCGCCCCGGCGGTGACCGCCAAGGCGAGGCGCGCGTAGTCGCGGTTGCGCAGGGCGTCGGCGGCGACGCTGGCGGCGGCCAGCGCCGCACCGCCCTGCAGGCCGTGGCGCAGGATGGTGCGCGGCGCGGGGGCCTCGGCGCCCGTCACCCAGCGGTCCTGGACGGCGGTCAGCAGGCCGGTCGCCACCATGCCGCGCGTGAAGTCGGCGGCGAGCGTGCCGGAGCCCGGCGCCTTGCCGCGCCGCTTCGCGCGCTTCACGCGGCCCCCGGTGCGGCGGACGGCGGCGCCTCAGACTTTGCCGGCTCCGCCACATCGTCCTTTGCGGGCTCCGCCTCGGCGGGCGCCGCATCCACCGGGGCTTCCTCGACCGGCGCCGCCGCCGCGTCCACCGGCGTGGCGAGGCGGGAGCGCAGACCGGCGGAGGTCCGCTCGATGGCCAGCAGGCCGGTGACCGCGGCCTCGCGCACCGCGGTCTGGGCCTTGCCGGCGCCCTCGCGGGCGGCGGCCTTCACATCGACCGACGTGAGGTCGGCGATCTTGGGATCGGCCTTGGTCTTGGCGGATTTCATCATCCGGACGCCGATGGCCCCGGCGATCACGCCGGACGCGAATGTCAGAAGCGGCAGCATCATGGTCTCCTTTCCGGCGCACCGCCCGCAAGGCCGGCGGTGGCGATGCGCAGCAGCGTCCCGGCCGCCGCGCTGGCTTCCCCGCGCAGCAGATCCGGCCACGCCGAGGGCGGGATCACCGCGGGGTCGTATTCGATGGTGCAGGAGCGGGCGAGCGGGTTCAGCGCGACGGAGCGGATGCCCTCCGCCCCGGTGAGCGCCCGGTGCAGCGCCCTGGCGTCGTCGGCCAGCGCCGCCAGACCGCGCTCCGCAGCGCCGTCGAGCTTCAGCCGCACCCGGCCCGGAATGTGGTGCGCGATGGTCAGGGCGGCGGCCAGCCGGCTCAGGAATTCATCGGGCATGCTCGGTTTTCGATCGGTCATTGGAGGCGGACAGTCATTGGAAGAGGCGTTTGCGCTGCACGGTCATGTGGACGAGCATGAAGGCGACGAACAGCGTGCCGAATCCGGCGTGGACGCGCTTGCCCACCCCCAGTGCCGCCAGGGTCGCCGCCATGCTGCCCATCATCCCGATCTTGGCTGCGCGGTTGATCCGCCATTTCAGCTCCGGAGCGGCCGGCTTGCTGTCCGCGACGGGGGCCGGGGCGTCCGGCGGCGGTACGGCCTCAGCGGGGTGCAGAACTGCCGACAGCAGCGCCTCCACCCGGGACCGGGCGTCATCCGGCGTCAACACGGCAGGGTCGTAGCTCAGCAGGACGCTGCCCACCGCCGGGTTGCTCTCGGTCACCCGGACGGCATCCAGGGACTCCAGGCGGCCCAGCGCCTCCTGGAAACGGTCGGTCCGGCGCAGCAGCGGGTGGCGGACGCGGATGCGCCCGGGCACCGCCGATGCGATGGGAGAGGTCCGTCCGGTCATTGCCCGTTCTCCTGCGTCAGCCGCGGTCCGCCCACACGGCCGGGGGCATTCCATGGTTGCGCAGAATATCCATAAATTCATAATGGTGAAACATTTCCTCGGCTTCATGCACAGGCGCCGGACGCAAGGCGGCGTTGCGGAAAAACCGCGTCCTCACCCTAGAAGCGCAGGGAACGGAGCGCAGAGCAGCGCCGCAGGACCGAGCCGCAACGCCGCCCGCGGCGCGTGGGGCAGCAGCAGGACCAGCGCCGCAGCGGCCACCGTCAGCAGCCCCAGCCAAGCCGGAATCCCAATCGCCCACCCCCATGCCGTCACCGTGGGCGGCAGCGACAGCGTGAGCCCCAGCCATCCCGCCCACCCCAGCAGGCGGCTGGTCCGTGCGGAGGGACGCCGGGCGAAGACCTGCTCGTGATGGCGGTCCATGGCGAGCGCCAGGGCGAGCAGCCCCGCGTAGGCGACGCACAGCGACGACAGGATCATGTCGGTTCCTCGACGACCGCCCCGGCGGGCAGGACGGGGGCCGGCACCGTCTTGCCGGCGAAGGCGTTCCGCCCGACCTTGCGCGCGGCGAAGCCCAGCAGCAGACCGACCGCCAGCGCCGTCAGGTCGAAGCCGGCCAGCAGCCAGTTCCCCGCCGGCAGGCTGTTGCCCAGATGGCCGGGGGCGGTGGCGAGGTTCAGCACGGGCAGCAGGGCGAACAGCGCCGCGCCGGCCCACAGCTGCTCCGCCCAGCCCCGCCGCGACGGGCGCAGCGGGGCGTGCAGCAGGGCGGCGGCCCAGGCCAGGAAGAACACCTCGATCTCCCAGCCCGCGCGCTCCCCCAGCCCCGCCGGCAGCAGGCGGTTGGCCCAGAAGTAGGCGGCGACGGCCAGCGGCAGGCCTGCCACCACGCCGATGTTCAGCCGGTCGGCCAGCCGGTGCCCGAACGGCTCGGGACCGTTCCCCCAAGTGTCCGCCCGGCCGCGCTGCGACCGCCGCTTGACCACCCAGAAGATCAGTCCGCTGCCCACCATCACCGTCCCGGCGACGCCGGAGACGAAGAACAGCCAACGCATGCCCGGCCCGGCGAAGCGCGCCAGATGCAGTCCCATCAGGTAATTGCCGGTCGCCATGGCCGCCGGCTGCGGGTCCGCTGCCGGGACCTCCTGCGCCCGCCCGGTCACCCCGTCGAACAGCAGGCGTTCCGTCGCGGCGCCGCGCCCGATGGAGTCGGACTCCGCCGGCCGCAGCTCGATGGTGGCGTTGGCGCGACCGGGGTTGGTGACGGTCAGGCTTCCCACGCCGCCGCGGTCGGCCCAGCGCCGGTCCGCCTCGGCGAGCAGCGGCGCCACCGGAGTCAGTGGGGCGGCCTGCGGCGCCGGACGCGGCGGGGGCGGCGCGCGGCGGAAGCCGCTTTCGGCGAAGTAGGCTTGGCGGTTGCCATCATAGGCGAGATCGACCGCCCAGGGCATCAGCATCGTCATGAACAGCAGCAGGCCGGAATAGGTGATCATCAGGTGGAAGGGCAGCGCCAGCACCGCCGCCGCCACATGCCCGTCCATCCAGGAGCGCAGCGCCGCCTTCTCCGGCCGGAAGGTGAAGAGGTCCTTGAAGATGCGGCGGTGGGTGATGATCCCACTGACGATGGCGACCAGCATCGCCATGGTGGCGATCCCGACGATCCAACGGGCGATCTCGCGCGGCATCCCGTACAGCTCGAAATGGAAGCGGTAGAGGAAGTTGCCGCCCGCCGTCTCGCGCGGCTCCAACACCGCGCCGGTCCCGGCGTCGAGCGTGGCGCGCTTCAGCGCCGCGCGGTCGTTCGGCTTGGCGTCCGCCGGCCGCCAGGAGACCGACACCGCGGGCGACCGCTCGCCGGGCAGCGCGATGGTCCACTGCGCCGCGTCGGGAGCGAGTTGGCTCATGCGCTCGACCGCCCGCTCGGCGGTCCCGGCATCGGGGATGGAACCGTGAAGTTCCGGCTGCATCCAGACCGTCACCTCCTGCCGGAAATAGGCGATGGTGCCGGTCAGGAAGACGGCGAACAGCAGCCAGCCGAGCAGAAGCCCCGACCAGCTGTGCAGCCACGCCATGGACTGGCGGAACCCGTCCTTCATGACGGCGCCCCCGATTGCAGGCCGTGCAGCAGCCAGGTTCCGCCGCCCAGCAGCAGCGTCGGCCCCAGCAGGCCGGGCCACACCCGCCGCGTCCGGACGGAGAAGGCCCAGACGAAGGCCCCGGCGTGGATGGCGAAGGACATCATGGTGGCGGTGTAGACCGCCTCCGCCCGCGGCATCGGAAGCGCCAGGGCCAGGAACATCGCCGCCACCGCCGCCAGCGCGTAGCCGCCGACGATCCCGGCAAGGCTGCGGGACGCCACGTCCAGGCGGCGCAGCCCGTCCGGCCCGAACCTGAGCCGGGAAGGGAGAGTGGTCATCAAAGGAATCACCCAAGCGTTCAGGACGGTCCGCCGCGCGGCGCCGGGGTTGCTCCGGCGGCAAGCGGGAGGACCGACCCGGCTCCCGCGTCACGCTCGCTGGTCATCATCGCGGAAACACGGCGGAGCGTCCATAGAAATGCGAATGACTCGCATTCTCTAGAAAAGAGCGCTGACGGTACGCCCGACCCCAAACATGTGGAATTCTGCAAAAAACAGTTTTGAGTCGCATAGAAAAGCCGCAAACTATACTATGCAAGTAGATTTTATATGAGCGACCCATGCGCGCCCCGATGTCCCGCATCGCCCCCGCCGTGAGCTTCGGCCTGACCACCCTGTCCATTGGCACGCTGTCCACGTTGCTGCTGTGGAGCGTCATGGCGCAATGGCCGCATTGGACCCGCCATGGCGAGCCGCTGGCCTGGTTCAACGTCGGCTATGGGCTGGAACGTCTGGGCCTCGATCTGGCCTGGGTGGAGGCGTGCCGCGCCGACCCGTCCTGGCAGACGTTCCATCGCGCCGCCAGTTGGGTTCTCGGCAGCAACCTGACCGTCGGTCTGCTGGTCGCGGCGGCGGTGCTGATCCCGCTGTCGGTCTGGGGGGCGAACGCCGTCGAGCGCACGCTCCTCCGCCACTCCTGAGCGCGAGTTCCGTCAAGGTTGCCCCCACCCCGGCCCTCCCCCGCTCACGCAGGGGAGGGAGATTAGTCCCCTCCCCTGCGCCAGCGGGGGAGGGTTAGGGAGGGGGCAACACGCCCCCCTACCAGCTCCCAGCAAGGCCCAGCAGTTCCAGCGCCTTGTGGCGCAACTCCACCAGCACCGGGTCGTCGCGGTGGCGGGGATAGGGGCGGTCCACGACGATTTCCGCCTTGATGCGGGCCGGGCGCTCGCTGAACACGATGACGCGGGTGGCCATCAGCAGAGCCTCCTCCACGTCGTGGGTCACCAGCAGGGTGGTGAAGCCGGCGCGCCGCCACAGCGCGACGATCTCGCCCTGCATCTGGATGCGGGTCAGGCTGTCGAGCTTGCCCAGCGGCTCGTCCAGCACCAGCAGGCGCGGGTCGTTGACCAGCGCGCGGGCCAGCGCCGCGCGCTGCGCCATGCCGCCCGAGAGCTGGTGTGGGTAGGCCTTGGCGAAGCCGTCCAGCCCGACCAGCCGCAACGCCTCGTCCACCCGGTTGCGCCGCTGGCGCAGCACGCCCTGCGCCTCCAGCCCCAGCGCCACATTGTCCCAGACGGTGCGCCAGGGGTAGAGCGTCGGGTCCTGGAAGACCACCACCCGCGACGGGTGCGGCCCGGTGATCGGCCGCCCGTCGGCCAGGATCCGGCCCTCGCGCGGCGGCTCCAGCCCGGCGACCAGCCGCAGCAGCGTGGACTTGCCGCAGCCCGACGGGCCAAGCAGCGCCACGAACTCGCCCGGCTTGGCGCGCAGGCCGACCGCGTCCAGCACGGGCAGCGGCGCGCCGTGCAGGTCGAAAGCGTGGCTGACCCCGTGAACCTCAAGGTCCAGACCGGCCGGCAACTCCTGTTCCAGCGCTACCATTTCAGCAATCCCTTCTGCCAGGCGAGCAGCCGGTCACGCGCCTTGAACAGCAGCGTGACGAGGCTGGAGCACACCAGCGCCATCACCAGCAGCGCCGCGTACATGTTGGCGTAGGCCGCCCAGCCCTGCGCCCATTGCAGGTACCAGCCGAGCCCGGCCTTGACCCCCATCATCTCCGCCACCACCAGCACCGCGAAGGAGGCGCCGAGCCCCATGAACAGGCCGACGAAGACGTGCGGCATCGCCGCCGGCACCGCCACCTTCAGAACCAGGAAGCGCGAGGACGCGCCCAGCGTGCGGGCGATGTCGTAATAGGCCGGGTTGACGCCGGCCACGCCCGACCAGGTCAGGATGGTCACCGGCACGCCGGTCGCCAACGCGATCAGGAAGACGCTGGCGCTCCAGCTCGACGGGAAGGCGAAGAAAGCGATGGGCAGCCACGCCGTGGCCGGCAGCGGCCCGATCAGCCGCAGCACCGGATGCACCCAATAGCCCACCGCCCGCGACCAGCCGATGGACACCCCCGTCACGAAGCCGACGAAGGCGCCGATCCCGTAGCCGAGCAGCAGCAGTTGCAGCGACGCCACGGTGCATTCCAGCAGCCGGGGCCACTCGTCCAGATACACCTCCAGCAGCGCCTGCGGCGGCGCGAAGAAGGGGCGCGGCAGCAGGTCGAGCTTGGCGGTGACCAGCTCCCAGCCGATCACGCCGAGCGCCAGCACGACCAGCCAGGGGGCGGCGGCGCGAAGCCGTTCCCCCGCCGCGCCGAACAGGCGCAGCAACGGCACGGCGAAGGCCAGCGCACCGGCGACGACCGCGAGCAGGCTGGCGAACTCGCCGGTGCGCACCCATTCCTCGCCTTCCGGCCACAGGGCGGTCAGGGCGGCGGCGGCCAGCCAGGCGGCGCTGGCCGCCAGCCCGCCCAGCCAGAGGCGCGGGGCCGTGGGGGAACGGTTGCGCTCCCCCGTCAGCACCGCGGCGTCATCGAGGCTGCTCATCTCAGCCCAGCACGTCGGCGTAGACGCGGTCGGCGAACTTCGCCGTGTCCGTGCTTTGCTTGAAGACCTGGACGCTCTTCAGCTCCTCCGCGTAGAGCGCGATCTCGCGCTTGATGTCGGCGCCCACCGGGTTGTGGTCGTGCGTCTGGCTGGAAAGCTGGGCGGCGAGGTCCTCGATGCTGCTCTTGGGCGAATATTGCTGGTAAACCTTGGCGGCCTCGACCGGGTTGGCGGCGGCGTAGTGCTGCGCCTCGAACACGGCGCGGGTCACCGCGGCGGCGGCGGCCTTGTCCTCGCGCAGCAGGCTGCCGCGCGCGCCGAGGACACAGCAGACGCGGTTGGCGAATTCGCCCGACAGGTTGGTGGAAATCTCGACCAGAGTGCCGGACTTCAGGAAGTTGTAGGTCACCGGGTCCCAGTGGGCGACGGCCTGCGCCTCGCCCTTGTCGACCGCGATGGCCAGCAGGTCGCCGGGGAAGACGCGCCATTCCACGTCCTTGTTCGGGTCGATCCCCTGCTTGGCGAGCTGGATGGAGAACAGGTGCTTGGCCGGGCTGGACAGGTCGCTGATCGCCACCGTCTTGCCCTTCAGCCCGGCAAGGCTGGTGATGCCGCCGTTCTTGGCGGCCAGCAGGCGCATGCAGCCGCCGTGCACGCCCGCGATGATGCGCACGTCGAAGCCCTGCTCCAACGGCTTCAGCCAGCGCAACGCCATGCCGTGGCCGATGTCCGCCTTGCCGGTGGCGAGCGCCTCCAGAAGCTGCTCCGTCGTGCCGGCGAAGTTGACGAACTCCACATCCAGCCCGTGCTTCTCGAAAAAGCCGTTGTGCTTGGCCACGGCGACCGGAGCACCGCACACCGCGCCGGTGTTCCAGGCGAGCTTCAGCGGCTTCAGCGCGGCCGGCGTCGGGGCGGCGACCAGCCGGGACGCCACGCCCGCGAAGGGCAGCGCCACCGCGCTTGCCGCCGCCAGCTTCAGCAGCCCGCGCCGCGAGGGCGCCAGCGTCGAAATTCCCGAACCGTTCCGATGCGTGCTCATGGTCGTCGTCCTTCGATCAAGGCGTATTCACTTCTAATGATTGTGAATACATGAATTTCATGGACTATATTCAACGGTTTCGCTCTATAATGTCAACCTATGAAGTAGAGAATTACGCCACGGAGGGTTCCCATGATCACCGCCATCGTCCGCTACCGCCTGCCCGCCGCAATCGGACGGGAGGAATGCCGGGCGCATTTCCTGTTGATCGCGCCGGGTTTCGGCGATGTGCCCGGCCTGATCCGCAAGCAGTTCATCTGGAGCGGGACCGGCACCGCCGGAGGCGTCTACCAGTGGGAAAAGCGGGAGGACGCCGAGCGCTTTTACCAGGGGCCCTGGCTCGACGGCATCCGGACGCGCTACGGCACCGATCCGGAGATCGAGTATTTCGAAACCGTCGCGGTCACCGACAACCCGGGCGGGGTCGTGTCGATACCGGATTGAACGCGCAAGCGCCGCCCATCGCTGAAACGGCCGGCGGCGAGATCCTCGCCGCCCCCGTCGCCAACCGCCCGGCGTCCCGGAACAAGCAATGCTGTCGCGGCGTTGTTTTTTAAAATTGACATCTGTATTTTAAAATATGGATGAAACCTGCTGTTCCGGCACGCTCTTTACTCACTTTCCGACAAATCGTAACGTTTCTTGGTGAATTTTTTCTTTCCAAATTGCGCGAGCGGAGACCGCTGACGGCCGGGCCCGCCCGCTCCGCCACCCCGCCCCCTTGGCCTTGATGTGAAAGCGCGTTTCAAACGCGGCCGCGGTGATTTTCTTCTGGTGCCCCGCCCCGAAATCGCCTACAAGCGGCTTCCCGCTGCAAGGCGGCGACAGGAGTGTAGCTCAATTGGTAGAGCACCGGTCTCCAAAACCGGGGGTTGGGGGTTCGAGCCCCTCCACTCCTGCCATTCGACACAGGTTTCGAATGGCTCCGCGCACGGCAGCGCACCTTTCCTGAATTGTAGAAATCCGGAAACACTCTTCGCCATCGGGGCCGAAGATCCTGTATTCTTGGTTAATAGATCTTCACCCTTGTTCTTCCGAACGGGCTGATCCTCCGCGGCGTTACTAGCCGCCGTCCCTTCCTTTGATGCCAACCGATAGACGCGAGGTGCCCGGACGCGCGCGTATAGCCATGCCTTGATTATCAGGACATAGTGCGGTTGTGGCGATATAGGCCGTTTTTTAGATAAGACAGTCCGAAATACATAGGTATTTCGAAAAAAAGTATATCCAGTTCGTTCACACGTAGAACTTGGCGAGCGTCCCTTGAGCAAAACGCGCAAGGGACGTGATATGCAACAAAGAGCGCAACCTTTGGGGGATATCCCCACCGGAACGGCGTCGGATCGTCGGCGGGAAACGAAACGCCCCTGGCCTTCCCTATCCATGGCCGGATCGCCGCGGCTCCTCTCCCGCAGCGGCGAGGACCTCCACCAGCTGGACGATTCCGGCCTTCTGGAACGCATCGCGACCGGCGATCAGACCGCCTTCTGGGTCTTCTGGTGCCGCCATTACACCGACCTGTTCTGGACATATCACAGGTTGTGCAAAGGAAACAGGCAGGAGATACACGACTGTCTGAGCGGGCTCTGCATCAACCTGTCGGAATCCCTTCCCCTCTACGCGCGTTCCATCATCAAGACGCGCACCTGGCTGCGGCGCACCGCCATCAACCATTTCATCGACCGGCACCGCGCCCACCAGCGCCATCCCGTTCTGGTCGGCTCCCTCGTCGAGATCGCCTCCATCGCCGACGTGTCCAGCGGACGGGACGCCATGGACCCGGAACGCACCAACGCCGACCGCGCGCTGCTGGTCAAGGTCCTGGAATCGCTTGATGGCATCCGGGACGAACGGATGCGCCAAGCCGCCCGCATGCGCTTCATCGAGGAGCAGCCCTACGCGGACATCGCGGCGGAGCTGTCCATTTCCGAAGAGCTGGCGCGCAAGTGGATCCAGCAGATCCGCAGCTATCTGCGCAGCGCCGTTCCCGACCACCGCGACCTGCTGGCGAAACCACCGCCCGACACCGCCCAGGCGCGGCGCGCCACCAAGCACGGTGTGCTGACCAGAACGCGGCCCCCCAAGACGATGAAACCGGCGCCCTGAACCGCCGCGCCGCACGCCCTGCGACGCACGCCGCACGCCTGAGCGCGACCGATCCCACGACCATTCCCAACCCTGGCGACCGCCACCGGGACGCCAACGACCGGAGTCATCCATGCCCGACCAGACCATGCCCGCCCCCGCCGTCCAGCCCGCCAACCGGAAGAGCGCCAAGCCGATCAACCTCGCGCTCCAGGGGGGCGGCGCCCACGGCTCCTTCACCTGGGGCGTGCTCGACCGCATCCTGGAGGACGGGCGCCTGACCATCGACGGTATCGTCGGCACCAGCGCCGGCGCGATGAACTGCGCCGTCACCGCCTATGGCCTGACCATCGGTGGTCCCGAGGGGGCGCGGAGCAAGCTGCGCGAGTTCTGGCGCCGCATCTCCGACGAGGCGAAGAAGGGACCGCTCCAGCCGACCCCGCTCGACAAGATGTTCAGCAAGGGGAACATGGACTTCTCCCCGCTCTGGCAGATGTTCGACGCGCTGTCGCGCATGATGTCGCCGTACGAGCTGAACCCCATGAACATGAACCCGCTGCGCGACGTGCTGTCGGACGTGGTGGACTTCAAGCGGCTGCGCAAGGCGCCGGCCTGCAAGACCTTCATCGCGGCGACCGACGTCTGCGCCGGCCGGCTGAAGGTGTTCGGCCCGAAGGACATCTCGGTGGACGCGGTGCTCGCCTCGGCCTGCCTGCCCTTCCTGTTCCAGGCGGTACAGGTCGGCAACGCCTTCTACTGGGACGGCGGCTATTCCGGCAACCCGCCGCTGTTCCCGCTGATCGACCAGTGCGACAGCCGCGACATCCTGATCGTCCAGATCAACCCGGTCCGCGTGCCGGTGCCGCCGCGCACCGCCCGCGAGATCATGGACCGCGTCAACACGCTCAGCTTCAACTCCAGCATGATGCGCGAACTGCGCGTCGTCGATTTCGTCTCGAAGCTGATCGATTCCGGCGAGCTGAGCCCGGACAAGCACAAGAAGATGCACATCCACACCGTCGATGCCGAAGAGGTGGTGGAGAAGCTGGGCGTCACCAGCAAGCTGAACGCCGACTGGGACTTCCTGACCTACATGTTCGAAACGGGCCGCCACAAGGCCGAGGAGTTCCTGGACCAGCACTTCGACAAGATCGGCCGGGAATCCTCGACCGACATCAGCGCGAAGTTCCTTGCATGACGGGAACGCGGACGGGCCGGCGGGGCAGCACCACCGCCTGGGCGGACATCGATCTGCACGCCCTCGGCCGGAACCTGGAACGGCTGCGCCACGGCCTTCCCGGCCAAGCGGTCTTCGGCGTGGTCAAGGCGGACGCCTATGGCCACGGCGCCGGGCCGGTCGGCCGGGCGCTTCAGCGGTTCGGGATCGACGGGCTGGTGGTCGCCGACATGGGCGAGGGAATCACCCTGCGGCGGGCCGGGATCACCGCCCCCATCCTGGTGATCGACCCGCCGTTGCCCAGCCAGCTCCGGCTGCCCGCCCTGCACCGGCTGGGCGCCACCGTCACCAGCGCGGCGGAGGCGCGGGCGCTCGCCACCGCCGCCAACCGCGCCGGGCGGACGGTGGAGGTGCATGTCCGGGTGAACACCGGCTTCGCCGGTTTCGGGGTGCCGCGGGCGGAGCTGACCGACCTGCTGGCCGCGGTCGCCGCCGCGCCGGCGCTGCGGCTCGAGGGGCTCTACACCCACCTGTCCGGCGCCTACGGCCCCTATGAGGACGGCGGGCTGGCGGAGCTGGAACGGTTCGGCGAGGCGGTCGAGGCGGCGCGGGCCGCCGGACGGCTGCCGGCGCTGGTCCATGCGCTCAGCAGCCCGGCCCTCGACCGGCCTCTGCTGACCGGGGCCGCGGCGCGCATCGGCTGCACGGCGGTGCGCTGTGGTGCGGCCCTGTTCGGCATCCGCATGGCCGACGGGGACCCGCCCCTGCCCCTGGCCCCGGTGATGAGTGTGAAGGCCCGCGTCTCCCGCGTGACGGCCCTGGAACCGGGTGACGTCGCCGATTACGCCGCCGCCGGCGCGGCGCCCCGGCGCACGCCGGTGGCGGTCCTGCCCTTCGGCTTCGCCGACGGCCACCACCTGCACCGGCTGGCTGGCGGGGTCCTGCTGATCCGGGGGCGCCCGGCGCCGGTCCTGGGGCGCGCCTTCATGAGCAGCCTTCTGGCCGACGTGACGGACATCCCCGACGTCCAGCCGGGCGACGAGGCGGTCCTGATCGGGCGGCAGGGTGATCACCGGATCACCGCGGAAACCCTCGCGGCGCGGTCCGGGCTGCGCCCCAGCGCGGTCCCGCTTCTCGGACCGCGGGTCGTCCGCCGCTACCGATCGAACGCCGCGAGGGAGGACCAGACGGAATGAGCAAACCGGTCCCAGCCTCCCACCGCCGAACCCCGGCGGACGCGCCCGGAGCCGCGACGATGACCCGCCGCGACTGGTTGGCCGGGGCCATCAGCACCGGAGCGATCAGCGCTAGGGTCATCAGCGCTGGAGCCGCCGGCCTCGCCGCCCTTTGCCCGCCGTCCCAGGCCCTGGCCGCCCCCCGCCCGCTGCCGTCGGTCCGGGAGGTTCCGCGGCGCTGGCGGATCGGCTACGCCGAATCCATGCCCTACGGCAATTACGCCGCGACGCTCGCCGCCATCCTGGGCGAGCTGGAGCGGATGGGCTGGACCGGCCCGCTGACAGGCCTGCCCTACCGGCCGGGGCAGACCGACACCGCCGGCCTGTGGTCCTGGCTGTCCGCCCGCGCCGGCAGCCCGGTTCTCGACTTCGTCCCCGACGCCCACGCCACCAACCTGACGGCCGAGGGCGCCGCCGCGCTGGTGCGGCGTCTGCAGGACCCGGGCGACATCGACCTGATGATCGTCATGGGCACGGTCGCCGGCGTCGCCCTGGCGACCGACGCCCACCGGGTGCCGGTCCTCGCCTTCTCCTGCACCAACCCGATCGCCGCCGGGATCGTCGAGTCGGAAACCGACACCGGGCGCGACCATGTGTGGGCGCATCTCGACCCGCGGCGGTTCCAGCGCCAGCTGTCCATCTTCCACAGGACCTTCCGATTCCAGCGTCTGGGCATCGCCTACGACGACAGCCCGACGGGGCGGGCCATCGCCTCGCTGCCCGACATAGAGGCGTCGGCCGAACGGCTCGGCTTCGCGCTGGTGCGGCGGCACGTCCGCGCGCCGATCGACCATCTCGACCAGTACCGCTACGAAGTCGAGCTGACCGACGCCTGGGAGGCGCTGTCGCGCGAGGCGGAGGCCGTCTACATCACCTACGGGCGCTGGCCGCTGGACCGCTTCTCCCAACTGGTCCGGCCCTTCCTGAAACGGCGCGTCCCGACCTTCTCGCAGCTCGGCCCCGAGGAGGTGGAGCGCGGCGCGCTGATGAGCATCGCCCGCGCCGACATGGCGGGCATCGGCCATTTCGGCGCCGCCACCCTCGCCCGCGTCATGACCGGCGAGCCGCTGCGCCACCTGCCGCAGGTCTATTTCGACACGCCCTCCATCGCCTGGAACGCCGCGACGGCGGCGGCCATCGGCTACCGCATCCCCTTTCCGGCGCTGCTGGCGGCGGATTCACTGCACGGAGTGCTCTAAGCCATGGCCTCGTCCGGTGCCGCGCAAGGCCGCTCCGGCCCGCTCCGCGCCTTCCTGGTGTCGGTGCTCCTGGTCGGGGTGACTCTGGCCTTCAGCCTGAGCATCAATCTCGGCTCCTTCCGCCAGAACTACGCGGGCGCGCTGATGGCCGCCTTCGCGGTGGTCGGCGGCAAGACCGTCGAGAACGTCCAGGACGCGCTGGGCTACGGCAAGCCGCTCGACGACTTCTACGGGCTGGAGGCGATCCTCGACCAGCTCGCCGCCAACCTGCCCTGGGCGCGGGGGATCGGGGTGGCGGTGGCGGACGGGCGCGTCGTCGCCACCGCCCGGGGGCGGCCCGTGGAGCCGATGCCGGAGGCCACCCTGCGCCGCGCCCGCGCCGAGCTGGAGCGGCGCACCCTCTGGTTCCGGCACGATGCCGACAACGGCACCTACGTCCTCTATCTGCCGATCCGCAACCCCGGCGAGGCGGAGCGGGACGACCGGAAAGCGGACGCCCCCGCCGGCTTCCTGATCATCCAGTCCGACAGCGCCCGGGTCGACGACCGGGTCGAGGAGTTCCGCGACCGCACCCTGCCGCAGCTGCTGTGGACGGGGCTGGGGACGGTCGGCTTTCTCGGCCTGACCGGTCTGGTGATGGCCTTCGGCCTGCGCCGTGCGCCGGAAGGGCGCCGGGTCCGACTGGAGCGCCTGCGCCGGCTGCTGGCGCTCGGCGCGATGCTGGCCGCCCAGACCGCGGCGGCGGCGGAATGCTACACGCTGATCTCCACCGCCCATCTGGAGGCCGCCGAACAGGCGACCCAGATCGTCGCCCGGATGATCCGCAACGACGTCGAGTCGGTGGTCCGCCGTGGGCTCGACTACGGGTCGCTGGCCGGGGTCGACGGCTATTTCGAGCGCATCCGCGCCAGCATGCCGACCCTGCAATCCATCGAGCTGGCCCTCCCCGGCGCCACCCCGCCGAGCCACGACGCCCGCCACATCGTGAGCGGCGTCCCCTTCCTGTCGGACATGCCGGACGTGACGCTGCGCTGGCCGCTCGCCCAGGACCGCGGCGGCGAGGCCCGTGAGCTGGTGGCCGTGGTGGATGGCGACCGGGTGGCCGCGCAGCTGACCGAGTTCGGGCTGGACATGGCGACCATCCTCGTCACCTCGCTGCTGTTCATGTTCGAGATGGACCGCGTTCTCGGCGGGAGGACGCGGATGGCCCGCCGCTCGGGCGACGGTCGCTCCCAGACCGGCAGGGCCGAACCGGGCAGGCCCATGCCGGGCGCGAGCGGCGATTTCGCCGGCTCCATCCGCTTCTCGGCCTTTCTGATGTATTTCGGCGCCTTCTTGCCGGTGTCCTTCGTCCCGCTGCTGATGACCAGCTTCGGCGGGGCCCCCTTTCCCCTGCTCTCGCCGTCCCAGATGGCCGCGGCGCCGCTGACCGCGGAAATGCTCTGCGGGGTCGCCGCAGCGCTGGCCGCCGGACGGCTGACCGGCCGGTTCGGCTGGCGGGCGGTCTCGCTGGCCGGCTTTGCGACGGCGTCGGCGGGGATGGCGCTGGCCGCTGTGGCGGCGGTGGTCGCCGACCCAATGCTGTTCGTGCTGGCCCGCGGGCTGAGCGGCGCCGGCAGCATGGTCGGGCTGATCGCCGCGAACGCCCTGATCGGGCGGCTGCGCGGGGTTTCCGACACGTCCGCTCTGCAATCCGGACTGTTCGCCGGCATGTACGCCGGCGTGAATTGCGGGGCCGTGTCGGGTGCCCTGCTCTCCACCACCTACGGGCCGGTGACGGTGTTCGCCGGGGGGGCGGTGATCCCGGTCGCCGGGCTGCTTTACACCGCGTTCGGCGTTCCCCGCCTGCCCGGAACCGTCCCGCCGGGCGTGCATTGCGTGCCGGCGGCGGTTCCCACCCCGTGCGGGATGGCCCACCCCCGGCACCGGCGCATCAAGGTGCCGCTGTTCCTGGCGCTGATCTCCCTGCCCACCGCGGTGGCGGCGATGTTCCTGCCCTTCTATCTGCCGCTGTTCATCGCGGACCTCGGCCTGTCGTCGGCGACGGTGGGCCGCGCCTACCTGCTGCACGGCCTGTGCGTCGTGCTGGCCGGGCCGCTGCTGACCCGGATGGCAGCGCGTCGCCTGCCGATCCCGGGGGTGACGTTGCTGTCCGCGGCGATGATCGCCGGGGCGCTGGCCCTGTTCGGCCTCCAGGCGTCGCTGTGGACGGCCTTCGCCACGGTGTTCCTGATCGGGCTCGCGGAGAGCTTCGGGCTGTCCGCCCAGGTCCATCATGCCGAGCTTCTGGCGGCGCGCGAGGCGCGGAGGCGCGATTCCGTGCTGGCCCTGCACGTCAACACCCGCAAGCTCGGGCAGGCCGCCGGACCGCTGCTGTTCGGCACGCTGGCCGCCGCCGTCCCGCTGGGCGCCGGACCGGAGGGGGTGGGGATGATCGGCGGACTGCTGGCCGGCAGCCTGCTGCTCTTCGCCCTGCTGACGTGGCGGCGGGCCGCACCGCACCGCACCGGGCGTGCGCCACACGCGCGGACGGAGGGCGGGCGATGACCGGCCTGCGCTTCGCCCTTCTGCCGCCGGACGCGCTGGGCGCCGTCCTGGCGCTGCAGCGGCAGGCCTGCGGCCCCCTCATGCACCCGCTCACCGAGGCCGAGCTGTCGGAGATGCTGGCCGGACCGGCGGAGGGCCATGGCGTGGTGCTCGGCGCCCTGGCCGACCGCGCGCTCGCCGGTTTCCTCGCCGTGCAGTTCCCCGGCCGGTCCGCCCACAATCTGGGCCGTGACTATGGTCTTCCGGACGGGGACCTCGACCGGGCACTGCACTTCACCGGCATCCTGGTGCATCCGGACCGTCGCGGGCAGGGCCTGCACCGGCGCCTGATCGAAGCCGCCGCCCACGGAGCGCTGCCGCCGGACCGGCACCGCTACTGGTTCGCCACCGTCCGGCCCGAGAACACGGCGAGCGTGCGCGGGATGCTGTCGGTCGGCATGCGCGTCTTCGCCCGCAAGCCCAAGCACGACGGGCACGACCGCCTTCTCTTCGTCCGCGACCTGTCCGCCCCGGCCGGCGGCTGAGGCGCCCCTTGTCCCTGCTCCCCTGGCCCTCCGGAGACCGCCCGATGTCCCAAACGCCGTACCGGATACGCCTGCGCGTGGGAATCGCGCTGGTCTTCCTGCTGACGACGGTGCCGCTGATCGCGGTGATGCTCAGCTATCTCTATCATGAGAATTCCCGCACCGCGCTGGAGGTCGCGTCGCAGTCCATCGCGCGCACCACCCAGACGGTCACCAACGACCTGAACGGTCTGGTCAGCCCGGTGGCCCGCGTCGCCGAGGCGATGGCCGGCTTCGGGCGGATCGACCGGAACGGGTTGCGCCGCATCGAATCGCTGCGCTACTTCTCCGACGCCCTGGCCACCCTGCCGCAGCTCGCCTCGCTCTATGTCGGCTTCGCCGGGGACGGCGCCTTCTTCCAGATGGCGCGGCTGGCGCCCGACGGCGGGCGCTTCGGACCCGCCACCCCGCCGCCGGGCAGCGCGCTCGCCCTGCGCATGCAGGATTCCAGTTCGGGCCGGTTCGCCGATTCCTACTTCTATTTGCGCTCCTGGGGGCAGGTCACCGGCGTGGAGCGGGCGGAGGCGACGGAAGACCCGCGCACCGCTCCCTGGTACGTGACGGCGCAGAAGGCCGGAGCGGCGGTGATGTCCGACGCCTTCGTGCTGCCGGCGACCCGGCGGCCAGTGGTCACCGTCTCCTACCGGATGGCCACCGACGACGGGGTGCCCATCGGGACCATCGGGGCCGACGTTTCGCTGGACCGGCTGGCGGCCCGGCTGGACGCCCTGCGCATCGGCCCCTCCGGGGCGGTGTTCGTGATCGACGGCACCGGGCGGGTGATCTGCCACAACCGGGCCGACCTGCTGGTCGGCGGCGACGGGGCGGCGGCGGCGCTCCACACCACCGCGACCTTCCCCGACCCGGTGCTGGCCGAGGCGGTGGAGCGCCGCAACAGCGGGGCCGGCGACCGCTTCATCGCGCCGCTGGGGCCGCAGGGCCGCGACTACATCGTCGAGTTCGCGACGCTGGCCGACGGGATCGGCAGCGGCTGGACCGTCGGCGTGGCGGTGGAGGTGGACGAGTTCGTCGGTTCGCTGCGCCGCGCCACCTACCGCATCGTCGTGATCGGCGCCGGGCTGCTGGCGGTGTCGGTGCTGCTGCTGCTCTGGCTGTCGCACCGGCTGACCCGCCCGATGCAGGACATCGTGTCGGAGACCAAGCGCATCCGTCATTTCGACCTGACCGGCCGCTTCGCCGTCCGCACCCGCGTGCAGGAGGTGGCGGAACTGGCCGGCGCCGTGGAGGCCATGAAGGGCGGGCTGCGCCGCTTCGGCGCCTATGTGCCCAAGGCGCTGGTGCGCGACATCATCGTGACCGGCGACGGCGGCGAGCTGGGCGGCGAGACGCGCCCCCTCAGCATCCTGTTCAGCGACATCGCCGGCTTCACCGCCACCAGCGAGTCCATGCCGCCGCAGCAGGTGCTGGACCGGCTGACCACCTATTTCGAGCGGATGACCGCCTGCATCCACGGCCACGGCGGCACGGTGGACAAGTTCATCGGCGACGCCATCATGGCCTTCTGGAACGCGCCGCGCCCCGACCCCGACCATGCGGAGCACGCCTGCCTCGCCGCGCTCGGCTGCCTGTCGGTCAACCGCGCCATCAACGACGCCTGCCTTGCCGCCGGCATGCCGCCGATGCCGACCCGCTTCGGCCTGCATCTGGGGGAGGTGGTGGTGGGCAACGTCGGCTCCTCCGACCGCATGCAATACACGGCACTCGGCTCCCACGTGAATCTCGCCTCGCGCATCGAGGGGCTGAACAAGGTCTACGGCACCAGCATCCTGGTCACCGGGGCGGTGGAGCACGCGGTGCGCGGGCGCTTCCTGTTCCGGCCTGTCGATCTCGCCGTGCCCTCGGGCCTGTCGGCGCCGATCGAGCTGTTCGAGCTGGTCGGCGCGCTGAACCCGCATTCGGCCTTCGCCCGCCCGCCGGAGACCCACGACCTGTGCCGCCAGTGGCACGTCGCCGTCTCGCTCTACCGCGGCCGGCGCTGGTCGGCCGCGCTCGACCTGCTGCGGCCGCTGGCCGACGAGCCGGAGGTGGCGGCGCTGGCCCGGCTCTACATCGCGCGCTGCGAGCGGCTGATCGCCGACCCGCCCGGCGACGGCTGGGACTCCGCCGAGCATTTCAAGACCAAGTAGCCAGAAGAGGACGCGATGAAAAGCAGATGGACGGCGCGGCTGTTGGCCGCCTGCACGGTACTGGCGCTGGCGCTCGCCGCCGCCGGGGTGTCCGCCGAGACGGTCATCAAGCTGGCCCACCCCAACCGCAACGACGCCTTCGACAACACCGCCGGGGCCATGGCGATCGTCTTCAAGAACCATGTGGAGGTGGCGACCGAGAAGCGCGTGCGCGTGGAGATCTTTCCCGAAGGCCAGATGGGCCGCGACGGCGACGCGGTGAAGCTGGTCCGCCAGGGGACCATCCAGTCGGCCATCTCCTCGGTCGGCGGGGTGGCGCCGCTCTATCCGATGCTGGCGGTCATCGACTTGCCCTTCGCCTATTCCTCGGTCGCCAACGCCTACGACGTCTTCGACGGCCCCTTCGGCCACCGGCTGGCCGAGGAGATCCGGCGCAAGGCGGGCCTCGCCGTGCTGGGCTTCGGCGATCCCGGCGGGTTGTTCACCATCACCAACTCCAAGCGCCCGATCCGCCAGCCCGAGGACATGAAGGGGCTGAAGATCCGCACCATGGATCTGGAGACGCACCGCACCATGATCGGCAGCCTGGGCGGCACGCCGGTCAACGTCGCTTGGTCGGACCTCTACAACGCGCTCGGCACCGGCGCGGTGGACGGCCAGATGAACCCGGTGCCGATCGTCCGCTTCGCCCGCTTCGACGAGGTGCAGCGCCATCTGACGCTGAGCAACCACCTGTTCCTCCCCTATGTCTGGGTGATGAACGCCAAGTTTCTGGACGACCTCGCGCCCAGCGACCGCGCGGCCGTGACGAACGGCGCCCGGCTGGCCGTCGTCGCCAGCCGCGGCCTCAGCCGCCTGATCGAATCGTCGGACCGCGGCCTGCCGCCGCTGGCGCAGCGCATGGAGGTCCACACGCTGACCCCGCGCGAGGCGGAGGCGTTCCGCAAGGTGACCCAGCCCGCGGTGCGGCAGGCCATCGAACGGCGGTTCGGCGCCGAGGGAGTCGAGATGCTGGCCGCCTTCGAACGGGCGATCCGCGAGGAGCGGACGCCGTAGGCGGCGCAGCCGGGCGGTCAGCTCATCCCATCCGCCGGACCGCTCCCCCGGCCAGCGCGCGCAACCGTCCGGCGCGGCCGTGGCCCGTCCCCTCGCCCACGCCGTCTCCAGACGCGCTCGCCGCCGCTGCCGCGATCACCGACAGCCGCCGCGCCAGCGCCCATTCCGGTGCGCAAGCCTCCTCGCACAGCGCCCGCATCTCCGCGATGGACGGGCGCCATTTCTGCGTGCGGCGCCAGGTTCGTGCCGCCGCGTCGACCGCCCAGGCCGGGAACTCGCCGAGGTCCTCCGCCCAGTCGAGCGCGACCAGATGCTCCACCTCCGGCGCGGTTCCCTTGGCCGGGTAGTGGCTGAGCAGGGCCAGGACGCGGGCGAGCAGATGGTCCGGCGACGCCGGGGCCAGGATGGAGCCGGTCAACTCATCGAGCGCCCGCCGCGCCATCAGGGCCTGTTGGTCGGTCACGCCATCGGGTGGGCTCCACTCCTCGGTCACCCCGTCGAAGCCGCGGTCGCCGAAGCGCGGGCGGCGCTCCAGCCGTCCGGAGGCAAGGACGTCCCGGAGGGGTGTTGGCAAGGCTGAAACCAGCGTGGCGCGGCGCTCGGCCGCGGGGGCGGACGGGTCGAAGGCCGGGGGCGGACGGGTTGGCAAGGGCGTTACGACCGAGGGGCTTGGCCCCCTGGGCGGAGCGGAACGCGGCTGTGCGGCCATGGTGTGTCCTTACCTCCAGACGGGTTTGCTGGCTTGCGGACCGTGGTCCTGGGCCGCGTTCAGCTTCGCCGCCGCGGCCATCCAGGCACCAAGCTTCTGTTCGGGAACGGGAACGTTCGATGCCGGCCTTGCGGGGGTGGCGGGGCTCATCGGGCGGAGCATCGGCGCCTTGCCAGCGGCGGCGTCCTGAGTCAGCCACGCTTTCCAGGCGGCCCCGGCGTCGCGGTAGCGGTAGCCGTGGGCTTGGCAGCGCAAGCGGAACCCTTCGGCATGGCGGTCGAGATCCACCCCGGCGAAGCGGCGTTCGGCCCAGGCGCGATCCCCCGCATCCGGGGTCCAGCCGTCCGGTACGGCCTGGGCAGGCCCGCGCGAGGTGTGCGAGTCCGGAGTCTGTTCGGATTCCGGCTGTTTCTGTCGCACCGCCGCACATGGGGAGTCGGCGGGAGCGACATCCTTGGCCGACGGCTGCACAGGGGGCATTGTGGCGGGAATCGCGGTTCGGCCGTCGGCTGTGGCGGCCGTTGGAATCGCGCCGTCGCCGGGGACCAGCCGCAGCCGGTACAGGCATGACAGCCGTCCGCCCGAGGCGGAGCGGCGGGACTCCCTCGCGATCACCCCGGATTCGGCGAGATGGCCGAGGATGCGGTTCACCGTGCTGCGGCTGCGCTTCAGCGCGGTGGCGAGGGTTGCCTGGGACGGCCAGCATTCGCCGCGGGCGTTGGCGTAGGTCGCCAGCGCCGCCAGGACGGCCAGTCCGTCGGCGTCGATGGCGGGATGGCCGAGCCACCAGGCCGGAATCCGGCCCCATCGCCCGCTGTCGGCGGGAGGGCCGGAGTCCGGCGCGTCGTCCAAAGGCGTGTCGTCACGGGGTGTCATGATGCGGTCTCCGCAAGGCAAACGGGACCGGCTCCGCACGGAATGCGGGCCGGTGGCTTTGCGGATCAGGATTCCCAGCGGCGCGCTCTTCTTCAAACCGCGGGCAATCGCTCCATAGCCGGGCATGGAGCGGTAACCCGCGCCGTTGAAGCCCTGGCCCGCGCTCCTGGAGCCTTTGCCCGCCGCTATGGAGCGACAGCCCGCGCTTCATCGCCGAATCGGAATCCTGGAGCGGCAACCCGCAGCCCTGGAGCGATAGCCCGCGCCCTTGGAGTCGGACGCATGGAGCGACAGGCCGCGGCTGGAGCGCCGGAGTATGGAGCAACAGCCCGCGGTTCGGCGGATGATCCTCCGTCCGCTATGGAGCGATATCCCGCGGGTATGGAGCGACAGCCCGCGCCCCGCCCTCTGCACCCGCCCCTGGGTGGGAAGCCGGCGGCGAGCAAAGGATGGAGCTTTTGCTCGCGCTTCGCCGCTCCTCCCCCTGGAGTTCCGACTCGCGGGGAGACTCGCGGCCCTGGAGCGATAGCCCGCGCCTCGCTCCGCGCCATGGCCCCTGCCGGGGCTGAGCGATTCGCACCGGGGGACGGAGTCGCGGACAGAGTCGAAGGATGTCAACGCCATGCCGGGAAAGCGCGGGCTGTCGCTCCATACCCGCGGGCTATCGCTCCATAGGCGCGGGCAAAGGCTCCATACCGAAGGAGGTCGCCCATCACGAAGCGGTTGTCAGCGAGCGCCTCCCGCCGCATGGTCATAGCCGGGCAAGGAGGGATTGGATGAGCAAGATCGCGACACCCGGCGCGCTGCAACTGGTTCTGTTCGAGCTGGAGGACCGCTCCCAGTCGCACCTGATCGCGCTGTACGATCTGGCGCCGCGCTACGTCTTCGCCTCGCGCGACGGCGGGCGGTCCGCGGAAACCGCGCCGGCGAAGGGCAACTTCGTCGCGTCGATCAAGCGCGAGTTCACCTATCACGGCAGCACCTTCCACCTGACCATCCAGCCCGCCCGTCTGACCAAGATGGTCAACCGCGACCAGATCAGCCGCGATGACGGAGCCGCCCAGGCCGACGGCCAGACCGAGATCGAGTATGAGGTCTTCCCCGCCGAGCGCGAGCAGGTGGTGGAGCATGTGGTGCGTCGCCTCGCCATGGACCGCTCGCGCCTGTCGCTGGGTGGCGAGAACCGCGACAAGGTTCAGATGCGCTTCACCCTCTACGAGATCCAGCGCGAGCTGAAGGCGGTCGGCCACACCCTGTCGATCCGCGACATCCGCGAATCGCTGACCATCCTGGCGCGCTCGCGCATCATCATCGGCAAGCCGGCTGAGGGAGTGAAGAAGGGGCGCGGGGCCAACCTGCTGGAATCCACGGCCTTCCCGGTGCTGGCCATCCGCTCCCGCCCGGACCTGATCGGTGACGAGGGGGGCGACGAGGAGACCCACCTGCAGTTCAACCCGCTGGTTTCTTCGGCCATCCGGAACCTGGAGTTCAAGCCGGTCAGCTACCAATGGCTGATGCGGCTGAAAAGCCCGGTGTCCCGCTGGCTCTACAACCGTCTGAGCGCCGAGTACGACTATTCGGGAGCGGAGGCGCCGGGCGATCTGGGCGCCAGGGCGATGACCCTGTCGGCGGACGAGATCATCAAGAACAGCGGCATGAATGTGTGGAGCCGCCGCCGCGACACGCTGCGCGCGGTGACCTCGGCGGTGGACGCCCTGGTCGAGGAAGGCATCCTGACCAGCGCGGAGAAGCTCTACGACAAGGTGGGCGCCCGCATCGAGGGGATCACCTACGTGATGCTGCCCAGCGCCAAGTTCCTGGCCCAGGTGCGCAAGGCGCAGGCGGTGGAGAGCGCCAACGTCGCGGCCATGCGGGCGATCACCGGCGACGACCGTCGGCCGACCGACTTCGTGCCGGTCACCACCGCTGCGACGGTGGAGACCCGCGCCCGCCGTGCCAAGCGGCTGACCGAGGAGCCGCCGCGCCTGCCGATGGCCGAGGCCGGCTGAAAAGAGCTGGTTAACAAGGGCCCGTCGCGGCCGGGCTCAGTCCCGGTCGGCGGCGGCGTTCAGCGAGTCGCGCAGGCGCAGCAGGGCGTCGCGCAGACCGGCGAGGTCGGGCAGCGGGCAGTTCGCCGCGGCCGCGATGTGCTCGGGCAGCGCCATCGCCCGCTCGCGCAGGTCGGTGCCCTGCGGAGTCAAATGGATGCGGACCAACCGTTCATCCGCCGGATCGCGCCCGCGGGTGACCAGCCCCTGCCCTTCCATCCGCTTCAGCAGCGGGGTCAGCGTGCCGCTGTCGAGCATCAGCCGCTCTCCCAGGGCCTTCATGGTCTGGCCGTTCTGTTCCCAGAGGAGGAGCATGACCAGATACTGCGGGTAGGTCAGTTCCAGCGCTTCCAGCAGCGGGCGGTACACCCGCGTCATCGCCAGATTCGCCGAGTAGAGGGCGAAGCAGGCTTGGTTGGCCAGAAGCAGCGGGTTGTCGTTCTCGGTGCTCATCGTTCGGGGGTTCCCAGCCAGGGACGCGTCGCGGGCCTGTTGCGCGCGACCCCATAGCGCATGGGGATATGGCACGCAACACGCCCGCAAGCGAGAAACCCTGTTATGCGCCCGTTACGCGATGACCGTGTTCACCGCGATGTTGCCCTTGGTCGCGTGGCTGTACGGGCAGACCTTGTGGGCGCGGGCCACCAGATCCTCGGCCGCCGCCTTGTCCAGACCGGGCAGCGACACGGTGAGGTCCACCGCGAGGCCGAAGCCCTCGCCGTCGTCGCGCGGGCCGATGCCGACCTGGGCGGTGACGGTGGCGTCCGCCGGAACGGCGATCTTGTCGCGGCCGCCGACGAACTTCATGGCGCCGATGAAGCAGGCCGAATAGCCGGCGGCGAACAGCTGCTCGGGGTTGGTGGCGCCGCCCTTGCCGCCCAGCTCCTTCGGGGCGGCCAGCGCCACCGACAGCAGGCCGTCGTCGCTCTCCGCCTTGCCGTCACGCCCGCCGGTCGCCGTGGCCTTGGCCGTGTAGAGGGTCTTCATTGCGTGCACTCCTTGAACAGATGGATCGTTTCGATCAGGGAAGCGGGTTGCCGCTTGTTGTCGAAAAAGACCATCGCGCAAAATCGAATTGCGCGCAATGTTATTGGTTATGCGCAATCGCATTGCGCGCAATGCATCTTGGGAATGGCCTCCAGGCACGCTCTTCGCAGGGACGGGCCGGAGGGCGCCGTCAGGGACTGCGCCGGTAGCTCCAGAGGACGCTGCCGTTGTGGCCGCACCAATAGCCGCTGGCGGCGCGGTTGGGCTCCAGGTCGGGGATGACGACCCCGCCGTCCTTCGCGGCGACCAGGATCAGGCCGCCGCCCTCGGCGTCGGGCGTGCCGACGATCAGCCGCCCCTGGTCGTCCAGCCGCCCGATGCCGGAGAAATTGCAGATCCAACGCCCCGCCGATGGCTCGGCGCCGCTGACGCTGACGGCGACCGTCCCGTCGCGCAGGGCGATGGCGGCGATGCCGATGAAGCCCTCGTGGTCGAAGCGCCCCACATAGCGTCCGATGGGCGACGCGGGTGCGGCCGGATCGTTGCGGAAGGACAGGACCGCCACGCGCCCGTCATAGGCGCGGCGCAGGCAGGCCGCGTCGGCGCGGCAGGAATCGCGGTCGCGCAGCCACGCCCGCTGGTCGGCCTTCACCGCCGCCCCGGCCGTGCCCTCCTCCGGGCTGGCGCCGGACAGCTGCTCCAGAGCGGCGCGGTAGGACGCGGCCAGCCGCCCGTCCAGCGCGGAGAGCGCCGGGTCGGCGCAGATCGCCTTTTCCGTGGGGGTGGCGGCCTTGGAGCAGGGAAAGCCCGCCGCGCCGGCGGCGGTCGGCAAAGCCAGAAGGCCAAGGGCGAGCAGCGTTGGTCGGAGCATGCGGTTTCCCCGTCGACGGTCGGACCCCGACTCTGCCGTGGCGGCGGATCGTGGTCAACCCGTCCTCCGGGGATCGCCCGGTCCGATGTCTTTCCACCGGGCCGGAGCAGCAGGAGATCCGCGCCTCGCAGCGCTGCGGAAGTCTCCGTCGTCACAGCGCTGCGACCAACTCTTTTAACAGCGCTGCGAAGACTTGTGTTCTTAAAAGATGATGCGCCGTTTTCTTCCATGTTGTGCGCTGCATCATAGTAATGGAAGCCATGCGTTATCGGCGCGTTGGCTTTCGCGGCGGCGGTGCCATTATATCCAGGCAGGCAGCACCGCCCCTCCGCCGGCATCGCGCAGGCCCCTTACACGGCCAGCCGCCGACCCCGGCGCCCGAGCGGCTCCGCCAGAGACATTCCCATCGAACCGCGGCCCCCGATGCCGCCATGAGGACAGCCATGAACGCCGATAGCTTTGCCAACCCCCTGTCGTCCACGGAACTGCGCAACATCCGCCGCCAGGCGGAAGCCCTGCGGGCCGCCTATCTGCGCAGCCTGTTCCGCCGTCTGGTCGCGGCCTTCAGCCGTCCGGGCACCCCGGCCAACGGCGGTCTGACCGCCGCCCGCTGACGCGGCCCCCCACGGCACAGGCCCGC
The DNA here is from genome assembly GCF_007827815.1 of Azospirillum brasilense. GTDB lineage: Bacteria > Pseudomonadota > Alphaproteobacteria > Azospirillales > Azospirillaceae > Azospirillum > Azospirillum brasilense_C. Next base: position 367,551 of record NZ_VITH01000003.1, read on the forward strand.
TGCACGCGGCCGGACAGTCCGGCCGCGACTTTTTCGCGCTCATATGACCAATTTTAGCAAGATTCTTTAAGATTTTGCCGTGTATCATTTTCTAATGATACCCGAAATGGTGGTCTGGGGCGGGCGCAAAAATGCAGGTTGTAATCGTCGATGACGATCCGTCCACGCTGTTCATCACCAGCGCGGTCATCCGGCGGATCGACGACGCGGAGCCCATCGGCATGGGCAGTCCGCTGGACGCACTGGACTGGCTGGCCGTCAACACGCCCGACCTGATCCTGATCGACCATGTCATGCCCGATCTCGACGGCATGGTCGTGCTGGAGCGCATCCGCGCCCAGCGGCATCTCGCCGACGTTCCGGTGGTGATGATCACCGCCGACACGTCGGTGAAGCTGCGGGTGGCCGCCCTTGAAAGCGGCTGCACCGACTTCCTGACCAAGCCCATCGTCGTGCCGGAACTGCTCGCCCGGGCGCAGAATCTCCTGCGCCTGCGGCTGGGCCAGCGGATGATGCGCGACCAGGCCGCCGTGCTGCGCAGCCGGGTGGAGGAGGCGACCGCCCAGCTCCGCCAGCAGGCGCAGGAGCTGGTGGCCCGCCTCGCCCGCGCCGCCGAATACCGCGACCCGGAAACCGGCCTGCACATCGAGCGCATGGCGAGCTACTCGCGCGTCATCGCCGAGAGCCTGGGGATGGACCCCGACGACTGCGCCCGGCTGGCCGAGGCCGCGCCGATGCACGACATCGGCAAGATCGGCATTCCCGACGCCATCCTGCTGAAGCCCGGCCGGCTGACCGACAGCGAGATGCGGGTGATGCGCGAGCATCCGGCGATCGGCCACGCCGTGCTCCAGGGAAGCGAACACCCCCTCATCTGCGAGGCCGCGGAGATCGCGCTCGGCCATCACGAGAAGTACGACGGCACCGGCTATCCCAAGGGCCTGCGGGGGGAGGAGATCCCGCTGGCCTGCCGCATCGTCGCCATCGCCGACGTCTTCGACGCGCTGACCACCGCCCGTCCCTACAAGAAGCCTTGGCCGCTCGACACCGCGAAGGCCTACATCGTCGAGCACAGCGGCAGCCACTTCGACCCGGTCTGCGTCGACGCCTTCCTGCGCGCCTGGACGTCCATCCTCGCCATTCACGACGCCCACCCCGACCCGGATTACACCGGGACGGACGGCGCCGCGTTCCGCTAGACGGGAGGACGCGATGCCGGACACCCCCGCTTCCCTACCCCTGCCCGAACACGGCCACCGCGCCTACGCGTTCCGATCCAGGGCGCTGGTCTCCGGGGTGTGGATGGCGACGCTCCTGCTGACCGCGGCGGCCTGGACCGCGGCCCTCTACCTGACGGAGCGCGATCGGCGCGATGCGCTCCAGCGGGCCGAGCGCGACACCGGCAACCTGGCCCACATCATCGCGGAACAGACCACGCGGGCGATCGCCGGGACCGACCGCATCCTGTCCTTCATCGGCTACGACCTGTACCGGCTGGGCAGCCAGAGCCCGCTGCTGCGCGACGTGATGCGCAACGCGACGCTGGATTCGGACCTTCTGCTCCAGCTCGCCTACGCGGACGGCAAGGGCGACCTGATCCAGACCAGCGTGGACAACGCCCCGGCCCGGGTGAATCTGGCCGACCGCGAGCATTTCCGCGTGCACAAGGAGGGCACGGTCGACGGGCTGTTCATCAGCCGGCCGGTCTTCGGGCGGGCGTCGGGCAAATGGTCGATCCAGCTCAGCCGCAAGGTCACCGCCCCGGACGGCGGGTTCGGCGGGATGATCGTCGCCTCGCTCGACCCCTTCTACTTCGGGCGCACCTTCGACAACCTGAATGTGGGCCATGACGGCGTCATCTCCATCATCGGCCGCGACGGCATCCTGCGCGCGCGCAGCGTCATGGACGACCGCATCATCGGATTGGACCTTGGCAGATCGCCGATCCTGCAGGAGGCGGAGGAGAAAACACAAGGTTTCCTCCGTTCGGTCAGTCCCGTCGACGGGGTGGCCCGCCTGACCAGTTTCCGGAGCCTTCAGAATTACCCGCTGATCGTCAGCGCGGGCTTCGGCGAGGCGGAGTTCATGGCCGAAACCTGGGCGCGGCAGCGGGCCTACACCGTCGGGGCGGGCCTGACCACCGCCCTGCTGTTCCTCATGGCCGCGCTGGTGACGCTGCAGAGCCGGGCCCAGGAACGCGCCCACGCCACTCTGGATGAAGCCGCCCGGCACCTGCGCGCCAGCAAGACGAAGCTGCGCGACATCGCGGAGACGGCGTCCGACTGGTTCTGGGAGATGGACGCCGACCTGTGCTTCGCCGGCGTGTCGGGAGCTTACGCCGGGTCGATCCGCGATCCGGAGCTGTACCGTGGCCGGCGCTGCGAGGACATCGCCCTGCGCGAGGCCGGCGACGGCGCCCATTGGGAGGAGCACCGCCACGCACTGGAGGACCGGCAACCCTTCCGCGATTTCGAATTCGCGGTTCGCGGACCGGACGGCGACATCCGCATCTGGTCGCTCAGCGGCAAGCCGGTCTTCGACGACCAGGGCGTCTTCGCCGGCTACCGCGGCTCCGGCTCCGACGTGACGGAGCGGCGGCGGGCGGAGCGCTCCCTGACCGACAGCGAGGGGCGCTACCGCGCCATGTTCGCCGCGGTCGGCCAGCCCATCGTGGTGACCGACGAGAACGCCGTGATCACCGGCTTCAACCCGGCGGCGGAGGCCCTGTTCGGCTTCCACGAAGGGGAGATGATCGGGCGCAACATCAGCGCCCTGATGCCGGACGGCTATGCCGCCAACCACGACCGCCTGTTCCGGGATTACCAGACGAGCGGACGGAACAGCCCGAGCGGCATGATCCGCGAGGTGCCGGTGCAGCGCGCCGACGGCCGGCTGGTCCCCACCGAGATCGCCCTGTCGAGCTGGCGGGCCGGCGGGCGGGAGCATTTCATCGGCGTCTTCCACGACCTGTCCAAGGCCAAGCAGATCGAGGCCGACCTGCGCCGCGCCCGCGACAGCGCCGAACACGCCAACCGGATGAAGAGCGAGTTCCTGGCGACCATCAGCCACGAGATCCGCACGCCGATGAACGGCGTGCTGGGCACGCTGACGCTGCTGGACGGCGAGGGGCTGGACGCCGAGGAGCGGCGTCTGGCCGGCGTCGCCCGCCGCTCGGCGGAAAGCCTGCTGCGGCTGCTCGACGACATCCTCGACTTCTCCAAGCTCGAAGCCGGGCGCATCGCCATCGAGGAGGAGACCTGCGCGCCCGCCGACCTTGCGGAGGCGGTGATGGCGGTGTTCCAACCCTCGGCGGCGGACAAGGGGCTGTCCCTGTCCTGCCACATGCTGCCCACCGTGCCGGAGGCGGTGGTCACCGACCCGGCCCGTCTGCGGCAGATCCTGTTCAATCTGGTCGGCAACGCGGTGAAGTTCACCAGCGCCGGGCATGTGGCGGTCCGCGCCCGCCGCGGCGCCGATCTGCCGGATGGGCGTTTCCTGCTGGAGTTCGAGGTGGAGGACAGCGGCATCGGCATCGCCGCGGAATCCCTTCCGTCGCTGTTCGACCGATTCACCCAGGCCGACAGCTCGATCACCCGCCGTTACGGCGGCACCGGTCTGGGGTTGGCGATCTGCAAGGAGTTGTGCGGGCTGCTCGGCGGGACGATTTCCGTCACCAGCGCGCCGGGCAAGGGCAGCCTGTTCCAGTTCTCGGTCGCCTGCGCGCCGGGCGATCCGGCGGCGCTGCGCCACGCCGCGGAGGCCCCGCCGGCCGCCCCCTTGCCCCCCTTGCGGGTCCTGGCGGTGGACGACAACGCGGTGAACCGGGACATCGTGCGCGGGTTGCTGGTGCGCGGCGGGCACAGCGTCGTCACCGCCGTGGACGGGGACGAGGCGGTGCGCAGCGTGGAACGGGCGGAGGAGCCCTTCGACGTGGTGCTGATGGACATCCAGATGCCGGGAATGGACGGGCTGACCGCCACCCGCCTGATCCGCGCCCTGCCGGCGCCGCGCAACGGCGTTCCGGTGATCGCGCTCACCGCCCACGCCTCGGGCAGTTCGCTTCCCGAATGCATGGCGGCGGGGATGAACGGGTTCGTGCCGAAGCCCTTGCGCCCGGCGGCGCTCGACGCGGCGATCCGTGCGGTGGTCGGCGCGGTGGTCGGCGCGGCGGTCGGCGGCCCCGCTCCCAAGGCGGTTGCCGAGGCGGCTCCGGAGGCCCTCCCGGCCGCGGAGCTGCTGGACCGCGAACAGATGGACAGCGTGGCCGAGGCGCTCGGTCCGGAATGCTGGTCCGAGGCCGTGGAAGGCTTCTCCCGCACCGCGTGGGAGCAGGTGGCGCGCATCAGCGCCGCCCTGGCCAGCGGCGAGGAACACCGCCGCGCCGCCCACACGCTGAAGGGACTGTCCTGGAACGTGGGGGCGAAGCGGCTGGGCGACCTGGCGCTGGCCCTGGAGAAGGCCCCGCCGGACGAGGCCCTGGCCCTGGCCGGAAGCCTGGAGGGCGTGCTGAAGGACAGCGTCGAGGCCCTGTCCGAACCTTTGTAAAGGTCCGGACAGGGCCTCGGGCTGGGTCAGGAGGCCGGCATTTCGCCGGTCACCCAATAATCCACGCGCTGCTTGTTGTTGGCGATGTAGGTGTCGATCGCCTTGTCATAGGAGGTGGCGTCGGCCTCCAGCATGATCTTCTCCAGATCCTCCAGCGGCAGGTACATCCGGGTCAGGAACTCGGCGACCTTGGGGTGCTCCTGGTAGAAGTTCTTGCGGGCCATGACGTGGACGCGCTCCAGCCCGCCCAGCGAGCCCTTCGGGTCTTCCAGGTAGCGCAGCTTCCACTTGGCGAACATCCAGTGCGGGCTCCAGGCGGTGACGGCGATCCAGTCCTCGCGCCGATCGGCCCGGCCGAGCGCGGCGGTCATCGCCGCACCGCTGGCCGACACCAGCTCGTAGCCGTCGAGGCCGTAGTCCTTCAGCGCCTTCTCCGACGCCTGCATCAGGCCCGAACCGGGGTCGATGCCCTGGATCTTGCCCTTCAGCTTCTCGCGGATCTCCGGCTTGGCGAGGTCGGCGATGGTCTTCACCTGATCCTCCGGCACATAGTCCGGAACGGCCCAGCCCAGGCGGGCGCGGGTGTAGAGCATGCCCAGCGGCACGATGTCCTTGCCCACCTTGTCCAGGTAGGAGGCGTGGGTGGTCGGTAGCCAGGACATCATCATGAAGTCGAGGTCGCCCTTGGCGAGCCCCTGATACTGCAGGCCGATGTCGGCCAGCACCAGCTCGACCGGCTGATCCAGCCGTTCCTGGATGAGGCGCTGCGCGAGCTTGGTCACCGCTTCGGCGTCGGACCAGGCGGTCCAGCCGATGCGGACCGGCTTCTTGTCCTCAGCCGCCAAGCTGGCGGAGGAGAGGGCGGTGCTGCCGATCACGGCGGCGACGCCGAGGGCCATCATCTTCAGAAACGTGCGTCTCATGCGAACAATCCTTTGTCTTGTATGGTTTTGGGGATGGCGGTTCATCCCGCTTCGGTGACTCCGTGCGTGGGAGACGTGTGCGTGTCGTCCTTGGGCTGCTCCGCGCGGCGGCGGGTCAGCAGGGAGCGCAGGGCGGACCGGGGGGAGCGACCCCCCGTGTCCGGGGTTCCGAAACTCTGGGTGATGCGGTCGAGCAGGATCGCCAGGATCACCACGGCCAGCCCGCCCTCGACGCCGAGGCCGATGTCCAGCCGCTGGATGCCGCGCAGCACCTCGTTGCCGACGCCGCCCGCCCCGATCATCGAGGCGATGACGACCATCGACAGCGACAGCATGATGGTCTGGTTGATGCCCGCCATGATCGACGGCAGCGCGGTCGGCATCTGCACCTTGAACAGGAGCTGGCGCGGCGTGCAGCCGAAGGCGAGGCCGGCCTCGACCAGCTCGTGCGGGACCTGCCGGATGCCCAGGCTGGTCAGGCGGACGACCGGCGGCATGGCGAAGATGATCGTCGCGATGATGCCCGGTACGCGGCCGAGCCCGAACAGCATGGCCGCCGGGATCAGATAGACGAAGGCCGGCATGGTCTGCATCAGGTCGAGCGCCGGGCGCACCACCGTTTCCACCCGGTCGTTGCGCGCGGCGACGATGCCCAGCGGAACGCCGATGGCCAGGGCGATGGCAGTCGCCGTCAGCACGAGCGCCAGCGTGTCCACCGTCTGGTGCCACATGCCCAGCCCGGCGACGACGAACAGCGCGGCCGCGGCGAACAGCGCGAAGCGCCAGCCGTTCCGCCACAGCCCGATCAGCACCACGATGGCGGCCAGCGCCACCCCGGGCAGCGCGGTCAGGGCGGACTGGACGCCGTCGGCGACCGCGCCGACCACGAGGTCGATGCCGTCGAACAGCCATTGCGCGTGGTCCAGCAGGAACATCACCGCGGCGTCGGCCCAATCGCCGATGGGAAGCTTGAAGTCCATGGTCAGCGCGTCCGTCCAAGGGTTTCCAGATAGGCGGTCTTGGAGATCGCCCCGACATAGGCGCCCTGCCCGTCCACCACCGGCAGCGGGCACGGGGCGGACGCGATGCGCGGCAGCACCTCGTCCATCGGCAGGTCGACGGGAAGCGGCTCGATGCCCGGAAGCAGCGCCTCGTCCAGCGTGGCGGAGCCGTTGTGCCGCTCGATGGCGGCGACCAGGGTCTCGACCGACACCACGCCCTGGAAGCGGCGTCGCCCGTCCTGGACATAGCCGAACTCGCGGTCGCGCTCGCGCAGCTGGCGGACGGCGGCGCGCGGGCCCTCGCCGGTGTGGCGGATCAGCGTCACCTGATCGCGCCGGGCGATGTCGCCCGCCGTCAGGATCTTGGTGACGTCGATGTTGCGGAAGAAGGAGCGGACGTAGTCGTTGGCCGGCTGCTTCAGGATCTCGTCCGGGCGCCCGACCTGGATGATCTGGCCGCCTTCCATGATGGCCAGCCGGTCGCCGATGCGGATCGCCTCGTCCAGGTCGTGGCTGATGAAGACGATGGTGCGCTGCCGTTCGGCCTGAAGGCGCAGCAGCTCGTCCTGCATCTCCGTCCGGATCAACGGATCGAGGGCCGAGAAGGCTTCGTCCATCAGCAGGACGGACGGCTCGTTGGCGAGCGCGCGGGCCAGGCCGACGCGCTGCTGCATGCCGCCCGACAGCTCCCGCGGGTAGCTTTCCGCGTAGGCGCCGAGGCCGACCGCGTCCAGCGCCTGCTGCGCCTTGTCGCGCCGCGCCTTCAGGCTTTCCCCGGCGATCTCCAGCCCGAAGGCGGCGTTCTCCCACACCCGCAGGTGCGGCAGCAGGGCGAAGGACTGGAACACCATGCCGAGGTCGCGCCGCCGCAGCTCAGTCAGTTCGGCGCGCGACAGCTTGGTGATGTCCCGCCCGTCGATCCGGATCTCGCCCGCGGTCGGGTCGATCAGCCGGTTGAGCATGCGCACCAGCGTCGATTTGCCGGAGCCCGACAGGCCCATGATGACGAAGATTTCACCGGCCTCGACCTCGAAGCTGGCGTCGAGGACGCCGACGGTCTGGCCGGTTCTTTTAAAGATCTCTTCCTTGGAAAGACCTGCCTTCAGCAGGTCGAGCGCCTGACGTGGGTGGCGCCCGAAAATCCGGGTGACGCCGTTTACGGCAATTTTCGCGGTCATCCGCTGATGCCTCCGCTCTTGGCAAAATGCGTGTGGTTCCGGAGCCCGAACGGGACCGGTCCGTCTTGCAGCCTTCATTGGAAGCAGGGAGAGGCAGGGGCGTGCCGGGGGTGGAGAGGCACGCAAGGCAAGGACTTTCGTCCGCACGCCAGCAATTTCGACAGCCGCGTCGCGACTGCCTCCCGCCAACCACAGGGAAAGTAAAGCTACATGAGAAAACGCAAAAACAGCGAAGACTCATGAAATTGAAGGCCATATGAACAAGAAAACAGATTTATCTATGCATGCATACCGATGTCACCTCTGAAACAGACTGGGGTTGTAGGGAAATTGGCACACGAAATGGCGCTCCTGAAGCGCGTTCAAGAGAGCAATTCCTGGCCGCCACTGACAAGAGGCTAACAAACTTTAGGGGAGATTTGAAGCCTTTTTATGTCTCGGTTGGATATGGTACCGGATCAATGTCGTTTGGGTGTGGGTTTAAAGGCTTATTGTCCTATTTTTTTGGGCTTCCCCCCTCTCCGGGGACGGGAGAGGGATTATCAAAAGCCCCGTGGCGACCGGCGTGTTGTGGCGGCGGGCCGGTTGCGGCACCATGTCCTTGCATGTCTTCCGTTTCCGGTCAGCAAGGGGCCTTGATGAGCAACCCGTTCTTCGAAACCTGGACCACGCCCTTCGGCCTGCCGCCCTTCGACCGCATCCAGGCCGAGCATTTTCCGCCTGCCTTCGACCATGGCATGGCGGAGAGCATCGCGGAGATCGCGGCGATCACCGGAAACCCCGACGCTCCGACCTTCGCCAACACCATCGAAGCGATGGAGCGCGGCGGGCGCTTTCTGAACCGGGTCGGCGGCGTGTTCTGGAACCTGAACTCCAGCAACACCACCGACGCGCTGGAGACCATCGCCCGCGACTACGCGCCGAAATTCGCCCAGCATTCCATGCGCATCGCGCTGGACCCGGCGCTGTTCGCCCGCGTCGCCGACCTGTACGAGCGGCGCGCCACGCTGGACCTCGCCCCCGACCAGCTGCGCCTGCTGGAGCGCCAGCATTTGGGATTCGTGCGCAGCGGCGCGCTGCTGCCGCCGGACGCCAAGGCGCGAATGACCGCGATCACCGAGCGGCTGGCGACCCTGCACACACTGTTCGGCCAGAACGTGCTGCACGACGAGAAGGACTGGCAGCTTGTGCTGGAGGAGAGCGACCTCGCCGGCCTGCCGGACTTTGCGCGCAACGCCGCCGCCCAGGCCGCCAAGGAGCGCGGGCAGGAGGGCAAGTACGTCATCACGCTGGCCCGCTCCTCGGTGGAGCCGTTCCTGACCTTCTCGGCCCGCCGCGACCTGCGGCAGGTGGCCTACGAGGCCTGGATCCGCCGCGGCGAGCATGAGGGCGAGCACGACAACCGCCCGCTGATCCGGGAGATCGTCGCGCTGCGCACCGAGCAGGCGAAGCTGATGGGCTACGCCAGCTACGCCGACTTCAAGCTGGACGACAGCATGGCGAAGGACACCTCCGCCGTCGAACGTCTGCTGCTGCAGGTCTGGGGTCCGGCCAAGGAGAAGGCCGCCGCCGAGCGTGCGGAGCTTCAGGACTGCGCCCGGGCGGAGGGCATGAACGAGCCGATCGCCCCCTGGGACTGGCGCTACTACGCGGAGAAAGTACGGCAGGCCAAGTACGACATCGACGAAGCGGAGGTGAAGCCCTACTTCGTGCTGGAGAACATGGTGCGCGCGGCCTTCGACACCGCCGGGCGCCTGTTCGGGCTGACCTTCACCGAGCGCCCCGACCTGCCGGTCTACCACCCGGACGTCCGTGTCTACGAGGTGACGGAAAAGGACGGGCGTCATGTCGGCATCTTCCTGCACGACAATTTCGCCCGGTCGTCCAAGCGCTCCGGTGCCTGGATGAGCAGCTACCGCGACCAGGAGAGTTTCGACGGGGCGGTGTCGCCGATCATCGTCAACAACAACAACTTCTCGAAGGGTGAGCCGACCCTCCTCAGCTTCGACGACGCCGAGACGCTGTTCCACGAGTTCGGCCATTTCCTGCACGGCTGCCTCAGCAACGTCCGTTACCCGAGCCAGTCCGGCACCTCGGTCCGCCGCGACTTCGTGGAGCTGCCCTCGCAAATCTACGAGCACTGGCTGGCGGTTCCGGAAACGCTGTCCACCTACGCCCGCCATCACCAGACCGGGGAGCCGATCCCGCAGGACTTGCTGCGCCGCCTGCTCGCCGCCCGCAACTTCAACCAGGGCTTCGGCACGGTCGAATACACCGCGGCGGCGCTGCTCGACCTGGAATTCCACACCCGCAGCGACGCCGCCGACACGGATGTCGCCGCCTTCGAGCGGTCGGTGCTGGACAAGATCGGCATGCCGGCGGAGATCGCCGTGCGCCACCGCCCGACCCATTTCCAGCATCTGTTCGCCGGCAGCGGCTACGCCGCCAGCTATTACGCCTATCTGTGGGCCGAGGTGCTCGACGCCGACGGGTTCGAGGCGTTCCTGGAGGCGGGCAACCCCTTCGATCCCGACCTTGCGGCGAAGCTGAAGACGATCTATTCGTCGGGCGATACCCGCGACCCGATGGAGCTCTACACCGCCTTCCGCGGACGCGAGCCGCGCATCGAGGCGCTTCTCAAGCACCGGGGCCTGACCCAGTCGCTCGGGGACGCCTGACGGCACCGCCCATCGGCGCCGCCGACACACTGACGAGGACAAGGGACGGGGGACCGGGCCGGACGCCCTCCCCCGTTCCGTGAGGATTCTTATGGCTGTTTCTCTTCTCGACCCCGCCCGCTACCGCCGCATGCCCTGGAAGAACGGCGGCGGCACGACCACCGAAATCGCCCTCCAGGAGCTGCCCGGCGCCGCCGGCCGCTTCCTCTGGCGGGTCAGCATCGCCGACGTGGCGGAGGCCGGTCCCTTCTCGGCCTTCACCGGCTACGAGCGGCTGATCGCCGTGGTCGAGGGCGCCGGCATGCGGCTGACCGTGGACGGCGTGCCGGCGACCGTGACCAACCGCGCCGACCCCTTCCGTTTCTCCGGCGACGCCGTGGTGGATTGCGCCCTGCTGGACGGGCCGATCCGCGACTTCAACCTGATCTTCGACCGCGAGCGGGCCGACGCCCGGCTCGACATCCTGCCGGCCGACACGGTCGCCGACATTCCCGCCGGCGGCGTGGCGCTGGTCCACGCGCTGGACGGCGAGGTGATCCTGCGCAGCGGCGACAGCGTGGCGCGGGTGTCGCCGGGCTGGAGTGCTCGTCTGGACGCCGCCGCCACGCTGGAGACCGGACCGGGAGCCTGCGCCGTCCTCGCCCGGATCGCGGTGCGCGGGTAAGGGACTCCGGTACGCGGGGCTACGGCGCCTTCCGGCAGGTCATCTCCGGAGCGCCGTAGCCCCAGGTCACCCGCGCTTCGCCCTGATGCTCCCAAAAGCTCTCGTTGCGGCCCTGGTAGCGGGCGCCGGAGGCCGCCGGCTGTCCGATCATCAGCGACACGGCGTCGCCGCGCTCGGCGATCATCGTTGGCGGGTCGGTCTCGAAGAAGGTGGCGGTCAGCGCGTTGGCCGCGTGGCCGTCGCAGGCGAAGCGGACCGGACCGATGGCGGGCACCAGCCGGTATCTGGCCTGAAGCTCGGCGATGCGCAGGCGGTATTGCTCCTCGACGCAGGCGCGCTGGTCGGCGGCCTTCCAGCAGTCGTTCCGGCCCTTGATCCAGCCGCGCTGCTCCGCCTTCAGGGAAGGGGGGTGCTCGTTCTTCACCTTGCGCGCCGCCTCGCCATAGACGCCCGCCAGCTTGCGGTCGAGCGCTGACAGGGCGGGGTCCGTGCAGATCATGCGCTCGATGCCGCCCGGTTCCACCCTGGCGCAGGAGAAGGAGGGGCCGGAGGGTTCGGCGGCAAGGGCGGTGCCGCCGACCAATGCCGCCGTCATGAGGACAATCCGCAATCCATTGCGACGCGCGGGCATCGGGCCTCTCTCTCTCTCCGTTTCCCTGGGCCGGGTCAGAATGCCGCGTTCCGTGCCCCGGCAGAAGACACGCTTTCGCCGCCCCTCGACGCTGTTACCGAGCGTTACAAATCTAATCCCTTCTGGACATATTCTGCGCGCGGCGCCGTGATAGCGTCCCGCCGGGATGGGGGCTGGGCCATCGGCACCCCTCCCGACGCGACTTTCCCGACGACGCCCGCAGGCGATGAAGGACCCGATGGATTTGGACACGCCCCTCAAACCGCCGCCCGCGCCCGGGTCGGACCGTTCCGCCACGGCAGCGCCGGAAGCCCGCCGGGACCGGACGGAGCCCGAGGTCCAGCGGACCGACACGGCCAAGCGCCGCTCGATCCTGGGCCGGGTGCTGGCGTGGCTGGTCGTGCTGGCGCTGATCGGCGGCGGGGTCTGGTGGTTCGCCTTCCGCCCGGCGCCGGAGACGGCGGCGCGCGGCGGCCCCGGCGGCTTCCGGCCCGGCATGCCGACCGCCGCGCCGGTGGTGACCGCGACGGTCGAGAAGGGCGACATGCCGATCCGGCTGAACGGGCTGGGCACCGTCTCGTCGCTCGCCACCGTCACGGTGCGCCCGCAGGTCGGCGGCCAGCTCACCCAGGTCGCCTTCACCGAGGGGCAGGCCGTCCAGAAGGGCGATTTCCTGGCGGAGGTCGACCCGCGCCCCTTTCAGCTCGCCGTCGAGCAGGCGGAGGCCCAGCTTCTGCGCGATCAGGCGCTGCTGAAGAACGCCAGGCTGGACCTGGAGCGCTACCGCCTGCTGGTCAAGCAGGACTCCATCGCCAAGCAGCAGCGCGACACCCAGGAATCGCTGGTCCAGCAGTATGAGGGCACGGTGAAGGCCGATCAGGTGGCGGTGGAGAACGCCAAGCTGAACCTGTCCTACACCCGCATCACCGCCCCCGTTTCCGGCCGCGCCGGGCTGCGGCTGGTCGATCCCGGCAACTACGTCACCGCGGGCGAGGCGGGCGGCATCGTCGTCATCACCCAGGTGCAGCCGATCTCCGTCCTGTTCACCCTGCCGGAGGACAACATCCCGGCGATCATGGCGCGGCTGCGCGACGGGGCGAAGCTGCCGGTCACCGCCTACGACCGGACGCGCGACCGTGTGCTGGCGACCGGCAAGCTGACGACGGTGGACAACCAGATCGACGTGACCACCGGCACGGTGAAGCTGCGCGCCCAGTTCGACAACGCCGACCAGTCGCTGTTCCCCAACCAGTTCGTCAACGTCCAGCTTCTGGTGGACACGCTGGCCGGGGTGCCGATGGTCCCGGTGGCGGCGGTTCAGCGCGGGGCGCCCGGCACCTACGTCTATGTGGTGAACGGCGCCGATAGCACCGCCTCGGTCCGGCCGGTGACGCTGGGCGCCAGCGACGGGGCGAAGACCGTCATCACAAAGGGCGTGCAGCCCGGCGAGACGGTGGTGGTCCAGGGCGCCGACCGGCTGCGCGAGGGCGCCAAGGTCGCGGCGACCGACGGCGCGGCCCCGCCGGCCCCCACACCGTCCAGCGAGGGGCCGCGCCCGCAGCGCCGTCCCCAGCGCAACGCGTCGTAACGCGCGCCACCGCGAACTCCGGCCATGAACATCTCCCACCCCTTCGTCGTCCGCCCGGTCGCCACCTCGTTGCTGATGCTGGCGATCCTGCTGGTGGGGGCGGTGTCCTACCGCTTCCTGCCGCTGTCGGCGCTGCCGGCGGTGGAATACCCGACGATCCAGGTCCAGACCTTCTTCCCCGGCGCCAGCCCGGAGGTGATGACCTCCTCGGTCACCGCCCCGCTGGAACGCCAGCTCGGCCAGATGCCGGGGCTGGTCCAGATGTCCTCGGTCAGCGCCGCCGGGGCGTCGGTCATCACGCTCCAGTTCGGGCTGGACCTCAGCATCGACATCGCGGAGCAGGAGGTGCAGGCGGCCATCAACGCCGCCGGGAACCTGCTGCCCTCCGACCTGCCCGCCCCGCCGATCTACGCCAAGGTCAACCCGGCCGACGCGCCGATCCTGACGCTCGCCCTGACCTCCAAGACGCTGCCGCTGACCCAGGTTCAGGACCTCGCGGACAGCCGCTTCGCTCAGAAGCTGTCGCAGCTTCCCGGCGTCGGTCTGGTCAGCCTCAGCGGCGGGCACCGGCCCGCGGTGCGCATCCGCGCCAACGTCCAGGCGCTGGCCGCCTACGGCCTGAACATCGACGACCTGCGCAGCACCATCAACACGGCCAACGTCAACTCGCCCAAGGGCACCATCGACGGGCCGACCCGCAACTACACCATCAACGCCAACGACCAGCTCCGCCGGGCCGACGAGTACAAGAACCTCGTCGTCGCCTACCGCAGCGGCGCCCCGGTGCGCCTGTCCGACGTGGCCGAGGTGCTGGACAGCGCCGAGAACACCCGGCTGGGCGCCTGGATGAACGACACGCCGGCCATCCTCCTGAACATCCAACGCCAGCCCGGCGCCAACGTGATCGAGGTGGTGGACCGGGTGAAGGAGATGCTGCCCAACCTGACCGCCGCCCTGCCCGGCTCGGTCGACGTCGCCGTGCTGACCGACCGCACCGTGACCATCCGCGCCTCCGTCGAGGACGTGCAGATGGAGATGATGGTGGCCATGGGGCTGGTCGTCCTGGTGATCTTCCTGTTCCTGCGCAACATCCCGGCGACGATCATCCCCAGCCTGTCGGTGCCGCTGTCGCTGGTCGGCACCTTCGCGGTGATGTATCTGGCGGGCTTCAGCCTGAACAACCTGTCCTTGATGGCGCTGACCGTCGCGACCGGCTTCGTCGTCGACGACGCCATCGTGATGATCGAGAACATCGCCCGCCATGTGGAGCGCGGCGAGCCGCCGCTCCAGGCGGCGCTGAAGGGGTCGAAGCAGATCGGCTTCACCATCGTGTCGCTGACCGTCTCGCTGATCGCGGTGCTGATCCCGCTGCTGTTCATGGGCGACGTGGTGGGCCGGCTGTTCCGCGAGTTCGCCATCACGCTGGCCGTCACCATCCTGATCTCCGCCGTCGTCTCGCTGACGCTGGTGCCGATGCTCTGCGCCAAGCTGCTGCGCCACCGCGAGCCGCGGGAGATGTCCGCCATCGCGCGGCGCAGCGAGGCGTGGTTCGACGCGGTGATCGCCGGCTACGCCCGCACGCTGCGCTGGGTGCTGGACCGCCAGGGGGCGACGCTGCTGGTCGCCGTGGGCACGCTGGCGCTGACGGTGGTGCTTTACACCGCCATCCCCAAGGGCTTCTTCCCGGCCCAGGACACCGGCCTGATCCAGGGCGTGACGGAGGCCACCCAGTCCGTCTCCTACGCCGCCATGGCGGAGCGGCAGCGGGCGCTGGCGGTGGAGGTGCTGAAGGACCCCGACGTGGTCAGCCTGTCCTCCTTCATCGGGGTGGACGGCAGCAACACCACCATGAACAGCGGGCGCCTCCTCATCAACCTGAAGCCGAAGGAGCAGCGGACGGATCCTGTGGCCGACATCATCCGCCGCATCCGCCACAACACCGCCGCCGTTCCGGGGATCGAGCTGTTCATGCAGCCGGTGCAGGACCTGACCATCGACGCCACGGTCAGCCGCACCCAGTACCAGTTCGTGCTGGAGGACGCGAATCCTGAGGAGCTGCGCGTCTGGGCGCCGAGACTGCTGGACCGGCTGGCCGCGGTGCCGGAGATCACCGACGTCACCAGCAACCTCCAGGAAAAGGGTCTGTCGGCCGCCATCACCATCGACCGCGACACCGCCGCGCGCTACGGGGTCACCACGGCGGCCATCGACAACGCGCTGTACGACTCCTTCGGCCAGCGCATCGTGTCCACCATCTTCACCCAGGCCAACCAGTTCCGCGTGATTCTGGAGGCCGACCCCGACCGCATGACGGTGGACCAGTTGCTCACCTCCATCCATCTGCCGTCGGCGGGCGGCGGGCAGGTGCCGCTGGCCGCCTTCGCGCGGATGGAGGTGCGCAACGCGCCGCTCCAGATCAACCATTTCGGGCAGTTCCCGGCGGTCACCGTCTCCTTCAACCTGGCGCCGGGGGTGTCGCTGGGCGCCGCGGTCAAGGCCATCGAGGCGGCTGAACAGGAGCTCGGCCTGCCGGCCAGCGTGCTGACCCGCTTCCAGGGCGCGGCCTTGGCCTTCCAGGCGTCGCTGGGCAATCAGCTCCTGCTGATCCTGGCGGCCATCGTCACGATGTACATCGTGCTGGGCGTCCTCTACGAGAGCTACATCCACCCGATCACGATCCTGTCCACCCTGCCCTCCGCGGGCGTCGGGGCGCTGATCGCGCTGATGCTGGCCGGGCACGACCTGGACATCATCGCCATCATCGGCATCATCCTGCTCATCGGCATCGTGAAGAAGAACGCGATCATGATGATCGACTTCGCGCTCGACGCTGAGCGGGAGGAGGGCAAGCCGCCGCGCGAGGCGATCTATCAGGCCTGCCTGCTGCGCTTCCGGCCGATCCTGATGACCACCGTGGCGGCGCTGCTCGGCGCCCTGCCGCTGATGCTTGGCTCCGGCACGGGGTCGGAGCTGCGCCAGCCGATGGGCGTGTCCATCGTCGGCGGGCTGATCCTCAGCCAGCTTCTGACCCTCTACACCACGCCGGTGATCTATCTGGCCTTCGACCGGCTGGCCGCGCGCCTGCGTGGGCGTCCCGACGGGCAGACGGAAGAGGCCGCGCGATGAGCTGGGCCGCCAACCTGTCGGCGCCCTTCATCCGGCGGCCGGTGGCGACGACCCTGCTGACGCTCGGGCTGGCGCTGGCCGGGGCGCTGGGCTTCGTCGGGCTGCCGGTGTCGCCGCTGCCGCAGGTGGACTTCCCGACCATCTCGGTCACCGCCTCGATGCCCGGCGCCAGCCCGGAAACGATGGCGGCCAGCGTCGCGACACCGCTGGAACGGCATCTGGCGCAGATCGCCGACGTGACGGAGATGACCTCCTCCAGCTCCGCCGGATCGACGCGCATCACGCTGCAGTTCGGGCTGAACCGCGACATCGACGGCGCGGGACGGGAGGTGCAGGCCGCCATCAACGCCGCCCGCGCCGACCTGCCGTCCAGCCTGCGCAGCAACCCGACCTACCGCAAGGTCAACCCCGCCGACGCCCCGATCATGATCCTGACCATGACCTCGGCGACGCTCAGCCAGGGGCAGCTTTACGATTCCGCGGCGACCGTGCTCCAGCAGAAGCTGTCGCAGGTCGAGGGCATCGGACAGGTCAGCATCGGCGGCAGCTCGCTCCCCGCCGTGCGGGTAGAACTGAATCCGCGCGCCTTGTTCCAGTACGGCATCGGGCTGGAGGACGTGCGCGCCGCCATCGCGTCGGCCAACGCCAACGCCCCCAAGGGCGCCGTCGAGGACGGGGAGCTGCGCTTCCAGATCTACACCAACGATCAGGCCCGCAAGGCGGGGGAATACCGGTCGCTGGTCATCGCCTACCGCAACGGGGCCGCCGTCCGCCTGTCGGACGTGGCCGAGGTGTCGGACAGCGTGGAGGATCTGCGCAACGCCGGCATCACCAACGGCAAGCCGTCGGTCCTGCTGATGCTGAACCGCCAGCCGGCGGCCAACATCATCGAGACGGTCGACCGGGTGAAGGCCATGCTGCCGGTGCTTCGCGCCTCCATCCCCGCCGACATCGACCTGTCGGTTTCCAGCGACCGCACCACGACCATCCGCGCCTCGCTGGCCGAGGTGGAGCACACGCTGATCATCGCCGTCGGACTGGTGGTGATGGTGGTGTTCCTGTTCCTGCGCAACGCGCGGGCCGCGCTGATCCCCAGCGTGGTGGTGCCGGTGTCGCTGGTCGCCACCTTCGGCGCCATGTATCTGCTCGGCTACAGCCTGAACAACCTGTCGCTGATGGCGCTGACCATCGCCACCGGCTTCGTGGTGGACGACGCCATCGTCGTGCTGGAGAACATCGCCCGCCACATCGAGAACGGGATGTCCCGCACCCAGGCCGCGCTGCGCGGCGCGCGGGAGGTCGGCTTCACCGTCCTGTCGATGAGCGTGTCGCTGGTCGCCGTCTTCATCCCGATCCTGCTGATGGGCGGCATCGTCGGGCGGCTGTTCCGCGAATTCGCCCTGACCCTGTCCATCGCCATCCTGGTCTCGATGGTCATCAGCCTGACCACCACGCCGATGATGTGCGCCGTCCTGCTGCGCGAGCCGCGCAAGGCCAGGGAGCCGGGCCGCGCCGTGGCCGCCCTGCGCCGGGTCGGCGCCCAAATCGGTGGGGGCACGCTGCGCCTCTACGACCGGACGCTGACGGCGGCGCTCGACAACAGCCTGCTGACCATGGTGGTCTTCGCGGCGACGGTGGCGCTCAGCGTCCATCTCTTCACGACCATCCCCAAGGGCTTCTTCCCGCAGCAGGACACGGGACGGCTGATCGGCTTCGTCGTGGCGGACCAGAGCACCTCCTTCACGCTGATGAAGGAGAAGATGGAGCGCTTCGTGGCGCTGGTGCAGGCCGACCCGGCGGTGGACACGGTGGTGGGCTACACCGGCGGCAGCCGGACCAACAGCGGCTTCATGGCCGTGTCGCTGAAGCCGCTGGCGCAGCGCGACGTCACCGCCGACGCGGTGATCGCCCGGCTGCGCACCCAGCTCACCCAGGTTCCCGGCGCCAACCTGTACCTGTCGGTCATGCAGGATTTGCGGGCGGGCGCGCGGCAGTCCAACGCCAACTACCAGTTCACGCTCCAGGGCGACACGCTGGACGAGCTGCAGACCTGGGCGCCCCGCCTGACCCAGGCGCTTCAACAGGTGCCGGAGCTGACGGAGGTGAACTCCGACCAGCAGCAGCGCGGGCTGGCGCTGGAGGTGACGGTGGACCGCGACGCCGCGGCGCGGCTGGGCCTGTCCTTCAACCAGATCAACAACACGCTCTACGACGCCTTCGGCCAGCGCTCCGCCTCGACCATCTACAACCCGCTGAACCAGTACCGCGTGATCATGGAGGTTGCCCCCCAGTATCGCGAGGACCCGGAGATGATGAAGGACATCCTCATCAGCAAATCCGGCGGCGCGGTCAGCGGGACGCAGGCGACCAGCGCCATCGCCGGGGCCGCCACCGCCGACACCGAGGCCGCGCGCAACCAGCGCATCAACCAGATCGCCACCACCGGCCGCACCGCCGCCTCCACCGGGTCGGCGCTCAGCACGGGGGTGGAGACGATGATTCCGCTCTCGGCGATCGCCCGCGTCTCGCTGGAGAACACGCCGCTGTCGGTGAACCACCAGGGGCCGTTCGTCGCCACCACCCTCTCCTTCAACCTCGCCCCCGGCGTCTCGCTGGGCGAGGGACTGGCCGTCATCCGCCACACCATGGACCGGATCGGCGTGCCGACCACCATCCAGGGCAGCTTCCAGGGCACCGCGCGGGTGTTCCAGCAGTCGATCGGCGACCAGCCGGTGCTGATCCTGGCGGCGCTTCTGGCCGTCTACATCGTGCTGGGCGTGCTCTACGAGAGCTACATCCACCCGCTGACCATCCTGTCCACCCTGCCCTCCGCCGGGGTGGGGGCGCTGGTCGCGCTGATGGCGCTGGACAAGGAGCTGAGCATCATCGCGCTGATCGGCGTCATCCTGCTGATCGGCATCGTCAAGAAGAACGCGATCATGATGATCGACGTGGCGCTGGAGGCGGAGCGGAGCGAGGGGCTGGACCCGCGCACCGCGATCCACCGCGCCTGTCTGCTGCGCTTCCGCCCGATCATGATGACCACGGTCGCCGCCCTGCTGGGCGCCCTGCCGCTGGCGCTCGGCTCCGGCGACGGGGCGGAGCTGCGCCAGCCGCTGGGCATCGCCATCGTCGGCGGTCTGGTGGTCAGCCAGATGCTGACCCTCTACACGACCCCGGTCACCTACCTGTACCTCGACCGCTTTCGGCTGTGGTGCCGCCGGCGCTGGCGGCGCCCCGAGGCGGGTGTCGCGGCATGATGGACGCTTTCGGCCATAATAACCCTCTCCCCTCTGGGGAGAGGATGCCCGCGAAGCGGGCGGTGAGGGGGGTTCGCATATCGGTATGCCCGACAAAAGCGCAGCCCCCTCACCCTAACCCTCTCCCCAGAGGGGAGAGGGATGTTGTCCTCTGGATGGACCTGACATGACGACGATCTTCGGGCGGCGCGCCCGTCTCCTGGGCACGGCGCTCGGCGCCCTCACGCTGTTGTCGGCCTGCGCGGTGGGACCGGATTACGAGCGGCCATCCGCCGCCGTGCCGCCGGCTTACAAGGAGGGCGGTATCACCCCCGTGGCCTTCGCAGCTCCTCCCGTCCCGCGCGACGACGGCTGGCGCCCCGCCGCCCCCGGACAGGCGGAGGCCGGGCCCTGGTGGACCGCCTTCAACGATCCGGTGCTGGACGGGCTGATGCGCCGGGTGGAGGTTGACAACCAGAGCCTGAAGGCGGCGGAGGCCGCCTACCGGCAGGCGAAGGCGCTGTCGGATCAGGCCCGCTCCTCTTTTTTCCCCATCCTGTCGGTCAGCGGCGGCGCCGACCGGGCGGGAACCGTCGGGTCGGGCAACCGCAGTGTTTCCGGCACCGGCGTCAGCCGGAGCGGCACGCCGGTGACCACCTACGACGCCGGGCTGGGGGCGAGCTGGGCGCCGGACCTCTGGGGCCGCATCCGCCGGTCGGTGGAAAGCAACGACGCCAATCTCCAGGCCAGCGCCGCCGACCTCGCCGCCGCCCGCCTGTCGGCGCAGGCGCAGCTCGCCACCGCCTACGTCCAGTTCCGCGTGGCGGACGAGCGCAAGGCGCTGCTGGAGCGAGCCATCGCCGCCTACCGCCAGTCGCTGGAGATCGCCCGCAACCGCCACGCCGTGGGCACGGCGACGCTGGCCGACGTCTTCACGGCCGAGACCCAAGTCCGCTCCACCGAGTCGCAGCTCGTGGCGCTGGGGGTGCAGCGCGCCCAGTTCGAGCACGCCATGGCGGTTCTGGTCGGGCAGGCTCCGGCCGCCTTCACGCTGGCCTCGGCGCCGCTGACTGCCGCCGTTCCGGCGATCCCGCCCGGCGTGCCCTCCGCCCTTCTGGAGCGCCGACCGGACATCGCGGCGGCGGAACGGCAGATGGCTCAGGCCAACGCCCAGATCGGCATCGCGGAGTCGGCTTGGTACCCGGACGTGGTGCTGTCCGGCTCCCTCACCAACAGCGCGACGATCCTGCCCAAGCTCCTTCAGGCGCCGGCGGCAATCTGGGCGGTCGGGGCGCAGGTCGCCCAGACCCTGTTCGACGGCGGCACGCGGACGGCCGAGGTGGAGCTGCGCCGAGCCGCCTTCGACCAGAGCGTGGCGCAGTACCGCCAGACCGTGCTGACCGCCTTCCAGGAGGTCGAGGACCAGCTCGCCGCCCAGCGCATCCTGGCCCAGCAGGCCGCCGTGCAGGACGACGCGGTGCGGCTGGCGCGCGAGGCGGAGCGGCTGACCCTGAACCAGTACCGGGCCGGCACCCTGCCCTACAGCAGCGTCCTGACCGCCCAGACCGCCGCCCTGTCGGACGAGGAAAGCGCCCTGTCGGTGCGGCAGAGCCGCCTGCTCGCCGCCGTGTCCCTGCTCCAGGCGTTGGGGGGCACTCCGCCGAATTTTTAATCCGGAGAAAGGCCGGGCTACCCCTTTGGACTCCGCATCGGAAGTGGTGCGGGAGGGAGGCGGCCAGTCCTTTGAAAAAAGGGGTAAAATCCGCGCGATTGCCGGGGATGGGGATGGCGCCGGGGCTATCCCGCTGGACGGGCTAGCCCGCAATTTCAGTAACGGCATGGGGAACTTGGGATTTATCTGAGTCCCGTGCGTTCAACCCCAAAGAAAAGCAGGCGCAGCATGATCCTCGATGCTCGCTCGGTGTCCTCGGGCACCAACCTTGACGCGGACCTCTGCATCGTCGGCGCCGGCGCCGCCGGGCTCGCCATAGCCCGTGCCTTGGCCGGCTCGCGGTGGAAGATCGTCCTTCTGGAAAGCGGCGGGCTCGACCCCGACGGCCACACCCAGTCGCTCTACGCCGGCGAGAATCTCGGCCTGCCCTACGAGCGGCTGTCCACCGCGCGCAGCCGCTATTTCGGCGGCAGCACCAACTGCTGGGGCGGCTTCTGCCGGCCCTTCGAGCCGATCGACATGGAGGCGCGGCCCTGGGTGCCGAACAGCGGCTGGCCCTTCGGGCCGGAGATGCTGGCTCCCTACTACGCCCGCGCCCACAGCCACCTGAACCTGCCGTCGAACATCTACGACAACGGCCATTGGGAACAGACCCTGGCGCCCGACGGGATCGAGCTGATGCCGGTCGAGGGCGGCGCCCTGGAGAACCGGATCGCCCAGATCAGCGACCAGCCGCGCGTCGGCGTGACCTCCGTCGACGAGATCGTCCAGGCCGCGAACATCGCCTGCTACCTGAACGCCAACGTCACCGAGTTCGAGACCAACGACTCCGCCACGGTGGTCGAGCGGGTGCGCTGCGCCGCCCTCAGCGGCGCCCGCTTCACGGTCACCGCGCGGCAGTTCGTCCTGTGCTGCGGCGGCATCGAGAACGCCCGCCTGCTGCTGCTGTCCAACCGGGTGCAGAGCGCCGGTCTGGGCAACGGCCACGATCTGGTCGGCCGCTACTTCACCGACCACCCGCGGATCAAGGCCGGCTCCGTCCGCCTGACCGATCAGGCGCGGCACCGCCGCCTCTACGACATGACGCTGACCCTGTCGCGCCGCCGGCTGAACGCCAAGCATCTGCCGGTTTCCGCCTCCCTGTCGCCGACGGTGGAGACGCAGCGCCGGCTGGGGCTGATGAACTCGCGCAGCTATCTCGTGGCGCAGTATCATGGCGAGGCGACCGCCGGGGTGCGCGCGCTGCACGACCTGCGCATGCTGATGTCCGACCGCCGCAAGTTCGGCCACGCCGAGGGCGACCTCAAGGCTCTGCTGCGCGAGGCGGTGCCGCAGATCGCGCTGCATCTGCCGAATCTCGCTTACGCGATGTTCGACAATGTGGTGAACCCGGCCTGGGTGACGCGCAGCTTCCTGCTGGAGACCATCGTCGAGCCGGTGCCCAACCCCGACAGCCGCGTGACCCTGGCGGCGGAGCGCGACGCGCTGGGCCTCAACCGGGCCGACACGGTGTGGCGCCTGACCGAGCAGGACCGCGACAACTTCCTGCGCACCAATGAGCTGGTGCGGACGGAGCTGACCCGCAACGGCCTGATCACGGTGACCGAGGCCGACCCGCAGGAGGCCGCCGAGCGCGCCTGGGCGGAGCGCATCTCCTGGTGCTGGCACCATATGGGCACCACCCGCATGCACGACGACCCGAAGCAGGGCGTGGTGGACGCGCGCTGCAAGGTGCACGGGATGCACAACCTCTACATCGGCGGCAGCTCGGTCTTCCCCAGCATGGGGTGCGACCACCCGACCATCAACCTCGTGGCGCTGGCCTTCCGCCTCGCCGAGGAGGTGGCGGCCCAGCTTCAGCACGACCGCGCGGTCACGCTGGAGGGCCAGCAGGCGGCGTGAACAGCCGGTCCGGCACGGGCGGGGAGCGATCTTCCCGCCCGCAACCCCCAGTCCCCGCCTCAATCCCGGTTGACCGAGAAATCAACTCAACTACTCTTGGGTCAAGAACGGTTCGAGGGACAAGAGGCGTTGGGGACGGGGATGGCGGACGATATCGGGACGGGAAATCCGGACCTCATGCTGCGCTTTCAGGCCATGCTGGACACGGTGCCGGACGGAGTCGTCATCATCGACGCCGAAGGGCGCATCCAGACCTTCAACCCGGCCTGCGAGCGGCTGTTCGGCTGGACGGCCGCCGAGGTGATCGGCCACAACGTCAAGATGCTGATGCCGCCGCCCTACCGGGAGGAGCATGACGGCTATCTGGAGCGCTACCACCGGACCGGGGAGCGCCGCATCATCGGCATCGGGCGCGAGGTCACCGGCCTGCGCCGCGACGGCACCACCTTCCCGATGGAGCTGTCGGTCGGCGAGGCCTGCCGGGAGGCCGGCGGCGACGGTGTCTACATCGGCATCATCCGCGACATCAGCGAGCGCAAGCGGGCCGAAACCGCCCTGCGCGAGCGCGAGGCCCGCCTCACCTCCATCCTGGAGACCGTGCCCGAGGCGATCATCGTCATCAGCGAGCGCGGCCTGATCGAATCCTTCAGCCCAGCGGCGGAGCGGCTGTTCGGCTACAGCGCCGCCGAGGTGACGGGGCGGAACGTCAGCCTGCTGATGCCCTCCCCCTACCGGGAGCAGCACGACCGCTACATGGACCATTACCTGACGACCGGCGAGCGCCGGATCATCGGCATCGGGCGGGTGGTCTCCGGCCTGCGCCGCGATGGATCGGTCTTTCCCATGGAACTGGCGGTGGGCGAGGTGCGGTTGGCCGGGCACCGCTGTTTCACCGGCTTCATCCGCGACCTGACCGAGCGGCAGGCCACCGAGAAGCGCCTGCAGGAACTTCAGGCGGAGCTTCTGCACGTCAGCCGGGTCAGCGCCATGGGCCAGATGGCCTCCACCCTGGCGCACGAGCTGAACCAGCCGCTGACCGCCGTCATCAACTACGCCAAGGCGGTCAAGCGCCTGCTCGACCGTCCGGACGGGGCGGACAAGGCGCGGGAGACGATGGACAAGGCCACCGCCCAGGCCGCCCGCGCCGGCCAGATCATCCGCCGCCTGCGCAACTTCATCGAGAAGGGCCAGACCGAACACACGGTGGAGAGCATCGGCAAGGTCGTGGAGGAGGCCAGCGCCCTCGCCCTGGTCGGCGCCAAGGAGCGCGGCGTCCATGTCCGGCTGGAGATGAGCGGCGACGAGCGGCCGGTGCTGATCGACAAGATCCAGATCCAGCAAGTCGTCCTCAACCTCGTCCGCAACGCCATCGAGGCCATGGCCGAGTCGGGGATTCGGGAATTGACCGTCGCCACCGGCCCCGACCCGGAGTCGGCGGCGCTGATGCGCGTCACCGTCCGCGACACCGGCCCCGGCCTCAACGAGACCGTCCTGGCCCAGCTCTTCCAGCCCTTCGTGACCACCAAGGAGAAGGGGATGGGGCTCGGCCTGTCGATCTGCCGGTCGATCATCGAGGCCCATGGCGGCCGTCTGTGGTTGGAACCGGGCGACGGAGGGGCCACCTTTGCCTTCACCGTGCCGGTTGCCGGAGAGGATGATGCGCCCTGAGACCCCCTTGCCGCCCCTGTTATCCCCGTCGGACATGACGGTCTTCGTCCTGGACGACGACGAGGCGGTGCGCGATTCCGTCGTGATCCTGCTGGAATGCGAGGGCTTCCGGGTCGAGGGCTTCGCGTCCCCCCTCGCCTTCCTGGAATCGGACGCGCCGTCGCGTCCCGGCTGCCTGCTGGTCGATGTGCGGATGCCGCAGATGAGCGGGCTCGACGTGCAGGAGCGTCTGGTGCAGGAGGGGCGCGGCCTGCCGGTGATCGTCATGACCGGCCACGCCGACGTGCCCCTGGCGGTGCGGGCCATGAAGGCCGGCGCCATCGACTTCGTGGAGAAGCCCTTCGACGAGCAGGCCCTGATCGGCAGCGTGAAGGCCGCCCTGGCCCGCGCCGTTCCGCCCCCGGCCGCGCCAGCCGCCCAGGCGACGGCCCCCGCCCCCACTGCCCCCGCCGTCTCTCCGGAGGTGCTGGAGCGGCTGTCCAGCCTGACGCCGCGGGAACGCGACGTGCTGCAATGGCTGGTCGAGGGCAAGTCGAACAAGGTCATCGCCTTCGAGCTGTCCATCAGCCCGCGCACCGTGGAAATCCACCGCGCCCGCGTGATGGAGAAGATGCGCGCCGACAGCCTGCCCTCGCTGGTCCGCATGGCCCTGGCCGCCGGGATCACCCCCAAAGGGGAGTGAGTCCGGCCGCCGGACGGCCCCGGCGGCGACTGATCCACATCAAAACCACGCCCGATAAGGGGAACTCCGTATTCCGGCACCGCCGGTCGGCTTCTATCTTCCCTGTAACGCCCGGACGACGGGCGTCATTCCGCGTGATTTCCGATGCTGGAGGCAGTCTTGGCCGAACCGGGCGATAGCATCGTCTACATCGTCGACGACGACGAGCCGGTGCGGGACTCGATGAAGGCGCTGCTCGAAGCCTGTGCCTTCGAAGTGCGCGACTACGCGTCGTGTCAGAGTTTCATGGACCAGTACAACGGCAAGCCGTCGGGCTGCCTCGTCCTCGACCTGCACCTGCCGGTGATGAGCGGGCTGGAGTTCATCGAGCGTTTCGGCGCGACCCTGCACGGCCTGCCCGTCATCATGGTGTCGGGGCGCGGCGATCCCGCGACCTTCGCCCGCGCGCGGGAAGCCGGCGTGACCGCCTTCCTGGAAAAGCCGTTCGAGGAGGACCAACTCCTTGACGCGGTGCAGCGCCTGCTGCCAGCCTGACCGTCCTTCTCGGTCCTGAGAGGGCCGCCGTTCCCCGGACAGGGTTCATGAGACACCGTCCGCAGCGGAGCGCGCCCATGGCGTCCGAAGACCCCACTCCCCGCCCTCTGTCGGCCCTGGAGGCCGTGCGCAGCCGCCGCAGCGTCCGCGCCTTCACCGCCGAGCCGGTGCCGCGCGCCGTGGTGGAAGAGATCCTCGCGGCCGCCAGCCGGGCGCCCAGCGGTTCGAACATCCAGCCCTGGAAGGTCCACGCGGTGGCCGGCGCGGCGCGCGAGGCGCTGTCGGCGGAGCTGCGCGCCGCCCATTTCGACCCGGCGGACGATCAGGCCGAGGCGGAATACACCTACTACCCGACCCAGTGGTTCGAGCCCTATCTGGGGCGGCGCCGGAAGATCGGCTGGGACCTCTACGGCCTGCTCGGCATCGCCAAGGGCGACCGCGCGGCGATGGCGGAGCAGCACGCCCGCAATTACGACTTCTTCGGCGCCCCGGTCGGGCTGTTCTTCACCATGGACCGGCGGATGGAGCAGGGAAGCTGGCTCGACGTCGGCATGTTCATGGAGAATGTGATGGTGGCGGCGCGGGGCTTCGGGCTGGACACCTGCCCGCAGGCCGCCTTCATCACCTATCACCGCATCGTCCGCCGCCATCTCGACATTCCGGACAGCGACATCCTGCTGAGCGGCATGGCGCTGGGCCACGCCGACCCCGACGCGCCGGAAAACCGCCTGGAAACCGAGCGCGCCCCGGTCGCCGACTTCACCCGCTTCCACGGATTCTGATGGCGCTTCCCGATCCCGGAGGGGAGAAGGATGCCTCAGGCACGGAGCCCTTGCGTGACGGCGCTGGTCAATGTTGACGCCCGGATGGTCGGCGCTCGCCTTGACGCGGAGCACCACTGGTTCAGCAATTGCCTACGGATCACTCTCAAACTTCAGAAACTGACCGATAGCATTGGAAAACTCACCGGCCCGGCGAAACGAGAAATATTCCGTCTTGCCTTGACCATATCGGGCTGCAGCATTGCTTTGGCGGCAGAAAAACGATGTGTTATTGTGTGGAAACGGCTATGAAGCCCTCACCAAGGTGTTTTTCAACAATATCGACTCATAGCGGACGCTTGTCAGAAATGGAAGTCACGTTTTCCAATCCATTGGCTTTTGGCTCGAAGCGTTTTTACGTCTCATAGTAGTCTTCCACGAAGGCAGAAAAGCAATTTTAAAAGAATAAATTTAATACGGGAAAAGGTGGCTTTGGATTACCAAAGAGTTTTGCTTGGAAATGCATGGCTTCCGTGCTTTAATAACCCAATATCTGTCGCAATAACCAAATGAGTGAGAAAGCGATCAACTCTTTCTAGGGAGCGGTCATTAAGCTGAACTTTTCCAGATGGTGTTTGCGTCCATTGAAAGGTTGGAATAGAGAACCCATGAGCAAAGCTATGACGAACCTTTAGTATTTGATTTAAGAAATCTTGCGATTGCTGTCTATTAAACTGCGCGGCACGCCAAACCCAGTCCGCAATAGGATCATATCCTGTACATGAAATAAGTAAATCTCGAGAATTATCCCAATTTGGCGTATTGAATTTCTTTAACTTTTGCTCCGTCATTGGCTCCAAAATGGAATGCAAGCTTGCAAATTCGACATCATGAGGATTGTATATTTTCTGAACAAACTCCTTTGTCACCTGCTTCAGATAAGCATCCCATCCTGCTACATATGCCGCTAATGCTGCATGTAAAAAATTTGTCTTATGCTCACGACTGATTGGCCGCAACCTAGAATCCTTTGCAGTTTCACGAATTTTACGGGACAATGCCACAGATGATAAAAATCGAGTCTGCGACAAACTGCTCATGATCTAAAGCCTCTCCACAAAATTTCTGAGAGCTGTCTTGTAATTATCAAGCGGCTCTTTGTTCAATTGAACACGTTCGCCATCAAAACTTTTGGGGCCAGGGGTCAGATGAAAAATTGGGGTTCCTGTGGCTGCACAATACACGCACGCGCCATGATAATCGGGAATCTGAACGAATGAAGAGCTTGGAGTTTCCTTTGGAACTGCATAGAAATGCCTATGCCTTTTGTGAATTCGGTCAACTGTTTCCTTAACGCGCTCATTTACAACACGAAAAGCTTTGCTGGGTTGTCCATCATAAAGCGTAACACGATTTGATACAAATGTGTGAAGCTTAGGTTGAGAGATGCCTTCATCGATAGCCTTCTTGGCAAAGCTGATTTTAGCGTAGGTTTCCGTATGCTTATCACCTACGCCGTATAGCAGAGCAATAACATTCTCAATTCCCCGCCGCGAACTATCGTCTGCGGTAAATGGCACCACCACGTTGTCAGCCGCCGCGAGCCCAAGCTGGGTGTACACGGCAAAACTTGGATTGCAATCGATGATAAAAATAGCCTCGCGGTCACCGCTACGCTTCTTCAAAGATTGCCGAAGGTCATTGACCCACCCAATCACCTTTCCCCAAGCATCAAACGGAACCGACAATTGCGAAGTCTGGCGAATTGCCTCGGCAAGAATTTCAAGAAGGTTATCCCCGCATACGAGCCACAGATTCTCCGGGATTTTCGAGTTATATTTTTTCGGATGAGAGATATATTGATCTATATTATCAATCATTTTGAATGGGCTATTCAAGCGCTCTTCCAGATATCCAGCAACTGTTTGTCGCGGCTTCGCAGTAGTGAGCTCCAAAAGCGCTTTTGCATCTGGATCAAATCCCCCAAGCAGGGTCTCGGAGAGATTTCCTTGGGGGCAAAGATCAATTACATAAACGTCACTGTCTTGATGCAAATGAGCATATTCAGTTGAGGCAATAAACGCCAGAAAGCTTTTCCCAACGCCACCCTTATTATTCCAAAATGCATAGCTCGTCATTGGAATGCGCCTTATCTAGTAACAAAGTTACGCTGCGAGCATAGATGCTCCAGGAAGCGTTGTCGATAACGCGAGTTCGTGAACAGGCCTCATAGTCATTGAAGAGGCGACTCTGTCTGCTTTGAGCGCTGAACCGACATACGCAACTGGCTGCACAAGGGAGCAGCCCCGACCGTTGGAACGTAGTGGCCATCCCCCAACCCGACACGGACGGCACGAAGGAGCTGAGCCGACGTTCCGCTCCAACGACGCCGCTCACGCCCAAAAACCCGCTTGCGCCACGTTCGCGATGTGCGTTTTCGCACAGGCGTCGGCGGGCCGTGACGGCACTCTCCAGCCGCGCCGCGAAGCGCTGGCCTGACCGTTCCATCCCGGCAGGCTCCGCCCCGCGTCCCGTTTCCTGCGGCTTGGAGTGTTCCGACGATGGCTCTGCTCGATGATCTTGTGGTGCAGACCGCCCTGTTTCCCCTGGTGGTCGGCGTCGCCGCCGTCGGTGTGGTCCGTCTCGCCGGCGGGCGCACGCGGGGTCCCCGGTTGGCGGCGGCGGGTGTTGCCGCCGCCTTCCTGGCGGCCTACGCGCTGATCGTCGGCCTGCCCGCCCTGCCCCCGCCCTCCAGCATGGGCCGCCTGTTCTGGAGCGCGGTGGCCGGTCTGGTCATCGGCGTCGGCGCCGACCTCGCCGGGCTGGACCGCCGCCGCGGCACCTGGCTGCTCGGCGCCTGGGTGACGGCGTCCTTGCTGTGGATCGCCCTGCCGGTGCTGCCGGGAAGCCTGGACACCATCACCGCCGCCGTCCTGTTGCTGGCCGGCGGCTGGATCGCCCTGACGCGCACCGCCGGCGAGGGCGAGGGGGTGGCGACGCCCGGCGTCGCCCTGCTGGCCGCCGCGGTGGCGGTGGGCGGGGTGGCGCTGGTCGGCGCCTCAGCCTCCGTCGCCCAGCTCGCCTTCGCGCTGGCCGCGGCCACCGGCGGCCTGCTGCTGTGGAACTGGCCGGTGGAGCGCCACGCCTGGGGCAACGCCGGTCAGGCCGCGCTGGGCATCCTGGTGCTGCTGGCCGCCACCCTGACCTTCTTCTCCTCCGCCCACGCCGAAGCCCTGCTGCTCGTCCTGCCCGCATTCTTCGCCGACCGGCTGCGCGACCGGCTGCCCCTGCCGCGCACCCCCGCGGGCCGGGCCATGGGCACCGTGGCGCTGACCGCCATCGCCCTGGTGCCGGCCGCCGCCGCCGTGGGCGTCGCCTTCCTTCTCTCCGCCGGTTCCGACGTGTCCGGCTACTGACCCACCCCCACTCATCCCGTTCCATCCGACAAAGGACTCCGAATCATGCACCGTCTTCTCGCCGCCGCCGCCCTGTCCGCCCTCGTCGCCCTGCCGCTGACCGCCCAGGCCGCACCGGTCGCCTACAAGCTCGACCCGGCCCACACCGCCGTGGTCTTCATCGTCGACCATCTGGGCTTCGCCAAGGCCATGGGCCGCTTCAACACGTTCGCCGGCGAGCTGTCCTTCGACAAGGACGCCGCGGACAAGAGCAGCCTGTCGGTGACCATCGACACCACCAGCGTCGACACCAACCACGCCAAGCGCGACGAGCACCTGAAGTCGCCGGACTTCTTCAACGCGAAGGAGTTCCCGAAGATGACCTTCAAGAGCACCAAGATCGAGACGACCGGCGACAAGACCGGCAAGCTGCACGGCGACCTGACCCTGCTGGGCGTCACCAAGCCGGTGGTCCTCGACGTGACCTTCAACAAGGACGGCGTCAGCCCGGCCAGCAAGCAGGAGACGGTCGGCTTCTCCGCCCGCGGCACGATCAAGCGCTCCGACTTCGGCATGAAGTACGGCGTGCCGAACATCGGCGACGACATCCAGGTCATCATCGAGTCCGAGGCGGTGAAGGGCTAACCCCCCGTCAATCCTCCTCCGCCGCCTGCCGGACCCGGTCCCGCAGGCGGCGGGTGTCGAGAAGCAGCAGCGCCCCTCGCCGCTTCTCCAGCAGCCCGTCGCGCTCCAGCGCGCTCAGCTCCCGCGAAACCGCTTCGCGCCGGGTGCTGACACGGGCGGCGAGGTCGGCGTGGGGCGGCGGCGGGGAGATGGTCGCGCTGTGCTCCCCCCGCCCGTCCGGCCGGGCCAGCCGCAGCAGCTCGGAATAGATGCGGTGGCGCACGTCCAGCGTGTTGAACTCGTTCACCCGCGTGGCGAGCTTCCGGATCTCCCCGGCCAGCAGGACCATCACCTGATCGCAGACGTCGGGATGGCGGTGGATGCAGTCGCGGAACAGCGGGGCGGGCATGCAGGCGACCGTGGCGTTGGTCACGGCGACGATGCCGGCGGAGCGGGCCTTGCCGTCGATGGCCGCCAGCTCCCCGAAGAACTCCCCGGCGGGGATGTCGCGCAGGATCACCGTCCGCCCGGAGATCGCGCGGATCGTCACACGGACCAGACCGGCGGCGACGACGAAGACGTCGGTGCCCTCATCCTCGAAATCGATGATCCATTGCCCGGCCTCCACCCGGCGCCAGAGGCAACGGTCCTCCAGCGCCCGCAGCTCGTCGGGGGACAGGGAGCGGAACAGCGCCGCCCCGGCCAGCGTTTCGCTCCGGCGCCTCATGAACGGGTGTGGATGTCCGGCTGTGGCATGGCGCGGGATGATCTCATAGGATGCCCGGGGACGCCACGCCGAAGCCGACCTTCACAGCCCGAGCCCGCCGACCGACATGACGACCGTCCCATCCGCCGCCCGCCGCCGTTCATGACCGGGGCCCGTTCATGAAACGCCGGATCGAACGCCCGTTGCGCCTGTTCACCGGCCTGACGCTGTTCACCTTCGTCATCACCCATTTCCTGGCCCACGCCGCCGGGCTGCTGCTGCTGCCGGGGATGGAGGTGGCGCGGCGCACCCTGTTGTGGGTGTGGGACACGCCGCCGGGGCAGGCGCTGCTCGCCGGCTCCTTCGTCACCCACGCCGGGCTGGGGCTGTGGGCGCTGTACCGGCGCCGCCACCTGCGCATGCCCGCCGGGGAGGCGTGGCAGCTCGGGCTCGGCCTGTGCATCCCCCTCCTGCTGATTTCCCACGGCATGGCCGGGATGCTGTCGGACGACCTCTACAACGACCCGCTGACTTACCCGCGGGCGATCGTCCTCTACTGGATCACCGCGCCGGAAACCCTGCTGTGGCGCCAGCTCCTGCTGCTGGTCATTGTGTGGATCCACGGCTGCATCGGGGTGCGCGGCTGGCTGATGACGAAGCCCTGGTACCGGAGCCGCGCCGCGCTGCTCGGCGCCTTCGCCATGCTGCTGCCCCTGCTGGCGCTGGCCGGGATCGTCAACGCCGGCTGGGACGCCGAGCGCCGGGCCGCCGCCGACCCCGCCTATCTGGAGCAGTTCCGCGCGCCTGCCCCCGGCACGCCGGAGGCGGAGAACCGCGCCGCGCTGGCGGCGATCAGCGGCGGCGTGTTCAACACCTACGTCCTGCTGCTGGTCGGCACGCTGGGAATGCGGCAATACCGCAACTGGCGGGCGCGGGCGACCAGCCCGGTGCGCATCGCCTATCCCGGCGGGCGCACCGTCACCGTGCCGCGCGGCACCTCGGTGCTGGAGGCCAGCCGCGCCAACGGCGTCCCGCACACCGCGCTGTGCGGCGGGCGGGGCCGCTGCTCCACCTGCCGCATCCGCGTGACCGAGGGGGTGGACGCCCTGCCGCCGCCCAACGCCACGGAGCGGGCGGTGCTGGAGCGGATGAAAGCGCCGCGCGCCGTCCGCCTCGCCTGCCAGCTCCGCCCGGTGGCGCCGCTGTCGGTGACGCCGCTGATCTCGGCGCGGGACAATGGCCGCACCTTCGCCGTCACCGCGCCCATGGACAGCGGGCGGGAGCTGGCGATCACCGCGCTGTTCGTGGATTTGCGAGGGTCAACCTCGCTGGCGGCGGAGCGGCTGCCCTTCGACGCGCTGTTCATCGTCACCCGCTACGTCCAGGTGGTCACGGATGCGATCCGCAAGCACGGCGGCTACGTCATCGCCATCGCCGGGGACGGGGTGATGGGCATGTTCGCCAACGAGGAGGACCCCGCGACGGCGGCGGCCAACGCGCTGCGTGCCACCGCCGACCTGTGGCGCGACATCGAGCTGCTGAGCCGCGACCTCGCGGAGGAGCTGGACCAGCCGCTGGCCTTCGGGGCCGGGGTGCATTCCGGCCTCGCCGTGGTCGGGGCGGTGGCCTGTTCGGAGGACGGGTCGCTGCAGTTCATCGGCGACACCGGCAACGTCGCCGCGAGGCTGGAGGAGATGACCAAGACGCTGGGCGCCACCGTAGTCTTCTCCGACGCGGCCGCCGAGCTGGCGGGGCTCCAGGGGCTGGAGCGTCTGGAACGCCGGGATGTGGCGATCCGGGGCCGCGACGGCACGCTCGGGGTGCGGACCGTCCGCCGCCAGGAGGATTTGCGGGCGCTGCTGGAGGGTGGAACCACCGTCCCCTCTCCCCCCTGGGGCGACGCTTAGGACGAGGCCACCGCTGCGGGTGTCGGGGGAGCAGCGGGTTCTTCCCTTCTCTCCCGCCCTTCTCCCCCTCCCCTCTCATCCCTGGATCACGCCGCGGCGACGCGCTCCAGCCTGGCGGGAAGCCCCTGGCGCACCGCCGTTCCGGCGATGGGATCGACCCAGACCGAGGCGCCCGGACGGGTCGGGTCGTGCAGGCCGAGGTCGTTGATGTTCACCCCCGCCCCGATCTCCGGCACCACCGGCTGGCTGTGGCCGCCGATGACGTGCGGCCGCGCGCCGAACTCCTTGTGGCCGAAGCCGTGCTCGACAGCGAGCACGCCGGGCATCACGCCGTGCCGGACGATGGCGGTCGCCAGCTCCGACCCGCCCGGCGTGGCGATGCGGATGCGGTCGCCGGTTGCGATGCCCAGCCGCCGCGCATCCTCCGCGTTGATGCCCACCGGATTCTCAGGGTGCAGGTGGCGCAGGCGGCTGGCCGCGATGGTGTAGGCGCTGACCAGCACCGATTTCGAGCTGATGAGCTGGAAGGGCCAGTCCTCCGCCGTGTGGACCTGCCGCATCGGCGTGCCGTCGGCGAAGGCCGGGGGCGTCCAGGCAGCGGTGCCGGTCCAGCG
Organism: Azospirillum brasilense; assembly: GCF_007827815.1. Lineage (GTDB taxonomy): Bacteria > Pseudomonadota > Alphaproteobacteria > Azospirillales > Azospirillaceae > Azospirillum > Azospirillum brasilense_C. Next base: position 401,589 of record NZ_VITH01000003.1, read on the forward strand.
CTTGCCGGTGACGCTGCTCTTCGCCGCGCCGACGGCCTCGTTGTAGACCAGCAGTCCGTCCTTGAAGCGGTGGGTGGCCTTGTCGTCCTCGAACCCCTCCGCCTGGTTCTGGTAGCGCCCGCCGCGCGCCAGGATGAAGGCGACCTTGCGCCACTCCTCCTCCTTCAGCACCGACTGGAGCGCCGGCAGGACGCGGGCGACGCCGGACAGGGCGATGTCCTCATCCGTGGCGTCGGGCACCGGCTGCTTGCCCAGCCACGCGATGTTGGCGCCCCCGCGCAGGTACCAGTCCTCGGGCCGTTCCAGCGGGTGGGTGTTGCCGTCCATGTCGGCGATGGCGTCCGGGCCGAAGCCGGGCAGCCCCAGCCGCTTCGCCAGCGCGATCAGGAAGGTCTCCATCTGGACGTGCCGGCCGTCGGGCAGCGGTTCGGTGCGCGGCGTCACCACCGGCCAGCGCGCCGTCGAGGTCTTGGTCGGCACGCCCGCCCAGGGCGCCGCCCAGCCCCAGGTCTCGTACAGCACGGTGTCGGGGATGATGTAGTCGGCGAAGGCCGTGGATTCGTTGATGAAGGGGTCGATGGCGACGATCAGCGGCAGCGCCTTCGGGTCGCGCAGCGTCGCCTCCACCTGGGCACGGACGCCGGGGATGCCGTAGAGCGGGTTGCTGTTCCACAGGAACAGGGCCTTCAGCGGGTACGGGTAACCGTCCACCACGCCGCTGGTCAGATACTCGGTGGTGAGCTGCGGGGCGTTGGGGTACCAGGGCGCCTTGGCCGGATAGGGCTTGCCGGCCTCCTTCTTCGCCTTGAACTCGCTGGATTTTTCATAGGGGACGGGGCGGCTGATGGCCGTGCCGGTGGGCTTCACCTGCCCGGGGAAGCTCGCCAGCTTGTAGCGCGGGCCGTCCTGCTCGTCCGGGAAGCGCCCGCCGCCGAAGATGGTGCCGCCCTTCCAGTTCAGGTTGCCGATCAGCGTGTTCAGCGTCACCACGCCGAAGGCGTTGTAGAAACCGTTGCCGGCCATCATGCCGCCGTGGGTGTTGGCGGCGGCCTTCTTGCCGTGGCTGGTGAACTCCCGTGCCAGACCGGCGATGACGTCGGCGGGGATGCCGCAGGCGTCGGCGTAGCCGGCGAGGTCGAGCCGCATCGCCTGCTCGCGCAGCAGGGTCAGGCTGGTCTTCACCGCCACCTCGCCCGCCGGGGTCGCCACCGTCCCGCCATGGAACAGCATGGCCGGTCCCGTCAGGGCGTCATGGGCCACCGGCGTGCCGGCGGGGTCGAGCACGACGAAGGCGTCCTTGGCGCCGTAGCGCTCCGTCTCGCCCAGCGTGACCCAGCCGAGGTCGGAGGCGCGCAGCATCCGCCCGTCGCGCGGGTGGCCCGCCTGCTGGATCACCAGATGGGTGGCGTTGCACCAGCCGGCCTCGCCCGCGGCCTCCGCCGCCTTGCCGTTGGGCTGGGCGAGATAGTTGCTGTCGATGCGCCCGTTCTCGAACATCCAGCGCATCATGCCCATGACCAGGGCGCCGTCGGTGCCGGGCCGGATGGGTATCCAGTTGGACCGCTCCGCCGCCGCGCGGTTGTCGGCGTTGGTCAGCACCGGATCGACGACGACGTAGTTCAGAACGCCGTCCGTCCGCCCCTTGGCGAGCAGCATGGCCTGCCGCTTGAACGGGTTGCCGGCGTTCGACGGGGCGGTGCCGATGAACAGCACGAACTCGGCGTTCTGCAGGTCCGGCTTGGCGTGCGGCATCTTCTTGGCGTCGCCGAACACCGCCCCGGAGCCGGAGCGGTAGGCGCCGCCGCAGTAGGAGCCGTGGCCGACGAAGTTGATCGTCCCCAGCGCCTGATTGAAGAAGCGCCGCACGAAGGGCTCCCGCCCGTCGTTGACCGACGACAGCAGGGCCACCTGATTGACCTTCGGCCCCAGTTCGGGGGCGGCCGGATCGATGGGCGTCTTCAGGTCGCGCAGCGTCCGCAGGCCGGGCACCGGGCCTTCGCCGAACAGGTCGCCGCCCTCCGCGATCTCCTCCACGAGTTTGTCGAAGGCGATGGGTTCCCATTGGCTGGAGCCGCGCGGGCCGACCCGCTTCATCGGCGTGGCGACGCGGAAGGGCGAGGTCAGCATCTCCAGCGCCGCGTTGCCCCGGCCGCAGGCGGTCGAGCGGCCTTTCAGCCCCTTCTCGTCCAGCCGCGACAGCGACTTGAAGCTCTCCTTGATCGGCGTGCCATAGGGCAGGAAGGGATCGGTGGACAGCGGGCTGTAGGGGTTGCCGGCGACGCGCAGCACCGTGTTCTTCTCGACATCCACCCGGACGCGGACGCCGCACAGCGTGGTGCAGCCGAGGCAGGCGACGTTGGCGACGATCTGGCCCGGCGTCGGGGTGAGGTCGCCGGTCGCCGGATCGACGCGGAATTCGGGGGCCAGGGCGTTGCCGGAGATGGCGTGGTCGGGCTTGTCCCCGGCCCAGGCGCCCTTGACGAGCTTGCGCCCGGTGTCAGAGAAGCCACCCGCGAAGGCGGCGAGCGCGCCGCCGGCGGCGCTGGTCTTCAGGAGAAGGCGACGGGAAATCGACATGATGGATGCTCCGTTCACTCGGCGGCGGCCACGGTTCCGGCGGGCGCCTGGGGCGCGCGGGCCGGAGCGGGCGCCGGGCGGCGCGGGGAAGGCAGGATGGCGATGAGGACGATCAGCAGGAACAGCCAGAGTCCGGCCGTGCCGACGATCCCCAGCAGCCCCTCCGGACCGGCGGGCAGCGCGTAGTCGTAGAAGCCGGCGCCGGTCTTCGGCACGGTCTGGCCGCCGATGAACACGGTCCAGCGGAACATCCAGGCGCCGTGCAGGGCGATCAGCCCGGTCAGCAGCCCCGTTCCGGCGGGCTTGGCGACGGCGATGGCGAAGGGCAGCGCGGTGGCGGCGACGGCCCAGACGGCGGTGACGCGCCACGCCTCCGACCCGGCGACGCTGCCCAGCGCCTCCGCGTGGGTGGCGTCCAGCCCGAACAGGCCCAGCGCCAGCCACAGCCCGCCGACCAGCATGACCCCGCCCAGGAAGCCGGCGAGCAGCCGGTTCGCCCGCAGCTCCACCGCGCGGTCGTTGCCGGCGGCGACGCGGTTCAGCACCAGCACCAGACCGGCGGCGCCGGCCAGCGCGGTCAGCAGGAACTGCACGGGCAGGAAGGGCGTGTGCCACAGCGGACGCGCCTTGACCACCGCGACCTCCGCCCCGGTGTAGAGAGCGACCAGCAGCGCGCCGGCCAGGGCGAACAGACCGGCGGCGCGGATCAGCGCGTCGTTGCGCCCGCCGCCCAGCGACGCCAGCCGATAGAGCGCGGCGAGGCGGCTGTCCACCCGGCCGTGCGCCTGCAACTCCTCGCGGAAGCACGCCCAGCCATAGACCAGCAGGCCGGTGACGTAGAGGGGGATGAAGATCGACCCCCACCACATCCACGACGTCGGGCGCAGCACGACGTAGAAGTGCCAGAAGCGGCCGGGCTGGTGGAGGTCCGACAGCAGCGCCACCGGGGCGGCCAGCCCGCAGGTCAGCGCCACCAGCAGGGCGACGCGCCCCAGCGCGCGCCAGTCCTCCTGGGCGAAGGCGTAGCCGGGCAGGCTGAGCAGAAGTCCGCCGACCGACAGGCCGATCAGGAAGAAATACTGCACGGCCCAGGGAAGCCACGCGACCTCGCGGGTCACGTTGATGACCTCGACGATGTGGTTGTCCATCACGCGTGCTCCTTTCGGGCGTGGGTCTCGCCGCTGGGCCGCCAGAGCGTCGGCGTGCCGTCGACCTTCCCTTGGAAGCGGGGATCGAGGCCAAGGTAGAAGACGCGCGGCTGGGTCCCCTGCTCCGGCTTCAGCACCTTGGGGTTCTCCTCGCGGACCAGGGTGGCGACGGCGCTGTCCGGGTCGTTCAGGTCACCGAAGATGCGGGCGCCGCCGACGCAGGTCTCCACGCAGGCGGGCAGCAGCCCGGCCTCCACGCGGTGGACGCAGAAGGTGCATTTGTCGGCGGTCTGGGTCTTGTGGTTGATGAAGCGCGCGTCGTAGGGGCAGGCCTGGACGCAATAGGCGCAGCCGACGCAGACGGTGTTGTCCACCACGACGATGCCGTCCCGGCGCTGGAAGGTCGCACCGGTCGGACAGACGGGGATGCAGGGCGGGTCCTCGCAATGGTTGCACAGGCGCGGCAGCATGTAGCTGCCGGCCTTGCCCTGCTCGGTCACCTCGTAGGTGGAGACGATGGTGCGGAAGCTGTTTTCCGGGACATCGTTCTCCATGATGCAGGCGACCGTGCAGGCTTGGCAGCCCACGCATTTGCCCACGTCCACCACCATCGCCCAGCGGTGCGCCGGATCGCCGTTCCGGCGGAGCGACGCAGCGCCGGGGACTACGGCGTTGGCGGGCATTGCCGCCACCGTTGCGGCGCCGATGGTCGCGGCGCCGGCGCCGAGGCAGAAGTTGCGCCTTGATCGGTCCATGGCTGGCCTCTTCGCACCTGATTCCTTCGGCCGCGACGAACCGCGGCCCTATGGTGCGAAGGGTACCGGCGCCCTGCCCCCACTCCTATTGGGGGCATCCCTACACCTCTTAGGGTAAACCCCAGTGACGACATGCCGCAGGAACCGGCCAGTCCTCAGCGATCAGCCCTTCAGGGCGTCGGCCACCGCCCGCGCTACGCCGGCATGGATGGCGTCCCGCTCCTTGAAGGCATCGGCCGTCTCGGTCAGGTAGCTGGCGATCAGCAGCGGCGCCCTCCCCTCCGGCCAGACGATGCCGATGTCGTTGGCCGTCCCACGCACCCCCGTGCCGGTCTTGTCGCCGACGCGCCAGCCCTTCGGCAGCCCGGCGCGCAGGCGCTTGTCGCCGGTCCGGTTGGCAACCATCCAGGCGATGAGCTGATCGCGCGACGCCGGGGTCAGCGCATCGTCCAGCATCAGCCGCTCCATGCTGTGGACCATCGCCGCGGGCGTGGTGGTGTCGCGCGGGTCGCCGGGGATGGCGCTGTTCAGGGACGGCTCGTTGCGGTCCAGCCGGGTCTTCCGGTCGCCCAGCGTGCGCAGGAAGGCGGTCAGCCCGGCGGGATCGCCCACCGCCGGCAGCAGCAGGTTCGCCGCCACGTTGTCGCTGAGCGTCATCGTCGCCTCGCACAGTTCGGCCACCGTGGGGGGTGGACCGTCGAGGCGGGTTTCGGCGAAGGGGGCGTAGGGGACCATGTCCGCCTTGGTCACCGGGATCGTCCGATCCAGCCGCTCGCGGCCCTCGTCCACCCGCTTCAGGACGGCGCCAGCCAAAAGAAATTTGAAGGTGCTGCACATCGGAAAGCGCTCGTCCGCGCGATGCCCGAAGCGTTGCCCGGTGCCGGTGTCGAGCACCGCCACGCCGAGCCGGCCGCCGCTGCGCCTTTCCAGCGCGGCGATGGCGTCCGCCAGCCGCTTGTCCCCGAATTTCCTAAGTTTCTCCGCCTTCACGCCGGTCGCCGCCAGCAGCGTCATGCCGCCCGCCGCGGCCAGGAAAGCCCGCCGTCCGATCATCGTAGCCTCGTGTCATAGCGTGTCGATGGACGGACGATAAAAAGCTGCCGGCCTTCGAACAAACGATGATAGTTTTCATAAGCCACAAGAAAAACTTATAGCTGTCCATGGCCCGCCCCCAGCTTCCGCTCAACGCGCTGCGCGCCTTCGAGGCGTCGGCCCGCCATCTCAGCTTCACCCGTGCCGGGCTGGAACTGTGCGTCAGCCAGGCGGCGGTCAGCCAGCAGATCCGCACGCTGGAGGCGCGGCTGGGCGTCACCCTGTTCCGCCGCCTGCCGCGCGGCCTCGCCCTGACCGACGAGGGGGCGGCGCTGGTGCCGGTGCTGATGGACGCCTTCGAGCGCATCGGCGCGACGCTCGACCGCTTCGCCGACGGGCGCTACCACGAGGTGCTGACGGTCGGGGTGGTGGGAACCTTCGCCACGGGCTGGCTGCTGCCGCGCCTGCCGGCCTTCACCGCGGCGAACCCGGCGGTCGACCTGCGCATCCTGACCAACAACAACCGGGTCGATCTGGCCGGCGAGGGGCTGGACTTCGCGATCCGCTTCGGCGACGGCTCCTGGCACGGGGTGGAGGCGGTGCCGCTGCTCGACGCCCCGCTGACCCCGCTCTGCGCCCCGGCGCTGGCGCAGCGGCTGTCCGCCCCGGCGGACCTCGCGCGGGAGGTGCTGCTGCGCTCCTACCGGATCGAGGAATGGCAGCGCTGGTTCGCGTTGGCCGGGGTGCTCTGCCCGGCCATCCGCGGTCCGGTCTTCGACTCCTCCCCCACCATCGCCGCCGCCGCCGCGATGGGCGCCGGGGTGGCGCTGCTGCCGGCGCGGCTGTTCGGCCACGATCTGGCCACCGACCGGCTGGTCCGTCCATTCACCATCGAGGTGCCGGCGGGCCGCTACTGGCTGACCCGCCTGCACTCCCGTCCCGAGACGGCGGCGATGCAGAGCTTCCGCCACTGGATCGCCGCCGCCGTCCGGGCGGACGATTAGGCCGGAGGTTCAGGCCGGTGTCGGCGCCTGCTCCGGCAGGACGCCGGACTGCTTCAGTTCCCGCCAGAAGTCCGCCGGGATCGGCTGCTTCATCAGGGCCATGTTCTCCTGCACGCGCGGCGGATTCTTGGTGCCCGGAATGACCGAGGCGACGACCGGGTGCGCCGCGCAGAACTGCAGCGCCGCCGCCCGCAGGTCCACGCCGTGCCGTTTGGCGATCTCGGCCAGCCGGTCGCGCGCCGCCACCTTGTCCGGCGGGGCCTCCTGGTACTCGAAGGTTTTGCCCCCCGCGATCAGGCCGGAGTTGTAGGGGCCGCCGACCACCACATGGACGCCCCGTTCCTGGCAGCGCGGGAACAGCGTGTCCAGCGCCGGCTGGTTCAGCAGGCTGTAGCGTCCGGCCAGCAGGAAGACGTCCGGGTCGGCGCGCTCCAGCGCCATCACGCAGGGCTCCACCCGGTTGACGCCCAGCCCCCAGGCTCGGATGACGCCCTCCTCGCGAAGCTGGGTCAGCGCCACGGCGGCGCCTTTCATGGCCGTGTCGAACACCTCCAGCCAGCGGTCGCCGTGGGCGTCTTCCGCGCAGTCGTGGATGTAGGCGATGTCGATGCGCGCCATGCCCAGCCGCTGCAGGCTGTCCTCGATGGAGCGGCGGACCCCGTCGGCGGTGTAGTCGTAGTCCACCCGGAAGGGCAAACCCTTCACGAAGGGGCCGTGCTGGCCGCCCTTGCTCGCGTCGGCGCGCAGCAGGCGTCCGACCTTGGTGGACAGGACGAAGTCGTCGCGCGGGCGGTTGCGCAGGACATGGCCGAACCGGTGCTCCGAGATGCCGGGGCCGTACTCCGGCGCCGTGTCGAAATAGCGGATGCCGGCGTCCCAGGCGGCGGCCAGCGTGGCCTCCGCGACGTCATCCGGCACCTCTTCGAACATGTTGCCGAGCGGGGCGCCACCAAACCCGATTGGCCCAGGCGGAGCGAAATGCTTGCGGTCCGGCATGATCGACCTCTCGTTGATGCGTGGGTGCAGAGAGGGGACAGTGTGCGCTCTGACGGCGCTTCCCTCAACACCGGCCCTCAACACGGGGAGGGTCACGGCGTTCCCATTCGCAACCTGCCGACGCGGGCGTGGCAATTTGCGACGCGGATGGGAGCGCGTTGGCAAATTGCAACGGTTGGGAAGGAACAACCGCGCAGCCCACTCGGGAATTTTGCTGGGTGGAACAGCAATTGCGCGGGGATTGGGAGTTGGTACGGAATTTGAGAATGATTTGATCCGGTGCGGGCGACCGACGCCGAACAAAAAATACCCCCAAGGAAGAACCCCCCAGGCAGGACATCCCATCATGACCACCTCCCTTCGTGCTTTCGCCAACTTGCGCACCGCCACCAAGGTCTACACCGGCTTCGGGGTCACGCTGGCCCTGCTGGTCACGTTGGGGGCGGTTTCCTGGAGCGGCCTCCGGTCCAACGATACGGCGCTGCGCAGCTACGCGGCGCAGTCCGACATCACGGTGACGTTGGGAGAGGCCGATACCGCGCTGTCCGACGCGCTGGGGGCGGCAGCGGAGTTTCTCGTTTCCGGCACGGACGGCGCTGCCAACCGCTTTCGCGCGACAGCCGGGGACTTCCGCCGGCATCTGGACAAGGCGGCCCCCGGGATCCGCGACGGCGCCGACCGTCAGGCCGTGGAGGAGATCCGCGGGCTGGAACGGGATTTCCTGACCGGTTTCGACCGTCTGGTCGCCCTGCGCACCGAACGGGACGGCATCGTCGCGGAGGTCGTGAACAGGCTGGGTGCCGACATCCGCCGGACGCTGAGCGAACTGGTGACCGCCGAACGGCAAACCGGCAATCTGGACCGCACCGTTCAGGCCGCGGGCGTCAGCGAGCAGTTTCTGCTGGTGCGCGTGCTCGTCGCCCGTTTCGTGACCGAGACGAAGCCCGAGGATCTGGTGCGTATCCGCCAGGATCTGGCGGCGGTGGTCGCCGACGTCGAGGGCGAGGCCAAGGGCTGGGCCGACTCCCCGGGCGCCGCCAAGCGCACCGAGTTGCTTGCCAAGCTGCCGCGCTACACCGCGGGCATCGAGCGCATCGCCGCCATCGCCGATGAGATGACCCGCGTCAACGCCGACACGCTGACCCGCGCCGGCGCCCAGATCAACGGGAGGATCGGGTCGATCCGCCAGCATTCCACCGAGGTCCTGAAGGGGCTGGAAATCAGCGCTGCCGCCGCGGTGACCGCGGCCGAGCGGCAGGGCGCCGCGGTGACCGCCGCCGCCGTGGCGCTGGGCCTGCTGCTGGCCTGGATGATCTCGCGGGCGATCACCCGTCCGCTCGGCGCCATCACCGGGGCGATGGGCCGGCTGGCCGAGGGCGACCGCACGGTGCAGGTGGACGAGGGGTGGCGCAAGGACGAGATCGGCGCCCTGGCCCGCGCCCTCCAGGTCTTCAAGTCGAACGCCGAGGAGATGGAGCGCATGCGTAAGGCGCAGGAGGAGGCCGAGCGCCAGGCCGCCGAGCAGCGCCGCGCCACGATGATCCGCATGGCCGACACCTTCGAGGCGACCGTCCAGGGCATCGTCGAGGCGGTGGCGAGCGCCGCCGGCGGCATGCACAACGCCGCCAGCACCCTGTCCGGCACCGCCGCGGACGCCAGCGAGCGCTCGCTGCTGGTCGCCTCCGCCTCCGAGGAGGCCTCGGCCAACGTGCAGACCGTCGCCAGCGCGACGGAGGAACTGTCGGCCTCCATCGCCGAGATCGGCCAGCAGGTGGAAATCTCGACCCGCATCGCCGGGCAGGCGGTGACCGACGCGGAAGGCGCCGATCGCACCATGAGGGCCCTGGTCACCGCCGCCGAGCAGATCGGGCAGGTGGTGGAAATCATCAGCGGCATCGCCGCTCAGACCAACCTGCTGGCGCTCAACGCGACCATCGAGGCGGCGCGTGCCGGCGAGGCCGGCAAGGGCTTCGCGGTGGTGGCGGGCGAGGTGAAGGCGCTGGCCAACCAGACCGCCAAGGCGACCGATGAGATTCAGTCGAAGGTGCAGGAAATCCAGCAGACCACCGGCGGCGCGCAAAAGGCCATCGGCAGCATCGGCCAGACCATCGGGCGGATGAGCGAGATCGCCACCACCATCGCCGCCGCCATCGAGGAGCAGGCCGCCGCCACTCGCGAGATCGCCAGCAGCGTCTCCCAGGCCGCACAGGGGACGGAGGAGGTGTCGCGCAACATCGCCGGCGTCAGCACGGCGGTGTCGGAAACCGGCAGTGCCGCCAGCCATGTCCACGGCACGTCGGAGGAACTGGCCGCCGAGGCGGAGCGTCTGCGCAGCGAGGTGCGCAGCTTCATCGCCACCGTCCGGGCCGCCTGATCCGGCAAGAGGAGGGATCGCCGCTTGTTCCGGCTTCCATTCGCCGGATGGGTGGTAGGCTGAATCGGGGCGCCTGAACGTCGGGCGTCTCGGTTGAGCGGCCGGGATGGGCGGCCATGGCGAAAAGGATTTCTCCAAAGACGGCCTCCGGTCCCGTCCGGCGCTTCGCCGGGTTGGCCGGGGGCTACTGGTCGGGACGGGACCGCTGGTCGGTGCGGCCGCTGGCGGCGGCCTTGCTGGTCCTGACGGTGGCGCAGGTGTCCGTCCCGGTGATGATGAACCTGTGGAGCCAGCGCCTGTTCGACGCGCTGGAGCAGCGGGCGATGGACCGCCTGCCGATGATGGCCGCGGCGGCCGGCGGCATCCTGCTGTACAACATCGCCGTCACCGTGGCGCATCTGTGGGTGAAGCGGCGCCTCCAGTTCGGCTGGCGGGCGTGGCTGACCCGGCGGCTGGTCGGCGACTGGGTGTCGGACGGCCGCGAGCATGCCCTCCCCTCCCGCCCCGGCAATCACGACAACCCGGATGGGCGCATCGCCGAGGACGTCCGCGTCGTCACCGAACTGGCCGTCGATTTGGGGCATTCGCTGACCTACTGCCTGCTGCTTCTGGTCAGCTTCGCCGGGATCCTGTGGCGGCTGTCCGGCGTCGTGCCCGTCGCCATCGGCGGCGTGAGCGTTCCGGTGCCCGGCCATCTGCTGCTCCTCGCCCTGGCCTTCGCCGCCGCCGGGACCACCGCCGCCCTCGCCGTCGCCCGGCCGCTGGTCCGCGCGGCGGAGCGGCGGCAGGGACTGGAGGCCGATTTCCGTTTCGGGCTGGCGCGGGTTCGCGAGAACGCTTCGGTCATCGCCCGGCAGCGCGGCGAGGCCGTGGAGCGCGGCCGCATATCCCTGTTGTTCGATGGGGTGCGCCGCGGCTGGGAGGGGCAGACCGGCGCGCTGGTCCGCGTGATGGCCTTCGGTGCGTCCTATTCGGTGTTGTCCGCGGTCTTCCCCATCCTGGTGGTGGCGCCACGCTACGCCGCGGGGGCGATCACGCTGGGGGTGATGATGCAGACCGCTCAGGCCTTCCAGCAGGCCGTCGCGGCGCTGTCCTGGCCCATCGACAATCTGGCGACCGTCGCCCAGTGGACGGCGTCGATCGAGCGCGTTCTGGGGCTGAAGGAGGCGCTGGACGGAATCACCCCCTTGCCCCCGATCAAGGCGCCCGCTCCCGGATTCCTGTCCGATGGCGGCAACACCGCGCGGAAGCGGTGAGGCGGTCCGGCACTTTCCGTTTGACCTCAACTTAGCTTGAGGTTCTATCCTGCCGCCGCACGCCGAAACCTTGGGAGGGACCGGGCCGAATGCATCGCGAGATACGGCATCTGCTGCGCCGCTGGAAAATCACTCTGCTGAAGAAACGCGAAAACCGCCGCCGCCTTGCCCTGTTCAGGCCCATCCTGCCCGGCGCGAACCTGAAGGACCGGTTGATCGCCTGCTGCGGAGCGATGCTCGGCCTCGCCGCGACGGGGCTGCTCTGCCACAACCTGCTGACCCACATCACCAGCGCGCCGGCCCTGGTGGCGCCGATGGGGGCGTCGGCGGTCCTGCTGTTCGCGGTGCCGGCCAGCCCGCTCGCCCAGCCCTGGTCGATCATCGGCGGCAACACCCTGTCGGCGCTGGTCGGGGTGATGGTGGCGGCGCTGATTCCCGACCCGATGCTGGCCGGTGGCGTGGCGGTGGCGCTGGCGATCGCGACCATGTCGATGACGCGCTGCCTGCACCCGCCGGGCGGCGCCGCCGCGCTGACCGCGGTGATCGGCGGCCCGGCGATCGCAGCCTCGGGGATGCAGTTCGTGTTCTACCCGGTGGCCGTCAACTCCATCCTGCTGGTGCTGGCCGGCTGGACGTTCCATCGCTTCTCCGGCCATTCCTATCCGCACCGGGCGCCGCCCAAGCCGGCCAACAGCCACGGCACCGCCGATCCGCCCGCCCGGTCACGCGCCGGCCTGACGGCCGACGACCTGGACGAGGCAATCCGCGAGCTGGGAGAGGCGCTGGACGTCAACCGCGACGACCTGAGCGCCCTTCTGGAGAAGGCGGAGCTTCACGCCATGGAGCGGATGCATGGCGGGATCACCTGCGGCGACATTATGTCCCGCGACGTGGTGACGGTGAGCGCGGAGGCCCATCCCGAGGTGGCCCGCGCCCTCCTGGTCGAGCACAGCTTCCGCACCCTGCCGGTGGTCGATCGGAGCAATGTGGTGGTCGGTCTGGTCGGGCATACGCATCTGGTCGGGAACGCCGCGACGGTGGCCGCCGTGATGGCCCCGCCGGTGACCGCCGGGCCGGAAACCCCGGCCTTCCGCCTGCTCGGCCCGTTGTCGGACGGCGGCACGCACGAGGTCGCCATCGTGGATGGGACCGGTGGGCTGCTGGGGGTGGTGACCCAGACGGACCTGCTGCTGGTGATGGCCCGCACGAACCTGCTGCAATCACTGGACAGCGCCCGGAAGCCCGCCGGAGCGGTGGCCTAACGGCGCCGCCGACGCGCTGGCGAGGTTGGCTCCGCGAGAAAATTTTCTCGCGGAGTTCGCCTTCCGCTACTCCCCTCCCCTGCCCTCTCCGGCGTTCAGGATCGCGTCGATGTCGTCGCGGATGGCGCGGAGCGTCTCGCGGTCGATGTCGGCCAGCGCCAAGCCCTTCTCGCGGACGCTGGCGACGCTCTGGCGGGCCCCGAACACCGCCTTGGCCAGCGGCTTCGGCAGGGCGCTGCCGGTGGGAAGGGTGCTGGCGCGGGGCTTCGCCGCCGTGGGCGCCGGAGTTTCCTCGTCGGCGTCTCGCCGGGTCATCTCCGTGACCAGCGCGTCCCAGCCGCGCAGCTGCTCGCCCTCCCCTTTCAGCCGGGCGATCTCCACCAGCCGGTAGCGCGCCGGGCGGTGCAGCGGGTACTCGTCGCGGATGCGTTGCGGCAGGCGGCTGATGAGCAGCGCGCGGGAAATGTCCACCCGGTCCTTGCCGACGATCCGCCCGACATCCTCCTGCCGGTAGCCGTGGCGCTCCATCAGCCGGGCGTAGGCGTCGCCCTCCTCGAAGGGAGACAGGTCGGCGCGGACGACGTTCTCGATCAGCGCCAGCTCGTCCGACGCGCCGGTCACGGTGACGGCGTAGATGGTCGGGTGGCCGAGCGAACGAACGGCGCGGAAGCGCCGCTCCCCGAAGACAAGCTGGAAGCGGCCGTCCCCCAACTGCTGCACGCCGACCGGCTGAGCCAGCCCATGCTGCGCGATGGAGGATTTCAGCGCCTCCATGTCCGCCTCGTCGAAATGGCGGCGCGGCTGGTCGGGGTTGGTGACGATGCGGCCGACGTCGATCTCCACGACGACCGGGCCGCGGCGGTTGAAGCCCTGCCCGTCCTCGCGGGCCTGCCGCTCGGCCGCGGCGGTGGCCAGAACCCCGGTGTTCGTCCGGGCCAGTTTACGCGACATGGGCCATCACCTCCGGCATACGGGCACGTTCCTGAATCAGCGCGTCGGCGACGGCCTGATAGACTTCATAGCCCGGCGCGTCCGGCACTGCCTCCAGCGCGGCGCGTCCGGCGGCCACCGACTGGGCGTAGACGGTCGCCCGCGGGATCGGGCCGAAGACGCGCAGCTTCGCGCCGAACAGGTTGCGGATGTCGTCGAGCGATGCCTGATCCTGGGTCAGCCGCGCGTTGAACATCGTCGGTAGGATGCCGAGGACGCTGACCCCGGGGTTGGCCCGGCGACGGATCATGTCCAGGTTCTCCAGCAGGAACTCCACGCCGGCGACGCTCAGCATCTCGGTCTGGCAGGGAATGGCGACGGTGTTGGCGGCAGTCAGCGCGTTGCGCGCCAGCATGCCGAAATGCGGTGGGGTGTCGACGAAGATGAAATCGTAGCTCTGCCGCGCTCCGCCATCCAGGCATTCGCGAAGCGCGCAATCCCCCGAGGACTGGCTTTGCAGTTCGGCCTCCGCGTCGCCCAGCCGCATGCCGCTGGGGATCACGTCCAGCCCGCTGTCGGTGGTGACGATGTAGTCGCCGAGGTCGAACCCCTTCCCCCGCGCCTTCAGCGCCTCCACCGACGCCTTCAGCGCGTAGTAGAGGGTTTTCTCCTCGCGCTCGCGCTTGATGGAGTTGATGCCGAGATGGATGGTGGCGTTGGCCTGCGGGTCGGCGTCGATCAGCAGCACCTTGAAGTGCCGGGCGAGCAGGGTGGCGGTGTTGACGGTGAAGGCCGTCTTGCCGACGCCGCCCTTGCGGTTGGCTGCGGCACAGATCAGCGCCGGGCCATGCCGCGTCACCGTGCCGATCTTCTCCTGCAGCAGCAGGGAAATGACCGGAGCCGGGATCTTCTCACTGCCGTTCTCCCAGCGCGAGATCTTCGCCTTGTCGTATTTCCGGCCGAGCTTTTCGTTCAGCCAAGCCGCGAAATCCGGCTGGTTCAGCGTCCGGCCTTCTCGGAACGCCTTGATGTCCTCGCCGCGCATGGTTCATTCCCCTGCCTTGCCCCGGGGCCACTTTTGCGCGACACCGGAGTGCGGTCAAGCCGGAATGTTGACTCCGGGGCAGGGGAGAGGAGTCAACATTCGGCGAGAAAATTTTCTCGCGGGACAAGGCCCGGCGGGTGGTGCGACCGCGGCACCACCCGCCGCTCCGGTCAGCTCGGCTTGTAGGCCGCCTTCGCTTCGGGCATCAGTTTCTGCAGCGCGGCGATGCGGTCCGCCGTGCCGGGGTGGGTGGACATGAAGGTCGGCTGCTCGGCCCCGGCCTGCTTCATGTTCTGCCACAGCTCGATGGCCGCCTGCGGGTCGTAGCCGGCGCGGGCCATCATCAGCAGACCGGCGCGGTCGGCCGCCAGCTCCTGGTTCCGGGAATAGGGCAGCAGCAGGCCGTACTGCGCGCCGGTGCCCAGCGCCGCGGCGATCATCTCGCTGCCGCCGACCCCGCTCGCCCCAGCCACGGCCCCCAGGATGCTGGTGCCGGCATCGGTGGCCATCTGGGTGCTCACCCGTTCGGCGGCGTGGCCCTCCAGATTGTGGGCGATCTCATGGCCGATGACCGCGGCGAGCTGCGCGTCGGTCTTGGCGTATTGGAACAGCCCCTCATAGACGCCGATCTTCTGGCCGGGCAGGGCGAAGGCGTTGGCTTCCTTGCCCTGGAACACCCGAACCTCCCAACCGGCGGGGTCGAGCGAGGCGGCGCGCAGCAGGCGGGCCGAAATCTGCTCGGCGCGGCGCTGGTAGCTGGCGTTGGCGGTTGCCGGCGTCGACTGGATCAGGCGCTGCCAGTCCTGCTGGCCGAGTTCGACGAGTTGTTCCTGCGAGACGAGGTTCAGGCCGAGCCCCGTCGAGTTTCCGGCGCATCCGGCCAGCGCCAGGGACCCGGCCAGCGCCGCGGCAAGGCACAGGGGTCGGACGGTCATGATCGGCATTGCTCTTCCTCCGTTGTGGTTCTGTCCAGCGCATCCTATCCGATGGCGGATGGGCTGTGCCGGGGCAATTCGGTGGTCATGGTTTCGGTGGCCGTGTTCCGGAAGCCGCAACGTTTGCCAGGGGCGGATGTTGCTTCACGTCACCGCCGGAACGCGGCGGATAAAGTCCGGAGAGCACCATGCCGATCAAAGCCTTCGCGCTGAACTGCACCCTGAAGCCATCGGGAAAGCCGTCCTCGACCGACGCGATGATCGGCCTGCTCCAGAAGGATCTGGCGGCCCAGGGGGTCGCGGTGGGCGCGCCGGTCCGTGTCGCCGACCACGACGTGAAGCCCGGCGTCACATCGGACGAGGGACCGGGCGATGCCTGGCCGGATCTGCGCCGCCAGATGCTGGAGGCGGACCTCCTCATCCTCGGCACGCCGATCTGGATGGGCCAGCCGTCCAGCGTGTGCAAACGGGTGCTGGAGCGCATGGACGCCTTTCTGGGCGAGACGGACGACCAGGGCCGCATGGTGTCCTACGGCAAGGTCGCGCTGGTGGCCGTGGTCGGCAACGAGGATGGTGCCCATCATGTCTCGGCGGAGCTGTTCCAGGCCCTGAACGACGTCGGCTTCACGCTCGCCGCCAACGCCGTCTGCTACTGGGTGGGGGAGGCGATGCAGAAGACCGACTTCCAGGATCTGGACCGGGTGCCCGACAAAGTGGTTTCCACCTCGGCGATGGCCGCGCGCAACGCCGCCCACCTCGCGCGCTTCTTGAAGGAGAAACAGTATCCGGGCAACTGACGGCCCCCGGCGATTAGACGTCTAATAGCGTCGCATCGCCGCCCTTTCCCGCCCGTGCCATTCTGTGGATATCCCGGAAAGAGGCTTCTCAACCGCCCGCGCGATTCCATGTATAGTCTGTCTTGTAGGCCGGCGATGCGATGGTGTCGCCGCGGGTGGATGGTGGCAGGAGGAACGGGTGGCGACGCTCAAGGAATTCGAAGAAGCCTTGAAGACGGCGGGCAACACGGAGGCCCTGGAGATCCTGGGCAAGCTGCGCGAACGCGACAAGGCCCAGCGGTCGATCCGTCCGGCGCGGCGCGTCGTCGGCAAGAAGATGACCCCGGAACTTGCCGCGCAGATTCTGGAGCTTCACCGCACCACCGACATGACGCAGCAGGAGATTGCGTTCCAGCTCAGCGTCAACCAGGGCCGCGTGAATGAGGTCATCAAGCGCGGCAAGTGGCTGAACGACGACCCGAACGCTCCGGAGGCCGTCGCCCGCGACAAAGCCAAGGCCCGCGTCAAGGACGGGGTGGGCATTGAGCCGCGCCCGGCCCGTCCGAAGAAGAAAAAGGCGGCCAAGCCGGCCGAGGACGCGGCCGTGGAGTCGGTCCAGGAGGCTGCGGCGGAGGACGTGCCGCCCGTCGCAACGCCGGTTGCGGAAGAACCAGCCCACGCGCCCGAGCCGGTGGAGGCCGCTCCGGATGCGCCCATACCCGAACCGGCTCCTCTGGAGCGGGTTGAGATGGCCCTGAACCCGGACGCCCAGGATGCGGTGGCCGAGGATAAGGCGGCGCAGGACAAACCGGCGGCGGAACAGGTGTCCAAGGACGCGGAGCAGGCTCCGAAGGAGAAGAAGAAAAAGCGCAAGGCCGAACCGCCGGCCCAGTTGCTTTTCGACGGGCTGTAAGGCGTCCGCTCAGCCGCGGCGGGGCTGCCACCAGCGGGCCAGGAAGCCCAGCCCGGCGAAGCGCACGACGTGATGCGTGCCGACGAAGGCGGTGTCGAGGCCGAGCACGAAGGCCACGATGGTCATCGCCTCCACCCCGCCCGGCGCGTAGGCGAGCCAGAGCTGGCCGAAGGGCAGCCCGAGCAGCCAGCCTCCCGCCCAGGCGAAGATTGAGGACAGGACGAGCGCCAGCGCCACGCTTTCCAGCGACGGGCGCAGCGCCGCCCGCAGGGAGGCCAGCGTGACCCCGGCGAAGCGCGACCCGATCAGCGCGCCCGTCACCACGAAGCCCGCGTTGAGCAACCAGTTCGGCAGGCGGTGGTCGACGAGGCCGCTGCCGTGCAACACCGCGCTTCCCAGCATGGCGCCGAGCAGCACGCCGCCGGGCACGCGCAGCCTCTGGAACAGCAGCCCGGCCAGGGCGCTGGCACCGACCAGAAGCGCCAGTTCGGGCAATGCGCCCGCCGGGTCGGATAGGGCCGGGCGGGGCGGCAGACCGGGGGTGGACGCCACCAAGTCCAACAGCCAGGGCATGGCGGCGACCAGGACGAACAGCCGCAGGCTCTGCGCCAGCGCCACCCGCGGCAGATCGGCCCGACTCTCCGCCGCCAGCACCAGCACCGCGCCAAGCGCGCCGGGAACGGCGGCGTAGCGCGCGGTCGCCAGGTCCCAGCGGTGCACCCGCTCCAGCCACGCCGAGCAGGCGTACAGGCAGGCCATCACCGATCCGGCGAGCAGCGCCATGCTGAGCGGCCAGGAGGCCATCTGATGCAGCGTGTCCGGCGTCACCCCGGCGCCCATGGAGATGCCCAGCAGCACGAAGGCGGCTGTGCCAAGCGGGGAGGGCAGGCGGAGCTTCATTCCGGCGAGGGCCCCGCCGGCCACCGCGGTCATCGCCCCCATCAGCCACGCCGCGGGGAGTCCCGCCAAGGCGAACAGCCCACCCCCCAAAGCGGCCAGAAGGAGAGTCAGGGCGGTGGCGGCGAGTCGCTTCATCATCCGTCGGGTCCGGCTGCGGCAAGGGTTGTGCACTGTGCGTGTCACCCGCAATCCCGCGCAACCGGTATGGGCGGTCACCTGACAAGCGTGTGCGGCATAGGCCGGCGATTGTCCGGACCGTCCGCCTGCTGCATTGTCGGAGCAACCGGCCGCCGCGGCGGCCCAGACGATGGGGGAGGGGATGATGCCGATAAGAACCAGGGGACGGACGCTATGAGGTTCGCCGCCAACCTGTCCATGATGTTCACCGAGCGACCCTTCCTGGAGCGGTTCGGCGCGGCGGCGGCGGCCGGCTTCGACGCGGTGGAGTTCCTGTTCCCCTACGATACCTCGGCGGAGCGGATCAAAGCGGCGCTGGACGCCCATGGGCTGACCCAGGCGCTGTTCAATCTGCCCCCCGGCGACTGGGCGGTGGGGGAGCGCGGCATCGCCAGCCTGCCCGGCCGCGAGGTGGAGTTCCGCGAGGGCGTGGTGACGGCCATCGCCTACGCCAAGGTTCTGGGCAACCGGCTTCTGCATTGCATGGCCGGCATCCCGCCGGAGGGGCTGGAGCGGGATGCGGCGCTGGTGACTTACACCGACAATCTGCGCCACGCCGCGGCGGCTTGTGCGGAGGCCGGGTTGACGCTGCTGGTGGAGCCGATCAACAACCGCGACATGCCGGGCTATCTGATGAACGGCACCGCGCTGGCCCGTCGGGTGATCGAAACGGTGGGGGCACCGAACCTGAAGCTCCAGCTCGATCTCTACCATTGCCAGATCAGCGAGGGTGATCTCGCCACCCGCATCCGGGCCAACGCCGACCTCACCGCCCATGTGCAGATCGCCGGGGTGCCCGACCGCCAGGAGCCCGACCGCGGCGAGGTCAACTATCCCTATCTGTTCGAGGTTTTGGCCGGCACCGGCTACCGCGGCTTCATCGGCTGCGAGTACCGGCCCCGCGGGCGGACGGAGGACGGGTTGGGCTGGTTCCACGCCACCGCCACGCGGGCCGCGCGCTGACCATGGACCTGCTTGCCCCCCTGTCCAGCATCGCCGCCGTCGTCGTGCCGGTGTTCCTGATCGCCGCCCTCGGCTTCGGCTGGAGCCGCGCCAAGCTGCCCTACGACAGCGCCTTCATCACCACCTTCGCGATCAACGTCTCCACCCCCTGTCTGGTCTTCTCCTCGCTGGCCCGGCTGACGCTGGGCGGGGACGATCTGCTGACCATGGCGGCGGCCTCGGTCGGCAGCATGGCGCTGGCCGGGCTGATGGCGACGCCGATCCTGCTCGCCAGCCGCCTGCCGCTGCGCGTCTATCTGCCGGCGCTCAGCTTCCCCAACGGCGGCAACATGGGCATTCCCGTCTGCCTGTTCGCCTTCGGGGAAACCGGGATGGGGCTGGCGGTGCTGTTCTTCGCGACGCTCGCCGTCCTCCAGTTCACCATCGGCCCGGCCCTGGCGGCGGGGCGCACGGACGCCAAGCAGGTGCTGCGCACCCCGGTGATCTACGCGGTCGCGCTGGCCGTTTTTGTCCTGCTGACCGGCGTCCAGCCGCCGCAATGGGTGACCAACACGACGACGCTGCTCGGCAACTGCGCGGTGCCGCTGATGCTGTTCTCGCTGGGGGTGGCCCTGGCGGGGCTGCGGATGCAGGGCATGCTGCGGTCGCTCGCCATGTCGGCGCTGCGCCTGCTGCTCGGCTTCGCCGCCGGGCTGGCGGTGGTGGAACTGCTGGACCTGGAGGGCACGATGCGCGGCGTCGTGCTGCTGGAAAGCACCATGCCGGTGGCGGTGTTCAACTACCTCTGGGCGCTGCGCTACAACAACGCGCCGCAGGAGGTCGCCGGGATGGTGCTGGGCTCCACGGCGCTGTCGTTCCTGACGCTGCCGCTGCTGCTGGCCGTGGTGATGTGAAGAGGGGAGGGGGGTGTTGTTGCCCCCTCCCTAACCCTCCCCCGCTGCGCGAGGGAGGGGATAATCTCCCTCCACCGCGCAGCGGGGGAGGGCCGGGGAGGGGGCAAACGCCCTCACCTCATGCCGTCGCGGCGTCCGAATGGGTCGCCGCGCGGACCCGGCGGTGGAAGGACGGCGGCACCACGCAGGTCCCGAAGAACATCAGGTAATGCCTCATCTTCGGGTCGCCCGCCCGCGTCGCCTCGGCCAGCAGGCGGCGGACGGCGTTCCAGTCGCCTTCGCGGCGGGCCATGCCGACGACCTTGGTCATCAGGAAGGCGGCATAGGCGTTGCCGGTCATCAGCGGGCGATGGGTGCGCGCCCATTCGAAGGCCTGCCGCCAATCGTCCACCGAATGCAGCGAGGCGCGGCCCTCGTCGATCTCCACGAAGCACAGGGGCTCGTCGACGAAGACCAGTTCCGCGCCCGGCTGGTCGAGCGCGCGGAACAACCAGCCCCAATCCTCGAAATGGCGGTAGTCCGGCATCGGCACAGCGAGCGCCAGAGAGCGCGGCACCATGATCGTCGGGGTGGCGAGATAACCGGGGCGGGACAGCGGGCTGCGGCGGTCGATCAGGTAATCGCTGATCGGCTCGCCCGGCTCCGGCCGGCGCTGCGGCCAGACGTAGCGGCGCTCGCCGATGCTGACGCTGGTGCTGCAGGAGACCACCGGCAACTTGGCGCCCGACGCCTTGGCGGCGGCGAGCTGCCGTTCCAGCTTCTCCGGCGCCCAGGAATCGTCGTCGTCCAGGAAGGCGATCCACTCGCCCAGCGCCGCCTGCACCCCGGCGTTCCGCGCCCCCGCGGGACCGAGCGACGCCGGGTTCTGCACGATGCGCAGGCGGCGGTCTTCCACCGCCTCCAGCGCCGCGACGGTGGCGGGGTCCGGACCGTCGACGACGACGATGATCTCGACGTCCTTGAGTGTCTGGGCGCGCACGCTCTCCACGGCGTTCAGCACGAGATGCGGGCGGTTGCGCGTCGGGATGACCGCGCTGACGGTGACGGGCGGGGCTTCCGCCGCGCCGCCCTTCATCGCCCCGCCGTTCATCGCAACGTCCTTCATCGCTTGTACTCCAGATATTGGAAGCCCATCAGGCCGTAGAGATAACCGCTGCCGACGCAGATCTTCTGGAGGCGGCGGATCGGCCAGCTCGTGTCGAAGGCCATCACCATCGGCACCAGCGGCAGGGCGGCGATGTTCAGCGCGATGTGCG
This sequence comes from Azospirillum brasilense, assembly GCF_007827815.1. GTDB lineage: Bacteria > Pseudomonadota > Alphaproteobacteria > Azospirillales > Azospirillaceae > Azospirillum > Azospirillum brasilense_C. The sequence continues at coordinate 422,781 of NZ_VITH01000003.1, forward strand.
CGAGGCCCAGCGTGGAGCGCTTGACCAGCGTGCGGCGCTGGCCGTTCAGCTTGGCCTCGGTCAGCGACACGCAGGTGCCGAGGCGGAAGGCGCGGCGCAGAATCCAGCGTGCGGTCATGCGGCTGGCCGGCACATGCTCCTCGATGGTCGCCTCGTCGCACCACACGATGCGGTGGCCCTGGCGGCGGATCTGCTCGAAGAACAGAACGTCGCTGCCGCCGGACAGGCTCAGCTCCGGGTCGAAGCGCACGCCGCCCTTCAGGATGGAACGGCGGAACAGCACGTTGCCGGTGGCACAATAGGCCGGCTCGCTGCCCGTGGGCATGCGCTGCAGGTCGTGGAAGCGGCCCTTGGTCAGCCAGTCGGGCGGGCGCTTCTCGTAAATCGGCAGGACCGGGCCGGCGACCACGGCGGCGCCGGTGCGCTCCATGGCGGTCACCAGCCAGTCCAGCCAGCCGGGGCTCGCCACCTCGTCGTCGTCGATGAAGGCGATCAGGTCGGCGTCCGTGGTCTCGTCCAGGCAGCGGTTGCGGGCGGCGGGAATGCCCGGCACCGGCTCCACCGCGTAGCGGATGGGAAAGCGCCAATCCTGCGCCATCTCGCGGCACAGCGGTTCGGCGGAGCGCGCCGGGTCGTTGTCCACCACCAGCACCTCGACGTCCAGCGGGGCGTCGGGGTTGAAGGTCAGCCCCTCCAGCGACAGCAGCGTGCGGTGAAGATCCTTCGGCCTGCGGTAGGTGCACACGCAAACCACCAGCTTTTTCGACATGATGCCTGTTCCTTCCTCACGCCTGTTCATGGGGTTCATGCCGGGGATCGGGTGCGTTTCAGCCGGGCCAGCGCGATCCGCACCTGACCCATCAGGTTGGCGGGGTTGAGCACGGCCAGGGCCAGCAGATAGAGGCTGCCCGCCGGGGCGAGCTGGACGAGCAGCAGGTCGCTTTCCATCGCCGCGATCTTCAGCCCGGCGGCGAAGAGCAGGGCGGCGGTGGTCACCTTGAGAAGATCCTTCACCGGCACCGCCAGCACGCCAGCGCGCGGCATCAGGATGGCCGCGGCCACCACCCAGCCGAGCTGGGCCGCCAGCGAGCCGTAGGCCGCCCCGATCACCCCGAAGCGCGGGATCAGGAACAGGTTGGCGCCGACGTTCAGCACCGCCGTCAGCATGGTCAGCTTCAGGATGTAGCCGGTCTTCTTGGTCAGGTGCAGCGACAGGTCGAAGTGATAGATGCGCAGGATGCTGATGAAGACCGACAGGGCGACGAGCGGCATGATCGCCGCGCCGGTCTCGCGGTACGCCTCGCCGAGCAGCAGCCCGACGATGCCCTGGGCGGAGATCACCTCCATGAGCACCAGCGGCAGGCAGACCAGCAGCAGGATCGTCAGGTTCTGCGCCATGATCGGGCGCGCGGCGCGCGGGCCGGCGCTGTCGAAGGCGCGCGACGCCATCGGCAGCGTGACCAGCGAGGCCGCCGAGGCCACCAGCATGATCGGCTGCTTGGCAAGGTCGAAGGCCATGGCATAGGCGCCGGCCGCCGCCTCGCCGATGAACCAGTAGATCAGGAAGCGGTCGGCGAAATCGAGCGCCCAGCCGACCATCAGGCTCAGCATCAGCGGACCGCCGAAGGTCAGCAGGAGGCCAACCCGCTCCCGCGCCGGCCAGCGCAGCGAGATGCCCTTGAGGTCGGAGCGCAGCCAGATCGCCGTGACCAGCAGGAAGCCGATGCTGGTGCCGAGCAGCAGCCCCTCCTCCTTCCAGCCGATCAGCACGAAGGCGGAGCCGAGCGCCAGCCCGAACAGCGCCTTGGCGAAGGACTTGGCCGCGAAGACCGAGCCTCTCAGCCGCGCTCGCGACATCTGGATCGACAGGTCGAACCAGGAGATCAGGATCGCGATCACCGGCAGATACAGCACATAGTCGATGCCGTTCATGCCCGGATAGAAGGCGACCACCGCGCCCAGGATGGCGAGCACCCCGCAGGCCACCACCAGGAAAGCGGTGACCACGGTGGAGAGCCAGGCGTCCCGCTCCGCCGCGTCGCCGCCGCATTTGCGCAGGACGAACAGGCCCATCCAGGAGAAGCCGCAGGCGTTGATCGCCGCCGCCGCCGCCATCACCAGCGCGTAATGGCCGTAGGCCTCCGGCGTGACGATGCGCGAGAAGACCGCGACCGCCGCGAAGCCCAGGATGCCGACGGCGATCCGGGTCGCGAAGAAGGCGAAGCCGCTCGACATCATGACCGCGACTCCGCAACCGGGATGCCGTTCTGCAGCTTGGGGCGCCGTCCCGCCGCCGGACGCGGCGTCAGGGCGTGGGCGTGGACCGTCTTGGCCAGCCGCGTCTGGAAGGCGGTGAAGAGGAACCACAGCAGGCCGTTCTGGATCAGCAGACTGCTCTCCGCGACGTTGCCCAGCAGGAGCATCATGGCGAAGACGATGTGCCAGCGCGCCGCCCCGCTGCGGTCGACCGGGACGATCCGGGCGATGCGCGACAGGTAGATCACATAGGCCACCAGGAAGAGGCCGAGGCCGAGCAGGCCGACGTCCAGCGTCGTCTGGATGAAGCCGTTGTGGGCGTGGATGTCGAAGCGGCCCGAGGTGCGCCAGAACAGCGCGCCCGGCGCGTCCAGTCCCGACCAGAAGGCGCTGAAGCCGTAGCCCAGCACCGGCTGCTGCCCGATCATCCGCAAGGCGAAGTCCCAGATCAGCGTGCGCCCGGTCAGCGTGATGTCGCGGCCGAGCAGCCCGGTGATGCTCTCCAGGTTCAGCAGCGCGAAGATGGCGGCCAGCATGATGACCATGGTGCCGCCGTACAGCTCCAGCGCCAGCGACCCGGCGTCCTGCCGGTGGGTGACCAGCATCACCAAGGTCATGCCCGCCGTGGCGACGATCAGCGCCGTGGCGGAGCCGGACATGGCGAGGCAGCCGGCCATGATGGCGAAGGTGCCCAGCCGCCAGACCAGCGCCATGGTGTCGGTCACCGGGCGGGAGCGCAGGACGAACAGCCCGGCGGTCAGGCCGAAGGCCATGGCGTCGCCCAGGCCGTTCTTGTGGGAGAAGACGCCGCGCCACTGCGATCCCTGCTCCGCCGGCATCAGGCCGTAGCTCGGCAGGCCGATCGCCAGAAGCGCGCTCAGCACCGCCAGCACGAAGACCGCGCGGTGGATCAGCCGGGCCAGCGCGACCTCGCCGTAGGACAGGCCGACATAGAGGCCGAAGATCGTCGTGCCGACCAGGGCCACGCTGCGGCGGATGGTCAGCGACGGGTCATGCGACCATTGGCTGGACGCGATGGCCAGCACCACCATGAGCGCCATGGGAATGCTGAGATAGCGGAAGGCCCGGACGCCGTGGAGCATGACGATCCGCAGCAGGGCCGTGGCGTAGAGCGCGGCGAAGATGAGCTGCTTGATGGTGTCGCCGGAGGATTCCGGCGCGCCGCCCGCGCGCAGGATGAAGCGCTGCGAGGGCGCGGACATCATCACCGACAGCAGCGCGTCCCACAGCAGGATCAGGCCGATGGCGCACACCACCTGATCGAACAGGCTGGGCGTGAGATCGGCCGCGCTGCGCAGGAGCGGCGTCCGCGGCCGGGCGGGCGGCGCGTCCGCAGCGGGCGCCGCCGCCAGTGCGGCTCGGTTTCGCGGAAATGGCGTTGCACTCATCCTGTTCCCCCGATGAACCCCCGGGACAACTCCTCCCTGGGGGTACGGAAACGCCCGGCCGCCGGGGCGCCGGGCGTTTCCGCCGTCACGTCATGGTCAGCGCGTGTAGTAGCGGCGCGCCTCGTTCATGCCGTAGGCCTCTTCCGACGCGTCGGTGCGGGCCAGCTTCTTCAGGTCGACCCGGCTCAGCACGACGCTGGTCACGTCGCGGCCCAGCTCGGTCAGCCGCTCGATGGCCCGCTGGACGACGGCGCGCGGCGTCTGTTCCCAGCGCACCACGAACAGGCATTCCGTCGCCGACCGGGTCAGCACGCCCGCGTCCGCCACGACCGCCATCGGCGGGGTGTCGAGGATGACGCAGTCGTATTCGAGCGAGGCGAACTTGATGATGCTCGCCAGCTTTTCCGACCCCAGAAGCTCCTGCGGATGGTCGCAATGCGGGCGGCCGACGACGTAGTGGAGGCCGGTGCGGCCGTCCACCTGGACCACGTCGTTCCACTCCGCCTTGCCGACGATCAGGTCGCTCAGGTCGCCCGGGGCGTTGTCGCCCAGCACGTTCCCGATGCGCGGGCAGCGCAGGTCGCATTCCAGAAGCAGGACCCGCCGGCCGGACGCCGCCAGCATGCGCGCCAGGGTCAGGCAGACGGTGGTCTTGCCCTCGCCGGGAACGGCGGAGGTGACCATCACCACCGAGCCGGTGTTCAGGGCGCCGCGGGCGTAGAGCGACACGCCGATGGCGCGCACCGCCTCGCTGTACTCCGACCGCGGACGGTCGAGGACATAGTCTTCCGGCTTGGCGTTCTTGTGATGCGGCAGGGACGGCACCAGCCCGATGGCCGGCACGCCGATCGTCTCCTCCACATGCTGGGTGTTGCGGAAGGTCTTGTTCAGATGGTCGCGCAGGAAGGCCAGGAACATGCCGATCAGCAGGCCCACGGCCAGACCGCCGCCGACGAACAGCTTCTTGCCCGGCGTCGACGGCTCCAGCGGCGGTTCCGCCAAGGACACGACGCGGGCGTCGCGCTGCTGAAGGTCGTCCTGCTCGCGCGTTTCGACGAGACGCTGGAGCAGCCCTTCATAGACCCGGCGGTTGGCGTCGGCCTCGCGCTGCAACTGGGCCAGGCGGACGTTGGCGCCCAGCTCGCCCGCGGTCTCGGCGGTCAGCTTCTTCAGCGCGGCCTCAAGCTCGCGCTCGCGGGCGCGGGCGATCTCGACCTCGTTGTTGATGACCGCCATGATCTTGGTGGCTTCCTCGCGCATCTTCTGGCGCAGGTTCGTCAACTGGTTGACGTAGGCCTGCACCGCCGGATGCTGGTCGCCGTAGCGGGTGCGGTATTCGGCCAGCCGCCGGGCGATGCCCGATTCCTCCTCGCCCAACCGCTGGATCAGCGGCGAGCCAAGCACCTCGGCCGCGTTGCCCTCGGTCGGGCTGCGCGCGACGATCCGGGCGTTCTGCGCCCGCGCCTCCGCCCGGCCGCGCTCCGTCTGGGCGACGACCAGGGCGCGGTTCAGCTCGGCGAGCTGCTGCGACAGGAAGGTCTCGCCGCCGGTGCCGCCGAGGACGAGGCCCTGCTGCGCGCGGTAGTCCTGCACCGCCTTGTCCGACACCTCGACCTGGGCCCGCAGCTCGTTGATGCGGTCCTCCAGCCACTTGTTGGCCTGCTGGGTGACCTCCTGCTTGGTCTGGAGCTGGTCGAGCAGATACTCGTCCACGAAGGCGTTGGCGATGCGCGCGGCCTTCTCTGCCTCCTTCGCCTTGAAGGAGACGACGATGGTGTAGGACTGCGCGTCGCTGGTCGCCGACAGGCCGCGGCGGACGTCGGCGATGACCGCCGCGCGTTCCTTCTCCGGCGACGTCGGCTCCTTGACGCCGATGCCGGCGGAATTCAGGTAGCCGGTGATCTGCTGGCGCAGCGGCGACAGGTCGTAGCCGACGGTGTCGTTGATCCCGGCGATGGCGCGGTCGATGGCCGAGGGCCGCTCGATGGCGCCGTTGAACTCCGGATCATGGACCAGCCCCAACCGGTCCACCACCTTGGCGGCGGTGGCGGTCGAGGTGATCATGTCGATTTCGGTCCGGATCGCCGCCGCCTCGCGCGGGAGGTTGGAGATCACGGCGTTGATGTCCGTGACCTCCGTCGTGCGCGGGTCGATGATGAGCACGGCCTGGCTGGTGAACCGCGGCTCATAGAGCAGGGCACCGGTGGTGGCCAGCGCGGTGCAGCACAGGACGCTGGCGATGATCGTGCTCCGGCGCCGGCGCAGCACCTGGAGGAGGTCGCGGAGCGCGACCTCCCGGGTGCTGGCTTCGGACCCCAGGGCTCCGTCTACATGAGTGTACGCGGCCATCCCATTCTCCTGAGGATCGGTCGGTGAGGGTCCAGGCCGGCGGTCAGCCCTTCACGATCTTCTCGTCGACGATGCCCGCCTTGCCGAAGGCGTTGCGGGTGTCGACGATCAGCGGCAGCCCGTCCAGGAAGGCCTTCAGATCGAAGGAGTCATGGTCGGTGCACAGGATCGCGGCGTCGAAGGCGCCTTCCTGGATTTCCTCCAGCGCGACCGACGGCGTGCCGGCCATGCGGGCCAGACGGCGCGTCTCCGGAAGCTCCGGCACGTGCGGGTCGTAGTAGAAGACCTCGCAGCCGCGGTCCTGCAGAAGATCGATGATCTTCAGCGCCGGGCTTTCGCGCATGTCCTCGATGTTCTTCTTGTAGGCAACGCCCAGGACGAGGATGCGCGACCCGCGCAGCGCGCGGCCGAGCTTGGAGTCCATGGCCTGCGACAGCCGCTCCACCACGTAATGCGGCATGCGGGTGTTGATCTCGCCGGCCAGCTCGATGAAGCGGGTGGCGACGTCGAACTCGCGGGCCTTCCAGGTCAGGTAGAAGGGGTCGATCGGGATGCAGTGACCGCCCAGGCCGGGGCCGGGGTAGAAGGGCATGTAGCCGAAGGGCTTCGTCTTGGCGCCCTCGATCACTTCCCACACGTCGATGCCCATCGCGTCGTAGACGACCTTCAGCTCGTTGACGAGCGCGATGTTGACGCAGCGGAAGATGTTCTCGGTCAGCTTCACCGCCTCGGCCGCTTCCAGCGACGAGACCGGGATCACACGCTCCAGCGCACGGCCGTACATCGAGCAGGCGATGCGCAGGGCGTTGGGGTCCTCGCCGCCGACGATCTTCGGGATGCGGGCGGTGGTGAAGGTCTCGTTGCCCGGGTCCTCGCGCTCCGGCGAGAAGGCCAGCAGGAAGTCCGTGCCGCTGACGAGGCCGGTCTTCTCCAGGATCGGGCGCACGACTTCGCGCGTCGTGCCGGGGTAGGTGGTCGATTCGAGGACGATCAGCTGGCCGGGGCGCATCACCTGGGCGATCTGCCGGGTGGTGACCTCGATGCAGCTCATGTCCGGCTCGCGGTTGCGAGTGAGCGGCGTCGGCACGCAGATGACGATGGCGTCCATGTCGGCCAGCGACTGGAAGTTCGCCGTGGCCGTGAAGCGGCCCTCCTCGATCATGCCGCGGACCTCGTCGGTCGACACGGTGCCGATGTAGGAGGTGCCGCCGTTCAGGCTGGCGACCTTTTCCGGATCGATGTCGAAGCCCGTCACCGAGAAGCCGGCCCGCGCGAACAGCCGCGCCAGAGGCAGGCCGACGTAACCCAGGCCGATGACGCCGACGCTGGCGGTGCCCGCCGCGATCTTCGACTCCAGCGTCGCCAGAGCTTCCGGAATGCCGGACGTGCCGACCGAACCCCCGCTCACCAACAGGTCGGCAAACTCATTGCTCGACATAAGACGTCTCCTTTTCCGACTCTCTTGTTCGTAGAGGTTTCACCGTTATTCGCGCTGTATCTCTCAGATCAATTCTACCGACACAAAACCGAAGCCAAGGTCCGGTTCTGACATCGGGCCTTGGCTTTTGCTGTTCATAAGACTGATCGATCGGCGTTTCCTCTCACCGAATACATTAGGCTGCTTTGTCTAAGCACCCAGCAATCGTGATAGAAAAAGGGGGAGCCGTAAACGTCGTAAAAGGCCGAACTACCGTCAGTTGACCGGGTGACCTTTCTCGTGAGACTTTCGGGATGACCATCCCGAAAGGTGCTTTATTAATCCCTTTTGAGTAACCACGGGCAGAATAGACGAAAGGAGCCAGACCGGCGCGACAGCGGCCGGACGGCTCCTTCGCACCGCGGTCATCCCTGGACGGCGACTCCCTCCGGTTGCAGCCCGGCGGTCTCGGGCAACGTGTTGTGCATCAGGAAGCTGGCGTCGCCGTCGCCCATGGTCAGCAGCCAGTTGCCGCGGTCGGCGAACGCCTCGCGGTCGATGCCGGCGTCCGGTCCGGCGTGCGCCATCACCCGCACCGGGAAGCCGACGCGGTCCGGCACCTTCATCATGCCCATGGCGAGGAAGGTCCGCTCCGCCCGCGTGTTCAGCGTCCGGCAGATCAGGGCGGTCGCCCGTTCCGTCGCGGCGATGCGCAGCGTGTGGCTCAGCAGGACCCACAGCCACTTCGGCTCGCACAGGTAATCGACGATGGCGAGGCAGGGCTCCTTGCGCCAGGTCTCGCGGCGCAGGACGACGTAGCCCAGCGGCTCTCCCCCGCGCGTCAGGATGAAGCGGCGGTAGTCCGAGGCGCAGGGGATCGCGTCGTAGCGCCAGCGCAGATGCGTCAGGTCGCGCAACGCGATCAGCGGGTAATGCGGGGAGGCGCGCCGCCAGATGGCGTCGGCCCGCCCGTCGAACCGCCCGATCTCCTCGAACCGCGCGCCGGTCGCCCGGCTCAGAAGGTGGCCGCCGATCCGCGCCCCGTGCAGGGCCGGCCCGGCGATCGTGCCGATGGTCCGCATGCGGCCCTGGAGCGACGACGCCTCCAGGCAGCGCCGCGTGTCCAGCGGGAAGACGTAGGCGGGCAGGGCGCCGATGTCGATCCAGCCGGCCTTGCTGTAGGCCTTGTACGCGGAGTCAGAGATGTGGATGGCCATGGCCAGCGGACGGCTGTCGAGCTGCGCTTCCGCCAGGGGCGTGAAGGCGCCGCGCATCCGCCATTCCGGCAGGACCATCAGGCTGTTGGCCCAGGAGGCCGGGATTTCCCGGTCCCGCGCCTTCAGGCGGAAGGGAATCCCGCATTGCTGGCCGACGATTTGCCCCTGCCGCTTGCACACCCAAACTTGCGGCCCGTCCGCGTCCCGGTCGGGCACCTCGTCGAAGAGCCAGCGGTTGTAGGCTTCGTCCACCTGCCAGACCCGTTCCCCGAACATCTTGCGCTGGAAGCCGCGCAGCTCCCCCTTGTCGGAAGCGTCGAAACGGAAAACGGTTTTCTTCAGCCGGTCGGTGATCGACTGACCGACGGTGCTGCTGCTGGTGCTCACATGCCCCCCCTTGTTCGAACGCGCCGTCCCTTGCCCGGCCCGCGGCTCGCCCGCGGACGTCGGGGCCAAGGTCAGCGCACGGATTCCGGCCGCATTCCGGACGCTTCCTGCACGGTTCCTCCTGGCTGTTGAATCGCGGTCGTCCCGCTCCGGGATTCGGCCTTGTTTTCGGCCTTGGCGTCGTTGCTGACCCGGTTGCCGGTGACGGCCTTATCGATGCTGTCGGCGATGATGATGGCGGCCCGCTTGCCGTTGCGGTGGAAGACGTTGTCGCGCAACTCCAGCGTGATCGAGCCGTTGCCCTTCTGGTGCTGCAGGACGCCGCCGTTGTTGTCGTAGAACTCGTTGTCGTAGACCCGGTACGTCACGTCGATCCCGCGGTTCTGGCCGAGCGAGATGCCGGCGTCGGCGTTGCGGAAGATGACGTTGCGGTAGATCTCGGTGCTGGACTTCGCCAGGATGCCGGCGCCGCGCGGGTTGTCGTGGATCAGGTTGTCGTGAATCTTCAGCGCGCTGCCGGCCTGCCCCTGGTCGTGGTAGAGGCCGTGGGAGCGGCCCTCGCCGCCGTTGATGCCGTTGTTGAAGACCCGGTTGTGGGCGATCTCGCCGGTCCGGATGCGCCCGTTCCAGCCCGAATAGACGCCGCCGTCCTTGCGCCAGCCGTTGTCGGCGATGGTGTTGCGCGTGATGATCTGGTCGGTGTTGTCCGCGGCGTAATGCACGATCCCGTAGGCGCCGTTGCCGGTGATGGCCGACCCGTCGACCCGCAGCCCATCCGACGTGCCTTGTACGACGATTCCGGAGCCGCCGTTGCCCGCGACGGTCACGTTCGTCACCGACACGTTGCGCGCCCGTGGTCCGAGCAGCAGGCCGGTGTCGGCCGCGCCGGTGATCGCCAGCCCGTCGAAGGCGACGTTGGTCCGCCCGTTCAGGCTGACCGCGACGGAGGCGCCCCGCGCGTCGATCACCGGAGCGTCGCCCTTGCCATAGGCGCCGTAGGTGATCGGCCGGTCGGTCGTGCCGGAGGAGGAAGCCATAAGGCTGCCACGCCAGCTCTCCCCACGCTCGAACAGCACACGGCTTCCCGGCGGAAAGGTCGTGGCGTTCACCTTGTCCAGCGACTTCCACGCCTCCTTCGGGCCGCGGCCCGACCGGCGGTCGTCGCCGTCCGTGGCGTCGACGTAAAAGACCGGCGCATCCTCAGCGTTCCGGCGCGCGCTGACGAGCAGCGACGGCTGGGCGGGACGCTCGATGGCGGGGGGAGGAGGGGGCAGATAATCCATGGTTCCGGCTCGCGCGGTCTTACACGGCGACGCGGAACAGCGCGTAGGCAAGGCCCCAGGCCGCCAGCGCGCAGCCGGTGCACAGCAGGGCCCAGCCGGCCCGAGAAAGATCGAGCATCGGGGGCGAGGCGCGCTCCGTCGTCGGCGTGGCGTCCGCTGGAAGGACGTCCGCAACCCCACTCAGCAGGTTCGGGCTGGCCGGCGTGGCTTGCTCGATCATGGCGATCTCCTCGCGGGGGGCCGTTTAAGCGGGGGAACCGGCGACTGAAACCGCAGCGTGTCCCTGTTACGGTATTTTGTGTTACGTCGCGGACAAATAAAGGGAAATGAAAAGGGATCACGCTTAAGCGATCAGGGTACGATAACGGGGCATTCCAAAGGGAGGAATAGAAATTCTCTTTGGAATCGCCGAGTGGTGATCGCCCGTAATGCATATGAAAACGGCAAGAACTCCCTCCCCTGCGGTGGGGGAGGGAGCCATTGATAGGCCTGACCGCCTAACCGGCCAAGGCGCGCTTGATGTTGCCGGCGCCGCCGCGCAGCAGGCGCTTGACCAGCTGCTGTTTCGCGGCGGCCGGGCCGTTCTCGAAGCAGATGCGCTGGATGCGCCGCTGCGGACCGCCGCGGCGCGGCCAGGAGGTGCCGAAGGTGAGGTCGACGCCCTCGCCGTACAGCTCCCCGAACAACGAGTCGTGCAGCCCTTCGTCCGAATAGGGGAAGGCGAAGGAGCCGCAGCCGGGGCCGAACAGCGCCCGGATGCCGGCCACGCTGCCCGTCACCTCCTCCTTGCGCTGCTCCGGCGTCAGCAGGCGGTGGTTGGGGTGGTCGAAACCGTGGGCGCCGATCGACACGCCCTCCGCCATCAGGTCCGTGATCTCGTCGCGGGTCAGGTAGGGCTTCTGCGTCGCCAGGAATCCGGCGGTGTCGAACTCCAGGACGGTGGCGATCTCGTCCAGCACGGCGCGCTTGTGCCAGCTCACCGTCATGACGCCTGCGGCCGGATCGGCGGCGACGGCGCCCGCCCGCGCCAGGATGGCGGCGCAGACCGCGCGGCGGGGATCGGCCTCGGCCAGCCGACTCAGCCGCTCCGCCAGAAGGCTGGCCTTGTGCCGGTAGAAGAGCGTCCCGTTGTCGAGGAAGTTGAGGTTGAGATACAGCGCCGGCCGGATGCCCTTGCGGCGCAGGATGGGCATCGCGACCTCCGCCACCTCGCGCATGCCGTCGTCGAAGGTGACCAGCAGCGACGGGCGGCGGATCTCCGGCCCACCCATGGCCGATCCGGTGACCGTGGGCAGGTCCGTCGGCTCGAAGTGCTTCAGGAGGAAATCAAGGTCCTCCGTGAACTCCTTGGGCGTGCGGGGGCGGTAGATGTGCTTCAGATGGTCCGGCACCGTGTCGCAGACGGCGTGGTAGACGACGGCCAGCACCGGGCTGCCGTAGGCGTGATGGCAGGCGGTCCCCAGCGGGTTGCGCAGCGCGTCCATCCACCGGAGCCGCCGGCCCAGCCCGCCACCGGAAATCACGTCGGCAACGCTCATTCATGTCCTCCCGCAGAGGGTCAGAGGGCGAGGGTCAGAGGGCGTCCGCCCCATCGGGGGCGAGGCGCTTGGGCTGCATCATGGCGGTGTGGATCTGGGCCATGGCCTGCGCCTCGGTCGGCGTGCGGACCAGGCGGTACAGCATCCTCTTCAGGCCCGGCGGTGTCAGCCGGAAGCCGATCTGAAGCGAGGCCGTCGCCAGGAATTCCGAGTTGGTCAGGAAACCCGACCGCCAGCACCAGACCCGGAAAGCCCATTCGTTGACGGCGTAGCGCAACCCGCCGCGGCGCACGCGCTGGGCCATGCTGGTGCGGAAAAGGAGAAGCGCCTCCTGCACCGTCTCCATCCGCGCCCCGGCCTGGAGCAGGCGGACATAGAGGTCGTAGTCCTCCAGATTGCCGAAGCAGGAGCGGTAGCCGCCGATGGCCGTCAGCGCCCGCCGCCGCACCATCATGGTGGGGTGCGACAGCACGCAGTGCCACTTCATGCCCTGGCTGATCTCCTCGTGCGTCTCCGGGCTGCGCTTCACGCAGGTGATGGCGCCGGGGTCCTGTTCGAACTCCGCGTGCCAGGAGAAGGACGCGTCCAGCGACCCCTGCTCGGCGAAGGCGCGCGCCTGCGTCTCGAAGCGGTGGGGCAGGCAGATGTCGTCGCTGTCCATGCGGGCCACCAGATAGCCCGTGCAATATTGCAGGCCGTCGTTCAGCGCACGGGCCAAGCCCCCCTGGTTGCGCCGCCGCACCACCACAAGCCGGCAGGCGTTGGACGCCTGATAGCGGGCGATGACCTTTTCCTGCTCCTCTCCGATCCGTCCGTCGACCACCAGCACGCATTCGCGCGGGAGGAGCGTCTGGGTATAGACGCTCTCCAGCGCGGCCTGAAGGTTGTCCGCCTTCTCGCCGGCGTAGGTGGCCATAAGCACGCTGATCGATTGAGTGTCCCGACCGTCCCTCGGTCCGCTCACGTGATTCATACCTGGTCTCCACCCCTCTTGTCGTGGCGACGCGGACGGCATGCGGCGGTCCGGCCACCGGGCGCCGCCCCGCGAAGGGCAACACCCGGTGGCCATGACCACGGACACCGCGGCCTGGGAATGGAGGCGTGTGCGTGCCGCCCTGTGCCCCGCTTTCGCGGCACGCGCGCGCTAGCGGTTTCGGCGTTCCTTCCCGGTGACCGTCGGTCCGGCGCCTTTGCGGCGCCCGCCGTCCTGTCCTTGTCGTCGTTTCCAGTGCCGTTGTTGCCCTGTCTCGTCCCTTTCCTCGTCGGTTCTGTGGGGGTCTCCCTCCGGTCCGCATCCCGGATTAGGACACCCCTGGCCGTCGTATCAGCCGGTGCCGATGCACGCATAGGCACGGAATAGGTCTGTGGACGCTATCAAAGGGCGGATGGCGGGTAAACCTACATAAAGTGCAAGCTAAATATCCCCTTCGCAGCGTCCCAAAGGGAAAGCCGTCTGCCACTTTGGTGGACTTGGGAGAAAGTGGGGGATGCCGCGCGTCTATTGAAGAAATAACGGCTGAGCGCCATGAACCGTCAGGAAGCGCGGATGAATTCCTGCGTCCATCATTCTGCAGTCCGGCGGCTTATTGTGCAATGCACAAGAAGATCGGGGCTGTGGAAGGCATGCGGAGGGTCTTCCCAGCCGGTCTTTTCGGTTTTGTGACGAGCCCGATGGGCAATGAGCAACCGGCGGAAACGCCAACGCCCGGCCACAAGGGGCCGGGCGCGGACGTTGCCGAAGGGGCTAAACCCCCGATCGTCAGATGATCGGGTTGGCCTTGGAGACCGAGGAGATGGTGTTGTTGGTCACCGTCTGCTTGATGCTGTCGGCGATGTTGATCGCCGCGCGGCCGTTGTTGTTGTAGAAGGTGTTGTCGTACAGGCTCAGCGTGATCGACCCGCTGCCCTTCAGGTGCTCCAGGATGCCACCGTTGTTGTTGTAGATCTCGTTGCCGTAGATCTTGTAGGTGACGTTGGTGGTCTGGTTCTGGCCGAGGGAGATGCCGACGTTCGAGTTGCCGTAGATCGTGTTGTTGTAGATCTCGGTGCTCGACTTGGCGAGGATGCCGGCGCCGCGCGGGTTCGAGTAGATCACGTTGTCGTGGATCTTCAGCGTGCTGTTGGCCTGGCTGTGGTCGTGGTACAGGCCGTGCGACCGGCCGTCGCCGCCGCCGCTGCCGTTGTTGAAGATCGTGTTGCCTGCGATCTCGCCGCTCAGGATGCGGCCGTTCCAGCCCGAATACACCGCGTCGGTGCGCCAGCCGTTGTCGCTGATGATGTTGTTGGTGAAGTACTGGTTGGCGTTGTCGGCGGAGTAGTGGACGAGACCATAGCCGCCGTTGCCGTCGATCGTGGAGTGATCGATGCGCAGGTTGTTGGAGGTCCCGCTGATCACCACGCCCGAACCGCGGTTGTCGATGATCTGGGAGTTGGTGACCTTCACGTTGTTGGCGCCGCCGTTGAGCAGCAGGCCGGTGTCGTTCGAACCCGTCATCGTCAGGTTGTCGAACGTGACGTTGTCCTTGTTGTTCAGGCTGACCGCGAAGCTGGCCCCGCTCTTGGCCTTGATGATCGGATCGGCGCCGGTGCCGTAGGCGCCGTAGATGATCGGCTTGTCGGCGGTGCCGGAGGTCGAGACCAGCAGGCTGTCCGTCCAGGTCTCGCCACGCTCGAACAGGACCAGCGAGCCGGCGGCGAAGGTGGTCGCGTTCACCTTGGCCAGCGACTTCCAGGCCTGGTTCGGGTTGTTGCCCGAGTTGCTGTCGTTGCCGTGCGTGGCGTCGATGTAGAAGACCTGCGAGGCCGGGGTCGCCGGGTAATCCGACGTGCCGCCGCTCGGGTTCGACGGGGCGGGCGGGGCCGTCGGCGTGGTCGGAGTCGTGGGGGTGGTCGGCGTGGTCGGCGTCGTGGAGGAGGGGAAGTACTCCTTGGGGGCGGCGACGACCAGCGTGCCGTTCCACCACATGCCGGACTGGCCCTTGACCACGTCCTTGCCGTCCAGCGCGCCCTTGTCGTAGGTCACCGAGGCGTCGGTCGGGTTGACCGCGTTGCCGTTGATGGTGATCTTGTTGACGATCAGGTTGCGGTCCTGGCCGTTCACGAAGCCGTCGTTGTCGTACTGGATCTGGACCTTGTGGGCCTGACCGGGCGCGATGTCGGCGGTGAAGCTGTAGTCCTTGGCGGTGGTGCCGGCGGAACCCTCGCCGATGACCTTGCCGTCCACCATCACCTTGAAGTGCGGGGAGACGCCGCCCGCCACGTTGCCGGCGGCGTTGACGACGATCTTCGTGCCGCCCGTCACCGCCTCGGCGGTGGCGGCGGGGAAGTATTCCTTGGGGGCGGCGACGACCAGCGTGCCGTTCCACCACATGCCGGACTGGCCCTTGACCACGTCCTTGCCGTCCAGCGCGCCCTTGTCGTAGGTGACCGACGGGTCGGTCGCGTCGAGCGCGTGGCCGTTGATGGTGATCTTGTTGACGATCAGGTTGCGGTCCTGACCGTTCGCCACGCCGTCGTTGTCGTACTGGATCTGGATCTTGTGAGCCTGATCCGCCGGGACGTTGGCGTTGAAGGTGAAGTCCTTGGCGTCGGTGCCGGCGGAGCCTTCGCCGATGACCTTGCCGTCCACCATCACCTTGAAGTGCGGGGCGATGCCGCCCGCGACATGGCCGGCCGCGTTGATGACGATCTTCGTGGCGTGGTCGGCGGTCGCGACGGCGTCGGCCAGGGCCAGCGGCTGCGCGGTCTGCAGGGCCTGCGCCTGGAGGAGGGAGGCCGGCGTCGCGAAGGTATCGGCGGTGGACACGGCGGTCTCGCTGATGGTCAGATGCGCCGTGTCGGCGCCGAGATCACCGGCGTAGTTGGTGTGGTCGGTCAGATCCTGGTGGTGAAGGTCGATGCCCAGATCGTCCATGGTCTGCACTCTCTTGCTTGCTTGTGGGACGCCACCGCGTTGGGTGGCCAGCGGGGCCGGCACGCGGTCGGTGCGTCCCCTTCCTTTCGGTTAGCGCTCTAGCCTTTTGGCTTACCCCTTAAGACTAGCGGCTTCGCTGTGGCCTTAAATGGGACGATTTTAGGATAATAAATCTCAAATACGTTGTATTTGGGCCACAGTGAGACCTATCCGCACTGGTGGCGCGCCGGTTCGGCGCTGCAACCGGCGGGAAAAGCGCTCTCGCCACCCGTCGCGGCGGCGGGACTGAACGGAGCGGTGCGCAGCCAGGGATGGCGCGGCGTTGGACAAAAAGGAGGGCGCTTCCGGAATCAGGCCATCCATTGACCCGGGTCAATCCGCCGGAGCCGGTCCGGGCTTAGCCTCCCTGCATGCATTGCAAGGAGAGGTGACATGGAGACGATGGTCTTTCTGGTGCTGGCGCTTCTGCTGACCGGCTTCCTGACCGCGCTGTCGGTGCTGGGCATGGCCACGCTGCACGCCACGGTGCGGGTCATTCTTCCGGCGCGCCGTCCGGTGGCTCCCGTGCGGGTGTCGTGACCGGGCGCTCTATATAAATAGGAGTCAGAGGGGGAGGGGGCCGTCGTTCTTGACCTCCTCCATCACCGCGTAGGTGCGCGTCTCCCGGACGCCGGGCAGCGACAGCAGCACATCCCCGAGGAACCGCCGGTAGGCCGTCATGTCGGCCACCCGCGTCTTCACCAGATAGTCGAACCCGCCGGCCACCATGTGGCATTCCAGAACCTCCGGCGCGTGGCGGATGGCCTGGGCGAAGCGGTCGAACACGTCGGGCGTCGTCTTGTCGAGCAGCACCTCGACGAACACCATCAGCCCGAAGCCCAGCCGGTGCGGATCGAGCCGCGCCGCGAACCCCGTGACATAGCCATCCTTCAGCAAGCGCCGCATCCGCTCGCCGGCGGTCGTGGCCGACAGGCCGACCCGCTCCGCCAACTCCACGGCGGAAATCCGCCCGTCGGTCTGCAGGATCGCCAGGATGCGCCGGTCGGTCCGGTCGAGATCCGTCATTTTCACGCCTCATGCCGCCTTTGGCCGTTGATATCGCGCTTCTGAGGCAAAAACAACCGTGGAGGCACGGCGATCTCCGCGATAGTCTGCGGATGCCGCAGTAGAACAAGCAAAACATAGCGGACGCTGCGGTTTGCAAAGACGAATTGGATCGGGTGAGAGACACCGTGACCATCGACATTGGCCCCAACGCTGTGGATGGCGCCGGATCGGCGCCGGGCGGCGGGACGATCCTTCTGCTGGGTGCCGGACGCATGGGCGGCGCCATGCTGCGCGGCTGGCTGGCGCAGGGCGTGCCAGCTTCCGCCATTGCGGTCGCCGACCCCAGCCCCGCGCCGGATCTGGTCGAACTGGCCGCACGGACCGGGGTCCGTTTGAATCCGGTGGATGGCGCCCCCGTCGATACCCTGGTGGTCGCGGTCAAGCCGCAGATGGTCGAGAGCGCCGCGGCGGGCGTTCAGGCGGCGCTGGCGCCGCGCACGCTGGTGCTGTCGATCATGGCGGGCAAGACGCTGGCCGATCTGCGCCGCCTGTTCCCGGCGGCGGGCAGCGTGGTGCGGGCGATGCCGAACCTGCCGGCGGCGGTCGGGCGCGGCGCCACCGTCGCGGTCGCCGAGGCGGGCTGTCCGGCCGATCGAAAGGCGCGCGCCGAGTCCCTGCTGACCGCGGTCGGGAGCCTGGAATGGCTGGCCGACGAGGCGCTGGTCGACGCCGCCACGGCGCTGTCCGGCTCCGGCCCCGCCTATGTCTTCTATCTCGTGGAATGCCTGACCCGCGCCGGGGTGGAGGTGGGGCTGCCCGCCGACGTGTCGGAACGGCTGGCCCGCGCCACGGTCGAGGGGGCGGGGGCGCTGATGGGCGCCACCGGCCAGCCGGCGGCCGAGCTGCGGGCCGGCGTGACCTCCCCCGGCGGGACCACGGCGGCCGGCCTTTCCAAGCTGATGGCCGATGACCACCTCCAGAGTCTGTTGAACGCGACCCTGCGCGCGGCGGCCCAGCGCGCCGCCGAACTGGGCGGAACCGGC
Organism: Azospirillum brasilense; assembly: GCF_007827815.1. GTDB lineage: Bacteria > Pseudomonadota > Alphaproteobacteria > Azospirillales > Azospirillaceae > Azospirillum > Azospirillum brasilense_C. The sequence goes on from NZ_VITH01000003.1 coordinate 440,640, forward strand.
CCGAAAGCCTGACCCAGAAGCCTGAGAAGCACACCCCTTTTCACCATCAGGGACCGGCTCGCCCCCGGCCTGCGGATTCGAGCGGACGACACCGATGAACAGCATGACCAACCCGATTGACATCCGGACCGCCGCCCCCGGCGGCGCGGCGCCCTTCGCGGACTTCGCCCCGCCGATCCGTCCGGCGACCGAGCTGCGCGCCGCGATCACCGCCGCCTACCGCCGGCCCGAGCCGGACTGCCTGCCCTTCCTGTTCGAGCAGGCGTCGCTGCCGCCCGGCGTCGTCACCGCGGCCGCGGCCACCGCCCGCAAGCTGATCACCGCCCTGCGCGCCAAGCCGCGGGGCCGCGGCGTCGAGGGGCTGATCCACGAATACAGCCTGTCCAGCCAGGAAGGCATGGCGCTGATGTGTCTGGCGGAGGCGCTGCTGCGCATCCCCGACCACGCCACGCGCGACGCGCTGATCCGCGACAAGATCGCCGGGGGCGACTGGCAGGCCCATCTCGGCAAGGGCGGCTCGATGTTCGTCAACGCCGCCACCTGGGGCCTGCTGATCACCGGCAAGCTGACCTCGGCGGGCGGCGAGCCGGCGCTGTCCTCCGCCCTGACGCGGCTGATCGCGCGCGGCGGCGAGCCGCTGATCCGCCGCGGCGTCGATTTCGCCATGCGCATGATGGGCGAGCAGTTCGTCACCGGCCAGACCATCCAGGAGGCGCTGACCAACGCCCGGCCGATGGAGGCCGAGGGCTTCCGCTATTCCTACGACATGCTGGGCGAGGCGGCGCTGACGGCGGAGGACGCCGCGCGCTACTACGCCGACTACGTGAACGCCATCCACGCCATCGGCACGGCGTCGGCGGGGCGCGGCGTCTATGAGGGGCCGGGCATCTCCATCAAGCTGTCGGCGATCCACCCGCGCTATTCCCGCGCCCAGGCCGACCGGGTGATGGACGAGCTGCTGCCGCGCGTGAAGGCGCTGGCGCTGCTCGCCAAGGGCTACGACATCGGCCTGAACATCGACGCCGAGGAGGCCGACCGGCTGGAGCTGTCGCTCGATCTCATGGAATCGCTGTGCTTCGACCCGGATCTGGCGGGCTGGAACGGCATCGGCTTCGTCGTCCAGGCCTACGGCAAGCGCTGCCCCTACGTCATCGACTTCCTGATCGATCTGGCGCGGCGCAGCGGCCACCGGCTGATGATCCGTCTGGTCAAGGGCGCCTATTGGGACAGCGAGATCAAGCGCGCCCAGCTCGACGGGCTGCCCGACTTCCCGGTCTACACGCGCAAGGTCTACACCGACGTCTCCTACGTCGCCTGCGCGCGCAAGCTGCTGGCCGCCCCGGAGGCAGTGTTCCCGCAGTTCGCCACCCACAACGCCCAGACACTCGCCACCATCTACGAGATGGCCGGCAGCGACTTCCAGGTCGGCAAATACGAGTTCCAGTGCCTGCACGGCATGGGCGAGCCGCTCTACAAGGAGGTCGTCGGTCCGCTGAAGCGGCCCTGCCGCATCTACGCGCCGGTCGGCACGCACGAGACGCTGCTGGCCTATCTGGTCCGCCGCCTGCTGGAGAACGGGGCCAACAGCTCCTTCGTCAACCGCATCGCCGACCCGGCGGTCCCGGTGGACGAGCTGGTCGCCGACCCGGTGGCGGTCGCCAAGTCCATCGCCCCGGTGGGCGCGCCGCACGCGCTGATCGCCCTGCCGCGCAACCTCTACGCGCCGGAGCGGGCGAATTCCGCCGGCATCGACCTGTCCGACGAGACGGAGCTGGCCCGCCTGTCCGCCGCCCTGTCGGCCAGCGCCGCGATGACCTGGACCGCGGCACCGCTGCTGGCGGACGGCGAGCGGGCGGGGACGGCGCAGCCGGTGCGCAACCCGGCCGACCGCCGCGATGTGGTCGGCTCGGTGACCGAGGCGAGCGAGGCCCTGGTGGCGGAGGCCTTCGGCCACGCCGTCGCGGCGGCGTCCGCCTGGGCCGCCACCCCGCCGGAGGAGCGCGCCGCCAGCCTGTTCCGCGCCGCCGACGCCATGCAGGAGCGGATGCCGACCCTGCTCGGCCTGATCGTCCGCGAGGCCGGCAAGTCGCTGCCCAACGCCATCGCCGAGGTGCGGGAGGCCATCGACTTCCTGCGCTATTACGGGGCGCAGGCGCGCGACCGTTTCGACAACGCCACCCACCGCCCGCTGGGGCCGGTGGTCTGCATCAGCCCGTGGAACTTCCCGCTGGCCATCTTCTCCGGCCAGATCGCCGCGGCGCTGGCCGCCGGCAACCCGGTGCTGGCGAAGCCGGCCGAGGAAACCCCGCTGATCGCCGCCGAGGCCGTGCGCATCCTGCACGCGGCGGGCATCCCCGCCGGGGCGCTCCAGCTTCTGCCCGGTGCTGGGGAGGTCGGTGCGGCCCTGGTCGGGCATGAGGCGGTGCGCGGCGTGATGTTCACCGGCTCCACCGAGGTGGCGCGGCTGATCCAGCGCCAGCTCGCCGGGCGCCTGCTGCCGGACGGCGCGCCGATCCCGCTGATCGCCGAGACCGGCGGCCAGAACGCCATGATCGTGGACAGCTCCGCCCTGGCCGAGCAGGTGGTCGGCGACGTGATCGCGTCCGCCTTCGACAGCGCCGGTCAGCGCTGCTCCGCCCTGCGCATCCTCTGCCTGCAGGAGGACGTGGCCGACCGCACGCTCGCCATGCTGAAGGGCGCCATGCGGGAGCTGCGCATCGGCAACCCGGACCGGCTGGCGGTCGATGTCGGCCCGGTCATCAGCGAGGAGGCTCGCGCCACCATCGCCGCCCACATCGAGGCGATGCGCGCCAAGGGCCGCAATGTGGAGTTCCTGCCGCTGCCCGCGGACACGGCGGATGGCACCTTCGTCGCCCCGACGGTGATCGAGATCGCCGGCATCCATGAGCTTGAGCGGGAGGTCTTCGGCCCCGTCCTGCACGTCGTCCGCTTCCACCGCGACGATCTGGACGCGCTGGTCGACTCCATCAACGCCACCGGCTACGGCCTGACCTTCGGCCTGCACACCCGCATCGACGCGACCATCGAGCGGGTGACCGGGCGGATCGGCGCGGGCAACGTCTACGTCAACCGCAACACCATCGGCGCGGTGGTCGGGGTGCAGCCCTTCGGCGGCCACGGCCTGTCGGGCACCGGCCCCAAGGCGGGCGGTCCGCTCTACCTCTCCCGCCTGCTCAGCCGTCGTCCCAAGGGCTGGCTGGAGTTCCGCGGGCCGGACGCCGCGCGCGCGGCCGGGCTGGCCTACGGCGAGTGGCTGCGCGCCAAGGGCTTCACGGCGGAGGCGTCGCGCTGCGCCGGCTATGTGGCGCGCAGCGCCATCGGCGGCGCCGCGGAGCTGAACGGTCCGGTGGGCGAGCGCAACCTCTATGAGTTGCACGGGCGGGGCCGCGTCCTGCTGCTGCCGCAGACGCGGACGGGTCTGCTGCTCCAGCTCGGCGCGGTCCTGGCGACGGGCAACAGCGCCGCGGTGGACGCTCCGCCGGACTTGGCCGAGCTGCTGCGCGGTCTGCCCCCGGCGCTGGCCGCCAAGGTGCGGACCACGGCCGATTGGCGCGACGTGGGGCCGCTCGCCGCGGTTCTGGTGGAGGGCGACCGCGAGCGTGTGACCGCCGTCAACCGGCGCGTCGCGGAGCTGCCCGGCCCGATCCTCCTGGTGCAGGCGGCGACGGCCGAGGCGCTGGCGGCGGGGCGGGGCGAGGGCTACGACCTTGACCTGCTGCTCAACGAGCGGTCGGTCAGCGTCAACACCGCGGCGGCCGGCGGCAACGCCAGCCTCGTCGCGATGAGCTGACCCGGGAGCTGACGGCTTCGGACGTGAGGTTGCGGTTCGGGCGGTGCGCCGCCTATCCCGCAATCTCCCGTTCGACCACCAGCTCATCGCCGTCGATCCGCAGGAAGGACCCGACCTCCAGATCGCCACGTGCGATGGCGTCGTTGATGAGGATCTGCGCCTCCGCGAGTGTGATCGTCCGGTCTTCGAAGAAAACCGACCCGTCGGCGTGGCGGATGATCCGGAACGTTGCGGTGGTCATCCGGGTATTCTCCTTTGGCAATGCCCTTTCGATAACCGGCGCGCGGCTCATTCGTCGCGCCGGCATCGATTCTCGCGCGGGTCCGCAGCCATCGGACGGGACAGCGGGTGTGTCAATGACCGGAATGTTCTATCTGCGGATAGTTGACCGGGCGCGAACCAAAGGGTAGCCAAGAGGAGCGGAGGCTCCGCAGCGCGAGGAGGATCATCAGGGTGAAAGACGACGCCGAACTCATCCGCCATCCGTTTTCCGAAGCTCCGGACAATGGGACGGTCCGGGAGGTGGCGCCGGGTGTGCTGTGGCTGCGCCTGCCGCTGCCCTACGCGCTGGACCACGTCAACCTCTACCTGTTCGAGGAGGGGGACGGCTGGGCGCTGTTCGACACCGGGCTGGGCGACGACGTCAGCCGCGACTGCTGGGACCGCCTGCTGCGCGGTCCGCTGGGCGGCAAGCCGATCGTCCGGCTGGTGGTCAGCCACTTCCACCCCGACCATGTCGGTCTGGCCGGCTGGCTGCACGAGCGTTTCGCCCCGCCCCTGCACATGACGCAGAGCGAGTATTTCTACGCCAAGCTTCTGCAGCAAGGCCGCGATCCCCAGACGCTGGAGGCGCAGGAGACGTTCTACCAGACCGGCGGCCTGTCGCCCGACGAGATCCAGCAGATGCTCGGCCGCGGCCTCAGCTACCTGAACCGCACGACCGGGCTGGCCCCCAGCTTCGAGCGGATGATCCCCGGCCAGACCCTGCGGCTGGGCGGGCGCGACTGGCGCATCCTGACCGGCGGCGGCCACTCGCCGGAGCAGGCAATGCTCTATTGCGCCGCCGACCGGCTGTTCCTGGCCGCCGATCAGGTGATCGCACGCATCTCCCCCAACGTCAGCGTCTCGGCGATGCAGCCCAAGGCCGATCCGCTGGGGCTTTACCTGTCGTCGCTGGCCGCGATCCGCGAGGAGGTGGCGGCGGACTCGCTCGTCCTGTCCGGTCACCGGCTGCCCTTCTACGGGCTGGACCACCGCACCCGCGCGCTGGAGGCCCACCACGCCGACCGCTGCGCACAGATCGCCGAGGCCTGCCGCGCCAAGCCGCTGAGCTGCAAGGAGCTGGTGCCGGTGCTGTTCCGCCGGGCGCTGGATTCCCACCAGCTCAGCTTCGCCTTCGGCGAGGCGCTGGCCCACATCAACCATATGGTCGGGCGCGGCGAGCTGCGCACAGAGACGCGCGCCGACGGGGTGCTGGCCTACCACAGCGCCTGATCCCGGCGGCGCAGGCTCAGCGGCAGACGCGGTAGGCCCCCATGTCGAGGTGGAAGTGGTCGCGGTGGGCCTCGTTGTAGTCGGGGCCCAGCACCGCGCGGAAAACCTCGCAGGCGCCGTCGCGCACCTCGCGCAGGAAGGCACCCTTAGGGCCGTCGGCCGGACTCCAGTCGCCGGGCAGGGCGATGGTGGTGCCGTCGGCCAGCGTGAAACCGGCGATGTCGAGGGCGTTGGCGGTTGCGTGCTCGCTGCGGCGCCCCTCCGCCCGGCCGTAGACGTTGCGGCAGGCGTAGCTTCCCAGATGGCGCACGCGAGTCACGCGCTGGCCGAAATGGCGCTGCGCCGCGGGCTGGAGCGTGTGCGTCTCGAACAGCATCCAGGCGGCGGCGAGCGGGCAGGTGACCGTGAAGCCGCTGTTGAAGGCCACCGCCGAGCGGCTGACCTGCACCGCGTCGGCCAGGCCGCAGCCCGGTCCGCTCTGCCGGTCGGTCACCGGACGGAAGCGCAGGCCCGCGGCGCCCAGGACGGCGTGGCACTGCCGGGGCGCGCCGTCCAGCCGGGACAGCTTGAGGCGGGTCAGCAGGTTCGGCACGTCCCCGATGTCCAGCGGCGCCCAGGGGTCGTAGCGGGGCGGAACCGTCACCGCGCCCGTTCCCACCAGCCCCGCCCCGCCCATGGCGGCCAGAAGCAGCACAGCCGACGTCCAGCGCAAGAACCGTCCCATGCGTTTGCCCAATCTCCCCGTTGCGGCACCGTCGGCGGAACAGCGGGAACGCCCGCGCGGCTTCCCCGGATCGTATTCCCCCTAATTGCTTATGAACCGGTGGTGGGGGCGGACTGTTGTCCAAGCGGCGGTTCATCCGTTCGTGCAATTGGACGGAGCGTGACTTCCATGCCACAGTTCCAGCGTTGCCCTTCGTCACGCGGTGAGGGAGAGTCCGATGTCCGATGCACATGATGAAGTCCTGGCCATGCAGGGCCGGACCGAACGCGCGAATTCCACGATCCCGCTCACCGCTTCCTCCGCGCTGGCCTCCGCCGCCGCGCTGTTCCGGAAGATCGAAACGCCCCCGCCTCCGTCCCCACCCGCCGAGGAATGGATCGTCGGTGACGCCGGGGCCTTCGGCATCGGCGCCTACGGTCGCCTGCCCGCCGCAGCCCCTGCGGCGTCGGTGGCGCCGGACCTGCTGGCGCGGCGGGAACTGGCGGCACGGCTCGATGGCGGGATGGCCGAAGACACCGCCGGCTGAGGCGCGATCGTCGCTCAGCCGTCCTTGCGGTACAGGTCGACCAGCGCCGTGAGGACGGCGGGGTCGTCGTAACGGCCGAGGAACAGGTCGCCGATGGCCCGGCGCAGCAGGATGCTGATGCGGGCGCGGGCGCGGCCATGGACGGCGCCCTCCAGCCGGCGGCAGCGGTTGCACAGCAGGCGAACCCGCTCGACCGCCGAGCGGGTGATGCGCAGCGCTTCGACGCTGACCAGGATGTCGGTGGTGGCGGCGTACTCGGTGGCTTCCGGCCAGGGCACGCGGCGCCCGCGACCGTCGCGCCACGTCTCATCCGCCCCGTCGTACCAACGACCGTCGGGCAGGCAGCGCACGACGACTCCATCGGGCCGCCCGCAGCAACGGCAGCGCAGGTTTCCCGAGGTCTCCCCCACACGCACCGGATCGAGATAGGGCGCACGGATCTGCATCCGGCCCCCCGAGCGTGTCGGCCTGCCCCGCATCGGCTGTCCCATTCCCTGGCTTTGAACGCCCCACCCCGGGGGCGGTCCCCGGCGGGACGGGGACCATGACACGGAACGGCCGGTTCCGCGCGTGACTTCTGCGCGGGTCAGGCCGCGAAGGGCATCAGCAGCAGCGTGATGGAGGCCAGCGTGAAGGCGGCCATGGAGCGGCGCCCCACGGCGACGGCGGCCTCGTCCTGCCCGCTCTCCTCCAGGCGCAGCGCCAGGAAGCCCTGGGCCATGCCCGACGCGAAGGTGATGATGTGGATGATCGCGAGGCCGGGCAGCGCGTCCAGCCCCAGCAGCAGGGTGACCGCGCCCAGCACCATGCCGTTGAAGGCGGCCTGCCGCAGGATCGGTTCCCAATGCTCGCGGGCGACGAAGGTTTCGACCATGTCCAGCGGATGGCCGTTCCGCTCGTCCGGATCGGTGTACAGGCTCATGGCTGGGCTCCACAGGTTCGGTGGGGCTCCGCCCGACAGGGTCTCAGGGCGGTGCGGTGTCAGGATCGGCGGATGCTGTCCGCCATCTTTTTGGCGACGGTCAGCAGATCGCCGTCGGCCTTGTTGCCGGTGACGGTGTAGGCGACCAGCCCGGCCCGCCAATAGACGAGCCGCAGGCTGTCATGCACCACGGTGTGCAGGGTGCCGTCCTGCGCCGGCTCGCCTGACGCGACGAACAGGGTCAGCAACTCGCCGTCCGGTTCCCTGTAGAGAAACTGGAGAGCGGTGCCATGGTTCCATGGCACGATGCTGGCCCGGATCAGGGTCAGTTCCGGACCGATGGCGGGAAGCGCCACCGTCATGCCGCGGCCCTCCGGCAGCGGCACCTGGGCGGTCTGCGTCGGGACCGGCGTGGCGTCCATCTGTGGCGGGGTCGGCTGCAGCGTGTTGAGCGCGACCGCCTTGGAATGCGCCTCCGCCGCCTCGTCGGCGAAGGCGGGGACGTCATCGACCTCGCCGGCCAGCTGGGGTCCGGCGGCCCCACCCGACTGCACCCACACGGTCAGGCTCCACCCCCCCATGACCAGCAGCATTGCGGCGGCCAGCGGGGCGACCCGCCGGGAGAAGCGGTCCATGTCCAGGCGCCAGCGCAGGCGCCCGGCCAAGGTTTCGGTCTCCTGCACCGAAACGGCGGCCATCATGTCCAGGCCCAGCTTCAGCATCTCCTGCTGGTGCCGGTATTCATGCAGCTTGGCGGCCAGGGCCGGGTTGGCGGCCAATTGCGCCTCGAAGGCGGCGCGGCGGGCCGGCTCCATCTCGCCGTCCATGTAAAGATGCAGGTCGGCGTCCTGGTTGAGGCTGATGGGATCACCGCCCATGGCTCACCTCACCGCCCGCAGGGCGGGCTGGGCACGATCCCGGTGCCCCATCTCGACGCGCAGCGCTTCCCGCCCGCGGGCCAGGCGCGACATCAGCGTGCCCAGCGGGATGTCCAGTTGGCGGGCGGCCTCCTGGTAGCTCATCCCCTCAACGGCGACGAGGGTCAGGACGCGGCGCTGCTCGTCGGGAAGGGTGGAGAAGGCCTCGATGGTCCGCATCAGCTCGACATGGTCGGGCTGGTTGGGCGGCATCTGCCCGTAGGTCATCGCCTCGATGGCCGAGGCCCCGCGCGCCCGCACCTGCTCCCGCCGCACCCCGTTGACGTGGACGTTGTGCAGGATGCCGAACAGCCAGGACCGCAGGTCGCCGTTCGGTCGGAAGGTCCGGGATCCGGAGATGGCGCGCACCAGCGTCTCCTGCACGAGATCCTCCGCGTCGTCGCGGTTGCGCGCCAGCGCGAGGGCGTAGCGGCGCAGGGAGCGCAGTTGATTCGACAGTTGATCGCGCAGGCTGAACGTCACGTCTCCACCCCGTGGACTGGATTTTCCCGAATTCCTGCTCCGTTTTCGTTTCGGGAGGGCCTTTTAATCCCGGGGAGGGACGCTTTCCGTGGTCAATCGTCGTCGTGGTCGCGGGACGGCCGGTGCAGGGAGCCATCGGCGAGGATGATCTCGCTGGCCAGCAGCCCGCCCTTGTGGGCACGTCCGGTGACGGTGATGGGCGCGCCTTGGGCAATGCCTTGCGGCAGGGCGCCGCGCATCCTGACATCCATCCGGGCGCTGTCGTCCTGAACGGTCATCCAGTTGACGCCCACCGCGGCGACCGACCCGGAGACGGTGCCGCTCCCGGCCCGAAGCACCTCGGCGACCGGCTGCGGCGAGGCGGCCTGGATCGTGCGGTGCCGCTCGCCGGCGTCGGCGGGGCCGGACAGCAGAAGGGCGGCGAAGACCGCAGGCAGGAGCGGGAGGGTGGTCGAACGATTCATGATCCTGTCTCCATCGCAAAGGGCGGGGGCGCCCGGTCAGGAGGGATCATGGCAAGGCGCGGCTGAGCCTTGCCTGAACGGAGCGTTCAAGCACGGTTCAGGAAGGCCGGCCACAATCCGCTTGATCGCCGGGTAGTGCCCTATAAATTAGAGAAATTTCATTTAAAGGGTGGGCGTGGCCCATGCTAACCACCGAACCGCCGCTCGACCCTGCCGAACTGGAAGCGCGGGCCGCCGAGGCGGAAGCCTTCCTGCGCTCCATCGCCAGCCGCCACCGGCTGATGATCCTGTGCAGCCTGCTCGACGGGGAGATGCCGGTGGGCGACCTCGCGCGGCGGCTCGGCCTGTCGCAGTCGAACCTGTCCCAGCATCTCGCCAAGCTGCGGGACGAGGGGCTCGTCGCCACCCGGCGGGACGGCACCTCGATCCACTACCGCATCGGATCGGACCGGGTGCGCCCGATCCTGCTGGAGCTGTACCGCCAGTTCTGCGTCGGCGCGCGCTGCGTGGCCGACGCGGACCCGACGCCCTGACGCCGTCTCTCAGCGCTCGACCGGGCCGGACGCCGCCATCCAGGCGACCATGCCGCCGCTCAGCCGGTGGATGTTCCCGGTGTAGCCGCCGGCCGCCATCTTGGCCGAGGCCGGGCCGCAGCGCCGCCCGCTCTGGCAATGGAAGACGAGATGCTTGCCCGTCGCGTCCGGCACGCGGGCCGGATCGAACTGCGACAGCGGCACCAGCGTGGCGCCGGGGATGTGGCCGGCGCGGTGCTCGTGGGGCTCGCGGACATCGACGATCACCGCCGATCCGTCCTTCAGCCAGCCCATGACGGTGCCGGCGTCGACGGTCTTGATCTGGTCGCTCATGGCGTTTTCGCTCCGGTTGAGGCCGAGACGGGACAGAAGGGTCTTGAGCATGGTCATCCCTGAAGGTTGGAACGGTCGGCGGCGTCCCCGCGCAGGACGATGTAAATTGCCGGGATCACCAGCACCGTCAGAAGGGTGGAGCTGAACAGCCCGAACAGCAGCGAGATCGCCAGACCCTGGAAGATCGGGTCGGTCAGGATGAAGGCGGCGCCGATCATCGCGGCGACGGCGGTCAGCAGGATCGGCTTGAAGCGGATGGCTCCGGCCTCCAGCACCGCCTCGCGCAGCGGCATCCCGCGCTTCCGCAGGTGGCGGATGAAGTCCACCAGCAGGATGGAGTTGCGCACGATGATCCCGGCCAGCGCGATGAAGCCGATCATCGAGGTGGCCGTGAAGGGCGCCCCGAACAGCCAGTGGCCCAGCACAATGCCGATCAGCGTCAGCGGCACCGGCACCAGGATGACCAGCGGCAGCTTGAAGCTGCCGAACTGCGCGACGACCAGCAGGTAGATGCCAAGGATCGCCACCCCGAAGGCCGTGCCCATATCGCGGAAGGTGACGTAAGTGATCTCCCACTCGCCGTCCCACAGCAGTACGGGCCGGCTCTGGTCGTCCGGCTGGCCGTGCAGGCGGATCTCCGGCGCGGCGGCGAGCCCGGCGGCCGGCCAGTCCACGGCCTTCAGCCGCTCCTGCACCGCCAGCATGCCGTAGACCGGCGCCTCGAACCGACCGGCCAGATCGGCCATGACCATCTCCGCGAAGCGCCCGTTGTGGCGGAACAGCGTGTGGGAGGCCGGCTCGCGGGCCATCGTCACCAGATCGCCCAGTTCCACCGTGCCGCGCGCGCCCGGAACCGGGGTGGCGAGGAGGCGCTCGGACAGGAACAGGCCGGAGCGCGGCATTTGCACGGCGATCTCGATGGGCGTGCGCCCCGCGCCGCGGTGCGAGTAGCCGACGGGAACGCCGCCGGTCAGCGCGCGCAGCGTGTCGTAGACGGCCTGCTCCTCCACGCCGTGGAACTCCAGGCTCTCGCGGTCGAGGGCAAAGCGCAGCCGGTCGCCGGTCGGGCGGATGCTGTTTTCCACATCGACGATGAAGTCCACGCCGCGAAAGGCGTCCTCGACCGCCAGCGCCGCCCTGCGCCGGGTCTCCGCGTCGGGGCCGTAGACCTCCATCAGCAGGGTGGACAGCACCGGCGGGCCGGGCGGCACCTCGACCACCTTCAGCACGGTCCCGGCGGGCAGGGGGAGGGCGGAGAGCCGCGCCCGGATGTCGAGCGCGATCGCATGGCTGCTGCGGCTCCGCTCGTTCTTGGGGGCGAGGTTGATTTGAAGGTCGCCCTGCTCGGGCTGGTCGCGCAGATAGTAGTGCCGGACCAGACCGTTGAAATTGAAGGGGGAGGCGGTCCCGGCATAGGCCTGGACGCTGGCCAGCTCCGGCAGGTCGGCAATGGCCCGGGCGGCGGCGAGCAGGGCGCGCTCGGTGTCCTCCGGTGCCGCGCCGCGCGGCAGGTCGAGCACCACCTGGAGCTCCGACTTGTTGTCGAAGGGCAGCAGCTTCACCGCCACGTCCTTGCTGTAGAACAGCCCCGTCGAGGCGAGCGTCGCCACCCCGACCGCCAGCAGGAAGAACCAAGCGCGGCGCTTGCTGCGCACGATCGGGCGCGCGGCGGCGCGGTAGAGGCGCCCCAGCCGCCCGCCGCCGTCCTCGCCGTGCCCACCCGCCGGAGACTCCCCCGGACGCAGCGTCACCATCAGCCAGGGCGTCAGCACCATGGCGACGAAGAAGCTGAAGACCATGGCGGCGGAGGCGTTGGCCGGGATCGGGCTCATGTAGGGGCCCATCAGGCCGGACACGAACATCATCGGCAGCAGCGCGGCGATGACCGTCAGGGTGGCGACGATGGTCGGGTTGCCGACCTCCGCCACCGCCTCTATGGCGGCCTGGACCTTGCTCCGCCCGTCGCGCATCGACCAGTGGCGGTCGATGTTCTCCACCACCACGATGGCGTCGTCGACCAGGATGCCGATGGAGAAGATCAGGGCGAACAGGCTGACCCGGTTGATGGTGTAGCCCATCAGCCAGGACGCGAACAGGGTCAGCAGGATCGTCGTCGGGATGACCACCAGCGTCACCAGCCCCTCGCGCCAGCCGATGGCCAGGACGATCAGCCCGACGATGGTGACGGTGGCGAGCGCCAGATGGAACAGCAGCTCGTTGACCTTCTCGTCGGCCGTCTCGCCGTAGTCGCGGGTGACGGTCAGCGTCAGGTCCTTCGGCAACCCGTCGGCCTGGATGGCCTGGACGCGCGCCAGCACGCGGTCGGCGATGGTGACGGCGTTGGCCCCGCCGCGCTTGGCGATGGCGATGGTGACGGCGGGGGTGCGGACCAGCCCGCCTTTGCCGTCCGGCACCAGATGCCAGGCGCTGCTCTCGTCGGGACGCGCCCCGGCAACCACGTCGGCCACGTCCTTCACATAGACGGGCCGTCCGTCGCGGGTGGTGACGAGGAGCAGCCCGATGTCCGCCGTGCCCTGGAGCGTCCGGCCGGCGACCACCGGCAGGCTGCCGCCCGCGCTGCGCAGCGACCCGGCGAGGAAGGAGCGGTTGGCGTTCCTCACCTTGTCGACGAGCTGGTTCAGTGTGACGCCGTAAAGCGCCAGCCGTTCCGGGTCGGGCTCCACGCGGATCTGGTCGGGGCTCCCCCCGACGATGACACTGCGCCCGACATCCTCGATCTGGGTGAGCTGGCCCAGCAGGTCGTCGGCCACGCCGTGCAGGGCGTTGGCGGTCCAGCGCCCGGCGGCGTCCGCTCGGGGTGACAGGGTGAGCGTCAGGATGGCGACGTCGTTGATGCCGCGCCCGACGATCAGCGGTTCCGGGATGCCCAGCGGGATGCGGTCCAGGCTGGCCCGCACCTTCTCGTGCACGCGCAGGATGGCGTCGTCGGACGGGGTCCCGACGAGGAAGCGCGCGGTGACCACCACGCGGTCATCCATGGTCTGGCTGTAGGTGTGTTCGACCCCGTCGATGCCCTTGACGATCTCCTCCAGCGGCCGGGTGACCAGCTCGACCGCGTCGCCGGCCTTCAGCCCGTCGGCCTGGACGAGGATGTCGACCATGGGAACGCTGATCTGCGGCTCCTCCTCGCGCGGGAGGGACAGCAGGGCGATGGCGCCGACCGCCAGAGAGGCGAGCAGCAGCAGCGGGGTCAGGGGGGAGCGGATGAAGGTCCGCGTCAGCACCCCGGACAGGCCGAGCTTCATGACGCCCCCCTCACGAGCCGGCCGGGCGGACGATCACATCGCCGGGCTTCAGACCGGACAGGATCTCCAGCCCGCCGGGTTGGCCGTCCAGCGCGGGAATGTCGCCGCCCGCCTGGACCGGAACCTCCGTCCCGTCGGCCAGCCGGACGAAATCGGTGCCGAAGCGGCGCAGCAGCCAGTCCGGTGGGATCACCACCGCATCGCGCGTGCCGGTGGCGACGTAGACCCGCACCCGCTCGCCGACGAAGAAGTCGCCCAAGCCATCGACCGTGGCGTCGGCGACCACTTGCCCCCCGGCCATCTCGGGATAGACCTGCCGGACGGTGCCGCGCGCCAGCGCCGTGGCGCCGGGATCGGCGACGGTCACCGGCGCCAGCCCGCGCTGGCCGACCAGCACCGAGTCGCCCTCCTTCAGGAAGCGGGCGTGCCGCTCCGGCAGGCGGAACCGCAGGATGTAGGTGTCGGTGGCGATGCTGGCGACCGGCTCGCCCGGCATCACCACGGCGCCGGCGATCACCTTGACCTGAAGGACGCGCCCCGCGGCGGGGGCCAGCACCTCCCCCTCCCGCGCCTGCTGGGCGACGACGGAGCGTTCGGCTTCCATGGCGGCGATCTGGGCGCGGGCGACGTCCAGCGCCGCCTGGGCGTCGTCCAGCCGCTGCTGCGTGCCGGTGCCGCTGGCGCGGAGCTGGCGGGCGCGGCCCAGCTCCAGCTCCGCCTGACGCTGCTGCGCCGTCAGCGCCCGGATGCGCGCGTCGAGTGCGGCGAGTTGGAGCGGCAGCTTGGGGTCGCGCACGGTGGCGATGACCTGCCCGACGGTCACCTTGTCACCCTCCGTCACCGTCAGGTCGGCCACCGTGCCGCCGATGCGGGCGCGGGCCAGCGTCTCGCGCACGCTTTCCACCGTGGCGAAGACGGCCTTCAGGTCCTCCACCGGGCGCGGCTGCACGGTCAGGCTGCCGGGTTCGCCCGCCGTCGCGGACAGGGGCAGGAGGACTGCCAGCAGGACGAGCAGCGCCTTGCGGGCTGGCGTGTGTGGGAGGAGGGAGCGGGGCATGGCGGGCCACTTCGGACGGGAGGAACGGGACTCAGGGTGTCTTGACACCATATTTTAGATATTGCTAAATTAGTGTCAACGAATGAAATGACCCCGCCAACCGGCACGGAGGAGACCGCATCGTGAGCATCGACCGCGTCGTCATGGCTTTCGCCGGAACCATGATCCTGCTGAGTCTCGCCCTGTCCCAAATGCACGGCCCGAACTGGCTGTGGCTGACCGCTTTCGTCGGGGCCAACCTGCTCCAGGCGGCCTTCACCGGCTTCTGTCCGCTGGCGATCGTGCTGAAGCGGATCGGCCTGCGCCCCGGCGTCGCCTTTCCCTGAGCGATGCGACCACCCGGATTGAAAGCGGCGGCGTAAGGGTGTATGCGGCGCGTCGGGGGCCGTTCCCGCGGTTCCCCCGCGTCTTCACCCGTCCGAAGGATGCCATGCGGTTCACCGTCCGCCCGGTCTGCCTGATGCTGGCGCTGCTGGGGATGCTCTCCGCCGGGCTTCCTGCCCGGGCGGCGGAGTCGCCGATCCGCGTCGGCGTGCTGGCCTACCGTGGCGGCGACCACGCCAACGCCGTCTGGGAACCGACCGTCCGCTATCTGGCGGAGCGCTTTCCGCAGCGCGGGGCGGAGATGGTGCCGCTCGACCTGCCGGGCATGGACGCGGCGGTGGCCGCCGGCGGCGTCGATTTCGTCCTGACCAACACCGGCAATTACGTGGAACTGGAGGCCCGCCACGGCGTCACCCGCATCGCCACGCTCCATTCCTCCCGCTCCGGCGCGTCGGGGGCGGCGGTGGGGTCCGCTCTGATCGTCCGGGCGGGGCGCGACGACATCCGCGGCCTCGCCGATCTCAAGGGCAAGTCCGTGATGGCGGTGGACCCCGACGCCTTCGGCGGCTTTCAGGTCGCCTGGGGGGCGATGCTGACGGTCGGGGTCGATCCCTACGCCGACCTGGAGGAACTGCGCTTCTCCGGTTTTCCCGTGGACCGCGTCGCCTTCGCCGTCCGCGACGGCGCGGTGGACGCCGGCGTTCTGCGCGCCTGCGTGCTGGAGGAACTGGCGCAGGAAGGCCACCTCGATCGCGCGGGTTTCCAGGTCGTCGGCGCCCGGACGGAGCCGGGGTTCGGCTGCGCCCTGTCCACCGGCCTCTACCCCGACTGGCCGCTCGCCCGGCTGGCCGGTACGCCGGAGGAACTGGCCAAGGCGGTGGTGGTCGCTCTGTTCCAGATGCCGGACGGCCATCCGGCGGCGCTGGCCGGCGGCTACGAGGGCTGGACGGTGCCGATGGACTACCAGCCGGTCCACGGCCTGTTCCGCAGCCTGCGCATCGGCCCCTACGAGCATCTGCGCGACGTCACCCTGCTCGACCTCGCGCGCGAACACTGGCACTGGCTGGCGCTGGCGGCTCTGGCCCTGCTGTGGTGGGCGGTCCATTCGCTGCGGGTGGAGCATCTCATCAAGGTGCGCACCGCCGAGCTGCGCGCCGCCAACCGCGAGCTGCGCCGCGAGATGGCCGAACGCCGCCGCGCCGAGGACACCGCGCGGGAACGGCAGAAGGAGATGGACCATGTCGCCCGCCTCTCCATCCTCGGCGAGATGGCCAGCAACATCGCTCATGAGCTGAACCAGCCGTTGGGCGCCATCGCCAACTACGCGCGCGGCTGCACGCGGCGGCTGGAGGCCGGGGTGGGCAGCCCTGCGGAGTTCGCGGAGGCCTCCCGCGCCATCGCCGCCCAGGCCGACCGCGCCGGGCAGATCATCGCCCGCATCCGCGACTTCGTGCGCAAGCGCGCCGTCCAGCTCGAACCGGCCGACGTCAACGGCGCGGTGGAGGCGGCGCTGCAGCTCTGCGAAGGGCGGGCGCGCAGCGGCAACATCCCGGTCACCCGCGACTTGGCTCCCGGCCTGCCGCCGGTCCTGGCCGACCGGGTGCAGATCGAGCAGGTCGTCCTGAACCTCGTCAAGAACGCGCTGGACGCCATGGGTGATGGGGCGGGGGAGGGCAGGGGCGTCACCGTGCGCACCGGCCTGGACGCGGAAGGGCGGGTGGAGATCGCGGTCGCCGACCGCGGGCACGGGCTGTCGGAGGACGCGCGGGCGCGCCTGTTCGACCCCTTCTTCACCACCAAGCCGGGCGGCATGGGGCTGGGGCTGTCGATCTGCCGGACCATCGTGGAAAGCCATGGCGGCCATCTCTGGGCCACGGACAATCCGGGCGGAGGCACCATCGTGCGCCTCGTTCTGCCCGCAGCGGAGGAGAAGGTCGATGCAGGCTGACGCGGCCCGCACCGTCTACGTGGTGGACGACGATCCGGCGATGCGCCATTCGCTGGGCTGGCTGATCGGCTCGCTCGGCGTGGCGGTGGAGTCCTTCGGCTCCGGCGAGGAGTTCCTGCGCGCCGTCCGCGCCGACCGGCCCGGCTGCCTCGTCACCGACGTGCGGATGCCGGGGATGAGCGGGCTGGAGTTGCAGGACACGCTGGCCCGCGCCGGCTCCGTCCTGGCCGTCGTGGTCATCACCGGCCACGGCGACGTGCCGATGGCCGCCCGCGCCTTCCGCGCCGGAGCGGTGGACGTCATCGAGAAACCCTTCAACGACCAGCTTCTCCTCGACCGGGTGCACGAGGCGCTGGAGACATCCCGTCGGGCGTGGGAGGCGCAGGCGCGCAAGGCCCAGGTTCGCGCCCTGCTGGCCCGCCTGACCCCGCGGGAGCGGCAGGTCGCCTATCTGGTGGTGCAGGGTAAGCCGAACAAGGTCATCGCCGCGGAGATCAACCTCAGCCTGAAGACGGTGGAGGTGCACCGCCACAACGTCATGGACAAGCTGGAGGTCGCCTCCGTCTCCGACCTGACCCGGCTGCTGATCGAAGCCGAGTAACGGTCAGACCGCGGCCATCGCCTGCCGCACCCAGCCGAGCAGGGCGGGCAGCGGCATCGCCCCGGCGGTGCGCGCCACCTCGCGCCCATGGTGGACCAGGACGAGGGTCGGGATGCTGCGCACGCCGAAGCGGGCGGCCAGATCGGGGGCGGCTTCGGTGTCGATCTTGGCGAGGCGGATGTGGGGTTCCAGTTGGCCGGCGGCCTGCTCGAAGACCGGCGCCATCATCCGGCACGGCCCGCACCACTCCGCCCAAAAGTCGATGAGCAGCGGCAGGTCGCTGCGCTCCGCCTGGGCGGTGAAGCGGGCGGCACTGAGCGCGATCGGCTTGCCCTGGAACAGCGGCTGGCCGCAGCGGCCGCACTTGCCGGCGCCGGGCTGGTCCAGGCGTCCGCGCGGCATGCGGTTCAGGGTGTCGCAGCTTGGGCAGGCGACGTGCAGAAGGTCGGACATGGCGCGGCTTCCCTCCAGGGCGGGCGTCTTTATGAGCATGATCTAATGCAGCGCGCGGCGGGCGCAAGAGGCCGGTGGCGCGGGACAGGGCTGCGGGCGGCGACCCTTTTCCGCGTGGGGGCACGCGGAGGACACGACGCAGGGATGTGCGCCTTCGGCATTGCGGTCGGTGGGGCGCTGTTCCTAGAATGCCGGCCCGTGGCCGCTGTCCCCGCCAGGAGCGGCCAAGTTCTTTCGCCCACATCCTTTCCGCAGAACCGCGATTTCGAATGAAGCCTTCCTTTTCGTCCGCCTCCGCCGCCGGTTGTTCCTCCATGGACGAGTCCGGTTCCGTTTTGGCGCGCGCGCGGGCTCTGACGGCGGGATGGGGCGCCGGGGCACGGGCGCTGTCCACGCTGCCCGCCGCCGCGGTCCCGGTGCCCTATCGGACGCTGCTCGACCACGACCGCGGCATGACCGCCGTCCTGTCGGAGCGGTGGGACGAGCCGGTGGGCGTGCGGGTGCTGCGCCAGCGGACGGAGCCGGACGGGACGGCGCTGCTGCGCGACATCGTGCTGACCGTCGGGCCGGACGCGCTGCCGGTCGAACTGGCGAGCATCCGCATCGCGCTCGACGGCTTTCCTGCGACCTTCGCCGAACAGCTTCAAGAGGGGACGGAGCCCTTCGGGCGCCTGCTGACGCGCAACGGCGTCGCCTTCTCGGTGGAGGTGCTGGGCCTGCTGACCGCTCCCGCCGCCGACGTCTTCGCCGCGGAAGGGCGCCTGTCCCCCAGAGCCACGCTGTATGGGCGCCTTGGGCGGCTGGTGCGGGCGGACGGCTGGACCATCGCGGAAACGGTGGAGTTGCTTCCCCGCGCCTGAAGTCTGATGCTGGGCTATCGCATTTGGCCTTTATAACCCTCGCCCCTCCGGGGGGAGAGGGAACTTCCTATCCAGTCGCCCCGAAGTCTGATGCCGAACGGGGTGTCATCCGGCTGGCCATCTGCTAAATCTGCAAGACCGTCCACCTTCTCCCCAACGGTGACCATGACCGCTCCGCATCTCCCGTATCTGTCGCAGTTCTCGCTGGAAGGCCGGGTGGCGCTGGTCACCGGGTCCGGGCGCGGGCTGGGTCTGGAAATCGCCCGCGCCATGGCCGGGTCGGGCGCCCATGTGCTGCTGAACGGGCGCGACGCCGCGCGGCTGGAACCGCAGGCCGAGGCCATCGCCGCGGCGGGCGGGCGGGCCTCGGTGCTGGCCTTCGACGTGGCCGACCGCGACGCGGTTCGGGACGCCTACGCGCGGATCGCCCGGGACCACGGACGGCTGGACGTGCTGGTGCAGAATGTCGGGCAGCGCAACCGCAAGCCGCTGACCGACTTTGCGGACGAGGAGATCAGCGACCTGCTCAACGTCGATCTGGCCGCCGGCCTGATCCTGGCGCGGGAGGCGGCGCGGCTGATGCTGCCCCAGGGCTTCGGGCGGCTGATCACGGTGACCTCCATCTCCGGGCAGATCGCCCGCGCCAACGACGCGGTCTACGCCGCCGCCAAGGCCGGGCTGGCCGGCATGGTGCGGGCGCTCGCCGCCGAGTATGGCGCAAAGGGCCTGACCAGCAACGCCATCGCGCCGGGCTTCTTCGCGACGGAGACCAACGCCGGCATCACCGGCAACCCGGCCCTGTCCGCCTATTTCGAGGGGCGCACCCCGATCGGCCGCTGGGGCCGCCCGGAGGAGATCGCCGGGGCCGCGGTGTTCCTGGCCTCGCCCGCCGCGTCCTACGTCAACGGGCATGTGTTGGTGGTGGACGGCGGCGCCACCATTCTCATGTAAGGCCGGTCTTAGAGGAAGCTCCGCCGCCATGCTGGCGATCCCCTTGTCATGCGCCGATCCGGCGGAGGCCTTCCGCGCGCTGTCCGGACAGCCCTGGTCGATGCTGCTCGACAGCGCCGCCCCGCACCCGGCCCATGGCCGCTACAGCTACATCGCGGCGGAGCCGTTCCGCACCCTGGAGTCGCTGGACGGGCGGGCGCATCTCGACGGCCGCCCGGTGGACGGCGACCTCTTCGCCGTGCTGGCGGAGGAGCTGGCGCGCCACGCCCGGCCCGACAGCCCGCCGGGACCGGCGCCCTTTTGCGGCGGGGCGGTTGGCTTCATCGGCTACGAGGCGGGGCTGCGGCTGGAGCGCATCCGCACGCGCCACGCCAACCCCGGCGGCCAGCCGGAGATGGCCTTCGGCTTCTACGACGCGGTGGCCGCCTTCGACCATGCGGAGCGCCGCGCCTGGGTGATCGCCGCCCGCCCGGAAGCGGAGGGCCGCGCCCGCGCCCTGGCGGCCCGGCTGGAGGCCGGCGGAGCGTCCCCGCTCGGCCCCGTCCCGGCCGCCCCCTGGCGGAGCGAGCTGGAGCGCGACGACTATCTGACACGGGTGGAGCGGGTGCTGGAGTACATCCGGGCCGGCGACATCTATCAGGCCAACTTCACGCAGCGCTTCCTGGCCGACCGGCCCGCCGGGCTGGACCCCTACGCGCTGTACCGCCGGCTGCGCGCGATCAGTCCGGCGCCCTTCGCCGCCTATCTCGACTGCGGCCCGCGCCTGTGCATCGCCAGCGCCTCGCCGGAGCGCTTCATCCGCCTCAGCGCCACCGGGGAGGTGGAGACGCGCCCGATCAAGGGCACCCGCCCGCGCTACGCCGACCCCGCCGCGGACGCCGCCGCCGCCGCGGAACTGGTGGCCAGTGTCAAGGACCGGGCGGAAAACCTGATGATCACCGACCTGCTGCGCAACGACCTCGGCCGGGTGTCGCGGATCGGCAGCGTCCGGGTGCCGACGCTCTACGGGCTGGAGAGCTTCGCCAGCGTGCATCACCTCGTCTCGGTGGTCACCGCGCGGCTGCGGCCCGGTCTGGGGGCGGTGGACCTGCTGCGGGCGGCGCTGCCCGGCGGCTCGATCACCGGGGCGCCCAAGATCCGCGCCATGCAGATCATCGACGAGCTGGAGGTGGCGCGGCGCGGCGCCTATTGCGGCTCCGTCGCCTGGCTCGGCTTCGACGGCGCGATGGACAGCAGCATCGTCATCCGCACTCTGTCGATCACGCCGGATGCGGTGATTGCCCAGGCCGGTGGCGGCATCGTCGCCGATTCCGACCCGGCGGACGAGCACGAGGAGATGATGGTCAAGATCCGCGCCCAGCTCCGCGCGCTGGGGGAGGCCTGACCATGAGCCCGGCCATGACCGTCGTCTGGCTGAACGGCCGCCTGCTGCCGGCGGCGGAGGCACGGATCGATCCGGCGGACCGCGGCTTCACGCTGGGCGACGGGCTGTTCGAGACGATCCGGGTGGCCGGCGGCACCGCCCGCCATCTCGACCGGCATCTCGCCCGGCTGGCCGACAGCGCGGCGCTGCTCGGCCTGCCGCTTCCTCACGACGCGGCGGCGATGGCCGTCGCCACCGAGGCGCTGATCGCGGCGCAGGGCTGCGTGGAGGGTGTGCTGCGGATCACGCTGACGCGGGGGACCGGAGCGCGCGGCGTGCTGCCGCCGGCGGACGCCGTGCCGACGCTGCTGATGACGCTGGCGCCCGCTCCGCCGCCCGCCGGCCCGGTGGAGGCGGTCATCGCCCTTTGCACCCGGCGCAACGAGCATTCGCCGCTGTCGCGCGTGAAGTCGCTGAATTACCTGGATTCCATCCTCGCCCGGCAGGAGGCGGCGACGCGTGGCGCGGGAGAGGCGCTCCTGCTCAACAGCGCGGGCCGTCTGGCCGAGTCCAGCGTGGCGAACCTGTTCATCGTCCGGGACGGGCGCCTGCTGACCCCGCCGGTTGCCGAGGGGGCCCTGCCGGGCATCCGCCGCGCCCTGATCCTGGAGCGGGGCGATGCCAGTGAGGCGTCGCTTTCCGTCGCCGACCTGCTGGGAGCCGGGGAAGCCTTCCTGACAAACAGCCTTGGACTGCGCCCGTTGCTGCGCGTGGACGGGCTGGCCATCGGCGCCGGAACCGTGGGACCGGTGACGGCGGCCCTGCTGACGGACATTGCGGCGGAATAGAGCGGCCGGTTACGGGCGGATGTAGGACCAGCCTTCTTCCTGAAGCTGCATCAGCCGGACCACGCCGGAGGGCACCAGCTTGGCTTCCGGCACCATGGGGACCTCGCCCTGTTCCACGCGGATCATGCCGTTGCGGGTGTTCTCGCAGGCGGAGTAGGTCAGGGTCGGCAGGCTGCCCTTCAGCGACGCCAGCCGGTCCTTCACGGGCGAGCGATCGGCGCGCAGCATGTGCAGGCCGGGGCCGAAGGTGACCAGTTCGACCTCCACCGTCTCGCCGATGTTCTTGTAATACTCGATGATGTTCTTGACGTTGTTCAGCGCCATGTTCATCAGCGCCGGATCGTTGCTGCTGACCTGGATGGCGACGCGGTGAACGCCGGGCTGGTCCGCTCCGGCCTTCCGCCCGGTCATGGCGGCGGTCATCCCGGCGAATCCGGCCAGAGCCAACGCCGCCCGGCGCGTGGAGCGCATCGCCATGTCATCCTCCCTTCCCGTGTGGGGGCATCCGCTGTCCTAGCACAATGACCCCGCCCGCCGCTTGTTCCCGAACGGAGAGGCCGCGCAACGGAAGGGGGAGGCGGTCAGCGGCGCAGCGCGTGCCGGGCGGCCTGCACCATCATCATCTCCCCCACATTCTCCGGGGTGACCAGACCGACCAGCCGCCCGTTCCCGTCATCGACGCCGACCGCGGGCAGGCTCTTCTCCTGCATCAGCCGCAGCGCCTCCTCCAGCTTGCCGTGCCGGTGAATGACGGGGATGTCGGGGCGCATCACCTCCAGCACCGGCGTGTCCGGGCCGCGGTCGCGCAGGGCGCGGATCAGGTCGTCGCGGGTCAGCACGCCGCGCAGCGTCCCGGCCCCGTCCACAACGGGAAACTCGTGCTGGGTCGTGCGGATCAGGCATTGCACGGCGTCCTCCAACACGCCGGAGGGCGGCAGTGTCTCGAAACGGGTGACCATGGCGTCGGACACCACCACGCCGTGGGTGATCTCGCGCATCTGCACCGCGTGGGCTTCGGACGAGGCGCCCAGATAGACGAACAGCGCGATGAACAGCAGCATCGGGTTGCCGAACAGCCCGAGCAGCCCCAGCCCGATGGCCACCGCCTGCCCGACCGAGGCCGCCACCTGGGTGCCTCGGACATAGCCCATGCGGCTCGCCAGGACCGCCCTCAGCACACGCCCGCCGTCCATGGGGAAGGCCGGGATCAGGTTGAACAGGGCCAGGAACAGGTTGACCACGGCCAGCCGGGACAGCACGTCGATCCCGGCGTTCTGCACCTCCGCCGCCCCCGCCGGCACGAAGCCGCCGAGCGCCGCGTAGAGCAGCGCCGCGATCACCAGATTGACCGCCGGGCCGGCCAGGGCCACCACCAGCTCCTGCGACGGCTTTTCCGGCAGACGCTCCAGACGGGCCACCCCGCCGATGGGCAGCAGCGTGATGTCCGGCGTGCGGACGCCGTAGCGCCGGGCGGCGAAGACGTGTCCGAACTCGTGCAGCAGGACGCAGAGGAACAGCAGCGAGAGGAAAACCACCCCCTCCAGCGCCGCCGGCCAGCCGCCCTGGGCGTGGTAGGCGGCGCCGATCCACAATAGGAACAGGAAGAAGGTGATGTGGATGCGGATCACCGTGCCCTTCACGGTGCCGATGGGGATCGACCAGCTCATCCCGACCTCGCCTCGCGCTGTGACCGTTGTTCGACAGACTCCTTATGTGGTGTCGCGCGGCGTGCGGCGTCATGGTCCTGCTAGACGGAGGGCTGGGGCCGGCCCAGCCCTCCGACGGCCTTACAGGCCCCAGACGACGTCGTTGAACCAGTAATCCGTGCCGCTGAGGTTCAGATACTCGATCCGGCCGGTGCCGGCGGCGCTGCCGTTCCAGAAGTCGTCGATGATGATGTACTCGCTGATGGTGCCATCGGCGGCGTCGGCCTTGGTGAAGAACAGAAGGTCGTTGGAATCGCCGCCGAAGGTGCTGGCCCGGTAGTATTCGAGCTGGTTGGGCGCCGTGGGGCCGTTCATGCGGAGCCGGTCGTAATCCCCGTGCGAATCCGAAATGAGATCGATGCCGTCGGAATTGCAGGTGTAGAGGTAGTTGTCGCTGTCGTAGCCGCCGTAGAGGACATCGTTGCCGGCCCCACCCGCCAGAACGTCCAGGCCGACATCCGACCCGTAATCCCCGAACAGCGTGTCGTTGCCGGCCCCGCCGTACAGCGTGTCGTTGTTGTTCCCGCCGTAGAGGAAGTCGTTCCCTGCCTCGCCGCTCAGCAGATCGTTGTTGTCGTTGCCGTACAGCGTGTCGGCCCCATTGCCGCCGTACAGGCTGTCGTTTCCGAAGCTGCCGTACAGCGTGTCGTTGCCGTCGCCACCATCAATATAGTCGGCGTCGGTGTTTCCGAGGATGTCGTCGTTTCCCCCCTGTCCGAACAGCATGTTCGGGCCCGAAGGAGCGTCATAAATATCGTTTCCGGACGTTCCGTACCAGGTCGTCATCGTAAGTTTCTCCAAATCATTGGCCGTATACGGCGTATCTTTTTCGCCATCAGCGTGAATTGAAGTCAATTGAACGAATTTTGAAACTGGTTACTCTTGTATAAGTTAGATATCGAATGCATTCATCGGAATGCAAATTGGCAATATGTCAACGATGCAAGTCGTTGATATGTCATGCGTGAAGCGCGATTAGTTATCTAACTAATGGAGAGCGTCAATTTGACGCGTCTGTCTGGCGCCTTTGTTTCTGATGATGGGGATTGTTTTTGCGCACCGGACGAATCCGTTTGCGGCGGAGATCCCGCAACGAACGCCTGGGAATCGCACAGCCAACCGCGAGGCCGCCGGCGCGGTGGGTCGCGAAGGGCGCTCAGGTCATCGCGCAAGCCTCCGGCTCGTGCCGCGGCCTTCCATATCGTCGAGCGTAAAGCCCGGCGCATCAGGCGTTGCGCTCGACGGTTTTCACGGCACGGGCGCCGCCGGCGCTCGATCCGAGGCTACACCGCCTTCAAATGGCGGACCGGGCGGCCGGGGGAGAGGGCTTCCGCAGCGCGGACGATGGCCTGGGCGTCGATGCCGTGATGGCGGTAGAGGTCGGCGATGGTGCCGGTCTGCCCGAAATGCTCGACCCCCAGCGCCCGCGTGCGGTGGCCGTGGACCGAGCCGAGCCAGCCCAGCCCCGCCGGATGCCCATCCTGCACCGTCACCAGCGCGCAATGGGGCGGCACGCCCTCCAGCAGCCGTTCGACGTGGGAACGCGCGTGGGGCTTGCCGCGCTCGCGCGCCCGCTGCGCGGCGCTCCAGCCGGCGTGCAGCCGGTCGGCGGAGGTGACGGCCAGCAGCCCGACGTCGCGGCGGTCCTCGCCGAGCATGCCCACCGCCTCGATGGCCTCCGGCGCCACCACGCCGCTGTAGGCGACCACCACCTGGGCGTTCGGGCCGGGGCGGCGCAGCCAGTAGGCGCCCTGGACGATGCCGCTCTCCAGCTCCGCGTCCATCGTCCGGACCGGCTGCTCCAGCACGCGGGAGGACAGGCGCAGATAGACCGATCCGCCGGTCTCGTCGCGCAGCCAGTTCCGCTCGTCCGGCTCTCCCTCGCCCTCCCGCTGCATGTAGTCGAAGGCCCAGCGCATGGTGACGGCCAGCTCGTCGGCGAAGGCCGGCTCGAAGCAGGCCAGCCCGTCCTGAGCCATGCCGACCAGCGGCGTGGCGATGGACTGGTGCGCCCCGCCTTCCGGGGCCAGCGACACGCCGGACGGGGTCGCCACCAGCAGGAATCGCGCGTCCTGGTAGCAGGCGTAGTTCATCTGGTCCGCCGCCCGCATGACGAAGGGGTCGTAGACGGTGCCGATGGGCAGCAGCCGCTCTCCGAACAGGGAATGGGACAGGCCCAGCGCCGACAGCAGGATGAACAGGTTGGATTCGGCGATGCCCAGCTCGAAATGCTGGCCATCGGGGGAGAAGTCCCAGGTGTAGGTGGAGGGGATGCGCTCCTTCTTGAACAGGTCGGCCAGCGCGCTCTTGGCGAACAGGCCGCGGCGGTTCACCCAGGCGCCGAGGTTGGTGGAGACCGTCACGTCCGGCGCGGTCGTCACGATGCGCTCCGCCAGCTCCGTCTTCTCCCGCCCCAGCTCGTTCAGGATCAGGCCGAAGGCCGCCTGGGTGGACAGCGCCTTTTGCGCCGGAGCGGCCAGGGCCGCGGGCACCGGCACCGCCGCGGCACCATGGCGCCGCCGTCCCTTGGCCGCGAAAGGCACGCGTTTCAGGAAGCCGTCCAGCTCGGATTCCGGCAGGTTCAGCCCTTCGAAGCGGTCCCACTCATGGCCCGGACGGACGGCGTTGGCGGCGCGGAACGCCTCCATCTGCGCCGGGGTCATCAGACCGGAATGGTTGTCCTTGTGGCCGGCCAGCGGCAGGCCTGCGCCCTTGATGGTGTAGGCGATGAAGCAGACCGGCCGGTCGTGCGTGCGCGCCTGGGCGAAGGCGTCGAGCAGCGAAGGCAGGTCGTGGCCGCCGAGATTGCCCATCAGAAGGGCCAGCTCCTCGTCGGTGCGGCGCTCGATCAGCCGGGTCACCGGTCCCTGGTCGCCCAGATCGTCGAGCAGCCGCTTCCGCCAAGCCGCCCCGCCCTGGTAGGTCAGCGCGGAATAGAGCTGGTTCGGGCACTGGTCGATCCAGGCGCGCAGGCGCTGGCCGCCCTCCTCTTGGAAGGCCGCCTGCATCAGGGCGCCGTATTTCAGGATCACCACGTCCCAACCGAAGGCGCGGAAGATGTTCTCCAGCCGCTCCCACAGCCCCTCGCGGATCACCGCGTCCAGGCTCTGGCGGTTGTAGTCGACGATCCACCAGGTGTTGCGCAGCCCGTGCTTCCAACCTTCCTGAAGCGCCTCGAAGATGTTGCCCTCGTCCATCTCGGCGTCGCCGACCAGCGACACCATGCGCCCCTCCGGCCGATCCTTCGCCCAGCCCTTGGCCTTCACGTAATCTTGGACCAGCGAGGCGAAGAGGGTCTGCGCCACCCCCAGCCCGACCGAGCCGGTGGAGAAATCCACGTCGTCCACGTCCTTGGTCCGCGACGGGTAGGACTGGGCGCCCTTGAAACCGCGGAAATTCTCCAGATTCGCGCGCGTCTGGTTGCCCAGCAGATACTGGATGGCGTGGAAGATCGGGCTGGCGTGCGGCTTCACCGCCACCCGGTCCTCCGGGCGCAGGGCCTGGAAGTAGAGCGCCGTCATGATCGTCGCCAGCGAGGCCGAGGACGCCTGATGACCACCGATCTTCAGCCCGTCCTGGTTGGGGCGGACGTGGTTGGCGTTGTGGATCGTCCAGGACGCGAGCCAGAGAACCTTGCGCTCCAGCTCGCGCAGGCGGGCGAGGTCGGCGTGGTTCGGAACGGTCGCGTCCATGTTGGTGCCTCTCTTGACGGAACGGCGGTCGATGATTGGTGGAGCCTATCATTTGTGCCGCGGCAGGCGTTTGCAAAGTGGCGCAGCAAAGCCGCCCGGTTTAGCATTGGATTGCGCGAATCCCGCTTGGGCAGCAGAAAATGCCAAAAATCAAACTCGACCGCATCGACCGGAAGATACTGGCCCTGCTCCAGCAGGACGGGCGGATGCCCAACAACGAGGTGGCGGAGCGCGTCGGCCTGTCGCCGTCCCCCTGCCTGCGCCGGGTCAAGGCGCTGGAGGAATCGGGCGTCATCACCCGCCACGTCGCGCTGGTCGACCCCGCCGCGGTCGATCTGCCGGTGAACGTCTTCGTCAGCGTCAGCCTGGAACGGCAGGTGGAGGAGCGGATCGATGCCTTCGAGGCCGCCGTGATGGCGCTGCCGGAGGTGATGGAATGCTATCTGATGACCGGCGACGCCGATTATCTGCTGCGCGTTGTGGTCCCCGATCTCGCCAGCTACGAGCGCTTTCTGAAGGAGCACCTGACGCGAATTTCCGGGGTCGCCAACATTCGCTCCAGCTTCGCGCTGAAGCAGGTGCGCTACCGCACGGCGCTGCCGCTGGGGCATCTGGTGGAGTGAACAGGACGGCGATGGTTCGATAGAAGTCTAAGTATTCGTATCAAGGATATCAGTTGGATATCTAATCTATATTCTATTTTGTTGAACAATCGCATGAGTGATTTTATCATTCCCTTGATTTCCGACGTGCGGCTTGACGGGGACAGGATGTCAAACATTACCTTGAGCGGGGCGACCCCGTCTGCGTCGGCGTATTCGGCGATGCCCTCCAAGCCGCCGGTGGGTCGGACCAAGGAGGACGACGCCAGCAACGGCGGCGGGAAGGCCGACCATGTGGCTCTGAGCCCGTTGGCATCGGCTTTGAAGGGTGACGCGCTTTCGCTGTTCGGCAAGTTGTCGACAGACGACCGAAGCGCACTTGGTCTCTTCGTTTCGTCCGGCCGGATGTCGGCCGACGAAATGAACGATGCGCTTTCGGGGAAACTGAAGGAATCGCGCAGCCAGACCTTTTGGAAGAGCGCCGTCGAAGCCGGTGTCGGACAGGAAACCGAAAGGCAGAAAAAGATCAGAACGCTTTCGGAAAGCATCGAAGCACGGCTGTCCGCCATCGATAAAACAGCAAGTTCGGGGATGCGCCTGGACCAGGCGGTCGCGATCTCGAACGAGATGCGGGGCGCGATGCGGGAACGCAGCTCGCTGATGAGTCAAGCGGACGAAGGCGCGACCACCGTGAAGTTGACGGCGGAATTCGCCTTGAACAAGTTGGCGCGGACGGATTCGGAACGTGCGGCGGGGGACAAGCTCAGCGCTCTGGGCTTCAAGTCCGAAAGCTTCGATCAGCTGTTGAAGGACACGGCGGAAAAGGACATCGCGTCCATGTGAGCGTGTGTGCGCTGTGACAACCGCGGTCCGCCGACCGTAATCCCGCTTTCAACACGTTCAACATCCCATCGTCCGGACCGCTCATGACGTTCGCGATGGAAGACCTGCGCCGCTTTTTGCCATAAAGAGTATTGGAACAGGGGCGCGCGGCGAATCCTCCCGCGGACAGGCCCCGACCGACAGGCGAAGGCAAGGGGAAGCAGGACGGGATGATGGACTGGGACAAGTTGCGGGTGTTCCACGCTGTGGCCGAGGCCGGCAGCTTCACCCACGCGGGCGAGGCCCTCAACCTCAGCCAATCGGCGGTCAGCCGGCAGATCAGCGCGCTGGAGGACAGCCTCGGCGTTCCGCTGTTCCACCGGCACGCCCGCGGCCTGATCCTGACCGAGCAGGGCGAGTTGTTGAATCACGCCGCGCGCGACATTTTCGCGAAGCTGTCGATGACCCAGGCGATGCTGAGCGAGAGCAAGGACGCCGCCAAGGGGCCGCTGAAGGTGACGGCCACGGCCGCCTTCGGCTCGACTTGGCTGACCCCGCGCATCGGGGAATTCCTGGCGCTCTACCCGGAGATCCAACTCACCCTGATGATCACCGACACGGAGCTGGATCTGGGCATGCGCGAGGCCGACGTGGCGATTCGCGTCAGCCCGCCGCGCCAGCCGGACCTGATCCAGCGGCATCTGATGACCTTCCGTTCCCACCTCTACGCGCACCGCCGGTACCTGGACCGCAAGGGGGAGCCGCAGACGGTGGCCGATCTGGCCTCCCATGATTTGGTGACCTATCCGCAGGAGTTGCGCGCTCCCTTCGCCAACACGCACTGGCTTCGCGATCTGGTGACCGATCCGGTCGCCCGCGACCGGACCGTCCTTCAGGTCAACAACCTTTACGCGATTTTCCGCGCGGTGGAGAGCGGGCTGGGCGTCGGCGCTCTGCCCGATTATCTGGTGGCCGGGCTGGGCGACATTGTGCGGGTGCTGCCGGACCAGTCCGGGTCGAAGGTGGACGCCTTCTTCGTCTATCCGGAGGAGTTGCGCCATTCCAAGCGCATCGCGGTCTTCCGCGACTTCCTGGTCAGGAAAGTGGCGGAAAGCCAATTCTAATTCCCGGTCAACGGGTTGGTGGACAGGGGCGCGGTGCCGGAAAGGGCCGCGCCCTTTGCTTTTTCTGCCGTTTGGCATGCGACATAGTGTCGGGCGTAGCGCGCTGCCCGAGTTAGCGCTTGCGCGTTAAACTGATATATTAATATATGCCGCATATGCGGAGCCCACCGCGTGTCTGTGCTCAAGCCCTGGGCCCCATCCGAAAAATTGCAATCGCCAGGAACTTCCCGGAAGGGAAAGGCGTGCGCCCATGCCTGCCGATGAACAGGCAAGTGAGGAAGTCATGAAGATAGTGCGTGGCCTGAGGTGGAAAGTCCTGGCGCTCATCATGCTGGGGACGATCATCAACTACATCGACCGCAACACGCTGGGTATCCTGGCGCCGATGCTCAAGGAAGAACTGCACTTCACGACGGAGCAGTATTCCTACATCGTCAGCGTGTTCCAGCTCTGCTACAGCTTGATGCAGCCGATCGCCGGTTACTTGACGGATCTCATCGGCCTGAAGTTCGGCTACGCGATGTTCGCCTTCGTCTGGGGCAGCGCCGCGGCCCTGCACGCCTTCTCCGGCGGCTGGCAGTCGATGGCTTTCTTCCGCGGCCTGCTCGGCATCAGCGAGGCGGCGGCCATGCCGTCGGGCGCCAAGACCGCCACCCTGTGGTTCCCGGCCAAGGAGCGCTC
Source organism: Azospirillum brasilense (assembly GCF_007827815.1). Classification (GTDB taxonomy): domain Bacteria; phylum Pseudomonadota; class Alphaproteobacteria; order Azospirillales; family Azospirillaceae; genus Azospirillum; species Azospirillum brasilense_C. The sequence continues at coordinate 471,145 of NZ_VITH01000003.1, forward strand.
CATCGCCACGGGCTGGTTCAACACCGGCAGCTCCGTCGGCGCCATGATCGCCCCGCCGCTGGTGATCTGGCTGTCCGTGACCTGGAGCTGGCAGATCGCCTTCGTCGTCACCGGACTGCTGGGCATCGGCCTGTCGATGCTGTGGCTGGCGCTGTACCGCAACCCGGAGAACCACCCGCGCCTGACCAAGGAGGAGCACGCCTACATCCTGGACGGCCAGGAGCAGGTCCAGCTTCCCAAGCCGTCGATGAAGCGCGTCGTCACCATGCGCAAGTTCTGGGGCATCGCCGCCGCCCGCTTCCTGACCGAGCCGGCGTGGCAGACCTTCAGCTTCTGGATCCCGCTCTACATGGTCAGCACGCGCGGCATGGACATCAAGCAGTTCGCGCTGTTCGCCTGGCTGCCCTTCCTGTTCGCCGACATCGGCTGCGTCCTCAGCGGCTACCTGTCGCCTTTCTTCGCCAAGCGCTTCCGCATGTCGCTGGTCAACTCCCGCATCGCCGGCATCGGCATCGGCGCGGTGTGCATGATCGGCCCGGCCCTGATCGGCCTGACCAGCAGCCCGATCACCGCGATCTTCCTGTTCTCGGTCGGCGCCTTCGCGCACCAGATGCTGTCGAGCCTGCTCTACGCCCTGGTCACCGACACCTTCGAGAAGCAGGACGTCGCCACGGCGACCGGCTTCGGCGGCATGGCCGGCTACATGGGCGGCATGATCTTCTCGCTGATCATCGGCCAGCTCGCCAGCACGATCGGTTACGAGCCGCTGTTTGTCTGCCTGTCGGTCTTCGACATCACGGCCTTCATCGTGGTGCTGGTGGTTCTCGGCCAGTGGGGCCGGAACAAGGTCACGCCCCCGGCGATGCCGAGCGGCGCCCACGCCGACTGACCACGTCCTCCTTCCGTCCCACGCCGTGGGGCCGCGCGATCCGGGAAGTTCCGGGCCGCGCGGCCCTTTTTCATGCGGGCGAGGGGCTTACTGGATGGCGGCGGTGAGCAGGGAGGCAAGGGCGAAGCCGCTGACGATGACGAGGCGGGCGATGATGTGGGTCTTCATGGCAAGGCTCCGATTGGCATTTGCGGGCGGCGGGGCGTGCCCCGTTGTCGTGTTGAGCCAATGTTCGCATTGCGCCGGTCAAAGACAAACCGCGCAATTCGCATGCCTTCCATATCGATATCGCAGCGCAACATAGCGCTGTTATAAGTCGGTCACTGATGATCTAAAGTATTCGTAGCGCTCTTCACAGCGCTGCATTTGGTCTTTTGCAGCGCTATGATCCCAGTGATCATGCGGATTCGGCGATCGGTTCGGCCGGAGCGGGCTCGCTGTCGAACAGGTCGGGGAAGCGCTGGGCCAGTTCGGGCAGGGACGTCAGGATCTCGCGCAGATGCAGGCGCATGGCGGCCTCGGCGGCGTCGGGGCTGCGCGCCCGGATGCCCTCGACGATCTGCTCGTGCTGGGCGATCAGCCGGTCCAGCGGGGTCGCCTGCGGCAGGCTGAGGTAGCGCACGCGGTCCATCTGGGCCTTGGTTTCCTCCACCACCCGCCACGCGTATTCGCAGTCGACCCCCAGCGCGATGGTGCGGTGGAAGGCTTCGTCCAGGTCCAGGAAGGACGCCGGGTTGGTGCTCTTGGCGGCTTCGCGCTGCGCCTTGAGGTTGGTCTCCAACTCCGCGACGGCGCGGGCGGGCAGTCCCTCGCCGGCCTTGCGCGCCACGGCCAACTCCACCGCCTCGCGGACGAAGCGGGCGTCCATCACCTGCTTGGCCGAGATTTTCACGACGAACGTGCCGCGCTGCGGGCGGATGACGACCAGCCCGGATTCGCTCAGTTTGATGAAGGCCTCGCGCACCGGCTGGCGGCTGACGCCCAGTTGGCCGGCGACCTCCTGCTCGGACAGCGGCTGGCCAGGCTGGAACTGCATCGTCACGATGGCGTGGCGCAGTTCCCGAAAGACGCGGCGCGCCACGGGCTCCGTCGAATCCGGTTCGATCCTCCTCAACATGCTCCTCCCATCCCTTCTTTTTTAAAAGCCCGCCCCGCCGGTGCCCGCCCGGACGATCCCGGACGGCGGAATTCATCCTGCACCGTTCGCAACCCCATGGACAACACCATTCTTGTATACTACCATACCAGTCGCGTACCGAACAATCGCCTCCGTGCAAGAGGCGTTGTCCTCAAAGGGAGGAAACATGAGCATCATCACCCGCACTTGGCGCGTGGCCGCCCTCGGCTTTGCGTTGGCCACCGTCGCCGGCAGTGCGCTGGCCGCCGACTACACGCTCAGCGTCAACACGGCGCTGGCTCAGCAGGACCCGCTCTACCGGGGGCTGGAGGAGTTCAAGAAGAACGTCGAGGCGCGGTCCGGCGGCAAGATGGCCGTCCGCCTGTTCCCCGGCTCGCAGCTCGGCAAGGACGAGGACGTGCTGGAGCAGGCCCGCGCCGGTGCCGGAGTCGCGGTCGTCGTCGACGGCGGGCGTCTCGCCGTCTTCGTGAAGGAGTTCGGCGTTCTGGGCGGCCCGTACCTCGCCCAGGGCTACGACGGCATCCGCAAGGTGGTCACCTCGCCGATGTTCGACCAGTGGTCGGACAAGCTGCGCAAGGCGTCGGGCCATCAGGTGCTGTCCTTCAACTGGTGGCAGGGCGAACGGCACCTGCTGACCAACAAGCCGGTGAAGGGTCCGGAAGACCTCGCCGGCATCCGCATGCGCACGCCGGGCGCCCCGGTGTGGATGGAGACGATCCGCGCCATGGGCGCCACCCCGACCCCGATGGGCTGGTCGGAAGTCTACACCGGCCTGCAGCAGAAGGTGATCGACGGCGTTGAGGCGCAGCATCCGGCCAGCTTCGGCGCCCGCCTCTACGAGGTGACCAACCGCGTCACCAAGACCGGCCACATCAACCTGATCACCGGCATCGTCACCAGCGCCGCCTGGTTCGACAAGCTGCCGCCGGAGCAGCAGACGATCCTCAAGGAAGAGGCGCTGAAGGCCGGCGACAGCGCGTCGCGCGCCACCCAGGCGTCGCTCGCCGACTTCGAGAAGCAGATGAAGGAGAAGGGCGTGACGATCGAGGAGATCGACGTGGCCCCTTTCCGCAAGGCGACGGCCCCGGTCTACGAGAAGCTGGGCTACGCCGAACTCCACAAGGAAGTGGAAAAGCTGCTGCAGAACTGACGCGGGGATCGGTTCGTGTTGATCGTGCCCCCTCCCTGACCCTCCCCCGCTTCGCAGGGGAGAGGACAATTCTCCCTCCCCTGCGATAGCGGGAGAGGGCCGGGGTGGGGGCAAGCACCTCTCAAAATCACCGCCGTCCGCCGTCACCTTCCGCCGCCATCAAGGGACTGCCATCATGTCGTCCTTGTTTCACAAGGGGGAAGCCGTCCTGGCGATGCTTCTCCTCGCCGCCATCGTTCTGCTCGTCTTCGCCGCCGGCGTCATGCGCTGGTTCGGCCATCCCCTGGTCTGGTCGGTGGACGTGGCACAGCTCCTGTTCGTCTGGGTCGCCTTCCTCGGCGCCGACATGGCGCTGCGCAAGCGCGCCCACATCGGCATCGACTATCTGGTCAAGCGCCTGCCCAACTCCACCCGTGCCGTGCTGGACGTCGTGCTGGGCGTGCTGGTTGTCGCCTTCCTCCTCACCATGACGGTGATGGGCTACCGGCTCACCATGCTGAACCTGGAACGCCAGTTCGGCGACAGCGGCATCAGCTACGCCTTCGTGACCGCCGCGGTGCCGGTGGGCTGCCTGTTGCTGGCCCTCACGCTCACCGGGCAGATCCTGGACACGCTGCGCGGGCTGCGCAGTCACCCCAAACCGGTCTTTGCGCCGGCCCCCAAGGCCGGCGACATCGAGGAGGTCGTGCCGTGACCCTGCTTGCCGTCACCTTCTTCGCGCTGATGGCCTTCGGGCTTCCCATCGCCTTCGCCATCGGCATCGCCGGCTTCTCCTTCTTTGCCACCAACGACATCATCCCGATGTCCATCGGCGTGCAGCAGGTCGCCTCGGCCTCGCAGAGCTTTCCGCTGCTGGCCGTGCCCTTCTTCGTGCTCGCCGGGCACATGATGAACCGCACGGGCATCACCAGCCGCCTGATCAACTGTTCCAACGTGCTGGTGTCCTGGATGTCCGGCGGGCTGGCGCAGGTCTGCATCGTGCTGTCCACGCTGATGGGCGGCGTCTCCGGCTCGGCGGTGGCCGACGCCGCGATGGAGGCCCGCATCCTCGGTCCCAGCCTGATCGCCCGCGGCTATTCGAAGGGCTTCACCGCCGCCGCCATCGCGGTCGGCTCGCTGATCACCGCGACCATCCCGCCCAGCCTGGGGCTGATCCTCTACGGCTTCGTCGGCAACGTGTCGATCGGGCGGCTGTTCCTGGCCGGCGTCATTCCGGGCTTCATGATGATGGCCGGGCTGATGCTGACCGTCTGGCTGATCGCCCGGCGCCGCGGCTACCGTCCGGAAATGGCCGAACGCCCGACCCTGCGCGCCGTGTGGCGGGCGGTGGCCGACGCCAAATGGGCGCTGCTGTTCCCGGTGGCCCTGCTGTTCGCCATCCGCGGCGGCCTGTTCACCCCGTCGGAGGTCGGCGCCTTCGCTGTTGTCTACGCCGCCGTCGTCGGCTTCCTGCTGCACAAGGAGCTGACCTGGGCCGCGGTGGCCGAGGCGCTTCAGGAAGCGGTGGTGGACACCGGGCTGATCATGCTGATCATTCTGTTCTCGGGCATGGTCGGCTACGCCATCATCTTCGAGCAGGCGCCCCAGACCATCGCCGAGGCGATGACCCAACTGACCAGCAACCCGCTGCTGGTGGTCGCGCTGATCCTGATCTTCCTGTTCATCGCCGGCCTGTTCGTTGAAAGCACGGTGCTGGTCCTGCTGCTGACGCCGATCTTCCTGCCCATCGTGACTCCGCTGGGCGTCGATCCGGTGCATTTCGGCATCCTTATGATGACGATCGTCACGCTGGGCTCGATGACGCCGCCGGTGGGCGTGGCGATGTACACCGTGTGCAGCCTGCTCGATTGTCCGATCGAAGAGTACATCGTCGAATCGCTGCCCTTCGTTGGCACCATCGTGCTGCTGGTCGCCGTGCTGACGCTGTGGCCGGGGCTGGTGCTGTTCCTGCCCAACATGCTGATGTGAAGTCTGGTGTGAGGAGCAGGGGGCTTGCTAAGGGATAGGGCGCTGATATACTAGTATATGGCGCTCCGATCTCTCGGCGGACCCACGGCCAGTCCGGGCACACCAAGCCCCGTCCATGGAGCGTCCTTGTCATTGTGGAAACGGGGCAGGGCCGCGTGTGAAGGGCAAACGCCAAGGGGCGGTCCGGGCAGGGCCGCCCCTTCGCGCTTCCCGACGCTCTATTTGCCCCTCACCATGCGCCAGAGCGGCTCGGCGACCTTGTGCACCAGGGGGATCAGCAGAGCGCCCAGCAGCAGCCCGAACACCCCGGCCCCCGCCGCCCCCACCAGCCATTCCACCGCGGCCTTCGCCGTCGGCACGGCCTCGCCCGCCGCCACGGCGGCCCCGTGGATCGCGTGCCCGATCGCGGTCAGGCCGAAGCCCTCCAACCCATGGATGACGATGCCGCCGCCGACCCACAGCATGGCGGCGGTGCCGACCAGGGCGAGCAGCTTCAGAAAGACTGGCATCCCCTTGACCAGCCCGCGCCCGATCGCCCGAGTCAGCGGGGCGAGCGCCCGGTCGGCGCCGCCCGGAGCGCCGGGAGAGGGGGTGCGCAACCCCAGCAGGCTGGCCACCGGGCGCCCGTTCTGCGCCAGCGAAAGGCCGACGTCGTCCGCCTTCACGATCAGCGCCACCGCGCCGTAGACCAGACCGGTGATGCCCGCGCCGACGACCGCGAGGACGGCGGCCTGCATCCAGAAGGACGAGGTCTCGGCGGCGACCGTCGACAGGACGATGGCCATGATCTCCGCCGACAGGATCAGGTCGGTCTTGATGGCGCTGTTGACCTTCTCCCGCTCGAACTGCGCGGCGTCCTGTCCCGCGGCGCCCGCTCCCTCGGCGTCGTGGTGCGCCGGGTGGGGTCGCAGCGCCTCCCAGACCTTCTCCGCGCCCTCGTAGCAGAGGAAGCCGCCGCCCAGCATCAGCAGTGGCGTGATCGCCCAAGGCGCCACGAGGCTGAGCGCCAGCGCCAGGGGCAGCAGGAACACCAGCTTGTTCTTCAGCGAACCCAGAGCGATCTTGCCGATGATCGGCAGTTCGCGGTCGGCGGTGAAACCCACCACATAGCGCGGCGTCACCGCGGCGTCGTCCACCACCACCCCGGCGGCCTTGGCCCCCGCCCGCGCCGCCTGCCCCGCGGCGTCGTCCAGCGAGGCGGCGGCGACCTTCGCCAAGCCGGCCACATCATCCAACAGTGCGATCAGTCCCGTGCTCAAGGTATTGGCTCCCCTCCGTACCGGCGTCCATGGAGCAGACAACACCGGCGGGGGCAAGCCGGACCTTCGGAGGGATTGGTCAGTCGTTGGCCAGCTCGTCGGCGGTGAGCATGTGGAGGTCCGGGTCCGGCGGATCGCGGCCGTCGTCCAGATAGAGCACCCGGTCCACCAGCACCAGGACGCGCACCCCGTCCACCGGAACGACGCTCAGCCGCCGGCTGATGACGGCGTTGCGGAAGGCCACGGCCCGGTCGTTGTAGGTGACCGACAGGACGTCGTTCGTCCCTTCCAGCATGGGCAGGGCGTAGCGCTCCATCATTTCCGCGGTCAGTCCGTCGATGCGTGGCAGCAGGGAGGAACCGACGATGTCGAAGCGGTGCCGCTCGATCCAGCGGGCCAGCGGCGGGGACACGGCCTGGGCGATCAGGCCGGGGGTGTAGAGCGTGCATTTCTCGCCCATGCTCCGCACCATCGCCTTCAGGCCGAGGAAGGTCGGGTGGTGGCGGAAATGGCCGGTCAGCACGTCGCGCAACAGCGCCTGCTCCCGCGGGTCGGGCAGGATGGTCCCGGACTCCCAGCGCGCAACAGCCTCCTCGGTGGTGCCCAGCATGACGGCGAATTGCGCCTCGGTCAGGCCGTGCAGCCTTCGCAAGGCGCGGACGATCTGCGGCCACTCATGCGCCGGCACAGACGGCACTCCGATTATCGCCAGGGGTAATGATGAGAGAATACGCGATTCCCCGACAAACACATACGCAATCATGGGGCGGGAGGCATACCGGAGTATCAGAAATTTCGGTTCGATAAGCGGACTGTTTTGACTTTAAACGCTTGAGGGAGCTGTAATTTTTCGGTCTTGCTGGTCTGCGGGCATAGCGCTTCTGGTATCGGGTATACCACGGCACAATAACCCCACCAGCAAAGAGGAGACACATCATGGCTTACGCTTCCGCCCATCACAGCCATCACGACGGCCTTCTGTCGAGCATCGCCAAGGGTGTTACGGAGTTCGCCAGCGCTTGGTTCTCGGCCACTCCGCTGTATATCGTATACCAAGCGGTGGCGTCCGGCACCTACGCCCCGGCGGCCGGCACCTCCACGCTCGACCTGCCGACGCTGATGCGCGAATGACCGGCGCCAGGGCCATCCGGCCCCATGACGCGGCGGCCCGCCCATCCGGGCCGGAAAAAAGGACCGACTCCTTCGGAGCGGTCCTTTTTCGTTTTGTGCGTTGTTTTACCCGGCGACGGTGAAGGTTGCCGGCGGCTTGCCTTGGCGCTGGTGCTCCAGCATCGTCAGGAACGCCCGCTCCAGCAGGCGCGTGTGGGCGTTCATGTCGAACAGCGGCCCGCCGTCGCGCTCGGCGCGCAGCCGGTGCCGAACGGCGTTCAGGCCGGCGCGGTCGTTCGCCCAGCGCAGGACGGTGTCTTCATACTGGGCCAGGGACTCCGTCACGAAGTCGGATAGCCCGGCGGTGTGAAGCAGGCTGGCCGCCACGCGCGATTGCAGCGTGTGGCCCAGGCGGGTGACCAGGGGGAGCCCGGCCCACAGCGCGTCGCTCGCCGTCGTGTGGGCGCCGTAATGCAGGGTGTCCAGCATCAGGTCGGCGTTCTGCAGGCGGGACAGATGGTCGTCCAGGGTCGGCGCCCAGGGCGCGAAGACGATGCGGTCCGCGGCGATGCCCGCCGACCGGGCGGCCTCGCGCAGATTTCCCTCGGCCTCCGCGGTCGTCCCGGCGAGCCACAGCACCCCGTCGGGAATCCGGTGCAGCAGCGCCATCCAGACGGCCCAGACGTCCGGGGTGATCTTGTAGGCGTTGTTGAAGCAGGCCAGCACGAAGCCATCCGTCGGAAGACCGCAGGCCGACCGCGGTGGTGCCGGTGGAACCTGATGGCGCCGGTCCCGCGGCAGGAAGCAGCGCGGCAGCCGCGCCACCGCCTCGGTGAAGCCGCTTTCCAGCTCCGGCGGCAGGGAGACGGGATCGGCGACGATGTAGTCGATCCAGGGCGCGCCCAGGCTGCCGGGATATCCCAGGAACTGGGCCTGCACCGGCGCCGGCCGGGCGGCGAGGATGTGCGGGCGTGGGTGTCCGGTGTAGCCCTTCAGGTCGATCAGGATGTCGACGCCGTCCCGCCGGATCGCCTCGGCGGCGGCCTCCGCGCCCAGGGAGTCGATGTCGATGAAGCGGTCGACACCCTCGCGGATGCGGCGGCGCTCGACGCTGCCGTCGTCCGGGCCGTAGCTGTAGGCGAGCACGCGGAAGCGCGACCGGTCGTGCAGCGCCAGAACCTCGGCCAGCAGCTGCGCGACCGGGTGCTGGCGGAAATCGTTCGACAGGTAGGCGATGGTGGCGAGGTCCGCCTTGCCGGGCTTCGCCTTCAGCCGCACCGGTTTTGTCCGGATGGTCTGGGCGTGCGCCCGCGCCGCCGCCAGGAGCGAACGGGCGGAAACGCGGTGGGACAGCATCATGGAGGCCTGGACCGGCACGCCCTGCGACGCGATGGCTTCCAGCGCGACCGCGTCGTCGTCGAAGCTGGACCAGTCGCAGGACCGCTGCTTCGTCTGGATCAGCCCGACCGTCGCGGTCGGGTTTCCGGGCGCTATGTTCAGCGCGCGGCGGTAGGCGTCCGCGGCGTCGGCCAGCCGGTCCTGGCCCTTCAGGGCGGTGCCCAGATTGAACCACACCGCCGCGGCGTTCGGCGCCAGCGCCGCCGCTTGGCGGGCGAGGCGCGCCGATTCCTCGAGGCGGCCCAGTTGGAAGAGCACCGCCGAGAGGCTGAGCAGCGTGTCCGGACCGGCCGGGTGCAGCGCCCGCGCCTGGTCGAGCGCGTCGGCGGCGCGGTCGTAAGCGCCCATCCGGAACAGCGTGTTGCCGATGTTGAGCAGGATTCCGGGATGGTTCGGGTCGTAGCGGCGGGCCAGTTCGAAAGCGCTCAAGGCGTCGTCGTAACGCTGGTTTCCGAAGGCGGCGTTGCCGACCCCCGCGTGGAGGTCCCGCCCGAATCCGGCGATCTGCGGAGTGAGGGCGGCGCCCCTGGTCGCCTGCTCGAACAGGGCGACGGCGCGCCCCAGATCGCCCCTCTGGGCCAAGGCCAGAGCGTCCGACAGTTTGCGCAGGTCCGGCGCGGACGGACCGCGGGACTGCCTGTTCTTGTTCATGATCGATGCAACCTGACGAGCGTCGTTTCGCACAACGAACCGGGCCGCGCCGCGGTTGTCGCGGCCCGGTTCACGAGAGCCGCACCGCCATTGCGATGCGCTCCATTAGGGCATGCTAACGCGCTGGCACCCCGGTGAGGAGAGCATTGTCGTCGGGTCTGCTTTTACACGCCGGCCGTGCCGGACCCGTCAGGCATCACCCGTCAGGCGTCCCCGGCGATCTCCGCCAGAAGCTGGACCTGGAAGGACAGCAGGAAGGCCGCCCGCTCCTGCGCCCGCGCCCGCCCGGCCGGGGTCTGCATGGTGTTGGGCAGCAGCAGCAGCTTCGCCTTGAAATGGTCCAGGGCGTATTGCAGGTCGTCGAGCGGGCGGGTCTCGGCCATCGGGTCCTCGCCGTGGAACAACGCCCGCTTCATCAGGCCGGAGGTGGCGAAGCAGCGGGCGATGCCGATGGCGCCCAGACTCTCCAGCCGGTCGGCGTCCTGGACCAGCTTCGCCTCGATGGTCAGCGGCGGGATGCCGGCGGAGTAGCTGTGCGCCTCGATGGCGTGGCGGGTGGCGGGGATCAGCGCGCCGGGGAAGCCCATGCCGCGCAGAACCTCCTCCGCCCGGTCCGCCGACAGGCGGGAGGCGCGGCTGCGGTCCGGATGGTCCTTCGGCACGTTCACGATGTCGTGGAGCAATGCCGCGGCCAGCACGACGAGCATGTCGGCCGGCCTATCGGGAGGCGGCCCGACGTCCCGCTCGGCCTCCGCCGCGGCCAGGGCCTTGGCGGTGCGCCAGACGCGAAGAAGATGGTCGATGTCGTGGGCCGGGTCCTCGGCCGCGTTGGAACGCAGCCATGTGGTGATGGAGCTTTCCCAAACATCGACATCACTGAGCACAACATCTTTTGGCATGAGCGCTCGTCCTCTTACGTGCTTTTTACATAATATGGGGAGGGGCAGGGCTGTTGTCCCGAAATCATTTGTGGGCGGGCATCCCCTCCCCCGAATCGGGACTCCCAAATCAGCACCCCCCTCTCCGGAATGGTTGCATCGCGCCGAATGCCCGATGACCGCGGGCCGTCCCGCCGTTAAGGTGACGCCCGCCCGGACCGGGCCGACCGACAGGCAGAGGGGGGACATGCAGCCGATCATTCAGGTGCGTGGGCTGGAAAAGACCTACGCCACCGGCTTCCAGGCGCTGAAAGGGGTCGATCTCGACATCCGCCGCGGCGAGATCTTCGCCCTGCTGGGACCGAATGGGGCCGGCAAGACGACGCTCATCAGCACCGTCTGCGGCATCGTCAACGCCACCGCGGGCACCGTGACGGTCGACGGGCACGACATCGTGCGCGACTGGCGCGCCGCGCGCTCGCTGATCGGCCTCGTCCCGCAGGAACTGACGACCGAGGCGTTCGAGAGCGTCTGGGCCACCGTCAGCTTCAGCCGCGGGCTGTTCGGCAAGCCGCCCGATCCCGCCCACATCGAGAAGGTGCTGAAGGACCTGTCCCTCTGGAACAAGAAGGACAGCAAGGTCATGGCGCTGTCCGGCGGCATGAAACGCCGCGTGATGATCGCCAAGGCCCTGTCGCACGAGCCGCGCATCCTCTTCCTCGACGAGCCGACCGCCGGGGTGGACGTGGAGCTTCGCCGCGGCATGTGGGAGATGATCGGGCGGCTGCGCGACAGCGGCGTGACCATCATCCTGACCACCCACTACATCGAGGAGGCCGAGGAGATGGCCGACAGCATCGGCGTCATCTCCAACGGCCGCATCGTGCTGGTCGAGGACAAGGCCGCGCTGATGCGCAAGCTCGGCAAGCGGCTGCTGACCCTTCAGCTCCAGAACCCGCTGGAGTCCATCCCGGCGGAGCTGGCCGGCTATCCCCTGACCCTGTCCGGCGACGGGCGGGAGCTGGTCTACAGCTTCGACACGCAGGACGACCAGACGGGCATCGCCCGGCTTCTCCGCAAGCTCGGCGACCACGGCATCGATTTCACGAACCTGCACACCGAGGAAAGCTCCCTCGAGGAGATCTTCGTCAGCCTTGTGAAGGAGCGGGCATGACCTTCCCCATCAACCTTCATGCGGTCAAGGCCATCTACCTGTTCGAGCTGGCCCGCACCTGGCGCACGCTGTTCCAGAGCATCGCGGCGCCGGTGATCTCGACCTCGCTCTACTTCATCGTCTTCGGCGCGGCCATCGGCGGGCGCTTCACGGCGGTGGACGGGGTGAGCTACGGCGCCTTCCTGGTGCCCGGCCTCGTCATGATGTCGGTGTTGACGGAAAGCGTGTCCAACGCCTCCTTCGGCATCTACATGCCGCGCTATTCCGGCACGATTTACGAGGTGCTGTCGGCCCCGATTTCGGCCTTCGAGACGGTGCTCGGCTATGTTGGGGCGGCGGCGACCAAGTCGATGATCCTCGGCGTGCTGATCCTGCTGACCGCCCGGCTGTTCGTCGACTACTCGATCCAGCACCCGGTCTGGATGGTCGCCTTCCTGGTGCTCACCTCGGTCACCTTCAGCCTGTTCGGCTTCATCCTGGGCGTCTGGGCGGACGGCTGGGAGAAGCTGCAGATCGTGCCGATCCTGGTCATCACGCCGCTGGCCTTCCTCGGCGGCAGCTTCTACTCGATCAGCATGCTGCCGCCGCTGTGGCAGAAGATCACCCTGTTCAACCCGGTCGTCTATCTGGTCAGCGGCTTCCGCTGGAGCTTCTACGGCCAGGCCGACGTGCCGGTGGGGATCAGCCTCGCCATGACCGCGCTGTTCCTGGCGCTCTGCCTGACGGCGGTCTGGTGGATCTTCCGCACCGGCTACAAGCTGAAGAACTGACCGGTCCAGGCGGCGGAGGTTACACTCCGCCGCCCAGCATCCCATGGGCGCGGTGCCACTCCTCCAGCGATTCCGGCGGGTAGTCGTCGCTGCGCTCGTCCCCCGGCTTGGCCTCGACCGGGACCCAGTTGGCCTTCGACCCCAGCATCATGTGGACGTGGGCCGGCGCCTCCGGCAGGGGGCTGTCGATGGCGCTGGCGAAGGGGTGGACCAGCTCCGGCCAGCGCGGGTCGCTCACCCACAGGGCGGAGCCGCAGCGCGCGCAGAAACGCCGTTCGCCGGGGCTTTCCTCGCCGTCGATGCGAGCGTGGAAGACGGTGATGTGCTTCGCCCCCGTCACTTCCAGCGTGTCGGCCTTGGCCCCCAGATTGATGGCGTAGCCGCCCCCGCCCGCCGTCTTGCGGCAGATCGAGCAGTGGCAGCGCAGGTAGGGGACCGGCGCGTAGGCGTCCACCGAGAATCGCACCGCGCCGCAATGGCAGGACCCGTCGAGCTTCATCCGTCCTCTCCTCCCGTCCTCGGGCGCCCGGCTGCGGCGCCGCCCCCGTCCAACCCGGCCGGTCCGGGAAAGTTTCCGGGGGATGCGGTATCGTTTCAAGTCACGGATGGCAGGAGGGCAGGCAATCGCATGCGCGCCCTATGAACCCTCTCCCCAGGGGGGAGAGGGGATTTCGCCCGGCCTCACACGTCGACCACCGGGGCCATCGCCTCGGCCATCGCCAGCAGGGCGGCGTCTTGGAAGCGCGGCGCCACCAACTGCACCCCCACCGGAAGCCCGCGTGGCCCGCGGCCGCAGGGCATGGCGAGGCAGGGGACGTGCAGCACCGTCCAGATCGAGTTGAAGATGTGGTCGCCCGTGGTGTGCAGCCCCTCCGGCGCCTCGCCCGGCGCGGGCGGGGTCAGGATCACGTCGATGGACTCGAACAGGGCGGCGAAGCGGGGCCGGCAGCTGTCGGCGACGTCGTAGGCCTCGGTCAGGGTGCGCGTGGTGATGCCGTGGTTGTGCTCGCAATGGTCGGCCAGCTCGGGATGCAGCCGATGGCGGTCGCTGAGGTAAAGGTCGAGGAAGGAGGCCCGCCCCTCGCCGCGGCGGATCACGTCCTGCACCTCGGCCAGGGTTGAGAAGGCGTCCGGCAGTTCGAAGGGCACGACCACCGCGCCGGCCTCCTCCAGCCGCCGGGCGGCGAGCAGCAGCGCCGCCTCGCCCGCCGGCTCGATGCGCGACCAGACGGGGGAGCGGCAGAGCCCGACGCGCAATCCCGCCAGCGTGACCGGCGCCGTCTTGCCCATGCCCTCCAGTTGGAACGCCTCGGCCATCAGCGCGAGGTCGCCGACCGAACGCCCGTACCAGCCGAGCGTGTCGAGGGACACCGCGTAGTGCTTCATCCCTTCGCGGCTGACCACGCCCCAGGTCGGCTTGAAGCCGTAGATGCCGTTGAAGGCGGCGGGACGGATGTGGGAGCCGCCGGTCTGGGTGCCGAAGGCCAGCGGCACGTGCCGGTCGCCGACCGCCGCCCCCGACCCGGAGGAGGAGCCGCCCGGCGTGTGGGCGAGGTTGACCGGGTTGCGCGTCGCCGCCTTGCGTCCGCCGGAGGCGAATTCCACCGTGTCGGTCTTGCCCAGCAGGATGCCGCCGGCGCTGCGCGCGATGGCCACGCAGGCGGCGTCGCGGGCCGGTCGGTGGCCCTGGAAGATCGGCGAGTTCTGGGTGGTCGGCAGGTCGGCGGTGTCGATCACGTCCTTCACGCCGAAGGGCAGGCCGTGCAGCGGGCCGGCGGCGGGGCGTTTGTCGGCCTCCCGCGCGGCGGCCAGCGCCAGGGCGGGGTCGACGGTGATCCAGGCGCGCACCTGCGGGTCGCGGTCTTCGATCCGCTCCAGGCAGGAGCGGACCAGCGCCTCGCTGGTCAGGCGGCCATCGCGGATGGCGTGGGCGGCCTCGCTGGCCGTGAGTTCGAACGGTTCCATAGCTGGTCCTTTCGGTAAATCAGGCGGGAGGCATCAGGCGGGCAGGGCGGGGCGCTGGCGGTGATGGTCGGTCGCCGCCTGGAAGGCCGCTCCGGCGCGGAAGACCAGCGGCTCGTCGAACCAGCGCCCGACGATCTGCATGCCCACCGGCATCCCGTCGCCGTCGAAGCCGCAGGGCACGGACATGGCGGGCAGGCCGAGCGCGCCGAAGCCGTAGGTGAAGCGGCTGACCGCCCGCGTCGCCTCGATCATGTCGGCGCTGTCGTAGATGCGCGGGGCCGTGATGGGGGTGGTCGGGGTGAGGATCAGGTCCACCCGTTCGAACAACGTGCGGAACCGCAGCTTCCAGGAGGCCAGCCAGCGCCGCGATTCCGCGTACTGCACGCCGCTCACCGGCAGGCCGAGCTGCAGGCGGCGCAGCACCTCCGGCCCGATGGACTCCGGCGCGGTTTCCATTTTGTCGAGGTGGTATTGCGCCATGTCGGCGACGAGCAGGGAGAAGGCGGTGCGGGCCTGCGCCACCTCCGCGTCCTCGATGGTGACGTCGACCAGGACGGCGCCGGCTTTCTCCAGCACCGCCGCCGCGGCGCGCACCCGCTCCGCCACCGCGGGCTGGAGGTTGTCGAAGTAGAAGTTGCGCGGCAGACCGATGCGCGTGCCGGCGACGCCCGCCTTCAGGTCCTGCAGGAAATTGCCGAGCAGCACGTCGACCGAATTGGGGTCCTCCGGGTCATAGCCGGCGATGGCCGCGAAGGCGCGCGCCACGTCGGCGACGGAGTAGGCCAGCGGGCCGACGGTGTCGAAATCGACGCTGCACGGGATCACGCCGGTGTTGGACACCCGGCCGACGCTGGGCCGCAGCCCGACCACCCCGCAGAGCGCCGCCGGGATGCGGATGGAGCCGCCGGTGTCGGTGCCGATGGAGACCCGGCACAGCCCGGCGGCGACCGAGGCCGCCGAGCCGCCGCTCGACCCGCCGGGCACCCGCCCGGTGTCCCAGGGATTCCGGCAGGGGCCGTGATGCTCGTTCTGGTTCGTCGAGCCCAGGCAGAATTCGGACAGGTTGTTGCGTCCGACCAGGATGGCGCCGGCGTCGCGCAGGCGGCGGATCAGCGGGGCGTCCCGCTGCCCCATCCGGGCGAAGCGGTCGGACGAGCCGTAGCTGGTCGTCTCGCCGGCCAGTTCGAAGCAGTCCTTGACGGTAACCGTCACCCCGTCGAGCAGGCCGGGCCAGTCCCCTGCCGCCCGCGCCTCGTCCTGCGCCTGGGCCCGGCGGATCGCCCCGTCGGCGTCCACCGTCAGCAGGGCGTTGACGATCGGGTTCAGGCTTTCGATGCGGGCGAGGCGGGCGCGGGTTTCCGCCTCGCTGGCGCCGGGCATGGAGGGGCTGCCGCCGCCGGACCGGGCCGGATGCGTTGTCGAAAGATCGGACATGCGTTGCTGCTTTCCGCTCGCGTGCCGGACGGCTTCGGACGAACTGCTCCGGCGACGGCCTGTTGACGTCGTTTGGTTGCGCTTGGGGACGAAACCGCCGGATCAGGCGGCGTCGGCCAACGCCAGATGGGCGATGACCGCGTCCAGCGGCATCACGTCGGCGTATTTCTTGCCCATGTCGAACAGGTTGGCGCGGTGCGGCTCCTCCGCCCGGTCGCCGACGCACTCTTCCACGATGATCGGGCGCAGCCCGTGGGCGGAGGCGTCGATCACGCTGGCCCGCACGCAGCCCGAGGTCGTGCAGCCGGTGACCAGCAGCGTGTCGACCGCGTTCGCGCGCAGCCAGGACGACAGGGCGGTGCCGAAGAAGGCCGAGGCGTGCTGCTTGCGCACGATGAACTCGTTGGGCAGCGGCGCGACCTCCGGAGCGAAGGCGACGTCGGGCGAGTCGGCGGACAGGGTCAGGAGCGACGGGATCTTCTCGCCGAACGGGCCGATGCCGCCCGGGGCCTCCGGCGCGATGAAGCAGGCATGGGCGATCGGCATGCCCAAGGGACGAACATGTCCGAGCAACTTTCCCGTGGCGGTGATGGCGCTGTTGATGTTGAAGCCGCCGAAGGCGTCCTCGCGCGTGAAGCCGATCTGGAAGTCGATGATGAGGAGGGCGCACTTGCGGCCGAAGCCGAGCGGCTTGCCGATGCCTTGGCGCTCGTAGATGGAAAGATCGCTCATTTCAGGAGGTTCCTTCTTCCGCTGCTGCGCCGCATCACGGGCGCCCAGACAGCATACAACGAGGTTTTTTTGCATTCAAAGTCCATAGTTTCACCATTTGAAACCCGCCTCTGCCCGCCTTTTGCGCAGATATGCATATTGCTGTATTCATAAGCAATACCGCAAAATTTTTTGTTAACAAGCTGATTTGAAATGATTTATAGGCCGCCTGCGACAGCCCGTCGCAGGGTGGCACGATTCCTGCGAATTTGGTCGGGCATAAGGGTCCAGCGCAGATTGTGTGCAAAAATAGACCGGACAAATCTCAGCGCTGCCCGTAAAATCTTTGACACAGAGGAGCAGGCTTATGGACGGGATCAATCGCAAGGAACGGGCCGGCCGGATCGAGCGGAGCGGGGTCAACCGCCGCCAGTTCGGTACCCTGCTGGCCGCCGGCGCCCTGGTGGCGGGCAGCGGCTGGCCTCTGCCGGCGTCGGCGGCGCCGCCGGTCCTGCGGGTGCGCATCGGCAGCGACATCGGCAACCTGGATCCCGCCCGCATCTTCCAGATCGAGAACCAGACGGTCGCCACCCAGATCTTCAACGGGCTGGTCAAGTATGACGAGGCGAGCAACGCCATCGTCCCCGACCTCGCCACCGGCTGGGACATCTCCGGCGACGGCACCGTCTACAGCTTCGCCCTGCGCAGCGGCGTCACCTGGCACAAGGGTTTCGGCCCCTTCACCTCCGACGACGTGAAATTCTCGTTCGAGCGCGTGCTCGACCCGCAGACCGGCAGCAGCTACAGCGGGCAGCTCGCCTCCATCAAGTCCATCGAGACACCGTCCCCCGACACGGTGGTCATCACGCTGAAGGAGCCGAACTCCGGCTTCCTGCACAAGGTGTCGGCCTTCAACCAGGGCTGGATCGTCAGCCGCAAGGCGCTGGGCGAGATCGGCGACAAGGCCTTCGCGCTGAACCCCATCGGCACCGGCCCCTTCGTGTTCCAGAACTGGGCGCCGGGCCGCGAGGTGAAGCTGTCCGCCAACAAGGACTATTTCGCGGGCGCGCCCAAGGTCGAGGAGGTGCAGTTCCGCGTCATCAAGGACGAGACGGCGGCGGCTATCGCCCTGGAGAACGGCGAGATCGACATCTTCTTCGGCCTGCAGCAGCCGGAGGTCATTCAGCGCCTGAAGGGCGGCGGTCTGGTCACCGTGCACGACCGCGACGCCAACCACACGATCAACCTCGTCCTCAACACCTCGATCAAGCCGCTGGGCGACGTGCGGGTGCGGCAGGCGATCTACCACGCCATCAACCGCAAGGCGCTGATCGACGGCTTCTTCAAGGGCACCAAGTCGGAGGCGAGCGGCTTCCTGACCTCCTCCTTCCAGGAATTCACCGATCAGGTCCCGCTGTTCCCCTATGACCCGGCCAAGGCCAAGGCGCTGCTCAAGGAGGCCGGGGTGGGGTCCTTCACGCTGGACCTCGTGGCGCCGGGCGCCAACCCCTACGACAAGATCGTCGTGCCGATCGCCAGCGACCTCGCCGCCGTGGGCATCGACGCCAAGATCAAGGTGCTGGAGCGCGGCGCCTACCTCCAGGCGCGCAACAAGGGCACGGTGCCGACCTGCATCACCGGCGTCGTCGGCGCGCCGGACCCGGACAGCCCGATCCTGTCGCTGTTCGCCAAGTCCTCCTTCCCGCCGGGCCTCAACACCGCCCATTACGAGGGCATCGAGGACCTGATCGCCGCCGCCCGCAACGCCCAGGGCGACGCCGCCCGCAAGGAGGTCTACGGGAAGATCCAGGCCAAGGTGATGGGCGACGTCCCGGTGATCCCGCTCTACGCCGACCACCTGTACATCGCCCACACCAAGAAGGTCTCCGGCTTCGTCCAGAACTCCCTGTTCACGATGAGCGCCTATCCGGTCTCGCTGCTGGAGGCATGACGATGGACCGGCTTCTTCGCCAACTCTCGCAGCTCGCGATCACGGTGTTCGGCATCGTGACCGTGACCTTCTTCCTGGTCCGGATGATCCCCGGCGACCCCGCCCAGTACATGCTGGGCGACTACGCCACCGAGGAGGCGCTGGCGACGCTGCGCGCCCAACTCGGCCTCGACCAGCCGGTCTACGTGCAGTACGGGCTCTACGTGCTGCGCGCCGTCACCGGGGATTTCGGGTCGTCGGTGGTCACCGGCCGCCCGGCGCTGGAGGAGATCCTGTTCAGCCTCCCGGACTCTGCGATCCTGGCCTTCGCCGGCCTCGCGGTGGCGGTGGCGATCGGCATCCCGCTCGGCATCCTCACCGCGGAGCGGCAGGGATCGTGGAGCGACATGCTGATCATGATCGTCGCGCTGTTCGGCATCTCCTTCCCGGTCTTCTGGCTCGGCCTCGCCTCGGTCCTGCTGTTCTCGCAGGAGCTGAAATGGTTCCCGGCGCTGGGGGCCAGCTCGGGCGGCGGGTTCCTCACCCACCTGCACCATCTGGTGCTTCCGGCCGGCGTGCTGGGCATCTCGGTCGCGGCCTACATCACCCGCCTGACCCGCTCGGCGATGCTGGAGGTGCTGGGCCAGGACTGCATCCGCGTCGCCCGCGCGATGGGGGTGCCGGAGCGCCGGGTGGTGTGGCGGCTGGCGCTGAAGAACGCGCTGGTGCCGATCCTCGCCATCGTCGGGGTGACCTTCGCCTGGTCGCTGGGCAGCGCCATCCTGATCGAGGTGGTGTTCAGCCGGCCGGGCATCGGCTCGATGATCCTGAAGGCGGTCTCGGCCCGCGACTACCAGCTCGTCCAGGCGGGCGTGCTGGTGCTGGCCGTCGCCGTCGTCCTCGTCAACAGCCTGCTCGACCTCGCCTACGGGCTGGTCGATCCGCGCCTGTCCACACGGTGACCCATGGCAGCCACAGCAACCCTTTCCGCGTCCGCTTCGGCGCGGCGGTCGTCCCTGATGCGCTATTTCCGCCATCCGGGCTTCCTGATCGGCGTGATCCTGCTGACCCTGCTGCTGATCGTGGCGGTGGCGGCGCCCTGGATCGCCCCGATGTCGCCGCTTGAGACCGACCTCGCCAACACGCTGGCCCCGCCCTCGGCCGCGCATCTCCTGGGCACCGACCAGTTCGGGCGCGACGTGCTGTCCCGCCTAATCTGGGGAACGCGCATCTCCCTCCAGGTCGCCGTCGCGGTGATGGCGCTGTCGCTGTCGCTGGGCATGGTGATCGGCGCGGTCGCCGGCTTCTTCGGCGGCTGGGTCGAGCGGGTGACCGTCTCGGTCATCGACATCCTGCTGGCCTTCCCCGGCTTCCTGCTGGCGCTCGCCCTGGTGGCGGCCCGCGGCTCCTCGCTGGAATCCGTCATCATCGCCGTGGCGCTGGCCTTCACGCCGCGGGTCGCCGCGGTGATGCGGGCGGTCGTCCTGACCATCAAGCCGCGCACCTACGTCGAGGCGTCGAGGGCCATCGGCATGGGCACGATGCGGCTGCTGTTCCTGCACGTCGTGCCGAACAGCCTGCCGCCGGTGATCGTGGTCGCCACGGTCAGCGCCGCCACCGCCATCCTGGCCGAGGCGGGCCTGAGCTTCCTCGGCCTCGGCGTTCAGCCGCCGGCCCCGACCTGGGGCAATGTCATCGCCGACGGGCAGAGCTTCCTGGCCTCCAACCCGTTGATCTCGCTGTCGGCGGGGATCTGCATCGCGGTGATGGTGGTCGCCCTGAACCTGCTGGGGGACGGGTTGCGCGACACGCTCGACCCGCAGATGCGCCGCTCCTCCGGACGCGTGCTGTGAGGACGCCCCCCATGCCAAACAAGGCCATGCCCAACCTTCACCCCGTGGCTCCGGCGGCTCCCGTCGCCCCCGCCACGGCCCCCCGCCCGGTCGCGCTGGAGCTGCGCGACCTGACCACGGTCTTTCCCGGCGACGACGGGCCGGTCACCGTCATCGACGGCGTGTCGCTCGCCGTGCGGGCCGGCGGCACGCTGGCGGTGGTCGGCGAGTCCGGATCGGGCAAGTCGATGACCTTCCTGTCGGCGCTCGGCCTCGTCGCCGCGCCGGGCCGCGTCCGCCGCGGCGAGGTGCGGATCGACGGCGCCGACATCCTGCACCAGCCGCCGGAGCGGCTGCGCCGCCTGCGCGGGGCGGTGATTTCGATGATCTTCCAGGACCCGCTGACCGCGCTGAACCCCGTCTTCACCATCGGCGAGCAGATCGTCGAGGTGCTGCGGGCCCACCAGCGCATCGGCCGCGCCGCCGCCCGCGCCCGTGCCATCGAGCTGCTGGCCCGCGTCCAGATCCCCGACCCGGCGCGGCGGGTGGACGACTACCCGCACCAGCTCAGCGGCGGGCAGCGCCAGCGCGTGCTGATCGCCATGGCCATCGCCCTGTCGCCGAAGATCCTGATCGCCGACGAGCCGACCACGGCGCTCGACGTGACGGTGCAGGCGCAGATCCTCGACCTGCTCGCCGACCTCCAGGCGGAGACCGGCATGGCGCTGGTGCTCATCACCCACGACCTGGGGCTGGTCGCCAGATACGCCGACGACGTGGCGGTGATGTACGCCGGGCGGCTGGTCGAGACCGGCTCCATGGAGGAGGTCTTCACCAAACCCCGCCACCCCTACACCCGCGCGCTGTTCCGCAGCATCCCCCGTCTCGACGGCCCGGTGGACGAGGAGCTTCCGGCCATCGAGGGCCAGCCGCCCAACGTCGCCCGCCTGCCGCCCGGCTGCGCCTTTGAGCCGCGCTGCACGGTCGGCCGCGGGCGCGCGGACTGCTGCACCCGGCGCCCGCTGCCGCTGGCCGGCGACCGCTCCGGCCACCGCAGCGCCTGTTTCCACGAAGACCTGCCCGACCGGAAGGAGGCCATCCGATGAGCGACACCCTCTCCGCACCGCCGCCGGCCCTGGAACTCGTCGACGCCACCCGCGTCTTCACCCGCCACGGCGGCCTGTTCAAGAAGGCCGGCAAGGCGGTGCGGGCGGTGGACGGCGTGTCGCTGACCATCCGTGCCGGCGAGACGCTGGGGCTGGTCGGTGAGAGCGGCAGCGGCAAGAGCACGCTCGGCCGCCTCGCCCTGCGGCTGGTCGAACCGACCAGCGGGCGGCTGCTGGTCGACGGGCGCGACGTGACCGGCGTGTCGAAGGCCGAGATGCAGGCGATGCGGCGCGACATCCAGATGGTCTTCCAGGACCCCTACGGATCGCTCGACCCCCGCGTCACCATTGGCCAGAGCATCGCCGAGCCGCTGAAGGTCCATGGCCTGTGGGACAGCGACGGGCCGCAGAAGGTCGCCGGGGTGATGAGCCTCGTCGGGCTCGACCCCTCGCACGCCGACCGCTACCCGCACCAGTTCTCCGGCGGCCAGCGCCAGCGCATCGGCATCGCCCGCGCCTTGACGCTCGACCCCAAGATCCTGGTGCTGGACGAACCGGTGTCGGCGCTCGACGTGTCGATCCAGGCGCAGATCATCAACCTGCTCCAGCGCATCCAGCGGGAGCGCGGGCTGTCCTACCTGTTCATCGCCCATGATCTGGCGGTGGTCCGCCATGTCAGCCACCGCATCGCCGTGATGTATCTCGGCAAGGTCGTGGAGATGGCGGAGCGCGACAACCTCTACCGCCGGCCGCTGCACCCCTACACCGTCTCGCTGCTGGCGGCGGTGCCCATCGCCGACGTGCGGATGCGCAACCGCCGCCGCACCTCGGTGACGATGGGCGAGATCGGCTCGGCCACCAACGTGCCGCCGGGCTGCCGTTTCCACCCGCGCTGCTATCGGGCGCGGCTGGTCGCCGCGGCGGGCGGCGTGCCCACCGAGCGCAGCGGCGACGCCCTGCTGCCGCGCGCCTGCCTGATCGACCAGCCCGCGTTGAAGGCCTGCGGCGGCACCGATCAAGTCGCCTGCCACTTCCCCGAAACACCGGAAACCCGGTCCGAGGTCGCCACGGCGGTCCTTCAGGACATCGGCTATCCGCCCATCCGTCCCATCCCCCTGCAATCAGCCTGAGGATCAACCCCCATGTTCAGTGTCACCGACGAGCTCAAGAACAACTATTCCGGCGTCTTCCAGAACCGGATCGGCTTCGGGCGGAAGGCCGCCATCATCTCCATCGACTTCATCGACTTCTACACCCAGCCCGGCGCCCCCTTCTTCGGGCAGGGTGTGGTGGACGCGACGATCGCCAGCGTGCCGCTCTACGCCGCCGCCCGCCGCGCCGGCCTGCCGGTCATCTACACCAAGGTCGTCTATGACGCGGCGGGGACCGAGGGCGGCATGTTCGTCAAGAAGATCCCGGCGCTGCGCGCCTTCACCGCCGACAACCCGCTGGCCGAGTTCGACGCCCGCGTGACGCCGGAGCCGCAGGACGTCGTGCTGGTCAAGCACCATTCCTCCGCCTTCTTCGGCACGCCGCTCAGCACCATGCTGCGCGTGATGGAGTGCGACACGGTGATCCTCACCGGCTGCTCGACCAGCGGCTGCGTGCGGGCCACGGCGGTGGACGCGGTGTCCCATGGCTTCCGCGTCATCGTCCCCGCCGAATGCGTGGGCGACCGCCACCAGGCCCCGCACGATTCCGCCCTGTTCGACATGAACGCCAAGTACGGCGACGTGCTGCCGGTGGCGGAGGTGATGGCCTACGTCGAGAAGCAGGCCGAGGCCGTGGCCGCCTGATCCAACCCGTTCGCCTCTGACCCTATCCGAACTTTATGGAGCGGTGGCGCGCCCGCGGCCGACCGGCGGGCGCGCCCCTGAGCAATCTGCCGACATGATGCCCCTTTCCAATCCCCTCCAGTGGTGCCTGCTGGTGGGGGCGACCCTCCTGTTCACCGCCCTGTTCATGGTGGCCGGCCTTCCCGGCGCGACGTTGCTCGGCCCGATGGCGGCGGCGATCCTGCTGGGGGTGCGCGGCGCCTCGATCGAGCTGCCCAAGCGCTTCTCCTGGCTGGCCCAGGCGCTGACGGGGGGCGTCGTCGCCCGGTCCATGGACGTGACCATCCTGCACGACGTGGCGCTGCACTGGTTCCCCATGCTGATGGCGCTGTCCACAATGCTGGCCGGCGCGGTGCTGGTAGGCTGGCTGCTGGAGCGGTCGGGCCGCTTTCCCGGCGGCACCGCCCTGTGGGGGACCATGCCGGGCGCCGCCCCGGCGATGATCGCCATGGCCGGCGATTTCGGCGGCGACCCGCGCTTCGTCGCCGTCATGCAGTATCTGCGGGTGATCGTGGTCGTCGTCCTGGCCTCGCTCGTCTGCCATTTCCTTCTGGGCGGCGTTCCCGTGCCGATCGCCGTTCCCGGCACCGTTCCCGCGCCATCGGCCTCCGTCGCGTCGACGCTGGCCCTGGTGGCGGTCGCGCTGGCCGGCGGCTGGGCCGGGACCGTGACACGGCTTCCGGCGGGGCCGCTGCTGGGGCCGATCCTGCTCGGCGGCACGCTCAACATGACCGGGCTGGTGGTGCTGGACTCGCCGTCCTGGCTGATCGCCGTCGCCTTCACGATCATCGGCTGGACGACCGGCCTGCGCTTCCGGCGGGAGCTGCTGCGCGATCTGGTGGCATCGGTGCCGCTGATGCTGCTGTCCACCTTCGGTCTGGTCGCGATGTCGCTCGGCTCCGCCTGGCTGCTGGTCACGCTGACCGGCAAGGACGCGCTGACCGCCTATCTGGCGACCAGCCCCGGCGGGTTGGATTCAGTGACGGTGGTGGCGCTGGGCAGCGCCGCCGACGTGCCCTTCATCCTCACTCTGCAGACTCTGCGGCTGTTCGGGACGATCCTGATGAGCGTTCTGCTTGTGCGATTCCTGCGCCGCCGATAGAACGCAATCCCTTGCCCCGCCATTTTCCAAGCGCCGGCGCCCGACGCCCCGGCCGGAGGACACCGTGACCCCGTTCAGCGATGAGAAGGCGACCGGGACCGTCCGGTCCGAGCAGGTCGGCTCCATCATGACCGCCCTGCGCAACCGGGTGCTGGAGGGCAAGCTGCTCCCCGGCACCAAGCTGAAGGAGGCGGAACTGGCCGCCCAGTTCGGCGTGTCGCGGACCCCGATCCGCGAGGCGCTGGTGGCGGCCGAGCGGGAAGGGCTGGTCACCTACGAGACCAACCGCGGCTACACGGTGCGCCAGTTCACCCGGCGCGACCTGCTGGAAAGCTATGAGATGCGCAGCCTCCTGGAGGGGCATGGCTGCCGCATCGTGGCGGAGCGCGGCCTGCCGCTCGATGTGGAGCGGGCGCTGCGCAACGGCCTCGACCGCGCCGAGGCGCTGATCGCCGGCGACAGCCCGCTGGAAGGGGAGGCGCTGGAGCAGTGGCGCCTGCTGAACCAGCGCTTCCACACCACCCTGATGGGGCTGGTGCCGAGCGGGCTGTTCAACCGCTCCTTCCAGACCGTCTACCGGGTCCCGAAGATCTACGACGTCCTGGAGATGGAGAAGGACGGTCCCACCCTGCGCCAGTACAACGAGGAACACCGCCGCATCCTTGACGCCATCGCCCGCCGCCAGAGTGGGCGGGTGGAGTTCCTGATGCGGGAGCATCTCCAGGGGCCGTGCGATTTGCTTCTCCGCCGGATGGAGGAAGCGCCGGGCGGGTGAGGGAGCGTGTCGCCGTGCTGACGGTGCCCCCTCCCTAACCCTCCCCCTCTTCGAGGTGGAGGGGACTGCCGCCGCTTCGCAGAAGGCACCCTCTCCCGCGCAGCGGGGGGGGCGGGGTGGGGGAAAGAACCTCACCATTTCATGCACTTACCAACCCACCATATACGCGTCGTATATTTCACGCCCCCCACCGCCCCCCTCGAATCTATACGCGCTTCGGGCGCAGCCTGATCGTGCCGGACACAGCCGTGCCGGCATCCGATCCACGCTGACGCGCGCCCGGCGGTCCGGACGCGCCCCGGAGGCAACCATGCTGGACATCATCGCGCTGGCGATCACCGCGGCCTTCTTCGCCGCGTCCATCGCCTATGTGCACGCCTGCGACCGCTTGTGAGGGGGGCCGGGCCATGATCGTCGATTACGCGCTCGGCGGCCTCGTCGCCGCCGGGCTGCTGGGCTACCTCGTGTACGCCCTGATCCGCCCCGAACGGTTCTGAGGAGACTCCCATGACCGTCAGCGGCTGGATCAACATCCTGCTCTTCGCCGCCCTCGTGGCCGCCGTGGCGCGCCCGCTCGGCGGCTACATGACGCGGCTGTTCAACGGGGAGCGCACGCTGCTGTCGCCGCTGCTCGGCCCCGTCGAGCGCGGGCTCTACCGCTTGGCCGGGGTGGACGCGAAGGCGGAGCAGCATTGGGTGACCTACGCCGTCGCCATGCTGCTGTTCAACGCCGCCGGCCTGCTGCTGCTCTACGCGCTGCAGCGCCTCCAGGGCGTCCTGCCCCTGAACCCTGCGGGCATGGCGGCGGTGCCCGCCGATCTCGCCTTCAACACCGCCGCCAGCTTCGTCACCAACACGAACTGGCAGAATTACGGCGGCGAAAGCACGATGAGCCATCTCGTGCAGATGGCCGGGCTGACCGTGCAGAACTTCGTGTCGGCGGCGACCGGCATCGCGCTGGCCGTGGCTCTGGTCCGCGGCTTCACCCGCACCGGGGCGCGGACGGTCGGCAATTTCTGGACCGACCTGACCCGCGGCACGCTCTACCTGCTGCTGCCGCTCAGCCTGCTCTACGCGCTGTTCCTGGTCTGGCAGGGCGTGCCGCAGACGCTGGCCGGGACGGTGGACGCCACCACGCTGGAGGGCGCCCGGCAGACCATCGCGCTCGGCCCCGTCGCCTCGCAGGAGGCGATCAAGATGCTGGGCACCAACGGCGGCGGCTTCTTCAACGCCAACTCCGCCCATCCCTTCGAGAATCCGAACGCCCTGACCAATCTGGTGCAGATGCTGTCGATCTTCGCCATCGGCGCCGGGTTGACCAACCTGTTCGGGCGTATGGCCGGAGACGAGCGGCAGGGCTGGGCCATCCTGGCCGCCATGGGCCTGCTGTTTTTCATCGGCGCCGCCGCCGTCTATTGGGCGGAGGCCCAGGGCAACCCGGCCTTTGCCGCCCTCGGGCTGGACAACGCCGCCGGCAACATGGAGGGCAAGGAGACCCGCTTCGGCATCGCCATGAGCGCCCTGTTCGCCGCGGTGACCACGGCAGCCTCCTGCGGCGCGGTCAACGCCATGCACGACAGCTTCATGCCGCTGGGCGGCATGGTGCCGATGGTCAACATGATGCTGGGCGAGGTCATCGTCGGCGGCGTCGGGGCCGGCCTCTACGGCATGCTGCTGTTCGCCATCGTTACCATGTTCGTCGCCGGGCTGATGGTCGGGCGCACGCCGGAATATCTGGGCAAGAAGCTGGAGGCGAAGGAGGTCAAGATGACCATGCTTGCCGTCCTCTGCCTGCCCCTGTTGATGCTGGGCGGCACCGCCTTCGCCGTGGTGCTGGACACCGGCCTCGCCTCGCTCGCCAACGCCGGACCGCACGGCTTCTCGGAGGCGCTCTACGCCTACGTCTCGGCGGCGGCCAACAACGGCAGCGCCTTCGGCGGGCTGTCGGGCAACACGCTCTGGTACAACCTGACGCTGGCCGCCGGGATGCTGGTGGGCCGTTTCCTGGTCATCGTGCCGATGCTGGCGGTTGCCGGCTCGCTCGCCGCCAAGACGCGCAGCGCGGCCTCGGCCGGCACCTTCCCGACCCACGGCGGCCTGTTCGTCGGGCTGCTGGCCGGAGTCATCCTGATCGTCGGCGGCCTGACCTTCTTCCCGGCGCTCGCCCTCGGCCCGGTGGCCGAGCATCTGGCGATGCGCGCCGGCCTCCTCTTCTGACCGGGGACCCTCCATGGACACCCATTCGAAAACCGCCACCCGGACTCCGGCCTCCACGCTGCTGGACTCGGCCATCCTGCTGCCCGCCGTCGCCGGCTCCGTCCGCAAGCTCGACCCGCGGCTGATGGCCCGCAACCCGGTGATGTTCTGCGTGGAGGTGGTGGCGGCGCTGACCACGCTGCTGTTCCTGCGCGACCTGCTTAGCGGCGCTGGGGGGATCGGCTTCTCCCTGCAGATCGTGCTGTGGCTGTGGTTCACCCTGCTCTTCGCCAACTTCGCGGAGGCGGTGGCCGAGGGCCGTGGCAAGGCCCAAGCGGCCAGCCTGCGCCGCACCCGCACGGAGACCACCGCCAAGCGGTTGGCCGGCGCGGGCTGGGAAAGCGTCCCGGCCACCGCGCTCAAGCCCGGCGACCTCGTTCTGGTGGAGGCTGGCGACCTCATCCCCTCCGACGGCGAGGTGGTGGAAGGCGTGGCCAGCGTCAACGAGGCGGCGATCACCGGCGAATCCGCCCCGGTCGTCCGCGAATCCGGCGGCGACCGCTCCGCGGTGACCGGCGGCACGCAGGTGATTTCCGACTGGATCAAGGTGCGGATCACCGCGGCCCAGGGCAACACCTTCCTCGACCGCATGATCGGGCTGGTCGAAGGCGCTCAGCGGCAGAAGACGCCGAACGAGATCGCGCTGAACATCCTGCTGGCCGGCATGACGGTCATCTTCGTCATCGCCGTGGCGACCATCCCCAGCTTCGCCGCCTACGCCGGCGGGTCGGTCGGGGTGCTGGTGCTGGCGGCGCTGTTCGTCACGCTGATCCCGACCACCATCGGCGCACTGCTGTCGGCCATCGGCATCGCCGGCATGGACCGGCTGGTCCGCTTCAACGTGCTGGCCATGTCGGGCCGGGCGGTGGAGGCGGCGGGCGACGTGGACACGCTTCTGCTCGACAAGACCGGCACGATCACGCTGGGCAACCGGCAGGCGGCCGAGTTCCTGCCGATCTCCGGCGTGGCCGACCGCGATCTTGCCGACGCCGCCCAGCTCGCCTCGCTGGCCGACGAGACGCCGGAGGGCCGCTCCATCACCGTCCTGGCGAAGGAGAAGTACGGAATCCGCGCCCGCGACATGGCCGGGCTGCACGCCCAGTTCGTGCCCTTCACCGCCCAGACGCGGCTGAGCGGCATCGACAGCGACGGCGTGACGATCCGCAAGGGTGCCGTGGACGCCGTGCTGGCCCATGTGCGGACCCTCGGTCCGGGCACCGCCAGCCAAGGCAACACGGTGACCGCGTTGCGCCCCGATCCCGCCCTGGAGGCGGCGGTGCGCGAGGTGCAGGCCATCGCGGAGCGCGTCGCCAAGTCCGGCGGCACGCCTCTGGCCGTCGCCCGCGACGGTCGGCTGCTCGGCGTCATCCACCTGAAGGACATCGTCAAGGGCGGCATCCGGGAGCGCTTCGCGGCGCTGCGCCAGATGGGCATCAAGACGGTGATGATCACCGGCGACAACGCCATGACCGCCGCCGCCATCGCGGCGGAGGCCGGGGTGGACGACTTCCTCGCCCAGGCGACGCCGGAGATGAAGCTGCAGCTCATCCGCGACGAGCAGGCGCGGGGCAAGCTGGTCGCCATGTGCGGCGACGGCACCAACGACGCCCCGGCGCTGGCCCAGGCCGACGTCGGCGTGGCGATGAACACCGGCACCGTCGCCGCCCGCGAGGCCGGCAACATGGTCGACCTGGACAGCGACCCGACCAAGCTGATCGAGATCGTGGAGATCGGCAAGCAGCTGCTGATGACCCGCGGCGCGCTGACCACCTTTTCCATCGCCAACGACGTGGCGAAATACTTCGCGATCATCCCCGCCATGTTCCTGGCCTTCTACCCGCAACTGGGCGCCCTGAACGTGATGGGGCTGGCCAGCCCGGAGAGCGCCATCCTGTCGGCGATCATCTTCAACGCGCTGATCATCGTGGCGCTGATCCCGCTGGCGCTGCGCGGCGTCGCCTACCGGGCGGTGGGCGCGGCGCGGCTGCTGCGCCGGAACCTGCTGATCTACGGGCTGGGCGGTCTGATCGTGCCCTTCGTCGGGATCAAGCTGATCGACCTGCTCGTCACCGCCATCGGACTCGTGTGAGGACCCCGCCATGATCAAGGAACTGCGTCCCGCCCTCGTCATGATCGCCGCGCTGACCGTGGTGACCGGGCTGATCTACCCGCTGGCCGTCACCGGCATCGCCCAGGCCGTCTTTCCCCATCAGGCCAACGGCAGCCTGATCGAGCGGAACGGGACGGTCGTCGGCTCCGCCCTGATCGGCCAGGGCTTTGCCGGGGAGGGCTATGTCCATGGGCGGCCCTCCGCCACGCTGGGGCCGGACCCGGCCGACCCATCGAAGAGCGTGCCGGCGCCCTACAACGCCGGGGCCTCCGGCGGCTCCAACCTCGGCCCGACCGCCCAGGCGCTGGCCGACCGGGTGCGGGAGGAGACGGAGCGGTTGAAGGCCGAGAATCCGGGCGTCCCGGTGCCGGTCGAGCTGGTGACGGCCTCGGCCAGCGGTCTCGACCCGCATCTGTCGCCCGCCGCCGCCGACTTCCAGGTTCCCCGGATCGCCCGCGCCCGTGGCATTACGGAGGCCCAGGTCCGCGCCCTGGTCGCCCTGAGCACCGAGCCCTCATTGCTCGGACCGCTGGCGGAACCGGTGGTCAACGTGCTGCGGCTCAATCTCGCCCTCGACGCCGCCACGGCGACGCATTAGCTGAAGGTCAACAGGCGGCCCCGCTCCGTCTCCCGCGCCGGCGGGGGAGGGGAGGAGAGGCCGCCGATCCGTTCTGAAAGCCGCCCCGATGCCGAACGACCGAACCGCCGCTACCGCCCGGCCTTCGCCTGACGCGCTCCTGCGCGCGGCGGCGCGGGAGGGGCGCGGGCGGCTGAAGCTGTTCCTGGGTGCGGCCCCCGGCGTCGGCAAGACCTACGAGATGCTGCTGACCGCCCAGGCCAA
Organism: Azospirillum brasilense; assembly: GCF_007827815.1. Taxonomy (GTDB): domain Bacteria; phylum Pseudomonadota; class Alphaproteobacteria; order Azospirillales; family Azospirillaceae; genus Azospirillum; species Azospirillum brasilense_C. Next base: position 501,427 of record NZ_VITH01000003.1, read on the forward strand.
GCGGCGCGACGGGGTGGACGTGGTGGCCGGCGTGGTCGAGACCCATGGCCGGCGCGAGACCGAGGCGCTGATCGCCGGGCTGGAGGTCATTCCCCGCCGCAAGGTCGAGTACAAGGGCCGCCGGCTCGACGAGATGGACCTCGACGCCATCCTCGCCCGCCGCCCGGCCATCGTGCTGGTGGACGAGCTGGCCCACACGAACGCCCCCGGCAGCCGGCACGCCAAGCGCTACCTCGACGTGGAGGAGATCCTCGCCGCCGGGATCGACGTCTACACGACGATGAACATCCAGCATGTGGAGAGCCTGAACGACGTCGTCGCCCGGATCACCCGCGTCCGCGTGCGCGAGACGGTGCCGGACTCGATCCTCGACCGCGCCGACGACATCGAGGTCATCGACATCACGCCGGACGACCTGATCCAGCGGTTGAAGGACGGCAAGGTCTATGTCCCGCGCACCGCCGAGCGGGCGATCCGCCACTATTTCTCCCCCGGCAACCTGACGGCGCTGCGCGAGCTGGCGTTGCGCCGCACCGCCCAGCGGGTGGACGACCAGCTTCTCACCCACATGCAGGCCCACGCCATCGCCGGTCCCTGGGCGGCGGGGGAGCGGCTGCTGGTCTGCGTGAACGAGGACCCGGCCTGCGCCGCCGTCGTCCGTTACGCCCGCCGTCAGGCCGAGCGGCTGCGCGCCCACTGGACCGCGCTGCATGTCGAGACTCCGCGCAGCCTGCGCCTGAGCGAGGCCGAGCGCGACCGCATCGCCGACGCGCTGCGGCTGGTCGAAAAGCTGGGCGGCGAGGCGGTGACCATCCCCGGCGGCGATGTCGCCGGCACGGTGGTCGAGTATGCGCGGACCAACAACGTCGCCCACATCGTCATCGCCAAGTCCCACCGCGGCCCCTGGGCGGAGCTGCTGCGCAGCTCGATCGCCTTCACCTTGATCCGGCAGGCCGGCGGCATCAGCGTGCACGTCATCGCCGACGACGCCGAGGAGCCGATCCCGCCCAAGACCGTGCGCACCGCGGCCCCCCGGCGCCCGGCGCTGTCCGGCTGGCCCTATGCCGCCGCCACCGGCTACGTCGCGCTGGCGTTGGGCGTCGGGGAGGTGCTTCAGCAGGTGCTCGACGTCAGCAACGTCGCGCTGGTCTTCCTGACGGCGGTGCTGGCCAGCGCGGTGGCCGGCGGGCTGGGGCCGTCGCTCTACGCCTGCGTCGCCAGCATCCTGGCCTTCAACTACTTCTTCCTGAACCCGCTCTACACCTTTTCCATCGCCGATCCGGAGAACATCGTCGCGCTGTTCTTCTTCGCGGTGGTCGCGGTGATCGCCAGCAACCTGACCGCCCGCGTGCGCGCCCAGGCCGTCACCGCCCGGCTGCGCGCCAAGACGACCGAGGACCTCTACGGCTTCAGCCGCAAGCTGGCCGGCGTGGTCACCATGGACGATCTGCTGTGGGCGACCGCCCACCAGATCGCGGCGATGCTGAAGGTGCATGTGGTCCTGCTGCTGCCCGACGGCGGCACCGTGTCCGTCCGCGCCGGCTACCCGCCGGAGGACGAGCTGCGCGAGGCCGACCTCGCCGCCGCCGTCTGGGCCTGGGAGAACAACCGGCCGGCCGGGCGCGGCTCGGACACGCTGCCCGGCGCCAAGTGGCTGTTCCTTCCCCTGCGCACCGGGCGCGGCCCGGTCGGGGTGGTCGGCATCGACACCGACACCGCCCGCACCGGCAAGCCCGGCGCCCTGCTGACCCCCGACCAGCGCCGGCTGCTCGACGCGCTGACCGATCAGGCCGCTCTCGCCATCGAGCGCGTCACCCTGGCGGAGGATGTGGACCGCGCCCGACTGGCCGCCGAGACGGAGCGGCTGCGCTCGGCCCTGCTCACCTCGATCTCCCACGACCTGCGGACGCCGCTGGCCTCCATCCTGGGATCGGCGACCAGCCTGACCGCCTACGGCGCCGGGATGGACGAGGCGTCGCGCCGCGACCTCGCCGCCACCATCCAGGAGGAGGCGGAGCGGCTGAACCGCTTCATCGCCAACCTGCTGGACATGACGCGCCTGGAATCGGGAGCGATCCGTCCGCGCACCGGCCCGGTCGATCTGGCCGAGACGGTGGGCAGCGCGCTGGGGCGGGCGGGGCGCATCCTGGCCGGGCACCGGGTGGACGTCGATCTGGCCGCCGACCTGCCGATGCTGGAGGCGGACGACGTGCTGTTCGAACAGGTTCTCTTCAATCTGCTGGACAACGCGGCCAAATACGCGCCAACAGGCTCGCGGATCGAGGTCGGGGCGTCGCGGGAGGACGGTCGGGTGCGCATCGAGGTGCGGGACGAGGGCGACGGCATCCCGGCGGCGGATGTCGAGCGCATCTTCGACAAGTTCTACCGCGTCCAGGCCCAGGACCGGCAGCGCGCCGGGACCGGGCTGGGGCTGGCGATCTGCCGCGGCTTCGTCGAGGCGATGGGCGGCACCATCGCCGCCGGCAACCGCAAGGACCGCTCCGGCGCCGTCTTCACCCTGACCATGCCCGCCGCCGCCGCCCTGCCCGATCTTGAGGGGCCCGGCCTTGAGGAAGAGGGGACGCCATGAGGTCGGACACCCTGCCGCTGCGCGTCCTGGTGGTGGACGACGAGCCGCCGATCCGCCGCTTCCTGCGCACCACCCTGTCCGCCCAGGGCTACGACATCGCCGAGGCGGAGGACGGGGCGGGCGCACTGGAGGCGATGCGGCGGCGCCCGCCGGACCTGCTGGTGCTCGACCTCGGCCTGCCGGGGATCGGCGGGCTGGAGGTGATCCGCCGCCTGCGCGCCGACGGTGTGGCCGCCCCGATCATCGTGCTGTCCAGCCGCGCCGACGAGGCGGGAAAGGTGGAGGCTCTGGACCTCGGCGCCGACGACTATGTGACCAAGCCCTTCGGCATGGACGAGCTTCTCGCCCGCATCCGCGCCGCGCTGCGCCACCGCCTGCAGCAGCAGGGGGAGCGCCCGCTGTTCCGCAGCGGCGACCTCGCCGTCGATCTGGTGCGGCGGATCGTGACCGTCCGCGGCGCCGAGGTGAAGCTGTCGCCCCGCGAATACGACCTGCTGCGCCTGCTGGTCGCCCATGCCGGCAAGGTGCTGACCCACCGCTTCATCCTGAAGGAGGTCTGGGGGGCGGACACCGACGTGCAGTATCTGCGCATCTACATCCGCCAGCTCCGCCAGAAGATCGAGGCGGAGCCGGAGCGCCCCTCGCACATCCTGACCGAGACCGGGGTCGGCTACCGGCTGCGCGCGCCGGACTGATCCCGCCCTCACCTCCATTGCAACCCACCGCTGCACGCCAAACCTGCTGCGCCGTGGTTGGATTCGTGCGACAGAACCCCCAGGGCCGCTGTTCCTGGCGAATGCCCCAACAAAAAAGATGACCGCACACCGCCATTGAACCCAACCGCAGCTTTCGAAGAGATTTTCATATGGAAAGCGTCGATCTCTGGTCGCAGCTCACCGCCCTCGGGCAGGTGGTCGCCATCGACCTCGTTCTCGCCGGCGACAACGCCATCGTGGTCGGCATGGCCGCCGCCGCCGTTCCCGTGGAGCAGCGCCGCAAGGTAATCGTCTGGGGCATCGGTGCCGCCATCATCCTGCGCATCTTCTTCGCCCTGATCACCACCCAGCTTCTTGCCATCATCGGGCTGACCCTGGCCGGCGGCGTGCTGCTGCTGTGGGTCTGCTGGAAGATGTTCCGCGAGCTGCGCTCCGGAGGGGCGGATGAGGTAACACCCGACGAGGCGCTGGCCGCAACCGGCTCCGGCTCCGGGGACGCCGCGGTCGGTGCGGCGGTGGCGACGACCACCTTCGGCGCGGCGGTCTGGCATATCGTGGTGGCCGACGTGTCGATGTCACTGGACAATGTGCTGGCGGTGGCCGGTGCGGCCAAGGACCATCCGACGGTCCTGGTCCTCGGCCTGCTGCTGTCGGTCATCCTGATGGGCGCCGCGGCCAACGTGATCGCCCACATCCTGCACAAGCACCGCTGGATCGGCTGGATCGGCCTCGCCATCATCACCTATGTGGCGCTCGACATGATCTGGCGCGGCGGCAACGAGGTGCTGACCCAGGCCCATCTGCTCTGACGCGTCACCATGTCCCTTGCCCGCCCCAGGGGCTGTCACCCCGCAACGCCGTCGAGTTCCGGCATCCGCCAGTTCCCGCCGAGGTCGGCGTTGCGCAGCAGCAGGAACAGCTCGTCCTGCGAGCGGGTGACGGCGGTGTAGAGCCAGCGCCACTTGTGCTCGCGGAAGGCGGCCGAGTCGTCGAGCACGGTGACCGATGGGAACTCCGACCCCTGGGCGGAATGGCAGGTGATCATCCAGGCCCAATCGAACTGCTGCACGTCGCGCTCCACCCGCGGTGCCTTGGTCTCGCCGCTGTAGTGGGCCTGGAACATCCAGGGGTGGACCATCAGCTTGCTGCGGGGTTTCACCTCGTCCTCCATATGGACGCCGAGCGACCACAGCCCGTCCTGGCGGCCCCGCCCCTCGGCCGCCGGGCGGGTCAGCGTGCCGATCATGCCGTTGAACAGCCCCTCCTCGCGGTCGTTGCGGCGGCAGATCACCCGCTCGCCGGCCTGGGGCATCACCGTGTCGAAGCCGTGGCGGGTGCGGATGCGCCGGGTGAAGTCGGTGCGCACACGGTGGGTGCCGCAGATGGTCTGGGTGTCCACCCGCAGGGCCAGCGGCTCGGTCACCCGGTTCAGCGGCAGCACATGGGCGTTCCCGGCGGTGCCGAAACGGCGCGGCAGCTCCTGCCGACGCAGCAGATGGGCGAGCCGGATCACCGGGCTCTCCCGCGCCGTGCGGTGCGGCTCGACCAGCCGGAAATCCGGCTCGCCCTTGGTCAGCGTGCCCTGGCCGGTCACCGGGGGGAGCTGGTAGTCGTCGGCGATCATCAGGATCTTCTTGCCGGAGCGCAGCAGATCGCCCGCCACGTCGTCCCCGACCATCGAGCCCTCGTCGCAGACGATCAAGTCGGCCTCGGCGAACTTGCCCTCCGACTTGCGGGCGAAGAACAGCTCGCCGGTGTCGTCGTCCTGCCGCGGCGCGTAGATCAGCGAATGCAGCGTCGCCGCCCGGTCGATGCCCTTGCGGCGCAGCACCTGCGCGGCCTTGCCGGTGGGCGCGCCGACCACGAAATTCTCCAGGTTGCGGCGGTCCTGGAGGTGGTCCAGCGCGAAGACGGTGGTCTTGGTCTTGCCGGTCCCAGCCTCGCCGGCCAGCCAGAACATCTGGGGGGCCGCGGGGTCGGCGTACCAGGCGTCGATGGCCTGGATCGCCCGGAACTGCTCGTCGGTCGGGGTGTCGGTGGTGCTGGGCATGGAGCGCGGGGGAGGGGGCTGCTGGGCGGGACACAGTAGCCCGCCCGGCTGCCCGCGGCCAAGCCTTACGGCTCCGCCCGGAAAGGGCCGCTGATGAGGCGGCGCAGGCCGGCGAACAGGGTCAGCCCGCCCGACACCACCCCGACATAGACGAACAGCGCGTCATGCCCGAACAACTCCATGGCCGCCGTCGCCAGCAGCGGGCCGAGGGCGGCGCCCAACGCCCAGGCGAGCAGCAGCGCGCTGGCCAGCGGAACCGTCTCCTCCACCGTCACATGGTCGTTGGCGTGGGCCACGCAGATCGCGTAGAGCGACAGCGCCGCGCTGCCCCACAGGGTGAACAGGCCGAGCAGGACGGTCTGCGGCGCCGCCCCGCCGGGCGGGTTGGCGAAGGCGGCGATCAGGAAGGCGGCGACCGTCGCCACCGCGGACACCGCGAAGATCACCAGCCGCCGGTCGTGCCGGTCGGAAAACCGGCCGATCGGCCATTGCAGCACCACGCTGCCCACCTGGATGCCCGACATGATCAGCGCGACCCCGGCGGCGGGCAGGGCCAGCCCGGCGAGCCAGGCCGGGCCGATGCCGGTGACCGCGGTGTTGCACAGCCCGACCATCAGGCAGCCGGCGAAGGCCACCGGCGCCCGCCGCACATACTGCCAGGGCGAGGGCGCCGGCCCCTTCGGCGCGGCGCTGGCCGGCGGGCGGATCACAGCCACCGGAACCAGCGACAGGCCGTAGCAGCCCGCCGCCAGGACGGTCAGCCACAGGGCCGACAGGTTCGGGCTGGCGAGCAGCATCTGGCCGCCGATCACCGCCACCTTGCAGGCGATCATGTAGAGGGAGAAGACGCTGCCCCGCGACCCCGGCGGCGATAGGGCGGCCAGACCGCTTTCCGCGACGGTGAGCATCCCGACGTAGGACACCCCCATCAGCAGCCGCAGCCCGACCCAGGCCTGGGCGTCGGGCAGCAGGTTCAGCAGCAGCGTGGCGGCGGCGGCGAGCAGCCCGAAGGCGGCGAAGGACCACACCCCGCCCACCCGGCGGATCATCCAGGGGGCGGCCCAGCAGCCCAGCACGAAGCCGACCGAATAGGCCGAGGCCACCGCCCCGACGACCAGCGGCGGGGCCGCCGCCTCGGCGAGGCGGAGCGGCAGCAGGATCTGCAGGATGCCGTTGGCGACCTGGATGACGCAGACGCCGAGGATCAGCGCGGCCAGCACCATGAGCGGCGAGGCGGGCGCCCGTTGGGTGTGGAGCAAGATGGACGGGGCGTCAGTGGTTGCCGGGCAGGGTGTCCAGCGGGTCGTCGGCCGGCGGCTGCGGGCGGGCGCCGGCCAGGTGGCCGTCCACCAGCGCGCGCAGGAAGCCGCGGGTGCGCTCCTGGGTCGGGTTGGTGAAGATCTGCTCCGGCGAACCGGACTCGACGATGCGCCCGTCGGCCATGACGACCACGGTGTCGGCGACCTCGCGGGCGAAGCCCATCTCGTGGGTCACCACCATCATGGTCATGCCTTCCTCGGCCAGCGTCTTCATGACCTGCAGCACCTCGCCGACCAGCTCGGGGTCGAGGGCGGAGGTCGGCTCGTCGAACAGCATCACCTTCGGCTTCATGGCGAGCGCGCGGGCGATGGCGGCGCGTTGCTTCTGCCCGCCCGACAGGGTGGACGGATAGACGTCGGCCTTGTCGCCCAGCCCGACCTTGCGCAGCAGCTCCATGGCCAGCTCCCGCGCCTCGGCTTTGGCCATGCCGCGCACCACGACGGGGGCGCGCATGACGTTCTCCACCGTGGTCATGTGCGGGAACAGGTTGAAGGACTGGAAGACCATGCCGGTCTCGGCGCGGAGCGCGTTCAGCTCCTTGTCGGGCAGCGGCTTGCCGTCGGCGATGATGGTGCGGTGGTTGATGCGGATCTCGCCGCGGTCGGCGGTCTCCAGGCAGTTGCAGCAGCGCAGCAGCGTGCTCTTGCCCGACCCGGACGGGCCGATGACCACGGTGGTGCGCGACGGCGGCACGGTCAGGCTGACGTCCTTCAGCACCTCGGTGCTGCCGAAGCTCTTGTAGACGTTGCGGATCTCGATCACCGGCTTACCCTCTTTCCACGGTCATGCGCTTTTCGATCTGGCGCAGGATCCAGGTGGCCGCGTTGGTCAGGATGAAATAGATCAGCGCCACCGCGATGTAGACCTCCAGCGCGCGGAAGCTGGTGGAGATGATGCGCTGCCCCTCGCGCATCACGTCGTCGATGGTCAGCAGCGACACCAATGCCGAGTTCTTGATGAGCGCGATGGTCTCGTTGCCCAGCGGCGGCAGCATGCGGCGGAAGGCCTGCGGCAGGACCACCTCCCACATCGCCTCGCGGTAGGACATGCCGAGCGAGCGGGCGGCCTCCATCTGGCCGCGGTCGATCGACTGGATGGCGCCGCGCACCACCTCCGACACGTAGGAGCCGCTGTAGATGCCGAGCCCGATCACGCCGCACAGCCACGCCGGCAGCAGGATGCCGAACTGCGGCAGCCCGAAGAACAGCAGGAACAGCTGCACCAGCAGCGGCGTGCCGCGGATGAAGGCGACATAGGCCGACGCGATGCCGTACAGCACGCGCCGCGCCGGGTTGAGGCGGATGATGCCGACGAGCAGGCCGAGCACGGCGCTGAGCAGGAAGGCCGCCGCGGTCACCTCGATGGTGACCACGGTGCCCTTCAGCAGCTCCGGCAACCCTCCCCAGACGGGGGCGAAGTCGAGCGTCACGGGAGGGGTCCTCCGTTCACAAGGATATTGATCACTTCTTGGCTTCGAACCACTTGTCGATGAGCTTCTGGTAGGTGCCGTCAGCCTTCAGCTTGGTGATGGCGGCGTTCACCTTGGTCACCAGCTCGGTGTTGTCCTTGCGCATGGCGAAGCCGTAATCCTCGGTGGTGAGCTGGTCGTCCAGCACCTTCACGGTCGGGTGCGTCTGGGCGTAGAGCTTGGCGGCGGGCTTGCCGGTCACCGCGACGTCGGTGCGGCCAGTCTCGACCTGCCCGAACATCTCGGCGTTGGTTTCGACCTCGACGATCTTCGTCTTCGGGAAATGCTCCTTCAGATGGACGACCGACTTGGTGCCGATCTGCACGGCGGCGGTCTTGCCTTCGAGGTCGGCCGGGCCCTTCACGGCGGTGTTGTTCGCCTTGACCATGATGACGAGGCCACCCGGATAGTAGGTGTCGGAAAAGGCGACGACCTTGCGGCGCTCCTCGGTGATGTACATGGCCGAGGCGATCATGTCGAAGCGGTTCGCCATCAGGCCGGGGATCAGGCCCTTGAAGTCGATGTCCACCCACTCGACGCCCTTGGTGGCGCCCAGCTCCTTGGCGATGGCCTCGACCAGCTCGATGTCGAAGCCGGTCTTCTTGCCGTCCTGCGAGAATTCGAAGGGCGCGAAGGTGGCGTCCACACCGACGCGGAAGGTGCCGTTCTGCTTGATCGAGGCGATCACCGCGTCCTCGGCGCGGGCCGGGACGGACCCGGCGCCGACCATCGTGACGACCGCGGCGGCGGCGAAGGAGGCGGCGGCGAGAAACTTGCCAAAGGACTTCATGGGTCGGAATTTCCCTGTTCGTTGCGCCTGCGTTGCCAGTTTCGGACGCCGGGGAACCCCCTTGCGCAGCGAGCGGCTTGGCAGCGCCGTGTTTTGCCTATAAAACATATGTTGCCCAGGGAAAACAGCCGCGTCAACGCCGTTTGTCATACTGGAGCATGACGGACGCCCCATAGCAACGCTGGTGTTGCGACCACGTAACGCGAACGTCGCGGAAGCCGGGGGCGACCGAACAGGGACGCAAAAAGTTTTGCTGACAAAACACATGTCGCACGGGAGAGAGGATATGGACGTTTTCGGGTTTCGCGCCGCGCGCCGTCCGGTGCTGGTCAGCCTGCCCCATGTCGGCACGGCGCTGCCGGACGGATTCATCGGCCGGCTGGTGCCGGAGGCGCAGGGCCTGCCCGACACGGACTGGCACCTGCCGCGTCTCTACGACTTCCTGGAGGATCTCGGAGTCGGGGTGATCCAGGCGCGCTTCTCGCGCTACGTCGTCGATCTGAACCGCCCCAGCAACGACACGCCGCTCTACAGCGGCGCCACCACGGGCCTGTGCCCGACCACCCTGTTCGACGGGGCGCCGCTGTACCGGCCGGGCGCCGAACCGGACGCGGCGGAGGTGGCCGAGCGGGTCACCCGCTACTGGACGCCCTACCACGACGCCATCACCGCGGAGATGACCCGGCTGCGCGACCGCTTCGGGCGGGCGGTGCTGTTCGACGCCCATTCCATCCGCTCCGTCGTGCCGCGGCTGTTCGAGGGGCGTTTGCCCGACCTGAACATCGGGACCAACGACGGGCGCAGCGCCGATCCGGTGCTGAGCGAGCGACTGGTCGCGGTCGGCGCGGATGCCGGAGCCGATGGCTTCACCCACGTTCTCAACGGGCGTTTCAAGGGTGGCCACATCACCCGGCATTTCGGGCGCCCGTCCGAGGGCTGGCACGCCGTGCAGCTCGAGATGGCGCAGGTGACCTACATGGAGGAGGATGCGCCCTTCGCCTTCGACGAGGCGCGCGCCGAGCGGATTCGTCCGCATCTCCGGCACTTCATCGGAGCGATGGCCGATTGGGCGGAGGAGCGGGCGTGACGGAGGCGGCGATGGACAGCGTGAACGGGCTTTTCTGCGGACGGGCGCTGCTGCCCGAGGGTTGGGCCTCCAACGTGGCGCTGCGTTTCGACGCGCGGGGCACGCTGATCGCGGTCGAGCGGGACGCGGAGGCGAACGGCCTCCCGCAGGCCGCCGGGCCGGTGATCCCCGGCATGCCCAACCTGCACAGCCACGCCTTCCAGCGCGCCATGGCCGGGCTGACCGAATACGCCGGTGCGTCGGAGGACAGCTTCTGGACGTGGCGCGACGCCATGTACGGCTTCGTCCGCCGCATGACGCCGGAAGCGGCGGAGGCCGTCGCGGCGCTGCTCTACATGGAGATGGCGAAGCAGGGATACACGGCGGTCGCGGAGTTCCACTACCTGCACCACGGTGCCGACGGGCGCCCCTACGCCGACCGGGCGGAGATGTCGCGCCGCATTCTGGCCGCCGCCGACACGGCCGGGATCGGCCTGACCCACCTGCCGGTGCTCTACGCCCACAGCGGCTTCGGCGGCAAGCCGCCGTCCGACGGGCAGAAGCGCTTCATCAACGACGTGGACGGGCTGCTGTCCATCGTCTCCGCCATGCAGAAGGCCATGGGCACGGAGCGGGCCGGCCGCCGCACCGGTCTCGCCCTGCATTCGCTGCGCGCGGTGACGCCGGAGGAGATGCGCGACGCGCTGGCCGGCCTCGACGCGCTCGACCCCGGCGCGCCCATCCACATCCACATCGCCGAGCAGACGGCGGAGGTGGACGACTGCGTCGCCTGGAGCGGCAAGCGCCCGGTGGAATGGCTGCTGGAGAACGCCCCGGTCGGGCCGCGCTGGTGCCTCGTCCATGCCACGCATGTGACCCCGGCCGAAGTCGACGGCATGGCGGCGAGCGGCGCGGTGGCCGGACTCTGCCTGACGACCGAGGCCAATCTGGGCGACGGGCTGTTCCCCGCCATCCCCTTTCTGGCGCAGGGCGGGCGGTTCGGCGTCGGGTCGGACAGCCACATCAGCGTGTCGGCGGCGGAGGAACTGCGCCTGCTGGAATACGGCCAGCGGCTGGTGCAGCGGCGGCGCAACGTGCTGCGCATCGGGGATTGCCCGTCCATCGGCGGCGGCCTCTACCGGGCGGCGGTTGCCGGCGGCGCGCAGGCGCTGGGCCAGCCGGTCGCCGGCGGCGGGATTCAGGTGGGCCAGCCCGCCGACCTCGTGGTGCTTGACGCCGACAACCCGAAACTGCTTTCTCGGACCGACGACAGCCTTCTGGATGCCTATGTCTTCGCCAGCGACGGGCACGCCGTGCGCGACGTGGTCGCGGCGGGGCGGACCGTGGTGCGCGAGGGCCGCCACGTCCGGGAGGACGCCATCCGGGCCGCCTACCGGCGCGCCATCGAGGGGTTGCGCCGGGACAGATGAGCGAGACCGATCCGAACACCTACATCGCCCCGGCGCTGCAGCGCGGGCTGGCCATCCTGGAGCTGTTCACGCCGCAGCGCCGGACCCTGTCCCTGACCGACATCGCCAAGGCGTTGGGGATCGGGCGGGCCTCGGCCTACCGGCTGGTCTTCACGCTGGAGCATCTCGGCTACATCGGGCGGATGGGGGACGGCAAGTCCTACCGCTTGGCGCCGCGGTCGATGCAACTCGGCTACCATTACCTGTCGGGGCTGGACGGGATCGAGGTGGCGATCCCCTACATCGACGGGCTGCGCGACAGCACGCAGATCTCCGCCCACATGGCGGTGCGCGACGGGACGGAGATCGTCTACGTCTACCGCGCGCACTCGCACATGACGCTGTCCAGCAACATCGCGGTCGGCTACCGCCTGCCGGCCCACGCCACCGCGATGGGCCGGATGCTGCTGAGCGGCCTTTCCGACGAAGCCATCGCGCAGCTCTACACCGGCGTGCGGCTGGACCGTTACAGCGACACCACGGCGGTCACGCTGACCTCGCTGATCCAGGAGGTGGCGGAGGACCGCAAGCGCGGCTGGACGATGAACCGCTCCTCCTTCGTGTCGGGGATAGTCGCCATCGCGGCGGCCATCCGCGACCACCGGGGCGAGGTCATCGCCGCCATCAACCTGTCCGGCCCCAGCGCCGTGATGGACCAACCCGCCACGCTCGACCATCTGCGGACCAAGGTGGTGGAGACGGCGGACGCGATCTCGCACCAGCTCGGCTACCTGCCGCGCGGGTGAGCGCGGCGGGACGGCGTCACGCCGCCGGTCCGAGCCCCGTCACGAAGGCGGCAATGCGGAGGCAGGCCTCCGCCAGCTCCGCCTCGCCGACCGCGAAGGACAGGCGGACGCAGCCCGCCGCCGCCGGGCCGAAGGCCCCGGCGTCGAGGACCGACACACCGGTCTCGCGGAACAGCCGCCACGCGAACTCCATGGTCGGCAGGCCGGTGCCGCGCACGTCCACCAGCATGAACATGCCGGCCTCCGGCTTCAGGCAGCGCAGGCCGGGAACCGAGCCGAGCGCCTCCAGCGCGATGTCGCGGCGGCGGCGGTAGCCCTCGCGCATCGCCGCCACCGCCTCGTCGCCCTGCTCGACGGCGACCAGAGCCGCCTGCTGCACGAAGCCCGGCAGGCCGTAGAGCATGCACAGCGCCAGCGTGCCCATATGGGCGACCAGCGGCGCCGGGGCGACCACCCAGCCGGCGCGCCAGCCGGTCATGGCGTGCGACTTGGACAGGCTGTTGATGGTCACCGTGCGCTCCGCCATGCCGGGCAGGGTGGCGATGCTGACGTGCGGCCGGTCGAAGGTCAGGCTGGCATAGACCTCGTCGGCGACCACCCACAGGTCGTGGCGCCGGGCGAGGTCGGCCACCGCCTCCAACTCCTCTGGCGACATCACGATGCCGGTGGGGTTGGCGGGGGTCGCCAGGAAGATGGCGCGGGTGCGCGGGGTCACCGCGGCGGCCAGCGCCGCCGGGTCCAGCCGCAGCGTGGCGGCGTCCGGGGCCACCGGAACCAGCGTGGCGCCCGACGCGCGGACGCAGGCCTCGTAGGTCAGGTACATCGGCTCGGGCACCAGCACCTCGTCCCCCGCCTCGACGAGGCAGAGGGTGGCGTTGAACAGGCCGTTCTGCGCCCCGGCGCAGACGATGACGTTCTCCGGCTCGACCGGCAGGCCGGTGCGGCGGGCAACGTCGCGGGCCAGCGCGGCGCGCAGCTCCGGACGGCCGGGGATCGGGGTGTAGTGGGTGTCGCCGGCGTGCAGGGCGGCGATGGCGGCGTCGCGCACCGGGGCGGGCGTGTCGAAGTCGGGGTCGCCGACGCTCAGCACGATGACGTCCTCGCCGCGGCCCTTGGCGGTCCAGGCGGCAAAATGGATGTCCCAGGCCGCGACGCGGTCGCCGCGGATGCGGTCGGTGAGGGAGGAGAAGCGCATCGGCGGGGCTCCCTGGCAGGCTTTTCCATTGGCCGGACACGGGTCACGGCGGAAGCCCATCCATATGCCCCAGGGCGGTGCCGGGGCACAACCGGGCGTTTGAGGGGCGACGGCGCAAGGCCGCCATTCATGCCCATTAGGACACCCTGATATGACCGACCGGCAATTGCAGCGCTGCGAAAGCCGGGCCTATGACGGACCTCAAAGAAAAGAATGAGTGAATCGTCTGCCGAACAATTTCAACCGGCAACAAACGCCCGAGAACGTGCAAAGGATAACCATGTACCGCGATCGTATTCGCCTGAAGTCCCTGTGGGGGAAGGTGGTAACGCCGGAAGAGGCGGCCCTGCTGATCCGCGACGGCATGACCATCGGCATGAGCGGCTTCACCCGCGCCGGGGATGCCAAGGCGGTGCCGCTGGCGCTGGCCGAGCGCGCCGCGACGGAGCGGCTGAAGGTCACGCTGATGACCGGCGCCTCGCTCGGCAACGACGTGGACCGCATCCTGACGGAGGCCGGGGTGCTGGCCCGCCGCCTGCCGTTCCAGGCCGACCCGGTGCTGCGCAAGGCGATCAACCGCGGCGAGGTGATGTTCGTCGACCAGCACCTGTCGGAGACGGTGGAGCTTCTGCGCTCCCGCCAGATGGGGCCGGTGGACGTGGCGGTGATCGAGGCCTGCGCGATCACCGAGACGGGCGGGATCGTTCCCACCACCTCCATCGGCAACTCGGCGACCTTCGCCATCCTGGCCGAGAAGATCATCGTCGAGCTGAACCTGACCCAGCCGCTCGACCTGGAGGGGATGCACGACGTCTACATCCCGACGCGCCGCCCCTTCCGCGAGCCGATCCCGGTGGTGACCGCGGAGAGCCGCGCCGGCCTGCCCTGCATCCCCATCGACCCGTCGAAGATCGCGGCCATCGTGGTGACCCGCAAGCAGGACAGCAGCGCCACCATCCTGCCGCCGGACGCCGAGACCCGTGACATCGCCGGGCACCTGATCGAGTTTCTCGACCGCGAGGTGCGGCAGGGCCGGCTGGGCCGCTCGCTGAACCCGCTCCAGGCCGGGATCGGGACCATCGCCAACGCCGTGCTGCACGGCATGATCGACAGCCCGTTCCACGACCTGACCATGTACAGCGAGGTCCTGCAGGACAGCACCTTCGACCTGTTCGACGCCGGCAAGCTGACCTTCGCCTCGGGCTCCTCCATCACGCTGAGCGCCGGAAAGTACGCGGAGGTCCTGCCGAGGATCGGCAGCTACAAGGGCCGGCTTCTGCTGCGCCCGCAGGAAATCTCCAACCACCCGGAGGTCATTCGCCGGCTGGGCGTGATCGGCATCAACACGGCGCTGGAGTGCGACATCTACGGCAACGTGAACTCGACCCACGTCAACGGCACGCAGATGATGAACGGCATCGGCGGCTCCGGCGACTTCGCGCGCAACGCCCATCTCGCCATCTTCGTCACCAAGTCGCTGGCCAAGGACGGGAGGATTTCCAGCGTCGTGCCGATGGTCACCCACACCGACCACAACGAGCATGACGTCGATGTCCTGGTGACCGAGACCGGTCTGGCCGACCTGCGCGGCCTCGCCCCGCGCGAGCGGGCGGAGACGATCATCCGCAACTGCGTCCACCCCAGCTACCGCGAGCTGGCGCTGGACTATCACCGCCGGGCGCTGCAGCGCGGCGGCCACACGCCGCACCTGCTGGAGGAGGCCTTCTCCTGGCACCTGCGCTACCAGCAGAAGGGCAGCATGCAGCCGGACTGAGGTCCCGATGCCCTCCCCCGCGCCGCGGGGGAGGGTTGGGTGGGGGGCTCGACGCCAGTGTCCTTTCAACGGATCAGGGGCAGACGGCCTCGACGATCCGGCACACGTCCCCGGCGGTGCGTGGGGTGAAGCGGGCGAGCAGCCCGCCGCGCAGCTCGGGCACGATCAGCGACACCGGCTGTTCGGCGGGCACCGTCAGGTCGTGGTCGAGATCGCAGACGCTGACGTAATCCAGCCCGGACAGGGCGACCAGGAGCGACTGCCGCCCCCGCTCGTCGACGGCGTGGGCGATGGCCCGGCCGTTGGCGGCGGCGTAGGCGGCGGCCTGGTCGCGGGTGTAGTGGGACACCGGCAGCACCCGCAGCGACGGGTGGCTGCGCAGGACCGTGTCGATGAGGGCGTTGAGGCCGCTGGACAGGCTCGGCATGGTTTCCAAAGGCTTCCGACTGTGGAGCGCCATCCTACCACGAATTCGGCCGTTGGGGGCGCCGCCCCCGCGCGACGCGAAAATGGTCACGCGGGGGTCACGCTCGTGCAAAGGTGTCAGCCGGCGCGGACTCGGGAGATGAAGCCCTGGATCTCGTCGCGCAGCAGGTCGGAGTCGCGGGACAGGCTGTTCGCCGCATCCAGCACCTCCGCGGCGGCCTCGCGCACGTCGGTGGCCGACTGGCTGACGCCGCCGATGTTGCCCGAGACCAGCCGGGTGCCCTGGGCGGCCTGCTGGATGTTGCGGCCGATCTCGTGGGTGGCGGCGGTCTGCTCCTCCACGGCGGCGGCGATGGCCCCGGCGATGGCGTCCACGTCGGAGATGGTCCGGGCGATGTTGCGGATGGCCGTCACGGTGCCTTCGGTGATCGACTGGATCTCGGTGATCTGGCTGGCGATCTCCTCGGTCGCCTGGGAGGTCTGGGTGGCCAGCGCCTTCACCTCGTGGGCGACGACGGTGAAGCCCTTGCCGGCCTCGCCAGCGCGCGCCGCCTCGATGGTGGCGTTCAGCGCCAGCAGGTTGGTCTGCGAGGCGATGTTCTGGATCAGGTTGACGACGTCACCGATCTTCTGGGCGGCGGTGGCCAGCCGCTCGACCAGGGCGTTGGTCCGTTCGCCCTCGACCACCGCGTCGCGGGCGACCGTCGCGGCGCCGTTGACCTGACGGCCGATCTCCCCGATGGAGCTGCCCAACTGCTCCGACGCCGCGGCGACCGTCGCGACGTTGGCCGACGCCTGCTCCGTCGCGGCGGCGACCGAGGAGGCCTGCTCCGTCG
The DNA here is from genome assembly GCF_007827815.1 of Azospirillum brasilense. Classification (GTDB taxonomy): domain Bacteria; phylum Pseudomonadota; class Alphaproteobacteria; order Azospirillales; family Azospirillaceae; genus Azospirillum; species Azospirillum brasilense_C. Next base: position 517,873 of record NZ_VITH01000003.1, read on the forward strand.
TCGTCTCGGCGGCGCCGGTCATCGTCTGCGCGTTGCTCTGGAGCTGGCGGGCGGCCTGCGAGACGGCATGGACCACGCCCTGCACGTTGGCGTCGAACTGGTCGGCCAGGGCCATCATGGCGGTCCGGCGCTCGGCCTCCATCCGGCGCTTCTGCGCGTCGCTCTCCTCCTGGAGGCGGCGCATCTCAAGCCCGTTGTTCTTGAAGACCTGGAGCGCCCGGGCGAGCAGGCCGACCTCGTCCGTGCGTTCGGTGCCCTGGATGGCGACGGTCAGGTCGCCGCCGGCGATGGAGGTCATCTCCGACGTCAGGCGGTGCAGCGGACGCACGACGAAGAACAGCAGGATGGATCCCAGCAGGCCGAAGGCGAACAGCAGGCCGGCGCCCGCCACCGTGTAGAGCCGGGTCATGACCTGCTGCGAGAGGGCGGTTGCGCGCTTCTCGGCCTCGCGCGTGTCGGCCATGCTCTGCTCCACCCGCTCGCCCAGCGCCGCGGTCAGCTTTTGCCGGACCGGGCGGCCGACGTCGATGGACACGCGGATGGCGCCGTCGGTGTCGAAGCCGCGGGCCAGCTGCACGGTCGTCTGGGCGACGCGCTCATATTCCCCGACGATCGACTTGATGGCCTGGATGCTCTCGCGCTCCGCCGGGTCGTCGTAGGCTTCGGCCAGCGTGTCGATGGCCGACAGGGCCTTGGCGATGTTGGCGGTGAGCTGCGCGTTGGCGGCGTCGATGGCCTCGCGGGAGGAGGCGACGATGGCGTTCGACTCGGTGTCCATGGCGTCACCCAGCGCCGACTGCACCGCGATCGCCGCGCCCAGCCGGTCGGCGACGACCTCCGTGATGCGGGCGGTCGACCGCGTCAGGTCGGAGATCGCGCTCCGGGCGGTCCAGACGAGGCTGGCGATCACGATCAGCAGGACGAGAACCGGAACGAGGATCTTGTGCAGTAACTTGCGGTTCGAGAACCAGCGGTGCAGCGGCATGTCCAGGGCTTTCCAATAAATCGGGCTCGATCGGGGGAGGGACGGCGCGGGCGGCGCCAGGAGCCGGGTCTAAAAAATTCCCCCGCAGCCTTGCGGCATGCGGGGGGAGGGGAGACGCGCCGTCAGCCGGCCAGCCGATCCCAGCAGCCGTCTAAGGCCGGGGACAGCTTGTGCTTCATGATTCGCTGGCTGGGGGTGCGCTCGAACTCCTCGACCACCGCGATGTAGCGCGGATTCTGATAGGGAGCGAGCTGTTTTCCGAGCCAGCCGGACAGCGACGGGATGTCGAGCGTCGCCCCGGCCTTCGGCTTCACGAACAGCTTGATGTCCTGCTCGCCGACGTCGGCGGCCACTCCGATGATGGCGCAGTCCTCGACCGAGGGGTGGGTGGCCGCGACATGCTCGACCTCCCAGGCCGACACGTTCTCGCCCCTGCAGCGCACGCTGTCGGTCATCCGGCCGTGGAACAGCAGAGTGCCGGCCTCATCGAGCGAGCCGAGGTCGCCGGTGTGCAGGGCGCCGTCCTTGAGCGCGCGGGCCGTCGCCTCCGGGTTGCGGAAGTAACCGGCGAAGATGGCGCCGGGACGGTCGGTGCGGACGACGATCTCGCCCCGCTCGCCCTTCGGCACCGGCTGGCCGGCGGCGTCCAGCAATTCCACCGTGAACCAGGGCATCGGGCGGCCGACCGCGCCGACGACGCCCTCGTCGTTGCAGGTGGTGATGCTCGACGCCTCGGTCATGCCGTAGCATTCGCGGATCTGCACCCCGAACCGCTCCTCGAAGGGCGTCCAGGTCTCCTTGGGGCAGCCGCCGCCCCAGGCGATGCGCACGGGGTGGTCGTGGTCGCGCGGCGAGACCGGCTGCTTGAGCAGGATCTGCAGGATGCCGCCCAGGTAATGGATGTGGGTCGCCCCATACTCCCGAACCTGATCCCAGAAGCGGCTGGCGCTGAAACGGTCGACCATGGCGAGCGACACGCTGCGGATCAGCGGCATGATGATCATCTGGGCGCCGCCGATGTGGTACAGCGGCTCCCACACGAACAGCACGTCGCCGTCGCGGGCGGCCGAGACGCGGGCCACCGCCTCGCCGGCCAGCCGCATCATGCGGTGCGACACCAGCACGCCCTTGGGCCGCCCGGTGGTGCCGGAGGTGTACATGATGGCGAAGGTGTCGTCGGGGGCGGGCGGCGCCTCCTCGAAGGCGGCGTCGGACTCCAGCAGGGCTTCCAGCCGCAGCGGCGCCGCCGGGTCGCCCTGGACGATCAGCGGCGTGCCGGCGGGCACAGCGCCCGTCTCGGCGATCACCGGCAGGAACTCGGCCTCGGCGATGATGGCGCCGGGGTCCGAATGCTCCAGGATGTAGCGCAGCCCCTCGCCGCGCTGCTGGGCGTTGATCGGCACCCAGACCAGCCCGGCCTTGGCGAGGCCGAACAGGGTGGACAGCACCAGCGGGCTGTTGCGCAGCATCAGCGCCACGCGGTCGCCGGGCTTCAGCCCCAGCCGCCGCAGCTCCGCCGCCACGCCGTCGGACTGGCGGTCGAGCGTGGCGAAGCTCAGCGCCTCACCGTTGAAGCGGGCGAACAGGCGGGCGCGCCCGGTCCGGGCCGCCTGCGTGAACAGGCGGACGAACCCTTCTTCGAAATCGGACATGATGCGTATCTCGAATGCGTTTGGTCGGTTGGTTACGGCCGAATGGGGTTGCGGATCAGCGCGCCGGACGGCGCAGCCACTCCGCGATCAGCAGCAGGGCCATCACGATCGCGAAGACCACGACGGACACGGCGGCCAGCGTCGGGTTCAACTGGAGGATCATGTCGTCCCACATCTGCTTGGGCAGCGTGGTCTTGACGCCGCCGCTGACGAAGATCGCCACGGTCAGCTCGTCGAAGGAGGTGATGAAGGCGAACAGGAACGCCGCCACCAGACCGCCGCGGATCAGCGGGACGGTGACCAGCATCAGCGTCTTGACGCGGTTCGCCCCCAGCGTCGCCGCCGCCTGATCCAGCCGCCAGTCGTGCCCCTTGACCACCGCGGAAATGGCGACGAAGGCGAAGGGCAGAGCCAGCACCGTGTGGCCGATGATCAGGCCGAGGTCGGTGGCGACCAGCCCGATCTGGGCGAACAGGTAGAACAGCCCGACCGCGATGACGATGCGCGGCACGATCATCGGCGCCAGGAAGAAAGCGAAGATCGCCCCCCGCCAGCGCGAGGAGGAGCGGGCGAGCGCCAGCGCGGCCAGACCGGCCACCAGCGTCGCAAGGATCGCCGTGGCGAAGGCCACCGCAAAGGAGCGGATCGTCGCCGACACCCAGAGGTCGGAGTTGAAATAGACGCGGAACCACTCCAGCCCGTAGCCCGGCGGCGGAAAGTCGAGGAAGGGCGAGGTGGTGAAGGCGATGGGCACCACGACCAGCGCCGGGGCGACCAGGAAGACGATCACCGCCGCGGAGTAGAGCGGCAGCAGCCGGTCCATCATCCTCGGCCCCAACACGCGCCCGACCGGTCCGCCCAGCGCCGTTGACGCCTTGGCGAGGCCCGACAGGATGCTCATCCCGGCCCCACGCAGGCGGCCCTGGCCGCCGCCGGTGCGCCCGGAGGTCTCGCCCGACAGGGAGGACAGGCCGAACAGCCGGTCGTAGACCCAGCAGGTGACCAGAGCCGCGACCAGCATGAAGGTGGCCAGCGCGCCGGCGAAGGCCCAGTTCAGCATCTCCTGGATCTGCGAGATGATGAGCTGCGCCAGCATGGTCTGCTGCGGCCCGCCGAGCAGCGCCGGCACGATGAAGAAGCCCAGCGAGGAGATGAAGGTGAGCAGCCCGGCCGCCGCCACGCCGGGCAGCGAGAGCTGGAAATAGACCAGCCAGAAGGCGTTGGCCGGCGGCGCGCCCAGCGTTTCCGCCGCCTGGACCAGCCGGCGGTCGAGGGTGGTCATCACCGGCAGCATGGTCAGCACGGCCAGAGGCAGCATGGCGTGGACCATGCCGGCCATCACGCCGAACTCGTTGTGCAGCAGCGGCAGGGGCGACATGCCGGTGCCGGAGAGGATCTGGTTGATGACGCCGGTGCGCCCCAGGATGACCATCCAGGCGAAGGTCTTCACCAGATAGCTGGTCCAGAAGGGCACCATCACCGCCAGGATCGCCAGCCCGCGCTGGCGCTCCGGCAGTTGCGCCAGCCAGTAGGCCAGCGGATAGCCGAACAGGAGCGACAACAGGGCGGTCAGCCCGGCGATGCGGAAGGTGCTCATCAGGACGCGGAAATAGACGTCCGTGGCGACGATGCGGGCGTAATGGTCGCCGGTCCAGGCCGAGGTCTCCAGGTCCTGGACGCTGAGGCTGAGCAGCCGCAACACCGGGAACAGGAAGAAGATCGCCAGGAAGGCGAGGCCGGGAGCGGCCAGCCACAGCGGGCCGAAGCGCAGCCGCCGCCGCGCCGCGGCGAAGGCCCCGTCATGGTTCAGGGCGGCGGCGCTCATGACACCAGCACCCCGGCGTCGGCGCGCCAGCGCACCGCGACCACCTCGCCCAGCCGCGGCGGGGCGGTGCCGCGCCGCAACCGGACCGTGATCGTCTCCTCACCGCCGAGCGACACCAGAACCCGCGTCTCGGACCCGGCATAGACGGTGTCCACCACCTCGCCGCGCACCTCGTTGTCGCCGTCGCCGTCGATGTCGAGCTGCTCGGGACGGACGACCAGCGTGCCGTCCGGACGGTCCGGGGTGTCGGCGGACAGGCGGAAGCTGCCGTTGCCGGTGACCAGCATGGGTGTGCCGCTGCCGTCGCGCCGGACCTGCCCGCGGAAGATGTTCGACACGCCGATGAAATCGGCGGCGAAGGCGGTCTTCGGGCGGGCGTAGATGTCGTGCGGGGTGCCGAGCTGCTCGATCCGGGCGTGGTTCATCAGGCAGATGCGGTCCGACATGGCCAGGGCTTCCTCCTGGTCATGGGTGACGTAGATGATCGTGGCGCCGGTCTCGCGGTGCAGGCGCTTGATCTCGTACTGCATGTGCTCGCGCAGCTTCTTGTCGAGCGCCCCCAGCGGCTCGTCCATCAGGATGACCGAGGGCTGGTAGACGAAGCAGCGCGCGAGCGCGACGCGCTGCTGCTGCCCGCCGGACAGCTCCTTGGGGAAGCGCCCGGCGAGATGGCCGAGATGGACCATCTCCAGCGCCTCCTTCACGCGCCGCGTCAGGTCCGCCGGGGCGACGCCGCGCATGCGCAGGGGAAAGCCGATGTTCTCCGCCACCGTCAGGTGGGGGAACAGGGCGTAATGCTGGAAGACGAGGCCGATGTCCCGCTTGTGCACGGGTGTCCGGGTCTCGTCCTGCCCGTCGATCAGGATGCGCCCGCCGCTGGGCTCCACCAGCCCGCAGATCATCTGCAGAAGCGTGGTCTTGCCCGACCCCGACGGGCCGAGCAGCGTCAGGAACTCGCCCGCCGGGACTTCGAGGCGGGTGGGTTCCAGCGCCGTGATGGCGCCGTACCGTTTGGTCAGGCCGTCGACCAGCAGCTTCGGCGTGGCGGCGGCCCCGGCCTGGACCGGCGCTGTCCGCGTCTGTGCGAGCGGTGAGAGCATGGCGGCGGGTCTCCTTTCCGAAGGCGGGCTTAGCCGAGGATCCAGGCGTTGAAGCGCTCGTTCATCTTCGCCCGGTTGGCGCCCCACCAATCCTCCTTGGCGATGGTCATCACCTTGAGGTTGTCGTCAAAGGTGGGCAGGGCCTGGGCGCGCTCCTTCGGGATGTTCTTGTAGGCCTCGAGGTTGGTCGGACCGTAGGCCAGCACCTCGGTGAAGACGGCCTGACGGGACGGGTCGGCGCAGAACTTGATGAACTGGCGGGCGGCGTCGGCGCGGGGGTTGCCGCGCGGGATGCCCCAGCCCTCGATCGAGTAGAGCCCCTGGTTCCAGTTGATCTTCACCGGGGCGCCGCCGTCGATCACCGCCTGGGCGCGGGCGTTCCACAGGGCGATCATGTCGACCTCGCCGCTCTGGATGAGCTGGCTGGACTGGGCGCCGCCGGTCCACCACACGGCGACGTGCGGCTTAATGCGGTCGAGCGCCTTGAAGGCGCGGTCGACGTCGAGCGGATAGAGCTTGTCGAGCGGCACGCCGTCGGCCAGCAGCGCCTGCTCCAGCGTGTCGATCGGGTTCTTGCGCAGCGAGCGGCGGCCCGGGAACTTCTCGACGTTCCAGAAGTCGGCCCAGCTCTGCGGCGCGTTGGAGGCGAACTTGTCGGCGCGGTAGCCGAGGATGGTCGAATAGACGTCGGTGCCCATCCAATGGCTGGTCAGCGACTCCGGCATCAGGCCGGGCGCGTCCGCCGCGGTGAAGTTCAGCGGCTCCAGCAGGTTCTGCGTCATCAGGATGTCGCGGGCCGACAGGGTCAAAGTGCAGACGTCCCAGGTGTAGGACTTGGTCTCCACGATGGCCTTGAACTGGGCGGTCGGCTCCGCCTCGCGGGCGACGTTGACCACCTTGATGCCGGTGGCCTTCTCGAACGGGTCGTAGAAGGCCTTGCGGAAGGCCGGGCTGTAGGGGCCGCCCGGATCGGCGACGGTGATCTGCTGCGTGGCGGCGAAGGCCGGGCGGAGCAGCCCGGCGGGCAGGGTGGCGCCCAGCGCGACGCCGGCGGCTCCCTTCATCAGGCTGCGGCGGCCCATGGAGAAGGTGGACTTGCTCATGTGAAACTCCCTGTTCTGCGGTCGGGGCGTCTCTGCGGCCCCGGTGGAGGAGCGCCGCCGTGGCGGCGCGGGTGGGCGGATCGTTGCGCCCAGGGAAGAGTCGTGTTTGGGGCGTGAGCCCTGGTTACGCGCGCTTCGCGGCGCGCTTGGCGAGGAACTCCTCCATCATCCGGGCCGGTTCGCCAGACGCGTAGGCCTCGCGCTGGATGCGCACGCCGGCGGCCAGGGCGTCGCGGAAGCCGGCCTCGGTCATCTCGCGGAAGCGCTGCTTGTCCAGCCGCATGGCGACCGGCGGCTTGGCGGCCAGCTCCTCGGCCAGGGCCAGCGATTCGGCCATGACGCGGTCCTGCGGGACGATGCGGTTGATCAGGCCGATGCGGTGGCTCTCCTCGGCGTCCATCAAGCGGCCCGACAGCGTCAGGTCCATGGTGCGGGCCAGACCGATCATCTCCTTCATGATCCACGGGCCGGTGGTGCTGGCGATGCCCGAGTTGATCTCCGGCTGGCCCATGCGCACGCCGGCATGGCCGATGCGGAAGTCGCCGAGCAGGGCGACCTGGAAGGCGGAGCCGGCGGCGACGCCGTTCAGCGCGATGATCAGCGGCTTCGACAGGGTGCGCATGCGGTGGTAGAGGCGCTCCCACTCCGCCACCCACTCCTCGGCGCGGTCGGCGTCGAAGGTTTTGGTCTCGTTCAGGTCCTGCCCGGCGCCGAAGGCGCGGTCCCCGGCCCCGGTGAGGATGATCGCGCGCACGCCGTCCTGGTTCTCGAACTGCTCGAAGGCGACGACCAGCTCGTCGCGCATCGCGGCGTTCCAGGCGTTCAGGATCTCCGGGCGGTTCAGCGTGATGATGCCGACCGGGCCGCGGACCTCGGTGAGGATGAATTTGAACACGGGACCACTCCTGTAAGCGGGGCGTTTCGCGCGCCTTGCGGATGTTCCAGGCGGATGTTCCGACGCCCCTCGGGGCGGCGCGTCGTATTGCAATACGATACTTGGTATTGAATAGCTTGGCTTGCTTTGCTAGACCTGTCAACGGTATCTCTCGCACACGAACCACAGGACCGATCGCCATGGCTCCGCGCCGTCCGTCTTCCCGACAGTCAGACACGGAATCCGCAACCGCCGTTGCGGACGCCTCGGTGAAGGAGGGGGGCGCCGCGCGCGCCGGCGATCCCTTGATGGTGATGTCCGTGGAAAAGGCGTTCCGCGTGCTGAACGCGTTCGACGCGGCGCGACCGACGATGAGCCTGACCCAGATCGCCTCGATCGTCGGGTTGGACAAAAGCGCGGCGCAGCGCTTCACCCACACGCTGGAAAAGCTGGGCTACCTGCACAAGGACCCGGAGACGAAGCGGTTCGAGCTGACGGTCAAGACGCTCGACCTTGGCCATCATTACCTGCGCGGCAACGGGTTGCTCGAACGCTCGATGCCCTACCTGATGCATCTCAGCAAGACGACCGAGGAGACGATCAATCTGACCATGCTGGACGACACGGAGATCGTCTTCGTGTCGCGCTTCATGAGCCGCCACGTGCTGAACACCGACGTCGTCCTCGGGATGCGGATGCCCGCCTACTGCACGGCGCCGGGGGTGGCGATGCTGTCACGGATGCCGATGGAGGAGGCCATCGCTCTGATCGACCGCATGGACCTGCACCCCTACACGCCGAACACCACCTGGAAGCGGGAGGACCTGCTGGCGAAGATCGAGCGGTCCGCCGATCTCGGCTACGCCACCGCCTTCGAGGAGTATTACCACGGGGACCTGTCGATCGCGGCGGCGGTCGTCGGTCCGGCGGGCGCGCCCATCGGCGCCATCAACATCGCCGTCTCGCGCTCGCGCTTCACCCCGCAGGAGGCGGAGGAGCGCTTCGCCCCGCTGGTCGTCGCCGCGTCGTCGTCGATCTCCACCATCGGCCGGCCGGCCCCGCCGAGGAAAAATGAACGGCGATGAAAAAAGCTCTTGCCGGTCTCATCCAACCCGCCTATAACCCGGCTCCCACGACGCCGGGGCCGCTGAGAAGCGCGACGGCGGCAAGGGATCGGCAGAAGTGCCGAAGACGAGACGAAGTAAAGTCGGCCGGCGCGAAAACAAAGGCTTGACAGACCGCTTCGGATCTTCTAGACAAAGCGCCCCGACGCGCCGCACCGAACTCCGGTAGCGCAGCGCGAGACGGGCAGCGGTTCTCCTGAGGGCCGCGGGATCTTGGATATCGTTGATACCGTGTTGTGAGAAGGGATGCGCAGGCGGCGGTTTTGACCGTTGGCCGCGGACCGGTTCCGGAGTGGGACTGGCATCGCGGGTCGCTTGAGCATCTCGGTCAAGCAGTAAGAGACGAACAGTTTCGAAAGCTTGGGTGAGGTCGTTTGGCGACCCTTTCAAGAGAGCGTCCGGTTCTTAGGGATCGGGGCTCGGCTTGAACCTGAGAGTTTGATCCTGGCTCAGAACGAACGCTGGCGGCATGCCTAACACATGCAAGTCGAACGAAGGCTTCGGCCTTAGTGGCGCACGGGTGAGTAACACGTGGGAACCTGCCTTTCGGTTCGGGATAACGTCTGGAAACGGACGCTAACACCGGATACGTCCCCCAGAGAGATTTGGGCGGAGAAAGTTTACGCCGAGAGAGGGGCCCGCGTCCGATTAGGTAGTTGGTGGGGTAATGGCCCACCAAGCCGACGATCGGTAGCTGGTCTGAGAGGATGATCAGCCACACTGG
>NZ_VITH01000004.1 GCF_007827815.1 Azospirillum brasilense
CCGCGGCTGGCCGGTCGTGTGCGTGTCGGACAACGGCACCGAGTTCACCAGCATGGCCATTCTCGCCTGGGCGCAGGAACGCCGGGTGGAGTGGCATTACATCGCGCCCGGCAAGCCGTTCCAGAACGCCTTCGCGGAGTCGTTCAATGGGCGACTGCGCGACGAATGCCTCAACGAGACTCTGTTCACCTCGCTCACCCATGCCCGTGCCGTCCTGGAGGCGTGGCGGAGCGACTATAACCACCTCCGACCGCACACCGGCCTCGGCGGCGCCACACCGATCGAAGTCGCCACGCGGACGTCGCCGCAACCCGGGCCGTGGCATGCCCCGGCCCCGGTTGCCATCAACGCCCATTCAGGGCATCACATGAGGGGACTCGCACTCTGAGTGGAGGAAACTTGGGGAGCAGGTCAGCCCGCGTCCTGCATCACTCTGGGAGATCCCGGAAGTCCCAAGGGTCGTTCACCATATCGCTTCAGCCTCCCTGCTTTCCTACGCTGGCCGTGTAGGCGTTGCGCAGGCCCTTGGCGGACAGCGGCAGGGTCATCGCCTTGCCGGGACCGTCGGAAAAACCCAGGATGATTGGCTGGGTTGCCGTCGCCAGGGCATCCAGACTCTGTTTCGAGAGATCCGCGTCGGCGTAGCAGGATTGCAGGCACCGACGGAAGGCGAGCGAGACAACCGGCTTGTCACCGACGCGAATGGTCGCCCCGTCAGACAGCCACACGCCGGCTGGCAACTCGACGAGGATCTTGTCGCTGGCGGCTCCGGCCGGCCGGCCGATCACTGTCTGCGCGATGATGCGCCCATCCGGCCCGGCAACCGTCTGCACGCTCTCACAGACCTTCGTGTCCTTGGCACCGTCGCGCCCCATTTCGCAGCGCACGATCCAATCGTCATAGTTGGCCGTCGTCCGGTTCGGTGTCGGCTGCTGCGCCGATGCGGCACCGGCGGCAACGCAAAGCACTAGCGACAGAAGGGCAACACTCGGGCGGGTCATGGTTGCGATCATCGGTGGTCTTCTCAAGAGGGTTTGCATAGGGTCAGTAGATGGTGGAGATCCGGACCCTCAGGTCGAGATCGCCGGCACGCCGCTTGTCCTCGTCAAGCAGGGCGACGCCCGCGGTCAGCCCCATCGTCAGATGACCGGCGAAGCGGTAGTCGAGGCCGAGGCCGGTACCCGCGAGGGAAAGCGTGCGGCGCCCTCCGAAGTCGGTTCCGATGGCGCCGTCCAGGAAGGCGAAGGGGTGTACGGCATCGTCCCGGATCAGCGCGAAACCGGGCAAACGCAGTTCGTTGCGCAGGATGAGGCCGCGATCGGCCACGCCGTCCCCGAGGTCGTATCCGCGCACCGCGTAGAGACCGCCGAGCGCGATCTGCTCCGTATCGGGCAGCGCCCGCCCGGCGAGTTGGACCGTCAGCTCGTTGACGAGGCCGAAGCCGTTGCCGAGGTCCGTGCTGCGGCTCGCCACGCCGGTCATGTACGCGTAGTCCAGACGCCGCACCCGGCCGTTCGAGAAAGCGCTCCAGCCCTGGTCGTCGTTGCCGGCCAGGACGCCGCCGGGATTGGCCTTGCCGGTCAGGCCGATCGCCGTCGTCCCCAGGCGGTCGCTCCAGCTCCGGTCCCAGCCGAGACCGATCTGGAAGAGGTCCACGCGCGCCCGGCCCAGCCACACATCCTGGAACGCGACCCGCCGCTCCAGCCTCTTGATCTCGATTCCCGCTTGGACGTCGCCGAAGTGGACGCCAGGGAGAAGGTCGGAAAGCGCGGAACGGTAGTAGACCGGCAGCTCGAAGAAGGTGTTGTCGGAGGTGAAGGGATCCGTCTTCTGACGCGTCGCCACAAAGTTCGGGCTGACCTCGATCGCCTGGCGATCGCCGGTCGGCAGAACGAAGCGGGCCGAATGACTGAGATAGCGGGCCCGGTCGCCGTCACCCGGAAACAGACGCCCGGCATCGGAGAACAGGTCGCGCGATCCGGTCGTCTGCCAGGAGCCGTAGGCGTGGTCGAGCCCGGCAAGGCCGAACCCGCCGCCGACGAACAGGCGGTTGCGGTCGGTCTCGCGCGTGCCGGTGTTGGAATAGCCGGCGAAGACCTGCCAAGGCTTCTGGCGGGTCACTTCCAGCGTCAGATCGGACCGGCCGAAACCGTCGCCGGGTGAAAAGACGCCCTGCACCCGGCGGTAGGGATAGCGGTTGAGCCAACGCAAATCCTCGTCGATCCGCGCCGCCTCAATCCGCTCACCCTCGGCGCCACGAATCCGCTCCGCGACGGAAGCGCCGGGCTCATCCTCTTCCCCCTGGGTGGAGACCCGGCCCAATGCGAACTCGATCACCTGCAGGCTGAGGATGCCGGCGGAAATTTCCTGCGGGGGAACGCTGACCGAGACGAACGGGTAGCCGACGTCCCGATAGACCCCCGCGACGGCCGCTTGCGCATCGGCGATCAGCGCCATGGACAGCGGCCGGCCGATGAAGCCGGCGAGTGCCGCGCGCAACTCGCTCCGCAAGGCCGGATCGGGCTCCACACCTCCCAGGCCGATCCGGCCGATGACGACCTCGTCCCCCTCTGGAAGCGGGGCGGCCGCATCGCGGCCGATCAGGCGGAAGGCGCGCAGCGAGACGCCGAGCGGCGTTGGGTCCGCCGCCACGCGGCTGCCAGGATCGACCGAGATTGTGGCGGACGGCGCCGCCTGCTCCGGCGGCGGGTTCCGTTCGACCGGCACGGACTGCGCGAGCCCGCCGCCGCCCGACAGGACCAGGACCAGGACCAGGACCAGGACACCCAGGGCGAAGGCTTGGATGGGGAAACGGCAAGGGTTTGACGGCATCACGGGGATTTCACGCTCAGGAAGGTTCCCAGAACCCGGTTGGCGGGGTGGGGAAGGGATGCACAGCCTTCGCCGCCGGCCGCGCCGCAAGCGTCCTGGGTTCCATCGCCGCCCCCATCCTGTTCCGATGCGAGGCCCGGCGATCCGGCTTCGCTTCCCGAGCGGCCTGCAACGGGGGGCACAGCCGGAGACGGCGCGACCGGATCGATGAGACGCGCAGGCAGGAAGGCGGCGATCCCGGACGGCGGAGGCAACTCCACCGGCACGCCCGGGGTGGCGCGCGGATCGCTTGCGGTTGGACGATCGGTGGACGGCGGATTGGCGGTGCCGGCCGGACGGGACGGGTCGTCAACGACCACCACCGGCGGGGGCTGGACGATCACCAGGTTACCATCGACATAGCGAAGCGTGTAGTTTCCTGCCGCATCGCCGGAGAGGACCCCGCCCGTCGCCGTGCTGACGTATCGTCCGACGCTCGACAGAGATGTGGCGCTGGTGGAGACGCCGACGCCGGACAACAGGGCGTCGCCTTGACCATTCTTCCAGCCCGACACGCTGTAGCCCAGCGACGGCACGCTGTCACCAAGGACCATCGTGCCGTTGGCTGCGGTCACGGTCAGCGGCGCCGGGGTCACCGCGAAGGCACCGTTGACGTAGCGGATCGTGTAGTTGCCGGCCGCCGCACCCGACAGCGTTCCACCCGTCGCCGCACTGGCATAGGCCCCGACGTTCGACAGCGCGGTGGCGTTGGTGGAGACGATGACACCGGACAGCAGGGCGTCGCTTTGGCCGTTTCTCCAGCCCGACACGCCGTAGCCCAGCGACGGCACGGCGTCGCCGTAGACCATCATGCCGTTGCCTGCCGTCACGGTCAGCGGCGCCGGGGTCACTGTGACGGTGCCGGTCATATGGCTGAGACTGTAGTTGCCCACCGCCGCTCCGGACAGGACGCCGCCCGTAACTGTGCTGACATAGGCTCCGGCATTCGACAGCGACGTAACGGCGGTGGAGACGCCGATGCCGGAGATCAGGGCGTCACCCTGGCCGTTCTTCCAACCCGATGTGGTGTAGCCCAGCGCCGGCACGGCATCGCCGTAGACCATTGTGCCGTCGGCCGCCGTCACCGTCAGCGTCGCCGGCGTCACCGCGAAGGTACCGCCCAGATGAGTGAGCGTGTAGTTTCCAGCCGCGGCGCCTGACAGAACCCCGCCCGTCGCCGTGGTGATGTAGGCGGTTCCGGCATTCGACAGCGACGTGGCGTTGGTAGAGACGCCGACGCCGGACAGCAAGGCCCCGTTCTGGCCGTTCCTCCAGCCCGATACGCTGTAGCCCAGTGACGGCACGGCATCTCCATAGGCCATCGTGCCGTTGGCCGCGGTCACCGTCAGCACCGCCGGCGTCACCGAGAAGGCGCCGTTGACATAGCTGAGCGTGTAGTTGCCGGCCGCCGCCCCGGACAGCGTCCCGCCTGTCGCCGACGTGAGGTAGGCGCTGCCGACGTCGGACAGAGCCGTGGCGTTGGTGGACACGGTGACGCCGGACAGCAACGCGTCGCCCTGGCCGTTCTTCCACCCCGACACGCCGTAGCCCGGCGACGGCACGGCGTCGCCGTAGACCATCGCGCCGTTGCCGGCGGTCACGGTCAACGGCGCCGGGCTGATCAAGACGGTGCCGCCCACATGGCTGAGCGTGTAATTGCCGGCTGCCGCGCCTAACAACGTCCCGCCCGTCGCGCTGCTGGCGTAAGTCCCGACATTCGACAGGGATGTGGCGCCGGTGGAGACACTGATGCCCGAGAGCGAGGCGTCACCCTGGCCGTTCTTCCACCCCGATGTGGTGTAGCCCAGTGCCGGGACGTTTTCGCCGTAGATCATCGTCGCGTCGGCTGCCGTCACCGTCAACGTCGCCGGCGTCACCGAGAAGGCCCCCCCGACGTAGGCGAGAGTGTAATTGCCCGTCGCGCCGCCCGACAGCACTCCGCCCGTCGCCATGGTAAGGTACGAGGTTCCGACATTCGACAAGGACGTGGCGTCCGTAGAGATGCCGACGCCGGACAGCAGGGCGTCGCTCTGGCCGTTCCTCCAGCCCGACGTCGTGTAGCCCAGCGACGGCACGGCGTCGCCATAGACCATCGTCCCATTGGCCGCCGTCACGGTCAGCGTCGCCGGCGTCACCGAGAAGACACCGTCGACGTAGCTGAGCGTGTAATTGCCCGCCGCCGGCCCGGACAGCGTACCGCCCGTCGCTGTGGTGGTGTAGGCGGCCCCTACATTCGACAAGGACGTGGCGTCCGTGGAGACGGTGACGGCCGAGAGCAGAGCGCCGCCCTGACCGTTCCTCCATCCCGCCGTCGTGTAGCTCAGTGACGGTACGGCGTCGCCGTAAATCATGGAGCCTCCGCCCGCCGTCACCGTCAATGTCGCCGGCGTCACCGATATGGCGCCGTTGACGTGGTTGAGCGTGTAATTGCCGGCCGCTGCTCCGGACAGCGTTCCACCGGTCGCCGTGCTGGCGTAGTTCCCGACATTCGACAGCGACGTGGCGTCGGTGGAAACGCCGACGCCGGACAAGAGAGCGTCGCCTTGGCCGTTCTTCCAGCCGGAGATGGCGTAGCCCAGCGATGGCACGGCATCGCCGTAAACCATCGTGCCGCTGGCCGCCGTCACCGTCAGCGCCGCCGGCGTCACCGAGAAGGCCCCCCCGACGTAGGCGAGAGTGTAGTTTCCCGCCGCCGCGCCCGCCAGCGTTCCGCCCATCGCCATGGTGGTGTAGGCGGCCCCCACATCCGACAGCGTGGTGGCATTGGTGGAAACGCCGATGCCTGAGAGCAGCGCGTCGCTCTGGCCGTTCTTCCAACCAGAACTGGTGTAGCCCAGCGACGGCACGGCATCGCCGTAGACCATCGCGCCATTGGCAGCGGTCACCGTCAGGACCGCCGGCGTCACCGAGAGGGAGCCACCGACGTAGCTGAGGGTGTAGTTGCCGACGGCCGCTCCGGACAACGCTCCGCCCGTCGCCGTGGTGAGGTAGGAGGTTCCAACGTCCGACAGGGATGATGCGTTGGTGGAGACCGTGACCCCTGAGAGCAGGGCGTCGCTCTGGCCGTTCCGCCAGCCCGACACGCTGTAGCCCAGCGTCGGCGCGGCATCACCGTAGACCATCGCGCCATTGGCGGCGGTCACCGTCAGCGTCGCCGGGGTGATCGTGACGGTGCCGGTCGCACGGCTGAGTGTGTAATTGCCCGCCGCCGCGCCCGACAAGATTCCTCCCGTTGTGGAGGAGGTGTAGAGCCCGACGTTCGACAGCGACGTGGCGTCGGTGGAGACGGTGACCCCGGAGAGCAGCGCCTCCCCCTGGCCGTTCTTCCAGCCCGCCACGCTGTAGCCCACCGACGGCGCCGTGTCACCGTAGACCATTGCGCCATTGGCGGCGGTCACCGTTAGCGTCGCCGGGGTCACCGAAAAGCTGCCGTCCACATGGCGGAGCACATAGTTCCCGGTAGCCGCGCCCGACAGCGTGCCGCCCGCTGCCGTGCTGGCGTAGACCCCAACGTTCGACAGCGACGTGACGTCGGTGGAGACGGTGACGCCGGACAGCAGCGCATCGCTCTGGCCGTTCCTCCAGCCTGACGTCGTGTAGCCCAGCGACGATAGGGCATCGCCATAGACCAACGTCCCGTTGGCTGCCGTCACAGTCAGCGTCGCCGGCGTCACCGAGAAAGCACCGTTGACGTAGCTGAGCGTGTAGTTGCCCACCGCCGACCCGGACAGTGTGCCGCCCGTCGCTGTCGTGACATAGGCGTTCCCCACGTCGGACAGCGTGGTGGCATTGGTGGAGACCACGACCGCCGAGAGCAGCGCCCCGCTCTGGCCGTTCTTCCAACCGGAGCTGGTGTAGCCCAGCGACGGCACGGCATCGCCGTAGACCATCATGCCGTTGCCCGCCGTCACCGTCAGCGCGGCCGGAGTCACCGAGAGGGAACCGCCCACATGGCTGATGGTATAGTTGCCGGTTGCCGCGCCCGACAGCGTGCCGCCCGTTGCTGTGGTGATGTAGGCGGTTCCCACATCCGACAGTGACGTGGCGTCGCTCGAGACGGTGACGCCGGAGAGCAGCGCATCGCTCTGGCCGTTCTTCCATCCCGAAATCGTGTAGCCCAGCGAGGGTACGGTGTCGCCATAGATCATCGTGCCGTTGGCAGCCGTCACCGTCAGGGTGGCCGGAGTCACCGTGAAGGAACCGTTGACGTAGCTGAGCGTGTAATTCCCTGCTGCCCCCCCAGACAGCGTGCCGCCCGTCGCCATGGTGGTATAAGCACCAACGCTCGACACGGATGTGGCGCTTGCGGAGGCACTGATGCCCGAGAGCGAGGCGTCACCCTGGCCGTTCTTCCACCCCGACACGCTGTAACCCAGCGACGGCACGGCATCGCCGTAGACCATCGTGCCGTCGGCAGCCGTCACCGTCAGCGGCGCCGGGGTGATCGTGACGCCGCCGGTCGCATGGCTGAGCGTATAGTTGCCGGCTGCCGCGCCCAACAGCGTCCCGCCGGTCGCCGTGCTGGTGTAGATCCCAACGTTTGACAGCGTGGTGGCGTTGGTGGAGACCGCGACCGCCGAGAGCAGGGCATCGCTCTGGCCGTTCCTCCAGCCCGACGTCGTGTAGCCCAGCGACGGTACGGCGTCGCCGTAGACCATCGTCCCATTGGCCGCCGTCACCGTCAGCGTCGCCGGAATCACGGAGAAAGCGCCGTTGACGTGGTTGAGCGTGTAATTGCCGGCCGCTGCTCCGGACAGCGCTCCACCGGTCGCCGTGCTGGTGTAGTTCCCGACATTCGACAGCGCTGTGGCGTTGGTGGAAACGCCGACGCCGGACAAGAGAGCGCCGCCCTGTCCGTTCCTCCAACCGGACGTTGTGTAGCCCAGCGACGGCACGGCGTCGCCGTAGACCATCGTCCCGTTGGCCGCCGTTACCGTCAGCGTCGCCGGGGTCACCGAGAAGGAACCGCCCACATGGCTGATGGTATAGTTGCCGGCCGCCCCGCCCGAGAGGGTGCCGCCCGTCGCCGTCGTGACGTAGGCGCTCCCCACATCCGACAGCGTGGTGGCGTTGGTGGACACGCCGACGCTGGACAGCAGCGCCCCGCTCTGGCCGTTTTTCCAGCCGGACGTCGCGTAGCCCAGCGACGGCACGGCATCGCCGTAGACCATCGTCCCATTGTCGGCCGTCACGGTCAGCGTCGCCGGAGTCACCGAGAAGGTGCCGTTGACGTAGCTGAGCGTGTAATTTCCCGTCGCTGCGCCCGACAGCGTGCCGCCCGTCGCTGTGGTGGTGTAGGCGGTTCCTACGTCCGACAGCGTGGTGGCGCTGGTGGATACGCTGACATCGGACAGCAGGGCGCCGCTCTGGCCGTTCTTCCACCCCGACACGCTGTAGCCCAGCGACGGCACGGCGTCGCCATAGACCATCGTCCCGTTGGCCGCCGTCACCGTCAGCGTCGCCGGAGTCACCGAGAAGCTGCCGCCGACATGGCTGAGCGTGTAGTTGCCCGCCGCCGCGCCAGACAACGTCCCGCCTGTTGCCGTGGTGAGGTAGGCGGTTCCGACATTCGACAAGGACGTGGCGTCCGTGGAGACGGAGACACCGGACAGCAGCACGCCGCTCTGGCCGTTCTTCCAGCCGGACGTCGCGTAGCCCAGCGACGGCACGGCATCGCCGTAGACCATCGTCCCGTTGGCCGCCGTCACCGTCAGCGTCGCCGGGGTCACCGAAAACGCGCCGTTGACGTAGCTGAACGTGTAGTTGCCCGCCGCCGCGCCCGACAGCGTGCCGCCTGTTGCCGTGGTGAGGTAGGCGGTTCCCACATCCGACAGCGTGGTGGCGTTGGTGGACACGCCCACACCGGACAGAAGAGCGCCGCTCTGGCCGTTCTTCCAGCCGGACGTCGCGTAGCCCAACGACGGCACGGCATCGCCATAGACCATCGTCCCGTTGGCCGCCGTTACCGTCAGCGTCGCCGGCGTCACCGAGAAGCTGCCGCCGACATGGCTGAGGGTGTAGTTGCCCACCGCCGCGCCCGAGAGGGTGCCGCCCGTTGCCGTCGTGACATAGGCGCTCCCCACATCCGACAGCGTGGTGGCGTTGGTGGACACGCCCACACCGGACAGAAGAGCGTCGCTCTGGCCGTTCTTCCAGCCGGACGTCGCGTAGCCCAGCGACGGTACGGCATCGCCGTAGACCATCGTGCCGTTGGCCGCCGTTACCGTCAGCGTCGCCGGCGTCACCGAGAAGGAACCGCCCACATGGCTGATGGTATAGTTGCCGGCCGCCCCGCCCGAGAGGGTGCCGCCCGTCGCCGTGGTGATGTAGGCGGTTCCGACATCCGACAGCGTGGTGGCGTTGGTGGACACGCCGACGCCGGACAGCAGCGCCCCGCTCTGGCCGTTCTTCCAGCCTGACGTCGCGTAGCCCAGCGACGGCACGGCATCGCCGTAGACCATTGTCCCGTTGGCCGCCGTCACCGTCAGCGTCGCCGGCGTCACCGAGAAGCTGCCGCCGACATAGCTGAGCGTGTAGTTGCCCGCCGCCGCGCCCGACAGGATGCCACCCGTCGCCGTGGTGAGGTAGGTGGCTCCGACATTCGACAAGGACGTGGCGTCCGTGGAGACGGTGACGCCGGACAGCAGCGCCCCGCTCTGGCCGTTCTTCCAGCCTGACGTCGCGTAGCCCAGCGACGGCACGGCATCGCCGTAGACCATTGTCCCGTTGGCCGCCGTCACCGTCAGCGTCGCCGGCGTCACCGAGAAGCTGCCGCCGACATAGCTGAGCGTGTAGTTGCCCGCCGCCGCGCCCGACAGGATGCCACCCGTCGCCGTGGTGAGGTAGGCGCTCCCCACATCCGACAGCGTGGTGGCGTTGGTGGACACGCCGACGCTGGACAGCAGCGCGCCGCTCTGGCCGTTCTTCCAGCCGGACGTCGTGTAGCCCAGCGACGGCACGGCATCGCCATAGACCATCGTCCCGTTGGCCGCCGTTACCGTCAGCGTCGCCGGGGTCACCGAGAAGGAACCGCCGACATGGCTGAGCGTGTAGTTGCCCGCCGCCGCGCCCGACAGCGTGCCGCCTGTTGCCGTGGTGAGGTAGGCGGTTCCCACATCCGACAGCGTGGTGGCGTTGGTGGACACACCGACACCGGACAGCAACACGCCGCTCTGGCCGTTCTTCCAGCCGGACGTCGTGTAGCCCAGCGACGGCACGGCGTCGCCATAGACCATCGTCCCGTTGGCCGCCGTCACGGTCAGCGTCGCCGGCGTCACCGAGAAGGAACCGCCGACATGGCTGAGCGTGTAGTTGCCCGCCGCCGCGCCAGACAACGTCCCGCCTGTTGCTGTGGTGATGTAGGCGGTTCCGACATTCGACAAGGACGTGGCGTCGGTGGAGACGGTGACGCCGGACAGCAGCGCGCCGCTCTGGCCGTTCTTCCAGCCGGACGTCGCGTAGCCCAGCAACGGGACGGCATCGCCGTAGACCATCGTCCCGTTGGCCGCCGTCACGGTCAGCGTCGCCGGGGTCACCGCGAAGCTGCCGCCGACATGGCTGAGCGTGTAGTTGCCGGCCGCTGCGCCAGACAACGTCCCGCCTGTTGCCGTGGTGATGTAGGCGGTTCCGACATTCGACAAGGACGTGGCGTCGGTGGAGACGGTGACGCCGGACAGCAGCGCGCCGCTCTGGCCGTTCTTCCAGCCGGACGTCGTGTAGCCCAGCGACGGCATGGCGTCGCCGTAGACCATCGTCCCGTCAGCCGCCGTCACCGTCAGCGTCGCCGGCGTCACCGAGAAGCTGCCGCCGACATGGCTGAACGTGTAGTTGCCCGCCGCCGCGCCCGACAGCGTGCCGCCTGTTGCCGTGGTGGTATAAGCGCTCCCCACGTCCGACAGCGCGGTGGCGTTGGTGGACACACCGACACCGGACAGCAAGGCGCCGCTCTGGCCGTTCTTCCAGCCGGACGTCGCGTAGCCCAGCGACGGCACGGCGTCGCCGTAGACCATCGTCCCGTTGGCCGCCGTCACCGTCAGCGTCGCCGGTGTGATCGAGACGGTGCCGGTCGTGTGGACAATCGTGTAGTTGCCCACCGCCGCGCCGGACAGAACCCCACCCGTCACCGTGCTGGCGTAGTCCCCGACGTCCGACAGCGCAGTGGCGCTCGTGGACACGGTCACGCCGGACAGAAGAGCGTCGCCCTGGCCGTTCTTCCAGCCGGACGTTGTGTAGCCCAGCGACGGCACGGCATCGCCGTAGACCATCGTGCCATTGTCCGCCGTCACCGTCAGCGTCGCCGGCGTCACCACGGCGCCCACATTCACCACACGGGCCGCTCCGCCCGCGCTGAAGGTGGCGGAAACCCCCGATGTGTCGAGGAAGTTCAAATAGGTTCCGACATTCGTGCCGGCCGCCAAGCTGCTCGACGCCGAGCCGGTGACCCGGCTCCAGGCCCAGCCGCCCAGCAAGGAGACGGGCACCGTCTGCGGATCGTCGCCATAGACGGCGGACTGCACCACGCCGACCACGCCGGACACGCCATACAGCAGGGGCGCGTCCGTTCCGTCGGCCGGCGCCCAGACCATGCGGTCGAAGCCGGTGAAGCTGCTCGCGTCGCGCATCCCCGCGCTGTCCAGACCGGTCACGCCGGTGACCGACCCGGCCCCGGCGCCAGCCGCCATGCCGCTGGTCTGCGTGTTCCAGTAGGACAGCCTGGTCATGCCGTCGTTGCGCCCGACCAGCCCGCCGAGCGCGGCGCCCTGCCCGGACACCGCGCCCGTAGCGTAGGACTGGGCGATGGAGCCGCTCGCGCCGTTGTTCCCCACCAGCCCGCCGACGCCGACGCCATGCCCGGTCACCGCCCCGGTGGCGTAGGACTGGGCGATGGAACCGCCCACGTTGTTGTCGCCCACCAACCCGCCGACGCCGTCGCCTAGCCCGGTCACCGCGCCGGAGGCGTAGGACTGGCGGATGGTGGCGGTGTTAAGGCCCACCAGCCCGCCGGTGCCGAGGCCCTGCCCGCTCACGCCGGCCCGCGAGAAGGATTGGAGGATGATGCCGCCGTTCAATCCGGCGATGGCGCCGACCCGGTCGCGTCCGGTCACGGTGCTGGTCGCGTCCAACCCGACGTAGCCCACCGTCCCGCCCGAGCCGATCCGGCCGAACAGCCCGACGTCGTCGCTCGTCGGACGGTTGATGGTCAGCCCGCGGATCAGATGGCCGCGCCCGTCGAACCGACCGGTGAAGCCGGCGCCCCCCGTCCCCAAGGGCGTGAAGCCGCCCGCTCCCCAGACGCCGGCCGCATCGACGCCCGACGTCGCCTGCGCGTCGATGTCCGCCCCGAGCCGGTAGGACCCCGCCGGGTTCGCGTCGATCAGTTGGAGCTGGTGGAGGTTGGTGACGGTGGCGACGCCATCGCTCCCCGGCTTCGCCGCCTCCCACCGCCCGATGGGCCGCATGTCCGCGGACTGGTACCAGTCCTTGGTAAAATCCCAGCCGACATAGGAGGATGCCTGGCGCGCCTCGGCGGTGGTCAAGCCGGTCAGGCCGGTTACGGTGGCGTCGCCGATGCCGTTCTGTTGCCCGCTGGTCTGCGTATCCCAATAGGAATTGGTGATGTCGCCTTCGTAATGCCTGCCGATGAAGCCGCCGACGTTGCTGGCTCCCGTCACGCGGCCGGACGCATAGGACTGGTCGATCTGCGCGTAACTGTCTCCAACAAGCCCTCCGGCCGAGTTCTCCGTCGCAGTGACGGACGCGACCGCGTAGGATCGCCTGATCTGGTCCATAGGAGACTGTGATTCGCCGACAAGCCCGCCAACAAAAAATCCGCCAGAAACAGTTCCGGTAAAGTAGGAATTCTCAACAATCCCCCCATTAAGGCCCCCTACAAGCCCTCCCACGGAATTTGAATTTTCTCCAATGATTTGACCATCGATAAGTCCGATATTTTTAATGATGGGCTTGTTGTTTGCTATTCCGTAAACGTACCCAAAAAGACCAACGTTCGCGGTGTCTGGGCGATTGATGAAAAGTCCCTTGATCACACGCCCATTGCCGTCGAAATTCCCCCGAAACTGATTGTTTGCACTCCCAATCGGGAGGAATCCGCGGGCGCCCCATATCCCTGCGGGGTTCGTCCCCGCGGTCTCGGACGCATCGATGTCAATGGCCAGCCGATAGTCGCCCCTGTTGTATTCGACCAAGTCGGTGCCCGCGTTTATCAGGACGAGCTGATGCAGATTGCTGATGGCCGCGTAACCGTCCACCCCTTTCCTGGCCGCCTCCCACACACCGATAGGCCGGAAGTCCGGGCCTCTGTCGAAAATGTTCAGGTACCATTTGTGACCAGAAACGATGAAATACTGTCCGTCTTTTACGGAGGTGGAATTTCGGATCTGGTCGGAGGTCAGGCCCCTCATTCCGCCAGCCGCACCACTGCCGACTCCGTTCGTGAGTCCGGTGGTCTGCTTGTCCCAAAAGGAGCCCAAAACCGTACCGCCGTTGGCGCCGATCAGGCCGCCGGCCTCGACCTGCCCCGTCACGGCCCCGGTGGCGTAGCTCTCGGTCACCGCGCCGCCGTTGTTGTCGCCGATCAGGCCACCGACCCGCACCGTTCCCGTCACGCTGCCCAGGGCGTAGGCTTCGGTCACAGACCCTGCCGTCACCCGTCCGACCAGCCCGCCAACCTGATCGCCCCCCGCCGTCACGGCGCCGCTGGCATAGGTCTGGAGGATCGTCCCGCTGCTGCTGCCGACCAGCCCGCCAACCGCGCCGCCCTGTGCCGTCACCGCGCCGGTGGCGAAGGACTGGCCAATGGTCCCGCTGTTGCTGCCGACCAGCCCGCCGACCTCACCACCCCGGCCGGTCACCGTGCCGGTGGCCGACGCCCAGGTCACCGCCCCGGCGTTGCTGCCGACCAGGGCTCCGACCCGGTTCGCCCCAAGCACGCTGCCGCCCACCATGCGGACGTCCCGCACCGCGCCGCCGGTGCCGACGACGCCGAACAGGCCGACGTCGTCGCTGCCGGGCCGGTTGATGATCAACCCGCTGACGGCATGGTCCCGCCCGTCGAGCAGGCCGGTGAAGGGCGTGGCGACGCTGCCCAGCGGGGCGAAGCCGGCGCCGTGGTTCCAGCCGGCGGTGGCGTCCGCGTCGATGTCGCGGCCCAGCGCGTAGGTGCCGGCCAGATTGGTGCCGATGGCCTGCAGATTTTCCGCCGTGTTCACCAGCATGTAGCCGGTCACCACCGTGCCCGCCCCGGCGATGCCGGAATAATCGGTCGGCGCGGTGTAGGCGGTGGGGTTGTAGAGGATGGACGCTCCGCCGGAGGCCGTGACGGTGGCTCCCGCGCCGAACCGCACCGTTCCCGTCCCGATGCCGCCGTAATCCGACCACAGCACCACCTTCGCACCGCGCATGGCGGCGCTCACCGTGACGTCGCGCTTGGCCAGCAGCGAAACATCGGACCTGTTTTCGCCGGTGACGGTCGCGTTCACCGCGACGTCGCGACCGGCCATCAGCACGATCATCCCCTCGCTGCCCTGCGCGGTGAGGGCGGCGTTCACCGTGATGTCCCGGTAGGCCGACAGGGTGAGCGTCGTCGACGCGTTCCAGGTGAGCGGTGCCGCCACCGTGATGTCGCCGGCCTGGGTTCCGCCGTCCCCCGTCGTCACCACGACGTTGGCGAAGTTCAACGCCGACTTCAGCGTGTTCACATTCAGAACGCTGTCGTCGCCGCTGGCGCTGAAACCGGACATTCCGCTGTCGGCGGCGTCGGAGATGGTCAGGTTGTAGGGGTCGAGCAGCAGCGTGCCGAAGCCCGCCGTCCCGCGCAGGTCCGCCGTGCCGGTGAAGGCCAGACGCGCCTTGCCCGACACCTCCGCGTCGCCGCCCTTGGCGGCGCCCCGTGCCGAGATCGCCCCGGCGAAGGCGGTGTCGCGGTCGGACCACAGCACGACCCGGCCGCCGTCCCCCCGCGTGCCGTCGGCGCGGAGCTGCGCCCCCGCCTCCACCGTCACCGTCCGCGCCGTCGCCACCGGTTCGGCGAGGTAGCGCGTCGCCGTGTTCCGTCCGCCCTGGTAGTCGCCGCCGACCAGCAGTGTGCCGCCCGACGCGCCGGACACGTCCAGCGCCGCCGTCCCGGACAGCACCACCGTCCCGCCGGTCGCCACCAGCGTTCCACCCCGGCCGGCCGCTCCCGAGGCGTCGAGCGTTCCGGCGATCCTCACCGACTCGCCGGACACCCGGATGTCGCCGCCCGACACGTCCGGTCGCCGTGAGGGCCGCGGTGGACGCTTGGCCGCCCCGTCCCTCCGCCCCGGCTCCCGGACCTCCGGCGTCGGGCGGTCCGGCTTCGGGTTGGCCTCGGCGGTCTGGCGCTGCGCCACCACCGGGCTGTCGACGGTCACCGCGCCGCCGTCCCCCGCCGTCAGGAAGACGCGGCCGTCCCGCGTGGCGGCCCCCGTCGCCTTGACGAGGCCGCCGGTGTTGCCGGCCAGCGCGTAGAGGTTGCCGCCGTTCGCCCGCATCTCGGCGTTGGCCGCCGCCAGTGTGCCGGCGTTGACCGCCTCGGTGTCCGCCCCGCCGATCTTGACGACGAACCGACCGTCGGCGTCGGCCTTCTCCTTCGCCAGCACCTCGTAGCCGGCCGCCAGGGCGGCGGTTCCCTTCGGCGCCGCGATGGTCCCCTCGTTGCGCACGGAGCGGGCGATCAGCGCCACGTCGCCGCCCCGCGAGGCGATCGTTCCCATGTTGACCACGGCGGCCTTCGACGTCCCCGCGAAGGTCAGGTCGCCCTGGGCGGCGAAGGCGGCGTCGGGCACGTCGTGGGTGGACGCGATGAAGCTGCCGCCGGTCGCGACCCGCCCCTCCTTGCCGACCACGATCCCGGCGCGGTTGACGAGATAGGCGGAGCCGGTCGCCGTCAGCGACCCGTCGATGCGCGAGGGCAGAGTGCCGGTGACGCGGTTCAGGGTGGCGCCGGCGCCGTTGTCGATGTGGACCGACTTCCCGGCGCCGATGGAAAAGCCCTGCCATTCGACGATGCCGGTGCGCGAGCCCTGGTCGATGCGCAGCCCGCCGGCCTGCTCGGCGATGCGCCCGCTCCCGGCGGTGAAGCGCCCGCCGGTCGGCAGCGCGTCGTCAGCGACCGCGGAGTGCAGGGGGGTGAGCGCCGTGCCGCTCAGCAGAAGGAACAGCAGGCTGCCATGGCCGATGGTCCGTCCGGTGGAGCGCCGACGCTCCGTCGTCACGTGTTGCATTCCCTTGGCACCGGTCCCTGTCGGCATGGGCGGCGGCGTGGTCCGGGCGCGCCGGGTGCGGCCACGACACGGCCGCAATCCCGCTCCCCATCGACCGACCGGCCCACGGCTTACTCCTTATGGAGAGGGAAATTTATCGGATCGGTCCCGCCCCCGCCCGACGATCCGTCCCAAAAACTTGGCACCGCGTCTCACGGCGGCGGCCCGGCCCAACGTCCTGTTGCGGGCGGTGGGCGGAGCTTGCTAAAGGACACCGCCTCCGTCCCCGTCATGGGAAGCCCTGCGGTGCCCGCCGACGAACCCGCGATCCCGGTGCTGCGCTTCCCTCCCGATGGCCTGTCGGGCCGGGAGCGCGTCCGCCAGTGGCGCGACATCCTGTCGGTCTTCTTCGACGCCGAGCCGGTCGGCGCGGAGGACGACAGGAAAGACGACACGGAGGACGGCGGGTCCGACTTCGTCGGGTCGATGACGACGCATCACCTCGGCAGCTTGCTGATGGCGCGCATCGACGGGCCGCCGGTGACCCTGCGCCGCACGAGCGCCACCATCGCCCGCGGCGCCGTGGACCACTGCCTGATCCAGGTCTATCTCGACGGGGGCTGCACCGGCACGGCGGGCGAACGGGCGTTCGCGATGCGGGCCGGCGATGTCGGCGTTCTGGATTTCGCCCGGCCGCTGGCCGTCGAGACCACGACTTTCAGCGCCCTGACGCTGGTGATCCCCCGCGCGGCCCTGATTTCCCCGAACAAGGCACCGGAGGTCCTGCACGGGCTGGTGCTGCCGGCCGCGTCGGCGGTGGGAACGCTGCTGAACGACCATGTCCGCAACCTCCACGCCCAACTCCCCGGCCTGAGCGTCAAGGTGGCCGCCACGGTGGCCGGCGGCGCCATCGGGGTGATCGCCGCGGGCATCGGTTCGGCGCTCGACGCCCGCGGCCCGATCGACGAGCCGCAGGGAGGACTGCTCGACCGCATCACGAGCTTCATCGACCGGAAGCTCGACGCCGCCGACCTCGGGACCGATCTGATCTGCGACGCCTTCGGCCTGTCGCGCTCGACCCTCTACCGCCTGTTCGAGCCGCTGGGCGGGGTGGCGAAGCATGTCCGCGACCGTCGGCTGGCGCGGGCGCTTCACGATCTGGCGGCGCCCCAACCGGACCGGCCCCGGATCGCCGACATCGCCTACCACTGGGGATTCGGGTCGGAAGCCGCGTTCAGCCGGGCGTTCCGCGCCGCCTACGGCATGGCGCCGGGCGAGGCGCGGGACACCGCCGAACGCATGCGGCAGTCCGCGCCGAAGGACGATGGGGCGGCGGAGCGTGTTCTCGAACGGTGGATGCGGTCCCTGACCCCGGGCAACTTGCCGCGCTGACTCTCGCCGTTCCGGCCCATGTCTGTTCTCACCAAGCCATGAAGCCGTGCGCCATCGCGCGCCGGGAGCGCTGATTGATTGGCTGGCAAGATAATGTTCACCCACCCCTGTTCTTGCAAAGATTGAATACAGCACCGCCTCCGCCCGTCGAAGAGGGCGTCGTTGCAAGTCGGAGCTTATCCATCCGGGCCAAAGTTCGGCCCGGCCAAGCCACTGTTGCTTATAAAAGCCATCCCCGTTGAATCTTGACAGCGGTGCCGGGGAGTGGTTTCCCTTCCCACAGGGAATTGTTTGGGTACTATTGATGGCCGATGCAACCCACGGCACCGCTCCGGTTCTTTCCTTCGACAGCCTGGAGAGTCCGGGAGAGGAAGGATTCTGGCTGTGGCGGGACCAGATGTCGCCGGTGTTCGACATCACCCTGCCCAAGGAGGAGGTCGGCGCGTTCCGCGGAACGTTGCAGACCTATCATCTGGGCGGCGTGCTGCTCGGCCGCTGCGCCTCGGTGACGCAAACCTTTCACCGCACCACCCAGGTCATCACCCGCAGCGGCATCGATCATTACCTGATCCAGGTGCAGCGCCGGGGCGGTTCCCGCGGAACGATGGGGCGGCGCGATGTCCAGGTCGGTCCGGGCGACGTCTGCGTCCTGGACCTGGCGCAGACCGTCCATACGGTCGACACCAACATGGACACTCTGACGCTCTGCCTGCCGCGGGAGATGCTGGCCCCGCTGGTGAGCGCGCCGGATGCATTGCACGGGATGGTCCTGCGCGGCGACACGCCGCTCGGCGCCCTGCTTTCCGGTCACATCCAATCGCTGTACCGGGCAGCCGACGCTTTGTCGGCCCGCGAGGCCCTGATCCTGACCAAAGGCAGCGCCGCCTTCGTCGCCGGGTGCCTGGGCCCGACCGTCGACGCGCTGGATCTCGTCCGGCCCCAGATGCAGGCGTCCCGCATGGCGGCCATCAAGCGCCACATCGACGCGCGTCTCGGCGATCCTGATTTCGGAGCGGCCCAGGTCGCCGAAGCGTTCGGTCTGTCCCGCCCAACCCTGTATCGGCTGTTCGAGCCGCTCGGCGGGGTGTCCGCCTACATCCTGCGGCGTCGGCTCGACCGCTGCCTCGGCGAACTGACCGCGGCGCACGGGGGCCTCCGCATCGCTGAGATCGCGCACCGCTGGGGCTTCCGCTCTGAGGCCGCCTTAAGCCGGGCCTTCCGATCCGCGTTCGGGATGACGCCGCGCGATGCGCGCAACAACAAACAGCGACCGCGCTCCCTGGCGGCTGGATCGGCCGACGCCTTGAAGCGCTGGTTCCATGAACTGGCTGTTTTCTAGGGTCCCAGTTCCCACCATATTTATTGCCCGCTGAAGGCTTATGAGGCTGATCCGCGAACCCGCTCCCTATCCCCGTATCGAGGCAATCATCGAGGAGGAGGCCCGAGGGTTCTGTTTTCCGGCGCGGTCCGCAACCGTCATGCCGGATGGAGATCGCGGTTTCCGATCGACGGGCCGTTCCATGCCGGGTTTGTGGCCGCCAACACAAAGGCGGCGAGCCTGATCGGGCAGGCCCGCCGGGACGCATGGAGAGCCAGCCAGGATGAGCGAACTGGTCTGGGACGGTTTTTGGCGAAACCCGCGCCACCGATCCGGGAGAAGCACCCGAATTCGCCGGCACCATCGCCGGGACGGCAAGCGCCGGCAACGGCACCCGTGATCCATCATCACATCGTGCAGGCCGTCCAGTTCGCCTTGGACGCCCATGGCACCTTGCCGACCGGAAAGCTCCGAGCGCGCCAACGGCGTGCGGTGCTGCGCAAACTGTCCGCGGCGGCGGTCCGATGCTTGAATCAAGAGGCATGGCGCGAAATGGCTGATGCCGCTCCTCACCGCGTTTCCACTCCGTCCCGAAAAACATGTTGAAGCCAATCCGGCTGGCTGTTGACCAACATGGTCAGGGCGGGCGTGTTGACCATCGGCGAAACGATCAAGGCGTTGACCGTGGTGACGCTGTTCTCCGTCTTCAAGCTGCTGGAGAGAGTGGCCGCAGGCATCAGACATCCACAACTGAACCGCGCCGGGTTTCCCGGCTCGGCTTAGGCAGACGGTGCTGCCTCCAACTCTGCCTGGATCTTGGAAGCGCGGGTTGGGTCGACGCGCCGTTTGCGACCGGTGGCAACGAGATCGCCTGATGGGAAGCGCGGATGCCGCCCGCCGGAGGCATCAACCTCGGCAGCCATCAACCCGTCGCTTCGAAGAACCGTTGTCTTTCGCCCCTTCCTGACCGGCAAGCATGCGACGCACGTCCAGGGCGACGGCAATCAGCATCAGGGCGGCCGTGCCGACGACACCGGTAAAGGCTTGGTCGAAGGCCACCCGGGCCACGCCGATCACCTGCTCGGCCTGGGATGGTACCAGTTCTTCCGATAGAGCAAGGGCCTCATCAATGCTGTCGCGCGCCTCGGGAGCGATCGCAATCCCGGACGGCAAGAGCATGGCCCGTGTGTAAAGCAGCGACATCAGGCTGCCCAGCAGCGCGATGCCGAGCGTTCCTCCCAGCTCGTAGGAAGCCGCGCATGGGATGACCCGGATCGGCCCGATGGTGATCGTCGCCATCGGCGATGCCCTGTCCTTCTGGCTGTTGTCCATGCCCCTTCAACGTTTCCCCATCTCGCTCGTCTATTCGGTCTGGGCAGGGTTCGGCATGGCCGGTGCCGCCATCGGCGGCTGGTGGCTGTTCGGCGAAGCCCTGGCCCCGTTGGCGCTGCTCGGCATCGCCATCATCGTTCTGGGTGTCGTCATCCTGGCAGGCGCTATGGAACCGTCCACAGCTTGATCCCCGCAGCACAACCGCTCACGACCTCCCTTCACAAATCAAACGCCCGGGATCTTGGCTCCGGTTCACCCTGATGCGCGGGGCGGAACACTCTGCTCACCACGGGCATTGCCTGTCGCTGTTATGAAGTGCTTTGCAAACCTTTGAGCGATTTGGGCGGACGGCCGCGCCGACGGGGCGCTTCCGGTGCAGGAAGCGGCCGATCTTCTAGAAGACCCTGTGCAACGGCCTGACCCAGCAGGTTTTGAACCGACGAGACCGACCAGCGTGTTTCCCCGCGGGGCGTCCGGCAATGCAGCTCTTCAAGATGCCGGGCAATGTTGGTCAGGGTTGGGTTGTCCAGCGTCTTCACCGCCGAGGCGACCAGGGTGACGAGGTCGTCGCTGTCCCGCCGCCGCGGCGTACGCTCCAGCACCCGGTCGTCCACGAACCCGTCCCGCGCGAGGCGACGCACGGCACGCGCCAGGGCCGGCCCGGTCCAGGGGCCACCGTCGGGGCGCCGCGAGCCGTTTCTAGCCAAGCTGCGGGCCACGGTTGCCCAGGAATAGCCGGGCCGCATCGCGCGGACGTGCGGCAGGATGTCGTCAGCCACCCGCAGCACATCGGCGTCGCGCCGCGCCTCGCGGGCGTCGTTGACGGCGCGCACCGCCGCCGCTGAACGGAAGCGCAGTCCCGGATTGCCGCCGATCCGGCCCCGCTCCCTGGCGGCCTTCAACCCGGCCTTGGTGCGCTCGCGAATGAGCGCGCGTTCGAACTCGGCCACCGCGCCGAGGATCTGCAAGGTGAAGCGGCCCTGCGGGCTGGTGGTGTCGATGGGGTCGCCCAGCGAGCGGAAACCCGCCCCTTGGGCGTCGAGCGCCTCGATGATCTCCAGGAGATGGGCGAGCGAACGGGCCAGCCGGTCGATGCGCACGACGACCAGCACGTCGCCGGCGCGGCAGCGCGCGATGGCGCGCTTCAGTTCCGGGCGCGACCGGTCGCCGCCGGACCCATGCTCCCGGTGAATCGTCGAGCAACCGGCAGCCTTCAGCGCGTCGAGTTGCGGGTCAGTGGTTTGCTCGTCGGTCGACACGCGGGCGTACCCGATCAGGGCCATGGACCTCTCCCAGCGCAGCGGTCCGGAAATGGTGCACGCCGCCGAATTTTACCCGATTAAGCTTCAGACACCCTCGCCAGGCGTCCGCCTGGGCCATTTTACCAAAGATGCAGACGGCACGTAACGGCCGTTTGGTAAAATATATAGGCGTCGTGGGCCGCCGTGCGCCCCGCTGATGGACCGGAACTGTCAGCCGGCACGAGACAAGATGCCAAGCGGCGCCGGCCTCCTCGACCGGCGGGACATCAGGCAAAGAACGGCCCTCGGGCTGAGCGCGTCTTGATCTGTCTTCCTAAAAGAATGTCGGCTTTTCAACGACATGAGGCGCTTCCCCTCGTCCCGACGGGGAGCTTCTCGCATGAACCGCCCGCATTTCGCACGATCCGGTTTGCAAAACGGGGCCAAGCAGGGCGTTGAAACCCCTGGAATCCGGCTTTTCGCACGAACCAGCCGACAACGACACACGCATTCGACTCTCGACGAAATGCTTGTCGTCGAGGATACCCTCTACGGCGGCCGACCGGTGACGGAAGCCAAAGGGCACTTTTCTAGGATTGCACCCCCAAAGTGTTGGCGCACAAGGCGGATACGGGAGCCGGGTCAGCTTTATTGTGGAAGTGCAGGAATCAGGTCAGTCTTATTGTGGAATCGGGGTCACGCCAGTTCGGGCAAACTCAGCCTTTTCAGCACGCTAATAAGGTCAGTCTATCTGTGGCCTGACAGAGTTGTCGGGCCACAGTCGGACTGACGCGGAGACGGCCCGCTTCGGCGTCGCGCCGGCACTCATTGGATGGCCGCTGGGCACCATGGTTCCGTGGCGTGCTTCACATGGCGATGATCGCGTCGATTTCGACCTGGGCGCCTTTCGGAAGGGCCGAAACTTCGTAGCAGGCACGGGCCGGCTTATGCGTGGAAAACACTTTCGCATATTCATCGTTCAGGGCGGCGAAGGTGGACAGGTCGGTGACCAGAACGGTGAGTTTCAGGGATTTGGCGATGTCCGTGCCGGCGGCCTCGGCAATCGCGGCGATGTTGGCAAGGCATTGGGCCATCTGTTCGACGGGGTCTTCCGACACAAAAGCCCCGGTCGCCGGAACGATGGGAAGCTGGCCCGAAACAAACAGCAAATCGCCGTGGCGCATGGCTTGACAATAGGGGCCGATGGCAGCCGGGGCGGAGTCGGTATGAATGGGGGTCACGGTCTGTCTCCTTATGGCTCGTTATGGCGCGACGGCGGGGACGTGAGATCAGCCATCGCCGCGGCGAATGAGGGACTCGGCGAAGGCGACGAGCTGGTCGACGTCCGCCTCGGTGTTGAAGTAGTGCGGGGCCGCGCGAACCAGCGTGGGCAGATGCCGGCGTTCGGCGTCCAGGCGGGTGCTTTCCGGCGACGAGGTGCTGATGGCGATGCCACGGGCTGCCGCTCCGGCGACGATGGTCCGTGGGTCCACGGCATCGGAACTGAAGCTGACGATGGCGCTGGGGCACGCGCCCAGGTCATGAGTCCGGAAGCTGGGCACGCTTGCCAGGCCATCTCGAAGCCGTTGCGCCAACCCGCGGCAGCGGCGCCAGATGCGGTCGATGCCGATTTCCATCGCATAATCGGCGGCCTCGCCCATGCCGAGCCGCGCCATGTGGTTGCTTTCCCAGCTTTCGTAGCGCCGGGCGTCGTCGCGCAGTTCATAGCGGTTGCGCTCCACCCACCGGGCGCCGATGTGATCGATGAAGGGGGGCTCGCACCGATCCAGCATCGCGCGGCGGACATACAGGAAGCCCGCGCCACGCGGTCCTCGCAGGAACTTGCGCGACGTCGCGGCCAGAAAGTCGCAGCCGAGCGCCTGGACATCGACCGGCATCTGACCGACCGCCTGACAGGCATCCAGCAGATAGGGAACGCCGTGCGCGCGGGCGATCCGGCCGACGGCCGCCGCCGGATTGTTCAACCCGCCATTGGTCGGCACCCACGTCAAGGAAATCAGGCGAACCTTCGGATCGATCATCCGCTCAAGCGCCGCCAGATCGACGACGCCTTGCTCATCCGACGGACACACCCGAATAACCACTCCCCGGCGCCGCTGCATCTGGAGCAGGGTGACATAATTGGCGCCGTACTCCGCCTCGGCGGTGATGATCACATCACCGGGGGCGAAGTCGAGGGAGTGGAAAGCCAGCTGCCACGCGACCGTGGCGTTCTCCACAAGAGCGATCTCGGCGGGTGCTGCGTTGATCAACCGGGCAATCGACCCATAAACACGCTCCAGTCGCTCCTCGGACGCCGCGAAGGCGCCGTATCCGCCCAGCCGGGCTTCCAGGTCCAGGTAGTCGTGCATCCGCTCGACCACGGGACGTGGCATGAGCGACGCGCCGCAACTCAGGAGGAAGGTTTGCCCGGCGAGCCCCGGCGTCTCGGCGCGGAGCGCGTCCAGTTCCTCGTCTAGGATGTCGGCAGGCAGAGGGGAGGCGCCGGCCGGACGCGGATCGTTACCGGTCATATTATTCATTGGATTGCTTTGTAACGGCCGCCGGGGCAAGGCACCGCCCTCCCCCGGTGGTCTTGAACATGTGCCGCAACCCGCCCGTGGGCGGTGTTAGCGAACCTCGGCCCAGATGTGCTCCCGGACCACGGCGTCCTTCAGGGTGACGCCGTAACCCGGCCCGTCCGGAATCTGCAGGGCACCGTTCTTCAGACGGCTCTCGAAGGGCTCCGTCGCCACTTCGATCCAGCCGGGAATGCGGGCCCAGTAGGGGAAGTGTTCCTGCACGTAGAAGTTCGGGATCACGGCGCTGAGATGGGTGGCGATGCTGGCCGCAATGGAACTGCCGCAGACATGGGGCTGCACCTTGACGCCGTAGGCATCGGCCATGGCGGCAATCTTATGGGTTTCGGCGAACCCGCCGGTGTTGCCGATGTCCGGCTGCAGAATGCCGACGGCCCGACGCTCCAGCAGATCGCGGAAGCCGTACCGCAGATATTGCCGCTCGCCGGTGGCGATCGGAATGTTCGTCTTGGCGGCGACCTGTTCGAGCGCACCCAGATCCCCCGGATCGCAGATTTCCTCGATGAAGGCGATGTCCAGGTCTTCCAGGCCATGGGCGAAGCGGATGGTGTCGCTCACCGAGAAACCGCCGGCCAGATCGAGCATGAGCGTGACGTCGGCGCCCACGGTGCGCCGGACCTGCGCGACGATATCCAGCGCGGTGTTCACCGCGTCACGGTCATCCGCGTAGCGGTTGACCGTGTGCCGAAGGGTCCCGTTGGGCTGAATCCGCGCCAAGGGGTACATTTTCAGGGCCTTGTGCCCGTCCTTCACGGCCGCCTCCGCTTGGCGCAGCAGATCGGCAACGGAGGTCGCGCCGAAGTACCAGCCATTGGCGTAGTAGGCGAGCGTGTCGCGCATCCGTCCGCCGAACAGCTCGTAGACCGGAACGTTCAGCGCCCGTGCCCGGATGTCCCACAGGGCCTGCTCGATGGCACTGAGGCCGGCTCCGGCAATGCCCCCCGGATTCTTCAGCCAGAAGGACTGATCGTACATCTCGCCGATCAGGCTGTTGATGCGGGTCGGATCGGCGCCGATCACGAACCGTGCGCACAGATCCTGAATCATGCCCGCGGCGCCGGTCCGGCCGCAGCCGTAAGCCGTGGCGACCTCGCCGAGGCCGGATATGCCCTCATCGGTATCGAGCTTGACGATGACGGGTTTGAGGCCCTCGCCGTTGATGACATAGATCGTGGCTTTGGTGATCTTCATGATGACGCTGTCCGATGAATGGGATGGGATAAAGGCTCAGGCGCCGAGTTCATCGCGCAGGGACCGGTGGAGCGCGGAAGCCTCCTCCAGCCATCCGAGGCGCATGGCGGCAACCGAGGAGCGCAGCAGCCGGGTGTAGGGATGGCGGGGAGCCCGGAGGACCTGCGCCGTGGGACCCTGTTCGACGACTTCGCCGTTGCGCAGGACCATGATCTTGTCCGACATCGCCGCCACGGCCGAAAGGTCATGGCTGATGAACAGGATGCCGATGTTCAGCTCGCGCTTGAGTTCGTTGATCAGGTCGAGCACCGATGCGGCGACGATGTTGTCGAGCGCCGAGGTGATTTCGTCGCAGATCAGCACGTCCGGCCGGGCGGCGAGAGAGCGGGCCAGGTTGACGCGCTGCTTTTCACCACCGGACATCTGGCTCGGCTTGCGGTCGACATAGTCGGCGGGCAGATGGACCTGTTCCAGAAGTTCGCGTATCCGCTCGGCGCGGCGCTCTTTGGAGCGTTCTCCGAAGAAGGTCAGCACCTGTCCGAGGATGCGGCCCACTGTGTGGTGGCGGTTCAGGGACGTGTCGGCCGACTGGAAGGTGATCTGGACGGCCCGGCGCACGGGGAGTGGACGCTTGAGCACATCCCGTTCCATCAGCCGCCCGTTGACCAGGACGTCGCCCTGGCTGGGTTGGACCAAGCCGGCGATGGCACGGGCCATGGTGCTCTTGCCCGACCCGGACTCGCCGACCACCGCCATCATCTCGCCGCCGTTCAGGGTCAGCGACGCACCGCTGAGCGCCTTCACCGCGAAACCGCCGGTGCCGTAGCACACGGCCAGATCGCGAACCTCGAGAAGCGGCGGCCGGTCGGTCCGGTCGGGCGGGGACACCGCTGCCGCGGTGGTGGCGGTGACGGGGGCCGCCGTGGTCCCGGATTCGGCATCGAAACCGCGATGCATCTCCAGGAGTTGCCGCGTGTACGGGTGTTCGGGATGATGGAGGATTTGCTCGACCGTGCCGCGCTCGACCACCTCGCCGTTGCGCATCACCAGGATGTGGGTGGCGATCTGGACCACCTGGGCGATGTCGTGGCCGACCAGGATGGCGGCGGTCCCGCTGGCGCGGATCCCGGTGTCCAGGGCCTTCAGCACCTCCACCTGGGTGGTGGCGTCCAGGGCGCTGGTCGGTTCGTCACAGACCAGAATTTCGGGCATCTCGTGCAGGCCCATGGCGATCATGAACCGCTGCAATTGCCCGCCGGACACCTCATGGGGGAATCGGTTGTAAAAGGCTTCGCCGGTGGGCAGGTCAAGAGTCCGATAGACCTCCCGTGCGCGGGCGTGGGCCGCGTCGGGGGACATGGTGTGGTGGATGCGGCTGCTTTCCGTGACCTGGCGGTCCAGCCGGATGCGCGGGTTGAAGGAGACCGCGGCGCTCTGGGCGATGTAGGCCAGCTTGCGGCCACGCAGGCGCGCCAGTGCGCTCTGGCTCATCCACATCAGATCCTGGCCTTGGAAGAGCACCTGTCCGGAGACGTGGCGGACGCCCGGCCGCATGTGCCCCAGGGCGGTCAGCGCCAGCGTCGTTTTCCCGGACCCGGATGCCCCGATGAGCGCCAGGATCTGGCCATGTTCCAGGGTCAGCGAGACGTCCCGCAGAATGGGCTTCCCGCTGTCCGCGGACAGATTCAGATTCCGGATATGGAGAAGCGTCATACCCCGCCCTCCTTCTTTTCACGTTCCTGCAGCCCGTCGACGAACAGGTTCAGCAGGACGGAGACGACCGCGATGGAGAGAGCCGGATAGATCGGTGCCCAGGAACCGATTTGCAGGCCGTCCAGATTTTCACGGACCAGTCCGCCCCAGTCCGCCATTGGCGGCTGCACGCCAAGACCAAGGAAGCTCAGGCCGCTCATGAAGAGGATGGCGAAGCTCAGGCGCAGGGCGAAATCCGCGGTCAATGGCATGACCACATGCGGCAGCATCTCGCCGAACAGAAGCCACCGATTGCCCTCGCCGCGGGCACGGGCCACGGTGATGAAATCCTGAGCGATCAGGTCTTGCCCGAGCGCGCGCGAGATCCGGAACACGCCGGCGGCGTAGACCACGGCTGTCAGCACCACGATGGCGACGAGGGACGGGCCCGTCACGGCCAGCACGACGAGACCGGCAATGATCTTGGGAACGGACAGAACCACGTCGACGATCCGGCTGACGACCGCATCGAACCATCCGCCGCGCAACGCCGCCAGCAAACCCAGCGTGTCGCCGATCAGGTGGGCGAGAATGGTGCTGAGCAAGGCCATGCCAAGGGTGACGCGGCCCGAGCTGAGCAGGCGCGCCAGCAGATCCCGGCCGAGGAAGTCGGTGCCCAACCA
Organism: Azospirillum brasilense; assembly: GCF_007827815.1. Taxonomy (GTDB): domain Bacteria; phylum Pseudomonadota; class Alphaproteobacteria; order Azospirillales; family Azospirillaceae; genus Azospirillum; species Azospirillum brasilense_C. The sequence continues at coordinate 27,562 of NZ_VITH01000004.1, forward strand.
GTACTCGCCGGACGGCGGAACGAAGCCGTCGCTGCTCAGAAAGGCGTCGGGGTCGTGCAGCGGCAACAGCGGTGCCGCCAGAACGACGAAGGCAACCAGCAGCAGGAGGGCGACGACAACCGACAGCAGCGTCGGCCGGAACAGGCTTTTGAACAGGGTGGGTGTCTGGTGCGGCATCATGCGGAAGCCCCCGGTTCCTTGCGGCTGTCGAACAGCTTGGCGACGATGTCGGCGACCATGATCAGGCCGATGTAGGAGGCCGAGAAAATCATGGCGCAGGCCTGGACCACCGGCAGGTCGCGCGCCTGAACCGAATCCGCCATGAGCCGGGCGAGGCCGGGGAAGGCGAAGATGGTTTCGACGATCACCACGCCACTGATGAGGTAGGCGACATTCATCGCGATGATGTTGATCAGCGGGCCGATGGCGTTGCGCAAGGCGTGGACCGTGATCACGCGGACCGATCCGGCGCCCTTCAGCCGGGCCGTCTCGACATAAGGCTGCGTCAGGATGTTGCCGACCACCGCGCGGGTCATCCGGGCGAGCTGCGCGGTGACGATGATGGTCATGGTGGCCAACGGCAACAGCATGGATTTGATGAGGGTCAGGACCCCCGAGCCGGGCGTCACGTAAGAGATCGCCGGCAGCCAGCGCAGATGGATCGAGAAGACGAGCACGCCCAGCGTGGCGACCAGGAATTCCGGCGTCGCGCACAGGCCGACGATGACGATGGTCCCGACCCGGTCCAGACGGGTGCCCTTGTGGACAGCCAGGACCATGCCGATCAGCAAGGCCAGGGGAACCGAGACCAGCGTGGTCAGCCCGGCCAGCGTCAACGTGTTGGACAGGCGTTCGGACAACATCACGCTGACGGGTTGGCGGGAGGTCATCGAAACGCCCCAGTCGCCATGACATATGCCCCACAGCCAAGCCAGATAGCGAACCGGTGCGGGCTGATCCAATCCCAGTTCGGCCCGCAACGCCGCCACATTCTCGGGGCTGGCCGACTGTCCAAGCATGATTTGCGCGACATCGCCGGGCAACATCTCGCAGCCGACGAAAATGAGCAGGGAGATGACCAGCAGCAGGACGACGCCTGCTGCCAGCCGCTTGACGATGAATCTGATCACGGCGAGACCCAGCGCTTACGAAAGCCAGACCTGATCGGAGAACCGGAAGCCGGAGAAGTTTCCGATCTGGTTGGGCGTAAGCCCCTGGATGCGGCTTGAGACACCGTCGAGATAGCTCAGGAAGACCGGCATCGTCACCGCACCGCAGTTGTGCAGGATCTCCTGGATCTCATGGTACATGGCGATGCGCTTGTCCACATCCAGGGTGGCCCGAACGCCGTCGATGAGGGAGTCCAGGCGCGGGTTGCCGTAGTGGGAGAAGTTCCACTGCGAGCCGCTCTTCCAGGTCACGTTGAGCAGCAGATGCGGCGTCGGACGGGGGAAGAAGTTGGTTGCGAAGAAGCGGCGCTTGCCGGCGACGGCGGTCCAGTAGCTCTCCGACGGCTCGCGCCGCAAGGTCAGATTGAGGCCCGCCTGGGCGGCGGAGCGCTGCAGAAGCTGGGCGATTTCGACGCTGTAGACCACGCCGTCGCTGACCGAGAGTTCGAGCGGGGTCCGCCCGATTCCCGATTTCTTCAGGTAATGCTTGGCTTTGTCGAGGTCCAGTCCGCGCTGTGGCAGGTTGGCGTTGTAGTATGGGCTCATCTTGCCGACCGGATGGTCATTGGCGACGGAGCCGTGGCCCTTGAGCACGGTTTCGACGATCTTCGGGCGGTCGAACATGTTGGCGATGGCCAACCCGAGGTTCGGGTCGAAGTTGGTGGACGCGTCGAACTGATAGCCGGCGTAGCGGGTGCTCGGCGTCTCGAAGATCTTGGTGGACGGGTTCGCCGCGACTTGATCGATGCCCGCGCCTTTCAGGTCCGCGGCCATGTCGATGTCGCCGGACAGCAAGGCGCTGACCCGTGCGTTGGCGTCGGTGATCGAGATCATCTCGATCTCGTCCAGGTAAGGCTGGCCGTCCTTCCAGAAATTGGTGTTGCGGGTCAGCACGGTGCGGATGCCGGGCTGGAACTCCGCCATGACGAAGGGGCCGGTGCCGACCGGCTTGGAAAAATCCTCCGTGCCGTCCTTCACCACGCAGAACTGCAGCAGGCCGAGCAGAACGGGCAACTCGACGTCCGCCTCAGCCAAGCGGACCAGAATGGTGTCGTCACCTTCCGTGGTCACCGCGGCGATGTTGGCGACCAGGGGCTTCGCCGACGAGGCCTTGGCTTCGTTCTTGTGGCGCATGATGGAGAACGCTATGTCCTGAAGCGACAGGGGCTGGCCATCGCTGAATTCCACGCCCTTGCGGATTTTGAAGCGCCATTCGGTGGCCGACGGGTTCGCGTCCCAGGACAAGGCCAGTTCCGGTTGCGCCTGGCCCGAGCCATCGACGCGGGTCAGCGTGTTGAAGACGGCGGACCCGCGGATGTAGTCGTTGGCGTTGGTGAAACGCGCGCTGTCGAAGGTGTCGTTGGTGCTCTGCTGGGCAAGGGCCAGCCGGACGCGGCCACCCTTCTTCGGCACCATCGCGGAGGGGCTGTTCGCTGTCCCGGCCGCCTGGGCGATGACGGGAATCCCCCCGAGCACGGCGGTCCCCATAGCGGTTCCGAACAAGGTGTGGAAATCACGCCGGCTGATTTTTGAAAAATTCATTCTCTGCTCTCCCTGTTACTTCCTCCGTGTATGGAGCACGGCGACAGGCCTGGGAAGCGAGTTCGTAACAGACTGATAATAAATGGTTTGTTTGCTTTTGCGGGGTGCGGTATACCGGCGGCATGGGGGTAATCATAACCAGGACGCATGATATGAAGCGGGTTTTGCCGCCGACGAACCTCTTCCTGGCTTTTGAGGCGGCTGCGCGGCACCGGAATTTTTCGCGCGCCGCGGAAGAACTGGGAATTAGCCAGCCTGCGGTCAGCCGGGCGGTGGCGTCCCTGGAGGAGGCCATCGGTGTGAAGCTGTTCCTGCGGTCAGGCCCCAGCGTGCGTCTGACCACGCGCGGCGCCGAGCTGAGCGGGTTGATGTCCAACAGCTTCGACGCCATCGAAAAACTGATTGCGTCGTGGAAGGACAAGGAGAGCGGGCGGAAGCCGGTGCTCTTGTCCATCTCTTCATCGATGGCGGCACATTGGCTGATTCCGCGGCTGTTTGACTTCCGGCTGGCGTTCCCCGACGTGGACCTGCGCTTCGAGCTGATCGCCGGAGGTGTCGGGCAGAGTCCGGTTCGGGCTGATCTGGGCTTGCGCCGCTTTCCAGAAACGTCCAAGGCTCCTCCGGAGAGCCACTTCCTGGATGAGATCATCCAGCCAGTGGCCGCGTTGGACTACATAAAGCGCATGGGAACGCTCGATCAGCCGCGGCGCAACCGGACGCACACCTTGATCACCCTCAGCGATCACTGGTGCGACTGGGATACGTTCGCCCGCCTTGCTGGCTTGGAATTGCCTCCGAACCACAAGACGATGGTTTTCTCCGATTATTCGGTGGCGCTTCAGTCGGCCTTGAACGGGCAAGGGATCGTCCTGGGATGGCTGTCGGTGACGTCCCGGTTGCTTCGCTACCGCTCGCTTCTGGCGGCGTCGGACAGGGGGTTCAACACCCGCGCGACATTCAACTTCATACTGGGCGATCAAACGCCGGTGGGTGGTGTTGTGGGAGAGGTGCGTGAGTGGTTGTGCGCAGAGGTTGGGAAGGACGTGGCGAAGATCGGTAAAGGGGGACGGCTGCACTCCTTCGAGTGCCATGTTCTGGTTTCCTGACGGGAGATCCATGCGGGAGTTTGAACCGCGCCGGGTTTTTTTGGACGCCATGAGGGCCGAGACAGACCAAACAAACGTGTCTCCACCAGCCCACAGCGTTGGCGGCGGACCAACCGCTACGCAGCCCCCGCTCTCGTGGCAACCCCTGCCCTGGGCCCGGTCCGGCAAGCTCTTCACCGATGACCGGCTCCAGCGCAGACCGCCGCGCGATGCCATCAAGCGTGTGTCGGGCTCGGCCCGCGCCAGCCGTATGGCGGCTCACGTCCGTGGGCCGCCACTACCTCATGTTCAGCACCGTCCGGAACCCCAGATGGCTTGCTCCGAGGCCGACCTCCTGCGGATGGCGTGACGCCGGCCGGTAGCGCTGGCAGAAGTTCTGCGCGCAGAGGAAGGAGCCCCCTTTGATCACCCGGCTGGGAACCCCCGGCTGTCGGGGGTCGTAACTGTCCTCCTGCCGGGGACCGGTCGGGTTGACGTCGCCCAGACCGTCATGCCGCGGCCGATACCAATCCGACGTCCATTCCCAGACATTGCCGATCATATCCCGCAGCCCGTAACCGTTCGCCGTGAAGCAGCCCACGGGGGCGGTCGCCAGATAGCCGTCACCCCGCGTGTTCTGGATCGGGAAAACCCCCTGCCATGTGTTGGCCATCGCCACGCCCTGCGGTGTGAACTCGCCGCCCCAGGCGTAGGGCGCGCCTTCCAGCCCGCCCCGGGCCGCGTGTTCCCATTGCGCCTCGGTGGGAAGTTCCCGGCCGAGCCATCGCGCATACGCGACGGCATCGTTGTGCGTGACATGCACCACGGGATGGTTCTCGCGGCCCCCGATGTCGCTGCCGGGGCCCTCCGGATGGCGCCAGTTCGCTTCGGGAACCAAGTGCCACCATGTGTCGCTCCTCCCGGCCTGGGAGGTCGGATCGACGAAGACCACGGAACCGGAGGACCGGCCCGCACCGGCGCCGGTTCCGTCGACGACGCGTTCCGCCTCGGTGACATACCCCGTCGCTTCGACGAACCGGCGAAACTGGGCGTTCGTGACTTCGGTCCGGTCCATCCAGAAGCCATCGACGCTCACCCGCGTCACCGGCCCTTCCTCGCGGTAATGCTGGTCGGAGCCAATCCAGGTATCGCCCCCCGGAATCCACACCATGCCGGGAGGCGCCTCCTTCGTGCCGGGGGGAGCGGCGGAACCGTCGCACAGCGTGTCCTGCGCGACGTTCGGCATGGCTGGGGCCTGGGCGGGCCAGGCGAACATCGCCAGTCCGGCGGCGGCACCAACCCCGGCCGTCACAAGCGCCGTGATGAAGACCGTGCTTTTACTGGCCATGGGTTCGTCTTTCCTTGCGATCGGCCGCATTCCAGCCGCGTCCCGGTCATGCCCGGCCGCCGCTGTCGCATCGCTTACCACTCAAGCTCCTGGTAGTAGCGCGTGCCATTGCTGTACTGAAGCTGGCCGGCGATCTTCTCATCGAAGATCACACCGTTCTTCTCCCGATACTCATCCCAGGAGGCCATCATTTCCTTGGCCTTTTCCGGTTGGGCATCGACGAGGTTGCGGGTCTCGCCGGGATCATCGGCAAGATTGAAAAGCTCCCACCCGCCGGTTCCCCAGGGCTGGTTCACCCAGACCAGCTTCCAGTCACCCTTCTTGACGGAGGCACGCCCGAACAGCTCCATTCCCAACGCGTGATCCTTCGGGTGGGCGCGATCGGACCGGCCGTTCAGATAGGGCCAGAGGGAGGTTCCCTGCATGGGATGGACGGCGCGCCCCTTGTGGCTGTTTCCAGGGTGCTTGACCCCGGCGGCCTCAAGAAAGGTCGGCGCCAGATCCATCACCGAGGCGATCTGGCCGTCGATCTTTCCGCGATGCGCCAGCTTGGGGTACGAAATGATGGTCGGCGAACGCACGCCGCCCTCGGTCGGGAACGCCTTGAAAAGGCGGAAGGGGGCGGCGCTCACATGGCCCCACCCCGGCCCATAGCCGACGTAGGAGCCCGGACGCCCGATGTTGTCCAGGCTGTTGTCGAAGGTTTCCTCGACCCACGCTGCGGGGACCAAGTCCAGAATGTCGTTCCCCTCGGCGCCGTTGTCGGACAGGAAGACGATGATGGTGTTGTCGTACGCGCCGATCTCCTTCAGGTAGGACACCAGCCGGCCGATGTTCTGGTCCAGGGAATCGACCATGGCCGCGTAAACCGCCATCCGGCGCGCTTCGACATCCTTCTGCTGCGGGGAAAGCTGCTCCCATTTCGGCCAGAACGCGGGCGGCTCGGACGGCGTCATGCTTGCCGGGATCAGCCCCGCCGCCTGCATGCGCTTGAAGCGTTCGTTCCGAATGGCCTCGTATCCCGCCTTGTACGTGTCCTTGTACTTCTCGATGAGGTGGTCGGGCGCCTGCAATGGGAAGTGCGGCGCCGTGTAGGCCGCATAGGCAAAGAAGGGCTTTCCATCGGCCTTGTTGCTGCCGATGTATTCGATGACCTTGTCCGTGTAGAAATTCGTCGTGTAGTCGATCTTCGGCAGGTCGACCGGCTTGCCGTTCTCGCGGTAGCGTGCCTTGGTCGTTCCCTTGCCGTCAGGCGGCGGCGCGTTGCCGGTCTGGTCGAAGAAGCCCGCCCCGCCCTGGAGCATGGCGTAGGACCGATCGAAGCCGCGCGCCGGAGGGCTGAGTTCCTCCGTCATGCCCAGATGCCACTTGCCGGCCATGTAGGTGTGATAGCCCGCATCGCGCAGCAGTTCCGGGAACGGGACGACGTTGGTGCCGAGGGTGCCCTCGTACCCCGCCTTTCCTTTCTGCTCGGGCGTCGGCAGTTCCGCCATCGTCCCCAGCCCGGCCACATGGTTGTCGGTGCCGGCCATCAGCATGGCCCGCGTCGGCGAACAGGCCGGTGACACATGGAAGTTGGTCAGTTGGAGACCGGAGCGCGCCAAGGCGTCGAGATTGGGCGTCTGGATCTCGCCGCCGAACGCACCAATGTCCGAATAGCCCAAATCGTCGGCAAGGATCAGCAGGATGTTGGGACGGTTGCCGCTCCCCGACGGGCCGGCACCCGTCCGGACGTCCGCCGCCATGGATGGGCCCGCCAAAACGGCGCCGGCGGTCGCCGCCACGATGGCTCCCAGCGCCAGCCTCGTCCGGAATGATGCGTGTCTGCGCATTGCCTTTCCCCCCTCTTTCTGTTTTTAAAAGTCCGCCTTTGCAGGCCGGCTCCAGCCAAACGCAAGGCCGTCAGGCGGCATCACCCTGCCGCCTCGATGTGGAGGCGCGTTCGGCAGCCTGCGCGCGGGCCAGTGTGCGTCGCATGGCGAGCACGATGGGGCGCTCGACCATTTTCCCGTCGACTTGGATGACGCCGTCCGGGGCGTCCTTCCAGGCCGTGACGATCCGTTCGGCGTCGGCGACCTCGTCCGGTGTCGGTGTGTAGGCGCCGTTGATGGTGGGAACCTGGCCCGGATGGATGGCCATCTTCGCCGTGAAGCCCAGTGTCAGGGCGCGCTGCGCCTCGGCGCGGCACCCGTCGGCGTCGCGCACCGCGACGAAGGGCATGTCGATGGCCGGAATGCCGGCCCGCGCGGCGGCGTAGACGACCCGCGATCGACCGTACAGAAGCCCATCCCAGGACGCCGGGACGCCGAGTTCCGCCGCCAGATCCAAGCCTCCGAACATCACGGCGCTCACCCGGCGGGACGCGGCCGTGATGGCGGCGGCCTGATCGATCCCACGCAGCGTCTCGATCTGAGCCACCAGGCGAAGATCGAGCCCCGCCTCGGTCAGCAACTGGTCAAGCCAGCAGACCTCCTCGGGCGAGTCGATCTTGGGGACAACCACGGTGCCACCCATGGGGCGCGCCTCGATGAGGGCGAGCGCATCGCGCATCCCCGCCACGCTGCGCGGCGTGTTGATGCGTATCACGCGGTCGGGACCGCCACCGCCGTCACCTTTGGCGCCCTCCGCCAGGAAGCGCATGGCCGCGGCACGGGCATCCTGCTTGTGAGCCGGCGCCACGGCGTCCTCCAGATCCACGCAGACCGCATCGGCGCCGGCGGCGAGCGCCTTGTCGAAGCGGTCGGGCCGCGATGCCGGGACAAACAGCACGCTGCGCCAGCCGAGATCGTCCATCGCGCGTTCCCCCTCCTTTTCTTGGCCGGGTCGGGATTGGTTTCAGGCGCGTTCGCACGGGGCGAGGGCTTCCGGCGCCTTGTGGAAGACGCCATCCTTCATGATCGCCAGGAGGCGCTTGCGGTCCTGCAGGATGGTGACGTCCGCGAGAGGATCGCCGTCGACCAGCAGGAGGTCGGCCAGACAGCCTTCCCGGATCATCCCCAGCTCGTCGCCCATGCCCATGATCTGCCCGGCGGACCGGGTCGCGGACATCAGGGCCTCCATCGGCGTGAAGCCGAGCAGGTTCACGAAGATCTCGAGATCGCGGGCGTTCGTGCCGTGCGGTTGCCAGGCGAACCCGTAGTCGCCGCCGGGGAGAACCCGGATGCCGCGCTTGTGCATCTTCCTCATGCTGTCGACGGCGATCTCCAGCTCGCGTTCGTACTGCTGCGACAGCGGCGACCCGGGGGCGATGCCGTACGCGCCCGCTTCCCGGGCGGTGGTGAGCAGCCACGCCAGACCGGGCGCCACGAAGTGCCGCTCCTTCACCGCTTCCAGCATGTCGAGGGCTTCCTCGTCCGCGTAGGAGGCGTGGAAGATGCCTTCGATGCCGAACTCGACGCACAGCTTGACCGATTTGGAGGAGCGCGCGTGCGCGCACAGGGTCTTCCCATGCATCTTGGCTTCGCTCACCGCCACGGCGATCTCTTCGCGCGCCATCGGCGTCACCTCGGCCCCGACCCCGGTGATCTCCTCGCCCGACAGGTTCAGCTTGATGTTGTCGACGCCGTATTTGATGAACTTGCGGACGGCGCGGCGGACCTCCTCCGGCCCGGACACGATCATGCCGAAATTCAGGCCCTCATGCTCGATGTGCGGCGGCGACGTGTCGCCAAGCCCGCCGGGCGTGGCGATCTCCTGGCCCGCCGCGCGGTACCGCGGCCCGGGAATCTGGCCCGCGTTGATCGCGTTGCGGATCACCACGTCCAAGCGGGGCTTGGCGGCGGCGGCGCCGAAGCCCGCCGTGAAGCCGGCGTCCAGCACCAGCTTGGCCATGTCGGCGGCGAAGAGGACATGCTCTTCCGGCGGCATCTGCTGAATGGCCGCGAGCGTGGGCTGGTTGTTCCACGACAGGTGCAGGTGCGAGTCGATGAGGCCCGGCATCAGCGTGGCGCCGCCGCCGTCCACATGACGGTGCGCGTCGCGGGAGATCGCCCCTTCCTGCCTGGAAATCTCGGCGATGCGGTTGCCTTGGACCAGCACTTCGCCGGCGAAAGGCTGCTCGCCGGTGCTGTCGAGGACGCGCACGTCGGTGAAGAGAGTCGTTTGCATCGTTTCCTCCTGATCGATCGGGAATGCCGGTTTGCCGGCTTATTGTCTCGTTCGTGCTTCGGACGGGCTTTGCCGGGACCGTGGCTCAGCCCTCCGACCGACACCGCCGCTTTTGCGATTGGCCGCGTCCGCGAAGGGAACGCGTCACGGCGGTGCGTTTTTTCCGCAAGCTGCTCAGGCGACGGAGAACAGGAAATTGACCAGCGCTTCGTTGACCGCCGCCGGACGCTCGAACGTCGTCCAATGGCCGCAGCGATCGAGAATGCGCAGCTTCGATCCCGGGATCTTCGACGCCAGGGTCCGCACGGCCGGGGGTGGCGCCGTGCCGTCCTCGTCGCCCGTGATGAGCAGCGTCGGGCAGGCGATCCGCGCCACCTCGGCGGGCTCGGCGGCGGCCAAGGCCTCGCAGGTGCGGGCATAGCCTTCCGGGTCCTGGCGCATCAGGATCTCGCGGACGAACGCCGCCACCTCCGGCCGGTTGGCCTTGGTGTCGGCCGAGGTGCCGCCCTGGACGACCGCATCGGCGATCCCGACCATGCCTTCGGCGCGCGCCTTGGCGGCGCGGTCGCGGAGAGCCGGACGGGCGGCCTCGGGCGGCGCGTGAAGCGGCCCGATCAACGACAGGCTGCGCACCCGCTCCGGCTGGCGGACGGCAAGATGCTGGCACACGACGGTGCCGAGCGAATGGCCGACCACATGGGCGCGCTCGATGCCGCGGCTGTCGAGGACCGCCACGACCGCATCGATGAAGCCGGAAATCGAGACGTCGTCGGTGACGGCGCTTCGCCCGGAACCGGGAAGGTCGAAGCGCACGCATTGGAAGAACCGCGACAACGCGCCGACCTGCGGGGTGAACACGTTGGAGGTGCCGCCCAGGCCATGGACCAGGATCACGGGGTCGCCCGCGCCGTGGACCTCGACAGCCAGATGCTGTGCCATAAGGTGTTTCCCTTGTTGCCGTTGCAGAATGGTCGCCCGTGCTCAGTCGAGCACGTTGCTGAGCCGGCCGAGCCCGTCGATCTCGATCGTCACGCGGTCGCCCGGCTTCAGGAACTTCGGCGGGTTGAAGCCGATGCCGACCCCGGCCGGCGTGCCGGTGGCAATGATGTCGCCGGGGTACAGCGTGATTCCGGCCGACAGGGTCTCGATCATGGTCGGAATGTCGAAGATCAGATCGCGCGTGTTGGCGTTCTGGCGCAGCTCGTCGTTCACCCAGCAGCGCAGCCCCAGATTGGCCGCGTCGACCTCGTCGGCCGTCGCCAGCCAGGGACCCATCGGGCAGAAGGTGTCGAAACTCTTGCCCAGGAACCACTGCTTGTGGCGCGACTGCCAGTCACGCGCCGTCATGTCGTTGATGATGACGTAGCCGAAGACATGGTCGTAGGCGTCGGCCTTGGTGATCCCGCGGCCGCCCTTGCCGATGACCACGCCCAGTTCGGCCTCATAGTCGAGGCTGTCGCTGACCCCGTGCGGGTAACGGATTGGATCACCATTGGCGATCACCGTCTCCGGCGGCTTCGTGAAGTAGATCGGCGCGTCGGGGATTGCGTCGGCCGCCGCCTTCGACCCGGCATCGAAGCCGCTGCGGGTAAACTCGTGGGCGTGGTCGTGGTAGTTCTTGCCAACGCAGAAAATATTGCGGTCGGGGCGCGGGATCGGCGCGTCGACACGGACGTCGGCCAGCGGAATTCCTACGGAACCAAGCGTCATTTCGCCCTTGGTCGCGTCGTAACGGCGGATAAGGTCGAGCATGTCACGGACCGGCTCGCCGAGAACGGACTCGATCGGCGAAACCCGCTGCGTGTCCGGATCGATCACCCCGACCTTGCGGCGCCCGTCATGCTGGAAGGTGACAAATTTCATGCGCTGCCTCCGCTGATCCAATCATGAACCATTATTGGTCCCAATGCGGCGCTACCGGCGCCATGTGTGATCCAATATGGCGATCACGGCTCATGATTGGTCAAGAGGAAAATGCGCCACGCCCCTTTTTTCTGGATCGGTAGCGTCAACGCGCCCGTTGAAATCCTAAGTTTGAGATTGCACGGCGGCTGCCGACGCACCATATTGGGTGAGGAATGGAGCAAGTATGCTGGTGGAACGGGTATGGACGCGTTGAATCTCAGGGATCGGGCTGCTTCCGGGGCGAGCGCGGTTGTTGCGTTGATCGAACAAGGCATCGCCGACGGAACCTGGGGTCCGGGCACCAAGCTGCCGACCGAGCGTGAGTTGGAGAAGCGCTTCAACGTTTCCCGCAACACGTTGCGCAAGAGTCTTCGCGTGCTTGAGGAGCAGGGCAAGATCGTCCGCCATGTGGGCCGCGGCTCGTTCGTCACATCGGAGGCAACGGTGAAGGCCACGGCCGGGGATCAGAGCCTGACCAGCCGCATCATCGGCGCCAGCCCGGCGGAAGTCATGGAACTGCGCCTGATGGTCGAGCCGCAAGCGGCAGAGCTGGCCGCCGGGCGGGCCACCGCAGCGGATCTTCACCGGATGGAGGAATGCCTAGCCCATGCCGAACGCGCCCAGGACATTCCGGAGTTCGAACATTGGGACGGCATGCTGCACGTGGCGATCATCGGCGCGGCCAAGAACGGCTTGCTGGCGGATGTTTACGACGCAATCAACGCCATCCGAAACCAGCCGGAATGGGCGCGCCTGAAGGTGCGCAGCCTCACGCCGGCCCGGCGCGCCGTTTATGAGGAGCAGCACCGGCGCATCGTCAGCGCGCTCAAGGATCGTGACGGGGATCAGGCCCGTGCCGCCCTTCAGGAGCATCTGCTGCAAGTCCGGACGAATCTTCTGGGAAGCTGATGCCGAACCGCATTGGGAAGCTCGGCGGCAGTCAGGGTTGAAACCGGGCATGACAACGCTTTCCCCCACCTGCCACCGCCTACGGGGCCCCCGCGTCTCGTAGCAGCCCCTGATCCCTGGCCCGGTCCAACAGGTTCTTTACCGACGACCGGCCCCGGCGCAGTCCGCCGCACGGCGTGCGCTGCCCCATGCCCTGCGGCCGGCGCCCGATGCCATCGCGCGTAATGTCGGGTTCGGCGCGTTTGACAGGCCGGGATCAGGCTGGTTTCAGGTCAGCCATTGCGCCATTCCGACGTTGCTGGACACCACCGCGTCGATGCTGTCGCGCAGCTTGGCGAGGCTGATCGGTTTCACCAGATAGCCGTTGACGTTGTGCTCCTTGGCGAAGCGCACGGTGCTGAGGTCGGCATCGCCGGTCAGGAAGATCACCGGGGTTTTGTCCACGTCCTTGACCTTGATTCCCCGCACGCCCTGCAGGAACTGCTTCCCGTTCATCGGCGCCATGTGGATGTCGCAGAAGACGATGTCCGGACGTGTCCGCACCACCTCCATCAGCCCATCCTTGCCGTTTGAGGATTCCAGGATCGAACGCACCCCGATCTCCTTCAGCACCTTGCGGATCAGGCCACGGGTGAAGTTGTCGTCCTCGACGATGAGGATGCTCAGCTTCGAGTAATCTACCGCCATAATGGGCTGCCCTTGTTCAAGACGTCGGTTTCAAGACGTCGGTGCGGGACTGTGCGACGCCCGCATCGCGGCGGTCGCGGTGATCAGCTCGTCCAGGGTGGCGTCCAGCATGCTGGCGAGAAGCGCGGCGGTCTCCACGTCCCCGGCGTCCAGCAGGTCCTGGGTGTCGCCGGCCAGCCGCCCCAGCCGGGCCGCTCCGATCGACAGGGCCGCCCCCTTCAGCGTGTGGACCGCGTCGCGGGCCGGGCCGGCGGCTCCGGCCTCCAGCGCCGTCACGGCGGCCTGGATCAGCCCCGGCGCCATGCCCAGGAAATCACCGAGGAAGACCATGGCATCGGGATCGTCGCGGCCGAAATTCTGACCCAACTGGCCGAGGTCGAAGATCTGCGGGTCGATGTCGGCGTCCGCCCAGCTCGGCGCGGGCGGCGCTTCGGCCACCGCCATCGGCTCCGGCTTGGCGGGCGTCCGGCGGGCCGGCAGGCGCAGCGAGCGGGCCTGCGGCAGGAAGCGGTCCAGCGTTTCGGCCAGCAGCCGGGATTCGATGGGCTTCGTCAGATAGCCGTCCATCCCCGCCTCCAGGCAGCGCTGCTGCGTGCCCGGCAGGGCATCGGCGGTCAGCGCGACGATGGGCAGCCGGTCCACCGCACCGGCGCCCGCCCCCGTCCCGCTCAACGCCTCCGCCAGCTCCCGCTCGCGGGCGCGGACGGCGTGGGTCAGGCCGAAGCCGTCCATCTCCGGCATGTGGAAGTCGGTCAGCAGCAGGCCATAGCGGCCCGGCCGCAGCATCTCCAGCGCGCGGGCGCCGTTGTCGGCCATTTCGATGGCGTAGCCGCGCTTGTTCAGCATGCGGCGGATCACCGTCTGGTTGATCGGGTTGTCCTCCGCCACCAGGATCAGCGCCCCGGCCGCGATGGCGGTCTCGATGGGTGGCGGTTCCCAGCCGGTGGCGTCATGCTCCCGCGGTTCCGACCGCCGTTCCAGGCTGGCCCGGCCGAGCGCCGCCGCGATGGTCAGCCAGACCCTTCGCCGCCGCAGAGGCAGATTGACGGCGCACAACAGCCCGATGCGGTCGGCTTCCGACATGGTGGAGGCCAGCGCCCGCGGCACCGCCAGGATGACCGCGGGGACCGGACCGGCGGCGAAGGCGGGGGACTGCACGATGGCGCGGCAGCAGGCGATGGCGGCTTCGGACCGGACCCCGCCGTTGACGAGCACCACCAGCCGCCCGGCGTCGCCGCCTCGGTTGGAAGTCGCCGCCGGACCGGAATGGGTGCCGGTCACCGCTTCAAGGCCCCCGTTCAGATCGTACCAGCCCAGCGGGTCGATGCCGGCGGCGGCCAGGATGCCTTGCAGCGCCCGGCGCCCGGCGCCGTCGAAGCCGATGGCCACCACGCGGGCGTCGTTCACCGCGACCGCCGGGGCCGCCGGTGTCCGGGGCTGCGGGCAGTCGGCGGTCGGGACGGCCACCGCGAAGGGCAATTCGAACCAGAAGGTGGACCCCTCGCCGAACACCGAGTCCACCCCGATGCCGCCCCCCATCATGGTGCACAGCTTGTGGCAGATCGTCAGGCCGAGCCCGGTGCCGCCGAAGCGGCGGGAGGTCGAGCTGTCGGCCTGCTGGAAGGGCTGGAACAGCTTGGCCCGCTGCTCATCGGTCAGGCCGATCCCGCTGTCGGTCACGGCGAAGCGCAGCATCACCCCGCCATCCGCGGCACCATCCGTGCCGGACCGCGGCTCGGCGCTGACCGTCACGGCGACGCTGCCCCTCTCGGTGAACTTGACGGCGTTTCCCATCAGGTTGATGAGGATCTGGCGCACGCGCGTCGGATCGCCGGTCAGCCGGTCGGGAACGCCCGGCCCGACGTCGACGGACAGCTGAAGCCCCTTTTCCTCGATGCGCCCGGCCACCAGCTCCGCCGACTCCTCGACCACCTCCAGCGGGGAGAAGGGGACGGATTCGATCTCCATCTTCCCCGCCTCGATCTTGGAGAAGTCGAGAATGTCGTTGATGATGATGAGGAGCGCCTGGGCCGACGACCGGATGACCCCCAGCATGCCGTGCTGTTCCTCGGTCAGGTCGGTCTGATCCAGCATCTCGGCCATCGCCGTCACGCCGTTCATCGGCGTGCGGATCTCGTGGCTCATCACCGCCAGGAAGGAGGACTTCGCCCGCGTCGCCTCCTCCGCCTGGTTCTTGGCCTCGTGCAGGGCGGTTTCCCGCTGGGCGATCTCGGTGACGAAATGCTGCACCGAGCGGGCCATCGCCCCAACCTCGTCCCGGCGTCCGGTGTCCACGATGGCGCCGGTCAGCGGGTTCCCGGCCAGATGGACCATCTGCCTTTGCAGGCGGTCCAGCGGGCGGGTGATCGAGCGGGCGGCGTAGAAGGCCCCGGCGATGGCCAGCAGCAGGCCGGCGGTGGCACCGAGCACCAGGGCGGAGCGCAGGAAGGCCCCGATGGTTTCGGCGTTGCTGCGGAAGGTGTCGTTCAGCGCGCTGGCGCCCGACGCCATCTCCCTCGCGTCCGCGTCCATCTGGGCGATCATCAGATCCTGGACGCTCAGCCCTTCGCGCACCTTGTCCAGGCTGTCCCGCCAGCCGGCCACGGCGGACATCATGCCGCCGCGCACCAGCGGGGGCAGCGCGATCCGCTCGATCTGCTCCTCCACCGCCGCGCCGTCCGCGATCAGCGCGATGGTCGCGCCGATGTCCCGGTGACTCACCGCGTCGGCGGTGGCGTGCGCCAGCTTCAGCACGGCGATGGTCACGCCCTGCGCCTGCTGTTCGGTCTCGTTGGCCGACACGGCGTGGGCGGTGAGTTCGGTGACCTCGTTCAGCGTGGCGGCGTAGGCCGTGCCGTAGACGTTCAGGATCTGGTCGATGCGCTTTTCCAGCTCCTGCGCGCTGTCGCGGATGTCGCCCCCGTCCATCAACGCGCTGGACACCTGCGAGACCGCCGCGACGATCCGCTTCTGCCCCCGGCCCCCGCGCCCCTCCGCCTCGGCGGCCCGCTCCAGCGCCTCCTCCAGAGCGTCCGCGCTGTTGCTCAGGCGCAGCATCAGCACGCCGGTGTCGTGCGCGCCGGAAGTGCCGGGTACGCCGCCGCCTTGAGCCTGACCGTGCTCACGGGACAGCCGGGCCGCCTCGTGCCGCCACAGACCGGCCAGCGCGGCGTAGATGCTGCGGGCGTTGTCCAGCACGTCGCGGTGCAGGGTCAGGCGGCGGTCGGAGTCCGCCACCGTCTCGGCATAGCCGAGGTTGGCGAGGTTCTGGCGCTGGCGGGCGGCGTCGGTGATGTCGATCAGCCGGGCCGCCTGCTGGGCCATGGCGCCGATCAGGGCGTCGTTCCGCTCGGTGACCGCCTTCAGCTCCTCCATCTGCGTGGCGTAGCGGTCCAGAACGCGCCGCGTCTCGCTGACGGCGCTTTCCAGCGCCTCGTCCTCGGTGGCGTCGGCCAGGGCGTCCAGATGGCGGCGCGCCGCGCCGGTGTGGGCGTCGAATCGGACGGCCTGCGCCGCCCGCCGGCTGGCCGCGGTGTTCAGATAGTCGGAGCGCGCCGCCTCCGCCCCCAGCAATTCGCGGTAGATCGTGCCGGCGGTGACCACCGAGCCATTGGCGCGGTCGGACTGCTGCAGCAGGAACCACGCGACGATGGCGATGGCCGCCGCCACCAGCACCGGCATGCCGCCGACCGCGGCGATCCGCTGGGCGATGTTGGTGCGGGTCATCACCGCGCGCCGCCGCTCATACCGCCGCTCACTGGGCGAGGTCGACGCGGTGGAACAGGTGCAGGCCGAAGGGATTCATCCGGTAGCCCGTCACCTCCTCGCGCAGCACCATGAACACCATGGAGTGGGCCAGCGGCAGCCACGGCGCCTGATCCTTGAAGATCTCCTGCGCCCGATGGTAGAGGGCGGTGCGCTTGGCGACGTCGGTGGTCTGCTTGGCCTCGATGATGGCGTCGTCGAAGGAGCGGTCGCACCATTTGCCCATGTTGCCGCCGCCCTTGCGGGCTCCCTCGCAGCTCAGCAGCGTGTAGAGGAAATTGTCCGGGTCGCTGTTGTCGCCGGTCCAGCCGATCATGCCCAGCTGGTGGTCGCCGTTCATCAGCCGCTTCATGTAGACCGACCAGTCGTCGGTCACCAGGGTGGCCTTGACGCCGACCTGGGCCAGATCGTTGGCCATCATTTCCGCCGCCCGCTTGCCGGCGGGCATGTAGGGCCGGGCCACCGGCATGTGCCACAGCTCGATCTCGAAGCCGTTGGCGTAGCCGGCCTCGGCCAGAAGCTGGCTCGCCCCCTTGGGGTCGTAGGGAATGTCTGTGATGGCGTCGTTGTAGCCCCAGCTCGTCGGCGGCAACGGATTCTTCGCCGTGCGCCCGGTGTCGCCGTAGAGCGCGTCCACCAGCGTTTCCTTGTCGATGGCCATGCTGAGCGCCCGGCGCACCCGCACGTCGTCCAGCGGCTTCCGCTCCACGTTGAAGGTGAGGAAGGCGACGTTGTAGCCCTCCTGCCGCAGCAGGGTCAGCGACGGGCTGTTCCGGATCTTCGGCAGGTCGGTCAGGTTGGGATAGGGCATGACGTGGCATTCGCCGGCCTGCAGCCGGTTCAGCCGGACCGTGGCGTTGGGGGTGATGGCGAAGACCAGATTGTCCAGCGGCGGCCGCCCCGCCCAGTGCCCCTCGAACGCCTTGTACTGGAGCAGATTGTCCTTCTGGTAGGAGAGCAGCTGGAAAGCGCCGGTCCCCACCGGCTCCAAATCGAACAGCTCCGGCGTGCCGCGCTTGGCCATGGTGTCGGCGTATTCCGCCGAGGTGATGGCGGCGAAGACCATCGACAGGTTGGCCAGGAAGGGCGCCTGCGGCCGGTTCAGGGTGAAGCGCACCGTCAGGTCGTCCACCGCCTCGATCGACGTCAGGATCGCCCCCATGGAGAGGTCGTTGAAGTAGTTGTAGGCCCCGGTTCCGACCGAATGGTACGGGTGGTCCTTGCGCCATTGCCGGAAGAAGCTGAACAGCACATCGGCGGAGGTCAGCGTGCGCGTCGGCGTGTAGCCGGGCCTGTCGTGGAAGCGCACACCGGCCCGCAGCTTGAACGTGTAGACCGTGCCGTCGGGCGAGATGGTCCAGGACTCCGCCAGCGCAGGCACGATGCTCTTCGACTCCGCGTCGAAGCGCACCAGCGTGTCGTAGGCGTGCAGGATCGCGTCGAAACTGGTGTTGGTGCGGGCCAGCGCCGGGGCCAGATTGTCCGGGTTGCCTTCCGAACAGAAGACCAGCGTCGATGCCGCCTCGGCCTTTTGCAGCGTTCCGGCGCCCATCAGGGCCGTCACCGCCAGCAGGGGCGCGATCAGGAATGTCCTGGCCAACCGGGTCGCCCCGCTCTTCAACAAACCTGCTTTCACCGCGCCGCACTCCTTCAACCGATCACCTGCCCGAGCCCACACTTGGCTTGCGGAGATTAAAGCGAAAGAATGCATACTTGCAATTGTTGATATCTTTCAAAGGACAATCTTTAAGTTTCTCATGGGAAACAATGCTTCTTCGTCGAAACTTTCTGTAACGGCCCGAACCCATTGGGAGGGGGACAAGCGCGCCGGCGGCGGAGCGGGCCGACGCGCTTCGGGCATGGGTCGCAGCGTCGAACGGATTGACGCGATCGCCCACGCTCGGGGCACCGTCCTCCTCCAGCGCCGTTTTCGCCGAACGGCGGATGGATGATGCCCCGGGACATCTTCCGTCGCAAAAATGGTGGGATCGCGAACAAGTTTGATCCCGCCTGGAGGCAATTCCTCTTCCGCCCCTATCAGCGGGACATCACCATTCCGGAACGGCCGGGTTTCCGACTGGGGACGCCTTGCACGCAACGGGGATCGTTTCGCCCGAAACAGCCCCGTTGAGCCTGGGCCTTGCGGCACTTTGCATCGGAAGGATGAACAGCATGGCGGACCAGTCGGTCAAATTCTCCTACGAGTACGGGAATTACAAATATTTCGAGTTCGCCGGGGGCGGGAACAAGGTGGAGACCGAGTTTTCCTGGGACTCCCCGAAGACCGACCCGTCTGGAAAGCCGATGCCGAAAAAGGTCGTCGATCTGTTCAACAAGAATGTGCGCGAAGCCATTCAAGAGCTGATGAAGACTGAAGAAAAAACCGTCGCCGAAATCAAGAAGCAGATCCAAAGCTGGGACCAGAAGATTGCCAAGCACGAGATCGACGGCCGCAACCTGTTTTTGTTCATAAACACGATCAACGACACGATGGAGAAGCGGGCCGCGGACCGCTTCGGGGGGATCGTCGGCGGGATCGCGACGGTCATGAAGATGATCGTGAAGAAAGCCTTCGCCGGCCTGGATGCGGCCGTGCGCAAGATGCTCGAAGACATGAAGTGGAAAGTCTACGCCAAGACGGTGGGAAAGATCGCGCTCGCCCTGACGGCGACGGCCCTCGCGATCACGGCCACGGTGCTGACCGGCGGCGCGGCGCTGCCGTTGGTGGTGGCGGGCGCCAAGATCACGCTCGACGTGGTCAAGGAGGGCAAGGCGGCCTACGACAGCTTCAACGATGGCGCGGACGAGGTGGTGGCTCTGCAAAGCGCGGTGAAGAAACACCGGGCCAGCGCGCAGGAGTCGATGAAGGCGGTCGAGAGGGCCGAAAGCCGCCGCTACCTCATGGCGGACTCCGTGAACAAGCTGGAGCGGCAGCTCTTGGCCGCGGAGGCCAAATACGCGGACGTGGAGCGAATCCTCAACCAGAAGAAGATCGACGGGATCACCCTCACCGAGGATTCCTCCCTCCTGAGTCTGGCCAACAAGGTGAAGCGCTACAAGGATCTGATCGACCGCCTCACCCCCCAGCTGAACGCCGCCCGTGGCGACCTGAAGCGTCTCGACGCCCTGATCGACGGGGCTCGGCGGGCCTTCGACCCGTCCACCTACGAAGCGATTCCGAACGCCGACTGGAAAACGATCCTCAAGAAATACGCGGATGAGTACGGCACGACGGTCAAGGCCCTGGGCGACCTTGGCTCCAACATCGCAAACGTTGTCCAGAAGCTGGCCTGACCCGCCTATTCCACCACGGTGTCGTCTGGCTCGTTGCCCCCGCTCCACTCCCGGATGAGGCCGTAGGCCACGGCGAGCAGCGTCGGACCGAGGAAGATGCCGATCAGGCCGAACGCGACGAGGCCTCCGATGATGCCCAGGAAGATGATGATGAAGGGCAGATCGCTGCTTCGGCCGATCAGGATCGGGCGCAGGATGTTGTCGAGGCTGCCGACCAGCACGCCGACCCAGGCCACCAGGAAGATCGCCATGGCGGTGCGGCCCTGGCTGGCCAGCCAGATCGTGGCGGGCAACCAGATCAACGCCGGCCCCATCGGCACCAGCGTCAGGAAGAAGGTGATGAAGCCGAGGAGCAGGGCACCGGGAAGCCCCGCGATCCAGTAACCAAGCGTGGCGGCGATGGCTTGCACCAGCGCGGTGCCGAGCACGCCATGGACGACCCCGTTGATCGTTTCGGCGGCGACGTCGAGGGATTGCCGCGCGCGGGCGCCGGCGATCCGCCCCATGACGCTGTGCAACCGGCGCACGGCGGTGCGGCCGTCCCGATAGAGGAAGAAGGCGATCAGGACGCTCAGCGCGATCAGCGACGTCCCTGAGAGAAGATGCCCGCCGCTTGACAGAACCCAGGCGCGGATCTGGCCGACATAGGGCTGGAGCGTCGTGCGCAGATCGGCCTCGCCGCTCGACAGCACACCCCAGACCTCCTGCAGCCGGTCCCCGAGGATCGGGACGCCGGCCAGCCAGCCCGGCAAGGGCGGAAGTCCCCGGTTCATGGCGGCGTGAACCGCCTCGAAGCCCCGGACGACCGTCTCCGACAGCGTGGCTCCAAGCGCGACGAGCGGCCCGACGAGAACCACCATGATCATCAGCGTCATGATCGCCGCCGCCAGCGTCGTACGGCCGCCGAGCGACCGCTCGATTCGCCGATGCAGCGGCCAGGTGCTGAAGGACAGGATGATGGCCCAGAGGATCGCCGCGATGAAGGGTCGCAACACGACGAAGCAGCCGATCAGCAGGATCAGCATCATGGACAGGACGAGCGCCTTGCGGACATAGCCCATCTCGTACCGCTCCGGAGAGTCCGGGGCGGCGGCGTGCGGCATGAACCGGTCGTGGACGAAGTCGGCCATGGTGGTGCCCTCCTTCAGGACGCGGCCTTCGGGTCGTCCACCCGCGCCGGCGGGTGGAATGACGGGCGGTCACACACCGCTCGTCACTCCCTTGGTCGGCGCCGGACCCGGCGGGTGCATGGCCCCGTCATACCGGGACTTGGCACGCTCCTCCGCCGCCGGTTCCCGGATCCGGAACCAGGCGACGTAGAGCGCCGGCAGGAAGAACAGCGTCAGCAGGGTCGCCACGATCAGCCCGCCGATGATCGCGTAGGCCATGGGACCCCAGAACACCTCCGGCGCGATGGGAATCATGCCCAGGCTGGCCGCCGCCGCCGTCAGCAGGATCGGCCGGACGCGGTGCATGGTGGCGTTGATGACGGCGTCCCAGGGATGCTCCCCGGCCTCCAGATGCTCGTCGATCTGGGCGATCATGATGACCGAGTTGCGGACGATCATACCGATCAGGGCGACCACGCCCAGGATCGCGACGAAGCCCAGCGGCGTGCCGGTCGGCAGCAGCGCCGCGACGACGCCGATCAGGCCGAGCGGCGCCACGCTGATGACCAGGAACAGTTTCTGGAAGCTCTGCAGCTGGATCATCAGGATGGTCAGCATGACGAAGATCATGATCGGGAAGACGGCAGTGATCGAGGCCATGCCCTTGGCGCTGTTCTCCACCGTGCCGCCCGCCTCGACGGTGTAGCCGGGCGGCAGGCTGCGCCGCAGTTCGTCCACCGCCGGGGCCAGCTGCTGCACCACCGTCGCGGCCTGCAGCGGGGGAACCAGATCGGCCTGGACGGTGATGGTCGGCAGGCGCGTCCGCCGCCAGACCACCGGCTGCTCCAGGTCGTAGCGCATGGTCGCGACCTCGCCCAGCGGCACGGTGCGGCCGTCCGGAATGGCGATCTGGAGGTTGCGCAGCGTCTCGATGGAGCTGCGCTCCGCGTTGGTCGCCTGGGCCACCACGTCGATCAGGTAGATGTCGTCGCGCACCTGCGTGAAGGCGGCACCCGACACCGTGGCGTTCAGCGCCTGGTTGAGCGACTTGGAGCTGATCCCCAGCAGGCGGGCCTTGTCCTGGTCCACATCGACCCGCACCACCTTCGACGGCTCGTTCCAGTCGTAGTTGACCAGCAGCGTGTAGGGGTTGGTGCCGATGGTGTCGGCCATCCGGGCGGCGATGGCCCGCACCTCGCCGACGTCGGGTCCGGAAACGCGGTACTGGATCGGCCAGCCGACCGGCGGCCCCATCTCCAGCGGGCTGACCCGCGTGTTCAGGTCGGAGAAGTCCTCGTTCAGCACCTTCTCCAGCCGGGCGCGCACGGCCTCGCGGACCTTGTAGCCCTTGGTCACCACCACGGCCTGCGCGAAGTAGTCGTTGGCCAGCTGCACGTCGAGCGGCAGGTAGAAGCGCACCGCGCCCTGACCGACGTAGAAGCTCCAGCGCTCGACGTCCGGGTCGGCCGCCAGCACCTTCTCGAAGCGGTCCACCACCTCCTCGGTCGACCGGATCGAGGCCGTCTGCGGCAGGGTCAGGTTGACCAGCAGTTCCGGGCGGTCGGAGGCGGGGAAGAACTGCTGCTGGACGAAGCGCAGGCCGAAGACCGACAGGCCGAACAGCAGCAACGTCGCGACGATCACCAGATAGCGCGCCCGCATGGCGAGGCGCAGGCCGCCCCGGAACGTCCGCATCAGGCGCCCCGGTTCGCCGCCATGCGTCGCCTTCATGGTCTTGGGCAGCACGCTCACCCCGATGAGGGGCGCGAACAGGACCGCCACGATCCAGGAGAACAGCAGCGCCATCGCCACCACGGCGAACAGCGTGAAGCAGTATTCCGCCGCGCCGCCCTGGGCGAAGCCGATGGGGATGAAGCCGGCCACGGTGATCAGCGTGCCGGTCAGCATGGGAAAGGCCGTGGAGGTGTAGGCGAAGGTCGCCGCCTTATCGAGGTTGAAGCCCTCCTCCAGCTTGGTGATCATCATCTCCACGGTGATCATGGCGTCGTCCACCAGCAGGCCGAGCGCGATGATCAGCGCGCCCAGCGAGATGCGCTGGAGCGTGATGCCGTAGAACTCCATGCCGATGAAGGTCATGCCCAGCACCAGCGGGATGGAGGTCGCCACCACCAGCCCGGCGCGCAGGCCCAGGCTGATGAAGCTGACCACCAGGACGATGACGACCGCCTCCTTCAGCGCCTTGGTGAAGCCGGCGACCGACTCCTCGACCACCACCGACTGGTTGGCGACGAGATGGACGCCGATGCCCACCGGCAGGTTCGCCTCGACCCGCCGCATCCGCTCGCGGATGCCCTCGCCGAAGGTCAGCACGTTGCCACCGGCCGCCATGGAGATGATCATCCCGATGGCCGGCTGCCCGTTGTAGCGGAACAGCGGCGACGGCGGGTCGGCGTAGCCGCGCCGGATGTCCGCCAGATCGGCCAGCCGGTAGAACTTGTCGTTGGCGCGCAGGCTGATGGCGCGCAGGCTGTCCTCCGACGTGAAGGCGCCGCTGACCCGGACCGAGATCTTCTCGTCACCGGCCTGCACCACGCCGGCCGGGGCCACGGCGTTCTGCGCCTGCAGCTCGGCGATGACCTGCTCGCGGTCGATTCCCATCGCGGCCAGCTTGCGCGTTGAGAAGTCGAGGTAGATCCGCTCGTTCTGGACGCCGACGAACTGGATCTTGCCGACGTCCGGCACGCGCATCAGCTCGGCCCGCGCGGTCTCCGCGTAGTCCTTCAGCTCGCGGTAGCTGAAGCCGTCGGCGGTGAAGGCGAAGACCGTCCCGAAGGTGTCGCCGAACTCGTCGTTGAAGGCCGGTCCCTGCACGCCCTGCGGCAGGGTGGCCTTCATGTCGGCGATCTTCTTGCGGACCTGATACCACAGGTCGGGCACCGCCTCGGCCGGCGTGTAGTCCTTCAGGTTGACGTAGACGACCGAGATGCCGGGCTTGGTGTAGCTCTTGACGTAGTCGAGATAGGGAATCTCCTCCAGCTTCTTCTCGATCGGGTCGGTCACCAGCTTCATGGTGTCCTCGATGGTGGCGCCGGGCCAGTTGGCCTGGACCACCATGGTCTTGATCGTGAAGGCCGGGTCCTCCTCGCGGCCGAGGCGCATGTAGGCCATGCCGCCCGCCAGCGTCAGCGACAGGATCAGGTACCAGACGAAGGAGCGGTGGCGCAGGGCCCACTCGGAGAGATTGAAGCCGGTCATTTCGCTGCCGCCGTTTCGATTGTCTGGTTGAACCGGACCCGCTGGCCTTCGGTCAGGCTGCGCACGCCCGCGGTGACCACGACGTCGCCGCGGGTCAGTCCCTCGGTGACGATGACCGGGCCATCGGTGTCCCTGGCACCATCCCTGGGCCGGATCGCGACCGGCTGACGCCGGACGGTCTGGGCCTTCGGGTCGACGAGCCAGACGAAGCTCCGCCCCTCCTCCTCGAACAGCGCCGTTCCCGGCAGCTCGACCACCGGGGCGGGCGGCTGCTTCAGGCGACCGACGACCGTCGCGCCGAGGCGCAGGGCGTCGGGCGGGTTGTCCAGCGCGATCCGGACGGTGTGGGTCCGGGTGACGGGATCGGCCTGGGGCGAGACCTCGCGGACGCGGCCCACCGCCACGATGTCGGGAGCGCCGGCCAGCGACACCTCGATCACCGGGTCCTTCGGCGCCGCCCGGATGCCGGTCTCGGCGACGTTGAAGACGGCTTCGCGCTCCTCCGGCTGGGCGACGCGCACCACCATCTGCCCGGCTTCGACCACCTGCCCGGGCTCGGCCCCGATGGTGGTGACCACGCCGTTCCGGTCCGCCCGCAGCTCCGTGTAGCCGACCCGGTCGCGGGCCGATTGCAGCGCCGCCTGCGTGGCGACGACCTTGGCGTCGGCGGTGCGCATCGCCAGCAGCGCCGCGTCGTACTGGGCCTGGGGGGCGTTGCCGTTGGCCAGCAGTTCCCGCTTGCGGCCCTCCTCGTTGCGCGCCTGCACCTGATCGGCCTTGGCGGAGGCGAGGTTCGCCTCGGCGGTCCGCAGCGCGTTGCGCTGGTCCTGGTCGTCCAGCCGCGCCAGCACGTCGCCGGCCTTGACCAGGGCGCCCACGTCGACCTTGCGCTCGATCAGCTTGCCGGCGATGCGGAAGCCAAGGTCGGCGTCGGCCCGCGCCTCGATGGTTCCGGTGGCGGAGCCGGCCATCCGGAAGGTCACCGGCTCCACGGTGAGGGTCCGAACCGGGCGGATCACCGGCGCCGCGTCGGCGTGGTGGCCGCCCTGCGGCTGACAGGCCGCCAGCACGGGGGCCAGGGCCAGCAGCGCGGCGAGCAGCGGCTTCGCGGGCGGCCGCCACATGGTTGGGGGCCACATGGATGGGGGCCGCGTGGTTGGTCGCGCGATGCGGGTCATGCGCCGCTCCCCTGCTTGATGGTGACCTTCTGGTCCGGCCGCAGCTTCTGGACGCCGCCGATCACCACCAGATCACCGGAGTCGAGGCCGCTGGAGACGGTGACCGTGCCGGTGTCGTATTGCAGGACGGAGACGGGGCGCAGGCTCACCGTGTCGGCCGGTTTCACCACGACCCAGACCGCCGGCTCCCCGTTCCCCGTCTGGAACAGGGCCGAGGACGGCAGATTGACCACCGGCCGCGCCGGCAGCTTGGCCCGCCCGACGACCGAGGAGCCGAGCAGGAAGGCGTCGGGGGCGTTGGGCAGGGCGACCTTCACCGTGTAGGTCCGGGTCACCGGATCGACGCCCGGAGACACCTCGCGGATCGTCCCCTCGGTGACGGTCTTCGCGTCGTTGACGAGCCGCACCTCGACCGGCGGCAGGCCCGCCTGCCCCTCCAGCCGGATGCTGGCGCCCGGCACCTGGAAGACCGCCTCCCGCTCGCCCGGATCGGCCAGCCGCAGCACCGTCTGGCCGACCGCGACCACCTGGCCGGGCTCCGCCGCCTTCGCCGTGATGACGCCGTCGCGGTCGGCCCGCAGTTCGGTGTAGGACAGCGTGTCCCGGGCCGAGCCCAGCTGCGCCTCGGCGGAGTTCAGCTCGGCCTGCGCCTGCTGGAAGCGCTTCTGGGCGTTGTCGTACTGGACCCGGGTGGTGAAGCCGTTGGCGAGCAGGGAGCGCTGGCGCTCCTCCTGCGTCCGGCTCTGCTCGACGGCGGCCTGCGCCGCCGCCACGTCGGACTCGGCGGACCTCACGGCGTTGGTCTGGTCCTGGTTGTCCAGCCGCGCCAGCAGCTGGCCGGACGTGACCGCCTGCCCGACGTCCACCAGCCGCTCGACCACCTTGCCGCTGACGCGGAAGCCGAGGTTGCTTTCGTGGCGGGCCTGGATCTCACCGGTCAGCGCGGCGGTGCGGTCGAACTGGCTCACCTGCACCGGCAGCGCGCGGATCAGCGTCGCCTCCGCCGGTGGCGGCGCCGGCTGTTCGCAGCCGAGAAGCAGGAGGCTGGCGACGATCGCCGATCCGGATGACCCGAAGCTGGATGTCCCAGGCCCAAATGACCAAGTCATGGCGTCTCATCCCTTCACCGGCTGTTCGATCCGCTGCCGGTGCGCGTACAGCGCCGCCACGGCGCAGGAGGCCATGCGCGTCATCACGCTGTCGGCCCGGCTGGTCAGCACGATGGGCACCCGCGCGCCCAGCACGATGCCGGCGGCATCGGCGTTCGCCAGGAAGGTCAGGTTCTTGGCGAGCATGTTGCCCGCCTCCAGATCCGGCACGACGAGGATGTCGGCCTGTCCGGCGACCGGGGACGCGATGCCCTTGATCCTCGCCGCCTCCGGGCTGATGGCGTTGTCGAGCGCCAGCGGCCCATCCAGCACCCCGCCGGTGATCTGCCCCCGGTCGGCCATCTTGCACAGCGCGCCGGCCTCCACGGTGGAGGGAATCTTGGGGTTGATGGTCTCGACCGCCGACAGGATCGCCACCTTCGGCTGGGGATTCCCCAGCGCCCGCGCCAGATCGATGGCGTTCTGGATGATGTCGCGCTTGTCCTCCAGGGTCGGGGCGATGTTCACCGCGGCGTCGGTGATGAACAGCGGCTTGGCGTAGGTCGGCACGTCCATGATGAAGACGTGGCTGATCCGCCGTTCCGTCCGCAGCCCGCTGTCCTTCCTCGCCACCTCGCGCAGCAGCTCGTCCGTGTGCAGGCTTCCCTTCATGAGAAGCTGGGCGCGCCCCCGACGCACCAGTTCCACCGCCGTGGCGGCGGCGGCGTGGCTGTGCGGGACGTCGACGATCTCGTACGGGGCGATGTCGAGGCCGGACTCGCCCGCCACGGCCCGGATGCGCGCGGCCGGGCCGATCAGGATCGGGGTGATGAAACCCTGACGGGCCGCATCGACGGCGCCGCCCAAGGACGAGGCATCGCAGGGGTGTGCCACCGCCGTGGAGACGGCGGGGATTTCGCGGCAGGCGGCGACCAGCCGTTCGTACTTTTCGTGCCGATGCGCGGGCGGTGGCTGGCTGCCGGCCATGACGCGCCCTCCTCACCAGCGCAGGTACAGCCCGACGTCCCCCGGCATGCCGCCGGGATAGTCCAGGATCTGCGCCCGCAGCTTGTAGCCCTTGGCCCTCAGGTTCTTGTCGAAGACCTCGTAGGCTTCGCGGGCGTAGCCGGTCAGGGACTCCGGCCAGTCCGGCTCGAAATTGTTGATCGCCCGGCCGCCGTCGGTGCAGTAGCTGCTCGGGAAGCGCGCCACCTGGATTTCCTTCACGCCGCGCGACGCGGCGTCGCGCACGGCGCGGGTGAACCGCTCCTTGGCGTCGGGTCGGACATGCTGGTTCATGAAGGCTTCGCGGACGGTGTCCTGTTCCTTCATGTGTTTCTTTTCCCGCTCCAGGGCTTCCTGGAGCAGCGCCATCTCGTGCTCCTCGCCGAGCTTCCGGAGTTCGTCGGGCGAGATCAGGTCGTCACCGATGTCGGGGACGGCCGCGGCCGCTCTGGTCTGGTCCATGTTGCTCATGACGCGTTCCCCTTGTTTCCTGTGAGCTGTCTTTTGTCAGCCTCATGCATCGGCACCGGGGGTCACTTGGCCTTCGCGGTGCCCGTCACCCTGTGCTGCGCGTCCGTCCGGCGGATGTCGGTGGCGGCTTTGACCAGCGACGACCCGCCGGCCCCGGCCAACACGCGCAGCGGCGGCTCGCGCTCGGCCTCGATGCGCTCCTCCTTGTTGTGCAGAAGGGCGTCCACCTGCCGCAGCCGGGCGCGCTGGTCGGGGGTCAGCGGCCCGGAGGCCTCCAGAACGCGCTCCGCCAGCGCCATCACCTCCTTGCGCTCCTTCTCGCCGGACAGAAGCTTGGGCAACGCGCTCATCGCCGCGGCTTCGTCCATCAGCATCAGGAAGACCTGCTCGCGGAAGACCGCGCGGACCGCGTCCACGGACAGGTGCTGGGTGCCGGGATGCTCGTCGCGGATTTTCCGCAGCATCTGGAAGGCACGCTCGTCGAGGGCGCCCTCGCCGCGCCGCGCGTGGATCAGGACGCGGAACAGCGCCTCACGCACCCCGCCCTCCTCGACACGGGCCATGATCTCGGCCATCCGCTTTTCGACCAGGGCCTCGAACGCCTCGTCGCGGACGTGCGGCGGCCGCGCGCCCTCGCCCGGAGCGGCCAGCCCGACCAGAGCCTGAAGGAGCGGTGCGTTGTAGAGGCCCAGGAACAGACGCTCGACGGCGCTGTCGCGCGCATCCCGCCAGCGGTCGAGCCCCTGCGCGATCTCGTCGGAGACGCGGCTCTGCGCGCCCAGGTACGGGTTGTCCGGGCTCACCGGGCGGCGGTGCTCGCGCACCCAGTCGGCCATGGCGCCGACCGGCGCCATGAACGGGTTGAGGTGCGAGAACAGGTAGTACTGGCTGCGCGCCGGGTTCGTCATCCGCAGCCATTCGGCGAAGGGCTCGTTGACGGCCGCCTGGATGGAGGGCCGGGCGAAGGTGGCGTACAGGCCCTTGTTGATGTCCGAGATGCGGGCCACCGCGGCGAAGCAGCGGTCATCCTCCGGGCTGTTGCCGCCAAGCCCGCGGATGTCGTCGAGCGTGCGCGGCTCGAACCGCGTCACGTAGCCGCCCGCGACCAGATCGGCGCCGGGGACGTTCGGGTCCTTCGGCTGAAGGATCATTTCGTAAAGACCGGGCGGCAGCAGGTCGATGAAGTCGATGTTCTCGACGAACTCCGACGTTTCCTTCCGGGCGACGCGGCCGGACACGAAGATGCCCAGATGCCCGATGTCGTGATGGAGGTTGTAGACGATGGTCTGCTCGTGGGCCCGGATGTCTTCGATGTCGCTGTAAAGGTCGAGTATCCAGCCCAGCGCCTGTTGCGGCGGCGTGATGTTGTCACCGAAGGATGCGAAGACGAGGATCGGCGAGCGGATGTTGCGCAAATCCAGCCGGCGTCCGTTCCGGACGATGCCGCCGCTGGTCATCTTGTTGCCGACGAACAGCTCGTCGGTGATGGCCTCGATCTCCTCCCCGTTCATCAGGAAGAAACCGCTCCACCACTTTTCGAAGTCGAGATAGCGGTCCGCTTCCGTGTCGATATGGGCATACAGGTTGTACGCCTTCTTCCAATAGGTGTTGGCCGGGTCCAGCTTCTCGAAGTTGCCGACCAGATGCGCCCCGTCGAATCGGCCATTGCCGAGATCGCTGGCCAGGGCGGCGAGCCAGGAGCCGCCATACAGCCCGCCGAGATAGCGCATCGGGTTCCGCCCCGTCACGCCGGCCCAATAGGACAGCGGGGAACCCGCGATGATGATCGGTCCCATCAGGTCGGGCCGAACCGCGCTCAGCGCCATCACCGCCCAACCGGCCTGGCAATTGCCGATGACGCACGGCTTGCCGCCCGCGCCATCGTGCAGTTTCCCGACATGCTCGATGAAGAAGGCCTCGGCCTCCCCCACATCGGCCAGGGTCTGGCCCGGCTCCGGTTCGGGATGGAAACCGATGAAATAGCAGGGGTGCCCGGCGCGCAGAACGGTGCCGATCTGGCTGTCCGGCTTGAAGCCGCCGATGCCCGGCCCGTGGCCGGCGCGCGGATCGACGATGACGAACGGGCGCTTGGCCGGGTCGGTGCCGATGGCGGGGTCCGGCAGGATGCGAAGCAGCATGTAGTTGCACGGCCGCTTCAGCTTCCGCCCTTCGATCACGACCTCGTACGGAAAGGTCAGGACGGGCGGCTTTCCTTTGTCGGCGTGCTCCATGAATTGATCGCCGCGACGCCGCAGAACATCCAGGAACAGGACCCAACGCTGCATCGCATCGACGCCGTAGTCGAACGCGTCCTGGAACGGGTTGGGAAGATTGAACGGGTTGGGGAAAGCCGGCGTCTGCCAGCCATCCGCGCCTTTCCCGGCCGCCGTCTCGTCCACCGGCTTTGTCCCCGTCGGTCTTGCCGAGGCTCCGTTCCCCGCGGCTTCCCCCGCGGCTTCGATGAAGGGACCCCAAAAGGGAAACGCCGAAGTCCAGGCGGAACACCACGTCGTCAGAAGCGGCTGTTCAGTCAGGGAATGCTTCCGCCGAGTTTTCATCACATGCTCTCTCTGGCTGTACGTGCATGTGCCGGCTGCGCGTTCGCTGTGCCGACCGGTTTCTTCGCATGCGCAAAGGCGTCGCAATGCCAGCCCCGTGGACAACGACCTGTGATGAAGGCAAGGGGGTCGGGGCGCCGGCTTTGACGCGGGGAACTCTGCACCAAGCCACCCGCCACGTTGAAGCATGCAACTGTTGGCCTTGTTACCGTATCAAGCCCCGTTTGCTTGTCGGTTCATGACCGGGATAGGGTTAGGTACGTTCTCCCAGATTGAAATTCTGCCAAATGACACAACAATAAACTTCGATTGATCTTAATCAAAATGACAAGAAAATTAATAATAATTTAACAGAAGTATGTGTTTTAAATAATCACTTAAAATAATTGGAATAATTATTCCAATCACCCTCTATGTAATTCATTGCTATCATTTCTAAAAGAGTTTGGCCGTTTTTACATGGCCGATACAGCGGGCGTTACCGTAGCAGACTGCGCCAGGGCTCAATCGAGTGCTATTTTTCAAGGCACTGACTTTTGCGAGTTAAAGTCTTCTCCGACCTCCGCACACTGTCCATCCGACCAGCCGGTTTGTCGGGGAGCCGTCTCCTCGTCCACGAAAAGCGCCGGGAGCAAACCATGAAACACCGAGCCAAGGTCGCTCTGGCCGTCGCCCTGTCGGCAACGGCAATCACCGCCGTGAACGCGCAGATGGGGCCGACCCCCACGGAAACCAATTTTCAGGTCCGGACCACGGGCGACCTTGTGCGGCTGTGCGAAGCCACGCCAAACGACCCGACCGGCATCGCGGCGCTCCATTTCTGCCACGGCTTCGCCGTCGGCGCCTATCAGTACCACCAAGTCGTGGCGGCCGCCGAAGGCAAGCGCCAGCTGGTGTGTGCGCCCACACCTCCGCCGTCGCGCAACGACGCCGTTTCCGCGTTCGTCGCCTGGGCAAAGCAGAATCCCAAGCTGATGGACACGCCCCCGGTGGACGGGCTGTTCCGCTTCCTCTCCCAGCGCTACCCGTGCCGCACCTGATCCGCCGGCATCCGCCTCCGCCGCGGTCCACGGCCTCCGATCAAAGGCCATCCAGGATGGGAAAGACCATGACACTCACACCGTTCCTCCGCGTCGCCGTCGTCACGCTTCCCCTCGTGGCCTGCGCCGACATGTCACCGACCCAGCAGCGCGCGCTCACCGGCACGACCGGAGGCGCCGCCGGCGGAGCGCTGATCGGCGCCATAGCCGGCAACGCCGGCATGGGTGCGGCCATCGGCGCCGGTGCTGGTCTGGCCGGCGGTCTGCTCTACGACTATCACAAGCGGACCGAGGCTTCGGCCTACCAGCGCGGCGTCCAGCAGGGGTCCACCCAGCGCAGCGGCACCCAGTGAGCCTTCCGCGGCCCATCCTGGCGGGGAGCGGGAGGATCGGGGTGATCCTGTGCCGAGGGGGCGGCCGCATGTCGGCCTCGTCATCGCACGCATTCACCCCCTGCTGACCGCTCCCCCGGACGGCCGGGATTTGATCGGGCCGACCGGTCCCGCTCCAGACGGTCAGTAGCCGGGGGGCGGGCTGACGGTGACGTAGGTGACGCTGCCATCCACATAGCTGCGGTTGTACCAGGTCCCGCCGCAGCCGTAGTAGCTGACGCCTCCGTAGGGCACGACCGTGGGGGTGCAGGGAAGCACGGTCACGTAGTTGGGCCCCGCCGTGGCCGCACCGGCGATGAAGCCGGCGGTCGCTCCCACCGCGGCACCCGCAAGGGCCCACCCCCAATCGTCATCATCGTCGTAATAGTGATGACCGTCCCAGTCGTTGGCGATGTTCTGCGCGGCATTGGCCCGCGCCTCCGTGCGTTCGGTCTGTCCCTGCTGGCGGGCTTCCGTCCGTTCGGTTTGGCCCTGCTGCCGTTGCCCCTGGCGTTCGGTCCGCTCCTGCTGGCCCGACGTGCGCGTGTCGGCCCGGGCCTCCGTGCGCGTCTGCTTCGTCTCGGCGCGTTGCGCGGAACGCTCCGTCAGGCCGGACTGCCGGGAAGCCGTTTGCGCGGCGGCGGTCCGCTCGCTCGACCGCTGGGTGGCGCCGGCCTGACGGGCGCCCACGCCCGCCGTCGACCGTCCCGCCGAGGATCGTTGCGCGGAGAAGCCGCCCCCCGCCGCCGGACCGGACCGTGAAAAGCCCCCTCCGCCTCCCCGGCCACCGCCACCCCCTCGGCCGCCGCCGCGGGCATAGGCGTCCGCGACCGATCCGACCACCAGAAGCAGGGATGCGGCGATGGAAAAGGCGATCCTTGACGACGGTCTGTTCATTTCGGCGTTCCTTCCGGGCTGCCGGCCGTGGTCCGGCGGACGCGCATCATGACCGGGATGCGTTCCGCGCCCTCCGGAGGATGGAAGGCGAGCTGCGCCGCCTGGACAACCGGGTCGAGGTTCCAGTCGGAGAAGTCGGCCCGGTATTGCGGTTCGCCCTCGTCGGCCTGATAGGTGATGCTCACGCGCTGCGGCAGGGGCGGGCCTTCGGCGGCGATCCAGATCTGGAAGCTCACATCCTCGGTTTGCCCCACCAGATGATCGGTCGGCACCGCCGTGAGCGTGTCCCGCTCCACATAATCGAGCGTTTGGAGGCGTCGCTCCAATTCGTCCGGCAGCGTGCTGACCAGCAGCAGCGCCAGCGGCAGCCGCACCTGAAGATCCTGGACCAGATAGCGCACGGCGTCGTCGATGGTGCCGGCCCGTTCGATCTGGGCGTAGACGTTCTCATCCGCATTGAACACGGAGATCGCCTTGCCGTCGAACGTCACCAGCGACCGCTTCCCGTCGCTTTCCTGCGCTTCGACGCGCAGCCCGTCGGGACGGTTCAGGGTGACGGCGCGCCGCTCGCCGAACGTGATCTTTTCGCCCGTGTCCTGAACCACGTCGTAGCTGGCCCGGATGGTCACGGTGAAGCGCTGGGCCTGCGCGAGCGTCTCGGCCATGCGGTTCAGCATAGCCATCGCCTCGGCGTCGATCGGCGCGTCTTCCGGCGCGTCCTGGTCGACCGCTTGCGATGGGCTGTCGGACGGGGGGCCGATGGACGGCGCCTCGGCCGCGAAGGCGGACCCGACCAGGGCGAACGCGCAGAGCACCGGGCACAGCGCCGACCGTATCAGCCATGTCGCTCCCGTCATCAAAATCCCTCCTGCCCCGGATGCCGACGGCGGCATCGGTGGCGGCATCGGTGAGAGTCCCGGGATCATTGAGCCGCAGGGAGCGGCGCCGTTGAAAGTAGCAGCCACGGTCGACGGAGGCCGCTACGGTAACGCTGCCCCGCGATGGCGACGCACCCACGCGCACGACCGCCACACGGGCCGCACACGGGCCGCCACACGGGCTGAGGAGTGGCGGAGCGCCGGCGCCGTGCCGCGTACGCTACCGTAACATCCGTTACGGTAACCGAGACCGCCGGCGCCATCCGACGCCCACACTCTTCACCATGGCCGCCGCGTGCCAAACACGGCGCCCGGCGGCAGCGCGGAGCGGCATTCAGGCTACCGTAGAATACTCGTCGGAAGTGGCCTCCCGAACTACAGGATTGGCCGTGGGAAGCAATGTCCCGCATCACGCGAGGACGGCCCCGAAGACAGCTCCAGAGACGACCCCGAAGACGGCTTTACGTCGGGCGAAGCGCTCGCGGTGGCGATCGAGCAGGGGCGGAAGGCACCGGCGGAGGGCAAGGGCGTGCACGCAATGCAAAAGGTCCGGCCGATGGCGACGGGTTGCTCCACAGGCTGCGCGAGGAGGCCCCGACCCTTTCCGCGAGGCTTCGCCGCCGCGGTCCTGCTGGCCGGGACGCTCCTCGCCGGAGGCTGCGCATCGGCGGTCAGCGTCGAACGCGTGGACCACGTCACCCTCCACCGGCAGCTCACGAGCAATGTCCTGTCGGCGCACGCGCTCAGCGATCCGACCCACAACGTGCTGCGCCGCTGGTCCCTGGCGGATCGCTTCCTGGCGCAGCCGGAGAACGCCATTGCCGACCTCCGCGCGGTGGTCGCGCAGGGGCATGGCGGCGCCGACGAGATCTTCGCCCTGGCCGAGATGTCGTTCCTGCACGCCGAGGAGCAGGGAGGACGGCCCTATTATCTGGCCTCCGCCCTCTACGCCTACGCCTTTCTCTTTCCGGGGGGCATGGATCAACCGCCCAGTCCCTACGATCCCCGGTTCCGGCTTGCCACCGACCTGTACAACCGTGGCCTGACCTCCGGGCTGGCGACGGAGGACAGGGCCGGCATCGCCATCAAGGAGGCGCGCCACCCGCTCCCATTCGGTGAGTTGGACGTCGCCTTCGATCCCCAAGAGCTGGTGTGGGGCGGGCGCCAGCTGACCGGCTTCTTTCCGGTCGCCGAGCTGGAGGTTCATGGCCTCGACGCCCGCTACCGCCAGCCCGGCATCGGCGCGCCCCTGGCGGCGGGGACCACGCAGGGCACCCTGGCAAAGGGCTTCCAGGTCGCCCCACGCGTCAAGACGCCCGTGACCGCCCTGCTGCGCGTCCCCGATCCCCGGCGCCAGCTCTCGGAGGGGCATGTGCGCGCGCGGCTCGAACTCTACCCCTCGTCCGACACCGACACGGTGCTGATCGACCGCCAACCCGTGCCGCTGGAGGTGGAGTACACGTCCACGCTGGCTTACATGCTGGACGGCATGCCGGTCTGGGAATTCGAGTTCGGCGGCTTCCTGCGCGGTGGCCTGCTGGACAAGATGCCGTCCCGCCTGGTCGCGCTGGAACCCTACCGGTCCGGCCGCATCCCCGTCGTCTTCGTCCACGGGACGGCGTCAAGCCCGGTGCGCTGGGCCGAGATGCTGAACGATCTGCGGAGCGACCCGCGCATCCGCGACCATTTCCAGTTCTGGTTCTTCAGCTACGAGACGGGAAACCCGGTTCCCTATTCCGCCCTGTTGCTGCGCGACGCGCTTCAGGAGGCGGTGGCCACGCTGGACCCGTCCGGACGGGAACCGGCGCTGCACGAGATGGTCGTCATCGGGCACAGCCAGGGCGGGCTGCTGACCAAGATGGCGGCGGTGGACACGGGTCCGCGGTTGTGGAACGCGGCGTTCCGCAAGCCGCCCGACCAGCTCCAGCTCGACCGGGACACGCGCGACCTGCTGACACGCGCCCTGTTCGTGAAGCCGGTTCCGTCGGTCCGGCGCCTCGTCTTCATCGCCACGCCGCACGGCGGCAGCTACGTCGCCGGCAACCGGATCAGCCAACTGGTCGCAAGCCTCGTGCGGTTGCCGGGGCGCCTCCTGAGCGTGAGCCTGGAAATCGGCCGGCTGGACGACGCCAGCACCGCGCTTGCCGGACAGACGGGGTTCGGAAGCGTCCACGCCATGACCCCCGGCAGCCTGCTGGTCCAGACCCTGGCGCGCACGCCCATCGCCGCGGGGGTCAAGGCGCATTCGATCATCGCGGTGCGCGGCGACGGGCCGGTCGAAACCGGGGACGATGGCGTCGTGGAATACAAGAGCGCCCACATCGACGGGGTCGACTCCGAATATGTCGTGCGTTCCGGGCACTCGACGCAGTCCGATCCGCGCACGATCGAGGAGGTGCGCCGCATCCTCCTCCTCCATTGGGACGAGTCCTGCACGAAACGCAACGCCTGCGGATCGCTGGGCCCCGGCGCTCCGCGCGTCGCGAGCCGGACCCGATGACGGTCGGTTGCGCCGCGGCTCACTCAATGACCGCCCGACGTCAATGAACGCCCGGCGTCACCCTGCTGGCCATGGCAACTCCGGAATGACCTTTGACGGGTAGTTGGGGTCCTCGTAGCCGTCCGGGTCCTGGCGCTTGGGCAGCTTCACGGTTTCCCTGGGCAGCTCCTCGTAGGGGATGTGGTCGAGCATGTGCCGGATGATGTTCAAACGCGCCCGCCTCTTGTCGTCCGACCGCGCGACGAACCATGGGGCCCAGGCGGTGTCCGTCTCCGCGAACATGTCGTCGCGGGCGCGGGAATAGTCGTACCAGCGGCCGTAGGACTTCAAATCCATCGGCGACAGCTTCCAAACCTTCCGCCCGTCGTCGATCCGTGCCTGCAGCCGGCGCGTCTGCTCCTTCGGACTGACTTCCAGCCAGTATTTCAGCAGAATCACCCCGGACTCGATGATGGCCTTTTCCACGCTGGGGACGGCGTCGAGGAAACGCTTGGCCTGATCCTCGCTGCAAAAGCCCATCACCCGCTCGACCCCGGCGCGGTTGTACCAGCTGCGGTCGAAGATGACGAATTCTCCGGCCGCCGGCAGATGCGGAATGTAGCGCTGGATGTACATTTGCGACTTTTCACGCTCGGTCGGCGTGGGCAGGGCGATGACGCGGAACACGCGTGGGCTCACGCGCTCGGTGATGGCCTTGATGGTGCCGCCCTTGCCGGCGGTGTCGCGCCCTTCGAAGACGACACAGACCTTCATGCCTTTGTGAACGATCCATTGTTGGAGTTTCACCAGTTCGACGTGAAGCTCCGCAAGCGCGCTTTCATACTCCCGCCGCTTGAGCTTTGGTTGTTCGTGCTCCACGCTTTGGACGGCTTTCCGTTTTTTTGCCATGCTCATCATCCTCGCGGACGGGTGTTCAACGTGATCCGTGACGGGACTGGCGGTCCATTGGCAGAATTGGCGGCGAATTCGGCCGCAAAACCAGCGGGTGGTCACACACCGTCGATCCGGTTCTGGAGTTCGAGCAGGATTTCCTGTTCCAGATCCGCGATGAGAGCCCGGCACGCGACGGTGCGTTTCGAGCGTCGGCCGCGGCTCGATGCCTCCCAGCCGCGCAGAACGTCGACAGCTTCTCCATAGTCTTCGCAGAGACTGCGGAAAAACCGGTTGTCCGCGCTCTGTTGCTTGATCATCTCCTCCAAATCCGGGAACCGCTCCACGACGTGCCGCAGCTTATCCGACATGGGCTGTTCTCCCCGGTCCTGGATGAGCGCCGGGATGCCTGCCTTGTTCCGGACGTTGCTCCCGGACACCCTGCACCGGATTGCCCGTTGCCTTGAAGCGTGAAACGGTTGGCTTTGATACCGTAACAGGCGGACAACACGCCTTTGTGTGCTGCACGAAAAGGTAAAGGCCAATATTCCGAGCGAATCAGTGGAGCGAGGGTCTTGGTGTAAATCGCCTATACCATCCGCGAGTGTTCCAGCCACCAATTCTCCGGTTTAGAATGCGCCCGGCCCATGACGTGGCATGACATGCTGCAATGCTCGTGCACGCCATCCTTTTTTGGAAACTTTTCGTGCATTCGCACTGATTTCCTTGATGTTACGCCTCCCGCCTCAGGATCATGCCTTTTACAATCTATGGTTTTTGGCTGATGCAGGACTACCGTCCGGAAGCGCAGGCTGCGGCAACCGCTTGCCGCGTCGGAGCGACTGCCGGATGGACGCAACGGAAGGAGGGCGTCGTGCTTCACACTTCCGACGGACCGCAGAGCACGCATTTGACCGCCTCCACCATCACGCCACCGCTCATCGAGGCGGCGCTGGCGCGCGTGCTGGGCAGCCGCAGCCTGCGCGGTTCCGCCCGCGGGCGACGCTTCCTGCAATTCATCGTGCAGGAGGCTCTGGCCGGGCGCGCCAACCGCATCAAGGCCTACACCATCGCCATGGACGTGTTCGACCGCGACGCCAGCTTCGACCCGCTGCTCGATCCGGTGGTCCGCATCCAGGCCGGCCGCCTTCGCCGCGCGCTGGAGCACTAT
This sequence comes from Azospirillum brasilense, assembly GCF_007827815.1. Classification (GTDB taxonomy): domain Bacteria; phylum Pseudomonadota; class Alphaproteobacteria; order Azospirillales; family Azospirillaceae; genus Azospirillum; species Azospirillum brasilense_C. Next base: position 65,725 of record NZ_VITH01000004.1, read on the forward strand.
TATCTGACCGAAGGCGCCGCCGACCCCCTGCGCATCGCCATTCCCAAGGGTGGCTACGCTCCCCAATTCTCCCTGGTGCCGGTCACGGCCGGGGCCGACCTTGCGGACGAAGCCGCCGGTCCGGCACCGGGGCCAACCGGTGAACGGCGGCATCCGCCCCACGCGACGCTGGTGATCGGACATCGCATCGGCCGTCCACTCCGCTGCTTGGCCGTCGCGGCCATCGTCATGCTGCTGGCCGTGGCCGCTCTGTACGCCGGCTGGCGCGGCATCGCCCCCGCCCCGTCGAAGACCGTCGCGGAGCGCGCCACCGCACCAGCCGCAACACAGCGAGCGGTTCGCGGACCGGCGCTGCTGGTTCTGCCCTTCGCCAACGGCTCCGGCGACCCCGCTCTCGACCTCGTCGCCGACGGCATCACCGAGGATGTCGTCGCCGCGCTCGTCCGCTTCGAGGATTTCCTGGTCTTCGGCGCCGACACCAGCTTCCGCTATCCGTCGGCGCCGGCCCTGCGCGAGGCCGTGCCGGCCACCCGCGTCGACTACATGCTCAAGGGCAGCGTCGCCCAAACCGGCGACTACATCCAGGTCACGGCCACGCTGATCGCCGCCAAGGACCATCGCTACCTGTGGTCGGACAGTTTCCGCCGCGCCGTCACGCCGGCCAGGCTGCTGGATCTGCGCCATGACATCGCCGTCCAGGTCGCCCGCACCCTGGCGCAATCGGACGGCGTGATCGAGCGCGAGGAAACGCGGCTGAACAGCCAGCACGCACCACAGGACCTGTCGTCCTACGCCTGCCTTCTGCGCGCCCGCCAGTACTGGCGCCAGCTCAGCGCCTCCATCCACGCCGAAGTGCGGGATTGCCTGGAACGGACGACGAGGAGCGACCCCGACTACCCGGAAGCCTGGGCGGCGCTCGCCATGGTCACCATCGACGAAGCCCGGCTCGGCTTCAACCCCAGCCCGGCGCGCCCCGATCCGATCGATGACGGGCTGCAAATGGCCGAGCGCGCGGTGGCGCTGGCGCCGGACAGCGCCCTGTCCCATCAGGCGCTCGGGCTTGCCTGGTGGCTGCGCCGCGAGCCGCAGCGCAGCATCGAGGCGTACGAGCGGGCGCTCGCGCTCAACCCGAACGACAGCGCGACGCTCGCCGACCTGGGGCGCTGCTACAGCCTGACCGGCGAATGGGAGCGCGGGATCCCGCTGATCCGCGAAGCCTTCGCCCGCAACCCGGCGCAGCCGAGCTGGTACCGCATCGTGATCGCCACCTATCATTACGTGCATGGCCGCTACGCTGACGCGCTCGATGAGATGCGGCGGGCCAATCTGGGGCGGGAGGTTCTTCTCGGCCATGTCGCTCTGGCGATGATCCACGGCCAGACCGGCAACCGGGCCGAGGCGGCGAAGGCGGTCTCGGAGATCCTGCGACTCGACCCGAACTTCCCGGTCAAAGCGGTCACCGAGTTCGAGCGACGCAACATCCACCCGGACACCATCGCCCGGATCGTCGATGGGCTGCGCAAGGCCGGGCTGGCCATTCCGCCGCCGCAGACGGCCGACGGCGAGGGGCTTTGAGCGCCGCGACAACGCAGCATTCCTGAACCGGCAGGAGCGCACGGCATCGCCCGGCCGGGCAGCCGCTACCTCACCAGCGTCGCCGCCGGTCGAACAAAGCTCTTGCGGCCGCGCTTGAACCCCATGAGGGGCGCGGCGATGCCGCCGAAGGCGTCGGCCTCGTCATCGGCGTCGAGCACGATCAGGTCCGCCCATCCGCCGACCGCGATGCCATAGTCGGCAATCCGCATCAGCCGGGCGGCCCCGGTCGAGATCATGCCGAGGCAGTCGCCGAAGCGTTCAGGCCCGAGCTGCATAAGGTTCGCATAGAGATTTCCCATCCGGATCAGCGAGCCGTCGCCGAAGGGCGTGAAGGGATTCAGGACGTTGTTGGTCGCGACCGAGACGGTCACGCCACCGTCCGCCAGCCGGTGAACCGGCGCCACCCCGCGCGGGGCCCGATGGTTGGCGTCGCGCCCGTTGAGGTAGAGATCCGTCGCGGGCAAGGCCGTCACGCCCACGCCGGCATCGGCGAGGAGCGCGATCATCCGCTCCAGAGCGGCCTCGTCGATGGCCGCGAGCTTGGTGGCATGGCCGACGGCGACCCGCCCCTGCCAGCCCGCCGCCATCGTCCGTCGGCAAATCTCCTCAAGATGCGACCAGCTCGGATCGAGGTCGAAATCCAGGTGGAAATCGAGATCGACGTCGTGCGCCACCGCCAGGGCGAAGATCCGCTCCATCTGCAGGGACGGATCGGCATCGGTGTAGGGGCAGCCGCCCAGGAGATCGGCCCCCTGCTCCAGGGCCTGGACCAGCAGCCCTTCGACCGCCGGATCGTGGGTCATCCCCTCCTGCGGAAAGACGCAGATCGACAGATCGATGGCGAAGGCGTAATCCCGCTTGAGGCGCTTCATGGCCTCGAAACTGCGCAGGCCGACCAGCGGATCGAGCTCCACATGGGCCCGCATGAACATGGTGCCCTGGGTGATCGCGCGCTCCAGGGTGCGGGCTCCGCGCTCGTAGACGTCCTCGACCGTGAAGTCCCTCTTCAGGCGGGACACCGCGGCGATCGCCCCCTTGAGGCCGCCGCCGGCATCGCGGCACCGGCAGAGCAGGCAGGATTTGTCGAGATGGATGTGCGTGTCGACCAGCCCCGGCAGGACGACACGCCCGCCGGCGTCCTCCTCAAGGACGGCGGTCCCGGCGAGGCCGTGGCCGATGGCGGCGATCCGTCCCTGACGGACGGCGACGTCCTGCAGGCCCTGCCCGCCGCTCAGGCGGGCGTTGCGCAGGAGAAGATCGAAAATCGGGTTCTGCGGCATCTTACATCCGGCGTATCGTTTGCATGGGAAAACCGTATGCACTTTTGATACCAATGTGACGACACTTGCGGAGGACCAAATGAGTGAGATGAGCGAACGCGACCTGCAGGCCGTGAAGGACTACCTGGACGCCTCCATGGCCCCTGATCCCGTGCGCGCGGCGAAGCATGTGGCGCCGGGCTTCATCTGCCGGTTCACCGGGCATCGCGTTTTCGACACGCCGAGCGGGCCGACCGGCTTCAACGCCGCGCGCTACAAATGGGTGAAGAAGCGGATCGAGCGCTACGACGTGGTGCCGGGCGAGACGGAAACCATCGTCTACAGCCTCGGCTACCTGTACGGCGCCTGGCCGGACGGCACCCCCTTCGACAACAACCGCTACGTCGACCGCTTCGTGGTTCGGGACGGCCTGATCGTGGAAACCGACGTCTGGAACGACAGCGCCGAATGGATCCTCGATCCCTCCTGCGCCCGCTGACCTGAACGGGTCCCGGGTATCCTGGCGCGCTTATTCCGTGTAGGGCGCCAGGATATCCATGAGATCGCGGCTCCTGGCGCCCGAGCTTTGCAGCAGGGCGCGGGAAGCCACGGCCTCCAGATGCTCGTCCATGAGGGCGCAGGCCTTGTCGGCGGGGCCGGTCCGGATCGCCTCGATCAGTTCCAGATGCTCATTCACCGCGCATTCGGACGAATGGGGCCGGCTGAAGACCGCCAGAGACAGTCCCGCGCGGTAGCAGATCTCCGTCACATAGCGGATCAGAACGGGCTTGCCGGTCATCTCCGCCAGCCGGACATGGAATTCCGTCGCCAGGCGGATCGAAATCCCCTCCGCGCCGTGCCGGGCCTGATGTTCGGCGTCGACGATGGCCTTCAGCTGCTTCACCTGGGCGTCGGTCAGCTTGCCGGCCAGATGCCGGACGACCTGACGCTCGAGATCGACCCGGATGTCGAAGATGTCCCGCGCGTCCTCGAAGGACGGCACGGCGACCACGGCGATGCGGTTCCGGCGCAGATCGACGAGGCCTTCCGCCGCCAGTTGCCCGAGCGCGCTGCGGGCGATGGTCCGGCTGACGCCGAAGCGTTCGCCCAACGAGTCCTCCGGCAACCGGTCCCCCGGCGAAAGGGCCCGCTCGATGATCGCGCGCCGCAAGGCCGTGCAGATCACCGCGACACGGTCGCCTCCGGTTTTCCTCGAACGCTTTTCCTCGACCATCGCCGCCCTCTCCAGCCCCGCTCTGCATAAGCGAGGTCGGGCGGGAATTCAACTCGCCAAGTGCCGCATTTGGATGCAACAGCCTCACCACACTGCACAAATCAAATGCATGCATAAATTGTACACACTTTTCCTTGCCAAACGCCGGTCACCCGCAACGTGGGGCGCGGCGCATCCCGGAAACTGGCGCATCTGTTGCATACAGTTGATCAGTCCGTCACGAGGTGCGCCGCATGTCCCCACCCCACGCCATCCCGCAAGGCCGTCCCGCCATCGCCGTCGAGCTTTCCCAGGCCGCCGTCTCGTTCGGCGCGCCGGGCAAGTCGGTCGCAGCTCTGCAGGAGACGAGCCTTCGGATCGCCGCGGGCGAGTTCGTCGCCCTGGTCGGGCCGTCGGGCTGCGGGAAGTCGACGATCCTGCGGCTGACCGCCGGCCTGCTGCAACCGAGCCGGGGGGCCGTCCTCGTCGGCGGGCGCGAGGTGGCGGCCAAGGCCCTGCGCATCGGCATGGCCTTCCAGAATCCGACCATGCTGCCTTGGCTGACCATCGAGCGGAACGTCATGCTGCCGCTGAAGATCGTGCGGCCCTTCCGCTCCGACTACCGCGCCAAGCGCAAGACGGAGTATCGCGACCGGGTGCATGCCCTGCTGGCCGATGTCGGACTCGACAAATTCGCCGGCCATTATCCCTGGCAGCTGTCGGGCGGGATGCTGCAGCGCGCCAACCTGTGCCGCGCCCTCATCCATGAGCCGAGCCTCCTGCTGCTCGACGAGCCGTTCGGCGCGCTCGACCAGTTCACCCGCGAGGAGCTGTGGGGGACGATGCAATCCCTGTGGCTGAAGCGCAAGCCGACCGTCCTGCTCATCACCCACGACCTGAAGGAGGCGGGATTCCTCGCCTCGCGCGTCTGCGTGATGAGCGCCCGCCCCGGCCGCATCATCGACGACAGCGCCGTCGACTTCCCCCGCCCGCGCACGATCCAGATGACCTTCGATTCCGAGTTCGTCGCCCTCAACCAGCGGCTGCGCGACCTCATCATCGACGCGCGCACCGACACCGCCATCCGCGGAGCCTGAGCCATGAGCTACGAACTGCGCCGCCGCCTGTGGGCCGGCATCCTCATCCTCGGCTTCTTCGCGACCTGGGAAATCCTCTGCCTCGCCCTCCAGGTCTCCGATCTGGTCCTTCCCCGCCCCAGCCAGGTGTTCGCGACCCTGTTCGACCGCCTCGGCATCCTGTGGCCCCATGTGCTGCAAACCCTCTGGACCACGATGATCGGCTTCGTCCTGGGCGTCACCGTCGGGGTGGTCATCGGGGCGGCCATCGGCGTCTCCCGCACCGCCTACGACACGGTCTATCCGCTGCTGATCGGCTTCTCCTCGATCCCCAAGGTCGCGGTGGTGCCGATCTTCGTGCTGTGGTTCGGATCGGGTGCCACGCCGGCCATCCTCACCGCGCTCGCCATGTGCTTCTTCCCGATCGTCGTCAACATCGCGACCGGCCTCGCCACCACCGAGCCGGAGCTGGAGGACGTCCTGAAGTCGCTCGGCGCCAGCAAGCTCGACATCCTGTGGAACGTCGGGCTGCCCCGCACCATGCCCTTCTTCTTCGCCTCGCTGAAGATCGCCGTCACCTTCGCCTTCGTCGGCAGCGTGCTGTCGGAAACCGTCGCCTCCAACAAGGGCATCGGCAACGTGATGATGACGGCCTCCTCGAACTTCGACGTGCCGCTGGTCTTCGCCGGCCTCTTCCTGCTCGCCGGCCTCGGCATCCTGCTCTACGTCGCCTTCTCGCTCGTCGAGGCGCGCGTCACCGGCTGGGCCACCCGCCGCCAGGGCTTTGCTTCCGCCTGACCCTTCATCCCGAAACGGAGCCTCCCATGTTGAAAACGCTTCTCTCGACGCTTGCGCTCGGTCTTTGCCTGAGTGGGCCGGGCCTGAGCGGGCCGGCGTTGGCCGAAACCAACATCAAGTTCACGCTCGGCTGGAAGACCCAGGGCTCCGACGCGCCCTTCCTGCTGGCGCAGCAGAAGGGCTACTTCAAGGCCGAGGGGCTGAACGTCACCATCGACCAGGGCGAAGGGTCGGCGGCCACGGTGACCCGCATCATGTCGGGCGCCTACGACGCCGGCTTCGGCGACATCAACGCGATCATCCAGAACGCGGCGACCCGCCCCGGCGAGGTTCCGATCATGGTCTATCAGCTCTGGAACAAGCCGCCCTTCGCCATCGTCTCGAAGAAGGCGACCAACATCACGACGCCCGCCGATCTCGTCGGCAAGAAGCTGGGCGGCGCCCAGGGCACCCCGACCACCCGCCTCGTCACCGTGCTCGGCACGCTCAACAAGGTCGACATGACCAAGGTCGCCATCGAGAACATGGGGCCGAACCTGCAGGAGCCGATGCTGATCAAGGGCGACATCGACGGCGCCCTGGTCTTCAACATCACCAGCTGGTTCAACCTGATCAACAACCGCCAGGACCCCGCCAAGGACTACAACTGGCTGCTGTTCGGCGAGTTCGGCCTCGACCTCTATTCCAACGGCATGATGGTCTCCCAGAAGCTGGTCAAGGAGAACCCGGCGGCCGTGGCCGGCCTCGTCCGCGCGGTCAACAAGGCGGCGGTGGAGATCGGCGTGAATGCCGAGGCCGGGGTCAAGGCGGTCCTCGCCTACGACAATCTGGCCAAGGAGGAGCTTGAACGTGCCCGCATGAAGTTCTCCTACGAGCAGCTCATCCTCTCGCCCGAAGTCGACCGCCTCGGCCTCGGCGACGTGGACGACGCCCGCCTCGCCCGCTCGATCGGCATCATGGTCGAAGGCTACCAGCTGACCGCCACACCCAAGCCGGAACAGGTCTTCACCCGCCAGTTCCTGCCGCCGGCGGCCGACCGCAAGCTCGCCTACAAGGCCGACTGATCGCCGAAGACCGCCCGGCCGGGATGAGATGGTCCCCGTTTCCCGCAAGGTCGGCTAAGCTTGCTTCGTCCGGGATGACGGACGGCTCCGATGATGGGGAAACGCGGGCCATCTCAGGCCAAAGCAGCACAACGGGAGGGTGGCAAGGATGAACTACCGCAAGCTCGGCCGCAGCGGCGTGAAGGTGTCGCCGCTCTGCCTCGGCGCCATGATGTTCGGCGGCCCCACCGACGAACCGACGGCGGGGCGCATCATCGCCCACGCCGCAGAGGCCGGCATCAACTTCATCGACACCGCCGATGTCTACAACGACGGCCGCTCGGAGGAGATCGTCGGCCGCGCCGTGAAGGGCGACCGCGAGCGCTGGGTGGTGGCGACCAAGGTCGGCAACCCCACGGGCCCCGGCCCGAATCAGCGGGGCCTCTCGCGGCGCCGGCTGAACGTGGCGTGCGACGCGAGCCTCCGGCGGCTGGGCACGGACTGGATCGACCTCTACTATCTGCACCGCGAGGACCCCGACACCCCGCTGGAGGAGACCGTCGCCGCTCTGGGCGACCTGATCCGCAGCGGCAAGATCCGCGCGTTCGGCGTGTCGAACGTCCGGTCCTGGCGCATCGCCGAGATCTGCCGGTTGTGCGACGTTCTGGGCATCGACCGGCCGGTGGCCTGCCAGCCCTATTACAACGCGCTCAACCGCATGCCGGAGGTCGAGATCCTGCCCGCCTGCGGCCATTACGGGCTGGGGGTGGTTCCTTACAGCCCGCTCGCCCGCGGCGTGCTCACCGGCAAGTACCGGCCGGGGGATGAGCCCTCCGCCGACACCCGCGCCGGCCGCAAGGACCGGCGCATGATGAACACCGAATGGCGCCCGGAAAGCCTGGAGATCGCCCAGGAGATCAAGCGTCACGCCGAGGCTCGTGGCATCACGCCGGGGCAGTTCGCCGTCGCCTGGGTGCTCAACAATCGCCTGGTCACCGCTCCGATCGCCGGGCCGCGCACCGAGGAGCAATGGCGCGCCTACCTCGCCGCGCTGGATTACACCTTCACCGCCGAGGACGAGGCGCTGGTCGACCGTCTGGTGACGACCGGACATCCCTCCTCTCCCGGCTACAACGACCCCGCCTACCCCATCGAGGGCCGCCCCGCCCGAACCACCGCACCTTCCGGATCGTAGGCCGCCGCATCTTATTTTTTCCGCCCCGGATGTCACAGTCCGGGGGCGGGCCTTGTCATCCCCCTCGTTGCTGAACCTTCAAGGGAGACGACGATGGCCAAGAACACAGCGGTGATTGATCCTCGGTCCTCGTGCCTGACGCTGATAAACATCTACGAGGTCGAGCCGGAGAAGCAGGCCGACCTGGCGAAGGCGCTGTCGGAAGCGACCGAAAGCACCATCCGCCACCAGCCCGGCTTCCTGTCGGTCAGCGTCCACAGCAGCCTCGACGGGAAGACGGTCGTCAACTACGCCCAATGGGCCTCCAGGGAGCACTTCGAGGGATTCATGAGGAAGCCCGAGACGCAGGAGCAACTCAGGAGGTTCGCGGGTCTCGCGACATCGGTCGCGCCGAGCCTCTACAGGGTCAGCACCGTTCACGCGGACTGACGAAGGCATGACGAGGCCGCAGGACCATGACCGACGCCCCCGCCGACCCGCCCTTCTCCGCCCTTCGCCCCCGCCTCGTCCGGCTCGCCTACCGGATGCTCGGATCGGTGGCGGACGCCGAGGACGTCGTTCACGATGCCTATCTCCGCTGGCTGGCGACCGACCCTGAGACGGTCCGGCAGCCGGCGGCCTTGCTGCACACCATCGTCACGCGCCTCTGCCTGAACGAGCTGAAATCGGCGCGGCGCCGGCGCGAGACCTACGTCGGGCCGTGGCTGCCGGAACCGATCGTCGACGCGGAGGAAATGGAGGCCATCGACGACATCACGCTTCCCCTGATGATCGCGCTGGAGCGTCTGTCGCCGCTGGAGCGGGCGGCCTTTCTGCTCCACGACGTGTTCGGGATGGGCTTCGACGACGTCGCCAGCGCCATAGGCCGCGACGCCGCGGCCTGCCGCAAACTGGCCAGCCGGGCGCGCGACCACATACGGGCGGCCCGCCCGCGCTTCCCGGTGACGAAGGAGCAGGGGCTGGAGATCGCCGCCGCCTTCTTCACCGCGTCGCGTCATGGCGACCTGGACCGGCTGCGCCTGCTGCTTGCCGACGATGTGGCCGCTCGCACGGACGGCGGCGGCAAGGTGCCGGCCTCGCAGCGCCCGCTGATCGGAATCGAGGAGGTGATGGCCCGGCACGCCCAGCTCGCGCAGGAGTTCGAGCGGTCTCCGTCCCGTCTCCTGCGCTACGCCGTCATCGACGGCCTCCCCGGTTTCCTATCCGTGGAGGGCGGCGGAATCGTGCAGACCACCGCCCTGCAAATCGAACGGGGAAGGATCGTCGCGCTCTACATCACCAGGAACCCGGACAAGCTGCGGCGTGTGGACGGCGCTTCGATGCATCGGAAGGCCCCCGCCGATGCGGCGGCGATGCGCGTCACGGTGTGACGCTCCTGGCCAGTCGGCGCTCAGTCCTGGGCCGTCGGCCGGATCACGACGCTGCCGACATCGACGTCATCCGGTTGCTCGATGGCGTAGACGACGCCGCGGGCGATCGCTTCCGGCGGGATCGAGACCGTGGCCGCCCGCTTCGCCATCGCCTCCCGGATGGCGGGGTCGGTCATGGAGGCTGCGAAATCGGTTGCGACGAAGCCCGGAGAAATCTCGGTCACCCGCAGATGCGGTCCGGCCTCCTGACGCAGGGCTTCGGTGGCGGTGCGCACCGCGTTCTTCGTCGCGGCATAGACCCCCATGGTGGGCAGGATCTTGAGGCCGGCGGTCGAAACGATGTTGATGACGTGGCCGGATTTCTGACGCTGGAACAGCGGCAGCACGGCGGCGATGCCATACAGCGTCCCGCGCAGATTGACGTCGATCATCGCGTCCCAATCCTCGACGCGGAGCGCGTCGAAGCGCGAGATCGGACCGATCCCCGCGCTGTTCACCAGGACATCGACCCGGCCGCCCCGCTCGACGGCAAGAGCGACCAAAGCTTCGAGATCGTCGCGCCGGCGAACGTCGGTCACCTTGTGAACGGCGGTGCCGCCGGCCGCGGCGATCGCGCCCGACACATCGGCCAGCGCGCTGTCCCGGCGGGCGCCCAGGACCACGAACGCCCCCTGTTCGGCCAGCAGCATCGCGGTGGCGCGGCCGATGCCGCTGCTCGCGCCGGTGATGACCACGACCTTGCCGTCCATGCCCATTGCCTTTCTCCCTCGCACACTCAGTTCAGGCATGGTGCAAGATCATCGGTAAGAGAGGGTCCGTGGTTCTGTCGCGATCGTCTTGGTTGGCTGCCGATCCGTTGTCGGACGTCCTGGACGTCCTCGGCCCCCGGGTCAGCCGGCTGACCCGGCTGGAGGCCGCGAACGACTGGGCGCTGGGGTTCCCGGCGCTCGACCGCTTGAAGTTCGTGGCGCTGCTGAAGGGCACGAGCTGGCTGATCCTCCCGGGCCACCCTCCCCGCGTGATGGGCGCCGGGGACGTCTGCCTCATCGGACGCACGCCCTACGCCGTCGCCAGCGATCCGGCCCTGCCCCGCACCGACGGCCAGAGCCTCTTCGGCATGCCCGGGCGCGACACCGTGCGGCTTGGCGGAAACGCCATGATCGCGATCGGCGGCAGCGTCTCCTTCGCCGACGGGAACGCCGATTTCCTGCTCGACATGCTGCCGGAAGCCCTGCTGATCCCGCAGTCCTCCCCCGGATCGGGCCCGGTGTCGACGATCCTCGCCCTGCTGGGGAACGAGATGGAGCGGGCCCCTCTGGGTCATGGGGTCGTGACCGCCCGCCTCGCCGACGTGCTGCTGGTGGAGGCGATCCGCGCCCATGCGGCGGGTGGCGAGGCCGTCGGGATGGGCTGGCTGGGCGCGTTGTCCGACCCCCGCCTCGGCCGGGTGCTGCGCGCCATTCACGACGACATCGCACGGCCATGGACCGTGGCGCAGCTCGCCGCGGTCGCCGGCATGTCGCGCGCCGCCTTCTCCGCGCAGTTCACCCGCCGGGTGGGGCAGACGCCGCTGGCCTATGTGCGGGCCTGGCGTCTCACCCGCGCACGCGCCGCCTTGGGGCGGCCCGGCGCCGACGTCGCCAGCGTCGCGAGCACGGTCGGATACAGCTCGCAGAGCGCCTTCGGCCATGCCTTCCGCCGCTCCTTCGGCGTCGCGCCCGGGGGCCGGCGCCACGGCGGGAGCCGGCCGCGCGCCGACGGATGAAGTCGGGATGAGCGGAGCGGCGGAGACGCTGTCCGTCAGCGGCTGATCATCGGCTTCAGCCAGGGCGAGGAAGCGAGCACGTCCGTGAAATAGCCCTGGGTGAGGATGCCGCGGCCGGCCTTGTGGATGCGCGCCGGCAGCGCCCCCAGCTCGCCCTTGCGGGCGACCACGAAGACGGACCGGCGGAAGCTGGCCGCCGGGAAGGGCAGCACCTTCAGGCGCCCCAGATGCTGGCGGCTTTTCACCAGCGCGGTCGGCGGCAGCAGGCTCCACCCCATCTCTTCCGCCACCATCGCCATCATGGTGTCGACGGCGTCGAAGGCGAAGCTGCGCGGGATCTCCATGCCCAGCCGGCGCAAATGCTGGTCCACCATCCGGCCCAGGCTGCTGTCCACCGTGTTGCGGATCAGCGGCAAAGCCTGCGAGAGCGCGCGCAGCCCGGCCTCGTCGGCGACATCCGGCGCGCTGCGGGGCACCAGGAGCACGAAGGGCTCGCTGAGCAGCCGGAAGCTGTCCACCTGATCCAGGTCGTCGAAGGACTCGTTGGTGAAGATGACGTCCAGGCGCCGGGCCATGAACTGCTCCCGCAGCTGGCGGCTGAGCCCCGCCGCGATGCTGAAGGACGGCACGCTGTCGCGCAGCTGCTGGAGCAGCCGCGGCATGAAGGGGGCGGCCAGCGTGTCGATGCAGCCGAGCCGCAGCTCCGGCACGAAGAGCGTGTCCTTGCCGCCGATCACCGCCGGCAACTGTCGGGCGTCGCCGAGGATCCGCTTGCTCCAGTGCCACAGCCGGTGGCCGGAGGCGGTCAGCGCCATCGGCCGGATGCTCCGGTCGAACAGCTGCGTGGCGAAGGCGGTTTCCAGTTGACGCACCACGTGCGACACGGCCGACTGGGTCAGCCCCAGCTGGCCCGCCGCGCGGGTCATGTTGCCCAGCTCCGCCACCGTCACGAACACTTCAAGGGAATCCAGGTCGAAGTCGCGGTGGCGCATGGGGGTGGCGGGTTCCGTCGGTCGGCGGGCGCGGTGGTGCCCGAGGGGTGCCACATTATGAATCCAATTCATCCCGATCATGAAAGTCCTTTCTTGACCTGACGGAGCACGAGGGGCGCTGGCAGCCTTGCCGGATCGTCCGCCCCATCCGCGCGAGGTTCCGCCATGACCGCCTCTCCCACCGCCCCTCCCGCTGCCCCTCCCGCCGCCCGGCTCATCGGCCATTGGCTGGCCGGTCTGGAACGGGGCGGCATTCCCGAGGCAGTCGCCGCGGTCGGCCGCAGCTGCATCATCGACACGCTGGGCGTGGCGCTGGCCGGTGCCGGTGCCGACGCCGCCCGCATGGCGCGGGAGGAAGCGCTGGACATTTACGCCGCCGGTCCGTGCACCCTGCTGGGGGGCGGGCGGCTGTGCGCCGAGGGGGCCGCCTTCGCGAACACCACCGCCGCCCACGCGCTGGATTTCGACGACAATTGCTACGCCGGCTTCGTCCACGGTTCCGCCGTGGTGGTGCCGACCGCCCTGGCCGCGGTGGAGGCCGCCGGCGGGACGGGGGCCGATCTGCTGACCGCGGTGGTGGCCGGGTCGGAGGCGGAATACGCGCTGGCCATCGCCCTCGGCAACGGCGTGTACGAGGCCGGCTGGTGGACCACCGCGCTGTTCGGCACCGTCGGTGCCGCGGCGGCGGCGGCCAAGGCCTTCCGGCTGGACGGCGACCGGGCCGCCGATGCCATCGCCTTCGCGCTCTGCGGGACCGGCGGCCTGCGGGCCTGCTTCGGCACGGGCGCCAAACCGCTGCTGGCCGCCCAGGCCGCCGCGAACGGGCTGCGCGCGGCGCGTCTGGCGATGCGCGGCGGGGCGGTGCCGCACGGCGTGGTCGAGGACCCGCGCGGCTTCGCCCGGCTGGTGGCGCAGGGCCGTTTCGACGTCACGGCGCTGGACGAGCTGGGCCGGCGGTGGCACCTGCTCGACCCCGGCATCGACACCAAGGCCTATCCGGTCTGCCTGTCCTCACACGCCGCGGCCGACGCGGTGCGCGACCTGATGGCGGAGCACCGGCTGGACCCATCGGACATCACCGCGGTGCGCTGCGTCGTGCCGCCGGTGGTGGCCGCCAACCTCACCTACGATCGCCCCGCCACCCCCGGCGAAGCCCGCTTCAGCCTGCCCTTCGCGGTGGCCTGCGTGATGCTGCACGGCGACCTGACTCTGGATCATCTGAGCGGGCCGACGCTGGCCGACCGGCGCCTGCGCGCGGCGATGGAGCGCGTGAGCCTGCGGCCCGATCCCGGCTGGAACGCCGATCCCGACCGGGCGCGGCTGGCCCCGGAAGGCGCCCCAGAAGGCGCCGACGTGACGGTGGAGACCCGCACGGGGCAAAGCGTCCGCCGCTTCTGCGCCTCGGCGCGCGGCACCGTCGCCCGCCCCCTGTCGATGGAGGCCCACGCCGCGAAGTTCCTCGCCTGCGCCGACCGCGCCATCGGACCCACGGCGGCGCAACGGCTCCACCGGCACCTGTCGGCAATTGACACCCTGCCCGGCCTGGATGGGCTGCTGGAGGGCGGCACGGACTGATCCCCATTCCGATACCATACGGATGCATTCATGGTGCCGACAAAAAACATTCATGGTACGGGACAACCGTCGGCAAGCGAGCCTAATTTTTAGGCATGATTATCGGCGGGACGAACCAAATCCCGGCGGAGAAATCCGGACTTTGTCTGTGGTCGAAAATCGGGCATCCCGCTCGCATCCGCAATAATGAGTGTTTTTTAGGCATACCCTGGACCACCGGACGGCGCGTCCTCGGTCGTTCCGTTCATGACACGTCTGTGAGAGCGTCGAGGCAACAGGAACCAAGGTCCACAACGGACCCCGCAAGCAGAGAGGCTTCATCATGGTGAAACGGTTGGTGGCACGGGCTGTGCTCTCGGCTTTCCTCCTCTCCGGCACGGCACTGTCCGCGCAGGCCGCCGGCACGCTCAAGGTGGCGGTGGATTCGAACCTGAACACCCTCGACCCTGCCAAGATGAAGGGCGGTCAGGAGTATGTGGCCGCCTACCTCCTGTTCAACGGCCTGACGGCGATCGCCGCCGACATGACGCTGAAGCCCGACCTCGCCGAGCGCTGGGAGCACAGCGCCGACCTCAAGACCTGGACCTTCTTCCTGAAGAAGGGCGTGAAGTTCCACAGCGGCCGCGAGATGGACGCCGAGGACGTTCTCGCCACCATCACCCGCATCCAGGACAAGGCGACCGGCTCCACCGCCCGCGTGAACTTCGAGATCGTGGAGTCGATGAAGGCGGTGGATTCCCACACGGTGGAATTCACGCTGAAGTCCCCCTATTCCGGCTTCGCGGAGCTGTTCGGCGAGCGTCAGGCCCGCATCGTGCCGCGCGACGCCCTCGACACGCTGGCCTCCAACCCCGTCGGCACCGGCCCCTTCCAGTTTGTCTCCTTCGCGCCCGGCGACCGCATGGTGGTGAAGCGCAACCCGACCTATTTCGAGGCCGGCCTGCCCAAGCTGGACGAGGTGGTGATCCGCATCCTGCCCGAGACGGCCAGCCAGGTGGCGGCGCTGACCACGGGTGAGCTGGACCTCGCCTGGAACCTGCCGCCGGAGGCGGTGGACAAGGTCAAGGCGACGTCCAACCTGAAGGCCGAAGCCGTGCCGACCTCCACCTGGGACGGCGTGATCATGAACGGCACGACCAAGCCGTTCGACGACGTGCGCGTCCGCCGCGCCGTGGCGACCGCGCTGGACAAGCAGGCGATCACCCAGATCGCCCTGTTCGGCTACGGCACGCCGACCCATTCGCCGATCCCGCCGAGCCACCCCTACTTCAACAAGGATCTGCCGATCGCCAAGGGCGACCCGGCCGCCGCGAAGAAGATGCTCGCCGAGGCCGGCTATCCCAACGGCTTCGAGGTCACGCTCTACACCCCGGCCGGCCGCGCCACCCGCGAGCGTCTGGGGCTGGCGGTCCGCGAGTTGCTGAAGCCGGCGGGCATCACCGTCAACGTGCAGCGCGTGCCCTTCGACGTCTTCCTGAAGGACATCGAAGGCAAGGCGGGCTTCTACATCGACGGCTTCTTCAGCCGCCCGACGATCGATACCTCGGTCTACCCCTGGTACCACTCGCGCGGGTCGTGGAACGCCGCGCTGTGGAACTACGCCAACCCGGCGATGGACAAGCTGCTCGACGGCGCCCGTCAGGCGTCCAGCGAGGAGGAGGCCAAGAAGCTGTACGGTGAGGTGCAGGCGCTGGCCGTCCAGGATGCCCCCGGCGTCATCCCCTACGTCATCAACCACGTCAACGGCGTGAGCGCGCGGGTGCAGGGCTTCACCTCCCACCCGATGATGTTCCTCGACCTGCGCAACGTTTCGGTCGGCCAGTAGCGCCGTCGACGGCGTCGGGAGCGCCCGCCGCGCTCCCGACGGCCCCGGGCCAAGGGAAGCTCTTTCCATGCTCCTCTACACACTCACCCGGCTGGCCTATCTGGCGATGGTGCTGGTCGTCATGTCGATCCTCGTCTTCCTGGTGACGCAGGCGATGCCGGGCGACGTCGCGTCGATGATCGCCGGGCAGTTCGCCTCGAAAGAGGTGATCGACGCCATCACGGTCAAGCTCGGGCTCGACCAGCCCCTGATCGTGCAGTACGGCCGCTGGGCCGCCGGCATCCTGCAAGGCGATCTCGGCCGCTCACTGGTTCTGGAGCAGCCGGTGGCACCCATCCTGATGGAGGCGCTGAGCCGCTCCCTGGTCCTGGCGGTGGTGGCGCTGGCGGTGGTGACGGTGATCGGCATCGGCGCCGGCGTCCTGGCCGCGGTGCGCCGCGGGCGCATGGCCGACCAGATGGTCTCGGGCGTGTCCTATCTCGGCATCGCCGTTCCCGACTTCTTCTGGGCCATCGTCCTGGTTCTGATCTTCGGCAGCTACCTGAAATGGTTGCCGACCGGCGGCTACGCGCCGCTCGCCGACGGCTTCGTGCCCTGGGCGTCGCATCTGGTCCTGCCGGTCGTCACACTGGTGCTGATGCTGATCGCCCGCATCGCGCGGCTGACCCGCTCCAGCATGATCGACGTCCTGCAGACCAACTACGTGAAGTACGCCCGTGCCAAGGGCCTGCCGGAGAAGGTGGTGATCGTCCGCCACGCCCTGCGCAACGCGCTGTTGCCGACCATCACCGTGCTGGCCATCGACTTCGGCCTGATCCTCGGTGGCGTCGTGGTCATCGAGACGGTCTTCTCCTTCCCCGGCATGGGCCGGCTGCTGCTGTTCGCCATCCAGCGCCACGACCTGCCGCTGATCCAGGCGACCATCCTGATCATCTCGACGGCCTACTGCCTGGCGAACCTGGCGGCCGACCTGCTCTACGCGTTCGTCAACCCGAAGATCCGCCATGGCATGGGGAACGCCTGACATGACCGCCGCGAGTCAAACCCCCGCAGCGCCCGCCCGCTCCGCGCCGAAGCGCTGGCCCACCTCGCTCGTCCTCGGGATCGCGCTGCTGGCGCCGCTGCTGGTGGTCGCCGTGGCCGGCCCCTGGCTGGCCCCCTACCCATACGACGAGATGAACATCATGAGCCGGCTCCAGCCGCCGGGGCCGGACTTCTGGTTCGGCACCGACGAGTACGGCCGCGACGTGTTCAGCCGCACCCTCGTCGGCACGACCAACTCGCTGGTCATGGGCGTCGCCGCCACCGCCATCAGCCTGCTCGTCGGCGTGCCGCTGGGGCTGGTCGCCGGCTACGGCCGCGGCCGGACCGACGAGATCATCATGCGCTGCATGGACGTGCTGATGTCCTTCCCGCCCATCCTGCTGGGCATCCTGGTCCTGGCCGTCACGCCGCCGGCCCTGTGGAAGGCGGTCGTCGCCATCGGCATCGTCTACGTGCCGCAGGTGGTCCGCCTGACCCGCGCCATCACCCTGGAGCTGATGCAGGAGGAGTTCATCACCGCCGCCCGGCTGCGCGGCGAGAGCACCGCCTACATCCTGTTCCACGAGATCCTGCCGAACATCTGGCCGCCGCTGGCGGTCGAGTCCAGCCTGCGCGTCGTCTTCGCCATCCTGCTGGGCGCCGCCCTCAGCTTCATCGGCATGGGCGCCCAGCCGCCCTCCTCCGACTGGGGCCTGATGATCAGCGAGGCCCGGCCCTTCGTCGAGCAGGCGCCGTGGATCGCGCTGTGCCCCGGCCTCGCCATGGGCATCACCGTGATCGGCATCAACCTGCTGGGCGATGGACTGCGCGCCGTGCTGGACCCCCGCAACACGGGAGGACACTGACCCCATGACCGCTCTCGTGCCCCTTTCCGCCGCCGCGTCCCCCGATCCGACCCCCACCCCGGCCTCCGCGACCGCCGTGTCCGCCCTGCTGGAGGTGCGCAACCTCACCATCAACTACGCCAGCCCGCGCGGCACGCTGCGCGCCGCCAGCGACGTCAGCTTCGCGATCCGGCCGGGCGAGGTCATGGGGCTGGTGGGCGAGTCCGGCTCGGGCAAGAGCACCGTCGCCATGGCCATCCTCGATCTGCTGGGCGAGGCCGGGCGCATCGACGGCGGCGAGATCCTGTTCGAGGGGACGGACCTGCGCCGCCTGTCCGCCGCGCACCGCCGGCGCTTGCGCGGCGACCGCATCGCTGCGGTCTTCCAGGACCCCTTCACCTCGCTGAACCCGGCGCTGACCGTCGGGCGGCAGATCGCCGAGCCGCTGGTCCAGCACAAGGGCTTCACCCCCCGGCAGGCCGCACCGCGGGTGGAGGAGCTGCTGGCCGAGGTCGGCATCCGCGAGCCGCGGCGCATCGCGCAGTCCTACCCGCACCAGCTGTCGGGCGGCATGCAGCAGCGCGTGCTGATCGCCACCGCGCTCGGCTGCGACCCCAAGCTGCTGATCCTCGACGAGCCGACGACGGCGCTCGACGTCACGGTCGAGGCGCGGATCATCGAGCTGCTCGCCGGCCTGTGCGAGAGCCACCATCTGAGCGCCCTCTTCGTCTCCCACAACCTCGGCATCGTCAACCGCATCTGCAACTCGGTCTGCGTCCTCTACGGCAGCGAGGTCGTGGAGACCGGGCGCACCCGCGACGTGCTGGCCCGGCCGGTCCATCCCTACACCAAGGGGCTGGTGGCGGCGCTGCCGCGCATCACCACCGATCGCCGGCACCGCCTGTCCTCGATCCCCGGCACGGTCAGCAAGCTGTCGGGCGCCTCCGAATCCTGCGTCTTCGCGCCGCGCTGTCCGTTCGCCGAGGAGACCTGCCGCCGCCTGCCCCAGGCGCTGCGCGGGGACGCCGCCGGCAACAGCGTGCGCTGCTGGAAGGCCGAGGCCCTGGCCGGCACCCCCTGGCCGGAGGAATCGACCGCGTCCCGGCCGCAGGCGGCGCCTCCGGCACGCACCGCCCCGCTGGTGCAGGTCGAGGCGCTGCGCAAGGTCTTCGGCGAGCGCCGGTCGATCCTGCCGTGGCTCCGCCGCGACGGCACGGTGGCGGTCGACGACGTCTCCTTCACCATCCAGCGCGGCGAGGTGCTGGGCGTGGTCGGCGAGAGCGGCAGCGGCAAGAGCACGATCGGCCGCTCGCTGTTGGCCCTGATCGAGCCGACCGCCGGCACGGTGCTGTTCGACGGCGCCGACTTCGTCAAGCAGGCCAAGGAAGGCGACCGCGACCTGCGCCGCCGCGCCCAGCTGGTCTTCCAGAATTCCGCCGCCTCGCTCAACCCGCGCAAGACGGTGGGGGCGGCCATGGAGCGCCCGCTCGTCCTCGCCGGCCGCCAGGGCGAGGCGGAGCGCCGGGAGATGATCGCGGCCCTGCTGACCCGCGTCGGCCTGCCCGCCGCCTACGCCGACCGCTACCCGCACGAGCTGAGCGGCGGCGAGCGCCAGCGCGTGAACATCGCCCGCGCCCTGGCCACCGACCCGGAGTTCGTCGTCTGCGACGAGGCGGTGTCGGCGCTCGACGTCTCGGTGCAGGCGAACATCCTCAACCTGCTGGCCGACCTGCGCGACGAGCTGGGGCTGTCCTACCTGTTCATCACCCACGACATCGCCGTGGTGTCGCACATCGCCGACCGCGTGCTGGTCGTCTATGGCGGGACCATCTGCGAGGAGGGGCCGATCGGCCGGGTCCTGCGCCCGCCCTACCACCCCTACACCGAGGCGCTGCTGTCGGCGGTGCCGCGGCTGAGCGGGGCGGAGGACGGGCCGGAACCGGAGCGCATCCTGCTGGAGGACTCCACCGCACCGCCCGGCGGCGGGGGCTGCGCCTTCCGCGGCCGCTGCCCGCGCAAGCTTGGCGCCATCTGCGACGAGCGCGCGCCGCCGGTGCAGACGGCGGCCGACGGCCACCGCATCGCCTGCCACATCCCGCTGGCCGAGCTGGCGGAACGGGCGTCGGTCTTCCCCGAGCTGGCGGCCCTGCACTGACCGTCTGATCCGCAACCCTTTCCGGGCGGCGTGACGGCCGGGGGCCCTTTCGGCTTCCCGGACACGCCCTCTCCATGCCCGGCGCATCCGTTCACCCAAGAGAGAACCGACCCATGACCACCCACACCCGCATCCGCAAGTTCAACACCAAGAAGACCTATCCCGAGCAGGCGCTGGACAACGACCTCTGCCAGACGGTCGTGGCCCGCGGTGCGATGGTCTTCGTGCGCGGCCAGATCGGCCAGAACCTCGACACCAGCGAGAGCGTGGCCATCGGCGACGCCGCCGGCCAGACCGAGCAGGCCATGAGCAACATCAAGATGCTGCTGGACGAAGCCGGCGCGAAGATGGAGCACATCTGCAAGATCACCGTCTACATCACCGACCCGCGCTACCGCGAGCCGGTCTACCGCACCATCGGCAAGTGGCTGAAGGGCGTCCATCCCGTCTCCACCGGCATCGTCGTCAGCGCCCTGGCGCGGCCGGAATGGGTGGTCGAGGTCGACGCCATCGCCGTGATCCCCGACGCCCCCTGATCCCTTCCCGCATTTCTCAGAAGAAACCTGGAACGCCCGCCATGAGCAGCACCCTGACCAACCCGCCGCGCCGCGAACTGCAGAGCTTCCTCGACTTCCCCATCTGCACGGATCTCGACCAGCTCGACGGCCACATCGGCATCCTCGGCATCCCCTACGGCGATCCCTACTCGATCGACGAGGTGACCAACGACCAGACCAACGCCCCGACCTGGGTCCGCCGCTACACCGAGCGGGCGCTGCGCCAGCTGGAGCGCTGGGACTTCGACATCGGCGGTCCGCTGCTCGGCGGGAAGGACATCAAGGTCGTGGACTGCGGCGACGTGAAGGCGAACCCGCGCGACCTCGACCTGCATTACCGCAACGCCGAGGCGGTGGTGCGGGCGATGCTCGCCAAGGGCATGTTGCCGATCATCATCGGCGGCGACCACGGCATCCCGATCCCGGTGCTGCGCGCCTACGACGACCAGGGTCCGATCACGCTCGTGCACATTGACGCGCACCTCGACTGGCGCGACCATGTGAACGGCGCCCGCGGCGGCTATTCCAGCCCGATCCGCCGCGCCGCGGAGATGGACCATGTCGGCCAGATCTTCCAGATCGGCCTGCGCTCCGCCGGCAGCGCCCGGCCGGAGGAGGTCGAGGCGGCCCAGGCCTACGGCGCCGTGCTGATCCCCGACGTGGAGTTGCAGGACGTCGGCATGAAGGCGGTGCTCGACCGCATCCCCGACGGCGGACGCTACTACCTGACCATCGACGCCGACGGCATGGACCCGACCATCATGCCGGCCGTCAACGGCCCGGCGCCGGGCGGCGTGACCTACCCCCAGATCCGCACGCTGATCCACGGTCTGGTGAAGAAGGGCCGCGTCGTCGGCATGGACATTGTGGAGATCACCCCCAAAAAGGACGTGAACGGCATCACCGCGATCACCGCCGGCCGCATCATCTGCAACCTGATCGGCAAGACCATCCAGGCCGGCTACTTCGACGCCAAGTAAACGGAGCGGCCTGACGAGGAACGGGGGAGGCCGGCCGACGGCCGCCTCCGTCCCCACGGCACCACCGGCTTGTGGCACCGCCGGCTTATGAAAGCCGGGACCGATCGAAGACCAGGGGAGAAGGACCATGACCGCCACGGGTGCGACGCTGGACATTCTGGAGCGGCTGGTGGCCTTTCCTACGGTCAGCCGCGACAGCAACCTCGACCTCATCCTGTGGGCCAAGGAGCGGCTGGAGGCGGCCGGTGCCGCCACGCGGCTGGTGCCGAGCGAGGACGGGCGCAAGGCCAACCTCTTCGCCAGCGTTGGCCCGGCCGACCGTCCGGGCATCCTGCTGTCCGGCCACACCGACGTGGTGCCGGTGGACGGGCAGGCCTGGACCTGCGATCCCTTCCGCCTGACCCACCGGGCGGGCAATCTCTACGGCCGCGGCACCGCCGACATGAAGGGCTTCATCGCCTCGGCGATGGCCCTGGCCGAGCGGGCCTCCGGGCGGACGCTCAGCCAGCCGCTTCATCTCGCGCTGTCCTACGACGAGGAGGTCGGCTGCCTGGGCGTGCGGCGCCTGATCGACATGATGGCCGCCCTGCCGGTCCGCCCGCGCTTCTGCATCGTCGGCGAACCCACGCTGATGCAGGTTGTCACCGCCCACAAGGGCAAGACGGCGCTGCGCATCGACTGCCGGGGCGCCGAGTGCCATTCGAGCCTCGCCCCGCAAGGGCTGAACGCCATCCACATGGCCTGCGACATGCTCACCGGCCTGCGCCGCCTTCAGGAGCGGGTGCAGACCGAGGGGGCGCGCGACGCCGGCTATGACGTGCCCTGGACCACCATCCACGCCGGCGTCATCCAGGGCGGCACCGCGCTGAACATCGTGCCCAACCAGTGCCGTCTCGACATGGAGATCCGCCACCTGCCGCAGGACCCGGTGGACCCTCTGCTCGACGCCGTCCGCGCCGAGGCCGAGGCCATGGAGAAGCGTCTGCGCACCGCCTTCCCCGCCGCCGCCGTGGACATCACGGAGCTGTCCAGCTACCCCGCCCTCGACACCGACGAGGATGCGGAGGTGGTGTCCTTCGTCAAGGCGCTCACCGGCGGCAACAGCCTTGGCAAGATTTCCTTCGGCACCGAGGGCGGCCTGTTCCAGCGGCGCCTGTCCATTCCGACCGTTGTCTGCGGCCCCGGCAGCATCGGCGAGGCCCACAAGCCGGACGAATTCGTCGCCGAGGACCAGCTGGCCGCCTGCGATCGCATGCTGGATGCGTTGCTCGCCCGACTGGCCTGACCGCGCCCGCCGCAAGGCGGACGTGATCCAAACTTAGCAAACCAAACAGCGACGATTCCGTTTTTCCCCGTCGCACGATCGGGGCCGATGGTGCGACGGAACAGCGGCGGCACAGCGCCGTGCGCCCCGCCCATCTCGGCGGACCCATCCTCGACGGCTCGCCCCACGCGGCCTCTCCCACCGCCTTTCCGGCCGCGCTGAAAAAAGTCCGCCAGCTTTTCCGTTCCCGTCCGTGGATAGCCACAGAACGGGACAACGCTCCGCCCTGCGGCGCCTCCTCCCGGACCACACGCTGGATCATCACGCCGAAACGGACGCGGAATCCCCGATTCCCGCGACGGGGAGGCTGCATCCCGGAGGCCGCCATGCAGGTTGACTCGCTCAGCTCCTCGACCGTCACGACCACCTCGTCCGCCAAAAGCTCCTCGGCCTCGCTGGCCGGCAGCTACCAGTCCTTCCTGACGCTGCTGCTGAAGCAGCTTGAGGTGCAGGATCCGACCAACCCGGTGGACACCGCCCAATACACCAGCCAGCTCGTGCAGCTCTCCTCGCTGGAGCAGCAGATGTCCATGAGCGACAAGCTGGACGAGCTGACCTCGGCGGTGCAGGCGCTGGGAACCGGCAGTTCGGCGCTGGGCTATCTCGGGCGGACGGTGACGGCGGAGGGCGACACGACCGCCCTGCAGAACGGCGCGGCCAACTGGGAATATTCGCTGAACAGCGAGGCCGCGTCGGTCACCCTGACGGTGCGCGACGAGGACGGGGCCATCGTCTACCAGGACAGTGGCGCCACCGGCCAGGGCAGCCATTCCTTCACCTGGGACGGCACGGGCCGCGACGGCGCGGTCCACACGTCGGGCGCCTACAGCCTGACCGTCACCGCGCTGGACTCCAGCAAGGCCGCCGTCGCCACCGAAACGCGGATCAAGGGCACGGTCACCTCCGTGGACACCTCCGGCACCAGCGCGGCGCTGGGCATCGGCGGCGTCAGCGTGCCCGCCGACGACGTGCTGTCGCTGAGCTGAGCCGCCCCCTCCCGGCTTCCTCACCGGCCCCCTCCCCCTTCTTGCGACAGGTGCGACGATGAGCATCACCAGCGCGATGTACAGCGCCACGTCCGGCCTGATGGCGCAGAGCAAGGCGCTCGCCTCCATCTCCAGCAACATCGCCAATTCCAGCACGACCGGCTTCAAGAGCACCGGGACGAACTTCAACTCCTACATCAACAAGACCTCGACCATCGACGAGCAGACCGGCGGCGTGCTCGCCACCACCTACCGCAACGTCAGCGCGCAGGGCGAAATCCAGTCGTCGTCGGTCTCCACCAACATGGCGATCAACGGCGAGGGCTTCTTCGTGGTGTCGGAGGAGACGGCGGACGGCACCGTCGCCTTCACCCGCAACGGCTCCTTCTCCACCGACGCCCAGGGCTACCTGTCGAACAGCGAGGGCTACTATCTCTACGGCTGGGCGCTGAACGCCAACGGCACCGTCGCCGCCGGCAACAAGGGGTCGGTGGACAGCCTCATCCCGGTCAACGTCGCCAACATCAAGGGCACGCCCAAGGCGACCTCGACCATGGGGATCGACGCCAACCTGCCCTCGGACGCGGACACCGGCGACAGCTTCACCACCGACATGGAGATGTTCGACAGCCTGGGCGTCAGCCACTCCATCACCCTGAGCTGGACCAAGACCGGCGAGAACACGTGGGAGTTGGACGCCTCCGACCCCGTCATGTCCTCCGACTCCACCCGGACCACCGGGACCATCGCGGGGTTCCCCATCCAGCTCTCCTTCAACACCGACGGCACGCTGTCCTCCGCCGCCACGGTGGCCGCCGACGGAACGACGACCCCCGCCGACCTGTCCGCCCTGTCCTTCACCGTCGACGGATGGACCACCGGGGCCGGCGACAGCGCGGTCGCGCTGAACCTCGGCACCGCCAACAGCAACAACGGCCTGACGCAGCACGCGTCGGGCGACAGCACGCCCTCGGTCAGCGTCGAGACCACGACGCAGAACGGCTACAAGCCCGGCTCCCTGACCGGCACGACCATCGGCAAGGACGGCATCGTCCGCGCCGTCTTCGACAACGGCGAGACGCGGGCCATCTACCAGATCCCCATCGCCACCTTCGCCAACGCCGACGGGCTGGAAAGCGTCACCGGCACCACCTTCACCCAGACGGCGGCGGCCGGTCAGTACCAGCTCCGCACGGCGGGCGACGCCAAGGCCGGGACGGTGACGGCGGGCGCGCTGGAAAGCTCCACGGTCGAGCTGACCGACGAGTTCAGCCGCATGATCGTCGCCCAGCAGGCCTATTCCGCCGCCTCCAAAGTCATCACGACCTCGCAGGACATGATGGACACGCTGATCGCCATGAAGCGCTGACGGCGGTGACAGCCATGCAGCCCGCGCAACCGCTTCTCGACGGCGAAGCCGCTCTGGACGCCGAGCTGCGCCGCCTCGCCCGGCGGGTGGACCGTCACCGGTCCCAGCCGGTTCCGGGAGCGGCGGAGCGCCTCGCGCTGATCGACGACCTGCTGGGCCTGCGGGCGCGCATCGCCGCGGCGCGGGCCGCAGTGCAGGCGGCGATCCGCCAGACCGGCAGCGCCCAGCGCGCCGCCACCGCCTACCGCCGCACCGGCGCACTGCGCGGCTGACGCCTCGACGGATGCCCGCATTCGCCCTTCCCAACCCTCTCCCCTCTGGGGAGAGGGTGGCCCGGAGGGCCGGTGAGGGGGGTGCGCATGGCGGTTTGTCCGGCACACGCGCAACCCCCTCACCCTAAACCCTCTCCCCAGAGGGGAGAGGGAACACATCAAGGAAACCCGCCATGCTCCCCACCCCGCACAGCCCGCCCACATCTCCCAGGCCCGCCGCCCGCCCGGACCCGGTGGCGGTCATCACCCGCTTCGTCGCGGAGTTGGAAGGGCACGCGGAGCGCGCCGCCAGCGCCGCGCAGGAGGGGCGCGCGGTGGACGCCCTGCGGGCGGCGGGCGCCATGCAAATGCTCCTGCACAGCCAGGCCGGGACGCTGCGCGACGCGCTGGCCGCGGCGCAAAGCAAGCGCGTGCCGCTGGAAACCCGGCTGACGGTGCGCAAGGCGCTGGACGGCGCGCTGGCCCCGCTCGGCCGGTCGGTGCGCGCGCTGGAAGCGCAGGCGAAGGCCCGGCAGGCCCGGCAGGCGGCCATCGGCGCCGCGCTGCGCGCCGCCGCGTCCGTCGCCGGCCCGACGCGTTCCTACGCGGCGCTCGGTCGGATGGCCGGGGCGAAGCACTTCGCCGTCACCGCCTGATCCGCCGCCGAGGAGATCCGTCATGTCCCTGCGCGTCGCCGGCAGCATCGCCACCTCCGCGCTGCGCACCAACGAGGTGGGCATGGCGGTCGCCTCGGCCAACGTCGCCAACGCCGGCACGGAGGGCTACACCCGCAAGACCGCCAAGGCGACCGCGAGCGACACCGCCGTCGGCTTCACCGGGGTGGAGGTCGCCGGCATCGGCAGCACGGTCGACCGTTATCTGATGACGTCGCTGGTGTCGGCGCAGTCCGGGCTGGGCCTCAGCCGGACGGTCAGCGACTATCTGGACCGCTTCCAGGAGCGGCTGGGCGCCACCACTTCCGCATCGTCGCTCGGTTCGGTCATCGACACGCTGGGCGAGACGCTGGCCACGCTGGCGACCTCCCCGGAGAGCGGCAGCGCCAAGGCGGCGGCGGTGGACGACCTGACCGCGGCGGCGGAGACGCTGCGCTCCACCGCCAAGGCGGTGCAGGACCTCCGTGGCGAGGCCGACCACGCCATCGCCGACACGGTAACCCGCATCAACGGCACGCTCGACACGCTGAAGGACCTCAACGACCGCATCCAGACCGGCAAGGCGCTCGGCCAGGACACCGGCGACCTGGAGGACCAGCGCAACACCGCCCTGAAGAGCCTCGCCGGGGACATCGACATCCGCTACCAGACCGACGCCAACGGCATGGTCCGGGTCTCCACCTCCTCCGGCACGTCGCTGCTGGACTCCGCGGTGCACCGGCTGTCCTACACGCCCGCCACCACGGTCGGCGCCGGGACGAGCTTTGGCCCGATCACCATCGACGGCAAGGACGTCACCGCCTCCGTCGCCTCGGGCACGCTGAGCGGGCTGATCCAGGTCCGCGACAGGGACCTGCCGGCGCAGCAAGCCCGGCTGGACGAGCTGGCCCTGACGCTGAAGGACAGGCTGAACGCCCTCCACAACCAGGGCACCGCCTTTCCCCCGCCCAACGCGCTGACCGGCACGGCCACGGCCGCCGGAACGGACGCGCTGAACGGCAACGGTACGCTGCGCGTCGCCGTCACGGCGGCGGACGGCACGGCGGTGGAAGTTCTGGACCTCGACCTCGCCGCCTACGCCACCATGCAGGACGCGGTGGACGCCATCGACGCCATGGACTCGCTCTCGGCCCATCTCGACGCCCAGGGGCGGCTGGTCATCCAGGCCGACAACGCCGCGAACGGCGTGGCGCTGGGCGGCGACGGCACCGCGGGGGCGGACGGCCAGGGCTTCTCCGCCCGCTTCGGGCTGAACGACCTGCTGACCGGCACCGGCGCCGCCGACCTCAGGGTGAGCGACGCGATCGCCCAGGACAGCGGGCGTCTGGCGACCGGCGCGCTCTCCACCGCCGCGACGCTGGCCGCCGGCGGATCGGCGCTGTCCGCGGGTGAGGGCTCGGTGGCGCAGGCGCTGAAGACGGCCTTCTCCGGGGCGCAGTCCTTCGACACGGCGGGTGGCCTGTCCGGGAGGACGGGCACCTTCTCCCAGTATGCGGGCGCCATCATCCAGGGGGCGGCGACCGCCGCCACCCGCGCCGCCACCGCCTACGAGGACCAGGACTCCTACGCCAGCGGGCTGGAGTCGGCGATGGCCTCGCAGAGCGGCGTGAACGTCAACGAGGAAACCGCCGCGATCAGCAACCTGCAATCCGCCTATCAGGCCGCCGCCGCGGTCATGAAGGCGGTGCAGGAGATGTTCGACACGGCGCTGAATTTGGTCCGCTAAAGCGGATTGCAATCCGCTTTGGACCGCGACTGCGGTCCCGGCCGCGCATGCGGCCGGAGCCCGCCGGCGCATGAGGCATATGAAAGGGAGCCGGCATGGAACGGATCGCGACCTTCAACCACCAGAACCAACTCGTCCGCTACATGCTGGCGGCGGAGTCCCAGGTGGCCGCCGCCCAGGTGCAGGCGGCAACCCGCGAGGCATCGGTCGATTACAAGGGCATCGCCGGCGACAGTGGCCGCCTCGTCAATTTGGAGAGCCACTACCGCCGCTCAGAGCGCTACGTCGACGAGGGGGAGGTGGTCAACGGGCGCATCCAGACCATGCACGACGCCGTGGGCGGGATGATCGACCTCGCCAACCGGGTGCGCAGCCTCGTCGCCAGCCTCCAGGGGGCCGGCAGCGGCGCCGCGGACGGCATCAAGAGCGAGGCGCAGGCCCTGATGACGGAGTTCGCCGGATTGCTGAACACCCAGCAGGAAGGCCGCTACCTGTTCGCCGGGGGGCGCACCGACCGCGCGCCGGTGTCGCTGGACGGCCTGCCGGCGGCGACCAGCCCCTCCGCCGCCGACACGACCTATTACAAGGGCGATGGCAGCGTCTCCTACTTCCAGGCCGCCGACGACCTCATCGTCCAGTACGGCGTCACCGCCGACGACCCGTCCATCGAGAAGGCGCTGCGCTCCATCAGCCTGATCGCCAACATGCCGACCAACCCGGTGGACACCGCCCTGGTGGACGAGGCGTCCGACCTCGCCGACGCGGCGGCGGACGGGCTGACCGTGGTGCAGACCAAGCTCGGCTCCGCCTCCGCCACGTTGGAGCGGACCATCGACCGCCACCTGGAGGAGCAACTCGTCCTCCAGACCCACGTCGAGGACATCCGCAGCATCGACCTCGCTGAGGCGACGACGCGGCTGTCGCAGCTTCAGGCCAACCTGGAGTCGACCATGAGCCTGATGAAAATCCTCCAGCAGACCAACCTGAACGATTTCCTCTGAGCCGAAGATTCCGCGCCAGCTTTCGCGGCACCGGCCGTGAGACGCACTGAGGGCTGATGCACAGGCGGCCCCACCATCCGATCAGGCTCCGACCAGGAGGCACATCATGCCCGTCATCTCCACCAACACGGCGGCGAACTCCGCGCTGCGCTACCTGAACATCAATTCCGAGAACCAGGCCAGTTCCGTCTCCAAGATCGCCAGCGGCTCGCGCATCACCAAGGCGTCGGACGACGCGGCGGGCCTGGCCGTCGGCACCTCGCTGACCTCCGACATCACGGTGCTGAAGCAGGCGGCGACCAACGCCTCGCACGGCTCCTCGATCCTCCAGGCGGCGGACGGCGGCATGTCCCGCGTCTCCGACATCGTGCAGCGCATGCGCTCGCTGGCCACCCAGTCGCTGTCCGGCGCCGTCACCGACACCGAGCGCGGCTACCTCGACGCCGAGTTCCAGCAGCTCATCGAGGAGATCGACGGCATCGCGTCGGGCACCCGCTTCAACGACGACCCGCTGCTGGACGGCAACGGCGCCTGGGCCAGCGGCGTGGATTTCCGCGTCGGCACGGAAAGCACCGACAAGATCACCGTCACCATCGCCAACGTGAACACCACCGGCCTGTCCATCGGCACGCTGGACGTCGGCACCTCCGCCACAGCGAGCGCCGCGCTGACCGCGCTGGACACGGCGGTGGAAACGCTGTCGAGCGCGCGGGCCGACGTGGGCGCCCTGATCTCCCGCTTCGAGTTCCGCGGCCAAGTGCTGGACACCTCCATCGAGAACACCGAGGCGGCGCAGTCGGCGATCATGGACGTGGACGTCGCCGCCGAGCAGGCGGAGCTGGCCTCGACCAAGGTGCTGACCCAGGCGGCCATCGCCGTGCTGTCCCAGGCCAACGAGATGCCGCAGAACCTGCTGCAGCTGCTGCGATAAGGCCCGCCATCCCTCTCCCTTCGCCAAGGAGAGGGTTAGGGCGAGGGGGATGGGCCGGCGCCGAACGCACCGCCACGCACACACCCCTCGCCCGCCCCTTCCCCTGCCGGACCAACGCCCATGACGACGGTGTCCTCAACCTCATCCTCGACCGCCGCATCGACCGGCAGTTCGTCGCTGATCGCCAGCGGGTCGGGCACCGGCATCGACTATTCGGCGTTGATCGAGGCGTCGGTGCAGAAGCGCCTGTCCCGCGCCGACCGCATCGACACGACAATCACCGCCAACGAGGCCAGGATCACCGCCTATGAGGACATGCAGTCGCTGCTTCTGGCGGTGAACACGTCGCTGGACGGGCTGCGCAACCGCAGCGTATCGACCGGCGCCGGCAGCAACCTGTTCGAGGAGCGCACCGCCTATCTGTCGGGCGGCGGCTCCACCGCGGCGGGCGACGTGCTGTCGGTAACCGCGGCGGACGGGGCGGAGACCGGCACCTACTCCATCGTGGTGGAGCAGCTCGCCACCCGCCACAAGATCGGTGCGGCGACCACCGCCAGCCAGAGCGCCGCGCTCGGCCAGTCCGGCACCCTCTCGCTCGGCGTCGCGGGCGGCACCGCGGTGTCCATCGACGTGGAGACCGGGGATTCCCTGACCGACGTCCGCGACGCCATCAATGCGCGCAAATCCACCAGCGGCGTGACCGCCAGCATCGTGAAGGTGACCGACAGCCAGTACCAGCTGATCCTCACCGCCAACGACACCGGCAAGGCGATCACCCTCGACGACGGCGGCAGCGGCGTCCTGAGCGGCCTTGGCCTGACCGACGCGGACGGCGGCTACGCCAACGAGCTGGTGGCGGCCCAGAACGCCGTCGTCACCGTGGACGGGGTGCGGGTGGAGCGCAGCAGCAACACCATCGCGGACGCCGTCGACGGGCTGACCTTCGACCTCTACGCCGCCCTGCCCGGCCAGACGATCGGGGTGGAGATCGGCACCGACCTGTCGTCGATCAAGGGCGCGATCACCGGCTTCGTGGACGCCTACAACGCGTTCCGCGCCTTCGCCCAGACCCATCAGACCGTCGGCAGCGGCGGCACCGCCGGCAGCGACGCCACCCTGTTCGCGGACAGCCTGCTGCGGCAGGTCACCAAGTCGGTCTACGACGCGCTGAACGCCAAGGTGACGACGGACGAGGGCAGCACCCTGTCGCTGGCCAGCCTGGGCATCACCTTCGCCAGCGACAACACGCTGACGGTGGACGAGACGGCGCTGAACGCCGCGCTGACCGGCGACATCGACGCGGTGCGCACGCTGCTGGGGCTGGAGATGACCAGCTCCTCCGCCGACCTGAAGCTGCTGCGCTACGACCGCAGCCTCGGCCGAACGGACTTCACGCTGGACATCACGGTGGCCGAGGACGGAACCCTGTCCGGCGCGTCGGTGGACGGCGACTCCTCGCTGTTCCGGGTCAGCGGCAACCGCATCATCGGCAACGACGGAACCGCCTTCGCCGGGCTGGTTCTGGTCTACACCGGCGAGGGCGGGTCGGTGGACGTCGGCTTCTCGCAAGGGCTGGCCGACCAGCTCTACACCACGCTGAACGGCATCGCGGCGGAGGACGACGGCGACGTCGCCCGCATCGTCGCGCAGCTTGAGGCCGACAACACTGACCTGACCCGGCGATCCGACGACATCAAGACCAAGGCCGAGGACTATCGCACCCGCCTGACCGCCTACTACGCCCGGCTGGAGGCCAAGGCGGAAGCCGCGAACCTCCTGCTCCAGCAGCTGAAATACAAGGAAAGCAGCGACGACTGACGGCGCCGCGCGCCCGTCGCCTCCATTTCCCCACCCGAAGGACCCGCGCCATGCGCAACCCGACCCTGACCAAGGCCCTGTCCGCCTACGCCTCCGCCAACAGCGCGGCGATGCCGCCCCTGTTGGCCGTCGTCCGCCTCTACGAGACGGCGGCGGCGCATCTGCACCAGGCGCGCGACGCCGCGCGGGACGGCCGGTACGACGCCCATTTCCAGGCCATGGACCGCGCCATCACCATCCTCTTGGGGCTTGATTCCATTCTGAAATTGGATAAAGGTGGGGATGTCGCGGCGACGCTGCGGCGCTTCTACCGGTCCCTGGTCCGGCAGGCCGGTTTGGCCGCTGCGCGCCGGGACCCCGTGGCCGCGACCGAGGCCATCATCCGCCAGCTGTCCTTCATGACGAAGGCGTGGCAGACCATCGCCGCAGAACGCGGCGTGGTCCCCAGCTCAACCGGTGCTTCGACCAAAGGGTCGCACGCATCCGTGATCGGGAGATCCATGGATCATGCGCGCGGCGGCCTGTTTGGCTGAGGACGGCACGCGTCCGTCCGGCACCCTTTCCAATTCCGTGTCCAACAGGAACGTGGCCGGCTTGGCGGCGGAGACCGACGAGGTCCTGATGGCGCGCATCCGCGCCGGGGACCAGGCGGCCTACCGCGCGCTGGTCCACCGCCACCTGAAGCGCGCCTACGCGCTCGCCCGCCGCATGTGCGGCAGCGACGCCGAGGCGGAGGACATCGCCCAGGACGCCTTCCTCCAGGTCTGGCAGCGGCGCGACCACTGGACCGACGAGGGGGCGAAGTTCACCACATGGCTCTACCGGGTCGTGGTGAACCGCTGCATCGACCACAAGCGCCGCCCGGCGGGGGAGGATCTGGACTCGGTGCCCGAGCCGCCGGACCATGCCCCCGACGCCGTCACCCACATCCAGCGCCGGCAGGTGGCCGCCCGCCTGCGCGACGCTCAGGACCGGCTGCCGCCGCAGCAGCGCGCCGCCCTCGCCCTTTATTATAACGAAGGCTTGAGCGGCGCCGAGATCGCAACCATTATGCAAATCAGCGTCACTGCTGTAGAATCGCTGCTCAAACGCGCCCGCCAGCAGCTTCGCACGCTGTTGCGCGCCAGCGCGCAGGCCGCCAGGGATTCGTTCGAAGACGGATGACGCGATGACCGAAGACCAGTTTCGCGAGCTGCTCGACCGCCACGGCGGCGATCTGGAACGCTGGCCCCGCGCGACGCTGCGGGAGGCGCGCCGCCTCCTCGCCCAGTCCGTCGCGGCCCAGGCCATGCTGGACGAGATGGTGACCGTCGAACTCGCCCTGACGGAAGCGGACGGCGATGCAGCGCCCCCCGCCGATCTGGCCGACCGCATCTTCGAACGGGCCTTCGGCGCCCGGACGGCGTCCTCCGACGCCCTGACTCCCGACGCGGCACCGGTTCCCGGCACGAACCGCCCCGTCTGAGCCGCCACTCTTCAAACACAGCGAAACGACGCGGCGGCATCCGGCCGTGGTGGTTCAATGCCGCCGCAGCGAGGGGGCCTGGGGATGGGTGCGCCGGATCGGGCGGGCGGAAGGGCGCGGCCCCGGCGCCTCCACACCCGCCCGGCGCGCCAGGGCGGCGGCGCGGCGAAGCTCCGCCGCGATGCGCCCCAGCGCCGCGGACAGCGGCTCGCCCGCGCGGGGATGGAAGACCCGCATGGACGGGTACCAGGGACGCACGCCGCTGCCGAGATGGGTCCAGTCCCGCGCGCCGAAGCGCCAGACCGGCACGCCCAGCGCGCCGGCCAGCTCCGCCACCGAATTGGCCGGCGCGATCACCAGATCCAGGTTGGCGGTGAGCGCCGCCGTTCCTTCGAAATCGTTCTTCAGGTCGAGCCGCTCCAACTCGTAGATGGGCACGCCGAAGCGCGCCTCCGCCCGCTGGATCTCCGTCTCGCAGTCGTCGTACTGGAGGTTCACGAAGGTCACCCCCGGCACGCCCAGCACCGGCCCCCATTCGCCGAGCGGCAGATAGGCCCATTGCCGCTCGACGGTCATCAGCTGGCTGCGCCACGCGATGCCGACGCGCAGGTCCCCGCCGATGCCGTCCAGTTGTTGCCGCCAGTCCAGCAGCCGCGCCGGGTCGGGAAACAGCCAGGAGGATCGCGGCGGGAAGTCCGCCAGCCCACCGCGCAGGTAACGCGGCAGCGAGCCCGCGGGACTGTGCAGGTCGCAGTCCACCGCCTCCACCAGCGCCCGCCCCCGCAGCGGCTGCTCGGCCCGGACGATGGCCTTGGGGAAGGAGCGGGCGAACAGCGGCAGCAGGCGCGGCTCGCATTCGATCACCACCTGGTCGGCCTGTCGGATGGCGTCGGCGTAGCAGGAGGCGAACAGGAACTCGTCCCCCACCCCCTGCTCGCGCCAGATGAACAGCCGCTTGCCGGCCAGCGGCTCGCCGCGCCATTCGGGGATGGAGAAGCGCCGTTCCCGTCCGGCGCGGCCGGCGGCGAAGCGGCAGGCGTAGTTGGCCCAGCCGTCGGCCAGCGCGCCGCTCTCCAGCTCCGCCAGACCGCGGTTGAAGCGGGCGAGCGGGTGGCCCGGCGACGCCGCCGCGGCCCGGTCGAACCAGCGCAGGGCATCGCCGCCGCCGCGCCGCTGCACCGTCAGGCCGAGCGTGCACAGCGGATCGGCCAGGGCCGGCGCCAGGGCCAGCGCGCGGCGGCAGGCCCGCTCGGCCTCCGCCAGCCGGCCCTCGCCGCTCAGCGCGTAGGCCAGGACGCCGTGAAGCGCCGCGTGCTGCGGGGCCAGCGCCAGCGCCCGGCGGAGTAGGACCCCCGCCTCGGCGAAGCGGTCCTGGTCGCGCCGCGCGCCGCCCAGATTGCCGAGCGCGTCCGCCTGACCGGGGTCGAGCGCCAGCGCCGTCCGCCACGCCGCCGCGGCCTGGGCGGTCGCGCCGAGGTCGCGCAGCGCGTTGCCGAGGTTGTTCCAGGTCGCGGCCTGGCGGCGGTCGAGCGCCAGGGCGCGGCGGAGCCGGCGCACCGCCGCCCGCGGGTGGCCGGCGGCCCGTTCCAGCACCGCAAGGTTGACCAGCGCCGCGCCGTCGGCGGGGGACAAGGACAGGAGCACGGCGAAGGCCCCCGCCGCCTCCCTCCAGCGTCCGGCACGGCGGCAGGCGTCGGCCAAGGCCGCCCATACGTCCGCCCAGCCGGGTTGCAGCCGGACGGCGCGCCGGAACCAGCGGATGGCCGCCTCCGCCCGCCCCAGCCGCGCCGCCGCCAGCCCGAGCAGGAAGACGCCCTCCGCCCGTGCCGGGTCGTGAAGCACCGCTTCCCAGGGCGAGCCGTCCCCGCCGCGCCGGCTGGCCGCCGGCGCGCTGTCGTGATGATCCGTCATGGCCTTGCGCTTTATGTCCTGGAACCGGCCGAGCCGTCGGACGAGCAGGGTGATGCTGTCCAGCGGCTTTCTCCGTGCCGACCTGCCCCCGATTGCCCAAAAATGTTCCCGCCCTTGATACGGGAAGCCCCGCCGCGCTCCTGCGCGGGTTTGAGCAATTTTTGCAGCCGATGACGAAAACAATCGGTCGCCCGCGCGGCCTCCCTTGGCCGCTCGGACCGTTACGGAGTGGGATCAGCGGCCGCCGGGTGGCAGGGATCGCCCCACCCCGCGCAGGAACAAGGCCCAGGCCTGATCGAAGAACCGGTCCTGGGACTCCGTCGACGCGTAGGTCTTGCGCCCCCGCATGGAGTCGTTCGACGGGCCGGACACGATGGAGTGCAGCAGATGCGCGGCGATCATGCGCGGATCGTCACCGCCCAGCTTGCCGTCCCACTGCGCGGCGGCGACCAGGGCGACCAGCCGCTCGGTGACCGGATCGTCCTCCTCCGGACCGAG
Organism: Azospirillum brasilense; assembly: GCF_007827815.1. Lineage (GTDB taxonomy): Bacteria > Pseudomonadota > Alphaproteobacteria > Azospirillales > Azospirillaceae > Azospirillum > Azospirillum brasilense_C. The sequence goes on from NZ_VITH01000004.1 coordinate 100,946, forward strand.
GAGGATCGCTTCGCTCAGGGCGATCCGGTTCAGCGCGACCATGTCCGGTTCCAGGTTCATGGCGAGAAACCAGCGGGCGACGCGCTTCAAGCGCGACAGCGCGTCGCCGTCCGCGGAGCCGATCTCGGCTTCGAGACCGTCCAGGGTCCGCGCGCGCATCCGCTCGGCCACCGCCGCGAAGAGCGCCGCCTTCGACGGAAAGCGTCGATGGATCGTGTCGCTCCCGACGCAGCAGGCGGCCGCGACCTGCCCGATCGAGGTCGCCGCAAAGCCCTGGGCCGCAAAAAGCCGAGCCGCCATGTCGATGATCCGGTCGGAGGGGCCGGTGGCATCCTCCTTGGGAGGGCGGCCGACCCATACCGCGGTGCGCGACGATTCCATCATCATTCCTCTGCCTGCACCGCCCGATCCCGGGCAGACCGGACCTCGACACCTGAGTCATCCGGGGCCGCCGGCCGGCGCCCTTTCCTTAGCAGACGAACGCCGCACCGCCTACATCCAAAGCGAGCAAGACCAAAGCGCCGCAGCGCCGCGCGGGCCGTCCGCCGCCATCCGCATCACAACCGGATATAGCAGCCGCTCGATGCCGTCCTGTTTGCTTCGGAAAGAAACCGCCATCGCCAAGGACGCGCATTTGCCTCCGCTCCTTCGGGCGGACGAACGGCGCAGGACCGGCGGCCCGTCGCGCCGGTCCTACTCGTAGACGGCGTTCCGGACATCGGTTGGAAACACCCCCGGCCGTCCGCATAGACCTTGGCGAGCGGGAGGGATCGCGCACCGAGAAGCCGGTGTCATCCATGCCGAGCGGCGCGATGATCAAGGGCATGTCCCGTGCAGGCACAGGACGGCGCGTCCGACGAGGCGCTGGCGTCGCTCGCCGAACACGCGGTCGCCACGATCGAGCGGCATCGCGCGTAACACCTCCGCCATGCCCGCGCGGCTCCGTCCTGTTCGCGCGTGCTTCTTCCCTACCGCTCCCACCGGCGGACGATGGCGTCGATGGTGCCGTCCTGCTTGAGCTTCTCGTAGGCGGCTTGCAGCCGCGCGGCCTTTTCCGCCCGCGGCTTGGGGACCGATATGTAGCGCGGCACCATGGCCAGCGGCTTGGCCAGGATCTTGACCGAACCCGTCCGGCCCTCGCTGTCGGCCAGGGATCGCAGCACCTGCGAATCACCGGCGATGGCATCGACGCGGCCGAGCAGCAGGCGGCGGAACGACACGACGTTGCTGCTGCTGGACACCCGCTCGAACAGGGGCGACCTGTCGAACTCGGGGGTGTATTCGAAGCCGTCGACGACGCCGATCCGCAGGCCCCGCAAATCCTCGATGCCCGTGTAGGTGATCTCGGCGTTGCTGCGGACCATGAGCACGGTCGCGCCGACGCGGTAGGGACCGATCAGATGGCCACGCTCCAGACGGCGCGGCGACGTGAAGAACTGAAAGGCGACATCCACCTCGTTCTCGTCGTGAGCCCGCACCACCTCCGGCCAGCCCATGGGGCGGTGAACCGGATAGACGCCGATGTCCTTCAGCAGGGCATCGACGATCTCCGTGTCCATTCCCGTCCGCTTGCCGCGCTCGGTGTAATTGTACGGCGGGAAATAGTCCTCGGACGCGACCGTCCAGTTCTCCGCGCGCGCCGGGTTCGACGCCAGAAGCAGGGCCGGAACCAAGGCGGCCAGCAGCCCCGCCACGGTCATCATCGCCTTCGCCAGACACGCGCTCACCCTCGTCCTCATCAACCCTCTCCGCTCACATCCTGACACCGCCGGTCGCGGGGCTCCGCGTACAGGGCAATCCGGTCGTCCTCAATGGGAAAAGAGCGGGCGGGTGTGATATCGCACCGGAGACGGCGCGCACGGCCCCCAGCCGGACACAAAAAGGGCCGGCCCCGCCCGCGAAGGGGGGAGCCGGCCCCACTCACCGATCCCGGCCGGTCAGGCGGCGGCGCGCAGGCGCATCGCCCCGACCAGGTCCTCGATGGTCACCACCGGCATGCCCTGGCGCTCGGCGAAGGCGACCAGTTCGGGCAGGCGGGCCATCGTGCCGTCGGGGTTCATCACCTCGCACAGCACCCCCGCCGGACGGCGCCCGGCCAGGGTGGTCAGCTCGATGGTCGCCTCGGTGTGGCCGCGCCGCGCCGCCAAGCCCCCGGCGTGGGCGCGGATCGGGAAGACATGGCCCGGCCGGGCGAGGTCCTCCGGCCGGCAGCCGTCGGCGATGGCGGTGCGGATGGTGGTCACCCGGTCCGCCGCCGACACGCCGGTGGACACGCCCTCCCGCGCCTCGATGGAGACGGTGAAGGCGGTGCCGAAGCGCGCCGTGTTGCTGCCGACCATGGGCGGCAGGTCGAGGCGGCGCGCGTCGGCGTCGGTCAGGATCAGGCAGACGATCCCCGACCCTTCGCGGATCAGCAGGGCCATCTGTTCGGCGGTGATCGTCTCGGCGGCGTAGATGACGTCGCCTTCGTTCTCGCGGTCCTCGTCATCGACGACGACCACCCCGCCGCCCTGGCGGATCGCCTCCACGGCGCGGGTCACCCGTTCCTCGGCACTGCCGAAGCGGTCGAGAAGGCCGGCGGAGGCGGAGTTGCTGGCAAAGGTCTGATTCACGGTTCTCACTCCGGTTGGGGCGAGCCTGAATCAGGGCGCAAAGAGACTTCCGGCGGCGCGCGGGATGCCCCGCGCGAACCGCCGTCGCAGGCCAGCGCACGCGCCCCACGCGCCACGCCAAGGCGCGACGCGCGGACCACGGTCGATGACCGGCTCGTCCTCTTCCATCCGGACTGTCACCGTCGGCTCCGGCCTTGAACCGGATCTGCTGACCTCCCCGCCTGACGGCCGGGAGCGCTCGCGGGCTCCCCCTCTTGCGAGGGGCTACCGCCGGTCGGGATTTTCACCCTGCCCTGAGAACAAGCGTCTGTTGCGCCGCCCCCGGATGGGGACGGCACCGCCAGCGTCCCCCAGCGGGCCGGGCAAAGTCAAGGCCGCTTCGTCCCGCCGGCCGGCCCCTCGGTCCGGCGCAGCAGGTAGTCCAGCCCGCCCAGCCGGTACCAGCGGTAGCCGTAGGGCTCCAGCACCAGGCAATGCCGCCCGTCCTCCCCGGGATCGTTGTGGTCCTCGGCCAGCAGATTGACCAGCCGCGGCGATTCCCCCGTGCCATCGACCGCCAGCGTGACCTCGTGGGGACGGTCGTCGAGGTTGTGGACGACCAGCACCGAGTTGTTGCGCCAGTCGTAGCGGATCGCCAGCACCGCGTTCGATCCGGTGGGCAGCACCTGGAAGTCGCCCCAGCCGATTTCCGGGCATTCCTTGCGCATGCGGATGATCCGCTCGGTCCAGTTCAGCAAGCTCGACGGCTCGCGGCGCTGGTGGGCGGCGTTGATCCGCTCGTAGCCGTAGGCGCCGCCGCTGATGACCGGGTGCACGGGGTCGTCCGCCTTGGTGAAGCCGCCCTGCGGCTCGTCCGACCACTGCATAGGGGTGCGGGCGCACTCGCGCTCCGGCAGGGACAGGTCGTCGCCCATACCGATCTCGTCGCCGTAGCGCAGCACCGGCGTGCCGGGCAGCGTGAACAGCAGGCTGTAGGCCAGTTCCAGCCACCGCCGGTCGCCGCGCAGCATCGGGGCGAGGCGCCGCCGGATGCCGCGGTCGTAGAGCTGCATGTCCTTGTCCGGCCCAAAGGTGTCGAACACGCGCTTGCGCTGCGCCTCGGTCAGGCGGCCGAGGTCCAGCTCGTCGTGGTTGCGCAGGAACAGGCCCCACTGGTTGGTGCTGGGGCGCGGCACCCGGGTGACGTCCAGCGCCTTGACCAGCGGCCGCGTGTCCGCCGTCGCCAGCGCGTAGAACAGGGTCTGGTTGACCTGGAAATTGAAGACCATCTGCATGCGGTCGCCGTCGTCGCCGAAATACTCCTGGTCGACGGTCGGCAGCACGTTGGCCTCGGCCAGCAGCACCGCGTCGCCGCACCGCCACTGCACGAACTCCCGAAAGGTGCGCAGCATGTCGAACTGCTCCTTCGGCTTCTTCACGTCCGGACCCTTGGTCGCGATGACGAAGGGCACGGCGTCCATGCGGAAGCCCGACACGCCCAGCTCGATCCAGAAGCCCATCACCTTCAGCAGTTCGGCCTGCACCTCCGGGTTGGCGGTGTTCAGGTCCGGCTGGAACTCGTAGAAGCGGTGGAAGTAGTAAGCGCGGGCCTCCTTGTCCCAGCTCCAGGTGGTCTTCTGCACGCCGGGAAAGACGACGCCCTGGTCGGCGCCGTCCGGCTTCTTGTCCGACCAGACGTACCAGTCCCGGTAGGGGGAGTCCGGGTCCTTGCGCGCCGCCTGGAACCAGGGATGCTGGTCCGAGGTGTGGTTGACCACAAGGTCGATGATGAGGCGGATGCCGCGCTGCTTGCAGGCGTGGCTGAACTCCACGAAGTCGCCCAGCGTGCCGTAGCGCGGGTCGACGTTGTAGTAGTCGGCCACGTCGTAGCCGTGGTCGCGCATCGGCGACGGCTGGAACGGCCCCAGCCAGACGCAGGTCACGCCCAGCCCCTGCAAATAATCCAGCCGGCGCTGCAGGCCCTGGAAGTCGCCGACCCCGTCGCCGTTGGCGTCCATGAAGGTGCCGAGCGACAGGTTGTAGATGACCGCGTTCTTGTACCAGAGATCCTTGATCATGCCCCGCCCCGCCCCAGACGCGGCGCCCGCCGCCGCTCGTCCTAGGCCATAACAGGGCCGACCGGCCGAGGTCCCGCCGCTCCGCCGAGCCAACCGTAAGGGGGTGTCCTACGCCCTTAGGAAAAAGGTTAATGTATAGTTAAAGTCACAAGAAAGCCTTCAATCCTGCCCGCATGATGTCCCCCAAGACGCACAGAACCAGGGGAATCGTGCCATGAAGCGTGCCATGCGCCAGAACGCCGCCCGGAACGGGGCCGCCCAGAGCCCCGCCACCCAGACCACCACGACGCAGGCCGTCAGCTACAGCTACGGGAACAACGCCGGCACCCTGGCGGCGGCTCCCGCGGCGCCGGTTCCCACCAGCTTCGCCCCGGTGACCATCAACTACGCGGAGACGCGGGCGGATGGCGGGTTCGGCTGGGACGTGAAATACGACCTCGGCTTCGATGGCACGGCCTTCACCGTGCAGACCCGCATCCACCTGACCGGCGACGACGCCGGGTCGCTGAAGCAGGTCTGGGAGCAGGGAATCGAGGGGATCTGGGGCGACAAGTACAGCCTGTCGGACGGCACCAACAGCTACGCCATCCGCTTCGACGTGCAGTTCGTGGCGGCCGGGAACCAGCATTACGACGTGAACGTCAGCAACAGCTACGGGCGCTGCGACATGCTGAACTGGTGCACCCAGACCGACTGGGGGCCCGATTACCAGGACGAACTGGCGGCCCACGAATTCGGCCACATGATCGGCGCCTTCGACGAGTATGCGGGCGGCGCCACCTACGGCAACTTCGCCGCGACCGGCACCATCATGTCGGACCTGACGCCGACGCTGCGCCCCAACTACATGAACTCCATCGATTATTACGCCGAGCAGTTCACCGGCAAGACCTTCCAGATCGTCGAGATCCCGAAGAACCTGACGCTGACCGGCAACACCTGGGCCGACAGCCTCTATGGCGGGGCGGGCAACGACACGCTGAGCGGGCTGAGCGGCAACGATCAGCTGTTCGGCGGCGCCGGCAACGACCTGCTGTGGGGCGACGCCGGAAACGACACGCTGCGCGGGCAGGCCGGCAACGACGCACTCCATGGCGGCTCGGGCGCCGACCTGCTGATGGGGGACGAGGGGAACGACACGCTGTGGGGCGATGCCGGCAACGACACGCTGTGGGGCGGCTCGGGGGCGGACCTGTTCGTCTTCACCCGCGGCGGCGGTCAGGACCGCATCGCCGACTTCAGCCGCGCGCAGAACGACCGCATCCAGATCGCCTCCAACATGACCTACCGCCTGGGATCGGACGGCAGCGGCAGCGCCCTGCTCGACTTCGGCAGCGGCGACCGGCTGACCCTGGCCGGCATCGCTCCGAACCAGGTCACCTCGGCCTTCTTCACCTACGGCTGAGGCAGCCCGTACCGCAGGAACTGGACGCGGGTGTCGCCGTAGCGGCGCTCGTCCAGCTCCGCGAAGCCGGGCGGCAGGGGCAGCGGGTCGCGCCCGGCGACCTCGACCACCAGGACGGCGCCAGGGGCCAGCCAGCCGGCTTTCGCCAGCCCGGCCAGCGCCCTCGGCGCCAGATCCTGGCCGTAGGGCGGGTCGAGGAAGCCCAGCGTGCAGGGGCGGCCCGTCGGAGGCGGCGGGCGGGTGGCGTCGGCGCGCAGGACCGCGGCGTTCGCCCCCTCCCCCAGCGCCGCGACGTTGGCCCGAACGGCGTCGAGCGCGGCGCGGCCCAGGTCGAGGAAGCTGGCGTGGGCGGCCCCGCGGGACAGCGACTCCAGCCCCAGGGCGCCGGTTCCGCAGAAGGCGTCCACGACGACGGCGCCCTCCAGCAGGTCGGCGCCGTCCGGCCCCCAGTCAGCGTGGGATAGGATGTTGAACAGGGATTCGCGGGTGCGGTCGGTGGTCGGCCGCGTGTCGCTCCCCCCCGGGGCGGCCAGCCGCCGCCCGCGGTGCTTACCGCCGACGATCCGCACGGGTCCGCTCCGGCCCGCGGCCACCCTCGGAGGCGCCTCCGCCGCCACGCGGCTTCGGCCCCGGCTTCCCACCGCCGCCGGGCTTGCCGCCCTTCAGCGTCAGCGTGCCGGGCTTGCCCGCCGGCTTGCCGTCCGGTTTGGTGGAAGCGGGCCTAGCGGAAGCGGGCTTCCCGGAAGCGTAGCCGCCCGAGGCCGGCTTGGCCGGGCCGCGCCGCTCGGACGCGGCCTTCGGCTCCGCCTTGGCCCAGCCGGCCTTGGCGTCGCGCGGCTTGGACGCCTTCGCCGGAGCGGCGGAACGGCCCTTGGCGCCTTCGGTGCCAGTGCTCTCGCTCTTGGCGGCGGCCTTGGCGGAAGAGGTCTTGGCGGCAGAGGTCTTGCCCTTGGCCTTGCCATCCTCCGCCGGATCGGCGCCGGTGAAGAATCGGGACACCTGCTCGCGCACCACGCGCTTCGGCACCTCCTCGACGGCGCTCTCCTCCAGCTTGCCGAGCTGGAAGGGGCCATAGGCGACGCGGATCAGCCGGTTCACCTGGAGGTCCAACGCCTCCATCACCTTGCGGATCTCGCGGTTCTTGCCTTCCTTCAGGCTGACGGTCAGCCAGGCGTTGCGGCCCTGGATGCGGTCGAGAACGGCTTCGATGGGACCGTACTTCACCCCCTCGATGGTCGGTCCCTTCGCCAGCTCGGCCAGCTTCACCTCGTTCACCTCGCCGAAGACGCGCACGCGGTAGCGGCGGGTCCAGCCGGTGGCCGGCAGTTCCAGGAAGCGGGCCAGCTCGCCGTCGTTGGTCAGCAGCAGCAGCCCTTCGGTCGTCAGGTCGAGCCGACCGACCGAGATGACGCGCGGCATGTCCGGCGGCAGCCGTTCGAAGACGGTGGTGCGCCCCTTCTCGTCGCGGGCGGTGGTGACCAGCCCGGACGGCTTGTAATAGCGCCACAGCCGCGCCGGTTCCGGCTCGGGGATGACCTTGCCGTCCACCTGCACGACATCGCCGGACCGCACGACGCAGGCCGGGCTGTCCAGGGTCGTGCCGTTGACGGCCACGCGGCCGTCGGTGATCCAGCGCTCGGCGTCGCGGCGCGAGCACAAGCCCGCGCGCGCCAGCCGCTTGGCGATGCGCTCGCCGGCATCGGGCTCGCCCGCGTCCGCATCGGCGGCGCCGGGCATGGCTTTGGAATGTTCGTAATCGGGGGTGTCCATGGGCACGGACCATAGGGCTTGCAAGCCCCGCCCGCAACCCACGGCACGGGGTCCCCGCCGTTATTCTTCGAGGCGGAAGCCGACCTTCATCACCACCTGGAAGTGGGCGACCTTTCCACCGCTGACGTGGCCGCGGATCTCGCCCACCTCGAACCAGTCCACGTTCTTCAGCGTCTTGGACGCCCGCTCGATGCCGTTGCGGATGGCGTCGTCGATGGTGGTCTCGGCGGTGCCGACGATTTCCACCTTCTTGTAGACATGGTTGCTCATGATCGTCCTCCCTGTTTCGTCCGATGCTTAACAACGCCGGAGGGCGTTCCGCGGCTTGACGAAAACAGGGACCGCCGGGCAGGGTGCCCCGCATGAGCCGCCCCCCCTCCCCCATGGACATCGCCTTCGAGGAGGCCGAAGCCGCCGCATCCCGCGGGGAGGTGCCGGTGGGTGCCGTGCTGGTCGATCCGGCGACCGGCGCCGTGCTGGCCCGCGCCGGCAACCGGACGGAAGAGTTGAACGACCCCACCGCCCACGCCGAGGTGCTGGCGATCCGCGCCGCCTGCACAGCGCTCGGCGAGCCGCGCCTGCCGGGGCTGGACCTCTATGTGACGCTGGAACCCTGCGCGCTGTGCGCCGCGGCGATCAGCTTCGCCCGGCTGCGGCGGGTCTATTTCGGCGCCTACGACCCCAAGGGCGGCGGGGTGGAGCACGGCCCCCGCTTCTACCACCAGCCCACCTGCCACCACGCCCCGGACGTCTACGGCGGCATCGACGAGACGCGGGCGGCGGAGATGCTGCGGGAGTTCTTCAGGGAGCGCCGCCCCGGGTGAGTGCCGGGGCGGCGTTTCGTCACTGCGGCTGGGACAGGCTGGCCACCGTCGCCTGACTCCACGCGTTTTCGCACTCGCGGACCAGCGGGCCCCGCACCGCGCGGCAACGCTCGACCACGGACCCGGCCTCCGGCGTGCGGCCGGCCTCGACCAGCAGCCGGATGCGGAGCGGATAGCCCCGCTCAGCCCCGCCGAAGCGGCGGTCCTTGGCGTCGAGGGCGACCAGAGCCTGGGACGCCCGGCCGGCGGCCCGATGCTCGGCGATCAGCAGATCGAACGCCTCCGGCGGAGCTGAGGCGCTTTTGACGGCGATCTCGAGATCCTTCACCGCGAGGTCCGGCCGGTTCTGCTTGGTGTGAAGCCGGTAGTAGGTCATCCGCAGATAGGGATCGGACTCGAAGCCCCCCTTGGCGACCTCCTTCAGGGCGGCCTCCGCCTCGGCGAGACGCTCCTTCGCGATCAGGCTCTCCGCGCGCTGCACCAGGACGCTGCGCGACAGCGCCTTCAGCGCCGCCCCCTGGAACACGACCTTCTCGTAACCCACCGTGTTCTTGTCCCGGGTCGCGCCCTCGAACAGCTGCTCCCGGACCGCATAGGCGCTCAAATCCACGAAGCGCTGCTCCGCGGAATTGTGGCCCATGCGCAGTTGCTTGCCGATTTCACCAAAAATCTTGGACGGACCGGCCGACAATTCCTTGAAGGCGGCGTTGATGCCCGCGCTGTACTGCCCCGACTGCATCAGCGCATTGATCTGGTCTTCGAGTGCTTTGCGCTCCTCCTCGGCCTTGGCGCTCTGCTTGCGCGCGTCGTCGGCGAAGCGCTCCATCACGACCTGAAAGACGTTGGTGTTGTACCCGGCCTTCTCCAGAAGATCAAAGCCGAGAAGGTCGGCCTCGTCCTCCTGCTGGCGAGCCCACGACGGTTGCGCCACGGTGTCCTGGAACGTCCGGTAGGTCGTGTAGATCAGCGCCGCGTTCCTGGCCATGTCCGGGTTGGAGCGGGGAGCCGCGGAGAGCAGCGTCCCCATCCCGGTGTCCTCGACCGTCTTCTGCGCCGCATGCTGGCGGTCGGCGTCCATGTGGTTGAGCAGAAGGTGCGACACTTCGTGAGCCAGGATGAAGGCCAGTTCATCCTCGTTCTCGGAGTTCACGAACACCCCCTGCGAAACCAGGATGGTGCCAGCCGGAACAGCCTCCGCCACATAGGCGGGGTTGTTGGTCACGACGATGGTGACGGACGGCTTGGCGTGGGGCCATGCCTTCAGAAGACGCGCCAGGATCTGGTTGGCGTAACGCTGCAACGGTTCCGCCCCCGCCAGCTCGCGCGTGCCCGGCGGCAGCGGGTCACGGCCGTCGAGCGACCGCGCCGACGCACCCGACGGCTTCTGCAGCGATGCGGCGAGCGCCGTCAGGGAGCTGCCCCCGGCGTCCGGGACACGCCGCTGCTCCGCGACCTCGACGAAGCGCGCGGGGACGGACTCGTAGGTTCGCTTGCCGCTGAGTTCCGTGGTCAGCGTGTCGAGCGACTTGCATCCGCCGGCGAGCAGGGTCAGGCCGAGCAGGGCGGGAACGAGCGGGCGACGCAAGGCGGCGTTCATTTGCATTCGGAGGCGCCCCGCGACGAGAAGGTCGTTCCGCTGACCCGTTGAGCCGTCTGGCATTCGGTGAGCACCTGGGCCTTGGCCGAAACCTGCACCTGGAACGGGCTGAGCCACACCTCCTGACCGCCCGCGTTCACCTTCACAGAGCGGGTGTTGCGGTTGTAGTCGGCGGCATCGAAGGGAACCGACGGGAACGCCTCCTTGGGCAATTCTCCCTTCTTGCCGCCCTTCTCATCGAACACGGCGATCATGCCCCCGGAACCGAACATGATCTTTTCGATCTTGATCTTTTCCTGAGCCATCGCGGACACCGCGAACGAGCACAGGGCGGCCAAGACCACAGCGGACATTCTGATCACGCGTTTCCTCCATTGCTCTGTGACTTTTCCTGTGCTTCCAGCACGCGAAGCTCTTCGAACCGTTTGGCGAGCACGATGCGGGCCGGGCCGGCGACCGCCGCGCCGGCAACGGCGACGCCGATCCAGTTCACCGGTTCCAAGCCGGTGAGCCATACCAACCAAGTCGAGAAAGCGAGGCCGACAAGCGACCCAGCCGCCATGAGCAGCAGGGTCCATGCCACCGCCGACAGCAACGTCCGCGGGGCGAGCCAGATGCCGATCCTACGGGCGGCAAGTGCGACGAGCGCCATGGCGGCAAGTTCCACCAGCACCGACAGGTCGAGATCGCCAAGCCCGAGCTTGCTCCACTCCTTCATGAAGCCGGCGCCGCGGACGATCAGGTTGTCGATCGCCATGGCGTGCAGGAACATGCCGGGCACGATGCCGAACACAGGCGACGGGCCGACATCCTGGACGCCGGAGAACATCGCCCCCACCACCACGATCCGGCCGGCCAGCAAATCCGCCAGGGCTTTGCCGTCGACACCCGTCGCCGATTCCGGTGCCGTCAGCCATTCCGCCCGGATGACCGGGTGATAGCGGCAATCCGCCGGGGCGTTGGACAGGACGCCGCTCTCGAACGGCATCAACGTCCGAAGGAAATTGCCGGCCTTGTCCAGAAGGGAACCGTCGGGGCACTCCGCCGCAAGGCGCCGGTGGTCAGGATGCACGGCCTCCGCCCCGGCCGGCCAGACACGCCCCCATTCGATGGTCAGGGTCATGTTCCGAAAGGCGTCCGGATTGACCAGCGGATCGTTCCGGCTGCCCTGGCACGCCTCACTCCGCCCGCAATACTCGTTGTAGACCGCCAGAGCCGCTGAAAGCCGCGGCGAACCGCAATAGCTGTCCGGAAACAGATCGACATGGGACGCCCCGTCGCGGATCAGGGGGTGAGGCTCTCCTTTCACCGCAAGGCGCAGGTCCTCCACGTTCTGCCGGCCGGCGGTCGCACACCCCGAGTCATCCTGCTGGCTGCTGCGCGCGACCGTCATGAAAACCGGAAAATCCGCGATCGCGCTGACAAGGCGATCCAGACCACCCGGCTCTCCAGGCCTGTTCCTGTCGATGATCATCAAATCCAGGAGGATGCTTTCAGCCCCAGCGTCCTTTAGTTTTTGAATAAGACGTGCGTAGAAATCGAACGACGGCGGATAGGATTCACCATTCACAGCAAGTGACGTGTCGTCGATCTGAACGACGACAATTTTCTTTTGCCCCTTATCGGGATAGACGCTGGTGGCGATCCGGCGATAGGCATCCAGAGAGGTTCGACCGCTGGAGCCGCTGATGTCCAAAGGGTTGAAGACCGCCGCCGAAACAATCAGTGCCGGAACGAATGAGAGTTTGAGCAGCCGGTCGCCCAGCCGCCGCCATCCGGTACACTGCAGGAACAGACAAGCGATGAAGCCTTGCCAAGCGCGGCGGGCGGTTTCGAAAGTTCCCTTTGCGCCACGAAGCGGCATAACGGCGGCCTCTGGTCCTTTGACAACGTGCCAGCCAGTTTCTCTCTAAAAAACAAAGCTGAAACCCGTTGCAATTTTAACGGGACAGCGGCAAAGAACAATGTTAATTTTTAGTTAGTTTTCGCAAGTCTGCATATCTCCATATGCAGCGACGCCATCATCCACAAGCAGGACGCTCAGCCGCGCCGGGGCCGGAGCGAGCGCGCAAACAAAAGCGGAGGAGCGTCGCCACTCCTCCGCGCTCAGACTCCGTCGGACTTGGCTCCTCAGCGCCCCACCGCCCGCCAGCCGATGTCGCGGCGGCAGAAGCCGTCCGGCCAATCCAGCGCGTCCACGCCCTGATAAGCGCGCTTCTGCGCCTCGGCCACGGTCGGGGCCTTGGCGGTCACGCCCAGCACGCGCCCGCCGGTCGACAGCACCCGGCCATCGTCCGACCGCTTCGTGCCGGCGTGGAAGACGGTCACGCCCTCCACCGCGTTGGCCACCTCGAAACCCTTGATCTCCGTGTTCTTCACGTAGTCGCCGGGATAGCCGTTCGCGGCCATGACGACGCAGAGCGCCGTCTCGTCGTGCCAGCGCAGGTCGATGTTCTTCAACTGGCCATCCGCCGCCGCGATCAGCGCGGCCAGCGCGTCGGACTTCAGGCGCATCATCAGCGTCTGGCATTCCGGGTCGCCGAAGCGGACGTTGAATTCCAGCGTCTTCGGCACCGGATTGCCGTCGGCGTCCTTGCCGATCATCAGGCCAGCGAACAGCACGCCCTTGAAGGGGCGCCCCTCCGCCGCCATGCCCTTGACCGTCGGCTCGACGATCTCGCGCATCACGCGGGCCTGGAGGTCCGGGGTCAGCGCCGGGGCCGGGGAGTAGGCGCCCATGCCGCCGGTGTTCGGGCCGGTGTCGCCGTCGCCCACCGCCTTGTGGTCCTGGGCCGAGGCCAGCGGCAGGGCCGATTCGCCGTCGCACAGCGCGAAGAAGCTGACCTCCTCGCCGTCCAGGAACTCCTCGACCACCACCTCGGCCCCGGCGGCGCCGAAGCGGCCCTCGACCAGGGCCTCGTCGATGGCGGCGAAGGCTTCCTCCTCGGTGCGGGCGACCGTCACGCCCTTGCCGGCGGCCAGACCGTCGGCCTTGACCACGATGGGGGCGCCGTTCTTGCGCACGAAGTCCTTGGCGGCCTCGACGTCCTTGAAGCGGCCATAGGCGGCGGTCGGCACGCCGTACTTTGCCAAGATGTCCTTCATGAAGCCCTTGGAGCCCTCAAGCTCCGCCGCTGCGGCGCTGGGGCCGAAGGCCTTGATGCCAAGGGCGGTCAGCTTGTCGACGAGGCCCAGCACCAGCGGCCCTTCCGGCCCGACGACCACGAAGTCGATGGCCTTGTCCTGGACGAAGCGGACCAGGGCGTCCACGTCCTCCGCGCCGATGGCGACGCAGTCGGCCACATCCGCGATGCCGGCGTTGCCCGGCGCGCAGTAGAGCGTGTCGCACAGCGGCGAGTTCTGAATGGCCCAGCACAGCGCATGCTCGCGCCCACCCGACCCGACCACCAGGACTTTCATGGCACCTCGTCCTTCCACGCTTGTTGCCGACACCGCGCCTTGTATCATGGTGCCGCCATGACTCAAGACCTTGATATGACCTCTCCGCTGATCGCCCCCGAACCGCGCCCCGGCTCGAACCTTCCGGAATTCTCGGTGGGCGACCTCGCCCGGCGCCTGAAGCGCAGCATCGAGGAGGAGTTCGGCTTCGTGCGCGTGCGCGGCGAGATCTCCCAGCCCAAGCGCCACAGCTCCGGCCACTGCTACCTCCGCCTGAAGGACGACACGGCGGTGATCGAGGCGGTGTGCTGGCGCGGCACCGCGTCGAAGCTGGCCATCCAGCCGGCGGAGGGGCTGGAGGTCATCGTCACCGGGCGCATGACGACCTACCCCGGACGCTCGCAATACCAGCTCATCATCGAGTCGATGGAGCTGGCCGGCGAGGGCGCCCTGCTGAAGATGCTGGAGGAGCGCAAGAAGCGCCTCGCGGCGGAGGGGCTGTTCGATGCCGGGCGCAAGAAGCCCATCCCCTTCCTGCCCGACGTGATCGGCGTCGTCACCTCCCCCACCGGGGCGGTCATCCGCGACATCCTGCACCGGCTGCACGACCGTTTCCCGCGCCGGGTCCTGCTCTGGCCGGTCGCCGTCCAGGGCGAGCGGGCGGCGGCGGAGGTCACCGCGGCGATCGAGGGCTTTAACCGCATCGCCCCCGGCGGCCCGGTGCCGCGCCCGGACCTGCTGATCGTGGCGCGCGGCGGCGGCTCGCTGGAGGACCTGATGGCCTTCAACGAGGAGAACGTCGTCCGCGCGGCGGCGGCCAGCCGCATCCCGCTGATCTCGGCGGTCGGGCACGAGACCGACACCACCCTGATCGACTTCGCCTCCGACCGCCGCGCCCCCACCCCCACCGCGGCGGCGGAGATGGCCGTTCCGGTGCGGGCGGAGCTGCTGGCCCAGGTGCTGGACGACGAGCGGCGCATGGTCGGCGCCGCCACCCGCCTGCTGGCCGAGCGGCGGACGCGGGTGGAGGGGCTGGCCCGCGGCCTCGGCGACCCGCGCGCGCTGCTGGAAAGCCACGCCCAGCGGCTGGACGACCGGGCGGAGCGGCTGGCCCTGGCCGCCGCCTCGCTCCTCGACCGCCGCCGCACCCGCCTGAACGAGCTGGGTGCGGCGCTGCGCCACCCGCGCGAGAAGCTGGCCGAGGCCGGGCAGCGGCTGGCGTCGGAATCCCGCGCGCTCGACGGCGCGCTGCGCCACGCCGTCGTCGCCGCGCGCGGCCAGTATGAGCGGGTGAGCGGGCGGCTGACGCTCGGCCCGATCCGCGTGAAATTCGGCGACGGCCGGCGGCGGCTGTCCGACCTGACGCCGCGGCTCGACCGCAGCTACGGCAAGGCGGTGGAGGAGCGTGCGGCGAGGCTGACGGCGGTGGGGCAGCTTCTGGAAAGCTACTCCTACAAGGGCGTCCTGGAGCGCGGCTTCGCCCTGGTGCAGTCCGGCGACGGCAAGCCGCTGACCAGCGCCGCCCAGGCCACGCCGGGTTTGGCGGTGTCGCTGGTCTTCGCCGACGGCAAAGCCGCCGCGACGGTGGACGGCGGGCCGCGGGTCGATGGTCCACCTCCCACCGCGGTTCCGGAGCCGAAGCCGAGGACTGCCAGACCAAAAGCGGAGCCGAAGAAGCCGCAGCGCCCGCCGACACAGGGAAGCCTGTTCTAATCCATCGGCCCCACGGTGGATTTGCTCCATTCCGGAGCACCGGACTGGAGCGGACTGCCGGACGACTTGGGCAATTCCACCGCGAGCCCCCTCCCCGCATCACTTATAGTGGTGCGCCGCCGGACCGATGCCCGGCGATACCGGAGGGGAAGGATATGGAGCAGCGCGCCGCCTCGATCGGCCCGTTGGCGCGGGCCGGAGACTGGATCGACAGCGAGCGGGGACAGAGGACCGTCTTCGGATTGATCCTGCTGAACGCCGTCGTGCTGGGGCTGGACACGTCCTCCACGGTGTCGGACGCCATCGGGCCATTGCTCGGCACGCTCGACAGCCTGATCCTGATCGCCTTCACCGTGGAACTGGCCCTGCGCATCGGCCACCAGGGGCGCTCCTTCTTTCGCGACGGCTGGAACCTGTTCGACTTCGCGGTGGTCGTGATCACGCTGGCCCCGGTCGGCCCGGAAATCATGGTCCTGCGCACCCTGCGCGTGCTGCGCGTCTTCCGCCTCGTCACCGTCATGCCGCGGCTGCGGATGATCGTCCATGCCCTGGTGACATCGCTGCCCGGACTGGCGATGATCATCCTGCTGCAGGCACTGCTGTTCTACGTGGCCGGTGTGATGGCGACCAAGCTGTTCGGCGCGGATTTCCCGGACTGGTTCGGCACGCTGGGCGCGTCGCTCTACTCGCTGTTCCAGATCATGACGCTGGAAAGCTGGTCGATGGGCATCGTGCGGCCGGTGATGGAGGTCCACCCCTACGCCTGGGCCTTCTTCGTGCCCTTCATCATGGCGGCGACCTTCACGATGCTGAACCTGTGCGTCGCAGTGATCGTGAACGCGCTGCAGGCCCTGCAGGACCAGGGGAGCCCGGAGAGCGGCGACGCCGCCATCCCCGACGGAACCCACCCCGTGGCCGAGGAACTGCGGAGCCTGCGCGAAGAGGTCGCCGCCCTGCGCTTGGCGCTGGACGGGCAGCGCCGGACGGCGGAGGACCGGGTTTCGCGCCCGGCCCTCTCCGGTGCCGGCGACTGATACCGGGCGACCGGCCTCAGGCGGCCCCGACGAAGCTCCAGCGGGTCGTCTCGCCGCTGCGGAAGGGCAGCACGGCCTCGCCGTCCGCAGTCAGCACGATGTCCGGCGTCGTGGACGGCGTGCGCTCCAGCACCACCTTGTCCTCGTTGACCGGCAGGCCGTAGAAGCGCGGGCCGTTCAGGCTGGCGAAGGCCTCCAGCTTGTCCAGCGCCCCCGCCTCGTCGAAGGCCTCGGCGTAGAGCTCCATGGCGTTGGCGGCGGTGAAGCAGCCGGCGCAGCCGCAGGCGCTCTCCTTCGCGGTCACCGTGTGCGGGGCGGTGTCGGTGCCCAGGAAGAACGGCCCCTCGCCCGAGGTCGCCGCCTCGACCAGCGCCACGCGGTGCGTCTCGCGCTTGGCGATGGGCAGGCAGTAGAGGTGCGGGCGGATGCCGCCGGCGAACAGGTGGCTGCGGTTGATCAGCAGGTGGTGCGCCGTGATCGTCGCCCCGACCCGGCCGGAAGCGGCGTGCGCGCGCACGAAGGCCACGGCCTCCGCGGTGGTCGCGTGCTCCAGCACCACGCGCAGCGCCGCGTAGCGCTCCAGCAGCGGGCCGAGGGTGCGCTCCAGGAACACCGCCTCGCGGTCGAAGATGTCGACATGGGAGTCGGTCACCTCGCCGTGGATCAGCAGCGGCATGCCGATCTCCGCCATGCGCTCCAGCACCGGCGCGATCTTGCCGAGGTCGGTCACGCCGTGGGCGCTGTTGGTGGTGGCGTTGGCCGGGTAGAGCTTGGCGGCGGCGAACACGCCGTCCTCGAAGCCCTGAGCCAGATCGT
Source organism: Azospirillum brasilense (assembly GCF_007827815.1). Classification (GTDB taxonomy): domain Bacteria; phylum Pseudomonadota; class Alphaproteobacteria; order Azospirillales; family Azospirillaceae; genus Azospirillum; species Azospirillum brasilense_C. The sequence continues at coordinate 118,173 of NZ_VITH01000004.1, forward strand.
CGGCGTCGGTGCCGTCGGTCAGATAGGCAGTCATCAGCGGCGTGAAGGACTGGCCCGCCGGCAGGGCCGCCAGGATGCGCTCGCGGTAGGCCACGGCGTCGGCCGTGCGGGTCACCGGCGGCTTCAGGTTCGGCATGATGATGGCGCGGCCGAACTGGTGGGCGGTGAAGGGCAGCACCGCCTTGAGCATGGCGCCGTCGCGCAGGTGCACATGCCAGTCGTCGGGACGGCGGAGGACGAGACGGTCGGTGGGCATGGCGGCTCCGGGGCGCGGAATGGGGAGGTTTGCCGGAGTTCTAGCCCCTTACGGTTCCCCGCTCAACGGTAACGGGCCACGGCAATGGTGACGGAAGCGGCGAAAGCCGCTAGAACCCTAGCCGAATCCCTAGGGACATTCGAAGCCGGACCCGCGCCGATGAGCCTCATTACCCCCCGCACCCCGCCCGGAACGATGGAACTGCTGCCGCGCCAGCAGGTCGCCTTCCAGCGTCTTCTCGACACCATCCGCCGCGGCTACGAGCGGTTCGGCTTCGTGCCGGTGGAAACCCCGGTGTTCGAGACGGTGGACACCCTGCTGACCAAGTCCGGTGGCGAGACCGAGAAGCAGGTCTATTTCGTGCAGTCCACCGGCGCCCTCCAGCAGGGGAACAAGCCGGACATCGCGCTGCGCTTCGACCTGACGGTGCCGCTCGCCCGCTACGTGGCGGAGCATGAGCGCGACCTCGCCTTCCCCTTCCGCCGCTACCAGATCCAGCGCGTCTACCGCGGGGAACGGGCGCAGCGCGGGCGCTTCCGCGAATTCTACCAGTGCGACATCGACGTGATCGGCAAGGACAGCCTGTCCGCCCATTACGACGCGGAGATCCCGGCGGTCATCTACCATGTCTTCAGCGAACTGGACTTCGGCGGCTTCACCATCAACGTGAACAACCGCAAGGTCCTGCTCGGCCTGCTCGACGGGCTGGGCGTGGACGACGCGGAGAAGCGCGTCCTGGTCCTGCGCGAGATCGACAAGCTGGACAAGATCGGCCGCGACAAGGTGCAGGCCAGCCTGACCGGCCTCGGCATGACCGCCGACGCGGCGGAGAAGATCCTGTCGCTGATTGACGCCAAGGGCAGCAACGAGGACACGCTCGCCGCCCTGGGCGCGCTGGGCATCGAGAACGAGACCTTCCGCCAGGGTGTTTCGGAGCTGACCACGGTCATCGAGGGGCTGAAGGCGTTCCAGGTGCCGGACGGCATCGTGCGCATCAACCTCGCCATCGCGCGCGGCCTCGACTACTACACCGGCACGGTCTACGAGACCTTCCTGAACGACCATCCGGGCATCGGCAGCGTGTGCTCCGGCGGGCGCTACGACAACCTCGCCAGCCACTACACCAAGTCGAAGCTGCCGGGGGTGGGCATCTCGATCGGCGCGACGCGGCTGTTCTACCAGCTGATGGAGGCCGGCATCATCAAGGACGGCGGCGCCACCGCCCAGGTCCTGGTGACGCAGATGGACCCGGCCCTGTCCGCCGACTATTACGGCCTCGCGACGGCGTTGCGGGCGGCGGGCATCAACACGGAAATCCAGCTCGACGGCGGCAAGCTCGCCAAGCAGATGAAATACGCCGACAAGGCGGGCATTCCGCTGGTCGTCCTGATGGGCTCCGACGAGAAGGCGCGCGGCACGGCGACGCTGAAGCATCTGGTGAAGGGCGAGCAGGTCGAAGTCCCGCTGGCCGACCTCGCCGCCAAGGCGAAGGACCTGCTGGGAGCCTAACGCTGTCCCCTCTCCCCCCTTGGGGAGAGGGATCGTCCACCGCAGTGAGCCCCGCCCATGGCCACCGTCGCCGAAGCCCTGAACCTCGCGCTCGACCATCATCTGTCCGGGCGGCTGGAGGAGGCGCGGCAGCTCTACGGCCGCATCCTGGCGGCGGACCCGGACAACCCCCACGCCCTGCATTTCGGCGGGCTGCTGGCGGCCCAGACCGGCCGCGTGGCGGACGGTGTGGCGATGATCCGCAAGGCGGCGGCCCGGCTGCCGCTCGCCGCCGATGTCCACGGCAATCTCGGCAAGGCCCTGATGGCGCTGGGCACGCCGGACGGGGCGGCGCAGGCCGCCGCCGCCTTCCGCACCGTTCTCGCCTTGAAGCCCGACGGCGCCGCTGACTGGTTCGCCCTGGGCGGCGCCCTGACCGAGGCCGGCGATGGCCCTGCCGCCCACCGCGCCCTGAACCGCGCCCTGACGGCCAGCGCCGCCACCGACAGCGAACCGCTGGCCGAGGCCTTCGAGCGGGCCGGCCTGCGGCTCTACGCCGCCGCCGACTGGGCGGGCGCCACCGATGCCTTCCGCAAGGCGCGCATCCTCGCTCCGCAGCGCGCCGAGGCGCACCGCATGCTCGGCGCCGCGCTGGCCCAGACGGGCGACCCGGAGGGCGCCGTGGCGGCGCTGGACGAGGCGCTGCGGCTCGACCCCACGCTGGCCGAGGCGCAGGCCAACCTCGTCCATCTGCTGGTCACGCTGGGCCGCTTCGACGACGCCGAGCGGGCCGGGCGCCGGGCGGTGGTTCTGGACCCCGGCAACGCCGACGCCTACGGCAACATGGTGCCGCTGCTGGAGCAGACCGTCCGCGTCGCGGAGGCGTTGCGCCAGGGCGCGCGGGCGACGCGCCTCGCCCCGCAGCGGGCGGCCTTCCACCGCAACCGCCTGTCCCTCCTGCTGCACGAGGGCCGCCGCGACGAGGCCGTCGCCGCCGGGCGGGAGGCCATCCGCCTCGCCCCCACCGACGCCGAGGCCCATCTCGCGCTCGCCGTCGCCCTGCTCGCCTCCGGCCAGTTCCGCGAGGGGTGGGAGGAGTTCGAGTGGCGCTGGGAGACCCGGCAACTCGACCCGGTCCACCGCGGCTTCGCCCAGCCGCAATGGACCGGGGCGGAGGATGTGGCGGGCCGCACCATCCTGCTCTACGCCGAGCAGGGGCTGGGCGACACGCTGCAGTTCGTCCGCTACGCGCCGCTGCTGGCCGCGCGGGGCGCTCGGGTGATCGTCGGCTGCTCCCCCGCCCTGGTGCGGCTGATGGCACAGGTGGACGGCGTGACCGCCGCCATCGCCTGGGGCGACGAGCTTCCGGCCTTCGACCGGCACATCCCGATGATGAGCCTGCCCCGCGCCTTCGCGACCGATCTGGACAGCATCCCGGCCGCGGTGCCCTATCTGCACGCCGATCCCGCCGACGTCGCGGCGTGGCGCGCGCGGGTGCCGGCGGACGGGAGGGCGCGGGTCGGGCTGGTCTGGGCGGGGTCGCCGCGCACGGTGCGCGGGGTGGCGAGCCCGATCGACCGGCGGCGCAGCCTGCCTCTGGCCGCCCTGGCCCCCCTGGCCGATGTGCCGGGGGTGCGCTTCGTCAGCCTCCAGATGGGGCCGGGCGCGTCGCAGCTGGCCGAGGCTCCGGCGGGCATGGACATCGATGACCCCATGGCCGGCGTCCGCGACTTCGCCGACACGGCGGCGCTGGCCGAGACGCTGGACCTCGTCATCACGGTGGACACCTCCGTCTGCCATCTCGCGGGCGGCTTGGGACGGCCGACCTGGACGCTGTCGCGCGCCGACGCCTGCTGGCGCTGGCTGGGCAACCGGGAGGCGAATCCCTGGTACCCGACCATGCGCGTGTTCGGCCAGGACCGCTCGGGCGACTGGTCGGGCGTCGTCGCCCGCCTGCGCGCGGCGTTAACGGATTTCGTGGAAGCGCGCGGTCACGTTTCTTAACCACACAACCGATGGGCGCATTCGTGGCGCCGCCGCAACGGTCCGCTACGAATTTGAGTTACGCCGATTTCGGGGCGGACTCGCACACCCGAAGGGCCAGGGATTACACCGGTTGTTAACCAAGGCACCTCTACATTCCGGTCCTATCGCTCGGCCATTTTACCGAGCATTTTAACCAATTCGCGGGTCTTGCCCCGCGGTCATGGCTGGAGCCGGACATGACACGGTTGTGGGTGCGACGCGCGATCTGGGGTGTGACGCTGGCGGCGACGCTGGGCGGCGGCGCCCTCCTGGCGCAGGAGGAGATGCGCACGTCGCGATTGCAGGCGCGCCTGCTCGCCGGCTACGCCAAGGACATGACCTACACGCTGGGCGAGGGGCCGAACCCCGCCGCGCGCCACCCCACCCAGGGCCCCTACAACGAGCGGATGGGCTATGTCGGGCTGCCCGGCTACCTGCGCTCGCTGACCTCGGACATGTACGCGGTGGAGATGCAGGCGCATCTGTCGCCGACGCTCGACCAGTTCATGGCCGCCGGCGGCTTCCCGATCTACCACGAGAAGACGCGCGCCGGCCTGACCCTGCTGGACCGCAACGGCACCGCGCTGTTCTCCGCCCGCTACCCGGAGCGGGTCTTCGCCAAGTTCGAGGACGTGCCGCCGCTGGTCGCCGCCACGCTGCTGTTCATCGAGAACCGCGAGCTGCTGAACACCGACGAGCCGCGCCGCAACCCCGCCGTGGAGTGGGACCGCTTCGCCGGCGCCGTGGCCATGCTGCCGGTGCAGTGGGTCAAGCCGGGCCAGCGTTCCCCCGGCGGCTCGACCCTGGCGACCCAGATCGAGAAGTACCGCCACTCCCCCGACGGCCAGACCAGCGGTGCAACGGAAAAGCTGCGCCAGATGATCTCGGCCAGCACCCGCTCCTATCTGGACGGCGAGGACACCGGCGCCCACCGCCGCCGCATCCTGATCGACTATCTGAACTCCACCCCGCTGACCGGACGCCCCGGCTTCGGCGAGGTGAACGGGCTGGGCGACGGGCTGTGGGCCTGGTTCGGCACCGACCTCGCCATGGCCGAGAAGGTGCTGTCGGAAGAGCCCGCCGACGCCCGCGCCCTGCAGTTGAAGGCGCTGGCCTACAAGCAGGTGCTGAGCCTTCTGCTCGCCCAGCGCCGCCCCTCCCATTACCTGATTCAGGACCGTCCGGCGCTGGAGCGGCTGGCCGACAGCCATCTGCGCGTGCTGCACGGCGCGGGCGTGATCGACACCGCGCTGCGCGACGCGGCGCTCGGCCTGACGCTGAAGTTCCGCGAGGACCCGCCGCAGGCCCAGACCGCCAATTTCGTGGAGCAGAAGGCCCCCAACGCCATCCGCGCCCGGCTTCTCTCCATGCTCGGCGTGTCCAGCCTCTACCAGCTCGACCGCATCGACCTGACCGCCGAATCGACGCTCGACGCCCCGGCGCAGCAGCGCGTGGTGGAGGTGCTGGCGAAGCTCGGCGACCCGGCCTTCGCCGCGCAGATGGGGCTGACCGGCGAACGTCTGCTCGACACCAAGGGCAGCGACCTGTCGAAGATCATCTACTCGGTCACGCTGTACGAGCGCGGGCCGGACGCCAACTACCTGCGCGTCCAGGCCGACAACCTCGACCAGCCGCTGGACATCAACGAGGGCGCCAAGCTCGACCTCGGCTCCACGGCGAAGCTGCGCACGCTGGCGACCTATCTGGAGATCGTGGCGGAACTGCACACCCGCTACGCCCACCTGCCCAAGGACTTCCTCGCCGACGTGGAGGAGGAGGCGTCCGACAACCTGACACGCTGGGCGGCGAACTGGCTGGCAACCTCCGCCAACCGCGGTCTAAGCGCCATGCTCGACGCCGCCATGGAGCGCCGCTATTCGGCGAACCCCGGCGAGGCCTTCTTTACCGGCGGCGGGTTGCACAGCTTCGTGAACTTCAACCCGCGGGACAACGGCAGCATCCTGAGCGTGACCGAGTCGCTGCGCAATTCGGTCAACCTGCCCTTCATCCGCATGATGCGCGACGTCGTGCAGTTCTATCTGTCCGAGGGCGGCGACGACAGCACCGACATCCTGCACAACCCCGACCACCCCGCCCGCCAGGCCTATCTCGCCCGCTTCGCCGACAAGGAAGGCAGCGACTTCCTGAACCGCTTCTACAACAGCTACCGGAAGCACACGCCGGACGCGATGCTGAACATGCTGGCCGCCCGGTCGCGGCCCATGCCGCACCGCCTGTCGGTGATCTTCCGCACCGTCCGCCCGCAGGCCGGGGTGAAGGAGTTCGGCGCCTTCCTGCGCGCCCGCCTGCCCGACGCCAAGCTGGACGACGGCGACATCGCGTCGCTCTACGGCAAATACGGGCCGGACAAGTTTCCGCTCAACGACCTCGGCTATCTGGCGCGCATCCATCCGCTGGAGCTGTGGCTGGTCTCCTACCTGCAGAAGCGCCCCGACGCCAAGCGGCAGGAGGTGCTGGAGGCCAGCGTGCAGGAGCGCCAGGAAAGCTACCGCTGGCTGTTCAAGAAGGGCCAGTCGGCCCAGAACACCCGCATCCGCATCGGGCTGGAGGAGGAAGCCTTCCAGCGCATCACCGAGCAGTGGCGCAAGCTGGGCTACCCCTTCGAGACGCTCGTCCCGTCCTTCGCCACCGCCATCGGCAGCTCCGCCGACCGCCCAGCGGCGCTGGCCGAACTGGTCGGCATCATCCAGAACGACGGGGTCCGCCAGCCGACCGTGCGCGTGCGCAAGCTGCACTTCGCCGCCGGCACGCCCTACGAGGCCGTCGTCGGGCTGGGCGAGCTGCGCGGCCAGCGCGTGATGAAGGCGGAGGTCGCGGCCACCCTGCGCAAGGCGCTGATGGACGTGGCGCAGAACGGCACGGCCAAGCGCGTCTGGGGCTCCTTCAAGGACTCCTCAGGGGCGGTCATCCCGATCGGCGGCAAGACCGGTACGGGCGACCACCGGCTGGACCGCTACGGCCCCGGCGGGCACCTGATCGAATCGCGGGCGGTGAACCGGACGGCGACCTTCGCCTTCTACATCGGCGACCGCTTCTTCGGGACCATGACCGCCTTCGTCCACGGGCCGGAGGCCGACAACTACCGCTTCACCAGCGCCCTGCCCGCCCAATTGCTGAAGAGCATCGCCCCGGCGCTGCAGCCCCTCATCGACCCCGGCGTGACCAAGACGGCCGACACCGGCAAGCCGCAGACCGGGCTGTGACCGGTGGGCCTATGGCCCACACCCGGAATTGAAAAGGCCCGCCCCGGGAAACCGGAGCGGGCCTTTTTCATGAACCGGGGAAGGGCGGCCGGGCGCGCCTTACGCCAGGGCGGGCTCCTGCGCCGGGGACACGCCCGGGGGCACGGCGGCCGGCAGGGAGGCCAGCAGCAACTCCAGCTCCGCCGCGGCGATGTTCTGCGGCAGGCCGGGACGGTAACCGCGCAGCGTCTCCAGCGCCCGGTCGAAGGCGCTCTCGTGATCGCCCTGGTCCAGGTCGCTCTCATCCAGCGCCGCCAGATAGGCGTGCGCGACGGCGGCGGTCTCCTCCGGCGTCAGGTCGTCAACCTGCAAGGACGTGATGGGGAGCATGATGGCGGTTCCCGTGCAAACTGAAGCGGAAACCGGCACGCTACGAGACCATGGTTAACAAGGCGTTGCCGAAACCACCCCGCCGCCCCACGAAAAAGGGGGAGGCGCAGCCCCCGGCCACGCCTCCCCCCAATCGGACTCCGGCTGGCTTCGAGCGGATCAGCCCTCGCCGTAGATCTGCTCCTGCTGGTAGGCGACGATGCCGACGCGCTGGATCAGGTCGAGCTGCGTTTCGATCCAGTCGATGTGCTCCTCGGTGTCGTCCAGCAGTTCGGTGAGCTGCGCGCGCGTCTCGTAGTCGCGGGCCTGCTCGCACAGAGTGATGGCGTCGATCAGGTCGGTGCGGGCCTTGTGCTCCACTTTCAGATCGTTGCCGAGCATTTCCGGCACGTCCTCACCGATCATCAACTTGCCCAGGTCCTGAAGGTTGGGAAGACCTTCCAGGAACAGGATGCGCTCGATCATCTTGTCGGCGTGCTTCATCTCGTCGATGGATTCTTCGTAGATCTTGTGCGCAATGCGCTTCAGACCCCAGTTCTTCAGCATGCGGGCATGCAGGAAGTACTGGTTGATCGCCGTCAGCTCATTGGTCAGGATCTTGTTCAAATGGGTGATGACCTGCGGATCGCCCTTCACGTCCTGCCTCCATGCGGTTTGTTGGTTGAATCGCAACGCTTCTGGAATGACCATGCCCCATTTGCGGAGTCTTGGCAACCGATTGGAAAGCAACAGTCAGAACAATCGCATCAGCTTTTGCTAAATCCAGCGATGACACTGAGAGTGAATCTCAGAACCGACTGTCATGAACGACCGTGACGCGCCATATGACAGAGACTGATGCGACCAATCCTTAATGATCTTCTTTGCAGACAAGCGTGGCGTCCCCGTGCCTGCAAGTCGAAGCGGCGCTCATCCGGTTTTCTTCACAGGCAGAAGGATGACGGGAGCGTTCTCCGCACGGGAAATATCGTAGCTGAAGGAGGTCAGCAGCCGCTCCAGCACCTCCCGCTCCAAGCGATTGGCACAGACATACCCGAACGCTCTGTCCCGGTAGCCGGGATACATCGGCATCGGGGCGCCGTTGAGCAGATACACCGCGCAGGACTGCCGGCGCAGCGTAAAACGCTGCACTTGGTAATCCAGCCCGGCAAAGGACTCCGTCCTTGGCTCTTCCCAACCCAACGAACCTCTTGTCCTGTTTTTGTAGAGACGCGCGATGTCTCGCACGCTCTGCTGGAAAATATACGTGTTCTTATCGGCGCTCTGATAAGCCGCATAACCATAGCCACCCGGAATTTCGAAGTACCGGCTGTGCGAGGTTATCATCAGTTCCACTTTGCTTGCGGTGGTGCGGTGACATTTGCCCCAAGGCGGCGTGAAGACGTCGCCCCAACCGGATTGGATCGGCGAACGCTCACAATCGATCTCCACCCGCTCACCGCTGTTGTAGCCCGTCGTCTGGCACGACGCCGCAAGCGTCATCAAACCGGACACCGTCACACCACGAAGCAAGCCCCAACGCACCATCGCCCCCTTCCATGTCAGGGGGCACCGGCCCCGCTCAACACCACCGATGCGAGTATAGGAACCAGACGCGACGGGGCGAACGGGGAATTCAATCCGAGACGGTTTGCCTCACGGCTCTTGCATCAACGCCGCCGTCGGCACATGTGCCGCCATGGGGTTTTCGTCACCGGAGGTATGGTGCGGGCGGCGGGACTCGAACCCGCATGCCGAAGCGAAGGATTTTAAGTCCTTTGCGTCTACCAATTCCGCCACGCCCGCGCACCGTCGCGGCTCGGCTTGGAAGACGGGTTGCACCCGCCCGCCGGAGTTGCATATCATTGTATGCAGCCCGCCGTTCCGCTGGATTGACTTAGACAATCCGCGGGCGTTTGGTCAAGGATTGAGCGCGTTTAAAGCGCCGGACACGCAAAAATCCCCGCAACCCTGGCGTTCAAGGGAGGTGAGCTTGGAATCGATCAACTGGCTGGGTGTCGTGAGTGTGCTGATGGTCGCCGTGCTGATCGTGCCGGCAGCGTTGCGCCGCAACCGCACAACTTGGCTGCCCTACGCGGCGGTCTGGATCGCCGCCATCGTGGCGCTGGTCTGGGCTTACGACAGCTTCGGGCCGTTCTGAGCGGCCCGCATCCGGACGGGGAGCCGCCCGGCCCCGGTCAGGGCCATGCTATCAGGGACGCGTGTCCTCGTTCATCGTCATGATGCCGATGCCCATCGCCACGCTGCCGAAGGTGAGGATGAGGCTGGCATACAGCATGATCGCGGCAACAACGCCGTGATCGCTGTTTCCGATCAGAGTCGCCAAATTGGCGACGTCGAGAATCAAAAGCCCCGTCGCCAAGACAACAGCCCCGGCCACGCCGGACGCCAGATGCTTCAGCAAGAACAGGATCGCCGCTTTTTCGAAGGGTTTCATGGCACGACTTTTCATGACCGTCACGTCCCAGTCCTCAACATAGAATTACCCATGGCGGCGACAATATGACCAAGGACGGCTTGGCGTCCTAGAGACTTGTCTAGCCTTTGGTCCCCACCGTGACGTTCGGCGTACCGCCCAAGCGCAGGACGATGCCAGCCAACTCCTCCGTTGCCGCCACCACGCGGGCTTCGTCGGTGCCGCGCAGCACGAGACTGACGCCGAAGAAGCCGTTGCGGAAATAGGGGTAGCTGCCGATCTCCAGGTCGGCGTAGCGGTCCTGCAGGGCGCCGAGGTCCGCGGCGATCTGCCCCTCGGCCAGTTCGCAGGCCACCGTGCGGGCGTGCAGGTCCGGCCCGCCCTCCAGCTGCGGCAACACGCCGTCGAGCATCGCCTGCATGATGTTGGGCACGCCCGCCATGACGAAGACGTTGCCGATGCGGAAGCCCGGCGCGGCGCTGATCGGGTTGTCGATCAGCGAGGCGCCGGCCGGGATGTTGGCCATGCGCAGCCGCGCCTCGTTCAGCTTCGACGGGTCGCCGTAATGACGCTCCAGCCGGGCCACCGCCTCGGCGTTGCGCTCCAGCGGCACGCCGAAGGCCTTGGCGACGCAGGCCGACGTGATGTCGTCGTGGGTCGGCCCGATGCCGCCCGTGGTGAAGACGTAGCCGTAGCGGCCGCGCAGGGCGTCCAGCGCCGCGATGATCTCCTCCTCGACGTCCGGCACGACACGCGCCTCGCGCAGGCGGACGCCGATGCCGGCCAGCTTCTCCGCGATGTGCGGCAGGTTGGCGTCCTTGGTGCGGCCCGAGAGGATCTCGTTGCCGATAACGAGGACGGCGGCGGTCGGGTTGGGAGCGGCGGCGGGGGAGGACATGCGGAGTCGGCTCCGTTCTCGGTTGATGCGGGGATGACGGGACCGGCGGGCTTGCCGGACGGCGGGGGCGCGCTTTAACCTAGGGCCCAAGATGCTCTTCCCCACCCCCCTCCTGCAAGGCCGCCTCGTCCGCCGCTACAAGCGGTTCCTCGCCGACGTGGAGCTCGACGGCGCCCTGGTCACCGCCCATGTGCCGAACTCGGGCAGCATGATCGGGGTGGACATCCCCGGTTCCGCCGTCTGGCTGTCGCGGTCGGACAACCCCAAGCGCAAGCTCGCCCACACGCTGGAACTGGTCGAGGCGTTGGATGATCCGGACGCGCCCTGCCTCGTCGGCGTCAACACGTCGCATCCCAACGGGCTGGTCGCCGCCGCCATCGCCGCCGGCACCATCCCGGAACTGGCCGGCTACGCCCGGCTGCGCCGCGAGGTGACGTACGGGCGCAATTCCCGCATCGACATCCTGCTGGAGGACGAGGCCCGGCCGCCCGCCTACGTCGAGGTCAAGAACGTGCATCTGCGCCGCCCCGCGCGGGGCGACGGACGGGCCGCGGAGTTCCCGGACTGCGTGACCGCCCGCGGCGCCAAGCATCTGGTGGAGATGGCCGAGATGGTCCGCCAGGGCGCGCGGGCGGTCATGGTCTACCTTGTGCAGCGCGCCGACTGCACCCACTTCCGAGTCGCCGCCGACATCGACCCCGCCTACGCCGCCGGATTGCGCCTCGCGCTCGAATCGGGGGTGGAAGCCGTGTGCTGGTCCTGTAGGATCACCCCGCAGGCGATCGAGCTGGAACGGCCGCTGCCGATCCGCACGGATTGACCGCGCTACATGTTCACCGCCGGGCCCGCCGGCGCATTTTCCTGGGACCTGATCTGTAGGGGACGATTCTCTTGGACCACGACGACCTCGATTCCCATCGCATCCGGATTCATGGGCCGGAGGATTTCGAGGGCATGCGCAAGGCCGGACGGCTGGCCGCGGCCACGCTCGATTTCATCACGCCCTACGTCCAACCGGGCGTCACCACCGGCGAGCTGGACCGGCTGCTCGAGCAATACATCCGCGACCATGGCGGCGTCCCGGCGCCGCTCGGCTACCGCGGCTTCCCGAAGGCCAACTGCATCTCCGTCAACCATGTGGTCTGCCACGGCATCCCCGGCGACAAGCGGCTGCAGAACGGCGACATCCTGAACATCGACGTCACCCCGATCCTGGACGGCTGGTACGGCGACAGCAGCCGCATGTATCTGTGCGGCGACGTCGGCGTGAAGGCGAAGAAGCTGGTCGACGTCACCTACGACGCGCTGATGATCGGCATCGATCAGGTGAAGCCGGGCGCCACGCTGGGCGACATCGGCCACGCCATCCAGACCTTCGCGGAAGGCCACCGCTACTCGGTGGTCCGCGACTTCTGCGGCCACGGGCTGGGCCGCGTCTTCCACGAGCCGCCGTCGGTCCTGCATTTCGGCAACCCCGGCACCGGCGCCGTCCTGCGCGAGGGCATGATCTTCACCATCGAGCCGATGATCAACGCCGGCCGCTACGACGTGAAGATCCTCGGCGACGGCTGGACCGCGGTGACCAAGGACAAGTCGCTGTCCGCCCAGTTCGAGCATTCGATCGGCGTGACCAAAGACGGCTGCGAGATCTTCACCCTGTCCCCCGCCGGTTTCCACAAGCCCCCCTACGCCGTCCCGGCCGAGGAAGCGACCGCCGCCGTTTGATATCCCCGCGGATGTGATTTTCGCGCGGAAGAGGTATAGTCCCGACGCACACACTCGTATGGTGGCGTCGGGATGGCGGGACGGAAACGCGCGAAGCGGTCGGGGGATGCGGAGGAGGCCCAGGAACTTCCCGGGCTGGAGCCGCCCGCGGACGTCTCCGCGGAGGAGGCTCATCATGAGGCCCATCACAAGGGCCACCGCCAGCGTCTCTACACCCGCTTCCTCGACGGCGGGCCGGACGCGCTCCAGGACTACGAGCTGCTGGAGATGATCCTCTTCGCGGTGAACCCGCGCCGCGACGTGAAGCCGCTGGCCAAGGCGCTGATCCGCGATTTCGGCGACCTCTGGAGCGTGGTCAACGCCCCGCCGCCCCGCCTGCGCGGCTATTGCGTGGGGGAGGTCTCGCTGGCCTCCGACAAGGCCGTCGCGACGCTGCGGGCGGTCGGGGCGGCGGCGCTGCGCGGGATGCGGCAGCGGGTGATGGACCGGCCGGTGCTGGCCAACTGGCAGTCCCTGCTCGACTACTGCACCGCCGCCATGGCGCACCAGCCGACGGAGCAGTTCCGCCTGCTCTTCCTCGACCGCAAGAACAAGCTGATCGCCGACGAGGTGCAGCAGACCGGCACGGTCGACCACACCCCAGTCTACCCGCGCGAGGTGGTGCGGCGAGCGCTGGAACTATCGGCCAGCGCCATCATCCTGGTGCACAACCACCCGTCCGGCGATCCCACCCCCAGCCGCGCCGACGTGGAGATGACCAAGGAAATCCTGCGCGCCGCCCACAGCCTGGGCATCGCGGTGCACGACCACGTCATCGTCGGCAAGGGCAAGCACGTCAGCTTCAAAGCCCAAGGCTTGCTGTAGCCGCAACCCTGTCCTGCAGTCCCATCTTGTTGCCCGGACCGACGCCCCCATATGTGCGGCGTTCGTCACCACAGAGGTAGCACCATGGGCCTTTTCGACATGTTCAAGGGATCGGCGCCGCTGGATCTCACCCCCCGCCGGACGCTGGTCGTCTCGCTGATCTACTGCATGGGCGCGGACGGCGAGCTGGACCCGGAAGAGGTCGGCCATCTGCTGTCGGTGATGGGCCGCAGCGCCACGCGCGAGGAGCTGGACCGCTGCTTCAAGTACGCGCGCAGCACCCCGCCCGACGCCTTCCTGGCCGCCGCCACGCCGAACCTGAACGAACAGCAGCGGCTGTGCATCCTGCTGAACATGATCGACAGCGCCATGGCCGACGGCCAGGCCGAACAGGGCGAGCGCGACCTGATCGCGCGCTTCCAGCAGGCCTTCGGCCTCGACGACGCGAAGCTCGGCCCCTATTTCCAGGCGCTGGTCGCCAAGAACGACCGCAGCGTGCTGGGCGCGTAGGACCAACCTCGCGGCGCATCGCCCGTCAGCCGACCGACTCCCCGACCGCTTCCGGGGTGTCGGCATGGCGGGCGATGAAGGCCACGAAATCGTCGTAGGGCATGGGGCGGCCCAGCAGATAGCCCTGGATCTGGTCGCAGCCCAGCCGGGCGAGCCCGCCGAACTGCTCCTCCGTCTCCACCCCCTCGGCCAGGGTCTGCATGCGCAGCGAGCGCGCCATGCCGATGATCGCCTCGGCGATGGCCCCGCCGTCCGACCCGTCGGTCAGGCTGGTCACGAAGGAGCGGTCGATCTTCAGCTTGTCGACGCGGAAGCGTTTCAGATAGCTGAGGCTGGAATAGCCGGTGCCGAAATCGTCGATGGCCAGCGCCACCCCCATCTCGCGCAGCCGGGCGAAGGTGCCGGTCACCATGTCGGACTCGTCCATCAGGACGCTTTCAGTCACCTCCAGCTCCAGGCAGCGGGCCGGCACCTTGTAGGCGTCCAGCCAGAAGGCCACGCGGTCGGCCAGACCGGGGCGGCGCAACTGGACCGCCGACAGGTTGATGGCGATGAGCAGCGGATGGCCGCGGGCGAGCAGATCGGCGGCGCGGCGGCAGGCCTCGCCCAGCACCCAGTCGCCGATCGGCTGGATCAGGCCGGTGTCCTCGGCCACCGGGATGAACTGGCCGGGCGGGATCATCGTGCCGTCGCGGCGGCGCCAGCGCAGCAGACCCTCCGCCCCGACGAGACGGCGGCCGTCCACCGCGAACTGCGGCTGGAAATGCAGCTCCAACTCGTTGTCGGCCAGGGCGTGGCGCAGGTTGCTCTCCAGCCACATCCGCTCCGACGCCCGCTTGTTCAGCTCCGGCGTGAAGAACTGGTGGTTGGCGCGCCCCGCCTCCTTGGCCGCGTACATCGCCATGTCCGCGCATTTCAGAAGCGCGTCGATGGACGGCGCGTCGTCGGGATAGAGCGCGATGCCGATGGACGGGGAGATCTGCAACTCGTGCCCGTCCACCGGGAAGGACTCGGTCATCGCGCGCAGCACCTTGCGGGCCACCGAGCAGGCCGCGTCGGGACCGTCCAGGTCGTTGAGGAGGATGACGAACTCGTCGCCGCCCTGGCGGCTGACCGTGTCGCTGGCCCGCACCGTCTCCAGCAGCCGCGCCCCCACCGCGCGCAGCAGCCGGTCGCCGACGCCGTGCCCCAGGCTGTCGTTGATCGTCTTGAAACGGTCGAGGTCGACGAACAGCAGCCCCACCTTGCTGCCGTGCCGGTCGGCGGCAAGCATCGCGCGCTCCAGCCGGTCGCGCAGCAGGAAGCGGTTGGGCAGGTCGGTCAGGAAGTCGTACTGCGCCAGATGCCGGATGCGCTCCTCCTGGGCGCGCTTCTCGGTGATGTCGGAGAAGGCAGCGATGTAGTTGACGGCCTCCCCCGCCTCGTTGCGCACGACCTGGATGCTGAGCCACTCCGGATAGACCTCGCCGGACTTGCGCTTGTTCCAGATCTCGCCGGACCAGTGGCCTTCCTCCTTCAGCTTCGCCCACATGTCGGCGTAGTAGATCCCGTCCTGGCGGCCCGAGGCGAGCATGGCCGGATCGCCGCCGATCACCTCCTCGCGGCTGTAGCCGGTGATCCGGCAGAAGGCATCGTTGACCGCGACGATGCGGTTCTTCTCGTTGGTGACGACCATGCCCTCGGCGGCGTTGTCGAACACCTTGGCGGACAGCCGCAGCTCCCACTCCGCGCGCTTGCGCTCGGAGATGTCGCGGGCGATGGCGCAGTAGTAGGCGTCGCCCTCGTAGGTGACCCGGCTGGCCGTCACCTCCAGTTCCAGAACGCGCCCGTCGCGGGTGCGGTAGAGCGTCTCGTAATGGGCCGACGCCTCGGAGGCCGCGTCGCGGAAGCGTTCCAGAAGGTCGGCATGGCCGCCGGCCAGCCCGGCCAGCGGGGCGCCCAGCGCGGCGCAGCCGAAGGGATTGACGTAGGCGATGCGCAGCTCCGAGTCCGCCAGCACGACGATCTCGGACACATGGTCGACGAAGAAGTTGGCGAGGTAGAGCTGCCGCGCCCGTTCGCGCAGCATGCTGTCGCTCTCCCGCATGTTGGACTGGTAGCCGCGGACGATGCGGCGCACCCAGCCGGTGACCAGCCAGGACACCCCGGCCGACGCGCCCAGCGCCAGCGCCAGCACCGCCACCGTGGTCAGGATGCGCTTCTTCATGCCGGCGCCGATCTCGGCCCGCCGCTGCGCCATCACGGCGTCGACGTCGTCGGCGTAGAAGCCGGCGACCAGCACCCAGCCCCAGACGTCCGGCGGCGTGGCGTAGGACAGCTTCGGCGCCGGGCGCCCGGTGACCGGATGCACCCAGTCGAAGCGCAGTTCCCCGCCGCCCGACAGCCCGGCCTGCAGCAGGCGGGTGACCAGGTCCCGTTCGGTCTCCCAGGGCAGGTCGCGCGCGTTCTTCCCCTCCGCCGCCGGAGAGGTCGGCGAGAGCAGCACCTCGCCATCCTCCCGCAGGACGGCGATGAAGCCCGAATCCCCGAAGCGCCGGGCACGCAGCCGCTCCAGCGTCTCGCGCTGCAGCTTCTCCTCCACCGCACCGATGTAGTCGCCGGCGCCGATCAGCCAGTTGAACGGTTCGAAGCGGCGGACGTAAGCGAACTTGTCGGACATGCTGTGGGGGTTGCCCGGCGCGTACCAGCGGTAGCGGGTGAAGCCCTGCATCTCCGGATCATCCACGGCACGGATCAGGTTGCGCATGATCGGGCGCCCCTGGTCGTCGCGGTTGTCGAGGAGCGAGCGGCCCTCCCGCTGCGGGTCGGTGGGCAGCAGCACGCAGGTGCCCTGCATGTCGTCGATGAAGTAGTAGCCGCGCCCGCCGAAGAAGCGCAGGGGGCGCAGGGTCTCCTTGATCGACTGCCGGATCGACACTTCCGGCAGATACTCCTTCTCACGCTCGTAGATGGTCCAGGCGATGCCGTAGGCCTCGTCCACCTTGGCGCGCAGCTCGGCGCGCAGCAGCGGCTCGGTGCGCGACCGCATGTAGGCGAGGTAGGAGCGCGCGTTCTCCAGCTCCTCCTGCAGGGTCCGACGCTGCTCCTCCCGGTAGCGGGCCTCGGTCTGGATCAGGTCGGCTTCGAAATCCATCCGGTGCTGCCAGATGAAGTAGGCGCCCAAGCCCAGCACCACCGCCGCGACCAGAAACAGGGAGGCCAGGAACTGGAGACGGTACAGGCGCCTCTCGTCCGAAGTCCGGGACGGCTCGCGCATCAACTCGGCGATCGGATCGGACAACGAGAGCCCTCCTGGAACCACGCCCGGCGTTGCCCGGCCGCGGCGCATATTCCACATCATTAGTGCGCGTAGCCGGGACTCGGCAAGATCAAGGTGAAGAAGACGGCGCGACGAATTGCCAGTCTCTGCGACTTTTCCGCGAAGAGTGCCGCGCGCGCAGAAACCTTATGACGCGCAGCCCGCTTTCCTCGGAGTTCCGAAGGGGCTTTGCAGCGCCGTCCGGCGCGGTTATGGTCCCGCGCGCGGGCAGCCGGGGGCGGTTTCCGCCGCCGCACAGTCCCGACGCGCCCCCCGCCCGCCGCCGAAGCGTTCAGGTCCGCCACCCCCGGAGAGTCCGATGATCCCCCGCTACACCCGCCCCGAAATGGCCCGCATCTGGGAGCCGGAGAACCGGTTCCGCATCTGGTTCGAGATCGAGGCGCACGCCTGCGACGCGCAGGCGGAGCTGGGGGTCATCCCGAAGGAGGCCGCCGCCGCCGTGTGGGAGCGCGGCAAGTGGGAGATCGACCGCATCGACGAGATCGAGCGGGAGACCCGCCACGACGTCATCGCCTTCCTGACCAACCTTGCCGAGCATGTCGGACCGGAGGCGCGCTTCGTCCACCAGGGCATGACCTCGTCGGACGTGCTGGACACCTGCCTCGCCGTACAGATGACCCAGGCCGCCGACCTGCTGCTCGACGACATGGACAAGCTGCTGGCCGTGCTGAAGCGCCGCGCCTATGAGCACAAGGACACCGTCACCATCGGGCGCAGCCACGGCATCCACGCCGAGCCGACGACCTTCGGCCTGAAGCTGGCCGGCCATTACGCCGCCTTCGCCCGCGGGCGCGAGCGTCTGGTCCAGGCCCGCGCCGACATCGCTACCTGCGCCATCTCGGGCGCGGTCGGCACCTTCGCCAACATCGACCCGCGGGTCGAGCAGCACGTCGCCGCCAAAATGGGGCTGACGCCGGAGCCGGTGTCCACCCAGGTCATCCCGCGCGACCGCCACGCTTTCTACTTCTCGGTGCTCGGCGTCATCGCCTCGTCGATCGAGAATCTGGCCGTGGAGATCCGCCACCTGCAGCGCACCGAGGTGCGCGAGGCGGAGGAGTATTTCCATCCGGGCCAGAAGGGCTCCTCGGCGATGCCGCACAAGCGCAACCCGGTGCTGTCGGAGAATCTGACGGGTCTGGCGCGCATCGTCCGCGCCGCCGTGGTCCCGGCGCTGGAGAACGTCGCCCTGTGGCACGAGCGCGACATCTCCCACAGCTCGGTCGAGCGCATGTTCGGCCCCGACGCCACGGTGACGCTGGACTTCGCGCTGGCCCGCCTGACCGGCATGATGGACAAGCTGGTGGTCTATCCGGAGCGCATGCAAAAGAACCTGGACGACCTGGGCGGCCTGGTCTTCTCGCAGCGCGTCCTGCTGGCCCTGACCCAGGCCGGGATGAGCCGCGAGGACAGCTACAAGGCGGTGCAGCGCAACGCCATGCAGGTGTGGGAAAAGGGCGGCAACTTCCTGGATCTGCTGTCGTCGGACGCCGACGTGGCCAAGCACATCTCCCGCGAGACGCTGGCCCCGATGTTCGACATGACCTACCACACGAAGAACGTCGACATGGTGTTCAAGCGCGTGTTCGGGGAGTGAGGAGTCGGGGGCTTCGGTCTTCGGGGCCCCCACCCTTCCCACGGCTTCGCCGCGGGCCCCTTCCCTCCCCCGCTTCGCGGGAGAGGGAGTTTTTATCCCCTCCCCTGCGAGAGCGGGGGAGGGTCAGGGAGGGGGCAACACCTCCCCCACGAAAACTCTACTCCGCGTGCACCTGCTGGCGGGCGACGTCCAGCAGTTGGGCCAATTCCTTCTCCACGCGGTGGTCGGAGATGTCGACGCCCCGGGCGTGCAGGTCGGCGGCCAGACGGTCGCGGACGTCGTGCGGGCCGGTGGCGCCGATGTCGGCGTCGATGACCTGACGGACGTAGGCGTCGGCCTCGCCCCCGGTCAGACCCAGCAGGCTCGCCGCCCACAACCCGGCCAGCCGGTTGCGGCGTGCACGAATCCTGAAGAGCAGGTCCTGGTCGTGCTGGAACTTGTTCTCGAAGGCCCTCTCGCGCTCGTCGAAGGTCGTCATGGGACCCGGCTCCTTGGATTGGTTTTGCGCTCCCAGATACAAGACTATATAGCCGGTGGAACGGGCGTCGTCATCGCCCCCACCCACCGGCCAATCGGCGAATCCGGCGTGCGGCGACATACCCAAGAGGGAAGCGGAAGGCAAGATTCCCCATGTGCAGCGTGATCCTCCTGCGACGACCGGACGCAACATGGCCCCTGATCCTGGGCGCCAACCGCGACGAGATGGCCGGACGGCCCTGGAAGGCGCCGGCGCGCCACTGGCCCGACCGTCCCAACGTGGTCGCCGGACTGGACGAACTGGCCGGCGGCTCCTGGCTGGGCATGAACGACGAGGGCGTCGTCGCCGCCGTGCTGAACCGCATGGGCACGTTGGGGCCGGAGGCCGGCAAGCGGTCGCGCGGGGAGCTGGTTCTCGACGCGCTGGACTTCGCCGACGCGGCGGAGGCGGCGGAGGCCATGGCGCAGCTCGACACGCGGGCCTACCGCCCCTTCAACCTGCTGATCGCCGACAACCGCGACGCCCGGCTGCTCGTCCATCGCGGCCCCTCCCCGCGCAACCGTCCGGAGATGATCGAGATTCCCGAGGGTGTCCACATGGTCACCGCCAGCGACCTCGACGACGTGACGGAGGACCCGCGGCAGGCCCAGTATCTCCCCCTCTTCCGGCACGCCACTCCGCCCGCCCCGGAGCGGGCCGGAGACCAGTGGGGCGGCTGGCCGGAGCTGCTGGCGAGCCGCATCTGGGACGACGGCGAGCGCGGCGAGCGCGGCGCGATGAATTTCCTGCTGCCGACCGGTTTCGGCACGGTGTCGAGCGCGCTGATCGCCCTGCCCGCCGTGGAGCGCCCGGACCTCGACCCGGTCTGGCACTTCGCCCCCGGCCGGCCGCACGAGGCGCCATGGCAGCCCGTCTCCTTCGGGTAGGAGCCGCCGCGGACCCCGCGCATTGTGTTCCCTGGGCCAGCTTGCTATATCACTCGTGCATATCCCCTGGACCGGTCACCCATCGGCCCGGGCTACACGTTTTTGGACGATCTCTCATGACACGACGTCGGCGCATCTACGAAGGCAAGGCGAAGGTCCTGTTCGAAGGTCCGGAGCCGGGCACGCTGGTGCAGTACTTCAAGGACGACGCGACCGCCTTCAACAACCAGAAGAAGGGCATCATCACCGGCAAGGGGGTGCTGAACAACCGCATCTCCGAATACCTGATGAGCCGTTTGTCGGAAATCGGCGTGCCGACGCACTTCGTGCGCCGCCTGAACATGCGCGAGCAGCTGGTTCGCGAGGTCGAGATCATCCCCATCGAGCTGGTCGTGCGCAACACCGCCGCCGGTTCGCTGTCCAAGCGCTTCGGCATCCCCGAGGGGACCCCGCTGCCGCGCTCGATCATCGAGTATTATTACAAGTCCGACGAGCTGAACAATCCCATGGTCACCGAGGAGCACATCACGGCCTTCGGCTGGGCGGCTCCGCAGGACCTCGACGACATGGTGGCGCTGTCGCTCCGCGTGAACGACTACCTGTCGGGCCTTTTCCTCGGCATCGGCCTGCGGCTGGTGGACTTCAAGCTGGAGTTCGGCCGGCTGTGGGAGAACGAGGAGATGCGCATCGTCCTGGCCGACGAGATCAGCCCCGACAACTGCCGCCTGTGGGACATCAAGACCAACGAGAAGCTGGACAAGGACCGCTTCCGCCAGGACCTCGGTCAGGTCGAGGAGGCCTACCAGGAGGTCGCCCGGCGCCTCGGCATCCTGCCCGAAGGCGGCCCGGTGGACGTCAAGGGGCCCAAGACCGTCCAGTAAAAGACCGTCCAACAATCCGTTTTCCCCACCCCATCAGCACCATCAAGCGAGCGGACATCCGATGAAGGCGAAGGTTCACGTCACCCTCAAGCGCGGCGTTCTCGACCCCCAGGGCAAGGCCATCGCGCACGCGCTGCACACGCTGGGCTTCGACGGCGTCGAGGACGTCCGCGCCGGCAAGGTCATCGAGCTTCAGCTCAAGAGCACCGACGAGGCCGCCGCCCGCAAGGAGGTCGAGGCCATGTGCAGCAAGCTGCTGGCCAACACCGTGATCGAAGACTACGCGATCGAGCTGGTGGCCTGAGGCCGTCCGCGCTCAATCCTGCCTGTCGGAAAATGGGGGATGCGCAACCGCTGCGCATCCCCCATTTTCGTTCGGCCATGTCCATCGACCATCTCTCCGCGCTCGACCCCATCTTCGCTGAGTCCCTGCGCGTCGGCGGCCCGACGGTGCGCGACTTCCGCCGCCCGGATGGCTTCTCCGGTCTGCTCTGCCTGATCATCGAGCAGCAGCTCTCCACAACGGTCGCCGCGGCGCTGTGGGCTAAGCTCCAGGGCATGGTCGGGGTGGTGACGCCGGATGCCATCCTGGCCCTGCCCGACGAGGATCTGCGGGCCTGCGGGCTGTCGCGCCAGAAGATCGGCTACGCCCGCGGGCTGGCCCAGACCGTCGCCGACGGCCGGCTGGACTTCGACGCCATTCACAAGATGGACGACGAGGAGGCCATCGCCGCCCTGATCGCGCTGAAGGGCATCGGGCGCTGGACCGCCGAGATCTACCTGATGATGGCGCTCGGCCGGCCGGACATCTGGCCGGTCGGCGATCTCGCCATCCAGCTCGGCGTGCAGCGGCTGAAGGGCTGGGCGGAGAAGCCGACCCAGGCGCAGCTCCTCGCCGTCGCCGAGCCCTGGCGCCCGCACCGCAGCCTCGCCGCGCAACTCGTCTGGCACCATTACGTGGCCCTGCAGGAGCAGGCCAGGACCCTCAAGCCGGCCAAGAGCAAGAAGACGCCCAAAGGAAAGACGACACCGTGACCGAGACCACCATCACCGCCGTCCTCGTCGGCAAGGCCGCCCCCTTCGGCCCGCCGGGGCGAACCAGCGCCATCGCCAAGTCCCCGGTGGACGGCCCGCGCGCGGTCGGCCCCGAAGGCTTCCTGGACGACGAGCAGGCCGACCGCCGCGTCCATGGCGGGCCGGACAAGGCCATCCACCACTACCCGCTGGACCACCACCCGGCGTGGCGGGAGGAGCTGGGCGGGGACGTGCCGCTGCTCGGCCAGCCCGGCGCCTTCGGCGAGAACCTCGCGACGCTGGGCCTGACCGAGGCCGACGTCTGCGTCGGCGACCGTTTCCGCGCCGGCACCGCCCTGCTGGAGGTCGCCCAGGCCCGCCAGCCCTGCTGGAAGCTGAACCACCGCTTCGCCGTGCCCGACATGGCCAAGCGCGTCCAGACCACCGGGCGCACCGGCTGGTACTACCGCGTGCCGGAACCCGGCGTGATCGGCCCCGGTGACCGGCTGGCCCTGGTCGACCGCCCCTACCCGCAATGGACGCTCGCCCGGCTGCTGCACGTCCTCTATGTGGACACCCAGAACCGCGAGGCGCTGGCCGAGATGGCCGCCCTGCCCGTGCTGGCCCAGAGCTGGCGCACGCTGGCCGAGCGCCGGCTGACCCAGGGCGTCGAGGACTGGAGCAAGCGGCTGAACGGCGGCGACTGATCCCTCAGCGGCGGGCGGTCGCCCACAGCACGCACGCCGCTCCCACCGCCACCAGCGCCAGGACGGCGGAGAGCAGAAGCGCCGCCGTCTCCCCCGCCCGCTCGATGATCACCGCGTAGCCCATCGGCGCCAGGGCGGCGGCGTAGAAGCTCGGCACCAGCAGCCGCCCGACCGTCCGGCCGTAGCTCTGCGGATCGAACAGCACCAGCGGCAGCGTGCCGCGCACGATGGTCGCCAGCCCGGCCCCCGCCCCGAACAGCAGCGAGAAGGCGACGCCGGCGGCCAGCACCGCGCCGCTCCACAAACCGATGATGAAGCCGGGCAGCAGCAGGCCGCAGGCGAGCAGCGCCAGGACGGTGGGGTGCAGGCGCCCACCGGACAGCACCTCGCACAGCCGGGCCGAGGACTGGCCGACGCCGCGCACCGTGGAAATCCACACCGCCGCGGCGGGCGCCGCCCCCAGTCCGACCAGGATGCCGATCATGTGCGCCGACATCGCCGAGGTCAGCACGCCGACCGCCGTGGTCATCACCATGTAGAACACAGGCGCCACCCAGGCCCGCCGTCGCGGGTCCACGGGTCCGGCGGGCTCCGTCCCGGCCGGCACCGGCGGGCGCACGTAGCGGTCGGAGGGGATGGCGGCGTGCAGCGGGATGGTCAGAAGCGCGATCACCGCGTAGGCGACCAGCGCGCCGCGCCAGCCCCAGGCGTCGGCCATCGCCTGCCCCACCGGCCACAGCACCGTCGAGGCCAGCCCGCCCAGCAGCGTGATCTGCGAGATCGGCACCCGCGCCAGCGGGCCGCCCAGCCGGGCCAGGGCGGCGAAGGCCGCCTCGTAGAGGCTCGCCCGCATCGCCAGCCCCAGCACCAGCCAGGAGGCGTAATAGCTCACCAGCCCGGTGGAGGAGGCCAGCCCCAGGCAGCCCGCCGCCGTCAGCAGCGAGCCGATGACCATCACCGGGCGGCCGCCCCAGCGGTCGATGGCCCGCCCGACGCTGCCCGACACCACGCCCATGACCAGCAGCGCCGCCGTGAAGCCGCCGAAGGCCACCGGCAGGCTCAGCCCCAGGTCGGCGGCCATGGGGTTCCCGAAGATGGCGATCAGGTAATAGGAAATCCCCCAGCACAGCAGCTGCGAGACGCCGAGGAACCAGACCAGCCGGCGGGTGATGTGCGACATGACGGACCAGGAGGCGACGGAAAGCGGCAGGCACCCTAGCCAGCCGGTCGGGCACCGACAAACGACTTGTCTTCCGCCGACCGGTGAGAAAAACTCAACGGATGTCCTCCCGCTTCCCGCCGCTGAACGCCCTGCGCGCCTTCGTCGCCGCCGCCCGCCATTCCAGCTTCCGCCTCGCCGCGGAGGAGCTGAACGTCACCCCCGGCGCGATCAGCCGCCAGATCCGCAGCCTGGAACTCTTCCTCGGCGTTCCCCTGTTCGACCGCAGTCAACGGCAGGTCCGGCTGACCGAGGCCGGGGCGCGCTATTTCACCCGCATCGCCGACCTGTTCACAGAGATCCAGCAGGCGACCGACACGCTGCTCGACGGCGACGGGCGGCGGACGTTGCGGGTGGACTGCATCCCAACCTTCGCCATGCACTGGCTGCTGCCGCGCCTGCCCCTGTTCCAGCAGCGCTTCCCGGAACTGGCGGTGTCGCTGTCCACCGCCCCCGGCCCGATCGACATCGGCCGTCCCTTCGACTACGCCATCCGCCGCGACCCCGCCCATTTTGCTGGGCTGAAGCCGCTGCCCCTGATGCGCGAGCATTGCGTTCCGGTGTGCAGCCCGTCCCTGCCGGGGCTGGAGACGCTGCGCAGCCCCGCCGACCTGACCCGCCGCACGGTCATCACCATCCGCGCCCGCGCCGACCTGCTGCCGGCCTGGAGCACGGCGCACGGGCTGGAGCTGGACGCCTTCCGCAACCGGATGGAGGTCGACCACACCTACTTCGCCATCCAGGCGGCGGAGGACGGGCTGGGCGTCGCCATCGTGCCGCGGCTGTTCGTGGAGCGCCCGCTGGAAACCGGGCGGCTGACCGCCCCGCTGGGGGCCGAAGGGGTGGTATCCGGCCACTATTACCTGCTGGAAAGCCGCCAGCGCGGCCACACCGAGGCGCCGGCCTTCCCCGATTGGCTGCGCGAACAGGCCGCCGGCGCGTCAACGCAGGGCCGATAAGGGAGAATGGCGGGGTCCTTGCCCTTGCTTTGGCGGGGCGGGGCCTTTAGTGTCCGGCCTCGAACCGTTCCCCCCACGACGCCGGATTTTCCAAGCCCCATGAAGGCCGCCGTCATCGTTTTCCCCGGCTCCAACCGCGAACGCGACGCCGTCGCCGCGCTGGAGGCCGCCAGCGGAACCAAGCCGCATCTGGTCTGGCACCGCGACACCGAACTGCCCAAGGTCGATCTCATCCTCGTGCCGGGCGGCTTCTCCTATGGCGACTATCTGCGCTCCGGCGCCATGGCGGCGCACTCGCCGATCATGCGCGAGGTCAAGGCGCGGGCCGATCAGGGCGTGCGGGTGCTCGGCATCTGCAACGGCTTCCAGATCATCACCGAGGCGGGGCTGCTGCCCGGCGCGCTGATGCGCAACGCCAAGCTGAAGTTCATCTGCCGCACCGTGCATCTGCGGGTGGAGAACACGGACAGCCCCTTCACGGCCAAGTACCGCAAGGGCCAGATCGTCCGCTACCCGGTGGCGCACGGCGACGGCAACTACTGGACCGACGCCGAGACGGTGAAGCGGCTGGACGGCGAGGGCCAGGTGGCCTTCCGCTACGTCAGCGACGAGGGCGACGCCGCCCCGCGCTGGAACCGGAACGACTGGAACCCGAACGGTTCGCTGGACAACATCGCCGGCATCTTCAACGCCAAGCGCACCGTGCTCGGCCTGATGCCGCACCCCGAGGACGCGGTGTCCGCCTTCCACGGCAACACCGACGGCAAGCCCATGTTCGATGGTCTGGTGGAGGCCCTGTCGTGACCACCGCGCAGCAGCCCGCAGTCTCCCTGGAGATGGCCCGCGAGTTCGGCCTGTCCGAAGGGGAATACAACAACGCCCTGGAGATCCTGGGGCGCCAGCCGACCTACACGGAGCTGGGCATCATCTCGGTGATGTGGTCGGAGCATTGCTCCTACAAGTCGTCGAAGAAGTGGCTGATGACGCTGCCGACCACCGGCCCGCAGGTCATCTGCGGCCCCGGCGAGAACGCCGGCGTGGTCGATGCCGGCGACGGCGACGCCATCATCTTCAAGATGGAGAGCCACAACCACCCGTCCTACATCGAGCCCTTCCAGGGCGCCGCGACGGGCGTGGGCGGCATCCTGCGCGACGTGTTCACCATGGGCGCCCGGCCCATCGCGAACATGAACGCGCTGCGCTTCGGCGCGCCCGAGCATCCCAAGACCCGCCATCTGGTGTCGGGCGTGGTCGCCGGCATCGCCCATTACGGCAACTGCGTCGGCGTGCCGACGGTCGGCGGCGAGACCAACTTCCACCCGGCCTTCAACGGCAACATCCTGGTCAACGCGATGACCGTGGGCGTGGCCAAGGCCGACCGGATCTTCTATTCGGCGGCTGCCGGCATCGGCAACCCGGTGGTCTACGTCGGCTCCAAGACGGGCCGCGACGGCATCCACGGCGCCACCATGGCGTCGGCCGAGTTCAGCGAGGATTCGGAGGAGAAGCGCCCGACCGTGCAGGTCGGCGACCCCTTCACCGAGAAGCTGCTGATCGAGGCCTGCCTGGAGCTGATGGAGACGGACGCCATCGTCGCCATCCAGGACATGGGCGCGGCCGGCCTCACCTCCTCCTCGGTCGAGATGGCCGGCAAGGGCGGGCTCGGCATCGAGTTGGTGCTCGACGACGTGCCGATGCGCGAGGAGGGGATGACCCCCTACGAGATCATGCTCTCCGAAAGCCAGGAGCGCATGCTGATCATCCTGAAGCCCGGCCGCGAGGAGGTCGCCAAGGCGATCTTCGACAAGTGGGAGCTGGACTTCGCCGTGATCGGCACGCTGACCGACACCGGCAAGCTGGTCATCAAGATGCACGGCCAGACCTGGTGCGACATGCCGATCGCGCCGGTCTCCAACGCCTCGCCGCTCTACGATCGCCCGTGGGAGCCGACCCCGGCCGCCGCGGAGCTGGAGGACGCCGTGCGCGCCCTGCCGGCCGACAAGACGCTGGGCGACATCCTGGAAAAGATCATGTCCTGCCCCGATCAGGCGTCCAAGCGCTGGATCTGGGAGCAGTATGACAGCCTCGTGAACGGCGACACCCGCTTCATGTCCGGTCAGGCCGACGCGGGCGTGGTGCGGCTGCCCGGCCAGAGCAAGGGCATCGCCGTCACCACCGACTGCACCCCGCGCTACTGCCTCGCCGACCCGGTGCGCGGCGGCGCCCAGGCGGTGGCCGAGGCCTACCGCAACCTGTCCGCCGTCGGCGCCCTGCCGCTGGCCGTCACCGACAACATGAACTTCGGCAACCCCGAGAAGCCGCGGATCATGGGCCAGTTCGTCGGCGCCATCCAGGGCATGGCCGACGCCTGCCGCGCGCTGGACTTCCCGGTCGTGTCGGGCAACGTGTCGCTCTACAACGAGACCAACGGCGAGGCGATCCTGCCGACCCCGGCCATCGGCGCCGTCGGCCTGCTGCCGGACGCCATGATCGCCGTCGGCATCGCCTTCAAGAACGAGGGCGACACCATCCTGCTCGTCGGCGAGGGCACCGGCCATCTCGGTCAGTCGCTCTACCTGCGGGA
The DNA here is from genome assembly GCF_007827815.1 of Azospirillum brasilense. Classification (GTDB taxonomy): domain Bacteria; phylum Pseudomonadota; class Alphaproteobacteria; order Azospirillales; family Azospirillaceae; genus Azospirillum; species Azospirillum brasilense_C. The sequence continues at coordinate 145,629 of NZ_VITH01000004.1, forward strand.
GATCCTGGGTCGCGAGGACGGCCCGCCGCCGCCGGTCGATCTGGCGGTGGAGCGCCGCAACGGCGAGTTCGTCCGCGGCCTGATCGCCGAGGGTCTGGTGGTGTCGAGCCACGACATCCAGGACGGCGGCCTGCTGGTCACCGTGGCCGAGATGGCCATGGCCGGCGGCATCGGCGCCAATCTGTCGGGCCTCGACGGCGCCGACGCCGGCACCCTGTTCGGCGAGGACCAGGGCCGCTACGTCCTGGCCGTCCGCGCCGACAAGGCCGCGGCGGTGCAGGAGAAGGCCAAGGCCGCCGGCGTGCCGATGAGCGTGCTCGGCAAGACCAACGGCACGGCCCTGACCGGCCGCGGCGGCGAGGCGATCACCATCGCCCGCCTGAAGGCGGCCAACGAGGCTTGGCTGCCCGGCTACATGGCCGCCGCCGAGTGATCGGACGCGGTTGAGGGGTCGAAGAACGGAAGGCCGGGCGGCGGATGCGTCGCCCGGCCTTTTCGTTTTGGGGTTCGGTGTTGCCCCCACCCTTCCCACGGCTTCGCCGCGGGCCCCTTCCCTCCCCCGCTTCGCAGGAGAGGGAACTTGATCCCCTCCCCTGCGAGAGCGGGGGAGGGTTAGGGAGGGGGCGAACCCTTCGCACCGCGGAATGTCGTCGCTTCTCCGGTGACAAACCCGGCCGCTCCGCCTAATTATACGGGCAGCGCCCGCATGGGCAGGGATTGACGGAACAGGATGACGGCCATGGCGATGGAAGCCGCGGTGATCGAGAAGCTCATCAGGGAAGGCATCCCGGACGCGACGGTGGAGATCGCCGACCTGCGCGGCGACGGCGACCATTACGCCGCGCTGGTCACCTCCGCCGCCTTCAAGGGCAAGTCGCGCGTGCAGCAGCACCAGATGGTCTACGCCGCCCTCCAGGGCCGGATGGGCGGGGAGCTGCACGCCCTGGCCCTGACCACCGCCGTGCCGGAAGGCGCGTAGGACGCCGTCCCGCAAGACACTCCGCAAGACACGACGACATCGTAAGAAGGCCGAGAGACATGGTTGACCAGAACGTCAAGGATCGCATCGAGCAGGACATCAAGGGCAACGATGTCGTGCTGTACATGAAGGGCACGCCCGTCTTCCCGCAGTGCGGCTTCTCCGCCGCCGTCGTCCAGGTGCTCAGCACCGTCGGCGTGAAGTTCAAGGGCATCAACATCCTGGAGGACCCGGGCCTGCGCCAGGGGCTGAAGGATTACTCGAACTGGCCGACCTTCCCGCAGCTCTACGTTAAGGGCGAGCTGGTCGGCGGCTGTGACATCGTGCGCGAGATGTACGAGTCGGGCGAGCTGCAGTCGCTGCTGGCCGACAAGGGCGTCGCGACGGGCGCCAACGCCTGATCGGCCAGCCGCGCCGCAGACGTGTGACAAAGGGCTCCGCCAGCGCGGGGCCCTTTTCCTTTGGCGGAACAGGCCCCGGCCCAACCCTGTTTTTCCATCGACGAACCCCGCGGAGGTGTCGGCACGGAAAAGGAGGCCCGGTCATGGACAGGCGTGTGTTCCCAGCGGCGGCGCTGCTGGCTCTGATGGCTCTTCCCGTCCAAGCGCAAGGCCAGGACGGAACGGTTCCCAAGCAGGAGCGGCTGACCGCCTGCCGGGACGAGGTGTCCCGCTTCTCCGACCTGTTCCTGGGCGACAAGGTGGTGGCCGGCGGGCGCAACCACACCGCCCTGACCGGTGAGCAGAAGGACCGGCTGCGCGGCCTGCTGGGCGACGCGCGGTCCGCCGCCGGCAAGGGCGATCCGGACGGATGCGTGGACCGGCTGCGCGAGGCCCGCGCGCTGGTCCGCAACGAGGGTGTCGGCACCAACGTCCCGATCGGCCGGGGCTCGTCGGGATCGTCCGGCGCGATGCCGCGGAACGGAGCCCCCAACGCCAGCGGAAGCGGAGGCGGCACCGCAGGCGGCGGAGGGGGCTGATCGGGAAAACCCCTGCGGGAAATGCGGCATTCCCGGCGCGCAGTGCGGGCATGAGGGGGCGTTCCTATCGCCCATTTCTTGGGCATGGTAAAGGGGAGTCATGGCCCAGACTCCCTCCCCCTCCCTGCCGCAGGCCGACGGGCGCAACCCCGCCACCCTGGGCTTCGCCGCCGCCCTGACCGCCTTCCTGATCTGGGGAGGGGTGGCGCCGATCTTCTTCAAGCAGCTCGGCAACGTCGGAGCGGTGGAGGTCGTCGCCCACCGGGTGCTGTGGACGGTGGTGCTGGTCGGGCTGTGGCTGGTGCCGACGCGCGGCCTGTCCGGCATCGTGCGCGGGGTGGGAAGCTGGCGGCGGCTGGGCATCTTCCTGGTGACGACGGCGCTGATCGGCAGCAACTGGACCATCTTCATCTGGGCCGTGAACAACGGCCATTTGGTGCAGTCCAGCCTCGGCTACTACATCAACCCGATCATCAACGTGCTGCTCGGCATGGCCTTCCTTCAGGAACGGCTGTCGAAGCGGCAGGGACTGGCGGTTCTGATCGCGGCGGCGGGCGTGCTGAGCCTCGTCCTGTCCTACGGGGAGGTTCCCTGGGTGGCGCTGTCGCTGGCCTTGAGCTTCGGCGTCTACGCGCTGGTGCGCAAGAAGGCGGCCATCGACCCGCTGATCGGGCTGCTGGTGGAAACGGTGCTGCTGGTGCCGCCGGCCATCGTCTATCTGCTGTGGCTGAACGCCCAGGGACTGGGGAGTTTCGGCGCGCACGGGCTGGGCACGGACCTGCTGATCATCCTGACCGGCCCGGTGACCGCCATCCCGCTGGTGCTGTTCATGGTCGGCGCCGCCCGGCTGAAGCTGTCGACCATCGGCATCCTGCAATACATCAGCCCGACCGGGCAGCTCCTGCTCGGCGTGGCGGTCTATGGGGAGGCCTTCACCTCCTCACACCTCGTGGCCTTCGTCTGCATCTGGGTGGCGCTGGCGCTCTATTCGGCGGACGCGCTGTTCACACACCGGGCCGCCCGCGCCGAGGCCCGCGCAGAGCAGAACCGGGCCGAACAAAACCGGGCGGAGCAGGCCCGCGCCGCCGCCTGCCGCGCCGATTGAGGCGGCTCAGGCCCGCGGCGCGAGGCCGTGGGCCATGGTGTGGGCGAGCGTCTTCACCACCTCGTTGACGCGGTCCGGGCAGCGCCCGAACACCACCTGATCGAGGAAGCCCAGCCCGAAGCTGAGCGTGGCGATACCCGCCGCGACGTGGGCAAGGTCGGCGTCCGCCGCGATCGCCCCGCGCGCGCGGAAGATCTCCAGCCGGCTGAGCAGGCAGGGGATGCGGCTTTCCGACAGGGTGCGCGCCATTTCGTTCGCGATGTCCGGATCGACCAGCGCGCGCGCCAGCATCACCCGCGTGAAGTCGCGGCACTTCCAGGCGTGGCGGAGTTGGTGCAAGAGGAAGGCCGCCAGATCCTCCTCCAGGTCGTCGCCGGGCGGCGGCATGGCGCAGCCGCTCCCCTCCTCGCGCCCGTAGCGCTCGACGACGGCCAGCAGCAACCCGGCCTTGCCCGAGAAATAGCGCTGGATCAACTGCTCGTTCACGCCCGCGCGTCCGGCGATGTCGCGCGTGGTCGCGGCGTCGAAGCCGCGCTCGGCGAACACCATCTTGGCCGCGTCCAGCAGCACGCCCTTGGTTGCCTCGCGGTCGCGCTTGCGCGCGGGCGCGTCGGCCCCGGTGCCGCAACAGCCGTCGTCAGTCGCCGGGTCGGTGGCGGGGGTGTCGGTTTTGTCCACGATGCAGGCCCTCTCACTGGCCGCCGATCCGTGCGGCGGCTGAAATGATAATAGGTATGCACGTGCATACTTGACAAGGCCGGATGGCGCTGGCAAGTATGTACGCACATACATACCGGGCGCCGCCCAACCCGCGGAACCCCGGACCCCGCTTTGGGACACCCCAACTTGGGACCCGATGCCACATCGAGAGGGCAACCGCATCATGACCACCGCCGATCTGTTCACGCCGCTGCGTCTTGGCTCCATGGAGCTGCCGAACCGCGTCATCATGGCGCCGATGACCCGCAGCCGCGCTGGCGAGGGCAACGTCCCCACCCCGCTGATGGCCGAGTATTACGGGCAGCGCGCTTCCGCCGGCCTCATTATCACCGAGGCGACGCAGGTCTCGGCCACCGGCCAGGGCTATCCCAGCACGCCGGGCATCCACACCGACGCGCAGACGCTCGCCTGGCGCCGCATCGCCGAGGAGGTCCACGCCAAGGGCGGGCTGATCGCCGCGCAGCTCTGGCACGTCGGCCGCATCTCCCACACGGAATTCCAGCCGAACGGCGCCCTGCCGGTCGCTCCCTCGGCGATCGCCGCCGCCGGTCAGTCCTACACCAGCAAGGGACTGGTGCCCTTCCCCACCCCGCGGGCCCTGGAAACCGACGAGATCCCCGGCTTGGTCAAGGCCTTCGCCGACGCCGCCAAGCGCGCGGTGTTCGACGCCGGGCTGGACGGGGTGGAGATCCACGGCGCCAACGGCTACCTGATCGACCAGTTCCTGCGCGACCGCACCAACAAGCGCACCGACCGCTACGGCGGCGGCGTGGAGAACCGGGCGCGCTTCCTGCTGGAGATCCTGGACGCGGTGAGCACCGCCGTCGGCCCCGGCCGGGTCGGCGTGCGGCTGTCGCCGACCGGCACCTTCAACGACATGGCGGACAGCGATCCGCGGGCGCTCTACACCCACGTCACCGAGGCGCTGAACCCCTTCGGCCTCGCCTTCCTGCACGTCATCGAAGGCCAGCCGGGCCACCACATGGCCCCGCCGGAGGGCGCCCCGCATCTGGCGGCGGAACTGCGCCGGATCTTCAAGGGTCCCTTCATCATCAACGGCGGCTACAGCAAGGAACAGGCCGAGGCGGCCATCGCCGCCGGTGCTGCGGATGCGGTGAGCTTCGGCGAGCCCTTCATCGCCAACCCGGACCTGCCGGAGCGCTTCCGCCGCGACGCGGCGCTGAACACGCCGGACAAGGCCAGCTACTACGGCGGCGACGCCCGTGGCTACACCGACTATCCGGCGCTGGAAACGGCCGACGCCTGATCCCTCTCCCCCGCGGGGATTGCCCCCGATCCCCGCACCTCAAGGCCGGGACCCGCAAGGGTTCCGGCTTTTTTCTTTCCGCCGTCCCTCCAGCGCGGACGTTGCCCATTCCGGGAATCGACTGTTATCCTGAACCGAGCGAAGGAGACGGCGACGAGTGGGATGCCGAGGCCATGCGGGCCGAATGCCGGGCCACGCTGACCGCGACAGAGAAAGGTTCTTGAACACCGCTCAGAACCTTTACAACCTATTTCACAGTACTCAACGACGCCTTCCAGCCCTCTCCCCAGAGGGGAGAGGGAACTCAATCCGACCGCCCATCCTCAAACGAAAAGGGCCCAAACGAAAAAGGCCGCGCCCGGAGGCGCGGCCTTTCGCGTGTCGGTTGGGCCGAACGGTCAGCGCGAGTAGAACTCGACGACCAGGTTCGGTTCCATCTGGACCGGGTACGGAATGTCGGCCAGCAGCGGGACGCGGACGAAGCGGCCCTTCAGGGCGCCCGTGTCGACTTCCAGGTAGTCCGGGGTGTCGCGCTCACCCGAGGCGGTGGCCTCGAGGATGAGGGCCATCTGCTTGGACTTGGCGCGCACCTCGATGGTGTCGCCTTCCTTGATCTGGGCCGACGGGATGTTCAGGCGGCGGCCGTTGACCAGGATGTGGCCGTGGTTGATGATCTGGCGCGCGGCGAACGGGGTCGGCGCGAACTTCATGCGGTAGACCACCGCGTCCAGGCGGCGCTCCAGCAGGCCCACCAGGTTCTCGCCGGTGTCGCCCTTGCGGCGCACGGCCTCGGCGTAGATGCGGCGGAACTGCTTCTCGCCGATGTTGCCGTAGTAGCCCTTCAGCTTCTGCTTCGCCATGAGCTGCAGGCCGTAGTCGGACGGCTTCTTGCGGCGCTGGCCGTGCTGGCCGGGGCCATACTCACGCTTGTTGATCGGCGACTTGCCACGGCCCCAGAGGTTTACGCCGAGGCGGCGGTCGATCTTGTACTTGGACTGTTGACGCTTGGCCATTTGATCCTCGATGGAACACGAGTTGGTTTTGTCCCGGTAGTTCCGCGGAACAGGCCGCGGACGGGGCGCAAACAAGAGGCACGCCCGCTTTCCCAGGAGTGAAGGCGCGCACTATACGGATTCGGCGCGCCTTGTCAAACCATGAGTCGGGTCAAACCATGAGTCGTGTCCACCACACGGCGTCAGCAGCACTCGTCCTCGAGCTGGCGCAGCATGGCCAGACCTTCCTCGTCCTCATGCTCCTCGAACAGGTCGGAGATGTAATAGACGTTGGCGCAGAGCAGGCACAGCCCGTCCGCCTGACGCTTCAACGGATCGTCGGCGACGGCCAGCTTCGCCCGGAAGCGTTCCCAGAAGGCGTTGGTCTTGGCCGGGTCGTCGATGTGCATGTACAGGCGCTCGATGATGCGGCGGGAGTTGCCCTCGCAGTCGATGCCCTTGAAGGAGACGTAGCGGTCGGGGGTGTCGGTTGCGTCCACGGTCGTGATTCCCACAAAGGAGGATGTCTTGACATTCCTCTTCGCGGAAGGCGGGTCTTGGAACAAGACCCGCTGCACGAACGGCGGGCGGGCGGCGTGAACGGCGGGTGTTCTGCGCGAACGGTTCGCGCTCTTACCATTCAGGCGCCCCATTCAGGCGGCGTGCGACAGCTCTTCCTCGGTGAACTCCAGCAGCGTGTTCAGCCGTTGCGGGGTCAGCGCCTCGATCCCCTCGTGCCACATCACCTCGCCGAACAGGGCGTGCAGGGCGGCGAGCCGTTCCGGCGAGAGCGCGCTCAGACGGTCGCCATAATATTCCACCACCAGCTGGTCCACATAGGCGCGGTCGTCGTCCAGGAAAGCCATGGCCGTATCTCCTCGTCATCGTGGCGCCCACCCGATGCGGGCGCCGGCCATGGCCTTGTTCTACGCCTGCGGCGGGCCCGAACGATTGAGGCGGATCAACCGACACCCGAAGTCACAGGCCGGCGGGAACAACCCTGATGCGCGCAAGGGGAAAGGCTAAAGGGCCAACAGCTTCTTCAACTGCTCGATCCGGCCGCGGCTGACCGGCACGCGGGGGGATCCGGGGGCGGCCATGACGAAGGCGGCCCGCCCGTCGCTGCGGTCGATGGCCTGGGCGTGGCGCAGATTGACCAAATAGCGGCGGTGCGCCCGCACGAACTGCCGCACGTCGAGCCGCGCCTCCAGCTCCGACAGCGAGAGCGAGCAGAAGAAGGCGCCATCCGCCGTGTGGACCCGCGTGTAATGGCCGTCGGCCTGCACATAGACCGCGTCGGAGGGGTCGATCAGCACCACGCCCTGGCGCGTCGTGATCGGCAGCTTGACCAGCGGCGTGACCGGTTCGGGCGCCGCGTCCACAGGCACGGGCGGAACTGGCTCGGGAAACGCCTTCCCGTTCACCTCGAACAGCATCAGGGCCAGCGCGGCCCCGCCGCCCGGCGGCAGGGCGGTGGCCTTCACCACGATGGTCCGCCCCGGCAGGGCCACCATCATGGAGCTGGCCGCCGCCGGGGAGTCCGGGTCGTGCGCCGCGGCCAGCAGCAGTTCCACCTTGGCGCGGCTGCCCGGCGGATGCAGGTCGTGCAGGCTGGCCCCCAGCAGCGGACGGTCGCGCCCCAGCATCCGCGCTACGGAGGCGTTGACCGACACCACGCGCCGGTCGCCGTCGAGCAGGACGAGGCCAACGTCCATATGCTGCAAGGTGTATTCCATGCGGCAGTATAGGCAGCGATTGGCCCCGAAAGGGAAGAGGTTAGGGATGAGGGTTACGGTTCGCCCTTGCGCCGCCCGGTCAGCGCCGCGACGACGCCGTGGAAGGTGCGGACCTCCTGCTCGGTCATCTGCATCCGCTCCAGCGCGTTGCGCAGGGTGCGGACCATCGACGGGCGCTTCTCCGGCGAGGTGAAGAAGCCGGTGCGGTCGAGGTCGCCTTCCAGATGCTCGAAGAAGTTCACAAGCTCCGCCTTGGTCGCCGGGCGGGTCTGGCCGGTGTGCAGAACGCGGTCCGGCGGAGTCTCGCCGGTCTGGAACCACTCGTAGCCGATCAGCAGGACCGCCTGCGCCAGATTGAGCGAGGAGAAGGCCGGGTTCAGCGGAACGGTGATCAGCGTTGACGCCAGCGTCAGGTCGTCGTTGACCAGACCGGTGCGCTCCGGCCCGAACAGCACGCCGGTCTTGTGCCCGGAGTCGACGTGGGCACGCAGTTCCGTTGCGGCGACGCGCGGGGTGACGAACTCCTGGATCATCCCGCGGGTGCGGACGGTGGTGGCGAAGACCACGTTCAGGTCGGCCACGGCCTCCGCGGTCGTCTCGTAGAGCTTGGCCCCATCCAGCACCGGATCGGCGCCCGACGCCGCGGCCACCGCCTTCTCGTTCGGCCAGCCGTCGCGCGGCTTCACCAGACGCAGCTCGGTCAGGCCGCAATTCAGCATGGCCCGCGCGCAGGCGCCGATGTTCTCGCCGAGCTGGGGCTGCACGAGGATGATGGTCGGACCGCCCAGGACGGAGGGGCGGTTGGGGTCTTTGCCGGAGGTCATGATCTGAACTTTGGTCTCAGCTTCGCGGTGTTGCACCGCCTTTAAACAGCTTGAATGTGTAACTGTCCACCAGCGCCTCCATCGACGCCTCGATGATGTTGGTGGAGACGCCCAGCGTCGACCATTCCTGCCCGTCGCCGTTGCGCGAGCGGATCAGCACGCGCGGCATGGCGCCGGTGCCGTCCTTGGCCGCCAGGATGCGCACGCGGTAGTCGGACAGCTTCACCCCGTCGAGCAGCGGGTACAGCGGCTCCAGCGCCTTGCGCATGGCGGTGTCCAGCGCGTTCACCGGGCCGTTGCCCGACGCCACCTCGTGATACTCCTTGCCGCCGATCTTCACGCGGACGACGGCCTCGGATTCGACCACCAGCTCGCCCTTGGCGTTGTAGCGGCGCTCGTCGGTGACGTGGAAGCGCTTCAGGGTGAAATAGTCCGGCACCTCGCCCAGTTCGCGGCGGACCAGCAGCTCGAAGCTGGCCTCGGCGGTGTCGTAGGCGTAGCCCTCGGTGTCGCGCTGCTTCACGACGTCGAGCAGGCGGTTCAGCCGCTCGTCCTTCGGGTCCACGGCCATGCCCATCTCGCGCAGCCGGGCGATGACGTTGGAGCGGCCGGCCTGGTCCGACATGACGATCTGGCGGCGGTTGCCGACCGCCTCCGGCTCGACATGCTCGTAGGAGGACGGGTCCTTCTCCACGGCGGAGACATGCAGCCCGCCCTTGTGGGCGAAGGCGCTGGCGCCGACGTAGGGGGCGTGGCGGTTCGGCGCGCGGTTCAGCCGCTCGTCGAACTTGCGGCTGATCTCGGTCAGCAGCGGCAGGTCGGCGGGCTTGATGCCGACGTCGCAGCCCATCTTCAGCATCAGCGACGGGATCAGCGACACGAGGTTGGCGTTGCCGCAGCGCTCGCCCAGCCCGTTGATCGTCCCCTGCACCATCCGCACCCCGGCGCGCACCGCGGCCAGCGAGTTGGCGACGGCGTTCTCGGTGTCGTTGTGGCAATGGATGCCCAGCCGGTCGCCGGGGATGCCGTGCTCCCCGATCACTTGCCGGACGATCTCGTCGATCTCGTGCGGCAGCGTGCCGCCGTTGGTGTCGCACAGCACGACCCAGCGCGCCCCGGCCTCGTAGGCGGCCTTGATGCAGGACGCGGCGTAGGCCGGGTTGCGCTTGTAGCCGTCGAAGAAATGCTCGGCGTCGAACAGCGCCTCGCCCTTGGCGGCCTTCAGCGCGGCGATGCTGTCGGCGATCAGCGCGATGTTTTCCTCGCGCGGGATGGCCAGCGCCACGTCGACGTGGAAGTCCCAGGTCTTGCCGACGATGCAGACGGCGCGCGCCTTGGACTGGATCAGGGCGGCGAGCTGCGGGTCGTTCGCGGTGCTGCGGCCCGGACGGCGCGTCATGCCGAAGGCGGTGAAGGTCGAGCGGGCGAGGTCCGGCGCCTCGGCGAAGAACTGGTCGTCGGTCGGGTTGGCGCCGGGCCAGCCGCCTTCCACATAGTCGATTCCGAGCCGGTCGAGGTCGCGGGCGATGGCGATCTTGTCGGCGACGGAGAAATCCACGTCCTGGGTCTGCGCCCCGTCGCGCAGCGTCGTGTCGTACAGATAGATGCGTTCGCCCGTCATTGCCGCCGCCCGAAGATATTGGTCGCCCGAAGGAAGGTCATAGGACTGTCCGGAGGGCCGGAAGAATGGACGATGCGCTTCGCCATCTCAATGCTTTTGATCGAACCCGCCAGGAATGCGGGGCTTTGCCGCTCCGGCCATAGGCGCGCAATGGAGGTAATAGGACAAATGTACTGACCGAATAAACCATCGTCTGTGCTACACAGCCGCCCCTCTGCATGGCGCCCATCTCACGGGTGCGGTACTCTTTTCTGGCCGGACGCCTGTTGATCTGTATGATCACCGGCCTTTGTGAACGGATGGATTGGACACAGTGACTCCCGCGGGTGACGACGACCAGGACAAGCTCGTCATGGTGATCGACGACGAGCGGACGGTTCTGCAGGCCCTCAACCTCCTGCTGGAGATGTGGGGATACCGGGTCGTCACCGCCGAAAGCGAGGGCGAGGCCGTCGACCGCCTGTCCGTCGCCGGGGAAACGCCGCACGCCATCCTGGCCGACTACCGCCTGCGCGAGGGGCGCACCGGCGTCCAGGCCATCGACCGCATCCGCGCGGAGGCCGGGGCCGAGGTGCCGGGCGTCATCATCACCGGCGACACCTCCACCGAAGGGCTGCGCGACGCCCGCGCCCGCGGGCTGACCGTCCTGCAGAAGCCGGTGCTGCCGCCCCATCTCCAGGCGGTGCTGACCAAGGTGCTGCGGGAGCAGCCCGCCGGCACGGCGTGACGGGCCGGGCCGCCATGGATGTTCCATTACCCTCAGCACCCGCCGCGCCGCCCAAGCCAAGGCCCAACGAGCCGAAGCGCAAGCGCGCCGCCGTTCCCGACGGACGGCTGTTCCGTTCCTGGGAAAGCTGGGTGGTCTTCGGGCTGGGGCTGCTGCTGACCGGCCTCGCCTGGCTGTTGCTGACCGAGCAGAACCACCGGCTGGCCGAAGCGCGCTTCCGCGCGCTGTCCCGCGATCTGGCGGGCGACGTCAGGGAGCGGCTCGACACTTACGAACAGATGCTCCAGGGCGCCGTGGCGATGGTGGACGCCGGCGGCGGGCAGGTCAGCCGCAGCGAATGGCGGGCCTACGTCACCGGCCTGCATGTCGAGGACCGCTATCCCGGCATCCAGGGCATCGGCTACGCCCGGCGCGTGAAGGCCCACGACCGGGAGCAGCACGAGGCCTCGCTGCACGCCGCCGGTTTCTACAGCTACCGCGTGACGCCGGAGGGGGAGCGGCCCGAGTATTTCCCGATCGTCTACATCGAGCCCTTCGCCAGCCGCAACCTGCGGGCCTTCGGCTTCGACATGCACGCCGAGCCGACCCGCCAGGCCGCTATGGAGCGCGCCCGGAGCACCGGCACCGCCGCGGCGACCGCCCGGCTGCGGCTGGTCCAGGAAACCGAGGAGGACGTGCAGCCCGGCTTCCTCATCTATGTGCCGGTCTACGACCAGACCCTGCCGCTGACCACCGCCGCCGACCGGCGCGAGGCGCTGCTGGGCTTCGTCTACAGCCCCTTCCGCGCGCACGACCTGATGCGCAGCATCATGGGCCAGGGCGCGTCCCAACTGCTGGACATCCGCGTCTATGACGGGACGGAGACCTCGCCGGACTCGCTGATGTTCGATTCCGCGCCCAGCCGGGACGCCTTTCGCGACGTCCTGCGCATCGAGGTGTTCGGGCGCCCCTGGACGCTGGTCCTGTCCGGCACCCACGCCTTCGAGGAGAGCGTGGCCAGCGCCACGCCGCGGGGGGTGCTGTTCGCCGGCCTGATCATCACGCTTCTGCTGGTCGCCACCGTCAACTCCGTGCTGCAGGACCGCGACCGCATGGCCGAGTTGCGCCGCAGCTACGACGCGCTGGCGCTGGCGCGCGCGGAGGCGGAGCAGGCCAACGCCGCCAAGTCGCGCTTCCTGGCCGCGGCCAGCCACGACCTTCGCCAGCCGCTCCAGACGCTGGGCATCTATCTGCACATGATCGGCGAGCAGGCGGAGAATCCGCGGCAGCGCAAGCTGGTGGACGCCGCCCGCGACGGGTTCGAGGCGACGCAGCGCCTGCTGAACTCGCTGATGGACATCGCCACGCTGGAAACCGGGGTGATCAGCCCGCAGCTGTCCGAGCTGGACCTGCCCGTCTTCCTGCAGCGCATCTGCGAGGAGGGCCGGCTGGAGGCCGCCGGCAAGGGCCTAGGCTTCCGCGTCACCTGCGGCGGCGCCCGCGTGACGACCGACCCGGCGATGCTGGAGCGGATCGTCCGCAACCTGCTGAGCAACGCGCTGAAATACACGCACGACGGCACCATCCGGGTGACCTGCCGGCAGGCGCGCGGCTTCACCGCCATCAAGGTGCAGGACACCGGCCCCGGCATCCCGCAGGACCGGCTGCACCTGATCTTCGAGGACTTCTACCAGATCGGCAATCCGGAGCGCGACCGGCGCAAGGGCCTCGGCCTCGGCCTCGCCACGGTGGCGCGGCTCAGCCGCCTGCTCGGCTACCGGGTGCGGGTGCTGTCGCGCCCGGGCCGCGGCGCCATCTTCCTGGTCGAGATCCCCGACGAGGCGCCCTCCCCTTGCCAGACAACCGAGACCGCGACCTCCGTGGCCTGACGCCCTGCGATCCTTTTGGCAATCGCCGACGCCGCCTTGTCCCGGCACGGCCGGGACCAGCCGCGCCGGAACCGGCGGGTCGCCGAGTCGGCGATTGCCAAATCCGGGACCGGATCAGGCCGTCGCCGGCCGCGCCGACCGGGCGCGCATCAGCATCCACACCGCCGACACGCCGGCCAGCTTGGACGCGAGGCTGGCCGCCCAGACCGTCGGGTCCCAGATGCCGAGCATGCCGAAGAACAGCGCCGTGTCCACCGGCACCGACAGGGCGGCGCTGATCCACAGCCGGTCGCGCAGCGGGCGGCGGGTGACGGTGAAGACGCCCCAGTCGATCAGTTCCGACACCGCGAAGGCGGTGACGCTGGCGGTCGCGACGAAGGGGTCGGCCAGCAGGAAGGACAGCAGCGTGGCAGCCAGCATGGCGGCCAGCGACCAGTGACCGTAGCGGACCTGGACCATGTCGCGCAGGATGAAGATCAACCCGGCCCAGCAGGACCACACCAGATCCAGATGCGGCGCCAGGCTGAAGGCGTAGTTGATGGCGAGTACGCTGCCAATGTAGGCGGCGAGCCAGAGCATGACGGAATCCTCCAAAAGCCACCCGCGGAAATACGGGCGCGAACGACGGCGCCACCCGCGTGAATGCGAGCGCTCCGCAGCGGTCTTGTAACAGGTCCAGGCCATCGCCGTGAACCCTTGCGTCGTGAACCCGCGGCGCGCGCCGGTGCGGAGGGAGCGCAACCGCCAAGAACGGCTTACCACCACCTCGGTCCCCCGAATGCGCCACCGTCCCTAGCGCGTCCGGACGATGCCCTGGCGCGTTCGTTCGGAGAGGCGAAACGAAAGAGACCCCGAAAGGTGAGGGCGATGGCGGCGGCGGGCGTATCAATTGGAATGGGCGGCACACGGGATCATTCGCTGGACGCGGCGCGCAGCCTGCTGATGATCCTCGGCGTGCCCTACCACGCGGCGCTGATCTACACGCCGGGCTACGACTGGGTGATGAACTCCCCCGACGGCATCGCCTGGATCGGGCTGTTCGCGGACTTCATCCACAGCTTCCGCATGCCCGCCTTCTTCCTGATCTCCGGCCTGCTGATCACCCACAGCCTGCGCCGCCACGGGCCGCGGGCGGTGCTGACCTCGCGCGCCTCGCGGCTGCTGGTGCCGCTCGTCGCCATGGCGGCGACGCTGAACGTCGCGCAGTTGTGGATGGAAAGCCGCGCGATCGACCCCGGCCTGACCGCTGGTGAGTTCGTCACCCAGACCATTCCCGCGGCGTTCCGGAGCGGCGGGCTCGTCTATCACCTGTGGTTCCTGGTCGAGCTGTTCATCAGCGTGCTGGCGCTCTGCCTCGCCTACCCGCTGCTGGTCGCGCTGCACCGGCGGATGGCGGAGCGCGCGCCGGGGCTGGCCCGCTGGCTGGCCGATCCGCCGGACTGGCTGCCGCCGCTCCTGCTCAGCCTCGTCATGATGGGGGTGCTGGGTTTCGACAACATCTCCGACTGGCTGGTGACGCCGTTGGTGCCGACCAACTCGACGGCGGTGAGCATCGTCGTCTCGGGGGGCTTCTTCGCGGTCGGCGTGCTGATCGCCCATTGGCCGGGCGGAGCCGCGCGCTACGCCAAGGCGAGCTGGGGCGTGGCTCTGACCTATCTGGTGTGCTTCGCCATCCACATCGGCATGGTCGGCGTCGAGAAGCCCATGCCGGTCCGCTTCCTCGACGAGGCGCTGCGCGCCGTCGCCGCCTGGTCGGCCTTCCGCTTCGTCCTCGGCCTGACGCAGTCCTTCTTCTCGGCGGAGAGCCGCCGGGTGCGGGCGCTGTCGCAGGCGTCCTACACCATCTACCTGCTGCACCATCTGGTGGTCATGGCCCTCGGCTTCGCCCTGCTGGCCGTCACCGCCCCGCCCCTGCTGGAGTTCGCCGCGATCACCGCGGTGGGGCTGATCGTGCCGCTGGCGGTCCATCACGGGCTGGTCCGCCGCTCGCCGACGCTGCGCTTCCTGATGAACGGCGTCCCGCCGGGGGAAGCGAAGAAGCGGACCGGCCCGGCGCACGACCGCGAGGCGATGGCGCGCCGGGCCGGCTGAGCAGGACCCGTTGAGCACACTCGGAATCGGGCGGTCTTAGACCATGGTCGCATGCCCGCACCCCCGCGCCGGCTTTGCCCGGCGGGCGGTGGTGAAGTAACCTATAGGTCATCCGCCCACGTTCCCCGGCCGGCCTTCCGGCGTCGGGTGGCGGTCTGGGGTGTTGGATGCCATGCCGATGCTTTTCGGGACCCGCATTGTGACCAGCCATCCGGCCTCGGACGCTCTCCTTTCCGATGCTCCGCCCAGCGCCCCTGTGCCAAGCGCCCATACGCCCAGCCCGTCCCTGCCGCGGGCCGTCTCGATGGCGGAGGACGCCGGCACCGCCGCGCGGGACCTCTTCGAGGGGCTGTGCGGACGGAACCCCGCCGCCGTCGCGGAGCTGGAGATGGTGCTGGTCTTCTGCTCCGCCCATTACGACCGCGTGGAGCTGGCGGCGGCGCTGGCCGAGCTGTTCGGGCCGGTGCCGGTGGTCGGCTGCACCACGGCGGGGGAGATCACGCCCTTCGGCTACGCCGCCGGGTCGCTGGTCGGGATCGGCTTCCCGCGCGCCGACTTCACCATCGCCACCCAGCGCATCGACGACCTCGACCGTTTCTCCATCGCCGACGCGCCGCGCGTCCTGCGCAGCCTGATGGAGCAGCGCGATGTCGCCCTGGCCGCCCGCACCGAGGCCTTCCCCGACCATGGCAGCTTCGCCTTCCTGATGATCGACGGCATGTCGCGGGCGGAGGAGATGGTGGTCAGCGCGCTGCACAGCGTGCTGATGGACATCCCGCTGTTCGGCGGCTCCGCCGGGGACGAACTGCGCTTCGAGCGCACCTTCGTCCTGCACGAGGGGCGGTTCCACACCAACGCCGCCGTTCTGATGCTGGTCACCACGGCGCGCCGCTTCGTGGTCTTCCGGACCGAGCATTTCGTGGCGTCCGACGCCAAGATGGTGGTGACCGGCGCCGACCCGCAGCGCCGCATCGTCACCGAGATCAACGCCGAGCCGGCGGGCCGCGAGTACGCCCGCATGGTCGGGCTGGAGGGGGAGCCGCTGACCCCCCTGATCTTCGCCGCCTATCCCGTCGTCGTGCGGGTGGGGGGCGAGTACCATGTCCGCTCCATCCAGAAGGTCAACGACGACGAGAGCCTGACCTTCTACTGCGCCATCGACGAGGGCATCGTGCTGACCGTCGCCCGCGGCGTCGACCCGGTGGAGAATCTTGAGGAGATGATGCGCAAGCTGGCCGCGGAGGTCGGCGGGCCGCCCGACCTCGTGCTCGGCTGCGACTGCATCCTGCGCCGGCTGGAGCTGGAGCAGCGGCAGCTCAAGCACGTCATGTCGGCGGCGCTGGCGCGGCACAACGTCGTCGGCTTCTGCGCCTACGGCGAGCAGTACAACGCCATGCACGTCAACCAGACCTTCACCGGTGTCGCGATAGGTGCGCGATGACGCTCATCTTCGACTGGCGGGAACCGTCCCGCCCACCCGCCGACCCGCCGTCCGCCACCCTCCCGGCCACCCCTCCCCCCACCGGCGAGGACAAGCGGCTGGAGGCGCTGGAGCGCGAGAACGCCAAGCTCCGCCGCATCAACCAGGTGCTGATGGACCGGGTGGAGCGGTCGATGGACGTGCAGGGGGGCGCCTTCTCCCTGTTCCAGACCGCCATCGTCCTGGAACAGAAGGTGCGCGAGCGCACGCTGGAGCTGGAGCGCGCCCTGCGCGAGCTGGAGGACAGCCACCGCGCGCTGGCCCGCGCCAAGGAGCTGGCCGACACCATGCGCAGCCGCCTGTCGGAGGCCATCGAGTCGGTCAACGAGGGCTTCGCCATCTTCGACGCCGACGACCGGCTGGTGCTGTGCAACAGCAAGTATCTGGCCCTGTGGCCGGAGATCCGCGACCGCATCCTGCCGGGCATCCGCTTCCAGGAGATCGCCGAGTTGGCGGCCTCCTCGCGCACCATCGCCGACGCCTACCCGCGGCCCGACCGCTGGCTGTCGGAACGGCTGGCCCAGCACCGGGCGCTGAAGGGTCCCTACGTCTACCGGCTGGCCGACGGGCGCTGGGTCCAGGTCAACGAGCGGCGGACCCGCGACGGCGGGGTGGTCGGCGTCTACACCGACATCACCGACATCAAGGAGCATGAAACCCGCCGCCGCGAGCGCGAGCTGGCCGAGAAGTCGGCGCTGCTCCAGGCGACGCTGGACAACATCGCCCAGGGCGTCGGGGTGTACGACCGCGACCAGCGGCTGGTCGCCTGGAACGAGCGCTTCACCGGCCTGCTGCGCCTGCCCGCCAAGGTGGCGGAGCGTGGGGCGGGCTTCGCCGATTTCGTGCTGCACCACGCGGCGCTCGGCGACCATGGCCTGTCGCTGAAGGCGCTGATGATGCCGAGCTGCCTCGTCGAGCAGCCCTGGCTGGACGACACGGTGCTGGAGATCAGCCGCAACCCCATGCCGGGCGGCGGCTTCGTCCTGACCTTCACCGACATCACCGAGCGCAAGCGCGCCGAGCAGGCCCTGCGCGACAGCGAGGAGCGCATCCGGCTGGTCACCGACGCGGTTCCGGCGCTGATCGCCTACGTCGACGCCGAGCAGCGCTTCCGCTTCGTCAACAAGGCCTACGAGGGCTGGTTCAACCGCAAGCGCGAGGAGATCGAGGGCCAGCCCATGTGGGCGGCGCTGGGCGATCTCTATTACGAGGTGCGGCGCTCCTACGTGCTGCGGGCACTGGCCGGCGAGGAGGTCACCTTCGACCTGGAGCTGCCCGGCGAGAACGGCGCGCCGCGCTACGCCGTCGCCACCTACATCCCGCATTTCGGCGAGCGGCGCGGCGGCGGCAAGCCGGAGGTGCTGGGTTATTTCGGCCTGATCCACGACATCACCGAGCGGCGCATGGCGGCGGAGGCGCTGGCCGACGCCAAGGACAGCCTGGAACGCCGCGTCGTCGAGCGCACCGCCGAGCTGACCCGGCTCAACGGCCAGCTCCAGCAGGAGATCGCCGAGCGCATCGCGGCGGAGGAGGCGCTGCGGCTCGCCAAGGCGGAGGCGGAGCAGGCCAACCTGTCCAAGACGCGCTTCCTGGCGGCGGCCAGCCACGACCTGCTGCAACCGCTGAACGCGGCGCGGCTGTTCGTCTCGGCGCTGGGCGACCTGGAGCAGCCGGAGCCCAACCGCGGGCTGGTCGACAACATCGACGTCGCTTTGGCTTCGGTCGAGGACCTGCTGTCGGCTCTGCTGGACATCTCCAAGCTGGACGCCGGGGCGGTGCGGCCGGAGATCGCCGATTTCCCGATCAAGAGCCTGTTCGGCGCGCTGGCCACCGAATACGCGGCGGTGGCGAAGGAGCGCGGGCTGGAGCTCTGCGTCGTTCCCAGCCACGCCGTGGTGCGCAGCGACATCCGCCTGCTCCGCCGCATCCTGCAGAACTTCCTGTCCAACGCCCTGCGCTACACCCAGGCGAAAAGGGGGGCAAAGGGCGGCGCCGGGCGTGTGCTGGTCGGCTGCCGGCGGACGCCGGAAGGTTTGCGGATCGAGGTGTGGGACACCGGCCCCGGCGTGCCCGCCGACAAGCTGGACGAGATCTTCCAGGAGTTCCGCCGCCTCGACACGCCCTGCGCCAACGAGCGGGTGCGCGGCATGGGCCTCGGCCTTGCCATCGTGGAGCGGGTGGCGCGGATGCTCGACCACCCGATCACCGTGCGGTCGCAGCCGGGGCGAGGCTCGGTCTTCGCGGTGACGGTGCCCTTCGGACGCTACGCCCGCCCGGTGCGCGCGCTGGAGGCGCCGGTGCAGACCGCCTCGAACCGGCTGGCCGGCACGCGGGTGCTGGTGATCGACAACGAGCCGGCGGTGCTGGCCGGGATGCGCGCGTTGCTCGAAGGCTGGGGGTGCAGCGTCGCCACCGCGGCGTCGGGCGACGAGGCTCTGGCCGGGCTGGGGGCGGTGGCGCCGGACGTGCTGTTCGCGGACTATCACCTGGACGACGGGGTGATCGGCTTCACCGAGATCGCGCGGGTGCGCGAGCGCTGCGGGGCGGACCTGCCGTCGGTCCTCATCACCGCCAACCGCACCGCCGAAGTGGTGGAGGAGGCGCAGGCCAGGGGCTGCCATGTGCTGAACAAGCCGGTGCGGCCGGCGCAGCTTCGCGCGGTGATGACGGGGTTGCTGGCGTAAGGGGACGCGATGAGCCTCCACCCCGGCCGCTCCCTGGGAAGCGGGAGCGAAGGGCCGGGGTGGCGGAAGACCCAGGGACTCAGCGCGTCAGGCGGATGATCGTCACCATCATGCCGACCGCGTACAGCTCGGCCAGCGGAACGATCCAGGACGGGTGGAAAAGGATCGACAGCGGCATGATCAGCAGAAGGATCAGCGCCGGGAATACGAAATAAGGCGAATTGCAGTAAGCCGGCAGGCCATGCACCCGGCCCGAGACCCGATCCGAGACGTCACGCGACTCTTCGCCAATCAAACGATCCGCATCGCCAACAGTTTGGTCCACCATTCTCTAGCACCCACTGCATTTATGGTCTTTTTCTTCTCCATCACTGGAAGATGGAGCGCAGCCTCTATAACACAGCTTGCCGTGGCGCGGACACGACTTCGCGCCGTCTTGCCGGATGGCGAAAACGGCGCGGGAAGTCCTGAATTTTATTGTGGCTTTACGCCGCTTCGGTCAGCGCCAGATGCGGGCGGCGGACCATCGATTGGATGGTGAAGGGGGCGCGCACGCCGCCACTGAACAGTTCGGCGCATTCCAGCGCCTTCAGCACCCGCTCCTCCGCCGGCAGGCCGACCGTGGAGGCGAGCGAGCCCAGCGCGTAGTCGGACCCGCAGCCGATGGCGTGATAGCCGCGCACCGCCTCGCCCACCTGATAGTCGGACTGGATCGAGAAGAGCCGCCCCTCGTAGCCGACCATGAAGGTGCCGCCGGTCTCCACGTCGTTGGAGCGGTGGGCGTAGCCGCCGTCCTTCAGGCAGCCGCGCACGGCGTCCACGAAATCCACGACCATGTAGCGGAAGACGTCGGCCTCGGGGTCGCGGTGCGGCGGCTCCAGCCGGTAATGCAGAAGCTGGCCCATGCGGAAGCTGCTGGTGAAGCCGATCAGCAGGTCGGCGTTGCGGAACACCTTGGTGTCCGCGCGCACGGTGATGTCCAGGCCGTTCACGCCCGCGCTGTCACCGCCCATCCACACACGATCGCCGTCCACCAAGCCAACAATGCAGGTCATCGCCGTCCTCGTCCCTGAATCAATTGCGCCCGAAAGCAGGGACAGGGTGGGCTTTTATGGTTAACGAATTGTTGCGCCGCGGCGGTGCCGAAGGGGGTATCCCGCTTCGGCACCCGCCCCTTAGCGCAAGCGCAACAACAGCTTAGCACGGCCGCCTGCGAATGCGGTTCCCGCGCCTACTCCCTGGGCGCTGCGTGCAGGCGCTTCTGCCCCTGGACGAAGCGGGCCAGCGTGTCGGACAGCACGCCGCGCGGGATCATCGCCTCGATCAGCTGGAAGCGCCCGCGCGTGGCGAAGGCCTTGTCCAGCGCCGCCTTCAGCTCCGCCCGCGTGCGCACGCGCACACCGTCGCCGCCCATGCCCGCCGCCATGTCAGCGAAGCGCCAGTCGTCCAGGTCGTTGAAGGCGGATTCGGGCTGGAAGGTGCGCAGCATCTCCCAACTGGCGTTGTTGAACAGGATCACGATGGGGTCGATGCCCAGCCGTCGGCAGTTGCCAAGCTCCCACCCGGTCATCTGGAAGGCGCCGTCACCGACCACGGTCAGGATGCGCTTGCCACCCGACACGCACTGCGCCCCGATGCCCGCCGGCACGCCGAAGCCCATGCCCGCGTAATAGCCCGGCGCCATCAGCCCGGCGTCGATCATGTCCATGGCGGTGAACAGGCAGTCGCCCATGTCCGCCGCGATCAGCAGCGGCTCCTGCCCGGCGCGCACGCGGTCGTTGACGGCGCGGGCGATGTCCATCGGGGCGATCGGCTCGCCGTCCGCCTGGAGACCGGTCGGATAGGCGTGGGCCTCCTTGCCGCGCGTCGTGCGGTCGGACGGCGGCAGCCGCTCCAGCAGCGCGTCCACCAGCCCATCCAGCGGGATGTCGGCGTAGGTGTGATAGCCCAGCGTCACCGCCCGGTCGAAGGCGTGGATGGTCTTGCGCAGGTCGATCTTGCGCTGGGACACCGCGAAGTTGGTGTCGCTGAGGATGGCGCCGAGCAGGAACAGCCCGTCGGATTCCTCGACCAGCCGGGTGATCTCCGCGTCGCCGGCGACGCCGATGTAGGTGCCGAGCGGCGGGGTCGGCGCGTCGGCCAGCAGGCCGCGCCCCATGAAGGTGGTGACCACCGGCACGCCCAGCCGCTGCGCCAGCTCCGCCACCTTGGCCTCCAGCCCGTAGCGGCGGACCTCGACGCACACCATCAGCACCGGCGATTTGGCCGAGCGCATGGCCGCCAGCACCTCGTCCGCGCAGGCGGCCAGCGCGTCGCGGTCCACCGGCCAGGCGGGGTCGTCGCCCACCGGCTCGACCTCGGCGTTGACCATGTTGCGGGGGATTTCCAGATAGACCGGGCGCGACAGGGCGCGGGCGGCCCCCAGCACCCGGGCAATCTCCGCCGGGGCCTTGGCCGGGTCGTCCAGCCGGGCCTGGGCGACGGTGATCTCCTTGAACACCTGGAACTGCGTGTCCAGTGTGCGGCCCTGGTGGTGCAGCAGCAGGCCGGCGTTGCCCTCCGTCGTGCCCGGAGCGCCGGAGATGACGACGACCGGCGACTTCTCGGCGTAGGCGCCGGCCACCGCGTTCACCATGTTGAAGGCGCCCGCCCCGTAGGTGACCGCCGCCACCCCCAGCGTCGAGCTGTAGCGGGCCGCCGCGTCCGCCGCGAAGCCCACCGCCGGCTCGTGGCTCAGTGTGTGGAGCGGCAGGATTTGCGTTTCCTCCGCCACCTTGAAGAAGGGCAAGGCGAAATCGCCCGGAATCCCGAACATGGCCTGTGCGCCGCGATCCTTCAGCGCGCGCAGCAGGGCTTCGGCCAGCTTCATGGCCGCTCTCCCGTTCCAATTGGTTTCGCGGGCCGAAAACCCGCACAGGGGGACAGCATCGCCTCCGCCACCGCTCCGCGCAAGAATTGTTTCATCCGAAACAATTCTTATGCGCCGGAAATTGTGGAGGGGTGGGAGCCGCGCGTGATCCTCCCTCTCCCGCCCCGGGAGAGGGAAGGGGCCCATGCGAAGCGTGGGAAGGGTGAGGGTGCCGCCAAGGACTGGTGTCTTGATCCTCGCCTGACCCTCACCCGCCCGCTTCGCGGGCACCCTCTCCCGGGTCGGGAGAGGGGTTTTCTCCGAACGCGATAGGCTCCTTGGCGCCTGATGGGCGTCTTTCGGACGGGCGCGCGGCGTGCTACGACTGCCGCCCTGTCCCGACTTCCGAATGATGCCCGCATGTCCGTCGCCGTCCGCTTCGCCCCCAGCCCGACCGGTCTCCTCCACGTCGGCAATGTGCGCCTCGCGCTGGTCAACTGGCTGTTCGCGCGCAAGGCGGGCGGCAATTTCCTGCTGCGCCTCGACGACACGGACGAGGAGCGCTCCAAGCCGGAATACGCGGAGGGGATCGAGCGGGACCTGACCTGGCTTGGCCTGACCTGGGACCGCTTCGCGCGGGAGAGCGACCGCTACGGCCGCTACGACGAGGTGGCGGCGGCGCTGAAGGCCAGCGGGCGGCTCTACCCCTGCTACGAGACGCCGGAGGAGCTGAACCTCAAGCGCGCCAGCCTCGTCTCGCAGGGCCGCCCGCCGATCTACGACCGCGCGGCGCTCCGCCTGACCGACGCCGACCGCGCCCGCTTCGAATCGGAGGGGCGCACGCCGCACTGGCGCTTCAAGCTGGAGCACACACCGGTCGAATGGACTGACCTCGTGCGCGGCCCGGTGCATTTCGAAGGGTCGGCGCTCAGTGACCCGGTGCTGATCCGCGAGGACGGGCGGCCGCTCTACACGCTGACCAGCGTGGTGGACGACGCCGACCTCACCATCACCCACGTCATCCGCGGCGAGGACCACGTCGCCAACACGGCGGTGCAGATCCAGATCTTCGAGGCGCTCGCGAATATCGAGGGTGGCGGAGCGGTCCCGGTCTTCGCCCATCTGCCGCTGCTGACCGACGCGACGGGACAGGGCCTGTCGAAGCGGCTGGGCAGCCTGTCCGTGGCCAGCTTGCGCGAGGAGGAGGGGATCGAGCCGATGGCGCTGGCCAGCCTGCTCGCCAAGCTCGGCACCTCCGACGCAATCGAGCCGCGGCTGACGCTGGACGAACTGGTGGCCGAGTTCGACATCGCCAAGGTGTCCCGCGCCACCCCGAAGTTCGACCCGGAGGAGCTGCTGCGGCTGAACGCCCGCATCCTCCACCTGCTGCCCTTCGAGCGGGTCGCCGGGGAGCTGGCTGCGCTCGGCCTGGATGAGGCCGACGCCGCCTTCTGGGAGGCGGTGCGCCCCAACCTGTCGCGCGTCGCCGAGGCCCGCGACTGGTGGGCGGTGACCCACGCCCCGGTCGCCCCGGCGGCGGACGATCCCGCCTTCCTGGCCGAGGCGGCGGCCCTGCTGCCGGAAGAGCCGTGGGACCTCTCCACCTGGGGCACCTGGACGGGTGCGGTGAAGGCGAAGACGGGTCGGAAGGGCAAGGATTTGTTCCTCCCCCTGCGCCGGGCCCTCACCGGGCGGGACCATGGACCGGAATTGAAGAACCTGCTACCCCTGATCGGCCGAACCCGCGCGCAAAAGCGCCTCGCGGGAGAGACCGCGTAAAACCGCGAAGACCCCATACAGGAGACATGGCGCCGTGCCGCTGGACCTCTACAACACGCTGACCCGCCGCAAGGAACGCTTCGAGCCGATGACTCCGGACCGGGTGGGCATGTATGTGTGTGGACCCACGGTCTACGACACCGCGCACATCGGCAACGCCCGTCCGGTGGTGGTGTTCGACCTGCTGTTCCGGCTGCTGCGGCGGCTGTACCCGGCGGTGACCTACGTCCGCAACATCACCGACGTCGACGACAAGATCATCGACCGCTCGCGCGACAGCGGCGAGCCGATCGAGGCGCTGACCAAGCGCACCGCCGACCTCTACCACGCCGACATGGACGCGCTGAACGCGCTGCGCCCGACCATCGAGCCGCGCGCCACCCACCATATCTCCCACATGGTCGCGCTGATCGGCCTGCTGATCGAGCGCGGCCACGCCTACGCCGCGGAAGGGCATGTGCTGTTCTCCGTACCGTCGATGGCGGAGTACGGGCAGCTCTCCCGCCGCTCGCTGGACGAGATGATCGCCGGCGCACGGGTCGAGGTCGCCCCCTACAAGCGCGACTCCTCCGACTTCGTGCTGTGGAAGCCGAGCGCCGCCGACCAGCCCGGCTGGGACAGCCCGTGGGGCCGCGGGCGCCCCGGCTGGCACATCGAATGCTCGGCCATGGCCAAGGAGCATCTGGGCGTCACCTTCGACATCCACGGCGGCGGGCTGGACCTGATCTTCCCGCACCATGAGAACGAGATCGCCCAGAGCCGCTGCGCCCACGGCGGCGAGCCGCTGGCCCGCTACTGGGTCCACAACGGCTTCGTGACCGTCGAGGGCGAGAAGATGTCCAAGTCGCTGGGCAACTTCTTCACCGTGCACGATCTGCTGGACGAGTTCCCCGGCGAGGCCATCCGCCTGACGCTGCTGAGCGCCCATTACCGCCAGCCGCTGGACTTCACCGGCGAGGGGCTGAAGCAGTCCAAGGCGACGCTCGACCGCTGGTACCAGGCGCTGCGCGGCGAGCCCGCCCCGGCGGACGCCGAGCTGCCCTTCGATGTCTTGGCCGCTCTGGAGGACGACCTCAACAGCCCGCTCGCCATTTCCCACCTGCACGAGCTGGCCTCGGCGGTGAACAAGGCGGCGGGCGAGGCGGAGAAGGCCGCCGCCAAGGGCGCCCTGCGCGCCGCCGGAGAGGCGCTGGGCCTGCTCCAGCAGGATCCGGAGGCGTGGTTCCGCTGGGCGCCGAAGGGGGCCGCCGCCCTGTCGGATTCCGACATCCAGCAGCGCATCGACGACCGCCTGGCCGCCCGCAAGGCCAAGAATTACGCGGAGGCCGACCGCATCCGCAAGGAGCTGGCCGACCTCGGCATCATTCTCGAGGACGGCCCGCAGGGCACGACCTGGAAGCGCGCCTGAGCGCCACGCCGGCGGTCATCGGATAAGAGGGGGCTGCGGACGGAACCGCGGCCTTCGCTCCTCCAAAGGTCCAAGGACCCACGTCTTTCCCACGCAACGAAAAAGGCGCCTTCCGCCGTCGCGGAAGGCGCCTGAGTTCGGTTCCATATGCACCACCACGCGGGGGAGCCGGTCTGAACACGGATCAGACCGCCCGGAGGCCGTGCCGACTGGGAAAGTCCCAAAGTCGAATTCTGAATACCGCATTCCACGGAACAGCGCTATGTCTTTTTCGTCATATCGCCGGGATCGGAGCGCAGCGCCTCCACCTCGCCATCGGAGAACAGGCGGGAGCGGGTGAGAAAGCGCACACCCTCCGGCGCCTCCAGCGAGAAGCTGGCGCCGCGGCCCGGCACCACGTCGATGATGAGCTGGGTGTGCGACCAGTATTCGAACTGCGCCGCCCCCATGTAGAAGGGACAGCCGCCGATCTCCCCCAGCCGGACGTCCTGCCCGCCGGGGCGGAACTCCCCGTCCATGAAGCACATCGGCGCGCTGCCGTCGCAGCAGCCGCCGGACTGGTGGAAGAACAGCGGCCCGTAGAGCCCGCGCAGCTTTTCGATCAGCGCCAGGGCCGCCGGTGTGGCGACGACTCGTTCGACCATGGGCGGACACTCCCGAGTGAATGGCCCGTCGGATGAGAAAAAGGGCCGGAGGCCGAATGGCCGCCGGCCCAAAGGTCGTCAGGGAGGAGACAAAACGCTTAGAAGAAGCCCAGGGCCTTCGGGCTGTAGCTGACCAGCAGGTTCTTGGTCTGCTGGTAGTGGTCGAGCATCATCTTGTGGGTCTCACGGCCGATGCCCGACTGCTTGTAGCCGCCGAAGGCCGCGTGGGCCGGGTAGAGGTGGTAGCAGTTGGTCCACACGCGGCCGGCCTGGATCGCCCGGCCCATGCGGAAGGCGCGGTTGCCGTCGCGGCTCCACACGCCGGCGCCCAGGCCGTAGAGCGTGTCGTTGGCGATGGCGAGGGCTTCTTCCTCGGTCTTGAAGGTGGTCACGGACACGACCGGCCCGAAGATCTCCTCCTGGAAGACGCGCATCTTGTTGTTGCCTTCGAAGACCGTCGGCTGGACGTAGTAGCCGCTCTCCAGTTCACCGCCGAGATGGGCGCGCTCGCCGCCGATCAGCACCTTGGCGCCCTCGGCCTTGCCGATGTCGATGTAGGAGAGGATCTTCTCAAGCTGGTCGATGGACGCCTGGGCGCCGATCATCGTCGCGGGGTCGAGCGGGCTGCCCTGCTTGACGGCGGCGACGCGGGCGACGGCCTTC
Organism: Azospirillum brasilense; assembly: GCF_007827815.1. Classification (GTDB taxonomy): domain Bacteria; phylum Pseudomonadota; class Alphaproteobacteria; order Azospirillales; family Azospirillaceae; genus Azospirillum; species Azospirillum brasilense_C. Next base: position 172,044 of record NZ_VITH01000004.1, read on the forward strand.
TCCATGAACTTGTCGTAGATCTTCTCCTGCACCAGGACGCGCGACGGGCAGGTGCAGACCTCGCCCTGGTTCAGCGCGAACATGGCGAAGCCTTCCAGCGCCTTGTCCAGGAACTCGTCGTCGTCGGCCATCACGTCGTTGAAGAAGATGTTCGGCGACTTGCCGCCCAGCTCCAGCGTGACCGGAATGATGTTCTCCGCCGCGTACTGCATGATCAGGCGGCCGGTCGTCGTCTCGCCGGTGAAGGCGATCTTGGCGATGCGCGGGCTCTGGGCCAGCGGCTTGCCGGCCTCGATGCCGAAGCCGTTGACGACGTTGAGGACGCCGTCGGGCAGCAGGTCGCCGATGATCTCCATCAGCACCATGATGGCCATCGGGGTCTGCTCGGCGGGCTTCAGCACGACGCAGTTGCCGGCGGCCAGCGCCGGGGCCAGCTTCCACACGGCCATCAGCAGCGGGAAGTTCCACGGGATGATCTGGCCGACGACGCCCAGCGGCTCATGGAAGTGATAGGCGTAGGTGGTGTGGTCGATTTCCGCGATGGTGCCTTCCTGGGCGCGGACGCAGCCGGCGAAGTAGCGGAAATGGTCGATGGCGAGCGGCAGGTCGGCGTGGGTCGTCTCGCGGATCGGCTTGCCGTTGTCCAGCGTCTCGGCCAGCGCCAGGACGTCCAGACGCTCTTCCATGCGGTCGGCGATCTTGTTGAGGATGCGCGCGCGCTCCGCCGGGGAGGTGCGGCCCCAGGCGTCCTTGGCCTTGTGGGCGGCGTCCAGCGCCTTTTCGATGTCTTCCGCGGTGGAGCGGGCGACCTCGCACAGCGTCTTGCCGGTGATCGGGGTCAGGTTGGTGAAATACTGGCCCTTCGTCGGCGCCACCCACTGGCCGCCGATGAAGTTGTCGTAGCGCGGCCGGATGGCGACCTGCTTGCTGAGCGTTTCCAGGGCCTGATGGATCACGGCGGTTTCCTCCCGAAGCGGATTGCCCGAACTGAATGTCGTGGAATGACGTTTGGCGGGTTGTGCGCCCTGTGTCCGTTCGTCCGATGATCGGTATCCGTCACAGCGCCCCGCCGTTATCGCGGTTTCGGGGAAGGCCGGTAAATTCGACTTTGGTTGCAGACGCGACCAGCCCCAGATTCGGGACCGACCACCGCCCGTCCGATGATACCTTGGGCGGAGACCCATCCGTTTCCCGGCGAGACTTCAGGCCATGACGACCGACATCCGGCTGCGCTTCCTCCACCCCTCCGGCGCCATCGGACCCGGCAAGGTGTCCCTGCTGGAGGAGATCAACCGCACCGGCTCGATCTCCGCGGCGGCGCGGGCGCTCGGCATGTCCTTCCGCCGCGCGTGGTTCCTGGTGGAAACCATGAACTCCGCCTTCCGCGAGCCGGTGGTGCGCACCAACGTCGGCGGGCGCGAGGGCGGCGGGACCGGCCTGACCGCCTTCGGACAGGAGGTGATCGCCCGTTACCGCCGCATGGAGGAGGAGGCCCGCCGCGCCGCCGCGCCCCACCTCGCCTGGCTGGACGAGGCGCTGAAACCGGAGGCGGCGTCCGAAAAAGGCGCGGACTCCGCTGATCCAAAGTCCAATGGCCCGGACTCCGGCGATCCGTAAAGTCTCCCTCGACGCCGCGACCTTCCGCCGCGGCGAAACGAAGGAGGCCCACGACCCATGCGCACCGCCGCCCCCACCGCCGCCCGTACTGCCTTGGCCGCCCTGGTCCTTCTCGCCGCGGCGCCGCTCCCGGCCCTGGCCGACGGCGATCCGGCGAACGGCGAGAAGCTGTTCCGCCAGTGCAAGGCCTGCCACACGGTGGAGGCGGGCAAGAACCGCGTCGGCCCGACGCTGCACGGGCTGTTCGGGCGCAAGGCCGGCACCGTGGAGAGCTACGCCAACTACTCCGAGGGGCTGAAGGCCTCCGGCATCGCGTGGGACGCCAAGACGCTCGACCCCTATCTCGCCAACCCGAAGGCGGTCATCGCCGACAGCCGCATGGCCTTCGCCGGGGTGGCGAAGCCGGAGGACCGGGCCGACCTGATCGCCTATCTGGAATCCGCGACGAAGTGAGCGCCGGTGGAGCGGAAGCTGGGCGGAACGGGAACCGCGGCGGCGCTGGCCTGTTGCCCGGTTTCCCACACCGCAGCCGGAGACCGGCCATGACCGACGACCACACCGGGCAGACGACCAGCGAGCCCAAGGAGCCCATCCGCAAGACCGACATCGGGCGGCTGTGCGACGAGCAGAGCGGCGGCGGCGGGTCCAACCCGGACACGCGCTACCGCGGCATGCCGGGCGGCCATCCCGGCGGTTCCCGCGACGGCGACTGCGATCCGGTGGCGCGCGCCGACCCCGAGAAGGCGGAACCGGACACCGCCGAGTCCGGGAGCACGCCCGCGCCCCGCTAGGCCGATGGCGTAGCCTTTCCGGGGCCGCCCCGAATTGGTCGTAGCCGCTGGCCCGGTCCCCCGCTAAAACAGGGGCTCCCTCACCGGCACAACACGGGCTGCGACCGGCATGCTGAAGCGCCTTTACGACTGGACGATGGCCAAGGCGGCCTCGAAGAACGCCACCACTTGGCTGGCGGGGGTTTCCTTCGCGGAAAGCTCCTTCTTCCCGATCCCGCCGGACATCCTGATGGTGCCGATGGTGCTCGCCAACCGGCAGGCCGCGTGGCGGATCGCGACGATCTGCACGCTGGCCTCGGTGGTGGGCGGCGTCGCCGGCTACATGATCGGCTTCTTCCTGTACGAGGCCATCGGCAAGGCGGTCATCGACTTCTACCACCTGGAAGCCCAGTTCGAGACGCTGCGCCATACCTTCGTCGAATACGGCGCGGAAATTCTCATCATCAAGGGCATGACGCCCATCCCCTACAAGCTGCTGACCATCACCGCGGGTGTGGCGAAGCTGAACATCTGGGTGTTCATCGGCGCCTCGATCCTGTCGCGGGCCATCCGCTTCTATCTGGTCGCCGCCCTGCTCTACTGGTTCGGCGAGCCGGTGCGCGCCTTCATTGAAAAGCGGCTGACCCTGGTCACCACCGCCTTCGCCGTCGCGCTGATCGGCGGCTTCCTGGCGATCAAGCTGATCTGATCCGCCCCGCCGTCGCCACGGCACCGCGACGCCCCGCCGTCCCGTCCTGTTGATGCCGCAGAAGGCATTGATCGGGAGAGGATGGATGGACAGCGTGCGCGGAGCCGTGGTGGTCGTGACCGGAGCGTCGAGCGGGATCGGGCGAGCCACCGCCCTGACCTTCGCGCGGGAGGGGGCCAGGCTGGTGCTGGCCGCCCGGCGGGAGGCCCTGCTCGGCGAGGTCGCCGAGGAATGCCGGGAGCTGGGCGGCGAGGCCGAGGTGGTGCCCACCGACGTCACCGACGCCCAGGCGGTGCTCCGGCTGGCCAACCGGGCAATGCAGCTGTACGGCGGCATCGATGTCTGGGTGAGCAACGCCGGGGTCGGCGCCGTCGGGCGGTTCGAGGACACGCCGCTGGAGGCGCACCGCCGCGTCGTCGAGACCAACCTGTTCGGCCCCTTGTACGCCGCCCACGCCGTGCTGCCGCTGTTCCGCCGGCAAGGCCATGGGGTGCTCATCAACACCGTGTCGGTCGGGGCCTGGGCGCCCGCCCCCTACGCCGCCGCCTACGCCGCCAGCAAGTTCGGGCTGGAGGGGCTTCTGGAAAGCCTGCGGGCGGAGCTGGTCGACGCGCCGGGCGTCCATGTCTGCGGCGTCTACCCGTTCTTCACCGACACGCCGGGCATGTCGCACGGCGCCAACTACACCGGCCACCAGCTGGACGCGGAAAGCCCCTTCTACGACGACCCTCAGGATGTGGCGGACACCGTGCTGTCCCTCGCCCTGCGCCCGCGCGCCCAGGCGATGGTCGGGGCGATGACGCCGCTGACCCGGCTGGGGCACGCGGTGGCGCCGCGCCTGATGGAGAAGATCGCCGGCCACGGCGCCCACCGCCATTTCAGCCGGACCCCGCCCGCCGCGCCGAGCGACGGGAACCTGTTCAGCCCGGTGGAGCGCGGCCGCGGCGTCACCGGCGGCTTCCGCACCCCGCCGCCCGGCTGGGTGTCGCCGCTGCTCGTCGCCGGGGTCGCGGCCGCCGCCGCTGCGGCCTACGCCGGCTACGCGCGGAGCAAGAACGGAAACCACTGAGGGCTTTGAGTTCGGGAACGGGTTGGTCCAGAATGCCGGCCCGTTCCCCCAAGCCCCCGAGTCCATCATGCCGAAGCCGACGACCCCGCGCGGCCGTCCGCCCGTCCCCTCCCCTGCCCGCTCCCCGCGTCCGGGTCCTCCCCACGCCGGCAAGGATCCGCGCCGGGACGGGCCACGCGAGGAGCCGGGCCGGGAAGTGGGCAAGCTGTTCCGCGTCGCCGGCCTGTCCGCCGTCTCCGCCCTGTTCGCCCACGACGCGGCGCGGGTGGAGCGGCTGTTCTTCGAGGAGCGGCTGAAGGCGAAGACCGGCGACTTCTGCAAGGCGATGGCGGCGGCGCGCCGGCCCTACCGCATGGTGGAGGCCGACGAGCTGGCCAAGGTCGCCGGAACGGTGCTGCACGGCGGGGTGGTCGCGCTGATCGCGCCGCGCCCGGTGCCGGCCTTCGACGTGGAGGCGGCGAAGCGCTGGGCGGCGGACGGGCAGCCGCTGCTGATCCTCGACGGGGTCGGCAACCCGCACAATCTGGGCGCCATCCTGCGCACCGCCGCCTTCTTCGGCCTGCGGCGCGTCGTGGTCTCGGACCATCCCGGACAGGCCCTGCCGTCGGAGTCCGCCTACCGCGTCGCCGAAGGCGGCTTCGAGTGGGTGGAACTGTACCGGGCGGCCAACCTGCCGGCGGTCCTGAAGCGGCTGCGCGAGTCCCACCGGGTGGCCGGGACGGCGCTGGGCCGCGGCCGGGCGGTGGTCACCGACCCGGCGGCCCTCGCCACCGGGGACCGGCCTGCCGCCGTCGTGCTGGGCAACGAGGAGGACGGGCTTCCGCCCGCCACCCTCGCCGCCTGCGAGGACATCCTGACCCTGCCCGGCACCGGCCGCATCCAGTCGCTGAACGTCGCGGCGACCGCGGCGATCCTCATCCACGCGCTGGCCAAGCCGGGCTGACGGTTTGGCGGGTCAGCCGCCCAGGGCGATGATCAGCACCAGCGCCACCACCAGGACCGAGACGATGGGCAGCATGTCCACCCCGTCGCGGTCCCAGGTCGGCGCCCGACGGGAGCCGTGATGCGCGCCGTGGGCGTGGCCCAGCCCCTCGTCGGCCCAGCCATGTTCGGACGGGCGGGCGCCGGGGGCTGACACCGCGGGCGCCGCCGGGCTGGCGATGGTGACCACGCCGGCCCCGCGCTCATAATCTCCGCCGCCGCGCGGTCGCTTCAGCCGCTCGTCGGTCAGCTCCACGTCGATGCCCGCGGCCTCCAGCCGCTCCACCACGACGGCGACCTCCTCCGGGGTCATCGTCTCCACCGGCACGTCCTGGCCGAGCTGCTCGATGCCGAGCCGGTTGCCGTGCTTGCGCCCCTTGTCGATCAGGCGCTGGAGGGTGGCGTCGTCGATCGTCATCGTATTCTCCCGCGGTTCCACCTTGGACTGAACATTCCGAAGGGTAAACAGGCGGGGCCGCGGAAGGCTCCCTTGCAAAGGCGGCAACTTGCCTCCGGGGCGGGGCGACCCGACATAATCCCCAAGTCCCCATCCCCAATTCCTACGCCATCGGAGAGGCCGAGATGCTCGGAATGTTCATGCGCAAGCCCCTGGCGCTGCCCAGCGCGGCGGAGGCCCTGCCCGGGCGCGACACGCCGGTTCCCGTGCCGCCGCGCCACCACGTCAACGGCAACCCGTTGACCCCGCCCTATCCGGAGGGTCTGGAGGTCGTCGACGTCGGGCTCGGCTGTTTCTGGGGGGCGGAGCGCAAGTTCTGGAAGGTGCCGGGCGTCTGGACGACCATGGTCGGCTATCAGGGCGGCCACACCCCCAACCCGACCTATGAGGAGGTCTGCTCCGGCCGCACCGGCCACACCGAGGTGGTGCGCGTCGTCTACGACCCGGCCAAGGTCGGGTTCGAGGAGCTGCTGCGCGTCTTCTGGGAAGCGCACGACCCGACCCAGGGTATGCGCCAGGGCAACGACGTCGGCACCCAGTACCGCTCGGCCATCTACACCCACAGCGAGGCCCAGCGCGCCGCCGCCGAGGCCAGCCGCGAGTCCTATCAGGCCCGCCTGCAGCAGGCCGGCTTCGGCCCGGTGACGACGGAGCTGCGCGAGGCCCCGCCCTTCTACTACGCCGAGGACTACCACCAGCAGTATCTGTCCAAGAATCCCGCAGGCTATTGCGGGCTGGGCGGCACCGGGGTGAGCTGCGTCGGGTGACCGGCACGGGGTGAGAGGGGACGGGGCGCCCGCTGGTCGGACGCCTACCCCGCCCCGACTCCCAGGAAGGCGCCGATGGCCTGAACGTTGCCGCCCAGAACGACCGGAGTTCCCGGCGCCGAGACGGTCCGGATGGTCATGCCCGAGGATGGTCCGAAACTGACCGTGGTCTGCGCCATGCCGCTCGGCAGGTAGAAGGGCCAGAGGCCGAGCGGGGCGAAGGTTTCGATGATGGCCTGGTCCAGGGGCGAATAAACCGCGTCCGAGGTGACGGTCACGTCGATCCCCTTCGCCACCGCCAGCGACGCCATGACCCGCGGCAGGCTGCCGTCGGCGCCGAACACCGCGTCCCAGGCGGGTTGGGCCGGGTCGGGCCAGGGCGGCGTGGCCGGATCGGCGTAGGCGGTCGCGAAGATCGAGGAATCGTACCAGGGGCCCGGCGTGAGCGGCCAGGTGACCAGCCCCGACACGCCGACCGACGCCTGCACGTGGCTGCGCGAGAACAGCAGGCTTTGGCGGTTGCCCGGAACCGCGCCGCTCCACAACCCGTCGCTGACGGTGTCGACGCCGCCGGTCCAGGAGCCGGACACATCGCCGCTGGCCGTCCTGCTGTCGAAGCTGAAGGATGTGGTGATGCCATGGGCCAGGCTCTGGATCAGCTGCGCGTAGCTTCCCCCGAACTCCGCAGGCTGCCCGTCCGGTCCGGCATACGGCTCCAGCGCCGCCTGGGCCGAGCCGATCAGGGCGATCTCCGCCAGATCCTGCTGCCCCACGTTGGCGACCGTCGGCGCGTTGATCATCGCCCAGACCAGGAACAGCGATGGCAGTTGCTGGGCGGACGGCTGGGGGTGGAGCGTCGCAAGATAAGCGGTCCACGCCTCGTAGGTGTCGTCGCCGATGTCCGCCCTGAAGCAGGACTCGGGAAAGTTCAGTTGGCCGACGACCGCCGCGTAGATGTCGAAAAAGCGGTCCAGGCTCATGTCGTAGGCGTTCGCCGTAAGGGAACGCTGCGGAATCTCCTGGCCGTAACGCCACAGCCCCAGATTCGTCTGGGGCACGACGAAGGACGGCTGAAGGAGTTGGAACGCGGCGGACGTGAGATTGAGCGATCGGACGACGGCATTGTACCAGCGGTTCTGAAGCCCTTCCATGCCGCCCGGCGTGACCGCAGCGGCTTCGTGTTGGCGTAACATCGCGTTCTCCCGATTTCCGTCCGGAGCGTCATGAAGCGAAGGGGACCGGCCGCGGGTACGGCCGGCCCCCACTCGCCGCGGTTTCAGCGGGCGGCGGCCCCGGCCCTCAGGCCATGGCCGGCGCCTTGTGCGACACGGACTTCAGGGCGGCGGTCGAATGGCCCAGATAGGTCTGGACCGGCAGGACGTTGCCGCCCAGGACGATCGGAACGCCGGGATCGCTGGTGATGGTGACGGTCATGTTGCCGTTCTGGTTGAAGGACACCGAGGTCGAGGAGCCGCTGCCCGACCCGCTGGTGTAGAAGGGCCACAGGCCGGACGACTTGTTGTTGTTGATGACGCTCTGGTCGTTGGCGTCGAACTTGGCGTCCGACGTGACCTCGATGTACATCGTGTCGGCCACGATCAGGTTGACCATGAACCGGGTGGTCGTTCCCGTGGACGGATCGAACACCGTCTTCCAGCTGGGCAGCGCCCCCGTCCTCCACGGCGGCGTATCGGCGCTGGAATAGGCGAGCCCCATCGCCGACGAGCTGTACCAGTTGCCCGGCGACGCGGCGAAGGTCAGCAGGTGCCGGAAGGTCGCCTTGGTGATCTGCACGTTGCTGGAGGCGAACTTCGTGCTCTGGGAGGACGTCGAGCTGCTGCCGCCCCACAGTCCGAAGAAGCCCGAATTGCCGCCCTTCGACCAGCTGCTCGACACGTTGCTGTTCATGGTCGAGCTGGAGAAGGTGAACGAGCGGGACGGCGCCTGCGACAGCTGCTGGGCAAGCACCGCATAGCCGGCGTTCCAATCCGGCGGCGGGGCCGGCGGCGTCTGGAAGGGCACGCTGGTGTAGGGCATCAGCGCCAGGCTGGCGGCGCTGACGGTCTCGAGCAGCATCGCCGACAGGTCCTGCGCACCGATGTTCGCCACGGTCGGCGCGTTGATCATGCCCCACTGGAAGAAGGTGCTGGGGAGCTGGTTGGCCGCCGGCGTGGGCACGATGCCGGCGATGTAGCTCTTCCAGGCCTTGTAGTTGTCCGGCCCGATGTCCGCCTCGAAGGTGTTCGGCGGTGCGACCAGCGAACTGATGATGCCCTTGTAGTTGGAGAAAAACTGGTTGCCGCCGCTCGCGATGTAGTTCTGCGTCAGCGACTGCGGCGGGATGTTGTTGAAGTAATCCCACAACAGCGTGTTGTTGTTGGCCACAAGCGGCGGCGACGGCTGCAGAATTTGGAACGAGCTCGGCGACAGGCCGAGGCCCTGGCAGAGCCCGTTGTAGAAGCCATTTTGCAGATCAAGAAATGTCGTCACAGTTTCCTCCTTTATTTTGTGTTCAAACATCAGCACTTCAATCGCGACAAACATCTTGTATCACCACAACAGAAAGCAATCAACTGCTAAGAGTCTTTTTTATAAAGAGTACAACTGCATGATGGATCATTATCATGCATGATCATTTATTATTATTGTTTTGCACATAAGCGTGTGATTCCTTCGGATATGCTTCGAATATGAATTATCGATTGATCGTGAAAAGACCCTTTGCTTCAAGGTTTTGCCGTCCGGCGCGCCCGCGCGGGACCGGACGGGAGCCACGGACACACCCGCCCGGGAATCCATGCCCGGCCCTTGGGCAACGTCGCCCTTGCGGTTGCGCCTGCCCGCCCCTTCCGGGTATGGTTCCGGCGGTCCATGAAAGCTCCAGGGGGTAGCCCCGCGGGGCGCCGCCCGAGACATTCCGCGCCCAATCCATGATCAAGGAAAGAACCGAGCTGGCGACGCCGCACCTGAGCGGCCTGCTTGACTTCTGGCTCACCAAATGCATCGGCGGAAGGCCGCCGGTGTCCAGCAGCATCGCCCCGGCAGACCTGCGGCCGTGGAAGGATAATATTGTGATTTTCGAAGTCATCGGCGACGACGACTTCGTTTATTCCTATTATGGCCAGTCGCTCGCCGCCGCGTTCGGGCATTCGCGCCTGGGCGCCACGCTGGACGATCTTCCGGAGGAGCAGCGGGCCATCCTGCGCCCCGAATACGCCTCGCTCCTGCGCGAACGGCTGCCGGTCGCCCGCGTCTACACCGCCGACTTCAGCGGCGTCATGCGGACCTGGGAGCGGCTGGCCCTGCCGATGTCCAGCGACGGCGAGACCATCGACAAGATCCTGGTCGCCGCCTACGAACAGCCGCCGGACGAACCGCCCTGCGCCGCGCTCATTCCCGCCGCGGCGAACGAGGAGACGGATGACGAGGCCGAGCTGGACGTCGACGCGCTGGATGACGATGAACCGGATGCGGACGGCACGGCGGCCCCCGCCCCCGAGGCTCTTGCGGACGAAGACGCCGAAACGGACGGGATCGCGGACGCCGAGACCGAGACCGACGACACCCACGACGATGCCGAAGACGGCGAGTCCTTCTCCACCGAACAGAAACCGGGAGCCCCGGCATGACGCCGCGCACGCCCCACCTGACCGCGCCCGCGACCCAGTCGGGAGTCGTCACCGCCGACGAGTTCAATCTGTGGTGCGCGCTGAACGGCCGCCCCTTCAACCTGATTCCCAACGCGCGCCCGGACGGGCGGTTGCTGTGGGATGTGGAGGTGCTGCCCGGAACCCCGCGGGCCGGCACGGTCTATTCGACCAACCTCGGCGACGAGGCGCTGGCGGTGGTCGCCGGCTTCGCCTTCCTGTCCGGCGTCGAATGGGCCTATGAGGCGCGCCCCGCGGAGGCGGCCCCGGTCCTGGTGTCGGATGCGGCCGTGGACGCGCCGGCGGAGGTCGAGGACGTCCTTATTCCCGACGCCGAGGACCTGCCCGAGGAGGCGGAGCCTGACGAGGCGGCGGAGGACGCCCTCGCCGATGAGGACGAGGCGGACGAATACACCGACGACGCCGTCGCGCTGGACGACGCGGACGGGGACGCGGACGAGGATGGCGAATCCTTCGGCGAACCCGTCGGCGAGCCCACCGGGGAAGACGACCCCTACGCGCTGCCCGGCACCACGCTCCTCCAGAACCCGCCGCCGCGCCCGCCGCAGCAGCATGACGAGACGGTCCTGGCCCGCAACGCGCGGATGCTGGAGACGGTGCTGCGGAACTTCCGCGTCCGCGGCGAGATCATGGACGTGCGCCCCGGCCCCGTCGTCACGCTCTACGAGTTCGAGCCGGCGCCGGGCACCAAGTCGGCGACGGTCATCAACCTGACCGACGACATCGCCCGTTCCATGAGCGTGGTCACCGCCCGCATCGCCATCGTGCCGGGCCGCAGCGTGATCGGCGTCGAGCTGCCGAATCCGGTGCGCGAGATGGTCTATCTGCGCGAGATGTTCGACCACGCGGCCTTCGCCGAATCGCAGGCCCATCTCGCCATCGCGCTCGGCAAGGACATCAGCGGGGAACCGGTGGTCGCCGACCTCGCCCGCATGCCGCACCTGCTGGTCGCCGGCACCACCGGGTCGGGCAAGTCGGTCGCCATCAACACGATGATCCTGTCGCTGCTCTACCGGCTGCCGCCGGAGCGCTGCCGCTTCATCATGGTGGACCCGAAGATGCTGGAGCTGTCGGTGTATGACGGCATCCCGCATCTGCTGACCCCGGTCGTCACCGACCCGAAGAAGGCGGTGATCGCGCTGCGCTGGGCCGTGCGCGAGATGGAGAGCCGCTACGAGGCGATGTCCAAGCTCGGCGTGCGCAACATCGAGGGCTACAACGCCCGCATCGCCGAGATGATCGCCAACGGCGAGCCGATGCCCCGCCGCCATGTGCCCGGCGAGGCCGAGACCGTCTTCGACCTGACCCCGCAGGAGCCGACGCCGCTCCCCTACATCGTCGTGATTGTCGACGAGATGGCCGACCTGATGCTGGTCGCCGGCAAGGAGATCGAGGCGGCGATCCAGCGGCTCGCCCAGATGGCGCGGGCCGCCGGCATCCACCTGATCATGGCGACGCAGCGCCCGTCGGTGGACGTCATCACCGGCACCATCAAGGCCAACTTCCCGACCCGCATCAGCTTCCAGGTCACCTCCAAGATCGACAGCCGCACCATTCTCGGCGAAGCCGGGGCGGAGCAGCTCCTCGGCCAGGGCGACATGCTCTACATGGCCGGCGGCGGCCGCATCACCCGCGTCCACGGCCCCTTCGTCTCCGATTCGGAGGTCGAGGAGATCGTGCAGTTCATCAAGTCGCAGGGCGCCCCCAACTACGTCACCGCCATCACCGAGGAAGAGGATGAGGCGGTCGCCGACGAGGACGACGAGAGCGGCGGCAGCAACTCCGGCGACGACCTCTACATGCAGGCCGTCAACTTGGTGGTGCGCGAGGGCAAGGTGTCGGTCAGCTTCATCCAGCGCCAGCTCCAGATCGGCTACAACCGCGCCGCCCGTCTGGTCGAGCGGATGGAGACGGAGCGCGTGGTCGGCCAGGCCAACCACCAGGGCAAGCGCGAGGTGCTGCTGTCCCCCGCCGGCCTGTCGGCCAAGCGCGCCGGGGTCTAGGGAAGGGAGAGAGGGCGATGAGGGCGCATTTCGAACGGTTCGCGCGCTACAACCGCTGGGCCAACCGCCGCCTCTACGCGGTGGCGGCCGAGCTGTCGGACGCCCAGTACCGCGAGGACCGCAGCGCCTTCTTCCGCTCGGTGCGGGGCACGCTGAACCACATCCTGGTGGCCGACCGGGTGTGGCTGCGCCGCATCGAGGGGGACGGGCCGACGCCCTTCGCCCTCGACGAGATCCTTTATGACGGCTTCGACGATCTGCGCGCCGCCCGCGAGGCGGAGGACGAGCGCCTCATCCGCGTCGTGGCGGCGCAGGAGGAGGCCCGCTTCGCCACCGACCTCCACTACCACTCGCTGGCCGGGCAGGCCTTCACCATGCCCTTCTCCGCGGTGCTGGCCCATGTGTTCAACCACCAGACCCATCATCGCGGGCAGGTGCACACCCTGCTGACGCAGTTCGGGCTGGCCGCGCCCAGCATCGACCTCGCCTATTTCCTGCTGGACAAGTAGCCCCGCCGGTCTCTCACATGCGCGACGGCGACAGGCGGAACTCCACCACCCGGCTGGTGCGGGCCAGCTTGTCGATCAGCTCCATCGGGTCCGGCGTGCCGTTGGCCTGGAGCGTGAGCTGATACTCCAGGTGACCGCTGCCGTTGCGCAGGTGGAAGGCCCAGGACACGATCTCGTAGCCGTGCTCCAGCGCCTTGACGCGGAGCACCTCCGCCGGGGGCGCCTGATCGCGCTCGAACACCAGCATCACCTGGACCACCGTGTGGTGGGGCAGCACCGCCTCCAGCCGGCGGAAGGCGCTCATCACCAGGATGACCAGGAAGGCCGCGCCGATGGCCGCGGCGTAGAAGCCGAGCCCGATGGTCACCCCGATCGCCGCCGCCGTCCAGATCGACGCCGCGGTGGACAGGCCGCGGATGGAGAAGCCCTCCCGCATGATGACCCCGGCGCCGAGAAAGCCGATGCCGGTCACGATGCCCTGGACAACCCGCGTCGGGTCGCCGCCCCCGCCGTTTCCGCTCCCGATGCCACCGTACCACAGCCCCGGATAGGCGTTGACCACGGTCAGCGCCGTCGAGGCGAGGCAGACCAGCGCGTAGGTGCGCATCCCCGCCGCCCGCCCGTGGAAGGAGCGCTCGTACCCCATCAGGATGCCGAGCCCCAGCGCCCCGACCAGATGCAGCAGGATGACGCCGTTGACGGCCAGCTCAGCCGGTGACCAGTAGGCGGACAGGTTCTGCATGACGCTCCCTCCCCGGAACGAGCGGTCCCGGGACGCCCAGTGTAGCGCCGATTGGTTAGCGAAGGATCACCCTACCCAGCGCGCCCTACCCCAGCGCGCCGAGCGTCCAGCGGGCGAGCAGGGCCACCAGCATGCCCTCCGCGGTCGCCAGCATCAGCCGCAGCATCAGGCTCACGAGGTCGGTGAAGCGGTCGCGGCGGGGAAACACCTCGGCCAGCATGCCGGCGATGGCGCGGCGCAGGTTCAGGCTGACCAGCCCGATCACCAGCGCCACGGCGGCGGTGCCGACCACGTAATAGAGCGCGCCCTTCCAGCCGGCGAAGCTCTGCGGGTTCTCCAGATAGAAGAGCGTGCCGACAACGATCCACACGGCGGAGGGCCAAACCCCCACCATGTCGGCGCCGCCGGCCGGCTTGCCGTCGCCGGGCGACGGCATCGGAGATTCCGGCGGGGGCTGGGCGCTCCAGGGCACCGCCGCCTCCCGTCAGCCCCCCGGCACGTGCCGGAAAGCCAGCACGCGGGCCGGGCGGCCGTCCTCGTCGGACAGCGGCAGCAGCAGTTCGACGAAACGCGCGCCCGGCAGCATCGGGTCGTCGCGCACCAGAAGACCGCGCGGCTCCCCCGTCTCCAGGCAGGCGCGCAGGTCGGCGTTGAAGCGCGCCGCCGCCTCGGCGGGGTGGCAGTCGCTGACCGGGCGCGGCACCGCGCGCTGCCCGATCCGCCGCTGCACCGCCCGTCCACAAGCCCGGTAGAGGAAGTCCTCGCCGCCGCGCAGCGGTTCCATCAGGCACAGGCGCGGCACGCATTCGCGGATCTGGGCGGTGTCGATGTCATGCGCCTCCGGCATCGGACGCCCACGGAGGACGCGGCGCCAGTGGACGTAGAGCAGGCTGGCGATCTGCGGGATCTGGTCGAGGTCCAGCGGCTCCGACCGGCAGACCGGCGGCGCGGGGGGCGGCGGCGGAACGGCTGGGGCGGCGGTGGCAACCACGCGCACCGGCGCGGCCGCCACGGCCTCGGGCACCGGCGTGACGGCGGCAAGGGCGGGCGCCGGGCGGCTGGCGAAGACCGGCTGGCGCTCCGGCCGGCCGCCGTGCTTCTTCAGCATCGGCAGCGGCGCCCAGGTCGCGCAGGTGTGGTAGGAGCGCGTGACCTTCCGGTAATCCTGGCTGGTCGCCGTCCGGCACTCCCCCTCCGCGCTGTAGCGGTCGACGTGGACGAGCGTGTTGTCGTCCGACAGGGCGCGGTCGCCCCCCCACGAAACGCAGGCGGCGCAGGCGCGGCTGTCCTTGGCGAAAGCGTGGGTCATCGTTGGGCGCGAACTCCGGCGGCGATCAGGATCAGGTGTGCGGGCTTCTCCCGCTGGACGAATTCGGAACACGCCGGGTTTCCGGCGCACCCCGATTGATGACGCCCTTTCGGCGCGGGTTCAAGCCTTGCCTCGCCGCCCGCTGGCGATGTTTCAGACATGTGGCCCGCGCATCATCCCACCCCTTCCCCCGCGCCGCCTTGTTCCCTATAAAGGGGCCTCGCAACGACATATTGATCCGTGCCCTCTCACACCCGCGCCCCGAAAGGGGCCAATGGCGCGAGGGGGCTTTTGCTGCACGAACGTCGAGAAGCGGACCCATGCCCAAGCGCACTGATATCAAATCCATCTGCATCATCGGCGCGGGGCCGATCGTCATCGGCCAGGCTTGCGAGTTCGATTACTCCGGCGTCCAGGCGTGCAAGGCGCTGCGCGAGGAAGGCTTCCGCGTCATCCTGGTGAACTCCAACCCGGCCACCATCATGACCGATCCGGGTCTGGCCGACGCCACCTACATCGAGCCGATCACCCCGGCCGTGGTGGCGAAGATCCTGGAGAAGGAGCGCCCCGACGCCCTGCTGCCGACCATGGGCGGCCAGACCGCGCTGAACACCGCCATGGCCCTGTCCGACGACGGGACCCTCGAACGGCTCGGCGTGGAGATGATCGGCGCCAAGCGCGACGTCATCGCCAAGGCCGAGGACCGCATCCTGTTCCGCGACGCCATGGACAAGCTGGGCCTGGAATCGCCGCGCTCGCGCCTCGTGCGCAACATGCAGGAGGCGACCGAGGCGCTGGAGTTCGTCGGCCTGCCCGCGATCATCCGCCCCAGCTTCACGCTGGCCGGCACCGGCGGCGGCATCGCCTACAACCGTCAGGAGTTCGAGGACATCGTGCGCGGCGGCCTGCGCGCCAGCCCGGTCGGCGAGGTGCTGATCGAGGAGTCGGTGCTGGGCTGGAAGGAGTACGAGATGGAGGTCGTCCGCGACAAGGCGGACAACTGCATCATCGTCTGCGCCATCGAGAACATCGACCCGATGGGCGTCCACACCGGCGATTCGATCACCGTCGCCCCGTCGCTGACGCTGACGGACAAGGAATACCAGATCATGCGCAACGCCTCGATCGCGGTGCTGCGCGAGATCGGGGTGGAGACCGGCGGTTCCAACGTCCAGTTCGCGGTGAACCCGGCGGACGGCCGCCTGATCGTCATCGAGATGAACCCGCGCGTGTCGCGCTCCTCCGCGCTGGCCTCGAAGGCCACCGGCTTCCCGATCGCCAAGATCGCCGCGAAGCTGGCCATCGGCTACACGCTGGACGAGCTGACCAACGACATCACCGGCACCACCCCGGCCAGCTTCGAGCCGACGATCGACTACGTCGTCACCAAGATGCCGCGCTTCACCTTCGAGAAGTTCGCCGGCACGGAGCCGCTGCTGACCACCTCGATGAAGTCGGTGGGCGAGGCCATGTCGATCGGCCGCACCTTCCAGGAGTCGGTGCAGAAGGCGCTGCGCTCCATGGAGACCGGCCTGACCGGCTTCAACGAGGTGCGCATCGGCGACAGCGACACGCCGGACGCCTCGGCCATCCGCGGCGCGCTGGCCCGGCCGACGCCGGACCGCCTGCTGGTCATCGCCCAGGCCTTCCGCCACGGCTTCACCGTCGCCGAGGTCCAGCAGGTCTCCAAGTACGACCCGTGGTTCCTGGAGCAGATCAAGGCCATCGTGGACCGCGAGCAGGCGATCCGCAGCGGCGGCCTGCCGACCGACAAGGCCGGCTGGCAGGCGCTGAAGCAGATGGGCTTCTCCGACGCCCGTCTGGCCGAGCTGGCCGGCAAAAGCGAGAGTGAGGTCGCCGAGGCCCGCCGCGCCGCCGGGGTCACGCCGGTCTTCAAGCGCATCGACACCTGCGCCGCCGAGTTCGCCTCGCGCACGCCCTACATGTACTCGACCTACGAGACCGACGGCACGGGTGCCGCCGAGTGCGAATCGGACCCGACCGCTCAGCGGAAGGTGGTCATCCTGGGCGGCGGGCCGAACCGCATCGGCCAGGGCATCGAGTTCGACTATTGCTGCGTCCACGCCGTCTACGCGCTGCGCGAGGCCGGCATCGAGACCATCATGGTCAACTGCAACCCGGAGACGGTGTCCACCGACTACGACACCGCCGACCGCCTGTATTTCGAGCCGCTGACCGCCGAGGACGTGATTGAGCTGGTCCGCGTCGAGCAGCGCAACGGCACGGTTCTCGGCTGCATCGTGCAGTTCGGCGGCCAGACCCCGCTGAAGCTGGCCGACGCGTTGGAGAAGGCCGGCATCCCGATCCTCGGCACCTCGCCGGACGCCATCGACCTCGCCGAGGACCGCGAGCGCTTCCAGAAACTGCTGCACCAGCTCGACCTGCTGCAGCCGGCCAACGGCCTCGCCCGGTCGCTGGAGGAGGCGGAGACGGTTGCCGCGCGGATCGGCTTCCCCGTCGTCATCCGTCCGTCCTACGTGCTGGGCGGCCGCGCGATGGAGATCGTCCACGACATGGCCGGGCTCAAGCGCTACATGGGCAACGCCGTGAAGGTGTCGGGCAAGAACCCGGTGCTGATCGACAGCTACCTGCAGGACGCCATCGAGGTGGACGTGGACGTGGTGGCCGACGCCACCGGCCAGGTCTACATCGCCGGCATCATGGAGCACATCGAGGAGGCCGGCATCCATTCCGGCGACTCGGCCTGTGCGCTCCCGCCCTACTCGCTGCCCGCCGAGACCATCGCCGAGATCGGCCGCCAGGGCGAGGCGCTGGCCCGTGCCCTGCACGTCGTCGGGCTGATGAACGTCCAGTTCGCGGTGAAGGACGGCACGGTCTACATCCTGGAGGTCAACCCGCGCGCCAGCCGCACGGTGCCCTTCGTCGCCAAGGCCACCGGCACCGCCATCGCCAAGGTCGCCGCGCGCGTCATGGCCGGCGAGAAGCTGGCCGACTTCACGCTGAACGGCCCGACCCCGCCGCACACCGCCGTGAAGGAGGCCGTGTTCCCCTTCGCCCGCTTCCCCGGCGTCGACATCGTGCTCGGCCCGGAGATGAAGTCGACGGGCGAGGTGATGGGCCTCGACCACAACTTCGCGCTGGCCTTCGCCAAGTCGCAGCTCGGCGCCGGCGTCACCCTGCCGGTCCAGGGCACGGTCTTCATCTCGGTGAAGGAGCGCGACAAGCCGTCGGCCGTGCAGATCGGGCAGAAGCTGCACGCCATGGGCTTCCGCGTCCTGGCGACCACCGGCACCGCGGCGGCGCTGCGCCAGGCCGGCGTCCCGGCGGAGTCGATCAACAAGGTGGTGGAAGGCCAGCCGCACATCGTCGACGCGATGATCAACGGCGAGGTGCATCTGGTCATCAACACCACGGACGGCGCGCAGGCCCTGTCCGACAGCTTCAGCCTGCGGCGCACGGCGCTGACCTACAACCTGCCTTATTACACCACCATGGCCGGTGCACGCGCGGCGGTGGAAGCGATTGCCGCACTCCGGAACGGCAGCCTTGAAGTCGCGCCGCTGCAGTCGTACCTTAGCGGTTCCTATTAGGACGGTTTACGGCGCGGCGGACCTCCTCCGCCGCGCCGTAGCTTTCCCAGGGCGCTGCGTCGGCATGGTGATGGATTGAACGATGGAAAAAGTTCCAATGACTGCGGCGGGATACAACCGCCTGCAAGAGGAGTTGAAGCACCTCAAGACTGTCGAACGGCCCAACGTCATCAAGGCGATCGCCGAGGCGCGTGAGCATGGGGACCTGTCGGAAAACGCCGAATACACCGCCGCGCGTGAACGCCAGAGCTTCATCGAGGGCCGCGTCGCGGAGTTGGAGGACAAGATCAGCCGCGCCGAGGTCATCGACCCGACGAAGCTGTCCGGCAGTTCGGTGAAGTTCGGCGCCACCGTCACGCTCGCGGACGAGGACACCGACGAGGAGATCACCTACCAGATCGTCGGCCAGGACGAGAGCGACATCAAGAACGGCATGCTGTCCATCCAGGCGCCGCTGGCCCGCGCTCTGATCAACAAGTCGGTCGGCGACAGCGTGGAGGTCTCCACCCCCGGCGGCTCCAAGGTCTACGAGATCGTCACCGTCGCCTTCAAGTAAGCGCCGGTTCAAGATTCAGGGGCCGGTTCGCAAGACACCGCCCCGCCACCGACCGCGAAACGAAACGCCCCGCACCGGCAACCGGTGCGGGGCGTTTCGCTTTCATCCTTGGAACGGTCTGCTAGCCCCGCAGCCGCTCCGCCAGGAAGGCGCTGACCCGCTCGATGGCGTCCTTGCGGGCGGACTCGTCGGTGCCGACCGTCGCCTCGCCCGCCGGGGCGGTCGCCAGATTGTGGCGCTTGCGCAGCGGCGCATGGGGAGAGTCGAAGCCGTGATGGGCGTCGGGGTAGACCACGACCTCGGTGCGCTCCTTCACCGGCTCGCGGCTCGCCAGCTCCAGGCAACGCTCCGCCGGGGTCCACTCGTCCTTGCCGCCCAGCAACATCAGCAGCGGGCCCTCCGGCTGCCAGTCGGCGTCGCCCAGCGGCGTCCGGCAACCGGGATAGAAGGCGATGGCGGCGCGGAAGCCGTTCCCCTGTCCGCCCGGCCCATAGGCGGCCAGCACCGTGCCCGCCCCCTGCGACCAGCCCATCAGGGCGATCCGCTCGCTGTCCACGTCGCTGCGCGCGCGCAGATAGGCCAGCGCCGCCCAGGCGTCGCGCTTGCGCTCCTCGGTCGCCCGGACGGGGCGGTCCTTGACCGTGCAGACCTCCGCCACGCCGCGCGGGCCGAAACTGTCCACCATCAGCACCGCGTAGCCCTGTTCGCGCAGCGTCAGCGCCCAGTCGATGTGCCGGGCCGCCACCCGCCCGGTCTTGGCGTAAAGGCCGCTGCAGCCATGCAGCAGGACGACCGTGGCGTAGGGCCCCTCGGCCTTGGGACGCAGGAAACGCCCGGTCAGCGGCGTCGGGGCGCCGCTGGTCAGGTCGGCGTCGAGCGAGGGGAAACGGACGATCTCCTCCG
This sequence comes from Azospirillum brasilense, assembly GCF_007827815.1. Taxonomy (GTDB): domain Bacteria; phylum Pseudomonadota; class Alphaproteobacteria; order Azospirillales; family Azospirillaceae; genus Azospirillum; species Azospirillum brasilense_C. Next base: position 191,676 of record NZ_VITH01000004.1, read on the forward strand.
CATGGACGCCCGGCGTGGCCGCCACAGCCGGCGGGGAGGCGAGCAGGGTCGGCAGGGCCAGAGCGGCGGCGAACGCCAGCGTCGGCAGCAACAGGCGCGGCGGAAGGGCACGGCGGCGGGGTGAGGCCATCATCGTCTCCCGGTCACGGGCAAAATCGGCGAAGTCGGTTGCGCGCAAGTTTAGCACCTTCGCCCTGTGGAAGCATCGCACGTGCGAAGACGGGCTGGAATCCATTTTTGGAAACGCTCGGCGTCACAAGATTGCGCGGTGACGCCCATCCCCGAAACGCGAACAGCCGGCACCACATCCCTTGCACGGGGTGCGGTGCCGGCTGTTCGGAAAAGGCTTCGCGTCGGTGCGGCGCCGCGTCAGCGGCGCGCCAGACGGGTCGAGGACTCGCCCTCGTCCTCCTCGTCGTCATCCTCCAGCGAGTCGGGGATGTCCGGCGAGTCCACATCGATCGGCACACCGGGCGTGTGCTTCGACGTGCGGATCGACAGGGCCGACTTGACGTGCGCCACGTTGGGCGCCGCCGTCAGCTTCGTGGTCAGGAAGCGCTGGTAGTCGTCCCAGTCCTCCGCAACGATCTTCAGCAGGAAATCATACTCGCCCGCCAGCATGTTGCATTCACGCACCATGGGCCAGGAGTTGACGAGTTCCTCGAATTTCTTTAGGTCCACTTCAGCTTGGCTGGACAGGCCGACCTGGGCGAACACGGTGACACCGAACCCGAGCGCGTCGGGATTGATGTCGGCGTGATAGCCGCGGATGAAGCCCGCCTCTTCCAAGGCGCGGACACGCCGCAAACACGGAGGGGCAGAGATGCCGGCACGCCTCGCGAGTTCTACGTTGGTCATCCGGCCGTCATTTTGCAGGTCGCGCAAAATCCGCCGGTCAATTCGGTCGAGTTTGACCCGCCGCATGGTTTGCTCGGTCGCTCCGGGGGTGATTTGAAGAAAGGATATTACACGGCGCAGCCATCCACGCCAAGCAAGAAACCCGTATCGGCGTCGGTGGAAAAACTTTCTATCGATGTATCCAGCTCCGACGCCCACCTGGGCGCGACAACCCGCCGCACCCTCAAAACCATTCGTGTGACGATGCAGTCCTCCCTTCCCGGTTCCCTCACCTGTTGGGTCGTCTCGGACGGCAAGCCCGGCATGGAAAACCAGTGCATCGGCCTCGCCGAGGCGCTGGGCCTCACCCCCGCCGTGAAGCGGGTGCGGCTGCGCAGCCCGTGGCGCCAGCTCAGCCCGTTCCTGCGGCTGGGCAACCGCTTCGCCGCCGGGCCGGAGGGCGATCCCATCCGCGCGCCCTGGCCCGACCTGATGATCGGGTCGGGGCGTCAGGCCATCGCGCCGCTGCTGGCCGCCAGCAAGCAGTCGCGCGGCCGGACCTTCACCGTCTACATCCAGGACCCCCAGATCAACCCGCGCCATTTCGGCCTCGTCGTGGTGCCCCGCCACGACCGGCTGCGCGGCCCCAACGTCATGGCCACCCGCGGCGCCCTGCACCGTGTGACGCCCAAGCTGCTGGCCGAGGCGGCGCAGCGCCACGCCCCGCGGCTCGCCGACCTGCCGCACCCGCGCGTCGCCGTTCTGATCGGCGGCACCAACGGCGTCTACGCCCTGACCCCGACCATCATGGGCGACGTCGCGGAGAAGCTGTCGGAGCTGGCCCGCGGCAAGGGGGCCGGGCTGATGGTCACCCCGTCGCGCCGCACCGGCGCCGACAACGAGGCGATCCTGCGCGCCCGCCTGAACGGCCTGCCGGCGGAGGTGTGGGACGGCACCGGCGAGAACCCCTATTTCGCCTATCTCGGGCTGGCCGACGCCGTTGTGGTGACCTGCGACAGCGTGTCCATGACCTCGGAAGCCTGCTCCACCGGAAAGCCGGTCTACGTGATCGAGCTGGAGGGCGGCTCGCCCAAGTTCCGCAGCTTCCACGAAGAACTCTACAAGGAAGGCATCACCCGACCCTTCACCGGCGCCCTAGAGCACTGGACCTACCCAACGTTGGACGACACCCGGCAAGTCGCCGAAGAGTTGCGACACCGTCTTCTCGCCCACCGCGCCAAGCATGACGCTTGAAATCCGGGGCGCCGCGCGCCCCGCGTTGCCGCGATGCATCGTTGTTTTCTTGCGCTCATCAGGGGATGATTCCTGTCAAACGCTTCATGAACGCTAATTCATTTAGCGCGTGTCCCGGCGCGTGGTAATTCGCTTTTACCGCTGGGACGCATTGGATTTCTTCGCATGGTCACGCCCGACGCGGTCCAGGATGCCTTCATCCGCTGCCTGGACAACGCCCCGATCAAGGATGAGCCCTATCGCCACTGGCTGCTGTCGCGCGCGCTCACCGACGAGGCCGCGGACGGCATCGCCGCCCTGCCCTGGGCGCCGCCTCCGGTCGGCGACACCATGGGCAAGCGCGACACCAACAACGCCACCCGCAGCTATTTCTGCGCCCGCAGCCGGGCCGAGCATCCCGTCTGCGACGCGGTCGCCACGGCCTTCCAGCGGCGGGCGGTGACGGAGGCGATCGGGCGCACCTGCGGCGTCGATCTGGCCGGCACCTCGCTGCGCATCGAATATTGCCAGGACACCGACGGCTTCTGGCTGGAGCCGCACACCGACATCGGCGTCAAGAAGTTCACGATGCTGATCTATCTCTCCAAGGGGCCGGACTGCGCCGGCTGGGGCACCGACGTGCTGGACGCCACCCGCACCGTCGTCACCCGCGCGCCCTACGCCTTCAACGGGGGACTGGTCTTCGTTCCCGGAACGAACACGTGGCATGGCTTCGCCCCGCGCCCGATCCGCGGCGTCCGCAAGTCGATCATCGTGAACTACGTCGGCCCTGAATGGCGCGCGCGCCACGAGCTGGCCTTCCCCGACTCGCCTGTCGCCTGAATTGCCGTGACCTGAATTGCTGCCGTCTGGAGACCGCCCCATGTCCATACCCACCTCCATGCTGGATCTGGACCGCTTCCGCGCTACCCCGCTGCAGCACGAGCCGTTCGACTTCCTCTGCGTCCCCGGCTTCGTGAAGCGGGAGCATCTGGAGGCTCTGCACCGCGACTACCCCAGGGTGGACAAACCCGGCTCGATCCCGTTGGGCGTTTTCCCGCAGGGCCCGGCCTTCGACGCCCTGATCGAGGAGCTGCGCGGCGAGGCGGTCTGCCAGGCCTTCTCGGAGAAGTTCGGGCTGGACCTGTCGCGCTACCCGACCATGTTCACCGCCCGCGGCATGTGCCGGGCGACGGACGGCAAGATCCACCCCGATTCGGCCAGCAAGATCGTCACCGTCCTGATCTACATGAACCCACCCTGGGAGGCGTCGGGCGGGCGCCTGCGCGTCCTGCGCAGCCCGAACCTGGAAGATTACGCCGCCGAGGTGCCGCCGGACGAGGGCACGCTGCTGTGCTTCCGCCGCTGCGACACCTCGTGGCACGGGCACCACTCCTTCGAGGGCCGGCGCCGCGCCGTGCAGATGAACTGGGTCCGCAACAGCGTCTACATCTGGCACGAGCAGTGGCGCCACCGCGTCGGCGCCTGGCTGAAGAACCGCAAGGCCCCGGCCCACCCGTGAGGGAGGTTCCCCGGGCCGGCCGGGGTGAAACATCGTCCCCATGAGGGGGCGGCATGGCAGGCTTTCCGATGACAGCGCGCCCGATCTGGACCATATGTTCGGCGCGGCCCTATGGTCCGCACCAGACCAGATCGTGACGGACAGAGCGATGCCCAGCACCCACCACACCAAGGTTCTCATCATCGGCGCCGGTCCTGCCGGCTATACCGCGGCCATCTACGCGGCGCGCGCCAACCTGCAGCCGCTGATGGTGCAGGGGATGCAGCCGGGCGGCCAGCTCATGATCACCACCGACGTCGAGAACTATCCCGGCTTCGCCGACCCCATCCAGGGGCCGTGGCTGATGGAGCAGATGCAGAAGCAGGCGGAGCATGTCGGGACCAAGATGGTCTTCGACCTGATCACCGACGTCGACTTCAGCCAGCGCCCCTTCGTCTGCAAGGGCGACTCGGGCGACACCTACACCGCCGACAGCGTCATCATCGCGACCGGCGCGCAGGCCCGCTGGCTGGGCATCTCCAGCGAGGAGATCTACCGCGGCTTCGGCGTGTCGGCCTGCGCCACCTGCGACGGCTTCTTCTTCCGCGGCAAGGAGATCGCGGTGATCGGCGGCGGCAACTCCGCGGTGGAGGAGGCGCTGTACCTCACCAACCACGCCTCCAAGGTGACGGTCATCCACCGCCGCGACAGCTTCCGCGCCGAGCGGATCATGCAGGACCGGCTGTTCCGCAACCCCAAGATCGAGGTGGTCTGGGACAGCGTGGTCGAGGAGATCGTCGGCGAGGGCGACGGCTCGCTGGGCAACCCGCGCGGCGTCACCGGCGTGCGCGTGAAGAACGTGAAGTCGGGCGAGGAGCGGGTCATCCCGGTCGCCGGCGTCTTCGTCGCCATCGGCCATGTCCCGGCCACCGCCGTCTTCCAGGGCAAGGTGGAGACCGACTCCGAGGGCTACATCGTCACCGCCCCCGATTCGACGGCCACCAACGTGCCGGGCGTCTTCGCGGCGGGCGACGTGAAGGACAAGATTTACCGGCAGGCCGTCACCGCCGCTGGCATGGGCTGCATGGCCGCCCTGGAGGCCGAGCGCTGGCTGGCCCACCACGAGGGCGAGCCGAGCCCGGCGGGCAACTGGTAAGGCTTTTTATGGCGGGGGCCGGGCGACCGGCCCCCTCCTACCGCCGCTTCATCAGCCCGTCGACGCTGAACCGCCCGGCCCCGGCGGCGATCAGCGCGAGGAAGCCGCCGATGATGGCGAGGTTCTTCATGAACTGGATGCGCTGCATCCCCTGGGCCTCCGGCGGGTAGGTCCAGTAGCGGTGGGCGATCAGCGTCGCCATGATGGTGAAGAGCACCACCGCCGCCGCGGCCAGCCGCGTCCAGGCCCCCAGCACCACGGCCAGACCGCCGAAGCACTCCACCGCACCGCCCAGCGCCGCCAGCAGCATCGGCATGGGCAACCCCTGCCCTTCCAGGCTCCCGGCGAACGCGCCGAGGTCCATCAGCTTGCCGAATCCGCTCTGCACGAAGATCGCCCCGATCAGCAGCCGCGCGGCCAGCAGCAGGGCATCCTGCCCGCCCGTCGCCGCACGGTCCGCTCCCCGCACCCGGTCGTAGTCGTAGGAGGCCATGGCGCCCTCTCCCGCGTCCATCGGACATTCCCTGGAGAACGCGCGGCCCCGCCTCTTGTTGCGCCCCTGTTGTTTTCTTTGGCCCCAAAAGGACGGGGCGCCGACCCGAAGGACGGCGCCCCATCAATTCGCGGGCCGCGCTGCGCCGCCCGGCGGCGCTGCCGACTACTCCAGCATGGAGCGCAGCATCCAGGCGGTCTTCTCGTGGATCTGCAGGCGCTGGGTCAGCAGGTCGGCGGTCGGCTGGTCGTTGGCCTCCTCGGCGGTCGGGAAGACCTTCCGGGCGGTGCGGGCGACGGCCTCATGCCCCTCGACAAGCTGGCGCAGCATCTCCTGGGCGTTCGGAACGCCCTGCTCCTCCTTGATCGAGGCGAGCTTGGTGAACTGCGAGAAGCTGCCCGGCGCCGGATAGCCGAGGGCGCGGATGCGCTCCGCCACCTCGTCCAGGGCGGTCCACAGCTCCGTGTACTGGGTCATGAACATGGTGTGGAGCGTGTTGAACATCGGCCCCGTGACGTTCCAGTGGAAGGAATGCGTCTTCAGATACAGGGCGAAGGTGTCGGCGAGCACGTTGTTCAGGCCTTCGGCGATGGCCTTGCGGTCGGCTTCCGCGATCCCGATGTCGATCTGCATGGTTTCTCAATCCTCCGAGGGGTTGTCTTCCATTCTTGGCTGCAATCGAGGCTACGCCCCGCTGCACCCCGGGTAAAGTCCCTACTTTAGAAAGTTTCTAAACAGCAGCCCTGCGCGATCCGCATGCCCCGGCATGCCGTGAAGGCCACCCCGACAAGCTTGGGCGCGCCCGGTGCGGATCAAGATGTGCGCCGCAACAGCATGCGTATCAAGCGTCCGTATCGGGCGCCCCGAAGACGCGGCCCCACGCCGTCAGTGATAAAGGCCGACATAGGCGACCAGCTCCTGGCCCGGCACGCGCTTCACGAAGGTGGTCTTGGGCTCGATCCGGTTGTTGGCCGGATTAAGCCAGCGGTAGTCCACCCAGCCTTCGCCCCCGTCCCGCGCCACCGACAGGATATCGCGGACGATGTCGCGCCCGTCCGGGTCCTTCACATTGATGACGCTCATCCCGACTCCGGCGGGCCGCGGCGGATAGACCCTCCACACCCCGGCGAAGTCGATGACGGTGACGTAGAGCGCGCCGTGCCGGAACTCGCCGTCGCGGTTGAACACCGCCGCCGCCGCCTCCAGGCCCCGCGTGGCGATCAGCTCCGCCGCCTTCAGCGCGACGGCGCGGACCTGCTCGCGCTCCGGATCGCCGGGCTGGGCGCGGAGGCCCGCCGGCTGCAACGGCGCGAGCAGGAGGACGGCCAGCAGGACCCACAGGACGTGGCGCCGCGGCGTTCGGACAAAGGCGCTCGTGACAGATCTCATGGCAAATCCCCCGGACCGGCCAAAGCGGAAGCGTCATGCGGAGACGGGGCGCCGATCGGTCCGCCCACTGTCGAAAGAAAGTCGGCCTCCGGCAATCCGCAATCCTGCGGCCTATTGCCGCAAAGTTCCGCGCGCGCCACACTGTCCCCCAGCGTCCGGCACCAAAGGCCCGCCCGGCCTCCGCCGATCGATCGGCACCATTTAACGGAGCGCGCCGGCCCGGACCGCATTTGGGAGGAGCAACGCATGCGCATCGCAATCATGGGGGCGGGCGCGGTCGGCGGCTATTTCGGGGCGCGCCTCGCGGCGGCCCAGGGAGCCGAGGTGCATTTCATCGCCCGCGGCCCGCATCTGGAGGCCATCCGCCGCGACGGCCTGCGCATCGAGAGCGAGGCCGCCCCCCTGCACCTGACCGACGTCCGCGCGACCGACGACCCGGCGGAGGTCGGGCCGGTGGACCTCGTGCTGTTCGCCGTCAAGCTGTGGGACACCGACCGAGCGGCGGAGGCCTGCCGCCCGCTGGTGAAGCCGGGCACGGTGGTCGTCACCGTGCAGAACGGCGTCACCGGGATGGACACGCTGTGCCAGATCCTGGGGCGGGAGCATGTGGCGGGCGGCGTCGCCCACATCGGCGCCACCATCGCCGCCCCCGGCGTGATCCGCCACACCGGAACGCTGGCCCGCCTGACCTACGGGGAGCTGGACGGGCGCCCCTCGCCCCGGCTGACCGCCTTCCACGCGCTGGCCGAGACGGCCGGCTTCGAGGGGGTGCTGTCCGCGGCGATCCTGCGCGCGCAGTGGGAGAAGTTCGCCTTCCTGGCGCCCTTCAGCGGCGTCACCGCCCTGACCCGCCAGCCCGCCGGGGTGATCCGCCGCGTTCCGGAGAGCCGCGCCCTGTTCCTCGACGCGGTGGCCGAGGTCGCCCGGCTGGCCCGCGCCCGCGACGTCGATCTGGGCACCGGCATCGTCGCCCGCGTCGAGGCCCTGCTCGACGGCGTGCCGCCCGTCATGACCTCGTCCATGCTGAACGACCTGACGCGGGGCGGGCGGCTGGAACTGCCCTGGCTGTCCGGGGCGGTGGTGCAGCTCGGCTCGGAGCTGGGGGTGCCGACGCCCGTCCACCGGGTGATCGCGGCGGCCCTGGCGCCCTACGCCGATGGTGCCCCTTCAAACAGCCCGCCCTAGGGCAGGACACCCCACCAGGGGCGGCGTGACGTCATGCCGCCCCTTTTTTCCATCGACAGGTCCCCCGCCACGGGTGGACCATAACCTTGAAAAGGCACTGTTTTCAAAGCACCGGACCAGTCCGGCACCCTGTCAGGGCCATGCGCGCCGCCGGTGCTTCCGGCCACAGCGTCCCACCCGGCCCACCCAGGCCACCCGGCGTTCCGGCCGATGCCCACACGGGAAGACGCCATACGGGAGGTGTGCATGCCCCATTCACAGATCCAGACGGCCCGCTGCGCTGCGCTGGTCGGCCCCTATCTCAGCGGCAAGACATCGCTTCTGGAAAGCCTGTTGTCCGCCGCCGGGGCGACCACGCGCAAGGGCAGCGTCCGCGACGGCAACGCGGTCGGCGACAGCTCCCCCGAGGCCAAGGCCCGGCAGATGAGCGTCGAGGTCAACGTCGCCTCCTTCGAGTTCCTGGGCGAGCGCTGGAGCGTGCTCGACTGCCCCGGCTCGGTGGAGCTGGCCTGCGAGACGCAGAGCGCCCTGATGGTGGCGGACGTCGCGGTGATCGTGGCCGAGGCGGCGCCGGAAAAGGCCGTGCTGCTCGCCCCCCTGTTCAAGTTCCTCGACGACAACCGCATCCCCCACCTGCTGTTCATCAACAAGGTCGACAGCCTGGGCGACCTCAGGGTGCGCGACGTGGTGCAGGCCTATCAGGCGGTGTCGGCGCGCAAGCTGGTGCTGCGCGAGGTGCCGATCCGCGAGGGCGGCAAGATCACCGGCTTCGTCGATCTGGTCAGCGAGCGCGCCTGGCACTTCAACCCGCACAAGCCGTCCAACCTCGTCCAGATCCCCGACAGCCTGAAGGACCGCGAGCACGAGGCGCGGCAGGAGATGCTGGAGGCGGTGGCCGACTATGACGACGCGCTTCTGGAGAAGCTGCTGGAGGACGTCGCCCCCGACACGCAGGAGGTCTACGACCGGCTGGCCAGCGAGCTGGCCGACGACCTGATCGTCCCGGTCTTCTTCGGCTCGGCCGAGAACGACAACGGCATCCGCCGCCTGCTGAAGGCGCTGCGCCACGAGGGGCCGGACGTCGCCACCTCGGCGGAGCGCGCCGGCATCCCGGCGGAGGCCACGGTGGCCGCCCAGGTCTTCAAGACGCTGAACGGCTCCCACGCCGGCAAGATCAGCCTCGTCCGCGTCTGGCGGGGCACCGTCAGCGACGGCATGACGCTGGGCGGGGAGCGGGTGTCCGGCGTCTTCCGCATGATGGGCCACAACCAGGAAAAGCTGTCCCAGGCGGCGGCCGGCGAGGTGGTGGCGCTCGGCCGGCTCGACAAGGCGGCGACCGGCGACCTGCTGACCGACAAGGGCAACGCCGGCCGGTCGGCGCCGTGGCCGGAGCTGCCGCCGCCGGTCTTCGGCCTCGCCCTGCACGCCCAGAACCGCAACGACGAGGTGAAGCTGACCGCGGCCATCCAGAAGCTGGTCGAGGAGGACCCGTCGCTGAAGCTGGACCAGTCCACCGACACCGGCGAACTGGTGCTGTGGGGCCAGGGCGACATCCATCTCCAGATCGCCATGGACCGGCTGCGCAACAAGTTCAACGTCTCGGTCAAGGGCGTGCCGCCGCAGGTGCCCTACCGCGAGTCGATCCGCAAGGGCACCGCCCACCACGCCCGCTACAAGCGGCAGACCGGCGGCCACGGCCAGTTCGCCGACATCCATGTGGAGGTCAAGCCGCTGCCCCGCGGCGCCGGCTTCCAGTTCGAGGACGGCGTCGTCGGCGGCGTCGTGCCGCGCCAGTTCATCCCGGCGGTGGAGACCGGCGTGCGCGACTACGCCGTGCGCGGGCCGCTGGGCTTCCCCGTGGTCGACTTCGCGGTGAAGCTGACCGGCGGCCAGTTCCACGCCGTGGACAGCTCCGAGATGGCTTTCAAGACGGTGGCGCGGCAGGCGATGACCGAGGCGCTGCCGGCCTGCGAGCCGGTGCTGCTGGAACCGATCCTGACCGTCTCCATCGCCGTGCCTAGCGACTTCACGTCGAAGGTGCAGCGGCTGGTCAGCGGGCGGCGCGGGCAGATCCTCGGTTACGACGCGCGCCCCGGCTGGCAGGGCTGGGACGAGGTGAAGGCCTATCTGCCGCAGGCCGAGATGCACGACCTGATCGTCGAGCTGCGCTCCCTGTCGCTCGGCGTCGGCACCTTCACCTGGAGCTTCGAGCGGTTGCAGGAGCTGACCGGCAAGGCCGCCGACAAGGCGGTGGAGATCCGCAAGGAGACGCTGGCGGCGCAGTAGCGCTGGAAGTGTGGGAGCGCGGGGCCGGGGGAGCGTCCTCCGGCCCCTTTCTCATGGCCGGAAGCAAGACCGAAGAAAGAAAATCTGCTCAACAATAAATCAGCGCCACAAGCAACAAGTAATTCTTACATAACCCGCCATGTGATGAGGGCAAGCGAGCGATGCAGCGATTGCACTTTTGGTATTTGGTATACCAGAGCACAGTGTCTTCATCGAACGACGGAGATGATCATGACCTATGCGACTGTGACCCATCTGCATGCCAACCAAAACGGCACGAAGCGCTCGACTTTCCTGGCGGCCTTCGCGTCTTTCATGAACGCTTGGTGCGAGAAGTCCCGTCTGTACGGCGTCCTGTGAGCATGCCTCGCCGGCAGCCGGACGACACCGGACGACGAAAGGGCCGCGATCCAGTCGCGGCCCTTTCTGATTCCAGCCCCATCCGAGCGCGCGCCCTGACCGCCCCCCTCAGTCGCGCGCTTCCGCGGCGATCCGCAAATGGCGGCGCGCCCCGCGCGGCGGCCGGTTCATGTTGGCCGGACGCCCGCAGGGCCGGTTGGAGGTGAGAAAGGCGCCGGGGTTCCGGTGGGTTCCCCACAGCGTGGTGAGCAGGGACGCGACGGCGGTCGCGGCAAAGGTGGCGAGGCACAGCGCCACGGCGAGTGAGATCGGTTCCAGAACCATGGAAACTCCCGCACGGACAAATCGGGGCGCCGGTTCCGGACGGCGCATCCATCGAGGCGACACTCCGACAACAGGCCGACCGGCGGGCGTTGCACGGCGTTCCGCCCCTCCTTACCCCTCAGCATAGCCACGCCCCGTCCCCCAGGACCTGCGCGTTTTTCACAGGGCGGCACGTCATGCCGAGCCGCACGCTCCGCTGCCGCTTGGTGGCCTTTGCAAAATGCGCCGGTCAATGGATTAAAAACCTAATCCATACGTCTCCAATCACACGGCACCGGTGACGCTCGACCAGAAAGCTGGCCAGTTTTTATCCCTGGGATCGCGGTTTATCCTCACACATCCGAAATATCAGAATGACAAAAGGCTGCCCCTGACTCAACAGGGACAGCCTTTAGGGAGGTGACGCAGCTTGCGGCCCAAGCTTACTGAGTCCATTAAGATATGTGATCCCACCATTCACTGAACAACCATCGGAATTCAACATGAACTGCTTTTCATCATTGACGCCATGATCATATACAATATGGGTATGACCGGTTTTTAGTCCCTGATTTTTTCCTTTTCCCTGAGTCCGAAAAACGTCCCGTTCTCCCAGATTTTTTTTTCTACGTTCCGCTGATATTTGGCATACCAAACTATGGCGTGCAGGACACCAGCCCCTGCAGCAAAGCACGGATCGGAAAAGGAGCCGGACGGAACCGGGCCAAAAATGTCTCGAACGGCCCGACGCCAATCGACAGGCCAATCCTAGGGAGGAACGGGAATGAGCGTCAGCTCGACGAACAGCGCGGCCATCGACGCCGATGGCCCATACGGCGCCGCCGCGGACGGCAGCGCCAAGAAGGTCATCCGGTTGGAAGCCCCCGGCACCGGCTTCATGGACACCTGGAAGGCCATGGGCCCCGGCATCGCCGCGGCGATGACCGGCATCGGCGCCAGCCACATCATGCACGCGCCGACCGCCGGCGCGCTCTACGGCTACGATCTGCTGTGGGTGATCCTGGCCGCCTACATCATCAAATACTGCGCCTTCGAATTCGCCCACCGCTACACGATGGTGAAGGGCGAATCCATCATCAACGCCTACCACCGCGTCGGCACCTGGCCGCTGTGGTTCATGATCTTCCAGGGCTTCGCCAACACCGTGGGCATCGCCGGCCGCGCGCTCGGCTGCGCGGCGCTGATGTGGGCGGCCTTCCCCTTCATGTCGATGCAGCTCTGGGCGGTGGCCATCCTGCTGCTGACCGTTGGCATCCTGTGGATGGGCAGCTACAAGGCGGTCGAGGGCATCTGCAAGATCCTCATCATCGTCTTCGCCGTGTCCTGCTTCGTGGCCTTCGCGCTCCAGGCCCCGCCGCCGGGCGAGTATCTGTCGCGCCTGCTGCCGACCCTGCCGCCGATCGGCTCGATGATGCTGTTCGGCGCCATGTTCGGCTACTTCCCGACCACGCTGGAAGTCGCGCCCATGCAGTCGAACTGGGCCGTCGACAAGAAGGCCGGCATGGTCAAGGTCAACGAGATGCGCGCCCAGGGGCACACCGTGCAGCTCGACCCCAACTACATGAAGAACAGCCTGATCCTGTTCAAGCGCGACATGAACATCAGCTACGTCATCTCGATGCTGTCGGGCATGATCTTCCTGATCGTCGGCGCCGTGGTGCTGCACCCGCAGGGTCTGGTGCCCAAGGGTTCGGAGATGGGCGTGACCATCGCCAGCATCTACACCGACACCTTCGGCGCGTGGATCTTCCCGGTCATCATCGCCGGCGGCGTGGCCGCTCTGTTCTCCACCGTCTTCACCTACTTCGACGGACAGGCCCGCCTGTTCGAGGAATGCGTGGTCCGTCTGAAGCGCGACTGGGACACCGCGGCGATCCGCAAGCTGCTCTACCGTGGCATGCAGGTGGTGTGGCTGATCGCCGGCATCGCGGTGGTCTTCGGCCTGCCGGAGCCGATCTTCGTGGTCCAGCTCGCTTCCGTGATGGCCCTGGTCTTCTCACCGGTCCTGTTCTGGCTGACCATCAAGGCGGTCAAGGACAACTTCACCAGCGATTTCGAGCGCGACCTGCTGCCGAGCAAGGTCCAGTTCGCCTGGGCCTGGGGCGGAACGATCAGCCTGGTCGGCTTGACGCTCTACGTCCTCGTCACGAATTTCATCATGTGACGACGCGCGGCTGAAAATGATGCGCGACGGATAAGAAACTTGCGTGGGCGTCATGGCGAATCCGCCATGACGCCACATTCTTTTCACAAATTGCGTCCTCACGACTCCTCCGGCAATCCCGCTCCTCCGACCAAACCAGAAAAGGAAACAAGCGCCATGGATGCTCACAGGCAACCCGCCGGCCGGCGCCCGGCTGCTTTCATCCGGGACTTCATGAGCAACGAGGCGTCGGGCGGCATCCTGCTGATGGTCGCCGCGGCGCTGGCCCTGGTGGTGGCGAACTCCCCCCTCTCCGCCGCCTATTTCGACACGCTCCACACCTACGTCCTGGGGCTCAGCATCGGCCATTGGATCAACGACGGTCTGATGGCGATCTTCTTCCTGCTGGTCGGGCTGGAGATCAAGCGCGAGATGCTGGACGGCCAGCTCTCCACCTGGTCGTGCCGCATCCTGCCGGGCGTCGCCGCGGCGGGCGGCATGCTGGTGCCGGCGCTGGTCTATCTCGCCTTCAACGCCGGCAACCCGGCCACGGTCAACGGCTGGGCGATCCCGGCGGCCACCGACATCGCCTTCGCGCTCGGCGTGCTGTCTCTGCTCGGGCCGCGCGTTCCGGTCTCGCTGAAGATCTTCCTGACCGCCCTGGCGATCATCGACGATCTGGGCGCGGTCATCATCATCGCCCTGTTCTACACCGCCGATCTGTCCCTGCCCGCGCTCGGCGTGGCGGCGCTGATCCTGGCGGCGCTGATCGGCCTCAACCGGTTCGGCGTGCGCACCCTCCTGCCCTATCTGGTTCTGGGCGCGGGGCTGTGGGGCGCGGTTCTGCTGTCGGGCGTTCACGCGACGCTGGCCGGCGTGACCCTGGCCCTGACCATCCCGCTGCGTCCCTCTTCCGGCGAAGCGGCCGACCCCCACGCGCCGCTGCTCCGGCTGGAGCACGGCATCCACCCCTGGGTGGCCTTCCTGATCGTCCCGGTCTTCGGCTTTGCCAACGCGGGCGTGTCCTTCGCCGGCATGAGCCCCTCGATTCTCACCGGCTCGCTGCCGTTGGGCATCGCGCTCGGCCTCTTCCTCGGCAAGATGGTCGGCGTGTTCGGCACCGCCTGGCTGACCATCCGGCTCGGCTTCGCCAACATGCCGGCCGGCGCCAACACCGTGCAGCTTTACGGCGTCGCCCTGCTGTGCGGCATCGGCTTCACCATGAGCCTGTTCATCGGCGCGCTGGCCTTCCCGACCTCGCCGGAGCTGGGCGACGCGGTGAAGGTGGGCGTCTTCGCCGGCTCGATCCTGTCGGCGACGGCGGGTGCGGTGGTCCTGCGGCTGGTGTCGGCCAAGGACGCTCCCTCGGCCCTGCAGGCTGCGGGCGCCGACCGCGGCGCGTAAAGCAAAAGCGCACAAACGAAAAGAGGGGGCCTTCCGGCCCCCTCTTCCTTTTTCACCGGTCGCAAATGCCGGAGATCAGTCCTTCAGATTGCCGCAGGCGCGCTGGATGCGCTTGCAGGCCTCTTCCAGAGCCTCGGTGCTGGTCGCGTAGGAGATGCGGAAGTGCGGGGCGAGGCCGAAGGCCGAACCCTGGACGACCGCGACACCTTCCGACTCCAGCAGGTAGGTGACGAAATCCTCGTCGGTCTCGATCACCTTGCCGTCCGGCGTCGTCTTGCCGATGGTGCCGGCGCAGGACGGGTAGACGTAGAAAGCGCCTTCCGGCTTCGGGCAGGAGATGCCCTTGGCCTGGTTCAGCATCGACACCACCAGATCGCGGCGCTGGGCGAACACCGCCGCGCGCTCCTTGATGAAGTCCTGCGGACCGTTCAGCGCCTCGACGGCGGCGGCCTGGGCGATCGAGGTCGGGTTGGAGGTCGACTGGCTCTGGATCACGCCCATCGCCTTGATCAGCGCCTTCGGGCCACCGGCGTAGCCGATGCGCCAGCCGGTCATGGCGTAGGACTTCGACACGCCGTTGACGGTCAGCGTGCGGTCGTACAGCGCCGGCTCGACCTGGGCCGGGGTCACGAACTCGATGCCGTCGTAGAGCAGGTGCTCATACATGTCGTCGGTCATGACCCAGACCTGCGGGTGCTTCACCAGCACGTCGGTCAGGGCCTTCATCTCGTCGCGCGTGTAGGCGGCGCCCGACGGGTTGGACGGAGAGTTCAGGATCAGCCACTTGGTCTTCGGCGTGATCGCCTTCTCCAGGTCGGCGGGCTGCAGCTTGAAGCCCTGCTCGGCCGGGCAGGAGACGAAGACCGGCGTGCCTTCGGCCAGCTCCACCATGTCCGGGTAGGACACCCAGTAGGGGGCCGGGATGATGACCTCGTCGCCGGGGTTCAGCGTCGCCATCAGGGCGTTGTACAGCACCTGCTTGCCGCCGACGCCGACCGTGATCTGGTCGGGGGCGTATTTCAGGCCGTTCTCGCGCTCGAACTTGGCGGAGATCGCCTTCTTCAGCGCGGGCGTGCCGTCCACGGCGGTGTACTTGGTGTCGCCGGCCTGGATGGCCTTGATGGCGGCGTCCTTGATGTTGTCGGGGGTGTCGAAGTCCGGCTCGCCGGCGCCGAGGCCGATGACGTCGCGACCGGCCGCCGCAAGCTCGCGGGCTTTCTGGGTGACGGCGATGGTCGGCGAGGGCTTGATGCGCGACAGACGGGACGCGATGATCGACATGGCGTACTGGCCCCTATGACGAAGGTGGCGGAAGGTTGGGGTGAGAACTTGGTATGACCGCGCGAACGCGACGCGGGACCTTACTTCCGCCTTATTGCTCTTGCAAGCCGATCACTCCCCGAGCGGGGCGGTTTCCCGTCGGGCGGACGCAACCGTTCGGCCGAAGGCCCGATGCTGCACCGCAAGGGCCCGGCTTGAAGCCAACGCCGCGGACGGGGTATCTTACCTCTTTCTAATCAATATCCATCATCCGGAGGATCTGCATGCTCACCCGCGTCACGCTGGCCGCCATGGCCGCCCTGTTCCTCGCCGGTGCCGGCGTCGGCGGCACGGCGATGGCTCAGGATCCGATCAAGGCGCGCAAGGACGGGTTCGAGTCCAACAAGAAGGCGATGGCCGAGATCAAGGACCTGCTGGGCAGCGACAAGGTCGCCCAGGTCGGCCCGGTCGCCCAGCGCATGAGCGCCTTCGGCGCCCAGATCCCCACCCTGTTCCCGGCGGGCAGCGACAAGGGCGACACCAAGGCCAAGGCCGACATCTGGGCGAACAACGCCGATTTCGCCGCCAAGGCCCAGGCCTTCGAGGCCGCCGCCAAGGGGCTGGAGGCCGCTGCGGCGTCCGGCGACAAGGCCGCGACCGCCAAGCAGTTCGCCGCCGTGGGCGGCACCTGCAAGGCCTGCCACGAGAGCTACCGAGCCGACTGATCCGGCAAGCCCACGAATGCCTTCCCCGCCGCTTGCGGGGAAGGATCCGGGCGGCGCCACTCAGCCCGCCTGCACCACCGCCGCCACCAAGCCCGCCGCCGCGGCCAGCACGGCCAGGGCCAGCGCCGCCGGACGGCGTTTGGGCGACTCGACCGGCGCGTCCGCCGCGATCGCCTTCCGCCCCGTGATCATCGGGCGGATCAGATTGTCCCGCTTCACCACCAGATAGGCCAGCACGGCCAGCACATGCACGCCGATCAGGATCAGGATCCCGTCGGCCAGGATGCGGTGCAGGGTGCTGAAACCGGCCACCACACCCCCCGACGCCTGGGCCACCAGCGGCCCGTCCACCAGGATGTCGTCGGTGGTGAAGAGGCCGGCCACCGCCTGGAGCGTCAACGCACCCAGCAGCGCCAGCACCATCAGCCCGCCCATCGGGTTGTGCCCGACGACCGGCGCCGGCTCGCCGCCACCGCGCCCGCCGCGGACCATCCCGCAGGCGTAGGCGAGGACGGCGCGCGGCCCCTTCACGAAATGGCTGAAACGCGCGGTCTGGCTGCCGATCAGCCCCCAGACGAGCCGGAACAGCAGGAGCGCCAGGATCGCCTCCCCCGCCAGCACGTGGATGGTCATGCGGTCGGTCTTGGCCGAGACCACCGCGACCGTCACCAGAAGGACCAGACCCCAATGAAACAGGCGCGTCGGCAAGTCCCAGACCGCCACCTCGCGCCGGCCCTTCGCCCGATTTGTGGTATTACCAACAACCATGAATCACCCCTCGCTTCTTCTGTTCTTCCTTAGACTATGCCCCAAGGCGGTGCCTTTTGCCCAGCTTTCGGGAAAAAAGCGACAATCGGGGGGTAACCGGGCACCACAGCACTGTCATTGCACTTGAAGAAGCGGGTGGACGGCGGATATGACGTACTCAAAAAACCGGCGCACCCCCGTTCCACTCCCATCCCAACCCCGCCCAACAAGGATGCCCGCGTCATGCCCGACAAGCAGCTTCTCCACCTCGTCTTCGGCGGCGAACTCGTCCGTCCCGATTCCGACCAGTTCGTCGACCCGACGAAGGTCCACATCGTCGGCATCTTCCCCAACTACGACGAGGCGTACAAGGCGTGGCGCGGCGCCACCGGGATGACCATCGACGACGCCCACACCCGCTACTTCATCGTGCATCTGCACCGGCTGCTCGATCCGTCGGCGGACGGGCACAAGCACGGTTGACGGACGGCGTCATCAGCCGGCGGCGCGGGGAACCCTCCGCGCCGCCGCTGTGTTGAGGCCTCCCGATGGCGGTCTTCTTCACCAGCGACACGCATTTCGGCCACGCCGGCGCGATCAGCCGCTTCCGCCGGCCCTTCGCCTCGGTCGCGGACATGGACGAGGCCATGGTGGCCAGCTGGAACGCCACGGTCGGCCCGGACGACACGGTCTGGCACCTCGGCGACTTCGCCCTGCACCGCAAGCCGGACGCCATGGCGGTGCTGCTGGAGCGCCTGCACGGCACCAAGCACCTCATCACCGGCAACAACGACGGCCCCGCCACCCTGGCCCTGCCCGGCTGGACGAGCGTGCAGCCCTACGCGGAACTGCTGCTGGACGAGCGGCGGCTGGTGCTGTGCCATTACGCCTTCCGCACCTGGAACGGCATGTACAAGGGCGCCCTGAACCTGCACGGCCACAGCCACGGCCAGTTGAAGGGCATGCCCCGGCAGTTCGACGTCGGCGTGGATGTGTGGGATTTCCGCCCGGTCACCATCGAGCAGATCCTGAGCTCGCGGCAAAGGGCGAAGACGCCGGACCCGTCCAAGCGCACGCCGGGACCGCCGGTCCGCCGCGAGCCTTGATAATAAGAATAGTTCGCATTCCAAGCGTGATGCGGCTATACGGGTGCGACCGGCCTCCTTGGCCATGACCCCACGGGCGCCGGTGTCCTCGCATCCGTCATTCCGCGCGTCTGTGCCCGACATCCTCCGCCCACCGCTGCCCGACGACACCCGGTCCCGGAGCGCCCGATGACGGGCGCCATGGGCGCCTGGGCGCGCAAGATCGCGGAGTTGTTCGACGCCCATCGCCTGCGCGTGGAGCGTGCCATCGCGCGGCGGACCGGCGATCCGCAAACGGCGGGCGATCTCGCGCAGGACGCCTTCCTGCGGCTGGCCCGTCTGCCCGATGGCGAGGCGGTCCAGAACCCGGCCGGGCTGCTGTATGTGGTGGCCGACCGCGTGGCGCTGGACCATTGCCGGGCGGCCAAGCGCCAGCGCCAGCGCGAGGCCGGTCCGCCCGACGAGGACCTGCCCTCCTCCAGCCCCGCGGCCGATGCGGTGGTGGAGCGGAACCAGACCATGGCCCGGCTGCGCGACGCCATCGACTCCCTGCCGCCCAAGACCCGCGACGTCTTCCTTCTCTACCATGTCGAAGGCTTGTCCTACCGCGCCATCGGCGAACGGCTTGGCATCTCCCCCCGCACGGTCGAGTACCATCTGCGCACGGCGCTGGAGCAGTGCCGCGCCCGCATGAAGCGGCGCCCGCCGCGATGATGGGCAGGGCCTGGGTCCCGGCCGGCCATTTTCTTTGAGGGATCGGCCGCCCTCGACCGTCTATCCAAACACGAGACACCCCAAACACGGCACAGCAGGAGCGCTCAGCGGGACGCGATGGATCATCAGGACGGACAGCGCAGCGAGCCGGCGGAAGGCGGACCAGTGGAAGGCGGACCGGACGAGGACCGGCTGTTCTCGGAAGCCAACGCGTGGCACTTCCGTCTGCAGTCCGACGATGTCCGGCCGGCGGAGCGCGCCGCCTTCGCCGAGTGGCTGGCCCGCAGCCCGGCCCATTCGGGCGCCTGGACCGGCTTGCAGACCCTCCTTCACGACCTGAAGGAACCCGCCCGCGCCGCCTACGCCGAGTCCCGCGTCGCGCCGCCGCGCCGCCCGGCGGCGGCCGGCATCCGGCGCCTCGCCGCGGCGCTGACCATCCTGCTGGCGGTCGGCGGCGTCGGCGTCTGGCACGGACCGACGCTGTACCAGAACGCCGTCGCGGACCAAGTAACCGCGACCGGCCAGCGCCGGACCCTGACCCTGCCGGACGGCTCCACGGTCGAGATGAACGGCGACACCGCGCTGGCGTTCGACGACCGGGACGGCGAGCGGCGCGTCAGGCTTCTGCGCGGCGAGGCGTGGTTCCACGTCACGCGCGATCCCGACCATCCCTTCGTCGTCGATGGCGGGGCGGGCGCCGCCCGCGTGTTGGGAACCCAGTTCAGCGTCCGGCGCGAGACCGACCGCACGACGGTCACCGTGGGCGAAGGGCTGGTGGAGGTCGTCGCCCATCGGAATGCCGATGGCAACGCCCCCTGGCCCGACAGCGTCCGCCTGCGCCCCGGCGAGAGCGCGGAGGCCGATGCCCACGGCGTGACCGGGCCACGGGCGGTTGACCCCGCCGTCGCCTTCGCGTGGCGCCAGGGCCAGATTGTCTTCCGCCAGCAGCCGCTCGCCTCGGTCATCGCGGCGCTGAACCGGCAATGGCCGGGCCGGGTGGTCCTGCTGAACGACGAGGCGGCGGAGCGCGTCGTGTCGGGTGTCTTCGCGCTCGACCGGCCGGACGCCGTGATCGACGCGCTGGAGCGCGGTCTCGGCGTGCGCGCCACCCGCATCACTCCCTACCTGACCCTGCTCCGCTGAAAAAAACGCGGGGCCTGAAAAAACTTCCCAGGGTTCTCCGTGCGCCCGTCGTCATGTTCGGGAAAGGAGAGAATGAGACGCAATCTCAGAAAGCGGCGCGCTCTCTCACCGGACGACAGAGGCGAGCGATGACATCGGTGATGTGTGAAGCGACGGGTGTGACGAACGGGTGCCGGGACGGTGTTCTGGGCGGGCGGCTGGGGCACGGGGTCCCAAGCCGGTTCAAAGTCCGGTCCAAAGCCCGGTTCATGGGGCGCCTTCTGGCGACGACGATGCTGATCGTGCCGGGCCTTCTCCTGTCCGGCGTCGCCGCGGCACTGGCGCAGTCGACCCAGGAGTCGATCACGGCCGGCCCGGTGACCTTCGCCATCGTGCCGCAGTCGGTGGACGGGGCGCTCGTCGCCTTCTCCACCGCCACCCGCATCCAGGTGCTGAGCCCCGGCGCCGTGACCCAGGGCGTCAATTCTCCCGGCGTCAGCGGATCGATGACCGCGCGCGAAGGGCTGAACCGCCTGCTGTCCGGCACCGGGCTGGCCGCCCGCTTCCTCAACGCCGACACCGTGACGGTCGAGCGCGTGTCCGCCGGCGACGCCGTCCTGCTCGACCCGCTGCAGGTCGAGGGAAGCCGGGGCGCCACCGGCCCCGGCGCCCTACCCCCGTCCTATGCCGGCGGCCAGGTGGCGCGCGGCGGGCGCATCGGCGCGCTGGGCAACCAGGACGCGATGGACGTTCCCTTCTCCGTCACCAGCTACACCGCCGAAACCATCCGCAACCAGCAGGCGGACACCATCGCCGACGTGCTGGCCAACGACCCGGCCGTGCGCAGCAGCCTCGGCTACGGCAATTTCTCCGAGAGCTTCGTCATCCGCGGCTTCCCGCTGGCCGGGGAGGACCTGTCGGTCGACGGCCTCTACGGCACCGCTCCGCGCCAGATCGTCGCCACCAACATGTTCGAACGGGTGGAGGTGCTGAAGGGCGCCAACGCCTTCCTCAACGGCGCGGCCCCCAGCGGGTCCGGCATCGGCGGCGGCGTGAACCTCGTGCCCAAGCGGGCGGAGGACGATCCGCTGACCCGGCTGACCGCCAGCTACGCCATGGACAGCCGCCTCGGTTTGGCGGCCGATGTCGGGCGCCGGTTCGGCGACGCCAAGCAGTTCGGCGTGCGCGCCAACGCCGCGATCCGCGGCGGCGACACCGCCATCGACGACGAGGAGCGGAGGCTGACGCTCGGCTCCCTGGCCCTGGACTACCGCGGCGAGCGCGCCCGCGTGGCGCTCGACGTCGGCACCCAGACCCAGCGGGTGGAGCAGGGCCGACCCGTGGTCTATGTCGGCAGCTTCGTCCCGGCGGTGCCGTCGGCTTCGCAGAACTACGCGCAGCCCTGGAGCTATTCGCGGATGCGCGACACCTTCGGCCAGATCCGCGCCGAGTACGACATCCTGCCCACCCTGACCGCCTACGGCGCCTTCGGCCTGCGCAGCATGCGCGAGGACGGCGACTACGCCTCTCCCACCATCACGCGGCCCGACGGCACCGGCACGGTCCGGCGCCTGACCGTCCCGCGCGAGGACGACACCGTCACCGGCCAGGGCGGCGTCCGGGCCGACCTGCAGACCGGCCCGTTCCGGCACCAGTTGAACGCCGGCGCCTCCGCGCTGCGGACGACCAACAACAACGGCTTCGAGTTCGGCACGACCTCGACCATCAACCTCTACACCATGGTCGGCCTGCCGCGCCCGGCGACGACCTCGGCCAGCGGCATGATCGGCGACCTGCCGAAGGTCAGCGAGTCGGTGCTGCGCAGCGTCTACGCGTCGGACACGGTGTCGATCCTGAACGACCGGGTGATGGTCACCGCCGGCCTGCGCCAGCAGAACATCCAGGTGCGCGGCTACAACCGGGCCAACGGCGCCCGCACCTCCGATTACGACCAGTCGGCGCTGACGCCGGTGGTCGGGCTGGTGGTGAAGCCGGTCGAGACGCTGTCGCTCTACGCCAACCGGATCGAAGGGCTGGCGCAGGGGCCGACCGCCCCGTCCACCGCGGCCAACTCCGGCGAGATCTTCGCGCCCTACCGGTCGGTCCAGTACGAGGTCGGCGGCAAGCTGGACTTCGGCAGCTTCGGCGGCTCGCTGTCGCTGTTCCAGACCACGCAGCCCAGCGGCGTCACCGACCCGTTCACCCGCGTCTACAGAGTGTCCGGCGAACAGCGCAACCGCGGCATCGAGCTGATGCTGTACGGCGAGCCGGTGCCGGGCGTCCGGCTTCTGGGCGGCGCCACCGTCATCGATCCGGAGCTGAGCGATACCGGCAGCGCCGCAACCGAGGGCAAGGACGCCGTCGGCGTGCCGCGCCACCAGTTCAACGCCAACGTCGAATGGGACCTGCCCTTCCTCCCCGCGTCCGTCCCCACCGTGACGCTGACCGGGCGCGTGATCCACACCGGATCGCAGTATCTCAACGCCGCCAATACGCTGAAGATTCCCAGCTGGACCCGCTTCGACGTCGGCGCGCGGATGATCGCCGAGGTCCAGAACCGTCCGGTGACCATCCGGGCGGCGGTCGAGAACGTGACCGACAAGGCCTATTGGGCGTCGGCCTCCGGCGGCTACCTCAGCCAGGGCAACCCGCTGACCGCCAAGCTGTCGGTGTCGGTGGACTTCTGACGGCGGATTTCTGGAGGTGGATGCCCGACCGGCGAAGCTGTGACGGCGGCATGAGGGGGCCCCGATGACCAACCGAACCATCCGGATCTGGACTGTGATCCACAAATGGACCAGCCTGATCTGCACGATCTTCATGCTGCTGCTGTGCCTGACCGGCCTGCCGCTGATCTTCCATGACGAGATCGAGGCGCTGACGGCCGAGGACACCCTCCCGCCGATGCCGGCCGAAACGCCGTTGAAATCGCTGGACGAGGCTGTGGCCTCGGCGCTGGCGACCTACCCCGGCGAGCGGCCGCTGTTCCTCAGCTTCGACGTGGACCGGCCGGTGGTGAACGTCACCACCGGACCGGGGGCCCGTCCTCCGGTGTCGCAGATGCACATCTCGGCCATCGACCTGCGCACCACGCGGATCCTCGCCGACCTGAACGAGGACGGCGGGTTCATGCATGTGATGTTGCGCCTGCATGTGGACCTGTTTGCCGGGCTGCCCGGCGAGTTGTTCCTCGGCTTCATGGGCTTCCTGCTGCTCCTGGCCACCCTGTCGGGCGTGGTGATCTACGCCCCCTTCATGCGCAAGCTGTCCTTCGGCACGGTGCGGGCCGGGCGCGGCCGGCGGCTGAAGTGGCTCGACCTGCACAACATGCTGGGCATCGTCACGCTGATGTGGGTGGTGGTGGTCGGATTGACCGGCGTCATCAACACCTTGTCCGTGCCGCTGGTCGCCTATTGGCGCGCCAACGAGCTGGCGGCGATGATCGCTCCCTATGAGGGCAAGCCGGTTCCGGAACGCTTCACCTCGGTCGACGCGGCCGTCCGCACCGCCATGGAGGCCGCTCCCGGCATGCGGCCGCAATTCGTCGCCTTCCCCGGCGTGCGCTTTTCCAGCAACCACCATTACGCGGTGTGGCTGAAGGGAGCCACGCCGGCCACCAACCGCATCCTGACCCCCGCCCTGATCGACGCCGAGACGGGCGCCTTCACCGACATGCGCTCCATGCCCTGGTACATGCTGGCGCTGCGGTTGTCGCAGCCGCTGCATTTCGGCGATTACGGCGGGCTGCCGATGAAGGTCCTGTGGGCGGTGCTGGACCTGCTGACCATCGTCATCCTCGGCAGCGGCCTGTATTTGTGGATCGCCCGCCGCCGCCTTGTCCAGAATCGCCGTGCCCAGGACAACCATGTCCAGGATCGCCGTCTCCAGGATCATGCCGCCGGGGAGGCCGCGGAATGACGCCGCGCGCTCCCTTCCGACCCTTGGCGGTCTTCGGCATTCCGACGGTGATCGCGCTCGTCACCGCCGTCGGGCTGGTTGCCGCTTTGCTGGATGACGGCGTCGTGGACGCCGTGTCCTGGGCCGCGCTGTCGGTCCCCGTGCTCACCACGGTGTGGTGCTGGCGCAAACGCAAACGCTGAGTAGGCTTCCGACAAGACGGCGGGTCCGTTCCGTGCTCTGGGCGGACCAAGGGTGTTCCCATCGCAACACTGCCCGGGATCGCGGTCTCCGCGCCCGGGAAAGCCTCTTGATGGGTCCGGGTCCCCACACCTCTCCCGCAAGCGGCGGCTTGGCACGGGCGTCCGGCCAAGCCACCGGGCGGCGAGGGACTTCGGGAGCGGTGATGGAAGCGTCGTTGTGGATCGTCGCGCTGGGCGCAGCCGTGGCCGGGTTCGTTCAAAGCCTGTCAGGGTTCGCCTTCGGGATGGTGGCCATGTCCTTCCGGGCCTGGGGACTCGACCCTCGGACCGCCGCCATCCTGACGGTGTTCGGTGCCCTGACCGGGCAGGTGATCGCCATGCTGGCGGCGTCCCTGCCATCCGTGCTGCTGCCGTCCGCAAGCTGATCAGCGGATACACGGCGGCGGTACGTCCCCGAACGCTGGCATGGCAACGGACAACCACACCTATTATTAACATTTAGATTTAGTTGTTTATATGCTTTAAACACATTCATAGAAATATTCAGGCTTTTTTTATAGACATTTTGAGAGAAGACCTGCCATGCCGTCGGACTTGGTGGCCCAGACCCTGTTCGACCTGCTTCTGCGCTCGCTCGGCCTCGGCGGACGGCGGGGCGAAATGGGCGATTGCCGATCCTGCACGACATCGCCTGGGCAACAAGCGTCGCGGCGCTCTGTTGGCGAAGACAACCGGCGCAGAGAAAAACCGTGCCCTGGCTTCCACGTCCTCTTTCACAAACCATTGCAGAGGCGACCGTCACCATGAGCGTGGACATCCTCTTCCGCCCGTTTGCCCTGAAGTCGCTGAATCTGAAGAACCGGGTCGTCATGGCCCCGATGACCCGGTCCTTCTCGCCGGGCGGCGTGCCGACGGACGATGTGGCCGCCTATTACCGCCGCCGGGCGGAGAACGAGGTCGGCCTGATCCTGTCCGAGGGCACCGTCATCGACCGGCCCACCTCCTCGAACGATCCCAACGTTCCGCGCTTCCATGGAGAGGATGCGCTGGCCGGATGGAAGAGGGTCATCGACGGCGTGCACGCGGCGGGGGGCGCAATGGCGCCGCAGATCTGGCACATGGGCGTGATGGCCCCGCACCTGTCCGGCTGGACGCCGGCGCAGCCATTCGAAGGCCCCTCGGGCCTCGTCGTGCCGGGCAAGCCCGGCGGCAACGGCATGAGCGAGCAGGACATCGCGGACACCATCGCCGCCTTCGGCCGCGCCGCGGCGGATGCGAAGCGGCTGGGCTTCGATGCGGTCGAGATCCACGGTGCCCACGGCTACCTGATCGATCAGTTCTTCTGGGCCGGAATGAACAAGCGGACCGACGCCTTCGGCGGCTCCACCCTGCCGGAACGCAGCCGCTTTGCGGTCGAGGTGGTCAAGGCGGTGCGTGCGGCGGTCGGCGAGAACTTCGCCGTGCTCCTCCGCCTCTCGCAGTGGAAGCAGCAGGATTTCGCGGTGCGCCTCGCCAAGACGCCGGAGGAGATGGAAGCGTGGCTGGCTCCGCTGGCCGACGCGGGCGTCGACATCTTCCACTGTTCGCAGCGGCGTTTCTGGCAGCCGGAATTCGAGGGCTCGGACCTGAACTTTGCCGGCTGGGCCAAGAAACTGACCGGCAAGGCCACGATCACCGTTGGTTCCGTCGGCCTGTCGGGCGAGTTCATCGCCGCCTTCCAGGGCGAAAGTTCGCAGCCCAGCCCTCTGGATGAGTTGCTGCGCCGCTTCGAGCGCGGTGACTTCGACCTCGTCGCCGTCGGCCGGGCCCTGCTCTCCGACCCACAATGGGTCCGGAAGGTTCGGGAAGGGCGCATGGAGGCGTTGCGCGATTTCACCAAGGAAGCGCTTGCCACCCTGGTGTGACGAGCGGGCCGGAAAAGATCATGTTGGATGATGTCTGTGGGACCGATTAACGTCCCTTTGGCCGACAGAGGAGCGCGGCCCATGCGTGCTCATTCACGTTGCACCCGTTTCGCTCACAGGTTTTGCGGCGTTCTTCTGATCGCAC
This sequence comes from Azospirillum brasilense, assembly GCF_007827815.1. Lineage (GTDB taxonomy): Bacteria > Pseudomonadota > Alphaproteobacteria > Azospirillales > Azospirillaceae > Azospirillum > Azospirillum brasilense_C. The sequence continues at coordinate 217,789 of NZ_VITH01000004.1, forward strand.
TGGCGACCGTTGCCATCGCTTGCCCGGCGGACGCCCGTCCAGGCGATGTGCGGATCGTCTACGCCGTACCGAAAAACCCTTCGCACGAGGCGATTTACCGGACGTTGCAGGACAAGCGCGTGCTGGAACGCATCCGCGACCGCGTCGAGGGAATCGACCTGCCGCGCGTGCTGACCATCAGGACCGAAGGGTGCGACGGTGAGATCAATGCCTCCTATGAAACCTCCGACGCCACACTGAGCATCTGCTACGAGTATCTCGCCTACATCCAGGAACTCGGACAAAACATCCCACCGGCTGGTGTCAGCGAGGGGCTGACGCCTGCGAACTACATCGTCGGACCCTTTCTGGAGGTCGTGCTTCACGAACTCGCCCACGCCATTTTTGATCTGAAGAAAGTGCCGATCCTGGGCCGCGAGGAGGATGCCGCCGACCAGATCGCCGCCTACACGTTGCTGCAGTTGGGCAAGGACGAGGCCCGCCGGGTGATCGCCAGCGTTGCCGTGATGTACGCGAGCGAGGCGAAGGAAGCGCCGACGGAATTGAAGGACTTCGCGAACGAGCACAGCTTGCCGGCCCAACGTTTCTACAACCTGATGTGCATCAGCTATGGCTCCGACCGGAAGAGCTTCGGCGATTTCGTGGAGAAGGGCTATCTGCCGGCCGAACGGGCCGAACTGTGCGAAGAGGAGTACCGGCAGGTCAAGTTTGCCTACGAAAAGCTCGTGGCACCCCATTTGAGGGGGGTGCGAAAGGCGAACCGCTCCGGGTGAGCATCCGCTCCGGCTTTCCCGCGTTGCAAGGGCCAAATGAAGTTTGACCATCCCCGTTTTCCGTGCAGAGGGAAGCTGGTCAAGTGTCTTCAAGAACGCGATGGCATGAACCAAAAATCAATTTTCTTGAAAATATTTCTCTATCGCAGAAGCGGCACGACCATTGGTTTGTTTTTGAGCGGGTGAACATCACTATTATAGCCAAAAATCAGATATCCTGCGATGGCTATTGCCAAAACAACAATAGCCGTTTTTGCTATCAGGATGACAAGGTACTTGTATTGGGATTTTTCCATTTGCTTCCTGCGGCTGTGCATCATGTTCATTGCCCCGAGAGAATCGAGTGTTTTTTCGGAATGCGAGGCGCCCGGACGTTCGCAGTTTTTCCTGATCTGCGAACGCCGAAGTCCGGTTGATCCATGCCGCTCACGCCGACCACCCGACCGACCGCCACCCAGCCTGCCTCCACCAAAGCTGCCGCGATCAAACGAGCCGGTCCGGGTTCCGGCGCCACCGCGATCCGGGCCTCCGCCGGATCCCGCCGGCAAGCGCGATGGCCCGGCCGCGGCAGGCGTCACGGAACGGAGCATCCCATCACGGACGCGGGTCTGCATGCTGGAAACCACCTGTTGTCGACCTCCGGCACCGGAACCTCTTCGATCGACAGCGGCATTTTGAATTGGCGGACCACCGCCGCTTTCATCGTTTTGGCCATGGTTCCCTTCCTTGCCGTGGCTTCCATGGGAACGTTGACGATACCCCGCATTCCGGCGCTCTTCGGTTCAACGCTCCACGCCGGATCAGCTTTTCCGCCCCCTTGACGATCAGAACGCCAGGACCGTGCGAAGCACGATGACGTGCGCCTTGTCATCCGGCGAGCCCGTGGCCGCGGTCTCGGGGCGATCGCTGTTGGAGAGCACATAGTCGTACTGGGCGTTCACGGTCAGGCCCGAAGCGACCGTGTAACCGGCCCCAACCTCGTAGGCCGTCACCCGCCGGCTGCCCGGGTCGAGCATGGAACCGGGGTCGACGCCGTATTTGTAATTCGCACCCACCACGATGGCTCCGGCGGTGTACTGCACACCCGCGGTCCAGTTGTACATATCGTCCGCGAAGAAACCGGGACGCTTGTTCTGGCCCGATTTGCCGAAGCTGGTGTAACTGCCGCCGACGGCGAAGCCGGCATAACCGAGCTGCGCGCCAACCTGCCAAGCGTTCAGGTCGCGGAAGGAGTCCGCGGCCACCGTGCTGTCAGAGGACGTGCCCCAGAAATAGCCGGCGCTGGCCTTGACGTCGAAGCCGAAGACGTTGCCGTCATAGTTCGCGCCGACCTCGACCAGATTGGCGAAGGAGTTGGTGACGCCCTGGTTGGCGATCGCCGAAGACGCCTTCAACCGGTTGACGTCCTGATTGAAGGAGTCGTTGCGCGGGGTGTAGCTGGCACCGAACTGCACGCCGGCAAAGCGTGGGGAGAAGTAGACGATCTTCGTTGCGTTGGCGTCCGGTGTCAGCGATGGCCACAGGATGCTGGCGGCGTTGACGGCTTCGGCGACCCCACCGAGGACGTCGGAGCCCTGATACCGGCCATTCGCCGGGTTGACGGACTGCCCGGCCGTCGTTGGGCCGACCCAGTTCGTCACTTGATCGAGATCGATGATGCTGGTCGGCAGATAGTCGCCCGGCGTCGAGATGAAGGTCTCATCGTTGAAGGAATTGGACACGCCGAGGCGCACCTCGCCGAACCGGCCCTGTGCAAAGATGAAGGCACGGTCGGCGTTGACGCCGGTGTCGGAACCGGAGGCGCGGATGCGGATGCGCCCACCATACTCCAGGCCGTTGTCCGCTTTGGCGACCGGCGTGATGTGCACGCGGAAGCGGTTGCGGAACTCGGTCGAACGCAGGCCGGAGTCGAGGTCCTGATTGACGAAGCCGGCTTCGAAGAAGGCATCGCCACCGATTTTGATCTCGTACTTGGCCTGGGCGTTGGCGTCCCCGGCGCCCATTGCCAGAGCAGCGGCAGCGCAGCACGCCAGAAAACAGCGGTTCATGATCGTCCCCTCCATCCTGGCAGTGATCACTCCACACGTTGAGCCAAAAGACGGAACTGCTCCCATCCGCGCCACGCAGCGGCCGACACCGTGTGCAGGGCTCGTCAGCCTTGCAGCGGCGGTGCGTTGCCCGGAGGCGTGTCGATGGTCCTTCTCCACACCCGCAGACCGGAGACGGCGAAGAGAATCGTCACCAAGGGATTGAGAATGTTGAAGAAGCAGTACATGGCGAAGCCGGTCGCCGACACGCCGAGCGCCGCCGCCATGTAGGCCCCGCAACTGTTCCAGGGGATCAGCGGTGAGGTCACCGTCGCCGAATCGCCGACGACGCGCGACAGCAGCACGGGGGCGAGACCCCTCTTCGCGAATTCCGCCTTGAACAACCGGCCCGGCAGGGCGATCGAGATATACTGGTCCGAGGTGACGATGTTGGCGCCGATGCAGGTGGCGACCACGGTCGCCACGAGCCCGCCGACGGACCTCATCCGATGGATCACCGGGTCGATCAGGCGATTGAGGAGCCCGGCGTGCTCCACCGTCGCGCCGAACGACAGCGCGGTGATGATCAGCCACACCGTGTTCATCATGCTGGACATGCCGCCCCGCGTCAGGATGACGTCGAGGGACTCGTTGCCGCTGTGCGCGACGTAGCCGTTGGCGAGCGCCATCCACACACCCTTCAGCATGGTGACGGCGGCCGGCAGCTCCGGTGCGGCGGCGAAGGCGGCGACACGCCCCGGCTCCAGGACAACCGCCAGAAGCCCGCCCGCCAGGGCGCCGAAGAAGATCGTGATGAAGGGCGGAAACCGGGCGATCGACAGGCCGAGGACCAGCAGCAGCGGCGTGAAGGCCCAGAGCGACACCGTGAAGTGGCTTTCGATGCCGGACATCATGGCGGTGGCGTCGAAATCGCCGGGCGCCCCCAGCATCCCGAAGAGAAGGATGGCGACGAGCAGGGCCGGAACCGAGGTGAACAGCGATTCCCGGATGTGTTCGTAGATCCCGGACCCCGTCACCGCGGTCGCCAGATTGGCGGTGTCGGACAGCGGGGAGGCCTTGTCGCCGAAATAGGCGCCGGAGATCACCGCGCCGGCCGTGATTTCCGGCGACAGGTTCATGCTGGCCGCCACGCCCATCAGGCCGATGCCGATGGTCCCCGCAACGGTCCAGGAGCTTCCGATGCTGAAGCCGACCAGGGCGCAGATGATCGCGGTCGTCGCGTAGAAATAGTGGGGGCTGAGGATCTGGAGGCCGTAATAGACCATTGCCACAATGGTGCCGCTGAGCGCCCAGGTGCCGATCAGCGCGCCCACCGCCAGCAGGATCATGATGGCCGCAAGCCCGGTGGCGATGCCGTCGACCACAGCCTGGCGCACCCCGTCCCAGGGCATCCCGTTCTTGTAGGCGATCCCCGCCGCGATGATCCCGGAGAACAGCAGCGCCACTTGGTTCGGCCCTGCGGAAGCGTCCTTGCCGAACAGGAGGTAGGACAGCGCGAGCAGGGCGATAAGAGCGATCATCGGAAGCAGGGCGTCAAGCAGGGTGGGCCGACGCGCCTCCCGCTTTTCCCCAGCCGGCATCGAAACGTGGTTCGCCATAGCCGCAGCCTCCTTTTCCGGATCGCCGCCCCAATCAGGCCGCCTACCCGTGCCAACTCGTCGTCGTGAAGGCGGTGTCGATCAGCGTGCCCTTCTCGCCGCGCACGATCGCCGGAATGTCGGCGAGCGCCCCGATAGCCGCGGTTCGCCCCGTCGCCGTCGCGAACCGGCAGGCGGCGTCCACCTTCGGCCCCATGGACCCGGCCGGGAAGCTGTACCGGCCCATCGCCTCGGGGCTTGCCCGGTGGATGGCCCGCGCGTCCGGCGTTCCCCAGCCGAGGAACACGGCCTCGGCGTCGGTCGCCATGATGAGAAGGTCGGCACCCAGCTCGCGCGCCAGCAGCTCCGAGCAGAGGTCCTTGTCGATCACCGCCTCGACGCCGACCAGCGTGCGTTCCTTGCCCGGCTGGTGCGTGGCCGGCTGGTGCATGGCCGGCTGGTACATGGTGGGTATCCCGCCGCCGCCGGCGCAGATCACGATGGTTCCCTGGTCCAGCAGCCAGCGGATCGGCCGGATCTCAAAGATGCGCTTGGGGGCCGGCGACGGCACGACCCGCCGCCAGGATGCGCCGTCCGGCTTGAACACCCACCCCTTCTCGGCCGCGATGCGCTCGGCCTCGGCGGCTCCGTAGACCGGCCCCACAAACTTGGTCGGATCGTTGAAGGCTGGGTCGTCGCCGTCGACCTCCACCATGGTCAGCAGCGTGGCGAAGGGCACTTCGAACGGCAGGAGGTTGCCCAGCTCCTGCTCGATCATGTAGCCGATCATGCCCTCGGTCTCGGCCCCCAGGACGTCCAGCGGATAGGCTTCGTCCGGCCGGTAAGCGGCGCCCTGGAGCGCCAGAAGCCCGACCTGCGGCCCGTTGCCGTGGCTGATCACGAGCTGATGCTCCCGGGCGACCGGGGCCATGGCCTCGGCGGCGACGCGGATGTTGCGGCGCTGCACGTCGGCGGTCATCGGCTCGCCGCGTTTCAACAGAGCGTTGCCTCCCAAAGCGACGACGACGCGCATGGTCTCATTCTCCCCCTCATTCCCCCAACGTGGCGACGAGAAGCGCCTTGATCGTGTGCATGCGGTTCTCCGCCTGTTCGAAGGCGATGTTCGCCTCCGATTCGAAGACCTCGTTGGTCACCTCGAGCCCGTTGGGCATCCCGTAGTCCTCGGCAATCTGCCGGCCGAGCGTCGTCTCGCTGTCGTGGAAGGCCGGCAGGCAGTGCATGAACTTGACCTGCGGGTTGCCGCTTGCCGCCATCAGCTTCGGGTTGACCTGATAGGGCTTGAGCAACGCGATCCGCTCCCGCCAGACATCCTTGGGCTCGCCCATCGAAACCCAAACGTCGGTGTGGATGAAATCGACCCCGGCCACCGCTTCGGCGGTGTTGTCGGTGATGGTCAGCCGTGCGCCCGAGGCCGCCGCCAGCTTCCGGGCGATGGCGGTGTACTCCTCCGACGGCCACAGGCTCTGCGGCCCGCAGATGCGTACGTCCATGCCCATCAGGCAGCCGACGATCATCAGCGAATGGCCCATGTTGGACCGGGTGTCACCGACATAGGCGTACGTGATGTCGGTGATCGGCTTGTCGCTGTGCTCGCGCATCGTCATGACGTCGGCGAGCATCTGGGTCGGGTGGTATTCGTCGGTGAGCCCGTTGTAGACCGGTACACCCGCGTACTTCGCCAACTGCTCCACGCCGCCCTGCGCGGCGCCGCGGTATTCGATGGCGTCGTACATCCGGCCGAGGACGCGCGCGGTGTCCTTGAAGGATTCCTTATGGCCGATCTGCGAGCCGGCGGGATCGAGGTAGGTGACGTTGGCGCCCTGGTCGTGGCAGGCGACCTCGAAGGCGCAGCGGGTCCGCGTCGACGTCTTTTCGAAGATCAGGCAGATCTCCTTGCCGCGCAGGTGCTGCTGCTCGGTCCTGGCGTACTTGGCACGCTTGAGGTCGCGCGCGAGGTCGAGCACATAGCGGAATTCCCGCGGCGTGTAATCCTGGACGGTGAGCAGCGACCGGTTGCGCAGATTGAAGCTCATCTTTTCCTCCTGGGGTTCCCTCCGGGTTCGTTGTCCGCCGCGGGTCGTCAGTAGGCGGGCTCCCGCCAGATCGGGCAGGTCATGCAGTGGCCGCCGCCCCGTCCGCGGCCGAGTTCGGCCCCGCGGACGGTGATGACCTCGACGCCGGCCTTGCGCAGCAGCGTGTTGGTGTAGGTGTTGCGGTCGTAGGCCACGACCACGCCGGGTTCGAGGGCGACGACGTTGTTGCCGTCGTCCCACTGCTCGCGCTCCGCCTCGTAGGCGTTTCCGCCGGTTCCGACGACGCGGAGCCTGGAGTAGCCCAGCGCATCGGCCACGACCTCCAGCAGCGGCCTCGCCTCGGGCCGCACCTCGAAGCGCCCCTCGTCGTCCAGGGGGTAGGCGCTGTAGCAGCGGATCTGGTCGACGACTTCCCGGAAGACCGTCACCAGATCGCGGTCGCAGAACGAAAACACCGTGTCCAGATGCATGGCCGCGCGGCTTTTCGGCATCAGGCAGGCGATGACCCGCGACGCCGCGTTGTTGCGGAACAGCGCGCGGGTCACTTGGCCGACCGCTTGGCGGTTGGTGCGCTCCCCCATGCCGATGAGGACGATGCCCTTGCCGATCGGCATCACGTCGCCGCCCTCCAGGGAGGCGCCGGTGAAGTCCTCGTCCGAATCGCCCCACCAGATCGTGAAGCCGCCGTCCCGGAAGCGGGGATGGAACTTGTAGACCGCCCGCTGCAGCAGCGTCTCCGGCTTGCGGGCCGGCCAGAACATCGGGTTGCAGGTCACACCGTTGTAGATCCAGCAGGACGGGTCCCGCTGGAACAGCGTGTTGGGGATCGGCGGCAGCACGAAATCGGTGCCGCCGAACGCCTCGTTCAACAGCACGCTCACGGTGTTGTCCGGCAGGTCCGATATGGCGATGCCGCCGATGAGATGGACGGCGAGGTCCCTGGACGGCATCTCGTCCAGCCAGGGGCGCATGACCTCCACGGCGGCGACCCCGACGGTGTTGGCGGTGACCCGGCGGTCGAGCACGAACCCGCGCGCCTGAGGATCGTCGAGCGTTTGCGCCAGCAGGTCGTGCAGGTCCAGCACCTCGACCCCGCGCTCCTCCATCTTCAGCACGAGGTCGTGGTGGTCCTTCTGCGCCTCGTGCACCCAGATGACGTCATCGAACAGAAGGTCGTGGCAGTTGCCGGGGGTGAGGCGCTGGTGCGCCAGCGACGGCCGGCAAACCAGGACGGTCCGCAGCTTGCCGACTTCCGAATGCACGCCGACTTCAGACATGACGCATCTCCCTGCTTCGATGGCCCGGGATTGCGCGCGGGCCCTTGTTGTCTCGTGACGGCTTGTCTTGTGACGGCGCGGCGGCCGTCACAGCGGGCTGATCGTGCCGGTCCACATGAGCCAGGCGGCGAGGACGGCGAGGACGGCGATGACCGCCGCGATGGCCACCTCCACGCCGGTGAAGGCGGGCTCCCCGTGCTCGCGTCGGGCCCGGACATAGACGAGAATTCCCGGCGCGAAGAGGACCGCGCACATCAGCAGGTACTGAAGGCCGGCCGCGTAGACGAGCCAGAGGCCGTAGGCCGTCGCCAAGGCACCGACGAGGATGCCCTTCGTCCGCGATTCGGCACCGTAGCCCTCGCCGGTCAGGGCCAGTTTCAACGCGTAGGCGCCGGACAGGACGTAGGGGGGAAGAATCGCGACCGAGGCGATGAAGTAGAAGAACTGGTACGCGCTGCGCGAAAAGAAGCTGAGCGCGAGGAAGAGCTGGATCAGGAGATTGGTCGCCCACAGCGCGTTCACGGGCGACCCGTTGGCGTTCTCCGCGGCGAACCATTTCGGGAAAGTCCCGTCGCGGCCGCAGGTGTAGGGGATCTCCGCGCACAGCAGCGTCCAGGAGAGGAAGGCGCCGCCGACCGAGATCACCAAGCCGATGTTGATCAGGGCGGCGCCCCACGGGCCGACGAGGGACTCGAACACGCCCGCCATGGACGGCACCTTGAGGTCGGCGAGTTCGGGTTGCCGCAGGATGCCCGTCGCCAGCAGCGAGACCAGCACGTAGATTCCCAACGCGCCGACAAAGCCGATCACGGTCGCCCGCCCGACGTCGGAGCGGCGGGCCGCGCGGGCGGAATAGACGCTGGCGCCCTCGATGCCAATGAACACCCACAGAGTCACCAGCATGGTGCTCTTCACCTGCTCCATGACCGAGCCGAGGCCGCCCGTGCCGGACCCGGCGCCGGTTCCCCAGAGATCCACCGTGAAGCGATCCCAATGGAAGCCGACGATGGCCACCAGGACGAACAGGAACAGCGGCACCAGCTTGGCGATCGAGGTGACGACGTTCACGAAGGCCGCCTGTTTGATGCCGCTGAGCACGAGCGCGTGGATCAGCCACAGGCACAGCGACGCGCCGACGATGGACGGCAGGTTGTTGCCGTCGCCGAAGATGGGGAAAAAGTGGGACAGGGCCGAGAAGATGGCCACCGCGTAGGCCACGTTTCCAAGAAAGGCGCTCAGCCAATAACCCCAGGCGCTGTTGAAGCCGACGAACGGTCCGAAGCCGGCCTTGGCATAGGCATAGGGGCCTGCGTTCAGGTTCGGTTTGCGCACGGCCAGGTTTTGGTACACGAAGGCGAGCATCATCATGCCGATGCCGGTGATCATCCAGCCGATCAGGATGGCGCCGGGCGACGCTCCCTTGGACATGTCCGATGGAAGATTGAAAACGCCGCCGCCGATCATCGAGCCGACAACGAGCGCAACGAGTGGGAGCAAGGTCAGCTTGTCCGACTTCTGGGTCTGCGCCACGCCAGCGTTTTTCACCGACACGAGATCGTTCACGTCAGCCGTCGTCATCGCCGTCTCTCCGCTATCCTCGTCTCCCTGCCGTCAGGATTCCCTCCAATGAGGCGGGGCGATGAGGTGGGGCATCTTCCGCTCCAGCGTTCATTGGTCACATTCGTTGAATGCCGTTGAAGGAATGGGGACCAGGAACGGAAGTCCCAAGCTTGACGGATTGGCGAGCCGTTACATAAGTTCGATACGGTTTCCGCATCGCCACTGCATCGGCTGCGGCGTTTCATAGGATCCTGGCAATACGGGAAGGGCCAAAGCCGCCCTGAAAATTGGCTGGTGTTACGGTATCTCGGCCAATGACTTTGATCGAATTAGAGAAAAAGGCCTATGCGTGAAGGTGTTTATTTTGCGATTGCGAATTTGCATCTGCGAAGTAAATCTACTGCTTGGCTTCGCTTAAGACCCCGTGATTTTTTCTTTGACCGCCAAACTGCGATGAATCAGCCTTGCCGACAGAAAGCCGCCCCATTGGACCGCAGCGTTTCGGTGGTGAGCTGGACGGGCTCGACATCGTACGTCCTGAGCTGGTTGCGTGTCGGCGCACGCGGCCCGCTTGTCACACCGGCGCCGGGCGTACACCCGAGGCGCCTGAGCGCGCCGGCGGACGGACGGCCAAAGTGTAGCCACCGTTCCGCGATGGCCTCGTCGCCGATCAGGATGCCGGGCGTCGCACGGATCAGTGCGACCTCGGTAGGCTCAGGTTGGAGCAACGGGACACCCAGACCGCCTCGCCGATGATCCCAGCGGGAAAACGGACACCGCGGTACGGGGTGGTGGACATGCCCAACACCCTGCCATGCCGGACCGTTCACCACCAACCTGACAACACCCCGCTGGACGCCTCGAAAAACAGTAGCGCTGTCGGTGTTCCCGTGATTCCCTTGGTTTGAAGTGGGATCTGGAGGGAGCATGGCCAGATCATCGACGCCTCCATCGTGGAAGCGCCCCGGCAGCGGCTGACCCGGGAGGAGAAGCGCCAGATCCGTGACGGTGAGCCCCCTTACCCTGGCCGCCGGAAGGCGCGCCAGAAGGACACGCAGGCGCGCGTGGTGGAGGGGCTTCTGATCCTGGCGTTTGGCTACAAGTCGCACATCGCCATCGACTGCCGGTTCGGTCTGATCCGGCGCTTCATCGTCACCGGCGCGGCGCGGCACGACGGCGCGCAGTTGCCGGGCCGGCTCAACCCCGACGCCTTCGACAGCCGGGTGTGGGCGGACAGCGCCTACCGCTCGAAGGCCAACGAGGCGGCCATCGCGGCGGCGGGGCGCCGCAGCATGGTGCATTTCCACAAGCCGAAGGGCCGACCGATGCCGGAGCCACACCAGCGTGCCAACCGTGCCCGCTCGGCGGTGCGCTCGGCCGTCGAGCACGTGTTCGCCGACCGGAAGGTGCGCATGGCGCTGTTCATCCGCACCATCGGCCTGGGTCGCGCGACGGTGAAGATCGGTCTCGCCACCCTCGCCTACAACTTCCGGCGTCTGATCGGCCTGAGGGGCGAACTGCGCCCGGATAGCGACAAAACCGCCGCATATTTCCGCCTTTTCAGCCAAAATCCACAGTTCAGCCCCCCAAAGAACGCCGCCTTCCCGTCCGTGCGGCTCTTTCATCGGCATCAACCCGCGCTCAGGAGCAGTCTATCGAGGTGTTCGGGTGATCGTCGGTCCCGACGGCCAGGACCTGACCGCCCGGCCGCGTGTCGACGAGGCGCTGGTCAAGGCGCTGGCCCGGGCGCATCGCTGGTGCCGGCGACTCGCCTCGGGGCAGGTGGCGTCGGTGTCGGATCTGGCCACCGAAGCCGGCCGCACCAAGGCCTACATCCGCCAGATCCTGAGGCTGGCCTTTCTCGCCCCCGACCTCGTCGACGCCATCCTGCGCGGGGAGCAGCCGCGCCGCCTCACTCTGGCCACGATGCTGGAAACCGACATCCCGCTGGCCTGGAACGAGCAGCGCCGGCTCCTCGGCTTCCCTTCCCGCTGATCATATCCCGATCCGGGAAAGAGCGCGGCGTCCCCTCGGGGCGCCGCGCTCTTTCGTCAGGGCCACTCACCCAACCTTGGGCAGCGCTGTCGGGCGATCGTGGTCTTGGCGGAAACGCGACAGTTCCGGTCATGCGCGGAGTTTTCCCGAACCGGGAGACAGCGCCACGGCAGGCGAGTAACCTTTCGCGCCCGAAAGGGAAGTCGGTTACGGACCGGCGGAGAAAAACGGGCACAGACCGGCCAAACAGCGCGGCTTATGGCCCATTACAGGGTCGATGTCTGGGGAAGTATAAGGCTAACCGCCCGGAAGTACGGCGGTATCTCACTTCTGCTGACGCCACAGAAAAGTCAGCAGGAAAAACTGGCGGAGGGAGAGGGATTCGAACCCTCGATACCCTTTTGGGGTATACACACTTTCCAGGCGTGCGCCTTCGACCACTCGGCCACCCCTCCGCAGAGGCCGCGTTTATATCCAGCCCGAAGGCGGTGCGCAAGCCCCTGAAATCACTTTTTGGAAAAATCTTGCACCGCCTTATGGATGATCCGCCGGGCGGAGCGAAACCTCCCCTCTCAGCCGAGACCGCACTCAGCCGAGACTGCGGACCAGATCGGCCACCGTACGGCACAGCAGATCGATGTCCTGGTTGCGCGACAGGCGATGGTCGCCGTCCTTCACCAACGTCACCCGCACGTCCGCGCTGCTCAGACGGTCGGCGAGCGTCAGGCTGACCTGCCAGGGCACGTCGGGATCGGCCATGCCATGCAGCAGGCGCACCGGCTTGTCGAAGGCGATCGGCTGGCGCAGCAGCAGGTGGTCGCGCCCGTCCTCGATCAGGGCGCGGGTGATCGGCTGCGGCTCCGGCCCGTAGTCGGAGGGGCGCAGCCAGCGGCCCGTCTCCAGGATCTCGCGGCGGACGGACTCGTCGAAGAGGTCCCACATCAGGTCCTCGGTGAAGTCCGGGGCGGCGGCGATGCCGACCAGACCGGCCACCCGCTCCGGGCGGCGCAGCGCGGTCAGCAGCATCATCCAGCCGCCCATCGAGGAGCCGACGAGGATCTGCGGCCCCACCGTGACGCGGTCCAGGACGGCCAGCGCGTCGTCGGCCCACAGCCCGATGGTGCCCTCGTCGAACCGCCCGCTGGAGGCGCCGTGGCCCTGGTAGTCGAAGCGGGTGAAGGACAGCCCCTCGCCCGCCGCCCATTCCTCCAGGGCGAGCGCCTTGGTGCCGGTCATGTCCGACATGAAGCCGCCGAGGAACATCACGCCGGGGGCCAGACCTTCCGGGTCGCGCCCGGGGGTGTGACGATAGGCTATGGTCGCGGCGCCGCGCTTCAGGCTATGGTGCGCGCCGCCCGGCGACGGGACGGGGCCGGCTGCGGGTTCGGTCATTTCGGACACCTCTGTGGGCCAGGACTTTAGGAATCTGTGACTATGGACGTCGAATCCCAGCTTAGCACCGGCGAGGACCCGCGCAACCCGGCCGACGCCTTCGCGAAGGGCGCCTTCGCGGCCGCCGGACGCCGGCCCGTCGTTCTCCAGGTGCTGCCGGCGCTGGTCACCGGCGGGGCCGAGCGCGGCTGCATCGACGTGGCGCTGGCGCTGGCCCAGGCCGGCGCGCTGCCGCTGGTGGCGTCCGAAGGCGGGCCGATGGCCGCGGAGCTGGACCGCGCCGGCATCCGCCACATCACCCTGCCGCTGGCCTCCAAGAACCCGCTGGTTATCCGCCGCAACGCGCGCAAGCTGGAGGCGATCATCCGGGAGAACGGCGTGGACATCGTGCACGCCCGCTCTCGCGCCCCGGCCTGGAGCGCCTGGCTGGCCTGCCAGGCGACCGGCGCGCGCTACATGACCACCTTCCACGCCCCGTACAATTACAAGAACGGGCTGAAGCGCTGGTACAATTCGGTGATGGCGCGGGGCGAGCGGATCATCGCCATCTCCGGCTTCATCCGCCGCCACATCCTGGAGAATTACGCGGTCGATCCGGCGGTGATCCGCACCATCCACCGCGGCATCGACCCGCTGTCCTTCGCGCCGGAACGGGTCAGCCCCGCCCGCATGATCCAGCTCGCCCAGAAATGGCGGCTGCCCGACGACAAGCCGGTGATCCTGCTGCCCGGCCGCCTGACCCGCTGGAAGGGCCAGACGGTGCTGATCGACGCGCTGGCGAAGCTGGGGCGCAAGGACGTCTGCGCGCTGCTCGTCGGGTCCGACCAGGGCCGCACCGGCTACCGGCAGGAGCTGGAGGAGCAGGTGCGCCGCGCCGGCCTGGAAGGCGTCGTCACGATGACCGACCATTGCAACGACATGGCCGCCGCCTACCGGCTGTCGACCGTCGTCGTCTCCGCCTCGCAGGAGCCGGAAGCCTTCGGGCGGGTGATCGTCGAAGCGCAGGCCATGGGCCGCCCGGTGATCGTCTCCGCCATCGGCGCCTACCAGGAGACGGTGATTCCCGGCGAGACCGCCTGGGTGGTGCCGCCCGCCGATCCCGACGCGCTGGCCAAGGCGCTGGACGAGGCGCTGTCCCTGACGACGGAGCAGCGCGACGCCATCGGCGCCCGCGCCCGCGCCTTCGTCGCCGAGCGCTACACCAAGCAGCGCATGTGCGCCGACACGCTGGCCGTCTACGCGGAGCTTCTCGCCGAGCCCAAACACGCTGGGCCCGGGCGCGGCCCGCAAGGCCGCTGAGCCGCCGCCCCGCCTTCCCCGCCCGACACACCACCGGACCCCATGACCGACATCGTCCAGCTTTCCGGCATCGCCCCCGTCATCGACCGTTACGACGGGGTCATCCTCGACCTGTGGGGCGTCCTGCACGACGGCGAGCGGCCCTATCCCGGCGTGCCGGAGTGTCTGGACCGGCTGCGCGCGGCGGGCAAGGTGATCTGTCTGCTGTCCAACGCGCCGCGCCGCACCGGCGGCGCCATCGCCAAGCTGGAGGGCATGGGGATCGGGCGCGAGCGCTATCACCACGTCATGACCTCGGGCGAGGCCACCTACGAGGCGCTGCGCGACCGCGAGGACCCGTGGCACGCGGCACTGGGCCGGCGGCTGCACCACATCGGCCCGGACCGCGACATGGACGTGTATGAGGGGCTGGACTACACGCCCGTCGCGTCGCCGGACGAGGCCGATTTCGTGGTGAACACCGGCATCGTCGATTTCGGGGAATCGCTGGCGGTCTACGAGCCGGCGCTGGAGGCCTGCCGCCGCCGCAACCTGCCGATGGTCTGCGCCAACCCCGACCTGATCGTGATGGTCGGCGAGCAGATGGTCATCTGCGCCGGCACGCTGGCCCAGCGCTACGAGGAGATGGGCGGCGACGTGTTCTGGCACGGCAAGCCGCACGCCCCGGTCTACGACCGCTGCCTGTCGCTGATGGGCGTCGAGGACAAGCGGCGCATCCTGGCGGTGGGCGACAGCCTGCGCACCGACGTGGCCGGGGCCAACGCCGCCGGGATCGACGTGGCGCTGGTCACCTTCGGCATCCATCGGGAAGAGCTGGGCGGCGCCTGGGGCGATGCCGTCGACCCGGCCAAGCTGGCCGCGGCGGCCGCCGCGTCCGGCCACCGGCCGACCTACGCCCTCCCCAGCCTGCGCTGGTGAGCGGGGGCGAGCGCCACCCGCCTCTCAGTCGAAGGGCGGGATCGCGTCGTCCATCGCCTTGCGCAGGATGCTGGACGGTCCGTCCTCGGAAAAACCGCGGCTTCCGATGGCGTTGCGGAAATAGCTGACAATGAAGACGCGGATGGAGGCGGTCAGGTTCGCTTCGCCGCGCCTTTGATCAATCTGCGTGCAGATGTCGTTGAGCGACAGCCCCTCACGTTCGCAGATTTCCTTCAAGGAGTCCCAAATATAGGGCTCCATCCGAAGACTGGTGCGTCGGCCGGAAACCTTGACGTTGCGACAGACCAGGACCGGCCCTTCCTTGTTCCCCTGTCTGCCCGCCATATCGTTGCCCTGGTCCCCTGCCGTTGCGGAAAGGCGCTCGCGTTTCCGGCGAATATACATTCACTTGTATGATGATATTGCAAGCGGCGTGTGGGCACAAAGCCAATTTCGACCGGGGGTCGCGATCCCGGTTCGGGGTTCACCGTTCCCGCCATCGCGCGCGGCGCCGGCCGGGGCAAAAGCCGCTTCCCTTCGTCGCCGGCTTCGCTGTACCAGTGCCTGGACGAACCGGCACAAGCAGTGGTGGTCACTTCCGGTGGAGAACGAGCGATGGTACGACCGGCGGCATGGGGGATCGCGGCGACGCTGATGGTCGGGCTGGCGCCCGTGTTGGCTCCCGTTCCGGCCGCCCGCGCGTCCGACCCGCCGATCGACCGCATCCGCGCCGAGGTGTCGCGCCTCGTCCCGCCGCTCTGGACCGTCGAGGACGTGACGGCGGAGCCGGTTCCCGCCCCGGCCCCGGACGGCAAGTCCCTCGACGGTAAAGCCCTCGACGGCAAGACCGCCGCGAAATCCGCCGACTCGCGCGCCGCCGTCCGCATCGCGGCCAAGCTGCGGCTCGCCCAGCCGACCTACGCGGTGGAAAGCCGCGACGGCGCCGTGACCTTCATCCGCCCCGTCGCCGAGGCCGGGCTGGAGAAGACGCTCGCCGCCACCGCGCTCGCCACGCTCGGCCCCAACGGCTGGAGCGCGCGCATCGAGCTGCGCAACCCGGAGGTGCTGGAGGGCATCGGCCAGCCGCTGGAGGAGCTTCCCGGCCGCCCGGTGCTGGCCGGCTCCGCCGAGGCCAACCGCCTGCGCGAGCAGATCGCCCGCGACGCCGAGGCCCGCGGCGCCGAAGAGGACGCCCGCCGCCGCCGCGAGGAGGATCTGCTCGCCCGGCAGGCCGCCGCGACCAAGGTCGAGGAGGAGCGCGCCGCCGCCGAACGGCGGCAGGAGGAGGCGCGCGCCGCGCGGATCGCCGAGCTGCGCGCCCGGATCGCCGGCCCCGACCGCCCGGCGCGGATCGCCGCCTTCGAAGCCGCGCTGGGCGGCAACGACCCGTCGCTGCGCCAGATCGCCCTGGAAGCGGCGCTGCAGAGCCGCGACCCGGTGCTGGGCAATCTGGCGCTGAAGGACTGGATCGCCCGCAGCAAGGCGGTGCCGGTGCAGCTCTACGCGACGAAGGAGGACCCGCATTCGGAAACGGTGCTGAACAACCTGGGTCCGCTGACGCTGGAGATCGATTCCGTCAATCCGGTCAACGGCGCGTTCGCCGGGCGGCTGGGCGCCCCCGGCTACAGCATCGCCAAGCCCTCCGCCGCCATTGGCGCGCTGGCCCAGACCACCCTGACGGTGAACGCCTACGGCTGCGCCCTGTCGCTGCGCCTGACCGAGCAGCAGACCCTGGACGGGCTGTTCCGCTGCCAGACCCTGCCCGCGCTCGTCGCCCGCGTCGTCGTGGATTGAGGCGGCGGATGCGCCGGATCGTCCTTTGCCTCCTCGGCCTGCTGGCGCTGTTCGGCGGCCCTTCGGCGCGGGCGGACGAGGCCGAACCGACCGTCACGCCGCGCTCGCCGCCGACCGCCGTGCTGCCCCGGTTGACCCCTTTGGGAATGGTGGGGAAAGCGGCGCCGCAGGGGCTGGCGCCGTTGCTTCCCGTACCGGCGCTGACCGCGCCCGCGCCGTCAACAGCGACGCCGGCGGCAGCAACGGCGGAACCGGCCACCGCCGCCGCTCCCGCGGCGGAGCCTCTGGTGCCGACCGCCCCCGCCCCCATCGCCGCCCCTCTGCCTGCCCGCAAGCCAGCTGCCCCCGCCCCCACCCTCCCGGCAGTCGCGGAAAGCGCGCCTGCGAACCGCTTCAAGGGCGGCTACGCCAAGGCGTCGAAGGAGGACCGCGGCTGCGCCCTGCCCGGCCATATCACCGAAGAACGCGGCGCCGACACGCGCCGCCCGGCCATCGCCGCGGGGACAAGGGTGCGCATCCGCGCCGCCGCGAACCTGCGCGTCGCCCCCTTCTGCGACGCCAAGGTGGCGGACGTCCTGGAAAAAGGAGAGACGGTCACCGTGATGGCCGCCTTCGGGTCCTGGTACGAGGTCGGGCGGAACGGGCGGTCGCTGGGCTTCGTCGGCGCGTCCCTGCTCGCCGGGGCGAAGGGCCGTTAGCCTTTCACCCGCGCCGCCTCGACCATGAAGCGGCGCCAGATTTCCGCCGGGACGGAACCGCCGGTCACCCCCTTCATCGGCGTGTTGCCGTCATTGCCGACCCATACCCCCACCGTCAGCGCACGCCCGGCCACGCCGTCGGCGAAGCCGATGAACCAAGCGTCCCGGTAGTCGTTGGTGGTGCCGGTCTTGCCCCCGGTCCCGCGCTTGGCGAGCGCCGCCGGCAGGCGGGCCGTCCTGCCGGTGCCGTCCCGCATCACCTCGCCCAGCATGGCTTTCAGGGTGGCGGCGGTCTGCGGATCGATCACCCGGTCCGCCTTCGGCGGGGTATAGCTGTAAATGGTCCGCCCGGCAGGATCGCCGATGCGCTGGAACAGGTGGCCGCTGACTTTGCTGCCGCCGTTGGCGACCACGGCGTAGGCCTGGGTGATCTCCAGCAGCGACACCTCGCTGACCCCCAGCGCGAGGCCGAGATCCGGCTCCAGCGGCGACTCGACGCCGAGACGGCGGGCGGCGTCGGCGACCTCCTCGGCGTGGCCGCGGGTCAGCCGGGCCGATGCCGTGTTGGTCGAATGGGCGAAAGCCTCGGCCAGAGTCAGCGACGACGGGTAGCGGTTGTCGAAGTTGCGGATGGCCCGCCCGTCGGTGAACTCCATGCGCGAGCCGTCCACCAGCGACGCCGGAGTCAACCCGCGCTCCAGCGCCGCGAGGAAGACGAACAGCTTGAAGGCGGAACCGGGCTGGCGGCGCGCCTGGAGCGCGCGGTTGAAATGGTCGCGTCGGGCCGCCGCGTCGCGCCCGCCGATCATCGCCAGGATGGCGCCGTCGCCGTCCAGAGCGACCAGCGCGACCTCCGCGTCGCCCAGGCTCTTGGCGTGGCGCTTCAGGGTGGTCTCCACGCTGCGCAATGCGGCGGCCTGAAGGTCGCGGTCGAGCGTGGTCCGCGCGGTGAAGGTCGGCCCCGGAAGGTCGCCGCCGTAGCGGTCGGCGGCGAAGCGGTCGAAGCGGGCCTTGGCCGTCTCGCGGAAATGGCCGGTGGACAGGACCGCCGCCTTGTTGGCGGCGGCCAGCATCGGGCGCTGGCGCTTGGTCTGCTCCGCCGTGCGCTCGGTGATGAAGCCGGCGTCGGCCATGGCGTCGAGCACGAGGGCGGCCTTCGCCTCCGCCTTCTCCAGGTCGGCGAAGGGGTTCAGGCGGGAGGGGGCGGGCAGCGCGCCGATGAGCATCGCCGATTCCTTCAGCGACAGCTTGCCCGCCGGCTTGCCGAAGAAGACGCGGGCCGCGGCGTCCACGCCGTACGCGCCGAAACCGAAATAGGCGCGGTTGAGGTACAGGTACAGCACGTTCTTCTTGCCGAGCTGCTCCTCGAAGTCGCTGGCGCTGTACAGCTCGTACGCCTTGCGGGACCAGCGGTTGTAGCGGTTGAGAAAGATCAGCTTCATCGTCTGCTGGGTCAGCGTGCTGCCACCCTGGCTGAAGCGGCCGGAGGTCACCGCCACGGCCAGCGCGCGGGCCAACCCCTGGAAGTCGATTCCGTCATGCTCCAGATAGCGCCGGTCCTCCTTGGCGATCAGCGCCTGGATCAGGTGCTTCGGCAGCTTCTCCAGGGTCAGCGTGTCGCCGTACGTCTCGCCGATCGACCCGATGAAGCGTCCCTGGCGGTCGAGGAAGCGCACGCCGTGGCCGCGGTTGTAGGACAGCACGTCGTCGACGGTGCGGAATTCGTCCCCGAACAGGTCCATGGCCCTGGCGGAGGGCGGGGCGGACAGGCCGGACAGCAGCGGCAGCGCGAGCGTCACAGCCAGGGCGGCGCGGCGGAACAGGGAGGGTCGGGGCATCGGCCGTATGGTGGAGGCGGAACGAGCCTCACGTCGGCGCGCCGCCCCGCTTGCGCAATGCCGCTACCCCGTAATTGCAAAACGGCCCTGCCGTTCAACAAAAAAGCCCGCCGGAACCGGCGGGCCTTTTGGGGGACGCGTGTGCTCTGCCGAAGGCGGTCGGGCCTTCGCGCCGAAGGGTCACCTCGGCGCCAAAACCATGACCATCTGGCGGCCTTCGAGCTTCGGCATCTGTTCGACCTTTGCCAACTCGTCCAACTCGTTGCGCACGCGGACCAGCACGTTCATGCCAAGATCCTGGTGCGCCATCTCGCGCCCGCGGAAGCGCATGGTCACCTTGACCTTGTCGCCCTCCTCAAGGAAGCGGCGGGCCGAGCGCATCTTCACGTCGTAGTCGTTGTCATCGATGTTGGGTCGGAGCTTGATCTCCTTCACCTCGATGATCTTCTGCTTCTTGCGCGCCTCGGCGGCCTTCTTCTGCGCCTCGTACTTGTACTTGCCATAGTCGAGAATCTTGCAGACAGGAGGCTCTGCCTGAGGAGCGATCTCGACGAGGTCGAGGCCCGCATCCTCAGCGGCCAGCAACGCATCGCGCAGCGAAACGACGCCCACCATCTCGCCGTCGGCACCGACGAGACGGATCGAGCGAGCCGTGATCTCCCGGTTAACCCGCGGTCCATCGCGGGTCGGAGCGGCTTCGGACGGTATCCTGGCTATGGACGCTTCTCCATGACTGGAAACCCACCGGGGCGCGACCTCCCGGAGGAAGGCCCGCCCGGCCGGTGCGGTCGGTTAGAACGGCGAATCGAAGGCGGCGACGCCCGCGGGGGACCGCGCCTCCTCACTCAGTTTATTGAGAGCGGCGTCGAGGGCAAGAACTTCCTGGTCCTTACCACCGAGGGTACGCAGCGCGACCGTCCGCTCCTCCGCCTCGCGCTTGCCCACAACCACCAGGACGGGAACCTTCTGAAGGCTGTGTTCGCGGACCTTCAGGTTGATCTTCTCATTCCGGGTGTCGAGTTCGGCACGGATGCCGCGGCGCTTCAGCAGGCTGACGACCTCCTGCCCATAGCCGTCGGCCTCGTTGGTGATGGTGCAGACCACCGCCTGGACCGGGGAGAGCCACATCGGGAACTTGCCGGCGTAATGCTCGATCAGCATGCCGATGAAGCGTTCCAGCGAGCCCAGGATGGCCCGGTGCAGCATCACCGGACGGTGGCGGGCGCCGTCCTCGCCGATGTAGGAGGCGTCGAGCCGCTCGGGCAGCACAAAATCGAGCTGCAGCGTGCCGCACTGCCAGGTGCGCCCGATGGCGTCGGTCAGGTGGAACTCCACCTTCGGGCCGTAGAAGGCGCCCTCGCCCGGCAGCTCCTCGAACTCCAGGCCGGCGGAGCGCAGCGCGGTGCGCAGCCCCTCCTCCGCGCGGTCCCACACCGCGTCGTTGCCGGCGCGCACGTCGGGGCGCAGGGCCAGCTTCACCGCGATCTTGTCGAAGCCGAGGTCCCGGTAGACGCCGAGCTGGAGCTTGAAATAGTCCGCCGCCTCGGTCGGCACCTGATCTTCCGTGCAGAAGATGTGGGCGTCGTCCTGGGTGAAGGCGCGCACGCGCAGGATGCCGTGCAGCGCGCCCGACGGCTCGTTGCGGTGGCAGGCCCCGAACTCCGCCATGCGGATCGGCAGGTCGCGGTAGGAGCGCAAGCCGTGCTTGAAGATCTGCACATGGCCCGGACAGTTCATCGGCTTGATGCCGAGCATCTTCTCGCCGTCGTCGGCCGAGACCTTGAACATGTTGTCGCCATACATGTCCCAGTGGCCCGACGCCTTGAACAGCGAGCTGTCGATGAGCTGCGGCGTCTTGACCTCGACATAGTCCGCCTGGCTCAGCTTGGTGCGGATGTAGGTCTCCAGCGTGCGGAACAGCGTCCAGCCCTTCGGGTGCCAGAAGACCGAGCCGACGGCCTCCTCCTGCACGTGGAACAGGTCCAGCTCCTTGCCCAGCCGGCGGTGGTCGCGCTTCTCCGCCTCCTCCAGTTGGTGCAGGTAGGCCTTCAGCTCCTTCTCGTCGCGCCAGGCGGTGCCGTAGATGCGCTGGAGCATCGGGTTGCGGCTGTCGCCGCGCCAATAGGCGCCGGCCACCTTCATCAGCTTGAAGCCGTTGCCGACCCTGCCCGTCGTCGGGGCGTGCGGACCGCGGCACAGGTCCAGCCAGTCGTCCTGGCGGTAGACGCTGATGTCCTGGTCCGCCGGGATCGCCTCGATCAGCTCGGCCTTGTAATGCTCGCCGAGCTTCTTGAAGTAGGCGACCGCATCGTCGCGGGTCCAGACCTCGCGCACGATGGGAACGTCCTTGGCGACGATCTCGCGCATCTTCGCCTCGATCTTCGCCAGATCGTCGGGCGTGAAGGGCTCCTCGCGCGCGAAGTCGTAATAGAAGCCGTTGGCGATCGCCGGACCGATGGTCACCTGCGTGCCCGGATAGAGCTTCTGCACGGCGTCGGCGAGGACGTGGGCGGCGTCGTGACGGATGACCTCGAGCGCGTCCGGATGACTGCGCGTGACGATCTCGATCTTGGCGTTGGTGGTGACGGTGGTGGTGAGGTCCTTCACCTCGCCGTCGAGCTTGACGGCAAGCGCATCCTTGGCAAGGCGCGGTCCGATCGACTGGGCAATCTCAAGCCCCGTCACCGGCCGGTCGAACTCCCGCACGCTGCCGTCGGGCAGCGTGATGGCGATGTTGGACGTCACCGAAGTCACCATTTGACTGTTTGCATCGCACCCGGCGGATGCCGGGAGGCGAAATCTCTAATGCGGGCGGGCTTTCTGTCAAGGGCGCCGGGGGCATTTCCGGCGCGAATCCGCCGCCCGAACGGCGAATTTTCTTGCAAAATTAATTCACGGCAAAATGATCTCAGGACGGTTTGCGCGCCGGGCGGGGCTCGCCGAACAGGTAGCCCTGGCCGAAATCGATGCCGCTGCGCTGGATCGCGTCGAGCTGCGCCTCCGTTTCGATCTTCTCGGCGATGAGGTCAATGCCCGTGCCGTCCAGGCGGTGGCGCAGATCCTCGATGCGCGGCGCCAGGACCGGGTCGAGCAGCAGGCCGCAATCCAGCTTCACATAGCGGATCTCGTGCCGCAGCAGGGCGTCCACGTCGATGTCCAGGTCGGTCACCCGGTCCATGGAGAAGCGGAAGCCGATGCGGGCGAGCTGCGACAGGATGCCCATCGTCACCGCCCCGCCCGCCCGCAGCTCCTGCTGGCTCAACTCGAAGGCCAGCTTGGGCACCAGCGTCTGGTTGCGCACCATCAGGTCCAGGAACTGCCGCATGAAGGCCGCGTCGCTGAGCGTGGCGGCGGACATGTTGCAGAAGAAGCCGATGGCGTGCTGGCGCCGCTCCGTCTCACGGATCAGCTGGATGCAGCGGACCAGCAGCAGATTGTCGATGGTGGCCATCAGCCCGGCGCGCTCCGCGATCTCCAGATAGCGGTCGGGCAGGATCAGCGCCCCGTCGGCGGCGCGCACCCGCGAGAACACTTCGAAGAAGCGGTGCTTGCGCTGGGGCAGGCTGACGATGGGCTGGAGGTGGACGTCGATCCGGTCGGCGGCCAGCGCGTCGCGCACCACCTCCAGAACGCCGGCCCCGTCCATCAGCCGGGCTTCGGCTTTGGCCGCAGGCTGCGGGTCCGGACGGCGCGAGTCCGGGAAGGCCGCCCCCGGGCCGGATGGCGGCGGCGCTTCGCGTTCCTCCGCCGGCCGGACTTCGCCGAGCCGCGCGACCAGCGCGTGGAGGAGCCTGACCTCCTGAAGGACGGCCTCGTGGGTGGCCGCGGAGCGATCGGCGTCGCCGGCCTCCGCCTCCGGTGCGACGCGCGGCTCCAGCCGTTCGGCCAGCGCGTCCACACTCTTCTGCAGACGGTCCAGGCGCTCCAGGGTGTCGCGCTGCCGGCGGGCCAGCCGGCGGTGCAGGTCCACGGCGGCGCCGGCCAGAAGGATCAGACCGCCGCCGATCCAGCCCATCGCCGGGTCGGTGCCGGGCCGCAGTTCCGGCAGGCCGAGGGCGACCGAGACCGCCGCCGCGGCGACGGCCAGCCCGTGAAGGAAGGCCGCCAGGGCCGCCATGCGCCCGCTCAGCGGTGATCCGCCCCCACCGCGTCGCTCAGCGAGGCGAAGCCGTCGCGGCGCAGCAGGGCGGCGAGGTCGCGCCGGATCGCCAGCACCAGCGCCGGCCCGGCGTAGACCAGCGCGGAATAGAGCTGCACCAGCGACGCGCCGGCGCGGATCTTGGCGTAGGCATCGGCGCCCGACGCGATGCCGCCGACTCCGACCAGCGGCATTTTGCCGCCGGTCAGCCGGTACATCTCGCCCAGGACGGCGGTCGAGGGCGCGAACAGCGGCTTGCCGGACAGGCCGCCGGCCTCCGCGCGCAGCGGCTCGGGGATGTCCGCGGGCCGGGCGATGGTGGTGTTGGACACGATCAGCCCGTCGATGCCCGACTCGAGCGCGACCGCGGCGATGTCCGCCTTGTCCTCGTCGGTCAGGTCGGGCGCGATCTTCAGCAGGACCGGCGGCGCCTTGGCCAGCCGGCAGGCGGACCGGGCGTCCAGAACGCGGCCCAGCAGGGTGCGCAGCGGCTCGCGCCCCTGGAGCGCGCGCAGGCCCGGCGTGTTGGGGGAGGAAACGTTGACGACCAGATAGTCGGCCAGGGCGGCCACCCGGGTGACGCCGAGGACGTAATCGTCCGCCGCCTCCACCGTGTCCTTGTTCTTGCCGAGGTTGGCGCCGACGAGTCCCGGCGCCTTGCGCCCGCCGGACAGACGTCGCTCCAGTCTTTGGGCGAAGGGCTCCAGCCCCTCGTTGTTGAAGCCCATGCGGTTGATGACGGCTCCCTGCTCCGGGGCGCGGAACAGGCGCGGCCTGGGGTTGCCGGGCTGCGGCCGGGGCGTGACGCTGCCGGCCTCCACGAAGCCGAAGCCCAGCCGCAGCATGGCGTCGACCACCTCGGCGTTCTTGTCGAAGCCGGCGGCGAGGCCGACCGGGTTGGCGAACTCCAGGCCGAACACCGTGGTCCGCAGGATGGGATCGTCCTTCTCCCGCACCGGCGGCATCAGCCCGCTCGACAGGGCCTTGATGGTCAGCCCGTGCGCGGTCTCCGGATCGAAGCTGCGCAGGACGGGGCCGACGATGGGAAAGAGGTCGATCACGGCGTGGTATCCTCAGAGACTCAAGAGAGGGCGGCATCCCGGAAGGTCGCCGGGAAGAGGTGGCGGCCGTCCGGCCCCAGCGGCAGCGGGTCGGCGCGCAGCACCGCCGCGGGCGGCAGCGGGCCGTAGAGATGGGGAAAGAGCTGGCCGCCGCGCGACGGCTCCCAGCGGAGCGCGTCACCCAGCGCGGCGCCGTCCACCGTCAGCAGGACGAGGCCGTCCTGCCCGGCGCGGTGCTTGGCGGCACTTTCCTCGACCTGGGCGCCGGTGGAGAAGTGGATGAAGCCGTCCGCCGCGTCCTGCGACGAGCCGTGGTAGGCCCCGGCGGCGAGCGCCTTCTCCCACTCCGCGGCGCGGCACATATGAAAGATGATCCGTTCAGTCATGGCACGGGACCTTAGCGCAAAGCCGCCCGCCAAAGCCAGCCGTGGCAAATTTGGGAGGATCGGCGGACCGTTGATAACTTCAGAATGGGACGTTGCGCTGTTTGCTTCGCAATTTGCAAATGTGGCTTTGGGAATCCCGCGGCATTTTGCAGAAGGAAAATTCGCCGTTCCGCCGCGCCGCCCCCCGCCGACCACACGGAAAAGCCGCAGAATCAAGGATTCCCAAGGGCGCCCGCCGTCTCGGCGGCAACCAATCGGAATTGGCATCGGGATTGCTGAGAGAAGGGCAAGCAAGGAGATGCCCCATGAACGCGATTGCGATGAATGTTGTGAAGGAACGGCACCCGGTGGAACACGCGCTCGACTCGCGCATCCATGGGGTGATCGTGTCCAGCGTGGACAGCGCCCCCCTGGCCGCCCTGGCGGAGCCCAGCAGCACGCCCGTCCCGCTGAAGCCCTCGGCGGCGATGCTGGCCGCCGGGTCGCGCGCCGGCGGCGTCTCGGTCGAGACCGCCTGGAAGATCTATCTGGCGATGATCAAGGAAGCCGCCTGACCGGTCCGTTCCACCCTCTCCTTCCGCGGCGGCGGACCGGATGCGGATGTCCGGCCCGCCGGAACGCCGCAGGGAGGCGCCGGTGCGTGACGCGGCGTCATTCGACGTCGTTGTAGAACTGGAACCCGCCGATCTCGGCACAGACGCTGCGCCCTTGCGCCCATTGCGGGTTTTCCCCCGCCCGGTGCAGGTGGGTCGCGCCGCTGGTCGGGTCGTCGAGCAGGCCGGCCACCGCGCGGCGGGCAATCCGTTGAGCGGCGGCGAAGACCGGGTCCGCGGCGGTCACCGACAGCAGCCCCAGCCGTCCCGGCGCGTCCGGGTCCCAGCAGGGGAATTGTCCCGGCAGACGGCAGACGGCGACCACGTCGCCGCCCCACCAACACCCTCCCTGGTTGTGCGCCCGGTCGACGCGGTTCATCACGACCGCCGCCACCGCCTCCATGGCCCGAACCGATTCGCCGCGCGCCTCCCCCCACAGGGTGCGGGCGAGCGTGTCGACGGCTTGGCCGGAACCATCGGCGGACGGACCCAGCGGCGGAACGCCCGGTCCCGGCTCCGGCTTGAGGACGCGCGCCCTCATCGGCGCTCTTGCCGGGGTTCTTGCCGACGTTCTCATCGGCGGCCTCCGTCGCCGTAGGGCGGGGCGAACGGCGCGCAGCCGTTCTCCAGCTTGGTCTCGATGCGCAGCAGATGGTCGGTCAGCCGCCGCTCCACATCCTTCAGCGTCGCCACCGAGACGTAGGTCTTGGCGACCTCCAGCTTGTAGGCGGCCAGGCTCTCGCGCACCTGCGCCTGGGCGGTCTCGGCGCGGGCCCGCACCGTTTCCAGCGCGGACTCGGCGTCCCGGCGCAGCCGGGCGATCAGCCAGAACAGCCCGCCCATCACCGGCAGTTCGACCGCCGTGATCCACCAGGACAGGTCGATGGACTCCTGCATCTCCGTTCTCCAAGGAAAAAGGCAAAAGAAAAGGCCGCCATCCGGTCAGGGATGGCGGCCCGAGGGACCAAGAGGCTTTGCGGACCGGATCACACGCCCCAATCCTCCACCGGGGTCGGCGCCGTCGCGGCGCGCCAGTCCGGCTTCCGCCCCGGCGCCGGCTGGCGGTCGAAGCGGAACGGCTCGCAGGACAGCGCGCCGGCCACCGCGTCCAGCCCGTCGTCGCGGCCCGTGTAGCGCCCGTCCGGCGACCACTCGCGCATTTCGCGGATGAAGGGCGTCTCCCACACCGTGGCGTGGGCCAGCAGACGGCGGTCGGCCAGCAGGGCGTCGAACGCCTCGCGGATGCGCAGCGCCTTGGCGCGGCGGCTCGCCTCCTCGACCACGGCGGCGCCGACCTTCTCCGTGCGCAGCGCCTTGCGCAGCAGGCCGGGCAGGAAGCGCCCGATGCCGTTGATCTCCACATGGACCGCCGGCAGATGGTGCCGGTCCAGGAAGCGGGCGACCTGGAGGCACTGCTGCTCCGCCTCGGTGTCCGGATCGCCGGGGTCCACCGACAGGTAGAGCACGCGGTGCAGGTAGAAACGCCCATCCGCCCCGCCGAACAGGGCGGCGACGACGCTAGAATCGCCGGGCTTGCCGCCCTCCGCCGCCGGCCGCGCGAAGGCCGGGTCCCACCAGCAGGAGGCCGAGGCCATGCGCAGGCCGTTCAGCGTCAGCACCGCCCGCCCCGCCGACTCCCGATAGTCCAGTTCGCCGTCGTAGCGGCCCAGCCGGTCGGGGTCGAGGAAGCCCTCCGCCTCGTTGACTGGCTGCAGCAGCATCTGGCTGGTGAATTTGTTGGGGCCGGTCGCCTTGCGGATGCGGTTGACGTGGGCCTCGCCGAAGCGCTGCGGCCAGGCGTAGCGGCGCCGGCCGTCCGGGCCGTCGGTGTAGACGGGCAAAACCAGCCGCGCGAAACCGTCCAGAAAGGGCCGCGTTTCCCCCGCCTCCGTCCGCGGCTCCTCCGCGTAGATGGAGTAGTAGCTGTGCGGCGTCCCGACATAGAGCTGCACCCCGCCCGGCACCAGCAGATAGTCGATCTCCGCCAGCCTCTCGCGCAGGTCGGCGCGCTTGCCCGGACTGCCGGAGGTGCGCGGCACCTCGACGTCGTCGCAGATCACCACGTCGGCGCGGCTACCCGTGATGTTGCCGCCCACGCCCGCCGCCACCATGGAGGGGTCGCGCAACTCCTGCGCGCGGACCACGGTGAACTGGTCGGCGGCCCACTGGTCGCGCTCCTTCGCCGGGGGCTTCAGGCCGCGGGTGTCGGGGTGGCGCTCGATGATGCGCTTGACGTTGCGCACCATCTTCTTGGCCAGCTTCAGGTCCGCCGCCAGGACGAGCAGCCGCCGGTTGGGGTCCTGGTAGAGCATCCAGGCTGCGAACAGCCCGACGATGGACGACTTGCCCGCCCCGCGGAAGGCCATCAGCAGCAGGCGCGGCCCCATTCCAAAGGACCCGATGCCGAAGGGCCCGACGCCGGCCGCCTGCCGCTCCAGCCACGCGGCGATCTGGAGATGGTGGCGCGGGGTGGTCAGATCCGATTGCCGGTTCCAGTCCTGGACGAAGGCGAAGAAGCCCTTCTTGCGCGTGTCCGCCGCCTCCATCACGCCACCCGCCCCAGGATGTGCCAGCCGGCGCCGTTGGACATCGCCGTGACCGCGCTGCCGGTGGCGGCCAGGGTCACCGGGGCGTTGTCCGGCCCGCCGCCGCCCTGCACGGTGACGGTGATCGGGTTGCCCGAGACATCGGCCTTCTTGACCGTCACCGTGCGCCCGACCGCGTGCAGCGCCCCCGGCGGTGGCAGCCGCACCGTGACGGCACCACTGAAGGCGCTCACCAGATACAGCGCCTGGTTCAGGTCCGGCTCGAACAGGCCCGGCTGGTCGTGGAAATGGGCGTTGTCCGGCCGGTTGTTGCCGGCCACCACCCACCAGCCGGCCCCGTTCGACACGACGGTCACGAAGTCGTAGCGGTTGCCCAGCGCCGCCGTCCGGCCGTCCGGCCCCGGCCCGCCCTCCTCGGTAATGGTCAGGCGGTGGAGGGAGGCGTCGGTCCGCTTCACCGTCACCGCGTGGCCGTTGGCCGCCTCCGCCGCCGGCAGCCGAAGCTCCACGTCGCCGCTGTAGGCACTCGCCAGATAGACGGAGCTGGTCAGGTCCAGCGCGACCACCCCACCGGCCTGCGGCTCCACATATTCGGTGTCGTAGCGCAGGGCCTCGACGACCAGCTCGGAGACACGGCTGCGCGCCAGCCGGTTCTTTTCCGGATAGCCGGCGTTCACCGCCGTGTAGCGGCCCCCGGACTGGTCGTAGATGGCCGGCCCGGCGGACATCGACAGCAGATTGACGATGGCCGTCTCGACCGACCCGGCGTCGAGCTGCACGTTGGGCACGCCGCCCAAGGATTCCGCGTAGAAGTTCAGGATCAGCGTCTTGTCGGTGTTGGCGCCGACGCGGAAGCAGGCCAGAGCCATCGTCGACAGGTTGGCCTCGCAGTCCTGGAAACTGTTGTTGTACTTGCCCTGCTCCACGAAGAAGCCGCAGCCGGCGATCGGCGCCGACAGGGAATAGACGCGCACCATGGAGAAGCGGTTGGCGTTGGGCGTGTCGCCCTCCCCCGTCCGGGTCAGCCACACCCCGTGCAGCGACGGGCGGGCCACCAGCACGCGCGACACCATGTTCCAGTAGCAGGGCCAATTGGGGTCGGCGTAGCCGTCGAACAGCAGCCCGACCCGCGGGTCCCAGATGGTCAGGTCGCTCAGCGTGTTGTGCACGCAGGGTCCGTCCCGCCCGAACAGCCTCACCGCGGCGTCGCCCCGCTCCAGCCGCAGGCCGCTCACCGTGGCGTAGCCGTCCGGCAGATGGATCAGGTCGAACGCGGCCGAGGCGCCGGCGATGACCGACCTCTGCCCGGCGCCATACAGAGTCTGGCCGTAGCCGACGGTCAGCGTGTTGGTGATCCGGTAGGTGCCCGGCGGCACATGGACGGCGTCCGCGCTGGTCAGCGCGGCCTGGATCGCCCGCGTGTCGTCGACGACGCCGTCGCCGACCGCACCGAAATCCCTCACCGACAGGGCGTCGGCCAGCTTCTCGCGCACCGGGCGGCGCACCGCGCCGGCGCCGGGGGCGACGAAGGTGGACAGCGCCTCCTCGTCCACCGGCTTGCGGGCGATCGGGTTTCCCACCGTATCGAAGGCGAGGAGCTGGCCGGCCCGCACCGTCCGTTCCGGCAAGCGGTTGGAGGCCGGCAGGTCGGTGTCGGTGTAGCGCAGCATCAGTTCCTGATCCCCGGCCACCTGCTGGAGCGCGGCGGTGAGCTGGTCGAATTCGCGGTTCAGGCTGGCGGCCGGGAGCGGCCCGCTTTCCAGGAAGTCGCTCATCCGCTCGATGGGCAGGCGGCGGCGCAGCAGGACGGGCGTCCCGGCCTCCGGCGGTGTTGCGAAGCCCACCGTGCCGCCCGCCGTCTCCCCGGCTCCGGTCACCGCGTAACCGGTGGTCTGCCGCGCCGCGCCCAGGAAGATCTGAAGGTCGCCGTCCTCGAAGATCGGAAACGGAAAGACGAAGTCGGTCTGCACGCCGTCGGCAAGATACTGGACGCGCGGGTTGCCGCGCGGAACGTCGAATGCGCTGGGCATTGGGGGGCGCCCCTTCTCCTGCGTGGGTTGACCGGGGGTGTCAGTAAAAGCGGCTCATGAACTCCAGCCGTTGCCGCTCGGCGAGCTGCGCCTGCTCCAGCAGGTTGCGGCGGCGCACGCTGTCGACCTCCTGCTGGATGGCCTCGCGCTTCAGCCGGTCGGTGCCTTCGGCCTCCCCGCGCTCCGCGGCGCTGTCCTTGACGACGCCGAGCAGGATCGCTTCGCCGGACCCATCCGCCGCGCTGACCCCGTTGGAGCCGAGCGTCGCGCGGGTGCGCGCCACGGTGCGGCGCAGGGCGTCCACCCGCCGCCGCTCGTCGGACTGCGCGGCGGCCGAGATCTGGGCCAGCCGTGTGCGGGCGTCCCCCTCCTTGTCCGCCAGCGTGGCGGCCTGCCCGGCGCGGAGCTGCCCGGCGGCCAGATTCTGGCTCTGCGCCAGCCAGTCCATCTCGCGGGCGCGCTGCCGCTCCGCCTCGATGCGGGCCTGCTCGTCCTTCTGGCGCTGAAGCTCCTGGTCCTGGCGGCGCAACTCGTCCTCGCGCTGCCATTGCAGCCGCTGCTGCTCCGCCTGCTGGGCGTAGCGGCGCTCGTCGGCGGCCTGCTGCCGGCGCGCGCTGTCCGAGGTGCCGGAGACGCGGTCCACCGTGTCGGCAACGGAGTTGACCAGCGGCAGCGCCGCGGTGGCCAGGGTCGTGATTCCGCCCATCAGTCGTTCACCCTCAATTCCATGGTTACGGACAAAAGCGTGAAGGGCAGCGGTGCGTCCTGCCGGATGCTCCACAGCGGCCGGTCGCTGTCGCGCCGCCAGCCCAGTGCCCGCAGCCTGCGGTCGCCGGAGACCAGCGCCGGGACGCCGCCCACGGGCTGCGGCCCCGTCCGGTGCAGCGGCAGTTCCTGAAGGCCGCGCCCCAGGTCGGCGTGGAGCGCTGCCGTCTCCTCCAGCCGGAAGCCGACGGACACCAGCCGCACCGCGTCGGTTCCGCCCGCCTGGCCGAGCAGGCTGACCGGCAGCGGGTCGATGCGGTGGCTGTAGGGCAGCCCGGCCTCGACATGGCGGGCCGGCGGGTCGAGCACGATCTTGCCGGCGGCGACGGTGGCGTCGGCGCGGACCGTGCCGTCGGCGACCACCGCGAGGGTCCGCCCCTCCAGATGATCCAGCCCGCTCCACACCGCGGTCGGGGAGTCGTGGTCGCCGACCAGGGCGGCGTCGAGGTTCAGGGCGTCGTCGAAGCGCTCCACGCTCCACCGCCCGGCGCGGTCGACCAGCGCGTAGACCTCGTCCCCGACCACCGCGACGGAGCGCACCGCCCCGTCGGTCTCCAGCCGGGTCCAGGCGGTCACCTGCTCCAGCCGGTAGACGGTCAGGGCGCACAGCGCGCCGTCCTCCATAACCACGAACATCAGCCGGCGGCCCTGGTCGTAATCCTGGTCGCGCGGCTTCACCACCAGATGGCGGGCGAGCAGCGCCAGATCGTTGGCCTGATAGGCGGCCTCGGTGTCGGTGTAGAGGAATTCGCGGATTTCCCGCCCGTTGCGCGACACGAACAGGGTGGCCCCGTCCACGTCGCGCGGCGGGACGGAGCGGTCGACGGGAGAGCCGATGCGGGTCTGCCGGTGGACCTGGATGTTCTGCGGGGTCAGCGGGTCGCCCGACACCATGTACTCCGCGCCAGAGGTGAAGACCTGGAGATGCCGCCCGGAGAAGACGGCGCGCACCGCGTTCACCTGATCGGACAGGATGCCGAACTCGATGGCCTCGTCGTCCTGCCCGGTGCCGAGGTCGAAGTTCCACAGGTCGGCGGAGCGCGACAGCCACAGCCGGTTGGGCAGATCGCGCGAGCCGCCGATGACCAGCCGGTCCTGGTGGAAGGCCGCCGACACCGGCCAGCCGCGCAGCGGCGAGAAGGACTGCTCGTCCCAGGCCGTCGTGGCGGCGGTGCCGGCCAGCGTCTCCAGCACCGTCGCGGTGACCTGCGTCCCCGACACCACCCCCTCGACGCGGAGCTGCTTGCCCTGGATGCGCAGACGCGTGCCCTCCTGCTTCGGGTCGAAGACCGCGGCGGAGGCCGTCACTGTCACCAGCCCGTCCGTGCCCGACGGGGTCAGCGTCACAGCGGGATCGGCGAAGCGGTAGAAGGGCATCGCCACCCGCTCCCCCTCCGCAACGTAGCTCCAGCCGCTCAGCGCCCAGGCGTCGGCGCCGCTGCGGGTCAGCTTGCGCGGCGGCACGTCGGGGTGGCAGACCAGCAGCGTGTCGGCGCTCTGCGTCCAGGTGATCTGGGAAAGCTGGGCGGCGGTCCAGGGCGCCGCGACGCTGGCGATGGGCGCGTCGTCGCCGTAGACGTCGATCCGGCCGTCGGAAAAGACCAGCAGATAGGTCTGCTCGGTGTTGAACTCGAAGGCGACCAGCCGCCCGTCGCCGCGGGCCGGATCGACGAAGGCGAGGCCGGAGCGGCGCGTCACCCCGCCGGTCGGGTGGATGAACAGGTTGCGCAGCGCCAGCGCCCCGTTGTCGTAGGCGCGCAGGTCGCCGCGCCCGAGCAGCCGGCGGGAAATCTCCCCCGCCGTGAAGTTGGTCTTCACCTGACGAATCCGCGCCATCAGCCCCTCGCGTCGATCAGGGTGAAATCCTCGAAGCCCGGCTGGCTGTCCTGCAGGGCGTCGATCTGGCGGGCGCGGCGGAACTCGCTCTCGGCCAGCCGCTGCAGAAGCTCCGCCCGGCTCGTGCTCTCGGTCAGCGGAATGCAGAACTCCGCGGCCAGCCGGGCGATCAGCGCCTGATCGAAGAAGGCCGGGAAGTCCTCCTCCGCCGGGCGCCCGACATAGGTCAGCACCACCGCGTCGGACGCCGCCTGCAGCGCCCGTCCGGCGATGCGATAGTCCAGCCCGCGGCCCCGCCCGCCCGCCCCGGCGCCGAGCGCGCGCAGGAAATCGGCGGGAAGCTGGAAGGCCACGCCGTAATCGGCGACCGGGTCGTCGGCCAGCCGCGCCAGCCGGGCCTGCCGGGTGGCGAAGCTCCAGGCGTTGGCGGAGAGCAGCGCGTCGCGCGCCGGTTCGTAGAGGCCCGCCGCGACCTCCGCCTCGGCGGTGCCCTCGTCGAAGGCGGTGATCGCCGTCGCCCCGATCTTGAGGAGCGCGCGGCTGCACAGCCCGATGGCCGTCAATGCCATGGGTTCGATCCTTCGAAACAGAGGAAGGATGCCGGGGCGCCTGAACGCCCCGGCTTGGCGTGAGCCGTGATCAGGTCTTGATGACGTAATTCAGGATCAGGGTCGGCTGCACGGTGTTGTGCGGCTGGCCGCCGCCGACGCTCGAGGTTTGCTGACGCTGGGGAATGGCGCCGTTGCCGCCCGCGAAGTTGTTTCCCATCTTGAACCACATCACATCGTGGCTGTGGTTCGGCATCTCCTCGATGGTCAGGGTGTGGACCTGCTCGCCGCCCGCCGCACCGAGGGTCGTGCCGTCGATGCCGGCTCCGGCGGAGGTCACACGGTTGGCCGCGGTGCCGCCCATGCTGTCCAGGCCGGCGGGCACGCGGCCGCGCAGGTCGGGAACACGAAAGGTGCCGGTGGCGTCGGAGGCGTTGCTGAACGCCCGGCCCAGGATCGCCGCAAGGGCGGGGTGGCTGGCGTCGTCGAGCAGGCTGCCGTCGCAGAACAGATAGCCGTCGGGGGCGCTGGCGCCGCCGAACGCGAGAACGGCGCCGGTGGGAACCAGCCAGCAGCAACCGGAGGAAACGGTCATGATGCTGTCTCCAGAATGTGGGTGGGAAAGGGATCGTCAGTCGGTGTTGGACGCGCCGAAGGGCGACAGGTTGGCGACGTCCACCACCCCCGCCGCGTTGGCGGCGACGACGAGGACGCCGGCGGCGGGCGCCCCGGCGGTGCCGGTGTTGGCCAGGATCATGTCGCCGCTGCGCAGCAGGTCGGACGCGCCGTTGAAATAGCCGCTGTTGTCCACCAGCGTGGCGGCGTCCGGCGTCGTGTAGTGCCACAGGGTGAAGCCGTTGGCGTAGGCGAGGACGCTCAGGTCCTTCGGAAGATAGGGCATGGGGAAAACTCCAGATCGGTCGTCGGCGGGGAGCGTCAGGTGTCCGGGGTCAGGCTTCCAGGCAGCGCATGGTCACGACGCCCGCCGCGTCGATCAGGCCGGCGCCCTGCGACATCATATTGTTGACGAAGTGCGCGGCACGGTCGCCGTGCCACGAGATGTCCGTCTTCACGTCGGCGCCGGAGGCGTGGCCGACGGCCGTCTTGTGGTACCAGTGGCACAGCCGCACGCCGCCCTCCGCCTTCAGGCCGGAATGGGGCATCCACAGCGTGCCCAGCCAGCGCTTGGCCTGGGTGCCGCGCCAGGGCAGCTCGTCGGCGCCGACATATTCGGTGCTGGCGAACTCGTCGATGCCGAGGAGCTGGCTCCACTGCTTCCAGCCGACGACGGCGTAGCGCTGGCCGTCGTCCGGCACGTCGGACTCGCCCAGTTTCTCGAAGGCCGCCAGCACCTTCGCCTTGGTCAGCCCGTCGCCGGGGCCACCCGCGTAATTGGTGGATTTGTTCAGCTCACCGAGGATGAGCTCGTCGGTCTTGCGGCCCAGCGCGTAGGCGCCGGCGCTGGCGATGATCTGCCGCTCGTCGATGTTGGTCTTCAGCTCGTCCAGCCGGTCGACCCAGTCGCCGGCGTAGAAGTCGTAGAGGGTGCATTCGACCGGCGTGTGGTCCAGGTTCATCACCGGAACGGCGCCGTGGCGCGCCTTGGTCGAGGCGGTGCCCTTGCCGACCTTCTGGAAGACGGTGGAGGCGCCCTGGACGTTGTTCTTGGTGCGCACCGTGTTGCGCAACTTGGAGCCCATGCGCTGGTAGGCGTCGTGCACTTCGCGCTCGAACTGCTTGACGAAAGCCTGGGCGACCGAGGTGGACATCGGACTGTTTTCCTTTCGCGTTCTGCGGGGTCCCGTCCGGCGGGAAGCATTCCGCCACCCGGTTGTCAGGCGCGCCCGATCCCCGGACAGGACGGGGGGACGCGCGCCCGGCCGCGGGCGAAGCGCGAAAAAGAAAGAGGCTGGCCGGGCCTTTCGGTTGTCCGGCCAGCCTCTTTCAGGACAGGCATGGAGGGGAGGTTCGGGATGCCGCGGCCCATCCTGTGAGGGGACGCAGAACGGGCGTTGGCAAGACCGTTTCTAGGACATCCGGCCTTTCATGTCAAGAATATTTTCCTTTATGCCGGAGCCATCCCCTAGGCGCGGTACTCCCTTGTGGCAGGGAATATTCCCCGGAACCGCGCTGTTGAACGGTTGGCCTCAACGGCCCGAAAACACGGCATAAAAAAGGAATACGCTTCATGAAGACGATCATCACCGCCTGTGGCGTCGCCGCGCTTCTGCTCGCCACGCCCGCCATGGCCGAAAGCATGTCCGGAACCGCCAAGGAGGTCCCGAGCAACAAGGCGACCGGGCAGGTCGCGGCCACCCACGGCTCGCTCGACCCGGCGGTCGCGAAGATGACCGCGGCCCAGCTCAAGGGCAAGGACGTCTACGGCAGCGACGGCAAGGACATCGCCGAGATCGAGGGCATCGTCCGCAAGGGTGGCCAGACCTTCGCGGTGATCGACGTCGACCACATCGCCGACATGAGCGACAAGGACGTCGTCCTGCCGCTGGAGCGGCTGCACATGAAGGGCAAGCGCCTGACCGTCGACATGACGGAGAACGACCTTAAGGGTCTGGAGTCCTGGCAGAAGGACAAGTACGAGGACGTCAAGGGCGCGCTGCGCTGACGCCTGGATCGGGACGGTCCGGGGGCGACGGCCCCCGGACCTTTTGAATCTCACGCCGTCCGGCGCAGGCGCACGGCCAGCAGGTCGGCGGCCTGCCCGGCGGGGACCGGACGCCCGGTCAGCCAGCCCTGGACCAGGGTGCAATTGTGGTGGCGCAGGAAATTGGCCTGTTCCTGCTTCTCCACCCCCTCCGCCACCACGTCGAGCCCCAGCATGTCGGCCATGGCGATGATGGTGGAGACGATGCCGTTGTCCTCCCGCGCGCTCGGCACGCCGTTCACGAAGGAGCGGTCGATCTTCAGAGTCGTCACCGGCAGCCGCTTCAGGTAGCTCAGCGAGGAATGGCCGGTGCCGAAATCGTCCACCGCCACGCGGATGCCCATGGCCTTCAGCGCCGCGAGCACCGACAGGGCGTGGTCCATGTCCTGCATCACCGCACCCTCGGTGATTTCCAGCTCGACCAGATCGGGCGACAGGCGGTGGCGGTCGATGATGCGGCGGAAGTCCTCGGCGGAGCGCTGGCGCAGGTGGCGCGGCGAGATGTTGACGGCCACCGGCACGGGCTCCAGCCCATGGTCGATCCATTCCCGCAACTGTCGGCACGCCTCGTCCAGAACCCAGTCACCGAGCGGCACGATGAAGCCGGTGTCCTCGGCGACCGGGATGAACTCGCCGGGCGGGATCATGCCGAAGCCGGGCTTGTCCCAGCGCAGCAGCGCCTCGAACCCCTCCAGCGACTGGTCGATCAGCGACACCTTGGGCTGGTAGTGAAGCTGGAACTCGCCGCGCGCCAGCGCCGCGCGCAGGTCGCGGTCCAGCGCCAGATGGCGGTGCGCCTGGTCGGCCAGCTCCTTGCGGAAGAAGGCGTGGCGCTTGCCGCCGGCCCGCTTGGCCGCGTAGAGCGCCGTGTCGGCGGAGCGGACCAGCTCCTGCGCGCTATCGGCGTGGTCGGGGAAAAGGGCGATGCCGATCGACGGGCGGACGTAATGCTCGGTCCCCATCAGCAGCACCGGCTCGTCGAAGGCGGCCAGGATCCGCTGGGCGGCGATCTCCACCTCCTGCGCCTCGCCGACCTCGTCGAGGATCACCGCGAAGTCGTCGGTGCCGATGCGCCCCACCGTGTCGCTCGCCCGGACCGTGAGGACGATCCGCGAGGCGACCTCCTGCAGCAGCAGGTCCCCGGCGTGGTGGCCCAGCGTGTCGGTGATCAGCTTGAAGCGCGACAGGTCCAGGCACAGCACCGCGAAGCGGCGGCCGTGGCGCCGCGCCCGCTCGATCGAGGTGTCGAGCAGCGATTCGATGAGGGCGCGGTTCGGCAGGCCGGTCAGCCGGTCGCGCGTGGCCAGCCGCAGCAGTTCCCGCTCGTGGCGCAGCCGCTCCGTCATGTCGGCCAGCGCGCAGACGTAGCTGCGCCGCCCCTGCACGTCCAGGCAGGACAGGGAGAGCGAGGCGTCGATCCGCCCGTCCGCCCGCTCGATCACCAGCTCCTCGGCACGTTCCCTGCGGCCGCCGGTTCCCACCCCCGCGACGGCACCGTCGGCCGGCGCCCCCAACCCCAGCAGCCGGGCGACGCGCTCGCGGTCCTCCTCGGCGAACAGGTCGGCGAAGCGATGGCCGTCGAGCCGCTCCGCGGGCACGCCGAACAGCGCGACGGCGGCGGGGTTGTGCTCCTCGACCAGACCGTCCTCGCCGACCAGCACGATGGCTTCGCCGATGTTGTTCATGATGCCGAACAGCCGCTCGTCGCGCACGATCAACGCCTCGGCGGCCTGCCGGAAATAGTCCATGGCGCGGGCCATCGCGCCGAACTCGTCCTTGCGGTCGCGGCCGGGGATGTCGATGCCGGTCTGCCCTTCGGTCAGCCGCTCCATCCGCTCTGACAGCGCCTCGATGGGACCCAGCACATGCTGCGACAGGAACACCGAGAGCGGCCAGCTCAGCACCAGAAGGACGGCGATGAACAGCATGAAGGCCAGGGCCTCCATGGCGAACTCGCGATCGAGGTCGTCGGTCCCGCTGGCCGCCGCGATGGTCCAGCCCCAGGGCTCGAAGGTCAGGCTGGCGCGGACCGAACGGCCCTCGCCCATCCACCCCTCGGGCACGCGCCCGTCGGTGAACACGCTGACATGGAAGGGATCGCGCCCCAGCGCCCGCAGCGCCAGCCGCGCCTGTCCCTGCCCCTCGTCCCGCGCCAGGGCACCGGCCTCGATGGACGCGTTGATCTCGCCAAGCATGGCGTGCGCCGACCCGACCAGCGCGTGGGTCAGCCGTTCCCGCTCCGTGATCAAACCGCTGCGCAGCAGGTAAAGCGCCGGTATTGCCGCCATGAGGCAGCCGATCAGGCCGATCCAGGTCAGCCAGCGGATCTTGCGGCGCAGCGTCATCACGGTCCCGGCGGCAGTCGTCGCACCCGGCTTCTTCCGGGCGGCGGTCATTCTGCGCGAAAGCGTCGCTTTTTTATTTCAAACACGCAACGTCCAAGTTGGCCGTCCCCGCCCTCCCCGACCAGTTTGAAACCGGCTGCGACATTTCGCCCATCCGACGCGGCATGGCCTCGACGGTCCTTCCGCGAAGCCACGCCGCGCCGCCGGCCCAACAATCAGGCCGTCGGATACAAACGCCGGAACCCGTCGGTCACCCGCGACACCACCGCCGGATCGCGGTCACGCCAATAGCGGGGGTCCCGCATCAGCGCCTGCAGTTCCGCCTCCCCGCCGGCGGAGGGTGCGCCGGCCGGCATGGACAGGGCGGCGGGCTCGCCGCCGGTCATCATCCGGTGCAGCGCCATCACCCCCTCATAGGTGGTCGACAGCCCCTCCACCGCGGCCGGCGGCAGGTTCTTCACCGCCCAGGCGTGGAGCTGCCGCGACACCTCCCGCCAACGCTCGGCTCCGCCGAACTGGGCGGACAGCCGTTCGACCTCGCGCTCCGCCTGGAACTCGGCGGCCAGTTCCTGGATCAGCGGGACCAGCCGCTCGGCGGCGAGGTCGTAGACGAGCTGCGCCTGCTCCGGCGTGAAGCCGGCGCCATGCAGGCGGCCGTTGATCGCCGGATCCGGCTCGAACAGCCCGTGGTCGCAGGCGATGCAATAACCCTCCGGCCCATCCGGCACGCCCGGCGCCCTCAGCAGGTCGGGCCGCTCGTCATCACCGGAAGCGGGGGCGGACAGCTTGCGCTCCAGCTCCAGATAAGACTTCAGAAGCGCTTCGACGCGCACCGCACCGGTCCCCGGATCGCGGAACTTCTCAGGCACCGCCGGAGCGGCGGGTAAGGCGCCGGGAACGGGCGAGGTCAGCAAATTGTCGGCCATGGATAGCTCCTTATCGATGAAAGACTCAGGCGCCCTGCCCGCGGGCGGCCAGGGCGAGGATCAGGGCGACCAGACGGCGCTGGCCCTCCAGGTCGCGCAGCGCGGCGTCGGAGGCGTCGGGGCCGAGCGTGCGGTCCAGCGTCATGGCTTTCAGCGTGTCCAGCACCCGCGCCCCGTCCGGCCCGGCGAAGCAGCGGGCGAAGCTGGGCGCCGGGTCGCCGGCCGGGACGGCCCCGGCGGGCGGCACGCCCTCCAGCCAGCCCCACCCGCCGGTGTTCCAGTCCGCCGGATCAGCCATGGGACGCCTCCGCCCGCACCAGCTTGGCGGGCACGCCGAAGGCCTCGCCCAGCCAGCGCGCGGTCGCCGCGACGTCGACCGTGGACAGCGCCTCCGGACCGAGCTGCCGCGCGGTGTCCAGCCAGCGCAGCGTCGCCTGGACGTCCCGCTGCGCCTGCGCCTGGGCCAGCGGGGAGCGGTGCTGCAGCGCGACCGTGCGCCCGTCCACCGCGATGTCCGGGATTTCGCCACGGCGGCGCAGAATGCCGACGGCGCGCAGCACCAGCGGGGTCAGCAGCTCCGCCTGCAGCCGCCCGTAGGTCGCGCCGAGCAGCCGGGCCATCTCGGCGGAGCGTTCGACGACCTCCGTGGCGGTCATCCGCGGCTGGTCCAGCGGCCCCAGCCGGTCGGTGAGCAGCGCGTGGCGGATGCGCGCCCGCAAGTCGTCGAGCACGAGCTGCGACACATCGAACCGCCCGGGGTTGGCGAGCGGCGTCAGCCCGGCCGAGCCCACCGCCTTGGGGATGATCGTCCCCGGCACCAGCCGGATGGTGGCGGGGTTCAGCACGCCGTCGTCGTCGGCCTGCCAGATGCCGGTGACGGCGACCGAGGCGTTCTTCAGCACCAGCTCGACCACCTTGTTGGCGGTCTTGATGTCGGGCAGCGCCTTCATCACCGGCGACCGGCCATAGGTCTCCCCCGGTGCCTTCAACCAACGGAAGTTGATGAACGGCGATTGCGCGAAGCGCCCCTCGGCCAGCGTGGCGGGATCGGCCAGCCCGCTGTCCAGCACCACCGTCCAGCGGTAGGCCAGCCCGTCCGGCAGCACCGCCTCGACGAGCGGAAAGCGGCTGTCCGGCTCCGCGGCGCCGCGTTCCCGCACCTCGTCCGGCAGGGCGGCTCCGGGAAAGCGGCGTTCGATCTGGGCCAGCGTCGCCTCGCTGCGCCGGAAGGTGCCGTCCAGCCGCCCGTCCGCCCCCTCCTCCAGCACCGCCTCGGCCAGCGGCACCGCGGTGAAGCGCAGGCTGGACGCACCGCCGGGCGGCGCCTCCTCCATCAGCAGGCAGGCGGTGCCCACCGTCACCAGATCGAGGAAGGCTTGATGGATTTCGACGGCGAAGTTGGAGCGGTCGACATGCGCCTGCAGGATGCCGGCGGCGCGGTCGAGCATCGGGGCCACGCGGTCGCGCTCCCCGTCCGGCAGCGACGGGCCGGGCTGCAGCCCGAACCAGCGCGACCAGGGCGGGGTCAGCTCGGCCAGCAGGCTGGCGGCGAGCTGCTCCACGGCGTCCGGCGCGGTCCCGTCGAACAGCCGGTCCACCCGCCGCTCGCCGGGGGTACCGCCGCCGCGGAAGGGCTGCCCGTTGGGCAGGGCGTGGTCGTAGCAATCCTGCCAGTGGCTTTCCCAGACCGACCGGCGCTCCCGCGCCGCCCGGTAGCGCTCCAGCAACCGCTCCGGCCCGTTCGGCGGGGCGGAGGTCTTGCCGCGCCGCCGGCCGCTCACACTGTCATTCAGGGTGTCGCTCATCCCATCACTCCCCCAGCAGGCGCTTGCGCAGCGGGACCAGCGCGCCGACGTCGAGCGCGCCCCGCCAGGAGGTCTGGACCGTCCCCGCCCGTCCCCGGTTGCGCCGCTGGATCAGCGCCTCGGCGGCCTTGGCCGGGTCCTTTTCCTCCTCCGTCGCCGGAGCCGGGTCGGCCGGCTCGACGACGGGGGGCGGCGGGGGGGCGGGCACTTCCGCCACCGGGGCGGCGGGTTCGGGAAGCGGAGCCGTGTTCCACCAGGGCGTCGTGACGGGCGCCGGCGTCTCCACGGGAGGCGGGGCCGGGGTCGGTGCGGGCTCGGGGGCGGGCGCCGGCGGGGGTGGAGCGGCGACGACGGGAGCGGGCTCCGGAGCAGGGGCGGACGGCGCGGATGGCCGCGGCGCCTTGAACAGGTTCGCCATGGGCGGGGGTTCCTCGGTCGTGACGGGACGGGGCGGCGGGAAGCAGGACGCGGCGGCGCGGATCAGGATGCGGCGGGCCGTGTCAGCCGCCGGTAGAGCTGCCAGGGCGTCAGGACGCCGGGTGCGTGGAGACCCAGCAGGCGCTTGACCGCCTCAACGCAGGTGAAGGGCCCCCAGGGGGCCGGGCGGGTCAGGCCGCGCCGCACCGGCGCCGGGGTCACCGCCATGCCCAGCCCGCGGTACCAGCCCGGCAGGTCGAAGGCGGCGGGGAG
Organism: Azospirillum brasilense; assembly: GCF_007827815.1. GTDB lineage: Bacteria > Pseudomonadota > Alphaproteobacteria > Azospirillales > Azospirillaceae > Azospirillum > Azospirillum brasilense_C. The sequence goes on from NZ_VITH01000004.1 coordinate 259,343, forward strand.
GTCGAGGACCGACACGTCGGTGAAGGGCGACAGCGGATCGACGATCACCCAGCGGCGCCCGTCGTGCAGCAGCGCGAAGCAGTGGCGGAATCCCGGTTTCAGAAGGCGCAGCCACCACAGCTCCGCCTCGCCACGGAAGACCACCCAGGCGCGCGGCGAGTCCCCTTGCGTCCGGCAGGGCCCCATATGGCACGACGGCGGCATCGGCGTGCTCACTGGACGATGCCCTTCTCGCGCAGCACCGGGCGGAGCCGCTCGAACGCCTCCCGCCACAGGGTGTGGGCGCGCTGTTCGCGATACCGCGCCGGGTCCGGCGCCATCAGGCGACGCCCGTAATGGACCAGCACATGCAGGTGATCGCGGATCAGCAGACGGCGGCGGTACAGCCGGTCCACCGCGCTCAGCACGTCGCCGGGCTCGCACGGGCGCTGGACCAGCCCCTTCCCGGCGGCGATGCGCGCCCCGGCGGCCTTGGCGTCCTGCGCCTGGACCGACCAGAACCACGCCTCCTCCGCGCTGCCGAACGGTTCCCCGACGGCGTCGGACAGGACCATGGACATGTTGCGGCGTTGGACCATGCGCGGGCCTCCCTCGGAATTGCAGCTTTTGCGTTCGCGGGCGCAGCTTCGCTCTCGGGCGGAGCGCCGGATGGGCCGCGGCGCGCGCGGCTGGCGAACACATGTTCACGTTATGTACTGATTGAAGTCCTTCGTCAAGGAAAATATGAATAGGTTCCTAGGGACGGCTTTCCGTGATTATGTGATTATCCTCCCATGCTGAAACATGCGGACATCTGGCGGGCGATCGACCGCCTCGCGGCCCAGCACGGGCTGTCGGCCTCCGGGCTCGCGCGGCGCGCGGGGCTGGACCCGACGACCTTCAACAAGAGCAAGCGGACCACCGGCGACGGCAAGCTCCGCTGGCCCTCGACGGAGAGCGTGTCCAAGGTTCTGGAGGCGACCGGCGCGTCGCTGTCGGAATTCGTCAGCTTGGTCGGCGATTCCGCCGGCGCGGGTTCGCTGCAGCGGGTGCCGGTCATCGGCTACGCGCAGGCGGGCAACGCCGGCTTCTTCGACGATGCCGGCTTCCCCTCGGGCGTGGGCTGGGACGAGCTTCTGTTCCCCAGCATCGGCGATCCGCACGCCTACGCGCTGGAGATCGCCGGGGACAGCATGGACCCCGTCTACCGCGACGGCGACACCATCATCGTCTCGCCCGCCGCACAGATCCGGCGCAACGACCGCGTCGTCGTCCGCACCAAGGGCGGCGAGGTGATGGCGAAGCAACTCGTCCGCGAAACCGCCACGAAGATCGAGCTGATCTCCATCAACCGCGCCCATCCGGACCGCAGCATCCCGCGCGCCGAGGTCGCCTGGATGGCCCGCATCGTCTGGGCGAGCCAGTAAGAGCCAGCCGCGCGGCACACCGTCCTAGGATACTTTTCCTTTACAGCATTGGCGGAAGGGTTTAGCGTCCGGCCATGACCGGAATCGCAAGATCACATCCTCGTCCGTCGCTTCTGGAAGAGCTGGAACGCCGTCACGACGACGCACCGCCCCGTGGTGCGCTGCGGACGGCGGTTCTCCATGGGGTGGAGCGCTGCGCCACGCTGACCCACGCCGCCGCGCTTCGCCTGCACGACCGTCTGGCCGCGGAGGCCCGCCGCGGCACGGCACAACGCCGCCGCACCCTGCCCGCCGGCCGGACCGCCAGCGACGTCTGGCTGGCCCGCCTCGCCGCGTCGCTGACCCATCACCGCAACGCCGCCAGCGCGCTGGTCCGCGACGGCGGTTGAGCCTGGGGTGAACCGGCGGCGCGGCTCTCAGGTCGCCGGAGGAGTGCCGGTCCCGCCGGGAGCCGAGACCGCCCCGTCCACGGCGCCCTCCATGGCGGCGGGCGCGGTCCGCGCCTTCCTTGCGCGCGGCTTGCGAACCGGTGCAGCGGCAGACGGGGACACCGCCGGCGCAGCCGTGTCCTCCGCGGCCAAAGACTCGGAGGGTGCCGGCGTCTCCGCCCGCTCCGCGGCCTTCTTCAGCACCTTGCCCTTTGAAAAGCCGGCCTCGCGCAGGGCCGTCTTCAACTCTTCCCACGCCAAGCGAATGTCCGTGGCGAAGGCCCGCGCGTCGCCGTCGCGGTGGGTGCGGAAATACTCCGCCGCCGCGCGCATCTGGGCTGGCAGGGTTTCCGCCCCGGCGCGCACCGCCTCGTTGCGCAGGCGGTTGTGGCGCTCGTCCAGATAGGTGAGGATGTCCGACAGCTCCTCCGGCGTGCAGCTTTTCTGAAGCTTGTCGGTGACCGCGGGCGCGGCCTTGTCGATCTTCCCGACCAGCTCCGAGCGGCCGCGCTTCAGCTCCGGATCGTAGACGGTGCGGATCACCTGGATCACGCGGCGCCGTTCGCGGAATTGCATCATCTCCCCCCTCAACATGAGTCCTTCGATGGACCGATTCACCGTTTCGAAGGAATCATGCCGCGGAACGGACCGCCTATCAAGCCGGTTTTCGGGCCGCATACCGCCCAAAAACCGGCGTTCCGGGTCATCCGAAGCGGATCAGCGGAAGGCGAACTCCCAATAGAGCGCCCGCGCCCGCGCCGCCAGGGGACCGGGCTGCAGAGTACGCTTCTCGACGCGGGTGACCGGCACCACCTTCGCGTAGTTGCCGGTCGAGAACACCTCGTCCGCCTCCAGCACGTCGCGGGGGCTTAGGCTAGCCTCCTCCACCGCCACGCCGTCGTCGCGCAGCAGGGCGATCACGCGCTGGCGGGTGATGCCGTTGAGGAAGGTGCCGTTGTGCACCGGCGTGCGCACCACCCCGTCCTTGGCGATGAACAGGTTGGCCGTCGCGAACTCCGCCACGTTGCCGATGGGGTCGAGCATGATGGCGTTGTCGAAACCGCGCTCCCGCGCCTCCTTCAGCGCCAGCCCGGCGTTGGGGTAGAGGCAGGCGGCCTTGGCCTCGGTCGGCGCCATGTCCGGCACCGGGCGGCGGCGGCTGGACAGTCCGGCGGTGAAGCCCGCGGCGCTGGGCAGCGGCGCCTCGTAGACCGACAGGACGAAGCGCGTGCTCTCGGCGTCGGGCGCGACGAAGCCCTCCTCCGCGTAGAACATCGGCCGAATGTACAGCTCGGCCTCCTTGGGGAAGCGGCGGATGCCGTCCCAGCACAGCTCCTCGATCTCCCCGGCGGTCAGCATGGGGGCGAGGCCCATCACCTGGGCGGAGCGCACGACGCGGGCGCAGTGGCGGTCGAGGTCGGGGGCCACGCCCTGGAAGGCGCGGGCGCCGTCGAAAACGACCGAAGACAGCCAGAGCGCGTGAGTCATCGGGCCGACGATGGCGGGGTTGCCCGCGATCCATTCGCCCTGGATGTAGCTCAACGCCTGACCGGCCGTGCTGCCCATGATCTTCTCCCTTTTTGGCTTCGGGTTGGTTCTATCCGGATGGTTCGCTCCCTCGAAAAGCATACCCCCTCATCGCCGCCGGTCAACCTGCGCAGACGGGCCAGCCGGACGGTTGATGCAGGACACCCTCACCACACCGGGAGCGACCGACCCATGGGCTGGACCTATTCGAGCGCCTTTCCGCAGCCGCTGCGCGCGGCCCCGCCCTTCCCGCCGCCGGGCCAGGACGTTCCCACCCCGGGCCCCCTGACCGACAACCCGGACCTGCCGACCCCCGGCCCGCAGGAGGACATACCCTCCCCCCTGCCCAACGACGACCTGCCGCCGTCCCGGCCCACCGACCCGGACTTCGCCTGAGCCGCGACGCCGCCGAACGGCCAAAGAAAACGGGGCGCCCCCTTGCGGAGGCGCCCCGTTCTTCATCGGTGAACCGAAACGGACGGATCAGCGGCGCTGAACCATCAGCTTCTTGATCTCGGCGATGGCCTTGGCCGGGTTCAGGCCCTTCGGGCACGCCTTGGTGCAGTTCATGATGGTGTGGCAGCGGTAGAGACGGAACGGGTCCTCGAGGTTGTCGAGGCGCTCGCCCGTCATCTCATCGCGGCTGTCGACGATCCAGCGGTAGGCCTGGAGCAGGATCGACGGGCCGAGGTAGCGGTCGCCGTTCCACCAGTAGCTGGGGCAGGAGGTCGAGCAGCAGAAGCACAGGATGCACTCGTAGAGGCCGTCCAGCTTGGCGCGGTCCTCCGGCGACTGCAGGCGCTCGCGGCTCGGGGCCGGCGACTGCGACTGCAGCCACGGCTTGATCGAGGCGAGTTGGGCGTAGATGTGCTTCAGGTCGGGGACGAGATCCTTGACCACCGGCATGTGCGGCAGCGGGTAGATCTTGACGTCGCCCTTCACCTCCTCGATGGCCTTCAGGCAGGCCAGCGTGTTGGTGCCGTCGATGTTCATCGCGCAGGACCCGCAGATGCCCTCGCGGCAGGAGCGCCGGAAGGTCAGGGTCGAGTCGATGTTGTTCTTGATGTAGATGATCGCGTCCAGGATCATCGGGCCGAACTTGTCGAGGTCGACGACGTAGGTGTCGACCCGCGGGTTCTGCCCGTCATCCGGCGACCAGCGGTAGATCTTGAAGGTCTTCGCCCGCTTGGCGCCGCTGGCGGCGTTGATGGTCTTGCCGACGCCCACCTTGGAATTGGCGGGCAGGTTGAATTCGACCATGGTTCGTATCCTTGCCTTGCTCTTGCCGCCTTAGTAGACGCGGGCCTTGGGCGGAAACACCTGCACCTCGTCGGTCAGGGTGTAGAGATGGACCGGGCGGTACCCGATCTTCGTCTCGCCCTTGTCCGACACCTCGATGACGGTGTGTTTCATCCAGTTCTCGTCGTCGCGGTCCGGATAATCCTCGCGGGCGTGGGCGCCGCGGCTCTCCGGCCGGTTCTTCGCCGAGTGGAGCGTGGCGACAGCCTGGTACAGCAGGTTGTCCAACTCGATGGCTTCGACGAGGTCGGAGTTCCAGACCAGCGAACGGTCGCTGATCGCCATGTCGCTCTTCTTCGCGAAGGTCTGGTCGATGAGCTTGACGCCCTCCTCCAGCACCTCGCCGGTGCGGAAGACCGCGCAGTTGTTCTGCATGGTCCGCTGCATTTCCAGGCGAAGCTCCGACGACTTGATGGAGCCCTTGGCGTTGCGGATGCGGTCGAAGCGCTCCAGGGCGACGTCGGTCGCGGCGGCGGACGACGACACCGACTTGCCCTTCTCGACGATCTCGGCGGCGCGGATGGCCGCCGACCGGCCGAACACCACGAGGTCGAGCAGCGAGTTGGAGCCCAGGCGGTTCGCGCCATGCACCGACACGCAGGCCGCCTCGCCGATGGCCATCAGGCCGGGCACCACGCGATCCGGGTCCTCGGCGGTCGGGTTGACCACCTCGCAACGGAAGTTGGTGGGGATGCCGCCCATGTTGTAGTGCACCGTCGGTAGAACCGGGATCGGCTCCTTGGTGACGTCCACGCCGGCGAAGATCTTGGCCGTCTCGGCGATGCCGGGCAGGCGCTGGTGGATGATCTCCGGCGGGAGATGCTCCAGGTGCAGGTGGATGTGGTCCTTGTGCTCACCGACGCCGCGGCCCTCGCGGATCTCGATGGTCATCGAGCGGGACACCACGTCGCGCGAGGCGAGGTCCTTGGCCGACGGCGCGTAGCGCTCCATGAAGCGCTCGCCGTTGGAGTTGGTGAGGTAGCCGCCCTCGCCGCGCACGCCCTCGGTGATGAGGCAGCCGGAGCCGTAGATGCCGGTCGGGTGGAACTGCACGAACTCCATGTCCTGCAGCGGCAGGCCGGCGCGCAGCACCATGCCGCCGCCGTCGCCCGTGCAAGTGTGGGCCGAGGTGGCGGAGAAGTAGGCGCGGCCGTAGCCGCCCGTCGCCAGAACGACGAGCTGGGCGCGGAAGCGGTGGATGGTGCCGTCGTCGAGGTTCCAGGCCACCACGCCCTTGCAGACGCCGTCCTCCATAATGAGGTCCAGCGCGAAATACTCGACGAAGAACTCCGCCTCGTGCTTCAGCGACTGCTGGTAGAGGGTGTGCAGGATGGCGTGGCCGGTGCGGTCGGCGGCGGCGCAGGTGCGGTAGGCCTGCTGCTTGCCGTAATGGGCGGTCATGCCGCCGAAGGCGCGCTGGTAGATCTTGCCTTCCGGCGTGCGCGAGAAGGGCACGCCATAGTGCTCCAGCTCGATGATCGCCGGGATGGCCTCGCGGCACATGTACTCGATGGCGTCCTGGTCGCCCAGCCAGTCCGACCCCTTGACGGTGTCGTACATGTGGAAGCGCCAGTCGTCCTCGCTCATGTTGCCGAGCGCCGCCGAGATGCCGCCCTGGGCGGCCACGGTGTGCGAGCGGGTCGGGAAGACCTTGGTGATGCACGCCGTCTTCAGGCCCTTCTCGGCCATGCCGAAGGTGGCGCGCAGGCCCGCACCGCCGGCACCGACGACGACGACGTCATAGGAATGATCGATAATATCGTAGGCGGCCATGGCTCGTCAGGCTCCGAACGAAATCTTGAGGACGGCGATGACGCAGGCGGCACCCAGCACGAAGCACAGGGCTTTCACGGCCAGGATGCTCAGGATCTTCGCCATCTCGTTGTGCACGTAGTCCTCGATCACCACCTGCAGCCCGGCCTGGGCGTGGTGGAAGGTGACCACGGCGGTCAGCACCATCATCAGCGCCGAGAAGGGCGACTGCAGCCACGCGACGAAGGCCGCGTGGTCGGCGCCCAGATGGCGGATCACCCCGAAGACGAACCAGATGGTCAGCGGAACCAGGGCGATGGCGGTGACGCGCTGGTGCCACCAATGCTCGGTGCCGTGCTTGGCGGAGCCCAGGCCGCGCGCGATCTGCAGCGGCGAGCGGAGGGTCTTGCTGTTGGACGCCATGTCTTCTCTCCTCACCACACGGCCAGGCCGATGACCCAGGTCAGCACGGTCAGCACGGCCGCCGCACCGATGACGATCTGGTTGCCGCGGTCGGCCTCGCTCAGCTCGAACGCCTTGCCGGCGTCCCACACCAGGTGCCGGATGCCGTTGCACAGGTGATAGTAGAGCGCCAGCGACCAGCCGAACATCAGCAGCAGCCCGAAGAACGAGCCGATGAAGTGCTGCGCGCGTTCGTACGCGGCGGGGCTGGTGGCGGCGGCGACCAGCCACCAGGTCAGCAGAAGGGTCCCGACGGCCAGCCCCACGCCCGTGATGCGGTGCGTGATGGACAGGAGCGCGGTCCTGGGGAGTTTGTAGACTTGCAGATGCGGAGAGAGCGGCCGACCGCTGCCGTTTGCCATTGCGTCGTCCTCAGTTCGGCGACCGGTCGCGGCAAGGAGGGCTGTTGCCGCGACGGCGGGTGATGCGAGACCGAAAGTTTTAAGCCCTGCTGTGTTTGGCGATTGAATTACGCCTCTACCGCACACGAGTCAACGGCAGGGACTTGGCCGTGGCCAAAATGGCGCACCGCGGGAAGTGCCTGAAAACTAACGGGCTTTGCTGCAGCTGGTATTACCAGGGCCAAAACGCGGTTTTGCCGTTCAGCCTATTACTTGTCGAAGCGGCGAACATTCTCCACCATCATCGAATACATCTGGGTAATCAGCTCCGCCGGACGCAGCCGGCCGAAGGGGATGTTCTCCTTGGCCCACTCCACCAGCCCCTCGGGCGGGCGGACCGGCGCGACCTCGTAGCCGGCCTTCTTCAGCGCGTTCATCACCGAACGGGCCTGCTTGGTGTAGTCCTCGTTGAAGAAGGACTTGTCCGCGTCCTTGATCGCCTTGGCGATGATGTCTTCGAGCGGAGTGGCCATGCCCCGGTGTGCCGGTCGCGGTCGTTCGTGATAGGGCGGACACGGTGTCACAACGCGGGCGCTGTTGCAATTCCAATGGGAACCGCATACCTCAAGCCCTCTTCGCACCGCAGATCACAGGGATTAACCGCCATGGGCTACACAGTCGCGGTCGTCGGCGCCACCGGCAACGTCGGACGGGAAATGCTGACCACCCTCGCCGACCGCCGGTTCCCGGCCGACGCGGTGATCGCCCTGGCCGCCGACAGCGCGGTCGGCAAGGAGGTGTCCTTCGGCGAGGACGCGGTGCTGAAGGTCGAGGACGTCGGCCGCTTCGACTTCAAGGGCGTGGACATCGCGCTGTTCGCCGCGGACGCCAAGGTTTCGGCGGCCCATGCGCCTCGCGCCGCCGCCGCGGGCGCCGTGGTGATCGACGCCAGCCCGCAGTTCCGCATGGACCCCGACGTCCCGCTGGTGATTCCCGAGGTCAACGGCGACGCGCTCGCCGGCTACGCGAAGAAGAACATCGTCGCCAGCCCCGGCGGCGCCGCCATCCTGCTGGCCATGGCGCTGAAGCCCCTGCACGAGCAGGTCACGGTGAGCCGCGTCGTCGTCTCCACCTACCAGGCGGCTTCGGACGCCGGCAAGGAGGGTATGGACGAGCTGTTCGGCCAGACCCGCGCCATCTACGTGAACGATCCGGTGCAGAAGTCCGTCTTCTCCAAGCAGATCGCCTTCAACGTCATTCCCCACGTCGGCCCCTTCATGGAGGACGGCACGACGCGGGACGAATGGGCGCTGAACGTCGAGACGAAAAAGATCCTCGACCCCAAGATCAAGGTGAGCGCGACCTGCGTCCGCGTCCCCGTCTTCATCGGTCACTCCGCCGCGATCACCGTCGAATGCGTGGAGCCGGTGACCGCCGAGGAGGCCCGCCGCATCCTGCGCAAGGCGCCGGGCATGCAGGTGATCGACCAGCAGGAGAACGACGGCTACATCACCCCGGTCGAGGTCGCCGGCGACGACCCGGTCTTCGTCAGCCGCATCCGCGAGGACTACACGGTGGACAACGGCCTGTCCTTCTGGGCCGCCACCGACAACCTGCGCAAGGGCGCCGCGCTCAACGCCGTGCAGATCGCCGAGCTGCTGGTGAAGGAGTATCTGGACGCGTGATCCCGCTTCGTCCCTCCCGCCCGGACGACGCCCCGGTCCTCTTTGAGGTCTGGCTCGCCGCGGTGCGCAGCACGCACGACTTCCTGAACGAGGAGGACATCGGCTTCTACGCCGGCCTCGTGCGCGACCAGTATCTTCCGGCGGCGGCGCTGCTGGTCGCGGTGGACGGCGACGACCGGCCGGTCGGCTTCCTGGGCATGACCGGGTCCAAGATCGACACGCTGTTCGTCGATCCGGCGTGGCACGGCCGGGGGATCGGCCGCGCCCTGGTCGCCCGCGCCCTGGAGGGCGGGCCGGAGCTGACGGTCGACGTGAACGAGCAGAACAACGCCGCCCGGGCCTTCTATCGGCGCCTCGGCTTCCGGGATGTCGGGCGCTCCGCGCTGGACGACAGCGGCCGCCCGTTCCCCTTGCTGCATCTGGCCCTCGATGGCGCCGGCCAAGGCGACCCGACCGGCGCCTGAAGGGCTTACTTGACGAACAGCCGGTACAAGGCGGAGTGGTCCAACCCACCGTCGCCCTGCTCGGCCAGCAGTTCGAACAGCTCCAGGCTGAGGCCCAGCGCGGGAAGCTGCATGCTGGACTGCTCCGCCAACTCCTCCGCCTGCTTCAGATCCTTGATCTGGGTGACCACGCGGCCGCCCGGCGTGAAGTCGCCGGAGACCATGCGCTGGCCGTGTAGCTCCAGGATGCGCGACTCGGCGAAGCCGCCGCGGATGGCGTCGCGGACCTTGCCCGGCTCCACCCCCGCCGCCTTGGCCAGCGCCAGCGCCTCGGCCACCGCGCCGATGCTCAGCGCGACGATCACCTGATTGGCCATCTTGGCGACCTGCCCAGCCCCGCTGTCGCCGACATGGGTGATGCGCTGGCCCATCGCCTGGAACAGCGGCAGGGCGCGGGCGAAGGCTTCCTCCGTGCCGCCGGCCATGATGGTCAGGGTGCCGGCCTCCGCCGCCACCGTGCCGCCCGACACCGGGGCGTCGACCCAGTCGGCACCCTTGGCGCGGACGGCCTCGGCCAGCTTGCGGGTCGCCCCGACCGCCGTGGTGCCCATGTCGATGACGAGATGGCCGGGCCGCAGCGCGTCGATCAGCGCGGTGGCCACCGCCTCCACCGCCACCGTGTCCGACAGCATCAGAACGATGGAATCGGCGCGGGCCGCGACCTCGGCGGGGTTGGCGGCCGGGCTCATGCCCTCGGCCGCCAGTTCCTCGACCGGGCCGGGACTGCGGCTGCTGATCACCAGGGCAGCACCGGCCTTCGCCAGATTGCGGGCCATCGGCCGGCCCATCAGGCCCAGCCCGATGACGCCGACCGTCCGCCCCGCCAGACCTGTCTGTCCGGTCATGTCACCGGCCGTCACAGGCGGGTGTGGCGCGCCCGCGCGCCGCGTTCGATGGCGGCGGCGCACAGCCGGTCCACGCCCAGCTTGTGCCGGATCAGCTCCAGCATCCGCAGTTCCTCCTGCGAGGCCGCGGGGTCCGCCGCGGCGATGTCGCAGGCGAGCGCGTAGGCGGTCTCGGACAGCTTGGACGGAATCGCCTCCTTGACGATCTGGAGCGTCGTCTCCAGCCCGTCAGCGTCGGCCAGCAGGCCGGAGCATTCGCGGGTCACGTCGGTCAGCCGGTCGATGTCGAAATCCTTGAAGATCGGCAGATAGCGGACGTTCTCGCCGATGGCCTCAAGCTCCGCGTCCGTCATGTCGCCGTCGCACGCCGACACCAGCACCATGACGTAGATGAGCGCGCTGTGATGGTTGATCATCGAAACTCCTGCGGAAAAAGGGCCCCGCCCAATCTTGCCCGCCCCCCGCGCGCCGTCAAGGGAGGGAGCGCCGTCAAGGGAGCTATGCCCGGGGCGGACGGGTGGGTCCCTCGACAGGGGACGGGTTGCCCCTTAAGGTCGGCCCCCATGTCGGTGGTCTTCAATGTGGCGCTCCCGGTCTTCGCCATCATCCTGGCGGGCGTCCTTTCCGGTAAGGCGAAGCTTCTCGGTCCCGCCTCGTCGGAGGCGCTGAACAAGTTCGTCTACTGGATGGCCCTGCCGCCGGTGCTGTTCCTCGGCACCGCGAAGCGCTCGCTGCCGGAGATCTTCAACGGCCCCTTCATCGGCGCCTTCCTCGGCTCAATGCTGGCGGTCTACGCGCTGGGCGCCCTGCTCGGCTGGCTGATCCACCGCGAGCGCACGCAGATCCAGTGCATGCAGGGGCTGAACGCCTGCTTCTCCAACACCGGCTACATGGGCATTCCGCTGTTCCTGGCGGCCTTCGGCCCGGACCGTCTGGCCCCGGCGATCCTCGCCACCGTCATCATGAGCGCGATCATGGTCGGCATCGCCGTGATCTGGCTGGAGTTCGCCAACAGCCAGGGCGGCGGCATCGGCAAGGCGCTGCGCGACGTCGGCCGGGCGCTGGTCAAGAACCCGCTGATCATCTCCACGGCCCTTGGGCTCGCCTGGTCGGTCTTCCTGTCCGGCGTGCCGGTGCCGCGCCCGATCGCCATCTACTGCGACCTGATGGGCGCCTCCGCAGGACCCTGCGCCCTGTTCGCCATCGGCCTGTTCCTGGCGACCCAGAGCCTGAAGGCCAACCTGATGGAGGCCGGCTGGATCAGCGCGTGCAAGCTGGTGGTTCAGCCGGCGCTGGCCTGGTTCCTCATCCAGACGCTGTTCCCGCTGGACCCCTTCTGGGCCGGGTCGGCCATCATCCTCGCCGGCCTTCCCACCGGCGCCCTGACCTTCGTGGTGGCCAGCCAGTACCGCGTCTATGTGGAGCGCACCTCCGCCGCCATCCTGATGTCCACCATCGCCAGCGTGGTCACCCTGTCCTTCCTGCTGGCCACCTACGCGCCGCCCCTCTGAACCTTGGCTTGCGGTCGTCCGGTCGCATTCGCCTCTTCAGACATTCATCTTTCTTAAAAGAAAGAAACCATTTGAAAAACGGGAGGCAGCCCTCCCTGCGTCATTCTTGCGTCTTTCTTAATATCTGTTGTTCAATCATTTGATCACGGCAAATCCAACGCCCACCGCACGGGCGGCTGGTCTGCCGCTTCCTTTCGTTCAGACTCAAAACAATCAATCGCCGCCGCATCGTTTCGGGGGAAAGAGATACGCGCCATGTCCATGCTGAGTTCCATGACCATCCGGACCAAGGTGGTCGCCGCCACCGTTGCGGTCCTGCTGATGTCGATCGCCTTGGGACTGTTCGCCGTCGACCGGCTGAGCACCGTCAACCGGGCCGCCGAGGACATCCGCTCCAACTGGCTGCCCAGCGTCACCGCCATCGGCGAGATCGACGGCGCGATGAGCGACTACCGCATCCTGGAGGCCTCCCACATCCTGGCCCTCTACCCCGCGGAGATGGCCGAGGTCGAAAAGGAGATGGCGGCCGTCCAGAATCGGCTGGCGGAGGCCAAGCGGAAGTACGCGCCTCTGCTGACCACCGGCTGGGAAACCCAGACCTTCAAGCGCTGGGAAGCCTCGTGGGACCGCTACATGACGATCAGCCGGGACACGCTTCTTCCCCCGTCCCGCGCCAACGAGAACGAGAAGGCCACCGGCATCTACCGGGAGCAGTCGCGCAAGGCCTATGAGGAGAGCAGCGCGCTCGTCAACGAGCTGACCGCATCCAACGTCGAGAACGCGACGAAGGCGGCGGACTCGGGGCGGGCCACCTACGTCGGGGCGCAGAGCTGGATCCTCGGTGCCATCGCCTTCGTCGCGGTCCTCTGCCTGTTCGCCGGCATCGCCATGACCAAGTCGGTCGCCCGGCCCATCGTCGCCCTGACCGCCATCATGGACCGCTTGGCCAAGCGCGACCTCGGCGTCGCCGTGGAGGGCGGGGACCGCCAGGACGAGATCGGAGCCATGGCCCGCGCGGTGCAGGTCTTCAAGGACGGGCTGATCGAGGCGGAGCGTCTGACCGCCGCCCAGGCCGCGGAGGAGGAGAACAAGCGCCGCCGCACCGAGCGGATCGATTCGCTGATCCGCAACTTCGACGGCGCGGTGCACAGCGTCCTGCAAACCGTGGGCGCCGCGGCGTCGCAGCTCGACACCACCGCCCGCAGCATGACCGACATCGCCGAGCACACCCGCGCCGAGGCCGGCAGCGCGGCGGCGGCGGCCGAACTGACCTCCGCCAACGTGCAGACCGTCGCCGCCGCGTCGGAGGAGATGGCCGCCTCCATCACCGAAATCTCCCAGCAAGTGTCCCAGTCGGCCAACATCGCCGGCAAGGCCGTGGACGAGGCCGACCGCACCAACGCCACCGTGCAGGGGTTGTCGGAAGCGGCCCAGCGCATCGGCGACGTGGTGGACCTGATCCAGAACATCGCCGCCCAGACCAACCTGCTGGCGCTGAACGCCACCATCGAGGCCGCCCGCGCCGGCGAGGCCGGCAAGGGCTTCGCCGTCGTGGCGAGCGAGGTCAAGAGCCTCGCCAACCAGACCTCCAAGGCGACGGAGGAGATCGCCCAGCAGATCGGCGCCATCCAGGCGGCCACCGGCGGGGCGGTCGGCGCTATCCGCGGGATCGGGGCGACCATCTCCTCGATCAACGACATCTCCTCCTCCATCGCCGCCGCCATCGAGGAGCAGGGTGCGGCGACCCAGGAGATCAGCCGCAACGTCCAGCAGGCGGCGCAGAGCACCCAGGAGGTGACCAGCAACATCGGCCGCGTGTCGCAGGCCGCGACCGAGACCGGCAGCGCCGCGAGCCAAGTGATGTCGGCCTCCGGCGACCTGAACCAGGGGGCGATGCGCCTGAAGAGCGAGGTGGAAAACTTCCTCGTCGCCATCAAGGCCGCCTGAGGGCCGCAAGACAGGACCGGTGGGCGGTAGCGGGACCGTCCACCGGCAGCCCCGCCGCGGCATGGGCTACGGCATCCCGCGTCCCCTCATACTTTCGAAGAAGCGCGCGGCAATCGGTTTGACAACCGGCGGCTGTCCCGGCACTCCATGGCCGTCACCGGTCACTGTCTCATCAAAAGTACAAAATGGAGGAGTCGCCATGCTGGGCCTCTACGCGCAGCACGCGCAGACCTATTTGCTTGTCCTGATGACAAGCACGACGCTTTTCTTTGCCCTGCCGATTTTCATCGCGCCGCTCGCCTGGGCACGACTGATGCTGTGGCGCATCCCGCAGGACACCGACCTCGCCGTCTATTTCGGCCGCTGCCTCGGGGCGTTCATCCTGATCGTTGAGTTCCTGATGCTGCGCGGCGCGACGACGGTGGAAGCGACCGCCTACGCCTTCGACGTCCTGTTCGCCGTGTTCGGGCTGATGCTGGCGGTCCATGTCTACGGCGCCATACGGCGCATCCAGCCGATCACCGAGACGCTGGAGATCGGCTTCTGGGCGTTCCTGCTCCTGCTCAACACGTGGTTCTACCCGGCCCCTCCCGCCTGACGGAATCGCGGCCCCGTCACCACGGACCCGCCGCTGTTGCCAAGCCGCCGCTGCCCGTATAATGTGCACCGCGCATCAAGAGTTGAGCGGACGCTCAACGCCAACCTGCTTACCCGAGCAAGGTGGCGTCCCGAAGGGGGATGTGGCCGGACCGGCAATCAAACGGGGTTCGCCATGACGTCTGTTCCGACCGATGCACCGACAGCGGAGCCGGACGAGTCATGCCCATCAGGATCCCCAACGATCTTCCCGCCTTCACCGCCCTCCAGTCCGAGGGCGTCATGGTCATGCAGGAGGCCGACGCCATCCGGCAGGACATCCGGCCCCTGCGCTTCGGCCTGCTCAACCTGATGCCCGACAAGATCCGGACCGAGACGCAGATCGCCCGCCTGCTGGGCAACACCCCGCTCCAGGTCGAACTGTCGCTGATCCGGATCACCAACCATGTGCCGCGCAACACCGCGGCGGACCACATGAGCGCCTTCTACCGGTCGTGGGAGGACGCGCGCCGTGAGACGTTCGACGGCTTCATCATCACCGGCGCCCCGGTCGAGACGATGCCCTTCGAGGAGGTCTCCTACTGGGACGAGCTGTGTTCGGTCTTCGACTGGACGCAGAGCCACGTCCATGCCTGCCTGAACATCTGCTGGGCGGCGCAGGCCGCCGTCCATCATTTCCACGGCGTGCCGAAGCATCTTCTGTCGCGCAAGGCATCCGGCGTGTACCGGCACCGCAACCGTGCCCCCGCCTCGCCCTACCTGTGCGGCCTGTCCGACGGCGTGCCCATCCCGGTCTCGCGCTGGACCGAGGTGCGCGAGGAGGACATCCCCCCCGAAAGCGGCCTGCGCGTGCTCCTGGATTCCCCGGAGACCGGCCCCTGCCTGCTGGAGGATGCCGCCCACCGCTCGCTGCACATGTTCAACCACATCGAGTACGACACGGATACCCTGCGCAACGAGTATGTCCGGGACGTCGCCAAGGACGCGGCCACGCCGGTTCCCCAGGGCTATTTCCCCGACGACAACCCGAGCCGCCCACCCGAGAACCGGTGGCGGAGCCACGCCCATCTGCTGTTCGCCAACTGGATCAACCAGATCTACCAGACGACGCCCTTCGACCTCTCGCGCATCGGCGCGGACCGGCCGGCCGCCATCACGGCGGCCTGACCGCCCCATCGCCGCTCAGCGCCTGTTGCGCCCCATCCTCCATCTGCAGGGCGAGCCAGAGCAGATGAGCCGCCGCGGCCGGGCTGACACCGGCCGGACGGGAACCGCCCCCACTCTCCACCGTCAGGCCGTACAGGGCCGCCACCAGATGGCCCTTGGCGCGGGGTGACAGCCGGCGCCCCCGGTCGGCCAGTCCCTGCTCGACAAGGGCGGTCGCCTCGCTCAGCAGCGCGAGATCGAGCACCGGCCGGGAGGCGGCGGCCTCCCGCGGCGGTGACGGAGGGTCACCATCGCCGGACTCCGGCCGGCCGGCCGCCGTCCGCATGTTGCCCCGTCCCGTCAGCAGCCAGTTCATGTCGATGCCGAGGGCGGCCAGTTCCGACAGGGTCTCCCCCTTCGGCAGCTTGCCGTTCAACTCATAGGACTGCCATGTGTTCTCCCCGAGACGGAATCGGCGAGACATTGTTTTTTGTGTCTCACCAAGAAATTCGCGCACGGTTTTGAGCCGATCCCCGAGCTGCACCACGCCGGTTTCTCCCAGGCCTGGAGAGGAAGCCTCCATTTCCAAGGTGAATTTGCTTCCCACGGCGCCCCGCTCGCGACGAGGCCGATCGTCGGTTGCACGTTTTCTCATGTTGCGACGATACGTATTATCGTGTAGAAAACACTGGGATACGCGGTGCGCAGCACTTTTACGCATGGATACGACATGGCCATTCTCGGTGTGCGCTCCATTCATTCCACCTTTGGTCCGGGCTCCGCGGGGCCGCCGGTCAGCGCCTGCACGCGACACTAGAAACCGTGTATGCCCGAAAGGCGTTCAGGTTCTGCATCGGTAGAGTAGCGAAGTCTCCTTCACCGCCCGCGGGAGCACGGCGGCCATAATGACTGTGGGACGCCAATTCCTTCCGGACCGACATCTTCGGAAGCGTCCCGCGAATCCCTCCGCATGGTCGCCCCATGGCCGCCGACCAATTCTTCAACTTATCGCAGAACATATGGGCTTTTGCATTGCCCATCCGCGCGCCCATGCGGCCGGCCGCGCGGAGCGTGTGAGGCATCGCCTCACTGTCACACAATGAACAATTTTGCCGCAACCGGTTCATTGCCAGAATCGTAATTCGCGACGAAGACAAGAAAAAATAAAAATCGTTCTTTGGTGAGCACGCGAGGAAACCGACCACCAAAACAACAGAAAAGTGAAAAACGTCATGAATGACATCAGCGTCAGAACAAAAACGTTCGCTGTTTTTGCGTTTCTATCCCTGCTTCTCGCTGGTATCGGTGCCTTGGGAATCAACCGTTTGTCGGTGGTCAACGACAGATCGACGGAAATCGCCAGCTTCTGGATGCCGCGGGTCGTTCAGGTCAACACCGTGAACGACGCCGTGTCGAACTTCCGCATCCTGCAGGGCGCCCACATCCTCAGCGCCACCGAGACGGAGATGGCCGCGGTGGAGAAGCGGATGGACGATATGGAAGCCAGCATCGTCAACGCCCGCCGGACCTACGAGGCGACGCTGCGCACCGCCGAGGGGCGCGGGCTGTTCGCCCAATTCGAACAGCAGTGGGGGCAGTATCTCACCCTGCACCGCCAGATCGTCGCCCTGTCGCGCCGCAGCGAGAACGCCGCCGCCAACGCCCTGTTCCGCGACGCGGCCGACAAGAGCTTCCAGGAGGTCGGGCGGACGCTCGACTCCATGATCGACCACAACAACCGCGGAGCCGCCAAGGCGAGCGACGACGCCGACGCCGTCTACGCCCAATCCAGCACGATGCTCATCGTCGCGCTGCTCATCGGCGTCGCCGTCTGCCTGGGCGGCGCGCTGATGATGATCCGCGGCGTCTCCTCCCCGATCGGCGCGATGACCGAGGCGATGCGCCGGCTGGCCGGCGGCGACAAGACGACGGCGATCCCCTTCGCCAGCCGCGGCGACGAGATCGGCGCCATGGCCACCGCCGTCCAGGTCTTCAAGGACGGGCTGATCGAGGCCGAGCGGCTGGCCGCCGAACAGGCCGCCGAGCAGGCCGCCAAGCTGCGGCGGACCGAGGCGGTCGAGCGGCTGATCGCCTCCTTCGAGGAGCAGGTCGCCGACGCGCTGCGCAACGTCGCCGCCGCCGCGACCGAGCTGGACACCACCGCCCAGAGCATGGCGGTCACCGCCCGCCAGACCAACGACCAGGCGGCCAACGCCGCCGCCGCCGCGGAGCAGACCAGCGCCAACGTGCAGACGGTGGCCAGCGCCGCGGAGGAGATGTCCAGCTCCATCGGGGAAATCGGCTCGCAGGTCACCCGCTCCACCGGCATCGCCGGACAGGCGGTGCAGGAGGCCGGGCGCACCACCGACTCCGTGCGCGGGCTCGCCGACGCCGCGCACCGCATCGGCGCCGTGGTGCAGCTGATCACCAACATCGCCGGCCAGACCAACCTGCTGGCGCTCAACGCCACCATCGAGGCGGCCCGCGCCGGTGAGGCCGGCAAGGGCTTCGCCGTCGTCGCGTCGGAGGTGAAGCAGCTCGCCAACCAGACCGCCCGCGCGACGGACGAGATCGCCTCTCAGATCCAGGCGATCCAGGAGGCCACCGCCGGCTCGGTCGGCGCCATCGAGGGGATCGGCCGCACCATCGCGGCGATCAACGAGATCTCCACCTCCATCGCCGCCGCGATCGAGGAGCAGTCCGCCGCGACCAACGAGATCTCGCGCAACGTCCAGCAGGCGGCGATCGGCACGCGCGAGGTGTCCAGCAACATCGCCCAGGTGACGGAGGCCGCCGGCACCACCGGGGCCGCCGCCCATCAGGTGCTGGGTGCGGCCGGCGGGCTGGCCTCGCAGGCGGAGAACCTGCGCCGCGACGTGGAGAGCTTCCTGGCGGCGATCCGCGCCGCCTGATGGATGCCTCGCGGTTCCTGCGGGGGCTCACCAGCCCCGCAGGAATTCCGCGGTCGCCTCCACCGCCTCCTTGATGCCGACGCGGCGGACCTCCACCCCTTCGGGGAAGGCGCCGAACAGGCGGCTCGGCATCATCGGGTCGAGCAGAACGAACACCCCGGTGTCGTCGGCCCGGCGCACCAGCCGGCCGAAGGCCTGCTTCAGCCGCAGCCGCGCGATCATGTCTTCGTAGCGGCGGCGCCCGAAGGCGTCGCGCCGGGCGCGGTGCAGGATGTCGGGCCGCGGCCAGGGCACCCGGTCGAACACGATCAGCCGCAGCGAGCGGCCCGGCACGTCCACCCCGTCGCGCACCGCGTCGGTGCCGAGCAGGCAGGCGTGCTCCTCCCCCCGGAAGATGTCGATCAGGGTCGCCACGTCCAGCGGATCGACATGCTGGGCGTAGAGCGGAATGCCGGTGGCATCCAAAGGCTCCACGATGCGGTCGTAGACGGCGCGCAGCCGGCTGATCGCCGTGAACAGCCCCAGGCCCCCGCCGCCCGCCGCCTGGAACAGCGTGCGGTAGGCCGAGGCCACCTGCCCCAGATCGTCCTTGCGAACGTCGGTGACCACCATCACCCGCGTGCGGTTGGGATAGTCGAAGGGCGACGGCACCTGGGCGCGCAGCGCCGGCTTCGGCAGGTGGCTGGCGCCGCAGCGGTCCTCCGCCGCCTGCCAGTCCATGGCGGTGTCGCCGGTGCCGTCGGTCAGCGTGGCGGAGGTGACCACCATGCCGTGCGCCGGCCCGGCCAGCGCCTCGGCGAAGGGAACCGTCGGGTCGATCCAGTGGCGGTAAAGTCCGACGTCGACGTCGCGCCCGTCGATCCGCTCCACCGCGAACCAGTCGACGAACTGCGCCGGGGTTTCCACCGGCAGCGTCTTCAGCATGGCCCGCCACGCCTCGACCGTCAGGACGCCGCGCCGGGTCAGGCTGCGCGCCATGGCGTCGATGCGCCGCCGCTGGTCGCTGTCCAGCTCCGCCGTCTCGTCCTCCAGCCTTGCCGCCAGCCGCTTGGCCAGCCCGGCCAGCGGTTCCGCCAGCCGGACCAGCGCCGTCTCCAGCGCCTCCGCGGCGTCGAGCAGTCCGTCCACCGGGTAGGCCTTGTCGGCCTCCAGGCTGTAGGGACCGCCCTGCCCCGCCGTGCGGGAATAGACCTGCCGCCGCGCGGCGAGCAGGAAGGCCTCGGTCGGCCCCTGCGGGTTGTCGGCGGACAGCCGCGCCGCCCAGCCCTCCGCCGGCAGGACGCGGGCACCCAGCATCACCGCGTCCATCAGCTCCTGCGCCTGTTCGTCGCTGGCGACCAGATCCTCGATGCGGCGCTTCAGCCCGCGGGCGCGGCTGCGCCCGGTCTCCTCCGCCCCCAGCAGCCAGCGCCGCAGCTCCTGGGTCTCGCGCCCGGTCAGATGCCCGGCGAAGGCGCTGTCCGCCGCGTCGAAGACATGGTGCCCTTCGTCGAAGACGTAGCGGGTGGGCAGCGTCGGCTCCTCGCCGCCGCCCAGCGCCGCCTGCACCATGACCAGCGCGTGGTTGGCGATCACCACGTCGGCCTTGCGGGCGCGGCGCACGCTCTTCTCGATGTAGCAGCGGGCGTAATGGTCGCAGGCGGAGTAGATGCACTCGCCCCGCCGGTCGGCGAGGCCCAGCGTCCGCCCGCGCCCGGCGATGTCGACCAGCCAGCCGGGAAAGTCGCCGCCGGTCAGGTCGCCGTCGCGCGTCGCCGCGGCCCAGCGCGCCATCAGCCCGACCCCGATGGCGTGGTGCGGCTGCATCGGCATGCCGCGCACCGCCTCCTCCAGATTCAGCAGGCACAGGTAGTTTTCCCGGCCCTTGCGCAGCACGACCTTGCGCGCCTTGGTCGCCGGCTCGGGGTAGAGGCGGTCCAGCTCCGCGTCGATCTGGTGCTGGAGGTTGCGGGTGTAGGTGGAGATCCACACCGTGCCGCCGTTCTTCTCCGCCCACACCGTGGCCGGCGCCAGATAGCCGAGCGTCTTGCCGACGCCCGTCCCGGCCTCCGCCAGCACGACGTTCGGCGTGTCGGGCGCGGGGCGCGGGGCGAAGGCGGCGGACACCGCGCTGGCGTAGTCGGCCTGCTGCGGGCGCGGCTCGGCCACCTTGCCGGGCACGCTGGCCGACAGCATCACCGACAGCCGGCGGCGCGCCTCGTCCGGCTCTACCGGGTGATGGGCGGGCGGCGGCTCGGGCGGGCCGTCCTGCCATTCCTTGATGCGGGTCCAGACGCGCAGGCCGGCGCGGGCGGCCCCCTTCTCCGGCCCATCCGGCCTGCCGAGCGCGGCCAGAACGGCGGGCGCCCACAGCCAGCCGGCGCGCCCCATCTCCCAGGCGAAGGCCACGGGATCCGACGCCTCCTCCCGCCCCGGCGTTCCCAACAGTCCCAGCAGCTTGCGCACCGCCCGGTGCAGCGCCAGCGCGTCGTCCTCCAGCCCGTCGGGGATCGGCAGGTCCAGCGCCTCGGCCAGCCCGCGCGGGGTCGGCACGCAGAAGCGGGCGGGCAGGACGAAGGCGAACAGCTCCAGCAGGTCGAAGGCGGCGAAGGGCTCGCTCCCCAGCCGCCGCGCCATCGCCCGCGCA
Source organism: Azospirillum brasilense (assembly GCF_007827815.1). Taxonomy (GTDB): domain Bacteria; phylum Pseudomonadota; class Alphaproteobacteria; order Azospirillales; family Azospirillaceae; genus Azospirillum; species Azospirillum brasilense_C. The sequence goes on from NZ_VITH01000004.1 coordinate 280,330, forward strand.
TGGCAAACGAGCGGTGGCTGGCGGCGCACCCGCTTCGCCGCGGCGGCGGGGGCCAGTTCCTCCACCTCGCCGTCGCCGGTCAGCAGGACCACGCGCCGCGCGCCGGCGACCAGGGCCGGCGCGTCATCGAGGCTGAAGGACGGGAGGGAGGGCGCCGAGGTCAGATCCATGGCGCGCAGTATAAAGGCGCCCGCCGCCGCAATGCGAGCAAACCCGTGTTGACCGATCGGCCCGCCCCCTCGAAAGTGCTTCCCCCGTCCTTGAGCGTCGCAGAGGAGAGGTCGAGCGCATGCGGTTTCCGGTCCGGCGTCTGCTGAGACTCCTGATGGCCCTGGCCGTCGCCCTGGTGGCCTTCAGCGTCGGCTGGGCGGCGCTCTACCGCGTGGTGCCGGTGCCGGCCACGCCCCTGATGCTGATCCGCGCCGCCGGAGGCTCCGGGCTGGACCATGACTGGGTGCCCCTGTCGCAGATGTCTCCCCATCTCGCCCGCGCGGTTATCGCGTCGGAGGACACGCTGTTCTGCGGCCATGGCGGCTTCGACTGGGCGGCCATCGAGGGCGCCTTCGAGGACAACGAGGAGGGCCGGCGCCTGCGCGGCGGCAGCACGATCAGCCAGCAGACCGCCAAGAACGCCTTCCTCTGGCCGGACCGAAGCTGGACCCGCAAGGGTGCTGAGGCGTGGTTCACCCTGCTGATCGAGACGCTGTGGCCGAAGAGCCGCATCCTGGAGGTGTATCTGAACAGCGTGGAGTGGGACGACGGCGTCTACGGCGCCGAGGCCGCCGCCCGCCACCATTTCAAGAAGCCGGCATCGGCCCTGACCCGCCGCGAGGCCGCCCTGCTGGCCGTCGTCCTGCCCAACCCGCGCAACTGGTCCCCGAACCCGCCCGGCGCCTATGTGGCGCGGCGGGCGGGCGTCATTGAGCGGCGCATGGCGGTGGTCGAGCGCGACGGGCTGGCGGATTGCGCGAAGTAGAATGCTCCTTTTCTTTGAAGGGTACATTGGCGCCTGCTTTGCCCCCTCCCCGGCCCTCCCCCGCTGACGCAGGGGAGGGAGATTTCTGCGAAACCGGCGCCTGCTCCCTCCCCTGCGAAGCGGGGGAGGGTTAGGGAGGGGGCAATGCTATGCAAGCCATCACCTTTTCTTAAAAACGACTACGCCCCGCCCCCCGACATCCGCAAACTTACCACCCCCGCAACGATCAGCAGAATCCCCGCCAGCTTCAGGAAGTTCAGCGACTCGCCGAAGACCCAAATCCCGATCGCCGCGATGGCCGCCGTGCCCACCGCGGACCAGATGGCGTAAGCCACGCCGACCTCGATCTCGCGCAGCGCCTGGGCCAGCATCGCGAAGGCCACCAGATAGCAGGCCACCACCGCCAGGCTGGGCCACAGGCGGGTCATGCCGTCGGACATCTTCATGGCGACGGTGCCCACGATCTCGAAAGCGATGGCGACGGACAGAAACAGCCAGCTCATGCGGGTCCTCGGCGGGTGATCCACATCCAGACATGCGCCCGAACCGTGAAACGGACAAGCGGCGCCCGTTGACGGACGGCGCGCTGCGCCCTAGGGTCGCTGCCTTTCTACACTTCCGTCGAGTTTTGAAGGGGCTCTACCATGACCGGCGAGCGGGAATTGGCGTTGCAGGCGAAGGCGTGGCCGTTCGAGGAGGCGCGCAAACTGGTCGCGCGCTTCGCGAAAGAGCCGCCGGCCAAAGGCTACGTCCTGTTCGAGACCGGCTACGGTCCGTCGGGCCTGCCGCACATCGGCACCTTCGGCGAGGTGGCGCGCACCACCATGGTCCGTCAGGCCTTCCAGCGGATGAGCGACATCCCGACGAAGCTGTTCTGCTTCTCCGACGACATGGACGGGCTGCGCAAGGTCCCGGACAACATCCCGAACAAGGAGCTGGTCGCCGCAAATCTCGGCAAGCCGCTGACCCAGGTCCCCGACCCGTTCGGCACGCACGACAGCTTCGGCGCGCACAACAACGCGCGGTTGCGCGCCTTCCTCGACAGCTTCGGCTTCGAGTACGAGTTCCAGTCCTCCACCGACTGGTACAAGTCGGGCCGCTTCGACGAGGCGCTGCTCGGCGTGCTGCGGCGCTACGACGAGATCATGGCCGTCATGCTGCCGACCCTGGGCGAGGAGCGCCAGCAGACCTACAGCCCGTTCCTGCCCGTCTCCCCCTCCACCGGGCGCGTGCTTCAGGTCCCGGTGCTGGAGCGCGACGTGGACGCCGGCACCATCGTCTTCCAGGACGAGGACGGCAAGAAGGTCGAGGTTCCCGTCACCGGCGGCCATGTGAAGCTCCAGTGGAAGCCCGACTGGGGCATGCGCTGGTACGCGCTGGGCGTCGATTACGAGATGTACGGCAAGGACCTGATCCCGTCGGCCGAGCTGGCCGGGAAGATCGTCAACATCCTCGGCGGCACCCCGCCGCAGGGCTTCAATTACGAGCTGTTCCTCGACGACAAGGGACAGAAGATCTCCAAGTCCAAGGGCAACGGCCTGACCATGGAGGAGTGGCTGGCCTACGCCCCGCCGGAAAGCCTCGCCCTCTACATGTTCCAGAAGCCGAAGTCGGCCAAGCGCCTGTATTTCGACGTGATCCCGCGGGCGGTGGACGAGTATCTGGCCTTCGTCGCCAAGCTGCCGGTGGAGGAGCCGGCCAAGGCGCTGGAGAACCCGGCCTGGCACATCCACAACGGCACGGCGCCGGCGGTGCGCTCGGACGTGTCCTTCAACCTGCTGCTGAACCTCGCCGGGGCGGCGAACGCCGAGACCAAGGACGTCATGTGGGGCTTCATCAGCCGCTACGCGCCCGAGGCGACGCCGGAGAACAGCCCCTTCCTGGACAAGCTGGTCGGCTACGCCGTCCGCTACTACCAGGATCAGGTCAAGCCGACGAAGCGCTTCCGCGCCCCCACCGACGCCGAGCGCGCCGCGCTGGAGGATCTGCTGACGCGTCTGGGCGGCATCCCCGCCGACGCGGCGGGCGACGTCATCCAGAACGAGGTCTTCGCCGTCGGCAAGGAGCACGGCTTCACCGAGCTGCGCGCGTGGTTCCAGGCGCTCTACGAGGTGCTGCTCGGCCAGACCACCGGCCCGCGCATGGGCTCCTTCATCCAGCTCTACGGCCTGGACGAGACCAAGGCGCTGATCCGCGAGAAGCTGGCCGCCTGAGCGTCGTCTCCTTTCCCCTCCCCCGCGCCGCCGGACCGCCGCGGGGGAGGGTTTTCCCAGCGGACCGGAGCACCCCTCGACCATTTCGCCGAACGCGCAAACCGCATCCAAGGAAGGCGGTGACCACGGGCGTGCTCGGATGGATCACGCCAGCATTCGGCGAGACATCGCGCGCCATCGTTCCGGTCACAAACAATATTCCCGGCCCGATCGTTTGTGTTTCCATCATCCGCTCGTCCGGCTCGAATGTGTGCAAACGGTCGAAATCCTGCTCACCCGCTGGGCAAACAACATTTTATTCCCGCATCGCCATGCGCACACCGCACCGCACCAATACCAACTTGGTATTACCATCCGCCAAGGTCAGAGCCTATGATCCGCCTCGTTACTGCTTTTGCAGTGCGTTTCCTCCCTAAACTCTTCAAGGCCGCGCCCCATCGGGGTTGCGGCCCTTTTTCTTTTCAGCCCGCATTTTTCGCCGCTTTCACATCGCCGGCCGCTGGTGTGACTGGAGGCGTGACCGCTGGTACAGGGTACGGTTGCGCACGACGGGCGCCGATGAAGGGTTCAATGACAAGTTCGGCGCCATTAGCGACCCGTTAACCGCGCCGTCGTTGGATATCCGGATGCAGCCACGTCAGCCCTCCCACGCCGATCAAGACGCCGACCAAGACGACGACCGCCCCGGCGCGGCCCGCCCGGCGCCGCGAACGGGCACCCCCAGGGACGAGGGGGTCGATCCCGAACTGCTCGGCTATCTGTTCGACGATTCTCCCCCCGCTCCTCCTGCGCCGGAACCGGCCCGCCGCCGCGTCGGCACGGCGCTTGTGGAATCGCGGCGGGCCGGCATGGCCGACGCCGGGGTGCGCGCGCTGCTGGCGCGCAAGCTGTGCCGGCTGCTGCCCGACCTGCCTCCGGACCGCCGGGACAAGGCCACAGCCGCCGCCCTGCGCACGCTGGAACGGCTGGCCCGCGATCACGCGACCCATGTGCGGACGGCGCTGGCCGGGGCGCTGAAGGACATCGCCTGCGCGCCTCCCGCCGTGGCGCGCACGCTGGCCCGCGACGTCGAGCGCTCGGTGGCGGAGCCGATCCTGCATTGCTGCGCCACCCTGACCGACGAGGACCTGCTGGAGGTCATCGCCGCCCACCCGGCGGGCTGGGCGCTGGCGGCCATCGCGCGGCGGCCGGCGGTCAGCGCGCCGCTGTCCTGCGCCATCGTCGACACGGGCGACGTGGAGGCCACGGGCGTCCTGCTGGACAACGACGGCGCGGTCATTCCGGACGACCGGCTGGAGGATCTGGTGGAGCGGTCGGGCGGCCATCCCGACTGGCAGGCCAAGCTGGCCGGCCGTTCCGCCCTGCCGCAGCGGCTGGCCCTGCGGCTTGCGGAGTTCGTCGACGACTCGGTGGCCGACCTGCTGCGCCGCCGCACCGACCTGGACGCGGCGACCGCGGCGGAGGTCGCCGCCGTGACCCGCCGCCGCGTCGCCTGGGCCGAAGGGCGCGATCCCGCCGAGTCGCCGGGGCGCCGCGCCGTGCGCCTGCACCGCCAGGGTGCCCTGGACGAGACGGCGCTGGGCGACGCCCTGTCCTGGGAGGAGATGGACTTCGTCCGCGCCGCCCTGGCCCTGCGCGCCGCCGTCCATCCGGGGATCGTGGACGACATCCTGCGCTCCAGCGACCCCCGCGCGGTCACCGCGCTGGTCTGGCGGGCGGGCTATTCGATGCGCTGCGCCATGCGGGTGCAGATCCGCGCCGCCGGCATCCCGCCGCGCGCCGTGCTGAACGCCCGGCAGGGCACCGATTACCCAATGCCCGCGGCGGACATGGCCCGTCACCTGGCGCTCTACGGCGTCCGCTCCTGACGCCGCAGAGCGCTGTCCCGAAATGTCCCTTACTGGATTTCCAGGGGGCGGCGGGCCGGCGCCCGGCGCGCGTCGGGGGCCAGCGCCGGATCACTCTGGTAGAGCGGGCGCGACGGGTCGGTGTCGATCAGCTGCGGCGGGGTGACGATCTCCTCGCCCGACCCGGAATCGAACTGGATCACCGCCATCTGGCGCACCGTCTCGCACAGGGCGCGCTTGCGCAGGGTTTCCGGGTCGCTCGGCCCGTCGAAGGCGACGAAGGGCACCACGATCCCGCTGCGCTCCCCCGGGGGAACGGAGGTGTACACATAGTTCGACACCGGCCGGCAATAGAGCACGTCGGTGGCCGACGGGGTGTCCGCCGCCATGCTCGCCGAAGCGGCCGCCGGCGTGGTGGCCGCCGCCGTGTTCAACGGGGCCTTGGCCAGAGCGGCCTCGTAGTCTGCGACGGTTTGTCCCAAGGCCGCGCCGCCGCTTCCCAGCGCCAGGGTCGCGGTCAGGCAGAATGCCGGTGCAAAGCGAATCATGGTTCTTCCCCCCAAGCCGAACGGCCGTGAAAACCTATCCAAAGAATAGTGCGCCGCACCCGCAACGCCAAATTCCTGTTTGCCGTTCCGGCCATTCGCCGTAATCGATTGCACAGTTCCGTGTCCCGTGCTTGCGGTCACGCTTGCCCTCGGGCCGGAATCGCGCTAGGAACCGCCCTCGAAATCTCAGGGCGCTGGACCCCTAGGACGCTACACTCAATCGGTTCTGTCCTCCGCTGAATGGGGGACGCTCACGCTTAGGGAAACGCTCCATGGCTCGCAAGAAGATTGCGCTCGTCGGCGCCGGCCAGATTGGCGGCACGCTGGCTCTGCTCGCTGCCCAGAAGGAACTCGGCGACGTCGTGCTGTTCGACATCGCCGAAGGCATGCCGGAGGGCAAGGCCCTCGACCTGGCTGAGACCTCGCCGGTCGAAGGCTTCAACGCCAAGCTCAGCGGCGGCAACGACTATTCGGTCATCGAAGGCGCCGACGTGGTGATCGTCACCGCCGGCGTGCCGCGCAAGCCGGGCATGAGCCGCGACGACCTGATCGGCATCAACACCGGCGTCTGCCAGACCGTCGGCGAGAACATCAAGAAGTACGCCCCGAACGCCTTCGTCATCGTCATCACGAACCCGCTGGACGTGATGGTGTGGGTGCTCCAGCAGGCCTCCGGCCTCCCGCCGGAGCGCGTCGTCGGCATGGCCGGCGTGCTCGACTCGGCCCGCTTCCGCTACTTCCTGGCCGACGAGTTCAAGGTGTCGGTCGAGGACGTCACCGCCTTCGTGCTGGGCGGCCACGGCGACACCATGGTCCCGCTCGTCCGCTACTCGACCGTCGCCGGCATCCCGCTGCCGGATCTGGTCAAGATGGGCTGGACCACGCAGGAGAAGCTGGACGCCATCGTGCAGCGCACCCGCGACGGCGGCGCCGAGATCGTCAAGCTCCTGAAGACCGGCTCGGCCTTCTACGCCCCGGCCGCCTCCGCCATCCAGATGGCCGAGTCTTACCTGAAGGACCAGAAGCGCGTCGTTCCGGTCGCCGCCTACCTGACCGGCCAGTACGGCCAGAACGACCTCTACGTCGGCGTCCCGACGATCATCGGCGCCGGTGGCGTCGAGAAGATCATCGAGATCGAACTCTCCGCGGAAGAGAAGAAGATGTTCGATCACTCGGTCGACGCTGTGAAGCAGCTCGTCGAGGTGGTCAAGAAGCAGCAGGCTGATAAGGCCGCCTCCTAAGGCGGCCTGTTTTTTGCCTGCGCGGCGGCCTGCGGCCTGTCGCTCCGGGGCGGACGGTTGAACCGTCCGCTTCCGGTGGTACAGTAACCGCGGTTGTTCGCGCCAGCCGGCGTAAGGCTTCCTGAAGGACTGAGCTCCCCCGAAGACTTTCGCCCTGGCGCGTCCGCCTGCAGGAAACGCCTGCCCGATCTTCGCCCATCGTCAGCCGACCCGAAATCCGTCAGCCGACCATAAAAACAGATGGACGCCCGATGAACATCCATGAGTATCAGGCCAAAGGCCTGCTGAAGAAGTACGGCGTCGCGGTGCCCCGCGGCGGCGTCGCCTACACCCCGCAGGAAGCCGAGACCGTCGCCCGCGAGCTGGGCGGCCCGGTGTGGGTCGTGAAGTCGCAGATCCACGCGGGTGGCCGCGGCGCCGGCCGCTTCAAGGACAACCCCGAGGGCAAGGGCGGCGTCCGCGTCGTCAAGTCCATCGAGGAGGTCGGCAAGAACGCCGCCGAGATGCTGAACCACGTGCTGGTCACCAAGCAGACCGGTGCGGAAGGCCGCGAGGTCAAGCGCCTCTATGTCGAGGAAGGCGCCGACATCAAGCGCGAGCTGTATCTCGGCATGCTGACCGACCGCGCCACCGGCCGCGTCACCATCATGGCGTCCACCGAGGGCGGCATGGAGATCGAGGAGGTCGCCCACAACACGCCGGAGAAGATCGTCAAGGTCGCCATCGACCCGGCCACCGGCATCCAGGGCTACCACACCCGCAAGGTCGCCTTCGCGCTCGGCCTCGAGGGCAAGCAGGTCTCCGCCGCCGCCAAGTTCATCGTCGCCGCCTACCAGGCCTTCGTGGACCTGGACTGCGCGATCGTCGAGATCAACCCGCTGATCGTCACCGGCTCGGGCGAGATCCTGGCGCTCGACGCCAAGATGAGCTTCGACGACAACGCCCTGTTCCGCCACAAGGATGTGGAAGAGCTGCGCGACGAGGCCGAGGAAGACCCGGCCGAGATCGAGGCCGCCAAGCACAGCCTCAACTACGTCAAGCTGGACGGCAACATCGGCTGCATGGTCAACGGCGCCGGCCTGGCGATGGCGACCATGGACATCATCAAGCTGTACGGCGGCGAGCCGGCCAACTTCCTCGATGTCGGCGGCGGCGCCACCAAGGAGCGCGTCACCGCGGCCTTCAAGCTGATCCTTTCCGACCCGAACGTCGAAGGCATCCTGGTCAACATCTTCGGCGGCATCATGCGCTGCGACGTCATCGCCGAAGGCGTGGTCGCGGCCGCCCGCGAGGTGCACCTGCACGTTCCGCTGGTCGTCCGTCTGGAAGGCACGAACGTCGAGCTGGGCAAGAAGATCCTCAGCGAGTCCGGTCTGCCGATCCTCTCGGCCGACAACCTCGCCGACGCCGCCGACAAGGTGGTCAAGGCCGTGAAGGAGGCCGCGTAAGATGGCTGTTCTCGTCGATAAGAACACGAAGGTGATCTGCCAGGGCTTCACCGGAGCCCAGGGCACCTTCCATTCCGAGCAGGCGATCGCCTACGGCACCAAGATGGTCGGCGGCGTCACCCCGGGCAAGGGCGGCACCAAGCACCTCGACCTGCCGGTCTTCGACACGGTGGCCGACGCGGTCGAGAAGACCGGCGCCAACGCCAGCGTCATCTACGTGCCGCCGCCGTTCGCCGCCGACGCCATCCTGGAGGCGATCGACGCCGAGATCCCGCTGGTGGTCTGCATCACCGAGGGCATCCCGGTGCTCGACATGGTGCGCGTCAAGCGGGCGCTGGGCAACTCCAAGACCCGCCTGATCGGGCCGAACTGCCCGGGCATCATCACGCCCGACGAGTGCAAGATCGGCATCATGCCGGGCCACATCCACAAGCGCGGCAAGATCGGCATCGTCTCGCGCTCGGGCACGCTGACCTACGAGGCGGTGGCGCAGACCACCGCGGCGGGTCTGGGCCAGACGACCTGCATCGGCATCGGCGGCGACCCGGTGAACGGGACGAACTTCGTGGACAGCCTGGAGCTGTTCCTGAAGGACCCGGAGACCGAGGGCATCATCATGATCGGCGAGATCGGCGGCGACGCCGAGGTCAAGGGCGCGGAGTTCATCCGCGACTCCGGGACCAAGAAGCCGGTCGTCGGCTTCATCGCCGGACGCACCGCGCCTCCGGGCCGCCGCATGGGCCACGCCGGTGCGGTGATCTCCGGCGGCAACGACACCGCGGACTTCAAGATCGAGTTCATGAAGTCCGTCGGCATCGCCGTCGCCGACAGCCCCGCGAGCCTGGGTTCCACCATGCTCAAGGTCTTCAAGGGCTGATAAAGCGGCGGGCGGGACCCCATATTCCCGCCCACTGCCGAAGGACCGGCGGCCCCGTGTCTCCTCCCGGAGATGCGGGGCCGCCCGGAGCCCCGCGACAAGCAAAAAAACTCTCTGAGGGAACCGGGCAAACGCCCGAGGCAAACATATGTCCGCTAATCTGGAGAAGACCTCGTTCCTGTTCGGCTCGAACGCCGAATATGTCGCGGAGTTGTACGCGCGCTTCCTGAAGGACCCCTCCTCGGTGGATTCGAGCTGGAACGGCTTCTTCAGGGAGCTGGACGACGACTCCCGCGCCGTCCTGAACGAGCTGAACGGCCCGTCCTGGAGCCTGGAGGAGGGCACGCTCGCCAACGGCGCGCTCGACCCCATCGCCGCCTCGCTGGACAGCATCGGCGCTCCGGCCGCGACCAACGGCAATGCCGGCCTCGTCGCCCACGCCCAGCAGGTCTATGGCGGCATCAGCCACCAGCAGCTGCGCGCCGCGACGCTCGACAGCATCCGCGCGCTGATGCTCATCCGCGTCTACCGCGTGCGCGGCCACATGAACGCGCATTTCGACCCGCTGGGTCTTGAGAAGCGCGAGCCGCACCCGGAACTCGATCCGGCGACCTACGGCTTCGGCCCGGGCGACATGGACCGCCCGATCTTCCTGAACTACTCGCTGGGCCTGGAGACGGCGTCGCTGCGCCAGATCCTGGAGATCCTGCAGAAGACCTACTGCGGGAACATCGGCGTCGAGTTCATGCACATCCAGGACCCCGAAGAGAAGGCCTGGATCCAGGAGCGCATCGAGGGCGGCCGCAACCACACCGAATTCACGGTGAACGGCAAGCGCGCCATCTACGAGCGCCTGATCGCCGCCGAGGGCTTCGAGAAGTTCCTGCAGCTCAAGTACACCGGCACCAAGCGCTTCGGCCTTGAGGGCGGCGAGTCGATGATCCCCGCGCTGGAGCAGATCCTGAAGCGCGGCGGCCAGCTCGGCCTCAAGGAGGTCGTCGTCGGCATGGCCCACCGCGGCCGGCTGAACATGCTGACCAACTTCATGGGCAAGCCCTTCGCCGCGGTCTTCTCGGAGTTCCAGGGCAACCCGTCCAGCCCGCAGGACGTGCAGGGCTCGGGCGACGTGAAGTACCATCTCGGCACCTCGTCGGACCGCGACTTCAACGGCAACATCGTCCACTTGTCGCTGACCGCCAACCCGTCCCACCTGGAATGGGTCAACCCGGTCGTTCTGGGCAAGGTGCGCGCCAAGCAGGCGCAGCGCAACGACCTGGAGCGCGAGCAGGTCATGGGCGTGCTGATCCACGGCGACGCCGCCTTCGCCGGCCAGGGCATCGTGGCCGAGACGCTGGGCCTGTCGGAGCTGCGCGGCTACCGCACCGGCGGCACCGTGCATTTCATCATCAACAATCAGATCGGCTTCACCACGAACCCGACCTATTCGCGGTCCGGCGTCTACTGCTCGGACATGGCGAAGATGGTCCAGGCGCCGATCTTCCACGTCAACGGCGACGACCCCGAGTCCGTCGTCCACATCAGCCGCATCGCCGCCGAGTTCCGCCAGAAGTTCAAGCGGGACGTGGTGATCGACATGGTCTGCTACCGCCGCCACGGCCACAACGAGGGCGACGAGCCGGGCTTCACCCAGCCGCTGATGTACAAGAAGATCCGCGCCCACGGCACCACGCGGGAGCTGTACGGCAAGCAGCTCGTCGAGGAGAACGTCCTCACCCAGGCCGAGTCCGATCAGATGATCCAGGACTTCATGAAGAAGCTGGAGGGTGAGTTCGAGGCCGCCAACTCCTTCAAGCCGAACAAGGCCGACTGGCTGGAAGGCAAGTGGTCGGGCCTGGAGGCCGCGAAGACCGACGACGAGCGCAAGGGCAACACTGGCGTGGCGATCGACGTGCTGCGCGAGGTCGGCAACAAGCTCTGCGAGTATCCGAAGGACTTCGCGATCAACTCGAAGATCGCCCGCCAGCTCGAGGCCAAGAAGAAGTCGCTGGAGACCGGCGAGGGCATCGACTGGGCGACGGCGGAAGCGCTGGCCTACGGCACGCTGCTGGTCGAGGGCAACGGCGTCCGCCTGTCGGGCCAGGACTCCGGCCGCGGCACCTTCTCGCACCGCCACGCGGTGATGTACGACCAGAACAACGAGAACAAGTACATCCCGCTGAACCACCTGCGCCCCGACCAGGGCCCGTTCGAGGTGCATGACAGCCCGCTGTCCGAGGCGGCCGTGGTCGGCTTCGAATACGGCTACTCGCTGGCCGAGCCGCACAGCCTGACCCTGTGGGAAGCGCAGTTCGGCGACTTCGCCAACACCGCCCAGACCATCATCGACCAGTTCCTCTCGTCGGGCGAGTCGAAGTGGCTGCGCATGTCCGGCCTCGTGCTCCTCCTGCCGCACGGCTACGAGGGCCAGGGTCCGGAGCACTCCTCGGCCCGTCCGGAGCGCTTCCTGCAGATGTCCGCCGAGGACAACTGGCAAATCTGCAACCTGACGACCCCGGCGAACCTGTTCCACGCCTTCCGCCGCCAGATGCGCCGGCCCTTCCGCAAGCCGCTGGTGCTGTTCACGCCGAAGTCGCTGCTGCGCCACAAGCTGTGCGTCTCCAGCCTGTCGGAGCTGGCCGAGGGCACGAACTTCCGCCGCGTGCTCGGCGAGACGGCGACCGACCTGCTGCCGAACGAGCAGATCCGCCGCATCGTGGTCTGCACCGGCAAGGTCTATTACGACCTGCTGCAGGAGCGCACCGCGCGCGGCATCAAGGACGTGGCGCTGGTCCGGCTGGAACAGCTCTACCCGTTCCCCCGCTCCGCCCTGACCGAGGAGTTCGCCCGCTACCCGAACGCCGAGGTGGTGTGGTGCCAGGAGGAGCCGGAGAACCAGGGCTACTGGGCCTTCGTCGACCGCCGTCTGGAAGGCGCCCTCACCTCGATTGAGCACAAGGCCTCGCGCCCCAGCTACGTCGGCCGTCCGGCCTCCGCGTCGCCGGCCACCGGCCTGCTCAAGCGTCACAACCAGGAGCAGGCGAAGCTTCTGGAAGACGCGCTCGTCATCCGCTGACTCGACGCCCAGGCGTAGAACAAGAAAGTACGAGAGGAACTTATGGCTACCGAAATCAAGGTCCCCACCCTGGGCGAGTCCGTCTCCGAGGCGACCGTTGCCCGCTGGCTGAAGAAGGTCGGCGACGCGGTCGCCGCCGACGAGGCGCTGGTCGAGCTGGAGACCGACAAGGTCACGCTTGAGGTGAACGCCCCGTCCGCCGGCACGCTGGCGGAGATCGTCGCCGCCGACGGCGCCAACGTCGGCGTCGGCGCCCTGCTGGGCGTGCTGGGCGAGGCCGGCGCCGCCGTGGCCGCCCCGGCCAAGGCCGCCGCTCCCGCCGCCGCGCCGGCTCCGGCCGCGGCCCCGGCCGCCGCTCCGGCCCCGGCGGGCAACGCCGCCCTGGCCGACGCCGGCCCGGCCGCCCGCAAGCTGGTCGCCGAGAAGGGCCTCGACGCCGCGCAGATCGCCGGCACGGGCAAGGACGGCCGCATCACCAAGGGCGACGTGATCGACCACGCCGCCAAGCCGGCCGCGGCCCCCGCCGCCGCTCCGGCCGCCGCGCCGCAGAAGTACCAGTGGACCGCCGGCACCGCGGGCGACCGCCCGCGCGCCGCGCAGGAGGAGCGGGTCCGCATGACCCGCCTGCGCCAGCGCATCGCCGAGCGTCTGAAGGAGGCCCAGAACAGCGCCGCCATGCTGACCACCTTCAACGAGGTGGACATGACCAACGTCATGGCGCTGCGCAACGAGTACAAGGACTTCTTCGAGAAGCGCCACAAGGTGCGTCTCGGCTTCATGTCCTTCTTCGTGAAGGCCGCCATCCAGGCGCTGAAGGAGATCCCGGCGGTCAACGCCGAGATCGACGGCACCGACCTCGTCTACAAGAACTACTACGACATCGGCGTCGCCGTCGGCACGCCGCAGGGTCTGGTGGTTCCGATCGTCCGCGACGCCGACAAGCTCGGCTTCGCCCAGATCGAGGGCAAGATCGGCGAGCTGGGCAAGAAGGGCCGCGACGGCAAGCTGTCGATGGACGAGCTGACCGGCGGCACCTTCACCATCTCCAACGGCGGCGTCTACGGCTCGCTGATGTCGACCCCGATCATCAACCCGCCGCAGTCGGCCATCCTGGGCATGCACAAGACCCAGGAGCGTCCGGTCGTCGTGAATGGGAAGATCGAGATCCGCCCGATGATGTATCTGGCCCTCTCCTACGACCACCGCATCATCGACGGCAAGGAGGCGGTGACCTTCCTCGTCCGCATCAAGGAGAACATCGAGGACCCGCGGCGCCTGCTGCTGGACGTCTGAGATTCCGACAAAGGGAATGCGGGAGGCGATGTCCTCCCGCAACCCGAGCGCCGGGGGCGAAAGCCACCGGAACCTAAAAAAAGGCGCCGCGAGGCGCCTTTTTCTTTGCCGACCGGATGCCCGCTTTCACAGGCCTCACACCAGCGCGGCGGCGATCCTCGCGGCGGTGTCTTCCGGCTTCATCACCCGCTCGGCGGGCAGGCGCAAGATCATGACGGTCCCGGCGCCGAGCGTGCTGTCGCAGGTCAGCGAGCCGCCGTGCAACTCCATGAAGTTCTTGGAGATCGACAGCCCCAGCCCGGTGCCCTCGAACTGGCGGCTGGCGGAGTTGTCGGCCTGCCGGAAGGGCTGGAACAGATGCTCCATGAACGCCTTCGGGATGCCGATCCCGGTGTCGGCCACCGACAGGGCCAGGGCACCGTCCTCCTCGACGCGGGCGGCCAGGGTGACGCTGCCGCCGTCGGGCGTGAACTTCACCGCGTTGGACAACAGGTTCAGCAGCACCTGCTTGAAGGCGCGGCGGTCGACCCAGATGGCGGGAAGGCCGCCGGTCACACCGTTGCGCAGGTCCACCCCGTTGTCGGCGGCGCGGTCGCGGACCATGGTCAGGCACTGGGCCACCGCCTCGCAGGGGTCGATCATCTCCTCGGACAGCTCATAGCGCCCAGCCTCGATCTTCGACATGTCGAGCACGGCGTTGACGATGTCCAGAAGATGCTTGCCGCTGTCATGGATGTCCTTGGCGCAGGACTTCTGGCGTTCGTTCAGCGCGCCGAAGAACTCGCTGTCGAGGATTTCCGAGAAGCCGATGATGGCGTTCAGCGGCGTGCGCAACTCGTGGCTCATGTTGGCCAGGAATTCGGACTTGGCGCGGTTGGCCATCTCCGCCTGGCTCTTGGAGGCGAGCAGCTCGGCCTCCTGCTGGCGGCGCTTGGTGACGTCGCGGATGACGCCGACGAAGACGCGCCGCGCCGCGCCGCCCGCGTCGCTCGGCCCGCCCTCCCCCTCCGGCCCGCCGAGCCGCAGCGCGCTGACCGCCAAGTTAATCGGAAAGGTGCCGCCGTCCCGCCGCAGCGCCAGGACCTCGCGGTCGTTGCCGATGATGCGCGAGCCGGTGTTGGGGCGGTAATCGGCCATCGAGCGGTCGTGGCTGGCGCGGAAACCCTCCGGCACCAGGATGTTGACGCTCTGCCCCACCACCTCCGCCTCGGCGTAGCCGAACATGCGCTCCGCCGCGGGGTTGAAGGTCTCGATGGTGCCGTGGGAATCGATGGTGACCACCGCGTCCACCATGGATTCCAGGATGCCGCGGATGCGGCGCGAGGCGCGCTCCAGACGGTTCTGGTCCTCCTCCCGCCGGGATTGCTGCCGCTCCACATACCAAGTCAGCAGGGCGATCACCATGGACATGGACAGGCCCATGGCGATCCACACCGCGCTGTCGCGTTTCCATTCGCCCAGCGCCTCGGCCTTCGGCAGGGTGGCGGCGACGGTGAAGGGATAGTCGGCGACGCGGCGGACGCTGGCGATGCTGGGGCGCCCGTCGGTGGGCAACACGCTGTCCAGCGTCGCCGCATCCCGCGTGCGCAGCGCGGCGTCGACGTCCGGCCAGTCGGCCAGCGTGGCGAGGCGCTGCCGGCCCTCGTCCCAGGGGCGGTGGATCAGCACCGTGCCGTCGGCCAGCGCCAGGGTGACCGTGCCCTCCAGCCCCAGCCGCAGCCCCTCGAAGCCGGCTCCCAGCCGCAGCGGGTTGATCATGGCGACCACCACCCCGGCGAAGCTCCCGTCCGGGTGGGACCAGCGGCGGCTCATCGGGATGACGTAGGTGCCGGGAAAAGCGATGCTGGCGATCGGCGCGCCGACGTGAAGCCCGCCGTCCGACGCGCCCTCGTCCCGGTGGACCGCGAAATAGGGCCGGTTGGTCAGGTCGAAGGCCGGCGGGCTGCTGTCGGCGGAGTGGTGCAGGACGCGGCCCTGCTCGTCCACCACGACCAGCCCGGAGACCGGGCCGATGGCGTCGCGCCGGTTGCGCAGAAGGGCGTTCACCGACGGCGCCGCCACGGTGCGGGCCTGCGGGTGGGTGTCGAGGACGGTGACCAGATCGGACAGCAGCAGGTCCACGCTGAACACCGTGCGGACGGCCTGCTCCTCCAGGATGCGGGCAAGGTTGCGGGTCGAACGCTCGGCTCCCTGCACCGCCTCGCTGTGGCGCTGCCAGACGCCGTAGCCGATCATCGCGTTGACCACGACGATGAAGGCCACGCCGGACGCCCGCATCAGGAAGCGCACCGACCCCAGCACCTCGAACAGCCGCTCTCCCATTCCGGTGGGGCCCATTCCAGAGGGCGGCAGGTTCGCGTCGCGAACCGGTTTGCGGCTGGCCATGGCTGTGAACAACTCTCCGCACGCCGTCCAAACGGGGCCTCTGGTGGACCGCCCGCGTGGCATTGCCCAACGCAAGACGGTACCGTCCCCGGCCACCGTCAATCTCGCGCGAAAACCATAATGGAAGTTTAACCTTAATGCATCAATGAAGCCGATTGTCCGGATGCGCGATTGCCGCTTTGCCTGACGCTCTCCGGGCGTTAAGACTTCGGGGGAATCGGCGACGGTTGCGCAAAGGAACGGGGACGATGGACAGCCAGAAAGACCGCAAGGCCGCGATCCTTGCCGCCACGCTGTCGTCGCTGTGGACCGACACCGAGCCCGCCGTGCGCGAGCGCGTGACGGCCATCGCGCTCGCCGAGGCCGAGGCGATCTCCGGCGTCTTCTACACGATCCTGCTGGACCGGCCGGACAGCAACAGCTTCCTCAGCCACACGCTGGTCCAGGAACGGCTGCGCCCGTCGCTGGCGCGCTGGATCGCCGCGCTCTTCACCGCCTCCACCGACGAGGCCATCGCGGCGGTTCTGGAGCAGAATTACCAGGTCGGGCTGATCCACGCCCGCATCAACATCCCGCTGACTCTGGTCAACGCCGGGATGCGGATCGTCAAGAAGGAGCTGTCCACCCGCCTGCTGGCCGCCGACCTCAGCCGCGCCCAGACCGCGTCCGCCATCCTGTTCGTCGGCGAACTGCTGGACACCGTGCTGGACAACATGCACGAGGCCTATCTGGGCGACCTGTTGGGCAACGTCCGCCACCAGCAATCGCTGAAGATGTTCATGAGCGGCCCCAACCTGGCGCTGGAGGGCGAGCGGCTGAAGTCGTCGCTGTTCGACTGGCTGCGCAACACGGTGGTGTCCTTCTACGCCCATGAGGACAGCAACCACGCCAGCCCGCCCGCCATCGAATCCTCCGATTTCGGCCTGTGGCTGAACCACAAGGCGGAGCTGACCTTCGGCCGGGTGACCGAGCTGGACCTCATCCGCGACCGCACCAACCGCATCAGCGCCAAGGTGTCCGCGGCCGTGGAGGGCGGCTGGATCACGCCCGCCTTCGTCAAGGAGCTGAACAACGACGTCACCGAGATCGCCTATATCCTCGGCACCATCATCGAGAAGGCGATGGAGATCGAAAGCGGGCGCGACCCGCTGACCCGCCTGCTGACGCGGCGCTTCATGCCGGCGATCTTCCAGCGCGAGGTCGCGATCAGCCTGCGCCACGGCAAACCCTTCGCCGTGCTGCTGATGGACGCCGACCATTTCAAGACGATCAACGACACGCTGGGCCATCAGGCGGGCGACTCCGTCCTCTCGGACATGGCGGAGCTGCTGCACACCCACGTCCGGGCCGGCGACTTCGTCTTCCGCTACGGCGGGGAGGAGTTCCTCATCCTGCTGACCGAGATGGATGAGGCGGCGCTGCGCGTGAAGGCCGACCAGCTGCGCCGGACGGTCGAGGAGCACCGGTTCCATGGCGCTGGGGGCGCCGGGAACGGGCTGCGGGTCACCGCCTCGATCGGGGCGGCGCTGCACGAGGGGCACCCGGACTACGAACACACCGTCCGCCGGGCCGACGCCGCGCTCTACGAGGCCAAGCGCCAGGGCCGCAACCGTGTGGTGATTGCCTGAAGGGTGATTGCCTGAGCAGAGATTGCCTGAGCGCACCTGCATCCCGGGATCGGGCGTTGCCCCGCGGGGACGCATCGGCTACCTAGAATTCTCCCCAGGGACCTTCCCCAGCCGAGACCCGCGAATTCCATGTCTGACGGACCGCTTTCGCTCTACCGGGCCCGCCGCGGCACCGGAACGCTGCGCCCCGACCCCGACCAGGAGCTGGCCGCCGAGAAGCTCCAGAGCCTCTACAAGGCGCTGAAGGGCTACAGCCCGCAGCCCGCCGAAAAGGCCGGCGGGGTGAAGGCCGGCTGGCTGGAGCGGTTCGGGCTGGGCCGCCCGCGCTCCGAACCGGTGGAGGCGCCGCAGGGCCTCTACATGTACGGCGGCGTCGGGCGCGGCAAGTCGATGCTGATGGACCTGTTCTTCGACACCGCCCCGGTGGAGAAGAAGCGCCGCGTCCATTTCCACGAATTCATGCTGGAGGTGCACGAGCGCATCCACCAGCACCGCCAGTCGGGCAAGAGCAAGGGCAAGGACGCCGACGACGCGTTGCCCGAACTGGCCCGCGCGCTGGCCGACGAGGCGTGGCTGCTCTGCTTCGACGAGTTCCACGTCACCAACGTCGTCGACGCGATGATTTTGGGCCGGCTGTTCACCAGCCTGTTCGACCTCGGCGTGGTGGTGGTCGCGACCTCCAACTGGCCGCCGGACATGCTCTACAAGGACGGCCTGCAGCGCGAGCTGTTCCTGCCCTTCATCGCCCTGCTCAAGGAAAAGCTCGACGTCCTGGCGCTGGAGGGGCCGACCGACTACCGGTTGGACCGGCTCCAGGGCAAGCCCGTCTATTTCTGGCCGCTCGGCCCGGAGAGCGACGCCAGGATCCGCCAGACCTTCGCGACGCTGACCGACGGCGCCCGGGGCGAACCGACCCATCTGTCGGTCCAGGGCCGGAAGGTGGAGATCGCCTGCGCCGCCAAATGCGTCGCCCTGGTGGATTTCTGGAGCCTGTGCGGCAAGCCGCTGGGGGCGGCCGACTACATCGCCATCGCCACGCACTTCCACACCGTGCTGATCCACGGCGTGCCGACGATGAAGGACGAGCTGCGCAACGAGGCCAAGCGCTTCATGACGCTGATCGACGCGCTCTACGAGCACAAGGTCAACCTCGTGGTCGCCGCCGAAGGCCCGCCGGAACGGCTGTACCCCGAGGGCACCCACGCCTTCGAATTCGAGCGCACGGTCAGCCGCCTGATGGAGATGCAGTCCGAGGACTACCTGCGCCAGCAGCACCTGACCTGAAGGGCCGGGGCGCCGCGCCTCCGCCCGTGTTACCACGGCGATGCCGCCCTACTCCCGTTTCGCGCCGCAGATAAAGGGGCGCCCGACGTTGTATTGCTGAACGTCGGTCCAACGGCGAGGGAGAGGGCGAAGCATGCCTTGGCGGTCCCGGTGCGGTGCACTGACGCTGGCGCTTGTTCTGACAGCACCGATCCAGCCCGCCCCCGCCGCCGGGGCGGGCAGCGTCGACTGCTGGCTGCTCGACGGCGACGCGCTGACCCAGGCGCGCAACAGCGGCTGGTGCAAGGATGCCTTTTCCCGGAACTCCCAGACAGGGGCGGCGCCCGCGGTCACGGTCACCGCGGCGCCCCTGCCCGCCCACAAGCCCGAGCCGCCTCCGAAGAAGCGGGTCGTCACCGTCCAACGCAAGGCGAAGGCCCAGCCCGATTCCCAGGCGGCCGCCATCGTCCGCCCCGCCGGCCGCGGCAACGCGGTCGCCGAGGCGGATTTCGGCACCCAGTTCAAACGCGACTGGAACGCCCTGATGAAGAAGCTCTTCGAGCCCTGAGAACCCGCCGCATCAGGTGCGGGCCTCGTCCAGCCACTTGCGCACCGCGGGCGGCTCGTAGGCGGCGAAGGCGTCCAGGATGCCCGGCGCGGTGTCCCGGACGATCAGCATCTCGCGATGCTTGGGCTGCATGAAGCGCTCCCCCGCCACATGGTCGAGGAAGCCGGCCAGCCCGTCGTAGAAGCCGGCGGCGTTGAGCAGGCCGCAAGGCTTGTCGTGGCGGCCGAGCTGCGCCCAGGTCCACACCTCGAACAGCTCCTCCAGCGTGCCGATGCCGCCGGGCAGCGCGATGAAGCCGTCCGACAGTTCGGCCATCAGCGCCTTGCGCTCGTGCATGGTGGCGACGATCCGCAGTTCCTGAAGGCCCTGGTGGCCGACTTCCTTGTCCATCAGGAATTGCGGGATGATGCCGGTGACGGTGCCGCCGGCCGCCAGGACCGAGTCGGCGATCCGCCCCATCAGGCCGGTCCGCCCGCCGCCGTAGACGAGGCCGATGCCACGTTCCGCCATCTGGCGGCCAAGCTGCTCCGCGGCCTCGCCATAGGCCGGGTTGGTGCCGGGGTTGGACCCGGCATAGACGCAAATCCGCATGTCGTTCCTCTGTTCGCGCCGTCTCTCGGACGCGCGTCGCAATAGGTGGCTTACCGGACGCGGGTGGCCGTGAAGCGCTGGCCGGGGTTCACGAACTCGTCCTGCGCCGCGATCAGCTGCAGCTCCCGCGTGCCCATCCGGCGGGTGGTCTGGAAGATGGCGTAGATCGCCGCCGCCGCCCGCTCCAGCGCGTCGGCGGGGTCGAAGGCCTTCAGGTAATGGGCCAGGAACAGGGCGGCCACCGCGTCGCCCGACCCGTTGGGCGACGGGTCCAGCGGCAGGCGCGGGGTGGAGACCAGCCACGCGCCGTCCCGGTCGTCGGCCAGCATCTCGATGTGGCCGGGGTCGGCGTCCTTGCGGGTCAGGCTGGTCACCAGGACCAGCCGCGGCCCGCGCTCCCGCAGGGCGGCGGTGGCGGCCAGCGCGTCGTCCAGCGTCTCCACCGTCCGGCCGGTCAGATACTCCAGCTCGAACTGGTTGGGGGTCATCAGGTCGGCGGCGGGGACGGCGTGGTCGCGGATGAACTCCGGCAGGCCGGGGCGCACGAAGAAGCCGCGCCCGACGTCGCCCATCACCGGGTCGCAGGCGTAGACGGCGCGCGGGTTGGCCGCCTTCAGCCGGGCCGCCGTCTCGACGATCACCCGGCCCAGCCCGACGTCGCCCATGTAGCCGGAGAGCAGCGCGTCGCAGGTCGGCAGGACGCCGCGGGCGGCGACGCCGTCCATCAGGTCGGCCACATGCTCCGCCGTGAAGACCTGCCCGGTCCATTCGCCGTAACCGGTGTGGTTGGAGAACTGCACCGTGTTCACCGCGATGGCGTCGCAGCCCAGCCGCTGCAGCGGGAACACCGCGGCCCGGTTGCCGACATAGCCGTAAGCGACGTGGGACTGGATCGAAATGACGGTCTTCATGGGCGGACGATCCGAAAGGTTGGGCGCGCATCCTAAACCCTCCGCGCCACACGCTGGGGATGTTTCCATGCAGACCAGCCCTACGCACCGCATGGACAGCGCGCGCTCCGGCGGCTAATCCTGCGGCAACGACACAAGATCGCCTGAGGGAATGCCATGGCCGCCACCGCCCGCCCGCGCCGCAGCGTGCTCTACATGCCCGGCTCCAACGCCCGCGCCCTGGAGAAGGGGCGCAGCCTGCCCGCCGACGGGCTGATCCTCGACCTGGAGGACGCCGTCGCCCCCGACGCCAAGGCGGAGGCCCGCGCCACCATCAAGGCGTCCATCGCCGCCGGCGGCTATGGCGGGCGGGAGCTGGTGGTCCGCACCAACGGGCTGAACACGCCCTGGGGCTACGACGACCTCGTGATGGCGGCCTCCAGCGGAGCCGACGCGGTGCTGCTGCCGAAGGTGGAGAGCCCCGACATGGTCCGTCAGGCCGAGACGGTGCTGCGCGCCAACGGCTCGCCCGACGGACAGACCATCTGGTGCATGATGGAGACGCCGCTCGGCATGCTCAACGCCAGGGAGATCGCCGGGGCCAGCCCGAAGCTGGGCGGGCTGGTGATGGGCACCTCCGACCTCGCCAAGGACCTGCACGCCGCGCACACGCGCGACCGTTTGCCGATGCTGACCAGCCTGGGCCTCTGCCTGCTGGCGGCGCGGGCCTACGGCCTCGCCATCCTGGACGGGGTGCATCTTGACCTGAACGACGACGCGGGCTTCGCCGGGTCCTGCGTCCAGGGGCGGGAGCTTGGCTTCGACGGCAAGACGCTGATCCATCCCAAGACCATCGCCGCTTGCAACGCTGCCTTCGCCCCGAGCGAGGACGAGGTCGCCCAGGCCCACCGAATCATCCAGGCCCACACCGAGGCCGTCGCGCAAGGCAAGGGCGTGGTGCTGGTGGACGGGCGGCTGGTCGAGAACCTGCATGTCGAAAACGCCCGGCGCCTCGTCGCGATGGCCGAGGCGATCCGGGCGCTGGAGGCGGCGGGCTAACGCCCGCCGCTCCGGCTTCGCGGCACTGGATCAGGAATCGCGACGTGCCTGGGCGTCCTTCACGAACTGCGAGACGCGCCCGATCTCCCGCGGATCGGTCTCGACCGTCCGGCGCCCGCTGGGGATTGGGCGCATGCCCTTGCGCGGGGTGCGTCCGGGCGACGGATGCTGGGGCTCCGCCTCCTTCTTGCGCTTCAGGGCGTCCTTAAGGTTGGCCTGGACGATCTCACGCCGCCGCTCGGCGCGGAACCGCTCCAGCCGCCCGTTCACCCGCTTCAGGGCCCGCGCGTAGACCTGCTTCTTGGCGGACAGGCCACGTTCGCTGGCGTCGGCCGATTGCTGGCCGGCGCCGCTGGCCTTGCCCCGCCGTCCACGGCGGCGCGAGGCGATGATGTCGCGCGCCCGGTCACGCTCCCCACGCAACCAGCGGGCGAGTGTCAAGGTCTCGTCCCGTTCCAGGGACTCCAGCTCCGGGTAATGGCTGCGGCGGACCTGTTCGAATTCCTTCTCGGACAACAGCCGTCGTTCGGCCGTGAGTTCGACTCCCATCGTTGAACCTTTCTGCTTTGTGGTCCCGCTTCGGCTTACCCCTCTCCGGTCAACCGATCGGGAAGCGAAGCGTTCCCCGGTGCTGTCCGATGTGGTCCCCTGCCACTTACGGGTGCCAAAGGAATCAGAATCACGACCTCTCCGGAACCAAGTCGCCCCCCATTGGTTTTCCGACATGTGGCAGAGGTGGAGGTTGAAGATGGCCTCGAAAGACAACGGCCAAGACGAAGTCCAATCCGGGAGCGGTCGCACATCGAACCGCGGCTTCGCGTCGATGGACCGTGACCGGCAGCGCCAGATCGCCAGCAAGGGCGGGGAAAGCGTGCCAGCCGACAAGCGCAGCTTTTCCAAGAACCCGGAACTCGCCGCGGAGGCGGGGCGGAAGGGAGGCCGGAGCGTACCGGCGTCCTCCCGCAGCTTCTCCAAGAACCCATCCCTGGCCGCCGAAGCGGGGCGGAAGGGCGGACAGGCGAGCCATGGCGGACGCGGGGCCGCCATACGCCCGGGCGAAGGCGACTGACGGCACCAACGAAAAAGCCCCTCTCCGGAACCGGAGAGGGGCCTTCTTTTCGTCGTCCGCTGGTTGGCGGCCTCCGACACGTAAGGCCGGGACCGCAACCGGTCAGGAGGCCAGCTTGTCCAGCTCGCGCAGGATCGAGTCGCCCATGACGGTCGTGGAGCAGCGGGCCATGCCCGGCGCCATGATGTCCGCCGTGCGCATGCCGCCCGACAGCACGTTCTGCACGGCCTTCTCCAGCATCTTCGCCTCCTCGTCCATGTTGAACGAGTAGCGCAGGCACATGGCGAAGGACAGCAGCGTCGCGCAGGGATTGGCGAGGTCGCGGCCGGCGATGTCCGGGGCGGAGCCGTGCACCGGCTCGTACAGAGCCTTGCGCTGGCCGTTGGCGTCCGGGGCGCCGAGCGAGGCCGACGGCAGCATGCCGAGCGAGCCGGTCATCATCGCCGCCTCGTCCGACAGGATGTCGCCGAACAGGTTGTCGGTGACGATCACGTCGAACTGCTTCGGGTTCTTCAGCAGCTGCATGGCGCCGTTGTCGGCGTACATGTGCTCCAGCGTGACGTCGGAGAATTCCTCCTGATGGAGCTTCGTGACTTCCTGGCGCCACAGGAGGCCCGATTCCATCACGTTGGCCTTCTCCATCGAGTGGAGCTTGTTGCCGCGCTTGCGCGCCAGCTCGAAGGCGACGCGGGCGACGCGGCGGATCTCGCTGGTCGTGTAGACCTGGGTGTTGACGCCGCGGCGCTCGCCGTTGCCGATGTCGGTGATGCCGCGCGGCTCACCGAAATAGACGCCGCCGGTCAGCTCGCGGACGATCAGGATGTCCAGGCCCTTGATGACGTCGGCCTTGAGGGTCGAGGCGTCGACCAGGGCGTCGAACACCACCGCCGGGCGCAGGTTGGCGAACAGGTTCAGCTCCTTGCGGAGCGACAGCAGGCCGGCTTCCGGACGCTTGGTGTAGTCGGTGGGGTTGTCCCACTTCGGGCCGCCGACGGCGCCCAGCATCACCGCGTCCGCCGCCAGCGCGTCGGCCAGCGTCTCGTCCTTCAGGGGAACGCCGTAGGCGTCGATGGCCGCGCCGCCGACTAGCCCCTCGGTGACGTCGAAGGTGACGTTGCGCTTGCGGTCGAGCCAGTCGATGACCCGGCGCACCTGGCGCATGACCTCCGGACCGATCCCGTCGCCGGGCAAAAACAGAAGCTTCTTGTTGGCGGGCATGGCGCACGCACTCCCATTGGAGACTTTATCAGTGTTTTCTAATCCGCGGACCGACAGGCCGGAAGGTGGGTCCCGCTCCGCCGGTCCGCAAGGCCGCCACGGCCAGACGCCGTGGGACCGCTTATCGATTGGCCCCCACAGCCGGGCCGGATCAGCCCCACAGCCACGGCTGGCCGCCGCGCTGCTTGCCTTCATACTGGTCGATGAAGGCGGCCTGCTGCATGGTCAGGCCGATGTCGTCCAGCCCGTTCAGCAGGCAATGCTTGCGGAAGGGATCGACCTCGAAGCTGATCTTGCCGCCGTCCGGACCGGTGATCTCCTGTTTCTCCAGATCCACCGAAACGATGGCGTTCGACCCGCGCGACGCGTCGTCGAGCAGCAGGTCCACCTGTTCCTTCGGCAGCTTGATCGGCAGGATGCCGTTCTTGAAGCAGTTGTTGAAGAAGATGTCCGCGAAGCTGGGCGCGATGATGCAGCGGATGCCGAAATCGGCCAGCGCCCACGGCGCATGCTCGCGCGAGGAGCCGCAGCCGAAATTGTCACCCGACACGAGGATCTTGGCGCTGCGGTAGGCCGGCTTGTTGAGGACGAATTCCGCGACCTCGGCGCCTTCGGGAGTGTAGCGCATCTCGTCGAAAAGATGCTTGCCCAGCCCGGTCCGCTTGATGGTCTTCAGGAATTGCTTGGGAATGATCATGTCGGTGTCGACGTTGATCATCGGCAGCGGCGCCGCAACACCGGTGAGAACCGTAAACTTTTCCATCGCCAGAATCCTGTCGCGCAAAAGAGGCGCAAGCGTGTGCATGCGGAGTTCGGTGAATAGCAGACCCGTCCCGCCATTGCCAGAGGAAGCTTGCCGCAAATGCCGCTCGCGGCGCGCGATTCCGCATCCCGGAACACAGCCGGACGCAACGAAGTTGCTCCCGAATTCCCGCTCCCGCCCCAGGACCGGCATCGCGTCCTTGCTGTGGGGCGTCCCCTCGCCTACCAAGGGGCCGACGCTTCCCTGGGTTCCCCGACCTCCATGACCTTGCTCCCCACCGCTCCCCGCCCGCGCACCGCGGCGCTCGCCTTTCTGCTGCTGGCCCCGCCGCTCTACGGCCTGCTCGGGCTGGCGCTCGGCATGGACGCCAACTGGGACCTGCGGAACTACCATTGGTACAACGCCTACGCCCTGCTGACCGGGCGGCTGGGCATGGACATGCTGCCGGCCCAGATGCCCAGCTTCTACAACCCCCTGCTGGACGTGCCCTTCTATCTGCTCGCCAGCCATCTGCCGGCGCGCGCGGCGGGCTTCGTCTGGGGGACGCTGCATGGGCTGAACCTGGCGCTGGCCTTCCTGCTGGCCCACGCCACGCTGCGCGTCGGCGGCGCGGGGCCGCGGGTGGCCCTGGCCGCGCTGCTGGCGGTGATGGCCGGCTTCGGGGGCGGCACGCTGGGGCTGCTCGGCACCACCTTCCACGACAACATGGTCAGCCTGGGCATTCTCGGCGCGCTGGTCGTGGTGGCGGGGACGCTGCCGCGGCTGGTCGACGGGCCGGCGCCGGGCGCCCTCGCGCGGGCGGCCGCGGCGGGGCTGCTGGCCGGGGCGGCGATGGGGATGAAGAACCCGACGGTGATCTACGCGGTCGGGCTCTGCCTCGCCTTCCTGGCGCTGCCGGCGCGGCCCTGGCGGCGGCTGTGGCTGGCCTTCGCCTTCGGCATCGGGGTGCTCGGCGGGCTGGCGCTGTGCGGCGGCTTCTGGATGGCCCATCTGTGGGTGGAGTACGGGAACCCCGTCTTCCCGCACATGAACCAGATCTTCAAGTCGCCCTTCGCCGCCCTGTCCGGCTACGTCAACGTCAGCTTCTTCCCGGACTCGCGGCTGGAGCGGCTGTTCTTTCCGCTGGTCTTCCCCTTCGCGCCGCTGAAGGTCGGCGAGGTGCCCTTCCTCGACCTGCGCGTCCTGGTGCTGTTCGTCCTCGTGCCCGCCGCCGCCGCGCTGGCGCTGCTCGGGCGGGCCTTCCGCCATCCCTCTGCGGGACTGGCCGACACCGCCGCCACCCGCTACCTGCTGACCGCCATGGCGGTGACCTATGCGCTGTGGGTCGGGATGTTCTGCATCTACCGTTATCTGGTGCCGCTGGAAATGCTGGCGCCGCTGGCCATCGTCATGGCGGCGGGCCTGCTGCCGGTGCCGCGCCGGGCGGCGCTCGTCCTGGCGGCGGTGCTCCTGCTGCTGGTCCAGGCCACCGCCCGCCCCGCCGACTGGGGCCGCGTGCCGTGGAGCGACCGTTGGGTGGAGGCCGCGGTGCCGCCCATCGAGGACCCCGACGACACCATGGTGCTGATGGCCGGCTACTGGGCGATCTCCCACGTCATTCCGGCCTTCCCGCCGCGCATCCCCTTCGTGCGCATCCAGTCCAACTTCCTCCAGCCGGACTCGGTCGGCAACGGCTACCTCGCCCTGATGCAGGACAAGGTGGGGGCGCACCGCGGGCGCTTCCTGATGCTCAGCACCATCCCCGACACGCCCGGCGCCGCCAGGGCCGCCGCCCTGCTGGGTCTGCGGGTCGAGCAGGACAACTGCCGCGCCATTCCCAACAACCTGGGCGAGCCGCTGAACCTCTGCGCCGTGCAACGAATGGCGGACCATGAAAGGTCGGTGGATTAAATCAGGCGAGTGTGCTGTTTAACCTTACACCGGCACCGTTTCGAAGCGCATCGCCATGACCGTCTCCACCATCGACCGCCCTGCCACTGACCACTCTGCCACCGACCACTCTGCCAACGACCGCCCTGCGGCGTACGCAGCCCCAACCACCGAGCCGGACACGGATATGGACACAGGGCCCGCCATGGCGCCCGTGGTGGCGGTGCTGATCCCCTGCTACAACGAGGAGGCGGCCATCGCCGCCGTCGTGCAGGACTTCCGCAGGGCGCTGCCCGACGCGACCGTCTACGTCTACGACAACAACTCGTCCGACCGCACGGTGGAGGTGGCGAAGGCCGCCGGCGCCGTGGTCCGGCACGAGCCGTTGCAGGGCAAGGGCAACGTCATGCGCCGGATGTTCTCCGACATCGAGGCCGACGTCTATGTGCTGGTCGACGGCGACGACACCTACCACGCGCCCTCCGCGCCGCTGATGGTCAAGCGGCTGTGGGAGGACCAGCTCGACATGGTCAACGGCGCCCGCGTCACCGAGATCGTCAAGGCCTACCGGCCCGGCCACCGCTTCGGCAACAAGCTGCTGACCGGCATGGTCGCGCTGATCTTCGGCAACCGCATCCACGACATGCTGTCGGGCTACCGCGTCTTCTCGCGGCGCTTCATCAAGTCCTTCCCGGCGCTGGCCAGCGGCTTCGAGACGGAGACGGAGCTGACCGTCCACGCGCTGGAGCTGAACATGCCCATCGCCGAGATCAAGGCGCCCTACAAGGACCGCCCGCCGGGCTCGCACAGCAAGCTGAACACCATCCGCGACGGCGTCCGCATCCTGCGCACCATCGTCAATCTGGTGAAGGAGGAGCGCCCCCTGCCCTTCTTCTTCGCCATCTTCGCCGCCCTCGCCGCGGCGTCGGTGATCCTCGCCTGGCCGGTGGTGGCGACCTACCTGCAGACCGGGCTGGTGCCGCGCCTGCCCACCGCCGTGCTGTCCACCGGGCTGATGCTGCTGGGCTTCCTCAGCCTGACCTGCGGGCTGATCCTCGACACGGTCACGCTGGGCCGCCGCGAGGCCAAGCGCATGCGCTACCTCTCCATCCCCGCGCCGGGCGTCCATCCGGCCCGCAAGGCGGCCGGGTCCTGACCATGGGCAAGCCCATCGATGCCCTTCCCGACAGCCGGCTGGGACGGCTGGCCGTGCAGTTCGGCAAGTTCGGCCTGGTCGGCATCGTCGGTCTGGTGGTGGACACGGCGGTGGTCTACGCGCTGGTCTTCGGCGCCGGGCTGGAGTTCTTCGCCGCCCGCATCCCGGCCTATCTGGCCGCCGCCACCACGACCTTCGCGCTGAACCGCGCCTTCACCTTCCGCGGGGCGGCCGACGCGCCGCTCTACCGGCAATGGGCCACCTTCCTGGCCGCCAACGCCTTCGGCGGGGTGGTGAATTACGGCGTCTCGGTCGGGCTGGAGGCCGCCCTGCCGATCGCCGAGGCCCACCCGGTGCTGGCCGTCGCCGCCGGCTCGCTGTCCGGCATGCTCCTGAACTTCGCCGCCTCCAAGCATCTGGTCTTCAAGGGCGCCTGATCCCCGGAGCGCTGAAGGCGCCTCCCTCCTTCCGGGTATCTCCGGAAGTCTTATTGTGCGCCGCCGCGGACACCCGAAGTCCATGGAAGGGGGCGCATCCAACGGGAACGGCCCCGACACCGACCTGCCTTGGCGAAGAGCCGGGAGGGAGCCATGAACAACAGCGACGTGCTGTGGGCCTGGGTGGCCGGAGTTGCCCTGTCCATCGCCCTGCTGGTTGGGCTGTCCCGCGCGGACGGACCGCAGACCCACACCATGGACGGGCATTTCACGCTGCCCGACATGGCGATGGGCGCTGCGGGCTGGGACTACGAGGCGTGGGAGCGGACCGGCGGAACGCCGCCGCGGCCCGAGTCGGAGGACATGCTCGCCCGGATGCTCGACCTGCTGGAGGGCATCCCCCCGGCGACGGGCGCCACCCTGCCCGCCACCTTGACCGACGGCGACACGGCGGACACCGGCGGGGCCGAAACCCACTGATCCCTCCGGCGATCCCATGAACTGTTTGCCACGGTCCCCCGTGCGGCCATGGACTCCGCGGGCCCGGTCGCCATATAACGGCGGTCATGACGCGCGAATTCCTGAAGATGCACGGGCTCGGCAACGACTTTGTCGTGATCGACGCCCGCAAAACGCCGTACTCGCCGGCCGAGGCCGAGGTGCGGGCCATCGCCGACCGCAAGACCGGGGTGGGCTGCGACCAGTTCATCGTGATCGAACCGGCGAAAACCGACGGCACGGCGGGCTTCATGCGCATCCGCAACGCCGACGGCGGCGAGGTGTCGGCCTGCGGCAACGCCTCGCGCTGCGTCGGCTGGCTGCTGATGGAGGAGGCGGGGGCGGAGCGCGTCGCCTTCGAGACCAACGCCGGCATCCTGCAGGCCAGCCGCGCCGACAACGGGCGGATCACCGTGGACATGGGCCCGGCCAATCTGGACTGGGCGCAGATCCCGCTGGCGGAGCCGGCCGACACGCTGCGCCTCGACGCGGTGTCGCACGGCGGCTTCGCCGGCCCCACCGCGGTCAGCATGGGCAACCCGCACGCCGTCTTCTTCGTGGACGACGCCGAGGCGGTGCCGCTGGCCGAGGTCGGTCCGGTGTTCGAGAATCACCCAGCCTTCCCCCAGCGCACCAACGTCGAGTTCGTCCAGGTGCTGTCCCCCACCGCCGTCCGCATGCGGGTGTGGGAGCGCGGGGCCGGCATCACCCAGGCCTGCGGGACCGGCGCCTGCGCCACCGCGGTCGCCGCGATCCGCCGCGGGCTGACCAACCGCAAGGTCGACGTGATCCTGGACGGCGGCACCCTGACCATCGAATGGCGTGAGGACGGCCGCGTCCTGATGACCGGCCCGGTCGCCCTCAGCTACAGCGGGCGGCTGTCTGCGGAGTTGGCAGCCGCCTGAATGAATGGCCGCCCGTTAGGCTGAAAGAGCATGAGCGACACTGTGACCAACGAGCCGGAGATCGTCACCTTCGGCTGCCGCCTGAACACCTACGAATCCGAGGTGATGCGCACCCACGCCCGCAACGCCGGGCTGGAGGATGTCGTCATCGTCAACACCTGCGCGGTGACCTCGGAAGCGGAACGGCAGGCCCGCCAGACCATCCGCAAGCTGCGCCGCGAGCGCCCGAACGCCCGCATCGTGGTGACCGGCTGTGCCGCCCAGATCGACCCGCAGCGCTATGGCGCCATGCCGGAGGTCGATCAGGTCCTGGGCAACCAGGAGAAGCTGCAGCCGGAAAGCTGGGGCCTCGCCCCGGCGGAGAAGGTGCTGGTCAACGACATCATGTCGGTCAAGGAGACCGCCGGCCACCTGATCGGCGGGTTCGAGGACCGGGCGCGCGCCTTCGTCCAGGTCCAGCAGGGCTGCGACCACCGCTGCACCTTCTGCATCATCCCCTATGGCCGCGGCCCCTCGCGCTCCGTCCCGATCGGCGCGGTGGTGGAGCAGGTGCAGGCGCTCGTCAAGGCCGGCTATAACGAGGTCGTGCTGTCCGGCGTGGACATCACCAGCTTCGGCCCCGACCTGCCGGGCACGCCGACGCTGGGGCAGATGGTGCGCCGCCTGCTGGCGCTGGTGCCGGAGCTGCCGCGGCTGCGCCTGTCCTCGCTCGACTGCATCGAGATCGACGACGATTTGTGGCGCCTGATTGAGACGGAGCCGCGGCTGATGCCGCACCTCCACCTGTCGCTCCAGGCCGGCGACGACATGATCCTGAAGCGCATGAAGCGCCGCCACAGCCGCGCCGACGCCATCGCCTTCTGCAATCGTGTGCGTTCGCTGCGCCCCGACATGGTGTTCGGCGCCGACTTCATCGCCGGCTTCCCAACGGAAACCGACGAGATGTTCGAGAACACGCTGCGGCTGGTCGAGGAGTGCGGCCTGACCTGGCTGCACGTCTTCCCCTACAGCCCGCGCCCCGGCACCCCGGCCGCCCGCATGCCGCAGGTCGA
Organism: Azospirillum brasilense; assembly: GCF_007827815.1. GTDB lineage: Bacteria > Pseudomonadota > Alphaproteobacteria > Azospirillales > Azospirillaceae > Azospirillum > Azospirillum brasilense_C. Next base: position 311,197 of record NZ_VITH01000004.1, read on the forward strand.
CGGCGGCCTGCGCAAAGAGCGCGCGGCCCGTCTGCGCGCGCGCGGCGCCGAGGCGGAGGCCCGCACCCTGGCCTCGCTGGTCGGTCGCGAGGTGTCGGTGCTGGTCGAGAAGGACGATCTCGGCCGCACCCAGCATTTCGCCGAAATCCGCCTGGGCACGCCCCGGCCCCCCGGCTCCGTCCTGCGCGCCACAGTCACCGGCGTGGCCGGCGGCGCGCTGACCGGCACCCCCCTTTGAGAACAGTGGACACGCCATGATCCTGCGTTGGTTCGGCCGCAAGAAGCCCGAAGAGCAAGCCCGCAAGGACGAGACGACCGCCCCGCTCCCGGAAGCGGTCCCCGCCGAGCCCGCGCCCGCGGAGCCGGTCGCTGAAGAGCCGGTCCAAGAGGCGCCGGTCCCGGAACCGGCCACCGAGGAACCGCCGCCCCCCGAGCCGGTGCCGGAACCCGAACTCCCGCCCCCGCCCGCGGTCGAGACTCCGCCCCCGCCGCCCATCGCCCCGCCGTCCGAGCCGGAGGAGCGCGAAGATGCGCCGGAGATCGTCCGCGACGACCTCCCCGCGGCGGCCCTGTCGGCCGAGGAGGAGAAGCCCAAGAAGGGCTGGTTCGCCCGACTGAAGGACGGCCTGTCCAAATCCTCGTCCAAGCTGACCGAGGGCATCTCCGGCATCTTCACCAAGCGCAAGCTCGACGACGAGGCGCTGGAGGAGCTGGAGGAGCTGCTCATCACCGCCGACCTCGGCCCGACCACAGCGGCCAAGGTGACGGCGGAGCTGGCGCGCACCCGCTTCGGCAAGGAAGTCAGCCCGGAGGAGGTCAAGGCCACGCTGGCCGCCGAGGTGGCGAAGATCGTCGGCCCGGTCGCCAAGCCGCTGGTCATCGACGCCACGCTGAAGCCGCACGTCATCCTGGTGGTCGGCGTCAACGGCACCGGCAAGACGACGACCATCGGCAAGCTGGCCCGCCAGTTCCGCGCCGAGGGCAAGATGGTCATGCTGGCCGCCGGCGACACCTTCCGCGCCGCCGCGGTCAGCCAGCTGAAGATCTGGGGCGAGCGCACCGGCTGTCCGGTGATCGCCCGCGACACCGGGGCCGACGCCGCCGGCCTCGCCTTCGACGCGCTGGAGGAGGCGCGGCGCCAGGGCGTGGACATCCTGCTGATCGACACCGCCGGCCGCCTGCAGAACAAGGCCGGCCTGATGGAGGAGCTGCGCAAGATCGTCCGCGTCATCAAGAAGGTGGACGAGAGCGCCCCGCACACCACCCTGCTGACGCTCGACGCCACCACCGGCCAGAACGCGCACAATCAGGTCGAGGTGTTCCGCGACATGGTGAACGTCTCCGGCCTGATCCTGACCAAGCTGGACGGGTCGGCGCGCGGCGGCGTGCTGGTCTCGCTGGCCGAGCGGTTCAAGCTGCCGGTGCACGCCATCGGCATCGGCGAGGGCGTCTACGACCTCCGCCCGTTCGACGCCGACCAGTTCGCCAAGTCGCTGATGGGGCTGCCGTCCCAGTAACGGCGCCCCGGCGCGGGCCGGCGGCGGGCAGTCGGGCAGTCGGGCAGGACGAGAAAAGGGCTTCCGGCCGCCACGCCCAAGCCCTATCTGAAGACTATGACGGCTGCCAAGACCTCCCCCTCCCCCGTTCCTCCCGGTCCTGTCGAGCGCTTCACCGACGCGGACGCCGCCCTGGCCCTCGTCCGGGACCTCTACGACCGCAACACCGCCTATCTGCGCGACCGCTTCGCCGCCTTCACCCGCGGCGAGGACGGCGGACGGCGGGAGCAGGCCCATTACCCCTACGTCCGGCTCTCCACCGCCTCGGCGGCCACGGTGGACACGCGGCTGGCCTACGGCTTCGTCGAGGGGCCGGGCACCTACTCCACGACGCTGACCCGCCCCGACCTGTTCGACCGCTACTACCGGGAACAGCTCTCGCTCCTGCTGCGCAACCACCATGTTCCGCTGGAGGTCGGGGTCAGCGACGAGGCGATCCCCATCCATTTCGCCTTCCCGCAGGGCATGCACGTCGAGGGCGACCTGACGCCGGAGCGGCTGGCCGGGCTGCCCGACCTGTTCGACCTGCCCGACCTCGCCCGCATGGACGACACCATCGTCAACGGCACCTACGAGGAGTCGCTGGACGCGGTGAAGCCGCTGGCGCTGTTCACCGCGCCGCGGGTGGATTTCTCGCTGCACCGGCTGCGCCACTACACGGCGACGGCACCGGAGGATTTCCAGAACTTCGTCCTGTTCACGAACTACCAGTTCTACGTGGACGAGTTCATCCGCATGGCCCGCGAGATCATGGAGCCGGCCGCCGATCCCGAGCTGGCCGCCTACCGCAGCCAGTACGACCGCTTCGTCGAGCCCGGCGGCGTCATCGTCCAGAACGCCAATCTGGGGGGCAGCCCCGGCGAGGCGCCGACGAACGGCGCGCGGCTGCTCCGCCTGCCGCAAATGCCCGCCTACCACCTGACCCGCCCGGACGGCAACGGCATCACGCTGGTCAACATCGGCGTCGGCCCGTCCAACGCCAAGACGATCACCGACCACATCGCCGTGCTGCGCCCGCACGCCTGGATCATGCTGGGCCATTGCGCCGGGCTGCGCAGCACGCAGCGGCTGGGCGACTATGTGCTGGCCCACGGCTATGTCCGCGACGACCATGTGCTGGACGCCGACCTGCCGACCTGGGTGCCCGTCCCGGCGCTGGCCGAGGTGCAGCGCGCCCTGGAGACGGCGGTGGAGCGGGTGACCGGCCTGTCCGGCTACGCGCTGAAAAGCATCATGCGCACCGGCACCGTGGCGACCATCGACAACCGCAACTGGGAACTGCGCGACCACCGCGAGCCGCTGATGCGCTTCAGCCAGAGCCGCGCCGTCGCGCTGGACATGGAAAGCGCCACCATCGCCGCCAACGGCTTCCGCTTCCGCGTTCCCTACGGCACGCTGCTCTGCGTCTCCGACAAGCCGATGCACGGCCAGTTGAAGCTGCCGGGAATGGCCGACCGCTTCTACCGCGAGCGGGTCGACCAGCATTTGAAGATCGGCGTGCTCGCCATGGAGCTTCTGCGCGAGCACGGCATGGAGACGCTGCATTCCCGCAAGCTGCGCAGCTTCGCCGAGGCGGCCTTCCAGTAAGCCACCCTCCGCAAACTATTTTGCCTCACCCGAAAGTGCAGGCGCCAAAGGGCGCCTGCGTCTTATCTTAGGGTGCTCGGCAATGAAGGGAATTGGACCATTATGGCCGTGCGTGCAGGTTGGAGCGTGATCGCCGCCCTCTCTCTCGGGCTGGCGACGGGGCCGGTGCTGGCCCAAAGCGCACCAGAGGCGGACAATGTTCCAAACACGAACACCGCTCCGCCGCCGGACACCGCTCCCCGGTCCGGACCGTCCATCGGCGCCTGGGTCGACAACGACCTGTTCGGCGGCGGGACGGACCGTTACTACACGAACGGTGTCCAGTTCTACTACATCTCCGGCGAGCGCCCGACCTACGGCAACATCGACTGGCTGGCCAACCTCGTCCCCTGGATCGGGGAGCATGGGGTGCGGCGCTACGGCATCGCCTTCGGCCAGAACATGTACACCCCGAGCGACATCACCAAGCCGATCCCCGACCCCACCGACCGCCCCTACGCCGGCTGGCTGTACGGCCGCCTGTCGGTGATCTCGGAGGAGACGCGGCAGGTCGACCGCATCGACCTGGACCTCGGCATGGTCGGCCCGGCCTCGCTGGCGGAGCAGACCCAGAAGGCGGTGCACCGCATCGTCCCCGGCGCCCGCTGGCCGGAGGGCTGGGACTACCAGCTCAAGAACGAGCCGGGCATCATCCTCAGCTACGAGCATGTCTGGCGCGCCGAGCGCCCGGCCCGCATCGGCCCCTTCGAGGCGGACATCAGCCCCCACGTCGCCGGCAGCGTCGGCAACGTCCTGACCTTCGGCGGGGCGGGTTTCACCATGCGGCTGGGCGGCAACATGGCGCCGCCGGTCGGCGCGCTGATCCTCCGTCCGACCGCCAGCATCCCCTATCAGGACAGCGTGGCCGCGGGAGCGCCGCGCCCGCCCTTCTCCTGGTACGTCTACGCCGGGGCGGAGGGGCGCGCCGTCGCCCGCAACATCTTCCTCGACGGCAACAGCTTCCGCGACAGCCGCTCGGTGGACAAGCACAACTTCATCGCCGCCTTCCAGCTCGGCGTGGCGCTGCGCTACGGCCCGTTCGGCATCTCCTACGCCCAGAACTTCCTGTCGCCGGAGTTCGAGGGGCAGAAATCCTACAGCAACTACGGCTCGATCCGCGCCTCCTACCGGTTCTGACCGCTTCCATATTCCCTCGGTCTTCGATCCCTCTCCCGTCCCGGGAGAGGGATTCACTTTATCCCAGGCCCGGTTCGGTCTATGTGAGGATCATGAACCAATACGCCCGACTGCTGATCGAAGCCGGCCCGCTGGCGGCCTTCTTCATCGCCAATTCCCAGGCCGGCATCATGATCGGCACCGCCGTCTTCATGGTGGCGATCAGCATCTCCGTGCTGGTCTCCTGGCGGTTCGAACGCAAGGTGCCGGTGATGCCGGTGGTCGGGGCGGGCTTCGTCCTGCTGTTCGGCGGGCTGACGCTGTGGCTCCAGGACGACCTGTTCATCAAGATCAAGCCGACGCTGGTCAACCTGCTGTTCGCCGCGGTCCTGTTCGCGGCGCACCTGACGCGGCGCAATGTGCTGAAGCATGTCCTGGGCTCGGTGCTGAACCTGTCCGACGCCGGATGGCGCACGCTGGCGATCCGCTGGGCGTGGTTCTTCCTGCTGCTGGCCGCGCTGAACGAGGTGGTGTGGCGCACCATGACCACCGACGCCTGGGTGAACTTCAAGGTGTTCGGCATCATGCCGCTGACCCTGCTGTTCAGCGCTCTGCAGGCCCCGCTGATCCTGCGCCATCAGGTGCCGGAGGAGCAGCCGGCCGAAAAGTCCTCCACCTCCGCCTCCTGACCGTCCCCCTCCCCGCTGACGGAGCGCCCCCACCATGTCCCAGGATTACCCGCGCGACCTGATCGGCTACGGATCCCGTCCGCCGCACCCCTACTGGCCGGGCGGGGCGCGGGTGGCGGTGCAGTTCGTCATCAACTACGAGGAGGGCGGGGAGAACTGCGTCCTGCACGGCGACGCCGCGTCGGAGGCCTTCCTGTCGGAGATCGTCGGCGCCCAGCCCATCGTCGGCATGCGCCACATGAACATGGAGTCGATCTACGAGTACGGGTCCCGCGCCGGCTTCTGGCGGCTGCACCGGATGTTCACCGAGCGCGGCCTGCCGGTGACCGTCTACGGCGTCGCCATGGCGCTGGAGCGCAACCCCGACGCCGTCCGCGCCATGCTGGACTCCGGGTGGGAGATCGCCACCCACGGCTACCGCTGGATCGACTACCAGCATCTGCCGGAGGCGATGGAGCGCGAGCACATGCTGCGCGCCATCGAGGTTCACACCCGCGTGACCGGCTCCCGCCCGCTCGGCTGGTATCTCGGGCGGTGCAGCCCCAACACCTGGAAGCTGGTGTCGGAGGAGGGCGGCTTCCTCTACAACGCCGACAGCTACGCCGACGACCTGCCCTATTGGGACGACCGCTTCGGCCGGCCGCAGCTGATCGTGCCCTACACGCTCGACGCCAACGACATGCGCTTCGCGACCAACCAGGGCTTCAACACCGGCGAGCAGTTCTTCACCTACCTGAAGGACAGCTTCGACGTGCTCTACGCCGAAGGCGAAGACCAGCCGAAGATGATGTCGGTCGGGCTGCATTGCCGGCTGGTCGGGCGGCCAGGGCGCGCCGCGGCGCTGGCCCGCTTCCTCGACTATGTGCGGGGCCACGACAAGGCATGGGTCGCCACCCGGCTGGACATCGCCCGCCACTGGATGGCCGAACACCCCTACCGGCCGGCGCCCTGAACCCGGAAAAAGCGCCCTCGATGCGCCTTCGCGCCCAACTTTCTCACGCCAATTCGTCGCATCGGCGTTTGAACGAACGTCGAAATACAGTAGAAGGTCTTTGGATCGTGGCGTCGCCCTTCGGGGCCGCGTCCCCGTGACTTCCGACTCCTTGCGATCTTCAACTGGGTGCGCACGCCGCCGTGACGTTCAAGGATGAGATGAAGGCCGCCGGCCAGAAGGCGGAACACAGGCCGTCCCCGATGGCCGATGCCCCCGCCGACGATGGCGTGGAGGCCCGGGACGACATCGCCCGCCTTCTGCGCGCCCTCAACGACGATCTGAAGGCCGACCCGGCGGAGGACGACGATCCGTTGTCTCCGGCCTCCGGACGGAAGACGGAGCGGCATCTGCCCATCGGCAAGATCGCCGCGGCGCTGGCCGCCGCCATCGGCATCGGCGCGGTCGTCGTGATGCTCGACCAGGGCGGCGACGCGCCGCCGGCGCCGCCGGCGCCGCTCATCACCGCCGTCCCCAGCGCCCCGGCCCCCGGCGGCGCCTCGCCCGGCACCGGGACTCCGGCGAAACCGGAAGCGCTGATCACCCGCGCGGCCCCTGCCGCGCCGGCCCAGACGCCGATGCAGACGCAGACCATCGTCGCACCAGCCGCGCCGGCGCCCACGGTGGCCACGCCGCCCATGGCGCTGCCGCAGATTCCGCCACCGGCGTTGAAGGTTCCGGAGCCGCCGGCCCTGCCGTCGCCCGCCGCCGCCAGACCGGCCGAGCCCGCCCCGGCGCCGCACCCCGCACCGCACCCCGTGGAAACGGCGGAGAGCGCGAAGCCCCCGGCGCATCCGCCGGCATCGGCCATGGCGCCGCCCCCGGCCGAGCCCGCCAAAGCCCCGCCCCCCGTGAAGACCGCGGAAACGGCGGAGCTTCAGGCCATGCTGTCGGCCCCGCCTCCGCCCGCCGCGACCCAACGCCAAGCCGCCGTGGCCCGCCCGGCGCCGCAGCCCGCCAAGCCGGCGCCCAAGACGGCTTCCACCCCGCCCGCGTCCACTCCGCCCGTCACGGCGCCATCGTCGGGCGTGCTGACGCCCCCGGCGTCCGCCGCCGTTCCGGACGGGCGCTACACCGTGCAGGTCGGGTCCTTCCAGCAGGCCGACAACGCCGAAGGGCTGGTCCGCCGCCTGCGCGGTCTCGGCTTCAACGCCTACGCGCTGGACTGGACCGACGCCGAGCAGCGGTCCTGGCACGTCGTCCGCGTCGGCGGCTATGCCGACACCGCCGCCGCCCGTCAGGCCGCCGCCTCGCTGAAGGGCAAGGTGGAAGCGCAGCCCATCGTCGTCTCGACGCGCTGACCGCAGGCAACGGCGCCACCGCGACAAACTGTCGCCCCTCTCTATTCCGCTTCTTTCCTTTGGAAAAGCCCGTCCGCAATTTCGGTATTGCGGACGGGCTTCGTCTTGATCTGTCCTTCTCCTTGCCGCTAACATGGGATTGAACAGGCACGCATATTAGAACAAGCGCAGCCGCAAGAAGCCGGCGCATCAGACCGGCGAACCGGAGGAAACCCTGGTATGAAGCCGACGATCCTGGTCGCCGACGACGAACCCAGCATCGTCCTGTCCCTGCAGGTTCTGCTGCAGAAGGCGGGCTTTGCCGTGCGCATCGCCCGCAACGGCGAGGAAGCCCTTGCATCGGTTGCGGAAAGCACGCCCGACCTGATCCTGCTGGACGCTATGATGCCGCGCCGCGACGGGTTCGACGTCTGCCAGTCGTTGCGCGCCGACCCCGCCTACCAGTCGCTGCCGATCATCATGCTGACGGCCAAGAGCCGCGACGTGGAGCGGCAGAAGGGCATGGCGCTGGGCGCCACCGACTACATCACCAAGCCCTTCTCGACCCGCGACCTCGTCACCACCGTCCGCAAGTACCTGACCCCCGAGAACGACCAGGGCGGCAACCAGGGCGGGGCCACGGAGCCGCAGCCTTGAGCGCCCCGGCGACCACCGAAAGCGCCGGAACCGCCGCCCCGGCAACCACCCCGGCGGAGCCGCGCCGGATCATCCCGCTGGCCTTCCGCGCCGCCGGCGTCGGCCTGCCCCTGCTGTCGGTGGGGGTCGCGGTCGGCTTCAGCGCGAACAACGACCCCAACGCCTTCGTCACCTACGCGGTCACCATGACCGCCGCCGTCACCGCCGCGGTCTGGGGCTTGTGGGGGCTGGTCGACCGGCGGCTGCTGCGCGCCTCGGAAACGCTGAGCCGCGAGGCCGGGCTGATCGCCCACGGCACGGCGGACGGCAAGACCGGCGCGCGCATTCCGCTGGCCCGCTACGGCGACCTCGCCCCGGTGGCCAAGGCGGTCAACGAGCTGTCGGACAAGCTGGCTGCCGCCCGCCGCGACACCGCCCGCACCGTCGCGGAGTCGACCGCCAAGGCGGAGGAGCAGAAGACGCGGCTGGCCGCCGTCCTGCGCGACCTGCACGAAGGCGTCCTGGTCTGCAACCTGAAGCACCAGATCCTGCTCTACAACCAGACGGCGCTCGACATCCTGCATCTGGCCGGCGACCTCGGGCTGGGTCGCTCGCTGCTGCATTTCGTGGTGGCGGAGCCGGTCATCCACACGCTGGAGCGGCTGACGCTCCGCGTGCGCGAGGGGCGGCACGTCAACCACGAGCACGGCACCACCGCCCAGTTCGTCGGCGCCACCACCGACGGGCACATCCTGCTGGCCGGGCGGATGAGCGCCATCCTGCAGGACCCGCCGGAGGGCTCGGACGAGCCGCCGACCATCACCGGCTACGTCATCACCCTGTCCGACGCGACCAGCGAGTTGGCCGCGCTCGGCCAGCGCGACGCCCTGCTGCGCGAGGCGACCGAGGGCTTCTGCGCCCCCATCGCCAACCTGCGCGCCGTGCTGGAGACGCTGGACGACACGCCGGAGCTGGGGCCGGAGGAGCGCGCCGCCTTCCAGGCCGCGCTGATGGACTCGTCCAACACCCTGTCGGAACGGCTGGCCCGCGTCACCAACGCGTACCGCAGCGTCGTCACCGGCTCCTGGCCGATGAGCGACATCCACTCCACCAACCTCATCAACCTGATCCGCCACCGGGTCGGGCCGGACGCCCAGTACGGCGTGACGCTGACCGGCCTGCCGCAATGGGTGCACGGCGACAGCTACAGCCTCGTGATCCTGTTCGGCTATCTGATCGAATACGTTTACGCGCTGACCGGGGTCCCCGCCTACGACCTGTCGGTGGAGGCCGGGGACAGCTGGGTCTATCTGGACATCACGTGGCGTGGCCCGTCGGTGCCCAGCGGCATCGTGGACAGCTGGCTCGACCACCCGCTGCCCGACGCGCTGGGCGGCCTGACGGTCGGCGACGTGCTCCAGCACCACAAGAGCACGATGTGGAGCGAGCCGGTGAAGGGGCCGGGATCGGAGGGCGAGCTGCTGTCGCGCCTGCGCGTGCCGCTGCCGCCGGCGCTGAAGCCGCCGTCGGCCCACACCGCGACGCGCGGCGGGGCGCGGCCGGAATTCTTCGACTTCAACCTGCTGCACCAGCCGCTGGCCACCAGCGAGCTTGGCCGCACGCCGCTCGACCAGCTCCATTACGTGGTCTTCGACACCGAGACGACCGGCCTCTCCCCCAGCACCGGCGACGAGATCATCCAGATCGCCGCTGTGCGCGTCGTCGGCGGGCGCATCCTGACCGGCGAGACCTTCAACACGCTGGTCAACCCGAAGCGGAGCATCCCGGCGGAATCGATCCCCTTCCACGGCATCACCGACGCCATGGTCGCCGACAAGCCGACCATCGACAAGGTGCTGCCGCAGTTCCGTGGCTTCGTGTCGGGCGCGGTGCTGATCGCCCACAACGCCGCCTTCGACCTGAAATTCCTGAAGATGAAGGAAAAGGCGTCGGGCGTGCGCTTCGACAGCCCGGTGCTCGACACCATGCTGCTGTCGCGGATGCTGCTCGGCGAGGGCGGCGACCACACGCTGGACGGCATCGCCGAACGGCTGGGGATCGAGGTGGTGGACCGCCACACGGCGCTGGGCGACAGCCTCGTCACCGCCGCGGTCTTCCTGCGCATGGTCGAGATGCTCAAGGAACGCAACGTCCGCACGCTCGACGACGCCATCCGCGGCGCCAACATCATCGTCGAGCTGGCGGCGCGGGAGCGCGCCTTTTGACCGGGGGGTCCGCCCCGCAACCCGTACCCCCTCCACCGCGCCGGGCGGGCGCCGACCGCCTGATCGCGCTGTTCCTGTTCGGCGTGGTCGCCTTCAACCCGCCGCTGCTGCGCGTCTTCGGCGCCGGGGACACGCTGTTCGGCCTGCCGCTGCTGTACGTGTACGCCTTGGGGGTGTGGGGCGGGGTGATCGCGCTGTCGGCGGTGCTTCTGGAACGCAGGGGGCGTTGAGATGCCCTGGCCCACCATCGTCGCCGCCAGCTTCGCCTACCTGCTTCTCCTCTTCGCCATCGCCTGGTGGGCGGACCGGCGGGCCGACGGCGGGCGCAGCGTCATCGCGTCGCCGTACGTGTACGCGCTCTCGCTGGCGGTGTACTGCACTACCTGGACCTTTTACGGCTCGGTCGGGCGGGCGGCGTCGCTGGGAATCGGCTTCCTGCCGATCTATCTCGGCCCGACCCTGCTGATGCTGCTGGGGCCGCTGGTGCTGCGCAAGATCCTGCGCATCGCCAAGGCGCAGCGCATCACCTCCATCGCCGACTTCCTCGCCTCCCGCTACGGGCGCAGCCAAGGGCTGGGCGGGCTGGTGGCGCTGACCGCGGTGATCGGGGTGACGCCCTACATCGCTCTGCAGCTCAAGGCCGTGGCGGTCAGCTTCGACGTGCTGTGGGGCACCGACCCGTCCGGCGCCACCGGCGGCCTCTCCCTGCCCGTCGTGCTGGACAACGCCTTCTACGTCGCGGTGGTCATGGCGGCCTTCGCCATCATCTTCGGCACGCGCCACATCGACGCGGCGGAGCATCACGAGGGCATGGTGGCGGCCATCGCCTTCGAATCGGTGGTCAAGCTGGTGGCCTTCCTGGCGGTCGGCGCGGCGGTGGTCTGGGGGCTGCACGACGGCCCCACCGAGCTGTTCGCCACGGCCGCCGAGCATCCGGAGATCCAGGCCCTCTACACCTCCGCCCCGGCGCTGGCCGACGGGTCGTGGCTGACCATGACGCTGCTGTCGATGGCGGCGGTGCTCTGCCTGCCCCGCCAGTTCCAGGTGACGGTGATCGAGAATGTGGACGAGCGGCACCTGACCCGCGCCCTGTGGCTGTTCCCGCTCTACATGCTGCTGATCAACCTGTTCGTTCTGCCGGTGGCGGTGGCCGGGCTGATCCGCTTCCCGGAACAGGCGGTGGACCCCGACATGTTCGTGGTGGCGCTGCCGCTGGCCGCCGGGAACGAGTGGCTGGCCCTGCTCGCCTTCATCGGCGGGCTGTCGGCGGCCACCGGCATGATCGTGGTCGAGGCCATCGCGCTGTCCACCATGGTGTGCAACGACATCGTGATGCCGCTTCTGCTGCGCGCCCGCAGCGCCCGGCTGGAGCGGCTGCACGACCTGTCGCCGCTGCTGCTGACCATCCGGCGCGCCGCCATCGTGGCGATCCTGCTGCTCGGCTACCTGTATTTCCGCATCGCCGGCTCGGCCTACGCGCTGAGCGCCATCGGCCTGATCTCCTTCACAGCGGTGGCGCAGTTCGCCCCGGCGCTGATCGGCGGCGTCTACTGGGCGGGGGCGACCCGGCGCGGCGCGCTGGCCGGCCTCGGCGCCGGCATCCTGACCTGGGCCTACACGCTGCTGCTGCCCAGCTTCGCGCGGTCGGGCTGGCTGCCCGCCTCCTTCATCGACCAGGGGCCGTGGGGCGTCGCCCTGCTGCGGCCCTACGCCCTGTTCGGGCTGGACGGCATGGACCCGCTGACCCACGCGCTGTTCTGGAGCATGCTGCTCAACATCGGCCTCTACGTCGTGGTCTCCCTGCTCGACCGGCCCGGCCTGGGCGAGCGGGCGCAGGCCACCGCCTTCGTCGAGGTGTTCCAGCACCGCGACGCTCCCCTGCCCGCGGGCGCGTGGCGCGGCACCGCCACGGTCGGCGACCTGCAGCGCATCGTCGCGCGCTTCCTCGGCCCACAGCGGGCGGAGGCCGCCTTCGCCCAACATGCCCGCCGCCACGGGCCGCTGGAGCCGGACCGCCGGGCCGGGGCGGAGCTGGTGCGCTTCGCCGAGCGGCTGCTCGCCGGTGCGATCGGCGCCGCCTCGGCTCGGGTGGCGCTGGCCTCCGCGGTGGAGGGCGGCGAGGTCAGCTACCCCGAGCTGATGCGGATGCTCGACGAGACCAGCCACGTCATCGAATACAGCCGCCAGCTCGAACACAGGACGGCCGAGCTGCAGCGCGCGTCCGCCGCTCTGCGCGCCGCCAACGAACGGCTGACGGAGCTGGACCGGCTGAAGGACGAGTTCCTGTCCACCGTGACGCACGAGCTGCGCACGCCGCTGACCTCCATCCGCGCCCTGACCGAGGTGCTGCACGACAACCCCGACATCGAGCTGGAGCAGAGGCAGGAGTTTCTCGGCCTCGTCATCACCGAGAGCGAGCGGCTGACCCGCCTCATCAACCAAGTCCTCGACATGGCGAAGATCGAGGCGGGGGAGATCGATTGGCAGGTCCGCCCGATGGACCTCGGCGCCGCGCTGGAGCAGGCGGCGGCGGCCACCGCCCGGCTGTTCCACGAGCGCGGCATCGCGCTGGCCGTCACCATCCCGCACGGCCTGCCGCCGGTGCGCGGCGATCATGACCGGCTGGTGCAGGTGGCGGTGAACCTGCTGTCCAACGCCGCGAAATTCACCCCGGCGGGCGGCCGGACCTCGCTGTCCGTCGCGGCGGAGGGCGACGCCCTGCGCGTGTCCGTCACCGACAGCGGTCCCGGCATCGCCGCGGAGCATCAGGCCATCGTCTTCGACCGCTTCCGGCAGGTCGGCGACACCATGACCGACAAGCCGCAGGGCACCGGGCTGGGGCTGGCCATCAGCAAACGCATCGTCGAGCATCTCGGCGGCCGCATCCGGGTCGACAGCGCCCCCGGCAAGGGCGCCACCTTCGCCTTCACCGTTCCTTTGGCAACAGCGGCAACAGCCGTGTCACAAAACGATCAAACCGCGAAAGAACCCGACCACACCGCCGGAACGCGCTCCGGTTGACACAGGTCAGTCCAGTTGCCTTAACGAATCCTTATACGTGTTTCAGGCAGGTTTTTTACCAAATGCCGGACATGATCAGTCTTCCGGACGGGGCATTGCCCGGTCGGGTTGCAAGGAGACGGGCGGTGACTTTGATCAAGTGGAGCGATGAGGGGGGAACGGTGCGGCTGGGCCTGCCCAGCGACCTCGACCTCGCCATGGCGCAGCCCCTGCTGGACAGCCTGCGCGCCGGCTTCGCCGCCTCCCAGACCGTCATCGCCGAAGCCGCGGCCGTGGAGCGGGTCAGCACCGCCTGCGTCCAGGCGCTCCTGGTCGCCTCCCGGCACGCCGCCGAACAGAACCGTACGTTCGCCATCGCCCAGCCGTCCGAGGTCCTGGCGGAAGCCTGCGAGGATCTGGGGCTGGACGGCTGGTTGAAGCAATGGAGCCAAGCGTGAAGAAGAAGGTACTCACCGTCGACGATTCGCGGACCATGCGGGACATGGTCTCCTTCACGCTGAAGGGCGCCGGCTACGACGTGGTGGAGGCCGCCGATGGCCAGCAGGCGCTGGGCGTCATCGGCGCCAACAAGGTGGACCTCGTCATCACCGACCTGAACATGCCGGTGATGGACGGGCTGACCCTGATCCGCCGCCTGCGCGCCACCCCGGCGCACCGCACGCTGCCCATCCTGATGCTGACCACCGAGGCCGACGAGAAGAAGAAGTCCGAAGGCCGGGCGGTGGGGGCGACCGGCTGGATCGTGAAGCCCTTCAACCCGGAGAAGCTGATCTCCGTCGTTCAGAAGGTCTGCGGCTGACGCCGCGTCCTGGCTTGTGAGGGGGCGCCCGTGGAAGACCTGAGCCGGTTCAAGCAAACCTATTTCGACGAAAGCGCGGAGCTGCTGGAGGTCGCCGAGTCCGGCCTGCTGCGGCTGACGCCGGGCGAGGTCGATTCCGACGAGGTCAACGCCATCTTCCGCGCCGTCCATTCCATCAAGGGCGGCGGCGGCGCCTTCGGCTTCACCGAGCTGGTCGCCTTCGCGCACGAGTTCGAGACGGTGATGGACGGGGTGCGCAACAACACCGTTCCCGTCACGACCGAGCTGGTGGACACGCTGATCCGCGCCAACGACCTGCTGGGCCAGATGCTGGCCTACGCGCGCGAGGGCGACCCGGCCCCGGCGGGGACCACCGACGGCACCGTGGCCGCCCTGCGCCGCCATCTGTCGGGCGGCGACGCGCCGCAGGTCCAGGCTCCGGCGGCCGCCCCCGCCGCTCCGGCGCCCGCACCTGTCTACGCTGACGACGAGGACGACGAGGCCGGGCTGTTCGGCGACGCCATGGCCGCCATCGCCGCCGCCCGCGCGGCGGAGGACCCGGTTCCCCCCGGCAAGCTGCGCTGGACCATCGTCTTCCGGCCGCGGTCCGACCTGCTGATGTCGGGCAACGAGCCCGCCTTCATGCTGCGCGCGCTGCGCCGGCTGGGCGACGCCACCGTCGAATGCCACACCGACGCCCTGCCCAACCTCCAGAACCTGGAGGCGGAGCTTCTCCACCTCTCCTGGACGGTCACGCTGATCGCCGATGCGGACGTCGATCTGGACAAGATCAACGACGTCTTCGAGTTCGTGGCCGACGACTGCGACATCCGCATCACCGCGGAGGCCCCGCCGCCCGCCGCCCCCGAGGCCCCGCCCCCCGTCACCGATCCGGTGCCCGTTGCCACGGCCGCCCCGCCGGCGGTGGTCGCCGCGGTCCCCGAAGCGCCCCCCAAAACCCCCGGGGCCGACGCTCCGAAGGCCGAGGCCGCCCGCCCGCGCCCCAACGGCGGCGGGGCGGAGCACGCCGGGCTGACCAGCCACACCATCCGCGTCGATCTCGACAAGATCGACCGGCTGGTCAACATGGTCGGCGAGATGGTCATCACCCAGGCGATGATCGCCGAGCATGTGCGCGAGCTGCCCCCCGGCGAGTTCCAGGAGCTTCTGGAAGGGCTGGAGCAGCTGGCCCAGCACACCCGCGAGTTGCGCGAGAGCGTGATGTCGATCCGCGCCCAGCCGGTGTCGAGCGTCTTCTCCCGCATGCCGCGGCTGGTCCGCGAATGCGCCGCCACCACCGGCAAGGAGGTCCAGCTCGTCACCAGCGGCGAGACGACCGAGGTGGACAAGACGGTGGTGGAGAACCTCGTCGATCCGCTGACCCACATGATCCGCAACTCCATCGACCACGGGCTGGAAGGCCCGGAGGAACGGGAGCGCGTCGGCAAGCCGCGCGCCGGCACCGTGCACCTGTCGGCGCAGCACCGCTCGGGCCGCATCGTCATCGAGATCACCGACGACGGGCGCGGCATCAACCGGCCCAAGGTGCTGTCCAAGGCCATCGAGAAAGGCCTCGTCCAGCCGGGGGCCACCCTGTCGGACGAGGAGATCGACAACCTGATCTTCCTGCCCGGCTTCTCCACCGCCGACCAGGTGTCCAACCTGTCGGGCCGCGGCGTCGGCATGGACGTGGTGCGGCGGAACATCACCTCGCTCGGCGGGCGCATCGGCGTCTACTCCACGCCGGGCGAGGGCTCGCGCTTCGTGCTGTCGCTGCCGCTGACCCTTGCCGTGCTCGACGGCATGGTGATCTCGGTCGGCGAGGAGCGCTTCGTCCTGCCGCTGACCAACATCGTGGAGAGCCTGCGCCCCAAGGCGGCGGACCTGCACGGGCTGGTCGGCAAATGCGACGTGATGATGGCCCGCGGCGAGTATGTGCGGCTGGTCTACCTGCACCAGCTGTTCGGCATCCCCGGCGCCGTCGCCGACCCCACCCGCGCGCTGGTCGTGCTGGTGGAGACGGAGGACGGCTCCCGCCTCGGCCTCGTCGTGGACGAGGTGCTGGGCCAGCAGCAGGTCGTCATCAAAAGCCTGGAAGCGAACTTCCGCCGCCTCGACGGCGTGGCCGCCGCGACCATCCTGGGTGACGGGCGCGTCGCCCTGATCCTGGACGTCGCCGGCCTGCGCGAGATGAGCCGGCACATGGATTCCAGGGCGCCGCGTCCGCCGGTGGCCGCGCTGCCCGCACCCGCACTCGAACCGGTCTGAGGCCACAGCGATGAGCAGTTCCACCGCGCTCGCCACCGTCGGCGGTACCCGCACCGACGCACGCACCGACGTCATGGCGGTCAACGCCGCCGAGGAGCAGTACGTCACCTTCACCGTCGGCAGCGAGGAATACGGCGTCAACATCCTGTCGGTCCGCGAGATCCGCGGCTGGACGCCGGAAAGCCGCCTGCCGAACCTGCCGGACTATGTGCGCGGCGTCATCAACCTGCGCGGCATCATCATCCCCATCTTCGACCTGCGCGCCCGCTTCGGCGGCGGTGCGACGGCGGTCACCAAGCGCCACGTCGTGGTGGTGATCCAGGTGGGGGAACGCACCCGCGGCATCCTGGTCGACGCCATCTCCGACATCCTGACGATCGGCCACGACGCCATCAAGCCGCCGCCCGACGTGGACGGCGGCATGGTCGGCGCCGAGTATCTCAGCGGCCTCTACACCGCCGACGACCGCATGGTCACGTTGCTCTGCGTCGAGAAGCTGTTCTCCGTCGAGAACAGCGAGCTGGACTCCGCGACCAGGGCCCTGCCGGCGCTGGAACGGGCGTCCTGAACATCGCCCCACGGAGGTGCCCACACAGGCGCCGACGGGGGTGCGTCATGTCGCGGCTTTTCACACGGGTTTGTTTCAAATAAGGGCTAACGCCGGGACGACGCGGCGGGCAAGGGGGATGGCATGGCGAAAGGGGTCGGTTCGTTCGTTGGGGCGATGGGCATTTCGAAGCGGCTGTGGCTGGCCTTCGCGCTCCTGCTCGCCCTGCTGGCCGCCCAGGTCGCCGCCAGCCTGCTGAGCATCCGCAGCCTGAACGGCAGCGTCGACGCGGTGCTCACCGGCGGCGAGATCGCCACCTTCGCCAAGGACCTCTCCGCCCGCCTCGCCAACCAGCGCATCCACGGGCGCGACTATCTGGTCTCCGGCGACCCCGCCGCGCTCAACCGCCAGCGCGCGCTGCGCACCGAGTTCGATCAGGCGCTGGCCGCCCACGGCGCGGCCATCCAGCGCTCCAGCCAGGCGGCCGCCTTCGCCGAGCTGGCGCGGCTGCACACCGAGTACCACACTCAGTTCGAGGCGATCCGCGTCGTCCGCGACCGCTACGACGCGGCCATCCACCAGACCATGGACCCGCTGGGCACCCAGATCACCGAGACGCTGGAGCGCATCGTCGAAGGCGCCCAGGCCACCGGCGACAAGGACGCCGCCCTGGTCGGCGAGGAGATGGAGAAGCACTGGGTGCTGAGCCGCCTCTTCGCCAACCGCGCGCTCGGCATGCGCGACGCCACCGCCGCGGCGCCGATGGAAAAGAACCTGGACGAGATGCTGGAGCATGTGCGCGAGGCCCAGGCCCTGCTGACCGAGCCCCGCCTCGCCGCGCTGCTGCGCGAGGTGGCGGAACGGGCGCCGGGCTACCGCACCGCCTTCCGCGACGCCGTCGCCGCCGACAAGGAGATCGACCGCCTGCGCGCCGAGATCGTCGCCAAGATCGTCACCGCCCTGACCGCGACGCTGGACTCCATCGCCACCGCCATCCACGCCGAGCAGAAGGCGATCGAGACCAGGGCCGAAACCGAGGTGGAGAACAGCGTCCTGCTGGCCCTGGTGCTGGGCGGCCTGTCGCTGCTGCTGGGCATCGGCGCCGCGCAGGTCATCGCCCGCTCGATCACCGGCCCGGTCCAGGGCATCCGCAAGGTGATGACCGACCTCAGCGACGGCCATCTGTCGGTCACCGTCCCCCACACCGACGGCCGCGACGAGCTGGGCGCGATGGCCCGCGCCGTCGCCGCCTTCAAGGAGGACGCGGTGACCGCCGTGCGGGCGGGGATCGCGCTCGACCGCGTGTCGTCCTGCATCATGACGGTGGGCGAGGACGGGACCGTCACCGATTGCAACGCCGCCGCGCTCGCGATGTTCAAGGCCGCCGAGGGCGACCTGCGCAAGGCCCTGCCCGCCTTCGACGCCGCCGGGCTGATCGGGACGACTCTCGACGCGCTCGACACCGAGGCCCCGCGCCTGCGCTCCAGCCTGAGCGGCCTCGCCAGCCCCTACAAGGGCATGGTCAAGGCGGGCCGCCGCAGCTTCGAGATCACCGCCAGCCCGGTCGCCGGGCGCCATGGCGAAAAGCTGGGCTTCGTCGTCGAATGGCGCGACCTGACGGCGGAACTGTCCATCGAGGCGGAGATCGCCGGCATGGTCGACAGCGCCGTGCGCGGCGACTTCAGCCAAAGGATCGCGCTGGACGGCAAGACCGGCTTCTTCCGGCTGGTCAGCGAGGGCATGAACCGGCTGGCCGCCAACGTCTCCGGCGTGACCGAGGATCTGGCCGCCATGCTGGAATCGCTGTCCCAAGGCGACCTGTCGCGGCGCATCGACAAGCCGTACGAGGGCGTGTTCCTGCGCCTGAAGGACGACTTCAACGGCACGGCGGAAAAGCTGTCGGAGATCGTCCGCCGCATCAACGGCGCCGCCGAATCCATCGCCGCGGCCAGCCGCGAGATCGCCGACGGCAGCCTCGACCTGTCCGAGCGCACCGAGCAGCAGGCCTCCTCGCTGGAGGAGACGGCGGCGAGCATGGAGGAGCTGGCGGCCACCGTCCGCTCCAACGCCGACAACGCCCAGCAGGTCAACGCCTTCGCCAACGACGCCCGCCGCGCCGCCGAGAAGGGCGGTCAGGTCGCCGCCAGCGCCGTGGAGGCGATGCGCGGGATCGAGCGCTCGTCGCAGAAGATTTCCGACATCATCGGGGTGATCGACGAGATCGCCTTCCAGACCAACCTGCTGGCGCTGAACGCGGCGGTCGAGGCGGCACGGGCCGGCGACGCGGGCCGCGGCTTCGCCGTGGTGGCGCAGGAGGTGCGCAACCTCGCCCAGCGCTCCGCCCAGGCGTCCAAGGAGATCAAGACGCTGATCCTCGACAGCGGGGCGCAGGTCAAGGACGGGGTGGAGCTGGTCCGCTCCGCCGGGTCGTCGCTGACCGACATCGTGGCGGGCATCGCGCGGGTCGCCGACCTCGTGTCGGAGATCGCCCGCGCCACCGCCGAGCAGGCGTCCGGCCTGGACGAGGTCAACACCGCCGTCGCCCAGATGGACGAGATGACCCAGAAGAACGCCGCGCTGGTCGAGGAAAGCACCGCCGCCGCCCGCTCGCTGGAGGAGCAGGCCGGGCAGCTGCGCCAGCAGATGGCCTTCTTCTCGCTGGACGCCGGCCGGACCCGTGGCGCGTCCGAGCTGGCCCGCCACATCCAGTTGATCGAGAACACCAAGATCGACCATGTGACCTTCCGCGACACCGTGCTGAAGACCGTCCAGGGCCACGGCGAGGCCAGCGCGGACCGGCTGGCCGACCATCACGGCTGCCGCCTGGGCAAGTGGTACGACACGGTGACGGATGCCGCCGTGCGCTCCTGCCCGTCCTTCGACCGGATCGCCGAGCCGCACGCCCGCTTCCACGAGGCCGGCAAGCGCGCCCTGCGCGCCCATGAGCAGGGAGACGACGCGGCCGAGGCGCAGGCCCTGGCCGATCTCGACCGGCTGTCGGGCATCGTGCTCGGCCTGCTGGACAAACTCGCCGGCGAAGCGCGGGCCCAGGCCCGCGGGCGGGCGGCATGACCGCGGCCCCCAGCCCGGCTCCGGACTCCGATGCGGCTGACCGCGCCGTCCCCGCGGCGACGTCGGGCCGGCGGGAGTTCCCGTTCGAGCGGCGGCATTTCGACTTCATCGCCCGCATGCTCTACCAGCTCGCCGGGATCGCGCTGGCCCCGCACAAGATCGAGATGGTCTATTCCCGCCTCGCCCGGCGGCTGCGCGACCTGCGCCTGCCGGACTTCGACACCTACTGCGCCCTGCTGGAGAGCGAGGAGGGGGCGAACGAGGTCGGCTTCCTGGTCAACGCCCTGACCACCAACCTGACCAGCTTCTTCCGCGAATCGCACCATTTCGACTTCCTGGCGAAGACCGCGGTGCCGGAGATGCGCGCCCGCCACGCCGGGGAGTCCTCCCACCCGCGGCTGCGCGTCTGGTCGGCGGGCTGCTCCTCCGGGCAGGAGCCCTACACCATCGCCATGGTCCTGGCCTCCAGCTTCGGGCCGGAGCTGCGGCGCTGGGACGCGAAGATCCTGGCAACCGACATCGACACCCACATGGTCGACACCGCCCGGCGCGGCGTCTATCCCGCCGAACTGGCGGCCAGCATCCCGGCCCCCCTGCGCGACCGCTTCACCCGGCGCCAGCGCGAGGACGGCGAGCCGATGGTGGCGATGGAGGAGGAGCTGAAGCGGCTGATCACCTTCAAGCCGCTGAACCTGCTGGAGCACTGGCCCATGAAGGGGCCGTTCGACGCGATCTTCTGCCGCAACGTGCTGATCTATTTCGACCGCGTCGGGCGGACCCAGGTCATCGGCAACTTCGCCCGGATGCTGGAGCCCGGCGGCTACCTGTTCCTCGGCCACTCGGAAAGCCTGTACGGCGTGTCGGACCGCTTCCGCCAGACCGGCCCCACCATCTACCGGAGGCTGTGACGCATGACCGCATTCGCAAGCCGCCGCGCGGCGGAGGCCCGGCAGACCGGCGGCTACTTCCACCCGCAGTTCCGCGCCCACACGATGAAGGTCTTCCTCGGCCATCATCTGGTCAGCGACCGCTCGGACGTGATGATGGTGACGACTCTGGGCTCCTGCGTGGCCGCCTGCGTCCACGACCCGGCGACGGCGATCGGCGGCATGAACCATTTCCTGCTGCCCGAGGTGCCGGAGTCCGAGGACGCCGGCACCGGGGCGGCCGCGCGCTACGGCTCGGTCGCCATGGAGCGGCTGATCAACGACCTGCTGGCCCGCGGCGCCCAGCGTGGGCGGCTGGAGGTGAAGCTGTTCGGCGGCGCCCGCGTCATCGATTCCAGCTTCGACGTCGGCCAGCGCAACGCCGCCTTCGCGCTCGACTATGTCCGGCGGGAGGGGCTGAAGCTGATGGGCCAGGATCTCGGCGGCGCCTCGGCCCGGCGCATCCACTATTTTCCCCACACCGGCCGGGCCATGCGCAAGATGCTGCGGCCGGAGGCCCTGTCGGAGACGGCGAACCAGGAACTGCATTTCCGCTCCAGCCTGCGGCACCAGCCGATCGAGGGCGACGTGGAACTGTTCGGGGAGGACTGAGCCATGACACGCTCCATCCGCGTCGTGATCGTCGACGACAGCAGCCTGATGCGGGAGATGCTGAAGGCCGTCATCTCGGACGAGCCCGGCATCGAGGTGGTCGGCGTCGCCCGCG
This sequence comes from Azospirillum brasilense, assembly GCF_007827815.1. GTDB lineage: Bacteria > Pseudomonadota > Alphaproteobacteria > Azospirillales > Azospirillaceae > Azospirillum > Azospirillum brasilense_C. The sequence goes on from NZ_VITH01000004.1 coordinate 332,676, forward strand.
ACCCCTACGAGGCGCGCGACGTCATCAAGCGCACCAATCCGGACGTCGTCACGCTGGACGTCGAGATGCCGCGGATGGACGGGCTGTCCTTCCTGGAAAAGATCATGACGCTGCGCCCGACGCCGGTCGTCATGGTCTCCTCCCTGACCCAGGAGGGGTCGGAGGCGACGATCCGCGCGCTGGAGATCGGCGCGGTGGACTGCGTCGCCAAGCCCGACGGCTCGGACGGTCACGGCTTCGAGGCGATGGCCCACGAGCTGGTCGGCAAGATCCGCATCGCCGCCACCGCCCGCCTGTCGATGCGGCGGCCCAAGCCCGCGACCTCCCCCCTCCAGACGCCGCGCCGCGCCGGATCGGGCACCCGCTTCATCGCCATCGGCGCCTCGACCGGCGGGGTGGAGCGCATCCGCGACGTGCTGGCCGTCATGCCCGCCGACTGCCCGCCCATCGTCATCACCCAGCACATGGGTCCCAGCTACGTCCCCAGCTTCGCCGCCCGGCTCGACCGCATCTCGCCGCCGTCGGTGGAGGTCGCCACCCAGGGCGCCCCTCTGGTCCAGGGCAAGGTCTACATCGCCCCCGGCGACCGGCATCTGGTGATCATCCGCGACGCCCAGGGCTATTCCTGCCACATCCAGGACGGGCCGGCGGTCAGCGGCCACCGCCCGTCGGTGGACGTGCTGTTCTCCTCCGTCGCCAAGGCGGCGGGGGCGAACGCGGTGGGGGTGATCCTGTCCGGCATGGGCCGCGACGGGGCGTCGGGCATGCTGGCGATGCGCGACGCGGGGGCCTATACCATCGGCGAACAGGAATCGAGCTGCGTCGTCTACGGCATGCCGCGCGCCGCCCGGGACGCCGGGGCGGTCGCCGTCGAACTGCCGCTGGCGCAGATACCGGCCGAGATGCTGCGCGCGTTCGACGCCATCGGCGATCACCGCACGCGCGCGAACTGAGGAGCAGCACCATGTCTTTCTACGGCCGTGCCACCCACCTGGACGCCCGACCGGAACCGCAGGCGCCGGACCTGCCCGACGGCGACGCCCCGGTGAACGGCCTGCCCGAGATCGGCCCGAAGATCCCGGTGACCGGCGAGCTTCTGGCGACCTGGATGGGCTACGCCGACATCCAGCGCCGCACGCTGGAGGCGGTGCAGAACGAGCTGACCCGCACTTCGTCCACGGTCGAGGACGCCACGCTTGACCTGTCCTCCCGCTTCCGCGAGCTGGCCGAGAAGGCCATGCAGCAGTCGGAGCGGGTGGAGCAGATCGTCGGCATGGCCGGCTCCGTCTCCATCGACGGCGAACGGGTGCCGATGGACCAGCTGGTCACCGGCATGCAGCAGATGATCGCGGACATGATCTCCAACATCGTCATGCTGTCGCGCCACGCCATGAGCATGGTCTACCTGCTCGACGACGTGCAGAAGGACGTGGCGGAGCTGGAGAAGTCGATCGGCGACATCGACGCCATCAACCGCCAGACCAACTTCCTGGCGCTGAACGCCACCATCGAGGCGAGCCGCGCCGGCGAGGCCGGGCGCACCTTCGCCGTGGTCGCCCAGGAGGTGCGCCACCTCTCCCGCAACACCGGGGCGCTGGCCGACCGCATGCGTTCCAAGGTCACCGCGGTGGTCAAGGGCGTGCGCAACGGCCACGACATCCTGCGCCAGATCGCCGACACCGACATGTCCCCGCAGATGCTCGCCAAGGAGCGGGTGGACAAGACCATGGACAGCCTGGTCGACCAGACCAACCACTTCCAGGCGGTGCTGGAAACGGCGGCGACCGTGTCGTCGGACATGTCCGCCACCATCAGCCGCATGGTCACCGGGATGCAGTTCCAGGACCTGACCAAGCAGCGGCTGGAGGCCATCAACGACAGCCTCGCCATCATGGCGGAGGGGCTGAACGAGCTGGAAAACCGCACCCGCGTCGAAATGCCCGCTTCCTTGGGGCCGCAGGTTCCGCAGGAATGGCTCGACGAACTGCTGGGCCGCTTCAAGCTGAGCGAGATGCGCCAGCGCTTCGTGCGCCGTCTGCTGCTGGAAGGGACGGCGCTGGACGAGCATGGCGTCCTTGACGTCGATGCCGGCCAGGACGACAGTTCCAGCGGCGACATCGAACTTTTCTGAGGCCAAGGGATTCTCTGGAATCCCCGGCCTGTCTTGCTCCATTCTGGCATGGTCCGCACAAGACCACCCGCCCCAATGCCCTTCAGGAACACCCTTCAGGAACACCGGACCGATGGACTACGGAATTGAGGACAAGGAGCAGGAGACCCTGGTTCGGTTGCGCGGTCGCCTGACCTTCAACGACCACGCCAAGCTGCGGGCCCTGATCCGGGAGATGCTGCAGAACAAGGCCAGACGTCAGGTGCTCGACCTCTCCACGCTGGAATTCGTCGATTCGGCGGGAATCGGCATGCTGCTGATCGCGCGGGAGGAAATGGCGAACGCGGACAAGCAGCTCGTCCTGCGCTCCGCCGCCGGGCAGGTCAAGCGCGTGCTGACCGTGGCCCAGCTCAACAAGATCGTGACGATCGAGGACTGACCCCTTTGGTCCCCTCCCCCACCCGCGTCGCCGCCCTGCAAGGCCTGGGCGTGCCGGCCGACCGGCTGGACCGTCTGTCGGCGGCGCTTCGGCTTCCGCCCCGGCGGCCCGGCTCCCCGGCGGGGGAGGCGTTCGGCGCCTCCGTTCTGCTTCTGGTGGGCGACGCCGGCGCCGTCGAGGCGCCGGAATTCTGGCAGCCGCCCTTCGGCGCCTGGATCGAGGTCGCCGGCCTGTCCGACGCCCGGATCGTCGAGGCCGCGCAGCGCGCCGCCCGCGCCGACCTGTTCGCCTGCGTGACGACGGTGACCGCCAACCGCCTGCATCTGGCGGGCCGCATCCTGAACGGGCTGGCCGCCCTGCACCCGATGCCGGAGGCCCAGCGCGACGACATGGAGCTGGCGCTGCACGAGGCGATCAGCAACGCGGTGGTCCACGGCAACCTCCAGGTCGAAGGCATGAAGGGGCTGAGCGTGGAGGCGCTGGAGCGCTTCTCCCACGATCTGGCGGCGCGCATGGCCGACCCCGCCTTCGCCGAGCGCCGGATCGAGGTCGCCGCCTGGCTGGAGAGCGCGTGCGCGGTGGTCGAAGTCGCCGACGAGGGAACCGGCTTCGCCCGGCCGGAGCGCATCGACTACGGCGCCTCGGGCCGCGGGCTGGACCTGATCGCCGCCATCGTGGAAGAGCTTCAGCTTCTCGACGGGGGGCGGCGCATCCGCATGAGGTTCCCCCTCTGATGGACGACGCCATCGCCGCCTGCCGCATCCTGGTGGTGGACGACACCGACTTCAACCGCACGCTGATCGGCGCTCTGCTCGGCGAAGCCGGCTTCCAGAACGTCGTCTACGCCAAGGACGGCTTCGACGCGCTGACCCAGATCGCCGCCGAGGCGCCGGACCTGCTGATCCTCGACATCATGATGCCGGGGATGGACGGGTTCGAGGTGTGCCGCCGCCTGCGCGCCGACCACGCCTACGCCGACCTGCCGGTGCTGGTGCAGACCGCCCTGTCGTCCAGCGACGACCGCAACCGCGCCTTCGCCGCCGGCACGACCGACCTGATCTCCAAGCCGCTGGACCGGACGGAGCTGGTCGCCCGCGTGCGCATCCACCTGCAGAACCGGGTGCTGATCCGCGACCTGCAGACCTACCGGGCGCGGGTCGAGGGGGAGTTGGCGATGGCCCGCTCCATGTACGACCATCTCCTGCCCTCCCCGTCGCTGTGCGCCGCGCTGATGGACGGCGCGGGGGTGACGCTGCGCTCGCACACGGCGCTGTCCTCCGATCTGGGCGGCGACCTCTGGGGGGTGCTGCCGCTGGCCGGCGGGCGGTTCGGGCTGTTCCTGCTGGACATGGCCGGGCGCGGCGTGTCGGCGGCGCTGAACGCCTTCCGCATGCACACGCTGATCCACGAGTTGGCGCCCCAGCTCGGCGAGCGGCCCGGCGCCTTCCTGAGCGAGCTGAACGAGCGGGCCGTCTGCCTGCTGGAGCTTGGCCAGCACGCCACGGTGATCTACGGCGTGGTGGACCGCGCGGCGGAGCGCTTCACCTACGCCGCCGCGGCGGCGGCTCCGCCGGTCCTGGTGCCGCCCGGCAACGCCGCGCTGGTTTTCGGCGAGGGGGCCGGTCCGCCGGTGGGCGTCGCCGCCGGCACCCGCTACGAGGAGCGCAGCCTGCCCTTCCCGCCGGACTCGGCGTTGGTCCTGCACTCGACCGCCGTTCTAGAAACCCTGAACGGGCGCAGCGGCGGTTTCGCCGCCCTGCTGCGGAGCGCCGCCGTCCCGGACGCCCTGGCCGGCGGCGGCGACGCCGCCTTCGCGGCGGTGACCGCCGCGCTCGCCGCCGCCCAGGGCGACGTGCCGCTCGACGACCACACCCTGGTCTGGATCGGCCGCGGGGGGGCGCGATGAACAACCTGCCGGAGGTTCCGGGGCTGGACACGGCCCGCGTCCTGGTGGTGGACGACAACCGCGTGAACCGCCACCTGCTCCAGGCGCTGCTGGAACGCGGCGGAGTCACCCGCATCGAGATGGCGGAGGACGGCAACGACGCGCTGGCCCGGCTGGACAGCTTCCGGCCCGACCTAATCCTGCTCGACCTGATGATGCCGAACCTGGACGGGTTTGAGATGTGCCGGCGCCTGCGCGCGCTTCCCGCCTGGAAGGACCTGCCGGTCCTCGTTCAGTCCAGCCTGAACCGGGCGGAGGACCGCGCCAAGGCTTTCGCCGCCGGGGCCACCGATTACGTCACCAAGCCGATCAACGCGGTCGAGCTGCTGGCCCGCGTCCGCATCCACCTGCAGAACCGTGCGCTGCTCCATGACCTGCAACGCTTTCACGAGCGGACGGAGAGCGAGCTGTCGCTCGCCCGCAAGATGCAGGAGCGGCTGATGCCCTCGCCGGAGCGGCTGGCCGAGGTGGAGGCCGCGGCGGGGGTGGGCATCGCCGCCCATTTCGCCCCCTCGTCGGAGCTGGGCGGCGACTTCTGGGACCTGCGGCACGACGCCGCCGAGCCGGGCCAGGGGCAGGACCAGGGACAGGGCCGGACCATGCTTTACATGGTCGATTTCTCCGGCCACGGCGTCGGGGCGGCGCTGAACACCTTCCGCCTGCACGCGATCTGCCAGCAGATGGACATGTCCGGCCTGACCCCGGCCGAGTTCCTGTCCATCGTCAACCGGCGACTGTGCGCGCTGCTTCCCAACGGGCAGTTCGCCACCATGCTGGCCGGGGTGGTCGAGCCGGCGGAGAACCGCTTCGTCTACGCCTCGGCCGGATCGACGCGCCCGATGGTCTGGGGGCCGGGCGATGCCGAACCGCTGCTGGGCGACAGCGCCGGCCTGCCGCTCGGCCTGCTCGCCTCGGCGGAGTACGAGGAGCGCTCCCTCCCCCTGCCCCCCGGCGGGCGCCTGTTCCTCTATTCGGACGGCGCCATCGAAATCCCGGTCGGCGGCGACGTCCTGGACGAGCCGGGCCTCGCCGCCCTGGTCACCGAGCGATTGGAGGAGGCGGACGGCGCCCGCTTCCTGGACGGGTTGCTGGAGCGCCTGCGCGCCATCGGCCCGATCGACGACGACCTGACCGCGCTGCTGCTGACCCGCAAGGGCTGAGCGGCCATGGACCCGACGGCCGCATGACCGCCAGCCTCCCGCACGCCGCACGGCACTTCCGGGTCGTTCTGGACACCAACATCCTCGTGGGCTGCGCCCTGCTCGGCGCCGAAGTGCCCCGCCGCAGCCTGGCCATCCGCGACAGCGTCGCGGCGGTGCGGGCGCGGGGGACCGCCGTCGTCTCCGACGCCACGCTGGCGGAGCTGCGGGAGGTGCTGATGCGCCCGGACTTCGAGCGCTACCGCCCGGCGGCGGAACGCGCCGCCTTCCTGGACGCCTTCGCCGCGGAGGCCCGGAGGGTCGAGCCCGCCCCGGTGGAGCGGCTGTGCCGCGACCCCGACGACGACATGTTCCTGGCGGTGGCGCTGGCCGCCGACGCCGACTGGCTGGTGACGGTGGACCGGCAGCTTCTGTCGGTGCGCCAAGTGGGCCGCACCCGCATCCTGCGCCCCGAGCGGTTCCTGGACGCGATCGCCTGACGCGGCGTTTGAAGAGGGGTCTGAAAAGGCGTTTGAAGAGGGTGCCCGAAAAGTTTCCCCTCGACTTCCGGCCTTCGTTCTTTAGAATGAAAAGAGAACACTTCGCAAACTAGCGGTGAACGGATCGCGGGTGACCGGATGAGCACGCAACCTCTCCTGTTCGACAGCCTGCCCGAGACGGAGCGGGCGCGCAAACCGGCGCGCCGATCCCGCGCCACCACCGTGGCGGCGCCGATGGCCGTCGACGTGGTGCGGGAGGATGTTCCGTCGCCGGCGGCCCCGCCGCCCATGACCCTCGCGCTCGTCCCACCCCCGCCCGTCCCGATGGCGCCGCGCGCCGACTTCGACCCGGCGGCCCTGACCAACGCCGAACTGCGGGCGCTGGCGCAGGCTTTGCCCGACCACAAGCTGGCCCATCTGCTGATCGAAGCCGCACGCGAGTTGAAGCGCCGCGCCGCGCCGGGAGCCTGGGAGGAAGAGGAGGGAGAAGACGGCCCGTCCGAACCGAATCCCCTGCTGCTGCGCGCCGCCCGGCAGGCGGTCGGCGAATTGTCGGGCGAGGATGGCTGATCAAGTCACGAACACTGACCGATTCACAGAATACGTGTCCGGAAACAAAATAATCCCGCGGCAATAGATCGTTTCGTACCCCAACTTTGTACGGGTTCCTCCCCCCGATTCGGGAATGATGGCGCGACAAGACACGCACGTATGTGCAATGATGTGTCCGTAGCCTGACCAACGGCCGCGCCTGCGTTTCCGTGGCGCGCCGCCGGCGGTCCGGGCCGAAAGGAACGACCCGCGGGGAGGGTGCTTTGGACTGGATGACCTGGCTCCAGGATTGGGGCGATGCCTTCTATCCCCTGGCCTTCATATGGGCCTTTTTCGAAGGCGAGACCTTCGTGATTTTCGGCGGGATGGGCGCGCACCTGGGGATCATCAACCTTTACTGGCTGGTGGCCGCCGTCTGGATCGGCAGTTTCATGGGCGACCAGTGCTATTTCTGGATCGGCCGCAAATGGGGCGCCAAGGCGCTGGCCCGCTTCCCGGCGGCGGAGGCCCGCGCGTCCCGCGTGCTGTATTGGCTGGAAACCTACGGCGTCGGCTTCATCCTGGCCTTCCGCTTCCTCTACGGGGTGCGCAACATCGCCTCGGTCGCCGTCGGCACATCCCGCATGCCCTGGCGAAAATTCCTGTTCTGGAACTTCATCGCCGCCGGCATCTGGGCCTGGAGCTTCGCCGGGGCCGGCTACCTGTTCGGCGAGGCGGCCGCCGCCATCGGCGAGAACGGTCCGAAGATCCTCCTGCTCATCGCGCTGGGCATCGGCGTCACCTTCTTCGCGGTGAAGAGCGTGATGTGGGTCCGCCGCCGCTACGCCGCCTCCGAGACGCAGGCGTAACGGCACCCCTCCCCCGAGAGGCAGGCAGACCGGAACTCAGGCAGAAAGGCCGCCGCGGACCACCCGCGGCGGCCTTTCCCGTTTCCGGGCTCTACGCCCGACGGGCGATCCACACGGCGGTCAGGTCGTCGCGCAGCGGCAGGCTGGTGCGGGCGTAGAAGCGCTCCAACAGCGGCCCCAGCGGGCGGGCGCGGTTGGCGGCGATGGCGGCGCGCAGCAGGCCCGGGACCCCGTCCTGGCCGATCGGCTCGCTGTCCGGGCCGCTGCATTCGATCAACGCGTCGCTGTAGAGGAACAGGCAGCTCCCGCGCGGCAGGCGCAGGCTGCGGTCGGCGTAGACGGCGCGGCGCGACGCGCCCAGCACCAGCCCCGCCGAGTCGAGCAGCCGAAGCTCCCCGGCGATCCCCACCACCGGATTCGGCGCCCCGGCCGAGGCGTAGGTCAGCGTGTCGGTGTGCAGGTCGAGGATGCCGAAGAAGGCGGTGGCGAACTGCCCGACCGGCAGCACCTCCTTCAACGCCCGGTTCAGTCCGGACAGCCATTCCGACGGCGGCACGTGCTGCATGGGGAAGCGGTCGATCAGCGTGTGCAGGCGGAAGGTGTTGATGGCGGCGGTGATGCCGTGCCCGGCGAAATCGACCATCAGGAAGGCGACGCGGTGGCTGTCCAGCGGGTAGACGTTCCAGAAATCGCCGCCCAGCTCCGACGAGGTTTCGAAATGGGCGTCCAGCACCAGCTCGTACCGCTCGGCGACCGCCTCCAGCTCCCTCGGCTCGGGCAGCAGGGAAAGCTGCATCGCCTTGGCGTGCTTCAGCTCCCGCTCCACCCGCGCGCGGAAATTGGCGAGGTCGGTGAACAGCTTGCGCTTTTCGAGCTGGTGGCGGACGCGGGCGACGCACTCGCCGGGCTTGATCGGCTTGGAGATGAAGTCGCTGCCGCCGGCCTCGAAGCAGCGGACCTGCTCCTCGTCGCTGTCCAGAGCGGTCTGGAACAGGATCGGCAATTCCTCGTGGGTCAGCCGCTCGCGCAGGCGCCGGCACATCTCCAGCCCGTCCATCACCGGCATGCTGACGTCGAGCAGGACGAGGTCGGGGCGGAAGCTCTCCACCTTGCGCAACCCCTCCACGCCGTTCTCGGCGACCTCGATCTGGGTCAGCCCGGCGCGGCGGATCATCAGGGCCAGCGACTTCCTGTTGAACTCGTTGTCGTCGACGATCAGAACCCGGCTGGCGGCGAGGGAAATGGGCATGCGCGACTCCGCCCGCCCGTCACAGGTCGAACTGCAGCAGGGTGCAGCGCCCGCCGTCGGTCACGTGGATGCGCCGGGCCAGCGCCCGCATGAACACGAAGCCGCGGCCGGAATGGGCGCCGCTGTCGGTGTCCTGCGGCAGGGCCGCGGCGTCGAACCCGTTGCCCTGGTCGACCACCGCGATGGACAGGCTGTCGGCGCTCCAGCGCGCGAAGATGTCGATCCGCCGCTGCCGCACGGCGCCGTCGCCCAACCGTTCGCGCAGCAGCCGGCTGAACAGCCGATAGCCCTCCGGCTGCTCCTTGGTCGCGCTGGGAATGCCCAGATTGCCGTGGACAATGGCGTTGGCGATGGCCTCGTGCAGGCACAGCTCGACATTGCCGCGCCGCTCCGGAGTCAGCACGCCGCGCCGGCTCAGCTCGTCGCAGACCAGAACCGCGCATTGCAGGCCATAGGCCGTGCCGGTGGTCAGCGACAGGTAGAACCCCCGCTCCACCGGCGGGGCGCCCAGCCAGTCGGCGTCGATGGCGCCGGTGCCGTCCTCCCGCTCCGTCAGCTCCACCGTCAGGAAGCGGTTGAGCCCGAAGGCGCCGCGCAGGATGTCGCGGTCGGCCTGGGCCAGCAGAACCGCGGCGGCCACCCGGTCATCCGCCGCGTCTGCGGCGCCCATCACGGCCTCGCCCGGGCCGAAGCGCGCCGCGACCCGGGCGACGACGTCCGCCGGCACGCGGTCCCGCACCACGCTGAAGGGGCGTACGGCGCCGGGCGGACCGGGCGGAAGGCCGGTGGAAGAGGCGGGGAAACCGTCCATCATCCGCTCACCGCTCGATGGTGACGACTTCGCCGATCCGCGCCAGATCGATGGAGCGCAGCACATCGCCCTGCAGCTTGCGCAGGACCAGCTTGATGTTGCGCTGCTCCGACTCGTCCTGGAGGATCAGAAGCATGCCGATCCCCGCGGAGTCGATGAAGGTCAGCCCGTCCATGTCCAGGACGACACGGCGCGCCCCTTCCCCGTTCAGCAGGTCCACGATGTCGGGGAGGCTGTCATGGTCGGTGAATTCCAACCGGCCGCTCAACAGCACCTCGATGGTTTCGGAGGAACGGCGCACCTGGAAATTCATGACATCCTCTTGTGTTGCACCGCGCAAGCGGCTCCCGCGAACAGTAGTGCAAGGCCGATCCCCTCTCAAGCTTCAAGTATACATCACGTCGATTTTATCGATCATAAGGAGAATTTTCACGGCATTCACACCGTAGACGGAACACGTCCGTTGATAGTACAACCGCATGACCGGTAAGGCGGCGCCGTGCCGCCGGTCCGCCCCGGTCACGCCACCCCGCAGCGGGAAACCCTTTCATGACGGTGATCGAGCAGGCGTGGAAGACGGTGCCGACGGTGTCGGCGAAATTCCTGCTGATCCTGATTCCCATCCTGATCCTGACCACGCTCGGCTTCTCCTCAATCTTTTTCTACGGCAAGTACAAGGATCTGCGCGGCGCCCTGCGCGACCGGATCGAGGCGGTGGCGGAAATCAACGCCGTCGCCCTGTCCTCCAGCCTGTGGGCGGTGGACGTTCCGGCCATCCGCAACATCATCCAGGCGATCTCCGTCAACCGCGAGCTTCAGTGCATCGAGGTGGCCGACGAGCTGGCCGACGGCCGCTTCGCCTGGCCGGACGACGATTGCCGCCCCTTCGCCGGACGCGAAACGGTGCGCCGTCCGATCCAGGTGCAGAACCGCCGGCTCGGCACGCTGACGCTCCATTTCAGCTACGCCTCGGTCGACGCGCAGATCCGGCAGGAGATGGTCAACACGCTGTGGCTCCTGCTGCTGATGCTGGTCGGCACGCTGGTCACCGCGCTGACCGCCCACCGGCTGACCATCGGCGTGCCGCTGGGCCGGCTGATCGCGTCGATCCGCACCGCCGAGCAGGAGCATCTGCGTCAGCGCGTGCAGTGGTCGTCGGCCGATGAGCTGGGGCGGGTGATCGCCGCCTACAACGGCATGCTGACCCGGCTGGACGAGGAGGAGGCTGCCCTGCGCCAGAGCGAGGAGCGGCTGGGGCTGGCCATCGCCGCCACCCGCTCCTCCGTCTGGGATTACGACCTGCGGACCGGCCAGTACTGGTGGTCGAAGGAGTTCCCCGCGCTGCTCGGCTACGGTCCGGCGGAGCTGGCGATGACCGCGCGGACCTGGGAGTCGCTGATCCACCCGGAGGAGCGGCGGCGCGTCGTCGCGGCGTCCCGCAGCCGCGTGCGCGACACCGACAGCGCCTACACCGCCGTCTACCGCATGCGCCGCCGGGACGGCGGCTGGAGCTGGATCGAGGACCGGGCGACCGCCCTGCGCGACGCCGAGGGAACGGCGGTCCGCCTGACCGGCACCATGTCCGACGTGACCGAGCGCATGCAGGCCGAACGGGATCTGGCGCGCGAGCGGAACGTCCTTCAGATCACGCTCGACAACACCGACCAGGGCATCATCATGGTGGATCGCAACCTGCGGGTCGTCATGTCCAACCGCCGCGCCGCGGAGCTTCTCGACGTGCCGGCGGCCTTCCTGGCCCGCAACCCGCTGTTTCCCGAGATCATCCGGCTCCAGCGCGCCCAGGGCGCCTTCGAGGATTTCAGCATCGATCCCGACCTGGAGCTGGACGAGACCGCCGTGGTGCCCGACCAGCCCTTCGCCTTCAAGCGGCGGCGGCCCGACGGCACGATCATCGAGGTGCGGTCCAACCCCCTGCCGGAGGGCGGCTTCGTCCGCACCTTCACCGACGTGACGGTCGAGGCGCGCTCCGCCGAGGAGGTGTTCCACGCCATGGAAGCGCTGGAGACCGCCTACGCCGACCTCAAGGAAACCCAGGACAGCCTCGTCCAGGCGGAGAAGATGGCCTCGCTCGCCCTGCTGGTGGCCGGCGTCGCGCACGAGATCAACACGCCGGTCGGCATCGCCTACAGCTGCTCCACCCACTTGGCGTCGAAGACGCAGACGCTGACCGAGGCCTTCGCGAAGGGCGCGCTGAAGAAGTCCGACCTGACCGCCTATGTGGCGGCGGCGGGCGAATCCGCGCGCCTGATCGAGCAGAACCTGACCCGCGCGGCGGAGCTGATCCAGAGCTTCAAGCGCGTCGCCGTCGACCAGACCAGCCAGGAGCGCCGCCGCTTCGACCTGCGCTCCTACCTGGACGAGATCATCACCTCGCTGGGGCCGCGCCTGCGCAAGAGCCCGCACCGGATGAGCGTCGCCTGCCCGGACGGCATCACCATGGACGGCTACCCCGGCGCGCTCAGCCAGGTCATCACCAATCTGGTCATCAACGCGCTGACCCACGCCTTCCCCGACGGGCGGGAGGGCGCGATGGCGCTGACCGTGGAGGAACTGCCGGACGGCGAGCTGGACATCCGCTTTTCCGACGACGGCGTCGGCATCGCCCCGGACAATCTGCCCAAGGTGTTCGAACCCTTCTTTACGACCAAGCGCGGCACCGGGGGCAGCGGGCTCGGTCTCCACATCGTCTTCAATCTGGTGACGCAATCGCTGGGCGGCCGGATCTCGGTGGAGAGTCCGCCGCCGAACGACCGTCCGGGCGGGGGCACCAGCTTCCTCCTGCGGATTCCCGTGACGGCGCCGCGGATGGCCGGCGCCGCCGGGAAGGACCCGGAAACCGACGCAGCATGACGGACGCATCATGACCGACGAGCTGATCGTGCCCGACACCGATCCCAACCCGGACGACGAAATCCTGTTCGCCGACGAGGAGGATGGAGACCGGGAGGAGACTCCGCCCTGGCCGATCCTGGTGGTGGACGACGAGGACGACGTCCACGCCATGACCGCCCTCCTGCTGGACGACGTGGAGTTCCAGGGCCGCCGGCTGGAGCTGATCGGCTGCCGCTCCGCCGCCGAGGCGCGCGCCCTGCTGCGCCACCGGCGGGACATCGCCGTCATCCTGCTCGACGTGGTCATGGAGGAGGAGGACGCCGGCCTGACGCTGGTCCGCTGGGTCCGCGGCGCGCTGGGCAACCTCGACGTCCGCATCATCCTGCGCACCGGCCAGCCGGGGCAGGCGCCGCAGCGCGACGTGATCGTCGGCTGCGACATCAACGACTACAAGTCGAAGGCCGACCTGTCGGCGGAGGGTCTGTTCACCGCGGTGATCGCGGCGCTGCGCGCCTACGACCAGATCCGCTCCATCGAGACCAAGGTGGCCGAGCGCACGCAGGAGCTGCGGCAGAGCCGCGAGCAGATGCGCGCCATCCTGGAATCGAGCCCGGTCGGCGTCTGCGCCTACACCCATGACGGCGTGCTGGTGATGTGCAACGACCGGCTGGTCCATCTGCTGGGCGTGCCGAAGGAGCGGCTGGTCGGAGTCTCCATCGCCGACCTGTTCATCGAGCCGGACAACACCGAGGCGCACGAGACGCACTGGACCTTCTTCCGCCGCTCGCTGCGCGACGCCGAGGTGCGGGTGCGGCGGGCCGACGGCTCGACCTTCTGGGCGCTGGTGTCGGTGGACCCCACGCTGCTCGACGGCCGCCCGGTTCATCTCGCCTGGGTCTACGACATCACCCGGCGCAAGCTGGCCGAGCACCAGATGGAACGCGCCAAGGAGCAGGCGGAGCAGACGACCACCGCCAAGTCCGCCTTTCTCGCCACCATGAGCCACGAGATCCGCACCCCCATGAACGGCGTGCTGGGCATGCTGGAACTGCTGGAGCGCACGCCGCTGGACGGCGGGCAGCGCGACACCGTGGCGACCATGCGGGAATCGGCGACCTCGCTGCTGCGGATCATCGACGACATCCTCGACTTCTCGAAGGTCGAGGCCGGCAAGATGGACCTGGAGCAGGTGCCCGTCTCCATCCCCGCCCTGGTCGAAGGGGTGGCCGACACGCTGGCCCCGGCGGCGCGGGCCAAGGGGCTGACGCTGCTGACCTATGTGGACCCGGCGATCCCGCAGGCGCTGACCGGCGACCCGGTGCGGCTGCGCCAGATCCTGTTCAACCTGTGCGGCAACGCCATCAAGTTCACCGAGCGTGGGCGGATCGTCGTGCAGGCCACCCTGGTGGTCGGGGCGGACACAAACACTCGGACCGCCACCCGGCTGCGCATCGCGGTGACGGACACCGGCATCGGCATCTCCGAGACGGCGCGCCGCCAGCTCTTCCAGCCCTTCACCCAGGCGGAAAGCTCGACCGCCCGGCGCTTCGGCGGCACCGGGCTGGGCCTGTCGATCAGCCGGCGGCTGGTCGCGCTGATGGGCGGGACGATCGGGGTGGACAGCGCGCCGGGGGTGGGTTCGACCTTCTGGGTCGAGCTGACGCTGGACAGCGCGGCCGCCCCCGCCCCGGCCGAAGCCGCCGCGGCGCCGGCGTTCCCGGCGGCGGACCCGGACCTCGCCGGCCTGACCGTCCTGGTCGGCCTGCCGGAGACGGCGGAGCGCCGGATCGTCGCCGATTATCTGGAGGCCGCCGGGGCGCGGGTTCTGGCCGCCGGGGAACCGGACGCCCTGGCCGAGCTGGCCCGCACGGCCCGCGAAGCCAGCGGCGCGCTGAACGTCGTGGTGGTCGACGAGGCGCTGCACACCCCCGCCGCCGCCCAGGCGCCGCAGCTGCTGGGCCGCCGCGTCGGCGAAGCGCGGGTGCCGACGGTGCTGCTGCAGGACCCGGCGGGCATCGGCAGGCCGGTCGCCAGCGGGCCAGTCGCCGGCGGACCAATCGCCGACGGGTCGGTCGCGGTCAGCCGCCCGGTCCGCCGCGCCGCGCTGGTGCGCGCCGTCACGGTGGCCGCCGGGCGCGCCCTGGCGGACGCCGCACCCGGCGAAGGCCCGCCCACCGCCGCGCCCTGCGCCCCGGCCCCGCTGAGTCCGGAGCGGGCCATCGCCGAAGCGGAAGCCCGCGGGCGGCTGATCCTGGTGGCGGAGGACAACGCCATCAACCGCAAGGTCCTGCAGATGCAGCTCACCGCGCTGGGCCACACGGCGGAACTGACCACCGGCGGGGCGGAGGCCCTGGCCGCGCTGGAGCGGCGGCGCTACGCCCTGCTGCTGACCGACATCCAAATGCCGGAGGTGGATGGGTTCGAGCTGACCCGCCGCATCCGCGCGGCGGAGCGCGCCACCGGCGCCCATCTGCCGATCGTCGCCCTGACCGCCAACGCCGCCCCGGCGGACATCGAGAGCTACGCCGCCGCCGGCATGGACGAGGCGCTGAGCAAGCCGCTGGATCTGGTCAAGCTCGACGCCGTTCTGGCCCGGTTCCTGCCGCTCGCGGCCGCCGACGCGGCGGCACCGAGCCCGCCTCCTCAGCCGCCGCCGGAAACCCCGGCGATCGACCTCGACGTGCTGCGCCGGCTCTGCGGCGACGACCGGGCGCTGATGAACGAGCTGTTGAACGACTTCATCGGCATCGGCCGTCACATCGCCGACGAGGTCGCCGACGCCGTCATCGCGCGGAACGGAACGGCGATCCGCGCCGGCGCCCACAATCTGAAGGGTTGCGCCCGCAACGCCGGCGCGAAAGCGCTCGGCGACGCGGCGCAGGCGCTGGAGCAGGCGCTGATGCAGGACGCCCCCTGGGACCGGGTGGCCACGCTCGCCGTGGCGTTGGAACAGGCGATGGGGGAGGTCGAACGCGCCCTCGCCGCGGCACCGCCGCCCTGAGCACCCTCTTGAACGTCCTTTGTCCGTTCGAACCGGCGCCCGATTGGGGTATCGTCCCCGCGACCCGCCACGCCGCGAGACGCGCATGAACCGCCGCCAGTTCTCCAGCCTTCTGCTCTCCCTGCCGGTGCTTCCCTACGCGGCCCCGATCGCCGCGCAGGAGAAGGTCCCCGCGCTGGGGGAGGAACTGACGCCCTTCGGCGCGGTGCGCGGCGCCAGCCGGACGCGGGCCATTCCGGCCTGGAAGGGCGGCCTGACCCAAGCCCCCGACGGCTGGAAGCCGGGCGCCCCGTTGCCCGATCCCTACGACGAGGACGGGCGCTGGTTCACCGTGGGGCCGGCGGACATCGACCGCTACAAGGTCCGCCTGTCCGGCGGCCTGCAGGAGATGCTGACCAAATACCCGTCCTTCGAGATCCCGGTCTTCCCCAGCCGCCGCAGCGCCGCCGCCCCGCAGCGCGTCTACGAGGAGTCGATCGCGAACGCCAAGCGCGCCAAGCTGGGCGAAAACGGTCTGGCGCTGAGCGGGGCGCGGGTGGGGGTGCCCTTCCCCATTCCGGCCAACGGCGTGCAGGCGATGTGGAACCACATCCTGCGCTGGCGCGGGAATTTCTTCAGCCGGACCGGCGCCACCGTCCTGCCGGAGTCCGGCGGCATTTACACCGCGGCGGTCCACCGCGAGGACTGGCAGTCCAGCTACGCCGCCGGGATCGACGGCGGGCGGCCCTTCCACTACCGCCGCACCACCCTGATGCCCAAGGCGGAGGCCGGGACCACCCTGCTGCTGCACGGCACGCTGAACCCCATCCAGTCCGGCTTCGCCGCCTGGTTCCGCCAGGGCGAGGGCGGCAAGCCCGTCCGCGCGCCCGACTTCGTCTACGACACGCCGGACCCGGCCAGCGGCGGCATCCGCACCGCCGACATGCTGGACATGTTCAGCGGCCCGATCGACCGCTTCGACTTCACGCTGGTGACGCGGCGGGAGATGTATGTGCCCTACAACGCCAGCCGGATGAACACGCCCGGCCTGGCGCCGGTGGACTTCCTGTGGCTGGGCCACCCCAACCCGCAGTTCCTGCGCTACGAGATGCACCGTGTCTGGATCGTCGAGGCGCGGGTGAAGCCGAACTTCCGCCACGCCCTGCCGGAGCGCACCTATTATCTGGACGAGGACACCTGGCAGATCGTCATGGCCGACCATTACGACGCCAAGGGCGATCTGGTCCGCTACGCGGAGGCGCACGGCATCGCCTATCCGCAGGTGCCCGTCTTCGCCCCGGCGCTGGAGATCACCTATGACCTCACGGGTGACCGCTATGTGGTAAGCGGCCTCGACAACCAGCTCGCCCCGCCGGACTTCGCCAAGACCCTGCGGCCCGAGGACTTCGCCCCCGACACGCTGGAGCGCAAGCGGCGCCGCTGGTGAGCGCCGGCCGGAGCCGGCGTCAGTGGCGGACCGGTCCGGCCACCCACTGGCTGACGATGGTTTCCGCCTGGAAGGGCGGGGTTTCGGGATGGTGGTAGCGGAAGACGGTCACCGCCGCCTCCAGCGCGTAGCGCTCCGGCTGGCCGCAGCCGCACAGGCCGGCGTAGCAGCGCTGGACCGCGTCGCGGCAATCCAGGGTCACCGTCGGGTAGGGATCGATCGTCAGCCAGCGCATGCTCTTCATCGACGCTCCCCGCCTTCGCCAGAGTTGCCGCCCTGCGCATCCCCGCCGTCGAGCGGAACGCCGTAGATTTCCAGCCGGTGACCGACGATGCGGTAGCCCAGCTCCCGGGCGATGCGCTCCTTCAGCGCCTCCAGCTCCGGGCTGGCGAACTCGATGATCCGCCCGCTGCGCGTGTCGATCAGGTGGTGATGATGGTCGGTCGACGCCTCTTCGTAGCGGGCGCGGCCGTCGCCGAGGTCCACCTTCTCGATCACCTGCGCGTCCTCGAGAAGGCGCATGGTGCGGTAGACCGTGGCGATGGAGATGCGCGGGTCGATCAGCACGGCACGGCGGTGGACTTCCTCCACGTCGGGATGGTCCTCCGACTCCGACAGGACCTGCGAGATGACCCGGCGCTGGCCGGTCATCTTCAGTCCCTTTTCCAGGCACAAGGATTCGAGACGCGACGTCATTGCCCCACCGCCTTTGCCATCCGTTGCGGCGCCGTCTCCCGCGATCCGGGGCGCCATGCTGCAGCGCCAATCATAATACTGAAATTCATTCGCAATCCTATACCCCGTTTTTTTATCCGGGAATTCACGCGGCAAAATGCCTCACCCGCCGGGACGCCACACCCACGCCGTTCCCACCGTCACCCGGAATTGCCCGCCGTCCCAGGGACATTTCCGGTCCGAAACCGGGCCAAGGCCCTTGTTTGCTTGCCAAAAGCCGCCCCACCGCCTATGTGTGTCCGGTCGATTTTGCTTTGGGGCTGCCGGCTCCTCGTCGTCCCGGTACCGGCGCCGCTTGCGCCTTCCCACGGTGAATTGATGGCTCCGCGCACTCCCGCGGCGGAGCGCCCCAAGCCACGCCGCCCCCGGCCATGTCCGGGCACGGCCCAGGTGCAGCCTCTGTTCACGTGACCAGGACCCTCCCCGTATGACCGAATTCAGTGGCCTCGGCCTGATCGAGCCCCTTCTGCGCGCCGTCGCCGAAGAGGGTTACCAGACCGCCACGCCGATCCAGGCCGGCGCCATCCCCGTTCTTCTGGAGGGCCGCGACGTGCTCGGCCTCGCCCAGACCGGCACCGGCAAGACCGCCGCCTTCACCCTGCCGATCCTGCAGCGGCTGTTCCAGAACAAGAAGCGCGTGCAGGCCAAGGCGCCGCGCACGCTGATCCTGACGCCGACGCGCGAGCTGGCGCTGCAGATCGGCGAGAGCTTCCGCACCTACGGCCGGCACCTGCCGATCCGCCGCACGGTGATCCACGGCGGCGTCGGGCAGAGCCCGCAGGTCGCCGCCCTGGCCCGCGGCACCGACGTGCTGGTGGCGACGCCGGGCCGCCTGCTCGACCTGATGGCCCAGAAGCAGTGCGTGCTCGACCAGATCGAGATCTTCGTCCTGGACGAGGCCGACCGCATGCTCGACATGGGCTTCATCCGCGACGTGCGGAAGGTGGTCGCGGTCCTGCCGAAGCAGCGCCAGACCCTGCTGTTCTCCGCCACCATGCCGGAAGCCGTGGTCGAGCTGGCGCACAGCATCCTGACCGACGCCGAGCGGATCGAGGTGGCGCCGCAGTCCACCACGGTGGAGCGCATCGCCCAGCGCGTGCTGTTCGTCGAGCGCGCCGACAAGCGCCGCCTGCTCGCCGACCTCCTCCAGGAGGGCGCCATGGAGCGGACGATCGTCTTCGCCCGCACCAAACACGGCGCCGACCGCATCGCCGACCATCTGAAGAAGGCCGGCGTCCCGGCCGACGCGATCCACGGCGACAAGTCGCAGTCGGCCCGCGTGCGCGCGCTGGAATCCTTCCGCAGCGGCGACCTCAAGGCGCTGGTGGCGACCGACATCGCGGCGCGCGGCATCGACATCGACGGCATCACGCACGTCATCAATTTCGACCTGCCGAACGAGCCGGAAAGCTACGTCCACCGCATCGGCCGCACCGCCCGCGCCGGCACCGACGGCAGCGCGGTGTCCTTCTGCGACGCGGAGGAGGTGGCCTATCTGAAGGCCATCGAGAAGACCATCCGCCAGCCGGTCCCGGCGGACCACGACCACCCCTACCACGCGTCGGTGGTGGCGGCGATCCACGCCTCCTCCGCCAAGCCGCCGAAGCCGGCGCCCAAGCAGCCCCGTCCGGGCCGCGGCCAGCCCCAGCAGCAGCAGCCGGGCGGCGGCAAGCCGCAGGGCCAGCGGGCTCAGGCGCCGAAGGCCCAGGGTGCGAAGCCGTCGGCGCCGCAGGGCGCGCGGGTTGCCGGCGCCACCGGCGACCAGCCGCTGAAGGCCAAGGCCTCGGCCAACCAGCAGAACCGCCACAACCGCCGCCCCGCCCCGCACGGCGGCCCGTCCGGCGGCAACAAGCGGTCCGCGGCCTGAAGTCTGTTGGGTGCGCGGCGGGATTACCGCCCGTGGCGCACCGCCCGGTTTGCGGCCCGGTTCGCCGGGGCCTGCTCATCGATCAGCGCGCCACGGGTCGGCGCGGCACCGCTGTCGCCGTAGCGCTGGACCTGGACGCCTCCGCCAAGCTGTTTGGCGATGGCGGAGGCGATCGCGTCGCGTCGCTGCGCCTCGGACAGAGACGCGGTCTGCCGCTCCAGCGCGGTCCAGTCGAGCCGCGCGGCAAGCCCGTTGCTCATTTGCGTCTGGCCGTCCCGCCAGACCGCGGCGACGACTTGGCCGCCCTGCCGGAACAGGGCGTGGGCCTGCACGGCACGGCTGCGCGCCGTGACCGCCGGGTCCACGGCGTTCGGGTCCGCCGCGATTCTCATCTGCTGCTGAAAAGCGGAATCGCCGACCCCGACGCGTGCCATCATCTCCGAACTGGCCTTGGTCGCCGCGGAGAAGCGGGTGACCATGCCACCGTTCAGCGCGTACACGCCGGATGATCCAATTCCCGCCGCGGTGACGGGCAGGCTGCTCATGGGACACCTCACGGTTGACCGGCACAATTGCTTCGGCAATTTCCCATTAGCAGCTTCCATGCCATCCCGATGACGCGCAAACACGGGCTTTTGCCGATGTGGAGGGGAAAATCGGACCGTGGGCCTGGGCCGGATCTTCCCCTCCGGGGTGAAGGAAATGCCGATGGCGTCGAAGCATTGCCGCCGGTGTCACCGCGCGAAAATCTGCCCCATGTCCTGGAAGCTCTTGAACTCCAGGGCGTTCCCGCTCGGGTCGAGGAAGAACATGGTGGCCTGCTCGCCGACCTGCCCCTTGAAGCGGATCTGCGGCTCGATGAGGAATCGCACGCCTTCGGCCTTCAACCTGTCGGCCAGCGCGTGCCAGTCGTCCCAGTCCAGGATCACGCCGAAATGGCTGGCCGGCACGTCCTCGCCATCGACCGGGTTGGTGGCCCGGGTCCCGGCATCCTCGGTCACGTGGGCCACCACCTGATGGCCGTAGAGGTCGAAGTCGATCCAGCGGTCGGATTCCCGCCCCACCCCGCAGCCCAGCAGGCCGGCGTAGAAGGCGCGCGCCTCCTCCTTGTCGCGGACGGGAAAGGCAAGGTGGAAGGGCGGAACGGGTTTGCGGTCGGTTGCGCTCATGCTCACGGGAGCCGAAGCCCCCCTCCCTGCTGGTGATTGCCCAAGCAGTCTACTCGGGCAATCACCGGCTGTCCCGGGATCGAACAGGTGAGTCAGGCGATCCCTTCGGCCGCCAGCGCCGCAGCCACCGCCGGGCGCGCGGCGACGCGGGCCATGTAGGCGGTGATGTTCGGGCAGCCGTCCAGCGGCAGGCCGACCCGCGGCGCCCAGCGCAGCACCGTAAAGCAATAGGCGTCGGCCAGCGTGAAGCGGTCGCCCGTCAGGTAGTCCTTGCCGGCCAGCCCGGCCTCCACCACCGCGAACTTGGCGGCCAGCGTCTGCTTGGCGATCTCCTTGAAGGCGTCCGGCGTGGTCGCGCGGAACAGCGGGCTGAAAGTCTTGTGCAGTTCCGTGCCGATGAAGTTCAGCCATTCCAGCACGCGGTAGCGCTCCATCGTCCCGACGGCCGGCAGCAGGCCGCTCTCCGGCACGCGGTCGGCGATGCACTGAACGATCGCCGCGCCCTCGGTCAGGACGGCGCCGTCGTCGAAGGCCAGCGTCGGCACTTGGCCCTTCGGGTTGACGGCCAGGAAATCGCTGCCGTCCTCCAGTTTCTTGGCGACGAGGTCGACGGCCGCGACGTCGAAGGCCAAGCCGCTTTCGCGCAGGACGATGTGCGGCGACAGCGAGCAGGCGCCCGGCTTCAGGTAGAGCTTCATGGCGTTTCTTATCCTTGTTTCCGGCGGGACATGACGGATCGACAGTGGAGCATGGGCGGCAGCGAATGCAACCGGCCCGTTCAATCCGGCAGCCGCCGCCCGCTCTCCGCGTCGAACAGGTGCAGGGCGTCGGGCGGAGCACCGACGCGCAAGGTCTCGCCCTCGCGGCAGGACGGCAGGCCGGCGACCCGGACCACCAGCGCCTCGCCGTCCGGCAGGCGGCCGTAGACCACCGTGTCGGCGCCCAGGGCCTCCACCAGTTCCACCGTGACGATCAGCGGCCCGTCGCCGGGCGTGCCCGAATGCTCTGGGGCGAGGTGCTCCGGCCGCACGCCCAGCTTGACCGGCCGCCCGGCCATGTCGGGCCGCGGGCGCGGCAGGAGGAAGGCGGTGCCGCCGGGCAGCGCCACCGCCTGCCCCGCACCGTCGAAGCGCGCGTCCAGAATGTTCATCGGCGGCGACCCGATGAAGCCGGCCACGAACAGGCTGGCCGGGCGCTGGTAGACCTCCAGCGGCGTGCCGACCTGCTCCGCCACCCCGTGGTTCATCACCAGGATGCGGTCGGCGAGCGTCATCGCCTCCACCTGGTCGTGCGTCACGTAGAGGCTGGTGATGCCCAGCCGGTCCTGAAGCCGCTTGATCTCGACGCGCATCTGGGTGCGCAGCTTGGCGTCCAGGTTGGACAGCGGCTCGTCGAACAGGAAGGCGGCGGGCTCGCGCACGATGGCGCGGCCCATGGCGACGCGCTGCCGCTGCCCGCCCGACAGCTGGCTGGGCCGGCGGTCGAGGAAGCGGCCAAGCTCCAGGATTTCCGCGGCCTTGGCGACGCGCGCCTGGATCTCCGCCTTGGGCAGGCCGCGGATCTTCAGCCCGTAGGCCATGTTGTCGAACACGCTCATGTGCGGGTAGAGCGCGTAGTTCTGGAACACCATGGCGATGTCGCGGTCCTTGGGCTCCAGCCCGTTGACCACCCGCCCGCCGATGGCGATCTGGCCGCCGGTGATGCTCTCCAGCCCGGCGACCATGCGCAGCAGCGTGGATTTACCGCAGCCCGAGGGGCCGAGCAGCACGAGGAACTCCCCATCCGCGACGCTGATGTCGATGCCCTTGATGGCCTCGACGGAGCCGTAGGACTTGCGGACCTGATTCAGATCGACCGTTGCCATTTCTTATTTCTCGCTGTCCACAAGGCCTTTGACGAACCAGCGCTGCATCAGCACGACCACCGCCACCGGCGGCAGCATGGCCAGCACCGTCGTCGCCATGATGAGGTTCCAGTCGGTCGCGGCCTCGCCGTTGCCGATCATCTTGGTGATGCCGATGACCACCGTCTCCATCTCCGCGCTGTTGGTGATCAGCAGCGGCCACAGATACTGGTTCCAGCCGTAGATGAAGAGGATGACGAACAGCGCCGCGATGTTGGTGCGCGACAGGGGCAGCACCACGTCCAGGAAGAAGCGCAGCGCCCCCGCCCCGTCGATCTTGGCGGCCTCCACCAGCTCGTCCGGGATGGTCAGGAAGAACTGCCGGAACAGCAGCGTCGCCGTGGCCGAGGCGATCAGCGGGATGGTCAGCCCGGCGTAGCTGTCGATCAGGCCGAGGTTGGCCACCACCTCGTAGGTCGGGATGATGCGCACCTCCACCGGCAGCATCAGCGTGATGAAGATCATCCAGAAGAAGACCATGCGCAGCGGGAAGCGGAAGAAGGCCACCGCGTAGGCCGAGATGATCGAGATGGCGATCTTGCCCAGCGCGATGACCAGCGCCATGATCAGGCTGTTCCACATCATGATGCGCACGGGCGTGTGCATGACGCGGTTGCCCTGCGATTCGCTCCAGGCCGAGGCGTAGTTGTTCAGCATGTCCCCGCCGGGCGTCAGCGGCAGGTTGCCGCGCCCGATGGTGGCGGCGTCCCAGGTCGAGCCGATGATCGTCACGTAGATCGGGAAGGCGAAGATCAGGACGCCCAGCATCAGGATCAGGTGCGGGACCATGTCCATCAGGCGCCCGCCGGAGCGCGGGGTGTCGCGGTCGCGGGTCATGAGTAATGCACCTTGCGCTCGACGAAGCGGAACTGGATGGCGGTCAGCGCGATGACGATGACCATCAGGATCACCGACTGCGCCGAGGAGCCGCCGAGGTCGTGGTTGACCACGCCGTCCTGGTAGACGCGGAAGATCAGCGTCTCGGTCGCCTTGCCCGGCCCGCCATGGGTCAGGGCGTGGATCGTGCCGAAGGTCTCGAAGAAGGCGTAGACGACATCGACCACCAGCAGGAAGAAGGTCGTCGGCGACAGCAGCGGGAAGGTGATCGTCCAGAAGCGGCGCAGTGCCCCGGCCCCGTCGATGCTCGCCGCCTCAAGGACGGAGCGCGGGATCGCCTGGAGACCGGCCAGGAAGAAGATGAAGTTGTAGGAGACCTGCTTCCAGCTCGCCGCCAGGATGACCATGGTCATCGCCTGCCCGTCGTTCAGCCGGTAGTCCCAGGCGTAGCCGAGATTGTTCAGCGCGCGGCCCAGGATGCCGATGTCCGGGTTGAAGATGAACATCCACAGCACCGCCGCCACCGCGGGCGCCAGCGCGTAGGGCCAGATCAGCAGCGTCTTGTAGGCGGACGCCGCCCGGATCTTCGAATCGGCCAGCACCGCCAGCCCCAGCGCGGAGCCCAGCGACAGCACGGTC
The DNA here is from genome assembly GCF_007827815.1 of Azospirillum brasilense. Classification (GTDB taxonomy): domain Bacteria; phylum Pseudomonadota; class Alphaproteobacteria; order Azospirillales; family Azospirillaceae; genus Azospirillum; species Azospirillum brasilense_C. The sequence continues at coordinate 356,699 of NZ_VITH01000004.1, forward strand.
ACCGACACGCTGAAGACGATGGTGGTCTTCACCGTCTCCAGATAGTTCGGGTCGCTCAGCACCGCCTCGAAATTCTCCAGCCCGACGAACTGGCTGCGCAGCCCGAAGGCGTCCTGGAGATGCACGGACTGCCACAGCGCCTGCGCCGCCGGCCAGATGAAGAAGATCAGCGTCACCGCCACCTGCGGCGCCAGCAGCAGGTAGGGCAGCGCCTTGTTGTCGAAAATCACGCGACGTTGCATGGAATCCTTCGGTTGTCTCCGGTTCTTTCAGCCCTCTCCCGCCCCGGGAGAGGGAAGGGACCCGCGCCGCAGGCGTGGGAAGGGTGAGGGTGCTGCCAAGGACACCGCCTTGATCTTCGTACGACCCTCACCCGCCCGCTTCGCGGGCACCCTCTCCCGGGGCGGGAGAGGGGACAAGCCGCGGAACCTTGCTCAGTTCTTGTTGGCGCGCTCGAAGTTGCGCAGGACCGTGTCGCCGCGCTTCACCGCGTTGTCCAGCGCCTGCTGGGCGGTCTGCTGGCCCTGGAACGCCTTCTCCATCTCCTCCTGGATGATGTTGCGGATTTCCGGCAGGTTGCCCAGCCGCAGCCCCATGGTGTTCTCCGTGGTGGCGGTGCGGGTCAGCTGCTCCGCCGGCACCTCAGCGCCGGGGTTCTTGTCGTAGAAGCCTTCCTTCTTCGCCAGCTCGAAGCCCTGGAGCGTCACCGGGACGTAGCCGGTGTCCATGTGCCACTTGGCGTCCACCTCCGGACGGGCGAGGTAGCTGAAGAAGGCGGCGACGGCCTTGTACTCGTCGGCGGTGCGCTTGGGCGAGGTCATCACCCAGAAGGCGGCGCCGCCGATGATCGAGTTCTTCGGCGAGGAGATGGCGTCCGGCCAGTAGGGCAGCGGCGCGGCGCCCCAGTTGAACTTGGCCTCCTTGACGATGCGTCCGCGCAGGCCCGACGAGGCCTGGATCATCGCGCATTCACCCGACGGGAACAGCGAGTCGGCGGCGTTGTCGCGGCCGCCGTAGCGCAGCGCGCCTTCCTTCTGCAGGTCGATCAGCGTCTGGAGATGCTTCACGAAGAACGGGTCGTTGATCTTCAGCGTGGCGTTCAGCCCGCCGAAGCCGTTGGCCTCCGACGCGAAGGGCTTGTCGTGCAGCGCGCCGACCTGCTCGAACTGGGTCCAGGTCGGCCAGGAGAAGGTCATCGGGCAGGTCACGCCGGCCGCCTTCAGCTTGCGCGCCGCGTCGGCCACCTCCGGCCAGGTCGCCGGCGGCTTGTTGGGGTCGAGCCCGGCCTTCTGGAAGGCGTCCTTGTTGTAGAAGGTGATGGTGGTGGAGCTGTTGAACGGCAGGGCCATCATCTTGCCGTCCTTGGAGCTGTAATAGCCCCGGACCGCCGGGATGTAGGCCGCGGCGTCGAGGCCCGACCCCGTCTCGCTCATCAGCTGGTGCACCGGCTTGATGGCCGGGCCGGCGGACAGCATGGTGGCGGTGCCGACCTCGAACATCTGCACGACGTGCGGGGCGTTGCCGGCGCGGAACGCGGCGATGGCCGCCTGCATCGTCTCCGGATAGCTGCCCTTGAAGGTCGGGTTGACCTGGACCTTGTCCTGGCTGTCGTTGAAGCCCTTCACCACCTGCTCGAGCTGGCCGCCGAGCGGCTGGGGCAGACCGTGCCAGAATTCGACGACGGTCTTCTGCTGGGCGTGGGCGGCGCCGGTGAAACCGGCGGCGAGCGCGAAGGCGGCCGTCGAGACGGCAAGCTTGCGGCGGGTCAGCATGGTGGTCTCTCCCTGGAACCAATCGATTGCGTGATGTGCTGACATGCAGGGCGCGGGTTGCGGTCCCGCGACGGTCTTGTGAAGATTTGGTGACGTGTCCGGAACACGCGCGCAGGGGCGCGCCGCACCCGCTCCTCGCGGTTGCAACGTCGGTCCTGCGTAAGGCATGGAACGGGACTTAAGTCGGTGGCGGATGTTGCGCCGGCATCGATGGTTTTCCTCCCCGCATGTGTGTTTCTTTTTTGCAAGCCTTAAGGATAGAGGGGGAGGCTGTCAATCAGCCGTACGTATCAGTACGGACTATCACCCTTACGTCATCTCTCGGGGTGCCATGTTTGGGCGAGCGCCCACAACGCGGCGTCGTCGCGGCACAGCGACCCGGCCAGTTGCGACAGGCTGTCCCCCATCAGGCCGGAGGAACGCAGCAGGCAGTAGGACCGGCTCGGTGCCGACAGATAGTGCGACGCCGTCGGGGCCGCGACCGGCGGCGCGGGATACAGCGCGGCAGGGGGTGGGCAGTAGTAGGGCTGCGCACCGGGGTTGTAGCCGGGCACCAGCCGGTCCAGGCCGGGCCGCGGCCCGAAGACGCAGCCACGCTGATCCCACTCCAGGCTCGTCGTCTGCGCGGCGGCGGGCAGGACGGCGAAGGCGGCCATCGTCATCCCCGCCAGACAGCCGGCCAGCCGGCACCCTGCTTCGCGATGCATGCTCCCCTCCGATCCCGGGCCGCGCCCATGGGGCACCCAGACCATGACGTCGGGGCCGACGGGCCGTGAACAGCCCCGGCCTTCGGAGGAAGTATGCGCGCTCCATGGACGTCCGGTGCGGCGCCGATGGACGGGTCGGCAAGCGCAAGCGAGGACGGCGCTCTCTGTTCGTTCGGTGTGAGGGAGGAAACGTGCTCCCCGCCCCGTCACGCCGCGCTGCTGCTCTCGACCGGCCGTTCCGCGGCGCTCGCCGCCGCCAAGGGGACGTCCACCGCGAAGACGGAGCCCTTGCCGGGCACCGAGCGCAGCGAAACCGTCAAGCCCAGCAGCGTCGCAAGGCGCCGCACAATGGCGAGGCCGAGCCCCAGCCCGTGCCGGCGGTCGCGGTTCGGGTTGCCGAGCTGGCGGAAGTCGTCGAAGATCGCCGACTGGTCGGCGGGGGCGATGCCGAGGCCGGTGTCCCACACCTCGATGCGCAGCGCAGCACCGCGCCGCCGCGCCGCCAGAAGCACGCCGCCCGACTCGGTGAAGCGCAGGGCGTTGGACAGGATCGGGCGCAGAAGCTGCTCCAGCAGCACCGGATCGGTGCTCACCTCCGCGTCCGCGGGGCGGACGTTGAAGCGCAGGGCCTTGGCGTCGGCCTCCGGCGCGAACTCGTTGAGCAGGCGGCCCAGCGTCTCGTCGATGGGGAAGGTCTGCTCCTGCATCCGGACCAGCCCGGCCTCCAGCTTCGACACGTCGAGCAGCGCGCGCAGCAGCCCTTCGGCCGCCTCGATCGACATCTCCAGCTTCTCGCCGAGATCGCGCGCGCCGGGATCGGTCAGGCGCCCCATCAGCAGATGGTGGAAGAGATGCATGGCCTGGAAGGGCTGGCGCAGGTCGTGGCTGGCGGCGGACAGGAAACGACCGATGGCGGTGCGCCCCGTCTCGGCCTCCTGGCGGACCCGCTCGGTCTCGGCCTTCGCCCGCTCCGCCTCGGCGCGGGCGGCGGCCAGGGCGGCGGCGTTGGTGTCGGCGATGGCGGCGACCGCGGTGATCGCCCCGTCCGCGTCGCGCACCGGGCTCAGCACCATCTCCCCCCGGGGCAGCAGGCCGAAGGCGGACACCGGCGCCCCGGTGAGGACGGCGCGCCGGACCTGCGCCTCGACCTGGGCGACGATGGCCGCGGGAACATCCAGATCGGCTAAGCCCTTGCCCTCCACCTCCTCCGGCAGGCAGCCGAAGGCCGCCGCAAAGGCTTGGTTGACGACGAGAAGCCGCGCGTCCAGCCCAAGAAGAGCGTGAGCGGCGCCATTGGCGGAGACCAGAGCCTCAAGCCAGATCGCACGATCCGTCATATGACTTTCGGTTGAGTTCTTCTGGGTATACTCGGCCACAACTTCACCGCAAAAACTGAGATCAGAACACATTTATCCGGCCATTTGGGCCTCGAAGTCAAATATCACATGCAAATCTCACTTGGGACAAATTCCGTTTGAATGCGAAAGAGCACGCCCCCATTGGCCCCGGCGGGCCACGCGGGCTATAAGACAGGTATGTTCTTCCGCCGCAAATCCCAGCCCTCCAAACCCCCGTCCCCCCGCCCCAAGGCGCCGCGCGCCCTGGCGGTCGCCGGGCTGCCCGTGCCGCTGGAGTTGCGGGAAAGCGCCCGCGCCCGCCGCATGACCCTGCGGGTGGACGCCGGGCGCGGCTTGATCCAGGTGGTGATCCCGGTGGGCGTTCCAGAAGCGGAGGCGCTGCGCTTCGTCGGGCGGCACGACGGCTGGGTGCGGGCGCGGCTGGCCGCCCTGCCGCCGGAGCTTCCCTTCGCCGACGGGGCGGTGGTGCCCTATCTCGGAATCGACCACCTCATCCGCCACAGCCCGGACCTGCGCGGGGCGACCCGGCGGGAGGACGGCGCGATCCTGGTCGGCGGCCGGGCGGAGCATGTCGCCCGCCGGGTGCGCGACTTCCTGATGGCGGAGGCGCGGCGCGAGCTGGCCGAGCGGTCGCGCGCCAAGGCCGCGCTGATCGGCGCGCGGGTCGCCGCCGTCACCGTGCGCGACACCAAGAGCCGCTGGGGAAGCTGCTCGGCCACCGGGCGGCTCTCCTTCTCCTGGCGGCTGATCCTGACGCCGGAGTCCGTGCTGGATTACGTGGTGGGGCACGAGGTGGCGCATCTGCGCGAGATGAACCACTCCCAGCGATTCTGGACGCTGTGCGCGCAGCTGACCGGCGACGTGCGCACGCCGCGCCTCTGGCTGAAGGCCAACGGCGCGCGGCTGCTGCGCTACGGCGAGGGAAGCGGCGAGGACGCGGAAATGGTTTCACCTGCAAATGACGGTCATGCCGAAACGCCGTGACGGGGTCGCGCCAAGCCTCTGCTAGAGTGCGCCTCCCCCATTGTTCCCGGCCCGACCCTCTCCATGCCCCGTCCCGATTCCCTGACCGTCCGCGTGCTGCTGACGGCGCTCGTCGCCTTCGGCCCGCTGTCCACCGACCTCTACCTGCCCTCCCTGCCCACGCTGGTCACCGTGTTCAACACGGACATCGCCACGGTGCAGCTCACCCTGTCGGTCTTCCTCGCCGGCTTCGCGGTGTCGCAGCTCGTCTACGGGCCGGTGTCCGACCGCTTCGGGCGGCGGCCCGCCCTGCTCGGCGGCATCCTCATCTATCTGGTGGCGAGTGCGGCCTGCGCGCTGACCGACGACATCGAGACGCTGATCGTCGCGCGCTTCTTCCAGGCGCTGGGCGCCTGCTGCGGCCCGGTGGTGGCGCGGGCGGTGGTGCGCGACGTCTTCGGACGCGACCGGGCGGCGACCGTGCTGGCCTACATGGCGATGGCCATGACGCTGGCCCCCGCCGTCGGCCCGATTCTGGGCGGCGTCCTGACGGAGTGGTTCGGCTGGCGGAGCAACTTCCTGCTGCTGACCGGCTTCGCCGCGCTGATCCTGGTGGCCACCTGGACCCTGATGGGCGAGACCAACGCCAACCGCGACGAGACGGCGCTGCAGCCCGGCCGGCTGCTCGCCAACTACGCGCTGCTGCTGCGCGACCGCGGCTTCGTCGGGCAGATGCTGACCGTGGCCTTCGCCTACAGCGGCATCTTCGCCTTCATTTCCGGGTCCAGCTTCGTGCTGATCGGGCGGCTGCACCTGACGCCCGCCCAGTACGGGGCGAGCTTCGGGGCGGTGGTGCTGGGCTACGCGGTGGGCTCCTTCCTGGCCGGGCGGCTGAGCGCGCGGCTGGGCGGTCCGCGGATGATCCGCACCGGCACGGCGGTCTCGCTGGCCGGCGGGCTGCTCGGGGTGGGGCTGGCGCTGGGCGGGGTGCTGCATCTGGCGGCGGTGGTGGCGCCGGTCTTCCTCTTCATGCTGGGCGCCGGGCTGACCCTGCCCAACGCCATGGCCGGGGCGGTCGGCCCCTACCCGATGATGGCCGGGCTGGCCTCCTCGCTGGTCGGCTTCGTGCAGATGACCGTGGCGGCGCTGATCGGCGTCGTGCTCGGCCACACCCACGCCGACAGCCAGCTTCCCATGATGGCGGCCATCGGGCTGGTTGCGCTGGGCGCCGCGCTGGCCCACCGGCTTCTCGTCAGTCCTCGCGCTTGACCGAGTCCGGAATCCAGCGCAGGGCGTAGGAGAAGACGATGGTGACGCCGAGGCAGAGGGCCAGCGCCATCCCCGCCAGCACGTAGAAGCCGGCCCCGCAGGCGATGCCCAGCGCGCCGGCCATCCAGATCAGCGCCGCGGTGGTCGCCCCGCGCACCGTGGTCCCGGCGCGGAACATCACCCCGGCGCTGATGAAGCCGATGGCCTGGGCGATGCCCTGGATGACGCGGGTGGGATCCATGTCGCCCCCGCCGGTCCCCTTCCCGGCCATGCCCCAGTAAAGCTCCAGCGCAACCAGGGTGGTCACCGCCGCGCTGATGGCCACCAACGTGTGGGTGCGCAGCCCCGCCGCCTTGCCCCGGATCTCGCGGTCGAGTCCCAGCGCCGCCCCGCAAACCGCCGCCGCGGCCAGCCGGGCCGCCATGTCCCAGACCGGAATGGCCGTACTCAAGTCCATGTTATTCCTCCCTATTTTTACCTTTGCGTAACGCTTGCTACTTTTTTGCGCCCGGTCGCATTTTTCACTTTAAAAGGCGGCCGGTTCGATCTATGTAACCGCAACTCGCAAGCGCACGTGCCGCTGGCCCGCCCCTCGTCCTTTTCGAGATGTGGTTATGCAACGACGTAACGCGTGATCCCCGACCGTCCCTTAAGCAAGGCGGCGTCTTGGAGGTTACGATGGTTCATGTTGTTGTGGGTGGGCGCCGGCTCACCCGTCTCCGACTCTTTCCGGTTCTGTCCCGTTCAGCTCTTCCCCGCAAGGCGACACGGCAGTCCAGTATGGGCGGCCTGAGCGCCTGACCGTCTTTTCTTTTTGACCGGTCAGCAGCGCGCGGCCGCTCCGCCCCTGCTTTTTCACAATTCGTCCGACACCTTCATCTTGCGTCCGGGAGACTGAGATGACCGATAAGATTGCGCGCTTTTTCGAAGAGCAGCGTCCGCAGACCCCGTGCCTCGTCGTCGATCTGGACGTCGTGGAAGCGAACTACCACGACCTGGAGGAAGCTCTCCCGGACGCCCGGATCTTCTACGCCGTGAAGGCCAATCCGGCGCCGGAGATCCTCGGCCTGCTGACCCGTCTGGGCTCGGCCTTCGACACCGCCAGCGTCCCGGAAATCCAGATGGTTCTGGCCGCCGGCTGCGCGCCGGAGCGCATCTCCTACGGCAACACCATCAAGAAGGAAGCGGACATCCGCCGCGCCTTCGAGCTGGGCGTGCGCCTGTTCGCCTTCGACAGCGAGGCGGAGCTGGAGAAGATCGCCCGCGCCGCCCCCGGCGCCCGCGTCTTCTGCCGCATCCTGACCTCCGGCGAGGGCGCCGAGTGGCCGCTGTCGCGCAAGTTCGGCTGCGACCTCGCCATGGCGCGCGAGCTGCTGCTGAAGGCCAAGGGCATGAACGTCGTTCCCTACGGCGTGTCCTTCCACGTCGGCTCGCAGCAGAAGGACCTGATGCAGTGGGACCACGCCATCTTCCAGGTGGCGCAGCTGTTCCGCGAGCTTGAGGTGCTGGGCGTCGACCTCGGCATGATCAACCTGGGCGGCGGCTTCCCGACCCGCTACCGCACCGACGTGCCGGAGACCACCGCCTACGGCCAAGCCATCTTCGAGTCCCTGCGCACCCACTTCGGCAACCGCCTGCCGGAAGCCATCGTGGAGCCGGGCCGCAGCATGGTCGGCAACGCCGGCATCATCGAGAGCGAGGTCGTCCTCGTCTCCCGCAAGTCGGCCAATGACGTGAAGCGCTGGGTCTATCTGGACATCGGCAAGTTCAGCGGTCTCGCCGAGACGATGGACGAGGCGATCCAGTACCCGATCCAGGTGATGGGGGACGACGGGGAAGGCGACACCGAGGCGGTCGTGCTGGCCGGCCCGACCTGCGACAGCGCCGACGTGCTCTACGAGCGCGCCGAGTACAAGCTGCCGATGGACCTGAAGGCCGGCGACCGCGTGCGCATCCACGCCACGGGCGCCTACACGACGACCTACTCGGCGGTCTGCTTCAACGGCTTCGCCCCGCTCCAGCAGATCTGCATCTGATCGGGCGGCGTTTCGGCCAAGAAAAAGGCCACTCTTCCTGCGGGAGGAGTGGCCTTTTCTTTTAACCGCTTGTGGAACCCCCGAGACCCGAACGCGAAAAGGGCCGCTCCCTTAGACAGGGGCGGCCCTTTTCCTTGCGGTCTCCCGCAGCCGTAACGGCGGCATCAAGCCTTCCAGAACGGCTTGCTGATCTCACCTTCGACGTCGATCTGGGAGATGCCGATGTCGTGCAGCATCCGGTCGTCCAGCCGAGCCAGTTCGCGGCGGGTGATGGTGCGCTGCCGCCACAGGGCGAACGTGTCCAGAACGCTGTCCAGCACATACGCCACCGGAGCAGGGCGCAGGGTACGGCCGGCGGGGGCCGTGCGCAGAGCGATTGCCATGGTGGTCATCCTATCTTTGAAGGTCCCGAGGGGGCCTGCCGGAAGTGGCCGCCGCGCCCTCGCTTTGTGAGAAAGAATATTGCTCATCCCGCGCAAACCCGCCACCGCCATGTGGGTATGCGAGCCGTGAGCTTTCTCGATAGCTGTCGTAGGAATATCACCGATGCAAGAATAATGGACGAATGCACAGCTTTTGGGCGTCACAAATTGTGCAGTTCACCAACAAACCGGGTTTGAAACGGAGCGCTGGACAGGCGCCGCGGGGCGTCCTACCTCTGATCCGACCGTCGTCCGACACCGAGTTCTTCCCATGATCGACACCATCGCCTTCGACGGCGACGACACGCTGTGGCACAACGAGTCCCTGTTCTCGATGACGCAGGACCGCTTCCGCGCGCTGCTCGCCAACCACCTGGCCGATCCCGCGGACATCGACCGGCGCCTGCTGCAGGCCGAGCGCGAGAACCTCCGCGTCTACGGCTACGGCATCAAGGGCTTCGTCCTGTCGATGATCGAGACGGCGGTGGACCTGACCGACGGGCGCATCGGCGGGCGGGACATCCAGAGCCTCGTCGAGTTCGGCAAGGCGATGCTGGAACACCCGGTCGACCTGCTCGACGGGGTGCAGGAGGTGGTGGAGGGGCTGTCCGGGCGCTACCGTCTTCTGCTCGTCACCAAGGGCGACCTGTTCGACCAGGAAAGCAAGATCGCCCGCTCCGGCCTCGCTGGAAAGTTTGACGCCGTCGAGATCGTCAGCGAGAAGGACCCGGCCACCTACCGCCGCTTGCTCGACCGCCACGGGGTGGACCCGGCGCGCTTCGTCATGGTGGGCAATTCCGTGCGGTCGGACATCCTGCCGGTGCTGGCCGTCGGCGGCCACGCCGTCCATGTGCCCTACCACGTCACCTGGGCGCACGAGGTGGCCGAGCCGCCCACCGAGAACTACCGCCGCATCGACAGCCTGCATGGCCTGCCGCCGCTGCTCGCCGCCTGGTGAAAAGAACCTGGTGAAAGGGAGACCGTGATGAGCTTCGCCCTGCTGACCGACCCCGCCCGCCCCGCCGTGGAGCCCGAGACCGGCGGCCCGGCGCCCGACCGCGTCCTGTCCGGCGCGCCGGTCTTCACCACCTGGAACGAGTACGAGTCGGCGGACGGCAAACGCTTCGCCGGGGTCTGGCGCTCCACCCCCGGCTCCTGGCGGATCGTCTACGACGAGTGGGAGCATTGCGAGATCCTGGAGGGCACCAGCACCATCAGCCACGCCGACGGGCGCCGCTGGACCGTCGGCCCGGGGGACCGCTTCACGCTGGAACCCGGCTTCGAGGGCGTGTGGGAGGTTCTGGAGACCACGACGAAACGCTACGTGGTCATCCTGCCCTGAGGAGATCACGCCATCCTTAGCCCTCTCCCCTCCGGGGAGAGGGTGGCCCGGAGGGCCGGTGAGGGGGATGCGCTTTTGCCGGACGCACTGCCGCGCTCACCCCCCTCACCCTAACCCTCTCCCCGGAGGGGAGAGGGAACACCAAGCGCTTCAGCCGCGCACCCCGAACAGGTGGACGACGCCCAGGTCGGCGCGGTTCAGAACGACGACCGCTTTGCGCCCGATCTCCACGGCCAGAACGGCCAGCGCCAGGATCGACACCACCAGGACGATCCGCGCGACGTCGCGCGCCCAGGCGCGGCGCTTGCGCCGCCGGGCCGCCAGATGCGCGGCCAGCTTTTGCCGCAACGCGCTGCCGCGCCGCCCATAGCCGCGCGTCCATCCACCCCATCCCCGCTCCACGGGCGGCGGCTCATCGGGCGGATCGTTCGGCGTGGGCGTGGTGGGTACGGGCAGTCCGGCGCCGTTCGCAGGCGGCGAACCGGTGTTGGGCGCGGCGGTTTGGCTGGCGGTCGCGCCGGGCGGGTCGGTCGCGGTCACGGCGGTCATCCTGCGGCGGAGGAACGGTCGATGAGCCGTTATCTACGCCCTTTTCATGAAAGCGCAACACGCCGCGCCCCGGCGCCCGGAAAGGCCACACGGAAACCAGCGGGACCGCGACCGAATGCCGCACCCCGCCTTCCGTCTCCTCAGCGCCGGCCGCGCGGATCGCGGCTCAGGCCCTTGGCTTCCAGCTCCGCCAGATACTCCGCCCACAGGCGATCCTGGTCCTCGCCCAGCTCGTACAGCAGCTTCCAGGAGTAGATGCCGCTGTCGTGCAGGTCGTCGAAGACGATCCGCAGGGCGTAATGGCCGATGGCCTCCAGGCTCATGATGCCGACGTGGCGGCGGGCCGAGACGGTCTGCTTCTGGCCGGGACCGTGGCCCTGCACCTCGGCGCTGGGGCTGTGGACGCGCAGGAACTCCGCCGGGTAGGAGAAGGTTTGGCCGTTGTCGAAATCGACCTCCAGCCGCTTCTCCTCCTTCTTCAGCCGGACTTCCACCGGCCAGTGCTTGGTGCCGAAGGCGTCCGACGCGAATTGCTCGTCGGACATCAGGCGGCTCCCGGCTTCCCGTCGAGGCTGCGGGCCTCGTCGATCAGCATGATCGGAATGCCGTCGCGGATCGGATAGGCCAGCCCGGCGCGGTCGCTGATCAGCTCGGCGCGCTCGGCGTCGTAGCGCAGCGGCCCCTTGGTCAGCGGGCAGACGAGGATCTCCAGAAGCTTCGGATCGACGCGCGCCTGCGTCTTGCCGTCGGCGGGCGTGTCGTCGTGGGGGTGGGCGCTCATGGATCGGGCCTCGCAGTCGGAAAGTGCAGTGTCGGTCGAAGGAACGGTCAGTGACGCAGCGCGTTGCCGCCGTCGCCCTCATGGCCGTCGAGAATGGCCATCTCGACCAGGGCGATCAAGAGCTTCGCGCGCTCCGGCAGGTCCGGCGTCTCCAGAAGGGCCTGCTTTTCGCTGGGCGAGAAGGGGCAGATCATCGCCAGCGAGGTGACCAGCCGCTCGTCCGGCGTGCCGTCGATGGCCTTCCAGTCCACCGACAGTCCCTGCATCTTGAAATAGCCCTTCAGCCCAGCCAGCAGACGCGCGCGGTCGAGCCCGCAACCGTCGGCCCCGCCGCGCTCCAGCGGGTCGATCAGGTCGCCCGAGAAGCGGTCCCAGTCCGCGGCGACCCGGCGGTAGCCGCGCTGGCCCTCCAGCTCCCGCATGATGGCGAAGCGGCTGACCCCGGTCAGGGTGATCAGGTAGCGGCCATCCTCGGTCTCGGCGAAGCTGGTGATGCGTCCGGCGCAGCCGGTGCCGTAGACCGCCGGCTCGCGCAGGCGGCAGGCCGGATCGGTCGGCTGGACCATGCCGATCATGCGGTCGCCGGCCAGCGCGTCCTCGACCATCGCGAGGTAGCGCGGCTCGAAGATGTTCAACGGCAGACGCCCGCGCGGCAGCAGCAGGACCCCCGCGAGCGGGAAGATCGGGAGCTGCCGCGGGAAGCGGTCCGGTGACGGGTCGATGGGGTTCCGGCTCATGCGACGAATATAGAACCCCCGAACACGGCGAACAGAGCGACCGCGAACGAAGCGGCCTCCAACGAAACGGACTCGAACGAAACAGACTCGCGGCCCGGAGTCGCCCCCGGGCCGCGGGCCTCCGTGATCAGCGGAACAGGATCGAGGACAGGCGGCGGCGGCTCTGCACCGTCAGCGGGTCGGTCGGGCCGAAGGCCTCGAAGAACTTGACGAGCTGCTTGCGGGCGGCCTCGTCGTTCCAGGCGCGGTCACGGCGCACCAGCTCCAGAAGCTCGTCCACCGCGGCTTCGCGCCGGCCGGCGGCGAACAGGGCGAGCGCGAGGTCGAAGCGGGCCTCGTGGTCGTCCTCGTTGCGGGCGACCTTTTCCGTCAGCTCCGGGATCGGGCCGGCGTTGGCGGCCTGCTCGGCGACCTCCAGCGCGCTGCGCACCGCGGCGATCTCCTTGTCCTTGGCGATCTGCTCGGGCACCTTGTCGAGCATCTGCTTGGCGCGGGCCAGCTCGTCGTTGACGATCAGGCAGCGGACCAGCCCGGCGTAGGCCACGGCGTTCAGGTTCTCCGGATCGGCCTGCAGGATCTCGCCGTAGATCTCCGACGCGGTCTGGGTATCGCCGGCCTCCAGCGCCTCCTTGGCCTGGGCCAGCGCCTCCTCCAGGATGTCGCCCTCGCCGCCGCCCGCAGCACCGGCCAGCTTCAGCAGCTTCTCCACGAAGGCCTTCACCTGCGACTCCGGCAGGGCGCCCATGAAGCCGTCGACCGGACGCCCCTGGAAGAAGGCGTAGACCGCCGGGATCGACTGCACGCGCAGCTGCGAGGCGATCATCGGGTCCTTGTCGGTGTCGATCTTGACCAGCCGCACCTTGCCCTTCGCGGCCAGCACCGTCTTTTCCAGGATCGGGCCGAGCTGCTTGCACGGGCCGCACCAGGGCGCCCAGAAATCGACGATCACCGGCACGGACTGCGACGCCTCGATGACGTCGGCCATGAAGGCGCGGTCGCTGCTGTCCTTGATCAGGTCACCGGCGGCGGCGGGAGCGGCGCCGGCGGCGACGGGCTTGTTGGCGGGCGGAATGGAGAACATGGCGGTCACGTATCCCTTTGCGATCTCGCGTGATAGATGAGCGCACGGGGCGCGTTAAGCAAGCGTCGGCTGAGAGTCCGGCGGCTCCTCGCCGAAGGGCACGATCAGCGGCTCGTGCCCGCCGGCCCGCAGGAAGCGCAGCAGGTCCGCGGCGGCGATGGCGGTGGTGCGGTCGTTCAGCAGCGGGTGGTAGTTCAGCGGGTCGTGGGCCAGCATCTGCTCCTGCAGCACCACCCTCACCCGCCGCTCGCGGTCGTTGACCACGGAGAAGGGTGTGACCGAACCCGGCCGCACGCCGAGATGCCGCCACAGCCGGTCGGCCGAGGCGAAGGACAGCCGCGCCGACCCGATCACCTTGTCGAAGCGGTTCAGCTCGACCCGCGCGTCCTCCAGAGCGACGACCAGCCAGTGCTGCTCCTTCTTGTCCTTCAGGAACAGATTCTTGCAGTGGCCGCCGGGCAGCGCTCCGCGCAGCGCCTTGCTTTCCTCCACCGTGTGCAGCGGCGGATGGCGGTGGGTCACGGTGCGGATGCCAAGCGCCGCGAGATGCTCCAGGAGCTGCTCCGGGCTCGTCGGCAGCGGCTCCTCGGCCCTGCCCTCGGGGGTGTCGCGGGTGTCCATGGAGTCATCTTTAGCGACGCCGGAAACATTCGTCCGGGAAAATCTGTTTGGGCGCCCGAGAAAAGTGAAACATGACGCTTGCATTGCGCCGATCCATGAGTATAGTCCGCCGCACGCCGCCGGACGGCACCGAACAACGGTCCGAACGGCAGCGAAACGGAGCGCGGGCGTAGCTCAGGGGTAGAGCACAACCTTGCCAAGGTTGGGGTCGAGGGTTCGAATCCCTTCGCCCGCTCCATTCTCCCGACGGGGGCGGTGGCCCTTCGGAGGGAAACAGGACGGTTGATGGAAAGGCTGGACCTTCGGGTGCCGGCCTTTTTCGTTTTTCCCTTCCGCCTCCCCGCGCGTTGCGCTTTCGCAACCGGCGCCGTCGCTTTGAAACCGAGTCCGCCTGGAACGCCGCGTTTGGACCGTTCCCGTCCACCGGCCGCCACCGTCCCCTCGCCTCTCCCACCACACCAGCCCCGAACCGACGCAGCCATACAGCGCGCCAGCCGCCGAAAGCCGCAATTTAAAGGCGCAGGCTTCAGCAAATGACATGCCTTTGTAGGTTATTCGCGTCGCACATACCGCATATGAAGACGTGAACAAATTTACTCGTTGGCAACCTACTTGCGTATGACCCCCGGAAGGACTAAGCTTCAAAGACGAAACAAATAGAACTTATATCCGATTAGGGTTGTATGCACCATGGATGGTCTGGTCGCGTCGGACGGGCCGAGCCCGTGACTTTCCCGGATAGGACGTTCCTGTCCGGCCGGCGTCCGCCGCTCCGGCAACACCGGCCCTCCCCCGCCTGATCGTCACCGGCTCCGCTGTCGTCGCGCTGCGACCGGCGGTGCCGCTGGTCGCGCTTCCAAGCCCCGCTTCGTACAGCCCCGACGATAAGCCAGCCCAGACGGCAAACCATCCAGACGACGAGGTCCTCCCCATGGCTATGCAACGCTACATCGTGAATTTTCCGCGCCTGTCCCCGGACATGCTGGAGATCTGGAAGACGGTCCCCAGCAGCATCGCGTCCGACGTGCAGAACCGCTGCCAGAGCATGGACGCCCGGATCAAGCCCTGCGCCCCGGGCATGCGCATCTGCGGGCAGGCCCGCACCGCCGTGTCGATGCCGGGCGACAACAGCATGCTGCTGACCGCCTGCAGCCTGGCCGAGCCGGGCGAGGTGGTGGTGGTCGCCGGCGCCGGCCTGGAGGAGGTGGCGCTGGCCGGCGAATGGGTGGTCCGCGGCTGCAAGTCGCGCGGCCTGGGCGGTCTGGTCATCGACGGCTCCGTCCGCGACCTCCAGGAAATCCGGACCATCGGCTTTCCGGTCTTCGCCAAGGGCTCGGTCCCGCGCGGCCCGCACAAGGCCTTCGGCGGCAAGATGGACGTGCCGGCTGGCGTCGGCGGCATGGTGGTCAACCCGGGCGACCTGATCATCGGGGACGACGACGGCGTGACCGTGGTGCCGCTGGCCGTGATGGACGAGGTGCTGCGGCGCTGCCTGGAGCTGATGGCCAAGGAGAAGATCTGGTCGCAGCAGCTCGACGCCGGCAAGTCGCTGATGGAGGTGCTGGGCGTGCCGGAACCGGAAATCGTCGAGACGCCCACCCTGCGCTGACCCCCGGGCGCTGACCCCCGGGCGCTGACCCCCGGCATCCGCCGGACCACGCGCCCCGGCAACCCGCACAGCCCTTCGAGCCGCCCCAAGACCGGTTTCCGCCGCCATGACGCTCATCTTTCAAATCGTGCTGCCGATGTTCGTCCTGGTCGCGCTCGGCTTCTACGCCGGGAAATCGGGCAATTTCAGCAACACGGCGGCTCAGGGGCTGTCGCGCTTTCTCGGCATCTACGCCCTGCCCGCCCTGCTGTTCGCGGCGATGGCCAAGGCGAAGATCCCCGATCCCATCGAATGGGGCTTCGTGGCGTCCTTCTTCGTCGCGGCCTTCATCATCTTCGGGTTGGGTGCGGCCTGGATGCTGTCCATCCGGCGGCGGGACGAGGCGGCGATCGGCGGCTTCGCCCCCTCCTTCTCCTCCATCGGCCTGCTCGGCGCGCCGATCCTGATGGACGCCTACGGATCGTCGGTGGCCATCCCGGTGATGCTGCTGATCCTGTTCCAGTCACCGCTGCTCTTCACCACCGCGACGATGATCGCCGAGGCGCAGCGGACGGCGGGCGGGCGGCCGGTCGCCGCCGCGGTCAACGCCGTCAAGGCGACCCTGCTCAGCCCGATGATCCTGTCGATCGTCGTCGGCATGGGCTTCAACCTGAGCGGCATCCATGTGCCGGACGCGGTCATGAAGGCGGCGGACTACGCCGCGGCCACCGTCCTGCCCTGCGCCTGCTTCACGCTGGGCACCTCGCTGTCCTTCGGGAAGCTGTCGGGCAAGTTCGGCCAGGCGCTGGTCCTCGCGGTGATGAAGACCGTCCTGCACCCGGTGCTGACCTGGGTGCTGGCGGTGGAGGTGTTCCATCTGCCGCCGGACTGGCTGGCCCCCGCCGTGACCGCGGCGGCGCTGCCCATCGGCGTCAACGTCTACGCCTTCGCCGAGCGCTACCAGACGGGGCGGGAGCTGGTGTCGATGTCGCTCCTGCTGTCCACACTGATGTCCCCGATCTCGATTTCGGTCGCCTTCATGGTGGCGATGGGCTGACGCGGTCATTTCGCCGCAGGTCCGTTTCATTATGCGTCCATTTGACGCTTGTCACCCAAGCCCGATCGCACGGGAATCCCAGAGAATGCGCCGAATGGAAAGCATTCTTCGAAAATCACCGCAATATCGGCGTGATGAGCGCGGTCAGCACGATTGATGCACGAACAACGACGTTGTATCTTCCACCCTGAGGCGTCGAAACCGCCTCAGTGGATCGATTGTACGGCGTTGGGTCTATGAACCGCTCCTTTTTCCGAGACACACCATCGGAGTCCGCCGCAGCGCCGGCGAGGGGATCGGCCACCCACGGAAACAGACATACTGAAGTATGCATCCCTCTTGTCGAAGGACGAGACGGGTTTTCGTGCCGCTTCTGACCGATTTGTTTCAATGACGACAAATACCAGCCGATCCATCTTTACGAGAATTTCAGAAAAGGAGTCCCAGCCTGTGTCCGCATCGGGACGGGCGGGAACTCCCGGGACCCCACCGCGCCCGCGGGCAAGGGGGTCTTCCGCAATACCGCAGGAAAGAAGGGCATCCAGATGATCATTCGCAGCAAGTTCCTGGCGCTGGCGACCGGGACCCTGGCGCTGGCCATGTCGACGACCGCACTGTCGACGGCCCAGGCCGCCTATCCCGAGAAGGCGATCACCGTGGTCGTCGCCTACGACGCCGGCGGGTCGACCGACGTGACCGCCCGCCTGCTGGCGCCCTTCATCGAGAAGCACCTGGGCGGCGCCCGGATCGAGGTGGTGAACAAGCCGGGCGCCGGCGGCGAGATCGGCTTCGCGGCCATCGCCGACGCCACGCCGGACGGCTATTCCATCGGCTTCTGCAACACGCCGAACATGGTGTCGA
This sequence comes from Azospirillum brasilense, assembly GCF_007827815.1. Lineage (GTDB taxonomy): Bacteria > Pseudomonadota > Alphaproteobacteria > Azospirillales > Azospirillaceae > Azospirillum > Azospirillum brasilense_C. The sequence goes on from NZ_VITH01000004.1 coordinate 373,843, forward strand.
TCCCGATCGAGCGTCAGGCCCGCTTCTCGGCGGACCGGCTGGACCCGCTGGTCAACGTCGTCGACGACCCCGGCGTGTGGAGCGTTCCCGGCGACAGCACCTTCAAGACGCTGAAGGACGTCGTGGAGCACGCCAAGGCCAACCCGAACACCGTCACCGTCGGCACCACCGGCGTGGGCTCGGACGACCAGCTCGCCATGCTGCTGGTGCAGCGCCAGGCGGGCGTGCAGTTCACCCACGTGCCCTTCTCCGGCTCCGCCGCCAACTACAAGGCGATGCTCGCCAAGAAGATCCAGATCAGCGGCCAGAATCTCGGCGAGGGGTTGCGCGGCCAGGCCTCCGACCAGATCCGCGTGCTCGGCGTGATGAGCAAGGAGCGCTGGAAGGCCGCCCCGGACATCCCGACCTTCGCGGAACAGGGCTACCCGGTGCTGATGGCCTCGCTGCGCGGCGTCTGCGCGCCGAAGGGCCTGCCCGCCGACATCCGCGCCAAGCTGGTGGACGCCGTCACCAAGGCGGCGACCGATCCGGAGTTCATCGCGAAGGCCGAGGCCAAGGAGACCTTCCAGCCGCTGCGCGTCCTCAGCCCCGACGCCTTCGCGGCGGAGCTGAAGCAGCTCGACACCGAGCTGAAGTCGCTGTGGCAGTCGTCGCCCTGGCTGAAGTGATCCGGGGCTGACGCGACCCCGGCGGATTGCTCCGTCCGGGTGCCGCCCATCCCCGAAACCGCCCGCCGCCGGCCGCCGGCCGGCGTCGGGTGCGGTTCCAGCCCCCATGACCATCCGGCTGACCATCCGGCGCCAACGGACCGGCCAATGGCTGAAGCAGGTGCTCCATGACTTTCCTCAATCACCTCCACATTCCCACGAAAATGGGAATCCCGGCGGCGACAGCGATCCTGGGCATGCTTGCCATCGCGTTGCTCGGCGGCTCCGCCATCACGGAACAGTCACGCCTGCTGGACACGCTGTTCAACCGCTCCTTCACGCGGGAAGCGGATGTCCAGGCGTTGACCGACACGCTGACCGTCGCCCACGCCGGCCTCTACCGGACGGTGATCCTCAGCACCGCCAACGCCTCCCCCAAGGCGGTCGAGGATGAGGCGAAGGCGCTGATCGAACATCTTTCCAAGCTGAAGGTCCAGGCGGACAAGATGAAGGGCCAGTCGGCCGCGACCGACGAGGAGGGGCAGATCCTCCAGCGCTTCGGTTCCGACACCGCGGCCTATCAGGCGAAGGTGACCAGCTTCCTCGACCTGCTGAAGATGGGCGTCGATCCGCTCGACTTCCTGCAGGAGGTCCAGGCGGCCTACGGGCGCCTGAACGGCACCTCGCGCGATTACCTGACCTACCAGCGCCAGCAGTCGGCCGACGCCTACGCCAACGTGAACGCGTCGGTCGACGCGACCACCCAGGCCTTCATCGCCTCGGCGATCGTCGCCCTGCTGATCACGGTGGGCGTGGCGCTGTTCATCGGCTTCAACATCGCCCGCCCGGTGGTCCGACTGACCACGGTGATGGAACGGCTGGCCCAGGGCCGGCTGGAGGACGAAGTGCCCGCCGCCGAGCGCGGCGACGAGATCGGCCAGATGGCCCGCACCGTCCGTGTCTTCAAGGAGAACGCGCTGCGCGTCCAGGAGATGGCGCGCGAGCAGGAGGCCATGCGCACCCGCGCCGCGGAAGAGCAGCGCCGGGCCATGAACAGCCTCGCCGCCGACCTGGAGGCGTCGGTCAAGGCGATGATGGGCGAGGTGGTGCGCTCCGCCAACTCCATGCGCGGCGAAGCCAACGTCATGCTGGAGAACGCCCGGCAGACCAGCCACCACAGCGACTCGGTCGCCCACGCCGTGCAGGAGGCCACCAGCGAGGTGGAGAGCGTCGCCGCCGGCGCCGAGCAGCTCCGCGCCTCCATCGACGAGATCACCCGCTCCATCACCCAGTCGACCCAGCTCGCCCGCGGCGCGGTGGACGAGGCGGGGCGGACCGATTCGATCGTCCAGGGCCTCAGCGAGGCCAGCCGTAAGATCGAGGAGGTGGTCGGCCTGATCAACAACATCGCCGGCCAGACCAACCTGCTGGCGCTGAACGCGACCATCGAGGCGGCCCGCGCCGGCGAGGCCGGCAAGGGCTTCGCCGTGGTGGCGCAGGAGGTCAAGAGCCTCGCCAACCAGACCGCCAAGGCCACCGACGAGATCGGCGCGGAGATCGCGGCGGTGCAGGCGGCGACCACCGCGGCGGTCAACGCCATCCGCGCCATCGTCAGCACCATCCGGCAGGTGGACGAATCCCTCAGCACCGTCGCCGCGGCGGTGGAGGAGCAGGACGCCGCCACCCGCGACATCAGCGAGCGTTCGCAGCGCGCCGCCACCGACACGGTGGCCGTGCTCCAGGAAATGCGGCTGGTGCAGCAGGCGGCGGAGACCACCGGCCATTCCGCCGGCGCCGTCCAGACCACGACGGAGGAGCTGTCGCGCAGCTTCAACCGGCTGGACAACGAGATCGAAGCCTTCATCGGCCGGATCACCGCGGCCTGACCCGGCCCGATGCGGGGAGGACGCCGTGGCGTCCTCCGACGCCGCCCAACAGAACCGCCCAACAGAAAGGCCCCTCCTCCGCATGGAAGAGGGGCCTTTTCTATGCGGCCCGTCCTGTTCGCTCTCCCCCGATCACTTCAGCCCGATCACTTCAACCAGGGGAACTCGCGCCACAGGTTGCGGAAATCGCCGTCCAGCTCCTTCAGCTCCGCCGAGAAGGCTTCGGAGTCGAGGATGCGCAGCGGCTGGTAGGTGTCGCGGGCCTTGCTCTGGAACTCCGGGTCGTTGGCGGCCTTGGTCACCGCGTCGATCAGCCTGGCGCGGACCTCCGGAGGCAGGCCCTTCGGCGCGCCGACGCCGCGCAGCGACGCCATGGTGATGTTGTAGCCCAGTTCCTTGAAGGTCGGCAGGTCGGGCGCCATGTCCCAGCGCTGCGTGCTCATCACGCCCAGCACGCGGATGTTGTCGCCGCCGGCCTTGCCGCGCAGCCCCTCGCCCAGATTCTGGCCGCAGACCTGGGTGTGGCGGCCGAGCATGGACCGGTAGTTCTCCGCGCTGCCCGGAAAGGGCACGTGGGTGAAGCGGACGTTGGCCTGCCGCTGGAGCAGCAGCATGGCCAGATGGTCGTCCGACCCGACGCCGGTGGAGCCCAGCGTGATGGTGTTCGGATTGGCCTTCGCCTGGGCGATCAGATCATCCACCGTCTTGTAGGGGCTGTCGCCGTGGACCGTCATGATGCCCGGATCGTCGACGATGTTGACCAGCGGGTCGAGCCGGTCGAGCGTGAAGCGGGCGTTGCGCTCGATCGGGATGGTGACGACGTTCGGCGTGTTGATGAAGCCGATGGTGTAGCCGTCCGGCGTGGCGTCGGCGATGGCCGCGAAGCCGATCTCCCCCCCGGCGCCGCCGCGGTTCATCACCACGATCCGCGCGCCGCCGCCCAGATACTTCTCGATGAAGGGCGCCAGCATGCGCGCGGTCACGTCGGTCGATCCGCCCGCCCCGTAGGCAACGATCATGGTGATCGGCTTGTCCGGGTAGGCGGCCTGGGCCGCCGTCGCGCCCAGCAACAGGGCGCAGGAGGTCAGCAGGCTGGAAATGAAACGTCTGGCTTTCATGGTCGGCTCCGCCAAATGCTGCCGCAAGATCACCACAACGGAGCAGCGTGACGAAGCGCCGCCGCGGGATCGGTTGCACAATTCATAGTAACACGATTTTTTGTACACTATAGTATTTATGGTGCAACCATAATGAGAGCGTTGGACACAGCGTCGCACCGGCCGGCATCACCGCAGGACGACGGCAAAACGGCCCTTCCACTTGGGAAAGGCCGTTTCATCCGATTCCACCGGACGCGGACGCAGGTCAATTGATCGGTTCGGCGCGGTTGCCGAACAGGGCGCGCAGCTTGCGCCCGATCGCCGCCACCAGCAGGCCCTGGTTCCCGCCCTCCGGCTTGGGAAACCAGTCCGGCTCCTCGGCCTGGATGCGGCGGACCACCGTCAGGAACGCCTCGACCACCAGCGGGTCGAAGTCCTTGCCCGCCCGCTCGGCGATCCAGGTGATGGCGTGCTCCACCCCCCAGGCCTTGCGGTACTGGCGGTCGGTGATGAGGGCGTCGAACACGTCGGCCACGGCCATGATCCGCGCCGACACCGGGATGGCCCCGCCGCGCAGCCCTTCCATGTAGCCCGACCCGTCGTACCGCTCGTGGTGGTAGCGGGCGATCTCCGCGGCGATGGACAGCAGGCTGCGCCCGCGCAGGGGCAGCGCCGCCTCGCTGAGGATGCGGTGGCCGATCAGCGTGTGGCGCTGGATGGCCGCCATGTCGTTGTTGGCCAGCTCGCCGGGGATGCCCAGCGTCTCGTCCGACACGCTCAGCATGCCGACGTCGTGCAGCAGGGCGGCCAGCCCGACCTTCTCCGCCAGCTCGTCGTCCAGCTCGTCGGCGAAACGGCCGTGGACGCGCAGCTCCCGGGCGATGTCGCCGACCAGCCGCTCGATGCGCTGGAGATGGCCGGCGGCGGCGTTGTCCTTGTATTCGGCCAGCGACCCCATGGCCAGGACGGTGGCCTTCTGGGCGGTGTTCAGCTCCTCGAACAGCAGGGCGTTCTCGAAGGCGATGGAGCATTTGTTGCGGAACAGCTCCAGCAATTGCCACTCGCGCGCGGTGCCCTCGTTGTTGTGGCCCTCGACGTAGATCATGCCGATGATCCCGCCATGGGCGCGCAGCCGCAGGGCGCAATAGCCCGGCTCCACGATGGTCTCGGAACTCGGGCTCAGCCGTTCCAGCGCCGCGGCGACGTTGGGCTCGCCCAGCTCGGCGACGTCCACGTCCTTCCACTTGGCGAAGCGCCCGGTGGAGGCGCGCACGCGGATGCGGCGGTCGCGCGGCAGCGTGTCGCCCTGGATGCACAGCAGCGCGTGCCGCCCGATGCCCAGCAGCCCGACGACGCGCGGCAGGATGTTGGGGAACAGCACGTCCGGGGTGCGCATCTCCAGAAGGCCGGTGGTCGCCACCAGCATGCGGGCCAGCGCCTTGCGCCCGGCGGCCTGGGTCTGCAGGTTGAGGAAGGCGCGCAGCCGCGGGACCACCGCGGTGCGCAGCGTGCGCGCCGTCAGCCCGTCCTTCAGACGGTAGTCGCTGACGTCGTGGCCCTCCACCACCTCCTCCTCCGGCGCCCGCCCGGGGTGGGCGGTGCAGACCAGGATGCGGACCCGGCTGTTCCCGAGATCCTTGCGGATGTGGTCGATGAGGCCGAGCCCTTCCGGCACCCCATCCGCCGCGGGGTCCAGCACCGGCTCCAGCAGGACGGCGGCGGTGCTGGGGTTGCGGTACAGCGCCTCGCGCGCCTCGGCGGCGGTGGCGGCGGTCAGCACCGTCACCGGCGCCCCGTCCAGCGCGAAGCCGTCGAGCGCGGCGCGCGTCAGCCCGGCCAGCGCCGGGTCGGGATCGACCACGAGGACGTGCAGGCGGGGCTTGGCGGGCGGAACCGGGGTGGCCTCCGGCGGGCGGGCGTCGTCGCTGGGCATGATCGTCTCGATGGTTGCGCTCGGGAAGCGCGACGGCATGAAAAATACGCCCACTCCCTGACTCATTCAACTTTCATCGATTTGGACACGAAGGGCCGCTCCGTACTAACCGCCTCTTCCGGTTACGCCCCTCCGCCTGTTGCCTGTCGCGGCAAATCGGCTACCCTCTCCCTACAACGGCGGCCAACCGCCGCAAAAAATCAGGGAAGGATTGGAGCGATGGCTCTCAGGGCCGAACAGCTCAAGGACGAGCTGACCGAGGAGGTCGTGCGGCAGGTTCGCGAGCGGCTGGGCCGCAGCCGCGCGGCACCGGCGGAGCGCTTCGTACGGCAGTTCTACGACAACGTCCCGCCCGACGACATCATCCAGGCTCCGGCCGAGCAGCTCTACGGCGCCGCGCTGGCCATGTGGCAATGGGGCCAGCAGCGCGAGGCGACGGACCGCGCCAAAGTCCGCGTCTACAACCCCCGGGTCGAGGAGCATGGCTGGCAATCCCACCGCACGGTGGTGGAGATCGTCAACGACGACATGCCCTTCCTCGTCGACTCGGTGACCGCGGAGCTGAACCGCCAGGGGATGACCGTCCATCTGGTCATCCACCCCGTGGTGCGGGTCAAGCGCGACGCCGACGGCCAGCTGGTGGAGCTGTACGAACCCGCGGCGGCCCCCACCGACGCCGCCCCCGAATCCTTCATGCATGTCGAGGTCGGCGCCGTCACCGGCGCCGCCGCGCTGGATCAGGCCCGCGAGGGGCTGGAGCGCGTGCTGGCCGACGTGCGCGCCGCCGTCGCCGACTGGCGGGCCATGCGCCAGCAGGTGCGCGCCGCCATCCTGGAGGCCGACTGCGCCCGCGCCGCCGTCCCGGCCATCATCCCCGACGACGAGGTGGACGAGGCCAAGGCCTTCCTGTCCTGGGCCGACGACGACCACTTCACCTTCCTCGGCTACCGCGAATACCGCTTCGAGAGCGGCGCCGACGGGGCGGATTCCTCGCTGGGGCTGGTCGCCGGCAGCGGCCTGGGCATCCTGCGCGACGACTCCGTCACCGTCTTCGACGGGCTGCGCAACTACGCCACCCTGCCGCCCGACGTGCGCGACTTCCTGCGCAACCCGCGCGTCCTGATGGTGACCAAGGGCAACCGCCCCTCCCCCGTGCACCGCGCGGTGCCGATGGACGCCTTCCTCATCAAGCGCTTCGACGCCGAGGGGCGGATCATCGGCGAGCGGCTGGTCGCCGGCCTCTTCACCTCCGTCGCCTACAACCGCAGCCCGCGCGAGATCCCCTACCTGCGCCGCAAGGTCGCCGAGGTGATGGATCTCGCCGGCTTCGACCCGCAGGGCCATGACGGCAAGGCGCTTCTGCACATCCTGGAGACCTACCCGCGCGACGAGCTGTTCCAGATCCAGGTGCCGGAGCTGCTGGACATCGCCGTCGGCATCCTGCACCTGCAGGAACGCCAGCGGCTGGCTCTGTTCGTGCGCAAGGACCCGTTCGAGCGCTTCGCCTCCTGCCTCGTCTACGTGCCGCGCGACCGCTACGACACCACGCTGCGCCGGCGCATCCAGTCCATCCTGGAGGCCGCCTACGACGGCACCTGCACCGGCTTCACCACGCAGCTCACCGAAAGCGTGCTGGCCCGCCTGCATTTCATCATCCGGACCGAGCCGGGCCGCGTGCCCGCCGTCGACGCCACCGATCTGGAGGCGCGGCTGGTCCAGGCGTCGCGCGGCTGGGACGACCATCTGCGCGACGCGCTGGTCGAGACTCACGGCGAGGAGCAGGGGCGCACCCTGTTCCGCCGCTACGCCGACGCCTTCCCCACCGCCTACCGCGAGGAGTTCAACGCCGAGGCCGCGGTCTTCGACATCGAGCGGATCGAGAAGGCGACGGCCCAGGGCACGCTGGGCATCAACCTCTACCGCCCGCTGGAGGCCGAAGGGGACGAGCTGCACGTCAAGATCTACCACGAAGGCCGACCGGTGCCGCTGTCCGACGTGCTGCCCATGCTGGAGCACATGGACCTGAAGGTGATCACCGAGGCACCCTTCGAGATCGCCATCGCCGGCCACGCCGCCCCGGTGTGGATCCACGACTTCACCGCGCGCTCGCAGAACGGGCTGCCCATCGACTGCGCGATGGTGAAGGAGAAGTTCCAGGACGCCCTCGCCGCCGTCTGGGACGGCCGGATGGAGGATGACGGCTTCAACCGCCTCGTCCTTCGCGCCGGCCTGACCGCGCGGGAGGTGACGGTGCTGCGCGCCTACGCCAAGTATCTGCGCCAGGCCCGCATCCCCTACGGGCAGGACGTGGTGGAAAGCACGCTGGCCGGCCATCCGGCCATCGCGCGCAAGCTGGTCGCCCTGTTCCACAGCCGCTTCGACCCGGCCCGCCGTTCGCAGAACGATCCGGGGCTGGCCGCGGAGATCGAACGCGCGCTCGACGGGGTGAAGAACCTCGACGAGGACCGCATCCTGCGGCGCTTCCTCAACCTGCTGTGCAACACGCTGCGCACCAACGCCTATCAGACCGGCGCGGACGGGCGGCCCAAGACCTACCTCTCCTTCAAGATCGACAGCCGCCACATCGACGACCTGCCGCTGCCCCGCCCGATGGTCGAGGTGTTCGTCTACAGCCCGCGGATGGAGGGCGTCCATCTGCGCGGCGGCAAGGTGGCGCGCGGCGGCATCCGCTGGTCCGACCGCCGCGAGGATTTCCGCACGGAGATCCTCGGGCTGATGAAGGCGCAGATGGTCAAGAACACGGTCATCGTCCCGGTCGGCTCCAAGGGCGGCTTCGTGGTCAAGCGCCCGCCGCCGCCGTCCGCCGGGCGCGAGGCTCAGCTTGCCGAAGGCATCGAGTGCTACAAGACGCTGATGCGCGGCCTGCTCGACATCACCGACAACCTCGACGCCGGGGGCGCGGTGGTGCCGCCGCCCGAAGTGGTGCGCCACGACGGGGACGATCCCTATCTGGTGGTCGCCGCCGACAAGGGCACGGCGACCTTCTCCGACATCGCCAATTCGGTGTCGGTGGACCACGGCTTCTGGCTGGGCGACGCCTTCGCGTCGGGCGGCTCCGCCGGCTACGACCACAAGAAGATGGGCATCACCGCCCGCGGCGCCTGGGAATCGGTGAAGCGCCATTTCCGCGAGCTGGGGCACGACACCCAGACGCAGGACTTCACCGTCGTCGGCGTCGGCGACATGTCGGGCGACGTGTTCGGCAACGGCATGCTGCTGTCGAAGCACATCCGCCTGCTCGCCGCCTTCGACCACCGCCACATCTTCATCGACCCCGACCCCGACGCCGCGCGGAGCTGGGAGGAGCGGCAGCGCCTGTTCGACCTGCCGCGCTCCTCCTGGGCGGACTACGACGCGTCGCTGCTGTCCGCGGGCGGCCGCGTCTTCGACCGCTCGGCCAAGTCGCTGGAGCTGACCCCGGAAATCCGCCAGCGCTTCGGCATCGCCAAGGACCACGTCACCCCGCTGGAGCTGATGCAGACCCTGCTGAAGGCCGAGGTGGACCTGCTGTGGTTCGGCGGCATCGGCACCTACCTGAAGGCGGCGGAGGAGACCAACGCCGAGGTCGGCGACAAGGCCAACGACGCGCTGCGCATCGACGGGCGCGACCTGCGGGCCAAGGTGATCGGCGAGGGCGCCAACCTGGGCGTCACCCAGCGCGGCCGCATCGAGGCGGCGCAGCACGGGGTGCGGCTGAACACCGACGCCATCGACAATTCGGCGGGCGTCGACACCTCCGACCATGAGGTGAACATCAAGATCCTGCTGAACGACGTGGTCGTCCGCGGCGACATGACGCTGAAGCAGCGCGACCAGCTGCTCGCCGCCATGACCGACGAGGTGGCCGGCCTGGTACTGGCCGACAACTATCTGCAGAGCCAGGCGCTGACCGTCGCCCGCGCCCAGGGTCCCGACGCGCTGGAGGCGCAGGCCCGGCTGATCCGCTCGCTGGAGAAGGCGGGCCGGCTCAACCGCGCCATCGAGTATCTGCCCGACGAGGAGGAGCTGTCCGCCCGCATGGCCAACCGCGAGGGGCTGACCCGGCCCGAGCTGGCCGTGCTGCTGGCCTACGCCAAGATCACGCTCTACGACGATCTGCTGGCGTCGGACCTGCCGGACGATCCCTTCATGGCCGACGACCTCACCCGCTACTTCCCCAAGCCGCTGCGCAAGGCCCACGCGGACGCGGTGGGACGGCACCGGCTGCGGCGGGAGATCATTGCGACCAGCGTCACCAACAGCCTCGTCAACCGCACCGGCCCGACCTTCGTCAAGGAGATGATGGAGAAGACCGGGATGGGGCCGGGGGACGTCGCCCGCGCCTACACCATCGTGCGCGACGCCTTCGGCCTGCGCTCTCTGTGGACGGGGATCGAGGACCTCGACAACGTGGTTCCCGCCGCGCTCCAGACCAGCATGATCCTGGAGACGGTCCGCCACATGGAGCGCGCCGCCGCCTGGTTCCTGGCGAGCTGCCAGCAGCCGCTGGACATCGCCCGCGAGACGGAGGCCTTCCGGCCCGGCATCGAGACGCTTCTCACCGGTCTCGACAACGTGCTGGACGCCGAGGAGACGGCCCGCCTGACCGCCCGCGTCGCCTCCTACCAGGAGCAGGGTGTCCCCGCCGAGCTGGCCCGCCGCATGGCGGCGCTGCCGGTTCTGGCCGCCGCCCCCGACCTCGTTCGCATCGCCGGGCGCACCGGGCGCGGGGTCGCGGACGTCGCCGCGGTCTACTTCATGCTGGGCCGCCGCTTCGGCCTGGAGTGGCTGCGCGACAAGGCCGCCGCGGCGAAGGCGGAGAACCATTGGCAGAAGCAGGCGGTGGCCGCCCTGGTGGACGACCTGTTCGCCCACCAGACCGCGCTGACCACCCGCGTGCTGGAGGCGGTGGACCAGCTTCCCGCGGACGCCCCGGTGGAGGCCTGGATCGCCCACCGCCGGCCGGTGGTGGAGCGGGTGGAACAGCTCCTGTCCGAGCTGCGCACCCAGCCCAACGTCGACCTGTCGATGCTGGCGGTGGCGAACCGGCAGCTTCGCGGCCTGACGGCGGGGTAATCAGCTTCAAACCCCTCGTCCGGCTCCCTTCGGGCGGGTCCGGACGAGGGTTTCCCCATGCGTCCCGCCCGCTTTCCGGCTATGGTGCGGCCATTCCAAGGAATGTCCGCCCAACCGGAGCCCGCCGCGATGACCGACCCCCAGCCGACCCTGAACGACGCCATCCGCCTGCTGCGGACGAACGATCTGGGTGGGGCGGAGGCGGCCTGCCGGGCGATCCTGGCGACCGACCCGCACAACGCGCAGGCCCTGCACCTGCTGGGCGTCGTCGCCGCCCACACCGGCCATCCCGACGGCGCGCTCGACCTCTTCACGCACGCCATCGCCGAGGACGGCAATGACCCGTCCTTCCACAACAGCCGCGGCAGCCTGCTCTTCCAGCTCGGCCGCGCGGCGGAGGCTGAGGCGGCGTTCCGCGCCGGCATCGCCCTCAACGACCGCCTGCCGGAGCTTCACGGCAACCTGGGCAACGCGCTGAAGGCGCTGGGCCGGCTGGAGGACGCCGAAGGCGCTTTCCGCGCCGCCCTGGCCCTGCGCGGCGACGCGCCGGAGATGCACAATTTCCTGGGCACCACCTTGCGCGAGCTGGGCCGGCTGGACGAGGCGGAGGCCGCCTTCCGCGCCGCCCTGGAACGCGCGCCGGAGTATCTGGAGGCCCGCTACAACCTCGCCGAGGCGCTGAGCACCCGCGGCGCTCTGGAGGAGGCCGAGGAGGCGTTCCGCGTGGTGATCGCGGCGGCGCCCCGCTTCGTCCCCGCCCATGTCGGCCTCGCCCACACGCTGCAGAGCCTCGACCGCGCCAACGAGGCGGTGGAGGCCATCGAGGCCGCCCGCGCCATCGCGCCGGACCACCCGCTGGTGCAGTTCACCCGCCGGCTGATCCATTCCAACGCCGTCCCCGGCTGGCACCTGCCGATGATCAACGACTTCGAGCGCAACGACGCCTACGAGGCGGCGCTGAAGCGCGCGGTGACCCCGGACTCGCTGGTCCTGGAGATCGGCACCGGCTCGGGCATCGTCGCCATGATGGCGGCGCGCGCCGGGGCACGGAAGGTGGTGACCTGCGAGGTGAACCCGATCCTCGCCCGCATCGCCCGCGAGACCGTCGCCAACAACGGCTACGCCGACCGCATCGACGTGGTGCCGAAGCTGTCCACCCGCCTGTCGGTGGGCGAGGGCGGCGACCTGCCGGAGAAGGCCGACGTCTTCGTGTCGGAACTCATCAACATCGGCATGCTGGCGCCGCGCATGCTGTCGGTCCTTCAGCACGCGCGCACCCATCTGGTGAAGCCGGGCGGCGCGATCATCCCGCGCGCCTCGACCGTCTACGCCATGCTGGTGGAAACGCCAGAGCTGGCCCGCATCAACCCGGTGAAGACCATCGGCGGCTTCGACATGTCGGCGTTCGACGTGTTCCGCTCCCCCGGCTACCAGCAGATCGACCTCGGCGCCGAAACCCACACGCCGCTGTCGGCCGCCTTCACCGCGCTCGACTTCGACTTCACCCGCAACATGCCCGAGGAGGGCGGCCGCGAGATCGCCGTGGAGATCACGGCGGAGGGCACCTGCCACGGCGTCGCCTTCTGGTTCGACCTGCAGATGGACGAGGAGGTCGTCTACCGCTCCGAAAGCCGGGCGCGGACGAATCACTGGAAGCAGGCGATGACCTATCTGGAGACACCGATCCGGGTGCGCCCCGGCGATCGGCTGACCATCGTCGCCCGCTACGACAACAACCAGATTTCGTTCGGCGTGGGCGGCTGAGCGGACGCGTGCCTTCGGGGTTTCCCGCCAGCCGACCGACGCCGAACCGGAGAGGATCCATGAGCACCGACAAGACGCCCGACCACAGCGCCACCGCCCTCTCTCCCCCCTTGCCCGACCTGTCCGACCTGGAGCGGCAGAAGGCGGAGATCGAGGCGATCCAGGCGCAGATGATGGATCTGCGCGCGAGGATCGACACACGCCTGGACGAACGTCGACCCACCATCGACGTCGTTCCGGTTCACCTCGACGAACCCGCGCCGCCCAATTCGCCCGCGGCCATTCGCCATACCGAATAAAACCTCGCAATTTTGACAACTCCCGCCTGAAAGCGTTACGCTGCCGTCAACGAATGGCGGCAGCGACCAAAGTGCCCGCCTGGATGGTCGGGAGGGCCTCATGTCGATCAACCCGTCGAACGCGCCGGCCTCCGGCCTCAGCCTCGGTTTCAGCCTCAAGGCGGCTCTGACCGTGCTGGGCGCCGACAAGGGAGCCCCGTCGCAGACCGCCGCCGGTCAGGCGGCGTCGGCCTCCGGCGGCTCGGCCGTCTTCGTCACCCTGTCGGTCGAAGCCCAGGCCTTCATGGCGACCACCACCGCGTCCAAGGCCGGCAAGACCGGAAACGGCACGTCCGCCGGTCCCTACGCAGCCTATTTCCCGACGCGTGACGGCAAGAACGCCACGGCGCTGGCCAAGGCGGTGTCCGATCCGGGGGCGGTGTCCAGTTCGGCGGGGTTGAGCGGGCCGGCCATCGCCAAGGACGCCCGCACCCGCATGGACGCGCAGTACGCGGCCATGAAGGCGAGCGGCAAGCCCTTCGACTTCGACAGCTTCGAGGGCCGGGACTGGTACTCCCTGATGGGCGATCTCGACCGCCGCTCGCTGGAAGCGGTCCGCAGCAACGCCGGCGGTAACTTCTCCAAGCAGGAGCAGGACATCGCCCAATCGATCATGGCGCAGCAGGAGGGTCTGGCCATGGGCCTCTACAACGGCCCGATCAGCCAGGAGGCCAGCTTCACCGATCCGTTCCGCGGCGACGAGGCCGCAAGGATGAAGGCGAACCTCACCTTCCTGGACGCCGTCGGCCCCGAGGAGAAGACCTCGACCGAATGGGCGACACGACGGGCGTCGGCGCAGGTGTCCTACGAAATCCACACGAGGGAGAAGGGCGATGAACCGGAAAAGCTCGACAGCGACAACCCGCTCGCGACCCTGATCAAGCAGGCGATGGACCGGTCGCAGTCCGACCCGCTGCGGCACATCCTTAAGACACCGGACGCGTTGAAGACACAGGCGTGGTTCAAGGGCTTCGAGTCCCGACTGGACACCACCGTCGCCCAAAACATGGCGCAAGGCATCGCCCAGGGCGTGGCGCTGGCGAAAGCCACCACGCCGGTGGCGGACTCCGCCAAACCGGCGTAGCCCCGCCCCCGGGTTGGCATTCCCGGCCGCTTTGCCTAGAGTGGGCCATCCCGGACAACAGACGGCCGATCCTTCAGCATGCCCCACACCGCCGAGGCGCCGAGCCGCCGTGCCATCGCGTCCTGGTGCCTCTACGACTGGGCGAACTCGTCGTACAACACCATCATCACGACCTTCATCTTCTCGGTTTATTTCGCCCGCGGCGTGGTCGGGGACGAGGTGGCGGGCGCCTCGCGCTGGAGCGCCGCGCTGACCGTCGCCGGGCTGCTGATCGCCCTGCTCAGCCCCGTGCTGGGCGCGGTGGCCGACCGGACGGGGCGGCGCAAGCCGTGGATGGCGCTGTTCACCGGCCTGACCGTGGTCTTCTGCGCCGCGCTCTGGTGGGTGAAGCCCGACCCGTCCCACGCTTTGTTCGCCCTGGACTGCGTGGTCATCGGCACCGTCGCCTTCGAACTGGCGAACGTCTTCTACAACGCCAGCCTGACCGCGCTGGCGCCGCCGCGGATGCTCGGGCGGATTTCCGGCTGGGGTTGGGGCATCGGCTATTTCGGCGGGCTGGCCTGTCTGGTGGTCGCCCTGTTCGTCTTCGTGAAGTCGCCCGCCCCGCTGTTCGGCCTGCTCGACACCGCGGAGCAGGCGCCGGTGCGCGCCACCGCCCTGCTGGCGGCCGCCTGGTACGGGTTGTTCGCCCTGCCCTTCTTCCTGTTCGTGCCGGACGTGCCGGCGACCGGTCTCGGCATCCGTCAGGCGGCGCGGGAGGGCATGACGACGCTGCGCCGGACGCTGGCGGAGACGCGCAAATACCGCAACACGCTGCGCTTCCTGATCGCCAGCGCGATCTACCGCGACGGCATCAACACCATCACCGCCTTCGGCGGCATCTTCGCCGCCCACGCCTTCGGCATGAGCTTCGAGGAGATCCTGCTCTTCGCCATCGCGCTGAACGTGGTGGCCGGCGTCGGGGCCATCGGCTTCGCCTGGGTGGACGACCGGATGGGGGCCAAGCCGACCATCCTGGTCAGCCTGATCGGCCTGACCGCCTTCGGCGTGCCGCTGCTGCTGGCGACGGAGAAGGCGTGGTTCTGGGTGCTGGCCCTGGGGCTGGGCGCCTTCTTCGGGCCGGCGCAGGCGGCCGGGCGGTCGATGATGGCGCGGCTGGCCCCGCCGGGCATGGTGGGGGAGATGTTCGGGCTCTACAGCCTGACCGGCCGCATGGCCGGCTTCGTCGGGCCGCTCGCCTTCGGGCTGGCGACCGCGCTGTTCGAGAGCCAGCGGGCCGGCATGGCGAGCGTTGTGGCTTTCTTCGTCATCGGTTTTGGGCTTATGCTGGCGGTTCGGGAGCCGGCACCGGGCGATGCGAATACGGTGCGACAGTCCGCCGCGGCATGACGGCGGATTCACCCAGCGGAAGCTGCTAACTTGCCTTTTGCTGCGACGCACAACGAATTTTGCGCGGAGGGCGGAACGGACATGTTGCACATCAAGGACATTGAGGCCTTCGCCCACATCAACGAGGCGCTGGCCCGCGACCAAGCCGCGGCGCGTGGGGAAAACGATTCGGCGGCACATCAGCCGGGGCATCACCCGGCGTTGCATCCGGCGATGCTGATCGCCATGGCGGCGACCGGGCGCCTGAAGCCGGACGACGCTGCGGACGGGAATCCCCAAGCCGAAGCCGCCGCCCTGCTGGCGCGGCTGATGGGGGCGCGGCGGGGGTAGAAAGTGCATTGCCCCCTCCCCGGCCCTCCCCCGCTCCGCGGTGGAGGGGGTTGGTCCCCTCCCTCGCCGAAGGCGGGGGAGGGTTAGGGAGGGGGCAAGAGCTCGCGAACGCGGATGCTCAGTGCCGGAAGTGGCGCATCCCGGTCAGCACCATCGCCAGACCCTTCTCATCGGCGGCGGCGATGACGTCGTTGTCGCGGATCGAGCCGCCGGGCTGGATCACCGCCGTCACGCCGGCTTCCGCCGCGGCCAGCAGACCGTCCGCGAAGGGGAAGAAGGCGTCCGAGGCGACCACCGAGCCTTTGGTCAGCGGCTCGCTCAGACCGGCGGTCTTGGCGGCCTCCGCCGACTTGATGGCGGCGATGCGCGCCGAGTCGACGCGGCTCATCTGGCCGGCGCCGACGCCCACCGTGGCGCCGTTCTTCGCATAGACGATGGCGTTCGACTTCACATGCTTGGCGACGCGGAAGGCGAAGAGCAGGTCGGCCAGTTCCTGTTCGGTCGGGGCGCGCTTGGTCACCACCTTGAGGTCGTCGAGCGTGATGCGGCCGTTGTCGCGGTTCTGGAGGAGGAAGCCGCCGGAGAGCTGCTTCACCATCATCCCCGGCTCGGCCGGGTTCGGCACGTCCTTGGTCAGCAGGACGCGCAGGTTCTTCTTGGTGGCGAGCAGGGCGCGGGCCGCGTCGTCGGCGTCCGGGGCGATCACCACCTCGGCGAACAGCTTGGCGATCTCCTCGGCCGTGGCGGCGTCCAGCGGACGGTTGACGGCGATGATGCCGCCGAAGGCGCTGACCGGGTCGCACAGCAGGGCCTGCTTGTAGGCGTCGAGCAGGTTCGCCCCCTCGGCCACGCCGCAGGGGTTGGCGTGCTTGATGATGGCGACGGCCGGGCGCTCGAACTCGGCGACCAGCTCGAAGGCGGCGTCGGTGTCGTTCAGGTTGTTGTAGGACAGCTCCTTGCCCTGGAGCTGGATCGCCGTCGCCACACCCGGACGCTGCTCGCCGGTGACGTAGAAGGCCGCCTGCTGGTGCGGGTTCTCGCCGTAGCGCAGGGTCTGGCTGAGCTTGCCCGACAGGGTGGTGCGCGGCGGGAAGGTCTCGCCGAGCTGGCCGGCCAGCCAGGAGGAGATGGCCGCGTCGTAGGAGGCCGTGCGGGCGTAGGCGCGCTGGGCCAGCGTGCGGCGGAGCTTCAGCGTGACGGCGCCGTCATGGGTCGCCAGCTCGTCCAGGACCGCCTCGTAATCCTCGGGATCGGTGACGACGGTGACGAAGTCATGGTTCTTGGCCGCGGCACGGATCATCGCCGGGCCGCCGATGTCGATGTTCTCCACGCAGTTGGCGTAGTCGGCGCCCTTCGACACCGTCGCCTCGAACGGATAGAGGTTCACCACCACGAGGTCGATCGGCGGGATGTCGTGGGTGGTCATCGCCTCGGCGTGGATGTCGCGGCGGGCCAGGATGCCGCCATGCACGCGCGGGTGCAGCGTCTTGACGCGCCCGTCCATGATTTCCGGGAAGCCGGTGTGGTCGGAGACCTCCTTCACCGGGATGCCGGCCTCGGCCAGCCGCTGGGCGGAGCCGCCGGTGGACAGGATCTCCACGCCCTTGGCCGCCAGCGCCTGGCCGAGCGCGACAAGGCCCGTCTTGTCGGACACGGAGATCAGCGCGCGCGTGATGCGGACGAGATCGGGGGCGGGCGAGTGGGCGACGTTCGGCGGGCTCATCGGGGCATCCTGGCTGTCATGGAACCGGCTGCGGCGGACAGGGCCTGAGAAAACGGGGCATGGGAAGACGGGACCCGGAAAGCCGGAAAAGCGAAACACCCCGCTTCGCCACCCCCGCCTGGGCGGGGGTCACGGTCGCAGGGCGAACACTCCACAGACTCTCGAAACAGGCACCGATCCGTATTCCCACGGCCTGTCCGCCGCGGATGCGCGCGGTTTACCCCCCCTTGCGCTCGCGGCGCAAGGCCCATTTCACCGTCTTGATGGCGGGGCCGGTATGTCCGGAGACGGCGATCTGGGTGGTCCGCCGCGGCTCGTCGCCGCTGCCCAGATAAATGCTCTCCTCCAGCTCCAGCGTGCCGCCCGACGCGCGCAGCCGCCAGGCGGCGCCGCTCGGCAGCTTCAGCTGCACCTGCCCGCCCTGGACGAGGCTCGCCTGGACCGCGGGGTGCAGGTGGAAGCGGATGGTGAAGGGCCGCGGCTCCGGCGTGGCGCCGATCACCGGCTCCAGCATGTCCTCGCCGCGCAGGTCCTCGCCGTTCTCCGCCAGATAGACGCGGCGGCGGTGCAGATAGCCGAAGTTGCGGCTGTAGCCGTTGTGGGTGGCGACGACCAGCACCGCCCCGTCGTTCTCCTGCCGCTCGCAGCCGACATGGGAGGGGCGGCGGCCCAGCCCGCCCTGCTCCATCACCTCCGACGAGTTGGTCTCGGCCAGCACGACGGTGGAATGGGCGGCGGTGCCGGCCAGCGCGGCGCGCCAGGGGCCGGTCTTCACCGGGTGGGCGCCGCAATTGACGATCAGCCGCTCCTTGCCGACCGACATCTCCAGCGACAGGGTGCCGGCGTGGGCGGTGGCGTCCAGCCCGGTGACCGGCGGCACGCCGGTGTCCATCAGCACCATGGTCCGCCCGGCGATCAGCCGCTCGAAGCCGGTGTGCGGCGCGCTCTTCAGCGGGCGCCCGCGGGCGTCGGCCTGGGCCAGCACCGTGTCGACCAGCGCCGCGTCCTCCTCCCGCCCGCCGTTGAACAGGGCGAGGCCGCCGTCGCCGTGGCGGAAGAAGCGCAGGGCCGGGGTCATGCGGTCGATGGCGTGCTGCAGCGCCTCCGGCACGTCGGCGCGGGCGGTGCGCAGGACCGACCGCATGTCGATCAGGTCGCGCAGGATGCGCAGCTGCACCGAGGGGCAGCGCTCGACATGGCCGCCGTCCGGCAGGATCTGGCGCGGCAGTTCCCGCTCCAGCAGCTTCAGCGCGTCCTGCCCGACCCGCTCGTGCTCCGGCAGGCAGAATCCGCCATAGACGAGGCCCTTGGCCGCGGTGACCAGCGCCTTGCCGTCCAGCGCGCCGGGCACCACGCGGGTCAGATGCTTGACCTGCCGGGCGAGGCTGTCGAAGACCGCGGCGCGGAACTCGTCGTCGGCGGAGGCGCAGTAGAAGTCGTGCAGGCCGATCCAGGCGGCGATGCGGGAGCCCAGCACCTCCGGCGCCCAGGTCTGGGCGTTCCAGCTTCCGTTGTGGTCCAGCCAGGACAGCACCAGCGCGCGGGCGCGCCGCCGCGCCGTGTCGCCGCCGACCGCCCGCAGGTCGCGCAGCCAGTCGAAGCCGTGCAGGGCGTCCTGCCAGACGGCGCCACCCGCCCGCCAGTTCGGCGCGCCGTGGGCGTCCGCCGCCGCCGCCTGCCCGCCGAAACGGAAGACGCCGGCCAGGATCGCCGAACCTTCGCCGGCGTCGCCCGGCCAGGGGTCCGGCGGCACGGCGGACAGGGCGGTCGGCGCGCGACCGCCCAACGTCAGCTTGTAGATCGGGTTGCCGAAGGCGATCTGCGCGACGCCGTCCCGCAAGCGGCCCATTTTCCCACGCCCGGCGCTCATCGGCTCACCCCGTCACACGGCAGGGGGAGGCGATGGCCGGCGCTTCGCTGAAGGCATTCGGGCGATCGGGGGGATGCATCCTGTTGTCGTATCAAATTCGCCTCGACCCCCGCAAGCCGGTGGTGCCCTAATCGTGCAACCGTCGCAGCCTTGCCACGAAGAACCCGTCGATCCCGCCGAGGTCCCCGAGCATGCCCGGCAGGGATCGTACCTCACCGCGCTCGTTGAGCAACTCGGCCAAATTGCCATCCCCCGCATGGCCGCCACCCAGATCAACCGGTGTGATGGGCAGCCGCTCGACCCGCTTGTCGCGGGCCAGGATGCGGTCGATCTGCGCCTCGCCCTCCTCCGGCTGGATGGAACAGGTGCAGTAGACCAGCGTTCCGCCCGGCTTCACCAGATCGACGGCGTGGGCCAGCAGGCGGCTCTGCGCCTTGGCCAGCTTGCCGATGTCCTCCGGCGTCTTGACGCGCAGGATGTCGGGATGGCGGCGGATCGCCCCGGTGGCCGAGCAGGGGGCGTCGAGCAGCACCGCGTCGGCGGGCTGGTCCGGGGTCCAGGTGGCGGCGTCGGTCGCCAGCACCTCCGCCGACAGGTTCAGGCGGGTCAGGTTATCCCGCACCCGCTCCAGCCGCTTGGCAGAGCGGTCGACCGCCGTCACCTCAGCGCCCTGCGCGACGAGCTGGGCGGTCTTGCCGCCGGGCGCCGCGCACAGGTCGTAGACGCGCTTGCCCGCCAGATCGCCGAACAGCTTGGCCGGCAGCGAGGCGGCGAGGTCCTGCACCCACCAAGCCCCCTCGGCGAAGCCCGGCAGCTCGGTGAGGTTGCCGCCGGCGGCGCGGCGCAGCGTGCCGGTGGGCAGCAGCCTGGCCTCCAGCCGCTCCGCCCACAACGCGGGGTCGGCCTTGACGGTGATGTCCAGCGGCGCCTCGTGCAGGTGCGCCTCGACGATGCCGCGGGTGCGGCCGATGCCGTAGGCCTGTCGCCAGGCGAGCCACAGCCAGTCCGGCGTGTTCAGGCGCCCGGCGTCCTGCTGGGCGGCCAGCTCCGTCCCCTCGCGCCCGATGCGGCGCAGGACGGCGTTGATCAGGCCCTTGTAAGGTTCAGCCCCCCTGGCCGCGGCCAGCTCGACCGCCGTGTCGACGGCGGCGTGGGCGGGCGTGCCGAGGAAGACGAGCTGGGCCGCGCCCAGCCGCAGGATGTCGTGAACGGTGGCCTTGGGCAGGCCCGGCTTGGCGAGGCTGCCCTGGATCAGCGCGTCGATCTGGCCGAGCCGGCGCAGCACCGTGGCGGTCAGCAGCCGCACGAAGCCGCGGTCGCGCGGGTCGAGCGCGCGCAACTCCGGATGCGCGTCGAACGCATCGTCGAAGGGAATGGACTTGCGCAGCACATCGCGCAGCAGGTCGAGCGCGGCGGAGCGCGCGGCAAGGGAGGCGTCGGACATGCCGCTGGATGTAGCGCGCCGGGCCGCGGGTGTCGAGTAGCCGCTGCACGCGGCCGAGCGGAATCGGACGCCGTTCGGCAGGGCCCCTCAGCGGGCCAGGGCGCCGCGCCGTCCGCCCTCGTGGTCGGGATAGGGGCCGACGTCCTCGACGACGAAGCAGACGACGCCGCGCAACTCGCCCCGGCGCAGGATGAAGCGGTTGCCGTTGCCCGCCTTCATCCCCCACAGCGCCGTCCCCTCCAGCGGGCTCAGCTCCAGCTCCGGCGGCACCGGGTCCTCGCCCAGCCGCTTGAGGAAACGGTCGGCGCGCACGCGGTCGTCCGGCGGCAGGCTGCGCGCGGCGCGGGCGTCGTAGCGGTCGCTCTTGACGTAGCGGGTCCCGGTTCCCTGGATGGGGCTGGACGGCCCGCCGGGGTCGGCGGCGGCGCGCTCCAGCATCAGCGCCCAGCGGGCGTCCCGCGCGACCGCCAGCGCGCGACGATGGACGGCGCGGCAGTGCTCGGCAAGCTCGTGGAAGCGGGGCATCAGGTCGCGCTTGCGGAAGCCGACCTCCATCATGACGCGCTCCACCGCCCCGTCCGCCGCCGTGCCGGACGCCGGGATGCCGAGCGTCTCCAGCGCCAGCAGGGCGTCGATGCGCCGGTCGTGGTCCGCCGCGGCAACGCCCTGCGTCAGAGTCTGCCCGAGTCGCTCCAGCCCCGCCTCGGCGCGGCGCTCCGCCTCGGCGAGGCACAGCAGCACGTCATCCCGGCTGGTGGCGACGGAAACGCTCAGCCACCCCGCCTCGAACAGCGGGGTCTTGTCGAGAAACAGATCCGGCACGATCCCTGTCAGCCGTCGGCGCGCATGCGCCCGACGATCTCCTCCAGCACCGCCTCGGCCTTGTCGTTGTCCACCTGGCAGGTGCCCGCCGCCTCGTGCCCGCCACCGCCATACTCCAGCATCAGCGGACCGATGTTGGTCTTGGAGCTGCGGTTGATGATCGACTTGCCGCAGGCCAGAACCGTGTTCTGCTGCTTCAGACCCCACAGCACGTGGATCGACACATTCGATTCCGGGTACATGGCGTAGATCATGAAGCGGTTGCCGGCGTAGATGGTCTCCTCCCGCCGCAGGTCGACGACCACGACGTTGCCGCGGATCGTGCTGCAGCGGGCGAGCTGGTCGGAGAACTTCGCCTCGTGCTCGGTGTAGAGGTCCACCCGCTCCTTCACGTCGGGCAGGGCGAGGATCTCGTCGATGCCATGGCTGCGGCAATAGTCGATCAGCTCCATCATGAGCTGATAGTTGGAGATGCGGAAATCGCGGAAGCGGCCGAGGCCGGTGCGCGCGTCCATGATGAAGTTCAGCAGGGCCCAGCCCTGCGGCTTCAGGATGTCTTCGATGCCGTATTGGGCGGAGTCGGCCTGATCGACCGCGGCCATCATCGCGTCGGAGATGGTCGGGAAGCGCTCCTTGCCGCCGTAGTAATTGTAGACGACGCGGGCGGCGGAGGGGGCGTCAGCCTCGATGACGTGGTTGTCGCGCTTGCCGACGCGGATCGTCTCCGACAGATGGTGGTCGAAGGCGAGGTGGACGCCGGGCACATAGGGCAGGTTGGTGGTGATGTCGCGGTCGGAAATCTCGACCTTGCCGTCCTGCATGTCCTTGGGATGCACGAACTTGATCTCGTCGAGGATGCCCAGCTCCTTCAGGAGCACGGCGCAGACCAGCCCGTCGAAGTCGGACCGGGTGACGAGGCGGTATTTCGTGACGTCGGACATGCGGTGTTCCCCCTGAGCGCCCCACAATCGGCAAGCGGAGGGAAGGTAGACGTACGTCTTTCGGCGTGCAACCGCGAACCGTCCGGGCCGGAAAAGCCAGCCTGAACGCAGCGCCCGGCGAACGCGGGCAAAAATCGACACGGATTTCACGGATCAAAACCGGATTTCACGGAGCTGATCGGCCCGGTGCGGCTGGAATGAGGCACGGATCGGGGACTCCATGAAATCCGTGCCCAAATCCGTGAAATCCGTGTCGATCTTGCCCCTGGCTTCACCGCCCATCCGGTCGTGCGATGGACATGGCGAACTCAGCCCCAGGGGCTGCGCGGCATGAAGGAGGGGCCGGCCATGCCGCGCAGGCGGCGGACCCGTTCCTCCATGTTCGGGTGGGTGGAGAACAGGCTGTCCAGGCTGCGCCCATGCAGCGGGTTGGCGATGAACAGATGCGCCGTGGCCGGGTTGGATTCCGCTGCGTAATTCGGGATCTGGTGGGCGTAGTTGTGGATGCGGGTCAGCGCGTCGGCCAGCCACAGCGGGCGCCCGCAGATCTCCGCGCCGATGCGGTCGGCCTCGTACTCGCGGGTGCGGCTGATCGCCATCTGGACGATCATCGCGGCGAAGGGGGCCAGGATGGCGATCAGGATGCCGCCGATCAGCCCCAGCGGGTTGCCGCCCTGCCCGTTCTGGCTGTTGCCCTGCGACGCGCCGAAGAACATGCCGAAGTTGGCGATCATGGAGATGGCGCCCGCGATGGTCGCGGTGATCGTCATGATCAGCGTGTCGCGGTTCTTCACATGGGCCAGTTCGTGCGCCATGACGCCGGCGATCTCCTCCGGGCTGAGAAGGCGCAGCAAGCCGGTGGTGGCGGCGACCGCGGCGTTCTCCGGGTTGCGCCCGGTGGCGAAGGCGTTGGGCTGGTCGTTCTCCATGATGTAGACGCGCGGCATCGGCAGGCCGGCGCGCTCGGCCAGCTGCTGGACAATGCCGTAATATTCGGGGGCGGTGTAGGCATCGACCTCCCGCGCGCCGTACATGGACAGCACCATGTCGCCGGAGTTCCAGTAGCTGAACAGGTTCATGCCCAGCGCCATGACGAAGGCGATCATCATGCCGCCCTTGCCGCCGATCAGATAGCCGATGCCCATGAACAGGGCGGTCAGGCCGGCGAGGAGGATGGTGGTCTTCACATAGCTGGTCATGGCAGTGTTCTCTTGACGATGTTCCGGGCGATCTTCTGGATGGTTTCACTGTTGGTTGGACAGGACGGCCCCGGCGGGGCTTTCCGCCGGACCTGTCTGGTGATATGGGCTTGGCGGAAGGCATCGTTCAAGATGGCCAAGCACCGCACCCGACCCCAGAGGACGGCCATGACCGAGACGAAGACCACCGGACCGGGACCGCAGGACGCCGCGAAGCCCGCCTCCGAGGCGACGAAGACCGATGAGGCCCGGACCCCGGACGCCAACGCCGGAGAGGGGGCGAAGGGACCCGAGCAGATGCCCGGCGAGATCGGCGGCCCGCAGGGACCGGAGCCGACCCGCTTCGGCGATTGGGAGTTCAAGGGCCGCTGCTCGGACTTCTGATCCAGCACCGCTAGGACCGATTGCCTGAACATCCCTGCTCCGAAATTGAATACATACGCAACCAGGATAGAATACCTAGGTTGTGCTTGATGCGTTCCTGTTCGCGCGCTATTCTGTGACCGGTTCGCCGCTTCGCGAACCGGTGCCCGGAAAGGCCGTGCCATGGGATCGCCCAAGACCTTCACCCCATGCCCGGCCCGCTCCGCCGGGCTCTGGCTGGCGCTTCTCTCCACGTTGCTGTCCGGCCCAACCCACGCTGCTCCGCCCGCCCTGCCCGGCCCGATCCCGGCGGAGGTCCTGGAGGTCCTGGACGGCGACACGCTGCTGGTGCGCGCGACCATCTGGCTGGGCCAAGTGGTGGAAACCCATGTCCGCGTGGATGGGCTGGACGCGCCGGAGATGCGCGCCCGCTGCCCCCATGAGCGGGAACTGGCGGAGACCGCCCGCGACCACGCGCGCCGCCTGATCGGGGCGGCCCCGGTGCGGCTGCTCGACGTTCAGCCCGACAAATATGGCGGCCGGGTGCGCGCCCGCGTGCTGACCGGTGGGGGTGACGACCTGTCGGCCGCGCTGATCGCGGCAGGGCTCGCCCGCCCCTATCATGGCGAACGGCGCCAACCCTGGTGCGACGGGACGGGCATGGGCTAACCCGGCTCCACCAAAGGATGATTTGGGAACCCGCCGTCTCGCTCCGCTGTTGCCCCTCCCACCAAGGAGGAGAGCGAACCATGACGACCCAGGCCTCGTCTTACGTCCCCGGCGCCATCGCCTTGCTGGCCGCCAGCCTCGCCCTGACCGGTGCCGCCGCCGCGCAGGACGCCAAGACGATGGAGGGTGGCCTCGGCGCCGCCCCGCCGTCCCAGGGCGAAGCCTGGATGGAATCGACCGGCGCCCAGGACCCGACGCTGGGCGAGCGCCGAACCGACAAGCAGAAGAACGCAGCGGAAACCCGCGCGCAAGGCCGCATCGGCTCCGTCCCCGACGCGGCGAGCGGCGAGTCCGGCCTGAAGCCCGGCACCGCCGAAGACGTGAAGTCGCAGTCCGGCAGCGGCACCTCCGACGGATCGGACTCCACACCCAAGTAACAGTTCCAAAACGAAACCGGGGGCCACGAAGGCCCCCGGTCCGTAGACAGGCTCCGATGAACGCCACGATCAGGCGTTGTTCATGCGGTTCTCGATCAGGTCGGTCACGACGGTCGGATCGGCCAGCGTCGAGGTGTCGCCCAGGCTGTCGTGCTCGTTCGCGGCGATCTTGCGCAGGATGCGGCGCATGATCTTGCCCGAACGGGTCTTCGGCAGGCCCGGCGACCACTGGATCAGGTCCGGCGAGGCGATCGGGCCGATCTCCTTGCGCACCCAGGCCACCAGTTCCTTGCGCAGCTCCTCGGTCGGGCTTTCCCCGGCGTTGAGCGTGACGTAGGCGTAGATGCCCTGGCCCTTGAGGTCGTGCGGGTAGCCGACGACGGCGGCCTCGGCCACCTTCGGGTGGGCCACCAGCGCGCTTTCCACTTCCGCCGTGCCCATACGGTGGCCCGACACGTTGATCACGTCGTCGACGCGGCCGGTGATCCAGTAATAGCCGTCCGCGTCGCGGCGGCAACCGTCACCGGTGAAGTAGTAGCCCGCGAAGGTCGAGAAGTAGGTCTGGACGAAGCGCTCGTGGTCGCCGAACACCGTGCGCATCTGGCCCGGCCAGCTGTCGGCGATGCAGAGGTTGCCCTCCGTCTCGCCCTCCAGCTCCTTGCCGTCGTTGTCCACGACGACCGGCTTGACGCCAAAGAAGGGCTTGGTCGCGGAGCCCGGCTTCTGGCCGATGGCGCCCGGCAGCGGGGTGATCAGGATGCCGCCGGTCTCGGTCTGCCACCAAGTGTCGACGATCGGGCAACGGCCATCGCCGACCACGTTGTAGTACCACAGCCAAGCTTCCGGGTTGATCGGCTCGCCCACCGAGCCCAGGATGCGCAGCGAGGAGCGGGAGGTCTTCTTCACCGGACCCTCACCCTCGCGCATCAGCGAGCGGATGGCGGTCGGGGCGGTGTAGAAGATGTTGACCTTGTGCTTGTCCACCACCTGCCAGAAGCGGGAGATGTCCGGATAGGTCGGCACACCTTCGAACATCAGCGTGGTGGCGCCGTTGGCCAGCGGGCCGTAGACGATGTAGCTGTGGCCGGTGACCCAGCCCACGTCCGCGGTGCACCAGTAGACCTCGCCGTCCTTGTAGTCGAAGACGTACTGGTGGGTCATCGACGCGTAGACGAGATAGCCGCCGGTGGTGTGCAGCACGCCCTTCGGCTTGCCGGTCGAGCCCGAGGTGTAGAGGATGAACAGCGGGTCCTCCGCGCTCATCTCCTCCGGCGGGCAGTCGGCGGAGACCGACGCGATCTCCTCGTGGTACCAGAGGTCGCGGCCCTCGGTCCAGGCGACGTTGCCGCCGGTGTGCTTGACGACCAGCACATGCTTGACGCCCGGCGCCGCGGCGACGGCCTTGTCGGCGTTCGCCTTCAGCGGAACCTTGCGGCCGCCGCGCAGACCCTCGTCGGAGGTGATGACGAAGTGGCTGTCGCAGTCGACGATGCGGTCCTTCAGGCTGTCCGGCGAGAAGCCGCCGAACACGATGGAGTGGATGGCGCCGACGCGCGCGCAGGCCAGCATGGCGTAGGCGGCCTCGGGGATCATCGGCAGGTAGATGGTGACGCGGTCGCCCTTCTTGACGCCGTTCTTCTTCAGAACGTTGGCGAGGCGGCAGACCTGCTCGTGCAGCTCCTTGTAGGTGATGTGCTTGGAAACGCCCGGATCGTCGCCCTCGAAAATGATGGCGGTCTGGTCGCCGCGCGTCGCCAGATGGCGGTCGACGCAGTTGGCCGAGACGTTCAGCGTGCCGTCGTAGAACCACTTGATGTGGACGTCCCCGGTGTAGCTGACGTCCTTCACCTTGCTGTAGGGCTTGATCCAGTCGATGCGCTTGCCCTGCTCGCCCCAGAAGGCTTCCGGATCGTTGATCGATTGCTCGTACAGGCGGGCGTAGGCGGCTTCGTCCACGTAAGCGGTCTTGGCGATTTCCGGCTTAACAGGAAAAAACGAATTGTCGGACATTGGCTCGCGATTCCCCCGTAGTGCTTCTGGTTACGCCCTGAAGGGCTGTTGGGGAGCGGCTTCCGACCGCCCCTGTTGCGGGACATTATCCACACAAGTTCCCGTCACCACAAGCAGAACGGCTGATTGTGCGTCCTCTCCATCGGGGCTTTCGGTCCCTCTTTGTTGCAGCGCACCGCCCGTTCCTTTGACGTCACCAGCATCCAAGCCGGCGCGACCGCGCGACTATTTGTCGCGCATAATACGAAAGCATGATAACGCCCTTCGGGGGGCCGCTTAACCCGGTCTTAACCGGCGCATCGTTAGCGTGCATGGCGTTCCCCCAACAGCAGGGCACCGGAATGGCCAGCACGACCAACGCGGACGGCACCACCGGAAACGGCACCACAGGAAGCGGCGCGGCCGGCGGCAGCGCCGGGCAGGGCATCGAACTGGCCGGGCGCCTGTCGGAGATGGGCAGCCGCACCAGCCTGATGGTGATCGACGCCGCCCTGCGCACGGCGTCGCTGGCCGAACTGGAAACGTCCGGCTCGGCCGCCCTGGCGCCGTTCGGAACGGAGGCCGGCTTCGCCGGGGCCGCGGCGGAGATGCAGGCGCTGGCCCGCCGGATGCTTCAGGCCACGCAGGACTTCCAGGCGGCCATCTGCGAACCGGCGGACTGACCCGCCGGGCGCAGACGAGCGCTCTCGCCAGTTTTAAAGAGCCGTCACGCCTCGATCCCGGCCAGCGCGCAGACATGGGCCCATTCGGCGTCCGACACCGGGCAGACCGACAGGCGCGACTGCTTGACCAGGGCCATGCCCTGGAGCAGCGGGTCGGCCTTCATCGTCTTCAGCGTGACCGGCGTCTTCACGGGCAGCAGCGCCCGCACGTCGACCATGCCGAAGCGCCCCGCCTCGTCGCTCGGGTCCGGGTAGTATTCCCGCGCGATCTCGACGACGCCGACCACCTCCAGCCCCTCGTTCGAGTGGTAGAAGAAGGCGCGGTCGCCGACCTTCATGGCCTTCAGGTTGTTCGACGCCTGATGGTTGCGCACGCCGTCCCAATGGGTGGTGCCGTCGGCGACCATGCGCTCCCATGAGTATTTGAAGGGCTCCGACTTCAGAAGCCAGCGGGCCATCGCCGTCCGCCCCCGCTCAGGACTTCGGGTAGACCCGGCGCCACGCCCGGATCTCCACGCTTTCGAACAGCCCGGCCTGGGCGTAGGGGTCGTTGGCGGCGAACGCCTTGGCGTCGGCCTCGTCGGCGCACTCCACGATCAGCAGGCTGCCGGCCATGCCCTGGCCGTCGTCGGCCAGCAGCGGGCCAGCGGCGAACAGACGGTCGGCGTGCGCCTCCAGATAGGCCAGATGGGCCGGGCGGTTGTCGGCCCGCACCTGGGCGGCGCCGGCCTTGTCGGTGCAATGGAACATGTACAGCATGGGGAACCCCTCCGTTCGGTCGGGCGGGAGCCTAGCGCAGCCGCGACCGCCGCGGAAGGTGCCGCGACGCGCGGTCGGCCGCGGACGGACATGCCTCAGCGGTGCAGCCAGAGGAAGGGCGCGCGCAGCGGCGGCGGACGCCCGGGACGCGCGCGGCCGTCGTTGCGGAGGGTTCGTTCAGGCGCCGCGCTGTTTTCGCCCGTCCCCGCCCCGTCGGGCGGCAATCGTCCGCCCGGCGTCCAGCAGGGCGGCGGCGCGGAGCGCCAGCAGGGCGAACGGGTGCGGCGGGGCGAACATGGAACGGACTCCTATTGCGATGGCGCGAAGCCTCGCACAACCCATCCGCCCTTGCAACCATTCCGAAATCGGGAAACCGCCCGTTCCTCAGCGACCCTCCCCGCGGAAGGGCCGCGACAGCAGACCGTCGATGGTCGCGTCCAGCCCGGCGCCGCGGTTCAGGATGGCGTCCACGGCGGCGCACAGCGGCATGTCGACGCCCTTCCTCCCGGCCAGCCCGACCACCGCGGCGGCGGTGTAGACGCCCTCGGCGACGGAGCGGCGCTCCGCCAGCACCTCGGCCAGCGTCCGGCCGGCGCCGAGGGCGGCGCCCAGCGACATGTTGCGCGACTGCAGGCTGGAGCAGGTCAGCGTCAGGTCGCCCAGCCCCGACAGCCCCATCAGAGTCTCCGGCCGTCCGCCGAGCGCCAGGGCCAGCCGCGTGATCTCCGCCAGCCCGCGGGTGATCAGCGCCGCCCGCGCGTTGTCGCCCAGCTTGCGGCCCTCCACCACGCCGCAGGCGATGGCCAGCACGTTCTTCACCGCCCCGCCGATCTGCGACCCCACCACATCGTCCGACAGGTAGGGGCGGAAGGTGCGGCTGCCCAGCGCCTCGACCAGACGGGCGCCGAGCGCGGCGTCGGCGCAGGCCAGCGTCACCGCGGTCGGCAGGCCGCGCGCCACCTCCGCCGCGAAGGTCGGGCCGGACAGCACGGCCAGCGGCGTCCCCGCCGGCAGCGCGGCGGCCGCGGCCTCGCTCATCAGGGCGTGGCTGTCCAGCTCGATCCCCTTGGCGCAGATGACCAGCGGGGTGCCCGGCCGCAGATGGCCGGCAAGGCCGGCGCAGGCGCTGCGCAGATGCTGGGCCGGGGTGACGAGCAGGATGGCGTCGCAGGCGGCGGCTTCGGCCAGGTCGCCGGTCGCGCGCAACGCGGCGGGGAGGCTCACGCCGGGCAGATAGTCGCGGTTCTCCCGCGCGGCGTTGACCGACTCGACCACCGCCGGCTCGCGCGCCCACAGCAGGGCCTCCCGCCCGGCGCGCAGGGCGGCCAGAGCCAGCGCCGTGCCCCAGGCCCCGCCACCGATCACGCCGATGCGCCGGACGTCCGTCGCCGCCATGGATTCCCCCGTTTTCCTGTTCTGGTTCATTGGATTTGGCCGACTGTTTAGGCGGAGCGGTCCCCGTCCGCAACCCGGACGGTCACGCCTCCGGCGTCAGCAGGAGCTTCATCCCGACATGGCTCGCCCGGAAGCCCAGCCGCTCGTAGAAGCGGTGGGCGTCGGTGCGCCGGGTCTGGCTGGTCAGCTGCACCATCACGCATCCCTCGGCGCGGGCCAGCGCGATGGCGTGCCGCATCATGGCGCTGCCGATCCCCTGGCCGCGCAGCGCGCCGTCCACCTTCACCGCCTCCACCGTCGCCCGCGACGCGCCGCGGCGGACCAGCCCGTGCACGACGGTGAACTGGAAGCAGCCGACGATCCGCCCGTCCAACTCCGCCAGCACGATGGAATTGCCCGGCTGGGCCGCCATGCGGTCGAAGGCCTCCCCGTAGACCGGGTCGAGCGGCTCGCTGTAGACGTCCCCGGCCGTGGACAGGGCGTCGTCGGCGGTCAGCCGGACGATCGCCGGGACGTCGTCGCGTCCGGCGGTGCGGAAGGTCAGGGTCACGACGGGCTCATCCTCACGCCTTCACGCCGGAGCCGACCCCGGCCTTGCCGATGGCCGGCTTCGCGTTGGGGTCGAGCGGCCAGCGCGGGCGCGGCGCGAAGTCCAGCGGGTCGGTCTGGCCCAGCCGAAGCCGCTCGATCCCCGCCCAGGCGATCATCGCCGCGTTGTCGGTGCACAGCCGCAAGGGCGGCGCCACGAAGGGCATGCCCTCGCGGTCGGCCAGCTTTTGCAGGCGGGCGCGCAGCGTCTTGTTGGCCGCCACGCCGCCGGCCACCACCAGGGCGCCGCCCTGCGGGTGCGTCTCCTTGAACCGGCGCATGGCGCGGGCGCAGCGGTCGGCCATCACCTCGGCCACCGTGGTCTGGAAGGCGGCGGCGAGGTCGGCCCGATCCTCCGCCGAGAGCGGCGTTCCCAGCTCCTCGACATGGCGCCGCACCGCGGTCTTCAGACCGGAGAAGGAGAAGTCGCAGCCGGGGCGCCCGACCATCGGGCGCGGCAGGTCGAAGCGGCCCGGGTTCGTCGCCAGAGCCGCCGCCTTCTCCAGCAGCGGCCCGCCGGGATAGCCGAGGCCGAGCAGCTTGGCCGTCTTGTCGAACGCCTCGCCCACCGCGTCGTCGATGGTGGTGCCGAGCCGCCGGTATTGGCCCACCCCCTCGACCGCCAGAAGCTGGCAATGCCCGCCGGAGACCAGCAGCAGCAGGTAGGGGAAGGGCACATCGTCGGTCAGCCGGGCGGTCAGCGCGTGGCCTTCCAGATGGTTCACCGCGACGAAGGGCAGGCCGCGCGCCGCGGCGATGGCCTTGGCGGTCATCACCCCGACGATCACCCCGCCGATCAGCCCCGGCCCGCCGGTCGCCGCCACGGCGTCGAGGTCGGCGAAGCCCAGCCCGGATTCCGCCATGGCGCGGCGGATCAGCCCGTCCAGATGCTCCAGATGGGCGCGCGCGGCGATCTCCGGCACCACCCCGCCGTAGGGCGTGTGGTCGTCCAGCTGCGACAGCACCACGTCGGCGCGGATCTCCCGCGCGTCGGTCACGATGGCCGCCGCCGTCTCGTCGCAGCTCGTTTCGATTCCAAGAACGATCATGATGGCCGTCAAACTAGCCGTCTCCATCGCTCTGGTATAGGGTCTTGACCCGGATTCCTCAGGACTTTCCCTTTCCATGAACAAGGACGTCCCCGACCACGACGCCAGCATCGTCTATTACGACGGCGATTACCCCTCGCTGGAGATCGGCGAGGCGCGGGCCGAGCATGCGGCGACGCTGGCCCGGCTCGGCATCCTCGGCGACGTGCCCTTCTACAAGGAGCGCGCGGCGGAGACCGGCGGCCCGGTTCTGGAGATCGGCTGCGGCACCGGCCGCCTGACCATCCCGCTGGCCCGCGCCGGGCACACGGTGTGGGCGGTGGACGTTTCCGACGCCATGCTCGACCAGCTCCGCGCCAAGCTGGCGCGCGAGGCGCCGGAGGTGCGGGACCGCGTCCACATGGTGCGGCAGGACGCCACGGCGCTCGACCTGCCGGTGCGGGACTTCCGGCTGGCCGTCTTTCCCTTCAACGTGCTGATGCTGATCCCCGACCTGGCGGCGGAGCGCCGCGCGCTGGCCGCCGCCGCCGCCCATCTGGCGCCGGGCGGCGCGCTGGCGCTGGACGTGATGAACCCGCTGACCATGCCGATGGACGCCGAGTCCAAGCCCAGCCCGTCGGAACCGCGGCGCAGCCCCCACAGCGGCAACCGCTACATCCGCAACAGTATGGCCACCCGCCTGGACGAACAGCAATGCCAGCGCATCCACGGCTGGTACGACGAGCTGCTGGCGGACGGCAAGATCGCGGTGACCGAATACGGCTTCACCTGGCGGATGATCTTCCGCTACGAGCTGGAGCTGATGCTGGAGACCGCCGGATTCGCCGTGGAACGGCTGGCCGGCGATTTCGAGGATGCGCCCTGGACGGTGGACAGCCGCCGCATGGTGGTCACGGCGCGGCGCGCATCGTGAGATATGCCGCAAAGTGTTTCACCAAAGAGTAGCATGCCCGTCACCAGGGCTTGCAAAGCGCGGCGGATCGCCTAGAACACTGCCCTCATGACCCAACCGCTCCGCATCGGCACGCGCGGCAGCCCGCTGGCGCTGGCGCAGGCCCACGAGACCCGCGACCGGCTGATCGCGGCGCACCCGCATCTGGCCGCCCCCGGCGCCATCGAGATCGTCGTCTTCAAGACGACCGGCGACCGCATCCTGGACCGCACGCTGGCCGAGGCCGGCGGCAAGGGCCTGTTCACCAAGGAACTGGAGGACGCGCTGCTCGACGGCCGCGCCGACCTCGCCGTCCATTCCATGAAGGACGTGCCGACCTGGATGCCCGACGGGCTGGAGGTTTCCACGCTCCTGCCGCGCGAGGACACGCGCGACGCCTTCTTCTCGCGCGGCGGCCACACGGTGGACACGCTGCCCGCCGGCTCGGTCGTCGGCACCGCCGGCCTGCGCCGTCAGGCCCAGATCCTGGAGCGGCGGCCCGACCTGACCGTCGTGCCCTTCCGCGGCAACGTGCAGAGCCGCCTCGCCAAGCTGGAGGCCGGGGAGGTCGACGCGACCCTGCTGGCGCTCGCCGGGCTGCGCCGCCTCGGCCTGACCGACCGCATCACCGCCGTGCTGGAGCATGAGGAGATGCTGCCCGCCGTCGCCCAGGGCGCCATCGGCATCGAGATCCGCAGCGCCGACGACACCACCCGCGCCCTGCTCGCCCCGCTGAACTGCGCCGCCACCACGGCCCGCGTGACGGCGGAGCGCGCGCTCCTCGCCATGCTCGACGGCTCCTGCCGCACCCCCATCGCCGGGTTGGCCACGCTGGACGGCGACCGGCTGCATCTGAAGGCCAAGGTGCTGTCCAACGACGGGCGGCAGGTCTTCCGGGCCGAGCGCAGCGGCAGCTCCGCCGACGCCGCAGCGATCGGCGCCGACGCCGGGGCGGAGATCAAGGCGGTCCTGCCGCCCGACTTCTTCAAGAGCTGACGGCGGCCGGCGATGGCGGCCCCTCACCTCCTGGTCACCCGTCCGGCGGAGGATTCCGAGCCGCTGGCGGCCCGTCTGGGCGCACTCGGATTCGCCGTGTCGGTGGAACCGATGCTGGAGATCCGCTGGCTCGACGGGCCGGAGCCGGACGTCGGGAACGTACAGGCCCTCCTCTTCACCAGCGCAAACGGCGTACGGGGCTACACCAGACGTACGAGCCGACGTGACCATCCGGTCTATGCAGTCGGCGACGCCACCGCGACCGCCGCCCGCGCGGCCGGTTTCACGCAGGTCGAGAGCGCATCCGGCGACGTGTACGCGCTGGCCGATCTGGTGCGCCGCCGCTGCACCGCAGCAGCGGGTCCGCTACTTCATGTCGCAGGAACCAAGCTCGCCGGCGACCTGTCGGCCATGCTGGGCTCGTCCGGATTTTCCATCCTGCGGGAAACGCTGTACGACGCCGTTCCGAGCGCGCGGCTGTCGGACGGCACGGCGGCGTTGTTGCGTACGGGAACACTGGACGCCGTGTTGTTTTTCTCTCCCCGTACCGCCCGTTCGTTTGTTAGGCTTGTCGCCGAGGCCGGGCTCATCGACCGCTGTCGTACAGTGGACGCGCTCTGCCTCAGCCCCGCGGTCGCGGAGGCTGCCCGCGCGTACGGTGAGCTGGGAGTGACACCGTGGCAGAACGTACGGGTGGCGCCACGGCCGGAGCAGGACTCTCTGCTCGGCCTGCTGCCGGAAGCATCCGGCGGCACGGGCCGGGCTTGAGCGCATCCGCTTGGGGGCTTGTGTGGCGTTCGTTGAGAACAACTGCGACCAGAAGGCACCCAATGACCTCTCGCCCAGGCTCCGAACACGAGGCTGACCCGAACGGCCACACGCCGTCCGACCAGAACCAGACGCCCCAGAACCAGATGGCCGACCAGAACCAGGTGCCCGGCGGCCCCGCCGTCGAACGCATCATCGAGCGCTTCGGCGGCATCCGCCCGATGGCCCACAAGCTGGACATCCCGGTCACCACGGTGCAGGGCTGGAAGAAGCGCGGCGCCATCCCGCTGGCCCGCCACGCCGACCTCCGCGCCTCCGCCGCCAAGCACCGCATCAAGCTGAGCGAAGCCGACCTGGAAGCCGCCACGCCGAGCGAGGACCGCAACGCTCCCGACGCCGCCGGCTCGGTGATGCCGCTGCCGCCGCCGGACGCCCCCGTCATCGCGTCAACCGCTCCCCTTTCCGAAGGCGCCGAGCCGTTCAAAACCGAGTCCGGCAAGGCCGAGGACACCCTGCCGGGCGCCGACACGCTGCCGGGCGGTGGCCCGGTGCCGGCCGCGGACCTGCCGCCCTCCACCCTGCCGCCCGTCGCTGATACTCTTCCGGGCGCAGCCGACACGCTGCCCGGCGGCGGCGTGAAGGCCGAGACGATCAAGGGCGAGGAGATCCGCTCCGAAGAGATCAAGGAAGAGGCCAAGGCCGATCCCTTCAAGGCCGCCGCCTACACGTCGGACGAGGTCAAAAGCGAGACTCCGCCGCCGGTGGAGCCCCCCGCCTCCGCCTACACCACCTCCTCCTACGAGCCGCCGCGCTACGAGGCGCCGCGCGAGGAGCGCAAGTCCGGGGCCGGCTTCGCCACCGCCGTGTCGCTGATCGCCCTGCTGGTCGGCGCCGCCGCCCTGTCGCAGCCCTGGTGGGGCCCGCGCGTTCCCGGCTGGCCCACCGCCGGCGGCCCCGCCGCCCCGTCCGCGGCCGCCCCGGCGGCGCAGCCCGACCCGGCCCTGCGCAACCAGATCCAGCAGCTGTCCGAGCGCCTCGCCAAGCTGGAGCAGCGCCCCGCCGCCGCCCCGGCCGAGGGCAACGCGGCCGCTTCCGGCATCGACCAGCAGACGCTGGACAACGCCGTCGGCCAGCTCACCGCCCGCATCCAGCAGCTCGAGGAGCGTCCGCAGGCCGCCGCCGCGGCGGCTCCGGCCGAGCCCGACCCGCGCGTCGCCCAGCTGACCGAGCAGCTCGGCCAGGTCCAGCAGCGCGTCGACGCGGTCGGCAGCGAGGCCCAGGCCGCCGGACAGATCCGCCAGGAGGTGGACGCGCTGAAGCAGGAGCTGGCCGCCGTCAACCAGGCGGTGGAGACCCGCCGCGACGCCGCCACCGCCGCCCAGACGCTGGTGCTCGCCGCCGGGCAGCTCCGCTCCGCCCTGGCCGCCGGGCAGCCGTTCCAGCAGGAACTCCAGGCCGTCCGCGCCGTGGCGTCGGGCGACGCCCAGGTGACGCAGCCGCTGGAGGCCGTGGCCGGCTACGCCGCCAAGGGCGTGCCGACGCAGCCGCAGCTCACCGACCGCTTCTCCGCCATGGCCTCCGACATCGTGCGCGCCGACAACCAGGGCGAGGGCAACGACTGGGTCGAGCAGGTCACCGGCAAGATCGCCACGCTGGTCACCGTGCGCCGCTCGGGCGGCGACGCGGTCGGCGACGGCGCCTCGGCGGTGGTCGCCCGCGCGGAAGCCGCCCTGCAGGCCGGCAACCTCGGCGGCGCGGTCAAGGAGCTGGCGGCCCTGAAGGGCCCGGCGGCGCAGGTCGCCGCGCCGTGGATCGCCGACGCCAAGGCCCGTCTGGCCGCCAACGAGGCCGGCCAGCAGCTCACCAACCGCGCCATCGGCCTGCTGTCGCAGTCCGCCGGGGTCAAGGGAGCGGCCCAATGACACGCGCCATCTGGTTCATCATCAAGGTCGCCATCGTCGTCGCGATCGCGGTCTGGCTGGCCAACCACCCCGGCACCCTCGCCATCAACTGGCAGGGCTACGTCGTCGAGACCGGCATCGGCATCGCCATCCTGATCGGCGTGGCGGCCCTGGCGGCGGGCATCGTCCTGTACCGGCTGGCCCGCGCCATCCTGGGCGCGCCGCGCAACTACGGCCGCTACCGCCGGTCGCGCCGGCGCGAGCGCGGCTACCAGGCGCTGACCCGCGGCATGGTCGCCGTCGCCGCCGGCGACGCCACGACCGCCCGCAAGATGGCCCGCAAGGCCGACGGGCTGCTCAACGAGCCGCCGCTGACCATGCTGCTGTCGGCCCAGGCCGCCCAGCTCCAGGGCGACGACCGTGCGGCGAAGGAATACTTCACCGCCATGCTCGACCGGCCGGAGACCGCCTTCCTCGGCCTGCGCGGCCTGCTGACGCAGGCGCTGAAGGCCGGCGACCGGGTGGAGGCGCTGCAGCTCGCCCGCCGCGCCCAGTCGCTCCAGCCCAACACGCCCTGGCTGCTCGGCACGCTGTACGACCTGGAAGCCCGCTCGGGCGAATGGGCGGCGGCGGAAGGCACGCTGCAGCAGGCCGTCCAGGCCGGCGCCATCAACCCCGACGACGGCCGCCGCCACCGCGCCACCCTGCTTCTGGAGCGCAGCTTCGAGGCGGAGCGCCGCGGCCGGTCCGACTCGGCCCTGTCGCACGCCCAGGCGGCGCACGACCTGCTGTCCGGCTTCGTCCCGGCGGCGGCCCGCGCGGCCCGGCTGCAGATGGCCATCGGCAAGCACAAGAATGCCGCCAAGACCATCGAGCGCTGCTGGCGCGTCAACCCGCACCCCGACCTGACCTCGGCCTACCGCGAGGTGGTCTCCAGCTACGACCCGATGACCCGCGTCAAGCTGTTCGAGAAGCTGCGCAACCACGCCCCCAACGACGTCGAGTCGCTGCTGGCCGTGGCCCGCGCCGCCCTCGACGCCCATCTGTGGGGCGAGGCCCGCGCCCACCTGACCAAGGCGCTGGAGATGCGGCCGTCGCGCCGCGTCTTCCAGCTCCTGGCCGAGCTGGAACGGGCGGAGCGGCAGGACGAGGAGGCGGCGCGCGCCTGGCTGGCCCAAGCGGCCAACGCCCCGGCGGACGCGGCCTGGACCTGCAGCGCCTGCAACGCGGTCAGCCCGAGCTGGGGCGGCCTGTGCGGCCACTGCGGCGCCTTCGACAGCCTGGAATGGAAGACCCCGACCGTCAGCATGTCACTGATGAGCCCGGAGTCGGCGCCGACGGCCATCGCCCACCACGCGACGGAGCCGGTCACCGGCCAGCCGGGCGTCGCCCCCGGCGGCCAGATCGCCCCCCAGGGGGCGACCTGACCCCAAGGCCGGTCGCAGCACGAAAAAAAGCCCCTTCCCGGTCCGCCGGGGAGGGGCTTTTTCTTTGTGGTGCAGCGGCTTTGAACCCTATGCCCCGAACCCTAAGCGTTGCCCAGCCGGGCGCCGTCCAGGATGGCCTCGTCGAAGATGGCGCTGCTGCGGTCGCAGCCGGTCAGATCGGCCAGCGTCAGGTCGCAGCCCTTCATGTTCGTGGCGCTGAGCGAGGCGCCGGCCATGCGGGCGCGCACCAGCGACGCCCGCATCATCTTCGCCCCGGCGCTGATCAGCAGCATCCCCAGATTGGCCCCGTCCAGGCAGCCGTCGATGAGGATCGCGCGGTCCAGCTTGGCGCCGCGCAGGTCGGCGCCGCGCAGGTCTGCGGAGCGCAGGTCGGCGC
Source organism: Azospirillum brasilense (assembly GCF_007827815.1). Classification (GTDB taxonomy): domain Bacteria; phylum Pseudomonadota; class Alphaproteobacteria; order Azospirillales; family Azospirillaceae; genus Azospirillum; species Azospirillum brasilense_C. Next base: position 411,741 of record NZ_VITH01000004.1, read on the forward strand.
CGTCGAACTGGGCCGCCTGGAGTTGCGCGCCGTTCAGCCGGGCGTGGCGCAGCCGGACGCCCGAGCCCTTGGCGAGCGTCAGGACCTTGCCCGACAGGTCCACCCCGTCCAGGTTCAGGCCGGTCAGATCGAGCTGGCGCCCCTGCTGGCCGCTGGTGCCGAGCCACAGCAGATGCTGGTGCAGCAAACTTTCGATCTCCGCCGCCGCGATCGCCGGGCGGGCGGGCTCGGCCGCCGGCTCCTCGTCCGGTTCCGGGGAAGGCTGCGGCGCCTCGGCGGCGGCGGCAGCCTCCTCGTCGGTGCGGATGGAGGTGACGAGGTCCAGTTCCGACACCTTGGCGCCGTCCAGGATGGCGCCGCGCAGATCGGCGCCGTTCAGGTCGGCCCCCTGGAGGTCGGCGCCGGAGAAGTTGCAGTCGCGCAGGTCGGTGCGCTGGAGCCGCGCGCCGGACAGGCGGGAGTTGGTGAAGTCGGCCGCCCGCGCGAAGCTGCCCGACAGCTTGGCCCGCGCCATGTCGGCGTTGGTCAGCTTGGCCGAGGCCATGTCCGCCGGTCCCGGCTCGAACCCGATCACCTTCAGCTCGCCGGACGCGCTGCGGTTGGCGACGCTGCCGTCGCGCAGGTCGACCTCCACCATCACGGCGCCGTCCAGGATGGCGCCGCGCACGTTGGCGCCGCGCATGTCGGTGCGGTAGAGCCGCGCCTCCGACAGGTCGGCGCCGCGCAGGTCCGCGCCGTAGAGGTCGGCGTGGTCGAGGATGGTGCCCTGCATCCGGGCGTCGCGCAGGATGGCGCCGGACAGGTGCGCGCCGGTCAGGTTGCGGCCCGACAGGTCGAGCCCGGTCAGGTCGAAGAAGGGCAGGTTGGCGCGGGCGCCGTTGGGCCGCCCCTCGGTGAAGCGGACATGGCGCTCGCACACCCGGTCCAGCTGCTCCTGGCTCAAGCGTATCCGGGACTTGTGGGAGCCGTCGTTCGCCATCGGCGCCTCAGGCGAACAGCGCGTCGATGTCGGCCTGCGAAATCTCGCTGCCGCCACCCGACGGTTCGGGCGGCGGGGGCGCGGGACGCGGGGCCGGCTTCGCGGCGGGCGGCGGAGGGGGCGGCGGGGGCGGGGCAGGCGTCTCGGCCGGCTCCGCCCGTTCCAGCACCTGGGGGATCTGTGTGGCCAGCGTGTCGAACAGGGCGTCGATGTCGTCCTGGCTGACCTCCGGCCCGCCGAGCTGCGGGCCGTTCAGCAGATGCGCGTCGGGCCGGGTGTCGCCCAGCTTGCGGTGGGACGCCCCCTCGCCCATCGACGCGGTTTCCGAGGCGGTGGCGATGCGGTCGACGCCCCAGATCTCGATCATCGTGTTCACGCGCTGCTCGATGTAGCGCAGCGTGTTGACCACCTTGGTGGTGCGCTGACCGGTGATGTCCTGGAAGGCGCAGGCGGTCATGATCTCGATGCTCCAGGCGTCGATGGCGTCGACCATCTCGGCGATGTCGGGATCGGTGCGCGGGATGCCCTGGGTGATCTCCTGGATCTTCTCGGTGGCGTTCAGGATGTCGGTGGTGGCGCGCTCGGTCGCCGCGACGATCTCGTCCAGCTCGCCGGTCGCCGCCTCGATGCGGTTCGACCCGGTGTCGGCGGGGCGCAGCGCGGCGATGTCGCTGCGCGTCTCGCGCACCACCTGGGTGATCGACATCAGCTCCTGCTGAAGCTGCAGATTGTCGCCAATGCCGCTCCCCATGCCGCCGCCCGGAGTCAGGCGGGGGAGAGCGCCGGGTTCCACCCCGCGCAGCCGGTTGATCTGCTGCTCCAGCGCGCCGGTCAGCCGATGGAACTCGTCCATCGCGACCACGCGTGATCGTCGGTCGCGCATGCGCAGGAACGCGCGGCCGCGCGCGGTCTGCGACAGCGCCTCCTCCATCTGGAGGTAATCATGCTCGGTCAGTTCCATCAGAGGAACGTCGCTCATCGTCGTCACCGTCGGCGGGCCGCTGTTGAGTATCCGCCATGGAGGAAAGCACGTCTTAGGAAAACTGAGGTTACACCAGACATGGCCTGGATTTCAGGCAAATCCTTCACAATACGTCCTCGCAGATCCCGCTGAACAAAGTCTTAATGAAGTCCTGGACGGCGCGCGATGACACACCCTGTCGTCATGCAACCAAGCATAGAAGCCGGCCGCCGGAGCGGTGCCGCGAAAGACGGCGGTCGGCGGTATGGAGGATTCACCCGTCGCCGCCCTCGCCCTATACTCCATCCCTCTGCGCTGGCCGAGCGGTGGGGCAAAGGGCGCACAGGCTTGACCCGCGGGTGCCGCTCGCCCACATCAGCGGCGCCAACGCGGTGCGGAACAACTGGAATAGGGACAAGATGCCGATGACGACGACGCTTCGGTTCGCGGCGCTTCGGTTTGCGGGGGCGATGTGCGTGGCCGGGCTTTTGGGGATCGGCGTTCCGGGCGCGGGCCCGGCCCCCGCCGCCGCGGCCCTGCCCGCCGGCGTCACCGGGGTGACGACCATCGCGCCGATGCTGGAGCAGGTGACCCCCGCCGTCGTCAACATCGCCGTCCTGTCGCGGGCGCCGCAGGCCGAGAACCCGCTGCTGCGCGACCCCTTCTTCCGCCGTTTCTTCAACGTCCCCGAGCAGCAGGCCCGCCCGCAGGTCAGCGCCGGGTCGGGCGTGATCGTGGACGCGCGGCGCGGCTACGTCATCACCAACGCCCATGTGGTGGAGAACGCGCAGGAGATCGCCGTCACCCTGAAGGACCGCCGCCGCCTGCGCGCCAAGCTGGTCGGGCGGGACGCGGCGACCGACATCGCGCTGCTGAAGATCGAGGCGGAGAAGCTGACCGCACTGCCCTGGGGCGATTCGGACCAGCTCAAGGTCGGCGACTTCCTGGTCGCCATCGGCAACCCCTTCGGGCTGGGCCAGACGGTCACCTCCGGCATCGTCTCGGCGCTTGGCCGCAGCGGGCTGAAGATCGAGGGGTACGAGGACTTCATCCAGACCGACGCCTCCATCAACCCCGGCAATTCCGGCGGCGCGCTGGTCAACTTCAACGGCGAGCTGGTCGGCATCAACACCGCCATCATCGGCCCGGCCGGCGGATCGGTCGGCATCGGCTTCGCCGTCCCGGTCAGCATCGTCCGCTCGGTGATGGAGCAGCTGGTCGAGTATGGCGAGGTGCGGCGCGGCCGGCTGGGGGTCTCCATCCAGGACCTGACCCCCGATCTGGCCGACAGCATGAATCTGGCCGGCGACGCCGGGGCGGTCATCGCCCAGGTGGAGCGCGGGTCCGCCGCCGAGCGCGCCGGCTTCCGCAGCGGCGACGTGGTGACCGCGGTGAACGGGCGGCCGGTGCGCAGCGCCACCGACTTCCGCAACCGCATGGGTCTGGTGCGGGCCGGCACGCCGCTTCAGGTGACCGTCCTGCGCGGCGGCGGCGAACGGGTGCTGAACGTCCGAACGGCGAACTAGACCCGGCGGACCGGATCGGGATAACCATGGTCTGATGATCGGCCGCCCCTCCCCTCCCCGCCGGCAGGCCCCGCCCGCCCCCATGGTCAGCGCGGCCCAACGCCAGCGCGAAGTCGCCCGCATGCTGATGCGGCTCGACGACATGCTGAAGGCCTGCGCGGATCTGGCGGCGGCGGCGCGGGAGCGCGTGTCGGTCGGCGGGATGGGCCGCTACCGCAAATTCTCCCGCAAGGTGCGCGACTTCTTCTCGCTGGCGGCGGTGACCCAGGAACGGCTGGACGCCGCCCCGTCGGAGATGGAGGAGCTGATCGGCCCGATGACCACCGCGCTGGAACGCCTGCACGCCCGCATGGTGATCCTGTTCGTGGAGGAGAGCCTGGGCTTCTTCAACACCTTCGCGCGGGTCAAGGCGCTGCCCATCGGCACCCACGAGACGGTGGGGGTGGAGTTCCGCGCGCTGATGGAGATCCGCAAGTTCCTCGACGACCCGCTCTACGACGGGGAGCGCGGGCAGGGCCTGCGCAAGCAGACGGACCGTGTCGCCGTCCTCATGCGCGCGGTGATGGACCGCTGCCCGCCCCTGCCCGACTTCGGCGACGAGCCGAGCATCGGGCCGCGCGGGACGGTGAACAAGCCGCTGCGCCCGCCGCGCGCTGCGCCGCCTCCCGCCGCGGGCCGGGCGGCGGAGCCCCGCCCGCTGCCGCAGCCCCATTCCCAGCGGCCCGATCCCCGGCTTGAGGTCCGCCAGCTGTCGCTGGACGACGAGGACTGACGGGCCGCCTGCCCGATCAGCTTTCCCCCGGTCAGCTTTCCCCCGATCAGCTTTCCCCCATCAGCTTTCCATGGTCGTCGACTGGCGGTGGTGGCTGTGCGCGTCGACGCCGCGCAGATGCTCGGCGGCCTCGTGCAGGGCGCGCTCGCTGGCGCTGTCGGGGGTCTGCAGACCGGCGTCCGGGCCGGGGACGGCGTCCTCTTCGGCGATCTCGCGGGTGGCCTGTTGCCAATGCTCGATGTGGCGCCCCTCGGGACGGCCCTCCCGTTCCCAGATGGCGCGGGCGCGCTCGCGGACGCGGGGGTCGTCGGGGCTGGTGTGATGCTCCATGGCGCTGTCCTTCCTGTGCGGTCTGCTCTCAAGACAATCAACAGGCGGAGCGGCACGCTGTGCCGCTACAGCCAATAGAGCGGGCTGACCCCGAACAGCCAGGGATGCAGCGCGATCATCGCGGCGTAGGCGGCCAGCGCGCCCAGGACGCGGCTCCAGCCGATCTCGCCGGGACGGAAGCGCTGGCGTCCGGCCAGGATGGCGGCGAAGGGCAGCGCGGAGGTCTCCGCCCGGTAGGCCCGCCCAGCAGCACTCCGGCGCAGCAGCCAGTCGTTCTTGACCATGGCGAACAGGGCGATGGCCGCCATCGCGACGAACAGCACGACCCGCCGCCCGTCCCCGGTGGCTTGCAGGTGCAGCAGCGCCCACAGCAGCAGCCCCATGGAACCGGGGAAGCGGGTGATCCGGTAGATGCCCCGCGGCGGGTTGGGGGCGTCGGGCTCGCCGGCCTTGCTGGTGACGCGGGCGGCGATCAGCAGGAAGGACAGCGGCATCAGCGCGACGACCAGCGGCGCCGCCCAGCCGGCGGGAAGGAACAGCGGCTCGCCGCCCCCGGCCGCGCGGTAGGCCCAGACGAACAGCCCGAGCGCCAGCAGCGAGCCCAGCGAATGCAGGGCGACGAACCCGCCCCTCCCCAGCCGGGCGATCAGCCACGGCCGCACCCCCGGCCAGGACGGCACGGCGTGGGTGGCGAACAGGAACAGGGCGGCGAGAAGAAGATCGGTGGTCATGGGATGCGAGGAAACACCGCTTTGCCGGGCGGAGTCTTGATGAACGTCAAACTTGGAACCGTGAAGGCAAACCGCATCCGGGTGTGGCGCAGGCCACAGCGGGGATGGGCGGCGGGGCGTAGGGTCTGGTCATCGGACAGGCCGGGCCCCGACGCAGACGGAACCGGCAGCCAACTCCCCCAGACACCAACTTCTCAGACACCGGAAGGAAACCACACCATGCGCCGCACCACCCTGATCGCCGCCGCCGCCGTCCTGCTCTGCTCCGCCCCGGCCTTCGCCGGCGACCTGATGACCGGCGGCATCCCGCTCGGCAACGCCAGCAACCTGGGCGTCATCTCCAACACCGCCGCGGGCATCCAGAACAAGGCGCAGCAGCAGGTGATGGGCGTCCAGGCGGGCGGCGGGCTGGCCGGGCCCTTCGGCACCGCCTCCAACCTGGGCAACGTCTCCAACCTCGCCGCCGGCGTCGGCAACACCGCCAAGCAGCAGGTCTTCGGCCTGCAGGCGGGCGGCGGGATGGGTGGCGGGGTGAAGGCGCCCTTCGCTCTGGGCGGCTTCAACAGCAACGCCGGCACCGTCAGCAACAGCGCGGTCGGCATCGGCAACACCGCCCAGCAGCAGGTCAAGGCCATGCAGTTCGGTGCGCCGGGCGCCCTGTTCAACCAGAACCTCGGCACCGTCTCCAACCTCTCCGCCGGCATCGGCAACAAGGCCCAGCAGCAGGTCACCGGCATCCAGAAGTAAAGCCCCTCCCTTTCCCCCTCCCATCCAGGCAGACCTTGCGGCCGGGGCACTCCCCCGGCCGTCTTTTTGTGCGCAGGCGGGGCGTTTCCCGGCGCGGATGTGCGGACAAGGAACCTTCCCCCCGGCGGCGCGTTGGAGCGGCGATCACTCTCCCGCGGCCATGCGCCGCGGTCATTCGGGAAGCCGCAGCATGAACCGCAACAGCATTTCGACATTGGGATGGCCCAGGGTGGGATGGAGGGCCGCGACCATCCTGTCGGCGTCGCTCGGGCTGGCCGCCTGCGCCGGCAGCGTGCCGCCGCCGACCGCCCAGCTCGGCGCGTCGGCGCAGGCCATCCAGCAGGCCGAACGGGCCGGCGCCCTCGAACATTCCCCCGCGGAGTTCCAATCCGCCCGCGAGAAGCTGGCCGCCGCCGACGCCGCCATGCGCGAGGACGAGCGGACCAAGGCCCGCCGCCTCGCCGAGCAGGCGCAGGCCGACGCCGAACTCGCCACCGTGCGCTCGCAGCGGGCGACGGCGCAGCAGGCCGCCAGCGCGGTCCGCACGCTCGCGAATCCCAACAGCGGTGTGCCCAACAGCGGTGTGCCGGGCCGGGCGCCCGCCGCCTCCGCCGCCGCTCCCCTGGCCCCGTCGGGCATGAGCGGGACCTCGACCTGGGATTCCCCGCGCACGCTGGAGGGCACGCCGTGATGCACACCACCGACAAGAAGACTTGGACGATGAGGAAAAGCCTGGCCCTGGCGTCGCTGGGCGTCGTCGCCCTGTCGCTCGGCGCCTGCGCCACCCCGGACGACACCCCGGCCCTGGCCCAGGCGCGCCAGTCCTATTCCAGCGCCGCCGCCAACCCGCAGCTGGCCAGCAACGCCACGCTGGAGCTGCGCCGCGCCGAAGAGGCGCTGCAGCGCGGCGAGCGGGCGCGCAGCGACGGCAACACCGCGGAGATGGACCATCAGGCCTATCTCGCCAACCGGCAGATCCAGATCGCCCAGGACGTGGCGGCGATGAAGGGCGCGCAGCAGGTCGTCGCCAACGCCGAGACCTACCGCCTCCAGGACCAGATCCGCGCCCTCCAGGCGGAGCGGACGGAACGCGGTCTGGTGATGTCGCTGGGCGATGTGCTGTTCGCCACCGGCAGCGCCCGCCTGACTCCGGGCGCCGACGCGCGTCTGAGCGAACTCGCCAGCTTCCTGCAGCGCAACCCGGAACGGACCGTGCGGATCGAGGGCTACACCGACACCACCGGTTCGTCGGCCACCAACCTGCGCCTGTCGGAGGAGCGGGCCATGGCGGTGCGCGACGCGCTGACCGCGCGCGGCGTCAACCCCAGCCGCATCGCCGCGCAGGGGCTGGGGTCGGCCCAGCCGGTCGCCTCCAACAGCACGGAGTCGGGACGACAGCAGAACCGCCGCGTCGACATCGTGATCTCCGAGCCAGGCTCGGTGGCGGAGACGCGCTCCTGACGTGTCGTGCTGCCATTTGACGCAGCGTGTGGGTGACATGGAACGGGCGGGCCGGAAACGGCTCGCCCGCTTCGATTCCGGCCCGATTTTCGGCTGTTTTTCCCGCCCCGACTTGCCCGTCCCGCTCCACCTCTGCACCGGAAGCGCGGCCATTCAAAAAATTTGTCTCGAATGCTAGGCAAAATCAATGCTTCTTTACCTTTTACGGTGTGTGGTTTTACGATGCGCGAACATGAGGGACCATCGCGTCCTTTTGATTGCGCGGGGATTCGGAATGACCACTGGACAAGGTGACGAGGGAGCGATGCTCAGCAGGGGATTTTTGAAGGCGCAGGCTCTGCTTCTCCTCATCATCGGCCTTCCGGTGATCGTGGTGGTGGTTCTCCTCAACCCGCTGTGGAACGCCACGCTGCACCGGTTCGGCGTGCCGGAGGGGCCGGCCGCGGCGCTCGGCATGATCGTCACCATCATGGTGGTGATGGTCGTGCAGTACTGGGTGCTGGAGACGCGGCGGACCATGGTCACCTCGCTGTTCAACTTCATCCCGCACGAGCATCTGACCTTCGACGGCGAGACGCTGACGACGGACGAGGCCAACCGCCTGTTCGTCACCCTGCACCGGGATTCCGAGGAGTGGCGGCGCCTGCTGAGCGACAACGGCATGGATGGCCCGCTGGACGAGTTCGGCAGCCTGTGCGCCGCCCGTCTGGCCTTCGCGCGCCGCCCCCAGGGCATCCCACTGGAGGCGGAACGCGCCATCGCCGAGGTGCCGCAGGCGGTGGACGCGGCCAAGGCCCGCGTCGGCGCGGCGCTCGACCAGGCGGAGCGGGAGGTGCAGACTTTGCGCGCCCGCCTGTCCGACACGGAGGACGCGGTGGCCGCCCTGGTCGGCTTCATCCGCGACAGCGAGGTGCAGATCGCCGGCCGCCACGACGACGCCCAGCGTTGCGCGACGGAGAACCGTGCGCTTCTCGCCAACCTCCAGGAGCATCTCGACCGCCGCCGGGCCGAGGCGACCTCCGACCTGACGCGGTTCGAGCAGATCGTCGCGGAATCCCGCGCGCTGGAGGATTCGGTCAACGCCATCACCCGCATCATGTCCGCCACCAACATGCTGGCGCTGAACGCCGCCATCGAGGCGACGCGGGCCGGGGAGTACGGCCACGGCTTCCGCGTGGTGGCGAACGAGGTGCGCGATCTGGCCCGCCAGTCGAACGAGGCCATCCAGGTGATCCAGAAGGGCATCGACCGCATGCAGCAGGCGATCGCCCAGCAGATCGCCGGGCAGGACGCCCAGGCCAAGGTGGCCGCCGAGCACGCGCTGCTGTCCGATCTGGCCGCCCGCCTGCAAAGCCTCAGCACCGGCCAACAGGACGTCGCCGGGCACGAACGGCACCTGATGGGCGAGCTGGACCGGCTGGGCGACACCCTGGCCGACACCCTGACCGGCTTCGCCGGCGACCTGCGCGTGCCCGAGGGGCTGCGGCGGGAGCTGGACGCGATCAGCGGCGGGCTGGCGCGGCTGAACGGGCTGGAGGAGAATCTGCGCGGCCTGTCCAACGTCCGCAGACGGGCCGCTTGACGGCAGCTCGCGGCAGGCCGGTCAGCGGCCGCCGCGGTCGGTCTCGACCATCGCCAACGCCACGGCGTAAACCCCGGCGATCGCCCCGGCGGTGAACAGCGCCGCCCCCACCGCGCGGGTCAGGGAGCGGGCCGGCGCCGGGGCCGGCGGCATGCGTTTCCACACCGCCCAAGCCTCCTCCGGGCGGTCGGGGTCGGCGATGCGCAAGGCGGCGAAGGCCTGCTCGGTCAGGCCGGGGTCGGTGTCGGGCAGCGGCGCCAGCCGGCGTCCGGACGGCTTGTTCAGCCGGTCGATGGCCGCCACGACGCTGCCCGTGGCGCGGACGGCGGCGGTCATCTCCGACGGGTCCACCCCCATATGCTCGGCCAGCAGGCGGTTGCGCACCGCCCCGATGGCGTTGGCAGTGCTGCGGGCGGCGGCGCTGCGGTCGCCCGGCGGCGACTCCACCGCCAGATCGCATTCCGTGTCGTAGCCCATGGAGCGGTTGTTCAGGTTGCTCGACCCGATGCGCAGCAGCCGGTCGTCCACCACCATCAGCTTGGAATGCACGACGATGCCGTTGCCCCCCTCGGTCAGCGGGGTCATGGCGCGCAGGCGGCCGTGGCGGTCGGCGGCGCGCAGTTCCTGAAGCACCACGCCGCGCGGCGTGTCCATGGCCATGCGGTCGAACCAGCTCGGGCTTTCCATGGGGACGACGACGACCACCTCCGGCCCGTCCGGCTCGCGCAGCCGCCGGGCCAGCGCCTCGGCCACGCGGAAGGAGGCGAAATACTGGTTCTCCAGATAGATGCTGTGGCGCGCCTCGGCGATGGCGGCGAAGGTCAGCGCCTCGTTCTCGCGCACCGGACGGCCGACCAGACAGTCGGGGAGCGTGCGGGCGATGCCCACATCCGCGTCGGTGATCAGCGGGTGCAGCCCCTCCGGCCAGGGATCGGCGCCGGCCGCGAGGAAGCCCTCCGGCGGCGGGGGCGGCAGCGCCTGCCCGGTGGCGTGGCTCCAGCGCTCGCGCGCCATCACCCCCAGCGCACGGGCGGCGGGTCCGTCCACCGCCATCATCACGTCGTGGCGCGGCGCGTGCAGTTCCCCGGTCGGCCAGCGGCGGCGCGGGTCGTTGTCCAGATGCTCGGGCGTGTCCCAGCGGTCGCCGGCCAGATCGATGCCGCCGCAGAAGGCCAGCGCGTCGTCGACCACCACCAGCTTCTGGTGCTGCGCCGCGCCCACCGGCAGGGCGTCGTCCAACTCCAGCGTCAGCCGCGGGCCGGTGCGCCGGTTCAGCCGCTCCAGCGGCCCGTGCGGGTGCTCCAGCGAGATCGGGAACGGCATGTCCCATTTCAGCGCGTGGATCTGCAGCGACGGGCGGCGGCGGATCAGGCGGGCGAGGAAATCGCCCAGCGTTTCCGGGTCGTGGGGGTCGAGGCGCATCCGCGGATCGATGTCCCAGCCGAGCAGGATCACCGACCGCCGCGCCCGCAGCAGGGCGGCGCGCACCGCCGCGAAGAAGGCGGCGCCGTCGACCAGCACCGCCACCCGGTCCGCCCGCTCGCTCCGCCAGCAGGTGGCGCCGGGGCGCAGGATGGGCCGCGTCCCGGCAAGGTCAGCCGCATCCCGATGTTCGCTCATTCCTGCCTCGACGTGCCGTAACGGTGCTTGCGTCAACTCTTCCGGCGGCGGCCTGTTCCGCAAGGCGGCCGGCTGCTCCGGAATCGCCCGGCGGCCGCTTCCGGATGGCGGCGGACGGAACGCCCGGACGGCGGGCGGTTCGCCAAAAGATCGGAATGGGCCTTCGGTTTTGCTGCAACGATGCGCCGGGCCTCCTGTTGGGGATGGGCGAATGGGGGACGGGCGCGCCGCAGGGCGCCGGACCGAACCCCCGCCAGGAGGGCGCCCGGCCAAAGGGCGCCGCCACCAGATGGAGAGATGAGGATGCGTACCCTGTTGATCGCCGCCGCGTCGGCCCTCGCGCTGATGGCCGGCTCCGCCGTCGCCCAGTCGGGCGGCACCTCCGTGAGCCCGACCGTCCCCAGCACCACCACGTCGCCGTCGACCGGCCTGAGCACCTCCGGCCCGGGCTCCACTCCGGGCAGCGTCACCACCCCGGGCACCGCCGGCTCGTCCGGCACCATGAACACCATGCCGGGGACCACCATGCCCGGTTCGTCAGGCAGCACCATGGGCAACGGCACCATGGGCAGCGGTTCGTCGGGCGGCACCTGGCAGGGCCAGACCACGGTACCGTCGGGCATGGGCAGCGCCACCAGCAGCAACCCGGCCCGCGACAACCAGACCGCGACCGGCACCCACTGCCCGCCGGGCACCCCGAACTGCGGCCCGGACGGCAGCAAGTAAGGCCTTCAAGCTTTGCAGCGAAGGGCGCGCCGGAGTCTCCGGCGTGCCTTTTTCGTTTCAGACCGCGGGTTCCGGCCGGATCGTAGCCGGTTCGCCGCTGTCCACCGCGGAGGGAGCCTTGGCGGGGAAGCGCAGGACGAAGCAGGTGCCCCCCTTCCCCTGGCCGCCCTCCCGGCCACTGTCGCGGCTGTCCACGCGGATGCTGCCGCGCAGGCGGGTGGTCACGATGTTGTAGACGATGTGCAGGCCGAGCCCGCTCCCCCCCTCGCCGCGCCGCGTCGTGAAGAAGGGGTCGAAGACGCGCCCGAGATTCGCGGCGGGAATCCCGCAGCCGTCGTCGGCGAAGCGCAGTTCGACCTCCTGCGGGTTGGGGCGGGTCACGGCGATGGTCAGCGTGCCCGCCCGACCGTCCGGATAGGCGTGGATCACGGCGTTCATGGTCAGGTTGGTCAGGACCTGGAACAGCGCGCCGGGGTAGCTGTCAACCCACAGCCCGGTCGGGCAATCCACCTCCACCCGGTGGGGGGTCTGCTTCAGCCGCGGGCGCAGGCTGGTCAGCACATCGTCCAGATAAGCGGCCAGATCGACGCGGCGCCGCTCCTCGCTGGTCTGGTCCACGGCGGTCTGCTTGAAGCTCTGGATCAGTTCGGCGGCGCGGTTCAGGTTGCTCTCGATCAGCCGGCAGGCCTCCCCCGCGGTGGTCAGGTAGCCGGTGAAGTCGGCGCGGCGCAGCGTGTTGGCCTCGACCCCGCGGACCACCTTGCGGGTCTGGTCGGCCAGATGGGTGATGCCGGTCAGGGCGATGCCCACCGGCGTGTTCACCTCGTGCGCCACCCCCGCGACCATTCCGCCGAGCGAGGCCATCTTCTCCGCCTGGATCAGGTGGGCCTGGGTGTCGCGCAGGTCGGCCAGGGCGCCCTCGGCGCGCTGCTTGGCGGCCTCCGTCTCCTCCTCCGAGCGCTTGCGCAGGGTGATGTCGTTGACGGCGATGAGGATGGCCGGCTCGTCCACGTCGTGGATCTCCACGGCGGAGATCATCGCCCAGAAGGGCCGGCCCGCGGCGGTGCGCATCTCCATCTCCAGGTCGCTCGCCGCCCCCTGCTCGGCGACCAGACGGGACAGCCGGGCGGCGTCGGAGGGGTGGAGGAAGAAGCGCGCGTTGCGGGTCAGCGCCAGCCGCGATCCCTCGGTCCCGAACAGCGCCTCGGCCTGGGGGTTGGCGAACAGGACGGCGTCGTCCGACCGCCGGGCGATCACGATGGGAAAGGGCGAGGCCGCCAGGATCGCGCGCATCCGCTCCTCCCCCGCCTTCAGCGCCTCGGCGTAGGCGTGGGTCTCCACCAGGGCCGTGCCGAACCGCTCGACGCTGGTGGAGATGGCCTGAAGCTCCGCGAACAGGGCCGGCGGCAGGCGGACGGTGCGGCGCTCCTTCTGCACCATGGCCAGCGCCTGCGAGGCGCGGCGGATCGGGCGGACCACATGGACCCGCAGCAGCACGTAAAGCACCGTCTGCACCGCCGAGGCGATGCCCAGCCCGACCAGAACGATCCACAGGCCGCTGCGCGCCTGGTCGGTCAGCGTGTCGGCGATGCGCCGCGTGTTGGTCGCGGCGGCGTCGGTCAGGCTGCCGCTGAGGTCGTTCAGCACGCCGTGGGCGATCTCCGTCTCCAGCCCCATCAAGCCCGCTTCGGACAGGATGGTCCGGCGCAGGGTGAACAGCGCGCCCAGCCCGTCGAGGTCGCGCGCGGTGCGGGCGAGCGGCGCCCGCTCTCCCGCCTCCAGCGGGATCAGCGCGTTCACCACCGCGGCGGCGTGCTCGTGGAAGCGGGCGACCTCGACGGCGAGCTGCTCCGTGTCGGTCGCGGTCACCCCCGCGGCCAGCGCCTCCAGCGCGCGGTGGTAGGGCTCCTGCACCGCCAGGGGGGCGCCGGAGCGCAGCAGGCTCAGGAACGCCTCGTCCCCCTTGCGCTGCAGGGCGACGGCCTGGGCGGCCAGGGCGTCGATGGCGTCGGCCCGCTCCGCGGTGCGGCGCACCGCCTGGATGGCCGTGTCGAGCCGTTGCAGCAGCTCCGGGGCTGCCGCGTCCGCCGCGAAGCGCTGCGACACGCCCTCGACCTCGGCCAGGGCGCCGGCGCGCTCCTCCGGCGAGCGGGAGCGCAGGACGGCCTCGGCGAGCTGGCCCATGCGGGCGGCGAAGACGGCGTACTGGTGCTGGCGGGTGATCTGCGGAACGATGGCGCGGTCCGCTTCTTCGGCAAGGTCGAGCACCCGGACGAAGGCCCCGCCCACCCCGAGGGTCAGCCCGGCCATCAGAAACGCCGTGGCCAGCGCGGTGATCATCGTCACCGTGTGCAGCCGAAGCCGCCGGCCCGTCTGTTTCTCCGTCACGCCCTTGCCCCTCCGCCGTTGCGGCGGCCCGATCATTAGGCCCGATCGTTAGGATAGCCGCTTCCGCGCGCGAGGGAAATGGTGGCACAACGAACAGTTAAGGAGCGATTGCGCAGGTGAGGCGCGGTTACAAGGCCGCGGCGTCCTCCAGGCTTGCGGTTCCGGCGGCGGTGGCGGCCAGCGTGTGGAACAGCGCCTGCTGGCGCGGATCGGCGACCAGATATTCGGGATGCCACTGCACCCCGATCAGGAAGGGGTGATGGACCGCCTCGATCCCCTGGACGATCCCCACCGTCTCGCGCGCCACCACGCGCAGCCCGTCGCCCAGCCGGTCCACCGCTTGATGGTGCAGCGCGTTCACCCGGCATTCGGCGATGCCCAGGATGCGGTAGAGGTGGCTGCGCGGATCGATGCGGATGCGCTTGCGCGGCAGGACCGTGCGCAGCCGCGGCGCCTCCTCGTAGACCTCGTGGATGTCGGTGATCAGCGAGCCGCCGCGGTGCACGTTGATCATTTGCGAGCCCCGGCATATGCCCAGAACGGGCAACCGCCGCGCCGCCGCGCCGTCCAGCGCGCACAGCTCCAGCCGGTCGCGCTCCGGGTCGATGCGCATCTTCGGACGGGCGGTCTCGCCGTAGAGGGCGGCGTCGATGTCGTCGCCGCCGCCAACCACCAGACCGTCCAGCCGCTCGATGGGAAAGGGGTCGCGCGCCGTGATGCGCACCGCCCGCGCCCCGGCCCGGCGCAGCGCCAGACGGTTCGCCCACCAGGCGATGCGGCTGCCGTGCACCGACGCGGTGACTCCGATCAGGGGACGTCCCCGTGCGATGAAGGCGGCCATGCCCTCGCCCTCAGACGGCGAGCCGCCGGCCCGCCTCGGCGGCCCAGTCGTCCAGCGCCTTGCGCGCGGCGAAAGCGCGGAAGTCCGTCCCCAGGGCGTCGAGCCGGCCGCGGTCGGCCGCCAGTTCCTCCACCGCCACCCAGCGGTTCCAGTCCTGGGCCAGACGCCAGTCCGGATCGCCCAGCCGGGCGTTCGGCAAGCGGTAGTGGAAGGTCGGGCGGGGCCGCACATGCGGGTCGGCCAGCTTGGCGGCCATCGTCTGCGGGGCGAGATGGGCGAACAGCGGGAACAGGTCCAGCTCGCGGTTGCGGGTCGGGTTGGCCTCCAGATAATCGCCGATCAGCCCGTCGAGGTCGGGACGGTAGGCGGGATCGACGACCTTCACCGCGTAGTCCACCGGGAAGGCGGCGATGAAACCGGTCAGACGCCGGGTCGGGTCCACGCGGATCTCGCGGCGCAGCCAGGGGGCCAGCAGCAGGAAGGCCTTCAGATGGTCCAGCACATAGTCCCCGTCGGTGCGCGCCACCTGCGGGTTCAGGTGCAGGCCAAAGGCGAACAGCGGGCTGGCGTCGGTACCGGCGGCGCCCTGGTCGCTCAAGGCGGAAAACAGCGGCTCCAGCTCGGCCAGCCGGGCGATCGGGACGGGCGGGGCGGCGATCTCGAAGGGCATGACGAGGCTGCCGATGTTGCCCCACCAGGGCCGCAGCGCCTCGACCACGCCGTCCACCGCCTTGCCGACCGCCTTGCCCAGTCCCTTGTCCGTTGGGCCGGCCTCGCCCTCCTCCGCCTTGCTGGCCTCCACCTTGTCCGGCGCCTTGCCCGGATGCGCGGAGCGCATGTCCAGTTCCACCGCGAAGTCGCCCAGCCGCGTGCCGGTCACCCGGCAGCGGTGCGGGCTCTCCGGCTCCAGCGCGCCGCCGTAGAGGCGGCGCACCACCGCCGCCGCCGACGGGGCGTCGAGATTGGCGAACTCGACCTCCACGCCGACGGTGCGCGGGGCGCCGTCCGTCGTGGTGGGATGGGGGGGCGTGCGGAATGCGGTGTTCATGGCGCCCGTTCAACACGGCGCGCGGCACGGCGGTTCCCGCGCCGCCGCATCGGCCCCCCGGACCGTCTCAGCCGGGGGAGTCGCCCGCCCGCGCCCTCGGCAGGTAGAGCGTCACGGTGGTGCCGGCCCCGACCGTGCTGGTCACCGTGACCGTCCCGCCCGACTGCCGGGCAAAGCCGAAGACCTGGCTGAGTCCCAGCCCGGTGCCCTTGCCCTCCGGCTTGGTGGTGAAGAAGGGTTCGAAGATCCGGCGCAGATGCTCCGGCGGGACGCCGGTCCCGGTGTCGCGGACGGCCAGTGCCACGAAATCGCCGGTCAGCCCGGTGTCGTCGCCCCGCCGCCCCGGCAGGCCGCGGTTCTCCGCCAGGATGGTCAGCGTGCCGCCGTCCGGCATGGCGTCGCGGGCGTTCACCGCCAGATTGAGCAGCGCCACCTCCATGGCCTCGGGATCGGCCAGGATGGACCAGAGATCGTCCGGAACGATCAGGGCGGTGTCCACCGCGCTGCCGGCGGAGCGCGCCAGCAGGGCCTCCAGCGACGCCTTGCGGTCCTGGAGGCGGAAGGGCACCGGCTCGTAGACGCTGCGCCGGCCGAAGGCGGCCATCTGCCGCATCAGCGCCTGCCCGCGCGTCACCGCCCCCTCGATCTCGGGCAGCACGCGGGCGATGCGCTCCGGATCGTTGGGGCGGCTGCGGATGGCGGCGATGCCGCTCTTCACGACGGTCAGCAGGTTGGCGATGTCGTGGGCGACGCCGCCGGTCATCCGGCCCAGGGCCTCCAGCCGCAGGCTTTCCTCCCGCGCCGTCTCCTGGCGGCGGCGCAGCCGCAACTCGCGGGCGAGAAGCCACAGGAAGGCGCCGGCCAGCGTCAGGCTGGCCAGCGCCCCCACCCCGACCAGCCAGACCGCGTTGGAGACCGGCGCCCGGTAGACGTCCTGCGGGATGGCGAAATGGACCGACCACCCATAGTCGGGCAGCGTGCGGAAGGCGACCACCGTCGGAGCGCCCTCCAGGGTCATTCCGTCGTAAACGCCGCTGTCGGCGGTGCGGCGGGCGCGAAGCGCGTTTTCACTGGCGTGGCGCCCGATCATGTCCGGCTCACCGCCGGCCCGTGCCACCAGACGTCCCTCGGCGTCGATGACCGCGGCGATCCAGCCCGGCGGCAGGCGGTTGCCAAACAGCAGGCTCTGGAAGCCCTCCGGCATCACCACCGCCGACAGGACGGCGACCGGCGCGCCGTTGCGCGTCACCGGAACGCGGATGGGGAAGGCGTAGGCGCCGCGCGGGCCGCGCAGGATCGTGCCGACCGCCGGCTTGCCCGTCTCCACCACGCGCCGGTGGCTGTCGATGTCCAGCACCCTGCCCCGGACACCGCCGACCAGGAAGGGGGCGTCGACCAGCCGATTCCCTTCGACGTCGCTGAGGACGATGGTCGACCATAGGGGAAGCGCGCCCTGCACCCGCTCGGCGTATTCGAAGAAGGTCACGGCATCGACGTCGCGGCCCGTGGCCAGACCGTCCAGCAGGGGCGACGCCGCCACCGCCTTCAGCGCGTCGATCTGCGCCGACAGCTCCCGGTCCACCAGGGCCGACAGCCGGTCCACCAGCGCTACGGCGTTGGCCTCCATCGCGCTCTGCTGCCCGCGCAGCCACGCGCCGCCCAGACCTGCGGACAGGACAACCAGCGGCAGCAGCGCGGCCAACACGAGAAGGACCAGCGGACGGTGGTGGATCTTCGACGGCAAACGGGTCTTCCGGAACGGCGGGGCCTGCACTGTAGCACGCTCCCCCTCCACAGGAAGCGGGCGATCCGGTTCGGAAGGGTCAGGCACCCCGCATTTACCAAAGGTTGCGCAACGAGAGTCCATCGACCCAGGGTACCTCCTCCCGGGAGAGATACGGAGAAATATTTCCCGGCCGCCGCGCAGGAGTCGCGGCCGGGGCGCGTCCAATCCGACATCCGCAACCCGACCCGTACAAGCCGAACTCCGCCTGCACGGCGCGGAACGGCGCGGGACGAAGGAGACCGCCATGTCCATTTCGAGCGTGACGTCATCGGCCGCGTCCGGCATCGCCCAGCAGAGGCCCACCGGACCGGGCAAGGAGGTGCGCGAGGGCCTGCACCAGTTGAAGGACGCCGTCACATCCGGCGACCTCGATTCGATTCAGAGCGCCTACGAGTCCCTGTCCAAGCTGCAAAGCGGGAGCGGTTCGGCGTCCGACGCCAACTCCCCCCTTACCAAGATGCTGACCGCCGTGGGCGAAGCGCTGCAGACCGGCGACGTCACCCAGGTCCAGCAGGCCTTCGCGGCGAACGGCCCGAAGGGCGCCGGTGGACAGGGCGGCGCGGGCGGCCCGCCTCCGGGCCCGCCGCCGGGCGGTGCCGGTGGCCCGCCGGACGCGATGAAGGACGCCATGGGCAGCCTGTCGCAGTCGCTGCAATCGGGCGACCTGCCGGGAGCGCAGGACTCCGTCTCGTCGCTGCTGTCCTTTCTAAAGGAGGCGTCGGACGGCGGCTCATCGTCCTCCTCGTCGACATCCTCCTCCTCGACATCGGTCGCCGAGCTGTTCAAGACGGCTTTGCAAAGCATGAACAGCGCGCTTCAGTCGGGCGACCTGACCGGCGCGCAGAAGACCTTCTCGTCCCTGGCGCCGCGCGGCTCGCAGGGCGTCGACCTGTTGGCCTGAGTTGCCGCGGAGCGCCGGGCGCCCGTTCCCCACGATGGCGGGGCGCGGCGTCCGGTGCGGCCCCAGAATGACCGCCTTCCGGATCCGACCGTCAAAAGTGGTGGTGATTACCTCCTTCGATGCTGAAGATCCAAAAATTTTAGGAGAAATTCAGAAGTAAATCTTTGACACACCCACCCCACCTACCCCTTTATTTCCAGCAGAAATCCCGCAGGTTGCCAATCTGTAAGAAAATAAATCCTGACCATTAACTGCGATTTAACCATGCAAAGGTTATTCGGAACACAGGCGAAACGATAGCGGACTTTTGGTTCCGACTGCTTTCCCGCCCGATGGGAGCCTGTGACACGATGACCTTGCTGGCCCGCCTTTTCCTGCTGGTGCTTCTGGCCGTCCTGCCGGCCCTGGGCATCCAGGCCTACAGCGTGTTCCAGTTCCGTGCGGAGCGTGCCGAGGAAGTCGCCGCCCAGGCCGAGCGGCTGCTGCATCTGGTCGAGGGGGAACAGGCCCGGATCGTCGACGGCGCCCGTCTGATGGTCACCTCCATCGCGGAATCGGCCACCCTGCGGTCCGGCGACTACGCGCAATGCCAGGCCCACCTGATCCGGCTCGCCCAGCGCGCGCCCGAATACCGCAACCTGTCCGTCCTCGACCGCGACGGCACCCTCCTGTGCAGCGCCACGCCCGACCGCGCGTCGGCCGCCTCCGGCCTCGCCAACGCCCAGCGCCCCTATGTCCGCCGCGCGCTGGAGGAGGGCCGCTTCGTCGTCGGCGAATGGACGACCCCCGGCCCGGCGGCGGAGCCCGGCACCGCCATGCTGCCCTTCGCGGTCCCCTTCCGCGACGAAGCCGGCACGGTCACCGGGGTGGTGACGCTCGGCCTCGACCTGCCCTGGCTGGCCACCAACTTCGCCGCGCGCCCCCTGCCCGAGAACGCCAGCCTGCTGGTCACCGACCGCAACGGCACCATCCTGGTCAAGCTGCCCAACGGCATCGCCCAGCGCGGCGAGCGCGTGCCGCGGCCCTATCTGGACCTGCTCAACGAGAACCGCGGCGGCGTCACCACCCTGCCGGGGATGGACGGGGTGGCGCGGGTGCTGGCCTATTCGCCGTCCCGCCAGGGCACGCGCGACCTCTTCATCAGCGTCGGGCTCGACCACACCGCCGTGGCCGGCACCATCGACCGCGCCACCCGCCAGGGCCTGCTGATGACACTGACCGGCCTGCTGGTCGCCATCCTGGCCGCCTGGATCGGCGGCACCCTGTTCATCCGCCGTCCGGTCGAGGCGCTGATCCGCGCCACCCAGGGGTGGAGCGCCGGCAACTCCAGCGCGCGGGCCGGTCTGGTCGACCGAAAGTCGGAGATCGGCCAGCTCGGCCGCGCCTTCGACGCCATGGCCGAGACGCTGGAGGCCCGCGAGCGCGCGCTGCGCGGCTCGGAGGAGCATCTGCGCGCCGTTCTGGACGCCCTGCCGACCTTCGTCGGCGTGCTGAGCCCGGACGGCGACGTTCTTCAGGTCAACCAGACCGCCGTCCAGGCGTCCGGCCTGCCGGTCGAGCAGATCGTCGGCCATCCCTTCCACGAGGCCTGCCGGCGCGCCTTCGCCGGCGCCGCGGGCGACCGCCTGCGCGTGGCGGTGGAGCGCGCCGCCCACGGCGACTCCGCGCGCTTCGACGCGCCGGTGCGCATCGCCGGGGACCGTGCGGCGATCATGGAGATGCGGGTCACCCCGATGCGCGGCCCCGACGGGCGGATCACCCACCTGATCGTCTCGGGCATCGACATCACCGAGCGCAAATCCACCGAGGAGGCGCTGCGCGTCGCCAACGAGCGTTTCCGCACGGCGCTGCGCAACTCCGGCGTCGTGGTGTTCAACCAGGACTGCGCCCTGCGCTACACCTGGATGCACAACCCGGCGCTCGGCTTCACGGCGGAGCACGTCGTGGGCAAGACCGATGCCGAGGTGTTCGAGGACGCCGACGACGCCGAGGCCCTGACCGCCATCAAGCGCCGGGCGCTGGAGACCGGCGAGGGCGTGCGCGAGGAGGTCCGCATCCGCCGCGCCGGGCAGGACCATTTCTACGACATGACCATCGACCCGCTGCGCGGCCCCGACGGCGCGCTGGCCGGCATCACCTGCGCCGCCGTCGACGTGACCGGCCGCAAGCAGGCCGAGGCCGACCTGCGCCGCGCGCGGGAGGCGGCCGAGCACGCCGCCGCCGGCAAGTCCAAGTTCCTGGCCGTCGCCAGCCACGACCTGCGCCAGCCCGTGCAGTCGCTCTACCTCTTCGCCGCCGCGCTGGGCGACCGCCTGCAGGGCCATCCCAGCCTGCCGCTGCTCGACAACATGCGTCAGGCGCTGGACACGCTGAAGGGCCTGCTCGACGGTCTGCTCGACATGTCGCGGCTGGAGTCCGGCAAGATCGCCGCCAACCCGGCGGAGGTCCGCCTGGGCCAGGTGCTGGGCCGTCTGGTCGCCGAATACGCGCCGCGCGCCGCCCAGAAGGGGCTGGAGCTGCGCGCCGTGCCGACGCGGGCCTGGGTGCGCACCGACCCGTCGCATCTGGAGCGCATCCTGCGCAATCTCATCGAGAACGCGCTGCGCTACACCCGCCAGGGCCGCATCCTGATCGGCTGCCGCCGCAGCGGCCCCGACCGTCTGCGCGTCGAGGTGTGGGACAGCGGCGTCGGCATCCCCGCCGACCGGCTGGAGGACATCTTCGAGGAGTTCACCCAGATCCAGGGCAGCGGCGACCGCGGGCTGGGCCTCGGCCTCGCCATCGTCAAGCGCCTGTCGAAGCTGCTCGACCACCGCGTCCGCGTGCGCTCGAAGGAGGGGATCGGCTCCGTCTTCTCGGTGGAGATGCCGCGGGTCGTCGTGGAAAAGCCCCGCGCCGCCGTGCCGCCGCCCGCCATGGACCTCTTCCGGCAGGCCGCCAACGACTGCGCGACCAAGGGGATGGTGCTGGTCATCGACGACGAGGCGATCATCCTGCTCGGCCTGAAGGCGATGCTGGAGGGCTGGGGCTACAGCGTGCTGACCGCGCGGTCGGGCGACCAGGCGCTGGAGCGGCTGCGCGCCGACGGTCGGCGTCCGCAGATCGTGCTGGCCGACTATCAGCTCCAGCAGGGGCGGACCGGGCCGGAGGCCTTGGCTGCGGTGCAGGGTCTGGTCGGCAAGGACGTGCCCGGCATCATCCTGACCGGCGACACCGCCCCGGAACGGCTGGACGAGGCCCGCCGCAACGGTTTCAGCATCCTGCACAAGCCGGTCTTCCCCAACGACCTGCGCAAGATGATGGCGAACGCCGGGGCGGCGTAAACGGCCCGAGGCGGCGCAGACGCAAGGAAAGCGTGCGGCGGCGTCAGCGCCGCCGCACGATCCTCCGCCACAGCGGTACCGGGCGCTCCTCCTCGGCCTTCTCGGCCAGCCACTGGTCGGCCAGTTCGCGCACCTGCCAGCCGCCCAGGTAGCGGTCGCAGTCGATGGCGCTGTACAGCCGCACCTTGTCCCGGCCGAGTCGTTCGAAATAGTCCAGCGTCCGCTGGCGGTCCGTCGCGGTCATCGGCGGGTTCGCCAGCGGGTTCAGCGGCGGCTTCATCGGGTCCATGGAGCGCATCGGTCCGGCCTCCCCTCTGTGGTGCCCAAAAGAACGGCATACACCCGTCGCACTTTGTTCAGTTGGTATATGGATTGGGCACGCAAGCATCCCAATTAGCCTTTGGTTGCAAGAGCTTCCCCCGCGCCTTCCAACGAAGGTCAGGCTTGCGCCGCCGCATCGGCCCGTCTCTTCCCACCCGCCCCGCACGCGTGCACAATGCGGCACACGGATGCGTGGGCGGCGGTCTGCCGCCCGGCGCGATCAAAAGACACCTTCAGAACCGGGAGCGGGGGATCATGAGGAAGACGTCGTGGATGGCCGGAGCCCTGGCGGCGGCCGTCGCCGGGCTGTGCGCGGTTTCGGCCTCGGCGCAGACCAAGGTGACCGTGGCGATGAGCGGCTGGACCGGCTTCGCACCGATCACGCTGGCCAAGGAAACCGGCATCTTCAAGAAGAACGGCATTGAGGTCGAGATCAAGAAGATGCCGACGTCCAACCGCCACCAGGCGATGGCGGCGGGCGAGGTGCAGGCGATCACCACCACGGTGGACACGCACCTGCTCTACGCCTCCTCCGGCGTGGACGTGACGCAGGTGCTGGTGCTCGACAGCTCGCACGGCGGCGACGGCATCGTCGTGCGCGACGCGATCAACGGCCTCGCCGACCTGAAGGGCAAGCAGGTGGCCGTGCAGTACGGCGGCGTGCCGCAGTTCTGGCTGGCCTATGTGCTGAAGAAGAACGGGTTGTCGATCGGCGAGGTGCAGACCGTCAACCTCCAGCCGTCCGACGCCGCCAACGCCTTCGTCGCCGGCCAGTTCGACGCCGCCGTGACCTATGAGCCTTACCTGTCCAAGGTGCGCGAGGCCAACGGCAAGATCATCGTCACGTCGGACCAGACGCCGGGCGTCATCATCGACACGCTGGCCTTCCAGCCCGACTACATCCAGAAGAACCCGAAGGTCGTGAAGGCCTTCGTCGACAGCTGGTTCGAGGCGCTGGACGAGATCAAGAAGGACGAGAAGAAGGCCTTCGAGATCATGGCCCGCGACGTCAACCAGACGCCGGAGCAGTTCGCCTCCTCCGCGAAGACCGTGCTCTGGTACGACAAGGCCGGCAACATCGAGTATCTGACCAAGACCATGCCGACCTTCATCAAGGAGGTCCAGGACGTGATGCTGGAGGCCAAGCTGATCCGCAAGGCCCCGCCGAGCCTGGACAGCATGACCGACACGTCCTTCGTTAAGTAAGTTCCTGCCCCCTCCCCAGCCCTCCCCCGCTTCGCGGGAGAGGGGGTTGAGTTCCCTCCCTCGCCGAAGGCGGGGGAGGGTTAGGGAGGGGGCACCGCCTTCCAAACCCGACAACGGTCCGCCAATCCCATGTCCCCCCTCTTCACTCCGCTGAAGCCGGTCGCTCCGGCGCTGCGCACGGTGCTGGGCATCGCCTGCTTCGTGCTGTTCTTCCTGGGCTGGGGCATCGCCACCTACGGCGGCTTCGTGAAGCCGCTGTTCCTGGCCTCGCCCGGCGACACGCTGACGGCGGGCATCGCGCTGTTCCGGGAGTTCGGCTTCGCCGAGGACATCGCCGTCACGGTCTGGCGCGTCTTCGCCGGCTTCGTCATGGCCGCCGCCCTGGCGGTGCCGCTGGGCATCCTGATGGGGGCCTTCAAGCCGGTGGAGGCCTTCTTTGAGGCCTTCGTGTCCTTCGCCCGCTACCTGCCGGCCTCGGCCTTCATCCCGCTGCTGATCCTGTGGGCGGGCGTGGGCGAGCTTCAGAAGATCCTGGTCATCTTCATCGGCTCCGTCTTCCAGCTCATCATCATGGTGACGGTCATCGTGTCGGGCATCCGCAGCGATCTGGTGGAGGCCGCCTACACGCTGGGCGCCAAGCGCGACGGCGTGGTGCTGCGCGTCCTGCTGCCCGCCGCCTCGCCGCAGATCTTCGAGGCGCTGCGCCTCGTGCTCGGCTGGGCCTGGACCTACGTGATCGTGGCGGAGCTGGTGGGCGCGTCGCGCGGCATCGGCCACATGATCATCGACGCCCAGCGCTTCCTCGACACCGGGCAGATGATCTTCGGCATCTTCATCATCGGCGTGATCGGCCTGATCACCGACCTGCTGTTCCGGGCGCTCAACGCCCGTCTCTTCCCGTGGGCCAAAGGACGATAAGCGCCGGCCATGAGCAAGCTGTCCATCCGCAACGTCGAGAAGACCTTCCCCGGCCGCAACAGCACGGCGCCGACCCGCGCGCTGGTGCCGACGAGCCTGGAGGTCGCCGACAACGACTTCATCACCATCCTGGGGCCGTCGGGCTGCGGCAAGTCCACGCTGCTGCGCATCGTCGCCGGTCTGGAAACCCCCACCGCCGGCGAGGTGCTGCTGGAGGGCAAGGCGGTGTCGGGCCCCGGCCCGGACCGCGGCATGGTCTTCCAGTCCTACACGCTGTTCCCCTGGCTGACCGTGCGCGACAACGTCTGCTTCGGCCTGCGCGAGCGCGGCCTGCCGCGGGCGGAGCAGCTGGCGATCGCCGACCGCTTCCTGGCCCAGGTCGGGCTGAAGGGCTTTGAGAACCACCACCCGGCCCAGCTGTCCGGCGGCATGCAGCAGCGCACGGCGCTGGCCCGCGCGCTGGCCAACGACCCGAAGATGCTGCTGCTCGACGAGCCCTTCGGCGCGCTGGACCACCAGACTCGCGAGCTGATGCAGGAGCTGCTGCTGGGCATCTGGGAGGCCGACCGCAAGACGGTGATGTTCGTCACCCACGACATCGACGAGGCCATCTTCATGGCCAGCCGCGTCGTGGTGATGTCGGCCCGCCCCGGCCGCATCAAGTGCGACATCCCGATCGATCTGCCGCACCCCCGCTCCTACAAGGTCAAGACCACCCCGGAGTTCGCCGCCTACAAGGAACGGCTGACCGAGGAGATCCGCGTCGAAACCATCAAGGCCGTGACCATGGAGCGCTGACCGGCGCCCCATCCGGGCCGGACCATGCGAACGAGCGGCACCTCCGGGCGCCGCTCGTTCTTTTTCTTCACCGCCTCGCTTTGTCCCGCCGGGTCAGGCTTGGCGACCGGTGTTCATGACCAGATCGGACAGGGCGACGCCGGCCCGCTCGGCGTCCGACGCGAGGGAGCGTGGACAATTCCAGTGCAGCCGTCCGCCGATTTCGAGCATCCGGCCCTGACGCTTCACCACCCACACGCCGGTGGCCGCCATGTGGATGACGCGGGCCAGCGGCTCCCCGTCGAAGCCGGAACGGGCCTTGGACGTGGAGTGGCCAACCGCCGCATCTGCTGCCGACACCGCTGGATGCATTGCCGCATCCGAGCGCTCAAAGGCCGGCGCGCACGGATGGGCACTCACCAGTTGCAGCGGGTGCCGTTCGCGGCGGTCGCTCGGGCGGCTCGCCGGGAGGACGGCAAGGGCCTGCGGCCTGGAAAGATGCAGCATGTGGGGCATCCTGGGACGTTTCCGATAGGCCTGCGTCCTCAATGTCGCGCAGGTCGTTAGGACACTGAACCTTCCACGCGGCCTGGATGAAGTAAAGAGGAAACACCTCCGAAACCGTGCAACCTTTCGACGCGGAGAAAGGTAAACGAACAATAACCTGATTTTTATTATAGTTTCTTGGCTGTTAGCCAAACATCACCACCAGCGGCTTTGCAGGACGCCTCTGGCCCCCTATTTCGAGGAAGGAAGGGGGAGCGAACTGGCCCTCTTAGGGATGAAACGGACGGCTCTCCGCCCCGGAATAGTCACACGCAAAGGCGTGTTCATTCCGTAAGCATGCGTCACAAGCGCAGGCTTGACCGCTGCTTTCCGAGGCTGGCGGCATCCAAAAACGCAGGGAAGAAAACGGGTAGGATCATGGTGAAGAAACTGGCAGTGATCGTGGTTGGCGGCCTTGTCCTGACGGGCTGCTCGAACCTCAGCCACCGCGAACAGCGGACCTTGTCGGGTGGCGCCATCGGTGCCGCGGGCGGTGCCGCGGTCGGCGCCCTGACGGGGGGCAGCGCGGTGATGGGCGGCGTGATCGGCGGCGCGGCCGGCGCCGCGGTCGGCGCCTTGACCTCCAACAACGGCAAGCACCGGTAAGCACCGATTTCACAACGGGGATCAGGCCGCCGGACCAGTGTCCGCGGCCACCCCACACGCCTGTGCGCCCTCAATGTCAGGGCTCCAGCAGACGTCTGATTTTAAGGGAGATGTTGGAGCGGGTGAAGGGAATCGAACCCTCGTCGTAAGCTTGGGAACGACGGAACAAGACAAGAACGGACGTTGGCGGACGTCGGCGAACGGTGGAATTTCAATGGCTTAGGAAAAGCCCGTCTGCTATCATCCGGGCTCGACCGCCGACGCTTTTCCGTACCGATTCCGTACGAGGAGGCCCGTTCATGGCCCGTTCCGCCGCCCCCGACACCCGCTCGAAGACCGCGCGCGCCAAGCTCGCCCCGCGCCGCGAGCCCTACTGGGCGCGCCTGGCCAAGGGCAGCTACCTCGGCTACCGGCGACTGACGGCGGGGGCCGGCAGCTGGCTGGTGCGCTACCGCGACGCGCTGGGCACGCAGCACTTCGACGCGCTCGGCCAGGCCGACGACGCGCTGGAGGCGGACGGCGCCGGCGTCCTCACCTTCGACCAGGCGAGCGCCCGGGCGCGGCGCTGGTGCGAGGCCAAGGCCGCCGCCGAGGCCGGCGTGCGGCGTGGCCCCTACACCGTGGCGCAGTGCCTGGAGGACTACCTCGACTACGTGAAGACGCACCGCAAGTCGGTCAAGCACCTCGACACCTACGTCAAGGCCTACATCCTGCCGCGCCTCGGCGCGCTCGACACGGCGGCGCTGACCTCGGCGGTGATCCGCAAGTGGCACCGCGAGATCGCCGAGGAGCCGCCGCGGCTGCGCACGTCGAAGGGCAAGGCGCAGCGCTACCGCGCCGAGGACCCGAACCCCGAGGAGGCGCTGCGCAAGCGCCGGCTGCGCGCCAACCGCCACCTGGTGACGTTGCGCGCGGCGCTGAACCGCGCGTGGCGCGAGGGGCTGATCCCGAGCAACGACGCCTGGGCACGCGTGCAGCAGTTCGGCGGTGTCGAGCGCCAGCGCTCGCGCTTCCTCGACCACGACGAGGCCCGCCGCCTGCTCAACGCCTGCCCGCCCGACCTGCGCGCGCTGGTGCAGCTGGCGCTGCTCACCGGGGCGCGCTACGGCGAGCTGTGCCGGCTGGAGGTGCGCGACTACCAGGCGGCGAGCGGCACGCTCTTCATCCGCGACAGCAAGTCCGGCAAGCCGCGGCACGTTGTGCTTAACGAGGAAGGAATGGCGTTCTGTCGGCAATTGACGCTGGGCCGCCCGATGGGCGAGCCGCTGCTGCGGCGTGAGGACGGCGAGCGCTGGGACCGCGATCTGCACCAGCGTCCGTTCAAGGAAGCGGTGCGGCGCGCTGGCCTCGACCCGGCCTTCACCTTTCACGAGCTGCGCCACACCTGGGCCAGCCTGACGATCATGGCCGGCGCCCCGCTGATGGTGGTGGCGCAGAACCTCGGCCATCGCGACACACGGATGGTCGAGCAGCACTACGGGCACCTAGCACAGTCCTACGTGGCTGACATGGTGCGCCGGACCGCCCCATCGTTCGGCCTCATTCAGCATAAGAGTGTTTTGCCTCTGTCTGCCGGGGGATAAACAAAAAATTTTACAATTTCATGTTACTAAAGCGGGCGCCGCAGAGAAAGTCGAGAGTTGGCAACAAATCCAAACCCATAGGGCTCGGCTTGCTGGGACGCAGCAGACGAGCGCCGTCGGGTCGCTGGCGTTGCGGTCGCGCGACCGCACACTGAAGCGTTTAGCCCAGTTCGCGTGGCCAGATGACCGGGGTATTGAGGTCGGATCGCCATCAGCGTCGGGAGCATCAGGCGGCCTGCAGAGCCCGCTTGATCTCGCGGATGATGATCGGCGAGACGCCGAGGACGTCCAAGTCCTGCGTCCGGACCCACACCTTGGCCTCGGCCGGGCCCATGTTCTGACGCGCGGCTTCGCCCGCGAGCTTGCGCGACGAGATACGCGATAGGCCCATGCTTATGAATGACATCATCGTCTGAGAGCAGGCGCCGACCTCCATGAACATCGGAATGGGAACGATGCGCTCGGCGAAGTCGGCATGTCCCTTCTCCGTCAGCGCGCGCTTCAGCAGCGTGTTGTAGCAGCCGGTGAGCCGCACGTACGTGAACCGCACGTCCTCTTCGATCGCCTTGAGCGTGGCAAGGATCGCCTTGGCAATGGTGTACCGCTCGTTCCGCTTCATCTCGTACTCGAAGTGCGCGTCGATGATCTGCGGCAGCGGATCGCCACACATCCAGGGATGGGCGAAGACCGCGGCCCGCAGGTGGCTCCTATCCGCAGCCGGCCACTGGAAGATGTGCGTGTGGCATCGCTTGAAGATGGCCACCAGACTGTTGTAGGCGCCTGGGCTGAGTGGGTGGACGGGCATCAGGTACTCGGGCCCCTCCTTGGCGATCTGCGCCAGCATGTAATCGTACAGCCGCTGCTGGCGGTAGACCGACACCGTCGGGCTGGCCCGGACAACGGCATCGTCTAGCCGGACAAGCTGTCCCGCCGCGTGCAGGGCTTCGGAGAGCTGGACGCGCACGTCGGATCGCGGCGGCACCTCCAGGCGATCGAGCGTCTCGTCGAGTTGACCCGCGCGGTGATCGGCGTAGAGCTTCGTGAAGGTGTTCTCGAACTCATCGGCACCCGAACGGTCCGGCTTCCGATCCGGCTCGCCGATGTAGGCGATCAACTCCTCCGACCGCTCGCGCACGTGCTCCTCGAGGGTCGAGCGAATCTCGACCTCTCGGTTCCCGGTCAGCGGCTGGCTTGGCCACTCATCGTAGTCGATGAGGTAGACGTCGCCCTCGAACTCTTTGCCCAGCCTTCCGGCACGTCCCGCCAAGTTCCAAAAATCCACGGACTCAAGAGGAGACTTGTTGCCACGGCGCGGCCGGTTGAGAAACAGGCTGCGGGCCGGGAGATTGAGCCCGTGCAGCAGCGTGCTGGTGCTCACCAGGAACTTCAGCTCGGCGTTTCGGAAGGCATCTTCGATGGAGCGCCGCAGCAGGGGCGGCATGGCGCCGTAGTGGAAGCCGACTCCGTTCAGGACGGTCTCGGCCAGGGCGAATTTGGGATGCACGCTCTCCTTGATGAACGCGGACAGCTGCTTGCGCTCCGCCCTGGGCTCCGGCGATCCGGCCGCCTCGGCGCGGGCGGCCTCAAGCTGCATCAAACCGGTCGCTAAGCCCTGACAGTCGGCTGCGCCCTTGGCGTAGACAAGGCTTTGGCCCCCTTGGCCGAAAAGGTTGGCGAGGTGCACCGTCGCCTGCTTGACACCGGTCAGGTCGTCGCTGGCAACCACCTCCCCGAGTGGCAGCTTCGCGCCGCCCATGTTGAGGGAGACCCGAATGCGGCGGGGATCAGCACCCGAGGTGTCCAGGTGAATGAGGTTCTGCGCTACCGCGATGTCGCGGCTCTTGTGGTGGCGGTAGTTCTTCAGACCAAACAGACGACCGAAGATCTGCGGGTTGGACAGGTTGGGGCTGGCGAAGAACATCTGGACCGCCGCGTTCCGCCGCGTGAGCTCCTCCAGGACGGCGGTGAGGATCACGCCGCGCCCGCCGTCGCCCACGGCCTGCGCCTCGTCGACGATCACGAGATCGAAGGCCGCTTCAGGGTGGTTCATGAGGATGAGCTGCAGCCGCTCCTGCGTCATGACGAACAGCGCATCGTTCGGGACCGGCTGGTCGGCCGTCAGCGGCACGGTAACGACGCCGACCTCATCGGCACCGTCGCTGCGCAATGCGGCGACGAGCTCGCCCGACACCTGGTTGATCAGCGCGCGCGTGGGGACGATGTAGACCACCCGGGGACGCGGCGCCGCCGCCCAGAGCCGTCGGATGAACGCCTGGAGCAGGAAGCTCTTGCCGGCCGATGTCGGCGCCGACGTCCCGAGCGATGCCCCCTCCTCGAGCGCGCTCCAGACATCCCGTTGGAAGTCGGTGAGCACGATTTCAGAGGAGCCCAGGGCGGTCCGCCGCACCGTGACGGTGTTGCCGATCAGGCGATGGCCGGCCTCAATCGCCACTGGGAGCGGAAGCCCTTCGGGCGCCTGCAACGTTCCATGGCTGAATCGGATCGCCGGGAAGTTCCCCAGCCGCGACAGGACGAGATAGAGCAATTGCGGCAGCCGGTCGTATTCGCCGCCGTACAGCGTGTAGATCGCCGTGGTGATCCGGAAGGCGGCCTCCTTGTGCGCCGCCTCGGCGGACTGCGCGAGTACCGCAGCGGACTGCAGGAGGCGGGCGAGCCCTTCGTCATCGAGAGTGTCCGCGCCGTCCGCGGCGCCCTCGCCCAGGGCGGAACGCCGGACACGGGCCGCGACCAAGGTCAGCAGTTCTGTCTGGAACCTGGGGTTCGCCCAGATCCGGTCGGCCAGTTCATTCAGCATTGCCGATGCCCGTGTGCTTGAAGAACTCGGTGCGGAACGCCTGCACCGAGGGGAAGGGGATCAGAAAGAACTCGAAGTTCACGACGTCCATCCCTTCGGCGCCGAGCCTGCGTCGCAACAGTTCCACGGCTTTGGTCACGCGCTTCTCGAAGAGCTCCCGGAACGCGTTCTCGACTTGGTCCGGGTGAAGCTTCCGCAGCTGTTCATAATGAGCGTAGTCGAAACCGACGAAGCAGGCGAACACGTGCCGCCTCTGATTTCCTTTCTCCGAATAAGGGTCGAGATAGTCGAGCAGGGTGTCCCGCAGCGCCTGCTGATCCTCTCCTAGGTTCATGTGGTCGCGGACAATGTCGATCTCGCGAGTCCGCTTGCCGTCGTCCTTGACGAAATCCCCCACGGACTCGAAGACCGCGTCCAGCGCATCGGAGAGATCGGCGTAAAGCTTGGACTCGCCCCAGTACAGCAGCAGGGTCACGCCGTCGTCGTGCAGACCGACGTGGATGCCGTCGGTGCCATGCACCGGCATCTCCCGGGATGTCTTCAGGTACATCTTCGAGATGAGCTGCGGCGCCCGCAACGCCCACTCCAACAGGACGAACAAGATCAGTTCACCCGGCTCCCCCGCCTTCTTCTGCTGCTCCTTGGCCTTGATGAACAGATCGCGCGCCTTCTCGAACTGCTCGAGCACCAGCCGTTCGGCCTCGTCGGGGTCTGCCTGCATCTGCGCCCGTACGCGCATGCGGTCCCGCCGCGGGATGCAGAACGCGACCAACTGGTGCTTCAAGTACTTGACGAACTGTTCGATCGTGGGGAGGCCGTCCTGGAAGGACAGATAGTAGAAGCTGGCCTTGACGCGCGGGAATCCGTCGACGGGGATGCTGGACACCGTCCGCACCCGCGCGTTGAACTTGTCGTGTTTTCCGGCGAGAAGGTCGAGAGCCTCCTCAAGGTTTATGGGCGTATCCATGACAACCGCATCGAACACACGCCGCTGCCAGTCTGCCGGCTTTCGGCGTGCATGGCGTCCACAGCGAGCATCACGCAACCTCACTTTCCCCAAGTGGTATATCGCCGCACATTCGCCACACGGCTTCCGCTGGTAACGAGCACTCTTGTATCATCTCAGGTACCAGTCGCGCTCTAATCCAGCGCGCCGCGCTGTTGGGCGCCGCGGACGCATTGATGCGGCCGGGCCGCGCTGGGCGCGACTGCACCATGGGGTAAGCGTCACCCCAGCAAGTAAAACCTTATCATCGGTACGTGTGACATCACAAGTAGCTTGACCGTGCCCTACGCGACTGACAAAGTCGAAATGTGATGTCGCACGTATCGCACAGATTCATCCCGCCCGAGTTGTTGGAGGCCGCCCCCGGCTGGGCGCCGAGGTATTTTGTCGGGTTGGCGGCGGCGGCTCTTCGCGCCGGCAGCACCGGACGATCGATCGGCGATTTGGGAGGGCAGGTCCTCGAAGGTTGGCGGGTAAGCGACACGCCCGGCGCCCTCACCTACGACTCCAGAGCGGCAACGACGCCGATTTACCGCCAAGCCAACATCGGGCACCTGCGCCTGCTGCCTTCGGAGCAGCATTGGTCTCCGCCGCGGATCGCCGGTCGGTGGTGCGCGCGTCCCGACGACGTCGTGCTGAACAAACTCGCCCCCGTGCGGGCCGCGTTCGTCTCACCGAATGCGAGGCGGCACCCGGTCGACGGCAACGCGCTCATCGTTCGAGGGCTCTCGACGTCAGCGGCGGTGTGGGTCGCCCTTTGCCTCAACCACCCCGGCTACGAGCAGCTTTTGCTCGTTGAATCGGGCGTGTTGAAGCGGGCCGGGCTCGGTGCGCTGGGGGAGTTGCGGGTACCGCCCGTCCCGCTGGAGATGGAAGGGCTGGCGGCGCGCGTTCGCGACATCCTCGACGACGCCACGCTGATGGGCGAAGCACTGTACCGGACGCGCGAAGAGGCCAGCGTTGCAACGGCGACGGCGTCCGGCACCACCCATGACCTTGCCGGTGGTTCGTTCTTCGCCCGCGACGCGGTCTCGAACGAGAGCTGGCTGCCGTCCGCCACGGCGCTGCGCGCGGAACAGTCGGCACTCGAAGAGGGCTCCGGATGGGTCGCCCTTGCCGAGCTTGCTAGGTTCGACGACCGCACCCGTCTCAGCCACACCCCAGATGAGGCGCGTGTCCTTCGGTTGAGCGACGTCGGCGACGACCTTCTCGCGTCCTCTGCGGATGATGCCCGCGCGTCCGAGTTGATCCCCAACCGCACGCTGGCGAAGCCGCTCGTTGCGGGCGACGTTCTCCTTTCGACCCTCGGCACCAGCTTCCGAGCGGCCTACGTCGATGAGGACGTGCCACCGAACACGCACCCCGTGGATGGCTGGGTGCGGCTCCGTTTCCGTGAAACACCCGCGGCCTGGGCGCTGCTGCTCTCGACGGTGCCAATGCGCTCTCAGACTGCCCGCCTCACGGTCGGGTCCGCCCAGCAGTTCGTCCCGCCCGATGCCCTGCGGTCGTTGCGAGTCCCGGCGCCGTCGCGCGACGTGCGCGACCGCTGGCAGCGTGCCATTGAGCGGCACCATGCGCAGCGCCGCTCGCTCGATCGCCGCTGGTCGTCGCTCATGAACGAGCTCGCCGCGCTGTTCGACGCCGTCCACGCGCCGTTCATGCCATCTCCCGCGCGTATGAAGGAGCCGCTCCGGTGACGCTACGACACGCCGAGGACCTGCTGGACACGCTGAAGCGCAAGCGTCTCAGCCTCGATGAGCTGCACGAGCGCGCCCGGCTGTCGGGTCTGGACTGGAGCCGCGATCAGGTCGAGCTCTTCCTCCTGTGCGCGCCGGGGGTCGAGCGCGACGAGTCCGGCACCTTCCACGTGGGCGCCTCCCGCCCCGAGGAGGCGCTGGAAACCGCCATCATCGACGCCGTTCGCTCGTTCGCCGGCAAACCGATCCAGGCGGCGCAGGTCCGCGCCCGCCTCCCCGCTGACTTCGTGACGACGGACGAGCAGATCCTCGCCATCGCCCGGCGCGCCGCCGGGCTCGACGTCTTCGGCCCGAACCTCATCCGCATTGCCCCATAGGCACAGGTAAACACCCATGGCACGTCCCAAGAAGGTTTCGCCCGACACCACGACGAAGGAGGCGGCATCCGTCGGCTCCGAGGAGAGCAATGTCCTCGCGTCGCTCACCCATACGCTCGCGGTTGCCGGCTTCGATCAGAAGCATGACCTCAAGGTGAGCGAGCCGGGAATGGCGGCCGCCCTGGTGTGGGGCCGCCACGAAGGTGCAGAGACCAGGCGGGTGCTGGCGCTCGTGCTGCCCCCCGGCGCCTGGAACCGCAGCAACGCCGACGACGTGGCGGCGCTGTCGTGGACGTTGCCGCCCTCCGACACGGCGGCGGACCATTACCCGCAATTCGCCGTGGTCAAGGACGCCGAGGGCAAGCTGGAGGCGGTCTTCGACGTGACGCCCGGGACGCCGCATCAGATCGACAAGCTGCCGGGCGTCCGTGAGATCAACGACTACGAGCGCATCAAGGTCGATCCGACCTACCGCTGGTCGATGCGCATGTACGATCGCCTGATGAAGGGCTTTAACGCGCTGCACGAGCGCATCTACCAGACGCACAAGGATCGGGTGAACGGCAAGAACGACATCATCGAGGAGGTCGCCAAGCTCCTCTTCCTGGAGTCGTTCCGCCTGCACCACCCTCCCCCGCTGTCCTTTGAACACGAGGGACGGACGCTGGATCTGATGAACGTCTTCTCCGCAGCGTACGTGAAGGCGCACGGCCGCACCGCGGTCGCCGAGATCCGCTCGGCCTTCTCGCATTTCAAGCTGCACCCCGACTACATCGTCACCGACGACGCTGGCGAGGAACACCCCATCTTCGACCGGCACAGCTATCTTCGGCTCGAACAGCCGGGCAACTACGAGGCGGTCCTGTCGCTCATCCAGGATCTGGGGCCGGTGACGGACAACCGGAACCAAGTCCTGAAGAAGCAGGGCACGCTCGCCGACATTGCCGCCGACGTGCTCGGCCGCGCGTTTGACGTGTTCCTGCGCGCCAACTTCGAGTCGAAGGGCGGCCTCGGCATCTATCTCACCCCGGCGCCGGTGAAACAGGCGATGCTGGCCATGGCTTTCCACGACATCAAGCGGAGCACCGAGGACGCGGCCAAGCTCGTCGCCCACGACATGGGGCGGCCCGCCTTCCGCTTCTGTGATCCGGCCTGCGGCAGCGGCGGCTTCCTCTCGGTCGCGCTCAACCAATTGCGGCGCACGTTGGACGAGCTTAGCGGCCGCCGCACCGCGACCGAGGACGACCGCCGGAAGCTGTTCGCGGAGATGTGCGAGCACAGCTTCGTCGGCGCCGATTCCTCGCCCCAGATGGTGATGCTGGCGCGGGTGAACATGGCGCTGCTCGGGGCGCCGAAGGCCCGCATCTTCTACACGCAGAACTCGCTGACCAGCCCACAGCTCGAGCCCGGCAGCTTCGACCTGATCTGCACCAACCCGCCCTTCGGCACACCCAAATTCAGCAAGAGCCAGGATACGGCGAAAAAATCGCACGAGGAGGCGATGCAGGCGATCCTCGCGACCTACCGCTCCGACCTCGAGCCGCGCACCGGCCGCGGCGGCGGCTACGACTATTCGCCGACGGTCACCGGCCTCGCCATGGGCGGCTCGCCCAACAGCAAGGGCGTGTGGAGGGAGGCCTCCACCAACACCGACCCGGCGGTGTTGTTCCTCGACCGCTGCCTGCAATTGCTCAAGCCCGGCGGGCGGCTGTTGATCGTGCTGCCTGACGGAGTACTCTGCAACTCCAGCGACCGATACGTGCGCGAGTACATCATGGGCGTGAAGGACGAGGCGACGGGCGAGTTCCACGGCGGCAAGGCCATCGTCAAGGCGGTCCTCAGCCTGCCGTCCGACGCCTTCAAGTTGTCGGGCACGGGCGCCAAGACCAGCGTGCTCTACCTTCAGAAGCGCCACGCCCGCAAGGACGACCCGGAGAAGTTCCAGGACGAGCCGCAGACCGACGTGTTCATGGCCGTCGCCGAGACGCTCGGCTACGTCGTCAAGAACAACGTCGAGGATTATAGCGCGGGCGTTCCCAACGACCTCGCCGCCATCGTCGGCGCGTATGTGCGGGGCGAGTGATGGGCTCAGCGTGGCGCTTGCCTTCAGTCGATCTTTCGGTTCGCCTAGACGCCGGATTCCATGCCCCAGAGTACCTGGAAATCGAACACCGACTCCGAGCTTCTGGACTCCGAGTTGTTCCGCTGAGTGCGGTACTTAACCGTGTCTTCAAAGGAGCATTCTATCTGCTTGCCTCCGAATACACCTCTTCGGGAGTTCCCTTCATCCGGATTAGCCAATTCACATCAGGCTTTCTTGACCTTAGTGATACTGTCTTCATTTCATGCGCTACGCATGCCAATCAGCGAAAGACCGCGGTCGCGCCGGGCCATTTGCTCTTCGCCAAAGGCGGAATGTATCGTCATTGTGCTGTGGTTCCGGACAGTGTAGAGGATGCCAATATTTCGCAGGATGTTATCGGTGCAGAGCCAGCCAATGGATTAGATTCTCACTATGCGATGACGTTCCTTCAGTCAAAACATGGTCGGCCTCAACTCGTAAGATGGGAGCAAGGGAATGCCCAGCCACACCTTTCCAACGAAGGTGTAAAGGAGATTCTCATCGCTCTTCCGCAAGATGCGGACGCCCAACGCTACATCGGCGACAAGGTCCGGCAGGCCGAGCGACTTCGCGCTCGCGCGCAGAGGATCGAAGCGAATGTCGCAATGGTGCACGCGAAGTATATCCCTCTTCCGGTTGGCGTTAACTTCACGAAACGCACCCGTCGTCTCGCAACTCGGTCTCTGACTGAACGTCTTGATGCGCACTTCTACCCGTCGGCTGTTGAGCAGTACTTCCGACAGATCGGCGGAACGACGCGCTCTCTGGGCCGACTGAGCACTCTAGTCATAAATGGGCAGAGTCAGCCGGAAGCCGAGGAGGGGGTTGCCCAGGCAACAGTCGCTAATCTGGGAAGGAGTTTCGTCGAGGGGCCGTTGCGCGCGGTCAAGCGCCCGATGAACGGCACACGAGCTCTCGCCCTCCACGACCTTCTGTTGTGTAACGCTGCTCATAACAAGAGCTACATCGGGCGAGACGTGACCTACTCTCAGCTTGAGGGGGCGTACCCCTCTACGGAGGTGATGGTTATTCGTGTGGACCGGGCACAGGTTCCAGCGTCCTTCATTCGACAGTACCTCAAGACCGACATCGGCTACCGGCAAATTCAATCAACGATTCGCGGCATTACCGCTCACTCGTATCCAAGTGACGTCAAGCTCATTGAGATCCCGATACCCCCGGTGGCGGATACGGAGCGGGAAATCTGGTTCGCAACCGATGACAAAATGCTCGTTGCCGGACGGTGCGCAGATGCGGCCAAGCTTCTGACTGCCGTTGCTGTAGCGCTCGTCGAACATCTCATCGACGGCCGCCTCTCCGAGGCCGACCTCATCGCCGCGCAGAAGGGGCTGGAGGCCGGCAACCGCGACGCCGACCGGGCCATCCTGCAATCGCTCCGGCAGGGCGATGCCGCCGACGCCCCGCCGCTGATCCCCGACCTCGACGGTCTCTACGCGCTCCTCGACGAGCCGGACGAGGGGAGCGGCCCATGACCGTCGCCGCCCTCCAGGGGCGTGCGCTCACGCGCACGGTGGACGCGGTGCGGAGCCTGCTCGCGCAGGGCGAGGTGCCGGCGTTCGCCCTCGACGGCCTGGAGGGAATACAGTCGGGTGGTCTGTGGAGCGAGCGGGGCACGGTGCTGGCGGCGACCCCGCTCGCCGTGGCGCTCGCCGACCGCTTGCCCGACGCGGCGGAGACGGTGCCGGCGGTGGTCTCGCTGCTGCCCGAGGTCCGCGCGGCGTGGCTGCGCGTGCTCCGCGCCCGCTTCGCCGAGATCGGGGAGCGTGGCGACGTCGCGGCGCTGGCCGAGACCGTGACCGGCGCCGGTGCGCTCGCCCGCGCGCTCGTGGGGGTGGAGGCTCCATCGCTGTCGCCGACCGCCTTCGGCGAGCTGGAACGCGCCGTGCTGCCCGCCGCCGCGCACGAGGCTCCGGCCTTCCCGGTGCTGCTGCGCGCGCTGGCCGCGACCGCCGGGATGGCAGACGGCACGCCGGTGCCGCAGCCGCTGCCGGACATCGTGGTCGACAACCCCTCAACGGTCTGGCAGTCCGGACGGCTCCTGCGCTTGCCGGAGGCAACCGACACCGCGCCCGCGACGGTGGTCCTCAGCGGCGCGCTCGACGGCCGCGGCGGCGAGGGCGACGTCATGCGCTGGGCGCTCCATCATCCCTGGGCTTTCCTGCTCGCCCAGATGGTGTTCACCAAGGAGGCGTGGGAGGCCGAACGGGTGTCCGGCGGCGTCGCCTTCGAGCTGGAGCCGGCCCACCTCCCCCAGTTCCAGAGGCCGCCGTGCGTCGAGGTGGTCGTCACGCGGCCGAACGGCGAGGAGGTCCGCTGCGGCTCCCTCGGCGAGCTGGTGCGGCGCGTTCTGGCGCAACTCGGCGTGACCCTTCTCGGCCATCGCGTCACGGCAAGCACACTCGACGACCGGCTCGGCCTCGTCATCGACGCCGCGCAGCGGCGCGGCGTCTGGCGCTTCGAGCATGGGACCGGCGCCCGGCACCCCGCCTATGCCATCGATCCCGCTTTTTCCGACGCTTGCTACCGCGCGCTCGGCAGCCGGGCCTTTTACCGGCTGGGTTCCCCGGTGACCGCCGCCGTGCGCCGGGCCGCCGAGACCTGGGCCGCCGAACGGATCGCCCGCGCCAGCGCCGGAACGGGCGGCGAGGTGGCGTCATGACGGCACCCTCCGAGTCACGGCTCCACCTCGAACGTCCCGCTTTCTGGACCGAGCCGGGCGACCCGGAGTCCTGGTTTCGCGCCCTCGACGCGCTCGCGGCGCGACGGAGCACCCCGCTGACCGGCACGCCGCGTGCGGTGGCCGACCGCTGCCTTTCCGGGGTGATTTCCCGGCGCGGCGCGATCGGTCTGTTCGGCCTTTTCCGGCGGGAGGACCGCACGCTGTTGCCCGGCGTGGGCCTCGTCGCCCGCGACGCGGACGACCGTTGGGATCTGACCGACGATGCCCATGCGCTGCTGCGGCACTGGAAGGACGAGCCGGCGCGCGGGCTCGAGCGGCTCTCGGCCTTGCTCCTGCGGGAAAGCCCGTGGCTGCGGCTGCTGCTGCTGCGGCTCCAGCGGGGCGACTGGGAACTCAGGCATTGGGCCGCGGTGCGCAGCGGGCGCGCGGGGTTGAAGGCGGGCGTCTCGCTCCTCCTGCACCGCCATGGCGAACCGGCGGCTTGGTTCGCCGGGCTCGAGCAGCGGACGGCGGGCCGCTGGCTTGCGCGGGCACGCAGCGTGGGGATGGCGTACGATCCCGACGTCCTCAAGCGCAAGAAGCGCAAGGACGACCTCTCGCTGGCGCCGCTCACGGCCCCCCTGCATCTGCTGGAATCGGTGGGCTGGCTCAGCCGCACCGGCGACGTGACGCTGCCGGGCGCGCTGGCAGCCGACCTCGCCGGCACGTCCACACCGGCGCAGGCGCTCAGCGACATCACCGCGGGGCATGCGGACCTGCGCGGCTTCGTTGCCGTCGAGCCGGTGCTGCGCGCGCTGCTCGCGACCTACGGCGTGAGCCCCGGCGATGACACCTTCGCGCGCTGGATGGACATGCTCATGGAGTTGGCCATGACGCGGGGCGCGCTGGAACTGCTCGACGCGGAGCCCGGCCAAGCGCGCCACGGACGGGGCTTGCACGCCGACCCATCGCGCAAGCTCGTGCGCTGGGTCGTCCACACCGAATTCAACGACGCCTTCCACAACGCCTGGGCCGCGCTGGGGACTGAACGGGAGCAGACACGATGACCAACAAGGCGAAGCACCAGTGGGCCGCAACCGGCGTGTCGAGCTACCCGCTCAGCCACCCCATCGTCGGCCAGGGCCGCTTCTTCGAGGCGTTCCGACACTTCATCCACCTCGTCGACGACGAGGCGGAGAAGTTCGCGCACGTCTTCGCCGTCGTCGCGCGCTGGGGCATCGGCAAGTCCCGCCTGGGCTACGAGCTGGTGGCGCAGATCAACGACACCTCGCGCGGCTGGTGGGTGCGCGGCGACGATGGCGCCCTGAGCAAGGCGCAACTCTTCCACGACGACCAGGACCGGGACCAGTACCTCGGGCTCTACGTCCGCTACAGCCAGGTCGCGAACGACTACAACAACGTCGACAACTGGTTCGCCTACGGTCTCTACAAGGCGCTGCTGCCGTTGGCGCGCGGCACGTTCGACGGCTCGATCCAGGGCCAGATTGCCAAGGAGGCGGCCGACCGCCTCACCGTCGCCGGCTTCGACGCGCAGAGGCTCGCGGCGGCGCTGGAGGTTTCGGCCAAACACTCCGACGAGACGCTCTACGTGGACCCGGAGCTGGCGACCCGGCTCTGCCAGGCGGCCTACGCCTACCTTCAGTCGCTGGGCATCAAGTACGTGCTCGTGGTGCTGGACGAATTGGAGACCGCCGCCGAGGCGGCGACCTTCGGGCTCGATTCGACCGACATCAAGCACCTCGACGGCCGTGCCATCAAGCTGATGGGCAAGGCGATCAAGGAGGAGGATCCGCGCCGCAAACTTCCCTGGCTGCGCTACGTCGCCCTCTGCTCTCCGGCCATCGGCGACGAGCTGCGCGAGATCCAGTCGACCGTGCGCCGCTTTGAGATGGAGGAGCTGCAATCGAACGCCTTTTCCGACGTCAGCGACTTCGTGCAGGCATTGGGTGACGACGGGCGGCTTGCCGAGTCCTACCCGCAGGGGCTGGTCGAGGCCGCGTATGCGATGAGCGCCGGCAACTTCGGCTGGTTCAACGTCATCATGGCGAGCATCGACGAACGCCTGCGCGACAAGCGGCTGCGGGGCGAGACGGACACGCCGACGGTGGGCTCCCTGTTCGACGAGCTGGTCCGGGTATCGGGGCGGGTGCGCCAGCACGTCCTCGATCACAACGCCATCGCCATGCTGAAGATGCCGGATCGGTCGCATCTGGCAACCGCACGCGACCTGCTGTACGGCCAGCTTCCGGTCCCCCTCGACGCCTACTCCGCTGAGACGCGGGCCGCCGTGCTGGGCGCCCGCAACGAATACGACGAACCCGTCGTCACACTGTTCAGCCGCGTCGCGTGGGACGGGTTAGAGGCGGCCGAAGCACTGCGCGTGTCGAAATTCACCCGCGACCGCGGGATGTGGCGACTCGGCGGCGTCGATCAGCCGCTCGACCTCGGCCAGCTCCTCTCCAACCTCGGCACCTACGCCATCCATGAGACGAAGGGACGGCCGCGCACCGACGGCAAGCACACGCTGGTCGTCCCGTTGCGCCAGACCGACTTCGTCCACCTCGTGTCGCTCCTCTATCCGCACCCCGCCGCCGAAGACGCGGCGCGCGCCCTGTGGCGCCGCTTCCTCGGAGCGGAGGATCTCGAACCGGACACGGCCACGCACGTCGGACCGAGCGTGGAGATGATCGCCCGGCTCGATCTGCGGCACCGCAAGCAAGGCCAGACATCGCTCATCTTCCGCGACCCCGACCAGAACGCCGCCCACGAGGCGGCGCTGTCGGCGCTGCGGGCGCAGACCGAGCAGCAGCGGGCGCGGCAGATGCTGGTGGGCGCGATGCGCGTCATCGACCAGCACTGGGCCTACGACGCCGTGGCCTCGGGCATCCGCGACGAGTCGCTGACCGTCATCGGCACAGCGCCGCGAAGCCGGGGAGCCTCGGGGGGCCTGGTCACATTCGACGGCCTGAAGCTGCATCCGAGGGGGCGCGTTCTCTTCGCGTGGGTGAAGAACGACGACGAGCTGGTGAGCCTGTGCAAGGCGGCCAGCACCCAGTTCGGCGAGGAGGGGCGAACGCCTGTGGTCGCCTTCACGGCCTCCCGGGCCTTGGCGGACCGGATGGCGAATCCGTCCGTCCAGACGCTGAGGGATGCGAAGGGCTACCTGCTTCTGTATCAGCTCACCTCCACCGAGGAGCACATCCTCCATCAGGTCGGCGTCGCGACGTCGGCGTGCGTCGGCTTTCGCCTTGATCACCACGGATTCACGACGGCGTTCAACAACCGCCTGCAAAGCCTCGTGCGCCAGTTTTCGGAC
Organism: Azospirillum brasilense; assembly: GCF_007827815.1. Lineage (GTDB taxonomy): Bacteria > Pseudomonadota > Alphaproteobacteria > Azospirillales > Azospirillaceae > Azospirillum > Azospirillum brasilense_C. The sequence goes on from NZ_VITH01000004.1 coordinate 453,454, forward strand.
GAAGTGGGGCGCTTCCGCCGTCAACTCGACGATCTCGGCCGCATCGCGTGGCCGTTCCGGCCGGCGGGTCGGCTCAAGGAGCCGGAGGAGGAACTGCTCAGGCGCGCTTGGCGCGTCCTTGCCATCGACAAACAGGAGCCGGTCACCCTCGCCGATCTCGACGACAAGTCAGGGGTGGACGTCGAGGCGCTGAAGGCGCTCCTGGCCAAGCTTGGGGTGTCGCCGAAAGCCCGCGCCGCCGGCTACCTCGACAGCGAACGGGCCGGGCTGTTCTCGCGCCTCGACGACTCGGCCGAGCCGCTGTTCCCTACCTTCCTCGTCGGTACGATCAAGCGCGTGCTGGATGGCGAGTGGTCATTTGCCCATGCCGAACACGAGTGGTTCTGGGGCTACAGCTGGGAGGGCGTCAAGCCTAAGGAAACCTACCTGGAGTGGATGTCGCTCATCTGCGAATTGGGGTTCGGAAAGCCGAAACCCGGTGCGACGACCAACGACGTCCATACGCCGACGACCCGCTCCGAATTGCGCGGAGCCGTGCAGGAAGCGGACAACTGGCTGACGACCGAGTACCCGACACTGGTCAGCGACATGGAAACGGTCTTCGGCGCCGGGCTCGTGAAGGAGCTGTTCGCGTCGGAAAGTTCCAGACCAGGGACCAAGACACTAAAGGCCCGCGAGAAACTCAAGGAGAGCCGCACCGACCTCGACGCGCTCGACGCGTTCGAGACCCGGTCGGCAACGGCTGAGAGCTACCGCATTGCCGCGCAGCGCCGACGGCGCGTCCTGGACGCCGTCAACTGGGTCTACCGCCGCGAGGATTTCCAGGCGCTGCAGCAAGATGCGAACATCCGGACCCTCGACATCCACCTCGACGATGTGCCTTTGTGGCAACGCATCCGCCGCGCGTCCCTGTTCGCGGGGTTTGTCCGCCGTGCCGAGGAGCGCATCCGCGTGCGGACCGTGTCGTTGGCCGACGAGATCCGCGTGGACGTGGCGTCGCTTCGGGGGTTCCCGATCGCCCTCTTCACGCTCTCCCTGGAAAAGATCGTGCACATTCTCGATGGTGCCCTCGCACCGACCGCCACGCCCGGGGCGACGGAGGTCGGTCAGGCGAAGGAGCCCGGCACGCTGAGGCAGCACCTGCGCGACTTCCAGGTTGCGGAGGCAACCTTACAGCTGGAGAACCTCGCGCGTGAGGTGGGCCTCGACTTGGTGACCTGGAAGGAGCATCCGCTCGATCGGTGCGAGGGCCAGATCATCACCGCGTTCCGTGAGCTGAAAGGCGTTTATGAAAAACTGCGGACGGACCTCGATGACGCGACGAAGCGAATTTCAACCCTTCAGACGGTGCTGATGCAGGCGCCGGCCGACTTTCGCTACCCATCCTCGGCGATACCCTTCGATAAGCTGCAGAAACGGCCAGCCCTGATTCAAGAGGCCTTGGAGAATGCGCAAGCGGAGGACGTGGAACGATTGCGTTCCGAATACGACGGCCCGGCGCGGTTGGGAAACTTCCAGCCCCTAATGTCGAAAGCCCGCGACCTGCTCGAAGAGCCGCGCAAACCCCTGATGCTGTTGCTGAGCAGCGTCATAACAGTCGAGAACGCCGTGACCGAGTACCGGAAGCGCCTTCTCGAGGACCCGCAACTGTTCCGGTCGCAGCGCAGCCGCGAAGCTCTCGCGCATGCGCTTGGGGTGGCCGGGCCGAAGCCATTGACCTTCACGGACATTGAAGACGCAGGCTCGCTCGTCGCGGCGCAGGCGTTGGTCAAAGCACACACCCAGGGCAACAGCGCCGAGGGCGAGGCGCTGCTCCATGGAGCCGGCGTGAGCTTCGACCGCTGGTGCGCCATCGTGGCCGCGCTCGATGACGGGCGCGATCCCGACTTGGCGCTACAGGAAGCGGACGCGCTGGTGCGACGTGGGCTCATCCAGAGAACCTATCGCCTGGGGGAACGGTCATGACCGTCCCGGTTTTTCTCCACGGAGCCCTCGCCACCCATCGTCGCGGCCGGATCCTGCAGGAGGCGCTGGCGGCGACGGCAACGTCGGAGCTGCCCGACGGTCGCGCCGCCGTCCTTGCGTTCGCCGACGGCTTCCAGGGTGCCGACGACGCGGAGCAGGCCCGGCTAGTCGAGTGGACCCGTGCGCCGGGGCACCTTCTCCTCCTACTGCCCCCCTTCGCCGTTGCGCCCAGCGAGCGTCCCGTCTCCTGGCGGGCGGAGCGGATGGAGTCCGCGCCCCGTGGAGGCGAAGGGCTCGCCACGGTGCTGGCGCCCGAAGTCTCGTACCGGCTGACCGGCAGGCTCCAGGCACCGGCGATGCCGGGTGCAACGTGGAGCGATCTCAGCGTCTGCGTGGGCGCCTACCGACTCCACCCCGCGGCCGGGCTCTTCGCGGTCACCTGCCTGCCGCTGTGGTCCCTCGCCGTGCTGGATGTGCCCGCAGAGCTTCAGAGCTGGCTTGGAAACCTCGTTGCGCTTACCGGGGAAGCCCAAGCCGCTCCGACACCCGCGACGGCTTCGCTGCAGCCCGACCATTACGGCTTCTTGGTCTTCCTGCTCAGCCGGCCGTTCACGGACGAGGAGGAGGTCGTCGCGGCGCTTCGGTCCTCGCCGGTGTTCCGGTTCTCCACCGAAAAGGCGCGCGCGCTCCTGACGGAGCTGCGCAAGCGGGGCCTCGTTCTTGGCGTCACGCCGACGGCCGACGCGTACGATCTGGTGATGCAGAGCCCATACGCGCCTTACGTCAGCGCGATTCGCGAAGGGTCCAGCCGATGAAGACCGTCAACCGTTCGCTCGCACAGACGCTCGCGGTACAATCCCAGGTCCGTCTGCCCGGGACCGTTGGGCGACTGCTCAAGCAGATCCGGGACCTTGAGCGCGTTGCGCCGCTGTTCGTGAAGGCGGGGCTCGTTCGGGCCATCGATCGTCCGAACCCGATCAACACCCGGGTATCCGGAATCGCGACGCATTCCGCGACCGCGAGAACGATCGGCGGCTTTCTGTACGGAGCAGTCGCAGCGCGATGCGACCTCCTGGTCGAGCACAACGCGATGTCGACGGCGGGCCAGGACAGCGCGTGCGAGATCGACGACATCAACTACGAGAACCAATCGAAACGCCTCGCCCTGGTGGCCATGCGGCAGGCCTACGAACTCGCCGAACGGGCGGTTTCGGAGGAGCGCGCGCGGCTCATCTTTCTCGACACGCCGCTGGTCATGGACCGGGGCATGGTTCCGCCGGTGAACCGCACCGGCGACGAGGGATACCAGGCGGCCTACGCGGCAACGCTCGACGCCATAGAAACGTTCTGGTCACGTCACCGCGAGCGCCTTTTCCCATGGCAAGCCGGTGGACCCATCATCGTCGGCCTCGCCTCGCAGCGGTTCGGCGCCATCGTGCAGTCGGCGCAGCAGGATTTGCGCTCGCCGGAGGGGCGCAGCCAGCTCTTGCCGACCGAAGAGTTCGACCATAGCCACCTTGCCGCGCTCGACGGCATTCGCGACGCGATCCTCGGCGTCGGTGAACGGCGCTTCGTCCACGGGATTCTTGGGAGCTTTACGAGAACGGCTGCCTTCCGGATGAACGTCCACGCTCCGCGTATGGAACCCGGGTCCGTCGTCGATCTGGGCGTCATCGGGCTTCACTTCCGGGCGGGACAGACCACGGAACCGCGCTTGATGCAGCTCGTCGGCGACGCGCCCACATGGACGGCCAAAGCCATCGACGAGGTTGTTGGCATGACCATGGCGCTGACGGCGGTGGGCGGCGCGCTGACGGCACCGCTGCCGGTCCAACTTGCGGAGCGGGAACTGAACGCCCTTGGACCCTTCCTTGAAAACTACAGCCGAAGCGTCGTCGGTGAGCTGAAGCGGCGCGAACTCGAGAGCATCTGGCTTTCGGATTGGGATCTCGCGACGTAAGGAGAATTCGCCATGGCCACACACATGCTTGGCCGCCTGGTCGGCAACACCGGCGACCCGACGAACCTGTCGATGGTGCTGAACTCATCTTTCGCCGGCCGGCGGGGCGAGTTCGTACGCGTCCGACACCGCGAACAGGAAGACGGTGGCGCATCCGACGTCCTCGCGAGGATCGTCAGCATCAGCCGCAGCAACGTCCTGTACAACTCCGGGCTCGGCCAAGCAGTGACGGAGTTGGAGCTGCTGCCCGGCGCGCATGTGACGGGCGAGCATATCATGGGCAAGCTCGAAGCGATCGGCTACCGGGATACCGAAACGGGGCAGATCAAGATGCCCCGCCGCGCCCTCGATCCCGGCGCGCCGGTCGAACCCGTGGATTTCCAGTTCCTGAGCGCATTCTATGAGTTCCAGGAGCACTCGAGTCTGCACATCGGCAACCTTGTCGGCTACGAACGTGGGGCCACGGCGGTTCCCGTCTATCTCGACGTGAACCGCCTCGTTACCGAGCACTTAGCGGTTCTGGCCATGACAGGCTCGGGCAAGTCGTACACCGTCGGCCGCATCATCGAGCGCCTCGTCGCCCTCAACAACGGCACCGTCGTCGTCTTCGATCCCCACGGCGAGTACGGGCGTGCGTTGCAGGGCGGGCGCATGCACTTCAACGAGCGGCCCGACGAGCTCGAGGACCAGCGAGACCGAACGGTGCTGCCAGCGATTTGTGAGGCGTTCACCCGCCTTCGCGAGGCGGGCGCCGGCGTCTCGATCTACAGCCCACAGATCGCCTCCTTCCGACAGAAGTATGCCGGCGCCAATCAGGAGCTGTCCCTGCAGTTCGACCACTTCGAGATGGACGATCTCAGCGAGATTCTGCCGGGACTGACAGAGCCTCAGCAGCGTGTGCTGGACGTCGCCATTCGCTACTGGATCGCGCACGAAACGACAACACCGCGAGACATCAACCGCCTGCGCCACTATCTTGGCGACGGTATCGAAGACGTTCGGCAGTGGGATGAGCTGAGCCAAGCGGAGGCGGCGGCACTGAACGGTCGCAGCGCCGCAGTCGCCTCGATGAAGCTCTCGCGCGTGTTACAGGAGGCACAAAGCTTCTATCACTCGGGATTGGCCGGAGCGACGGACATTTACGACATGGTCGGCAGGCCCATGGATCGTCGCGGCCGCCTGGTCATCGTCGATCTTCAGGGGCTCAGCGATACGGCGAAGCAAGTCATCACAGCCTTGATCTCGAGTGAGATCTTGCGCGCGGCGTCGAGCAAGACCGACCGCATCCGCCCGTGCTTCATCGTCTACGAGGAGGCGCACAACTTCGCGCCGGCCGGCGAGCCGGCTGTGAGCCACCGCATCATTAAGAAGATTGCCGGCGAGGGACGCAAGTTCGGTGTCGGCTTCGCGGTCGTCAGCCAGCGGCCGTCGAAGCTCGACCCGGACGTGACGTCGCAGTGCAACACGCTGATCGCCATGCGGCTCCGGAATCCCGACGACCAGCGTTTCATCGCGAAGACCTCCGACATGGTGAGCGCGGCGGACCTCGAGCAGCTTCCCGGTCTCTCGACGGGCGAGGCGCTTATCTGCGGCCGATCGATCCCGGCTCCTCTGCTGGTTCGCGTCGGCACAAAGGCGCTGATTCACGGCGGCGAGTCGCCCGAGGTGCTCAATGTCTGGGGAAGGTTCGGTGGCTAGCGTGAGCGACATCTGCAGCCAGCTCACCATCGAAGCCGCGACGTTCCATCTGCCGATGTGGACGGAGTGGGGGGTTCGTGACGTTGGGCACTTGGTTCACAGCCTTGGCTGCACGTTCCTCACGGCGGCCGGCCGTGACCTCGGCTTCGCGGCGGTCTCCGAGGTGCCCGCGCCGCGCGAAGGACCGCTTGAGCACGTTGAGGAGGACGTGCGCTCGGATTCCGTCTGGTTCAATCGGACGACGAGGCGGGTGGCGCTGGTGGCCGAGTTCGAGCGCTACGCGGGGAAGCAAAAGGACTTGCGTCCAAAGGTCCAGACTCTGCTCCTTGCCCAGCAGCGGTGGGCCTGCGAGGACGCAATCCTGCTGTTGGCCTACTGGAGTGTTGGGTTCGTGACGCTGCCCGATCACGACAGCCTTCGCAGCATCGTGCGTGGAGGCTTCAGTGCGATGGGTGGTGTGCGCGTCCCTGGCAATCCGAAGGCGCGCCTGATGTTCTAGCAGTTTGTCGTTCGTGCCGGGCAGGACGGCCTGATTCGGCTCGAGAATATCATCCGACGAGGCGAACCATGACGACCAAGTTCTTCGTCCCAAGAGCCGATCGGCGCCTCGGTGAGCGCTACGAGCTTGTCGAGTGCCTGGGCGACGGTTCTTACGGGTGGGTCTGGCGAGCCCAGCGACTGTCGGACGGCGCCCTCGTCGCGGTGAAAATTCCCAAAGCACAGGGCAAGCGAAACGAGGAGCTGGCCGAAGGCTCGCCGCTCGTTGGTCAGCCCTCGCACCCGTGCGTCGTCGACGTCCACTGGATGGGGCGTGTTCCGCCGGAGCGCGAGTGGTACGCGATCGAGATGGAGTACTTCCCCTCCATCACGCTGGCGCAGCTCCTGGATAGGGGCGAGGAGGGCTTTGTTGCCAGCTATGATAAGCTGCTGGGCGTCTTCGAGCAGGTCGTTGAAGGCTGCGCTCACCTGCATCGCGTGGGCATGTCCCACGGGGACATCAAGCCACAGAACATCCTCGTCTCCGCGGAACGCGTGAAGCTGACCGACTTCGGTTCGAGCGTTCTACCCGAGGACATGTACGCGCGAACACGCGAGAACGGCGGGACGATTCTCTACTCCGCGCCGGAGATCGTCGGCGCGACGCTGTCGACGAGAGACAGCTCATCCCGGTTCCTCAGCGATATCTATAGCCTCGGCGTGCTGCTTTACCACCTCGTCACCGCGCGGCTTCCGCACGACACGCTGAGCCAGGTGGCCCGTCACGTGCCGTTCCCAAGAGCCCGCGAGATCAACTCTTCGGTGTCACAGCCGCTCGATGACTTCATCGACCGCTGCCTAAGGCTCGCACCGGAGGACCGCTGGCCGAGCGCCGACGCGATGCTCGACGCGTTTCGTGCGGTGCGACGCGCACAGGTTCAGTTCACGCCCACCCGCGCTCTCGCGGTCACGCGTGCGCCACATGAGGACTGGTCAACGCAGGCTATGCTCCTCGTTGAGCGCGGCGACTACCGCGACGCGGAGCTGGTGGCGCGCGCGGAATTCGAGTCGTCAAGGGACGCACAAGCCTTCCTCCTCATGGTCCAGGCGTCATACCGGGAGGGGCGCTACTTCGACTGCATCCGTGACCTCGAATCCCGGACCGATGTAGTCGAAGCCCAATCATCCACCGGCGCCGAGCTCCGACGTCTCGCGCTTTCGGCATACCTGGAGGTGCGCCAAGTGGATCGCGCCAGGACCTTCGTCGCGAAGTGTCTGACAGATGCGCCTGACGCACCGGAACTGTTGCTCAAGCATGCGTCGATTCTCGCGCTCGATGCGAAGTACGAGGCAGCAGCCGAGCAGCTCATGGCCTTGCACCGGCGACTGCCGGGCAAACCGGCAATCCTCCGGAGGCTCGTCGCCGTATTTGAGCAGATGCGCGATACGGGAAAGGCTGCGGCCTTCCTGCGGGCTTACCAGAAGGCAGTGCCCGACGATCCATGGGCGGTCTCGAAAGCCGAGCAGTTCCGCGCGCTTGGGCTCACGTGAAGCAATAGCTAGAACAAACTCTTTTCGGCTCTGAAAGCTGGGGGCATGCGCTTGTGTAGCCGCAATGGCGGAACCAGCTGCGGGCATTGGGAGCGGCTGTTTCACCCGACATTGGCACAGCGGATGCGCCGCATCTGTGGAATTCGTTGGAGTGGCTCATGTGAAGCAGCGTAGTCTGCGTCATGGCCATCCAGCGCTTTGAGGTTATCACCAACGCCGGTGGGCGCCACGCCTGTTCCGCCGAAGAGAATGTTTGGGCTGTCGGCTATGGCCCAAGCCTGGTGCGGTGCTGTCGCTGTGCACCAGCCTGATCTACTGCTTTTCCTTTTCTGAGCGCCGTTTGGGTTCCGGAATCTTTCCCCGTGCCATTCGCTCAACGAATGCTGCTGTTTTGGCGATCAAGTCGATGGAAATGCCAAGCGGAACCTGGTCATGACTAAGATAACGAGAGACGTAAGCTGCGCTAGTACCCGTGAGTTCAAGACGCCGAGTAACAATGAAGGCCACCGCTTCTGCTTCGATTTCCATCGACGCCTTATCAAGACCGGCGCGCCCCGGCCACCACCGATCAACGTCGGCGCCAAGGTGCCCTAGCATAACGTGCGCAATTTCATGACAGAGGATGCCGAACTGACTGGGAGGTGCCAGCTGGCTGTGCACCGCAATGCGCATTTTCCAGCCCTTCGCTTCGCTCTCTCGCATTGCGAAGCCGGCGTTGGTGGACGAGAGGGGCTTGAAATCCACTCGAATGCGATGCTGCCCCGCGTTCTCGATCAGCCGCTGAAGCCAACTTTGATCGAAGTAGCCCTCAAACTGGGCAAACGTTTCGAGCTCTTCGGGCAACGGTGGGCCGACCGTCTGATCCAAGTCATAAACCAGCATGACCGGGTGCATCGGTGCGAGAATGATCATCGGCTTAGCGTCTTCGACCAACTCGCGATTAAAGCGAATGCGCCAATCACGGGCCGTCGCATAGAAGCTGCAACTTGGATTTTGCAGTCGCACCAAAAGATTGTTGTATGGTGCGTAGTCCCTGAAGCCCGCCATGAAGTTAATCATCTCTTGGAACGCACCCGATTCACGATAAAGCCGACTCTCCTGAATCAGCGCATCAATGGTTGATCGTGCCTCGAGCTCCGGTGGCGGGTTACGAAGCGCCGATTCGAGATCATTCCCTTGCAAGATCAATAAGCAGTAATCGCGATCGGCCCTTGTGAGTTTTCGTCTTTCGGCAAGCCGGCGCAAGAGGGGCGGCAGGAGGCGCGCTGCCTCAAGGCCCACTTGATTGCGCAGATCATTGACGAGCTCTTGGGCCGACGGGCGCCGACGCGTGCGCAGGAGGGCGAGCATAAAATCCTCGACCGCCTGGGTAAGGTCTTCAGTCTCGAAAAGATCGCCTTGAGCGATGCCTATCACTCGTCAATGCTCCCGCCATGGTTGATTGCGCCCGCACCTCGAACTCTGCTTTGCGATGCCAGCGCGTTCGATTTCCATGCCTTCTCACCCCTGAGGCGCGGGTCGCCGTAGCGATCCATCAGCTCCCGCGCCACTTTGGGGCCAAATTGATTTCGAACGTAGGGATGCACGTGCAAGTGCTCCAACGCGTCCCGCACGGTGCGCCACCCAAGGTGCTGGCCGCTGCGCTGTCGGCTACGTCCCTCGACCAGCGTGTCCAGCTTGTCCTGGGCCTCGAGCGACAGGCCCTGGGACTGCGGGAGGTACAGGAATGCGCGACCGCTGACCGCGAAGGGATCGCCGGCCGGTTGGGTGCCCGCCGCCTTCTCCTCCTCGTCCACCTGCGGCTGCGCTTCGGGAACCGGCCCCGGAACGAGTCCGTCCACGTCGACGTGCTCGCTCCAGCGGTCGAACACGAAGTGCTCCGGCCTCGCGGCCACCCACGGCGTCAGCGCGCCGCTGTGGGACATGACGAGCTGGTACTTGGCACGCGTCATGGCGACGTAAAAGCGGCAGGCGTCGCGGAACTGCTCCTCCTGCGGCATGTCGGCGGCGGGAAGCACGCCGTCTTGGCAGTTCAGGATGCACATCACGTCGAACTCGTAGCCCTTCGTCTGCTCGAGGTCCGACAGGAAAATGTGGCCGTCGCCGAGCGCGCGCGTGCCGTCGAGCACGGGCAGGCCGAGCCGCTCGCCGAACTTCTGCATGTCGCGCAGTGTGAAGCCGGCAACGGCGATGCAGACCTTGCGCGGCTTCTCGTCGATGTAGTCCTTGGCGATGGCCAGCGCGCACGCGACCTCCTGCTGCAGCGACGCGGCTTGCAGCACCAGCGGCTTTGGCGTCGAGAAGTTGGCGTATTCCGGCTCGATGATCTCCAGCTCGCCGTCGAACTGAACGTCGTTGGCCAGCGTGCCGACGAACACCTCGTAGGCGGCGCGCAAGATCTCCCGGCTGTTGCGGTAGTTGCGCTCGAGCTTGCGCGACCGCGCCCCAGGAATGTCGATGCCGGCGTCGCGGAACGATTGGTGCTTGGCCTGGACCTGCTGCGCGAGGTCGCCGCAGAGGAACAGGTCGTTCTCGCCGGGAGCGGCGAGGCGGCGCAGGATGGCCAGCTCGATCGTCCCGAAATCCTGCGCCTCGTCGACGAGCACGTGCGCGTATTCCGGCTCCAGCCGATCGACGTACCGGTGCAGCTGCACCGACAAGCCGATCTGGTCGATCACCCCCACGTCGCGCATCTTGCGTTCCCAGGCGTCCAGGGCGCCGACCACGGTGGCGCGCCACGGCGTGTCGAACGGCACGCCCCGCCCCCGGCGCTCGACGCTCTTGTCCAGGTAGCCCGACCGCCGCTCCCGCCCGAACGCGCTGCGCAGCCAATCGAATTCCTGGCGGATGTAGGCCTCCGGGCTGACGCCGCGGCTGTTCAGCGACTTGTGAACGCCGATCAGGCACGCCGCCGAGTCGTTGTTGCGCCAGCACCGGTAGTACTCGCGCCAAATCTCGTCGATGTGCTCGTTCAGCTTCCACGTGATGTCGCTGTAGAGGCGGTCGTTCTCGGGCTCGAAGCGATGCAGGTAGCGCTGGCACAGCTCGAAGAACGAGGTGACCTGGATGCGCTGCGCCACGCCCTCGGACGGGGAGACGTGGTCGACGAGGCGGCGGATCAGGGTGGCCAGCGGGCGGTTCAGCGTGACGACGAGCACCGGCTTGCCCGGCGCGCGCTCGGCCAAGCGCACCGCCCGCTTGACCACGATGCAGGTCTTGCCCGAGCCGCTGACCCCCGACAGCTTGGCGGCGCCGTTGAAGTCCTCGTCGACGATGGCCTGCTGCGCGGGATGCAGGAACAGCATCCAGTCCTCGTAGCTGGCCGTCTGCATGAACCGCTCGATCCAGCGCACGTAGTCGTCCGACCCGACGCGAATGACGCGCACCGTCGTGCCGTCGCGCACTTCGACCACCTCGTCGTGTTCGAGGTCGAGCAGCGGCTGAGCGTCGCCGGTGAAGAGCTGGATGCGCCGCACCGCCTCATCGAGGTCGCCTTCGCGCAGCGCCGTGAGCACGTCGTAAATGGCGTGCGCCTGCTCCTGGTCGCCGACGCGCGTGGTGGCATGCCAGATGTCCTCCGGCGAACTGGTGCTCTCCAACTTCATCAGGCCCGCGAGCACGCTGGCGCTCAACCCTGCGGTGAGCGCGTCGAGCTGCTCCGGCGGCAAGCGCTCGGCCAGAGGACCGGGGGCGAGGTCGGTGCCGCCCTTGCGCGCAGCCGTTCCGTCGGCGGTCTCGGGCGTTCGGAACGTCACCTCGACCCGCCGCTCGGTGTCGATGGTGGGGGTGAGCCCCTTGTGCCCCTCCAGCCAGCGATCCGTCTCGTCATGAGTGCCGCAAAAGCACAAGAAGACGAAGCGCTCGTTTTGCACGGTGACCAAGCGGTAACCGTCGCCTAAGTCGTACTTCACGCAATGGTCGATGCGGCTCTCGCCGTTGTTCGTTACCGAAAGCGTCCGGAACGGGAGTTCCGACCCGTGCTCGATGTCGTAGATCAGCACTTTGAGGCGGTTGGCGACCTTCTGGGGGCGCCCTCCGCGGGCGTGGAGCGCAACCAGCTGGCGGTCAAAGTCTTTGAGACGCTGGTAAGTGATGGCCATTCGTGCGTAGTCCCCGCGCCGACCGCAGTGCCTGCGTCCGCCGGTTCCTGTCCGGCGCACACCCCCTACGGCTTCCTTTCGTCGAAGATGCTGTCAAAAACATCGTGGCGAGACAAGAGCTTTCGCGCGTAAGGAGAGCGTGGGATTGCCTTAAAATCCCGTGGTTGGTGCTCTTGCGGGGCACCGGCTGGCCGGCGCGGGCGCATGGTCGTCTCGCCCGGCCGGCCGTCGAGGGGGGCTAATGCCCGAGAATCCGCGTTCGAGCCGTTTCGCGGATCTCATCGGCGTAAACGGCGCCGAACGACCCGCCGGGGTGGTCGCGTGAGGTCAGCAGGCGGTCGCGGAAGCCATGCCTGGCGTACCAGGCTTCCTTGGCTTCCCAGTCGTCGCGGTAGCCCTGGTTGGCGAGCATGCCCAGGTGCTCCCAGTACCACGTGCGCCCGCCGTGGATGATGGTGAAGTCGGGCAGGCAGAAGTCGTCGGGGTCGGTGGGGGCGCACAGGCGTTGCTCGTACAGCGGCTGCAGCCCGAGCCCCTTGAGCGTCTCGTAAACGATGATCTCGCTCTTCGACCGCATCGGCGTGCCATCCTCGGCGCGGTGCACCAGGCCCTCCGGCCGGTAGCGCGGCGGCAGCGGCACGTCGGCCCCGGCGTCGCCGAGCAGGAGGTCGAACATGCAGGTCGAGCGCCGCGCCGTCTCGGAGAGGGCGGGGTTGCGCAGGCGCTCGAGGACCTCGGTGTCCTTCTCGGCCAGCACGATGAGCGTGCCGCGGTAGCGGGTCAGCGCGGTGTACAGCAGCTCACGCGACAGGGTCTGCGCCTTGCGCGGCAACACGAAGATCACCCCGCCGAAGTCGCTACCCTGCGCCTTGTGCACGGTGAGCGCGTACGCGAGCTCAAGGCTCTCCTCGACCTCGCTCTTGAGGTAGCGGTAGGACGCCTTGGGCTGCGTCGAGAAGTTGACGTGAAGCTTGTCCTGGCCCTTCTCCTCCCCGGGCTTCTTCTTCCACGCCGCCGTGACGATGCCGATTTCGCCGTTTGCCACGAAGCGCATGCCCTCCGTGCCCTCCGGCAGCCACTTCGGCTCGTTGACCCTCTGCATCACCTTGTCGTGGAACACGATCCCCTGGTCGCCCATCGCGCGCGGCCAGCGGTTGGCGTTGTTGGCGTTGGCCAGTTCCCTGCCGCGGTAGCGCTCCTGCACCACGCGGTTGATCTCGCCTGTGCCGAACGGGTGGATGCGGGTGGGCGAGATGATCTGCCACGCCTCCGAGCGCTTCCACTCCTCCTCGCTTATGCCGAGCGAGCGGTCGAACGACTTGGCGTCTCCCGGCGTGATGTTGAGCATGGCGAACGCCTCGTCCAGCTTCGCCAGGAGGCTGCCGTGGTCGTTCCACGTCATCAGCGTCAGGTCGCCGTGGGTGGACGAGCGCGCGACACGGGAAATGACCATGTCGTCGCCGGGCGGACTCTCGTCCCGGTACCCGTTGGCCAGCTGCAGCCCGACGGCCATCCCTCCCGCCCCGTCGGTGCGCATGCAGGTGCCCAGGTCCGCAACGCAGCCCGGATGGGCCTGGCGCAGCCAGCGCAGCATGTCGATGAACGGCCGGCCAGGGCCAATCGGGGGCAGCTGGCAGGGGTCGCCGACGAAGATGAGGCGGGCAATCGCACCGGTGTTGATGGCGCGGAACAGCGCGGCGAGCAGTTCCACCGATGGCATCGAGCTTTCGTCGATCACCACCGTGTTGTAGCTCAACTTGCCCTTCTCGGGGGTTTCCAGGATGCGGTAGTTGGGGCCGAGCATGCCCGCATCGCTGAGCACCTGGTGGATGGTCGCGGCCGGCCGGCCGGTGCTGGTCTGCAGCTTGACGCGCGCTTTGCCGGTCGGCGCGGCGAGCAGGGTGGAGCGTGGCCCCTCGAGCGCGCGCAGGGTGCGCAGGAAGATCCTGAGGACGGACGTCTTGCCGGTGCCCGCACCGCCGGTCAGCACGCTGAGCCGGTTGCGGTACAGCACCTCGAGCGCCATGATCTTCTCGTCGATCGCGGCGTGTTCTCGACCAGTCTGCGGCTCGCCGAATCCGCCCTCCTCCTCGGGCACGGTGAGCAGCGCCCGCCAGTCCGGCCCCTCGGCCGGCAGGTCGGCCAGCGCCCCCACCTGCTTCTTGATCACCTGGGCGATTTCGAGCTCCCAGCGCCGCACGCTCTTGAGAGCCGCGAGGCGGAGGATCGGCCTCTCGCCCTCCGTAGGCTTGGCGGCACCGAGGTCCTCGCGCAGTTCGGCCAGCTCGTCGTCCGCTCCGTCCGCTGCCGCGTTGGCGTCGGCTCGCTTCCACGACTCGGGAGCGGGAACGTCGCGGAACCAGAGGATCTGCTCGTGAAACGTGCGGTCCTCGCTGCTCCAGATCGTTTCGGCATCGGCGGCGCAGCGGCGCGACTCGGGAAAGAAGCCGGCAGCGCGTTGCACCAGCGTGGGGAAGGGCAGCAGGCTGTCGCCGGCGCTGGCGGCGCGCTGCAGCACGGCGACCATGGTGGCGCGCACGCGGCGGTGGTCGTGCGGCGGCAGCGGCGGGTCCGTGCGGAAACGCGCGGCGTCGCCCTCCGGCAGCATACCCTGGTCGATAACTTCGAGGCTAACTGGGGCGCTGCGCTTGGTGCCGCAATCCTGTTCGAACAGGCGGTACGGGTTCTCGAGAATGGCATCGTTGGTGGCGAGAATGCCGCGCTGCTTGCGCGTATCCTCGTTGAGGATGTCCGCGATCTGGTCGGTCGTCAGCTCGAAGCGCACGAGCAGGTCGATGAGCTTGTGCCGGCTCGGCATCTTGCGCCAGCAGAGGATTGCTTCGGCCAGGCTGTGCGCGTAGTCGGCCTCCGGCTGACGGCGGCCTTCGAACAGGTCCTTCACGTGTTGCCAAGGATCGCGGCCGTTGCGCTCGAGCTGACGCAGGACAGTGGCGTGGTATCCGATTCCCTGAGAGCAGCCGAGCGCGCGCAGCATGGCGCCGATGCCGGGGTAGGCGCCGCGCCCGGACCAGACTTCGTCGAGAGCGCCATCGAGCCAGGCAAGCGCGCCCGCCCAGTCACCATCGACGCCACGCCCCGCTTTGCGGTCGGCCTCCAGACGCTCGACTGTGGTCATGATGGCGAGCAGCGCCGAGACGGCTTGGCCGTCGCTGAGATGTTCGGCGACATACGAGAAGGGAAGAGACAGATCGCGGGGGGGCCGGCAGACGATCCCGTCAACGTCGAGATCGCGATGGAGGTATTCCTGGTACGGAATGCGAACCCCCTCCCGGGGGTAATGGTGGGTGACGCGGCGCGACCACACGGGAAACCGGCCCGGAAACGCGCTGCTTTGGCCGAAGTACGTTGGGTTTGCCACCTCTGCGATGCGCGACACGCCGACCAGCAGGCGGTTGGCTTCGTCGTCAACCGCGTTGCCACGGTTGCAATAGAAGAAGACGAGCGAACGGTTCTTCTCAAGCTTGCCCCAGAACCGCTCGAGCAGTTGGCGTTGGCGCGTGTCCTCTTGCACCCACGTGGCGGAAGGATTCTTGGGCGCTGGGATGAGCAGGTTTTCCGCCTCGCAGATGTCCCGGAAGTTCGACTCGAGCATCCAACGGTACGGGGTCGGGCACACCGAAAACGCCGGTACGTCCTCCTCGACGCTCGGCAGGTTGCGACCGTCGAGAGGGTCTTGGTGACAAATGACGTATGCGTCTTCGCCGAACGCGTTCGCGTCGCGCTGGCAAGGCGGAAGGTAGCCAGTGACGCGCTTGAGGTCGACGAGTCCACAGCCGGCGTGCGGCGCTTCGACGTCGAGCCTACGCAGCGCACGCACGTGCTCGTGCTCCATGCAAGCCGCGTTGGTGTCCGGGTTAGCGCAGAGGCGCCCGTTCCATGCGGTGTCGTGCCACGTCAAACGGGCGGTGAGATGAGTCGTCATGGAGTGGTTTCCAATCAACATCGGCGGCCCGCTTGCCGAGCATGCGTTGAGCCGCCGGGGATGTGGGCGCGCGGCGGCGGACCGGGTCTTCGGTCCGTCGGCCGAACAGCGCCTGCAATTCGTCGGCCTAGGCGAGCGGCGCCGGTCCTCCCGACCGGGCTATCGCCGCGTTCAGCGCCTCCCGTGCTGCGGCAGCCTCCTCGGGCGATGGCTGGCGGCAGCGCGCGCAGCCCTGCGAATTGATCTCGTAGGTGGACTTGCCGCACATCGAACAGGGCTTGTAATACATACTTTCCTCAACCTGCCGCTGAGGCGGGCTCAGGCGCTTGTCCAGATAGCTGGACCGATACCGCTCGACGATTTCGCCCGGCACGAGGTCCCAGGCATCCTGGGTGCGGGCGATGTTCGAGCGCAGCCGCACGGCGCCGCCGCTGCCGCGCGGTCGGGGGCTCCCAGAATCGCGGTCCTGCGTTCGGGCGCCGTTGGTGCGCGTTTGGTCGGCGGCCAAGCCGAACTCAAGGTCGTGGATCTCGACCGCCCGCTCGTCGCCGCGCAACGTTGAACGCGCACGCGCCGTGACGATCAGGTCGTGATCGACTTTCACGCTGAGTTCCAGCCGCTCGAAAAGCGGTCGAGCGGTCGCGTCGACGCCGAGCGCAAGGCTTGTGTAGACGTGCCGCGGGTCGGCCGGCTGACACCGCCCCGGCCATTGCGGGCGGGTGAACTGCAGTTTCGCCAGCCCGTCGCGCGGGTCGACGCAGTACAGGCCCAGTTCGTACGGATGAGTCTGATTTTCCAGCGGCAGGAACGTGCCCTCGGGGATGACCGGCACGTAGGTGTCGTCGGCGTGCAAGACCTCGAACGGCTTAGCGAGGCATAGGCGCAGCCCATCGTGGGCGATCCACGCCGCCCCTTCCGCGATGACACGGTCGCCGTTCCCGATGGTGGGCACGCGGGCGAGGCCGAACTTCTCGGTCAGGCGGTTTCGGATCGCCGGCATTTGCACCACGCCGCCGGTGGCGAGGCAGAGGGCGACCGCGGCTTCGGGAACGTTCGCCGAAGCGAGCAGGCGGTCGATGTTGGCCATGCCCTGATCGACAAGGTCGCGCGTCAGCCCTTCCAATTCCTCGCGGCCAACCGCCAGGTCCAGCGTGCGCTCCGGGCCGTCGGAGCGCAAGAAGTTGGCCATAAACACGGTCGCCGAATGGCGCTCCGACAACCGGATTTTGGCGAGCTCGCACTGCCCGATGAGTTGCGCCTCCGCGTTCGGCATCTGGCTGGGCCAGCTGGCAAGTCGGTAAACGTTCGCATGCCGGTCTTTCACATGGTTGACGAGGCGTTCGTCGAAACGGTCGCCGCCGATGGTGTTGTCGCCCATGTTCTGGATCTGCACCAGCGTCCCGCCGACGAGCTTGACCAGCGTAAGGTCGAGCGTCCCGCCGCCCCAATCGAACACCAGCACGTAGCGGCCTTCCAGTTCGGCCAGCTTTTGTTTGAAGGACGGTTGGGAGCGGAGATGGCCGTACAGAGCGGCCAGCGGCTCGTGGACGTACTGGACGATGTGCAGGCCCGCCTTGTAAGCCGCGTCCCGCAGCTCGCGTCGCGCGGCCCCTTTCATGTTCACCGGAATGGTGACGATCGCGCGGTCGAACCCCATGTCCCTCATTCCGGGGAGGCTTGTCGCATCGGTGCGCACGTGCCGCAGGATGTCGGCAACGACGTCGGACGGTTCACGCGCTACGCCGCCGACGTGAATCGCCGCTCCGGTCCCGAGATAGGATTTCGGCGATCGCACCACATCACCAACCACGCCCGTGGCAATTTCCGTCAGCTGGTCTTTGGCGCGCCGTCCCGCGACAACCTCGGCGCCGTGATACCAGACCGCGGACGGGTGAGGTCGATCGGTCTCGCGGTCGGTCAGCACGGACACGCTGTCGTTCAGCACGATCGCGGCAAGGCTGTTGGTGGTGCCGAAATCTAGTCCGAAGACTTGAGCCATTCGATCTTTCTCCCGATTCGATCGCCTATCGTTTCGACCCGCTCGGCAACGACGTGAACCCGCGGTGGATTGAGGGAGGCCGCCTCCCCCGCGTCCGCCACGAGCGGCATGATCTGCGCCGTCAGAAATCCCTGGATGTCCGCTTTGACCTGGGTCACCCGGTGGCGTCCGCCGACCCGCTCCTCATCGAGCGCTTTCTCGAGCGACGCGACGCGGAATTCGGCTTCCGCGAGGCGGGCGCGGCTGGCGGCCAAGTCCGCTTGCGCGTCCGCAAGAGCCCGCTCGAGCGCCTCCTTGTCCCGTCGTAAGGCCGATGCGGCTTGCTCTTGGCGGGCCGCTTCCGATCGCATGTGCTGCGCCTGAGCGATCCAGGGGCCGATAAAATCGGCCAACGCCTTCAACGTCGCAGCCCGCGATCCAAATTGCGCAAGGAAGCGGTAATTGTTCTGCTGAATCTGCCGCGCTGTTGGATCCTGCTTCGTGTTGTCCGGCGGCTGCACCAGCTCACGCAGCGTGGTGATGACGTGCGCGTAGTCGAGCTGGCGCGTGCGGAACAGCCACAGCGCCGCCGCGAGCAGCAGCGCCATGGCGCGCTTTTCCAGCTTTTTGTCGGCGAGCGCCGGCTTGACGGCATAAGCCACAGCCTGGAAAACGTCGGGGGCCGGCGTCTCGAGGTCGATATCCAAATTGAACTCGGCTGCCAGACGCTGGCGCACCGCTTGACCAACAAACTGGAAGCAGGCGTGCGCCAAGCTGTTGCTCTTCTCGACCAGCGCCCGTTGCGCAAGCCCAAAGCATTTCTGAAATTCGGGGTCGGTCTCTGGCAGCGTGCGAAGCGCGGCTTGCACGTCGTCGGGCTCGAACCCCTTCGGCTTTGCTTTGCGCAGCCCGCTCAGGAAGGGACCCGCCGCCGGCTTCTCCTGGCGGAAATAGTCGTGCAAGGACAGGATCGGCGGCGCGCTGCCTTCGGCTGGCGCTTCCTGTGACGGTTCGGCTGCCTGCCCAACAATCCCGGCTGCAATATCGGGATGGCTCATGGCTCAAGCTCTCTCAATTGACGGTTGGCCCAGCGCGCAAAAGAGCCGTCGTTGGCGAGCATTCGCAGCGCCCGGCGGCTCAGATCCGCATCACCGGCCTGTACGCTGAACACCGCGGAGAATGCCAGCAGTTTCGACCGATCTTGGCTGGAGAGCAAACCGCTCTCGGCGCGTTCGATCAACGCCTGCCTCCGGTGCCGAGGCGCGTGCGTTCCCAGCGCTTCGAAGGCATCGAGCACCTCGTCCGTCAACCGGTCGATCGGGCAAGAGGCGATGCGCCGTCCCCCTGGGCAGTGAGGCCGTGTGGGCAGCGCCGCCTGGTCGCGGGCGAGAGCGGCCAGCGCGGCGAAGGCGGCATCGAGCACCGGCACGTTCGACCGAACGGCATCCCCCTCAAATTGATTGAGGTTGAAGCGAATGCAGGCCGATACCGTCGCGGCAACGGAGCGGTCGAGCTCGTGCAGCACCGCTAGCGCCGACTTGTACTTTTCCGCAAAACGCTCGAACGGCAGCGTGACCCCGCTCGGCCGCCCTTGGTCCTTGATGAGCGTTCCCAGAACGTAGTCCGCAAGAGCGCTGCCGTACTCGCGAGCCGCGCGATCGCGGGGCAGTGCGTCGCCAAACCGAGTGACATCGGCCACGGTGACGTCGTCGGCGGCAAGTCGTTCCAGGAACAAGCGGTCGACCGCGTCAAGTTCCGCAGCCTCGGCCATCAACACGCTCACCGTGTAGCGGGCGGGCGCCGATGCACCGTCGGCGCGGCGGCCGTTTTCGAGCTCAAGCTGGAAATGCCCATCACGGCTGGCGGCGATGCGGGCGAGCGCGGCATCGATTGCGGCAACCGGCTCCCATTCGCCGTTCCTGCGCAGACGTATCCGCGTGCAGTTCTCGACGGCCAAGTCGCCGGCCGCACAGCGCTGCCGTAGCGTGACCGACGAGGGGGCCAAGCGCCCGCGAACGAACAGGAGCGGACGCTCGATCGGGTGCTCTAAACTGATGTGTTCGGAACGTCGCCGCTCGGACGGAAAGCTGGCCGCGCAGAATGGGCAGGCGAAGGCGGGCGGCTCACGCGCGCCAACCACCAGCGGGTGCGCAGCGTTCTCGAAGTCGACCGCATCGTCGACGATCCAGCCCAGGGTTGGCATTGGCTAGCGTTTCTCCCGCCTGCGAGCTGAGGCAGCTGAGATCGATGTCCGCGCTTAGGCGGTTTGCGTTGGAGAGAGGACAAAGCCGACCGTCCGTGTCTGGAAGTTGCTCATTGTGGGTGAACACCTTGCGCTACACAACGAATGCGAGAGCTTAGGCCTGATAACTTTCTCAAAGCAAGCGCACCTTGAGCCTAAACTTGTTGGTCGGGGATTGCTCCGATGGCCTAGTTCGGCGACGCGCTGCCTTGGCGTGTGTGAGCGCAAGAAAGCGCTTGCAGCGGGAGCGCCTTCCTTCCGAAAGAGGCGAGACCACCCACATGAAGGCGACAAATCAACGATCACAATGGCACAACACCGGGCGGGGCACCTGCAACGATTGCTTGGAGCAAGACGATAAGCCCCATGGAACGGCCGGTACATCCTCCATCCAATCCTCGGCGCTGTGGGTGGCTCCGGCGCTCGAGCCCGAAGCGGCGGCCTTCGTCAGCAACGCGTACCCGGCGGCGCACGCCTTCGCCATCGTGGTGAGCGGCGATGTGCGCGCTGACCTCGGTAGCGCGCTGCGCAGACCGCTGGCGCACGCCGGTATTCCCGTGGACGACGTGGCCCTCGCGCTCGCCGGCCAACCGTGTCGCTCGCCGCGGCACCGCGCCTGAAGCATTCACGTCGTTCTCAGGCGGTTTTGGCGCGCCCCGTTTGCCTCAGCGCGGCGCCACCTCCAGAAACAGGCGGTGAATCCGATCGTCGAGCGGATGGCCGGCGGGCAGACCGACGTGCGCATCCTGGGCGGCCAGCGCTTCCGCCCATTCCGCGGCGGAGCCGGGGCAGGTCCGGCCAGGCCCACCGCGGTCGCTGACGAAGTGGATGAACAGCAGGCGCGCCGCAACGCCGTGTTCCATAAGGGCATGGAAGACGGCCACGCGGTTGCAGAGCTGGTAGTGCCCGGTGAGCCAATCTCGGTCGTGCGGCACACCGAGCTCCCGCTTCACGCGGTCAAGCGCCCGCTCGATCATCGGGCGCCCACCCTGCGGGCTGGCCCGGCAGGAGCTGCGCAGATCCTCGAGGTTGGCCTTGGCCTCGACCAGCAGCCATTCCTCAACGCCGTCGTGCGTCGCATGGCCGATGGCGTCCCAAGTGGGTTGGCTGCCCCGCGGCGGCCAGAGGCCGGTCCAGGCCGTGCGCGCGGTGGAATCCTTGGGCAGGAAGTCGCGCCCTTGCCATTCGCCATCGCCCCACGCGCGGGGGGCATCGAATGGTTGGACGAGCCACACGACACGCTCCGTCCCAATCGCCGCGCAAACGCGGTCATCGAGCAACCGCCGGTGCCGGCCAAGGAAGCGCAGCAGATGGCACTCCATCGACGAGGCGCACAGCGGCCAGAGTGGCAGCGCGCATCTCCGCCATGCCGTGCCTCTCCCTCCGGTGCTGCTCAAGCCATCTTGGGCATATATCACCGCCAGGAGGACAGCGGCTCGATATGCGGTGTTTGCCGAGCACGACGCCCGCGCGCCCTCGCCCGCCGTCACATCCCACCGCCTTGCGACCGTCGCCGGCCCCCTCGCGGGACGGTCCAGACCGCATGCGCGGACGGCGCCTCCCTCCACCACCGCAGGACTGCCCCATGACCGAGGAACCGCCCCGGCCCACCCCAACCCCTGTCCGCCGCCTGCCCTCCGGCCGCGGCCCCACCGTCTGGCTGGTCAGCGGCGTGCTCACCGTCGCCGACACGAGCCTTCCCGCGGCCCTGCACAAGCTCGCCGACCATGCCCAGCTCTGCACCGCCGGCTTCGCCACCGCCAACATCGCCGGCGTGATCCTGCACGGCCGCCTCAAGCTGGCGTGGAGTCTCACAGTGCCGACGGAGGAGCAATTGCCGGCGCTGGTCGACACCCCCGACCTGGACGCCAACTACCGCCTGCTGACGATCACCGTCACGCAGTACGCCGGCGACGCTTGACCGCTCTTTCACGGCTGGCGCGGTCGCCAGGAACCGCGCCAGCCCAGGCCCGCGGATGCGGAGACATCGCCCCACAGCCCGCCGAACGGTCCGACCCGAGTTCGTCCCTCACAGAGCGGAGGGACGTCTCCGGACCGTCCGTCGCCGCATGTCCGCCGCGTCGTCTGTGGGATCGCTAGCGCCTTCAACCATCCCGAACAGGAACGCACGGCCACAACACCGGCAGCCGTCACAGACTCAAAACCAGGAGCAGGACAATCATGACCGAAAGAACCGACAAAGCGAACAACCGCCCAACGTACACCGTGGAACCAACGACGATGGCCGCCATCGGTAGCGTCGGCGCGGTTTGCGGCGCGTTCAGGGCCGTGATGAAAGGCGGAAATTTCTTCGCCATCCTCGCGGCGGCGGCCGTCGCCGGATTGGCGTGTGCCATCGTTGGCGCCGTCGTGTCCCTACATCGCAAGGCTGAGGGAGACGATGCCTCACCGATGAATGGCGCATCGACCGAGCCTGCGGAACCATGACGTCTGCAGAGGGGCTGGCACGTGCCAGCCCTTGTGCGCATGAGCTATGGCTCGTGAAGGAATGGGGGAAGGGAGAGCAGACTGAAGGCCAAGCCGCTATGGCGGTGTGCGAGGAGCGGAACGCGCCATTGACGAAGAAATTGGAGGGTTTCAAAGGCCCTGACTGCATTCGGATTGCCGGTCCGAGCCTCGCCAGCTGCCTCCCATCTCCGGCGCCTCCACCTGCAAGTCAACGGGTTTATTGCAGAAGACCAATTTATCCCAATCATTTTTTCAATATTAACTCGCGGAAGTCTAGCATCCATGCAAACATCCGTCAGAACTGCCAGTTCACATAAATCTATTCCAGTGAATTAATACCTGTTTCAATTTTTGTTGTTGGGTTTTTGGTACTATAATATGGTATAGACTATAAATATACATAGGTACCCACCATCATATGCGAAACAAAAACGCGTCGTTCATTCTGGAGGAGATCATGCTTGAACGTTACGAACACCGTACAGACATCCTCAATTGCATTGGGATGCGGATGAATTACATGATTGCGCATCACTGCAAGGTGTTCTTCGTGCGCTTCGATGCCCGTTTCCCCGAAGGTTTCCTCCATCATGGAGGAAACCGAGAGATATCCCAACTCATGAAGACTCTGAAGGAGTTCTACGCGTACCAGGGTGTGGGAATGCACTACATCTGGGTGCGGGAACAGGTGAGCAGCCCGGTTCCGCATTACCACGTCGTCTTGTTGGTCAACGGCTCACTGATTCAGAACGCAACGGGCATCTGGAACAAGGCCGAAGAGGTGTGGAGCCGAATCACGGGCGGCCCCAGCGGGTTGATACATCACGGCTGGCCCACACGCCAAGGCTTATCGGGTATTGGCGGCATCATGATCCGCCGTCCATCCTCCAAGGCAACCGGGCAGCCGTTGATCCTCCAGCAGCAGGAGTTCAATACCGCATGGGCGGAAGCTGTGGAGTGGGTCTCCTATCTCGCCAAGACCTACTCCAAAGGCAACGCCCCCCATCGCGTGCGGGAATACGGGGCGTCACAGCTGTGAGCGCTCTCACTCAGCGGACGTCGTCGGGAGCACAGCCAAGCCGACGAATGGGACCGCTGATGGTGTGCAGTCTCCGTCAGCGCGCCCTTATGCAATGCCGGGCAAGCTGTTGCCCCGAAGGGGAGGCATCCCTTCGGGGCAATGAAGGTTTGGATCAGTCGGCGCCCCCCGAGTTACCCCTCGAAGGACCGATGCTGGCGTTCGCCATGACCTCAATGGGGAGAGGGAGCTGTTGACACGGTTGACCGTCAACCGTGTCAACACGGTGATCACTGATCAGAACAGCATGTACGCGTGAGTATGCACGAGGCAAGCTGGGCTGCGCTGACGGCTGCGGTGACGGCGCAGATAGTTGCAGCGTTCCAGCTGATCGATCCCGGCGCGGATCTGCGCAACCGTGTGCCGACCACTACCAATGCCGCGCTGGGCGTCGCGCTCGGTAAACTCGGCAACATGAAACCTCTTCATCCATTCAAGGATCTTGGCGGCATAGTCCACGCCGTTGCGGGCTTCCGGCGTGAAGGCCAGCGCGGCGTGCGCTCGAAACGCCTCCGCCAAGGCAATGCCTTCCTTGAGAAGGCTCTCGTCGATGGCGTGCTCCTGAGGAGCCTCATGCTCAAACAGGCGCAGCAGCGCTGCAGCTCTCAGCGCGTGCCCGACCTGCTTGTTGACGAACGCGGCATAGTGCTCGGACGTGCCGAGTTGGCGCTCGGCGCTGACCTGCGCACGGTAGCGATCGAGCACAGCCTTAGCGTCCCGCGTGAGCGTTAGAGTATGGAATGTCCGCCGTCCGTCCTCCCCGCGCGGGCACTCAATCTGCAGAAGACGCCGGATGCGCTCTTCCAGCCAGGCCAGCGCGTCGGCCGGGATCTCGGCGGAAGGACCTCCGGGTGAGCTGTTTGGCGGCACGAACAGCGGCCAGAACCGGGCGAGCAAGCCGTGCCCGGCAAACTCCTCGTTGGCGTAGAAGCGGTGGAAAACCTCAGGCTGGACGAAGAGACAGATCGCAAGCACTGGAGCCTGCAGGTGGACGGTGCCCGACGTCTTGGTGTCGAAGGTGAAGGACTCCGCAGTGAAGCCCTTAAGGATAAGGTCGTCGGACGCCGGGCGCAGGCGCTTGAGCAGACCGCCTTCGGCTTCGAAGATGCCGAGCGCCTCGTCATTCTGTTCAAGGACGATGGCAAGCGCCTCGGGGGTCAGGATATCGCCGAGCAGTCGCGGCCGGCCCACGTGGCCCTCTGCCTGCCGTCGAAGCCGTTCGACGGTTGCCATCTCCGCCGACAGCGTGGACCGGACGGTCTCCATGTCGTGGCCGCTAATGAACAGTTGCTGCACTTGCTTCGCCAGCCGAACCTCCATTGCCCGGCAGGCACGGCGCATCACCCGGCTGTTCGCGTGCGGACTGGCGTCGGCGTGCTGGCGGCCGAGCCGTGCTTCCTCAGCTTCGAAGATGCGACGGAAGACATCCGCCACCGCGCTTTTGCGCTGGCCAGACGGGGAGCAAACCGCGATATACGCGGTGGCCACTTCGACGTGACCGTCGCCGGCGTCCACCTTCCATCGCCCCCTCGCGGCGACGCTTGCCGCCCCGAGGAGGCCGGCCATCGCCATGCAGGTGGACCCGCACTGTGCCCCAAGGGCCGTGACCAGGCGGCGCAGCACCGGATGCAGTCCGGACAGCGGCAACTTGGCGTTGATTTCCGGTGTTCGGGGGAGGGGCAGCAGCGGAAGGGAAGACAGATGGGCGCGCAGGAGAGCCTTCTCCTGGCGCTCAAGCGCGTCCTGTTCCGCGGCGGCGCGCCGCTCCCAGGATCGTAGATGGCTCGTCACGTCGTTGTTGAAGCTGGTCTGTTGCTGCGCAAGGTCCCGTGGAATGATTGGATACTGCGGCGCGACAGGCATGAGCGGGGGCTGCAGGAGAGGCGGATAGGCCATATTCATGGGGAACTCTCCGGGAGTGACGGTTGAGAGGAAGGACGCATTCCGCGGAACAGCGCGGCTCCCTGCGCAGTGTATGCCGCGAAATCTGCGTCCTGTCCGGGCTTTGGAAGGCGGCGGATGGCTATGCGTTTTCGCCGGCCAAACGGCGCAGGAAGGCGTCACGCTCGGTAATGGGAACAAGCGTGCGCCGGCCCGCCTTGAGGACCTTGATGCGCCCCTCGGCGACGTTTTTGTAAAAGGAGGTACGCTTGATCCCCACGCTTGCGCAGAATTCCTCGACGGACTCGGCAACCTTCTCACTGGAAAATCTGCACTTCATGGCAACAACTCCTTTCGAGGTGAGAGTGAACGCCCACATTGTTGGGCGTTCGTCTCGAGTTGTCACCGTTCGTCTCGGCCGAAATTTGCCGGCAAATATGGCCTTTGCCGGAAAATCACCCTTCGCGCGGGGGTGATTTTTCGGCACCTTTTTCGTACAGAGACATGGCGCGCGTTACCGCCACCAACGCTTGCGGCACAAAGGCGGAGCGTGACGGCTTCCTCGGAACATCAGAGCATCCGGCCCTATCGGCGCCGTCTAGGATCAGATTGAGGCGGCTCCATTTTCCGGCGTCAGACGAAATTTCGGGATTGGTGCTCTCCCGTTCCTGAATGATCGCGGCGAGCGCCGCAATGACGGGCCAATCAGACCGCCCCGGCCGGCCGCGAGACCGGAGACTACCTTCGCGAGGCTCACGGCGATCCGTGTCCGTTTCAGGGGCGGGTTCCAATAGCTTCGCCTCCCCTCCAAAGCGAAGCTCCTTGCTGCCGGGGTGCGGGTACAACCTTGCCACTTGCTCAAAATTTACTTGGACGCACGAATAGGACCATGCGGACTTGGGGAGAACTGGGCATTTATAATCCCATCCATCCGTCAATATTCCGTTCTGTCCGGCTCTGAGAAAAGCGGACTGACCCGCAGAAGCAATTTTGTCTCGCGGAATGGCTGTTATGTCGCCCCAATCGGCGTGACGGTATTCACCAAATTCTGGTCGAAGCTCGGACCATTGCGGTCCAATGGCTGGCCTTCCTCTTAGGGTCACTCCTCCAGCGACAATGCACATATTGTGCAGTATGGATGCACCCATCGGGTAGCTGAATGGATCTGTGAGGGTCTTCCCATCCTCAGCAACGCCTATAAGTGGTCTGCGCCCCGGGAGAGAATTTTCAAAGCAAGAATCGACCGGTTTTCTCCCACACTCAATCCACAGAACGGCTTCCATGATTGAGCACCATTCGAGAGCCGGAACGTCTATCAACTCATCAACACTTCGCATCGAAAAACCTCCGGATAGATGTTTTCTGAAAACTCAAAGAAGTTGACGGCGCAAAGAAACCGACACATTGCCTCTATGTTCAGTTTGTTTTGATAGCTTGGGTCCTGGATCGATTATGGTGTTGTTCTCGAGTGCTTCTCGCGGGAGCTCCGGGCCAAATGGGAGGAGAAACGAATTACGATCTGCACAGCTCCGCGTTGGTCTAGAGGGGGCAAGACCAAGTTGGCACAACGGTCGATCCTGGACGCTGTGGGCCAAACGGCTATTTGCCTGAGTGATGCGAGAAACATACACGGCATACACGTTGGTCTCATGGTGTTGTCATCAAGAGTCACGCCGTCCGCCTCGTTACCCTGACCGATGCCTTGCACCATGGTGCACACAGCGAACAGGGGGCCCAAAGTGGTGAACAGCGCCAGCACAAGTTCAGGACTCACGCGTACCCTCCTGTCGCACCCAGCTCGGATTGCTTAATTTTTGGACGTTGTGTGTGGCACGGGTCAGATGACGTTCTCGCTTTCGAGATGCAGCCGATCTGCAGTCAGCGCCGGCATCGGTGATGGCCGGCGTGATGCCCGTCACTTGTCCAGGAAAATCGTCCAGATGTGCACGACTGGCCCGTTTGCGCACCAAGCACTCCGCAAGGCTGTCGTTGCTGGTGTTGTGTCCGGCCAGATCGGTGCGCCCGGTCAACAGCGCCCAGCGCACGTAGGCGGTGTACAGCATCAGCACGTCCGACTCGCGGTACGCCCACCCCTTGCCCAACTTGCCCCGCGCCAACATGCCAGCGACCTCGCTGCCATGCCCGCCGATTTTGCCCGGCAGGCGAATCAAATCGACAATGGCCTGTAGATCGATCCGCTGCGCAGCGCCGTAGTCGGCGATCTGCTCCAGCAGGTCGCAACGGAAGTCCGGCTGGTAGCGCTGCGTGTGGCCGGTCCACTTGTCACCGCGCTGGAACCACGCCGGAATGATGACGCCGTAAGTCATGGCGCGCGGGCGCAGCATCGGCAGGTCGAAACCGTGCCCCTTCCAGGTGACGCGCGGCAGCGTCCGGGCAAAATGACTCCAGAAGCCGTGGATCAGCCGCTCCTCGTCGTAGCCGAGGTCGCTGCCAAGGCGGCGTTCGGTGACGCGGTGATGCTCCACGCCGGACGTCCGGTTGATAGCGGCCTCGACGAAGCTGATCGCGACGATCTGGTGGCAGCGCGGCGGTGGGAACTTCTCCGCCGGCCAATTCGCCGGGAGAATCTGGCGATCCGGCATCGTCTCGGTGTCCACGCAGAGCAGCGAGTCGTGGTGCATGGAGTCTCCGAAGTGCGGCAGCGCTATGGTCGCCAATCGGTTAGGGTCAGGCAACAAACAAATTTGCGAGCGCCCGAGGTTCTGAGGGTGCCCGCCGTTGCGTCCCCACCATTCCCAGGAAACTGACCCCACGCTTCCGGCTCCACGCGCGGCGGAACGCACACACCACAGCTGCTTGATAAACCTCAATAACCTCCTTAGCGTGCCAGCCAGCCGAAAAGCTCTCGGTGGTGGAATCAGAAACGGACGGAACCATGGATGCCAAGGATCACAGCGTCATCTCCGTGCTGGGCGACCAAAGGCGGTTCATGGTGCCGATCTACCAGCGCCAATACAGCTGGCGGGAAGGCCGCCTTGTCCCATTCTGGGAGGACGTGGTCGCAAAGGCGGAAGAGACGCTGTCCGGAAAACCCCGGTTCAAGCACTACATGGGCGCTTTGATCATCGCCCCCGGGGCGGACGGCTACAAGGTTGGCGCCACGCCCCGCATTCAAGTGGTGGACGGGCAGCAGCGGCTGACAACGTTCCAGCTGTTCCTCGCGGCGATGCGCGAAGTGGCCAATCGCCACCAGATGCCGGGTGTCGCCGAAAGCGTTCAAAACTACGTCTTCAACCGACCGATGAGCGGCGACACCGATCCGGACGCAAAGTTCAAACTCGTCCCCACCCCCGAAGATCGGCCGATCTTCCACGCCATCATCGATGGCAGCTTGGACGGCGTGAGAGCCGCGTACCCACAGTTCTTCTACAAGAAGGGAACGCTCATCTGGGGTGAGGCGCCGAACGCGCTCCGCGCCTTCGTGACGTTCATCGAGCGGATCGAAAGCTACACGCTTTACGGCTTGTTCGACCCCGATACCCAGGCTCCCCAGGAGGATGGACGCGACCAGCAGGCGGACCGCCTGAACGCCTTGCTGGAGGCGCTCCTCAACCATCTGAAGCTCGTCGTCATCACACTGGACGAGAGCGATGACGCCCAGGTGATCTTCGAGACGCTGAACAGCAAGGCCGAACCGCTGCTCGCCATGGACCTTGTGCGCAACAACATCTTCCATCGCGCGGAAGCGCAGGGCGAGTCCGCGGACAAGCTCTTCGAATCCAAATGGAAGTCGTTCGACGCGCCGTTTTGGAAGGCACCGTCGCCCCGCGCCAAACCGCCGCGCCCCCGCATTGATCACTTCCTGAGCCATGCCTTGACCGCTCAGACGGGGGAAGAAGCATCCCTGCGCGAACTGTACGCCGAGTATCGGGCCTTTACGCGCCCCAAGGGGCAGCCGCGCTTTCCGAGCGTGGCCGATGAGTTGGACGCCTTGCTCCGGTTCGCGCCGGTGTACAGCGAATTGGAGCTCCCGCAGGGAACGGGCGCCCTCTCGGGTCTCGGAGGCAAACTTGCCACGTGGGAAATCTCAACGGCTTACCCGCTGGTGTTCGCCATCGCCACCGCACAGGAGGTGGCGGACGAGGAGAAGGCGGCGCTCTACCGGCTGATCTATTCGTACATTGTCCGCCGCGCGGTGTGCGGGCTCACCCCGAAAGCCATGAACAAAACGTTCCAACGCATCGTCGGCGTGTTCCTGAAGCACGGCGTGTCGCGGAACGCGTTTGCCGCGTCCTTCGCCGACCAGACGGGGCCCGCCGTCCGCTTTCCATCCGACCAGGAGTTCCGCGCAGCCATCCACCAGAACCCTGTCTATGAATGGGTTCTGCGCAAGGAGAGGCTGATCGACGTGCTTTGGGAACTTGAATTGGCCAGCCGCACGAAGTTCATGGCGGGCAGCGAACGTCCGGAATTTCTGTCGGTCGAGCATGTCCTGCCGCAGGCCTGGATGACTCATTGGCCTCTGCCGGACGGCCGCATGGCACCGCTCGACAAGATGACCGGGGCCGACGAGTCCATGCTTCAGGCGATCGCAACACGCGATCGCCTGAAGCACACGCTCGGCAACCTCACGCTGAGCACAAGGCCAGGCAACAGCGTTATGTCCAACGGCGACTTCGCAGCCAAGAAGCCGCTGCTCGCGGAGAGCCTGCTCGCCCTCAACAACCAAATCAGCAAAGAGGCGGTCTGGGGCGAGCCACAGATCTCGGCACGGGCGGACGCGCTGGCCGGTCTGGCCGTCGCGGTCTGGCCTGGGCCCGACCTCCCCGCGTCTCCGGCGGCCGCGCACAGCGCGGAAGCGGCAAGCGCCTAATCCCTGCGGGCGCCTCCGCTCGGCGCGGCGCAGCCCCCGTCCAGGCGGTCACCGCGCCCAGCGGAGCGAGAACGGCAGGATGTCGGCAACGGGCTTGTTCCGCGCCCGCGCCCATTGGTGCCGGGCCTTGTAGCCGTCTCCCCAGTCAACCAGGAGACGGCCCGCCAGGTCGGCCAGGGACGGGGTCAGGCGGAACGTGCTGGCGGGATAGACCAAGAACCCGGCCTTGTGCGCGTCCTCCCGCGTCAGCGGGTCGACGGTGCCGGGCGTGGCCGCTTCGGGAGGCCCCAGGACCTCGTAAATGCCCATGAACACGGTTTCGGGCTTCGGTTGCCCCCGCACCTCCCGCGCCATGCCGATGAACATGGACACGTGTGCGGCTTGCTCGTAAGCCGGTCTGCGGGCGGGGCTCTGGATGCGGATGTAGCTGGCGTCGAGCCCGTCGAAGCGCGGGTCCCCGTCGCGCCAGGCTTGGTAAAGGTTTGGCAGGCGCGGGTCGGCGTGGCGGACGAGAAGAACCGTGTCGGGATTGAGGCCCGCCTCCGTCAGCATTGCGTTGAAGGTGCTTGCGTTGGTCGCCATTCCCGCCCCCCGCCGTCCGCGTTTCGATTGGGCCACCCGCCGCGCTTGGTGTGCGATACTACACCGCGGCCCGCCTCTTGGGCAGCCCCCATCCGGCTTTCTCACTTTGGCAAGGCCCCGCCCCGGCGATGGTCGCTCAGGCCACCGCGCCGCGCCGGGGGATCGGCACGACGCTCCGTTCGCTTCGCCTTCGGTGCCACGCCGCCCCGTCCCGGCGGTCCGCTTGGCGTCCCACGCGGGTTGGCCGTCCCGCGCGGCGCGGCCAGAGCAGCGGCTCCTCCTTGCAGTCGAGGGCGAGCACCGTTCGCGTCGGCCACAGTCCACGCGACGGTCCCACCAGCGCTCCAAGGCGCCCAGGAGGTCCAACCGCGTGGTCGCCTGACCATCCCCGCGCTCCTGGGCGCTGCCCGGCCAGATGCCGACGCCCAGGGCAGCGTGCCAAGCACGCCCACACGGGGCCTCCTGAACGCGCAAGTTGTTAAGAGTGCCTAACAGAACCATCTTTGGACGAAGCGCCAGCAGATGAGGCTGGCGGCGATGTGGTGAAAGGCGGTGAAGATGTCGGCGCGTCGTTCGTAGCGGACGGCGATGCGGCGGAAGCGGGCGAACCAGGCGAGCGTCCGCTCGACCACCCATCGGTGTCGGCCAAGACGCTCGCTGCTCTCGACGCCACGCCGGGCGATCCGCGGAATGATCGCTCGTTGGCGCAGCGCCCGCCGGCAGTGTGCAAAGTCGTAGCCCTTGTCGGCGTGCAACTTGGCCGGGGGTCACGTCCCTGAACGTGGTGTAGGAGCTGTGGGGAACCGGCCCGCCGAAGCGCCCCCCAGAGCTGGCGTAGGCGGGCCGGTTTTCCACAGCGGGGCGGTCATCGTGGGTCTTCGGTAGAGTC
>NZ_VITH01000005.1 GCF_007827815.1 Azospirillum brasilense
TCTCTGGGGGACGTATCCGGTGTTAGCGTCCGTTTCCAGACGTTATCCCGAACCGAAAGGCAGGTTCCCACGTGTTACTCACCCGTGCGCCACTAGGGCCGAAGCCCTCGTTCGACTTGCATGTGTTAGGCATGCCGCCAGCGTTCGTTCTGAGCCAGGATCAAACTCTCAGGTTCAAGCTGGACAGCGGTCCGAAGACCGCATCCACTTGACAGGGCCGCTCAACGCGACCTCACCCAAGCTTTCGAAACTGTTCGTCTCTTACTGCTTGACCGAGATGCTCAAGCGACCCGCGATGCCAGTCCCCTCCGGAACCGGTCCGCGGCCAACGGTCAAAACCGCCGCCTGCGCATCCCTTCTCACAACACGGTATCAACGATATCCAAGATCCCGCGGCCCTCAGGAGAACCGCTGCCCATCCTGCGCTGCGCTACCGGAGTTCGGTGCGGCGCGTCGGGGTGCTTTGTTTAGAAGATCCGAAGCGGTCTGTCAAGCCTTTGTTTTTGCGCCGGCCGACTTTACTTCGTCTCGTCTTCGGCATTTCTGCCTTTTCCCTTCCGCCGTCGCGCTTCTCAGCGGCCCCGGCGTCGTGGGAGCCGGGTTATAGGCGGGTTGGATTAGTCCGGCAAGAGCTTTTTTCTCCGCGACGCATTTTTTTCGCTGCAGCGCATCACGAGCCAAGAAGGACGGTCATCGCCCCCTCGACCAGCCGCCGGGCGTTGGCGAACAGGGTGGCCATCTGAAGGGTGACGAGGAAGGCCAGCCCGTAGACGATCCCCGGCTGCGTTTCCTGCCAGTCGAGGACGCGGCGGGTCAGCCGCTCCGGCACGGGGACGGCCAGCACCGCCGCCATGATGAGGACACCGACCAGTCCACCCGCCAGGATGTCGGTTGGAAAATGGAGCCCGAGATAGACGCGCGGCAGGCAGATCACCACCAGCGTCCACAGGAAGGCGAAGGCCCCGACCAGCCGGTTCGACCACCACAGGGCCGCGGCCAGCGCGAAGAACAGCACGGCGTGGTCGCTGGGAAAGGAACTCCAGCCGTCGACCGCCCAGGCGTTCACATCATAAGGAACGACGAAGCCCAGTTCCGGATCATGGACCGGGCGCAGGCGCATCGGCAGGAAGTTCTGCATCCCACGCCCGATGGCGATGGCCAGCAGCGCCCCGACGATGGTCCGCAAAGCGTAGAGGTCCGGCCCGATCAGCCGCCCGCTGCGCCGGGTCCAGCACCACCACAGCAGAGCCATCAGCACGCCGCCCTTCAGCAGGTCGCTCTGGGCGATGACGTAGATGGTCTTGTCCGCCGCCATGCTGGCGCGGCTGTAGCCGTTCAGCCAGCCGATGATGACGAGGTCGAATGCCGTGGTCACGCCGTTCCCTCCGTTCCGCCGAGCCGGCCGGCCCCTGGATGGCCGACCACTGGAAGCAAGGAACGGAAGGACAAGCCCCAAGGGAACGGGGTATCGGGCTTATCCCGGAAGCGTCAGCGCCGCTCGTACACGCGGTCGCCGCCCGCTCCACCGAACAGCACGACGTCGTAGGGGTCCTTCACCCCGGTTTCCATGCCCGGCGAGCCCTGCGGCATGCCGGGAACGGCAAGGCCGACCGCCGGCGGGCGTTCGCGCAGCAGCCGCTGCACGCTGTCGGCGGGCACATGGCCTTCCAACGCGTAACCGCCGACCAGGGCGGTGTGGCAGGACTGCAGCCGGGCGGGCACGCCGAGGCGCGTCTTGACCGGCTCCACATCGTCGACCTCCTGCACGGTCACCGGGAAGCCGGCGGCCCGCATGTGGTCCACCCAGCCGCCGCAGCAGCCGCAGGTCGACGACTTCCACACCATCACCTCCGGCTTGGCCGAGGAGAAGGCCGAGGCGGGCGAAGTGCCGGCCAGGCTGCGCACCGCGATGGCCAGGGCGCCCACCGTCAGGCTCGCCCCCATGGCCGTGAGAAACATCCGCCGATCCAACATGCGCAACACCCGCTCCACAGACTTGCGGAAAGACGGCCCGCCGCCATCCCGTTTCAACGCAGTCTGCCGCCCGCCACCACCGCCCGCTTTGATCGCGGTCAAACGGTGCGCCGCGGACCGACGGTTGCGAAAGGACGAAATTCAATCCATAAGGACAACGAACCCGTTGCGCAGGGGAAGTTGCATCGGTTACCGCTGGATGACAGCAATCCGCAGGACAAACCCTGGCCGGCATCGCCGGGGAACCGGTTGTTGGCCGATGCAGGCCTGAAGGACGGGCAGGACGGGCGGAACGCACAGCATGGGAACCGACCTTCTGTTCGCAGACGACGATCTGCCGCCGCCGCCGGAAGACGATGCGGAGCCGTGGATCGTGCTGATCGCGGACGACGATCCGGAGGTTCACGCGGTCACCCGGCTGGCGCTGGGAGGCCTGCGCTACAAGGGGCGGCGCCTGTCGCTGGTCAGCGCCCTGTCGGCGGGCGAGGCCGCGGCCATCCTGCGCTGCACCCCCAACGTCGCCATCATCCTGCTCGACGTGGTGATGGAGACGGACGACGCCGGGCTGCGGCTGGTCCGCACCATCCGCGAGGAGCTGAACAACCACGCCATCCGCATCATCCTGCGCACCGGCCAGCCCGGTCAGGCGCCGGAGGAGGACGTGGTCCTCGCCTACGATATCAACGACTACAAGTCCAAGGCGGAGCTGACGGCCAAGAAGCTGTTCACCTCCGTCGTCGCGGCCCTGCGCGCCTACGCCGACATCGTGGCGCTGGAGACCAACCGCCGCGGACTTCAACAGATCATCCAGTCCACCGACCGGCTGTTCGAGCTGCGCTGCATGCAGCAGTTCGCCGCCGGGGTGCTGACCCAGCTGTCCGCCTTCCTGCGGGTGAAGCCCGACGCCGTCCTGTGCGCCCAGCGCGGCGCCGCCGGGCGGCCGCTGCCGGACGGCGCCTTCTACGTGCTGGCCGGCGCCGGCTGCTACGCCGAGGCGGCCGGGCGGACGGCGTCACCGGCCGAGGCGGTGAGGCCGGGCGCGGCGATCCCGCCGGCCCTTGCCGGCCGCATCACCGACGCCTTCCGCAGCCGCCGCAGCCATTACGGCCCCAACGAGACGACCCTGTTCATCCGCGTGCCGGACGGGCACGAGGTGGCGGCCTGGATCCACACCGACCGCCCGCTGGACGACGTGGACCGCGCGCTGGTCGAGGTGTTCGCCTCCAAGATCGCCATCAGCTTCGCCAACGTCAGCCTGTACGAGCGGCTGCGCGAGGCCAACGAGACGCTGGAGGCCCGCGTCGCCGAGCGCACCCGCGCGCTGGAGGCGGCGAACGCCAAGCTGGAGCGGCTGGCCACCGTCGACCCGCTGACCGCCGTGTGGAACCGCCGGCATTTCCTGGACCTCGCCGCGGCGGAGCTGGGGCGGGCGCATCGCCACAGGCGGCGGCTCAGCGTCCTCCTGCTCGACCTCGACAACTTCAAGGCGGTCAACGACGGCCATGGCCACGCCGCCGGGGACGAGGCGCTGCGCACGGCGGTGATCCGCGCCCGCGAGGCCCTGCGCACCTCCGACCAGATCGCCCGCTTCGGCGGGGAGGAGTTCGTCGCCCTGCTGCCGGAGACCGACCTTGGCGGGGCGCGCATCGTCGCCGAACGGGTGCGCGCCGCCATCGCCGGCAGCCCGGTGATGACCGACGGCCGGTCCATCCCCATCACCGCCAGCCTGGGCGTGGCCGAATGGCGCGCGGCGGAATCCTCCATCGAGCTGACGCTGCGCCGCGCCGACGCCGCGCTCTACGAGGCCAAGCTGGCCGGACGCAACCGCGTGTGCGTGGCCGACGATCCGGAAGCGCCGCCCCGCCCCTGATCCGCCATCGCGATCCCCGGCGCTGCTCGCAACAAAGCAACGCTTTTCCGGCGGTCCGCAAAGTGATCGCACACCGCCCGCATACGGATATTTCCCGGGCTTGAACAAAATTTGCAAATTTCAAGGGTTCTGCACTTTGGCGTTGCAGGGTCCAAGGGCGTGGATTACCGCTCAACCGGACTCGACATCATGAGACGGCGCAAGCGACGAGCGGAATTCGGTCCCGCTGCGGTCTCCTCCGAGGGCTCTGGGTTTCAGTTCAGGGTTTCAGCCATGTGGCACGCGTACGTTCAGGCCCTGTTCCTGGCGCTTGCCTTGGCCGGGCTGGGGTTCGGCATCGGCAAGGCGGCGGTTCTGCTCGGCGAGCGCGCGATCGAGCGGCGGCTCGGCACCGGAAGCCTGCGCGACCTCCTTGCCCGCCGCGCCAAGATGGAAGCCGGGTTCGAGGCGCGCCGGACGCAGCGCATCGCCGACCTGCGCAAGGCCGAGGGGGAGAGCGGCGAGGCCCTGCGGCGGCGCCAGTCGCTGGAACGGCGCCTGCGCGACCTTCAGAACCGCGGCGACGACCTCCTGCGGCTGATCGGCGAGGAGGTCGCCGGAACCCCCTGCTACATCGCACAGGTCGCGAACAAATACGTCGGCGGCGGCACCAACCAGCCGGCGCAGCACGCCTTCATCGACTCCGGCTGGGCGAGGCCCCAGACGGTCGAGGTGTGGGCGCGCACCATGCCGGTGGCCCGGGCGGAGATCGAGCGGCGCTACCCGCCCGCCTTCGGCTATGTGGTGTTGCGGATCCAGGAAGCGCCGCAAGCCTCCCCGGTCGCGGCCAACGCCGCGATCATGACCGGCGTTGCGGAAGCCGGCTACGGCGACTCCACGCTGGACGCCGCCCTCCCCTTGGCGAAAGCGAGCTGAGGGCGCCATGGCCCATCCGCCGATCCCCTATCTCTTCTCCGCGCTGGTCGGCGTGGCGACGGTGGCGGTCTCGCTTCTGTCGGCGCGGCGGCAGCTCCGGACGGCGGAGGACCGGATCGCCAGCGCCGCGGCCCGCCGGCAGGCCCAGGTGGAGCGCCTCAAACGCCTCGCCCGCGCCACGCTGGATCAGGCGCGGGAGCTGCGCGCGGCGCGGCGGCGCAAGGACTCCATCGACCTGGCCTGCGAGGATCTGGAGCGGCGGCTGGCGGCGGCGGGCGCGGTGGACCGGCGGGTCTATGTGCTGGACGATCGGCGCACCCCGGCGGACGCCGGATGGGTGGTGACGGTGGCCCACGCCGATTATGGCGCGCGGGTCACCGGCGGCCTGGAGAAGACGGCCCTGGAGCGCTGGAAGAGGGGACGCCGCTTTCTGGTCTGGGGATTGGACGAGACGAAGGCGCGGGAGAAGACCAACGCCCGCTATCCCGTGCACAAAGGCTTCTCCATTCTTTCGGTGAAGCCTTACCTCGACTGAGGACCCGGACGGATAGGCTTCCCCGTTTGGGGGAGCCCCGGTGGCGGTCATCGGCCGGACGGACGGTTGCTGTCACCTCTTTTCGCTACCATGTCCTTCACAGTTGCGTCATTCTGATCGGGTCAAGCGGAGGAGCCATGATGGATCTCGATCTGGTCGTGCTCGTTGGGGCGATGGCTGCGGCCCTCGCCGGTCTCGCTGCCGCCCGCCCGGCCATGAAGCCGGTGCGCGTGCGCAGCCGGAACCGCCGTCGGCGCTGACCGCCCGGCGCCGCGGACGCGGCGCTGCGGTCAGGCGGCGGTTCGGCCCCGGAGGCGCTCCGGGGCTGCCGTCAGCGGTCCAGGTTGCGGATCGCGCGGTTGAGTTCGTACTCTTTGGAAGCGACGTGCGCTTCCAGATTTCCCACGCGCTTTTCAAAATCGCGGAAGCGTTGCGTCAGGCCGGCCAGCGTGCGGTCGGGCTTGATCGATACGCCGCGCCAGAAGGCCTCCTCCTCCGAATTGCGGTAGACCGCCGGCGGCTTGACCGGCAGGACCAGCACCGCGATCACGTAGGCGAGGATCACCGGCGGCATGAAGAAGAACAGGCCGAGCACCAGGGCCAGCCGCACCAGTCCGGGCTTGAAGCCGAAGTAGTCGGCGATGCCGGCGCACACGCCCCCCACCACGCCACGCTGCGGATCGCGGAAGAGCCGGTGCGGGTTGGGCGAGTCGTAGGGCGAAGAACGGTCCATCGTCGGGCTCCCGTCAGGTCGGAATGAGGGGGGAAGGCGGCCGGCTCACAGCTTGTCGCGCCAATTGGGCGACTCCGCGTCGAGCACCCGTTCCAGCGCGTGGATGCGGCCCTCCAGGCGGTTCGAGATGTCCCACAGCTCGGCCAGGAGCTGCTCGTCCTGGGCCGACAGCCCGCGCTGCCCACGCCATTTGGTGATGTAGTGGAAGATGATCCAAAGCGGTGCCACCACGGTCATGAAGAGCACCGCGAGGACGAAGCTGAAACCGCTCATCGGGGGACGGCCTTTCTTTTTGTTTGGGAAACCCCTCTCCCGCGCACCGGCGGGAGAGGGGACTCAACGCCAACCCCACCGTCGGAAAGGACGGAGCCTGGGTTGGCGCCGGCACCGGTGCGGGATCAGCTTCCCCGGCGCGCGGCGACGCGGGCCTTCAGCGCGGCCAGCTCGTCCTGGACCTTCTTGTCGGCCTCCAGCTCGGCGATCTCCTCGGTCAGCGTCTTGGTGCGGCCGACGTCGTAGGCCTCCACGCGGCCTTCCAGCTCGTCGAGGTTGCGCTCCACCTGCTCGAAGCGGGAGAAGGCGTCGTTGATCCGCTCGTCGTGCAGGGTGGAGCGGACGCGCACGCGGTTGGCCGCCGTCTTGGTGCGGGCGACCAGCGCCTTCTCGCGGTTCTTGGCGTCGGTCAGCTTGGCCTGGAGACGGCCGATGTCCTCGTTGGACTTGGACAGCGCCTCCTCGACCTGGGCCAGTTGGGCGGTCAGGACGTCCGCCTCCTCGGCGGCGCGCGACTTGGCCAGCAGCGCCTGCTTGGCGAGATCCTCGCGGTCGTGGGTCAGGGCGGTCTCGGCCTTGCGGTCCCAGGAGTCGCGCTCGCGGTGCAGGTCGGCGATGCGGCGCTCGATCTCCTTGCGCTCGGCGATGATCTTCACCGTGGAGGAGCGCACCTCGACCAGCGTGTCCTCCATCTCCTGGATGATCAGACGGATCAGCTTCTCCGGGTCCTCCGCGCGGTCGAGCAGGGAGTTGAGGTTGGACTGCACGATGTCGGTCAGGCGCGAAAAGATGCTCATGGGGATGTGTCCGTTCTTGGTCGCTTTGGGTCGGGCGTCGGTTGCGTCAGCCGAGGATCGTGGCGATCAGCAGGCCGGCGGCGAAGAACGCCCAGCTCTCGGTGGGGCGGCTGGTCAGGTAGGTCCGGATGCGCGCGGCCAGCGGACGGGCCTCGCGGGTGTAGCGGCGGTGGTAGTCGCTGTAGTGGCTCATGCGGGTCTCCTTGTTTGGTTCCCATCTTCGCAATGGCCGTGCCAACGCCGGAAACTCCGGCAAAGCCTTGGATTTCCTGGAGAGGGTGGACGTCGGCCGGGCTTGGAGCATCGCCCTTTCCGCGATAGAATGAGGAAATTCACGAACTCTTCGCCTTTTTGACCATGCAGCCCAATCCGCCCTCCCTGCTCGGGGAATCCCCGGCCTTCCACGCGGTCCTTGCGCATGTCTCCCGCGTGGCACCGCTGGAGCGCCCGCTGCTGGTCATCGGGGAGCGCGGGACCGGCAAGGAGTTGATCGCCGCCCGCCTGCACTATCTGTCCCGTCGCTGGGACCGTCCTTTCGTGAAGGTGAACTGCGCCGCGCTGACCGAGAGCCTTCTCGATTCCGAGCTGTTCGGGCACGAGGCCGGCGCTTTCACCGGGGCGATCCGGCGGCAGATCGGGCGGGTGGAGCAGGCCGACGGCGGCACGCTGTTCCTGGACGAGATCGCCACCGCCAGCGCCGCCGTTCAGGAGAAGCTGCTGCGCGCCGTCGAGTATGGCGAGATCGAGCGGGTCGGCGGACGGACCCAGACCGTCGACGTCCGGGTGATCGGGGCGACCAACGCCGACCTGCCGGCGCTCGCCGAGACCGGGCGGTTCCGCGCCGACCTGCTGGACCGGCTGGCCTTCGACGTGGTGACCCTGCCGCCGCTGCGCGCCCGGCGCGAGGACATCCCGGTGCTCGCCGAGCATTTCGCGCTGGGCATGGTGCGGGAGTTGGAGCGGGCGCTGTTCCCCGGCTTCGCCCCGCGGGCGCTGGAGCAGCTTCTGGACCATGGCTGGCCGGGCAACGTGCGCGAGCTGCGCAACGCGGTGGAGCGGTCCGTCGCCGCGTCCGACCCGGAGGGGATGGTGGAGGACATCCTGATTGATCCCTTCGCCTCCGCCTGGCGGCCGGCGGCGCCGGCGGTGTCCGCCTCGTCACCGGTCGCGGAGGAGGCGCCGCCCGTTGCCGCCGGAGACTTCCAGGAGCAGGTGCGGCGCTTCGAGTCCGGGTTGCTGGAAACGGCGCTGGAGCGGCACCGCTTCAACCAGCGCCAGACCGCCGAGGCGCTGGGGCTCGGCTACCACCAGCTTCGCGGGCTGCTGAAGAAGCACGGGCTGATCGGCAGACCCGAGTAGCCTTGCCCCTCTCCCGCCCCGGGAGAGGGACTTCACTTCTTCTCCAACAACAACGTGCCTTTGCTCTGCAGCCGGTCCTTCACCTTGTTGGCCAGCAGGCCGAGCGCCCAGGGAAGCTGCACCTCCACGGTGACGCTGTCGTCCTGCACGTCGATGAAGCCGGTGACGGTCTGGGCCATCGCCACCACGCGGAAATCCACGCGGTCGTCGGTCCAATGGTCGTCCATGCTGCTGGCGACCGCGGCGAGGTGGGAGCGGGCCTGCCCCACCCCCTCCGCCACGCGCCGCTTCGCCTCGTCCCGGCCGAGCTTGTGGGGAATGGAAACGGTCAGGGGCTTCGACATGAACAGGCTCTCCGCTGCGTCAACGCTTATTCACACAAACAACAGTCCGCGGCGGCTTTTCTTCCACCCCGTCATCCATCTGCAACGGTGCTAAGACAAATCTTATCTCTTTCGAGGGCGCTCTTTCGTCGCAACGGGGCGGCGGCGTATAGCTTTCCATCACAGATTACATCGGGCATGGATTTCTTGGGGGCCGCGACCGCGCCGTGAGCAACGATCGACCGGGCGAACTCTTTGCGGGGCCGCGCCCCATCCAGACGCGGGGCGAGGAACCGGCGCTGCGCCCCCGCCTGCCCAAACGCGCGCCCAAGCCGGAAAAGCCCGCCAAGCCCGAGAAACCCAAGGCCGAGAAGCCGCGGAAGGCCACTCCGCCGCCGCGCAAGCCCGCTCCGAAACCGGCCAGAGGCGGCGGCGGGCGGCGGCGGACGATCCTCGGCACGCTGGTCTATGCCGGGATGGTCGCGGGGGTGTGGTGCGGCATCGCGCTGGGCGCGGTGCTGGCCTGGTTCGCGCTGGACCTGCCGGACATCTCCAAGGTGGCGCAGTTCGAACGGCGCGCCTCGGTCACTGTGCTGGCGGCCGACGGGTCGGAGTTCGCGCGCTTCGGCGACCTGCACGGCACGACGCTGGGCGTGCGCGACCTGCCGCCGCACCTGATCAACGCCGTGCTGGCCATCGAGGACCGGCGCTTCTATTCGCATTTCGGCGTCGATCCCATCGGTCTGGCCCGCGCGCTCTACGTCAACTGGCGGTCCGGGCGCTCGGCGCAGGGCGGCTCCACCATCACCCAGCAGCTCGCCAAGAACCTGTTCCTGACGCCCGAGAAGTCGCTGAAGCGCAAGATCCAGGAGGCCATGCTGGCGCTGTGGCTGGAGCACCGCTTCACCAAGGACCAGATCCTCACCGCCTATCTGAACCGCGTCTATCTGGGGGCGGGCACCTTCGGCGTGGACGCGGCGGCGCGCACCTATTTCGGCAAGCCGGCGACCCAGCTCGACCTGCGGGAATCGGCGATCATCGCCGGCCTGCTCAAGGCGCCCTCGCGCTACGCTCCGTCCTCCAACCCGGACGAGGCGGCGGAGCGGTCGCGCGTCGTGATGGGCGCCATGGTGGACGCCGGCTTCATCACCGCGCAGGAGCTGGAGGCGGCACGCAACGCCCCGCCGTCGGCCAAGCGCAAGCCGGGCGGCGATGGGCGCTATTTCGCCGATTGGGTGACGGAGCTGGTTTCGGCCTTCGTCGGC
The DNA here is from genome assembly GCF_007827815.1 of Azospirillum brasilense. Classification (GTDB taxonomy): domain Bacteria; phylum Pseudomonadota; class Alphaproteobacteria; order Azospirillales; family Azospirillaceae; genus Azospirillum; species Azospirillum brasilense_C. Next base: position 10,045 of record NZ_VITH01000005.1, read on the forward strand.
TCCGGCCACGGCGACGTGGTGGTGCGCACGACGCTGGACCTCAAGCTGCAACGCGCGGCGGAGCAGCGGCTGGAGGAGACCTTGGCCGGCCCCGGTGCCGCCGCCAACGCCCGCCAGGGCGCCCTGGTCGCCATGACCACCGACGGCGCGGTGCGCGCCCTGGTCGGCGGGCGGGACTACGACAGCAGCGAGTTCAACCGCGCCACCCAGGCGATGCGCCAGCCGGGATCGGCCTTCAAGCCCTTCGTCTATCTGGCGGCGCTGGAGGCCGGCTGGTCGCCCGACAGCCCGGTCGAGGACGCCCCGGTCCGCATCGGCACCTGGAGCCCCGGCAACTACGACGGCAAGTTCCGCGGCACCATCACCATGGCCAACGCGCTGGCCCATTCGTCCAACACCGCGACCGTGCGCATCATCGACCGCATCGGGGTGGAGCGGGTGCGCCGGGTGGCGGCGGGGCTGGGCATCAACTCGCCGCTCGGCAAGGACCTGTCTCTGGCGCTCGGCACCAGCGAGGTCAACCTGCTGGAGCTGACCCGCGGCTACGCCGGCATCGCCAACCGCGGCGCCCCGGTCTGGCCCTACGCCATCACCGAAATCCGTGATCGCGACGGCAACGTCCTGTACCGGCGGCAGGCCGGCGGCTCCGTCCCGGTGGTCGACCCGGCGCACGCCGTGCAGCTCACCCGCATGATGACCGGCGTCATCGAGTACGGCACCGGCAAGTCGGCGAAGCTCGACCGCCCGGCGGCGGCCAAGTCGGGCACCACCCAGGACTACCGCGACGCCTGGTTCGTCGGCTTCACCGCCGACCTCGTGGCCGGGGTGTGGCTGGGCAACGACAACAACGCCGAGATGAAGCGGGTCACCGGCGGCTCCCTGCCGGCCAAGCTGTGGCAGGGCTTCATGCTGGACGCCCACGCCGGACGCCCGCCCCGCCCCCTGCCGGGGATGGAGGGCGCCCCCGCCTACGTCGCGTCCGGCATCGCCGAGCCCGCCCGCGCCACCCCGGCGGCGGCTCCGGCCCCGGCGCGCGGTTCGTCGGGTGGTGTTGCGGGCGGCATCGGTTCGCTGATCGAAAGCCTGACCGGCAAGGGCAGCGCGCCCCAGGTGCAGTACGACTACGGCAATCCGGTGCGGTGACGGGCGAGCACTTTGCCCCCACCCCGGCCCTCCCCCGCTGTCGCGGGAGAGGGTGCCTTCTGCGAAGCGGCGGCAGTCCCCTCCACCTCGCAGAGGGGGAGGGTTAGGGAGGGGGCAATAGGGATGAAACTCAGCCCCCCAGATACCCCAGCACGCCCTTCCCAACCCGCGCGCCCATGGCGAAGCAGCCCTGGAGGAGGTAGCCGCCGGTCGGCGCCTCCCAATCCAGCATCTCCCCGGCGACGAAGGTCCCCGGCAGGCGGGTCAGCATCAGAGAATCGTCCAGCTCCGCCAACCGGACGCCGCCGGCGGTGGAGATGGCGCGCTCGATGGGCCGCACCCCGGTCAGCACCATCGACAGGCCCTTGATGTGGCGGGCCAGCGCCGCCGGGTCGGACAGCGCCGACGCCGGGGTGAACTCGCGCAGCAGGGCGGCGCGCGGGCCGGTCAGCGACAGGGACTTCTTCAGGAAGGTGGACAGCGATTCCGCGCCGCGGCGGCGCAGCCGTTTGGCGATCGCCGACTCCGGCAGGTCCGGCATCAGGTCGATGGTCAGGGCGGCCCAGCCCTCGCGCTCGATGGCGTCGCGCAAGGGGGCGCTCAGCGCGTAGACGGCGCCGCCCTCGATGCCGGTCTCGGTGATGACGAACTCGCCCTTCAGCCGGCGGTCGGCGAAGGCGAGGCCGACGCTCTTGACCGGCTGGCCGGCGAAGCGTTCGCGCAGGTGATCGGACCAGGGCACCTCGAAGCCCATGTTGGACGGGCGCAGCGGCGCGATGTCCACCCCGCGCGCGGCGAGAATCTCCGTCCAGGCGCCGTCGGAACCGGTGCGCGGCCAGCTCGCCCCGCCCAGCGCCAGCAGGGTGGCGCGCGGGGCGACGGTGATTTCGCTGCCGTCGCCGCGCTGGAAGCGCAGCGCGCCGGACGCGTCCCAGCCGAGCCAGCGGTGGCGGGTGTGCAGGGTGACGCCCAGCCCCTCCAGCCGGCGCAGCCACGCGCGGACCAGGGTGGAAGCCTTCATCTGCACCGGGAAGACGCGCCCGCTGGAGCCGACGAAGGTCTCGATCCCGAGCCCCGCCGCCCAGTCGCGCAGATCCGCCGGGGAGAGGTCGGCCAGCAGATCGGCGAACAGCGGCGCCTGCGCGCCGTAGCGGGCGGTGAAAGCGTCCAGCGCTTCGGAATGGGTCAGGTTCAGCCCGCCGCGCCCGGCCAGCAGCAGCTTGCGCGCCGGGGTGGGCATCCGTTCATAGACGGCGACCGAGCGGCCCGCGGCGGCGATGACCTCCGCCGCCATCAGCCCGGCCGGGCCGGCGCCGATGATCGCAACATCGGGAGAGAAGGCGTCGGGAGAAAAGACAGTGTCAGGGGCGTCGGTCATCGGGTCCCCCGAGGGGTGAAGGATGTCGACCGGTCCCGTCCGGCCCGCCGCGTGGCGGCAAGCGGGGACGGGACCGGGGCACTCAAGAAGCGGGAATCGGCGGCGCGGAACCGGCTCAGTCCGCGTCGTCCTCCTGGGCCACCTCGTCGGCAAGGTCGTTGGCCATGTCGGCGAAATAGCCCGCGTCCACCTCCAGCCCATTCTCCTCGCAGATCCGCATGAAGATGCGGTAGGCGTGCAGGATCGCGACGTCGAGAACGACGAGGTCGCCCTCCTCGCTGTGCTTGTCGGTGATGCCACGCTCCTGGAGCGTGCCGACGATGTCGTGAGAGGCGGCCTGAAGCACCGCTTCCATGGCTTGTTTGTGCAGAGTCGACATCGCGGGGGTCCTCTTTCTCAAGTGGTCGTCTGCCGTCGGGCGAGGCGCGTTCATTGCCGGCCCGTGGTAGAAAACCCCTCTTAGCAGCTTCGGGTTCTCGCCGCAGCGATCATCGCGCGCCGTCCTTCGCATGGCTCTGCAGATAGGTCAGCAGCAGGCGGCCCTCCTCCTCGTCCAGCCGGGTCAGCCGCTTCATGGCGTTCATCTTGCCGATCCAGGCGTTCGCGTCGAAGGCACCCGGCGGGTGCAGCGTGTGGCAGAGCGAGCAGTTGGCGTCGTAGACCCGCGCGCCGTAATCCCACAGCGCGCCGAGCGTGCCCACATAGCCGCCCGCCCTGGTCCAGGCGGTCAGGCGGACCTCCGTCCACTCCTGTTCGGTCTCCGGATCGGTGACGGTGCGCAGCGCAGCCGTCTGCCCGGTCGCCGCCGCGTCCAGCTTGACCATGGTGATGCGCTTGCCCGGCTGGGCGTAGAGCGTCTGGGTGGAGTTGCCGCGCTGCCAGCCGGTGATCTCCACCTTCAGAGCGCCACCTTCCACTGTCAAAACCTTCACCGGAGTCGCCGCGGCAATCTCGCCGTCCCCGGAGACCCCCGGAGCCGGCGGCGCGCCGTACAGGGCGAGACTGGTCAGGGCGTAGGCTGTGTCGCCGGGCTCCAGGGCCAAAGCTTTCGCCTGCTCCGACAGGCTGGCAAAAAACTGGCGATGACCGGCGGTCACGTCGGGAAAGCTGTGGGCGATGCCCTTGTGGCAATCGATGCAGGTCTTGCCGGCCTTCTCCGCCCCTTCCATGGCGCTGGCCGCCTTCGGAGTCTGCTTGTGGAAATCCATGGCGCCGAAGGAATGGCAGTTGCGGCATTCCTGGCTGTCGGTGGCCCGCATGCGGTCCCATTCGCGGCGCGCCAGCGTGTGGCGCTTGGCCTCGAACTTCTCCTTGCTGTCGATGGAGCCGATGAGCCAGTGGTACAGCTCGCCGGACGCCTGCACCTTGCGGATCACCTTGTGCGTCCAGTCGCGCGGGACGTGGCAGTCGGCGCAGGTGGCCCTTACGCCCGAGGCGTTCTGGTAGTGCGGCGAGGTCTTGTACTCGACATACACGGTGTCGCGCATCTCGTGGCAGGAGATGCAGAATTCCATGCTGTTGGTCGCTTCCATCGCGGTGTTGAAGCCGCCCCAGCCGACCACTCCGACGACGACGCCCACCAGACCGGCCAGCGCGAGCGCCCCGAAGCCGCCCGCCGTCTTCCATCCCCACCGCATGTCGATTCCCTGGACACCCTGGCAATCCTCAACCCTCTCCCCTCCGGGGAGAGGGTGCCCGCGAAGCGGGCGGTGAGGGGGTTGCGCGTGGCGGCACGTCCGGCACAAGCGCACCCCCCTCACCCTAACCCTCTTCCCGCTTTCGGCGGACCAGAGGTCCGCCTGTCGCGTCAGCGCAAACTTCGTTTGCGCGTGAGCGGAGGGGAGAGAGAATAGCCTCCCAACCCGTCAGTCGAAGGGATGCGGCTTCGGCGTCTTGTCCGTGGACGGCGGCAGGATCGGCAGAGCGAAGCTCGGCTGGTCACCGGTCAGCGTCTTCAGGAAGGCGACGATCTTGGCGTTCTCGTCGGTCGAGAACTTCTTGCCCAACTGGATGCGCCCCATGACGTCCACAGCGTCGGACAGCGTCGCGGCCTCGCCGTCGTGGAAGTAGGGGTAGGTCAGCGCGACGTTGCGCAGCGTCGGAACCTTGAAGTTGAAGCGGTCGGCCTCCTCCTTGGTCACCGCGATGCGGCCCTCGGCGGGGTTGTTGGTCTTGTAGGGCTCGACGACGCCCATCTTCTGGAAGGTGTTGCCGCCGACGGCCGAACCGTTGTGGCAGGCGGTGCAGCCCGAGTCCTTGAACAGCTCGTAACCTTCCAGCTCGACGGTGGTCAGGGCCTTCTTGTCGCCCTTCAGCCACTGGTCGAAGCGGGAGTTCGGCGTGACCAGCGTCTCTTCGAAGGCAGCGATGGCCTTGGTCACCTCTTCGATGGTGATCTTGGTCTCACCGAAGACCTCACCGAATTCCTTCTGGTATTCGGGGATGGAGCGCAGCACCTCGACCGCCAGGGCGTGGGTGGAGCCCATCTCGCCGGGGTTGGCGATCGGGCCGCCGGCCTGCTCCTGCAGGGTCAGCGCGCGGCCGTCCCAGAACTGCGCCACGTTCAGGCTGGAGTTCAGCACGGTCGGCGAGTTGATCGGACCCTGCTGCCAGTTGTGGCCGATGGAGGTCTTCAGGTTGTCGGTGCCGCCCATGGACAGGTTGTGGCACGAGTTGCAGGAGATGAAACCGGACTTGGACAGCCGGGGATCGAAGTACAGCTTCTTGCCGAGTTCAACCAATCCGGGATTGGTGACCTTCGCCGGCTCGATCGGTGAAATCGGTTCTCCGGCGGCGAAAGCGGGTGCGCCGAAGGTGGCGACGGAGGCCGCCAGCAGGACCGCAAAGGACACGGCAGCACGCATGGACATCGCACTTCTCCCTTATCGAAGTTCTAATATTTTGGCTAATGCCTTGATGCGGAATGACAGTGACACGCACCGCTCTGGTGATACCAGTGACAGGCGTGTCGCGCGGCAATGCGCCGCATGTCCGTACACGAATTGTGCCTACTGGAAACAGTCATCGGTGCCGGCATGAAAAAGGGGCGGCGGGAGAACCCGCCGCCCCATCGGAACGTCAACCAATTGATTATTTCAGGTTGTGCCTATTCGGCCGCGGCCTGGCTGGCCATGCCGCCTTGCGCGCCGGACGGCATACCCTTCACCACCTCGTCCGCCGTGGCGCGGTGGACCTTCACGGAGCCGGTCCACTGGCCCCAGGCCTTCGCGTCGATGGTGTCGCCGTTCTTGCCCAATGCCTTCAGCCGCTTCTGGTCCTCGTCGGTCAGCACCTGCTTGGGCAGGGGGGCCAAGCCGGCGACGTCGGCGGCGGTCATGCCCAGCATGCCGGCGACCCGGCTGCCGTAATCGTCATGAACCAGGAAGAAGTGCCAGAGCATCCGTTCCTGGACGTCGCGTTCGCACTGGCCGAGCAGGGTGCCCATGTTCAAGACCAGATCGTCGCGTTCCCAATCCATCATGGTGCAGTAGCGGGCGCGCGCCTGGACGTAGTCGTTGCGGCGCTCGATCACGCTGCGGGTCAGGCGGCCGTGGATTTCCGGCGGGTTGTTCGGCTCCTCCCGCTGGGCTTCGCTGAGGCCGTTGTGGATGGACGGCTCGAAATTGACGTGCGGGTTCTGCCCCGGCGCCAGATCGCGCTGATAGGACATTTGCCCACCCGACAGGTTGGTGGCGACCGGCGCGTTCTTGGCCTGATTGATCGGCAACTGCTGATAGTTGGGGCCGACCCGGTAGCGCTGCGTGTCGGAGTAGGAGAAGGTCCGTCCGACCAGCATCTTGTCGTCGGAGAAGTCCAGCCCGTCGACCAGAACGCCGGTGCCCATGGCGATCTGTTCGTTCTCGTTGAAGAAGTCCTCGACGTTGCGGTTCAGCGTCATCACGCCGACGTGGCGCAGCGGGAAGTCCGACTCCGGCCAGATCTTGGTGTCGTCCAGCGGGTCCCACTCCAGCTCGGGATGGTCGTGGTCCTCCATGACCTGGACGAACACATCCCACTGCGGGTAATCGCCCCGGTCGATGGCCTCATAGAGGTCCTTGGAGGCGGAGCCGAGATCCTGCCCCTGCACCTTCGCCGCCTCCTCCGCCGTCAGGGAGGCGACGCCGCAGCGCGGGTGGAAGTGGTACTTGACCAGCACCGTGTCGCCGTTGGCGTTCACCATCTTGTAGGTGTTCACGCCGAAGCCTTCCATGTGCCGGTAGTTGGCCGGAATCCCGCGCGGGCTGAACAGATGCGTCAGCATGTGCATGGATTCGGGCGTCTGGCTCATGAAGTCGAAGATGCGGTTCGGCTCCTGGCGGAAGGTCACCGGATCGGGCTTCAGCGAATGGATGACGTCCGGGAACTTGATGGCGTCGCGGATGAAGAAGACCGGCAGATTGTTGCCGACGAGGTCCCAGTTGCCGTCCTCGGTGTAGAACTTCACCGCGAAGCCGCGCGGGTCGCGCGCCACCTCCGACGAATCGCGCCCGCCGATGACGGTGGAGAAGCGGATGGCCAGCGGGGTCTTCTTGCCGGCCTGTTGAAACAGCTTGGCGCGGGTGTATTTGGAGGCCGGCTCGTCGCCGATCTTGCCCGTCGCTTCGAATTCGCCGTAGCAGACGAAGCCGCGGGCGTGGACCACGCGCTCCGGGATGCGCTCGCGGTCGAAGTGGGAGATCTTCTCCAGGAACTGGTAGTTCTCCAGCGTCGCCGGGCCGCGCGCTCCCACGGTGCGCTGGGATTGGTTGTTGGTGATCGGGTGGCCCTGACGGTTGGTCAGAGTCTTCGATTGGTCAGCCATCGCTTTCTCCCTGAACAGCAAGCCGTGCCGGCGCACCCCTGGGGCGTCCGGTTGGGAGGTCAACGCCCCCAGTTTGGAACCGTTCCAATCCAAAACGCCGGCCGGCGGCACCCTGTCCGTCAGGGAGATGCCCAAACGGAAAAGGGCGGCCCCGAAGGACCGCCCTTTCCGCAAACGTCTTGGCCGCAAACGTCGTGGATGACGTGAGCTTTTCGACGCGGGCTATTAGAAGCCCATGCCGCCCATGTCGTCCATGCCACCCGGCATGCCGGCCGGAGCAGCCTTCTTCTCCGGCTTCTCGGCGATCATCGCCTCGGTGGTGATCAGCAGGCCGGCGATCGAGGCCGCGTCCTGCAGGGCGGTGCGAACCACCTTCACCGGGTCGATGATGCCGGCGGCGACCAGATCGGTGAACTCACCCTTCTGGGCGTCGTAGCCAAAGTTGGCGTCGTTCTGGTCCAGCAGCTTGCCGACCACGATCGAACCGTCGGTGCCCGCGTTGTAGGCGATCTGACGGACCGGGGCCTGCAGGGCGCGACGGATGATCTCGATGCCGACGCGCTGCTCGTCGTTGATCGGCTTCAGGGCTTCCAGGGCCTTGGTGGCGTACAGCAGAGCGGTACCGCCGCCGGCGACGACACCCTCTTCCACCGCGGCGCGGGTGGCGTGCATGGCGTCGTCAACGCGATCCTTGCGCTCCTTCACCTCGACCTCGGTGGCGCCGCCGACGCGGATGACGGCAACGCCGCCAGCCAGCTTCGCCAGACGCTCCTGCAGCTTCTCGCGATCGTAGTCCGAGGTGGTCTCCTCGATCTGCGCCTTGATCTGGCCGATGCGGGCCTGGATGTCCTCGGCCGAGCCGGCGCCGTCGACGATGGTGGTGTTCTCCTTGGAGATCACGACCTTCTTGGCGGTGCCCAGCATGTCGATGGTGACGTTCTCGAGCTTGATGCCGAGATCCTCGGAGATGACCTGGCCGCCGGTCAGGATGGCCATGTCCTCCAGCATCGCCTTGCGACGGTCACCGAAGCCCGGGGCCTTGACGGCGGCGACCTTCAGGCCGCCACGCAGCTTGTTCACGACCAGGGTCGCCAGGGCCTCGCCCTCGACGTCCTCGGCGATGATCAGCAGCGGACGCGAGGACTGCACGACGGCCTCGAGGACCGGCAGCAGGGCCTGCAGACCCGACAGCTTCTTCTCGTGGAGCAGGATGAACGGGCTCTCGAGGTCCGCGATCATCTTGTCGGCGTTGGTGATGAAGTACGGCGACAGGTAGCCGCGGTCGAACTGCATGCCCTCGACGACGTCCAGCTCGGTCTCGAGGCTCTTGGCCTCTTCCACCGTGATGACGCCCTCGTTGCCGACCTTCTCCATCGCCTGGGCGATCATCTTGCCGATCTCGGCTTCGCCGTTGGCGGAGATGGTGCCGACCTGGGCGATCTCGTCGTTGGTCGTGACCTTCTTGGCGCGGCCGCGGATGTCGGCCACGACGGTCTCGACGGCGAGGTCGATGCCGCGCTTCAGGTCCATCGGGTTCATGCCGGCGGCCACCGACTTCACGCCCTCGCGGACGATGGCCTGGGCCAGAACGGTCGCCGTGGTGGTGCCGTCGCCGGCCAGGTCGTTCGTCTTCGACGCGACCTCACGCACCATCTGGGCGCCCATGTTCTCGAACTTGTCCGACAGCTCGATTTCCTTGGCGACCGAGACGCCGTCCTTGGTGATGCGCGGAGCGCCGAAGGACTTCTCGATCACGACGTTGCGGCCCTTCGGACCCAGCGTCACCTTAACGGCGTCGGCGAGGATGTCCACACCGCGCAGCATCTTCTCGCGCGCGGAGGCGGAGAACTTAACTTCCTTGGCAGCCATTGCTCACTTCCTTGAAATTCGGGGGGTTGGATCGCTCAGCGCGGGCGGAGGCTCAGGCCTCGACGACGCCCATGATGTCGGATTCCTTCATGATGAGGAAATCCTCGCCCTCGATCTTCACCTCGGTGCCCGACCACTTGCCGAACAGGATGCGGTCGCCGGCCTTCACGTCGAGCGCAACGACCTTGCCGCTCTCGTCACGGGCGCCCGGACCAACCGCGACCACCTGGCCCTCCTGGGGCTTTTCCTTCGCGGTGTCGGGAATGATGATCCCGCCCTTGGTCTTGGTGTCGGACTCCAGACGCTTGACGACGACGCGGTCGTGCAGCGGACGGAACTTCATGGGGATGCCTCCAGGATCAAGGCTTATTGAAAGGATTGGCGCCGGGCTCGGGGCTGTTAGCACTCTCCCCCGGCGAGTGCCAGACAGCTAATCGAGCTGCGGTTTCGATTCAAGAGGCTCGTTGCGGCAATCGGTGCGATTCCTGGCAGCAGTCGCCCACACTTGCTGCTAATGCATTGAAATAGCAGAAAAAATTTTGTTGATTGCCGCAGCCGCGAACGGCACACTTTCACAAAAGAATCACCAGGACGCAGCGGAAGGACGCCATCGGTTCCACCATCACGGAGGCAGAGCATGGCCAGTCTGGGTCTTCAGCTTCGCGATTACCGCCTGACCACGGCGGAGATTCTGTACCACATGCCCGACCACCCGCACCTGCTGCAGAGCTATCTCTGGCAAGAGTTGGACATCGCCCCGGGCTACCCGGTGCTGCGCCGGTTCCTGGATTTCTGGCAGGCCAACCTGGACGGCAAGCTGCATTCGGTGAAGCTGGCGACCCACCGCCTGATCACGCCGGGGGAGGCCCGCGCGGTGGCGGCGGAATTCCGCTGGACCTGACGCCCGGCCAAGCCCTCTCCTCATGCGGGTGAATGTGAAAAAATAAACCATTTTTAGGAGTTTGTTGCTTCGGATAGCCTTCCCCCAGCACGAACCGTTCGTGCGGATGCACGTTCACGAGAAGCTGGGGGAATCACGATCATGACCACGCCGGTTTGCGAAGAAGCGGTCAACCTTGTGAAGCATTTCGAGGGGCTTTACCTCAAGGCCTACCTGTGTCCGGCGGGGGTGCCGACCATCGGCTACGGCCACACCGCCGGGGTCGAACTGGGGCAGAGCATCTCCTCCGCCCAGGCCGACGACTTCCTGAAGTCGGACCTGACCTCCGCCGCCGCCCAGGTGGACAAGCTGGTCACCGTCGCGCTGAACCCGAACCAGCGCGGGGCGCTCGCCTCCTTCGTGTTCAACCTGGGGGCCGGCAGCCTGCAATGCTCGACCCTGCTGCGCCTGCTGAACCAGGGCGACTACGAGGGCGCCGCCGGCCAGTTCGGCCGCTGGGTCTACGCCACGGTCAACGGCGTCAAGACGCAGCTTCCCGGTCTGGTGAAGCGCCGCGCCGCCGAGGCCGACCTGTTCGAAAGCTCCACCGAGCCGCTGCCCCAGGCGGCGGTCAGCACCGCGACGGGCGCGTGACGCAGACCCCCTCTCCCGCCCCGGGAGAGGGGAGGGGCCCACGCGCAGCGTGGGAAGGGTGAGGGTGATGCCAAGGATCAGCGCCTTGATTCTCGACCTTACCCTCACCCGGCGCCTTCGGCGCCACCCTCTCCCGGGACGGGAGAGGGGAAAGAACGTCTCCCCTTCACCCCTTCCGCTGGCCGGTCAGCCGCAGGCCGCGGTCGATCCATTGGGCGGTCAGCTTTTCCTGGACGGCGTTCTGGCGCAGCCGCTGGTTCAGGTTGGCGAAATCCACCCGGTCCAGGCTCTGGTCCTGGTTGAAGCAGGAGAAGACCACCGTCTCCTTGCCGGTCTCCGGGTCGGTGTGCCGCTGCAGGCACTGGGCGCAGATCTCCTTCATCATGCATTGCATGGGGGAGTTGATGGAGCCGATGGCCGCGTGGCCGGGCTTCAGATGCGGCTTCAGCACGCCGTGCCGGGCCGCCCCCACCGCCGCCATCATGCGGTCGGAACCAATGGCGACGATCCGGTCCACCGTTTCCAACGAGATGTCCGCCGGCCCCAGCTCGCCCGCCGCGTAGGCGCGCATAGCCTCCACGATGTTGCCCACGAAACTCAGATCACCGGGGCGCGTCGGCGTGAAGCCCGGCGCCTCGTCGCAGCACCAGACGACGCGGTCGGCGGCGGCCTCGATCTGTTCGGTCTTGTAACGGTCCTCCATCCGCTTGTAGCCGGCGAAGTAGACGACCCGGTTGCCGCGCGCCCGGCAGGCCTGCCCGATGGAGAACAGCACGGCGTTGCCCAGCCCGCCGCCGACCAGGGCCACCGTCTCGCCCTCCGGGATCTCGGTCGGGGCGCCGGTCGGCCCCATCACCACCACCGGGTCGCCGGGCTTCAGCAGGGCGCACAGGTCGGAGGAGCCGCCCATCTCCAGAACGATCAGGGAGAGCAGCCCCGCCGCCTTGTCCACCCAGGCGCCGGTCAGGGCCAGCCCTTCCATGGCCAGCGTGGTCCGGCCGATCCGTTGCGCCAGCGTTTCGAAATTCTGCAGCCGGTAGAACTGTCCGGGTTCGAAACGGCGCGCGGCGGCGGGAGCCTTCACCACCACCTCCACGATGGTCGGGGTCAGGCGGGTGACGCTGTGCACCAAGGGCCGCAACTCGGCGTTCAGGCGCCGCACCAGCGCCTCCGGCGTCACGGAGGTGGGCGCCCGGCGGGCCAGGGCGCGGCTGACCACCGGATAGCCGCGCTTCGCCCCGCCCATCGCCTTCACCACATTGCCGGCGAAGGACGGGTGCAGGTCGCCGAAGAAGCTGAGGAACCGCCCGTCCGGCGCCCGCGCCATCAGCACATGGGCCTGGCTCGGCTTGGCCTGCCGCTCCGGGGTCACCGGCCGCCCGTCCTCGTCGATGGCGCGGAAGGAGCGCCCATCCAGTTCCACCCACTCCGGTTCCTCGCGGGCCAGGACGGTGTTCGGCTGGGTGCCGGCGGCGACCAGAATGGTGCGGGCGGGGAGCCGCGCGTCCACCGCGGCGGGCGCCACCACCCCGTCCGGCCCGACCGGGCTGATGGCGAGGTGGATCGCCCGAGCGGCGCCCGATTCGTCGATCTCCACCCCGCGCGGGGCGGCGCATTCCAGGAAGCGGATGCCCTCGGCCAGCCCGTGCGCCACCTCCTCGTGGTTCAGCGTGTAGCTGGGGCTGTCGATCAGCCGGCGGCGGTAGGCGATGGTCGAGCCGCCCCAGGATTGCAGCAGCGCCGTGACGCGTGGCTCACGCCCCTGCTCCCCCGCCTCGAGACGCTCCGCCCGGATGGCGCGGGCGTGGGCCAGGAACTCGTCGGCCAGTTCGGCCTCGTCGGGCGTCCAGCGGGCGCGCACCGCCGTCTCCCCCCGGTCGGCCGCCAGAACCTCGTAGCGGGACAGGAACTTCTCGACCTGGACGGGGTAGTAGGCCAGCGCCTCCGTCGCCGTGTCGATGGCGGTCAGCCCGCCGCCGATCACCACGATGGGCAGCCGGACCTGGAGGTTGGCGATGCTGTCCGGCTTGGCCGCCCCGGTCAGTTGCAGCCCCATCAGGAAGTCCGACGCCTGCCGCACCCCGCGGGCCAGCCCGTTCGCCATCGGCACCACGGTCGGCTTGCCCGCTCCCATGCACAGGGCGATGTGGTCGAAGCCCAGCTCCAGCGCCCCGTCGATGGTCAGCGTGCCGCCGAAGCGCACCCCGCCGATGATCGTCATGCGCGCCCGGCGTTCCAGCAGCAGCCGGATCACCTTCAGGAAATTCTTGTTCCAGCGCACGGTGATGCCGTATTCGGCCACCCCGCCGAAGCCGGCCATCACCCGCTCGTCCAGCCGGTCGTAGAGGTCGCGCACGTCGCGGATCGGCCGGAAGGGCACCCGCGTGCCGCTGGGCAGGACGCCGGAGAGGTCGGCGGGCAGCGGCTCGATCTTCAGCCCGTCGATGCCGACCACCGTGTGGCCGTCGTTCATCAGATGATGCGCCAGCGTGAAGCCCGCCGGCCCCAGCCCGGCCACCAGAACCTTATAACCGCTGTCCGGCCGCATCAGCGGGCGGCGCAGGTCCAGTGGGTTCCAGCGGGTCAGCAGGCTGTAGATCTCGAAGCCCCAGGGCAGTTCCAGCACGTCCTTCAGCGTGCGGGTCTCCGCCTGCGGGATGTCCACCGGTTCCTGCTTCTGGTAGATGCAGGCCTTCATGCAGTCGTTGCAGATGCGGTGGCCGGTGGCCGCGCACATCGGGTTGTCGACCACCACCACGGCCAGCGCCCCGATGGGCACGCCCTCGGCCTTCAGCGCGTGCATCTCGGAAATCTTCTCTTCCAAGGGGCAGCCGGCCAGCGCGACGCCGAAGGCGCTCTTCTGGAACTCCCCGGTCTTGCGGTCGCGCAGCCCCTTGGAGCAGCTGTCCTTGCCCTGGTTGTGGCACCAGATGCAGTAGTTGGCCTCGTCCAGCGCGCCGGCCAGATCGGTGCCGGGGTCGGTCAGGTGGAAGCCCTGCCGCTCGCGGCAGGCCTCGTCGGGCAGGCGCATCATGGTGACGCCGTGCCGCTCCACCGTCTCCACCGGGACGAGACGCTGCGGGTCGGTGCGGTGCGGCACCTGGAACAGCACGCCGCCGCCGTGCCGGGCGCGCCCGGCCTCGCTGAAGACCGCCCAGGCGGCGTATTGGGCGGCGCTGTCCAACTGGTCGGCGTGGGCCGCCTCGTCCTCCATCCAGGCCAGCACCTGCCGGGCGAAGGCGGCCTCGGTCAGCGGGCCGCCCAGCCAGTCCTCCAGCCGCGCGGCCAGTTCCGCCCCGTCGAGCGCGGCGACCGCCTCCGGCTTCACCGCCTTGGCGGCGCGGCGCTGAACGAACAGGCGCTTGGCGGTGTAGAGCGGCGCCAGCTCCGTGTGGCGGGCGCGCAGCTCGTCGAGCGCAGCGCGGATGCCGAACAGCTCGCCGATGAAATCCTCGGCGTGGGGGGCGAGCGCGATCAGCAGGTCGCTTTCCGCCTTGGCCTCCAGCCGGTCGGGCTGGGCGCGGGCGGACAGCAGCCGGTTGGCGAGCGCCGCGTCCGTCTCGGACAGCCGGGCGAGGAAGGCGCGGTCGAGCCGGGCCAGCCCGTCCTGCCCGTAAAGCTCGTGGAACGACAGGCCGAAGCCGAGGGTGAGGTCCGCCATCGCCGCCCCGCATCCGAAGCCGTTGGTAAGACTGATATTTGTAACACCCGCGGCCCACCGGCTTCACCCGAAACCCGTGCCCCTCGCCGCGGGGTAACCCGTGTCCGTTTGACGCAGCCGCTGCCGCACCCCACATGAGCCGGAAGCCCCTACCCCGCCGGAACTTTTCCGCATCATCCGGAGCCGCCCGTCCGTGACCGACATCACCGCCCCCGCCCTCGCCGGGAAAGACGTCCGCGACCCCGCCTCCACCCGTCCCATCGCCTATTGGCTTCTCGTCTGCTGTGGGATGGTCTTCGCCATGGCGGTGATCGGCGCCATCACGCGCCTGACCGAATCCGGCCTGTCGATGGTGGAGTGGAAGCCGCTGATCGGCATCCTGCCGCCCTTGTCGGAAGCGGAATGGAACCGCGTCTTCGGCCTCTACCAGACCACGCCGGAGTTCCGCATCTACAACTCGGCGATGGATCTGGCGGCCTTCAAACAGATCTTCTGGTGGGAGTGGTTCCACCGCTTCTGGGGCCAGCTGATCGGCTTCGTCTTCCTGATCCCCTTCCTGCGCTTCTGGGTCAACGGGCGGATTCCCGCCGCCCTGTGGCCGAAACTGGCCGGGCTGTTCCTGCTCGGCGGGCTCCAGGGGGTGATCGGCTGGTACATGGTCAAGAGCGGGCTGGTCGACCGGCCCGATGTCAGCCACTACCGGCTGGCGCTGCATCTCGGCACGGCGATCCTGATCTACGGGCTACTGCTGCGCACCGCGCTGGGGATTCTCGACCCGCTGCCGCTGGCCGGCTGGGCGACCGAGTCGGGCCGGCTGCGCAAACACGCGCGCTGGGCCCTGGGGCTGACCGGCGTCACCATCGTCTGGGGCGCCTTCGTCGCCGGGACGGACGCCGGGCTGGCCTACAACACCTTTCCGCTGATGGCTGGCCACGTCATCCCGCCGGAGGTCGCCAACCTGACGCCCTGGTGGATCAACCTTTTCGAGAACACAGCGGCCATCCAGTTGACGCACCGGGCGCTGGCGCTGCTGACCGGGCTGGTGGTCTTGGGGCTCGCCCTGCGGGTGTGGGTGGCCCGCCTGCCGGGCCGCGCCGGGCGGGTGGCGCTGCTGACCGCGGCGATGGTGCTGGTGCAAATCGGGCTGGGCATCGCCACGCTGCTGAGCTTTGTGTGGATCCCGCTGGGCGCCGCCCATCAGGCGGGTGCGATCCTGCTGGTGTCCGGGCTAGTCTGGCTGCTCCACGAGCTGCGCCCGGTGCGCGTTCCGAAGCGCTGACGCCGTCCGATTCCCTCTCCCGCCCCGGGAGAGGGTGGCGCTAAAGGCGCCGGGTGAGGGTCGTCCAAGGATCAAGAACCGATCCTTGCCGGCACCCTCACCCTTCCCACGCCTTTGCCGCGGGCCCCTTCCCTCTCCCGGGACGGGAGAGGGGTTTTTCCACTCATCTCAGTCGTGCTTGCGGATGAACTCCCGCACCGCCGGCATGATGCTCTCGCGCCAGCGGCGGCCGTTGAAAATGCCGTAGTGGCCGACGCCCTTCTGGAAATGGCGGGCGCGCATGTCGTCCGGCAGCGAGGCGCAGAGCCGGTGCGCCGACTCGGTCTGGCCGGGGGCTGAGATGTCGTCCAGCTCGCCCTCCACCGTCATCATGGCGGTTCGGCGGATCGCCGCCGGTTCCACCTTGCGCCCGCGCGACTCCATGGTGCCGTTGGCGAGCGAATGCTTCTGGAACACCGTCTCGATGGTCTGCAGGTAGAACTCCGCCGACAGGTCCATGACCGACAGGTATTCGTCGTAGAAGCGGCGGTGCTGCTCCGCGGAGTCGCCATCGCCGCGGACGAGGTGGCGGAACAGGCCGACATGCTCCCCGATGTGGCGGTCCAGATTCATCGACATGAAGCCGGAGAGCTGGATGAAGCCCGGATAGACCTGACGGAAGCCGCCCGGATAATAGGCCGGGACGGTGGTGATGACGTTGCGCTCGAACCAGGACAGCGGGCGGGTCGCCGCCAGCTTCACCGGCGCGGTCGGGTTGGCCATCGGGTCGATGGGGCCGCCCATCAGCGTCATGGAGCGCGGCTGCACCGCCTCGTCCCCCGCCGCCATCAGCGACACCGCGGCGAGCACCGGAACCGCCGGCTGGCACACCGCGATGACGTGGGTCTGCGGCCCGAGGACGCGGATCAGCTCCGCCACCGTGTCGATGTAGTCGTCCAGGTCGAACCGCCCGCGCGCCAGCGGCACCAGCCGGGCGTCGATCCAGTCGGTGACGAAGACGTCGTGGTCGGCCAGCAGCGCCGCCACCGTGCCGCGCAGCAGCGTCGCGTGGTGGCCCGACATCGGGGCGACCAGCAGGACGCGCGGCTGCGCCGGGGTGCCCTCCGGCTTGGCGAAGTGCAGCAGGTTGCAGAAGGGCTTGCGGTGGGCGATGCGCTCGGTGACCGCCACCGTCTCGCCGTTCACCACCGTGGTCGTCAGGCCGAAGTCCGGCTTGGGGAAGCGGCGGGTGGTGCGCTCCAGCAGTTCCGCGCCAGCGGCCATGGCGCGGCCGACGCGGGTGTAGGACACCGGGCTGAACGGGTTCTGGAAGGTGTGCTGGGTCGCTTCGGCCAGGAGGCGCATCGGGCGCAGAGCGGCGTGCTGCAGATCGTAGAGATGGTAGAGCAACAGGTCCTCGCTTCGGCGGTTGGTCCCACGCCCGGTCGGCTGGGTGTCGTCATTGATCGGCCGTCATTGGTCGTATGACCAACCGATAGATTGGTCAGTCCTTATCCGGAAGGTCAATAGCCGACACCCGTTCTCGGGCAAAAAACTTACATGGGAAACAGTCAGCCACACGAAACAGACCGCGCAATGCTGCACTGCAAAGGCGGCAAGGCAGAAGGATCAAGCCCAAAGAAAAAGGCGCGCCCGCGGAACCGCGCACGCACCTTGCAGCCATCAGGACCCAGCATACCCGAGCGGGAATATCGGTTATGGCACCGCCACGGTGGCGCGCACCGGCAGATGGTCGGACGCGCGGCGCGTCAGCACCGTGCGCACCACCTCGTAAGACGGGATGGTCAGCCCGTTGTTCACGTAGATACGGTCGAGCCGCAGCGTGGGCATCCGCGCGTGGAAGCTGCGCGGGCTGGCCCAGTCGGGAAAGGCCTCGGCCAGCTTGCGCAGCCGGGGGGAGTTCGGCGCCCATTCGTTGAGGTCGCCCATGAACAGGGTCGGCAGGGCCGGCTGTTCCTCCAGCCGGTCGACGATGGCGCCGACCTGCCGCGCCCGCTCCCACGGGTCGAGCCCGAGATGGGCGACGATGATGCGCACCGGGCGCCCCTCCACCTCGACGATCACGTCGATGCCGCCGCGCGGCTCCCGCCGCCCGACGCTGAGGTCGATGGGCTCGCATTTCAGGACCGGCAGCCGGGTCAGGATGGCGTTGCCGTAATGGGCGTGGGCGTTGTGCTTGGTCGGGCCGGCGTGGGCCTTCAGGCCGGTGGCGCGCTCCAGGAAGGCGAACTGGTCCAGCCCGGATTCGCCGCGGTGGTGCCAGCCGACCTCCTGAAGCCCGACCAGATCGACGTCCAGCTCCTTGATGACTTCGGCGATGCGGTCCGGCGCGAAGCGCGCGTCCAGCCCGACGCAGCTGTGGATGTTCCAGGTCGCCACGCGCAGCGGCGCCATGCCCTCCGGCACCGGGCCGCTGCGGCTGTCGACGCGGCGCTTCGGGCGGCGGACGCGGGCGGCGCGCAGAGCGGAGGCGATCCGCTGCACACGCTCTCGGCTGAATCGGATCACCGCTCTTGGTCTCCCCTCGCTGTCTCTCCGGTGGCTGGCCGTCTCGCCGCCAGGGCCCGCACCAGCCGGTTGCCGGCCCAGCCGAGCCCCAGCGCCGTCACCGCCGCCAGACCCAGAAGAACCATGTCGGTGGGCGTCGGTTCCGTCAACACACGCTCAAGCTGGTGCCCGAGCAGGTTGAAGACAAGGATTCCCGGCGCCATTCCCAGGATCGTCCCGAACAGATAGTCGGCAAACCGGATGCGGGACGCCCCGGCGACGAGGTTCACCACGGTGAAGGGGGCCACCGGCACCACCCGCAGCGCCGCCATGGCCAGCACGCCACGCTCGCCGAACGCCGCGCTCGCCCGCTGCACCACAGCGCCGCCGTAGCGCTCGATGGGGCGCCGGCCGGTGAACCGTCCCACCCAGAACAGCGCCGCGGCGGAGGCCAGCACCCCGGCCAGCGCGGTCGGGAAGCCCACCCACGGCCCCAGCGCGATGGCCGTCGCCGCGATCAGCAGCAGCACCGGAAACAGCACGAAGCCCCCGGCGACGTAGAGCAGGATCAGCCACAGCGGCCCGAAGGCCGACTCGCGCAGGCGCTCGAACCCCTCCAGCACGGCGTCCAGCGTCGCCCAGTCGCGCAGCGGCGTGTGGTTCCACAGCCCCCACACCCCGCCCACCACCGCCAGGATGATGCCCAGCGCCAGCCAGTGGTGGCGCCGCGGGATGCGCGACGGCAGGACGCGCCACACGATTTCCGCCGCGCTGACCGGGCGTTCCGGATCGAAGAGCATGGAATCGGCGACGGCGGTGGCCAGCAGGCCGGGGTCGGCGTCCTCCAGCAACTCCAGCGTCCGCCCGCCGGGCCGGCTCAGCGCCTCCACCGTGCGGATGAGCGAGCCGGTGCGGCGCAGCTCCGCCGCCACGCTGTCCGGCGTCACCCCGAGATGCTCGGCGAGCAGGTCGTCGCGCACCCCGGCGATGGCCAGCCGGGCCTCGCGCCCTTCCACCCTCCCCTGGGGCGCCTCCAGCGCCAGATCGCATTCGGTGTCCAGCCCCATCGACCGGTTGTTCAGGTTGGCCGAGCCGATGCGCAGGAGCCGGTCGTCCACCACCATCACCTTGGCGTGGATGGTGATGCCGACGCTGCCGGTTTTGGCGCTCTCGGTCTTGGCGATGTAGAAGCGGAAGCGCCCGTTGCGGTCGGCCTCGCGCAGCTCCTTCACCAGCCGGGCGCGGGCGCCGAGCATCACGGTGTTCTCCAGCCAGCTCGACGTGCGGGCGGAGTTGACGACGACGACCTCCGGCCCGTCCGGCTCGGCCAGCCGCGCCTTCAGCGCCTCGGCCACGGCGACCGAGGCGAAATACTGGCTCTCCATGTAGATGAAGCGCTCGGCCGCGGCGATGGCGGCGGTGTAGAGCGCCTCGACCTCCCGCACCTCGGCGCGCCCGTTGTAGCCGGGCTCGGTGCGGGCGATGCCGACGGGCATGCCCTTGAGCAGCGGGACGAGCTGTTGCGGCCAGGGGTCGGGGCTGTCCGGCCCGGCCCGGCGCGCCTTCAGCCGCAGCCGCCGGGGGCGCTTGCCGTCGGAAGGGCCGCCACCGCCGCCAAGCACGTCCATGGCCGGCGGCGACAGCACACAACCGGTGGCACGGCGCCAGCGCTCGCGGAACAGGTCGCCCAGCGCGCGGGCGGCGTCGCCGTCCACCGCCATCATCAGGTCGTGGAAGGGCTCGTAGGGGGAGCCGTCCGGCTGGCGGCGCAGCGGCTCGTCGGCGCGGTGGGCGCGGGTGTCCCAGCGGTTGGCGGTGATGTCCAGCCCGCCGCAGAAGGCCAGCCGGTCGTCGATCACCAGCATCTTCTGATGGTGGCAGGCCCCGGCGGGATGGTCGCCGTCCAGCCGGTACTGGAGCCGCGAATGGCTGAGCCAGCCGCGCAGGAACAGCGGCTGCGACCAGCGGGCCAGGTCGAACAGCTCCGCGAAGTCCCACTTCAGAACATGGATGGTCAGGTCCGGGCGGGTCGCGGCCAGCCAGTTCAGCAGGTTGCCGAGCTTGTCGGGGCGGCGCGGGTGGCGCGCCTGCGGGGTCAGCCGGATGCGGGCGTCGAAGTCCCAGGCGGTCAGGTAGATGCTGCGCCGCGCCTGCCGCATCGCCGCCTTGGCGAGCGCGAAGTAGTCCTCCCCATCGACGATGACGCCGACCCGCTCGGCCCGCTCCACCCGCCAGCAGGTGCGGCCCGGCACCAGCAGCGGGTCCGCGGCCATCATGGGAGACGCCGGAAGCGGCGTTGCGGGGAGGAAGGGCTGGGCGACGGACGGCTGGTCGGGCATGGGACGCGGCTGGACCGGGGTTCCTGCAGGGATCGGCATCGGGGGTTCACATATGGTGCGTCCGGGACGGGCTGCGACCGGCCAGGAAGGCGAATGCCCGAACAACACCGCAGCCGCCCAACCCTCCCCGCCCCCCGCCGAGAGGCGAAATTCCATTGCCCGACCGGCCGGGACCTGGGTACCGTCAGGAGGAATCCATTCGTGCCCGTCCCTGCTCCCGTCCTTGCCCCGTGACCCGCTTGTTGTGAGCCGCTTGTCCGTCCCTCCACACAATCCGCCCGTCACGGCCGCCCGCTCCCGGCGGGACCGATGCTGAGCCTCGTCCTGCGTCGGGTGCTGGCCGCGGTGCCAGCCCTGCTGGGCCTCGCGCTCGCCGCCGGCGTGGTGGCCGCGCTGGCCGGACCGGGCTGGGCCCCCGCGCTCGGCGCCGCGCTGGCCGCCCTGCCGGCGACGCTGGCGCTGATCCTGCCGGCGCTGGCCCTGGGAACCGGGCTCGGCGCCCTGCTCGGTGTGCTGGGTGGGTCGGGCGCCATTTTGGGCGGGGTGGGTCCGGCCATGCCGGGCTTTCTGCTGGCCGCGGTCTTCGCCGTCACATCCGCGACGGCGCCCGTCCTGCTGGGCGTCGCCGCCGTGGCTCTGCCCGCCACCGCCCAGGCCGCGGTGCTCGCCGGCCGGGCGCGGGCCGGGGCGGAGGACACGGTTCTGCTGGCGGCGCGCGGACGCGGGGTGGACGGTTCCGCCCTGCTGTGGCGGCTCAGCCTGCCGCTGGGGCTGTCGGCGGCGGTGGGCGGCCTGCGCAGCGCCGTGGCGGGAACGGTGACCGCGGCCGTGGCGGTGGAAAGCCTGTTCGGGACCGGCTTTTCCGGCGCCGGGCGGCTGTTCGTCGAGGCGGCGCGGGCCGGGGATGCCAGCATGGCCGTCGCGGCGCTCGCCGGGCTGTGCGGCCTCGCCGTGCTGCTGAACGCGCTGTGCGGCGCGCTGCACGGCTGGATCGACCCGCGCGCCCGGATGGCCTGATGCACGGACCCGCCGGCACCGACTCTCATTGGCGCGACGGTCCCTGGCAGAAGGCCGGGCAGCGGCTGACCGCGCACCGGCCCGCCGCCGCGGGGCTGACCGTCCTCGCGGCGCTGATGCTGGCGGTCGCCGCCGGCCTCGTCGCCGGGGGCGGCCCGGTGGGGGCGGCGCTGGCCGCCGGGCACCAGAGCCTGACCTTCGCACTGTTCGCCGGGCTGGGCGGGGCCGCCCTCGGCCTGCTCTGGGCCGCCACGGCGGTGGCCCTGGGCGAGCGGGCGGAGCGGGCGATGATGACGCCCGCCACCGCGCTGACCGGCCTGCCCCTGGCGCTGGCGCTGCCGCTGGCCGGCGGGTTGCTGGGTCCGGAGCGCGGGCTGGCGCCGATGGCCGTGGTGACCGCCCTGATCGCCGCCCCGGCGGTGGCCGTCGTCGCGCGGGACGAGCTGCGCGCCCTGCTGCGGCGGGAGTTCCTGAGCGCCGCCCAGGCCGCCGGGATTGCCAACGGGCGCCGGCTGCGCCGCCACATCCTGCCCAACGCCGTCCTGCCGCTCGCCGCCGCGGCCTGGACCGCCCTTCCCCGCGCCCTGATGGCGGAAAGCCTCGCCAGCCTGCTCGGCCTCGGCCTGCCGGAGGGAGTGACCGGCTGGGGAACCGCCATCGGCGCGGCGGCGCGGGCGGGCGACGCCGTGGCGCTGGCCGGTCCGGCGCTGCTGCTGGCGCTGACCCTGTGGGCGCTGCACGGGGTGGGCGACGGGATGCGGCTGGCCTTCTCCACGACCGGGGGGCACCGGTGAGCGGATCGGAAGAGCGCACGCCGCTGCGGGTGGAGGGGCTGTCCCTGCTGACCAGCCGCGACATCCTGCTCGACCGGCTGAGCTTCGCCGTCGAGCCCGGCGAGGTGCTCGCCCTGTCGGGCGACGCCGGGGCGGGCAAGACGCTGCTCCTGCGCGCGCTGGCCAGCCTCGCGCCCAAGGGCATCACGGTGCTGGGCGACATCCACATCCGGGGGCGGCGCATCCTGGTCACCCAGGACGGCGCCCTGGACCCGCTTCGCCCGCTGGGCGCCCAGTTCACCGAGCTGTTGGCCCACCAATCCGGGATGGACGAGCGTACCGCCCTGCGCCGCGCCGCCGAGGCGCTGGAGCGTTTCCAGGTGCCCGCCGCCGCGCGCCGGCTGGCGCTCCACCCCCACGAGCTGGGCGAGGCGATGCGCTGGCGGGCCGCGCTGGCGCTGGCCATGGCGGCGGAGCCGGCGCTGCTGCTCGCCGACGCCCCCGCCGCCGCGCTCGACCCCACCCAGCGCGTCCGCCTGCTGAGCGACCTCGCCGCCTGGACGCGCGAGGCCGGAACAGCGCTGCTGCTGGCCGGACGCCCGCAACCCGATCCAATCCAGGCCGACCCGGTCCACTCCGGTCTGGCCGACCGCCGGCTGATCCTGGCCCAAGGGCGCCTGGAAGCACCGGAGGAGGAGCCCACCCCCGCCCCGCCCCCGGTGGAGCCGGCGCCCTCCGGCCCGCCCATCCTGTCGGTGCGCGACCTGCGCGTCGCTTTTCCGCTGGGGCGGAGCTGGCGCGGCGAGGAGCGCTGGCTGACCGTGGTCGACGGCCTGTCCATCGAACTGGCCGAGGGCGAGACGCTGGCCCTGCTCGGCGAGACGGGCAGCGGCAAGTCGGTGCTGGCCCGCGCCATCCTGCGGCTGGTGCCGCCGGTCGGCGGTCAGGTGTCCTGGCTGGGGACCGACCTCGCCGCCGCCCCGCCGGAGGCGATGCGCCGGGCGCGGCGGGACCTGCAAATCCTCTTCCCCGATCCGCTGGCCGCCCTCGACCCGCTGATGACCATCGGCGCGCAGCTCGCCGAGACGCTGGAGTCGCTGCGGCCCACCCGATCCCCAGCCGACCGCGCCGCGCGGATGGCCGAGGCGCTGGAGGAGGTCGGGTTGCCCACGGCGGTCCTCGACCTCCATCCCGGGTCGCTCCGTCCGGCGGAGGCGGCGCGCGCCGGGCTGGCCCGCGCCCTGCTGCCGGAGCCGCGCCTGCTGGTCTGCGACGAGCCGGCCGCGACGCTCGACGGGGCGGAGCGGGCGGACTTCCTGGCCCTGCTGCAAGCGATCCGCCGCCGCCGCCGGCTCGCCCTGCTCTACGCCACCCAGGACGCGGCGGAGGGCCTGCGGATGGCGCGGCGGGGGCTGGTGCTCCTGCTCGGCCGGATCGTCGAGTCGGCGGACAGCGCGGTTCTGGCGGCGGGGGCGCGCCACCCCTACAGCCGCGCGCTGGTCGCGGCGGCCGGCTTGGTCCGCCCGGCGCTGCACGGCGATCCGCCCTCCCCCCTGCGCCCGCCGACCGGCTGCGCCCTGCGGCTGCGCTGCCCGCTGGCCCATGACGGTTGCGCCCAGGTCCCGCCGTCTCTCGACCCCGTGGCGCCGGGCCACCGAGTCGCCTGCCACGTCGCTCAGGACGAGGCCCAGGACGGCGCCCAGTCTGGCGGAAAAGCGCCCTAGGCCCCGTTCCGGAGCCCGCCGGCGCCTTGGGCACGGCCGCAATTCCGTCCCAAAAAGGTCTGAAACTGCGCGGGTTGGCAAGGAGGCGGGCACGGGATAACGTCCCCGGCCTTCACTGACGCATTGCCGAAATCACGAAAAAGGACAGGGATGCTTCGCGCACGCACCCGGTGGACGGCCCCCTGCATGGGCGCACTCGCCGTCCTTCTGCTGCTCCTCGCCGGCCTCGCCGCGCCGGCGCTGGCCGCCGGCCCCGTTCCGGGCGCCGCCATGCCGGCCCCGGCCGCCGCGGCCCCCGCCGAGCCCGCCGCCTCGCCCGATCCGACGCCCGAGCAGATGCAGGCGATGATCACGACGCTGGAGGACCCGGCGGCCCGCGCCCGGCTGGTCGAGCAGTTGAAGGCTCTGGTCGCCGCGCAGAAGGGGCTGGAACAGGCCAAGGCCGAGGAGGCACCGGCTGCCAGCACCCTGCCCGAGACCATCGGCGCCAGCGCCCTGTCCTTCCTGGCCGAGCGCATGGACGTGCTGAGCCGCCAGCTCGTCCAGGTCGGCAACGTGTTCAAGGAACTGCCCGGCGCCATCGACTGGGCGAACCGCCAGATGGTCGACCCGTCGGCCCGCGACCGCTGGGTGCAGATCGCCATCCAGCTGACGATGATCCTGACCGCCGGCCTGGCGATCCAGCGCTTCGTCGGCTGGCTGCTCGCCCGCCCGCGCAACGCGCTCGCCGCCCGCCGGGGCAGCACGGTGCTGGTGCGCTTCCCGCTGCTGCTTGGCCGCGCGCTGCTGGAGCTGGCGCCCATCGCCGCCTTCATCGTCGTCGCCTACGCCATCCTGTCGGTCAGCGAGCCGGGGCCGCGCGTCCGGCTGGTCGCGCTGGCCGTCATCAACGCCACCGTCATTCTGCAGATCCTGCTGGTCGCCGCCCGCATCCTGATCGCGCCCTTCGCGCCCTCCCTGCGCATGGTGCGGGTGGGCGACGCCAACGCGCAGCGCCTCTACCGCTGGGTCCGCCGGCTGGCCGCGGTCGGCGTCTACGGCTATTTCCTGGCCGAGGGCGCCTATGTGCTGGGCCTGCCGCTCGGCGCCTACGGCGCGCTGCTGAAGCTGCTGGGGCTGGCGATCGCCGGCATGCTGATCGCGCTGATCCTGCAGAACCGCCGCATCGTCGCCGACTGGATGCACGGCAACCCGCTGTCCGGCGACGGCGACCCGGCGGCCACCGCCGAGCGCGAGTCGGAGGGCCAGGGCGCCGTCCTGCGCTCCGCCCGCCGCCGCTTCGCCGACGTCTGGCACGTCCTGGCGATCATCTATGTCGTGGTCACCTTCGGCGTCTGGGTGCTGAACGTCTATGGCGGCTTCGAGTATCTGGCCCGCGCCACCGGCATCACCATCCTGGTCGCGGTGATCGCCCGGCTGCTGGTCAACGGCATCAACCGCGGCCTGCGCCGCGGCCTGCGCATGGTGCCGGAGAGCCAGGGCGCCCTGCCGCCGCTGAAGGACCGCGCCTCCCTCTACCTGCCCTTCCTGCACCGGGCGGTGAAGACGGTGATCTGGGTCGGCGCTGCGATGATGATCCTCTACGGCTGGGGCTTCGACACGCTGGCCTGGACGGACACCCGGCTCGGCCAGCGCATCCTGCGCAGCACGGTGACCATCGGCCTCCTGTTCATCGGCTCCGTCATCGCCTGGGAGGTGGTGAGCGCGATGATCGAGCGCTTCCTCGCCTCCACCGACCGCAACGGCACGCGGATCGAGCGCAGCGCGCGGGTGCGCACCCTGCTGCCGCTGCTGCGCAACGCCTTCCTGATCCTCCTGGTCACCATGGTCTCGCTGATCACCCTGTCGGAGCTGGGCGTCAACATCGCGCCGCTGCTGGCCGGCGCCGGTGTGGTCGGTCTGGCCGTCGGCTTCGGGTCGCAGACGCTGGTCAAGGACATCATCACCGGCCTGTTCATCCTGTTCGAGGACAGCATCTCGATCGGCGACGTGGTGGATGTGGGCGGCGGCCATTCCGGCTCGGTGGAGGCCATCTCCATCCGCTCCATCCGGCTGCGCGACGGCTCGGGCGCCATCCACACGGTGCCCTTCAACTCGGTCAGCACCGTCAAGAACATGTCGAAGGACTTTTCCTACGCCCTGTTCGAGGTGCGGGTCGCCTACCGCGAGGACCCCGACCGCGTGATCGAGCTGCTGAAGGACATCGGCGCCAGCCTGCAGTCCGACACCCAGTTCGCGCCCGACATCATGGGGCCGCTGGAGGTGATGGGCCTGGACAAGTTCCAGCCCGACTCGACCCAGCTCATCACCGCGCGCTTCAAGACCCGCCCGACCAAGCAGTGGGGCGTGTCGCGCGAGTTCAACCGCCGCATGAAGAAGCGTTTCGACGAGTTGGGGGTCGAGGTGCCGACCGGCTCCATGCAGCTCATCGTCGGCGGGAACCACCCCGACCGCGCCCTGGCCGAGGCGCTCAGCCAGGGTTCGTGACGCACGCGATGCCGGCGGTCACTCCAGTGACCGCCGGTGTCCTCGCCGGTGTCCGCCGCCGGTGTCAGTCGTTGCGCAGCAGCGGGGCGGAGGGCTGGCCGAGCGCCCGCCACGTCCCGAGGAAGCCGAAGGCCAGCGTGATCGCGGTGCTCAGCAGCGCCGTGGTCAGCACCGCCGACGGCAGGAACGTCCAGTCCCAGCGCATCAGGAAAGTCATCACCGCCCAGGCGGTGATCGTGCCGATGATCCCGGCGATGGCCGCGGTCAGGATGCCGAGCAGCCCATATTCCAGCAGGAACGCCTTCAGCACGTCGGCCCGCGTGGCGCCCAGCACCTTCAGCACCACCGCGTCGTAGACCCGGCGGCGGTGCCCGGCGGCGACCGCGCCGGCCAGCACCAGCGTGCCGGCGGCCAGCGTGATCCCGGCGGTGACGCGCACCGCCGTGCCGATGTGGCCCAGCATGGTGCCCACCGTGTCCAGCGCGTCCTTCACCCGCACCAGCGTGACGTTGGGGAAGCGCTGCAGGACCGAGCGCTGGACCTCCGGCTCCGCCTGCGGCGTGCTGCGGATGGTGGCGATCCAGGTCTGCGGCGCCCGCTCCAGCGTGCCCGGCGCGAAGACCAGGGCGAAGTTGATGGCCAGCGTCGAGAAGTCGGCGGCGCGCACGTTGCCGACCGTCGCCTCGATGGTGCGGCCCAGGACGTTGATCCCCATGGTGGCGCCGGGACCGATGCCGAAGGCGCTCGCCACGTTCTGGTGGATGGAGATCAGCGGCTTCCCCTTGTAGTCCTCCGGCCACCAGGAGCCGGCGACGATCTCCGAATGCTCGGGCAGCTTGGCGGAATAGGTGATGCCGCGGTCCCCGGACAGCACCCAGGACTGCTCGGGGTTGACCAGCGCCTTTTCCGCCGGTTGGCCGTTCACCGTCTCGATCCGCCCGCGCAAGCTGGGCACCGCCTCGAACCCGCTGGTGCCGGGAAGGGCGAAGAGCGTCTGTTTCAGCGGCTCGAACTGGTCGGGCTGGATGTCCACGAAGAAGAAGCTGGGCGCGTCCTTCGGGATCGTCTCGTTGACCCGGCGGGAGAAGTTGCCCTCGATCAGCGCGATGGCGACCAGCACCGTCAGGCCGAGGCCGAGCGACAGCACCACCGCCCCGGTCGGGTTGCCCGGCCGGTGCAGGTTGGCGAGCGCCAGCCGCAGCCCCGGACGGCGCGGCCGCCCCGCCGCCGCGGCCCCGCGCACCACCAGCCACGCCGCCACGCGGAAAGCGATGAAGGTGGCGATGGAACCGCCGACGAACCAGGCGGCGAACATTTTGTTGTGGGCGGTGGCGACGGCCAGCCCGGCCAGAGCCGCGACGGTCAGCGCCATCGCCGCCAGATAGACCGCGCGCGGGCGGCCCCCGGCGGGGGCGACCACGTCGCGGAACTGCGCCGCCGCCGGCACCTCCCGCGCGCGGCCGAGCGGCCACAGCGAGAAGGTCAGCGCGGTCAGCAGGCCGTAGAGCGCGGCCAGAGCCAGGGCGCCCGGGTAGACGCCGATCCGGGTGGGCACCGGCAGCACCTGATCGAGCAGCGACCCCAGCCCCAGCGGCGCCACCGCGCCGAGCAGCAGCCCCAGCAGGATGCCCAGCCCGGACAGGGCGAGGATTTGCAGCAGATAGACCTGGAAGACCAGATCGCCCGGCGCGCCCAGGCATTTCAGCGTGGCGATGGTGCGGGCGCGTGAGTCGAGATGGCTGCGCACCGCGTTGCCCACGCCGACCCCGCCAACCAGCAGGGCGGTCAGCCCGACCAGCGTCAGGAACAGCGTCATGCGGTCGATGAAGCGCTCGATCTGCGGGGAGGCGTTGGTGAAGTCGCGGACCCGCCAGCCGGCGTCGGGGAAGCGCGCCGTCAGCGCCGACTGCCACGCCGCCACGTCGGTGCCCGGCGGCAGGGCCAGCTTGGCGGTCCAATAGACGATGCTGCCGGGCTGGAGCAGGCCGGTGCCCTCCAGCGACGGCAGACCGATCATCACCCGCGGGCCCAGCGAGAAGGCCCCGTTGGACGCGCGGTCCGGCTCGCGTGTCAGCACGCCGCGCACGGCGAATTCGCCCTCGCCCAGCCGCAGCGTGTCGCCGGTCTTCAGCCCCAGCCGGTCGAGCAGCCCGTCCTCGACCAGCGCCCCCCAGCGCCCGTCGCGGTTGGCCAGGGCCGTGTGCAGGTCACCCTCCGGCGCCAGCGCCACGGAGCCGTAGAGCGGGTAGACGTCGTCCACCGCCTTCAGCTCGACCAGCGTGGAGCGTTCGTCGTCGGCGGAGCGGGCCATGGCGCGCATGTCCACCGACTGCGACAGGCGCCCGGCCTGTTCCAGCCAGGCGCGCTGCTCGTCGGTCGGCGGCGCGTAGATCTGGCGCAGCGCGACGTCGCCGCCCAGGATCGCCCGTCCGTCCGCCTGCAGGCCCGACAGCACGCCGCCGGACACGGAGTTGACCGCGGCGATGGCCGCGACGCCGAGCGTCAGGCAGGCGAGGAAGATGCGGAACCCCTTCAGCCCCCCGCGCAGCTCGCGGCGGGCCAGACGGAATGCGAGGGCGAGGTTGGTCATGGGGCTGTCCGGCGTGGGGTGGTGGTGGGGAGTGGTCTTGTCGGGCCCCCACCCAACCCTCCCCCGCTTCGCAGGGGAGGGCTTTAATCTCCTCCCCCTGCGAAAGCGGGGGGAGGTTGGGAGGGGGGCGCGGCGCGACCACCCCCCGGACATCTCAGTCCCCCGCCACGCGCTCGCGTTCGGCGCGGGCGGCGAGGCCGTCGTCGACGATGCGCCCATCCATCAGGCGCACGGTCCGGTCGCAGCGGTCGGCCAGGGAGGGGTCGTGGGTGATCAGCACCAGCGTCGTGCCGCGCCGCTCGGCAAGGTCGAACAGCAGCTCCACGATGGTGGCGCCGGTGCCGATGTCGAGGTTGCCGGTCGGCTCGTCGGCCAGCAGCAGCGACGGCTCGGCGACGAAGGCGCGGGCCAGGGCGACGCGCTGCTGCTCGCCGCCGGAGAGCTGGCCCGGATAGTGGCTCAGCCGGTGGGCCAGCCCGACCGCCTCCAGCCCGGAGCGCGCGCGGTCGAAGGCGTCGGCGGCCCCGGCGAATTCCAGGGGGATGGCGACGTTCTCCAGCGCGGTCATCGTCGGCACGAGGTGGAAAGCCTGGAAGACGATCCCCACATGGTCGCGGCGGAAGCGCGCAAGCCCGTCCTCGTCCAGCCGGCCCAGATCCTGTCCGGCCACGCGCACGGTCCCGCCCGTGGGGCGTTCCAGACCGGCCATGACCATCATCATGGTCGATTTGCCGGAGCCCGACGGGCCGACCACGCCGACCCGTTCACCGGGCTGGATGCGGAGATTCAAGCCTCTCAGGATGTTGACGGGTCCGGCCGCGCTGTCCAATCTCAGATGCACCTCGTCGAGTTCGACGATGGTGGACTCAACGGAATCGGGTCGGGACATTGGCATGCGTCTCTGGAACGGGCGGGGGAACGGGCGGGAAAACCTCACGCCATATGGCATGGTGCGCCGCCATTTCAACACGGCCCTCCTTCGGTCGGGGCTGGCCGCTCTCGCCGTCGTTGCGGCAATCGGCGTGGGAATTGGCATGACCGCGCCCGCGTCCGCCCAGACGGGTGCGGGGAAAGGGCCCTACACCCTGCTGGCGCTCGGCGACAGCCTGACCGCCGGCTACGGCCTTCCCGAGGCGCAGGCCTTCACCGTGCAGTTGCAGGCCGCGCTGCGGGCGAAGGGCTACGACGTGACCGTCGTCAACGCCGGCGTGTCGGGCGACACCACGGCCGGCGGCCTGTCGCGGCTCGACTGGGCGCTGGCCGACAAGCCGGACGCCGTGCTGGTGGAGCTGGGGGCGAACGACATGCTGCGCGGGCTCGCCCCCGCCGCGGCGCGCGCCAACCTTGACGCCATCCTGAAGCGGCTGACCGGCGAGAAGCTGCCCGTGCTGCTGGCCGGGATGTACGCATCGCCCAGCCTGGGCCGCGCGTACGGGGACCGCTTCAACGCCATCTACCCGGATCTGGCGAAGGCGTACGACGTACAGCTCTACCCGTTCTTCCTGGACGGCGTGGCGGCCGACGCCGCGCTGAACCAGCCCGACGGCATCCATCCCAACGCGGCCGGCGTGAAGGTGATCGTGGAGCGCATCACGCCCCACGTCGCCCGCCTTCTGGACGGCATCGCCAAAAGCGGAGACTGACACCCATGGCGACCCTGGCCGGCGACAGCGCCACCACCGAGACCCACTTCAAGGCCGCATCGGCCACCGGCACCGAATGGGGCGCCGTCGTCAAGTCGTGCCTGGACGAACTCGGCGCGGTGGAGGGCTGCAACCTCGGCTTCCTCTACATCACCGACGCGCTGGCCGAGCACGCGACGAGCATGGTCACCCTGCTGCGCGGCGTCACCGGCATCCGCGACTGGGTGGGCACGGTCGGCATCGGCGTCTGCGCCAACGACGAGGAAATCTTCGACAAGCCGGGCATCGCCGTGATGGTGGCCCGCCTGCCGCCGGAGGGGTTCCGTCTGTTCCCGGTGGTGTCGGGCGACATGGAGCCGTTGCGCCGCATGGCCGGCGGCTGGCTGGACAAGCACGGCGCCATGCTGGCGCTCGCCCACGCCGACCCGCGCCACCAGGATCTGGCCGGGCTGGTCGTTTCGTTGGCGGAATCGACCGGGGCTTTCCTGGTCGGCGGCCTGTCGGCCTCGCGGTCGGAGTTCCCGCAATTCACCATCCCCGGCAACACCGCCACGATGGTCGGCGGGCCGGTGGCCGACGGCGGCGTGTCGGGCGTGCTGTTCGCGCCGCAGGTGCCGGTCGCCACCGGCCTCAGCCAGGGCTGCACGCCCATCGGCCCGGTGCGCACCATCACCGCGGCGGAGGACAACGTCGTCCTGGAGATCGACGGGCGCCCGGCGCTGGAGGTCTTCAAGGAGGACATCGGCGAACTGCTGGCCCGCGACCTCAAGCGGGTGTCCGGCTACATCTTCGCCGGCCTGCCGATCGCCGGCAGCGATACGGCGGATTATCTGGTGCGCGACCTGATCGCCATCGACCCGCGCGCCGGCTGGATCGCCGTCGCTCATCATGTGCAGAGCGGCCAGCCCATCCTGTTCACCCGCCGCGACCAGCAGAGCGCCGAGTCCGACATGCGGCGCATGCTGGCCAATCTGAAGAAGCGCGTGAAGACCACCCCGAAGGGCGCCCTCTACGTCAGCTGCATCGCCCGCGGCCCCAGCCTGTTCGGCGAGGGCAGCCAGGAACTGGCGCTGATCCGCGAAACCTTCGGCGACATCCCGCTGGCCGGTTTCTTCGCCAGCGGCGAGATCTCCAACGCCCGCCTGTACGGATACACGGGCGTGCTCACCCTGTTCCTTTAAGGACCACAACCAAATGCAATACCGTCCGCTCGGCCGCACCGGCCTGTCGGTCAGCGCCATCGGCCTGGGCACCATGACCTGGGGCCGCCAGAACAGCGAGGCCGAAGGCCACGCCCAGATGGACTACGCGCTCGGCGAGGGCGTCAATTTCTGGGACACGGCGGAGATGTACGCCATCCCCCCGACCGCCGACACGTACGGACGTACGGAAGAGGTGATCGGCACCTGGTTCAAGGCGAACGGCAAGCGCGACCAGGTGATCCTGGCGAGCAAAGTCGTCGGCGCCACCGACGGCGGCTTCGCCTGGGTGCGCAACGGCGAGGCGAAGCTCGACCGCGCCAACATCTTCGCGGCGGTCGAGGCCAGCCTGCGCCGGCTCCAGACCGACTACATCGACCTCTACCAGCTCCACTGGCCCGACCGGTCGACCAACCGTTTCGGCGCGCGCAACTACGTCCATCGGCCGGAGAAGGACGGCACGCCCATCGAGGAGACTCTGGCGGCGCTCGACGAGCTGGTGAAATCCGGCAAGGTCCGCCACATCGGCGTCTCGAACGAGTCGCCCTGGGGGGTGATGCAGTTCCTCAAGCTGGCGGAGGACAAGGGCCTGCCGCGCGTCGCCTCGATCCAGAACGCCTACAGCTTGCTGAACCGGACCTTCGAGCAGGGTCTGGCCGAGGTGTCTCTGCGCGAGGATGTCGGGCTTCTGGCTTACTCGCCGCTGGCCGCCGGCACGCTGACCGGCAAGTATCTGGACGGCGCCGTTCCCGCCGGCACCCGCCGCGCGCTGGATCACCGCAAGTCGCGCTACGCCACCGTCAACGCCGACGCGGCGACCCGCGCATATCTGGACGTCGCCCGGCGCCACGGCCTGTCGCCGACCCAGATGGCCATCGCCTTCACCCTGCAGCAGCCCTTCGTGGCGTCCTCGCTGATCGGCGCGACGACCATGGAGGACCTGAAGTCCAACATCGCGGCGGTGGACGTCACGCTGTCGGACGAGGTGATGAAGGACATCGAGGCGGTCAACGCCCGCTATCCCGACCCCTGCCCGTAACCATTCCGGAACGCCAATGATCCGTCTCTTCGTCGCCCTCGATTTTCCGGAGGAGGTGCGCCGGCGTCTGGCGGGGCTGGGCGGCGGCGTGCCCGGCGCCCGCTGGACCGACGCGGACAACCTGCACCTGACGCTCCGCTTCATCGGGGAGGTGCCGGAGGATCAGGCGGCGGAGATCGACGAGTCGCTGGCGCAGATCGCGGCGCCGGCCTTCGATCTGGTCCTGGACGGCGTGGGCGTGTACGGCAGCGGCCGCAACGCCCGCGTCCTCTGGGCCGGGGTGGAGCGCAGCGACGCCTTGTCGCACCTCCAGTCCAAGGTCGAGTCGGCGCTGGTCCGCTGCGGCCTGCCGGCGGAGGAGCGCAAATTCTCGCCCCACGTCACGCTCGCCCGGCTGAAGGACGCGCCGAAGGATCGGATCGGGCGCTTCGTCGAGGAGCGCGGGATGTTCCGCGCCGGTCCGATCCGGGTGGATCACTTCACGCTCTACCGCAGCCACCTGGGCAAGGGGGCCGCGGTGTACGAGGCGCTGTCGGAGTACGGGCTGGGATGACGGGCGGGCGGCGCCTTACAGCGGCACGCCCTTGATCATCCGCGGCAGTTCGCCGACCACGCCCATCGCGTGCTTCATGAAGAAGCGCTTCAGCGGCGGCAGGCGGTTGACGACGGCCATGCCGACGTCGCGGGCCAGCTTGATCGGCGGGATGTTGTTGGAGAACAGGTGGACCAGACCGTCGCAGACCACGGCCAGCAGCACCGTGTCGAAGCGGCGCCAGCGCTGGAAGCGCGCCAGCACCTCCGGCGAACCGACGTCCAGCCCCAGCCGGTGGGCGTCCACGATCACCTCGGCCAGAGCGGCCACGTCGCGCAGGCCCAGGTTCAGCCCCTGCCCGGCGATGGGGTGGATGGCGTGGGCCGCCTCGCCGATCAGGGCGACGCGCTCCGCGATGAAGCGCTCGGCCAGCAGGACCGACAGCGGCCAGGCGTCGCGCCGGGTCACCAGTTCGATGTCGCCCAGATAGCCGCCCGAACGCCGGGTCAACTCGTCGATGAACTGGTCCTCGGGCAGCTTCAGATACATGTCGACCAGCGACCGCTTCTCGCTCCACACGATGGAGGAACGGTTCTCGGTCATCGGCAGCACGGCGAAGGGGCCGTTGGGCAGGAAATGCTCCACCGCCACGCCGTTGTGCGGCTCCGAATGGCGGATCGTACAAATGATCGCGGTCTGGTCGTAGGCCCAGGTGCGCAGCTTGATCCCGGCGCTCTCCCGCGCCAGCGAGCGGCGCCCGTCGGCCCCGACCACCAGCCGCGCCTTGACCACCCGCCCGTCGGCCAGCGTCACCGTGGCGCCGGCGCGGCTGCGCTCGATCGACACGGCCTGGGCGGGGGCGAGATGATGCAGGCCGGGCAGTTCCCTGGCGCGGGCGAACAAAGCGCGGCGCATGTCCTTGTTGTCGAGAATCCAGCCGAAGGGCTGGTTCTTGCCGTCCCAGGTCAGCTCCGTGTGGTCGTAATGGACGAACAGGGGCGAGAACTGGTCGGCCACCCGGATGTCCAGGATCGGGCCGGCGTAGGGCTCCATGTGCTTCCACACGCCCGCCCCCTCCAGCACCTTCATCGAGGCGTAGGCGACCGCCGTGGTGCGGATGTCGAAATCGTCCCCCGCCTGCCGGTCCGGGCTGTCGCGGTCGATGCAGACCACCGGAACGCCCGCGGTGGCCAGGGCCGCCGCCATGCTGAGTCCGGCCAGTCCGCCGCCCAACACGACGACGTCGGTCGTGATCTCCTGCGCTGCGGTGGTGCCCGATTCGGTCATGATGGCGCTGCCCTTCGATCAGTGTAGACGGGTACGAACAATCGTTCCGCTCGGTCCGGATGTCCAGCGGCGCGGCGTCGCGGCACCCGGTTTGCGTAATTATTAGGCATGACCTGCCCAATCGATCGGCGAAACATCCAAAAACCGCTGAAAAGGGCCGATTCTGCAACCGGCACGATTTTTGAAGACATTGCTTTTTATGGTCGAGGCGAACACGCTCGAGTCACGTTCGGGAAACCCGCCGTCACGGCGGGATCGGCCGAGGGGGGACCGGGCGACCGCAAGGGCCCGCAAACACGCATACCAAGGGGAAGCCACATGAAACTGGTTATGGCCATCATCAAGCCGTTCAAGCTCGACGAAGTGCGCGAGGCGCTGACGTCGCTCGGGATCCAGGGCCTGACGGTGAGCGAGGTGAAGGGCTTCGGACGCCAGAAGGGTCAGACCGAGATCTACCGCGGCGCCGAGTATTCCGTGAGCTTCCTGCCCAAGGTGAAGGTCGAGGTCGCGGTGTCCGACGACCAGTACGAGCAGGTGGTCGAGGCGATCCAGAAGGCCGCCAACACCGGCCGCATCGGCGACGGCAAGATCTTCGTGCTGGACATCGCCCAGGCCGTGCGCATCCGCACCGGCGAGACCAACACCGAAGCCCTCTGAGGCGTCCTGGAGGAAGCGGACCGGGCGGGGCGTCATCGCCCGGCCCCTCCCGCGAGGGGGGAAGGCGCGTCCGCTTTTTCTTGCCGCAGGGCGTCGATGATCTGCCCGGAGACTTGAGGCCGGGCGCGCCAATCTTTCCGCTGTGACGCTAAGGCCGCCGGAACGGGCGGCGTATGCTTTCCCTTGACCGGGTCTCGTCCGGTTTTGTGCCCTTGTGCCGGGACTCCACCGCCGGTAGGATCGTTTCCGTTTCGTATCGGGCAGAGGCCCCCGGAGGCCACTGACGGGCCGTGCCCCTCGGGGCCGGCCCGGCCTTCCCGGGCCGTCCTCATGGAAAGGATTCTCGGCGGCATGTCGCTCCCGGACCTCGGCACCTTCGCTCTCGTCAACGACCGGCTCGACCGGCTGTCCGACTACCCCTTCACCCGGCTGGCGGCCCTGCTGTCCGGGGTGACGCCGCGCGCCAACGCCGAGCCGATCATGATGTCGGTGGGCGAGCCGCAGCACCAGCCGCCGGCCGTCATCGACGAGACGCTGCGCGCCAACGCCCATTTGTGGGGCAAATACCCGCCGGTCGGCGGCACGCCGGAGTTCCGCGAGGCGGTGGGCGCCTGGCTGGCCCGCCGCTACGCCCTGCCGGACGGGCTGTTCGATGCCGAAAAGTCGGTCCTGCCGGTGTCCGGCACGCGCGAGGCGCTGTTCCTCCTCGCCCTGCTGGCCGTGCCGCCGTCCAAGGCGGGCCGCCAGCCGGCGGTGCTGATGCCCAACCCCTTCTACGCGCCCTACGAGGGCGCGGCCCTGCTGGCGGGGGCGGAGCCGGTGTTCCTGCCCTCGACCCGCGAGACCGGCTTCCTGCCCGACCTCGACGCGCTGACGCCGGAGCTGCTGGAGCGCACGGCGCTGTTCTACCTCTGCACCCCCGCCAACCCGCAGGGGGCGGCGGCCGACGCCGCCTATCTGGAGCGGGCGATCGGGCTGGCGCGGCGCTACGGCTTCATCCTGGCGGTGGACGAGTGCTACGCCGAGATCTATCTGGACACACCGCCGGTCGGCGCGCTCCAGGTCGCGTCGGGGCTGGCCCATGACGGGAAGCCCTGGGCGAACATCCTGGTCTTCCATTCCCTGTCCAAGCGGTCGAGCGCCGCCGGGCTGCGCTCGGGCTTCGTGGCCGGCGATCCGGAGCTGATGTCCCGCTTCACCCGCCTGCGCAGCTACTCCAACGCCGGGATGCCGCTGCCGGTGCTGGCGGCCAGCGCCGCCCTGTGGCGGGACGAGGCCCATGTCGAGGAGAACCGCGCGCTCTACCGCGCCAAGTTCGACGCGGCGGAGGCTTCGCTGAAGGGGCGCTACGGCTACTACCGGCCGGACGGCGGCTTCTTTCTGTGGCTGGAGGTCGGCGACGGCGAGGAGGCGACGCGCCGCCTGTGGGCGGAGGGCGGCATCCGCGTTCTGCCCGGCGCCTACCTGACCCGCAGCAACCCCGGCGAGGCCAACCCCGGCGCCCCCTTCATCCGCATCGCGCTGGTGAACGACGCCGAGACGGTCGCCCACGCCTGCAGCACCATCGCCCGCATCCTGGGATAAGAGCCGCCCGTTTCGGCTCACGTCACCCCGGTCTTTCGCCCCGAAGGACGGGTCCGGTTCAGCACGTTCTTGAGGACCTTCTGCCCATGGCACGACCCGCAAGCCCCCGCAGCGGAAGCGGCAAAAGCGCCGGAGCACGGCCCGCCGGTGCGCGGCCGGAGAAGCCGCCCTTCTTCTCGCCCGCCACGCGCGCCTTCGTGGTGGCACGGGCGCGCGAGCTGGCGGGCTTCGCGCTGGGCGTGGTCGGTCTGGTGCTGATGGTCATCCTGGGCAGCTACAACCCGGCCGATCCCTCGTGGAACGCGGTCCCCGCGGCGGACGCCCACATCCACAACCTGTTCGGCCGGTTCGGCGCCCATCTGGCGGACGTCCTGATTCAGTCGCTGGGCTGGGCGGCCTATCTGCTGGCGCTGGTCCCGATGATGTGGGGCTGGCGGCTCAGCCTGCAGAAAAGCATCCGCCATCCGCTGTTCCGCAGCGTGCTGGCGGTGTGGGGCGTGCTTCTGGTCGCCATGTTCCTGGCCGGGATGGGCGGCGGAGGCGGGGATCCGCTGAACGGCCATCCCGGCGGCAGTTTCGGCATCGTCCTGCTGGACGGGGTCAGCAAGCTGCTGTTCGGCGGCCCCGGCAATCCGCTGGTCGGCACCGTGGCCGGCGTGGCCGGCGGGTTGATCCTGTTCGTCGCCATGGGCCTGTCGATCCGCGAATGGGCGGCCAGCCTGCGCGAGACCGCCGCCGGCCTCGCCCGCCTCGGGCGGGGGGCGCGGGCCGGCATGTCCTTCGTGCGCGACAAGGGCGCGGAGGCCGCGCGCAACGCGGTTCACCAGACCGGTGGCCTGCTGCGCCGGGAGCCCAGCCTCGCCACCGCGGACCGGAAGGCCGTCGCCCCGTCTCTCGACGACACGCCCGACGAGGACGGTGCCGCCATCACCCTGCGCGCCGCGCCGCGCGGCCGGCTGTCCGACTCCATCAGCGTCGAGCCGCGCGTGGAGGCCAAGACCCGCGCCGTTCCGGTGGTGACCCCACCCGCCGGGGGCAAGACGAAGGCCGCCGACCAGGGGCGCCCGTCCAAGCAGGCCGCCCTCAATCTGGAGGAGGCGGACGGCTACGAGTTGCCGCCGCTCGACCTGCTCCAGATCGTCCCGACCAGCGTGCGCGGCGAGAAGGTGGACGAGGCGGCGCTGCGCGAGAACGCGGTGAGGCTGGAGGGCGTGCTGTCCGACTTCGGCGTGCGCGGCGAGGTGCAGAAGGTCCATCCCGGCCCGGTCGTCACCCTCTACGAGCTGGAGCCGGCGCCCGGCACCAAGTCGTCCCGCGTCATCGGGCTGGCCGACGACATCGCCCGCTCGATGAGCGCGGTGTCGGTCCGCGTCGCCGTGGTGCCGGGCCGCAACGTCATCGGCATCGAACTGCCCAACGCCAAGCGCGAGACGGTGCTGCTGCGCGAGCTGCTGGCCGGCGACGTCTTCGACAAGACGGCGGGCAAGCTGCTGCTGGCGCTCGGCAAGGACATCGGCGGCCAGTCGGTGGTGGCCGACCTCGCCCGTTTCCCGCACCTGCTGGTCGCCGGCACCACGGGCTCGGGCAAGTCGGTGGCGATCAACACGATGATCCTGTCGCTGCTCTACCGTCTGCCGCCCGACCGCTGCCGCTTCATCATGATCGACCCCAAGATGCTGGAGCTGTCGGTCTATGAGGGCATCCCGCATCTGCTGACGCCGGTCGTCACCGATCCGAAGAAGGCGGTGGTCGCCCTGAAATGGACAGTGCGGGAGATGGAGGACCGCTACCGCAACATGTCCAAGCTGGGCGTGCGCAACATCGAGGGCTACAACGCCCGCCTGCGCGAGGCCCGCGCCGACGGCGAACTGCTGACCCGCCGCGTCCAGACCGGCTTCGACCCCGACACCGGAAAGCCGATCTTCGAGGAGCAGCCGCTCGACCTGAAGGAGCTGCCCTACATCGTCGTGATCGTCGACGAGATGGCCGACCTGATGCTGGTGGCCGGCAAGGACATCGAAGCGGCGATCCAGCGCCTCGCCCAGATGGCGCGGGCCGCCGGCATCCACCTGATCATGGCGACGCAGCGCCCCTCGGTGGACGTCATCACCGGCACCATCAAGGCCAACTTCCCGACCCGCATCAGCTTCCAGGTCACCAGCAAAATCGACAGCCGCACCATCCTCGGCGAACAGGGGGCGGAGCAGTTGCTCGGCCAGGGCGACATGCTCTACATGGCCGGCGGCGGCCGCATTACCCGCGTCCACGGCCCCTTCGTCGCCGACGGCGAGGTGGAGCAGGTGGTGAAGTTCCTCAAGACGCAGGGCGAGCCGAGCTACGTCGACGCCATCACCGAGGAGGACGACGAGGACGGCGGCTCCTTCGACGACGGGTCGGGCGCCGGCGGCGGGTCGGGCGACGACCTCTACGACAAGGCGGTGGCGGTGGTCTGCCGCGAGCGCAAGGCGTCGACCAGCTTCATCCAGCGCCAGCTCCGCATCGGCTACAACTCCGCCGCCCGCCTGATCGAGCGGATGGAGAGCGAAGGCGTGGTCAGCAAGCCCAACCACGCCGGCAAGCGCGAGGTCCTGGCCCGCAACATCGAGGAGTGAGCGGCGGTTGCCCCCTCCCTAGCCCTCCCCCTCTTCGAGGTGGAGGGGACTGCCGCCGCTTCGCCCATGCCCCCTCTCCCTCGAAGAGGGGGAGGGTTGGGGAGGGGGTAAAGCGCTCTTTCTCCTTGGAACCACCACCGCCGCGCCCCATTTCCGCCCGGAACGTCCGGTTACCTAGCAGGCATCATGAAGATCCCGTTCCGCCGCATTCTGGCTGCCGCTGCCGTCGCTCTGTCCGTCACCTCGGCGGGAGCGGTCCTCGACCCCGCGCTCGCCGCGCCGCGCGCCGCCGCCCTGTCCACCCAGGACCAGGCGCTGGTGGCCCAGGCGGAAAGCTATCTGAACGGCATTGGCACGCTGCAATCGAAGTTCGTGCAGGTCGCCCCGAACGGGCACCAGACCGCCGGCACCTTCTACCTCGCGCGTCCCGGCCGGATGCGGCTGGAGTACGACCCGCCGGTGAAGGACTTCGTCGTCGCC
Organism: Azospirillum brasilense; assembly: GCF_007827815.1. Taxonomy (GTDB): domain Bacteria; phylum Pseudomonadota; class Alphaproteobacteria; order Azospirillales; family Azospirillaceae; genus Azospirillum; species Azospirillum brasilense_C. The sequence continues at coordinate 50,160 of NZ_VITH01000005.1, forward strand.
GACGGCGCCTTCATCTTCTATTGGGACGGGGAGATGCGGCAGCAGTCCAGCGCCCCCATCGGCAGCACGCTGGCCGACTTCATCCTGCGCAAGAACATCCGGCTGTCCGGCGACGTGACGGTGACCGGCGTCTATCAGGCGCCGGGGCTGGTGGAAATCAGCCTGACCGAGACCAAGGACCCCGGCAAGGGCACCCTGACCCTGGTCTTCGAGGACCGGCCCTTCCAGCTCCGCAAATGGCGGGTGCTGGACGCCCAGGGGCTGACGACCGAGGTGGCGCTGATGAACCCGCGCGAGGGCATGCAGTTCGACTCGAAGCTCTTCTACTTCATCGAACCCAGCAAGGGCGACTACGGCCGCAGCAACTGACCTGCCCCAACGAGCATGCACGGAAGTCGCGCGAATCCCGCCGTTGCAACAACCCGCCGCCGCAACGAAGTCCTCCTGATCCTGTTGCCGTGATGCATAGGGCGCGTTCACCCGCGCCCGGTGCACTCGAACGGATGAGGGGAGACGAGACATGGCTACGGAGGCGATGTACGAGGCCCGACGGGTCCAGGGCATGAACGATCTGCTGGCGCGCAACTGGTGGGCGTTGGCGTTGCGCGGTGCCGGGGCGGTGATGCTCGGCCTGCTGGCTTTTCTTCTGCCGGGGGCGACGGTCGCCACCCTGGCGGTTCTGCTCGCGGCCTACCTGCTGATGGACGGGCTGTTCGCCATCGTCGGCGGCGTCCGCGCCGCCCAGGCGCAGGAGCGCAGCCTGCCCTTCATCCTGGACGGCGTGGTCAGTCTGGTGGCCGGCACCGTGGCCCTGCTGTGGCCGGAGGCGAGCCTGTTCGCGCTGATCTTCGTGATCGCCGCCTGGTCGGTCATCACCGGCTTCGCCAAGATCATGACCGCGTGGCGCATGCACCGCACCCACGGCAAATGGGCCTGGGGCGTGGCCGGCGCCCTGTCGGTGCTGTTCGGCTTCGGCATGTGGGTCCTGCCGTCGCTGGGCCTGCTGGCCGTGGCGCTGGGTGTGGGCAGCTACCTGATCGCCTATGGCGCGCTGGCCATCATCACCGCTTTCCGCCTGCGCCGCTGCCTGCACGACCGGACCCATCATTCCAACCATGGCAACGCCGTGGCGGCGGAGTAAAGCATCATCGACCGGGGGCGATGCTGCGGTAGCCCAGCGCCTCCGCGACGTGCGGGCGGCGCACGCCGCCCCCGCCGTCCAGATCGGCGAGCGTGCGGGCAACGCGCATGACGCGGTGATAGCCGCGGGCGGACAGCTTCAGCCGCTCCGCGGCCTCGGTCAGCAGGGCGCGGCCCGGCTGGTCGGGGGCGGCAGCCTTCTCCAGCAGCTCGCCGTCGGCCTCGGCGTTGGTGCGCACCGCCCGGCCTTCGGGAAAGGGGCCGAAACCGGCATAGCGCTCCGCCTGGATCGCGCGGGCCAGCGCCACGCGGGCGGCCACGTCGGCGCTGCCCTCGGCGGGCGGCGGCAGGCTGAGGTCGGCAGGGCTAACGGCGGGCACGTCGATGTGCAGGTCGATTCGGTCGAACAGCGGCCCGCTGATCTTCGACTGGTAGTCGGCGGCGCATTTCGGCGCGCGGGCGCAGGCCAGCGACGCGTCGTCGAGATGGCCGCAGCGGCAGGGGTTCATCGCCGCGATCAACTGCACCCGCGCCGGATAGGTCACATGCTGGTTGACTCGGCTGACCACCGCCTTCCCGGTCTCCAGCGGCTGGCGCAGCGCCTCCAGCGTGCCGCGCGGAAATTCGGGAAGCTCGTCCAAGAACAGCACGCCCTTGTGGGCCAAAGAAATCTCGCCCGGCTTGGCGCGCGACCCGCCGCCGACCAGGGCGGGCAGGCTGGCCGACTGGTGCGGCGACCGGTAGGGGCGCTGGCGCAGCAGTTTGCCGCCCTCCAGCAGCCCGGCGACGCTGTGGATCATCGACACCTCCAGCGCCTCCGCCGGGTCGAGCGGCGGCAGCAGGCCCGGCAGCCGCGCCGCCAGCATCGACTTGCCGGAGCCGGGCGGCCCGATCATCAGCAGATTGTGCGAGCCGGCGGCGGCGACCTCCAGCGCGCGCTTGGCCGTCTCGTTGCCCTTCACGTCGCGCAGGTCGAGCGGCGCCTCGGCGCTCTCCTGGATGCGCGGGCGCGGGCGGGTCAGCACCTGCTGGCCGCGGAAATGGTTGATGAGCGCCAGCAGCGTGGCCGGCGCCAGCACGTCCAGCCCCTCGCCCGCCCAGGCAGCCTCGCCGCCACAGGCCTCCGGGCAGATCAGCCCGCGGTCGTGGGCCAGCGCGTTGATCGCCGCCGGCAGCACTCCGGCCACCGGGGTCAGCGCCCCGTCCAGCGCCAGTTCGCCCAGCGCGCAATAGCGGCTCATCTCCAGATCGGGCAGCACGCCCATGACGGTCAGCAGGGCGAGCGCGATGGGCAGGTCGAAATGGCTGCCCTCCTTCAGCACGTCCGCCGGAGCGAGGTTGACGGTGATTCGCTTGGCCGGCAGGGCGAGGCCGAGCGCGTGCAGCGCCGCCCGCACCCGTTCCCGGCTCTCGGCCACCGCCTTGTCGGGCAAGCCGACCACGGTGAAGGCGACGATGCCGCCGGACATCTGCACCTGAACGTCGATGTCCAGAACCTCGATGCCCTGGAACGCAACCGTGTTGACGCGGGCGACCATGGGTTTCGCCTACTGCTTATAACGAATGCGGATGGCTGGATCAGCCGCATGGCCCCGTAGAAGCATGTTGGAAACATCTCGGACCCCGACGTTCAGATTGACTTTGATAAGGAGTTCAGAGTTGGAAGTCCAAGAAACATCATTATTCCAATCAGAAACCCCATCACATCCGGAAACCAACACTTGATTCCTTTCATTAAACGCTCTGGAAAAATCGGATCCTAATTTAATGACAGAAATATAAGATACACAGTATGGCGAAATGCCACCGCCGCCAGCTGCCACGAACATTATGGCCTGATGCTGACTGTCAGGAGACGATAAAGCACCTACTACAGAAAAATGATCCTCCGCAAATGGCCGGTTGCGTCCAATCAGTAAAAACAAGCCCAATCCGACGACCGAAATGGTACCAATTCCGGTGAGAAAGTTAATTATGAAACGTCTCATTCTTCTCCACCAGCCAAGGACCAAATTCGTTAGGGAAGGTATAATCGGTTCCACATTGGTGAAGGCGACGATGCGGTCGGACATCTGCACCTGGGCATCGATGTCCAGAACCTCAATCTCCCGGACGCCGCCATTTTGATCAACGCAACCATGCCGGCACTCACCCTCGCGAAACCGCGTGCGATTGTATGTGTAGACCTATCGATTTACCAGGGAAACGCGCTGACGGCACCGGACGGTGACGGAATCGTGCTGCGTTTACCCGGAATTTTTATCCATTCGGTCCGATTCGATGTGCCAGAGCAAATTCGGAACGTAGGCCTTCAAAGCCCGCCGGATATCTTTCGCCGACGCGGTGGAGCCGAAGCTGCTGAGCGTAATAACCCGGCTTGTATAAAAAGAGTTGATGCTTCGCCGAACAAGATTTTTTCTATCATTGGAAATTCTCAAGTTGTATGTGTATGGAATACCATTTGTTCCCCACATCATAGAGTGTTCCGCTGATTTGAAGTCTACCCATTTTATTGATGATACTGTTTGGCCATAAACGAACAACCCATTCTTATCTGCTATAATAATCGGCCCACTATGTATCATAAGCGATAAATTTTCAGCTGATTTTATACAACCAAATACAATAATGATGATGCTGAGCCATCCGCTGAGTTCATTCAGTTCGGATGTTTTGAAGAGAAAAAAGCCGAGAACCGTGACAGAAATGTTAGATATTAAGGCAGCAAAATGCTCAAATCTTGATGAATATGCAACCAGCGAATCGTCGCCATTCTCGGTTATTTTTGCGTTGATATCCAAGATAGGTTCCTTGCAGACGGCTCGGTATAGGACGGTCGGGTGGATTGATTGACGATTTCAGCTCCATAGACCAGAAAGATGCCAGATTGCAGAGGGGTGATTCATATTCCCTCGATAGTATAGGCAGCTGGAAAAAATTCAACACGATCATCTCAATTCCGCAGAGAATGTCGGCGTGCGGCCTTTGGGAAGCCAACCGATCTGCCCTATCTTTGGCGGAGACCACACCGAACAAGGAACCAGGACCGTGCAGCTTCTTCTCAGCACCTGGGCCGAGGCCGAGGCCTATCTGAAGACGTCCAAGGGCATCATCCTGCCCATCGGCTCCACCGAGCAGCATGGGCCGAACGGCCTGATCGGCACCGACGCCATCTGCGCGGAGGTCGTGGCCCGCGGCGTCGGCGACGCCACCGGGGCCATGGTCGGGCCGACCATCCCGGTGGGCATGGCCGTGCACCACATGGACTTTGCCGGCTCCATGACGCTGAAGCCCTCCACCCTGATCGCCCTGCTGCGCGACTATGTGATGTCGCTGGCCGAGCATGGGTTCGAGCGCTTCTTCTTCGTCAACGGCCATGGCGGCAACGTTGCGTCGGTCCGCGCCGCCTTCTACGAGATCTATGCGGAGAACCGCGCCCTGCGCGGCCGGCAGGCACCGGAGCTGCGCTGCACCCTGGTCAATTGGTGGGAAAACCAGGAGATCGGCCGCCTGTCGCGGGAGCTGTTCGGCGGCAAGGAGGGCTCCCACGCCACGCCCAGCGAGGTCTCGCTGACCCAGTACGCCTATCCCGAGTCGATCAAGACGGCGGCGATGGACCCGGAGACCGCGTCGCCCGGCGGCTTCTACGACGCCCGCGACTTCCGGCGCCGCCACCCGGACGGGCGCATCGGCTCCGCCCCCGGCCTTGCCTCGCCGGAGCATGGCAAGCGGCTGTTCGAGACGGCGGTGGAGGCGATTTCCCGCCAGTACGGCGCCTTCCTGGCGGAGGCCTGAGCGGAAAAGCGAGCGGAAAAGCCTGCTTGCGGCCTTGAACTCGGGCGGGGCTTCACCGCATCATCCCGCGCCGAGACAACGATTGGGGGAAACAGCCGTCATGCCGAACCGCCAGAGGCGCGCCGCGCTCGCCATCACCATGGGAGCGGTTCTCGGGCTGGCCGGTGCGCTGGCCGCCGGTCCGGTCCTCGCGCAGGCTGCCCTCCGGACCGACTTGGTGGTCGGGATGCGGCTGGAGCCGCCGCACCTCGACCCCACGGCGGGCGCGGCGGCGGCGATCGACGAGGTGACCTATGCCAACCTGTTCGAGCCGCTGACCCGCATCGACGCCGAAGGCAAGGTGGTGCCGGGCCTCGCCGAAAAATGGGAGGTGTCGGCGGATGGGCTGACCTACACCTTCCACCTGCGCAAGGGAGCGAAGTTCCACGACGGCACGGACGCCGATTCGGCGGACGTCAAGTTCTCGCTCGACCGCGCGCGTGGCGCCGAGTCGGTCAACGCGCAGAAGGGCTATTTCGCGGCCATCGCCGGGGTCGAGGCGCCGGACGCGCGGACCGTGGTGGTCACCCTGTCGCGGCCGGACGGGCTGTTCCTCTTCCACATGGCGTCGGGCGACGCCGCCATCGTCGCGCCGGAGTCGGCGGGCGCCAACAAGCAGACCCCGGTCGGCACCGGCCCCTTCAAGTTCGAGCGCTGGGTGGCCGGCGACCGGGTGGTGCTGGTGCGCAACCCCGACTATGACGGGCCGAAGCCGGCGCTGGAGCGCGTCACCTTCCGCTTCATCAGCGACCCGGCGGCCCAGGTCGCCGCGCTGAAGGCCGGCGACATCGACAGCTTCCCGCAGTTCGACACCTACGAGGCGCTGCCCCAGTTCCGCGACGACGGGGCCTTCACCGTCATGGTCGGCACGACGGAGGGGGAGACGATCCTCGGCACCAACAACGCCCGCAAGCCCTTCGACGACGTGCGGGTGCGCCGGGCCCTGGCCCACGCCATCGACCGCAAGACGTTGATCGACGGGGTTCTGTTCGGCAACGGGGCGGCCATCGGCAGCCACTTCCCGCCGCACCGCGCCGGCTACGTCGACCTGACCGGCCTCTACCCCTACGACCCGGACAAGGCCAAGGCGCTGCTCGCCGAGGCCGGCCTTCCGGACGGGTTCGCGACGACGCTGCGCCTGCCGCCGCCGATCTACGCCCGCCGCTCCGGCGAGCTGATCGCCGCCATGCTGGCCGAGGTCGGCGTCCGCGTGACGGTCGAGCCGATGGAATGGGCGCCCTGGCTGGAGAAGGTGTTCAAGGGCAAGGATTACGACCTGACCCTGATCGCCCACACGGAGCCGCTGGACATCGACATCTACGGGCGCCCCGACTACTACTTCAACTACCAAAGCGAGCGCTTCAACGCCGTGGGGGCGGAGTTGGACCGCACCCAGGACAGCGCCAAGCGCAACGCCCTCTATGGCGAGCAGCAGCGCATCCTGGCCGAGGACGCGGTGAACGGCTTCCTCTTCATGCTTCCCTCGGCCACCGTGCAGAAGTCGGCGGTGCAGGGCATGTGGGTCAACCGCCCGATCCAGGCCAACGACGTGACGGGCGTCCGGTGGAAGTGACCCGGCGCGGCCGGACCGGACCCGGCGGGGGCTGACCCGGGTGCTCGCCTTCCTGGTGCGCCGTCTGCTCACCCTGGCGCTGACGGCGTGGCTGGCCACGCTGGTGGTCTTCGCCGTGCTGGAGGCGATCCCCGGCGACCCCGCCCTGGTCATGCTCGGCACCAGCGCGCAGCCGGAGGCGGTGGCCGCCCTGCGTGCCCAGATGGGGCTCGACCGGCCCTGGCCCGTCCGCTACGCCGGCTGGGTGGGCGGCATGCTGCACGGGGATTTCGGGACCAGCCTGACCTACGCGCGCCCGGTCGCCGGGCTGGTCGCCGACCGGCTGGCCATCACCCTGCCGCTGGCCGGGCTGGCGCTGATCCTGTCGGCAGGCATCGCCATCCCGCTCGGCCTGTTCGCCGCCGGGCGGCAGGGCCGGGCCGGGGACTGGGCGGTCATGGCCTTCGGGCAGATGGGCATCGCGGTGCCCGGCTTCTGGTTCGCCATCCTGTTGATTTTGCTGTTCTCCGTTCGGCTGGGCTGGTTCTCCGCCGGCGGCTTTCCGGGGTGGGAGGCCGGGGCGGGGCCGGCGCTGAAGGCGCTCCTGCTGCCCGCCGTGGCGCTGGCCTTGCCGGAGGCGGCGATCCTGGCGCGCATCACCCGCACCGCGGCGCTCGACACGCTGCGCGAGGAGTATGTGCGCACGGCGGTCGCCAAGGGCTTGCCGCGCCGCGTGGTCCTGCGCCGCCACGTGCTGCCCAACGCGCTGATCCCCGTCGCCACCATCCTCGGCCTGCAATTCTCCTTCCTGGTCGCCGGGGCGGTGGTGGTGGAGAACGTCTTCACCCTGCCGGGGCTGGGCCGGCTGCTCTATCAGGCCATCGGCCAGCACGACCTGATCGTGGTGCAGAGCGTCGTCGTGCTGCTGGCGGTGACGGTGGTGACGGTCAACGCGCTGGTCGACATCGCCTGCGCGGCCATCGACCCGCGCCCGCGGGTGACGGCATGAGAGGGTTCGTGAGACGGCTTAGGCGCCTGCCGGTCAGCCTGCTGCTGGGCGGGCTGCTCACCGCGCTGGTGGTCGGGGCGGCGCTGCTGTCGCTGGCCTGGACGCCCTTCCCGGCGGAGCAGGTGCGGGTGGTCGCCCGGCTGCGCCCGCCGGGGCCGGTCCATTGGCTGGGCACCGACCATTTCGGGCGCGATGTGCTGTCGATGATCCTGGTCGGCGCCCGCAACTCGCTGGCCGTCGGGGCGGCGGCGGTGGCGCTGGGCGCCCTGCTGGGCGTGCCGCTGGGGCTGGCCGCCTCCGCCTGGGGACGCTGGGGGGACGAGGCGGTGGCCCGGCTGGGCGACCTGCTGTTCGCCTTTCCCGCGGTGCTGACGGCGATCCTGCTGACGGCGGCGCTGGGGGCGGGGGCGGTGAACGTCGTGCTGGCGCTCGGCCTGTTCAACGCCGCGGTCTTCGCGCGGGTGGCGCGCGGGGCGGCGCTGGCAGTCTGGCGGCGGGACTTCGTGCGGGCGGCGCTGGCGCTGGGGCGCGGGCCGCTGTCGGTGACGCTGGTCCATGTGCTGCCCAACATCGCCGGGGTGGTGATCGTCCAGGGGACGGTGCTGTTCGCCGTGGCGGTGCTGAACGAGGCGGCGCTGAGCTATCTGGGGCTGGGCATCCAGCCGCCCTCGCCGTCCTGGGGCAAGATGCTGGGCGACGCGCAGACCTTTCTGTTCACCTCCCCCCTCCAGGCGATCTTTCCCGGGGCGGCCATCGCGGTGACGGTGCTGGGGCTGAACCTGCTGGGCGACGGGCTGCGCGACGCGCTCGACCCACGCCACCGCTCGGCGGGGCTGCTGTAGACTTGACACAAGACGCTTGGGCTTGTGTCAAGTGTCAAGCGGGTGGGAGTTGTCCCCTCTCCCCTCCGGGGAGAGGGTTAGGGTGAGGGGGATGCGCGTAGCGGTACGTTCGGCACAAGCGCAACCCCCTCACCCGGCCCTCCGGGCCACCCTCTCCCCAGAGGGTAGAGGGCAATTTTCAGGCGCCGCGGTGCTGCTTGGCGATCGGCTGGGAGAATTGCAGCTCGATGTCCCACGGAAAGTGGATCCAGGTGTCCTGGCTCACCTCGGTGATGAAGGTGTCGACCAGCGGACGCCCCAGCGGCTTGGCGTAGACGGTGGCGAAATGCGCCTTGGGCAGCATCTTGCGCACGACCACCGCGGTTTTGCCGGTGTCGACGAGGTCATCGATGATCAGCCAGCCCTCGCCGTCCCCGGCGTTGGCGCCCTCCACGCCCTTCAGCACCATCGCCTCGCGCTGGTTCTGGTGGTCGTAGCTGGAGACGCAGACGGTGTCGATCATGCGCAGTTCCAACTCGCGCGCGATGATGGCCGCCGGGACGAGACCGCCACGGGTGATGGCGATGATGCCCTTCCACGGGCCCTTGTCGATCAGGCGCCAGGCCAACGCCTTGGCGTTGCGGTGAAGCTCCTCCCAGGACACCGGGAAGTGCTTGTTGAACGGAACGGCTTCTGGCACGGCTATGGACTCCGAAAGAAACGTGCGCCGCTTATACCGCAAGCCCCACCGCCGGGCAATCGACCGCGTGAAAAGGCGAAAAAAGGTCTTGCAGCCCGAAACCCTTTTGAGTAAGTTGCGCGCCTCGACGACGGACGGTCACCGCCGCCGCCGGGAAGACAAACAGGAATGCGCCCGTAGCTCAGCTGGATAGAGCACCAGACTACGAATCTGGGGGTCAGGAGTTCGAATCTCTTCGGGCGCGCCATTCCTTCCAGTCTGCACAAGAAAGCCGCCCTTGGGCGGCTTTTCTGCTTTCTGGACTCTGCCTGGCGAAGGTTTCCCTCAGCCGTTTTTCTTTTTCCGCGTGGTGCGCTTCGGCTTGGGCGGTTTGGTTATGGCGTTGAACAGGGCGGTCTGGTTGCGCCGGGCGGCGGCGCCGAACACGCCGCTCCAGAAACCGATGGCCTGGCTGGCCGTCCGGTTGGCCATGGACAGCCAGAGGCTTTGCGGTGTCCCCTTCATGCTTCCCCCTTTTTGAAGGCCCTGCCGATGAATTTCGGCCCGGGTGGTAACAGCGCGGCGCGGTCAAACTCCCGCGACGATCGCGCGGCGATGGCGGACCCGCGTCCATGACATGGTCAGGCCGACCCGCTCGGCGCAGCCATAGTGCCAGGGACGGTTCTCGGCATCGCCGGCCCAATGCGGTTCCCCGGCCCGCAAAGGTTTCCCGCAATGGCAACAGGTGGGTGGCGCGGGAAGACGTGCGGCGTCCCGTTTCGTCAGCTGGTTCATAGGGCATCTCATCCAGAGCGTCTTATTCCAGGAGGCGTCTCAGGCACGGCGTTTCGGGAAGGCACGGCGTCGAGAGCGTGTGAGAGCATGTGTTTTCTTGGGCGTGTCATCTTGCGGTGCGAAGAATGACCGCCTCACCGTCCCGGTGAAACGTCGCAAAGGTGAAATGCCCATGGGGTGCCCCCGACCACAGGGGTATGCCCATGGTCAGGCCATAGGTCGCGAGATCGTTGGCATTAAACGCTTTTTGCCCTTATCGCGAATCGGTCCTGCGGGGCGGTCCGCCCACTCTTGATCACACCCCGATTCACAGCCGGTTAACCATCCGCGCCTAGCGTCCGCCCCCTTTCGCCGCGGCTTTCTGCTGCGGCGCAGCATTTTCCGAAGGGTGAAGGCGTTATCCATGGTTTTCCTGTTGCACTACCTGCCGTCCCTGTCGCTGGTCGCGGTGAGCGGACTCGCCGGTCTGGCGTTGGGCGTCCTGTCCACGCTGCTTCAGGACCGGCGGGCGATCCTGACCGCGCAGGCCGGGGCCGGCGCGCTGTTCGTCCTCCACTTTTTCGCCCTGGGTGCCCACACGGGCACGCTGATGTGCGCGCTTGGCCTCGTGCAGATGGCCGCCGCCTATCCGGACCGGCGGCCGCGCTGGCTGCGCGTTCTGTTCGCCCTGACCGTCCCGGCGGCGCTGGCCGTCGCGGCGGCGACGTGGCAGGGGCCGATGTCCGCCCTGTCGGCGGCGGGCTTCGTCCTGGGCACCATCGGGCGCTGGCAGAGCCGGGTCGGGCGGATGCGGCTGTTCTTCCTGTCCTCGACGGTGGTCGGGGCCGGCCACAACGCGCTGGCCGGTTCGGCCTTCGGGCTGGCGTCGGACGCGATGACCCTGTCCGGCCATCTGCTCGCCCTCTGGCGCGCCCGCCCGGCGGTTCGCCGGCGGTCGGCGTTGGCGCTTCACTGAAAAAGGAAACCGCGCCGGGGGCGGTGCCCCGGCGCGGTTTCGCAGACGCGTTGACGCTACCGCTTCTCTGTTGAGGTTAGCGCTTCTCTGTTGAGGTTAGCGCTTCGCTTCGGCGGTGCCGGCGGTTTCGCGGCGCTCCAGATAGGTCTTGGTGAGCTGCGGCAGGCGCTGTTCCAGCCACGCGGCCATTTCCAGCTCCTCGTCCAGGCTCGGCTGCAGCATCCGGGCGATCTCCGGTTCCCCGGCCTGCTCCGCGGCGGAGATCAGGGCGCGGTAGTTGGCGATCTCGAAATGCTCGAAGGAATAGTCGAAGATCGACGCCTTCACGATCTCGTCCGACGCCACGACACCGGACAGCGATTGGGCGTTGCCGATCAGCATGGCGACGCCGGTCTTGATGGCCGAGGTGTCGGTGCCCAGGCGCTGCAGGCACTGCTTCAGCCGGTCGGCCTGCCGGTTCGACACCTCGATGTGCTCCTGCACCTTGGCGAGGACGTCCGGGTAGTTCTTGATGCGCTCCGCCTGCCGCTCCAGCATCTCGACCGCCTGGCTCTCCATGGCGTGGGCGTCGCGGAGCCAGTCGATCAGGGTCTCCTTGGTGGTGTTGGCCACAGGTCCTCTCCCTCGTTGCGTTATCGGACAGTCCATTGGGGATGGACCGACAACAGGCGGAGCAGTGGTTCGTCACCATCGGACGATGCGGACCAACCCAAGCGGAGCACCCTTCGGATGCATCGAGGAACCTTCACCGGAGCGGCAGGTTTTCAAGTGGTTGGGCAGCCTGCCAGGGGAGGAACCGGCCATGTCGGCAAATGAACCGGCCGTGATGGGAAAAGACCAGATCGTCGACACCCTCAACGATCTGATCCGCATCGTCGAGGACAGCCACGAAGCCTATCGTCAGGCCGCTGAGGCTTTGGAAGACGAGGATTTGAAGGCCCTGTTCAACGATCTGGCCGCCCAACGCGGCGCCATCGTGCGCGAGGTGCAGCGCCTCGTCGCCGAACAGGGCGGGGCGCCGGACATGGGCGGCACCGTGATGGGCGGCGCCCACCGCTTCTTTCTGGAGCTGAAGACCAACGTCCTGGGCCACGACCGCGAGGCGATCCTCGCCGAGGTGCAGCGCGGCGAGGGCGAATGCGTCCGTGCCTACGAGGAGGCCCTGGCCAAGGAGCTTCCCCTGCCGATCACCGCGGTGGCGGTGCAGCATCTCGACCGCATCCGCGCCGACCGCGACCGCATGACGCTGCTGCGCGGCACCCCGGCCTGACGCCGGAAAACACGCGAGGGACGGTTACTCCGCGGCGGCGGCCTGACGCTTCTCCAGATCGGCCAGCAGGGCGCGCTTCTGGTCGGCGTTCATGTGCTTCCAGCCGCGGATCTCCTCCAGCGTGCGCAGGCAGCCGATGCAATAGGCGCGGTCGGCGGTCAGCTTGCACACGCTGACGCAGGGAGACGGGACGATGGCGGCGGGGTCGGTTTGCGGAAGTCCGTCGGTCATACCAAAGGCCAAAAGGAAACGGGACGGCACTGGGCCGTCCCGTCCTTACCATCCGCTAGCGTCCGGTCTCAATCCCAAAGGCCTTTTGCCCGATCGTTTCAGTCGGAGATGTTGGGCGGATCGGGATCGTCCGACCAGTCGTCCTTCGGGGCCGGGTAGCGCTCCAGCCACTTGCGGACCAGGGCGACGTGGCCGGCCTCCTCCTCCGCGAACTCGCGGGCGAGGCGGGCGACCTCCGGGTCCTTCGTCTCGGCGGCGACCGAGGCGTAGTAGTTGTTGCCCTGATGCTCGCTCAACAGCGCCATCTTCAGCGCGTGGTGCGGTTTCATCAGGTAATGGGCGTTCTCGAAGGCCGCGGACTCCGGGGACTCGGTGGTGGCGTCCCACTGGAATTCCCAGGGGGCGACCTTGGGCAGCGCGCCGAACTCCCGGGCGATCTGCTTCACCTCTTCGGCGTGTTTGGCCGAGTAGGTGGACAGATCGCGGAACAGCTTGGCGACCTCCACATTGTTGTGGGCCTCCATGCTGTCGGCCAGCTCGGTGTAGCGCTCCGCCGCCTCGATCTCCAGGGCCAGCGCGTGGGCGAGGAACAGGCCGACGTTGGCGGCCCCGTTCAGCACTTTCGTCTTCATACCGCGAACCCCTCTTCGATCTGGGCGATGCTGCGGGTGGCCGCCGATTCCGGCTGGAACGGACGGCGATTGCCAGCGAGGAAGATGCCGAGGCCGAACCCGTCGTCCTCGAGGACGGCGCGCATCGCCTCGTTCGGGTCGTCCGTCGGCTCGCGGCCGTAGGGATGGACCGTGCTCTTCCAGTTGCGTTGCTCGGGGCGGAAGGTGACGCAGGGGGACAGGATGTGGATGACCGAGAAGCCGGGGTGCCGCACGCCCTCCACGATCAGGCGCGCGACCTCGTTCGGGTTGTTGGAGAAGCCGCGGGCGACGAAGTTCGCGCCGCAGGCCAGCGCCAGGGCGACCGGCTGGATCGGGTTGACGCCCGGCCCTTCCGGGGTCAGCTTCGACTCGCACCAGTCGGCCTCGGTGGTCGGCGAGGCCTGACCCTTGGTCATGCCGTAGACCTGGTTGTCCATGACGATGTAGGTCATGTCGACGTTGCGGCGGCAGGCGTGCAGGAAGTGGTTGCCGCCGATCGAGAAGCCGTCGCCGTCGCCGCCGAAGATCAGCACGTTCAGCTCCGGCCGGGCCAGCTTCACGCCGGACGCCACGGCCAGCGAGCGGCCGTGCACCGTGTGGTAGCCGTAGACGCTGGTGTAGGCGGGGATGCGCGACGAGCAGCCGATGCCCGACACCACGACGGTGTCCTTGCGCTCCAGCCCCATGGTCGCCATGGCGCGGGTGATGCCGGCCAGCACGGAATAGTCGCCGCAGCCGGGGCACCAGATGGGCTTCACGTCGGATTTGTAGTCGCCGGGCAGCGGGCCCACGACATCGTCGGTCAGATGGGTATCCATGGATTTCGTGCTCCGGCCGGTCAGATCAGGGAAAGAAGCGTCTCGTGCACCTCGCGGGCGCGGATCGGCAGCGGGCCGGGGCGGCTGAACACCGACACAGCGCCCGGCAGGTCGTAATGCCCGCGCAGGAACTTGTGGAACTGGGCGCCGTGCGTCTGCTCGACGACCAGGACCTTGGAGACACCGTCCAGCGCCGCGGCCAGCTTGGCCGGCTGGACCGGGGAGATCAGGCGGATGGCGACCAGCCGGGCCTTGGTGCCGGCGGCCTCCAGCCGGCGCACCGCCTCGCGCGACGGGCCGGTGGCGGAGCCCCAGGTGACGACGGCGATCTCGCCCTCGCCCTCGACGTCGGCCCAGGCGTCGCCGTAGTCGTGGCTGGTCAGCTTGCGCAGGCGCTTGTCGAGCTGCTTCTGGTGGTCGGACGCCTGCGAGGACGGCAGGGCGTTCTCCGCATGCTCCAGACCGTCGGCGGTGTGCTCGCCGCCCGCCATGCCGGGGATGGCGGCGGGGGAGACACCCGATTCGGTGTTGGCGTAGCGCTTGTACGTCGCCTCGCCGCCGAGATCGGTCGCCAGCAGCCGGTTCGCCTTGTGGGGGGCGTCGGCCGGCTTGTCGACGATGGCGCGGGACTGGCCCATCGCCTGATCGGACAGCACGATGGCCGGGGTCTGCAGGGCCTCGGCCAGATGCACCGCCCACTGGGTGGTGAACAGGCAATCGGCGATGGAGGTCGGGCCGACCACCAGATGCGGGGCGTCGCCGTGCAGGCCGTAGACGGCGATGTTCAGGTCGGACTGTTCGGACTTGGTCGGGATGCCGGTGGACGGGCCGCCGCGCTGCACGTCGACGATCACCACCGGGGTCTCGGAGGCCACGCCCAGGCCGATGCATTCGGTCATCAGCGACAGGCCGGGGCCGGCGGTCGCGGTGATCGACGGCACGCCGCTGAAGGAGGCGCCCAGGCACATGGCGATGGAGGCCAGCTCATCCTCTGCCTGGACCAGCTTGCCTCCGGTCTTGGCGAGGTTGGGGGCCAGCCACTCCAGGATCTCGGTCGCCGGCGTGATCGGGTAGGCGGCGCAGAACTTCACCCCGCCCTTCAGGGCGCCCAGCCCGGCGGCCTCGTTGCCGGAGATGTTCCAGCGGGTGGCGCCCTCCTTGTTGGGGGCGGCCAGCTCCAGGCCGAGGTTCCAGCCGGCGGCCTCCTTGGTTCCGGCGTCGATGCCGGCGTTGGACGCCTGGATGGCGGCGTCGCCCTTCTTGCCCAGCGCCTTCTGGATCACCGCGTCGATGCCGGCGCGCGGCAGGCCGACGATCGCCGCGACGGCGCCGAGGCCGACCATGTTGACGCGCCCGCTGGGGATGCGGCCGGCCAGTTCCTTGATTGGCAGCTCGACCTGGCGGGCGCCGCTGGCGGCCAGGACCGCGGGCACCTCGCCCTGGCTGGGGTCGGTGATGATGACGCTCTTGTCCGACAGCGGAAGCTCGGCCGCGAAGCGCTCCACATTCTGCCAGTCGAAGGCGACGATCAGGTCGAAACGGTCCCCCGGACCGTGAACGGGCGTCGGCGACAGGCGAACGAGGGCGGCGGCCTCGCCGCCACGGATCTGCGGGCCGGTGGTCCGCGACATCAACCCGTACCATCCCACGTTGGCGGCGGCATCCAGCAGCATCTGTCCGGCGGTCATCGCGCCGGCGCCACCGCTGCCCACCAGGGCAATCGTGACCGAGTCCACTGTCATTGGTTAATCCCTTGCGTCCGAATGTGAGTCGCCCGACGCCCGTACGGCTACGTCAGCATTGCGGAACAAGGGAATGATCTGGCGCAAATCGGACGAAAGACGCCACGATTTTGCGAAGTCGCGTTCTGAAATGGTCCGGTCAATGTCTTGCCCGGCGACCGGCCGTCCCTTGGCGTCGATTGTCGCCGGGATTGTTTCTGGACCGGAACGGCGGGCGCCGTCGCACGCTACTCGCTGTAGCGTTCTTCCCGCCAGGGGTCGGCGTCATTGTGATAGCCGCGGACCTCCCAATAGCCGCGGCGGTCCTCCGCCAGGAACTCGATCCGCTTCACCCACTTGGCGCTCTTCCAGAAATAGAGCTTCGGCACGACGACTCGGACGGGGCCGCCATGGTCGCGGCTGATCGGCTGGCCCTCCCAGCCGGTGGCGAGCAGCGCGTCCTCCGCCGCGAAGGCCTCCAGCGGCAGGTTGGTGGTGTAGCCGTCGGAGGAATGGCAGAGGACGAAGCGCGCCTCCGGCCGGGGCTGGACGACCGACAGCAGGTGGCGGGTGGTCACGCCCTCCCATTGGTTGTCGTAGCGCGACCATGTGGTGACGCAATGGATGTCGGAGACGACGCGCTCCCGCGGCTGGGCCTGCAGGTCCGTCCAGTTCCAGGTGACGGGAGTGTCGACCAGCCCGTCCACCGCCAGGGTCCAGGTCGCCTCGGTCACCCGCGGCAGGAGGCCGAGATCGAGCACCGGCCAAGTTTCGACCAGACGCTGGCCGGGCGGCAGACGGTCGCGCGCCGGATCGGCGGTCTTTCCGGTCAGCCCCTGCCCCTCCCGCGCCCACTGCTCCTTGGTGGCGACCAGTTTGTCGCGGATCTGGCCATCCTGTGGGCCATCTTGAGAACTCTCGTCGGCCATGGCGGTCCTCCGATGGGGTGGATCGGCAGCGATGTCCCTGGTGAGCGGTACGGATTTATGCATGGATGGGGGCTGGTGTCAGCGCCGATGCCGTGGTTTTCTGCGGTGCGAAAGGCTGATCCCCACCCTTTCCGTTTCATTTTTCCGCGGTTGTTCTGGAAATAGACGGTTTGGACGGTCCCCCTGCCCCTGTTCACGCCCTGCCTTGCTCTGATAGCATGTCCGCCATGCATGATCTGCCCTATCACCGCCCATGACCACCGTCCTTCCCGTCGCCCCGCACGCCGATGCGGCGCCTCTTGGGCTGGAGAAGGCCGGGTTGGCGAGCACCGGGGTGACGAGGGCCGGGTTGGAAATGACTGGGCTGGACATGGCTCCTGAGGATGCGGCCGGCTTGGCGTGGCTGGACGCGCTCGCCACGCCGCTGTGGCTGCTCCACCCCGATGGCCTGACCCTGTGGCTGAACGGCGCCGCCCGCGCGCTGATCGGCCTGGAACCCGGCGCGCCCGCCGCCGCCGTCCGGATCAGCCTGTCCAACCGCTTCCCCGCCGCGCTGGGGCAGGCCGCCGCGGGGCGGACGGTGGAGGTGCGGGCGGTCATCCACGCCCCTCTGGTCCTGCCGCTGGAGGTGGACCTCCGGCTGGTTCCGGCGCCGCTCCCGAACGGGCTGATCCTGGCCGAAGCCCCCGCCGACAGCGGCGCCCGGCAGGAGATGATGCGGCTGAACGAGCAGCTCATCGCGTTGTCCTACGCCTATCCCGACATCCGCTTCGAGCTGCTGCGCGACGGCACCATCCTCGACTTCGCCGCCGCCAGCCCGGGCGACCTGAACGTTCCCGCCGAGCGCTTCCTGGCGCACCGCGTGCAGGAGGTTCTGCCCGATCCCGCCGCCGCGATGCTCGCCGCGGCGCTCGGCCGGCTGAACGAGGGGCAGACGGTCATCGGTCTGGATTTCTCCCTGCCGCCGCCGCTTGGCCAGACGGGGGCCGGATCGGAGGGGAGCACCAAGTTCTTCGAGGCGCGGCTGGTCGCCCTGCCCGACAGCGACCGGGTGATGTGCAGCATCCGCAACGTCACCGAACGGGTGCTGGCGGAAAGCGCCGCCCGGCGCGCCCATCATCTGCTGTCCGACGCCATCGAATGCATCACCGAGGGTTTCGTGCTGTACGACGCCCAGGACCGGCTGGTGCTGTGCAACGGGCGCTATCGCGAGCTGTTTTCCGCCAACACCGACCTCATCACGCCGGGGGCCCGGTTCGAGGAGGTGCTGCGCGGCGGGGTCGAGCGGGGCGTCTACCAAGTGCCGGACGGCGACCTGGAGGGTTGGATCGAGCGGCGGATCGCGCAGCACCGCGGCGCCGGCGCCCCCATGGAGGTGCAGCTTCACGACGGGCGCTGGATCCGCATCGAGGAATGGCGGACCCACGAGGGCGGGACCGTCGGCATCCGCGCCGACATCACCGACCTGAAGGGCCGCGAGGCCGAGCTGAGCGCCGCCCGCGACGAGGCCGAACAAGCCAACCAGCGCAAGTCCGACTATGTCCACCATCTGAGCCACGAACTGCGCACCCCGCTGAACGCCGTGCTCGGCTTCGCCCAGATCATCCACGACGAGATGATGGGGCCGAACAACCCGCGCTACCGCGAATATGCCGGCCAGATCGCGGCGGCCGGCGTCTATATGCTGGACCTCATCAACAACCTGCTCGACCTCGCGCGGATCGAGGCGGGGCGGATGGACCTGCATGAGGAGGCCTGCAACCTGTCGCTGCTGGTCGACCTGACCTTCGGCATGATGCAGCCGCGGGCCTGCGAGGCCGCGGTGGCGCTGTGCATGGAAATTCCCGACGATCTGCCCAGCCTGCACGGCGACGCCTCGCAGATCCGGCAGATGCTGACCAACCTGATCGGCAACGCCATCAAGTTCTCGCCGCCCAAGGACGGGTGCGTGCGGGTGCGCGCGGAGCTGACGGAGGACGGCGGCATCGCGCTGACCGTCGCCGACAACGGCATCGGCATGCGGCCCGAACAAATCCCGGTGGCGCTGGACGCCTTCGGGCAGGTGCATGGCCGCAACCAGGGTCATAACCACCAGGGCCGCGAGCGGGCGGCGGAGCGCGGCTCCGGCCTGGGCCTACCGCTGACCCGCGCGCTGATCGCGCTGCACGGCGGTGGTTTCCACATCGACAGCCGGGTCGGGGCCGGGACGACGGTGCGCCTGACCTTTCCGCCCTGCCGGGTCGGCGGGGGAATGCAACGTCTCTAAAAAGCGGGTTTTCAAAAACCGGAAACGGGTCCCCAAAACGCGCAACGGCCGCGCGCGCTGAAAGCGCGGCGGCCGTGAACCCACAAGACGATACCCGCAGGAAAAACGGGCGGCCTGTCGAGGCGCTTTGGCTTGGCCTTAAGCTGGCTTGGCCTCAGGCGGCCTTGCGCACGGCGGCGGCCTCGGAGAAGACCTTGACGACCTGCTCGACGAAGGCGGCCAGCTCGTCATGGCCCAGCGCCGTGATGGTCACGTTGTCCACCACCAGAGCCTCGTCGCTGATCTTGCCGCCGGCGGCTTCCAGCTCGGCGCGGACGGCCTCCGGAGCGGCCAGCGTGCGGCCCTTCAGCTTGCCCGGGATGGCCAGGAGCTGGATGCCCTGATCGATCGCGGCGATCGGCTTGCCGGCGTCCAGGAAGTGACCGACGATGCGGCGGGTGTGGGCGCTCTGCTGCAGCTTGGTGACGCTGCGCTCGCCACCCGGCAGCAGCAGCATGTCATAGTCGGCACCCAGAACCTCGCCGACCTGCTTGTCCACCGGGAAGTAATGGCCCCAGGACTTGCCGTGCCAGCCGTTCACCAGACCCTGTTCGGGAGAAATCGTACGAAGAGTAGCGCCGGTCTTGAGGAGAGCCCGTTGCGGCTCCGTCATCTCCAGTTCCTCAAAGCCGTTGGCGACGAGAATGGCAATGCTCTTTCCTGCGAGGGGTTGATCCATACTGTCTTGTCCTTTCATCGTTCAACCAGAGTGCGCGGGCCATCGCCGAGAATGCGCCGACGGGGAAAAGAAACGGCGCACGCCGCGCAAGGCTTTGCGCGGCGATGGGACCCGCAGCCGGCCCTCGTCCGATGAGGTCCGGCGGGGGGGCAATTACGCCCCTGATCGGTTTGTGGTGAGCATGGAACACAAGTGGCGGCAACGAGGTCCCAAGTCAATGGCTTATTCCGCACTGCAACGCAGCTTCCCCACCATCGGGCAGGGCAACCGACACGGCAATTTCGCGGTCGCGCTCAAGACTTAATCACGATTTCCCGATTATGACGGTTGGGATGGCGCAGGTCAGCCATGCCGTCACGGCGCGGCTGTGACAACGAATGGTCGCGGAAACGGCGCCAGACAAAAAAGGCGGCGGACAAAAAGAAGCGGCCGGAGGCGGACCTCCGGCCGTTTGAAGTCGATAGCGTCAGCCGTTCGAAGAGATCCGGCTCGC
The DNA here is from genome assembly GCF_007827815.1 of Azospirillum brasilense. Lineage (GTDB taxonomy): Bacteria > Pseudomonadota > Alphaproteobacteria > Azospirillales > Azospirillaceae > Azospirillum > Azospirillum brasilense_C. The sequence goes on from NZ_VITH01000005.1 coordinate 70,044, forward strand.
ACACCGGATCGGGAACCACCGGTCACCGGGGCGGCGGGCCGAGGCCAACCGTCCGGAGGATCGGCGCAAACCGGTCATACGGCCCGAGCCGGGGAGGCTGCCGCGATGGGCGGCCGTATGACCCTTTCACACTCTGCCGGGGCAAAGTGCTGTCTCGTCCGAGGCGGGCGCGTCCGGCGGATGGAACCGGACACACCCTGCGGTTGGATCAATGGAACTGATCGGCCTCGGTGGAGTCCTTGTAGGCGGTGGTCGAGGACTGGCCGCCCGAGATCGCCGTGGCGACCGCGTCGAAGTAGCCGGTGCCGACCTCGCGCTGGTGCTTGGTCGCGGTGTAGCCCTCGGCCTCGGCCGCGAACTCCGCCTCCTGCAGCTCCGAGTAGGCGGCCATGCCACGCGCCGCGTAGCCCTTGGCCAGCTTGAAGGCCGAGTAGTTCAGGCTGTGGAAGCCGGCCAGCGTCACGAACTGGAACTTGTAGCCCATGGCGCCGATCTCGCGCTGGAACTTGGCGATGTCCGCCTCGTCCAGGTTGGCCTTCCAGTTGAAGCTCGGCGAGCAGTTGTAGGCCAGCAGCTTGTTCGGGAACTCCTTGCGGATCGCCTCGGCGAAGCGCTTGGCCTCTTCCAGGTTCGGGCGGGAGGTCTCCCACCACAGCAGGTCCGAGTAGGGGGCGTAGGACAGGCCGCGGGCGATGCAATGCTCGACACCCGTGCCCTTCTTCAGGCGGAAGAAGCCCTCCGAGGTGCGGCCGGCGTCGAAGTCGATGAAGGGATGGTCGCGCTCATCCACGTCCGAGGTGATGAGCTGCGCGGACTCCGCGTCGGTGCGGCAGAGCACGATGGTCGAGGTGCCCATGGTGTCGGCGGCCAGACGGGCGGCGTTCAGCGTGCGGATGTGCTGCTGCGTGGGGATCAGCACCTTGCCGCCGAGATGCCCGCACTTCTTCTCCGACGCGAGCTGGTCCTCGAAGTGGACGCCCGCGGCGCCGGCCTTGATCATCGCCTTCATCAGCTCGAAGACGTTCAGCGGGCCGCCGAAGCCGGCCTCGGCATCCGCGATGATCGGCGCGAACCAGTAGGTGTCGCCCTTGCCCTCGGCGGTCTGGATCTCGTCGGCGCGCTTGAAGGTGTTGTTGATGCGCTCGACCACCGCCGGCACCGAGTTGGCCGGGTACAGGCTCTGGTCCGGGTACATCTGGCCGGCCAGGTTGGCGTCGCCGGCGACCTGCCAGCCCGACAGGTAGATGGCCTTCAGGCCGGCCTTCACCGCCTGCATCGCCTGGTTGCCGGTGAGCGCACCCAGCGTGTTGATGTACGGCTCGGTGTTCAGCAGTTCCCACAGGCGCTGGGCGCCCAGTTCCGCCAGCGTGTACTCGATCTTGACCGAGCCGCTGAGGCGCTTCACATCGTCCTGGGTGTAATCGCGCCGGATGCCTTCGAAGCGCGCGGCGCGGAGAGCGGCCTTGGTCTTTTCATCGAGCGACATGGTCGTTTTCCTTCTTTTCATCACCGTTGCGCTGCTTTTGAGCGCTTGCCCTGACAAAACAACTAAAACGACCTTCGCTGCCTTGCAACATGCCCTTGTTTGTAAAAGGGTCTGTTTGTAAACTACCGTCAGAAAAGTTCTGTAAATCAGTAAATATTGTAAATCCGCCAAGCTGGAGTTCGGTCGGCCATGGACAAGAAGGCGATGCTGGGTCCGAAGGTGCGTCGGCTGCGCCGCGACCACGGGCTGACCCAGGCCCAGATGGCCGAGCAGCTGGGCATCTCCCCCAGCTACCTGAACCTGATCGAGCACAACCAGCGTCCGGTCACCGTGCCGCTGCTGCTGAAGTTGGGCCAGCAGTTCGGGGTGGACCTGCAGAGTTTCGCGGAGGACGAGGAGAGCCGCCTCGTCGCCGGCCTGCGCGAGGTCTTCGCCGACCCGCTGTTCGACGGCTCCGACATCAAGAACCAGGACTTCCGCGAATTGGCGGCGGTCGCCCCGACGCTGGGGCAGGCGGTGGTGGCGCTCTACCGCGCCTTCCGCACCAGCCGCGACGATCTGCAGACCCTGTCGGAGCGGGTGGCCGACCGCGAGAAGCTGCATCTGGTCCAGACCTCCTCCTTCCCGCAGGACGAGGTGCGCGACCTCTTCCAGGCCCACTCCAACCATTTTGCCGAGCTGGAGGCGGCGGCGGAAGAACTGTGGCAGGAGGGCCGGCTGGAAAAGGGCGACCTCTACCGCGGCCTGACCGACTATCTGCTGAACAACCACAGCGTCCGCGTCCGGCTGCTGCCGTCCGACATCATGGGCTACGCGGTGCGCCGGTTCGACCGGCACGGGCGGCGCATTCTGCTGTCGGAAATGCTGGCGCCGTCCGGACGCAACTTCCAGCTCGCCTGCCAGATCGCCCTGCTGCGCCACCGCGACCTGCTGAACCAGATCGTCGAGTCGTCCGGCCTGACCGGCGACGAGGCACGTCGGCTGGCCCGCATCGGTCTCGCCAACTATTTCGCGGCGGCGGTGGTGATGCCCTACGCCCGCTTCTGGGAGGCGGCCAATCAGGTTCGATACGACATCGAAATATTGCGGCGCCGGTTCGATGCCTCGTTCGAGCAGGTCTGCCAGCGGCTGACCACGCTGCAGCGGCCGGGGGCGAAGGGCGTTCCCTTCTTCCTGATGCGGGTGGACAGCGCCGGCAACGTGTCCAAGCGCTTTTCCGGCGCCGGCTTCCATCTGGCCCGCTTCGGCGGCGGCTGCGCCCGCTGGATCGTTTACGAGGCCTTCCGCACGCCGGGAAAAATCCACAGCCAGCTGGCCCAGATGCCCGACGGCACCACTTATTTCTCCATCGCCCGCACGGTGGTGAAGGCCGGTGGCGGCTTCCGCAGCCCGCCGCAGCAATTCGCCATCGCGCTGGGCTGCGATCTCCAGCATGCGGCGCAGATCACCTATGCGGATGGTGTGGATCTCGAAAACACCGAGGCGGCGACGCCCATCGGTGTGAATTGCCGGCTCTGTCCGCGATTGGATTGCTCGCAGCGCGCCTTCCCGCCGCTGAACCATCGCCTGATTGTCGATGAGAATCTGCGCGGTCTGTCGCCCTATCTCTTCGCCCCGCCGGCGGGAGAGTAACGCCGTTTATTGTGCGATATCGTCTTGTGGTAACCGAAAAGCCACAACAAAATTGTTGGTATAAATTAGTGGTCTGTTGACGAATTTGTTGTTAAAGAAGTGTGCTGCAATGCGGCACGGCTTGGCTTCTGAAACGACACCGGCCACGGCATGCCGGTCACCGAAACGGACCTGCGGATTCCATGAGCAATCTGATTCATGAGCGCGTCCTGCGCGTTCACCACTGGACGGACACGCTGTTCAGCTTCACCACCACGCGCGATCCCTCGTTCCGTTTCGATCCCGGACAGTTCACCATGATCGGCCTGGAGGTGAACGGCCGGCCGCTGCTGCGCGCCTACAGCCTGGTCAGCGCCAGCTACGAGGAGACGCTGGAGTTCTTCTCGATCAAGGTGCAGGAGGGGCCGCTGACCTCGCGCCTCCAGCATCTGAAGGAAGGCGACACGCTGCTGGTCAACCGCAAGGCGACGGGCACGCTGGTGACCGACAACCTGCTGCCGGGCCGCAACCTGTACCTGCTCAGCACCGGCACGGGCCTCGCCCCGTTCCTCAGCATCATCAAGGACCCGGAGATGTACGCCCGGTTCGACAAGGTGATCCTGACCCACACGACGCGTACGGTGGGCGAGCTGGCGTACGGCGACATCATCAACACCGTCCTGCCGGAGAACGAGTTCTTCGGCGAGGACGTCAAGCAGAAGCTGATCTATTACCCGACCGTGACGCGCGAGCCGTTCCGCAACCAGGGCCGCATCACCGACCTGATCCGCAACGGCAAGCTGTTCGCGGACGTCGGGCTGGCCCCCTTCGACCGCGAGGTCGACCGCGTGATGATCTGCGGCAGCCCGGCCATGCTCGACGAGACCAGCGGCATCATGGACGAGCTGGGCTTCTCCATGGGCCACAACGGCGAACCCGGTCATTACGTGATCGAAAAGGCTTTTGTGGAACGCTGAGCGGATTTGCCGGAATAAAGCGGGCCGCGGTTCGTTGATGGGACGTGACGATGGCACGTCATCAACTCCAGCCGGCCCGCCTGGGCCGGGTTGGTCCTTGACGGGCGCGTCTCCCTCGCGGGGGCGCGCCCGTTTTCCTTCCGGAACTGACCCGGTTCGCCAGACCGTTTTGCCGATCCCGCATTTGGTGTAGACATCCCCTCCATGCGCCTCATCACGATCCTCGCCGTGCTGCTCGTGGCCGGCCTCGCGAATTTTGCCGTCTGGTCGCTGCCGAACCAGCCGGTGCCGCTCGACCCGCCGCCCGGTGGCAAGCTGAAAAGCGTGTCCTTCGCGCCCTTCCGCGACGGCCAGAGCCCGCTGACACAGACATTCCCCAGCACCGAGCAGATCGACGAGGATCTGGCGGCCCTCGCCCCGCAGGTGGCGGGGGTGCGCACCTACACCTCGCTGGAAGGGCTTGAGGTGGTGCCGGAACTGGCGCGCCGTCACGGCATGCAGGTCACCATGGGGGCGTGGCTGTCGTCGCGGCTCGATAAGAACGAGAAGGAGGTCGCCTCCCTCATCGACCTCGCCAACCGCTACCCGGACGTCATCACCCGCGTGATCGTCGGCAACGAGGTGTTGCTGCGCCGCGAGCTGACGCCGGAGCAGGTGGCCGGCTACATCGACCGCGTGAAGGCGGCGGTGAAGCAGCCGGTGTCCTACGCCGACGTGTGGGAATGGTGGCTGAAATACCCGCAGATCGCGGATCACGTGGATTACCTGACCATCCACCTGCTGCCCTATTGGGAGGACGTGCCGACCGACGTGGCCGGCGCCATGGAGCGCATCCGCGGCAGCTACCGCACCATCGCCCAGCGCTTCCCCGGCAAGCCGATCCTGGTCGGCGAGACCGGCTGGCCGACCGAGGGCCGGTCACGCGGTGCCGCGGTCACCGGGCTGGTCAACAAGGCCAAGTTCGTCAACGGCTTCGTCCGCCTCGCCGAGCAGGAGGGCTTCGACTACAACGTGATCGAGGCCTTCGACCAGGGTTGGAAGGCCAAGCTGGAGGGCACGGTGGGCGGCCACTGGGGCCTCTACACCGCCGACCGTCAGGCGAAGTTCGCGCTGGCCGGGCCGGTGGTGGAGAACCGCCAATGGCGGCTGCTGTTCGGCGTCTCCTCCAGCCTCGCCCTGGCGTTCGTCATCGGGCTGACCCTGCGCGGCCGGCCGCTGACCACCGGGGCCTTCGCCGCCCTGGCCGTCCTGGCGCAGGCGCTCTCCACCCTGTACGTCCACGCCGTCTGGGGCGCCCTGCACGGCAAGCACTACCCGCAGGACGTGGTGCTGTCGGTGGTCATGCTGGCGGCGACGGGTGTCCTGTCGGTGGCCGTCCTGCTGGCCGCCCGGCGGGCGCTGGGCAGCGGCGGTCTGGCTCTGGAACCGCTGGCGCCCCTGCGCGGCCGTCCGGCGCTGTCGCGGCTGGAAACGGTGGGCAAGGCCGCCGCCGTGCTCCTCGCCCTGCTGGGGATCGTCTGGAGCTTCCTGATCGTCTTCGATGGCCGCTACCGCGACTTCCCCAACTGGTACTTCGCCCTGCCGGCGCTCGGCCTGCTGGCGCTCGGCGCCATGCGCGCCACGCGGCGTCCGGAGGGCACGGGGGCGCTGGCCGCCTGGGGGATTGGTGGGCTGTTCCGCCCCGCCGTCCCAGTTGCCGATTCTCTGGCGGCTGATGCCCCGGCGAGCGGCCTGTGCGGCGCCGTCCGCCGCCTGCCGCTGGAGTCGGCGCTGGCCGTCCTGCTGCTGCTCGGCGCGCTGCTGACCGTGCTGGCGGAGGGCGTGGTGCCGATGGAGTCGCTGATCTACGGGCAGCTTCCCTTCCTGGAGGCGCTGCACGAGGTGGTGTGGACCAGCCCGAACTGGGAGGCGCTGTCCTGGGCCGGGCTCCAGCTTCTGCTGGCGGTGCCCTACGCCGCCGCCGTCCTGGCCGCCCGCCGTGGCGAGACCGCCCGCGCCGGCCATCAATGGGTCCGCATCGCCGGGCAGTGAGGGTTTCCCCCTCTCCCGCTTGGCGTGGGAGAGGGGCACGCTCTGCCTCAGGCCGCCTTCTCGCTCTTCCGGCTGCCCTGATGCTCCGCGGTCCAGCGCTTGGGATCGTGCAGGAAGGCGTGGATTTCGCCCTGCGCCTGCCCATCCAGGTAATGGCCGCGGTTCGCCACCTCCAGCACGTCCCACCAGGTCGCCAGAGCGTGCATCGTGATGCCCAACGGGGCCAGATGCTCCTGGATCTCGTCGAAGATCCCGTACTGGAACAGCACGAACAGGTCGCGCACGTCGCAGCCCGCCTCCTTCAGCGGCTGGGCGAAGCGGGCCTTGCGGTGGCCGTCCGCGGCGATCTGCTCGACCAGCAGCACGCGCCAGCCCGGCTCGACCCGGCCTTCGATCCGGTGCTTGTAGTCCTGCTGCCCCTCCGGCGCATCCTTGCGAACGAAGACGAGGGGGAGGCTCATCCGGTCGGCGATCAGCGCGGCCCAGGGCACGCCGGCCCCCTCGGCGGCGGCGATGGCGTCCAACTCGCCGTCGCCGATCTCCTGCCCGATCATCCGCAGCGCGAAATCCAGCACCTCGTCGCGCACCGCGGGGTAGGAGAGCAGCCGCCGCCCTTCCAGATGGACCGGGCTGACCAGCCCCGAGCCGTGGCGGCAGAGATGGTCCGGGTCGTACCGGACGCAGCCGGTCTCGATCAGATGGCGGGCCACCCCGATGGCCCCCTCGCGCAGCTCGATGTCCCAAGCGTCCGGAATCATGGCTTGCCCCCGTCGTTTTCGTCGTTGTCAGCCTCGTGCCTTTCTTCCGATGATCCCCCGTTCGGAGCGGGCCGCAACCCCTCCACACGCGCCGGGGCGGACGCTTTTGCGGTAGCCGGAACGGAGGAGGACAACGCGCCGCAGCCGTCCTCCGCCGGCAGTCGTGCGCAACGGCACACCAGAGCGGTTGACACGAACCGCGACAAACGTTGAAAAAGAGAATCGAATTGTAGCCATGCAGCTTTGGCAAAGCGGGGCGGGGAGCGGCGATGTCGGACATCCAGGGCTGGGGCCAGGACGAGGACGACGAGTTGCTGTTCGCCGACGAGGATGCTCCGGACCCGTCGTCCGCCCCGTCGCGCCCCGCCGCACCCTGGAAGCTGCTGATCGTCGACGATGACCCGGAGGTGCACGCGATCACCCGCGTCGTGTTGAACGATGTGACCTTCGACGGGCGCCGCCTGCACTTCCTGTCCGCCCATTCGGGGGGCGAGGCGCGGGCGATCCTGAACGATCATCCCGACATCGCCGCCGTCCTCCTGGACGTGGTGATGGAGACGGAGGACGCCGGGCTGCGGCTGGTCCACCACATCCGGGAAGTGCTGGGCAACCGGCGGGTCCGCATCATCCTGCGCACCGGCCAGCCCGGCCAGGCGCCGGAACGGCAGGTGATCGTCAGCTACGACATCAACGACTACAAGGCCAAGAGCGAGCTGACCGCCCAGAAGCTGTTCACCACGACGGTGGCCGCCCTGCGCTCCTACCAGCACATCGATGCCATCGAGCGCAACCGTCAGGGGCTGGAGACGATCGTCGACGCCGCCGGCACCCTGTTCGAGCAGCGCCGCATGGACCGTTTCGCCGTCGGCGTGGTGGAGCGGGTCGCCGCCCTGCTGCCGCGGGCGGCCGGCGCCTTCCTGTGCGCCGTGCCGCACAGCGCGACCCCGGATGGCGCGCCTCCGGATCGCCCGCCCCGGGAGGCGGAGGTGCTGTGCGGAACCGGCGTCTTCGCCGACGCCGTCGGCCGGCCGGTCAGCGCCGTGCTGCCCGGCGCGTCCTGCGCCGACATCGCCGCCGCCCTCGCCCGGGGCCGCAGCCTGCACCGCGACGACCACAGCGTCGCGCTGTTCCAGACCCAGCGCCCCGGTCCCGCCGCGCTGTTCATCGGCGGACACGGCGGCCTGCCCGAGGTCGAGCGGCGATTGGTGGAGATCTTCTGCTCCCGGATGTCGGTCGGGTTCGACAACGTGTCCCTCTACGAGCAGCTCCGCCTCGCCCAGGTCGCGACGGTGCACGCCCTGGGCAAGCTGGCCGAATACAAGGACGAGGTCACCGGGGAGCATGTCCGGCGCATCGGCCGCTGGGCCACCGCCATCGCACGGGAACTCCAGACGCGGGGCACCTGTGGCGACGACGCCGACGACCTGTTCTGCGAATTGATCGGGTTGGCCAGCATGCTGCACGACGTCGGCAAGGTCGCCATCCCCGACCGGATCCTGCGCAAGCCCGGCAAGCTGGACCCCGAGGAAATCACCCAGATGCGCGAACACGCCACCATCGGCGGGAGCATCCTGCGCGACGCCTCCGGCCCGGTCGGCGGGCGCAACTACCTGACGATGGGGGCGGAGATCGCCGAGAGCCACCACGAGAAGTTCGACGGCACCGGCTATCCCCGTGGGCTGGCGGGCGACGCCATCCCGCTGTCGGGCCGCATCGTGGCGGTCGCCGACGTCTACGACGCCCTGCTGCACCGCCGCCCGTACAAGGAGGCGTGGGAACTGGCGGCGGTGGTCGATCTGATCCGCGCCGAGTCGGGCCGGCATTTCGACCCGCGCGTCGTCGACGCCTTCGTCGCGGTCCTGGAGCGCGGCGGGCCGGAGGCGTAGCGGGAACGCCCCGGCTGTTTCAGAGCGTCAGGCCGGTTCGGGGACCCGGTCGTCGGCGACGATCCGGTTCTTGCCGGACTGCTTGGCCGCGTACATGCGCTGGTCGGCCAGATCGACCAGCCGTTCCCAGTCCAGCGGGCGGTCGTGAAGGTATTCGGCGAGTCCGACACTGGCGGTCTGGGGAACTCCGTCCGGGCGCTTGCCCAGCCCCCGCGCGTGCAGCCGCTCCACCGCGGTCAGCGCGCCCTCGCGGGAGGTGTTGGGCATGATGACCACGAACTCCTCGCCGCCCCAGCGCACCAGCACGTCGGACTGGCGCAGCATGGCCCGGATCGCCTCCGCCGACCGCCCGAGCTGCTTATCGCCCTGGTCGTGGCCGAAGCGGTCGTTGATCGACTTGAAGTTGTCCAGATCGAAGAAGATCACCGAAAGCGGGTGATCCGAGCGTTGGGCGTGGGCGAACTGCAGCCGCAGAAGCTCTTCGCCGATGCGGCGGGAGAATGCGCCGGTCAGCCCATCGTGCGACGCCTGATCGACCAGGGCCATCATGAAGTGCAGCTGGCTCATCGCCGCCAGCGTCGCCACCACCATGATGAGCACCAGCAGCCACAGGGCGCCCAGATAGGAGGGGAACGGGAAGACCAGCGAGCCGTAGACCCCGGCCAGCATGTGCGCCGCCAGCATCGGCGTCGCGAAGGCCAGCCCCTCCAGGGCGGTCAGCGGAAAGACGCTGAGCCCCGCCACCATCACGAAGGGCAGGAAGGCGTAGCCGGCGGCCACCGCCAGCGCGCTTCCCGCGATCATGTCCTCGTTCAGCATGGGGTGCGAGGCGAGGAAGAAGATCGTCGGCACGGCCAGCAGCAGGGCCAGCCCCCGCCACGCGCTGCCCATGTCGTCGCAGATCCGGTAGCCGAGCGCCAGCGCGCCGAAGGCGAAGCTGGACACCAGCCGCAGGCCGGCCAGATAGCCCCACAGAGGCCAGGGGAAGATGAAGACGTCGATGACGATCCACAGCGGCGTCAGCACGGCGAACACCGCGGCGACCATGCGGACACGGGAATGGATCAGCACGGCCCGGCGACGCTGGATGATCGGGGTGTGTCCGCCCGGATGCATCAGGTCGCGCAACTGCTCGAAGGAGAGATCGCCGCTCACCGCCTGGAATGCCCTCTCCGCGAACCGTCTGAGGAGATTAAGCGCTTGTTGATACACGCGATGCCCCCCATCGGCAACGTCAATCGCCGTGATGTCCAGGATACGTGCGTATGCCGTGCGGCCTGTGGCATCGACGCATAGGTCCGTGGTTTTCGGGGACAGTCGTCCCCGAGTCCCACCGCTGTCAACGCCGAACTGGTCATACCACTGGGGCAAAAGCACGCGGTGCCCACGAAAAAAGGCCCGGCGGCGGGCCGGGCCTTTTTCACGGGTCGGAACGAAGGAAAGACGGTCAGTCCTTCAGGTCTTCCCACAGCTCCTTCACCTTGGCGAAGAAGCCTTCGGACTGCGGGTGGGAGCCTTCCTTGCCGGCGGTGTCGAACTCGCGCAGAAGCTCCTGCTGCTTCTTGGTCAGGTTGACCGGAGTCTCGACGACGGCCTGGATGTACATGTCGCCGCGCTGCTGGCTGCGCAGCACCGACATGCCCTTGCCCTTGATGCGGAACTGGTGGCCGGACTGGGTGCCCGGCGGGACCGTCACCTTGGTGCGGCTCCCCTCGATGGTCGGCACCTCCACCGTGCCGCCCAGCGCCGCGGTGGTCATCGGGATCGGCACCCGGCAGTGGATGTTGGCGCCGTCGCGCTGGAAGATCGGGTGCGGCGCGATGGCCAGGAAGATGTAGAGGTCGCCCGGCGGCGCGCCGCGCAAGCCCGCCTCGCCCTCGCCGGCCAGACGGATGCGCGTGCCGTCCTCGACGCCCGCGGGGATGTTGACCTGAAGGGTCTTTTCCTTGCGCAGGCGCCCGGCGCCGCCGCAGCTCTTGCAAGGGTCCTTGATGACGCGGCCCTGGCCGTGGCAGGCCGGGCAGGTGCGCTCGATGGTGAAGAAGCCCTGCTGGGCGCGCACCTTGCCGTGGCCCTGGCAGGTCGGGCAGGTGACCGGCTGGGTCCCCGCCGCCGCGCCGGAGCCGCTGCAGGACTCGCAGGCGACGGTGGAGGGGACGCGGACGTTGGCCGTGGTGCCCTTGAAGGCCTCCTCCAGCCCGATCTCCAGATTGTAGCGCAGGTCCTGGCCGCGGCCCGACGCGCCGCCGCCGCCGCGGCGCCCGCCCATGAACTCCCCGAACATCTCGTCGAAGATGTCGGCGAAGCCGCCGCCGCCGCCACCGAAATCGAAGCCGCCAAAGCCGCCGCCGGCCCCGCCGCGCCCGTTCTCGAAGGCGCCATGGCCGAAGCGGTCGTAGGCCGCGCGCTTCTGCTCGTCCTTCAGGACGTCGTAGGCTTCGCTGATTTCCTTGAACTTGTGCTCGGCGTCCTTGTCACCCTGATTGCGGTCCGGGTGATACTGCATCGCCATCTTGCGGTACGCTTTTTTGATCTCGTCCGCGCTGGCGCCCTTCGCCACCCCGAGCAGCTCGTAATAGTCCTGTTTCGCCATGGGCCCCGACCGCCTTCACATTCAACAGACCAATCATATCTCCGGCCCGCCACCGCAGGACGGATGACGGGCCGGACGATACTGCATGGCGCCGGGTTCTCCCGGCTGTGACACCGGAGGCAACGGGCGGCTGTCCGACGGCAGCCCGACAATTGCCTCCGGTTCCGAACGCTTACGCCGACTTCTTCTTGTCGTCGTCCACTTCCTCGAAGTCGGCGTCGACCACGCCCGGCTCGTTCGGGGCGGCGCCCGCCGCACCGGCGGCACCGGCGCCCGGGGCCTCGCCCTGGCCAGCCTTGTACATGGCCTCGCCCAGCTTCATCGACACCTGGGCCAGCGCCTCGGTCTTCGCCTTCACGGCCTCCAGATCCTCGCCGTCCAGCACCGACTTCAGCTCGGCCACGGCGGCCTCGGCGGCGGTCTTGTCGGCGGCCGGGATCTTGTCGCCGTTCTCCTTGATCGTCCGCTCGGTGGTGTGGATCAGGGCGTCCGCGTGGTTGCGGGCGTCCACCAGCTCGCGCCGCTTCTTGTCGTCGGCGGCGTGGGCCTCGGCGTCCTTGACCATCTTGTTGATGTCGGCGTCCGACAGGCCGCCCGACGCCTGGATGCGGATCTGCTGCTCCTTGCCGGTGGCCTTGTCCTTCGCCGTGACGCTGACGATGCCGTTGGCGTCGATGTCGAAGGTCACCTCGACCTGCGGCACGCCGCGCGGGGCCGGCGGGATGCCGACGAGGTCGAACTGGCCGAGCATCTTGTTGTCCGCGGCCATCTCGCGCTCGCCCTGGAAGACGCGGATGGTCACCGCGTTCTGGTTGTCCTCGGCGGTCGAGAAGGTCTGGGACTTCTTGGTCGGGATCGTCGTGTTGCGGTCGATCAGGCGGGTGAACACGCCGCCCAGCGTCTCGATGCCCAGGCTGAGCGGGGTGACGTCGAGCAGCAGGACGTCCTTGACCTCGCCCTTCAGCACGCCGCCCTGGATGGCGGCGCCGATGGCGACCACCTCGTCCGGGTTCACGCCGCGGTGCGGCTCACGGCCGAAGAACTGCTTCACCGCCTCGATGACCTTGGGCATGCGGGTCATGCCGCCGACCAGGATCACCTCGTCGATCTCGTTGGCCTTCAGGCCGGCGTCGCGCAGAGCGGCCTTGCAGGGCTCGATCGTGCGGGCGACCAGCTCGTCGACCAGGGCTTCCAGCTTGGCGCGGGTCAGCTTGACGTTCAGGTGCTTCGGGCCGGACTGGTCGGCGGTGATGAAGGGCAGGTTGACCTCGGTCTGCATGGCCGAGGACAGCTCGATCTTCGCCTTCTCGGCGGCTTCCTTCAGGCGCTGCAGGGCCAGACGGTCCTTGCGCAGGTCGATGCCCTGCTCCTTCTGGAACTCGTCGGCGAGGTAGTCGATGATGCGAGCGTCGAAGTCCTCACCGCCGAGGAAGGTGTCGCCGTTGGTCGACTTCACCTCGAACACGCCGTCGCCGATCTCCAGAACGGACACGTCGAAGGTGCCGCCGCCCAGGTCGTACACGGCGATGGTGCCGGCGCCCTTCTTCTCCATGCCGTAGGCCAGAGCGGCCGCCGTCGGCTCGTTGATGATGCGCAGCACTTCCAGGCCGGCGATCTTGCCGGCGTCCTTGGTCGCCTGGCGCTGGCTGTCGTTGAAGTAGGCCGGGACGGTGATGACCGCCTGGGTCACCTTCTCGCCCAGATAGTTCTCCGCCGTCTCCTTCATCTTCTGCAGGATGAAGGCGCTGATCTGCGACGGGCTGTACTTCTTGCCGACGGCCTCCACCCAGGCGTCGCCGTTGTCGCCGGGAATGATCTTGTAGGGGACGAGGCCCTGGTCCTTCTTGGTCAGCGGATCGTCGTAGCGACGGCCGATCAGACGCTTGATCGCGAAGAGGGTGTTCTCGGGGTTCGTCACCGCCTGACGCTTGGCCGGCTGGCCGACCAGACGCTCCGCGTTCTGCGCGAAGGCGACCATGGAGGGCGTGGTGCGCGTGCCTTCGGCGTTCTCGATCACCTTGGCGCTGGAGCCTTCCATGACGGCCACGCAGGAGTTCGTGGTGCCGAGGTCGATGCCAATGACTTTGCTCATGTTCAGCCTCTGTTGTTCGGCAGATGCGTGGCGGCCCGTTTGGTCCGGCACCGCCGCGATCCCCTTGGGGTCGGTGGAACGGTTGGGTGGATTAACGTCTGTCGCCGGAGATATAGGCAGGTGCGTTTCGGGCTGCAACGTCCTGGTCATTCCGCCAACCGTCAAAAGACCAAAAGGTGACGTGCACACCGGGACATATCGTCGCGCCTGCGGCTTCGCGTCGCAAGTGAATACCGGGGTATTCAGAAGCATAAGGCGTGCAACGGCCCCCCTTCATCCCCGTGCCGGGCCGAAAGCACTCTGTTACAGAGCTTTAACACAAGCAAAACCCCCGCAACCCAGCCATGTTAACTTTTCATTAACAAGTAATGGTGTGCATTTCAGTGCACAATCAATTGCCGGTTGCCTTGTTTCTTTGTTGTCCGAAGATTCTAATAGTGGAGAATCGAAGGAAACATGATATATCCCTCCTGGTCAGGGGGCCGCTCGCGCTCGCAGGCATGGCTTTCCGAAGCGGGACCGTGTGCAGCATTCCATAGGGGGATCAAGATGATGGATGAACGGCGCGACATGGCTCTGGCCATCAAGTCCTGCCTCGACAGCCTTATGGACGACGCGACGAAGTGCGACCTGGACGATCTGGCGCGCTTCATCAGCCTGGCCGCCCTGGCGGCGGAGGAGGCGGCCATGGCCTTCGATCCGAAGGCGGCGCAGTTGAAGGCCCTGATGTCCGGCGGCGCCGGCCACTGCTGACCACCGGAAGAACCGGACCGGGAAAAGACCTGCAACGGCAAAGGAACCGGACCGGCAAATGAGCCGGAAAAGAAAAAAGCCGCCCTCGACGGGGCGGCTTTCCTGTGTGCGGAGCGTGTCCCGCCGAGCCTTACAGAATCTCCGCCGCGCGGATCGCCCCGTCGAGCAGGGCCAGCGTGTCGGCGCAGGACTCGTCGCCGTCCATGACCATGGGCAGGCGGTAGCTGAACATGGCCGCCGCGGCCTTGCCGTCGCGCTCCGCCCCGACCAGCCACAGGTAATGGGCGTCGGTGCCGCCGTCCTCCTCGGTCATCATCACCGCCTGGGCGAGCACGCCGTCGTCGCCCCAGGGCTCGACGATCCGATCGCTGGCCCGCGGGTCGTCGGGACGCACGAAGCGCAGCGCCATCTCGCGCAGCACCGCCACCGCACCGTCCGGCCCGTCCTTGGGCGCCACCCGGTCGGTGACCAGCCGCAGCACGCCCCCCGCCGGGGCCGGCGGGTGGAAGGCCGCCACGGCGTGGCCCTCGTGCTCCTCGACCTCCGGGCGCCAACCGTCCGGCAGCCGGAACCGCACCACCCCTTCCCATTCCACGCTGTGGCCCAAACCTTGGCCGTCCTGTGCGCCCGTCACGGCATCCTCCGCTGATCCTGTGCCCCTGATCCTGTGCCGGCACTTTAGGCCGAAGCGCCGGCGAATCCAGCCTTGATCGCAGTCCGCCGAGCCACCATGGTTCGGCGATGATCATTTCCGCCAGCTACAAGACGGACATCCCCGCCTTCTACGGGCGCTGGTTCCTGAACCGGCTGGAGGCCGGATACTGCCGCATGGTCAACCCCTACGGCGGCCAAACCCACCGCATCGGCCTGACCCGCGCGGAGGTCGAGGGCTTCGTCTTCTGGACCAAGAATCTCGGACCCTTCCTGCCGGCGCTGGAGGAGGTGTCGGAACGCGGTTTTCCCTTCGTCGTCCAGTACAGCGTCACCGGCCTGCCCGCCGCGCTGGAGCGCTCCGTCCCCGACGCGGAGCGCGCGGTGGAGCACATGGCCCGGCTGCGCGACCGCTGGGGGCCGCGCGCCGCCGTCTGGCGCTATGACCCCATCGTGACGGCAGACGCAACGCCGCCGTCCTGGCACCGCGAGACCTTCGCCCGGCTGGCCGGGCGGATGCGCGGCCTGACCGACGAGGTGGTGGTGTCCTTCCTCCAGCCCTACCGCAAGACGGCGCGCAACCTCGACGCCGCCGGCGTGCCCTGGCACGACCCGGACGCGGAGGAGAAGCGCACCCTGCTGGCCGACTTCGCCGGCATCGCCGCCGAACACGGCATGGCGCTGACGCTGTGCACCCAGCCGGAGCTGGCCGGCGTCGCCGGCACGGCGCCGGCCCGCTGCATCGACGCGCAGCGGCTGTCCGACGTCGTCGGGCAGGCCATCGGCGCCCGGACGAAGGGCAACCGGCCGGGCTGCCTGTGCGCGGAAAGCCGCGACATCGGGGAGTACGACACCTGCCCGCACGGCTGCGTCTACTGCTACGCCGTCGCCAACCGCGCCACCGCGCAACGGCGCTTTGCCGCCCACGACCCGGCGGGCGAGTTCCTCTTTCCACGAGCGCCGGGCGGGAACAGCGGCTCGATCACGGAATAGGCCGACGCACCCACCGCCTATGGCGAAAGGGATCGGCGTCGCCTTTCCCGTGCCGTTTCTCCTATTTAAAGAATAAGGTGATGTCATATCTCGACTATCCTTAAAATATGTAGGGACAATCGAGCCGTTTATGCCAAAAAATGTTTCTCATATGACGCGTCTTATGGCCGAAAAGAGTTTCTTTGGTAATGAAATTTTTTAAATCTTGGGTAATAATTTTAATGTTATTTTTTCCGACCTGTGGACTTCCACTTTTACTGTGTCAATATGCCCCATCAATGAAAACCATGGGGTCTGGCCATGCTCGGCATGCTTCGGAAAGATTACAAGATTATTAACAAGACAACGGCGCTGGACACTGTTCGCGCCAATATTATGATTGCTGATAATGATCTGAAGATCACTTACATCAATCCATCCGTCGCTTCCTTTCTTCGCGAAGCCGAAGCAGACCTGCGCAAGGAATTGCCGAACTTCAACGTCGACACGTTGGTCGGCAGCAAGATCGACGTCTTCCACAAGAACCCGGTCCATCAGCAGCGCATGCTGGGCGCTCTGACGCGCCCGCACAACGCCACCATCCGGGTCGGCGCTCACCAGTTCGACCTGTTGGTCTCCCCGCTGATGAAGGACGGGCAGCGCATCGGCTTCGTCGTGGAGTGGGCCGACGCCAAGGAGCGCCTTCTGAACCTTGACTACGCCGCCCAGGTCGCGGCCATCCACCGCTCCCAGGCGGTCATCGAGTTCGACACCGACGGCACCGTCAGGACCGCCAACGAAAACTTCCTGACGGCGTTCGGTTTCCATCTGGACGAGATCAAGGGCAAGCATCACAGCCTGTTCATCGACGCCGAGCACAAGGCGAGCGCGGAATACAACGCCTTCTGGGACGACCTGCGGCGCGGCACGTACCGGTCGGGCCAATACCGCCGGATCGGCAAGCAAGGAAAGGTGGTCTGGATCGAGGGATCCTACAACCCGATCTTCGATGAACACGGCAAGGTGGTGAAGATCGTCAAGTTCGCTACCGACATCACCAACCAGATGAACCTGCTGCGGGATCTCAAGGTTCTCCTCGACCAGAATTTCGGCGAGATCGACCAGGCGATGGCGCAGTCGTCGTCCGAGGTGCGGTCCGCGGCGCTCGCCGCCGAGCAGACCTCGGCCAACGTGCAGACGGTCGCCGCCAGCGCCGAGGAACTGGCCGCCTCCATCGCCGAAATCTCGCAGAGCATGGCGAATTCGCGCACCGCCGCCGACAGCGTCTACGACAAGGCGAATGCGGTCGGCGCCAACGCCGGACGCCTCACCGACGCCGCCCAGTCGATGAACAGCATCGTCGGGCTGATCCAGAACATCGCCAGCCAGATCAACCTCCTGGCGCTGAACGCCACCATCGAGGCGGCGCGTGCCGGCGAGGCGGGCAAGGGCTTCGCCGTCGTGGCGTCGGAGGTCAAGAACCTCGCCAACCAGGCGGCCAAGGCCACCGAGCAGATCACCCGCGAGATCGATCTGATCCAGACGACCTCCGCCGAGGTGGCCGGAGCGCTGGACGGCATCCGCGGGGGCATCGAGACCGTGCGCTCCTTCGTCACCGCCACCGCCTCCGCCGTCGAGGAACAGAACAGCGTGACCCAGAGCGTGTCCGGCAACATGCAGAGCGCCGCGACCTCCGTGCAGACGGCCTCCGCCAACATCGCCGGCATCTCCACCGCGGTGTCCCAGATGGCCCAGGCGGTCGAGCGGACGCGCAGCGCCGCCGTCGTGCTGGTGCGGTGACCCCCGGGTGCTGGTCAGGGGCAGACCTTCTTCACGGTCTCGACCAGCTTGTCCGGGTTGAAGGGCTTGACCAGCCAGCCGGTGGCCCCGGCCTCGCGGCCGGCGGTCTTCTTGGCGGGATCCGCCTCGGTGGTCAGCAGCAGGACGGGGGTGGCGCGGTTGAGCGCGCTGCCGCGGATGGCCCGGGTCAGGGCCAGACCGTCCATGCCCGGCATGTTCAGATCGGTGATGATGCAGTCGAACTTCTGCCGGTTGACCTCCGCCAGACCGGCGGTGCCGTCCACCGCCTCGGTGACGCCATAGCCGGCGTTGCGCAGCGTGAAGGCGACCATGTCGCGGATGGTCTTGGAATCGTCGACGGTCAGGATGGTCTTGGCCACGGGTCCGGTTCCCTGAATGAGCGGGCGCCCCGAACGGACAATTCACCGGGCGCCGCGAGGATCCCCGACGCGAACCGGGGTTGCGATGCGAATAGGCGAAGGTCCCGCCCGGCGCAAGCCCTTCGGTGAGCGGGGGACCGCGCGCATCCCTGCCCCCTTGAGGACGATGGGACGAAAAAAAGCGGCGCAACGGACCATGCCGCCGCGCCGCCGCAAGAGACGTGCCGCCTGCCGTTCCGAAGAACGGTCAGGCTTTGGTATCGACGTGCTGGCCGCCCAGGTCGTGAGGACCGGCCTTGGCGACGCCCACCATGGCTTCGCGCAGCAGGCGGCCGTGGATGGTGTAGCCGGGCTGGAGCACCTGCACGACGGTGCCGGCGGGCTTGCCGGTGTTGTCGATCTCGAACATCACCTGATGGAAGTTCGGGTCGAACAGCTCGCCGGTCGGGTCGATCTTCTTGATGCCCGCGCGCTCGAAGGCGGAGATGAGCTGGCGCTCCGTCGCCTCGACGCCGACGGAGAGGCTTTTCAGCACATCGTCGTTCTCGCGGCCCTCGGCGGGGACGGCCTCCAGCGCGCGGCGCAGGTTGTCGGCCACCGTCACCAGCTCCTTGGCGAAGCTCGACACGGCGAACTTGCTGGCGTCCTCGCGGTCGCGCTGGGCGCGGCGGCGGGTGTTCTCCACCTCGGCCATCTGGCGCAGCAGCTGGTCCTTCAGGCTGGCGACCTCGGCCTCAAGCTGGGCCACGCGATCCCCGGCGCCGGCGTCCGTGGCCTTGTCCTGGGCGGCCTTCTCCTGGGCGGCCTTGTCCTGGACGGCTTCGGTCTGCTCCACCTCGGTTTCGGCGGGCTTGTTCTGCTCTTCGCTCATGGCTCTCTCGTTGTCGTCTTGGGTCGTCGTCTGATGGGGGATGGGTGAAGCGTTGCCAAGGTCGTCACACGACAGGGCGTCACCCGACAAGGCGGCTGATGACCTTGGCTGTATAATCCACAAGCGGGATGATCCGGGCATAATTGATGCGGGTCGGGCCGATCACGCCGATGGCGCCGATCACCTGCTCGCGGCTGTTCTGGAACGGCGAGATGATCAGCGAACAGCCGGAATGGCCGAACAGCACGTTCTCCGCGCCGATGAAGATCTGCACCCCGTCGCCCTTGCCGGTGGCGTCGAGCAGGCGCAGCATGGTCTCCTTGGTCTCCAGCGCCTCGAACAGAGCGCGCACGCGCTCCAGGTCCGACAGGGCGGTGACGTCCTCCAGCAGCTTCGCCTGACCGCGCACGATGAGCTGGCCGCTGCTCTGCCCGCCGCTGCCCGCCCAGGTGGCGAGACCGGCGGAGACCACGCGCTGCGACAATTCGTCCAGCTCGGTCTTCTGGTCCTCGATCTCGCGCAGCACGGCCTGACGCGCCTCGTCCAGCGTGCGGCCGACCAGCTTGGCGCTGAGGAAGTTGGAGACCATCTGCAGCGTCGCGGCGGGCACGCCGACCGGAACCTCGATGACGCGGTTCTCGACCAGCCCGTCCTCGTTGACCAGAACGACCAGCGCCCGGCCGGGGGCCAGCGAGACGAACTCGATGTGCTTCAGCGGCCGGTCGGTCTTCGGCGCCACCACCAGCCCGGCGCAGTGCGACAGGCCCGACAGCAGGGTGGAGGCCTCGCCCAGCACGTCCTGCAGCGACCGCCCGGAGGAGGCGCATTTCGCCTCGATGGAGCCGCGCTCGTCCTCGCTCAGGCTGCCGATCTCCAGCAGGCCGTTGACGAACAGGCGCAGACCCGCCTCGGTCGGGATGCGGCCGGCGGAGGTGTGGGGGGCGTAGAGCAACCCCTGCTCCTCCAGGTCGGCCATGACGTTGCGGATGGTCGCGGGCGACAGGGCCATGCCGAGCCTCCGCGAGATCGTGCGCGAGCCCACCGGCTCGCCGGTCGCCACATAGGCGTCGACGATCAGCCGGAAGATCTCGCGGGACCGTTGGTTCAGCTCGGTGATCATGGTGGGGCGGGGACCGGACGGTGCGGGTGGGTTGCGAAAGGGGCGTCCCGAATTTAGGCAGGTGTCCCCGCCGAATCAACGTGCGCCCCGGTTGCGCGCTGGACGGCGGGGGCGGCGGACGCTAGCTTGCCGCCGATTTCAACAGATTCGCGGATCATGCCCGATGCGTCCCTCCGGCCGCGCCCACGACCAGTTGCGCACCATTTCCCTTGAGCCCCATTTCAGCAAGCACGCCGAGGGGTCCTGCCTGGTGCGGTTCGGCGACACGCACGTCCTGTGCACCGCCAGCGTGGACGAGGGCGTTCCCCGCTTCCTGAAGAACACCGGCCTCGGCTGGGTCACCGCCGAATACGGCATGCTGCCGCGCTCCACCCACAGCCGCACCGACCGCGAGGCCGCCAAGGGCAAGCAGTCGGGCCGCACCCAGGAGATCCAGCGCCTGATCGGCCGCGCGCTGCGCGCCGTCACCGACCGCGCCGCCATGGGCGAGAAGCAGATCAAGATCGACTGCGACGTCATCCAGGCCGACGGCGGCACCCGCACCGCCGCCATCACCGGCAGCTTCGTCGCCCTGCATCTGGCCTTCCAGCATCTGATGCAGATCGGCGCGCTCAAGACCATGCCGCTGACCGACCATGTGGCCGCCGTCTCCTGCGGCATCTACAAGAACACCAGCGTGCTGGACCTCGACTACGCCGAGGATTCGACGGCGCAGGCCGACGCCAACTTCGTGCTGACCGGCCAGGGCGGCATCGTCGAGGTGCAGGGCACCGCCGAGGAGCGCCCCTTCAGCGAGCCGCAGTTCATGGAACTGCTGGCGCTCGCCCGCAAGGGCATCGATGAGCTGGTGGCCTTGCAGAAGGCGGCGATCGCGGTGAAGTAAAGGCGCGGCTGCGCATTGCCCCCACCCTCCCGCTTCGCGGGCACCCTCCCCCGCCGCCGGCGGTGGAGGGGAACAGGCCCCCTCTCCCGCGAAGCGGGGGAGGGTCGGGGTGGGGGCAACAGTCCACATCGAAGGAACTCCCCATGACCACGCCTCCCCGCCGCTTCACGGGCGGCACGCTGGTGATCGCCAGCCACAACAAGGGCAAGGTCCGCGAGATCGCGGCGCTGCTCGGCCCCTACGCCGCCTCCTTTGTGTCCGCGGGCGAGCTTGGCCTGCCGGAGCCGGAGGAGACGGGCACCACCTTCATTGCGAACGCCGAGCTGAAGGCCCTGGCCGCCGCCAAGGCGGGGCATGTCGCGCTGGCCGACGACAGCGGGATGGTGGTGCCGGCGCTGAACGGCGACCCCGGCATCTACTCCGCCCGCTGGGCCGGTCCGGACAAGGACTTCCAGATGGCCATGGGCAAGGTCGAGGACGGGCTTAAGGGCCAGAGCGACCGCCGCGCCTGGTTCGTCTGCGCCCTGTCGCTCGCCTGGCCGGACGGCCATGTCGAGACGGTCGAGGGCCGCTGCCCCGGCACGCTGGTCTGGCCGCCGCGCGGCGCGCATGGTTTCGGTTACGATCCGATGTTCAAGCCGGACGGTTACGACATCACCTTCGGCGAGATGGACCCGGCCCGGAAGCATGAGATGAGCCACCGGGCCGACGCCTTCCGCCAGCTTGTGGAGCGATGCTTCAAGTGAAACCCGATCCGGGCTTCGGGATCTACATCCACTGGCCCTTCTGCAAGGCGAAGTGCCCGTACTGCGACTTCAACAGCCACGTCCGCGACCGGGTCGAGCATGACCGCTGGCGCGCCGCGCTGGTGCGGGAGCTGGATCATTACGCGGACGCAACGCCCGGCCGCCGGGTCACCTCGGTCTTCTTCGGGGGCGGCACGCCGTCGCTGATGGAGCCGACGACGGTCGGCGCCGTGCTGGAGCGCATCGCCGCCCGCTGGACGGTGGGCGACGACCTGGAAGTGTCGCTGGAGGCCAACCCGACTTCGGTCGAGGCGGACAAGTTCCGCGCCTTCCACGCCGCCGGGGTCAATCGGCTGTCGATGGGCATCCAGGCGCTGGACGACGCCGCGCTGAAGTTCCTCGGCCGCCAGCACAGCGCGGCCGAGGCGACCGGCGCCATCGCGCTGGCCGCCCGGACCTTCCCCCGCTTCAGCTTCGACCTGATCTACGCCCGCCCCGGCCAATCCGTCGCGGCCTGGGAGGCGGAGCTGACCCAAGCGCTCGACCACGCGGTCGGCCACCTGTCGGTCTACCAGCTGACCATCGAGGAGGGCACGGCCTTCTTCCCTCTGCACGCGCGGGGCGATCTGGTGCTGCCGGACGAGGATCTGGCCGGCGACCTCTACGAGGCGACGCAGAGCCTGCTCGACCGCGCCGGGCTGCCCGCCTACGAGATCTCCAACCACGCCCGCCCCGGCGAGGAGAGCCGCCACAACCTGACCTACTGGCGCTATGGCGATTACGTCGGCGTCGGTCCCGGCGCCCACGGCCGGCTGACGCTGGACGGCGAGAAAGTCGCCACCCGCGCCCACCGCGCCCCGGAAATCTGGCTGGAGCGGGTGGAGCGCGACGGCCATGGCGCCGCCGCGCCCGAGCCGGTCGCCCGCGAGTCGCGTGGGTCGGAGCTGCTGATGATGGGGCTGCGCCTGCGCGAGGGGGTGGCCCGCGCCCGGCTGGTCGAGGAGACCGGCCGCGATCTCGACGGGCTGGTCGATCCAGCCGCGCTGGAGCGTCTGGTGGCCGGCGGTTTCCTGGAGGTCGGCAAGGACACGTTGCGCGCCACGCACGAGGGGCGGCAGCGGTTGAACGCCGTTCTGGGGGCTCTTCTGGCCTGACCGCAGGAATACCCGGAAACGTGGTGTGACAAAGGCGCCCAGTCCCCGGCGCGCCCCGTATTTTTATACATCCGTTTATAAGTTTCCTGTGACTGTCGATCATTCTTGGAGTCTCGGCAAAGACAAGGGCAAACAACCGCCGCTTGCCGAGACGCGGGACAGGGCAGACAGTTTCAGGCAGACATCCCATGACCCTCACGAAGCTTTCCATCCGGGCCAAGCTGTGGGCGCTCGTCGTCGCGGCTTCGGTCGCATCCTTCGCCATCGCTGGCGCCGGCCTTTATCTCAATTACAGCCGAATGCACGCCGACCGGCTCGACACGCTGCACAGCATCGTGGAAACCGGGGTCACCCTGGCCGCCACGCTGGAGGCGGACGCGGCAGCCGGCAAGATCACCCGCGAGGAGGCGCAGGCGCGCTTCAAGGCCGCGGTGGCCGGCATTCGCTACGCCGGCGGCAAGGAGTATCTCTTTGCCCACACGATGGACGGCTACGGCTTCGCCCACGTCAACGCCAAGCTGATCGGCGCCGACGTCAAGCCGCTGAAGTCGGCCAACGGCGTCCACATGATCGTGGAGTTCATCCGCATGGTCCGCGCCACCGGCGACGGCCTGCTGGAATACGACTGGCCGCGCACGGTCGGCGGCAACGATCTGGCGGTGAAGCTGGGCTATGTCCGCGGCTTCGAGCCGTGGAACATCTTCATCGGCACCGGCATCTTCATCGACGACATCCGCGCCGCCTTTCTGGACCAGCTCCGGACTCTGGCCTTCGTCATCCTGGCGCTGGCGGTGCCGGCCGTCGGCCTGATCGCCTGGGTCGGCACCGACATCAGCCGGGTGCTGCGCGGGCTGGGCGCCAAGATGCGCTCGCTGGCCGACGGCGACCTGTCCACCCGCTTTCCGGAGGCGGAGCGCGGCGACGAGATCGGCGCCATGGCCAAGGCCGTGCTGGTCTTCCAGACCAACGCCCGCGACAAGCAGCGGCTGGAGGCCGAACAGGCCGCCTCGGCCCAGCGCGCCGAGGAGGAGAAGCGCCGCGCCATGCTGGCGCTGGCCGCCAGCTTCGAGCAGAGCATCGGCGCCGTTGTCCGCACCGTCTCCGACGCGGCGGCGACGATGGAGGAGCGGGCGGCCGAGATGAGTCGCGCCGCCGCCCAGACCGACGAGCTGGCGACCTCGGTCGCCGCGGCGACGGAGCAGACCTCCGCCAACGTGCAGACCGTGGCGGCGGCGTCGGAGGAGCTGGCCGGCTCGATCCAGGAGATCAGCCGTCAGGTCGCCGAGTCGTCGCGCATCGCGGGTGAGGCGGTGACCCTCAGCGGACGGGCCAACGGCAAGGTCGGCGGGCTGGCCGAGGCGGTGCAGAAGATCGGCGCGGTCGTCCAGCTCATCAACGACATCGCCAGCCAGACCAACCTGCTGGCGCTCAACGCCACCATCGAGGCGGCCCGCGCCGGCGAGGCCGGCAAGGGCTTCGCCGTGGTGGCGAGCGAGGTCAAGGCGCTGGCCAACCAGACCGCCAAGGCCACCGAGGAGATCGCCGCCCAGGTCGCCAACATCCAGACGGTGACCGGAGACGCGGTCGGCGAGATCCAGGGCGTGACCCAGGTGATCCTGCGGGTGAACGAGATCGCCACCTCCATCGCCTCCGCGGTCGAGGAGCAGGGGGCGGCGACCCGCGAGATCAGCCGCAACGTCCAGGAAGCGGCGGGCGGCACGCAGGAGGTGTCGGCCAACATCACCGGCGTCACCGGTGCGGCGACCCGGAGCGGCGCCACCGCCCGCGACGTGTTGGAGATGTCGCGCCAGCTCGGCCACCAGCTCGACACGCTGCACCGGGAGGTCGGGGGCTTCCTCCAGCAGCTCCGCGCGGCGTAAGGTGGGGTGAACGGGACGGGAAAAGGGGTTGGGATGCGCATCAGTCTGGTGGTGGCCGCCGCGCGCAACGGCGTGATCGGCCGCGACGGCACCCTGCCCTGGTCCCTGCCCGGCGACCTGAAGCGCTTCCGGGAGCTGACGACGGGCAAGCCGGTCCTGATGGGCCGGCGCACCTGGGAGTCCCTCCCCCGCAAGCCCCTGCCCGGCCGCGACAACCTCGTGGTCAGCCGCAGCGTCCCACCGGGCGAGCGGGACGGGGCGCGCTGGTTCGGCGGCCTCGACGCGGCGCTGGACTGGTGCCGCGGCCGTGGCGTCCCGGAGGTCGGGGTGATCGGCGGCGCCGAACTGTTCCGCGAGACCCTGCCGCTCGCCGACCTCGTCCATCTGACCCGCGTCGAACAGGATGTGGAGGGCGACACCGTCATGCCGCCGCTGGGGCCGGAGTGGGTGGAGACGGAGCGCGGTCCGCTGCTGACCGAGAACGGGCTGGATTACCGGTACGTCGATTTCCGGCGCGCCGCGTCCGCCGCCGGCCCGTGACGGGTCAGGCCAGCAGCGCCCGCACCCGCTCGGCGTCGTCCGGGGTTGCCGGGTTGTAGACGAGCATCGTCAGGTCCGGCCGCCCGTCCACGGCGAAGGCCGAATATTCCAGCTCCAGCGTGCCCAGCGTGGGGTGGCGCAGGCGTTTGACGCCCTCCCCGAAATGGCTCACGTCGTTCGCGGTCCACAGGGCGGCGAATTCCGGACTCTGGCGCGACAGATCCTCGACCAGAACCTTCACAGCGTCGTCGGCGCCGGCGCGCGCCGCATCGGCGCGGAAGGCGCCGACGACGAAGCGCGCCACGCCCTCCCAATCGAACTGGGCGGCCCGCACGCGCGGGTCGCAGAAGATCAGCCGCAAAATGTTGCGCCGGGCCGCCGGAAGGGCGCCGTAGTCGGTCAGCACCGCGGCGGCGGCGCGGTTCCAGGCGACGACGTCCCAGGTCGCCGTCTTGATCAGGGCAGGGCTGGGGTTCAGCGCGTCGAGCACCCGCTGCAGGCGCGGCGTGACCGCCTCACCCACCGGATGGCGCAACGTCGGCAAGCGGTTGAGGCCGAGGAGGAAAAGATGCTCGCGCTCGGCGTCGGTGAGCATCAGGGCGCGGGCGATGCGCTCCAGCACGTCGGCGGACGGCGCTCCGCCGCGCCCCTGCTCCAGCCAGGTGTACCAGGTGGTGCTGATGTTGGCGCGCTGGGCCACCTCCTCGCGGCGCAGGCCGCGGGTGCGCCGGCGCTCCGCCGAAAAGCCGAAGGCCGCGGGATCGAGCTTCGCCCGGCGGTCCTTCAGATAGGCGCCCAGCCGGCTTTCCCCCGATCCGCTCTCCACCATGGCGTTCCGGCCCGTCCTGTTGGTCATTATACCCCGATAACGTCACGACTTTACCAGGATAAGCCCCCGGCGGACAGTGGCCTTGCGACCCTGATCGGAAGAGGTTTCCCATGCGTGTCTTCGTCACCGGCGCCACCGGCTTCGTCGGTTCGGCCATCGTCCAGGAGCTGCTCGCCAACGGGCACCGGGTCCTCGGCCTCGCCCGCTCCGACGCGGCGGCGACGTCCCTCGCCGCGGCCGGGGCGGAGGTCCATCGCGGCTCCCTCGACGATTTGGAGAGCCTGCGCGCCGGCGTGTCCGCGGCCGACGGCGTGATCCACACCGCCTTCAATCATGATTTTTCGCGCTTCGCCGACAATTGCCGGGAGGATTATCAGGCGATCCTCGCGATGGGCGAGGCGCTGGAGGGCAGCGACCGTCCTCTGCTGGTGACGGCGGGCGCGGTCGTGGCCGCGCGCGGCCCGGTGGCGGTGGAGAGCGATCCGCACCGGCCGCCCTCCGACGCCCTGCCCCGCCGCACCGAACTCGCCGCTGGGGAACTGGCCGCCCGCGGCGTCCGGGTCGGCGTCGTGCGTCTGCCGCCCTCGACCCACGGCGTGGGCGACCATGGCTTCACACGCATCCTGCACGACATTGCCCGCCGGACCGGCGTCTCGGCCTTCATCGGCGACGGCGGGAACCGCTGGCCGGCGGTGCACCGCCGGGACGCGGCGCGGCTGTACCGGCTGGCCCTGGAGGCCGGCGCGCAGGGCGGCCCGTTCCACGCCATCGCCGAGGAGGGGGTGCCGCTGCGCCGCGTCGCCGAGGCCATCGGCGCGCGGCTTGGCCTGCCCGTGGTGTCGAAGACGCCGGACGAGGCGGCCGCCCATTTCGGGTGGTTCGCCTTCTTCGCCGGCGTCGATTGCCCGACCTCCAGCGCCCACACCCGCGCCCTGCTGGGATGGGAGCCGCGCGAGACCGGCCTCGTCGCCGACCTCGGCCAGCCCGGCTATTTCACCGAGTGACCGGCCGGCGGGGGGCGGGGGCTTCGACCCTCAGGCCCCCTTGGTCTCGCCCTTGTTCTCGTGATGGCGGCGCTCGATGGCGTCCCACAGGGTGGCCTCCAGCGCCGACCCGTCGAGCCGGTTGATCTCCTGAATGCCGGTGGGCGAGGTCACGTTGATCTCGGTCATGTAGTCGCCGATCACGTCGATCCCGACGAAGACCAGACCCTTCGCGCGCAGCACCGGGCCGATGGCCTTGCAGATCTCCTGCTCGCGCGCGGTCAGCTCCGTCTTCTTGGCGCTGCCGCCGGCGTGGAAGTTGGCGCGGGCCTCGCCCTCCTGGGGCATGCGGCTGACGGCGCCGGCGGGCTCGCCGTCGATCAGGATGATGCGCTTGTCGCCCTGGCGGATCTCCGGCAGGTACTTCTGCACGATCACAGGCTCGCGGTAGAGCTGGGTGAACAGCTCCAGCAGCGAGCCGAGATTCTCGTCGTCCGGCTTCAGGTGGAAGACGCCGGCCCCGCCGTTGCCGAACAGCGGCTTGACGATGATGTCCTTGTGCTGCGCCCGGAAGTCCAGGACCGCCTGCTTGTCGCTGGTGATCAGCGTCGGCGGCATCAGGTCGGGGAAATGGGTGACGAACAGCTTCTCCGGCGCGTTGCGCACCTCCGCCGGGTCGTTCAGCACCAGCACCTTGGGCTGGATGTGCTCCAGCATGTGGGTGGCGGTGATGTAGGCCATGTCGAAGGGCGGGTCCTGGCGCATCAGCACCACGTCCATGGTCGACAGGTCGACGATCCGCGGCTCGCCCAGCGTGTAGTGGGCGCCCTTCTTGCGGACCACGGTCATTTCGCGAACGCGGGCGGTCAGGACGTTGCCGGTCAGGCTGAGGTCGCACGGGTGGTAATGGTAGAGCGTGTGACCGCGCTTCTGCGCCTCAAGCGCCATCATGAAGCTCGAGTCGGTGTCGATGTTGATGGACTCGATGGGGTCCATCTGGAAGGCGACGGCGAGGCTCATCCTGCGGGTCTCCGAAACGGGCTTTTGAAATGGGGTCAGTTCAGTTGGTTCTTGAGCTGCTGGATCAGCGCTGCGACCTGATGGCGGTGCCGTTCGCTGGCGGTCAGCTCCAGGAAGGTTTCCAGCGCGGCGATGGCGGCGGCGAGGTTGCCGTTGTGGGCCTCCAGAAGGCCGGTCTCCCGCCACAGCGACGCCTCGGCCGGGGCGAACAGCCGCATCGCCTCCAGCACCTCCAGCGCGCGCGGCACGTCGCGGGCGGTCAGGTGGCGCAGCTTGATGTTGTTCTGAAGCCGCAGCAGGATCTCGCGGTTGGACACCGTCTGGTAATGGCCGGGCTCCAGCTCCGCGGCGCTGCCGGCGGTGGCCTTCAGCAGGTCGCGCAGGTCCACGGCGGTGCGCACCTGCCCCTCGTTGAAGGGGTCGAGGATGGCGCGGGCGCCGTCGGCCTCCAGCCGCACCAGGAAATGGCCGGGGAAGTTCAGACCCAGCATCGTCCAGCCCTGCGAGCGGGCGGCGTGCAGATACAGGATGCCCAGCGCCACCGGCAGGCCGCGGCGGCGGTCGATGACGCGGAGCAGGTTGGCGTTCTGCAGGTCGTCGTAGGTGTCCTGGTCGCCGGCGTAGCCGTGCCGCTCCACGATGACCTCGTGCAGCCAGGAAATGCGGGCCTCCAGCCCGTCGAGGGTGGGCGAGACGCGCTCCGCCAGATCGTGGGCGATGTCGGCGAGGTGACGGCGGTAGTCGGCCAGCGCGGCGCCCGGCACCTCCAGCGCGCCCAGCGCCAGGGCGGCTTCGGCCAGATCGATCTGCTCGTCCGGCTGCTGCCCCACGCGGCGCAGGATGTCACGGGCCTCGGCGCGGCTGGTCACGGGCGGCGTCCTTCCTCTTCTTCAGCCTTCGCGTCAGGCCCGCCACGCGTCCGGGACGTGGCGCGGCCACGACCAAGGGGTAACGAGCATGACGTCGAAGCGCAAGACATAGCCGGCATACTGCGGGTTGGCCCCCAGATAGGCGTGGGCGGCGCGGGCGAGGCGGCCCCGCTGGCGGGCGTTGACCGCCTCGTTCGCGGTGTCCCAGTCGCCGCGGGCCTTGACCTCGACGATCGCCAGAGTGTCGCCCCGCCGGGCCACGATGTCGATCTCTCCCATGGGTGTGCGCAGGCGGCTTTCCAGGATGCGGTAACCCTTCAGCCGCAGCGCCAGCCGGCACAGCTGCTCGGCGTAGCGGCCGTAATTCTCGGCCCGGCGGCGCAGCGCGCCCGGCGCGCTCATGGTTTCCCCTCCCGCGACAGCTCCAGCGCGCGGGCGTAGACGGTGCGCTTGTTCTGGCCGGTGCGGGCGGCCACGTCGGCGGCGGCGTCGCGGACCGAGAGGCGGGTCAGCGCCTCGCGCAGCAGGGCGTCGACGTCGGCCTCGGTCGGGGTGGGCTCCTCGCCGGGCGGACCGATGACCAGCACGACCTCGCCCTTCGGCGGGCCGGCCTCGGCGTAATGGGCGGCCAGCTCCGGCAGGGTGCCGCGCCGCACCTCCTCGTAGAGCTTGGTCAGCTCCCGCGCCACCGCGGCCTCCCGCGCGCCCAGGATGTCGGCGAGGTCGGCCAGCGACTCGGGCAGGCGCTGCGGCGACTCGAAGAAGACCAGCGTGGCGGGAACGGTCTTCAGTTCCCCGGCGGTGGCGCGCCGCGCGCTGCTCTTGTTGGGCAGGAAGCCGGCGAACAGGAAGCGGTCGGTCGGCAGGCCGGACAGCACCAGCGCCACCAGCGGGGCGGAGGCGCCGGGCAGCGTGGTGACCGCCACCCCCTCCGCCACGCACTCGCGCACCAGCTTGTAGCCGGGGTCGGAGACCAGCGGCGTGCCGGCGTCGGTGACCAGCGCGATGGATTCGCCCGCTTTCATGCGCCCGATCAGGACCGGACGCATCTTTGCCGCGTTGTGTTCATGATAGGAGACGAAGGGCGTGTGGATGCCATGGATGCCCATCAGCTTCGCCGTTACCCGCGTGTCCTCGCAGGCGATGGCGTCGGCGCGGCGCAGCGTGTCGAGCGCGCGCAGCGTGATGTCGGCGGCGTTGCCGATGGGGGTGGCGACCACATAAAGGCCGGCGCCGAGTTTACTTGCGGCCCTCGGCTCGCTACCTTCAGCGTCACCAGAGACGCCGGGCCCGGAAACGGGCTCGGGCGCCGGACCGGATGTGGAGATCGTTGGTGGCACGCTTGACGACACCTTTCTCGCGCGCTTGGGGGCAGCGGGCTGCCGCCGCCCTGTTGGTTGCCGGCACGCTTTCGGCCTGCTCGACTGTAAAGGCCCCGGCGCCGCCGACTCAAGCGCCGCAAGCGCCCGTCGCCGCCGTTCCGGCCGCCCCGCAGACCTTGAAGGTGGCGATCCTGCTGCCGCTGTCCGGGTCCAGCGCCGCCATCGGGCAGGCCATGCTGGAGTCGGCACAGATGGCCCTGTTCGATCTGGCCGGCGACCGGTTCGAGCTGCTGCCCCGCGACACCAAGGGCACGCCCACCGGCGCCGCCGACGCGGCGCGGCAGGCCATCGCCGAGGGAGCGAGCCTGATCCTCGGCCCGCTGTTCGCCGCCGACGTGGCGGCGGTGAAGCCGGTCGCCCAGTCCGCGGGCGTGGACGTTCTGGCCTTCACCAACGACTGGACCCAGGCCGGCAACGGCACCTATGTGCTGGGCTTCGTGCCGGCCGATCAGGTGACCCGGGTGATCGGCTTCGCCCGCTCGCGCGGTGCGACGCGCTACGTCGCGCTGGCCCCGCGCACCGCCTACGGCGACGCCGTGGTCAACGCCGTGCAGGCCGCCTCGCGCCAGTTCGGCGGGCAGGTGGCGCAGGTCGAGCGCTACGACCCGGCGGTGACCGACCTCGCCCAGCCGGCGCGGCAGGTGACCCAGGCCGGCGTGCAGCCGCAGGCGGTCATGCTGGCCGAGGGCGGGCCGCGCGCCCAGGGCCTGGCGTCGGCGCTGTCGGCCAACGGGCTGAACACCCAGCAGGTGAAGCTGCTCGGCACCGGCCTGTGGGACGAGCCCGGGCTGGGCCAGGAGCCCGCCCTGGCCGGCGCCTGGTTCGCCGCCCCGGCCCCGCAGAGCCGCGCCGACTTCGAGGCGCGCTTCGAGAAGACCTATGGGCGCAAGCCGCCGCGCATCGCCACCCTGTCCTACGACGCCACGGCCATCGCCGCGGTGCTGGCCAAGATGCCCGACGCGGCGGGCCGCTTCGACCGGGCGGCGCTGAACAACCCCAACGGTTTCGAAGGCATGGACGGCGTCTTCCGCCTGCGCGCGGACGGCGTCGTGGAGCGCGGTCTGGCCGTTCTGGAGGTCACCCCGAGCGGTCCCCGCGTGATCGATCCCGCCCCGTCCAGCTTCGAAATGCTGGGGCAGTGATCGCAAAGCTCTGAAAAAAGCGTTCAACCGCGGCGGCGCGAAGCACGACGGAGATCGTGCCTTGTGCCGTCGCGGTGAACCGCGACATCACCCGTGCTGCTTCGCCAGACGGCGGGCGTTGGCGCGGACGGTGCGGTAGGCGGGGGTCATGCCGGCCTGGGTCAGGGCCGTGGCCGACTCGACCATGTAGAGCGCGGCGTGGATGCCGGCCTCGACCGTCTCGGTGACGGTGCGGCGCTGCAGTTCCATCAGGTCGGCGGGGTTGCGGCATTGGCCGAGGCCGGTCACCATCACCATGGCGGCCTGAAGCTGGCCCTGCATCAGGGTCATCCAGGCCTGCTGCATTTCCCCGATGCCCTTGGCGACGGCGTGGGTGGCCTCCACCATCGCCTCCACCTTCTCGGAGCCCATGCGGACGAACTCCGGGTTGGCGAGGTCGATGGGGTTGTTCATCGCCGCCGCCATCATCGCGGTGCGGTAGCCGATCGTCTGGGCCGCCGCCACCCCCATCTCGCCCGTCTTGACGCCGGTCCGGGTCAGATCGCCCGCCACCGTCAGAAAGCGTTGCGTCGGTTCGCCGTTGCCGGCCTTGCGTCTCGCCATTCGCTCCACCTCACCAAAGGACCCGACCGGACCGGAAGGCCCGGCCGGGCCGAAAAAACCGTGACCCGGACGCCAACGCTGCACTGCAGCATTTGGTTCCGGGTCCAGTCTTTACAGGGAAGCGAGCGCGCGGTCGAGATCTTCAACGATGTCCTGGGCGTCCTCCAGCCCGACGGACAGGCGGAGCAGGTTCGGGCGGATGTTCGCCGCCGCCTTCTCCTCGACCGTCAGCTTGGAATGGGTGGTGGTGTCGGGGTGGGTGATCAGGCTCTTGGAATCGCCCAGGTTGTTGGAGATCATCACCATCCGCAGGTCGTTCAGGGCGCGGAAGGCTTCCTCCTTACCGCCCTTCAGGAAGATCGACAGCATGGTGCCGCCGCCGGTCATCTGGCTGCGGCAAAGGTC
Source organism: Azospirillum brasilense (assembly GCF_007827815.1). GTDB lineage: Bacteria > Pseudomonadota > Alphaproteobacteria > Azospirillales > Azospirillaceae > Azospirillum > Azospirillum brasilense_C. The sequence continues at coordinate 102,461 of NZ_VITH01000005.1, forward strand.
GTGCTGCGGGTGACTGGCCAGACCCGGATAGAGCACCCGCTCCACCTTCGCGTGGCCTTCCAGGAACTCCGCCACCGTCAGGGCCGCCGCGCTCTGCGCCGACACGCGCAGTTCCAGCGTCTCCAGACCCTTCAACAGCAGCCAGGCGTTGAAGGGCGAGATGGTCGGGCCGGTGTGGCGCAGGTAGGGATGGATCACGTCCGACCCGTACTGCTTGTCGTTGGTCAGGATGATGCCGCCCAGACAGCGGCCCTGGCCGTCGATGTGCTTGGTCGCCGAATAGATGACGACGTCGGCCCCCATTTCGAACGGGCGCTGCAGGACCGGCGTGGCGAAGGCGTTGTCGACCACCACCTTGGCCCCGGCCTTGTGGGCGAGGGCGCTGACCGCGCGCAGGTCGACGACCTCCAGCCCCGGGTTGCTGGGCGTCTCCAGGAAGACGACCTTGGTCGGCTTTGCCAGCGCCTCTTCCCATTGGGACAGGTCGGTGCCGTCGACAAAGACCGCCTCGACCCCGAAGCGGGCCGACAGTTCCTTGATCACCCAGTAGCAGGAGATGAACAGCGAGCGCGGCGCCACGATGCGGTCGCCGGTGCGCAGGTTCGACCACAGGGCGCCGTGCACCGCGGCCATGCCGCTGGTCGTGGCGTAGGCCCAGGCCGCCCCCTCATACTCGCACAGCCGGTCCTCGAACATCGCCGTGGTCGGGTTGCGGAAGCGCGAATAGACGTGGCGGGAGCCGTCGTTGACGAAGGCGCTCTCCGCCTCCTCCGCCGAGCCGTAGACGAAGCCGGAGGTCTGGTAGAGCGCCTCGCAGGTCTCGTCGAAGGACGAGCGGCGGACGCCGCCATGGACCAGACGGGAGCGCGGGCGAAGCCCCGCGACGTTCGGATTGCGATGATCGGTGCGCGCCATGGCCGCTTTGTCTCCTCTGTCCGCCGGCGGGGCAGACCGGCAAAACAAAAAACGCCCCGACCGATCGGGTCGAGGCGCGGACGCGGCTCGGACCTTTTTAGCGGGTTGTTTTACGTGGCCCGCAAGCCGGTCGACCAAATCACCACGTACCCCCGCTTGTAGGACCGCCGCGGCGCGCCGTCAAGGGACAAGGAGCCCGTGACAAATAGGGGCCGCCCTGCGTCAACATCGCGCAGGACCCGAGGCCGCCGTCCGCTTGCCCGGCGAAGGCCCGGACCGGATCATGGCCGCCGGACGTCGGAAAGGGGTGCGGGCCGTGCAGTATCGCAAGGAGCAGGAGCGGCACTTCGCCCGTCTGGTGTTCACCGGGCGCTTCACCAGCCAGGACGCCGCTCCGGTGCGGCAGGCCATCGCCGACGTGACGGGCGGGCCGGAGCGCCGCCACCTTCTCGACCTGACCGGGCTGGAGTTCATCGATAGCGCCGGCATCGGCCTGCTGCTGGTGATGAACGGCGAGGCCCTGTCGGCGGGCAAGGCGCTGTCCCTGCTCTGCGCCTCCGGGCAGGTGCGCAAGGTGGTGGACCTGACCCGCATCGCCATGATCGTCCCGGTGCACGAAACGGTGGCCGATTACATCGCCGCCAGCGTGCCCGAGGCACTGCTGGCCGCCACCCATCCCTGCGCACCGGGCGAGGACCCGATGGCCGTCGCCGCCCGCGCGCTGCACGCAAAGCCGCTCCTGCCGTCCGCGGTCGTGCCGCCGGACGCTTCCGATCGGGACGGCGCTTCCGGATAGGCCGCTCGCAGGGCTGGCGCGGGCTTCCCATGTGAAGCACTGGACAGATCCCGTTCCGCGTTGGGGGAGGCACCGAATGGTTCATCTGCACAAGTCGCTGGAATCCGAAGCGTCGAAGGCCGCCGAGCGGGAGGGCCGCTCGCTCGACCAGTTCGTGACCGAGGCGGTGGAGGAGAAGCTGCGCCACGCGCAACGTTCTGCTGCCCAACGTCACGTCACCCCCATCCGCGACCGCGGCGCCCCGCTTGACGAGGACGCGGTGGAACGGGCGTAAAGCCGCCACCGGATGGGATTGCGGCGGCTGTGGTTCAGCGCTATATTTCCCGTACCAGTGGTCAATAGACGACACCTCCGGTACCGCGCGCTTCGGACGGTTTGGATGGCCGGACGGGCGTGTACACGAAAAGAGGGGCGGCGCTGCTACGCCGCCCCTCCGTCGTCTGAGTTACAGCACGGCGACGAGCAGCGCGAGGATCGCGACGACCGTCTGAATGACCGTGCAGATCACCAGCACCTTACCAGGGGTCAATAAACACACCCCCTTCCCGCCGCTTGGATAACAACGCCCCTTGCACATGGCTCGGGACGCTGCGGCGGCGGATTTTCATACTATGGAGTGTACTTCTTCGCAAACCCTCCCTCTTAGGAGAGCAATCCCCTCAGTCGGTACAACTCGTCGAGCGCCTGACGCGGCGTCAGGCTGTCTGGGTCGATGGATTTCAGCGCCTCCTCCACCCGCGACGGTTCCGGCGGGGCGGCGGGCGCCGACACCGCGGGGGCCGGCGGCGGGCGCTTCAGGGCGGCGCTGAACAGCGGCAGATCCTCGGCCAGACGGTGGATGGCGGCGTTCTGGTCGCCCGATTCCAGGATGGTCAGCACCTCCTCGGCACGGCCCACCACGGCGCCGGGCAGGCCGGCCAGCTTCGCCACATGGATGCCGTAGCTGCGGTCCGCCGCTCCCGCCGTCACCTCGTGCAGGAAGACCACGTCGCCCTGCCATTCCTTGATGCGCATGGTGTGGCAGGACAGGCCCGGCAGCTTGCCGGCCAGCATGGTCAGCTCGTGGTAGTGGGTGGCGAACAGCGCGCGGCAGCGGTTGACGTCGTGCAGATGCTCCACGCAGGCCCAAGCGATCGACAGGCCGTCGAAGGTCGCGGTGCCGCGCCCGATCTCGTCCAGGATGACCAGCGCGCGGTCGCCGGACTGGTTCAGGATGGCCGCGGTCTCCACCATCTCCACCATGAAGGTGGAGCGGCCGCGCGCCAGATCGTCGGCGGCACCGACGCGGCTGTAGAGCCGGTCCACCACCCCGATGTGCGCGCTCTCCGCCGGCACGAAGCCGCCCATCTGGGCCAGAATAGCGATCAGCGCGTTCTGGCGCAGGAAGGTTGACTTGCCGGCCATGTTCGGGCCGGTCAGCAGCCACAGCCGGTTGTCCGGGGCGAGGTCGCAGTCGTTGGCGACGAACGGCCCGGCGTTGCCGGCGTCGAGCACGGCCTCCACCACCGGGTGCCGCCCGCCCTTGATCGAGAAGGCGAGGCTGCCGTCCACCACCGGCCGGCGGTAGCGCCGCTCCGCCGCCAATTCGGCCAGCGAGGCGGCGACGTCGAGCGCGGCCAGCGCATGGGCCGCCTGGGCGATGGCCTCGGCGCGGCTGGTCACCTCCTCCACAAGGTCGTTGAACAGCTCCAGCTCCACGGCCAGGGCCTTGTCGGCCGCCTCGGAGATGCGGCGCTCCAGGTCCGACAGCTCCACCGTGCCGAAGCGCACGGCGTTCGCCATGGTCTGGCGGTGCATGAAGACCTCGCGCCCCGTCTCGGACATCAGCTTGTCCGCGTGGGTCGCCGTCACCTCGATGTGGTAGCCGAGCACGTTGTTGTGCTTGATCTTCAGCGCCGGCACCCCGGCGATGCCGGCGTATTTGACCTGAAGCCCGGCGATCAGCCGCCGGCTCTCGTCGCGCAGAGTCACCAGCTCGTCGAGCGCGTAGGAATAGTCGCGCGCGATGAAGCCGCCGTCGCGGGCGAGCAGCGGCAGTTCCGGCGCCAGCGCCTGGGTCAATTGCTGGACCAGCTCGCTGTGCTCGCCCAGCCCCTTGGCCACGGCGCCCAACCCGTCGGGCAGCGGGCCGCCGGGGTGGCCGTTGAGCAGCAGGCGGATGGCCGAGGCCTGGACCAGACCGTCGCGCACGGCCGCGAGGTCGCGCGGGCCGCCGCGCCCCAGCGTCAGGCGGGACAGGGCGCGTTCCAGGTCCGGGCAGCGGCGCAGCGCCTCGCGCAGGTCGCCGCGCAGCCGCTCCTCGTTCAGCGCGAACTCGACCATGTCCAGCCGCTTGGCGATGGCCGCGGGGTTGGTCAGCGGGGCCGAGAGCTGGGCGGCGAGCAGACGCGCCCCCGCCCCGGTCACCGTGCGGTCGATGGTGGCGAGCAGGCTGCCGCGCCGGTCGCCGGTCAGGGTGCGGGTCAGCTCCAGGTTGCGGCGGGTCGCCGCGTCGATCTCCATGACGGCGCCGGGGCCGAGCCGGCGCGGCGGCGACAGGCGCGGCACGCGGCCCTTCTGCGTCAGCTCCACATAGGCGACCAGGGCGCCGGCCGCCGCCACCTCTGCGCGCGAGAACTGGCCGTAGGCGTCCAGCGTGCCGACGCCGTAGAGGGTGAGCAGCCGCTGCCGCCCGTTCTCGCTGTCGAAGCGCGGGGTCGGCTGCACGGTCAGGCGCGACTTCCACTCGCCCCACAGCTCGTAGAGGTCGGGGCTCTGGCACAGCTTCTCGGAGACCAGAACCTCCTGCGGGTCGAGGCGGCCGAGGGCGGCGCCCAGCCCGGCGCGCTCCACCGGCTGCACGACCAGCTCGCCGGTGGACAGCTCCAGCCAGGCCAGCCCGAGGCCGCCCGCCGCTTCCGCCACCGCGGCCAGCCAGTTGGAGGAGCGGGAGTCGAGCAGGCTGTCCTCGGTCAGCGTGCCGGGGGTGACGATGCGGATGACGCCGCGCTTCACCACCGACTTGGAACCGCGCTTCTTGGCCTCCGCCGGGTCCTCCATCTGCTCGCAGATGGCGACGCGGAAGCCCTGGCGGATCAGGCGCTGCAGGTAGGATTCATGGCTGTGGACCGGGACGCCGCACATCGGGATGTCCTCGCCCAGATGCTGGCCGCGCTTGGTCAGCGCGATGTCCAGCGTCCGGGCGGCGTTCACCGCGTCTTCGAAGAACATCTCGTAGAAATCGCCCATCCGGTAGAACAGCAGGCAGTCGGGATGGGCCTGCTTGATCTCCAGATACTGCGCCATCATCGGAGTGGCGTCGGGGGGAATGGCGGCGGGCGGCATGGCGGCGGGCGCGTCGGACACGGGTCTTCAACCGGTTGCGTTGTGACGGGCGAGGTCGGGCCGGCACCCTAGCACGCCCGCGCTGGTGCCGCGATGACCGCTTCGTTAGACTGTTCGATGCCCGTAGAACGAGCAGCCGAAGCTGAAGGAGACCGCCGTGACGCAAGCGCCCGACAACACTGATGGCCCGATCACCGACGGCCAGGACGGCGTCCGGGAGGTGCGCGAGGTCGTCGCCCTGTTCAAGACCCGCGAGGCCTTCGACAAGGCCGTGGCCGCCCTGCTGGACGCCGGCTTCGACCGCGACGACCTGTCGGTCCTGGCCAGCCACACCTCGCTGGAGGCCGCCGACCAGCGCCCGCAGGCCCCGACGGACGAAGCCCTGACCGGTCTGGTGGGCGAGCTGAAATACGCCTTCCCGCTGACCACCGCCGGGCTTCTCGCCATCGTCGGCGGCCCGATCGCCGCGCCGCTGGCCGCCATCGTCGCCGCCGGCTTGGGCGGCGTCGCCATCAAGGATTACCTGGACGAGCTGACCAGCCACCCCGACACCGACGAGTTCAGCCGCGCGCTGGAGGCCGGCGGGGTCATCCTGTGGGTGCGCACCGCCGAGGTGGAGGACGAGGTGGAGGCCGCCGAGATTCTCGAAGGCAACGGCGGCGGCAACATCCACCTGTCGGTGCGCGAGGAGTAGGCGGAGAGAGACCGGCCGTCAGGCGGCGCAGGCGCGCCAGTCGCCTCCGCCGCCGACCACGGTCAGCCCGCGCAGGCGGAACTGCGCCCGCACCACCGCGGCCCAGCCCTTGCGGATCTGGGCGATCTTGACGGCGTCGGAGGCCTTGGCGTCGGTGGCGGTGCCGCAGATCTCGAACAGGAGCGCGTCGCCGATGGAGCCGGGGCACAGCGCCAGGGCGTGCACCAGCCAGGCCATCAGCTCGGCCGGGGTGTGGCGCGGCAGGCCGCGCTCCGCCAGGGTCAGGGCATTCCCGAGGTTCGCCAGCTCCCGCCGAGCCGTTCCGGGGTTCGGGATCATCAATGGCCTCCCTCGCGCGTGTCTCACCGGGGACTCCTTATCTCGTTGGGATGGAGCACGTCAGTGACGGCCATCACAGCACGGCCGTCACCGCGGCGCTCCGAATGGGATCATGCAGGAAACAGACGGCAGCCTCTTTTGGTGTGCCGCGTGCGAATTATCCTCTTTCCCGTTATAGTCGGGACGCCGCACGGTTCGTCGCACCCCTCGCAGTCCTGGGAAGGCTCACGTTTTGCCGATGCTCTCCACCCGCGCCGCCTCCGCCGACGCGTCCGACGCCAAGGACGCCGGCACCGCCAACATCCCCAACAAGCGCGCGATCCTGTCCCGGCGCAAGCTGGCGGAGGACCTGGAGACGCTGGTGGCGGAGCATGGGACCGGCGACAAGCTGCGCCCCGCCCTGATCGCCCGGCTGCGCGCCGCGCTGAACGACGGGCGGGCCGAGGTGCGCGCCCGCTTCGAGGCCAAGGGATCGGGCGAGGACTGCGTGCGGCAGAACTGCTACCTCGCCGACGGGGTGGTGCGTTCGCTGGCCGACCTCACGGTCACCCACATCTTCCCCTCGCCCAACCCGACCTCCGGCGAGGTGTTCGACATCGTCGCTACCGGCGGCTACGGCCGGGGCGAGCTGGCGCCCTTCTCCGACATCGACCTGCTGTTCCTGCTGCCCTACAAGCGCACCCCGCGGGTGGAGCAGGTGGTCGAGTACATGCTCTACATCCTGTGGGACCTCGGGCTGAAGGTCGGCCACGCGGTGCGCAGCGTCGACGACTGCATCCGCCAGTCCAAGGCCGACGTGACCATCCGCACCGCCATCCTGGAGTCCCGCTACCTCTGGGGTCCGCGCAAGCTGTTCACCGAGTTGCGCCGCCGCTTCGACCGCGAGGTGGTGGCCGGCACCGGGCCGGAGTTCGTCGAGGCCAAGCTGGCCGAGCGCGACAACCGCCACCTGAAGCTGGGCGACAGCCGCTACGTGCTGGAACCCAACCTGAAGGACGGCAAGGGCGGCCTGCGCGACCTGCAGACCCTGTTCTGGATCGCCAAATACCTGTACCGGGTCGAGGATGTGGATGATCTGGTCGGCAAGAAGGTGCTGCTGCCGGAGGAGGCGCAGCGCTTCGCCAAGGCGCAGAACTTCCTGTGGACCGCGCGCTGCCACCTGCACTACCTGACCGGGCGCATGGAGGACCGGCTGACCTTCGACGTGCAGACGTCGATCGGCAACCGCATGGGCTACACCGACCACGCCGGGACCAAGGGCGTGGAGCGCTTCATGAAGCATTACTTCCTGGTCGCCAAGGACGTCGGCGACCTGACCCGCATCTTCTGCGCAGCGCTGGAGGCGGAATCGAAGCGCCCGCCCAAGTTCAACATCCTGCGGCTGGCGGCGCTGGCCCGCCGCAAGGACGTGGACGGCTTCGTGGTGGACGGCGAGCGTCTGAACGTGCGCAGCGACCGCCAGTTCAAGGACGAGCCGCTGGACATGATCCGGCTGTTCCACACCGCCCAGCAGAACGACATCGACATCCACCCCAACGCGCTGCGCGCCATCACGCGCTCGCTGTCGGTGGTGGGGCCGAAGCTGCGCGCCGACCTGGAGGCCAACCGGCTGTTCCTGGAGATCCTGACCGGCCGCAAGGACCCGGAGATCACGCTGCGCCGCATGAACGAGGCCGGGGTGCTGGCCCGCTTCATCCCCGACTTCGGCCGGGTGGTCGCGCAGATGCAGTACGACATGTACCATGTCTACACGGTGGACGAGCACACGCTGTTCGCTCTCGGCATCCTGCACAAGATCGAGATGGGCGAGCTGACCGACGAGCTGCCGCTGTCGTCGGAGGTGATCCACAAGGTGGTGTCGCGGCGCGCGCTCTACGTCGCCGTGCTGCTGCACGACATCGCCAAGGGCCGCGGCGGCGACCATTCCATCCTCGGCGCGCGGGTGGCGGAGAAGCTGTGCCCGCGCCTCGGCCTGACGGCGGAGGAGACGGAGACGGTGGCCTGGCTGGTGCGCTGGCACCTCGCCATGTCCTACACCGCCTTCAAGCGCGACCTGGAGGACGACAAGACGGTGCGCGACTTCGTCTCGCTCGTCCAGTCGCCGGAGCGGCTGCGCCTGCTGCTGGTGCTGACGGTGGCGGACATCCGGGCGGTCGGGCCGCAGCGCTGGAACAACTGGAAGGCCACGCTGCTGCGCGAGCTGTACAACCGCTCGGAGGAGGTGATGTCCGGCGGCCTGTCGGTCGAAGGGCGCGGGCGCCGCATCCAGGCCGCCCAGGCGGCGCTGCGCGCCGAGCTGTCCGACTTCGACGACGCCGATTTCGAGCAGCACCTCGCGCTCGGCTACCCCGCCTACTGGCTGGCCTTCGACGCGGAGACGCTGGGCCGGCAGGCGCGGCTGGTCCGCGAGGCGCTGCGCGACGAGCGGCCGCTGACCGTCAACACGCGCATCGACCGCGGCCGGGCGATCACCGAGGTGACGATCTTCGCCACCGACCACCACGGCCTGTTCTCCCGCCTCGCCGGAGCGCTGGCGGCGGCGGGGGCGGACATCGTCGACGCCCGCATCTTCACCATGACCAACGGCATGGCGCTGGATGTCTTCACCGTGCAGGACGCGGCGGGCGGCGGCGCCTTCGAGAGCGGCGACAAGCTCGCCAAGCTGTCGGTGATGATCGAGAAGGTGCTGTCCGGCCAGTTGAAGCCACTGCACGACCTGACCAAGCGCAAGGCCCCGCACGCCAGCCGCACCCGCGTCTTCCACGTGCCGCCGCGCGTGCTGATCGACAACAACGCTTCGACCACCCACACGGTGATCGAGGTCAACGGGCGCGACCGCCCCGGCCTGCTCTACGACCTGACCCGCGCGCTGACCAACCTGACGCTGCAGATCTCCTCGGCGAAGATCTCGACCTATGGCGAGAAGGCCATCGACGTCTTCTATGTGAAGGACGTCTTCGGCCTGAAGGTCACCCACGAGAGCAAGCTGGCCCAGATCCGCGAGCGGCTGCTGCACGCGCTCGCCGATCCGTCCGCATAAAAGCCGGGCCTCAGGACAGCGTGTCCTCCGCCCAGCCGTCGAGCGCCTTGGCGGCCAGGCCGGCCAGCACGCCGGTCGCCATGCCGGCGGCGTAGTCGGACGCCCAGTGCCGTTCGGTGGCGAGGCTCGACCAGCCCACCGCCGCGGCGAAGCCCAGGGTGACCATGGTTTCCGGGGAGAGCCCGCGGTTCAGCCCGACCGCCGTGGTCAGCGCCGACACGTTGATGGCGTGGCCGGAGGGGAAGGAGGCGTGCTTGCCGTCCGCCTTGCCCCAGCGGCTGGGGTCGCGGCCCTCGTTCGGGCGGGCGCGGCAGACGACGCGCTTGATTCCCTTGCCGGCCACCGTCCCCAGCGCGATGGCGAGCAGCCCTTGCCGGGCGAGGCGTGACCAGCCCGGCTTCTCCATGCCCAGCCCGGCGGCCCACAGCGCCCCCAGCGCCGGCATCAGCACCATGCGGGAGCTGGGCACCTGAAGCCCGTCGCGCAGGGCCGGCACCTCCGCGCCCAGGGCGACGGCCTTGCGGCGGGCGGTTCCGTCCAGCCCGTTCACGCCGTCCAGAACGCGGTCCGTGAAACCCTCGTCGCTCATCTCGCGGATCTCCCAAAGCACGCCTCCATCACCGCGGAGGCCAAGCGTAAACAGCCGCGCTGGCGTTTCGTGCCCGCATGGTCCCGCAAGGCAGGGGTGCCCGGCCTGGGGGCCGTCTTGGCAATCGCCGACCGTTCCAACATCGGCCACACAATCCCTCTCCCGCCCCGGGAGAGGGTGGCGCTGAAGGCGCCGGGTGAGGGTCGTTCGAGGATCAACGAGCCGATCCTTGCCCGCACCCTCACCCTTCCCACGCTGCGCGTGGGCCCCTTCCCTCTCCCGGGTCGGGAGAGGGAGGAGTCGGCGATTGCCAAACCGGCCCGCCGTGGCGCCTTGGCAATCGCCGACCATCCAGCGGTCCCGGCCAGACATCGCCAAGACCACTCCATGAATTCCCGAGTCGCGACTCGCCCGTCCCGCCCCGCCTTGGCAATCGCCGACCAATGCCCGAGTCGCCTTAAGTCTGGGCCGAGTCATCGATGATTCCCACATGGTCCCTTGGCGAACGCCGACGAGTCTTCTGGCAATCGCCGACGCACCCCCGAGTCGTCCCCAGGCAATCGCCGACCTAGCAAATAGACTCCAGCAATTAGGTCTCAATTAGCCTCGTCGGCGATCGCCAAATGGACTCTCCCGGCGGTGCATGTTCGACTGCAGGCAGAATGGACGGGGGGACCTATGGGCGACGTGCACCAACTCATCATGACGCATGGCCGGCGCGAGGCGCGGAACCTCGTGGACCCGAAGCGGGCCAGCGTCGTCGATGTCGCGGCGGCGGTGCTGGAGGACGAGTCCAACGCGCTGGGCATCACCTACTCCGGCTTTTGCCTGACCAGCCTGCCCCACCGGAAGCTGGCGCCGGACGCCGAATGGCGCCGCGACCAGGGCCGCGTCACCCTGCTGGTCGAGCCGGGCAAGGAACGCAAGCGCGACGGCAGCCTGATGCCGGTCGGTGTCCCCTACGGCGCCAAGGCGCGGCTGATCCTGCTTTATCTCCAGACCCGCGCCATCCAGGACAACAGCCGCGAGATCGAGCTTGGCCGCTCGATGAACGACTGGCTCGACCGCATGGGCGTGTCGGCCGGCGGCTCCACCTACAAGGCGGTGCAGGAGCAGGCGACCCGCATCAACCTGTGCCGCCTGACCTTCTTCTGGGACAAGGACGGGGCCGAGGGCTTTGCCAAGGAGAACATCGTCAACGGCGGCATCCGCCTGCGCGACGACGACGGCCAGGGCACGCTGTGGCGCGAGACGGTGCAACTGTCGGAAACCTTCTTCGCCGCGCTGAAGCGCTCCCCCGTCCCGATCTGGGAGCCGGCGATCCGCCACATCGGCGGCTGTTCCATGGCGATCGACGTCTATGTCTGGCTGGCCTACCGGCTGCACGTGCTGCGCGACCCGATTCCGGTGACCTGGAAGGCGCTCTTCACCCAGTTCGGCGGCGGCTACAAGGAGCTGAAGCACTTCAAGCCGGAGTTCCGCGTGGCGCTGGACCTCGCGCTGGCCGTCTACGAGGCGGCGCGGGTGGAGTTCTCCGACACCGGCGTCCTCCTCTACCCGTCGCCTCCGCCGATTCCGGAGCGCAAGATCCTCCCCGCCGCGCGCGGGTGAGTCGGCGGCGGGGCAATCGGCGGCGGGTCAGTCGGCGATTGCCAACCCAACCGGCTCCGGAATCGGAGTCGGCGATTGCCAGAGTCCCGGCGGCCGAGGCGACGCCTACCCCGCCTTGAAGGCTTGCACGTTGCCGCCTTCCCGCGTGTAGACCTGCATCGGCCGGCAGCTCTCGTCCATCTTGACGATGAGGACGCCGGCCTTGTCGCGCGGATAGAGCCACATCTCGTACTGCGACACCCGCGCGCTCGGCCCGGTGCGCGCCTCGCTGTAGATCGCGGTCCGGAACTGCCCGACCGGAATGCCCTCCCCGGCGAGGACCGACGCGGCGGGGCGGTTGCACGGCCCCGTCACCATGGCGTTCAGCGCCTCCACCGCTCCGGGTGCCGGCTCCGCGGTGCGCGGCGGCCCCAGCGAGGCGCAGGCGCCGAGCCCGAGAAGGCCGGCGCACAGGATGATCCCGGTGGTGCTGCGAGTGCGCGAAAGGCGTCCGGCGTGGCGATGCATCGCGGCCTCCCTGCCCAATGGCGGAGTTGTTGGCGGTGTGTGGTGACGGTGTGCGGTTACCTCTGCGCAAACACGGCGGCGGTGAAAAAGGTTCATGCCGACCTTTGGCAATCGCCGACCTTCCGAAGAATCGGGCGCGCCGGGGATCAGGCGGACAGAAAAAAGGCGGGGCACCGAGGCCCCGCCTTCCTTGCCGACGAATCAGCCAAGCGGACTCAGTCCACCTGCACCTTCTCGCCGTTCTTCCAGGCCCAGAACACGTAGCCCGGCTGCTTCAGGTCGCCCTTGTCATCGAAGGACAGCGACCCGACCACCGTGTCGAAGGACGGGCCGGCGCGCAGGGCCTTCGCCACGGCGTCGGGCTTGGCGCTGTTGGCCTTCTGCACGGCCTCCGCATAGGTCTGCACCGCGGCGTAGGCGAACAGCGTGAAGCCGTCGGTGCGGATGTTCTTGGCCTGCAGGGCCTCCACCACCGGCTTGGCGGCGGGGTTGCGCTGCGGGTCGGGCGAGAAGGTGAACAGCGTGCCTTCCGCCGTGTCGCCGGCGATGTTCCAGTAGGACTGCGGCTGGATGCCGTCGGCGCCGATGATCTGCGGGCGGAACTGCTGGTCGGCGGCCTGACGGGCGATCAGGCCCAGCTCCTGGTCGTAACCGCCGTAATAGAGCACGTCCACGCCGTCCGACTTCAGGCGGGTGATCAGCGCGGAATAGTCCTTCTCGCCGGCGGTGATGCTGGTGAAGGCGGCCTCGGTGATGCCGGCGGCGTTCAGGCGGCGCTTCACGTCGTCGGCGAGGCCCTGGCCGTAGGCCTGCTTGTCGTGGACGATGGCGACCTTCTTGCCCTTGTAGCGGTCGGCGATCAGCTTGGCCGCCACCTCGCCCTGCTGGTCGTCGCGGCCGCAGACGCGGAAGACGTTCTTCAGACCGCGGTCGGTGAGCTGCGGGCTGGTCGCGGTGGGGGAGATCATCACGATCCCCTCCTCGCCATAGACGTTGGAGGCGGCGATCGAAGCGCCGGAGCAGACATGGCCGATCACCGCGGCGACGTTCTGGCTCACCAGCTTGTTGGCGGCGGCCACCGCCTGCTTGGCGTCGCAGGCGTCGTCGGCGATGGTCAGGACCAGCTTCTGGCCGAGCAGCCCGCCCTTGGCGTTGATGTCGGCCACGGCGGCCTCGACCCCGGCGCGGGTCTGCTCGCCGTAGGCGGCGGCGGCGCCGGTCATCGGACCGGCCAGCGCGATGGTGATGTCGGCCTGGGCGGCCCCGGCCCACAGGCCGACCCCCAGGGCGGCGGCGGCGGTCACAGCCAGCTTCGCACGGATCATGGGTGGATTCCTCTCTCCGGGAACAGGTTCTTTTTATCGAACGCTTTCGGGTCGGAGACGGCGGACGCTGCCTCCGAAACGGGCAGACAAGCAAAGCGGCGGGTCCGGCGCAATGGGCAAACAGGCACGGGCTGCCGCACGCCCGGCGCATGACACGGTTTTAGGATGGCGAAAGGCCGGTTCAGTCAACCAATTCGCGCGGCGCCGCGCCGGACGGCACCGGTGGGCCCAGCGCGGCCGGGGCCAGGGCCAGGGCGATGGCCCGGCGCAGGTCGTCGGCCAGGACGGGCTTGTGCAGGATGCTGAACTTGCCGGCCTCGGCCTCGGCCAGACGCTCCGGAGCGGTGTCGCCGGTCACCAGGATACCGGGGATCGGGCGCTTCGACCGCCGCCGCACCTCGCGGATGGCCTCGGTGCCGGTGTGCCCTTCGCCCAGACGGTAATCGGCGACGATCACGTCGGGATCGGGGTGGCGGCGCAGCGCCTCCACCGCCTCGCCGAAGCTGGCGGCGGGAAACACCTCGTGGCCCCATTGCCGGATCATCGCGCACAGCCCCTCGCGGACGATGGGATCGTCCTCGACCACCAGCACGCGGGCGCCGGCCCGCATGCGGGCGGTCACGGGAAAGTCCTCCGGCAGCGTCTCGGCGGGATCGGGCGGTTCGGCGAGCGGCACCTCCACCCGGAAGACCGAGCCGCGCCCCGGTTCGGAGCGCAGGCTGACCGGATGCTCCAGCATGCCGGCCAGCCGGCGCACCACGGCGAGCCCGAGGCCAAGCCCCTGGTCGCGGTCGCGGCTGGCGTTCCCGACCTGGACGAACTCGTGGAAGATGTCCTCCTGCCGGTCGGTGGGGATGCCGATGCCGGTGTCCCACACCTCGATCCGCAGCAGCGCGCCGCGCCGCCGGCAGCCGACCAGGATGCGCCCGCGGTTGGTGTAGCGCAGGGCGTTCTCCACGAAGTTCTGCAGGATGCGGCCGAGCAGCATCGGGTCGCTCTCCACATGGGCGCCGCAGGGCATGATGTGCAGCAGAAGCCCCTTGCGCACCGCCACCGAGCGGCTGTTGGCGGCCACACGATCCAGCAGCTCGGTCACCGGGAAGACCGTGCGCTTCGGCTCGACCGCCCCGGCCTCCAGCCGCGACACGTCCAGCAGCCCGTCGAGCAGCATCTTCAACGCGCCCAGCGCGCGGTCCATGGTGGTGAGGATCTTGCGCATGGCGGGGTCGGTGGCGCGTGTGGACAGCGCCTCCATCAGCAGCATCAGCGACTGCACGGGCTGGCGCAGGTCGTGGCTGGCCGCCGCCAGAAACTTCGACTTGCCGATGTTGGCGCGGTCGGCCTCCCGCCGCGCCTCGGCCAGCGCGGCCTGGGCGGTCTTGTGCTCGGTGATGTCGCGGACGGTGGCGATCACGCTGACCAGCCTCCCGCCGGGACCGCGCACCGGCGAGGCGCGCAGCTCCAGCCAGACCTCCGCCGCGCCGCGTCCCGCGGCGCCCGGACGGACGAACTCCGCGCGCGTGTCCCCGGCGTCCTCGGCGCCGTCGCACAGCGGGCACAGGCCCTCCTCGTCCTCCATCAGGCTGCCCAGCACGTCCCGCGTGGCGCGCCCGTCGGCGGCGCCGGGAGCGATCCCCATCAGCCGCGAGAAGGCAGGGTTGGTGTAGACCACCGGCACGCCGGGCCGGGTGGCGTCGGCGATCAGGATGCCGTCGCCGCTCCACTCCATGGCCCGGTTGCGGATGCGCAGCGCCCGGTCGCCATGGCGGCGCCGCTGAAACTCGACCAGGAAGGCGGTGGTGAACAGCAGGATCACCGCGGTGGTGGCGGCGGCCCAGACGATCGAGACGAAGCGGTTCTGCCGCCACGCGCCGAACACCGTCTCCACCGACTCGCCGACCACCGTCACCAGCGGGTAGTCGGCGGAGGCGCGGAAGGCGTAGATGCGCTCGACCCCGTCGACCGGGCTGACGACGCGGTGGTGACGGACGGTTCCGCTGCCGGCCTCCGGCCACAGGCCGGAGCCGCGGAAGCTGCGTCCGAACACTTGGTCCTGAAGGGCTTGGCGGGCCAGCAGCGGACCGTCGGCTCGGGCGATGGCGACCGAGCTGTCGCGCGGCAGGTCCAACCGGCCATAGAAGCGGGAAAAGATTTCCGCCGGGACGTCGATCACGGCGACGCCGCGGAACGTCCCGTCCGTCCCCTCCAGCCGGCGCGACACCGGGATGAAGACGTCCATCGTGCCTGGGCTGACGAAGGGCAGGCCGATGACGAACCCCTTCTGGTTCCCCTTCCGGTGGGCGCCGGACTTGTGCCGGGCGAACTCCTCCCACTCCAGCACCGGGTTGCGGGTGGTGGTCCGCCCCAAGCCCATGGACAGCCAGCTGTTCGCGTCGTAAATCCGGATGGAGGCGGCCAGCCCTTCCTCGAACGACCGCCGGGTGGGAATCAGGAGCGGAATGTCCTTCTCGACATGGGAGGCCACGTCGATCAGCAGATCGTCCAGCCGGCGGAAGGTGGCGATGGCCTGTTCCTCGACCAGCTGCGCCATCGCCGCCGTGTGCTGGCGGGTGGTCTGGTCGAGGAAGCGTTCCTCGCGGTCGATGCGGGTCAGCAGCGTCCACCAAAGCGCCGCGATGGCGACGGCGACGGCAACGGCGGGAAGAACGAGACGGGCATCCATCCCCCGCGGAAAAGCGATCCATCGTCGCACTGCCGACCTCAAACACTGCCCAACACGCATTATGCGCCAGCCGACTTCCCTCTTCAATGGACAACCCGGCGACCAATGATACAAAAAGTAGAGAATAATCAAACTTTTGCGGGTTGTTTGGCGACGCTGCCGCGGGGACTGGCGGCGAACCGGGCGGCCGGCGGATGAGCTTTGCCCGCGCCATCGCCACCGTCGGCGGCCTGACCCTGCTCAGCCGGCTGGCCGGCTTCGCCCGCGACATCCTGACCGCGGCGGTGCTCGGCGCCGGGCCGGTGGCCGACGCCTTCTTCGTGGCGCTGAAACTGCCGAATTTCTTCCGCCGCCTGTTCGCGGAGGGGGCTTTCAGCGTCGCCTTCGTCCCGCTGTTCGCGGCGGAGCTGCAGCGCAACGGCCGGGCCGCCGCCGTGGCCTTCGCCGAGCAGGCGCTGGCGGTCCTGCTGTGCGTGCTGCTGCCCTTCACGGCGCTGGCCATCCTGGCGATGCCCGCGCTGATGCACGTCCTGGCGCCCGGCTTCGTGGACGAGCCGGCGAAGTTCGCGCTGGCCGTCGACATGGCGCGGCTGACCTTTCCCTACCTGACGCTGATTTCCCTGGTGGCGCTGCTGGGCGGGATTCTGAACGCGCTGGACCGCTTCGGCCCCTTCGCCGCCGCGCCGATCGCCTTCAACCTGACGCTGATCGCCGCCTTGCTGACCGCGCCGCGGCTGGGGCTGGAGCCGGGACGGGCGATGGCCGCGGCGGTGACGCTGTCCGGCGTGGTGCAGCTGGTCTGGATGGGCTGGGCCTGCCGGGCGGCGGGGGTGACGCTGCGGCTGACCCCGCCGCGGCTGACCGAGGGGATGCGCCGCCTGTTCCGGCTGGTCGGGCCGGGGGCCATCGGCGCCGGTGTCATGCAGATCAACCTGTTCCTGAACGTCGTCCTGGCCTCGCTGCTGCCGTCGGGCGCGGTGTCCTTCCTCTATTACGCCGACCGGCTGAACCAGATGCCGCTGGGCGTCATCGGCATCGCCATCGGAACCGCGCTGCTGCCCGTGCTGGCCCGTTACGCCGCGGCGGGGGACGAGCGGATGGTCCGCCACTACCTCAGCCGCGCCTTGGAGTTCAGCCTGCTGCTTGGCCTGCCGGCGGCGGTGGCGCTGGGGGTAGCCGGGGCGCCCATCGTCTCGGTGCTGTTCGAGCGCGGCGCCTTCGGCCCGGCGGAGGCGCAGGCGACGGCCTGGGCGCTGGCCGCCTACGCCATCGGCATCCCCGCCCATGTCATCGTCAAGGCGCTGAACGCCGCCTTCTTCGCCCGCCAGGACACGGCGACCCCGGTGCGCGTCGCCGTGGTGGTGACGGTGGCCAACCTGGCGCTGGGCGTCGCGCTGATGCCGGTGCTGGGCCATGTCGGGATCGCGCTGGCCACCGGGCTGACCGCTTGGTTGAACCTCGCTTTGCTGGCCCACGCGCTGCGCCGCCGGGGGTTCCTGCAGCTGGACGGGCGCTTCCTCGGCCGCGCGCCGCGCATCGCCGCGGCGGCGCTGGGCATGGGGGCGGCGCTCCTGGTCGGCGCGTCCCTTCTGGCCTCTGGGCTGGAGGCCGCGTCCACCCTGGTCCGCTTCGGCGCCCTGGCGCTGCTGGTCGGCGGTGGCGTCGCGGTGTTCGGGGCTCTGGCGCAGCTGACCGGCGCCACCGATCTGGCCGACCTGAAGGGCTTCCTGCGCAAGGACACTCCGGAATTGGAGCCGCCCGTGTCTTGACCCCGCCCGGTTCCGGCGCGATAACAGCCGCCTCCCAGAAGTTTCGAGCGAGAGTCCTCCCGTGAACCGCATCTTCTCCGGCATGCAGCCGACCCGGCAGCTTCACCTCGGCAACTATCTGGGGGCGCTGCGCAACTGGGTCGAACTGCAGAACAGCTACGAGTGCATCTTCTGCGTCGTCGACCTGCACGCGCTGACCATCGACCAGGACGCGGAGGTCCTGCGCAACAACATCCGCGAGGTCACCGCGGCCTACATCGCCGCCGGCATCGACCCGGAGAAGAACATCCTCTTCAACCAGTCCTTCGTCCCGGCCCATTCGGAGCTGGCCTGGATCCTCTCCTGCCACACGCCGCTCGGCTGGCTGAACCGCATGACGCAGTTCAAGGAGAAGGCCGGCAAGCAGAAGGACATGGCGAATCTCGGCCTCTACTCCTACCCGGTGCTGATGGCCGCCGACATCCTGCTCTACAAGGCCACCCACGTCCCGGTGGGCGAGGACCAGAAGCAGCATCTGGAGCTGGCCCGCGACATCGCCGGCGCCTTCAACCGCCGCTACGACACCGAGTTCTTCCCGCTGCCCGAGCCGCAGATCCTGGGCGAGGCGACGCGCGTGATGTCCTTGCGCGACGGCACCAAGAAGATGAGCAAGTCGGACGAGTCCGAATATTCGCGCATCAACATGACCGACGACGCCGACACCATCGCGACGAAGGTCCGCAAGGCCAAGACCGATCCGGAGCCGCTGCCGGACAATCTGGCCGACCTGGAGAAGCGTCCGGAGGCCGACAACCTCGTGACCATCTACGCCGCCCTGTCCGGCCAAACGCGCGAGCAGACGGTGCAGCAGTTCGCGGGCGCCCAGTTCTCCGGCTTCAAGGCGGCGCTGGTCGACCTGTCGGTCGCCAAGCTGGCCCCGATGACCACCCGCATGAAGGAGCTGCTGGACGACAAGGCGGAGATCGACCGCCTGCTGCGCCGCGGCGGCGAGCGCGCGGCGGCCATCGCCGAGACGAACCTGAACGGCGTAAAGGACATCATCGGCCTTCTGCGTCCCTGAGCCGTAACCTTCTCCCCTCCGGGGAGAGGGTGGCCCGAAGGGCCGGTGAGGGGGTTGCGCTTTTGCCGGACCTACCGACACGCGCACCCCCCTCACCCTAACCCTCTCCCCAGAGGGGAGAGGGGATTTGGAACGCGATCGTTTTGGTCCCTGCCCCACCGACCGAAAGGCGTCCGCCGTGACGGCTCCCATCCTGCTCACCGGGTTCCAGCCCTTCGGGGATCACGCCGTCAACCCGACGGCGCTCCTCATGGAGCGGCTGGCCGGCGAGCCGGGGATCGTCACGGCGGTCCTGCCGGTCGAATACGACGCCTGCGGCGCGGCCTTCGCCGCCTTGCTGGAGGAGCACCGGCCCGCCGCCGCCCTGTGCTTCGGGCTGGCCGCCGGGTCCGAGTACATCAAGATCGAGCGGCTGGCCTGGAACCGCGACGAGAGCGAGCAGGCCGACAACGCCGGGGTGGTGCGCACCGACGACGCCATCGAGCCGGACGGGCCGACCGCCTACGGCTCCACCCTGCCCGTCCCCACGCTGGTCCGCGAGCTGGCCATCGCCGGCCTGCCGGTGACCTTCAGCGACCATGCCGGCGGCTTCGTCTGCAACCACCTGTTCTACCGCGCCCGCCATGCGATCGAGACGGCGGACCTCGACATTCCTATGGGCTTCATCCACCTGCCGCCGCTGCCGGAGCAGGTCGCCGACCAGCCCGGCCGCTCCGGCCTGACGCTGGACCAGCAGGAACGGGCGCTGCGCGTGCTGGTCGGGCTGCTGCGCCAGGGGCTGGGGATCGCCGCCTGACCCGGCGGACCGATCACCCCCGCTGCGCCAGCCGCTCCATCTCCTTCGCCCAGCCCGCGTAGTTCTTGTGGAAATCGGCCAGCGCCGGATCGTTCCGGGTGCGCTCGGCCATCGCCTGCATCAGCGGCGCCTGGGCCGCCGCCAGTTCCCGCGCGTCGGTGCGCCGCGTCGCCGTCAGGAAGGAGGACAGGCTGGTCACCAGCTTTCCCCCCGCCGGGGCCGCGGCCATCTTCGCCAGATCGTTGACGATCCACGGCATGTATTTCAGCACATAGTCGGCGTAGGTGCGCATGACCGGCGCCTGCTCCAGCAGGTCGGCGCGCTCGCGGTCGAAATCCGTGCGGTTGAGGATGGCGTGGTTGCGGTAGACGACCGGCGCCTCCGCCGAGACGTCGCACTCCCAGCCCTTGCGCGGGACCAGCAGGTCGGCCTGATCCTTTTCCTCGCGGTAGGGGTAGAAGGGCATGGTCCGGCAGCGCGACGGCTTGTCGGCGTGGATGCCGCAGAGATTGTCCGGCTGGAGCGCGGGGCAGGGAAAATGGTTCGGCAGGTAGGCGGTGGGCTGGATCAGCACCGCCACCGTCTTGCGGTTGGGCAGCCGCACGCTGGTGCCCAGCCGGGTGGCGAGGTCGTAGGATTTCGCGTTCGACCGCACCACCGTCCAGACCAGCGCCAGCGGGAAGCGGATGGCGTGGGCCACCGCGTCGGTGAGCGTCAGCGGCAGCAGCCCGTGGCAGCATTTTCCGCAGGCGGTGCAGGCGAAGCGCGGTTCCATGGTCCGGGTCCGCCCTCAGCGGCCGCAGCAGGCCTTGAACTTCTTCCCCGACCCGCAGGGGCAGGGCTCGTTGCGGCCGACCTTGACGACCCGGCGCGGCTCGCCCTTCGGGTTCACCTCGCCCGCGCTGTAGAGCCACTGGCCGTCGATGCGGCGGAAGGAGGCCCGCTCGTGGTGGCGCATGTCCTGGCCGTCGCGGCGGAACTGGATGAGGAATTCGACAATGCCCTCGTCGCCCTCCTCCGTCGCGCGCAGCACGTCGAGCCGCTGCCAGTCGCACTCGTCGGCCACCCGCTCCGCCTCGGCGCGGTTGAAGTCCTCGCGGATCTCCGGCGCGTGGGTGCGCTCCACATGGTCGAGGTCGTGGCGCACGAAGGCGGTGTAGCGCGACCGCATCAGCGCCTCGGCCGTCGCGGCGGGCGCGCCGGCCAGGATCGGGCCGCAGCAGGTCTCGAAGGAAAGGCCCGAACAGCAGGGGCAGGCGGAGGAGGTCATGGCGCGCGGGTCCGTCGGTGGGTCCGGGGCTGGTGTGGCAGGATGGGCCACCCCGGTCAAGCGCTGCGGACCGAACACAACGGATGGGCAGGGTAGGTCAGGCCGAACGGGCGCGGCGCGGTTCGGACGGGGTGTGGACCGCCGGCTTCACGATGGCGCGCAGCTCCTCGAGGAAGGCGCGGCCGGTGTCGGTGAGCGTGACGATCTTGCGGCGGCGTTCGCGCGGGTCTTCCTGGGCCTGGACGAGGTCGAGTCCGGCCTTCCCGAAGCTGTGCCAGCGGCTGAGCGCGGCGACGTTGCGCGACGCGGAGGATTGGGCGATGCCCAGGCGTTCCGCAAGCTCGCCGATGGAAATCCCTTCGTTCTGCGCGATCGTCATGAAGGACAGCGCGTACTGGATCGGCAGGTCGGGATCGAGCTTGCGAAACGCCTCGAGCACATGGACGACGGTGGTCACCTCGTCAGGGCGAACCCCGTCAGGGCGAATATGGGCCGGCATCAGCGACCCTCCCCGAGCGAGGACCCCATCGGGCCGGTGTGTAGATGATGTTCAGGCGTCCAAGCCATATCACGAATTCCCCGTTATCCCGCCGGGCGTCGAAAAAACGATCCGGAGAGGCCCAGTGGGCGTGCTCAACGAAGACCGAACGACCGCAAAACCCCAAAAAGACACACATGGCTTCCTCTCGATATCCGGAATTCGCGTTCCAATGCGCTGGGTTGAAGAAGGGAGCCGTTAGCTCGCCGGGCGGTATGGGCGGACCAATCGCCCTGTCGGCGATTCGGGGTGGTGGGTACGATGGCTTTCATCGTGGTCTCCGTGGGTTGAAGGAAGGCAGGGGTTGAAGGAAGGCGCGGCCCCGAAGGGAAACCGCAGGATCGGGTATCGCCTGTCAGCGGTACGCTTGCAACGTCAAAAATGACCGGGCGTCAGAAAGGTTCCGTTCCCGGATGTGTTGGGCCGGGACATAGCCCGCTTCGGTTCCGTCCAGCCCGATGTCGCGCCGCAGATGGGCGCTCAGCGTCTCCACGCCGGCGTCGTCGCCGTCGCGGTCCAGCCACTGCCGCAGCAGGGCGTTCCACAAGGTCTGCATGACTCCTCTCCTTGGTGCAGAGAAGCAATTAATCCGCTATCGGATGATTTCCGTCAAGCCCGATTACAGCGTGCCGGACCAAGTGGTTGGGCTGCTCCGCCTTCGCCCTTGGCGAACCGCCTTTTCCACGGTATGGAGTCCCGTCATGAAGGCGACCCCAAGTACCACCGGCATCGTGCTCTGACGCGTCCGACGCGCGGAGCCTGAACGCGCGCCCCCCGGAAGGGGAGCCCGCGGTGTGTCCCTGCGCCCGCGCGCAGGCAAAAGGCCGCCGGATCGGCGGCTCACAAGCCGTGAGTGGTTTGATGGAAAACGTCTTCGAAAGCCCGTTCAAGGGCATCACGCTGGACCAGCAGGTCACCAACCCGAACATCGTCGTTGGCCGGTACAGCTATTATTCCGGCTATTATCATGGCCACAGCTTCGACGACTGCGCCCGGTTTCTTCTCCCGGACGCGGGCGTCGACCGGTTGGTGATCGGCAGCTTCTGCTCGATCGGGTCCGGCGCGGCCTTCATCATGGCGGGTAACCAAGGCCACCGGAACGACTGGATCAGCACCTTTCCCTTCTTCTGGATGCCCGAGGTGCCGGCGTTCGCCGGCGCGCGGAACGGCTATCGGCCGGCCGGCGACACGGTGATCGGCAATGACGTCTGGATCGGGTCGGAAGCCATCGTCATGCCCGGCGTCACCATCGGTGACGGCGCCGTGATCGGCACAAGGGCGCTGGTGACACGGGACGTCGAGCCCTACGCGATCGTGGGTGGCAACCCCGCCCGGGTGATCCGCAAGCGCTTCGACGACGCTCTCATCGCGCTGCTGCTCGAGATGAGGTGGTGGGATTGGTCCGATGACCAGTTGCAGGGCGCCATGCCGATCCTGACCAGCGGCGACGTCGCGCTTCTGCACCGCCACTGGCAGGACGTGATCAAACCCACCTGACGGCAACCTTGTCGGCTTCGCCTGTTCATCGGCAGGCGAAGCCGATCCCCGTGAACGACGCCGGACGCGTCCGGAACGCTCAAGGGGCCGGGCGGCCGCCGACGCGGGCGTCCCAGCCCAGCATCGCCACCTCGGCCACGGCCTCCAGCTCGGCGCGCTCCGCGCCGTCGCGGGCGAGGATCGACATGCCGGCCTGCACCGTCTGCACGAAACGGGCGAGCGCGTGGAGATCGACCGAGGCCGGAATCTCGCCCTCGGCCACGGCCCGCGCCATACGCTCCGTCAGGATATCGACCGCCGAGGCGCGCGCCGACCGCACCACCTCGCCCAGCTCGGCGTGCCCCTCGCTACCGACCGCGGAGAGCGTCACCATGCAGCCGCGCGGGATGTCGCCGCGGCAGCCGGTGAGCGCCGCAGCCGAGTCCATCAGCAGGCCCATGACAGCCTCGCGGGCGGTGTCGGCGGTGAAGAAGCGCCCCCAGACCAGCCCCTCGTGGCTTTTGCGGTAATGGTTCAACGCCTCGACGTAGAGCGCCTCCTTCGATCCGAAGGCGGCGTAGAGGCTGGGCGAGCCGATTCCCATCGCCTCCGTCAGGTCGGCGATGGAGGTCGCCTCGTAGCCCTTGGTCCAGAACAGCCGGGTCGCCTGGGTCAGGGCGGCCTCGCGGTCGAAGGCGCGCGGCCGTCCACGCCCGCGGGCGGGCGGCGTGCCGGCCGTCTGGGCGGTCCTGTCATCGGTGCGCGGGGTCGGACGTGATTTCTGCATCGATCACTATTTAATCCCGCCGCCGCGTGGGGGCAATGGCCTCGGACAACGGTGTTCTATTTCTGTGTCGATCAATACAAAAAAAACATTGACCGAGGCGCCGAACACCTCTAGCTGTTTTTGTATCGATCGACACAGAAAGGCCGGATCATGGGTGAGCCGATGGGTGAGTTGGTTGGCAAGCGCGCGCTGGTGACGGGCGGTTCGCGGGGCATCGGCGCCGCCATCGCGCTGGCGCTCGCCGCCAAGGGCGCGGATGTGGCGATCTCCTACGAGCGGTCGGCCGAGCGCGCCGCCGAGGTCGCCCGGGCGATCGAGGCGAAGGGCCGGCGCGCGGTCGCCATCCAGGCCGACAGCGCCGATCCGGCGGCCATGGCGGAGTTGGTCCGTCAAACGGTCGAGGGGCTCGGCGGCCTCGACATTCTGGTCAACAACGCCGGCATCGCCCGCCAGGGCCTGGTCGCCGAGATGAGCCTCGCCGACATCGACGCGCTTCTGGACGTCAACGTGCGCGCCGCGGTGCTGGTGGCGCAGGCGGCCATCCCGCATCTGAACGAGGGCGGACGCATCGTCTTCATCGGGTCGTGCCTCGCCGACCGCATCACCGCGCCGGGCGTCACCGTCTATTCGATGACCAAGTCGGCGCAGATCGCCCTGACGCACGGCCTCGCCCGCGAACTCGGCCCGCGCGGCATCACGGTGAATCTGGTCCAGCCGGGGGCGACCGACACCGACATGAATCCGGCGAACGGCGATCATTCCGAAATCCTGCGCTCGCAGACGCCGCTCGGTCGTTACGGCCAGCCGGAGGACGTGGCGGCGGCGGTGGCCTTCCTGGCCAGCCCGGCGGCGCGGCAGATTTCCGGGGCCACCCTGACGGTGGACGGCGGCCTGAACGCTTAGCCTAATCCGGAACAGGTCCGGGGAAGCCTTTGGTTGAAAAGGCTCCCCGGACGTCACCGGCCAAGGATTAACGATCCGTTAACGGCGAATATGGGGCGACCCGAGGAGCGCCAACGCCAGCAACGGAGACGCCACAGATGCGGCACGCACCGATGAAAACGGCCGATTCCCCCGCCACCCGGCCGCCGCCGCAGGGTGCCGCCCGATGAGCCGTTCCGCGACGCTCGACGGGCTGCGGGGGTATTTCCTCGTCTTCATGATGGTGAACCACGTGGTGCTGGCCGGCGGCGTCCTGCTCGCCAAGGTCAACCACGCCGAACTCGGCTATGTGCAGGACGCCCAGGGCTTCGTGCTGCTGTCGGGCATCGTCGCCGGGATGTACTACACCCGCGTCTGGACCCAGCGTTCGCCCGAAGCGGCCCGGCGCCGTCTGTTCGCCCGCGCCCGCGAGCTGTACGTCTCGACCATGCTGGTGATCGCGCTGGTCACCGCCATGGTGGTGCTGGTCCCCGGCGCGCGGGAGCCGCTGGGCGGATTCCTCGGGCATCTGGCCGGACTGGAGCCCGGCACCCTGCTGGCGAGCGCGCTCCTGCTGCATTCGCCGACCTTCACGGATCTGCTGATC
The DNA here is from genome assembly GCF_007827815.1 of Azospirillum brasilense. Classification (GTDB taxonomy): domain Bacteria; phylum Pseudomonadota; class Alphaproteobacteria; order Azospirillales; family Azospirillaceae; genus Azospirillum; species Azospirillum brasilense_C. The sequence goes on from NZ_VITH01000005.1 coordinate 127,508, forward strand.
CAGTACATTCTCTACCTCGCGGCGACGCCGCTGCTGCTCCGCCTGATCCTCGACGGCCACGCCCGCAAGGTCGCGCTGGGCAGCGCCGCGCTGTGGGCCGCCGTGCAGATGGGCCTGCATGTGCCGGTGCTGAGCGCGCTCGACGCTGGCCTGGGGCGGCTCAGCGACGGTCTGGCGGTGCGCGGGCCGTTCAACCCGCTCGCCTGGCAGGTGCTCTACGTCGCCGGGCTGCTGATCGGCAGCGCCGTGCAGCGGGGCCGCTTCGACACCGACCGCTGGTTCCCGGTCGAGCGGCCGCCCTGGCTGGTGCCGGCGCTGGTCACCGTGGTGGTCTGCGCAGCCTGGCACCTGTCCTTCGTCCACGAGCTGGTCAGCCCGATCGTCGGCGAGCGTTTCCTGCGCTACGTCGACCGCACGGAGTTCAGCCTCGTCTACCTCGCGAACTTCGCGGCGCTGGCCTATGCCGTGTCCTGGCTGCTCATCGCCGGGCCGCGGTCGTCCCACCCGGTCGCCGCCGGCACCGCACGGCTGCTCACCGCGCTGTTCAACCTGCCCTTCCTCCGGCTGCTGGGGCGGCACTCGCTGCAGGTCTACCTGTTCCACGTGCTGGTCGCCTACGCGATCCTGCTGATCGACCTGTTCGGCGGCCCCTTCAACCAACTCACCAAGGCGGTCCTGCTGCTCGCCAGCGTCGCCAGCCTCGCCATCCCCGCCCTGTGGCGCGAGCGGAGCCGCGCCAAGCCGGCGGAGCAGGGCGCCGTCCGGATGGGCTCGTCCCAAGGCTGAGCGCGCCGGGGGCTTGGACGGACGGGACCCGTCTTGTCCTGGACAAGCCCGCCCCGCTGGGTCAAAGAGAAAGCATCGAAAGGGGTGGGACGGGTGGAAGGGTCATCGCCCGGCCGATCCCCGCCCGCCCCTGCGCTGCTTGAGGATGATCGACCCGCGTGACGAGACGCGCCCATCATCGGCGGTTGGGGACTCTGGCCGCCGCCCTGCTGGCGGTGACGCTGGCGCCCGCGCTGGCCCCGGCGCCGGCCAAGGCCGACCCCCGCTTCGTGCCCGGTCCCTGCTGGTTCTCTGTGCCGGAGGGCGAGGCCGCGCTGTGCGGGACCGTCGGCGTGCCCGACCGGCGCGACCGGCCGGCGACGCGGGCCTTCCGCCTGCCGGTCGTCGTCCTGCTGTCCACCGCCAAGCAGCCGTCCCCCGACCCCGTCCTGTTCCTGGAGGGCGGCCCCGGCGCCTCCCCCTTCGGCAGCGGCGAGGCGGTGGAGGAGCGGATGGAGGTGTGGTGGTCGCTGACCGCCGGGTTCCGCCGGTCGCGCCACGTCGTGCTGTTCGATCCGCGCGGCGCCGGGCGGGCCGAGCCGGACACCGACTGCCCGGAGCTGGACGTGCTGGGCGCCTCGCCCCGCTTGCGCCCGGTGTCGCGGGACCGCCGCGCCACGCTGGAGCGCACGGCCATCGCCGCCTGCCGCGACCGCTTCACCGCCGCCGGGCTGGACGGCGCGATGTTCACCACCCCCATCGCCGCCGACGACGCCATGGACGTCGCCGCGGCGCTGGGCGCGCCGCGGGTCAACCTGTTCGCCGTGTCCTACGGCACGCGGGTGGCGCTGGAGATCCTGCGGCGCCACGGCGGGCGGGTGCGCACGGCGGTGCTCGATTCCATCTACCCGCCCGACGTCAACGCGACGGAGGAGGCGCCCTGGCTGGTGCAGCGGGCGTTCAAGCGGCTGTTCGACGACTGCGCGGCCAACCGCGTGTGCCGCGCCGCCTATCCGGACCTGGAGCGCCATCTGCTGGAGCTGGTGGAGCGGCTGGGCAAGGCCCCGGTGGACGTGCCGGTGGGCGACCCGGAGATCCCGCGCTGGGCGCGGCTGGACAGTGGCGCCGCCCTGTCGGCCCTGCTGGAGGCGATGGCCGAGGGCGAGAGCGTGCCCCGCCTGCCCGCCCTGATCGAACGGGCGTGGCGCGGGCGCTACGACCGCCTGACCGACTGGGTCCCCGCCCCCTGGCTGGGCGACCCCGACTCGGCGGAGGGCATGGCCTTTTCCATCGAATGCCGCGAGACGGTGAATCCCGCCGACCCGCTGCGGCTGGCCGACGCCGCCCGCCGCTTCGCCCCCTACGGCGCGGTCACCGCCGACGATCCCGGCCGGCGCGTCTGCGCCCAATGGCCCGCCGCCGCGCAGGAAGCGTCGGAGCGGCTGCCGGTGGCCAGTGCGGTGCCGGTGCTCCTGCTGTCCGGCGCCTACGACCCGCTGACCCCGCCGGAGTGGGCGGAGCGCGCCGCGACGACCCTGCCGAAAAGCCGGCACCTCGTCTTCCGCAGCGCCGGGCATCTGGTCACCGCGTCGGACGACTGCGCCGTCGCGGTGGCCGCCCAGTTCGTGGAGTCGGAAACCCTGCCCGCCAACGCCTGCCCGGCGGCGGCCAAGCCGCCGGGGTTCCAGCCGCCATAAACCCTACTTCAGCGCGTCCAGCATGAAGGCCGGCAGGGCGAAGCTGGCGACGTGGATGTCGGGCGTGTAGTAGCGGGTGGTCAGCCCCGCCGCGGCGAAGCGCGGGCGGATCGCCTCCGCCGTCTGGCGGCGCAACGCCGCGTCGTCGGTGGCCCAGCCGAAGGCCATGAAGCCGCCGTAGTAGCTGGGCACCGGCGCCACGAAGAAGCTTGCGTCCGCGAACAGCCGGCCCAGCCGCCGGTGGCTGTCCTTCAGCTCGCCCGGCTGGAGGAACGGCACGCCGTTCTGGGTGACCAGCACGCCGCCGGGGGTCAGCCGGGCCTTGCAGTCGGCGTAGAACTCCTCGGTGAAGAGGACCGCGCCCGGCCCGTGGGGGTCGGTGGAATCGACGATGATGACGTCGAACCGCTCCGCCGTTTCCTTTACGAAGGCGCAGCCGTCGGCGATCACCAGATCGGCACGCGGGTCGTCGAAGGCACCGGCGCTGATGGACGGCAGATGGGCGATGGACAGGTCGACCACCGAGCGGTCGATCTCCACCATCGTCACCCGTTCCACCATCTTGTGCTCCAGGCAGCGGCGCAGCATGCCGCCGTCGCCGCCACCGACGATCAGGACGCGGCGGACCCGCCCATGCGCCAGGATCGGCACATGGGTCAGCATCTCGTGATAGACGAACTCGTCGCCTTCCGTGGTCTGGACGACGCCGTCGAGCGCCATCACGCGGCCAAGCACCGGGTTCTCGAAGATCACCAGGTCCTGGAGGGCGGTGCGGTCGCGGTGCAGGACGCGGCCCATGCGCAGGCGCTGGGCCACGTCCTTGTGCAGCGTCTCGTCGTACCAGCCGGAGCCGGAGTCGCTCATGACCCGGTTTCGCCGCGCAGCAGCTCGTCGCACTTCACGCCGGTGGGCTTGAAGGCGCGCTCCAGCACCGGAATGGCCTTCATGGGCTGGGCGTCGCCGCACATGAAGATGTCCAGCGCGGCGTAGCCGCGTTCCGGCCAGGTGTGGATGCTGATGTGCGACTCGGCGAGCACCGCCACGCCGGAGACGCCGCCGTTCGGCGTGAAATGGTGCAGGTGGATGTGCAGGAGCGTCGCCCCCGCCACCTCGACCGACTCGATCAGCGTGGAACGGACATGGTCCAGCTCGTCCAGACGTTCGGCACCCCACAGATCGACGATCAGATGGGTGCCGGCGCAGACCTTGCCATCGCGGACGATGAAATGGTCTTTGCGGTCGTCTTGAGATTCCCTCCAGGGACCGGAAGTGATGTTGGTCCGGTTGGAGATTTGACCTTCCGTTTGGGCTTTCCTTGGATCGCTTCCCAAGTCCATCCCCAATTGGAAGAGAGAAGCGGTCTTCGCCATCGTTCTCCCCCATCAGCAGATGTTCCGCGCAAATGGCGCGGAGGAGGGGGGCATATGGGACAAATTCGCATGCGAATCAACACAATTCTGTCCCCGCATCCCCTTTGTGCTTGGCGGCGGGCCTCTGGCGCGCTGTGCGGCGGCGGCGCATAATCGCCCGGCCGCCGCCTTCCGGAGCGGTCCGGAATCCTGCCTGGAGGTCCCCGCCATGAACCGCAAGCCGCTGATCGGCGTTCCCGCCTGCGCCCGCATGATGGGCGAGCATCCCTTCCACGTCGTCGGCGACAAGTATGTGCGCGCGGTGTCGGACGGGGCCGGCGGCATGCCGCTGCTGATCCCGGCGCTGGGGACGGCGCTGGACATGGACGAGGTGGCGGGACGGCTCGACGGGCTGCTGGTCACCGGAAGCCCGTCGAACGTCGAGCCGCACCGCTACGGCGGGTCGCCCAGCGAGCCGGGCACCCTGCACGACCCGGAGCGCGACGACACCACCCTGCCGCTGATCCGCGCCGCGCTGGAGATGGGCGTGCCGCTGCTCGGCATCTGCCGCGGCTTCCAGGAGCTGAACGTGGCGCTGGGCGGCACGCTGCACCAGCGGGTGCACGAGGTGCCGGGCTATTCCAACCACCGCGAGGACAAGGAGGCGCCGCTGGCCGTGCAGTACGGGCCGTCGCACAGCGTCCGGCTGACCCCCGGCGGCGTGCTGGAACGGCTGGCCGGCGGCGCGGCGGCGGTGACCGTCAATTCCCTGCACGGGCAGGGCGTCGACCGGCTGGCCGACGGGCTGATCGTGGAGGCGATGGCCGAGGACGGGCTGGTCGAGGCGGTGCGCGTGGCGGGGGCGCCGGCCTTCGCGCTTGCCGTGCAGTGGCACCCGGAATGGCGGTTCTGGGAGAATCCGCTGTCGGCGGCGATCCTGCGCGCCTTCGGAAGCGCCGCCGCCGACCGGGCAAGCCGGCGCCTTTCCTGAAAGATAGTTTCAGGACAATAGATTAGGTCAACAATCGGCGGGTGCCGCGTGCCCAGGAATTGGGCACGCCGCCCTTACGCCATCGCCCTCAGCCGGCCCGCGAGATGCGGCGCAGGAAGTCGATGAGCTGCGCCTGCTCCTCGGTCGAGAGATCCTTCACCATGGCCTTGTCATGAGCCTGGATGCGCGGAATCAGCTCGTCCAGCAGCTTCTCCCCTTCCGGGGACAGGCGGAGCGCGTAGGAGCGGCGGTCGTTGGGCGAGGGCGCCCGGATGACGAGGCCGCGCGACTCGAGCCGGTCGATGACCGCGACCATGGTCGAACGGTCGATGCCCACCGCCGAGCCCAGGTCGGACTGCGACAAGCCCTCGTTCTCCTTGATCATGATCAGGACGCCGAATTGCCCCGGCGTCATGTCGTGGGGCGCCACAGCGTTCTGGAAGCTCTGGAACACAGCCACCTGCGCCTTGCGCAGATTGTAGCCGACGAGCTCCGGCAGAGGGCCGAGGGCCATCTTTCCGGTCTTGCTCGGACGCTGGCGGGTGCGCCGGTCCGAGGGGGTGGGGCGGTCGATGTCGGTCAACGTGAAAGCCGTCGTTTATTGACTAGTCTATTGGTAGTGTAAAATGCAGGCAGGTGCCGATTTTGTCAGCAAGAACCACACAATCCGCATCATTTGCATAGCACCCATTCCCGTTGCGCATTGGTTCGGCCCGGAAGCGGCTCCACCTCTAACCCTATGAAGTGATCGCGCTCCTGACCCCGGCCCCCCCGGAAACAGGCATGCCGGCGCGGTTGCCCGCCGACGGTTCATTCCCCTGCCGCAGACGGGTTCCGAACACGGAGCTTCCGACGCCCGGTCCCCCCCAGACCGGGCGTCTTCGCGCCAAAGCCCCGGCCCGACGGCTGGGGCTTTTTTCTGGTGCTCTTTCCGGTAGGGTGGTTGCCCGAACCGCACCCCTCCGAAAGAAAGGCGCGCCATGGCCTACGCCATTCCCCTGTGGCCCCAGCCCACCGTTCCGGTCGCCGGCGGCGATCCGTTCCCGGTCCGCCGCATCTACTGCGTCGGCCGCAACTACGCCGCCCACGCGCGCGAGATGGGCGCCGATCCGGACCGCGAGCCGCCGTTCTTCTTCATGAAGCCGGCCGACGCCATCGTCGCCGACGGCACCGCCATCCCCTACCCGCCCCGGACCACCAACCTGCACCATGAGATCGAGCTGGTCGTGGCCATCGGCACCGGTGGGCGCGACATCCCGGTGGAGCGCGCGCTGGACCATGTCTACGGCTATGGCGTGGGGCTGGACATGACCCGCCGCGACCTGCAGAACGCGGCGAAGAAGGAAGGCAAGCCCTGGGACATGGGCAAGGGCTTCGACCAGTCCGCCCCCTGCGGCACGCTGCGCCGCGCCGCCGACATCGGCCACCCCGACAAGGGGTCTGTGACGCTGTCGGTCAACGGCGAGCTGCGCCAGAAGGGCGATCTGGCCGACCTGATCTGGACCGTGTCCGAAACGATTTCCTACCTGTCGGGTCTGGTCGAGCTTCAGCCGGGCGACCTGATCTACACCGGCACGCCGGAGGGCGTCGGCCCGGTGGTCGCCGGCGACCGGCTGGAAGGCGCGGTCGAGGGCGTCGGCACCATCGCCGTCACCATCGCCTGACATCGGCAATACGGATCACCGGACGATGCGCATCGCCACCTGGAACATCAACTCCGTCCGCATGCGGATGGACCTGCTGCTGCGCCTCATCGACGAGACGCAGCCGGACGTCATCTGCCTGCAGGAGACCAAGGTCGTCGACACCGACTTCCCGATGGCCCCGCTGGCCGGGAAGGGCTACGTCCACGCCCACATCCACGGGATGAAGAGCTACAACGGCGTCGCCATCCTGTCGAAGCTGCCCTTCGCGTCGCGCGACGTGCAGCACTGGTGCGGCAAGCAGGACTGCCGCCACGTCTTCGCCGAACTGCCCGGCGGGATCGAGCTGCACAGCGTCTACATCCCGGCGGGCGGTGACATTCCGGACCCGGAACAGAACGACAAGTTTGCCCACAAGCTTCAGTTCGTGGACGAAATGACCGAGTGGTGGACGACCCGGCGCAGCCCGGACCGCCGCATGGTCATGGTCGGCGACCTGAACATCGCGCCGCTGGAGAACGACGTCTGGAGCCACAAGGAGCTTCTGAAGATCGTCTCCCACACCCCGGTGGAGGTGGCGAAGCTGACGGCGATGCAGGCGTCCATCGGCTGGGTGGACGCGCTGCGCCACTTCGTTCCGCCCACCGAAAAGCTCTACACCTGGTGGAGCTACCGCGCGAAGGACTGGGCGGCCTCCGACCGCGGCCGGCGGCTGGACCACATCTGGGTCACCCCGCCGCTGAAGGACGCGCTGACCGGCCACCGCGTCCTGCGCGAGGCCCGCGGCTGGGAGCCCAAGCCCTCCGACCACGTTCCGGTGATGGTCGATCTGGCCCTGTGATCGGTTAACTTTCCGCGGCCAGCGGCACGTTCATCGCCACGACCGACGGCGTCCCATCCTCCGCGACCCGGAAGCGGTGGGCGCAGCCGTCGGTCAGGCGGTGGGCCGGCTTGCCCACCATGTCCCAGCCGGTGGCCAGCGCATAAAGCGCCCGCATCACCCCATTGTGGGCCACCGCCCCGGTCGGCACGCCCCCGGCGCCCACCTCGGCCAGCCAAAGGATCAGCCGGTTCTGCACGTCGCGCGGGCTTTCTCCGCCCGGCGCCCGGAAGTCGAGCCCCATCCGCTCGCGGTCGGCGGTCAGGGCGCCACTCGACCGCAGCTCCTCCAGCAGGCGGCCTTCCCACTCCCCCCAGCCCATCTCGACCAGACGCGGTTCGGGTGCCGGGTCAAGGCCGAGCAGCCGGGCCGTCTCCCAGGCCCGCCGCTTCGGGCTGGCGACCCAGCGGTAGCCGAGAACGTCCGGCGGCAGTTTCCAGGTGGCGACTCGGGCGCGGCCCTCGTCGGACAGCGGCTCGTCGATGCCGCCCTGGAGACGGTGCGCGGCGTTCCAGGCGGTCGGCCCGTGGCGCAGGATGATGAGGTCGGTCATGGTTTCCCTTTCCGCGCGGCGCCCCGGACGACTCCGTCCAGAACCTCCATCGCGTTGGTCAGATCGTGCTCCGCTTCGGTGATGCGGCGCGCCGCCCCGCCAAAGCGGCGGCGTCTCCCAGGATCGTCGAGCAGCGCCCGGACGGCGGCGGCGAAGGCCGCCGCGTCGCCCACCGGCGGCAGCAGGCCGGTCACCCCGTCGCGCACCACGTCCGGCACCCCCCCGGTCCGCCCCGCCACGACGGGCAGCCCGGCGGCCTGCGCCTCCAGCAGAGCCATGCCGTAAGCCTCGTTCACCGCCGGCCAGACCATCAGGTCGGCCGCGGCGTAGAGCGCGGCGAGGGCATCCGAATCTTGCTGGCCGAGGAATCTAACCCCCTCCCCCGCCCAGCTCTCGCGCAAACCAAAGGTTTGCGCTGACGCGGCAGGCGGACCTTCGGTCCGCCGAGAGCGGGGGAGGGTTGGGGTGGGGGCAAGTGTGCCATCCCCGAACATCGCCTCAATCCGAGCGCGAGCAGGGCCGTCGCCTGCGATCAGCAGATGCGAACCGCTTGCCCCCACCCCGGCCCTCCCCCGCTGGGCGGGGGAGGGAGAGAGGGCTTCGGCCAGGATTTCGTACGAACGCTCCTTGTCGCCGCCGCGCATCATGCCGACGGCCAGCAGCCAGGGAATATCCGGATTCAAACCGTAACGCTCGGCCAGCGCCGCCCGGTGCCGGGTGCGCTCCGCGGCGGCGGCCGCGAAGGGGCGCGTGTCCAGGAAAGGCCGCAGCCGCACCAGACGGTCGGGCGATTGCAGCAGCGGCAGCACCCCCTCGGCGTCGTGGCCGGCGAGGTTGACCACAGCGGCGGCCTGCCGGATCGCCGCCTCGGCGGCGCGATGGCCGGCGGCGAAGGGACCGGTGGCCCGCTTCCCCGCAAAGGACGCCTCCGCCACCACATAGGGAATGCCGAAACGGCGGCTGACCGCCGGGCCGATCCAGTCCGGCGCCTTGTGATACAGGTGATAGGTGAACCAGAGGTCCGGCGGGTCGTCCCGCCAGCGCCCCGTCAGCCGGTCGGCGCAACGCGCGCCCAGCGCCGCCAGACGCTCCGCCCGGCCCGGACGGCGCCCGTCGTCCCAGCTGCGCAACGTGCAGGCCAGAGTCACGCTGTGCCCGGCCCCCTCCAGCGCAGCCATCAGCAGCCGGGCCATGCGGCGGTCGCCCGACGGCACCGGGTGGGTCGGGGCTTTCAGCGGGGCGTAGAAGGCGATGCGCATCGCGGCCCCGGTGTCGTGATGGGAAGAATGCTCAGAAGGGGGTCGGTTCCAGTGCGCAGACGACCCGGTTCCGCCCGGCGGCCTTGGCGCGGTACAGCGCCTCGTCCGCGCTGGACAGCATGGCGTCGACGTCGCGAGTCCCCGCCGCGCAGCAGGCCACGCCGATCGACACGGTGAAGCGCACCGCCTGATCCCCCGATGGCACCGCCAGCTCCGCCGTGCGCCGGCGGATGCGCTCCGCCACCATGCGCGCCCCGGCGACGTCGGTGTCCGGCAGCAGGATGGCGAACTCCTCGCCGCCGGTGCGGCCCAGCAGGTCGTTCTCCCGCAGCAGGGCGCGTCCGGCGGCGGTGAAGGTCCGCAGCGCCTCGTCCCCCACCGCATGGCCGTGGGTGTCGTTGATGCTCTTGAAGTGGTCGAGGTCGAGCATCAGCAGCGTGACCGGCCGGCCGTGGCGGCGGGCGCGAGTCAGCTCCTGCTCCGCCGCCTCGACGAAGTGGCGGCGGTTGGACACGCCGGTCAGCGGGTCGGTGATCGAGAGCCGGCGCAGCCGTTCCTCCGACTCCTTCAGCGCTGTCACGTCGTTGATCAGGACGTAGATGACCGGCAGCCCGTCCCACGGCAGGGGCGACATGCTGACCTGGACGCAGGTCCGCTCCCCATCGGTGGACACCATCACCCCGTCCTGCGACCGCACCAGTTCGCGCTTGCGCAGGCAGCGCAGGAAGGCGTCCCGCTGGTCGTCGATGCCCGATTCCTCGACGAAGTCCAGGAAATGGCGCCCGACCAGGGCGTCGCCGCTCTGGCCCAGGATGCGCGCGGCCTCCTGGTTGGCGAAGACGATGCCCATTTCCTGATGGATCAGCAGCCCGGCGGGCAGCAGGTCGAGCATGTTGCCCAGCTTGCTGCGCGTCAGCGACAGCTCGTGGCTGGTCGCCACGGCGTCGCTGTCGTCGTCGAAGTCGATAAAGGAAAGGGTGTCCAGTTCGGAAGAGGCGTACAGACTCGACATGACGTCGCAAAGGTGGAGCAAAGCCGCACTCTATCCCGTCATCAGCCGCCGTGCAATGCACAGCATCCTCCGACGGACAGACGAGCAGGATTGCTATTTCCGGTTGTGAAGCGGTCGTGCAGCCGGTCGATCCCCGAGTCGCTGCCGAAGTCGCGGCGCACCCGCTCGGCCCCCGCCACCGCCAGCGCCGCACGGCGGGCCGGGTCGCGGAGCAGCGACTCGAGCGCGCCGGCCAGCGCGGCGGCGTTCTCCGGCTCGACCAGCGTGCCGGTGACCCCATCCTCGATCAGCTCCGCCACGGCGGCGGCGCGGGTGGACAGGCAGGCCAGCCCCTGGCTCTGCGCCTCCATCAGCACGTTGGGCAGCCCGTCGCGGTCGCCGTCGCGCGCGGTGCGGCAGGGCAGGACGAACAGGTCGGCGCGGCGGTACTGGGCGATCACCGCGTCCTGTGCCTTCGCCCCCTGCCAGTCGATCCGCCCGTCCAAACCCAACGCCGCCGCCTGCGCCTTCAGCGCGGGCAGCCGGTCGCCGCCGCCGATGTGGGTCCAGCGCCAGTGCAGCCCGGCGGGCAGGCGGGCCAGCGCGTCGAGCAGCAGGTCGAAGCCCTTCTTCTCCACCGCCCGACCGACCGACAGCAGCCGCAGCGGGTCGGCCGGGTCGGACCCGTCGCGCGCCGGGCGCGCCTCCGCCGGGGCGGGGAAGCGGCTGAAGTCCAGCCCGTGGTAGAGCAGCTCCACCCGGTCCGGTTGCGGCGCCAGCGTGCGCAGGCGGTCGAGGCCGAGCGCGGTGCAGGTGACGCCCCAGCGCGCCTCGGCCAGCTTGTCCCGCAGGTCCCAGTCCGGCGAGGTCCAGATGTCCTTGGCGTGGGCGGAAAAGCTCCAGGGCAGGCCGGTCAGCAGCGCTGTGTAGCGGGCGACGCTGGCCGGGGTGTGCAGGAAATGGGTGTGCAGCCAGGTGACGTCCGCCGGCAGCTCCGCCGCCAGCACGCAGGCCTGGCCGAAGCGCCGCGCGCGGTTGCGGCTGGGGTCGCGCCGCAGGTCGGCCAGCCAGGCGGCCCGCGCCGCCGGCCAGCCGGGACGCCGCCGCGCCGCGGCCAGGGCGCGCAGCACGCGGCCGGGCGCGTCGTGCAGATATTCGGGCAGATAGGTCACCGGGGCGGTGACGCGGCGGTTCAGCTCGTGCACCGCCTTGTCGGTCGGTTGACGCAGGCTGACGATGAGTTGACGCAACCCGCGCCGCTCCAGCCCCAAAATCTCCTGCGCGATGAAGGTCTCCGACAGGCGGGGCCAGCCCTTGACGATGACGGCAACGGTCACGCGGCGTCCCCGGCAGCCATCTGGTGCTCGGGCGCGCACGGCGGCTGCGACAGTGCCGGGGCCGGGTCCGAAGCCAAGTCCGGCAGGTAGCGGGCCGACAGGCGGTTGACGCTCTCCAGCCCGCCGAGCAGGCCCGGCACCACCACCGAGGAGGGCGGCGCCTGCCAGGGCAGCCGGCGCAGCGCCGCCGCCATCGCCGCGGCGTCGCGCACCCCGTCGTCCATCAGCACGGAGACCAGCCCCAGCTCCTGCGCACGGGCGGCGCGGATGGTCTGCTCGCGCCGCGGCACCTCGCGCGGGACGATCAGCGCCTTCTTGTCGAAGGACAGGATCTCGCAGAAGGTGTTGTAGCCGCCCATGGCGACCACCCCGACCGCCCCCTGCATCAGCCGCTCGATCCGCGCCTCGAAGGCGGTGGCCTCGACGTTGGGCAGGGCGTCCGCCCGCGCCAGGAACTCGGCCTGGAGGTCCGGCTGCATGAAGGGGCCGAAGACCAGCACCGCGCGGTAGGGGATGCCGGGATCGCTCTCGTAGGCGCGCAGCACCCAGTCGACCAGCGCCTCGCCGTCGCCGCCGCCGCCGGGGGTGACCAGGATGTAGGGCTCGTCCGGCAGGCCGGGGCCGTGCGGGAGCGCCGGGGGCACGGTGCGGTGCAGGTAGCCGGTGTAGACCATCTTGTCGCGCACCGACTGCGGAACCTCGATCCCCTCCAGCGGGTCGCAGATCTGCGGCAGGCCGTAGGCCCAGATCTCGTCGTACAGGTTTTCCAGCGCCGGCAGGACCTTCTTGCGCTCCCACTCCGGGGCGAGCAGGGCCGGCTCGTCCATCACATCGCGCAGGCCGAGCACCAGCGGCACGCCGCGGCCCTTCAGAAGCTCCAGCGTCTCCCGCACCTCGCCGCGCAGGCCGAGCGGCTCCTTGTCGACGATGAACAGGTCGGGCTGGTAGACCTCCGCGGTGTGGCGGATCAGCGAGGCCCGCATCGACAGGATCTCGTCGATGTCCAGATGCAGGTTCAGCGCCGTGTATTCGCCGTTGCGCAGCTTGATGACGCCGGGGATGCGCACGAAGTCCACCCGCGTGCGGAAGTCGAAGCTGCCGACGATGGGCGAGCCGGACAGGATCAGCACGGACAGGTTGCTGTAGCGCTCCACAAGCGCATGGGCGATGGCTCGGCAGCGGCGGAGATGGCCGAGGCCGAACGTGTCATGGCTGTAGATGAGCACGCGGCCCGAGGTCGGACGTTCGCTCATAGACTTCCTACCTCTCCCGATTGGCCTCTTGTGTCCGGCCGCGGCTTGGCCGATGAACGGGTGTGCGCCGTGCCGCCGCCGGGATGGCGGTGGGCCGCGTGCAGGCTCACCATATCCTCAGCGGCCAAGCGGCAGAGGGGGTAAGGTGTCTGCCTGCTCCCGGCACCGGCGTCCCCTTGCGTAGAATGGCGCTATGGAATCCAGCATTTTCCGATTCATCCTTCGGCACAGCGTCCGTCAGCAGATCGTGCTGACCCTGATGACCCTGGCGTCCTTCCCCTTCCTCTACGCCTCGCTCGACCTTCCGAAGCGGATCGTCAACGAGGCGATCGCCGGGAAGAAGCTGCCTGAGTCCTTCCTCGGATTCCATCTCGATCAGGTGACTTACCTGTTCGTCCTATGCGGACTGTTCCTGACTTTGGTGCTGGTCAACGGCGCGTTCAAGTATGTCATAAACACCTACAAGGGCCGGCTGGGCGAGCGGATGCTGCGCCGCCTGCGGTACGAGCTGTACGTGCGCGTCCTGCGCTTCCCCCTGCCCCGCTTCCGGAAGATGTCGTCCGGGGAGATCATCCCCATGATCACGGCGGAGGTGGAACCGCTGGGTGGCTTCATCGGGGACGCCATCGCCATCCCGGTGTTCCAGGGCGGCACCCTGCTGGTCTACATCGCCTTCATCTTCGTCCAGGACCCGGTGCTGGGGGCAGCGGCGGTGTCGCTGTACCCGTTTCAAGGCTGGCTCATCCCACGGCTTCAGCGCAAGGTCAATCAGCTTGGCAAACAGCGCGTACGTGCCATGCGCCAGATCGCCGACCGCATCGGCGAGACGGTGTCCGGCATCCAGGAGGTGCACACCCACAACACGGCGTCCTGGCACCTCGCCGACCTCAGCCACCGCCTGGGCGACGTGTACCGCATCCGCTTCGAGATTTACCAAAGAAAGTTTTTTGTCAAATTCCTGAACAATTTTATAAACCAGCTCACCCCGTTCTTCTTCTACGCGATCGGCGGTTACCTGGTGATCCATGGCCAGCTCTCCTTCGGCGCGCTGGTCGCGGTGCTGGCCGCCTACAAGGACTTGGCAGCCCCTTGGAAGGAACTCCTCGACTGGTACCAGCAGAAGGAGGACAACCGGATCAAGTACGAGCAGGTGGTGGAGCAGTTCCACGTCCCCGACCTGCTGGCCGAACGCCTGCTGCAGGAGGAGGAGGACGTCCCCTTCACGGGCAGCCTGTCCTTCCGCAACGTCGGGTTCGGGGAGGACGGCGGATCGCCCATCCTGGAGGGGGTGACCTGCGACATCCCGCTGGACGGCCACACCGCGCTGATCGGCCTCGGCTCGGGACGGGACGAGTTGGCGCAGCTCGCCGCCCGCGTGCTTCTGCCCTCGTCGGGCCAGATCCGGCTGGGCGAGCATGATTACGCGGAGCTGCCGGAGAGCGTGACCGGGCGCCGCGCCGCCTATGTCGGCGCCACCCCCTACCTGTTCTCCGCCTCGCTCTACGACAACCTCGTCTACGGGCTGCGCCACCGGCCGCTGCGCGAGAATGGCGAGAGCGAGGAGGAAGCGGAGCGGCGCAAGAGCCGGATGACCGAGTCGGTGCTGTCCGGCAACGCCACCGACGACGTGCACGCCGACTGGATCGACTACGCCGCCGCCGGCTGCGACGGGCCGGAGGATCTGAAGGCCCGCATCCTGCGCGTGGTGACGATGGTCTCGCTGCAGGACGACGTGTACGGCATGGGCCTCAACCGCACCGTCGACCCGGAGCACCGCCCCGACGTGGCCGCCCGCGTGATGGAGGCGCGCGACGCCATGCGCGCGATGATGCTGAACAACCCGGAGCTGGGGCGGCTGGTGGAGCGCTTCGACCCCGACCGCTACGCCGTGAACGCCACGCTGGCGGAAAATCTGCTGTTCGGAACGCCGGTCGGGCCGATCTTCCAGACTGACGCGCTGGCTTCCAATCCCTATATGCTGCATGTGCTGGACAAGGTGGGGCTGAGCGACACCATCCTGGAGACCGGCCACAAGGTGGCGGAGACCATGGTCGAGCTGTTCGCCGGCCTGCCGCCCGGGCATGAGTTCTTCGAGCGCTTCTCCTTCATCGGCTTCGCCGAGCTGCCGGAGTACCAGGCCATTCTGGCGCGCACCGCGAAGGAAGGGCTGGAGGCGCTGCGGCCCGAGGAGCGGACCCGGCTGATGACGCTGCCCTTCAAGCTGATCGGCGCCCGTCACCGTCTGGGCCTGATGACCCCGGACCTGGAGAAGAAGCTCCTGCAGGCGCGGCACCTCTTCGCCAGCGACTTGCCGGCGGACCTGAAGCACGCCGTCGCCTTCTTCGACCCGGAGGCCTACAACGCCGCGGCCAGCATCCAGGACAACATCCTGTTCGGGAAGATGGTCTACGGGCAGGCGCAGGTGCAATCCAAGGTGGGCCGCATCGTGGCGGAGCTGGTCGACCAGCTTCACCTGCGCGACACCATCGTGGAGGTCGGGCTGGACCATCCGGTGGGGGTGGCCGGGTCGCGCCTGTCCGCGGCACAGCGCCAGAAGGCGGCGCTGGCCCGCGCCCTGCTGAAGCGCCCCGACCTGCTGGTGCTGAGCGAGGCGACCAGCGGCCTGGACACCAGCAGCCAGAGCAAGGTGCATTCCGCGATCCTCGGGGAACGCAAAGGATGTGGCCTTGTGTGGGTTCTGCAGCGTGCCGGCTTGGCACGGGCGTTCGAGCGAGTCATTGTGATGAAGGACGGTCGAATCGCCGAGCATGGACGCTTCGACGAGTTGAACAGGCCCGGTACGTTGTTGCATGAATTGATAGCCGCCGAATAAAGCCGGCGGCGTTGAGGAGGCAGACGGCATGAGCATCGCCGAAGAAGTCAATTGCCTGCGCAGGATTCCCCTGTTCGCCAACATCGACACTTCCAAGCTCAAGCTTCTGGCTTTCACCAGCGAGCGGTTGAGCTTCCGGTCGGGGGACATCCTGTTCGAGCAGGACGAGATGGGGACCTGCGCCTACATCCTGCTGCGCGGGGAGGCCGAGGTGGTCATCGCCGGCCCCGGCGGGCCGCTGGCCGTCGCCACGCTGGGATCCAACGAGATCGTCGGCGAGATCGCCATCCTGTGCGACGTGCCGCGCACCGCCACCGTGCGCGCCAGCACCGACCTGGAGGCGCTGTGCGTGCCGAAGGACCATTTCCTCCAGATGATCGCCGACTTCCCGCAGATGGGTCTGGAGATCATGCGCTCGCTGGCCCACCGCCTGGAGCAGACGACGGTGCGCCTGCGCGAGGTCCTGGCCGCCCAGGCGACCTGACGCGCCGCGATCGACATCCCATGCGTGTTCTCTTCCACGTCCAGCATCTGCTGGGCATCGGCCACGACCGCCGCGCCGCGCTGATCACCCGCGGGCTGGCCGAGGCCGGCGTGGCGGTGACGGTGCTGCGCGGCGGGCACCCGGTGCCGGGGATCGATTACGGCCCGGCGGCCGAGATCGTCCAGCTTCCCCCCGCCCGCGCCGCCGACAGCGGCTTCAAGACCCTGCTGGACGAGCACGGCCGGCCCATCGACGACGCGTGGCGCGCCCGGCGCCGCGCCGCGGTTCTGGAAACCCACGAGCGGGTCCGGCCCGACGCGCTGCTGATCGAGTCCTTCCCCTTCGGGCGGCGCGCCTTCCGCTTCGAGCTTCTGCCGTTGCTGGAGACCGCCAAGGCCGACGGGGCGGTCACCGCCTGCTCGGTGCGCGACATCCTGGTGACCAAGGCCAAGCCGGAACGGCTGGAGGAAACCGTTTCGACGGTGGAACGGCTGTTCGACCATGTGCTGGTCCATGGCGACCCGGAGCTGATCCCCTTCGCGGCGACCTTCCCCGCCGCGGCGCGGATCGCCGACCGCATCCGCTACACCGGTTACGTCGCGGCCCAGCAAGCCGTGGACACCGAAGCGATGGACGGCACCGGCGAGGTGATCGTTTCGGTGGGCGGCGGGGCGGTCGGCCTGCCGCTGCTGCGGGCGGCGCTGGCGGTGCGTGCGTCAACCCCCGCCGGACTTGACGCACGCTGGCGCCTGCTGGCCGGACCGGACGTGCCGGAGGCGGCGTTCCGCGCGCTCGTCGCCGACGCCCCGCCGGGCACCATCGTGGAGCGGGCGCGGCCGGACTTCCCCGCCCTGCTCCGCCGTTGCCGCCTGTCGATCAGCCAAGCCGGCTACAACACCGTGCTCGACGTGCTCCAGGCCGGCTGCCGGGCGGTGGTCGTGCCCTTCGCCGCGGGCAGCGAGACCGAGCAGGCCACCCGCGCCCGCCTGCTGGAGGAGCGGGGCCGGCTGGCCGTGGTCGACGAAGCCACCCTGACCCTGGAGACCCTGGCCGCGGGCGTGGCCAAGGCGCTCGCCCTGCCCCCGCCGCCCGTCCTCCCCCTGCGCCTGGACGGCGCCGCCACCACCGCCCGCCTGCTGCGGGACGCGGTGGCCTACCGCCAAGGCAACAGCCGCTAAACCAATCAAGACGCTTGGATTTTTCCGGTGCGGGGGCCATGCTGACAGTCACCGTGTTCGCTGTCCTTCTAACCCTTTCCCCTCTGGGGAGAGGGGAGGGTGAGGGGGTTGCGCAAGGCGGTATGTCCGGCACACGCGCAACCCCCTCACCCTAACCCTCTCCCCGGAGGGGAGAGGGAACAGAACAGGCGATGACCGCAACTGCCCCTTCCGACAGCCCGCCGCGCGCCGGTTGGGACGATCTGAACGCCGAGTTGGACGCCTGGGCCACCGCCGGGCGCACCGCCACCCTGTGGTGGCGCGACGACGACGCCGTCGAGCCGACTCCCGCGCTCGACCGGATGATCACCCTGTCCGTCGAGACCGGCGCGCCGCTGGCTCTGGCGGTCATCCCCGCCGGGGTCACCGACGCCCTCGCCCCCGTCGTCGATGCCGCCCCCACCGTCACCGTGCTCCAGCACGGCTGGTCGCACGCCAACCACGCCGCTCCCCCCGCGAAGAAGGCGGAGCTTGGCGCGGACCGCCCCACCGCCACCGTGCTGGCGGAACTGGCCGAGGGGCGGAGCCTGCTGGAGCGCCGGTTCGGGCCGCGCGCCCTGCCCGTCCTGGTGCCGCCCTGGAACCGTGTCGCGCCCGGCGTGGTGGCCGCCCTGCCCGGCGCGGGCTTCGCCGGCCTGTCGGTGTTCGGGCCGCGACGTGTGTCAACCGTCAACATGATGTGTGTCAATACACACATCGACCCGGTGGCGTGGAAGGACGGCAAGCGCTTCCTCGGCGACACGGAGTCGCTGGGCATGGCGGTCGCCCATCTGCGCGCCCGGCGGCTGGGCGCGGTGGACGCGGCGGAGGCGACCGGCCTGCTGACGCATCATTTGGCGATGGACGGTGAAACCTGGGCCTTCACCGCGCGTTTCCTGACCGTGACGCGACGCCACCCGGCGGCTCGTTGGCTGCCCGCTGATACCCTGTTCGCCGCAGAAGGACTTCGCTGAGACATGGCCGAGCTGCCCATGGCCCGACCCTCCACTGGGGAGACGCCGACCGTCGCGGAGATGCGCTACCCCGCCGGGGCGCTGGCCGGCGACTACGCGCGGGCCGGGGCGGGACTGGCGCTGACGGTGCTGCCGCTGGCCTTCCTGCCCGTCATCCCGTGGATCGCCGTGCCGCTGGCGGCCTGCGCGCTGCTGTTCGCGGTCTTCGCGGCGCGCACCTTGCAACGCCAGCTGACCCGCCTGACCATGGACGGCGAGGGCCTGCGGGCCGACGGGCCGTTGGGCGGCGCCATCCGCTGGGACGCGCTGTCCGGCCTGAAGCTGCGCTACTACGCGACCAGGCGGGGGCGCGACGACGGCTGGATGCAGGCGGCGCTGAGCGGCGGCGGCAAGACCCTCCGCTTCGACAGCAACCTGGAGGGCTTCGACGCGGTGATCGAGCGGGCCGCCCTGGCCGCCGGGCGCAACGGCGTGACGCTGACCCCGGTGACGGTGGACAATCTGATCGCGCTGGGCATCGAGCCGCCCGAAGACACTGGCGAGGACGACCCCAACAAGAAGAGGCCGGCGCCATGAGCCGCACGCTGCTCCGGGTGGAGGACCTGAAGGTCGATTTCCAGGTGCCGGGCGGCGTGGTCCATGCGGTGCGCGGCGTGTCCTTCCGGGTGCGGGCGGGGTCCACCGTCGCCCTGGTCGGCGAATCCGGATCGGGCAAGTCGGTGGCGGCGCAGTCGATCCTGCGCATCCTGCCGCGCAACGCCACCATCGCGGACGGGAAAATCCTGTTCGACGACGGCATCGTCAACGAGGGCGCCGGTCCCGTCGACATCGCTTCGCTGAAGGCCGACGGCACGGCAATGCGGGCGCTGCGCGGCGGCCGCATCTCGATCATCTTCCAGGAGCCGATGACGTCGCTGTCGCCCCTGCACACGGTGGGCGACCAGGTGGGCGAGGCGGTGCGGCTGCACCAGCGGGTGACCGCCCGGCAGGCCCGCGCCCAGGCCGAGGACATGCTGCGCCGGGTGCGCTTCCCCGACCCGAAGCGGGCGCTGGACACCTACCCGTTCGAGCTGTCGGGCGGCCTGCGCCAGCGCGCGATGATCGCCATGGCGCTGGTCTGCCGCCCCGCCCTGCTGATCGCCGACGAGCCGACGACCGCGCTGGACGTCACCATCCAGGCGCAGATCCTGAAGCTGATCAAGGACCTCCAGGGCGATCTCGGGATGGCCGTGCTGCTCATCACCCATGACCTGGGGGTGGTCGCCAACCTCGCCGACGAGGTGGTGGTGATGCACCGCGGGCGGATCATGGAATCCGGCACGCGCGAGGACATCTTCGCCGACCCCCGCCACCCCTACCTGAAGGCGCTGCTGCGCGCCGTCCCGCGCTTCCACATGGCGCCGGGCGAACGGCTGGTGCCGATCCGCTCCATCACGTCCGAAGGCGGCAGCCTGCTGGAGAAGGACCACCAGCCCTGGCCGGCCGGCGCCGACGCGGCGGGGCCGCTGCTGGCGGTGGAGGGGGTGCGCAAGCGCTACGGCGCGCGCAAGGCCGGCTGGTTCGGCGCCAAGGCCGGGGCGGGCACGCTGGCGGTGGACGATGTCAGCTTCGCCATCGCGCGCGGCGAATGCGTCGGGTTGGTCGGCGAGTCGGGCTGCGGCAAGACCACCCTGTCGAAGATCCTGATGCGCGCCCTGACCCCGGACGCCGGCGACGTCCGCTTCAACGACCATGGCCGGATCGTCGACGTGCTGGGGTTGCAGGGCGACGCGCTGACCGCCTTCCGCCGCAAGGTGCAGTTCGTCTTCCAGGACCCCTTCGGCTCGCTGAACCCGCGGATGACCGTCTTCGACATCATCGCCGAACCGCTGGTCATCCACGGCATCGGCGACGAGGCGGAGCGCGCCGCGCGGGTGAAGGAGCTGATGGGGCTGGTCGGGCTGGACGCGCGGCATCTGCGCCGCTACCCGCACAGCTTCTCCGGCGGCCAGCGCCAGCGCATCGGCATCGCCCGCGCGCTGGCCCTGCGGCCCGAGCTTCTGCTGCTCGACGAGCCGGTGTCGGCGCTCGACGTGTCGATCCAGGCGCAGGTGCTGAACCTGCTGAAGGATTTGAAGGAGCGGCTCGGCCTGACCTACCTGTTCGTCAGCCACAATCTGGCGGTGGTGGATTACATGGCCGACCGCATCCTGGTGATGTGCCGCGGGAGGATCGTCGAGTCGGCGCCGCGCGAGGCGCTGTTCCGCAACCCGGTCCACCCCTACACCCGCGCCCTGCTGACCGCCGTGCCGGAGCCGGACCCCAGCCGCCCGCTGTCGCTGACCGACCTGGAGGAGGGCCGCGCCTCCGACCCCGCGCGCTGGCCGGCTCCCTTCACCATCGACGACGACCACCAGCCCCATCTGGTCGATCTCGGCGGCGGCCATTGCGTGCGCGCCGACGCCGCCATCCGCGTGCGGGAGGTGGCGTGATGATGTGGACCGTTCCCGATGCGACGTTCAATACCCTCTCCCCTCTGGGGAGAGGGAAGGGTGAGGGGGTTGCGCTTTTGCCGGACGCCGCGCCACGGGCAACCCCCTCACCCCGACCCTCTCCCCAGAGGGGAGAGGGAGGATGGCGGCGACGTGCCCTTCTGGCATTGGCCTTCCTCGGGCTCAGCGCCTTCGACGCGGTCGAGACGCCGATGCTGGAGAACGCGGTCGGCGCCGGGTCGCTGCCGCCGGTGGAGAAACGGCTGCCGCTCACCCCGCTGGTCGAGCCGATGGACCGCGCGTGGCAGTCGCCGGGGCGCCATGGCGGCGACCTGCGCCTGCTGATGGCGCGGACCAAGGACACCCGGCTGATCTACGTCTACAGCTACGCCCGGCTGGTCGCGCTGACCCCGAACCTGCGCATCGTTCCCGACATCCTGGAGCGGGTGGACGTCGAGGAAGGGCGGATCTTCACCTTCACGCTGCGCCGTGGCCACCGCTGGTCGGACGGCCATCCCTTCACGGCGGAGGACTTCCGCTACTGGTGGGAGGACATGGCCAACAACGCCAAGCGCTCCCCCGGCGGACCGCCGCCGGAGATGATGGTGGCCGGGGAGGCGCCCAAGTTCGAGGTGCTGGACGCCGCCGCGGTGCGCTACACATGGTCACGCCCCAACCCCTTCTTCCTGCCCATGCTGGCCGGGGCCAAGCCGGTGGAGATCTACGCCCCGGCCCATTACCTGCGGCGCTTCCACCCGCGCTTCACCGAGCCGCTGGAGCTGAAGCAGCGGGTGGAGGCGGAGCGGCAGAAAAGCTGGCAGCAGCTTCACAACCGCAAGGACAATCTGACCGAGTTCGACAACCCGGACCTGCCGACCCTGCAGCCCTGGGTGCCGACGACCGCTCCGCCCGCGGAACGTTTCATCTTCGTAAGGAACCCCTATTTCCATCGGGTCGACCCGGCGGGGCGGCAGTTGCCCTACATCGACCGGGTCATCATGACGGTGGCCGACGCCAAGATCATCCCGGCCAAGACGGGGGCGGGCGAGAGCGACCTGCAGGCGCGCTACCTGCGGTTCGACAACTACACCTTCCTGAAGCAGGGGGCGAAGCGCAACGACCAACGGGTCACGCTGTGGCGCACCGGCATCGGGGCGCAGATGGCGCTGTTCCCCAACCTGAACTGCAACGACCCGGTGTGGCGCGCGCTGAACCGCGACGTGCGCTACCGCCGCGCCCTGTCGCTGGCCATCGACCGCGAGGAGATGAATCAGGTCATCTATTACGGCCTCGCCATTCCCACCAACAACACGGTGCTGGAGGTCTCGCCGCTCTGGACGCCGGCCTACCGCGACCGCTGGGCGCAGTTCGACGTGAAGCAGGCCAACCGGCTGCTCGACGAGATCGGCCTGACCGAACGCGACGTCAACGGCGTCCGCCTGCTGCCCGACGGCCGCCCGCTGGAGATCGTGGTGGAGACCGCCGGGGAAAGCACGGAGGAGACCGACGCGCTGGAGCTGATCGCCGACGGCTGGCGGCGCGTCGGGGCGCGACTCTACATCCGCTCCTCGCAGCTCGACGTGTTCCGCAACCGCATCTTCGCCGGCGACACCTGCATGTCCATCGCGCGCGGGCTGGACAACGCCATCGCCACCGCGGAGATGAGTCCCGCCGAATTGGTGCCGGTCGATCAGGCCAAGTACCAATGGCCGAAATGGGGACAGTTCTTCCAGACCATGGGCAAGGACGGCGAGCGCCCCGACATGCCCGAGGCGCGCGACCTGCTGGAGGCCTTCCGCGCGTGGCGCGACGCCCCGGACGAGGCGGGGCGGGCGGCGGCCTGGACGCGCATCCTCACGCTCAACGCCGAGCAGGTCTTCACCATCGGCACGGTGGCCGGGGTGCCGCAGCCGGTGGTGGCGCGCCGCACCCTGCGCAACGTGCCGGAGGAGGGTCTGTTCAACTACGACCCCGGCGCGCATTTCGGGCTGTACCGGCCCGACGGCTTCTGGTTCGACGGAAAGGGGTGAGGCCATGCTGGGCTACGTGATCCGCCGCATCCTCATCATGATCCCGACGCTGCTGGCGATCAGCGTCATCACCTTCGTCATCATCCAGCTTCCCCCCGGCGACTATCTGACCACGCTGGTCAACGAGATGCAGAGCCGGGGCGAGAGCATGGACCAGGGCCGGCTGGCCATGCTGCGCGAGACCTACGGGCTCGACCGGCCGATGTACGAGCAGTACGCGCTGTGGCTGGCCGGGATGCTGCGCGGCGACTTCGGCTATTCCTTCGAATACAACCTGCCGGTGTCGGACGTGGTGGGCGACCGGCTGTCGCTGACCGCCATCGTGTCCTTCGCGACCATCCTGTTCATCTGGGTGGTGTCCTTCCCCATCGGCATCTATTCGGCGACGCGGCAGTACAGCCTGGGCGACTATGTCCTGACCTTCCTCGGCTTCCTGGGGCTGGCGACGCCCAGCTTCCTGTTGGCGCTGGTGATGCTGTATTTCGCCAACGTGTGGTTCGGCACCTCGATCGGCGGGCTGATGGACCCGCGCTACATCGGCCAGCCCTGGAGCTGGGGCAAGGCGATGAGCGTGTTCGAGCACATGTGGATTCCGGTGATCGTCATCGGCACCGCCGGCACCGCCGCGATGATCCGCCGCCTGCGCGCCAACCTGCTGGACGAGCTGCACAAGCCCTACGTCGTCACCGCGCGGGCCAAGGGCCTGCCGCCGGGGCGGGCTCTGGTGAAATACCCGCTGCGGGTGGCGCTGAACCCCTTCGTGGCGGACATCGGCAACCTGCTGCCGCAGGTCGTCTCCGGCGCCGCCATAGTCTCGGTGGTGATGTCGCTGCCGACGACGGGGCCGATGCTGCTCCAGGCGCTGCGCAGCCAGGACATGTATCTGGCCGGCTCCTTCCTGATGTTCCTGGCGGTTCTGACGGTGATCGGCGTCTTCCTGTCCGATCTGGCTCTGGCCGCGCTCGACCCGCGCATCCGCCTGAGCGGGGGAGCCAGCCGATGAGCGCCGCCCTGCCTCCCACCACCCCCCTGCCCCACAGCGTCGACACCGCCCCCTGGGACCCCGACGAGGTCGAGCGGCTGTCGCCGGAGCAGGAGCGCTTCACCACCGCCTCGCAATGGCGAATGGTCTGGTGGAAGCTGCGGCGGCACAAGCTGGCGGTGGCGTCGGGGATCGTGCTGCTGCTGCTCTACGCCTCGACCCTGGTCAGCGAGGTCCTGGCCCCCTACGCGGTGGACAGCCGCAACTCGCACTTCATCCACGCCCCGCCGCAGAGTGTGCATCTGTTCCACGAGGGGCAATTCGTCGGCCCCTTCGTCTACGGCTACACCTACCGCCTGGACATGGAGATCCTAAAGCGGGAGTACACGCCGGACCCGGCGAAGGTGCAGCCCATCCGCTTCTTCTGCCGCGGCGACCGCTACGAGTTCTGGGGGCTGGTGGAGAGCGACTGGCACCTCGCCTGCCCGGCGGAGGGTGGGACGCTGTTCCTGATGGGCACCGACCGGCTGGGCCGGGACCTGCTGTCGCGGATGATCTACGGCACGCGCATCTCGCTGACCATCGGGCTGATCGGCGTCGCGGTCAGCTTCGTCCTGGGGATCGTCATCGGCGGCATCGCCGGCTATTACGGCGGCTGGGTGGATAACCTGATCCAGCGGCTGATCGAGATCATCCGCTCCTTCCCCGAGCTGCCGCTGTGGATGGCCCTGTCCGCAGCATTGCCCGTCACCTGGAACCCGATCTTCATCTATTTCGGGATCACGGTGATCCTCGGCCTCCTGGAATGGACGGGCCTCGCCCGCGCCGTGCGGTCCAAGCTGCTGGCCCTGCGCGAGGAGGACTTCACCACCGCCGCCCAGCTGATGGGCGCCAGCCCAGCCCGCATCATCGGCCGGCATCTGCTGCCCAGCTTCATGAGCCACCTGATCGCTTCGGCGACGCTGGCGATTCCCGGCATGATCCTGGGCGAGACGGCGCTGAGCTTCCTCGGCCTCGGCCTGCGCCCGCCGATCACCAGCTGGGGGGTGCTGCTGACCGAGGCGCAGAACATCAACGTGGTGGCGCTGTACCCCTGGCTGATGCTGCCGGTGCTGCCGGTGATCGTGACCGTGCTGAGCTTCAACTTCCTCGGCGACGGCCTGCGGGACGCCGCAGACCCGTATCGGTAACCCTCAGGGCTTCTTCTTCGCCGACGCGTCCGGCTGCTCCTTGAGGGAGGCCAGCACCATGCGGACGCGGGCGAGGTCGGCGTCGTTGCCCTTCGCCGGGGCGGCGGCGGGCGCGGTCTTGGCCGGGGGGCGCTTCGCCGGGGCGGGCTCCGCCGCCGCGACCTGGGTCCGGGGAGCGGGTGATGCCTTGGCGGCGACCGCCTTGCCCGACGCGGCCTTCGCCCTGGCCTCCAGGATGCGGGGATCGCCGCCCTTCGGGCTCCAGGTGCGGACCGGGCCGGTGTCCACATGGACGTGGCCGGTGTGGGGGTAGAGCGCGTAGCCGCCGCGCTGCAAGGCTGCGGCCTCGTCGGCGAGGCGGCGGGGCGGGACGCCGGGAATGGAGATGTCGGCGGCCTGCCCGCGCAGGTGATAGCTGTTCTCCGCCACGTTCGGGTTGCTGCGGGCCAGCGTGACGTTGGTCAGCGGCGAGCGGTAGCCCGAGGTGATGTGGACCGGCGTGTCTGGGCCGGCGCCGCAGCGGTCCCGCAGGTCGGCGAGAAGCTCCACCAGGGTGGGATCGACGGGCACCGTCTCGCCGGTGCGGCGGTCGCGGAACAGGGTGGCGATGCGGTCCAGCGCTTGAGGATCATAGCCGTCGGCGCGGCGGTAGGTGACGCTGACCGTCTCGCCGCTGGCGGGATGGTGCAGGGTGATCGAGCGGGGGCCACCATCGAACGAGGCCTGGGGACCCGGAGTGGAGGCGCAGCCGGCGAGCGTTCCGCCGGCAAGCAGGCCCAGCAACGATAAGCGCAGAAGATGCCGCATGCGTCTCCCCAGAGTTCTCTCTGCGGTTGCAGGCGGTTTTCATACCATAATTGTCACACGATCCGGCAGTGACAACGGGCCACGGGACGCGAACGGAGGCTTGGCCGTGTCATCGGCGCATCACTGTCCAAGGGGATAGTTGCCGATCAGAGGGGAAGCGCCATGCCTTCGCGGGCGACCAGCGTTCCGGGGCGCCGGGCCTCGGCGGCGGTGGCGATGACGTCCAGGTCGGCGTCGGTGCGCCGGGGGTCGTGGTGGAAGATGACCGCGCGCTTCACCCCGGCCTCGTCGGCGATGCGCAGGCACTCCTCCCAGGTCGAATGGCCCCAGCCGACGCGGGCGGCGTATTCGGCGTCGGTGTAGGTGCAGTCGTAGATCAGCAGGTCGCTGCCGCGCACCAGCTCCATCACGGCGGGGTCGCGGCCCTCGGCCGGGTGCTCGGTGTCGGTGACGTAGCACAGGCTGCGCCCGGCGAACTCCACGCGGTACCCGGTGGCCCCGTCCGGGTGGTTCAGCGCGGCGGTGCGCACGGTGACGCCCGGCTTCACCGCCAGCGTCTGGCCGCTGACGAAGTCGTGGAAGGTGCAGTCGGCCCGGAAGATTTCCACCGGCACCGGGAACAGCGGCGCCGACATCATGCATTCCAAAACGGAGCGCATCGTCCGCTCCCGCTCCAGATGGCCGGCCCTGATCCGCACGCGGCTGGCCGCGTCGAAGGCCGGCGCGAAGAAGGGCAGGCCGCAGATGTGGTCGAGATGGCTGTGGGTCAGCAGCAGGTCGACGTCCACCGGTTCGCCCTGGCGCATCAGCGCCTCGCCCAGCGGGCGCAGGCCGGTGCCGGCGTCGAGGACCAGAAGAGCGTCCCCGCAGCGCAGCTCGACGCAGGGGGTGTTGCCGCCGTAGCGGACCGTGTCCGGTCCCGGGGAAGCGATGCTGCCACGCACGCCCCAGAAGCGGACGGTGAAGTCCGGCGGGGTGTCGGGCGCACCGGAACAGGCGTCGGAAACGGTTCGTGCCGTCATGGTACCGACAATTTGGCGGTAGGACCGTCGCGAGTCGAGTGAAAAGGTTGCTTCACGAAACGACCCTCCGAACCGTCCGATGGTCGATCCGGGGCCGCATAGGGTGACCAGGGGGGAGCCGATCCGCCTCGACGGAAGGGGGGATGGCGCGGGACGGGGGTAGGAGGAAAAGGCGTGCCGCACCGCCGAGATGCGGAGATGCCCAATCCAATAAGATGTGGTAGTTTGCGCCCGTTCGCCCATCGACGCGAAAAATCGCCTCCGGACCCCGACCCCTCGGATGGACCCAGACAAACTCGCCAAAGTGCTCGCCATGGCCGAGTCGGAGCATCAGGGCGAGGCCCAGTCCGCTCTGCGCGCCGCGCGCATCATGCTGTCGAGGGCCGGCCTGTCGTTCCGCGATCTCGCCCGCGGTGCCCGTCCGGTTTCCACCGCTCCGGAACCGCCGCCCGCCGCCAGCGCTCCGCCGCCCGACCGTCCGCCGCCGCCCGACCAGCTCGTCCAGGGGCTGCGCCGCCAAGTGCGCGATTTGGAGCTGGAGGTCGCCGGGCTGAAGCGGCAGCTTGAAAAGAGCAACGGCGACATGGAGCGCCAGCGCGAGGAGGCCGACCGCTGGCGCGGCCTCGCCCGCGAGACGGCCGAGAAACTCTGGGACCTCGGCAAGGCGCTGGAGCGCAAGCACAGCCGCCACACCAGCCTGGACAAGCGTCGCGCCATCCTCGACCTGCTGCAGGACCCGAACAGCGCCCTGCTGGCCGATCACGAGATCGCCCGGCGGGTCGGCACCTCGCCCAAGCTGGTCGCCCATTGGCGCCGCCGTCTGGCCATCGTCGGGCGGAAGATCCGCCTGCTGCCCGTGGTGCCGCGCGGCCGCGGCCTGTGGGGCGGCGGCCGGCCGGCCGGGTCGGCGCGCGGTGGGGCCGCGCTGGAGGGCAAGCGCCAGCGCTGGATGGGTTATCCGGTCGCCGTCACCATCTCCGACCGCAACACGTCGAGACCGTCAGGGCCGCCCGGCAAGCGGCCCTGAACAGGTCCTTCGCGTCAGTTGGCCCCATCAATTGGCCCCATCAATTGGACGACCCGTTGCCTTCGGTCGTCGCGCTGCCCATGTCGGCCGGCGCTTCGGCCGGTGCCTGCGCGGTCGGCGAGCGGTCGGTCACCGCGACACGCCAGACCGTGTTGGACAGATCGTCGGCAACGATCAGCGCGCCCTTGGGGTCCACCGTGACGCCGACCGGCCGGCCGTAGGTGTTGCCGTCGTCGCCCATGAAGCCGGTCACCACCTCGACCGGATCCCCGGCGGGGGCGCCGTCGCGGAAGGGGACGAAGATCACCTTGTAGCCGCTGGGCACGCTGCGGTTCCAACTGCCATGCTCGCCGACGAACACGCCGTCGGCGAAGCGCTCGCCCATCACCGGCGAGGAGAAGGCGACGCCGAGGGCCGCGACGTGCGAGCCCAGAGCATAGTCCGGCTTGATCGCCGCGGCGACCAGCTCGGGCTTCTGCGGCTGGGCGCGCGGATCGACGTTCTGGCCCCAATAGCTGTAGGGCCAGCCGTAGAAGCCGCCCTCGCGGACCGAGGTCAGGTAATCGGGCACGAGGTTGGGGCCAAGCTCGTCGCGCTCGTTCACCACCGCCCACAGCGTGCCCGTTCCCGGCTGGATGGCCAGCGCAGTCGGGTTGCGCAAGCCCGTGGCGTAGGGCCGGTGCGCGCCCGTCTTCGCGTCGATCTCCCAGACCATCGCGCGGTCGGCCTCGGCGGGCATCCCACGTTCCGTGATGTTGCTGTTGGAGCCGATGCCGACATAGAGGAACCGCCCGTCCGGGCTGGCGGCCAGCGACTTGGTCCAGTGGTGGTTGATGTAGGCGGGCAGGTCGGTGACCTTCTCCGGCGGCCCCTCGGCGCGGGTCTGGCCCTCGCGGTAGGGAAAGCGCACCAGCGCGTCCTGGTTCGCGACGTAGATCTGGCCGTTCGCGAAGGCCAAACCGTAGGGCGCGTTCAGATGGTCGGCGAAGACCGTGCGCTCCTCGTACCGGCCGTCGCCGTCGGCGTCGCGCAGCAGGGTGATGCGGTTGCCGCTCGGCACCGAGGTCGTGCCCTTGGCCTTGATGATGCCGGCGATCAGGTCCTTGGGCCGCAGCGGCGGGGCCGAGCCGCCCCGGCCTTCGGCGACCAGGATGTCGCCGTTGGGAAGCACCAGGGTCTGCCGCGGGATGCCGAGGTCGGTGGCAATCGCCGTAACGGTGAAGCCCTCCGGCACGGTCGGCTTCCGGTCCCCCCAGTTGGCGGGCTTGGCGATCTTCATGCTGGGCAGCAGGCCCTGTTGCTGCTCCGGCAGGGGCGGGTTGGCGCCGTAGACGGGCGGCGACGGGGTGCCGTCGTCGCAGGCGGTCAGCAGGGCGACGAGTGCGGCGGCGGCCAGCAGGCTGGAGCGTTTCATCGTGTCACTCCCGTGTGGCGGCCCGCATGGCGGCCCATGGGTTGGCCTGTGAGATGGCTCATGCGGAAGCTGGAGAAACCGAACCAGGTCGCCAGGACGGCGGTCACGGTGACGGCCGCCGACAGGATCAGGCCCTCCGGCATGATTCCCCAGGCGTCCCGCGCGTGCACGAAGGCATTGACGAGGCCGAGCGCGACGGTGATGACCAGCAGCACGAAATAGGCGAGCCCGCGACCGCGACGCCGGCCGGCGCGGAACAGGTCGATGAAGGCCCAGAGGAGCGAGACGCCGGCGAAGACCATGCCGCCGGCGATCAGCCAGGCGGCGAAGTTGCTCCACTGGATCTCGAAGCTCCTGGAATAGGCGATGTCGCAGAGCAGGCCCCCCAGGAACAATGGAAGGGAGGCGGCGAGCAGCACCGCGTGCAAGGGATGGATGGCCCTTGCCGGTCTGCCGTGATCGACGATGGCTACCAAGACGTCATCTCCTTGCCCGACGGGGGTCCGCGCCGGAGCGGCGCGGAAATCAATCCTTTCAATGGGCAGGCAGGGAGATGGTTCCGCGCTGCGGCAGGCCGGCAAGAGACGGTCCGGGGATCGGCGAACCGGCGGTAACCGGCGGTCAGGGCACCAGCCGGTAGCCGCCGGGCTCCGTCACCAGGATCTCGGCGTTGGACGGATCGCGCTCGATCTTCTGGCGCAGGCGGTAGACGTGGGTTTCCAGCGTGTGGGTGGTGACCCCGGCGTTGTAGCCCCACACCTCGCCGAGCAGCGTCTCCCGCCCGATCACCGCGCCGCCGGCCCGGTACAGGTATTTCAGGATCGCCGTTTCCTTCTCGGTCAGACGGATCTTGCGGGCGCCGCCGTCGGCCAGCAGCAGCTTGCCCGCCGGGCGGAAGCTGTAGGGGCCGATGGTGAAGACGGCGTCCTCGCTCTGCTCGTGGACGCGGAGGTGGGCGCGCAGCCGGGCCAGCAGCACCCCCATGCGGAAGGGCTTGGTGACGTAGTCGCTGGCCCCTGAATCGAGCCCCAGGATGGTGTCGGCGTCGGACGCCGCCGCGGTCAGCATGATCACCGGGCAGCGCACCCCCTCGCGCCGCAGCAGGCGGCAGAGGTCGCGCCCGTCCATGTCCGGCAGCCCGACGTCGAGCAGGATGGCGGCGAAACCGCCCTCCCGCGCCACGGCCAGCGCCGAGGCGCCGTCCCCGGCCTCCACCGTCTCGAATTCCTCCAGAAGCTGGAGCTGTTCGGCGAGGGACTGCCGGAGGGCGGTGTCGTCGTCGATCAGAAGGATGCGTTTCGCAAGCGTCATTCGGGGGCGTTCACCGGTGGCTCCGGGCGCGGAACTTATCATGGCCCGCGCGGGATTGCCCTAGACTTATCGGAAGGGCCGAAGACAACCGGAAGACAAGCCTCAGGCGCCCCACAGGCTGCCCAGCCGCGCGGCCCCGGCGGCGTCCGGGGAAAGGATGACCGCCGTCTCCGGGGCGAGGGCGAGGTCCACCACCGCCCGCGCCGTTGCGGCGTCCGGCACGGCGACGGCGCGCGTCAGCGCCAGCGTGCCCTGTTCCAGATGGCGGCGGGCGGCGGCGTCCTCCCCGCTCAGGCCGGGCTCCCGGCAGAGCAGCCGTTCCACCAGCGCGACGATCCTCAGGCGCCGGCTGTCCATCGCCAGGGCGGCGGCGAGGCCGGGCAGGGCGCCGCCGTCGACCAGTGCCCGCGCGCCGTCCGGCAGGCGCGACAGCGCGATGTCCGCCGCCAGCACCGCCGAGGCGTCGAGCCGCGGGTAATCGCCGGGCAGGGGATGCCGCAGGACGCTCTGTCCCTGCGCCTCCAGCGCCAGCGCCAAGCGTTCCGCGTAGCCGCCCGGCGCCCGGTTGGCGGGGAGGAGGAGATGCAGGGCCGGCTGGTCTGCCATGGCGATGGGTCTCGCGTGCAGGGGAGGAAGTGAAGACGGCGACCATAGCGCAAGGTGGATTCGCCCGCACCGGCGGCGCTTTGCGCCACCGTTGCACCACCGGCAACGGTGTGGCGCGCGGGATTTGCTGGACAGGGGTGCGCCACCTGCGCTTTGCTTCCGGCGCTCTCCGACCCATGTCGGGATCTTTCGCCCTTCGGGGCGCAGCACGCGAAGCCTCCGTTATGTACGCCGACGCCCCGTCCGACTCCGCCCCGCCCGAAGCCGTCCTGCCCATGGACGAAGCCGCCATGCGCGCGGTCGACCGGGCCACGGCCGCCCTGCGCCGGGGCGAGGCCGTCGCCATCGAGACCGCCGACGGCAGCGTCGGCGCCGCGGTGTCGGTGGAATCCGTGGCGATCGACGCCGTGCAGCGGCTGGTGCAGCTCACCGGCGCCGCGCCGGTCCTGGCCGTCACCCGCCGCCGCGCCACCGTGCTGAAGCTGATGGGGGAGGGCACGGGCGTCGTCGCCCTGTCGCTTCCCCGCTGCCTGACCGCGGACGAGGCCCACGCGCTGGGCGACCCCGAACACCGCCCGGACGGAGCGATGCCGGACGGCCTGACCGCCACGGCCATGGACCCCGGGTCGCGCGAGACCGCCGCGGTGGACCTCGCCCGTCTGGCGCGGTTGCTGCCGGCGGCCATCGTCGCCCCGGCCATCGTCGCCTCGGCCACCGGACACACAGCCGCCGGCCAAACCGGCAGCGCCGCGGAATGGGCGGCGAAGCACGACCTGTTGCTGGTCCGCGCCCGCGACATCGCCGACTATCGCGTCCATGTGGTGCGCACGCTGCGCCGGGTGGCCGAGGCCCGTGTCCCGCTGTCCGGCGCCGAGAACACCAGCATCGCCGCCTTCCGCCCCATCGACGGCGGGCCGGAGCATCTGGCGATCATCGTCGGCACCCCGGTGGCGGGCGAGCCGGTGCTGGCCCGCCTGCATTCGGAATGCTTCACCGGCGACCTGCTGGGGTCTTTGCGCTGCGACTGCGGCCAGCAGCTGCGCGGCGCCATCGCCGAGATCGCCCGGCAGGGCAGCGGCGTCCTGCTCTATCTGGCGCAGGAGGGGCGGGGGATCGGCCTCGTCAACAAGCTGCGCGCCTACCGCATCCAGGACCGCGGCTTCGACACGGTGGACGCCAACGAGATCCTGGGATTCGAGGCGGACGAGCGGGTCTATCTGCCGGCGGCGGAGATGCTGCGCCAGCTCGGCTTCACCGCCGTGCGGCTGATGACCAACAACCCGGAGAAGCTGCGCCAGCTCGCCCGCTGCGGGATCGAGGTGGTCGAGCGCGTTCCCCACATCTTCCCGTCCAACGGCCACAACGAAGGCTATCTGCGCACCAAGGCGGAGCGCAGCGGCCACATGTTCTGAGACGGCCTCTTCCGAGAATCGACTCTTCGGGGGGCAGGAAACGTCCCTTGCCCGGCAGCTCTTGCCGGGTCGCGGTCCGGACCCGGACCGAAAGCGCCCGATCGGGCGGGATTTCAGCCCGGAGAACTGGCACGCCGGTTGCTTAGGGTAGGGCTGGACACCGCGACGGGAGACCGCCCATGGCCATCGACGCCACCACCATCGACGCCGCCGCCGCTCCGCGGCCGGTGCAGCGCGATCGGTCGCCGGCCCAAGCGGCACCCGCCCTCACGGTGATGGAAAGCCGGGACAGCCCCGACCGGTACGAGGCCGAGGCCGAGATGTCCTTCGGCGACTTCCTGGACATCATCAACCCGCTTCAGCACATCCCCCTCGTCAACACCGTCTACCGCGAGATCACCGGCGACACGATCAAGCCGTCGTCGAAGGTCATCGGCGGCATCCTGTTCGGCGGCCCGCTGGGCGGCATGGCGTCCATCGCCAACGCGGTGGTGGAGCAGGCCCAGGGCAAGGACATCGGCGGGCAGATCATGGCGTCGCTCGGCTTCGACGGGGACACCGCCACCGGCCACACTCCCCCCGGCACTTCCGGAGCCACCGCGATGGCCGCCCTGCCGGACTCCGCCACCGGAACCTCGACGCCGGCCGTGGCCGCTGCGGCGGCGGACGCCCAGCCGGCCCGCACCGTCACCGCGGAGTTGCCGGACGCCAAGCGGTCCACGGCCCCGTCGCACGGGGTGGGGGCGGCGATGGGCGGGTCCGGGCGCGATGGCCTGACGGACACGCCGCATCCCTCGCGCATGCCGGCGCGCGACACCCCGCTGGCGAACAGCCTGATGGCCAAATACGCCGCCAAGCCGCACCCCTCCACCATCGGCTTCGCCGCCGCCGCGGCCCCCTCCGGCGCCCGGAAGGCCGCGGAGGCCCAGGCGCCCGCGGCTCAACCGGACGCCGCAACCGGAACCGGAGCCGCGGCCGCGCCGACCAACGCGGCCGCGCAGGCGAACGCCGCCCCGGCGAACACGCCGCCGACGGCGGCCAACAGCAACGCGTTCGCGCCCGTGACACCGGACATGCTGTCTGAGACGATGATGCGCAACCTGGCCAAGTACGAGCAGGGCCGGCGGGCTGCACAGACCCAGGCGCCCAGCCTGCGGGTGTCGGGCTGAGCGTCATGAAGCCCGGCTGCGGGTGAAGGAAGGGCGATGGAGATCACGGTTCGTCTTGAGGATCCGCCGTCCGAAGGCCGTCTCGACTGGCCCGGCGGGTCGTTCCGCTGCGTGCTGGGCCGCGGCGGCATCCGCGCCGACAAGCGGGAGGGCGACGGCGCCACCCCGGTCGGCCGCTTCGCGCTGCGCCGCGTGCTGTGGCGCCCCGACCGGCTGGAGCGGCCCGAGACTGGTCTGCCGGCCTCGCCCATCGCGCCCGACGACGGCTGGTGCGACGATCCGGCCGACCCCGCCTACAACCGTCCGGTCAAGCGCCCCTGCGCCGCCAGCCACGAGGAGCTGTGGCGCGACGACCATGTCTACGACGTCATCGTGGTGATGGGGCACAACGACGACCCGGTGGTGCCGGGCCTGGGCAGCGCCGTGTTCATGCATGTGGCGCGGCCCGACCGGGCGCCCACGGCGGGCTGCGTCGCGCTTCCCCTGCCGGACCTGCTGCGTCTTCTCAAGGACTGCGCGCCGGGCACCGCGCTGACCGTGACGGACCCGGTGGGCTAGGCGGCGCTAACCGGCGGCGGGGGTGGGGCGGGCGCCGAAGATCGCCGTGCCGACCCGCACATGGGTGGCGCCGAAGCGGATCGCCGTCTCGTAATCGCCGCTCATCCCCATGCTGACCTCGGGCAGGCCGGCGCGCCGCGCCATGTCGGCGAGCAGGGCGAAATGCATCGCCGGTTCCTCGTCCACCGGCGGGATGCACATCAGGCCGCTCACCGGCAGCGTCCAATTGTCCCGGCAGGCCGCCAGGAAACCGTCCAGCTCCGCCGGGGGAATGCCGGCCTTCTGCGGTTCCTCGCCGGTGTTGACCTCGATCAGGCAGCGCGGGCGGCGCCCGCTGCGTGCCATCTCCTCGGCGAGCGCCTCGGCCAGCTTGGGCCGGTCCACCGTCTGGATCACGTCGAACAGGGCCACCGCGTCCTTGACCTTGTTGGTCTGGAGCGGGCCGATCAGGTGCAGCTCCAGGTCCGGGAAGCGCTCGCGCAGGGCGGGGAACTTCGCTTTGGCCTCCTGCACGCGGTTCTCTCCGAACACGCGCTGGCCGGCGGCCAGGGCCTCCTCCACCGCCTCGACCGGATGGGTCTTCGAGACGGCGACCAGGGTCACCGCACCGGCATCGCGCCCGCCGGCGGCGCAGCCTTCCCGGATGGAGCGGCGGACGGCCTCCAGCCGGGTCGTGACGGTGCCGTCTGATGGATCGGTGTGCGAAGCGGACATGGCCGTCCTCCCCCCTTTGTGCTGCCCCGGCTGCGGCGCCTGCCTGTACAGGGACCGGAGGGCGTGGTAACGGACGGACCGACGAAACGCAAGCACCCCGAGGAGAACACGGCATGCGTGGTTGGATGCGTCCCCTGATCCTGTCGGCGCTGATTCTGGGGGCCGCGCCGTTCACGGCCGGCAGCGCCCTTGCCCAGAGCACCGGTGGCCAGAACGCCGGGAGCCAGAATGGCGGGAAGCCCGCCGCCGGCAAGGAAGCTCCGAAGGAGGCTCCGAAGACGGTGGCCGGATCGGCCATCGCCCAGGCGCCCTTCGCCGTGCAACCGTTCCCGCTGCAGGACGACGGCACCTACAAGGAATTCTTGGGCGCGGCGGCCGCCGACCTCAACCGGCGCTGCACCAAGCAGGAAAATTACGGTTGGGAGTTCAAGAAGGACGACGACGCCCGCCGCGACCAGATCCTGGAGTCCACCCTGGGCGGCTTCCGCAAGGCCGGCTGGAAGCTGGGCGAGGTGAAGGTCCGCTCCGTCCGCGATCCGGGGACAACCGCCTACACGGCGGAGAAGGCCAAGCAGCGCCTGCTCGCCGTCTGGACGCCGATGGAGGACGCGGCGATCCTGTTGCTCTGCGAGACCGAAGCGGCGCCCGCGACCAAGAAGTAGCGGGCCAAGGCCAAAGGAAAACGGCGCCAAAGGAAAACGGCGCCCAAAGGAAAACGGCGGCGGATGGGTATCCGCCGCCGTTCTCTTTTTCAACGGGCGTCAGGCCGATCAGAAGGCCAGACGGGTGTCGATCATGATGATGTGCGCGCGGTCGTCGGGGTTGATGCCGCCGTTGTCCAGCGTCGTCATCTTCGAGTCGAGGTCGAGGTAGCTGTACTCCAGGCCCGTGGTCAGGCCGGGCGCGATGGTGTAGGTCACGCCGGCCTGATACAGCTCGGCCTTGACCGGGGCCACGAAGCCGGTGTTCGGGCTGGTGCCGTTGGAGCGCGACTGCGAGTAGTTGGCGGCCAGGATGAACGGGCCGGTGGCGTACTGGGCGCCGACGATCCAGATGTCCTGCTTCTCCTTCACGGTCAGCGACTTGTCGTAGCCGCTGTCGCCGCTGTAGGCATAGCTGCCGCCGATCTTGAAGTCGCCGTAGCCGACGTTCAGGCCGGCGTGGACCGAGCTGAGCTTCTCGAAGCGGGTGGCGCCGACGCCGACGCCGTCATCGACCGCATCGCCGAACTGGTAGAAGGCGCTGGCCGCGACGCTGAAGCCGCCGAACTCGTTGGTGTAGGTGCCGCCGGCCTCGACGACGTCCTGGAAGCCGCCGTTGTCCTGGCGGCGGTTGATCGAGGTGTGCGAGTCGCCGGTGCGCGGCGTGTAGGAGACGCCGCCCTGGAAGCCGGCGATGGTCGGGGTCAGGTAGATCACCTTGGTGCCGACGTCGCCCGACGCGAAGGCGCGGAAGTTGTTGGTGGTGGTCGGCAGCAGCGAGTAGGTCTGCGAACCGCCCAGGAACTCCACCGTGTTGTTGTCCGGACCGCCGGCGATGCCTTCGACGTTCGGACCGATGATGCCGAACTCATCCGACAGGCCGTTGATCGTGCCGGCCTGCAGGGTGCCGAAGCCGCTGTTCACGAAGATGAAGGCGCGGTCGGCGTCCATGGTGCGGACGTTGCCGGTGCCGTTGGCGGCGCGCATGCGCACGCGGCCGCCGTACTCCAGCCCGTTGTCGGCCGTGGCGACCGGCGTGACGATCACGCGGAAGCGGTTGGCGAACTCCGTCGAGCGGGTGTCCTGGTCACGATCCTGATTGACGTAGGCGCCCTGGAAGAACGCGTCGCCGCCGATCTTGACTTCGAACTTGGTCTGGGCGGAAGCCACGCCGCTGCAGGCGATGATCGCGATGGCGGCGCAGCCCGTAACAAGAGAACGCTTCATTGATGGTCCATCCTTCTAGCAGGCCCCCAAGGAGACCGGAGCCGTGCGGTTGTGCTTCCCACCAACTACTAAGCCACTCGTTCCTTTACCCGGCAAGGGTGATTCAGCAGGGAATTCGGTTCAACTGTAACACAGTTGCCATTCCGACACAGTCATAAGTAACTGAAAGCTATTGGTTTTTCCCGCATGCCGTAAATATAGCACATTGCTTGACGAGATTTTGGGCGCAGTGAACAAAGTTTGCGCACGCGAACGCGCCCTGTCGAACCCCGTCGGGCAACGGGGCGGGAGGCGAACGACGCAAGGAAAAGGCGAAACGCCGGCAACCCGGGCCCGGCAACCCAGGCGATGCGCAAAGAAAAAGGGCGGTGGCCGAAGCCACCGCCCTTCTCCATCCACGGATGACCGCAGATTAGAACGCCAGGACCGTACGGAGCAGGACGACGTGACCGTCGTTGTCCAGGTCCACAGCGGCCGTGCTCAGGTCGCTGTCGGCCTTGAAGTAGTCGTACTGAGCCTGCAGGGTCAGGCCCGGAGCGACGGTGTAGCCCGCGCCGAACTCGTAGACTTCCAGCTTGCGGCTGCCGGCGGTGTAGAGGCTGCCAGCGTCCTTGCCGTTCTTGTAGTTGGCGCCGACGACGATCGGGCCGGCGGTGTACTGAGCGCCGACAACCCAGAGGCGGCTCTTCTCGTTGTCCGAGGTCGCGGTCTGGATCTGGCCCGACTCACCGAAGTCGGTGTACGAACCGCCGAGCGAGAAGCCGGCGTAGCCAACCTGGGCGCCAACCTGCCAGGCGTTCAGGTCCTCGACGCTGGCGCCGACCGTGGTCGTGCCGGCGGCGTTGCCCCAGTAGTAGCCAGCGCTGGCCTTCAGCGAAACGCCGCCGAAGGTGTTGCTGTAGTTGGCGCCGACTTCGACCAGATCCTCGAACGTGGTCGAGAAGCCGCGGCCGGTGGCGGTGACCGGGGTCAGGTCAGCGCGGTTGACCGAGGCGTGCGAGTCGTCGTTGCGCGGGGTGTAGCTGGCGCCCACCTGCAGGCCGGCGAAGCGCGGCGAGAAGTACACGATCTTGGTCGCGTTGTTCTCGACGACCAGCGACTGGCTGAGCATCGAACCGTTCAGGCCGCCCAGGCCGCCGGCGATGTCGGTGGTCTGACCGATCCAGGCGGTGACGCCGTCATAGATGCCGAGCTGCAGGTAATCCTGCGGGGCAGTGACGTAGGTGGCGTCGTTGAAGGAGTTGGTCACGCCCATCTGGACCTGACCGAACGCGCCCTGCGCGAAGATGTAGCCGCGGTCGGCGTCCATCGTGCGGGCGTTGTTGGCGCCCGAGTTGGCGCGCATACGGATGCGGCCGCCGTACTCCAGGCCGTTGTCGGCCTTGGCGGTCGGGGTCACGATGACGCGGAAGCGGTTGCGGAAGTCAACCGAACGGGCGCCCTGGTCGCGGTCTTCGTTGACGTAGCCGCCTTCGAAGTAGGCGTCGCCGCCGACCTTGACTTCAAACTTGGCCTGAGCGTTGGCAGCGCCGGCACCCAGAGCCAGAGCGGCAGCGGCGCAGCCCGCGAGCAGATAACGGTTCATGATTGTTGCCTCCATCCTGGCAGCAGAATTTTCAGCCCGGTTAACGTCCTGGCTGGCTCTGTGGTACGCAGATGCGGGGACGCCAGCAAGCCGGAAATCGCAAAGTTGCAGCAATGAAGGAACAGTGTGTCCGACGGAACACACCTTGATGGTGCGCCGCCGTCGCGATTCCGCGGCGCACACCGACCCGCGCCAGGGGGTCCGGTCACGCCCCCGGACACAGCAAAGGCACAGGCGGCGCCCCGCATCGCCTGTTGCCGCGGGCGGGCTTTTATGGTCTTTTCA
Source organism: Azospirillum brasilense (assembly GCF_007827815.1). GTDB lineage: Bacteria > Pseudomonadota > Alphaproteobacteria > Azospirillales > Azospirillaceae > Azospirillum > Azospirillum brasilense_C. Next base: position 166,224 of record NZ_VITH01000005.1, read on the forward strand.
CCCGCATCCGCCGCGGTATCGTGCGCGGTACCCCGAATTTATTGATCCAGGTTCCGACCATGCGCCGTTCCCGTGTCCTTCGCCTTGCCCCCGTCGTGCTCGCGGCGTCGCTCGCCGTGGCCGGTTGCTCCAGCTGGGGCGGCCAGACGGAAACCGTCGATGAGCAGATCAAGAAGGAATACAAGTTCGGCAGCCTTCTCGGCACCGACGGCGGCTTCAGCCTGTTCGGCAAGAACAAGCGCAACGGCGCCGAGCAGGGCGATCCCAACGGCATCGGCGTCAACAGCTTCCTGTGGCGCGCCTCGCTGGACACGCTGTCCTTCATGCCGATCGTCTCCGCCGACCCGTTCGGCGGCGTCATCCTGACCGACTGGTACACGCCGCCGGACACCCCGAACGAGCGTTTCAAGGTCAACCTGTACATCATGGACCGCCAGCTCCGCGCCGACGGCGTGCGGGTGTCGGTGTTCAAGCAGCAGCGCGCCGGGTCGGACTGGCGCGACAGCGCGGTCGGGCCGGAGACGGCGACGACGTTGGAGGACGCGGTGCTGACCCGCGCCCGCCAGATCCGCGTCGCCCAGCAGGCGGCGGCGCGCTGAGCGGACGCGCCGGTTCGGCGGGAAGCTTGGCAGGGCAGGGCGCCAACGGCGCGCCGCCTGTCACCCCGCCGCCGGCGCCTTATCTATCGAGACCTACGAAACTCACGGAACGGCGTCTGCGGTCATGTCGCGTTACAATGTCAAGGAAACCGAAGCGAAGTGGCAGGGCGAGTGGGAGCGGCAGGGCTGCTTCACCGCGCGCGAGGACGCTTCCCGTGAGAAGTACTATGTGCTGGAGATGTTCCCCTACCCGTCGGGGCGCATCCACATGGGGCACGTCCGCAACTACACCATCGGCGACGTGATCGCGCGCTACAAGCGCGCCCGCGGCTTCAACGTGCTGCACCCGATGGGTTGGGACGCCTTCGGCCTGCCGGCGGAGAACGCCGCGCTGGAGAAGAAGACCCACCCGGCCAAATGGACCCGCGAGAACATCGCGGCCATGCGCGCCCAGCTGAAGACGATGGGACTGTCCATCGACTGGGACCGCGAGGTCGCCACCTGCGACGTGGAGTATTACCGCCACGAGCAGAAGATGTTCCTGGATTTCCTCAAGGAAGGCTTGGCCTACCGCAAGGAGTCCTGGGTCAACTGGGACCCGGTCGACAACACGGTCCTCGCCAACGAGCAGGTGATCGACGGCCGCGGCTGGCGCACCGGCGCGCTGGTCGAAAAGCGCAAGCTGTCACAGTGGTTCCTCAAGATCACCGCCTACGCCGACGAGCTGCTGAAGGGGCTGGACACGCTGGACCGCTGGCCGGAGCGCGTGCGCCTGATGCAGGAGAACTGGATCGGCAAGTCCACCGGCGTGCGCTTCCGCTTCGACCTCGTCGGGCGGGCGGACACGCTGGAGGTCTTCACGACCCGGCCCGACACGCTGTTCGGCGCCTCCTTCGCGGCGATCTCCGCCAACCATCCTCTGGCCGCCGAGCTGGCCGCCGGCAACCCCGCGCTGGCCGAGTTCATCGCCGAGTGCAACCGCCTGGGCACCAGCGAGGAGGCGATCGAGACCGCCGAGAAGCGCGGCTTCGACACCGGACTGAAGGTGGTGCATCCCTTCGACCCGTCCTGGGAGCTGCCGGTCTACGTCGCCAACTTCGTGCTGATGGAATACGGCACGGGCGCCATCTTCGGCTGCCCGGCCCATGACCAGCGCGACCTGGACTTCGCGCGCAAGTACGGCCTGCCGGTCACGCCGGTGGTCGTCCCGGCGGACGCCGACCCCGCGACCTTCGCGGTCGGCGACGAGGCCTACACCGGCCCCGGCCTGCTGCGCAATTCCCGCTTCCTCGACGGGATGGAGGTCGAGCCGGCCAAGCAGGAGGTCGGCAAGCGGCTGGAGGAGCAGGGGCAGGGCGAGCGCACCACTCAGTACCGCCTGCGCGACTGGGGCGTTTCCCGCCAGCGTTACTGGGGCTGCCCGATCCCGGTCATCCACTGCGAGAGCTGCGGCATCGTCCCGGTCCCGCAGCAGGATCTGCCGGTCGTCCTGCCGGAGGATGTGACCTTCGACAAGCCCGGCAACCCGCTGGACCACCACCCGACCTGGAAGCACACCAGCTGCCCAAGCTGCGGCAAGCCGGCGCTGCGTGAGACCGACACCTTCGACACCTTCATCGAGTCGAGCTGGTATTTCGCCCGCTTCTGCTCGCCCAAGGCCGAAGACGTCGCCTTCACGCGCGAGGCGGTGGACTACTGGCTGGCCGTGGACCAGTACATCGGCGGCATCGAGCATGCCGTGCTGCATCTGCTCTATTCCCGCTTCTGGACGCGGGCGATGAAGCAGTGCGGCTACCTGAACGTGGAGGAGCCCTTCGCCGGCCTCTTCACCCAGGGCATGGTCAACCACGAGACCTACAAGGACGCCGGCACCGGCGCCTGGCTGGCCCCGACCGACATCCGCAGGAACGATCTCGGCGACTACATCCGCAACGACAACGACGGCCCGGTGACGGTCGGCCGCGTCGAGAAGATGTCGAAGTCCAAGAAGAACGTGGTGGACCCGGCGCACATCATCGGCACCTACGGCGCCGACGCCGCCCGCCTGTTCATGCTGTCCGACAGCCCGCCGGAACGCGACCTGGAATGGACGGAAGCCGGCATCGACGGCGCCTGGCGCTACATCAACCGCCTGTGGCGCATGGTAACGGAGTCGCCGGTCGCTCTGCCGCCCGCCGACGCGCCGAAGCCGGACGCCTTCAGCGCCAAGGCCGAGGCCACCCGCCGGCAGGTCCACAAGGCCATCGCCGGCATCTCGGAAGACCTGGAGAAGTTCCGCTTCAACAAGGCGGTGGCCCGCGTGCGCGAGCTGTCCAACGCGCTCGCCGAGCTGGACGGCACGGGAGAGGGCGAGGCCTGGGTGCTGCGCGAAGGCTTCGAGACCACCGTGCGCCTGATCGCCCCGATGATGCCCCACCTGGCCGAAGAGCTGTGGGCGCAGCTCGGTCACGCCACGCTGCTGGTCAACCAGCCCTGGCCGCAGGCTGACGCCGCGCTGGTGGTCGAGGACTCGGTCACCATGGCGGTGCAGGTCAACGGCAAGCTGCGCGCCACACTGGAGCTGCCGCGCGACATGGCGAAGGACGCCGCGGAGCAGGCCGCCCTGGCCGATCCGAACGTTCAGCGCGCCCTGGAAGGCAAGCCGGTGCGCAAGGTCATCGTCGTCCCGAACCGGGTGATCAATGTCGTCGTCTGACCTCCACAGCGGCCATCGCCGCAACGGCAAGGCCGGCGTCCGGCGGCGGGGGCTTCTCGCCCTCGCGCTGCTGGCGCCGGCGGTGCTCGCCACGGCGGCCTGCGGCTTCCAGCCGATGTATGGAACCCTGGGGACGAACAGCATCGGCACCGCCGAGCTTCAACAGGTGGACATCGGGGTCATCCGGGACCGGAACGGCCAGAAGCTGCGCAACCTCCTGATCGACCGCTTCTACGCCGACGGCCGCCCGGCCAGCCCGCGCTATCGGCTGGAGACGACGCTGACCGCGTCGGAGCAGAAGCTGTCCCTGCAGAAGGACGCGACCGCCACCCGCGCCCAGCTCGTCGTGAACGCCCCCTACCTGCTTGTCGACGCGGCGACGGGAAAGATCCTGTTCCAGTCCAACGCGCGCTCCTACATCAGCTACAACGTGCTGGAGCAGCAGTACGGCGCCCTCGCCACGGTCGAGAACGCCTACGACCGCGCTCTTCTGGAAATCTCCAACGAGATCACCACCCGCGTGGCCGCCGAACTCGGCCGCAAGTCCTGATCCGCCCTGGACAACGGGGGCTGGTCCTCCGCCACCGACGGTGACTTCGTGAAGCTGCAAGCCCGGGCAATCGACGGCTTCCTGCGCAGCCCCGATCCCAAGATCCGCGCGGTCCTGCTCTACGGTCCGGACACCGGTCTGGTGCGCGACCGCGCCATGGGGCTGGGCCGCACCGTGGTCCCTGACCTGTCCGATCCCTTCCGCGTGACGGAGATGCTGGGCCGCGCCGTCGCCGACGATCCGGCGCGCCTGGCCGACGAGGCGGCCGCCCTGTCCTTCACCGGCGGGCGCCGCCTGATCCGCGTGCGCGAGGCGGAGGACAACGCCGCCGCCGCCTTCACCGCGTTCCTGGCCGACCGGACACCCGGCGACAGCCTCGTCGTCGTCGAGGCCGGCGACCTCGGCAACCGGTCGAAGCTGCGCACCCTGTTCGAGGGAGCGGACGGCGCCGTCGCCATTCCCTGCTATGTGGAGGAGGAGGCGGCGCTCGGCCGGGTCATCGCCGACATCCTGCATGGCCACGGCCTGACCGCCGATCCCGATGCGCTGACCTTCCTCGCCGGCAACCTCGTCGGCGACCGCATGGTCGCGCGCGGCGAGATGGAGAAACTGGCGCTCTACATGGGGGCGGAGACGCGCGTCCGGTTGGAGGACGCCCAGGCCTGCGTCGGTGACAGCGCCGCCCTGTCGCTGGACGAGCCGATCTGGGCGGCCGCGGAGGGCGACTTCGCGACGCTCGACCGCTCGCTGGCCCGTTTGTTCGCCGAGGGCATGTCCCCGGTGCCGATCCTGCGCGCCGCCCAGCGCCATTTCCAGCGCCTGCAGCTGGTCGCCGGGCAGGTGGCGGCGGGCAAGTCGGCGGACGCCGCGGTGGAAGCGCTGCGCCCGCCGGTGTTCTTCAAGATGAAGCCGCGGCTGACCGGGCAGGCCCGCCGCTGGCCGTTACCGCTGGTCCGGCAGGCGCTGGAGCGGCTGGTCGAGGCCGAGGCGGACTGCAAGCGCACCAACATGCCCGACCAGACGCTCTGCGCCCGCGTTCTCTTCCAGCTCGCCTCGCTGGCGCGGCGCTGACCCTCTTTCTTATTTCGCGGCCCCTTATTTCGCCGCCAGGAACTGCGGCACCCGCAGCAGGATCAGTTCGTTGTGGTCCTGCTTGCCCAGCGCGCGGCCGGACGAGTAGGGCAGGTTGTTGTCGTTGCCGACGACGATGTGCTCCGCGTCAACCACATCGACGTTCTCGATGGTGACGAAGGGGAAGGTGAACTTGCCCTTTGCGCCGCCGATCTGGGCGACGCCCTTCGGATCGTCGATGTCCATCAGGTCGACATAGCCCACCTTCTTCACGAAGCCCTCGGCGTCGGCCTGGGCGAAGTCGATCTTGTAGACCCGCTTGAACCGGGCCGGGACGTTGAAGCAATCCGGGGTCGGCTGGCCGGTGCAGCCCTGGGCCGGGTCGCCCTCGCCGTTGTCACGCTCGATGATCAGGCCGGTGGTGGCGTCGATCATGTTGAAGTCGCCGATGTTGTTGCCGTTGGCCTCCAGCAGGTACTTGAAGCTGCGGCCCGTGAAGTCGCCCTTGGCGACGTCGAATTCGGCGATGCGCAGATACTCCCGCCCGTCCTTGGTCTCCCACGCGCCACCCGTCCCAAGCTGGGCGTTGAACAGCGGGCCTTCGAACAGCGGGTAGAGGAACTTCCCGTCCTTCGACGCCGCCATGCCCTCGAAACCGCGCGAGCGGCGCACCTCGAAGGCGACGGCGCCGGGCACCGCCGGGGTGGACACTGCGTAATGGTCGGGGGAGCGCACGGGCTTGCCGTCCACCGTGCTCTCGCGCAGGGACAGCAGTGTGCCGGTGCGGTCGGTCTCCAGAATGTAGGGGCCGAACTCGTCGCCGAAATACAGGCGGTCGCCGATGATCTGCACGCTCTCGACGTCGAAGTCGGCGCCGGTCAGATAGCGTTCCGCGGTCGCCTCGGTGACGATGGGAAAGGGCACCTTGCGGTCGGGGTCGCGCAGGAACAGCGTTTCGGCCACCACCGCCTTGCCGGTCTTCCAATCGATGGTCAGCCGGTGCACCGTCAGCATCGCGTCGGCGGAGTTGCCCTTGCTGCCGAAGCCGTTGTCGGTCAGCACCAGGAAACTGCCGTCGCCCACCGCCTTGATGCCGGAAAAGCCCTGGACCGGCTGGCCTTCGAAAGGCAGCGCCATGCCGGTGGCGCGCGGCGCGCCCGGCGCCGACAGGAAGGACGTGCCGTCGATGCTGCGGGGCTGGTCCACGCGCTTGCGGTCGGCGGCGGTGAACTTGCCGGAGGTGCGGAACAGGTCCGGCGCGTCGGCGGGCGGGGCGATGAAGGTGGCGGCGTCGATAACGCCGTGGCCGGCCAGTTCCGCCGGGAATTTTTGGTCCGCGAAGGCCGGACCGGCCAGCAGGGCCGCGGTGAGGCCGGCAAGGCACAGGCCGTGGATGGGCTTCATGAATCTCCCCCTCTGTGTCGGCTCCGGCCGCGTCGCTGCGGCCGGACGACCCTGTTTAGGGGGAGTTCATGTTAGTACCGTTTCACCAAAGTGACAGTTTGGTTCCGTGAGACCCTACTCGCCGCCAAGGCGCCGCAACACGTCGTCGAGCTGGTCCAGTGTCTGGTAATGAATGGTGATGGAGCCGCCCTTGCCCTGGGGCGTGATCGCGACCTTCAGCCCGATGCGGGCGGAGATCTCCTCCTCGAGATTCACCAGATCGACGTCCTTGAGCGTCGGGTCGGTGGCGGCACCGCCACGCCCTCCACCGGCCTTTTTGGTTTTGACCGGCGCGCTGCCGCGCATCAGGTCCTCGGTCTGGCGGACATTCAGGCCGCGCTTGACCACCTCGCGCGCCACCGACACCGGATCGGAGGAGGTGAGCAGCGCGCGGGCGTGACCGGCGCTGAGCGCCCCCTCCTGCACCATGCCCTTGACCGGGTCGGGCAGGGCGAGCAGGCGCATCATGTTGGCGACGTGGCTGCGGCTCTTGCCGACCGAGCGCGCCAGATCCTCCTGCGTGTGCTCGAACTCCTCCATCAGACGCTTGTAGCCCTCGGCCTCTTCGAGCGGCGTCAGGTCCTGGCGCTGGATGTTCTCGATCAGCGCGATTTCCAGCGCTTCACGGTCCGACAGCTCGCGGATGACGACCGGCACCTCATGCAGGCCGGCGATCTGGGCGGCGCGCCAGCGGCGTTCGCCGGCGATCAATTCGTAGGAGTTGGTCGTTTCCGGGTCCCGGCGGACGAGCAGGGGCTGAAGAATGCCCTTGTCGCGGATCGACTCGACCAGCCCCTGCAGCGCCTCGTCGTCGAAGGTGCGGCGCGGCTGGTACTTGCCGGGGTGGATGAACTCGATGGGCACCTGCTTGGACTGGCGCACCTTGTCGAGCGCGGAGTAATCCTCCGCCGCCTCGCCGAACAGGGCGGACAGGCCACGGCCCAGGCTGGCGCGGCGGGCACCGCCGTCCGGACGTTTGGTATCCTCCATCACGCGCTCAGCCTCTTCTCACGGCGCAGCACCTCGCCGGCCAGATGGATGTATGCCTGCGACCCGGGGCAGCGCATGTCGTAGATCAGCACCGGCTTGCCGTGGGACGGCGCCTCCGAGACCTTCACGTTCCGCGGGATGACGGTGTCGTAGACCTTCTCCCCGAAGAAGCCGCGGACGTCGGCGGCCACCATGTCGGACAGGTTGTTGCGCTTGTCGAACATGGTCAGCACGACGCCGTGGATGTCGAGTTCCGGGTTGAAGGCGCGCTTCACCCGCTCGATGGTGCGGACGAGGTGGCTGAGGCCCTCCAGCGCGTAGAACTCGCATTGCAGCGGCACCATCACGGCGTGGGAGGCGACCAGCGCGTTCAGCGTCAGCAGACCGAGCGCCGGTGGGCAGTCGATCAGCACGTAATCGTACTCGAGCGCGCTCTTGTCGACCGCCTCGCGCAGCCGGAATTCCCGCCGCTCGGAGGTGACCAGCTCGACCTCGGCGCCGGACAGATCGACGGAGGAGGTGATGATCGACAGGTTTGGCACCGTCGACACCGTCGCGGCGTCCTCCAGCGGCATGCCGTCGAACAGCACGTCGTAAATGCCGACGCGACGCTCGGCGCGCGGGATGCCGAGGCCGGTCGAGGCGTTGCCCTGGGGATCAAGATCAATCACCAGGACGCGCTTGCCGATCGCGGCCAGAGCGGTTGCCAAGTTGATGGTGGTCGTGGTCTTGCCCACGCCGCCTTTCTGGTTGGCAATCGATATGACGCGCGCGGAAGGAAGGGCGGAGGGCATGTCAGCCTCGCGGGAAGCGTCGGAGCGGGAATGCATCAGGGTCGCGGTCTTAGACACGGGCGATACCACTCACACGCAGGATGGTTCCGGTGGGGTCGGTGCGGCTGTCGAAGCGCTCGGTCCGCATCTTCCAATATTTGGTGGTATCGGTCAATTCGTCCGCCACATTTTGCCCCTTGGGAAACAGTGCCGCACCCCGGTCTTGGACAAAGGGATGGGCCCAATTCAGCAGATCGTTCAGCGGCGCCAGAGCGCGGGCGGTCACCACGTCGGCGGCGATCGGCGGCACCGCCTCGATCCGCTTGTTGTGTACAGTGACCGACGCTCCAGCCACACGGGCCGCCTCGCGCAGGAAGGCGCATTTGCGGGAGTCGCTCTCCACCAGATGCACCTCCGGCACGCCCATGATGGCGAGGACCAAGCCGGGAAAGCCGGCCCCGCTGCCGAGATCGACCAGCACCCGAGCGCCGTCGGGCAGCAGCGGGTAAAGCTGGGCGGAGTCGAGGAAGTGCCGGCGCCAAGCGTCGGGCAGGGTGGAGGGGCCGACGAGGTTGATTTTCGGCTGCCACTTGCGCAGCGTCGCCTCGTAAGCGGCCAGGCGGTCCAGCGTTTCACGTGAAACACCGGTCGCCGCCTGGAAGGCCGCGGCATCGAACAGGCTCATCAGACGGCCACCTTCACGTCGCGCCGTTTCACGTGGCGGAGCAGGGCGACCAGCGCCGCCGGGGTCATGCCGGGAATGCGTGCGGCCGCCCCCAAGGTCGTCGGACGGGCCTGCCGCAGCTTCTGCCGGATCTCCGCCGACAGGCTGCCGATGCTGTCGGGATCGAGATCGTCGGGAAGCTCCAGCGCCTCATCCTTGCGGAAGGCGCGGATGTCGGCCTCTTGCCGGTCGAGATAGCCGGCATACTTCCCGTCGATCTCCAGCTGCTCGACAACATCGGAAGGTATTGCCGACAGCTCCGGCCACAGTCGGGCGAGGGTGGCAAGGTCGAGGTCCGGATAGCGCAGCAGATCGGCGGCGGTCCGCCGCACGCCGTCCTGGTTGACAGCAATGCCCTGCCGCTGCAACTCCGCCGGGGTGGCCTGGAGGGCGCGCACCAGAGTGCGGCCGGTGGACAGCGCCTCAGCCTTTGCCGTGAAAGCATCACGCCGCGCCGACCCGACGCAGCCGATCGCCAGCCCCTTCGGTGTCAGCCGCTGGTCGGCATTGTCGGCGCGCAGGATCAGCCGATACTCGGCGCGCGAGGTGAACATCCGGTACGGCTCGTTGGTGCCTCGGGTGATCAGGTCATCGACCAGCACCCCGATGTAGGCGTCGGCGCGGTCGAGCACGAAGCCCTCCGCCGAGCCGCCGGCCAGCAGGGCGGCGTTGATGCCGGCCATCAGGCCTTGCGCCGCCGCTTCCTCGTAGCCGGTGGTGCCGTTGATCTGGCCGGCGAAGAACAGGCCGGGGGTCCGGCGGGTCTCCAACGTCGGCTTCAGCTCCCGCGGGTCCACGAAGTCATACTCGATGGCGTAGCCGGGACGGATCATCACCGCACGCTCCAGGCCCGGCATGGTCTTCAGGAAGCCAAGCTGGACGTCGCGGGGCAAGGAAGTCGAGATGCCATTCGGGTAGACCGTGTCGTCGTCCAGCCCCTCCGGCTCCAGGAAGATCTGGTGGCGCTCCTTGTCCGCGAAGCGCACCACCTTGTCCTCGATGGACGGGCAATAGCGCGGGCCGGTGCTCTGAATTTGGCCGGAGTACATCGGCGCGCGGTGGAGGTTGCCGCGGATCAGCGCGTGCATCTCCGGCGTCGTCCAGGTGATCGCGCAGTCGATCTGCGGGGTGTCGATGCGGTCGGTCAGGTAGGAGAAGGGCGGCGGCGGCGTGTCGCCCGGCTGCTTTTCCAGCGCGGCCCAATCGATGGTCTTGCCGTCGAGACGCGGCGGGGTGCCGGTCTTCAGCCGGCCGAGCGGAAAGCCGAGACGCGCCAACGTGTCGGACAGGCCGATGGACGGCGCCTCGCCGACGCGACCCGCCGGGGTGGTTTCCTCGCCGATGTGGATCAGGCCGCGCAGGAAGGTGCCAGTGGTCAGTACCACGCTTCCCGCCGCGAGGGTCTCGCCGGAACCGGTCACCACGCCGGTGACCCGGCCGTCGTCGCCGATGGTCAGGTCCTCGGCGCCGCCGGCCTCGATGAACAAGTTCGCCTGTTCCGCGAGGATCGCCTGCACAGCCTGCCGGTAGAGCTTGCGGTCGGCTTGGGCGCGCGGGCCACGGACGGCCGGTCCCTTGCTGCGGTTGAGGATGCGGAATTGGATGCCGCCGCGGTCGATGGCGCGGGCCATGACGCCATCGAGGGCGTCAATCTCGCGCACCAGATGGCCTTTCGCCAACCCGCCGATGGCCGGGTTGCAGGACATCTCACCGATGGTGTCCAGCTTGTGGGTGAGCAGCAGGGTGCGCGCACCCATGCGCGCCGCGGCGGCGGCGGCCTCGCAACCGGCGTGGCCTCCGCCGACAACAATGACGTCGAACGTTCGCATGGCCGGACCATAGCCGAGTCAGCGCCGGACGCCAAGCTCCGCGACGCCGCAACGCCCGTGTTTCACGTGAAACAGGGGGACCCGGCGCGTTTGTCACGCCATCCCCGGCTCACTTGCCGATGCAGAAATCCCGGAAGATCACGTCCAGCAAATCCTCCACATCGACCCGTCCGGTGATGCGGCCAAGAGCGCGGCTCGCCAGACGCACGTCTTCGGCCATCAGCTCCGGCAGGGGGGCGGTCAGGGCGCGGCGCAGGGCGTCCCGGCACTCCTCCAAGGCGGAGCGGTGCCGCGCACGGGTCAGGGCTGGCGCACCGCTGCCGGCCAGCCGGTCGGCGGTAAACGCCGTCAAACGCGTTTCCAGCTCCGGCAAGCCGGCACCGGTCCGGGCGGAGACCGTGGTCGCCTCCCACCCGCCGACCGTCGGCACGGCTGCATCGGCGACGTCCGTCTTGTTCAGAACCACCACCGTGTCCTTGTCGAGCAGAGCAACCGTCGCCGGGTCAAGCGCGGGCAGGGCGGTGGCGTCGAACACGGCGACCTTCACGTCGGCGCGGGCGGCGCGGTCGAGCGCGCGGCGGATGCCTTCCTCCTCGATCTCGTCGGCGGCGGCCTCGCGCAGGCCCGCCGTGTCGGCCAGCACCACCGGGTAGCCGCCAAGGTCGAGATGGACTTCGATCACGTCTCGCGTGGTGCCGGCGCGGGCCGAGACGATGGCGGCCTCGCGGCGGGCGAGGGCGTTCAGCAGGCTCGACTTGCCGGCGTTGGGGGCGCCGACGATGGCGATGTGCAGACCCTCGCGCAACCGTTCCCCGCGGCCCCGGTCGTCGAGATGGACGTCGATCTCGGCGGCGAGAGCGTCCAGCACGGGGCGCGCGGCGTCCGACACGCCGGAGGGCAGGTCCTCGTCGGGAAAGTCGATGTCGGCCTCGATGTGGGCCAGCGACCGGGTCAGCCGCTCGCGCCAGCCGTCGTACAGTGTGCCGAGCGCACCCTCCATCTGGCGCAGGGCCTGACGGCGCTGGGCGGAGGTCTCGGCGTCCACGAGGTCGGCAACCGCCTCGGCCTCGGTCAGGTCGAGCTTGCCATTCTCGAAGGCGCGACGGGTGAACTCGCCGGGCTCGGCGACGCGCAGACCGGGCAGGGCGGACAGCGCCTCCACCACGCCGGCCACCACGGCGCGCCCGCCATGCAGATGCAGCTCCACCACATCCTCGCCGGTGAAGCTGCGGGGGGTGGTGAAACGCAAGACCAGAGCGTCGTCCAGCGCCTCGCCGGTCCGGGGATCGCGCAGCCGGACCAGGGTGGCCATGCGGGGTGTGGGAAGCGGCTTGCCGGTCAGGGCGGCGAGCGCGTCGCCGGAGGCCGGGCCCGAAACGCGAACCACCGCCACACCGGCGCGGCCGGGGGCGGTGGCGAGGGCGAAGATGGTCGGGATCATCATGCCGGATGTCATCATGCCGGTTCCGGAACGATCAGCCGACCTGTTCCGGCAGCAATTCTTTTTGTTCCGGCTTCAGCATGAGCCGCTCCACACGGCCACCACCGATCACATGCGTTTCCAGGATCGCGTCGACGTCGGCGAAGGAGTGGTAGGTGTACCAGACGCCCTCCGGATAGACGACCAGCACCGGACCCAGCTCGCAGCGGTCCAGGCAGCCGGCGGCGTTGATGCGCACACGGCCGTCCAGACCCAGCTCACGGGCACGCGCCTTCATGTAGTCGCGGAGCTTTTCGGACCCCCGGGCGGCGCAGGAGCCGCGCTTGTTGCCGTCGGGGCGGCGGTTGGTGCAGGAGAAAACATGGGCTTCGAAGTAGGGCTTCGGATCGGTCACTTGCGTCCATCCTGTCCCATGGCGGCGGCCATCTGGGACCAAAACATTTTCTGAAGCTGCTCCATGCCCTGAATTCCCGCCGGCAGCCACGTCTTCATCATCGTCTCGGGGTCCATGGCGAGCAGGGAGGCCTGCATCCGGTCCTGGATTTCCTGCATCATGGCGTCCTGCATGGGCTTCACGTCGGGAAGGCCCAGGAAGTGGCGCGCCTCCTCGGGTGTGCAGTCGATGTCGATGGTGATCTTCATGGCCCCATTCCCTTGGAAGGCGCGCGGTGCGCGGGAAATTAAGGGTTGAGCGCCGCTTCGGCTCATGCCCCACTATACAGATAGGAAGCCCTGGCGCAACGGCACCGCCGCGCCAGTTTATTCCCAACCACGCCACAGACCGGAAACGCCTGCGATGCCCGCGAACCTGCTTGGCCGGGAGACCAGCCCCTACCTGCTTCAGCACAAGGACAACCCCGTCCATTGGATGGCCTGGGGCCGCGACGCCTTCGAACGGGCCAAGCGCGAGAACAAGCCCGTGCTGCTGTCGGTCGGCTACGCCGCCTGCCACTGGTGCCACGTGATGGCGCACGAGAGCTTCGAAAGCCCGGAGATCGCCGGGCTGATGAACGAGCTGTTCGTCAACATCAAGGTGGACCGGGAGGAGCGGCCGGACGTCGATCAGATCTACCAGTCGGCCCTGGCGATGCTGGGGCAGCAGGGCGGCTGGCCGCTGACCATGTTCCTGACGCCGGACGCCGAGCCCTTCTGGGGCGGCACCTACTTCCCGCCGGCCTCGCGCTACGGGCGGCCCGGTTTCCCCGACGTGCTGCGCGGCGTGGCGGAGACCTACCGCAACAAGCCGGAGAACGTGACCCGCAACGTCGCCGCGCTGAAGGACGCGCTGGGCAAGCTGGCCGAGAACCGGGCGGCGGGGGAGGTCGACCTCGCCATGCTCGACCAGATCGCCGATCGGCTGGTCCACGAGGTCGATCCCTTCCACGGCGGCATCGGCCACGCCCCGAAATTCCCGCAGGTGCCGATCTTCACGCTGCTGTGGCGGGCCTGGCTGCGCACCGGCAAGGAGCCCTACCGCGAGGCGGTCACCAACACGCTGGCCTACATGAGCCAAGGCGGAATCTATGATCACCTGGGCGGCGGCTTCGCCCGCTACTCGGTGGACGAGATGTGGTTGGTGCCGCATTTCGAAAAGATGCTCTACGACAACGCCCAGCTTCTCGACCTGATGACGCTGGTCTGGCAGGCGGAGCGGGAGCCGCTGTTCGAGACGCGCATCCGGGAAACGGTGGGCTGGGTTCTGCGCGAGATGATCGCCGAGGGCGGCGGCTTCGCGGCGACCCAGGACGCCGACAGCGAGGGCGAGGAGGGCCTCTTCTACATCTGGAACGAGGAGGAGATCGACCGTCTCCTCGGCCCCAACGCGGAGGTCTTCAAGCGCGCCTACGGCGTCACGCCGCAGGGCAACTGGGAGGGGGCGACCATCCTCAACCGGCTGCACCGCATCGAGGCGCTGGACGCCGAGACCGAGGCGACGCTGGCGGAACAGCGGGCGATCCTCTGGCGGGAGCGCGAAAAGCGGATCAAGCCGGGCTGGGACGACAAGGTGCTGGCCGACTGGAACGGCCTGATGATTGCGGCCCTCGCCCAGGCCGGCATGGTCTTCGACGAGCCGGAGTGGATCGCGGCCGCGCAGCACGCCTACGCCTTCGTCCGCGACCACATGACCGAGGACGGGCGGCTGCTGCACAGCTGGCGGGCCGGGCAGCTCAAGCACCGGGCGACGCTCGACGACTACGCCCACATGGCGCGCGCCGCGCTCGCCCTGCACGAGGCGACCGGCGACGCGGAGCCGCTGGAGCAGGCGCGGGCCTGGGTGCGGGTGCTCGACGCGCATTTCTGGGACTCCCAGGCGGGCGGCTACTTCTACACGGCGGACGACGCCGACGACCTGATCGTCCGCACCAAGTCGGCCGGCGACGCGGCGACGCCCAGCGGCAACGGCACCATGCTGGCCGTCCTGGCGACCCTGCACCACCGCACCGGCGAGGCCGCCTACCGCGAACGGGCGGACGCCCTGGCCGCCGCCTTCTCCGGTGAGCTGAGCCGCAACTTCTTCCCGCTGCCGACCTATCTGAACGCGGCGGAGCTTCTCCAGAAGGCGCAGCAGATCGTCATCGTCGGCCACCCGCAGGGATCGGACACCGCGGCGCTGCGCCGGGCGGTGCTCGACCGACCGCTTCCCGACCGCATCCTCAGCGTCCTGCCGCCGGGGACCGATCTGCCCGCCGGGCACCCCGCGCATGGCAAGGGCATGCAGGGCGGGGTGGCGACCGCCTATGTCTGCACCGGCATGACCTGCTCCCCCCCGGTGACCGCGCCCGACGCGCTGGGCGCCGCCCTGACCCGGAGATGACCCCATGGCGCAGACCCTCAATAACCCGGCCGCCGGCAGTCTGACCGTCGACAGCCCGCTGGGCCTGCTGACCCTGACCAGCGCCGCCGGCGCCATCGTGGCGCTCGACTGGGGCAGGCTGGGCGATGACCGGCCGGACCCCGTGCTGGAGGCGGCGGCGCGCCAGCTCCGCGACTATTTCGTCGGAACGCGGTTGGATTTCGACCTGCCGCTGTCCCCCCGCGGGACGGCCTTCCGGCAGAAGGTCTGGGCGGCGATGCAGGCCATTCCCTACGGCGGCGTCCTGACCTACGGCGACGTCGCGCGGCTGCTGGACACGGCGCCGCGGGCCGTCGGCGGGGCCTGCGGGGCCAACCCGATCCCGGTGATCATCCCCTGCCACCGCATCGTCGGGGGCGGCGGGGCCCCCGGCGGCTATTCCGGCCTGGGCGGCCTGCGGACCAAGGACTGGCTGCTCCGCCACGAGCGGCGGCACCGGGTGACAGCGGACCAAGCCGGCGATACGCTGGAGCTTCAGCTTCTATAAAAAGGGAAGGGACCGACCACCATGGTTCACGCGATCCGCATCCACGAGTACGGCGGACCTGAGGCACTGCGCTGGGACGAGATCGAGGTGGGCGACCCCGGCCCCGGTCAGGTGCGGCTGCGCCAGACCGCCGTCGGGCTGAACTACATCGACACCTATCACCGCTCCGGCGCCTACAAGCTGCCGCAGCTTCCCGCCATCATCGGGACCGAGGGCGCCGGCGTGGTCGAGGCCGTGGGGCCGGACGTGACGACGCTGAAGCCCGGCGACCGGGTCGGCTACGCGCCGCTGATCGGCGCCTACGCCGAATCCCGCCTCGCCCCGGCCGACCGGCTGATCCCGCTGCCGAGCTGGATCGAGGACCGGCAGGCCGCCGCCATGCTGCTCCAGGGCATGACCGCGCAGTTCCTCCTGCGCTCCACCTACGCGGTGCAGCCGGGCGACACCATCCTGGTCCAGGCCGCCGCGGGCGGCGTCGGTCAGATCCTCTGCCAGTGGGCGAAGCATCTGGGCGCCACCGTGATCGGCACGGTCAGCAGCGACGAGAAGGCGGAGTTGGCCCGCGCCGCCGGCTGCGACCATCCCATCGTCTACACGCGCGAGAATTTCGTGAACCGCGTGAAGGACCTGACGGACGGGCAGGGCGTGCCGGTGGTCTATGACGGTGTCGGCAAGACGACCTTCATGGACAGCCTGGACTGCCTGCGTCCCCGTGGCTTCATGGTGCTGTTCGGCGCGGCGTCCGGGCCGGTCCCGCCGCTGGACCTTCAGGTGCTGGCGGCCAAGGGCTCGCTCTACGTCACGCGCCCGACCCTGTTCAGCTATGTTTCCAAGCGCGACGACCTGATGGCCAGCGCCGCCGACCTGTTTGAGGTGGTGCATACCGGCGGAGTGACCATCAACGTCGGCCAGACCTTCGCGCTGCGCGACGCGGCGGAGGCCCACCGGGCCCTGGAGTCCCGTGCCACGACCGGGTCCACGGTGCTGCTGCCGTAAGGTTCAAAGCCCTCTCCCGCCCCGGGAGAGGGAGGGACCCACGCGCGAGCGTGGGAGGGTGAGGGTATTGGCAAGGATCAGTGCCTTGATCCTCGTGCGACCCTCACCCGGCCCTTCGGGCCACCCTCTCCCGGGACAGGAGAGGGAACAGGTCACTCGGCGGCCCAGAGCGGATTCTTCAGCTTCTTGAGAAGCTCGGCATGGGCCGCCAGCTCCTCCTCGCTCGGCGCGTGGGCGCGCGGGGCGCGGTAGGGGCGGTCGATGCGGATCGCCGCTGGGCCGCCCGTTGCCGGGCCGGAGGCCAGCGCCAGACCGGCCTGACGGCCGCCGCGCAGCTCCAGATACACTTCGGCCAGAAGCTGGGCGTCGAGGAGCGCGCCGTGGTAGGTGCGGCTGGAATTGTCGACGCCGAAGCGCTTGCAGAGCGCGTCCAGGGTGGCCGGCGCGCCGGGGAACTTCTGCCGCGCCATCAGCAGCGTGTCGATGGCCCGGTCCTTCGGCATGACCGGATAGCCGGCGATCCGCATCTCCCAGTTCAGGAAGTGCATGTCGAAGGCCGCGTTGTGGATCACCAGCGGCGCGTCGCCGATGAAGGCCACGAACTCCGCCACCACGTCGTTGAACAGCGGCTTGTCCGACAGGAACTCCGTCGTCAGCCCGTGCACCGCCACAGCGTCCGGCGGCACGTCGCGCTCCGGGTTGACGTAGCAGTGGAAGGTCTTGCCGGTGGCGACGTGGTTGTGCAGCTCGACGCAGCCGATTTCGATCAGCCGGTGCCCTTCCTCGGGCTTGAAGCCGGTCGTTTCCGTATCGAGGACGATCTCACGCATGAACCACCTGTCCGGGCTGGTATCCCCGCGGCGGCCATTGCCGTCCGCGGCGCCGCTTCACGTCGGCGAGGATGTTGCGCAGCGCCCGCCGGGTGGCCCGCCGCCCGTCGCCGGTGTTGACGACGTGGTCGGCGCGCCGGCGCTTCTCCGCGTCGGGCATCTGCCGGGCCAGAATAGCGGCGAACTTGTCCGGCGTCATGCCCGGCCGCGCCAGCACCCGTGACTTCTGCACCAGGAAGGGGGCGGTGACCACCACGCTGCGGTCCACCTTGGCCTCCCCGCCGGTCTCGAACAGCAGGGGGATGTCCAGCACCGCCACGCGGACGCGGCGGCGCGCCGCCTGCTTCAGGAAGCGCCGCTGCGCCGCCTGCACCGCCGGATGGAGGATCGCCTCCAGCCGCTTCAGCGCCGTCGGGTTGCCGAACACCGCGGCGCCCAGCGCCCGCCGGTCCACCGCATCATCCATCACGACACCGGGGAAGGCCGCCGCGATGGCCGGCACCGCCGCTCCGTGGCGCCCCAGCAGCCCATGCACCACGGCGTCGCTGTCGCAGACCGGCGCGCCCATGCGCTTCAGCATACGCGCCGCCGTGCTCTTGCCCATGCCGATGGAGCCGGTCAGTCCCAAGACGATCATCGCGCGACCTCAGCCCTGGAGAACGGCGGCCTTCAGCCCCTCGGTCACCTCCGGTTCGCGGCCGAACCAGGCGGCGAAGCCGGGGCGGGCCTGATGGAGCAGCATGCCGACGCCGTCCACCACGCGGTTGCCGCGGGCCTGCGCCGCGGTCAAAAGCGGGGTCATCAGGGGCGTGTAGACGATGTCGGTGACCACGGCCGAACCGGGCAGGGCGCGCAGGTCCAGCTCCAGAGGCGGCTGGCCCGCCATGCCCTGGGTCGTCGTGTTCACCACCAACGCCGCCCCTTCGAGGAGCGTTTCACGTGAAACCCAATCGGCGGTCTCAATGGCGCCGCCGATATCGGTGGCCAGCTCGTCGGCCCGCGTCCGCGTGCGGTTGACCAGCCAGACCCGCGGCGCCCCTTCGTCGAGGAGCGAGGCGACGACGGCCCGCGCCGCGCCACCGGCCCCGATGACCAGCGCCGGACCGTCCGCAGCCTTCCAGCCCGGTGCGCCGCTCCTCAAATTCTCGATGAAACCGAAGCCATCGGTGTTGCGACCCTCCAGCGACCCGTCCTCGCCGACCACGATGGTGTTGACGGCGCCCATCCGCTTGGCGGTGGCGTCCAGCCGATCGACCGTGCGGTAAGCGGCTTCCTTGTGCGGCACCGTGACGTTGCAGCCACGGAAGCCGAGCGCGGGCAGGGCGCGGATGGCCTGCTCGATGCGGTCGGGCGGAACGGCCAGCGGCACATAGGCGCCGTCGATGCCGTACTGCTCCAGCCAATAGCCGTGCAGCCGGGGCGAGCGCGAATGGCCGATCGGCCAGCCCATCACACCGGCCAGCTTCGCCTTGCCGCTGATCATCATTCCGCAATCACCCCATGCACCCGCAGGAACCCGAGCAGCGGCAGCAGCGGCAGCCCGAGGATCGTGAAGAAGTCGCCGTCCACCCGGTGGAAGAGCTGCGCGCCCAGCCCTTCGAGGTGATAGGCACCGACCGACCCCAGCACGTCGTCGCCAGCCGCGTTCAGGTAGGACTCCAGGAAGGCGTCGCTGAACGGGCGCATGGTCAGGCGGGCGCGGTCGACATGGTGCCACAGCCGCTCGCCGTCGCGGAGCACCACGGCGCAGCTCACCAGCCGGTGCGTCTTGCCGCGCAGGTCCTGCAGCTGGGCCCGAGCGGCGTCGCGGTCGGCCGGCTTGTCGAACCAGCGGCCCTCGCACTCCAGCATCTGGTCGGCGCCAATCACCAGGGCGCCGGGGTGCTTGCGGGTGACCCGCTGCGCCTTCAACTCGGCCAGCGCCTCGGCCACATCCTCGACCGGGGCGCCTTCGGCGCGGGCTGCCAGCTTGATCTCCTCCTCGTCCACCGCGGCGGGGGCGAGCGTGACGCGCACCCCGGCGCGCTCCAGCATCTCCGCCCGCGTGCGGGAGCCCGAGGCGAGGACGACGGTGGGAACCGCTGCGCTCACGTCAGCGGCCCCTCTGGAACGACGCCGGGCAGGCCGCCGGTCTGACGGCGGGCGAGCAGCATCATGATCTCCGCCGCCGTCTCCTCGATGGAGCGGCGCGACACGTCGATCACCGGCCAGCCGCGGCGGGTGAACATGCGCCGGGCGTCGGTGACCTCGGCGCGCACCACCTCCGGATCGACGTAGGTCGAGGACTCGTTCTGGTTCAGCAGCTTCAACCGGTTGCGGCGGATCTGCACCAGACGGTCCGGGTCCTTGGTCAGGCCGACGACCAGCGGCCGGGTCAGCTTCTCGATCTCCGGCGGCATCGGGCAACCGGGGACGATCGGAATGTTCGCCGCCTTGATGCCGCGGTTCGCCAGATAAATGCAGGTCGGCGTCTTCGACGTGCGCGACACGCCCATCAGGATCACGTCGGCCTCGTGCAGGTCCCAGCTCGACTGGCCGTCGTCGTGGGCCAGCGCGAAGTCCATCGCGTCCATGCGCCCGAAATACTCGGCGTCCAAGGCGTGCTGGCGGCCGGGCTGGCGCTGCGATTCCACGCCGAGGAAGGCGGCCAGCGCGTTGATCAGCGGGTCGAGCACCGGGATGCAGGGGACCTGCACCTCGCGGCAGAAGTCCTGGAGACGGCGGCGCAGCTTCTCGTCCACCAGCGTGAACATGACGAGGCCGCGATTCTCCTGGACGCCCTCCAGAACCATGTCGAGCTGACGCTCAGTCCGCACGAGATTCCAGAAATGCTCGACCGGGCGAACATCGTCGAACTGGATGACGCAGGCGCGGGCGACGCTGTTGATCGTCTCGCCGGTCGCGTCCGACACAAGATGCAGGTGGAACTGTCTCATCCGTCCCCAACGTGTTGTGGAGAACCCGTCCGAATCTGTGGACAACGGGGATCTCCTGGATTCTGTCCCTCGGGGCGGGACTCGTCGCCCCCGCTGGCGCCCCCTTCGGGACAATCCGCGCGCCCTCTCCGGAACATGGGTACAATGACTCCCGCGGACCATGTTATCCACGGGATTCCCAGGCTTCCCGGTATAGCATTTCCGCCGTTTCCGGCGAAAGCGTCCGGAGTCGTCCACAGAATCCGATTTTCGTCCACAGCGCGCCGTCCAGCCTGTGGACGATTCGGCGCAAAGCGGGGATTCCCGTTTTCCACAGGCACCCACCACCCCTTCTTCCTTTCTCTCTTTAAAAAGAATACTGAGTAGAGGGGAGACAACCCGCAGACCCGATTCACTCATAGGGGAACGATCCGCCGTGTCCGAGGCCGTGTCCAAGATTGCCAAGCCGATGCTCGCCGCCCTCGCCGGCGAGGTGCGTCCGCGCCCGCCCTTCTGGCTGATGCGCCAGGCCGGCCGTTACCTGCCGGAATATCGGGAATTGCGCGCCAAGGCCGGCAGCTTCCTGGACATGTGCTACAACCCGGATCACGCGGTGGAGGTGACCCTGCAGCCGCTGCGCCGCTACGACATGGACGCGGCGATTCTGTTCTCCGACATCCTGGTGGTGCCGCACGCCCTGGGCCAGCCGCTGGCCTTCCTGGAGGGCGAGGGGCCGAAGCTCGACCCTGTGAGAAGCGTGGAAGACCTCAAGCGCCTGTCGCGCGACCGCTTCCACGAGCGGCTGGAGCCGGTCTACGAGACCGTCCGCCGCCTCTCCAGCGCGATTCCGGCGCACACCACGCTGATCGGCTTTGCCGGAGCGCCCTGGACGATCGCCTGCTACATGGTCGAGGGGGCGGGGTCCAAGGAGTACGCGCACGTCAAGCGCTGGGCCTACGGCGATCCGGCCGGGTTCGGCGCGCTGATGGATCTGCTGGTCGAGGTGACCGCCGATTACCTGTGCACCCAGATCGAGGCCGGGGCCGAGGTGGTCCAGCTCTTCGACAGCTGGGCGGGTGTTCTTCCGGCCGGCGAGTTCCGCCGCTGGGTGATCGAGCCGACGCGGCGGATCGTGGATCTCATCAAGGCGCGTCACCCCGCGATTCCGGTCATCGGTTTCCCGCGCGGTGCGGGCCTCTCCTATGAGGCTTACGTCACGGGCAGTGGTGTGGATGCGGTCGGGCTCGACACCACCGTCCCGGTGGCTTGGGCGGCCGGGAATCTGCAATCCAGATTGCCGGTGCAGGGCAACCTCGACCCGATCATGCTCGCCGCCGGTGGCGAGGCCCTGCGCACCGCCGCGTCGGAGATTCTGGAGACGCTTGCCGGCAAGCCCTTCGTCTTCAACCTGGGCCATGGCGTGATCCAGACCACGCCGCCGGACCATGTCGCCGAGCTGGCCCGTTTGATCAAGGACTGGCCGAACCGCGGCTAAGCCCCGGCAGGTTCCAAGAAACGCGCAACGGGAAGGGAAGGGGATTCCAGTGCTTTATCTCTGGGTCAAGGCTCTGCACGTCATCAGCATCATCGCCTGGATGGCCGGGCTTCTCTATCTGCCGCGGCTGTTCGTCTATCATTGCGAGACGGCGCCGGGCTCCGAATCCTCGGAGCGGTTCAAGGTGATGGAGCGCCGCCTGCTGCGCGCCATCATGAATCCGGCGATGGGCGCGGCCTACCTGTTCGGAATCGCGATGATCGTGATGGAGCCGGCCTGGATGAAGCAGGGATGGCTTCACGCCAAGCTGCTGTTCGTCCTGGCGCTCACCGGCACGCACATGATGATGGCACGCTGGCGCAAGGACTTCGAGGCGGACCGCAACACCCGCCCGCAGCGCTTCTTCCGCATGTGGAACGAGGCGCCGACCCTGCTGATGATCGGCATCGTCATCTTCGTGATCGTGAAGCCGTTCTGACGGGACGGGGCGGCGGTCAGCCCCGCCGTCCCTTCACCCGACGGGTGACCGCCTTCTCCGCCTCCACCGCCAGGAAGATCGCCAGACCGGCCGCCGTCATGGCCACCCACTGGCTCCAACCCACCGCCGCCGTGCCGAACAGGCTCTGCAGGGGCGGGGCGTAGGTGAAGGCAAGCTGGAAGACCAGCATCAGCCCGATGGAGATCCACACCGGGCGGCTGCCGAACAGCCCCCGCCGGTTCATCACCGAGGCGGTGACCGCCCTCGCGTTCAGCAGGAAGAAGATCTCCCCCATCACCAGCGCGTTGACGGCCATCGTGCGGGCGACCGGCGTCGGGTCGCCGTGGCCCTCGTGCAGCAGGAAGAATCCGAAGCTGGTGGCGACCAGGAGCGCCATCACCAGCACCATCCGCCCGATCAGGAAGCCGGGCAGGATCGGCTCGTCCTTGGGGCGGGGCGGGCGCTTCATCACCGCGGCCTCCGGCGGCTCGAAGGCCAGCGCGAGGCCCAGCGTCACCGCGGTCACCATGTTGACCCAGAGAATCTGGACGGGCGTGATCGGCAGCGTGTGGCCGGCCAGCACGGCGACCAGGATCACCAGCGCCTGGGCGCCGTTGGTCGGCAGCATGAACAGGATCGTCTTGCGCAGATTGTCGTAGACGGTCCGCCCTTCCTCCACGGCGTGGGCGATGGAGGCGAAGTTGTCGTCGGCCAGCACCATGCTGGCGGCCTCTTTCGCGGCCTCCGTCCCCTTGCAGCCCATGGCGACGCCGACGTCGGCGCGCTTCAAGGCGGGGGCGTCGTTCACCCCGTCACCGGTCATCGCGACTGTGTGGCCCGCCGTCTGGAGCGCGCGGACGAGGCGCAGCTTGTGCTCCGGCGTGGTGCGGGCGAAGACGTCGGCGTCGCGCGCCACGGCGACCAGCGCCGCGTCGTCCAGCCGGTCCAGCTCGGTCCCCGACACCGCGTCGCCCGACAGGTTGAACTGCCGTCCGATGGCCTGGGCGGTGCCGGCATGGTCGCCGGTGATCATCTTGACGCGGATGCCCGCCGCCTGGCACTCGGCCACCGCCGCCACAGCCTCCTCGCGCGCCGGGTCGATGAAACCGCACAGGCCGAGCAGGGTCAGCCCCTCGCGCAGGTCGTCCTTGTCGAGCACGGTCTGGCTGGGCAAAGCGGGGCGCCCGGCGAGCGCCAGGACGCGCTGGCCGCCCGCCGCCAGCTCCTCCACCCGCGCCAGCCAGTGGCCGGCGTCGAGCGGCGCGCTGCCGCCGTCCGCGGCCCGTACGTGCGCGCACATGGACAGCACGCGCTCCGGCGCGCCCTTGACGTACAGCAGCCCGTGCCCCTCATGGTCGTGGTGCAGGGTGGCCATGTACTTGTGTTCGGATTCGAAGGGGATGACGTCCGTACGCGGGCGACGGGCGGCCTCCTCCCGCGCGTCCAGCCCGGCCTTGATGCCGAGCGCCAGCAGGGCGCCGTCGGTCGGGTCGCCGGCCACCGTCCAGCCCTCCTCGCCCCGCTGAAGCTCCGCGTCGTTGCACAGCAGGGCGGCGCGGGCCAGTTCGCTCAGCACGGGATCGGCGCCGGGGTCCAGGGCCTTGCCGTCGCGGCGGAACTCGCCCTCGGGGCGGTAGCCGGTGCCGGTCACCGCGCAGTCGCCCGCAGCGGTGACCACGGTCTGCACGACCAGCTCGTTGCGGGTCAGCGTGCCCGTCTTGTCGGAGCAGATGATCCCGACCGAGCCCAGCGTCTCCACCGCCGGCAGGCGGCGGATGATGGCGTTGCGCCGGGCCATGCGGGTGACGCCGATGGCCAGCGTGATCGTCATCACCGCCGGCAACCCTTCCGGAATCGCCGCCACCGCCAGACCGACCGCGGCCATGACCATCTCCGGCCACGGCTCCCCCTGGACCAGCGAACCGTAGAGGAAGGTCAGAGCGGTCAGCGCCAGGATGCCGATGGTCAGCCAGCGTCCGAAGACGGCCATCTGGGCGAGCAGCGGCGTGGTCAGCTCCTCCACGCCCGCCAGGAGCGTGCCGATGCGGCCCAGTTCCGTCCGGTCTCCTGTAGCCACCACGACGCCGGTGGCCTGTCCCTGGGCCACCAGCGTGCCGGAATAGGCCATGCCGCCGCGCTCCGCCAGGGGAGCGTCCGCCGCCACCGCGTCGGCGCTCTTGGCGACCGGCACGGATTCTCCCGTCAGCGCCGCCTCCTGCACACGCAGGCCCTTGACCCGGACCAGCCGCAGGTCCGCCGGCACCTTGTCGCCCGAGGCCAGAAGGACGCGGTCGCCGGGCACCAGCTCCTCCGCCGGGACGGTGACCTGATGGCCGCCGCGCAGCACCACCGCCTGCGGCGACAGCATGCTGCGGATGGCGTCCAGCGCCTGCTCCGCCTTGCCCTCCTGGACATAGCCGATGGCGGCGTTGATCAGCACGACGCCGGCGATCACCGCGGCGTCCACGAACTCGCCCAGCAGCACCGTGACGACTCCCGCGCCGATCAGCACGTAGATCAGCAAATTGTCGAACTGCGCCAGGAAGCGCATCAGCGCCGACCGGCGGGGCGGCGGGGTCAGCCGGTTGGGGCCGTAGCGGTTCAGGCGCTCCGCCGCCTCGTCGGGCGTCAACCCGTCGTCGGGGCTGTCCAGCGCGGCCAAGGCCTGGGCCGGCGGTTGGGCGTGCCAGGGCAGGGGGGCGGCTTCGGGAGCAGCGATGGTTCCGGGTCCGGAACGGTCATGCGGGCTCATGATCTCAACCAAACCGTTTCTATCCTGAACGTCCAGGTCGTACACTGGTGGCTTGGTTAACAGGGGATGCGGCATCGTGACCCGGATGACATGTCCCGGACGGGAACGCGCAAGAATCCACCCTGTTTCCAAGAATTCGCTTTCATTTGACTTGCAGACGGCGTTCCGCTAACCATCTTTCCCACCACGGGGCGGCAAGCCTCGCGGGCACCCATCCCACATCCGCCGTTCCGTCCCTCCCCAACGATCTGGGCGCGACGTCCGACAGGCATTCC
Source organism: Azospirillum brasilense (assembly GCF_007827815.1). Taxonomy (GTDB): domain Bacteria; phylum Pseudomonadota; class Alphaproteobacteria; order Azospirillales; family Azospirillaceae; genus Azospirillum; species Azospirillum brasilense_C. The sequence continues at coordinate 191,421 of NZ_VITH01000005.1, forward strand.
CAGCCTTCAGCGCCGTTCGACGCTCAACCGACGCACCCTGCGCCGGCCCGGGACCTCTGGCACTCCCCCTCGCATGACCGATTCCCTTAAGGCACCCCCATGCATCTCCAAGAGCTGAAGTGCAAGAGCCCCGCCGAACTGCTGGCGTTCGCCGAGGAACTGCAGATCGAGAACGCCAGCACGCTGCGCAAGCAGGACATGATGTTCGCCATCCTCAAGCAGCTGGCGGAGAACGATGTTCCGATCTACGGCGACGGCGTGCTCGAGGTTCTTCAGGACGGCTTCGGGTTCCTGCGTTCGCCGGAGGCCAACTATCTTCCCGGCCCCGACGACATCTACGTCAGCCCCAGCCAGGTGCGCCGCTTCAGCTTGCGCACCGGCGACACGGTCGAAGGGCAGATCCGCGCGCCCAAGGACGGCGAGCGCTACTTCGCCCTTCTCAAGGTCAACACGATCAACTTCGATGCGCCGGACAAGGTCCGCCACCGCATCAACTTCGACAACCTGACCCCGCTCTATCCGGAAGAGCGGCTGCGCATGGAAGTCGACGACCCGACCAAGAAGAATTACACGGGCCGCATCATCGACCTCGTGGCGCCGCTGGGCAAGGGCCAGCGCGGGCTGATCGTCGCCCCGCCGCGCACGGGCAAGACCGTGATGCTGCAGAACATCGCCCATTCCATCGCGACCAACCATCCGGAAGCCTATCTGATCGTCCTCTTGATCGACGAGCGTCCGGAAGAGGTGACCGACATGGCCCGCTCCGTGCGGGGCGAGGTCATCAGCTCCACCTTCGATGAGCCGGCGACGCGCCACGTCCAGGTCGCCGAGATGGTCATCGAGAAGGCCAAGCGGCTGGTCGAGCACAAGCGCGACGTGGTCATCCTGCTGGATTCCATCACCCGTCTGGCCCGCGCCTACAACACCGTCGTTCCCTCCTCGGGCAAGGTGCTGACCGGCGGCGTGGACGCCAACGCGCTGCAGCGCCCGAAGCGCTTCTTCGGTGCGGCCCGCAACATCGAAGAGGGCGGCTCGCTGACCATCATCGCGACCGCGCTGATCGACACCGGCAGCCGCATGGACGAGGTGATCTTCGAAGAGTTCAAGGGCACCGGCAACTCCGAGATCGTGCTGGACCGCAAGCTCTCCGACAAGCGCACCTTCCCGGCCATCGACATCTCCAAGTCGGGCACCCGCAAGGAGGAGCTGCTGGTCGACAAGGGCACCATCTCCAAGATGTGGATCCTGCGCCGCATCCTGATGCCGATGGGCGTGACCGACGCGGTGGACTTCCTGGTCGACAAGCTGAAGCACACCAAGTCGAACTCGGAATTCTTCGAGTCCATGAACCAGTAGTCCGCAGCCGTCTCCCCCGCCCGGTCGAAGGGCGGGGGAGGGCACAAAAAAGGCGGGAGGCCCCTTGGAGCCTCCCGCCTTTTTGTTTGTCCGAAACCAATGGCCCGGATCAGAACCGCGTCATCAGAACGGCGGCCTCAGAACGGCGATTGGGGCGCCTGTTCGGCCTGACCCTGCTGACCAGCGGTCTGGCGGCGGTACAGGTCGACGAAGTCGATCGGGTTGATCATCAGCGGCGGGAAGCCGCCGTCCTGGGTGCAGCCGGCCACGATGGCGCGGGCGAACGGGAACAGCATCCGCGGCGCCTCGATCAGCAGCACCGGACGGTGATGCTCCTGCGGCAGGCCCGGAAGCTGGAACAGGCCGCCGTAGGCGACCTCGACCAGGAAGGCGGTCGCCTCGGCCTGCTTGGCCTCGCAATGCAGCTTCAGCACGACCTCGTAGACGTCCTCGCCCATCGGCTGGACCTGCACGTCCACGCCGATGTTGACCTGCGGCTGCGGCTGGCCGGGCAGCAGGCTCTGCGGGGCGTTCGGGTTCTCGAAGGACAGGTCCTTCACATACTGCGCCAGCACATGCATCGGCAGCGACGAGGCGGCTTCCTGATCTTGACCGTTGATCTGCTGATCGGACATGGACAACTCCTGGCCGCGGGGCGGCATCACGATGGAAAGGTCTTCAAGACCCGCTGGCTAGCACGGAACCGAGGGCTCCACAAAGTGAAACCGCCGCGTTTCACCCGCGGTCGTTGCGGTTGGGCGAACCGGGCGGCGCCCAGCGGGAGTCACCGAGCTTGGGCATGTCGTCCGGACCGTCGCGGTCCGACGGACCGGCGCTTCCCGGGCGGCCGCCGTCGGGGTCCACCTCCTGGTAATCGACGTCGATCACGCCCGGTGGCGGGCGGTTTCCGGGGCCGCCATGGGGGCCGCTGCTGCTCCAGGTCCGGCCGCCCGCCCGGCCGTCCATCTGGCCGCCCATCTTGAATGATGCGACCCCCTTCATACGGTCGAACAGCCAACGGCCCAGGGCGTTGCGGATCGGGCGCACGAACAGCAGGAGTCCGACGATGTCCGTCAGGAAGCCGGGGATGATCAGCAGCAGGCCGGCGACGACGACGCAGAAGCCCTCGAACACGGCGCCGACCGGGCTCTCGCCGCGCTCCGCCGACGCCTGCGCGCGCTTCAGCACGGACAGGCCCTGCCAGCGGATCAGGACGGACCCGAGGATGGCGGACAGGATGACCAGCCCGACCGTCGGGCCGGCGCCAATCCAGTCGCCGACCTCGATGAAGGTCGCGATTTCCGCGATCGGCAGCAGAAGGAACAACAGCAACAGTGGATTCATGGCCGTCCTTGCTCTTTCAACCCCGAGGGCCTATCTACACCAGGGTACGTCACCCGATCTTTGGTTGGACGAACAGCTCCGGCACGGGTCATCGGGTGGAATCCTCGGCGGAGAGAGCGAGCTGGGATCTGGTCCCGGCACCGTTCCGGTACACTTAATGCTCACCCGCCGGAGGGTCCAGTAGTGGATCAAGCGGGGTCGGTGATTTCGGGGCCGGCCTTCAGTCACCCGGAAGGATGGATGATGGGAGATGGGTTTGTGTTCGTCGAGATCCTGATCTTCGCGATGATCGCGGCGTTTCTCGTGTACCGGCTGCGCAGCGTGCTCGGCCGCCGCACCGGTGAGGAACGCCAGCGGCCGAACCCCTTCACGGCCCGCCCCAACAACCAGCCCGACAACGTGGTGGCGATGCCCAACCGCGAGCGGCCCGTGCCGAACGCCGCGCCGTCGCCCGACGAGCCGGTGTCGCTGGCCACCGCGCTGGAGCAGATCAAGGCCGCCGACCCCAGCTTCGACGAGAAGTATTTCCTTCAGGGCGCCCGCGGCGCCTTCCAGATGATCGTGGAAGCCTTCGCCAAGGGCGACACGGCCACGCTGCGCCCGCTGCTCTCCGACGAGGTCTACGACAACTTCGCCCGTGCGGTGCGCGAGCGCCAGGCGGCCGGCGAGACGCTGGAGACCCGCATCGAGACGATCACCGACGCCGACGTGGTGGAGGCCCGCATGGACGGCCGCACCGCCCTGGTCACCGTGAAGTTCGTGTCGGAGCAGATGAACGTCGTGCGCAACAGCGCCGGCGCCGTGGTGGACGGCGATCCGAACAGCGTCGTCGAGGCGGTGGACGTCTGGACCTTCGCCCGCAACACCCGCGCCGGCGACCCGAACTGGGCGCTCGTCGAAACCCGCACCCCCCAATGACCGATCGGTTCTGATGCTGTCTCTTCCGGTTGTTCGTCTCAGCGCCGCGGCAGTCCTTGCCGCGGCGTTTCTCATTGGCTGCGAGCGGAAGGAGGAGGAGGCCAAGGCGCCGCCGCCCCCGCCGCCCGAAAAGCTGGTCCTCACCCCCGTCGCCTTCACGGCGCTGCCCGGTTGGAGCGCCGACCGTGTGGCGGAGGCCGTGCCGGCCTTCCAGCGCTCCTGCGCGAAGGTCAAGGCGCTGGCCGCCGACCGCTCCATCGGCCCGGACGGGGTCGGTGGCAAGGCGGCCGACTGGCAGGCTCCTTGCGCTGAGCTGGCCAAGCTGCCGCCCGGCGACGACGCGGCGGCGCGGGCCTATTTCGAGGCGTGGTTCACTCCCTACGCCGCGGCCAACAACGCCGAGCGGCGCGGCCTCTTCACCGGCTATTACGAGGTCGAGCTGAAGGGCAGCCGGACGCCGGACCCGGCCTTTCCGGTGCCGCTCTATAAGCGTCCCGCCGATCTGGTGATGGTCGATCTGGGCGAGTTCGCCGACCGCTGGAGGGGTGAGCGCATCGCCGGGCGGGTGACGGCCGGCCGGCTGAAGCCCTTCGAGGACCGCGCGGCCATCGAGGCCGGGGCGCTGAGCGGCAAGGGGCTGGAGCTGGTCTGGCTGCAGGATCCCATCGCCACCTTCTTCCTGCACATCCAGGGGTCGGGCCGGGTCAGCTTCGCGGACGGGACGGAGACGCGCGTCGGCTACGCCGCCCAGAACGGCCACAAATACGTCGCCATCGGGCGGGAGCTGATCGACCGCGGCGCCCTGAAGCGCGAGGAGGTGTCGCTCCAGACCATCCGCGCCTGGCTCCAGGCCAACCCCGGCGAGGCCGCGGCGCTGATGAACAAGAACCCCTCCTACGTCTTCTTCCAGGAGCTGAAGGGGGAGGGGCCGAACGGCGCCCAGAACGTCGCCCTGACGCCGGGGCGGAGCCTCGCCGTCGATTCCAAGTTCCTGCCCTACGGCGTGCCGGTCTGGCTGGACGCCGAGGACCCGTTGGACGCCCAAACGCGGCTGCGCCGCCTGCTGATTGCTCAGGACACCGGCGGGGCCATCCGCGGCCCGGTGCGCGGCGACGTCTTCTGGGGCCACGGTCCGGAGGCGGAGGAGAAGGCCGGCGTGATGAAGAGCGCCGGGGAGTATTACGTCCTGCTGCCGAAGACCGTCGCCCCGGCGAGCTGACCGCCGCCTCTGTCCCCCGCTAAGGAACCGAAGCGCAGCGGCTTCGGTTGTGTCAACCACCGCCGATCCTGGTCGTTCCGGCCAACGGCGGCTCTGGTTGACACACGGGGGGAGGGGGCCATGACCCCGCGGCAACGGCAACTCGACAGGCTCAACGAAATCGAAGGGCTGGCGCGGCTCGGCTACGCCGCGCGCGGCCTCGTCTATCTGATCGTCGGCTGGTTCGCCGTCACGGCGGCCTATGGCAGCAACCGTCCGACCGACACCAAGGGCGCGCTGGTCGAGTTGTTCCAGCACCCCTTCGGTTCGGTCCTGCTCGCGCTGACCGCGCTCGGTCTGGCCGGCTACGCGCTGTGGCGGGTCATGCAGGCGGTGCTGGACGTAGACCATGTCGGGACCTCGCCCAAGGGGCTGGTGGTGCGCGCCGGCTTCGTCGTCGCCGGGGTGATCCACGCCGGTCTGGCGGTCTTCGCCATCAAGCTGCTGGCCGGGCAGGGCGGTGGGCGCGGCGACGGCGAAGCGGCCGCCCATGACTGGACGGCGTGGCTGCTCGCCCAGCCGATGGGCCGCGTCCTGGTCGCCGCGGTGGGGGCCGCCATCATCGGCACGGCCGTGGCCCACGCCATCAAGGCCTACAAGGCCAGCTTCCGCCGTGAGCTGGACGCCGACCCGGACACCATGAAGGTGATCTGCCCGATCGGCCGCTTCGGCTTCGCCGCCAAGGGGCTGGTCTTCGCGGTGGTCGGCAGCTTCTTTCTGGTGGCGGCGTGGCAGTCGGACTCGTCGGAGTCCGGCGGGCTGCTCAAGGCGCTGCAGTTCCTCCAGCAGCAGCCTTACGGCCCCTGGCTGCTCGGCGTGGTGGCCGCCGGGCTGTTCGCCTTCGGCGCCTTCAGCGTCGTCCAGGCCGTCTATTGCCGCATCGACGGCGAAGCGGCGGAGCGGCAGATCCGCGCCATGGTGTAAGCGAAAAGAACCGGACCAAAAGAAAAGGGCGCCGAGGGTTTCCCCGGCGCCCTTACGTCTCAGGCCGATGTTTCACGTGGATCGTCGTGCCTCTCGGATGATCACCCCTGAGTGATCATCGGGCCCAGGCGGCGGCCGGCGAAGACGTGGATGTGCAGGTGCGGAACCTCCTGGTTCGCGTCCTCGCCGCAGTTGGACAGGATGCGGTAACCGGGCTCGGCGGCGCCGGCGCCGCGCGCCACCTCGCCGACCGCGCGGAACAGGCCGGCGATCTCCGCCTCCGTCGCGCGGGCGCTGAAATCGTCCATGTCGACGTAGGCGCCCTTCGGGATCACCAGGATGTGCGTCGGAGCCTGCGGGTTGATGTCGTGGAAGGCCAGCGCGTGCTCGGTCTCCAGGACCTTCTTGCACGGGATTTCGCCGCGCAGGATGCGGGCGAAGACGTTGTTCGGATCGTAGGTCTTGGCCATCGCGTCGTTTCCCCTTCCGCCTTTGTCGATTCAAGCCGTGATTGTCAGGCCTTGCGCGCGTTCTTTTCGGCGATGCCGCTGGTGCCCTCGCGCTGGGCCAGCTTCTCCCACACTGCGGAGGGTTCCAGCCCGGCGTCGGCCCACAGCACCATCAGGTGATAGAGCAGGTCCGCCGATTCCGAGGCCATCGCCGCCGTGTCGCCGCGCACCGCCTCGATGACCGTCTCCACCGCTTCCTCGCCGACCTTCTGGGCGATCTTGGCGGTGCCGCGGTGGAACAGCTTGGCGGTGTAGGAGGTCTCCGGATCGGCGCCCTTGCGCGCCTGGACGGTGGCGTAGAGCCGGTCCAGGACCTCGGCGGAGATCTTGTCCTCAGCCATGCGCGGCCTCCCTCACGCGGGCCGGGCGCACCGGGATGCCGGCCTCGGCGAGCGCCGCCTTGGCCTGCCCGATGGTGTAGGTGCCGAAATGGAAGATGGAGGCCGCCAGCACCGCCGTGGCGTGGCCCTCGCGGATGCCTTCCACCAGATGGTCCAGCGTGCCGACGCCGCCCGAGGCGATGACCGGGATGCGCAGCCCGTCGGCCACCTTGCGGGTCAGGGCGAGGTCGAAGCCGCTCTTGGTGCCGTCGCGGTCCATCGAGGTCAGCAGGATCTCGCCGGCGCCGTAGGCCTCCATGCGCTTGGCCCACTCGATGGCGTCGATGCCCGTGGCCTTGCGCCCGCCGTGGGTGAAGATCTCCCAGCGGCCCGGCTCGACCTGCTTGGCGTCGATGGCGACGACGATGCACTGGGCGCCGAACTTCTCCGCCGCCTCCTGCACGAACTCCGGACGGTGGATGGCCGCGGTGTTGATCGACACCTTGTCGGCGCCGGCCAGCAACAGCTTGCGGATGTCGTCCACCGTGCGCACGCCGCCGCCGACGGTCAGCGGCATGAACACCTGCTCGGCGGTGCGGCGCACCACGTCGTAGATGGTGTCGCGGTTCTCGTGGCTGGCCGTGATGTCGAGGAAGGTCAGCTCGTCCGCCCCTTCCCGGTCATAGACGCGGGCCTGCTCCACGGGGTCGCCGGCGTCGATCAGATCGACGAAGTTGACCCCCTTGACGACCCGCCCGTCCTTGACGTCCAGGCAGGGGATGACGCGCATCTTGAGCATCAGCCGGCCTTTCCGGTGACGGGAGCGGGGGAGAGCAGGTCCAAGGCCGTCTTCGGATCGATGCGCCCGTCGTAGAGCGCGCGGCCGCAGATGACGCCCTGGATGCCGGTGTCCTCCTCCTTCTTCAACGCGATCAGGTCGTCGATGGAGGAGACGCCGCCCGACGCGATCACCGGGGTGGTCAGGTGGAAGGCGAGGTCGGAGGTCGCCTCGACGTTCACGCCGCCCATGGCGCCGTCGCGGTTGATGTCGGTGTAGATGATCGCGGCGACGCCGCTGTCCTCGAACTTCAACGCCAGATCCAGCGCCTTGATGGTCGAGGTCTCGGCCCAGCCGGCGACGGCGACATAGCCTTCCCGTGCGTCGATGCCCACCGCCACCTTGCCGGGGAACTCGCGGCAGGCCTCGCGGACCAGCTCCGGCTCGCGCAGGGCGACGGTGCCGAGGATGACCCGGCTGACGCCCTTCTCAAGCCAGTGGGCTATGGTCTTCAGGTCGCGGATGCCGCCACCCAGCTGCACTGGGATGGTCACGGCGCCCAGGATGTCCTCGACCGCCTTGCCGTTGACCGGCTTGCCCTCGAAGGCGCCGTTCAGATCGACCAGATGCAGCCATTCGAAGCCCTGGCTTTCGAACAGGCGGGCCTGGTCGGCGGGTTCGGTGTTGAAGACGGTCGCCTGGCTCATCTCGCCGCGCAGCAGCCGAACGCAGGCACCGTCTTTGAGGTCGATGGCGGGATAGATGATCATCGCGGTGTCTCGTCCTATGGCGTGTCGTGAAGCGTGTCGGGGGTGAGGTCTTTCACATAAAAATGGCCGGCCAGCTTTTTGCCGTCCACCAGCGCATAGAAGGGATGCGTGCCCCAGCGTCTGAAGCCGAGGTCCTCGTACAGCGCGATGGCCGCGGTCTGCGTCTCGCGCACGTCGAGGTTCAGCACGCGGAAGCCGGACGCCCGCGCCTCCTCCTCGACCGCCACGGTCAGGCGGCGGGCGAGGCCGTGGCCGCGCGCCCAGGGGGCGACGAAGCTGGTGGTCAGGGTCGCGGCGTGGGCCTGCGCCTCGTTGTTGCGGGCCGGCTTGACGAGCTGGGCGGAGCCGGCGATGACGCCGTCCAGCCGGCCGACGAACAGGATGCGCTCCGGCACCACCAGAACGCCCTTCCAGTAGCGCTCCATGATCTCGCGGGGTGGCGGCGCCACCCAGCCGAAACCGCCGCCGGCCTTGACGGCGTCGTCGGCGGCGTCGCACAGGTCGTGCAGATCGCCGGTCTTCAGCGTGTCGATGCGTTCGACCGTGACGTCGGTCATCGTCAGACCCGCCAGGTCAGGAAGTTGGCGACCAGGGCGAGGCCGGTCTCCTGGCTCTTTTCCGGATGGAACTGGGTGCCGACCAGATTGTCGCGCCCGACCACTGCCGCGAAGGGGCCGCCGTAATCGGCGCTGGCGATCACGTCCTCCGGCCGCTCCACCGCGAAACGGTAGGAGTGGACGAAGTAGGCGTGCGCCCGCTCCGGCAGGCCGGCCAGCAGCGGGTGCTCCCGGCGCACGTCCAGCTCGTTCCAGCCCATGTGCGGGATCTTCAGCGTCGGGTCGGTCGGCTCCAGCTTCGCCACCTCGCCCTTGATCCAGCCCAGACCCTCGGTCACGCCGTATTCGCGCCCGCGTTCCGCCATCAGCTGCATGCCGACGCAGATGCCCAGGAAGGGGCGGCCCTTGCCGTGCACCACCTCCTCCAGCGCGTCGAGCATCCCGGGAACCTCCGACAGGCCGCGCTTGCAGTCGGCGAAGGCGCCGACGCCCGGCAGCACGACGCGGTCGGCCTTGCGCACCGCGTCGGCGTCGGACGTCACCAGGACCTGGAAGGAGGCATGGGACTCCGCCGCCGCGCGCTCCAGAGCCTTGGCGGCGGAACGCAGGTTGCCGGAGCCGTAATCGATCAGCGCAACGGTTTCCATGAAACGAGGACCTTGTGACAGAGAGCCGGCCTTATGGAAGCCGCCGGTTTTTTTTAGAGGGAGCCGCCCAGCGTCCCCTTGGTGGAGGGCACGGCGTCGCGCTTGCGTGGATCGATGTCGATCCCGGCCCGCAGCGCGCGGGCAAGCGCCTTGTAGCAGCTTTCCACGATGTGGTGGTTGTTCTCGCCATAGAGGCATTCGACGTGCAGCGTCACGCCCGCGGCCATGGCGAAGGCCTGGAACCACTCGCGGAACAGCTCGGTGTCCATGTCGCCGATCTTGTCGCGGCTGAAGGACACCTTCCAGATCAGGTAAGGCCGGTTGGAGAAGTCCAGCGCGACGCGGGTCAGCGTCTCGTCCATCGGGATGTAGGCGTGGCCGTAGCGCTGGATGCCCTTGCGGTCGCCGAGCGCCTTCGCCACCGCCATGCCGATGGCGATGCCGCTGTCCTCGGTCGTGTGGTGGGCGTCGATGTGCAGGTCACCCTCCGCCGCCACCGTCAGGTCCATCAGGCTGTGGCGCGACAGCTGCTCCAGCATGTGGTCGAGGAAGCCGACGCCGGTCTTCACGTCATAGACGCCGGTGCCGTCCAGATTCACGGCGACCCGGATCCGGGTTTCGGTGGTGTTCCGCTCGATCGAGGCGCGGCGGACGCCATTGGCAAGGCTCTGGTCCATGAGTCCGGGTTTTATCAGGAAGCGCGCGGGCGCGCCAGAGGTGCCGCCTCCGAAAACGCCTATGACCGTCGGGCGCGATGCCGCATAATGCGTGTGTGTTCATGAATGAATGCACGTTGAACGCGCATAATGGGATATGCCACCGGACATGCCGACGCCCGGACGTCTTTTTCCGGCCCTCGCGGCCCTGCTGGCGCTGGCCGCCTGCATGGGCGGGGAGCTGCCGCAGATCCGCAAATCGCCGCCCGTCGCCCGCGGTTCGACGGAGCCGGTCCGCTTCGACGGCCTGTCGCTCGGCTCGATGCGGCGGGGCATGGTGACGGGACGCTATGTCTGGGCGCTGGAGTGCTGGCCGCCCTACGACGACGTCTATTGGACCAGCGGGCGCAGCCTGCACGAGAACTCCACCTTCCAGGAACGCTTCGCCGAGGTTCTGGCCGACGCCGGCTACGACGTGGCGGGCGTGCAGGGCAGCGATTACGAGGCGGAGTTCGACCGCAAGCGCGCCCGCTACATCCTGCGCGGCGACCTGCGCGCGGTGAACAGCGACCTGTGCCGTCGGCGGAGCTGGCTGACCGGCCGCAGCGAGGGCGTGTCGGGGGTCGGCAGCCTGCGGGTCGACTGGGCGGTCTACGACGCCGTGACCGGGCGGCTCGTCCACCGCGTCACCACCACAGGCGTGGCCCGCCAGGACAGCGGCGTGCCGCAGGGCGACGTCCTGCTGATCGAGGAGGCCTTCGCCACGGCGGTGGAGGCGCTGGGCGCCGACCCCGGCTTCCGCGCTGCGGTGTCGCGGGGCGGGGCGTTAGCGTCAAGTGGACCGGCTATAGTGTCAAGTGGTCGGGGAGGAGTGTCAACCGCCCCACCGGGAGCGTCAAGTGCGGCTCCGCTAGTGTCAAGTGGGGCGGCGGGAGCGTCAAGTGCGCCCCCGGATGCGTCAAGTGGCTTGGCCGTGGTGTCAACCATGACGGTCGATCCCGGCGGTGCCTCCGCCGGACCGGCACCTTTCCTGGAGGAAACCCGTCACCCGACCCTGATTCTGCGCATCGCCGACCCGCTCCAAGGCTACGCCGACGATCCCGCCGCCCGCGTGTCCGCCGCCGCCGTGCGCGTCGGTCCGGAGGAGCGCAAGGGCCGGGGAATCGTGCTGGGCGAACTGGACGGCCAGTCGCTCGTGTTGACGTTCGACGCCGGGCTGGACGCGACCGTGACCGTCGCGCCGTCCCGCGCGGTGTCGCTGGACGGCATGGTGATGGCGCGGGACCGGTCGGGCGGGATCGCCCTGGTCCGCGTCCCGGCCCGGCTGCGCGCGGCGCCGCTGCGTCTGGACACCCCGGCGGTCAGCGAAGCGGTGACGGCGGTTCTGGAGCGGGGCGCCGACACGGCATCCGGCATCCTGGCGGCCCGGCGCGCCGACCCGCAGGCGATGCCGGGTGTGGAGGCGACGCTGCTGCAGGCCGACCTGAGCGGGCCGGACCCGGCGCCGGGCGACCCGCTGGTGGACGAGGCGGGCAATTTGCTGGGCGTGGCCCGTCCGGGTCCGTTGCCCGGTGGGGCGCACGGCCTGTCCGCCTTTGTCCCGGTGATGGAGGCGCTGGCCCGGCTGGGGGTGGAGGTGACGCAGTTCGCCGCCCGGCCAATTCCGTCCCGTGGGATACCGGTCCATGACGGCAGACTTGACGGGACCCGCCGTCCCCCCACATAGACCCGTGTTCCGATGTGCCTATATCGGCCGGCGTCACGCCGGGCCGTTCGGGCACGGGCGCTTCTTTCTTCGAACACGGTCCCGATGACTTCCCACGATCCCATCCAGTGGCACGGCACCACCATCCTCTCGGTCCGCAAGAACGGGCAGGTGGTCATTGCCGGCGACGGCCAGGTGTCCGTCGGCCAGACGGTCATGAAATCGAACGCCCGCAAGGTGCGCTGGCTCGCCGGCGGCACGGTGATGGGCGGCTTCGCCGGCGCCACCGCCGACGCGCTGACCCTGTTCGAGCGGCTGGAGACCAAGCTGGAGAAGCACCCCGGCCAGCTGCTGCGCGCCTGCGTCGAGATGGCCAAGGACTGGCGCACCGACCGCTACCTGCGCCGGCTGGAGGCCATGATGGCCGTGGCCGACCGCAACGTCAGCTTGATCCTGACCGGCAACGGCGACGTGCTGGAGCCGGAGGACGGCCTCATCGGCATCGGCTCCGGCGGCGCCTATGCCCTGTCGGCGGCGCGCGCGCTGGTCGACGTCGATGGTCTGGACGCGGAGGCCGTGGCCCGCAAGGCGATGAAGATCGCCGCCGGCATCTGCGTCTACACCAACGAGAACGTCACGCTCGAAAAGCTCTAACCCTCAGACCGGGTCCCACGCCATGTCCGCCCCCAGCATCGCCGCCGCCACCGCCGCCTTCAGCCCGCGCGAGATCGTCTCCGAGCTCGACCGCTACATCGTCGGCCAGCACGAGGCCAAGCGCGCGGTCGCCATCGCGCTGCGCAACCGCTGGCGCCGCCAGCAGCTCCCCGAGGGGCTGCGCGAGGAGGTTCTGCCCAAGAACATCCTGATGATCGGCCCGACCGGCGTCGGCAAGACGGAGATCGCCCGCCGCCTGGCGAAGCTGGCCCAGGCGCCCTTCCTGAAGGTCGAGGCGACCAAGTTCACCGAGGTCGGCTATGTCGGCCGCGACGTCGAGCAGATCGTCCGCGATCTGGTGGAGGCCGCCATCGGCCTGACCAAGGAGCGGCTGCGCAAGGAGGTCGCCGCCAAGGCCGAGCTGCGCGCCGAGGAGCGCGTGGTCGACGCGCTGTGTGGCGAGAACGCCAGCCCGGAGACGCGGCAGAAGTTCCGCAAGATGCTGCGCGAGGGCACGCTGAACGACCGCGAGATCGAGATTCAGGTGGCCGACACCGCCGGCGGCCTGCCGACCTTCGACATCCCCGGCATGCCGGGCGCCCAGATGGGCATGCTCAACCTGAACGACATCTTCGGCAAGGCGCTGGGCGGGCGCACCAAGTCCCGGCGCATGTCCGTCGCCGAGAGCTACACCGTTCTGATGGCGGAAGAGTCGGACAAGCTGCTCGACCAGGAAAAGGTCGTTTCGGAAGCGATCCAGGCGGTGGAGCAGAACGGCATCGTCTTCCTCGACGAGATCGACAAGATCTCCGCCCGTTCCGACTACAAGGGCGGCGCCGACGTCAGCCGCGAGGGCGTGCAGCGCGACCTGCTGCCGCTGATCGAGGGCACGACCGTCAGCACCAAGCATGGCGCGGTGAAGACCGACCACATCCTGTTCATCGCGTCCGGCGCCTTCCACCTGTCCAAGCCGTCGGACCTGCTGCCGGAGCTGCAGGGCCGCCTGCCGATCCGCGTCGAGCTGAAGGCGCTGGAGCAGGAGGATTTCCGCCGCATCCTGACCGAGCCGGAAGCCAGCCTGATCAAGCAGTACAAGGCGCTGCTGAAGACCGAGGAGGTCGACCTCGTCTTCACCGACGACGCCATCGACGAGCTGGCCCGCCTCGCCACCGAGATCAACGCGACGGTGGAGAACATCGGGGCGCGGCGCCTGCACACCGTCCTGGAACGGCTGCTGGAGGACATCAGCTTCACCGCCAGCGACAAGGCCGGCCAGACCGTCACCATCGACGCGGAGACCGTCCGCGCCCAGGTCGGCGGCCTCGCCAAGAACGCCGACCTGTCGAAGTTCATTCTGTAAAACAGCTCACGGCTATCGCATTTGTGATCCCCTCTCCCCTCTGGGGAGAGGGTTAGGGTGAGGGGGTTGCGCTTGTGCCGGACGTACCGCCACGCGCAACCCCCTCACCGCCCGCTTCGCGGGCACCCGCTCCCCAGAGGGCAGAGGGTTATGGGAGTCCACCCGCCTTGATCGGCTTTCTTGATCGGCGGCCCGGCTGGCCTTAGGATGGCCGGCGTCTCACCACGGCAGGATGCGCAGACCGATGGATTTCAACCCGACCGCAACGTCCGTTCGTTTCGTCTTCGGGGAAATCCGCGTCCATGCCTGCTTCCATCACACCGCCCGCCATCACCCTGGCGAACCTGTCCTGGTCCACGCCTGACGGGCGTTCCGTCCTATCCGATATCAGTCTCGGGTTCGGCCTTGAACGGACCGGGCTCGTCGGACGCAACGGCACCGGGAAATCGACCCTTCTCAAGCTGATGACGGGCGCGCTGCGTCCGCAATCCGGGACGGTGTCCGTCCGCGGCAGCCTGGGAATCCTGAATCAGAACCTGTCGGTGACACCGGACGACACGGTGGCCGGCCTGTTCGGCGCGACCACCATGCTGGACCTGCTGCGCCGCGCCGAGCGGGGCGACGCGGACGCCGACGCGCTGGCGGAGGTGGATTGGACGCTGGAAGGCCGCATCCGGTCGGCGCTCGGCCGGGTGGGGCTGGAGGCGGAGCCCGAGACGCTGCTGACCTGCCTGTCCGGCGGGCAGCGCACGCGCGCCGCCCTGGCCGCGGCGATCTTTCCGGAGCCCGATGTCCTGCTGCTGGACGAGCCGACCAACGATCTCGACCGCGAGGGACGGGAGGCGGTCGTCGGGTTGCTGGCCTCCTGGCGGGCCGGGGCGGTGGTGGTCAGCCACGACCGCGACCTGCTCGACCGCATGGACGCCATCGTCGAGCTGACCACCCTCTGTGCCACCCGCTACGGCGGAAACTGGAGCCATTACCGCGCCGCCCGGGCGCTGGCCCTCGATGCCGCCCGCCACGATCTGGCGGATGCCGAGAAACGTGTGGCGGAGGCGGCCCGGACGGCGCAGGCCACCGCCGAACGCAAGGCGCGCAAGGACCGGGCGGGGCAGCGGAAGGCGGCGAAGGGCGACCTGCCGCGCATCCTCCTCGGCGGCCGGAAGGAGCGCAGCGAGGCCACCGGCGGCGACAACGCCCGCCGCGCCGCCCAGCAGAAGGCCGACGCGCTCGACGCCGTGGCCGGCGCCCGCGCGCGCATCGAAGTCCTTCAGCCGTTGTCGGTCGTGCTGCCGCCCACCGGCCTTCCGCCCGGCCGGACCGTGCTGACGCTCGACGGCGTCACCGCCGGCTACGAAGCGGGAAGGGCGGTCGTCCGCGACCTGTCCTTCACCATCACCGGGCCGGAGCGCGTCGCCGTCACCGGCCCCAACGGGTCGGGCAAGACGACCCTGCTGGCGCTCGTCGCCGGCCATTGCGCCCCCTGGTCCGGGACGGTCCGCGTCGTTGCCGGTGCGATGATGCTCGACCAGCGGGTGAGCCTGCTCGACCCGTCGGAAACGATCCTGGACAACTTCCGGCGCCTCAACCCGCGGGAAGGAGAGAACGCCTGCCGGGCGTCGCTGGCCCGCTTCATGTTCCGCGCCGACGCCGCGTTGCAGCGCGTGTCGACCCTCAGCGGCGGGCAGACGCTGCGCGCCGGACTCGCCTGCGTCCTCGGCGGCGCCGTTCCTCCGCCCCTGCTGATCCTGGACGAGCCGACCAACCACCTGGACATCGAGTCCATCGAAGCGGTGGAAGCCGGGCTGCGCGCCTATGACGGGGCGCTGCTGGTGGTCAGCCACGACGAGGCCTTCCTCGACGCCATCGGGCTCACGCGCCGGCTGGACCTCACCAGTCCGTCAGGAAGCGCTCCTTCGGCAGGTGGATGACCACCGACGTGCCGGCGCCTTCCAGCGAGCGGATCTCCAGCCGGCCGCCGTGGCGCTCCACCAACGACTTGGCGATGGACAGGCCCAGCCCGATTCCCTCGAACCGGCGGGCCAGCGAGGAATCACCCTGGAAGAAGGGCTGGAAGACGGTTTCCAGACGGTCCTCCGGGATGCCGACGCCGCTGTCGAACACCTCGGCGACCAGGGCGCCCGCGGAATCCACGCGGGCCGACACGCCGACGCGCCCGCCTTCCGGGGTGAACTTGATGGCGTTGGACAGAAGATGGAGCAAAACCTGCTTCAGCGCCCGCGGGTCGGCCAGCAGGGGCGGCAACTCGCTGGCGATGTCGGCCTCGACCTGGAGCTTGCCGCGCTCCGCCCGCTTGGCGACAAGACGGACGCAGGACACCACCACGTCGCGGAAGTCGCAGAGCGCTTCCTCCAGATCGACCTGACCGGCCTCGATGGTGGCCATCTCCAGCAGGTCGTTGATGTTGGCCAGCAGCAGCTCGCCCGAGCGTTTGATCTCCGCCGCGAAGTTGACGTACATGGGATTCTCCAGCGACCCCAGCATCTGCTGGTGGATCACGTCGGCGAAGCCCAGGATGCCGTTCAGCGGCGTGCGCAGCTCGTGGCTCATGTTGGCGAGGAAGGCGGTCTTGGCGCGGTTGGCCAGTTCCGCCGCCTCCTTGGCCTCGATCAGCGCCTGCTCGGCGGCCTTGAAGGCGCTGAGGTCGCGCAGCATCGCGACGAAGACGTGGAAGCCCGGCAGGTCGATCTCCGACAGGGACAGCCAGACGACCATGGCGGTGCCGTCCCGGCGCAGGACGGTCACCTCCCGCCCGACGCCGATGACCTGCCGAACCCCCGTCTCCCGGTAGCGGCGCATGTGGTCGCCGTGCTGCGCGGCCTCCTCCGGCGGCATCAGCACGGCGATGTGCCGGCCGGTCAGCTCGTCCGGGCTGTAGCCGAGAAGCAGCTCCGCCGCTTGGTTGGCGGCCAGGATGACGCCGCGGGCGTCCACGGTCAGGATGGTCTCGACCGCCTGCTCCACGATGGCGCGGTTGCGCGCCTCGCTGCGCTGGAGTTCCTCGTCGGCGGCGCGGGCGGTCGTCACATCCTCGATCACCGCAGCCAGCGCCCGCAGACGCCCGTCGGGACCGTGCAGGCAGGACGGGCGCATGGCGGCGCGCATCACCCCGCCGTCGGCGCGCAGGAAACGCTTCTCGAAAGGGGCCGGCGCCGTCTCGCCCCGCACCATCCGGCCGAAGCGCAGGCTTTCCCAGGCCCAGTCCTCCGGATGGGTGACGTCGGCCAGATGCCGTCCGGCCATGTCCGGCGGGCTGTATCCCAGGCTGCGGGCGAAGGCGGGGTTGGCGGCCAGGATGCGGCCGTCCGGCGCGGCCACGACCATGCCGACCGACGCGCTGTCGAAGATGGAGCGGAACAGGGCGTCCGTGACGCCGTCCCCCGGCATTACGGACCCGACCTCGGCGGTCATACGATAATCCCGTCTGGTCAAGCCTGGCTTCGGGGCAACCCAGGCTGGATGGTAAGGGATTCGGCGCGGTGAAAGCGAACGCGAAACGTCCGGTTGCCCAGGCCGAAGGTGCGACCGATTAACCCACAAGGCAATTCAGGATGTTGCGGCAGGGGGGATTCTTTCCGGGGTTGTGCTCCCTACCGCCGCCGTGGAGCCGTCCGCCGCCGCACCGCCGCACCGCCGCGGGCCGGCGCCTCGTCCAACAGAAGGAGAAGCCGATCCAGCGTTCCGTCGTCGAGGTCGTGGATGCGCTCGGCCAGCCGGTTCGCCAGCTCGGTCGCCTTCGGGTTGAGCCCGGCGGTGTCCACCGTCACGCGGGGGTGGGACAGGGCGGCCAGCCGCTCCAGTTCCTCCGCCTCGTCCCAGATGATGCCGAAATAGGCGCAAATCTGCCGGACGAGCTGGGCGGAGGGCTGGCCGCGCTTGCCATGCTCCAGCGCCGACAGATAGGCCGAGGAGATGTGCAGGTCCGCCGCCATCTGCTTGAGCGTCACGCTCTTGCCCTCGCGCAGGGCGCGGACCCGTTCGCCGAAGGGTGTCATCGCGGCCCCATCCTACCGGTGATGGTCGCGCCGCCGCTTGACGAGGACATACAGCGCCCCGTCTCCGCCGTGCCGGGGCTGCGCCGGGCGCACCGCCAGAACCATCGGGCGCAAGGAGGCGTCGGCCAGCCAGCGCGGCACCGACTGGCGCAGCACGCCGACCCCGCCGGTGTAGGTGCCCTTGCCGGTGATGACCAGCACGCAGCGCCGCCCCTCGTGCCAGGCGCGGCGGACGAAGCCGGACAGGGCGCCGTGGGCCTGGTCCTGGCTCATCCCGTGCAGGTCGATCCGCCCGTCGATCTCCATCTCGCCGCGCGAGAAGCGGTCGGCGGTGCGGCGGTCGATGTTGTCGAGGTTGCCGACCTTCAGCGGCGGCTGCGACGGACGCCCACCCTTCGGCAGGCCGCCGCGCGGCGGCAGGGTGGGGGGCGGCGAGGCGGTGGTGGCGACCGGTTCCGGCTCGCCCGCGAGGGCGGCGGGAGGATCGGGGTCCGCGATGGTCCGGCCCGGCATCGGCTCCGCGTCGCGCATGGCGATCCGCCACAGCCGCCGTTCCTCGGTGGAGACCGAGCGGCGGCGGCTCACGACAGGGACCTCGGCGCGGCCCGTCCGGGCGCGCGGGTCGAAGGGCAGGGCGGGTCAAACACGGGTGAACACGGGTTCCGGCACGGACAACGCTCCGATAAACCCTTGAACACTCAGCCGTGTCAATCCTCCACCAGAAGAATGTGAAGGCGCCGCGGCCCGTGGGCGCCCAGCTCGATCCGCATCTCGATGTCGCCGGTCCGCGACGGCCCGGTGATGAAGTTGACGGTGCGGGGCAGGGCGCCGTTTGCGCCATCCTCGCCCCCGGCGGCGCGCAGCCGGTCCCAGGCGTCCTCCATGGTGCCGACGATCTGGCCGCGCCGCAGCACGACGACGTGGGTGTCGGGCAGGAAGTTCAGCGTGGTCGGCCGCTCGGCCCCGGACAGCAGCATCAGCGTGCCGGTTTCCGCCACCCCGGCGAAGGCGCCGGTCAGCGACGCCCCGTCGCTGTCGCGGGCCCGCCCCTTGGTCACGGTCAGGGTCGGGCGCTGGTCCCAGGGGATGGCGTCCAGGGCGGCGTCCGGTGCGACGCGGACCTCGGCGGGCAGGTTCAGCCCGGCCAGATAGTCGGCCACGGCCCCCGGCACCTCGGCCATCCCGCCCAGCAACTCCACGGTCGCCGAAACCTCGGTGGCCATGGCGGCGAACAGCTCGACCTGCTCGTCATGGGGACGCTGGGCGCGGGCCGGGATCAGGTTGCGCGGGTGGGTGGCGAGCCTTTGGCGTGCCTCCTCGGACCCCTCGGCGGAATTCAGCGCCTTGCGGATGCCGCCCAGGATCTGGGCGCGGGCGGAGCCGGTGTCGGCCATGGTCAGCGCGTCCCCTTCTTTTCGGCCGCTTTCTTCTCGGCCCACATCTGCTGAAAGGTCCTGCCCTCCGGCGCCGGCATGTCGCGGTGCCGCGTCCAGCCCTGGGCCAGCGGCAGGCGGGCGAAGCGTCCCTTGCCGCGGCCCAGCATCCCGAGCGCCCGCGCCGCCATCTTGGTAGCGGCGTGGTACAGCGCCGGGCGCCGCGCGAACCAGCCCCACAGGGCCAGCCCCCGGCTCATGGCGGCGGGCTGGAGATTCTGCTCGAACTCCTTCTCCCGCCAGTGGCGCATCATCTTGGGCAGGGGGATGCGCATCGGGCAGACCGCCTCGCACCGCCCGCAGAAGGTGGAGGCGTTGGGCAGGTGCCCGGCCTCCTTCACCCCCAGCAGGGCCGGCTGCATCACCGACCCGATCGGCCCCGGATAGACCCAGCCGTAGGCGTGCCCGCCGACCGCGCCGTAGACCGGGCAATGGTTCATGCAGGCGCCGCAGCGGATGCAGCGCAGCACGTCCTGGAACTCGGTGCCGAGCAGCGCCGACCGCCCGTTGTCGAGCAGAACGACGTGGAACTCCTCCGGCCCGTCGAGGTCGCCGGGACGGCGCGGCCCGGTGGAGAAGGTGGTGTAGGCCGACGCCTCCTGGCCGGTGGCGGAGCGCGCCAGCAGGCGCAGCACCAGCGCCGCGTCCTCCAACGTCGGCACCACCTTGTCGATGGTGGCGATCACCACATGGACGCGCGGCAGGATCTGGGTCAGGTCGCCGTTGCCCTCGTTGGTGACGATGACGGTCGAGCCGGTCTCCGCCACCATGATGTTGGCGCCCGTGATGCCGACGTCGGCCTGCTGGAACTTGCGGCGCAGCACCTGCCGCGCTTCGGCGATCAGCACCTTGGGCTCGTCCAGGACGCGGTCCGCCGGCAGGTCGGTGTGGGCTTGGCGGAAGGTGCCCTCCACGTCCGCCTTGGACAGGTGGAAGGCCGGGGCGATGATGTGGCTGGGCGGTTCGCGGCGGAGCTGGATGATGTATTCGCCGAGATCCGTCTCGATGGGGGTCAGCCCGTTGGCTTCCAGATGGTCGTTGATCCCGATCTCCTCGGAGATCATCGACTTGCCCTTGGTGACGGTCTTCGCCCCGACCTTGCGGCAGATGCCCAGGATGGCGTCGCGCGCCTCCTGGTCGGTGCGGCACCAGTGGACATGGCCGCCCTGCTCGGTGACCTTGCCCTCGAAGGCCTCCAGATAGGTGTCGAGGTTGGCCAGGACGTGGTTCTTCAGGTCGCGGCCCTGGTCGCGGAGCGCCTCGAACTCCGGCAGGCGGTCGGCGGCCTGTTTGCGGCGGTTGACGAAGCCGGCCGGCGCGATGGCCAGGACCTTCTGAAGCCGCTCGTCGCTCAGCGCCTTGCGGGCGTTCTCGGGAAAGGCGTGGGTGGTCGGCTGCATGGGGTCACGCCCTCCCACTTTTTATGGGCTCGCCAATCGGTGGGGTGTCGGTGACGCCGGCCAGCACCTCCGCGACGTGGCGGACGCGGACGGCGGAGCCCTCGCGCTTCAGCTTGCCCGCCATGTTCAGCAGGCAGCCCATGTCGCCGGCCAGCAGCGTGTCGGCCTTGGTGCCCGCGATGTCCGCGGTCTTGGCCTCGACCATGCGGTTGGAGATGTCCGGGTACTTGACGCAGAAGGTGCCGCCGAAGCCGCAGCAGACCTCCGCCCCCGGAAGCTCGTTCAGCGTCAGCCCCTCGACCTTGGCCAGCAGGCGGCGCGGCTGCTCCTTGACGCCCAGCTCGCGCAGGCCGGAGCAGCTGTCGTGGTAGGTGATCGTGCCGTCGTAGCGCGCGCCGGTGTCCGTCACCCCCAGCACGTCGGTCAGGAAGGACACCAGCTCGTGCGTGCGCGCCGACAGGTGCTGCGCCCGCGCCGCCCAGGCCGGATCGTCGGCCAGAAGCTCGGGGTAATGCTTGCGGATCTGCCCGGCGCAGGAGCCGGAGGGGACGACCACGTGATCGAACCCCTCGAAGGCGGCGATGGTGCTGCGGGCGAGGTCCCGCGCGGTGGCGCGGTCGCCGGCGTTGAAGGCGGGCTGGCCGCAGCAGGTCTGGGACGCGGGCACTTCGACCGTGCAGCCGGCGTCCTCCAGCAGCTTCACCGCGGCGAAGCCGACCGTCGGGCGGTAGACATCGACGAGGCAGGTGACGAACAGCCCCACTCGGGGGGCGGGGCGCGTGTCGGCCATGATGTCCTTGCGTCTTCCTGGTGCTGATCCCCTGACGGTGGCGACTGTAGGTCCTCCCGCCGGGGATGGCAACGGGCCGGGCCGGCGGCGTCCGGTCGCGGTGTGCCGCTGGTCGAAGGGTCTCTGCACAACCAAAAGTAAGAAAGGTCAAACATACAGAAAGCGAAACAAACAATGGGGCAGACGCGCTTTCTGTTTCAAAAAGATGGAAAACGTTTTTACCAAAATGAAATCTAAATTCACATATCGTCCGTATACGAAATCAGGCCGACCAATCAGTTCGGTCATGGGAATCGTCTGGAAGTTGTAGAGAACGTTGTGTGAGGGGGAGGGGCAAGTCCATGAGTCTGATGGGATTTTTCCGGGGTGGGTCCAAGGGCGGCAACGGGCGCGGCGCTGAACTGGCCGAGCTGACCGAAGCGCTCGACCTCTACGGCAACCACGCCGGCGTGGGACTGTGGGACGCGGTGTTCCACAACGGCGACCCGGCGCACCCGCAGAGCCGCTGGACCTGGTCCGGGCAGTTCCGCCGCCTGCTCGGCTTCGAGGGCGAGCAGGATTTCCCGAACCTGATGACCTCCTGGTCGGACCGTCTCCACCCGGACGACAGCGCCCCGACCTTCGCCGCCTTCGGCGCCTTCCTGGCCGACGCCAGCGGCCGCACGCCCTTCAACGTGCGCTACCGCGTCAAGATGCGCGATGGTTCCTACCGCTGGTTCCGCGCCATCGGCGGCTGCCGGCGCAACGCGGCCGGCGTGGCGCTGCGCGCTTGCGGCTCGCTGATCGACGTCCAGGAGGAGGAGGAGATGCGCCAGCGCGCCGGCTCCCTCGCCGCCGACTTCGACGTGAAGGTCAGGAGCGTGGTGCAGGCGGTGTCCGGCAGCTCGACCGACATGCAGGGCGTGTCGCGCCAGCTCGGCGCCCTGTCGGAACGGTCGACCCGCCAGAGCGCGGAGGCCGCTGCCGCCACCGCCCAGGCGGCGTCCAACGTCCAGGCGGTGGCGGCGGCTGCCGAGCAGCTCTCCGCCTCCATCGGGGAAATCGGCCAGCAGGTCGAGCGGTCGGTCGCCATCGCCCGCGAGGCGGTGTCGCGCACCGAGCAGATCGGCGGCACCGCCGACAGCCTCGCCCAGTCGGCGCAGCTCATCGGCGACGTGGTCAAGCTGATCCAGGGCATCGCCGGCCAGACCAACCTGCTGGCGCTCAACGCGACCATCGAGGCGGCGCGGGCCGGCGAGGCGGGCAAGGGCTTCGCCGTGGTGGCGAGCGAGGTGAAGAGCCTCGCCAACCAGACGGCCAAGGCGACCGAGGACATCTCCGCCCAGATCGCCGGCATCCAGGCGGCGACCAACCAGACGATCGGCGCCATCCAGGGCATCGGCGAGACGATCCGGTCAATCAACGAGATCTCCACCACCATCGCCTCGGCCGTGCAGGAGCAGGCGGCGGCGACGCAGGAGATCTCCAACAACGTCGCCCAGGCCGCTCGCGGCACCGACGAGATCGCCCGCAGCATCGAGGCGGTCAGCGTGGCGGCGAACGAGACGGCGCAGGCCTCCACCCTCGTCATCCGCTCCTCCTCCGACCTCTCGGGCCAGTCCGACAGCCTGAAGCATCAGGTCGAGACCTTCCTGCAGGCGCTGAAGGCGTCCTGACGACCGGACCGGCGCGGGGAAGGGGGATCTCCGCGCCGGTCCTCCATTGCTCAGGCCACCAGACTCGCCGCGATCGCGCACATGACGACGCCGATGCTGGTGTCGAGCGCCCGCCACGCGCCGGGCCGGGCGAAGACGGGCCGCAGCAGGCGGGCGCCGTAGCCCAGCGCGAAGAAGAACAGGAGGGAGGCGGTCATCGCCCCCAGCGCGAAGGCGTGTTTGCCCTCGGCGAACTGGGTCGACACCGACCCGACCAGCACCACCGTGTCCAGATAGACGTGCGGATTCAGCCAGGTCAGCGCCAGGCAGGTCGCCAGCGTTGCGCCAAGCCCCGCCGGAACCGCCGAGGCCGGGTCCAGCGCGCCGCCCGCCCGGAAGGCCGAGCGGAAGCTGCGCAGCCCGTAGACCAGCAGGAAGGCCGCTCCGGCGTAGCGGGTCGCCGTCTCCAGCCAGGGCAGCCATTGGGCGGCCTGGGCGAAGCCGCCGACCCCGGCCAGGATCAGCAGGGCGTCGGACACCGCGCAGGTGGCACAGACGGCCAGCACATGCTCCCCGCGCAGGCCCTGGCGCAGCACGAAGGCGTTCTGCGCGCCGATGGCGACGATCAGGCTGAGACCCAGCAGAAGGCCGGGAAGGAAGGCGGAGAGCATGGCAGCCTCACGAGGTGGAACGAGGCCGTTCCCCTACCATCGCCGTCCGGATTAGAATAACTAAAGTCCCTTATCCCGATTAAGGAACGCTAATCCCATGCTGGATTACGCCCTGCTCGCCGCGTTGGCCGCGGTCGTCCGCACCGGCAGTTTCGAGCGGGCGGCGGCGCAGCTCCATGTCACCCCCTCCGCCGTGTCGCAGCGGGTGAAGCTGCTGGAGGAGCGGATGGGGACGATCCTGGTGGTGCGCGGGTCGCCCTGCACCGGCACCCCCGCCGGCCTGCGGCTGGGCCAGCACGCGGAGCGGGTGGCTCTGCTGGAAAGCGAGCTGCGCGACGGGCTCCCCGGCCTGCCGCAGGACGGGCCGGCGGTGACCGTGCGCATGGCGGTCAACGCCGACAGCCTCGCCACATGGTTCGTCGCCGCGATGGCTGGGACGCCGGACGTGCTGTTCGACCTCGTCCTCGACGACCAGGAGCACAGCGCCGACTGGCTGCGCCGGGGCGAGGTGCTGGCGGCGGTGACGGCGAGCGCCCAGCCGGTGCAGGGCTGCGACAGCACCCCGCTGGGTGCCTTGCGCTACGTGGCGACGGCCAGCCCGGCCTTCCTGCGCCGCCATTTCCCCGATGGGGTGGGGGAGGCGGCGCTGGCCCGCGCGCCGCGCCTGACCTACAACAGCAAGGACCGGCTGCAGACGCAGTGGACCCGGCAGGCCTTTGGGGTAGAGATCACCTCGCCGACCCACTGGATGCCCTCCACCCACGCCTTCGTGGACGCGGCGCTGGCCGGGCTCGGCTGGGGCATGAATCCGGAGCCGCTGGTCGCCGCCGCCTTGCGCGACAGGCGGCTGGTGGCGCTGGTGCCGGACCAGCCGCTGGACGTGCCGTTGTTCTGGCAGCGCAGCCGCATCGCCAGCCGCACCCTGGCCGACATCACGCGCTCGGTGTTGACGACGGCGCGCGCCCAATTGACGCAAGCGTGACGCTTACCGGTTTGCCGCCGGCACCATCATGCTCGCCAGGAAGAGGGCGGCGGCGGCGACCACGATGCTCGGCCCGCCCGGCAGGTCCCAGTTCAGCGAGGAGAGCAGGCCGCCCAGCACCGCGGCGATCCCGAAGACCGAGGCCAGGGCGGCCATCGCCTCCGGCGTGCGGGAGAAGCGGCGGGCCGCCGCCGCCGGGATGATGAGGAGCGAGGTGATCAGCAGGATGCCGACGATCTTCATCGCCGCCGCGATGACCAGCGCGATCAGCAGCATGAAGGCCAGCCGCAGCGCCTCCACCGGCATGCCCTCGACCCGCGCCAGATCCTCGTCCACCGTCACCGCCAGCAGCCGCCGCCACAGCAGCAGCAGCCCGCCCAGCGCCGCCGCTCCGCCGGTGTAGATCCAGGCCAGATCGGCGGTGGTGACGCTCAGGATGTCGCCGAACAGATAGGCGACCAGATCGACGCGCAGCGTCTCCAGGAAGGCGATGGCGACGAGGCCCAGCGACAGCGACGAATGCGACAGGATGCCCAGCACGGTGTCCGTGGCCAGCGCGCGGCGCCGCTGCAGCCCGACCAGCGCCAGCGCCAGCGCGACGCACACCCCGACCACCCCGATCAGCGGGTTGACGCCCAGCAGGAAGCCCAGCGCCACCCCCAGCAGGGCGGAATGGGCCAGCGTGTCGCCGAAATAGGCCATGCGCCGCCACACCACGAAGGACCCCAGCGGGCCGGCGACCAGCGCGATGCCGCAGCCGGCGGCCAAGGCACGCAGAACGAAATCATCCATGGCAGCAGTCCCCGTCATGGCCGGGCACCACGGCGCCGTCGCTGGCGTGCGCGTGGTCGTGGTGATGGACATAGACGGCCAGCGCGTCGGCGTGGCCGCCGAACAGGGCGCGGTATTCCGGGTGGCGCCGCACGTCCTCCGGCGCGCCTTGGCAGCAGACATGGCCGTTCAGGCAGAGCACGCGGTCGGTGCGGGCCATCACCGTGTGCAGGTCGTGGCTGACCAGCAGCACGCCGCAGCCGCGGGTGCGGCGCAGCGTCTCGATGCGCCCGAACAGCTCCGCCTGCCCATGGACGTCCACCGCCTGGTCGGGCTCGTCGAGCACGAGAAGCTCTGGATCGCCGAGCAGAGCGCGGGCCAGCAGCACCCGCTGCATCTCGCCGCCGGAGACGGTCTGGACCGGGCTGGCGGCGAGGTGGGAGACGCCGGCTTCCTCCAGTGCCGCGGTGATGCGGGCCTCGGTCACCGGGCGCCACAGCGCCAGGAAGCGGCGGACGGTCAGCGGCAGGGTCGCGTCGACGGTCAGGCGCTGCGGCATGTAGCCGATGCGCAGGCCCCGGCGGCGCTCCACCACCCCGGAGGAGGCGCGGACGAGGCCCAGCACGGCGCGCACCAGCGTCGTCTTGCCGGCACCGTTGGGACCGATCAGCGTGACGATCTCGCCGGGCCGCACCTCCAGGTCCACGCGGTCGAGGATCGTCCGCCCACCCAGCCGCACCGTCAGGCCCTTGGTGTCGACAAGGGGAGGGGCCAGGGCCGGGGACGAGACTGACGAACGCGCCGCGTGGGGGGCCGCGTGATGGGCCCCGTGATGGATTGACATGTTATGTTATAACGTGACATTGCTGGAAACGAAGACAGCTATGCGCCGGAAAGACCCGGCTGTCCAGTCAGACGATGAGGAACCCACCCATGCGTGCCGCGATGCGCCCCCTGCCGCTCCTTGCCCTCGCTGCAACCCTCGCCGCTGCCGGCCCGGCGCTGGCCGAAGCGCCGAAGGTCGTCGCCTCGATCAAGCCGGTCCATTCCCTGGTCGCCGCGGTGATGGAGGGTGTGGCGGAGCCGGCGCTGATCGTGCGTGGTGCCGCGTCCCCCCACACCTACGCCATGAAGCCGTCGGACGCGAAGGCGCTGGCCGCCGCCGACCTCGTCTTCTGGATCGGGCCGGAGCTGGAGGGCTTCCTCGACAAGCCGGTGACGGCGAACGCGAAGAAGGCCACCTCCGTCACGCTTCTGGAGGCGCCGGGCGTCACCCTGCTCGACGCCCGCGAAGGCGGCGCCTGGGAGGCCCACGACCATGGGCACAAGCACGATCACGGGCACGACCATAAGCACGACGACAAGCACGCCCATGAGGACGAGCACGACCATGACGAGGTGAACACCCACATCTGGCTCTCCCCCGCCAACGCCCGCGCCATGGTCGCGGCGATCGCCGAGGCTCTGGCGGCCAAGGACCCGGCCAACGCCGCCGCCTACACCGCCAACGCCGAGCGCACCGCCCGCTCCATCGACGCGCTCGACGCGGAGCTGAAGGCGGCGCTGGCCCCGGTGGCCGGCAAGCCCTTCGTCGTCTTCCACGACGCCTATCAGTATTTCGAGGCGCAGTACGGCCTGAACGGCGTCGGCGCGATCACCGTCAACCCGGAACGCCGCCCCTCGGCCAAGCGGCTGTCGGAGATCCGCGCCAAGATCGGCGGCCTCGGCGCCGCCTGCGTCTTCGCCGAACCGCAGTTCGAACCGGCCCTGGTCAACACCATCGTCGAGGGCACCCCGGCGAAGAAGGGCGTGCTCGACCCCGAAGGGGCGGACCTGAAGGACGGCCCCGGCCTCTACCCCGCGCTGATGCGCAACATCGCCGCCTCGCTGAAGGATTGCCTGGGGTCCTGAGGCGTCTCGGCGCTTAAGCCTTGCCCCCGGCTGTGCTAGACCCGTGTCGGAATTCTCCCAGGGAGGCAGGCATGAAGATCGGGGTCGTCGGGTGCGCGGGGCGCATGGGGCAGATGCTGGTGCGCGAGATCGCCGCCACGCCGGGCTGCACGCTGGCCGGCGGCACGGAGCGGGTGGGCGGCCCGGCGCTCGGCAAGGACATCGGCGTCCTCGCCGGCCTTGAACCGCTGGGCGTCGTCGCCATCGACGATGCGGCGGCGCTGTTCGCCGAGGCCGACGCGGTGATCGACTTCACCAGCCCCGAGGCCAGCGTCCGCCACGCCGCGCTGGCCGCCCAGTCTCAGACGGTGCTGGTCATCGGCACGACCGGCATCGGCCCGGCCCAGCAGGAGCCCATCGCCCAGGCGGCGACCCACACCCCGATCGTCCAGTCGCCGAACATGTCGCTGGGCGTCAACCTGCTGCTGGCGCTGGTCGAGCAGGTCGGCCGGGCGCTGGGCGACGACTACGACATCGACATCTTGGAGATGCACCACCGCAACAAGGTGGACGCGCCCTCGGGCACCGCGCTCGGCCTCGGCCGGGCGGCGGCGGCGGGGCGCGGGGTGGCGCTGGAGGATGTCTGGCAGAAGGTCCGCGACGGCCACACCGGCGTCCGCCCGCGCGGCGAAATCGGCTTCGCCACGCTGCGCGGCGGTGACGTCATCGGCGACCACACGGTGGTCTTCGCCGCCGAGGGCGAGCGGATCGAACTGACCCACAAGGCGTCGGGCCGCCAGGTCTACGCCAAGGGCGCGGTCCGCGCCGCGCTGTGGGCCAACGACAAGCAGCCGGGCCTCTACAGCATGAAGGACGTGCTGGGTCTCTGACCGGTCAGGCGGCTCTTCAAGCGGCTGCCTCGTCCTCCGGCATCGCGTGCCCCTGCTCCCAGGCGAGCAGGGCGCGCTTGCGGGGGATGCCATAGCGGTAGTTGTGGATGATCCCCGACTTCTGGATCACCCGGTGGCAGGGGATCAGAACGCAGACCGGGTTGCGCCCCACCGCCGCCCCCACCGCCCGCATGGCGGTCGGCTGGCCGATGGCGCGGGCCACGTCCTCGTAGGACACGACGGCGCCGGAAGGGATGCGCAGCAGCGCCTCCCACACCTTGATCTGGAAATTGGTGCCCTTCATCAGCAGGCGCAGAGGCTCGCGTCCGGCGGAACCGTCCCAGCGGAAGGCGCGGGCGGCGACCGGGCGGGTGGCGTCGGCGTCCTCCACCAGGCGGGCGGCGGGCCAGGCGGCGGCCATCTCGGCCAGCGCGTCGCGCCCGTCCTCCTCCTCGGCGAAGCTCAGCCAACAGACGCCGCGCTCGGTGGCGGCGACCAGCGACGGGCCGAAGGGGGTGGGGTGCAGGCCCCAGCGGATGGTCAGCCCGCCGCCCAGCGCCTTGTACTCGCCCGGCGTCATCGCCTCGCAGGCGACGAACAGGTCGTGCAGCCGTGACGGGCCGGACAGGCCGACGTCCAGCGCCACGTCCAGGACGCTCTGGTTCGCGGCGAGCAGCCGCTTGGCGTTGTCCAGCGTCAGGAACTGCAGGAAGCGCTTCGGGCTGATCCCTGCCCATTGGGTGAACAGCCGCTGGAAATGGAAGGGGCTCATGCCGGCGACCGTGGCCAGCTCGTCCAGCCCCGGCTGGTCCTGCCAATGGTCCACGAGATGGCGGATGGCGGCGGCGATGGCGCGGTGGCGCCGCGCGTCAACGGGGTCTTCAGCAGGATTCAGGCAGGGCATGGCGGTTCTCTCCCAGGCTCCATGTCCGGCGCAGGATGCGCCGCCGGAGCGGGCCGACCAACCCGTTTCTTGCGCATTCCTTCGGTGGTCAGGGCACCGGTTCGGGATGGCAGGGGGCACGGCGCCACAGGGCCAGCGCGCCGCGCAGCGCCTGGGCGAAGTCCGCCCGCTCGTCCGGTGTCAGGAAGGCGCCGACGGCCACCGACTGCCCATGCGAGGTGAGGGTCACCCGACCGCCATGCCGGGGCGGGCCGTCCAGGGTGACGCGCAGCCAGTTGGGCTGAAGGCTCCAGCGCCGCTCCGGCTTGTTCCGGGCGACGCGCTGGACGGTCAGATCGGTGTCGGTCAGGCGCACCCGCTCGTACAGTTGGGCGGCCCGGTTGTTGACGCGGAAGGCCAGCCAGAGGATCACCACGTCCAGCCCGCAGAAGGGAACCACCGGCCACGCCCCGTTGGCGGCGAAAATCCCGGCAATCAGCAGATTGACGAGGATCACCACCCCCATCAGAACGCGGAACCCGTGCCGCCCCAGGCTGCGGTGCGGGTGCAGGATCGCGTCGAAGAAGACGCGGGGAGCCGGAGGCAGATCATGACGGGCCATGGTCATGCACACAAACTGGTGTGGTTTGGGCGCGGGTTCCAGCCGTCCTGTTTGCATGGACGGCCGGGGTCCCGCTATGCTGCGCGCCATGAAGCCCGCCGCCGTCCAGGAATTCTTCCGCCGCCTCAGCGCCGCCAACCCGGAGCCGAAGAGCGAGCTGGAATACATCAATCCCTACACCCTGCTGGTCGCCGTCGTCCTGTCGGCGCAGGCCACCGATGTCGGCGTCAACAAGGCCACCGGCCCGCTGTTCCAAATCGTGACCACGCCGCAGCAGATGGTGGATCTGGGGGAGGAGCGGCTGCGCGGCTACATCAAGACCATCGGCCTGTTCAACACCAAGGCCAAGAACGTCATCCGGCTGTCGGAAATTCTGGTCGCCCAGTATGGCGGCGAGGTCCCCCGCGACCGCGAGGCGCTGGAAACCCTGCCCGGCGTCGGGCGCAAGACCGCCAACGTGGTGCTGAACGTCGCCTTCGGCGAGGAGACCATCGCGGTGGACACCCACATCTTCCGTGTCGGCAACCGAACCGGCCTTGCCCCCGGCAAGACGCCCGACGCGGTGGAGGCGAAGCTGCTGAAGGTGGTCCCCAAGGCCTACCGCCGGCACGCCCACCACTGGCTGATCCTGCACGGCCGCTACGTCTGCAAGGCCCGCAAACCCGACTGCCTCGTCTGCCCGGTCAGCGACCTGTGCGGCTTCAAGGACAAGGTGCTGCCGGCCGCCGTGGTGTGAGCGGCAAGCTGTGATGTTTCCCGTGAAACGGCGGCGATAACTGGAAAAAGAAAAAGCCCGGCGAGGGGTGATCCCCGCCGGGCTTGCTCGTGAAACCGCGTTTAACGGCGTTTAGCCGTCCACCACGATGGGGTCGAGTGCGGCCGGGGCCGGGGCCGCTTCCGCCGGGGCGGCGGGGGCCGTGGCCGGCTTGGCCGCAGGGGTGTATTTGCCGATCTCGCCGTTCAGCAGGGCGCCGGCCTCGACCGCCAGCTCGCCGTACTTGATCGAGCCGTTGATCTTGCCGGTGGAGCGCACGGTCAGGCGGCCGCGCACGATGATGTCGCCCTCGAAGCGGCCACCGATGTCGGCCTCGTCGATCTCCACGGCACCCTTGAACAGGCCGGTCTCGGCGATCTCGATGGACCGGCCGTCGCGCAGCTTGGCCTCCACCGTGCCTTCCACCACCAGCACGTCGCAGGACCCGATCTCACCGTTCAGGGAGATGTCGCGGCCGACGATCAGGCGGCGCTGGTCGCTGGCCAGCGGGGCGGCCAGCGGGGCTGCCGGCACCGGAGCGACCGGGGCGGGGGCCGCGGCGGCCGGGGCACCATACCCCTCGGGACGGCGCGGCGCGGCACCCGGCAGGTCGACGGTGCGGCGCGGAATGTCCGTCGGCTTGTAGCTCGAACCGGGGATCGGGGCGCCGGCCGGCGGCTTCGGGGTGCTCGTGTTCATCTCGGGTCCCTTGGAGGAAAACGGCTCGGGTTGCGGCGTGCGGCCGGCCGGGGCGGGGCCGGCCGGCGGATTAGCCGCGGACGGGTTGCTCAGGGAGGCGAGCGGCGACACCGCCGCCGCGGGTTCGGCGGCGCCCGCCTGCGGTGCGGCCAGGGTGGCCGGGTCGGCGCTTTGGGTCTTCGGCGCACCGACGGGCGGATTCTTTCGTCCGAACAGCATGAACGTTGATCCCCAGGTCAGTCAGGTCGTGAAGGTTGGCAGGTCGTCGAGGTCGGGTCATCGGAGGCGGTTTCGCATGAACCGGGCCCGATCGACGGCAGCCAAAAGACCACCCCGCCGGGGTAACACGGTCATCCGGCCGGCCGCAAGTGGGCTTTGGTGCACGGTCGGGGCCGCGCCGCAGGACGGTCCGTCACGGCCCTTCCCGGCGGGGAAGGCCCGTCATGGACCCCGTCATGGAGTGGTAGATGTGGACCATGAAGGCGCTCGCGATCACCGGCACCAGCAGGTTGACGAAAGGAATTGTCGAAAGAAAGGCAATTACGGCGCCAGCCAAAAATGGTTTCAACGGGCTGGAACGCCGCAGAAACCCCGCCTCCTTCCGTCCCATCCGCCGGATCGCCACCATCTCGAAATATTCGCGGCCGAGAAGATAGCCGTTGGCGGTGTAGAAGATCAGCAGGTTCAACCCCGGCACCATCAGATACAGGGGCAGGGCGAACAGATTGACCAGCAGGACGATGGCGAAAAAGCGCAGCGCGGTCAGCAGTTCTTCGCCAAGGCCGGTCTGGCGGGGCGGCGGCAACTGGGGATAATGGCGCCGCTCCACCGCCTGCACCACCTCGTCGAGGAAGAAGCTGGACACCATGCCGACCGTGGCGGGAAACAGCACCCAGGCCAGCAGCAGGACCGCCAGCCCGCCCAGCACGTCCAGCACCCCGTCGACCCAGGCGTAGCCGGTCAGCGCCGTGTGGAACAGCGCCCACCACACCGCCCCGGCCAGCAGGGCGAAGGCCAGGATGGCGGACAGCACGCCGATCCACACGACGCGGCGGGACGCCGGGTCAGAAAGCTGTCCAATGGCGAGAAGCAGGGCGCGGATCATACGGACTCTCTCGATGGGGCCGTTGCGGTCGGGCGACGCTTATCTACGACGGCGGGCCGTTCCATTCCAGGGGGCCTTGCGCCGCGCTTGAGATGTGGAGGCGGGCGGCTATACTCGCGCCCGGTTTTCCTCCACGGTTCCGACACCGTCTTTCCCCGCCTTTTCCCAAAGTTTCCAAGGAGCGCCCATGGCCACGGCCGAATTCGACGTCACCGGCGTCGGCAACGCCATCGTCGACGTGATTGCCCATGCCGACGACGCCTTTCTCACGGCCAACGGCATCGAGAAGGGCGCGATGACGCTGATCGACGCCGCCCGCGCCGAGGAGCTGTACGGCCGCATGGGCCCGGGCATCGAGGTGTCGGGCGGCTCCGCCGGCAACACCATGGCCGGCATCGCCTCGCTGGGCGGCAAAGGCGCCTACATCGGCAAGGTCCACGGCGACCAGCTCGGCCAGGTCTTCCGCCACGACATCCGCGCCGCCGGCGTGCATTTCGAGACGGCGGCCGGCCATGGCGGCGCCCCGACGGCGCGCTGCCTGATCCTGGTGACGCCGGACGCCCAGCGCTCCATGAACACCTTCCTCGGCGCCTGCGTGGAGCTGGGGCCGGAGGACATCGACGAGGCGCTGATCGCCAACTCGCAGGTCACCTACCTGGAAGGCTATCTGTGGGACCCGCCCCGCGCCAAGGAGGCCTTCCGCAAGGCCGCCGCGACCGCCCACGGCGCTGGGCGCAAGGTGTCGCTCTCGCTGTCCGACAGCTTCTGCGTCCACCGCCACCACGCGGAATTCCTGGACCTCGTCGAGGGCCATGTCGACATCCTGTTCGCCAACGAGCATGAGATCACCGCCCTCTACAAGACCGATCGCTTCGAGGACGCGCTGGAGGCGGTGAAGCGCCTCGGCAAGACCGCCGCCCTGACGCGCAGCGAGAAGGGGGCCGTCATCGTCTCCGGCGGGGAGGTGGTCGAGGTTCCCGCGTCCCCGGTCGCCCGCGTGGTCGACACCACGGGGGCCGGCGACCTCTACGCCGCCGGCTTCCTCTACGGCTTCACCCGCGGCATGGCCCCGGCGGTGTGCGGCCGCATCGGCGCGCTTGCCGCCGCGGAGATCATCAGCCACGTCGGCCCCCGTCCGGAGGTCGTGCTGGCCGATCTGCTGAAGGACGCGGGCGTTCCGGCCTAATTGCCGTAACAGCGCCTGTACGGTATAAGCTGGCGGACCTTCCCGTCCGCCGGCTTTGCCCCCATGCAAGTGTATCTGCCGATCGCCGAGATGTCGGTCAACGCCCTGCTCGTGCTCGGCATGGGGGGGCTCGTCGGCTTCCTGTCCGGCATGTTCGGGGTGGGCGGCGGCTTCCTGATGACGCCGCTGCTGATCTTCATCGGCGTTCCGCCCGCCATCGCGGTGGGCACCCAGGCCAACCAGCTCGTCGCCGCCAGCGTGTCGGGCGTGCTCGCCCACTGGCGCCGCGGCAACGTGGACGTCAAGCTGGGCGTCGTCATGCTGCTGGGCGGCATGGTCGGCACGGTGGTCGGCGTCTGGATCTTCTCCCTGTTGCAGCGGATCGGCCAGATCGACGCGGCAATCACGCTGTCCTACGTCTTCTTCCTCGGCACCATCGGCACCATGATGATGGTGGAGGCCAGCCGCGCGCTGATCCGCCGCCGCGCCCCCACCGCCAAGCGGGGCAAGCTGCACCGCCACATGTGGCTGCATGGCCTGCCGCTGAAGATGCGCTTCCAGCGCTCCAAGCTCTACATCTCCGCCCTGCTGCCGGCCGGGATCGGGGCGATCGGCGGGATGCTGGTGGCGATCATGGGCATCGGCGGCGGCTTCATGCTGGTGCCGGCGATGATCTATCTGCTGAACATGCCGACCGGGCTGGTGGCCGGCACCTCGCTGTTCCAGATCATCTTCACCACGGCCATGGCGACGCTGCTCCAGGCGGCGACCAACCAGACGGTGGACGTGATGCTGGCGCTTCTGCTGCTGATCGGCGGGGTGATCGGCGCGCAGTTCGGCACCAAGGCCGGCGGCCGGCTGCGCGGCGAGCAGGCGCGCCTTCTGCTGGCCTCGCTGGTCGTCGCGGTGGCGCTGAAGCTCGCCTTCGATCTGGTGGTCGAACCCAACGACGTCTTCACCATCTCGACGAGGATGTCGTGAGCGCTGTCGGCAAGGGCGCCGGGCGGCTGTGGTCCGTCCGGGTCGTCGGCGGGCTGGCGGGGCTTCTGGCGGGGGTGTTCCTGGCCTCCATGGTGTGGGCGCAGCAGCTCGTCGCCGACCTGTCGAGCCACCTGATCGCCATCACCACCGGCTTCACCGGGACGGAGGTCGTGCTGTTCGGCACCACCGACGGGGCGGGCGACGTCGCCATCGTGGTGACCGGCCCGCGCACCCCGGTCACCGTGCGCCGCAAAGAGCGCATCGCCGGGATCTGGATCAACGCGCGCAGCGTGCGGTTCGAGCAGGTGCCCGGCTATTACATGGTCGCGACGAACCGCCCGCTGGACCAGTTCGTCGGCCGCCCGGTGCTGGAGCGCCACCAGATCGGCCTGCCGAACCTCCAGCTCGGCCCGCGCGAGCAACTGGCCCCGGACCAGCTCGCCCTGTTCCGCTCCGCCCTGATCCGCAACAAGCAGCGGGCCGGGCTCTACGGCATCACGCTGGGGCAGGTGGCCTTCCTCGGCGAGCGGCTGTTCCGGACCAACATCTATTTCCCGGCCAACGTGCCGACGGGGCTGTACAATGTGGAGGCGCTGCTGATCCGCGACGGCGAGGTGGTCAGCGCCCAGACCACGCCGCTGGTGGTGTCCAAGGTCGGCTTCAGCGCGGAAATCTACGACTTTGCGCGCAACCAGCCGATGATTTACGGTGTTGCCGCGGTGATTGGCGCCATCGCCGCCGGCTGGTTGGCCGGCGCCATCTTCCGGAGGGTGTGACGCATGTCCGATCCGATTGCGACCGATCCGAACGCCGGGGCGGACGTCACCCCGGACGCCACGGCCAAACCGCCGGTCCGCATCTTCCTGGTCGTGGTGGACGAGAGCCCGGAGCTTCAGCTCGCCCTGCGCTACGCCTGCCTGCGCGCCCGCAAGTCGGGGGGCAAGGTGGCGCTGCTTTACGTCATCGAGCCGGGCGAGGTGCAGCAGTGGCTGGCCCTGGAAAACCTGATGCGCGAGGAGCAGCGCGCGGAGGCGGAGCAGAAGCTGCAGAAGCTGGCCCGCGACGTGAACCGGCTGACCGGCACCCTGCCGGCCCTGTACGTGCGCGAGGGCAACCGCCGTGACGAGGTGCTGGCCCTGATCGACGAGGAGCCGAGCATCTCCATCCTCGTGCTGGCCGCCGGCGTCGATCCGGAAGGGCCGGGACCGCTGATCTCCTACTTCACCAACCGCGGCCTCGCCAAGATGCGCATTCCGCTGACCATCGTGCCGGGCGGCATCGGCATCGACGCGCTGGACGCCATTACGTAAAGCGTCAACGCCCGTAAAGCGCGGTGAGGCTGCGCTGGTCGATGTCGGACCGATCATCGGTCAGCACGGGATGGCCCTCCAGCGTGGCGGGGGCCAGCGTTTCCAGGATGCGCGAGGCCGCATACGTCGCACCGGGCGGAGCGGCGCGCAGGCGTACGCTCAGATCCTCCAGCGTACGCGCCTCCTTCGTGGCGATCAGCAGGTAGTTCCCGCGCCCGGCGTCGGCGACGTACACCGACGGAAAGACCGCGCCCTGCGTCGCCGCCAGCGGCCCGACCAGGGCGTCGCGGTCCATGGGGGAGGCGACGTTCATGACCAGCACGCCGCCCGGCGCCACCCGCCGCTCCACCGCCGCGAAGAACTCCCGCGTCGCCGTGAAGAAGGGGATCAGCGCGGTCGAGTAGAGGTCGACGATCACCACGTCGTGCTGCTCCGGCGACCGCTCGACATGGCGGCGGGCGTCCTCCACAGCGACGCGCACCTCGGGCCGCAGGCCGAACCTCTCGCGCGCCACCTCGACCACCGCGGGGTCCAGCTCCACCCCCAGGATGTCGGCGCCGGGCCAGCTGTCGAGGATCTCCTTGGCGGCGGCTCCACCGGCCAGCCCCAGCACCAGGACGCGCGTGCCGTTGCCCAAGGCCGGAACGGCGGCGAACAGGTCGTAATACAGACCGGTCGGCCCGCCGTCCTTGCGCAGCCGCGACTGGGTGGCCCAGGCCACGTTCAGGTGCAGGCGGATCTGCTCGGCGTCCTCCTGCACCATGATCGTGTTGTGCGGCGTCTCGCGGTAGAGGGCGAAGCCCTGCCCCTCGCCATGGCCGGCGGCCCAGGCCAGGGGAACCGCCAGGGCCGCGGCGGCGGCCACCCGTTTCCCACCCGGAACGAACAGGCAGGCGAGCGCCGGCAGGACCGCCGCCAGGGCGTAGCCCGCCGACACCCCGACCTGCGGGATCGCGTAGAAGGAGGCGAAGAAGGTGCCGCCGATGCTGCCCAGCGTGCCGACCGCGTAGATCCGTCCCGCCGCCGCCGCACCGGTCAGGCTGCTCAGGCCCGCGCAGAGCGGCGACACCATGGCCAGCGCGAAGGACGGCAGGCCGAGGATCAGCGCCGCCCCGACGACCGACCCCTCCACCGCGTTGAAGCGGCCCGCGGCGTCGGCCAGCATCGGCTTGCCCAGCCACGGAGTCAGCGCCGCCGCGGCGACCCCGGCCAGCAGGGCGGCGCGCAAGGCCGGCACCGCCTTCGGCCCGTCGCCGAGCTGCCCGCCGGTCCAGTAGCCGGCGGCCATGAAGGTCATCACCACGCCGATGACGGCGCCCCACTGATAGACCGAATAGCCGAAATGCGGCGCCATCAGCCGTCCGCCGAGGATCTCCATCATCATCAGCGACCAGCCCGCCGAAAACGCGGCGGCGGCCAGCGCGACGGGACGGAGGGACGGGCGGGCAGGGGAGGGGTCGCGACCGCTCAAGGCCGGCGACCGCGGGTTCGTGGCAGCGCCCTATTCATCGGTCCCGTCATTGGTCCCTGTCTTCTCCTTCAGCCCATAGACCTCGATCGGGTCGTTCAGCCCCTTCACCGGATGCCAGCCGACCGAGACGAGGCGGCTGGCGCAGGCCTCGGCCACCTCGGCGGAGGTCAGGACGTTGCGCTCCAGCCGGCTGCACAGCCCCTCGATCCGGCTGACCAGATTGACCGCCGGGCCGATGACGGTGAAGTCCAGCCGGTTGGCGGAGCCGATGTTGCCGTACATGACCTCGCCCATGTGGAGCGCGATGCCGCAGCGCAGGGTGGGTTGGCCCCAGGCGGAGCGTTCGGCGTTGCGGGCGGCCATGTCGGTCAGCGCCTCCTCCGCGGCGTCCAACGCCTTGGTGCAGGCGGCGGCGCCGGTCGGGTCGCTCTCCTCCAGCGGGAAGATGGCCAGCATGGCGTCACCGATGAACTTCATGATCTCGCCGCCGCGGCTTTCCACGGCGCCGCCCATGATCTCGAAATAGCCGTTCAGCAGGGCGATCAGCTCCTCGCGCGGCAGCCGGTCGGCCAGCGAGGTGAAGCCGCGCAGGTCGCAGTACCACAGCACGGCGCGGACGTTGGCGCCGGTGCCGCGGCGGATGTCGCCCGACAGGATGCGCGCGCCGGTGCGGTGGCCGACATAGGTGTCCAGCACGGTCGTCGCCAGCCGCCGCAGCGCCAGCGTCTCCAGCACCGCGCCCAGCGCCGGCAGCACCGCGTCGACCAGCGCCAGATCGGCGGTGGAGAAGCCGCCGGGCCGGTCGGTGGTGAAGCTTAGCACGTTGCGCCGCCCCCCGGCGAACAGCACGGCCATGGCGACGTAGTCGGTCGCCCCCTGCGCTTTCAGCTCGGCGAAGACCGGGTACGGGTAGGGCGGCTCCATCTGCTCCAACCGGTAGCGCAGGCCGTCGGCGCCGTCCTCGATCAGGGTGGCGAAGGGGCTGGTCAGGTATTCGGTGCTGGTCTCGGTGCCGTGGGCGCGGGTGGTGGTCTCCACCTGTTCGGCGTTGCGGCGCCAGAAAAAGGCGATGGTGCGGATCTGCGGGTGCAGCAGGGGCAGGGCGCAGACGGCGCGCAGCAGCGGCACGCCGGAGGCCATCAGGCGCCGGCAGAAGCGGTCCATCATCGGCTCGAAGCCGGGCGCGTGCCGGCCTTCCAGCAGCAGCCATTCGACGACCTCCCGCGCGGCGTCGTCGATGGAGGGGCCCCCAGGGATGGCCGCGGGAACGGCCGGTGCGGTGGCCGCGGGCGGTGCCATGCTCACGGATCGATAACCATAAAGATGCGATGCTTGATCTGTCGGCGGATTCTGCCCAAGTTTCGCCTACGCCGCCAGTGTTGTTCGGCGCCGATGGAGGATATCACCATGTTCATTCAGACCGAGCAGACGCCCAACCCGGCGACTCTCAAGTTCCTGCCGGGGCGTGACGTGCTCGGACGCGGCACCGCGGACTTCCCGTCCCGCGACGGCGCCGCCGCTTCGCCGCTGGCCCAGCGGCTGTTCGAGATCGACGGGGTCCAGGGCGTGTTCCTGGGCGCCGACTTCGTGACCATCACCAAGGCCGGCGACAAGGAGTGGTTCCTGCTGAAGCCGTCGATTCTCGGCGTCATCATGGAGCATTTCACCGCCAACCGCCCTGTGCTTCTGGAGGAAACGGCCGGCGACGGCCACGCCGCCAGCGCGGACGACGACGAGATCGTCACCCAGATCAAGGAGCTGCTGGACACCCGCGTGCGTCCCGCGGTGGCCCAGGACGGCGGCGACATCACCTTCTACGGCTTCGAGGAGGGTGTGGTGTATCTGGAGATGAAGGGGGCCTGCTCCGGCTGCCCCAGCTCCACCGCCACGCTGAAGGCCGGCATCGAGAACATGCTGCGCCACTACATCCCCGAGGTGGTCGAGGTCCGCGCCGTCCGCTGACGGCAACCGCCGGCGGGCGCGGTCCGAACAGGCGGACCGCGCCCGCCGGCTTGTTCCAGCGCCTATTCCGGAACCACGAACTGCATGCCGAGCCAGCGCCAGCGCCCATCGGGGCCGGGCAGGGTGCAGTTGACGCGCGTGCGGCCCGGCGGGAAGGGGTCGCGGATGCGCACCTCCACCCGGTCCTCCGTCACGCGCTCCAGCGCCGTCCGGCCCTGGCCGGCGGCGAAGCAGGCCAGCCGCGCGATGTCGCCGATCTCGTCCGACACGGTGAAGCCGATCGACGGCGGGTTGACGGTCAGCAGCGGGTCGTCGGGCGTCAGGTCGGTCACCGGCAGCGGCAGCGCGTTGGCGGCCAGCCGGAAGCGGTCCACGCTGCCGAAACTTTCGTTCATCACGAAACGCGGCAGGGTCGCCCGGTCGGCCTGCGGGTGCAGGACGCCGGACTGCTGGCCGAAGGCGGCGGCGAAGCCCTGCTCCGTCACGATGGTCCGCAGCGCCGACGACACCTCGCCCTGCGGGTAGGCGAACAGGGTGGGGCGCTGGCCGGTCTCCGCCTGCAGCCGGTCGGCCATGCGGCGCAGCTCCGCCTTCACCTCCTCGGCGGGGCGGGACACCAGCGACTGGGTGGAGGCGCCGAGCCCGCCGAGCGTGACCCCGGCGGCGGCGAGCTGCCGCACCTCCGCCCAGGTCATGTGGGCGGGCGACCCGCGGTCGACGGCGTCGGTCGCCACGAACAGGGTGAAGGGAAGACCCGCCGCCTTCAGCCGGGGCCATGCCTCGCGGAAGGCGGAACGGCTGGCCTCGTCGATGGTGATCGCCACCGTCCGGTCGGGCAGCGGCGCGCCGCTGCGCAGCGCCTCCAGGATGCGGGGCAGGGGCAGGACCTGGTAGTCGCCGTCCTGAAGCTCGTCCAGATGGGCTTCGAACTGGTCGATACGGATGCTGATGGACGGAGTCTGGTCCTCGCCGAAGCGGTCGTAGGCGAAGACGACGGCGGTGTTCGTGGTTCCGTCTCCAGCAACGGCGGGCGCCGCAACGCCGGGACTTCCCGCCAGGGCCTGGAAGGCCCAGGCGGCGGCCACGGCGAAGAGGGTGGCGGCGCGGCGGAACGGCATGGCGGCCTGTCGTGGGTCCGGAACGGTCGCGCGGCCGGACCGGAGCCCAGGCTGCGCCAAGGCTGGTGTGGCACAGGGATGGCGCCGGGAACAAGTCCGCAACACGCACGATGCGCTTCGAGCGCCTTCGTGATGCAGCCTTGCAACAACCCCTGTGACATTGGGCCTTATGGCGCCCGGCCGCGGGGATGGCGCCCGCGACCGGGGTCGTGGGCCATCACCCCATCATCACGCCGCCGAGCGCGGCGTCGGTCAGCAGGGGGTAGCGCTGCTCGTCCGGCAGCTGGTAGTGCCACCACTCGAAGCTGTAATGCCGCCAGCCCG
Source organism: Azospirillum brasilense (assembly GCF_007827815.1). Lineage (GTDB taxonomy): Bacteria > Pseudomonadota > Alphaproteobacteria > Azospirillales > Azospirillaceae > Azospirillum > Azospirillum brasilense_C. Next base: position 232,069 of record NZ_VITH01000005.1, read on the forward strand.
CCGCCGTCATGACGCCGAGAAGGGCGGCGCGGTTGCGCTGCTGCTCGGTGGTCAGGTCGGTGCGGCCATGGTGGGACTGTTCGGTCATGTCGTCGAAGCCGGTGCCCATGTCCAGCGGGCGCCCAGAGCCGTCGGCCAGCGTCAGGTCCACCGCGACGCCGCGCGAATGGGTGGAGCCGCCCGACGGGTCGGCGATGTAGGAGGGATCGGGCAGCGCCCGCCACAAGGCCCATTGCGCCTCGACCGGGCGGAAGGCATCGTACAGCCGCAACCGGCAGCCGATGCCGCGCGCCAGCCGGATCGCCGCGCGCAGCGCCGCCGCCGCGTCGGGGTGCAGCAGGCAATGCGGGTGCCGGTAGATCGGCGCCCCGGTCAGGTTGTCCGGCGTGGCGTATAGCAGGTCGATGTCGACGTCGAAGTCCGGTGGTGCGATGGGTGTGAGCATGATCCATGCCGTCAGGGAAGGTCGGGGCTGTCTATCACGCTCTTGACCCAGGCTTGAAGTGGGGCTTTGAAGATGGCGGACCTGACGACGCGTGTGAGGCGATGAGAGTTCTGGGACTGGACACGGCGACCTCCGGCTGTTCGGCCGCGCTGTGGGACGATGGCGCCGTCACGGTGCAACGGCGCGAGCCGATGGCCCGCGGGCAGGCGGAGGCGCTGGTGCCGTTGGCGCAGGCCGCGCTGGCGGAAGCCGGCTGCGCCTTCGACGCGCTCGACCGCATCGCCGTGACCGTCGGGCCCGGCGCCTTCACCGGCCTGCGCATCGCGCTGGCCGCAGCGCGCGGCTTCGCGGTTGCCGCCGGGCTGCCGGTGGTCGGGGTCACCAGCTTCGACGCGATCGCCCACGGCCTGCCGGAGGCGGAGCGGGACGGCCGGACCGTCCTGGTCGCCGTGGACTCCCGACGCAGCGAGCCGTTCCTGCAGCTGTTCCACCCGGACCTGACGCCGTTCGGCGAGCCGGCGATGCTGGAGCCCGCCGCGGTGCCGGGTTGGCTCGACGGGCTGCTCGCCGGTGAAGCCGGTGCCATGCCCCTGCTGGTCGCCGGGGACGGGGCGGCGGCGCTGCGCCCGCTTCTGGAGGGGCGTGCCGACACCGCCTTCGCCGCCGGGCCGGGCACACCCGACGCCGCCGTGGTCGCCGCGCTGGGCGCCCGGCGCGAGGTTGGACTGCCGGCCCAGCCCTTCTATCTGCGTCCGCCCGACGTCTCCCTGCCGCGGAAGACGGCATGACGGCGGCCCCGCCCGAGACGTCCCGTTCCCCGGCGTCTCATCCGGTGCGGCTTCAGACCGCCGGCCTTGCCGACGCCGCGGTGATCGCGGCCCTGCAACAGGGGTGCTTTCCCGACGATCCCTGGGGCAGCGAGGCGGTCGCCAGCCTGATCGGCCAGCCCGGCTTCTTCGCCGCTCTGGCCTTGCGGGAGGGCGTGGAGGGCGACGATCCGGTCGGCTTCCTGCTCGCGCGGGTTGCCGCCGACGATGGCGAGATCATCGCCGTCGGCGTCCGGGACGACGCGCGGGGGCAGGGGACCGGGCGGCGGCTGGTGGTGGCGGCTTTGGACGGCGCGCGGGCGCTGGGCGCCACGGCGCTGTTCCTTGAAGTCGCCGAAGACAATGGTATGGCGCAATCCCTGTATAAATCTTGTGGCTTCTTTGCCGTGGGCCGTCGTCCCGGCTATTACCGCAGGGTGGACGGAAGGGTTGCCGCCCTGGTGTTGCGGTATTCGTACACCGACGAATAAATCTTAACCTTTCTGAATCCACAGGCGGTGCACCCCGTCCGGCTCATCCGGATTTTCGGGCGTCACGGCGAGAATGGAGTGACCCAGTTCGGCTAAGGATCGGGGTACATTCTCCAAGGGTTCGCCAGCGTTCAGCCGGACTTCAAGCGTCTGCCCGGCCGCCATGCGCTCCACCGACAACTTGGTCTTGACGAAGGTTAACGGGCACACCTCGCTGGTGATGTCCAAAAACAAATCCGGAGATTTTTTTTCGTACACTGCTTCCTCTTTAAGAGCAAAGGATGGATATTGCACGCGGCCACAAACCTCTTTATATGGAGAGGAATGCCAAGCTGCGGAGCAAGCTTACATGAGCAATGGTAACCCTTCCAACGCGCTGTTGTCTCTGACCACGGAGATCGTGGCGGCGCATGTCTCGAACAATACAGTCGCTCTCGGCGATCTTCCGACGCTGATTGAGCAGGTGTACAAGTCACTCGCGAATGTCGGGACCGAGCCGGTTGCGACTGAGGAGCGTCCGCAGCCCGCGGTGCCCATCAAGAAGTCCGTCACTCCCGACTACATTGTATGCCTGGAGGATGGCAAGAAGCTGAAGATGCTGAAGCGCCATCTGAAGACGGCCTACGACATGTCGCCGGAGGAATACCGCGACCGCTGGGGCCTGCCGGCCGACTATCCGATGGTCGCCCCGAACTACGCCCGCCAGCGCAGCTCGCTGGCCAAGCAGATCGGTCTCGGCACCCGCGCCCGCCGCGGCGCGGCCTGAGGTCCAGGTCCATCAAGCTTGTGCGTTGGTGTCCGGCGGACCGCCGCTGTTCGGTCCGGTCCGCCCCGGAACCCCTTCGGCCGGATGTGACCGCTTTTTCCTTCCCGCGTGATCGTTGCCGTCCCGTCTTGCCGCCGTCCCCGTTCTCCGGGGCCGGACCTTGTGGCTTGCCCGGAGTCCGGGCATGCCGGGGGCGGGATCGTCACGTCGCGGTTGACCGGCAACCGGCCATTCGTGTTATCCCTGTTCCGTGCCCGACCGGGCTCCGGATGGAGAACCGGCGGTTGCCGCGACCCGAACAACGCCAGCGAAGCGTCGAGTATGGCTGATACAGGCACGGACCAGGGCAGCTCTTCGGATCTGCGCATGGGCTCCCTCGAAGTGCGGCTGGCCGAAAGCGCCGCCGAGATCGATTGGGCGCAGGCGTTGCGCTACCGCGTCTTCTACGAGGAGATGTCGGCGGTGCCGTCGCCGGACATGGCCGCGCGCCATCGCGACTTCGACGATTTCGACACCCTCTGCGATCATCTTCTGGTCATCGACCACGCCCGCGGCGACGGCCCGGACTCCGTGGTCGGCACCTACCGGCTGATCCGCCGCCCGGCGGCGGCCAAGGCCGGCCGCTTCTATTCCAGCGACGAGTACGACATCGGGCGGCTGCTCAGCTATCCGGGGGAGATCCTGGAGCTGGGGCGGTCCTGCGTCGACGCGGCCTACCGCACGCGCGGCAGCAGCATGCAGCTGCTGTGGCGCGGCATCGCCGCCTATGTCTTCCACCACGACATCGCGGTGATGTTCGGCTGCGCCAGCCTGCCGGGCACCGACCCGGTGGCGATGGCCGAGCCGCTCGCCTACCTGCATCACTTCCATCTGGCCCCGGAGGAGCTGCGCCCGGTGGCCCTGCCGGAACGCTGTGTCGGCATGGACCTGATGCCCCGCGACCAGATCGACCCGAAGCGCGCGCTGTCCGTTTTGCCGCCGCTGATCAAGGGCTATCTGCGGCTGGGAGGCTTCATCGGCGCTGGCGCGGTGATCGATCACCAGTTCAACACCACCGACGTGTCGATCGTGGTGAAGACCGACCTGATCACCAACAAGTATTCCAAGCATTACGAGCGGCGCAGCCGCGACGCCCAGATCGCGTGATCCACAATCGCATCGGGAAGCGGGCGCATCAGGAGGCGGGTGGCATGACGGCGGTGGATGCAACCGGTGCGCGCGCCCTGGGATCGCCGGTGCGCGGCGGCCTGCGCCTTGCGGTCTATCTGCTGTGGACGCTCCTGCTGGTCCCGGTGCAGGCGCTGGCCGTCGCTGTGCGCTCGCCGCTGCGCTTCCGGATACCGCGGTTCTACCACCGGGTCTGCGCCGCCATCCTGGGCATCGGCGTCGTGGTGCGCGGCGAGCGCGCCACGGACGGGCCGGTGCTGTTCGTCTCCAACCACTCCTCCTACCTCGACATCACGGTGCTGGGGTCGGTCATCCCGGGCTCCTTCGTGGCGAAGAGCGAGGTCGCCGGCTGGCCCTTCTTCGGGGCGCTGGCGAAGCTCCAGCAGACCGTCTTCGTGGAGCGCAAGGCCCGCTCCGGGGTGGAGAAGCAGCGCGACGAGCTGGGCGCCCGGCTGGACGCCGGCGACAGCCTGATCCTGTTCCCCGAGGGCACCTCCAGCGACGGCAACCACACGCTCCCCTTCAAGACGGCGCTGTTCGCGGTGGCCGCCCGCCGCATCGGGGACCGGCCGCTGACCGTTCAGCCGGTCAGCATCGCGCCGACCCGGCTGGACGGAATCCCGATGGGGATCGCCTTCCGTCCTTGCTACGCGTGGTACGGCGACATGGATCTCGCCCCCCATCTGTGGACCGTCTTCACGCTTGGCCGCATGACGGTGGAGGTGGAGTTCCATCCCCCGGTGACCATCGAGGGCTTCTCCAGCCGCAAGGCCCTGGCCGACCATTGCCAGCGCGCCGTCGCGCGGGGCGTGGAGCGCGCGGTGTCCGGGAAGCCGCTGCCCGCCGCGACGCCGTGACGGGAACTTTCCACACCGCAAAATGGAAAGACGCCGCGCGGGCACGATTGACTCGTTTTCCCGCACTCGTGCTACCATATCGGCAGGGTGCGACGCCGCGACGCGGCGGGTCGCGCGCCGGATAGCGCCGATCGATGCGGCGCCGTCCTGGCGCGCGTTTTTGCATTGGTCGCGATCGCGGTTGGTCGGATCGTTCAGCGCTGTGGAAGGGATCGTTGGGTAAGAAGCTCTTCATCAAGACCTGGGGCTGCCAGATGAACGTCTACGACTCCGCCCGCATGGCGGATGTCCTGGCACCCCTGGGCTACCGGCCGGTGGACGAGCCGGACGGCGCCGACATGGTGATCCTCAACACCTGCCACATCCGGGAAAAGGCCTCCGAGAAGGTGTTCTCGGAGCTGGGCCGCCTGCGCCAGCTCAAGGACGTCAAGGCCGAGGCCGGCGACGGCCGGATGATCGTCGCGGTGGCCGGCTGCGTCGCCCAGGCCGAGGGCGAGGAGATCGTCGCCCGCGCCCCCTTCGTGGACATGGTCTTCGGGCCGCAGACCTACCACACCCTGCCGGAGATGGTCGCCAAGGCCAGCCGCAAGGCGGGCAGCGTGCTGAACACCGACTTCCCCGTGGAGTCCAAGTTCGACTTCCTGCCGGACGAGAGCGCCAGCCAGGGCGTCTCCGCCTTCCTGGCGGTGCAGGAGGGTTGCGACAAGTTCTGCACCTTCTGCGTGGTGCCCTACACCCGCGGCGCCGAGTTCTCGCGGCCCGGCGCCCAGATCGTGGCGGAGGCCCGGCGCCTCGTCGCCGGCGGCACGCGCGAGATCAACCTGCTCGGCCAGAACGTCAACGCCTGGCACGGGGAGGGGCCGGACGGCACCACCTGGGGCCTCGGGCGGCTGGTCCGCGAATTGGCCGAGATCGACGGTCTGGAGCGCATCCGCTACACCACCTCGCACCCGCGCGACATGGAAGACGACCTCATCCGCGCCCATGCCGAGGTGCCGCAGCTCATGCCCTACCTGCATCTTCCGGTGCAGGCCGGGTCGGACCGCGTGCTGGCGGCGATGAACCGCAAGCACACGTCGGACGACTACCGCCGCATCGTCGACCGGCTGCGCGCCGCCAAGCCGGATCTGGCGTTGTCGGGCGACTTCATCGTCGGCTTCCCCGGCGAGAGCGACGCCGATTTCGCGGCGACGCTGCGCCTCGTCACCGACGTCGGCTACGCCCAGGCCTATTCCTTCAAGTACAGCCCGCGCCCCGGCACCCCGGCGGCGCTGGAGCACGCCCAGGTGCCCGAGGATATCAAGGAGGCCCGTCTGGCCGCGCTCCAGCAGTTGCTGAACGCGCAGCAGCAGGCCTTCAACGAGAGCTTTGTCGGGCGCACCGTGCCGGTCCTGTTCGACCGCGTCGGCAAGCGCACCGGCCAGCTCCTGGGCAAGAGCCCCTTTCTGCAGTCGGTGCACGCCGAGGCCAACGAGCGGCTGCTCGGCCGCATCGTCGCGGTGCGCATCGATGCGGCCCATCCGAACAGCCTTGCCGGCAGCGTGGCGACCGGTGAATACCGCAGCTCCGCCACCGGCACGCAACCCGTGGAGGCGACCGTTTGAACGGCTTGCCCGATCAGCGCCCTGACCAGCGCTCCGATCAACGCCCAGATCAACGGATTGATCTGAACTTCGACGACAACCGGCTGTTGCCGATGCTGTACGGGGAGCATGACCGCCACCTCGCCCGCATCGAGAACCAGCTGGGCGTTTCCCTGATCTCCCGCGGCAACACGCTGACCATCGCCGGCCCGGCGGAATCGTCGGAAGCCGCCCGTTCGGCCATCGACGCTCTCTACGAGCGCCTGAAGCGCGGCATGACCGTCGGCACCGGCGAGGTGGACGCCGCCGTCCGCATGGCGACCGGCGTCGGCGGCGCGGTGCGCGACCAGAATCTGGCGACGCTCAGCCGGGGCGAGGTTGCGGTGCGCACCCGCCGCAAGGGCGCCATCACCCCGCGCTCCCCCATGCAGGCGGCCTATCTGCAGGCGCTGGCGGAAAGCGAGATGGTCTTCGGCCTCGGCCCCGCCGGCACCGGCAAGACCTACCTCGCCGTGGCCCAGGCGGTGGCGCTGCTGACCACCGGCCAGGTGGACCGCATCATCCTGTCGCGCCCCGCCGTCGAGGCGGGGGAGCGGCTGGGCTTCCTGCCCGGCGACCTCAAGGAGAAGGTGGATCCTTATCTGCGCCCGCTCTACGACGCGCTGCACGACATGCTGCCGGCGGAGCAGGTGAAGAAGCGGCTGGAGTCCGGCGAGATCGAGATCGCGCCGCTCGCCTTCATGCGCGGCCGCACGCTCGCCAACGCCTTCGTCATCCTGGACGAGGCGCAGAACACCACGCCGATGCAGATGAAGATGTTCCTCACCCGCCTGGGCGAGGGGGGCCGCATGGCGGTCACCGGCGACATCTCCCAGACCGACCTGCCGGCCGGCGCCAAGTCCGGCCTGCGCGAGGCGCTGGACATCCTGGAAGGGGTGGAGGGCATCCGTTTCGTCCAATTCACCGCCGCCGACGTGGTGCGCCACCCGCTGGTCGCCCGCATCATCCGCGCCTATGACCGTGCTGAGGGCGCCCGCGCCGAGAACGACCGGGCCGCGGAGGACCGTGCCCGGGGCACCCGCGCCGACGGCCGGCGCCGGCCGGCCCCGGACGGGGAGGGAACACCGTGATGGCCGTCGACGTCGTCGTTTCACGTGAAGCGGGCGAGTGGGCGGACAACGCCGAATGGCTGTGCGAACAGGCGGCGCTGGCTGCGCTCTCCGTCACCTACGACGAGGATGAGGGGCCGGCGGAGCTGTCCGTCGTGCTGGCCGACGACGCGCTGGTGCACCGCCTGAACCGCGAATACCGCGGCAAGGACAAGCCGACCAACGTGCTGTCCTTCGCCCTGACCGAGGCGGAGGAGCCCGAACTGGGCGAGGACGCGCCGGTCATGCTGGGCGACGTGATCCTGGCCTGGGAGACCGTCGCCCGTGAAGCCGCCGAGCAGGGTAAAACACCTTCGGACCATATGACCCACCTTGTGGTGCATGGCGTTCTTCATTTGCTCGGGTATGATCACGAGACGGATGACGAGGCCGAGGAGATGGAGCAGCTCGAAACCGACGTGCTCGCCACCCTCGGAATCGCCGATCCGTACGCCGCCACGCGCTCTCCGCCCGGAGAGCCGAACCTGGACGAACAACCACCGGACCGATGAGCGAGATTTCCGACAGTCGAACGCCCCGTGAAGACGGGGCCGAAGATCAGCAATCCTTGGGCCACCTGTTTCGCGGGTGGATGAGGACCGTTTTGGGGGGGCGCGACGACGCCACCCTGCGCGCCACGATCGAAGACCTGATCGAGGATCAGGACAGCGGCGAGGGATCGCTGGGGGCGGCCGAGCGTGCCCTGCTCGCCAACATCCTGAAACTGCGCGACCGCACCGTCGACGACGTGATGGTGCCCCGCGCGGACATCGTGGCGGTGGAGGTGGACACCCCGTTCCCCGCCCTCGTCCAGCGCATGGCGGAGGACGCCCATTCCCGCCTGCCGGTGTTCCGTGAAACGCTCGACGACGTCGTCGGCATGGTCCACATCAAGGACGTGATCGTGGCGATGGCCAGCCGGACGCCGGTCGAACTCAAGGACATCGTGCGCGATCTCAGCATCGTCGCGCCCAGCATGCCGGTGGTGGACCTGCTGGTGCAGATGCGCCAGAAGCGCCAGCACATGGCGCTGGTGGTCGACGAGTTCGGCGGCATCGACGGCCTCGTCACCATCGAGGATCTGGTCGAGGAGATCGTCGGCGAGATTGAGGACGAGCACGACGAGGAGGCGACTCCCCATTTCGTGGAACGTCCCGACGGCTCGATCATCGCCGACGCCCGCGTCTCCATCGAGGATTTCGAGGATCGCGTCGGCGCCTTCCTCACCGAGGAGGAGCGCGAGGACATCGACACGCTCGGCGGTCTCGTCGTGTCGATGGCCGGGCGGGTGCCGGGCAAGGGCGAGACGCTGATCCACCCCTCCGGGCTGGAATTCGAGATCGTCGAGGCCGACCCCCGCCGCATCAAGCGGCTGCGCGTCCGCACCGCTCCCGCCGAGAATTCCGCCCTGGCCGAGGTCGGATAAGACCCCGCGGGTATTTTCACCACGAGGGCACGAAGGACACAAAGACGGCGCAAAGAGGCTCCACCGCATCCCCGGACCGACCGGTGAAGCGGGCGCCTCTTTGTGCGTCTCTTCGTGTCTTCGTGGTGAGGCCGTTTCCAGCCCGGCACAATCGCCTCTCCAGCCCATCCGCATCCGGAGTGCCACCCCTTGACCGCCACCGACATGACGACCACCCCGGCCCGGCTGGGCCGCCTGTCCGCGGGTCTGGCCGGTCTGACCGGCTGGCGCCGGCTGCTGGCGGCGGCGGGGTTCGGCGGGCTGGCGACGCTGGCGCTGCCGCCGGCCGATGCGGTGCCGCTGCTGCTGATCGCCTTTCCGGGGCTGCTCTGGCTGCTCGACGGCGCGCGGACCAGGCGGCAGGCTTTCGCGGTCGGCTGGTTCTTCGGCTTTGGCCATCACCTGCTCGGCCTCTACTGGATCAGCGCGGCTCTGTTCACCGACATCGAGCGTTTCTGGTGGGCTCTGCCGCTGTCGGCGGCTGGCCTGCCGATCCTGCTGGCGATGTTCACCGGCTTCGCCACGCTGCTGGTCTGGACGCTGCGGGGCCGAGGAATGGGGCAGGGGCTGGGGAAGGCGGTCCTGTTCGCCGCCTCCTGGGCGCTGTTCGAATGGCTGCGCGGCCATGTCTTTACCGGCTTCCCGTGGAACCTGATCGGTTATGGCTGGACGGGCGTCCTGCCGGTTCTGCAGGGCGTCTCGCTGATCGGCGTCTACGGCCTCAGCCTGCTGACCGTGCTGGTGGCGGCGCTGCCGGTGGCGCTGGCCGATCCGGCGGTGCCGCGCCGCCGCGCCTGGGGGGCGCTGGCCGCCGGGCTGGCGCTGTTCGCGGCGCTGGGTGCCTGGGGCGGGCTGCGGCTGGCCGGGGCGTCGGACGCGACGGTTCCGGACGTGCGGCTGCGGCTCGTCCAACCGGCCATCGACCAGCGGTTGAAATGGGCGGCGGGCGAGCGGGTGCGCAACGTCCAGCAGCAAATGGAACTCTCCGTCGCTGCCGCCGCGGATTCCACAACCGCCGCGCCGGTCACCCATGTGATCTGGGCGGAGACCGCGGTGCCCCTGTTCCTCGACCAGGACGCCCGCCTGCGCCAGGCGCTGGGCTCGATCACCCCGCCCGGCGGGCTGCTCATCACCGGGGTGCCGCGGATGGAGGCCGGGCCGGAGGGCGAGCCGCTCTATTACAACAGCTTGGCGGCGGTGGACGGCAGCGGGGCGGTGACCGGGCGCTTCGACAAGTTCCACCTTGTGCCGTTCGGCGAGTACATGCCGCTGCGCCGCTGGCTGCCGGTCGGGGCGATCGCCGGCAACGGGGCGGAGTTCTCCGCCGGGCCGGGGCCGGTGTCGCTGGACCTCAAGGGCCTGCCGCCGGTCAGCCCGCTGATCTGCTACGAGGTGATCTTTCCCGGCGCCGTGCTGCCGGCGTCGCAGGACGGCGCCACCCGGCCGCGCTGGATGCTGAACCTGACCAACGACGCCTGGTACGGCAACACCGCCGGCCCCTACCAGCATTTCGCCATCGCCCGGACCCGCGCGGTCGAGGAGGGGATGCCGCTGGTGCGCGTCGCCAACACCGGCATCTCCGGCGTCGTGGACTCCCACGGCCGCATCACAGCCATGCTCCCGCTTGGTTACAGGGGTGTGGTCGATGCGGCCTTGCCGGAGGCGTTGCCCACCCCCACTCTCTACGGACGTGTGGGCGATGGCGCGTTTGGGTTGCTTCTTTTGACCTGTTTCGCGGTGGGCCTGCGCGCACGACATCGCGGTTAGCGCAACCGAGACTCTTTTTTCAATCACGCGCATCGGGAGCGCTCGGGCGCGCTTGACTGCATACATGGATATGTCGTATCAAGGTTGCACAACTGTTTCAGGGAATTAGAGCAATGCCAGCAACAGAAACGCGGGGCCGCCGGGCCACTGCCGGCCGCCCCAAGACGGGCAAGCCGAACCCGATCGACGTTCACGTCGGCTCCCGCGTCCGGTTGCGCCGGACCCTTCTCGGAATGAGCCAGGAGAAGCTGGGCGAGGCCATCGGCCTGACCTTCCAGCAGGTGCAGAAGTACGAACGCGGCGCCAACCGCATCGGCGCGTCGCGCCTGTTCGACCTCAGCCGCGTCCTGGACGTGCCGGTCTCCTTCTTCTTCGACGACATGCCGGCGGAAGCCGCCGCGGCTCCGGTCGATGACGAGGAGGGCGGCGCCGCCGGTTTCGAGGAGCGTTCGGGCGGCTACGAGCCGGATCCGATGGCCAAGCGCGAGACGCTGGAACTGGTGCGCGCCTACTACCGCATCAACGACCCGTCGGTGCGCAAGCGCCTGTTCGAGCTGACCAAGGCCGTTGCCAATTCCGGCATGGTCGAAGCGGCCGAATAAACGCTTCAGAGACGCGAGCCGAACAACCGGAAGCAATCCGGACGGCAGGATGATTGGGGAACGCGGCCAACCGGCCCGTTCCCCGATGTCGTTTCTAAGGGGAATTTCCCCCCGACTCCTCCAACCGCGGGGAGATCGCTTGACCTGAAACGCAAACCTTGCCACATACGGCAAACGACTGGCTTTCCGTGGGTGCTGCGCCGGTCTCCCAAAAAACTTTTGTTGAATAGCCCCCGCCCATTGCCGAGGTTCGTCGTGGCCAAGCTCAACTACGTGTTCACCAGCGAGTCCGTGTCCGAAGGCCATCCGGACAAGGTGTGCGACCGCATCTCCGATGCGATCGTCGATCTGTACCTGTCGCACGACCCCTACGCCCGCGTGGCGGTGGAGACGCTGGCGACCACCAACCAGATCGTTCTGGCCGGTGAGGTGCGTGGGCCCGAGAGCATCACCCCCGACATGCTGGTCCAGGTCGCCCGCGCCGCGGTGAAGGACATCGGTTACGAGCAGGACGGCTTCCATTGGGAGAAGATGGACGTCAAGTGCTTCGTCCACTCCCAGTCCGCCGACATCGCGGTCGGCGTCGACGCCGCCGGTGAGAAGGACGAGGGCGCCGGCGACCAGGGCATCATGTTCGGCTACGCCTGCAACGAGACCCCGGCCCTGATGCCGGCGCCGATCTACTACAGCCACGCCATTCTGAAGTCGCTGGCCGAGGCGCGCCACTCCGGCGCCGCCCCGCAGCTCGGTCCCGACGCCAAGAGCCAGGTGACGCTGCAGTACGAGAACGGCAAGCCGGTGCGCGCCACCGCGGTGGTGGTCTCCACCCAGCACGCCGACGGCCTGACCCAGGAGGAGGTGCGCGAGATCGTCCGTCCGCACGTCCTCAACTGCCTGCCGGCGGGCTGGATGTGCGACGAGGCGAACTTCTACGTCAACCCGACCGGCCGCTTCGTCATCGGCGGTCCGGACGGCGACGCCGGCCTGACCGGCCGCAAGATCATCGTGGACACCTACGGCGGTGCCGCCCCGCACGGCGGCGGTGCCTTCTCCGGCAAGGACCCGACCAAGGTCGACCGCTCGGCCGCCTACGCCGCGCGCTACCTCGCCAAGAACGTGGTCGCCGCCGGCCTGGCCGAGCGCTGCACGATCCAGCTCTCCTACGCCATCGGCGTGTCGAAGCCGCTGTCGGTCTATGTCGACACCCACGGCACCGGCACGGTGGACGAGGACCGGCTGTCGGAGGTCCTGCAGAAGCTGGTGGACCTCTCCCCGCGCGGCATCCGCACGCATCTGGGCCTGAACCGTCCGGTCTACGCGCGCACCGCCGCCTACGGCCATTTCGGCCGCGATGCCGAGGCCGACGGCGGCTTCTCCTGGGAGAAGACCGACCTCGTCAACGACCTGCGCGCCGCTTTCTTCTAAGAGCGGCTTCTTCCAAGACCGGACCCGTCCGTCCGGGATGCAGGGGCCATGCGGCCCCTGCACTTGTTTTGGGACCCTGTTGTCACGATGACCGACTCCTTCCTGGACTCGTCCAAGAGGCTCTACGGGCGGCGCAAGGGGCGCCCGCTCCGCAAGCGCAAGACCGAGCTGCTCGACGGGCTCCTGCCGTCACTGGAAATCCCGGTGCCGCAGCCGGGCGACCGCATCGATCCCCACGCCCTGTTCGCCGCCCCGATGCGCGACATCTGGCTGGAGGTGGGCTTCGGCAGCGGCCACCACATGGCGTGGCAGGCGGCGAACAACCGCGACGTGGGCGTGATCGGCGCCGAACCCTTCATCAACGGCGTGGCCGGCCTGCTCAAGCTGGTCGACGACGAGAAGGTTCAGGACAACGTCCGCATCCTGCCGGACGACGCCCGTCCGCTGCTCGACGCCCTGCCGGACGCCTCCATCGGGCGCGCCTTCGTGCTGTTCGCCGATCCCTGGCCGAAGAAGCGCCACTGGGAGCGCCGCTTCATCGGCCCGGACAACCTGCCGCGCCTCGCGCGCGTGCTGAAGGACGGGGCGGAGCTGCGTCTGGCCAGCGACGACATGGGGCTGGTGCGCTGGATGCTGGAGCACACGGTTCGCCACCCCGATTTCGAATGGACCGCCCGCGGCCCGTCCGACTGGCGCCACCGCATTGCGGACTGGCCGGCCACCCGCTATGAGGAGAAGGCCATCGAGGCCGGGCGCAAGCCGGTCTTCATGCGCTTCATACGGAAGGCGCGGGGGTAGACACCAGCGGCGCGCCGTAATGCTCCACCACCGGGAACGGGTCATAGAAGTGGTGGAGCAGGGCCTTCCATCGGGCGTAGCGGTCGGATCCCCGGAAACCTTCGGTGTGGTCCTCCAGCCGCTCCCAGCGAACGAGCAGAAGATAGCGGTCCGGCGCCTCCAGGCAGGGGCGCAGCTCCAGCCCGAGGAAACCCGGAGTCGCGGCGATCAAGGGCTGAGCCTCGGCCATCGCCCGTTCGAAGGCCGCGCCCTGGCCGGGCCTGACGGTCAGGAGGGCGGTTTCAAGGATCATGGCGGACTCCGTTTTCGAGAGTGTTTTCCGGGCGGTGTGGCGGCCGCCGAGGGCGTGACGCTACCCCGGCCGAAGCCGCTCACCAAGCCCCGGGCATAGGACCTTGCGGAAAAGCGCTTGCGGCCTGCTCCGGAATGTCTATATTCACCGCATGAACCCATACGGATCGGCGGCTCGGGAAACCGGGCCGGCGGGACGCTTTGCGGGTGGGCCTTGGCCCACTTATTTTTTTATCAGCGTATGGAATCCCCGTGTTGGTCCCAGGGCGCTGTGCCAGGGGAGACCGCGGGGGCGGGTCAGGTGGAATGGAAGCAACCGGTCGTATCGAGCAGATCATCACGCCGTCGGTCGAGGCCATGGGCTACGAACTCGTGCGTGTGCAGTTGACCGGTGGGCAGCGCATGGTTCTGCAGGTCATGGCGGAACGCGCCGACGGCGCGCCCATGACGGTCGAAGACTGCGCCGACATCAGCCGCGCGATCTCCGCGGTGCTCGACGTTGAAGATCCGATCAAGAGCGCCTACACGCTGGAGGTCAGCTCGCCCGGCATCGACCGGCCGCTGACCCGTCTGAAGGATTTCGAGCGTTTCGCCGGTTTCGAGGCCAAGCTGGAGACCCGGCTCGCCGTCGATGGCCGCAAGCGCTTCAAGGGCATGCTGAAGGGCGTCGACGACGGCCTCGTGTGCATCGAATCGGAACAGGGAGCCGCCCGGCTGGAGTTCGACAACATCCTGCGCGCCAAGCTGGTTTTGACGGATGAACTGATCCGCGCCAGCCAGGGCCAGGGTTGACGGCCGCTCCGGGCTTCACTCGAAGAACAAACGCCAGTCCAGGAAGTGTGACGGATGGAACTGCTGCAAGTCGCTGACGCGGTTGCCCGCGAAAAGAACATCGACCGGGACGAGGTCCTGGAGGCGATGGAGCAGGCGATTCAGAAGGCCGGGCGCTCCAAGTACGGCCACGAGCACGACATCCGCGCCCGCATCGACCGCAAGACGGGCGACATCCACCTGACCCGCCACCTTGAGGTGGTCGAGGCGGTGGAGAACGAGGCGACCCAGGTGACCCTCGCCTACGCCCAGCGCCGCAAGCCCGGCGCCCAGCTCGGCGACTTCCTGGTCGATCCGCTGCCGCCCATCGACTTCGGCCGCATCGCCGCCCAGACGGCCAAGCAGGTCATTGTCCAGAAGGTCCGCGACGCGGAGCGCAAGCGCCAGTTCAACGAATACAAGGACCGCACCGGCGAGATCGTCAACGGTCTGGTCAAGCGCGTCGAGTACGGCAACGTCACCGTCGATCTGGGCCGCGCCGAAGCGATCCTGCGCCGCGACGAGCTGCTGCCGCGCGAGCACTTCAAGAACGGCGACCGCGTGCGCGCCTACATCTTCGACGTGCGCGAGGAAGCGCGCGGCCCGCAGATCTTCCTGTCGCGCACCCATCCGATGTTCATGGCGAAGCTGTTCGCCCAGGAAGTGCCGGAGATCTACGACGGCATCATCGAGATCAAGGCGGTCGCCCGCGACCCGGGCTCCCGCGCCAAGATCGCGGTGATCAGCAACGACAGCTCCATCGACCCGGTCGGCGCCTGCGTCGGCATGCGCGGCAGCCGCGTCCAGGCGGTCGTCGGCGAGCTGCAGGGCGAGAAGATCGACATCATCCAGTGGAACCAGGAGCCGGCGACCTTCATCGTCAACGCCCTGGCCCCGGCCGAGGTCGCCAAGGTCGTGATGGACGAGGACAACAGCCGCATCGAGGTGGTGGTGCCCGACGACCAGCTGTCGCTGGCCATCGGCCGCCGCGGCCAGAACGTGCGGCTTGCCACCCAGCTCACCGGCTGGGACATCGACATCCTGACCGAGCAGGAGGAGTCGGAGCGCCGCTCGGACGAATTCCGCACCCGCTCGCAGCTCTTCATGGAAGCGCTGGACGTGGACGACGTGATCGCCCATCTCCTGGTCGCCGAAGGCTTCACCACGGTGGAGGAGATCGCCTACGTCGAGACCGAGGAGCTGGCCGAGATCGAGGGCTTCGACGAGGACGTGGCGGAAGAGCTGAAGCAGCGCGCCCTGAACTTCCTCGACGAGCAGGACGTCCGCATGACCGAGAAGCGCCAAGCGCTCGGCGTCGAGGACGCGGTGGCGGAAGTCACCGGCTTCAGCCCCACCCTGCTGGTCAAGCTGGGTGAGAACGGCGTGAAGACGATGGACGACCTCGCCGATCTCGCCGCGGACGAGCTGCGCGACATTCTCGGCAAGGAGGCCCCGACGGAAGACGAGGCCAACGAGATCATCATGGCCGCCCGTGCCCACTGGTTCGACGGCGAGGAAGGCGCGCCCACCCCGGCGCAACCCTCGGCGGACGACCAGGCGGCGCAGAGCTGAGCCGGGACTTAGGACGCACAAACGGTACGGATGGTTGGGCTGAGCGACAGGAACGAACAGACTCCGGCGGACGGTGAACCGGACGGCCTCGCGGCCGAAGGGGAGGCGCTGCTGCCGGCGGACCTGGAAAAAGGCCCGCTGCGCCGCTGCATCGCCACCGGAACCGTGCAACCGAAAGACGGCATGATCCGTTTCGTGGTATCACCCGACGGCGAGATCGTGCCCGATCTGGAGGAACGGCTTCCGGGCCGCGGCCTCTGGCTGTCGGGGGACAAGGCGGCCTTCACGAAGGCCATTGCCAAGAACATGTTCGCCAAGGCGGCGCGGCGCGCGGTGCGCGTCCCGCCCGATCTGGTGGAACGGTTGGAGAAGCTGCTGGAACGGCGGTGCCTGGATGCCTTCGGGCTGGCACGCCGGGCCGGGCAGGCTCTGGCCGGATACGAAAAGGTGCGCGAGGCGCTGAAGACCAATCAGGTCGGACGCGCCGGACCGCCCTATCTGCTGGTCGAGGCCAGCGACGGTTCGCCCGACCAGCGGGGCAAGATCACAGCGCTGGCGCCGGATATGCCGGTCGTGGACCTGTTCGACGCCGCGGCGATGGCCGCGGCCTTGGGACGGGAAAACGCCGTGCACGCGGTGGTGGCGCGCGGGAAGCTGGCCAAGGGATTGGCACGCGACTCCGCGCGTCTCAAGGGTATCAAAGGCTTTGTCGCCGGCTCCGCGCCGGCCGGCCACGTAAGCAACGTCTGACCATTCGGGAACCGATGACCGACAGCAACGACCAGGACCAAAAGAAAGTCTTGCACCTCTCCGGCTCCGGCAAAGGGAAGCTGGAGCTGAAGAAGCCGGTCGAGACCCAGGTCCGGCAGAGCTTCTCCCATGGCCGGTCGAAGCCCGTGACCGTGGAGGTCAAGCGTAAGCGGGCCGTGGAGAAGGGCGCCCTGCCGGGCGTGGCCGACGGCGGCGCCGCCGCGCGTCAGGCCGCCCAGGGCATCCCCGTCCGGGGTGGGCCGGGCCAGCGCCAGCGTGGCGGTGGCGGCGGCGCCGTCCGTCAACTGACCAACCAGGAACGCGAGGCGCGCATCCGCGCCCTGCAGGGGGCGGCTGAAGACAACCGCCGCCGCGCCGAGGAGGAGGCCGAGGCCGCCGTCCTGGCCGCCGAGGCTGCCGCCCGCGCCGCCGAGGAGGCGGCCTCCCAGCCGGCCCCGGTGGTCGAGGCGGAGCCGGAGATTCTCGACGCCGAGACTCTGCGCCAGCGCGAGCTGGCCGAGCTGCGCGGCATCGAGGAGGCGGAGCGCGCTAAGGCCCAGGAGGCCGAGCGTCGCCGCCAGGAAGAGGAAGCCAAGCGCAAGGAGGCCGACGAGGCCAAGCGCAAGGACAGCGAACCGGCCCGTCCGCAGGGCGCCGGCGCCCGTCCGGCCGCCGGTGGCGCCGGTGCGCGCACCGCGGCCACCACGGAGGCTCCGGCCGCCCGTGGTCCGGGCGCTCCGGCCGCTCCCCGCTTCGGCGAGGAAGAGGACGACCGCCGCGGCAAGCCCGGGAACAAGAAGGCTCCGGCTCCGGCTCCGGTCCGCAAGGCCGCTCCGGGCGCCGACCGCCGCAAGGGCTCCAAGATGACCGTCTCGCAGGCGCTGAGCGACGAGGGTGGTGAGCGCACGCGCTCGCTGGCCGCCGTCCGCCGTGCCCGTGAGCGCGAGCGGCTCCGTCAGATGAGCCGTCAGGAGACGCAGAAAGTGACCCGCGACGTCGTGCTGCCCGAGGTCATCACCGTCCAGGAGCTGGCGAACCGCATGGCGGAACGCGGCGCCGACGTGATCAAGCAGCTCATGCGCATGGGCGTGATGGCCACCATCAACCAGACGATCGACGCCGACACGGCGGAACTGATCATCGCCGAGTTCGGCCACCGCGTGCGCCGCGTGTCGGAGGCGGACGTCGAGGTCGGCCTGCGCCTCAACGACGATGCGGAAACGGCCCTGGTGCCGCGTCCCCCGGTCGTCACGATCATGGGCCACGTCGACCACGGCAAGACCTCGCTGCTCGACGCCCTGCGCCAGACCGACGTGGTCAGCCGCGAGGCCGGCGGCATCACCCAGCACATCGGCGCCTATCAGGTGCAGCTGGAGTCGGGTGCGAAGATCACCTTCATCGACACGCCGGGCCACGCCGCCTTCACCGAGATGCGCGCCCGCGGCGCCAACGTCACGGACGTGGTGGTGCTGGTCGTGGCGGCGAACGACGGCGTCATGCCGCAGACGATCGAGGCGATCCATCACGCCAAGGCCGCGAAGGTTCCGATCATCGTCGCCATCAACAAGATCGACCTGCCCGACGCCAAGCCGGACCGTGTCCGCCAGGAACTGCTCCAGCACGAGCTGGTCGTGGAAGAGCTGGGCGGCGACATCCAGACCGTGGAAGTGTCGGCCAAGGCCAAGCACAACCTGGACAAGCTGGAGGAGGCCATCCTCCTGCAGGCGGAAATCCTGGAGCTGAAGGCCAACCCGGGCCGCACCGCCGAGGGCGTCGTGGTCGAGGCCAAGCTGGAGCGCGGCCGCGGTTCGGTCGCCACCGTGCTGGTCCAGCGCGGCACGCTGAAGGTCGGCGACGTCTTCGTCACCGGGTCGGAATGGGGCCGCGTCCGCGCCCTGGTCAACGACCGCGGCCAGAGCGTCGAGCAGGCCGCCCCGGCCAGCCCGGTCGAGGTGCTCGGTCTCAACGGCACGCCGCTCGCCGGCGACGACTTCACCGTCGTCGAGTCGGAAGCCCGCGCCCGTGAGATCGCCGAGTTCCGCCAGCGCAAGAAGCGCGAAGCCGCCAACGCGGCGTCGGCCCGCGGCTCGCTGCAGGACATGTTCAGCCGCATCCAGGCCGGCGAGGCCAAGGAACTGCCGGTCGTCATCAAGGGCGACGTGCAGGGCTCCATCGAAGCGATCTCCAACGCCCTGGAGAAGCTCACGGCGGAGAACACCGAGGTCAAGGTCCGCGTGCTGCACGCGTCGGTGGGTGCGATCAACGAGTCCGACATCACGCTGGCGAACGCCTCCAACGCGATGGTCATCGGCTTCAACGTCCGCGCCAACCCGCAGGCCCGCGACATGGCCAAGCGCGACAGCGTCGAGATCCGCTACTACTCGATCATCTACAACGTGATCGATGACGTGAAGGCGGCGCTGACCGGCATGCTGTCGCCGACCCTGCGCGAGCGTTTCATCGGCTACGCCGAGATCCGCGAGGTGTTCAACATCACCAAGGTCGGCAAGGTCGCCGGTTGTATGGTCACGCAGGGCACCGTCAAGCGCGGCGCCGGTTGCCGCCTGCTGCGCGACAACGTCGTCATCCACGAGGGCACGCTCAAGACGCTCAAGCGCTTCAAGGACGAGGTCAAGGAAGTGCGCGAGGGTTACGAGTGCGGCATGGCCTTCGAGAACTACGACAACATCCTGGCCGGCGACATCATCGAGGCCTTTGAGATCGAGGAGGTGGCGCGCGAGCTGTAAGCCCGCCGCCGCACCCCGGCTCACGGACCGGTCACAGACGACGTTGCAGATGACAAGGGCGCCCGTGCGCCCTTGTCGCGTTTTCGCGGAGGGAGCGATCCCTCCCGCACCGCATTCGGGATCGACAGCATGAGAAAGAAACACGACCTGGCCGGAAAGCCGCCGTCCCAGCGCCAGCTCCGTATCGGCGAGGAAATCCGCCATGCTCTGGCGGACTTGTTCCGGCGCGGCGACTTCCACGACCCCGAACTGGCGGAACTGAACGTCACGGTGACCGAGGTGCGGATCAGCCCGGACCTGCGCAACGCCACCGCCTTCGTCACGCCGCTGGGCGGCGGCCCGATGGACGAGACGCTGTCGGCCCTGCGGCGTGCCGCCCCCTTCCTGCGCGGCCAGGTCGCCCGGGCCATCAACCTGCGCCACGCCCCGACGCTGAGTTTCGAGGCCGACACCTCCTTCGACTACGCCGGTCGCATCGACGACATCCTGCACAGCCCGGCGGTCGCCCGCGACGTCGGCTACCGCTCGCTCGCCGACCGTGTGAACGGCGACGACGACCATGACGACGAGGACGACGGCTGGGACGAGGAGGACGAGACCGAGACGGACGATCTCGACGACGATGAGGACATCGACGACGAGGACGACGACGACAAGGACGACGACGAGGATGAGGGCAACGGCGGCGGGGACGAGGGGCGCCGTGGCTCGTAAGCGCAAGGGCGAGCCGATCCACGGCTGGATCGTGCTGGACAAGCCGGCGGGGATGACCTCGACCCAGGCGCTGTCCAAGGTGCGCCGCCATCTCAACGCGGAGAAGGCCGGACACGGCGGCACGCTGGACCCCATCGCCACCGGCATTCTGCCGATCGCGCTGGGCGAGGCGACCAAGACCGTCTCCTACGCCATGGACGGCGAGAAGACCTATCGCTTCACGGTGGCCTGGGGCGCCCGCACCACGACCGACGACCGTGAGGGAACGGCGGTGGAGACCTCCGCGGTGCGTCCCGACGCCGAGGCGATCCGCGCCGCTCTGCCCGGCTTTCTGGGTTTCGTCGAGCAGATCCCGCCACAATACTGCGCGCTGAAGATCAACGGCGAGCGCGCCTACGACATGGCGCGCGAGGGCGAGGTGGTGGACATCGCCCCGCGCACCGTGCGCATCGACCGGCTGGAGCTGATCGAGGTTCCGGACGCCGACCACGCGGTGCTGGAGGTCGATTGCGGCAAGGGCACCTACGTCCGCTCCATCGCCCGTGACCTCGCCGAACGGTTGGGGACGGTGGGGCACATCCGCGATTTGCGACGCCTGCGCGTGGGGTCCTTCACGCTGGACGGGGCGATTTCCCTGGACGATCTGACCGCGATGGAGCAAGGTGCCGCGGTCGAAAGACTTCTGCTTCCGATCGAGACCGCGCTGGACGACATCCCGGCGCTGGCCCTGACGGATGTGGAAGCGCACCGACTGAAGCACGGCCAGACGGTGGCACTCCTCACCCGGCAGGACCGCGAACGCCTCACGGCGCTGCGCGGCGATGTTGGTGGGGATGGCACCGTCATTGCGCTTTTCGGCGGCAAGCCGGTGGCGCTGGCGCGCGTGGAGGGGGCGGAGGTCCGTCCGGTGCGCGTTCTCAACCTATGAACGATGGAGACCCCGATGTCGATCACGCCCGATCGCAAGCAGGAACTCATTAAGGACTATTCGCGCGGCACCAACGACACCGGTTCGCCCGAGGTCCAGGTCGCGATCCTGTCCGAGCGCATCCGGAACCTGACCGAGCACCTGCAGGGCCACAAGAAGGACTTCCACTCCCGCCGTGGTCTGCTGGTGATGGTCGGCCAGCGCCGCCGTCTTCTCGATTATCTCAAGAAGAAGGACAACAGCCGCTACGCCACGCTCATCGAGCGTCTGGGCCTGCGTCGCTGATTTTCAAAAGGCGTCCGTCCTGGTGACCGAACATCCGTCCCGATCCGCGCTCGATCCGCCGCACCGTCCTTCGGTGCACCGGGAAGTGTCGCGCCGGTCGGGGCGTTTGGTTGTTCGCGAAGGTATGTTCTAGTCAGACGGCCGGCCCGGACCTTCCGGGACCGGCCGTTTGTTTTTTTAGCCCTTTTCGGGTTTTGCCCTTTGTTGGGTTTTCACATGCGGGGTCCGACGACCGATGACCCCGGCTTAGGCCAGCAATCCGGCGGGCCTAGGTGTCGGATGGAAGGAAGAATCCATGTTCAAAGTTTTCCGCAAAGAAATCGAATGGGGTGGACGCAAGCTGACGTTCGAGACGGGCAAGATCGCTCGTCAGGCCGACGGCGCGGTGCTGGTCACCTATGGTGAGACCACGGTCCTCTGCACGGTCGTCGGCGCCAAGTCGCCGAAGCCGGGCGTCGATTTCTTTCCGCTGACGGTCAATTACCAGGAAAAGTCCTTCGCAGCCGGCAAGATTCCCGGCGGCTTCTTCAAGCGTGAAGGCCGCCCGACGGAGAAGGAGACGCTGGTCAGCCGCCTGATCGACCGCCCCATCCGTCCGCTGTTCGCCGATGGCTTCCGCAACGAGACGCAGGTCATCTGCACCGTGCTGAGCCACGATCTGGAGAACGATCCGGACATCGTCGCGATGGTCGGCACCTCGGCCGCACTGACGATCTCCGGCATCCCGTTCCTCGGTCCGATCGGCGCCGCCCGCGTCGGCTACGTCGACGGCCAGTATGTGCTGAACCCGACCATGGACTCCGTTGACGGTTCCGCGCTCGACCTCGTGGTCGCCGGCACCCAGGACGGCGTGCTGATGGTCGAATCGGAAGCCAAGGAGCTGTCCGAGGAGGTCATGCTGGGCGCCGTGATGTTCGGCCACAGCGGTTTCCAGCCGGTCATCGACGCCATCATCGATCTCGCCGAAGAGTGCGCCAAGGAGCCGTGGGACCTGCCGGAGCCGGCCTACGACCGCGCCGCCCTGAAGGCGAAGCTGCGCGCGACCGTCGGCGCCGACGTCGAGGCCGCCTACACCGAGACGGTGAAGCAGGTCCGCTACGAGAAGATCGGCGCCGCCAAGGCGAAGGCGCTGGAGGCTCTGGCCGAGGCCCATGAGACCCAGGCCATCGTGACCGAGTTCAAGGAGCTGGAGGCCGACATCCTGCGCGGCGCCGTCCTGAAGACCGGCCGCCGCATCGACGGCCGCGACACCAAGACGGTCCGCCCGATCGTGTCGGAGGTCGGCGTGCTGCCGCGCGCCCACGGTTCGGCGCTGTTCACCCGCGGCGAGACGCAGGCGCTGGTCGTCACCACGCTGGGCACCAGCCAGGACGAGCAGATCATCGACGCGCTGCAGGGCGAGTACCGCGAGCATTTCATGCTCCACTACAACTTCCCTCCGTACTCGGTGGGCGAGGCCGGCCGCATGGGCTCGCCGGGCCGCCGCGAGATCGGCCACGGCAAGCTGGCGTGGCGCGCCATCCACCCGCTGCTGCCGAAGAAGGAAGACTTCCCCTACACGCTCCGCGTGGTGTCGGAAGTGACCGAGTCCAACGGCTCCTCGTCGATGGCGACGGTGTGCGGCACCTCGCTGTCGCTGATGGACGCCGGCGCTCCGCTGGCGCGCCCGGTGGCCGGCATCGCCATGGGCCTGATCAAGGAAGACGACGGCTTCGCGGTCCTGTCGGACATCCTGGGTGACGAGGATCACCTGGGCGACATGGACTTCAAGGTGGCCGGCACCGACGCGGGCATCACCGCGCTCCAGATGGACATCAAGATCACCTCGATCACCGAGGAGATCATGAAGATCGCCCTGGGCCAGGCCAAGGACGGCCGCCTGCACATCCTGGGCGAGATGTCCAAGGCCCTGACCGGCGCCCGCGAGGCGGTGAACGAGAACGCCCCGCGCATCACCGTGATCAACATCCCGAAGGAGAAGATCCGCGACGTGATCGGCTCCGGCGGCAAGGTGATCCGCGAGATCGTGGAGCAGACCGGCGCCAAGATCGACATCGAGGACGACGGCACGGTGAAGGTCGCCGCGGTGGACACCAAGGCCGCCCAGGCCGCCATCGACTGGATCAAGGGCATCGTCGCCGAGCCGGAAATGAACGTGGTCTACACCGGCAAGGTCGTGAAGGTCGTCGATTTCGGCGCCTTCGTGAACTTCCTGGGCTCGCGCGACGGCCTCGTCCACATCTCCGAGCTGGCGCAGCAGCGCGTCGGCAAGGTGTCGGACGTGGTGTCGCAGGGTGACTCGGTGAAGGTGAAGGTCATCGGCTTCGACGACCGCGGCAAGGTCAAGCTGTCGATGAAGCAGGTCGACCAGGCCACCGGCGAAGACCTGACCAAGAAGGACGGCCCCGCCGCCTGATAAGCGGGGTCCTTTTCTCCCTCTCCCGCGCGAGCGGGGGAGGGTCGGGGAGGGGGCGACAGCCTCCCTCCAACCCTCCTCGCCGCTGTCTTTCACGCGACCAGGGGGACGCGTTCACCCGCTGCCGTTGTTCTTCGTTCCGGGCTTGCGTTGTCCTACGATCAACGCACCCTGTCCCACGGCCCCGGTGAACCGCGATGCCCGTTTCCATTCCCGCCGACGCCACCCGCTGTCTGCACTACGGCAATGGCATGTTCCTGACGAGCGACCTGATGACGCTCGAACAGCGGTTCTTCCTGAATTGGAACGCCTTGCAGAACCGCATGCTCTACACGCCCGGCGTGCTGGAAGGGCTGGCGGTCGTTCACACCGGCGGCGATCGCCTGACGGTGGGATGCGGTGCGGGCTTCGACGCCGCCGGCCGCTTTATGGTGTTGCCCGGCGACGGCGCAATCCTGACCGTACCCGGCGGCTCATCCGCCTCCTGCTACGTTCACCTGTTCTGGCCTGACGCGCCGTCGGTCAGCCGGGATGGAACCACGATGGATCTGGCGGCCTCCCTGCGGATCGGCGAGGACGCCGCACCGGAAAACGGCGTGCTTCTGGCCGAAATCAGGCGTGACTCGACGGGAGCCGTCACCGAGGTGATCGACCGGCGCCAGCCGGTGCGCTCACGCCTGCCCGCGTCGCTGTCCGACGTCGGGTGACTGGTGGCGAACGCCTACAGCCGCTCCGTCCCGAAGGTGTCGCAGGCCTTCATCTGACCGCTCTCCAGACCGGTGCGGAACCAGCGCACCCGCTGGGCCGAGCTGCCGTGGGTGAAGCTGTCGGGGGCCACGGTGCCGCGCGACTGGCGCTGCAGACGATCGTCGCCGATGGCGCTCGCCGCCGTCAGAGCCTCCTCGACGTCGCCGGGCTCGATGATCTGGCGCTCGCGGTTGGCGTGGTTGGCCCACAGCCCGGCGAAGCAGTCGGCCTGAAGTTCCAGCCGCACCGACAGCCCGTTGGCGTCGGCCTGGGAGCCGGCCTGCCGCTGGGCCTGCTGCACCCGGTCGGAGATGCCCAGCAGGTTCTGCACATGGTGGCCGACCTCATGGGCGATCACATAGGCCTGGGCGAAGTCGCCCGGCGCGCGGAAGCGGTCGCGCAGATCGCGGTAGAAGCTGAGGTCGATGTACACCTTGCGGTCTTGCGGGCAGTAGAAGGGCCCCATGGCCGCCTGGGCGAAGCCACAGCCGGAATCCACCGTGCCGGAGAACAGCACCAGCGCCGGGTCCTGGTAGGTCCGGCCCATCTGCTGGAACTGGGCGGTCCAAGTGTCCTCGGTGTCGGCGAGGACGACGGAGACGAAGCGCTTCAACTCGTCATCCCCACCGCCGCGCGGGGCGTCGGTTTGCTCGTTGCGGGCTTGCTCCTGCGGGACGGTGCCCTGCAGCAGGTCCAGCGGGTTGATGCCGAGCAGGAGCGAGACCACCACGATCACCGCCAGCCCGCCGATCCCGATGCCGCCGCGCCCGATGGGGATGCCGATTCCGCCCGTGCGGAACCCGCCGCTTCCGGGCGCGCCGCGCCGGTCCTCGACATTCTCGCTCTCGCGACCGTCCTGCCACCGCATCGCCCGATCCTCCCCCGACGCATTGCGAGAGGAAAACCAGCGAGGAGGCTCGGCTGTTCCGGCGCTCCGCCGGATGCGTCATCCATGCGCTTGACCGCAAGCGGAGCCGTGCCATTTCCTAAGGCATGAACCACCGCTCCTTCGTCCCGACGGAACCCGCAACCGACACCGGCCCGCTGCCCTTCCGGGTGTATTGGTGGCAGGCTCTGGTCTTCTGGCTGCTCACCAACACCTATGGCGTGTTCGAGCGGGGCGGGGAGCCGTTTCCCGGCTACCAGCCCTCGCCGCTGCAGCCGCCGGGCTGGGCCTTTCCCGTCGTCTGGTTCAGCATCAGCCTGATCCAGCTCTGGGGTTGCGTGCGGATGCTGAACGCGCCCTGGCCGATCCGCTGGCGCCCGGCGTTGATCGGGATGCAGGGAGCGCTGTGGCTGCTCTACGCCAGCTTCGGATTCGCCTATTTCACGATGGGCAGCCCGATCCTGGCGGCGGCCTGGACCATCGCCTACTTCATCATCGCCTCGACCTGCGTGCTGCTGGTCTGGCCGGACGACCGCGCCATCGCGGCGAGCTGGCTGCCGCTGGTGCTGTGGACCGGCTTCGCCTCCATCGTCGCCGTCCATGGCGTGGTTCTCAACCCGGACCCGCTGTTCGGGTTGGGGCCGGGGCTGGGGACGCGCTGATCAGCCGCGGTAGCGGTGCGTTGCCCCGGTGAAGTCCTCCGCGAGATAGCCGCCCTCGCCATCGGGCCGCACCCAGCCCGGTGCGGCGGGAGCCTTGCCGTGCCCGCCGGGGATGTCCAGCACATAGGTCGGCTGGCAGAGGCCGGAGACGCGCCCGCGCAATCCCTTCACCAGCGCCTGCCCCTCGGCCAGGGTCGGGCGGAAATGGCTGGTGCCGGCGGCGAGGTCGGGATGGTGCAGGTAATAGGGTTTGATCCGGTTGCGCACCAAGCCCCGGAACAGCGCCTCCAGAGCCGTCGCGTCGTCGTTGATGCCCTTCAGCAGCACCGTCTGGCCCAGCAGGGGAATGCCGGCGTCGGCCAGACGGGCGATGGCGCCGCGCGCCGGCTCCGTCAATTCGTCGGCGTGGTTGACGTGGATGGCCATCCAGGTCGCCAGCTCCGGCGCCTTCAGCGCCTCGACCAACTCCGCGGTGACGCGCGCCGGGTCGGCGACGGGGATGCGGGTGTGCAGCCGGACCACCCCGACATGCGGGATGTCCGACAGGCTGCGGACGATGTGGGAGAGGCGCCGCGGCGACAGCAGAAGGGGATCGCCGCCGGTCACCACCACCTCCCACACCTCCGGGTGCGTACGCACGTACGCCAGGGCGGCGTCCAGCTCCTCGGGCGACAGGGCCTCGCCGCCCGGACCGACCATTTCCCGGCGGAAGCAGAAACGGCAATAGACCGCGCAGGCGTGCAGCGGCTTCAGCAGGACCCGGTCGGGGTAGCGGTGGACGATGCCCTTGACCGGGCTGCGCACCACGTCGCCGATGGGGTCCTCGCGCTCCTCCGGGGCGGTGTACGCCTCTTCCGGAGTGGGGACGTACTGCGCGTACAGGGGATCGCCGGGCGCGGCGTTCGCCAGCGTTTCCAGCAGGTACGGGGTCAGGGCGATGGCGTAGCGGTCGGCCACGGTGGCCACGGCCTCGCCCGCCGCGGGCGTCATCAGCCCGGCGGCCACCAGATCGGTCACGCTGTGGGCTGCCTTCATCGCTCGTTCCCGATCCGCCGCTTTGCGCCTAGTATGAGAGGCCCGCTCTTACTCCCGCAGGACCCATGCTGTCGACTCTTCCCCGCCTGATCGGCCACCGCGGCGCCAAGGAAAGCGCGCCGGAAAACACCCTCGCCAGCCTGCGCGAGGCCGCCCGCCAGGGCGCCGCCTGGGTCGAGGTCGACGTGATGCTCACCCGCGACCGTGTGCCGGTGCTGATCCACGACGACACGCTGGAGCGCACCACCAACGGCGCCGGGCCGGTGCCGGACCTGACCCTGGCGGAGCTGAAGGCGCTGGACGCCGGTTCCTGGTTCGACACCCGTTTCGCCAGCGAAACGGTGCCGACCCTGGAGGAGGCGCTGGGCGTGATCCGCAAGTTGGGCCTGGGCCTGAATCTGGAGATCAAACCCTATCCCGGCCAGGAGGTGCCGACGGCGGACGTTGCGCTGGAGTTGCTGACGCGGCTGTGGCCCGCCGGCCTGCCCCTGCTGGTGTCCAGTTTCGAGGTGCCCTGTCTGGAGGTGGCGCGCGACCGGGCGCCGGAGATTCCGCGCGGCTACCTGCTGTGGGACCCGCCCGCCGACTGGGCGGCCATCGCCGACCGCATCGGCGCGGCCACGCTGAACGTCCATCAGGATCGTCAGACGGCGGAGAGCGTCGCTGCCTACCGCGCCACCGGGCGCCCGGTGCTGGCCTACACGGTCAACGACGCGGCGCGGGCGCGGACGCTGTTCGGCTGGGGTGTGACCGGACTCTTCACCGACGCGCCGGGCCGGCTCGCCGTAGAACTGGCCGAACCGACACCGCTGTGAAGCGGTTGCCGTTGGGACCGCCGGTTGACGTTTGGGGAACTGTCGCGGTGACAGATTTTTTTCTAACACCGCGAATCCGCTCGTCCGCACGGAAATTTCCTCATATATAGATCGCTCATGGCGGCCAGGCCGTCGGGGGCACGACTCCCGGCGGCGTTTTTCGTCGTCTTTCGGGTCGCGCTGTCCGGGCGCCCGTGCGCGGGCGCTCTCATGGTCTTGGAGGTTTCGTTGAAGGCGCTTAAGCCGTTGCTGATGTCTGGCCGGGAGGTTCTGCCGCTCGTCGAGGGTGGCAAGGGAATTGCCGTCTCCAACGGGGAAAGCTCGGGCGCCTGGTCGGCGGCCGGGGGTATCGGCACATTCTCGGGCGTGAACGCCGACAGCTACGACGAGAACGGGAATCTCCTGCCGCAGGTCTATCACGGCAAAACCCGCCGCGAGCGTCATGACGAGCTGATCAAGTTCGGCATCGAGGGCGGCATCGCGCAGGCCCGCATCGCGCACGAGACGTCGAACGGCCAGGGCCGCATCCACATGAACGTCCTGTGGGAGATGGGCGGCGCCGAGCACATCCTGCACGGCGTGCTGGAAGGCTCGCAGGGCATGATCCACGGCGTCACCTGCGGCGCCGGCATGCCCTACCGCGTGGCGGAGATCGCCGTGCGCTACGGCGTGCACTACTACCCCATCGTCTCCTCGGCCCGCGCCTTCCGCGCCCTGTGGCTGCGCGCCTATCACAAGTTCCGCGAGAATCTGGGCGGCGTGGTCTACGAGGACCCGTGGCTGGCCGGTGGCCACAACGGCCTGTCCAACTCCGAGGACCCGCTGAAGCCGGAGGATCCGTTCCCCCGCGTCCTGGCGCTGCGCCAGATGCTGAACAGCTTCGGCCTGAACGACACCCCCATCGTCATGGCGGGCGGCGTCTGGTGGCTGTCGGACTGGGAAGACTGGATCGACAACCCCGACCTCGGCCCGGTGGCCTTCCAGTTCGGCACGCGCCCGCTGCTGACGCAGGAGAGCCCGATCTCCAACGCCTGGAAGCAGCGCCTGCTGACGCTGAAGGAAGGCGACGTCTTCCTGAACCGCTTCTCGCCGACGGGGTTCTACTCCTCCGCCGTCAAGAACCCGTTCCTGATGGACCTGATGGCCCGCTCCGAGCGTCAGGTGGCCTATCTGCCCAAGCCGGTGGGCGAGCATTCCGCCGAGCTGCCGCTGGGCCCGCGCGGCCGCCCGGTCTATGTGACCGAGACGGACAAGGCCCGCGCCGAGGGCTGGCTGTCCCAGGGCTTCACCAGCGGCCTGAAGACGCCGGACAGCACGGTCATCTTCGTCACGCCGGAGCAGGCGGAGCGCATCCACCGCGACCAGGTGGACTGCATGGGCTGCCTGTCGGCCTGCAACTTCTCCAACTGGGCGCAGAACGAGGAAGGCACGAACGGCAAGCGCGCCGATCCGCGCTCCTACTGCATCCAGAAGACCCTGCAGGCGGTCAGCCACACCGACGACTGCGAAAACCAGCTCATGTTCGCCGGTCACAACGCCTTCCGCTTCGCGTCGGACCCGTACTACAAGGACGGCTTCATCCCGACCGTGAAGCAGCTGGTCGAGCGGATCGCCACCGGCTACTGACGCCGGCGGCCCGCGGTTTTGCGGGGGCTCTTGCTCCCCGACCTGAAATCGTTCTAAAGTGAGCGGGCTGCGGCGGATCGCCGCGGTCCGTTTCGCGTTCTGACTTTGTGACCTGAACCTGGGCGAACAGACGACGATGACCGGCACCCGACCCTTCAAGCGCGCCCTCGACCGCCTGCAGACGGCCGGCTTCCGCCCGACGCGCCAGCGTCTGGGGCTGGCCCGCCTGCTGTTCGAAGGGGAGCACCGCCACGTCACCGCCGAGCAACTCCACACCGAGGCGATGGGGGCGGACCTGCGGGTGTCGCTGGCCACGGTCTACAACACGCTGAACCAGTTCACCGCCGCCGGCCTGCTGCGCGAGGTGGTGGTGGAGGCTGGCAAGTCCTACTTCGACACCAACACCAGCGACCATCACCATTTCTTCCTGGAAGGGACGGGCCGGCTGGAGGACATCCCCGGCGACGACGTGGTGGTGCAGCATCTGCCGCCGGCCCCGCCGGGCACGCGCATCGCGCGGGTGGACGTGATCGTCCGGCTGAGCGCGGAGCAGGGCGAGGACCGCTGAGGGACGGCCGGCCGCTGGCCGCGTCACGGAAAAAACGGTCGTCCAACCGGGTCCCTGGGGAATTTCCGGAACATTGACGCGTTTTGGGAGCAATGGCATAAGCCGTAGCCGAGGCTCGGCCGCCGGAGGCCCCACGCCCGCGCGCGGCCGGGCCGGACAGAACCCCGTCTGGAGAACGCCGCCATGTCGCTGAAGGGCACGAAGACCGAGCAGAACCTCAAGGCGGCCTTCGCGGGGGAGAGCCAGGCCAACCGCCGCTATCTCTATTTCGCCCAGAAGGCCGACGTGGAAGGCCACAACGAGGTCGCCGCCGTCTTCCGCTCCACGGCGGAAGGCGAAACCGGCCACGCCCACGGCCATCTGGAATTCCTGGAGGAGGCCGGCGACCCGATCACCGGCCTGCCCATCGGCGACACGGTGAGCAACCTCAGGGCCGCCATCGCCGGCGAGACCCACGAATACACCGACATGTATCCGGGCATGGCCCGCACCGCCCGCGAGGAAGGCTTCGAGGAGGTCGCGGACTGGTTCGAGACGCTGGCCAAGGCCGAGCGGAGCCACGCCGGACGCTTCCAGAGGATGCTGGACCAGCTGTCGTCATGACGGCGCGCCGGACCGAAATCACCCGCGCCGACATCCTTCCCCTGGACCGCTACGCCCGCGAACGCGCGGCCCGCCGCAGCGCCCTGGTCGCCGTGAAGAAGAGGCGCCGCGTCGCGGTCGGCCCCTGCGCCGTCGTCCATTTCGAGAATTACGAGACGATGTGGCAGCAGGTCCACGAGATGCTGTTCATCGAGCGGGGCGGCGAGGCGCAGATCGACGGCGAGCTTCGCGCCTACAACGGCCTGATCCCGCAAGGGACGGAACTGGTCGCCACGCTGATGTTCGAGATCGCCGACCCGGCGCGCCGCGCCGCCGAGCTCGGCGGGTTGGGCGGTGTGGAGCGCACGGTGACTCTGCGCTTCGCCGGCCACACGGTGCCCGGCCGGCCGGAGGAGGACGTGGAGCGCACGAACGAGGCCGGCAAGGCGTCCGCCGTCCATTTCCTGCATTTCGACTTCACGCCGGAGCAGATCGCCGCCTTCCGCACCCCCGGGACGGAAGTGATCCTCGGCATCGGCCATTCCCGCTACGGCCACATGGCGGTGGTGCCGGAGGCGGTGCGGGCGGAGCTTGCGGGGGACTTCGGGTAGAGGGGACCCTTGCCCCCTCCCTAGCCCTCCCCCGCTTCGCAGGGGAGGGAACTGTCTCCCTCTCCTGCGAAGCGGGGGAGGGGAGGGGCCCGCGGCGCCAGCCGTGGGAAGGGTGGGGGCAACGCTTGCCGGTTACTCGAACGTCTCGTCCTTGTAGGCGCCCCAGAACTCACCGCGGCTCATCCAGCCGCGATAGCCCTTCAGGTCCACCTCGCACCACTCGCCCTTGCACTTGCGCAGCCAGCCGATCACCCCCGGCTGGGCGCGGGCCACGACGGCGGCATCGCCGCGCGGCTCTTTGCGGACGGTGCGGATGTCGCCGGTGATGACGATGCTGCGCTTGCCCGACAGCATGCTCTGGTGGACCCAGCCCTCGCTGCCCTCCCAGTCGCGGATGCGCCGCCAGGTGTCGAACTCCTGGGTGATCTCGACCGGCATTTCCTTGCGGGTGAACACCCATTCGATGGGGTAGCGCACGTTGGGGCCGGTGCGCGCGTTCACCTCGCCCGAGCGCAGCGACACGAAACGGGGGATCGGCAGGCCCGAGGCGTGGGTCGGGTCCTTCTCGCGCCGCGCGCCGTCGGACGCGTCGGCTGTGGACGGCGTGACCGGCGCCAAGGCTGCGATGGCCAGCGCCAGAACGGCGAGAGCGCGGCGGATGGCAGACGTCGTCGGCAACGGCAACACCGGCAGCCCCGTGCTGTGGAGATCGGAAGGATTTGAGTCGGACGCACTATAATTAGGGGTAGCCGCCGGGGGCAAGCGCAAGGCGCGGGCGGGCGCACGGCATCGGTTCTTGTCACATGGCGGGGCGGCTCATCAGGCCGGCCACCGCGCCGAATCGTCACTGCCATCTGGACAGCTTCCCAACCGCTTGATAGGACAAGCGTCGGCCCGGAATGGGGGAGGCACCGTCTATGACCGAAAAGAAGAAGCCGCTCGTCGTCGTCACGCGGAAACTGCCCGACGTCATCGAGACGCGGATGATGGAGCTGTTCGACGCACGGCTGAACTCCGACGACGAACCCCTGACCCACGCGCAGCTCATCGAAGTGGCGCAGGCGGCCGACGTGCTGGTTCCCACCGTCACCGACCGCATCGACCGCGAGGTGATCGAGAAGGCCGGGCCGCAGCTCCGCCTCATCGCCTCCTTCGGGACGGGCGTCGACCACATCGACCTGAAGGCGGCGCGGGAGCGCGGCATCAGCGTCACCAACACGCCGGGCGTCCTGACCGAAGACACGGCGGACATGACCATGGCCCTGCTGCTGGCGGTCGGCCGCCGGGTGGCGGAAGGCGAGCGGCTGGTGCGCTCCGGCCAGTGGAAGGGCTGGGGGCCGACGACGATGCTCGGCCACCGCATCCAGGGCAAGCGGCTGGGCATCCTCGGCATGGGCCGCATCGGGCAGGCGCTGGCGCGGCGGGCGCGCGCCTTCGGCATGTCGATCCACTACCACAACCGCCGCCGCGTCTATCCGGACGTCGAGCAGGAGCTTGAGGCGACCTATTGGGAGAGCCTGGACCAGATGCTGGCGCGCATGGACGTGGTGTCCATCAACTGCCCGCACACCCCGGCCACCTACCACCTGCTGTCGGAGCGCCGGCTGAAGCTGCTGCGCCCGCACTGCTTCATCGTCAACACCTCGCGCGGCGAGGTCATCGACGAGACGGCGCTGACCCGCATGCTGTCGAAGGGCGAGATCGCCGGCGCCGGCCTGGACGTGTTCGAGCATGAGCCGGCGGTGAACCCGAAGCTGTTGCGGCTCGACAACGTGGTCCTGCTGCCGCACATGGGCTCCGCCACCATCGAGGGCCGCATCGACATGGGCGAGAAGGTCATCATCAACATCAAGACCTTCGCGGACGGCCACGCTCCGCCCGACCGCGTCCTGGAAACGCTGCTGTAAGGCTGAGTGCTGGAGAGGGCGTCTAGAGGACGCCCTCATACAGGGCGGCCATGGGGATCTCGATCCCGCCCGAGGGGAAGCGCAGCGTCCCGCCCCCGATGACGTCGCGGACCACCCAGCTTTGTTCATCCTCGCGGTGCCACAGCTCGGCGCAGCGCTTCGTCGAGTCGAGCAGCAGGATTTCCTGCACCGACGGGATTTCCCGGTAGATCGCCAGCTTCCGGCCACGGTCGAACTGGGCGGTGGAGGGCGACAGGATCTCGACGATGATCGTCGGGTCCACTGTCCCCGGCTTGCTCGACGTCGGTCCACACGCAATGGCGACATCGGCCTGGAACCAGGCATCGTCACGATCGGGCAGGCGGATGCCGGCTTCGACCCGCGCCCGGCAGGGCGGGCGGAGACGTTTCCCGAACTCGACGACGATGTTGGCCGCGAGAAGAGCGTGCGCGTCGGACGGCGGCGCCATGGCGACGGGTTGACCGCCGTCCAGCTCATAGCGGGTGTCCGTTCCGTCGTTCCAGACGAGGAATTCCTCCACGGTCATCGGGCGGGGTGCCGGATCGCTCATGCCCATGAGTATGGCCCTCTCCCTCGCCGCTTCCAAGGGGGCGCCGTCCAGGAGGCCGCCGCGGCTATTTCGCGGCCAGCCCGCCGCCCAGCTCGATCCGCACCTCGACCACGCCGGGCTCGTCCAGGTTCTCTTTGCGGATGAAGCCGAGCGCGCGGCACATGCCGAGCATGCTGGTGTTCTCGCGCAGGACCTCGCCGTAGACCTCCCTGATCCCGCGGGAGCGGGCGTAGTCCAAAATCTTGTTCATCAGCTGGTAGCCCAGCCCCTGGCCCTTCATGTCCGACCGCACCATCACGGCGTATTCGGCGCGCAGGTTGTCGGGGTCGGCGGTGATGCGCACCACGCCGTACATGATGGTGTCGCCGGTCTCCGGGTCCGGCCCGACGGCGACCAGACCCATCTCGCGGTCGTAGTCCATCTGGGTCAGGCGGGCGGCGGCCTGGTGCGACAACCGCTTCAGCGGCGCGAAGAAGCGCAGGCGCAAGTCCTCCTGCGTCTGGTTGGCCACCATGTGGTGCACCAGCGGCTCGTCCTCCGGCAGGATGGGCCGGACGAGGAACTGGCGGCCGTCCTTGATGGTGATCCGATCCTCCAGCCCCTTGGGGTAGGGGCGGATGGCCAGACGCTTGGCGCCGGGCAGGGCCGGCACGCCGACCTTGATGCGGGCGTCGAGCGCCAGCACGCCTTCCGCGTCGGCGAGCAGCGGGTTGATGTCCAGCTCGGCGACCTCCGGGAAATCGACGATGAGCTGGGAGATCTTGTTCAGCGTCAGCGCCACCGCCTCCAGATCGACCGCGGCGCGCGAGCGGTAGCCCTGCAACTGGCGCCAGATGCGGGTGCGGCCCATCAGCTCGGTCGCCAGCTTCATGTTCAGCGGCGGCAATGCCAGCGCGTAATCCTCCACCACCTCCACCCCGATGCCGCCCTCGCCGAACAGCAGGACGGGGCCGAACAGCTCGTTCTCGGTCATGCCGACGATCAGCTCGTAGGCGTCGGCGCGCACCGCCATCTCCTGGACGGTGAAGCCCTCGATGCGGGCGTCGGGCACCGCCTCGCGCACGCGGGCCAGCATGGCCTCGGCCTCGGCCTTGACCTCCGCCGGCTCGGTCAGGTGCAGGGCGACGCCGCCGACGTCCGACTTGTGGGTGATGTCCGGCGACAGGATCTTCAGCGCCAGCGGCCCGCCGATCATCTCGGCACAGTGGGCGGCCTCCTCCGGCGTGTCGGCGCGGCGGGTGTCCACCACCGGGACGCCGTAGGCGGCGAGCACGCGTTTGGCCTCGTACTCGCTCAGCCAATCGCGCTTTTCGGCGATGGCGCGGGAGATGATCTTGCGCACCGTGATGCCGTCGGGCTGGAAATCCTCCGGCACCGATGGCGGCGTCTCCATCAGCAGCTCCTGGTTCCGGCGGTATTCCACCAGATGCAGGAAGGCGCGCACCGCGTGGCTGGGCGTGTCGTAGGTCGGGACGCGGTTGGCGGCGAACAGCTTGCGCGCCTCCGCCGCCGTGTTGTCGCCCAGCCAACTCGTCAGCACCGGGTGCTTGCGCGTCTTGTTGGCGATCATGGTGTCGACCACGGCTTGCGCGGCGGCCCGCCCGTCGGTCACCGCGGTCGGGCAGTTCAGCACCAGCACGGCATCGTTGTTGGGATCGCCCATCAGCGCGTTCAGCGCGTCGGCGTAGCGCTTGGGCGGAGCGTCGCCGCCGATGCGCAGCGGGTTGCGGGCGCTGCCGGCGCCCAGCGCCTTCTCCAGCGCGTCCATCGTCTCCGGCGCGAACTGGGCCAGCCGGCCGCCGGACAGGATCAGGCTGTCGGTCGCCATCACCCCCATGCCGCCGCCGTTGGTCAGGATGGCCAGCCGGTCGCCGGTGATCGGCGACCCGGTGCCCAGCGTGCCCACCGCGTCGAACAGCTCGTCCAGCCCGGTGACGCGCAGGATGCCGGCGCGGCGGAAGGCGGCGTCGTAGACCGCGTCGGACACCGCCAGCGCTCCGGTGTGGGAGGTCGAGGCCTCCAGCGCCTCGTCGGTGCGGCCGGACTTGATGACGATCACCGGCTTCTGGCGGGCGGCGGAGCGCGCCGCCGACATGAACTTCCGGGCGTCGCTGATGCTCTCGATGTAGAGCAGGATGGCCCGCACGGTGGCGTCGCCGGCCAGATAGTCGAGCAGGTCGCCGAAATCGACGTCCGCCTTGTCGCCCATCGAAATCAGGTGCGAGAAGCCGATCCCCCGCGCCGTCGCCCAGTCGGCGATCGAGGTCACCACCATGGAGGACTGCGCCACCAGGGCCACGTCGCCCTTCTTCGGCGTGACGTGGCCGAAGCTGGCGTTGACCCCGCGGCCCGGCACCATGATGCCCAGGCTGTTGGGACCCAGCACGCGCATCAGGTGGGGCTTTGCCGCCTCGCGCAGGGTCTGGATCTGCTCCTTGGAGAAGCCGCTGGAGATGACGATGGCCGCCTTGGTTCCGCGATTGCCCAGAGCTTCGACAGTGGCGGGCACCGTGGCGGCGGGGGTGCAGATCACCGCAAGATCCGGCGTGACCGGCAGATCGTCCACCGACTTGTAGGTCAGAACCCCCTCGACCGCGCGCTCGCCGGTCACCGGCATGATCGGGCCGTCGAACCCGGCGTTGAACAGGTTGCGGGCCACCACGGCGCCGATGGTGTTCGGCTTTCGGGTCGCCCCGATCAGGGCGATGGAGGCGGGCTTGAACAGGCGGTCGAGGTTGCGAACGGTCATGGCCGGGTTCCGGGAGTTCGTCTCACACAGCAAGGCTCGAACAGCCGCCATTCCGCTAAAGATCGGACCGGGGCCGTCGAGTTGCAATCAGCGGTAAGGAGGCAATCGCAGGACGGGAACGCGACCGATCGCCGCTCATGTTGCGGTGCAACATACACATTGGTCATACCTTTGTACAGGCGCCCTTTGTCGCGCCCCCGTCCGGAGCGGATATCCCTGCCGCTCATCGGGGCTTGAGCGGGCGGGCGTGATGCTCCACCCTGTTGACCCTCAACGGAAAAGAACAGGGAGCGGGAGCCATGAAGGTCGGGATCGTCGGGGCCGGCGCGGTGGGCGCCACGGCGGGATTCGCCATGGTGATGAGCGGTGCGGCCAGCGAGGTCGTGCTGGTCGACATGAACGAGAAGCTGGCCGCGGCCCAGGCGCAGGACATCGCCCACGCCGTACCCTTCGCCCGCGCCGCCCAGGTGCGCCAGGGCGGCTACGCGGCGCTGGCGGGGGCCGGGGTGGTCGTGCTGGCCGCCGGCGTGGCGCAGCGGCCCGGCGAGACGCGCCTGCAACTGCTGGAGCGCAACGCGGCGGTCTTCGGCGCCATCATCCCGGCGGTGCTGACGGCGGCGCCCGACGCGATCCTGCTGGTGGCGACCAACCCGCTGGACGTGATGACGCAGATCGCCACCCGCATCTCCGGCCTGCCGCCGTCGCGGGTGATCGGCTCCGGCACGATCCTCGACACCGCGCGGTTCCGCGCGCTTCTGGCCGACCGGCTGGGGGTGACGCCGAAGTCGGTGCACGCCCATGTGGTGGGCGAGCATGGCGATTCGGAAGTCCTGCTGTGGTCCGGCGCCACCGTGGCCTGCCTGCCGGTGGACCGCGGCGCCGAGCGGCTGAAGCGTCCCCTGACCGCGGAGGACCGCGCCGCCATCGACGAGGGCGTGCGCCGCGCCGCCTACCGCATCATCGACGGCAAGGGGCACACCGCCTTCGGCATCGCCGGCGGCCTGTCGCGCATCGTGGCGGCCATCGCCGGGGACGAGCGGGCGGTGCTGACCTGCTCCATCCTCAACGACGAGGTTCTGGGGGTGCCGGACGTGGCGCTGTCGCTGCCGCGGGTGATCGGCGCCGGCGGCGTCCTGGAGACGGTGATGCCCGACCTGTCGGAGGAGGAGGCGGCGGCGCTGAAGCGCAGCGCGGAGATCTTGAAGGAGGCGGTGACCTCGGTGGAGAAGTCGCTGCCCTGACGGGGAAAAGAGGAGTGGGGCCGGCCCGCGTTGCAGGACCGGCCCCGCGCTGCGGAGCCGGCCCTTGCAACCCGTCCAGTCGAGAGGCGCGTCAGACCACCGGGCCGAGTTGGCCCTTGGTGGCGGCGGCGGCGCGCTCCATGCCTTCCTGGATCTTCTTGGCGGCTTCCTGCTCGTCGCCCCAGCGCAGGATCTTCACCCACTTGCCCTTTTCCAGATCCTTGTAGTGCTGGAAGAAGTGGGCGATCTGCTCGGTGGTGATCTCCGGCAGGTCCTTGTAGGACTTCACGCTGCTGTAGAAGGGGTGCAGCTTGTCGACCGGAACGGCCAGCAGCTTCTCGTCCTCGCCGCCCTCGTCCTCCATGAACAGCACGCCGATCGGGCGCGAGCGCAGGACGGCGCCCGGGATGACCGAATGGCGGCCGACCACGCAGACGTCCACCGGGTCGCCGTCACCCGACAGGGTGTGCGGGATGAAGCCGTAGTTGCAGGGGTAGTACATGGCGGTGTGCAGGAAGCGGTCGACGAACATCGCGCCCGACTCCTTGTCGATCTCGTACTTCACCGGCTCGCCGCGCAACGGGATCTCGATGACCACGTTCACGTCCCACGGGGCGTTCTTGCCGACCGGAACCTTGCTGAGATCCATGGAAAACCATCCTTCGACTGCAAAAGCGGGTTGCGCTTGGTTGTGGACGCGGGCCAAAGCTCCCGGCGCCGCGCGCGCGGAGTTTAGGCAGATGCGGGCGTAAGTCAAAGCCACTTGCGCAGGTGCGGCAAAGGGACGAGCCTTCGCCATGCCCTGCATCCTCTTTGCGCTGCTCTGTCTCGCCTTTTTTCCCCTTGCGGCGCGGGCCGACCCCTCGCCGGGGCCCTCCCACGCCATCGCCATGCCCGCCATCGCCATGCACGGCGACCCCGCCTATCCGCCGGGCTTCGCGCATTTCGCCTACGTCAATCCCGACGCGCCGAAGGGCGGCACACTGCGCCAGGCGGTGACCGGCGGCTTCGACACGCTGAACCCCCATGTGGTCAAGGGGGTGCCGGCGCTGGGGCTTAGTTTCGTCTTCGAAACGATGCTGGCCCGCTCGTGGGACGAGCCCTTCTCGCTCTACGGTCTGCTGGCCGAGAGCCTGGAGGTGCCGGAGGACCGGAGCGCCGCCGTCTTCCATTTGAACCCCGCCGCGCGCTGGCACGACGGGACCCCGGTGACCGCCGCCGACGTGCTGTTCTCGCTGGAGGTCCAGCGCGCCCATGGCACGCCGAACCGCCGCCAGTATTACGCCAAGGTGGCGAGCGCCGAGGCGCCGGACGCGCGCACCGTCCGCTTCGCCTTCGCCCCCGGCCCGGACGGGCGTTTCGACCGCGAGATGCCGCTGCTGATGGGGCTGATGCCGATCCACGCCAAGGCGTGGTGGGCGGGGCGGGACTTCGCCGCCACGACGCTCGACCCGCCGCTGGGCAGCGGCCCCTACCGGGTCAAACAGGCGGAGGCCGGACGGCGCATCGTCTACGAGCGGGTGGCCGACTACTGGGGGCGGGATCTGCCGTCGCGGCGCGGGCTGTTCAACGCCGACACGCTGGATTTCACCTATTACCGCGACGACTCGGTGGCTCTGGAGGCGTTCCTGGCCGGCCAGGGCGACGTGCGGCGCGAATCCGATCCCGCCAAATGGGCCACCGGCTACGACGGCCCGGCGCTGCGCGCGGGGCGGATCGTGCTGGAGGACCTGCCGCACCGCCGCCCGGAGTTCGCCCGTGGCCTGATCTTCAACACGCGGCGTCCCCCGTTCCAGGACATCCGGGTGCGGCGGGCGCTCGGCCTCGCCACCGACTTCGCCTGGATCGGCAAGACGCTGTTCCACGGCGCGCTGGTCCGCACGGCGAGCTACTACCCGAATTCCGAACTGGCGGCGGAGGGCCTGCCGGGGCCGGAGGAAGTGGCGGTGCTGGAGCCCTTCCGCGACCGCCTGCCGCCGGCGCTGTTCACAGACCCCTTCACACTGCCGCGCAGCGACGGCAGCGGCCCGGCAGGGGCACGGGACAATCGGCGCGAGGCGCTGCGCCTGCTGGCCGAGGCCGGCTGGCGGGTGAGCGGCGGGCGGCTGACCGACGGGGCGGGGCGTCCCTTCGCCTTCGAAATCCTGCTGGGCAACCCGGCGGACGAGCGGGTGGCGCTGGAATACGCCCGCTCGTTGGAGCGGTTGGGCATCGCCGCCACGGTGCGCACGGTGGACAACGCGCAGTATCAGGCACGCCTCGATCATTTCGACTTCGACATGACCCTGCGCTGGTGGGTTTCCAGCCTCTCGCCGGGCAACGAGCAGCTTTACTATTACGGGTCCGAGGCGGCGGACCAGCCGGGCAGCCGCAACTACCCCGGAATCCGCGACCCGGTGGTGGACGCCATCGCCGCCTCCATCGCCGAGGCGCGGACGCGCGCCGATCTCGTGGCCCGCGTCCGCGCGCTCGACCGGGTGCTGCTGTGGGGCCATTACATGGTGCCGCTGTTCCACAGCCCGGCCGACCGCATGGCCCGCTGGTCGCGGCTGAAGCATCCGGAGGCGACGCCCCTCTACGGCCCGCTGGTCGAATCCTGGTGGATCGAAGAGGGCGGCTGAACCTCCGCGTGACCGCCATGGACCCGGTGGGCGTGCAGGATCAGGTCCGTGACGGCGTCCAGGTCGGTGAAACGGTCGGTGTTGACGATCAGGTCGTACTGCAGCGGATCGCCGTTGGAAACCTTGAAGAACTCCTTGAAATACTTGGCGCGGGCGGCGTTGACGCGCTGCACCTCGTGCAGCGCGTCGGCGACCTTGGCGGGATCGCCGCCGGCCAGCCGCGCGGCGCAGACCTCGTCCGAGCCGACGATGCGGACGCGGAAGCGCGGCGCCCCGCGCAGCAGCAAATGCGCCCCACGCCCGACGATCACCCCGCCGCGGAAGGCGATGCCGTTGACGACGCGGGTCAGCAGCCGCTGGTACTCGGTCAGCGGGTCGTGCAGCCCCATCAGGCTGGCGTAGAGGAACATCCCCGCCCGTCCCGGCAGCTTCTCGTCGAGCTGGCGCATCAGCGTCGGGTCAGAGGTGGCCGTCGCCACCACGGCGTCGAGGATCTCCTTGTCGAAGCAGGGAACCCCCAGCGACGCGGCGAGCTTCGCCGCGATCGCCTCGCCGCCGGCCCCATGCTCGCGGGCGATGGTGACGACGGGGGGCGGGGACTCCAGCGGGCCAAAGCGGGGCCGGTGCGGCTGGAGCTGGTCGGTTCGGATGTAGGTCAGAAGCGCCTGGAAGTCGTCGCGGGCCATGGCTTCCCTCCGCGAACGGTTGCGACGGTTCCAGTGTCCGGCCGGGCGGCGGCGGGGTCAACGACGCCCAAGGGGGAGGGGCACGTCGCCGCACCCCTTCCGCGCGCCGCCGAAAAGACCTTACAGCACCTTCACCGCGATCACCGTCAGCAGGACGACGATGATCCACAGGGCGACGCGCTCGCTGATCCGGCGCTCCACCCAGCGGTCGAGCATGTGCTTGATCGAGTGGGGGTGCAGGCGCAGACCGCCGTCGGCCAGTTCGGCGGCGGCGCGTTCGGCCTGGTTCACCAGCCGGGGCAGACGGCGCACCGTCGACACCATGGCCTCCAGATCGTCGAGGATCTGGGCTTCCGGCCCGCGGTTCTCCCGCATCCAATCCTCGATCAGCGGGCGCGCCAGTTCCCACATGTTGATGTCGGGGTTCAGGATGCGGCCCACCCCCTCCGCCGTCAGCATGCTCTTCTGGAGCAGGAGGAGCTGCGGCTGAGTCTCCATCTCGAACTGCTCGGTCACCGCGAAGAGCTGGGCGAGCAGCCGGCCGACGGAAATCTCGCTCAGCGGCTTGTTCTGCAACGGCTCGCCGATGGCGCGGCAGGCCTGGGTGAAGACCTCGATCGACTGGTGGCGGGGGACGTAGCCCGCCTCGAAATGAACCACCGCGACGCGGCGGTAGTCGCCGGTCAGGAAGCCGATGAGCATGTCGGCGAGGTAGGTCCGCGTCGCCCGGTCGAGCCGGCCCATGATGCCGAAATCGACGGCGGTGATGTTGCCGTCCTGGGTGACGAACAGGTTGCCCGGATGCAGGTCGGCGTGGAAGAAGCCGTCGCGGAACACTTGGTTGAAGAAGCTGGCCGAGGCCTTGGCCAGGATCTCGTCGCGGTCGTAGCCGGCGGCGTCGAGCCTTTCCGATTCGTCCACCTTGAAGCCGCGGATGCGCTCCAGCGTCAGGACGCGGCGCGCCGTGCGGTCCCAGTCGATGGTCGGGACGTTGAAGGTGGGGTCGTCCTTGAAGTTGTCGCCCAGCTCCGACGCCGCCGCGGCTTCCATCCGCAGCTCCATCTCCAGGCGGGAGGTGCGGGCGAAGGTGTCCACCACCTCG
The DNA here is from genome assembly GCF_007827815.1 of Azospirillum brasilense. Taxonomy (GTDB): domain Bacteria; phylum Pseudomonadota; class Alphaproteobacteria; order Azospirillales; family Azospirillaceae; genus Azospirillum; species Azospirillum brasilense_C. The sequence continues at coordinate 274,311 of NZ_VITH01000005.1, forward strand.
CGCGGGCGCAACCGCTTCAGCTTGGGCATGACCGCGACGGCCAGCTCGGCCAGCCAGTAGAACAGGTCGATGTCCCGCTCGAAGGCGTTCTCGATGCCCGGCCGCAGCACCTTCACCGCGACCTCCCGCCCGTCGGCGGTGACCGCGAAATGCACCTGCGCGATGGAGGCGGCGGCGACCGGCACCTCGTCGAAGCTGCGGAACAGCTTGTTGATCGGGGCGCCCAGCTCCTCCTCGACGATGGTGCGGGCCTGCGATCCTGGGAAGGGCGGCAGCTTGTCCTGAAGCTCGGCCAGATCCAGCGCCATCCGCTCGCCGACGAGGTCGGAGCGGGTGGACAGCAGCTGCCCCAGCTTGATGTAGGTCGGCCCCAGGTCGGCCAGCGCGCGGGCCAGCCGCTGGCCGACGCGGCCCGGCTCCTTGGCGTTGCCGACCCAGCGCCAGAACAGGGCGAAGCCGGGGGCGGTCTGCGGCAGCGTTTCCGGCAGCGCGTTGTAACGCGCCAGCGTGCGGCCGATCACGAAGAGGCGGCCGATGTTTCGGGCGGTCCGGAACAGCATCCGGTCAGATCCGCCAGCCGGAATGGATGGCGGCGATGCCGCCCGTCAGGTTGCGCACGCGCACCGCGCCGAAGCCCGCGGCCTCGATGCGCTTGACCATCGCCTGCTGCTCGGGGAAGCGGCGGATGCTCTCCGCCAGATAGCGGTAGCTGTCCTCGTCCCCGGCCACCACGCGGCCGAGCCGCGGCAGGACCTGGAAGGAATAGACGTCGTAGATCTCGCGCAGGACCGGAAGGACCACGTGGCTGAACTCCAGGCAGAAGAACTTTCCGCCGGGCTTCAACACGCGGCGCGCCTCGGAAAGCGCGGCGTCGATGCGCGTGACGTTGCGCAGGCCGAACGCAATGGTGTAGGCGTCCACCGAACGGGAGGCGATGGGCAGCCTTTCGGCGTCGCCGACGGTCCAGTCCACGCCGGTCAGCAGGTTCCGGTCGTAGGAGCGGTCGCGCCCGACGCGGACCATCGACTCGGTGATGTCGCAGACCACGGCCCGCCCGCCGCCGCGCTCCAGGAAGCGGAAGGCGATGTCGCCGGTGCCGCCCGCCACGTCGAGCAGGGTCATGTCGGCGCGCGGCGCCACCATCTCCATCAGCGTGTCCTTCCACAGCCGGTGGATGCCGCCCGACATCAGGTCGTTCATCAGGTCGTAGCGCCCGGCCACGCTGTCGAAGACGGCGCGGACGAGGCCGGACTTGGCGTCGGGATCGACGGGGCGGTAGCCGAACCAGTTCCCTTCGGCCCCGGCGGACACGCCGGTGGCCTGGGCCGGAGCTGCGGGCTGGGACGGGGCGGAGGGGGTGCGCGGATCGGTCATGGCGCGCAACATAGCGCGCGACCTGGGCTTGCGCCAGCCGGGGCGTTGCCGTGACGCACCCCCGGCGCGCGGTTTTTGCGGGCTTGACCCCGCGCCCCGGCTTCGCCACCGTGCCGGCCGGTGGACGATGCCAGTGGATGACGGCGGACGGACGGGGGACCATGGCCACGCTGCAGGAAGCCCTGCTGATCGCCTTCGACCTCCAGCGGGAGGGGCGCTTCGCCGAGGCCGACTCGGTCTACGGGCAGATCCTCGACGCCGTTCCCGGCCACCCGCCGGCCCTGCATCTGCGCGGCCTTCTCCTCGCCCAGTGCGGGCGGCTGGAGGAGGGATGCGCGCTGGTCGGGCAGGCCATCGCGAGCGACGGCTCCCAGCCCGACCTGCACGCCAACCACGCCAGCCTGCTGGAAGCGCTGGGCCGCTTCGGCGCGGCGGCGGAGGCGCTGTTCCGCGCCGCCGCCCTCGATCCGGAGCGGGTGGCGCTTCTCAACAATTTCGCGCTGCGCCGACTGGCCGCCGGTGATCCGGCCCCGGCGGAACAGGCGCTGCGCGCGGCGGTGGCCCTCCGGCCGGGGCTGGCCGATCCGCGCATCAACCACGCCGAGGCGCTGGATGCGTTGGGCCGCGTGGAGGAGGCGCTGGCCCAGCGGCGGATCGCCGCGCTGCTGGTGCCGGACGACGCCGCTCTGCTGGGGGCGCTGGCCCTGCGGCCCGACACCGCGGAGGCCGACCTGCGCCGCGCCCTGCGGCTCGACCCGGAACGGGCGGTGCTGTGGAACCGGCTGGGCGCGCGGTGGAAGGACCGTGGCGCGCTGCCCGCCGCCCGCAACGCTTATGAGCGCGGTCTGGCGCTGGACCCCGCCGACGGTGCCCTGTGGAACAACCGGGCCAACGTGCTCAAGGGGCAGGGCGATGCGGAGGGCGCGCGGGGCATCCTGCGGCGGGCGGCGGCGCTCCAGCCGGACTCGGCGGCCATCCGCAACAACCTTGCCGACGCCCACGCGCTCTGCGGCGACCCGGCGGCGGCGCTGGCCGAGGCGGAGGCGGCGCTCGCCCGCGATCCCGCCCTGGCCGACGCGCGGCTGGTGCGGGCCGCGGCGCTGCTGGCGCTCGGGCGTTTCGCCGAGGGCTGGGACGCCTGGGAGGACCGCTGGACCGCCGAGCCCTGGTGCCGCACCGTCGGGCGCTTCCCGCAGCCGCTGTGGAGCGGGCAGCCGTTGGGCGGCGGACGGCTGCTCGTCTGGGGGGAGCAGGGGGTGGGCGACGAGCTGATGTTCGCCACGCTGCTCCCTTTTTTGACGCAATCGTCAACAGATGAGATGCAATCATCAACAGGGGCTTTGGCGGGTTGCCTGCTGGAGTGCGACGCCCGGCTGGCACCGCTGTTCGCCCGCGCGCTGCCGGGGGTGGAGGTGGTGCCGCGCGGTCCGCAGCCGGACCCGCGCCTGTCGGCCCCGGACATCGCCGCGCAGATCCCGTCGGGCAGCCTGCCGCGCCTGCTGCTGCGCGCCGAGGAGGATTTCCGCCGGCTCCGTCCGATCCTGGCGCCCGATCCGGCGCGGGCACCGGCGCTTCGGCGGACCGGCCGGCGTCCCCTGGTCGGCATCGCGTGGCACACCACCAACCCGAAATGGGGACGCCTGCGCAACGTGCCGCTGGCCGAACTGGCCCGCCGGCTGGACGCGGCGGGCGCCGACATGGTCGTCCTGCAATACGGCGACTGGTCGGATGAGGTGGCCGCGCTGGCGGCCGACGGCGTCGCCGTCGCGCTGCCGTCCGGGCTGGACCGCAAGGACGACCTGGAGGGGCTGGCCGCGCAGATCACCGCCACCGACCTCGTCGTCACCATCGACAACGCCACCGCCCACCTCGCCGGCGCGCTGGGCCATCCGGTCTGGGTGCTGCTCGCCCACGCGGCGGACTGGCGCTGGCTGGTCGGCCGGGACGACTCGCCCTGGTACCCCTCGGCCCGCCTGTTCCGGCAGACGGCGGCGGGGGACTGGCGGGCGCCGCTGGAGGCGGTGGCCGACCGGCTGCGCGCCCTTTTCCCGTAGGTCTGCTACCCTTCGCACCCTCTACCATCCAGCGCGGACACACGCGGACACATGGCGACAATCGCGGAAGCCCTGGCCATCGCCTTCGACCATCACGAGTCCGGCCGTCTGGCCGAGGCCGAGATCCTCTATGGCCGCATCCTCGACGCCGATCCCCATCAGGCGACCGCGCTGCATCTGCTGGGCGTGCTCTACGGCCAGACGGACCGGCCGAAACTGGCGGCGGCGCTGTTCGTCGGGGCGATCGGTCTGGTCCCCGACAACCCGGGCCTGCGCTACGACCTCGCCCGCGTCCGGCTGATTCTGGAGGATGGGGAGGGTGCGGTGGCCGCCCTGCGGCGGACGTTGGCGCTCCAGCCCGACCACGCGGCGGCGCTGTTCCAGCTCGCCCTGGCCTGCCGCGGCGTCGGGCGGCACGACGAGTCGCTGCTGGCGCTGGAACGGCTCCTGACGCTCCAGCCCGACAGCCTGGAGGCGCGCTACCTCGCCGACCGGGCGGTGGCGCGGGAGGGCCGGGCGCTTCTGGAGCGGGGGGAGATCGGGCGGGCGGTGGCGCGGCTCACCCGCCCGGTGGCGGAGGCGGTGGGCGTGCCGCTCCTCTCCGCCCACGCCGCCGCCCTCTACCGCGACGGGCGGGCGGTGGAGGCCGCCCGGCTGCTGCGCGGGATTCTCGCCGTCCTGCCGGCGGAGGCCCTGGCGCTGTGGAACCTGTCGCTGGGCCGGCTCGACGGCGGCGTCGAAGGCGGCGACGCGGCGGCGGCGGAGCGGCTGGCCCGCCGCGCCCGCGCCCTGGCCCCGCAGGAGGCGGAGGCCCACGCCAAGCTGGGGCTGGCGCTGGCCGCCCAGGGCCGGCGGGCGGAGGCGGCGTTGGCCGCGCGCGCGGCGCTGGCCTGCGATCCGGCGCACGCGCCGTCCCTGTCCAACCTTGGCGCGCTGATTGTCCAGAAGGATTGCGGGCAGGCCCTGCGGCTGGCCGACCGGGCGCTGCGGCTGGCCCCCGATCTGGGCGAGGCCTGGGTCGTCCGCGGCGACGCCCTGGTGCATCTCGACCGCCCGCGGGACGCGGAGGCGGCCTTCCGCGGCGCGCTCCGCGCGGCGCCGCACCTGGTCGTCGCCCATTGGAATCTGGCGCATCTGCTGCTGCGGCTGGGCGATTACGCCGCCGGCTGGGCCGAATACGAGTGGCGCTGGCGGAGCGAGGCCCTGGCCGGGCAGCGCCGGCCCTTCCGCCAGCCGCTGTGGGACGGGGCGGACCTGACGGGGCGGACCATCCTGATCCACGCCGAACAGGGGCTGGGCGACACCATCCAGTTCGTCCGCTTCCTCGACGCGGTTCTGCGGGCCGGACCGGCGCACGTCTATCTGGAGGCGCACGGCCCGCTGCTGTCCCTGCTGGAGCGCAACACCGACCCGGGGCGGGTGACGGTGATCCCGCGGGCGCCCGACTTTCCGGGGGTGGGCGGCCTGCCCGGCACCGACGTCCAGATCCCGCTGATGAGCTTGGCCCGCCTGTTCTGCCCGAGCCTGGAGTCGATTCCCGCCCGCGTGCCCTATCTGCACCCCGATCCGCAACGCGCCGCCGCCTGGTCTGAGCGGCTGGCGGGCGAACGGCTGGCGGACGGGCAACCGACGGGTGAACCGGGGCTGCGGGTCGGGCTGGTCTGGGCGGGCAACCCGTCCTTCCACGGCGACGCCCAGCGCTCGCCCCGGCTGGCCGGGCTGCGGCCGGTGCTGGAAGTGGCGGGCGTGCGTTTCTTCGCGCTGCAGAAGGGGCCGGGGCGGGAGGATCTGGAGGGGATGGACCTGCCGTCCTCCTTCACCGACCTGGGGCCGGACATCGCCGACGTCGCCGACACCGCGGCGATCATGGCCAACCTCGACCTCGTCATCTCCTCCTGCACCGGTCCGGCCCATCTGGCCGGGGCGCTGGGGGTGCCGGTGTGGGTCGTGCTCCCGCACCCGCCGGACTGGCGCTGGCTGATGGAACGGGACGACAGCCCCTGGTACCCGACTGCCCGCCTGTTCCGCCAGACCCGGAGCGGCGACTGGTCCGGCCCGGCGGAGGCGGTGGCGCGGGCCTTGCGGAAGCTGGTGGACGGTTTGGGGGGCTGAAGGCGCCCCTTGCGTCAACCGGCGCTTCCCACCATCCTCCTTGCCATCATGCCCGAACTTCCCGAAGTCGAAACCGTCTGCCGCGGCCTCGCCCCCCATCTGGAGGGGCGGACCCTGGTCCAGGTGCTCCAGCGCCGCGCCAACCTGCGCGTTCCCTTTCCGGACGGCTTCTGCGAGCGGCTGACCGGCCGCCGCGTCGAGTCGGTGCGCCGCCGCGCCAAGTACATCCTGGTCCATCTCGACGACGGGACGGTGCTGATCGCCCATCTCGGCATGTCGGGCCGCATGATCATCACGCCGGAGCGTCCCGACGCCTGGGGCGCCCACGACCATGTCGTGCTGGAGACCGACGCCGGGACGGTGGTGACCTTCAACGACGCCCGCCGCTTCGGCCTGATGGACCTCGCCATGGCGGAGACCCTCGCCGAGCACCGGCTGCTGCGCGGCCTCGGGCCGGAGCCGCTGGGCAACGAATTCTCCGGACCGGTGCTGGCCACGCGGCTGGTCGGGCGGATGACCAGCATCAAGGCCGCCCTGCTGGACCAGAGCGTGGTCGCCGGGCTCGGCAACATCTACGTGTCGGAGGCGCTGTTCCTCGCCCGCCTCAGCCCCACGCGCATCGCCGCCACGGTGACCGGCGCCAAGGCGGAGCGGCTGGCCACGGCGATCCGCGCGGTGCTGGAGCGGGCCATCGCCGCGGGGGGATCGTCCTTGCGCGACTACCGGCAGGCGTCGGGGGAACTCGGCTATTTCCAGCACCAGTTCTCGGTCTACGACCGCGAGGGCGCGCCCTGCCCGGGCTGCAGCTGCGACGTGGCGAAGACCGGGGGCGTCCGCCGGATCGTCCAGGCGGGCCGTTCGACTTTCTATTGTCCGCAACGCCAGCGTTGATATAGGTGGAAGGTATGACGGCTCCATCGGCCACCGCGAGGGCGACGCTCGCCGCCCTCCTCCTCGCCGGCCCCGCCCTTGCGGGTCTGGCCGGGGTTCCTTTGCCCGCAACCTCGTCGGCCTGGGCGGCAGACCCCGCCCGTGCCGACTCCGCCCGTGCCGATTCTGCCCGTTACGTCGAAGGCATGGGAGACGTGCCGGTCATGCCGGGCCTCGCCCCCGCCGAGGAGGCGCCGCTGGTCTTCGACAAGCCCGCCGGACGCATCGCGCAGTCCGTCATGGCGGGCGCCATGGACCGCAACGCGGTCCTGTCCTTCTACAACCAGACCATGCCGCAGCTCGGCTGGAGCCGCGCCCCGCAACGGGCGGGCGGCAGCGCCAGCTTCCTGCGGGAGGGCGAGGAGCTGCGCCTGGAATTCGTCGAGCCGGCCCGCGCCGCCGTCTCCGCCGCGAAGGCGGCGGCCACGGTGGTCCGCTTCTCGCTGATTCCGCGCTGACCCTCCAAAAAGAGACCAAGAGCAAACCAGAAGCACCCCCGCCCGGAGCGAGGGGGCAAACCACGGGAGCCTGCTGCATCATGCCGTACGAAACCATTCTCGTCGAAACCCGCGGACCGGTCGGGCTCGTCACGCTGAACCGGCCCAAGGCGCTGAACGCGCTGTCCGACCTGCTGGTGACCGAGCTGGGCCAGGCGCTGGACGCGCTGGAGGCCGACGACTCCGTCGGCGCCATCGTGGTCACGGGTTCGGAGAAGGCCTTCGCCGCCGGCGCCGACATCAAGGAGATGCAGAACTTCTCCTACATGGACGTCTACAAGGCCAACTTCATCACCGCCAAGTGGGAGCGGCTGGCCAAGTGCCGCAAGCCGACCATCGCCGCGGTCGCCGGCTACGCGCTGGGCGGCGGCTGCGAGCTGGCGATGATGGCCGACTTCATCCTGGCCGCCGACACCGCCAAGTTCGGCCAGCCGGAGATCACCATCGGCACCATCCCCGGCGCCGGCGGCACGCAGCGCCTGACCCGCTTCGTCGGCAAGTCCAAGGCCATGGAGATGTGCCTGACCGGCCGCCTGATGGACGCCGCCGAGGCCGAGCGCGCCGGCCTCGTCAGCCGCGTCGTGCCCGCGGTGGATCTGGTGGACGAGGCGGTGCGGGTCGCCGAGAAGATCGCCAAGCTCTCGCGCCCGGTCGTCATGATGGCCAAGGACGCCGTCAACGCCGCCTACGAGACCACCATGTCCGAGGGCATCCGGGTCGAGCGCCGAATCTTCCACGCCACGTTCGCCGTCGAAGACCAGAAGGAAGGCATGGCCGCCTTCGCCGAGAAGCGTCAGCCGGATTGGAAGCATCGCTGACATCCCCCGACTCCTCCCCCGTATCTAGCGGGGGAGGACCAGAAATCCGTCAAGATCTCGTAATCTTTCCTTTGCCGAAAAACAGTGTTGGACGGTGCCTTGACTCTCATTCGGCTGGAGCGTATAAGGCCCCCTCGCACTGGGACAGGCGTGTCGTCCGGAGTAGGGTTTTCATGGCCAATCATAAGTCTGCTGAAAAGCGCATTCGTCAAACCGCGCGTCGTACGGAGATCAACCGTAACCGCGTCAGCCGTATCCGCACCTTCGTGAAGAAGGTCGAGACGGCGATCTCGTCCGGCAACAAGGCTGAAGCCGCTGAGGCTTTCAAGGCCGCGCAGCCGGAAATGATGCGTGGAGCCTCCAAGGGCGTTCTGCACAAGAACACCGTGTCGCGCAAGCTGTCGCGCCTGTCGGCCCGCATCAAGGCTCTCTGAGTTTACTCGGCGTTATAAAGCCGCGCACCAGGTCTGGGCGCGGCTTTTTGCGTTTTTGATAAGTACAGTCTCCGTTCTTTCCGAGTCCTCCGGCAGAACTCCGGTGGGGCAGGGGATCGCGGCTGTTGGATGGCGAGTCGCCTCCAGTGGTCCTGGTCTTTGGTGAAGACAGGGGCGGGTTTCGGAATCGCTGCGTGATTTTTGCCGCAGTCCGGACCGTTCGCTTTCTGTCCTATTGCCACGGCGAGGGCGGCTGATTAGACTTTCCTTCCGTTGGGAATGACGCACCGATGTCGTCTTTGACGTCACGCGCCGTTCGCTGAGGGACGGAGACGTTCAAAGCCGCGGGCAAGGTTGCGGGACGCTCAAGAAGCTCGACTCGACCCGTTGCTCCTGGAGCGATGCTTTTCTTAAAACTCGACGTGGCAAAGGCGGAGTCCAACTTCGCCGAAGGGATAGTATTGCCGTCCAGTTGGGAGGCATCCACCGTTGGAGTCTTCAGGAGAGGAACGTTTTGAAGGCAGGACGCCTAAGTTAAAGGACTTGCGTTAAGCGGTCCGGGTTCGGTCGGGCGGGATGGTGCCCCCTGCGGCGCGGGGCCGTCCGGGGGGAAAGGAGCGGGGTAGGGGAAGCATGTCGGTCGGCGCGTCGTTGGATCAGCAGTGGGCCCGCATCCGGGGCCGCCTCAAGGACGAGGTGGGCGAGATCGCCTACCGCAGCTGGCTGCAGCCGCTTTCCTTCGCCGGAATCCGCGGCGGGGAGGTGCGCATCGTCGTGCCCACCCGCTTCATGCGCGACTGGGTGCTGACCCACTACGCCGACCGCATCCGCAACCTGTGGGCCGGCGAGAACCCGGACGTCCTGTCCATCGACGTCGTGGTCGCCTCGGCCAACGCCCCATCCATGCTGATGCCGGAGGAGGACGCGGGCGAGCCGTCGCGCGATCCCGCTCCGGCCGACGGTGCCGGCGGCGGCCCGGTTCTCCCGCCGCCCGCCCCGCGGGCCGCGGCGCTTAACCAGTCCGCGTCCTATGGTGCCGCCTCCTATGGTGCCAATTCCTACATCGGCTCGTCCTATTCGGCGGGGCCGCCCTCCTTCGCGTCGGACGAATCGCCCACGGCGGTCGCCTCGGTGCTGGAGGACCGGACCGACATCTCCGCGCCGCTGGACCCGCGCTTCACCTTCGAGAATTTCGTGGTGGGCAAGCCGAACGAGCTGGCCCACGCCGCCGCCCGGCGCGTCGCCGACGCCACCTCGGTCACCTTCAACCCGCTGTTCCTCTACGGCGGGGTCGGGCTCGGCAAGACGCACCTGATGCACGCCATCGCCTGGCAGATCCGGCGGAACGATCCGAACCGCAAGGTGATCTACCTGTCGGCGGAAAAGTTCATGTACCAGTTCATCCGTGCGTTGCGCTTCAAGGACACCATGGCCTTCAAGCAGCAGTTCCGCTCGGTGGACGTGCTGATGATCGACGACGTGCAGTTCATCAGCGGCAAGGACAGCACCCAGGAAGAGTTCTTCCACACCTTCAACGCGCTGGTGGACCAGAACCGTCAGGTCATCATCTCCGCCGACAAGAGCCCGTCCGACCTGGAAGGCATGGAGGAGCGGCTGCGCTCCCGCCTCGGCTGGGGCCTCGTCGCCGACATCCACCCGACCACCTACGAGCTGCGGCTGGGCATCCTGCAAGCCAAGGCGGACGCGTTGAACGCGGCCATCCCGCTGAAAGTGCTGGAGTTCCTCGCCCACAAGATCACGTCCAACGTGCGCGAGCTGGAAGGGGCGTTGAACCGCATCGTCGCCCACGCCGAGCTGGTCGGCCGGGCCATCTCGCTGGAATCGACGCAGGAGGTGCTGCACGACCTGCTGCGCGCCAACGACCGCCGCGTCACCATCGACGAGATCCAGAAGCGGGTGGCGGAGCATTTCAACATCCGCGTCGCCGACATGCATTCGGCCCGCCGCGCCCGCGCCGTGGCCCGCCCGCGGCAGGTCGCCATGTACCTCGCCAAGCAGCTCACCGCCCGCTCCCTGCCGGAGATCGGGCGCAAGTTCGGCGGGCGCGACCACACCACCGTGATGCACGCGGTGAAGAAGGTGGAGGAGCTGCGCACCACCGACCCCGCCTTCGCCGAGGACGTCGAGCTTCTCCGCCGCATGCTGGAGAGCTGAGCGGGCCGTTACAGGTCGATGAAGTTTGCGCCCACTCCCGCTTGAGCCATGGACGGCGCCCGGATATCGCGGCACAGTTGCCGCTGCGGCGGAGTCCGGCAGGACCGGTTCCGCGGCCGGCCCCGCGATGGGCACAGCCAGCATGAATTCGGGCCAATAAGAAAAGGGGAGAGCAGGTGCCATGACCAAGGTTCCGGAAACCACCAGCCTGGAACAGCGCTCCAGCGCCGAGACGCAGCGCGCCGCCAAGGGCTTTACCCGCCGCCTGCTGCTCCAGGGGACCGCCGCCGCCGCGGGCGTCGCCGCGGTCGGCCCCTTCATCCTGCGCGAGGGCCGTGCCGCGTCGGGCAGCGTCAAGATCTTCTCCTGGGCCGGCTACATCAGCCCGGACATGCTGGCCGACTTCGAGAAGAAGACCGGCATCAAGGCCACCCTGACCGAATACGGCACCAACGACGAGCTGCTGAACCAGCTCAAGGCCACCGGCGGCGCCGGCTTCGACATCATCCACCCGACGGTGGACCGCGTGCCGAACTACGTGGAGTTCGAGCTGGTCCAGCCGCTGGACGAGTCGAAGGTCAAGTGGGACGGCTGCCTGAAGTCGGCGGTCGAGGGTTCCGCCGCCATGGGCGGCGTGGTCGGCGGCAAGCGCTTCTTCGCCCCCGCCGACTGGGGGACCGAGGCCATCGCCTACGATCAGGCCAAGGCGCCGCTGACCTACGGCACCGCCAGCTACGGCGACCTGTGGAAGCCCGAGCACGCCGGCAAGGTGACGGTGCGCGGCCATTCCGGCCTGATCGGCATCGGCCTGTGGCTGGAAGGCCAGGGCAAGCTGCCCCACCCGATCCGCGAGCAGTTCAAGGACGAGGCGAAGGCGCGCGCCAATTTCGACGCGATCCTTCAGGTCGCCGCCGCCAACAAGAAGGCCATCGGCCAGTTCTGGTCGAACGAGAACGAGGCCCAGGGCGCCTTCCGCACCAACGGTTGCGTCATCGGCCAGACCTGGGATTCGTCCGCGGTCGCCCTGCGCAAGGAGGGGCTGCCGATCCGCTTCCTGGCGCCGAAGGAAGGCGCGCTGGCCTGGATGGAGGGTTTCGCGATCCCGGCCAAGGCGGCGAACCTGGAGCAGGCCTACGCCTGGATCAACTGGTTCTACACGCCGCAGGCGGGCGCCCTCTACACCAACCACTCCGGCATCTCCAGCACGGCGGTCGGAGCGGAGGCGCATCTGTCCGACCTGAACAAGCAGTTCTTCGCCGACGCCTATCCGGGCGACGCGCTGCAGAAGCTGTGGTGGTGGCCGATCCAGGAAGCCTGGTACGTCTCCATCCGCAACGAGTACCAGGACCGCTTCCTGGCCGCGTGAGTGCGACCCTCTCCCGTCCCGATTGTCCCCTCTCCCCCCTGGGGAGAGGGTTAGGGTGAGGGGGTTGTGCATGGCGCCACGTCCGGCACGAGCGCAACCCCCTCACCGGCCCTCCGGGCCACCCTCTCCCCGGAGGGGAGAGGGTTAAGGGCGGCGTCCCAACCGGGGATTTCCAGCATTCCATAATCAGGTGCCTATGAGTCAGGACGTTCAGCTCGAGTCCGTCACCATGCGGTTCGGTTCCGTCGCCGCCGTCCGCGACGTGTCGCTGACGGTCGGGGCGGGGGAATTCTTCAGCTTCCTCGGCCCGTCGGGCTGCGGGAAGACCACCATCCTGCGCATGGTCTCCGGCTTCATGGAGCCGACGGAGGGCACCATCCGCATCGGCGGCCGCGACATGCGCGGCATCGGCCCGAACAAGCGACCGACCGCGCTGATCTTCCAGAACCTCGCCCTCTTTCCGCTGATGACGGTGGCGGAGAACATCGGCTTCGGGCTGGAGGTGCGCGGCGTGCCCTCGGCGGAGCGGCAGGGGCGGGTGCGCAAGCTGCTCGACCTCGTGGCCCTGCCGGACGCTGCGGAGAAGAAGGTGACGGAGCTGTCGGGCGGCCAGCGCCAGCGCATCGCCATCGCCCGCGCGCTGGCCGTGGAGCCCGCCGTCCTGCTGCTGGACGAGCCGTTGTCGGCGCTGGACCTGAAGCTGCGCCAGCACATGCGCGCCGAGCTGCGCGACCTGCAGAAGCGGACCGGCGTGACCTTCATCTACATCACCCACGACCAGGGCGAGGCGCTGACCATGTCCGACCGGATCGGCGTGATGTCCAAGGGCGTTCTGGAGCAGGTGGGCGACGGCCGGGCCATCTACGACCACCCGGAAACCGCCTTCGTCGCGTCCTTCGTGGGGGAGAACAACCGCTTTCCCGGCACCGTCGCCGAGTCGGCGGGGGGCTTGGCCGCTCTGGACACGCCCCGCGGCCGTCTGATCGGACGCAACCCGCGCCGCCTGTCGCCCGGCGACCGCGCCACCCTGTTCGTCCGGCCGGAGCGCATGGCGGCGGGGGTGGGGGCGGAGAACGCGCTGGAGGCGCGGGTCACCCACCGGGATTTCGAGGGCGCCTTCATCAACGCCTTCCTGGAGGGCGGCCTCACCGTCCAGGTCCCGCATCTCGGCGACGAGCCGCCGCTGACCCCCGGCGAGCCCGCCCGCCTCGCCTTCCGGGCGGAGGACGCCGTGGTGCTGCCGGACGCGCCGGTTTGACCGGGTTCAGCGCCCGATTGGCACGGTTGCGCGGAAGGGCACCTTTTCGAAGTCGCTGACCAGAGCATCGAGCCGCACCGACCAGGACCCGGCCACCGGCAGGGCCACCCCGTCCGCCGCGTAGACGCCGGGCGCCAGCTTGGACAGGGGGCGGGTGATGCCCTCGATCCCGGCGGCGGGCAGGGCCAGCTCCGCCGACACCTCCAGCGCGTCGAGCGGCGCGCCGTCGGGTCCCGTCAGGCGCATCTCGACGCGGTTCGCTCCCGGCGTCGCCGGGGTCACCGTCACGATGGCGGTGCGCCCGCGCGCCACGACCGCGGTGCTGAAGCCCGCCGGCTTCTCGGCGAAGACCGGCGGGGCCTGGGTGCGCGGCGGCGGGGTGGTGCCCAGCCCGGCGGTGAACAGGATGACCAGCCCCGCCACCACCATCTCGGTGTGGACGCTGGCGCGCAGCCGGACCGCCCCCTCGGCGCCCATGGTCTCCAGCCGTGGGGTCAGCCGCCAGCGGTTGACGGCGGCCAGGGCCAGCAGGGCCAGCGCGCCGACGATCTTGCCGGTCCAGATCTGCCCATAGGCGGTGGTCAGGATGGTGCGCGGGTCGGCGATCTGCAGGACGCTCAGCCCCGCCCCGGCGAGCAGAAGCACCGCCACCGCCGGAACCGCGATGGCGGAGAAGCGCCGGACCAGCCGCAGCGACTCGGCCGGCGGCTCCGTCCGCAGCAGCACGGCCAGCGGCCAGAAGCCGCCGATCCAGAAAGCCACCGCCAGACCGTGCAAGGCGACCAGCGGCACGCTGAGCCAGCGTGGCTCCGCGGTCGCGGCGTGGCCGGTGGCGGCCAATGCCAGCGCCGCCCCGACCGCCCCAATGACCAGCAGCACGCGACCCGCCGTCCCGCGGTCTTCCAGCGCCAGCCCCAGGGCGGCGGCGATCAGGCTGAGCAGGGCGAGAAGGGCGCTCGGCCCCGCCGTGCTGGTCAGGCCGGCGGTCCAGGGCGAGGCGCTGGCCAGGGCGGACAGCGGCGCCCCTTCCAGAACCGCGCCGGCCAGCCCGGCGTTCAGCAGCGCCACCAGGGCGGCGACGCCGACACCCAGGCACAGGCCGGGGCGCAGGCGGCGGTTCAGCGGACTCCACCGCCCCGCCACCAGCACCAGGAACAGCCCGCCACCCACCGCGACGAGCAGGCTTCCGTAATGGAGCGCCCGGACCGCGGCGGCGGCCAGCAGCGTGGCCGGCGGCGTCGCGCCACCCAGCTCCGCCGGTCGTTCCGGTTCCGCACCGATCCCGAACAGGAGCGATCCGGCGACCGGGTGACCGTCCGCCGAGCTGACGCGGTAGCTGAGGATGTGGGTCCCCACCGCCAGCCCGCCGGGCAGCGGGACGCGCAGCGCCCCGTCCCCGGCGGCCGGGGCGGGCAGGGGAAGGGCCACCCCGCCGGGACCGATCAGCGTCACCGACACCAGCCGCACCGGCTCGTTGAAGCGCAGCGCGGCCTCGGCGGGCGGGCTGTCGAGACGCGCCCCGTCCTCCGGGGCGCTCTCGACCAGCACGGCATGCGCCAGGGCCGGCGCGGACAGGGACAGCAGCATCAGGGCGGCGATCCACCCCACGACCAGCCGGCGCATGCGTTTTTCCTTTTCTTACGGCTTGGCGGTCAGGGTGACGCCGGGGGCCGGCTCCTTGTAATCGTGGTCGGTCTTGCCCGGTTCCGGGATCTCGATCCAGCGGTGCACGCCCGTCTCGCATTCCTGCACCACGGGAAAATAGACCACGGTGCCGGGCGCGGCGTCCGGCAGGCGGGCGCGGAAGACGAACTCGTCGTAATGGGCGTCGGGCAGCGAGCCGCCGGTCCAGGCGATCTCGGTGACGCCCTTGCTCAGCGACTCGCCGTAGTAATCATAGGCCTTGGCGTATTGGCCCTCCTTCGTCGTCAGGGTCCAGCCGGGCTTGGGCATCGGCTTCACCGCGATGACGCCCTCCGGGATCTGCACGCGCAGGGCGACGGTGGGGGAGGCGCCGCAGCCATGGCCGACGCGCAGCACGCCCTTGTAGGTGCTGGCGGCCGGGGCCTGCTTGGTCTCCAGCGTGGTGTGGGCGAGGGCGGCGGAACCGGGAAGAAGACCGGGCAGGCAGGCGAGGACGGCGGCGGCCAGCAGGGCGCCGTGGGTGTTGCGGATCATGGGAACTCTCCGGTGTGTGCACAGGCGCCGGATGGGGCCGCAAGGCCTTGGTTCCGACCGACGGCGTTTCCGTTTCCGCAGCGGCCCCCACCCCGGCCCTCCCCCGCTCCGCGGGAGAGGGTGCCTTGCGCGAAGCAGTGGTAGTCCCCTCCCCTGCGAAGCGGGGGAGGGTCAGGGTGGGGGCAACCGTCAGCGACGACGGGGAGACGGAAGGAGAAAGCGGTCGCGTGTCGGAAAAGGCCGTTCAGCCGCAGGTCCGCGCCTGTGGATGCGTGCGTGTCTGCGAGGGAACTCGGTCAGACACCCACCGGAGGCGCCCGGGCGGAGAAGGCGCGCGGGGCGCGGCCGGCCCCGGCCTCGTCGTCCGCGGGCCGCGGAACGGCGGCCAGCACGATCCCGGCCGGCGGCAGCGGGGCCGGCGCCACGGCCGGACCCAGCAGGGACCCGCCGCCCAGCGACAGGCAGATCGGGCAATAGGTGACGTGGCCCGGCGTGCCGTCCGGAACCGGGCCATGGTCGGAGTGCTGTGTGGCGGAGACGTCGGGGGCGGCGCCAGAATGGCAGATCGAGCCGGCCATGGCGAACGGCACTGACTCCGCCAGGACCTTGGCCAGCGGCGCCGGGACGTGGGTGGCCATGACCAGGGCGTGGAAGACCAGCACCAGCGCGGCGACCCACGCTGTGGCTTCCCTCATCACCCCGGATGTCCGCCATGCACGCATGTCCCCACTATGGGCACAGTCCAAGCCTCGAAAAAAGGCAATAAAGTTGTGGTTATTGGACGGGACATGGCCTCGCTTGCGCTCCGGCCCGCGGTCATGAGAGGCTTTCGATCCTAGTATATCGGCGGGTTGAGGGAGTGGTCATGGGCGGCGTGCTGCGCCGGTACGGTCCGGTGTTGACCGCGGCGATCCTGCTGGCGGTGGCCGTGTGGCTGCTGCTGCTGGTCGTGCTGCCGCAATTGCTGATGGTGGACTTTTCCTTCCGCCCGTCGCTGCCGCCCAGCAAGGCCGGCGGGCCGGAGGACGTCTACACGCTGCGCAACTACGCGACGCTGTGGACCAACCAGATCCATCTGGCGATCTTCCTCAAGACGATCTGGGCGAGCAGCCTCGTCACCGCGGTGACGCTGGCCGTCTGTTACCCCGTCGCCTTCTACATGGCGCAGGTGGCGCCGCGGCGGCGCCTGCCGCTGCTCGTGTTGATGCTCGTCGTGCCCTTCTGGATCAACGAGCTGCTGCGCACCTTCGCCTGGTACATCATCCTGGCCTTCAACGGGCCGCTGAACGCGCTCCTGGTCGGGCTCGGCCTTTTCTCGGAGCCGCAGCGGCTGCTCGGCGGCGATACTGGGGTGATCATCGGGATGGTCTACGTCTACATCCTCTTCATGGTGTTCCCGATCATGAACGCCATGGAGTCGCTGGACCGCAACCAGATCGAGGCGGCGCGCGACCTGGGGGCGGGATGGCTGCGCATCCACCGCCGCATCGTCATCCCCCACGCCAAGCCGGGCATCGCGGTCGGCTGCATCATGACCTTCATGCTGGCGGCGGGCAGCTACGCCGTGCCGGCCCTGCTCGGCGGACCGCAGAGCCGCTGGTTCACCGAGGTCATCTACAACTGGTTCTTCGAGGGCGGGAACTGGAACCAGGGGGCGGCCTACGCCTTCATCCTGCTGATCCTGTGCGTCGCCTTCATCCTGCTGATGATGCGGCTGTTCCGCGTCGGCCTCACCGACATCGCCAAGTGACGGGTATCGCGACATGACCGCCGCCACCTTCCGCCGCTGGGTCACCGGGGCTTATCTGGTCCTGTTCTTCGGCTATCTGTTCCTGCCGCTGGGGATCATGGCGGCGGCGACCTTCAACAGCAGCCGCTTCCCGACCGTCACCCCCTGGATGGGCTTCACGCTGCAATGGTTCGGCGCCCTGTGGGCCGACCAGCGCATGTGGCAGGCGCTGGGGACCAGCCTGCTGGTCGGGGCGGGGGTGATCACGGTGGCGGTGCCGCTGGGCTTGGCGGCGGCGCTGCTGCTCGACCGGCTGCACAGCCGGGCGCGGACCTTCCTCTACGCCGTGATGGTGTCGCCGCTGCTGACGCCGGGGGTGATCGTCGGCATCTCCACGCTGGTCTTCTGGCGGGAGTGGTTCGGGGTGACCGGCGGCCTGTTCCTGACCATCCTGGCGCAGTCCAGCTTCATCGCGGCCTACGCGATGCTGCTGTTCCTGGCGCGGCTGCAACGGTTCGATCAGACGCTGGAGGAGGCGGCGCTGGATCTGGGCGCCACCCACGGGCAGGTGTTCCGGCGGATCACACTGCCCTATCTGACGCCGGCCATACTGTCGGCGTCCTTCCTGGCCTTCCTGCAGAGCTTCGAGAACTACAACACGACGCTGTTCGTCCGTGGGCTGGACACCACGCTGACGGTCTACATCGCCTCGAAGGTGCGCACGGGCCTGACGCCCGCGGTCAACGCGCTGTCGCTGATCCTGATCGCGCTGACCATCCTGGGCGCCGTCGTCTACGAAATCCTGCGCCGGCGCGAAGCGCGCCGGCAGCCGGACCCCGCGTGACGGCGGCAGGCCTTATTCTTCGCTCTCGTCCGCGTCCGCCTCGATCTGGGCGGCCAGATCGCGCAGCATGTCGATGACGTCCTCGTGGCTGGTCTCGTCCACGGCGGTGTTCACGGCGGCCTCGATCATCGCGACGGCGATGTAGGGGCCGAGAACCCCGCCTTCCTTGATCGCCGCCTCGAGATGCTTCTCGGCGACCGACAGGGCCTTTTCGAAGAGGGCCTCGGCCGTCTGGTTGGTGCTGTCCTTGCTCATCTTGCGGTCCGTTGCGGGTGTTATGGTGCGACTCCTATAACACCGCCCCGCCCGGGTTGGCGCGGCAAATCGGGACGGTGCGGGGAATGACCGTCATGCCCGGGCTTGCCCCGGCCCGCGCCACCGGCCACATTCGGCCCGAACCATCATCCGACAGGCGACCATGACCGATCCGACCCGCCCCGACCTCTACCGTTTCTGGATCGCGGAGCATGTGCGCTTCGCCGACCTCGACGCGCTCGGCCACGTCAACAACAACGCCATCGGCGTGTATTTCGAGCAGCTGCGCGTGTCGCTGGTCCATGATTGCGGCGGTTTCCGCGCCGAGTCCCCCTGGACTGTGGTGCTGGCGCGCAGCGTCATCGACTACAAGGCGGAGCTGCTGTTCCCGGCGGACATCCGCGTCGGCGCGCGGGTGGCGAAGGTCGGCAACACCTCCGTGGTGTTGGGGGCCGCGATCTTCGACGGCGACCGCTGCATCGCTGTGCAGGAGGCCGTTTGCGTCATCGTCGACAAGGACAGCCACCGCCCGACCCCGGTGCCGGCCGACCTGCGCGACGCCCTGTCCCGCTACGCGTGAGGACGCCGTGCCGCCCCTGTCCCTCGACCGCCGCACCCTGCTGACCGGTTCCGCCCTGCTGGCCGGGGCCGGCCTGCTGCCGCACGCGGCCTGGGCGGCGATGGGGGCGGCGGTGGGGGAGGGGAGGGTGGTCAGCCTGTCGGCCGGTCCGGCCCGTGCCAATCTGGCGGGGGCGGGCTTTCCCGACACGGCGGTCTGGGCCTATGACGGGCGGATTCCGGGGCCGGAGTTGCGCTTCCGGCAGGGCGACACGGCGCGCATCGCCTTCGCCAACGGCCTGCCGGAGCCGACGACCATCCACTGGCACGGCCTGCGCGTCCCCAACGCCATGGACGGGGTGCCCGGCCTGTCGCAACCGCCGGTGCCGGCGGGCGGGCGGTTCGACTACGAGTTCCCGCTGAAGGATGCCGGCACCTTCTGGTACCACCCGCACGTCAACAGCGGGGTGCAGGTGGCCCACGGCCTGACCGGCGCCTTCATCGTGGAGGAACGGGAGCCGATCCGCGTTGACCGCGACCTGCTCTGGCTGCTCGGCGACTGGCGCCTGACGAATGAGGCGGAACTGGCCGGCGGTTTCGGCCATCCCATGGACGCCACCCACGCCGGGCGCATCGGCAACACCGTCACCATCAACGGTGCGGTGCGGGACAGCGTGCCGGTCCGCGCCGGGGAGCGCGTCCGCCTGCGCCTGATCAACGCGGCGAACGCCCGCGTCTTCGCGCTCGACTTCCAGGGGCACGCGCCGCGGGTGATCGCGCTCGACGGCCAGCCGGTGACGCCGCACGCCCCGCCGGACGGCAGGGTGGTGCTGGCGCCCGGCCAGCGCGCCGACCTCGTGATCGACATGGCCGGCAGGCCGGGCGAGGGCTTCGACGTGGTCGACGGCTTCTACCCGCGCATGGCCTACCGGCTGACCCGGCTGACCTACAGCGGCGCGGCCCCCTTGCGCGACTCGCCGCTGGACGCCCCGATCGCGCTGGCCGCCAACCCGCTGCCGGAGCCCGACCTTGCCGGCGCCGTCCGCCAGGACGTGGTGCTGGACGGCGGGATGCACGGCGCCATGCCGAAGAACGCCGGGCCGCGCGGCCCCTTCTGGGCGCTGAACGGCGTGGCCGCCCCAGGCCATTCATCCATGGAGCATCATCATCTGGAGCCGCTCATCACCGTCAAACGCGGTCAAACGCAGGTGACGGCCTTTGTCAACGAGACCGGCTGGTGGCACCCCATGCACCTGCACGGCTTTCCCTTCCGCGTCCTCTCGCGCAACGGCCGGCCGAACACCGCGAGTGGCGCGACACCGTCCTGCTCGGCCCCCGTGAGACGGCCGAGATCGCCTTCGTGGCCGAAGAGGCCGGCGACTGGATGCTCCACTGCCATGTTCTGGAGCATCAGGAGACCGGCATGATGGCCGTCCTGAGAGTGACCGCGTGAAACGACCCGCCCCCAAACACCGCCCGTCCCCCCGCAGCGGCGAACCGCGCACCGCTACCCGCACCGCCGAGGTGACCGTCACAGAGGTCGGCGCCCGTGGCGACGGCATCGCCAGCTTCGACGATGCCAAGCTCTTCGTGCCGCTGACCGTCCCCGGCGACCGCGTGCGGGTGGCCGTGAAGGAGGCCGCCAACGCCAAGGGAGACGGTCTGCGCGCCGACCTGCTGGAGATCCTGGAGCCCGGCCCCGGACGCGCGGCGCCGCCCTGTTCCCATTTCGGAACCTGCGGCGGCTGCACGCTCCAGCATATGGAGGACGCCGCCTACGCCGCCTGGAAGGTCGGGCTGGTGCAGGGCGCGCTGGCCCGCGTCGGGCTGGGCGACACGCCCCTGGAGCCGCTGTCGCGGACGCCGCCGGCCGCGCGCCGCCGCGCCCGTTTCGCCGCGCTGAAGCGGGGGCGCCGCGTCTGGCTCGGCTTCAACGAGCGGATGAGCCACCGGCTGACCGATCTGGCGGAGTGTCCGGTGCTGCGGCCCGGCCTGTTCGCGCTCGTGGAGCCGTTGCGCGGGCTGCTGCTGTCGGTTCTGCCGGACGGCGGCGGCTGCGACGTGATCGCCACCGAGCTGGAGGGCGGGATCGACCTCGTGCTGGTCGGCCCGCGCAGCCTGGACCGTGCGGCGCGGGAACGGCTGGTGGCCTTCGGCGAGGCGGAGCGGGTGGCGCGCATCTCCTGGCAGGCCGATGAGCGTGGCACATCGGAACCCATCGCCCACCGCCGTCCGCTGGCGGTGTCCTTCGCCGGCCTGCCGGTTACCCCGCCGCCCGGCGCCTTCCTCCAGGCGAGCGCCGAGGGGGAGGCCGCCCTGGTCGCCGCCGTCCTCGCCACCATCGGGGAGCCGAAGCGGGTCGCCGACCTGTTCGCCGGGCTGGGCACCTTTGCGGTCCCGCTGGCCCAGCGGGCGGCGGTCCATGCGGTGGAGGGGGACGCCCCGGCGCTGGCCGCGCTGAACAAGGCGGCCGGGTCGCTGCGCCTGACCACGGAGCGGCGCGACCTGTTCGAGAGTCCGCTGACGGCGAAGGAACTGGCACGGTTCGACGCGGTGGTCTTCGACCCGCCGCGCGCCGGTGCCGCCGCCCAGGCGCAGGCCTTGGCCGGCTCGAAGGTGCCCCGCGTGGTGGCGGTGTCCTGCAACCCCGCGACCTTCACCCGCGACGCCCGGACGCTGGTGGACGGCGGGTACGCGTTGAGCCGCGTTTACCCCGTGGACCAGTTTCTGTGGTCGGCCCACGTCGAGGTCGTCGGGGTGTTCAGCCGCCCGTAGCGGCCGCGAGGGGAACGGGGCACCACGAAGGCACGACGACCATCGCCATCGTCGCGCCCTCGTGGCGAGTCGCCCTCAGTCCAGCTGCATCACGATGGCCTTGAGATAGGCCGACTCGGGCAGATGCGGGTGCACCGGATGGTCCGGCCCGGCCCCGGCGCTGCGCAGGATGCGCCCGGTCCGCCCGGCGTCGTGCAGGCCGCGGGCGACCTGCTCGGCGAAGGTCGGTGGGTCGACGTTGTGGCTGCACGACGCGCAGAGCAGGAAGCCGCCCGGCGCGGTGATCTTCGCGGCCAGACGGGTCATCTTGCGGTAGGCGCGGCAGCCGACGGCGAGGTCCTTCTTGGACTTCACGAAGGCCGGCGGGTCGGCGATGACGACCTCGAACGTCTCGCCCTCGGCGTTCAGCCGTTCCAGCTCGTTGAAGGCGTCGGCGCGGCGCGCCTCGAAGCGGTCGGCCACACCGTTGGCCTCGGCGGCGCGGGTGGCGTTGTCCAGCGCCCCCTGCGAGCGGTCGACCGACACCACCGACGACGCGCCCTCGACGGCGCAGAGCACGCCGAAGCCGCCGTTGTAGCTGAAGAAATCGATGGCCCGCTTGCCCTTCGCCAGCTTGGCGATGAAGGCGCGGTTGTCGCGCTGGTCGTAGAACCAGCCGGTCTTCTGACCGCCCAGCGGGTCGGCGAAGAAGGTGGCGCCATTCTCCTCCAGTCGGATCGGGCCGTCGATCTCGCCCTTCACCAGCCGGCTTTCCTCGGGCAGACCCTCCAGCGCGCGCTGGGTGCTGTCGTTGCGCAGGATGACCGCGCGCGGGGCCAGCACCTCGTCGATGGCGGCCAGGATGGCGTCGATGCGCTGGTCCATGAAGACGCTGTTGGCCTGCACCGTCACCACGTCGCCATAGCGGTCCACGATCAGCCCCGGCAGCCCGTCGGCCTCCGCGTGCACGACGCGGTAGTAGGGCCGGTCGAACAGCGCCTCGCGCATCGCGACCGCGCTCCGCAGCCGCCCGGCGAGGAAGGCGTGGTCGACCACCGTCGCCGGGTCGCCGGAGAGCATCCGCGCGGCGATCAGCGTGTGCGGGTTGAAGGTGGCGATGCCCAGCGGTTTTCCGCCGGGGTCCAGCAGGCGCACCGGGCTGCCCGCCGGGATGGCCTTGGCCGCCGTGTCCATCTGGACTTCGTTGGAATAGACCCAGGGGTGGCCGTGCAGGACGCGCCGCTGGCGGCCGGCCTGCAGATGGATCGCCCGGTATTTGACGGGGGTGGTGGGGGTGTCGGTCATGATGGCCGCATCCTAGCCGCTCGCGCCCGCCGAGCAAACGGTCACGTCGCCGGAGTCGTGGGAAACGGAGTCGTGGGAAACGGGGCCGGGATTCGCGGGATAGGGCGGGGCGCCTGCCCGTTCCGGTGGGACTTACGGGATGCCGTGCGGGCTTTCCGCCTGCGACCGATGCGCGCGGTTGTCGTTGGCGCCGTCCATCGCCTTGCACAGCCGCAAGGTTTCCGTGCGGTGCCCGTCCTGGTGAAAGCAGGTCAGCAGCGACCCGCGCGACCCGGTCTCCCCGGCCAGCAATTCCGGCAGGGAGGTGTGGATCGCCGTGCATCTGTGGCCGCGCGCCAGCCGGTCCATCGAGCGCAGCAAAGTCTCCGCGGGGCCGCTCATGTCGAACAGATCGAGCACGACGAAATTCTCCACCGCCAGAATTCGGCCGTGGCGAAGATGCTCCGCAATAGCGTATGAGAAAAGTCCATGGAGGTACCCCCGTGCGTTCTGCACGGTCATGATGCCCGACGGCGTCGCGGGGGTATCAACCGGCCCGATAAGTGCTGCGGCAAATGCGCGCCATTGCTCCACCGGCAAGTCCGGGAAGATGGCCCGCACCAGCGGATAGGCCTGGTCGATCTGACGCTGACCGAGAGGTTTCGCGATGAAGCTTTCGTCCATGCCCGTCCGACCGCGTGAAGGACGGTGAACGATGGCAGGCACCGGTAAGACCGGTCGTTGACGTAGATCAATGTTGCAAGGTCCACCCCTACACATATTGGGATTATTGGAGGCAGGCGCAACCGGCGTCCGCATAAGAAGTGCATCGTATGTGAACCTGCCCCCCTCCTTAACAGTACGTACCCAGCGGTGGTGCAACCTCAGAGGGAGCGGCCCGAGCCGCCCGGGGCAAACGGGAGAGATTGAATGACATCAGCGACTCTGACGCCAGGGGCCGCCCTGGGCAGCCAGCGGGTGTC
Source organism: Azospirillum brasilense (assembly GCF_007827815.1). Lineage (GTDB taxonomy): Bacteria > Pseudomonadota > Alphaproteobacteria > Azospirillales > Azospirillaceae > Azospirillum > Azospirillum brasilense_C. The sequence continues at coordinate 297,914 of NZ_VITH01000005.1, forward strand.
GGAAAATGTGCGTTACTACGAAGACGCCGTCCGACTCTTCGTCATCGCTGCAGTGTTCTGGGGCGTCGTCGGCTTCCTCGCCGGCGTCTTCATCGCGCTGCAGCTCGCTTTTCCGGCGCTGAATCTCGGCCTTGAGTGGACGAGCTTCGGGCGCCTGCGGCCGGTCCACACGTCGGCCGTGATCTTCGCGTTCGGCGGCAACGTCCTGTTCGCCACCTCGCTCTACTCCGTGCAGCGCACCAGCCGCCAGTTCCTGTTCGGCGGTGAAGGCCTCACGAAGTTCGTCTTCTGGAACTACAACATCTTCATCGTCCTGGCGGCGCTGAGCTACGTGCTCGGCTACACCCAGGGCAAGGAGTATGCGGAGCCGGAGTGGATCCTCGACCTCTACCTGACGGTCATCTGGGTCCTCTACGCCATCCAGTTCGTCGGCACGGTGATGACCCGCAAGGAGTCGCACATCTACGTCGCCAACTGGTTCTTCATGGCGTTCATCCTGACCGTCGCGATCCTCCACATCGGCAACAACGTCAACGTCCCGGTGTCGCTGACCGGGATGAAGTCCTACCCGTTCGTCTCGGGCGTGCAGAGCGCCATGGTGCAGTGGTGGTACGGCCACAACGCGGTCGGCTTCTTCCTGACCGCCGGCTTCCTCGGCATCATGTACTACTTCGTTCCGAAGCGCGCGGAGCGGCCGGTCTATTCGTACCGCCTGTCGATCGTGCACTTCTGGACGCTGATCTTCCTCTACATCTGGGCCGGCCCGCACCACCTGCACTACACGGCCCTGCCGGACTGGGCGCAGACGCTGGGCATGACCTTCTCGGTCATGCTGTGGATGCCGTCCTGGGGTGGCATGATCAACGGCATCATGACCCTGTCGGGTGCCTGGGACAAGCTGCGCACCGACCCGGTCCTGCGCTTCCTCGTGACGTCGGTGGCCTTCTACGGCATGTCGACCTTCGAGGGCCCCCTGATGTCGGTGAAGCCGGTCAACGCCCTGTCGCACTACACCGACTGGACGATCGGCCACGTGCACTCCGGTGCGCTCGGCTGGGTGGCCTTCATCTCCTTCGGCGCGATCTACTATCTGGTCCCGGTCCTGTGGAAGCGCTCGCAGCTCTACAGCCTGCGTCTGGTCAGCTACCACTTCTGGACCGCCACCATCGGCATCGTGCTCTACATCACCGCCATGTGGGTGTCGGGCATCATGCAGGGCCTGATGTGGCGCGCCTACGACAACCTCGGCTTCCTCCAGTACTCGTTCGTCGAGACGGTCGCGGCCATGCATCCCTTCTACGTGATCCGTGCTCTGGGCGGCGTCCTGTTCCTGGCTGGTGCCCTGATCATGGTCTACAACCTGTGGCGCACGGCCAAGGGTGACGTCCGCATCGAGAAGCCCTATGCCTCCGCCCCGCACAAGGCGGCGGTCGGTGCGGCCTGACGCCGGAGGAACTGAGAAAATGGCTGAGCAAAAAAAGGGCTTTAGTCACGACACGATCGAGCGGAACACGCTTCTGCTCATCGTCCTGATCCTGATCACCGTGTCGATCGGCGGCCTCGTCCAGATCGTCCCGCTGTTCACGATCGAGTCGACGATCGAGAAGGTGGATGGGGTCCGTCCCTATTCGCCGCTCGAACTGGCTGGCCAGAACATCTACTTCCGCGAAGGCTGCTACAACTGCCACAGCCAGCAGATCCGTCCGTTCCGCGATGAGGTGGAGCGTTACGGTCACTACTCGCTGGCTGCGGAAAGCATGTACGACCATCCCTTCCAGTGGGGCTCCAAGCGCACCGGTCCGGACCTGGCCCGCGTGGGCGGCAAGTACTCCCACGACTGGCAGGTGGCCCATCTGGTCGATCCGCGCGCCGTGGTGCCGGAGTCGATCATGCCGGGCTACGCCTGGATGAAGGACCGTCCGCTGAAGTACACCGACATCCAGGATCACATGAAGACCCTGCGCATCGTCGGCGTCCCCTACACGGACGAGCAGATCGCCAGCGCCAAGGCCGACCTCGAAGCGCAGAAGAACCCGGACGCCGACACGGCCGGTCTGATGAAGCGCTACCCGAAGGCCGTCGTGGCCAACTTCACGGGCAACAAGGGCGTCACCGAAATGGACGCGCTGGTGGCCTACCTGCAGGTCCTGGGCACCATGGTGGACTTCACCAAGTACCAGTCGCCCAAGCAGCTCCAGCAGTAACCGGGAGGGATCCATGGACTTGGATTCGATCACTGTCGCCCTGCGGTCCTTCTGGACCGTCTGGCTGGCCCTGCTCTTCACCGGCATCGTGGTCTACGCCATGTGGCCAGGCAACCGGGGCAAGTTCGAAGACGCCTCCCGGATCCCGCTCAAGGAAGATGGTCAGGAGTTTTAGGCCATGGCACAGAAAGAAAAGGACGCCCTGTCCGGCGTCGAGACCACCGGCCACGAGTGGGACGGCCTGCGGGAGCTGAACAACCCCCTGCCCAAGTGGTGGCTGTACATCTTCTACGTCTGCATCGCGTGGTCCCTCGTCTACTACGTGCTCTACCCGGCCTGGCCGCTGGGCAAGAGCTACACGAAGGGCCTGCTCGGCTACTCGCAGCGCGAGGAGTTGGTGCAGAAGGTCGCCGACGGCAAGAAGGCCCAGGAAAAGTACCTGACGGCCATCGCGGCGACCTCCGTCGAGGACATCCAGAAGAACAAGGACCTCCTTGCCTTCGCGATGGCCGGCGGCCGGTCGTACTTCAACGAGAACTGCGCGGCCTGCCACGGCGCCGGTGGCCAGGGCGCCAAGGGCTTCCCGACGCTCGCCGACGACGTGTGGCTGTGGGGCGGCACCACCGCCGACATCTACAAGACCATCCAGCACGGCATCCGTGCGGATGACGGCGACACCCGCGGCACCGTCGGCATCGGCATGACCGCCTTCGGCCGGGACGGCATCCTGAACCGTGACCAGATCGGTCAGGTCGCCGAGTACATCCTGTCGCTGAACAAGCGGTCGACCGACGCCGCCGCCGCGGAGAAGGGCAAGACCGTCTACGACGAGAACTGCGCCGCCTGCCACGGCGAGAACGCGCAGGGCTCGCTCGCGGTCGGCATGGAGGTCGGCGCTCCGCCGCTCGTCACGGCCAACTGGCTGTATGGCGGCGACAAGGCCACGCTGGTCCAGACCATCACGAACGGCCGCGCCGGCGTGATGCCCGCCTGGTCGAAGCGTCTGGACGACGCGACGATCAAGTCGCTGGCCGTCTACGTGCACAACCTGGGCGGCGGCAAGTAAGCCGTCCAGACAGGAGGACCCGCCGGGGTGGGGGACGCCCCCCCGGCGGGTCCGCCGGACTTCGGTGCCGGGGAGGCGACTCCCCGGCATTTTCTTTGTCTGGTTCTTTGTCTGGGCATCTTTGCTCCGGCCCGCGACACGGGCGCGGGGGAGGGCGCAAGCACCCCGATTCCGCCCCCGAATCCTTTGATCCAGCGCAATGCCCCTGTGACGTTGTGCCGCCATAGTCCCTTCGCCACGGCCGAACCATGTCGGCTTGGCCAAGCCGCCCCAAGGGCGGACGCCAGACGAAGAAGGCGAGGTCATGAGCGCGACCACCGAACAGCCGCCACCGCGAAGCGATGTCTTGGAAGGCCCGGTCCCGTCTGCCGGGAATGCACCCGCTGCCCCGCCGAAGGCGCCGCGCCGCGCGTCGCGCTCCATGTACCAGAAGCACGCCAAGGTCTATCCCAAGGCGGTGCACGGCCCCTTCCGCAGCCTCAAGTGGGCGGCGCTGGCGGTTCTGCTGGCCATCTACTACGTGCTGCCCTGGGTCCGCTGGGACCGCGGGCCGAACGCCCCCGACCAGGCGGTGCTGCTCGACCTCGCCAACCGCCGCTTCTACCTGTTCTTCGTCGAGCTGTGGCCGCAGCAGATCTATTACCTGACCGGCGCGCTGATCCTGGCGGCGCTGGGCCTGTTCCTGGCGACCTCGCTGGCCGGCCGCGTCTGGTGCGGCTACGCCTGCCCGCAGACGGTGTGGACCGACCTCTATGTCTGGGTTGAACGGCTGGTCGAGGGCGACCGCGGCGAGCGCATCCGCCTCGACCAGGGCCCCTGGACCGCCCGGAAGGCCGGGCGCAAGGTGATGAAGAACCTGATCTGGCTGCTGATCGCGCTGGCGACCGGCGGCGCCTGGATCTTCTACTTCACCGACGCCCCGACCCTGCTCGGCGAGATGCTGCGCTTCGAGGTGTCCTCGACCGCGCTCGGCTTCATCGGCCTGTTCACCGCCACCACCTATCTGCTGGCCGGTTTCGCGCGGGAGCAGGTTTGCACCTACATGTGCCCGTGGCCGCGCTTCCAGTCGGCGATGATCGACGAGGACAGCCTGATCGTCACCTACCAGGACTGGCGCGGCGAAGGCCGCAGCCTGCTGCGCAAGTCGCAGAGCTGGGAGGAGCGCAAGGCCGAGGGGTTGGGCGACTGCATCGACTGCTTCAACTGCGTCCAGGTCTGCCCCGCCGGCATCGACATCCGCGACGGGCTGCAGATGCAGTGCATCGGCTGCGGCCTGTGCATCGACGCCTGCGACGAGATCATGACCAAGGTCGGGCGCCCCACCGGCCTCATCACGTTCGACACCCAGACCAATCAGGTGGCCGTCGCCACCGGCGGGCAGCCGGTGCCCTACCGCCTGCTGCGCCCGCGCACGATCCTCTACACGCTGATGATGCTGGTCATCGCCGGCGGCATCGGGGTCGGGCTGCTGCTGAAGCCGGGGCTGGACATCAGCGTCCTGCGCGACCGCGCTCCGCTGTTCGTGGCGCTGTCTGACGGGTCGGTGCGCAACGCCTACACCTTCAAGATCTCCAACATGACCCGCGACCCGCGCGCCTACACGCTGGCGGTGTCCGGGGTGGCGGGGGCCAGCCTGTCGGTGGCCGGCGACGGCCAGGACGAGCAGGCCGGCACCCAGCGCCTGACCGCCGGGGCGGACATGGTGGCGACCTACAGAATTTTCGTGACCGCGCCGCGCACCGGTTTGCAAGGCACCTCCCAGCCCCTTACCTTCAGGCTTACCTCGGCCGATGGTGAGGTGGCGACCTATGACTCCGTCTTCATGGGGCCGGCCAACTGATCCCGACCGGCTCTTCGCGCTGCATTCACCAAAGGTCAAGACGACGATGACGCTGTCCACCGACGCCGGAACCCGCCGCACCCCGCCCCGCCGGACCGGCCGCCAGCCCGGCTGGTACATCCCCTGGATCTTCGTGGCCGGATTCGCCGTCGTGATCGCGGTCAACGGCGTGATGCTGCACTTCGCCCTGTCGAGCTGGACCGGCGTCCAGACCGAGCAGCATTTCATGAAGGGCCTGAAGTACAACGACGATCTGGCCGGCGCCCGCGCCCAGGCCGAGCGCGGCTGGAAGGTCTCCACCGACTTCACCAGCACTGAGGCGCAGAAGGGCATCCTGGCGCTGACGCTGCACGACAAATACGGCAACCTGCTGAAGGACGCCGAGGTGAAGGTCGCCTTCATCCGCCCGACCAGCGAGGGCCACGACGTGCGCCTCGACCTGCCTTATCTGGGCGAGGGCCGCTTCGCCGCCCCGGTGTCGCTGCCGCTGCCCGGCCAGTGGGACCTGCGGGTGGAGATCCACCATTCCACGGGCGACTACCAGGACGAACAGCGCCTCTTCGTCAAGTAAGTGTCCCCCAAGTACGCGTCCCCCAAGTAAGCGTCCATCGAACGGGCGCACGGCACACCAGCACACGGGTTTCGTGACATGACCGTCTGCCTCCACTGCGGGCAGGAGCATCCCGAGGGCACCGGCACCACCGCCTCCGACGGCGCCGGCCCCTTCTGCTGCACCGGCTGCGCGGCGGCCTACGACCTCGTCCGCGGGCTCGGGCTGGAACGCTACTACGAGCGGCGCTGCGTCGATCCCGCTGCCCGGCCCCTGCGCCCCGACGGCGAGGCGCCGCCGCTCGACTACGCCCCGCACGCCAAACCGGGAACCGACGGCACCGCCTCGTTGCACCTGATGATCGACGGGCTGCAATGCGCGGCCTGCGTCTGGCTGATCGAGACGGCGCTGGCCCGCCAGCCGGGGGTGACGCACGCGCGGCTGAACATGACGACGCGCCGCCTCTCGGTGACGTGGCGCGCGGCCGAGACCGACGCCAACACGGTCGTCGACACCGTCGCCCGCATCGGCTACCGCGCGGTGCCCTTCGACCCGGAGCGGCTGGGCGACGCTCAGGCGAAGACGGAGAAGGAGCTTCTGCGTTCGCTGGCCGTCGCCGGCTTCGGCGCCAGCAACGTCATGCTGCTGTCGGTGTCGGTCTGGGCCGGCCATGCGACGGGCATGGGCTCCGCCACCCGCGACCTGATGCACTGGCTGTCGGCGCTGGTCTGCATGCCGGCCATCGCCTACGCCCTGCGGCCCTTCGCGCGCTCCGCCTTCCAGGCGCTGCGCCGCGGGCGGACGAACATGGACGTGCCGATCACCATCGGCGTCCTGCTCGCCACCAGCATGAGCCTGTTCGAGACCATCAACAGCGGCCAGCACGCCTATTTCGACGGCGCGATGATGCTGCTGTTCTTCCTGCTGATCGGCCGCTACCTCGACCAGCGGGCGCGCGGCCGGGCGCGCTCGGCGGCGGAGCAGCTTCTCGGCCTGCACGCCACCTCGGTGACCGTGCTGAACGAGGACGGGCGCAGCGCCATCGTCCCGCCGGATCAGGTCAGCCCCGGCTCCACCATCCTGGTGGCGGTGGGCGAGCGGGTCGCGGTGGACGGCACGGTGGCCGACGGCGTGTCCGACCTCGACACCGCCCTGATCACCGGCGAGACGGTGCCGGGCAGCGTGCGCCCCGGCGACCGCGTGTTCGCCGGCATGCTCAACCTTACCGCCCCGCTGCGCGTGACCGTCACGGCGGTGGGCGAGGGCACGCTGCTGGCCGAGATCGTCCGGCTGATGGAGGTGGCGGAGCAGGGCCGCGCCAAATACGTCGCCATCGCCGACCGGGTGTCGCGCCATTACGCCCCGGTCGTCCATGTGGCGGCGCTGGGCACCTTCCTCGGCTGGCTGCTGCTCGGCGGGCTGCCCTGGCAGGATTCGCTGATGAACGCCGTCGCTGTGCTGATCATCACCTGCCCCTGCGCGCTGGCGCTCGCCGTTCCGGTGGTGCAGGTGATCGCCAGCGGGCGGCTGATGCGGCAGGGCATCCTGCTGAAGACCGCCACGGCGCTGGAGCGGCTGGCCGTCATCGACACGGTGGTCTTCGACAAGACCGGCACGCTGACCGAGGGGCGCCCCGTCCCGCAGCTCGACGGCGTGGCCGAGGACGACCTGCGCCTCGCCGCCGCGCTCGCCGGGGCCAGCCGCCACCCGCTGGCCCGCGCCCTGACACGTGCGCTGCCCAACGTCCCCGTCGCCGCCGGCGTGCGCGAGGTTCCCGGCGCCGGCCTTGCCTTGGATGACTCTGGTGGGGAGATCCGGCTGGGCAGCCGCGCCTTCACCGGCGCGCCGGACACGGCGGAGGACGCCGCCGGGCCGGAGCTGTGGCTGGCCCGCCCCGGCGCCGCCCCGGTGCGCATCACCTTCCTCGACGCGCCGCGCGCCGACGCCGCGGCGGTGGTGCGCGGGCTGAAGGCGCGAGGCCTCGACGTCCGGCTGCTGTCCGGTGACCGCCGTGGTGCCGTGGCCGCGGTGGCCGCGCAGCTGGGCATCGAGGACTGGCGGGCCGGTCAGACGCCCGCCGACAAGACCGCCGTCCTCGACGCCCTCGCCGCCGAGGGCCGCAAGGTGCTGATGGTCGGCGACGGGCTGAACGATGCCCCGGCGCTGGCCGCGGCCAGCGTGTCGATGTCGCCGTCCACCGCGGTGGACGTCAGCCAGACCGCCGCCGACGTGGTGTTCCAGGGCCGCCGCCTGCGCCCCATCCTGGAGGCGCTCGAGGTGTCCCGTCGTTCCGGGCGGCTGGTGCGCCAGAATTTCGGCATCGCGCTGGTCTACAACCTGTTCGCGGTGCCCATCGCCATGGCGGGCATGCTGACGCCGCTGCTGGCGGCGCTGGCCATGTCCTCCTCCTCCCTGATCGTTATCGCCAACGCCCTGCGGCTCAGCCGCGGCGCGGTGACCAAGGACCTGACCGATGACCGAGCTTCTCTATCTGATCGCGATCGCGCTGAGCCTGGGGCTGATGGGCCTGGGGGCGTTCCTGTGGGCTCTCAAGTCCGGGCAGTTTGACGATCTCGACGGGGCGGCCCACCGCATCCTGTTCGACGACGAGCCGCCACGCCCGAACGCCGAGCCGTCGAGCCCGCCGAAGGGGCGGTGAGGAGGCCGCTCTTAAGGCGTGGCTATGGCAATTCGGCCACGGTCCCTGCGAGCACCGTTGCGAAACAGACCGAATATGACGATTATGGGAGCGTTGTACGGCTAAGGGTTGGGTCATGCCATGCCACCCTTTGACATGGGACGCGCCCGCGAAAAGGGCGCGGCGAGTGAGATGAATCCCTGTGGGGCCTGTCCCGTGCGCAGTCTGACCGTCTGCGCCGCTCTGGATCCCGAGGAACTGCGCCGTCTCGCCGACATCCTCCAGACCTCCCGCGTCGAAGCCGGACAGACCCTGTTCAGCGAAGGCGACGCGGCCGACGCGCTCTACAACGTCACCGCCGGCACCGTGAAGCTCTACAAGCTGCTGCCGGACGGGCGCCGCCAGATCACCGGCTTCCTCGTCACCGGCGACTTCCTGGGGCTGGCCGTCAACGACAGCTACGCCTACACCGCGGAAACGGTCACGGCGGCGACGCTCTGCCGCTTCCCGCGCAAGAAGATCGACGCGCTGATGGACGAGTTCCCGAAGATGCAGCGCCGTCTCTTCTCCATGGCCTCGAACGAGCTGGCGGCGGCGCAGGACCAGATGCTCCTGCTCGGCCGCAAGACGGCGAAGGAGAAGATCTGCTCCTTCCTGCTGATGCTGTCCCAGCGCGCCGCCCGGCGCGGTCACAAGGAAAACCCTGTCTACGTGCCGATGAGCCGGGCCGACATCGCCGATTACCTGGGCCTGACCACCGAGACGGTCAGCCGCACCTTCACCCAGCTGAAGACCGCCGGCGTGATCTCGCTGCAGGAAGGCAACAAGGTTCTGATCAGCGACATGGACGCCATCTACGACATGGCTGAGGGCTGCTGAGCTTCCTTTCGGGCACGGAATGATCGCTTCGATCATCGTTCGTGATCTGATATGTCGTATTCCAGGAAAAATTCGCATCTTTCGTGCGATCCCGCTCTGGCGGGACGCGCCCGCGCGGGCTAACATCCGCCGCCCGACCGGCCGGAACCGAGAACAAACAACGACGGCCGGCCCAAAGAAGAACGGCTGCAACAGCCCACGCTCAGGAACCGAACCCCGATGACCGAACCCGATACAAAGCGCGTCACCGACGAAGAAGCCCTTCTGCTGCACTCCTCCGGGCGTCCGGGCAAGCTGGAGATCGCGCCCACCAAGCCGCTGACGACCCAGCGCGACCTGTCGCTGGCCTATTCGCCGGGCGTGGCCGTTCCCTGCCTGCGCATCGCCGAGGACCCCAGCACGGCCTACGACTACACGGCCAAGGGCAACATCGTCGCCGTTATCTCCAACGGCACGGCGGTGCTGGGCCTGGGCGACCTCGGCGCGCTCGCCTCCAAGCCGGTGATGGAGGGCAAGGCGGTCCTCTTCAAGCGCTTCGCCGACGTGGACGGCATCGACCTGGAAGTCGACACCAAGAACGTCGACGAGTTCGTCAACTGCGTCCGCTTCCTCGGGCCGAGCTTCGGCGGCATCAACCTGGAGGACATCAAGGCGCCGGACTGCTTCATCATCGAGGAGCGCCTGCGCGAACTGCTGGACATCCCCGTCTTCCACGACGACCAGCACGGCACCGCCATCATCGCCGCCGCCGGCCTGATCAACGCCTGCGACATCACCGGGCGGGCCCTCAAGGACGTGACGATGGTGGTCAACGGCGCCGGCGCGGCGGGCATCGCCTGCGCCGAGCTGTTCACGACCATGGGCGTGCCGCGCGAGAACATCATCCTGTGCGACACCAAGGGCGTGGTCTACCGCGGCCGCACCGACGGCATGAACCAGTGGAAGTCGTCCTTCGCGGTGGAGACCGACAAGCGCACGCTCCAGGAGGCGGTCGCCGGCTCCGACGTCTTCGTCGGCCTGTCGGCCAAGGGCGCCATGACGCCGGAGATGGTCAAGTCGATGGCGGCGAAGCCGATCATCTTCGCGCTGGCCAACCCCGACCCGGAAATCACCCCGGAGGAGGTGAAGGCCGTCCGCTCCGACGCCATCGTGGCGACGGGCCGCTCCGACTACCCGAACCAGGTCAACAACGTCCTGGGCTTCCCTTACCTGTTCCGCGGCGCGCTCGACGTGCGGGCGACCACCATCAACGAGGCGATGAAGGTCGCCGCCGCCAAGGCGCTGGCCGCCCTGGCCCGCGAGGACGTGCCGGACGAGGTGGACGCCGCCTACGCCGGGCGCCGCCTGCGCTACGGGCCGGAATACATCATCCCGGTGCCCTTCGACCCGCGGCTGATCGTGACGGTCCCCGCCGCGGTGGCCCAGGCCGCCATGGAGACCGGCGTGGCGCGCAAGCCCATCGTCGATCTGGCGGGCTACCGGAACGCGCTGCGCACCCGGCTCGACCCGACGGCGGACAGCCTCCAGCTCATCCTGGAGAAGCTGCGGGCCAACCCGCGCCGTGTCGTCTTCGCCGAGGGCGAGGAGGAGCGGACGATCCGCGCCGCGCTCGCCTACCGCGCCGCCGGTTTCGGCACGCCGGTGCTGATCGGGCGCGAGGCGGTCATCAAGGAGCAGCTGGCGGCGATGGGCCAGTCGGCCGTCTCGCTGGAGATCCACAACGCCCGCATCTCCGACGCCAACCGCCGCTACAGCGACTATCTGTACCGCCGGATGCAGCGCCGGGGGGCCCTGCTGCGCGACTGCCAGCGCATGGTCAACCAGGACCGCAACGTCTTCGCCGCGCTGATGGTGGCGCAGGGCGACGCCCACGCCATGGTCACCGGCCTGACCCGCAGCTTCGGCGTCGCCTTCGAGGAGGTCCGCCGAGTCATCGATGCCAAGGCGAACGAGCCGGTCTTCGGCCTGCACGTCTTCCTGACCCGCAACCGCACGGTCTTCATCGCCGACACCACGGTGCATGTCCGCCCCGACGGCCGGACGCTGGCTGACATCGCCGTCGGCGCCGCGGCCAAGGCGCGCCAGATGGGGCACGAGCCGCGGGTGGCGCTGCTGTCCTTCTCCAACTTCGGCCAGCACCCGCACCCCCACGCCGACCCGCTGCGCGAGGCCATCGCCATCCTCGACAGCCGCCGCGTCGACTTCGAGTATGACGGGGAGATGTCGGCGGACGTCGCGCTGGACCATCAGCTGATGAAGCGGGTCTACCCCTTCTGCCGCCTGTCCGGTCCGGCCAACGTGCTGATCATGCCCGGCCTGCATTCGGCCAACATCACGGCCAAGATGCTCCAGAAGATGGCCGGCGGGCAGATGATCGGCCCGCTGCTGATCGGCTTGGACAAGCCGGCGCAGATCGTCACCATGGGCGCCTCGGTCAGCGATCTGGTCACCGCGGCGGCGCTGGCGGCCCACGACTCGCTGCCCTGGTGAGCGAAGGGGGCTCTTCGAACGACGCGCGGGTCGGGCATTTTCCCCGGTCCGCGCGTTAATCTTTTGTGACGCCCGCTCGCCGGCTTGCGGGATGGTGTAAAAGCGGAGTTCCGTCTCCAAGACCGTCCGCATGACGCACGGAAAGCGCCGTCCATGACTCCCAAGCCGATGCCGCCCCTCCGGTTGATCTTCGCCGCCGCGCTGGTGCTGGCGCCGCTGCTGCCGGCCCTGTGGGGGCTGTGGCGGCAGGGGACGATCGGGCCACTGGTGGCGATGCTGGGCGGGCTGGCCGGGATCGGCGGGGTGGCGCTGATGATCCAGCTGTATTTCCGCGACCTGCGGACGGTGGCCGCCCACGCGGCCCGGCTCGCCGCCGGCCCGACGGAGCCGGCGCCCTCCCTGCCCGTCACCGCCTCCCGCCCGGTGCGCGCGGCGGCGGCGGCGGCGGTGCGGCTGCACCGGGTGATGAACGCCCGCACCGAACTGGCGCTGGCCCAGCTCGAAGCCAACGAATCCATCATCGAGGCGCTGCACGACCCGCTGGTCCTGGTCGGGGCGGAGCGGCAGGTGGCCCGGGCCAACCAGGCGGCGCGCGCCCTGTTCGGCGACCGCATCCTCGACCGCGACCTCGCCGCCTCGCTGCGCAACCCGGCGGTTCTGGAGGCGGTGGACGCCGTGCTGAAGGGCGGCGCCTCGCGCATCCTGGAATTCAGTCTGCCGGTGCCGGTGGAGCGCATGTTCGAGGTGCGGGTCAAGCCCTTCCAGCGGCGCGTCCCCCGCCCGGTCCCCGGCGAGGACGGGGCGCCCGCCGGGACCGGGCCGGGGCGGATGGTCATCCTGACGCTGCACGACATCACCGCGCTGCGCCGGTCGGAGCAGATGCGCGCCGACTTCATCGCCAACGCCAGCCACGAGCTGCGCACCCCGCTGTCCTCGCTGCTCGGCTTCATCGAGACGCTGCGCGGCCCCGCCCGCGAGGATCTGGAGGCGCACGAGCGTTTCCTGTCGATCATGCAGGACCAGGCCAGCCGCATGGCCCGCCTCGTCAACGACCTGCTGTCGCTGTCGCGGATCGAGCTGGACGAGCACATGCCGCCCGCCGGCACGGTCGACGTGCTGGACCGGCTGGACGGGGTGATGGCGGCGCTGGAGCTGAAGGCGGCCAGCCGGCGCATCCGCCTGACGCTGGAGGCGCCGGAGAACCTGCCCGCGGTGGTCGGCGACGAGGACCAACTCACCCAGGTCTTCCAGAACCTCGTCAGCAACGCGATCAAATACACGCGCGAGAACACCGACGTGACCGTCGCCGTGTCGCTCGCCGACGGCGTGGCGGTCGGGGTGTCCGGCCCGGCGGGACGCGGCGGGCGAGGGATGCAAATGGTCGCCGTCGCCGTGCGCGATCAGGGGGAGGGCATCGCCCGCACCCATCTGCCGCGGCTGACCGAACGCTTCTACCGCGTCGACGCCGCGCGCTCGCGGGCGATGGGCGGCACCGGGCTGGGGCTGGCCATCGTCAAGCACATCGTGAACCGCCACCGCGGCCGCCTGACCATCGAAAGCGCGGTCGGGGTGGGCAGCACCTTCACGGTCTATCTCCCCGCCGCGTCTGAGGAGTCGGGAGAGGGCCGCGCCGCGGAGCCCGCGCGGCGCCAAGCCTGAAGGTTGCGTCTACCCCGTCCGGCGTGACCGAAAGTGGGCGTCGTCATGAAACTGTCATAAAACCGTAATCAGCGCGTCGCGGACCCCGACTAGTGTCCGCCCCGCAAGCCGCCCGCCCCTGGGGGAAGCGGCACGGGGTTGGACCATCGCGTTCCCCGGAAAAGGGGCAACCGGACCATCGGAGGGATACCGTGAATTCCAAGAAGCTCGCCGTCACCGCCGCCGCGGTCGTCGCCATGACCGCCGCCTTCGCGGGTGCTGCGAACGCTCAGTCGCGCGACCAGATCCGCGCCGTCGGCTCCTCGACCGTGTTCCCGTTCACCACGGCGGTTGCCGAGGCCTTCGGCAAGGGCGGCAAGTTCAAGACCCCGGTCGTCGAGTCGACGGGCACCGGCGGCGGCCTGAAGCTGTTCTGCGCGGGCGTCGGCCCGCAGCACCCGGACGTGGCGAACGCCTCGCGCCGCATCAAGAAGTCCGAGGTCGAGCAGTGCGCCGCCAACGGCGTCGCCCAGATCACCGAGCTGAAGGTCGGCTTCGACGGCATCGCGCTCGCCTACTCCAAGCAGGCCCCGCACACCGACCTGACCACCCAGATCCTGTGGAAGGCGCTGGCCAAGGACGTGCCGGTCGACGGCAAGATGGTCGCCAACCCCTACAAGAAGTGGTCGGACATCGACCCGAAGCTCCCGAACAAGGAGATCGAGGTCCTCGGCCCGCCCCCGACGTCCGGCACCCGTGACACCTTCAACGAGCTGGTGATGCTCGAAGGCTGCAAGAAGGTCGCCGAGGTGAAGGCCGCGGTCGCCGACGAGAAGGCCCGCGAGAAGGCCTGCATGACCATCCGCGAGGACGGCGGCTACGTCGAGGCCGGCGAGAACGACAACCTGATCGTCCAGAAGCTGACCGCCAACCCGGACGCCTTCGGCGTGTTCGGCTACAGCTTCTACGACCAGAACCGCGACAAGCTGCAGACCGCCAAGATGGACGGCGTCGAGCTGTCGCCGGAAGCGGTCCAGGCCGGCAAGTACGAGCTGTCGCGCCCGCTGTTCATCTACATCAAGAACGCCCACGCCGGCGTCATCCCGGGCATCCGCGAGTTCATCGCCGAGTACACCTCGGAGCGCGCGATGGGCGAGGACGGCTATCTGGGCGACAAGGGCCTGATCTCCATGCCGAAGGCAGAGCGCGACGCCGCGCGCACCTCGGCGACCAACCTGACCCCGCTCCAGCTCTGACCGGCTGACGGAACCGGCGGCTCTCCTCGGAGGGCCGCCGGTTTCCCGTTTGTGCCAGGAGCCCGTTTTCAGCCCATTTCCGGCGGTTTCGCATGCAGCTCACGGTACTGCTCATCATTCTGGCCCTGCTCACAGTGATCGGTTACCAGATGGGCCGGTCGCGTGCCGTCGCCTCCGTCGGCGGCCGCATCGTCGAGCTTCATTCGGTGCCGTCCTACCACGGCTTCTACGTCGCCCTCTGGGCGGGGCTTCCGGCCCTGCTGCTCTTCGCCTTCTGGGGGGCGTCGGAAGGCTGGCTGGTCATGCAGATGGTCCTGTCCGGCCTGCCGGACCGGCTGGTCAACGGCGACGCCCAGTCGCTCGGCCTGCTGCGCGCCGACATCCTGAACCTCGCCCACGGCGTCACCACCGGCCGCGAGCCCGATCCGGAGGTGGTTGCCGCGGCGGAACGCTACGTGCGGCTGCACGCGCTCGGCGACTGGAGCCTGCTGGTCATCGGCTGCTGCGTCGCCATCGGCGGCCTGCTCTACGCCCGCCGCCGCATCGACCCCGACCTGCGCGCCCGCAACCGGGTGGAGCGCACGGTCAACATCGCGCTGGTCATCTGCTCGCTGGTCGCCATCCTGACCACCATCGGCATCGTGCTGTCGCTTCTGTTCGAGGCGATCCGCTTCTTCGCGGTGGTCAACCCGCTGGACTTCCTGTTCGGCACGCATTGGAGCCCGCAGATGGCCATGCGCGCCGACCAGGTGGGCTCCAGCGGCTCCTTCGGCGCGATCCCGCTGTTCGCCGGCACGCTGCTGATCACCGGCATCGCCATGGCGGTGGCGGTTCCGGTCGGGCTGATGGCGGCCATCTTCATGTCGGAATACGCCAGCCCGGGCCTGCGCACCTGGCTGAAGCCGATCCTGGAGGTGCTGGCCGGCATCCCGACCGTGGTCTACGGCTTCTTCGCCGCCCTGACCATGGCGCCCTTCGTCCGCGACGTGGGCAACAGCCTGGGGCTGAGCGTCAGCTCGGAATCGGCGCTGGCCGCCGGCTTCGTGATGGGCGTGATGATTATCCCCTTCGTCAGCTCGCTGTCGGACGACGTCATCAACGCGGTGCCGCAGAGCTTGCGCGACGGTTCCTACGGGCTGGGCGCCACCAAGTCGGAGACGATCCGGCTGGTCGTGCTGCCCGCCGCCCTGCCGGGCATCGTCGCCGCCATCATGCTGGCGGTCAGCCGCGCCATCGGCGAGACGATGATCGTCACCATGGCCGCCGGCCTCACCGCCAACCTGACCGCCAACCCGCTGGACGCGGTGACCACGGTGACGACGCAGATCGCCACGCTGCTGGTCGGCGACCAGGAGTTTGACAGTCCCAAGACGCTGTCGGCCTTTGGGCTCGGCCTCGTCCTGTTCGTCGTCACCCTGACCCTCAACATGGTCGCCCTCCGGGTGGTCCAGAAGTATCGAGAGAAATATGACTGACCTCGTGGAACAGGATACGCGGGCCATGTCGGTCGCCGTCACCAAGTCGCGCTACCAGAGCGAGGAGTTCTCCGCCCGGCTGCGCCGCCGCTACGCCGCGGAGCGCCGGTTCCGGATCGCCGGGATGGTCGCCGTCGGGATCGCCTCGCTGATGCTGGTGGTTCTGCTCGGCTCGATCATCAGCAAGGGCTACACCGCCTTCTGGCAGGCGCAGATCCGGCTGGAGGTGACGCTGGACAAGCAGCAGGTGGAGGAGCGGAACTACACCGCCCTTCTCCGGCAGGCGCTCTACGCCCAGGTCCCAACCGCCACTGACCGCGCCACCCGCCGCTCGCTGAACGACCTGCTGTCCTCCGGCGCGCCGTACGAGCTGGAGGCGAAGGTCAACGCCAACCCGTCCCTCGTCGGCACCACGCAGACGGTCTGGGTCCGCGCCGACGACGAGATCGACCAGTTCATGAAGGGCTTCATCCGGCGCGACGTGCCGGAGAGCGAGCGCCGGCTGAACGACGTCAAGATCGCCGCCATCGACGCGCTGGTCGCCAACGGCTCCATCCGCAGCACCTTCAACACCACCCTGTTCACCGCCGGCGACAGCCGCGAGCCGGAACAGGCGGGCATCCTGGGGGCCGTCGTCGGCTCCGCCCTGACGCTGGTGGTGACCATGCTGCTGTCGGTGCCGATCGGCATCGCCGCCGCGGTCTACCTCGAGGAGTTTGCGCCGAAGAACCGCTGGACCGACCTGATCGAGGTGAACATCAACAACCTCGCCGCGGTGCCGTCGATCATCTTCGGCCTGCTGGGTCTGGCGGTGTTCCTCGGCTTCTTCGGTCTGCCGCGCTCCGCCCCTCTGGTCGGCGGCTTGGTGATGGCGCTGATGACCCTGCCGGTCATCATCATCGCCTCGCGCGTCGCCCTGAAGGCGGTGCCGCCGTCGATCCGCGAAGCGGCGCTGGGCGTCGGCGCCTCGCCGCTGCAGACGGTGACGCACCATGTCCTGCCGCTGGCCCTGCCGGGCATCCTGACCGGCACCATCATCGGCATGGCCCGCGCGCTGGGCGAGACGGCGCCGCTGCTGATGATCGGCATGGTGGCCTTCATCGTGGACATCCCGGGCGGCCTGACCGACAGCGCCACGGCCATCCCGGTGCAGATCTACATGTGGGCGGACAGCCCCGAGCGGGCCTTCACGGAGCGCACCTCCGCGGCGATCATGATCCTGCTCGCCTTCCTCATCCTGATGAACGGCCTGGCCGTCTTCCTGCGCAAGAAATTCGAGAGGCGTTGGTAACCCCATGAGCGTCCAGACCCACATCCCGGCCACGGCCATGCCTTCGCGTCCCGCCGCCGGCATCCACGGCACCAAGATGGTCGCCCGCGACGTCAAGGTGTTCTACGGGGCCAAACAGGCGCTCAAGGGCATCAACCTGGAGATCCAGGAAAACCGCGTGATGGCCCTGATCGGTCCGTCCGGTTGCGGCAAGTCGACGTTCCTGCGCTGCCTGAACCGCATGAACGACACCATTGAGAACTGCCGCGTCGAGGGGCTGATCGCGCTCGACGGCGAGGACGTCTACGGCAAGAACATCGACGCCGTGCAGCTCCGCGCCCGCGTCGGCATGGTCTTCCAGAAGCCGAACCCCTTCCCGAAGTCGATCTACGACAACATCGCCTACGGCCCGCGCATCCACGGCATCGCCAGCCACCGCGACGAGATGGACGAGATCGTCCAGACCTCGCTGAAGCGCGCCGGCTTGTGGAACGAGGTGAAGGATCGCCTGCGCGAGCCGGGCACCGGCCTGTCCGGCGGCCAGCAGCAGCGCCTGTGCATCGCCCGCGCCATCGCCGTCAGCCCCGAGGTGATCCTGATGGACGAGCCCTGCTCGGCGCTCGACCCCATCGCGACCGCCCACATCGAGGAGCTGATCGACGAACTGCGCGAGAACTACACGATCGTCATCGTCACCCACAACATGCAGCAGGCGGCCCGCGTCTCCCAGAAGACCGCCTTCTTCCATCTGGGCGACATGGTGGAGTGCGACGACACCGAGGAAATCTTCACCAACCCGCGGGACGAGCGCACCCAGGGCTACATCACCGGCCGCTACGGCTGATCCCCGGCCTCTGATTCCCGGCCTCTGATTCCGGGCACCGCCGCGACTCCTCCTCAGCGAAGGACGTGAAGCATGAGCAACGAACACATCGTGCGTTCCTTCGCGCACGAACTTGAGCGCCTGTCCAACCTGATCACCCAGATGGGCGGCGTCGCCGAAGCGCAGGTGGACGCCGCCGTGAAGGCAGTGGCCCGCCGCGACGTCGCGCTGGCCGCCCAGGTCATGCAGGCCGACCAGCGCATCGACGCCTACGAGCGCGACATCGACGCCGAGGCCGTGCGCCTGCTCGCCCTGCGCCAGCCGCTGGCCCAGGATCTGCGCGAGATCGTGTCGGCGCTGAAGATCGCGTCGGACCTGGAGCGGATCGGCGACTACGCCTCCAACATCGCCAAGCGCTCGCTGGCGCTGGCCCAGGTGCCGGTGGTGCGCCCGGCGGTGGCCATCCCGCGCATGGGGCGGCTGGTCGAGTCGATCATGAAGGACGTGCTGGACGCCTACATCGAGCGCGACGTTCAGCGCGCCATCGCCGCCTGGGAACGCGACGAGGAGCTGGACGACCTCTACACCAGCCTGTTCCGCGAGGTCCTGACCTACATGATGGAGGACCCGCGCAACATCACGCCCTGCACGCATCTGCTCTTCATGGCGAAGAACCTGGAGCGGATCGGCGACCACGCCACCAACATCGCCGAGACCATCCATTACCTGGTGGTCGGCACGCCGCTGCGCGCTGCGCGCCCGAAGAGCGACGGCAGCAGCTTCGCCGTGGTCGAGCCGGAGGGGCTCTCCACTGAGTCGGCGGAACGGGGATTGCCGCGGGACGGCGGCCCGGATAACGATGGAGCGGGACATGCCGCGTGACGGCGAGACGCGCAGTGGGAGCGGGACAAGCATGAATTCGGCGCTGAAGCCGCTCGTTCTCATCGTCGAGGACGAAGCCGACATCGTGACGCTGCTGAAGTACAATCTGGAGAAGGAAGGCTTCCGCGTGAACGCCGCCACCGACGGCGAGGAAGCCCTTCTGCTGGCCGGCGAGCAGACGCCGAACATCGTCCTGCTCGACTGGATGCTGCCGCTGATGTCGGGGCTGGAGGTCTGCCGCCAGATGCGCCGCAACAGCAAGATGCGCGACATCCCGATCATCATGCTGACCGCCCGCGGCGAGGAGGCGGACCGCGTGCGCGGCCTGAACTCCGGCGCCGACGACTACATCACCAAGCCCTTCTCCCCGACCGAGCTGGTCGCCCGCATGCGCGCCGTGCTGCGCCGCTCGGCCCCCGGCATGACCGACGAGACGCTGCAGTTCGCCGACGTGACCATGGATCTGGCCGCCCACCGGGTGCGCCGGAACGGGCGCGACGTGCATCTGGGGCCGACCGAGTTCCGCCTGCTGCGCCATTTCATGCAGCACCCCGGCCGCGTCTTCTCGCGCGAGCAGCTTCTCGACGTGGTGTGGGGCCACGACGTCTATGTCGAGCCGCGCACCGTGGACGTGCACATCCGCCGCCTGCGCAAGGCGATGAACGAGGAGACGGAGATGGACCTGATCCGCACCGTCCGCTCGGCCGGCTACGCGCTGGACAGCAAGTCCATCTGAGCGAAATGCCCAAGCGCTGACCTTGCCCCCTCCCTAACCCTCTCCCGCTTCGCAGGGGAGGGGACTGATTTTCCCTCTCCTGCGAAGCGGGGGAGGGAAGGGTGGGGGCCAAGTGTGCGTTGCGAAAGCTACCCCTCCAACAGCTCCACAGCCTCGCGCAGGATCGCCACCTTCGGGCCGAAGCGCTTCGCCGGGTCGCTGTCCTCGATGAAGCCGATCATCATGCGCAGGGCATGCGCCACCCGCGGGGCGAGGTCGGGGTGCGCCGTCACATGCTGCGCCTGATGGGCCAGCGCGTCCCGGTAGGGGTGGCCCTCGAACCCCTCCGCGGCGATCGCCTCGAAGCGGTTCGCGTGCTCGATCACCAAACCATTATCCACCGGGCTGTGGTCGTCGGTCATTGCGCTCACACGAAGAGGATCGCGCCGGTCTTCGGCGCGTCGTTCAGGAAGGTGACGACGCCGCCGGTCGTCACCGGCACGTCGGGGCGCAGCGGCGCGCCAACAGGCAGGCCGAGCGCGCGCAACCCCATCTCGCAGGCCATGACCGTGACCTTGAGCATCACGCAGGCCTCCAGCAACTCCTCGAAGCCGGCCAGCCCGTTGGCGGTGAAGGCGGCGTCGCGCTCCGCCGGGCGGCTGCCGTCGTCGGCGGGGTCCAGCCGGTGCCAGCCCGGCGCGCCGTCGGCGTCCCCGGCCAGCAGCGTGTTCAGGGCGCGGCCGGTGAAGAACAGCGTGACCTTGCGGTTGGTCGCCGCCGCCGCGCTGGCCATCACCAGGGCGTAGTGCACCCGGTCGAAGCCGCCCGCGAACAGGACGATGGACAGGTTTTCAGGACCTTCCATGGGGGGAGCCTCTCAGCCGCCGCTCAGTGGGCGGACAGGTCGTGGATGGTCGGGTGGGCGCCGCACAGGGGGCAGTCCGGGTCGCGGCGCACGGTGATGCGCTGGAACGAGGCGTGCAGCGTGTCCAGCATCATCAGGCTGCCCGACAGGCCCTCGCCGATGCCCATGATCTCCTTCAGCACCTCGGTCGTCTGGAGCGAACCGACGAAGCCGGCCAGCGCCCCCAGCACGCCGCCCTCGGAGCAGGACGGCACCAGACCGCGCGGCGGCGGTTCCGGGAACAGGCAGCGGTAGCAGGGGTGCGGGTCGCCGAGATGCGCCTTGAAGGTGGAGACCTGCCCGTCGAAGCGCAGGATCGCCGCCGACACCAGCGTCCTGCCCGCGAAGTAGCAGGCGTCGTTGAGCAGGAAGCGCGTGGCGAAATTGTCCGAGCCGTCGGCCACGATGTCGTAGCGCCCGATCAGGTCCAGCGCGTTGTCCTTCGTCAGGCGCGTCTTGTGCACCTCCACCGCCACGTCGGGGTTCAGCGCGCGGATGCGGGCGGCGGCGCTCTCCACCTTTGGAACGCCGAGCGACGATTCGTCGTGGATGACCTGCCGTTGCAGGTTGGACAGGTCCACCGTGTCGTCGTCGATGACGCCGATGGTGCCGACCCCCGCCGCGGCGAGGTAGAGCAGCAGCGGCGCGCCCAGCCCGCCGGCCCCGACGACCAGGACGCGGGCGCGCAGCAGCGCCTCCTGCCCGACGCCGCCGACCTCCGGCAGGATGATGTGGCGGGAATAACGGTGAAGCTGGGTGTCGGTGAAATCCATGATCCGCAGAATAGCGCGGAACGCCCCGTGCCGCGCAAGTCCCCTTGCTCAGGGCCTTGCCGCGGGCGGCGGCGTCAGGCGAGCAGGCTCATCTTGTAGGGAGTGGTCTTCGACGTGCTGGACGACTTGCTCGCGTCCTCCGCCGCCCACTGCTTCAGCCGCGCCTCGCGCTCCCGCATGATCTTGTCGAACGGGCGTTCCTCGGTCGACTCGGGCGTTTTGGCGACCTTCTGGATGAAGTTCAGCTGATAGGGGATTTCGCCGATCACGTTCTTCGGCGGGACGATCACCAGCTCGTACTGGCCGGGGTCGATCTTGAAGCTGGGCTTCTTCAGCATGTCCTCGCCCGATTTCGTCGGGTCCATCGTGTCGCCGGAGGCCACGACCTTGCCCTCCTTGCTCATGAGGGCCCAGCGCGTGTAGGGCAGGGACATGTTGCCGACGAACTCGCCGCCCTGGGCGACGGTCAGCGTGTGCTTCTGGACGCCGCTGTCGTTGCCGACGACGGCGCGGGCGATGCCCTTCATCTGGGCGCCGGTCGCCACCATCATGATGTTCTGGCGCTCGGTGATGTCGAGCGTGTATTCGCGCTCGTTCACCCCGCGGACGGCCTGGGAGATCACCGCGGTGTAGGTGCCGGGGCCGAGCTTGGCGCTGGTTTCCGCCGCCTCGTTCTTCGCCTTCGCCTCGGCGACGACCTTGTTGTTCTGGTCGACGATCTTGATGTTGGTGTTGATGTCGGCGATCTTGAAATTGAATTCGCCGGTCTTCGACACCGTGAACTGGCGGTAGTCGGTGGATGCGAGGTTGGAGTCCAATTCGTTGGTGATGCCGCGGAACTGGAACCAGTTCATCGTCGAGGCATTCGGAATCGCGACGCCCATGGTGGCCTCCCCCCGCTGGTCCTGTGCCGTCAGCTCCGCTTCGTCGGGCGGTCGTGCCGCAAGCCGGACCGCCGCCCGGAACGGCGGAGCCGCGCCGGCTGAAACACCCGGCACCGACAGGCTAGATTACTAAAATCCAATCTTTCTGTCAAACCGCCGCCCGATTCCAGGGGCGGGCACAAAGACCGGACGCATCCCACTCTACAGCAGGATGCGCGACGATGCAATATTCGCCGCCCGGTTGCGCGGGGCGGCCGGCCGAAAGTCCCCTGCCACGCCCATGGGCGGGCGCGGCAGGGGGCAACGGTTTACTCCAGCCCTTCGAACAGGGCGGTGGAGAGGTAGCGCTCGGCGAAGGACGGCAGGATCACGACGATCAGCTTGCCCTCGTTCTCCGGACGGGAGCCGATCTCCAGCGCCGCGGCCAGCGCCGCGCCCGAGGAGATGCCGACCGGGATGCCTTCCAGCTTCGCCACCTTGCGGGCCGTCTCGAAGGCGCGCTGGTTGGAGATGCGCACGACCTCGTCGATCAGGTCCTTCTTCAGGACGTCCGGCACGAAACCGGCGCCGATGCCCTGGATCTTGTGCGGGCCGGGCATGCCGCCGGACAGGACGGGGCTGTCCTCCGGCTCCACCGCGATGGTGCGGAAGCCCGGCTTGCGGGCCTTCAGGACCTCCGACACGCCGGTCAGCGTGCCGCCGGTGCCGACGCCGGAAATCAGGAAGTCGGCCTTGCCGTCGGTGTCCTTCCAGATCTCCTCCGCCGTGGTGTTGCGGTGGATCTCCGGGTTGGCGCCGTTCTTGAACTGCTGGAGCATGTAGGCGTTCGGATCGGTGGCGACGATCTCGTCGGCCCGGCGGATGGCGCCCTTCATGCCCTCCGCCGCCGGCGTCAGCACCAGCTCGGCGCCCAGCAGCTTCAGCATCTTGCGGCGCTCGACCGACATGCTTTCCGGCATGGTCAGGATCAGCCGGTAGCCCTTGGCGGCGGCGACGAAGGCCAGCGCGATGCCGGTGTTGCCGGACGTCGGCTCGACCAGGGTGGTGCGGCCCGGCTCGATGGTGCCGGCGCGCTCCGCGGCGTCGATCATGGCGAAGCCGATGCGGTCCTTCACGCTGGCCAGCGGGTTGAAGAACTCCAGCTTGCCGACGATCTGGGCCTTGGCCCCGGCGTCCTCGGCCAGCCGGTTGACGCGCACCAGCGGCGTGGCGCCGACGGTGTCGAGAATGCTGTCGTAGATCTTACCGCGAAACTCGGAACCCGGCATTTTTCACTCCTCCGGTGTGTGGTATTTTCCCACTTTCTACATCATGCGTAGAATTTAACCGTTTTCCGGGTGGGATCAAATCGTAAAATCGATGCGGTCTTCGGTCTCGCTCTCGACGCCGGCGGTGCGGGCGCGCAGGCAGAGATCCTCGATGGTGATGTCGTCGAGCTTCTTCATGCATTCCTCCTGAAGCTCGTTCCACAGCGGACGCACCACCTTGTGCCCCAGGATGGAGCCCGCCGGCTCCTCGATGGGGTCGGTCGCGGTCTCCATGGAGCGGACCACCTTCACGATCTCGCCCAGCGTGATCCGCCGGCGCTCGCGGGCCAGCCGGTAGCCGCCGCGCGGCCCGCGCACGCCGGCCAGGACGCCGTCACGGACAAGCTGCTGGAGCACCTGCTCCAGATAGCGCTTGGGAATGCCCTGCCGGCGGGTGATCTCGCCGGACTGCACGGGTTCGGTGCCGGCGTTGTAGGCGATGTCCAGAACCGCCTCGATCGCGAACATCAGCTTCTTGGAGATGCGGAGCATCAGTGCTTCTCCTGCGCGGGGGCGGGCGGGGTGAACTGGCCGGTGGAGCCGAAGCCCCCGGTGCCGCGGGCGCTGTCGGGCAACGCCGCCGACTCGGCCCAGGCGGCGCGCTCGTAGCGGGCGATCACCAGCTGGGCGATGCGCTGCCCGCGTTCCACTGTGAAGGGCTGGTCGCCGTGGTTGATCAGGATCACCCCGACCTCGCCGCGGTAATCGGCGTCGATGGTGCCCGGGCTGTTCAGCACCGTGACCCCATGCTTCAGCGCCAGGCCGGAGCGCGGCCGCACCTGCGCCTCGTAGCCGTCGGGCAGGGCGAAGGCGACGCCCGTGGGAATCAGCGCGCGGCGGCCCGGCTCCAGGACGACCGGCTCCGCCAGCGCGGCCAGCAGGTCCATGCCCGCCGCGTGTTCCGTCGCGTAGGCCGGCAGGTCCAGCCCCGCGGCGTGGGCGAGCCGGACGATGGGAACGGGAATGGCGGATGCCGTTGCGCTCACGGAATGGTCTCCTGGGGGGTGGTGTCGGGGGTGGGGGGCGGGTTGAAATGCCGGGCGATGGCCTCGGCCAGGCGGGCGGCCACGGCGTCCTTGCCCATGGTGGGCCAGTCCTCGGCGCCGTCGGCGCGGATCAGGTGGACGGTGTTGTCGGCCCCGCCGAAGGTGGTGGTGCCCGGCGACACGTCGTTGGCGACGATCCAGTCGCAGCCCTTGCGGGCGCGCTTGGCGGTCGCGTAGTCCACCACGTTGCCGGTCTCCGCGGCGAAGCCGACGACCAGCGCCGGGCGGCGCGGTCCGGCCTGGGACAGGGTCGCCAGGATGTCGGGGTTCTCGGTCAGGGTCAGGCTCGGCGGGCCGCCGCCGTCCTTCTTCAGCTTGCGGTCCGACTCGCCGGCCACGCGCCAGTCGGCAACGGCGGCGGCGCAGACCGCGATGTCCGCGGGCAGGGCCGACTCGCAGGCCGCCAGCATCTCCCGCGCCGTCTCGATGGGGCGCACGGTGCAGCCGGGCGGGTCGGGCAGGCGGGTCGGGCCGGTGACCAGCGTCACCTCCGCCCCCAGCCGGCGCAGCGCCTCGGCGATGGCGTGGCCCTGCTTGCCGGAGGAGCGGTTGGCGATGTAGCGCACCGGGTCGATGGGTTCGACGGTCGGACCGCTGGTGACCAGCGCGCGCTTGCCGGCCAGCGGCTTGGGCGCGTCCAGCTCCTCGAAATGGGTGGCGATGGCCTGGACGATCTCCATCGGCTCGGCCATGCGCCCGAATCCGTACTCGCCGCAGGCCATCTCGCCCTTGTTCGGGCCGACCCGGCGCACGCCGCGCTTTTCCAGAAGCGCGAGGTTGTCGCGGGTCGCCGGATGCTCCCACATGCGGACGTTCATCGCCGGGGCGACGAGCACCGGCTTGTCGGTGGCCAGCAGCACGGTGGCGGCCAGATCGTCGGCCATGCCGGCGGCCATGCGGGCCAGCAGGTTGGCGGTGGCCGGGGCGACGACCAGCAGGTCGGCGTCGCGCGACAGCTGGATGTGCCCCATCTCCGATTCGTCGGTCAGGGACCACAGGTCCTGGTAGACGGTATCCTCGGTCAGCGCCTGCACGGACAGTGGCGTGACGAACTGCGCCCCGGCCCGGGTCAGGACCGCGCGCACGCGCACGCCCCGCTCCTTCAGGCGGCGGATCAGCTCCAGGCTCTTGTAGGCCGCGATGCCGCCCGCGATGACGAGCAGGATGCGCTTGCCGGACAGCACGGATGTTTCGGCCACGGGGGTCCGCCGCTCCTTGCTATGGATTTTGTAGAATTCAGATATTCCATCACGACGCCCGGTACAAGCGTCCTTCGCTGATCCTCACAGCGAATCCGGTGTGAAATGCACATCCATGACCGGAATGTGAAACCATGGATGGGATATTTCGTTGCGCGACCGCATTCCGGGTCTTTCGCCCGCGGCCCGTCATCGCGTAGAGTGCATTTTTAAGGATTTGCTGATAACCAGTGCAATCCGACTGTCTTTTTCCGCATTTTCCATTTGAATTCAAACGGTCCATGCCCGCCCGCTCAACGCCGATCCTTCTCGTCGAAGACACGCCGTCACTGGCCCGCGTCTATGCGGAGTTCCTGAAGAAGGACTGCACCTCCGTCACCACGGTGGAGACGGGGGCGGCGGCGCTGGAGCAGCTGGCCGACGGCGCGCCGCGGATCGTGCTGCTGGACCTCCAGCTTCCCGACATGCACGGGATGGACGTGCTGAAGCGGATCAGCGCCCAGGCGCTGCCTTGCGCGGTCATCATCATCACCGCCCACGGCTCGGTCGGGGTGGCGGTGGAGGCGATGCGCTACGGCGCCTATGATTTCCTGGTGAAGCCCTTCTCGGCGGAGCGGCTGACCGTCACCGTGCGCAACGCCATGGAGCGGCTGCGCCTCGCCCAACTCGTCGACAGCTTCGAGAAGGACCTGGGGCGCACCCGCTACCACGGCTTCCTCGGCTCCTCGCTGGCGATGCAGGCGGTCTACCGGATCATCGACAGCGCCGCCTCCTCCCGCGCGACGGTCTTCATCACTGGCGAGTCGGGCACCGGCAAGGAGGTCTGCGCCGAGGCCATCCACCGGCAGAGCCCGCGGGCCGACCGTCCCTTCATCGCCATCAACTGCGGGGCCATCCCCAAGGACCTGATGGAGAGCGAGATCTTCGGCCACATGAAGGGCTCCTTCACCGGGGCGGTGGCCGACCGCGAGGGGGCGGCGGCGCGGGCCAACGGCGGCACCCTGTTCCTCGACGAGATCTGCGAGCTGGCGCCCGACCTGCAGACCAAGCTGCTGCGCTTCATCCAGACCGGCACCTTCACGCCGGTCGGCGGCAGCCGGTTGGAGAAGGTCGATCTGCGCATCATCTGCGCGACCAACCGCGACCCCCTGCGCGAGGTCGAGGAGGGGCGCTTCCGCGAGGACCTCTACTACCGGCTGCACGTCATCCCCATCCACCTGCCGCCGCTGCGCGAGCGCGAGGACGACGTGCTGGAGATCTGCCGCCAGTTCCTGGCCGATTATACGCGGGAGGAGGGCAAGGGCTTCGTCCGCTTCTCCCCGGCGGCGGAGCAGGCGCTGCGCACCTACCACTGGCCGGGCAACGTCCGGCAGGTGCAGAACGTGGTGCGCAACATCGTGGTGCTGCACGACGGCGACACGGTGACGCCGGCCATGCTGCCGGCCCCGCTCGGCACCCCGGCGGGGACCGCCGCGCCGGTCCCCGGCAACGGCGGAAACGGTCATGGCGGCGGCCATGCCCACCCTTCCGCGGCCCAGGCGCCGTCGCCCAAGACGGTGAAGCCGCTGTGGGAGGTGGAGCGCGACGCCATCGAGGAGGCCATCGCCGCCTGCGACGGCAACATCCCGCGCGCCGCGGCCCTGCTGGAGATCAGCGCCTCGACGATCTACCGCAAGCGCCTTGCCTGGCAGGCCGAGGGGAAACTCTGACCCCCGGCCGTTCCGGGACCGCCGCACCCCTGTTTCGTTTCCGCGCCGATGGTCCAGACGAAGCATAGGCTTCGTGTGCGTTCAATTCACGCAAGACCATCGAAAGTCTTGCCGTGCCGGGACCTGCCGCCATCGGCTTATTTCCAAATGACCAAACTGGCCACATTGGGCATATGCCGTGAAGCCGCCTTGCCGGTTCCGGTGCCATCCGGCTAGCCTCCCCTCGCGTTGCTTTGCTTGCGCTTCCGCCCGGCGCCACACCGGACCGCTTCACCGGATCGCCACGCATGTCCGCCGCGCACAGCCCATCGTCCTTCGCCGGCCCCTTGCGCCCTGCGGCGCGGACCGGCGGCGGGTCCCGACCGAGGAGCAGGAGTTCGCCTTATGACCACCGGCACCGTCAAATGGTTCAACACCACCAAGGGATATGGCTTCATCGCGCCGGAGGCTGGCGCCAAGGACGTGTTCGTGCACATCACGGCCGTGCAGAAGTCGGGCCTTCACGCCCTGTCCGAGGGCCAGCGCGTCGAGTTCGAGGTCGCGCGCGGCAACAACGGCAAGGACGCCGCGGTCAACATCAGCGTCATGGAGTGAAGCGGCGTCATGACGTGACGTAGCCGCGGAGCCGGTAGGCCTCCACGGCTTCCCGGGTGAGGCGGGGGATGTCGCGGCACAGCGACCTCACCTCACCCACCGCGTTGCTCCGGCAGGCCAGCTCCAGCGCCCGGGCGGCCGCCGACAGGTCGCGGGCGCCGAAGGTCCCCGCGGTGCTCTTCAGCGTGTGGGCCTCTTTCGCCAGCCCGGCGAGATCGGCCGGGTTCCCGTCCGCCGCCGCGGCACCGCCGCGGGCGATGCGTTCGGCCCGCTCCAGCGTCTCCTCCACGAACTGCCGGATGACGTCGGCCAGAAGCTCCGCGTCGAGATCCTGGGCGAGCTGCTGCAGCACCTCCATGTCCAGGACGCCTCGGCCCGGGACGCCTCTGTCGGGCGCCCCTTCCACCGCCGGGACCGCGCCCTCCTCGGGCGCGGGGGGCGCAACGGGGTCCGGCGGGGCGGCGTCCAGCCAGCGGGCCACCGTCTCCAGCAGATGCGGGCGGTCGATGGGCTTGGCCACATGCCCGTTCATCCCGGCGGCCAGACAGCGGTCGCGGTCGCTGTCCATGGCGTCGGCGGTCATGGCGATGATGGGGACGCTGCCGGCCGGCGGCGGCAGGCCGCGCAGACGGCGTGTGGCGGTCAGCCCGTCCATCTCGGGCATGGCGAGGTCCATCAGCACCAGCCCGTAGGGCGACGGGCCGGACGCCGCGGCCTGCACCGCCTCCAGCGCCTCCCGCCCGTTGCTGACGATGTCGACCCGATGGCCGGCGCCGCGCAGCAGCAGGGCGGCGACCATCTGGTTGGTCGGGCTGTCCTCCACCAAGAGAATCCGTCGGCCCGTGCCGGCGGAAGGTGGGGCGGCCGGACCCTGCGGGCGCGGCTCCGCGGCGGGCGGCGGCTCGGCCACGCTCCGCCCGGTGACGGCGGCGAGCAGGCGGGATGGGCGGGCTGGCTTCGTCACTGTGGCGTCGGCGCCGTTGCCGTCGCCGCCCAGGTTGCGGTGCGGCAGGGCGAGCCGGACGATCCGCCCCACGCCCCGCGCGCGCAGCCGGTCGGTCAGCGAGCCGGCGACCGGGGTTTCCACGCTGCCGATCACCGCGATGCCGGCGGCGGGCAGGGTGCCGGCGTCCAGCCCGGCCACCATCGCCATGACGTCCGGCGCGCTCACCGTCGCCCCCCAGGAGCGGATCTGTTCAGCCAGCGCCCGCCGGGCGACGGGATTGGATTCCAGAAGCAGGACGGTCTGCCCGGCCAACGGCGGCTCCCCGTCGGCGCGCGCCGTCCCCGGCTCCAGCGGCAGGGTGAACCAGAAGCGGCTGCCCTGGCCGGCGGCGCTGTCGAAGCCGATGCTTCCCCCCATCATCTCGACCAGCCGCTTGGAGATGGCCAGCCCCAGACCGGCGCCGTCGTGGCGGCGCGACAGGCGGGGATGGACCTGGGAGAACTCCGTGAACAGCTCGGCCTGGGCGTCCTGCGGAATGCCGATGCCGGTGTCGGCCACCTCGAAGCGCAGGCGCGGCGGCGCCTGGCCGTCGCCGTCCAACTCCGACAGGGTGACGGCGACGCCGCCCTGGTCGGTGAACTTCACCGCGTTGCCGACGAGGTTCAGCAGGACCTGCCGCACCCGCCCCGAGTCGCCGCGCAGCGTCGCCGGCAGGCCGCCGGGGATGCAGACCGCCAGCTCGATCCCCTTGGCGAAGGCGCGGGCGGCCTGCAGCTCGGCCACGCTCTCCACCGTTTCGGCGGGGGAGAAGCGCCCCGACTCCAGGGTCAGCTTCCCGGCCTCCATCTTGGAGATGTCCAGGATGTCGTTCAGCATGGACAGCAGCGCCTCCGCCGACTCGCGGGCGGTGTGGGCGTAGGCGCGCTGCTCCTCCCCCAGCGGGCCGTCCAGCAGCAGGCCGAGCATGCCCAGGACGCCGTTCATCGGGGTGCGGATCTCGTGGCTGATGGTGCGCAGGAACTCCGACTTGGCGCGGCTCGCCAGCTCGGCCTGCTCCTTGGCGAGGCGGAGCTGCGCCTCGGTGCGGCGGTGGGCGGTGATGTCGCGGAAGGACACCATCGCCATGGTCCGCCCGCGGTAGGGAACGTAGCGGGTCTCGCCCTGCACCGTCAGGCGCTCGCCGTTGCGGCGCAGGCAGACGGTCTCGAAGGGAGCCTCGTCGCGGGCGCGGATGCGCTGCCAGGTGAGGTCGCGGTCCTCCGGCGCCATCAGCGCGGTGATCGACTGCCCGGTCAGCTCGTCCGGCGCGTAGCCCAGGATGGCGGCGGCGGCCCGGTTGGCGTCGGCGATCACCCCCTGCTCGTGCACCAGGATGCCGTCCATGGCGGCGTCCGACAGCTTGCGGAAGCGGTCCTCGCTCTCGCGCAGCGCCCGCTCCACCCGGCGGTGGTCGGTGATGTCGGTGTAGGTCATCAGGACCGAGCGGTCGGGCAGGAAGCCGGCGGTGATCTCCAGCACCCGGCCGTCGGGGCGGGTGCGCTCGATGCGGCTGACGCCCTCGGGGCGCAGGTTGGTCAGGTGGCGGGCGACGATGTCCGCCGTGTCGCCGGGGCCGAACTCGCCGCGTTCGGCCATGAAGCGCAGGAAGCCGGCCATGCTGAGGCCGGGATGGAGCGCGTCGCCCGGCAGGTCGAGCATCTCGCGCAGGCGCCGGTTGCAGGTCAGGAAATGATAGTCCGCGCTCCACACCACGAGGCCCTGCGACATGGCGCTGAAGGTGGCCTCCAGCAGGTCGGACTTGTGGGCCAGCTCCTGCTCGCGCCGCTTCAGCTCGCTGATGTCGGTGCGCAGCCCGACATAGCCGCCGTCGCTGGTCCGCCGCTCCTCGATCTTGAACCAGCGCCCGTCACCGATCCGCAACACTTGCGGCCCCTGCGGGTTGCGGTGCCGCTCCATCTCCCGCCCGACCCAGCGGTCGATGTCGCCGGGGGCGCAGTCGGGGTAATGGCCGGCGGCGGCGGCGCGGCGGATCAGCGATTCGAAGGGAATGCCGGGCTCCAGAGGCCCCAGCAGGGCGTAGATTTCGCGGAAACGGGCGTTGCACTGGACCAGCCGGTCGTCGGCGTCGAACAGGGCGAAGCCCTCGTTGACGACCTCGATGGCTTCGGACAGGCGGCGGTGGGCGTCGGCCGCCCGGCCGTCGGCGGCGCGGGCCTCCGCCTCGGCGCGCCGGGTGGCCTCCCGCTCGCGCAGCACCGCCAGGGCCATCACCGCGCCGGCCAGCCCGATTCCGAAAAAGGGCCAAATCAGCTCGTCGGTCCCATGTTCCAGAAGATGCTGCAGCGTGTGCAGCGCGCTCGCCATCAGAAGGAGGAACGCGACCAGGGTGAGCCAGCTCCAGCGGCGCGGCCGGCGGTGGGGGAACGGCATTCGGCGCTCCGCATGGGACGAGGCGAAAACGTTACGGCTTTTGCGCCTCCGGAGCAACGAATCCGGGGGCGGCGCGCAGCCGGCCGACGGCGCGGCGCCGGCCCAGCAGGCCGTGGCGCGGCCCGAACAGGACGGCCAGCGCCAGGATCAGGCCGGACGCCACCGCGATCATCCCCGCCGCGTTCAGCGAGTGGGAGACCCCGAGCAGCATCGGCCCGAAGGCCGCGGCGCCGTAGCCCACCAGCGCCGCCAGCACCCCCAGCGCGACGCTGAGCAGGATCTGCGCGGCCAGCCGGTCGGTCAGCAGGCGGGCGGCGGCGGGCGGGGCGATCAGCATGGCGATGACCAGGATGGAGCCCACCGCCTCGAAGGCGGCGATGGCCGTGGCGGCGACCAGAAGCACCACCCCGTAATGGAACAGCCCGGCCGGGATGCCCAGCGTCGAGGCCAGCGCCGGGTCGAAGGTGGTGATCTTCAGCTCCTTGTAGAACAGCCCGACCAGGGCGACGCAGAGGGCGAAGACCGCGGCCAGCGTCAGCACCTCCCGCGGCAGGGCGGCCCACACCGCCGGGTTGGCCAGCGACGCCCAGCCCTTGGGGGCCAACCACAGGATGGTCTCCAATTGGCCGTAGAGCACGCAGTCGGCGTCGAGGTCGACGCCGGCGGCCGACGCCTGCTCGATCATCACCACGCCGGCGGCGAACATCACGGTGAAGACGACGCCCATGGCGGCGCCGGACTCCAGCCGGCCCAGCCGCCGCACCACCTCGATCAGCAGGCCGGCCAGCGCCGCGGCAGCCAGCGCGCCGAGCATCATCGGCAGCGTCTCCCGCGTGCCGGCGACCAGGAAGCCGCCGACGATGCCGGGCAGGATGGCGTGGCTGACCGCGTCGCCCATCATGCCCTGGCGCCGCAGCACCAGGAAGTTGCCGACCAGCGCGCAGGCGGCGCAGGCCAGCACCGCGGCGAGCAGGGCGGGGGCGTCAATCTGAAGGAATTCCTGGACGTCGGGCATCATGACGGGGCGCTCCGCTCCTCCAGCAGCCGGACCATGTCGCCGGGCAGCACCGAGTCGATGGGGTCGACGCCCCAATTGGCGTGGGCGGGCAGCAGGGCCGGGTAGTCGGCCAGGAAACGCTCCCACAGCCGGCGGTCGCGCGCCGCCGCGCGGGCGGCGGCCTGTCCGGCGGGGGTCAGGGCGCCCCCCTTGCGAACATCGTCCCGGACATAGCCGCGCAGGCGCAGCCAGAGCGCCGCGGCACCCTGCACCGGCCGGCCGTCCAGAAGGTCAGTCAGGGCGCGCCGTTCCGCGAAGGTCAGGCGCAGCCGCCCCTGGCGCAGCGCGGCGGCAACCAGCCCGCGCGCCGGGGCGAACAGGAAGCTGAGCAGGAAGAAGCCCCCGGCGACCAGGACGATCACCGCACCGGCCGGCAGCTTGGGCAGCAGGGCCGACAGGGTGGCGCCGAGCCAGCCGGACAGCGCGCCGATCACCGCCGCGATCAACGTCAGGGCGGGCAGGCGGTCGGTCCAGAAGCGCGCCGCGGCGGGCGGGATGATGAGGAGCGCCACCACCAGGATCAGCCCCACCGTCTGGAGCCCGATCACCGTCACCAGCGTCGCCAGCCCCATCAGCACGAGGTCGAGCGCCCCCACCGGCCAGCCCTGCACGGCGGCGAAGCCGGGATCGAAGGCCAGGACCCGCAACTCCTTGAACAGCAGGGCGACGGCCAGCGCCGCCCCGGCAGCCAGCAGGCCGATGGCGATGGCCTCGCCCTGCGCCATGGCGGCGGTCTGGCCCAGGATGAAGGTCTTCAGCCCGGCCTGCCCGCCCAGCTCCAAATTCTGGATGACGCTGAGCAGCACGACACCCAGCCCGAAGAAGACCGACAGCACCGCGCCGATCGCCGAATCCTCGGTCAGCCGGGTGAAGCGGGACAGCGCCTGCACGGTCAGCAGCCCGACCACCCCGCTGGCCACAGCCCCGGCCAGCAGCAGCGGCAGCGACCGCTCCGGCAGGCCGAGCGCCGCCCCGACCAGGAAGGCGACGGCGATGCCGGGCAGGGTGGCGTGGCTCAGCGCGTCGCTGACCAGGGCGCGGCGGCGCAGCAGCAGGAAGGTGCCGACCGTCCCGCCGGCCAGCCCCAGCGCGGCGGTCCCGGCGACCACCACGGCGCTGTTGAAGCCGGACTGGAAGGTCAGGATGCGCAGGGCCTCCTCGAACAGGGGATCGATCATGACGCCTCCGCCCCCAATGCCCCCAATGCCGCCGGGGCCGGCATCGGCCGCCCGCCGTAGGTGCGGGACAGCAGGTCCGGCGTCATCACCCGCGCGACCGGCCCCTGGGCGACCACCCGTGTGTTGAGCAGCAGCGCGTGGTCGAAATAGTCGCTGACCGTCTGCAGGTCGTGATGGACGCAGATCACCGTCCGCCCGGCGGCGTCGAGGTCGCGCAGCACCTGGAGCACCGCGCGCTCCGTCGCCGCGTCCACCCCGGCGAAGGGCTCGTCCATGAAGTAGAGCTGCGCCTCCTGGGCCAGCGCGCGGGCCAGGAAGACGCGCTGCTGCTGCCCACCGGACAGCTGGCCGATCTGGCGCCTGGCGAAGTCGGCCATGCCCACCCGTTCCAGCGCGTGCAGCGCCGCCTCCTTGTGGGCGCGGGTGACCGGGCGGAACCAGCCGATCTTCCCGTAGCGGCCCATCGCCACCACGTCGAGCGCCGAGACGGGGAAGTCCCAGTCCACGCTTTCGCGCTGCGGCACATAGCCGATCAGGCGGCGCTGCTTGGCGATCGGCCGGCCGAACACCTCGACCGTTCCCGACACGCTCGGAACCAGCCCGAGGCACGCCTTGATGAGGGTCGACTTGCCAGCCCCGTTCGGCCCGACGACGGCGATCAGCCCGCCCGACGGGGCGGCGTAGTCGACGTTCCACAGCACCGGCCGGCGGTGGTAGGCGACGGTCAGGCCGCGGATCTCCAGAGGAGGCGTCCCGATGGGCGAGGCCTCCTCGGGGGCGGTGCGGCTGCCGGGGGTGCGCCAGAGATACTGCATGGTCCGTTCCTCCTCCGCCGCGTCAGCGCTGCGCCAGGGCGAGCTTGCCCTGGAAGCCGCCGGCCGGTGCTTCGCCGCCCAGCGCGCGGGCGATGGTCGTCACATTGTGGTCGATCATGCCGATGTAGGTGCCTTCATAGCTGCCCGGCGCGCCCATGGCGTCGGAGAACAGGGCACCGCCCAGCGTCACCCGGTGGCCGCGCGCGCCCGCCCCTTCGACCAAGGCGCGGACGTTGCGGTCGGACACGCTGGTCTCCGGGAAGACCGCCGGCACGCCGCGGTCCGCCAGCAAAGCGGCCAGTTCCTCGATGATCCGCAGGCCAGCTTCGGATTCCGTGCTGATCCCCTGGATGCCGCGCACCTCGATCCCGTAGGCGCGGCCCAGATAGTTGAAGGCGTCGTGGGCGGTGACCAGCACGCGGGCCTTGCCGGGGATGGAGGAGAGGATGCGCCGGGCGTACGCGTCGAGCCGCGCCAGCTCCGCCCCGTACGCGTCGGCGTTGCGGGCGTACGCCTCGGCGCCCGCGGGGTCGAGCCGGGTCAGCCCGTCGCGGATGGACGGCAGGGTGCTGGCCCAGATCCCCACATCCATCCAGATGTGCGGGTCGTGGGCGCCCTCGAACTCGGGCGGGCTGAGCAGCCGCTCCTTGGGCACCGCGTCGCCCAGCGCCACCACCGGCTTGCCGGACTCGCGCAGCCGGTCGAAGGCGGCGGTCATCTTGCCTTCCAGATGCAGGCCGCTGATGAACACCGCGTCAGCCCGCAGCAGCTTCACCGTGTCGGAGCGGGTGGGCTTGAACAGGTGCGGATCGACGCCTTCGCCCATCAGCGCCTCCACCGCCGCCCGGTCGCCGGCCACCGCCCGCACGAGGTCGGCGACCATGCCGGTGGTGGCGACAATCTTCGGGCGCTCGCCTTGGGGCCGTTCACCCTCGGCCCGCGCCGCTCCCGGCAGCAGCAGGGCAGCGGCCAAGCCAATCGCCAAGACAGCGGTCGCGATAAACTTCGTCAGGCTCTTTGTCGCGAAGGTTTTTGAACATATGTTCATATTCATTGGTCCCGACAAAGATCGGCAAGGTTAGGGTGGAGGGTCCAAGTAAACGGGTTGGAGTGCATTTGCGTTCCACGAATATATGAACCGCCTCTCCGGCCTTGCAAGGCGGATCGTGACGATCCGTGTCTTACCGAACGGGGTGGAGTGCGCTACAGTGGCGGGATGATCGTGCTCTTTACGGATTTCGGGCTGTCCGGACCCTACACCGGGCAGATGAAGGCGGTGCTGGCGCGGATGGCGCCGGGCCTGCCGGTCATCGACCTGTTCGCCGACGCCCCCGCCTTCGACCCGCAGCTCTCGGCCTATCTGCTGGCCGCCTACGCTCCGGAATTCCCGGCGGACAGCGTCTTCCTCTGCGTGGTGGACCCCGGCGTCGGGACCGACCGCCGCCCGCTGGTGGTGGAGGCCGACGGGCGCCGCTTCGTCGGGCCGGACAACGGCCTGTTCGAACTGGTGCGGCGGCGGGCCGAGTCGGTGCGCGCCTGGAGCATCGGTTGGCGGCCGGAGCGGCTGTCGGCCAGCTTCCACGGGCGGGACCTGTTCGCCCCGGTGGCGGCCAGCCTCGCCATGGGAAACCCGGTCGCGCTGGAGCCCGTTGATTTGGCCGGCCTCTCGCGCGCCGACTGGCCGGACGATCTGGCGCGGATCGTCTATGTGGACGTCTACGGCAACGCCATGACCGGCCTGCGCGCCGACCGGCTGCCGGAGGACGCGGTGCTGCGGGCCGGCGGGCGCACGGTGCGCCGGGGCCGGACCTTCGCCGACGTCCCGGTGGGGGAGGCGCTGTGGTACGCGAACTCCAGCGGTCTGGCGGAGATCGCCGTCAACCGGGGCCGCGCCGACCGTGATGGGGGGCTTGCGGTGGGAATGCCGGTGGAGGTCGTCCTATAGCCCGTCCAGGCAGCGGTCGAGCAGGGCCAGGTCCACGGGGCGGGCCAGCACGGTGACCGGGCTGTTGCCCGGCTCAGCGTCCAACTGGGTGTCCGGCGCGCCGGCGGTCAGGATGATCCGGGTGTGCGGGTAGAGCATGCAGGCCAACGCCGCGGCCCGGTCACCCTCGTCCTCCGGCCGGCGGCGGCGCAGCAGGGCGACGGCCGGCCCCTCCGCTCCGATCAGGCCCAGCGCCTCGAAGCCGCCGGACACCGTGGACACGGCGAAGCCGCGTTCGGCCAGATGGCGCGCCAGCGCGTCCCGCTGGCCGGGATCGTCGTCGGCGATGACGGCGCGGCGGCCTCCCTGGCCGGGCGGGCGGATGTCGGCGTCGATGGAAAAGCCGGTCGTCATGCGGGTCCCACCACGGGCTTTCCTGGAATCTGACCGGCTTTCTACGCCACGCGGAAGCCGGTTGCAAATCCCCATGGGCGGCACGCGCCGCCCGATCAGCGGATACCGACGTCAGCGGATCTTGACGACGGTGGGGCGGTCGACGATGGACAGCATGGGCAGGTCGCTGGGCCGGTTGCCGTAGCCCCAGGTCTCGCCGAACGGGCCGTTGGCGGCGATCCAGCCGCGCACCCGCTCCAGCTTGTCGAGCCGCACGCAGTTGCCGGTGCACAGCCGTCCGGTCAGGGCGCCGTCCTCCACCTCCATCCCGGTGGCGAGCAGATCATCGACCTCCAGTTCGCGCAGCAGGGCCGGCATGTAGACGTCGAGCGCCCCGGTGGCCACAACCACCCGGCGCCCCTCGCGCCGGTGCATCTTCAGGGTCTCGACCAGCGGGGCGTGCCAGCGGATGCGGTGGACCAGCCGTTCCGCGGCGGCCAGCGCGTCGGCCAGCGGAACGCCGCGCAGCGTCCGGCGGAGCAGGATGGTCTTGACCGATCCCGGAAAATCCACCCCCGGCCCGCGCCCGCGCGCGTGGCGGTGCAGGCCGGAGCGCAGGGCGTCCAGGAAGGCCAGCCGGGCGCGATTGCGCCCGATGACCTCGCCGATGAACATCAGCAGGCTGTCGCCGTGGATCAGCGTCCCGTCGAAGTCGAAGAAGGCCACCCCCGGCGCGATGGAGGCCAGGGGGCCGGCGCCATGTGTGGTGGGGCTTCCGGTGGAGGGACCGGAGGCGATGGCGTCGAAAACGGGAGTGGCGCTGGTCTGCATGCGCCCTTATCCGGCGGAACGCGCCGCGTCACAAGCCAAATGCGTTGAACGGGGCCGTTCGGGGCAACTTCCGGGGCAACTTAGTGCAGCGACGGGCTGGGGGAATCGTCCGCGTCGTCCGTGTCGATGAGCATCTCGCCCATGGCGATTTCTCCGGCGCATTCCTCCAGCCCGGCCTTGACGGCGATCAGGAGGTTGATGATCTCGCCGTTGTCCTGCTCCAGGATGCGCAGGCGCTCCTCCAGCTTGTCCAGACGGCGGGTGACGCTGTCGGTCAGCCGGTCGAGGCGGGCGAGAACCGGGTCGTTGTTCGTGTCGTCCATGGCGGCGGTTGGTCCGTCGATGATTCGTGTGCGTTCCTGAAGCTAGGACCACGCATCGCCTCTGGACAGACCCGCGCCCGGCGCAACCCGCAATTGATGGGATTATCGTCCGGATGGTGCCCGGCGAGTCCCAAAGGACTCAGCAACGGGCACGCCCGGTCGTTACTCCCCCTCCGATGTGGTGGTGCGGCGGCTCAGCGGAACACCATACAGTTCAAGCCTATGGCCGAGCAGTTCATAGCCCAATTCGCGGGCTATGACTTCCTTCAGCCGTTCGAGATCTTCATTTTGGAACTCCACCACCTTTCCGGATTCGAGATCGATCAGGTGGTGATGGTGCTCCGACCCGGCTTCCTCGTAGCGGGCGCGGCCGTCGCCGAAGTCCAGCCGATCGATGACGTTCGCATCCTCGAACAGGCGCATCGTGCGGTAGACGGTGGCGATGGAGATGCGCGGGTCGATGGTGGACGCCCGGCGGTGAACCTCTTCCACATCGGGGTGGTCGGCGGCCTCCGACAGCACGCGCGAGATCACGCGGCGCTGGTCGGTCATCTTCAGCCCTTTCTCGATGCAGAGCTGTTCGAGGCGCGAAGGCATGGAAGTCCCCTTGTTGTCGTCTCATGGGCGCGCATATTCCGGCCGATGTGGCCCGGTCCTTGCGCTGGTCGCCGTCCCTCCCCGGTACGGCCCCCGAATGCCCGAGCACCATACTGTGATTCGGAACCATTCACAAACGCCGACGTTTGGTGTCGGCTTACGGAAAGGGCGCGCGCCATGATGACCCTGGACATCCACCACACCACCACATACCGCTACGCCAACCCGGTGACCTTCGGCGACCATCGCCTGATGTTCCGGCCCCGCGACAGCCACGATCTGCGGTTGATCGAGACGGGGCTGGTGATCAGCCCTCCCCCGGCCTCCGTCCGCTGGCTCCACGACGTCTTCGGCAACTCCATCGCGGTGGCGAGCTTCGACCAGCCGGCGACGGAGCTGCGCTTCGAAAGCCACATCCGGGTCGATCACTACCCGATGGGCGAGCTGGAATTCCCGATCGAGGACTACGCGCGTTC
The DNA here is from genome assembly GCF_007827815.1 of Azospirillum brasilense. GTDB lineage: Bacteria > Pseudomonadota > Alphaproteobacteria > Azospirillales > Azospirillaceae > Azospirillum > Azospirillum brasilense_C. The sequence goes on from NZ_VITH01000005.1 coordinate 337,026, forward strand.
CTATCCCTTCAGCTATTCCGCGGAGGAGGTGCCGGATCTGGCGCTGACCACCCAGCGGCATTATCCGGACCCCGAGCATCTGGTGGACGAATGGGCCCGGCAGTTCGTGACGCTGGGCGAGGGCGGGCCGCCCGACACGCAGGACATGCTGGTGTCGATGACCCGGGCCATCAAGGAGACCTTCACCTATCAGGCGCGCGACCTGGAGGGCACCCAAAGCCCGGTGGACACCCTGACGTGGAAGAGCGGCTCCTGCCGCGATTTCGCGCTTCTGATGATGGAAGCGGTGCGCTCGCTGGGCTTCGCGGCGCGCTTCGTGTCCGGTTACCTCTACGATCCCGCGCGGGACGGGCAGGAGGGTGCGATGACCGGCGGCGGGGCGACCCACGCCTGGGTGGAGATCTATCTGCCGGGCTGCGGCTGGGTGGAGTTCGACCCGACCAACGGCATCATCGGCGGCAAGAACCTGATCCGCGTCGCCGTTGCCCGCGACCCCTCGCAGGCGGTGCCGCTCGGCGGTTCCTGGACCGGGGCGCCGGCGGACTTCCTCGGCATGACGGTGGATGTGCAGGTCACGGCGACCGGCGGGACGGGTGCCGGCAACGCTCTGCAAAACCCGGTGCCGGCGGCCGGAGCCGCCTGACACGGCAACCAATTGCAAACGAACGTCTGCCAGAATGGAGGGTCCGGGGCCGTTTCGGTGCCGGACCGACCGTCCCATCCGACAGACGAGGCTGCGTCACCCCGTGCTCGATCCCGATCCGACCAGTCCCGCCCCCAGCGGCACGCCGGAAACGGAGGCCGCCCCCGTCCTGGTCGCGGCCCTGCTGGCCGTCCGTGAGCCGTCCGTCGGGCCGGACACGCCCTGCCGCACCCTGCGGGACCGGCTGGCCGCCCAACCCGGCCTGCCGGCGCTCGCCGTGACGGCGGAGGACGGGCGCGTTCTCGGGTTGGTGGACCGCGTGGCGCTGGCGGGGGTGGCCGATCCGGAGGCCCTGGCGCGGACGGCGATGGACCCGGTGCCGCTGCTGGTCGAGGCGGACCTTCCGCTCTGCGAGGTTGCGCGGCGGATCATTCAGGACAATCCCGGGGCGCTGGCTTCGGGATTCGTCGTGCTGGAGGATGGGCGGTATCTCGGCATCGGGACGGGGGTGGCCCTGCTGGCGCGGACCGACGAGCAGATCATCCAGCGCACCCGCCAGCTCGACGAGGCCCGCCGCGCCGCCGAGCGCGCCAACCGCGCCAAGACCGCCTTCTTCGCCTGCATGAGCCACGAGATCCGCACCCCGCTGAACGCCATGATGGGCTTCGCGGAGCTGCTGGAGCAGGAGGTCCTGGGGCCGATCGCCAACCCGCTCTACCGCGACTACGCCCGCGACATCGCGGAAAGCGGGCGGTATTTGATGGACCTGATCAACGACCTGCTCGACCTGTCGAAGGCCGAGGCCGGGCGGCTGGAGCTGGCCGAATCCCTGGTGGACGTGCCGCGCGTCGCCGTGGGCAGCGCCCGGCTGCTGTCCGACCGCGCCGGCCGGGCCGGGGTCGGCATCGACACGGACCTGCCGCCCGACCTGCCGCCGCTGCGCGCCGATGAGCGCAAGCTGCGGCAGATGCTGCTGAACCTGTTGTCCAACGCGGTGAAGTTCACGCCTCCCGGCGGGGTGGTCACCCTGAACGGCCGCGTGGCGGCGGACGGGACGCTGTGCCTGTCGGTGCACGACACCGGCATCGGCATGACCGCCGACGAGCTGGAGAAGGCGCTGGAGCCCTGGGGCCAGATCGACAGCGCGCTGGGCCGCAACCACATCGGCACCGGCCTCGGCCTGCCTCTGACCAAGCGGCTGGTGGAGCTTCACGGCGGGAGGCTGGACATCGACACGGCCCCCGACCGCGGCACCACCATGACGCTGGTCTTCCCGGTGGAGCGGGTGGGGGGGTAGCGTTGCCCCCACCCCGGCCCTCCCCCGCTGCGCGGGAGAGGGAGATTGGGTCCCCTCCCCTGCGAAGCGGGGGAGGGTTAGGGAGGGGGCAACGGGAGCGGGTTACGCCAGCCCCTTCTCCATCGCGCTGGCCAGACGGCGGGCGAAGGCGGCGGGGTCGGGCAGGGCCTCGCCTTCCACGATGCGCGCCTGGTCGAGCAGCAGCCACGCCGCGTCGTCCAGCGAGGTCGCCGCACCGCTCGCCTTGGCGCGCTCGGCGAGGCGCTTGATCAGCGGGTGGGCGGGGTTGACCTCCAGGATGCGCTTGGCCGCCGGGGCGTCCATGCCGAGCTGCTTGTGCTGCTTCAGCAGGCGCTCCAGATGCATGTCCATGTCGTTCTCGTCGGCGACGAGGCAGACGGCGCTGTCGGTCAGGCGCTCCGACGGGCGGACGTCCTTCACCACGTCCTGAAGCGTCAGCTTCAGCAGGACCAGCAGATCGGTCAGCTCGCCTTCGGACGCCTTCTCCTCAGCGGGCTTCTCCTCGCCGCCCTGGATCTTGCCGAGATCGGCGCCGCCGCGGGTCACCGACTTGAAGGGCTTGTCCTGGAAGCTGCCGACCGACGGCACCCAGAACTCGTCCACAGGGTCGGTCAGCAACAGCACCTCGACGCCCTTGGCCTTGAAGCCTTCGAGCTGCGGGCTGCGCTTCAGCGTCTCGATGTCGTCGCCGCTGATGGTGAAGATGGCCTCCTGGCCTTCCTTCATGCGGGCCAGATACTCCTCCAGCGAGACCAGACCGTCACCGGCGGTGCTGCGGAAGCGCATCAGCTTCAGCAGATCGTCCCGGTGTTCGTAGTCGTCGTAGAGGCCTTCCTTGAGGACGGCGCCAAAATTCTCCCAGAAGGCCGCGTATTCCTCCGCCTTCTCGGTGTCGCGGGCCTTCTTGCCCAGCTCCGACAGGACGCGGCGGGTGATGCCGGCGCGGATCTTCGCCAGCATCGGGTTGTGCTGGAGCATCTCGCGGCTGATGTTCAGCGGCAGATCCTCGCTGTCCACCACGCCGCGCAGGAAGCGCAGGTAGGGCGGCAGCAGGCCTTCCGCCGAATCGGTGATGAAGACGCGCTTGACGTACAGCTTCACCCGGTGGGCGCGCTTGGGGTCGAACAGGTCGAACGGCTTGGAGGACGGCACGAACAGCAGGTTCGTGTATTCGATGGCGCCTTCCGCCCTCCAGTGCAGGGTCAGCCACGGATCGTCGAAGGCGTGCCCGACATGGTGGTAGAACTCCGTGTACTGCTCCGCCGTGATCTCGTTCTTGGAGCGCATCCACAGGGCCGACGCGCTGTTCAGCGACTTGGCGTCCTCACCCTCGCCGAAGAGGATCGGGATGGCGATGTGGTCGGAGTATTTGCGGACGATGGCGGAGAGGCGGTGCTCCTCCAGATACTCGTCGTCGCCTTCGCGCAGGTGCAGCTTGATCTGCGTGCCGCGCGGCAGGTCGGCGACGTCGGAGATGGTGAACTCGCCCTTGCCGTCCGACAGCCAGCGCCAGCCCTGCGTCTCTCCGGCCTTGCGGGTCAGCACCTCCACCCGGTCGGCGACCATGAAGGCGGAGTAGAACCCGACGCCGAACTGGCCGATCAGGTTGACGTCCTTCTTGGCCTCGCCCTCTTTGGCGCTGTCCTTCAGGTTGCGCATGAAGGCGGCGGTGCCGGAGCGCGCGATGGTGCCGAGGTTCTCGACCAGATCCTCGCGGTTCATGCCGATGCCGTTGTCGGCCACGGTGAGGGTCCGCGCCTCCTTGTCCACGACCAGCCGGACCTTCAGGTTCGGGTCGTCGGCGGACAGTTCGGGCTGCGTCAGCGCGGCGTAGCGCAGCCGGTCGCAGGCGTCGGAGGCGTTGGAGACCAGCTCGCGCAGGAAGACTTCCTTCTCGCTGTAGAGCGAGTGCGCGACGATGTCGAGCAGGCGGCTGACCTCGGCCTGGAAGCTGAGCCGTTCCTCGGTCATGGTGTCATCCTTGATCGTTCTTGTTGGTGGTGGGCTTGTTTGTAATGGGCTTGCCGGTGGGTCCGGAGGACGGCGCAGATATGTGTGAGCGCGCCGCCCCATGCAAGAGCGATCGGCTGGCGTTGCGCTGGAGTTTCGCAACCGGAGTGGGTGGGGTGGGGGACGTATTGCCCCCTCCCTGACCCTCCCCCGCTATCGCAGGGGAGGGAATGAACTCCCTCTCCTGCGAAGCGGGGAGGGAAGGGGCCCATGCGCAGCATGGGAAGGGTGGGGGCAAAAGCCGCCCCCAGCCTCAGCGCTTCTTGCCCTGGGTCGGCTCCAGCTCCGGCGCCGGCTGGCCCATGCCCATCAGCGCGCTCATGTCGGCCCCGTTCAGCAGGAACTGGCCGGCCTCGGTCACGTCGATCTTGTAGCTGCGCACGTCGTTGCCGGCGTCGTCCTTGGACGCCTGCCCGAAGGCCTGGAGCATGGCGATCACGCCCAGCGCGTTCTGGGTGCTCTCGTCGGCCTTCTTGCCCGGCTTGGGCTGCATCGCCTTGGTGGCGGCGTCCAGGCCGCGCAGCAGCACGGTGCTGCTGCCCACCGCGCCGAAGGCGGAGTTGGCGGCCATGCGCAGGGCGCCGGTCATGGTGCCGGAGGCCGCCGGGGTGTTGACGACGAAGCGGTCGATGCGCAGCTCCGTCCCGACCTCGGCCATGGCGCCCATCAGCCGGTTGCCGATGGCGGTCATCGCCGCCTCGTCGGTCCCAACATCGGCGCCATCGTCCGGCAGGGCGGCTTCCTCCTCGCCCTCGCCGTCTTCCTCATTCTCCTCGCCCGCGGCGGCCTGGGCCTCGGCGAGCGCGGCAAGGTCGGCGAAGGCCCGCCACAGCGAGGCGGTCGGCAGCTTCGCGGTGCTGAGCTGAATGTCCAGCTTGTCCGGCATGAAGGCCTTCGGCGCCACCTCCGGCTCCAGCGTCAGGCCGCTGGACTCGATCCCGAAGGTGGTCGAGGCCATCGGCTTGTCCAGGTCCTCGGCGCTGCCGCGCAGGACGAGCTGGCCAAGGGCGAGGCGGGTGCCGTCCTCCGGGTTCAGGGCCGTCAGGCCGGACAAGCGGACGCGCCCGCTGGCCCCGCCCATCAGATTCTGCATCAGCGGGATCAGCTCCGCCGCCGGGGGCTGGGTGCCGGCCAGGGCGTGGGTCTGGGTCAGCCGCTGCATGGCGTCGGCGCGGGCGAGGTCGACGCGGGTGTAGGTGCCCTCCATCGTCAGGCCGCCGAGGTTCAGCACCTCCTTCTTCGTCTCGTCGAGGAAGCGCAGGTTGCTGACGGACAGCGCGCCGGGACCGCTCCACAGCGGGGTGCCGGCGGCGGCGGTGCCGTCCGGCTTCAGCTCCCCGGCGACGGTGATGGCGCCGACGGTCAGGGCGCTCTCGTCCTTCTTGCCCTTCTTGTCCTTACGGTCGCTGGTGACCGACAGGTCGCCAAGCTCCGCGTCCATGGACAGCGCCGTCTCGTAGGCGCCGGACCACAGGGCGCTGATGCGCTGGCGGCCCAGCTTGACGGTGGCCGACGGCTTGCCGTTGTCCAGGATGGCGACGCGGTCGGGCAGGGTGGCGGTGACGGCGTGGGTGTTGCCGTCCTGCGGCTTCACCGTCAGACGGATGGTGCCGATGTCGGCGGTGGTGCCATCGTCCGACACCGCGGTCAGGGCGGGCAGCGCCACCTCGTAATGGTCGCCGGCCGGGGTCGCCACCGGCTCGCCGGTCCAGCGCAGCTCGGTTTCGTCGCCTTCGCTCTTGGGGAACCAGCGGGCCAGCCCGTCCTTCAGCGCGGCGGCGAGCGCCCTGGCCCCGTCCTCGGTCACCGGGGGGGCCTCGGCGCGGGCGGCGGCGGGCGGCAGCGCCAGGGTTGCGAGCATCAGCGCGGCGGCGAGCGGACGGGCGGGAAGACGGCGCATGAGGAATCCCTTAGGGTGGAGCGCGCCAGGGTAGACGGGATAACCGGCGCCCGTCCATCGGCCCGAGGTTTTATACCGTTTCCGAAAGAGTTCGGCCCCGGATGGGCGTTGCAGCATGGCACGGCCGCCCTGACGCTTGCATTGCCGGTCCCCAGGCCCAAAACTTACGCTTATGACCTCTGTCCTTTCTTCGTCCGGGGGCGGTCTGGGTGCGGGTGGCCGGGTGGTCGCCGTGCTGGGGCCGACCAACACCGGGAAAACCCATCTCGCCATCGAGCGCATGCTCGGCCACCGGACGGGGATGATCGGCTTTCCGCTGCGCCTGCTGGCCCGCGAGAACTACGACCGCATCGTGTCGATCAAGGGCAAGAACGCCGTGGCCCTGGTGACGGGGGAGGAGAAGATCCTGCCGCCCAGCCCGTCCTACTGGGTGTGCACGGTGGAATCCATGCCGCTCGACCGGGCGGTGGACTTCCTGGCGGTGGACGAGGTGCAGCTCTGCGCCGATCCGGAGCGCGGGCACATCTTCACCGACCGGCTGCTCAACGCGCGCGGGCTGGTGGAGACGATGTTCCTCGGCTCCGACACGGTGCAGCCGCTGATCCGCCGGCTGGTGCCGCGGGCCGAGTTCATCAGCCGGCCGCGCTTCTCGCAGCTCACCTACGCCGGCTACCGCAAGCTGACGCGCCTGCCGCCGCGCTCCTGCGTCGTCGCCTTCTCGGCGACCGACGTCTACGCGCTGGCCGAGATGATCCGGCGCCAGCGCGGCGGCACCGCGGTGGTGCTGGGGGCGCTGTCCCCGCGCACCCGCAACGCCCAGGTCGGGCTCTATCAGGCGGGGGAAGTCGACTATCTGGTGGCGACCGACGCCATCGGCATGGGGCTGAACATGGACGTCGACCATGTTGCCTTCGCCCGCATCGTGAAGTTCGACGGCTTCGCCCCGCGCCGCCTGCGCGCGCCGGAGGTGGCGCAGATCGCCGGGCGCGCCGGACGGCACATGCGCGACGGCACCTTCGGCACCACCGACGAGGTGGGGGAGCTGGAGGCCGACGTGGTCGACCGCGTCGAGAACCACCAGTTCGAGACGATCAAGACGCTGATGTGGCGCAACAGCAAGCTGCGCTTTGACACGCCGGGCTTCCTGCTGAAGTCGCTGGAGGAGCGCCCGCCGATCCCCGAACTGCTGCGCGCCCGCGACGCCGACGACCATCTGGCGCTGCAGGCGCTGGTCCGCGACCATGAGGTGATGGACCTCGCCAAGGGCCGCGACAACGTGCGCCTGCTCTGGGAGGTCTGTCAGGTTCCCGACTTCCGCAAGGTGCTGTCGGACGCCCACACCCGGTTGCTCGGGCAGATCTTCCGGCAGCTGCGCACCGGCATCGGGCGGCTGGACGAGGATTGGGCGGCCAAGCAGATCGCCCGGCTCGACCGCACCGAGGGCGACATCGACGCGCTGGTCGCCCGCATCGCCCACATCCGCACCTGGACCTACATCTCCAACCGGCCGTCCTGGCTGACCGACCCGGTGCACTGGCAGGCGCGCACCCGCGCCATCGAGGACAAGCTGTCCGACGCCCTGCACGAGCGGCTGACGCAGCGCTTCATCGACCGCCGCTCGGCCACGCTGGCGCGCACGCTGAAGGACGGGCGGGAGCTGATCGGCGGCGTGCGCGCCGACGGCGAGGTGGTGGTGGAAGGCCACCCGGTCGGCCGGCTGGAGGGCTTCCGCTTCGTCCCCGACGCCCCGGAGCGCTCGGAGGAGGCCAAGTCCCTGCTGACCGCCGCCCGCCGCGCGCTGCGCGAGGAGGTGGCGTCCCGCCTGCGCGCCTTCGAGCAGGAGCCGGACGATGTGTTCGCGCTCGGGCCGGACGGAGTGCTGACGGCGGACGGGCTGCCGGTGGCCCGGCTCGGCCCCGGCCCGTCGGTGCTGACCCCGGCGGTCCTGCCCTTCGACGAGGGGCTGCTCGACCAGGGGCAGCTCGACCGCGTGCGCGTCCGGCTGGAACGCTGGCTGAAGGACCGCGTGGCCGCCCGGCTGCGCCCCCTGCTGGCGCTGCGCGATGCGGACGATTTGACGGGCGCCGCGCGCGGGCTGGCTTTCCAGCTCGTCGAGAACATGGGGGCGCTGCCCCGCGCGCCGGTCGCCCCGATGGTGGAAGGGCTGGAGAAGGCCGACCGCAAGGCGCTGTCCCGCCATGGGGTGCGGCTCGGCGTGTCCCACCTCTACCTGACGGCGCTCGCCAAGCCGGGGGCGGTGGAGCTGCGCGGGCTGCTGTGGGCGGTGAAGCACCGCCTGCCCCTGCCGGTGCCGATCCCGCCGCCGGGCCGCGTCTCGGTGGAGGCGACCGGCGCGCCGCCCGCCTTCTGGGACGCCATCGGCTACCCGGCGGCCGGGCCGCGCGCGCTGCGCGTGGACATGCTCGACCGGCTGGAGACCGAGCTGCTGACCGCCGCCAAGGAAGGCCGGACGGTGGCCGAGCCGGCGCTGGCCCAGATGATCGGCGCCAGGCCGGACGAGCTGGGGGCGGTGATGAAGGGGCTTGGCTACACCCGCTCGGTGGCGGAGGATGGGGCGGTCTCCTGGCGCCGCCGCCGCAACCCGCGCCACAAGCCCCGCCGCGAGGCCCCCGTCAACACCGACCACCCCTTCGCCAAGCTGCGCCAGCTTTCGGGAATTGGATGAAGAGATTTGCTTTTGCCCCCTCCCTGACCCTCCCCCGCCTTCGGCGAGGGAGGGGACTTCGCAAATTTTCCCTCTCCCGCGCAGCGGGGGAGGGAGGGACCCGCGCGGCAGCGCGGGAGAGTGGGGGCCCCGCATGACCGACCTCGGCGACGATGACGATCTCCCCGACTCCGGCTCCGACCCCACCCCGGCGGGCCGGCTGCGGATCGACAAGTGGCTGTGGTTCGCGCGTTTCTTCAAGACGCGCAGCCTCGCGGCGAAGCTGTGCAACGGCGGCGGCGTGCGGGTGTCCGGCACGGTGGTCGGCAAGGCGCATTACGCGGTGAAGCCCGGCGACGTGCTGACCTTCGCCCAGGGGCGGCACATCCGCGTCATCAAGGTGGTTGCTCTGGGCAGCCGGCGCGGCCCGGCGCCGGAGGCCCAGGCCCTCTACGAGGACCTCGCCCCGCCGGTGCGCGAGGAGGCGATCCAGGACCCCTACCGCGCGCCGCCGGCCCCGCGGGAGCCCGGCGCCGGCCGCCCGACCAAGCGCGACCGCCGGGCGCTCGACCAGCTGCACGGAGAGGAGTAAGCCGGAACAGCCGGGAAAAGCGGCGGTGAAGCGCGGGCGGGGCCATTGCCATTCGGGCGCCGCAACCTCATCTGCGCAAAATAATCCCGCAACGGCCGACTTTTTCGGAGCCCGCCGCCCCCATGCTCGAACTGTTCTCCGACCCGCAGGTCTGGGCCAGCCTCCTGACGCTCACCGCGTTGGAGATCGTGCTCGGCATCGACAACATCATCTTCATTTCGATCATGGCGGCCAAGCTGCCGGTCCACCAGCAGCAGAAGGCCCGGCAGCTCGGTCTGGCGCTGGCGCTGATCATGCGGCTCGCGCTGCTCGCCTCCATCTCCTGGGTGGCGACGCTGACGGAGCCGCTGATCACCGTGCTCGGCATGGGCTTCTCGGGCCGCGACCTGATCCTGCTCGGCGGCGGCCTGTTCCTGCTGGCCAAGGGCACCATCGAGATCCACAACACCGTGGAAGGCCACGAGGAGGACAGCGCCGCCCCCAAGCTCGCCAGCTTCGGCGCGGTGGTCGGGCAGATCATCGTGCTCGACATCGTGTTCTCGCTGGACAGCGTGATCACCGCGGTCGGCATGTCCAACGACCTGCCGGTGATGATCACCGCCGTCGTCATCGCCATGGCGGTGATGCTGTTCGCCGCCCGCCCGGTGGGCGACTTCGTGAACCGCCACGTCACCGTGAAGATGCTGGCCCTGTCCTTCCTGCTGCTGGTCGGCGTGGCGCTGATCGCCGACGGCTTCGGCTTCCACATCCCGAAGGGCTACCTGTACTTCGCCATCGCCTTCTCGACGCTGGTCGAGGCGCTGAACCTGATGGCCGCCGCCCGCCGCAAACGGAAGAAGGCCGAAGCGCACTGACGCTCCGGCCCTCCTGAACGGGTCCTCCGACGGGCCGTCCCTTCGCGGGGGCGGCCCGTTCGCCTTTCCGGGTCAGGTCCGCATCAGACCGTCGCGGAACTCCACCTCCTCGACCAGATGCTCGTAGGCGAGCTTGAACAGGTCGCGGATCGAGACGATGCCGACCGCGCGCTTGCCCTGGGTGATCGGCAGGTGGCGGTAATGCTTCGACTGCATCAGGGTCAGCGCGTCGATGGCGTCCGCGTCCGGCGGCAGGGTGTCCGGGTTGCGGGTCATGATCGTCGACACCTCGGTCTCGAAGGCGTCGATCCGGGTGGAGAGCACCTTGTTGTTCAGGTCGCGCTCGGTGACGATGCCGACGAGGTCGCCGTGGTTCACCACCAGGACGGCGCCGATGTTCTTTTCCGCCATCAGCTTCGACACGGTCAGGACGGAGGTGTCCTCCGTCACCAGGATGAGTTCCTGCGACTTCACCACGTCCGGAACCAGCTTCCGCTTCATCATTTCCCCCAATTTGTAATTTGTTTACAAACTCAAGCGCTGCAGGGAAACAATAGCAAATCTCGCGGGTGCGAAACTGCGGCAGAAGACCGCACCTCGGATGGGGTGGTCCGGATTGGGGATCGGGCGGAGTGTCAGACGCGCCGGAGGACGACGGTCAGGTTGTTGGCCGGCATCTCCACCAGCTCGGCGAGGGTGAAGCCGGCGGCGGCGCGCTCCACCGCGTCGAGGTCGCGCACGCCCCAGGCGGGGTTGCGGGCCTTCAGGTCGGCGTCGAAGGCGGCGTTGCTCGGCGCGCTGTGCCGCCCGCCGCGTGTGAAGGGGCCGTAGAGCAGCAGCGGCGCGCCGGCGGGCAACAGTCGCCCCGCCCCGGCGAACAGGCCGAGCGCCGCCTCCCACGGGGCGATGTGGATCATGTTGATGCAGACCACCGCGTCGGCCGCCTCGACCGGCCAATCGGGCGCGGCGGCGTCGAGGTCCAGCGGGTCGCGCAGGTTGGGCAGCGCCGCGGCGGCGGCCCACGAACGGACGCTGTCACGCAAGCCCGGGTCGGGGTCGCTCGGCTGCCACGTCACGCCGGGCAGCGCCTCGGCGAAGGCCACGGCGTGCTGGCCGGTGCCGCTCGCCACCTCCAGCACCAGCCCTTGCGGCGGCAGGACGCGGCGCAGCACCTCCAGAATGGGGGCTCGGTTGCGCTCCGTCGCGGGAGCGTGGCGGCGGGAGTCCTCGGGGTGCAGCGGATCGAACATGGCGACAGGCTACCCGCGCCCGGCGCCCAGGGCAACCGCGGCGGGGTCGCGGCGCCCGGCCATCCAGGCCCCGGCGGCGAGGAGGAGCGCACCGGCCAGCACCGCCGCGGCGGCGCCAAGCAGGGCGGAATCGAAGTTGCCGGTGCGCGCCACCACCAGCCCGGCCGGCACCGGCCCGATGATCTGCCCCAGCCCGTAGACGGCGGTCAGCGCCCCGATGACGCGGGCCGACGCTCCGCCCGACAGGTGGCGCCCCAGCGTGAAGGACAGGGTGACGATGCCGACGAAGGTCCCGCCGAACAGCACCGCCGACAGCAGGGCCGCCGCGGGGGACCCGGTGATCGGCAGCAGGATGCCCACCGTCTGCACGACATGGGCGAGGATCAGCGCCCGCCAGAGGCCGAGCCGCCGCCCGGCCGCCGCCCAGACGATGCCCGACGGCATGGCCGCCAGACCGGTGACCATCCAGGCCGCGGCGCCGAGCGGCGCCGTCTCCGGCATGGTCTTCAGGATGGCGACCAGGAAGGTGCCGGTGACGATGTAGCCGGCCCCCTCCAGGAAATAGGCCAGCGTCAGCAGGATCATCGGGGCGGAGGGACGAAGGGTGGGCGCCGGCATCGACCGGGCGGCGGCGTGCCGGGACTCGCGCGGCGGGTCGCTCACCCACAGCCAGGACAGGGTGCCGAAGCCCAGGCAGGCCAGCCCCAGCCACAGCCAGTCGCCGCGCCAGCCCAGCCGGTCGCCCATCACGGCGACGAACAGGCCGCTCGACGCGATGCCGAGGCCGACGCCGGTGTAGAGCCAGCCGGTCCAGGACTCGCGCCCGGCGCGGGCCAGCGCGTCCAGCGTCATGGCGATGCCCAGGATGAACAGGCCGGCGCTGGCCAGCCCGGAGACGAAGCGCAGCACGGCCCAGGCCGTCAGGTCGTCGGTGAATCCCATGCCGGCGGTGGAGGTGACGCTGGCGATCAGCGCGGTGCGGAAGACGGCGGTGCGCGCCGCGCCCTGCGGCACCAGCCCGACGCCCAGCGCCCCCAGGAAGTAGCCGAGATAGTTCAGTGAGGCGAGCAGCCCCGCGGCGTCGGTGCCCAGCCCGGTCGCCGCCTGCATCGCCGGCAGGATCGGCGTGAAGGCGAAGCGCCCCACCCCCATGGAGACGACCAGCACCAGCACGCCGCCAATCAGCGTCCTGACCATGCACTCCTCCCACCGGCTCGTTTTTTTCGTGTGCGCCCATCCTCGCGCGTCGGAACCTTCATTTCCAATGATTTGTTCCGATGCTATGCTTCACTGTAAGTGATGGCACTGGATCGGGGAGGATGGCGATGGACCTCGCGGGCCTGCGGGTGGTGAAGGCGGTGGCGGACACCGGCAGCGTCAGCCGGGCGGCGGAGACGCTGAACTGCGTCCAGTCCAACGTGACGGCGCGGCTGAAGCGGCTGGAGGAGGATCTCGGCGTGCCGCTGTTCCTCCGGCTCAGCCGCGGCATGGCCCCGACGCCGGCCGGGCGGGTGCTGGCCGACTACGCCGACCGCGTGCTGCGCCTCGTCGCCCAGGCGCGCGACGCGGTGGCCGACGCCGCGGGGCGGGGCGGGCGGCTGTCCATCGGCACCATGGAGACCACCGCCGCCGTCCGGCTGCCGCCGATCCTCGCCCGCTTCCACGTGGAGAATCCAGACGTCGAGCTGACCATCGTCCCCGGCCCCACCGAAACCATGCTGGGGGAGGTGCTGGCCGGGCGCATCGACGGCGCCTTCGTCTCCGGGGCGGTGGAGCATCCCGAACTGGTCAGCCAGCCCGTTTTCGAGGAGGAGCTGGTGCTTGTCGAACCGGCCAGCGGCATCACCAGCGAGTCCGGGCGGAACACCCTTCTGGCCTTCCGGCGCGGCTGCGCCTACCGCGCGCGGGCCGAGACGGCGATGCGCGAGGCCGGGCGGGTTCCCTACCGCGTCATGGAGTTTGGGGCGCTGGAGGCCATCCTGGGCTGCGTCGGCGCCGGCATGGGCGTCACCGTCCTGCCCCGCGTCGTGGTGGAGCGGGAGCCCTGGCGCGGCCTGTTCACCGCCCGCGCGTTGCCGCCGGAACTGGCCCGCATGCCCACCCGTTTCGTCCGGCGGGTGGATTCCATGGAGACGGTGGCGCTGCGCACCTTCCTGGAGGCGGTCGCGGAGGGGAATATGGAGGGTGGGGCTGCGTCGCTTGCGCCCACACAACCGGCGGGGTTGATCCCGTCTCGGGCGGCGTGCTAGGCAAGCGCCGCGGTCGGGCCATGGTCCATTCATGCCCCCGGCCGCGCCCACGCGCGAGCACGTCAGTCGAAGCGTCCATCGAAGCGACTCGAACCCCGGCGCGTGAACACCGCCGGAACTGGCGAGAACAGCGGAGAACGAATCATGCCCTACGTCGTGACGGAAGACTGCATCAAGTGCAAGTACACCGATTGCGTCGAGGTCTGCCCCGTGGACTGCTTCTACGAGGGCGAGAACATGCTGGTCATCCACCCGGATGAGTGCATCGACTGCGGCGTGTGCGAGCCGGAATGCCCGGCCGAGGCCATCGTGCCGGACACCGACGGCCGTGCGGAGAAGTGGATGGAGCTGAACCGCGACTACGCGGCGCAGTGGCCCAACCTGACCCGCAAGAAGGACGCGCTGCCTGACGCCGACGCCATGAAGGGCGTGGACGGCAAGTTCGACAAGTTCTTCTCCCCGAAGGCCGGCGGCTAAGCGGAGTCGGGACTATTGCGGCGCATGGCATTCTTTTGCCGCCATGCAAAAACGACAGGTCGGCCATCGGCGGGCAACGTCAGAATCCGGACGGCTGCCCGCGCGTAGCCTTTGTAACCCGGCCGTAACATCGCTATAATACGCGCCCGGAGCCGGCCTCAGCGTCATTGCCGGAATTCCCATCGACCAAGGGCTCAGTGCAACAGTGCGCGGCGTGGAGGACCCCATCCCCACGGTGTGTCGTTGTCACCGGGCCTTTTTCGCCCCCTCCACCGGGGCGGCAAAATGGCGCGATCGCGAGAAGTGAGAGCCAACCCAAATGTCGAACAAGCTTGACTTCGAGGCCGGTGACTTCGTCGTCTACCCGGCCCATGGCGTCGGTCGGGTCGAGGGAATCGAGACCCACAGCATCGCTGGCATGGATGTTCAGCTCTACGCGATCACGTTCGAAAAAGAGCGCATGACGCTCAAGGTTCCGGTCGGCAAGGCCAAGGCCGCCGGCCTGCGCCGCCTCAGCACGAAGGACCGCATCAAGGTCGCCCTGGAGACGCTGCAGGGCCGTTCGCGCGTCCGCCGCACGATGTGGAGCCGCCGCGCCCAGGAGTATGAGGCCAAGATCAACTCGGGCGACCCGGTGGCCATCGCGGAAGTCGTGCGCGACCTGTACCGCGGCGCCGACCAGTCCGACCAGTCCTACAGCGAGCGCCAGATCTATCAGGCCGCCCTGGAGCGTCTGGCCCGCGAGCTGGCCGCCGTCGAGAAGATCGACGAGACCAAGGCCACCGAGCGGCTGGAGCTGGTCCTCAAGAAGGCCGCCTGATCCGGTGCTGACCCGCTTCCCGGCTTCAGGAGGCGGGAACCGGTTCGAAAATGTGATGTTGACGATGAAGGCGCGGCGCTTTGGCCGCGCCTTTGTCTTAAGTTTTCGTCTTTCGCCGGGCCTGTGCGGCGCCTACACTCCCGCCCCCGGCCTGTTCTGGGCCGGTCCGTGACCGCTGGATGGGGTGAGCGTCTCCGGCATGTCTGAAGCGCAGAAATTCATCGATCTCCGAAACCCGCGGCGCATCTGGGCCGTCGGCTCGATCCACGCGCAGACGGACCATCTCCACGCCGTGCACGAGGTGATCGCGGCGCGCTTCCTGCCCGGCGACCGGCTCGTCTATCTCGGCAACATGGTCGGCTGGGGCGAGCGGGTGCTGGAGACGGTGGACGCGCTGCTGGCCTTCCGCACCTGGCTGCTGAGCTGGCGGGGCATGGAGGCCGGCGACATCGTCTATCTGCGCGGCGCGCAGGAGGAGATGTGGCACAAGCTGCTCCAGCTCCAGTTCGCGCCCGACCCGCAGCAGGTTCTCGACTGGATGACCCGCCATGGCGCGGGGGCCACGCTGGCCGCTTATGGCGGCACGGTGGAGCAGGGCATGGCGGCGGCCCGCGGCGGCACCATGACGCTCGGCCGCTGGACCCAGGGGCTGCGTCAGGCGATGCACGCGCAGCCCGGTCACGAAAATGTGTTCAACACCCTGCGCCGTGCCGCCTACTGCACCGGGCCGGAACAGGGGCAGGGCGGCGTGCTGCTGGTCAGCGCCGGGGTGGACATCCGCCGCCCGCTGAACCATCAAGGCGACGCCTTCTGGTGGGGGGCGCCCGGTTTTGCCCAGATGTCAGAGCCTTACGGTGGTTTCGCCCGCGTCGTGCGGGGCTACGACCCGGCTCGCAAGGGCGTCGCGGTGACCGACCGCGTGGCGACCCTGGACGGCAATTGCGGGTTGGGTGGGCATCTCGTTTGTGGATGCCTGTCGCCTTCGGGTGAGATCCTGGACCTGTTCCAGGTCTGACCCATCTCCCTTTTTCCTATCCGTCTTATCCGTCCCCTCGGCCTCCGCCACCGAATCCCTTCCGGTGCGGATGATCCGAAACGTCTTGTGCTGCGTATGACGTGCAACAGGGCGAGGGGAACGGCTGTTGTCCCAACCGTCGGCACTCCGTGGCGAAGCGGCCACGACGAACCGACGGATCTTTGGACCTGAGGGGGCCTGTCCCTTCGGACTCCGCAGCACAGGGCACGAGCAGCCTGAAACGCGGCCGCCCAGACGGGAAGGAAGGGACGTATGGCTTACATCGACGATCCCGAGACTCAGCGCGCGAATCTGAGTTTCATCAAGGCCTCCATGCGTGAGCCTTTGCTGACGCGCGACCATGAATTCGATCTGGCCCGCAAATGGCGCGAGGGCGGCGACGAGCGGGCCCTCCACGAACTGGTGCGCGCCTACACCCGTCTGGTGGTGGCGACCGCCGCGCGCTTCCGCAACTACGGCCTGCCCATGGGCGACCTCGTGCAGGAGGGCAATGTCGGGCTGATGCAGGCGGCCAGCCGCTTCGAGCCGGACCGCGAGGTGCGTTTCTCGACCTACGCGGCCTGGTGGATCCGCTCGGCCATGCAGGACTACATCCTGCGCAACTGGTCCATCGTCCGCACCGGCACCACCGCCGCCCAGAAGTCGCTGTTCTTCAACCTGCGCCGCCTGCGCGCCCGCATCGAGAGCCTCAGCCAGGGCGGCACGGGCTCCGGCAACGGCCTGACCAAGGAAGGGCGGGAGTGGATCGCCGGCGAACTCCAGGTCGACGTGACCGAGGTCGAGGCGATGGAGATGCGGCTCTCCGCCTCCGACCAGTCGCTGAACTCGCCGGTGGCCGACGGCTCCGACGAGGACTGGCAGGACTTCCTGGCCGACCAGCGCCCTTCGCCGGAGGAGGTGGTGATCGGCATGCGCGACAGCCGCACCCGCTCGCAATGGCTGGCCGAGGCGCTGGGCGAACTCAGCCCGCGCGAACGCACGATCATTCAGGAGCGCCGCCTGCGCGAGGAGGGCGCCACCCTGGAGCAGCTGGGCCGTGAACTGGGGGTGAGCAAGGAGCGGGTGCGCCAACTCGAACACCGCGCCCTGCTGAAGCTGCGCCAGTCGATGCTGAAGCGGGTGGAAGGGTTCGGGGATCTGCTGGCGGACGCCTAGCAGACCGCTTGCCCCCTCCCTAACCCTCCCCCGCTTTCGCAGGGGAGGGGACGGACGCCGCTTCGTGATCATCTCCCTCCCCTGCGAAGCGGGGAAGGGCCGGGGTGGGGGCAAAGCCCGCTTACGCCTTCTCTTCCTCCCGCACCGCACCGGCGCCATCCCCGCCACCGTTGTTCCCTTCGCCATCCAGGGCGACCCGCCACACCTCGGTCGTGCCGTTGCGGCCGCGGAGCGTCCGGTCGCCGACGCAGTCCAGCGGGGCCGCGCCGTCACCCTGGAAGGCGGTGGCAGCGCTCGACAGGACGATGACCTCCTCGTCCCCCTGCAGGGCGGAGGCCAGCTCCTCGATGCGGGCGGCGACGTTCACGGTGTCGCCGACGATCGTGTAGTTGATCCGGCTTGCCGACCCGATGTTGCCGACCACCACCGGCCCGGAATGCAGGCCGATGCGCACGCGGATCGCCGGCAACCCCTCCGCCGCGCGGCGGCGGTTGCCTTCGCGCACGGCGCGGGTGATGGCGTGGGCGGCGCGCAGCGCGCGGGCGGCGTGGTCCGGCTGCTCCTCCGGCGCGCCCCAGAAGGCCATGATGGCGTCGCCGATGAACTTGTCCACCGTGCCACCCTCCGCCTCGATGCAGTTGGCGAGCAGGGTGAAATGCTCGTTCAGCAGGGCGGCGGTGTCGGCGGCGCCCATATGCTCCGCCATGCGCGAGAAGCCGCGGATGTCGGTGAACATCACCGTCACCTCCCGCTCCTCCGACTGGAAGCTGGTCAGGCCGCCGCGGCGGTGCATCAGCCGCAGCACCAGGGCCTTGGGCACATAGGTCTCGAACCAGCGCAGCCCGGCGACCATGGCGTTGAAGGCGCTGTTGGCGCGGGCCAGCTCGCGCAGTCGCGAATCGGGAAGCTCGTCGATCGCGCGGAAGTCGAAGGTCCGGACATGGTCGGCGGCCTCGGCCAGATGGGCCACCTGGGTGCTGATGCGCCGCCCGACGATCAGCGCCACCGCCACCGAGATCAGCAGGATGCCCAGCCCGGCGAGGCCGGTGGTGTAGAGGCGGCGGACCTCGGCGCTGGCCTCGTTCGCGCGGAAACTGATGCCGATGGTCCAGTCCTGCTGGCCGTAGCCGGCCATGCTGCGCATCAGGAACAGGTAGTCCTCGTCCAGCACGTTGACGATCCGGCCTTCCACCCGCTTCTTCAGCGCGTCCACCGGCTGGCCGGTCTGCCACAGGGCCGCCAGCGCCGGGTCGGCCACCTGATCGATGCGTGGCAGGGGCGGGCCGTCGGTCTTGCCGGAGAAGTCGAACTTCATGCCGGCCAGCGACGGGTGGGCCAGCACATGCTGCCGGTCGAACAGGACGAAGGCGTTCAGCCCCTGTTCCACATAGAGCGTGGACAGGAAGCGCGACAGGTCGCCCAGCGACACGCCGACGACCACCTGCCCAAGATAGACACCGTTGCGCCGCACCGGCTGGAACAGGGTGACGAAGCTGGTCCCCGCCTCCTTCGACCACAGCGGGTCGGCCCAGACGGCGGTGGTGCGGTCGGCGCCGTTGCGCAGCTCCGGCGCCAGCTCCGGCTCGTGGCGCAGATCCTCCCGCCCGATGTGGAGCTGGTTGCCCAGCCGGTCGGCGCGCAGGCCGGTGCGGTCGGGATGGAAGAAGGCGATGCCGGTGACGTCCGGCGCCCCGGCCAGCGCGCCGCGCAGCGTGTCCTGGAGCGAGCGGGAATCGGCGGGGTCCAGCTCCCCCCGCTCCATCAGTCCGGCCACGAAACGGGCCATGTCCCGCGCGGGGTTGAGCTGGTTGCGGATGCGCACCTCCACCCCCGACAAGGCGAGGTCGGCGCGGTCGTTCAGCAGGGCGAAGGTGTTGCGGCTGGCGCTGACGAGGCCGAGCACCAGCACGCTCGCCACCGCCAGCAGCATCAGCGAGCCGAAGCCCGCCACCAGCACCGCCGCGATGGGCAGGCGCAGGCGCGGGCGGCCCAGCGCGGGCGGGCGCGTCCGGCGCGGACCACCCTTTTTGCGCACAGCCTCCTTCAACGCGGAAATCCGGGCTCCGGTTCGCAGAAAACGCCGTTTGGTGGGGTGGTCAGCCATGGCGCGGAGCCTACAGGACGCACGCGGCCATCGGCAATCGGCCATCGCGCCGCGTCCTGCAACGGTCACTCCACCGTCAACTGGGCGCCGTCAACCGGGCGCCATCAGCCGGTGATGATCTTCACCGGACGTCCGGGCTGGATCGGCGTGCCCGGCGGTAGGTCGTTGATGATCCGGAACAACTCCTCCGCGTAGGGCTCGCGCGGCATCTGGCGGACGAAGCTCTCGACGCTGTCGCCGGGGCGGGCGGTCAGCACGCGGATGCGCCGGGGCTGGTAGGACGCCGCCTCCTGTTGGGTCAGCCGGCGGAAGCTGTTGGCGGTCTCGCGGAAATCGCCGTCGAAGCGGGACAGCCCGCCGCCGGGGGCCAGGAAGGTGAAGCGGTAGAGGGTGCCGGAGTCGGCGCGTATGGCAACCAGCCGCACGTCCACCGCCCCGGCGTCGGTCTTGCCCTGCGTCAGCGCGGTCGCCGCCGGCATGCCGTTGACGGTGAAGGATTGCAGGTCGCGCAACGGCGCCCCCTGCGCCCAGGTGCCGGTCAGATAGGCGGCGGGGTCACGCGCGCCCGGCGCCTTGCCGCCGTCGAAGACGATGGCGCCGCCGTTGGGACCCTTGGCGATCACCTGCTGCGCCCCGTTGAGCAGGCTGTAGCCCTGCGGCACATCGAAGGCGATGCCCAGCTGCGGGTGGGCGAAGCTGCGGCCGCGGACGAAGCCGTTCTCCGGGCTGTCGCCGTAGATCACCCCGTCCATCGCCGTCATGTAGGGATCGACGGGCCGCGCCCCGCGGGGCAGCTCGCGGGCGATGGCCGCCGCCTCGTCGACGCGCGCCGCGGTCTGCGGGTGGGTGGCGAAGAAGTCGAAGCCGCCCTCCGCCGCCCCCTTGCCGGCGCGCAGGCCGGAATACTGGGTGTCGCGGCGCATGGTTTCCAGGAAGGTCGCCATGGCGAAGGGGTCGTAGCCGGCGCGGTGGAGATACTCGATGCCCAGCCGGTCGGCCTCCGTCTCCTGGCCGCGCGAGTAGCGGGCGAGCAGGGCGGTGCCGCCGATGTTGGCGATCTGCGCCAGCTCCGGGCTGCCCAGCACGAGGCCGATGCCGGCGGCGAGCAGCCCGGCGATGGTCTGGTTGGTCTGCCGTTCCTGGCCATGGTGGGCGATGACATGGCCGATCTCGTGCCCCAGCACGCTCGCCACCTCCGCCTCGTCCTTGGCGAGCGCCAGCAGGCCGCGGGTGATGTAGACGTAGCCGCCGGGCAGGGCGAAGGCGTTGACCACGTCGCTGTCCAGCACGGTGAAGGTCCAGGGGCCGGAGCGGTCGGTCTGGGCGGCCAGCCGGTCGCCGAGGCCGATGATGTAGGCCTGCAGCCGCTGGTCGGGGTAGGCCCCGCCATACTGTGCGAGGATCTTGGGATGCTCCTGCGCGCCGATCGACTCCTCGCTGCCGCCGAGGAACTGGGCGCTGGCCGGGGCACAGGCCGAGGTGAGCAGCAGAACGGCCAGCCCCGCGGCGACGATCCGGCGCAGCGGGGACGGGGAGGGTGATTGCTTCTGACGTCCCCTCTCCCCTCTGGGGAGAGGGGTGGGGTGAGGGGGTTGCGCTTGTGCCGGACATTGCGCCACGCGCAACCCCCTCACCGGCCGTCCGGGCCACCCTCTCCCCAGAGGGGAGAGGGCTGGATCGGCCGATTGCCTTGGCGAAAACAGGGAAGACGGCTTGCGTTCGGTCGTCGGTTCGGTCGTCATGAATCGTCATATCGGAAGGGGGCTCGCAGAGATCAAACTCCCCGTCCGCTCCGCCTGTTCCACGGCTCCATCCCCATGCTCACCATGCCGCGCCGCATTCTCTCGCTGACGCTGTCCGCCCTGCTGCTGATGGCGACCACCGCCGGGTCGACGGAGCTGCGCGTCGCCGCGGTGACCGACGGCGCCACGCTGCTGCTGGAGGACGGGCGCAGCCTGCGTCTGGCCGGCATCGAGCCCGCCGCACCACCCGCCCCACCGCCCACGGGGGCGGAGCCGGGCCGGGGCTGGCCGCTGGCCGAGGCGGCGCGGCTGGCGCTGGCGGAGCTGGCCGTCGGGCAAAGCCTGACGGTGCGCGGAGAGGCGCGGACCGACCGGCACGGGCGCGTGCTGGCGCAGGTGATGCGCGGCGACGGGCTGTGGCTCCAGGGCGAGTTGCTGGCGCGCGGCCTCGCCCGTGTGCACACCCGGCCCGACGCCCGCGCGCTGGCCCGGGAGATGCTGGCGGCGGAGGCCGCCGCGCGGGACGCCGGGCGCGGCATCTGGCGGACCCGCGCCTACGCGGTGCGGCCCGCCGACCCCGACGCGCTGCGCCGGGACCGCGACAGCTTCCAGATCGTCGAGGGGCGGGTGCTGCGGGTGAGCAAGGCCGGCGGCGACGCCTATCTGGATTTCGGCGAGGATTGGCGGACCGACGTCACGGTGCACATCGGGCGGGCCGCGCTGCGCGAATTCGTAACCGCCGGCATCGACCCGCTGTCCTACGAGGGGCGGACCGTCCGGGTGCGCGGCTGGGTGGGCCTGCGCGCCGGTCCTCTGATCGAGGCGACCCATCCCGAGCAGATCGAGCGGCTGGATGGGGCGGCATCGCCCCTCCGGGCGACGCCCCACCCGTCCGCTCCTCCGCCGGACGTTTCCGACGACGAGGAGGAGTGAGCCTGTGGCGGACGGCGGACGGGCGTCCTACACTTGCTCCCATTCGGCCCGGACTGACAGGACCTCTTCATGCCCCGCAGCGAGCTTTTCCCGCCCATCGACCCCTACCAGACCGGCTTCCTGCCCGTGGACGAGATCCACACGCTCTACTGGGAGCAGTCGGGCAACCCGCGCGGCGTGCCGGTGCTGTTCCTGCACGGGGGGCCGGGGGCGGGCGCCTCGCCGACGCACCGGCGCTTCTTCGATCCCGGCCATTACCGCATCGTCGTGATGGACCAGCGCGGGGCGGGCCGCTCCACCCCGCTGGGCGAGGTCCGGCGCAACACGACCGAGCTGCTGGTGGAGGACGCCGAACGGCTGCGCCGCCATCTGGGGATCGAGCGCTGGCTGCTGTTCGGCGGAAGCTGGGGATCGACCTTGGCGCTGGCCTACGGGCAGACCCATCCGGAACGCTGCCTGGGGCTGATCCTGCGCGGCATCTTCCTGATGCGGAAGGCGGAGATCGACTGGTTCCTCTACTCCATGCGCACGATCTTCCCGGAGGCCTGGGCCGCCTTCGCCGGCCACATCCCGCCGGAGGAGCGCGGCGACCTGCTGGAGTCCTACTGGCGGCGGCTCAATTCGCCCGACGCCGCGACCCGCATGGCGGCGGCGCGGGTGTGGAGCCTGTACGAGGGGTCCTGCTCCTCGCTGCTGCCCTCGCCGGAGCTGATCGCGACGAGCGCGGAGGACACCCACGCGCTGGGCCTCGCCCGCATCGAGGCGCACTACTTCCGCTCCAACCGCTTCACCCCGGAAGACAAGCTGCTGCGCGACGTCCACCGCATCCGGCATCTGCCGGGGGCGATCGTCCAGGGCCGCTACGACATCGTCTGCCCGATCACCAGCGCCGACGAACTGCGTCGCGCCTGGCCGGAGGCCGACTACCGCGTGGTGCCCGACGCCGGCCATTCCGCCATGGAGCCGGGCATCCGCGCCGCGCTGGTCCAGGCGACGGAGCGCTTCAAGGAGTATCGGTAGGAAGGACCGGCAGGGGAGGGGCGCGCCGGCCTCTCTCATACCTCTCCCGCATTCGCTCCCCCTTGCGTTGCGGCGTGGCCGCGCGTATAACCCTGCGCTCCAACGGGCGGCGAGGCCGGGTCCGAGACCCAGGGCATGCCCAACCGTCAGTCGGGAACATCCAACGCAAGGATTGAAAATGCCCAAGCTGAAGACGAAGAGCGGCGCCAAGAAGCGCTTCAAGGTGACCGCGTCCGGTAAGGTGCGCGCCCAGGCGGCCTTCAAGCGCCACTGCCTGGAGCAGAAGAGCCCGAATATGAAGCGCAACGCGCGCGGCATGATGACCCTGGCCGAGCCGGACCAGAAGATCGTGCTGAAGAACTGGCTGCGCAACGCTTGATATCGTAAGGGAATCTGAACCATGGCTCGTGTTAAGCGCGGCGTCACCACGCACGCCCGTCACCGCAAGATCCTGAAGCTCGCCAAGGGCTACCGGGGTCGCAACTCCAAGAACTTCCGCATCGCGATTGAGAAGGTCGAAAAGGCCCTTCAATACGCGTATCGCGACCGCCGCAACAAGAAGCGCGATTTCCGCGGCCTGTGGATCCAGCGCATCAACGCCGGTGTCCGCCAGTACGGCCTGACCTACTCGCGCTTCATCAACGGCATCAAGCTGGCCGGCATCGAGATCGACCGCAAGGTCCTGTCGGATCTGGCCGCCCGTGAGCCGGAGGCCTTCAAGGCCATCGTCGATCAGGCCCAGGCCGCTCTCGCCTCCAAGGCCGCCGCCTAAAGGGTTCGCCGCGCAAGCGGAAACCCCGGTCCGGCGCCGGACACGAAAGAAGGGAGCCGTGCCTCTGGGCCGGCTCCCTTTTTCTTTACGCTCGCACTTCCTTATGGCTCGCGGGAAATGACATGCTCGATGCGCTGAAAGACGAACTCCTGTCGCAGGTCAACGCCGCTGGCGACCTCGCGGCCCTCGAAGAGGTGCGGGTCACCGCGCTCGGCAAGAAGGGGCGCATCACCGGCTTCATGAAGGAGCTGGGCGGGCTGTCGCCCGACGAACGGCGCGAGCGCGGCCAGCAGCTCAACGCGCTGAAGGACGAGATCGCCGCGGCCATCGACGGCCGCAAGGCCGACCTCGCCCGCGCCCATCTGGAGGCCCGCCTTCAGGCCGAGCGCATCGATGTGACCCTGCCGGTCCGTCCGGAGACCGAGGGGCGCATCCACCCGATCAGCCAGACCATCGACGAGATGGTGGCGATCTTCGCGGAGATGGGCTTCAGCGTCGCCGAGGGGCCGGACGTCGAGGACGACTTCCACAACTTCACCGCCCTGAACTTCCCGCCGGGCCACCCCGCCCGCGACATGCACGACACCTTCTATCTGCCCGATGCGGGCGACAAGAAGATGCTGCTGCGCACCCACACCAGCCCGGTGCAGGTCCGCACCATGCTGAACAAGAAGCCGCCGATCCGCATCATCGCGCCGGGCCGCACCTACCGGTCCGACTACGACATGACCCACACCCCGATGTTCCACCAGATCGAGGGGCTGGTCATCGACGAGGCGACCCACATGGGCCACCTCAAGGGCTGCCTGATCGAGTTCTGCCGCGCCTTCTTCGACGTGGACGACCTGCCGCTGCGCTTCCGCCCCAGCTTCTTCCCCTTCACCGAACCGTCGGCGGAGGTGGACATCGGCTGCTCGCGCAAGGGCGGCGAGCTGAAGCTCGGCAACTACGGCGACTGGCTGGAGATCCTGGGCTGCGGCATGGTGCACCCCAACGTGCTGGAAGCCTGCGGCATCGACAGCACGAAGTACCAGGGCTTCGCCTTCGGCATGGGGATCGAGCGCGTGGCGATGCTGAAATACGGCATCCCCGACCTGCGCACCTTCTTCGAAGCCGACCTCCGCTGGCTGAAGCATTACGGCTTCGTGCCGCTCGACGTTCCCAGCATGGCCCAGGGCCTGACGCGCTAAAGGAGCCGGACCCATGAAGTTCACGCTGTCCTGGCTGAAGGACCATCTGGAGACCGACGCCACGCTCGACCAGATCGTGGAGAAGCTGACCGCCCTCGGCCTGGAGGTCGAAGGGGTGGAGGACCGTTCGAAGGAGCTGAAGCCCTTCCGCGTCGCCCACGTCGTCTCCGCCGAGAAGCACCCGGACGCCGACAAGCTGCGCGTCCTGGTCGTCGACACCGGCACCGAAAAGCTCCAGGTCGTCTGCGGCGCCCCCAACGCGCGCGCCGGACTGAAGGGCGTCTTCGCGCCGGAGGGGGCCTATATCCCCGGCTCCGACATCACGCTGAAGAAGGGCGTCATCCGCGGCGTCGAGTCGAACGGCATGATGTGCTCCGAGCGCGAGCTGAAGCTGTCGGAGGAGCACAACGGCATCATCGAGCTGCCGGACGACGCGCCGGTCGGCGTGGCCTACGCCGATTACGCCGGCCTCGGCGACCCGGTCATCGACATCAGCCTGACGCCCGACCGCGCCGACTGCGCCGGGGTGCGCGGCATCGCCCGCGACCTCGCCGCCGCCGGTCTGGGCCGGCTGAAGCCGCTGGCCGCCGAGCCGGTCAAGGGCGCCTTCGCCAGCCCGTTCGGCGTGACCATCGAGGCGCCGGACGCCTGCCCGATGTATGTCGGCCGCTATTTCCGCGGCGTGAAGAACGGCCCGTCGCCGAAGTGGCTGCACGACAAGCTGGTCGCCATCGGCCAGCGCCCGATCTCGGCGCTGGTCGACATCACCAACTTCATCACCTTCGACCTGTCGCGCCCGCTGCACGCCTTCGACGCCGACAAGGTGAAGGGCGGCATCGTCGTGCGTCTGGCCCGCGAGGGCGAGACGCTGGCGGCGCTGAACGGCAAGGAATACCCGCTCGACCCGAGCATGACGGTCATCGCCGATCATGAGCGGGCCGAGGCGCTGGGCGGCATCATCGGCGGCGAGGCGTCGGGCTGCACCGAGGCGACGGTCAACGTCTTCCTGGAGGCGGCGATCTTCGACACCGTGCGCACGGCGCAGACCGGCCGCAAGCTGGGCATCGAGTCGGACGCCCGCTACCGGCTGGAGCGCGGCGTCGATCCGGCGGCGGTGGTGTCGGGGATGGAGCGCGCCACCCGCCTGATCCTGGAGATCTGCGGCGGCGAGGCCTCCGACCTCGTGATCGCCGGCGAGGAGCCGCAGTGGCGCCGCACTCTGACGCTGCGTCCGGGCCGGGTCGCCGCCCTGGGCGGCGTCGAGGTGCCGCGCGACGAGCAGACCCGCATCCTGATCGATCTCGGCTGCGAGATCGTCGGCGAGGATGTGGACGGCACCCTGCGCGTCGTCCCCCCCTCCTGGCGCGCCGACATCCACGGCGAGGCCGATCTGGTGGAGGAGGTGCTGCGCATCCACGGCTTCGACGCCATCCCGGCGACCCCGCTGCCGCGCGAGAGCGTGCTGACCCGTCCGGCCCTGACCACCAAACAGCGCCGCGTCGGGCTGACCAAGCGCACGCTGGCCGTCCGCGGCCTCTCGGAAGCCGTCACTTGGTCCTTCATGGCCGGTCCGGTGGCCGAGCTGTTCGGTGGCGTTGGCGAGGGGCTGACGCTGGTCAACCCGATCAGCGCCGACCTCGACGTGATGCGCCCGTCCATTCTCGGCAACCTGATCCAGGCCGCCGGGCGCAACGCCGACCGCGGCTACGCCGACGTCGGCCTGTTCGAGGTCGGCCCGGCTTTCCGCAAGCCGTCGCCGGACGGGCAGGACATCGTGGCCGCCGGCATCCGCGCCGGCAACGCGGTGCCGCGCCACTGGGCGGAGAAGGCTCGCGGTGTCGATGCCTTTGATGCCAAGGCCGACGCGATGGCCGTGCTGGAGGCCGCCGGCGCGCCGGTGACCAACCTGCAGGTCACCACCGACGCGCCGGGCTGGTACCACCCCGGCCGCTCCGGCATGCTGCGCCTCGGCCCGACGGTGATGGCCCGCTTCGGCGAGATCCACCCGACCGTGCTCGGCACGCTGGGCGTCAAGGGGCCGGTGGTCGGCTTCGAGGTGTTCCTCGACGCCATCCCGCTGCCCAAGAAGAAGGTCGGCACGGCGCGTCCGCTGGTCCAGCTCTCGCCCTTCCAGCCGCTGGAGCGCGACTTCGCCTTCGTCGTCGGCAAGGACGTCGAGGCCGACAAGCTGATCCGCGCCGCCAAGGGCGCCGACAAGGCGCTGGTCAGGGACGTGACCGTCTTCGACGTCTACCAGGGCACGAACGTCGAGGAGGGCAAGAAGTCCGTCGCGCTCTCCGTCACGCTCCAGCCGACCGAGCGGACCTTGACCGAGCCGGAGATCGAGGCCATCGGCCAGAAGATCGTCGCCGCGGTCGCCAAGGCCACCGGGGGCAGCTTGCGCAGCTGATCCTTGCGCACCCAAAGGCTGCGGATCTGGAAAAAGGTTCAATTTCATAAGACAAAGTTCGGGCCTCCGCCGCAAGGCGGGGGCCCGTTGTTTTTTGGTGTCCGAATGGAACGGGTCCTGGTTTGGACAGTTCAAAGGATTGTTTCGGACTCGACACGTCTGGATTCGCCGTGCACGCTGCGTTCCGTTGTTTGCGGCGCGCGTCGGTGCGGCGTTGGCGCGTGCCGCATATGCGCTTTTTCAGAGTTGAAGAGAGTTGATCCATCAGATAAAGCGAATGAACATAAGTTTTCAAAACATGCGTCCGTATTGTCGCGATGCTGCGCGTCACTGCCTATAAATTTCAGAAATGGAATGTTTTCTTTCCACGATACATGGCGGGCATTCCAAAAAATTAGCGTCACTGATATTTCGATTTTTTTAATAGTTTTCATTCTTTTTTGAGGTGGTCATGTTGATAACGGCGCGGGGTGTTGTGGCCCCGCCGCCCTCAGACCTGGTGAAGAATCCGATGGTGAGCTTTACGAACGACGATGCCAGAACCGCGCCAGTCCTCGCCATGACCGGGGATGCCGGTGGCGGTCCGGCGGGCGGTGACGGCGCGTTGCGCCGCGAGGACGGCGATGGCAACGCGCCGGCCGAAGCCAGCCGGCTGGTCATCGTGGTGGACGACGACCGGTCGATCGTGGAAGGGCTGGCGCTGCTTCTGGAGGCCTGGGGGTACGACGTGCTGACCGCCCTGTCGCTCAACGAGTTGGCGCAGCGGCTGCCGCAGGCGCCCGGCCGTCCGGGGCTGGTCCTGGCCGATCACTTCCTGCCGGCGGGGGGCACGGGCGCCCAGGCGGTGGAGATGGTGCGCGCCCATGTCGGCGCCACGGTGCCCGCCCTGATCCTGACCGGCGACACCATGCCGGAACGTCAGGTCGAAGCCGCCGCCATGGGCTGCCGGCTGCTGCACAAGCCGGTGCAGATCGGTCCGCTCAAGGATATGGTCGACACGCTGATGAACAGCGCCGGCTGACCCCGGCCAAGGGGGTGGCGCGGGGGTGGGGCGTCCGCCTCACTCCCGGCGCAGGCTGCCGGACACCGCCAGGAAGGCGTCGACCACCAGCGGATCGAACCGGCTGCCGGACAGGCGGCGGATCTCGGCCACCGCCACGTCATGGTCCAGCGCCTTGCGGTAGGGACGGTCGCGGGTCATGGCGTCGAAGCTGTCGGCCACTGCGACGATGCGGGCGCTCAGCGGGATGGCGTCGCCCTGCAGGCGGTCGGGATAGCCGGTGCCGTCCCAGTTCTCGTGATGCGAGCGGGCGATCTCCGCCCCCAGATGCAGATGCGTCCGCCCTTCGGACCGCCGGCTGGCGCGGTCCAGCAGGTCCCAGCCCGTGGTGGTGTGGGCCTGCATGACGGCCCGCTCTTCCGGGGTCAGCGGCCCGGTCTTGCCGAGAATAACGGGATCCAGCGTGGCGTTGCCGACGTCGTGGAGGATGGCCGCCAGGCCGACCGACTCCAGGAACACCGTGTCGAGGACGGCGGGGTAGCGCCCCTCCTCGGCCAGCCGGCGGGCGATGCGGTCGGTCACCAGCGCGATGCGCGGGCCGGTCTCGGCCTCCGCGCCGGGGTGGCCGGCGCGCTCCGCCAGATCGGCCATGGCGATGACCGTGTGCTCCTGGCTGCGCCGCAGCTGCTCGTAGAGATGCAGATTGTCGAAGCCGACGGAGATCTTGCGGCAGAACACCTCGATCAGGTTGCGGTCGAGGTCCGACAGCGGCCGGTCGGAACTCAGATAGACCACATTCTCGCGGTCGTTCGGCGTGCGGATGTAGAGCGTGCAATGGTCGGCGGCGTAGCGATTGCTGCGCGACTCCAGGCAGCGCTTGACCTCCGCCAGGACGGCGGGCTCGACATGGTTGGCCGCCGGCTCGTCGATCAGCGTCTCGAAGCGGCCGGAGCCGGCCAGCACATACAGCCCGTCCGCCGCGCCGCTGATGACCGGGCCGCGCTGCACGCACAGGATGGCGTCCGGCCCGACGCCGAGGATGCCGGAGAGCTGGGTCAGCACCCCGGCGGCGAACAGCTTCATCGAGCGCGCCTGGAACAGCGACGACGACGCCTCGATGATCTTCTCCAGCCCGCGCCGGTTCTTCTCGATCGCCATGATGTCCTCGTAGGAGCGCAGGGCGGCGACCGTGGTGGTGAACAGCTGCTGGGCGGTGAGCTGCGTCTTGGCCTTGTAGTCGTTGATGTCGTAGTCGAGGATCACCGCGCGCTCCGGCGCCTGACCGGGCTGGCCGGTGCGCAGGATGATGCGGACGTGGCGGTTCTTCAGCTCCTCGCGGATGTGGTGGACGAGCTGCAGCCCGGCGTCGTCGGTCTCCATCACCACGTCCAGCAGGATGATGGCGATGTCGTCCTCGCGTTCCAGGATCGCCCGCGCCTCCGCCGCGGAATAGGCGGAGATGAACTCGGCAGGGCGTCCCTTGTAGGCGAAGTCGGCCAGGACGAGCTTGGTGATGGAGTGCACCTCCGGCTCGTCGTCCACGATCATCATCTTCCACCGGTTGCCGGTGGCCGGCGACCCGGTTTCGCCGTTGCCGTCGCCGTCCTGGTCGTCCAGAAAGAGGAACTCGTCGTCGGAGTCGGTCATTGGCAGGGCCTGGGACGGAGCGGGCGGGAAGCGCAAAAGATTAACACGGCGCGGCTGCGCCCGCCTACCGCCACGATCGATGCATTTTCGGCGAAAAAGCTCAGTAATTTAACGGAGGCGGTGCGTTGCGGCCGCATGGCGGAGAACGGCGCTGGGATCAGAAGGTGTCCAACTCGATCACCCAGCAGTCCATGGAGCGCTGGGCCAGCGCGCCGCAGACATTGTCCACCTGCGTCCGGGTGAAGGGGCCGACGCCCATCTGGTAGGTGGTGCGGGCGCCGCGGAAGACCGGCCAGACCATCGGCGGCAGGTCGCGGTAGGCCGTTCCCGGGCCATAGGTGAATTCCTGCCACGCCCGCAGCCCCTCGGCGTGGCTGACATACTCGCCAAGCCGCGCGGCGAACAGCGGCCCCGGCTCGATCGGCGGCATGCCGGGCAGCGGGTAGGGGGCGACCACCCCGATCAGCCCCTCCGCCGTGGCGACCGCCCGCGTCCGGCCGGGCATGCCCAGCGTCACCCGCCCGTTCGCGGAATCGATCAGGCTGACCACGTCGCCCTTGCGCAGGGTGAAGCCGCGCCGCTTCTTGTTGTCGAGGATCTCCGTCGCCTTGATGGCGTCCGCCGCGACGACGTAACCCTGGGCCGGCACCTGGGCGGCGATCTCCCAGGCGCTGCGCGGCACCACGGCGGCGCCGCGGTGGATGACCGGCGGCTTGCCGGTTGAGGGAGGCGATCCGCCGGCGTTGGCCCCGGCGGCGGTGGCCCCCATGGCGGCGGTGATCGAGCGCGACACCATCAGCGCCGGGTCGAGCGAGTCGGAGGGCACGTAGCCGATCGGCTGGCCGCCGATGGCGACCTCGGTCCAGCTGGTTCCGCGGGGCGTGCCCAGAGCGTTCAGCGCCTTGCCGCGCGGCAGGGTCTGGATGATCCGGGCGTCGGCGTTGGGGCCGATGCGCACCTCGATGTCGCGGTTGAGGACAACCTCGCCGGTCAGCGGCGCGCCGATGGCGACGGGGCTCTGCGCCAGAGCGCCGTCCGGGGCGAACCACATCGTCGCCGCGGCCAGGATCAGCCGCAGCGCCAGAACGCGGAGGGCGGTGGTGGAACGCGTGCGCACGGCGGTGGACCCCCATGGAGGAGGGGCCATTTTGCCTCGGTCCGGCCCGCCGGGGCAACCCGGCGCGTGCGCCCCGGGGCGGATGTCACGGAACGGCACGGTCGCTCAGGCGGCGCGATCCCCGCCATGGCTTCCTCCCTGGCTCCCGCCCACCAGATCGTGGATGGCTTCGGCCAGCAGGCGGACCGGCTTGGCGGCCATGCCGGGGGCGCGGTGCAGCGCGATGTCGATGTCCGGCAGGTCGGGAAAGCCGTCCGCCACGGTCAGCCGGCGCAGGCTGGGCGGGATGGTGCACTCCTCCATGGCGGTGACGCCGAGCCCGCCCAGCACGGCGCCATGGACCGCCACCACGCTCTTGCTGATGAAAGCGACGCGCCAGCCGCGCCCGATCCCCTCCAGCGCCGCGACGGCGAGGTCGCGCACCACGCAGCCCTTGGGGAACAGGGCCAGCGGCAGCGGGTCCTCGCGCTCGATCGGGGTGGAATCGACGACGGTGGAGCGTGGCGGGGCGACCCAGGCCACCGGCTCCCGCCTCACCAGTTCGCCGCTGCGGCTGTCGGGGTGGCGGGTGACGAGCGCGAGGTCGTAGCGGCCCTTGTCGATCTCCGCCACCAGATCGGGGCTGTTGTCGCAGATCACCTCCACCGGCACGTCGGGGTAGGCGGCGGCGAAGCGGGCCAGCACGCCGGGCAGCAGCATGGTGGCGTAATCGTCCGGCGTGCCGATGCGCACGCTGGCCACCGTGGCGGGCCGGCGCATCAGCGTCAGAACCTCGTCGTTCAGGGTGAGCATCCGCCGGGCGTAGGTCAGCAGAAGCTCACCCTCCTGGGTCAGGTGGACGCTCTTGGTGTCGCGTTGGAAGACGCGGGTGCCCACCACCTCCTCCAGCCGGCGGACCTGCTGGCTGACGGCGGCCTGGGTGCGGCCCAGCGTGTCGCCGGCACGGGTGAAGCTGCGCGCGTCGGCGACGGCGACGAAGGCGCGCAGAAGGTCGGTGTCGAGGTTGGCCGGCATGGTCACGCATTCAAGCAGAGGGGGCGCGCGGGTTCAACGCGCGAAAGGACCATCACGATCTGTGATGATCCTCATAAAGCCTATTCGTTTCCAAGATTTTTCGCGCGGGCGCAGGGTGCCCTCCGATCTTTGGGAGGGCTGAGCGATGGGCGTGTTCGAGGCGATGACGACGGTGGTGCTGGAGGCCGGACGGCTGGACCGCCGGGAGGAGCGCCGGATCGGCAGGGTGCCGCCGCCGCGGCGCTTGCGTCTGCCGCGGATGCCGGCCTTGCCGGTGCTGCTGCTGGCGATCCTGGTGGTGTGAGTGCGGGGTCAGAGGGTGGGCGTGCCGTCGGCGGGCATCGCGGCGGCGGGTGCCGGCTCGGGGGCGGGCGCCACCACGGGGGCTGCGGGCGGAGTGATGCGCAAGGGGGCGCTGTCCGGAGGCGAGGCGGCCGAAGCCGGGGCTTCCGCAGGAGTTTCCGCCGGGGCTGGGGCGGGAAGCTCCTCCGCCTCGATCGCCGCGGCGGGCTTGGCCTCGTCCTTGGCCGCTTCCTTAAGCGTGTCCTTCGGGGTGTCCTTCGCCGCGTCCTTGGCAGCGTCTTTGATCTCGGGGGCCGGAGTCGGGTCGGTCGAATAGTCGGCGACGATGCGGGCCTGGCTGCCGGCGATGACCAGAACCTTCTGTCCGATCTCGATCGGCTTCTCTTCCCGCTGCGTGACCGACAGCAGTTCGCCGTCCGGCTTGCGGACGATGTATTCCCAGCCCGTAGTGTCGCCGGTCACATGCTCGATCGAGGTGCCGAGCAGCCCGCCGATGGCCGTGCCGCCGACCGCGCCCAGCGCCGAATTGATGCCGAAGGTGCCGGACTGCGAGCCGAGCACGCCGCCGGCGGCCCCGCCGGTGACCGCGCCGACGGTGCCGCTGGTGCTGATCTTGACCTGACGGAACCCGATGACGACCGCCCGCTCCACCTTGTTCGCCTGCTGGGTCGCGGTGGCGGCGTAGGTGTTCGGGGAGTAGTTCGGGGTGCAGCCTGCGAGAATGCCGGCGACCAGGGCCGCGGCGGGCAGGCCAAACATGACAGTGCGCGTCACGGGACATCATCCGTTTGGAAGCCTGACCGGGTGATAGGCGATTCCGCGCGGCGAGTCATTCGACTTTTTGTGGGCTCCGGGATGCGTGGACAAAAAGAAAGCGGGCCTTGCCGGACCCGCTTTCCGTCACATCACCGCGAAGCCGGCGTTCACTCGTCGCCCATCTTGAGGGCGGCGATGAAGGCGCTCTGCGGGATTTCGACCTGGCCGAACTGCCGCATGCGCTTCTTGCCTTCCTTCTGCTTGTCCAGCAGCTTGCGCTTGCGGCTGATGTCGCCGCCGTAGCACTTGGCCGTCACGTCCTTGCGCAGCGCGCCGATGCTCTCGCGGGCGATGATCTTGCCGCCGATGGCCGCCTGGACGGCGATCTTGAAGAGCTGGCGCGGGATCAGCTCCTTCAGCCGCTCGCAGAGCTGGCGGCCGCGGCGCTCCGACTGGGAGCGGTGGACGATCATCGACAGGGCGTCCACCGGCTCGGCGTTCACCAGGATCGACATCTTCACGAGGTCGCCTTCCTCGTAGCTGTCCATCTGGTAGTCGAAGCTGGCGTAGCCGCGGCTGATCGACTTCAGGCGGTCGTAGAAGTCGAAGACCACCTCGTTCAGCGGCAGGCGGTAGACCAGCATGGCGCGGGCGCCGGCGTAGGTCAGCTCGATCTGCTGGCCGCGCCGCTCGGTGCAGAGCTGGAGGATGCCGCCCAGATACTCATCGGGGAGCATGATGGTGGCCTTGATCCACGGCTCGTCGATGCGGTCGATCTTCATCACGTCCGGCATGTCGGCCGGGTTGTGCAAATCCATCACCGTGCCGTCGGTCATGTGGAGCTTGTAGACCACCGACGGCGCCGTGGTGATCAGGTCCAGGTTGAACTCGCGCTCCAGCCGCTCCTGGATGATCTCCAGATGCAGCAGGCCGAGGAAGCCGCAGCGGAAGCCGAAGCCCAGCGCCGCCGACGTCTCGGCCTCGTAATGGAAGCTGGCATCGTTCAGCTTCAGCTTGCCCAAGGAATCGCGCAGCCGCTCGAAGTCGGCGGCGTCGACCGGGAACAGGCCGCACCACACCACGGGGATGGACGGCTTGAAGCCGGCCAGCGGCTCGGCCGCCGGGCGGCGGTCCTCGGTGATGGTGTCGCCGACCTTGGTCAGCGTGATGTCCTTGATGGCGGCGGTGATGAAGCCCATCTCGCCCGGCCCCAGCTCGCCGGTCAGCAGGGCCTTCGGGGTGAAGACGCCGACGCGGTCCACCTCGTGCGCGCTGCCGGTGGACATGAAGCGGACCTTCTGGTTCACCTTCAGCCGCCCATCCACCACGCGCACCAGGATGACCACGCCGAGATACGGGTCGTACCAGGAATCGACCAGCAGGGCCTTCAGCTCGCCGTCGGCGTTGCCCTTGGGCGCGGGCAGGCGCTGCACCACGGCTTCCAGCACGGCGTCGATGTTCAGGCCGGTCTTGGCCGAGATCTCCACGGCGTCGGTGGCGTCCAGGCCGATCACGTCCTCGATCTGCTGCTTGACGCGGTCGGGCTCCGCCGCCGGCAGGTCGATCTTGTTGAGGACCGGGATGATCTCGTGGTTGTTGTCGATCGCCTGATAGACGTTGGCGAGCGTCTGCGCCTCCACACCTTGGCTCGCGTCCACCACCAGGATCGAGCCCTCGCAGGCGGCGAGGCTGCGGCTGACCTCGTAGGCGAAGTCGACGTGGCCCGGCGTGTCCATCAGGTTCAGCGTGTACTGCTGCCCGTCCTTGGCCTTGTAGAGCAGGCGGACGGTCTGCGCTTTGATGGTGATGCCGCGCTCGCGCTCGATGTCCATGCTGTCGAGCACCTGTTCGCGCATCTCGCGCGAATCGAGGCCGCCGCACTGCTGGATCAGCCGGTCGGCAAGGGTCGACTTGCCGTGGTCGATGTGCGCGATGATCGAGAAATTGCGGATGTGCGAAAGGTCAGTCATCGGTGCCCGGAGCCCTGGTTTGGGCCGGAACATAGGGCGGACGGACGATGCGCGCAATGGAGAAGGGTGACGGCCCGGCTTCGACCGGCGTCGGCCGCGGTGCACGGGGCGGCTTCCCCAACACCCTCTCCCATGGTCCGCCGCGCGACAACCATGCCGCGCGCCGGCCAGGGGCGGGGCCGCCCATGGCACGGTGCGGCGTCCGGCCTTTTCCCTTTACCGTCCCGCGCCAGCCATGGACTATGGCGGCGCGAAGCGTGCCCTTGGGGGATCATTCATGAAATGCGCGGTGATCATCCCGGTCGGGCCGGGGCACGATGGCTTGTCCGAAGAGGCGGCCGCCTCCGTCGAGGCGGCGTTCCGCACTGGCCAGGGACCCTTTTCGGACGTGATGATCCTGCGCATTCCCGACCCGGACGGCGCGATCGGCCGCTCGCGGTGCCGGAACTTCGGCGTCGAACACGCCATCCAACACGGTGCGGAATGGGTCTTCTTCCTGGACGCAGACGACCTGATGGATCCAAACGGCTTCGCGGCGGTCCGCACCCATGTGGCGGACGTCGACGCCGTCTTCGGGATGATTGCCGAGCAGTGGGTCGGGTCGGACGCGGTGAGTCTGCGGGACAAGCAGGTGGGGGCGACCACGCTTCTGAGCGACA
Source organism: Azospirillum brasilense (assembly GCF_007827815.1). Classification (GTDB taxonomy): domain Bacteria; phylum Pseudomonadota; class Alphaproteobacteria; order Azospirillales; family Azospirillaceae; genus Azospirillum; species Azospirillum brasilense_C. The sequence goes on from NZ_VITH01000005.1 coordinate 372,632, forward strand.
TCCTCCTGAACGACCCGTATCTGACGCTGCAAATGGGGCATTTCGTCCGCGCGCGCGTCGCGCGATCCATCCCGTTCGACGAGGCCATGGATACCGGCGAGGACTTCAAATACTACCTGGAGCTCTGGCGGACGCACCGATGCTGCAAGATCGGGCAGCCGCTCTTCATCAACCGGCGCGGCGCCCACTCCACCGGCCCGCGCTCGGCCGACGGCGGCGGGTGGCGCCAGGCCGTGACGCGGGTGTTCGGCGACTTCTTCCGCACCCACCCCATCGTGATCAACTTCGTGGTGTCCGGCGTGAAGGTCGGCTTCGCCATCGCCAACCCGTTCGACAGGATCCACCGCCATTACCTGCGCCGCGTCTTCTTCGAACAGGAGGAGCTGGACTGTCTGCGGGGTCTCGTTCCCGCCGGGTCGTCGATCCTGGAGATCGGCGCCAACGTCGGGAACCACGTCGTCTACTACGGCCTGTTCATGGCGCCGCGCCGCATCATCGCGGTCGAGCCCAACCCGGCGGCCCTGCACTTCCTGAAGAAGAACGTGGAGATCAACCGGCTCGACCCGGCGACGGTCACCGTCCTGGAGTGCGGCGTCGGGGACCGTGCCGGTTCCTTCGACCTGTGCGTCGCCGACGAGGCCGACCTGGGGGCGGCGCGCCTCGTCCCGGCGGAGGGCGGGCGCGTCGCCGTCCACCCCATCGACGATCTCGTCCGGGAGCGCGTCGACTTCATCAAGATCGACGTCGCGGGCATGGAGATGGACGCGCTGTCCGGCGCCCGGAACACGATCGCCCTCCACAGGCCCATCCTGTTCATCGAGGTCGGGAGCGCCAACAGGGACGCCTTCTTCGACTGGGCCGGACGGAACGGTTACCGAATCGCCAAGGAATTCCCGTGCGCCGACGCCTCGAACTGCGTGGCCGTGCCGGTGTGAGGCTGCCGGACGGGGTTACGGGATGCCCGGCCCGACCCCCACCGGAATGACGCGGACGCCGTCCTGATCGGTCGGAATGTAGCGCCAGGGGTCGAGGACAACCGAGCCCGCCGGAAAGCGCAGACCGGCAAAGACGCTGTGCTTCGCCCCGATCAGGTAGGTGGCGACGGGCAGCTCGCCCTCAACGAGAGGGGTGGAGTCCATGTGGGGGTCGATCAGGGTGACCGGGACGCCCCGCTCCTCCAGGATCGCGCGCAACAGCAGGGCCGGGCTGCCCGTGGCCATGTCGCAATCGGCCTTGAACGCCCAGCCCAGGATCACCTTGGGCGGCTCGTGGGCGCACATCAGGTCGGCAAGCCATTCGGTCTGCTTCTCGCGCGACCTCATGACGGCGTCGAAGGTGTCGAAGCTGAGATCCAGTTCGCGCGCCAGCCAGGACATGGCGATGTTGTCGCGGGGGTGGCAGCCGCCGCCGTCGCCCATGCCGCCCTTCATGTAGCTTGGGCTGATCAGCCGCCGGGACGCCAGCGCCAGACAGTCCGTCACCGCGTCCACGTCGGTTCCCGGCAGCTTGTGGCACACCTCCATCATCGTGTTGGCGAAGGCGATCTTCATGCCGATGAAGGTGTTGTAGGCCACCTTGATCAGTTCGGCGTTCTCGAGGGCGGTGGCGTAGAACGGAGCGTCCGTGATGGTGCGGTAGAACGCTTCGGCGAGCGCGGCGGCTTCCCGATCGTGTCGGCCGAAGAGAACGAACTCCGGTTGGAGGAAGTCGCGCATGGTCGTGCCCATGGCGATGAAGAACGGGTTGTAGCAGAGCTTGATGCGGGGCGTCAGGACGGGCAGGACGTGGCGGCGGATGGTCCCCGGCAGGACGGTGGAGATGATGACGACCACCGTGTCGCGCGACGCCACACGCGCCACGTCGCGGCAGGCGGCCACCAGATGCTCGTAATGGAAATCGGTCCGGCTGTCGGGAAGGCGCGTGATCCCCTCGTACAGGGGGTCGTGGGGGGTCTGGACCGCGATGAAAAGAAGGTCGGCGTGGTCGACGACCTCCTCCAGCGTTCCGAACCGCAGGCTGCTCGCTTCCAGATAGGGATCGAACGGTTCGCAGCCGTCCGGACCGGTTTCGGTGTAGGAGCGCCGCCCCTTGTTCATCACATCGGGGCGGACGTCGAAGCCCATCACGTCATGGCCCTTCAGCGCCATCGCCACCGCGCAGGGCAGGCCCAGCTTGCCCAGGCCGATCACGCCGATCCTCATTGGGCGTCTCCCGTTTCGACCGGACGGTCGCCGCTGGAACGGATGATGGCCGCGAGCCGGTCGGCGTCGCGCTGCCGCACCGGCCACGTGCGATCCAGTATCAGCATGTCGCGGGCGATCCTCTCGCGGTTTTCCCCCGACCGATGGCGCAGGTAGGTTTCGTCGAGTTCCGATTTGCCGACCGAGAAGTGGCGGTGCTCCACCGTCACATCGCCGATGAAATGCAGTCGCTCGACCCGCTTGGCCACGTCCATGATCCAGGTGTCGTTGGCGATGAACTCGAAGACGCCGGGGGTGAAGTAGCCCAGTGTCTCGTACCAGCGGCGGCTGACGACCGGAAAGGCACAATGCTTCTCGCCATTGATGCCGTCTTCGAACCACATGCAGTAAACGTCGTCGGGGAACTTGGCGATTTCCTGGTCCAGGCGATGGTCCCATCCCGACTGGACATAGACCTGGTCGTCGTTGGCCATCATCAGGACATCGCCGGTGCAGGAGGCGGCGAGGTCGTTCCAGGAGAGGGAGACGCTTTTCGGGGGGCCGACCAGCGCCGTGAAGCGGCGCAACTGGACCCCGACCTCGGCCAACGCCTCGAACATCCGTTTGTAGTCGGGCAAAGCGGGGTCGTCGGAGTCGACATAGGCCAGGACTTCGACCCGTTCCACCGCCCCCGCGGTAGCGGCGACGCTTTCGATCAGCCGCTGCAGCCCATCCGGCCGCCCGCGGGTGGGACAAAGGAGGGAATAATTCAGAGTCCGCATAGGGCCGTCCCAGATGTCGCTGTCACCGGGGTCATGGTGTGGTTTCCGGCGACGTTCTACGGTTTCACGCAAGGACCGACGTTTGGAGGGAAGGGAGTGCTCGCCCGAAGATTGAACAAGGGTGCGAGTGGCCCGACGACCTTAGGGTGCGATCCAACGCAAATTCCATCGGGCGCACAATAGACCAGGGATGTCCCAACCGGGAAGGGAAAGCGTGGCGGGCGTCATGCCATTCTCGCGATGTCACGCGCTCCGCCGCTTCGTCGGTACCGATCCGCAATCGTCCGGGACAGCTCGCCGCTGCGCTGTCCCCTGCCTCGCCCCCTCCGTCACCCCACCAGAACCGGCGCCACCGCGCGGTACAGCTCCATGTACTCCTCCGCCGGACCGTGCCAGCCGAAGTCGCGGGTCATCGCGTGCTGCTGCAGGACGTGCCAGCGCTCGGGCTTGCGGTAGAGGGTGGCGGCGCGGCGCAGCGCCCAGGTCAGCTCCTGGACGTTGGCGTTGACGAACTGGAAGCCCGTCGCGCTGCCGTCGTTCACCGCCGCCGGGTTGGCGTCCACGATGGTGTCGGCGAGGCCGCCGGTGCGGCGGACCAGCGGCAGGGTGCCGTACTTCAAAGCGTACATCTGGGTCAGGCCGCAGGGCTCCGACCGCGAGGGCACCAGGAACAGGTCGGCGCCGGCCTGGATGCGGTGGGACAGCGCCTCGTCATAGCCGATGCGCACGCCGACCGACTTCGGGTACCAAGTGGCGAGATGGCGGAAGCCGGCCTCCAGCGCCGGTTCGCCGTTGCCGAGAACGGCGAGCTGGCCGCCCCAGGCGATCCATTGCGACGCCGCCTCCAGCACCAGATCCAGCCCCTTGTGGCCGGTCAGGCGGCTGACCACCGCGGCCAGCGGGGCGTCGGGTCGGCGGTCCAGCCCGAAGGTCGCCTGGAGGTCGGCCTTGCACAGGTCCTTGCCGCCGAGGTCGGCGGCGCCGTAGCGGGCGGCGATGTGCGGGTCGGCGGCCGGGTCCCAGATCGCGTAGTCCACGCCGTTGAGGATGCCCGTCAGCGCCTCGGCCCGCGTGGCGAGCAGCCCCTCCAGGCCGGAGCCGTGCTCGGCCGTCTGGATCTCGTGGGCGTAGGTCGGGCTGACCGTGGTCAGGCGGTCGGAATAGAAGCAGCCGGCCTTGAGGAAGCCGACGCCGCCGTAATACTCCACCCCGTCGATCCGGAAGGCGGCCGACGGCAGGCCGAGGTCGCTCATCATCCAGGCGCCGAACAGGCCCTGGTAGGCGATGTTGTGGATCGTCGTCACCGTGCCCGGCCGGAACGGCCCGGCGAAGCGGTCGGGGCGCAGTTCCAGATAGGCCGGGATCAGGCCGGTCTGCCAGTCGTGCCCGTGCAGCACGTCGGGACGCCACCAGGGGTCGAGGCCGTCCTCCGCCGCGAAGCCCGCCGCGCACCAGGACAGGGCGGCGAAGCGTTCGGCGTTGTCGGGCCAGTCCTTGCCGTCCGGCCCCAGATAGGGGTTGCCGGGCCGGTCGTAGAGCGCCGGCGCGTCCAGCGCGTAGGCCAGAACCCCGGCCGGCGTCCGTCCGATCCGCAAGGTCGCCGGGGCGCCCCCGGGCCGGTCGGTGCCGGGCAGATCGGTCAGGGGCTTGCCGACCGGCTGCAGGTCGGTCAGCCCGTTCAGCACCGCCGGATAGCCGGGCAGCAGCAGGCGGACCTCGGCTCCGGCGCGGTTCAGGGCGGGGGGCAGGGCGGCGGAGACATCGGCCAGCCCGCCGGTCTTCACCAGGGGGTAGCATTCCGGCGTTATGTACAGGACGCGCATGGAGGCGGGGTCTTTCGGTTTCTTCTTGGTCTTGCTCACCGCCCCCTCGCCCCCAGGGGGGCGAAGGGGGATGGGAGGGGTCAGTCCTTGGGCAGGCGGTCGATCATGTCCTGGGTGATCAGGCAGACGCCGCCCTCGCTGCGGTGGAAGCGCTTGGCGTCCAGCTCCGGGTCCTCGCCGACGACCAGCCCCTCGGGGATCACCACGCCGCGGTCGATCACCACCTTGGTCAGGCGGCAGTGACGGCCGATGTCGACGTCCGGCAAGACCACCGCCTGGTGCAGCTCGCTGAAGGAGTTGACGCGCACCTCGCTGAACAGCAGCGAGTTCTTCACCAGCGAACCGGAGATGATGCAGCCGCCCGACACCAGGCTGTCCACCGCCATGCCGCGCCGGTTCTCGTCGTCGAAGACGAACTTCGCCGGGGGAAGCTGCTCCTGGTAGGTGAAGATCGGCCACTCGCGGTCGTACATGTTGAGCTGCGGCGTGACGTGGCAGAGGTCGAGGTTGGCCTCCCAATAGGCGTCGATGGTGCCGACGTCGCGCCAGTAGGGTTCGGACTCGTGGCCGTTCAGGATGGCGGAATCGGCGAAGTCGTGGGCCATCACCCGCGCCCCGCTGGTCACCAGATGCGGGATGATGTCCTTGCCGAAGTCGCGGGACGAGGCGGGGTCGTTGAAGTCGCGCTCCAACTGGTCATAGAGGAACTGCGCGTTGAAGACGTAGATGCCCATGCTGGCCAGCGACTTGTCCGGATTGCCCGGCATCGGCGGCGGGTCGGCGGGCTTCTCGACGAAGTCGATGACGCGCTGGGTCTCGTCCACATGCATCACGCCGAAGCCGGTCGCCTGGGCGCGCGGCACCTGGATGCAGGGGATCGTCACATCGGCCTTCTTAGCGATGTGGTCGAGCAGCAGCGCGCCGTAATCCATCTTGTAGATGTGGTCGCCGGCCAGGATCAGGATGTATTCCGGCTCATGGTCGCGCAGGATGTCCAGGTTCTGGTACACCGCGTCGGCGGTGCCCTGGTACCAGGCGGTCTCGCTGATGCGTTGCTGCGCGGGCAGCAGGTCGCAGAACTCGTTCATCTCGCCGCGGAAGAAGTTCCAGCCGCGCTGCAGATGGCGCAGCAGGCTGTGCGACTTGTACTGCGTCAGCACGCCGATGCGGCGGAAGCCCGAATTGATGCAGTTCGACAGCGCGAAGTCGATGATCCGGAACTTGCCGCCGAAATAGGTGGCCGGCTTGGCGCGACGGTCGGTCAGCTGCTTCAGCCGGCTGCCCCGGCCACCGGCCAGGACGAGGGCCACGGCGCGGCGCGGCGCCAGCCGCAGATCCCGTTTGTCGAGCATGTGTCTCCCCTTTCGGTTCTCTTTTTTGCTGTCGGCCATCCGGAAGCGTCCGGCAGACCCGTGTGGGCGGGGACCGCTTGTCCCCGGTCCCGTCCGGCTCCGCCGGTCAAGAGCTGACCGTGCCACATTTCCCGGGGGCGGGCCAATAGGCCGAGGGGAACAGGCCGGAAATAGAAGGGGTTGCCCAACGGTTGTGCGGAATTGAGGCGCAGTGTTGTGCACAATAAACAGGCAAGCGCGCGTGAAACGGGCGTGCGGCGCCTTGATGGGAAGCAACCGGCCCACAATCCACGGGCGAATCACCCGGCAACGCAAGGCTTTGGGTGGTTCGATTTTCTGCCCAATTTCTGGGCAGCGCAGGCGCGCGACTCGGGTCCTATGCTGCTTTGCGGTCATCCGAAAGGCCGCAACCCCCGCGATTCCTAGCCCTTTTGGGTTGGCACGCTTCTTGAAGACAAATCGGCGTACACGGCCCCCTCCCGCCGCCCCGTCTGTACCGGGGACGGGGCGAAACGGGCCAGAAGCATTCGAATAAAGAGGAGCCTCGATGAGCCGTCTCTTCACCCTCGCCGCGCCGACGATGGCGGCGATTCTGGGCTTGGCCGGTCTGCCTGCCGCCGCCCTCGCCCAGGAAGCGGCCGCCGCCGCGGCCGAGCCCACCCTGAGCAGCGGCGACACGGCTTGGATGCTGGTCGCCACGGCGCTGGTCCTGTTCATGACCATCCCGGGTCTGGCGCTGTTCTACGGCGGCATGGTCCGCAAGATGAACGTGCTGGCCATCGTGATGCAGAGCTTCGCGATCTGCTGCCTGGTCAGCATCCTGTGGTTCTTCGCCGGTTACAGCATCGCCTTCACCGAAGGCACCCCCTATTTCGGCGGCCTGTCGAAGTTCATGCTGGCCGGCATCACCAAGGACGGCCTGTCGGGCGTCATTCCGGAGACGGTCTTCATCGTCTTCCAGATGACCTTCGCCATCATCACCCCGGCCCTGATCACCGGCGCCTTCGCCGACCGCATGAAGTTCTCCTCCATGCTGGTCTTCACGGGCCTGTGGTCGCTGATCGTCTACGCGCCGATCACCCACTGGGTCTGGGGTCCGGGCGGCTATCTGGCGGGTGACGGCGTGCTCGACTACGCCGGCGGCACCGTAGTGCACATCAACGCGGGCGTGGCCGGTCTCGTCGCCGCCATCGTGCTGGGCAAGCGCAAGGGCTACCCGAACGAGAACTTCGCCCCGCACAACCTCGTGCTCAGCCTGATCGGCGCCTCGATGCTGTGGGTCGGCTGGTTCGGCTTCAACGCGGGCTCCGCCGTGGCCGCCGACGGCCGTGCGGGCATGGCCATGCTGGTCACGCAGATCGCCGCCGCCACCGCCGCCATGTCCTGGCTGCTGGTCGAGTGGGCCACCAAGGGCAAGCCCTCGGTCCTCGGCATCATCTCCGGCGCCGTCGCCGGTCTGGTCGCCATCACCCCGGCCTCGGGCTTCGTCGGTCCGACCGGCGCCCTGGTCATCGGTCTGGTCGCCGGCGTGGTCTGCTACTGGGGCGCCACCGGCCTCAAGCGCGCCCTCGGCTATGACGACTCGCTGGACGCCTTCGGCGTGCACGGCGTGGGCGGCATCGTCGGCGCCATCCTGACCGGCGTCTTCGCCCAGGAAGCCATCGGCGGCACCGCCGGCGCCCTGGAAGGCAACGTCGGCCAGATCTGGACGCAGGTCTACGGCATCCTCGCCACCGTCGCCTACTCGGCGGTCGGCTCTTTCATCATCCTGAAGGTCATCGACGTGGTGATGGGCCTGCGCGTCGACGAGGACGTCGAGCGCGACGGCCTGGACCTCGCCCTGCACGGCGAGACCATCCACTAAGCACTCTTTGCAGCCTGGTTGTTTCCTCCATGAACTTCCGCCGCCGGGGCCTCCCGGCGGCGGATTTTTCATGTCGGGGCCCCGACGTCAGGGGCCGTGACGCGCTCAGCGGCGCAGATACATCTTGCCGACGCCGTTCAGCGCCGTGAAAAGCTGAATGAACTGCGCCAGGAAGGCGTCCCAGGCCAGCGGCCCGGCCCTCTCCGCCACCGCTTGGTGCATGGCGCCCAGGCTGGTCCGCCCGTCCACCCGCGCCAGGATCGGCCCGGCCAGACGGGGCAGGGGCAGGGGGACGACGGCGCCCATCAGCTCCGCCTCCAGCACGCCGCCGGGAGGCAGGCCCTTGGCCACCGCGGTACCGTCGAGGTCGCGCAGCACCGGCACCACCTCCGGCCCGTCCGGGCGGGCGACCGCACCCTCGGCGTCCTCGGGACGGACGAGATAGGCGATGTGCTTGGTCATGCTGCCGGTGACCTGCTCGGCCCAGGCGGCGCGCTCCAGCCGGGACAGCCCGTCGAGCCGCTTCAGCAGGCGGGGGTCCTTCACCCAGACGGCGGGGTCGTAGCGGTACGGGTCCACCAGGGCGGCGATGGCGAGACCGCCCGCCGCGGCCAGCTCGGCCAGCTCCGGCACGGTGAAGGGCCGGTCGCAGGAGTGCAGCAGCAGGTCGTAAAGGTCGGCGTCGGCCTGTTTGTGGTCGTTGATGAAGGGGTTGCGCAGCAGCCAGTTGGACGTCGGCAGGCGTTCGATCAGCCGGCGGGCCAGCGCCACCTGTTCCTTCGGCGGCAGGTCCGCCGCGATGGTGCGCAGCGCCGCCTGCATGGGATAGACGCCGGTGCGCCCGTACGGCGCGTAGACCATCAGCCCGATCCCGCCGCCCGGCTTCAGCGCCCCGGCCAGCGAGCGGACGCCCGCCGCCGGCTCGTCCAGATGGTGCAGAACGCCGCAGCAGTCGATGTAGTCGAACGGCCCCCCCTCCTCCAACAGCCCGCCGAGGTCGAGCAGCGAGCCGCGGCGGAAGTCGATGTTGGTCAGCCCGCGCGCCGTGGCCCGCGCCTCGGCGATGTCCCGCGCGGCGTCGGAGAGGTCGAGATAGGTGACGCGGCCCGGATTGCCGGCGTCGGCCAGTTGCTGGGCGATCATGATCGTCCCGTCGCCGGTCCCGCCGCCGGCCACCAGAACCCGGAGGGGCACGGCGTGGTCGAGGCGCCCGCCGAAGACGTTGTGGTTCACCTCGTCCAGATGGCTGGGCGATCCGGTGATCAGGCGCTTTTTCTCGTCGGCAGGGTTGCGCGCGGGATAGGGGAAGGCTTCGTACTGGGCGCGCAGGGTGTCGATGCTCATGGATCGGGCAACCGGTCAGGTGGACGGGTGCCGGACCATAGCATCAATGGAACGGGCTTGGGGGATGGGGAGGAGAGGAACGCCTCCCCTCCGCCTCCTCTCACGCCAAGGGCAACCGGATCTCCGTCAGCCACTCCTCGGGGGGAAGAGTGCGGGGATTGTTCAGATATTCCTCGACGCAGGGGCGGTCGGCCGGCGCGTGGCCGCTCGATGGCAGCCAGTCGCGGTAGAGCCAGCGGTAAGGGCGCTCCAGCTCCGCATAGGGCCCCTTGTGAACCAGCACCGCGTGGCGGCCTCCGGCGACCTCCAGGGGATGGACGGCGCCGTCCTCGGGGATCGGCCCGTCGAGCAGCAAGGCCGCTTCGGAGCGGAGCTGGTCGGCGGGGACGGATTCCGGGTCGTCGTAATAGACCGCAAAGGCGCGCACCCGCGGTCCCATCAGCCCGCGGGCGGCGGCCCAGGCGTAGAGCCGTTCAAAGGCCGTGCCGATGTCCATGTAGGGGCCGCTGTGGGCCATGGCTGCAAGGCGCAGCGGCGGCAGGTCGCGGATGATGACGTCGTGCATGCTTCGCTCCTCGTCCGGTGGTTGGTCGGATGGAGGAACCAGGCGGCCTTGCCGCCGGTAGGCGCCGGGGCTCAGGCCGTAGACCTGCCCGAAGGCGCGGGTGAACGCCTCCACGCTGCCGTAGCCGGCGCGCCGTGCGACCTGCGCCATGCCGTCTCCGCCCTTCACGAGGTCGCCTGCGGCCCGGTGCAGGCGCAGCCGCCGCAGCGTGTCCGCCACCGTCTCCCCCGTCATGGCGCGGTAGATGCGGTGGAAATGATAGGGCGAGAAGCAGGCGACGGCGGCCAGCCGTTCCAACTCCAGAGTCTCGTCCAGATGGGCGGCGATGTGGTCGATGACACGCGCGATGCGGCGGCCGTAGTCCAGCAGGGTGTCGGGCTTGGTCATGGGTCCTCCATGCCCGGCACCCTAGCCGAGGGCCGCTTGATCGCGCTTGCGGACCTTCAGCCTTCCGCCGGGCGGACCACGCCGACCTCCAGGCCGTTGCGGTTGGTCACCGGCTGGTGGATGAGCTGGTCGGCCCGCGCCCACTGTTCGTCCGACAGCACCTTGGTGGCGCGGATCAGGGCGGCCAGGGCGACCTCGCGGGCGCGCGGGGTGCCGTCGTCGATCTTCAGGGCGATGCCCAGCCCCTGCTTGGGCAGAACGGCGCAGCCCACGCCCTCGGCCCCGCCCTTGACCAGCACCAGACCGCCCGCCGCCTGCATCATGCCGGTGTCGAAGCTGTCCTTGCCGGCGATCAGGTGCGGGTGCGAGCGCCAGGCGCGGCGGATGCGGGCCACCGCCTCGGCGCGGGAATCGGGCAGGTCCTTGGGGTCGCCGATGCGGGCCATGGCGTAGGCGATGGCGCCCAGCGGGATGCCGATGGTCGGGATGGCGCAGCCGTCGACGCCCCAGGGGGCCTGCGACAGGTCCTGGCCGGTCATCTGCTCCATCACGCCCAGGATGCGCTGCTGCACCGGGTGGTCGAAGCGGACATAGCCCTTGGTCGGCTCGCCCTTGTGCAGGGCGGTGGTCAGGAAGCCGGCGTGCTTGCCGGAACAGTTGTTGTGGAAGGCGGTCGGCGTCTCGCCGTTGCGGATCATCTCGTGGGCGGTGTCGGTGTCGGTCGGCAGATGCGCCCCGCACTCGTAGTCGTCCACGGTCAGGCCGATGCGCTTGATCCAGGCCTCGGCGATGCGGGTGTGGCGGATCTCGCCATGGTGGGAGGAGCAGGCCAGAGCGAGCTCCTGGTCGCCCAGCTCGTAGGCGTCCAGCGCGCCGGTCTCGACCAGCGGGATCGCCTGGATCGACTTGATGGCGGAGCGCGGGTAGACCGGCGCCTGGATGTCGCCCCACTGGGCCAGCACGCGCCCGTCGGAATCGACGATGCAGGCGCGCCCGCGATGGACGGATTCCACCATGCCGCCGCGCGTCACCTCGACGAGGATCGGCGCCTCCGGCGGTCCGGACAGGTCGGCGTGCCCCTCGGCGGGGTGGTGATGGTCGGCGTGGCCGTGGTGGTCACCGTGGCCGCCGCAGCAGGAGGAATGGTCGTGGCTCATGGGTGGAGAGCTTGCCTCTCTCCGGGTCGCGAGGCAAGGTGTCGCACCATCGGACCCGCCGGATCATGGCTGATTCGCCGCCGATCCGCGCCATGCGCGGGCCGAAACTACGAGTGATTGTGCAAGCCATGCGTGGATATTTCGCCATCGGGGTGGAGCGGATCAGCAAGCCGGGCAATGTCGGCAACCTGATGCGCTCCGCCCACGCCTTCGGCGCCTCCTTCTTCTTCGCCATCGACCCGGAACCCGACCTGCACGAGGCGCACATCGTCGACACCTCGGGCGCCGCGGAGCATCTGCCGCTCTACGTCTACGACCGGGTGGCCGATCTGGCCTTGCCCAAGGACTGCCAGCTCGTGGGCGTGGAACTGACCGAGGACGCGGTGGAGCTGCCCAGCTTCCGCCACCCGACGCGCGCCGCCTATGTGCTGGGGCCGGAGCGCGGCAGCCTGTCCGAACCGCTGCTGGAGCGCTGCGACTTCACGGTGAAGATCCCCATGAAGTTCTGCATCAACGTCGGGGTGGCCGGCGCGCTGGTGATGTACGACCGGATGATCAGCCTGGGCCGCTTCGCCGAACGGCCGGTGCGCGTCGGCGGCCCGACGGAGCCGCTGCGCGATCATCAGCACGGTCGCCAGATCATGCGCAACCCGGAGCGCCGCCGCCGCATGCGCGGCATCCAGAAGCCGGTGGTCGTCCGCGACGACGAGTGATCCGGAAAGCCTCCACGGTCCAGGAACCGCCACGCCGCGAAGGAGACGTTCGATGTCCGACCCGCTCTACGACGACCGCTTCTACGACATCCAGGAGGAGGGGTCGCTCCGCTCCGCGCGGGTCATCGCGCCGCTGGTGCTGGGCTGGGTGGGGGCGGACTCGGTCCTCGACGTCGGGTGCGGGGTCGGCACCTTCCTGCGGGCCTTCGCGGAGGCGGGGATCGCGGACATCCAGGGGGTGGACGGGGACTATGTGCGCCGCGACCGTCTGCGCATCGATCCGTCCCGCTTCCGCGCCCAGGACCTGTCGCAGCACTTCGAGCTGGGGCGGCGGTTCGGCCTCGTCCTGTCGCTGGAGGTGGCCGAGCATCTGCCGGAAGAGCGGGCGGAAGGCTTCGTCGACGATCTTTGCCGCCATGGCGATGTCGTGCTGTTCGGGGCCGCCATCCCCGGCCAGGGGGGCAAGGGCCACATCAACGAGCAGTGGCAGAGCCATTGGGCTGGAAAGTTCCTGTCGCGCGGCTACGAGGCCTTCGACATCCTGCGGCCAATCCTGTGGGCCGATCCGTCCGTCGAGTTCTGGTACCGCCAGAACACGGTGATCTTCGCCAGTCCGGACGGCATCGCCGCCAACCCGGCTCTGGCCGCCATGCGGGGGAAAGGGCTGCCGCTGTCCTGCATGGGGCTGGTCCATCCGGAACTGCTGGCCCTCCACGCCCATCAGGCGGCCCGGTCGCGGCGGGTGGTGGACGTCTTCAACCAGATGGCCGCGCAGGGCGGCAGCTACCGCTTCGACAAGGGAGTGGACGGGTCGGTCAACATCGTGCGCATCGAGTGACGCGGTTGGACGATGGTCGCTCCCGTCGCCCTTCAGCCGCGAGCCCTGCCCCGAGCCTCAGAACGTCACGAAGGGGTTGAGGATCAGCCCCAGCGCGCCGGTGAAACGAAGCGGCGCGTCGGTCACCGCCAAGCACAGGCAGCCCTCCTCGTCGGCCACCGGGCGGTGGCGCACGGAGTCGTCGGCGACGGACAGGTCGCCGCGGGCGAACTGGCCGAGATCGTCGGTGAAGCCGCCGTCCAGCACCAGCGTCAGCTCGATCCCGCGGTGGGTGTGGTGGGGCGGCCCGACGCCGCTGGCCAGCCGCATCAACCGGGCCTTGCCGCGGCGTTCGGAGTCGTAGCCGGAGCCGGAGCCCAGCGGGATGTCGTAGCAGTCCATGCCGCGCATCAGCCGCTTCCAGGGCAGGCGCGACAGGTCGCCGCCGATGTAGCGGCGCAGCGGTTCGGGCAGCAGCGGCACCTCGGCCGGCTGGCAGACCAGCTTCGGGCGGGGCACGCGGGGCAGGGGCGGCAGGTCGTCCAGCCGGGCCAGCACCGTTTCCAGGCAGGCGGGATCGACCTCCTCCGGCTCGATGCTCTCCAGCAGGGCGCCGCCGACCGCCTCCATCTCGGCGACGTTCAGGCGGCAGCAGGGGCACAACGCCAGATGGGTCGCCACGATCAGCGACGCCGCCTCGCCCAGAGCGCCGCCGGCGTAGTCGATCAGCAGGGTGTCGCCGGGATGGTGGGTGGGCACGGTCATTGGGAGTCCCTCATGGCCTTGCGCAGCCGTTCCATGGCCAGCCGCAGGCGCGACTTGACGGTGCCCAGCGGTATGCCCTGTTCGGCGGAGATCAGGCTGTGCGGCTTGTCCTCGAAATAGGCCAGACGCAGCAGGTCGGCCTGTTCCGGCGGCAGGGTCCTCAGCGCGGCCCGCAGGCGTCCGGCGGTCTCGCGCGCCGCCACCCCGTCGTCGGCGCTTTCCACCGGGTCGGGCACCAGGGTGGGGTCGGCGGGGTCGATCTCGGGCCGCTGCTCCCGCCGCAGCGCGTCGATCCGCCGGTTGCGGGCGATGGTGAACATCCAGGTGGCGGCGGACGCCTGGCTCGGGTCGTAGGTCTCCGCGCGGCGCCACACCAACAGCATCACGTCCTGCACCAACTCCTCCGCACCACCCGCGTCACAGCCCTGGCGGCGCAGATAGGCCTTCAGCCGCGGGGCAAAATGGCCGAACAGGGCCGCGAAGGCCGTGCGGTCGCGGTCCCGCCCGACCGCGGTCAGCAGCTCTTCGAACGTCCGGTCGGCGCCGGCGGCTGGGGAACCGAGATCCTGCATCCACGTCTTCGGGCACGTCTTCTGGCACGTCGTCGGGCACGCCGTCTGTGCGCTCAGGGGCTGTGCGCACGAAGGCAGGCCCCGCAACACATGGTGCGCGGGGCGCCCCGCTGCAAAGCGTGTTTGGCGCTCCTCCGCGTTCTGTGCACCGTCGTGTGGTCGGGCGGCCAAGGGAGTCATGGGTGGGCTGCGGCGTTCCGTCGGGCGTTCGATGGGCCTTCTACGCACCCCGCCGGCCATCGGATCACCGGCTTTCGATACGAAATCGAGCGATCGATTGCAGGACCGGGCTTTGGGACAACCCGTGACTTCGCCGCCGGGAGGGGGTGGCGGCCCTGGAAAGCCTCACCGAATTGGGGTAGGGTCCGCCCCACTCCCGAACCCGTCCGCGAAACCATTCGAGCCTTCGCCAACCGATGTTGCCCATTCGCACCATCCGTCGCACCGCCGGCGCCGCTCTGCTTCTGGCCGGTCCGATCCTCGCCGCAACCGTTGCCACGGCCAGCGCCGCCGATCCGCGCCTGCTGGGGTCCTTCAAGGACTGGAACGCCTTCGCCTTCGACGAAGGCGGGCACAAGGTCTGCTACATGTCCAGCCAGCCCAAGAAGAAGGAACCCGCCGCGGCCAAGCGCGGGGACATCTACGTGCTGGTGACCCACCGCCCGGCGGAGAAGGCGCTGGACGTCGTCAGCGTCGTCGTCGGCTATCCCCTGAAGAAGGACAGCGAGTCCACGGTGGACGTGGGCGGCAAGTCCTTCAAGCTGTTCACCGACGGGGAGACCGCCTGGGCGCGCGACGCCGACACCGACAAGGCCGTCACCGCCGCGATGCGCGACGCCAAGGGCAAGTCCATGGTGGTGAAGGGGGTTTCGGCCCGCGGCACGAAGACCACCGACACCTACGGCACCGACGGCTTCGCCCAGGCTTACGACGCGATCAACCAGGCCTGCGGCGTGAAGCGCTGAGCAGCGCTGCTCTTTTCACTTGGTCGCTCCTCGTTTCGTCTTTTGACTCCGGACGCTCGTGGCCCTATTTAGGGGGCCATGAGCGCCTCCAACCATGCTGCTGCCTTTGCCCTGCCGGCGACCGACGCTGACGGGCGCAAGAACCTTGTCGGCCTGTCCCGCGACGAGCTGGAAGCCGAAATGCTGTCCGTCGGCCTGGAGAAATTCCGGGCCCGCCAGCTCTGGCACTGGATCTACCACCGCGGAGCGACCGACTTCGCGGTGATGACCACGCTCGCCAAGCCGGTGCGCGAGAAGCTGGCGGAGAGCTACGCCGTGGCCCGCCCGACGGTCGTGCGCGACCTGAAGTCGGTGGACGGCACGCGCAAGTGGCTGCTGCGCATGCCCGACGGGCAGGAGGTGGAAAGCGTCCACATCCCCGAGGAGGACCGCGGCACGCTCTGCGTCTCCTCGCAGGTCGGCTGCACGCTGACCTGCCGCTTCTGCCACACCGGCACGCAGCGTCTGGTGCGCAACCTCGACGCCTCGGAGATCGTGGCGCAGGTCATGCTGGCCCGCGACGCGCTCGGCGAATGGCCGGCGCCGCCGGACGGGCGGATGATCTCCAACATCGTCATGATGGGGATGGGGGAACCGCTCTTTAACTACGAGAACGTCGCCAAGGCGCTGAAGATCGTCATGGACGGCGACGGGATCTCGATCTCGAAGCGCCGCATCACGCTCTCCACCTCCGGCGTCGTCCCGGCCATGAAGCGCTGCGGCGAGGAGCTGAACGTCAACCTCGCCGTCAGCCTGCACGCCGTGACGGACGAGCTGCGCGACATCATCATGCCCATCAACCGGAAATACCCGTTGAAGGAGCTGATGGACGCCTGCCGCAATTACCCTGGCCTGAACAACGCGCGGCGCATCACCTTCGAATACGTGATGCTGAAGGGCGTCAACGACAGCCCGGCGGACGCCCGCGCCCTGGTCAAGTTGCTGGAGGGCATCCCGTCGAAGATCAACCTGATCCCCTTCAACCCCTGGCCGGGCGCCCCCTACGAGCGTTCGACCGACCGGGCGATCCAGGTCTTCGGCGACATCGTCAACAACGCCGGCTACGCCAGCCCCGTCCGCACCACCCGCGGCGAGGACATCATGGCCGCCTGCGGCCAGTTGAAGAGCGCGTCCGTCCGCCTGTCCGCCGCCGACCGCGCCGCCATCGAGAAGGTGCTGGCCGAGAAGGACGCGGCGCTGGCCGGATAAGGCCGGAACCATCCCTGGGAGTGCTCCGTGCCTGAGTTCGCCGTCGATCCCGGCCTGATCCTGTTCCTGTTCAACGCCGCGGCGGTCTGGCCGCTGATGCGCATCTTCCGCCGGGCGGGCTTCTCGCCCTGGTGGGCGCTGGTGATCTTCGTGCCGGTGATCGGGCTGGTCGGCGTGCTGGGGCTGCTGACGGTGCGGCGCTGGCCGGCGCGGGTCCTGGTCGACGGGCCGGCGCGGACGCGCAAGGCGCGGAGGGCCGCGTGATGGAGATGCTCGATTCCCTCGTCGCCCTGCTCAACGCCGTCTACTGGCAGCCCTGGGCGGCCATCATGTCCACCGACCCGTGGACGGCGAACCTCGTCATGGCGATCCTGCTGATGCTGAAGCTGATCTTCGGCGGCTGGGTGCTGGCCAAGGGCGGGCGCAGCCCGCTGTGGGCGCTGGTCCTGCTGATCAACGGGGCGGACATTCTGGCGATGTGGCTCTACGCCTACATCCGCTGGCCCTTCGTGGACCGGGCGCCCGCCCGCCCCGCCGCGGAGAGCACCGTTGCGGCCGACGCCGGGACGGATTGAGTGCCCCAGCCCTCTCCCCTCTGGGGAGAGGGTGGCCCGAAGGGCCTCTCGCGCTGGCTGAAAGCCAGCGCTGACGGCGGCAGGCGGATGCCTCTGGCATCCGCCGAGAGCCGGTGAGGGGGATGTGCGTTTCGGTACGTTCGGCAGAAGCGCAACCCCCTCACCCTAACCCTTTCCCAGAGGGGAGAGGGGACTTATGAGCGGGACCGATTGATTCGCATCGGTCGTAGGGCTACTGTCCGGCACCGATATTTTTCCCCACCCGCGTGAGTAGTCCCATGAGCGGTGCGTCCGGCAAACAGATCAAGAAAGTGGTGCTCGCCTATTCGGGCGGCCTCGACACCTCGGTGATCCTGAAATGGCTTCAGGAAACCTATCAATGCGAGGTGGTGACCTTCACCGCCGACCTCGGCCAGGGCGAGGAGCTGGAGCCGGCACGCAAGAAGGCCGAGCTTCTGGGCATCAAGCCGGAAAACATCTTCATCGACGACCTGCGCGAAGAGTTCGTGCGGGACTTCGTGTTCCCGATGTTCCGCGCCAATACCCTCTATGAGGGCACCTACCTGCTCGGCACCTCGATCGCCCGGCCGCTGATCGCCAAGCGCCAGATCGAGATCGCCAACCAGGTCGGCGCCGACGCCGTGGCCCACGGCGCCACCGGCAAGGGCAACGACCAGGTCCGCTTCGAGCTGGGCTATTACGCGCTCCGCCCGGACATCAAGATCATCGCCCCGTGGCGCGAGTGGGACCTGAGCAGCCGCACCCGGCTGATCGACTACGCCGAGAAGAACCAGATCCCGATCGCCAAGGACAAGCGCGGCGAGGCCCCGTACTCCACCGACGCCAACCTCCTGCACATCTCCTACGAGGGGAAGGCGCTGGAGGATCCGTGGGTCGAGCCGTTCGAGGACATGTACACCCGCTCCGTCGCCCCGGAGAAGGCCCCGGACACCCCGACCTATGTCGAGGTCGAGTTCAAGCGCGGCGACGCCGTGGCGATCGACGGCAAGGCCCTGTCCCCGGCGGCCCTGCTGACCGAGCTGAACCGCCTGGGCGGCGAGAACGGCATCGGCCGCCTCGACCTCGTCGAGAACCGCTACGTCGGCATGAAGTCGCGCGGCGTGTACGAGACGCCGGGCGGCACCATCCTGCTGGCCGCCCACCGCGCGATGGAGAGCATCACGCTCGACCGCGGCGCCGGCCATCTGAAGGATGAGCTGATGCCGCGCTACGCCGAGCTGATCTACTGCGGCTACTGGTTCAGCCCGGAGCGTCTGGCGCTCCAGGCGCTGATCGACCAGACCCAGGAGCCGGTGAACGGCGTGGTCCGCCTGAAGCTGTTCAAGGGCAACGTCACGGTCGTCGGCCGCAAGTCGCCGAACAGCCTCTACCGCATGGACTATGTGACGTTCGAGGAAGACAGCGTCTACAACCAGAAGGACGCGGAAGGCTTCATCAAGCTGAACGCGCTCCGCCTGCGCCTGGGCGCCATGGCCCGCGCGAACGTCAAGTAAGCGCGAGACCATTCCGGATGTGGAACGAGGGGGCTTCGGCCCCCTCGTTTCGTTTCTGCAATGGCTGCGTGGTGCGCTCACGCCGCCCGGATGTTGACGAGGAAGCGCTCGACCTCCAGGCGCAGCGTTTCCGCCTGCCGGCTGAGTTCCTCGGCCGACGACAGCACCTGGGAGGCCGCCGACCCGGTCTCCACCGCGGCCTGATGGACCTGGACGATGCTGCCCGACACCTCCGTCGTGCCATGGGCGGCCTGCTGGACGTTGCGGGCGATCTCGCCGGTGGCAGCACCCTGCTCCTCCACCGCGGCGGCGATGGTGGTGGCGATGCCGTTGATCTCGCCGATGGTCGCACCGATGGTCTTGATGGCGCGGACGGTGTCGGTGGTCACCCCCTGGATCGTCTGGATCTGGGTGGCGATCTCCTCGGTCGCCTTGGCCGTCTGGTTGGCGAGGCTCTTCACCTCCGAAGCCACGACGGCGAAGCCCTTGCCGGCCTCCCCGGCGCGCGCCGCCTCGATGGTGGCGTTGAGCGCCAGCAGGTTGGTCTGGTCGGCGATCGCCTTGATGAGCCCGACCACCTCGCCGATCTTCTGACCGGCCTCCGCCAGCCCCTGGACCGTCTGGTCGGTGCGGGCCGCCTCCTCCACGGCATTGCCGGCGATGGTGGTGGAGGTCGCGACGTGGCGGCCGATTTCGGTGATGGAGGCGGACAGCTCCTCGGTGGCCCCGGCGACCGCCTGGACGTTGGTGGTCGCCTGCTCCGACGCGGCGGCGACCGTCGAGGCCTGCCGGCTGGTCTCCTCGGCGGTCGACGACATGGACTCCGCGGTGGCGCGCATCTCGGTGGCGGCCGACGCCAGCATTTTCAGCGTCGCGTGCACCGTGCCGTCGAAGCCGACGATGTATTGTTCGACGAGCGCCTGCCGGGCTTCCTTGCGGGCCTGCTCCTGGCGCTGCTCCTCCTCCATCCGGCGGTTCGCGACGGCGGAGTCCTTGAACACCGCCAGCGAGCGGGCGAGCGTGCCGACCTCGTCCATCCGGTCGGTGCCGTCGACGGTGATGCCGAGGTCGCCCTTGGCGAGGCGCTGCATCAGTTCGGCCATGGCGCGCAGCGGGGCGACCACGCGGAACAGAGTCGTCGTCACGGCGAAGGCCGCGGCCAGCACGCCGAGCAGCACCGCGATCCCCAGGATCCAGCGGGAGGTGTCGTAAGCGGCGTTGGTCCGCTCATACACCGCCTCGGCCTCCTTCAACTGCAGATCGACCAGCTTGCCGACGGCCGCCGCCACCGGGTCGATGCTGGGGTAGAGCGTGGACACCGCGAAGGCGTCCAGCGCGGCCTGATCCTTGGCCTGCATCAGCCTGCGCGCGGTCGTCGCGGCGTCACGCGCCTTGCCCATGTGACGTTCGGCCTCGTTCGCCAGCTCCTTTTCGCGGGCGTTCATCGAGGTGGCCGTGAAGGCCGACCAGCGCGTCGCGATCTCGCCGAGCGCCGCATCGATGGACTTGAGGCCGTTCTCCCACGTCTCGGCGCCGCCGCGCACCTTGTGCGTGGTGTCGACGATGTTGACGGCGAACATGTCGGAGACGACCTTCAGGTCACGCAGCGGGACGACGCGGTCCTTGAACACGGTCTCCATGCCCCGGTGCGACTGCCCCAGGGCCAGCCAGCCGGTGGCCGCAATCGCGAAAAGAAAGAAGCACAGAACAGAGAGGGCAACCAAAAGGCGTGCTTTGACCGTAGACATCGGCTTATTCCACGATGCGTTGACATTTCCAGTCGATGCATTGTGAAGGATATATATTAACATTATGCTGCATTTTAGCGAAAAAATATTTCGCCAAAAGGTTATGGTCGGTGTGTGGGCAAGGCACCGCCGTGGATGTCACGGCGGCGTCTTGCCCTGGACGGCTTCGATGTGTTTCAGGGCCTACCATTAAAGGTTGTTGGTTGGGGCGGTGCCCGTCACCCCTCCAGCCGGAAGCTCCCGTCCTCGCCCAGCCCGGCGAAGGGGTTCCAGGCGACCTCCCAGGGGTGGCCGTCCGGATCGGCAAAATAGCCGCTGTAGCCGCCCCAGAAGACGTCCTGCGCCGGTTTCAGGATGCGCCCGCCGGCCCGCTCGGCCTGGGCCATCACCGCGTCCACCTCCGCCTTGCTGCGCAGGTTGTGGGCCAGCGTGATGCCGCCGAAGCCCGAGGTCGGGCCGGACTCGGCCAGATGCGCGTCCTCGGCCAGCGCCTCCCGCCCGAACAGGGCGAGCGCCACGCCGCCCAGCTGGTAGAAGGTGATGGCGTCCTGGCTGACCGGGGAGGGGGTCCAGCCCAGCCCCTCCTCGTAGAAGCGGCGGCTGCGCGCGAGATCGGCGACGCCCAGCGTGATCAGGCTGACTCTCTGTTCCATTCAACGGTCCTTCCGTTCCGCGGCGGGCGGCATGGCGACGGGCAACCCGGCCTCTTTCCAGCCTTTGAAGCCACCCTCCAGGTGGCAGACATTCTCCAACCCCATCGACTGCACGGTGTCGGTGGCGAGCGCCGAGCGCCAGCCACTGGCGCAGTAGAAGACGAAGCGCTTGCCCGACGCGAAGACCGGCTTGTGATAGGGGCTGTCCGGGTCCACCCAGAATTCCAGCATGCCGCGGGTGGCCGGGAAGGCGCCGGGGATCATGCCGTCTCGCGTCAGCTCGCGCGGGTCGCGGATGTCCACGAAGACCACGTCGGGGTCGCCGTGCAGGGACAGCGCCTCCTGCGGCGTGATCGCCTGGATGCGGGCGTTCGCCTCGGCCAGCAGTTCCTTGTAGCCCTTCTTCATCGGCATGGCGGTTTCCTCCTTTTGACCCTTTGGCCGTAGTCGAACCCTTGGCGGGACCGTTGGCGCGTCTGCGCTGTTGTCACTCCACGCAACTGTGCAACAGGCCGCCCCGCCCGGTCCACCGGGAAGGGCGGCCGGTGCAGGGGGAGCCCAGGGAAAGCCATGCCGATCGCCACCGACGGACCCAGTGAAGCCGCCGCCGCTTTGCCCACCGTCATCGACCCGGTCCGCGTGGAGCGGAACGAGCGCTACGTCCGCCGCCGCTTCTGGAACACGCTGCGCGCCAACCTGCACCGCGTTCCCTTCCTGGAGCAGGCGCTGGCCGCCTTCTTCTGCGCAACCGACCCGCGGACGCCCTTCAAGGCGAAGGCGATCCTGATGGCGGCGCTGGCCTATTTCGTGCTGCCCGCGGACTCGATCCCGGACTGGCTGATCGCGGTCGGTTTCGTGGACGATGCGGCGGTGCTGGCCACGGCCGTCCATGCGGTGCGCAGCAATCTGAAGCCCGAGCATGAGGAGCGTGCCCGCGCCGCCCTGCGCAAAGAGCAGCAGATGAAGCCTGCCGCGGGTGACGCTTCCGGGATGAAGCCCGCCGGAAACGGCTGACGGCTCACGCCTTGGCCGCGGCCGCCCGCTCGGCCCGCGACTGCGCGGCGTCGCGGTGCGCGGTGTAGAGGGCGGAGGCGGCGATCACACCGGCGCCGACCCAGCCCCAGAGGTCCATGGCCTCGCCGAACAGCGGCCAGGCGAGCAGGGCGGTGAAGGGCAGGCGGGCGTAATCGTAGGGCATCATCGCCGAGGCCGGCGCCAGCTTGAAGGCGCGGGTCATCGCCAACTGTCCCAGCGTCAGCACGCCGCCCAGCAGGACGAGCCAGCCGAGCGCCGTCCAGCTCGGCCACTCCCACACGAACAGCGCCGGCACCAGCGCCATCGGGGTCAGGAACAGGCCCATGTAGGCGACCACCACCATCACCCCGTCGGAGGTCGCCAGCGCCCGCACCTGGAGCGTGGTGATGGCGGCGGCGACGCAATGCAGGAGCATGACCAGGATCGTCGGGTCCAGGGTGGCGTCGTCCGGGCGGATGACGATCATCACCCCGGCCAGCCCGACCAGGACGGCGGCCCAGCGCCGCGCCCGCACCGTCTCGTTCAGGAACAGCGCCGCCCCGGCGGTGACGAAGAGGGGGATGGTGAAGCTGAGCGCCGTGGCGTCCGGCAGCGGCATGTGGGTGACGCTGTAGAACCAGCACAGCATCGCCACCAGACTGGTCGCCGAGCGCGAGGCGTAGAGCCCCGCCCGCCCGGTGCGCAGCCGCCCCAGCCCGACCGCCGCGATCCAGGGCAGCATGAACATCAGGCTGAACAGGTTGCGGAAGAAGACGATCTCGAAGGGGTGCAGTTCACCGCTGACATGGCGGATCATCGCGTTGCCAATGGCGATGAACAGCGCCGCCCCCAGCATCCAGAGGGCGGCCTCCAGCGGCTTTCCCGCCATGCCGGGGCCGGAGGCGGGACCTTTGGCGGTGAGCGCGTGGGTGGGCAATCGGTCGCGTCCCTGGCGGATCGGCTTGCGGGTGGCGCGTTCCGTTCGGGCGCGCCACCCCAGCGTGCAACGCCATCCTGCTCTTCAGGCACGCCGGGTTGCAAGGGACATTCGGGAGAGAATCAGCCGCCGGCCTTCAGCGAATCGAGGCGGGCGCGAATCAGCGTGTATTCCGGCTCCTCCGGCTTGAACTGGGCCAGAAGCCGGGTCCACAGATCGGTGGCCTCCGCGGTCTGGCCGACGCCGGCGGCGTTCAGGCCGAGCAGCCAGAGCGCGTCGCGGTTGTCGGGCTCAGCCGCCAGCGCCTGACGGAGCGCGGCGACGGCCTCCTCCGGCATCGGGCCGGGCTTGCTGCTCCGCGGCTCCGCCGACAGCAGGGCGGAGGCGTAGGCGACCAGCACGTCGGGCCGTGTGGGCGCCCGCTCCCGCGCCTTGCGGGCGGCGTCGATGGCCTTGGCCGATTCGCCCATCACGCCGTAGGAGCGCGACAGCCGCAACCAGCCGTCCACGTCGTCCGGGTTGGCCTCCAGCCGGGCGGCCAGCCCGTCGACCATGCCGCGGATCATCTGCTGCTGGTCCTCGCCCTCGGCCTGGCCCTGCGCCTGGCCCTGGCCCGGATTCTGGCCCTGCCCCTGGCTCTGGGCGACCGGCGGCTGTTGCTGCGCGGGCAGGGGCTGCGGCGTCACCTTGGCCGGGTCGAGGTTCAGCGCCTTGGCGGCCTCCGCGATCTGCGTCCGGACGATCGGCACCCAGGGCGCGTCGGCGTGGGACTCGGCGAGCAGGGCGCTCCAGCGCTCCAGGGCGTCCTTGCTGTCGCCGGCCTGGAAACGAGCCAGCGCGGCGTAGAAGCGGGCGCGCGGCTCCGTCGGGTCCTTCGCCAGCACGCGGTCGAAGGTCTTGCGGGCCTCGTCCGGCACGGTGCCGCCGTTGGCCGAGATCAGGACCTCGCCGTAGCTGCCGAGAAGCTCCAGGTCGTCGCCGGCCAGGGCCACCGCCTTGCCCAGCGCCTCGGCGGCCTCGGGCAGGCGGCCCATCTTGGCGTAGGCCTGGCCGAGGATGGCCCAGCCCTGCGGGTCGTCGGGGGTCTCGGCGAGCTGGGCCTTCAGCTTGTCCATCGCCGCCAGCACGTTCTTGGGCGGCCCGCCGCGCTCATGGTCGAGGTTGCGCGAGGCCAGCGGCTGGGCCGGCAGCTCCGGACGGCCCAGCTTGCCGTAGACGGCCAGCGTGCCGAGCGGCAGCAGGACGGCCAGCAGGGCGGCCAGCGCCATCGCGCTGCGCGGCGCGCGGGCGGCGGGCACCTTGCCCTTCTTCGCGTCCTTCGCCCCATTCTTCACGGGGCCCTTGCCGCGGTCGGCGATGGCCAGCATGCGGCGGCCGATCTCGGCGCGGGCGGCGGCGGCCTGCGCCTCGCTGATCAGGCCGCGGCCCTGGTCGCGTTCCAGCTCGCCCAGCTGGTCGCGGTAGACCTCCAGGTCGTAGGCGGCGCGCTCCTCGGCGGCTCCCTCGGGCTTCCTCAGCAGCGGCGGCACGATCAGCAGCACCACGGCCGCCGTCAGTGCGGCGGCGACGATCCAGAACAGCATCAGGCTTTGTCCTTGCGGAGCAGGGCGTCCAGGCGCCGCCGCTCGTCCTCGGTCAGCGGGGCGGTGTCGCCGCCCGCAGCAACGGCAATCCCTTTCCGCCCGCGCAGGTACAGGGCCGTCACGACGCCGCCGATGGCCAGGATCACGAAGGGGCCGATCCACAGGAACAGCGTCGTCGCCTTGAAGGGCGGGCGCAGCAGCACATAGTCGCCGTAGCGGTCAGTGACGAAGCTCAGCACCTGCTGGTTGCTGTCGCCGGCGGTCAGCCGTTCGCGGACCAGCACGCGCAGGTCGCGGGCGAGCGGCGCGTTGGAATCGTCGATCGACTGGTTCTGGCAGACGAGGCAGCGCAGATCCTTGCTGATCTCGCGGGCGCGGCCTTCCAGCGCCGGGTCCTTCAGCACCTCGTCGGGCTGGACGGCGGAGGCGGCGACCGGGGTCAGCGCCAGCAGGAGGGCGAGAAGGAGGGCTCTCACGACGCGCTCCGCAGATGCTTGACCATGGGCAGGATCTGCTCCTCGACCACCTGCGGGGTCAGGGGGCCGACATGCTTGAAGCGGATGCGGCCCTGGCGGTCGAGCAGGAAGGTCTCCGGCACGCCGTAGACGCCCCAGTCGATGGACACGCGGCCGTCCAGATCGACGCCGATGCTGGCGTAGGGATCGCCGTTGCGGTTCAGCCAGGCGATGGCGTCCTCCGCCTTGTCCTTGTGGTTGATGCCGCGCACCGTCACGCCCTGCTCGCGGGCCAGCCGGGTGATGATCGGGTGCTCGGCCTTGCAGGGGATGCACCAGGAGGCGAAGACGTTCACCAGCGTGACGTCGCCCTTCAGCGTCGCGTTGGACAGCCCTTCCTTGTAGCCCGGCAGCGGCGGCAGCGAGAATTCCGGCGCCGGCTTGTCGATCAGGGCGGAGGGGATGTCGCGCGGGTCGCGGTCGAACCCGCGCAGGAAGGCCACGCCGACACCGACGAACAGCAGCAGCGGCAACAGATAGATCAGGCGGCGCATCGGAAGCGTGTCCTTACTCGGCGGGCGGTCTTATCGGTCGGTCTTATTCGGCGGGCTGAAGGGTGCCCTTGGCGGCGCGGCGGCGCTCCGGGGCGCCGACGCGGAAGCGGCGGTCGGACAGGCTGACCAGCCCGCCCAGCATCATCCCCAGCGAGCCGATCCAGATCCACGGCACCAGCGGGTGATGGTACAGCCGCACGGTCCAGGCCGTGCCGTTCTGCGTCGGGTCGCCCAGCGCCACATAGACGTCGGACAGCCAGGTGGTGTGGATCGCCGCCTCGGTCGTCGTCATGCGGGTGACCGGGTAGCTGCGGCGCTGCGGCGTCAGGGTGGCGATGTGGTTGCCGCCGCGGGTGACGGTGAAGACGCCCTGTTCGGCGCTGTAGTTCGGGCCCTGCACCGTGCCGACGCGGTCGAAATGCACGGAATAGGCGCCGACCGTGGCAGTGTCGCCCGGCTTCATCGCCTTGATCGTCTCGCTCTGCCACGCCGAGGTGCCGGTCATGCCGGCGATGGCGATGCCCATGCAGGCGTGGGCGATGGTCATGCCCCAGGCGCTGCGCGGCAGGTTGACCGCGCGGTTCCAGCTGTCCTTCACCGGGATGCGGAACAGGCGGATGCGCTCCGCGAACTCGGCGATCGAGCCGAAGAAGGCCCAGGCGGCGAGCGCGATGCCGACCAGCGCCAGCAGCGGGCCGCCGCCGTTGGTGACGTAGGCGGCGATGGCGACGCAGGCCACGGTCGCCACGCCCGCCGTCCACAGCCGGGTCAGGGCGCCCAGCAGATCGGCGCGCTTCCAGGCCAGGAAGGGGCCGACCACCATGGCGATCACCATCGGGATGGCGACGGGGATGAAGGTGGCGTTGAAGAAGGGCGGGCCGACCGACACCTTGCCGAGGTCGAGCACGTCGAGGAACAGCGGGTAGAGCGTGCCGATGAAGACCGTCGCCGTCGCGGTGGACAGCAGCAGGTTGTTCAGCACCAGCGAGCCCTCGCGGCTGACCGGGGCGAACAGGCCGCCGGTCTTCAGGCTGGGCGCCCGCACGGAGTAGAGCAGCAGCGAGCCGCCGGTGGCGATGGCCAGCAGGACCAGGATGAAGACGCCGCGCGCCGGGTCCACCGCGAAGGCGTGGACCGAGGTCAGGATGCCCGACCGCACCAGGAAGGTGCCCATCAGCGACAGCGAGAAGGTGATGATCGCCAGCAGGATGGTCCAGGTCTTCAGCGCGTCGCGCTTCTCCACCACGATGGCGGAGTGCAGCAGCGCGGTGCCGGCCAGCCAGGGCATGAAGGAGGCGTTCTCGACCGGGTCCCAGTACCACCAGCCGCCCCAGCCCAGCTCGTAATAGGCCCACCAGGAGCCGAGCGCGATGCCGGCGGTCAGGGTCGACCAGGCGGCCAGCGTCCAGGGACGCACCCAGCGCGCCCAGGCCGGGTCGACGCGCCCTTCGATCAGGGCGGCGACCGCGAAGGAGAAGGCGACGGAGAAGCCGACATAGCCCGCGTAGAGGAAGGGCGGGTGGAAGGCGAGTCCGGGGTCCTGGAGCAACGGGTTCAGGTCGTTGCCGTCGAGCGGCGCCGGAACCACGCGCAGGAAGGGGTTCGACGTGATCAGGATGAACAGCAGGAAGCCGACGCCGATCATGCCCTGGACGGAGATGACGCGGGCCTTCAGCGAGGGCGGCAGGTTGCGCCCGAAGATGCCGACCGCCGCGCCGAACACCGTCAGCATGACGATCCACAGCATCATCGAGCCTTCGTGGTTCCCCCACACGCCCGACACCTTGTAGAGCATCGGCTTCATCGAGTGGCTGTTGGCGACCACGTTCGACACGCTGAAGTCCGACACCACATGCGCCCAGGTCAGGGCGCCGTAGGCGACCAGGACCAGCAGCATCTGGGCGATGGCGGCGGGGCGGGCGATGCCCATCCAGGCGGCGTTGCCGGTGGCGGCGCCGACCAGGGGGACGCCGGACTGCACCAGCGCCACGAACAGCGCCAGCACCAGCGCGTAATGGCCGAGTTCGGGAATCACGGGCCCGATGCTCCCTTGAAGAACGGAATGAGGAGGAGTGGGGAAGCCGCCAGCGTCACGAGCTGGGCTTCTGCTCCTTCGAGTTCGCCTTGAAGTGCTCCGCCTCCTTCAGGGCGGCGGCGACCTCCGGCGGCATGTAGTTCTCGTCGTGCTTGGCCAGCACCTCGCGCGCCTGGAAGACGCCGTTGATCATGCGGCCTTCCGTGATGACGCCCTGGCCCTCGCGGAACAGGTCGGGAAGCTGGCCGCGGTAGCTGACCGCGACGGTGTGCACCGTGTCGGTGACGCGGAACCGCGTCGTCACCCCGTCGGGCATCTTGCTGACGCTGCCTTCCTCGACCAGACCGCCCAGGCGGAAGTTGCGGTCGCCGATGTCCTGGGTCTGCAACTGCGTGGGGCTGAAGAAGAAGACGATGTTGTCCTCGAACGCGGTCAGCGTCAGGGCGGTGGCCGCGCCAAGGCCCAGCAGGGCGAGGCCCAGCATGTAGAGGCGCCGTTTCTTGCGGGTCATCCTTCACCAACCTCCGCCGCGGGCGACGCCGCGGCTCCGTTGCGCGCCCGGCGCCGCCGCGGCGGGCGGCTGCCTTCCAGCGCCTTCAGGGTCGTCTCGGCGCCGCGCAGCGCCTTCAGCGTGGCGACCAGCAGGCCGACCATCACCAGCGCCGCCAGCGCGTAGGACGACCAGACATACGCGGCGTAGCCGCCCATCGCGAAAAACTCTGCCATCCTTGCCTCCGGCCCCGCCTGTTCCCGTGCCTCAGCCCTGCGCCTCGGTCAGGCGCATCGTCTGGATCTTGCGTTGCACGATCTCCGCCCGCAGGCGCAGCAGGACCACCGTGATGAAGTAGGCGGTGAAGCCCAGCGCCATGACCAGCAGCGGGACCAGCATGGACCCGTCGATGGTCGGTCCGCCCATGCGGATGACGCTGGCCGGCTGGTGCAGGGTGTTCCACCAGTCCACCGAGAATTTGATGATCGGCACGTTCACGATGCCGACGAGAAGCAGCACGTTGCCCGCCCGCGTCCCGCGCTGCGGGTCGTCGAAGGCGTTCACCAGCGCCATGTAGCCGAGATAGAGGAAGAACAGGATCAGCACGCTGGTCAGCCGCGCGTCCCACACCCACCACGTCCCCCACATCGGCGCGCCCCACAGCGAACCGGTGACGAGGCAGATGAAGGTGAAGCCGGCGCCGACCGGGGCGGCGGCCTTGGCGAACAGGTCGGCCAGCGGGTGCTTCCACACCAGCCCGCAGGCGGCGGCGATGGCCATGTTGACGTAGACGAACAGGCTCATCCAGGCGGCGGGCACGTGGATGTACATGATCCGCACGGTGTCGCCCTGCTGATAGTCGCGGGGCGAGCCGATCAGCGCGATGTAGAGCCCGACGATCAGCAGGATCACGGTCGCCCCCGCCGTCCAGGGCAGGATCGCCGCCGACAGGCGCTGGAAGCGGGCAGGATTTGCAAATCGATGCATAGGACCTATGGGCCTCTGGTCGTGCTGCGGACGATATAAGCTCAGTGATGCCCCAGCGCGAGGGGTTTCGCCTTGATCTTGGTCAGGAAACATGGCCGCACACCGTGGTGTTTTCAGGACGGTGCGGCGGCCTGTCGCACTGACGGTACGACGGGTTGACGCGGCCTTTCCATGCTACGTTGGTGCAGGGCGGGTGAAAAAGTCCGGCCGGTCCGGATAAGAGGGCGAAACCGCGCTCAGTGCCGGTGCGCGTGGTGGGCGTCCGGAAAGTGGGCGTGCCGGTGCCGCAGGCGCCCGTGGCGATGCCGGTGGCTGTGCGGTTCGGTCACCGGGCCATCTTGCGGGCCGTCGTGATGGTGCCGGTGATGCGCGTCATGGACATGCGGGTGGTCGTGCTCCATCTCGTCATGGTCGTGCTCGTGGTCATGGTCCTCCGTCAGGTGCAGCCAGACGCCGACCCCCATCAGGACCGCCGCCGCCGCCAGCCCGAGCGTCACGGGCTCCCCGAAGATCGCCAGGGAGGCGATGCCGCCGACGAAGGGGGCCGTCGAGAAATAGGCCCCGGTGCGGGCGGCGCCGATGTGGCGCAGGGCGACCACGAACAGCACGAGGCTGACGCCGTAGCCGAGCAGACCGACCAGCATCGCCGCCGCGGCGGTCGGCGCGGCGGGCAGGGCGTCGCCGAGCGCCAGGGCGATCCCGACATTGGCGGTGCCGGCCACCAGCCCCTTGATCGTGGCGATGTCCGCCGGGTCAGCCAGGGACACCTTGCGGGTCAGGTTGTTGTCCACCGCCCACATCAGGCAGGCGGCGGCGACCGCGGCCGGTCCCCAGCCGCCGTTTCCCCAGCCGCCGTTTCCCCAGCCGCCGGCGAGACTCACCGGTCCGCCCCAGGACAGCACGACCGCTCCCGCCACGATGGCGGCCATCCCGGCGACGAGCCGCCGGTCGACGCCCTCGCGGAAGACGAACCAGGCCAGCAGGGCGGTGAACACCCCTTCCAGATTGAGCAGAAGCGAGGCCGTCGATGCCGGCGTCGCCGTCAGGCCGAACATCAGCAGAACCGGCCCGGCGACTCCCCCGGCAGCGACGGCGGCCATCAGCCACAGCCATTCAGCGCCGCGGAGGCCGCGTTCGCCGCGCTGGCGTGACCCTGTCAGCAGACGGACCAGCCCCAGCCCGATGCCGGAGCCGAGATACAGCAGGCCCGCCAGCATCCAAGGAGACAGGTCATGGACCAGCAGCTTCGCCAGCGGCGTGCTGAGGCCGAAAAGGACCGCGGCCAGGATGGCGGTCGTCGCGCCGGTTCGGGGCATGAGCGCCTCGCACGCCTGTTGAGTGGGGGAACCCTTGCCCCCACCCTAACCCGCCCCTGCTTTCGCAGGGGAGGGGATGAAGGCTACCCCCGCGCCCGCAAATAGGGGGTCATGCGCCACTCCGCGTAGCGGATCAGGCGCGAGGCGATGAAGTTCAGCAGAAGATAGATGCTGCCCGCCACGATGAACACCTCGAACACCGCGAAGCTCTGCGCGATGATCTTGCGGGCGATGCCGGTGATCTCCAGCAGCGTGATGGTGCTGGCGAGCGAGCTGGCCTTCACCATCAAAATCACCTCGTTGCCGTAGGCCGGCAGCATCTGGCGGATCGCCACCGGCATCACGATTCGCCGGAACAGCAGCGTGCGCGACATGCCGCAGGCCCGCGCCGCCTCGATCTGGCCCTGCGGCACCGACAGGATGGCGCCGCGCAGGATCTCGCTGGTGTAGGCGCCGGTGTTCAGCGTCAGCGCCAGGATCGCGCACCAGAAGGGCTCGCGCAGGTAGATCCAGAGGAAGCTGCTGCGCACCAGCTCGAACTGGCCCATGCCGTAATAGATCAGGAAGATCTGCACGAGCAGCGGCGTGCCGCGGAAGACGAAGACATAGCCGGCCATCAGCCGCTCGGTGACGCGGTTGCCGTACAGCCGCAGCAGAGCCACCGCGAAGGCCACGCCCGCGCCGAACAGCAGCGCCAGCCCGACCAGCTGCAGGGTCACCGGAACGCCGCGCAGGAGGGTGGGCACGCTGTCCCACATCAGTTCCCAGTTCATGGGTCAGGCCCTCCGCACGCCGCGATTGGCGTAGCGCTCCGCCCGCTCGAACGCCACCGTGGAGACGGTGGTGAGCAGGAGGTAGAGCACCGCTGCGGTGGTGTAGAACAGGAACGGCTGGCGGGTCGACCCCGCCGCCACATGCGACACGCGCATGATCTCGGCCAGCGCCGTCACGGAGATCAGCGCCGTGTCCTTCAGGGTGAGCTGCCAGACGTTGCCCAGCCCCGGCAGGGCGTAGCGCAGGGTCTGCGGCACCAGGATGCGGCGCAGGATCAGCCAGCGCGACATGCCGCAGGCGCGCGCCGCCTCGATCTGGCCGTGGGGCACCGCCTGGACGGCGCCGCGGATCACCTCCGTCGAATAGGCGCCGGAGATCAACCCGACCGCCAGAACGCCGATGGAGAAGGCGTTCAGCTCGATGTAGCCCTCGTAGCCGAAGACCCGGCCGACGGCCATGACCGCGCCGCTGCCGCCGAAGAACAGCAGGTAGATGACCAGCAGTTCGGGGACGCCGCGGACGACGGTGGTGTAGACCTCCGCCACGCCGGTGAGGGCGAGGTTGCGGCTGAGCTTCGCCGACGCGCCGAGCGAGCCGAAGACGAGGCCGAGGACGAAGGCCGACACCGACACGGCGACCGTCATCGCGGCCCCGCCGAGAAGCTGGCCGCCCCACCCGTTCGGGCCGAAGGAGAGAAGTTCGAACATGGATTCCCGGCGTGAGCCTCCGCGGGGGCGCCTCGCGGAAAACCGCCGCCCCGCGGAGGGAAGGCGGCCTTACTTGATCGAGATGTCGTAGCCGAAGTGCTGGGTGCTCAGCTTCGTGATGGTGCCGTCCTGGTTGGCCTCGGCGATGGCCTTGTTGAACAGCTCCTTCAGGTCGCTGTCGGCCTTGCGCAGGCCGACGCCCACGCCCTTGCCCAGCACGCCGCGCGCGAAGGCCGGGCCGAACAGGGTCATGCCGTTGCCGGCGTCCGCCTTGAGGATGGCGTCCACCGCGGACCGGTCGCCGAAGATGGCGTCGACGCGGCCGGCGGCCATGTCGATGCCGGCGTTGTCCAGCTTGTCGTAGGTGCGGACCGCCACCTGCGGCAGAAGCTTCTCCATGAAGTTCGCCTGGATGGTCGAGGTCTGCACGCCGACCGTCTTGCCCTTCAGCGCGTCGGCCAGGGCGGCGATGGCGGCCTTCGGGTCATCCTTGGACAGGTCGTAGCGCTCGCCGGGGAAGGTCGCCTTGGCGAGCGGCGACGTCTT
This sequence comes from Azospirillum brasilense, assembly GCF_007827815.1. Lineage (GTDB taxonomy): Bacteria > Pseudomonadota > Alphaproteobacteria > Azospirillales > Azospirillaceae > Azospirillum > Azospirillum brasilense_C. The sequence goes on from NZ_VITH01000005.1 coordinate 405,054, forward strand.
CATGGTGCCGAACATCGACGGCTCGGTGCCGTAGGGGCCGGCGAAGGCGATGACCTTCTCACGCTCGTCGGTGATCGACATCGCCGCCATGATGGCGTCGTACTTGCCCTGCTGGATGGCCGGGATCATGCCGTCCCAATCCTGGGCGACGATCTCGCACTCGGCCTTCATCTTCTTGCAGAGTTCCATGGCGAGGTCCGGCTCGAAGCCGACCAGCTTGCCCGACGGGTCGGTCGCGTTCCACGGGGCGTAGGCGCCCTCGGTGGCGATGCGGATCTTCTTCCAGTCCTTGGCTTCGGCGGCGGTGCCGGCGACCGCCACAATGGCGCCGAGCGCCAGGGCCGCAACGATCTTCTTCACGGGAAAACCTCCTCTGTTCTGATGCCCTTATGGATGGCTCTTATGCTCGGGCAGGCTCTGAGGTTTACGGTTTTACAGCGCCAGTCAAGGGAATTGAGCGGGCCGTTCTCGCGCGACCGATTCAGCCGCCGCCGGACAGGTGGCGCGACAGGAACTGTCGCACGCGGTCCGATTCCGGATTGACCAGAACCCGGTCGGGCGGCCCCCGCTCCTCGATCCGTCCCTGGTGGAGGAACACCACCTCCGACGCGACCTCGCGGGCGAAGCCCATCTCGTGCGTCACCAGAATCATGGTGTTGCCCTCCTCGGCGAGCTGGCGGATGACCAGCAGCACCTCGCCGACCAGCTCGGGGTCGAGCGCGGAGGTCGGCTCGTCGAACAGCATCACCTTGGGCTGCATGGCCAGCGCGCGGGCGATGGCGGCGCGCTGCTGCTGCCCGCCGGACAGCTGCACCGGGTAGGACTCGGCCTTGGCCAGGATGCCCACCTTGTCGAGAAGCTTGCGGGCGCGGTCCACCGCCTCCGCCTTCGGGACGCCCAGCACATGGACCGGCGCCTCGATGACGTTCTCCAGGATGGTCATGTGGGTCCAGAGGTTGAAGCTCTGGAACACCATGCCCAGCCGGGTGCGGATGCGGTCCACCTGCCGGGAATCGGCGGGGACGGTCTGGCCGCCGCGCGCCTTCTTCAGGCCGATGGCCTCGCCGCCGATGACGATCCGCCCCTCGTCCGGCACCTCCAGCATGTTGATGCAGCGCAGGAGCGTGCTCTTGCCGGAGCCGGAGGAGCCGATCAGCGTGATGACGTCGCCCTCGCGCGCGGTCAGGGAGACGCCCTTCAGCACCTCCAGCGGACCGAAGCGCTTGTGGACATTCTCGACGAGGACGGCTTCGGGGGCGTGGGGATTCGTGGGCGGGTGTCGGTGCATGCGGGGCTTGTCGGCGGAGAGCGGGGCGGGGAGCGGACTGGTCCGCCCAACCCTGGACGGTGCCGCTAGGCTAGACCGCCGGACAAACTCCCGCAACGCGGATTTTGCGGGCTCCGGGGCAACCGCGCGGCGGGGCAAGCCGGCGGGTTTTTCACCACAGCAGCAGCACCAGAAGCTGCGGCGCCAGGATGCGCAGGCACATGGCCAGCGGGTAGACGGTGGCGTAGGCCAGCGCCGGCGCCTCCGACGCGACCACCGCGTTGGCGTAGGCGAGGCCCGGCGGGTTGGTCTGCGCCCCGGCCAGCACGCCGCAGATGCTGAGGAAGTTCAGCTTCATCACGCCGCGCGCCAGCAGCCCGGTCAGCAGCAGCGGGACCAGCGTGACCAGGACGCCCCAGGCCATCCAGGGCAGCCCGGCGCCGCTCGCCATCGTCTCGACGAAGCGGTCGCCCGAGGCGATGCCGAGCACGGCGAGGAACAGGACGATGCCGATCTCGCGCAAGGCGAGGTTGGCGGCGGGCGGCATGAACCAGACCAGCGGCCCGATGTGGCCGATGCGCGCCAGCACGATGGCGACGATCAGCGGCCCGCCGGCCATGCCCAGCCGCAAGGGCGCCGGCATGCCCGGCAGGAACAGCGGGATGGCGCCGAGCAGCGCCCCCAGCGTGATGCCGACGAAGACCGGGATCATCTCCACCGTCTGCAGCCGCCGTTCGGAGTTGCCGATGATGCAGGCGGCCGCCTTGAGGTCGTCGGGCTTGCCGATCACCGTCAGGATGTCGCCGAACTGCAGCTTCAGCGCGGCGTTGGGCACCAGCTCCACGCCGGCGCGGTTGACGCGGCTGACCACCACGTCGCAGGCCCCCTTCAGGTTCAGCGCGGCGATGGACTTGCCCAGCACCGGGTTGGCGGTGACGACGATGCGCTCCCACCGCAGGTCGCTGCCCTTGGTGGTCAGCCGGACGTCGGCCTCCCGCCCCATCAGCAGGCGGACCTGCTCCAGCCGCGGGCGCGGGCCGACCACGTGCAGCACGTCGCCCTCCTCCAGCCGCGTGTCCTCGCCGGGCACGCGGAGCTGGCCGCCGCGCAGCAGCCGCGACGCGCAGACCCCCAGGCTCGCCAGCATGGTCAGGTCGCCCAGCCGCACCCCGCGCAGGGCCGGGTTGGTGACGGCGATGTCCATGGTGTCGAGCGCCGCCACCTCGGCGCGCCGGGCGGCCTCGAAGGCCCTGGCCTCCTCCTGCGGGTCGATGCGGAAGACGATCCGCACCACCGCCATGGCCAGCAGGTTGCCGGCGATGCCGAAGGGGTAGGTGACGGCGAAGGCCAGCCCCGGCAGGGCCATCACCGCGGCGTCGGCCCCGACCTCCTTCAGCACCTGCTGCGAGGCGGCCAGCGCCGGGGCGTTGGTCACCCCGCCCGCGAAGACGCCGAGGCCGGAGCCCAGCGGCACGAGGTCGAACAGCACCAGGATCGCGGTCAGCAGGATGCTCGACCCGACCATCAGCAGCGCCAGCCCGTTCAGCGCCAGCCCGGACTTCTTCAGCGCGGCGAAGAAGCCGGGGCCGACCTGGATGCCGATGGTGTAGACGAACAGGATCAGGCCGAAATCGCGGATGAACTCCATCATCTCGGCGTTCAGCGTCACCCCGGCCTGCTTGGCGAAATGGCCGACCGCGATGCCCGCGAACAGCACGCCGCCGATGCCCAGCCCCACGTCGCGCAGCCGTATGTGGCCGAGCGCCAGCCCGAGGGCCGAGGTGATGCCCAGCATGAACACCACGCGCGCGATCGGCGGCATGGCCAGGAAGAGGTCGATGAGCGCGTGCATGGCCGCGTCTCCCCACGCGAGGACAGACCGCCCTGCTACCAGAGGAATAGGACGATCAACTGCGGTGCAAGGATACGCAGAAACATAACCATAGGGTAAACAGTGGCATAGGCGAGGGCGGGAGCCTCCGATGCGCTCATTGCGTTTGCAAAGGCGAGCGCGGGCGGGTCCGTCATGCTGCCGGACAGTAAGCCGCAGATCGTCAGGTAATTCTGCCGGGCGAAGACCCGCGCGACGAAGCCGACGGTCAGCAGCGGGATCAGCGTCACCAGCACGCCGCAGCCGATCCACAGCAGCCCGTCGCCGTGCACCAGCGTCTCGACGAAGCGGTCGCCGGACATCAGCCCGACCACCGCCAGGAACAGGACGATGCCGATCTCGCGCAGCGCCATGTTGGCGGCGGGCGGCATGAACCAGACCAGCGGCCCGATGTGGCCGATGCGCGCCAGCAGGATCGCCGCCACCAGCGGCCCGCCGGCCAGCCCCAGCTTCAGCGGCGCCGGCATGCCCGGAATGTAGAAGGGGATGGAGCCGAGCAGCACGCCGAGCAGGATGCCGAGGAAGACCGGCACGAACTCCACCTGCTGGAGCCGCCGCGCCGAGTTGCCCATCAGCGCCGCCACCCGCTGGAGGTCCGACGGCTTGCCGATGGCGGTCAGGATGTCGCCGAACTGGAGGTGCAGCGCCGGGCTCGGCACCAGCTCCACGCCGGCGCGGTTGACCCGGCTGACCACCACGTCGTAGGCGTCGGCGAGGTCGAGCTGGCCGATGGCCTTGCCCAGCACATGCTCGTTGGTGACGACCAGCCGGTCCCAGCGCATGGCGGTGCCCTTGGTGGTCAGGGTGACCTCCGCCGCCTCGCCGAGCAGCCGCTTCGTCGCCTCCAGCTTGATCCGCGGCCCGACCAGATGCACGACGTCGCCGGCGCGCAGGCAGGTGTCGGGGTGCGGCACCTGGAGCCGCCCCTCGCGCAGCAGGCGGGAGATCATCACCCCCTGGTCGCCGAACAGCGCCATGTCGCGCAGCGGCAGCCCCATGGCCGACCGGTTGCGCACGGCGACGTCCAGCGTCTCCAGCGTTTCCACCTGGGCGCGGCGCTTGCGTTCGAAGGCCTCGGCCTCCGCCGCCGGGTCGATGCGGAAGACGACGCGGATCAGCCCCATGGTGATGAGGATGCCGACGATGCCGAAGGGGTAGGCGACGGCGTAGCCGAGGCTCGGCGTGTTGATCTCCGCCGCCGAGGCCCCGACCTCGCGCAGCATCTCCTGCGCCGCACCCAGCGACGGCGTGTTGGTGACGGCGCCGGAGAAGATGCCCAGCACCGCCGGCAGCGGCACCCCGCCGATCTCGTGGATCGCCACCGCCACCAGCACCCCCAGCCCGACCAGCGCGGCGGCCAGCAGGTTCAGCGTCAGGCCCGATTTCTTCAGGGCGGCGAAGAAGCCGGGGCCGACCTGCACGCCGATGGTGTAGACGAACAGGATCAGCCCGAACTCCCGCATGAAATGCAGGACGTGATGGTCGAAGGTCAGGCCCAGCGCCTTGGCGACATGCCCGGCGGCGATGCCGGCGAACAGCACCCCGCCGATGCCCAGCCCCACGCCGCGCAGCTTGATCTGTCCCAGCGCCAGCCCCGACGCCGCCACCACGCTGAGCATCAGCATGATGCGGGCGATGTCGGGAAGGCCGTTGAACAGATCGATCAGCAGGGTCATGGCGGGCACCCGGTCCGGTTGAGCATTGAGGGGGCGAAGGCGCCTATGAATGCCCGCTCCGTTCCGTCCGGGCAATGCCCTGGAATGGAAAGGGACATTCCACGGATCAAAATTTCGCCACTTTCTGGCCCTAAACCGGAGGAAGCCTTACGGCATGAAGTGGCTGGCCGGACCCGTGAACCCCTGCGGCCCGGCCCCTAAGCGACGATCAGGGCTCCGGTTTTTCCGGCGCTCCCAGCCAGGCCCCGGCTGGATCGGCGGCCATCGCAAGAACCCCCTTGCGATGGCCGTTTCTTTTTGGGCCGTTTCCGTTTGGCCCGACCTTTTGTGAGGCCGTTTCTTTTTGGCACCCGGACGGGCTGTGCTATAGCTCCCCCCGCTTCGTCCACCGCAAGAGCCCGCCCGCCGCCATGCCCGTTTTCGCCGGTTCCGCGCTGACCTGCCTCCGTGGCGACCGGCTGGTCTTCACCGGGCTGGACTTCCGGATCGCGCCGGGCGAGGCGCTGTTCCTGCTCGGCCCCAACGGCAGCGGCAAGTCCAGCCTGCTGCGCGTGATGGCCGGGCTGCTCAAGCCGATCCGCGGCCAGCTGTCCTGGGACGGCGTGCCGGTGACCGACGACCCCGACGCCCACCGCGGCCGCATTCATTACGTCGGCCATCTCGACGCGGTGAAGCCGGTGCTGAGCGCGGTGGAAAACCTGTCCTTCTGGGCCACGCTGGGCGGCGCCGCCGACCCGCGGGGCAACGCGCTGAAGGCGCTGGAGCGGCTGGGCGTGCCGCACATCGCCAACGTGCCGGGGCGCTACCTGTCGGCGGGGCAGAAGCGGCGCCTGAACCTCGCCCGCATCATGGCCGCCCCCGCCGCCCTGTGGCTGCTCGACGAGCCGACCGTGGCGCTCGACCGCGCGGCCATCGCCCTGTTCGAAGGGATCATCGCGGAGCACCGGGCCGGCGGCGGCATGGTCGCCGTCTCCACCCATGTGGACATCGCCATGCCCGGCGCCGGCGAATTGCACCTCGACGAGTTCACCCCCGTCCCCCACGACGAGGACGACGGGGGCGAGGGCGACGACGTTTTGGAAGAGGAGGACGCGGTATGACCCGCTTCCTGCGCCTGATCGGGCGCGACCTGCGGCTGGCGCTGCGCCAGGGGTCGGACGCCAGCATCGCCGTGATGTTCTTCGTGCTGTGCGTCGTGCTGTTCCCCTTCGGCGTCGGGCCGGAGCCGAACATCCTCGCCCGCATCGCCGCCGGGGTGATCTGGGTGGCGGCCCTGCTCGCCTCGCTGCTGTCGCTGGAGCGGCTGTTCCAGAACGACTACGAGGACGGCTCGCTGGAGCTGCTGTCGCTGTCCACCCTGCCGATGGAGGCGGTGGTGCTGGCCAAGACGCTGGCCCACTGGCTGGTGACCGGCCTGCCGCTGATCGCCGCTGCCCCGCTGCTGGCCCTGCTGCTGAACATGGACGCGGAGGGATTCGGGGTTCTGGTGCTGACCCTGCTGGTCGGCACGCCGATCCTCAGCCTGATCGGCAGCATCGGGGCGGCCCTGACGCTGGGCGCCCGGCGCGGCGGCGTTCTGCTGTCGCTGCTGATCCTGCCGCTCTACATCCCCGTGCTGATCTTCGGCGCCGGGGCCATCGACGCCGCGCTGAACGGCCTGACCCCGCGCCCGCACCTGCTGCTTCTGGGCGGCCTTCTGGCCGGCGCCCTGCCGCTGGCCCCCTGGGCCGGCGCCGCCGCGCTGCGCCAGGCGGTGGAGTAGGGCCGGCCTTCCTTCCCCCCTCGCCGAATTCAGGCGGGGAGGCGGACGGTGCAGAGCTTGTCCGGGCTTTCCTTGGCGATGGCCTTGTGGCCCGCGATGGCGGTGTTGATCGCGTCGGGGGTCAGGCGGTGCGGGCCGGGCGCCAGCACCACGGCGACGCCGCTGGCCGACAGCAGCGGGAAGCGCCGCACCGCCCCGTAGCGGTCCTTGCCCTCGAAGCAGCCGGCCTCCCGCGCCTCCGCGTCGTAGAGGCTCTCCGCGTCGGAGCGGAACTGCGCGACGAGGTCCGCCACGCGGGCCAGCGCCTCCCCGTCCGCGGCGCCGCTGAGGGCGACGAAGAAGTCGTCGCCGCCGATGTGGCCGGCGAAGCCGCCGTTGCCCGACGCCCAGGCCTTCAGCCGTTCGCTGAACATCAGGATGGCGCGGTCGCCCTGGCGGAAACCGAAACGGTCGTTGAAGGGCTTGAAGTTGTCGAAGTCGAGATAGGTCAGGACATGGCCGCGGTCCTGCTCCTGCAGGGCGCGCTCAATGTGGCGCACGATGGCGGCGTTTCCGGGCAGGCGGGTCAGCGGGTTCTGGTCGGCGGCCATGGCGAGGTTGCGCTCGTGCACCAGCCGGATCAGCGCGCCGCTGGACAGGAAGCCGGCATACTCGCCGCCTTCGATGATGATGATGCCATCGCTGGCCTCCTCCGCCGAGAAGGCCTCGATCACCTGGTCGAGCGGCGTGGAGATGTCGCAGACCGGGCTTTTCACCACCAGATCCAGCAGCGTGTCGCCCAGCCCCTTGTTGCGCAGCAGCTCGCTGCCGAAGCGGGAATAGACGAAACGCTTCAGGTCGCGTTCGCGGATCAGCCCCAGCGGGCGCTGCTGGCGGTCGACGATGGGGGCGATGGACGGGCTGTTGTCGCCGCGGAAATACTCCAGAAGCTCGGTCTTGGGGGAGGTGACGGCCAGCGGCGGCTGCCGCTCGATCACCTCGGACAGGCGCAGGCGGGCCTCGTTCGGCTTGCGGCGGTCCTGGCGGTTCAGCTCCTCGACGATGCCGTAGAGCTCGGGCACGGCGGTCAGCTCCAGGCTCGGCCGGGCGATCAGATAGCCCTGGGCGAAGTCGCAGCCGAGATCGCGGCAGGTGTAGAATTCCTTCTCCGTCTCCACCCCCTCGGCGATGATGAGGATGCCGAGCGCGTGGGCGTAACCGACCAGCGCGTGGGCGATGGCCCGTTTGCGCGTGTCCTGGTCGATGCCGTCGATGAAGTAGCGGTCGATCTTCAGATAGTCGGGCTTGGATTCGTAGAGCAGCCGCAGCCCGGCGAAGCCGACGCCGAAATCGTCCAGCGCCACCCCGATGCCCGACTGCCGGTAGCGGTCGATGGCCTGTTCGATGCTGTGGTCGGGGCGCAGCTCGCGGCGTTCCGAAATCTCCAGGCTGACGGTCAGGCGCGGGTCGGCCGCGCCGCCGTCCAACGCAAAGGGGGGCAGCCAGGGCGAGCCGGCGACCCCGACCACCCGCGCGTCGATGTTCAGGAACAGCTTGGCGCCCGGCCAGTTGTCCAGCTTGCGGAAGGCGGCGGCCGCCTTGGTGTGCAGAGCGCATTCGACCTCGGCCAGCAGGCCCTGCATGCAGGCGGCGTCCAGCAGGTCGTTGGGGGTGGCGAAAGGGCTGCGCTCCAGGCCGCGCAGCAGCGCCTCCATCCCGTGGCAGCGCCCGGTGCGCATCTGCACGATGGGCTGGAAGGCGACCGACAGGCCGGCCAGCAATTCGGTCCACTGCGCCGGCAAGGGGGCCTTGCGGGCGCTCCCCATCGGGGCGCCGCGGCGATCGTCCCACTCTTCTGCTGACACCGAGGCCATGGCTTCGTCCACCGCCGGCTGTCCATGTTCGTCACGGGCTACCCCATCTTGTAGCGGATCATCTTTTCGATTTCGTGACAAAGGCCGGGCGTGCCGGCGGCGGGCGATCCAAAATGCCCTTCGCACCGCGGCCCCGCTTTGCGCTATAGGGGTGCGCTTCAACGCAGACGATGATGGATCGGGGGGCGGCGGGGCATGAAGGTCGGCATCGACATGGGGGTGGCCATGACGGCTGGCGCGACGGGGGCGTCGGCGATGCTGGATCTCGAGGAGCTGCTGGCGACCCGCCTGCTGGTGCAGGGCAACTCCGGCTCCGGCAAGTCGCACCTGCTGCGCCGCCTGATCGAGCAGAGCGCGCGCTGGGTGCAGCAGGCGGTGATCGACCCCGAGGGCGACTTCGTGACCCTGGCCGAGCGCTTCGGCCACATCGTGGTGAACGCCGACGAGCACAGCGAGGCCGCCCTGCAGAGCGTTGCCGCCCGCGTGCGCCAGCACCGCGTCTCCGTCGTGCTGAACCTGGAGGGGCTGGACGCGGACATGCAGATGCGCCACGCCGCGGCCTTTCTGGGCGGGCTGTTCGACGCCGACCGCGATCACTGGTACCCCATGCTGGTGGTGGTGGACGAGGCGCAGCTCTTCGCCCCGTCGGCCGCCGGCGAGGTGTCGGACGAGGCGCGCAAGGTCTCGCTGGGCGCCATGACCAACCTGATGTGCCGCGGCCGCAAGCGCGGGCTGGCCGGGGTGATCGCGACGCAGCGCCTCGCCAAGCTCGCCAAGAACGTGGCGGCGGAGGCCTCCAACTTCCTGATGGGCCGCACCTTCCTCGACATCGACATGGCCCGCGCCGCCGACCTGCTGGGCATGGAGCGCCGCACGGCGGAGATGTTCCGCGACCTGGAGCGCGGGCATTTCATCGCGCTCGGCCCGGCCATCTCGCGCCGCCCGCTGCCGCTGCGCATCGGCGCGGTGGAGACGCAGGGGCGGGCGGGCAGCCCGAAGCTGATGCCGCTGCCCGACACCCCGCTGGAGGACGCGCGGGAGCTGATCTTCAAGCCGGGCGAGCCGGAGCCGCCGCGTCTGCCGGTGCGCCGCCCCTCGACCAGCGCCAGCGCCGACCTGCTGGCCCAGCTTGCACGCCCGCGCCCCTTGCCGGTGGAGCCGGAGGGCGAGGACGCGGCCCCCGCGCTGCCCATGGAGGAGCCGGAAACACCGGAGCAGGCGGCGGAGCGCAAAGCCGCCTACGAGGCGATCCTGCGCGCGGTGTTGGCCGATCCGGAGGCGCCCTACCGCTCCATCGCCGTGCTCTATCAGGACTTCCTGGTGCGCTGCCGGACCCAGGGGGTGCGGGGCGAGCTCCTGGAACTGCCGGCCTTCCGGCGCAAGCTGGCGGCGGCCCGCGCCGGGGCGGGGGACGGCACCGAGGAGAATCCCGCCTGGGAAAAGGCAACCCAGGTGGCGGCCACCCTGCCGGAGGACATCCAGGTCGTCTTCCTGCTGCTGGCCCGCGCGGCGCTGGACCATCTGCCCTGCCCGTCGGACGCCGAGGTGGCGCGCGCCTGTGGCAGCCGGTCGCGCGGGCGGGCGCGGCGCCTGCTGACCTACATGGAGCAGCGCGGCTTCGTCGCCACGCGCAGCGGATTGGGCAACACGCGCAGCATCGCCCTGCCGGCGCTGGGCTGGGAGACGGCGCTGGGCGACCCGAACGCCGATGACGGATCAGAAGGGCCGGAGGATGGCGGGTTGTTCGCCACCGCCTGATTCCTCTTTACTCGTCGTCGGGCTCGATCCCGGCGGCCAGGGCGTGGGCCAGACGCCCGGCGGCGGCGACTGCGGCCATGGCCTCCTGCGCCTTGGCAGTGATGCGCGCGGTGCCCTCGGGAGCCGGTTGGTAAAATGACGGGTCGGGCAGGCGCTCGGCGAAATCCCAGGCGCCGGTGGCGGGGTCCCAGACCTCGAACACGTCGGGGTTGGGGCGGCGGGCGACCCAGGCACGGGCGGCGTTGCCCTCGGCGCGGAAACGCACCCCGAAGAAGCGGCTGGCCGCCATGGCCCCGATGGCCGCGGTCAGATCGGCGTCGGCGTCCGGGAAGCGCTGCGTCAGAGCGGCGCGCAGGGCTTCCGCCAGCGCGCGGCGGTCGTCATGATGGGGGAGGCCGTCGGGATCGGTTCTCATGGCCCGCGATGGTAGAGGGACGGCACGCCTCCGCAAGCGGGCGCGATGTCGCAAGCCCCCCGAACGTTCCCGGAGTCGTCATGGTCAGCCTGTCCGAAGCCTATGCCATCGCCATCGGCCACCACCGGGCCGGACGGATGGGCGAGGCCGCCGGGGTCTACCGGGCGATCCTCGACGCCGACCCGCGGCAGGCCGACGCGCTGCATCTGCTGGGTGTCCTGGCGGGCCAGACCGGGCGGAGCGAGGAGGCGCTGTCGCTGATCGCCCAGGCCATCGCGCTGGACCCGGAGGCGGCGGATTATCACGACAATCTGGGCAGCCTGCGCCGCACCGCCGGGGACGCGGCGCGGGCGGCCGCGCAGCACGCGCGCGCCCTGGCGCTGGAGCCGGCGCGGGCCAAGGCCGCCTTCAACCGCGGGCTGGCGCTCGGCGATCTCGGCCGGGTGAGGGAGGCGCTGGGATGCTTCCGCGCCGCCCTGCTTATCGATCCCGGCTATGGGCCGGCGGCGCTGGCGGCGGGGCGGCTGCTGGGGGGCGGCGCGGAACCGCATGCGGCGGGCCGTTGGCTGGCCCACGCCCTGTCTCTGGCGCCGGACAGCGCCGACGGCTGGGCGGCCATCGGGCGTGCACGGCTGGCGGCGGGGGAGGCCGATGGGGCGGTGGCGGGCTACGACCGGGCGGCGCGGCTGCGTCCGGACGACGGGGCGGCGCTGAGCAACCTCGCCATGGCGACCTTGCAGGCGAGCGGCGCCCTGCCGGAATTTCCCCGCGCCGACCACCCGGAGGCGAGTTGGGCCGAACCGCTCGCCCGCGCGCTCGACCTGTTCCTGGCGGCGCTGGAGCGCGGGGCTGGGGAGGTGGCGGAGGCTGCGCTGTTCCGCACCGCCGTGCTGACCATCCACCGTGGCATGCTGGACGACGCGCGGCTGGAGCGGATCGCCGAGTGGGCGCGGGACCGGCTGCGGCGCGCGCCGGGAGACGGTGCAGCGGCGGCCTGCATCGCCCACGGCCTCTACCGGCGGGGGCGGCTGGTGACCGCCTCGCGGCTCACCCGGCGCTGTCTGCGCGGCTGGTCGGAGGAGGCGATTCGTGCCGACCCGCAGGCGGCGAAATGGCGGCAGGTCGACGCGCGCCCGGTCTTCCTCGACGCGCTCGCCGGGTATCGGCCGCGCATCGCCGGGGCGGGGGAGCGGTCGATGCCGGTTCCGCCCGCGGCGGGTGGTGGCGCGATCCTGCTGGTCAGCGTCGATTCCGGCTATTGGCGGCGCTTCGGCGGCTGGTTCCTCTCCCATGCGCTGAAGGACCCGGCGGGCGACCGCGTGCATGTCCACATCGTCAACCCCGGTGCGGAGGACCGCGCCGATCTGGACCGCCGCTGCGCCGCCCGGCCGGGGCGGCTGTCCTGGTCGCTGGAGCGCATCGACCTGTCCGCCCACGCGCCGGGGGCGGAGACCACCTATTACGCCTGCGCGCGCTTCTTCGTGGCCCTGGACCTGCTGGACCGGACGGAGGCGCCGGTCTTCATCACCGACATCGACGCCCGTTGCACGGCGCCGCTTCCACCCGATCTGCGCAGCGGGGCAGACTGGGACCTGACGATCATGCGCGACCGCCGCGCCCGTGGGCCGTTCGACGACCTCATCGTCAGCTTCCTCGGCGTCGCGCCGACCGCGGCGGGGCGGGCGTTCCTCGGGCTCGTCGGCGCCTACATCGGCTGGTTCTTCGACCGGGGCGAGGCGGCCTGGACGCTCGACCAGGCGGCGCCCTACGCCGTCCTTCACGACTGGACGCGGCGCGGGCGGGCACCGCGGCTGCGGGAGTACGAGTTCCTGCGCCTGCCCTGGTTCGATTTTCCGGTGAAGGGGGAGGGATAAGGGGGGCTACGACGCCTGGACGCTGTTGTCCTTGCGCCGCGACAGCTGCAACTGGCCGTCCAGGCACTTCACGTAGGTGGTCTTGCCGGCCTTCAAATTGTCGCAGACGGTGACCAGAGCGCGCGGGATCGCCGCGAACTCCTTCGAGCCGCGCGACTGCGTGTTGTAGGCGGCGAGGTGCTGGCGCAGCCCCTCCTTCGACACCGGTTTTCCGTCGTTCCCGATCATGCTCGTCCCCGCGCGCGTGGTTTCTGGTCGCCGAAGCTACGCGGGGACGGTTCCGGACTCAACGTTCGCCATGTCAACCTTTGGCATCATCCGCCGGCTGATCCGCCGGTTTTCCGCCGTCGCCGGTCCAGTCGTCGGTGATGTAGCGCTGCGCGTCGCTGATTTTTTCCACCTCGTCGCGGCTCGGCGGCTTGGGCACGCGTGACTGGCCGTTCTCGTGGTCCTGGTCCATGGGTCCTCCATCGCTTTGCCAGTGATGTGGACGGACGGGCGGGGTCGGCAAGCCCGTTCCGGACCGGGGTACGGCCTTCGCGTTTGGTCGCAGGGGACCGCTATGACCGCCGCCCGCTTGACAGGCGAACCCGCGCCGCCGGATCATCCGGCCGTTAACCGCTAAGAATTCCAAAGAGAATTCGCCCCATCCGGGGTCGTTCCGGGATCACGCAGGGAGTATGGGAACCATGAACACGCTCGCGCGCCGTCTGGCCGGTGCCGCCCTTCTGTCCGCCGGTCTTTCCTTCGGCCTCGCGGCCACGCCGGTCCTGGCCGACACGCCGAAGGACACGCTGGTCATGGCCTGGCAGTTCGACGACATCGTGACGCTCGATCCCGGCGAGATCTTCGAGCTGTCGGGGGCCGAATACGGCGCCCAGGTCTATGACCGGCTGATCCGCTTCGACGTCAACGACGTCAGCAAGATTTACGGGCAGGTGGCGGAAAGCTGGACCGTTTCCGACGACGGCAAGACCTTCACCTTCACCATCCGCGACGGCATCACGTTCCACTCCGGCAACCCGCTGACGGCGGAGGACGTGGCCTACTCGCTCCAGCGAGCCGTGAAGATGAACAAGGGGCCGGCCTTCATCCTGACCCAGTTCGGCCTGACGCCGGAGAACGTCGATCAGAAGGTCCGCGCCACCAACCCGCGCACCCTGGTCTTCGAGACGGACAAGACCTACGCCCCGACCTTCGTGCTCTATTGCCTGACCGCCGACGTCTCCGGCGTGGTAGATGCCAAGCTGGTCAAGAGCAAAGAGGTCAACGGCGACTTCGGCGCCGCCTTCCTGAAGACCAACTCCGCCGGGTCCGGCCCCTTCGTGCTGCGCCAGTGGAAGGCCAGCGAGCTTCTGTCGCTGGAGGCCAACGCCAAGTACTGGGGCGGTGCGCCGGCGGTGAAGCGCGTGCTGATCCGCCACATCGCGGAACCGGCGACCCAGCGCCTGCTGCTGGAGAAGGGCGACGTCGACGTGGCCCGCAACCTGAAGCCGGAGCAGTTCGAACCGCTGCGCGGCAACGACAAGATCCGCATCGTTCAGGCGCCCAAGGGCACGCTCTATTATTTCGGCCTGAACCAGAAGAACGAGGTGCTGGCCAAGCCCGACGTGCGCAAGGCCTTCAAGTACGCCGTGGATTACGACGGCATGGCGAAGACCATCATGAACGGTCTCGGCACCGTCCATCAGGCCTTCCTGCCCAAGGGCTTCCTCGGCGCGCTGGAGGAGAACCCGTACACGTACGATCCGGCCAAGGCGAAGGAACTGCTCAAGCAGGCGGGCTATCCGGACGGCATCACGGTGACCATGGACGTCCGCAACACCTCGCCCAGCATGGACATGGCCCAGGCCATTCAGGGCAGCGCGGCGGCGGCGGGCATCAAGATCAACCTGCTGCCGGCGGACGGCAAGCAGGTGGTCACCAAGTACCGCGCCCGCAACCACGAGGCGCTGCTCTACCAGTGGGGCGCCGACTACCAGGATCCGAACACCAACGCCGACACCTTCGCCGCCAACCCGGACAACGCCGACGACGCGAAGGCCAAGCCGCTGTCCTGGCGCAACGCCTGGGACATTCCTGAACTGACGAAGAAGACCGCCGCCGCGGTCGAGGAGCGCGACACCGCCAAGCGCGCCGCCATGTACCAGGAGCTTCAGCGCGAGGTGCTGGAGACCTCGCCCTTCGTCATCATGTTCCAGCAGACCGAGGTGATCGCGGAGCGCAGCAACGTCGAGGGGCTGGTCTGGGGGCCGAGCTTCGACAGCAACTACTACTGGAAGGTCAGCAAGAAGTAAGGTGCGTTGCTCAGCCCCTCTCCCGACCCGGGAGAGGGTGCCCGCAAAGCGGGCGGGTGAGGGTCGTGCGGGGATCGATGCGCTGATCCTCGGCGGTACCCTCACCCTTCCCGTGCTTTGCACGGGTCCCTTCCCTCTCCCGGGGCGGGAGAGGGACTTTGAACTTAAGTCGGGTGAAACTTGGCCGCTATCTTGAAACGACCGGGGATGCCGGGGCGGCGCCATGCGATTCGCGGGGCGGGGCTGCTCGTCTCGGTGGCGCTGACCGTCCTCGGCCTCCTGCTCGTCACCTTCCTGATCGGGCGCGTGGTGCCGATCGACCCGGTGATCGCCGTGGTCGGCGACCGCGTGTCCGCCGACACCTACGCCCGCGTCCGGCAGGAGCTGGGGCTGGACCTGCCGCTGTGGCAGCAGTTCCTGCGCTATGTCGGCGATGTGCTCCAGGGCGATTTCGGCACCTCGGTGCTGACCTCCCGCCCGGTGCTGGAGGACATCCTGCGCGTCTTCCCGGCGACGCTGGAACTGGCCACCGCCGCGCTGGTCGTCGGCGTGCTGCTGGGCATTCCGGCGGGGGTGATGGCCGCCGTCCATCGCGGGCGCTGGCCGGACCATCTGATCCGGGTGATCGGACTGATCGGCCATTCCATCCCGGTCTTCTGGCTGGGGCTGATGGCGCTGCTGGTCTTCTACGCACGGCTCGATTGGGCGCCGGGGCCGGGGCGGGTGGACGTCTTCTACGAAGGGCTGGTCGATCCGGTGACCGGGATCATCACGGTGGACGCCCTGCTGGCCGGCGAGAGCGACGTGTTCTGGAGCGCGCTGCACCATCTGGTGCTGCCGGCGGGCATCCTCGGCCTCTACAGCGTCGCCTACATCGCGCGCATGACGCGCAGCTTCATGCTGGACCAGCTCCGCCAGGAATACATCACGACGGCCCGCGTCAAGGGCATGTCCGAGGCGCGGGTGATCTGGCGCCACGCGCTGGGCAACATCGCGGTGCCGTTGACCACGGTGGTGGCGCTGTCCTACGCCTCGCTGCTGGAGGGGTCGGTGCTGACGGAGACGGTGTTCGCCTGGCCGGGGCTGGGGCTCTACATCACCAACTCGCTGCTGTCGGCGGACATGAACGCGGTGCTGGGCGGCACGCTGGTGGTGGGGGCGGTCTTCATCGGCCTGAACCTGCTGTCCGACCTGCTGTACCGCCTTCTCGATCCCCGTGCGCGATGAGGGGCGCGATGACCGCACAAACTGACACCACCGAAGGCGGAATGCGGGCGTGGCTGACGGCGGAGACGCCGCGGTCCCGCGGGCAGGCCCGGCTGGGCCGGGTCTATCTGGGCTGGCTGGCCTTCGCGCGCAACCGGCTGGCGATGATCGGGCTGGGCATCGTGCTGCTGCTGGTGCTGATGGCGGCGCTGGCCCCGCTGCTCGCCCCCTACGATCCCTACACGCAGGACCTGTCGCAGCGGCTGCTGCCGCCCAGCGCGGCGCACTGGCTGGGCACCGACGCCTTCGGGCGGGACATCCTGTCGCGCATCCTCTACGGCTCCCGCCTGACGCTGATGATCGTGGCGCTGGTCGCGGTGACGGCACCGGTCGCCGGACTGCTGATCGGGACGGTGGCGGGCTATCTCGGCGGCTGGGTGGACGCGGTGCTGATGCGCGTCACCGACATCTTCCTGGCCTTCCCGAAGCTGATCCTGGCGCTGGCCTTCGTCTCGGCGCTGGGGCCGGGCATCGAGAACGCCATCATCGCCATCGCGATCACCAGCTGGCCGCCCTACGCCCGCATCGCGCGGGCCGAGACGATCACCATCCGCAAGAGCGACTTCATCAGCGCCGCCCGGCTCCAGGGCGCCTCGACGCCGCGGATCATCCTCGGCCATGTGGTGCCGCTCTGCTCCTCCTCGCTGATCGTGCGGGTGACGCTGGACATGGCGGGGATCATCCTGACGGCGGCGGGGCTGGGCTTCCTCGGCCTCGGCGCGCAGCCGCCCGCCCCGGAATGGGGCGCGATGATCGCCACCGGGCGCCAGTATGTGCTGGAGCAGTGGTGGGTCGCCACCATGCCCGGCATCGCCATCTTCGTGGTCAGCCTGGGCTTCAACCTGCTGGGCGACGGCCTGCGCGACGTTCTGGACCCGAAAGGCCAATGAGCCAACCGCCAATGAGCGACAAACCTCTGCTGGAGGTCGAGAACCTCCGCATCTCCTTCCCCACCCGGACGGGCGTGACGCAGGCGGTGCGCGGCGTCTCCTTCACCGTGGGCCGGGAAAAGCTGGGCATCGTCGGCGAGTCCGGCTCCGGCAAGTCGATGACCGGGCGGGCCATCCTGCGGCTGGTCCCGCCGCCCGGAATCGTGACCGCCGACCGGCTGAGCTTCCAGGGCGAGGACCTGCTGACCCTGCCGGAGAAGCGGCTGCGCGGCATCCGCGGGCGCCGCATCTCCATGGTCATGCAGGACCCGAAATTCTCGCTGAACCCGGTGATGACCATCGGTGCCCAGATCGCCGAGGCCTACCGCGTCCATTCCAGCGCCGGCACGGCGGAGGCGAAGCGGCGCGCGCTGGAGATGCTGGAGGCCGTGCGCATCCGCAACCCGGAGCGGGTCTACGGCCTCTACCCGCACGAGGTGTCGGGCGGCATGGGCCAGCGCATCATGATCGCCATGATGCTGATCCCCAACCCCGACCTGCTGATCGCCGACGAGCCGACCTCGGCGCTCGACGTGACGGTGCAGATGCAGGTGCTGGCGATCATGGACGAGCTGTGTTCCAGCCGCGGCATGGGGATGATCTTCGTCAGCCACGACCTGAACCTCGTGGCGTCCTTCTGCGACCGCATCCTCATCATGTACGCTGGCCGTGTGGTCGAGACCTGCCGCGCGTCGGAGCTGCACGCGGCCACCCACCCCTACACCCGCGGCCTGCTCGACAGCCTGCCCCGGCTGGACGACACGCGGGCGGAGCTGCCGGTGCTGGCGCGCGACCCGTCCTGGCTTGAAGATATCTCTCCCTCTCCCGTCCAGGGAGAGGGGCGGGGTGAGGGGGATGTTGGGGGACCGGTGCGTTCGGCAATGGCCGGACCCCCTCACCCTAACCCTCTCCCCAGAGGGGAGAGGGGACATGGTCCGGCGGAGGGTGGGCGATGATCGACGTCAGGGATCTGCGCGTCACCTTCGGCCATGGCGCCGACGCGGTTGCCGCCGTGCAGGGGGTGTCCTTCGCCGTGCGGGAAGGCGAAAGCTTCGGGCTGGTCGGCGAATCGGGCTCGGGCAAGTCCACCGTGCTGCGCGCCGTCGTCGGGCTGAACCACGACTGGACCGGGGCCATCGCCGTGGCCGGTGCGGCGCAAAGCCGCCGGCGGGAGAAGGGCTTCTTCAAGTCCTGCCAGATGGTCTTCCAGGACCCCTACGGCTCGCTGCACCCGCGCCACACCATCGACCGCATCCTGGCCGAGCCCATCGCCATCCATGGCTTGCGCGACGCCGACGCGCGGATCGACCGGGTGCTGCGCGACGTCGGGCTGGGGCCGCAGTTCCGCTTCCGCTACCCGCACCAGCTCTCCGGCGGGCAGCGCCAGCGCGTCGCCATCGCCCGCGCCCTGGTGCTGGAGCCGCGCGTGCTGCTGCTGGACGAGCCGACCTCGGCGCTCGACGTGTCGGTGCAGGCGGAAATCCTCAACCTGCTGAAGCGGCTGCGGGCGGAGCACGCGCTGACCTACGTGCTGGTCAGCCACAATCTGGCGGTGGTCGCCACCATGTGCGACCGGCTGGCCGTGATGAACCGGGGCCGCATCGTCGAGGAGATGGACGTGGAGGCCCTGCGCCGGGGCGCGGCGCGGGAGGACTACACGCGCCAGCTCCTGCGCGCCAGCCAGGGCTACGACCGCGCGGCGGCGGACAGCTTCAAGGACTTCGCGTAGGCGCTCAGTCCGCGTCCGGGATCTGTGCGGCGGGGCGGGTGGCCAGAGCGTCGGCCCGGGCCTGGAGCTTGGCCAGCAGGCCGTCGAGCTGGCCCATCTCCTCCTCCGTCAGGGCGCTGGTCAGCTCCCGCTCGTAGGCGAGCGCGAGGGGGACGATCTCCGTGTAGATCGCCAGCGCCTTGGACGTAAGGGTGAGCTGCGCCTTGCGGCGGTCGGTGGCGCCCGATTCGCGCAGGATCAGCGCCGAATCGAGCATCCGGCTGATCGCCCGGCTGACCTGAACCTTGTCCATGGCGGTGCGTTGGGCGATCTCCCCCGCGCTCAGCGTCTCGCCGCCGCCCAGCACGGCGATGACCCGCCATTCCGGGATGGTGATGGCGAATCGCTTCTCGTACAGCTTCGCCACGGTGTGGCTGACCGTGTTGGACAGCACCGACAGGCGGTAGGGCAGGAAGCGGGTGAGATGCAGCACCGGCGCGGCGGGGTCGGCGCCGGAACGCTTGCGGCGGGGGGAGGCCATGGGGTGTCGCGCCTTATCGGAATGCGGGAACCGGAAGCCGGTTTCTCCATCCTGCCCCGGAAATTGGCGGACGCAACCGTTTCAAGTAAAAATTTCCAATCCGCGGATACGTCCCCGACCGGCTCAGCGGTTGAGAATCAGGGGTTGAGAATCAGCGGTTCACGATCAGCGCCACGCCCAGCACCGCGACGATGGCGCCCGCCCAGGCGCCGGCCCCCGGACGCTGGCGGGTCAAGGCCCACAGCATCGGCAGGATCAGCACCGGGCTGGTGGCCGACAGGGTGGCGACCACGCCGGCGTTGCCGTGGGCCAGCCCGATCAGCAGCAGCGTCATCCCCAGCCCGAGCCCGATGAAGCCGTTCACCACCACCTGGGCGAAGATGCGCGGCGTCAGCCCGGGGCCGAAGCCGAAGCGCTGGCCGGGCAGCAGCCCACCCGCGAACAGCAGCAGTCCCGACATGCCGACGCGCACCGCCGCCGCCGCGATGGGGTCGGCGCCCGCCGCCATCACCGGCCGGGCGATGACCGAGCCGGCGGCCTGGCAGACGGCGGCGATCAGGCAGGCGCCGACGCCGACCAGCAGGCGCCCGCGCACCGACTCCCAGTCGTGGGGAACGGTGCCGGTGCCGTTCGGGACCGGGCTGGCGCGGAAGAAGATCGCCAGCATCACCCCGGCGGTGACCAGCGCGATGCCGACCGCCGTCCACGGCCCCAGCGCCTCCCCCAGCACGGCCCAGGCGAGCAGCGCGGTGATCGGCGCGTTGGTGGCGTAGATGACCGAGTTGCGGCGCGGCCCGATGCGCCCCAGCGCCCAGAACAGCGCGGTGTCGCCCATCACGATGCCGACCGCGCCGGACAGCGCCAGGATCGCCGCTCCCTGCAGGTCGAGCGTCTGCCAGCCGCCGAGAAGCGTCGCGGCCAGCGCCGTGCCGACGAAGACGATGCTCATGCGCAGGCGGTTGAAGGCGACCGAACCGATGGCCCGCACCGGGCCGATGGCGATCAGCCCGCTGGCCGCCCAGCAGAGCGCGGCCCCCAGGGCGGCAAGGTTGGCGGTCAGCATGATGGGAGCTTCGCAAGGGCGGGGTGGGGCGCAGGGCAGGGCATCGTGCCGGCACCCTATCCGGAACCCGGCCGCCGCGGTAGTGCGGCGGTGGCATGACGGGGGTGTTGGGCGGGGGTGTGGGCGGGCGGTCCGCTTACTGGACCACGATCCGCCGCACCACGGCCCTGGTGGCGCGGGCGAGATCCGCCGGGGCCAGGGCGATCTGCAGGCCGCGGCGCCCGCCGTTGACGACCATCTCCGTCAGAGACTCGGCGCTGGAATCGATGAAGGTGGGCAGGGCCTTGCGCTGGCCCAGCGGGCTGATGCCGCCGACCATGTAGCCGGTGGTGCGCTCCGCCAGGGCGGGGTCGGCGAGATCGGCCTTCTTGGCGCCCGCGGCGGCGGCCAGCGCCTTGAGGTCCAGCTTCGCCGCGACGGGGATGACGACGCAGGCCAGCGCCTTCGGCTCCAGCTGGACGATCAGCGTCTTGTAGACCACGGCCGGGTCCAGCCCCATCGCCGCGGCGGCGTGCAGGCCGATGGCGTCCGCCGAGGGGTCGTACTCATACTCCATCAGGCGGTGGGCAACCCCCGCCGCCTTCGCCGCGTTCACCGCCGGTGTGACCTTCGCCGCCATGATGCCCCTGCTCCCCCGGGCGCGGATTCGCCCTTGCGCGCCGGGAGCTTAGCAGACCGCTCGGACGAGGGGGAGAGGGTGGCGGGGGGACGGGCGTCCGGCCGCGGTGCACCCCTTTCGACGACGCAATTTTGCCCAAATTGCGTCGGTGTTCATGCCAACGCGCCTTGGACAGACGGGCCGCCTGCCGCGATTCTGACCACCGGCCCGTTTCCCGGTCGGAGAGTTGGAGAATCATGGTTCCACGCACGCTGCTTGTCGTCGATGACGATCCCACCCTGGAAGGCCGGGTCCAGGATGCCCTGCCGGTGTGCCGGATCGTCGCCGCGGGCGGCGTGGCGGACGCGCTGGAGGCGGTGCGGGCGCACCGGCCCCCGGTGGTGGCCCTGTCGGTCGATCTCGCGCGGCTGGACGAATCGCCGCAAGACGGCGGTGGCGGCCTGGACGCCCTGTCGCTGATCCTGGGCGAGGCGCCGTCGATCAAAATCATCGCTCTGGCCCCGCAAGACCAGCGGGTGCTGGCGGTGCGCGCGGTGGCGCGCGGCGCCCACGAGGTGTGCGGCAAGCCGATCGACGCGCAGGAGCTGGCCGGCGTGGTGCAGCGCGCCTTCCAGCGCGCCGACCTGGAACTGGAAGGGCGCCGGCTGGCCACCGGTGACGCCCCGCCGACGCTGCGCGTCCTGCGCGACGAGACGGAGCGGCGCGCCCTGATCGACTCGCTGGCCCGCTCCGGCGGCAACCTGTCGGCGACGGCGCGCCTGCTCGGGGTCAGCCGCCCGACGCTCTACAGCCTGCTGCGCCAGCACGGCATCCGCGCGGATTAGCGCGGGCTCGGCTCACTCCGCGCGGGAGCCGGGGTTGCCGATCATCGACAGGAACTCGCGCCGGGTGGACGGGTCGCTGCGGAAGGCGCCCAGCATCCGGCTGGTCACCATGGTGACGCCGGTCTTGTGCACGCCGCGCGTGGTCATGCACTGGTGCTGCGCCTCGATCACCACGGCGACGCCTTCGGGCTGCAGCACCTGATCGATGGCGTTGGCGATCTGCGCCGTCATCTTCTCCTGGATCTGCAGGCGCTTGGCGTAGGCCTCGACGAGGCGCGCCAGCTTGGAGATGCCGACGACGCGCTGGCGGGGCAGGTAGGCGACGTGCGCCTTGCCGATGATCGGCACCATGTGGTGCTCGCAATAGGATTCCAGCCGGATGTCGCGCAGGACGACCATCTCGTCGTAGCCGTCGGTCTCCTCGAAGGTGCGCGCGAGGATCTCCTCCGGCTCGATGGCGTAGCCGGCGAAGAACTCCTCGTAGGACCGGACCACGCGGTCCGGCGTGCCGACCAGCCCCTCGCGCGCCGGGTCGTCGCCGGCCCAGCGGATCAGCGTGCGGACGGCCTCCTCGGCTTCGGCGCGGGTGGGGCGCGCGGTCTCGCCGTGGGTGGCGCCGACGGGATGGCCGGGGCCGCGGAGGATGGTGTCGGCGTGCGGGGTCTTGGAAGCCGTCACGGGGCGAAGCCTTTCGATGTCCTGGTCCAGCAGGTCTTGGTCACACGGGGGTCGGCGCCAGGGCATCCGATGCCGGAGCCGGCCGGTCTGGTGTGGATACGGCCCGCCGCTTGCCTGGATCACCGGGATTTTCGAAAAAATTCGGCAGGCAGCGGGGAGGAGTATGGCGCAAGTGGGCGCGGGCGCCCCACAATCAAGGCGCCGGATTCGGCCGTCTGGCCCGCCCTGCGGCGATTGGCTGCACGCGCCGGCCTTCCGGCGGCCGCCGTGCCGACGGCGTCAGTTCAGTTGGCGGGGCTGGTGCGGGCTGTCCAGCGAGAAGGCCGGGACCGCCACGTCGAAGGCCTCGCCGGCGCCCGTCTCGAACCGGTAGGAGCCGACCATGATGCCGGAGGGCGTGGGAAGCGGCGTGCCGCTGGTGTATTCGAAGCTGCCGCCGGGCTCCAGCACCGGCTGTTCGCCCACCACGCCGGGCCCGCGAACCTCCTGCACGCGCCCCAGCGCGTCGGTGATGTGCCAATAGCGCGTGCGCAGCCGGACGGTCTCCTGGCCTTCGTTCTCGATCCGGACGTGATAGGCCCAGACGTAGCGGCTTTCGGCGGGCATCGACTGCTCGTCGAGAAAGACCGGCTGGACGGTGACGCGGATCGCGCGGGTGACTTTCGTGTACATGGCGGCACTCCCGGCCCAGAGAATAGGGGCGGGGGAAAGCGCCTGTCCAGTGGTGGAGCGGGGGACACCCCCTCCGGATGCCCCGAGGCGGCGGGACGGGGGTGCGGCGATGCATGCAGGACACACCGGGAAGCCATGCGCGGGGGGCTGCTTCCGGTCCTTTCACGATCGCTTGAACCCCCTGTCCGCTGGTGTTATATGCGAGGTCCCTGCAACGGCCGAAGAGCCTTGCCCATGTCTCGTCCGCACAGCATCAGCATCCGACGACGACGCCATACCGCGCTGCGCGCGGTTGCGGCCGTCCTTGGGTCGCGTGCGGACGCTTCGGGTCTCCGCCGGCACTGATCCGGCGCTCCCCCGGCGCGGCGGCGCGGTCCGCCTCCGACCACAGTCCTTTTGCCGGGAAGCCCCTGACATGATGATCTCCCTGGAAGAGCCGCGGCACGACGCGGCGATCGAAGCCCTGCTCGACCGGTCCTTCGGCCCGGATCGTTTCAAGAAGACCGCCTACAAGCTGCGGGAGGGCGTTGCCCCGATCCCGGAGCTCGG
This sequence comes from Azospirillum brasilense, assembly GCF_007827815.1. Taxonomy (GTDB): domain Bacteria; phylum Pseudomonadota; class Alphaproteobacteria; order Azospirillales; family Azospirillaceae; genus Azospirillum; species Azospirillum brasilense_C. The sequence continues at coordinate 428,696 of NZ_VITH01000005.1, forward strand.
CTTCGTCGCCATCGAGCATGACGAACTGGGCAACGAGATCCTGGAGGGCACGATCCGCTATTGGCCGGTGACCATCGGCGGCACGGTGCCGGCGCTCCTGCTCGGCCCGATCGCCGTGTCGGACCGGTTGCAGGGCGGCGGGCTCGGCAGCAAGCTGATCCGGATGAGCCTGAACAAGGCGGCGGCGCTCGGCCACCGGGCGGTGATCCTGGTCGGTGACGCGCCCTATTACGCGCGGTTCGGCTTCACGCGGGAGCTGACGCTCGACATGGCCCTGCCGGGTCCGGTCGATCTCGACCGCTTCCTGGGGCTGGAGCTGGTCCCCGGTGCCCTGGCCGGCGCCGCCGGCATGGTGACCGTCCCGGCGACGGACGAGGGCTATGGCGTGCCCGCGAACGAGGACGTGCGGCCGGCGTCCGGCGGCACCGCCTTGTTTCCGCGGCTGATCTCGCCGCTGGTGTCGGTTTTCGCCACCTCCCCGCGGGAACTTGCCGAATCCCGCCTGTGGCATGCTCGAACCGCTTGAAAGCGGCGAAAGCGTCGCCTATAAACATGCGGCGCGCGGGTGTAGCTCAATGGTAGAGCAGAAGCTTCCCAAGCTTACGACGAGGGTTCGATTCCCTTCACCCGCTCCAAGCTTTCCAAGCGCTTAGCGTCTTAAAATTTCTCTCAAATCCTTCGTACGGAATCCGTACGAAAAACTGCCTGCGGACCGCGCTGGACGTTCGCGGACATCCCTCCGTCGCTTCCCTCCCCGGGAGCGATGCTTAGGGCCGGCCGGCGGGGCAATGCTGCGTCCAGCGACGTTCCCTTTATCATATCTGCACGGCGATAGGTGTCTCCAGTACGATGGGGCTACGCGCACCTGGAAATCTCTCCCCGGTCGCCCCACAACCTTTGCCGCGACCGTTGTCACCCTCTCACGGCATGCCCTGACGAACTTAGCCTGCGCATGTTTCGTGCCTTCTGCGTGCGGCCATGCATTGCGCGCATGAAGCGCTGACTTTATCGTGGGTACGGCTTTCGGGCCGCTTGTCCGAGGGCGCGCCGTAGGACACCGCCTATGCGGTAACCGCTACGCCGTCCGGGAACGTCCAGGGCGTCGGTGCCCCTCCTGGACGGGGCGGGGCCAATGTCGCCGTCGGCGTGCCAGTGCTCAACGGCTTCGCACCGGCGGCTCTCGATTCGGCTGTGTTGGTGATGCGGAGATTTCCGCAGTGCAAGACTGTGTGGCGGTGTGCCGCCGTGGCTGTGGCTGGCCGATCCCGGGGGCTATGTGTGACAAGTTCGAGAGGCAAGGTCGAGCGTGATCGAATGGTGCGCAGTGCCATCCATCGCGGGCTGCAGGGGTTGATGCTCCACCGCAGCGATCGCACGAGCCTTTTTTCTTTCGGGTTAGACAAAGATCATTATCAGCGCCTCATGTAGATCCAGTATATTTTTCGATGGTATATTGTTGTCATTTTGGGTGGTGCGGGGGCTTACCACTACATCCGTCGATCATCCTAATAATAATTATGGATTTTCATATCAAAGAGGCCCACGCTCCTCATAAAAGAGTATATTATCGCTGGTGACAACATCTATACGTGCTGATTGATAGTTGACGATGTTCTTTTTGATGCGTAAGATGCTTGTGATTGTTCGGAAAATCACTCTTTGATAAGGTAAAGCGCTCTGGCCTTCTAAGAATGTTCGGAGCGGCGACGCCTTGATGTCCGGGGCAAGCTTCCATGGCTTTTTTATGGCTTGCCCTTCCGTTCTGCACTAATTTCAAAGTAATACAATAACAGCCATAGCGTTCGCAGGCGCCAGCGGCCCCTTGTTCGACATGGGTGATGGATCATTTGTTGGCGGTTGCCTGGGTGGTCGAAGAAGTATGTCATAACGGATCTTGGGGCAGCGAGAGATTGCACAGATATTATTAGATGATTTTTGTGAAGTCGAATGATCAATGAAGAGCCTGGTGCGTTTCACAGCCCGAAGCGGTTCGCCTAAAGCATCGTCCGCCGTTGGCTTCAACTCGAACGGGCGTTGAAGACGCATGTGCTTTTTCTGGCAAGTGGAGGCGGCTTCTACAAACGGCCCTAAATTCGTGATTTCGCGAGCGAAATAGCTGCGTGATTGCTGCGCCTTTGCCAGAGCGCGTCTGTGATGCCTAATACGTCTATTGCATCAATGTTCTGATTCGGCAGGGTCAAGTTGCGGTGGGTAGTGCCGGCCTCGGCCGTTCTCGCAACGCTGCCAAGAATGATGGCATCCGGCCGGCTGCGCGGAGGGGGACGTGGAAGCGGAAAAAATCGTCCTGTGGCACCGTCGGCTCGGCGCTGTCGATCTCGCGTTATCGCTGTCGGCAGCGGCTGTCGAGGAAGACGGCGCCGCCTCCTACGCCATCCGCGGGCTCTCGATAGTGGCCCGAGGCAAGCTGCAAAAGGCCGACGGCTACGACAGTCCGCTCGACGGGGCTGCTCTCGATGTTACACGCAGACTGCCGCTGCCGGAGACGCTGAGCGACTCCAAGCTCGACGCGCGCTTGTTCGAGCCGGTGAACGAGGACGATCCGGACGCGGGCTTCGGCACCCAGCGGATCAAACCATGGCAGCAGATCCAGAGCGAGCTCGACAGCATCGCCGCGGACATGCGCCGAAAAATCCAGGCGGCGGTCGAAGATGTGCGGCGCGCTCTGTCCCGCTACGAGGTGACGGTCAGCGGCGCGTTCGGCTTCGGCACCGACAGCGACTTTTTCGGCATCCGCCGGTTCGGCGCGTCAGTTCTCGGGCGCTACACCGTCGAGCTTCACCCACCCAGCCTGTTGCCACCGGAAGAGCGTGTGGACGACCGGCCGGTGTTCAGGGCTACCGCAACCGCCGATGCGCAGCTCTCACTCTATGATCGTAAAATCGCTGCCGCGCTAACCCTGCGGCTCGAGCTCGACGGGGCTGGATTGACGGAGATCCTTGCCGACGTGCACGATCCGCAGTTGCCGGATCTGCGCTTCGATCTGCCGCGGATGCGACTGCCTCATCTCAACTTTTCCGACCTCGGTAAAGCGATACAGTCGACCTGGGCGTTGATCGGACCGACGCTCAAGCCATTCCATATGCCGCTGCCCGGTTTCGGCGTGGCGGTCAAATGGACGACACCGCCGAAATTCACCGTAGACGTGACCGATGCCGGCGGGGACCCGTCGCTGGCGCTGGCAACGATGACAGCCGGCGTGGGCGAACTCGTCATCGCGCTGCCGGGGGAACCCGAGCATGCCGTGGCGAAGGTGACCGGCTTTGCGATCACCATCCCCGGATCGGGCAGCGCCTTCGAGGTCTCCGGAACGCTCGGCGACGCGAACAACTTTACCAAGACGCTTCCGGGCTGGACGATCGACGAGCGCCTGACCGGTCCGGTCACCGTGCGCCTTTCCGCCATGATGCTCTCCTTCGACTTCGAGTTCGTCAAGACGGCCGGCGACACGACGCCCCTCCTAACCTTCACGCTCACCCATGACATCGGCCGTATCGAAATCCGCGCCAAGGAGGATCCGGAGGTTGTCCTCGCCCTCAAGGCCAAGGCGATAGGTACGCTTGGAAGCGACGGAAGCGGTCGCCTTGATCCGGGCTTCAGGCTTACGGACCTGCAGCTCATCGAGCCGTATCCGGTGAAGCTGATCGGCCTCGCCGCCGAGGCCATTGAGCAGGGCGCCGAGAGGCTGTGGCGCTATCTCTCCGAAATCCATTTCAACCAGCCCGGCTTGCCTGACCTGCCGGACGGAATCCCCAATTCGGACCTCGCCCCCCTGGTCGACCGGCTTGAGCGCCTCTTGTCGGCCATCGTCACGTGGATCGCCAAGCAGGCGGGCGCGCTCGGGCAGGCGCTTGCTGGCATGGCCAAGGCGGTGGCTGACTTCATCGGAGACCTCGTTCGAAAGCTGCGCGGTCTCCTTTCCACCCCTGGCCAACCCGGCCTCGCCGTCGGCTTCACCTTCGAGATTCGGTTGGAGCCGAAGACGTTGGCCGTCCGCCAGATCATGCTCGCGCCGATCACGCGCGAGGGTGAAACCAAGAGCCTTTCCGCGGAATTCCTCGGCTTTCAGGTCGAGCTTGCCGCGGGGCTTCTGCCGGCGTTGCTCTTCGACATGCGTGACAAGTGGAGCGCCGTGCTCCTCATCCCCGTGGTCGCCGAGCCGTCGGCCGTCATTTCGACCGATCTCTGGCTGGATACTACAACGGGTGGCGAGCAACCCACCGAGGCGGCGCCCGACACCGATGCGGACGGCACGAAGCCGGACTCGCCTCTCGTCAAGGTGACCGCCAAGGTCCTACCCGTGCCGAGTGGCAGCGCGTCGCCGGCGCTCGTCCTCGTCCAACTGTCTGAACGCGGACCGGTGTTCTTCCGCAAGCTCGCCGGTCCGAAGGGCTCCGGGGATGTCGTGGTAACCCGGCGTAAAGTTGATCAGCGCGTCAGCTTGGCGTTCGGTGGTTTCCAGTTCGTGGAGGATTGGTCGGATGAGGACTTTAGCGCCACGGTCGCGCTCAACGTGGACAAGGTGGCCGACAAGGCGTCCGGTTTCCTTCCATTCCTCAAGAAGAGCAAGGCGCCAGCGCACGGTGCGGGTAACGGCACGCTGCTCGACCGTCTGCAGCAATATGTGAAGGTGAAAAAGCTCACGCCCCCGGTGCTCGCCCAGGACAAGGCCCGGCTCGACATCGACATCGAGATCCGGTTGGCTGATCTCACGAGTGAGGCCACGCTTAGCCTTGAGCTCAACCTCTCAACACTCCATGCGCGGCTGCTAACCGACAAGAAGCTGGCGGTCCGCGGCGCGGAGCGCACCCAGCCCTTCCTCGGCCTAGAAGCAACGATCAAAAGCCGCAACGGCGGCAACGGCGAATTTGAGCAATTCACGCTCGACTTTTCGGACGGCGACGCCCGGCTCGTTCTGTCGGATCAAGCGCGCGTCGAGCTCGCCTACCGGCAGGTGGCGGCGCGCGGGCGAGGGCTGGTGTTCAGGGCGGACAATCTGGTGGTCTCGCGCGACGGCGTCGATCTCAAGGCTGAAATCGATCCGGCCGAGCCGGTGACCCTCGCCGGTGTTGACACGGCGTTCCGCTTCAAGGGCGGCGCACTCTCGGTCAAGCGCACCGAGCTCCAGTCGTTCTCGATCCAGGGCACCGGTCAGCTTCCGCCGGCGCTCATCGGCGAGGCCTATGCGGACGTGGCAATCGCCTTCGGCCGCGATCAAGGCGGCGCGCTTACCGTCGTGAGCGCAACCGGCGATGTGGACCGCGCGGCGGATCCGATCGTCTGCGAGGCGACGCGGTTCCGCTTCACGCTCACCAACGTCGGCTTCCAGTTCGTGCGCGCCGAGGGCACGCACTTCTATTTCACGCTCACCGGCTCGGCCGAGTTCGCCCCGCGCCCGGGCGAGTTCGAGTCCGGCCTGTTGAAGAACCTGTCGCGTACCAAGATCGTCCTCCACCAGACCCCCCTGGCGGGCGATCCACGCGTGCTCGCGCGTCACATCGAGTTCCAAGTGCCGATCGAGCCGGCGTTGCGCACGTCGATCTTTGACCTGTTCGGGTTCGAGTTGCGGGGGATCGGGTTCCATCCGGCGTCTCCGGCGTTCGACGACGATCCAGCCCTGTCCATCTCAGGACAGATCAGGTTCGCCAAGTTCGGCGACGTCCCGAGCATGAAGTTCGACTTTCACCAGCTGTGGCTGGCGCCGCCGAGGCCCGGCGGATTCCTGCCGCGCGTGCGCCTCGACGGCCTCGGCTTGGCGCTTAGCCTCGGGAGCATGGCGCGCATCAGCGGCACCGCAATTGCCGTGGACGACAAGCTGCCGTCGATCTTCCGCCCGGACGTGCTGCCGGCCAACGTCACCGCGAACGGCTTCCTCGCTTCCGCGCAGCTCGCGATCTCGGGGTGGCCAGACATGACCGCCTCGGCCGGGTTCCTCGAACTGCGGCACCGAGACGAACTCCGGCACGCCTTCTTCGTCTACGGCGAACTCGCGCGCATCTCGCAGCCAATCCCGACGCCGATCGGCACGATCTACCTGCGCGAGGCGGGATTCGGGTTCGGCTTCCGCTACACCTTCGCAGGCTTGGCGCAAGCCGATCAGGTCTCGACGCCGCGCGAACTGGTGCGCGTGCTCGACGAGGTGTCCAAGCGGCAGGGCCAACTGCACGACGTGCGTGCCTGGGAGCCCGAAGCGGAGGGCGACCGCCTGACCCTGGCGATGCGAGCCCTGTTCACGACGCAGAGCATGTCGCCACCCGGGACTTACGACGACATGCGGGAAAATCCGCGCGATGTCCCGGACGAGAAGAAGCCGGCAAACTATGTGCTGTTCGACGTGGTGGCGGCGCTGCGCTCCGACCTTACCTTCCTGATGGCAGCGCGCGCCTGGATCTGCGTGAACTATGCGGACTGGGTCGATGGCCGTGGGGAGGACTGGCAAAGCAAGCCGAGCCTGCGTGGCTATCTTTACATCTCGGTGCCGCGCAAGCAGTTTCTCGGGCGCTTCATCGGCGATCCCGATGGCCATATCGGCAACCACCCGCCGCTACCCGCGCCGCTGCGCGCCGCTTTCGGAGCATTGCGCTGGAGCTCCACGCTCTACATCGACGAGACGGTTTACCACCACGAGTTTGGCTGGCCTTATGAACTCGGCTTCACGCTGCGCGACGACAACGGCAATTTCGAGATCGTGTGCGACGGCGGGATGGTGATGCGCATCGAGGATCTCAGCTACCTCACGGGCCTCGCCTTCCGAGCGCATGGATTCGCGAAATTCTCCGGGCGGGTCGGCGGCGAGTCGCTCGGGGCGTCCGCCGACGCGCTGGCGCAGTTTGCCCTTGACGGCAAGCTGATCACCTACATCTCGGCCAGGAAGTTTTCCGAGAGCTTCTATTACGGTGCCTTGCAGATCGACGTGACCATCCGGTTCGACGTGCGGGTGTGGGTCTCGTTTACGATTTGGAAACACGAGATCCGGCTCGAAGCCGGCTTCTCCTTGTCGCTTACGGTCTCGGTTGGCGTCGAGTTGGTGCTTGCGGCGCGCACGCCGATCATCGGCGGACGGCTGACGGCCTCGATCGGGGTGGGCGCGTTCGGCCGTACGCTGCGGATCGGCGTTGGCCTAACGTTCAACGACGGCCTGCTTGACCAGGCGCGCGCCCGTGTCGCGCGTTTCATGCAACTGGGACTCGGCGCGAGCTATCCGGACCCGGAAAGGGGGGTTCCGGCCCCGCAGCCGGCGGCCGACCGGAAACGCACGCTCGAGGCCGGTGACGCGTCCATCCAGCGCGAGGCCGAACGGCGGGACACCGTTGCCCCGCCGCTGCCACCCGGAACTAAGCCCGAACCCGCGGTTGAGCCGGTGGGTGATCCGGTGGGCGACACGCAGTACTGGGCGATCATCTATCCGACGCGGGTGGCTCTGCCGGACGCCGATGCCGGTGCCGGGGAGGATGAGGAAACGACCTTCTATCTGCTCCAGATCGTGCCGCGCGATCATACGCCGGGTCCCGAAGCGAAAATTGCGGCGGCTGTGCCGGCGAAGGGCGGTGACGCAGCCCCGCCGTTCCAAGACATCGACCCGGGAGCCGGCACGTTCTACGTCGCTCCGAGGCCGCAAGGGGAGCCCTCAACGGGCAGCTATGCTGTCACGCTGGATGAGGAGGTCGGTCTTTTCTGTTGGCTCGGAACGTCGGAGAAAGGTGAGCTGCGGCCGCCGGTCCGAATGACGCGTGGAGACAATGGCGCGGCCGTTGCCTGGCAAAAGGTGCTGGCCAAGGAAGGCGACGCCGTGCTGCGGCTGCAGGATCTGCTCCAAAGCGCGTTCCTGGCCAAGAACAAAAACGGCGCGCTCACGCAGCCGCGGCACCGGCCGTTCAACAGGCAGCGAATGGCACTTCCGGCGGATGCGGCCGAAGCCGCGCGGGTGCTGGGCGATGCATCCCGCGACCGCGGGCAACTGGCCGCCGTTGAGGCGGCCAGTGCCGCGGTCGAGGAGCGCCGCTCCGCCTTCATCGCCACGGTCTGCGAGACGGCGTCGCGGCTCGCGGAAGCCGGTGGGGCGTTGGATGCCGCCTGGACCTCGGTTGGCCAGGGGCTTGATGCGCGTGACTTTGGCCTGACGTTTGTGATCGGAGAGAAGGCCCTTGGCAAACTGATACGGCCGGGAGCCGCATCCGATCCTCCCCTCCTGCGGATGAGGATCAAAGCGTCGGGTGCGACGAACCCAGGCTCCGTGCGCCTTTATAACCCGGTCGAGCGGCATTTCCACCGCGCGCCACCGCGGCTCGCCGATGCGACCGCGGTGCAGACCGGCGCCTCGATCGTGCTGAACTGGGACCTGGAGCCAGGGTGGGGCGCCTCGGCCGGCATCTACGAGGATCCCGAATATCACCTTAAGCACTACGTGATCCGCCGACGCATCCTCCTTCCCGAGCGCCCCGCCCCGCCGCCGCGCCAACTGACCGTAAAGACGGGGGCGCCGATCGCGGCACGGGATATGAACGGCACGCTCACGTGGACCATCCTGCGTCCCGCCTATCAGTTCGTTGACGACCTTCAGGACCTTTCCGACGAGCTGCGGCGCGCGCTCACGCTGCCGGCGCCGGACGGGGCGGGCAGTGGGACACCGCCGAGCCGACGCACGGCATGGGACACCGCCATCGGCCGCAACGTTCTATCCGTCCGCGTTGAATACACCGTGGTCGCGGTCGACCTCGCTGGCACGCACTCCGACCCCGAAATTGTGGTGGCAACCATCGAGCGGCCCCTGGAAGCCGTCGCGGCGTTCCGGCGCGCCACGCTCGTCTTCGCGTACGAGGGACTGCCCTCGTATCAGTTCGCCAAGGTCGACGATGCCTGGACCCGGCGCCGTGCCCCCCCGGACCAGGCGCCGGTGCTCACGCTGTTTCTCGAGGACGCGCTGCTCGATGCGGCCGAGAAACGGCACGCCGGTGCGGCCTGGATCGCCGCCAGGGACGAGGAGCGCTACCGGGAGATCGAGCTGCGCCTGTGGGGCGAGAGAGCCGTGTCCGCCGGGCTGTACGGCGTGGATGCGCTCACCGACGCGCTGCGCCGGCCGACGCCCCCTGGAGCTCGCGCCGGGACTAGGCCGAACGAGACCGACGTCGTGCTCGCGCGCACGGGGCCGGTGAACGAGGGCAATCCGCACCATGTGCGGATTGTCTGGCGCGTGGCGAAGCAGGGGGAACGCGACGGCTACATGGAGCTTGACCCGCTCTTCTACGAGGTCAAGCGGGTGGGTGGCGCGACCGGGCAGGCCTGGGAGAAGCTGCTCGCTGCGCTCGGGGTCGACGCCGAGCCGCAAGCACGAGGAATCCGTGCTCATGTCCGGCCCGCAGCGCAGGTCCGGCCCGCATGGGACGATAGAGACAAGCCACCGGCGGCGGACTGGACTACGGCCGACCTGCTCCTGCGGATCAACCGACCCGAACCCAAGCTCAACAGCGGCCAGATGGCCGGTGCCCGCGTGCCCGATGTGGAAACCGTCATCGAAGTGTTCGAGCATCCGCTTGACGTGCGCTTTGCGCCGATCGGCTTCGCGGACGCGAAAATGCACGCCGGGCGGCTGCTGGTGCGCCATCCTGCGCCGGGCGCCACGCTCGATGATCTCCTGGGGGACAAGGCAGCGACAAGCACGGTTCTGCTGCGCGACGGCGAGCGCCGCGTTGCGACGCGGCTGGTCTTCAATGCGCGGCCGGACACGCTCGCTTTGACCGAAGCGCCCGGCGGGATCGTCGATCCCGACGCTCTGTCCGCCCTGATCGGCGGCTATGACATCTTCAGCATCGATCTGGACGCCCTTTCGCGCAGCCTGGTTGCGCCCAAGCGCCTGCGGGAGGAATCCGATAGCGACTTTGAGAAAAGGCAGGCAGCGTTCCGGCGCGACAAGGCGGCCGAGTGCACACGTCAGGCACTTCACCTCGGGCGTGTGCAACTGCTGCCACGGCGGCTGCGCGGCGTAGAGCCGGCGGAGACCGGTGACTTGGCGAAGGTCGAGGCACTCTATCCAAGCGAGACGCTGAGGCTCGCAGGCCGGGATGCCGCGACGCGGCCACCGGGTGGCGCGCGGCGCCACCCGTTCCTGTCGGGCGCCGAGAGCATTTTGCTGTGGCCGAACCGCCTCGTGCGCCGTTTCCTATTGCCCAATCCGCCGGACGAGTTGATCGACGCGCTGTTCGCGAACGGCATGCCAGTCCGGCTGCGCATCACGTTGGAAGGCTGGCCGGCCGCCGCCCAGTCGCCCATGCTGTGCGCAACTGGGCTGGTGGACGGGCGCGACGAGGCGTGCGCCGCCCCGCTCACCGTAGCGGCTCCCTCTGGTCCGCTGTCGCCCGACCAGATCCGGCGGGTGCTGCACGACCTGACCTGGTGCCGCGACCGTTCGGAGCAGGGAGACCCCCCATCTCATCCGAGGCCGGACCCGGCCGACGCCCTCCTCGCCACGACGGCAACGGCGTTCGGCGGTGTCAAGCTGCGGCTCGAGGCACTCAAGATACGCAAGCTGGCGGAGCGCGAGGAGGAGTTCGTTATCGCGTCTACCACCATCGGGCTTGAGCTCGTCGGGCTGCGGCATGCGGTCCTGGCCGACCTGGTCGAAAGGCTACGCTTCGACAACACAGAGATGCCCCTTTATCGGCGCTACGAGCCGATGATCGAGGCACCACCAGCGGTCAAGGCCAAGACGCTGAACGGGTACATGGATGAGGTGCCTCCCGAGCGCGATCCGTACGGCTGGGGCGTGCTCAGGAGCTTCGGGCTCGCGGTCTCGCTGCGGCTGTTCGACACCGCCGAGGGGGCTTATGCGGTCGGCGCGAGGCTCCTGCAGCACGTGAGGGAGACCTACCAGACGGTGCTCGCTGCCTATGCGTCCGCGTTGCCGGAAATCGGGGCTCCCTTCGTCGACGTGCTGGCCCGCCCCGCTGGCCTGTTCGAAATCACGTCGCTCGATGGCGGAACGCCGGCTGCGACGTGTGCCACAGCCGAGGATTTCGTCAACAATCAATCTCTGGCCCTGGTGCAGCTGTCGGTCCGGCCGGTCGCCGACCGCCTGAAGCTCCCGACCAGCGCTCAGGGCTGCTCGTGGGCCGCCGACCGGCCGGTCCGCTATGTCAGGCTGAAGGTTCTCAAGACGCCCGAGAACAGCATCGCCGCGGGCAAGAACACCGTAACGATGCGCTTGCCGGACACGACACTCGGTTGCGGGGCGATGATTGATGTGATCGACGTGACGGGCGGGACGGTGGTGCCGCGGGTGTTCGCGCTCGGCCGGGCACCGTTGCGCACGCACCTCGGTGAAGAGGCCGCCGTGACCACGGCAACACTCGATCTTGGCGCGCTTGAGAAGGGCAAGACCGCCGCGCTCCTGCGGGTTGTCACCTTCAACAGCCAGGACAACGCGACTCCCGAAACCGTAATCGACGCCCTTCGCAGGGATTGGGACGGCAAGCTCGAGCACGAGTTCATCGACCTGCCGCACGTGCTGGATAAGACGCCAGGACCGGATCCGTTCGGCTTGTTCAAGCCTCTTCCGGCGCCGAGGCTCGCCCTCCTCGGGTTCGGCGCGAAGATCGCTGGCAAGAACGATCAGGGCAAGGACGTGCAGTTCGAGCTGAAGCCCCACCGGGCAGTGGCGCCGCCGCTCGACGCGTTCCTGGCCAATGCCACGGCGTGCGGGTTCGCGCCGCCGTCGCTGGACACGCGGCAACAGCAGGAAGAGGCCGCCGGACGGCTCGCGGGCTGGACGCGGCGTTTTCTCGACCACGGACCCGCGCTACGCCTCGATAAGACCAGCAGGGGTTCTTTGCCGCTTCTGGCGGTTGCGACGATTCCGCGTCCCGATCCCTGGCGCGTTGCGCCGGGCGCGCGTGGCGAGATCGAGGTGCTGCTTCCTGTGAAGGACCGCTTCGGCCACCTCTGGCGCTATGTGGTCCGGCCGTTCGGCCGCTACGACAACATTGCCCAGGCGGTCATTCCGGACCGGGCGAAGCCCACGCTGGTCGGGGCCTTCGACAAACGCATCGGCGGCGCGGGCGAAGAACCCGACACCTTCGACGTGTTCGCCGACGCCGTCGTGCCCCGCACGGAACCGGTGGCGGCACCGGTCATCCTGTCGGCGCGACGGCTTGACGCGCCGGAAAAGGATCCCCGCGATCCGAAGCTGGAGGTGCTGCGGCCCGGCCGGACCTTCGAGCTGGTGCTGGCGCGCCATCCCGAAGAGGTGCTGAGCGAGGCAAACCGCCGTGTCGAAGGCGGCCTCGCTCTGCGCGAGCTCGCCGTCGGGTTCTGGCGGGAATTCGCTGCGGTGGCCTGGGCGAAGCGCTTGCCGCTGCCGGACGGGATAAAAATTGACTTCGGCGCCGGTTTCGGTGCGGCGCCTGCCAGGGGCGAAAGACCGCCGGACACGGCGCCGGCTGCCGACCTGGGACCCCTGCTGGCAACGCCGGACGAGGAGCTCGTGTCTCTGCAGAACCGTGTGCCCGATGTGTGGTCGGGGGCGCACGTGCTGCGGTTTACGGCGTTGCCGTACGGGTTCCGCATCCATGCCCTGGCTTACGCGGCGGCCGGCGCGGTGGTGTCGGATACGGTCGGCACCACGCTCGAGGAAGCGCGCTACACCCTCGCGCTTCCTTGGTTGCCTGCAGTCGATGTCCCGGACGAAGCGCGTGAACCGTCGCCGTTCCGGGGCCGGACGCGCATTTCCCCGCCGTGCTGGGAGGCGAACCGTGTTGTGAACGACAAGGACAAGCCGGTCGTGCGCGTGACGGTGCACCTGCCGCTCGTCCGCTTCATCGACGGGGTGGACGGCGAGGCACGCGCCGTCTGGTTCGGCAAGACCAAGGAAGCGCCCCTGCTGTTCAGCGTGATCGACCCGGGGGTGAGCTACCGGCTCGGTTTCGAAGCCGGCGGCGGAGCGGTGGTGGAGCCGCAGGTGGAGATCATGCCGGCGCCGGCCGAAGGCGCCGATACGGACCCGTTCTATTTTGTCCAGGTCATCGGCACGCGGTTCGTCCCCGGCGCGATGCAGGAGATCAGAACGGACAGCGCGCCGTCCGTCCTGGCGTGGGACAGGAGCGACGCGGCTTGGCGCATGGACGTGGCGCTCGAGGTCCATGCAGAGGATGCCGTGGTGGACGGGGCCAGGGACCTGGCCCTCCTTGCCGTGCTCCAGGCGGTGCCGCCGCCGGATCCGGTCGAACGGGCCAAGTGGGTCGCGGGCAAGGGGCAATGGATCGCCGAGCGCCTGGCTCCCTTCTTCGATTTCGTGGTCAATCCGGGTAGGTTTTCCAAGTGGCGGCTGACGGCGCCGATGTCGAACGCCGCCACCGTCGCCTGGGATACCCCGAAGGCTCTCGACGGTTCTGGAAAGCAGAAGCAGGACGCCGCCGGCAATCTGCTGTGGGATCGCGAGGCACTGGCCGCGGCGGCGAGGGCCTGGGACGACGCTTTGGCGGCCTACGGCGCGCTGGTCATTCCCGCCGTCGAGGCCATCCGGCCGCAGCTGGCAGATCTGGTGATGCTCACCGGCGAAGGACCGCGCATTCAGGGCAGCGCGCAGGTCGCGGACTGGGTTGCCGGCCTGCCGCGGCCCGCGGCCGAGACCAGGAGGATCGTCGACCTCAGGCTTGAGCATTCCTCCTTCACGTTGCCGACCGTTCGGCTGGACGACTGCGCGCGCGCGATCCGCTCCCAGTTCGAGGCCATCGCCGCAACCATCACGACCGATGCCGAGATACTGAGAGAGAATGTCGTGGTGCCGCTGGTGCGGGCGATGCGCCAACACTGGGTTGCGCGCAAGCGAACGGCGGACGAGCGGAGCTACGGCGGCGTGCCGCGCTTTGTCCGCCTCCTCGCCGCCGCGGAACGGGCACCGCTCACTGATGGCGCGGCGTCCGCTCTCGCCGACGTCGCTCCCGATGTGGTGTCGCTTGTCCGCGCCTGGAGGGTGACGGCCGCGCGCCCGACCATCGAGGCGATCGACGAGCCCTTCCTTGCGCTGGAGAAACTGCGGGGCGGTGCGGACGCGCTCGAAGCCCTCGGGCAGCTCGAGGACAGCCAGCCCGCCACCGGTCCCGCCTCTGTCCTCGACATCCGCGTGCCGGTCCGCGGCGACGGCCCGGCGCTGACCGCGCTGCGAGCGCTCGGATCGGTGTCCGTCGGCGACATCGTGGCCGTTGTGCTGGACCAGCCGCCACAAACCGAGGAACTCGCCGGCTTGGAAGCGAAGGCGGCGGAGGTGCTCGCCGGCGACGCGGCGGCGTTCATGGCGCTGCTGCGGCAGGCGGCGACCGACCAGCTGTTCGGTCCGGGCCGCCGCATGATCGTGGACGCCTATCACGGTCTCGCCCGTCCGCAACGCGCCGTGATCGTCCGGCGTCCAGGCCAGGAGGACATCTAATGTCGGGCAATTACACCCGTCTGCGCGATCTGGTCGTGGTCGGACCCGCACGCCTCCCGAACCGCCCCCTCTGGCGCGCCGACCTGTCGCTCGCCTATGCGGGCCGTGGCGACCGTCCTGTCGTCTCCAAGACCGGCGGTGTGCGGGTTCTGCTGCAGGACGCTGAGCCGGCCGCGCTGAAGCCCAGCAGGCATCCGGGATCGGAGCTGCCGCCGCCCACGGACTCGATTCCGTTTCACACGCCGCGTCTCCTGCACCTGCTGGTTCGCGGCGACGGGCAGTTCGGCGACTCGTTCGGATTGGAGGGGCTGGCGACGTATCGCCTTGCCGACGCGTCGGCGGAGCCCAGCACCGACCCCCGTTTTGTCTACGGCAGCGTGATCGCCGTTCCGACCTTCCGGGGCACGGGGGGGAGCGATGACTCGGCCGACTGGCCGCGACCGGCGATGTACCGGCGTGGCAACGGAACGCCGAGCGGCGAGATCGCGCTGCCGGAGGTGCGGCTGACCGATGGGCGCATTCGCCTTTCCGTAACGGCCGAGCGTGTAGGTGGGGGCGATCCTTGGTTCACGGCGGCGTCGGCAACCAAGGGACGTGTCTTCGGGACGGTCCCGGTGAGGCTCGTCAACCGGACCGTCACCCTTGACCTCATGCCTGATGGGATCGAGTTCACCGCCGAGACGGTGCCGAATCCTCTGTGGGGATTCGCTCCCTTCCTGGACGCCGGCGACAAGACTCTGGCGAATGTCCGTTTGCGGCTGGTCGAGACCGACCGCGGTCGCGTGCTGGAACTCGCCGGCTGCGAAGACACAGCGCTGGCGGAGCGCATTCGCCGGGCCTTCGCGACCCTGGTCGAAAGCCTCGAACGGCGCGGAAGCGACCAGAACGAGGCGCCATCCCCGCTGCTGTTGCGCCCGGACGCCCGTGACGCGTTGCCGGATTTGGTCTGGCCCCTACCCAATGGCACCTTCGGGGATGGCCTGACGGTCGAGATCAAGCCCGCAACGGTGCATCCAAAACTCGTCTTCGGCGCCCGCGACGGGGCGGCGCTGCCGAGTTCCGCGGATTTCGTGGCGCGTCTCATCACGCTCAAGCGCGTCGATGCGGAGGCCCAATCGCGCCTGACCGTCCTGGCCGGCACGGGGGCCGACGTGGACAGCCCAAGCGTGACACTCACCTGGAGCGATGGCCTGAACGGCAAATTGCCGTCCGTGACCGCGAGCGTCACAGCCACCAAGGCGATGCCGGTCTCGATCGAGCGGAAATCACTGCAGGACCGGCTGGGCACCCTGTACCGGGCCGCCAAGGCGATGCGCCAGGAACAGGCACCGTTCCTGTTTCTGCCGGTCGAGCGCGGATTGCTGCAGTTTCCGCTGCCGCCACGTGACTGGGAGCATGCCTTGCCAAAGGGCCCGCCGTTGGCCCAGGCCACCGGCAACGTGCTGGTGGGCTCGCTCCTGGTGGACGTGAGCACCGCCCATATTCCCCGCGCGCTGGAACTCGACAGTGCCAGGGGCTTGACGGCTGAGGCAGTCTGGATCGAGAAGGATCGCAAGCGCCAGTTGACAGCCGTGACGGTGACCGCGCCGGGCGCCAGCGGGAAACTGGACGGCCTGCTGTGGGCGGCAGACAGCAGCCCATCGGCCGAGGAAGCGGTGCCGACCCTGCGCGGCGGCCCTGCCGCGTCACGCAGCCTCGCGCTGCGCTTTGGCGCGGAGCCGGACGCGCTGATGCCCATGACCCTTGATCATTGGTCAAGCGACGCGTCATGCAGCCCGGCGACGTTGACGATGGCGCGGCCAGCCGCGCTTGATGTAGAGCCCGGCAGCCCTCGCGCGTTCGCTTGGCTGGCCGCGACGAGCCTTCCGCTCATGGCGGCGATCGACATGACGCGCTCGGCGGCGTCCTCGCCAGAGCCGTCGCTCTCACGGGGACTGCTGCCGCAGGCTTGGCCCCCGCGGGCCGACGGCGTGCCGGGGGACGGATACGAGGTCGCGCTCGAAATCCGGCATGACAGCGCCCGCCCAGCGCTCAGGAACATTGACCGATGGCCGCTGTGGGAGGCGTGGCCCTGGACCTTCGCGGGGGATCCGGACCCGCAGCCCGCCTCGTGGCCGGAGCGTGCCACCGTCGACCTGGTCCTCCCGACACTGCCCGACGTGGTGGTCACGCCGCGGCGTCTCGGCAAGGAATCGGCGACGCCGGAGCGCCTCGCGGCAGCTTTGCGCTTCGATCTCCCGATTCTCGATGGCTACTTTGCGTCGGTCACGCTGCCGCACACGCGCAGTGCCAGCGATGTGCCGACCGGTACCGACGCGACCGAAACCCGGCGCGAGGACATTGTCACGGCGCTCGAGCCGGAGCGTCTTGCGCGCGCATGGCGTGATGCCGCGGACCGGCTGGCCCTGACCCGCACGGTGTCGGCGTACGTGACGGGCTTCGTGCCGGCCGACGACGCCAAGGGCCAGCCCGCAGCGGTGACCGGCCTGGTCGAACCCTACACGTGGCGGGCGCGATTCGCCGTCGTGGACAAGGTCCCTCGGTCGGACCTGGCCGGCTTGCCGTTCGGCGCCTATGCGCTTGAGAACGAAGGTGCGGAGCCGCCGGAGGAGACTTTCCGCAGCGGTCCGCACGCTCTCGCCGGGCTCAGCGGGACGTTCGAGATCGAGAGCGGCGGTACCATCAGGCGCGTCGGATCGGACGGCGAGATCAAGGTGGTCGGGTATGCGTCGCCGGCACGCGCGAAGGACGGGGAATCGATCGACAGCCGCGGCGGAGCCATCGCGCTTGAGCCCTGGTCGGCCTGGTGCCGTCTGGGGACCGACGGTTGGCTTGGGCTGCGGGACGTGCGTGCACAGGGCACCGCTTGCAAGGCCGCGACGCTCATCCAGGCGCTCCAGGCAACGGGGCTTGCCGATGAGCAGCGGTACGGGTTCGTGTTCTCGGATCTTCCGCTGGTCGAGACCGACACGGAGCTGGTTTTCGACGGATCGTCCGACCCGTTCGAAGCGGCTCTCGGCCCGTCTTGCGATGGCTTTGCGCCGACCAACCAGCCATCCGCAGCGCACCGCTGGCGCTTTTTCGAGCATGCCACGAAGAACGGCGGGATTGCGCCTGCTGGCGCGGGCAGCACGGTCGAACCTTCGGGCTTCGATGTCCCGCTTGGGCCGTTCCGATTCCGCCCGCTGCGCTTGTGGAGCGTCAAGTTCGCACGCAAAGGCGACCAAGCCAGCCTGACCGAGCTCGCCATCCTTGGACGGATCACGCTGCGGCGCCAGACGGTCGACGGCCCGTTCGGTTTCGACGGCGATGACGAAGCCGGCAACATCGTGCGGCTGGTGATCGGCCCCAAGGACGGGACTCTGGCAGTCAGGCGCGTCGCCAGAATAGCGCGTGCCACGACGCCGCAGGGCAGGGCCCGTCTCGTGATCACCGACACTGCGCAATCGCTTCGGTTTGCAATCGAGGCCGAGGTCCGATGGGGCGACGCGAAGGCGCAGCAGGGCCAAGAATGCCGAGCGGCCGTCGGCGATGACGACATTCCGGTCGCGCTCGACGTGTCCTTCGACGACTCGACGCTGCCCACCTTGACGCTCGGACCGGCGTCGCTCACCGTGCCGCTCCTCGGCCTGCGCCGACCCATCCCGGGAGGCTCTGTGGTCGAGGTGTCGTCCTCGCGGTGGCGGATCCGCTGGGAGACGCCGAAGGACGCGCAACGCCCCGCCGATACCGCGCTGTCGCTTGAGGCCATGGAGCTCGATTGGCCGATCGAGCAGGCGGGCGCGACCGCCACGGTTTGGCTACTCGCGCGCCTTCGCGTCCTCGTGCCGAAACGTGGGACACCGTTTCAGCCGCTCGGCTCGCCCTTCCTGGTGCTTGAGGTGGAACTCGGCGGCCAGATCGCGTGGCTTGGAAGCCGCCTGGACTGGCCGGCGTCGTCCCACCAGAGCAGCCTGCGGCTCGACCACGAGCGCAAGGTCCTGATGGGAGCGACGGCCGATGTGGCCCTCGCTGGTGAGCCCGTGCGGGGGCTCCCCTTCGCGGCCAATGGCGACGCGAAGGGCCGGCTGTCCTTCACCGTCTCGTTCGAGGAGCCGGAACACCATTCCAATGCGCCGCTGTCCGTCTGGAAGGCGCGCGTCGGGCGCTTCGAGCTGCTGGCGCGTGGCGGCCGCCTGGTCGCCAGGCACGCGATCGACAAGGCCAGAGCCGACCTCGCCTGGCACTCGCGCCTGTTGATCGACTGGGCGCTTGCGCAGACGGAGAGTCGGATCGGATGGCCGATCGGCTATACGGTTTCCGGCGCGAAGCCCGAACCGGACGCGGTTCGTTCCGGAGCGGGCGTGACCGTCGGCATCGGCAACGTCGACGGCCGGTCACGCAAGATCACCTTCAAGGACGCAGCGCGCCTCGTCCACACGCTTGAGACCCGGCTGGTCGAGCACGAACTGCCGGTCGAGCTGCTCGAGCGAATCGGGGCCGAGGTGGTGCTGGACCGGGCGTGGCACGTTCTGGCGACCGTCGACCACACACTGAAGGATGACTCCGGCCGGACCATCGCGTGGTCGACCCTCGACAACGTCGCAATCGTGGACCTCGGCGCGCTGGTGGCTGAGGCGGTACGGGAGCGCGATGCCATCGAAGAGGTGAAAAAGCATAAGAAGCACACGGTGGCGAAGGACGAGAAGGGGGCGCTCGGCTACGCGTTCGCGGCGCGGTATGTGGTCGATTTCGACAAGGACGGCGGCCGGCCGGATCCGGCCGAGGAGATGATCCACCCGGGCCTCGGCCCGCGCAGCGTCATGCACGCGGGCTTCCCGGCCAAGGCGATGGCGGATCGTCTTGCCGATCTCTCAAGGGAGCTGGAACAGTCCAGCGCGACGATGCCCCGCACGCTGGTCGTCACAGGTGCCGGCGTCACGCGCGTGACCGCCGTGGCGGCCGCCTCCGTGGTGCAGCCGTGGACCGAACAGAGCCTGATCTTGGCGCTCCCGTGGCTTGTGCTGGCCGGGGCGTTGCCAGACGAGAACGGCCCGGTCGACCGGGCATTGCGGTTCCCGCAACACGGCGCCGCGGAGCTGAGCTGGGAGGTCCCCGACATCGATCTCGCGGCGGGCGTGGCGGTCGCGCCGGCGGGGCGCACGGTCACGATCGGCATCCTCCGGACGGACAGTGAAGCGTCGATCCATCGCCAGCTGGAACCCCGGCTGCGCGCGGTGCGCAACGAACGCAGCGCGACGGAGTGGCGCATGCCGCGTTTGATAGCGGTCGAACAGGGCTTCCTTACGCCGCCAGGCCGCACCGTGGGTGAGACGCCGTTCTGGATGCGCACGATTGCGGCGCTGCGCCGGCTGTGGGCGGCGGAGCCCGGGCCGGGGCTTGCCACCGTGACGATCCTGCCCGCACAGGACTCGGGTGGCGAGGCGCTCCGCGCTATCCTAGTGCCGCCGCCTCCCGCATCGTCGGCGCCCTGCGACCGGTCGGGCACACGCCTGATCATCACCACCGCGAACCACGTGCTGCGCATTACGCTAGCCGAGCCGTTCGCATCCGATGGGGCCGCGCGACCGCGGCACATGGCGCGCGCCTATGAGGAGGACGCCGAGCCACTGGCAGTCGCGGCTGCCGCAGTTGATCACCGCGCCGATGTGGTCGACAACAGCTGGACGCTGTATCCGCTGCTGCCGGTTGCCGACGATTTCGGCGCTGCGCCATCGAGGCTACGGCGGCGCGAGGACCTGATCCTGCCGTCCGCCGCCCTCGATTGGCCCTCCGGCGCCGGCATCGGAACGCTTGCGAGTTCGGCCGCAAGGCTCGGCGAGGAACACATCCTGCAATCCCCCGCAGCCGGCGTGTCGGCGCGTGTGCGCACCCACGGCTTCGTACCGAGGGCTCCGGACGTGGCGGCGCCGCAGCCGGTCTTCCTCTCATTTGCTGAGAAGCCGGTGTTCGAGCGTCCGGCCATCGATGCCGTCGAGGCGCCGGCTGCCTACCACCTGCTTCCGGCGCCGACACGGCAACGCATGCCGGTCGAAGAGGCGATCGACCGGGTGTTGGCCGAGCGGTCGCGTCCAGAAGGCGGTGAGCCGAACACACGCCGGCCCGGCCATGTGCTGCCGCTCATGCCACCGAACATGCTGCACGCCACAATCGGGCTGAGGCCGGGCGTCATCCACGCGACGCGTGATGCAACCGTCGCTCCGCTCACGACGGGTTCGGACGGGCGCGAGGCCTTGGATCCGCAGCATGCGCGCTTTGGCCGCCCGGCGGCGAGCGGCCCGACGCTGCTGCGGCAAGGACGCGCGCCACGCTCGACCGCCTTTCCGCGGATCGCCGACGCGGCGAGGCGGCGCGGCACCATCGTGGCGTGGGATGACCGCACGGACGAACTCTCCCAGGTCCCGCCGGATGAAGCCGCGACGCGCCTCCCGACCCCGTTCCGCTGGCTGCGTGGTCCGGCCGGCGTGATCCGCGCGACGGGCAAAGATGCGGACGGAAGGGATAAGGAAGTGAGCTTTCTGATCCGAGTGCGCGAGCCGATTCTGGGCCGCATCGGGGCCGCCTGGGATGGCATCATCGTGCTCGAGGTCACGTCGCCGAGCGCTGCGACGGCGGAGGAACTGAAGGCACTGTTCGAGGCGACGCTGTTCAAGACCAAGGAGGCGATCGGCGCGTTGCTGCTCAGCGTCGGCGCCGTCGCCGCGCCAATGCCACTGCTCGAGCGTCCAGCGCCGGCACCCGGCGGCGGCGCCGTGCTGCGCCTGAAATTCGGGCTCCCGTCCGTCCACTGGGCCGCAGTGCGGACCGCGCTGCAGGAGGCGACCGCCGACACGCCGGTGGCGGCCACCTTGCGCTATCCACCCGATGGTCCGCACTCCGCGCTGTGGCCGGAGAGCCGCGAGTTGCAGGAAGGCGCCGAGCACCAGCTGGCGCCGCTCGAGCTGGCGCTGCGGCTGCCATTGCCGCTGCGTCCGGCCGACCGCCCGACGCTGCCGATCGACCTGGCGAGCGTCGTGTTCGCCGACCCGTCATACGACCGCTCGCTGTCGGGCGCGACCACGCAGGTCCTCCGGCGCGTGGAAAGCACGTCATGGTTGCTTGCGACCGACCGGGCTGAATACGACCGGTCCGCACCCGTGGTGTTTGGGTTCGGAGAGCTCGTGGCCGAAACCGGATTGTTCAAGGCGAAGGACGGCTACGCGTCCGAGCAGTGGGGGCGGCCGGTCCGTTTCGCGCGTATCCCCGGTCGGACCCGCGGCGAGGATGCACCGGCCCCGGTGCTTCTTGCGCTGCGACAGAGTAAGCTGCCGGCGCCGGCCGATGGCTCGTACTGGGCATTACCGTCCACGCCCTATGCGGTTTCGCTCGACGACTTCTTCGAACTCGCCGAGGTTCAGGAGAACGCGCAGGTTGCAGGGAAAACGCTTCAGACGGATAAGAAGAAAATTCCCGACTGGTCCAAGCCGGTCGTGTTCCGGCCCGGCGACATGCTCGAGGTGGCGGTGACCGGTCTTGCCAACATGAACGGCACGATGAGGGAGGTCGACCTTGCGGTGCGGGTTACGATCGTCGCCCAGCCGGTGATCGCCCCACCTCCCTCGGTGTTCGCCTTGGTGCGAGTGGAGACGACGGGGAAGGGCACGGTGCCGCTGTTTGCCACCGCGCCGTTGCCATCGGCAATCGGCTACCCGGCGCTGCTCGACGATCTGGCGCGCGGGCTGGTGCGCCGCCGCGCGCACTTTCAATGGCACCATCCAGAAGAGGCCCCGCCGCAAAGCCCAATCAGGGCGACGCTGATTAAGATCGACCGGAGTGGCGGCGGACAGCTGCCGCAGGCGACGCATGATCTCCGGCCACTGCAGGAGATCGACACGCTGTGATGCGCAAGCATAGTTGATTCCCGGTTCACAAGAAGAAAGGAAGTGGAGATGGAGCAGAATGCGAGGATCTTGACGGATGAAGAAGAGAAGCGTATCCACAAGAAACTTCTCGGTCTGCGTGCGACTCAGCTTTTGCTGATCCCGTCGGATGGCAGTAAACCGAATGTTCTACCCTTCAGCCTTGCCAAAGTTCTTAGTTATTGCGCCGAGTGGTGCGCTGACGGAAACGACTGCCCGGATGGCATGTTTGAGCTGGATTGCACGCACTTCATCTCCCATGCGCTCTCGAAAACGCGGGTGTTGGTCAACCTTCCCGAGACAACGTGCACGAACGGAGTCTGCATTCGTGTCGCCGAACTCGCCGCCGCCTTCTTCAACTCGACGCGGACATACTCCAATGTGAAGAAGATCGCATCACACGGTGACACCAGGAGGGGAGACTTTTGCTTCATTCCCGGCTTTTTCGGGCTGACCAAGCTTCACGCAATGATCTTGGCCGATGCGGCGACGGCCACCGGTGCTAAAGTGTTTGGTCACACGAACAGCCGCTGTGGCGAGTATATCGATTTTGAAGGCGAGAAATGCTCGTATTACCGGGTAGAATAGGCGGCGTGATGAAGTGCTAAATGAGCCCTGGCTGCGTGATGGCGGAACGTTGTTGGGACCCGGTCTGCCCTGAAAATGGTTTCACGGCGCACGGACGAGATTGCCCGCCACCGAGGTAGGGAGGCCGGCCGAAGGGCCGCCTTCCGCTCTGCGGGCGATCTGCACCTCATAGCCGAGCTGGTTGAGGCGCCGGATGAGGCGTCGGGTCGTCCGGTGCCGGGCCTGTTGGTCCAGGAAGCCTTCGCCCAATTCCCGGAAGGGTTCGCCCGTACTCAGCAAATGGAATGCCACGACCAGCAGCTTGTGGGCGATCGCGACGGCCGCCCGTTTGGCGCCGCGGCGGACCTTCAGGCGGTGATACTTGTCCTTGAAATACGAACCCCCGACCCGGGCCGCCGAGAGGGCGGCGTTGACCAGCACTGCCTTGAGCTGAGGATTGCCTTTGCGGGTGGCGACCGTCTTCTTCTTGCCGGCACTCTCGGAGCTACCCGGGCACACCCCGGCCCACGCCGCCAACCGGGAGGCGCTCCCGAAGGACGTCATATCGATCCCGATCTCCGCGATGATGGTGGCCGCGGTGAGCTCATTCACGCCGGGGATGGTGGTCAGCAGCCGCGGCTGGACGCGAAACCGCTCCATACGCTCGGTGATCCGGCTCTCTACGTCCGCAATATCCGCCTCGACCGCGGCCAAGCGGCGCAGTTGGACTCCCAGCATAGAGCGCTGGGGCTCGCCCAACCGCTGCTCCGCCGCGGCCGTCAAGAGCTCGCGTTTGCGTCGCAGACGTCCTTGCGCCAGAGCGGCAATCGTCTCCGGAGTCGCGTCCCCCGTCGTCAACGCCTTCAACATAGCCATGCCCGACACCCCAAACACGTTGCTGACCACGCTGGCCAACTTGAGGCCGGCGCCCTCCAACAGCTTCAGAGTGCGATTGCGCTCACTGGTCTGGGCCGCCACCAAAGAACGCCGGTAGTGCACCAAGTCGCGCAGTTCACGAATCTCCGGGGGCGGAACAAAGCTCGGCCGGATCAGTCCGTGGTGCAGCAATTCCGCCAACCACGCCGCGTCCTTGCGGTCGGTCTTGCGCCCGGGGACCTGCTTGAGATGCTGAGCATTGCCCACGAGCAGCGTGAAGTCGCACTCCAGCACCGCATAAACCGGCTTCCAGTAGACGCCCGTGCTCTCCATGGCCACATGCGTCACCGCCAACTCCTTGAGCCAGCCGCGCAGCGCCTCCAGTTCTCGATAGGTCGTGCCGAACACCCGTTCGTGACGCTGCGGCGGTTGATCGGCGGGCCCCACCAGGGCGCACGCCACCACCGAGGAGAGGTGTACATCGAGCGCACAGCCGCGTTCCACGATCATCTGCATGGCGTATTCTCCTGCCCGATCCGGACGGCTGCAGCGCCGATCACCACAAACAGAGTCTGCCCTACGTGCTGCTCCGAGGGAGCGCGACAATGGGTGATTCCTTCATCTCGGCGCAGGTCCATCTGTTGGACGGGGTCTCACCACCACAGACTGGTCGACCTCCTACAGCCGTCTGCCTTTGAGTAAGGCTCGCCATCGCTGCGGGGCCAGAGCCTTCCCCATATTTTCAGGGCCAGTGATGCGCCCCTGCGCCGCGAATCTGTTGGGCCATCCAAGAGCATGGCTGGTGGATCGAAAGGCGTTTGGACCCTGCGCCTTAGTAGGCCAGCTTTCGGCGCAGTCCCGTCCGTTGTCGCTATGACGAGCCAGAAGGACCCGCCGCGCGACGGCCGCTCAACTCCACAGCCGCCTTCGGCGGCGGCCCGGCAGGGCCAGGGTTGATGGACCGGCCGCGGTAGGCATTATCCCTGGCGGCGGCGACGCTGAGGCTTTTTGGCTCCGGCCAGGAGGAGCGGCCATGGACCAGATCCATCCCAACGCCCGCACCATCTTGACGGTGCGTGTGAGACCGGCGGGGAGACGCAAGCGTCGGTCGCCCGCCGCTTTGAGGTGTTGGAGGCAACGGTGTCTAGTTGGTGCAAGCAGGCGTGTGATACGGCCGGCGCTTGAAGGCTTCCATTGCTTGGAAGTCATGCGAATTGCGGCCACCAGTGGAACCATGTCGCGGCTCGAATACGGTCCGGATCATCGGCCAGGGCGCAGCAATGATCGGCGAGCGTGTCATCGAGATCAGCCAAAGTGTTGAAGTGCTGGTTGGCGAGCGGTTCGTTCGTTAAGGGCCAGAGATGCTCGGCGGGCTGCAACTCGGGGGAATACCGGGGTAAGAACTCCAGCGTGATGCCCTCCGGGATCTCCAGCGTGCCGGCGACATGCCAGCCTGCGCCATCGAGGACGACCAGGACGCGCTTGGTGGGGCCGGCCCCGACCTCGCGGGCAAAGGCGCCCAGGATGGCACTGAACATGGGCGCATCGAGGCCATCGGCGAGGAACCAAATCACCTGTCCGGTGCTCGGCCGCACTAAGTGGTGCATCCGGCAAATGGCTTGAGATTGTCGTGCTCGGCCGCTGTTGACGGCTCATGTCGCCCTGCTTAGGAGCCGGGCCATGACGCTTCACCTGCGGGAACTGAGCGATGACGAGCGGACGGACGTGCAACGGATCGCCCGCTCGCACACGCTCGGAGCTGGGCTTGTTCGTCGCGCTCAGATCATCGTGCATGCCATGGGCGGTCTGAAGGCGGAGCGGATTGCGACCCGCATGGACCTGTGCGGCAACACGGTGCGCTACTGGCTGAACCGCTTCAACGCCCGTGGCCTGGACGGGCTGAAGGAGGATGTGCGCACCGGGCGACCGCCGACCTACTCGGCCGAGCAGCGCAGCGCCGTCATCGCCGCGGCCTTGACCCGCCCGTCCGAGCTGGGCCTGCCCTTTGCGGCCTGGACGCTGGATCGCTTGGTGAGCTATCTGAGCGAGCAGGGGATCGCTATGCGCCGCAGCCGCATCAGCGAGATCTTCATCCGCGAAGGCCTGAAGTGGCGTCAGGACGAGACGGGGTTCGGCGTGCGGGTCGATCCCGACTTCGCCCCAAAAAGGGGGCCATCGAGCAGCTCTACACGGCGCCACCGGCCGGCAGCGTAGTCGTCTGCCTGGACGAGATGGGGCCGCAGAAAGCCACCAGCCATCCGGGCCAGCAACTCGTCCGACCGGCCGCTCCGAAGGCCGAGCGCGCCCGGCAGGAGATCGACTATGGCCGCCGCGACGTGGCCGGCTACGTCTTCGGTGCGTTTCAGCCGGCCACGGGCGCGGCGCTCGCGCAGAGCTACCATCACCGCACCACGACCAACTGGGTGGACTTCCTGAGCGCCGTCGAGGCTTGGATCACCCCGGCGACTGAGCGCATCTACGCCGTTGTCGACAACCTCAACACCCACAGCGCGCCGGACGTGCTGCTGTTCAGCCTGCTGCATCCACGCTAGGAATTCGTCTTCCAACCTAAATACGCCGCGTATCTGAACCTGATCGAGCCCTGGTGGAAAATCCTGCGCTCGCTGGCGCTGAAGGGCCGCCGCTTCGAGACCTGGGCCGAGATCGCACAGGCCATTGAGCGGGCGACCGCCTACTGGAATCAGCACAAGCATCCCTTCATCTGGGGCCGCCGGCGACGCCATCGGCCACCGCGCCGGCTCGGCGTCGCCGCTGTTCCAGTTCTTTCACGGATTTAGTGGATGCACCACTAAGCCCGCGAGATACATCCACTCGAAGCGCTGGTGGCCGCGCGCCACGGGGCGGCAACCGCACGGCGCCCACAC
Source organism: Azospirillum brasilense (assembly GCF_007827815.1). Taxonomy (GTDB): domain Bacteria; phylum Pseudomonadota; class Alphaproteobacteria; order Azospirillales; family Azospirillaceae; genus Azospirillum; species Azospirillum brasilense_C. The sequence goes on from NZ_VITH01000005.1 coordinate 455,356, forward strand.
CCGGCGGAGCACCGGCTTCAACCCGACGCGGTGCTCGTCCATCGCCCACACCTCCAAGGGTATGTCCGGGTCCTCCTGCTGGAGCGCCTGCACACGGCGGCGGAACCGCGCTTTGAAGACCTCCTGGGCCAAGGCATCGGCTTCGGCGTGGCGGGGACGCGGCACTTGGCGGGTAAAGCCGAGCCGGCCCAGATAGTCGGTGCCGCGCCGGGGTGAGACGAGACGCCCGATCATGCCGGCGATCCACTGGGCGACCGAGCGGCCCGTCCACAAGCCGCGGTCGGGCGGTGGATCGTCCAGGCTATCCCTCAGGCGGCGCTGTTGGCTTGCGTCGAGCAGCGGTCTGGCGTCCCTTGCGGCGGCAGGCGGATGCCCCGCATCCGCCGAGAGCCGGGGTTGAACTGGCGCTGGTCGCCCAGCCCCGCACCCCCGGCCTCGTTATAGCGTCCCACGATGACGCTGACCCAGCGCGGCGTGTAGCCCGTCACCTCGGCCACGAACTGGGCCGAGCGCCCGCTGGTCAGCAGCCAGATGATTTGCAGATGCGTCCGCTCCGTCGCATCCGTCGCGGCCTTGTACAGCCGATGCAACTCATCGGCGTCAAGGTGATGAACCAGGTGAACCTTGCTGCCCATGCCAAATCAGGTGGAGCGGCACGACCTCAATGGAAGCCTTCATACGCCGGCCGTATGAGGGGTGCCGCCATGCGACCAAGGGCCACGCTGGCGGGCGCGCGATGCTGGCCGGCGATTTGCCGGTGCTGGACACGCGCGCCAACGGCGTCGAGTACATCCGCCAAGCCCTCTACACTACCACTCTCAGCCTGGATCGGTTGCTTGCCCTCGGCGCCTTATGAGAACTGCATGGCCCTGGGGAACTGGTGGAGCCTCGCCCAAAGGGCTGGCTTGGAGCGCTAAGGAATGGCCAAATATCACCTCATCGTATCCAGGGTCTTGGCTTTTGTTTTACCGCCACTTAATGAGGTTATCCTTAACCTCTTTGTTTATGCGTGCCGCACTATTTGGGCATCCGCCGTATCCGTGAATACCAACGGACAAAACATTATTGTTTTCCTGCCTATGCCAAGTTGGTGAGCCGCTTTGTCCACCCATACTATCTACCATATAAAATATTTTCTTCATGTTAAGTGATGTTACCCCTCCTGCATTGAACCACTGGGTTCCTGTCGTTTTATCTCCCGGGTACCCCGATGTGTTAATCGCAGATCCTTTCAGAATGTTATCAGGAAGGGAATCAAATCCGAAGTACCCTGTTTGCTTGCCTAAGCTATCGCTTGGCAGTACAATTGCACCGTAATCGTATTCCGGATCTTGATCTTTAGTCCAGCCATTCACGCTCCAAAAATTCTCTGACGACAGCCCTCCGTATGGTGTGCTGTTACCATTCCGGCCAGGTACTACCATAATACTCTGGGCCCACCCATATTGACGATCGTAAACGCAGTGCCCACATGTTGCTACGGTCCTTTGGCTAATAAACCAGCCAGTTCCTATGAAGCGCACCGGATTACCGGAGCTATTTCGAAATGTTATAAGTATCTGAGCTATAGCTCTCCAGGGAAAGTCTTTTGTGTTTTCAATAATAGCTCTATCGTCTCTTCCGCATACGCTTTCCGGTCCGGAGTTTTCCTCCATCCTTTTAGATATATGTGGGGCGTCATCCCACTTACTTAGATCGATGCCTCCTAATATCGTTTCAGCTAGAGCGCGTTCATTGTCAAAGCCGTTTACTCGCTCAAAACGGCTGACTACCCGCGCACCTTCCCAAGACTCGTTTGGTGGTGTGGGATGGGTCGATATAGGAGAGGAGTTTCCAGGAAAATAGTTGGACACAGCAGAATCTGCATTTTCCATCTTTCACTCCATTTGATGCAGGATGCCCGGTTTTAGTTTAGAAAACAACCATGATGCGATGCATCTATTTTGTTTCAATAGGACGGGATACATGAAGATACGTTACTATACATAAGAGCGTTGTTATCGCGCTTCTAGGAATACGCCTTTTGAAGTGTTTTGAGAGACCTTTCTATCTGCTATTCGTTGTGATGAAATCTGTTGCAAAGTTAGAATGGTGAGGAGGTGTAATGATGGAAGAGGGGGACGGGAAAAGCCTAAATGAAGATGCGCACCTTGAGGCCATCCAATTCTCAGTCTTTTGTGAGACGATCGATTCAAAATCGCCTCACAGTGCATGTGATATAATGCGATATTATAGGCTTGTTGCGGGGAAAAGTGAAGTTTTCGGGCCGAATTCGCTTCAAGAATGCAGAGAATACGCGAGAAGAAATTGCAGGATCACTAGAGAGGAGTTGGATTGAGAAAAACCATAGGTCGGAATATTTGTGCGAAAGTAGAGTATCAGTAAGTTTTCTACAATTTACCCTGGTCGGTGTTCGACATAGGCTCCATCGGCCCATATATAGTAAACGGGAATTTCATCAATGACTGATGACAAAACGATGGCTCCATCTATGGTCCAGTTTTTGTGTATGTAAATCATAGGTCGAGAGAGCATGTTGTCTCCTATAACGGAAGGATTGTCGGTGCTTTCGAGATGCACAATATAAAAGTTTGGATAATCCGCCTGATTCGAAGGAATCACGATTATGTTCTGTAATGATTTGTCTCCGATAAAAAGATATTGCTTACTGAACATTGCCTTTGAAATTTCCGGCTTGCCATGCCGGCCGGGAAAAACATCTTCTGATATCCATTCTGCCAAGGATTTTTCAATGTCGTCGGTTTGCCCATATGGCCGGAATTTAATCTTTGATGCGGTGCTATGCATTAGGTCTTGAGTACTCATGGCGTCCTCCTCAAATGAAAGCCTCTGTGCGCTGGTCTTTGTGGTTTCTGACAGGGCAACTACTTTATACTGCTTGCGATAATTATCCGAGAGCAACGATTCTTTTGGATAACGGCAAAGATGAAACTAAGATATTTCCTAGAAATGACACCTAAGTTTAAAAAAATACGAAATTCATGCCCTATATGACGGCCTGAGATTTTGTGCCATTTTGCTTGCAGTAGCCAGATTCCGGTGGAATTTGCATGCTTGGCAATAGAACCCAGATGCACATCGAGTAATTAACAAGTTTACAAGATCTTTCACAAAATTGTCTGGGGCGTTTCTTGTGGGCCAACTCTCACGATGGCTCGTCGCTCCGCGGGAACTCCCGCCCGTGGTCAGGGGATCAATGCGGTCAGCCTCGGTCAATGCCCACTCCGCCCAGGCTTCGAGGCGACCTGTCAACAGGGGCCGTCCCTTATGCACCACGGCGGCCCGGACGGCCGCGACATAGGAGCGGATCTCACCAGCCTGCCGGTGCGCGGCGGCGTCGCCCAGCAGGCGCTCGACGCACGCCCGTTGCTCCGCGGCCTGCCGGTCCCGCTCGCGGCGCTCGGCTTCCTCCTGACGCCGCTGCTACGCCTTTTCCCGCTCGGCCCGACGCTCGACGAGCCAGGCGTGAAGGCGCTCGGCGCTGCGGCGGTGGCGCACTTCGCCCTCGAAGACGATGGCAGCGGCGATGGGGCCCGCGTGGGCCTCGATTGGGGTGCCGTCGGCGTTCCGCCACACGTGGCCTGATCCGCCGTCGCCCGCGATCGTCAACTCCAGCCTCGCGGTTGTCCTCGGGGTGGGGGAGCATGGCCTCGTCCGCGGGCTCGCCGCGATGCGTTCGAGGACAATGGGGACCGAGGACTGGCCAACCTCGACGCGCACGTCGCGTCCGTCACGGTTCAGGCTCGGTTTGCCGCCGGCCCGCTCTAGCGCCAGGAACAGGCAGTTGAGGATGCGCAGCCGCCGCCGCTCGATCGGCGTGTCGAACGTGGAGGCGTCCAGGGCGGACGGGTCGGCGGCCCGCGCCCGCTTCTCCCGCCGCGCCTCGTCTGCGGCCAGCAGCGCCGCGATCAGCCGATGCGGACGGTCGAGGGCGCGCGGAACGCTGACCTTGTCCAGCATCGCCTACACGCGCGCGGTCAGCGCCGGAACATCCTCCTCAAACACCGGCGGTGGCGGGAGCGGGGCCGAGCGGTCGTCGCTCGTGCTCCAGCCCGTCCAGCGCCCCCCGCCGAGCACAACGCTGTCGGGCGCGCCTGGGGCTCGCGGGGGCAGCGGGCGGTGGCGCACCGGCTTGTCGGCGCGCTTGCGGGCCCAGCGGTCCCGCTCGGGGACCGGGATGCCGGCCGCGCGGCACGCCTTGGCAAGCGCCACGCCCGATATGCCGAAGCGCGGCGCCAGGGTGGAGAGCGGTTCCGACCACACGAGGTCATAGAGCGCGGTGCGGGTGAAACGACGGGTCATGGCACACCTTGGAATGCCGGCCCCAGTGACGACAACGAACCTTATCACGGCGATGCGGCTCGGCAACGTCGTCGCGGCACACGCCGGGGGCGCGTCACCCTCACCGCACGCGCGGTGTGCCCACGGGTCCGGCTGGTGCCCCGCCGTTCTTGCCCGTGGCCCCGCCGAACGGCCCTTTCCGGTGCTGGCAGCCCTGCCGACGTGGTTCAGCGCGCGAGGCCTCATGGGTGGCGCGGCCGGACCGGCGCCGGTCGGAGCAGCGGCCGCGCCGGACCAACGTTTTGCGTGTGGGAGCAACCCGGCCAGTTCGAGCACCCCAGGAACGGTCCGTGCCTGCCGCGCTTGAGCTGGAGCCAGCCGTCGCATCGCGGGCACCCCGCGACCGGCTGGCCGCAGTCCAGGCAGCGGACGCCTCCGTCGGCGCAGGCCGGCAAGCCGGTGCCGCAATGAGGGCAGGCATCTTGGGTGTGCCCGCAGTAGGGCCAGTTCGAGCACCCATAGAACGTTCCCCGTTCCCCGTCGCGGCGCTGCAGTCTCCCTTCCACGCACCGTGGGCAGGAAACCGCCGTTGCCGGCGGCCGGCCGAACACGGTGAGGTCGTCGCCGTCCTTGAGCAGCTCACGGATGAACGGCGAGGGCTGGTCGCCGTCCGCGAGGAGAAAGACCCGGCGCTTGGCGCGGGTGAGGGCGACGTAGAGAAGGCGCCGCTCCTCGGCGTTCGGATAGCCTTCGGGGGCCGCGAGCACGAGGTCCAGGATCGGGTCGTCGGCGATCTCGGTGGGAAAGCCGAATCGCCCGGTCCCCAGGCCCAGCACGATCGCGTAGTCGGCCTCCAAGCCTTTGGCGCCGTGGACGGTCATGAAGGACAGGCGCAGGCCGGGGTGCTCGCGCGCCAACGCGTCCATGTCCCGAGGCTGCGTGTGCCGATAACGCCCAAGCAGCAGCACCGTCGCCGTCTCCCGTCTGGTCGCCGTCTCGGCGGCGATCGCCCGCAGGGCCTCCCGCAGCAGGTCGGATCCTTCGGCGCCCGGGAGCCCGATGTGCACGCAAGGCCCGTTGGCCCGAGTCACCGCGGTGACGTCTTTGCGGAGTTGCGCGGGGTTTTTGAGGACGAACCGCGTTGCCGTCGCGGCGATGCGGTCGACGCAGCGGAACATCGTGCCCAAGTCGACGCGGGCGCTCGCGCCGAACCGGTCCGCAAACGCGCGCATGACGGCGATGTCCGACCCGGCGAAGCGGTAGATCGCCTGCCAATCGTCGCCAACGGCGAACAGCTGGTTGCTGGGCGACTGGTCCAGGAGCGCCTTCAACAGGCGCGCCCGACCCGGCGAGATGTCCTGGAACTCGTCCACGAGGATGTAGCCGAACGGGCTCGTGTAGCGCCCCGTTTCCACATGCTCCGTCGCCTTGAGGATCATGTCGTGGAAACCGATTTGCCGCCGCGCGGCAAGCCAGCCCTGGTACCGCTCGAAAATGCGTCCGAACACGGCGAGGAACGCCTCGGCCCGTGGACGGTCGGGCCGCGCCGCCGCCCGGCGGGAGGCCTCCGCCAGCGTGACATGTCCCCCTTTGAAGTGCTGGAGAAAGGTCGCGACCAAGCGCGTGAAGGGGCTGACGCGACCTTGGCTCTCCAGGATGGCGAAGACCTCCCCCGGTCGGATCGGGGACAGAGCGACGCCGTGGGCGGCCAGTTTGGCGGCCAGATTGTCGGTCAGCCGGCCGGCGGCCTTCTCGTGGCTGAAGGTCTCGATCAAGACGGTGCCGCGGTCGGCGTGCAGGCGCCGCTTCCACGCCATGGAGCGCCGGTACTCCTCGTGGTCGATGAACGGCGGCGTGTTTCCCGACGCGGCCATCGCGAAGTGCTCGATGTAGATCCCGGTGTCCGGCAGATAGAAGTCCGGCTGGTACTGCCGCCGGTCGGGGGTGGCGGTTTCGTGCTCGTAGGGGCGCTCGTACTCGTAGGGCACGCCGTTGAGGAAGAGAAAGTTGGCGATCTCGCACTCTTCGAAACTCTTGAGCTTTTCGCCTTTGAGCGAGCGGATGTCGTTCGCGCGGATGTAGCTCCAGTATTCGCCGTGGTTGCGGAACTCGCTGGCGCTTTTGTACGGCGCGAAATGGCTTTGGAACCACGTCACCATCACGCGCGAAAACGCCGGGTCGGCGAGCAGGTCGGCGACGATGCTCTTCAGCAGATCGAACAGGGCTTTGTCGTCCTCCGCGACCGTGGCCAGCGTGGGCCGCTTGCCCTCGGCCTCGCCGATGATGGCCATGCCGAGGCCGTGGAAGGTCCGCACCGTGAGGCCGGAGGCGACCGCGTCGCCCAGCCGCTTGCGGATCCTCTGCTCCATCTCGGCGCGCGCGTCCGTGGCAAAGGCCAGGACGGAGACCTCACCGGTCGCAAAGACCAGCGTCATCGTCTCCCCGTCGAGGGTTGCGGCCCGTGCGTGCGTCGGGCGGAGCACGGCGAACAGCACGGACGCCAGCGCGGTTCGGGCCCCCGCGGCCGGGGTGGGGAGCTTGGGTGGCGGCCGGGCAGCAAGCGCACGGGAACGAACGTTCCATGGCAATAGGTGCCAAAGGATAAAGGCGCGCGTGGCGCTTAGAGTGCGTAACAAAACCGGCCGGGAACGGTTGGTAGGGGCATGGCAGCCCCTCTTGTTTCCGACGCCTTATGGGTGATCATCGAACCGCTGATCCCGCCGGAGCCGCCCAAGCCGAAAGGCGGACGGCCCCGGTTGGACGATCGTGCGGCGCTGACCGGGATCCTGTTCGTGCTGCGCACGGGCATCCCTTGGGAGCTTCTGCCGGTGGAGATGGGCTGCGGCTCGGGTATGACCTGCTGGCGGCGTCTGCACGA
>NZ_VITH01000006.1 GCF_007827815.1 Azospirillum brasilense
GCCGCGCTGGTGACGGTCGGGGCGTCGGGCAGCGTGGTGTCGATGGTCAGCGACTGGGTGCCGGCCGTCGAGGTGTTGCCCGCGGCATCGGTGGCGGTGGCCGAGACCGGGTTGGCGCCGTTGGCGTTCAGGCTCAGCGAGCCGGTGCTCGGCGTCGCCGTGGCGAGGTCGATGCTCCAGGTTCCGTTGGACGCGGTGGTGGTGTAGGTCGCCCCGCCCACCGTGACGGTGACGGTGCTGCCGGCTTCCGCTGTGCCGGTCAGGGTCGGCGTCGTGCTGTTGCTCAGTGCCGCCGAGGTTACCGCTGGGGCGGTGGGCGCGGTGGTGTCGATGGTCAGCGATTGCGTGCCGGCCGTGGAGACGTTGCCCGCGGCGTCGGTGGCGGTGGCCGAGACGGCGTTGCCCCCGTTGAGGTTCAGGTTCAGCGACCCGGTGGTCGGCGTCGCCGTGGCAAGGTTGATCGACCAAGTGCCGTTGGTCGCCGTCGTGGTGTAGGTGGCGCCACCGATGGTGACGGTCACCGTGCTGTCCGCTTCCGCCGTGCCGGTCAGGGTGGGGGTGGTGCTGTTGGTCAGCGCCGCGCTGGTCACCGCCGGGGCGTTGGGCAGCGTGGTGTCGACAACCAGCGACTGGGTGCCGGCCGCCGACGTGTTGCCCGCGGCGTCGGTGGCGGTGGCCGAGACCGGGTTGGCACCGTTGGCGTTCAGGCTCAGCGAGCCGGTGGTCGGCGTCGCCGTGGCGAGGTTGACGCTCCAGGAACCATTCGTCGCGGTGGTCGTGTAGGTCGCCCCGCCCACCGTGACGGTGACGGTGCTGCCGGCTTCCGCTGTGCCGGTCAGGGTCGGCGTCGTGCTGTTGCTCAGCGCCGCCGAGGTCACCGCTGGGGCGGTGGGCGCGGTGGTGTCGATGGTCAGCGATTGCGTGCCGGCCGTGGAGACGTTGCCCGCAGCGTCGGTGGCGGTGGCCGAGACGGCGTTGCCCCCGTTGAGGTTCAGGTTCAGCGACCCGGTGGTCGGCGTCGCCGTGGCAAGGTTGATCGACCAGGTGCCGTTGGTCGCCGTCGTGGTGTAGGTGGCTCCACCCACCGTGACGGTCACCGTGCTATCCGCTTCCGCCGTGCCGGTGAGGGTCGGCGTCGTGCTGTTGCTCAGCGCCGCGCTGGTCATGATCGGGGCATCGGGCAGAGTCGTGTCGACGGCCAGCGACTGCGTGCCCGGCGCAGAGACGTTGCCGGCGGCGTCGGTGGCCGTCGCCGAGATGGCGTTGCCGCCGTTCGGGTTGAGGCTGAGCGTGCCGGCGGTCGGGACGGCCGTGGCGAGGTTCAGGCTCCAGGCGCCGGTCCCCGACGCGGTGGTGGTGTAGGTGGCACCACCGACCGTGACGGTGACGGTGCTGTTCGCTTCCGCCGTGCCGGTGAGGGTCGGCGTGGTGCTGTTGCTCAGCGCTGTGGTGACGGTCGGGGCATCGGGCAGCGTCGTGTCGACGGTCAGCGACTGGGTGCCGGCCGTCGAGATGTTGCCTGCCGCGTCGGTGGCTGTGGCCGAGACGGGGTTGGCACCGTTGGCGTTGAGGTTCAGCACCCCCGTGGTCGGCGTCGCCGTGGCAAGGTTGATCGACCAGGTGCCGTTGGTCGCTGTGGTCGTGTAGGTCGCCCCACCCACCGTGACGGTCACCGTGCTGTTCGCTTCCGCCGTGCCGGTCAGGGTCGGGGTGGCGCTGTTGCTCAGCGCTGTGGTGACGGTCGGGGCGGTCGGAGCGGTGGTGTCGATGGTCAGCGACTGCGTGCCCGGCGTGGAGACGTTGCCCGCGGCGTCGGTGGAGGTCGCGGAGACCGGATTGGTCCCATTGGCGTTGAGGCTCAGCGTGCCGGTGGTCGGCGTCGCCGTGGCGAGGTTGACGCTCCAGGTCCCGTTGGTCGCCGTGGTGGTGTAGGTGGCGCCGCCGATGGTCACGGTCACCGTGCTGTCCGCTTCCGCCGTGCCGGTGAGGGTCGGGGTGATGCTGTTGGTCAGCACGGCGCTGGTGACGGTCGGGGCGTTGGGCAGCGTGGTGTCGATGGTCAGCGACTGCGTGCCCGGCGTGGAGACGTTGCCCGCGGCGTCGGTCGCCGTGGCCGAGACGGCGTTGGCGCCGTTGGCATTCAGGCTCAGCGAGCCGGAGGTCGGCGTCGCCGTGGCGAGGTCAAGAGTCCAGGTCCCGCCGTTCGTGGCTGTGGTGGCGTAAGTGGCACCGCCCACCGTGACGGTGACGGTGCTTCCAGCCTCCGCCGCGCCGGTCAGGGTCGGCGTCGTGCTGTTGCTCAGCGCCGTGGTGACGGTGGGCGCGTTCGGAGCCGTCGTGTCGATGGTCAGCGACTGGGTGCCCGGCGCCGAGACATTGCCCGCCGCATCGGTCGCCGTCGCCGAGACGGTGTTGGTACCGTTGGCGTTCAGGCTCAGCGAACCAGCCGCCGGGGTGTCGGTGGCGAGGTTGATGCTCCAGGCCCCGTTGGTCGCTGTGGTGGTGTAGGTCGCCCCACCCACCGAGACGGTGACCGTGCTGCCCGTCTCGGCGGTGCCGGTGAGGATCGGCGTCGTGCTGTTGCTCAGCACGGCGCTGGTGACGGTTGGGGAGTTGGGCGCCGTCGTGTCGATGGTCAGCGTCTGTGTCCCGGCCGTGGACGTGTTGCCCGCGGCATCGGTCGCCGTTGCCGACACCGGGTTGGCACCGTTGGCGTTCAGGCTGAGCGTGCCGGTGGCCGGCGTCGCGGTGGCGAGGTTGATGGACCAGGTGCCGTTGGTCGCCGTGGTCGTGTAGGTGGCGCCGCCCACCGAGACGGTGACGGTGCTGCCGGCTTCCGCCGTGCCGTCGATGGTCGGGGCGGCGCTGTTGGTCAGCGCCGTGGTGACGGCCGGGGCGTTGGGTGCCGTCGTGTCGATGGTCAGCGACTGGGTGCCGGCCGTGGAGACGTTGCCCGCGGCGTCCGTTGCGGTCGCCGAGATGGCGTTGCTGCCGTTGGCGTCGAGGGTCAGCGATCCGGCGGTCGGTGTCGCGGTGGCGAGGTTGAGGGTCCAGGTCCCTCCGTTCGTGGCGGTGGTGGTGTAGGTGGCGCCGCCCACCGAGACGGTGACGGTGCTGCCGGCTTCCGCCGTGCCGGTGAGGGTCGGGGTGGCATTGTTGGTCAGCGCCGCGCTGGTCACCACCGGGGCGGTCGGTGCCGTCGTGTCGATGGTCAGCGACTGCGTGCCGGCCGTGGAGGTGTTGCCGGCGGCGTCGGTCGCCGTCGCCGAGACGGCGTTGGTCCCGTTGGCGTTCAGGCTCAGCGTGCCGGTGGTCGGCGTCGTCGTGGCAAGGTCGATGGACCAGGTCCCGTTGGTCGCCGTGGTGGTGTAGGTGGCGCCGCCGATGGAGACGGTGACGGTGCTGCCGGCCTCTGCCGTGCCGGTGATGGTCGGGGTGGCGCTGTTGCTCAGCGCCGGGCTGCTCACCGCAGGCGCGTTCGGCGCTACGGTGTCGATGGTCAACATCTGCGTCCCGGGGGACGAGGGATTCCCGGCGGGGTCGGTGGCGGTCGCGACGACTGGTACGGGAACGTTCGGCAGGAGGCTCAGCGTGCCGGTGGTCGGCGTCGCCGTGGCGAGGTCGATGTCCCAGGTGCCGCCGTTGGTGGCGGTGGTGGTGTAGGTGGCGCCGCCCACCGAGACGGTGACGGTGCTGCCGGCCTCCGCCGTGCCGGCGATGGTCGGGGTCGTGTTGTTGGTGAAGGCCGAGCTGGTGACCGTCGGGGCGGTGGGGGCCGTGGTGTCGACGACCAGCGACTGCGTAGCGGCCGTTGAGATGTTGCCGGCCGCATCGGTGGCGGTGACCGAGACGGGGTTGCTGCCGTTGGCGTTCAGGCTCAGCGAGCCGGTCGCCGGCACCGCCGTGGCGAGGTTGATCGACCAGCTTCCGTTGGTGGCGGTGGTGGTGTAGGTGGCGCCGCCGATGGTGACGGTGACCGTGCTGTCCGCTTCCGCCGTGCCGCTGACCACCGGCGTCGCGCTGTTGGTCAGCGCCGCGCTGGTCACCGCCGGGGCGTTCGGAGCTGTGGTGTCGATGGTGAGCGTCTGTGTCCCGGCGGACGATGTGTTGCCGGCGGCGTCGGTCGCGGTGACCGAAACCGGGTTGGCGCCGTTGGCGTTCAGGCTCAGCGATCCGGTGGCCGGCGTCGCCGTGGCGAGGTCGATGCTCCAGGTCCCGTTGGTCGCCGTGGTGGTGTAGGTCGCCCCACCCACCGTGACGGTGACGGTGCTGCCGGCCTCGGCCGTGCCGGTGAGGGTCGGGGTGGCGTTGTTGCTCAGCGCCGCGCTGGTCACCGCTGGCGCGGTCGGCGCCGTCGTGTCGATGCTCAACGTCAGGGCGGTCGATGCCGACGAGGTGCCGTGGACGTTGCCTGACGTGACGGTCAGCGTGTGCGCGCCATCGCTCAGCGACGCGGTGGTGAAGGTCCAAAGGCCGGTGGCGGCGTCGGCCGTCACCGTGCCGATGGCGGTGGCGCCGTCGTACAGCACCACCGTCGACGAGGCGGCTGCCGTTCCGACGATCGTTGGCGCCGTGACGTTGGTCAGCGTGTCGGTCGTCGATCCGCTGTTCGACGCCGTTGTCAGCGTCGGTGCCGTGGGGGTCGCGGGCGGCGGCGTGGTGTTGCGGAAGAGGACCGTCTTGCCGTCGTCCCGGCCGATCAGCGCGTCGAGATCGCCGTCACCGTCGACGTCCGCGAAGATCGGCTTCGCGTTGCTGCCGACATCGCCCAGGTTGAAGGGGTTGGTGCCGTCCAGCGTGAAGGTGGGCGCCGTCGCCGTTCCGATGTTCCGGTAGAGGACCGTGTTGCCACTGTCGTTGCCGATCAGCGCGTCGAGGTCGCCATCCCCATCGATGTCCACGAAGATCGGTGTGGCGTTGCTTCCGACATTGCCGAGGCCGAAGGGATTGGTGCTTTCCAGCGCGAAGGTGGGCGCCGCCGCCGTTCCGACGTTCCGATAGAAGAGCGTATTGCCATCCGCGTTGCCGATCAGGGCATCGAGATCGCCGTCGCCGTCGATGTCCGCCAGGGACGGTGACGCGAAGCCCCCGGCATTGCTCAAGCCGAAGGGATTGGTGCCCACCAGGGTGAAGCTGGGCGCCGTCGCCGTCCCGTTGTTGCGGTAGACGACGATGTCGCCGCCCGCGTTGCCGGCCAGCAGGTCGAGGTCGCCGTCGCCGTCGATGTCCGCGAGGGTCGGCTTGGCGAAGGCGGGCATGCCGCCGCCGACGGTGTTCAGGCCGAAGGGGTTGGTGCCCACCAGGGTGAAGCTGGGCGCCTCCGCCGTGCCGACATTGCGGTAAACGACGATGTTGGCGTACCAGTCGCCAACCACCGCGTCGAGGTCGCCGTCGCCGTCGATGTCGGCGAAGACCGGGGCGGACTGACCGACGAAGGTGCCGAGGCCGAAGGGATTGGTGGCTTCCAGGGTGAATTTGGGGTCGCCGCCCACGCGGACCGGCTGGCCGTTCAGCGCGCCCGCGGCGTTGCCGGCGGCGTCCACGGTCCTGGCGCCGGAGCCCGGCGGGGTGTAGCTGACCGTCGCGCCCTCATAGAGTGAGGTGGCTCCGGCATCCAGCGTCAGGGTGACCGTCCGGCCGGCGGTGGCGACCGCGGTGACCGTGCGCACCACCCCGCCGACCGTCACCGTGAAGGCGCCGCCCACCGGCGTCTGGGTGCCGTCCAGCGCTTCCGAATAGGTCAGGGTCAGCCGCGTCCCGCTCAGCACCGCCGAGGTCAGAGTCGGTGCCGTCGTGTCGATGGTCACGTTCAGCCGGGAGGACGGCAGCGACGCGTTGGTGCCGTTGCTCGCCACGGCGGTCAGGGAATGAGCGCCTTCGCTCAGCGAGGCTGCCGTGATGGTCCACAGGCCGTTGGCGTCGGCCGTCGTCGTGCCGAGCGCCACCGCCCCATCGTACAGCACCACCGTCGTGGACGCCTTGGCTTGGCCGGTGATCGCCGTCGCCGTGACGTTGGTCAGCGTGTCCGTCGTGGAACCGCTGTTGGACGCGTTGGTCAGCGCGAGGCTCGCCGGCTGCAGCGGCAGGTTGCGGAAGAGGATGATGTTGTTGCCGACGGTGTCGCCGCCGGCCAGCACGTCGAGGCTGCCGTCCCCGTCGATGTCCACGAGGCTCGGGACGGACTTGAAGGTGACGTTGCTGAGCCCGAAGGGATTGGTGCCCTCCAGCGTGAAGCTGGGCGCCGTCGCCGTGCCGACGTTGCGGAAGAACAGCATGTCGCCGGCGAAATTGCCGACCAGCGCGTCGAGGTCGCCGTCGCCGTCGATGTCCTGGAAGGTCGGCTGGGCGTAGCTGCCGACGTCGGTCAGCCCGAAGGGGTTTGTGGCTTCAAGGGCGAAGCTCGGAGCCGTCGCCGTGCCGATGTTCCGGAAGAACACCGTGTTGCCGTCGTAGTTGCCGATCAGCGCGTCGAGATCGCCGTCGCCGTCGATGTCCACGAAGGAGGGGGTGGTGGCGGAGCCGACGGTGCTCAACCCGAAGGGATTGGTGCCCACCAGGGTGAAGCTGGGAGCCGTCGCCGTTCCGACGTTCCGGTAGACCACCGTGTTTCCGTTGAAGTCACCGATCAGCGCGTCGAGCGTGCCGTTCCCGTCGATGTCCACGAAGGTCGGGGCGGCGTTCATATCGAGCGCGCCCAACCCGAAGGGGTTGGTGCCCGCCAATGTGAAGCTGGGGGCCGTCGCCGTTCCATCGTTCCGGTAGAACCGGATGGTGCCGTCGCTCATGCCGACCAGCGCGTCGAGATCGCCGTCGCCGTCGATGTCGGCGAAGGTCGGGATCGACCAGGGCCCGGTCGTGGCGAGGCCGAAGGGGTTGGTGCCTTCCAGGACGAAGGAGGGGTCGGCCACCTCGCGCACCGGCTGGCCGGTCAGCGCGCCCGCGGCGTTGCCGGCCGCGTCCGCGGTCTTCGCGCCGGAGCCCGGCGGGGTGTAATCGATCGTAACGGCCTGATAGGCGGAGGTCGTCCCGGCGTCGAGCGTCAGGGTAACCGTCTTGCCGCTGGTGGCGACCGCGGTGACCGTCCGCGCCACGCCGCCCACCAGCACCGTGAAGGCCCCGGTGGGAGCCTGGGCGCCGTCCAGCGCCTCCGAATAGGTCAGCGTCAGGGTCGTTCCGCTCAGCACCGCCGCGGTCAGCGTCGGCGCCGCCGTGTCGATGGTCACGCTCAGCGCCGTCGAGGCCGCCGAGGCGCCGTTGGCGGTGTTTGCATTGGCGGTCAGCGAATGCGCGCCGTCGCTCAGCGACGCGGACGTGATCGTCCACAGGCCCGCGCCGTCGGCCGTCGCCGTGCCCACCACCGTCGCCCCGTCGTACAGCACCACCGTGGCGGACGCCTCCGCCGTGCCGGTGATCGTCGGCGTCGTGACCTTGGTCAGCGTGTCGGTGGTCGAGCCGCTGTTCGATCCCGCCGTCAGCGCCAGACCGCCCGGCGCGGCCGGCCGCGGCGGGCCGTTGCGGAACAGCACCGTATCGCCGTCCGTGTTGCCGATCAGGGCGTCGAGGTCGCCGTCCCCGTCGATGTCCACGAAGATCGGCGTGGCGTTGTCCCCGACATCGCCGAGACCGAAGGGGTTGGTGCCCTCCAGGACGAAGGTGGGCGCCGCCGCCGTTCCGACGTTGCGATAGAAGTATGTCTTGCCGTCCCCGCTGCCGATCAGGGCGTCGAGGTCGCCGTCGCCGTCGATGTCCAACAGCTTCGGAGTCGCGCTGACCCCGACGTTGCCGAGACCGAAGGGGTTGGAACCCTCCAGCGTGAAGGTGGGCGCCGTCGCCGTCCCGACGTTGCGGTAGAAGACCGTGTGGCCGTCGTCAACGCCGATCAGGGCGTCGAGGTCGCCGTCGCCGTCGATGTCCGCCAGCTCCACCGACGATCCGAACCCGGCGCGGCTGAGGCCGAAGGGGTTGGAGCCCTGCAGCGTGAAGGTGGGCTGCGTCGCCGTCCCGACGTTGCGGTAGAAGTAGGTGTTGCCGCCGGCGGTGCCGACCAGGGCGTCAAGACGGCCGTCACCGTCGAGGTCGGCGAAGGTCGGCTGCGCCCCGCCGGACCCCACGGGGTTGAGGCCGAAGGGGTTGGTGCCAGCGAGCGTGAAGGTGGGCGCCGTCGCCGTCCCGACGTTGCGGTAGAAGACGATCTTGCTGGCGAAGTTGCCGACCAGGGCGTCGAGGGCGCCGTCGCCGTCGATGTCCACGAAGATCGGTGTGGCGTTGTCTCCGACATCGCCGAGGCCGAAGGGGTTGGTGCCCTCCAGCGTGAAGGTCGGATCACCGACCACCGTGACGGTCCGGCCGCTCACCGCGCCCGCGGCGTTGCCCGCCGCATCCGCCGTCTTCGCGCCCGAACCCGGCGGGGTGTAGTCCACCGCGACGCTCTGATAGAGCGTCGCCCCGGCGTCCAGCGTCAGGGTGACCGTCCGGCCGCTGACCGAGACCGCGCTCACCGTCCGCGCCACGCCGCCCACCGTCACCGCGAAGGCGCCGGTGGGAGCCTGGGCGCCGTCCAGCGCTTCCGAATAGGTCAGCGTCAGCGTTGTGCCGTTCAGCCGCGCCGAGGTCAGCGTCGGTCCCGTCGTGTCGATGGTCACGCTCAGCGCCGTCGAGGCCGCGGACGTGCCGGTGTAATAGGCGCTGGTGGACTTCGCGGTCAGGGTGTGGAGGCCTTCGGCCAGCGTCCCCGTGGTCAGGGTCCATTGGCCGAGGGAGTCCGCCGTGACGGTGCCGATCGCCGAGGCGCCGTCGTACAGCACCACCTCCGACAGCGGCACGGCCGAGCCGGTGATGGTCGGCGCGGTGTTTCCGGTGATGGTGTCGGCCGTCGAGCCGGTGTTGGTGCCGGCCGTCAGCGCCAGGGCCGAGGGCGCCGCGGGCGGCGGCGGACCCTGGAGGTAGACGACGAAGTTGCCGTCGCCATTGCCGATCAGCGCGTCGAGGTCGCCGTCGCCATTGAGGTCGGCGAACACCGGCAGGGCGGCGGTGCCGACGTCGCCCAGGCCGTAGGGGTTGGTGCCGACGACGGTGAAGCTGGGCGCCGCGTTGGTGCCGACGTTGCGGAACACCACCGTGTTGCCGTCGAAATTGCCGACCAGCACATCGAGGTCGCCGTCGTTGTCGATGTCCACGAAGGTCGGCGTCGAGGCGAAGCCGACATCTTCAAGACCATAGGGGTTGGTGCCGACGACGGTGAAGCTGGGCGACGCCGACGTTCCGACGTTGCGGTACACGGTCAACGTGCCGTCGTTGCCGCCGAACAGCAGGTCGAGGTCGCCGTCACCGTCCAGGTCCCAGAGAGTCGCCTTGGCGTAACCGCCGCCGACTTGGCCGATGCCGAAGGCGCTGGTGCCAACCATGGTGAAGCTGGGCGCCGTGGCGGTGCCGTTGTTGCGGTACACCACCGTGAGGCCGGAGCCGTTGCCGAGCAACAGGTCGAGGTCGCCGTCGCCGTCGAGGTCGCCGAAGGTCGGCGTGCCGTACGTGGTGTTGCCGATACCGAAGGGGTTGGTGCCGACGAAGGTGAAGCTGGGCTCCGCCGCGGTGCCGTCGTTGCGGTAGAACCGGACGGACGAACCGCTGTTGCCGGTCACCAGATCGAGATCGCCGTCGCCGTCGATGTCGACCAGGGTCGGCCGGGCGGTCGTGCCGATGTCGACGAGGCCGAAGGGGTTGGTGCCGAGCAGGATGAAGTTGGCATCGCCCACCGTGACGTTGCGCACCTCCCGGCCGGTCACCGCGGCGGCGGCGTTGCCGGCCACGTCCTGCGTCTTGGCGCCCGACCCCGGCGGCGTGTAGCCGACGGTGACCGTCTGGTAGCGTTCCACCGCGCTTCCCAGCGTCAGCGTCACCGTCGTGCCGGAAGCGTTCGCCCCCGTCACCGTGCGCGCCACGCCGTTCACCATCACGGTGAAGGCCGACCCCGCCGCGTCGGCGGCGCCGTCCAGCGCTTCGGAATAGGTCAGGGTCAGGGTCGTGCCGTTGACCGACGCCGAAACCAGCGACGGCGGGGTGGTGTCGGGCGAGTTGTTGGTGACCGGCCGGGCGGTGAAGCTGGCGGCGTCGTCACCGTTGGTGGCCTGGACGGCGCTGGCGTCGTTGCCGGTGGTCGGGTCGGTGTAGGCGACCGTGACCGTGTCCGCGTCGGTGACGCCCTGGGCCAGCGTCAGCGTGACCGTCTTGTTGACGCCGTCCACGGCGACGTTGCTGACAGAGACCGTGGTGCCGCCGACCTTGACCTCGAAGGCGCCGGCCGCCGGCGGGTTGGCCGCGTCGAGGTCCTTGTCATAGGTCAGCACCAGCGTCGTGCCGTTCACCGTCGCGCTTTGCACGACGGGCGGATTGGCGACCGTCACCATGACGGAGCTGGAGATCGCCGAATTGGTGAGATCGATGCCGGTGGACATCGAGTAGATGCTGATGGGGAACGCGCCGGTCGTGTCGGTCCCGGAGGACATCACGTCGAAGGTCAGCGTGAAGGTGTCGCCCGAACTGACGATGCCGGAGATCGTCGGGGAAAGGGTCGCGCTGCCCACCGACCAGCCGCTGGGGGCGTTGATCCCGAAGATGACGTTCGACCCGACCAGGGTCCTCGCCTGGGTGGCCGTCAGGGTGAAGGACACCTGCTGCGGCGTTCCCGGCGTGAAGGTGATGGACGGGTTCGTCGGGACGACCGTCAGGAACGGGCTGTAGCTGGTCGTGTTCGCGATCGAGACCGTGGCGACCTTGTCGATCACCGTGGTGTTGGCGGACGCCCCGCTGTCGGTGATGGAGCGCAGGACGACCGAGCGGGTTTCGCTGTTGCCGACGGCGACGCTGGACGACCCCGTGTTCTTGTAGGCGATGCCGTCGATCAGCGTGTCCATGCCGCCGTTGCTGAGCGCCATACCGCTCAGCGTCACCGTGGCGACGCCGTTCGCCAGCGTGACCGTGTAGGCGCCGCCGGCGACGCTGCCCGAACTGGCGTTGCTCAGCGCGATGTCGGTGCCGCCGATGCTCAGGAACTCGGTGCTGCCGGTGCCGCCGACGTTGTGGACGGTCAGCACCATGCCGGTGAAGGTCTGACCGCTGTCGACCGTGGAGGCGGTCACCCCGTCGAACAGGTCGGTGCCGCCGCTGCCCTGGCCGGATTGGAAGCCGCCGTCCTTGGCGGTCAGCGCCAGCGTCGGCGGGACGCCGTTCGGGTCGGGCGTGGTGTTGGTGGCCGACCGGCCGGTGAAGCCGGCGGCGTCGAGGCCGCCGCCGAAGGATTGGATGGCGTTGGCGTCGTCGCCCGCGGTGGGGTCGGCATAGGAGACGCTGACCGCGGCGCCGTGGGCGACCGGCTGGGCGAGCGTCAGCGTGACCGTCTTGGTCGCGGTGTCCACGGCGACGCCGCTGACGGTCACCGGGCTGCCGCCGGCCAGGACGGTGAAACTGCCCGCGGACGGAATGTTCACGGCGTCGAGCGCCGTGTCGTAGGTCAGCACCAGCGACGTGCCATTGACCGCGGCGCTTTGCAGGACCGGCGACGAGGGGGCGCCGATGTTGATGACGGCGGAGATGCCGGTGAGGGCGCCGACGTTGTTGCTGACGCCGCTGTCGGTGACGCTGGCGAGGGTGATGATGCGCTGGCCGTTGGACGGCGTGCTGGCGTTGTTGTTGTAGTAGAAGCCGTCCAGGAGGGACTGCATTTCGTCAGCCGACAACCGCAGGCCGCTGATCGTCACCGTCAAGGTGCTGCCGTTGAGCGTGGCGCCGCCGGTGACCCCAAAGGTGCCGCTCATCAAGCTGGCGCCATTGGTCAAATTCATGATGGAGGACGTGCCCCCGGGGACCATGAAGATCAGATATTCCGACCCACCGTCCAGGACGCCGGTCACGGTGAAGGTCAGACCGGTGAAGACCTGTCCCAGATCATTGGCGTTCGCCGTGACCGACGAGAACAGGTCCGCCGGGCTCGAGGAGTTGGTGAAGGTCGTCGCGTTGCCCGTCGCCGTCAGGCTCGGGGTGTTGACCGCGCGGGTGGTCGTGACCATGGTGGCGAAGCGGGTGTCGGGGAGATCCAGGCCCGACAGGTTCTGCAGGACGTTGGCGGTGTCGTTGCCCGCGGTGGGATCGGTGTAGGTGAAGCGGACGTAATCTCCCTGAGCGAGCGGGCTCGCCGTGGTCAGGATCAGCTTGTTGCCGGAGATGACCGCCGAGCGCAGATCGACCTTCGTGCTGCCCACGAGGATGGCGTCGGTGCCCAGATCCAGCGGAATATAGCTGTCGACGGCGCCGAAACTGGAAAGCAGCAACGGACTCTGGGCGTCAAGGGCCTGATCGAACGTCACGATGATGACGTTTTCGCCGACATAGGCATCGATGGCCGTGACGGATGGCGGCGTGGTGCTCGGATCGGGCGAATTGTTGGTGACCGACTGGCCGGTGAAGCTGGCGGCATCGCGCCCGCCGGTGCCGGCCTGGATGGCGTTCGCGTCGTCGCCCGCGGTGGGATCAGTGTAGGAGACGGTGACGGTGTCGCCATAGGCGACCACCTGGCCGAGCGTCAGCGTGACCGTCTTGTTGGCGCCGTCCACAGCGACGCTGCTGACCGCCACCGAGGTGCCGCCGACCGTGACGGTGAAGGCGCCCGCCGCCGGCGGGTTGACGGAATCGAGGGCCACGTCGTAGGTGAGCACCAGCGAATCGCCGGTCACCGCGGAGCTTTGCAGGACCGGGACAGGCCGCGCCGCGCCCACGGTCAGGGCGGCGTCAAAGCCGAGGGCGTCCAGCCCCCCGGAGGCGCTCTGGATGACTCCGCTGGCGTCGTCCGTACCGCTGTTCGGATCGATGTAGCGGAAGTTGATCGAGTCGCCGGCGGTGAGCGTGGCGTTGCTGAGGGTCAGCGTCAGCGTGTAGCCGGACACCGACACGGAGCTTATTTCGACCGGGCTGGTGCTTCCGTTGCTCGTGAGCACGACCTTGTTCGCACCGTAGGCCCAAGGGCCGGACGTGCCGAGGAAGAGGCTGCGCGGCACCGGACCCGTGCTGTCGAGAAGCGTGTCGAACGTCAGCGTGATCGTGTTCTCGCCGGCATGGGCCACGGCGCTGACCAGGACGGGTGCCGCCGGGCCCGAGACGTTCACGGTGGCGGAAACGCCGGTGAGGCTGGCGGTGTGGTTGTTGCCGCCGTCGTCGGTGACGCTGGTGACCGTGATGACGCGGTTGCCAGGCGTGACGTTGCCGGAGACGAGGGTTCCGCCGGTGTAGTTGATGTAGGACAGGCCGTCGATCAACGTCGCGAGCTGGGCGTTGGTGTGGTTCAGCCCGGTCAGCGTGACGGTCACCGTGGTGCCGTTGACCGCCACGTTGGCGAAGACCCCCATGACGGACCCGGTGATCCCCGGCAGCGGCGTCGGGCCGCCACCGGCGATCGACAGGGGCAGGGCACTGCTCCCGATGCCGAGCAGCGCCTCGGCGTCGGACACGCCGGTGATCGTCAGGGTCAAGCCGGTGAAGACCTGCCCCGTGTCGTTGGTGTTCGCCGTCACCCCGGAGAACAGATCGACGCCCACGGGCGATCCCTGGCTGAAGGCCGGCGTGCCGCCCGTCGCCGTCAGGGTGGGCAGGGTCAGCGGCGGTGCGCCGACATTGATGGTGGCGGCGATGCCGGTCAGACTGGCCGTGTTGTTGCTCGCCCCGTCGTCGGTGACGCTGGTGAGGGTGACGACGCGCTGGCCGTTGGACGGCGTGCCGGCGGTGTTGTTGTAGGCGATGCTGTCGATGAACGACTGCATGTCGGCGGCCGAGTATTGCAGGCCGCTGATCGTCACCGTGGCGGTGCTGCCGTTGAGCGTGACGCCGCCGACAGCCGACCCGACGAAGGGACCTGTCAGGGTGCCGGCGCCGGTCAACGCGATGGTGACGGGCCCCCCCATCATCCCCGGTATGGTGAAGCCCAGCATTTCCGACGCGCCGTCGACGAGGCCCGTCACGGTCAGCGTCAGGCCGGTGAAAACCTGCCCCGTGTCGTTGGTGTCGGCGGTGACCGACGAGAACAGATCCACCGGGCTGGCGTTGAACGTCGTCGTGCCGCCCGTCGCCGTCAGTGTCGGGTCGGTGGTCGGACGGGCTCCATAAACCGTGACGTTGTTCTGAAAGGTCGCGACATCGTCACCGGACAGCGATGCCTGGAGAACGCCGCTGGTCTGATTGCCGGTCGGGTCCTCATACTTGATGGTGAGCACGTCACCGCTGGTGAACGTCTCCATTGGAAGCGTCAGCGTCAGCGTGTTGCCGGAGATCACGGCGGCCGACAAGTTGGTCGCGGCACCGTTGATCTCCACGCTGCTCGGGGTCAGCATGTCGGAGGCGAAGTAACTCAGGGTCGGCTGGCTTGCGGCGTCCAGCGCCTGATCGAACGTCAGCACGATGGTGTTTTCACCGACGTAGGCGACGCCGCTCACGATGGTCGGAGCCGCCATCACCCCGCAATACGAGTCGAACCGCAGCGCATCGGTGGTGACAGCGCCGTGCACCCAGTCGAGGTCCCAGTCACCGCCCCGGTCCGCGGCACCCGTGGGCGTCCGCGAGGCCGCGACGTTGGCCCCCGTCGCCTCCGCCAGCGCGGTGAGGAAGTCGGCGCCCCGGCCCGACGCCACGTCGCAGCCGTAGAGCAGGATGTCGCCATCCGGGGCGAGGCTGGAGGCGATGGACGCCAGTTCCTCGACGCGCTGCGCCAGGGCCGTGGTGTCGAAACGGCCGGAGCCGAGCTGGAGGCCGCCTTCGAAGCCGTGGCTGAGCACATGAATGGCGTGAATGTCGCGTCGGCCATCCAGCGTCCGCGCCATCGCCGCCATGCCGTCGGCCCGGCTGTCGATCAGGAAGACCTCGATGCCGGCCGGCGTCCCGGCCTCCAGGGCCCGCCAGTCGTCGAGCGCCGTGTCGATGAACGCGACCTCGCGCCTCGAAGCCTCGGGAGCACCCTCACAGCCCAGGATGGCGGAGACGGGCCGGGACGCGGTCGAATGGAGCATGACGAGCATTCCTCGAAGGGGTTAGGCGCTTTGGGACCTCCTTTCGGCCTATACACACACAAGTTGCTTTAGTAAAATGCAGGGTTATAAAGTCCGGAATTCACGCCATGAATTTGACCCGTATCGACTTGAATCTGCTGGTGGTTTTCGACGCGATCGCGCGCACCGGCTCTGTGAAGGATGCGGCTCCGCAACTGGCGCTGAGCCAACCGGCGGTCAGTCATGCGTTGAACCGGCTCCGGGTCCTGATGGACGATCCGCTGTTCGTGCGCGCCCGCAACCGTCTGGTGCCGACGGAGCGGGCACAATCGATGATTGGGCCGGTGGCGGGCATCCTCCAATCCGTCCGCGTCCTGATGAGGAGCGACGGTTTGGACATCGTCGAGGACAACCGCCATTTCCGGATCGGCATCAGCGATTTCGCCGCCCTGACCATCGTGCCCAGGCTCACCCGGAAGCTTCAGCAGGTCGCCCCCAACGCGACGCTGGAACTGATCAATGTCGGGGAGCACACCTTGGCGCAGTTGGCCAATGGGGAACTCGATTGCACCTTCTGGGGCCTCCAGCCGCCGGAATCGCCCTATCTGTCGCAATTCCTGTTCCATGACAGTTTCGTCGGGTTCTGTTCCGCGGACCACCCGCTGGTGGACCTGGGCGACCAGGGCGTGTCGATCGACGACTATCTGCTCTACCCCCACGCCGTCGCGCAGTTCCGCGCTTCGGGATCGAGCCCGATCGATGTCTTTCTGAAGAACATCGGGCGCCACCGGACCATTGCCCTGCGCTCCCCCAGCTTCATGAGCAACATCACCGCCATCGTGGGGACGAAAATGGTCGCCACCCTGCCGTCACTGCTGGAATCGATCGCCCTGTCGCAAGGCCTGCTGTCCTTCCCGTTGCCGTTCCTGATCCCGAACTTCAGTTATTCGCTGGTCTGGCACCGCCGCACCGAAGCCGACCCGTCCGGCATCTGGCTGCGGCGCCTGCTGGTCGAGATGCGCTGACCGCAGGAAGCTCTCCGCCGTGCCGTCGCGTGCCATGCGAAGACGGTCAACGCACGGACGCGGCCGGTTGCGCTGCGCGTCCGAATGAACAGTCTCCCGTTCAGGCGCGCGCGCCGGACCCCGTGGGGCGACAGGAGAAGCGTTCCACCTCAAGCTGAAAAAGTCGGTGGCGCTGCGCGGTTGGTCTGATAGGCTGGTCGCCCTTGAAGGCGTACGCCTGCAAGCGAATGGATTGGTGGATGATGAGGAAGCCAAGCCGGTGGCTGCTCAAGGCCGCAGCCGCGCTGTCCGTCGTCGTGATCCTCTACGGTGCGTGGCTGTTCCTGCAGCCCAGGGGGCTGCCCGCCGGTCTGGCCAGCGGCAACGGCCGGATCGAGGCGGTCGAGATCGACATCGCCACGAAAACCGCCGGGCGGGTCGAGGACATCCTGGTCGATGAGGGCGATTTCGTCACCGCCGGCCAAGTGCTCGCCCGGATGGACACCGACGTGCTCCAGGCCCAGGCCAAGCAGGCCGAGGCGCAGAAGCAGCAGGCGGTGATCGGCGTCGAGACCGCCCGCCATCAGGTGCTCCAGCGCCAGGCCGAACGGCAGGCGGCGCAATCCCTGGTCGCCCAGCGCGAGGCCGAGCGGGACGTCGCCCAGAAGCAGCTCGCCCGGTCCGAGGAGCTGGAGGCGCGGGGCACGACGTCGCGGCAGGTGCTCGACACCGACCGCGCCCGCTTCGAGAGCGCGAACGCCGCCGTCAGCGCGGCCAAGGCCCAGGTCGCCGCGGCCGACGCCGCCATTGCCACCGCCGAGGCCCAGGTCGTCAACGCCCAGGCGGCGGTCGAGGCCGCCGCGGCCACCATCGAGCGCATCCAGGCCGACATCCGGGACAGCACGCTCCGCTCGCCGCGCGACGGCCGGGTGCAGTTCCGGGTGGCGCAGCCGGGGGAGGTGCTCGGCGCCGGCGGCCGGGTGCTGAACATGGTCGATCTCAGCGACGTCTACATGACCTTCTTCCTGCCGACGGAGGCCGCCGGGCGGGTGAGGATCGGGACGGAGGTGAGGATCGCGCTCGACGCCTTCCCGCAATACGTCATTCCCGCCAAGGCCACCTTCGTGGCCGACGTTGCCCAGTTTACCCCGAAGACCGTGGAGACGGCCAGCGAACGCCAGAAGCTGATGTTCCGTGTCAAGGCGCAGATCCCGCCGCCGCTGCTCAGGAAATACATCCGCGACGTGAAGACCGGCCTGCCGGGGGTGGCCTATGTGCGGATCGATCCGGACACCGTATGGCCGGCCAACCTGCAAAACCTCGTGCCATGAGCGCCGCCGCGGCCCCCTTTGCCACGCCGCGCGTCGCCCGTCTGCGGGACGTCCGTCTGGTGTACGGGAAGGTTCGGGCCATCGATGGGGTCAGCCTGGACCTTCCGGCGGGGCGGGTCTCGGGGCTGATCGGTCCCGACGGGGTCGGCAAGTCGAGCCTGCTGTCGCTGATGTCGGGCGCGCGCGCCCTGCAGGAGGGTACGGTCGAGGTGCTGGGCGGCAGCATGGCCGAGGCGCGCCACCGCCGCGCCGTCTGCCCCCGCATCGCCTACATGCCGCAGGGACTCGGCAAGAACCTCTACCCGACGTTGTCGATCGCCGAGAATCTCGACTTCTTCGGGCGGCTGTTCGGCCAGGGCGGGGCCGAGCGCCGGAGGCGCATCGCCGACCTGACGCGCAGCACCGGTCTGGCACCCTTCCTCGACCGGCCCGCCGGCAAGCTGTCCGGCGGCATGAAGCAGAAGCTCGGCCTGTGCTGTGCGCTCATCCACGACCCGGACCTGCTGATCCTCGACGAGCCGACCACGGGCGTGGACCCGCTGTCGCGGCGGCAGTTCTGGGAGCTGATCGACCGCATCCGGGCGGACCGTCCGGGCATGAGCGTGGTGGTGGCCACCGCCTACATGGAGGAGGCGGCGCGCTTCGACTGGCTCGTCGCCATGGACGAGGGGCGCGTGCTGGCCACCGGCAGCCCGCGGGACCTGCTCGACCGCACCGCGACCGCGACGCTGGAGGCGGCCTTCGTCGCGCTGATGCCCGAGGAGAAGCGCCGCGGCCACAAGGCCGTCGCGATCGTGCCGCGCACAGGGGACGGGAACGACATTGCCATCGAGGCGAAGGGCCTGACCATGCGGTTCGGTGATTTTGTGGCGGTTGACCATGTCAGCTTCCGCATCCCGCGCGGCGAGATCTTCGGCTTCCTCGGCTCCAACGGCTGCGGCAAGACGACGACGATGAAGATGCTGACCGGCCTGCTCCCGCCGAGCGAGGGCGAGGCCCGGCTGTTCGGGCAGCCCGTGGATGCCGGCAACATCGCGACCCGGCGGCGCGTCGGCTACATGTCGCAGGCCTTCTCGCTCTATTCGGAGCTGACGATCCGGCAGAACCTGGAACTGCACGCCCGCCTGTTCCAGGTGCCCGAGGACGTCCTTCCCCGCCGGGTCTCGGCGGTGGCCGAGCGCTTCGGCCTCGCCGACGCGATGGAGGCGTTGCCGGACCGGCTGCCGCTCGGCCGGCGCCAGCGCCTGTCCCTCGCCGTCGCGATGGTCCATGAGCCCGCCCTGCTGATCCTGGACGAGCCGACCTCCGGCGTCGATCCCATCGCGCGCGACGCCTTCTGGGAGATCATGATCGGGCTGGCGCGCCGCGACCGGGTGACGATCTTCATCTCGACCCATTTCATGAACGAGGCCGAGCGCTGCGACCGCGTCTCGCTGATGCACGCCGGCCGCGTGCTGGTCAGCGACACGCCGGCGGCGCTCGTCGCGACGCGCGGTGCCGCGACGCTGGAGGAAGCCTTCATCGGTTATCTGGAAGAGGCCGTGGCGGAGGGCCGGGAAAGCGATGCGGCGGCGGCCCCCGATGATCGCCGACAGGCCCCGCCGCCCGCCGCCCCTTCCGGCGAACAAGCGACGGGCCGGCTCTTCAGCCTGCGGCGCATGCTCAGCTACACGCGGCTGGAAGCGCTGGAACTGCGGCGCGATCCCATCCGCGCGACGCTGGCCCTCGTCGGCAGCCTCCTGCTGATGGTCATCATGGGCTACGGCATCAACATGGATGTCGAAGACCTGCCCTTCGCGGTTCTGGACCGGGACCAGACGACGGTCAGCCGCGATTACACGCTCAACCTCGCGGGATCCCGCTACTTCATCGAGCGGGCACCGATCGCCGACTACGCGGATCTCGACCGGCGCATGCGGACGGGCGAGCTTTCCCTGGCGCTCGAAATCCCTCCGGGCTTCGGCCGCGACGTCGCCCGCGGCCGCCCGGTGCAGATCGGGGCGTGGATCGACGGCTCCATGCCGACGCGCGCCGAAACGGTCAACGGCTATGTGCAGGGCATGCACAGTCAATGGCTGGCCTCGCGGACCGGCACGCCCAGCCTCGCCTCCATCGAGACCCGCTTCCGCTACAACCCGGACGTCGAGAGCCTGAAGGCCATCGTGCCGGCGGTCATCCCGATCCTGCTGCTGCTGATCCCGGCGATGCTGGCGGCGCTCAGCGTGGTTCGGGAAAAGGAACTCGGCTCGATCATCAACCTCTACGCCACGCCGGTCACCAAGCTGGAGTTCCTGCTCGGCAAGCAGCTGCCCTATGTCGGGCTGGCCATGCTCAACTTCCTTCTGATGGTGGCGCTGGCGGTCACCGCCT
This sequence comes from Azospirillum brasilense, assembly GCF_007827815.1. Taxonomy (GTDB): domain Bacteria; phylum Pseudomonadota; class Alphaproteobacteria; order Azospirillales; family Azospirillaceae; genus Azospirillum; species Azospirillum brasilense_C. The sequence goes on from NZ_VITH01000006.1 coordinate 19,729, forward strand.
TCGGGGTGCCGCTGACCGGCAACGTCCTGGCCCTCGCTGCCGGCGCCGTGCTGTACACCGTTGCGGCGACGGCCATGGGGCTGCTGATGTCCAGCTTCATGCGCAGCCAGATCGCCGCCATCTTCGGCACCGCCATCGCCACGCTGATCCCGGCGACCCAGTATTCCGGCATGATCGATCCGGTGTCGTCCCTGGGGGGTGCCGCGGCGCTCATCGGCGAGGTCTATCCGACCACCCATTTCCTGACCATGTCGCGCGGCGTCTTCTCCAAGGCCCTGGGCTTCGGGGATCTGCACGCCGCCTTCGCCGCGCTGCTGGTCGCGGTCCCGGTCCTGATCGGCGTGAGCGCGCTGCTGCTGAAGAAGCAGGAGGTCTGAGCGATGCAGGCGTCCAACGTCCTGAACCTCGGCATCAAGGAACTGCGCAGCCTCGGCCGCGACCCGATGCTTCTGGCCCTCATCGTTTATTCCTTCACGCTGGCGATCTATACGGCGGCCACCGCCATCCCGGAGACGCTCAACAAGGCGGCGATCGCCATCGTCGACGAGGACCGCTCGCCGCTGTCGGCCCGCATCGTCGGCGCCTTCTATCCACCTTATTTCCTGCCGCCGGTCCTGATCACCCCCGCCGAGATGGACGCCCGCATGGACGCCGGGCTCGACACCTTCGCGCTCGACATTCCGCCCAACTTCCAGCGCGACGTCCTCGCCGGGCGCCAGCCGGCGATCCAGCTCAACGTCGATGCGACCCGGATGACCCAGGCCTTTTCCGGAAGCGGCTACATCCAGCAGATCGTCAGCGGCGAGGTCACCGCCTTCGTGCAGCGCTACCGCGGGGAGCAAACCCTCCCGGTCGACCTCGCCCTGCGGGTCCGCTTCAATCCCGAGCTGAACAAGGGCTGGTTCGGATCGGTGATCGAGGTCATCAACCAGGTCACGATGCTGTCGATCATCCTGACCGGCGCCGCCCTGATCCGGGAGCGCGAGCACGGCACCATCGAGCATCTGCTGGTGATGCCGGTCACGCCCGCCGAGATCATGGTCGGCAAGATCTGGTCGATGGCGCTGGTCGTGCTCACCGCCTGCGCCTTTTCCCTGGTCTTCGTCGTCCAGGGGCTGCTGGCGGTTCCCATCGGCGGGTCCGTTGCCCTCTTCCTCGCCGGCGCCGCCCTGCACCTGTTCGCCACCACGTCGATGGGCATCTTCCTGGGGACGGTGGCGCGCAGCATGCCGCAATTCGGCATGCTGCTGATCCTGGTGATGGTGCCGCTGCAAATGCTGTCGGGCGGCATGACGCCGCGCGAGAGCATGCCCGCCCTGGTTCAGGACGTGATGCTCGCCGCGCCGACGACGCATTTCGTCACGCTGGCCCAGGCCATCCTGTACCGCGGCGCCGGCCTCGACGTGGTCTGGCCTCAGTTCCTCGCGCTCATCGGAATCGGCATGGCCCTGTTCGGCCTGTCGCTGGCGCGCTTCCGCAAGGCCATCAGCCGGATGTCGTGAGCCGCGCCGACGGGTTCCGGCGCGGCCTACCAAGGTCAAGGTCGGATCGTCACCATTTCAGCGTGGCGTGCACCAGGAAGGAACGGCCGGCCTCCAGATAGCGGCGGCGGTCGGCCGAGGTCTCGCTGACGCCGACGACGTTGACGTAGTTGTAATAGCCCTGGTTGAACAGGTTGTTGACCGAGGTGCCCAGGCTGATGTTCTCCGTCGGGTTGACGTAGGCGGCCAGATCCACCGTGGTGTAGGCCGGAGCCGTCAGGTAGGTCGGGTTGCTCACGTCATCGGCCTTCTTCGCCATCACGTGAGTGGCGGCGACCTGCGCGCCCCACACATCGTCGGGCGCGGTGTAGGACAGGCCGGCGTTGACGGTGAAGGGCGCCACCTCGTCGATGGCGGTGCCGGCGTCGATGTCGAAGCCGCGGGCGAAGGCCGCCGCGCCGAACAGCGCCCAGCCCGGCCGGAACCGCCACTCGCCCTTGCCCTCGGCGCCGAAGATCTCGACCTTCGAGACGTTCTGCGCCTGATAGCGCAGGATGCCGCCGGCGCCGGTGCCGACCGCCTTCTGCAGGATGAAGTCGCTGTAGCGGTTGTAGAAGCTGGAGACCTGGAAGCTCGACCCGTCGCCGAACTTGCCGCGCAGGCCGGCCTCGACGCCGTCGCTGCTCTCCGGCTTGAGGTCGGCGTTGGGCAGCACCTCGTAGCCGTAGGTCGGGTTGGAGAAGCCGAGGTTGGCGTCGTCGTAGGGCGGCGCGCGGAAGCCGTGCGCGTACTGGCCGAACAGCGCGTATTCCCGGGTCAGGTCGTAGGTCGCGCCGAACTTCGGCGACAGGGCCAGCTTGTCCAGCTTTTCCGGCTGGGTGGACGGCCGGGCGGCGAAGTAGGCGGCGTCCTTGTCCGGGTCCATCCGGTAATAGTCGAGCCGCAGCGCCGGCACCAGCCGCAGCCGGTCGATGGTGATCTCGTCCTGCACATAGGCCGAGGCCATGAGCGTGTCGGTGTTGGGGAAGGTGCGGCTGGGGTAGGTGTCGCCGTTGTAGCTCTTCGCGGTGGCCCCGGTTGCGAGGTTGGTCAGGGTCACGTCGCGCATCCGCTCGGTGCGGATGGAATCGACGCCGAAACCGTAGGAGATGCTGTTGCGCAGCCCGAACAGTTGGGTGTCGGAGCGCAGGTTGACGGCGGCGCCGACGATCGTCTGCTTGGATTCGTTGCTGGTGGATTCCCGCAGGGCGGTGCCGGCGGTGAACAGCGGGCTGGTGGAGGTGGCGACGCGGGCGTTGCGGGTCCGCTTCTCCTCGCGGTCGAACTGGGTGCCGTAGAGGCGCCAGTCGATGTGATCGATGAAGCCGATGGGCGCGTCGTGCGCGTGCTCCAGGCTGACGCGCCAGCGGGTCGCGGTGTCGTCGGCGGTGGAGCCGGTGAAGGCGCCGCGCGTCATCCGCATCGGCACCATGGAGAAGATGTAGCTGGCGCTGCCGCCGACGTCGTTGCGCAGCGTCGTGTCGGTTTGGCGGTGGAAATACTCGCCGGTCAGCGTCACCTTGTCCGGCCCGTGGTCCCAGACCAGCTTGGCGAGGCCGTTGTTGCCCTCGTAATCCTGCGGGTTGCGGAAGGCCTTGTCCTTGGACTTGTACTCCTCCCCGTCGCGGCGCGTGTAGATGCCGAGCAGGGAGAAGTCGCCGGAGCGCAGCACCCCCGTGCCGGTCTCCGACAGGCTGGAATCGACGCTGTCGTAGGTCGTCTTCAGCGAGACGAAGCTGTCGCGGCCGGGCCGCAGGTAATCGGCCGGGTCCTTGGTCACGTAGGTCACCACGCCGCCCAGCGCGTCCGACCCGTAGAGCGCCGAGGCCGGCCCGCGCACGATCTCCACCTGTTTGACCGAGTCCAGGTCCACCACGTCGCGGTTGTAGCCGGCGGACGGGGCGGCGGAGGCCGGGGATTCCGGAAGCCGCGTGCCGTCGACCTGCATCAGGATGCGGTTGTTGCTGATGCCGCGGATGGTGAAGCCGCCGGCCCCGGCGCGGGACGGGGAGTTGCTGACCGTCACGCCGGGTTCGTAGCGCGGCAGGTCCTGGAGGCGGTGGACGCCGCGCTTCTCAAGCTCGTAATCGGGGATGACCGACACCGTGCCCGTGTTCTCGCCCACGCTGCGCAGGCCGCGCTCGCCATAGACCGTCACCGCGTCGAGGATGGTCGGGGGCGGCGCGGTGGTCGCCTGCGCGGTCTGGGTGGTGGCCTGCTGAGTCTGCTGCTGCGCCTGGGCGGCGGGGGCCAGCAGAGTCAGGGCGGAGGCCGACAGCCACAGCGCCGCGCGCAGGCGGGAGCGGGACGGTGGGAGGGCAGGGCGGTGGGACTCGGGTGGCACGATCATCTCCGTCTCTCTGCACGAGGTTTTTCTGCGTGTTGTTCTTATAAAAATGCGATTGCGTCTTATTCGCAATTGATGGACTGAAGCCGCCCGGCGCCGGTTCAGGCGCCGGTTCAGGCGGTCTGGCGCGGCGCCCCGCACAGGCGGGCCTTCAGCGCCTCGAACCGCTCCACCTGATCGGGCAGGAGCTGGCGGGCGTCGTCGCGGCCGACGAAGACCTTGAACATCGCCTCCCCGTCGCCGTTGAAGAAGACGACGGAGGCGCTGTCGGCGCTGCCCATGAAGGGCCGGCGGACGAAGCCGACGGTGCGGCAGCGGTCCAGCCGGATGTGGCCGCCGATCGAGCTGCCGCCGGCGAGGTTGTAGAAGCCGCGCCCGAACTGCCCGCGCGGCAGCGGCCCTTTGCATTCCAGGACGAGGTCGGCGCTGTGCACCAGAACGGTGACCGTGCCCCACTCCGCCATGTCCAGCATCGCCGCCTCGGCGGTTTCCCCCGGCGCGAAGGCGCGCAAGCCGTCCGGCAGGCATTCGGTGACGGCGAGCAGGCTGACGCCGGTCTCCGTCGCGACCGCCTCCAGCACGCCGTTCGGCGCGGTGGCGAGGCGGTCGCGCAGGGCGGCCAGCGTGTCGGGGGATGGGGCAGTGGAGCTGCTGTGCGGCATGGAAGCGGTCCGAAGCGTCGGTTGCGAATTCATTTGAGAATAGTTCGCATTCGCAAATTGGCTCAACGGCGCTTCGCTTAATTTCGCTTAATGGAGAAGGCCGGTGATGGCGCCGGGAACGGGGGGAGCAGCCACCGGCCGGCCCCGGCGTTCCAGCCGGACCACCGCGCGCAGGCCCGGCCCGTTGTCCTCCAGCCGCAGGGCGCCGCCGTGCAGCCGGGCGATGGCGTCAACGATGGCGAGGCCGAGCCCATGGCCGGGCACCCGGTCCGACGGGTCGAGCCGGCAGAAGCGCTGCACCGCGAGCGCGCGCTGGCCGGGCGCCAGCCCCCGTCCGCGGTCGGCGACGGTGATCTCGTTCCAGCCGTCGCGCGGCACGGCCGACAGGTGCAGCGCCTCGCCCGGCGCGTATTTCAGGGCGTTGTCCACCAGATTGGCGACGGTCTGGAACAGCAGCGTGCGGTCGCCGCGCAGATCGAGGTCGCGCTCCACGGCGACGGTGATGACCGTGCCGGTGCCCTCGGCCAGCGGCAGGTAGGATTCGGCCACCTCGTCGAGCAGCGCCCTGGCGTCGAGCGGCTCCACCGCCAGGGCGCAGCGCCCGGTCTCGATCTCGCCCAGCCGCATGATGGCGCGGAACAGGTGCTGGATGCGCCGCGTCTCCTCGATGCCCTCCTCCAGCTCGCGGCGCAGGGCGTCGTCGGGGCAGCTCTCGGCGATGGTGACCAGCCGGTTGTGCAGGTGGGTCAGCGGCGTGCGCATCTCGTGCGCGATGCTGCTCGACACGCTGGAGACCTCCTCGACCAGCCGGGTCACGCGGTCGAGCGTGCGGTTGACCTCGCGGCCGAGGCGGGCGAACTCGTCGTCCGGCCCGGCGATGGCGACGCGGCGGTCGCGGTCGCCCGCCGCGTAGGCGGTCAGCGCCATGGTGATGGCCGACACCCGGCGCAGCGTGCCGGCGCTGAAGCGGAGGCCGAAGGCGACGCTGGTCAGCAGGAACACCAGCACGCCGCAGCCCGCCGCCAGCGGCACGGCGCGGAGCTGGTCGAGCATGGGCTGGAGGTCGTAGGCGTTGACGTAGCGCCCGCCGTCGCCCAGCCGCACCACCATCCCGCGGACCTTCCAGCCGTCGCCGCGCTGGTCGATGCGGCCGGTCTCGCAAGGGGCCGGACCGCCGCAGGCGACGACGGCGAGCAGCCGCCGGGCCATCGCCTCGTCGCCGTAGAGCACACGGCCGTCGCGGTCGATCACCATGCGCCGCCGCGTGCCCTCCGGCGCGAAGCGCTCGCGGCCGCGCAGTTCGGCGACCAGAGCGGCGGCGTCGCCGAAGCCGCCGTGCAGGCGTTGCGTTTCCTGGTCGCGCTCCAGCAGGTCGCCAACATGCTCGTTGACCAGTTCCACCAGCAGATCGCGGCTCCACAGCACGGCGGCGCCGGCCACCACGAGGAAGACCGCGCCGATGGCCATGGCCTGGCGGAAGCTGCGCGTGTCGAGATGGCGGCGGACTCTCCGGACCCAGGGCGGGCCGGCGCCGCGCGGCTTAGCCCAGGACATAGCCGATGGCCCGCACGGTCTTCAGAAGCGGCGGGTCGAAATCCTTGTCGATCTTCGCCCGCAGCTTGAAGACATGGACCTCCACCAGATTGGTCGGCGGGTTGAAGCCGTAGCCCCAGGCCTTCTCCAGCAGCATGCTGCGGGTCACGGTGCGGCCGGGGTTGCTCATCAGGATGTGCAGGAGTTTGAACTCCTTGTCGGTCAGCTCGATGGGCACGCCGCGCCGGGTCACCCGCCGGTGGGTGACGTCCATCACCAGATCGCCGACCTCCAGCACGTCGCCGGCCCCGGCCAGGACGGCGCGGCGGGTCGCCAGATGCTCCAGCCGGACCAGCAGCTCGGCGAAGTCGAAGGGCTTGCCCAGATAGTCGTCGGCCCCGGCGCGCAGCCCGGCCACCCGTTCCGTCGTCTCGTCCAGCGCGGACAGCACCAAAACCGGCGGGTGGCGGGTCCCCTGCAGGCGCCTCAGCACCTCCATGCCGTCCAGCTTGGGCAGCATGCGGTCCAGCACCACCACGTCGAACGCCTCCTCGCGCAGCAGGCGCAGCGCGTCCTCGCCGTCGCCGGCGAAGCGGCAGGAATGGCCGGAGCCGCCGAGCTTCGCCCCGATCCAGTAGCTGACCGCCGCGTCGTCCTCAACGACCAGAACACGCACCGTCCCCTCCCTCCAACGCCTTTTTGGGGCGCCTCTTCGGGGCGCCCCGTCTCGTTCCCTATTTGATATTAATAATCATTCGCAAATGATTTTTCCAGACGCCGCGGCGCGTCCCGTGGCGGCGTAGACCACGCCCTCCTCCTCGGGCAGGTCGAGCCGGACGAAGGCCGTGCCGAAGACGCGCTCCAGCACCGGCACCGGCAGGTTGGCCATGGACCCGGTCCAGGCAACGCGCCCGCCGGCCAGCAGCAGCCCGTCGTCGGCGTAGCGCGCGGCCAGCGTCAGGTCGTGCAGGATCACCGCGCAGCCGCCGCCGGTCCGCTCCACCCAGTCGCGCGCCGCCCGCAGCAGATGGTGCTGGTGGGCGGGGTCGAGGCTGGCCGTCGGCTCGTCCAGCAGCAGGTAGGACGGCCCCGCCACGTCGCGCCCGTGCCGACCGGCGGCCAACTGGGCGAGCGCGCGGGCAAAGGCGACGCGCTGGCGCTCGCCGCCGGAGAGCTGGGGCATCAACCGGCCGGCCAGCCCCCCGGCTCCGGCCCGGATCAGGCAGTCGGCGATCAGCGCCCGCCGGTCGCCGGGGCGGATCAGCCAGGGCTCGGTCGCCAGCTCCATCACCTCCTCCACCGAGAAGGCGAAGGCGACCGCTTGGTGCTGCGCCACCAGGGCGCGGCGGACGGCCAGCCGCGGCGCCGGGATGGCCGACATCGCCACCCCGTCGAGCAGGGCGCGGCCGGCGGTCGGCCGCCGCTCCCCGGAGAGGAGGGAGAGCAGGGTGGACTTGCCGGCCCCGTTGGGTCCCAGGATGGCCAGCACCCGGCCGGGCCGCACCGCGGCGGTGACGCCGTCGAGCAGGCGGGCGCGGCCGATGGTCAGGCCGGCGTCGATCGCTTCCAGCATGGTCAGGCCCCTCCCAGTCCGCCGGCGCGGCGGCGCAGAAGCCACAGGAAGAAGGGACCGCCGACGGCGCCCAGCAGCAGGCCGGCCGGCACGTCGGCCGGGGCGGCGATGCTGCGGGCCACCGTGTCGGCCAGGACCAGCAGGACCGCCGCCGCCAGCGCCGTCGCCGGCATCAGCCGGCGGTGCACCGGCCCCAGAAGAATCCGCATGACGTGCGGCACGATCAGCCCGACGAAGCCGATCAGGCCGGACACCGCCACCGCCGCCCCGACGCCCAGAGCCACCAGAAGCACCGTGCGCACGGCGAAGCGGTGCGGGTCGAGGCCCTGGAGGAAGGCCTCCCGCTCGCCCATGGCGAACAGGTCGAGCCGCCGCGCCCCGGCCAGCAGCCCGGCGGTCGCCAGCCCCATCAGGAGCATCGCCGGCCCGATCTGCGCCCAGCCCGACCCACCGAAGCCGCCCATCATCCAGAAGGTCATCTGGCGCAGCGCGAGATCGTCGCCGAGGTAGCTGAACAGCCCGATGCCGGCCCCGCCCATGGCGTTCACCGCGATGCCGGCCAGCAGCATGGTGGCGGGGGCGTTGCGCCCGTCGCGGCGGGAGATCGCCAGGATCAGCACGGTGGCGGCCAGCGCGCCGAGGAAGGCGGCCAGCGGCAGCACGGTGGCGAGCGACAGGCCGCTGCGCGCCAGCCCCAGCCCCGACACCCCCAGCACCATGGCGGCGGAGCCGGCCAGCGCCGCGCCGCTCGACACGCCGACCAGCCCAGGGTCGGCCAGCGGGTTGCGGAACACGGCCTGGAGCGCCACCCCTGCCACGCCCAGCGTCACCCCGACCGCGGCGGCCAGGACGATGCGCGGCAGGCGCAGCATGGTCAGCACCATCCAGTCGCGTTCGGACAGCGGCGTGCCGGGCAGGCCGATCAGGGCGGCGAGGTGGGACAGGCTGCGGTCGAGCGGGACGGACACGCCGCCCGTCGCGACGGCGATCAGCACGGCCAGCGCCAGCGCCACGGCCAGCGCCGCCAGCACCGGGACGAGGGGCGGGCGCCGAAAGGACGGCGCCGCCCGGTCCCCTTTCCGGGAGGACGGCATGGACAAGGTCAGGCTCATGGTTGTCCTTGGGAAGAGGCGTCCTGGACGCGGGTGAGTTCGGCGACCGCCTCGGCCGTGCGGGGGCCGAGCCCCATCAGCAGCGCGCCGTCCACCACCGCCACCCGGCGGGCCTTCGCGGCCGGGGTCAGGGCGAGCTGCGGCGTCGCCAGGAACGGGTCGAGCCCGCCCGAGCGGTCGACCAGCGACCGGCTGACCAGCAGGATGTCGGGTGCTGCGGCCAGGACGGCCTCCGACGACATCGGCACATAGTCGCGCTCGACCTCCAGGGCGTTGCGCGCGCCGGCCATGGCGATCAGCGCGGCGGGGACGGAGCGGCTGCCCGCCGCCATCAGACCGCCCGGCCCGCCGCCGACCACGCCGAGCACGACCGGCGCGCCGTCCTGCTCTCCGGACTTGGCGGCGACGGCGGCCAGAGCGGCGAGGTCGCGGTTCAGCGAGTCCGCCAGCCGCCGCCCCTCCGCCTCCCGGCCGAGCAGGCGGGCGACCCGCTCCACCTTGTCGAGCAGCCCGGCCAGCGTCGGCGTTTCCGGCACGACCTCCACCGTGACGCCGAGCGCCCGAAGCTGGTCGAGCGTCGTCTCGGGGCCGGCGCCCTGGATCGCCAGGACGTGGGTCGGGGCCAGCGACATCACGCCCTCCGCCGAGAGGGCGCGCATGTAGCCGACGTCGGGCAGGCCGCTCACCGGCTGCGGATAATGGCTGCTGGTGTCTCGCCCGACGACCGAGCCGCCATCGCCGAGCGCGTAGACCAGCTCGGTCACCGGAGGGCCGACGGTGACGATCCGCCGCTCCGCCGCCCCGGCCAGGGGGACGGCGGTGAGCGCGAGGGTGGCGGCGATTGCCGCGGGGAGAAAGCGCAGGCGCCTCATCGGCCGGTCCCCGCCCGTCACAGGGACGCGGCGAGCGCGCGCCACTCCGCCCGTTCCGGCTTGTCCTCGTCGCGTTGGCCGCACAGGATCGCCGCGTTGTCGCCCCGGTCGTCGTACAGCTCGACGGTGGTGATGCCGCCCTTGTCGGTCGGCTTGTGGACGACCCAGGCGCTGGACAGCCGGGCCTGGACGGCGCGCAGGGTGAAGCCGGCGTCGTCGATGCGCAGCAGCCCGTCGGCCGCCGCCGGGTGGTCCACCGTGCCGGTGTGGATCTGGATGCAGCCGGCGTTGCCGACGAAGATCATGATGTCCAGCCGGCGGTCGCGCACCGCCTCCAGCAGCGGCAGGACGGAGGCGGCCGGCAGCTCCCGCGCGAAGCCCGGCCCGGCGAGGCGCAGCGCCTGCCGGCGCCCGACCCCGAAGGTCTTCAGCATGCCGAAGAACTCGTGCACGTCGATCATGGCGCTCCAGGCGGCGCGCAGCCCTTCCACGTCGATCTCCGCGTCGGGCCGCTCGGCGGCGGGGGCGGGCAGCGGCTCCAGGGCCGGCGCGTCCTGGTCGGCGGCGCGGTGCAGGATCAGGAAGGCGTCCCAGGCGGCGGCGTTCGTCTCCGCGGTGCGGTGGATGGCGTGGACGGCGCGGCCGTGCCGGTCGAAGACGCGGATGGCCTCGGCCTCGCCGTCCGTTTCCGGCGTGTGGACGGTGATGGCCCAGTGGCGCGGGAAGACGCGCAGATCGACCTCGCGGTTCAGCACGATCAGGGCCGGGCCGTTGCCGTCGACGTTGCCGAAGCGCCCGGTCTTCCCGTGGGTAATGCTCCGGTTGCCGGTGACGACCCGGACGGTCCCCAGAACGTCCAGTTTCCTCAGGGCGTCGGTCCAGTCCACCGCGAGCCGCATCGGGCGGGCGGCGCCGTTCTCCCAGCCGGGGAAGGTGGACAGGATCGGATCGGCGGTGAGCAGGTGGGTGTCGGGCATTGGGGGCTTCCCTTGACAAGATGCGGTGTGGTCGGCCTGTCCGGACAGGGCCAAATCTTCCGCAAATGATCATGAGAAGCATTATCAGTTACAAGGCGCCGATCATTAACCGGCATTAATCGCCGGGCACACGCGGGAACCGGGGCTTGCGTCGTCCAACGGCGACGCAAGCCCCTTCGCCCGTCAGGCCGCCTCTTCGACCGTCTCGTTGCGCTCCGGAAGGGCGGCCTCGCGCACCGTGGCGACCGGCGCGCGCGGGGTCTCGTCAACGCGCATGCTGAACAGGTCCGGCCGCGCGTAATGGCCCACCGGATCGAAATCGAGCTTGGCGCCGACCAGATCCTCGACGTCCACCTCGGCGGTCAGGATGCCCTCCGCGTCGACCAGCGGTCCGGCCAGGATCTCGCCGAGCGGCCCGACGATGACCGAGCGGCCGTGCATCATCCATTCGTCCGGCCCGGCGTCGATGCGGCTGGCGTAGTCCTCCGGGAAGTCCGAGCGGCGCATCACCTGGCAGGCGCCGATCACGAAGCAGCGCCCCTCCATGGCGACGTGGCGCATGGTGGCGATCCAGCTTTCGCGGTCGTCCGCCGTCGGCGCCGCCCAGAGCTGGACGCCCTTGGCGTAGTAGGCCGCGCGCATCAGCGGCATGTAATGCTCCCAGCAGATGGCGCCGCCGACACGGCCGAACGGCGTGTCCATGACGGTGAGGGTCGAGCCGTCGCCGAACCCCCAGACCAGCCGCTCCGACCCGGTCGGCATCACCTTGCGGTGCTTGCCCATCCGGCCGTCCGGCGACAGGTAGAGCACCGTGCAGTAGAGCGTCCCGCCGTCACGCTCGATGACGCCGACGACCGCGTGGATGCCGTGCCGCGCGCAGGCCGCCGACAGCGTCTCGGTCTCCGGGCCCGGCACAGTGATCGCGCCGCGGACGTAGCGGGCGAAGTCGGCGCGCCCCTCCGCCGTGCGCCGGCCGATCGAGCAGCCGAAATCGAGCCCCTTCGGGTAGCCGCCGATGAAGGCCTCCGGGAAGACGGCGAGTGACGCGCCGGTGGCGGCCGCCTCGGCGATCAGGTCGACCGTGCGGGCGGTCGCCGCGGCGGCGTCGAACGGCACCGTCGCCGCCTGCACCGCGGCCACTTTAACCTTGGTCATGCTTGTCGTTCCTTGCAGTGTGTTTCGGTGGGTTGAGGCGCGGTGTCGACCCAGACCGGCCTCACCAGATCGAAGACGTCGCGGGTGCGCAGATAGGCCGAGGGGCCGTGCATGCGGGCGACGAGGTCGAGCGCCTCATGGTCGATGCGGGGGCGGTCGGGGTTGCCGGTCAGGACGCGCGTCGCGACATGGGCGTGCAGCACCTCGCCCACGAACAGCCACTGTCCGGGGCCGCTTTCGAACTCGTGGATCAGACGGCATTCGAAGGCGACCGGCGATGCGGCGATGCGCGGCGGCCGGACCGCGACGCTCGGCAGGGTGGCGAGCCCGGCGAGCCGGGTCTCGTCCACCTCGGGCGGCGCCTCGACGCAGGTGAGGTTCATCGCCTCCGCCAGGGCGAAGGGGACGAGGTTGATGACGAACTCGCGGGTCGCCCGGATGTTGACCGCCGTGTCCTTCGGCCGGTCCGGGCGCGCCAGCACGCCGAGACAGACCACCGGCCGGTCGGAGCCGAAGACGTTGAAGAAGGAGTAGGGGGCCGCGTTCACCCGGCCCTCGGCCGAGCGGGTCACCGCCCAGGCGATCGGCCGCGGCAGGACCGCGGCGGTCAGAAGGCGGTAGCGGTCGGGCGCCGGAAGCGTCGCGAAGTCGAAATGGCGCGTTGGAGGGGCGGGGGCGTCGTCAAGTCGTAAGGTCATGAAGTCTCCTTCGGCGCGGCCCGGCACGGCCGCCGCCCCGTCCTGCGCCCGTTCTGCGCGCTGAGTCGCGATCGCCGGCCGATCAGCCGACGATCTTGACCGTCTTCGGATCGAAGTTCTGGGCGGCGAAGGCGGCGTCCACCTTGCCGGCGATGGTCGTGTCGACGAACTTCGACACGTCCGGCAGGCGCGGCAGCAGCTTCGCCTCGACGCCCCATTCGGCGAGCTGGTTCAGCTTTTTGATCTGCTCTGCGGAGAGCGCCGCCTTGATGTCGGTGGGCGCCTTGGCGTTCCAGGCGGGGTCGTAGCCCGACGCCTTTTCCAGCACGGCCTCCGGGATGTTCTTCGCCGGCTCCAGCGAGCGGAACCATCCGTTGACGAGGTCGTGGTTCTGGCTGGCGAAGTACAGCGCCTGGGAGTTGGCGAGCAGGAAGCGCTCCGCCACCTCGGGCCGGTCCTTGAAGAAGCGGTTGTTCGCGGTCAGAACGATGACGGGAGTCAGATTCTCCGAGATCACCTGGGCGAAGCCCGCGTTCTCGAAGAAGCTCACGAACGGGTCGTAGGTGAAGAAGGCGTCGATCCGCTGCGCGCCCACCGCGTCGGCCAGCTCCGCCGGCCCGACATTGACGAAGGTCATGTCGCGGCCAGGGGTGAGGCCGGCCTTGATCATCGCCTCCTGGGCGTTCTGGAAGGCGGTGATGCCGAAGGTGCCGTAGACCTGCTTGCCCTTCAGCCCGGCGACGTCGGTGATCCCCGACTTCTTGGTCACCAGCACCGCCGAGCGGAAGCGCGCCTGCGAGGCGATGGTGGTGACCGGCGCCCCGACCGCCATGGTGGTGACGGCGGCGAAGTCGGACAGCGTGCCGACATCGGCCGCGTTCGACACGATCGCCTCGTTCACCGCCGGCGAGGCGTTGAGCTGGATCATGGTCATGCGCAGGCCGTTGCGGGCCGCGATGTCGGTGCGCATCAGCACATGGGCGATCTGGGCCGAGACGGTGGTGGTGTTGAACCAGCCCATCCTGACGACGTCCGCGCCCTGCGCGCGGAGGATCGCCGGCTTGGCGAGGGTTGCGGCGGCGGCGATGCCGGCGGCGAGCTGGCCGAAGCGACGGCGCGAGAGTGTCGAGGTCACGTTCATTCCCCTTTTTGCCATTCGGGTTTCAGGGTCTCCCACAGGTCGTTGACCGTGGAGACGAACCAGGGATCGGAGCGCATCTCGGCCGTGCGGGGCCGCGGCAGCGGCACGGCGACCTCCTCGCGCACCCGGCCGGGCCGCGGGCTCATCACCACCACGCGGTCGGCCAGGAAAACCGCCTCGTCGATGCCGTGGGTGACGAAGATCACCGTCTTGCCGGCCTCGGACGAAATGCGGGCGATCTCCTCCTGCAGAAGCACGCGGGTCTGCGCGTCCAGCGCGCCGAACGGCTCGTCCATCAGCAGGATGTCGGGGTCCGGGGCGAGCGCGCGGGCGATGGCCGCCCGCTGCTTCATGCCGCCGGAGATCTGGTGCGGGTACTTCTCCTCGAAGCCGGTCAGCCGGACCATGTCGATCAGCGAGCGGGCGATCTCCGCGCGCTCCTTCTTCGCCATGCCCTTGGCCTTCAGGCCGAACTCCACGTTCTGCTGCACGGTCATCCAGCCGAACAACGCGTAGTCCTGGAAGACGACCGTGCGCGACGGGTCCGGCTTGACGATGGGGCGGCCGTTCTGCAGGAGCGTCCCGCTCGACGCCGACTGGAAACCGGCGACGATGCCGAGCAGGGTCGACTTTCCGCAGCCCGAGGGGCCGAGCAGCGAGATGAACTCGCCGCGGCGGATGCGCAGATCGACCCCGTCGAGCGCGACCACCATGTTGTCGGACGAGGTCCCGCCATAGACCTTGCCCAGATTCCGGATGTCGATCTGGATGTCGGCCGGCTGGGCCTGCGGTGAGCCGGGGGGCGGGGCGGGGGTCTTGAGTGCGGTGTTGGCGGCCATGTTCCTTCGCCTCCTGCTCAATTGCGCTCGGAAGGCGCCCAGGCGTTCACCCGACGCTCGATCCGTTCGAGGACGGCGGACATGGCGAAGCCGACGAGACCGATGGCCACCATGCCCGCAACGACGTTGTTGATCTGGAACAGCATGCGCGACTGCTGGATCAGGTAGCCGAGGCCGGTCTGCGCCGCGATCAGCTCGGCGGTCACCACGCACATCCAGCCCACGCCCAGCGCGATCCGCAGACCCGGCAGGATGATCGGCAGGGAGGCCGGGATCAGCACGTCGGTGAAGAGCTGCCAGGGCGTGGCACCCAGGCAGAGCGCTGCGTTCATTTGGTTCCGGTCGAGGCCGCGCACCGCTGTGTAGGTGGCGACGAAGGCCGGGAAGACGGCGCCGAGGAAGACCAGGAAGTAGGACGCGGCGTCGCCGAGCCCGAACCACAGGATGGTGATCGGGATCCAGGCGAGCGGCGGGATGGGGCGAAGCGCCTCGACCACCGGCCGCACGAAGTCCGCGACGCCGCGCCACCAGCCGCAGATCAGCCCGAGCGCCATGCCGACGACGCAGGCGAGCGCGAAGCCGACCGCCACCCGCTGCAGGCTGGCGCCGAGATGGACCCACAGCGAGCCGTCGAGCGCCATGTCCCACAGCGCCCCGGCCACCGCGACCGGCGACGGCAGCAGGAAGGCGTCGATGAGGCCGAGCGAGGTCAGCGCCTGCCAGACGGCGAAGAAGGCGGTGAGGCCCAGCGCCGCGCGGAAGGACCGGTCTGTCAGAATGCGGGGGCTCACGGCGCGGCGCGGCGCCCTCTGCATGAAAGGCGGCGGCGCCGCATGCGCTTTCGTGTTCGCTTCCATCACCTTCCCTCGTTCCACCGTTCGGCGCCGCCTCGCGGGACGTCAGCGTCCTTGGACGACCACAAAACGATGACAATGTCGGAAAAATCCGTCAATTCGAAAAATACAAATGAATGACGCTTAGCAGGCCGAAACTTGCCGATTTAGCGGGCATTCGGCGGGATGACAGCCCATTAAAGCGTCTTTCCACCAAGGGGGCCCCGCGAAGAGTCGGCAATTTATCGGTAAAAACCGACGATGGACGGGTGGCGCGGAATCGGGCATGTTGCGACGCGATTCAAAAGGGAGCACGTGGGTGAATCTCGAGGAGAAGCTGTCCCGGATCGGCATATCGGGGACGCTCTACAAGCTCTATCTGACGACGATCCGCCTTGGCGGGGGCTCCGTCACGGAGGTGGCCGCGGGCGCCGGCATGGCCCGCACCACGGCGCACGACGCCCTCGCCAAGCTGGAGGCGGAGGGGCTCGTCCGCTTCGTCGATCACGGCAAGCGCCGCTTTGTGGTCGCCCAGGACCCGGGCATCCTGCTGGAGCGCAGCGAGGCGCGGCGGCAGATGCTCGAGGACGTGATGCCGGTCCTGCGGTCGATGTACCATCACGAGAACGGCCAGCCGAACGTCCGCTTCCACCCCGGCCCCGAAGGCATCCGCACCGTCCTCTGGGAGACGCTGAGCGGCGACGAGAAGGAACTGCGCGCCACCCTCTCCATGCGGGAGCTGATGGTCGAGCCGGGGCTGGAGGAGATGGAGCGCTATCTGAAGGAGCGGGCGCGGCGCGGCATCTGGCTGCGGGTGATCCGCTCGGAGGAGCGCGACATCGCGCCGATCTGGCCGTCGAGCCAGGAGGAGCGGCGCGAACTGCGCTACGCGCCCGCCACCTACAACCTCGCGATGACCTGCTTCATCCACGGCAGCAAGGTGTCGGTCATCTCGTCGGCCCGCGAGAGCTACGGCCTGATCCTCGACAGCGCCGATTTCGCGGCCTTCCAGGCGTCCATGTTCGATGCCATGTGGAGCCTGAGCACGCCGGCTCCGACCATCCCCTGACCCGTCTCCGGGCCTAGTTGAGGAAGCGGTTCTCGCGCAGGCGGGCCACGGCGAGGTCCACGAAGGCCCTCACCTTGGCCGGCGCGTGGCGCCCCTCGGGGTGGAGGACGTGGATGGGCAGGGGCGGTTCCTCATGGTCGGCGAGCACGATGCGAAGCTCCCCGGCCAGCAGGGCCGGGCCGATCTGGTAATGGAGCACCCGGGCGAGGCCCCAGCCCGCCTTGGCGGTCGCGATCACCGCCTCGTTGGTGTTGCATTGCAGGACCGGGTCGATGGTCACCCGCTGGTCCCGCGCGAACCGCCACTCCGGCGAGGCCCAGGCGCCGGTCGACAGGGCGATGCGGTGGTGTCGGAGGTCGGCCGGCGTCTGCGGAACGCCGTGGCGTTCGAAATAGGCTGGGGCGCCGCAGACCACGCGCCGGACCGTGCCGACCCGGATCGCCGTGAACCCGGAATCCGGCAGGTGACCGATGCGCACGGCGACGTCGATGCCCTCTTCTACGATGTTCACCGGGCGGTCGATGAAGAAGGTCCGGGCGCGCATGCCGGGGTAGCGGTCCAGATACTCGGTCACGATCGGCAGCACATGGATCGGGCCGAACAGAGCGGAGGCGGTGACGGCGAGCGTCCCGGTCGGGGTGGCGTAGAAACCGCCCGCGGCGGCCTCCGCCTCCGTGATGTCCGACAGGATGCGGCGGCAGTCCTCGAGATAGCGTGATCCGGCCTCGGTGACCTTGACCGAGCGGGTGGTGCGCACGAACAGGCGGGCGCCGATGAGGTCCTCGAGGGCCGCCACGGCGCGCGTCGCCGCGGGCGCGCTGAGGTGCAGGAGGCGGGCGGCTTCGGCGAAGCTTTCCGCTTCTGCGACCTTCACGAAGATCCGCATCGCCTGCAGCCGGTCCATGCGCGCCCCCGTTTCGCCGCGTCTCCGTCACAGTCTGTGGCCGAAGAGGCTTCGGATGGCAACCTCCGACTCCTCCGCCGCGTCAGAAGCCGAAATGGCTGAGGCCCGGATGGTCGTCCGGACGGCGGCCCAGCGGCCAGTGGAACTTGCGGTCGGCTTCGGCGATCGGGTGCTCGTTGATGCTGGCGTGGCGGACGCGCATCAGCCCGTCCTCGGCGAACTCCCAATTCTCGTTGCCGTAGGCGCGGAACCACTGGCCGCTGTCGTCGTGGTACTCGTAGGCGTAGCGCACGGCGATGCGGTTGCCTCCGAACGCCCACAGCTCCTTGATCAGCCGGTAGTCCAGCTCGCGGTTCCACTTGCGGGTCAGGAAGGCCTCGACCTCGGCGCGGCCGTTGGCGAACTCCGCGCGGTTCCGCCAGCGCGTGTCGGTGGTGTAGGCCAGCGCGACCTTGGCGGGGTCGCGGCTGTTCCAGCCGTCTTCCGCCAGACGGACCTTTTCGATGGCGGATTCTTCACTGAAGGGGGGCAGGGGAGGACGGGACATGGGGAACTCCTGTCGTTTTACGGGGGAGGGGAAGGGTGAAGGGGCAGGTCAGAGCGCGAGCTGAAGGGGAGCGTCCTCGCCGGTCTCCGCTTCGGCGGGCACGGCGCAGCACAGCAGCACCTCGTCCGCGGCGACCGCGGCGCTCGGCTCCTTGACGTAGGTGATGGCGCCCTTGAGCAGCTTGGTGCGGCAGGTTCCGCAGGTGCCCTCGCGGCAACTGAAGGCGGGATCGAGGCCGCGCGCTTCGGCGAGGTCGAGCAGCGTGCCGGAGCCGGGTGTCCAGCGCGCTTCCTTGAGCGTGTTCATGAAGGCGACCGGCACCGGCTTAGTCGAGGGCGGCCGGCGCGCCGGTGCGGCGGCGGTTTCCATGGTCTGACCCGTCCGCTTCAGCGACGACGGCCCGAACGCCTCGGCGTGAATCCGGTCGTCGGCGATGTTGAGGCCGCGCAGGCCATCGTAGAGCGCCTGGGTGAAGGCGGGGGGGCCGCAGACGTAGAAGTCGTAGTCGTTGAAGCCGAGGATGCGCGTCAGCAGCGCCATGTCGATGCGGCCCACGGCGTCGCAATCGACGCCCGGTGCGGCCTCGCCGGGGTCGCTGAGGACGCGGACGAGCCGGACGGCGCCGTTCGCCGCCGTGACGAGGTCGGCGATTTCCCGGTCAAAGGGGCGCTCCGCCGTGGAGCGCGCGGCGTGGACCAGGATCGTCGGGCGGATGCGCTGCGTGCGCAGTCCCTCATAGACCACGTGGCGCAGCATGGCGAGCAGCGGCGTGATGCCGACGCCGCCGGCCAGCAGCACCGCCGGCCGCGTCGCGCGGGCGTCGATGGTGAAGCCGCCCGCCGGCCCGCGCGCTTCGATGACGTCGCCGATCCGGACATGGTCGTGCAGATGCCGCGACACCAGCCCCTCGCGCTTGACGCTGATGCGGTGGATCCCGTCCGACGGGGCGACCGACAGCGTGTAGGTTCGGACCACCGGCTTCTCGGCGCCCGCCGGGGTGACGCGGATGGGCAGATGCTGGCCGGCCAGATGCGGCGGCAGCCCGGCGCCGTCGGTCGGCCGCAGATGGAAGGAGCGGATGGAGGCGCTTTCCTCCACGATGTCCGTCACCGTCATCGGCCGCCAGCGCGTCGCCGTTTCCTCGGCGCGCAGCCGGTCGGCGGCTTGGCTCCAGTCGCCGGTCATCAGGGAGCTGGGCGACCAGCCGTCCGCCCGCAGCGTCCAGCGCAGGGCCAGGGCGCCGCGCCGGCGGACGATCTTGCGCGCCTTGAACGTCCACAGCCGCTCGGCGCCCTGGAAGGCGGCGATCTCCGGCGACTCCAGGACCAAAGCGGCGTCGCCGGTCATCTGCAGCAGGTCGCCGCTGGCGAAATCGACGAAGAGCAGCCCCGCCTTGCCATTGAGCAGGATGTTGCCGAGCGTGGCGAAGAAGAGGTTGCCGTCGAAGTCGGGAATGGTGAGCGTGCCGTCCCCGGCCACCCGGACGAACCCGGCCTTGCCACCGCGGTGCGACACGTCGACCTGCCGATGGTCGCCACGGTCGGCGTAGGAGGCGACGAAGAAGGCGTCCGCCGCGTCGATCACCGCCCGCGCCGCCGGATCGAGGGCCGTCATCTCCTCGACGGGACCGGCGAAGGGCTGGGCGGGGTCGCGGGCCAGCGTGGCGTCGCGCAGTTGGATGTAGCGGGGGCAGTTGCCGAAACTCTGGTCGACCGCGACGCGGAAGCCCGCGGGCATTGTCGAGGCGACGCCGTTCATGCGGTTGCGCCGCCGCGTGTTCATCTCGATGCCGAGGAGGCCGACCGGCGCCCTGTCGGTCAGTCCGGCCGCTGCAGGATCGCCAGCGCTCGGGCGCGCGGCGATGTCGAGAAGGGTCGGCGACGGCGAGGACAGGAAGCCGGGCCGGCCTTCCAGCACGGTCGCCCACGCATCGCCGTCCGGGTCGGCGCTGCCGATCACGAGGAAGGGGAGCTGGGCGTAGAAGTCGCGGTGCTGGTCGGGCATGAAGTCGCGGATGACCCGCTGCCCGACCATCGCCATCCGCTCGGCGACGCCGGCACCGACTTTTTCCTGCAGGAACGTCTCGCCCTCATGCCAGATCGGCAGCGGCTTCGCGGTCTCGCCCATATTCCGTCTCCCCGGTGAAAGAAGCGGGCGCGCCGGCGCGCGCCCTGGCGGCGCGTCAGGCGGCGGTGAGTCCGGCCGGCGTCTGGGCGAAGGGGACGAAGCCCGGCAGCGCCTCGACCCGGCGGAGGAAGGCGTTGACCGCCGGATAGCCCGACAGATCGACGTTGCCCTCCGGGGCGCGGGCGACGTAGCTGTAGATGGCGACGTCGGCGATCGTCGGCTGGACGCCGACCAGCCAGTCGCGGCCGGACAGGTGGCTGTCGAGCCGCTTCAGCAGGGTGTGGGCGCGGCCGATGACCTCATCGGGGTTGAAGCCGGCGCCGAACACCGTGACCAGCCGCGCCGCCGCCGGGCCGTAGGCAACCTCGCCGGCCGCGACCGACAGCCAGCGTTGGACGGCCGCCGCGTTCCGCGCGTCCTCGGGCAGCCAGTCGCTGCGGCCGGCCTTCTTCGCCAGATAGACCAGGATGGCGTTCGAGTCCGAGACGACCACGCCGTCGTCCTCCAGCACGGGCACCTGACCGAACGGGTTCAGCGCCAGGAATTCGGGAGTCTTGTGCGCGCCCGCCTTCAGGTCGACCTCGACCAACTCATGCGGCAATCCGAGCAGGGAGACGAACAGACGGGCGCGGTGCGCATGGCCCGACAGCGGGTGATGATAGAGCTTCATGGCTGACTCCTGCGATGCCGGCCGGGACCATCCCGATCCGCACACCGAGAGTGCGCCTGTCAGCCGATCATCGGAATGACCCGGTTTGGCAGTTCATCATTACAGCCAGCGCAATAATGCCGGTTGGGGTGGGGCGTTCGGCGGGAGTGCGTTCGGCGTTTAACCCCTCTCCCGTCCCGGGAGAGGGTGCCCGCGGAGCGGGCGGGTGAGGGTAAAGCCAAGGATCGGTGGACCAAGCCTTGTCGGCACCCTCACCCTTCCCGCGCTTCGCGCGGGCCCCTCCCCTCTCCCAGGGCGGGAGAGGGGGGCAATCGCAACAATTCTAGATGACCGCTCAGACCGGCTTGACCTGCGCCCGCCTCCACGGCATTATGATGCATCATACATCAGATGACCGGCAACGGCGGGAAGGGCGGAGGATGAGCAGTTTTGATCTCACCCTTCTCGAACACGACAATCTCGGCGGCACGATTTACCAGAAATTGTGCGAGGCCCTGATGAAGGGCGCCTTCAAGCCGAACGACCGCCTCAAGATCCGCGATCTGGCCGACCGGCTGGGGACGAGCGTCACGCCGGTGCGCGACGCCATCCTGCGGCTGGTGCAGGATCAGGCCCTGGTGCTGCGCTCGCCGCGCGACATCCGCGTCCCGATGCTGACCCGGGCCACCTACCTGGAGATCCGCGACATCCGCGTCAATCTGGAAGGGCTGGCCGCCGCGCGGGCCGCCGAACAGGCCACGCCCGCCCAGATCGAAGCCCTGGAATCGCTGCTCAAGCGCAACGAGGAGGCGATGGCCGCCAGCAACACCGCGCTGGCCACCGAACTCAACCAGATCTTCCATTTCACGGTGTCCGAGATCGCGGACATGCCGGTGCTCGGCGACATTCTGCGGCGGCTCTGGCTGCAGATGGGGCCGTTGATCGCCGACGTCTACGGCGGCGCCGGGCGCACGATGATCGACCATCACTACCCGCTGATGGACGCCATCCGCAGCCACGACGGACCAGCCGCCGCCCGCGCCATCCAGGCCGACATCCTGTTGGCCAGCGGTCCGATCCTGGAGAGGATCGACGGCGTGTGTCCCGAGCCGCTCGCCGTCTGATTTCCCCGCCGATCCCATCCGCTTCCGCAGCCGATCCACCCGCCACCATGATGCATCAAACATTGACCGCTTCGAACCACGAGGAGACACCGGCGATGACACCGGCCCCGACCCAGGGTGACGTTCTGACCACCGCCGCGCCGGCAATCTCCATGGAGGAGGCCAGCGCCATCCTGCAGCGCTGGTTCGGCGTGGCCGGCACCGTCCGCGAACTGAGCAGCGAGCGCGACCGCAATTTCCACATCGCCACGCCCAATGAGCGAGGGGAGGACGGGCAGGGCTATGTGCTGAAGTTCACCAACCCGGCGGAGCCGCAACCCGTCACAAGCTTCCAGACCGGGGCCATGCAGCATGTGGCCGACCGCGACCCGACCTTGCCGGTGCCGCGTGTCGTGCCGACGCTGGACGGGGAGGCCCAGGCGATCGTCCACATCGACGGCCGCGCCATGGTGCTGCGGCTGCTGACCTATCTCGAAGGAACGCCGCTCCACGCAGCACCGCCCTCGCCGGGGCTGATGCGGGCGCTGGGAACGACGCTGGCCCGGCTGGATCGGGCGCTGGCCGACTACGAGCATCCCGGCTCGGAGCGGGACCTGCTGTGGGACATCACCCGCACCGCCAGCGTCGCCGACCGGCTGCATTATGTGGCGGACGAGCGGCGCCGTGGGATGGTCGAGCGCTTCGTCGCCCGCTTCGCCGACGAGATCGCCCCCCGGCTGCCCGCCCTGCGCCACCAAGTCATCCACAACGACCTCAACCCCCACAACGCGGTGGTCGATCCGGTCGGGCACGAGGCGGTCACCGGGATCATCGACTTCGGCGACGCGCTGCGGGCGCCGCTGGTCAACGATCTGGCGACGGCGCTCGCCTACCACGTCACCACCGGCGAGACGCCCTTCGGCTCCGTGGTCGAGATGACCCGCGCCTACAACGCCGTGCTGCCGCTGACGGCGGACGAGGTGGACCTGCTGCCCGATCTGGTGGCCGGCCGCCTCGCCCTGACCATCGGAATCACCGGCTGGCGGGCGGCCGAGTACCCCGCCAACGCCGCCTACATCCTGCGCAACGCCGAACGCGCCTTCGCCGGCCTGGACCGGCTGACCGGCGACGAGGCCGCCACCGCCCGCCGCCTGCTCCATCTCGCCTGCCAGAAAGTGTGAACCGCCATGACCATGATCAACGCCTACGCGCCCGACTCCGCCGGGACCCTGCCGGAGCGCGAGCGCGCCCTGATCGCCCGCCGCGAGAGGCTGCTCGGCCCGGCCTACCGGCTGTTCTACGCCGACCCGATCCATGTCGTGCGCGGGGAGGGCTCATCCCTCTATGACGCCGAGGGCAACCGCTATCTGGACGCCTACAACAACGTCGCCTCGGTCGGGCACTCGCGGCCGGAGGTGGTGGAGGCGATGGCCAAGCAGGCGGCCGTGCTGAACACCCACACGCGCTACCTGACCGACGGCATCCTCGACTTCGCCGAAGCCTTCCTGGCGGAGTTCCCGGCGGAGCTGTCGCACCTGATGCTGACCTGCACCGGCAGCGAGGCCAACGATCTGGCCCTGCGCGTCGCCCGCGTCCACACCGGCGGCACCGGCGTCGTCATCGCGCACAACGCCTACCACGGCGTGACCTCGGCGCTGGCCGAGATGTCGCCCTCGCTGGGCGCGGCGGTGAAGCTGGGCGACCATGTCCGCGTGGTGCCGGCGCCCGACGGCTACCGCATGCCGGAGGCCGAGGTCGGCGCCGCCTTCGCCCGCTCCGTCGAGGCGGCCATTGCCGACCTGCGGGAGAAGGGGATCGCCCCGGCGGCGCTGCTGGTCGACACCATCTTCTCCAGCAGCGGCGTCTTCACCGACCCGGCCGGCTTCCTCGCCCCGGCGGTGGAGGTGATGCGCAAGGCTGGCGGCCTCTTCATCGCCGACGAGGTGCAGCCGGGCTTCGGGCGGCTCGGCACGCACATGTGGGGCTTCGCGCGCCACGGGCTGGTGCCGGACATCGTGACGGTCGGCAAGCCGATGGGCAACGGCCACCCGGTGGCGGGCGCGGTGTTCCGGCCGGAGGTGATCGAGGCGTTCGGCAGGAGCCAGCGCTATTTCAACACCTTCGGCGGCAACCCGGTGTCCTGCGCGGTGGCGCTGGCGGTGCTGCGCGTGATCAAGACGGACCGCCTGCAGGAGAACGCCCTGGCGGTCGGCACGCAGATGATCGACGGCCTGCGCGCGCTCGCCGCCAAGCACGAGCTGATCGGCGACGTGCGCGGCAGCGGTCTGTTCATCGGCGTCGAGATGGTGCGCGACCGCAAGCTCAAGACCCCGGCGTCGGAGGAGACGGCCCGCGTGGTCAACGGAATGCGCCAGCGCCGGGTGCTGATCAGCGCGACCGGCCAGGAAGGGCACATCCTGAAGATCCGCCCGCCGCTGGTCTTCTCGTCCGAGGACGCGACGCTGTTCCTCGCCACGCTCGACGAGGTGCTGACGGCGCTGTAACGGCGCCTTAAGCCGCGCTGCCCTGTTGATCCTCTTCCGCCCGCCGGCCTTCCCGTCACCAGTCGGTGGGGCAGGAGCGGCAGTCGGTCATCAGCGCATCCTGGAAGATGGCGAAGCGGATCTTCGCACCTTCCAGGTTGGCCTGTGACAGGTTGGTGAGGGAGAGCTTGGCCTCCTGAAGGTTGGCGCCCTCCAGGTTGGCGCCGGTGAGGTCGGCCTTGTCGGCGCGCAGCGCCTCCAGATTGGCGGCGGTGAGGTCGGCCTGCCGCAGGTCGGCGCCGTTGGCGCGGGCGAACTCCAGGTTGGCGCCGCGCAGGCGGGCGCCGGACAGGCGCGTGCCCTGGAGGAAGGCGGTGCGCAGATCGGCGCCGTCGAGGATCGCCCCGCTGAGGTCGGCCCCGCGCAGATCGGTGTGGCGCAGGTCGGCCCGCATCAGGTTGGCACCGCGCAGGTCGGCACCGGCCAGCGACAGGCCGCGCAGGTTGCGGTGGCGCAGGTCGATGCCGGGGCAGACCGCCTTAGCCGTCAGGACGCAGCCGGCGACCTCGGTGACGCGCTCCTCCTCGCCGCCGCCGAGGCTGGCGGTTTCAACCTCCGCCGCCAGCGGGGCGGTGAGCGGGCCGGACAGGGACAGCAGGGCGCACAGGGCGAAGGCGGGTCGGAAGAGGCGGTTCATGGGGAGAACTCCCATCGCTGCGATGCATGAAGACCGGGGCGGGGAAACGGGCCGGACCGCCCGCTTCCCCGTCCCGGCGGGCGGTCACTTAGCGGCGGTCACTTGGCGCTGGAGACCTTCACGTCGGCCAGCTTGAACACCCAGAAGGAGCCGCCCTGGGTCACGCGGGTGGTCAGGTCGGCGAGATCGCCGCCCCACAGCGGCACGGCGCCGCCATAGCCGGTGGTGATGCCGACATACTGCACCCCGTCCAGCTCCCAGGTGACCGGGGAGGAGATGATGCCGGAGCCGGTCTGGAACTTCCAAAGCTCCGCCCCGGACTTGGCGTCGAACGCCTTGACGTAGCCGTCGCCGGTTCCGGTGAAGACCAGCCCGCCGGCGGTCGCCAGCGTGCCGGACCACAGCGGCAGCTCCTCCTTGTGCTCCCAGGCGACCTTGCCGGTCGTCGGGTCGATGGCGCGCAGGACGCCGACATGGTCCTCGAACATCTTGTGGATGCGGAAACCCATGCCGAGATAGGCGGAGCCGGGGTTGTAGCCGACATGCTCCGTCCAATAGTCCTCCTTCCAGTGGTTGGCGGCGATGTAGAACAGGCCGGTGTCCTCGCTGTAGGACATCGGGTTCCAGTTCTTGCCGCCGAGGAAGGGCGGGGAGACCTCGACCGCCTTGCCGCGCTTCTCGCCCTCGGCGGGGGGCGGCGGGCGCTGGCCCTCGACCTCGATGGGGCGGCCGGTCTTCAGGTCGATGCCCTTGGCCCAGGTGATGCCGTCGACGAAGGGGAAGGCCGCCAGCACGCTGTTCGGCTTGTTCGCCTCGCCGCCCGCCGTCGCCAGCTTCGTCCGGTCGGTGACGTAGAAGAAGCCGTTGCGGTCGGCGTGGGCGGTCGCCTTCACCGTCTTGCCCGACGCGTCCTTGTAGTCGAACAGCACCAGCTCGTTGTTGCCGGAGAAGTCCCAGGTGTCATTGGGTGTGTGCTGGTAGAAGCCCTTCAGTTCGCCCGTGGTCGGATCGACGTAGGCCTGGCCGGAGGTGTAGAGGCTGTCGCCGGGCCAGCGCGCCCAGCCGTTCCACGGCGCCGGGTTGCCGGTGCCGATGACGATGGTGTTGGTCTCCACGTCGAAGGTGGCGCTCTGCCAGGGCGCGCCGCCGCCGTGGTTCCACGCTTCGACGAGCTGCCCGTCCTTATCGCGCGGCCAGGACGGCGCCTTGGCGTTGCCGGTGGGGGTGCTGTCCTTGCCGTCGAGCCGGCCCATGTGGCCCTCGACCAGCGGGCGCATCCAGATCTCCTCGCCGGTGTCGGGATCGCGGGCGAACAGGCGGCCGACCACGCCGAACTCGTCGCCCGACGAGCCGTGGATCAGCAGCATGCGCCCGGTCTTCTGGTCCTTCACGACGGTGGGCGCGCCGGTCATGGTGTAGCCGACCTTGTGGTCGGCGAACTTCTTGCGCCAGACGACCTTGCCGGTGTCCTTGTTCAGCGCGACGATGGAGGCGTCGAGCGTGCCGAAGAACACCTTGTCGCCGTAGATCGCCGACCCGCGGTTGACCACGTCGCAGCAGGGCCGGATGTCGTCGGGCAGGCGGTGGGCGTAGGTCCACAGCCGCTTGCCGGTGCGCGCGTCCAACGCGAACATCCGCGAATAGGAGGCGGTGACGTAGATCACCCCGTCATGGACCAGCGCCTGCGTCTCCTGCCCGCGCTGCTTCTCGTCGCCGAAGGAGAAGGACCAGGCGGGGACCAGCCGCGACACGCTGGTGGTGTCGATCTGCTTCAGCGGGCTGAAGCGCTTGCCTTCCACCCCCATGCCGTACATCAGCACGTCGCCGGCCGACTTGGCGTCGTTGGCGATGTCGTCCCAGGTGACGTTGGCGGCCTGGGCGCCTCCCCAGGCCGCCGGGGCGGTGGAAGCCAGGAAACCAGCCACCAGCGCGGTGACGATCCGGCGCCGGACTCGTCCGGCCCCGCTGTCCGCCTTGGTTTCCGGCTTGGTGTGCAAGGATGAAGTCATGCGTTTCCCCCCGTGAAAGGCCGAATTTTGCCGGGGCGGATCGTCCGCCCGATCCGCCCCGGCTCCGGCACCGCGTCTTACGCCCTGCATGTTCGTCTTGGCGCTTCTCCGGTTCCATTGGACGATACGGGAACGAAACTCTGGCAAGTCGGGCGTGACGGCATCCCGGATGGGACGGGAAAACATCCCGACGCTGCGGCAAAAGGCCGGCCGGCCGCCCTTCCTTGGTCGAAGGACGCATAGCGGGACGACCGGATGTTTCGTTAACATTCCGCCGATGGTCCTATTGGTTCTGTTGGAAGGATCGGACGGCGGTGTCGTTGCGGGTGCGCATGCTGGCCCTGATCGGGCTGTTCCTGGCTCTGCTGGCGGGGGCCGGTGCTGCGGTGATGATCGCCAACGCGCGCGACGCCGTCCGCGCGGAGATGGCCTCCGCCCTTGATCTCGGCGTCGCGGTGGGGCGGGCGGAGGCCGGGCGGGGAGCGGTTCCGGACGCCGTCGCGGCGCTCGACCGGCTGGGCCTGCGCCATCTGCGCTTCGTCGTGGGCGACGCGCCTCCCGAACCCGCCGATGAGGGCGAGCCCGGCCACCCCTCGGTCCCCGGCTGGTTCAGGGCGCTCGTCGGTGTGGCGCCGCAGGCCCAGGCGCTGAGCGGTGGCGATGGGCGCGTCCTGCTGACCGTGGTCGCCGAACCGCAGGACGAGGTGGCCGAGGTCTGGGAGGACATGCGGGACCTCGCCCTGGCGATGCTGCTGGTCGGGCTGCTGCTGCTGGGCGCGGCCTGGGTGGCGGTGGGGCGGGCGCTCGCCCCGCTTGCCCGCATTGAGGCGGCGGTGCGGCGCCTGCGCCAGGGTGTTTACGAACCCGGACCGCGCAACGGCCTCGCCGGCGGTGGCGTGCCGGAACTGGCCCGGCTGGGCACCGGCATCGCCGACTTGGCCGGGGAGCTGGCGGCGGCGGGGCGGGAGAACCGTCGGCTCGGCCAGCGGCTGATCGAGGCGCAGGACCGCGAGCGTCGCGACATCGCCCGCGAGATCCACGATGAGCTGGGGGCGGCGCTGTTCGCCATCAAGGTGGACGCCGGACGCATCCTGCGCTTGAGCGAGGAGCCGAAGCCGGAGGCGACCATCAGCGAGCGGGTGGAGATCGCCGGACGCGCCCGCGCCGTGCTGTCCATGGCCTCGGACGTGCACCGGCTGAGCCGGCGCATCCTGGTCCGCCTGCGCCCGTCCCTGCTCGACCAGCTGCCGTTGGGCGAGGCGCTGTCCGGGCTGATCGACGAGTGGGCGCGGCGGGAGCCGGCGGTGCGCTGGTCGCTGGACGTCGCCGGGGACGATGCGCCGGACGGAATCGACGGGCTGGACGAGGTGCTGCGCCTGACGGTCTTCCGGCTGGCCCAGGAATCGCTGGTCAACGCCCTCCGCCACGCCCGCCCGACCCGCGTGTCGGTGACCGTGCGGCGCCGGGCCGACCAAGTGGAGGTCGTGGTGACCGACGACGGGCCGGGGTTCGCGGAGGGGCAATCCATGGAAACCAACGAGGGCGAGCGCGGTGGATTGGGCATCTCCGGCATGGCGGAGCGGGTGAGGGCGCTGGGCGGCACGCTGCGCATCGGATCGGACAGCGGGCAGGGCACCCGCGTCGCCGCCTGCCTTCCCTGTGCCCCGGCCGGGCTTGAGGGCGTGGCATGACCCCGACCATCCTCCTGGTGGACGACCATCCGGTGGTGCGCGCCGGCTGTCAGAGCCTGCTCGCCGAAGCCAGGCTCGGCCGCGTCGTCGAGGCCGCAGACGTGGCGGCGGCGCTGGCGCTGTGGCGTTCGGAGCGGCCGGACGTGGTCATCCTCGACCTCAACCTGCCCGGCGGCATTGGGGGGAGGGATGGCGGCGGGATGGAGGTTCTGCGGCTGATCCGGGTGGAGAATCCGGCGGTGCCGGTGCTGATCTTCAGCATGCACGAGGACCCGGCCATCGCCGCGCGGGCGCTGAAGGCCGGGGCCAGGGGCTACGTCACCAAGAACGACGCGCCGGAGACGCTGGTGACGGCGGTGCGCTGCGTGCTGGCGGGCCGGGTCCATCTCGACCACGCGCTGGCGCGCGAACTGGCGCTGATGGCGCTGGCCCCGGCCGACGACCCGCTGGCGGTGCTGACCCCGCGCGAGCGGGAGATTCTGGCGCTGGTGGGGCGCGGCCTGACCGCGGCGGCCATCGCCGAGGCGCTGGGCATCAGCCAGAAGACCGTCGCCAACGCCTGCACCCAGATCAAGGACAAGCTGGGCGCCGACAGCACGCGCGCCCTGATCCGCATCGCCATCGACCACGGGCTGGCCGCCTGACGGCTTCCCAATCCCCGGCGCCTCACGGCGGGTTGCTCCCCGCTACTCACGCCTCGCTGCTCACGCCTTGTGGACCCCGGCGATGAAATGGTCGATTTCGCGCGCCAGCGCCTTGGACTGGCCGGCCACCCCGGCGGCGGCGGCGAGGAGCTGGTCGGCGGCGGCGCCGGTGTCGCCCGCCCCGACCCGGATCTCGCCCATGCCGCCGCTGACCTCGCGGGCGCCGTCGGCGGCCTGCAGGACGCTGCGGGCAATGTCGCGGGTGGCGGCGGACTGCTGGTCCACCGCCGCCGCGATGCCGGACGCGATGCGGCTGACCTGCGCGATGGTCTGGCTGATTCCCCGCACCGCATCGACGGCATCGCCCGTCGCGTTGCGGATGCCGTTGATCTGGCCGACGATGTCCTCGGTCGCGCGGGCGGTCTGGTTGGCCAGGCTCTTGACCTCGCCGGCGACCACCGCGAAGCCCTTTCCGGCCTCGCCGGCGCGGGCCGCCTCGATGGTGGCGTTGAGCGCCAGCAGGTTGGTCTGGCCGGCGATGTCGCTGATCAGGCCGACGACGGCGCCGATCCGCTCCGCGCTGTCGGCCAGAACGGCGACGGCGGCGTCGGCGCGCTTCACATCGGCCACCGCCGCCTCGGCGATGCGGGCGGACTCGCCCACCTGCTGCCCGATCTCCTCCACCGAGGCCGACAGCTCCTCGGTCGCGGCGGCGGCGGTCTGCACGTTGTCCGCGGCGGAATGGGCGGACAGCGTCATCCGCTCCGACCGCCCATGGGTCTGCTCGGCAATGCCGGTGAGCGCGCGGGCGGTGGATTCGAGCTGCTGCGCCGCCGACGCCAGCGCCCCGGTCAGGCCGCCCGCCCGCCCCTCGAACCCGCGCTGCAGGTCGAGCAGGGCGGCGGTCCGCGCCTCCCTGGCGCGCCATTCCGCCTCCTGCTGGAGGCCCAGGTCGCGGGCCTGCACCAGCCCCTGCTTGAACACCACGACGGCGCGGGCCATGGCGCCGGCCTCGTCCTTGCGGTCGGCGCCGGGGATGGCGGCGTCCAGATCGCCGGCGGCCAGCCGGTCCATGGCGGCGGTCAGCCCGGCGACCGGCCGGGCGATGCCGTCGCCCACCCGCCACGCCACCAGACCGCCGAGCAGGATGCAGCCCGCCCCGACCAGGATGGTCAGCAGGGTCAGCCGGTTGGCGTCGGCCATCACGCTGGACTGCGGCGCGGCGACCAGGAACGACCACGCGCCGTCGGCGCCGGTGAAGCGCACCGGCGACAGGCGCAGGTAATGTGGGGCACCGCCGAGCGTGACGACGCCGTCATAGGCCCGCCCCTCGGCGATGGCGCGGCGCGCCTCCGCCGGCAGGTCGTCGGCGGTCCGGGAGAGGCGGCCGGCGTCGGGATGGGCCACATAGACCCCGGAGCCGGTGAGCACCGCCGCGTGGCCGTCGCCGTAGGGCTTGACCCGGCGGACCAGATCGGTCAGGCCGCTCAGCGTCAGGTCGACGCCGGCGACGCCGATCACCCGGTCGCCGTCCTTGACCGGTGCGGCGGCGCTGGTCATCAGCGCCTTGGTCAGATCGTCCAGATAGGGTTCGGTCAGCACCGGCTTTCCCGCCGCGGCGGCGGACCGGTAATATTCCTTCTCCTTCACGTCGGCGAAGGGATAGCCCTCGCTGTCGTCGGCCTTCGGGCCGGGCAGCCACAGCAGGCTCATCCGCCCGGTGCCGGGCAGGCCCAGGATCTCGCCGGCGCGGTCCAGCCCGGCGACCTCGCGGTCGCGGCCGTCGAATCCGTCGTCGGCCATGTCGACCCAGACCCCGGCGTAGAGCGGGCCGACCGCCATCAGGCGGTTGAGGTAGCGGTTGACGGTTTCCCGGCGGGGCGCGCCGGTGGAGCGTTCGACCTCCACCAGCGCGGCGGCGGAGCGGGCGTCGGCCAGAGCGGCCGAGATGTCGGCGGCCACCCGCGCGCCGTGGTGGTCGGCGGTTTCGGCCACCAGGGTCGTGACCGCCCGCTCCGCCGCGTCGCGCGACAGGAGCAGGGAGACGGAAGTGACCGCCGCCGCCCCCACGGCCAGAACGGCGGTCATACCGATGATGATCTTGGTTCTGAAACGCCCCTTCATGCCCCCACCCTGTCCGAGCCGCCTCCCTGGATCGGGGGCGGTCGATCATCTTGGCACACCGGACGCGGAACGGCCACGTTCGGCAGGCCCCCGCCGCCGCTCAGGCGAACCAAACGGTGACATTTCCACGGGCGGGAGCGGAAACGCCGGGCGTTCGAGGGGGGAACAACCGGTCCGGCCCGCCTCCGTGCGCCGGCACCCGGCCCGGTGGTCTCACCGGATTTGACGGCGCCTTGTGGCCCAATCCTTGCGTAATTCCGAGACCGAAACGGATTTCGGGCAACGAGGGAGCAGGCCGAATGTCGAGCCACGTGCAGTCCGGCATGGCGATGAAGGGGCGGGACCCGCAGACCGGTTTCCATGCCGCGCGCTACAGCGACGGCGAGATGGCGGCGATTGCCGAGCGCCAGGGTCTGCGGATGCCGCGGTCCATCGCGCAGCTCCACGGCGTGGCGTCGGCGGCCCGCGTCGATCAGAACGTCCGGCTGCTGACCCGCTCCCTCGTGCTCGGCGACCCGATGCTGGTTGCCGTTCAAAAAGGCTACAAGATCATTTCCACGCCATCCGGATGTCTGGAGGTGCACGCCGGCGAGGCCGTCCTGATCGAGGCGGGCGAGGCCATCGACGTGGAGAACGTCCCGGACGGCGACGGCCTCTACCAGGCGCATTGGATCGCCTTCGACAACCGCCTGCTGGGGGCCCTGGACGCCAGGGAAGGCGACGCCAGGGAGGGCGGTGGCGACCGCCGGACGGTGGCCAGCCCGGTGAACGCGCCGAATTCGGAGGTCCAGGAGGTGTTCCTGGACAGCGTGGAGCGTGCCTGCGAAGCGATCCTGAAGGAGTGCGTGGCGCCCGCCGCCGTGGGGCGGCCGCGCGTCATGGAACTGCTGGCCTGGGTGGAGGAGCTGTGCGGCTTCCTTCCGCGCCCCGCCCGCTGCTCGACGACCGGCCGGGTGCGCGCGCTGCTGACCGAGGATCTGGCGGCGCGCTGGACGACCGACCAGCTCGCCCGCCGCCTCGGCCTCAGCGAGGCGACCTTCCGCCGCCGGTTGGCCCAGGAGGGCACCTCGCTGTCGGTCCTGCTGACCGAGATGCGGATGGGGCAGGCGCTGCGGCTCCTCCAGTCCACCGACCTGCCGATCATCCAGGTCGCCTTCTCCGTCGGCTACGAAAGCCCGTCGAAGTTCGCCGGGCGCTTCCGCAGCCGCTTCGGCTTCCCGCCCTCCTCGCTGCGGCTGGCGGCGCCGCCCGCCGTCCCGGCGATGTGACGGCGCATCGGGAGGCGCGCGCCATTTTGAGCAGTCCGGCATCGGGTTTGATCGGCTCGGGACAGCGGGGGGAGGGGAGTGGCCCTAGGCTGGAGGCCGACCACGACGACAGGATGCTTCCATGCCCTTTACCCGGCCAAACGCCCGTCCAGAGCCTCTGTGGGCGCCTCTGCTGGCCGCCGCCCTGACCCTCGGCGCCGTGACCGCCACCGCCCAGGCCCAGAGCCAGCCCCAGGCCAAGCCCTTCGCCCTGACCCTGCCGGGCCACGCCGATGGACGGTTCCAGGCGAAGAACAGCCTTCCGGCGGCCTACGGCTTCGGCTGCGACGGCACCAACCTTTCGCCGGAGATCCGCTGGGACAACGCTCCCGAGGGAACGCGGAGCTTTGTGCTGACCATCCACGACGCCGACGCGCCCACGGGCATCGGCTGGACCCATTGGGTGGTCGCCAACATCCCGGCCGACGCCCGCGTCATTCCGGAGGGCGCCAGCGGCAA
Source organism: Azospirillum brasilense (assembly GCF_007827815.1). GTDB lineage: Bacteria > Pseudomonadota > Alphaproteobacteria > Azospirillales > Azospirillaceae > Azospirillum > Azospirillum brasilense_C. The sequence continues at coordinate 52,804 of NZ_VITH01000006.1, forward strand.
GGCCGACCGCCTGCCGGCGGGGGCGTTGGAATCGCGCACCGACTTCGGCGCCCCCGGCTTCGGCGGCCCGTGCCCGCCGCAGGGAACCGAGCATCGCTACACCGTCACCCTCACCGCGCTGGGCCTCCCCACCCTGCCCGCGATGGTGACCGCCGACTCCATGCCGGCCCTGGTCGGCTTCCTGAGCAAGGCCAACGCGCTCGGCGAAGCCAAGACGGTCCTGCTCTACGGGCGGTGACCCCCGATCCCACGATTGCGAAACGGAACGACGGACATGCCTGACCCATCGCCTGAACTGAGTTGGCCGGACGGCCGGACCCTCGCCCTGTCGATCGTCGTCAACGTCGAGGAGGGGGCCGAGATGTCCCTGGCCGACGGCGACAAGAAGCCGGAGCCGGTGGACGAGCTGGGGCTGGCGCTCGGCCTGCCCATCCGCAACTACGTCAACGAAAGCAACTACCAGTACGGCATCCGCGCCGGCGGGCCGCGCGTGCTCGACCTGCTGGAGGACCACGGCATCACGGCGACCTTCACCGCCGCCGCCGTCGCTCTGGAGCGGGCGCCGGAGCTGGCCGGCCGGATCGTCGCCCAGGGACACGAGGTCTGCTCGCACGGCTGGCGCTGGGTCCACCAGTTCTCCTACGACGAGGCGCGTGAACGCGACTTCATCGTCAAGGCCGCCGACGGCATCGAGCGGACGACCGGCCGCCGCCCGGCCGGCTGGCTCAGCCGCTACCTGCACACGCCGCGCACCCGCCGGCTGCTGGTGGAGGAGGGGTTCCTCTATCACATGGACGATGTGTCCGACGACGTGCCGCGCTGGGAGCCGGTGACCATGGCGGACGGCAGCTTGCGGCCGCTGGTCTGCGTCCCCTACGCCATCGACACCAACGACATGAAGTTCTGGACCCACCCCTCCTACACGCCGGAGCAGTGGCTGTCCTACGTCTGCAACAGCTTCGACTGGATGCTGGCGGAATCCCGGCGCAAGGGGCCGCGGATGCTGTCGGTCGGGCTGCACCTGCGCATCATCGGCCGGCCCGGCCGCATCCGGGCGCTGGAGAAGTTTCTCCGCCACGTCGGCAATCATCCGGACGTCTGGATCACCTCGCGGCTCGACATCGCCCGGCGCTTCGCCGCCTGCGTGCCCTGGACGGGCGTCTGAACTCCCCTTTCCCGTGATCGGCCGGCTTCCCGGAACGGCCCCCCATCAAAGGACGACAGGATGCTTCATGCTGTTCTGAAGGCGACCCCCGCCGCGGTTCTGAAGGCCGCCGCCGTCGCGGCGCTCGTTCTGGCCGGCGGCGTCACCGCCCGCGCCGCCACCGTCTGGGACGTTTCGGTGCCCTGGCCGGCGTCCGAGTTCCACACGGTCAACGCCGAGCGCTTCGCCAAGGCCGTGGGCGAGGCGACCAAGGGCCAGGTGACGCTGACCATCCATTCCGGCGGCTCGCTGGGCATCCGGGCCAACGAATCGCTGCGTGCGGTGGAGGACGGGGCGGTGCCGATGGCCGAGGTCGCCGGCTTCCTGAACGTCGGCGACGTGCCGATCCTCGGTCTCGAAGCCATCCCCTTCCTGGTCAAGGACTACGCGGAGCTGCGCCGGCTGCACACGCTCCTGCGCCCGATCTGGGAGGCGGAGCTGGCGAAGCGGAACCAGAAGATCCTCTATGTGGTGCCGTGGCCCAGCCAGAACTTCTTCACCAAGACCCCCATCGCCAAGGTCGCGGACATGAAGGGGGTGCGCATGCGCACCTACGACGCCAACACCACGGCGATGGTCCAGCGTCTGGGCATGGTGCCGCTCCAGCTCGGCAACGCCGAGGTGGTGGCGGCGCTGGCCACCGGCAAGGTCGACGCCGCGATGACCGCCGGCTCCACCGCGGCCGCCCAGAAATACTGGGAGTTCCTGAAATACGGCTTCAACACCAACCATCTCTGGGCGTCGAACCTGATGACCGTCAACCTCGACTCCGGGAAGACGCTGAGCCCGCAGCAGCAGGCCGCCATCGAGGCGGTCGCCGCCGGGCTGGAGCCGGACTTCTGGACGGTCTCGGAGGGCGAGCACACCCGCCGCATGGCGGAGCTCCAGGCGCACGGCATGACCGTCGGGCCGATCGCCCCCGAGCTGCGCAAGGCCCTGGAGGAGGCCACCGCCGACATGACCGCCGACTTCATCCGCAAGGTCGGCGGCCCGTCGGCCGATGTCATCGCGGCCTTCAAAAAGTAAACGCCGCTCCGTCCCGGACGGCGGCACCGGCGTCGCCGCCCGTCCGGGCTTCCCTGTCCCGTCCGGAGGGTTTGTCATGCAGAGCATCATCGGCGTCTTCGACCGGATTCTGTTCGGCGGCGCACTCCTCGCCTGCGCCGCCGCCGCCCTGCTCGCGGTCATGCTGATCTTCGAGGTGGTCACGACCTCCTTCTTCACCTGGTCGCAGCCCTGGGCCATCGAATATTCGGGCTATCTCCTGGCCGTCATCCTGTTCGCCGGATCCGGCTGGGCGCTCGACCAGGAAGCGCACATCCGCGTCTCGCTGCTGACGGCGCGGCTGCCGAAGCGGTTCCAGGCGGCGCTTGAGGGCGTCACGGTGCTGTTCGGCTTCGGCGTCGCGCTGTTCATGGCGGTGGCCACCGCCGAGAACGCCCTGCGCAGCCTCGGCACGGGCTCCGTCAGCGTCTATGTCAGCCACACGCCGCTGGCCTTGCCGCAGGGCTTCCTCGCCCTGTCCATGGCGCTGCTGGCGCTCGGCTTCCTCAACCGGCTTCTGAGGCTCCTGTGCGGCCAGCCGGCCCTGCCGGCGCGCAGCGCCCCGGCCGCCGTGGAGTCCGTCTGAGATGCTCGCTCCCTCCCTGTTCATCGTCCTCGCGCTGGCCGGCCTGCTCGTCTCCGGCCTGTGGGTCGGGATGTCGCTGATGGCCGTCGGCGTCTTCTCCCTCGAACTCTTCCGCGACATGCGGGTGGACCGCTTCCTGGCCTCCGACCTGTGGAGCACCGGGACGGCGCTGGAGCTGGTCACCCTGCCGCTGTTCATCCTGATGGGCGAAGTGCTGTTCCACTCCCGGCTGGCCGAGAACCTGTTCGCCGGGCTCAGCCCCTTCGCCCGGCTGCTGCCGGGGCGGCTGATCCAGGTGAATGTGCTGGCCTCGACGCTGTTCGCCACGGTCTCCGGCTCCTCGGCGGCGACCACCGCCACGGTCGGCCGCATCACCATCCGCGAGCTGGACAAGCGCGGCTATTCGAAGATGCTCAGCTACGGTTCGCTCGCCGGGTCGGGGACGATGGGCTTCCTGATTCCGCCGTCGATCCCGATGATCGTCTACGGCGTGCTGTCGGAGGTCTCGATCCTCGACCTGTTCATCGCCGGCGTCCTGCCGGGATTGCTGCTGGCGGCGCTGTTCTTCGGCTACATCGCGGTGCGGTGCGCGCTCGATCCGTCGCTCGCCCCGGTGGACGAGGCGCGCTTCACGATGGCCGAGCGGGTCCGGGCCATCGGCCAGCTCACCCCGACGGTGCTGCTGATGGCCTTCGTCATCGGCTCGATGCTGGGCGGCTTCGCCTCGATCACCGAGGCGGCGGCGATGGGCGTGCTGGGGGCCGTGATCCTGGTCGCCTGGGAGCGGCAGCTTTCCTGGGCCATGCTCGGCAAGTGCCTGCTGGGCACGGTGAAGACCTGCAGCATGATCGGCCTGATCCTGGCCGGCGCGCTGTTCCTGACCAAGGCCATGGCGCGGTTGGCCATCCCGGGTCAGGTCGCCGGGATGATCGAGGGGCTGCACCTGTCGCCGATGATGCTGGTGCTGCTTCTGCTGGCCTTCTACCTCGTGCTGGGCTGCGTCATCGACGGGCTGTCCACCATCGTCATGACCCTGCCGGTGACGCTGCCGCTGGTCGTCAACGCCGGGCTGGACCCGCTGTGGTTCGGCGTCTTCCTGATCGTGACGATCGAGATGGCCCAGATCACCCCGCCCGTCGGCTTCAACCTGTTCATCCTCAACAGCATGACCGGAAAGTCGATCGCCTGGCTGGCGCGGGCGGCAGCCCCCTTCTGCGCGTTGATGGTTGTCCACGTCGCGCTGATCACCCTCTTTCCGGCGATCGTCACCTGGCTGCCCGCGGCGCTCCGTTGAGGCCCGAACCGACAGGAACCCGAACCATGCCCTCCTCCTTCAGCCCCTCCTCGTTCAACCTCGCCTCGTTCAACCTCGAATGCGACGGGCCCGTCGCCCGCATCACGCTGGACCGGCCCGACAAGCACAACGCGCTCGACCGCGACGCCTGGGTCGCCCTCGGAGAGACGGTCGCGGCGCTGGGGGCCGCGCCGGAGGTCCGTTCCGTGGTGATCGCGGCCCGCGGCGGCCGTGCCTTCTGCTCCGGCGCCGACATCGCGGAGTTCGCGACGGCCTTCGCCACGGCGGACGCGGCGGCGGCCTACGGCGGTGCGATCGCCCACGCGCTGGAAACGGTCGCCGGGTGCCCCAAGCCGGTCATCGCCGAGATCGACGGCGCCTGCGTCGGCGGCGGCTGCGCGTTGGCCATGGCCTGCGACCTCCGCTACGCCAGCGAGCGCAGCCGCTTCGCCATCACCCCGGTGAAGATCGGCGCCGCCTACTCCTACGACGACACCCGCCGTCTGGTCTCGCTGGTCGGGCCGGGGCGCGCCAAGGAGATCCTGTTTTTCGCCGATTTTCTGTCGGCGGAGGAGGCCTGCGCCGCCGGGCTGGTCAACCGGGTGCTGCCCGCTGGCGAACTGCGCGGTTTCGTCGCCGAGCGCGCCGCCCTGGCCGCCCGTCGCTCGCGCAACGCGCTCGGTGTCGCCAAGGCGGTGGTGAACAGCATCGCGGCCGGCGCCCAAACGCCGCCGCCGGAGGTGTCCGCCGCCATCGCCGGGATCTTCGCCTCCGCCGACTTCCGGGAGGGCTACGCGGCCTTCCTGGAGAAGCGCGCGCCGGAGTTCGCGTGATGGGCGCCCCGGCGACCGGGCCGTCGCTGACCGAGGAGCTGCACGGACTGCTGGCGCGGCCCGTCACCGCCGACGACCGGCGGCGCGCCGCCCGCCACGTCCTGGACTGGCTGGCCTGCGCCGTCGGCGGGGCCGCCACCCCGGCCGGGACGGCGCTGCGGGGGCAGGCTGCGCTGGCCGGCGCCGGCGCCTGCACCGTGGTCGGGGTCGACGGTCCCGCCGCCCCGCTCGACGCCGCCTTCATCAACGGCGGGCTCGGCAACATCCTGGAGATGGACGACATCCACCGGACCTCGATCCTGCATCCGGGACCGATCGTCATCCCGGCGGCGCTGGCCGCCGCCCAGGCCTTCGGGCGCCCGGCGGAGGCCTTCCTCGACGCCGTGGTGCGCGGCTACGAGGCGACGATCCGCATCGGCCGCGCCGCCGGGACGCCGCATTACGCCCGCTTCCACGCCACGGCCACCTGCGGCGTCTTCGGGGCGGCCGCCGCCGTCGCCGCCCTGCTGGGTCTGGATCGCGCCGCCACCGTGGCCGCTCTCGGCAACGCCGGGGCGACGGCGGGCGGGTTGTGGCGCTGCCGGCTGGAGCCGGTGATGACCAAGCAGTGGCACAACGCCACCGCCGCCCAGAACGGCCTGCGCGCCGCGGCGGCGGCGCGGGCCGGGCTGACCGGCAGCCGCTTCGTGCTGGAGGGGGCGGAGGGCTTCTTCGAGACGCTCGCCTCCGGCGGCGGCGACCCGTCGCTGGTGCTGGCCGACCCGGACGCCCCCTGGCTGCTCCACGAGACCAGCATCAAGCCCTGGCCGTCCTGCCGCCACAGCCACCCGACCGTCGACGCCGCCCTGCTGGCGCGTGACGCCGGGATCGCGGCCGGGGACATCGACGATCTCCTGGTGGAGAGCTACGGCGACGCCCTGCGCTTCTGCGACCGTCCGGAACCGGCGACTGAGCTGGAGGCGAAGTTCAGCCTGCAGCATGTCGCGGCGGTGTGCCTCGCCTCCGGTCCGCCGGCCCTGGAGGATTTCCGGCCGCAGGCACTGGACCGCGCGCCGGTCGCCGCGCTGCGGCGGCGGGTGCGGGTGGCGCGCTCCGACGCGCTGACCGCGGCCTATCCCGAGCATTACGGCGCCACCCTGACGCTGACCCTGACGACCGGCGAGCGTCGGCGCTTCCACGTCCGCGACGCGCTGGGCGACCCCGAGAATCCGGTGTCCCTGGACACCCTGCGCGGCAAGGCTCTGAGCCTGTTCGCGGCGGGCGGGCTCGACCCCGACCGCGCGGCCGACCTGACGACACGAACGCTGGCGCTCGGCGACGGGGGTTCCCTGGCCGACGTCGCCGCCGGCATCCCGAACCGCTGAGATCCCGACGATGAACTATTTCGACGCGCTCGACCTTCCGACCATCCGCGCCCGCTACCCGCTCGGTCCCGACTTCCTGCGGCGCTACCGCGGCATGAGCCGCGACGAACTGCGCGCCTTCCAGGATCTGCAATTCCGCGAGTTGATGGCCTTCGGCTGGCATGTGCCCTTCTACCGGCGCCTGTGGGGCCGCCACGGCATCGAGCCCGGCGACGTCCGCGGCCTCGACGATCTGGAAAAGCTGCCGACCTACTCCAAGGACGACCTCATGGAGTCGGTGGAGCATTTCCCGCCGCTCGGCGACTTCCACGGGCTGGACGCCCATCCCGACGACGCCCGCCCGCCGCTCGTCTTCCAGACGACCAGCGGCACGACCGGCAAGCCGCAGCCGCTGCTGTTCGGCCCGAAGAGCCGCGAGGTGCAGTCGCTGTTCCTCGGCCGGATCTACGGTCTGCAGGGCATCACGGCGCGCGACGTCGTGCATTCCGTCTACGGCCACGGCATGGTCAACGGCGGCCATTACATCCGCGAGGCGGTGATGCACTGGGTCGGCGCGCCGCTGCTCAGCGCCGGCACCGGGATCGAGACGCGCTCGCTCAACCAGGTGACGCTGATGAAGGCGTTCCGGGCGACCGCCATCGTCGGCTTCGGCGACTACATCAAGCGGCTGGCCGAGGTGGCGATCGAGGCGGGGATCACCCCCGGCGAGGACATCCCGGTCCGCATCATCAGCGGCCATCTCGGCGCGGAGACGGCGGAGGGCATGTCGCGCATCTGGGGCGGCGCCGAGGTCTACGACTGGTACGGCGTCGGCGACACCGGCGCCATCGCCGGCGAGGGGCCGGACCGCTCCGGCCTGCACATCATGGAGGACGGCCAGCTCATCGAGCTGCTGGACGTGGACAGCCACGCGCCGGTGGAGGGCGACGCGCTGGGCGACATCGTCTGCACCTGCCTCTACAAGACGGACGTCTTCCCGATCATCCGCTTCAACACCCACGACGTGACCCGCTTCATCCCCGGCGACAACCCGCTGGGCATCCCGATGCGCCGCATGGCCGGCTTCCTCGGGCGCAGCGACAACATGGTGAAGCTGCGCGGCATCAACATCTACCCGCAGGGCATCGGCTCGGTGCTCACCAGCCAGTTCGCCGACGCCTCCGGCGAATACTACTGCGAGGTCGAGAGCCGCGACGGACGCGACGAGATGTCCGTCGCCGTGGAGACCCGCAGCCAGGACCCCACCCTGGCGGCCCGGATGGAGGAGGAGCTGCGCATGCGGCTGGGGGTCGCCATCGCCATCCGCCTGTGCGCGCCGGGCGACACCGCCGAGGTGACGCAGATCGAGAGGCGGCAGAAGCCGATCCGCCTGATCGACCGGCGCAAGGGGGCCTGACATGCCCGAGCCGCTGTCCCTCCACGCTCCACCCGGCCCCGCGTCCGCCGAACACCGGACGGAGGCCGCGCTGGAGCGCATCACCCGCGAGAACGGGCGGACCCGCATCGTCACCGCCGTCGATGCCCATGGGGCGCTGGCGGCCGCCCGCGCCGCCGACGGGCGGGCCGCGCGCGGCACCCCCCTCGGTCCGCTCGACGGGCGGCTGGTCGCGGTGAAGGACAACCTTGCCGTCCGCGGGCTGCCCTGGACCGCGGGAGTGGGCGCCTACCGCGACCGCATCGCCGACCGTGACGCGGCGGTGGTCGCGGCGCTGCGGCGGGCGGGGGCCGTCCTTCTCGGCACGCTCAACATGCATGAGGGGGCGCTGGGGGCGACCAGCGACAACCCGCATTTCGGGCGCTGCCAGAACCCGTTGCGCGAAGGCTTCACGCCCGGCGGGTCGAGCGGCGGATCGGGCGCCGCCGCCGCCGCCGGCCTGGTCGACGTGGCGCTCGGCACCGACACCATGGGGTCCGTGCGCATTCCCGCCGCCTATTGCGGGACCTACGGGTTGAAGCCCACGGACGGCAGCCTCGACCGCGCCGGGCTGGCCTTCCTGTGCCCGACGCTGGACACGATCGGTCCGGTCGCCGACGACCCGGCGCTGCTGCTGGCTGCGCACGAGGCGATGGCCGGCGTCTCCCGGCCCGCCGTCGTGGCGGAGCCCGCCGCCCTGCGTTTCGCGGTGCCGCGCCAGATCGCCGAGGTGGACAGCGAGCCCTGCGTCCAGGCGGCCCTGCAGATCGCCGTCGAGTGGCTGCGGCGGCGCGGTGCCGTGGTCGAAACGGTCGATCTGGCCGGCTGGGAGCCGTCCCGCGCCCGGCGCGGCGGCCTGCTGCTCATCGAGGCGGAGGCCGCCGCCATCCTGCCCGATCTGCTCGACCCGTCCGTCGCGGGGGTCAGCGCCGACTTCCGCGACTGCCTCGCCTACGGAGCGGGGCTGTCCGCCGCCCGGCTCGTCGACGCGCTGGACCGCATCAAGCGCGCGGGCGACGCCTGCCGAAAGGCCCTCGCGGCTTATGACGGCTTGCTGCTGCCCACGGCGCCGCAGCGGGCCTTTTCCTTCGACGTGGACCCCCCGCCCAATCAGGCCGATTTCACCAGCCTCACCAATTTCGGGGGCTGCCCGGCGGTCGCCATGCCCGTCGCCGGGCAGCCGGGGCAGTTGCCGGCGTCGGTGCAGATCATCGGCACACCCTATTCGGAGGCCCTGCTGTGCGCTCTGGCTCGGATGTGGGGGGCGGACACCAAAGCGGCGGAAGGCTCATAAGCTCTGGTCCGGCCTCCGTCTGATCGCTGCCCGCTCACTCCGGCCGCAAAGTCGCCTGGGGAATGCGGGGCATCCCACCCGGACGGGGCTTTCCGAAGAAAAAGCCCGGATCGGCGATGATCAGGGCCGCGGTCAGCGCGACGAGAAGCCCCGTCTGGATCACCTTGGTGTCCGGGTGGGTCTGGAACATCTCGTTGAACAGCCCCGCGCTCAGATGGAAGACGATGACGACCGGAATGCTGCGGTTCGACCGGTAATAGAGCCAGTTCATGATCAGCACGAACGGGATGAGGCTCAGCGCGAAGTTCAGCGCGTGAATCCAGCCGGTTTCGGCGACCTGCGCCTGGTAATAGTGAGCGACCATGCCGAGCGGCGCGTGCCAGACGGTCCAATAGAGGGCGAAGACGATCGAGGTCCAGAACAGCGACATGCTGCGCCGGAGGCAGTCGGTCCCGTAGGAATGCCAGCTCAACTCCTCGATGATCGGGGCCAGGAGCAGGGGAAACCAGCCCGGCAGGATGCCGGCGGAAAAGGACGCGTTGGCCGCAAGGCGGAATTGATCGGTGCTGTAGCCGAGCAGCAGAGACAGGGCCTGCGCCAGAAGGATGCTGCCGAGCATGATGCCCGCGCCCAGCGTCGCGAGGCGCAACTGCCGCCGGTCGGGCCGGACCAGACGGCGGTGCAGGTCGTCGCGCAGAACCGGGTCGGTCCGCGTCAGCCGCCACGCGGTGAGGAACGGAAGGAGCAACCCCAGCAGCAGAAGCGCCGCCACGGCGGTCAGGCCGGCGCGGCCGATTCCCTCCTGATGGCTCAGCCACGCCGCGCCGCCCCAGGCCGTCCATGGGCCCAGCGTGGCGAGGGAATAGAAGGCCCAGGGACGGTCGTAGCGTTGAATGATCGCGTCGTCGCTCATGACGGGCCCTTTCCCGACCCGGCCGTGCCCGGTGCGGCTCCGGCCAGGACGGCCAGAAACGCCGAGACGAGGCTGTCCGGCCGCGCGCCGAGCGCCCGTTCGGTCAGGCGCAGCGTCGCCATCAGACGCATGCCGTGCTCGTCCGGTGACCAGCCGAAGCGCGGGTTTCCGAGCAGAAGGGCCTGACCGGCGAGAATGAACTGTATGGTCGACAGCGGGTCCTCGACGGCGAAGTCGCCGGTTTCGCAGCCGCGGTCGATCACACCGGCGAGCAGCGGACCGATCTTGCGGACCAGCGCGATGTTGGCCCGCTCCTGCAGTTCGACGTTGTCGGGGTGATCGAGCGCCTGAGTCAGCGGCGCGTTGTCCGTTTCCACCGCTTTCAGCGCGGCCAATGCGAGGACCAGCGTTTCACACGGCGGGCCTTCGTGCCCCGCGATGACCCGCTCGACGTTTTCGGCCATGGCCGTCACCGCCGCCTCCGCCATGCGCGCCAGCAGGTCCCGCATGGACTGGAAGTGGAGATAGAAGGTGCCCTTGGCGATGCCGGCCTCGCGGGCGATCTGATCGACCGACACCGCACCGGCGCCATGCTGGCGGAACAGCCGGGCGGCGGCGCTGAGGATTTCGACGGACCGGACCTCGGAAGGCTTGCTCGTGCGTGGCATGATAGGCACCTCAATTATGACTGACCGTCAGTCATTACCGCGACCGCGGTCGCATTGCCAAGATGATTCGCAGGGCTGGCCGTGCTTGATCGTCTTTCCGCCCACGCGAAGACCGATGTCGGGCAAGGCGGGCCGACCCGCCGCTCCTGTCGGTGGCCCTTTCGGTCGCGGGCGGCATGGTGGGCTGCGCGTCCACAACCCGGGTGCCGGCGATTTCGCCGAGCGATCGCGGGCAGATCTTTGAAAAGTTCTGCCGGTCGTCCAACGTCAACCGCCTTTGCCGTGCGGTTGCCCCAGGTGGCCGCGACGCCGAATGCGGTTCGCCTCAGCCCTGCCGAATGCCGGGTGTCCTGAACGGCCGCCTCACGCGCCGTCGCTCTTGCCCTTGCGCGCCCGGCTGGGCATCTCGCCGAACTGGGTCTTGAAATCGCGCGAGAAATGGGCGGCATCGGCGAAACCGCAGTCGAAGGCGATCTCGGTGATCGTGCGGCGTGTGTGCTCCAGCAGCCAGCGGCCGTAATCCAGCCGCAGCCGGCGCTGAAAGGCCGACGGCGAGATTCCCAGCGTCGCCTGGAAGGAGCGTTCGAGCTGCCGGGCGCTGACCCCGACATAGCGGGCGATGGCCTCGACCGAGGGCGGGGAGTCCAGACGCTGCTCGATGAAATGCGTCGCCTGACGGACGCGGGCGTCGGTCACGCCGTCGAGGTTGGCGTAGAAATGGGCCTGCGGCAGCGCGCCGGGGCGGATGTCCTGCAGCATCATGTGGCGGACGGCCTGCCGCGCCTTCTGCCCGCCGCAGTGCCGTCCGACGAGATAGAGGCCGAGGTCGATGGCCGCCGTCGATCCGGCGCAGGTGATCAGGTCGCCCTCGTCGATGAAGAGATGGTCCACCGAGGCGTTGGCGGACGGGAAGCGCTCACGGAAGGTGTCCAGCACGTTCCAATGGACGCAGACGCGGCGCGTCCCGACGAGGCCGGCGCGCGCGATGGCGAAGGTGCCCGTGCAGATGCCGAGAAGCCGCACCCGCTGCGCCGCCACCGCGCGCAGATAGGCGGTCACCGGCCCCGGCACCTCGTTCCGGTAATCATTGCCGCCGCACACCGCCACATAGTCGAAGGGCGCCGGGGCGAGCAGGTCGCTGTTGGGCGTCACCAGCACGCCGCAGCTGGACTGGCGCGGCTGCCCGCCGACGCTCATCACCGTCCAGCTCGCGTCGATCTGCCGGCTGCGCCCTCCGGGGTCGGCGGCGAGCCGGAGCGCGTCGATCAACCCGGAGAAGGCGGTCAGCGTGAACTGATCGAGCAGCACGAAGCCGATGCGCAACCGGGGATCGGCGGAGGGCGGGGCGTCGCGGTCGGGGGCGTCCGTCGTGTCGGGTCTGGGCGTCGGCATGTCGGAAATATTCAAGGATTCGGCAGCATTCTTCTATCGGAAAATACGTCGGAACAATTAGCTTTCGAACGAACCACGGCTCTGACGCCCGCTGGACCGACACCACGAAGGAACCGGTCATGACCCATACGCGCGCCGCCACCCGCACCGTCTCACGCTTTGCCGCCCTGACCGCCGTCCTGGCGGCCGGGGTCTCCCTGTACGCCCTGCCGGCCGCGGCCCAGGGCGAAATCCGCGTCGCTTGGTACGGCGGCAACTGGGGCGAGGCGTTCCGCACCTGCGTCGCGGAGCCCTTCACCAAGGCGACCGGCGTCCGCGTCGTTCCGGAGATCGGCACCTCGACCGTGACCTTCGCCAAGCTGCAGCAGCAGAAGGACGCGCCGACGCTCGACGTCGCCTACATGGACGGCGGCATCAGCGAAATGGCGCAGGCGGCGGGCGTGCTGGAGGCCATCGACCCGACGGGCGTGCCGAACCTGGCGAAGGCGTTGCCGGAGGCGATCTACAAGGCGGACAAGTCGATCTTCGCCGTGGGGTCCGGCTACTACTCGCTCGGCCTGACCTACAACACCAAGGAGATCAAGACCCCGCCGACCTCGTGGAACGATCTGTGGAAGCCGGAGTTCGCGGACACGGTGACGATCCCGTCGCCGGCCAACTCCTCCGGTGTGCCCTTCGTCATGTTCCTGAACCGCATGTGGGGCAACCCGCCGGGCGACCTGTCCAAGACGTTTGAGAAGCTGAAGACGCTGAAGACCGCGCTCTACTTCGACAGCTCGGGGGCGGCGAGCAACGCCTACCAGAGCGGCGAGGCGATCATCGGCGCGCATTTCAACGTCGGCGCCTGGGATCTGGCCGACAAGGGCCTGCCCATCGGCTTCGCCGTCCCGAAGGAAGGCGTCTGGGCCACCGACGCCCGCCTGCATCTGGTCAAGAACGCCCCGCACAAGGCCGACGCCCAGCGCTTCATCGACACCGCCCTGACCCCGGAAGCGTCGGCCTGTCTGGCGGAGAAGCTCTATCTCGGCCCGGCGGTGCAGGGCGTGTCCGTGTCGCCGGACGTCGAGCGCAAGCTTCCCTGGGGCGTCGGCGGGTCGGTCAAGAACCTCCAGCTCTTCAACTGGGCGGACATCAACCGCGACCGCGCGGCGATCACCGACGCCTGGAACCGCGAACTCGCCCGCCAGTGAACCGCAGCCAGCCGGGGAGCCCCTCCATGTCCGCGACGCCCAAGCCCGACGCCCTGCTCTCCATCCGCTCCATCGACAAGCATTTCGGCACATACCATGCGCTGAGGGACGTGTCGCTGGATGTGGCCCATGGCGAGTTCGTCGCCCTGCTGGGGCCGAGCGGCTGCGGCAAGACGACCCTGCTGCGCTGCATCGCCGGCTTCCTCTCCCCCGATTCCGGGGCCATCCGGATCGGCGGAGAGGACGTGACGCGGCTGCCGCCGCACCGGCGCCCGCTGAACACGGTGTTCCAGCACTACGCCCTGTTCCCGCATCTGAGCATCCTCGACAACGTGGCCTACGGGCCGCGCCGCCACGGGGTGCCGCGGGGCGAGGCGCTGGAGCGCGCCCGCGAGGCGCTGGAGCTGGTCGGGCTGGACTCCGCGGCGGGACGCCATCCGCGGGAGCTGTCGGGTGGCCAGCAGCAGCGCGTCGCGCTGGCGCGGGCCTTCGTCAACCGCCCGAAGCTCCTCCTGCTCGACGAGCCGCTGAGCGCGCTCGACCTGAAGCTGCGCAAGCGGATGCAGATCGAGCTGAAGCATCTCCAGGAGAAGCTCGGCATCGCCTTCGTGTTCGTGACCCACGACCAGGAGGAGGCGATGAGCATGGCGAACCGCATCGTCGTCATGAACCGCGGCGTGATCGAACAGGTGGGCGACGGTCGGGCCATCTACACCCGCCCGGCCAGCCGCTTCGTCGCCGACTTCATCGGCGAGGCCAACCTGCTGCCGGGAACGGCGGAGGGCGACGCCGGGGTGCGGCTGGCGGTGGGATCGGCTCTGCTGCCCCATCTCGGGGCCGACACGCGGCAGCGCTACACCGCGGTGCTGCGGCCCGAGCATGTGGAGTTGCTGAAGGAGCCGGAGGCGCCGGGTCTGATCACCGACCAGGGCTTCGTCGAGGACGTCATCGACACCGGCGGGCAGACCGTCGTGACGGTGCGCGTCGGCGAGCATCTGCTGGCCAGCCGCCGGCTGGGCATGGCGGGGGAGGGGCTGAATCCGGGGGCGCCGGTTTTCGTCGGCTTCCGTCCGGGCCACGTCCACATCATCGCCGAACCGGCCACCCACCGGTCCGGACCATGAGCACGACCATGAGTGCCGCCATGAACCGAGCCTTGCCCCTGCTGGCGGCCCCGGTCGCCTTCTTCGCCGCCTTCTTCGCCGTCCCGATGATCGTGGTCGTGTCGTCCAGCCTGATGGCAGGCGGCGTGCCGTCGCTGGGCAACTACGCGCGGGTGCTGTTCGACCAGTATCACTGGGATGTGCTGGCGGCGACCTTCCGCATCGCCGGGCTGACCACGGTGGCCTGCGCGCTGCTCGGCTATCCGCTGGCCTATTATCTGGTGCGGGTGGTCAAGTCGCGGGCATTGCGGCGGACCTGCGTCATCCTGCTGGTGCTGCCGCTGTTCACCAGCAACATCGTCCGCTCCTTCGGCTGGATGGTGCTGCTGGGACGCAACGGCCTCGTCAACGACGCGCTGGTCGGGGTCGGCATCCTGGACCGCCCGATGCGCTTCCTCGGCACCGAGCTGGGCATCGTGATCGGGCTGGTCTACATCCTGCTGCCCTTCATCGTGCTGGCCGTCGGCAACGCGCTGGCCGCGGTGGACCCGGCGCTGGAGGACGCCTCCTCCGACCTCGGCGCCACGCCCTTCGACACCTTCCGGACGGTCACCTTTCCGCTCTGCCTGCCGGGGCTGATGTCGGGGATCGTCATGGTCTTCACCCTGGCGGTCAGCGCCTACGTCACGCCGGCCCTGCTGAGCGGCGGCAAGATCACGGTCTTCCCCATGCTGATCTTCCAGCAGTACAGCACGGTCTTCGACGTGAATTACGGCGGCGCGCTCAGCATCACGCTGCTGGTCATGACGCTGGTCCTGGTCGGTCTGGCCGGCTGGATCGGCAACGCCGGGGCCAGCGCAACGGGGAGGAAAGCCCAATGATCGCCCGGCTTCTTCTGCGGGTGGTGTCCTGGTCGGTCATGGCCTACCTGATCCTGCCGCTCCTGGTCATCGTCGGGTCCTCCTTCACCGCCACCAGCTACCTCGCCTTCCCGCCGCAGGGGCTGACGCTCGACTGGTACGGGCGGATGCTCGGCGACGGCTCCTATCTGGCGGCTTTCGGCACCAGCACCCTGCTGGCCCTGGTCGCCACGGCGGCGGCCCTGCTGCTCGGCGTTCCGGCGGCGCTGGCCATCGCCCGCTGCGAATTTCCGGGCAAGAAGTTCCTGCTGTCGCTGCTGATGTCGCCGCTGGTCCTGCCGCACGTCGTGCTGGGCGCCGCCCTGCTGCAATACTGCGCGGCGCTGGGCCTGATGCGCAGCTTCACGGCGCTGCTGGTCGGGCACATCGTCATCATCATGCCCTTCGTCCTGCGCTCCGTCCTGCCGCAGCTGACCCCGGAGCAGCGGGCGCTGGAGGAGGCCTCCGCCGACCTGGGCGCCCGCCCGATGGAGACCTTCTTCCTCGTTACGCTGCCGCAGATCCGCAGCGGCCTGGCGAGCGGCGCGATCTTCGCCTTCATCTCCTCCTGGATCAACGTCGAGCTGAGCATCTTCAACACCACGGCGGAGATGACGACCATCCCGGTCAAGCTCTTCAACTACGTCCAATACACGATCGACCCGGTCATCGCCGCGGTGTCCTCCATCACCATCGGCGTGGCGGCCCTGGCGATCATCATCCTCGACCTCACCGTCGGGCTGCATCTTCTGTCGGACCGGCGCTGACCGCCGGTCCCGGCACCCCCCGCTTCATCCCCCCGATCCAACACTGAATCCGATCCACGAAAGGGTCCTTCCATGCGCATGCAAGACGCATTCGATGTCCTGTACACCCACACCGAGGGCGAGCCGCTCTGCATCATCCACAGCGGCATCCCCTATCCGGCCGGTTCCAGCATCCTGGAGAAGCGCCAGTTCCTGGAGACCCATTACGACTGGCTGCGCGAAGCCCTGATGCGCGAGCCGCGCGGCCACAAGGACATGTTCGGCGTCTTCCTGACCCCGCCGTCCGGCCCGGACTACGACGCCGGCCTGATCTACATCGACGGCACCCAGTATTCGCACATGTGCGGCCACGGCACGATCGCCGTCGCCATGGCGATGGTCGCCAACGGCCTCGTCCGCCGCGGCGAGAACGGGCGCACCACCATCCGCTTCGAAACCACCGCCGGCCTCGTCGTCGCCGAGGTGGCCCATGAGGGCGACCGGGTGCTGTGGACCAAGTTCGAGAACGTCCCGGCCTACGTCGCCGCGCAGGACGTCGCGTTCGAGCTGCCGGAGATCGGCCCGCTGAAGGCCGACATCGTGTGGGGCGGCAACTATTTCGGCATCATCGACCTGACCGGCACGTCGCTGCGCATCGGGGCGGAGAACGGCACCGCCCTGTCGCATTACGGCATCCTGGCGCGCGAGCAACTCCGCCAGAAGGTGGCGATCCAGCACCCGGCCTCGGCGCACATCAACAACTTCAACTTTGTGACCTTCTGGCACGAGCCGACCATCGAGGGCGCCTTCTACAAGAACGTCCACGTCTTCAGCGCCGGCCAGCTCGACCGCTCGCCGGGCGGCACCGGCACCAGCGCGATGATGGCGATGTTCGAGGCGCGCGGGAAGATGGCGATCGGCGACACCATCCGCTCCGAGGGCCTGCTCGGCACCGGCACCTTCGAGGGCAGCCTGCTCGGCGAGACTCGCCTGAACGGCGTGCGCGCCGTGCGCCCGACCGTCAAGGGCACGGCCAGCATCCTCGGCACCGCCCGCTGGGTCATCGACCGCAACGATCCGGTCGGCGCCGGCTTCCTGGTCGCCTGACCGACCGCTCTTAGTAGCGTCCTGACCTTTGTCCCGGCGTCCCTTGAGGGCGCCGGGACCTTTGTGCTGCGTTGATCGGGGCGATCCATCTCCCCGTATCGGCGTGTCATCGTTGTATACAATGACTCTCACTCTGTCTTCGGGACCGTGAAGACGGCCCGCCCGGCGCGCACATGCGCGCGCATCACTGACGACGCCCATTCCCCGTCGCGGGCGGTCAGGGCCTCGACGATCTCGCGGTGGTGGTTCATGCTGCGGGCGAGGTCGCGCCGGCTGTAGCGGGCGAAGGTCCGCAGAACCAGCGGCATCTCCACCACCTGCCGGATCATCTGGCCTAGGCGCCGATCCCCGGCGATGTCGATCAACAGGCCGTGAAAGCGGTCGTTCAGCGGCGTGATGCGTGAGAAGTCCACCGCGTCGCCGTCCCCCACGACCGCCTCCATCGCGTCGCACAGCGCCCCCAGCTCCGCCAGATGCTGGGGCTCCGCGCGGCTGGCCGCGAGACCGGCCACTTGGCTTTCCAGCGTCGCGCGCAGCCCGAAAATCTCGTCGAGGTCCTGGATCGTCCAGGCGTTCACCTTGGCGCCCAGATTGGGCACGAGCTGAAGCAGCCCGTCGGCGGACAGGCGGCGCAGGGCCTCCCGCACCGGGGTGCGGCTGACCCCGGTCAACTCGGCCAGTTCCTGCTCGCGCAGATGGGCGCCCGGCGGCCAGCGGCTGGCCAGGATGCCTTCCCGGATGAAGCGGTAGGCGCGGTCGGCGGCGCGGTTCGAGCCACCGCTCGATCCGTTGTCCCATTGGGGCGCCAGAGCCCCGGCGCTGTCCGCCATGCTGACCTCCCTTGCCCTTCTGTTCGGCGCCCGAACTTTACGGGTTGCGTTGTATACAATGACGCATTATGTTCGTGGGCACAACAAATCAATCGCCCGCTTCCGGTGCGCCCTGTTGGACGCCGCCGGCGGACGCGGCGGCGAGGGAGGGATACAACCGGTGACGACACCCGCACAACGCCTGAAAACGGCGCTGGAGGCTCCCGGCCTTCACCTGATGCCCTGCTGTTTCGACGCGCTGTCGGCGCGGCTGATCGAGCAGGCCGGTTTCCGCGTCAGCTTGATGAGCGGCTTCGCCGTCTCGGCCACCCGGCTGGGGATGCCCGACACCGGGCTGATCTCCTTCGCCGAGATGCTGGACCAGCTCCGCAACGTCTGTCAGGCGGCCCCCGGCCTGCTGGTGATCGGCGACGGCGACACTGGCTACGGCAACGCCATGAACGTGCAGCGCACCGTGCGCGACTACGCCCGCGCTGGGGCCGCCGCCGTCCTGATCGAGGATCAGGTCAGCCCCAAGCGTTGCGGCCACACCAAGGGCAAGCAGGTCGTCGGGCGGGCCGAGGCGCGCATGAAGATCCGCGCCGCCGTCGACGCCGCCCGCTCGGGGTCCGACGACATCCTGATCCTGGCGCGGACGGACGCGCGCGCCGTGCACGGCTTCGACGCGGCGCTGGAGCGCTGCCAGGATTTCGTGGAGGAGGGCGCCGACATCATCTTCATGGAGGCTCCGCACGACGCGGCGGAAATGGCCGCCTTCTGCGCCGGCATCGACCGGCCGGCCATGGCGAACATGGTGCGCGGCGGCCAGACACCGATTCTGCCGCCGCACGAGTTGGAGGCGCTGGGCTTCAAGCTCGCCGCCTATCCGCTGACCCTGATGTCGGCGGCCATCGACGCCATGCGCACCGCCCTGGCCGCGGTGGCGGACGGGCGGGAGGGCCACGTGGCCCAGGCCGATTTCGAGGCGCTGAAAACCCTTGTCGGCTTCCCCGACTATTACGAGCGGGAACAGGCCTACCGGGCCGCCGAATGACGGGCCGAATGACGGGAGGCAACGCCATGACCACGCCGCGTTCCATCATCGACAAGATCTGGGACCAGCACGTCGTCGCCGATCTGGGCGACGGGCGGGTGCTGCTCCACATCGACCGCCACATGCTGCACGAGGTCACCAGCCCGCAGGCCTACGCCGGGCTTGCCGCCGCCGGGCGCCGGCTGCGCCGCCCCGACCTGACCTTCGCGACGGCGGACCACATCGTCTCCACCGAGAACGGCCGCACCGACGACACGGTGCCGGGCGGGCCGGAGATGATCCGCGCCCTGCGCGCCAACGCCGAGGCCACCGGCGTCGCGCTGTTCGACCTCGGCGACATCCGCCAGGGCATCGTGCATGTGATCGCGCCGGAACTGGGGATCGCCCTGCCGGGCGCCACCCTGGTCTGCGGCGACAGCCACACCAGCACGGTCGGCGCCCTGGGCGCCATGGCCTGGGGCATCGGCACGTCGGAGGTCGAGCATGTCATGGCGACGCAGACCGCCATCCTGCGCCGCCCGCCGACCATGCGCATCACCGTCACCGGCACCCGCCCGGCGGGCGTGTCGGCCAAGGACATGGTGCTGAAGCTGATCGCCACCATCGGCACCGCCGGGGCAACGGGCTACGGCGTCGAATACGCCGGTCCGGCCATCCGCGCGCTCTCCATGGAAGAGCGGATGACCGTCTGCAACATGTCGGTGGAGCTGGGCGCGCGCTTCGGCCTGATCGCGCCCGACGAGGTGACCTTCGCCTATCTCCAGGGGCGGCCCTTCGCTCCGGCGGGCGACCTGTGGGAACAGGCGGTGGACGCGTGGCGCGCCCTGGCGAGCGATCCTGGTGCCCGCTTCGACGCCGAGATCGAACTGGACGTCTCCGGCCTCACGCCGCAGGTGTCCTGGGGCACCAGCCCGCAGGACTGCATCGGCGTCGGCGAGACCGTTCCCGATCCGGAGCGCGAGGCCGACCCCAAGCGCCGGCAGGCGATGCGCCGGGCGCTCGACTACATCGGGCTGGAGCCGGGGACGCCGATCCGCGATCTGCCGGTGGACATGGTCTTCATCGGCTCCTGCACCAACAGCCGCATCGAGGATTTGCGGGCCGCCGCCGCCGTTCTGAAGGGCCGCCGGGTCGCCGCCGGCCTGCGCGCGCTGGTCGTTCCGGGCTCCGGCCAAGTGCGGCGGCAGGCCGAGGCGGAGGGGCTGGACCGGGTGTTCACCGCCGCCGGCTTCGAATGGCGGGAGCCGGGCTGTTCGATGTGCGCCGGGATGAACGCCGACCGGGTGCCGCCGGGCAAGCGCTGCGTCGCCACCTCCAACCGCAATTTCGAAGGCCGCCAGGGGCCGGGGGCGCGCACCCACCTCGCCAGCCCGGCCACCGCGGCGGCGGCGGCCGTGGCCGGCCGCATCGTCGATGTCCGCAGCCTGGAAGGGAGCGCCTGACATGCCGGAACCCGTCAACCGCATCACCGGGATCGCCGCACCGCTGCCGCGCGCCAACGTCGACACCGACGCGATCATCCCCAAGGCGCATCTGCTGACCATCCACCGCAGCGGGCTGGGCGCGGGCCTCTTCTCCGAATGGCGGTTCGACGACGACGGCCGGGAACGGCCGGACTTCGTCCTGAACCAGGCCCCCTGGCGGGAGGCCAAGATCCTGCTGGCCGGCGAGAATTTCGGCTGCGGCTCGTCGCGCGAGCACGCGGTGTGGAGCCTGATGGACTTCGGCATCGGCTGCGTGATCGCGCCGAGCTTCGCCAGCATCTTCCACGAGAACTGCCAGAAGAACGGTCTGGCCGCGGTGACCCTGGACGAGGCGGCGCTCGCCCAACTCGTCGCCGTCGTCCAGGCAACGCCGGCCGCCACCATGACGGTGGACATCGAGACGTGCCGCGTCACCGCCCCGGACGGGCGGGAGTTCCCCTTCACGATGGAGGCAGCGCGGCGGCAGGCGCTTCTGGAGGGGCTGGACGAGATCGGGGCCAGCCTGCGCCACGACGCCGCCATGGCGGCGTTCGAGGCGCGCGACCGGGCGCAGCGCCCGTGGATTCACGCCCTGCCCACCGCCTGACGGGTCCGGGTCAACGCGCATGGCCGGAAAGGCCAGCGGCTATTGGGAGGAACAGCGATGTCGTTCATGACCACGATGAAGCGCAAGGCGGTCCTGGGGGCGGCGGCCATGGGAGTGGCGCTCGCCACCCTGGTCCCGGCGCAGGCCGAGGAGATCACGGTCACTCACTGGGGCGTCCTGATGTACGGCGCTCCCTACGCCGTCGCCATGGAGAAGGGCTACTACAAGGAGCAGGGGCTGGACATCACCGGCGTCCTGACCTCCAAGGGCGGCGGCACGACCATGCGCAACGTCATGGCGGCGCCGATGCCCTACGGCGAGGTCGCCCTGTCGGCGGCGGTGGCGGCGATCAACCAGGGTCTGGACGTGAAGATCATCCACACCGGCGTCCGCACGGCGGGCGAGATCCTGTGGGTGACCAAGCCGGACTCCCCGGTCAAGACCGCCAAGGATCTGGACGGCAAGAAGGTCGCCTTCACCAGCCCGAAGTCGGTCACCGACATGCTGCTGACCATGGTGAAGGACAAGCACGGCATCACTGTGGACGGCGTGTCGGCGGGCGGCATCGGCGGCGGCCTGACCATGCTGGAGCAGGGCGCGGTGGCCGCCGCCCCGGTGATGGACCCGATCTGGGCGCGCGTGCAGAACAAGTACCGCATGGTCTTCGCGGTCGAGACCGAGCTGCCGACCATGGTGCAGACCGTGGGCGTCACCACGTCGGACTTCGCCGCGAAGAACGGCGACAAGCTGCGGAAGCTGATCGAGGCGCGGCGCAAGGGAGTGGACTTCGTCTACGCCAATCCCGAAGAGACCGCCAAGATCATGACCAAATACTACGACATCGACGAGGCGGTGGCGCTGCAGGCGTTGAAGAATCTGGCGACCATCAAATACTGGAGCGCCGGTGACTTCGAGTATGACGGGATGGACAACCTGATCAAGGGCCTGCAGATCATCGGCGAGGTCAAGGGCGAGGTCGACTGGTCGAAGCACTCTGACGCCAATTTTCTGAAATAACCGCCCTGAAGAACATCCGCCTGACGCATCACGATGACCGGGAGGAAGCCCCCGATGAAAGCCAACGTCGCCGCCAAGCGCGACCTGCACGAGGAGGCGGGGGCCAACCCCGCTCCGGCTGTCCACGCCGAACTGAAGGGGGTGAGCCGCATCTACGGCGTTCCCGGCCAAGGCGGGGTGCACGCGCTGGGCCCCGTCGACCTGACCTTGCGGAAGGGGGAGTTCTTCTCCGTCGTCGGGCCGTCGGGCTGCGGCAAGTCCACGCTGCTCGACGTGCTGTCCGGCCTGTCCGTGCCGACCGAGGGGTCGGTGAGCTTCGAAGGCAAGCCGGTGGCCGGCAAGGTCCCGGACGGCGTCGGGGTGGTGTTCCAGGAGGACGCCACCTTTCCCTGGCTGACCGTGTGGGACAACATCGCCTTCGGCCTGCGCCGGGCGGGCGTCGATCCGGCGGAGATCGAGCGGCGGGTCACCTACGCCGTCGGCTTCGTCGGGCTGAAGGACTTCGCCAAGGCCTATCCGGTGCAGCTGTCCGGCGGCATGCGCCAGCGCGTTTGCATCGCCCGCACGCTGGTGATGCGCCCGCGCCTGATCCTGCTGGACGAGCCGTTCGGCGCGCTCGACGCCCAGACCCGCCTGATCATGGGCGACGAGCTGCTGAAGTTGTGGCGCGAGACCGGCGCCACGGTGATGCTGATCACCCACGCGCTGGACGAGGCGGCCATGCTGTCGGACCGCATCGGCGTCATGTCGTCCCGGCCCGGACGGATCATCGAGGAGATCGAGACGGGCTGGCCACGCGAGCGCGATTCCCGCATCGCCAGCGAGGACGCCTTCGGCCAAATCACCGCCCGGCTGTGGCGCCTGCTGCGCGAGGAGAGCCTGAAGGCGGCGGGCCTCGCTGGGGGTGGGTCGTGAGCTGGGCGGGCTGGCTCCGCCTGATCGTGGTGAGCGGCGCCGTCCTGCTGCTGGAGGTGCTGTGCCGGGCCGGCGTCATCGCCAAGACGGTCCTGCCAGCACCCAGCGTCATGGCCGGCGATCTCTACCGCCTTCTCGCCTCGGGGGCGGCCAGCGCCGACATCGGCGAGACGCTGGGCAACGTCGCCATGGCGGTGATCGCCTCGATCCTGCTCGGCTTCATCGGCGGCGTGGCGATCCACGCCATGCCGCGGGTACGCCGGGCGCTCGACCCCTTCCTGGCGACCTACTACGCGGTGCCCTTCTTCGTCTTCTACCCGGTGCTGATCGTCATCTTCGGCCTGGGGGCGGCGCCCATCGTGGTGATCGGCACGCTGTTCGGCGTGGTGGCGATGCTGATCAACACGCTGAACGGGCTGGACCGGATTCCGCGCGTCCTGCTGAAAACCGCGCGCGTCCATGGCATGGACCCGGTGCGCACGGCGCTGATGGTCAAGCTGCCCAGCGCCGCACCCTTCCTGTTCACCGGGGCCAAGCTCGCCATCGCCTACTGCTTCATCGGCGTCATCGCGGCGGAGTTCATCATGTCCTCCTCGGGCATCGGCTACAGCATCGCCTATGCCTTCAACAACTTCGACAACGCGCGGATGTACGCGCTGATGCTGTTCATCATCGTCCTGGTGACGGTGCTCAACGCGGTGCTCTTCACCTGGGAGCGCCGGATCATGCAGCGGCGGAGGCGCTGACGGCCATGCACAGAAAGACCGATACGCTCCTCGTCATCGTCGCGTTGGTGACCCTGTGGCAGGTCCTGCACTGGATCGTCGGCAGCGTCGCCCTGACCTCGCCCGCCGACACGCTGGCCCGCGCCGTGGAGCTGCTGGGCTCCGCCACCTTCTGGCCACACGTCGCGGAGACCGGCATCGCGCTGCTCTATTCGCTGCTGCTGGCGGTGTTCGGCGGGCTGACCATCGGCATCGCGCTCGGCATCAACCGGCTGGCCGGGGAGGTGGCGGAGCCGATCCTGGTGTCGCTCTATTCGCTGCCCAAGATCACGCTCTACCCGGTGATCCTGCTCGCCTTCGGGCTGGGCCTGTCGGCCAAGGTGGCCTTCGGGACGATCCACGGCATCATCCCGGTGATCATCTTCACGATGAACGCGGTCCGCACCATCCCGCCGGTGATGCTGCGCAGCGCACGGGTGATGCGCCTGTCGCCGCCCCAGCTCGTCTCCACCATCATCCTGCCCGCGGCCTTGCCGGAACTGGTGTCCGGCCTGCGGGTGGGCTTCTCGCTGACCCTGCTGGGCGTGCTGATCGGCGAGATGTTCGCCTCGCAGCGCGGCCTCGGCTACCTCGTCATGAACGCCATCGGCGGGCACGACGTGCGCACCATGATGGCCGTGGTGCTCATCCTCGCCACCACCGCCGTGCTCATCAGCGCCGGCCTGCTGCACATCGACCGGCGCATGCACCGGCGGGCCTCGTAAAGACTTCCGGAGATTCCAACGACATGACCACATCCCTCAAGCCCAAGTCGCTCAAACAACGCCTGTCGCAGCCGGGCCTGATCTCGGCCCCCGGCGTGTTCGACATGATCTCGGCCAAGGTGGCGGACGGCATGGGGTTCGACGCGCTGTACATGACCGGCTACGGCACCGTCGCCAGCCATCTCGGCCTGCCGGACGCCGGGCTCGCCACCTACAGCGACATGGTCGGCCGGGTGCGGGCGATTGCGCGGGGCACCAGCACGCCGCTGATCGCCGACGGCGACACCGGCTACGGCGGGTTGCTGAACGTCGACTTCACCATCCGCGGCTATGAGGAGGCCGGGGCCGCCGCCATCCAGCTCGAAGACCAGGAATTCCCGAAGAAGTGCGGCCACACGCCGGGCCGCCGGGTCATCCCCATGGCCGACATGGTGCGCAAGATCCGCGTCGCCTGCGAGGCGCGGTCGTCGAGCGATTTCCTGATCATCGCCCGCACCGATGCCCGCACGACGCTCGGCCTCGACGAGGCGCTGCGCCGCGCCGACGCCTACGCCGAGGCCGGTGCCGACATCATCTTCGTGGAAAGCCCGGAGAGCGAGGCGGAGATGGAGCGGATCTGCCGGACCATCGGCAAGCCGCTGATCGCCAACATGGTGGAGGGCGGGCGCACGCCGGTGATGACCGGGGCGCAGCTGGAATCGCTGGGCTACCGCATCGCCATCTTCCCGGCCACCGGCTTCCTGGCGATGGCCGCGGCGCTGCGCAGCGCCTACGGCGAAATCCTCGCCAAGGGGTCGAGCGCCGAGTATCCGGGCGACCTCTACCCCTTCCCCGACTTCACCCGCCTGATGGGTTTCGAGCGCGTCTGGGAGTTCGAGAGGCGCCACCCCGAGACGGCGTGATTTTCCGCCATCTCAGGGCATTGGTGCGCGGTGCGACGCAACGCTCATGTCGCGATTTCGCATCTCGGACAATTTGCGCACTTCCGTGCGGCGACCCCAGGGTGTCATGGTCGGCAAGTGAACATCCTGGGGATGAAACACCCAGATCATTGGGTCGCAGGCACCGATCGGCGGAAGCCCCAAAGGAGCCTGCGACCGGAGCGGACTGAGCCGATGACCGACACGCCACACGTCAGCAATGCTTTCCAAACGTTCAGCAAAGAAGCGCCGGCCCATCAGCAGGCATGGCTCGAAGCGGTGAAAAGGCTGGAGGTGGCCTCCGCCCTGGACGCCAAAACCGCTGAGCTCGTCTACATCGGAATTCTGGCTGCCGCCCGTCTCGAGAGCGGACTGCCGTTCCATGTCGCCGACGCCAAGCGTTTGGGCGCCACGCGGGACGAGGTCGCCAGTGCCGTGCTGGCGGGTCTTCCCGCGGTCGGCAACGCTGTGATCCAGGCTTTGCCGGTAGCGCTCGCGGCTTACGACCGCAGCTAGGAGACCGGTGTGCGGGTAGGAACATCTGGCGGGGCAATCCGGACGTCGAGCGCCATGGGAGCGGTCGATCGGTTGCTGCGGGCGCTGCCTGCAACCTCGGCACTTCGGCACGCCGGGCGCTGATCGATCTGCGCATGGTCTCCCGTGGTGACGGCGCGACGCCTGGGGGATGATCGTTTCCCATGTTAAGGACGGGTGCTTCCGGCCGGCGCCTCTGGGACGCGCCACAGCCGCGCGGCAGCACCCGATCAACGCTCCGGGGATCAACGCTCGGGGGCGGGGGTTCCCGGGATTTCACGGGTCGCCGGATTGTACCTCCCGGACGCCGCGGGGTCCGCTGCAACGGGCCCCCGGGCGGGCGCTTCCGCGGTCCGCGATGGATGCTGGTCGGCGGGATGCTGGTTGACGGCCAGGGGCCCGCTGAACAGGCGGCGGATCACCGTGTAGAAAACGGGGGTGAAGATCAGGCCGAACAGGGTGACCCCGAGCATCCCCATGAACACCGCGGTGCCCAGCGACTGGCGCATCTCCGCCCCGGCTCCTTGGGCGATCATCAGCGGCACGACGCCCAGGATGAAGGCAAAGGACGTCATCAGGATCGGGCGAAGCCGGGTGCGCGCCGCCGCGACCGCGGCCTCGAAACGGTCCTTGCCCTCGAACAGCTCGTTCTGGCGGGCGAACTCGACGATGAGGATGGCGTTCTTGGCGGCCAGCCCGACCAGCACGACGAATCCCACCTGCGCCAGGATGTCCACCGCCAGCCCGCGCATCAGCAGGCCGGTCACCGAGGCCAGCAGGCACATCGGCACGATCAGGATGACCGACAGCGGCATCGCCCAGCTCTCGTACTGCGCCGCCAGCACCAGGAAGACGAAGACGACGGACAGCCCGAACACCAGCAGGCCGGTGTTGCCCGCCGCCTTCTCCTGGTAGGCCAGTTCGGTCCATTCGAAGCCGAAGCCGTCCGGCAGGGTGTCGGCCGCCGCCTTCTCCATGGCCGCCAGCGCGTAGCCGGTGGAGAAGCCGGGCAGTGTGTTCCCCTGAAGCTCCGCCGCCGGATAGAGGTTGTAGCGGGCGACGCGATAGGGTCCGGTGATGTTCTGGAACTCCGCCACAGCGCCGATCGGGACCATGTCGCCCTGCGCGTTGCGGGTCTTCAGGTTGGCGATGTCGCGCGGGGTCTGGCGGAACCGCCCGTCGGCCTGCGCGGTCACCCGGTAGGTGCGGCCCAGCAGGTTGAACTCGTTGACGAAGGAGGAGCCGACATAGATCTGCAGCGCCTCGAACACCTGGTCGGCGGTGACGCCCAGCATCTCGGCGCGCTGGCGGTCGATGTCGGCGAAGACCTTCGGCGTCTTGGTGTTGAACAGCGAGAACACGCCGACGAGGCCCGGAATGCGGTTCGCCGCACCGGCCAGCTCGTTCACCGCCTCCTCCAGCGCGGGCAGGCCGCGGCCCCGCTTGTCCTCCACCATCATCTTGAAGCCGCCGGAATTGCCGATGCCGCGCACCGGCGGCGGCGGGATGGTGATGATGAAGGCGTCCTCGATAGCGCCCAGCCGGGTTCTCAGGTCGCCCAGCACGGACTCGGCGGTCTGGCCCTTCGGGATGCGGTCGGCGAAGGGGGCGAGGGTGACGAAGATCGCCCCGGCGTTCGGCGCGTTGGTGAAGGTGGCGCCGTCGAAGCCGGCGAAGGGCACGGCGTGGATCACCCCCGGCGTCTTCAGCAGCGTGTCCACCGCGGTGCGCACCACCTCGTCCGTGCGGGCCAGCGACGAGCCGGGCGGCAGCTGCACCACCGTGATGAGATAGCCCTGGTCCTGGTTCGGAATGAATCCGGTCGGCGCCCGGCTGAACTGCCATCCCGTCAGGGCGAGCAGCACGCCATAGACCGCCAGAACGATCACCGGCAGCCGCACCAGCCGCCCGGTGAGCCCGGCGTAGCCGTTGGACAAACGGTCGAAGCCGCGGTTGAAGCCGCCGAAGAAGGCGTTGACCGGGCGCATCAGCGGCGACGGCTTGGCCGGGTGCGCCTCGTGCGGCTTGAACAGCAGCGCGCACAGCGCCGGGCTGAGGGTCAGCGACACCAGGCAGGAGATCACCGTGGCGGTCGCGATGGTCACCGCGAACTGGCGGAAGAACTGGCCGGAGATGCCGCTGACCAGGGCCGCCGGGATGAACACGGCGGTGAGCACCAGGGCGATGGCGATCAGCGCGCCGCCGACCTCGTTCATCGTCTCGTGCGCGGCGTCCTTGGGCTTCATGCCCTGGCGGATGAACCGCTCCACATTCTCCACGACGACGATGGCGTCGTCCACGACGATGCCGATCGCCAGCACCAGCCCGAACAGCGACAGCGTGTTCAGCGAATAGCCCAGTGCTGCCAGCACCGTGAAGGTGCCGATCAGCGAAACGGGGATCGCGACGATCGGCACGATGGAGGCGCGCCACGTCTGAAGGAACAGGATGACGACGATGACGACCAGCGCCACGGCCTCGAAGATCGTCTTGTAGACCTCCTCCACCGACTGCGCGATGAACTCCGTCGGGTTGTAGACCACGTCGTAGCGCATCCCGCTGGGGAAGCCCTTGGACAGGTCCGCCATGGTCGCCAGGATGCGGTCGGCGGTTTCCAGCGCGTTGGAGCCCGGCCTCTGGAAGATGACCAGCGGCACCGCCTGCTGGCGGTCCAGATAGGCGTTGAGGTTGTAGTCCTGCGCGCCCAGCTCGACGCCCGCCACGTCGCGCAGGCGGGTGACCGCGGCCCCGTCGGTTTTGACGATGATGTTGCCGAACTCGCGCGGGTCGGTCAGGCGGCCCAGCGTCTCGACGTTGAGCTGGAAGGCGCCGGGGGCCGGCACTGGCGGCTGGTTGATGACGCCGCCCGACACCTGGACGTTCTGCGCCTGGATCGCCCGCACCACGTCGCCGGCGGTCAGGCCGCGCGCCGCCACCCGGTCGGGGTCGAGCCAGACGCGCATGGCGTAGTCGCGGGCGCCGAACACCTGGATGTCGCCCACCCCGTCCAGGCGCGCCAGCACGTCCTTGATCTGCAGCAGCGCGTAGTTGGACATGTAGAGCTGGTCGCGCGTTCCATCCGGCGAGTTCAGATGGATCACCATCAGCATGTCGGGCGAGTTCTTGCGCACGGTCACGCCGATGCGCCGCACATCCTCCGGCAGGCGCGGCTCGGCCACGGCGAGGCGGTTCTGCACCAGCACCTGCGCGTTGTCCAGGTCGGTGCCCAGCTTGAAGGTGATGGTGAGCTGGAGCCGTCCGTCGCTGGTCGCCTGCGAGGCCATGTAGAGCATGTCCTCGACGCCGTTGACCTCCTGCTCGATGGGGGCGGACACGGTGTCGGCGACCACCTGCGCCGACGCGCCGGGGTAGGTCGCGTTGACGACGATGGTCGGCGGCGCGATCTCCGGATACTGCGCGACCGGCAGGGTCAGATAGGCGAAAACCCCGATCAGCGTGATGAAGATGGACAGGACCGCCGCGAAGATCGGCCGGTTGATGAAGAAGTGCGAGATGTTCATGGTCCCGGCTCCGCTCAACCGGCCGGCGGCTTCGGCGGCTCGATCCGTCCGTCCTGCGGGGTCACCTTGGTGCCCGGCCGGGCCCGGACGAGGCCGTTGATGATGACCTTGTCCGTTTCCTCCAGCCCGGAGCGCACGACGCGCAGCCCGTCCTCGATGGGGCCGAGGCGCACCGGCTTCGGCACCACCGTGCCGTCGTTGCCGACCGTCAGGACGATCTTGTTGGCCTGGTCGCTGACCACGGCCTGATCGGGGATCAGCGTGGCGGTGTAGCGGTCCGATCCGGGCAGGCGCAGCCGCCCGAACTGGCCGGGCGTCAGCAGCAGCGACGGGTTGGGAAAGACGGCGCGGGCGCGGATGGTGCCGGCACCGGGGCTCACCTGATTGTCGATGAAATTGAGCGTGCCCTTCAGGGTCCAGCTCTGCTCGTCGAACAGGCGGCCCTCGACCTCGATGCCGCCGTCACGCTGCGACCTCAAGGCGCCGCGCGCCGCCGCCCGCTGGTAGGCGAGGTAATCGGATTCGCTCATGTCGAAGGTGAAGTAGATCGGGTCGAGCGAGACGATGGTGGTCAGCAGGGTCGTCGTGCCGCTGTCGCCACCGACGATCAGGTTGCCGACGCTGACCTCGCGCCGGCTGATGCGGCCGGCGATCGGGGCGGTGATGCGGGTGAAGTTCGCATTCAGCTCCGCCGTCCGGACGGCGGCCTTCGCCACCTCGACCCCGGCGGCGTCGACGCGGACCTGCTGCTGGCGCTCGTCGAACACGCTGGCCGCGACGTTGTCGCTGCGGCGCAGCTCCGACGCGCGGGCAAGCTGGCGGTTCGACAGGTCCAGCTTGGCCTCGGCCTGCTGCTGCTCCGCCCGCGCCGAGGCCAGAGCCGCCTCGAAGGGGCGGGGGTCGATGACGAACAGCGGGTCGCCCTGCTTGACGATCTGGCCGTCCTGGAAGGCGATGGAGTCGAGATAGCCGCTGACCCGCGCCCGGATCTCCACGAAGTCCACCGCCTGGAACTGGCCGGTGAACTCGTCCCATTCGACGATCTCCTTGCGCAGCGGCGGGCTGACCGTCACCGGCGGGGGTTGGCTGTTCTGGGCGGTCTCGGCGGCGCGGGCGCGGTTACCGCCGGACGGGCCGGCCAGCCACAGGCCGCCGATCAGCGCGATTGCGGCAAGGAGTGCCGCCAGAGCGGCTTTCATCCGGCTGGGGGAGGCGGCCCCGCCTGTCCTTGCCCCTGTCATGACCGTCTCCGCTCCCGTTGCCGGCGCACCGATGGTTGCATGGATCGGCACAGTTCCACAGGACGCGAAGGTTGCAGCCGTCAGCCTCTATAAAGAGGGATCGGCGCGGCGTTGGTGGGAAAACCGCCGGTCTGGCGATCGGGACGGACTGTGGGTGAAGGATTCAGCTTCCTCGCTGGAGCTGGCCGGGGCGCCGCCAGCCAACACGACCGCCACGTCCAGATGATCGGCGAGCAATGCCCAGGCACAAGGCTGGCCCGTCCGGTCACCCGCAAGGTCGCCAATGGTACCAGCTCAGGCCTGAGGGGCCTTTCCGGGGGCACGGCTGGGGAACTCGACGGTGAATCGCGTTCCCTCGCCGGGCTGGCTGTCGAGTTGGATGGTGCCGCCGAGCTGGCTGGTGATGAGGTTGAAGACGATGTGCAGGCCGAGCCCGGTCGAGCCGGTGCCCCGCCGCGTCGTGAAGAAGGGCTCGAAGACCTTGCCGTGGTTCTCCGCCGGGATGCCGCAGCCGTCGTCCTGGTAGACCAGCCGCACCCCGTCGTTCTCCACCGCCTGAGCGGTGATGGCGATCCGGCCCTTTTCGCCTTCCCGGTAGGCGTGGTTGACCGAGTTGGTGATGAGATTCGTCACGATCTGGGCGATCACGCCGGGATAGCTGTCCAGCTCGATGCCCTTGGGGCACTCCAGCCGCACCTCGTGGCCGGGGCGGTGCCAGGTCGGGCGCAGGCTGACCAGAACCTCCTCCAGATAGCCGCGCAGGTCGAAGCGGCGGCGGTCGCTGCGCGTCTGGTCCGAGGCGACCTGCTTGAAGCTCTGCACCAGATCGGCGGCGCGGGTGGCGTTGCTGATCATCAGCGTGGCGGCGTCGCGCGCGGCCTGCATGAAGTCCTGGAAGTCGGCCCGGCGCATCTTGCCGGTGTCGGACAGCGTTTCGAGCGCGCTGATCTTCTCGCCGAGATAGGAGGCGCTGGTCATCACGATGCCGATGGGCGTGTTGATCTCGTGCGCCACACCGGCGACGAGCTGTCCCAGCGAGGCCATCTTCTCCGCCTGGACGAGCTGCTGCTGGGCGGCCTTGAGCTGACCATGGGCGGTGTGGAGCTGCTCGTGGGCATCGCGCAGCTCGCTTTCACGGCTGCGGTCCACCGTCACGTCCACATAGACCTGGACCATGCCGCCGTCCGGCATGGGATTGCTGCGCACCTGGATGACCCGGCCGTCGGCGAACTCGATCTCGCTGGGGCTGCTCACCAGGGGCGAGGGCATCAGCGCGGTCAGAAGCTGGCCGGAGGCGTTCACCGCGGCGCTCAGCTCGCGGTAGGGAAGGCCGACCCGGCGCAGCGTGTCCGGCAGGCTGAAGAGGGCCATGGCCCGTTCGTTCCAGACGCGCAGCCGCTCCTCGGCGTCGAAGGCCGCCAAGCCGTCGTACATGCTGGCCAGCGTCGCGCGCAGCAGCTGCGACTGCTCGGCCACCTCGCGGGTCCGCTCGGCCACCTGGGCTTCCAGCGTGCGGTTCAGCCGCTCCAACCCGTCGTAGAGGCGGGCGTTCTCGATGGAGATGGCGATCTGCACCGACAGGAGGTTGAGCAGCTCCAGCCGCTCCGGGCTGAAGATGTCGGCGGCGAGGTTGTTCTCCAGATAGAGGATGCCGACCATCTGGTTGCGGTTGCGCAAGGGCAGGCACAGCACGGAGCGCGGCTGCGCCATCCGCGTGTAGGCGTCGTACTGGAAATCGCCGTCGTTGGCGGCGTCGGCCAGGACGACCGGCTCCCCGGTCTGGATGACCGCGTCGACGACGCCGCGCACCAGGATCGGCGCCGCGTCGTCGAGGGGGCGGGACTGCAGGACCTCCGCGGCCTCACCCTCGCTGGTGGCGTCGGCCTCGATCCGCCACGCGCCGTCGGTCGGCAGCAGCAGGCAGCCCCGCGTCGCCCCGGCGTTGGTGATGACCAGCTTCATCAGCGTCCACAGCAGGTCGCCCAGCCGGATGTCCTGCGCCAGCGCCTGCGAGGTGCGGATCACCGTCTCGACATCCACCATGTGGGAGCTGGACCCGGAGGAGGAGGAGCGCCGCCGCGACGTGGCGGTGACCGGGCGTCGCGGCGGGAAGCCGTCGTCGACGGGACCCTGGTCCGCCGCCGTCTCGCCGAACAGCTCGGCCAGCCGGGCGTCGAGCGCCCGGACCTTCGCCAGCGCGTCCCAGCGCCGGTAGGCGTGGCGGGCCTGGAACAGCATCGCCTTCGCCGTGAAGCGGTCGCCGCGCGCCAGCGCGGCCTCGCCGGCCCGCTCGCAGGCGAAGGCCTCGTCGTGGGTGAAGCCCTGCTCGCGAGCGCTCTCCGCGGCGGTCTGGTAATGACGGTGCGCCTTGTCCAGCCGCCCGGTGGCGCGCAGCCGTTCGGCCACCACGAGCGCCAGCAGGTGGCGGAAGTTGGTCGGGGCGTGGCGCACCGCGCCGCGCAGCCGTCGCTCCAGCCCGAGCGCCACGGCCCGCGCCCGCAGCCGCTCGGCGGGGCGCAGGCGGTCCCAGGCGGCGAAGTCGATCAACGCGGCGATCACCCGCATGCGCAGGTTCATCACCATGCCCATGGAGGCGTCGGCGAAGGGACGGCGCTTCGCCATGCAGCGCCGCGCCTCGTCGATCCGACCGAACAAAAGGTTCAGATAGGCGAGGTGGCTGTGCATCGTGTCCAGGGCAAGGCGGTTGCCGCTGGCGGCCAGGGCCGGGACGTCGCTTGCTTCCGTGACGTGGGGTCCGGCGAAGGCGGTGGGGTCGTCGCATTCGCCGAGCAGATTGGCGATGAGCTGCTGGTGGGGCCGCAGCACGCCCGCCGCGGTCTGCTGGTTCAGGCGCGCGATGGCGGCGGCGTGGCCCGCCGCGGTCTGCTGGAGCTGCCGCAGCGGATGGCCGAGAAACAGCCCTTGCGCGACGGCGTTGTTCAGGCAATAGGCGGCGTACTCGATGTCGCCGGTTTCCAGGCCGATCCGGTGGGCGTTGAGAAGGCCGGCCAGTGATTTGGCCACCGGCTGGTGCCAGACCTCGATGAACAGATGGACGACGAACAGCGTCTGGGCGCGGCCCTGGTTGGCGTTCAGCCGGTCGAGCACGCGCAGCGCCACCCGCCCGTACATGGCGCCCGCCGGGACGTCGCCGAGCATCGCGCAGTGCAGCAGCCCGTAGGTGGCGTAGGTGATGCCGGAGGCCGGCAGGATACCCTCGGTCGCCGACAGCCGGACCATGCGCAGCAGCAGCACCGTGTAGAGGTTGGTGTCGTGCAGATAGGCGCTCGCCAGCACGCGCGACACGATGCGGCCGATCGTCAGGAGGCGCGGGTCGGTGAGGGGCGGGCGGTTGACGAGATCCTCCTCGCCCTTGCCGCGCAGCGCGAGTTTGGTCGTGGCGAGTTCCTTGAGCACATGCCGGGTGTCCGCCCGCTCGGGGATCGGGCTGCCGAGCTGGCCCAGAGCGGTGCGGCAGGCGTCCAGCGCCGCCGGCAGGTTCTGCCGCGACACATGCATCTGGATCTGTGTCTCGAAGGCCAGGGCACGGTCGAGGACGGTGCGGGCGTTGGCCTCGATGGCGTCGGCCAGCGGCGTCGCCGCGGCGACGTCGCCGTTCACCGCCGCGATCTCCGCCGCTTCGGCGTGGAGGCTGAGCGCCAGTTCGTACAGCCGCGACCAGCCGTCCGCGGGCAGCAGCCCGACCCCGGTGATGAGATAGTCGAAGGCCGGCCCCAGCGCCGCCGAGGCGCGCGCCGCCTGTCCGGCCAGCAGGTTGTAGCGGGCCAGCCGCTCCCGCTGCTCCGGCGACAGCAGGGACACGGCGCGGTTCAACTGGTTGGTGATCGCGAACAGCCGATCCGTGGCCCGATCGCCGCCCCGTTCCAGGACGAGGCCGATGGCGAGGTGGCAGGCCAGGGCCTCGGCGTCCGGCAGCATGCTGTAGGCCGCCTGCTGCACGCGGTCGTGGACGAAACGGTAGGTGGCGCGCGGCGAGACGCTGTCCATGTCGGCGTAGCGGTAGGCGTCGCCCACCGGGACCACCAGCCCGCTGCGCAGGGCCGGCCACAGCGCCGCCGCCGTCGCGGTGGAGGTCCGCCGGCTCGCGTCGGCCAGGGTGGCGAGATCGAAGGCGCTGCCGATGCAGGCGGCGGTCTGGAGGACGGTCAGCGTTTCGGCGGGCAGCTCGCGGATGCGGCGGACCACGAAGGTGACGACGTCGTCGACCATCCGTTCCATCCGCTGGGACTCGATGGCCTCCAGGTTCCAGTTCCACACCCCGGCGAGGCCGTCATAGGCGATCAGCCCGCTCTGCTCCAGCGACTCCAGGAATTGCCCGAGGAAGAAGGGGTTGCCCAGCGTGTTGGCGATCAGCCGCTCGGCCAGGGGGCGCACGTCGTCGGGGGCCGCGTGCAGCGTGTCGGACAGCAGGGCCACCACCGCGTCGGCGTCGAGCCCGCCGAGCGACACGTCGCGCACCGGAACGCCACGCTCGCCAAAGGTCTGGATGGTGTGGCGCAGCGGGTGGAGCGCGTCGACCTCGGTGTCGCGGCAGGTGCCGACCAGCAGGAAATGGCCGAGGTCCGGGTCGCCCGCCAACCCTTCCAGCAGCTTCAGCGTGGCGAGGTCGGCCCATTGCAGATCGTCGAGGAACAGCACCAGCGGGTGCCCCGCCCCGGCGAAGGCGCGGACGAAATTGCGGAACACATAGATGAAGCGCTCGTGCGCCTCCACCGGACCCAGCTCCGGCACCGGCGGCTGGGGGCCGATCAGCCGCTCGACGTGCGGGATCACGTCGGTGATGACCCGCCCGTTGGGGCCGAGCGCGGCGAGGAGGCGGGCCCGCCAGCGCGCCAGCGACTCCGGACCGGCGGCGAAGGTCTGCCGCACCAGGGTCTTGAAGGCCTCGATCACCGGGGCGTAGGGAATGTCGCGCTTCAGCGGCTCGAACTTGCCGGTGATGAAGAAGCCGTGGCGGGCGATCACCGGCTTGTGCAGTTCCCGGACCAGCGCCGATTTGCCAACCCCCGAATAGCCGGAGATCAGCAGGGCTTCGAACCCGCCCGCGGCGGCGCGCCCGAAGGCGTCGAGAAGGACGCGGAACTGCGCGGTGCGGCCATAGAGCTTCTGCGGGATGCGCAGCACCGGACGGACGTCCCGGCTGGCCAGCGCAAAGGGCTCGATGCGGCCGTGGCTGCGCCATTCGCTCAAGCAGCGTTCAAGGTCGGCGCGCAGGCCGAAGGCGCTCTGGTAGCGCTCCTCCGGGTTCTTCGCCATCAGCCGGGCCACGATGGCGGCCAGAGGCTCGGGCACCAGCGGGTTGAGCTTGTGCGCCGGGACGGGGGTCCGCGCGATGTGGCAATGCACCAGCTCCAGCGGGTCGCCGGACGGGAAGGGCGGCTGGCCGGTCAGGAATTCGTGAAAGGTGGCGCCCAGGGCGTAGAAGTCGGCACGATAGTCCACCGACCGGTTCATCCTCCCGGTCTGCTCCGGCGCCATGTAGGCGAGCGTGCCCTCCATGGTGCCGACGTCCGGGTCGCCCGCTTCTTCGCGCGACAGCTCCGACGCGATGCCGAAGTCGATCAGGTTGAACTGGCCGGTCGCCGGGTTCCAGATCAGGTTGCCGGGGCTGATGTCCTTGTGGACGACGCCGGCATCGTGCACGGCGGCCAGCGCGTCGACCGCCTGGAGCGCCATTCGCAGGAAGACCGCGACGTCCTCCGTCCGCACGTCCGGAAGGCTGTCCAGCGCGGTCCCGCCGATGTCGCGGAACACCATCATCAGCCCAGTGCCGTGGGGCACGCAGTCCAGCGCCTCCACGACCCCGGCGTGGCGCAACCGGCGGGTGATGGCGAATTCGCGCAGGAAGGCCGCCTTGTCCTCGCCGCCGATGTCCGCCCCGGACAGGAATTTGCAGATGACGGGCAGGCCGTCGTCGCGCCGGACGGCGCGCAGCACGGTGGAGCGCGACCCCACATGCAGCGTCTCGACAACGCGGAAGCCCGATAACGCCGGCACGGTTGCGGTTGGGATGGCCCCGATCACGACGCAGCATCCTCATGTCGCGTGGTTGCGACATCCGTTATAGAAGGTCGCGCCAGGGTGGAGCAAGCGCAGGGCGTGGCAGCCGGGTCTTTGCACGATTTTTGCTTTGCGATCGCACGGGTCATAGGACGGGAGCATCGGCGAAACGGCGTAATAGTTCAATCGCGGTACGACAATTTATGCTAACCTCCCCCACAATTTCTGACGAGTGCCGGGAAAACTCCGCGGCGCCGTCGCGGGGATGCCGGATCGGTCGGGGGAGAGCATGGCGAAGACGAGGGTTGCAATTCTGGGTGGTGGCGTCGGCGCCCTCACCACGGCGCATTTCCTGTCCGACACGGACGAGAAGCGGGCGCGCTACGACGTCACTATCTATCAGATGGGCTGGCGGCTGGGTGGCAAGGGCGCCACCGGGCGCGACCAGTGGAACCGCATCCAGGAGCATGGCCTGCACGTCTGGTTCGGCTTCTACAACAACGCCTTCAAGATGCTCCAGGACGTCTTCGACGTCTGGAAGCGCTCGCCGGACAACACCTTCCAGTCCTGGCGCGACGTGCTGAAGCCGCAGCGCTTCACCCCCATCGGCATGGTGCTGGACGGCGGCAAGCCGGCCTATTGGCCGCTGACTTGGCCGGTGCTGGGCGGCGAGCCGGGCTCGGCCAACGTCATGCCGACCCTGCCGCAGGCCATCGCGTCGCTGGTCGGCGTGGTGCGCGACGTGTTCGAGAACTGGGACGAGCTGAGCGGCCTGATCGTCGACGGCAAGCTGGTCCACATCGACGGCCGCACCGTCGCGCCGATGCCCGTCCTGCCGGCCGACCAGCAGGTCCTTCCGGCCTCGCTCGCCACCCGCTTCGCCGACGCGATCCGAAGCTGGAAGGACCGGGAGGTCCGCCATCTGGCGCAGGCCGAGGCGCTGGTGAAGGGCGCCGCCGTGACCACCGCGAAAGACGCCGCCATCGCCGCCCACCGGCTGATCCGGGCGCTGGCCGACGGGGCGCAAAATAGGCCTGGGTCCAACCCGTCGGCGGCTCCGCCGGTCGAGCATTTCCACGACCTGATGACGCTGCTGCGGCTGATCGAGGCCGCGGCGGCCACCCTGCCCAGCAACCATGTGGCGCGCGACCTGCTGGCCTTCGTGCTTCCCTTCACCGTCGGCATCATCGCCGATTTCGGGATTGAGAAGCGCACCGCCGATTCGCTGGACGAGCTGGAATTCACCGACTGGCTGATCCGCCATGGCGGCGACGCCGCGGCGCTGAAGCAGAGCTGCTCGCTGCGCACCTGCTACGACACCTTCATGCAGTACAAGGACGGCGACTACCGTCAGCCCAACTGGGGCGCCGGCGTCGCGGCGCAGTCCTGCGTGCGCATGTTCGCCACCTGCCGCGAATCGGTGATGTGGAACATGGAAGCGGGCATGGGCGAGGTCATCATCGCGCCCATCTACCAGACCCTGCTGCAGAACGGCGTGAAGGTGAAGTTCTTCCGCCGCGTCGAGGACATCGGCCTGTCCGACGACCGCGCGCTGGTCGAGACCGTGCGTCTCGCCCGGCAGGTTGATCTGGCCGACGGCGGGGACGACTACCAGCCGCTGATCACCGTGCCGCTGGAGGACAGGAAGTTCCTGCTGGCTTGGCCGCTGGAGCCGCTGTGGGACCAGATCAAGGACGCCGACAAGGTCCAGGCGGCGCTCGCCACCAACAACTCCTCGCTGGAGTCGCACTGGTGCGCGTGGGAGCCGGTCGGGACCGAGACGCTGCAGCGCGGCCGCGACTTCGACGTCGCCGTCCTCGGTATCTCCATGGGCGGCTTCAAGGCGATGAACGACCAGCCGACCCTGGCGGCGGAGTTGCAGGCGGCCTCGCCGGCCTTCAACGCGATGACCAGCAACATCGGCATCATCCCGACGCTGTCCATGCAGCTGTGGTGCGGTCCTGACCTCCAGGGGCTGGGCTGGGAGCCGGGCCAGCCGGCCGCCGTCGCCGGGCCGGAGCCGTGGTCGATCTGGGCGGAGATGGGGCAGACGCTGCCCTACGAGTTCCGCCCCGGCGAGACCGGCGCGCCGAAGTCGGTGCATTACATCTGCGGCGTCTGGCAGACCGGTCTGGTCGCCCGGCCGACCACCGACCTCGCGGTGCCGCAGGAGGCGCTGGACAACGTCACGAACAGCGCGGCGGAGTGGCTGGACGCCTACATGGGCAACTTCTGGCCGAAGGCGACGGTGTCCGGCCATGGCGGTGTCGGCTTCAACTGGAACGTCCTCTACGATCCGTGGAACGGCACCGGGCGGGAGCGGCTGTCGCACCAGATCATCCGCGCCAACGTCGATCCGACCGAAACGCTGCCGGGCAGCGCCGCCGGTTCCACCCAGTACCGGCTGCGCACCGACGCGAGCGGGTTCTACAACCTGTTCCTGGCCGGCTGCTGGGTCCGCACCGGCTTCAACACCTCCTGCATCGAGGCGACGGTGATGTCCGGCATGCAGGCGGCGCGGGCCATCTCCGGAACGCCGCTGTTCATCTCCGGTGAGAACTTCCTGAACGGGGCGCCGTCGTGACCGCCCCCCGCTACGTCTCCTTCGCCGGGCACGGCGAGGTGTCGATCGCCGCACCCGGCGTCTTCACCGACAGCCTTGCCACCGCCTTCGTCGTGCGCAGCAACCCGGTGAACACCCAGGCGCTGGTCGACACGCTGCTGAACGCGGCGCCCGCCGGGGCGGTGCGCTACACGGTGGCCGGGCCGGTGGCGCTGTGCACCTTCCTGTCGGTGGGGCGCTGCACCAGCCCGACCGAGCCGTTCGGCTGGATTCCCTACCGGGAGGCCTCGCTGTGGCTGCCGCTGATCGAGCATCGGCCCGGCCACTGGCCGCGGCTGGTGCTGTGGATGCCCTACGTCTTCCCGGACGCGACCATTCCGCTGGTCTGCGGGCGGGAGGGCTGGGGCTTCGCCAAGTCGCTGGGCCGCATCACGCTGCCGGAGGAGGGGGCCGAGGCGCCGCGTTTCGTCTGCGAGACGACGCTGTTCCGCACCCTGTCCTCCGACTGCGAGGGGGTGTTCGCCCCTCTGCTGACGGTGGAGGGCGGGCCGTGGACCCCCGGTTCGGCGTGGCAGAGCCTTGAGGATCTTGCCGCCGATCTCGGCGACGCGCTGAAGGCCCTGCTGCGCCCCGGCGGTCTGGTCGAGGGGGTGGAGGTCGCCGTCAAGGCGGTGGAATCGCTGCTGGCCGGCACGGTGCCGGTCATCAACCTGAAGCAGTTCCGCGGCGCCCCGGACAGCGAGCTGGCCTGCTATCAGGCGCTGATCGACTGCCCGATGCACGTTGACCGCTTCCGCGGCGCGTGGCCGATGCGGGGTGACTTCACGCTGCGGGTGGCCGACTACGCCAGCCATCAGGTCATCTCGGACTTCGGCTTCGCGGCCGGGCCGGACGGCAGCGCCACCGTCCATGTGGATTTCGCCATGCAGATCCACATGGACTTCCGCGCCAACCCCGGCCGGGTGGTCTGGCAAGCGGAGTGAGGCACAGGGCGCCGGCCCCGGAAAGGGCCGGCGCTTTTTTTAAAACGCGACGCTGACGTTCAGCGCCACGATGTCGGTGCCGTTGCAGAACTTCCCCGGATTGACGGCGGAGCCGTTGGGCGGCGTGCCGTTGCTCACGCATTCCTGGAAGCCGTGGGAAAAGGCAGCGTCCAGCCGCACCGTCTCGGAGACGGCGTAGCCGACGCCGAGGCCGGCGTGCTTGGTGATGACCACCGGCACGACCGAGACGATGTCCTGTGCCGGGGCCGCCTTGTCGGCCCAGCGGAAGCCGGCGCGCAGGGTCAACGCGTCGGTCACCCGGTAGGCGGCGCCGACCGCGAAGATGTTGATGTCGCGGTAGCGCTGCGGCAGCGTCTCCCACACCGTGCCGAGGCCCGGCACGTCGACGCGGATGTTGTATTGGCGCAGCGCCTGCGCCCAGAAGGCGCGCCGGTAGTCGAAGGCGACGGTCAGGTCGGGCCGCAGCCGGTGGCTGACGCCGATGCCGAACTCGGCGGGGAGCTGGAAATTCCCCAGCGTGTATTTCGCGGGCTGGGTCAGCCGTGAGCCGTCGGGCGCCAGCACGATCACCGAGCCGTCGCCGGTCAGGTTGTTGAGCGCCGTGCGGAACTGGTAGAAGGCGCCGACGGTGGTGTCGGCCTGCGGTTTCCAGGTCAGGCCGAACCGGCCGCTCACCCCATCGCCCTCCACGCCGGCGCGGGCGATCGACGGATCGAAGATGTCGAAATAGACGCCGCCGCCCATCCCGACCATGGCGCTGGCCGCACCCAGCATCGGCCCCTGTCCGGTCAGCCGTCCGGTGGTGGCCAACGCGCCGAGCTGGTCGGCCCCCTGGAGGACGCGGAAGCCCAGGCCCGCCCGGACGTAGTCGATGGCGCCCGCCACCGTAACCTTCGGCGTCACGTCCCAGGCGGCGGCCAGCGGGACGCGCATGAACATCGCCTCGCTGCCGGTGCGCAGCCCGGTGTCGACGCCGGACGGCAGGCGGGCCATGAAGCTGCCCTCGCCGTACTCGGTGCCGAAACCGCCCTGGGCGTAGGCGCCAAGCCCGAGGGCCAGAGTCTCGTGCCGCCAGACGAACCCGCCCTGGGGGATGTAGTAGCCCTGGAAGGGGAAGGTGTCCTTGCCGTGCGCCACCTCGCCCGTCCGCGTCTGCGTGGCGCGCAGCCCGGTCGGGGCGGCGACCACCAGCCCGCCCTCCACATAGGAGGAGGAGCGCTGCGTCAGGGTCGCCGGGTTGAGGATCATGGCGGCGCCGCCGATGTCGGACGCCGCCCCGGTGCCGCCCATGCCCATGGACACGGCCCCGAATCCTTCGAAGGTGTAGACGTCGGTGGCATGGGACGGAAACGCGGCGGCCAGAGTGGCCGCCGCGGCAAAGGCTGCGATCACGCGCATTGAATCAGGATTCTCAATCGGACGGGGTGAGGTCGATGGTCTGGCGGGCGATGGCCTCGGCGGCCTGCTTTCCGGAGAGCACGGCGATCTCGGCGCTGCCCGCGCTGAACCAGGTCCGCGTCCAGTCCCCCGCCAGGAAGGCGTTGACGAAGCCGCTGTCGCCCGGCTTCAGCCGGGTCTCCACCGTCGCCGGGAAGCACTGCACGTAGAGCTCCGACGGATCGAGGTTGTAGCGGTAGTAGGAGGAATAGACCTGGCTCTGGTCGAACACGCCGTCCTTGACGGTGTTGGGCCACAGCACCCCGATGTTGGCGTTCAGCCACTGCGTGGCATCCCGGCGGACGTCCGCGGCCATCCGCTGCGGCAGGCCGCAGGCGTAGGGCGGGGCGCCGGCCGGCCAGCGGGCGGTGCCGCAGAAATACTCCACGGCCTTGACGGTGCCGGGCGGCCAGGATTCGGCGGGGATGAGGTGGCTCATCTCGCCCCAGCTGTCGAGTTCTTCGACATAGCTGGTCATGGCGGTCGGGCCGGCCTTCCAGCCCATTTCCTCGATGCTCGGCGTCATCCAGAGCTGGACCGCCTGGGTCGGCACCGCCGGGGTGACCTCGACCATCTGCTTGAAGCGCAGATTGGCGTCCATCAGCTCGGCCGCCGGGTCGGCCAGCGCGGCGGGCGGCATGGCCAGCACGACGAGATCGAAATCCTTGCCGACCTCCAGCACCGATTCCCCGGCGGTGCAGTGGCAGAACACCGATTCCAGGTTGATGCCGGCGTCGCGGATCTTGTCGCCGTCGACGATCTGGCTCCAGTCCGGCTCGGACGGCCAGCAGTAGAGCCATTTCCCGTCGTCGCCGTAGCCGACCTTGACGAACGGGTCATAGGTGCCGTTGACGAGATCGACCTGCCGGTTCAGGCGCACCCGCTCCACCCAGGCGCCGTTCTCCGAGGTTTCCAGCTTGGTCAGGCGGTGGAACAGCTTGATGTCCACCCCGCGCTGCTTCAGCACGAACCAGGCGGGCGTGAAGACGGTGTCGCCCATGCCGGCGTTCATCTTCCACAGCGGCGCGCCCTTGTAGGCGAAGCCCATCAGCAGAAGAATCTCCGCCGCGGCGCCGGCGGCGAAGCGCGCGTTCTCCGGCCCGTCGGTCGCTTCGCCGTTCTTGTAGGAGAAGCACATGTCGTAGAGCAGGCGCACCGGCGCCGACCACGCGAAGGTGTCGGAGATGCCGTTCTTTTGCAGCCACTCACGGAAGTCCTCGCCGTTGATGCGGTCGAAGCCGTCCTTGCCGTAGGGCAGCACGTCGGCGAAGCAGCCGATGGCGAAGGCGAGGCCGAAATCGGCGAAGCAGGCGAACTCCCAGCCCTCGTCCGACAGCTTCAGCAGCGGTTCCAGGACCGCCTGGAAGCCCTTCTGGACGAGCTTGAGCAGATCGACGATCAGCCCGTGGTCGAGGGCGCCGTCGCCGGCTTCCTCGATGTGGGCGCGCGCCTTCTCAAGGGCGTCCAGCCCGAGCTTCGCGGTGAGGTGGCCGGGCAGATGGTCGTGCTTGGCGACCAAGTTCTGCAGCGCACCGATCAGGAAGGCCTCAAAGCCGTTCGGGCCGAGCGACCGCGGGTCGCCGGGGGTGCCGGAGCGCTCGGGGAAATCGAGGTTCCAGGAGTGCCAGCGGGTCTTTCCGAAGCGCGGAATGTCCTGCATCAGCGTCACCTGATACAGCGGGCGGAAGGCGTCCTGCCAGGTTTGGAAGGCGTAGTCGGCGGGCTCGTCCCACTCCGCGTAGGCGCCGCGCACCATCCGGAAGGCGTTGTCGTAGAAGCCCAGAAAGATGTGCAGCCCGTGCTCCTCGATGCGCTGGCCCTGCTTGGCGTTGCGGCCGCTGGCCCCCTTGCCGCCCAGCCGCCAGCCATGGCTGACCAGCGTCACGTCGAACTTCTCGCGCAACGCCTCGGTCGCCGTGAGAGTCAGCGCGGCGGACACGCCCCCAAGCCCGCCGCCCAGCACCAGCACACGCGTCTTTCCCATC
This sequence comes from Azospirillum brasilense, assembly GCF_007827815.1. Classification (GTDB taxonomy): domain Bacteria; phylum Pseudomonadota; class Alphaproteobacteria; order Azospirillales; family Azospirillaceae; genus Azospirillum; species Azospirillum brasilense_C. The sequence continues at coordinate 96,435 of NZ_VITH01000006.1, forward strand.
GCAGCCACCCCGAGCCCCCGGTTGTTTTGCCGGGGGATTGTGCTTGGCATCGCCGGTTGTCGCAATGGGATTAAGACGAATGCGAACATTCCGCCGCCGCACCGGTGCGAATCGGTTACGGGGCGCCGGCCCCCGGCAGTTCCGGCGGGGCGGCGGGAGCCGGGCTATCGAGCCGGATACCCGAGCGCTGCTGGGCGAACATCGCGCCGAGCAATGCGGCCGCCTGGGCGGCGGCGGCGGCGGGGGCGAGGCCGCCGACTCGGACGTTGGAGATGCAGTTGCGCTCGCTGTCCACCCGGCCCGGCCGTGGCTCCCAGGTCAGATAGAGGCCCAATGAATCAGCGGCGCTCAGTCCCGGCCGCTCGCCGATCAGGACGACACTCGCCCGTGCCTGGAGCAGCGCGCCGACCGGGTCGCCCAGCGCCACCCGCGCCTGCTCCGCCACCACCACCGGCCCGACCCGCAGCCCGGCCGCCTGGAGCTTCGGGATCAGGGCCTCCAGCACCGCGACGGCGTTGGCCTGGACAGCGGTGCCGCTCAGCCCGTCGCCGACCACCAGCGCCACGTCGGGGGCGCGGACCGGCTCCGACAGGCGGCGCTGCGACTCCTCCGACAATTGCCGGCCGAGGTCCGGGCGTTTCAGGTAGGTGGCGCGGTCGGGCGCGGCGCTGGTCACCGCGACCGCCGGCCAGCCGCGCTCCGCCAGCGCCGCCAGCAGCGCCGCGGCGTCGAGCGGCGTGTGCACGGCGTCGCGAGCCTGGGCGTGGGCGGCCTGGAAGGCGAGGTGGGCGGCGGTGGGCAGGCCGCTCCCGGCGTGGCCCAGCGCGATCCGCGCGTCGGTGTGGCGGCGCAGATGCGCCCAGCGATCGGGCTGGGCCGGGCCCGGTTGGGCGGGGGAGGAAAGGGGCACCGGCTCGGACTCGGTCATGGCTGTTCCTCCGGCAGGGGCAGGGCGGGCAGAAGGGACGACGCGGCGGGGTCGAAGCGCAGGCGCCCGGCGGAATCGGCGATGCCGGCGGCCTGCTGCCACGCCTCGAACTCCGGCGCGGGGCGGCGGCCGAGCACCTGACGCACATAGAGCGCGTCGTGGAAGGAGGTGCTCTGGTAGTTCAGCATGATGTCGTCGGCTCCCGGCACCCCCATGATGAAGGTGCAGCCGGCCACGCCGAGCAGGGTCAGCAGGGCGTCCATGTCGTCCTGGTCGGCCTCCGCGTGGTTGGTGTAGCAGACGTCGCAGCCCATCGGCAGGCCGAGCAGCTTGGCGCAGAAATGGTCCTCCAGCCCGGCCCGCGTGATCTGCTTGCCGTCGTAGAGGTATTCCGGCCCGATGAAGCCGACCACCGTGTTGACCAGTAGCGGCCGGTAGCGGCGGGCGACGGCGTAGCAGCGCGCCTCCACCGTCTGCTGGTCCACCCCCTCATGCGCGCCGGACGACAGCTCGCTGCCCTGGCCGGTCTCGAAATACATTAGGTTGTCGCCGACCGTGCCGCGGTTCAGCGCCTTGCCAGCCTCCCACGCCTCGTCCAGCAGGGCCAGCGAGACGCCGAAGGCGCGGTTGGCCGCCTCCGTCCCGGCGATGGACTGGAAGACCAGATCGACCGGCGCCCCGCGCTCCATGGCCTTCAACGCCGTGGTCACATGGGCCAGCACGCAGGACTGGATCGGCGCGCCGGTGCGCAGGCGAAGCTCCTCCAGCATCTCCAGGAGGGTCGTCATCGTCTCCACGCTGTCGGTGGCTGGGTTGATGCCGATCACCGCGTCGCCGCTGCCGTACATCAGCCCGTCGAGGACGCTGGCGGCGATGCCGCGCGGGTCGTCCACCGGGTGGTTGGGCTGCAGCCGGGTGGAGAGGCGCCCCGGCAGGCCGATGGTGTTGCGGAAGCGCGTGACGACGCGGGTCTTGGCGGCGACGGCGATCAGATCCTGCAGCCGCATGATCTTCGACACCGCCGCGACCATCTCCGGCGTCAGGCCGGGGGCGAGGGCCGTCAGGGCCGCCGCGTCCGCCGCCTCCGACAGCAGCCAGTCGCGGAAGCCGCCGACGGTCAGATGGGCGACCGGGGCGAAGGCGGCGCCGTCGTGGCCGTCGACGATCAGCCGGGTCACCTCGTCCGCCTCGTAGGGGACGACCGCCTCGGTCAGGACATGGCGCAGCGGCAGGTCGGCCAGGGCCATCTGGGCGGCCACCCGCTCCGCCGCGCTGGCGGCGATCAGCCCGGCCAGCGCGTCGCCCGAGCGCGGCGGCGAGGCGCGGGCGAGCAGCGTCTTCAGATCGGGAAACTGGTGCCGCGTCCCGGCCAGAGTGTGGGCGAATGCCATGGCGTCCCCTCTCCCCCTCCTCGGTTCGTCCGCTCAACCCGCCGCCCGCGCGATGGCGGCGATGGTCTCGGCGTGCAGGTCGGCGGTGGCGGCGGCGACCACGCGGCCGTCCGACTCCATGGTCAGCGGCTTGCCCTCCCAGTCCGTGATGAGCCCGCCGGCCCCCTCGATCACCGGCTGCATGGCCAGATAATCATAGGGCTGGAGTCCGGCCTCGATCACCAGATCGATGTGGCCGGACGCGACCAGCCCGTAGATGTAGCAGTCGCCGCCGAAGCGCCGCGTCCGCGCCTGCCGGCTGACCGTTTCGAACACCCGCAGGCCCGCCGCGTCGAAGGCGTCGGGCGAGGTGGTGTAGACCGTCGCGTCGGCCAGCCGGCGGCAGTCGCGCGTGCGGCAGGGCCGCTCCGCTCCCGTCCCGTCGCTGTAGAGTGTGGGGGTGCCGGCGCGTCCCGTCCAGCGTTCGCCCAGCACCGGCATGTCGATCACCCCGACCGCCGGGACCCCGCGCTCCAGCACCGCCAGCAGCGTGCCGTAGACCGGCCAGCCACTGATGAAGCTGCGCGTGCCGTCGATGGGGTCGATCACCCAGACGATCTCCGAGTCGAGCCGGTCGCGGCCATGCTCCTCCCCGAAGATTCCATGGTCCGGGAAGCGCTCGGCGATGCGGCGGCGCAGGGCGGCCTCCACCTCGCGGTCAGCGATGGTTACCGGGCTGTCGTCGGCTTTGGTGTCGATGGCGACCGGCGTGCGGAACCAGCGGCGGGACAGCGCGCGCGCCTCGTCCGCCAGGGCGGCGGCGAAGCCGGCCAACTCCCCGGTCAACGCCGCACGGTCGATGGTCGCGTCCTTGGTGGTGGGGCTCATGATTTGCCTTATTTCTGTGCGGCTGCGCAAATGCACGCCAACTGTGCAATCATGGTAGACACAAACGCACAGAAGTGCAAACCTCCACTTAAATCCACGGCGGGCACGGGCTCGCCACCGGCCGGGGCGCCGGGAAAGGGCATGCGGAACAGAGGGGTTGGCGATGGTGGAGTTTGCTGGGAAGTCGCTGCTGGCCGGCGTGGTTCTGATGGGGGCGGCGGTGCTGCCGGCCGTCGCGCAGGCGGGGACGCTGACCGTCTACACGGCGCTGGAGGAGGACGAGATCGCCGACTATGTGGCGGCGGCGAAGAAGGACCTGCCCGACATCGACCTGAAGGTGCTGCGCCTGTCCACCGGCGACCTCGGCGCCCGCATGCTGGCCGAGGCGTCCAACCCGCAGCACGACGTGATCTGGGGCTGGGCCGTCACCAACATGCTGGACCCGCGCGTCATGGCGCTGGTCGAGCCCTACGCCGCCAAGGGCTCCGACGCGCTGCCGGCCGCCTACAAGGGGGCGGACGCGCGCTGGTTCGCCGCCACCGGCTATATGGCCGCCTTCTGCGTCAACACCGAGCTTCTGAAGGCCAAGAACCTGCCGGTCCCGACCTCCTGGAAGGACCTGACCAACCCAGTCTACAAGGGCGAGGTGGTGATGCCGAACCCGGTCTCCTCGGGCACCGGCTATCTCCAGATCGCCGCGATCCTGCAGAGCCAGGGCAACGAGAAGGGCTGGCAGTTCCTGAAGACGCTGGACGGCAACGTCGCCCAGTACATCAAGTCCGGCTCCAAGCCCTGCAAGTCGGCCCGCTCGGGCGAGTTCGCCATCGGCGCCTCGCTGGCCTTCGCGGCCATCAAGTCGGTCGAGGAGGGCTTCCCGCTCAAGATGGTCATTCCGACGGACGGCGCCGGCTACGAGCTGGAGGCGTCGGCTCTGATGAAGACGTCGAAGAACAAGGAGGACGCCAAGCGCTTCCTCGACTGGACCCTGTCGCCCAAGGCCGCCGCGCTCTACACCAAGTACAAGGAGATCGTGACGATCCCCGGCGCCCCGGTCGCCAAGGCGGCGGAGGAGGCCGGCCTGCCGGCGGATGTGCAGAAGGTCCTCTACCCGATGGACTTCGCCAAGTCCGCGGCGGAGCGCGACGCCATCCTGAAGACCTGGCAGGGCAGCATCGGCCGCTGAGGCCTGTTCCCCTCTCCCGTCCCGGGAGAGGGTGCCCGCGAACGCGGGCGGGTGAGGGGCGCGCAAGAATCAAGGCACGCAGTCTTGGCGGCACCCTCACCCTTCCCGCGCTTTCGCGCGGGCCCCTTCCCTCTCCCGGGGCGGGAGAGGGAGTCATCCCCCGCTCCAGATGGCCGCGCCATGGATTTGCAGATCAAGAACCTCCTGAAGACCTTCGACGGCTTCGTCGCCCTCGACCGCATCAACCTGACCGTGGAGGAGCGGGAATTCGTCTGCCTGCTGGGGCCGAGCGGCTGCGGCAAGACCACGCTGCTGCGCATCGTCGCCGGGCTGATGCCCTACGACACGGGCGAGCTGCGGATGGGCGGGCGGGACCTCGGCGCCGTGCCGGCGCGCGACCGCGGCTTCGGCATCGTCTTTCAGTCCTATTCGCTCTTTCCCAACATGACGGTGGCCGAGAACATCGGCTACGGCCTGAAGATCCGCAAGGCGCCCGGCGACCGCATCGCGGCGCGGGTGAAGGAGCTTCTGGAGCTGATCAAACTGCCGCAACTCGCCGACCGCTACCCCTGGCAGCTCTCCGGCGGGCAGCAGCAGCGCGTGGCGCTGGCCCGCGCGCTGGCCGTCGATCCGTCGCTGATCCTGCTGGACGAGCCGCTGTCGGCGCTCGACGCCCGCGTGCGCGCCGACCTGCGGGCGGAGATCCGCGACGTGCAGCGCCGGCTGGGCATCCCCACCATCATGGTCACCCACGACCAGGAGGAGGCGCTGACCCTGGCCGACAAGGTCGTCTGCATGAACCACGGGCTGATCGAGCAGGTCGGCACGCCGCAGGACCTCTACCTGCGCCCGCGCACCCGCTTCGTCGCCGACTTCATGGGCAGCAGCAACCTGCTGCCGACCGGCTGGGTGCGCGACGCCATGCCCCACCTGCTGCCCGGCCGCCCGGATGGGGCGGAGAACGCCTATGAGGCTTGCGTCCGTCCGGAGCGGATTGCCGTCGCCCCGGCGGCGGATGGGGAGGGGCGGGTGATCGACCTCACCTTCCTCGGCAACATCCGCCGGCTGCGCCTGTCCTGGCGGGGTCGGGAGCTGCTGGCCGAAACCCACCAGGACCCCGGCGTCGGACCGGGCGCCACGGTGGACGTGTCGGTGGCGGCGGAGGCCTGCGCCTGGGTGCGCGCATGACCATGCCCGCCCTGACCCTTCCCGGCAAGACGCCCAACGCCGCCCGGCCCCGCCGCCTGCGCCGCCCGCTGGACGAGAGGCTGCTCTACGGCGCCTGCGTGCTGGTGCCGGTGGTGGCGCTGGTCCTGTTCTTCCTGCTGCCGCTGGGCACCATCGTCTGGCGCAGCGTCCTGGAGGAGGAGGGCGGCGTCGGCCTCGCCAACTATCTGGCCCTGTTCCAGACGCCGGGCATCCTGCGCGCGGTCGGCAACAGCCTGCTGGTCGGCGGCGCCACCACGGTGGTCTGCCTGCTGCTCGGCTTCATGGTCGCCTACGCCGTGCAGCGCACGCGCATCCCGGGCAAGCGCTTCGTCGCGGCGGCCCTGTCGCTGCCGCTGCTGGCGCCGTCGCTGGTGCTCGGCCTCGGCCTGATCTTCCTGCTGGGCCGCAACGGGCTGGTCAGCAACCTGATCGGCACGCGGCTGAACATCTACGGCTTCCCCGGCCTGCTGATCGCCAACGTGCTCTACGCGCTGCCCCAGGCGGTGCTGATCATCCAGGCGGCGCTGCGCCAGTCCGACGCCCGCTACTACGACGCGGCGGAGGTGATGGGGGCGACCAGGCTCCAGCAGTTCTTCGGCATCACCCTGCCCAACGTGAGGTTCGGCCTGCTCAGCGCCGGCTTCGTGGTCTTCACCGTGACGATCACCGATTTCGGCAACGCGGTGACCATCGGCGGCGACTTCTCCGTCCTGGCGACCGAGATCTACAATCAGGTCACCGGCCAGATGAGGTTCGGCATCGGCGCCGCGGTCGGCATTCTGCTGCTGCTGCCCACCGGCATCGCCGTCTACATCGAGCGGGTGGCCGCCCAGCGCCAGTTCGGCACCGCCTCGGAAAGCGCCCTGCCGCCGGTCCCCGATTACGTGCCGGTGCGCGACATCCCGCTGTTCCTCGCCTCCATGACGCTGGCCCTGTCCATCGTGGCGGTGGTGGCGACGGTGGTCTTCGCCAGCTTCGTCCGGCTGTGGCCCTACCGGCTGGACCTCACGCTCAAGCATTACTCGATCACGCTCAGCGGCGGCTACGACCCGCTGTGGACCTCGCTCGCCGTGTCGGCCGGGGCGGCGGCGATCGGCACGGCGCTGCTCTTCGCCCTGGTCCTGGGGCTGCGGCGGATGCCGCCGGGGGTGGCGAAGGCGGTCTATCTGCTGGCCGTCCTGCCGGTCGGCGTGCCCGGCCTGGTGCTCGGCCTGTCCTACATCTTCGCCTTCAACCTTGCGGGAACGCCGCTGCACATGCTGTATGGCACGGTGCTTCTGCTGGCGCTGTGCAACTTCTACCACTACCACACGCAGGGTTTCCTCACGATGGTCACCGGAATGCGCGCCGTGCCGCCGGCGCTGGAGGAGGCGGCGAGTTGCCTCGGCGGCGGCGTCCTGCGGGTGCTCGGCGACGTGGTGGTGCCGGTGATGGTGCCGACGCTGCTGTCGGTCTTCTTCTTCCTGTTCATGCGCTCCATGGTCACGCTGTCGGCGATCATCTTCCTGGTCACGCCCTCGACCAACCTCGCCGCGGTGACGGTGATGCGGCTGGACGAGGCCGGCTTCGTGTCGCAGGCGGCGGCCTTCTCAACCTGCATCATGGCGGCGGTCGCGGCAGCGGCGCTGGCGATGCGCGGCGCCCTGGCGCTGGCGACCCGGCGCAAGGCGGCCTGAGCGATGCTTCAGGAGGAACGCCACCAGCGCATCCGCGCCCTGCTGACGGCGCTTCACCGGGTGTCCACCGACCGCATCGCCGGCGACCTCGGCGTGTCGCGCGAGACGGTGCGGCGCGACATCGTGGAGCTGGAATCGCGCGGCGAGCTGCGCCGCGTCCATGGCGGCGTCGTCGCCGTCGGGCCGGAGCCGGAACCCCCGATCGCCGTGCGCAGCCAGGTCCGCCTGAAGGAGAAGCGGGCCATCGCCAAGGCGGCGGCGCGGCTGGTCTCGCCCGGCCAGACGCTGTTCCTCGACTTCGGCAGCACGGTGTCGGCCCTGGCGGAGGAACTGGCGAGCCTGCCCGGCCTGACCATCGTCACCAACTCCTTCGACGTGGCGCAGACCGTCGCCAACCAGAACCGCAGCCGGGTGGTGCTGCTGGGCGGCCGGGTGGACGAGGGATTGCCGGCCACCTTCGGCGAAGGCACGGTGGCGGAGATCCACCGCTACCGCGCCGACATGGCGCTGCTGTCGCCGGTGGCGCTGCACCCCCGCTACGGCGCCACCAGCTTCGACCCGCGCGAGGCGGAGGTGGCCCGCGCCATGGTCGGCAACGCCGGACGCACGGTGATCCTGGCCGACCACAGCAAGATCGGGCAGGCCAGCCGGGTCAGCTTCTGCCCGGTGAAGGGCATCGACACGCTGGTCACCGACGCCCGCTCCCGCGACCTGCCGGAACTGGCCGCGCTGGCCGTGCCGGACGTGATGTTCGGCTGAACCGCCCGATGTTAAGAAAACGCTTTACACGAAAAGGAAAATAATCCTTACTACGGGCATCAACGCCCGAACTGCGCCCGCCCGGCTCCGCCGCGGCGGGCGTCGTCGTTTTCGGCCGTGCTTGTCGTGACCGGTGTGGAACCGTCCCGACCCTTCGCAGGAGCGACCATGACCACCCTCCTTGCGGCTTCGCCGCCCTCCACCGTCCGGGCGGCACCGCCGCCCGCCGCGTTCGATCTGGCCCGCCATTTCGAGGGCTTGTCCCGAACCGCCTACCGCTGCCCCGCCGGTGTGTGGACCATCGGCTACGGCCACACCCGCGATGTCGCCCCCGGCGACGCCGTCACCACCGAACGGGCCGAGCGCCTGCTGGCCGACGATCTGGCCGAGGCGGCCTCGCTGGTCGACGGCGCGGTGACCGTTCCCCTGACCGACGGGCAACGGGCCGCGCTGATCGACTTCGTCTTCAACGTCGGGCCGGGCCGGGCCAAAAAGGGCAAGGACCCGGGGAGGGACGGTTTCATCCGCCTGCGCAGCGGCAAGCCGTCCACCCTGCTGCGCAAGCTGAACGCCGGCGACGCCGAGGGGGCCGCCAGCGCGTTCGGCGCCTGGGTCTATGGCGGTGGCCGGCTGCTGCCCGGTCTTGTGCGGCGCCGGCGCGCCGAGGAGCTGCTGTTCCGCGGGGCGGACTGGCGGAGCGCCCTCAACGACGGCCCGATGGCCCAGGCGGTGGAGCCGGCGGTGCCGTCCGTCACGACCGCCGCCGTCCGCGCCGCCGCAGGGACGCTGGCGGTCGGCGGCTCACTCGGCGTGGTGGCCGAGGCGCTGGGCCCGGTGCTGCAGGTGACCCAGCAGGTGCAGGACCTCGCCGGGCAGGCGCAGGGCGTGGCGGCCCAGGCGCAGGGCGTGTCCGCCGCCATCCGGGACCTGGCCGGGCTGCTCGGCTGGGCGCCGTCGCCGGCGGTGGCGGTGCTCGCCACCGGCCTGGTGGTGACGCTGGCCCTGCTGTGGCGGGAGCGGCGCTCGCGCGGCTGACCACAACTACGGTTCGCGGCCCCGCCGTTTTCCGGGGCGGCGGGGCCGCGAAGCCGCGTGCGTTGGCGGCGGTGGATGTGCTGTACTCCAGGTTCGCCGATCGAGACCCTCCAGCCGCGAACCGCCGCCATGCCGCTCTCCTCCATTCCCGGTCGTTCCGCCGTCCTCGCCAGCCCCGTCGCCGAGGCGATCCGGCTTGAACGGTCCGGTCGTCCCGCCGCCGCCGAGGCGGTGCTGCGCGGCATCCTGGCCACCGACGGGACCAACGAGGAGGCGTGGCTGCGGCTGGGCGGCCTCGCGCTCACCGACGGGCGCCACGGTCGCGCCGCGCGCTGCTTCGCCCGCGTCATGCTTCTGGCGCCGGACCGGGCGCAGGCGATGCACAATCTCGCCGAATCGCTGCGCCTGACCGGGCGGAAGGGGCGGGCATCCATCGCCTTCACGCGGGCCCTGCGGCTGCGTCCGGACTATCCCAGGGCGCTGACGGCCTTCGCGCTGATGATGCAGGATCAGGGCACGGGACGCGGGGCGCGGCACCTCGCCGCCCGTGCCCTGATCGCCGACCCGGCCTTCGCGATGGGATGGCGCAATCTGGCGATGCTGCTCCAGCCCCTGAACCAGCCGGAGGCGATGGTCCGGCTGCTGCGCCGGGCGGTGCTGTCCGATCCCGGCAACGCCGGTCTCCAGGCCGCCCACGGCATCGCCCTGTGCGAGATCAAGGAAGCCCGCCGCGGCCAGGAGGCGCTGCGCCGCGCCGTCGCGCTGGCACCCGGCGGGGCCGAGCCCCTGGGCCAGCTGGCCTCCGGGCTGATGCACGCCGGCGATTCCGACGGAGCCCTGCTGGCGTCGTCGCGCTGCCGCCGCATCGACCCGATGGCGTCGGCGGCGGACGCGCAGGATGCCCTGACCTGGATGATGATGGGCGACTTCCGGCGCGGCACCGCCGCGATCCGGCGCGCCCTGGCCCTGGACCCGGGAAACCCCGGCGTCCTGACCAACGCCGCCCTGCTCCTGCACGCCGGGAACGGCGGCGACGAGAGCGTCCGCTGGAGCCTGCGCGTCCTGCATCTGGACCCCACCAGCACCGTGGCCCGCTTCAATCTGTCGATGTCGCTGCTGCAGCGGGGCGATTTCGCCCGCGGCTGGTCGCTCTACGAGGCGCGCTGGTCGATGTGGGGGGCGAGCTACCCGAGCCACGCCCCGGCCTGGGACGGCGGCCCGCTGAACGGCCGCAGCATCCTGCTGACCGCCGAGCAGGGGCACGGCGACACCCTGCATTTCGTCCGCTATGCCACCCTGCTGGCCGAGCGCGGCGGGCGCGTGGTCCTGCATGTCCAGCCGTTGCTGAAGCGGCTGCTCGCCAACACCCCCGGCGTCACCGCCGTGCACGGCATGGACGAGGAACCGCCGGCCTGCGACCTGTGCGCGCCGCTGCTCAGCCTGCCCCGGCTGGTCGGCACCCGGCTGGAGAGCATCCCCGCCGCCATGCCCTACCTGCGCGCCAGCGCGGCCGACCGCCCGGCGTGGCGGGAGCGGCTGGCCGGCGAGCGGCGGCTGAAGGTCGGCCTCGTCTGGGCGGGCGAACCGCGCAAGGGCGACATGAAGGCCAACTCGGTCGATCGGCGGCGCAGCCTGACGCTCGATGCCCTGGCCCCGCTGGCCGGCATCCCGGGCGTTGCCTTCTACAGCCTGCAGATCGGCGAGGCCGGCGCCCAGGCCAAGGCGCCGCCGCCGGGGATGGCGGTGGTCGACTGGACCGGCCACATCCGCGACTTCGCCGACACCGCGGCCTTCATCGACGAGTTGGATCTGGTGGTGACGGTGGACACCTCGGTCTGCCATCTGGCGGGCGGGCTGGGCAAGCCGGTGTGGGTGCTGTCGCGCTTCGACGCCTGCTGGCGCTGGCTCGGTCACCGCGAGGACAGCCCCTGGTACCCGACCATGCGCCTGTTCTACCAGGACGAGCCGGGCGTCTGGGAGCCGCCCATCGCCCGGCTGGCCGCCGCTCTGGCCGCTCTGGCCGCCGAGCGCGGAGCCCTGCCGGGACCGGACACCCGGCAGGCGACGCAACGGGTGGCGGAACGGGCGCCGGACCCGTTGGGCGCGGGGCTGACGGCGGCGCTCGCCGCCCACCGCTCCGGCCGCTTGGCGGAGGCTGCGGGCGGCTACCGCCGGGCGCTCGCCGCCGATCCGGCGCGGGGCGACGCGCTGCATCTTCTCGGGCTGACAGCTCTGGCCGGTGATGACCGGGGCGGCGATCGTGAGGAGGCCGGGCGCTGGCTCGACCGTGCCGTCGCCGTCGAGCCGGCGCGCGCGGTCTTCCGCAACTCGCTGGGCGAGCGACACCGCTCCGCCGACCGGTCCGAGGCCGCCGGCCGCTCCTACCGTCAGGCCACCATGCTCGACCCCGGCTATGCCGAGCCGTGGGTCAACCTCACCAAGCTGTCGGTCGCCGCCGGCCGGCCGGGCGACGGCGTCCGTCTGGCCCGTCGGGCGGTGCGTCTGTCGCCCGGCCTGCCCGACGCCTGGCGCGGCCTCACTCAGGCGGCGCTGGAGCAGGGCGCGGCCACCGTGGCCGAGCGGGCCGCCCAACGGGCGCTGGCGCTGGCCCCCGCCGACGCGGAGGCGCTGGGCCACGCCGCGCGGCTGGCCGGCCGGCGCGGCGACCGGGATTTGGCCGAACGGCTGCTCGGGCGCGTCCTGCGCCTCGCCCCGGAGTCGGCGCCGGCGTGGCGCGAGCGCGCCGACCTGTGCCTGAAGGGCGGCGGGCACGCCGCCGCCCTGCCGATGCTGCAACGGGCGCTCGCCCTCGCTCCTGATTTCCCGGAGGCGCTCAACAACTGCGGTGGGGCGCTGCTCGGGCTGCGCCGTCGCGAGGAGGCGGGGCGCCAGTACCGCCGGGCCATCCAGCTCCGCCCCGGCTACCCCGACCCCTGGAACAACGCCGGCAGCGCCCTGCAGGAGCGCGGCGACACCGCCCAGGCCCTGGATCATTACCGGCGCGCGGTGGCGCTCTCCCCCGAGCATCCGGTGGCCTACGCCAACATGGGCGAGACGATCCGCGCCTCGGCGGCCGGGCTGGCGGATTTCCGGACGGCGGAGACGCTGTGCCGCCGCGCCCTGACGCTGGTGCCGGACCATGGCGCCGCCCTCAACGCGCTGTCCGTGTTGTGCCTGGACCTGCGACGCTTGGAGGAGGCCGAAGCCGGCTTCCGCACGCTCATCGACCGCGACCCGGGGAGCGCCCAGGCCCGCTTCAACCTGTCGCTGGTCCTGCTGACCAGCGGCCGCCTGCGCGAAGGGTGGGAGCATTACGAGGAACGCTGGCGGATCGGCGAGATTCCCGTTCCCAAAGCGCCCGGCCGGCTGTGGACCGGCGAACCGCTGGAGGGACGCACCATCCTGCTGCACGCCGAGCAGGGGCATGGCGACACGCTGCAGTTCGCGCGCTACGCCCCGCTGGTGGCGGCGCGGGGCGGCCGCGTCCATCTGGCCGTGCACAACGGCCTGCGGCGCCTGATGGAGCGCCTTCCCGGGCTGGAGGGGGTGTACGACCTGTACGGCGGGTTGCCGGCGACAGAGTTCCACTGCCCGCTGCTCAGCCTGCCGCGCGCCTTCGGAACGGAGCTTGGCAGCATCCCCACGGCGGTCCCCTACCTGACCGCCGATCCGGCGGAGGTGGAGCACTGGCGGGCGCGCCTGCCCGCGGACGGGCGGCTCAAGGTCGGGCTCGTGTGGTCCGGCGACCCGCGCCCGCACAGCCCCAAGGCCAACGCGGTCGACCGGCGGCGCAGCCTGACCCTGGCCGCCCTGGCGCCGCTGGCCGCCGCCGGGGACGTTCTGTTCGTCAGCCTGCAGAAGGGCACCCCCGCGGAGCAGGCCAAGGAGCCGCCGCCCGGCATGGACCTGATCGACCCGATGGACGCGGTGACGGATTTCGCGGACACGGCGGCGCTGATGCGCTGTCTGGACCTGATCGTCACGGTGGACACGTCGGTGGCCCATCTGGCCGGTGGGCTGGGCCTGCCGGTGTGGGTGCTGTCGCGGTTCTCCGGCTGCTGGCGCTGGCTCGAACACCGTGCGGACAGCCCCTGGTACCCGACGCTCCGGCTGTTCCACCAGCCCGGCCCCGGCGACTGGGAGCCCGCCGTCGCCCAACTGGCTGAGGCGTTGACCGAGCGGCTGCGATCGCACGCGGCCCATCCGTTTTGACTGGCCGGCATGACCGGGAAGGGCCGTCGCGCGATCCGGATCAGCGGAAGCGTCCGCCGCCGTCCATGTCGACCACCGCGCCCGACAGGTAGGTGACGCGCGGCGAGCTGAGGAGCGTGACCAGGGAGGCGATCTCCGTCGGTTCGGCGAGGCGCCCGAAGGGAAGATCGCCCAGGGCTTCGGCCCAGCGTTCCTCATCGTCGAAGCGCGTCTTGGCGCGCTTGCGGTAGACCGCCGCGACCCGGTCGGTGCGCGTCGCCGAGGGGTTCACCCCGAAGACGCGGACGTTCCAGTCGGTGCTGCGGGCGCCCACCGCCTGGGTGAAGGCGATCAGCGCCGCGTTGCCCGCCGAGCCGCAGGCGTAGTCCCAGCGCGGCGTCATGCCCATCATGCCGATGACGTTGACGATGGTGCCGCCGCCGCGCTTCCGCATCGCCTCGACGAAGAGCTTCGTCATGTGGATGTAGCCGAAGACCTTCAGCTTCCACGCCGCTTCCCATTCGTCCATGCCGAGGTCGAGGACGCTGCCGCCGGGGATCGCCCCGGCGTTGTTGATCAGCACGTCGATGTCGGGAAGCGCCGCAGCGAGCCGTTCGCGGGCCTCACCGTTCGCAAGGTCGGCGGCCATCGTCTCGACCGCCACGCCGTGACGCTCGCGGATGCCCGCCGCCGCCGTCTCCAGCGCCGCCGCGTCGCGGGCGACCAGGACGGGCAGGGCGCCCTCGGCGGCGAAGGCCTCGGCGCAGGCGAGCCCGATGCCTTTTGAGCCCCCGGTGACGAGGACCCTTTTGCCGGACAGGTTCAAGTCCATTGCTCAGCCCTCCGCTTGGTCGGTTGCCGGTTCTGCCGCCGCGTACCAGTCCGCGATCTGCGGGCCGGTGGCGAAGGCGACGTGCGGCGAGGCCTGCAGCAGGTCGAGCATGGCTTCCAGCTCGTGCAGCCGGTGCGGCACCGCGATCAGGTGCGGGTGCAGGCCGATGGCCAGGACGCACGGGTTCTCCGCGCACTCGCGCTCGAACAGCCGCAGCGTGTGGCCGAGCCGGCTCAGCATCTCGCCCGTCGCGTGCTTCTCGATGGCATAGACGATGGAGTCGTTGATTTCCAGGTTGTAGGGCATGGCGAGCAGCGGGCCGTGGGCGGTGCGCATCCAGCTCGGCAGGTCGTCGACCACCCAGTCGAACACATGGTCGATGCCCTGGCGGCGCAGCAGGTCGGGCGTCTGCACCGTTTCGCGCAGGCCGGGGCTCAGCCAGCCGCGCGGGCGCGTGCCGGTGAAGCGCTCGATGCGGTCCAGCGCCGCCTCGATCAGCGCCTCCTCGCCGTCGCCGGCGTGGTTGATCGCCTTCTGGTGCATGCCATGGCCGATGAACTCCCAGCCGGCGGCGAGCATGGCCTCGGCGGCCTGCGGGTAGGCGTCGATGACGCCGGCGTTCAAGCTGGTCGAGGCGGGCACGCCGCGGTCGCGGAACAGCTTCAGGATGCGCGGCAGGCCGCTGCGCATGCCGTAGTCGGCCCAGCTGAAATTCGGCACGTCCGGCACCGTTTCCCGCCCGTGCGGCGGGGTGATGATGGTGCGCGGCATCGCCTCGTCGAAGCGCCAGTTCTCCACGTTGACGACCAGATGGGCGATGATCCGCCGCCCCTGGAAGTCGGGCAGAGCCGGCCGCGCGTCGGACAGGCGGTAGCTGATCCGGGGGTTGGTCATGCGTGTTCCTTCTGGGCTTCGCGCATCTCGGCCATGATGGCGGCCTTGTGCCGGATGAAGGCCGGGTCGGTGAGCTGGTCCACCGAGCGGGGCCGCGGCAGGTCCACGGTGATCTCGCGGGTGATCCGCCCCGGCCGGGCCGACATGATGCAGATGCGGTCGGCGAGCAGGATCGCCTCGTCGATGTCGTGGGTGACGAACAGCACCGTGGTGCCGAGCGACTGCCAGACGTCGAGGAGAAGCTGCTGCATGCTCATGCGCGTCTGGGCGTCGAGCGCGCCGAACGGCTCGTCCATCAGCAGCGCCTTGGGGTCCATGACCAGGGCGCGGGCGATGCCGACGCGCTGGCGCATGCCGCCGGAGAGCTGCGAGGGCAGGGAAT
The DNA here is from genome assembly GCF_007827815.1 of Azospirillum brasilense. Lineage (GTDB taxonomy): Bacteria > Pseudomonadota > Alphaproteobacteria > Azospirillales > Azospirillaceae > Azospirillum > Azospirillum brasilense_C. Next base: position 111,782 of record NZ_VITH01000006.1, read on the forward strand.
GGGCGAAGCGCTCCAGCCCGACGAGGCGGAGAAGCTCGCGGATCTTCGGCTCGTATTCGGCGCGCGGGCGCTTCTGGACGCTCGGCCCGAAGGCGATGTTCTGCTCCACCGTCAGCCAGGGCAGCAGGGCCGCCTCCTGGAAAACGACGGCGCGTTCCGGGCCGGGGCTGTCGACCGTGCCGCCGTTGAAGGACAGCGCGCCGGAGGTCATCTCCTCGAAGCCGGCGATCAGGTTGAGCAGGGTGGATTTGCCGCAGCCCGAAGGGCCGAGCAGGGCGACGAACTCGCCTTCGCCGATGTCGAGATTGACGCGGTCGAGTGCGATGACCGGCTGCTTGCCGGGATAGGTCTTGACGACCTCGCGGAAACGTATGGTGCCCATGTTTGTCTCCGTGCTTCAGCGCGAGGCGGATTGGAGGCGGCGCCAGCGCAGGGCCCAGTGCTCGACGGTGACGATCAGGCGGTCGCTCAGCAGGCCCATGGCCCCGATCGACAGCATGTCGGCGATGACCACGTCCATGCGGCCGACGTAGTAGGCGTCCCACAGCACGTAGCCGAGCCCCGACTTGACCGCGACCATCTCGGAGACGATCACCGCCGTCCAGGCGATGCCCAGACCGATGCGCAGGCCCGTGAAGATCGCCGGCAGCGCCGCCGGCAGGACCACGCGACGCAGCACGTCGAAGCGGCTGGCTCCCATCATCTCGGCCGCCCGGATCCAGTTGCGGTCGACGTCGCGGGCGCCGTGCGTGGCGTTCACCACGACCGGGTAGAAGCCGCCGAGTGCGATCAGGAAGATCGCGCCCATGTCCTGGATGCCGAACACCGCGATGGAGAAGGGCAGCCACGCCGTGATGGGGATGGGGCGGAGAAGCTGGATCGTCGGGTCCACCGTGCCGGACACGGCGCGGCTCCAGCCGATCATGACGCCCGCCGGGATGCCGATGGCCATGGCGAGCACGAAGCCCTGGGCGACGCGCATGGACGAGAACAGCACGTTGCTCAGCCAGGTGCCGCTGTAGGGGTTGAGGCCCATGCCCTGCGGGCCGAAGGCCCAGACGACCCAGGCGTCCCACACCCGGTCGGGGGTCGGCAGGACGCCGCCGGCCAGCGAGCCGCCTGATCCGGCGAGCTGCCACGCCACGATCACCAGGACAGGCAGCAGCGCCGCGCGCATCGCCGCCCCGGTGCGTCCCGCCGGGAACAGGCCCCGGCTCTTCACCTTGGGAGCCGCCGGCACGGGGGCCGCGTCCAAGGCTCTTGCGGGCGCGTCATTCATCACTCCAGTCCTCCGCCATTCTTGTCGGCCGCCACACGGTCGGAATGCCGCCCGCCGAAGCGGGCGGCGGCGTTCCAAATCACTGAGCCTTCTCGACGAAGGAGGCGTCCCAGTACTTCTCGATCTCGCCCGACACGTCCTTCGGGATGACGCCCAGCTCGTTGAAGGCCTTGGCCTGACGCTTGATCTGGTCGACCGTGGTGACGGAGCCAAGCTCGATCACCTTGGACGCCTCGGCGGCGAGCTTGGTGTCGAGGCCGGTCAGCGACGCGTAGGCCTTGGTGAACTCGTCCGGCGAGGCGGCGAGCTTCTTCTGCGCCTGGAGATAGGCCCAGACGAAGCGTTCCATGGCCGGGCGCTTCTCGGCCATCGACTTGCGGTTGGCGGCGAGCATGCCGAGTTCCGCGCCGACCGACTTGGACTGGCTGTATTCGAGATTCTTGGCGAAGAAGCCGTAGCCCTCCATCACCGGGATGGATTCGAAGGGCTCCCAGGTGACGATGGCGTCGACCTCGCCGCGCTGCAGGGCCTGATCGAAGTTGGCGCCGCCGCCCTGGATGTTGACGGCCTGGAAGCTGTTGTAGGGGATGTTCTTCTCGGTCAGGGTCGCGGCGAACTGGAACCACACCGCCGAACCGGGGGCGATGGCGACCTTCTTGCCCTTCAGGTCGTCCCAGCTGTCGAGCTTAACGCCCTTGCGGCCGATCACGTATTTCGGCGAGCTGCCGACGCCCATGACGCCGACCATGTCGGTGGCGCCCTGGGCCAGCGAGATCGCGAGGTCGGCCGGCCCGACCGTGGCCATGTCGAGGGAGCCGGCGAGCAGCGCGGTGCGCGCGTCGGCGTAGCGGGCGAATTCGACCGTCTTCAGCTCGACGCCGAGCTTCTTGAGGTCGTCGGTGATCATCACCACCGGGGCGAGATGGCCCACCTTCTGATAACCCACCGTCAGCTCGACCGGCTTCGGCAGGGGAGCGGGTTCCGCCGCGTGCGCGGCGGGCGACAAGGCCAGACATCCGGCGATGACCGCGCCGATGGTGTTGAGACCCAGATGCTTCCAGTTCATGACTTGTCTCCCTGTTTATGGTTCGCCGCCCCGTGGGGCCGATCCTCCGCCTTACGTTCCCTTGAAACCGGGTTCTCTTTTTTGCGCGAAGGCGGCACGCCCCTCCGCGTAATCGGCGCTGGCGAAGCAGCGGGCGACGAGGGCGTCCACCGCTTCGGTGTCGGGCGGACCGTCGGTCCGCAGCGCTTCCAGCATGGCCCGCTTCGCCGCGCGCAGCGTCAGCGGCGCGTTTCCGGCGATCAGGCCGATATAGTCCTCCACAGCGCCGTCGAAGGCGGACGCGGCGGCCACGCGCTGGACGATGCCGAGGCTCGCCGCCTCGTCCGCCGTCACGATGCGCGCGCTGAACAGCAGGTCGGCGGCCGCCGCGGCGCCCATCCGTTGCACCACAAGGCGCACCAGGGGGAAGCCGTAGCCGAGGCCGAGCCGGGCCCCCGGCATGCGGAAGCGCGCGCCGTCGTCGCTGAGCCGCAGGTCGCAGCACAGCGCCAGTTCCAGCCCGCCGCCGAAACAGATGCCGCGGATGGCCGCGACCGTGGGCACCGGGGCGTTGAGGAGCGCCTCGGTCGCCGCCGACACCGCCTCCTCGTAAGCGGCGGCCTGGGCCGCGTCGGCGCGGACGGTGCCGAATTCGGAAATGTCGGCCCCGGCGGAGAAGGCGCGCTCCCCAGCACCCCGGACCAGCAGGACACGGACCGCGGTGTCGGCCACGGCGCGGCCGATGCGCTCGGGCAGGGAGCGCCACATCTCCAGCGTCATCGCGTTGAGCCGCCGGGGCTGGTCGAGCGTCAAGCGGGCGATTCCGCCGGACACGTCAAGCCCCACCACGCCGCCAACCGCTCCCGGTTCCTGCTCGGCCATCAGACGATCCCCTGTGCCTTGAGGGCGGCGACGTCCGCCGCGGACAGGCCGATGGCGCCCAGCACCTCCGCCGTGTGCTCGCCCGCGTCGGGGGCGGGCCGTTCGATGCGGGCCGGGGTGCGCGACAGGCCGACCGGCTGCCCGACGAGGCGCATGGCGCCGCGCGCGGGATGCTCGCAGGGCACGGCGATGCCGAGATGGCCGACCTGCGGGTCGGCGAAGACCTCGTCCATGCGGTAGATCGGCCCCGCCGGAACCCCTTCCTCCTCCAGCCGCGCCAGCCATTCCGCGGTCTTGCGGGTGCGGAACACCTCCTCCAGCAGCGGCTTGAGCGTCGGGCGGTTGCGGAAGCGCTGCTCCTGCGTGGCGAACTCGGGGGCGTTGGCGAGATCCTCGCGCTCGATGGCCCGGCAGAAGGACTGCCACTGGCCGTCGCCGCCGACGCCGATGTTCAAGTGGCCGTCGGCCGTCGCCATCACGCCCATGGGGGTCGAATAGGGGTGGTCGTTGCCCGCCGGCTGCGGGACCTCGCCCTCCACCAGATAGCGCGCCGCCTGGAAATCCATCAGGGCGATCTGGGACTCCAGAAGCGAGGTCTGGACCCACTGCCCCTCGCCGGAGCGGTCGCGCTCCGACAGGGCGACCAGGATGCCGATGGCCGCATACAGGCCGGAGGCGCTGTCGGCGACCGCGATGCCCGCCCGCACCGGACCCTGGCCGGGAAGGCCGGTGACGCTCATCAGCCCGCCCATGCCCTGGGCGATCTGGTCGAAGCCGGCGCGCTCGCGGTAGGGGCCGGTCTGGCCGTAGCCGGAGATCGAGGCCAGGATGATCCGCGGGTTCACCGCCTTCAGCGCGTCGTAGCCGATGCCGAGGCGGTCCTTCACGTCGGGCCGGTAGTTCTCGACCACCACGTCGGCCGTGCGCACCAGCTCCAGGAACAGCTCACGGCCCTGCGGGGTGCGGAGGTTGAGCGACAGCGACCGCTTGTTGCGGTGCAGGTTCAGCATGTCGTAGCCGTGCCGGGGGCCGCTCATCCCCTCGTTGCGGTCGACGCCCGGCGGCGCCTCGACCTTGATGACGTCGGCCCCGAAGTCGGCGAGCACGCGGCAGCAGGTCGGGCCGGCGCGCACGCGCGTGAGATCCAGGACTCGGATGTGCTCAAGAGCTTTTGCGGGTTCGGATCGGGTCATGAGCCACGCTGTGCAAGAGGGCTGGGAAAATCGGTGATCTCGCTGGGCCGTCGCCGGTGCCAGCCGGTCCGCGCCTGCAGCGCGGCGGCCAGCGCCAGCAGCGCGCCGTCCGTCCCGGGACGGCCGACGATCTGGAGCGCCACCGGCATCCGGCGGTCATCGAGGCCGACCGGGACGGCGACCGCCGGCAGGCCGAGGGCGTTGACGAAGCGGGTGTAGGCGCTGAGCCGGTAGAGCGTCGCCGCGCGGAAGTCCGGGGAGGCCGGGTCGGCCACGGCGACCGGCGGCGTGCGGATCGGCATGACCGGCAGCAGCAGGGCGCCGACGCCTCCGAACAGGCTGTCCAGGATGGGCGCAGTGGCGCCGGACAGCGCCGCCTTCGCCGCCGCGAGACGGTCGGCCGCGATGTCCAGGCCCTTGGCGAGCCGCCGGGCGAGGGTCGGGTCCCGAGCGGCGAGGGCGCGCCCGCCATGCTGGGCCGCCGCCTCGGCCTGGAGAATGAGGAAGAGCGGGTCGGACAGCGCCTCGATGGTGGGCAGGCCCGACCGTTGCTCCAGGGAGACGCCGCAGGCGGCGATGGCCTCCGCGCCGTCGCGGCAAGCCGCCTGGATCGGCGCTTCGGACGCCTCGACCGCGTCGGACAGGAGGGCGACGCGGGCCGGCGGTTCGGATGGGAACCCCATATCCGTCGCCAGAACGGGCGCCAGGAGTTGGATGTCGCGCGCGCTGCGCGCCAGAATTCCGATGGTGTCGAGGCTGGGGGCCAGCGCCATTGCCCCGGCGACCGGCACCGCGCCGAAGGTCGGCTTCCAGGCGGTGACTCCGCAGGCCTGCGCCGGGATGCGCAGCGACCCGGCGGTGTCCGATCCCAGAGCGGCGAACACCGCCCCGGCCGCCACCGCGACCGCCGACCCGGCGGAGGAGCCGCCGGGGACGATCTCGCGGTTCCAGGGGTTGAGCGCCTTGCCCACGCCGGACGGCTCGTAGGCCAGCGCCGTCATGGTGGTGAAGCCGACCCGCCGCGCCCCGGCCCCGTCGAGCCGTTCCAGCACCGCCGCCGCACGCTCCGGTGCCGGGCCGGTGGTGCCTGCCGCCACGCCGGCAAGGCCGCAGCCGGGCGACCGTCCGACGCTGTCGAACATATCCTTGGCGGCGTAGGGCAGCCCGGCCAGCGGGCCGGCGGCGTCCGCATCGGCGGTGCCGATCTCGACGAAGCAGCCGAAGCGGGCTTGAACCGCTGGCGCCCAGGCCGCACAGGCCGCGGCGGCGTCCGCGCGGTCCGCCGGGGGGAGCCCGCTCCAATCCGCGAAACCGGGACCGGCCCCGCGGGGGACGTCAGGAACATCGGGGTTCTGGCTGGTCCAGGACATTCGGCCCACTCCCTCATCGCCGGACCTGATGATGAGGGGCTGCACAGTTGCCTAGAAGAACAATTGCGACACACCTGATTTCGAATTTCTCGAAATCACGGCTTCGGCACCGCCTGCTCCCGCAGAAAATCCAGAAGCCGCTGGCTGGGCGCGTCCAGCGCGTCCGGTGAACGAACGCAAATCTCGAAGCTGCGTTCCGCCCAGTCCTCGTCGAGGGCGACCAGTTCCACGCCGAGCGCGGTCGAGAGGGGCTGGACGGCGCGCTTCGGCAGAACGCCGACGCCCAGCCCCAGGCTGATCATCTGGCACATCACCTCGAAGCTGCGGACCTGGACGCGCACCTTGATGAAGCGGCCCTCCGCCCGTGCCCGCTCGGCGAGCAGCCCGTGCACGGCGGTGCCGCCCTCCAGCGCCACATGCTCCTCGTCGAGAAGCTCGGCGAAGCGCAGGCTGGGCCGGTCGGCCAGCCGGTGCCCGCGCGGCAGCGCCACCCACAGCCGGTCCTTGGCGTAGGGGTAGCGGACCAGCCCCTCCGTCCCACGGCCGCCGACGATGACCCCTATGTCGGCCTTCTTGCGGTAGAGCGCGTCCAGCGTGTCGGCGCTGGGGCGCTCCTCCAGCTCCAGCTTGATGCCGGGATTCTCGGCGGCGAAGCGCGAGAGGTCGGCGGCGAGGCATTCCACCAGCGCCGAGGACGACGCGTAGACCCGCACATGGCCGCGCACGCCGGACCGGTATTCGGCGAGCATCGCCTCCAGCTGCGCCCCCAGATACACCATGTCATGGGCGTAGCGCAGCACGAGCAGCCCGGCCGGGGTCGGCTCGATGCCGTGCGGGCGCCGCTTCAGCAGCGGCATGCCGGCGTCGTGCTCCAGCAGCCGGATGCGCCGGCTGGCCGCGGACACCGCGAGATTCAGGGCCTCGCTGGCGCGGCTCAGGCTTTTCAGCTCGCAGGCTTTCACGAACAGCCGAAGCGTCGCCAAGTCATGGTGAAGCACGGTCCACACACCCTATCCGCTATCCGCCGGTCCTCCCAGAGTGCCATTACCGGCGCGGGCGGGCGAGTGTGATGACAGGGGGACGGGACTCAGGGTTCCCGGATCACAGGGACAGGTCGAGCACCCGTCCCTCGAACACGCGGTCGCGCGACCCTTCCAGATGCCGGCGCATGCGCGCCCGCGCGGTGTCGGCGTCGCGGCTGCGGATGGCTTCGAAGATGCCCCGGTGCTCCTCCAGAACGTGGGACAGCCCGCCGCTCGGCCCCAGCAGCGACGAGCCGTGGAACTTCATGCCGACGGCGATGTGGTCCTTCAGCGCCTGCATCGACGACGCGTAATAGTGGTTGTTCGCGGCGTCCGCGATGGCGGCGTGGAAGGCGAAGTCCGCGTCGTCCCGGTGCCGGTGGGCGCGCGTCGCGTCGGCCATCAGGTCGAGCGCCGAGACGATGTTCGACAGCGCCGCGTCGTTCCAGCGCAGGGCGGCGTGGTAGGCGTGGTCCGGCTCGATGGTCAGGCGGAATTCGTAGCAGCGCTGGATGTCGGCGATGGTCTCCACCGGCGCGTAGCCGAGCAGCGGCCGGCTTTCCTCCACCGTCGCCCGCACGAAGCTGCCGGCCCCCTGGCGCGAGTAGATCATCCCCTCGTCGCGCAGCCGGCGCAGCGCCTCGCGCACGATGGGGCGCGACACCTGGAAGCGCGTGGCGAGCTCGTTCTCCCCCGGCAGCCGCTCGTTCGGCTGGTAGTCGCCGGCGCTGATCTGGGTCAGCAGAAGCTGATAGACGCGCTGGACGAGAGGCGTGTGGCGCCCCCGCGCCGCGGCGTGGCCCTCGCCATCCCCGGGCATCGGCGACGCGCCGTCCTCCAGCCCCCGTTCGCGTGACTCCATACGGTTTTCTCCTGCGGCATCCTGTCAACTTGTAAAGATGTAAACCCATTCGGACGGGTGGTTCAAGCGAAAAACCAGCAATCAACATTACAACATGTTGACAGGTAGTTTGTTGTGTGTCTCAATGATCCCGCCTTGAACAACGGGTCGGAACGTCATGCCGCCGCTTCACCTGATCGCCGACGACCTGACCGGCGCGCTGGACAGCGCGGCGGCCTTCGCCGGCCCGGCCGGGCCGGTCGCGGTCCACTGGGAGGGCGTTCCCGCCGGTCTGGCGGCGGGCGCCTCGGTGGCGCTCGACACCGGCACGCGGGACATCGGCGACGCGGCGGCGGCGCGGCGGCGGGTGGCGGCTCTGGCGACCCGCCTTCCGGGCGGCGCGGCGCTGCGCTTCGCCAAGCTGGACAGTTTGCTGCGCGGCCATGGCGCGGCGGAGATCGCCGCCTGGATGGCGGTGGACCGTCCGGACCATTGCATCGTCGCCCCGGCCTTTCCCTTCCAGGGGCGGGTGACGCGCGGCGGCCGCCAGCAGGTCCGCCAGCACGTCACGGGCGCGGACGGCTGGACGCCTGTCGCCACCGATCTGGTCATGGCCCTTGAATCGGAGGGCGAGCGGGTGCGGCTGTGCCGTCCCGGCGACGCGGTGCCCCCCGGCGTCAGCCTGTGGGACGCCGAGACCGACGCCGACCTCGCCGCCATCGCGGCCACCGGGCTGGCCCTGCCCGGACGGGTGCTGTGGTGCGGCAGCGGCGGCTTGGCGGCGGCCCTGGCGGCGGTGATGGAAACCGGTCGCGGACCGGCGCCGTCGCCCAATCCCTTGCCCCGGCCGCTGTTGGGACTGTTCGGCACCGACCACCCGGTGACGATGGTCCAGCTCGACGCCTGCGGCGGCGACGTTCTGGTCCTGCCGGATGGCGGGACCGCCTCCGCGGCGCGCGTGGCCGCGCGTCTGGCGGAGCGCGGCGCCGCGCTGGTCCGCCTCGGCCTGCCCGACGGGCTGGCGCGCGACGCGGCGGCCGAGCGCATCGGGCGGGAGCTCGGCGCGCTGGCCCGCCGCCTCGTCCCGCCGGCGACCCTGCTGGTGTCGGGCGGCGAGACGCTGCGCGCGCTCTGCCAAGCGCTCGGCGCCGGTCGCCTCGACCTTGACGGCGCCCTTCTGCCCGGCGTGCCCTGCTCGACCCTGCGCGGCGGCGCTTGGGACGGGGTGCGCGTCGTCTCCAAATCGGGCGCCTTCGGCGACCCCCATCTTTTGCGCCGGCTGATCCGCGGGGACTCCCCCGACGCGGACCGGGCGGCCTCGGAACCAACGCGCCAGGGCACGCCCTGGCCGCATCGAGGAGAACGAGCATGACCCCCCATCTGGCCATCACCATGGGTGATCCGGCCGGCGTCGGACCCGAGATCATCGTGAAGGCCTGCGCCCGCCTGAAGGAGCGGCTGGACGCCGGGAGCCTGCGGCTTCTGGTGATCGGCAGCAACCCGGCGCTGATGGCGGCGCGCGAGGCCCTGGGCAGCGACCTCGCCTTCCCCGAGGTGACGGCGGACGAGGAGTGGCCGGCGCTCGCCTGCCTGCAGGCCGGGCCGGAGGGCGAGCCGATCCGCCCCGGCGAGCTGTCGGTGGACGGCGGCCGCTTCGCCTATCTGGCGGTGGAGCGCGCGGTGCGGCTGGCCGAGGCCGGGCGTATCCACGGGCTGGTCACGGCGCCGCTGAACAAGGAGGCGATGAACAAGGCCGGCTACCACTTCGCCGGCCACACCGACCTGCTGGCCGAGCTGACCGGCGCCCGCGGCTCGGTGATGATGCTCGCCCACGGCAACATGCGGGTCAGCCACGTCACCACCCACATTGCGCTGGAGGACGTGCCGAAGCGCCTGACGCCGGAGCGGCTGCGCTACGTCATCGACCGCACCGACGAGACGCTGGCCGGGTTGGGGCTGGAGCGTCGCCGCATCGCCATCGCCGCCCTCAACCCCCACGCCGGGGAAGGCGGGCTGTTCGGCCGGCAGGACATCGAGATCACCGCTCCGGTGATCGAGCGCTGCGTGGCCGAGGGGCTGGACGTGGTGGGGCCGGTGCCGGGCGATACGGTGTTCGTCAAGCTGCGCGCCGGCCAGTTCGACGCGGTGGTCGCCATGTACCACGACCAGGGGCACATTCCGGTCAAGCTGCTGGGCTTCCACGTCGATCCGGCGACCGGCCGGTGGGACGCGCTGAGCGGTGTGAACATCACGCTCGGGCTGCCGATCATCCGCACCTCCGTCGATCACGGCACCGCCTTCGACATCGCCGGCAAGGGCATCGCCAACGAGCTGAGCCTGATCGAGGCCATCGATTACGCCGAGAAACTGGCCGCCGCCCGCCGCCAAGCCGTCTGAGGAAGGAGCACCCGCCATGACGGAGTCCATCCACGCCACCCCGCCGGATATGTTCGCTCCCATCGAGCTTGTCCGGCCCCCGCGCGTCCTGTTCGGCGGCGGTCTCGTCGCCTCGGTCGGCGCCTGGGCGCGGGAGAACGGCATCGCCCGCACGCTGGTGGCGGCCGACGCCTTCAACGCCGCCCGCGTCGGGTTGCTCGACCTGCCGGGCGCGGTGACGGTCTTCGACCGCGTGCAGCCGGAGCCCGACACCGCCAACCTCGACGACCTGCTGGCCGTGGCCGAGGCGGCGGAACCGCAGCTCGTCGTCGGCTTCGGCGGCGGCAGCGCCATGGATCTGGCCAAGCTGGCGGCGGTGCTGCCGGGCAGCGGCCAGACCCTCGCCGACGTCGCCGGGGCGGAACGGGTCCGCGCCAAGCGCGCTGCCCTTGCCCAGGTGCCGACCACCGCCGGCACCGGCAGCGAGGCCGGCACACGCGCCCTGGTCACCGACCCGGCCACCGCCAGCAAGATCGCCGTGCAGAGCCTGCACATGCTGGCCGATCTGGCGGTGGTCGATCCCGACCTGACGATGACCGTGCCGCGGGCGGTGACCGCTGCCACCGGTGTGGACGCGCTGGCCCACTGCGTCGAGGCCTACACCAACCGCAAGGCCCATCCGGCCATCGACCTCTACGCGCTGGCGGGCATCCGGCTGATCGGGCGCTGGCTGCCGCGCGCCGTCGCCGACGGGTCCGACCGCGAGGCGCGGGCCGGTCTGGCCCTGGCCTCGCTCTATGGCGGCTTCTGCCTGGGGCCGGTCAACACGGCGGCAGGCCACGCCGTCGCCTACCCGCTGGGCACCCGCCACCATGTCCCGCACGGCGCGGCCAACGCCCTGGTCTTCCCGCACGTCCTGGCCTTCAACGCCCCGGCGGTGCCGGAGAAGACGGCGGGTGTGCTGGCGGCGCTGGGGCTGAAGCCGGTCAGCGAGCCGGCGGCGGTCCTCCAGGCGACCCACGGCTGGTGCCTGTCGCTCGGCTGCACCATGTCGCTCTCCGACCTCGGCGTGCCGGAGGACGATCTGCCGCGCATGGCCGAGGAGGCGCACGCCATCCGCCGCCTGCTGGACAACAACCCGCGCCCGGTCGGGCGTGACGACATATTGGCGATGTACCGCGCCGCCTACTGATGGCCGCCTATTGACGGCCGCCTACTGACGATGGTCCGGACCGAAGCCGGACCCCCTAAGAAAAGCCCCCAGGAAACGCCCAAGGTAGATGCGATGAGCAAGATCACAGGACCCTTCGTCGCCGTCGTCACCCCCTTCGACGCGGAAGAGCGGATGAACGAGGCGGCGCTGCGCCGGCAGGTGGCGCGGCAGGCGGCGGCCGGCAACGGCGTCTTCTGCGCGGGCACCAACGGCGAGTTCTACGCGCTCTCCGTCGACGAGAAGCGCCGCGCCGCCGAACTGTGCGTGGAGGCCGCCGACGGCCGCGTGCCGGTGCTGGCCCACATCGGCGAGATCTCCACCCACCAGACCATCGCGCTCGGCCGCGAGATCGCCCGGCTGGGCGTCAAGGCGGTGTCGGCGATCACGCCGTCCTTCATCGCCTGCTCGCAGGAGGAGCTGGTCGGCTATTACCGCCGGGTGGCGGACGCGCTGACCGTGCCGCTTTACCTCTACAACATCCCGGCGCGCACCGGGAACACGCTGACCCCGGAGGCCGCCCGCACCCTGGCCGACCACCCCAACATCGTCGGCATCAAGGACAGCGCCGGCTCGCAGGACAGCCTGGACGGCTTCCTCGCCGTGGCCCGCGAGCGTGACGATTTCGACGTGATGGTCGGCCCGGACTCGCTGATCCTGCACGGGCTGCGCAACGGCGCCGCCGGCTGCGTCTCCGGCCTCGGCAACGTCGCGCCGCTGACGCTCAACCGCATCTGGACCGCCTTCATGGCGGGCGAGAACGAGGCCGCCGAGGCCGCCCAGGCCCATTTCGGCCAGCTCCGCAAGGAGCTCTACGCGCTGGGCTTCCCGCCCTCCATGGTCAAGCGGGCGCTGTGCCACGCGATGCCGGAGGTCGGCCACAGCCGCGGCCCGGTGCTGATCGACGGGGAGGCCGACCGCGCCATCGCCACCCTGGCCGCCCGCTACGCCGAGGCCGCCGACGGTTCGCAGGAGTGACGACCATGACCACCGCATCCACCCTGTCCCAACAGGCCGCTCCGCCGCCAGCGCCGGAGCGCCGCGGCCCGCTGGTCCCGGCGGCCGGCGATCCCCGCCGCATCGACGCCTACCTGCCGTCGCCCTGCGTGCAGAACCACGCCGCCAATCTTGCGTTGCTGCCCGACGGCGACCTGCTGTGCGCCTGGTTCGGCGGCACGCAGGAGGGCATCCCCGACGTGTCCATCCACGTCGCCCGCCTCCCGGCCGGCGGCGACCGCTGGGAGGCGCCGGTCAAGCTGTCCGACGACCCCGCCCGGTCGGAGCAGAACCCGGTGCTGTTCCCGGCGCCCGACGGCACGCTGTGGCTGATGTACACCGCCCAGATCTCCGGCCACCAGGACACCGCCATCGTGCGCTGCCGCGTGTCGGCCGACCAGGGGCGGAGCTGGGGGCCGGTGCGCACCCTGTTCGAGACCGAGGGCCACACCGGCGTCTTCATCCGCCAGCCGGTGGTGGTGCTGGACAACGGCGACTGGCTGCTGCCGACCTTCCTGTGCCACGGCACGCCGGGCCGCGCCTGGGTGGGCGACCACGACACCAGCGCCGTGCGCATCTCCAGCGACGGCGGCCGGACCTGGACCGAGCATGCGGTCCCCGGCAGCACCGGCTGCGTCCACATGAACATCGTGCCGCTGGCGGACGGTCGGCTGGCCGCCTTCTACCGCAGCCGCTGGGCCGACCATGTCTACCGCAGCCTGTCCACCGATGGTGGCCGGAGCTGGACCGCGCCGGAGCCGACGGAGCTGCCCAACAACAACTCCTCCATCCAGGTGACGGCCCTGGCCGACGGGCGGCTGGCCATCGTCTACAACCACGCCAGCGCCGCCGACGCGACCGGCCGCCGGCTGGGCCTGTACGACGACATTGAGGACTCAAGCGAGGCGGCGACCCCCGCCGCTCAACCGGCCGCCGAGCCCGCGGTTGAATCTCCGGCGGAGGGGCGGACGGCCTTCTGGGGGGCGCCGCGCGCGCCGCTGACCCTGGCGCTGTCCGCCGACGGCGGGGTGACCTGGCCGCTGCGCCGCGACCTGGAGGTCGGCGACGGCTATTGCATGACCAACAATTCGAAGGAGAAGCTGAACCGGGAGTTCTCCTACCCGGCCATTCTCCAGACGCCGGACGGCCGGCTGCGCATCGCCTTCACCTATTTCCGGCAGGCGATCAAGTACACCGAACTGCCGACCGATTGGGTCGAATCCGGCAGCGGGCGATAAAGGGGAAGGAAGCATGCCCATGAGAGCGACACAGATGGCGCCCATCGCCGGCCTGCGGCCGGTCGCACCGACGCTGATCCAGATCCGCAACCTGAAGAAGACCTACGCCGCCGGCCGGGTCCAGGCGCTGTCGAACATCAACCTCGACATCGCCGACGGCGAGTTCGTCTGCGTCGTCGGCCCGTCGGGCTGCGGCAAGAGCACGCTGCTGCGCATCCTGGCCGGGCTCGACGATTACGACAGCGGCCAGGTGATGCTCGGCACCAAGACGGTCTCCGGCCCGTCGCGCGACGTCGGCGTGGTGTTCCAGCAGGCCAACCTGCTGCCCTGGCTGACGGTGCGCGAGAATGTGGCGCTGCCGCTGCGCGTCGGCGGCGGCCGGCCCGACGGGGCGGACGACGTGGACCGTCTGCTGGAGGTCGCTGGTCTGAAAGATTTCGGCGGCCGCTACCCCTACGAGCTGTCGGGCGGCATGCAGCAGCGCGCCGGCATCTGCCGCGCCCTGGTGCGCAACCCGCGCATCCTGCTGATGGACGAGCCGTTCGGCGCGCTGGACGCCCTGACCCGCGAGCGGATGAACCTGGAACTGCAGCGCATCTGGCAGAGCACCGGCAAGACGGTGATGCTGATCACCCACTCGATCTCCGAGGCGATCTTCCTCGCCGACCGGGTGATCGTGATGTCCGCGCGCCCCGGCCGCGTTCTGCGCGAGCTGACCGTGGACATCCCGCGCCCGCGCAGCAACGACACCATCATCAGCCACCCGGATTACCCGGCGCTGGCCAAGGAGATCCGCGCGCTTCTGACCGGACAGGGAGAGGAATGATGAGCAAGCCCGACATCACGTTGGCGGTCGCCGATCCCACCATCGAGAGCGCCCCCGCCTCCGAATCCCCGCCGCGCGCGCCGCGCCCGGTCAACGGCACGCTGATCGCCGGCCTGGGGCTGGTGGCGCTGTTCGCCGGCTGGGCGCTCGCCGTCCGCTTCCTCGACGTGCCGTCCTACATCCTGCCGTCGCCGGCCGCGGTGTGGAAGGCGCTGTGGTCCGGTCTGGCGGTGTCGCCCTCCGACCCGCTCGGCTACTATCTGCCGCTGTGGGGCACGCTGAAGAACGCCGCCATCGGGCTGGCGGCCGGCGGCGGGCTCGGGCTGCTGCTCGGCTCGCTGATGGCGGAGAGCCGCACCATCGAAAAGCTGCTGATGCCCTATGCCTTCGCTCTGCAGAGCCTGCCCAAGGTGGCCATCGCGCCGCTGGTGGTGATCTGGTTCGGCTTCGGCGACGGGTCGAAGATCGCCATCGCCGGGCTGCTGTCCTTCTTCCCGATCCTGATCAACAGCTTCACCGGGCTGCGCTCCGTCGATCCGGAGAAGATCGACCTGATGCGCTCGCTCTCCGCCTCGCGCTTCGAGACCTACCGCATCGTCAAGCTGCCGAACGCCGCCCCCTACATCTTCGCCGGCCTGGACATGGCGGTGGTCTACGCCCTGCTCGGCACCATCGTGGCGGAGTTCCTGGGCGCGCAGCAGGGCATGGGCGTCGTCATCACCCAGGCCCAGGCGGTGACCGACGTTGCCGGCGTCTTCGCGGCCCTGGTCATCCTGGGCGCCTTCGGCATCCTGCTGCACGGCATCGTGCGCGGTCTGGAGCAGCGCATCGTCCATTGGGGCAACCGCGGCCGCAAGTGAGCCGCGGCCCGAACAGCTTGAAGTCAAACAACGCGATCAAGGGGGAGGACACCATCATGACCACTTTCAGCGTCACCCGCCGCCAGTGCCTGCAGGCCGCCGGCGTCTTCGCCGCCGCCATGGCGCTCGGCCCGCGCTCGCTCTTCGCGCAGTCCGCCCCGCGCACCGTGCGGCTGGGCGTCGGGCTGAAGTCGCTGAACGCCAGCGTCATCAACCTGCTGATCGGCGAGGCGCTGGGCTACAACGCCGCCGAGGGCTTCACCGTCAAGGGCATGGCGGTGGGCGGCAACGCCAACGTCCAGGTCGCGGTGGACCGTGGCGACGTGGAGGTCGGCATCGCCGTGCCGTCCTACGCGCTGCCGATCCTCGCCAAGGGCGAATGGGGCGAGGCCATCAGCTTCTACCAGTACACCTACCCCTACAAATGGGACGTGGCGGTGAAGCCGGGCTCCGCGCTGAAGACCTATGCGGACCTCAAGGGCAAGAACATCGGCGTGTCCGACTTCGGCGGCACCGAGTACCCAGTGACCCGCAACGTGCTGAAGAATCTGGGCATCGACCCCGACCGCGACGTGAAGTGGACGGCGGTGGGCGGCGGCGTTCCGGCCGGCGTGGCGCTGCAGCGCGGGGCGGTCGACGCGCTCGCCTACTACGACACCGGCTTCGGCCTGATCGAGGGGGCGGGCATCCCCTTCGAGATTCTGACCCGCCCGCAGGGCCTGCCGATGATCGGCGGCCAGTTCCTGATGACGCTGCGCGAGAAGCTGAAGACCGACCGCGCGCTGATGGTCGGCTTCGGCCGGTCGGCGGCCAAGGCCTCGACCTTCCTGCTCGCCAACCCGACGGCGGGGGCCAAGGCCTTCCTCAAGCTCTATCCGGAGACCGCGCCGCGCGGCAGCAGCGAGGAGGAGGCGGTCAAGGCGGTGCTGGTCGCGGTCAGCCGCCGCATCAAGCTCTACCAGCCGCCCTATCCGGGCTTCAAGATGGGCCAGATCAACCCGGACGAGTTCACCACCGAGATGGCGCTGAACGGCATGGAGGCGAAGGACCTGTCGCGATTCTACACCAACGACCTGATCGCCGACATCAACGCCTTCGACGCCGAGGCGGTGAAGGCCCAGGCGATGAGCTACAATGGCTGAGCGGCCGGAAATGGGGCGGCCCGAGGTGGAGCGGCCCGCGTCGCCGGGCCGGGCGCTGGTGACCGGGGTCAGCTCCGGCATCGGCGCGGCCATCGCGGCCCGCCTGCTGGACGACGGCTGGGAGGTGGTGGGGCTGAGCCGCACCGCCCCGGCCATCGACCATCCGGCCTTGCGCTTCGTTTCCGTCGATCTGATGGACGCGGGAGCGCTGGCCGACGCACTGGCCGGCCTGCCGCCGGTGCGGGCGGTGGTCCACGCCGCCGGCATCCTGCGCGTCGGCCGGCTCGGCGAGACGGACAGCGCCACGGCCGACGCGCGGGCGATGTGGCGACTGCATGTCGAGGCGGCCACCCAGCTCGTGGAGCACGCCGTCCCCGCCATGGAGGAGGGCGGGCGCGTCGTGCTGATCGGCAGTCGCACGTCGGACGGCTCGGCCGGGCGCGGCCAGTACGCGGCCAGCAAGGCGGCGCTGTCGGGGCTGGCCCGCTCCTGGGCGATCGAGCAGGCGCCGCGTGGCGTCACGGTGAACGTCGTCGCCCCCGGCGCGACCGACACGCCGATGCTGGCCGACCCCAACCGCGCCGGCGTGCAGCCGAAGCGGCCTCCCATCGGCCGCTTCGTGAAGCCGGAGGAGGTGGCGGCGTTGACCGCCTTCCTGCTGTCGGACGCGGCGGCCAGCATCACCGGCCAGCGCATCGTGGTGTGCGGCGGCGCCTCGCTGGTGTGAGGCGCCTTTTCCGGCTCAGCGCGCCGGCACAAGGCGCGGCACCCAGCGGACGTAGGTGAGCATCGCCGCCAGCTCCACCAGGGTCTGCGTCACCACGACCGCCGGCACCAGCGCCCCGCCGTCCGGGACGGCGAAGGCCAGCGGCAGGACGACCAGGGAGTTGCGCGTGCCGCCGCTGAACACGACGGCCCGCGCCGCCTCGGTCTCCAACCGGAACAGGCGCGCCACCGCCCGTCCGGCGTAGGGCATCGCCAGCGCGAAGGCGATGTAGAGCGGCACGGCGAGGACCACCGCCCGCGCCTGGGCCGCCACGTCGGCGGCGACCGCCGCGACGACCAGGAACAGCACCACCGCCATGAGCGGCACCGGCAGCCACGCCAGGGCGTCCGCGGCGGCCTTTCCGGCGCCGCTGCGCGCCGCCCAGGCCTGCGTCGCCCCGGCCAGCGCCAGCGGCACGGCGATCAGCCCGACGAAGGCGTCGACGAACGGACCCGGCTGCATCAGCGCCGCCGCCCCCTCCCCGGCGAACAGGCCGAGATAGACGGGCAGAAGCAGCATCTGGACGAGCAGCAGCACCGGCGTCGCCGCCAGCACCAGCCGCGCGTCGCCGCGCCCGAGATGGGTGAAGACGACGACATAGTCGATGCAGGGCGCCAGCAACACCAGCAGCACGCCGAGCCGCACCGCCGCCTGCTCCGCCGGCAGCACCGACACCAGCCCGAAGACGACGCAGGGCACCACCGCGAAATTGACCAGCAGCAGGGCCGACAGGAAGCGGGTGTTGGTCACGCTTTGCCGCAGGTCGCTCAGCGGGACCTGGAGAAAGGTGACGTAGATCAGCGCGGCGAGGGCGGGGTTGATCCCCGCGTCCCAGAGGTCGCCCGGCAGAACGGCGGCGCTCAGCAGGCCGGCGGCGACCGCGGCGAAATAGACGGGGACCTGATGGGTTTCCAGATCCGCGCGGGTAACGGCGGCCATGTCTCGGCTCCCGGTCATGGATTGTCTTTATTGGCCTGCGGAGTCCGCCGGGTCACGGGCAGCAGCGGCCGTCCTCGTGATGGGGCGACAGCGCCTCGATGATGCGGCACTCGGCGACCCGGCCGCCGCGCCGGCACTGGTGGGCCAGCCGGTCCAGCTCCTCGCGCAGGCGCTCCAGATCGGCGATCTTCCGCTCCACTTCGTTGAGCTGCTCGACGACCAGCGCGTCGACCTCGCCGCAGGGGCGGTCCGGCTGATCGGCGAGATCGAGCATCGCCCGGACGGTCTCCAGCGGGAAGCCGAGGTCGCGCACCCGCCGGACGAAGGTCAGCCGCCGCACATGGTCGTGGCCGTAGCTGCGGTAGTTGCCCGCCGTGCGGGCGGGCGCCGGCAGGATGCCGATCTTCTCGTAGAAGCGGATGGTCTCGACCTTGGTGCCGGTCAGCTTGCCGAGCGCGCCGATGGACAGCTCCTGTTTCGCCATCACAAACCCTCTTGACCCTGTAGTAACTCCAGGGTCCATGGTAGCGCACGACAGGCAGCCGCGCACCCTCCAATGGCGCGGCGCGCCACACCGCCGGTCGGAGTGGATCATGCAGGACAACACTATCGAGACCGCCGCCACGGGCACCGGGCAGGCCCTGCGCTACAAGGTGGCGGGCATGGATTGCCCGAGCTGCGTCGGCAAGATCGAAACGGCGTTGCGCCGCCTGCCGGGGGCGTCCGGCGTCGGGCTCAACCACCATTCGCAAATCCTGAGGCTGACGCTGGACGAGGCGGCGACGCCGCGCGCGACGGTCGAGGCGACGATCCGTGGGCTCGGCTTCGGGGTGGAGCCCGCCGACACGCTCCGGGTGTCCGAGGGCGACGGGGTGACGACCGACAACGCCGCCGCGACGGAGCCCCGCTGGTGGCAGACCGGCCGGGGCCGCGTCACGCTCCTGATCGCCCTGCTGGTCGGGGGCGGTTCTCTGCTGTCCCTGCTGGCGCCGGCGGTGTCGGAGGTCGCCCTGATGCCCGCCGCCCTGTTCGGGCTGGCGGTCTTCGGGCGCCGCGCCGTTCGGCTCGCCCGCTCCGGGTCGCCCTTCAGCATCGAAATGCTGATGTCGGTGGCGACTCTGGGCGCTCTGCTCATCGGCGAGGCGGAGGAGGCCGCGGTGGTCGTCCTGCTCTTCGCCATCGGCGAGCTGCTGGAGGGTGTGGCCGCCGGGACCGCCCGTTCCGGCATCCAAGCGCTGTCGGCTCTGGTCCCGCGGACCGCCCTGCTGATCGAAGGGGAGAGTGCCCGCGCGGTGCCGGTGGAGCGGTTGGAGGTCGGGCAGCTCGTTCTGGTCCGGCCCGGCGACCGCGTGTCCGCCGACGGCGTGGTCGAGGAGGGCGAGTCCGACATCGACGAATCCCCCGTCACTGGCGAGTCCGTGCCGGTCGCCAAGTCCGTGGGCTCCCCGGTCTTCGCCGGCGGCATCAACGCCACCGGGGTGCTGCGCGTCCGCGTCACCCGCAAGGCGTCGGACAACACCATCGCCCGCATCGTCCAGCTCGTCGAGGAGGCGCAGGCCGCCAAGTCGCCGACCGCGCGCTGGATCGAGCGGTTCAGCGCCCGCTACACCCCCGCCGTCATCGCCGTGTCGGTCCTCACCGTCCTGGTGCCGCCGTTGGCCTTTGGCGGGGACTGGCACAGCTGGATCTACCGCGGTCTGGCGCTGCTGCTGATCGGCTGCCCCTGCGCGCTGGTGCTGTCCACCCCGGCGGCCATCGCCTCCGGGATCGCGGCGGGCGCCCGGCGGGGCCTGCTCATCAAGGGCGGCGCCGCGCTGGAGGCGATCGGCAAGGTGCGGACCATCGCCTTCGACAAGACCGGCACGCTGACCCTGGGGCAGCCGCGGGTGACCGACATCGTCCCGCTCGACGGAAATGAGCGCACGCTGCTCGGCCTCGCCGCCACCGTCGAGAGCGGCTCGGCCCACCCGCTGGCCCGCGCCATCCTGGAGCGCGCGGCGGTGGACGGCGTCCCGCTGCGCCCGGCCCGCGACCGCAAGGCCGTTCCGGGACGCGCGGTGCAGGCGGTGGTCGGCGGGCGCCTGATCGAGGTCGGCTCCCCCCGCCACGCCGTCGAGCGGGGTGGTGCCGGCTCCCTGCCCGCTGACTTGCCCGCCGACACCGTCGCCGCCTTCGAGGAGGAGGGCAAGACGGTCGCCGTGGTCCTGGCGGACGGCCGGCCCATCGGGCTCCTGGCGCTGCGCGACGAGCCGCGGCCCGACGCCGCGCGGGGGATCGCCGCGTTGCGTGGGCTCGGCGTGCGCAGCGTCATGCTGACCGGCGACAACCGCCGCACCGGTCAGGCGGTCGCCCGGACGCTCGGCTTGGCTGTCGAGGCCGAGCTGCTGCCGGAGGACAAGCTGCGCGCGATCGCCGGCCTGAAGGGGCAGGGGGCGATCGCGATGATCGGCGACGGCATCAACGACGGCCCGGCCCTGGCCGCCGCCGACGTCGGCATCGCCATGGGCGGCGGCACCGACGTCGCGCTGGAGACCGCCGACGCCGCCCTGCTGGGCAACCGCGTCGAGGGGGTGGCCGACCTCGTCGCCCTGTCGCGGGCGACGCTCGCCAACATCCACCAGAACGTCGCCTTCGCGCTCGGTCTGAAGGCGGTCTTCCTGGTGACGACGCTGTTCGGCATCACCGACCTGTGGCTGGCCATTCTGGCGGACACCGGGGCCACCATCCTCGTCACGCTCAACGCGTTGCGCCTGCTCCGCCGCAACGGCGGCGGGCTCCCGGCTCCGCAGCCGGCCGTTTGAAGGAGAAAGACGTTTGAAGGAGAGAGATATGAGTGTGCCACGGTCGGCCCGGTCGGCCGGTTCGAGGTCCGCTGGTCTGAAACTGGCGGGCACCATCGGCGCCGTGATCCTGCTGCTCGACCAGCTCACCAAATGGGCCGCGCTGGACCAGCTCCTGGACCCGCCGCGAGTGATCGAGGCCGCGCCGTTTCTCAATTTCGTGCTCGGCTTCAACACCGGGGTCAGTTTCGGCCTGCTGGAGAACGACAACCCCTACGGCCCTTGGCTGCTCTCCGGCGCCGCGCTGCTTGTCGTCGCGGTTCTCGTGGTCTGGGCGGCCCGCTCGGACAGTCGCGCCGAGGCGGCGAGCTTCGGCGCGATCGCGGGCGGGGCGATCGGCAACATCGTCGACCGTCTCCGCCAGGGCGCCGTCACCGACTTCATCGACGTGCACGCCTTCGGCTGGCACTGGCCGACCTTCAACGTCGCCGACATCGGCATCACCGGCGGCGTCGGGCTGCTGCTGCTCTCGGGGCTGTGGCCGCGCAAGACGTCCGGCGGCGATGGGGCGGACGGAAGTGACGGTGCGCGCCGCTGACCCGGAGTTCACGGTTCCGCCGCGGCCACAGCGCGCTTCAGGACCTCGAAGACGCGCGGGTCGCCCATCTGGGCGACGTTGAAGCGCAGAAAGCCGGTGGCCGACTGGCTGGCGCTGAAGACGTTGCCAGGGGCCAGCACGACCTGTTCGTCGAGCGCCGCCCGAGCGACGGCCGCCGAGTCCCGGCCCTCCGGCAGGCGGCACCAGAGATAGAAGCCGCCGCGCGGCATCAGCCAGGGCTCCAGTCCGAGGGCCGCCAGCCGGTCCGCCGTCTCGCGCCGCGCCCGCGCCAGACGGCGGCGCAGCCCGTCGAGATGCTTGCGGTAGCCGCCGTCGCCGAGGATTGCCAGGACGAGGTCGGCGGCAATCGGGCTGGGGCCGCCGAAATTGGTCGCCACCTGCAGATCGACCAGCGCTTCCACCCAATCCGGCCGCGCCGCGAGGTAGCCGCAGCGCACCGAGGCGGAGAGCGTTTTCGAAAAGCTGCCGATCCGGATGACCTGGACCAACCCGTCCAGAACGGCGAGGCGTGGCGACGGGTCCGGCTCGAAGCCGGCGAAGATGTCGTCCTCGACGATGGTGACGTCGTGGGCGGCGGCGGCGGTGAGCAGGCGGTGCGCCGTCTGCGGCGACATCGTGGCGCCGGTCGGGTTGTGCAGCGCCGCGTTGGTGATGTAGAGGCGGGGCCGGTGCTCGGCCAGCGCCGCCGCGAACCGCGCGGTGTCGGGCCCGCTGTGCGTGTAGGGCACGCCGACGATGCGGACCTGATGGGCGCGCAGCAGGGCCTGGAAGTTGAAGTAGCAGGGGTCGTCGACCAGCACCGCATCGCCCGGGCGCAGCAGGAAGCGGCAGATCAGGTCGATCGCCTGGGTCCCCGACCCGGTCAGCAGGATCTGGTCGGCCCCCACCGCGAGTCCCTCCTCCGCGTACTGCCGGGCCAGGAGCCGGCGAAGGGGGAGCGAACCGCGTGTGCTTCCGTAATCCGCCAACAGGGTGTCGTCGGCGTGGGCGAGACGGCGCAGGGCGCGGCGCAGGGCGGCGTTGGGCATCCAGTCCGCCGGCAGCCACCCGCAGCCGGGCTTCAGCATCTCCGCGCCGGAATCCAGCGACTGGCGCGACACCCAGAAGGGATCGATGGCGCGGTCGCGGCGCGGTTCGGCCTCGGCCAGGGCCAGCGGCGGCAGGGCGCCGGACACATAGAAGCCGGAGCCCGGACGCGAGCGGATCACACCGTCCGCGGCGAGCCGGTCGTAGGCCTCGACCACGGTGGAAGGGGACACGCCCATGGCGGCGGCGAAGCGGCGGATGGAGGGCAGGCGTTCGCCCGGCGACAGCCGGCGGTCCGCCATCCTCTGGCGGATCGCGTCCATGACCTCCGTCGTCCGTGTGCCCGTTCGGTTCGTCATCGCCCGGCCCTCGGCAAGTGTATTGCGCCCGGTACCAACACAGTTCGACGGAATTGTACGGGACCGTCGCTGTCTCCGCCAGCGCCCACCGCGCTAGGGTCCTCCCGCACTGGGCATGGGACGGGAGGGGGCGGGGCATGCGGTGGACGACGGCGGGTTGGGGCAGCGGGTTGCTGGGCGTGCTCATCTTCAGCGGATCGCTGCCGGCGACGCGCGTCGCGGTCGGCGGCTTCTCGCCGCTGTTCCTGACCTCGGCGCGGGCGCTGATTGCCGCCGCGCTGGCCGGTGTCCTGCTGGCCTTGCTGCGGCAGGCCCGTCCGCGGCGCAGCGATCTCCCGCCGCTCGCGGTGGTTGCGCTCGGCGTGGTCGTTGGCTTCCCGCTGCTCACCGCGCTGGCGCTCCGCCACATCACCTCCGCGCAGTCCGTCGTCTTCATCGGCCTGCTGCCGCTGTCCACCGCCCTGTTCGGCGTGCTGCGCGGCCGGGAGCGGCCAAAGCCGGTCTTCTGGCTGTTCTCGGGCCTGGGCAGCCTCGCCGTCGTCGGCTACGCCCTGGCGCAGGGCGGCGGCGCGTCGCTCACCGGGGCGGGGCTGATGGTGGCGGCCATCCTGCTCTGCGGACTGGGCTACGCCGAGGGCGCGGTGCTGTCGCGCCGCCTCGGCGGCTGGCAGGTGATCTCCTGGGCGCTCGTTCTGACGACGCCGGTGATGGGCGGGCTGGCGCTGGCGACCCTGCCGGACGGCTGGGCGGGCATCGAAGCTCCGGCCTGGATCGGCCTCGCCTATGTTTCCGTCTTCAGCATGCTGATCGGCTTCGTCTTCTGGTACCGCGGGCTGGCGCTCGGCGGCATCGCCGGGGTCGGTCAGCTGCAACTGCTCCAGCCCTTCTTCGGCCTGACGCTGGCCGGGCTGCTGCTGAACGAGCCGGTGGCCTGGAGCATGATCGCCGTGACCGGGGTGATCGTGCTGTGTGTTGCCGGAGCGAAGCGCTTCGCGTGAGAGGTGATTCCGCCGCCTGCCGTTTCTGGCTTCGGGTTGAATGTCTCGGCCTTGCACCGCGTTGGCGATTCCCGCGAGAGGCGCTGCGTGAGGGCTGTTGCAGCGCTGATCATCAAACATAACCTTTGGCGCGCAATCGAAACTCGGTGGCCAACGCCGAAGAGGCGATGTCTGCACAATGCCTGCGAAGTACAGCATCTCCGCTGCATGTGCAGCGAGGTCCGGGGCTGGCCGAGGTGGAGCGGCTTGGCCGAAATGCTCAGTTCACGTCGTTCGATCCCAATTCGTCTGAAATGAAGTGCGCCATCGGCCAGCGTTGGTTTGTGGCGCCAAAAAAATCTTGCAGCCGAATTGATGGAGAACAGCTATGCCTCTCACCCAACAGCAGCTCAACACTCTCGACCAGTACTGTGTTGATAATCCCGCAGGCGTGCCGTTTTTAGGGGCTTTTGCAAGTCCAAACCTCGGGATTCCCGCTAATGAGTGCGCCTGCTGGCGCTGGACAACGGCCGGTCTGTCGGGAACTGTCGGCGTCATCAACGATCCTGCCCAGGCATTCACCGCCATCGCGTTGAACACGCCTTTCAACCAGGGCTCGATCTGGGAGAATGACAACTATGCGCCGGCATATGTTCAGCAAAACCACGCCACCTACATCCAATACGTAAACAACAATTATGCCTTATTGAATGGCGTAACGTATGATAATTGGTTCGCGGATGTAACCAACACTATTGTTGAGGCGACGTGCCGTATGGGTGGCTTGACCCCTGGAGCGGGGCTGCAAACCAACGGCGAGCGATATTATGTTTACATGCATTATGATCGTATGACGAATGGTGAGATCAACGCTCCCAATTACACTCACTGGTGGATCGGAATCGATCTTGGGAATAACAGAAATGTGAATATTGAAATGTTCCCAGGTTCTACGCAAGTCACCTTTCGTTTTAATAACGCCTATGCAGCGACCGACAATGCCATTGTTGAAGTGACCGACCTTACGCAAAATCATATGGCAATTCTGAACGCCATTCTGCCATAGGATTGGTTCACTTGTTTCCTTGTTCTGGCGTCTTTGATGGGAACCGACAATGGGGCGTGCGTGATTTCATTGAGCGTAAATACTATTTAACAGTGGCATTTGCGCTCGCCACCAAGTTTCTGGAATGGATGTCTCGCTTGCCGGCTTGCCGAACATGGATTTGCCTGATCGCCGGTGCGGTTGCCGTCCGAAGATCATCGGCTGTGAAATCGGAGGCCGCGTTACGGGTTGGGCATCGTGCTCATGCCCGGCACATTGCCATGCCAAACCGGCAGTCGCCGACCCGATGACACCGTGTGGGCTCGTCCCGCACAGGCGACATTGGATTCGCCAAAGCAGTGCTATTGCTATTGGACTAACAAATCGTTTCTCGCCGCCGCCCCTCCGATCAGCTTAAAGTGGCGTCCCGCTGTGCGGCAATGGCCGCGCCCCTGTTGTAGAGGGGGTTTGGAACAGGAAGGACGGGACGCCTGCGCATGTCCAACGAGACCGACGTCTCCACCGCCCCCGAATTCCTCGCCAGCGGCGGCGAGATGGGCGCACAGATGCGCGCGTTCGACTGGGCATCGACGGTGCTTGGTCCGCCCGAGGGCTGGCCGCGCAGCCTGAAGACGGCGGTGCGGATCATGTTGACCTCCCGCCAGCCGATCTGGGTCGGCTGGGGCCGGGACCTGATCTATTTCTACAACGACGCCTACAAGTCGATCATCGGCGGCAAGCATCCCTGGGCGCTCGGGAGGCCGACGTCGGTCGTCTGGCGGGAGATCTGGGGCGACATCGGCCCGATGCTGGCAACCGCCATGACAGGGGACGAGGGCACCTACGTCGAGGGGCAGCTCCTTCTCATGGAGCGCAACGGCTATCCGGAGGAGACCTACTACACCTTCTCCTACAGCCCGGTGCCCGACGACGACGGCAGCCCCGGCGGCATCATCTGCGCCAACACCGACGACACGCAGCGGATCATCGGCGAACGGCAACTCACCCTGCTGCGCGATCTGGCCGCCGGCACCGCCGACGCCCGGACCCTGCCGGAGGTGTGCGAGCGCAGCGCCCAAGCGTTCGCCACCAACCCGCGGGACCTGCCCTTCGCGCTGCTCTACGTGGCCGAGCCCGACGGCGCCAGCGCCACCCTCGCCGGCTCCTGCGGCATCGAGCGGGGCCATCCGGCGGCGCCGGAGACGCTGGCGGTGGACGGCACGTCGGCGTGGCCCTTCACTCCCACGCTCCACGACCCGGCGCTGATCGGCGACCTGGAGGCACGATTCGGCACCGGCTTGCCGCCTGGCGTCTGGCGACGGCCCCCCGCCCAGGCCGCGGCGATCCCGATCCCGGCCAGCGGCGAGGCGGGGCGGGCCGGCCTTCTCGTCGTCGGCCTGAACCCGTTCCGCCTGTTCGACGACGATTACCGGCGCTTCCTGGGATTGGTGGCCGGGCAGATCGCCGCGGCCATCACCAACGTCCAGACCTACGAGGCCGAGCGGCGGCGGGCCGAGATGCTGGCCGAGATCGACCGCGCCAAGACGGTGTTCTTTTCCAACGTCAGCCATGAGTTCCGCACCCCGCTGACCCTGATGCTGGGGCCGCTGGAGGAGGTGCTGCAGGCGGAACCGGAGAGGATGCGGGACCATCGCGAGGACCTGATGGTGGTCCATCGCAACGGGCAGCGCCTGCTCAAGCTCGTCAACGCGCTTCTGGACTTCTCGCGCATCGAGGCCGGGCGGGCCCAGGCGCGCTACGAGCCGACCGACCTCGCCGGCTATACGGCGGAACTGGCGAGCGGCTTCCGTTCGGCCTGCGAGCGGGCCGGGCTGAGCCTCGTCGTCGACTGCCCGCCGCTCCCCGGTCCGGTCCATGTCGACCGCGGCATGTGGGAGACGGTCGTCCTCAACCTGCTGTCGAACGCCTTCAAGTTCACCTTCCAGGGCGCGATCGCGGTGTCGCTGAGGCCGGTCGGCGAGGGCGCCGAACTCCGGGTGAGCGATTCCGGCACGGGCATCCTCGACTCCGAGCTGCCGCGCCTGTTCGAGCGCTTCCACCGGGTCGAGGGCGCGCGTGGGCGCAGCCACGAAGGCACCGGCATCGGCCTTGCCCTGGTCCAGGAACTCGTCAAGCTGCACGGCGGCACGATCCGGGTCGAGAGCGAGATGGACCACGGCTCGGTGTTCATCATCACCGTGCCGTTCGGCACCGCCCATCTGCCGCAGGAGCGTGTCCTGTCGGCGCCGACCGGCGCCGCGGCTGGCCTGCGCACCCAGACCTACGTCGAGGAGGCGTTGCGCTGGTTGCCCGACTCGGCGGTCCCTGGAGGCGGGGCGCCGGACCCGTTCATCGGCGGGTCGGAGACGGTCGTGGCGCCGGAGACGGGCGCCTGTCCGCGCCTCCTGCTGGCCGACGACAACGCCGACATGCGCGACTATGTGAGCCGCCTGCTGAGCGGCCGCTACATCGTCGATGCGGTGCCCGACGGCCAGGCCGCGCTGGAGGCGATCCGCGCGAACCGCCCGGATCTCGTTCTGACCGACATCATGATGCCCGTTCTGGACGGCTTCGGCCTGCTGCGGGCGATCCGCGAGGACGCCGGTCTGCGCGACCTGCCGGTCATCCTGCTGTCGGCCCGCGCCGGCGAAGAGGCGAGCGTCGAGGGTCTGTCGGCCGGAGCCGACGACTATCTGGTCAAGCCCTTCTCGGCGCGCGAGCTGATCGCCCGCGTCGATACCGCCCTCGCCATGGTGCGGCTGCGCCGCGAGGCGGACAACGCGTTGCGCGAGAGCGAGGCGCGGTTCCGCAATCTCGCCGACCATGCGCCGGTGATGGTCTGGGTCACCGAAACCGACGCCTCCTGCACTTACCTCAACAAGTCCTGGTACGAGTTCACCGGACAGACCCCCGAGACGGGGTTGGGCTTCGGCTGGCTGGACGCAACTCATCCCGACGACCGTCAGGCCGCCGCGGACGTGTTCCTGGCCGCCAACGCGAGGCACGAGGCGTTCCGGCTGGAGTACCGGCTGCGACGATCCGACGGGGTCTACCGCTGGGCGATCGACGCCGCAGCACCGCGCTTCGCTCCGGACGGCGCGTTCCTCGGCTACATCGGCTCGGTGATCGACATCACCGAGCGCAAGGAGGTCGAGGACGCCCAGAGGCGGCTCAACGACGTGCTGGAGCAGCGCATCGCCTTGGCGGTCGCCGAGCGGGAGCAGGCCGAGGCGCAGCTCCGCCAGGCCCAGAAGATGGACGCGGTCGGCAAGCTGACCGGCGGGGTGGCGCACGACTTCAACAACCTGCTTCAGGTGATCTCCGGCAACCTCCAGCTCCTGACGAAGGACGTCGCGGGGAACGACCGTGCCGAACAGCGGCTGCGGAACGCGCTGAGCGGCGTCAGCCGCGGGTCGAAGCTGGTCGCCCAGCTCCTCGCCTTCGGGCGTCGCCAGCCCCTGGCCCCCCGCGTGGTCAATCTGGGCCGGCTCGTCCGCGGCCTCGACGAGATGATGCGTCGTGTGCTCGGCGAGGGCGTCGAGATCGAAACCATGATCGCGGGCGGCCTGTGGACCACCTTCGCCGACGAGAGCCAGGTCGAGAACGCGCTGCTCAATCTGGCGATCAACGCCCGCGACGCCATGAACGGCCACGGCCGGCTGACCATCGAGGCCGGCAACGCCTTTCTCGACGACCCCTACGCCGCCCGGCACGCCGAGGTGGAACCCGGCCATTACGTCATGCTGGCGGTGACGGACACCGGCTGCGGCATCCCGCCGGACGTGCTCGATCACGTCTTCGAGCCGTTCTTCACGACCAAGCCGGAAGGGCAGGGCACCGGCCTCGGCCTCAGCATGGTCTACGGATTCGTCAAGCAGTCGGGCGGGCACGTCAAGATCTACAGCGAGCCCGGCCAGGGCACCACGGTCCGCGTGTATCTGCCGCGCGCGCATCAGCCGGAGGACGTCGTGACGGTGATCGACACCGGGCCGGAGACGGGCGGCTCGGAAACCGTTCTGGTGGTCGAGGACGACGACGACGTGCGGGCGACCGTGGTCGAGATGATGTCCGATCTCGGCTACCGCGTGCTCAAGGCGCGGGACGCGCAGAGCGCGCTGGCCATCGTGGAAAGCGGGGTGCCCATCGACCTGCTGTTCACCGACGTCGTCATGCCCGGATCGCTGCGCAGCCCGGAGCTGGCGCGTCGCGCCAAGGAGCGCCTGCCGGGGATTGCCGTCCTGTTCACCTCGGGCTACACCGAGAACGCGATCGTGCATGGCGGGCGGCTCGATCTCGGCGTCGAGCTTCTGAGCAAGCCCTACACCCGCGAGGCGCTGGCCCGCAAAGTCCGGCATGTTCTGCGCAACCAGCAGCAGAGGGCGAAGGGGATGTCCGACGAACGAGGAGTGGCCTCGAAGCCGACCGCTGAAGGCGGGCCGGCAAGGGCGGAAAGCCACCAGGGCTTGCGCGTCCTCCTGGTGGAGGACGACGCCTTGATCCGCCTCGTCACGGTGGAGATGCTGACCGGGCTCGGCCACTCGGTCGTCGAAGCCGGCAACGCCGAGGAGGCGCTGTCGATCGCCGAGACGGAGCCCGTCGACGCGCTGCTGACGGACATCAGCCTGCCGGGCATGTCGGGAGAGCGGTTGGCCGCCGCGCTGCGCGAACGCCACCCGTCCCTGCCGGTCGTCTACGCGTCGGGCGCCGACCGGGCGCCCGAGGGCGGCGTCCACCTGCCGAAGCCCTACGACGACGCGGGGTTGGCCGAGGCGCTGGAGAGGGCGGTGAAGCGGCTCGGTTGATCGCCGTTCCGGGCACCACGGCCGTCCCGAGCCCCGGCGCGCCAGCCGGGGCGCCGGGCAGGGGGCTCACGGCGTCAGGAACAGGGCCGAGGTCCAGACCCGCGATTGGTCGCGCTGGCGCGCGGTGAGGAACAGCGGATGCTCCCGGCCCGGGGCGAGGCCGAGGTCGGCGAGCGGGATGCGCCCGGCGAGGTCGCGGGGCAGCGGCGCCTCGGTGACGCGCTCAACCGTCACCTCCAGCTCCGTGCCGGGCAGCACGCGGGTGACCCGCCCGGCGTCCGCGTCGGCCAGCAGTGCGTCGCCGTCGATGTCCAGCACCGCTTCCGGAGCGTGCGGGTTGGGCGGGGGGCTGAGCGGGTTGCCGACCTTCACATAGGTGCCGATGGCCAAACGCACCTGGATGCGCGCGCCGGCCAGACGCGACAGCGCCAGCTCCACCCCGTCGCTGTCACCGTGGGTGACGGTGCGGATGGCGACGGTGGTGGCGTCGCGGCGCCAGCAGCCCTGCTCCGGATGGTCGAAGCCGAAGGGCTCGACCCGCTGCACGGCGGCGCCGGTGACGGTGATCCCGCCGTCCCAATAGGCGCCGCGGTAGCGGTCCTTGATGCGGGCGCCGCCCAACCGCAGGCGGATCTTCGTCTCCGACAGGCCCAATTCGCGGTGCAGGTCGCGCTCCCAGACCAGCCGGTCGCCATCGAACAGGCGCAGGCTCTCCCATCCCCGGTCGCCGAGCAGGCGGTAGTCCAGCGCCTCGCCGTCGGCGCCCGAAACCACCTCGCCCATCCAGCGCTCGCCCAGCCGCAGGCTGGCGAAGCTGCGCTCCCCGGTGGTCGCGAAGGTCCGCCGTGCGCGCAACGCCCGGCCCACCGAGGCGCGGTCAAGCCGGTCGGCGAAGACGCCGGTCAGCCCGCCGCGCGCCCCAAACACCGCGGTCGCCGGCGCCCCGCCGCCGCAGCGCCCCTGATGCTCGTCGCTGCTCGCCGAGGCGCCGAGCCGGTAGCCGCGGGCCAGCGCCTCGGCATAGACCCAGTGGAACTGGCCCCAGGCGGACCCGATCTCGATCAGCCGCTCCAGCTCCGGGTGGTGCCAATCGAGGTTGCAGCGCCGCCCGCCGACATGGGGGATCAGCAGATGGCCCTCCGGATCGTCCCGGTAGGCGGCGTAGAGGTCGTCGAGCGGCCAGGCGCCGGGGCGCAGCGCGCCACGGGTCGACTCGTTCCATTCGAAGGAGCGCACCGGCTGCCCCCGCCCGTCCGCCGGAAAGCGCGGCTGCCCGTCGCGCAGGAAGATCACGTTGTGGTCGCCGCCCGCCGCGGAGTTGCCGCACCATTCCGTGCCGGGGTAGCAGACGAAGCGGTCCGGCTCGTTGTAGCGGTCGATCAGGCCGACCGCCTCGGTCCAGGCGCGCTCCGTCACGTTGAAGTCGTTGGCGGTGTAGCCCAGCACGTCCAGCCCGGCGACGTCACGGCCGTAGGACAGGTTGTAGGCGGTGTCGTTGGTCCCCACCGTGTCGTTGGAGTGGACGTGCAGGTCGGCGTAGACGGCGCGCGGCGCCCCGTCCTCGGCGGTGACGAAGGCTTCGGCGGGGGCGAGGCCCGGCGCCGTCGCGGCGATCCGCCATTCCCCGGCGCCGAGGTCGAGCGCCTCGCGCCGGACCAGCCAGCCGTTCGCCTGCGGGTCGGGGGCCAGTGCAACCGTCCGAGCGCTTTCGCCCTCCGGCCCGGTGCCATTCGGCCCGGTGATGGTGAGGGTGACGTCCAGCGTGGCGTCGAGGCAGCAGTTGCCCCAGGCGTCGTCGGCGCGCAGCAGCAGCGACGCCGGGCCGGGGGCGATCAGCCGCGGCGCGACCAGCCGCAGGGCGGCGGGGACGCCCGGCACGATGTCGATGGCGCAGTCGCCCGGCACCTCCGCGTATTTCTGGCTGCCCAGCGGGTCGATGAAGACGCGGAAGCGGAAGCCCTGCTCGACGAAGGTCTGCACCCGCGTGCCCGGTCCGCCCTGGCGCCGGTCGCCCAGCCGGATCGCGATGCGGTCGCCGGGATTCAGGTAGCCGTCGATCACATCGATGATGATGGCCTTCTGGTAGGGCCGCTCGTGCCCCTTCTGGTCGAAGCGCACCTTCAGCGCCTGCACGGTCGCCGGGCTCTGCCCCGGGACCAGCGGGCCGGCCTCGTACTCGGCGGAGACGAAGTTGGCCGCCGTGGGGTCGCTGGTCTGGAACAGCGCCCAGTCCGAATAGAACTTCATCGCCAGCTTGATCCCGGCCCCGTCGGCGAGGCCCGACCCGCCGACCTCGTAGACCAGCGTCACCTCGGTCCATTCGCCGGCCACCAGCCGCTGGTGGGAGCAGGTTGTGGCGCCAAGGAAGGGGCGGGCCTTGTTCCGCTCGTAAAGGCCGGCGGGGGCGATGTGGCCGGTGGGGACGGGATCGCTCATGGGACGGGACCTCGTGCAGGGGAGGGGCGGCGCGCCGCAACGGCTAATACATTGCATAACAAGTTCGATGATACAATATAAGACATGTGGAGAGGCCCACCGGGCACCGGTGCGGTGGGATGATGATGCGGACGCTTGAGCGCAGCGGGTGCCGGTGGCATCAAGGCGGGGATGCAGTCGCCACGGGCGGGAGGGAGCGGTGGCCCCGATGAGGGACGGTTCGGTGCGGGACGGTTTGGTGCGGGAGAACGCGACGGCCCTCTACCGGCAGATCGCCGACCGCCTGCGCGAGGAGATCGCGGCGGGCCGGTTCGAACCCTCGGGCCGCCTGCCGAGCGAGAGCGAGATCGGCATCCGCTTCGCGGTCAGCCGGGTGACGGTCCGCCTCGCGCTCGACCGGCTGGAGGCGGAAGGGCTGATCGAGCGGCGCAAGGGCAAGGGCACCTTCACGGCGGGCAAGCGCGTCCGTCACCCGCTGGACCGGCTGCGCAGCTTCCATGAATCCCTGCGGCTCCAGGGGCTGAACGCCAGCATGCGTCATCTTTCGGCGGGCATGACCGCCACGCCGCCGGCCCTGACGGACCAGTTCGGCCCGCGCTGCCTGGAGGTGCGGCGCCTGCATCTGGTGGAGGGCGAGCCGGTGGCGCTGGGCCGCAGCCTGCTGTCTCCGGAGTTGGCGGGTGTCGATTGGGCGGCGGTCGGGCAGAAGCCGATCTACGCCATCCTGAGGGAGGTCACCGGCCAGCCGGTGGTCGGCGCCGACATCGAGGTCAAGGCCGAGGCCGCCGGCGCGGCGATCGCCGAACCGCTCGGCGGAGCGGCGGGGATGCCGCTGCTGGTGATGATCCGGCGTTCCGTCTTCGCGGACGGCGCCTGCGCCGACCACGCCGTCTTCCACGTCCGTCCGGAGCGTTACAGCTTCGTGCTGTCCCACCGCTGGGAGGGGTAAAGCCGCGGGCTGCTCAGCGCAGCGTCTCGGCGCAGCCGTCGAGGCCCAACCCGCGGCACAGCGCCTGGGCCAGCAGGCGGCCGTCCGGGTTGTCCGGCCCGACGGTGCCGGGCGGTCGCCCGAGCAGCGGGTAGAGCATCATGCCGCCCTGCGGGTCCTGCGCGACGGCCTGGGCGAGCCGCTCGGCCAGCGGCACCGTGTAGGTCGGCCCGCCGAGCTGGCTCGGCGGCACCTGGACGCCGAGGGCGAGCGGCCCTTTCCAGACTTGCCGGTAAGCTTGGTACGCCTGCCAGGGATCGAAGGTCGGGCCGGCCTCATAGGCCATGATGGAGACGAGGTCGATCGCCTCGGCCTGCGGGGAGCGCAGCAGATTGAGGATCGACCCGGTGTGGGGGCCGCGCGGCTGGGCGTCGCGGAACGCGCCCTCGCCATAGGCCCCGATGCTCCAGCCCGGCACGGTCAGCAGCAGGGGGCGGGGGAAGGCGTCGCGAAAGCGCGCGACCAGATCCAGCCAGGCGGCATCGGACAGGCAGCGCACCCGCGCCCGGACGGAGCAGCCGGGGGACACCGGCTCGAAATCCAGATCGATTCCGTCGGCGCCCAGGTCCTGGACCAGCCGCACCAGCGCGTCGAGGTTCAGAGCGTCCCAATTGGCGTAGTTGGCCCCGCCGACGGCGAGCAGAACGCGGGTGCCCGGCTGGCGCTGCTTCAACAGCGCGATGGCGTCCCTCAGCACCGTGCCGGGAAAGCCATATTGCAGGCCGGTCCCCTTGAGGTCGAGCCGGCCGGGATAGGCGGCGTCGGGCCGGACGAAGGACAGGGCGACCAGATTCATGTAGCCGGGGAGCGTCGCCAGCGTCGTGGCGGCCGGGCCGGTGGCCGGGCGCTCGTACCAGCTGTCGTGATAGACGAGGAGCGGGCGTGCCGGCAGACCCTGCGCGCCCGTGCCCGCTTTCGCGTCCGCCATGCCGCCGGCCAGAAGTCCGGCGGCAAGGGCCAGGGCGCCTAGAACACGTCGCGCCCGAACAGGCCGGTGGTCACGGTGCTGATGATGATCTTCGCATCGAGCCATAGCGACCAGTTCTCGATATAGTGGATGTCCATGTCGACCCCGACGCGCGCCTTTTCGACGGTGTGGATGCCGCCGCGCATGCCATTGATCTGGGCCCAGCCGGTGATCCCCGGCTTGACGCGGCTGCGCGCCGCGTATTCGCGCGCCACCTCGGCGTAGCGCTGGTTGCCGACCCGCATGTTCGGGACATGGGCGCGCGGGCCGACCACCGACATGTCGCCGGCCAGCACGTTGATGAGCTGGGGCAGCTCGTCGATGCTCGTCCGGCGCAGGAAGCGGCCGACGCGGGTGATGCGCGGGTTGTCCCGCCTGGTGCCGATGGCGCCGTCGTCGCTGTCGTCCACCTTCATCGTGCGGAACTTCAGCATCGTGAAGGGGCGGTTGTTGAAGCCGACGCGGGTCTGCCGGAAGATGATCGGCCCCGGCGAGTCCAGGCGGACCGCGATGGCCGCGGCCAGCATGAAGGGCGAGGCGACGAGCAGGCCGAGGCCCGCGACCACGACGTCCTCGATGCGCTTCACGACGATCTGCATGCCGCGCAGCGGCTGTCGCATCACCAGCAGGGCCGGGATGTCGCCGATGTGCCTCAGGTTGGCGAGCCGCAGCCGGATGCTCTCCTCGTCCAGCGGAATCAGGATGTCGAGGGAGATCATCTGGAGTTGCATGCGCAGGCTGTGGATGCGCATCGCCGCCCGCCAGGGCAGGGCGATGACGACCATGTCGACGCGGTTGTCCGGCAGGAAGCGCTTGAAGTCCGTCAGGTCGCCGGAGACCGGAAGGCCGGCCAGCGACGCCGGCCGGCGGTCGCTGTCGCGGTCGTCGAACAGGCCGAGGATGCTGTAGTTCGCCCGGTGCTCCGGCAGGGCCAGATGCGCGATCATCCGTTCCGCCACGTCGGTCGCGCCCAGTATGACCACCCGGCGGCGCAGCACCCCGCGCTCCTCCAGAAGGCGCACGCCCCGCGCCGCCAGGATGCGGCCCGCCCCGAGACAGGCGAGCGCCATCCCGCCCCACAAGGCGAGCATGTCCGAGGGGCCGACCTCCGGCTGGAAGGCCCAGACGAGGAGGGACAGGACGGTTCCGGCGGGCAGCAGGCCCCCGACCACGTCCAGCAGCGACTTTCCCCAGTGCCGGTAGTTCTCGACACGGTAGGCGCCGATGGTGGTCATGGCGCGCAGATAGACGCCGAGCGTGATGGCCGTGAAGATGAGCGCCTGGAGGAGCAGGCGGCCGTCGTCGAACGACGCCCCGTCCGTCCGGCGGGCCCAGGCGGCCCAGGCGGCGAGACCGGCGGCCGCCAGCAGGACGCCGTCCGCCCCCTTCACCAGCCGGTTGACAAGCCCATGCGTCCAGTGCAGCCAGCCGTCCCGCGAGCCGGCGAAGTCGCCGGAAGGCGGCGCGAAATCCGGTGCTGAGTCCGGCGCAAAGTCCGGTGGCGCGTCCGCTGGCGGCGCGGCAAGGTCCGGAACGGCGCTTCGCTCGTCTGCCGGAAAACGGACCTGCACGTCGTCGCGCATGGCAGTCTCTTTACCCCTGCACGAAGCGGCGGATGATCGGCTTCAGCGCCTGTCCCAGCGGATGGGAGCGAAGCCGGCGGGTCAGGCCAGTCTGCCGGATGAACTGCATCGGCGTCCGCGGCGTGCGGAACACGGTCACGGGCTGGCCGAACAGTTCGGTGTCACGCACGAAGTGGCGCGACGGCGTCGCCCCGACCAGCATGGCGCGGTAGCGCTCCGCCCAGTCCGGCCGGGCCAGAAGCAGCTTGTTGTCGCCGATGGCGAAGGGGGCGAGGGCTCCCGGCCGGTCGGCCATGAAGCGGCACATGCCCTCGGACACGGCGGGGAATTCCGGGTTGAAGTAGTCGTCGAGGACGATCACCCCGCCCTCGCCCAGGCTGTCGTCGGCGACGCCCAGATCATGGCGCGTGATGTCGGCCGTGTGGCCGCCGTCGATGCTGAACAGGCGGACCGCGGGGCCGAGCCGGTCGGCGAGGCCGCTCCAGGACAGGGCCAGCGAGTTGCCCTTGACGACCTCGACCGACGCCGGTTCGATTCCGAAGCGGACGAGGTTGCTGCGAAAGGCCGTTTCGTCGCCTTGCCCCGACTGGTCGACGTTGAACTGCTGGTCGTCGAACAGATCGATGGCGAAGGCCCGCTCACCCGGCCGGCGCACCAGCGCCAGAAGGATGAACAGCCGTCCGTGATGAACGCCGATCTCGCCGACGCTTCCCGTCACGCCCTCGGCGCTCTGCCAGACGCCGACGGTGGCGATCAGGCTGGCGTCCAGGCGCGACAGCCAGCCGTCCACGCGGCGATGGCCGCCCTGGACATAGCGGTGCAGCGGCGATGATGGCGCTATCATGGGTTGAGATGTCATGATGACCTATTACTACCACACTATTTAAAATGGATTAAGACAGCATTGGCGTCGCTGGCACGATAATTTTCGACAAAGAGTCACAATCGGCCTTTGCGATTTCGTTGCATTTTGAAGAATTCCGGTGAGCGGTTGACTGATGCTTCCGTTGCGCCAGCCTGTTGACGGGCGGTGCGCCAGTAGAGGGCGAGCGCCATCACGCTCGCGACCTCTCCGGGCGTGAAGACGACGGAGTAGATGGTGGAGGTCGCCAGGGCGAACAGGACGTAATCGCCCAACGCCTGGGTCATGGGGTCGCCAGGGACGACGGAGCGGCGGGCGCAGCGCAGCGCCGCGACGTAGAAGGCCGCGATCAGCACCGCGCCGATGACGCCGTATTCGAAGACGATGCCGATCCAGCCGATGTCGGCGAGATAGAACTGGTTGTTGCCCAGGATGTCGGCCAGGGTCACGTTGCTGAAGCGGGTGATGGCGCCCACCCCCAGCAACCAGCGCAACGGCGTCACCTCCAGGTAGTCGAGCGCCAGGACGATGGAGTTCTGGCGGATCGAAAGCGAGGCGCCGAGCATCTGCTCGGCCCGGCTGGCGAGGTCGGCGCTGTAGATGGCGGCCAGGACGATCGTGGACAGCAGGGCCATGCCGACCGCCAGGATCCGCCACCAGCCGCGCGCCGAGGTGATCATGGCGAAGCCGACCACCAGGACCACGCTGCCCAGAGCCGTGCGCTGCTTGTAGATCAGGACCATCAGCAGCAGCCCGACCAGCAGCAGCGGGATGGTCCACCATTCCCGGTACGCGCAGAACCGCCGGGACAGGTAGAAGAGGAACAGCACGCCGAAGAACATCGGCATGAAGATGCGCGGGCCGCGCTCAACGTCGTACATCAGCAGCTTGCTCTTCAACGGGTCGGTGGCGTAGGCCTCCGGCGGGAGGACCAGCCACAGAGCGAGCATGATGACGAAGGTGCCGGCGCCGAGCGCGATCAGCGCGGTGCGCACCTGGGGCAGCGTCGGGCGGAGCAGCGTCAGAAGGGCGGCGAGGGAGAAATAATAGGCGAAGGGCCAGACCTTGACCGTGGTCGCCATCGCGTCGGTCAGCCCGTTGCCGAGCTGGACCATGGACACCGCCGGGGTGATCGCCACGAGGTAGGCGAGCAGGGCGATGCACAGCGACTTGAAGGGCAGCTCGATCTGCGCCAAGGCGTAGACGGCGAGCGGGATGGTCAGGACCGGCCAGCTTTTCGACAGGGCGTACAGCGGCGGAAGGTCGACCAGATAATGGAAGCTCTGCCCGAAGAGGGGCAGCACCGCCAGCAGCAGCATCACCGTCAGGGAGTGGGGCAGGGAACGGCGGGGCACCGCCACCCGGACGGGCGACAGGATGCGGCCGCGCTGCCGGGCTCCCAGATCGACGATCATGGGCGCGCCGCCGGCTTCGGGCGCGCCCGGCCCCGCTGCTCCGCCCACCAGGCCGACAGCGCGATGCCGAGCAGCGGCAGGGAATCCACGAAGACCCGCCGGGCGTGGCCGCGCGGATTCTGGGCCAGCCGGTACAGCCATTCCAGGGCAAAGCGGCGGAACAGCGGCGGCGCGCGCTCGACCAGTCCCGTCACGAACAGCAGCGAGCTGCCGACGCACAGCCCGACGCCGGTGGCCCGACCGGTGTTCCGGATGGCCAGCGCCAGGCATTCCGACTGCGGCGCGCCGACCGCCAGGAAGACGAAGCGGGCCGGGTGGTCCAGCACGAAGCGGACGCAGCGCTCGACCTCCCGCGGGTCGGCGGAGAAGCCCATCGGCGGTGCGTGCCGGGCCAGCCGGGTCAGGCCGAAGCGGTCGCGCAGGCGGCGCTCCAGCTCGTCGTTGCCGCCGATCACCGTGATGGAATCGCCCGGCGTGATGACCTGCGCGAACAGGTGGGCGGTCAGGTCGCTGCCGCTGGCGCTGGGCAACGGCTTGCGGAACAGGCGCCGGGACAGGTGCCGCATGATCTGGCTGTCGCACAGCCGCAGCCACGCGCCGTCGTAGGCGGCGCGGAAGCGGGTGTCCTCGCCCTGGTGAAGCCGCACCACATGCTGCGCGTTCGGCGTCACGACGTAGGCGAAGGGCGCCTCCGGGGCCCGCGCGGCGATCGCCTGGGCGGCGCCGGCCACGTCGAGGCGGCTGATGGCGACGCCGAAGACGGAGTCCGCCGGGTGCTCCTGCGCCGGTTCGGTCTGGGGCGTCATCATGGGAAGGTCGTGATGCCTCCGGTCTGACGGCTGATGGTGTAGTTGAACGTGCGCTCGAACGGCACGACGCGGTTGATGAACTGCTCGACCCACAGGCCGGTCTCGGCGATGGAGCTGCGCGGCACGAACAGGATGTCGCCGGCGACCAGCGGCACGTCACCGACCGCTGCCCCGGTCTCGATGAACCGGCGGGTGTCGATGGTGCGCAGCATCGGCTTGTTCTCGGGGTTGCGGCGGATCAGCACCACCTCCTCGTACCGCGCCTCGCGGTCGAAGCCGCCGGCCAGCATGATCACCTCCATCACGCCGATGCGGCCGTTCAGCAGGTAGGTGCCGGGGCGGGCGACGGCGCCACCGATGTAGGCGCGGTTCGACGGAGTCTCCTTCAGCCCGATGCTGACCTGCGGCGCGCGCATCCAGCGCCGCGCGCGCGTTTCGACCACGCTGGCCAGCTCGCCCGGCGTCAGCCCCGCGGCATCGACCTGCCCGGCCATGCGCAGCCCGGCGGAACCGTCGGGACCGATCATCACCTCCTCGTCCATGTCGGGGGCGAGCATGAACTTGACCTGGAAGCGGTCACCCGGACCCAGCCGGTAGGGCGGGGTGGAGTCCTCCCAGCGGGCAAAGCCCTCCGGCATCGCCTCCTTCGGAGTCAACGACTGGCCGGTGCACGCGCCGAGCGCCAGCAACGCCGCCAACAGGAAGCCCCGCATCGCGGCCATCCGCATCACAGCCATCGGTAGATCACCTGGGGAATGTGGAAGTGACGGCCGGTCAACACCAAGCCGACGATGTCGCCGCCGGACGCGAGGATGGAGTCGCGCATCCGGGCGGCGA
Source organism: Azospirillum brasilense (assembly GCF_007827815.1). Lineage (GTDB taxonomy): Bacteria > Pseudomonadota > Alphaproteobacteria > Azospirillales > Azospirillaceae > Azospirillum > Azospirillum brasilense_C. Next base: position 151,272 of record NZ_VITH01000006.1, read on the forward strand.
CCGGCGCACGGGTGTGCTCAGCGCGGGCGACCAGGATGTTCGCGTCCACCATCGGCGACAGCCGGCGGGCAAGATGGCTGTTCCCGATCGGCGGCGACAGAATCAAAATGATGTCAAAGCGTTGATTCAGCCGTTCCAGCATCTGGCGCGACTGGGCGATGGGGGTGCGCAGGCTGCCCAGCGCCGATCCCGTCGCCTGCCGCGACACCCAGAGCAGAGGCACAGCGGAGGGCAGGGTTTCGAGGTCGCCGGTGCCCTGCGGCTCGATGGTCGGCAGCCGCTCGCCGGCTCCGCCGTCCGCTTCCCCGTCCGTCTTATCGTCGGCCCCCGCGTTGATCGCGGCCAATTGGCCGGTGCCGTCCCCGCAGAGGTCGATGACCAGGGTCCGCAGGCCCCGCCCCTTGGCGAATTCCAGGGCGAGCCCGCGCGCCACGATGGCGTCGCCGTCGCCGTCGTTGGCGGTCACGAACTGGATCAGCGCCATCGGCTGGTCGTCCAGGCCGTGGTCGCGCAGCTGGGCGGCCAGATGGATCAGCTCCTGCTGGGCGCCGGGGGACACCAGTTCGCCGTCGGTGTCGGTGAAGCTGGCGATGGCCGGAACGGCCAGATCGCGCTCGATCTCGTGCGGCAGGATGTAGACCTGGCGCAGCCACGTCGCCAGCACGCCGGCCGCCCCGCCCAGCAGGATGCCGCCGACCAGACCGGCGATGATGAAGCTCGGCGCCATGCTCGTCCCGGTCGCCGGGGCCACCGCCGGCTGCACGACGCGGACGTTGGAGAAGCGCACCTTGGCGGCCTCCTCCTCGGCGCGGGCGGCCTCGGTGCGCTGGGCGTAGTCGCGATAGATGTCCTCCATCACGCCGCGCGTGCGCTCCAGGTCGCGCAGCTCGCTTTCCGCCTTGCGCAGGCGCCCCACCTTCTCCACCGCCACCGTGTGCTGGCGGTTCAGCTCGTCGAGCTGCCGGGCCACCGCGTCCTGCTCGATCTCCAGCGTCAGCAGATGGTTGTTCAGGAAGGGGATGGATGGATTGCGGACCTCGCGCGTGGTGTTGTAGACCGGCTTGTCGCCGCCCTTCATCGACTGCCGGACCGTCCGGATCTTCCGCTCCAGCTCCTGAAGGGGCGGGTAGTCCGGCAGGAACTGCGAGGCCATCCGGTCGCGCTCCAGCTCCAGGCGGAGCAGAACGTTGCGATCGTCGTCGTTCTGGGTCTGGTTGCTCTGCTCCCGGAAGTCGAACACCCGCTCCGGCAGGGCGGCGAGCCGCTTCTTGGCCGCCGTGACCTCCGCCTGGAGGGCGGCTTGGCGCTCCTGGGTCTGCCGGCGGCGCTGCACGATGCTGTCCACCTGGTTGGCGGCCAGCAGGCTTTCCTGCCCGAGATCGACGATGTCGTATTCGGACTTCAGCGCCTGGATCTGTCCCTCAAGGCTCTTCAGCTGGTCGGAGTGGCGGGCCAGTTCGGAGGCGAGGAAGGGCGAGCGCGGGACGTCGAAGATCGCCCGGCGACGCTTCAGGTAGGCGTCGGCCAGGGCGTTGACGGTGTCCGCGGCGAGGTCCGGGTCCTCGTGGCTGAAGCTGAGGCGCACGATGTTGGAGGAGGATTGCTGCTCCACTTGAAGGCGGCGCTTGAACTTGTCGATGGCCTTCTCGAGCTGGTCCTGCGGGCTGTCGGCGGGCAGCAGGCCGAAGAGGCGCGGGTGCGCGATCTCCGGAAACAGGGTGGCCGGGCCCAGCGCGCTCAGCGTGTCCTCGATCACCCGACGGCTTTCCAGAATGCGGATCTCGCTGTCCACCGACTTCAGCCCGTCGATCGACAGGATGGAGGGCAGGGTCCCGGCCACGTCGCTGATCCCGGCGTGCGAGCGGTCGATCATCATCATGACCAGACTTTCCGCGGAGTAGCGGGTGCGCGCGTAGGTGGCGGCGGTGAGGCCGGCGATGATCGAAAGGAGGGCAACGATCAAAATGATCCGCTTGTGATAAAAAGCGAGTATCAGAAGATCGCGCGGCGTAAATGCCGACACACCGCTTGAAAACAGCACGCCATGCGATTGCTGAGCCGGCGAGCCATCCAGCTGGTCAGCCGATTGACTTTGCCTGCGATTTTCCAGATGTTGGGACAGCATCTTTTATGGGTACCGTAGCGTGTGGATCGAACACTTAACCGATATGGTTTACCACGCCCGGTGTAGAGCTGTCATGGGGTGCTTGGGCTTTTGAAGCATTTTGTCTCAATTTTTAGCTATTTGCTTTTTGCCGAAACCCCTCACTTTTGGTTGGGTCCCAGGATGCCGGCCCCAGCCCCTCCGAGCCACGCGCCATGAACCACACACTGTCCTCCCTGAAAGCCGCGATCGAGCTTCGCCACCCGCGGGTGTTCCGTCGCCTGACCTGGCTTCGGGACCGGCTCGCGCCCTATTACGCCGAACCGGAGCTGCGCCTGCTTCCCGCCCTGTGCGTTCCGGGAGAAGCCGCCTACGACATCGGCGCCAACAGCGGCATTTACACCTTCTGGCTCTGCCGGGTCGCGGCCAGCGTGACCGCCTTCGAGCCGAATCCGAAGCTCGCCGGGCTGCTGGAGAGCAAGTTCGCGCCGCTGATCGCGTCCGGCCGGCTGCGGGTGGAGGGCTGCGCGCTGAGCGATGGCGACGGGTCGATCGTGCTTCATGTGCCACGCTCGTCCGCCCTGGCCTCGGTCGAGGCGGGGGCGGTGGGCGCCCATGGCGAGGAGGTGGAGGCGGTCACCGTCCCGCGCCGGACGCTGGACGGCTACGACGATCGCCCGGTCGGCTTCCTGAAGATCGATGTGGAGGGGCACGAGTCCGCGGTGGTCGGCGGCGGCCTCCGCCTGATCGGGCGCGACCGCCCGAACCTGCTGATCGAAGCGGAGGAGCGACACAATCCGGGAGCACTGGCGGCGCTGCAGGCGCGGCTGGCGCCGCTGGGCTATCGCGGCTATTTCGTCCTGGCGGGACGCCTGTGCACGCTGGACGGCTTCGACCCGGATCGTCACCAGTCCCGTTCGGCCCTCAACGCGGCGGGCACGCACCGCATCAAGGGGCGGATCTACATCAACAACTTCATCTTCGTCGCGCGCGACGGCGTGGCCGACCGGCTGCGCGCGGCGCTCGGGCAGTCAAGCGGGAGCTGACCGCGGCAGCGGCGGTATCGGCGGTATCGGCGGCGGCATCAGCGGCGGCAGTCGACCTCCGGCCAGGGCCGCTTCTGGTAGAAGGGGCGCAAGGTCAGGATCGTCGCCACCTTCCAGATGCGGCTCTGCCGCTCGGGACACAGGTTGTTGACCGCCGACGTCGGGTTGCCGCGCCACCAATCGGGAAGGTGGACCTCGACCTCGTAGGTGTTCAGGTGCAGCTCGGGTTCGCGAATCCACCAGCCATAGGGCAGACGGTCGAAATGGGTGCGGATTTCCTGGCGGATGTCGATGGCGCGCCATTCCTCCGTATCCTGCGCGGCGGCCGGGCGGCCCTGCCCGAGCAGCGCCGCGGCAAGGCACAACGCCAGCGCCGCCTGGATCTTCCGGTGCCCTCGCCCTGTCATGGCCATGGTCATCAACCGACTGTTCTCCTCGCGCGGCCCGACACGGCCGGTCGGCGCGCGTCCCGGGATTTCTTCCGCTTCCGCAACAACCCTTTATCCCACAGAGCGTGATGCGTCTCCAGACATGGCGTGCCCTCGGGCGTTACGGCATCGGCCTCGGGCTGCGCGGGGTGGAGGTCGTCGGCAAGCTCGGCCTCTATATCATAGCGGCGCGCGCGCTGGGCGCCCATGATGCCGGCCTGTTCTTCCTGTGCCTGACCTGGATCGGCCTGGCTTCGACCATGGCGCGGCTGGGGCTCGAACGGGCGATCACGCGGCACATCGCCGCCGAGCTGGCCATCGGCCAAGGCCTTGCGGCGGGCCGCGACCTGCGGACCGGCCTGATCGGCACGGGGCTCGCCGCCACCCTGGCCGCGGTGGTGGCCTATGCCCTGGCCGGACCGGCGTCCCACCTGCTGTTCGGGGCGCCGGACCTCGAAACGCCGCTGCGCCTGTCGGCCCTGGTCCTGCTGCCGCAGACCCTGACCATCACCCTCGGGTCGGCGCTCGCGGGGTTGAAGCGGGGAATCGCCGCGCAGTTCGTGCAGAACGCGCTGTGGCCTGTGCTGATGCTCGCCGCCCTCCTGGCGGGAATTTCCAGCCTCGATTCCCTGATCCTGGCTCTGGCCGGGTGCTTGACCCTCAGCGCCCTGGTCGGGACGGCCCTGCTCGTGCGCGACCGCCACCGTTTCACCGACCAGCCCGTGCCCACCGATGCCGCGGCATCTGCCAATGACCGGGCGGAGGTTCTGCCGTCGCTCTGGCACACCGCGCGTCCCCTGTTCGTCGTCGAGCTGGTGCAGGTGTCGCTGGCATCGCTGCCGGTGCTCGCGCTGGGCGTCTTCGTGGACGCGGCTTCGGTCGGTGCGTTCAGCGTGGCGAACCGCATCTCCATGCTGGTCTGGGTCGTCGTCATCTGCATTGGCACCTTTGCCGCGCCCAACTACGCTGAACTGCATCGCCGCGGCGAGACGCAACGGCTGCTGGCCATGAACCGCGGCGTCATGCTGACCGTCGCGGCGCTGGGCCTGCCGATGGTGTCGGTCATGATGGCCGCGCCGGAGCTGTTGCTCGATCTGATCGGGCAGGGCTTCGGCAGCGCGGCGACGGCGCTGCGCATCCTCGCCGTGGGCCAGATGATTCATTGTCTGCTGGCCTGCCAGGACATCCTGCTGGCCATGACGGGACATGGGCGGGCGCTGCGCCGGCTGAACCTGCTGCAGCTGGCGGTGTGCATTCTGCTCGGCGCCGTCCTGATTCCGGTCTTCGGCATGATCGGAGCGGCGGTGGTGACCGCCCTGACCATTGCTCAAGGAGCGATTGGGACGACGCTGGTGCGCCTCCTGCTGTTCCGGAGACCCAGGGAGGCCGCAGCGGTCGAACGCGCCTGACCAACTTGACCAAAGCGACGGCCCGACCCATATTGGTCAAGCTGGTCAAGGAGAGGAGCCCATGGGCCATATCAGCCTTTATGACGCGAAAACGCACCTGTCGGGTCTGGTCGAGCGGGCGGCGGCCGGCGAGGAATTCGTGATCGCCAAGAACGGCGTCCCCATGGCCAAGCTGGTTCCGCTGGCCAAGGTGACGGAGCCCCGCAAGCCCGCCCGTGCGATGGGCATCATCCGGATCTCGCCGGACTTCGACGAGCCCGACGCGCAGATCGAGGCGCTGTTCGCCGGTGGTGAACCGGACGATGGGCAGGATGACCGGCCGGTCGACGCGGCGGACCGCTGATGGACCTGCTGCTCGACACCCACGTCTTCCTCTGGTGGGACGCCGGCGCCGACCCGATCAGCCCGGCGGTGCGGGCCATGATCGCCAATCCGCACAACCGCGTCCATGTGAGCGCAGCCTCGGTGTGGGAGATTGCGATCAAAAGCAGCAAGGGAAAGCTGGCCTTCACCGGTTCGCCGAGCGCGGCCATTATCTTGAACGGTTTCCTGCCGCTGGCCATCGACCCGGTGCACGCCGAGCGCGCGGGTGGTTTGGAATGGGCGCATCCGGACCCGTTCGACCGCATGCTGGTGGCGCAGGCCCAAGCCCAGACCCTGACGCTGGTCCATGCCGATGGCGTGATCGCCGACTACAAGGGCGTCGCGCAGATGTGGGCGCGTCCGTAACGACTCAACAGGCTGATTGACCGCGACGAAAGCCGAAGCGTCGGGGAAACGCCTTTCCGTGTTATTTTCCATAACGCGCCTTATGGGATTTATGTGCGCCTCTAAGAGCACTCTCTCGCCACATCCACCAATCGATTTCGTACGAACGCTCTCCGGTTCGTGGGGGTCACGGCCCCTGTTCCCGCTCAGCGCCGCAGGACGGACTCGGTTTCGCCGGGCAGGCGCCGGTTGCGGATGGTGAGCTGGTGGGTCAGCAGCAGCGGGTCCGGCCGCTCCTCCCCGTTCCAGAGCCGGTGAAGCATACCCACGATGGCCGGGCCGAAATCGTCGGACGGCACGCGGACCGAGTTCAGCCAGTCGGCGATCCACGGGTTGATCGGGTTGTCGTCGAAACCGAAGAAGGCCACGTCGCCCGGCACCTCCAGCCCGGCCTCCCGTGCGCGGCGGTAGGCGCCGTAAGCCAGAAGGTCGCTCAGGCAGACGATCACCGGCGGGCGGTCCGGCCGCTCCAGCATCGTCCCCATGGCGTGGTAGCCGGCGACGATGTGGTCCAACCCCGGGCCGGTCGCGCAGGGGATCGCCGCCGTGTCGACCCCCGCCGCGGCCAGCCGGTCGAACAGGCCGAGCAGGCGCCAATGGCCGGCGGTGCGGTCCAGCGAAGCGTGGAGGACGCCGATGCGGCGCACCCCACGCTCCAGCAGCCGGTCGGCGATCTCCGCCCCGGCACCGGCGTTGTCGAGTCCGACATAGGGTGAGAACGGGTCGCCGGGGTCCGGGCGGTTCACGAAGACCAGCGTGTCGCCGGCGGCCCGCGCCTCGTCCAGCGCCGGGCTGTCCACCGCGCCCACCAGGATCATTGCGCGGACGAGTTGGGCGCGCATCTCGCGGATGTACTCGTCCTGAACGTCGGCGCGCTCATGCGTGTCGCACAGCGACATCACCAGCCCCTCCCCGCGCAGCGACCATTCGATGGACGAGGCGATGGCCGCCATGGAGGGGTTGGCGAGATTCGCGGCCAGCACGCCGACGATGCGGCTCTCCCGGCGGCGCAGCGCCCGCCCGACGCTGCCGGGCCGGTAGCCCAGCTCGCGAATCGCCGCCCTCACCCGCTCCGCCGTCTCCTCCGTCGCCTTGTTCGCGACGCCGTTGATGACGCGCGAGGCGGTGGCGACCGACACCCCGGCGCGGGCCGCCACCTGGGCGAGCGACGGGGTGAGCGACGTGCGCGAGGCGCGCTTGCGGTCGGCTGGCGGGGGCATGGCACCTCGGTCTGCGCAAGAGGGTTGGCGGTGGGCGGCGGCGTGAAAACCGGTTGCGTAGAGATGCACGCCCGCCTATTGTTTCGGCAAGGGTAATCGATTTCCCTCGGCAGTGACATCGCTATCGACACCGGCCGACGGACGAATTGCCCACCACGCCCCTCCCACGAGGCGGGCGCGGAAAAGAAGAGATGAGGGAGAGGACGCTCATGACAGCCGAAGGCGCCGACCGCGCCACGGTCGTTGACCCCTACGACCATCTGCATGACGAAGCTTACGCCGACGCCTTCGCCCGCGCGCGGGTGGCCGCCGCGGCTCTGGTGACCGTTGCCGGACGCGCCGTCGAGTCGCTGGACGGTGACTGGTGCTTCGCCATCGACCCCCATGACGAGGGGCTGCGCCAGACATGGTACGCCGACGAGCCGGTGCCGGCCGCGGACTGGACCGTTCCGCGCGATTACGACGACGGCGCGTGGCAGACCGCTCCGGTTCCCGCCTGCTGGAACATGCTGCGCCCGGAGTGGCGGCATTACGAGGGCGGTGCCTGGTACACGCGCACGCTGAACCATCAACCGGGCGAGGCCGGGGAACGCACCGTCCTGCACATCGGCGCCGCCGCCTACGAGGCGCGCGTCTTCCTCAACGGCCAATTCCTCGGCGCGCACCGCGGCGCCTCGACGCCCTTCTGCGTCGAGCTGACCGGGCATCTGCGCCCCGGCCCGAACCGTCTCCAGATCCAGGTCGACAACGCGCGCCGGGCCGACCGGGTGCCGATGCGCCACACCGACTGGTTCAACTACGGCGGCCTCTACCGCTCCGTCGCTCTGCTGCGCCTGCCGGCGCTGTTCATCCGGGACTTCGGCGTGACTCTGGTGCCGGGCAGCGGCTTTGGCCGCGTCGCCGTGGACGTCACGCTGTCTGACCCGGTGGACGGCACCGCCACCGTCGCCATCGACGGGCTGCTGCCGCCCTCCCCTCTTCCCGTCACCGCCGGGCGCGGGCGGGTGGAGTTCGACCTCGCTCCGGAGCTGTGGTCGCCGGACTCGCCGCGCCTCTACGGCGTCACCCTGCGCTTCGGCGCCGATTCCGTGGCCGACCGCGTCGGCTTCCGCGAGATCGCCGTGGCGGGGGAGCGCATCCTCCTCAACGGGCGCAACGTCACGCTGCGCGGCGTTTCGGTCCATGAGGACGATCTCACGCTCGGCAAGACCAGCGACGAGGCGGACATCCGCCGCCGGTTTGCCGACGCCAAGGCGCTGGGCTGCAATTTCCTGCGCCTCGCCCACTACCCGCACGACCCGCGGGCGGCGGCCATCGCCGACGAGGTCGGGCTGATGCTGTGGTCGGAGATTCCCGTCTACTGGGCCATCGACTTCGCCAACCCCGACACCTACGAGGACGCCGCGAACCAGCTCGCCGAGCTGATCGCCCGCGACCGCAACCGGGTCAGCACGATCCTGTGGGGCGTCGGCAACGAGAACGCCGACACCGACGCCCGCCTGTCCTTCATGGCGCGGCTGGCCGCGCTGGCCCGCCAACTGGACCCGACGCGGCTGGTGACCGCGGCCTGCCTGATCGACCGCGAGCGCTTCGCCATCGCCGACCGGCTGGCCGACCATCTCGACGTGATCGGCCTCAACGAGTATTTCGGCTGGTACGAGCCCTCCTTCGACGGGCTGCGCCGTCTGCTCGCCAACTCCGCCCCCGGAAAGCCGGTCATCATCTCCGAATTCGGCGCCGACGCGGTGGCGGGCTTGCGCGGCGGCCCGCGCCAGCTCTTCACCGAGGACTGCCAGGAGGCGGTCTACCGCGAACAGCTCGCCATCCTCGCCACCGCATCCTACGTGCGCGGGATGACGCCCTGGGTCCTCTACGACTTCCGCACCGAGCGGCGGCAGACCGCCTTCCAGCGCGGCTGGAACCGCAAGGGGCTGATCGCCGAGGACAAGACCACCCGCAAGCGCGCCTTCGCCGTCCTTGCGGATCATTACCGGGCGATGGCCGACGCCGAAGCGCCCGCATCGCCGCGCACCGATTCAGCCAAATCACGATAACCGGAGGAACCGTCATGTTCGCGTTGAACCGTCGTCACGCCGCTCTTCTCGCCGCCGCCGTCGTGGGCCTCTCCCTCGCCGGGCCGGCCGCCGCCAAGACCACGCTGCGCCTCGGCCATGGGCTGGCCAAGGGCCACCCGGTGGACGTTTCGCTGGACGAGTTCGCCAAGCTGGTGCGCGAGCGCAGCAAGGGCGAGCTGGACATCAAGGTGTTCCCCGCCGGCCAGCTCGGCCAGCAGCGCGAACTGATCGAGCAGATGCAGAACGGCGCGCTCGACCTCGTGCACGCCAACGCCTCGCCGCTCGCCGCCTTCGAGCCGAGCTTCGGCGTCTACGACATGCCCTTCCTGTTCCGCGACAACGACCATTTCTTCAAGGTGGTCGAGGGCGCGGTTGGCGATGAGATCCTGGCCTCCAGCCGCGCCAAGGCCTTCGTCGGCCTCGCCTACTACGACAACGGCACGCGCAGCTTCTACGCCAACAAGCCGCTGGCCAAGCCGGAGGATCTGAAGGGCCTGAAGGTCCGCGTCCAGCCCGGCCCGATCGCCACCCGCATGATCAACCTGCTGGGCGCCACCGCCACCCCGCTGGCCTGGGGCGAGGTCTACACGGCCCTGCAGTCGGGCGTCGTCGACGGGGCGGAGAACAACGTGACCGCCCTGTCCCTGGCCCGCCACGGCGAGGTGATGAAGGTCTACACCCGCGACGAGCACACCCGCGTCCCCGACGTGGTGCTGGTCGCCACCGCGACGCTGGACCGCCTGAAGCCGGAGCAGCAGGAGCTTCTGCGCCAAGCCGCCCGCGACAGCGCCAAGGCCCACAACGCCCGTTGGACGGCCGAGCTGGAGAAGGCCGAGGGCGAGGCGGCGAAGATGGGCGTCAAGTTCGTCGACGCCGACAAGGCCGCCTACCGCCAGGTCGTGCAGCCCATGTACGACGACCTGAAGTCGACCCCGGCGCTGGCCACGCTCGCCGACCGCATCCAGGCGGTCAAGTAAGCCCCCACCCCGCCCGCCCGCCGCGTCGAAACCGAGGAGCGCCCCCATGCTGGACACCATCCACCGCACGCTCGACCGCCTCGTGCTCGCCATCACGATCCCGCTGACGGTCGCCATGCTGGGCTGCGTGGTGTGGCAGGTCGTCGCCCGCTACGCGCTCAACGTCTCGACGTCGGCGACGGACGAGATCGCCCGCTTCGCCTTCATCTGGGTCAGCCTGCTCGGCTCGGCCTATGTGCTGGGCAAGCGCGGGCACATCGCCATCACCGGGCTGGTGGACCTTCTGCCGGCCAGGCCGCGGTGCGGCGTCGAGATCGCCATCGCGGCGCTGGTCGCCCTGTTCACGGTGACGATCCTGTGCGGCGGCGGCTGGCTGCTGGTGGACAAGGCGCGCACGCTCGGTCAGGTCACGCCGGCGCTCCAGCTGCCGATGTGGATGGTCTACGCGGTGATCCCGCTCTCCGGCGTGCTGACCCTGATCTACATGGTCATCGCCCTGCTGGAGAGCCTGCGCGAAGGGCCGGGCGTGACCAGCCACGCCGTCTCGCTCGACTGATACGGCTGGAAAATGATCACTTCCATCATTTTCCAGCCGTGAAACCCGGCAGATCAATGCCTTGGCATTGATCGAGAGGGTCATGCCGGCGGCGCCTTCAGGTGCCGTCGGTATGACGCCCACCCCTTCCGTCGCGGAAACGCAGCCATGGACTTCTCCCCCGCCCTCGTCCTCAGCGCCGCCTTCGTCGCCTTTCTGGCCTTCGGCGTGCCCATCTCCTACGCCACCGGACTCGCCTCGATCACGGCGCTGCTGACCATCATGCCGCCGCTGCCGGCGATCTCGGTGACGGCGCAGCGCATCGCCACCGGCCTGGACAGCTTCGCGCTGCTGGCGATCCCCTTCTTCTTCATGGCCGGCTCGATCATGAACCGCGGCGGCATCGCCCGCCGCCTGATCGACTGCGCCAAGGTCTTCGTCGGCTGGATGCCCGGACCGCTGGCGCAGATCACCATCCTCGCCAACATGATGTTCGGCTGCGTGTCGGGGTCGGCGGTGGCCGCCGCCTCGGCCATCGGCGGCACCATGCAGCCGTCGATGGACAAAGCCGGCTACGACCGCAGCTACACCGCGGCGGTCAACATCTCCTCCTGCATCACCGGGCTGCTGATCCCGCCGTCGGGCGCCTTCATCGTCTATTCGCTGGTGTCGGGCGGCACCTCCATCGCGGCGCTGTTCGTGGCCGGCTACCTGCCGGGCATCCTGCTCGGCCTGTCGGTGATGATCCCAGCCTGGATCATGGCGAAGAAGCGCGGCTACGCCCGCCTGCCCTCCCCGACCCTGTCCCAGTCCTCGCGCGCCATGCTGTCCGCCCTGCCCAGCCTCGGGCTGATCGTGGTGGTGATCGGCGGCATCGTCGGCGGCATCTTCACCGCGACCGAGGGATCGGCCATCGCCGTCGTCTACGCGCTCGCCCTGGCGCTCGCCTACCGGGAGCTGTCGCTGGACGACATCATGCAGATCCTGATCGACACCATCGTGGCGACGGCGGTGGTGGCGCTGATGGTCGGCACCTCCATGGCGATGGCCTATGTGATGTCGCTGGCCGAGATCCCGCAGATCATCGGCGACTGGGTGCAGTCGGTGTCCGGCAACTGGATCATCGCCCTGCTGCTGGTCAACATCGTTCTGCTGCTGATGGGCACCTTCCTGGACATCACGCCGGGCATCCTGATCTTCACGCCGATCTTCCTGCCGGTGCTGGTGGAGCTGGGGGTGGACCCGGTGCATTTCGGGGTGATCCTGGTGTTCAACCTGTCGCTCGGCATCGTCTCGCCGCCGACCGGCAGCGCCCTGTTCATCGGCTGCGCCGTGGCGCGCGTGTCGATCGAGCAGGTGATCCGGCCGCTGATCCCGCTCTTCGCCTGGAGCACCGCGGCGCTGCTGGTGGTCACCTACGTGCCCGGCCTGTCGCTCTGGCTGCCCAGCCTGTTCGGCCTCATCAAGTAAGCCGCGCCCTGCCCTCAGGAACCGGCCTTCCAATTTCAGGTCTCATGACGTCAGGAGTTCACGCGCCATGCGCACGCTGACCGGCGCCTCCCTCGTTGCGCCCGCCCCGTCCCGCGACGGGGCGCAAGCCGGCCCCCAGGGGATCGCCTTCGACCTCGACCGCGGCTACCGCCTGACCCTGTTCCCGCTGGGGCCCGCGCTGGCGCGCGTCCTCATCGAGCGGCCGAACGGGCTGCGCGCCCCGCGCACCTGGTCGCTGGCGCCCGAGCTGTCGGGCCAGACCGACCCCGCGCTGGCCGACCCCATCGACGGGCGGGACCGCCGCGACCTGACCGGCTTCCCCGGCACCCCGGCGGCGATTGAGGAAAGCGCCGACAGCGTCACGATCACCACCCCCGGCTGGCGCGTCGTCGTCCAGCGCGCCCCCCTGGCGCTGCGCTGGTACGAGCCGGCGGCGGAGGGCGACGGCTGGCGCCTCGTCCTGGCCGACCGGCCGACCCAGCCCTACCTGTTCGACGACCGCTCCCCCCGCTTCGCCCACCATCTGGTCAGCCACGCCGGGGAGCGCTACCACGGCTTCGGCGACAAGAGCGGCGGCACCGACAAGCGCGGCCGGCGCCTCGCCATGGGGACGACCGACGCGCTCGGCTACGACGCGGAGACCAGCGACCCGCTCTACAAGCACATTCCTTTCTGCCTCAGCGTGCGGCCGGAGCGCGGCGGGGCGGCGGTCGGCGTCTTCTACGACAACCTGTCGCGCGGCCACTTCGACCTCGGCCAGACCATCGACGCCTACCACGGCGACTTCATCCGGTTCGAGGCCTCGGACGGCGATCTCGACGGCTACGTCCTGTTCGGGCCGAGCGTTGCGCAGGTCGTGGCGAACTTCACCGCCCTGACCGGCCGCACCTCCTTCCGGCCGCGCTGGGCGATCAGCTACTCCGGCTCGACCATGCAGTACACCGACGCGCCGGACGCCGGGGTGCGGCTGCTCGGATTCCTCGACGCGCTGAAGGAGCACGATCTGCCCTGCGGGTCGTTCCAGATGTCGTCCGGCTACACGATGATCGGCGACAAGCGCTACGTCTTCCACTGGAACCGCGACAAGTTCCCCGAGCCGGAGGCGGTCACCGCCAAGTTCGCCGAGGCCGGCGTCCATCTCGTCGCCAACATCAAGCCGGCGCTGCTTGACGACCACCCGAAATTCGCCGAGGTCCAGGGCTTCGGCGGCTTCGTGCGCGACAGCGACGCCCCGGACCGCCCGCAGACCACCCAGTTCTGGGGCGGCGACGGCGCCTACCTCGACTTCACCAACCCGGCGACCACGCGCTGGTGGATGGCGAACGTCACGAAGGAGTTGCTGGAGCGCGGCATCGGCTCGACCTGGAACGACAACAACGAGTTCGAGATCTGGGACGACGCGGCGGTCTGCGACGTCAACGGCCATGGCGGCACGATGGCGACGCTGCGCCCGGTGCAGACGCACCTGATGATCCGCGCCTCGCATCTGGCCCAGGTGGCCCACGCGCCGGACAAGCGCCCCTACCTGATCTCGCGCTCCGGCGGGCCGGGCCTCCAACGCTATGTGCAGACTTGGTCGGGCGACAACCGGACGAGCTGGAAGACGCTGCGCTGGAACCTGCGGATGGGGCACGGCTTCAGCCTGTCGGGCCTGTTCGACTACGGCCACGACGTCGGCGGCTTTGCCGGTCCCCGGCCGGAGCCGGAGCTGCTCATGCGCTGGATCGAGCAGGCGGTCTGGTGGCCGCGCTTCACCATCCATTCCTGGAACGACGACGGCAGCGTCACCGAGCCCTGGACCTACCCGGAGCTGCTGCCCCAGGTGAAGGCCGCGCTGGACTGGCGGGAGCGGCTGGTGCCGCTGCTCTACACGCTGCTGTGGCGGGCGCACCGCGACTACGAGCCGGTGATGCGGCCACTGTTCTACGACTTCCCCGACCAGCCCGGGGCCTACGGGGAGGAGGACAGCACCATGGTCGGCGACCGGCTGTTGGTCGCCCCGGTCCTCGACCCCGGCCGGACGGAGCTGGAGGTCTGGCTGCCGGCGGTGCCCGGCGGCTGGTACGATCTGCGCGACGGCAAGCGTTACGACGGCGGCGGGCGAGTCACCGTGGCGGCGCCGCTGGGCGTGTCCCCGGCCTTCGTCCGGGCCGGCACGCTGCTGCCGCTCGGCCCCGCCCCGTCCTGGGCCGAGGGTCCGCTGACCGTCCGCTGCTTCCCCGGACCGGAGGGCTACGCCCCGCTGACCCTGTTCGACGACGACGGGGAAAGCGTATGCCGCGACGAGTCCGTCTGCCTGCTGACCCTCACCGGCACGGACGCGGCCGCGCTGTCGGTGAGCCGCAGCGGCGGGCGGGCGCCGCGCTGGACCTCCCTGTCCATCGAGGCGGCGGACGGCACGCCGGTCGGCAGCCTGCCTCTCTGACCGGGCCGAGCGGCACGCCCACGTCCAAGGGCGTGCCGCCCCACCCCGCACAGGATCGCATGGCCGCCCCGGCGAAACCGAAGTGGTGGAATCCGGCGTGTTGGTATAAAGACCGGCTTACCAGGCCGGGCCCCTCTGACAGTTCCCTGAACTGTGATGTCGGACTGGAGACATTCAGAGTGGCCCCCGCCCGCCCGCCCCTGCCGGCAGCGTTTCTGCCGTGTGCCTGGTCCCGCCCGTGGGTGCTGCTCTCTTGCACTATGCTAGAGGAAGGCACCGCATGACCGATCTGTTCACAGCCGAAGCGCTCGCCGCGCTGCTCCAAGTCGTTGCCATCGACCTTGTTCTGGCCGGCGACAACGCCATCGTGGTCGGCATGGCCGCGGCGGCGGTGCCGCTGGCCCAGCGCCGTAAGGTCATCTTCTGGGGAATCGCCGCCGCCATGGGGCTGCGCGTGTTCTTCGCCCTCATCACCACCCAGCTCCTCGCCATCATCGGCCTGACCCTGGCGGGCGGCGTCCTGCTGCTGTGGGTGTGCTGGAAGATGTTCCGCGAACTGCGCAGCCACGGCGCCGACGAGATCGCCCCCGACGAGGCGATGGACGCGCCCGACCCCTCCTCGGGCACCGTCACCGCCGGTGTGGCGGGCAACGCCGCCGTCGCGGCGGCCGGAGCGACCACCTTTGGTGCTGCCATCTGGCAGATCGTGGTGGCCGACGTGTCGATGTCGCTCGACAACGTTCTGGCGGTGGCCGGTGCGGCCAAGGAGCACCCGACCATCCTGGTGATCGGTCTGGTCCTGTCGGTCGTCCTGATGGGGGCTGCCGCCAACATGATCGCGCATGTGCTGCACAAGCATCGCTGGATCGGCTGGGTCGGCCTCGCCATCATCTCCTACGTTGCGCTCGACATGATCTGGCGCGGCAGCAACGAAGTCCTCCGCCACATGGCGTGAGGACATGGCGTGAGGCCGGCCGCCGATCAGGGTCGGGCTCGTTGACCGGGGGCGCCCGCCGCACCATGACGGTGCCGGGCGCCCCCGTTCGTTTCAGGGTGTGGTTAGACGGCGGCCGTCACCACGACCTCGATCAGGATCGACGGGTCGCCCAGGTCGGCCACCCCGATGGTGGCGCGGGCCGGCAGATCGTCGCCGTTCAGCCACTCCAGCCACGCGGCGTTCATGCCGTCCTTGGCCTTCATGTCGGTGATGAAGAGCTGGGCGGACAGCAGCTTGGTCTTGTCCGTGCCGGCCATGGCGAGCACGGCGTCGAGCTTCCGGCAGATCTGGGCGGTCTGCTCCCGCATGCCGACGCTGACGTCGTCGGCGATGATGCCGCCGAGGAAGGCGATGCCGTTGCTGACGACGACGCGGTGCATGATCTTGGTCTTCTCAACGCGCTTGATCACGAGAACTCTCCCGGTTTTGGTTGGTATCGGTACGGTTGTTGGTCAGGGCTTGGTTTTCAGGGGGTGACGGTGAAGTCGACGTACTTGGCGGCGATGCGGGCCAGCGTGCCGTCCTGGACGACCGACGCGATCGCGGCGTCGAAGGCGGCCTTGAGGTCCGCGTCCTCCTTGCGCAGGCCGACGCCCACGCCGGGGCCGAACACCTCGGCGTCGACCAGCGGCTTGCCGACGAGTTGGAGCGCCTTCGAGGCGTCGCCCTTCACCCAGTCGGACGCGGTGGCGCCGGTGGTGATGGCGGCGTCGATGCGCCCGCTCTTCAGGTCGGCCAGCAGATTCGACGCGGTGTCGTAGTTCTTCAGCGAGACGGTCTTGCCGAAGTGCTTCTCGACGTAGCGGTAATGGGTGGTCGAGGTCTGGGCGCCGACCGACTTGCCGGACAGGGTGGCCTCGGTTCCATCGATGCCGCCGCCGGTGGCCGCCACGAAATAGGCCGGCACGACCATGTAGGGGACGGAGAAGGCGATGGCCTTCGCGCGCTCCGGCGTGATGTTCATGGTCGCCATGATCGCGTCGTAGCGGCGCGACAGCAGCCCGGGGATGATGCCGTCCCAATCCTGGGCGACCAGGGTGCAGCGCCGCTTCATGCGCTCGCACAGCGCGTTGGCCAGCTCCACCTCCAGCCCGCCGAGCGTGCCGTCGGGGGCGGTCATGTTGAAGGGCGGGTAGGCGCCCTCCGTCGCGATGCGCAGGGGCGGACCGTCGGCGCGCGAGGCCGTAGGGACGGCCGCCACGAGGGCGCACAGGCTCATCGCCAGCCCAAGGGCCAGACGTTTCATGAAAAACTCCGGTTTGGTGGGTCGGTAAGGGCCGGTCAGAGAGCGGCGATCACCTGGATCTCGACCAGCAGGTCGGGGTCGGCGAGCTTGGCCTCGACGGTCGCGCGGGCCGGGGCGTTGGCGCGGTCCACCCAGGCGTCCCACGCCGCGTTCATCGCCGCGAAGCCGGCCATGTCGGCGAGATAGACGGTGGCGGTGAGCAGCCGGCTCTTGTCGGTGCCGGCGCGCTCCAGCAGAACGTCGATCTGGCGCAGCACGTCGCGGGTCTGCGCCGTCACGTCGTGGGTGACGCCGCCCATGGCCTCGAAATCGGCAATCTGGCCGCACAGATAGACGGTACCGTTGTGAACGACCATCTCGCTCATCCGCGGGCCGCAATCGAAACGCTGAATCGTCAAAACGTGGGTCTCCTGAAAAGGCCGCTCCGCCGGAGCGGTCACGCGGCGGCCGCCGTGTGGCGGAATCGCTGGATGCGGAAGGCGTCGACGGGCAGGTCGCTCGCCCCGCGGGTGATCAGGTCGGCGGTGATCCGCCCGACGATGGGGCCGAGCTGGAAGCCGTGGGCGGAGAAGCCGAAGGCGTGGAACACCCCCTCCTCCGTGCCGCTGGGGCCGATCACCGGGATGTCGTCGGGCATCCGCGCCTCGATCCCCGCCCAGGCGCGGACGATGGTGGCGCTGCGCATGATCGGGAACAGGTCCCAGACCGTGCGGGCGTTGGTGGTGACCTTGGCGAAGTCCAGGTCCGTCCGGTTCTCGTCGCGGTAGGCCCGGCCCAACAGCCCGCCGCCGATCAGCACGGTCCCGTTGGGAAACTGCTTGAAGGACAGGGTGCGGCCCGTCGCCCCGACCACCGGCTTCAGGAAGGGGGGCACGCGGGCGGTGATCATCAGCATGGGCGCGATGACCTCCAGCGGCACCGGCTCGCCGAGCTGGGCGGCCAAGCGGTCGGCCCAGGCCCCGGCGCAGTTGACCAGCACCGGCGCCTCGTGCGCCACGCCGTCCGCCGTCTCCACCCGCCAATTGCGGCCCGAGCGGGCGACCCGCGCCACCGCCGCCCCCTCGTGGAAGCGCGCACCCAGGCTCTCCGCCTTGCGCTTGAAGGCGAAGGTCGTGCGGTAGGGGATGGCCGCCCCGTCGCGTCGCGACACCAGGGCGCCGAGGCAATGCTCCGCGATGGACGGGACGAGGCGGCGCAGCTCCGCCTGATCCACCACCTCCTCGTGCGTGAAGCCGAGTGCCGTGAGCTGGGCCGCCCGCTCCCGGCAGGACTCAAGCTCCGCCTCGGTCTCCGCGACCTTGAGCTGGCCGTGGCTTTCGAAGCCGCAGTCGTCGTCCACGAGGTCGCGGATGCCGTGCCACAGCGCCATCGAGGCGACGGACAGCGGCACCTCCGCGGCGCGGCGGCCGAGCTGGCGCACCCCGCCGGCGTTCACGCCGGAGGCGTGGCGGCCGATGTGGTCCTTCTCCAGCACCAGCGCCCGCACCCCGCGCAGGGCGAGGTGCAGCGCGGTGGAGCAGCCGTGCAGGCCGCCCCCGACGATGATGACGTCCGGCTCCGCCATGGCGTCCCCCTGCCCGGTCAGTGGTGCATCACGGCGGCCACCTCGTCCTCGGCCTTGGGCAGCGAGGCGAGTTCGGCCAGCGTGATCGGCTTCACCGGCGGGCGCAGCCGGTAATAGCCGACCTCCGCCGGGGAGACGCCGCGGGCGTCGGCGATGACCTCGACCACGGTCGGGCCGCACAGCCGCCCCTGGCACGGCCCCATGCCGCAGCGCAGGAAGGACTTGGTCTGGTTCGGCCCGCTGACGCCCAGCTTCACGGCGTCGCGCACCTGCCCCGCCGTCACCTCCTCGCAGCGGCAGACGATGGTCTCGTCGGCGGGGACGCGGAACTCCCGGCCCGGCCGGTAGAGCGCGTCGAGGAAGTCGCGGCCGCGCAGCGCCCGGTCCAGCGCCTCGCGGTGCGGGGCGGCGTCGCGGTCGCGGGTGGCGCGGTCGATCGCGCCCAGCCGGTGCAGGGCGTCCAGCGCCGTCAGCCGGCCGCGGTGCTCCGCCGCCAGCGCGCCGCCGATGCCGGCCCCGTCGCCGGCGATGGCGACTCCCTCCACCGACGTGGCGCCCCAGCCGTCGACGTCCGGCACCCAGCAGCGCTGCGCCTCGTCCCAGGACTGGGCGCAGCCGATGGCGTTGGCGAGGTTGATGTTGGGGATCACCCCGTGATGCAGCAGGAGCGTGTCGGCCGGAAGGCGCTGCTCGGCACCGTCGCCCTGGCGATAAACGACCGTCTGCACGCGCCCGTCGCCTTCGGCGCGCAAGGCGGAGACGTTGCCGATCACCTTGACCTTGCGGCGGACCTCCAGCAGCAGCTTCAGCCCCTTGCCGACATAGCCGGAGCGGGCGAAGGCCGGCAGGAGCGGCATGGCCCGCCGCCAGTTCTCCCGCGGCGTGGTGTCGAGGATCGCGTCGATGCGCGCCCCGGCCCGCAGATACTGCCAGGCGAGCAGCCAGAGCAGCGGTCCGCTGCCGGCCATGACCACGTTGCCCGAGGCGATGAGGCCGGAGGTCTTCAGCAGGATCTGCGCCGCCCCCGCCCCCATCACGCCGGGCAGCGTCCAGCCGGGAACCGCGAAGGGCCGCTCCAGCGCGCCGGTCGCCAGGATGACGTGCCGCGCCGGCAGGATTCGCGCCGCACCGTCGCGCGACAGGCCGATGTCGAGCGTGCGCGAGACGCTCCACACCGCCGCACCGGGCAGGTAATCGGCGCCGCTGTCGCGGAACGGCCCGACCAGATCGGCGCCGTGCCAGTAGTCGGTCCCGAGCACGCTGGGATTCTTCACCGGCGAGCGGGTGATGGCGCGGTAGATCTGGCCGCCGGGGGCCGCCTGCTCGTCGAGCAGGACGGTGGACAGGCCGCGCTTGGCGGCCAGCGTGGCGGCGGCGAGGCCGGCCGGGCCGGCGCCGATCACCGCCAGATCGTAACGAGGCTTCAGGTCGGTCACCGGTCGATCTCCCGCTTGCCGTTCTGGGTCTCCACCCGCATGCCGGGGCGGACGCGGATCTGGCAGCCCTGCTGGTTGCCGGTGCCGTCGATGGTCACCAGACAGTCGAAGCACACGCCCATCATGCAGTAGGGACCGCGCGGCGCACCGGACACCGGGGTGGTCCGGCAGGCGCCGACCCCGTTGGCGATCAGGGCGGCGGCGACGCTGTCGACGGACAGCGCCTCGGCCGGGCGGCCGTCGATGGTGAAGGAGACGCGCTCTCCGCCCGCGTCAGGCAACCGCTGGAACATGGAACCTCCGGGCGCTGAAGGCCGAGAATTCGTCGGGCAGGGTGCCGGCGGCGATGTGCGGCGCCAGCGCCAGCGCGTGGTTGGCGGCGAGCGTCACGCCGCTGTGGCAGGTGGCGACGAAGGCGCCGGGCATGGTGGTGGACTGCTCGTAGATCGGGAAGCCGTCCGGGGTCAGCACGCGCAGCGCCGCCCAGGTCCGCACCACGTTCAGCTTGCCGAGCAGCGGGAAGATGCGCAGCGCGCGGTCGGCGATGGTCGAGGTGACGCCATTGCGCACCGTGGTGTCGAGTCCGACGTCCTCGAAGCTGTCGCCGATCATCACGCCGCCCTCGTCGGTCTGGCGGATGAAGCCGACCGGAAACTTCAGGAAGGGGGCGGTCTTCTCCGTCACGATGATGTGCCCGCGCTCCGGCCGCACCGGGGCGTCCAGCCCGACCATCGGGGCCAGACGGCGGGCGTCGTGCCCGGCGGCGATGACCACCTTGCCCGCCCGGACCTCGTCGCCCGAGGCGGTGACCATGCGGAATCCGCCGTTGCGCGGCTCGATCCGCTCCACCCGGTGGTGCGGCATGTAGGAGACCCCGGAGAGGCTCATCCCCGTGTGCAGGGCGCGCAGCAGCTTCAGCGAGTTGCAATGGCCGTCGAGCGGGCAGTAGCTCGCCCCGACCACGTCCTTGCCGATGAAGGGCATCTCCTTCGCCACGGCGGCGCGGTCCATCATCTCGTAGTCGTAGCGGACGACGTTCGGCTGGTTGTGCAGGCGGCGGAGCTGGCCGGCGCGCCGCTCCATCTCCTCCTCCGACAGCAGGGGCAGGAAGCCGCCCGGCCGGCGGTAGCACACGTCGATCCCGGTCTGCTCCTGAAGCCGCTCGGCGAAACCGGTCCACGTGTCGGAGGACATCTTGGTCCAGCCGGCGTATTCCGGCAGCCCCAGCCCCTTGCCCTGCACCCAGACCAGGGCGAAGTTGCCGCGCGACGGGCGGACGGCCACGTCCCCCTCGTCGAGGACGGCGACCGTCTGCCCCTGCTGGGCGAGACCCCAGGCGATGGCCGACCCGACCAGCCCGCCGCCGATCACGGCGACGTCGCAGTCGGACCTCGTTAACTCGGTCATGGTGACGCTCACTCCTGTCCGCGGCCGACCAGCAGCCGCTCAAGCCCGTAGAGCCGGTCGAGCACCAGCATCGCCGCCACCGTCATGAAGATCAGCGAGGCGGACACCGCGGCGACCAGGGGGTCGATGTTGTCCTGGATGTAGAGGAAGAGACGCACCGGCAGTGTCGTCGTCTCGGGCGAGGCGATGAAGACGGTCATCGTCACCTCGTCGAAGCTGTTGATGAAGGCCAGCACCCAGCCGCTCGCCACGCCCGGCAGGATCAGCGGCAACGTCACCCGCCGGAAGGTCGTCCAGGAGGTGGCGCCGAGCGAGGCCGCGGCGTTCTCGATGGAGCGGTCCATGCCGGTGGAGGCCGCCAGGATCAGCCGCAGCGCGAAGGGCAGGATGATGACCACATGGCTCAGCACCAGCCCGGCGAAGGTCCCGCCCAGCCCGATCTGCGTGAAGAAGCGCAGGAAGGCGATGCCCAACACGATGTGCGGCACCATCAGCGGCGACAGGAACAGCGCCGTGATCGCCTCGCGCCCGCGGAACTGGTGGCGGGCGATGGCCAGCGCCGCCGGGACCGAGAAGGCCACCGCGATGGTGGAGCTGACCGCCCCCAGCAGCAGGCTGTCGCGGAAGGCCCGCGCGAATTCCGGATTGTCGCCGATGGCCTTGAACCAGCGCAGCGACAGCCCCTCGGTCGGCAGCGACAGATAGCCCTGCGAGGTGAAGGCGACCACGCAGACGACCAGGATCGGCGCCAGCAGGAAGGCCAGGAACAGCGTGTGGAAGACCAGGGCGACGGGGCCGTTGCGGTTCATTCGAACACCTGCTTGTAGCGACGTTCGACCAGCCGGTTGCAGCCGACGATGATGACGATGTTGGCGAGCAGCAGGAGGATCGCGATGGCGGCGCCCAGCGGCCAGTTCAGCGTGTTCAGGAACTCGTCGTAGGCCAGCGTCGCCGCCACCTTCAGCCGCCGCCCGCCGATGATCGCCGGGGTGGCGAAGGCGCTGGCGGCCAGCGCGAAGACGATGATCGAGCCCGACAGGATGCCCGGCACCACCTGCGGCAGCACCACCCGGCGCAGCACGGTGAAGGGCTTGGCCCCCAGCGACAGCGCGGCGTTCTCCACCTGCGGGTCGAGGCGCTGCAGCGACGCCCAGACCGACAGCACCATGAAGGGCACCAGCACGTGGGTCAGGGCGATGATGACGCCGGTTTCGGTGTACATGAACTCGATCGGCGTCGCGATCAGCCCGACCGCCATCAGCGCCGTGTTGATGATGCCGGTGGAGCCGAACAGCAGCGCCCAGCCGAGCGTGCGCGACACCACCGAGATCAGCAGCGGCCCCAGGACGATCAGCAGGCACAGGCCGCGCCAGGGCGACCGCATGCGGCGCAGGATGTAGGCCTCCGGCGCGCCGAGCACGGCGCAGAGCAGGGTCACCACCACGGCGATGCGGAAGGTGCGCAGGAAGATTTCGTGGAAATAGTCGTCGGTGACGATGTCGATGTAGTTGCCGAGCTGCCAAACGTCCTGGATGCCCGTGTAGAATCCGAAGCTGTTCAGCGACAGGAGCCCGGTCATGACCAGCGGCACCAGAAGCAGCACCGCGAACAGCGCCAGCGCCGGCAGGCTGAGCAGATAGGGCGCCAGCGGGCGGCGCTCCGGCCGCGGCGGCGGTGCGGAATCGGCCGCTGCGTCTGGAGAATCGATCAATGATTTGTGAGCGTCCACGGCGGTCATGCCTCACCCGCCATCACGCGCATGTCCTCCGCCCGCCAGCCGAGCATGACCGGCTCGTTCTCGGCCGGCAGGGTCTGGCCGTCGTGCTGGCGGATCACCGTCAGGTCGCCGGCTTCCGTGCGGATTTCGAACAGCCATTGGGTTCCCTGGAAGACCCGCGCCCGGACGAGCCCCGGCACGCCGCCGCCGTCCACGAAGCGGACCTTCTCCGGCCGCACGGTCAGCAGGCCGGGGCCGTCCGGCAGTTCCGCCGCGACCGGCCACGCCGTGCCGGCCACGTCGATGCGCCGCCCGGCGCCGTCGCGGCGCACCACGCCCTGGAGCAGGTTGGTGCGGCCGAGGAAGTTGGCGACGAAGGCGCTGGCCGGGTTGTCGTAGGCGTCCTGCGGGGCGGCGACCTGCTCGACCCGGCCCTTGTTCATGATGACCACCCGGTCGGACAGGGCCATGGCCTCCGCCTGATCGTGGGTGACGAGGATCATGGTGGTGCCGACGCTGCGCTGGATGCGCCGAAGCTCGATCTGCATCTCCTCGCGCATCTTGGCGTCGAGGTTGGACAGCGGCTCGTCGAGCAGCAGCAGGCTCGGCTTGATGACCATGGCGCGAGCCAGCGCCACGCGCTGCTGCTGGCCGCCGGACATGCGCCGCGGGTAGCGGTCGCCGAAGGCCCCCAGCCCGACGAGCTGGAGCGCGTCGCGCACCATCCGGTCGCGGTCGGCGCGCGGGATGCCGCGCATCTCCAGCCCGAAGGCGACGTTCTCCGCCGCCGTCATGTGAGGAAACAGGGCGTAGCTCTGGAAGACGATGCCGAGCCCGCGCTCGTTGGGCTTCTTCGCCAGCAGGTCGGCGCCGTCCAGCGTGACGCGCCCGGCGCTGGGATCGAGGAAGCCGGCGATCATCTGGAGCGTCGTGGTCTTGCCGCAGCCCGACGGGCCGAGCAGCGAGACCAGCTCCCCCTTCTCCACCGTCAGGGACATATTGTCGACGGCGACCCAGGGGCCGAACCGCTTGGTCAGCCGGTCGAGGACAAGGTAAGGCATGGCATCGTCTCCCACCAAGGAGCCTGGAAAATTCCGGCCCGCCGCGGGTGCGGGCCGGACGCGGCGGTCAGCGCTCGATCTCGCGGGTCCAGCGCTTGTTCCAGGCCTCGCGGTTGGCGTTGATGGTGTCCCAGTCGACCACCAGCAGCTTGCCCATCTGCTCGGGGCCGTAGGGGATGCCCACCTGCTGCTCGGCGGTCAGGGTGACCGTCTTGTTGACCGGGCCGAAGCCGGCGCCGGTTGCCATCACGGTCTGCACCTCCGGCGACAGCATGTGCTGGATGAACTGCTGGGCCTCCGCCGCCTGCTTGCTGCCGGTGATGGCGCAGGCGGCCGAGGCCAGCACGACGCCGCCCTCCTTGGGGTAGACAAAGGCGGCCGGGAAGCCGGTGTCGGCCAGCGCCTTGGCGCGGCCCGAGCCCCAGACGGCGATGGTGGCCTGTCCGCTCTGGAACAGCTCGGTCATCTTGCCCGGCGACGGCTCGTAGGCGAGCACGTTCGGGTTCACCTTGTCCTTGAAGGCCTTGAAGCCGGGATCGATGTTCTTCTCGCCACCGCCGTCGAGCCGCGCCATCATCACCAGCGCGTGCAGGCCGTAGCTGTTGTTGATCGGCGGGACGACCAGCTTCTTGCGGAACTTGGCGTCCTCGATGTCCTTCCAGGAGGCGGGGGCGGCCCAGCCGTTCTCGTCGAAGACCTTCTTGTTGTAGACGATGCCGGTGCCGACCGCGCCGACGCTGACCGCCTTGCCCGAGGGGATCTTCGCCAGATCGTAGAGGTCGTCGTAGACCGGCGCCTTGGCGATGTCGGCGCAGAAGCCCAGCGCCACCGCCTGGTACATCGGACCGTCGTCCAGGATCACCACGTCGATCTGCTGGTTGCCCTTCTGGGCCTGGAGCTTGGCGAGGTTGTCGGTGGAGTTGCCGGCGACATACTCGACCTTCACGCCCGTCTTGCTCTCGAAGGCCGGGATGATGTCCTTGCGCATCGTCTGTTCGAAGGACCCGCCGTAGGCGGCGACATACAGGGTCTTCTGCTGCGCCTGCGCGGCGCCGCATCCCAGGGCGGCGGTTGCCATCAGGCCGTACACCAACGCTCGCATCTGTCCCTCTCCTGTTCCGGTTCCGGTTCGTTTCCCAGCGGTTGCGCGTTTTGTCGCACCCCAGGAGCGTCGCGTCCCGCTGGCATAATCGTCAAATCGAATTGTTGGCGGTGTCTATAAACGAATGTTATGCTGCAACGCATCTGACACGCTTGGACCGCCCCGGAATGCTGAATCCCCGCCAGATCGAGGCGTTCCGCGCCGTCATGCTGACCGGCGGGATCACCGCGGCGGCGGAGCTTCTGAACATCTCCCAGCCGGCGGTCAGCCGCCTGATCGCCGATCTGCAATACGCGCTGAAGCTGACACTGTTCGAGCGGCGCGGCTCGCGCATCGCGCCGACCAGCGAGGCGATGTCGCTGTACCAGGAGGTGGAGCGGTCCTTCGTCGGGCTGGAACGGATCGAGCAGGCGGCGCGCGACCTCCAGGAGCGGCGGGCGGGCACGCTGCGGGTGGCGGCCATGCCGGCGATGGCCATCGGCTTCCTGCCGCGCTTCGTCGCCCGTTTCCTTGAGGAGCGGCCGCGGGTGGACGTGTCGCTGTGGGGCAGCAGCTCCCCGCAGGTGCTCGATTGGGTGGCCGCCGGCCAGTGCGAGCTGGGCTTCGGCCAGTCGGCGGTGGAGCACGCGACGGTGCTGTGCGAGCGGATGCCGCGGGTGCGGGCGGTCGCCGTGGTGCCGAGCAACCATCCCCTGGCCGCGCGCAAGCGGCTGGTCCCGGAGGACTTCGCGGGCGAGGCCTTCATCGCGCTCGGCGCCGCCACGCTGATGCGCTATTCCATCGACGCGATGTTCGCCGAGCACGGTGTCGCTCGGACCATGCGGGTGGAGACCCAGCTCACCATGATCGCCTGCGCCATGGTCGCCGCCGGGGCGGGAATCTCCATCGTCGATCCCTTCACGGCGCAGGAGTATGCGGGGCGCGGCGTCGCCATCCGCCCCTTCGAGCCGGCCATCACCTTCGAAATGGCGGTGCTGCATTCGGCGCAGCGGTCGCTGTCCACCCTCGCGCAGGATTTCCTCGGAGGGTTCCGCGACGCCGTCGCCGCCTTCCGACTGCCCGAACAGGAATAACGCCGGGTCAGCCCCCGGGTTCAGCCGCGTGTGTGGAAGTGGCTGAGGAAGGCGCGGGTGGCCTCCTGCTGCGGCCGGTCGATGACGTCGCGCGCCGGCCCCTCCTCCACGATCACGCCGTCGCGCATGAAGATCACGCGGTCGGCGACCTCGCGGGCGAAGGCGATTTCGTGGGTCACGATGATCATCGTCATGCCCTCGGCGGCGAGGTCGCGCATCACCCCCAACACCTCCGACACCAGCTCGGGGTCGAGGGCGGAGGTCGCCTCGTCGAACAGCATCACCTCCGGCTCCATGGCCAGCGCGCGGGCGATGGCGACGCGCTGCTTCTGCCCGCCGGACAGCCGGTCCGGGTAGGCGTCGGCCTTGTCGGCCAGCCCGACCTTGGCGAGCAGCCGGCGCCCGATCGCCTCGGCCTGCGCCTTCGGCATCTTCTTGGCGGAGACCGGCCCCTCCATCACGTTGCCCAGCACGGTCATGTGCGGGAACAGGTTGAAGTGCTGGAACACCATCCCGGTGTTGGAGCGGAACTTCGCCTGCGCCTTGGGCTTCGGCAGCGCCTTGCCCGTCTCGAAGTCGAAGGCGTCGTCGCCGATGCGGATGCGGCCGCCGTTGGGCACCACCAGCAGATTCAGGCAGCGCAGCAGCGTGGACTTGCCCGACCCCGAGGGGCCGATCAGCGCCACCACGGCGCCGGGGTCGACCTTCAGGGTGATGTCGCGCAGGACGACCAGCTCGCCAAACTGTTTCCTCAGCCCGGCGACTTCGATTTTGGGAATGCTCATGGAACGGGGCCTCTCGCCTTGGATCGCCGGGGGAGCATCAATGACCCGGACCTCAATGGCCGGTCTGGAGCTGCTTCTCGCCCCGCTTCACGATGGCCGTCAGGGGGACCAGCACGACGAAGTAGATCAGCGCGACGATGGTGTAGACCTCCAGCGGGCGGAAGGTGTCCGTCGCGGCGACCTGCCCCTGGTAGAGAAGATCGGGCACCGCCACCACCGAGACCAGCGAGGTGTTCTTGAACTGGATGATCGACTGGTTCATCAGCGGCGGGATCATGCGCTTGACCGCCTGGGGCAGCACGATGCGCCGCATCACCTTGGCCGGCGTCAGGCCGAGCGCCAGCCCGGCCTCCGTCTGGCCCGCCTCGATGGAGACCACGCCGCCGCGGATCACCTCCGCGTAGAAGGAGCCGCCGTAGAGCGACAGGGTGAGGACGGAGGCGGTGATCGCGTCGATCTGGATGCCGGTCAGCATCGGCAGCGCGTAGTAGAACCAGAGGAGCTGCACCAGCAGCGGCGTGCAGCGGAACAGCTCGATGTAGGCCCAGGAGATCCAGCGCAGCACCGCGAAGCGCGAGAGCTGGGCCAGCCCGCCGACCAGCCCCAGCAGCAGGCCCAGCACGACGACGGCGGCCGTCAGGCCGATGGTGACCAGCGTGCCGTTCAGGAACAGCCAGCGGTATCCCCAGAGCATCTCGAAGTTGAAGGTGTACATGGCGGGCCTGCTTGCAAAACTTCGGAACGGCGGCCGAATCCCGGTGGGGCCGGCCGCCGTGCGTCATCGGAACCCAGGTCCGTCGGCGGAAGCGAACGGACGTTCGCTTTAGAAGGTGATGCCTTCCGGGATGTCGCTCATGGCGATGTCCACCTTGGCGAGGCTGTTCACCACCGCCTCGCGGATCAGGCCCAGGCCCTGGGCGTAGACGATCCAGGTGTTCACGAAGTCGCGCAGGGTCTTGTCCGGCTCGCGCCGCACCGCCGCGTTGGAGGTGGAACCGAAGACCGGGCGCGGCACCACCACCTTGCCCAGCGACGGGTCGCGCTTCACCGCGCGCACGCCGCCCATCCAGAAGATCGACTGGGCGTCGGCCCGGCCGCTGCGCACGGCCAGCGTCGCCTCGTCCAGCGACTTGAAGCGGATGATCTGGGCGTTCGGGCAGAGGCGGCTGGCCACCTGATCGTGGGCGGAACCGACGTCTACCGCAATCTTCACCTCCGGCTTGTTCATGTCGGCCCAGCTCTTCGGCTCGAAGCCCGGCTTGGCGATGACGACCAGGGCGCTGTTGTAGACCGGGACCGTGAAGTCGACGGCCAGGGCGCGTTTGGGCGTCGGGTTCATGCCGAACATGACGTCGATCTTGTTGGCCTGGAGATCGAGGATGGCGTTGCCCCAGGTGGTCTCGACCACCTCGATGCCGACGTCCATGTCGGCGGCGAGCGCCGAGCCGATGTCCCAGAACTGGCCCGACCACTGGCCGGTCGTCTGGTCCTTCATGATCCAGGGGGCGCCGGTCGCCACGCCGCCGATGCGCAGCTTCTTGGCCTTCAGGACGCGGTCGAAGGAGCTGCCGCCGTCCTGCGCCGCGGCCGGGGCGATGCCCGCCGCCATGGTGGCCCCGAAAGCGCCGACGGCCGCGCCGGCGCCCAGAAACCCAGCCAGTTCCCTGCGATTCACCATGTCCGTCTCCCTTGTGGTCCGTCGGGCTGTCCGACCGGACGTGTCTTCAGGCCATTCCGTGTTCGTTGACCGGCCGCTGCTGCGGCTTCGCGTTGTTGGGGCGCTCCCCGGGGGAGGTCGGGCGCCCGGCCCCTTCCCTCGGCCGTCAGGCGAGCGCGATCTCGCGCGCGTGCCGGGCGACGGCCTGGAGCTTCTCGGTGGTCTCGGTGGTCGGCGCGGTCAGCGGCAGCCGTACCCCGCCGACCGGCATGCCGGCCATCGCCATGAAGGCCTTCAGCGGGCCGGGGTTGGTTTCCAGGAAGATGGAATTCACCACCGGGTCGATCCGGGTCTGCTCGGCCAGCGCCTCGTTGAGCTTGCCGGCGCGCGCCAGTTCGAAGATGCGCAGCCAGATCCTCGGGTAGATGGTCGCCGAGGCCAGCACGCCGCCCCGCGCGCCCAGCGCGACGTGGGTGGCGAACAAAGGCTCCTCGCCGCTCAGCACCGAGATCCTGTCGCCGGCGTACTTCATCGTCTTGATGAATTCCGGCATGTCGTAGGAGGAGAACTTCATGCCGATGATGGAGCCGTCCTCCGCCATCGCCTGCACGCCCTCGGCGGTGACCGCCACGGTGGTGCGGCGCGGGATCTGGTACAGCATGACCGGCAGGTCCACCGCGTCGCGGTAGGCGCGGAAATAGGCGCGCATGCCCTCCTGGGTGCCGGCGGCGTAATAGGGGGTGACGGTCATCACCGCGGCGGCCCCGGCGGCGGCGAAGTCGCGCCCGGCCTCGACCGCGTCCTGGAAGCCGGTGGACAGCACGCCGGGGATCACCGGCTTGCCGCCGGCCTCCTCCACGCAGGCGGCCACGACGCGCTTGCGCTCGTCCCGCGACAGGGCGGGATACTCGCCGGTGCCGCCGATCGGCACGACGCCGGACGCCCCGGCGTCGAGCTGGTGGCGCACCAGCCGCTTCAGGCCGGCGATGTCGACGGAGCCGTCGGCCGCCAACGGCGTGACGATGGCGCTGAACAGGCCGCCGATCTCCGAATGGGTGAGTGCCATGGGGTCCTCGGATTTCTCAAGCGTGGCGTTTGAATCGTGTGGCGTTTGCAGCGGGTCGGCGCGGCCGCAGGGCGGCCTTGCCCCCGCGATGCGGGAAGCCGGATTGGGACGATCGGAAAAAAGCGCGACGAAAAGAGTTCGATGAAATCGACAAAGACCGGCGCGCCGCCGGAAATCCGTGCCTGAACCCACACCCTGCGTGACGCGTCTCATCACCATGCTGGGCCGTGCCGGAGCGAACGGAGCGATGGAAGCGTCGCTTATGGGACCTTCAGACCGGCCCCGTTCACATCCGATGACCAAGATGTCACATCATTTTTCACTTCGCTGCAACAACAAATCGTATCATGGACAAAAAAGTACGATACGATAAAAATGGCACGTCAGCACACGTCAACGTGGCCGTTCCACGGTCCCCGCGATGTCGGCCACGGTCGGGGCGCCGAGGAAGCCCATGGTGGTGAGAAGCTCGCGCCGGACCATCTCCAGCACCGCCTGCGCCCCCGCGGCACCGCCGGTGGCCAGCCCATAAAGGACGGCGCGGCCGAGCAGCACGCCCTGGGCTCCGAGCCCCAGATAGCCGGCGGCATGGCTGCCGCGCCGCACCCCGCTGTCGGCCAGGACGGTCATCCGGTCGCCGACCCGCTCGGCGATGTCCGCGAGGCAGCGCACGGGGTGGATGGCGTGGTCCAGGTTGCGCGCGCCGTGGTTGGAAACGACGATTCCGTCCACCCCCAGCTCGGCCGCCTTCTCCGCGTCGTCGGCGCGCAGCACGCCCTTCACGATCAGCTTGCCCTTCCAGGCGTCCCGCAGGCTCCGCACGTCGTCCCATCCCACGTCCTGGGCGAGGCTGATCTCGTCCCCGACGGCGACCCGCCCCAGCGCGGTGCGGAACTCGTCGGGATAGTGGGCGTAGGTCGGCACGCCGCCGTTGCTCAGGTACTTGGCGAAGACCCCGGCGAACCAGCGCGGATGGGCGAGACAGTCCAGCCCGGCGCGCAGCGAGGGCTTGATCGGAATCCCGAAGCCGTTGCGGATGTTGTATTCGCGGTTGGGCGTCACCGCCGTGTCGACGGTCAGGACGAGGGCCTCCGCCCCGGCCCGGTCGGCGCGCCGCACCAACTCGCGGGTGCGCTCGCGGCTGCGCCAGACATAGAGCTGGAACCACAGCCGCGCCCCGGATTCCCCGGCGATCCGCTCGATCGAGGTGATGGACTGGGTGGAGACGCAGAAGGGAATGCCGACCGCGGCGGCGGCCTTGGCCAGTTCCACCTCGCCGTCGTACCAGACCAGCCCGGCCACGGCGGTGGGCGCTACCACCAGTGGCATGGGCTGGCTCACCCCGAACAGGCGGGTGGTGGTGTCGCGTTTCGACACGTCCACCAGAACGCGCGGCTTGAAGACGAGGCTGTCGAGCGCCGTTTTGCTCGTCGCGATGCCCGTTTCATCCTCGGCGCCGCGGTCGATGTACTCGAACAGGCCACGCGGAAGCCGGGACCGCGCCCGCCGCCGGGCCTCGGCGATGTTGAGCGGCGCCGTCACCGCCGTCTCCCCGCTTGGCGGGAGAGGACGCGCGGCTTGCGCGGTTCGTTGGGTATGCCCATCGGGGGTCGCTCCGGCGAAAATTATCTTTTCAGGAAGATTTTTTCGTATGCTAGACATTGTGCAACAATATCGTCAACGTCCGATCACGCCGGCCGATTGTTCGCCTCGCCGATGTCCGCCCCGGCACCCGCTCCCGCCGTTCTCCGCACCCGAAGCCACTCCGGACTCAAAGCCACAAGGACCTGCCCGATGCGTGATCCACAGGCTCTGCTGACGTCGTTGCGCACGCTCCTCGGGGAGCGCCATGTGGTCGCGCAGGCCACGGATCTGGAGCCGCTGACCCGCGACTGGCGGGGCCGCTACCAGGGCACGGCGCTGTGCGCCGTCTATCCGGCGGACACCGAGCAGGTGGCGGCGACCGTCCTGCTGGTGCGCGAGCATGGCGGCAGGATCGTCCCGCAGGGCGGCAACACCGGGATGTGCGGCGGCGCCACGCCCTTCTCCGACGACACGGTGGTGCTTCGGCTCGACCGTCTGAACCGGGTCCGTCAGGTCAGCCCGCTGGACAACACCATGACGGTGGAGGCCGGCTGCATCCTGGCCGATCTGCAGGCCCGCGCGCAGGAGGCCGGGCGCCTCTTCCCGCTCAGCCTGGGGGCGGAGGGGAGCTGCCAGATCGGTGGCAACATCGCGACCAACGCCGGCGGCACGGCCGTTCTGCGCTACGGCCCGATGCGCGACATGGTGCTGGGGCTGGAGGTGGTGCTTCCCGACGGCTCGGTGATGAACGACCTGAAGCGCCTGCGCAAGGACAACAGCGGCTACGCCGTGCGCCAGCTGTTCATCGGGGCGGAGGGCACGCTGGGGATCATCACGGCGGCGGTGCTGAAGCTGTTCCCGCAGCCGCAGACGAGCGCCACCGCCATGGCCGGCGCCGGCCATCTCGCCCAGGCGCTGGAGCTTCTGGCCTCCGTCCGCGCCCGCCTCGGTGACCGGGTCAGCGCCTACGAGGTGATGTCGCACTCGCAGATGCAGCTCGTCCTCGACCACATTCCCGGCTGCACCCTGCCCTTCGCGGAGCCGCACCCCTGGTACGTGCTGATCGAGGCGGAGGACAGCTTCGCCGCCATGGATCTCTCCTCAATTCTTGAGGGTTGCCTTGCCGACGCCCTGGAGCGCGGTCTCGTCGCCGACGCCGTGATCCCCAGGAGCGGCGCGCAGCGCGAGGCGCTGTGGCGCCTGCGCCATTCGGTGTCGGAGGCGAACAAGGTCGCCGGAATCAGTGTCTCCTACGACACGGTGGTGCCGCTCGACCGGCTGGGCGACTTCGCGGCGGAGACGGAGCGCGGCGTGCGCACAGCCTTCCCGCAGGCGCGGCTGCTGTTCGTCGGCCATGTCGGCGACGGCAACCTGCACGCGGTGATCCATTTCGACCACGACGCCTTCCCGTCCCGCGACGATTTCGAGGCGACGGCGGAGCGGATCAACGAGATCGTCGACAGCGCGACGCTCGCCTGCGATGGTTCGATCAGCGCGGAGCACGGGATCGGCCTCAGCAACCGCAAACGGCTGTCCCGCTCCATCGATCCGGCGCGCTACCGGCTGATGACGCAGATCAAAGCGTTGCTGGACCCTGACCATATGATGAATCCTGGAAAGGTTCTGGTGTTCGAGGACCCTCAATGAAGCGGCCCGCCCTGACGACCAAGCATGTACGACGAATCGCGACACGACAGGCGGCGGACGACACCATGGATGTGATCGAGCGGCCCGACGCGGCCACCGCGGCGTCTTCCCAGAACGGGACGGACGGCGAGCTGGACCTCGGCGTCCGGCTGAAGAATCTGCGCAAGCGCCTGGGGCTGACGCTCCAGCAGGCGGCCGACCGCACCGGGGTGGGGTTGTCCACCCTGTCCAAGATCGAGCGGAACGAGCTGTCGCCGACGGTCACCACCCTTCTGAAGATCGCCGCCGGCTTCGAGATGGACGCCGCGGCGATCATCGGCGGGGCGACCCCGGCGCTGCGCGTCGCCGGCCGCCGCTCGGTGACGCGGGCGGGCGAAGGCCGTCCCTTCCCGACCGGCACCTGCAACAACGCCTGGCTCTGCCCGGACCTGACGAACAAGGTCATGACCCCGATCATGACCACCGTCGTCGCCCGCTCAATCGACGCCTACCCGGAATGGGCCAAGTACGACGCAGAGCTGTTCCTCCACGTCGTCTCCGGCACCCTGATCGTGCACAGCCAGATCTACGAGCCGCTGCGGCTGGATGCCGGCGATTCCATGTATTACGACGCCAGCACCCCCCATCTCTGGGTCTCGGAGGGGGACGAGAACGCCCGCGTGCTCTGGGTCTACGCCAAATATCAATGACACATAACGATCCGGTTGATGGATAAATAGCGGAACGCTATATTTATGCGATGCACACGATCCGCTATACCGCGGCAGCTCTGAAGACGCTTCGCCGAATGCCGCGCAACACGGCGGAGCTGATCCGCCTGAAGCTGCAGGAGGTGGCTGCCGACCCGGCGAACGCGCGGAACGTGAAGAAGCTGAAGGGCCGGGACGGCTACCGGCTCCGCGTCGGAGACTGGCGGATCGTTTATGACCTCGAATCCGGTGCGCTGGTGCTGATCGTCATCGAAATCGGCCCGAGAGGAGGCATCTATGACTGATTCCGCGCAGATCATCCGGGATGGCAACGGCAATCCGGCCTTCGCGGTTCTGCCCATCGCCGAATATGAACGATTGCTGGAAGCCGCCGACGAGGCAACCGCGACCCGCGCCTTCGATGTCTACAAGGCCACGCAACCGGAAACCTTCCCCGATGAGGTGGCCGAGCGGCTGCTGGGTGGCGAGCATCCGGTGAAGGTCTTCCGCGACCACCGCGGCATGACACAGGCTCAGCTCGCCGAGGCCACCGGCCTCAAGCAAGCTTATGTCTCGCAGATCGAGGCCGGCACGCGGGGTGGTTCCGTGGATGTGCTCAAGCGGATCGCCGACGCCCTTCGGGTGGAACTCGACGACCTCACCTGACCGACACGGCGAACAGCACCGGCACCTCGACGGTGGCCGGCTTGGGCGGGGGTGGAAAGGGTGCGGTCCGGGCGACCGTCTCCAGCGCCGCCCGCTCCAGCACCGCGACGCCGGGGCCGGACAGGACGGCCATGGACTCGCCCGGAACGCTGCCGTCGCCCTGCACCGTGAAGCGCACCAGCACCGTCCCGCCCAGCCGCAACCGCCGCGCCTCCGCCGGCACCGCAAGGCGGGCCTGAAGGCGGCGACGCACCTCCTCCAGATAGACGCGCATGGCGTCCGCGCCACCGCTACCGACGCCGGCACCGGCATCCGCCACAGCGGAGCCGTTCATCCCGCTGCCCATCGCCGTTCCGGCCGCTGACCCGGCGGCGGCCCCATCACGATTCCCGGCCATGTCTTTTACCGGAGTGGCCGGTGCTGGGATCGCCGGTGAGGGGATAGCTGGTAACGGAACGCGGGTGGTCGCCATCACCGGTTTCACCGTCGGCTTACGGGCCGGAACCGGCGCAACGGAGTCCGGAACGTCGGGGGGCGACGGGTCGGGAAGCGGAACGGCCTCGACCCGTCGCGGTTCTGGGTCCGGCGCCGGTTCGGCGGCGGCCAGCGGCGGCTCCGCGTCGGGCTCTCCGCGACCGTCCGGGCCTCCCCCCGCTTCGCCGGCCGTTTCCACGCCGCTTCCCAGCACGATATCGACGCTGACCGCCTCTGGGACCGGCACAGTCGGTGTCTCGACCGTGGCGATCAGCAGGCCCAGCAAGGCGGCATGGGCCAGGGCGGACAGGGCGAAAGCCCAGGGTGCCCATGGCCCATCCCCCTCCCCAAGACTCACCGTATCGCCGACACGCATGCCGTCCATGCTCAGACCCTGTGGTCAGCCCGCCGTCTTCCGCGTCAGAACTGGTAGCGCGCGCCGAGATAGAAGCTGCGCCCCTCCTCCGGATAGCCGTCCATGAGCTGGTAGTTGCGGTCGGTGATGTTGCGGACCACGGCCTCCGCCTCCACACCCTTGACGATCTCGTAGGAGACCTTGAGGTTCGCCAGCGCGTAGGCGCCGGTGCGGTAATAGGCGGTCTGCGCGGAGTTGCTGGTCCAGCGGGTCGAGGAGACCTCCAGCGACGGCACGACGTGCAGCGCCTCGACGGGCTGGACATCGGCGTAGGCGAACAGCTTGTGCGTCGGCGTGCCGGTCGGCTTGGGCTCCGGGGTGCCCACGGCGTCGAGCGTGCGGACCAGCAGCGTGTAATTGCCGCCGATCTCCAGCCATTCGGACAGCAGCGTGCGCGCCGACAGCTCGAACCCGCGGTCGAAGCCGGACCCGACGTTGCGGTTCTGCGTCACCAACTGGCCGTTGTAGAGGATGTTCACCGGCTGGATGGCGTCGGTCAGGTCGTTGACGAACACCGCCCCTTCCAGGCGGGTGTTGCCGAAGACCTGCTCGGACGCGCCGATCTCGTAATTGATGGCGCGTTCCGGCTTCAGCCCCGGATTCGACACGGCACCGCCGAAGCGCGAGCTGAAGCGCTCGAACAGCGTCGGGAAGCGGGTGCGGCTGGACACGCTGGCGTGGGTCTCGCCGGTGGCGCTGGTGCGCCAGATCACCGCGCCCTGCCAATTGAAGGCGTCCATGCCCTTCGTCGGGTAATTCACGAAACGGCCAGTGTTGGTGCCGTCCCAGTCCTGGGCCTTGCGCAGGTCGCGCCAGTCGTAGCTGGCGCCGGTCACCACATCCACCGCCCCGGTGGCGTGGAAAGTGTTCTCCAGCGCGACCGAATAGGTGTCCTCGACGCTCGTCTGGTTCGGTTCGCGGAAGCGCGGCGCGTAGAGGGTCTGGAACTCCTCGTGCTCGTCGCGGCGGACGTGGATAGCGCCCTTCAAAGTGTTGCGCGGAATCAGGTCGGTGCCCAGTTCCACGCCGCCGCCATAGGCGCGGTCGTCATAGATGCTGGTGAAGGCCCGCGACGTGCTCTGCCGGACGTAGCGGCGGTCGTCGTAGGAATCCAGCTTGTTGTCGAAGGTCGAATGGAACAGCCGCGTCTTGACGTAGGACTTGTCGCCAAGCTGTGTGCGCGAATTGAAGGACAGGTTCTGCACCGCCCATTCCGGCCATTTCCAATAGCGCATGGTCTGGCTGCTGGCCGGGTCGTCGGTGTGCAGCGGGGCGCCCTTCGAGCCGTTCTGCTTCAGCACGTTGAAGGAGTATTCGTCGGTGTCGTTGGGCGTGATGCCGAACTTGGCGTTCACCCGCCAGTCGCGGCTGTCCGACCCCTCGCGCCGGCCGCCATTCTCGTTGGCGGTGGGCGTGTAGTCATCGGACAGGCGGAAGAAGTTCTGCTCGACCTTGGCGATGCCGCCCTGAATGTAGAAGCGCTCCTGCTTCGTCCCGGCGCTGGCGCTGGTCAGATAGCCGGAGAAGGCGCCGGTGGCGTCGAGGTTGATGCCGGTGCGCAATTCCCCTTCCAATTCGCGCGTCGGCTTGCGGCTGACGAGGTTGATCGAGCCGCCGAGCCCGCCCGGCCCGTCGAGAACCGACGCGTAGCCCTTGGCCACCTGGATCTCGGCCAGATCGCCGGTCAGGAACCGGCCGAGGTCGAATCGGTTGTCCGCCGGCAGATAGAGCTGCACGCCGTCCAGATAGAGCGGCACCTGGAACCGGTCGTAGCCGCGCACCGTGACGTAGCGCTCGTTGCGCGGGCCGCGGGTGGTGGCGATGCTGACGCCCGGCAGCAGGTCGAGCGCGCGGTCCAGCCGCTCGCGGTTGAAGCGGGCGATGTCCTCCGACGACAGGACGGAGCCGCCGACCGGAGTGCCGCCGGCCGCCTGGGCCGTCGCGTTGATCTGGCCCAGCCGGTAGACCGGCTCGTCGGGCGCGGCCGTTTGAGCGGGAGTTTGACCGGCTGTTTGGGCGGTGGATTGAGCCAAGGCGGGGGCGTTCTGCGCGGCGGCCATCACGGCCGACGACGCAGCGGCAAGCAGCAATCGTCTCATCGGACTCCTGAGGGGAAGGGCGTCAGCGGAAGGTGTGGATCAGAGCGAGGCGAGGAAGGACAGCAGCGCCGCGCGGTCGGCGGTGGGCAGGGCACGCACGGCGTCGGCGCTGCCCTGGGCCTCGCCGCCGTGCCACAGCACGGCCTCCAGCGGGTTGCGGGCGCGGCCGTCGTGCAGATAGGCGGGGTGATCGGCGATCAGCGGGACGAGGCCCAGCCCCCACAGCGGCGTCGTGCGCCACTGCCGCCCGCCGGCCCGGTGGTCGGGCCGCCCATCGGCCAGCCCGTCGCCCAGGTCGTGCAGCAGCAGGTCGCTGTAGGGATGGATCGTCTCTCCGCCCAACCCAGGCAGGCGCGGGTGCTCCGCCGTCTCCAGGCTGGGGGCATGGCAGCGGGCGCAGCCGGCCTCCGCGAAGACGGCCTCGCCGCGGCGCACCGCCGGGTCGCCCGCGTTGCGCCGGGGCGGCGGCTGGAGCGCCAGCGTGTAGAGATGGATGGTGTCGAGCATCGCCTCGGACAGTTCCGGCTGCGGCCCCTCGTCCTTGGCGGCATAAGCGGCGCAGGCGTCCTGCGCCTCCGGACAGTTGGGCTCCGGATAGAGGCGCGTGGTGATGCCGAGGTCGCCGACGAAGGCCCCGGCGATCTGCTGGCGCACGGTCGGTTGGTTGGCCTTCAGCCCGAAGCGGCCGAGCGCCTCCACCCCGGCCTCGCGGTCCCAGACGCGGTTGGGTTGGCCGGAGACCACGCCCTCGCGCGCCTGCGTCTCGGCCAGCGCCAGAATGACGCGCTCCGGCACCGCCTCCAGCAGGCCCAGCCCGAAGACCGGCGGCCCCATGCGCGGCGAGGTCATAACATCGCTGCCGAGCGGCCCGAAGGCCGGATCGGTGATGCGGATCTCGGGCGCGCGCAGCGGCACCTCGGTGCCGTCGGCCAGACGCTCCACCCGCTCGTGCCATGTGAAGAAGACGCGCGCCTCCGCCGGAACGCCGGGCACCGACTGGTCGTTGATCTGGTCGCCGTAGGCGGGGTGCGGCTTCGGTCTGCCACGCGCGTCCTCGCCGGGCACCGACAGGCGGACCAGCATGGCGCGCAGCGCGTCATCAGGCCCCTGCGGCGGCTCGCCCCGCCCGTTCTTGATGTGGCAGGCGGCGCAGGACAGCCGGTTGTAGGTCGGCCCCAGCCCGTGGAACCCGCCCTCCCCCGCGAAGCCGTTCTGCACCAGCGCCCGTCCGCCGGCCTGGGCGCGGCCGACGCCGGTCCCGGCCTCCGGGTCCGGGCCGCCCGGCGTCCAGACATGGTTGAACAGGATGCGCCCGATGGTGAACTGGACGCGCTGCGCCTCGTCGGTCGGCGGCAGGGTCTGGTCCAAGGCGGAGCGCGTCGGGTTGGACGGGGCGGCGGCCTGAACCGCCGCTCCCGCCGTCGCGGACAGGGCGACCGACAGGCCGAGAAGCGCGTGGAGGGTCCGGCGCACGGGTCAGGGCTCCTTGGCGGCGGCCAACACGGCGCGGGCGGTGTCCGCGGCGGCGGCGCGGGCCTTGCCGATGCGCTCCGCCCAGTGCTGGTCGAGCGCCGGCGTGACCGCCAAGCCGGCGGCCTCCTCCTCCGTCACCGGCACCGCGGTGGCGAGGGCCAGCGCCTCCTCCGCTTGCGCGGCGAGGGCGGGATCGCCCGTGCGGGCGGCGGCCCGCCGCGCCTTGTCCAGCAGAGCCAGCAGTTCGCGCAGTTCGTCCTGACGGCGGGTGATCAGCGCGTCGAACAGGGCGGCGACCGCCGGTTCGCGACGGCTGCCCCGCTCCGTCTCGTAGGCGAAGGCGCCCGCCGCGGCGAAGGGGTTGCCGGTACCCGCCGGGGCGTCCCGGTAGACCGCGGGGCGGACCGGGTGGCGGCGGATGTCCGGGTGGAAGAGAATGCGCTGCCCCTCCTCCGACAGGGCGAAGGCGACGAAGGCGGCGGCGGCCTTCGGGTGAGGAGCGGCGGCGGTCACGCCGATGTGGGCGGGCAGCCAGGCGGTGCGCTCCGGGTAAAGGATTTCCACCGGCTTGCCGTCGGCCTGGGCGTTCAGCGCCTGGAAGTCGATGGTCGGCCCGGCGCCGCGCCGTCCCGAGGCCACGCTGTCGCCCACCCCTGGCCCGCGGTCGGCCAGCTCCGCGCCGGCGGCGATGCGTTGCAGCAGCGTCCAGCCCGCCGTCCAGCCCTCGGCCTGGAGGATGATGTCCACCAGCACCGGGGCGAAGCCGACCCGCGAGGGCACCGGGAAGGCGACGTGCCCGGCCAGCGCCGGGTCGGCGAGGTCGGCCCAGCGCCGCGGCGTCGGCAACCCGCGGTCCGCCAGATAGGCCGGATTGACCACGATCCCGTAACCGGCGACCTCGAACGCCTCGAAGCGGCCCGAGGGGTCGGACAGGGTCTGCGCCCCGATGCGGCCCGGCAGGGCCTCGCGGTCAAACTCCGGTGAAGCGATGTCCAGCGGGCGGAGCCGCCCCTCGTCGCGCAGCAGCGGGAAGTTGCGCAGCGCCGGGGTCCAGTAGACGTCCACGCCCCCCTGGTCGGCGCCGCGCAGGATCGGCATCGCCTCCCGCCCGGTCTTCCAGAGAACGCGCAGGTCCGTGCCGGGATTGGCCCGCTCGAACGCCGCCTCGAACCGCGCGACCAGCTCGTCGGGGTAGCTGGTCAGGACGAGCAGGCTCGATTCCAGGGGCTCCGCATGCAGCGCACCCGGAAGGATGCCCATCGCCAGCACAACCAACGCACGCAGTCTCATCGCGGGCTCCGTCACAGGGGACCGATAAAGCCGTATCCATTCGCTATGTTTGTTTGGATACAGCGCATACCGGCGTCTGTCAACGGCCGCTATATACGTTTAGTATATAACCGTGAAGAAAATATGGACATGGAAACGGCACCCGCTGGCCGGGGAGCGCGCCCGCTCCCCGGCCGGCCTCACGTTACCCCGTCACTCCCAGAGCTATCGCATTTGACCCTTATCACCCTCTCCCTTCTGGGGAGAGGGTGGCCCGAAGGGCCGGTGAGGGGGGTGCGCGTGGCGATACGTCCTGCAAAAGCGCAACCCCCTCACCCTAACCCTCTCCCCAGAGGGGAGAGGGGACTTCAAATGCAATCAACCCGTCACTTCACGAGAGGGCAACCGCTGTCCTTCGGGTTGATGTAGGCCTGCTCGCCGGGGATGGTCTTGAGGATCTTGAAGTAGTCCCAGGCCGCCTTCGACTCGCCCGGCGTCTTGATCTGCGCCAGATACATGTCGTTGAAGATCCGGCCGTTGTCGGCGATCTTCGCGTCCTTCATCATCATGTCGCTGATGGGCGTGGCACGCATCTTGGCGGCGACCTTGTCCGCGTCGTCGGTGCCGGCCTCCTGCACGGCCTTCAGGTAATGCTTGACCGCCGAATAGACGCCCGCCTGGTTCATCGACGGCTTGCGCCCGGTCCGCTCCTCGAATTTCTTCGACCAGGCGCGGGTCTCGTCGTTCATGTCCCAGTAGAAGGAGTTCGCCAGCATCAGCCCCTGCGCGGTGTCGAGGCCCAGCGCGTGGATGTCGTTGACGTTCAGCAGCAGGCCGGCCAGCGTCTGACCGCCCTGGGGAATGCCGAACTCGGCGGCCTGCTTGACCGCGTTGATGGTGTCTCCGCCGGCGTTGGCGAAGGCGACCACCTCCGCGCCCGAGGCCTGGGCCTGCAACAGGAAGGACGAGAAGTCCGAGCTCGCCAGGGGATGGCGGACGCTGCCCTTGATGGTGCCGCCGAGCGTCTTGACGGTGTTGGCCGCCTCCGTTTCCAGCGAATGGCCGAAGGCGTAGTCCGCGGTGATGAAGAACCAGCTCTTCTTGCCCTGCTCGACCAGCGCGCGGGCGGTGGAGGACGCCACCGCGTGGTTGTCCCAGGTCCACAGGAAGCCGTAGGGGCTGCAATCCTTGCCCGTCAGGTCGGTGGAGCCGGGGCCGGACATCAGGAAGATGCGCTTCTTGTCCTTGGTGATGCCCTGCACGGCCAGCGCAGCGGCGGAGTTCGGCACGTCGGCGACGACGTCGACCTTCTCCACGTCGATCCACTGGCGGGCGAGGTTGGCGGCGATGTCCGCCTTGTTCTGGTGGTCGCCGACGATGATCTCGATCTTGGTGCCGTTGATGGCGTTGCCGAACTCCTCGGCGGCCAGCCGCGCGGCGACCGCCGAGCCCTCGCCGTTGATGTCGGCGTAGATGCCGGACCGGTCGGACAGCATGCCGATCTTGATGACGTTGTCCGACATCTGGGCCTGGGCTGTGCCGGACGCCAGGGCGGCGAAGGCGACTCCGGCGAGAAGGCCGGCAAGACGGGTGCTGCGCATGGTTCACTCCCTAGGGTGTTGTTTTCTTGGTGGTTTGGGTGTCAGTGGGTCGTGTAGCCGCCGTCCACGGGGATCGCGGTGCCGGTGATCGACGCGGCGGCGTCGGAGCACAGGAAGGCGATGGCGGCGGCGACCTCCTCCGGCGGAATCAGCCGGCCGGTCGGCATGCGGTCGAGGAACACCGCCTGAAGGACCCGCTCCTCCGGCAGGCCGGTGACCTGCGCCTGCTGGGCGATCTGTTTCTCGATGATCGGGGTCAGCACCGTGCCGGGGCACACCGCGTTGCAGGTGATGCCGTGCTCCGCCACCTCGATCGCCACCGACTTCGTCAGGCCGATGATGCCGTGCTTGGTCGCGACATAGGCGGGCTTGTGCGGGGCGCCGACCAAGCCGAGGACCGACGCCGTGTTGACGATGCGTCCCCAGCGGCGCTCCCGCATCGCGGGAAGGGCCGCCTTGATGGTGTGGAAGGCGGCGCTGAGGTTGACGGCGAGCAGCAGGTCCCATTTGTCGTCGGGGAACTCGTGCACCGCCGCCACATGCTGCACCCCGGCGTTGTTCACCAGGATGTCGATGGGGCCGAGCGCCGCCGCGGCCTCCGCCATCATCGCGCGGGCCTCCTCCGGCCGGCTGAGGTCGGCCCCCGAATAAATGATCTGTGTGCCGCTCTGCGCCGCGATGTCCGCGCACAGCCGGTCGATCTCCGTGCGGTCGCCGAAGCCGTTAAGCATCACATGGCAGCCCTGGCGGGCAAGTTCGCGGGCGGTCGCCAGCCCGATGCCGGTGGTGGAGCCGGTGACGACAGCGTTCCTGGGGGCGGCGTTCCTGTTTCGCATCTCTGTCTTTCTTTCGGGCGTCTTGGAGTCTGAGGCGTCCTGCCGGTCAGAAAGCCACCTGATCGGCGCCCTTCAGCGCGAGCATGGCGCGCGCCTCGGCGGGGGTGGCGACCTCCAGCGACAGCTCTTCGAGAATCCGGCGAATCTTCGCCACCTGCTCCGCGCTGTTCCGGGCCAGCCGGCCCTTGCTGAGATACAGGCTGTCCTCCAGCCCGACCCGGACGTTGCCGCCCATGACCGCGGCCATGGTCGTGAAGGGGATCTGGTGACGCCCGGCGGCCAGCACCGACCATTCGTAATCCGTCCCGAACAGCCGGTCGGCGGTCTCGCGCATGAAGACGAGGTTGCGTTGCTCCGCGCCGATCCCGCCGAGAATGCCGAAGATCGTCTGGACGAAGAAGGGCGGCTTCACCAGCCCCCGATCGACGAAATGCGCGAGGTTGTAAAGGTGCCCGACGTCGTAGCACTCGAATTCGAAGCGCGTTCCGCAGCCCTCGCCCAGATGCTCCAGGATGGTGGCGATGTCGCGGAAGGTGTTGCGGAAGATGAAGTCGTCGGTGCTGCGCAGATAGGGCTCCTCCCAGTCGTGCTTCCAGCCCTGGTAACGGTCGGCCAGCGGGAAGATGCCGAAGTTCATCGAGCCCATGTTGAGCGAGCACATCTCCGGCCGGGCCTGGAGCGGGGCGGCGAGGCGCTCCTGCACCGTCATGTTGAGCGAGCCGCCGGTGGTGATGTTGAGCACCGCGTCGGTGGACTGCTTGAGGCGCGGCAGGAACTGCATGAACACCGCCGGGTCCGGCGTCGGCTGCCCGGTGCGGGGGTCGCGGGCGTGCAGGTGGAGGATCGCGGCCCCGGCCTCGGCGGCGCCGACGCCCTGCTCGACGATCTCATCGGGCGTCACCGGCAGCGCGTCCGACATGGTCGGGGTGTGGATCGACCCCGTCAAGGCGCAGCTGATGATGACCTTCTTCTGTGGTGCCTTCTGTGGTGCGGCCATGGAACGTTCCCTGTGTGGGTTCAATTCGAAAGGAAAGGGGCGGTGAACGGCGCGCGGTCATCCGCGCTCGACGCCGTCCAGCCGCTGGAGGTGGGCCGCCAGACGGGCGTGGGTCTCGGTCCGCTGCGCCTCCGTCCAGCTCCGGAAACCGGCGCCGGATTTCATGCCCAGCCGCCCGGACGCGACGAGCTCGCGCAGCAGGGGCAACGGTTCCGGCGTCCGGTCGAGGTCGGGCAGGACATGCTCGTGCACCGCCAGGGTCAGGTCGGTGCCGACGAGGTCGGCGTTCTCCAGCGGCCCCAGCACGGCGAGGCGGCGGCCGAAGCTGGCCTTGACCACGGCGTCCACCGTCTCGGCGTCGCACACGCCGTTCTGGACGAGCGCGATCGCCTCGCGCCAGAGCGCGTGCTGCAACCGGTTGCCGATGAAACCGGGAACGTCCTTGCGGACATGCACCGGCGTCTTGCCGATCGCGGTCAGCAGCCCGATCATCGCGGC
Source organism: Azospirillum brasilense (assembly GCF_007827815.1). Lineage (GTDB taxonomy): Bacteria > Pseudomonadota > Alphaproteobacteria > Azospirillales > Azospirillaceae > Azospirillum > Azospirillum brasilense_C. The sequence goes on from NZ_VITH01000006.1 coordinate 195,109, forward strand.
GACCGCCGTGTCGGCGGTGTCGGCGGTCTGGATGACCTCGACGAGCGGAATCTGGTACGGCGGGTTCCACCAGTGGGTGCCAAGCGCACGGCTCTTGTCGCGGAGCGGTTCCATGATCCGGGTGATCGGGATCACCGACGTGTTGCTCGCCAGAAGCGCATGGGGCGGAGCGGCGGCCTCGACCGCCAGGAAGATCCGCTGCTTGAGGGGCAGATCCTCCGGAACCGCTTCGATGACGACGTCCGCGTCGCCGACGGCGTCCTCCAGGGAGTCGCAGGGCCGGATCCGCTCCGCGGCGCTGCCGTCCATTCCCAGAGTTTCAAGGTTGCCGCGGACCCGCCCGACGATGCCCGCCCGCCGGCCGGGATCGGGCTCCTGGATGGCGACGGGGTGCCCGGCGACGGCGAACGCCTGGGCAATCCCATGCCCCATCAACCCGGCACCGATGATTCCAACACGCTGCTGCGTCATGCCTTTGCCGCTTCCCCCCTGCCTGATGGCGCTGCGACGGCCGTTCGGCCAATTGTTCGCTGCGCCCATATTTTCTTGGAGCAATCAAAGCAAGGGGCGTGCCAATGATGGGAAGCGTTGCCAGGAAACGGGTTGGGCCAAGCAGGTGGGCGGATTGCCTGGGGATCGGATCACCCGTCCGCTGAAGCCCCGGCAATCAGGGGTTCCGTCGTGTGCTGAATTTTGACAAACAGTGTTCAGAATATTGACAGAAACGACGCGGCGGGAGGCGGGCCATGACGGCGGGACCAGATGAACACTTCGCGGCGGCGCGCGCCCTGATGGTGATGATCGACGAGATGATCGACGGCGCCATCCTCGTCGACAAGGACGCGCGAATCGTCTGGTCCAATGATAAGCACGTCTGGTTCGATGACAAGCGCAAGGCGCTGCTGGGCATCCGCTCCCTGGCCGAGGTGGTGGGGCAGCCCGTCGAGCGGGTCATCCCGCACAGCCAGATGCGCGACGTGGTGGAGACCGGCCGCTCCTTCCCGCTCGACATCATGCGCTACGGCGAGCACACGCTGCTGGTCAGCCGCCTGCCCCTGCGCGACGAACAGGGGGAGATCATCGGCGCCCTCGCCTTCGCCCTGAAGAACAGCCTGACCTACCTCCGCCCCATCGCCGAGCGCTTCAACAAGCTGCAATCGCGCCTCGCGCGCATGGAACAGGAGCTTGCCGCCAGCCGGGCGCCGAAATACTCGGTCGAGAACCTCGTCGGCTTCAGCCCGGCGATGCTCCAGGTGAAGCGGCTGGTGCGCAAGGCGGGCCAGATCAACTCGGCGGTGCTGGTGCTGGGCGAGACGGGGACCGGAAAGGAGCTGGTCGCGCAGGCGATCCACGCCGCCTCGGACCGCGCCGACCGTCCCTTCGTCGGCGTCAACGTCGCGGCGGTGCCTGAGAACCTGTTGGAGGCGGAGTTCTTCGGCGTCGCGCCGGGCGCCTACACCGGCGCGGGGCGCCAGCCGCGGCCCGGAAAATTCCAGCTCGCGCACGGTGGCACGCTGTTCCTCGACGAGATCGGCGACATGCCGCTGCCGCTTCAGGCCAAGCTGCTGCGCGTGCTTCAGGAGCGCGAGGTCGAGCCGCTCGGGTCCAACCAGGTCATCAAGGTCGATGTCCGCATCATCGCCGCGACCAGCCGGCCGTTGCCGGAGATGATGCGGAACGGCACCTTCCGCTCGGACCTCTATTACCGGCTCAACGTCTTCCCGATCCAGCTGCCGGCGCTGCGCGACCACAAGGAGGATCTGGAAATCCTCGCGTCGCTGTTCTCGGAACGGATGGCGGTCAGCCTCGACCAGCCGATGCGCGACCTCACCCCTGGGGCGCTCGACGCGCTGCGCGGACACGACTGGCCGGGCAACGTTCGTGAACTGGCCAACGTCATCGAGCAGGTCTATGTGCGCACCGAAGGCGAACGCATCCTGTCCGACGACTTCGCCGACATCCTTCCCGGAGCCGCCACCCGGCCAACCGCACTGCCGGCGCGCAAGCGTCCCCTCGCCGACAGCATGGACGAGCTGGAACGCTCGCTCATCCTCGCCGCGCTCGAAGACGCGCAGGGCAACAAGCTCGAAGCCGCGCGGAGCCTCGGCCTGTCGCGCACCAACCTCTACGCGAAGCTGCGCAAGCACGGCATCACGGCGGACTCCGACGCGTAGGCGCCGCACCGCCCCCCTTGTGGCAGGCTCACTCCGCCGGAGAGGTCTTCGCAGGCACGTCCACCGGGCCGCGGTGCGGGACGAGCCGTTCGGTCAGGCGCTGGAAGGCGACGAACAGGACCGGCACGAAGATGATGCCGACCAGCGTCGCCGCGGTCATGCCGCTGAAGACCGTCGTGCCGATCGACCGCCGGCTCGCCGCGCCGGCGCCGGTGGCGACGAGCAGCGGCACCGCCCCCAGGATGAAGGCCAGCGCCGTCATCAGCACCGCGCGGAAGCGCTGGCGGGCGCCCATCACCGCGGAATCGAGGATGGGGTGGCCGGCGGCGCGCTGCTCCCGCGCGAATTCGACGATCAGGATGGCGTTCTTGGCGGCGAGGCCGACCAGCAGTACGAGGCCGATCTGCGCGTAGACGTCGTTGGCGATGCCGGCGACGCTCAGGCCGATGCCCGCCCCCAGCGCCGCGATGGCCACCGACAGCAGAACGGCCAGCGGGATCAGCCAGTTCTCGTACTGCGCCACCAGGAACAGATAGCCGAACATCACCGCCAGCCCGAAGATGATGACCGTCTGGTTGCCGATGCGGCTCTCCTGATAGGACAGGCCGGTCCATTCCGTGGCGTAGCCCGCCGGCAGGGTGCGGCCCGCCACCTCCTGCATCGCCGCCAGAGCCTGTCCGGAGCTGCCGCCGGGGGCCGGGTTGCCGTTGACCGAGGCGGAGAGGAACTGGTCGTAGCGGACGAGGCTGTCGGGGGCGAGCGTGTTGCGGATGGTCACAATGCTGCGCAGCGGCACCATGTCCCCCGACGAACTCCGCACATAGAGCTGGTCGATGGCCGCCACCTCGTCGCGGTGCTCCGCGGCGTCCTGCACCTGGACCTGGAAGACCCGGCCGTAGAGGTTGAAATCGTTGACGTACTGTGAGCCGAGATGGGCCTGCAGCGTGGTGAAGACGTCGCCCGGCGAGACGCCGAGCAGCGCCGCCTTGGTGCGGTCGAGGTCGACGAACAGGTGCGGCACGTCAGGGCTGAAGGTGCTGAAGACCGCCGACAGCCGGGCGTCCTGGTTGGCGGCGACCAGCAGGCCGCGCAGCACCGCGCCCAGCTGCTGCGCGGATTGCCCGCCCAGCGCCTGGACCTGGAGCTGGAAGCCGCCGGTGCTGCCGAGACCGGGGATGGAGGGCGGGTTGAAGGCGGCGATGGTCGCCTGCGGCACCGCCGCGAGTTGCGGGCGCAGCCGGCCCAGCAGCGCGTCCACCGTCTCGTCGGCCCCCCGTTCCCCCCAGGGCTTCAGCACGGCGATCTGCAGACCGACGTTGGAAGCGGCCCCGCTGAGGATGCTGTAGCCGGCGATGGAGATCACGTGGGCGACACCCGGCGTTGCGCGCAGGCGCTCGTTGACGTCGTTCATCACCGCCTCCGTCCGGCTCAGCGACGCGGCGCTCGGCAACTGAACGTTGACGAAGAAGTACCCTTGGTCCTCCGACGGCAGGAAGGCGGTGGGCAGGCTTCGCAGCAGCAGGACGGCCCCGGCGGTCAGCAGGGCGAAGACGGCGATCCCGATCACCAGCTTGCGCGACAGCCAGCCGACGAGGCCGCCGTAGCGGTCGCGCACTCCGTCCAGCCCGCGGTTGAAGGCGGCCAGCGGACGCCAGGGCCGGCCCGGCGGGCGCAGCAGCAGACCGCACAGCGCCGGGGTCAGCGTCAGCGACACCATGCCGGAAATCAGGAAGGACGTGGTGATGGTGACCGCGAACTGCCGGTAGAGCTGGCCGGTGATGCCCGGCAGGAAGGCCACCGGCACGAACACCGCGGCCAGCACCAGGGTGGAGGCGACGATGGCGCCGGTCACCTGCTCCATGGCGATGCGGCTGGCCGAGGGGGCGGGCTGGTCGGGATGCTCCTCCATCACCCGGCGGACATTCTCGACCACCACGATGGCGTCGTCGACGACCAGCCCGATCGCCAGCACCAGCGCGAACAGGGTGATGGTGTTGGCGCTGTAGCCCAGCACCAGCAGCACCGCGAAGACGCCGATGATCGACACCGGGATCGCCAGGGTCGGGATCAGCGTCGCCCGCCAGTCCTGCAGGAAGACGTAGATGACCACCACCACCAGCAGGAAGGTGATGCCCAGCGTCAGCACGATCTCCTCGATCGTCGCGCTGACGAAGCTGGTGGTGTCGAAGACGACGGCGTAGTCCAGCCCCTCCGGGAAACGGCCGGACAGCCGCTCCAGCTCGGCCCGCACCGCCTTGGCCACGTCCAGCGCGTTGGCGTCCGGCGACTGGTAGACGACCAGGGTCGCCGCCGGGTTGCCGTCCAGCTTGGCGGTGGAGCTGTAGCTCTGCGCCCCCAGCTCCACCCGACCGATGTCGCCCAGCCGCACCACGCCGCCGTCCGCGTTGGTGCGCACGATGATGTTGGCGAACTGCTTGGGATCGTCCAACCGGCCGCGGGCGAGGATGGTCAATTGCTGTTGCTGCCCGTCGGGGACGGGTGGAGCGCCGATCTGCCCCGCCGAGGCCTGGAGATTCTGGTTCTGGATCGCCGCGACCACGTCCGCCGCGGTGATGCCCAGCGCCGTCATGCGGTTTGGGTCCATCCAGACGCGCATGGCGTAGGTCAGCGCCCCCATCACCTGCGCGTCGCCGACGCCGGGCACCCGCGCGATGGCGTCGCGCAGATTGATGCTGGCGTAGTTGGAGATGAAGATCGGGTCGAACTGGCCGCCGGGCGAGAAGACGTTGACGGCCATCAGCATGTTCGACGACTGCTTGCGCACCGTGACGCCCTGGCGCGACACCTCCGACGGCAGGGTCGGCGTGGCGAGCGACAGGCGGTTCTGCACGTTGATCTGCGCCAGATCCGGGTCGGTGCCCTGCGCGAAGGTGACCGACAGCGTGTAGGCGCCGGTGTCGGTGCTGGTCGAGGACATGTAGAGCATGCCCTCCACCCCGTTCACCTGCGCCTCGATCGGGGCGGCGACGCTGTCGGCGACGACCTGGGCGTTGGCGCCGGGATAGGTGGCGGAGACCTGCACCGAGGGCGGGGTAATCGGCGGGAACTGCGCCACCGGGATGGCCAGGATGGCCAGCGCCCCCGCGATGGTCACGACCAGCGCGATGACGATGGCGAGGTTCGGGCGCCGGATGAACAGGCCGGAGAACATGGGCGCTTATCCTCGCGGCTGTTCGGCGGTCTGCGGCGCTCGCTCGGGCTGCACGGCCATGCCGGGGCGGACCTTCTGGGCGCCGCCGACGATGACGGTCTCGCCGGCCTGCACGCCCTTGGGCACGGCGATCACCTGGTCGAGCTGCGGTCCGGGCTCGATGGGGCGGCGCTGCGCCCGGTTCTGCTGGTCGAGCACCAGGACGTAGCTGCCCTGCTGGTCCTGCTGGATGGCCGACACGGGGACCACCGGCTGCCGCTCGGTCTGCGCCGGGCGGATCAGAACGGTGACGTACTGGCCGGGCAGCAGGAGCGCCTTCGGGTTCGCGAAATCGGCGTAGACGGGGATCGTCCCGGTCTGCGGGTCGATGCGGTTGCTGGCGAAGGACACCTTGCCCGTCTGCCCGTACTCGGAGCCGTCGGCCAGCCGCAGGGCCGGCACGAAGCGGTTCACCGCGTCGGCGGAGGCGAGGTCGGGGTCGGCGCGCCGAACCTCCAGAAGGTCGCGGTCGCTGACCGAGAAGACGACCCGGATGGGATCGAGCTGGACGACGGTGGCGAGCGGGCCGCTGGATGGGCTAACGAGGTCGCCCACCGTCATCGCGGTGGCGCCGACCCGCCCCTCGATGGGCGAGGTGATCCGCGTGTAGCCGAGGTTCAGCTCCGCCTGCCGCAGCTTGGCCTGCGTCTGCATGATGTCGGCTTCCGCGGTCTCCTGCCCCGCCTGGGCCTGATCGACGTCGGCCTGCGAAATATTGCCGCGGGTCCGCAGTTCCTGCGCGCGCTGGAAGGCGCGCTGGGCCTCGCGCAGGGTCGCCTGGGCGCGGGCGAGGTCGGCCTTGGCGCTGTCCACGGCGGCTTGGTAGGGGGCCGGCTCGATGACGTAGAGCAGGGTGTCCTTGGTGACGTTCCGCCCTTCCTGGAAGGCCACCTGCTCGATGAAGCCCTCGACACGGGCACGGGCCTCGAAGTCCTGGATCGCCTGGACGCGGCCGATGAATTCGCTGGTCGGGGTGACCTCGCGGTCGCGCACCACCTCGGTCGTGACCGTGGGGGGCGGCGCGTTCGCCGGCTGCTGGGCCAGGACCCCACCCGACAAGAGCAGGGCGGGCAGGCACGAGGCGACGAGGCTGTGGCGAAGGCGCAGCATCGAGAGGACTCCCGGTCAGCCGTGCCCTGGTAAACACGGGCCGGTGCCAATCGGGTACAGCGATGCCGGTGAATAATTGGGGTGATGGCGGGGCCTTTGGCGAAAGGCGCCGGGGGCACCGCTCCATCGTCGCGACAGGCGCGGGAACGGATGCTGGAAACGCATGGGGACCGCCCCACGAAGGGCGGTCCCCATGCCGTCAAACAGACTGTCGAACGCGTCGGCCGGTCAGCGCGGGGCGATGACCATGACCATCATGCGCCCTTCCATCCGGGGCATCTGCTCAACCTTGGCGATGTCCTCGAACTGGTCGCGCACGCGGATCAGCACGTTCATGCCGATGTCCTGGTGCGCCATTTCGCGCCCGCGGAACCGCATGGTCATCTTGACCTTGTCGCCCTCTTCGAGGAAGCGCCGCGCCGCCCGCATCTTCACGTCATAGTCGTGATCATCGATGTTCGGCCGGAGCTTCAGCTCCTTGATCTCGATGATCTTCTGCTTCTTGCGCGCCTCGTTGGCCTTCTTCTGCTCCTCGAACCGGAACCGGCCGTAGTCGAGGATCTTGCAGACAGGCGGCTCCGCCTGGGGGGCCACCTCAACGAGGTCGAGTTCAGCCTCGACCGCAGCGTCGAAGGCGTCGCGCAGCGAGACCACGCCGATCATCTCACCATTGGCACCGACGAGGCGAACCGTGCGTGCCGTGATTTCCCGATTGATGCGCGGGCCTTCGCGGACCGGGTCCGCATCGTAGAGTTTAGCTATGTCCTGTCTCCAACGGTCTGTCCGGCGAGGAACCGGAATGGGTGCTGACGGCCCTGACGCCGTCCCTCAAATTAAGGCATCTGTGGCCACGGTCAATAGCCCTCGCGCAGCAAACGCTTGCGCAGCAGCTTTCGCCGCCGCCGGACCGATTCCGCCGCCTGCCGTGCCCGGCGCTCCGAGGGCTTCTCGTAACGCCGATGCAGCTTCATCTCACGAAAAAGCCCTTCGCGCTGCATTTTTCTTTTCAGGACGCGCAAAGCGCCCCCGACATCGTTGTCGCGAACCTGGACGAGCATAGGGTGGCTGTCCTCCCAACCGCTTGTGTGGAAAAGGTTTTTCGACGAAATCGCTGCTCAGCCCAAGGTGTCGAGAACGATCTTGCGGATCTCGCGCGGCGTCAGGCGGGGCCAGCCCGGCGCCCACGCCGGCTCGACCACGGGAACGGGTCGTTGATGCTGGGGCTGGGCGGCCTGGACCGTCCCGGTCGAAGGAAGCTTGATGGTCATGCGAATCCCCTTGCCGGCAAGGACGAAGCCCGCCGGCCTTTGTTGTTTTGTGTTGAAATCCGGGGTGTGCCGCGCTCAAAGCGCACGCAGACCCTCGGTCGACACCTTGTCCTGCCCGTCATCGGGAAGGCATCAAATACACTTTGGGAAAAAGCGGCCCAGAGCGGATGGCCGGGGCTGCAGACAACGAACCCCTGAGCAATCTTGATCTGTCCCAGATGGGAGGGTCCGCCGGCTTTTACAAGCGAAGACTGAGCGGTAACGTCCGGATTTCCAAAAATGATTTGGGCACACACCCGACGCCGGGATCACATCAGGCGTGAACGGCGACGGGACGATTCGCGTCGGCGGTGAACGGAACGCTGACGGTGGCCGTGCAACCCGACCGGGCCTCGAAGGTTATGGTGCCGCCGACCTGCCGGACCAGCGCGTCGACCAGCGTCGTGCCAATTCCCCCCTTGGGCGGCATGTCCGGGCAGCCGATGCCGTCGTCGGCCACCGTCATCATCAGACGGTCGCCCGCTTGCCGCAGCCGGACCGTCACCGTCCCGCGGCTCCCCTCCGGAAAGGCGTGCTTCAGCGCGTTGACGACGAGTTCGTTGGCGATCAGGCCGAGCGGTGTGGCGAGTTCGATGGAGCAGGACACGTCGTCCGTGTCGGGGTGGATGGTGATCGCCTCGTTCGGGAGAAGCTCCTGAAGCGCATCGCAGAGCTGGCGCAGGTGCGTTCCGAAATCAACGTTCATCAGGTCGCCGGAGGTGTAGAGCTGCTCGTGCAGGCGCCCCATCGAGGTGACGCGCCCCGCCAGCGCCTCGATGCGGCCCCGCGACAGGTCCCCCTTGGGCAGACGGCGCATCTCCACCATCATCAGGCCATAGATCACCTGCAGGTTGTTCTTCACGCGGTGATGGACCTCGCGAAGCAGCACCGTCTTCTCGGCGACGGTGCCGCGGAGCCGCCGGTCGGCCTCCTGCAGGTCGCTCACGTAGGTGTGCAGCGCCCCGGACAGCGTGGCGGCCTCCGTGTAGCGGCCGGTCAGCGGCAGGACGGGCATCGCGCCGTCCGGGCCCGCCGCTTCGACGGCCCTGGACATGGCGCGCAGGGGAGCCGACAACCAGGTCGCCAGGACATGGCCGACGAGGACCGCCAGCAGACTGGCGGCGATTCCCCAGGCGATCACCCGGTTCCGCAGCTCAGCGACCGGCGCCATCGCCTGATCGACCGGCTGGCGGAGCACGACGCTCCAGCCCAGCCCGGGATAATCCCGGTAGCCCTTCGTCCGCGCCACGCTCGTCAGGAAGCGGCGCCCGTCCGGCCAGGATTCGACCCACGCGCGCCGCCCCGGCGCCGATGCGAAGGCCAGCGGCTTGCCCACCAGGGGTTTGGGTCCCAGAATCACCGTGCCGTCGGCGGAGAGGATCATCGCCTCGACCTCGGCGTCCTCGGAAATCTGGCCGAGCACGGAGCGTTCGACCTCCGACGCCCAATCCCAGCTCAGATGGGCGGCGACGACGCCGGTCAGCGTCCCCTGCTCGTCGCGCACCGGCGCCGCCAGATCGACGAAACGCGGAACCTCCATCCGGTTGGCGTAGAGAAGCTTGCCCAGAACCACCGCGTCGTGCACATCGCCGACATAGGGCCGGTCGAACCCCTGCTTCCACCAGCCGCGCGCGCTCACGTCCATGCCTTCATAGACACGGCCCGTCGCCGCCTCCAGAAGGCCGGTCGGCCGGATGAAGCCGATCCAGGCATAGTCCGGATAGCTGTCCTGGAGCTTCTGGAGAACGGCGCGCCGCGAATCGCGGGAGGCGTCGGTCGCGCGGATGGTCTCGAGGCTCGTCACGACGAGAAGATCGCGGTAACGCTCGAACATGCCCCGGTCGAGCTTGTCGGCCACCTGCCCGGCGTAAAGGTGCAATTGTTCGCCGATCACGCGCTGGAGCCGATCCCCGGCTTCAACCTGCAGAATCGCGGCGGTGCCGGCCGTGAAGGCCAGCCCGACACCTCCCAGACAGGCGATCAGCATCGTCCTCAGGCCGATTTTCAAGGTCGCGGGTCTTCCCTTGGTGAAGGCTTCCCCCGGCGTCGCCATGCCGGTTCCCAGCAGGAAGAATGCACACATCCCCGCGGAACGAACAAGGGCTAGAAGCCCCCCGAAATGGCCGGGGAAACAACCATAGCCCGTTCAGCTTTGTTTTTCATCGCGTCGCCGGTTACAATCGTACCTGGAGCTGGACCACATCGTCCCGCACCCAGGACTGTGTTTTCTCTGTACGGTGAGCCGCCATGACCGAACCCCGCCACATCCTGCTGGTCGACGATGAAGCCATCGCGATCATGGCGCTGGAGCATGGCCTGATGGACGAGGGGTTCCGGGTCACCACGGCCTTCAATGGCCAGGAGGCCTTGAAGCTCTGGCAGGGCGACTCCTTCGATGCCCTGGTCACCGACCTCAGGATGCCGGTGATGGCCGGCGACGAGCTGATCCGCAACCTGCGGAGCGAGGAGCCCGGCCTGCCCGTGGTGGTGGTCAGCGGCTACGCCACCGGCGAGATTTCCGAAAAGCTGAAGGTGAGCTTTTCGGACCCCATCGCGATCATGCCGAAGCCGGTGCGCGTCGAGGAGATTTCGGACGCGCTGAAGCGGATGCTGGCGATCGCCCCCGGCGCCTGACCCCGGCGCATCACGCGCATAACCGAGGACCATGGACACCGTCACCCAAATGCTTCTCGGGGCCACGGTCGCACAGGCCGGCTTCCGCCGCCGGCTGGGCCGCCGCGCGCTGGCCGTCGGCGCGGGCATCGCGCTGATCCCCGACCTGGACGTCGCCGCCGGCTGGATCGGCGGCCCCTTCGCCAACTGGGTTCATCACCGCGGCCTGACCCATTCGATTTTCTTCGGCCCGGTCGCCGGCCTGCTGCTTGGCTGGCTGGTCTGGCGCTGGCAGCGCCGGCGCCATGGTCCGGACAGCCCATCGGGCGACGGCGAGGCGAGGCGCGCCTGGATCTGGCTGGCCATCCTGGCGCTGATGACCCACCCGGTGATCGACGTCTTCACGTCCTACGGCACGCAGTGGCTCTATCCGCTCACCACCACGCGCTTCGCGATCAACGCGATGCCGATCATCGACCCGATCTACAGCCTGATCCTGGTGGTCTCGCTGGTGGCCGGCATCGCGCTTCGCAAGCGGGCGTCCCTGGCGCAGGACATCGCGGGCGCGGCGCTGATCCTGGTGACGGCCTACACGCTCGGCGGTTGGGCCATCAACAACCGCGTCGAGGCGCTTGCCAAGGCCCAGGTCGGCGTGACCACGGAAGTGACGGCCTACCCGACCCTGTTCCAGCCGGTGCTGCGCCGGGTGGTGGCGGAAACGCCGGACGCGGTGCTGGTCGGCTTCCACTCCGTGCTGAGCGAGGGGAAGATCCAGTGGGAACGGTTCGAGCGGCACCGCTCGCCGGCCATCGAGGCGGTCGCGGCGACCCCGGAGGCCGAGGTCTTCCGCTGGTTCTCGATGGACAATCTGATCTGGCGCGAACAGCCGCTGGACTCCGGCCGCACCCTGGTCCAGGCGCTCGACCATCGCTATGGCATGCCCGGCGTCTCGGCGCTGGGCTTCTGGGGCATTCGGGCGGTCGTCGATCCGGCGGGGAGGCTGGTGGGTCCGGTGGAGACCTTCCAGACCCCCCGTGACGCCTCCCGTGCGGCGTGGCAGGACCTGTGGGTGCGCATCGTCGGCACGGGTCCGGCGGACCGGACGGTTCGCGCCGACTGATCCCACGGCCCCCTTATCCGGCGAGCGCCACCCCGAGGTGCCGTTCCATGAGGGCGTGGTCGTCCCGCAGAGCGGCGGCCGCCCCCTCATGCACCACCTGCCCGCGTTCGAGGATCACCGCGCTCTGCGCGAAGTCCAGGGCGCGGTCCACCTGCTGCTCCACCAGGATCAGGGTGACGGTCAGCTGCGCCAGCGCCTGCATCAGCTGGTCGCAGATCACCGGAGCCAGGCCCTCCAGCGGCTCATCCAGCAGCAGCACCGTCGGCCGGCCGAGCAGCGCGCGGGCGACCGACAGCATCTGCTGCTCGCCGCCGGAGAGCGCGCCCCCGCCGTTGCCCCGCCGTTCCTTCAGGCGGGGGAACAGCGCATAGGCCTCCTCCAGGGCGGAGCGCGGCCGGCCCTTCAGCCCGGTGACCAGATTCTCCTCCACCGTCAGCGAGCGGAAGATGTCGCGGGTCTGCGGCACATAGCCCAGCCCGGCCGCCGCCCGTGCGGAGGAGTTAAGGCCGGTCAGTTCGACGCCGTCCAGCCGGATGCTGCCGGCGTGCCGCGTCGTCTGCCCGACCAGGGTGGCCAGCGTCGTCGTCTTGCCCATGCCGTTGCGGCCCAGCAGGGCCAGCCGCCCACCGGCCGGCACGGTGAAGGTCAGCCCTTCGATGATTCGGGTCTCGCCATAGCCGGCGGTCAGGCCGGTGATCTCCAGCGTCCCTTCAGTGCGGCGCATTGGCCCGGCTCCCCAGATAAACCTCGCGGACGCGCGGATCGGTGGTGATCTCCTGCGCCGTGCCGCTGCACAGCAGGCGGCCCTGCGCCAGCACGACGATGCGCTTGGCGAAGCGGAAGACCAGATCCATGTCGTGCTCGATCATCAGCACGGCCAGATCGGCCGGCAGGCGGTCCAGCGCATCGAGGATGCGGTGGCTTTCCGAATGCGGCACGCCGGCCGCCGGCTCGTCGAGGATCAGGAGTTTCGGTTTCAACGCGAGCGCCAGCGCGATCTCCAGAAGACGCTGCTGCCCGTAGGCCAGCGCTCCGACGGCGGTGTCCGCCACCGGGACCAGCCCCATGCCGTCGAGCAGGCCGGCCACCTCGTCGGCCAGTCCCGGCGTGCGCCGGACCGAGGCGAAGAGGCGGAAGGTTTTCCGCTCGCGCTCCAGAACGGCCAGCTCCAGATGCTCGCGCACCGTCATCGACCGGAACAGCCGCGCCACCTGGAAGGAGCGGATCAGCCCGAGGCGCACCCGCGCCTGGGCCGACAGGCGGGTGACGTCCTGCCCGGCCAGCCGGATGGTGCCGGAACTGGGCGCCAGCACGCCAGTCACCAGATTGACGAAGGTCGTCTTGCCCGCCCCGTTCGGCCCGATCAGCGCGCAGCGCTCGCCCGGATGGAGCGCCAGCGTGATGTCGGCCGACACCTGCAAGCCGTCGAAGTTCTTGCTCAGCCCCTGTACGTCGAGAAGCGCGGTCATGCCCGGTTCCCCTTGATGAGACGGTCGGCGAGCGAGGCGATCCCCCCCGGCAGGAACAGCACCGTGCCCATCAGGAACAGGCCGATGAACAGCATCCAGTGGAAGGGATCGATCGCGGCCATCACGTGATGGATCGTCATGAAGGCCACCGTGCCGATGACGGCGCCGACGAGCCGCCCGGCGCCGCCGAGCACCAGCATGACCAGCGCCTCCGCCGACCAGGAGAAGCTGACGCTGTCCAGCCCGACGATGCCGCTGGTCACCGCGGTCAGCGCCCCGGCCACACCGGCGAACACCCCGGCGACGGCGTAGAGCGTGACCAGATAGCGGCGCGGCGAACCGCCCAGCGCGGCGACGCGCAGCGGGTCCTCCTTCACCCCCCGGCAGGCCAGCCCGAAGGGCGAACGGACGATGCGCCGCGCCACCAGGAAGCCGACCAGAAGCACCGCCAGCGCGAACAGGTAGGAGGTGCGCCCGAACATGTCGAAGCGGAACAGGCCGAACAGCGGGCTGGGCTCGATGCCCGACAGGCCGTCGCTGCCCCCGGTGAGGTCGCGCGCCTTGTTGACCACCTCCTGGACGATCTGCACCACGGCGATGGTCAGCATCAGCAGCGTCAGGCCGCGCGCGTGCAGGATCAGCGCGCCGGTGACCAGGGCGACCAGACCGCCGGCCAGACCACCGACGGCGAGCAGGACGAGCGGGTCGCTCACCAGATGCACGGCGGCGATTCCGGCGGCGTAGGCCCCGGTGCCGAACATCGCCGCATGCCCCAGCGTGGCGATGCCGCCGAAGCCGAGCACGAGGTCGAGCGACAGGACGTAGAGCGCCGTCGCGGCGATCCGCGTCATCAGGCCGAGATCGTTGGGAAACAGCCAGAAGGCGGCCAGCCCGGCGGCGGCGAGCAGCGGAACCGCGGCCCCGCCCAACGCCCGGCGGAACCGGGGCTCGTGCGCCGCGACCGGCGGAGACGGATCGATGACCACCGCGCCCGTGTGACGTCCGCTCATCAGGCGGCCCTCCCCTGGAAGAAGCCGTGCGGCCAGCGGAACAGGATCAGGATCAGCGCGGCGTAGAAGAAGAACTCGCCGAAGCTGGGAATCAGGTATTTGCCCGCGGTGTCGACGATGCCGAGCGCCAGGGCGGCGGCGGCCGAGCCCAGGATGTTGCCCGCCCCGCCGACGGCGACCACCGCCAGGAACAGGACGATGTAGCGGATGGCGTAATAGGGCTCCAGCGGCAGCAGCTCCGCCCCCAGCACCCCGCCCAGCGCCGCCAGCCCGGTGCCCAGCGCGAAGGTCGCGGTGTAGAGGCGCTCCGTCCGGATGCCCAGCGCCGCGGCCATGTTCGGGTCGTCCACGGCGGCGCGCAGCTTGATGCCGAAATCGGTGCGCTCCAGCAGCCACCACAGGCCCAGCACGGTCGCCGCTCCCATGGCGATGACGAAGGCGCGGTGCACCGGGATCGACTTCGGCCCGATCGCCACGGTGCCGAGCAGAGCGTCCGGCAGCGGGATGCGCTTCAGCGTCGGGCCGAACAGGTAGTTGATCCCGGCGACGATGACGAAGGTCAGGCCGATGGTCAGCAGCACCTGGGCCAGCTCGTTGGCCGAGCCATAGATGCGCCGGTACAGCAGCTTCTCCAGCGGCAGCGTGGCGAGCACGGTGAACAGGATCGCCGCCACCAGTCCCACGGCGTAGGGCAGGCCCAGCCCCTGCGCGGCGTAGGAGGCGACGTAGCCGGCGACCATGGCGAAGGCGCCGTGCGCGAGGTTGACCACGCGCATCAGGCCGAGCGTGACCGACAGGCCGACCGAGATGATGAACAGGATCATCCCGTAGGCGACCCCGTCCACCACGATGCCGAAAAGCGTTTCCATCAGGAACTCCAGCGCGGACAGGCCCCCTCCCGTCGGGGACGGGGGCCGTCGATGGTCCTACTTGCCGGCCTTGAAGCCGTAATCGGGCTGGTCGGGGAACCCGGCGACCTCGGTGTTCTGCAATTTGCCGTCCTTGCGCTCGGTCACGCGCAGGTAGATGGTCTGGGTGACGTGGCGGGACTCGGGGTCGATCCGCACCGGCCCGCGCGGGCTTTCCCAGGCCATGCCCTTGACCGCCTCCACCGCCTTCGCCCCGTCGCTCTTGCCGCCCGTCGCCTCGACCATGCGGTAGATGACGTGCGCGCCGTCATAGGCGCCGACCGAGGTGAAGGTGACGATGTCGGACGAGCCGAACAGCTCCTTGTGCTTGGCGAGGAACTGGCGGTTCAGGTCGGACTCGTGGGCCTGGCTGTAGTTGAAGGTCGTGGTGATGCCGACCGCCGCGTCGCCGAGCACCGGCAGGTCCGGCTCCTGCGTGATGTCGCCGGGGCCGAAGAACTTGATCCCCGCGGCCTTCAGGCCGGTGTCGCTGAAGGCCCGGGCGAAGCCCAGCGTCGTCGGGCCGGCGGGCAGGAAGGCGTAGATCGCCTCCGCCCCGGAATCCTTGATGCGCTGCATGAAGGGGGCGAAATCGGTGGACTTCAGCGGCATGCGGATGCTGTCGACCACCTTGCCGCCGGACTTCTCGAAGGTCTGCTTGAAGGCGGTCTCGCCGTCGATGCCGGGGCCGTAGTCGCTGACCGCGGTGGCCACCTTGCGGATGCCTTGCTTGGCGACATGCTCGGCCAGCGGCACGGTGTTCTGCCACAGGGTGAAGGAGGTGCGGACGTAGCGCGGCGACTTCTCGGTGATGGCCGAGGTCGCGGCGTTGAAGATCACGCAGGGAATGTTCGCCTCGTCGATCAGCGGGGCGACGGCCAGCGCGTCCGGCGTGAAGAAGAAGCCGGCGAGGTATCCGACCTTCTCCTTGACCACCAGTTCCTGAGCCAGGGCCTTGCTCTGCGCCGGGTTGGCCTGGTCGAGGTCCTTGTAGACGAACTCCACCGTGTTGCCGGCGACCGTCTTGCCATGCTGGGCCTGATAGACCTCGATGGCCTGCTTGAAGGTCTGGCCGACCGTGGCGAAGGGGCCGGAGAACGGCGCGATCACCCCGACCTTGATCGTGTCGGCCCAGGCGGAACCGGCGCCGCCATCAACCGCGAGGGCGCACAGGAAAGCCGTGCCCAGCAGGGCCTTGCGAAATGTTCCGGACATGTTTCCTCCTCGTTTTGAAAGCCCCCGTGCTTTTTCGTCGTTGATTGGGGGGCATTGCTTTGAAGGCGTTGCTTCGGGGCGTCTTGGCGTTCGCCCGGGCCGGTCGCGCAGGCCGCCGATACCGTCACCACAGCAGGGATATCAGTGATCGCAGCGCTGCGCTCATTCGTTGGGCGAAGGCCCCATTCGTTTTTTGAATAACGTTCGGGGCGCCATTGCACTGCAGCATGGGCACCTGAACCGATGATCGACGGTGCCAAGCCGCAAAGCCTAGGAATTGTCTATAGTAAAACTCAATGCCCCAGGGCTTCGACGGTCCGACCCGTGCCGCTCGACCGGTCCTCGGGATGGACGAACTGCTTGACCAGCAGGGCCAGGGCGGCGACCAGACCCGGAACGGCGACGATGGCGAAGATGCTGGTGAAGTCGAGCTGTTGGCGGGCCAGCTCGGCCACCAGGAACGAGCCGCCGATCCCGCCGAAGCGGCCCAGCCCCAGCATCCACGCCACGCCGGTGGCCCGCCCGTGGGTCGGGTAGAAGCTGGCGGCCAGCGCCGGCAGAGAGGTCTGGGCGGTGTTCATGATGGTGCCCGCCGCGAAGACCGTGACCACCAGAAGCCCGACATTCCCGGCCACCTGCCCGATGGCGTAGACGGCGCCGTAGGTCAGCACGAAGCCGAAGGCGATGATCCGGTTGGCGTTGAAGCGGTCCATCAGCCAGCCCGACAGGATGGCCCCGACGCCGCCCAGCGGGAACAGCGCGGCGATCAGCGCGGCGTCGCGCGGCGCCAGCCCGGCGTCCTTGAACAGGATCGGCATCCAGTTGATGAGCGCGTAGAAGATCACCAGCCCCATGAAATAGGCGACCCACAGCATCACCGAGCCGACCAGATAGCCGCGGGACAGCACGACCGCGATGCCGTTCCGCGTCTTGGTCGCCGGGGCCTTCTCGGTCATCACGAAGCTGGCCGCCCCGGCCGCCGTCTCGGAAATGCGGCGCAGCACGGCGCGGATGCGCTCCACCGGGTGGTTGTGGGCGACCATGTAGCGGACCGATTCCGGCAGCAGGACCAGCAGCGCCGCCGCCAGGACCAGCGGCGCGATCCCGCCCAGCACCAGCACGCTGCGCCAGCCCCACAGCGGGATCATCCAGGCGGCGAGGAAGCCGCCGAAGGCCGCGCCGAGCGGAAAGCCGCAGAACATGGCGTTGGTGACCATGGCGCGCCGCCCCTCGGGGCAATATTCGCTCATCAGCGTGACGGCGTTGGGCATCGCCGCCCCCAGTCCGAGCCCGGTGACGAAGCGCAGCATGACGAGCTGGTCCAGGTTGCCCGAGAAGGCGGAGGCCAGACAGGCGGTGCCGATGACCAGAACCGAGCCGATCAGGATCGCCTTGCGGCCGAAGCGGTCGGCCAGGGGCCCGGCGGACAGGGCGCCGAAGGCCAGCCCGAACAGCGCCGCGCTCAGCACCGGCGCCAGCGCCGGCCGCGCGATGCCCCATTCCGTCGTCAGCGACGGGGCGATGTAGCCAATGGCCGCCGTGTCGAAGCCGTCCAGAAGGACGATGAAGAAGCACAGCGCGAACACCAGCCACTGGTATCGCGAAAAGGGGTGCTCGTTGAGAAAGGCTTGGACGTCGACGCTGCGCGCGGTTGGCATGGGTTTCCTCCTCGGGGGACTCGTCACGGGGCGATTTTTGTTTTGCGTCCCGTCATCTTGGTTTTTGAGATTTGTGGCCTCACGCTGTCCCTGCTCAGGTGCTCAGCGACTTCTCCAGCCGGTCGAGCGTCCGCATGGCCGGCAGGCACTGCGCCACGCTGGCGTTGGGCTCGCGCCCGTCGCGGATGGCGGCGAAGAACTCGCGGTCGATCAGCTCGATGCCGTTGGTCGACACGGTGAGGCCGCTGAGGTCGATCTTGTTGTCCTTGCCGTCGTACAGATCGTCGTAGCGGGCGATGTAGGTCCCATGATCGCAGATGTAGCGGAAGAAGGTCCCCAGCGGCCCGTCGTTGTTGAAGGACAGCGACAGGGTGCAGATCGCCCCGGACGGCACCTTCATGCCGATGCTCATGTCCATGGCGATGCCGAGCTGCGGGTGCGCCGGCCCCTGCAGGGCGTGCACCTGGCTGGCGACCTCGCCGGTCTGGTACTGGAACAGGTCCACCGTGTGGCAGGCGTGGTGCCACAGCAGATGGTCGGTCCAGGTGCGCGGCTTGCCCAGCGCGTTCATGTTGGAGCGGCGGAAGAAGTAGGTCTGGACGTCCATCTGCTGGATCGCCAGCTCGCCGGCCTGGACCCGGTTGCGGATCCACTGGTGGCTGGGGTTGAAGCGCCGCGTGTGCCCGGCCATGGCGACGAGGCCGCTGGCCCGCTGCGCCGCGACCAGCCGCTCCGCGTCGGCCAGACTGTCGGCCATGGGGATTTCCACCAGCACATGCTTGCCGGCCTCCAGGCACTGGATCGCCTGGGTGGCGTGCACCGGCGTCGGGGTGGCGAGGATCACCGCCTCCACGTCGGTCCGCTCCAGGCTCTCGGCCAGATCCTTGGTCCAATGCGGGATGCCGCGCGCCTTGGCGAAGCCCTCGATGTCGTCCGGTTCGCCGCCGACCACCGACACCACCTCGACGCCGTCGATGGCGGCGACCGCCTCCAGATGCTTCACGCCGAAGGCGCCCGCGGCCCCCGCCACACAAATCCTCATCGCGTCCTCTCCCGAAATCCCTTGCTCGGGCTGGGGAGCCTCCCGCAGCGGCGGGTCCGGCTCCTCGCCCCTTAATCCCTCATGATCGAATGGGTATCATCCCGCCCGCCGCCGAGGAAATTCGTTCATCGAAGAGCCCATTTGTTTTTTGAATAGCGAGAAGTCCGACCGGCAGGGAAGGAGCCCCGCCGAGGCAGCGGCAAGACAGCCCTTTCCTTACCCGCCAACGCGCCTTTGAGCACAGCCCCGTATGTTGCATCCCCATGATTCGACATGAGATTACGCCCGACGCGACATCTTCGTATCG
The DNA here is from genome assembly GCF_007827815.1 of Azospirillum brasilense. GTDB lineage: Bacteria > Pseudomonadota > Alphaproteobacteria > Azospirillales > Azospirillaceae > Azospirillum > Azospirillum brasilense_C. The sequence goes on from NZ_VITH01000006.1 coordinate 214,253, forward strand.
CCCCGGAGACATTCCCGCGCCCGACACCCCATGGCGAGGCCGGACAAAAAAGCGCGCCTATAGCAAAACCAAATGGTAAGGAAGGGAGTTCGAAATAGGATTTGCCACCGGACCGGCGGATGATGGGCCATCGGAATTGGAATGCCCAGACTGGGAGCGGACATTCATGGCACAGAACAAAAGAGCGCTGGTGCTCAGCGCCCACTCGGCGGACTTCGTGTGGCGCGCCGGCGGCGCCATCGCGCTGCATCAGAAGAAGGGTTACGAGGTCACCATCGTCTGCCTGTCCTACGGCGAGCGCGGCGAGTCCGCCAAGCTGTGGAAGCAGGACGGCTGCACGCTGGACCATGTGAAGACGGAGCGCCGCAAGGAGGCCGAGGCCGCCGCCAAGGCGCTGAACGCCCACGACATCCAGTTCTTCGACCTGGGCGACTACCCGCTGGAGATCGACCGCGAGGCCAAGTTCCGTCTGGTCGACGTGATCCGCAAGGTGCAGCCGGCCTTCCTGATGAGCCACTCGCACTACGATCCCTACAACACCGACCATTCCTACGCGACCAGAGTCCTGATGGAATGCCGGATGATCGCCCAGGCCTGGGGCCACAATCCCGGCCAGAAGGTGCTCGGCGCCCCGCAGCTCTACCTGTTCGAGCCGCACCAGACCGAGCAGATGGGCTGGAAGCCGGACGTCTTCCTCGACATCACCGAGGTGTGGGACAACAAGCGCGCCGCCATCGAATGCATGGCCGGGCAGGAGCATCTCTGGGATTATTACACCAACCTGGCGCAGAACCGCGGCAACCACTTCCGCCGCAACTCCGGCGGGCAGGCCGGCGGGCGCAACGCCCGCTACGCCGAAGGCTTCCAGTCGGTCTATCCCCGCACCGTGGATGAGCTGTGATGAACGTCGTCGTCCAAAGCATTGAGCGGGCCGACCCGGCGGTGATCGCCGGTCTCGCCGACTGCGGCGTCGCCACCGTGCACGAGGCGCAGGGCCGCAAGGGCCTGCTGGCCTCCGCCCTGCGCCCGATCTATCCGGGCGCCCAGCTCGCCGCCTCGGCGGTGACCGTCCTCGCCCCGCCGGCCGACAACTGGATGCTCCACGTCGCCATCGAGCAGGTGAAGCCCGGCGACATCCTGGTGCTCGCCACCACCTCGCCGTCGGACGCCGGCTATTTCGGCGACCTCCTGGCGACCTCGGCCCAGGCGCGCGGCTGCGCGGGTCTGGTCATCGACGCCGGGGTGCGCGACGTCCGGACACTGACCGACATGGGCTTCCCGGTCTGGTCCCGCGCGGTCTGCGCCCAGGGCACGGTGAAGGAGACGCTGGGCTCGGTCAACGTGCCGGTGGTCTGCGCGGGCGCGCTGGTGAATCCCGGCGACGTGATCGTCGCGGACGACGACGGCGTCTGCGTGGTCCGCCGCGAGGAGGCCGCCGACGTGCTGGCGAAGGCGCAGGACCGGCTGGCCAAGGAGGAGGAGAAGCGGGCGCGGCTCGCCGCCGGCGAACTCGGCCTCGACATCTACGGCATGCGCGGCCCGCTCACCGCGAAGGGGCTGCGCTATGTCTGACGGCGTGCGCTGCCTGTGGATGCGCGGCGGGACCTCCAAGGGCGGGTATTTCCTGGCCGACGACCTGCCGTCCGGCACGGCGGCGCGCGACGCCTTCCTGCTGCGGGTGATGGGCTCGCCCGACCCGCGCCAGATCGACGGGATGGGCGGCGCCGACCCGCTGACCTCCAAGGTGGCGGTGGTGCGCCGGTCGGAACGGCCGGGCGTGGACGTGGACTACCTGTTCCTCCAGGTGTTCGTGGACAAGGCCATCGTCACCGACGCGCAGAACTGCGGCAACATCCTGGCCGGCGTCGGCCCCTTCGCCATCGAGCGCGGCCTCGTCCCCACCCGCGACGGCGTGACGCCGGTGACCATCCACATGGAGAACACCGGGCAGGTGGCGGTGGCCTCCGTGCCGACGCCGGGCGGGGCGGTCACCTACCGGGGCGAGGCGCGCATCGACGGCGTGCCCGGTACGGCGGCGGCGATTCCCATCGAATTCCGCGACACCGCCGGCTCCTCCTGCGGGGCGCTGCTGCCGACGGGGAACGTGGTGGACGTCATCGACGGCGTTCCGGTCACCTGCATCGACAACGGCATGCCGGTGGTGGTGCTGCGCGCCGCCGACCTCGGCGTGCGCGGCGACGAGACGCGGGAGGAATTGGACGCCGACGCGGCGCTGAAGGCGCGACTGGAATCGATCCGGCTGCAGGCCGGGCCGCGAATGAATCTGGGCGACGTGACGGACAAGTCGGTGCCGAAGATGACCCTGGTCAGCGCGCCTGCCAACGGCGGGGCGGTGTCCACCCGGACCTTCATCCCGCACCGCTGCCACGCCTCCATCGGCGTGCTCGGCGCGGTCAGCGTCGCCACCGCCTGCGCGCTGGAGGGCTCCCCCGCCGCGTCGCTCGCCGTGGTCCCCGACGGCACCACCCGGACGCTGAGCGTCGAGCACCCGACCGGCGAGATGACCGTGGTTCTCGACCTGGACGAGGCCGGAACGGTGACCCGCGCCGCCCTGCTGCGCACCGCCCGCAAGCTGTTCGACGGCGCCGTCTACGCCGACTGATCTTTTCCCCGAAGGGAGCCTTCCATGGACGCCGACTACCGTCCCTTCCACCCGAATCCGAGCAAGCCGGCCTACACGCCGCCGCCCGGCGCGGTGGACGCCCACTGCCACGTCTTCGGCCCGGCCGACCGCTTCCCCTACGCGCCGGAGCGCAAATACACCCCCTGCGACGCGCCGAAGGAAAAACTGTTCGCCCTGCGCGACGAGCTGGGCTTCGCGCGCAACGTCATCGTCCAGGCGACCTGCCACGGCAAGGACAACCGGGCGCTGGTCGACGCGCTGAGGGCCTCCAACGGTCTGGCGCGCGGAGTCGCCTCGGTCGGCCCGTCGATCACCGAGGGTGAACTGGCCGAGCTGCACGAGGCCGGGGTGCGCGGCGTGCGCTTCAACTTCGTCAAGCGTCTGGTGGACACCACGCCCAAGGAGGTCTTCCTCGGCATCGCCGACAAGATCGCCAAGTTCGGCTGGCACATCGTGGTCTATTTCGAGGCGCCGGACCTGGACGACCTCACGCCCTTCCTGCGCGAGCTGCCGACCACCATCGTCGTGGATCATATGGGCCGCCCGGACATCGCCAAGGGCGTGGACCACCCGCAGTTCCAGAAATTCGTCGCCCTGATGGCCGAGAACCCCAAGGTCTGGAGCAAGGTCAGCTGCCCCGAGCGGCTGAGCGTCCAGGGTCCGCCGTCCTACGACGACGTGGTGCCCTTCGCCCGCCTGCTGGTCGACCGCTTCACCGACCGCGTGCTGTGGGGCACCGACTGGCCGCACCCGAACATGACCTCGCACATGCCCGACGACGGGCATCTGGTCGACGTCATCCCCCGCATCGCCACCGACGAGGCCAAGCGGACGGCGCTTCTCGTCGACAACCCGATGCGGCTTTACTGGTCCGAATAAGCCCAAAAACGAGCGACAGAAACGAAAAGGAGGAAACACCCGTGACCGCACCCCACGAGCCGATCCCCGGCACCACCATCTTCGACGGCCGGATGGCCATGAAGGGCTATCCGCTCAACAAGATGTGCTACTCGTTCAACGAGGCGGCGGCCCGGCAGGAGTTCCTGGCCGACGAGGACGCCTACTGCGCCAAGTTCGGCCTGACCGACGAGCAGAAGACGGCCATCCGGGAGCGCAACGCGCTGGCCCTGCTCGCGGCCGGCGGCAACATCTACTACCTCGCCAAGTTCATCGGCATGCTCGGCCTGAACGTCCAGGACATCGGCGCGCAGCAGACCGGCATGACGGTCGAGGAATTCAAGGCAAAGCTCAAGGCGGCGGGGAACTGAGACCATGGCCAAGATCGTCGGTGGCGTCACCACCTCCCACATTCCCGCGATCGGCAACGCCATCGCCAACGAACTCTTCGAGGACCCCTATTGGAAGCCGTTCTTCGACGGCTATCCCAAGGCCCGCGAGTGGCTGGCCGAGGTCAAGCCGGACGTAGCCATCGTGGTCTACAACGACCACGGGCTGAACTTCTTCCTCGACAAGATGCCGACCTTCTCCATCGGCGCGGCTCCCGAGTACCAGAACAAGGACGAGGGCTGGGGTCTGAAGCCGCTGCCGCCCTACCCCGGCGATCCGGAGCTGTCCTGGCACATCATCGAATCGCTGGTGAACGACGAGTTCGACATCTGCTCCTGCCAGGAGATGGCGGTGGACCATGGCTTCACCGTGCCGATGGCCCTGCTGTGGCCCGACCAGACCCAGCGGCCCGTCCACACCATCCCGGTAGCCGTCAACACGGTGCAGCACCCCCTACCGACCCCGGCGCGCTGTCTGAAGCTGGGCGAGGCCATCGGCCGCGCGGTGGCGTCCTACCCCAAGGATTTGAAGGTGGTCGTGCTGGGCACCGGCGGCCTGTCGCACCAGCTCGACGGCGAGCGGGCGGGCTTCATCAACAAGGACTTCGACCTGATGTGCCTTGAGAAGATCGTCGACGAGCCGGAGGCGCTGGCGAAATACTCCATCCACGATCTGGTCCGGCTGGCCGGCGCCCAGGGGGCAGAGCTGATCCTCTGGCTGATCATGCGCGGTGCGCTGGGCCGGAAGGTCTCGAAGGTCCACAGCAACTACCACATCCCGATCTCCAACACCGGGGCCGGCCTGCTGGTCCTGGAAAGCGCGGCCTGATCGGGCCTCCCGTTGGTCCCCATCCGCCGCCGCGTTTCCCGGCGGACGGGGATCATGCAGAACAGGCCGGTGCAGCGCGCGCTGCACCGGCCTGTTTCTTTGCGTCACGATCCAACGATTACCGCGTCAGCGATGCCAGCGGGAAGGTCTCGTCGGCGGCTTGGTCCGGCGTCAGCGCGGCCTTGCGGTCCAGCAGCTTGCGGCCGACCATGTGGTCCGCCGGGCGGTTGACGGAGTCGATGGCGACCAGGGCGCCCTCCCGGAAATAGAAGGCCGAGAAGCGGCGGTCCTCCGGCGCGCCGCGCAGCACCATCCGGTCACGGTCGGCCGACAGGCCGACGATCTGCAGCTTTACGTCATATTGATCGGACCAGAACCAGGGCGCCGCCGTGAAGGGACGCTCCCGCCCCAGCAGCGCGGCGGCGGCCGACTTGCCCTGCTCGACGGCGTTCTGCACCGACTCCAGCCGCAGCAGGGTCCCCATGCCGGTGCGCCGGGCCGTGCAGTCGCCGACCGCAACGATGGACGGATCGTCGGTGCGGGCGCAATCGTCCACCAGGACGCCGCCGTCGCACGCCAGCCCGCAGCCCTCGGCCAACGCCGTGTCGGGGACGATTCCGACACCGACCACCACCAGATCCGCCGGGTGCGAGCGCCCGTCGGCGGTGCGCACGGCGGTGACGCGGCCCCCCTGCCCGTCCAGCCCGATCACCTTGGCCCCCAGCTCGACCATCACGCCCTGCCCGCGGTGCAGGTCGGCGTAGAAGCCGGCCAGGAACGGCGTCGCCGAGCGGGCGAGCAGCCGGTCGGCCGCCTCCAGGATGGTCACCTCCAGGCCGCGCTTGCGCGCCGCCGCCGCGACCTCCAGCCCGATGTAGCCGCCGCCGATCACCACCACCCGCGCCGCCCGGTCGAGCGCCGCGCGAATCCGCCGCGCGTCGTCCAGCGACCGCAGGCCCAGAACGCCGTCCAACCCGTCACCGGTGATCGGCAGACGGCGCACCCGCGCACCCGTGGCGAGCGCCAGCCCGCGATAGTCCAGGCGGCGCCCGTCCTCCAGGCGTACGTGGCGGGCGGAGCGGTCGATGGCGGCGACGCGGGTGCCGGTCAGCAGGGCGATGCGCTGCCGTTCGAAGACTTCGGCGCCGCGGATGGCGAGTTGCGCCTCCTCCATCGTGCCGGCGAGAATCGCCTTGGACAGCGGCGGCCGGTGATAGGGGGCCGACGCCTCCTCCCCGATCAGCGTGACGGGACCGTCATAGCCCTCGGCGCGCAGGGATTCGGCGACCTGCAAACCGCCCTGCCCCGCCCCGACGATGACCATTCCGGCATCCGTGGGCTCCGCTTGCGCCGGGCCGCCCATCAGCTCTGGGTCTCCGGCAGGCGCACGACGATGCCGTCCAGCGCGTCGCTCACCCGGATCTGGCAGGACAGGCGGCTGTTGCTGCGCCGCTCCGACGCCGTGCAGCCGAGCATTTCCTCCTCCGTCTCGCTGGGCGGCGGCAGGGAGTCGACGAGCGCCTCGTCCACGTAGCAGTGGCAGGTCGCGCAGGCGCAGGAACCGCCGCATTCGCCCTCGATGCCGGCGACGCCGCTTTGCACCGCGCCCTGCATCAGGGTCCAGCCCGTCGGGATGTCCACAACCTGCTCCAGGCCGTCGTGCTCGATGAAGGTGACCTTCGCCATGACCGAAACTTCCTTTTAAAAAAGCGTGTTCCGGGACGACGGCGCGGCCGAAGTCTCCCCCGGCCGCGCCGTCGTCCCAGATGTTCAGCCGACCGCCAGTTCGAGGCGGGTCGGGCTGCGGAAGGTGGTGGAGGGCATCCAGGGCAGTTGGTCCTGCACCCGGACGAACTCCGGCACGCGCTTCAGGAACTCCTCGCAGGCGACGCGGGCGGCCAGACGGGCGAAGGCCGTGCCGAGGCAGGCGTGGACACCGCCGCCAAAGCCGAGATGGCCCTTCGGCTTGCGGTCGATGTCGTAGAGATGCGCGTTGGCGAAGCGCCGCTCGTCGCGGTTCCCCGACCCGTAGGCGAGGCAGACGAAATCGCCGGCGCGCATCGTCTGGCCGTGCAGCTCGACGTCCTTCTGCAGGCAGCGGCGGAAGCGCTGGGCCGAGGTGTTGAAGCGCAGCGATTCCTCAATGGCGTCGGGGATCAGCGCCGGGTTGGCGGCGAGCCGCCGGCGCGCGTCGGCATGGTCGGCGAGGTTCAGGGCGAACATCGCGAGGAAGCCCGACAGGGATTCGATGCCGGCCATGATCAGCGTGGTGATGGTCATCTGCACCTCGCGGTCGGCCAACTTCTCGCCGGCGACCTCGGCCTGGATCAGGGCGGTGATCAGGTCGTCGCCGGGTTCGCGCTTGCGCAGCTCCACCAGCTCCTTGGCGTATTCGCTCATCCACTGGAAGGCGGCGAGGTGCTCCGGCCCCTTCTGGCGGGTGCGGGGATCGGACTGCACCATCAGCACGGCCTTGTCACGCACCATCCGCTCGTTCTCGCGCGGCAGGTTGAACAGGCCGAACAGCACGTCCACCGTGACCTTGCTGGAGACGTCGCTGACGAAGTCGAAGGTCTTCTCCCCTTGAACGGCATCGAGCGCCCGGTTGGCCGAGGCGCGCACCGGCTCGGTCAATCCTTCCACCGCCTTCTTGGTGAAGGCGAACTGGACGATGCTGCGCAGGCGGTCGTGGCGGGGCGGATCGGTGGTGCCCAGCGTGTTGCCGGCGCGGTTGGGCATCTCGTCCATCAGATTGCCCTTGGCCGAAGAATAGGTTTCCCAGTCGTTCAGCGCGGTGACGATGTCGTCGTAACGCGACAGCACCCACATGTTGGCTTCCTCGCTCCAGAAGCAGGGATGATCATCGCGCAAGGTCTTGTAGAAAGGAAACGGGTCGGCATCGACGGCCGGTGAGTAGGGATCGAAGCGAAACATCGGGCGCAGTCCTCCGACGCCCGCGGCGGCGGGCGGCCAATTGGCGGTTTTTGGTTTGGATTGACGCGAACCGTTCTGGTCGCGAACAATTGCATCCTAAACGGGTTTCCCCTTTCCGCGGAATGGACGAAGCCGAAGGAAAATTGTACTTTTCCGACAAACGGTGGCGCGGGAGGACGGCATGGAACCGGCGGCGGAGGGGATGGCGCAGACACGCTCCGACGCGGTGCCGCTGTTCGCGCTCTACGGCGAGGAGGCCCGGCTCACCGACGCCGAATTCATCCACATCGAGGACATCGAAAGCCGCAGCCGCCTCTACGACTGGGGCATCGGCTCCCACACCCACCGCGGGCTGTTCCAGCTGGTGGCGGTGCTCGACGGCGGGGCGCGCGTGCAGATCGACGACCGGGTGGCGGAGGTCGCGGCGCCCTGCGTGATCGTCGTTCCGCCGGCGGTGGTGCATTCCTTCCAGTTCCAGCCGGGCAGCCACGGCTATGTGCTGACGGTGGCCGAGGTGATGCTGTTCGACGGGGCCAGCGCGCAGAGCCGGCCGCTGTTCGAGGCGCTGTTCCTGCGCCCCTGCCTGATCGATTTCACCGACGCCCCGGCGGCGGCGGGGCGCGTCGCCGCGCTGCTCGATCAACTGATGACGGAGTTCCGCTGGCCGCAGCTCGGCCGGTCGGCGATGTGCGAGTGGCTGCTGCGCGGCGTCCTGTTGCTGCTGGAGCGCCAGCGCGCGGCGGCGGCCGGCGCCGACCCGGCGGAGCGCGTGCGCACCGAGCTGTTCGCCCGCTTCCGCGCGCTGGTCGAGGACCATTTCACCGAACATTGGACGATCCCGCGCTACGCGGACGCGCTGGGGATCACGGAATCGCGGCTGAACCGCTTGTGCCGGCATCTCGCCGGCCGCTCCGCCTTCGAGGTGGTGCAGGACCGCCTGCTGCTCGAAGCGAAGCGCCGTCTGGTCTACATCGCCGCACCGGTGGCGATGATCGCCTACGAGCTGGGCTTCCAGGACCCTGGATATTTCAACCGCGTCTTCAAGAGGCTGACCGGGAAGACGCCAGCCGCCTTCCGGCGCGCGGCGCGGGCCGGGTAACGGGGGCTGCTTCTCAGCGCTCGACCGGATCGAGCCGCGCCAGAATGGCGTCGGCGAGCGCCCGGTAATCGCCCTCCCCGATGGCGCGGGCGTCCAGTTTGAGGTCGCCGACGCGCTGCTGCCAGTCGACGGCGGCGCGGACCATGCCGCCGGCCAAACCCAGTTCATCGACGGTGCGCGCGACCTCGCGCATCTCGGCGGCGCGGCGGACGCCGTGGGTCATGACGCGCTCCTGCATGTAGGCGGCGCGCTCCTTGAAGCCGAAACCGGGATAGGTGACGTCCAGGGACTCCAGCACCACCTTGTCCACCCCGGCCTTGCGCCCGGCCAGAACGCATTCGAGGAACAGCGCCTCCAGCCCCTTCATCATGACGCTGCGGATCATCTTGATCGAGGAGGCGGTGCCCACCGGTCCCGCCGCCTCTTTGGCGTTCATCTCCAGGGCCGACAGGGCGGCCAGGGCCTCGGCGGCGTGCGGGCCGGCGACCAGAAGCGGCGTCTTGTGGAGCTTCGGATGGACCGGCGCCATCACCGCCAGATCGACGTAGCGCCCGCCCGCCGCCTCGACCGCCTGCGCCGCCTCCCGTTTGGTGCCGGGCGCGCAGGAGTTGCCGTCGAAGAACAGCGCGCCGGGCGCGAGATGGGCGGCGGCGTCGCGGGCGGCGGCCTGCGCCTGATCGGCGGTGACCAGCGAGAAGACCAGCGCGGCCCCGGCCAAGGCGTCCTCTGCCCGCTCGGCGCCGGTCACACCCGCCGCCACATAGTCCGCCCATTTGCGGGCGCGCACCACAGCGTCGGCGGACCCGGTCTTGACGTCGAAGGCGGCGACCGTGTCGGCCAGCCCGGCGCCCCGCCAGCCGGAGCAGAAGGCCGACGCCGCCTCCCCGAACCCGATGAAGGCCACCTTGGCCGTCCGCCGATCCTGCACCGTCATCGCCGCCTCCGTCCGTGCGCCGGGAGTCCACCTCCCCTCGACTGGGCAGGACTAACACGCCGACACACCCCCGGCGCCATTCAATGACGGACCTTCCTATCCAATTTTTGAATAGCGTCTCGACGGTGTTTTGAATGGCCGGTCACGGGCGGGGAACCGGCGAGACGGCCTGCGTCCCGGCCGCGCGCAGCAGGTCGAGGAAATGCGCCTGCGTCGCGGTCGGGCGCCACCCCCGGCGCACGGTGAGGCCGATGGTGCGCTCGGTGTTGGCCAGCTCCACCGGGAGGATGACCAGCAGGCCCAGCTCGTGCTCATGCCGGATCTGGTGCGCCGAGATCAGCGTCAACCGGTCGCTGCCCAGCAGCAGGCCGCGCACCAGGATCTGGGAGCTGGTCTCGACCAGCCCGCGTGGCGGGGCGTCGGCGAACAGCGCCTCGAACCGGTCGCGGGTCGGCGTGCCACGGCGCGGAACCACCCATTGGCACCCCGCCAGCTCCTCCAGCGTCAGCCTGGGCCGGCGGGACAGCGGATGGAAGGCGCGCGCCACCACGACCAGCGGGTCCTCGAACAAGGGCTCCTGCACGACGTCGTCGATGGGCAGCGGGTCGCGCAGCGCGCCGATCAGCACGTCGATCTCGCCGTGGCGCAGCCCGTGCAACAGGTCGTCGTACGGGCCGTCGAGCACGTCGAACTGGACGTCCGGACGCTCGCGCACCAGCGCGTTGACGGCGGTCGGCAGGATGAAGGGGCGCGACAGCGGCATGCTGCCGACGACGATGCGGGCGGTGTCGCCGCCCAGCCCCTCGCCGACCTCGGCAAAGCCCTGCTCCAGCTCGGTGATCGCCAGCTTGACATGCTGGACCAGCGCCTTGGCGGCCGGGGTCAGCGCGATGCCGGCGGCGGTCCGCGCGAACAGCGGCATGCCCGACAGCCGTTCCAGATCGCGGGCGGCGCGGTGCAGGGTCGGTTGCGAGATGCCGACGGTGCGCGCTGCGAGGCTGAAATTGCCGGCGTCGGCGACCGCGGCCAGCGCGCGGATCTGCGCCGCGGTCAGCAGCTGGTCGAAATCCGCCACACCGCGCAGGCCGCCCTTGCGCCCGCCGATGCGGACGGCCTCGCGCGTGCCGGTGCGCAGGCGGTCCAGCGCGCGCTCTACCCGGTCGAGGAACAGCACGCCCATGGCGGACACCGCCATGCCGTCCGGCCGCCGCTCGAACAGAGGGGTGCCGACCTCCTCCTCCAGCTTGGCGATGGCCTGGGTGATGGCCGGCTGGGACAGATGCACATGCTCCGCCGCCTGACTGATGCTGCCGCGCCGCGCCACCTCGCGGAAGGCCCGCAAATGCCGGATGTTGGGAATGCCGTTCATCGGACCGTCCTGCTCCACAGCACCGCTGCCGGAGCGGCCATAGCAAAACTCAATGGCTCCAGCTTATCGTCGGGGCACCGCTCCGTAAAGAGGCCGGGGCGTGGAGAGTGTTGGTTACACCGCCGCCGCACGCTTGACCGCCTCCATCATCCCCTGAAAGCCCTGGGGCGTGCGGTACGGCCCCTGTGGATCGGCCGCCTGGGCGAAACAGGCGTGGAGCCGGTTCCAGTCCGGCGTCGGGCACATCTCCTCGAACCAGGGGCCATGGCTCCGCCATGGGGCGAGCGCCGCCGCGACGTCGGCCGGCAGAACGCGCCCGCCGTCGCGTTCCTGCTCCAGGAAGGCCAGGGCCGACCGGCAGCCGCCGGCCATGTTCTCGGCGAAGACCCCGAGGCTGTCCGGATGCAGGCGGGGACGTCCATCCGGGTCGATGTAGAGGATGGGAAAGACCGGCGCGAGCCGCGGAAACAGCGTGTTTGCCCACAGGGTGCCACCCCAGTAGACCTGGGCGATCCGGGCGAAATGGGCCACCTCGACGACGGCTTCGAGCCCGCTCGCCTCCAGCGGCAAAATCTCGACCTTGGGCTTGGTGACGGTCACGGTGTCGTTGGCCGCATCGACATACAGCGCGCCGATCTGCATGGCGTTCTGGAAGTAGCTGCCGCGCAGCGCCCCCCAGATCGGCGACAGGTGGCCGCCCTCGCGGACGAAAGCCGCCAGGGCCTGCGCGACCGGCGTGTCCGGCGCGGCGATCCGGCGGCGCAACCGCTCGAAGACGGCGTCGCTGATCTCGCGGCAGAACCCCTTGGGGTAAGGATTGCGGCGCTTCGGGAAGGTCAGCCGGCCCTCGTCCCGATCCCGGTCGACGCCGTGGCGCAGCTCCAGCATCAGCGATTCCAGGGCCGCAAGATGGGGGCCGAGCCACCGCTCCGTCAGGGCGCGCATCCCCTCGTCGGGCGGAACCAGCCGGCGGTGGGCCTGCCAGAGCCGCAACTGGCGGTCCAACGGGGTCTCGGTGCCAATCGGCGGACGGACGGAAGCGGTGTGACTCACGGGTGGGCGGTCTCCGGGAAAGCGGCAACCGTCCATTCGGTCCGCAAGGCCAACTCGGGCGGACCGGAGCGCGGCATCCCTGATCTGGTCCGCGCCCGGTCCTATCCCGGTCAAGGTAACGCCGTTGCCGGGCCGCAGGTCAAGCAACCATCGTGCTCGACCGCTCCCCGCCGTCAGGTGGGTTCCGGCAGGTTTCGCACCATCCTGCCGGCGGTACGGCGGGGCCGTAGAGGATCGCCTCCGTGCCAGAGGTGACCGATGCGCTGCCCGCACTGCCACTCGCCCAAGACCAACGAGCGGTACCGACCGACGTGGCCTTCTCCGGTGCGTTCCACCTCGGAAATCAGGTGCCGCAACGCCGCGCCGTCCTCGCCCGTCACCTCCACCATGACCCGCCGCTTCATCGTGCCCCCGGCTCGCCGCAACACGAGCCCGCCGTATCATTCTCCCCCAGGTTTGCGACGGTCTCCGGCTTACAGGTGGACGACCCCCGGGGTGCGGGGGCCGCGCAACCGTCCGATCAGGCAAACCAGCGCGCGACATCCCCGGTCTGGCCCTGGATGGTGACGCTGCTGCCGGGCCGCAGGTCAAGCACCGTGCTGCCGCCGACGACCCGCGCCGAGGCGATCACACCAGCAAGATTGATCGAGGCGTCGGTCAGGGCCAACCGGTCGGTGCCCGCGGTGAAGTCCATCACCACCGATCCGCCGCCCCCGGTGCCGAGCGCGAAGAGATCGCTTCCGGCTCCGCCCCACACGGTGTCGGCCCCGTCGATGAGGAAGATCACGTCGTTGCCCTCCCCGCCGTCGATGAGATCCGCACCGGCCCCGCCGAAGAGAGTGTCGTTGCCGGCCCCGCCGAACAGCGTGTCGTTGCCCTCCCCGCCGTCCGCGATGTCGTTGCCGGCATCCAGCGACAGCAGGTCCGCACCGGCCCCGCCGAAGAGGGTATCGTCGCCATCGCCGCCGAACAGGGTGTCGCTGCCGTCGCCGCCGTCCGCAATGTCGTTGCCGGCCTCCAGCGACAGGATGTCGTCCCCCTCCTGACCGAAGGCGACGTCGTTGCCGGCCCCGCCGAAGACGGTGTCGTTGCCGTCCTCGCCGAACAGCAGGTCGTTGCCGGCTCCGCCGGACAGGATGTCACGGCCATCACCGCCGATCACCCAGTCGTCGCCGTCCTCGCCGAACAGCAGGTCGTCGCCGGTGCCGCCGAACACATAGTCGTCGCCGGTGCCACCGCCGACCGTGTCGTTGCCGGCACCGCCGAGCACGGTGTCGTTGTCCTCGCCGCCATGCACCAGGTCGTCGCCGTCGTCGCCGGACAGCAGGTCGTTGCCGGTGGTGGAGGCGATGGTGTCGTTGCCGCCGCCGCCCGACAGTGTGTCATCGCCGGGCCCCATCCGCATGAACTGGGCGCTGGAGTCGCCGTAGGCCGCGTTGTTGCCCGCGCCGCCGCCGATCCGCGCCTCGCCCAAGATGACCGCGACGCTGACGTTGTCCAGGTTGACCTCGGTGCGTCCCGCGGCCTGCCGGGTGTCCAGCACGACCGCCGCGACGCCGTCGCCCTGGTCCGCCGTGCCGCGGATGGTCACCGGACCGGTGGTCGCGCCGCCGGAGCTGGCGGTCACCACGATCTGGCGCACCGTGACCGGCGTCGCAGAGCCGAGAGCGCTGGTGGCCGCCGGCATCCGCGAGGCGAGCTGCTGCAGCGCGGCCTTTTCGGTCTCGTCGGCGCCGGCGGCGAGCGTCAGCAGGCTGCTGCTGAGCGTCTGGCCGGCCACCGCGCTGCTCTGCTGCGCCGCCGGGCCGCTGGCGACCAGCCGGGTGCCCGCCGACACGCTGGCCGTCAGCATGGGTTCGCCGTCGTCCTCGGTCTGGTCGGTCAGCACCACCTCGGCGAACCCACCGGCCTGTTCCGACACCGCCTCGACGTCCACCCGCTCGTTGCCGTCGCCGTCCACACCGCTTTCGTTGGTGACGTTGGTGCCAGAGCCGGTCTCCACCGTGCGGAAGCGCTGGATCACGTCGAGCGGAACGGAACGGTGCCCATCGGCGTCCACCGCCACCAGGATCAGGTCGGTCAGCGCGTTGTTCGGCAGCGGCACGTCGATCGTGAAGGCCGTCTCCGCCGCCCCGAGCTGGACCGAGGTCAGCAGCGTGTCCTCCGGATCGAGAACGCCGTCGTTGTCCAGATCGCGCCACACCTCCACCTTCGAGCCGGCGTCAGCGGTGCCGGTGACCCGGGCCGTGGGGTCGCCGGTGGTGCTGTCGTCGCGGGTCGCCGTGGCGAGCGCGATGGACGGCGGATCGTCGTCGGCGTTGCTCAGCGCCACGTCCGCCGGATCGAGCCCAGCGTAGCGGCCGTCGGTGCTGGTGATCGCGCCGAGCATGAGGTCGTAGGCCTGCGCGCCATCGTTCACGCTGTCGTCCAGGCCGGTGACCGTGACCGTCTGCGGGGTGTCCCAATTGGCCGTGGTGAAGGTCAGGCTGCCGACCGAAACCTGCGCCTCGCCGGGTTTCGAGACGGACAGCGGAATGGTCACGTCGCCGCGCGGCCGGGCCGCCAGGACGATGGCGACGGTGACGCCGCCGCCGGCCTCGCTGGTCACCGGCCCGGACGGGGTGGCGATGACGCCCGCAGCGCCCAGCGTGTCGATGGAGAAGGCGGGCGAGGACGCCGTGGCCGCGGGCGCGTTGCCCGCCGCGTCGGTCCAGCCGGTGCCGAGCGTGACGGTGCGGCCCGTCGCCTCCACGTCCAGGTCCGGAGTCAGCGTGGCGGTGTAGACCAGCCCGTTGGAGCCCGCCTGGAGCGTCAGGTTGGACAGGGTGGCGTCGCTCACCGACAGGTCGTCGAGCGCGAAGCCGACCGGAGCCTCCGTGAAGGTGATGGTGAGGGTCGTGGGCGCGCTCTCGTCCAGGCTGGTGCCGCTCAGCGTCAGGGTGGCGGACGGGGCGACGGTGTCCACCGTGACGGTGAAGGGCGACGAGGCCGTGGACACGTTGCCCGCGGCGTCGGTGGCTGTGGCGGTGAAGCTGTGCGTGCCCGTCGGCAGAACCGTGCCGGTGTAGTCGAAGGTCCAGGCGCCGGACCCGTTGGTGTTCGCCGTGCCGATGGAGTTCCCTCCCAGCTTGACGGTCACCAGGGCGTTGGCCTCCGCCGTGCCGCTCAGCACCAGAGTGGTGTCGTTGGTCAGGTGGTCGCTGGACGAGCTTCCGCTGTCGCTGGAGAAGCCGGTGATGGCCGGCACGGCGGGGGGCGCGTTGTCCACCGTGGCGTTGGTCGTGTCCGCCCGCGTGGTGACGTTGCCCGCATTGTCGGTCACGGTGACCGAGACGTTGCGGTTGGCCGCCTCCAGCGAACCGGTGGTGATGGTGTGGGTGGCCGTCCACACGCCGTTGCTGTTGGTCGCCGTGACCGCGGAGCCGCCGCCGAACTGGCTGAAGTCCACCGTTACGCCGGCCAGTGTGTCGGTGTTGTTGTCGCCGCTCAGCGTGTTGTTCCACGTCATCGTGACGGTGTCGCCGGCCTTGTAGGCGCTGCCCGGGCCCGACCCCCCGGAGATGGAGATCGCCGCGTCCGTCACCGTGGGGGCGACGTTGTCCACACTGGCGTTCGTGCCGTCCGCCCGCGTGGTCGTGTTGCCGGCGTCATCGGTAACGGAAACCGAAACATTGCGGCCCGTGGCATCGATGGAGCCCGCGGTGATCGTGTAGGTTGCCGTCCAGACGCCGTTGCTGTTGGTCGCGGCAACCGCGGAGCCGCCGCCGAACTGGCTGAAGTCCACCGTCACGCCGGCCAGCGTGTCGGTGTTGTTGTCGCCGGCGAGCGTGTTGTCCCAGATTGCGGTGATCGTGTCGCCGGTCTTGAAAGAACCGCCGGTTCCGGTCCCGCCGGAGATCGAGATGTTCGCATCGGTGACGGTGGGGGCGACGTTGTCCAGCGTGGCGTTGGTCGTGTCGGCCCGCGTGGTCGTGTTGCCGGCATCGTCGGTGACGGTCACGGAGACGTTGCGGTCCGTCGCGTCGACGGAACCGCCAGTGATGGTGTATGTGGCGGTCCAGACACCGTTGCTGTTGGTCGCCGCGACCGCGGAGCCGCCGCCGAACTGGCTGAAGTCCACCGTCACGCCCGCCAGCGTGTCGGTGTTGTTGTCGCCGGCGAGCGTGTTGTTCCACGTCATCGTGACGGTATCGCCGGCCTTGAAGGCACCGCCGGTTCCGGTCCCACCGGAGATGGAAATGTTCGCATCGGTGACGGTGAGGCCGACGTTGTCCACCGTGGCGTTGGTCGTGTCGGTCCCCGTGGCCGTGTTGCCGGCGTCGTCGATGACGGTCACCGAGACGTTGCGGCTGGCGGCGTCGATGGAGCCGGCCGTGATCGTGTAGCTCGCCGTCCAGACGTCGTCGGTCTGGCTCGCCACGACCGCGCTACCGCCGCCGAAGGCGGAGAAGTCGAACGTCACGCTGGTCAGGGAATCGGTGTTGTTGTCACCCTCGACAAACCTGTTGTCCCAGGTCGCGGTGACGGTGTCGCCGATCTTGTAGACCCCGCCGGTTCCGGTCGCGCCGGAGATCGCGATGAAGCTGTCCCTCGCCCACGGTTCCCGGTCGTCCACGACGGCGTTGCTGCTGTCGATGCCGGTCTTCGTGTTGCCGGCGTTGTCGGTGGCGGTGACGGACACATTGCGGCCCGTGGCGTCGATGGAACCGCTGACAATCGTGTGGGTGGCGGTCCACACGCCGTTGCTGTTGGTCGCGGCAACCGCGGAGCCGCCACCGAATTGGCTGAAGTCCACCGTCACGCCCGCCAGCGTGTCGGTGTTGCCGTCGCCGGTGCCGTTCCACACCACGGTGACGGTGTCGCCGATCTTGAACGCCCCGCCGATCCCGGTCGCGCCGGAGATCGAAATGTTCGCGTCGGTGACGGTGGGCGCGATGTTGTCCACCGTGGCGTTGCTGGTATCCGCCGTCGTCGTCACGTTGCCGGCATCGTCGGTGACGGTCACCGAGACGTTGCGGTTGGTGGCGTCGATGGAGCCGCCGGTGATGGTGTGGGTCGCGGTCCAGACGCCACCGTTGTTGACGCCGGCCACCGCGCTGCCGCCGCCGAAGGCGGAGAAATCGAACGTCACACCGGACAGCGTGTCGGTGTTGTTGTCGCCGGTGAGGAGCGTGTCGTCCCAGATCGCGGTGACGGTGTTGCCGATCTTGAAGGCACCGCCGGTTCCCGTCGCGCCGGAGACCGAAATGTGGCCATCGGTCACCGTGGGGGCCTGATTGTCCACCATGGCGTTGGTCGTGTCGGCCGTCGTCGTCGTGCCGGCCCCCGCCAGCGAGGCGGAGACCGAGACGTTGCGGCTCGCGGCGTCGATGGAGCCGGAGGTGATGGTGTGGGTCGCGGTCCAGACGCCGTTGCTGTTGGTCGCCGCGACCGCCGAACCGCCGCCGAACTGGCTGAAGTCCATCGTCACGCCGGACACGGTGTCGGTGTTGTTGTCGCCGTCGATCGTGTTGTCCCAGGTCGCCGTGACGGTGTCGCCGATCTTG
Source organism: Azospirillum brasilense (assembly GCF_007827815.1). Classification (GTDB taxonomy): domain Bacteria; phylum Pseudomonadota; class Alphaproteobacteria; order Azospirillales; family Azospirillaceae; genus Azospirillum; species Azospirillum brasilense_C. Next base: position 231,947 of record NZ_VITH01000006.1, read on the forward strand.
TAGGCGCCACCGGTGCCGCTGCCGCCGGAGATCGCGATGTTGCCGTCCGTCACCGTGGGCGCGGCGACCTCCAGCGTGGCGTTGGTGGTGTCCGCCACCGTCTTCACGTTGCCGGCATTGTCGGTGGCGGTGAGCGACACGTTGAGATTCGCCGTGCCGCCGGGCGCGGCGGTGATGGTGTAAGTGGCGGTCCAGACGCCGTTGCTGTTGGTCGCCGCAACCGCCGCGCCGCCGCCGAACTGGCTGAAATCCACTGTCACGCCGGCCAGCGTGTCGGTGTTGTTGTCGCCGGTGACGCTGTTGTCCCACGTCGCCGTGACGGTGTCGCCGATCTTGTAGGCCCCGCTGGTGCCGGTCCCGCCGGAGATCGACAGATTCGCGTCGGTCACCGTGGGCGCTCGGTTGTCCACCGTGGCGTTGGCGGTATCGGCGGTGGTGGTCTTGTTGCCGGCGTTGTCGGTGACGGACACGGAAACATTGCGACTGGTGGCGTCGATGGAGCCAGCCGTGATGGTGTAGGTCGCGGTCCAGACGCCGTTGCTGTTGGTCGCCGCAACCGCCGAACCACCGCCGAACTGGCTGAAGTCCATCGTCACGCCGGCCAGCGTGTCGGTGTTGTTGTCGCCGGCGAGCGTGTTGTCCCACGTCGCCGTGACCATATCACCGCTCTTGAAGGCGCCACCGGTGCCGGTGCCGCCGGAGATGGCGATGTTGGCGTCCGTCACCGTGGGCGCCACGTTGTCCAGCTTGTGGTTGGCGGTGTCGGTCAGCGTCTTGCTGTTGCCGGCGTTGTCGGTGACCGTGATCGAGACGTTGCGGCCGGTGGTGTCGAAGCTGCCGGCGACGATGGTGTAGGTCGCCTGCCAGACGCCGCCGCTGTTCGTCATGGCAACCGCGGAACCGCCGCCGAACTGGCTGAAATCCGCCGTCACGCCGGCGATCGTGTCGGTGTTGTCGCTTCCGTCGCCGCTGCCGCTGTTGTCCCAGATCGCCGTCACCGTGCTGCCGATGCGCAGCGTGCTGTTCGTGCCGACCAGCGACGCCTGGCCAGCCATGTTGCCCAGCGTCAGCGTGGGCGCCACGTTGTCCACCGCGGCGTTGGTGCCGTCGGCTTGCGTGGTGCTGCCCGAGGCTGTGGTCGCGGTGACCGACACATTGCGGTTGGTGGCGTCGATGGAGCCAGCCGCGATGGTGTAGGTGGCGGTCCACACGCCGTTGCTGTTGGTGGCCGCGACCGCCGAACCGCCGCCGAACTGGCTGAAGTCCATCGTCACGCCGGTGACGGCGGCGGTGTTGTTGTCGCCCTGCGCCGTGTTGTTCCAGGTCGCGGTGACGGTGTCGCCGATCTTGTACGCGCCACCAGTGCCGGTACCGCCGGAGATGGCGATGTTCCCGTCCGTGACGGTCGGGCCGGTCTGGGCGGCCCCCATCCGGATGTCGGCGAAGGAGCCGGTGTCGGTGACCGAGAAGGTCGTCAGGGTCGGCGCGTTGGTGAAGGTGATGACGACGTCGCTCCCTCCCCCGAAGGTTCCGTTCTTGTCCCAGTCCACCGTCAGCGTCTTGGTGCCGCTGTCGTATTGAAGATGGCTGGAGGAGAGGGCCTTGGCGGCGCCGCCGGTCAGCCGGATGACATCGCCGCTTTCCAGCGTCTTGATGACGTCGCCATTGGGGTCGAGGAAAATGTCGTCCCCGGCGCCGCCGTCGAGCACGTCGGTGCCCGCCTCGCCGTTCAGGGTGTCGTTGCCGGCCCCGCCGTTGAGCGTGTCGTCGCCGTTTCCGCCTTTGAGCGAGTCGGCCTGCGCCGTGCCGGTGAGCACATCGGCCCCGCCGCCGCCATTCATCGTGAGGCCGCCCGAAAGCGTCACGGCGGATGCGTCGATTTTCAGCCCGGTGAGGGTGGTCTGGCTGCTGTATCCGCCGGTGATGGCAACGGTGAGGGTGTTGTTCGAATCCGTCAGGGTGCCGGGAAGAACCAGCGTGTCGCCAAGCGTCGTGCTGTAGAAGCGGATGATGTCGTTGCCGTCCCCGGTGTCGATGACTTCGCCGGCGCCGAGTTCGGACCCGCTGGTGTAGCCGATGACGTCGTTCCCGGCTCCGCCGACGATGGAATCATTTCCAGCCCCGCCGACGATGGTGTCGTTTCCATCGCCGCCCTGGATCGTGTCGTCGCCATCGCCGGCCTGGATCGTGTCGTTGCCGGCATCGCCGTTGAGCACGTCGTTGCCGGCACCGCCCACAAGGCTGTCGTTGCCGTCACCCCCGTTCACGGTGTCGTCGCCGACCTCGCCGTACAGCTTGTCGTCGCCCGCACCGCCGTCCAGGCTGTCGTTCCCATTGCCACCCATCAGGCTGTCGTTGCCGTCACCGCCGACGATGGTGTCGTTGCCGTTGCCGCCGTTGATGGTGTCGGCGCCGTCGCCGCCGAGGAGGCTGTCGTTGCCGTCGTTGCCATTGATCACGTCGTTGCCGGCAGTGCCGGTCAGTGTATCGTTGTTGGCGCCGCCGGTGAGGGTATCCAGCGCATAGGCGTAGCTTTGAAACGCCAGGGAAGAGGTTTCCAGACTTCCGATTCCGGCTTCCAGGGTCCAGTTCGCCCCGATGGCGAAGCTGCCCGTCCGGTCGGTGGAAGCGGCGACGTCGGCTCCGGTCGCTTCGGCCAAGGCGGCGATGAAGGGCGCGCCGTTTCCGCCCGCCACATCGCAGCCGTAGAGCAGCAGGTCGCCCCCGTCCGCCAGCGCGTCGCCCAGGACGGCCAGTTCGGCGGAGCGGTCCGCCACGGCAGCGATGTCAAGAACGAGCGTTCCCAGCCGGAGTTGCCCCTCGGCGCCATGGCCCAACACATGGATGGCGTCGTAGCCCTCCTTGCCCGGCGCCCAAGCCGCCATCTGCGCCAGCCCGTCCGCCGCGCCGTCCAGGAGCACGACGTCGATCCCGGCCGCCACGCCCGCCGCGAGAGTCTGCCAGTCGGCAAGGCCGGTATCGATGAACACAACCTCCTTGCGCCCGCCGTCGGCGCCGGGATCGGCCGGACGCGGAATCGATCCGGCGACGGCGGCGGCGATGAGGTTGGTCGTGTCCATATCTGCGCCCTTGCTTGTTTCCATCGCTTAGGGCAACCGGCCTATCGCATTCACTCTAAGATTGTTTCGCAATAGAAAGATTGCCTATCAAATCCTATCTATCATAATGCATATTGCGTGTTCAATCGACGGAGCGTTATGTCAAAAGTTGCAGTTTGTTGTCACAATGCAGCAAAATTCCACATACCCCTGTAGGCGGCTTGGAACAGGACACAGCTCCGGCCCTCGCCTGGGCTCACCGTGTCGCTCGGCCTGCTTCTGCTGGTCGGCAGCGGGTCGCAATTCCCAACTTTTGCCACGCCATGAACGGCGCCTGCCCGCCACCCCCCCCCGGCCGAAAGGAGAGAAGTTGATGGGGTGAGGATCAGGCGGTGATTGCACCGCGGCTGTAGCGCGCGGACCGGGGCCAGCCATCAGGGCGAGGTGGAGAATCTGCGCACGATGATCGGCCAGCCGATGGCGAAGCGCGATTTCTTCCGCAAGGCCTCCGGTCGATGAGCATCGGCCGGAGGCGAGTTGATCGAGCCGGCGGACCGGATCAGGTTTGCGGCATGACACAAACCTGAACCAAGCTTATTCCAGCCGGCAAACTGTCCGCCAAACGGGGACCACTTCAGGTCAGATGTTCTGGCCGCCGGAAACCTCGATGCGCTGGGCGGTGACCCAGCGGTTGTCGGGACCGAGCAGGCTCGCCACCGCCGGGCCGATGTCGTCGGGCACCCCGACGCGGCCCAGCGCGGTCATCGTCGCGAAAGCCTCGTTGTAGGCCGGGGTGTCGCGCACCGCACCGCCGAGGAAGTCGGTCTCGATGGCTCCAGGCGCCACCGTGTTGGCGGTGATGCCGCGGGCGCCGAGTTCCTTGGCCAGATAGAGCGTCAGGATCTCGACGGCGCCCTTGGCCGCCGAATAGGCCGAGAAGCCGGGATAGGACACCCGGGTCAGGCCGGAGGAGAAATTCACGATCCGGCCGCCATCGGCCAGCAGCGGCAGCAGGGCCTGGGTCAGGAAGAAGACCCCCTTCACATGGACGCTGAAGAGCATGTCGAACTGCGCCTCGCTGGTTTCGGCGAAGGCGGCCATCTCGCCATGGCCAGCGTTGTTGACCAGATGGTCGAAGCGGTCGCGGCCCCAGCCTTCCAGGGTGGAACGGACGCGCCCGGTGAAGTCGGGGAAGCCGGAGGTGTCGGCGGTGTCGAGCTGCAACGCCGCCGCCCGCCGCCCAAGGCCCCGGATTTCCGCCAAAACGGCCTCGGCCTCGGCGGCCTTGCTGCGGTAGGTGAGGATCACATCGCCGCCGTGCCGGGCGATGCTGAGGGCGGTGTTGCGGCCGAGGCCGCGGCTGCCGCCGGTGACGATCGAGATGGTGGACATTGCATGTCTCCCGTTGCTGAATGTGTGTGAGTGCGTAGGGGCAGCGCCGCTGCTGAACCGTCTCCGCCGCGGCGCAGACGGATCAGCGCCCAGCCGCAGGCACTCTCGAGGAAGAAGGCCGCTGCGACGCCGAGCAGGGCCACCGCGCTGTTGATCAGCGCCTTTCCGCTATGCGGCAGCCGGACCCGGCGGCGACCGCATCACGGAAGCCGCGCCATTGGGCGATCGCCAGATTGCAGCGGGCAATGGTTCCGTTTGCAGGGCGGCGCAGGCGTTGGTCAGGAGCGCCGGGCCGGCAACGATTGCGTGTCTGTACCCCGTTGATACCCGGCCGCTTGCCCGCTGGGAACGACTTCGTTTATGTATCGTCCATACCTTTCAGGCATGGCCCTGGCGGAATGACACCGGGAGGCGTCGCACAGGATGGAACTCCGTCACCTCCGCTACTTCGTCGCCGTGGCCGAGGAGGGGAGCCTCACGGTCGCCGCCGAACGGCGTCTGCACACGGCGCAACCGTCGCTGAGCCGCCAGCTGCGCGACCTGGAGCAGGAGGTCGGTGCCCAGCTTCTGGTGCGAAGCTCCCGCGGCGTCGAACTGACGCCGGCCGGACGTGTCTTCCTGGATCATGCGCGGCTGACCTTGCAGGCGGCGGCCGACGCGGTCGCCGCGGCGCGGCGGGTCGTCCGGCCGCCCAAGCCCAGCTTCGCGGTGGGTTTCCTGACCGGCCAGGAAGTCGAATGGCTGTCGCACGTCACCAACGTGCTTCGCGGTCAGCTGAAGGACATCGACTTCCGGGTCTCCAGCGACTTCTCGCCCGACATCGGCGAGGCCATCCAGCGGGGCGAGATCGATCTCGGCTTCTGCCGGCTCGAACCGCAGCCGGACGTCTCCTACAAGGTCATCGGGCATGAGCCGATCCTGGTCATCCTGCCGCGGAACCATCCCCTGGCCGCCTGCTCCGCCATCGACGTGCGCAACATCGATCCGGACTCCTTCATCGGATACACCGACACACCACATGTGCTGCGCGGCATCGTGGACCGCTATCTGCGGGAGCGTGGCGTGGTCGTGTCGCCGGTCCACACGCTGGACGGCATCGCCACCGGGATCTCGCTGGTGGCGTCCACCGGTGGGATCACGCTGCTGCCGGCCTATGTGGACCCCTTGCTGCCGCGTTCGCTGGTCAGCCGACCGCTCACCGGCAACGCGCCTGTGATCGAGATCGCCGCCGGCTATCGAGCGGACAATCCCTCGCCCATCCTGCAGGCCTTCCTGAAGAACATCGACCAGATCATCGCGTCGAGAGCAAAACTTGCCGAACGCTTAGCCCACGAAACGTTTCAGGCGTGAGCGTGACCATGCGGGCGGCGGGCATGAGGTTAAGCAGCTGAGTTTGTGTATGATTTTGGCGCTGAAGCCGTCCCGCGACGGGTCGACGGTGTCCACGCCTGCCATGGTCCAAAATGCCGGAGTTTTGTCCGGCTTGTCACCGGTTGCCGGCAAGCCGGTTCACACCGCCTTCGATGGCGGCCACCTCACCTGCGAGGCCAGCATCCTTCTGCTGCCGGAGATCGACCGGCGGCTCGGGATCTGCGGGCGGTTTGGCGGACAGCAACGAAGACAGACGCGCTCCCGAGCGCATCCAGCACGCACCGGGGGCACGATACAAAAGTGCGCAACGTGTCCGGGATGGGGGAACGCGGCATGAACGTGAACTCCGTCGCGCTCCAGCGCTCCTTTCTGCGCCTTTTCGCGACAGCATCAGGGTGTACGAAGCCACCCCGTTCCGCTTCAGCTTGAGTCAGCTTCTGTCCTGAAGCGGACGTCTGACGTTGGCCTACGGCGTGTCCGCCGTCCTTGCCAAACGCATCTTCACGGGCTGAAGGGGATGACCGGCATCCGTGATCGGCAATTCGCTATCGACCAACTTGGCGGGTCTTCAACAGCAAGGCGAGACTGCTTGCCGCCAAAAGCACTGAACCGCCAAGAAGCGCGAGTCGCGGCCAAAGGCTTCCATGACCAACAAACACAGCAGCCACACCGATAAGCGCCAAAATGACGCAAACCACAAAGAAAAACCAAATAAAATTTCTACCGGATCCATAAACAAAATCACGCCACAATTTTTGCCATAACTCAGAAAACGTCATTCTCTCATCTGAAATTTGATTATTTCTCACCGGAAAATACGAAATGGCATATGCCACCGCCATCATTACGGAAATTAGAAAAATCTTTATAAAAATTTGAGAGCTTGCTTTTAATATCAAAAACACCGCAGGAGAAATAATCACCAGCTCCCAGAACAATATTGACTTTATTTTTCTTTCTTCTTTCTCGCTTGACAGAATGCGCCCGCGCCCGAGTGCCCCAAACGGGTAATATATCCGATCCCCGGTGGCGCCGGTCTTGAAAACCATTTCAGTCTTATTGTCAAAGCGGCCCATTGAGATGCCCACCCCCACCGCATCAAGAACGTTTTATGGTAGAACAACTCCGAAAGTTTAATCATCAAAAAAGAACAAGCGATGCGAACATCAGCTTTGAAGATGTTCATTTCCGATATTAATGCCGAATGGTTGAGCGATCTTGGAGCCAGGGCACGATCTCAAACAGCACCGCGATGCCCTCCCAAGTGCACCGTGACGCTTCGCGCCCACGATCACAGTGTGAGGCGAGGTCGGCATGAACTGACCGACATGCTGTCGGGATTCGCGCCTTTTCACGACACTCGCCCGCGGCCTCGTGCTGGCCGCGGCCGGTCAATTTGTCATCGGCCGACAGCAAGCCCAGCCGATGCAACGCGCCACATCTGCCCCGACCCGTCGCGCATCGACCGCCCGTGCATCGACCGCCCGGCCAGATGCGCCCGGGGCTGGCTCCGGTCGTGGCTTATCAACACCCGCTCCATCGCCGGCGACAGCTTCAGCAGCACCGGCACACCGTTCGCATCAGAATCAGCATCGTGTCGTGCAGGACGAGGCGCACGAGGAAGCTCCAGTCAACGCCGCTTGACGCGCTCCTTATCATGTAACATCATGTGATACATGATTCGTGATACTCGTTTATCCGGTGTTCTCCATGTGCTGCTGCACATGGCCGAGCACGAGGGGCCGGTCACGTCCGAGGTGTTGGCGCGGGCGATGCAAACCAACGCCGTTGTCATTCGCCGGACCATGGCAGGGCTGAAGAAGCGGGGCTATGTCCGATCCGAGAAGGGGCATGGCGGCGGCTGGAGTCTGGCGTGCGACCTGAACACCGTGACCCTGGGTGATGTCTACGAGGCACTGGGCCGCCCGCCATTGTTCGCGATCGGCAATCGGAGCGAGGCGCCACAGTGCCTGGTGGAGCAGGCGGTCAACGCTGCATTGGACCAAGCCTTCCACCAAGCGCAGGAGCTTCTCCTCGCCTCCTTCCAGGGTGTGACGCTGGCGGCACTCAGCGCCGACTTCCACCGGCGCCTTGAGCGTCATCCGTCCAAACAGACCGGAACCGACCATGCCTGACGACAGCGCGAATGGCGCGAACCACTTCCTGAAGTCCTTCTCCGATCCGGACGCGGTTGCCCGCTACCCCGAGGGGCCGAAGCGCTTCGTTCCCGGGTTGGACGGGCTGCACCGGATGACCGGCGTGCTCCTGGCGGAAAAAGCGCCGCGCGCTGCGCGTGTGCTTGTGCTGGGGGCCGGCGGCGGCCTCGAACTCAAGGCCCTGGCCGACGCTCATCCCCACTGGCGCTTCGTCGGCGTCGATCCGGCTGCGGAAATGCTGCGGCTTGCGGAGCGCACACTCGGGCCGCACATGGGCAGGGTCGAGCTTGTCGAGGGCTATATCGACGACGCTCCCGAAGGGCCGTTCGATGCGGCGACCTGCCTGCTGACGCTGCACTTCCTGCCGGCGCCGGAACGCGAGAGGACGGTCCGCCAGATCCATCGGCGGCTCGTCCCTGGTGCGCCGTTCGTAGCCGCGCACGGCAGTTTCCCGCAACGGCCGGCCGAACGCGGACTCTGGCTGGATCGCTACGCCGCCTATGCCGTTGCTTCGGGAACTGATCCCGAACAGGCAAGCGCTGCTCGCACCGCCGTGGAGGCGAGTGTGCAGATGTTGAGCCCCGAGGAGGACGAAGCCGTTCTGCGAAAGGGTGGCTTCTCCGATGCCCAACTGTTTTACTCGGCGTTCACATGGCGCGGTTGGGTCGCTCACGCATAATGCGTGTGCCGTAGCGGGGCGCTGAACAATCTGCAAGGTCTTTGATGGGCCGACATCGGGCCGCGAACCGCTTCGACGAGCGGTGGCTGGAGTTGTGTCCGCATGACGGCCCATTTCCCATGATGACTATGTGGAGCAGGTTGGGAGCGCGCCTTTTCGCGACAGCAACAGGGCGGGCGAGCCCGCCCATTTCCGCTGCCGCTGAAGTCCCCATCCGACCGATATCGTTCAAAAGGTTGGATGCGGATCGAGTCCCGCCGTGCCTCGGTCGAATACCTTGGTTTACGCGTCAACCCACAAAAATCCCCATAAGCTGAAAATCCGGCGGATGGACCGGAAGGGGCTGAATGTCCCCTTTCCCATACCGATGGCGTTCCGGCAGCCGCCGATCGCCAACGCGATCAATGGCTTTGCCGTTACCTCTCGCGTAATCGCCGGAGGATCGCGGAACGACGATGCTGCTGTGGAGATCCGGTCGATCCGGACAACCCCACGAAGGAGTTCCGCCATGACGAACGCAGCCCATGTCGCCCAGCGCTACATTGCCGTCTGGAACGAGACCGACCCCGACCGCCGGCTGGCCCTGCTCGTCGAACATTGGAGCGATGATGCGCATTACCTTGACCCATTGGCTCAGGCGAACGGCCACGCCGGCGTCAACGCCCTGATCGGTGCCATGCAGCAGCGTTTCCCGAACTGTCGCTTCATCCTGCAGGGCACGCCCGACGGCCACAACGGCCGCGTGCGCTTCTCCTGGTTTCTCGCTCCGGCGGGGGCAGCGCCCATTGCCGGCGGCACCGACTTCATCCGGTTGGCCGCCGATGGCCGCATCCGCTCGGTAAGCGGCTTTCTGGACCGGGTTCCGGAAGGTGCATAGCACACCGGCCATCCTGTCCCGCAACGTCCCGAACCCAGGAGCACCGGCCATGAGCATGGCTTCGACAATTCCCACCGCACCGGATCAGCCCGGCTTCATCCGCACCGAAGACGGAGTGGCCCTCTTCTACCGGGATTGGGGACTGGGGAAGCCGGTCGTCTTCCTGTCCAGCTGGTCGCTGACCTCCGATTCCTGGTCCTACCAGATGCTGGCGCTGGCCGAGCGCGGCTACCGCTGCATCGCTTACGATCGCCGCGGCCATGGCCGGTCGAGCGACCCGGGAACCGGCTTCGACTTCGACCGGCTGGCCGACGACCTCGCCACCCTGCTCGACACGCTCGACCTGCATGGCGTCACATTGGTCGGCCATTCCATGTCCTGCGGGGAAATCGTCCGCTATCTGAGCCGGCACGGCGACCGCCGCATTTCCCGAACGGTTCTGGTTGGCACGGTGACCCCGGCGCTTTTCCGCACCGATGAGAACCCCGACGGACTCGATCCCGCCGTCTTCGAATCCTTCCGCTCGGATTGCCTGCTGCGGGACTTTCCGAAATGGCTGGAGGACAACATCCGCCCCTTTATGACGGCGGACAGTTCACCCGGCATGATGGCCTGGGTGAAATCGATGGCCTTGCAAGCTTCGTTGAAGGCGCTTCTGGACTGCCATCGCGCAACGACGTCCACAGATTTCCGGCGGGAACTTCAGGACATCACCGTACCGACCTTGCTGATCCACGGCGATTTGGATGTGTCCAGCCCGCTTGGCACCACCGGGATGACCACCGCCGAACTGATGTCGAACGCGACGCTGATCGTCTACGAGGGGGCGCCGCACGGTCTGTTCCTGACGCATATGGACCGCTTCAACCGCGACCTGCTGACCTTTCTGGATGGATGAGCGGCGGCGCTGGTATCATGGAACGCAGAACACCGAAAACGCCGGACGGGAGGCCGGAACGATGCCGCAAACAGCCGCCCGTCACCATCCGTCCCCCAGGACCGTGCCGCGCCAGCCGGTCGGGGAATTGCTGCGCATCTGGCGCAAGCGGCGCGGCTTCAGCCAACTGGACCTTGCCTGCGAGGCCGACGTTTCGACCCGGCATGTCAGCTTCCTGGAAACGGGACGCTCACAGCCCAGCCGGACCATGCTGCTGCATTTGGCTGAACGGATGGACATTCCGCTGCGCGACCGCAACGCGCTGCTCGCCGCAGCGGGCTTCGCACCGGTCTTTTCCGAACACCGGTTGGACGATCCGGAGATGCAGGCCGCCCGTCAGGCCGTCGATCTCGTGCTGACCGGGCATGAGCCTCATCCGGCGCTGGCTGTGGACCGGCATTGGACGCTGGTCGCCGCCAACCGTGCGGTCGCACCGCTGCTCACCGGATCCGCGCCGGACCTTCTCCAGCCTCCGGTGAACGTGCTGCGCCTCAGCCTCCACCCCTCCGGGCTGGCGCCGCGGATCGAAAACCTTGCTCAGTGGCGGACGCACGTCCTGCACCGGCTGATGCGCCAGATTGACGTCAGCGCCGATCCTGTGCTGGCCGCGCTGTTCGGCGAGTTGAAGGGCTACCCGGTGCCCGACGGGCAGCCTTCGCAGAGCCGGAGCGAGCCGCTGTCGTCGCATGATGGCGTGGTGGTTCCTCTGCGGCTCAGGTCGGAAGGCGGGACGCTCAGCTTCTTCAGCACCACGACGGTGTTTGGAACGGCGGTGGACGTCACCTTGTCCGAACTGGCCATCGAGGCTTTCTTCCCGGCCGACCTCGCCACAGCGGAGATCATGCGGCAGGCCCTCGCCCGGTTGTGAGGAGCAGACCCGCCCGACGGAGGCACCGCCTTTGCGCCGGCATGGCGGACGGGACCCGGCCCTATCATGGCGGACCATTCCATGGCGGGCGGAGTTGCGGCATGGCCCGGACCGACACGCAGACCGACATCGAGTTGCTTCGCGACCTGTACGACCGCTACGCCGTGGGCGATGTGGCGCCGCTGTTCGAGCATCTCGCGTCCGACGTCGAGTGGATATCCTGCGGCCGCTCCCCGGCCCTCGCGGCCTTCTCCGGCATCTTCCACGGCCCCGATGGTGTCCAGCGCTATTTCCAGGGGTTGGCCCAGGAATGGACGATCACCAAGCACGAGATGCAGGACATCGCAAGGAACGGGGACCAAGTCGTCACGCGCAACCTCGTCGAGGCCGTCAGCAAGGCCACCGGGAAACCGGTGGCGGTGACGACCGAACACCGCTGGCTGCTGCAGGACGGCCGAATCCGCCGCTTCGAGGAGCGTTGCGACGATGAAGCGGCCCTGGAGGCGGCTTGCCGCCCGTCCGAGCCCTAACGGCCCGGTTGCCCAACGGAGCGCGGTGATGGGACCGGCACTCGCCGGATGGGTTTTCATTCGCTATCCGAGCGACTTCTGGACCTTGGCTTGACCGCGAGAAGCATCCGTGATCATGCCAACGACATCGTCCAGCTGCTCGCAAGGGACATTGATCCGGAGTTGCACGCCTTGGGGCGTGAAGCCGCTGGTCTCGGCAGAGGCTGCTGGGAAGGCGCCAAGCCCCGACCTGATCCTGGCCTCGTCGGCGAAGGCGCAGGTGACGGCCAAGGCTGCAAAGCGGATGATCGGCTGACGCTCAGCGGCATGGAGACACGCCGCTGCGGTGCCGCCATAGGCACGCACCAGCCCGCCCGCACCGAGAAGAACGCCGCCGAACCAGCGGCTGACCACCAGCGCCACCCGATCCAGCTTCTGGCCGTCTATGGCCTGAAGAATCGGGCGTCCCGCCGTTCCCCCCGGTTCGCCGTCATCGCTGGACCGGTAGAGGTCGCCGATCCGGAAGGCCCAGCAGTTGTGGCCCGCATCCCGTTGGCTGCACGCGGCGATAAATCCACGTGCCTCCTCTTCGGTCGTGACCGGCCCCGCCGAGGCCAGAAAGCGGCTCTTCTTGATCTCCTGCTCGAAATGCTCTTTCCGTTTCAGTGTGAACATTACCTTTTGCCACTGTCATTCCTGCATGGGCCAGAGGCCGCCCTGGCCAAGGACTGATGGAATTTATTCATTCCATGAGGGGATTGCGACGTCGGCGCAACGATATCGGCAACGAAACCGGCAATTACGGAGCTGTGCCACTCCATCCATGACAGCCATCAGCAAGTCTGCCGATGAGCGTGGGCTCAGCCGTAGCGCCGCTCCCGCCAATCGACCGCAAATGCGGTGGCGGCGACCGCCTCGACCATCATGCTCGGCGCCTCTCCCATGGTGCCCTTTCATACTGTCGAGCGTAAATTCTGTCACATCAGGATTTATGCTCGCCCTCAAACGGCAGGCGCAGCCGGCCGATGCACGGCTTCCGGCACCCCAACAGCGCCCGCCGCTTCCGCCGGGCCCATGACGAGGTTGCGCAACTTTCTACGGCCGACGTGCTGGCGGGAGACCTGACGGAACCGTCAGGAGGACGGGTCGGCCCGTTTCATCGCCTTGCGGCAATGAACCAGTGCGTCGCGGATCATGACATTGACCAGCGTCGGCGATACGCCGAGGGTCTCCGCGATGTCCTTCTGGCTGTGGCCGTGGATCCGATGCATTTCGAAGGCGTAGCGGGTGCGCTCCGGCAGGTCGGCCAGCGCCGTTTCGAGCGTGTGCAGGAGCTGGCGGTTCACGTTCACGCTTTCCGGCGAGGCCGCGTCCGGCGTGCTCACCGCCTGCCCTTCCTCCTCCGCCGCCATCAGACGCGATTCCAGGCCTTTCCGGCGGTAGTGATCGATCGCCAGATTGCGCACGACCATCATCAGGTAGCCCGCCTTGGCCCGGATGGAACTGGTCGACTCCGTCCCCAGCAGCTTCAGGAAGGCGTCCTGGACCACGTCCTCGGCGTGGTGCCGGCACCCGGTGATCCGCTCGGCCACCCCGATCAGCGACCGCCGATGCGTCGTGAAGACGTCGGTCAGGGTCTGATTCTCGGCGGTTCCTACCGGTCGCATGGGACGATCCTTGTGCAAAGCGACGCCGCGGCGGGGCGGCAAACCCCAAGGCTTGACAAGCCGTCGCAAGCTAATGCAACTGACAGTCATTTGCAAATGAGGAAAAGGCAGAAATTCCTGCGGTGATTTCTATTATTCGTTGCGCGAGTTCTGGATGACCCCGCGCCTCGCAGGCTTTCTGCTCGGCGGGCTGGCGCTCGGCTGGCCGGTGCTCGGCTGTTCCGTGCTCGCCGCGCAGCCCGCGGCCCAGGACAGGCCGCTGGCGATCCCGGCCCTTCCCCTGGGCGAGGCGCTGACCCGCTTCGGCCAGCAGACCGGTTTGCAGATCCTCTACAGCCCGGACCTCGTGTCGGGCCGCCGGTCGCGCGCCCTGGCGGGACGGATGGCCCCGGCGGCGGCCCTCGCCGAACTGCTGAACGGGACCGGCCTGTCCTTCGACCTGCGCGACGGTATGGCGACCATCGGCCGGCCGCAGGAAACCGCCGATGTCCTGCCCCCCTTGACGGTCGAGGGCCGACCGCTGCACAGCGGCCGGACGGCGAGCGTCGCCAGTCCCGACCAAAGCATCGGCCGCACCGAAACCCCCGTCGAAGACCTGCCGCAGGGGCTCTCCATCGTCACGCGCGCCGACCTTGACCGGCGCGACGTCCAGGACATCAACAGCGCGCTGGCCTACAGCGCCGGCGTGCGCCCCATCGACTATCCCGGCGGCCAGGGCGCCATCGACGTCTATGTCCGCGGCTTCCGCCAGACCTCCGAATCCGTCCTGATCGACGGATTGCGCAGCGGCTACAACCCCTATGGGCTGGAGTACGAGCCCTTCGGCGTGGAGCGGGTGGAGGTGCTGAAGGGACCGGCTTCCGCCATCTACGGCGCGATGCCGCCCGGCGGCGCCATCGCCCTGACCAGCAAGCGCCCGACCGATCAACCGCTCCACCGGCTCCAGCTCCAGGGCGGCAGCCATGACCGGCGGCAGGTCACCGCCGATCTGAGCGACCGCATCGACGCCGGGGGATCGCTGCGCTACCGGCTGACCGCGCTGTCACGGCGCAGCGGCACGCAGGTCGACCACACGCCGGACGACCGCCTCTACGTCGCCCCCGCGCTGTCCTGGTCGGCCGGCGAGGGCACCGAGATCACCCTGCTCGCCAGCCTCCTCGACTTCCGCAAGATGGGGGCGGAGCAGAGCTTCCCGGTGTCGGGCACGGTGCTGGACAACCCCTACGGCCGGCTCGATCCCAGCCTGTTCCTGGGCTATCCGGGGGTGAGTTCCTACCGCTCGCGCACCCTCTCGGCCGGCTACGAGGCCCGCCACGCCCTGAGCGGCGACTGGACGCTGCGCCACAGCCTGCGCCACAGCCGCAGCCGCGTCGGCTATCGGTGGAGCTGGTCAGACTCCGGCGCGCTGGAGGCGAACCGCTATTACCGGTTCGGGCTGCAGGACCGGCCCAAGACCAGCTCCACCCTGCTGGCCGACGCCAACCTGCAGGGCGGCGTCACCACCGGGCCGCTGCGCCACAGCCTGCTGGCCGGCGTCGATCACGCCCGCTACCGGGTGCATGAAACGCGGCGGAACGGAACGGTGGCCGACCCGATCGACGTCTTTGCCCCGGTCTATGGCGGCCCCTACGCCTGGGACGCGGCGCTGCTCAACGACCTGACCGACCGCATCCGCCAGACCGGCCTCTATCTCCAGGACGAGATCGCCGCCGGCGGCTGGCGGCTGACGCTCGGCGGGCGGATGGACTGGAGCCGCACGGACGTCCGCGGCCTGCTGTCCGACAGCGTGCCGGTGGAGACGACCCAGTTCGACCGCGCCTTCACCAAGCGCATCGGGCTCGCTTACCGCTTCGACAACGGCCTGGCGCCCTACGCCGGCTATGCGACCTCCTTCCAGCCGACCAGCGGCAGCGACGCGCAAGGCCGTCCCTTCTCGCCGAGCCGCGGGGCGCAGATCGAAACCGGGCTGCGCTACCGGCCCGAGGGCGTCGACGCGCTGTTCACCGCGTCGCTGTTCCGCGCGGTGCAGCGTAACCTCACCACAGCCGATCCGGACCATCCCGGTTATCTGACCCAGACCGGGGAGACGCGGTCGCGCGGCGTCGAGCTGGAGGCGCGGACGGCGGTCGGCGAGACGACCGATCTGACGGCGGCCTACACCCTCACCGACGCGCGGGTCACCCGCGACACCCCCGCCCCCGGCGGCACCGACAAGACCGGGCATCGGGTGGCCTCGGTCCCCCGCCACGCCGCGTCGCTCTGGCTGCGCCAGCGTTTCGAGGACGGACCGGCCGACGGCCTGACCGCCGGCATCGGCGTGCGGTACGTCGGCGCGACGGACAACGCCGCGAACAGCGTGCGCGTCCCCGCCTACACGCTGGTCGATGTCAGCCTGGGCTACGAGCTGGACCGGCTCGGCCCGTCGCTCGACGGGGTCGGGCTGACGCTGACCGCGACCAACCTGTTCGACCGCCGCTATTTCTCGCCGGGCTTCTATGAGGATTCGGTCTTCGTCGGCAACCGCCGGGCGGTGCTGGCGACCCTGTCCTATCGCTGGTGACCAGCTCCCGGCCTCAGCGGGCGGAGAGGAGCAGCACGCCGTCCTTCGCGGCGATCGTCACCGGCAGCACCCGCGGCAGCGATGCCACCACGCGGTCGAGATCGGCGACGTCGTACACGCCACCGATGCGCATCGCCCCGACCCGGCGGTCGGCCAGCCGCAGCGGCTGCGACAGGTAGGGGTTCAGCAGCGGGACCGCCTCGGCCAGGGTGATGTCGTCGAACACCAGCTTGCCCTCGCGCCAGGACAGGACCCGCGCCGGATCGACGCGCGCGACGCTGCCGAACCGGCTGTCGCGGGCGAAGCGGCCCTGCTGGCCCGGCGTCAGCCGCAGGGGCTCTTCACCCGCCGCGGCAGCGGCGGCGCTCACCGTCACCGCGCCCTCGGCCAGCGTCACGGCCAGTTCGCCGTCGTTGGCCCAGACGTTGAACCGCGTCCCGGTCACCCGGACCCGATGGGCGGCGGTGAAGACGGTGAAGGGCCGCGCGGCGTCGCCCGCCACCGCGAAATAGGCCTCGCCATGGTCCATCAGCACGCTGCGGCGGTCGCGGAACTGGGCGTAGAACAGGGTGGTGCGGACGTTCAGGTCCACCGTCGAGCCGTCGGGCAGACCGACCACGCGGTGCCGGTCGCCGCCGAGGAAGACGTCCACCGTGCCGGGCAGCACACCGAACGACCAGCCCACCGGCCAGCCGACGGCCAGGGCCGCCGCGACGCAGGCCGCCAGCGCCCAGCGCCGCTGTTTCGGCGCCCGGACACTGGGAGAGCGCGCCGCCGCAACGGGCCGGGCCGGAGCGGGGGTCGCGGTCACCCGCGGCCGCAGCCCGGCGGATAGGCCCCACAGTTCCCGCATCGCGTCGAATTCCGCCAGATGGCGCGGGTCGTCCCGGCACCAGCGCTCAAAGGCGGCCCGGTCGGCGTCGCTCACCTGCTCCGCTTGCAGGCGCAGGCACCAGTCCGCCGCCTCTTCGGTCACGCGGTCGTCGTCGGAAGGATGGGACGGAGGCATACAGGCGCGCTCGGCTCCGGAAATCGTGTGCCAGCTATAGGGCAGACCGGGACCACACCGCAAGACGGGGCGGATCGCCGCGACCGCTCCGCCGGCGCCGCTTCAGTTTTGCCCCGCTCGTTCGTCCTAGTCGTCAGGGCCGTGCGCGTCCGCCTTCCCGGCGGGGTTGTCGCGCGGCCGCCTGTCGCCCCGTCCCCCAGGAACCCCGATGCCGACGTCCCCCCGTTCCAGCCTGTCCGCGCTGCTCCACCTCCTGCGCCCCTTTTGGCCGCTGCTGACCGCCGCCACCCTGCTGGGGGTGCTGGGCGGGCTCAGCGTGACCGGGCTGCTGGCCGCCATCAACCGCATCCTGCACGCCGGCGACAGCCCCGGCGCCGGGCTCCTGCTCGCCTTCGCCGGGCTGTGCGCCATGGCGCTGGCCGGGTCGGTGCTGTCCGACATCGGCACCAACCGGATCGGGCAGCGGGTCATCGCGCGGCTGCGCAAGGATCTGGGCGACCGCATCCTGACGGCACCGATCAACCAGCTGGAGCGCTACCGCAGCCACCGCCTGATCCCGGTGCTGACCCACGACGTGGACACCATCAGCGACTTCGCCTTCGTCTTCGCGCCGCTGGCGGTGTCGCTCAGCGTCACGCTGGGCAGCCTCGTCTATCTGGCGCTGCTGTCCTGGCCGATGTTCCTGGCGACGGCGGCGGCCATCCTGATCGGCAGCGCCGTGCAGTACATCGCGCGCGGCCGCGGCATCGAGGGCTTCCAGGAGGCCCGCGCCCACGAGGACGAGCTGCAGAAGCACTACCGCTCGCTGGCGGAAGGGGCGAAGGAGCTGCGCATCAACCGGCCGCGCCGGCTGCGCCTGCAGAGCGAGGCGCTGCGCGGGACCATCGACCGCATCTGCGAGGTCCAGATCCGCTCGATCACCCTCTTCGTCGTCGCCAAGGGGTTCGGCTCCACGCTGTTCTTCATCGTCATCGGGGTGGCGCTCGGCGTCGAGGCGCTGTGGCCGAGCACCGACCGCGGGACGCTCAGCGGCTTCATCCTGGTCCTGCTCTACATGAAGGGGCCGCTGGAGCATCTGATCGGCACCCTGCCCATCGTCAGCCGCGCCCAGGTCGCCTTCCGCCGCATCGCAGAGCTGTCGGCGGCCTTCGCCTCGCCGGAGCCGCACCTGCTGATGAAGGACGGTTCTCCGCCGCCCGCCGCCATCGACTCGCTGGAGCTGCGCGCGGCCCGCTACGCCTACCCACCGGCCGGTCCGGGCGAGGACCCCTTCGTGCTCGGCCCCGTGTCGCTGCGCGTCGGGCGCGGCGAGATCCTGTTCATCGTCGGCGAGAACGGCTGCGGCAAGACCACGCTGATCAAGATGCTGCTCGGCCTCTACGCCCCGCAGGACGGAGAGATCCTGCTGAACGGCAAACCGGTGACGCCGGAGACGCGCGACGATTACCGCCAGCTCTTCACCACCATCTTCGCCGACTATTTCCTGTTCGACGACCTGATCCAGGCGGGCGGAACCGTGCCGGAGGAGGCCCAGGCCTATCTGGAGCGGCTGGAGATCGCCCACAAGGTCAGTCTGGTCGACGGGGTGTTCAGCACGACCGACCTGTCCACCGGACAGCGCAAGCGGCTGGCCCTGCTCCAGGCCTGGACGGACGGGCGGCCGGTGCTGGTGTTCGACGAATGGGCCGCCGACCAGGACCCCGCCTTCCGCCGGATCTTCTACACAGAGCTGCTGCCGAGCCTGAAGGCGATGGGCAAGACGATCATCGTCATCTCGCACGACGACCGCTATTTCGACGTGGCCGACCATCTGCTCCGGCTGACCGCGGGGACGGTCGTACAGGAAAAATTCACCCGCTAAAAAATTCACGGGGATGAAAGAATCCCCTTAAGTTCCACCTACCCCCTTCGTCTTAGAGCCAGGAGACGGGTTTCGCAGGACGCGGAACCCGCCGGATCGAGTGTCATTCGGGGGTTTGGAAATGGAGATTGGGGTTGGGGTGGCCGCGGCGGCCGGTCGTCCGGCGATGGGGACGCGCGGGCGTCTGAAAGCTGTCCTGCTGGCGACGACGATGGCGGGAATGACGGCGTTGGCGCATCAGTCAACCGCCCTGGCGCAGCAGCAGCCGGACGCCGGACAGGCTGGCGGCGGATCGGCCGGCAACGCCACGGTTCTCGCCCCGATCACCGTGCAGGGCGTCGTCGGCGGCACCGACGGCTATGTCGCGACGCGCAGCGCCGTCGGCACCAAGGTGGACACGCCGCTCATCGAGATTCCGCAGACCATCTCCGTCGTGACCCGCGAGGAGATGGACCAGCGCGCCGTTCAGGATTTCGGCGGTGCGGTCGCCTACTCGCCCGGCATCGTCGTGGTCGATTATCCGGGCGGCCCCGGCGCCCCGGACTTTTCGATGCGCGGCTTCCGCGACTTCAGCCTGTTCGGCATCTACCGCGACGGCCTGCGGGCCGGCTTCAACAACTACGACACCAATTTCGAGCCCTACGGGCTGGAGCGCGTCGACATCGTGAAGGGCCCCTCGTCGGTCCTGTTCGGCCAGACCGCGCCCGGCGGCGTCGTGAACCTGACCAGCAAGCGGCCAACCGCGACGCCGCTTCACGAAATCCAGCTTCAGACCGGCAATTACAAGCGCCGTCAGGCCGCCTTCGATCTCGGCGGGCCGGTCGATGGCGAGGGCAAGGTGCTCTACCGCCTGACCGGGCTCGGCCGCCTGTCCGACACCCAGGTCGACCACGCGCCGGACGACCGCTTCTACATCGCGCCGGCGGTGACCTTCAAGCCGACCGACAGGACCAAGCTGACCCTGCTCGCCAGCCACCAGTCGCTGAAGATGAGCGGGTCGGAGCAGAGCATCCCGCGCAGCGCGCTCGACCTGATCGGCACCGACCTCTATTTCGGCGTTCCGGGCGTGTCCGACTGGCGGGTGAAGAACACGTCGATCGGCTACGAGGTCGAGCATGAGCTGAGCCCGAACTGGTCGATCCACCAGAACGCCCGCTACATGCATTCGCGGGTGAGCTTCCAGTCCTCCTTCAGCACCGAATGGCCGGTCGAGCTGGTGGACGGGCGCTATTACCCGGTTGGCCTGCAGGACCGTCCGAAGAACACCGACACCTACCTGATCGACAGCAACATCCAGGGCAAGCTGACCACCGGCCCGGTCTCGCACACCATCCTGGCCGGCGTCGATTACGGCTACTACTCCGGCAAGGAGACGCGGCGGAACACGCTGAATTCGCTGGTCGTCGACATCTTCAACCCGACCTATCCGGGGACGGAGTTCCTCTACGCCGACCCCTGGGTGAACGGGAAGAGCAAGCTGTCGCAGATCGGCGCCTACCTCCAGGACCAGCTGCGCTACGACAATTGGATCCTGACGCTCAGCGGCCGTCAGGACTGGGTGGTCGGCAAGGAGGTCGACTATCTTTCCAACGGCTTCCAGACCACGCGCGACCACGACTTCACCGGGCGCGCCGGCCTCGGCTACGTCTTCGACAACGGCATCGCGCCCTACGCCAGCTACGCGACCTCGTTCCAGCCGTCCACCGGCACGCTGGCCCCGGAACGCGGCGGCGGCACCTTCAAGCCGACCACCGGCACGCAGTACGAGGTGGGCGTGAAGTACCAGCCGACCGGCTGGACCAGCTTCATCTCCGCCTCGCTCTACCACATCACCCAGCAGAACGTGTCGACCAACGACCCGCTCTACAGCGGCTACGCGGTGCAGGAAGGCGAGATCCGCAGCCGCGGCGTCGAGCTGGAGGGCAAGATGGCGCTGACGGAGGCGTTCAGCCTGATCGCCTCCTACGCCTTCATCGACGCCGAGATCACCAAGGACAACCCGGCCGTCGGTTCCTCCACCAGCTCGGTCGGGCTGCGGCCGAAGGGGATTCCGCGCCACATGGCCTCGGCCTGGGGCGACTACACCTTCCGGTCCGGTCCGCTCGACGGCCTCGGCCTCGGGGCGGGGGTGCGCTATGTCGGTTCGTCCAAGAACATCGCCAACACCGCGAGCATCCCCGAACACGCGCTGATCGACGCCGCCATCCGCTACGACCTCGGCGCTCTGCGTCCGGAGCTGGCGGGGGCCAGCGCCGCGCTCAACGTCAGCAACCTGACCGACAAAAAGTACTATTCGCCGGGCTTCTACGACAACACCGTGCTGTACGGCAACCGCCGCCAAGTCCTGGCGACGCTGAAGTACAGCTGGTAAGGCCTCCCCGATGCCCGGCATCAACGGCACCGTCGGCCGGCGCCGCGTCCTCCGCGCCGCCGCCCTGCTCCCTGCCGTCCTGCTCCCGGCCGGCCTGATGGCCGGCGGCGCGCGGGCGGCGGAGCGAAGGACGGATGGCGGAGTCTGCGCGCTCGACTGGACGAGCGCGCAGGCCCTGCTGGCGCTGGGCATCGTTCCCCGCGGCTTGCCGGAGCTCGACCGCTACCGCCGGGCGGTGGTCGAGCCGGCGGTGCCGGACGGCGTTCCGGACATCGGCGCGCGGGCGGAGCCGAACCTGGAGCTGCTCGACCGGCTGGCTCCGGCGCGCTTCGTCAGCGACGGCGCGCTGTCGGCGGTGCAGGGCCGGCTGGAACGGATCGCCCCCGTCACCGTCCATCCGCCCTTCGACACCCGGTCCGACGGAGACGGGCAGCCCGGTGGACAACTCGCCTTCGCCGTCGCGTCGCTGCGCGGGCTGGCCGCCGGCCTCGGCGTGCCGGAGGCGGCGGAGCGGGCGGTCGCCCGGCTCGACCGCACTCTCGCGGCGGCGCGCGACCGGCTCTCCGGATGGGAGCCGCGCCCGCTCTACATCCTCAGCGTCCTCGACGGGCGGCGCGTCCTCATCCACGGGCGCAACAGCCTCTATCACGACGTCCTCGACCGGCTGGGGATCGCAAACGCCTGGACCGGCCCCAGCGGCCCCTACGGCCACGCCACGGTGACCATGGACCGGCTGGCCGGACGCCCCGACGCCGGACTGGTCAACATCGGCAGCGAGGGCGGGCGGGCGCTGGAGGCGCTGGCCGCTCTGCCGCTGTTCGCCGGGCTGCCCTTCCTGCGCGAAGGCCGGGTCACCATCCTGCCGCCCATCCTGTTCTACGGCGGCGTCCCGGCGGCGGAGCGCTTCGCCCGCCTTCTCGGCGAAGGGCTGGCGCCGCATCATGGCTGACACCGCGATGGCACCCCCGTCCCGCCGCTTCGGTCCCGCCTGGCCGGTCGTCGGCCTGTTCCTGCTGGCCGGGCTGGTCTCCGCCCTCGTCCTTGAGCGGCAAGTGCCGCCGGAGCTGTGGTGGCGGGCGCTCGTCGCTCCCGACCCGGCGCGGCTCGACCAGCTCGCCGCCCATTACGTCCTGTTCCCGCGCTTCGCGGTCGCCCTGCTGGTCGGGGCGGCGTTGGGGCTCGCCGGGGCCATCCTGCAGCAGGTCCTGCGCAACCCGCTGGCCGAGCCCGCCACGCTGGGCATCTCCGCCGGCGCCCACCTGTCGCTCGCCGTCGCCACGCTGTGGCTGCCCGAGGCGCTGGCGCTGGGGCGGGAATGGGTGGCGCTGGCCGGCGCCGGGCTGTCGGCGGCGGCCCTGCTGGCGCTGTCCTGGCGCAAGGGGCTGTCGCCGGTCACCGTCGTTCTCGCCGGCCTCGTCCTCAGCCTCTACGCCGGGTCGGTCAGCGGCGTGATGGTGCTGTTCAACCACGACCTGCTGATCGGCCTGTTCCTGTGGGGCGCCGGGTTCCTCGACCAGCAGGATTGGAGCATGGCCGCCTTCCTGGCGCCGCGGCTGGCGGTGCTGGCGCTCGCCGCCGCGCTGGTGCTGCGCCCGCTGGTCCTGCTCGGCCTCGGCGAGGGCGGGGCGCGCAGCCTGGGCCTGTCGGTGGCGGGCGCCCGGCTGGCCGGTCTGGTGATCGCGGTGATGCTGGCGGCGCTGAGCGTCGCCGCCGTCGGCGTGGTCAGCTTCGTCGGGCTGGCCGCCCCGACCATCGTCGGCATGGCCGGCGCCCGCCGGCTGGGTCCGCGCCTGCTCTGGGCGACGCTGTGCGGCGCCGCCCTGCTGTGGGCGACCGACGCCCTGGTGCTGCTGGCCCCGGTCACCTACCGCGAGCTGCCGACCGGCGCCGTCACCGCGGTGCTGGGCGTGCCGATGCTGCTGTGGCTGCTGCCCCGGCTGCGCACGGCGGCACCGCCGGTCACGACCGCCGCCGCTCCGCCGCCGCGGGCGTCACGGCCGGCGCTGCTGCTCGCTGGCGGCGCCCTGCTGCTGCCGCTGGCCCTGTGGGCGGCGGTCGCCGCCGGCCGCGGTCCGGACGGCTGGGAGTGGAGTGCCGGCGACGCCCTTGCCGCCGTGGAGCCCTGGCGCCTGCCGCGGGCGCTGGCGGCGCTGGCCGGCGGGGCGATGCTGGCGGTGGCCGGCGCCACGCTGCAACGGATGACCGGCAACCCGCTGGCCGCGCCGGAAATCCTCGGCGTGTCCTCCGGCGCGATCCTCGGCGTGATCGTTCTGATGTTCTCGGCCGAAACCCCCGGCCGCGGCGCCCAGATCCTGGCCGGCGGGGCGGGAGCGGCGGCGGTGCTGGCGGCGATGATGGCGCTCGGCCGCAGGGACGGCTTCTCGCCCGACCGGCTGCTGCTGGCCGGGATCGCCACCAGTTCCATCTCCGGGGTCGTCGTCGCCGTCCTGATGGCCGGGCACGATCCGCGCCTGCAGACGCTCGTCACCTGGCTGTCCGGGTCGACCTACATGGTCGGCCCGACCGACGCGCTGGCGGCGGCGCTGCTGGCCGGGCTCGCCGTCGCCGCCATCCCCTTCGTCGCCCGCTGGCTCGACCTGCTGCCGCTCGGCGGCGGGGTGGCGGCGGCGCTGGGGGTCAGCCCGCCGCTCAGCCGCGCCGTCCTGTTCAGCCTGTCGGCGCTGCTGACCGCGGCGGCGACGCTGATCGTCGGGCCGCTGAGCTTCGTCGGGCTGATGGGGCCGCACCTCGCCCGCATGCTCGGCCTGCAGCGGGCGGCGGCCCATCTTGCCGGCTCCGCCCTGCTCGGCGGGCTGGTCATGCTGGCCGCCGACTGGCTTGGACGCGGCGTGATCTTCCCCTATCAAGTGCCGGCCGGGCTGCTCGCGTCCGTGATCGGCGGCCCCTTCCTCCTCTGGCTTCTGGGACGGCGCTGATGACCCGCTTCCTCTGCGACACCGCGATTCCCCAAGACCTCCTCCCCGACACCCCCGCCGCCGCCGCGGACTGGCTGGTCGCCGCCTCCGAGCCCTACGGCCTGACCTTCACCCGCGACGGCGACCGCCGGACGACGGACGGGCCGTTCGGCCGCCTGACGCTGACCGTGGGCACGGACGCGCTGCGTCTGCGGACGGAATCGGACAACCGCGGCCTCCTGGAGCGGTTCCGCGGCTCGGTCACCGAGCAGTTGCTCGGCCTGCTCGGGGAGGACGCGGCAATCGTCTGGACCGGCGACGTCGAGACCGGGGCGCTGTTCGCCGATTTCCGCGAAATCCGCGTCGCCGCCGTCCGCGACCTGACCCCGCGCCTGCGCCGCATCACCTTCCGCGGCCGGGACCTCGGCCGCTTCGCGACGTCGGACAACCTGCATGTCCGCCTCTATCTGCCGCCGCCGGGGCTGGAGGCGCCGTCCTGGCCGCGCCCCGGCCCCGACGGGCGGCCGGTCCTGCCCGACCCCGAGCGCCGGCCGGCGGTCCGCTACTACACTCTGCGGCGCGTCGATGCCGACGCCGGCGAGCTGGACATCGACGTCGTCCTTCACGGCGATGACGACCATTCCGGCGAGGCCCCCGGCGCCGACTTCGCCCGGCGGGCGCGGCCCGGCGACCTCTGCGGCATGTCCGGCCCCTACGGGCTCGGCGTTTCACCGGCCTCCTGGTACCTGCTGGCCGGCGACGAGACGGCCCTTCCCGCCATCGCCCGCATTTTGGAGGAGTTGCCCGACGACGCCGGCGGCACCGCCCTGATCGAGGTGGAGGACGCGGCGGACGAGCTGCCGCTCCGGGCCCCCGCGGGAATCGCCGTGCGCTGGCTGCACCGCCGCAGCGCCGGGACGGCCAGCCCGCTGGTCGAGGCGGTGCGCGCCCTGACCCTCCCGGCGGACCGCGCCGGCCTCTTCGCCTGGGTCGCCTGCGAGTTCGACGACCTCGCCCGGCTGCGCGAGCATCTGCGTGGCTGCGGCATCGACCGCGACCGCATGCTCGCCGTCGCCTACTGGCGGCGCACCCCGCCGGGGGCGTCTGCCAAAGGAATTTCCGCATGACGCCCGCCATGGAGCCGATGTTCCGCCTCGACGGGGTGCGCTTCGCCTTGCCGGGGCGCCTGCTGCTCGACCTGCCGTCCTGCGACCTGTTCCCCCACCGGGTGACCGCGCTGATCGGCCACAACGGCTCCGGCAAATCGACCCTG
This sequence comes from Azospirillum brasilense, assembly GCF_007827815.1. Taxonomy (GTDB): domain Bacteria; phylum Pseudomonadota; class Alphaproteobacteria; order Azospirillales; family Azospirillaceae; genus Azospirillum; species Azospirillum brasilense_C. The sequence continues at coordinate 257,451 of NZ_VITH01000006.1, forward strand.
CTGAAGATCCTCGCCCGCCAGCAGCCGCCGAGCGGCGGGCGGGTGCTGTTCGACGGCCGGCCCCTGGACCGCTGGAAACAGCGCGCCCTCGCCCGCCGCATCGGCTACCTGCCGCAGCACATGCCCGCGGCATCCGGGCTTCTGGTGCGCGAGCTGGTGGCGCTCGGCCGCTACCCCTGGCACGGCGCGCTCGGCGCCTTCCGCGCGGAGGACGCCCGCAAGGTGGAGGAAGCGCTGGCGCTGACCGACACCGCGCCCTTCGCCGACCGGCTGGTCGACAGCCTGTCGGGCGGGGAGCGGCAGCGGGTGTGGCTGGCCATGCTGATCGCGCAGGACGCCGGCTGCCTGCTGCTCGACGAGCCAATCTCGGCGCTCGACGTCGCCCATCAGGTGGAGGTGCTGGCCCTGGTCCGCCGCCTGTCGCGCGAACGCGGCATCGGGGTGGTCGCGGTGCTGCACGACGTGAACATGGCGGCGCGCTTCTGCGACGACATCGTCGCCCTGCAGGGCGGGCGGCTGATCGACCGCGGACCTCCGGCCGAGATCATGACGCCGGCCCGCCTGGACGCCATCTACGGGGTGCCGATGGCGGTGATCCCCCACCCGGACAGCGGCGAGCCGGTCGCGCTGGTGCGCTGAGCACCGGCGGGCACCCTCACGCCCCGCCGTCTCCCACGCCGTTTCCCAGGATGCCGAGCTGACGGCGCAGCGCCGCCAGGATCTCCGCCGACCGGTCCGGATCGGTCAGTGCGGTGGCGCGGGCCAGCGCCATGCCGCCGACCAGGGCCGACACGATGGCGATGGCGCGGTCGCGGCGCTCGGCGGCGCCCTCCCCGTCCCGCTCCGGCAGGCGCTCTTCCACTGCCGCGAAGAAGCCCTCGACGCCGGTTCCGAAGCGCTCCTGCACCGCCGGGTCCTGCCGCGCCACCTCCCCGGCGAAGGCGGCCATCGGGCAGCCGGCGTCCGGCCGGTCGCGGTGCCGCTCGCTCAGATAGCGCGTCAGGAAGGCGTCGAGCGGCCCCTCCGGCGACGCCTCGTCGGCGGGCAGCCGGCCGAGGCTCTCCGCGAAGGCGGCCTCGCACGCCTCGGCGGCCAGCGCGTCCTTCGAGGCGAAATGGCCGTAGAAGCCGCCGTGGGTCAGCCCGGCGGCCTTGGTGATCTCCGCCACCCCAACCTTGTCGAACCCGCGCTCGCGGAACAGGCGTCCCGCCGCCTTGACGATGGCGGCGCGGTTCTCCGCCGCCTTTTCCTTGGAAACCTTCACGTCGTCACCCTGTGCATGGCTGCCACGCCCTCATCGTGGGAGGTCGCGGCGATATTCATGATGGACGTCATGAATAAGTCCATTCATGATGACCATCATCATAACTCAGCGGGCATGGAGAGGACAATGACGGATATGAGCGGCGGCGTGGCCCTGGTCACCGGCGGCACCTCGGGCATCGGGCGGGCGACCGCGCTGGCCTTCGCCAAGGCGGGCGCCACGGCCGTCGTCACCGGGCGGCGCGAGGCGGAGGGGCTGGAGACGGTGGACCTCGTCCGGCAGGCCGGCGGGCGCGCCGTCTTCGTCCAGGCCGACGTCGCCGACGCCGAGGAGGTCGCTGCCCTGTTCGCCCGGATCGAGCGGGACCACGGCCGGCTCGACTACGCCTTCAACAACGCCGGCATCCATTTCGGCCGCTCGGTGGCCGACACCACGGAGGCCGACTTCGACCGCATGGTCGCCGTCAACATCAAGGGCGTCTGGCTGTGCCTGAAGCACGAGCTGCCGATCATGCTGCGGCAGGGCAAGGGCGCCATCGTGTCCACCGGCTCGGTGCTGGGCCAGATCGGTCTGGCCGGCAACAGCGTCTATTCCGCCAGCAAGGCGGCGGTCGAGGGCATGACCCGCAGCGTCGCCATCGAGGTCGCCAAGTCCGGCGTGCGCGTCAACGCCGTCTGCCCGGCGATCATCCAGACGCCGATGAGCGCCGGCTCCTTCGGCGGCGAGGAGGCGGTCAACGCGGCGCTCGGCCCGCTGCACCCGGTCGGTCGCGTCGGCCAGCCGCGCGAGGTCGCCGACACCGTGGTCTGGCTGTGCTCCGACGCCGCGTCCTTCATCACCGGCCAGTCGATCAACATCGACGGCGGCCTGACGGTGCAGTGATCCCCACCCCATTCAGGAGTTCGCGATCATGGAAACCCTCGACCCCGTCGTCATCGTGTCCGCCGCGCGCACGCCGCTCGGCCGTTTCCAGGGGGAGCTGTCGGCCCTGCCCGCCCACGCGCTGGGCGCCCACGCCGTTCGTGCGGCGCTGAGCCGCGCCGGGTTGGCGCCGGAGCGTGTGGACGAGGTCCTGCTCGGCTGCGTGCTCCCCGCCGGCCAGGGGCAGGCGCCGGCCCGGCAGGCGGCGCGCGGCGCCGGTCTGCCCGACGCCACCGGCGCCACCACCGTCAACAAGGTTTGCGGCTCCGGCATGAAGGCGACGATGCTCGCCCACGACCTGCTCCGCGCCGGCTCCGCCGACCTCGTGGTCGCCGGCGGCATGGAGTCGATGTCCAACGCGCCCTACCTGCTGGCCAAGGCCCGCGGCGGCTACCGCATCGGGCACGACCGCATCCTCGACCACCTGATGCTCGACGGGCTGGAGGACGCCTATGAGGGCGGGCGCCCGATGGGCGATTTCGGCGAGGCGACCGCCGACCTCTACGGTTTCACCCGCGCTGAGCAGGACGCCTACGCCGTCGAGACGCTGACCCGCGCCCGCGCCGCCATCGCGAGCGGCGCCTTCGCCGCCGAGATCGCGCCCGTCACCCTGGCCGTCAAGGGCGGGGAGCGGACTGTCGCCGACGACGAGAACCCGCTGAAGGTCGCGCCGGAGAAGATCCCCGGCCTGAAGCCGGCCTTCCGCCGCGACGGCACGATCACCGCCGCTAGCTCCTCGGCCAACGCCGACGGGGCGGCGGCGCTACTGCTCACCCGCCGCTCGTTGGCCGAGCGCGAGGGGCTGCCCGTGCTGGCGACCCTCCTCGGCCACGCCACCCACAGCCAGGACCCGGCCTGGTTCACCACCGCACCCATCCCGGCGATCCGCAAGCTGCTCGACCGCGTCGGCTGGGGTGTCGACGACGTCGACCTGTTCGAGATCAACGAGGCCTTCGCGGTCGTCGCCATGGCGGCGCAACGCGACCTCGGCATTCCGCGCGACGTGTTGAACGTCAACGGCGGGGCCTGCGCGCTCGGCCATCCCATCGGCGCCACCGGCGCGCGGCTGATCGTGACGCTGCTGCACGCGCTGGCCGCGCGGGGGCTGCGCCGCGGCGTCGCCTCCCTGTGCATCGGCGGCGGCGAGGCCACCGCCATCGCGGTCGAACGGCCCGCCTGACCCTTTCCGCCAGACCGGAACCCCATCCATGCTGTCCTCCCCCGTCGCCGCCGCGCTGGCGCGGCGCAACGTCCATTACGGCTGGGCCGTCGTCGGCGTCACCTTCCTGACCATGCTGGTGTCCGCCGGTGCGGTCGGCGCCCCCGGCGTCCTCCTGCTGCCCCTGCAGCGCGAGTTCGGCTGGTCCACCGCCGACATCTCCATAGCACTCGCCATCCGCCTGCTGCTGTTCGGCCTGATGGGGCCGTTCGCCGCCGCGCTCATCAACCGCTACGGCGTCAAGCGGATGGTGCTGTCCTCGCTGACGCTGGTCAGCGGCGGGCTTCTGCTGTCGCTCGCCATGCGCGAGGTCTGGCAGCTGATCCTGCTCTGGGGCTTCGTCGTCGGCTTCGGCACCGGCCTGACCGCCATGGTGCTGGGCGCCACCGTGGCGACGCGCTGGTTCAGCCGGCGGCGCGGGCTGGTCGTCGGGCTTCTGACCGCCAGCTCGGCCACCGGGCAGCTCGTCTTCATGCCGCTGCTGTCGATGCTGACCGAGCAGATGGGCTGGCGCGTCGCGCTGGCGCTGCTGTGCGGGCTGCTGTGGGTGGCGGCGCTGGCCGTGCTCGCCCTGATGCGCGACCGTCCGTCCGACCTCGGGCTGGCCGCCTATGGCGAGGAGGGTGCGGCGACCGCCCCGCCGCCGCCCGCCGGTTCGGTGGTGGCCGCCGCCTTGGGCGCCCTGCGCGACGCGTCGAAGACGCGGGTCTTCTGGGTGCTGTTCGCCACCTTCTTCGTCTGCGGGGCGAGCACCAACGGGCTGATCCAGACCCACCTGATCCCGCTCTGCGTCGATTTCGGCGTGCCGGAGGTGCGGGCCGCCGGCTTGCTGGCGCTGATGGGCGTCTTCGACTTCGTCGGCACGGTCGCCTCGGGCTGGCTGTCCGACCGCTACGACAACCGCTGGCTCCTGTTCTGGTATTACGGGCTGCGCGGGGTGTCGCTGCTGTTCCTGCCCTATTCCGACTTCACCCTCTACGGCCTGTCGCTGTTCGCGGTGTTCTACGGGCTGGACTGGATCGCCACCGTACCGCCGACCGTCCGGCTGACGGCGGAACGCTTCGGGCGGGAGCGCGCCAACCTCGTCTTCGGCTGGATCTTCGCCGGGCACCAGATCGGTGCGGCCTGCGCCGCCTTCGGGGCCGGCTACGCCCGCAGCACGCTGGACAGCTACCTGCCGGCCTTCTTCATCGCCGGGCTGCTCTGCCTGGGGGCCGCGCTGCTGGTCCCGACGCTGGGCCGCGCCCCGGCCGCCAAGCCGGTGCCGGCGACCTGAGAGTGCCCCATCCAACGGAACTGCATTGGCGCGGTTAGCCCTCTCCCCTCTGGGGAGAGGGTGGCCCGAAGGGCCAGTGAGGGGGATGCGCGTGGCGGGACGTCCGGCAAAAGCGCAACCCCCTCACCCTAACCCTCTCCCCAGAGGGGAGAGGGGACAATTAAAGCCCCATCGACTTCGCGCCGGGCTGTGCTTAGATAGGCGCAACCCGGCCCGCTCCGTTTGTGTGCTGGCCGCCCCCACTGCGTCGATGGACCGACCATGGACAAACTGCACGCGATGCGCGTCTTCGTCCGCGTCGTCGAGGTCAACAGCTTCACCAAGGCCGCCGACACGCTGGGCCTGCCGCGCGCCTCGGTGACGACGACCATCCAGAACCTGGAGGCGGCGCTCGGCGTGCGCCTGCTCCAGCGGACAACCCGCAAGCTGAGCCTGACGCTCGACGGCGCCGCCTATCTGGAAGGCGCCACCCGCATCCTCTCCGACCTGGAGGAGATCGAGACCTCCTTCACCAGCGCCCGCAAGACGCCGCGCGGGCGGTTGCGGGTGGACATGCCGGGCTCGGTCGGGCGGCTCATCATCATCCCGACCATCCACGAGTTCCACGCCCGCTACCCCGACATCGAGATCATGATCGGGATGAGCGACCGCCCCATCGACCTGATCCAGGAGGGGGTGGACTGCGTGCTGCGCGTCGGCGACCTGGTGGATTCCAGCCTGATCGCCCGCCGGGTCGGCGCCTTCCGCCCGGTGACCGTCGCCAGCCCGGCCTATCTCGCCCGCCACGGCACGCCCAGGACCATCGAGGAGCTGGAGGGCCACAGCGCCGTCAACTACTTCACGCGCACCGGCAAGATGCACGAGATGAGCTTCGAGCGCGACGGCGTCGTCCACGAGGTGAAGCTGAACGGCCCCGTCTCGGTCAACGACGCCGACGCCTACGTCACCTGCGCGCTGGAGGGGCTGGGCATCGGGCAGACCGCCCGCTTCATGGCGCTGCCCCACCTGCGCAGCGGCGCCCTGGTGGAGATCCTCAAGGAGTGGCGCCCGGCCCTGATGCCCATCTCCGCGCTCTACCCGCACAACCGCCACCTGTCGCCCAAGGTCCGCGCCTTCGTCGACTGGGTCGCCGAGCTGTTCGAGGGCTGCCCGCTGATGCAGGGCGAGGAGATCGACGGTTACGAGTGTCCGGAGCGGGAGAAGCCCAAGCCCGCTCCCGCCACCGCGGAACCGGAGGGCGCCCGTCTCTGCGTGGTGTGAGCCGGGCCTCCTGTGGATCGGATTGTTCATGCGATCCGAATTGTGTTGCCGTTGACCGCGTATTTATTCCGACCGGTCAAACGCCCACACTCCCTCCTGTTGCAATGCGGGAGGGGTGCCGGGGCACCGTCGGATCATGGGCCGCTCGTCGGATCAGTCGAACACACGCAGTACCGGGACGGAGCCGTGCCGGCTTTCGGTCGATGACCGGACCATCGCCGGCCACGCCCAGGACATCCGGCTGCGGCTCTACCGGCCGCTGATCGGGCTGACCGTCCCGGCCCTGCTGTACCTGCACGGCGGCGGCTTCACCTCCGGTTCGCTGGAGGAGGCCGAGACCGCCGCCGCCGCCATCGCGGAGAGCGTGCCGGCGCTGGTCGTCTCGGTCGGCTATTCGCTGGCCCCGGCCCACTGCTTCCCCACCGCCGCCCACGACGCCCACCAAGCCGCCCTGTGGACCCTGGCCGAAGCCCGCGACCTGAACATCGCCAAGGACGGGCTGGGCGTCGCCGGGCACGACGCCGGCGGCCATGTCGCCGCCTCGCTGACCTTCCTGGCGCGCGACCAGGGCGCGGTGGACATCCGCGCCCAGGCGCTGCTCGGCCCCATGCTGGACCCCAGCCTGACCCGCGCCGGCGACGCCCAGGCCATGCAGTGCGACGTTCCGGCGACCGCCTACGCCCGCTGCTACCGCGCCTATCTGCCCGACGCCGCGCAGCGCGTGCACCCCTACGCCGCACCGCTGGATTCCCGCCGGCTGGCCGGGCTGCCGCCGACGCTGATCGTCACCGCGCAGAAGGACGTCCTGCGCATCGAGGCGGAGCAGTACGCCGCCAACCTGATCGGAGCCGGCGTGCCCACCGAGGTCACCCGCTTCCCCGCCATTTCGCACGCCGCCCTGCCCGGCCATCGCCCGGCGCTGCTGGCGGTCGCCGACTTTTTCCGCCGCCGCCTGTCCTCCGCGGACGGCCGCGGCGTCCCCGTCTGACTCCCCAGGAGAGTGGTCCCATGTCGTTGTCTCCTTCGAAGCTCGCCCTCCTTCTCGCCGTCGGCGCCGCGACCGCCGGTGTCGCCGGCGTCGTCTCCACCCAGGGCCGCGCCGACGCCCCCGCGGCGTCTGCCGCCGCCCCGCCGCCACCCGAGGTGGACGTGGCGCCGGTTGTCGCCCGCAAGATCACCGACTGGCAGTCCTACTCGGGCCGCCTGGAGGCGGTCGACCGGGTGGAGGTGCGCCCGCAGGTGTCCGGCGCCATCACCGCCGTGCATTTCCGCAACGGCGCGCTGGTGAAGAAGGGCGATCCCCTCTTCACCATCGACCCGCGCCCCCACGTCGCCGAGGTCGCGCGCGCCGAGGCCCAGGTCGCCGCCGCGCAGGCCGCGGTGCGCTTCACCACCGCCGACCTCGACCGCGCCCAGCGGCTCGTGCAGAACAACACCGTCTCGCGCCAGACGCTGGACGAGAAGGAGAACGCCGCCCGCGAGGCCGGCGCCAACCTGAAGGCGGCGCAGGCGGCCCTCGACCTCGCCCGCATCGACCTGGAGCACACCCAGGTGACCGCGCCGATCTCCGGCCGCGTCTCGCGCGCCGAGGCGACGGTCGGCAACGTCGTGGCGTCCGGCGCCTCCGCCGCCCCGCTGACGACGCTGGTCTCGGTCTCGCCGATCTACGCCTCCTTCGACGTCGACGAGCAGACCTACCTGCGCCACATCGCCAGCGTGAAGGACGCCGCCGACGTGCCGGTCCAGCTCGGCCTCGCCAACGAGAGCGGCTATTCGCGCGGCGGCACGGTGGAGCATGTGGACAACCGGCTCGATTCCGTGTCCGGCACCATCCGCGTGCGCGCCAAGTTCGACAATCCGGACGGCATGCTGGTCCCCGGCCTCTACGCCCGCGTCAAGGTCGGCGGCAGCACCCCGCACGACGCGCTGATGGTCGAGGACCGCGCCATCAACACCGACCAGGACAAGAAATTCGTCCTGGTGGTCGGCGGCGACGACACCGTGCAGTACCGCGAGATCATTCCCGGCGCCGCGCAGAACGGGCTGCGGGTGGTCAAGAGCGGCCTTGCCGCCGGGGAGCGCATCGTCGTCAACGGCGTCCAGCACGCCCGCCCCGGCGCCCGCATCAGCCCGAAGACCGTGGCGATGGGCAAGCCGGCGGACGCCATCGAGACCGCCGCGAACCAGTAACAGCCCCGCCCCCTCCCCGATCCTTCCCCGCGTCGCGGGAGAAGCCGTCCACGGCCAACCGTCCTCCGCACCGCGGGGGACGGAGGGGGCCTTGCATCCAAACTTCACGCCAAACTCCATGCCGCCCGCTGGGAAGGCCATCATGAACATCTCGAAATTCTTCATCGACCGCCCGATCTTCGCGGGCGTGCTGTCGGTGGCGCTGTTCCTGGCGGGAGCGATCTCGCTGTTCCAGCTGCCCATCTCCGAATACCCGGAGGTCGTTCCGCCGTCGGTCGTCGTGCGCGCCCAGTTCCCGGGCGCCAACCCCAAGGTCATCGCCGAAACGGTCGCCTCCCCCTTGGAGGAGCAGATCAACGGCGTCGAAAACATGCTGTACATGCAGTCGCAGGCCAACAGCGACGGCAACATGGCGCTGACCGTGACCTTCCGGCTGGGCACCGACCCCGACAAGGCGCAGCAGCTCGTGCAGAACCGGGTGGCGCAGGCGTTGCCGCGCCTGCCGTCCGACGTGCAGCGGCTGGGCGTGACGACGGTCAAAAGCTCGCCCACCCTGACCATGGTCGTTCATCTGCTGTCGCCCAACGACCGCTATGACATGACCTACCTGCGCAACTACGCCATCCTGAACGTCAAGGACCGGCTGAGCCGGATCAGCGGCGTCGGCGAGGTGCAGGTGTGGGGCGCCGGAGACTATTCCATGCGCGTCTGGCTCGACCCCAACAAGGTCGCCCAGCGCGGCCTGACCGCGTCCGATGTGGTGGCGGCCATCCGCGAGCAGAACGTCCAGGTCGCGGCGGGCGTCATCGGCGCCTCCCCCTCCCTGCCCGACACGCCCCTCCAGCTCTCGATCAACGCGCAAGGGCGCCTGACGACGCCTGAGGAGTTCGGCGCGATCATCCTGAAGACCGGGGAGCAGGGCGGCGTCACCCTGCTGCGCGACGTCGCCCGCGTCGAGATGGCGGCGGCGCAGTACGGCCTGCGCTCGCTGCTCGACAACAAGCCGGCGGTGGCGCTGGGCATCAACCAGTCGCCGGGCGCCAACGCGCTGGCCATCTCCGACGCCATCCGGGCGACCATGGCCGACCTCAAGGCCGACATGCCGGACGGCGTCGATTACAGCATCGTCTACGACCCGACGCAGTTCGTCCGCTCCAGCATCGACGCGGTGATCCACACCCTGCTGGAAGCCGTCGCCCTGGTCGTTCTGGTGGTCATCGTCTTCCTCCAGACGTGGCGCGCCTCGATCATCCCGTTGCTGGCGGTTCCGGTGTCCATCGTTGGCACCTTCTCGCTGATGCTGGGGCTGGGCTACTCGATCAACGCGCTGTCGCTGTTCGGCATGGTGCTGGCCATCGGCATCGTCGTGGACGACGCCATCGTCGTCGTCGAGAACGTCGAGCGCAACATCGAGAACGGCCTGTCGGCCAAGGAAGCCACCTACCGCGCCATGCAGGAGGTCAGCGGCCCGATCATCGCGATCGCGCTGACGCTGGTCGCCGTCTTCGTCCCGCTGGCGGCCATGAGCGGCCTGACCGGCGAGTTCTACAAGCAGTTCGCGATGACCATCGCGATCTCCACCGTCATCTCCGCCTTCAACTCGCTGACCCTGTCGCCGGCCCTGGCGGCGGTCCTGCTGCGCGGCCACGACCAGCCGCAGGACTGGCTGACCCGCGCCATGAACAAGGTCTTCGGCGGCTTCTTCCGGCTGTTCAACCGGGTCTTCCACCGCGCCTCGACCGGCTACGGCCGCGGCGTCGGCGGGGTGGTGCGGCACAAGGGGCTGATGATGCTGGTCTATGTCGGGCTGCTCGGCGTCACCGTGCTGCTCGGCCGCACCGTGCCGATGGGCTTCGTCCCGGCGCAGGACAAGGAATATCTCATCAGCTTCGCCCAGCTTCCCAACGGCGCCTCGCTCGACCGCACGGAGGCGGTGATCCGCGAGATGACCGACATCGCGCTGGCCCGCCCCGGCGTGCAGAGCGCCGTCGCCTTCCCCGGCCTGTCGGTCAACGGCTTCACCAACAGCTCCAGCGCCGGCATCGTCTTCGTCACGCTGAAGCCCTTCGCCGAGCGCAAGGACCCGTCGCTGTCGGCCGCCGCCATCGCCGGTGATCTGCAGAAGCGCTACGCGGGGCTGAAAGAGGCCTTCGTCGCCATCTTCCCGCCGCCCCCGGTGATGGGCCTCGGCACGCTGGGCGGCTTCAAGATGCAGATCGAGGACCGCGGCGCGCTGGGCTACGAGGCGCTGAACGCGGCGGTGGGCTCCTTCCTGAAGAAGGCCATGGAAACACCGGAGCTGGGGCCGGCCTTCTCCAGCTACCAGATCAACGTGCCGCAGCTCGACGTCGATCTCGACCGCGTGAAGGCCAAGCAGCAGGGCGTGCCCATCGGCGAGGTGTTCGACACCATGCAGATTTATCTGGGCTCGCTCTATGTGAACGACTTCAACAGCTTCGGCCGCGTCTATCAGGTCCGCGTCCAGGCGGACGCGCCCTTCCGCGCCGAATCCGCCGACATCGGCCTGCTGAAGACCCGCAACGCCCAGGGCGACATGGTGCCGCTCTCCTCGCTGGTCACCGTCAAGCAGAGCTACGGGCCGGAGATGGTCGTGCGCTACAACGGCTACACCGCCGCCGACATCAACGGCGGCCCGGCCCCCGGCTATTCGTCGGGCCAGGCCCAGGCGGCGGCGGAGCGCATCGCCCAGGAGACCCTGCCGCGCGGCGTGCGGTTCGAATGGACCGACCTGACCTATCAGGAGATCCTGGCCGGCAACGCGGCGCTGTGGATCTTCCCCATCAGCATCCTGCTCGTCTTCCTGGTGCTGGCCGCCCAGTACGAGAGCCTGACCCTGCCGCTGGCCATCCTGCTGATCGTCCCGATGAGCCTGATGTCGGCGCTGGCCGGGGTGTGGCTGACGGGGGGCGACAACAACGTCTTCACCCAGATCGGCTTCATGGTGCTGGTCGGCCTGTCGGCAAAGAACGCCATCCTGATCGTCGAGTTCGCCCGCGAGCTGGAGCATCAGGGGCGCAGCGTGGTCCAGGCCGCCATCGAGGCCAGCCGGCTGCGGCTGCGGCCCATCCTGATGACTTCGATCGCCTTCATCATGGGCGTGGTGCCGCTGGTCACCTCGACCGGCGCCGGCTCGGAGATGCGCCACGCGATGGGCGTGGCGGTGTTCGCCGGAATGATCGGCGTCACCCTGTTCGGCCTGCTGCTGACCCCGGTCTTCTACGTCCTGCTGCGCACGATGGTCGGGGCCGGCAAGCCGGCGGCGGCGGTGCCGACCGGTTCGGCGCTGGCTCACGGGCACGGGGACGACTGAGCGTCCCTGACCGCACCATCGCCTCCAGCGCGGCGGGGAGCCGGGGCCGAGCGCCCCGCTCCCCGCCACGTCGTTTCTCCGCCGACCCTCCCCCTGCTTGCTCTGGCACAACGAACGGCGAGGCTCCCGCCGGCACTCTCACCGTCACGCACCGCCCATTCGCTGGCGGCCCCGGTTGGAGACCTCGTCATGTCCAGTGCAGCCATCAGCACCACCCTGTACCGCCATCACCACGCCACCGTCGGGCAGCTCGTCGACCGGATCGACTCCCTGCTGGCGGCGCCGTCCCCGGTGGCGAACGCCGCCGCCCTCGCCACGGCGGTCCGCGACCTGTTCGGTGTGTTCACCGTCCATCTGTCGCTGGAGGACAGCGCGCTCTACCCGCGCCTGCTGGCCCACCCGACCCCGGCGCTGCGCGCCACGGCAGCGCGCTTCCAGGCCGAAATGGGCAGCCTGCGGGCCCGCTTCGATCGCTACCGGTCCAGCTGGCCCGGCCCGCTGGCGGTGTCCAAGGACCCGGAAACCTTCGTCCGCGAGACGCGCGAGGTGGTGATCGCCCTCAAGCACCGCATCGCCCGTGAGGATCTTGAGCTGTACGACGTCATCGACCGCGCCGCCCTCGCCGACAAGACGGCCAACCGCTGACGACGGTGCCCACGCCTCCCTCTTGACAGTTCATTCGCTACCTTGCGAATATCGCTAGGTAGCGAACGAATTATGGGGAGCTTGCCTGTCATGGATCAGCGGAGCGACGCCGGGCATCCGACCGTCGGAGCGTGGACGAAGCGGTGCTACCTCGCCGGCCGCGCCCTCATGGACTCCACCCTGCGGCCGTACGATCTGGGATCGACGCAATGGTATGTGCTCTGGCATCTGGCGCATGTCGGCCCGACCGTTCAGCGCGACCTCGGGCGGGCGCTCGAACTCGAACGGGCGACCTTGAGCGGAATCGTCGCCACGCTCGTCCGCAAGGGGTTGGTTCGCCAGACATCGAGCGGGGACGACCAGCGCCAGCGACTTCTGACGCTCACCGCCGCGGGCGAAACCCTGTGGCGTGAGCTTCCCGATCTTTCGTTCATTCACGACGCCGCGTTCGGCGGCATCGACGAGGCCGAACTGGCCACGACGATCCGTGTCCTGCAAACGGCGACCGGACGCCTGAACAACCTTCTGCGCAAGGAGTGAGCCGATGACGATCCTGATCACCGGAGCGACGGGGCTGGTCGGTGAGCGGCTCGTCCCGCGGATGATCGAAGCGGGACGGTCCTGCCGGCTGCTGCTGCGGGCCGGAAAGCCCTGTCCCGCCGGAGCAACCGCCGTGACGGGCGACATTCTCGACCCGTCGACACTGCCGGACGCCGTCCGCGGCGTCTCGGCGGTCGTGCACCTGGCGGCGGTCTTCCGCACCCAGGACACGGACCTCATCTGGCGGAGCAACCTCGACGGAACCCGCAACCTGATCGCCGCGGTGAAAGCGCACGCCCCGGAGGCGCGCTTCATCCTGTCGAGCACCAGCCACGTCTACGACATCGACACCCCGCATCCCGGCCGGGAGGACGACCCGGTCGATCCGAAACAGGCCTATCCCGCAAGCAAGGTGGCGGCGGAAAACGCCCTGCGGGACAGCGGCCTGACCTGGTCCATCGTCCGCTTTCCGTTCGTTTACGGCGATGGGGACGGGCATCTCGAATCGCTCCCGAAATACGTCGGCGACTGGCATCCGGCGCAGCGGATGAGCACCATTCATCACCGCGACATCGCCACGGCGATGACGCTGGCTTTGAACGGGGTGTTCGATCGGCGCATCGTCAATGTTGCCGACGACGCGCCGATGTCCATCCTCGAGCTTGCCGGGGTGCTGGAGACAAGACTGGCGTCGCGTGCCGAGCCCCTCCCACATCCCTGGCATCTGCACGTCGATGCATCCCTCGCGCGCCGTCTCGGCTTTCGCCCGACGGTGAGAACGGTCCACCAAGCCCTTCAGGAAGGGTTGATGTGACCGGGAATTCAGGGTTCGTCGCGCCCTTGCCCCCTCTCCACCGGCTGGCCGGGGCGGCAAGTAAGAATGCGACTTGTTCGCAATTGCCTTTTGCCCTATAGGTCTGGCGGCTCGGGGGAGGATTCCGGGGGTCTGTTCAATCCGGTGGCTGGGAGGCCGATCCATGCCGTTCCATCCCAGAATGCAAAGCAGCACGGAAGGGATCACCATCCTGGGTGACCTTCAGTGGCGCGCCTGGAACGGGATGATCGCCGACATCTGGAACGTCGCCTGCGACCGGAACGGCCAGGGCGAATATGTGTCCGAGGCTCCGCGGCTGGTCGTCGTCCTGGATCAGGTGGGCGAAGGCGGGCTGCACGTCACGGCCTCGCCCGGTCGCGGCGAGGCCGGCCGGCTCAGCCGGCGCGAGCCTTTGAGCTACGTGCCCGCCGGCCTGCGGGTGTGGTCGCGCACGGTGAACGTCCGCCGGCTCACCCATCTCGACCTCCATTTCGACATGTCCGTGCTGGGGGGCCGCGTCGCGGAGGGGCTGGACGTCCGTGGCATGGAGCGGCCGCGGCTGAATTTCGCGGACGAGCGTCTGTTCGCTCTGGCCCGCCTGATCGCCGCGGAGTGCCGGACGTCGGGGAACCTGCACGATCTCTATGGCGAGAGCCTGATGGCCGCGCTGTTCGTCGGCCTCGCGCAGGCGGAACCCGTCGCCGACCGCAAGCGGGGCCAGTTGCCGCCGCGCCAGTTGAAGCGCGTCACCGACTACATCGAGGAGCATTGCAGCCGCCCCATCCGCCTGCAGGAACTGGCCGAACTGACCGGCCTGTCCACCACCCATTTCTGCACCGCCTTCAAAGCCTCGACCGGCCTGCCGCCCCACAAATGGCAGATGCGGGTCCGTGTGGAACGGGCCAAGAGCCTGCTGACCGGATCGGACATGACGCTCGCCGCCGCCGCGGTGATGGCGGGCTTCTCCGATCAAGCGCATCTGACGCGCGTTTTCCGCCAGATCGTCGGCACCACGCCCGCCGCGTGGCTGCGCAACCACACCGGCTGAGCCGGGCGCTGCCCGACGCACCGCCCGAGGCACCTTGGCACCGACGAATGCCGGAAGATCGTCCAACCCGTCCAAAGACCGTTCAATCGCGCCGCTTCATGCACATGCTAATCATTCGCAACAACCAGGACGCTTCGGGACCCGCCGGTCCGAAGGCGTTCCGCGGATGCCGCATACAGTCCGAGGCCGATTGCGATGAGTGATATTTCCAACAAGCGACTGATCCGCTTCCTTTTGAGCAGCACGGCGCTCGCCGCCCTGCTGGTGCCGGCGCTCGCCCAGGCGCAGGACGCGGCCGCCCCGGCGGTCCTGGCCCCCGTGACCGTCGAGGGCAACCGGAGCGCTGACACCGCCACCAGCCCGGTCCGCGGCTATGTGCCCGGCCGTTCGGCCACGGGCTCCAAGACCGACATCCCGCTGGAGGCGGTCCCGCAGTCCGTCTCGGTGATCGGGCGCGAGGAGATGGACGACCGCGGCGCGCAGAAGGTGGACGAGGCGCTGCGCTACACCCCCGGCGTCTTCAGCCAGCCCTTCGGCTCGGACAGCGACACCGACTGGATCTTCATCCGCGGCTTCCAGGCGACGCAGACCGGCATTTACCAGGACGGGCTCCAGCTCTACAGCTACGGTTTCGGCGGCCAGTTCGTGGACAGCTACACGCTGGAGCGGATCGAGGTGCTGCGCGGCGCCTCCTCCGTCCTCTACGGCGGCAGCAACCCCGGCGGTCTGGTGAATTACGTCACCAAGCGGCCCGGCGACACGCCGGTGCGCTCGGTCGAGGCGGGGATCAACCAGCACGGCACCGCCCATCTCGGCGTGGACGTCGGCGGCGCCATCGACCCGACGCTGAGCTACCGGCTGACCGGGCGCATCGCCGGCGGCGACAGCTACACCGACTTCGCGGACGGCTTCCGCGGCACCATCTCGCCGAGTTTCAAGTGGTCACCGAACGAGCGCAGCACGCTGACGGTGCTGAGCAACTACACCGACATCGACGAGACGCACAACGGCGGCGCCTTCCTGCCCTATGTCGGCACGGTGAAGCCGGCCCCCTTCGGGCGCATCGACCGCAAGTCCAACTTCACCGAGCCGGACATCGACACCTACCGGCGCCGGCAGGCCTCCGTCGGCTACGAGTTCGAGCACCGCTTCGACAACGACCTGACCTTCCGCCAGAACGCCCGCTACGGCTACAGCCGGGTCCACGAGGTTTCGGTCTACCCCTACGGCTACAACGCCTTCTCGGCGGTGCCGACAGACCCGGACAACCTGCTGTCGCGCATCAATTTCGAGCACACGACCAAGGTCAACACTTTCCTGATCGACAACCAGCTCGAATCCAAGTGGCAGACCGGGCCGGTCGCCCACACGGCGCTGGTTGGCGTCGACTACAAGTATTTCAAGATGGATCAGGTGCAGGCGTCCGGCTCGGCCACGCCGATCAGCGCCACCAACCCGGTCTACGGCGCCGCGCAGGGCCAGCGCTTCTCCTACATCGACCAGGAGCTGACGATGGGTCAGCTCGGCGTCTATTTGCAGGACCAGATGCGCTTCGGCCAGGGCTTCCTGGTGACGCTGAACGGGCGCTACGACATCGCCTCGACCGACGCCGACGGCACGCCCGCCTACGATGGCAAGGACGGCAAGTTCAGCGGGCGCGCCGGTCTGGCCTACGAGTTCGCCAACGGCATCACCCCCTATGTCAGCGCCTCGACCTTCTTCAACCCGGTGCTGGGATCGTCGGCGGTGGCCGGCGTGTTCAAGCCGGAGACCGGCCAGCAGTACGAGGTCGGCGTCAAGTACCGTCCGGCCTGGATGGACGCCATCTTCACCGCGGCCCTGTTCGACCTGACGCGCACCAACGTGGTGACCGGCGCCTTCAACGCCGAGACGCAGTTGGGCGAGGTCAATTCACGCGGCATCGAGCTTGAGGCCAAGGCCAACATCACGCCGAACCTGAAGGCGGTCGCCTCCTTCACCGCGCTCGACCTCGACATCAAGAAGGACGCCAACCCGGCGCTGATCGGCAAGACCCCCTACATCGTGCCGCAGGTCCAGGGCTCGGCCTTCCTCGACTACACCTTCCGGGAGAGCGCGCTGGACGGCGTGTCGGTGGGCGGCGGCGTGCGCTACGTCGGCTCGTCCTGGGCCGACAACGAGAACACGTTGAAGGTCCCCGCCGCCACCGTCTTCGACGCGCGGATCGGCTACAAGCCCGCCGCCTGGGGCGTGAATCTCGCCGTGACCAACCTGTTCGACAAGGAGTATGTGGCGAGCTGCCAGACCCAGTTCTCCTGCGGTTACGCCGAGGGCCGGACGGCTCTGCTGACCGTCAACATGACGTGGTGACGTGAATTCCCTCTCCCCTCTGGGGAGAGGGTTAGGGTGAGGGGGTTGCGCTTTTGCCGAACGTGCCGCTACGGACATCCCCCTCACCCTCCCCACGCCTGCGGCGCGGGTCCCCTCCCTCTCCCCGGAGGGGCGAGGGATACAGAGGTGAAGACCGATGAGCCCGGACCAGACCCAACCCCTCTACGACCTCGACGGCGTGAGCTTCGCCGTTGCCGGACGGGCGATCCTGTCGGGATTGTCTCTCCGGCTGGATCCGGGGCGGATCTATGGGCTGGTCGGCCCCAACGGGTCGGGCAAGAGCACGCTGATCCGCCTGCTGGCGCGCCAGCAGCCGCCGGGCGGCGGGACCATCCGCTGCCTGGGGGCGGACCTCGCGCGGATCGGCGACCGCGACTTTGCCCGCACCATCGCCTACATGCCACAATTCACCCCGCCCGCCGAAGGCATGACGGTGCGGGAGCTGGTGGCGCTGGGCCGCTTTCCCTGGCACGGCGCGCTCGGCCGCTTCGGGGTGGAGGACGCCGCCAAGGTGGCGGAGGCCATCGCCGAAACCCACCTGGACGCCTTCGCCGACCGGCTGGTCGACAGCCTGTCGGGCGGCGAGCGGCAGCGCGTCTGGCTGGCCATGATGCTGGCGCAGGACACGCGCGGCCTGCTGCTCGACGAGCCGACCTCGGCGCTGGACATCGCCAGCCAAGTGGAACTGCTGGGGCTGGTGCGCCGGCTGAGCCGGGCGCGCGGCATCGGCGCGGTCATCGTGCTGCACGACATCAACATGGCGGCCAGCGTCTGCGACGAGATCCTGGCGATGCGCAACGGCGCGCTGATCGCCCAGGGCACGCCGGATGCCATCATGACCAGCGAGACGCTGGAGGCCATCTACCGCCTCGCCATGACGACCGTCCCGCACCCGGTGACCGGCAAGCCGATCGGTTGCGTGCTGTGACGGGGCGGGCCACCATCACCCGCCGCAACGCGCTGGGCCTCGCCGCCGGAGCGGCGCTGCTGCCCCGCCTCGGGCGCGCCGCGTCCGGGCGGCGGGTCGCCGCCATCGACTGGGCGGGGCTGGAGACGGCGCTGGCCCTGGGCATCCTGCCGGTCGCCGCGACCGAGCTGATCCAGTTCCGCAAGACCGTCGTCGAGCCGGAGGTGCCAGACTCGGTCATCGACCTCGGTCTGCGCGGCATGCCGAATTACGAGGCGCTGACGCTGGCCGAGCCAGACCTCATCCTCACCTCCAACTATTACGAGGGGCAGCGGGCGAGCCTGGAGCGGGTGGCGGATACCCTATCGCTGCCGATCTACCAGCCGGGCGTGCCGCCCTACCCGCTGGCCGCCGAAGCGGCGCAGACTCTCGGCCGGGCGCTGGGTCGCGAGGCGGAGGCCCGCGCCGTCGTCGCCGGGGCCGACGCGGAGATCGCCCGGCTGGGCGAGTCCCTGCGCGGCGCGGTCCGCCGCCCGGTGCTGGCGATCAACTTCGGCGACGCCCGCCATGTCCGCGCCTTCGGCGACGACAGCATGTTCGGCGCGGTGCTCCAGCGGTTGGGGCTGCGCAACGCCTGGGCCTCGCAATCGAGCTACAGCGCCGCGGCGCCGCTGGGGATCGAGGCGCTGGCCCGCATGCCGGACGCCATCACCGTCGTCGTTCCGCCGCTGCCGTCCGACGTGGTGCGGGGGCTGGACGACAGCGCCCTGTGGCAGGCCCTGCCGATGGTGCGGGAAAAGCGGGTGAGCGTGATCGAGCCGGTCAACCATTTCGGCGGGCTTCCGGCGGCCCTGCGCTTCGCCCGCCTCGTCAGCGCCGCCCTGCTGCGGCCGGAGACCGTTCGCCATGGCTGAGCGCGCGGGACTCAACCGCATCCTGCTGTGGAGCGGGCTGGCGCTGGCCGCCGCCCTTCTGTCGATCCGGCAGATCGCCGGGCACGCCGCCCCCGCCATACCCCTGCCGCCGGACGTGGCGGCGCTGGACGGCGTCATCCTCTATCACAGCGTGCTGCCGCGGATCGCGGTGGCGCTGGTCGCCGGGGCGGCGCTCGGCCTGTCCGGACTGCTGCTCCAGCGCGTGCTGCGCAACCCGTTGGCCGAGCCCTCGACGCTCGGCGTGTCGGCGGGCGCCCAGCTCGCCCTGACGCTGGGGATGCTCTACGCCCCGGCGCTGATGGACGGCGCGCGGGAGGGGGTGGCGCTGGCCGGCGGGCTGGCGGCGGTCGGGCTGATCCTCGCCATGACGTGGCGGCGCGGGCTGGAGCCGGTGGCCGTCATGCTGGCCGGCATGATGGTCGCCCTGACCGCGACGATGGGCAGCGCCGCGCTGATCCTTGCCAACGGCGAGTATCTCTTCTCCATCTTCCTCTGGGGCGGCGGGGCGCTGGCGCAGCAGAGCTGGGGGCCGACGCTGACCATCGCCGTCCGTCTGGCGATCGGCGTCGGCGCCGCCTTTCTGCTGATGCGCCCGCTGACCATCCTGGGGCTGGACGATGCCAGCGCCCGCGGCCTCGGCGTCGCCCTGAACGCCACGCGCTTCGGAATCATCGGGATCGCGGTCTGGCTGGCGGCCAGCGTGACGGCGGAGGTCGGGGTGATCGGCTTCGTCGGTCTGGCCGCGCCGGCGCTGGCCCATCTCAGCGGCGCGCGGACCCAGGGCCAGAGGCTGGTCGCCGCCCCGCTGATCGGCGCGCTCCTGCTCTGGCTGACCGACGGGCTGGTGCAGCTTCTGGCCGGGGTGGACGGAGAGCGCGTGCCGACCGGCGCCGCGACGGCGCTGCTCGGCGGCCCGCTGCTGCTCTGGTTGCTGCCGCGCCTGCGCATGTTCGAATGGCCGTCCCTGAACAGCCGTCCGGCGCCGTCGCGCCGCAGCCCGCACCATTACCGGCTGATCGCTCTGTTCGCCGTCCTCGGCGCGGTCGCCGTGGGCCTCGCGCTCACGGTCGGCTATGGCCCGGACGGCTGGACGCTGTCCACCGGCCCGTTGCTCGACACGCTGCTGGGCTGGCGCGGGCCGCGCGTGGCGGTCGCGGCGGCGGCGGGAGCGATGCTGGCCGCCGCCGGGATGCTGTTGCAGCGGGTGACCGCCAACCCGCTGGCCAGCCCGGAAATCCTCGGCGTCGGCACCGGGGCCGGCGTCGGGCTGACCGCCGCGCTGTTCCTCGTCGCGGCCCCCGGCTTCGGCCTGCAGCTTGCCGCATCGGCGGCGGGGGCGGTGCTGACTCTGACCGCCATGCTCGCCCTGTCGCTGCGCGCCGGCTTCGGGCCGGAGCGGCTCCTGCTCGCAGGCATCGCCATGAGCGCCCTGTGCAGCGCCATCCTGACCGCGGTCATCGCCACCGGCACGCCGCAAGCCTTCGCCCTGCTGCGCTGGCTGAGCGGCTCGACCAACGAGGTCGGTCCGGGCGACGCTTGGTTCTGCGCCGGTGTGGCGGTGCTTCTGCTGGCAACCCTGCCGCTGACCGCCAAGTGGCTGGAGGTCCTGCCGCTGGGCGATGTGACGGCGCGGTCCGTCGGGTTGCCGGTTCGGCGCTGCCGCGCCCTGCTGGTGCTGCTGGCCGGGCTGCTGACCGCGGCGGCGGCGCTGTTCGTCGGGCCGCTGAGCTTCATCGGCCTGATCGCGCCGCACCTCGCCCGGCTGGCCGGGCTGGGCCGCCCGCTCCAGCAGGGGATCGGGGCGGTGCTGATCGGCGCCGGGCTGATGGTGGTGTCGGACTGGCTGGCCCGCACCGTCGCTTTCCCCTATCAATTGCCCCTTGGTCTTTTTGCCGCGCTGCTCGCCGGCCCCTATCTGGTCTGGCTGCTCGGCCGGTCCAACGCCCGCACTCCGTGAGCCGTTCCGTTCACCCTTTTGCCGTTCCGCAATGAGAAGAGCCATGCTTCGCCGCTTCCTCTCCTACTATCGCCCCTTCACCGGCCTGCTGGTCCTCGACATCGTCTGCGCCGTCCTGTCGGGCCTGCTGGAGCTGGGGTTCCCGATGGCCGTGCGCGCCTTCGTGGACCAGCTCCTGCCGACCCAGGACTGGCCGCTGATCGTCGCCGCCACGGTGGCGCTGCTGGCGATCTACATGGCGAACGGCGGGCTGATGGCCATCGTGACCTACTGGGGCCACATGCTCGGCGTGAACATCGAGACGGAGATGCGCCGCAAGAGCTTCGACCATCTGCAGAAGCTCTCCTTCAGCTTCTACGACAACAACAAGACGGGCCACCTCGTCGGGCGGGTCACCCGCGACCTGGACGAGATCGGCGAGGTGGCGCACCACGGCCCCGAGGACCTGCTGATCGCGGTCATGACCTTCGTCGGCGCCTTCATTCTGATGGCGGTGGTGCATCTGCCGCTGGCGCTGATCACCGCGGCCATCGTTCCGGTGATCGCCTTCGTGACCAGCCGCTACGGCGGGCGGATGACGAAGAACTGGCAGGCGCTCTATTCCCGCGTCGGCGACTTCAATGTCCGCATCGAGGAGAATGTCGGCGGCATGCGCGTCGTCCAGGCCTTCACCAACGAGGACCACGAGCGCAAGCTGTTCGCCGAGGACAACGACCGCTACCGCACCACCAAGCTCGCCGCCTACAAGATCATGGCGGCCTCGACGACGCTCAGCTACATGAGCATGCGGCTGATCCTGATCGTCGTCATGCTGACCGGCGCGCATTTCGTGCTGGTGGGCGAGCTGACCCAGGGCGGCTTCTTCGCCTTCCTGCTGCTGGTCAACACCTTCTTCCGCCCGATCGAGAAGATCAACGCGGTCATCGAGACCTACCCCCGCGGCATCGCCGGCTTCCGCCGCTACACCCAGCTCCTCGACACCCAGCCGGACATCGCCGACGCGCCCGGCGCCGTGGCGGCCCCGGCGCTGAAGGGCGACATCCGGTTCGAGGGCGTGTCCTTCGGCTACGACCCGGCGCGCCCGGTGCTGAAGGGCGTCGACCTCTCGATCAGGGCCGGCTCGACCGTCGCCTTCGTCGGCCCGTCGGGTGCCGGCAAGACGACCATCTGTTCGCTGCTGCCGCGCTTCTACGAGGTCATGGCGGGGCGCATCACCATCGACGGGCTGGACATCCGGGCCATGACGCTGGCCTCGCTGCGCCGGCAGATCGGCATCGTCCAGCAGGACGTGTTCCTGTTCGGCGGCACGATCCGCGAGAACATCGCCTATGGCCGTCTCGGCGCCGGCGACGCGGAGATCATGGAGGCGGCGCGGCGGGCCCATCTCGACGGGCTGATCGCCTCCCTGCCGGAGGGGCTCGACACGATCATCGGGGAGCGCGGCGTGAAGCTGTCCGGCGGGCAGAAGCAGCGCCTGACCATCGCCCGCATGTTCCTGAAGAACCCGCCGATCCTGATCCTCGACGAGGCGACCTCCGCGCTCGACACCCAGACCGAGCGGGAGATCCAGAAGTCGCTGACGGAGCTGGCGGAGGGGCGGACCACCCTGGTCATCGCCCACCGTCTGGCGACCATCCGCAACGCCGACGAGGTCTATGTCGTCGGCACCGACGGCGGGCTCCAGCGCATCACCCACGAGGAACTGGCGGCGCGCGGCTGAGGGCAGGGCGCGCCTTATCCTTCAGCGGCGATGGCCCGGGCGAAGTCGGCGAGCAGGGCGTCGGTGTCCAGGCCATAGTCGCCCGCCACTTCGGCGACGGTCTGGAAGCGCGCCATCGGGCAGCCGGGACAGGCCATCCGGTGCGCGAGGAACACGGCGATGGTCGATGGCCAGCGCTCCAGCACATCCTCGACGAGGTCGGAGGACGAGGGCAAGGCCGCGGTGGCGGAGTGTGGCGGCGGGGCGATCATCCCGTCACTCTGGCACACCGGCGCGCGCGTCTCTTTGCGCCCGCGCAAACGGAACGAAGGCTCCGCCCCGGCTATTTCTCCTCCGGCTTCCCCGGCCTGGGCAGATCCTCGGCGATGGCGACCAGCGCGTGCGGCTGGCGGATCGTCACCTGCTGGCGCCCGCCCTCGACAATCCCCTGCCCCTCCCAGCCGCTGAGGATGCGGCTCACCGTGTGCAGCGTGGTTCCGGTCATCTCCGCAATGTCCTGGCGGGACAGCGGGAAGTCGATCTCGACGCCGTTCCCGACCCGGCGCCCCGCCTGACGCGCCAGACGCAGAAGCGCGTGGGCGACGCGCCGCTCGACCCGCTCGGTGGACAGTTCGCGTAGGCGGGTCTGCACCTCCTGCAGGCGGCGGCCGACGATGTCCAGGGCGTTGAGCGCGATGCGCGGGTGGCGCTCCATCAACTCGCCCATCGTGGCGGCGGTCCAGTGGACGCCGACGCAGTCGACCATGGCGAGCGCGTCGGCCGGGTAGATGCCGCCCGAGAAGACCGCCGCCGTGCCGAACATCTCCCCGCCGCCGATGTAGCGGACCACCAGCTGCTGCCCGTCGGCTCCGGTCTGGGCGATCTTGACCCGCCCGTCGATCAGCGCGTGGCAGAGCGCCGCGCGGTCGCCCTGGGAAAAGATGGTCGTCCCCTTCTCGATCCGCCGGGTCTGGGCCGATCGGACGATCTCCGCCAGCGCCGCCGCGTCCAGGCCGGAAAACAGCCGCAGGCCACGCAGAACGGCGGGATCGGGGGAAAGCGGCGTCATCGGACCATCCTCACGGCAAAGGCCGCACCCGGCCACCCCAGCGGGAAGCCGTCACGGAAACGTTGTCTTACACCATGACCGCCCGCGCGCCGCGCCGCAACCCGCCTGCGCCACAAACCACGACCAAGGTATCGGTTTGTCCTGTTTGCTCTGGAACAAAGAGCGATCTGATCCAGGTCTTTAGTCTTGTCGATGCATCACAACCCTCCGGACCTCCCCCATGCAGATCGCCGAACAGTCCACCGCGGCCGAGCCGGTCATCGACGTCCAGTCCATCCCGCCTTACCAGCGCCACCCGCTGATCCTCCAGGCCACGCAGGACCTGGCGCCGGGCCGCGGCTTCATTCTGGTCAACGACCATGACCCGCGCCCGCTCTCTCTCCAGATCCAGGCGCTGTTCGGCGACGCGGTGAGCTGGACCTATCTGGAGCGCGGGCCGGAGCGTTGGCGGGTGCGCATCGGGCGGCCGGACTCGGGCACCGCGCCGGCCGCCTCCCTGCGGGTCCTCATCGGGCGCGACGGGCAGGCCAGCGCGGTGGCCGCCGAAACGCCGCTCGGCGTGGCGGAGGGGGGGTTGGTCTGCGAGATCACCGACTGCCCGCCCGGCACGACCGCTGAGCAGGTGCTCGACCTGATGCAGGGAGTCATCCCGCCGGCCGGGCAGCTTCACCTGCCCTACGAGCGGCTGGTCGCCCGGCGCTCCGGCTCCTGCTGCGGCGGCATGTGCGGCTGATCGCCCCAGGGGGCGTCTCGGGACCTTGGGCTTGACCGTCATCAAGGATGGTATGACCACCGGGCTGTATTGCCGAAGCCCGGCGGGCTCCGCCCGCCACACGACCATTCCGAAGGGAAGGAGACAGGCGTATGCGCGATCCCGGATTCATGGTTCAGGATCAGGCCCATGAGACGGCCCCGGACCCCCGTGCCCGCGACGTCGAAGTCCAACTGACGCGGGCCGGATTGGGGGTCGCGCGGCGGCTCGGCGACCGGGCCGGCGGCCTGCTGTTCGACCGGCTGCTGCGGATTCTGGAGGCGCGCCACCCGCGCGCCTTCGCCGCCCTCGGCGAGCTGCCCGACGCCCGCCTGCTGATCGATCCGGTGGACGCGCCCGCCGCCCTGCTGCTCCGCGTCGGCCCCACCCTCGCCCTGCGGGTCTGCGACCGCGACGCCGAGGCGGAGGCCACGGTGCGCGGCCCCTGCGCGCGGCTGCTCGATCTGCTGGAAGGGCGCATCGATGGCGACGCGCTGTTCTTCCGCCGCGAACTCTCCATCGAGGGCGACACCGCGCTGATCCTGGCGCTCCGAAACACGCTGGACGGCGAGGAGATGGACCTGTTCGGCGACGTCGCCGCCGCGGCCGGTCCGCTGCGGCACGCCCTGCCGGTGGCGCGGCGCAACGCCGGGCGGGCGCTCGACCTGCTCGCCACGGCGCGCCGCCTCGCCCCACCGCCGCTGCGCTGGGGCATGGCCATGCTGGAGCGGCGGCTCACCGGCCTGCGGCAGGGAGCGTGACGGCATGGGTCCCTTTGAACTGATCTGCCCGGCGGGCAACCCCGCCGCGCTGCGCGCCGCCGTGGACGCTGGCGCCGACGCCGTCTATCTGGGCTTCCGCGACGAGACCAACGCGCGCAACTTCCCCGGCCTGAACTTCTCCCGGCCGGAGCTGGCCGAGGCCATCGCCTACGCCCACGCGCGCTCGGTCCAGGTCTTCGTCGCCATCAACACCTACCCCCAGGCCGGCAACCTCGCCCCCTGGCAGCGTGCGGTGGACGACGCGGCGCGGCTGAAGGCGGACGCGGTCATCCTCGCCGACCTCGGCCTGCTCGCCTACGCGGCGAAGCACCACCCCGACCTGCGGCTTCACCTGTCCGTCCAGGCCTCCGCCGCCAACGCCGAGGCGATCCGGCTCTACCGCGAGGCCTTCGGCGTGCGGCGGGTCGTGCTGCCCCGCGTGCTGACGGTGCCGGAGATCGCCCGGCTGAACGCCGAGGTCGACGTGGAGACGGAGGTCTTCGTCTTCGGCGGCCTCTGCCCGATGGCGGAGGGGCGCTGCTCGCTGTCCTCCTACGCGACCGGGCTGTCGCCCAACAAGCAGGGGGTCTGCTCCCCGGCCAGCCATGTGCGCTACGAGCCGCGCGGCGAGGCGTTGGCCTCCCGCCTCGGCGGCTTCACCATCAACGTGTTCGGCGCCGGGGAGCCGGCGGGCTACCCGACGCTGTGCAAGGGCCGCTTCGTGCCCGGCGGCGGCACCTCCCGCGACCCGGCCTACCTGTTCGAGGAGCCGACCAGCCTCAACGCGCTGGCCCTGCTGCCGGAGCTGAAGGCCGCCAAGGTGTGCGCCCTGAAGATCGAGGGCCGCCAGCGCGGCAAGGCCTACATCGCCGCCGTGGTCGCAGCCTACCGCCGGGCGCTGGACGCGTTCGCGCAGGGCCTGCCCGTGCCGGCGCTCGACCTGGAGGCCATGGTCGAGGGCGGGGCCCAGACCACCGGCGCCTACACCCGCGCGTGGCGCTGAGGAGTTGCGTTCATGAAATCCACCCTGACCCTTGGCCCCGTCCTGTTCAACTGGCCGGCGGAGCGCTGGCGCGATTTCTACGCCCGCATCGCCGACGAGGCGCCGGTCGACGCCGTCGTCGTCGGCGAGGTCGTCTGCTCCAAGCGCGCGCCCTTCCTCGCCCCGGTCATGGACGAGGTGATCGCCCGTCTGGCCGCCGCCGGGAAGGAGGTCTGGCTCGCCAGCCCGATCCTCGTGGGCAGCGACCGCGAGCGCGCGGCGATGCGCGACCTTGTGGAGAGCGACCTGCTGCCGGTGGAGGCCAACGACATGGGCGCGCTGGCCCTGCTGGAGGGACGCCGCCACGCCGTCGGCCCCTTCATCAACAGCTACAACGAGGCGACCCTGGCCTGGCTGGCCGGGCGCGGCGCCGTCGCCGTGTCGCTGCCGGCGGAGCTTCCCGCCGCCTCCGTCGCCGTGATGGCGAAGACGGGGGCGGCGCTCGGCCTGTCCATGGAGGTGCAGGTGTTCGGGCGGGCGCCGCTCGCCATCTCCGCCCGCTGCTACCACGCGCGGGCCCACGCGCTGCACAAGGACGGCTGCCAGTTCGTCTGCGCCAACGACCCGGACGGCATGCCGGTCAGCACCGTCGACGGCCAGCCCTTCCTGTCGGTCAACGGCACGCAGACGCTGTCGCACGGCTATCTGGCGCTGGCGGCGGAGATCGACCGGCTGCGGGCGATGGGCATCCGGCGCTTCCGCCTGTCGCCGCAGGACCTCGACATGGTGGCCGTCGCCACGGCCTTCCGCGCCGTTCTGGACGGCGCGCGCAGCGGACAGGACGTGATGGCGGAGCTGCGCGGCATGACCGCCGTCCCGCTGGAGAACGGCTTCTTCCACAACATGGCGGGTGCGGCCTACGCCGACGCCCCGGCCGCCTGACGCATCCGCCATCCGATGTCTGTCGGACCGCTGCTCCCGCGCGGTCCGGCTGACCTTTGAGTCCGTTGAAACTTTTAAGTCCGTTAAACGAGGAAAGCCCTATGAAGCGCATGTTTGCCCTGCTCGCCTTCGGGCTGGTCGCGTCGTCTCCCGGCCTTGCCGTCGCGCAGGACGCCGATGCCGGCGCGAAGGTGTTCAACCAGTGCAAGGCCTGCCACACCATCGAGGCCGGTGGTCCGAACCGCGTCGGCCCCAACCTGCACGGCGTCGTCGGCCGCAAGGCCGGCTCCGTCGAGACCTACAAATACTCCGACGCCATGAAGAACGCCGGCCCCTGGGACGAGGCGACGCTCGACGCCTATCTGGCGGACCCGAAGAGCGCCGTCCCCGGCAACAAGATGGCCTTCGCCGGCGTGAAGAACGAGCAGGCCCGCAAGGACCTCATCGCCTATCTGAAAAAGAACAGCTGACGAAAAATCCAAAAATCCTTGCCGGCTTGACGGTGGTCAAGGATGGGAGGGCATCCAGGCCGCAAGGTGGCGGCACGATCGTTGATCGATTGCGTCCCGCTGGACGAACACCCTCCCGTTTTTCTGCCCCCTCGCGCCCATCGGCTTTCCGCCGATGGGCTTTTTTCCATACCGATCCACTCGACGGCATGGCCGCCCGGCGGCCCGAAGCGGCGGCGTGACCGTCAGGCCGGGGTCGCCGTCTGCGACCGGTACCAATCCAGGATTTCGGCGCCGGTCCACATCACCACGCCCTCATGACCGAGAATGTGGTCATAAAGGGCTTCCAGATACTTGATCCGATGCGGCACGCCGGTCAGGTACGGGTGGATGGAGATGGCCATGACACGCGGCGCCGTCGCTCCGTCCTGGTAGAGGCGGTCGAAGTGGTCGCGGCCGCGCCTGAGGATTTCGTCGGACGGCTGCTGCTGGACGGCGCTCATGACCACGTCGTTGATCTCCACCGTGTAGGGGATCGAGACCAGCGAGCCGGAGCGCGTGCGAATGGGCACGGGCTGCTCGTCGAGGACCCAGTCCGCGACATACTCGATGCCCGCCTCGGCGAGCAGGTCCACGGTTTCGTCGGTTTCCGTCAGCCCCGGGCTTTCCCATCCCCGCGGCGGCCGGCCGGTGAAGTCGCTGATGGCCTTGATCGTGTCAGCGATCGCCGCGCGCTGGTCGTCAACCCTGTGCATGGGCTTCTGCACGAACCCGTGCCCCATGAAGTCCCACCCGGCGTCCCGTGCCGCGGCGCAGGCGTCGCGATAGACCTCGCAGGCCGTGCCGTTGACGGCGAAACTCGCCTTCAGGCCCCGGCTCCCCAAAGCCTCGACGAACCGCCAGAATCCGACGCGCATCCCATACTCGTGCCAGGCCCAGTTCGGCACGTCGGGCAGCAGCGGCTGGCCCATGGGCGGCGGGAGAACCGCGCGGGGCATGGCCGCCTGCGGGCTCCAGTTCTCGACGTTGACGATGGTCCACACGGCCACCCGGGCGTCGCCGGGCAAACGCAACGGACGCCGCTTGTGGATCGGCTCATAGGGCACCCGGGCACGGATGCTCGCCCCGACATCATTCGTCATCGTTGTCTCCTTGCGTTTTCTGGCCCCTGTGACGCGGCGGAAGCGCCGCGCCGCCATCGATCGGGAGGCGGTCCGATCAGGTTTCCACCCCGCCGCCCCAGGGGCGGAAGGCCGCCGACACCTCGTCGCGTCCGGCCTGTCCCCGGCGGAGAAGCAGGGTCAGCAGCAGCTTCGCCTTCAGCCCGTCGAGCCAGCCGGCGCGGATCAGGCCGCGCCGCTGCAGGTCGATTTCCCCGCCCGGAAAGCCGTAGGTCCGGGCCAGGGTCTCGCCGGCCCCGGTGCGCGACGCCAGCACGACCGGCATCGCCGTCGCCGCCCGCTCCAGCGCGTCGGCGACCGCGGTGGCGACATGACCGCCGCCCGTCGCCTCGACGACCATGCCGTCGAAACCCGCCTGCCGGGCCGCATCGACCAACCTCCCGTCATCGCCCAGCGCGACGGTGATCAGCGCGACGCGCGCCTCGCCGGCCTTGTGGGATCGCGGCAGCGCGGGAACGCGCTCCACCCGCGCCGCCAGCTGCACCCTGCCCTCGGCCACCCAGCCGATCGGCCCCGCCTGCGGCGAGGTGAAGGCGGCCGGGCTGCTGGTGTGGGTCTTGCGCAGGAAGCGGGCGGCGTGGATTTCGTCGTTCAGCACCACCAGGCAGCCCAGCCCGCGCGCCGCCTCGCTGGTCGCCACCTGGACGGCGGCCAGAAGGTTGGCCGGGCCGTCGGCGCCGGGAACGGTCGGGTTGCGCATCGCGCCCGTGACGACCACCGGCGCCGCGAGGTCGAGGAGACGATCGAGAGCGAAGGCCGTCTCCTCAATGGTGTCCGTCCCCTGGGTTATCACGACCCCGCGGGCGCCGCCGGCGACGGCCTCCTCGACGGCGGCCGCCAGCGCCTCCAGATCGTCGAACCGCAGATGGGCGCCCGGCACCTGCCGGAAGGACCGGGCGTCGATCGCCGCCAGCTCGGTCAGGGCCGGCACCGCCGCGACCAGCATCTCCCCGGTCAGGGTCGGCACGACGCCGCCCCGGTCGCTTCGAGTCATCGCGATGGTGCCGCCAAGCGTCAGCACCGTCACCGTCGGCTTTGTCATTGGTTACCCCCTCGCTGCTTCGCTTGGCCCGGCCCGCTCAACGGCCTTCGCCCAGCAGGCGCAGCGCCGTTCCGCAGCACAGCTCGTGGTTTTCCGTGTGGGTGATCCCCGGAACGGCGGCCAGCGTGTCCAGCGGCGTCTGATCCGCCATGTCGAAGGGCGAGTCCGTCCCGATGGCGATGCGGTCGGCGCCGACCAGATCGATCAGGTAGCGCAACGCCTGCGGATCGAAGACGAGGCTGTCGAAGTAGAACCGGCGCAGCAGGTCCTTGGGATTGGTCCTGGTGTGGGCGTGGGTCTCGGGGCGGACCTTGTGGCCGTGCACCAGCCGGCCGATCTGGTACGGCGCGAAGCCGCCGCCGTGCGCCAGCAGGATCTTGAGGTCGGGCAGCTCGTCGAGCGCGCCGCTGAACATCAGGTTGGCGACGCAGACCGCGGTGTCGAGCGGGTTGCCGATCAGGTTGGTCAGATAGTGGCATTCGAGCCCCGACTTGGACCCGACATAGTAGGGATGGGCGAAGACGAACACGCCCAGCTCGGCCGCCCGCCGCAGCACCGGGCGGAACCGCTCCTCGGCCAGCTGGGCGCCCTCGATCGACGTGCCGATCTCGACGGCCTTGAAGCCCCATTCCTTGACGACCCGCTCCAGCTCGGCGACGGCGGCGTCGGGGTGCTGCATGGGGATGCTGGCCATCCCGCGCAGCCGGTCCGGCCGGGCGGCGACCATGTCCGCCACCCCGTCGTTGACCAGCCCGGCGACCGTCAGCGCGAGGTCGGCGTCGGCCCAATAGTAGAACATCGGCGGCGCCGGCGAGATCACCGACACGTCGATGCCCTTGCGGTCCATGGACTCGAGCTTGGCCGCGGGATCGAAGAATTCCTGGAACAGAGGGTAGACGTAGCCCTGGTCGTGGACGACCCGCCGCGCGTTCCCCTCGCCCTCGATGCGGGCGGCGAAGGTCTGCGGCTGTCCGGCGATCGCCTCGACGATCCGGGGCGGGATGACGTGGCTGTGAAGGTCGATGCGCATGGCTCAGCTGTACCTCTTCATCGCGCCGTCATCCGCGAACCAGTCGAAGGCGGCGCTGGACAGGTTGACGATGACATTCTGGATCTGCGTGTATTCGTGGTAGGCGGCGATGCCGTTCTCCCGGCCGATGCCGCTCATCTTGAAGCCGCCCCAGGGCGAGGCGGGGTCGATGCGGTGGTGGTCGTTGATCCACACGATGCCCGCCTGCATCCGGTGCGCGACCCGGTGCGCCTGCCGGACGTCCTCGGTCCAGACGCTGGCCGCCAGCCCGAACTCGGTGCCGTTGGCGAGCGCGATGGCCTCCTCCTCGTCGTCGAAGGGCATCACGCAGACGACCGGCCCGAAGATCTCCTCCTGCGCGATCCGCATGTCGTTGCGCACGCCGGTGAACACGGTCGGCAGGTACCAGTAGCCGCGCTCGTAGGCCGCCCCCTCGGGCCGGCGTCCGCCGACCGCCAGCGTCGCGCCCTCCTCCTGGCCGATGCGGACGTACTTTTCGACGATGGCGCGCTGGCGCTCCGAGACGAGCGGACCGACCTGCGTCCTCAGGTCTTGCGGATCGCCGAGGCGGAGCGCCCGGGTCCGCGCCACCAGCTCCTCAACCACGGCGTCGTGGATCGAGCGGTGGACGATCAGGCGCGAGCCCTGCACGCAGGTCTGCCCCGTCGCGATGAAGGAGGCGAACAGCGCCGCGTTCACGACGGCCTGCGGCGCCACGCCCGGGAAAGCCACCATCGCGGCCTTGCCCCCCAACTCGCCGGCGAAGCGGGTGAGGTTCTGGCCGGCCAGCGACGCCACGGTCTTTCCGGTTTCCGTGCCGCCCGTCAGGTCGATCTTGCGGATGCCCTTGTGCCGGGTCAGCGCCGCGCCGGCATCGGCACCGAAGCCGGGAACCACGTTGTAGACCCCGTCGGGCAGCCCGGCGTCGCGCAGCACCTCGCCCAGCAGCAGCGGGGTCAGCGGCGCCAGCTCGCTCGGCTTCACCACCATGCTGTTGCCCGCCGCCAGCGACGGGGCGACCTTCTTGGTCAGGATCAGCAGCGGGTGGTTCCACGGCGTGACATGGCCCACCACCCCCAGCGGCACGCGCCGCGTGTAGTTCAGGAAGGGGCCATTGAACGGCGGCACCGTGTCCTCGTGGGTGCGGGCCAGCGCGCCGAAATAGTCGTACCATTCCGGCAGGCGGCCGAGCTGCGCGGACAGCTCCCGCCGCGCCCGGCCGGTCTGGTCGACCTCGATGCGCACGAATTCGTCCATGCGGCTGCGCAGAATCT
The DNA here is from genome assembly GCF_007827815.1 of Azospirillum brasilense. GTDB lineage: Bacteria > Pseudomonadota > Alphaproteobacteria > Azospirillales > Azospirillaceae > Azospirillum > Azospirillum brasilense_C. Next base: position 289,308 of record NZ_VITH01000006.1, read on the forward strand.
CGGCGGCTTTCGCCATGACGCGGGCGCGGGCCTCGGGCGGGGTCTCGCTCCACCCGTCGAAGGCGCGCTGCGCCGCGGCCACCGCCGCGTCGATGTCCGCCGCGCCGCCCTCGGCGACCTCGGCCAGGACCGACGCGTCCTTCGGGTTCTCGACGGCGAAGGTTCGGCCGGACGCGGACGGCCGCCAGTCCCCGTCGATCCACATGCCCCATGTCCGCTGATTCCGCTCGGCTGGCATCGGCAATACTCCCCCCTTGGCAGGCCGATGGTTCGGCTTCCGCCCGGTGTGTTCCGGCTTTTGAAGACCATGGGCCGGGGCGCCCCCTCAGCGGCGGCTGAAGGTGCGCAGTGCCTCGTCGCCCGTCATCACCCATCCGAAGGCGGCGCGGATGCAGGTCAGCGCCGCCTGGTGCGCCGCCGGGCCGTCCATGGTGTCGACGCAGTCCTCGATGCACACCGCGGCGTAATCCATGACGTTGGCGCGGACGGTGGTCGCCAGCACGCAGCTGTTGGTGTTCACCCCGGTGATCAGCAGCGTGTTGATGCCGTGCCGGCGCAGCATGAAGTCCAGATCGCTGGCGACGAAGCAGTCGTAGCGCTTCTTCGTGTTGACGATCCAGTCACCGTCCGCATGGAGCTGCGGCATGATCCGGCAGCCGGGCATGCCTTCGATGTTGTGGCGTTCGACGTTCTTCCGCGTTGCCGTCGGGTTGTCGGCCCGAGTGCGCCAGAACGGGTTGGAGCGGATCTCGTCGGCATCCCGGTAGGTGGTGACGAGGTGCACGATGGGGATGCCGGCCGCCCGGCAGCCGTCGAAGAAGCGTCGGTTGGCCTCGACCACCACGGCGGCGCGGTCCGCCGCCAGCGGCATGGTCGCCACCGCGGGATCGAGGTGCCCGCGGTGCAGGTCGATGGCGATGACGGCCGGCTTGGGGCTGTCGACTCCGAAGTCCATGGGAAGCATCCTTTCGCTTTGATGAAGGGCCGTCCGGTCGCGCGCTCAGCCCTGGAGCATCGTCGGCCACATGACGGTGATCGGGATGTAGGTCGCCAGGAACAGCGTGATGAGCGCGAGCAGGATGAAGGGAATGACGCTCTGCACGATCTTCGCGTAGCTGATCTTGAAGGTCGTGATGCCGATGAAGATGTTGAGCCCGAAGGGCGGCGTGATCATGCCGATGGCAAGGTTCAGCACCAGGACCGCGCCGAAATGCACCGGATCGATGCCGGCCGCCATGGCGGCGGGATAGACCAGCGGCGCCAGCACGATGATCGCCGAGTTGGGATCGATGAACATGCCGGCGATCAGGAAGACGATGTTGACGACGAGCAGGACGGCCCACGGGCTCAGCCCGTCGAGCAGCCCGCTGATCTGCTGCGGCACCTGCAGAAGCGTCAGGTACCAGGTCATCGCCCCGCCGGCCGCGATCAGGATGAGCAGGGTGGCGATGACCGTGCCCGACGCCACCGAGACCTTGAACAGGTCTGTGATGGGCAGCTGGCGGTAGATGAAGCACTCGACGACGATGGCGTACACGCAGGCCGCGGCGGCCGCTTCCGTCGGCGTGAAGACGCCGCCGTAGATGCCCCCGAAGATCACCGCCGGCAGGCCCAGCGCCCACACCGCCCGGCGCGCGGCGGTCACGATCTCGGGAAGCGAGGCCCGGGCGCCCCGCATGATGCCGTGTCGGCGGGCGTAATAATAGGCGTAACCGGCGAGGACGGCGGTGAACAGGACGCCCGCGCCGAGACCGGCCAGGAAGACCGTTCCGACCGACGCCGAGGTCTGCACCGAGTAGAGGATCATGGCCACGCCCGGCGGGATCAGCATCGACAGGGTCGAGGCGGACAGGATGAGCCCCGCCGAGAAGCCCGCCCCGTAGCCCTGCCGCAGCAGGGACGGATAGACGATCGGCCCGATGCTAACCACGGCCGCGGCGCCGATGCCGCTGATCGCGCCGAACAGCGCGCAGGACATGACGGTGGCGATCGCCAGCCCGCCCGTGATGTGCCCGACCATCGCCTCGACCAGGGCCACCAGACGGGCGCCGATCTCGCCCCGCGCGATGATGTCCGCCGCGAAGACGAACAGCGGCACGGCGATGAGCGAGAAGATGTTGACGCCTTCCACCACCCGCTGCGCCATCACCATCGACGGCAGGGGCGGACCAAAGGCCTCGAACGTCGTGATCGTCGCGACGAGGATGCCGAGGAAGATCGGAAAGGACAGGACCAGCAGCCCGATGAAGACCGCCGTGAAGAAAGGAACAGCCATTCTCAGTCCTCCCTGGGCTGATCGGCGGGCTGTTCGGTGAACAGCGGGCGCGCGTTCCGCGGGTCGAGCAGGTGCGACAGCGCCATGTGCAGGAAGGCCATCGCCATCAGCGCGCTGCCCAGGGGCAGGGACACGTGGAGGAGCCCGCGCGGGATCGGCAGCACCGGGCTCATCTGGAATCCGGTCAGCATGCGCTCCGCCAGCGCGTAGCCGTACTTGGTGATGTAGAGCATGGTGACGAGGCCGACGGTACCGATGAGCACGGCGATCCAGCGCTGCACCGGCGGCGGGACCATGCGCAGGACGATGTCGATCATGATATGCCGCTGCTCGCGGACCAGCACATAGGACCCGAGGAAGGTCATCCAGACCATCAGGTAGCGGGCCAACTCCTCACCGCCGACGAAGCTGAAGTCGAGGGCGTAGCGGCCGAGCGCCCCGACGAACAGGGTCAGGGTTATGGCGAGAAGAGCGAGGCCGACGAACGCCTTCGCAAGCAGGTCGGCGCCCTGGAGGAGCCGGTCCAGCCACCACACGAGGGACTGGCCCGGCATGGTGGAGCGGGACACCCGCTCCCCCTGCCGCTCCGCCATCACTTGAGCCCCAGCTCGCTCTTGAAGCTGTCGAGGATCTCCTGGCCAGGGGCACCCGCCTTGGCCACGTAGAATTTCTCCAGCCCCGGCAGGGTGGTTTCACGAAGCGTCTGGTACTCGGCGTCGGACAGCTCGGTGACGGTGACGCCGCGCTCCTTGAAGGCCGTCATCGCCTGGCCGGTCATCTCCTCGGTCTTGGCGACGACCACGCCGGCCGCCGTGTCGACGGCTTCGCTCACCGCCGTCCGGCACTCGGCGGACAACCCGTCCCACCACGCCTTCGAAACCATGAACAGCTGGTCGAGGTTGCCGTGGTTCGACATCGTCACGTTGCTCTGGACCTCGTGGAACTTCATCACGAAGGTCGTCACCAGCGGGTTTTCCTGCGCGTCGATCGTGCGGTTCTGCAGCGCGTTGTAGGTCTCCGGGAACGGCATGTTGACCGGGTTGAGGCCGAGGATCTTCTGCTGTTCCACCAGCACGGGCGACGGCATGACCCGCGCCTTGAGGCCGGCGAAGTCCGATGGCTGCTTCAGGGGCTTGTTGGCCGTCCACTGCTTGTAGCCGGTGTGCCAGACGCCCAGGCTGACGACGCCCTGTGCCTCGGTGGTCTTGAGGAGCTTCGCCATCGCCGGACCCTTGTGGACCTTCAAGAGGTCCTCGGTCTTCGTCGGCCAGAAGAAAGGGAAGTCGAAGATGCCGATCCTGGGCTCGAAGCCGACCATGAAGGAGGCCGGCAGGACCACCGCCTCGACCGAGCCGATCTGCATGCCCTCGATCAGGTCGGTGGTGCCGCCGAGCTGGGCGGACGGATAGACGGTCGCGTTGATGCTGCAGCGCGTGTCCGCCGCGAGGAGTTCCTTGACCTTGACGGCTCCGAGGTCGCGCGGGTCGCCGGACGGCACGACGTGCGCGATCTTCATGGTGGGGGTGGCCGCGTGACCCACCGAGGCCAGGGCGATCACTGCGGCGGTGAAGGTGAAGAAGAATCCCTTGAGTCGCATTGTTTCGCCTCTCCCTGTTCGTGTTTGCCCTGTTCATGTTCGGCGGGGCATGCCCCGGTCTTCCCGCTGGGGCATGCGTTGCGGACGTCAGCGCAGCGCGTTCATCTCCCGCTGGTCGATCCCGAGCCGGTCGGCCAGCCAGTCCGCCATCTTCTCCTGGCCGATCGTCGGGTTGTCGTGCTGGCAATGCTCGGCGCCCGTCTCTTCGACGCTGACCATTTCAAGCGTGACGTCGACGCCGTGCGCCTTGGCGTACTCGTAGACCTGGGTGGCCTGCCGGACGCTCAGCACGTCGCTGCCGCCGTGGCAGATCAGGTAGGGGCAGCGGATCTTGTCGATGTGGCCTTCGAGCTTGAAGTCGCGGCCCTTTTCGAAGGCCTCCCGCATGGAGGAGGCGCCGAAGACCCATTTGATGTGGTCGGCGAGCCCGTGGCCCTCGTTGGCCTCGCCCCACAGCTCGTTCACGTCCCACACGGCGCCGTGCGAGATCACCGCCGCGATGCGGTGCTCGTAGGAGGCGGCGCGGGCCGCGTAGAAGCCGCCCAGGCTGGAGCCGCAGACCGCGATGCGGTCGCGGTCGATGTCGTCGCGCGTGTACAGATAATCGATCATGGCGCCGACCGGTACCTCGTAGTCGGCCCGGTTCGGGATGCCGTGGCGGCGCAACGTGCCGCCCTGGCCCGGTCCGTCGATCATCAGGACCGACATGCCGCGCTGGACCGGCGCCCGCGCGCTCATGAACCACATCTCGTCCTTGATGCTGTCCAGCCCGCCGAAGGCGATCAGCACCGGCTGCTTCTCGACGCGCACCGGGCTGCGGACGAAGTAGCCGTACATCTGGCCGCCCTCGTAGGGGATCGTGACCTCCTCCATCCGCGGGTTGAGCCAGCGCCCCCACTTCTTGGAGCAGTTCTCCATCCGGGTGAAGGTCTCCAGACGGCGGGGGTCCGCCGCGTCGAGCCAGAACTCCGCCTGCCGGAAGTAATCGGCAGCCCGCAGCCAGCAGGCCTTCGCCGTCTCGATGTGCCCCTTCGCCTCCTCCTCGTCGCCGCGCCGGTCGTTCCGGTCGGCGATGTGCAGCCACTCCTTGTACCAGCTTTCCTTGTCGCCGGGGATCATCCGGCTGGCGGCCTGGAAGCATTCGCTGATGGCGCCGCCGCCTTCCTGGGTTTCACCCAAGGCCCGGCGGAACTGATAGGCCATCCAGGGATGATCCGGCCAATGATGCCATCCGTAGGGCTGGTAATGCGGGTCGCGTCGGTCGGTGATCGCGTTGATCAGTTTCTGCTCTGCCACCACGGTCCCTGTCTCCCTCGAACGATGTTGGTTGGCTGCCGCGGCGCATTTCTTGGTGCACTGACTGCTGCCGGGTATGACCAAACAGTACGGAGGGGTGGAACCTCTGTCAAGTAACTTGAATAACGTTCTATGAGCTTACCTGCGCCTCCCGTTTCGGGAGCCAGCCTCAGAAGCTGGGAGGCGTGTTGAGCCACAGCACGCGCGTCGGCTCCGCGCCGCTGTTGCGGTAGCTGTGCGGGTGTTCGGAGCGGAAGCAGAAGGAATCGCCCACGCGCAGCACATAGATCCGGCCGGCGACGGACAGTTCGAGCTCACCCTCCAGGATGTAGCCGAACTCCTCCCCCTCGTGCTCCAGGTCGCCCTCGCTGCCGCCGCCCGGCTTGATGTGATGGATGTTTCCCTGAAGCAGATGGCCGTCGGAATAGGGGATGAGGCGCTCCAGCGTCAGCCCGGTCCCGCGGCGGAGCTGGTCGGTCTGGATCATCGTGCGGCTGCCGGCGCGCGCCACGATGTGGGCCGGGTCGTCCACCTGTGCGAACAATTCCCCCACGGTCATGCTGAGGCCCCTGGCCAGCCGCTGGATCATGTTCAGCGACGGGTTGGCCCGGCCGTTCTCGATCTTCGAGAGCAGGGACTCCGAACACCCGACCTCGTCCGCCAATTGCTTCAGCGTGAGTCCCTTCAGCATCCGGGTGTGCCGGATCTTCACGCCGATGCGCGCTTCGCTTGGCGTCGTGTCCGCAGACGGTTTGGTGGCACCGCTCATCACCGTATCCTCGACAAGTTCGTTCCAGCGCATGTTATCACACGACAGTGACTTGAACAGCGTTCATGACACGCATGTCGGTCCGAGGGTCGGCACGCGCCCGTCGCGACACCGGAAGCGCGTTGCAACACGACCGTCGCGGGGCCGTCATCAAGCTGTCGCGAACTTCCGTCATCAAAAGGTCAGAGCCAACCGTTCGGACTGGATATGACCGTGAGAACACCGCACGCCGCCGCTCCGGCCGTAGCCGCGAAGCCGTCCCGGCTCGAAGTCCGTCTGGCCGCCGGCTCCGGCGAGATCGACGCCGCGCAGGCGCTGCGCTACCGCGTTTTCCACGACGAGATGGGCGCGGCGCTGACCGGCGGCGTTCCCGGCCGCGACGTCGACGCGTTCGACGCGGCTTGCGACCACCTCGTGATCCTCGACCACGAGGCCGCGCCCGGCGGCGCGGTGGTCGGCACCTACCGGCTGATGCGCCGGTCCATGGCCGAGCGCTGTGGCGGCTTCTACACCGCCACCGAGTTCGACATCGCGCCGCTTCTGGCCCACCCCGGCGAATTGCTGGAGCTGGGGCGGTCCTGCGTCGATCCGGCCTACCGCACCGGCGCCACCATGCAGCTGCTGTGGCAGGGCATCTCCGCCTACATCCTCCGCCACGATGTGGCGCTGATGTTCGGTTGCGCCAGCCTGCCGGGCACCGACCTCGACGCCCTGGCGCCGGCGCTCGCCTACCTGCACCGCAACCATCTGGCGCCGCAGGCCCTGCGGGCCCGCGCCCTGCCCGACCGTCGCGTGGACCTCGATCCGCTGTCGGTGCGCGCCGCATCCGGCGACGAGGTGGCGGCGCGCTTCGAGCCGCGCGCCGGCGCCGCCGGATTGCCGCCGCTTCTCAAGGGCTATCTGCGGGTCGGCGGCTTCATCGGCGACGGCGCCGTGGTCGATCACGCCTTCAACACCACGGACGTCTGCCTGATCGTGCCGATGGACGCGCTGTCAGGCAAGTACGCCCGCCATTTCCTGCACCGCGTCGGCTGAGGAAGCCGGCCAAATTCCGCCTCCGTTTCCCCGTCATCAAGTCCGTACTTCATCCTGGGCGAACCAAGCTTATCCGACTGGCCGGGTAACGGGGACCACGTCCATACCGGAGGGATGGTTCCAGCGGCGCCAATGCGCGCTTCTCTCTTCAATGTGCGTCGAGTGACGTCCAGCCGCCGATATGGGCGTAAACGGAATCCCGCAGTTGCGCGATCTCGCGGTTGAGCTTTGCCAATGCGGCGGGTGACTCCCCGGAGGCGTGAAGCAATGTATCGCCCAGGCAACCGGCCTTGGAGCGCAGAGCGGCTCCCTTGGCCGTCAGCGACACGATCACCTGCCTTTCGTTGGTCGGGTTGCGCGTGCGATGGATCAGCTCCGCAGCCTCCAGGCGCTTGAGCAGAGGCGTCAGCGTGCTGGATTCAAGGGCAAGCTGCTGGGCGATGCTCCCCACCGTCTGTCCGTCTTCCCGCCACAGAATGTTGAGCACGAGATACTGCGGATAGGTGAGACCAAGGGCGTCCAGCAACGGTTTGTAGGCCCGCTGGATGGCGATACCGGCCGAGTAGATCGCGAAGCAGAGCTGCTCCTCCAATGGCACCGGCGGGTTGTTCTCATCCGACATAGGCTGGCTCCCTTCGCAACGCATCATCCAAAAATATATATCGCGATAAATTTCTCTGGACAAGGCAGCCCTTCGGCGATACAAACAGTTATCGCGATAACAGTTATCGCCATTGAGCGGAGGCAAACATGAAAAACACGCTTCAGTCCCTGATCCTGGCCGCTTCGGTCGTCACGCTGCCGCTGTCGGTGTCGCAGGCGCAGACGATCAGCCATTCCGCCGATCAGGCGGCCGTTAAGAACATCGTCCTCGTTCATGGCGCCTTTGCCGACGGATCGGGATGGCGGAAGGTCTATGAGGATCTGACCACCCGTGGCTACCGGGTCACGATCGTCCAGAATCCGCTCACCTCTTTCGACGACGATGTGGCGGCCACACGGCGCGCGCTCGATAGGCAGGATGGTCCCGCCATTCTGGTCGGCCACAGCTGGGGCGGCACGGTCATCACCGAAGCCGGCGTCCATCCGACGGTGCGTGGGCTGGTCTATGTGTCGGCCCTGTCGCCCGACGCCGGCGAGACCACGGCTCAGCAATATGGCGGCTACACGACACCGCCCGAGTTCGTCATCGAGACGAGCAAGGACGGCTTCGGCTTCATCAAGCCCGACAATTTCGCCGCCGGCTTCGCGGCGGATGCGACGAAGGCCGATGCCGATTTCCTGAAGGCGTCGCAGGTTCCGATCAATATGGCGAGCTTCAGCGTGAAGCTCCAGCATGCCGCCTGGCGGACCAAGCCCAGCTGGGCGGTGATCGCGACGGAGGACAAGGCGTTCGATCAGCGGATGCTCCAGGACATGGCGAAACGCATCGGTGCGAAGGTCACGAACGTCCCGGCCAGCCATGCCGTCTACTTCACGCAGTCGGACGTCGTCGCAAAGGTGATCGACGAAGCGGCCCAACAGTCGGGCGCGGCGTCGCCCTGATCCCCGGTCTCGTCAGACCACGCTCCCCGCTCACTGAAAGGTCCATGACATGAGCGAACCCACGTCCGAAGGCTCCGAGGAGTTCAACCGACGCGTCCGTGACAATCAGACGCAAAGACTCGCCAACCTCAAGTCTGCCTACGACTTCATCGTTTGTGGCGCCGGCGCATCGGGATCCGTGATCGCGCGCCGCTTGGCCGACAACGCCGACTGCTCCGTGCTTCTCATCGAGGCGGGGGGCGGCGACGAGGATGAGGCGGTGCTGAATCCGGCATTGTGGCCCACGAATCTCGGCAGTCGGCGCGACTGGGGATTCCAGGCCGAGCCGAACCCGCATCTGGACGGCCGCGCGCTTCCCATGTCGATGGGCAAGGGGCTCGGCGGCGGGTCGAGCATCAATGTCATGGTCTGGGCGAGGGGCCATCGCGCCGACTGGGGTTATTTCGCAGAACAATCCGGCGATGCCGGCTGGGGCTATGAGGCGGTTCTCGGCATCTACCGACGCATCGAGAACTGGCAGGGCGCGCCGGACCCGCAGTATCGCGGCGATTCCGGGCCGGTGTGGGTGCAGCCCCCGCAGGACCCGAGCCCGATCGCCGGCGCTCTGCTCGACGCGGCCGAGTCCCTCGGCATCCCGCGCTACGACAGCCCCAACGGCCGGATGATGGAAAGCGCGGGAGGTGTGGCCTACACCGACATGCTCGTGCGGGACGGACGGCGCAACTCGCTCTACCGCGCCTATGTCCATCCTGTGGCCGACCGACCGAACCTCACGATCCTGACGGACACGCTCGTGCGCCGCGTGCTCCTCGACGGGACGACGGCAACCGGTGTCGAGGTCGAACGGGGCGGCGCGATCCGGTCGTTCATGGCGGGTTCGGAGGTCATCCTGTCCGCCGGCGCCATCAACACGCCCAAGCTGCTCATGCTGTCCGGAATCGGCGACCGGAGCCAGCTCGACCGGCACGGCATTCCGATGGTGGGTTATCTGCCCGGCGTCGGCCGCGGCCTGCAGGATCATGTGTCGTTCGGCTGCACCTGGGAGTATCGGGAGCCGATCGCTCCACGCGCCAGCGGGAGCGAGGCGACCCTCTACTGGAAGAGCCGTCCCGACCTGGAGGCCCCGGACCTTCTGTTCTGCCAGGTCGAGTTCCCCGTTCCCAGCGAGCGCACGGCGGTGCGCGGCGTCCCCGATCATGGCTGGACGATGTTCGCAGGGTTGGCGCAGCCCCACAGTCGTGGCGAGGTGCGGCTGCGGTCGGCGGACCCGGCCGCAGCACCTCTGGTCGATCCCAACATGCTGTCCGATCCACGGGACCTGGAGACGGCCCGCGCCTGCGTGCGGCTGTGCCGCGAGATTGGAAACGCTGCGGCTTTCGCCCCCCATGTCCGGCGCGAGGCCATCCCCGGGGTGGGAGCGGCGATCGACGATCAATTCCTCCGCGACGCGGCGGTGACCTATTGGCACCAATGCGGGACGGCTCGGATGGGCATGGATGACCTGTCGGTCGTCGACGCGTCATTGGCGGTTCACGGCATCGACCGGCTGCGCGTCGCCGACGGCTCGATCCTCCCGAGGGTCACGACGGGCAACACGCAAGCGCCATGCGCGATCGTGGGCGAGCGCGCGGCTGACATCGTGCAGCGGCGGCACGGGTTGTAGACGCCTGTCATCAACTCCCGCACCAGACGTTGCTTGCTAAACGTCCGACCGGTCGAGGGGTGGCCGACACACCGTGGACCGGTTTCAGTCGAAAATCACTGTCGTGCAGTGAGTCCAGTTCGGCCAGATCGTGGTGCCGGAGCGTCACATCGCCGTCGGCATCCCAGGGGGCCTCCAGGCCGCCGACCTGTTCAAGGCGGGGCCGGAGTTGCAGCAGGCGCTGTGACGCCGGCGCGGCACAGGTCCGCCAGCGCCCGGAACCCGGCGGCGAAGGTGTTCCGGCCGACCTGCTCGCGCAGCGTGGGCAGGTCCTCGGGCCGGCAGTCGAAGTCGGCCCACCATTCGCCGAAGGTCCGGTTTCCCTCCGTCACCTCGGTCAGGCGGAAGGTCGCGACGTAGTCGGTGAGCGGCAGCGGGGATTCGAGAATCGTGTAGGTGTAGGAGCGCTCGCGGTCGCTGAAGGACACCAGCTGTTCGCGCAGCCGGCCGCCGGGCGTAAGCCCGAAGTTGCGGACGCAGCCGACCGTGTCGCTGCGCAGCCCGTCCTCGATGTGGCTGTCCGCGATGATGGGATGCCAAGCGTGGTGGCCGTTGAAATCCCGCGCCTTGTCCCAGACCTGCCCGACGGGCGCGTCGATGACGGCGCTGACATAGACCCGTGCCATGCGTTCCCCCCCTTCAGCGTTGCTTGGTGATGGCCTTGAAACGGCGCGTCTGCTCGGTCAGCGCGGTTTCCGTGGGCAGGCGTTCCATGCTGGACGCCCCGTAGAAGCCGTGACAGACGGTGCACGCGCCGAGAACGAAGGAGGCGTCCTCCGGCGTGGCGATCGGGCCGCCGTGGCACAGCACGATCACGTCCTTGCGCACCCGCAGGGCCGCCTCCGCCCAGGCGTCGATCTTCGGGACGCAATCCTTCAGCGACAGCGCCGTTTCCGCCCCGATGCTGCCGCCGGTGGTCAGGCCGAGGTGGCAGACGATGACGTCGGCCCCGGCCTCGGCCATCGCGACCGCCTCCCCTTCCGAGAAGACGTAGGGCGTGGTCAGCAGGTCCAGCTCATGAGCGGCGCGGATCATGTCCACCTCCAGCCCGTAGCCCATGCCGGTCTCCTCCAGGTTGGCCCGGAAGACGCCGTCGATCAGCCCGACGGTCGGGAAGTTCTGCACGCCGGAGAAGCCCAGATCGGCCAGCCGCCGCAGGAACTGGTCCTGGATCATGAAGGGATCGGTGCCGTTGACGCCGGCCAGCACCGGGGTGTGCCGGACCACCGGCAGCACCTCGCGCGCCATGTCGACGACGATCTCGTTGGCGTTGCCGTAGGCGAGCAGCCCGGCCAGCGAGCCGCGCCCGGCCATGCGGTAGCGGCCGGAGTTGTAGATGACGATCAGGTCGATCCCGCCCGCCTCCTCGCATTTGGCGGACAGCCCGGTCCCGGCGCCGCCGCCGACGATGGGTTCGCCGCGGGCCATCATGCCGCGGAACCGGTCGAGGATTTGTTGACGGGGAATGCGGGGCATCGTCGAAGGCTCCTTATGGCGTCGTGCCGTGGCCGGCCGCGGCGATGTCCCGGAAGGCCCGGACGAGCGCGGCGGCGAAGGCGGGGTCGTTGATGTTGTGGGGAAGGCGGATCAGCCGGCGCGCGTCCGTCTGCTCGACGGTGCGCTCCAGCGCGTCGAACAGCGCGGCGTCCGCCTCGGGATCGTGGAAGGGCTGGCCCGGCGCGTCGAGCACCGAGACGCCCCCTTCGGGGATGAGGAAGCGCACCGGCCCGGTGAAGGCGTTCAGCTTGCGGCCGATCCAGGCGCCCATCGCCCGGTTCTCCTCCGCCGTGGTGCGCATCAGCGTGACCTGCGGGTTGTGCACGTAGAACAGCCGGTCGCGGTAGCGGTCGGGCACGGTGTCGCGCGGGCCGAAATTCACCATGTCCAGCGCGCCGCAGGACCCGACATAGGGGATGCCGGCCCGCGCGATGGCGTCCAGCCGCTCCTCCCCGGCGCTGAAGACGCCGCCCATCAGCAGGTCGCAGACCTCGGTGGTCGTCACGTCCAGCACGCCCGCCAGCAGACCCGAGGCGACGAGCTTCTCCATCGCCCGCCCGCCGGTGCCGGTGGCGTGGAAGACCAGGCAGTCGTAGGCGGGGTCGAGCGCCTGGGACAGCTGCGTGACGCAGGGCGTCGTCACGCCGAACATGGTGAGGCCCAGCGCCGGCTTGGTGTCCGTCTCGGGGATCGCGCGCGCCACCATGCCGGCCATGGCGTGGGCGGCGTTGCCCAGCACGCGGCGCGAAATCCGGTTCAGCCCGGCGACGTCGGTGACCGAGGCCATCATGCAGAGGTCCGTCTCGCCGACGTAGGACGCGACGTTGCCCGAGGCGACCGTGGACACGATCAGCTTGGGCGTTCCCACGGGAAGCACCCGCATGCCCGGCGCGATGATCGCCGTGCCGCCGGAGCCGCCCAGCCCGATCATGCCGGCGACGTCGGTGCGCCGTTCGACGAAGCGCCGGAACGCGTCGGCCATGCGCGACACGGCCAGCCCGCGGTCGTCGGTGCCCAGCACCGCTTCCGCCCCGTCGGGGTGGCAGGAGGCGACGTCCCGCGCCGAGACGTCGGCCGGGACGACCGGCGGGCGGGTACCCACATCGACCGTCACCGTGCGCAGCCCCTCCGCCGCGATCAGCCCCCGCACATAGTCCAACTCGATTCCCTTGGTGTCGTAGCAGCCGACGACATAGACCGTCGCCGCGCCTCGCTCCGCATCCGCCATGGTCGGGCCTCCTCCCATCGTCTTTTCCGGAAGTGTAGGCCGCCCGCCGGGAGTGCCAACCGGAGCGTTGCGGCGGAGCGGGTAATATTGGGTATAGTGGTTGGCATGACCCATCACCGGACTCAGCTGCTGGACGATCTGCGGCGAGCCTGCGCGGGCCGGCACACGCTGCTGGTCGGCGCCGCCATCGGCACCGGCCTCGCCGCCCGCGCGGCGGCGCGCGGCGGCGCCGACTTCCTGCTGGCGCTCGCCGCTGGGCGCTTCCGCACCATGGGGGCGTCGTCCATCGCCACCATGCTGGCGCTGCGCGACAGCAACGCCCTCGTCACCGATTTCGCCTGCTCGGAGATCGTCGACGCGACGCCGATTCCGGTCTTCTTCGGCGCCTGCGCCTGGGGCCTCGCGGAGGAGGAGTTTTCCCCTTTCATGAATCGGCTGCGCGGCTGGGGCTTCGCCGGGGTGGTGAATTTCCCGACGGTGTCGCATGTCGACGGGCGCTTCCGCGAGGCGCTGGAGCGCACCGGCCTGGGCTTCGCGCGGGAGGTCCGCCTGCTGGAGGCGGCGCGGGCGGCCGGGATGGCGACCGTCGGCTATTTCCGCCGCCGGGAGGAGGCGCTGGCGCTCGCCCGGGCGGGGGTGGACGTCTATTGCTTCAACATCGGCTGGAACGCCGGCGGCGCCGTGGGCGTGCCCAGCGGGGAGTCGGTGCTGCAGGTCGGCAACCGTGCCCGCGGCCACATCAAGGCGATCCGCACCGCCAACCCTGGCGCGCTGTGCGTGATCGAGGGCGGGCCGATCACCACTCCCCAGCACATGCACGAAGCTTGTCGCGAAGCGCGGGCCGACGGCTACATCGGCGGCTCGACCATCGACCGCCTGCCCTCGGAAAGCTCAATGGAGGAGATGACCGCCGCCTTCAAGCTGGTCTCCACCCTGCAGCGGCGCATCGACCGGCTGGAACGCCGCCTCGATCAGACCGGCCAGGGGATGGGGCTGGTCGGCCGCACCGACGCGCTGGTGGAGGCGCGGGCGCGGCTGGAGCATCTCGGCGCCGACGGCGGGCCGGTGTGGGTCGCCGGGCCGGACGGCAGCGGTCGGTCGCTGGTGGCCACTCTGCTGCACGGGCGCGGGCCGCAGCGCCAACGCCCGCCGATGACCGTCGATGCCCGCCATCTGGACGGCGGGTGGCTGTTCGGAGCGGAGCCGGTGGAGGGCGGACGCCGCCGCCTCGGCTGGGTCGAGGCCGCCAACGGGACGACGCTGGTGATCGAGAACGCGGAGAGCTTGCCTTCCGGCACGCAGGCCGAGCTTGCCGACTTCCTGGAGCGCGGCAGCTTCCGCCGCCAAGGCGGCCAGGACAACCTGCGCTCCAACGCGCGGATCATCCTGATCGGGACGGCGGGCCTGGAGGCCGCGGCCGGCGCCGGGACGCTCGTGCCCGACCTGGCCCGCCGCCTCGCCCGCCGCGGCATCGACCTGCCGCCGCTGAGCGATCGGCTGGACGACATTCCGCTGCTGGTCGAGCATTTCGCGGCGGCGCTGCGCCCGTCGGCGGGTCCCGTGCGCCTGTCGCCACGGGCGTTCCGGCTGCTCATCGCCCATGACTGGCCGGGCAACCTCCGCGAACTGCGCGCCGTGGTCGAGCAGGCGCTGGACGTCGGCGGCGACGTCATCGAGGCGGAAGCCCTGCCAGTTCTGGACGGCAAGCGCACGGGCCGTCCACGCCCCGACGCGCCCGGAGACCGGTCGCCCAAACAGTCGGAGCGGGACTGGATTCTCGACGGCCTGCGGCGGCACCGTTTCCGCCGGGGGGAGACGGCCCGCTTCCTCGGCCTGTCGCGCAAGACGCTCTACAACAAGATGCGGCACTACGGCCTGTTGGAGTGACCGGCGCCGGGCGGAAGCACCAGCCCATCGGCCGCCCGCCTCATGACATCATGATGGTCTTCGAAGCCGGCCGCTCGATAGAGGAGGACGGGACCGCCGCCCTCTCCGCGCAGGTCGGCGGCGACCGCGGCGGCGTTCGCGACCGCCTCGGCGTCGCGTGACGGATCGCCGGTCGCGGCGCCCGGATGCACGACGAGGCGTCCCGCCCCCACCGCCCTCAGGCGATGGCCGATGTCCGCGTCGGCGGCGAAACCGGTGACGGCGAATCCCGCACGGGCGGCCTGCTCCAGGAACGACACCTCCCGCTCCGCGCCGAGCCCGACGCCGCGCAGCGTCTCGCCGGTTTCCCCATCGAACAGCGCGGTGGTGGGGAAGTTGGCGACCGCGCGCACCCCGAACCGGTGCAGGGTCTTCAGGAACGGACCCACCGGCCGGAAGGGGTCGACCGCCAGCACGCCGACGCACACGCCCTCCGGCGCGCCGTCCGGCAATTCGGCCAAGGCGGCGAGCAGCCGCCCGTTGCTGTCCTGGACGGGAAGCAGGGCCAGATACTCGGCGCGGTCCACCGGATGCCCGCCGAAGGCCGGGCAAAACAGCCGCTCATCGGACGTTTCCGCCGAGGGACGGAGCGCAGAAACGATTTGTACGTCGAACCGACCGTTTTTCCCCATTTTACCCATGCCCCGGATCGCACGCCGTTGTGGAATCGACCATGGGGCGGGACGGTATGGCAACGGGTTTCGGTGAAGGCTCGCCGGGACGACGCAAAATTGGGAGGAAGCGATGAAGCGTCAGTTGGGCACCGCGCTGCTGTCCGGTACCGCGCTGCTGCTCGCCACCATGCTGCCGGCGGCGGCGCAGCAGGGTGCGAAGATCTCGAACGACGTCGTCCGGATCGGGGTGATCACCGACCTGTCCGGGGCCTTCTCCGACCAGAGCGGCCGCGGCTCCATCGCCGCCGCGCAGATGGCGGTGGAGGATTTCGGCGGCAAGGTGCTGGGCAAGCCCGTCGAGGTTCTGACGGCCGATCACCAGAACAAGGTGGACGTCGG
The DNA here is from genome assembly GCF_007827815.1 of Azospirillum brasilense. Taxonomy (GTDB): domain Bacteria; phylum Pseudomonadota; class Alphaproteobacteria; order Azospirillales; family Azospirillaceae; genus Azospirillum; species Azospirillum brasilense_C. The sequence goes on from NZ_VITH01000006.1 coordinate 305,191, forward strand.
GTCGGCCATCGTGCGCGAATGGATCGACGCGCAGAACGTCGACCTCATCCAGGACGTGGCGAACTCCGGTCTGGCGCTGGCGGTGGCGGACATCGTCCGCGACAAGAACCGCGTCGCCATCTTCAACGGCCCGTCCGTCACCCGCCTGACCGGCGACAAATGCACGCCCAACACCATCCACTACGCCTACGACGCCTACGCGCTGGCCAAGGGCACCGGGGCGCAGACGATCAAGCAGGGCGGCGACACCTGGTACTTCCTCACGGTCGATTTCGCCTTCGGCCACGGGCTGGAGGAGAACACGGCGAAGATCGTGCAGGAGAACGGCGGCAAGGTCCTGGGCGCGGTGCGCTTTCCGCTGAACAATCTCGATTTCGCCTCCTACGTGACGCAGGCGCAGGCGTCCGGGGCCAAGATCGTCGGCCTCGCCACCACCGGGATGGACGCGCGCAACGCCATCAAGGCCGCCTCCGAATTCGGCCTGACCCAGAGCGGGCAGCAACTCGCCGGCCTCCTGCTGTTCGACACCGACGTCCACGCCCTCGGGCTGGAGGCGACGCAGGGGATGTACCTGACCACCGCCTTCTACTGGGACCGCGACGACGAGACCCGCGCCTTCTCCCGGCGCTTCCACGAGCGGGTGAAGATCATGCCGAACATGGGGCAGGCCGGCGTCTATTCCTCGACGCTCGCCTACCTCAAGGCCATCGAGGCCGCCAGCACCGACGAGGCCGGTCCGGTCATGGAAAAGCTGAAGAGCATGCGGATCAACGACGTGTTCGTGAAGGACGGCTGGGTGCGCGAGGACGGCCGCTTCATGCGCGAGATGTACCTGATGCAGGTGAAGAAGCCCTCGGAGTCCAAATATCCCTGGGACTATTACACCCTGCGCGCCACAATCCCCGCGGAGGAGGCCTTCCGGCCGCTGTCGCAGAGCGATTGCCCCCTCGTGAAGAAATGATGGCGGTGACATAGGCCACCGTTCAGGATGGTGATGCCGCTCCATGCCCCCGCGTTGTGAACCGCTGGGGTCGGAGCAAAAAGCGTTCCTCCTCGGTCGCTGCGGACTTCCGCGGCGTCGAGGCGGACGCATGCCCGCGTGTTGGCCGGGGCTGCCTTCGGCGGTGTCGCCCGGCACCGCGATCGCGCGGCGGGAAAACGTCGTGTGATCGGGAGACGCAGCGAAAATCGAAGCCCGCGGTGATCCTGCTTGTTCTTGCACAACGATCCACGACCAGCCGACCGGCACTGTCGCTTCCGATACCGCTCATGAGCATGCGGCCTCGGTAGGAGACACCATCATGCCCAAAGATCTGCAAACCTTCGTTCAAGAGCCCTGGAAAGCCGTCACCGCCCTGAAGCGGGGCATCGTCGGCACCGCCAAGACAACAATCCGTTGATGGCCTCCTCCATGATCCATCCGAACCGCCGCGCCGCGCTGGCGGGGCTCGCCGCCCTGTTGGCCCATCCCGCCCTCCACCGCCCCGCCGCAGCCGCCATGGCCCCCCTCCCGCAACTGACCTTGTGGGGGCCGCCGGCGGGGCCGTCGATCACGCTGGTCCATGCCATCGCCTCCGGCCTGCTCCGCCCGGTCGCCGACAAGGTGGTGTTCAAGGCGTGGCGCACCCCCGACGAACTGCGCGCCGGCCTGACCTCCGGCACCATGCAGACCTTCGTGCTGCCGACCCAGTCCGCCGCCAACCTGTTCAACAAGGGGCTCGGCGTCCGGCTGGTCAACGTGATGACCAACGGGCTGCTCTATCTGCTGTCGGCCGATCCGTCGCTGACTTCGGTGGCCGCGCTGAAGGGCCGGAGCGTCGCGATCCCCTTCCGCAACGACACGCCGGAATACGTGTTCCGGCGCCTCCTGGCGGCGGAGCGGCTGACCGCCGACGGCGATGTCGCCCTTCAATTCACCGGCACGCCGATGGAGGCGATCCAGCTTCTCGTCACCGGACGGGCCGACACTGCCCTGCTGCCCGAGCCGGCGGCTTCCGCCGCCATCCTGCGCGCCGGGATGGCTGGAAAGACGGTGACCCGGGTCCTCGACATCCAGCAAGCCTGGGGCGCCGCCACCGGGTTGGCGACCGTGCTGCCGCAGGCCGGCCTCGGCGTCTCCGGCGCCTTCCTGGCGGAGCATCCCGCCGCCGTCGAGGCGCTGCACGACGCGCTGGTCAAGGCGACCGCTGCGGTCAACGCCGACCCGGCGCGGGCCGCCAACGACGCCGCGGCGCCGCTCGGCCTGCCCTGGCCGGTCATCGAGCAGGCCATCCCCCATTCCAATCTGGTCGCCCAGCGCGCCAGCGCCGTCCGCGAACCGATGGAGGCCGTCTTCCGCGCCCTGGCGGCGTTCGACCCCAAGATCATCGGCGGCGCGCTGCCGGCGGCGGACTTCTATCTGTGAGGTGCGGCATGACGACGGTGCACGCCGACGCGATCCTCGACCGGCTGGGCCGGGTTGGGCAATTCCTGTGGTCGGGCTGGGCCGGGCTGGCCGGGCTGGCCCTGTTCGCCGCCCTTTGGCAGGCGGGGCATGAGCGCTACGGCGACTTCATCCTGCCGGCCCCGCTGGCGACCCTGGCCGCCGGCCTGACCATTGCCGGCGATCCCGCCGCCTGGGAGCTGGCCGGACAGACCACGCTGCGCGCGGTCGAGGGCTTCGCTCTGGCCGCCCTGGCCGGTGCGGCGGGCGGGCTGGCCGCCGGCTACTCGCCGGCGACGATGCGGTTGGCCCGCCCCATCCTGACCGTCCTGCTGGGGGTGCCGCCCATCGCCTGGATCGTTCTGGCGATGATCTGGTTCGGCTCCACCGACGGAACGATCATCACGACGGTTCTCGTCGCCGCGACCCCGGTGGTCTTCGTCGGCGTGGCCGAGGGCGCCGTCACCCGCGACCGCGGGCTGGACGACATGGCCCGCGCCTTCGGCGCCGGCCCGCTCGCCCGGCTGACCACGCTCGGGCTGCGCCACGTCGCCGCCTTCCTGTTCCCGGCGCTGACCGTGGCGCTGGGGTCGGCCTTCAAGGTGGCGGTGATGGCCGAGCTTCTCGCCAACACCGGCGGCATCGGCGGCGCGCTGGCCGCCGCCCGCGCCAACCTCGACGTGGCCGAGGCGCTGGCCTGGGTGCTGATCGCGGTGGCCGGGCTGATCGTCGTCGAACACACGCTGGTCCACCCCATCCGGTCCGAGTTCGAACGCTGGCGCAACGCCGCGCGCCCCTGGGGCGTCAAGCGCTGACCGCCAGACGCTGACTGGCAGGGCCGGCGCCAGCGGGGAAAAAATCGACCGTGCACGCTGCTTTTCCGCCTCGAACTTGACCGCGGACAAACAGCCCGCCCGAAAGGCCGATAAAATGCGAACGACAATCATTTGCATTTAAGTCCGAGCCATCGGCTTTTTCGGGGAAACGAGCACCATGACGACACGGGGACAGGCCGGCCAAGCGGCGTTCCGAACCGCGCGAGCGGACACCGCCACCCGCGCCCCCATCCTTCTGGCCGGATTGGCCCTGGCCTCTCTGGGCGCCGCGGCCTCGCCGCCGGCTCATGCGCAGTCGGCGGCGCCGGGGGCCGCCGTCGTGCTCTCCCCGGTCATGGTCGAGGGACAGGCCGACAGCGCCGAGGCGACCGCCCGCCGCCGTCTGGAGGCGATCCCCGGCGGCACCGCCCTGGTGGCGGAGGAGGATCTGGCCGGCAAGGCGAACGTCACGGTGTCCGACGCGCTGTCCGGGGTGCCCGGCGTGGTGGTGCAGAACTTCTTCGGCGGCAACGACCAGCCGCGCATCCAGATCCGCGGCTCCGGGCTTCAGCAGAATCCGGTGGAGCGCGGCATCCTGGCCCTGCAAAACGGCCTGCCGCTGAACCGCGCCGACGGTTCCTACATCGTCGGGCTGGCCAACCCGCGTCAGGCGGAATTCACCGAGATCTACCGCGGCTACACCGCCAACCGGCTGGGCGCCAGCATGCTGGGCGGGGCGATCAACGTCATCTCGCCCACCGGTTCCTCCGCGCCGGGCTACCGGCTGGGAGTCGAGGGCGGCAGCTTCGGCCAGTTCAACACCAGCCTGCAGGCTGGCGGCAGCGCCGGAAAGCTGGACGGGCTGATCCAGGTCCAACGCAGCCAGCGCGACGGCTACCGCGACTACAACAGCTCGGAACGCACCGGCTTCGACGCCAACGCGGGCGCCGTGCTGTCCGATACTGTCATCACCCGCTTCTTCGCCGGCTTCACCGACCTGTCCTTCGACGTGGCCGGCCCGCTGACCCGCCAGCTTCTGGAATCGAACCCCAGGGCGGTCTACACCGGTCCCCGCGTGGTCAACGGTGTCGCCACCAATCCGGGACCGAACGTCGTCCGCGACCGGCCCGAGCGTGAGGCCAGGCAGTTCCGCGTCGGCAACCGGACGACGGCGACCTTTGGGGCGCACCTGCTGGACGTGGCGCTGGGCTACACCCACACGGACGACACGTTCCGCTTCCCGATCTCCTCGGGCATCCGCAAGACGGAGGGCGGCGACGTCACCGCCGTCGCGCGATACGCCTACAGCCCGGACGCGAGCCAGCCCCTGCCGCTGTTCGAGACGACCCTGCGCTACGTCGTCGGATCGGCGGACCGCGAGGATTACCTGAACAACGCCGGCAGCCAGGGCGCCCTGTTCGGACGCAGCGCAATGGACGCCTCCACCCTGGCGCTGCACGGCGGCCTGAACCTGCCGCTCGGCAACGCGGTCACCCTGTCTCCGGCGGTCACGATCACCCACGCCACGCGCGAGAACGACGACACCTTCGGCGCGGCGCGGCGGCCGACCATCGCCTTCAACCCGGCCAACCCGCGGGTGGCGCTGCCGGCCGGCTCGATCCCCGCCGGCGACACCAGCTACGACCGCAGCTACGACGGGGTCAGCCCCAGCCTCGGCCTGACCTGGAAGCCGCAGGAGGACCACACCCTCTACGCCGCGGTCAGCCGCAGCTTCGAGCCGCCCACCCACGACGACCTGATCGCCACCGTCAACGGCACGCCGAACAGCAGCGCGGGACGCCCGAACCCGGCCCAGCCCGGTCTCGTCTCCACCGCCTACCGCACGCCGGACCTCAAGGCGCAGACGGCGACCACCGTCGAGGCGGGCTGGCGCGGCCGTTTCGGGGTCGTCGCGGTCGATGCCGGGACCTATTACTCCTGGGTCAGGAACGAGCTGCTGAGCCTGCGCGACGCCACCGGAGCCTCGCTCGGCGCCGTGAACGCCAACCGGACGCGGCATTTCGGCGTCGATGTGGGGCTGTCGGCCTTCCTCACCGACCGGCTGAGCGGGCGGATCGCTTACACCTTCCAGGATTTCCGCTTCCAGGACGATCCGGTGCGCGGCAACAACCGGCTGGCCGGCGCGCCACGCCACGTCATCAACGCCTCGGCGCGCTACGACATCACGACGGCGCTGTCGGTGGGGGCGGAGGTGGACTGGTATCCCGGCAGGACTCCCGTGGACAACATGAACAGCGTCTATGCGGACGGCTACGCCACCGTCGATCTGCGCAGCACCTACGCCATCAACGAGCATGTCAGCGTCTATGGCGAGGCGCGCAACATCTTCGACGCGACCTACGCCTCCTCGACCCTGATCGTCGATCAGGCGTCGCCCACCCAGGCGGTCTATCTGCCGGGCGACGGGCGGGCCTTTTACGCCGGCCTGAAGGTCAGCTTCTAAAATCGTAAAGGCACCCTGCCATGACTCTGGAAACGACGGGCGCCACCCCCTCCCTGACGCTGTCCGGCATCGGCCACGCCTATCTCGGACGCACGGTGCTCGACGCCGTGGACCTGTCGCTGGCGGCGGGCGAGGTGGCGGCGCTCGTCGGCCCCTCGGGCTGCGGCAAGAGCACGCTGGCGCACATCGCCGCCGGGGTGGTCGAGCCGTCGCGGGGCCGCGTCGCGCGGCGCTACCGCCGCCACGGCATGGTGTTCCAGGACCCGCGCCTGCTGCCCTGGGCAACGGCGCGGGCCAACATCGCCTACCCGCTGCGCCTGCTCGGCCTGCCCCGCCGCGAACGGCGGGAGCGGGCGGAGGAGGCCGCAAATCGCGTGGCGCTCGATTGCGCCGACCTCGACAAGTACCCCGTCGAGCTGTCGGGCGGCATGCGCCAACGCGCCGCCATCGCGCGGGCGCTGGCGATCGACCCCGACTTCGTCTACTTCGACGAGCCCTTCACCGCGCTCGACGTCGCCCTGAAGCGCCGCATGCAGGATCTGGTGATCGAGGCGGCGCGCGGGGCGCGGTTCGGCGCCCTGTTCATCACCCACGACCTGATGGAGGCGGTGCGCATCGCCCACCGCGTCGTGGTCATGGACGCGCAGGGGCGCGGCATCGCCGGGACGCGCGCCGTTCCCGGCGAACCGGGCGGGCGCGACGACGGCACCGTCTACCGGCTGGTCGCCGGATTCCTGACCGACGACCCGCTGTTCCGCCACATCCACGACATCGACGAAAGGCGGACGCCATGACGGACGCGATCCGAACCGCCCATGCGCCGACCCTCGCCGGCATCCTCGGCGACGAGGGGCTGCGGCTGTTCTTCCCGCTGTCGGCCCTGCACGCCGCGCTGTGGCCGGTGCTGTGGGCGGTGGTCAACGGCTTCGCCCTGCCCTTCGACGGCACGATCCCGCCGGGGCTGTGGCACGCGCACGAGATGCTGTTCGGCTCCTTCGGCGCGGCGGTGATCGGCTTCATCACCACGGCCATCCCGGAATGGACCGACAGCCGGCGGCTTCAGGGGCGCGCCCTCTTCGCGCTGGCGGCGCTGTGGGGGATCGGGCGGGTCGCCGGTCTGGCCGGCACCGACGGGGCGGCCATCGTCGCCGCGGTGGCCGACACGGCGTGGCTCGCCGCCCTGCCCGTCTACGTCGCGACGGTGTCCTGGCGCAAGCGCACGGGCCGGTTGCTCGGCGTTCTCCTCTGGCTGAGCGCGCTCGCGGTTTCGGGTGCCGTGGTCCACGCCGCTTTTGTCATCGGTGACGTTGAGTGGGCGCAGGCCGGACTGCACGCCGCCGGTCTGGTGCTGCTCGGGCTGTTGGGCCTCGTTCTGGCGCGCGTTTCGGTGCCCGTCACGAATCTCGTGCTCGACCCCAGCCAGGGCAGTTCACCCTACCGGCCTCATCCGGGACGCCTCAATCTGGCGCCCGGTCTGGTCGCCATCGCCCTGGCCGGGGAGATCGCCGGGCTGTCGCCCGCGGTGAGCGCCTATCTCTTCATCGCCGCCGGGGCCGCCTTCCTCGATCGGGTCGCGGAATCCTTCATCGGACGCGCCGTCTTCCGCGCGGAGATCCTGGCCCTGGCCGGGTCGAGCCTGATGGCCGGCGCCGGGCTGCTGCTGGTCGGGGCTTCCCGGCTGGGGGCTGGGTTCGCCGAGACGCCGGCGCTGCATCTGGCGCTGATGGGCGGGCTGGGCCTCGGCGTGCTGGCGGTCTTCGCCATCGCCGGGCTGTTCCACACCGGCCGGACCTTCCCCCTTCCAGCGGCGGCGCGTCTGGCCGTCGCGCTGCTGACCGGGGCCGTGGCCCTGCGGGTCCTGCCGGAGCTGGGCGTCCTGCCGGCGCCGCCCGGACCGCCCCACGCGCTGGCGGCCTTGCTCTGGGCGGCGGCCTTCCTATCCTGGCTCAAGGCCTATTGGCCCTTCCTGTCGCGGCCCCGCGTGGAGGAGGCCGCCGTGTGCTGATCCCGCGGCGAGGCAGGCGAAACCCGATGAATCCCCCCTCCCCCTCCAAAGCCGGCGGCGGCCCCTTCCTCCTCTTCGGAGCGCTCCACGCCGCGGTGCTGGCCGCCGTCTGGGTGCCGTGGTTTCTCGGCCTCATCAGCCCGGAGATGGCACTCCCACCCTCCTCCTGGCACGCGCATGAGTTTCTGTTCGGCGTCGTGCCGGCCGTCATCGGTGGCGTTCTGCTGACGGCGGCGCCGAGCCGGACCGGTCATCCGCCTCCGGCCGGCTGGCCGCTGATCATGCTGCTGGCTGTCTGGATCGTCGGGCGGCTGGGCTTGGCCGGATCGGCGGCGCTGGGGCCGATGACCGTCGCGCTGCTCGCCCTGCTGTTCCCGGTCGCCCTCCTCGCTGTGGCCGGACGGGAGTTTCTTCTGATGAGAAACGGCCGCAACCTGACGATCCTCGCTGTCCTTGCCGTCCTGGTCGGCGCGCAGGGCCTGTTCCATTGGGAGCTGTGGCGCTTCGGACGAAGCATCCAAGGCACGCGCCTCGCGGTGGCGGCGCTTCTGGCCTGGACCGTGCTGGAAGCCGGGATCATGCCGGGCATCGCCGGAGGCTGGCGGAAGGCGCACAGCCCCTCCCATCCGCAAGCTCCCTCCTCCCGCATCGACGGGGTGGCGATGGGGCTCGGGCTGCTTGCCCTCGGGATCTGGATCGTTCAGGACGAGGGCATTTTGAACGAACACCTGTCCGGCGCCCTGCTGCTGGCCGCCGGATTCACGCAGGCGGCGCGGCTCGCACGGTGGCGACCGCGTCACGCGCCGTCCGGGCGATCCGTGGGTGTGCTGCGTGTTTCCTGCGCCTTCATCCCGGCCGGGTTCCTGCTGGCGGCCTGGGCCTCGCTGGGCGGTGGTACGGCCCTCAACGCCGCGGCGCTCCACGCCTGGACCATGGGCGCCATTGGGGGCATGGCGCTGACGGTGATGGCGCGGACCGCCGCCGGTCACAGCGGGCCTGCGCCCACCGCCTCCCGGCTGACGACCGGCATCCAGCTCGCCGTGGCGGCGGCGGCCTGCGCGCGGATCGCCGCCGCGCTCGACCCGCAGCGCACGATGCTGCTGATTCCGCTGGCGGGTGCCTTGTGGATCGCCGCCTTCCTGACATTCGTGCTGCTTCATGGCCGGATATCGGACCGCTGGGCATCCGGCGATGCCAATCGCCATAATCACGCGCCGACATGAAGAGCTTTCACTCCCCTCTTTATGGAGGCTGACGGCTGCAACCTTCTCGTCCTGTGGAGCTGTGCCGATCCATTCATCCATCGGTGCGCTGGGAACGGAGACGGTCATTCCAGGGGCAAGGACAGGCGGGCCCGGCGGAGCAGCAGCAGGCCGAGGCCAAGCTGGACCTGTCGAACCGCCAGCTTGCCCGCGCATCGGCGCCGGCCGCATCAACCTCGGCAACCATCAACCCGTCGCTCCGAAGAACCCTTGTCTTTCGCCCCTTCCTGACCGGCGAGCATGCGACGCACGTCCAGGGCGACGGCAATCAGCATCAGGGCGGCCGTGCCGACGACACCGGTGAAGGCTTGATCGAAGGCCACCCGGGCCACGCCGATCACCTGCTCGGCCTGGAATGGTACCAGTCCTTCCGATAGAGCAAGGGCCTCATCAATGCTGTCGCGCGCCTCGGGAGCGACTGCAATCCCGGGCGGCACGAGCATGGCCCGTGTGTAAAGCAGCGACATCAGGCTGCCCGGCAGCGCGATGCCGAGCGTTCCTCCCAGCTCGTAGGAAGCCGCGCATGGGATGACCCGGATCGGCCCGATGGTGATCGTCGCCGTCGGCGATGCCCTGTCCTTCTGGCTGTTGTCCATATCCCTTCAACGTTTCCCCATCTCGCTCGTCTATTCGGTCTGGGCGGGGTCCGGCATGGCCGGTGCCGCCATCGGCGGCTGGTGGCTGTTCGGCGAAGCCCTGGCCCCGTCGGCGCTGCTCGGCATCGCCGTCATCGTTCTGGGTGTCGTCATCCTGTCAGGCGCCATGGAGCCGTCCACGGCTTGATCCCCGCAGCGCAACCGCTCACGACCACCCTTCACAAATCGATTGCCTGTCGCCGTTATGGAGTGCTCTGCAAACTGAGCCTCCTCCGGATCGGTGAACACCTCTGTTAGGCTCCCGCTGGGAGCGGAGAGCTGGACATGACGACGTCCCGGCGCCTTTTCACGGACGAGTTCAAACGGGAGGCCGTGGCCCCGCTGGAAAGCAGTGGGCGGCCCCTGGAGCACGTTGCCAAGGAGTTGGGCATCCAGCCGTCGATGCTGCGCACATGGCGACGGCGCGTATCCGGACCGGGGGGCCGGCGATCAACCGGCTGAGAGCGCGCGCTTGAGGCGCGAACTGGATCGCGTCCGCAAGGGGCGGGACATACTAAAAAAAAGCCGTGAGCATTCTTTCGGAGCCTCTGAAATGAGGCTCCGGATCATTGAGGACTGCCGTGAGGAATGAATTCAGAACGTTCTACATGCCAGTTCTGTTCGCGTGACAATGCCATCCAGACAGTTACAGCAAGCTCCACCCTTGCTGAGGCGCGGTGTCCAGCGTCTGAGCGGACTGGACGGTGGTGCCGTTCATGCTCCACAGAGACAGCGCCCCACTGCTCTGCGAGCGCCACAGGATGTCGGTCTGGCCGTCCCCGGTGAAGTCGTCGAGCTTGGCGATCCGCCAGTCCGTGGAGCCGGGGTCGCCGACGGGCTGGACCTTGAAGACGTCCTTGCCGTGCATCTCCCACAGCGACATCGTGCCGCTGCTCTGCGAGCGCCACAGCAGGTCGGTCTGGCCGTCGCCGGTGAAGTCCGCCGCCCCGGCCAGCTGCCAGTCCAGCGAGCCGGGGTCGCCCACCGCGTTCACCGCCGTCACGCTGGTGCCGTTCATCGTCCACAGCGACATGTTGCCCTGCGAGGCCGAGCGCCACAGGATGTCCGGCCGGCCGTCGCCGGTGAAGTCCTCCACCGCGGCGATCTGCCAGTCGGTGGACCCCGGATCGCCGACCGCGCTGACCGCGGCCACGCTCGTGCCGTTCATCGTCCACAGCGACATGATACCCTGGGAGGCCGAGCGCCACAGGATGTCGGTCTGGCCGTCGCCGGTGAAGTCCTGGGTGGCCGCCACCTGCCAGTCGGTCGAGCCGGGATCGCCGACCGCGCTGACCGCCGCCACGCCGCCCTGGCCGTCCATCGTCCACAGCGACATGATGCCCGCCGACTGCGAGCGCCACAGGATGTCCGCCTTGCCGTCGCTGGAGAAGTCCTTGAAGCCGGCCGGCCGCCAGTCGGTGGAACCGGCGTCGCCCATGAAGGTCGCCGTCGCCTGCGCCCCGTTCATCGACCACAGCGTCAGGCCGCCCTGCGCGTTCTGCCACACCACATCCGCCCGACCGTTCCCGTCAAAGTCAAGGCGTGGCGCGGCAGCAGCCGGGACCGTGATTGCCCCGTTGCTGAAGACAAGAGTCTCAATGCCGGTCAGGGTGTCGGTACCGTAGACACCCCGCAGATCACGCACCGTGATGCTGGCACCGGTGCGGGTGATCTCATAGTCGGAATCGAGCCCGAGGAAAAATGCCCTATCCTCTCCGGCCCCGCCGTCCAGCGTATCGTTGCCCAAACCACCGGTAAGCCAGTCATTGCCATCACCGCCGATCAGCACATCGGAGTTGTAGCCGCTGGGCAGAGACGCGTACTCACCCGCCGTCCACAAGATGCCGCCGTCATAATCGCCATAGAGGCTGTCGTCTCCGGCACCGCCGTCCAGCGTGTCATTGCCATCACCACCGGTGAGCCAGTCATCGCCATCGCCACCGATCAGCGAATCGTAGCTTTCGCCGCCGGACAGAAAGTCGTTGCCACCCCCACCCCACAAGGTGTCGTCATTATAATAGCCGTAGAGGGTGTCGGCACCGGAACCACCGATCAGTACGTCGTAGCCGAAGCCACCATCAAGGGAATCATCGCCATCGCCACCGTTCAACTCGTCATCGCCCTCGCCACCATAGAGTGTGTCCTTGCCGTTGCTGCCGTTCAGGGTGTCGTTGCCGTAGCCGCCGCCAAGGCTCTTGCCTCCATCACCGACGTAGAGAGAATCGGGACCTGAGGTTCCGTATTGGTCGAAGGCGACCAGGACTCCTGATCCGGGCCGGTCCTCCACAAGGTTGAGCCAACCCGCCAGGGTCAGCGTAGCGTCGGCCGTGCCATTTCCATCGGCATCACTGGTGATGACGGTGTTCTGCCCCTGCACCTCAAAGCGTATCTGGGCCTGCCCGACGCCGGCGAAGGCTGCATTTCCAATGAATTCCACATTGTAGTAGGTCCATAGGAAGATCTCATCTCCCGCTGAGAAATCCGCGATGTAATCATTCACAAGGGAACTAATGCCGCGGTTGTATACATAGCTGTCGTTTCCGGTGCCGCCATAGAAGATGCTGTGCCCATTGCTGATGTCAAACCAGTCGTCGCCGGCACCACCTTGAATGTAGTTGTTTCCGCTGCCGCCTATTAAATGATCATCGCCATCGCCACCGTAAATGGTGTCATCACCGTTGCCGCCTGCCAGTTGATCGATGCCAATTCCGCCATACAGAACATCGTTCCCATTTCCGCCGTCGAGAGTATCATCCCCATCCTCACCATAAAGGACATCATTGCCATTCTGTCCATGGAGGTAGTCATTTCCATTTCCTCCATAGAGGGCATCATTACCATCATCGGCCCAGTAGAAATCGCCTCCGTAAATGAAATCGTTTCCATCCCCGCCATAGACGGTGTCGTCTCCTCCGGCCGAATAGACAGAGTCGTTTCCAGCACCGGCAATAACTATTTCCGCGGCAGCTCCCAATGTGTAGTCATGTTTTACTCCTCCGGAGTAGTAATAATAAGAATTGCTGTCATTGTTAGGCGTTCCAAAAACAACGACAAAATCACCAGACCCGTTTCCGACATCCACAGGGAGCGCTGTTGGCGAGTAATGCACGGTGTAGATCGCCGTCTGCGCGCCCAGGCTGACGTTGGTGGTGTGATCGTAGAGGTAGAGCGGGTCGGAAGACAGGCCGCCATCGGGAAATTCGGCGTCAATCAGCGGGCCGCCGGTGGCCGGCCAATTGAAGTCATACCCCACCACATCGCCCGAAAAAGCCAGATCGCCGGCCTTCAAGGTCAAGGCCGCGTTGGCGATGATGCCGGTCTGATTGCGCAGGACGCCGGTCAGCGAATAGGTCGCGGTGACCGTCAGATCCCCCGATCCGGTTGTCGGCGTGGAAAACAGGAATTTGCTGCCCAGTTGGCCGGTCTGGCGCTCCCCGGTCGAGGACACCATATCGACCAGCACCGCGGTGGGGGTGAAGGTGAAGCTTTGCGCCTCGCTGAGCCGGGCTTCCGCGTCGACATCCAGGATGGTGTAGTCGAGTGCCAGCGAACCGGCCGTGCTGTTCCAGGAATAATCGCCCTCCAGCGCATCACCGGGGATGCCGAACAACCGTTGTGCGATGTCGTCGAGGTCGAGGCCGAGGGTCATGAACGGATCGCCGGTCCCGCTGCTGTGCAGGCTCGGCAGCGTGCCGGACGACGACGCGCCGCTGCCCGTGGTGCTCAGGGAAGACGGCACCGAAAGTGAAGCCTCGAGCGGCCCGAGCCGGGCGTCGAGGCTCGGATTGCCCATCGTGAGATCGACGAGGCGGATGGGATCGGTGCCGATCTGCGCCAGGACGATGTCTTCGAAGGTGACCGGCTCCACCAGTGGTGGATGATAGGCGATGTCCGTCACCGACGCCGAGACATCGAAGAGGAAATCCAGCGTCGCCCCGAAGGTTTCTCCACCGGGGCCGACGCTCGACAGCATCGAGTTGCCCACCATCCAGGAGGAGGTGTCGATGATGAACCAGTCCCCGCTCCGGACCTCCTCCGGCAGCGTGGCATCGACGGTGATCGGGTAGGCGATATCGACGCTGCCGGTTTCCGCCCACATATGCCCGATCAGCCCGACCTCGGCATTCAGGTTGACCGTTGCCGACAGGCCATTCCAGGAATACGTCGTGGCGCTGTTGTGCTGCCAGTAAAGGTCGTCCCAGACCGTATTGAACGATAGGGAAGACCCCTCACCCCACATGTTCAGATCATCAGCCAGGAATGAAAGCTGGTTTGAAATCACTGACATAGGATGCACAACCTCTATCTAGGAAAATTGGCTTTTTGATGGAAAATGACCGGTTTGATCAACCGAATTGGTGAACTCTGGTTCGAAGATACTCTAAACCAGCTCAGTTTTGTAACAAAATCCAATCTCAAGTAGATCATGAGCGGCGACATCAACTTAAAGAACTGACGCGGTGGCGTTCTGGCCGTTGAGAGGGGAATGGCTGCACCCCACGCACCCGACCCCCTTTGAACCATGATTGAACCGTTGCTCCCGCCGGGGCCGCCGAAGCCGACAGGCAGGCGGTCCCGGCGGGACACTGTCCGCCACCGGACCGTTCGCTCGAAGGGGGTGCTGTCACAAGGAACCGCCAAGCTGATGGTCTTCAAGCTGATCACCGCCGCGAAACCATGGCGCCGCCCGCAGGGGGAGCCAGTTGCCCAAGGTCATCCAGGGCGTCACATCCCGTAACGGCATTAAGCCCACGGAAACCGCCTCACAGGACGCAGCCTGACCAGACCGTCACCCAGTTTCCCGCATAGTTCGTTCGAGCACGCCCAAGACGCGGTACGAGACCATCGACGGTGCCCGTGGACGGATGGAGAACCGGATCGAGGCGCATAAACTGCATCTCGCCTCCGACCGGACGTCCTGCAGCAAGGCAACCGCCAACCAGTTCCGGCTGCTCATCCACACCGCCGCCTACTCGCTACTCAAACCTTGCGCGGCTTGGCACCGAAGACGTCGTTCTGGCGCGACGCGCAGCGGCCTGCCTGCGCTGGAGGAAGCGGTGAAGAAGAGCCGGCAGCGCCCCGCGGCCGGACCCCGGCGTCACAGGATCGGGCCGGGCACCGACAGGAAGCCGTCCATAGCCAACGCGATCCCCCCCATGGGAACGGCGTCCGGGCCGAGTGGTGAGACCACAAGCCGCAGGTCGCGGCGCAACGGTTCCAGCGCGTGCTCGTCGAGGGCGGCGTTCAGAGTCGGCAGAACGAACTCCGCGACGATCGACAGATTGCCGCCCAGAACCACCAACTCCGGATTGGTCAGGTTGACCATGTGGGACAGCGCGACGCCGAGGTGCGAACCGGCTGCCTCCAGCAAAGCCCGCACCACCGGGTCGCCGTCACGCGCCGCGGCGGCGGCGGCCCAGAGGTCGGGCAGGGCGCGCCCCCGTTCGCCCGCCTGGGCGAGGATCGAGGTTTCGGAGACGTAGGTCTCCAGGCACCCCCGCTTGCCGCAGCCGCAGGGACGCCCGCCCGGCACCACGGTCAGGTGCCCGATCTCCCCGGCGAAGCCCTGCGCGCCGCGGTACAGCCGCCCGCCGAGGAACAGCCCGCCGCCGACGCCCGAATGGCCGGTCAGATAGACGAAGTCCTCGACCCCCCGGCAGGCGCCGAACAGCCGCTCGGCCATGGCGGCGGCCTTGGTGTCGTTGTCGACATGGACCGGCGCGCCCAATGCCTCCTCCAGCAGCGGCCGGATCGGCGTGTCACGCCAGCCCAGGTTGGGCGCCAGCACGAGCCGGCCCGCGCGGTCCATCAGCGCCGGAATGCCGATGCCGATGCCGCGCAAGGGCGGCGGTGCCGCTCCGCCCTCGGGCCGGCTCGCCGCGACGACCGCATCGATCCCCTCGTGCAGGTGGCGCAGCGCCGTGGCGAGATCGGTGCTGCCGGGGATCTGCGACTGCTCGACCACCGCGCCGGCCAGAGTGGTGGAGACGATGCGGATCGTTCCCGGCTCCAGCCGGGCGCCCACCAGCAGCCCGGCCGACGGAGCGATGCCGAGCGCGGTTTCCGGCCGCCCGATGCGGCGGGCGCGCGGCGCCTCGCTTCGCTCGACCAGCCCCTCCTCGACCATCTGAGCCACGATGGCCGAGGTCGTCGCCTTGTCCAGGCCGGTCAGCCGGCTGAGGTCGCGCTGCGCGCAGCGCGGGTTCTCCCGCAGCGCGTGGAAGACGCGGACCATGTTGAGGCGGCGGATCGCGGCCGAGTTGACCCTTGGCAGCATGCGGATTCCTGTCTCGCGCGTCGGGCGGCAATCGCTGGGCGCCGGGCGGGGCATACACCGAAAAGGTGGGGGATGTCGCCCCGACATGGCTTGACGCGGGCTGATTCGAATCATACGCTCCCATTTGTTAGACCGTCTATCTAATTCGCGGCCACATGAGAAGCCGCAATCCAGGGAGGGGGCGACCCCATGGCCGAGCCGCTTTTGGCAGCGTTCGGCGTCACGAAGAGCTTTGGGCCCGTCGAGGTCCTCCATGGGGTGGATTTCACCGTCCAGCGCGGTGAGGTGCACGCCCTGGTCGGCGAGAACGGGGCCGGCAAATCGACGCTGATGAAGATCCTGTCCGGCTTTCACCAGCCGACCTCGGGCGCCGTGCGCGTGGATGGGCGCCCGATGAGCTTTTCCGGCATCGGCACCGCCGAGGCGGCGGGCGTCGTGCTGATCCACCAGGAATTCAACCTCGCCGAACATCTGACGGTCGAGGAGAACATCTTTCTCGGGCGCGAGCTGCGGCGGGGCCCGTTCCTCAACAAGCGCGCCATGCGCGAGCGGTCCCTCGCCGTTCTGGCCGAGCTGGAATGCCCGGTGGACCCGCGCGCGCGGGTGCGCGACCTCGCCGTGTCGGAGCGGCAGATGGTCGAGATCGCCAAGGCGATGTCGCGCGAGGTCCGCGTCCTCATCATGGACGAGCCCACGGCGGTGCTGACCGGCACCGAGTCCGCCGTGCTGTTCGGGCTGATCCGCCGGCTGCGCGACCAGGGGGTGGGGATCGTCTACACCTCCCACAAGCTGGACGAGGTGCGGGCCATCACCGACCGGGTCACGGTTCTGCGCGACGGCCACCACATCGCCACCCGCCCGACCGCCGAACTGACGGAGGACGGCATCGCCCAGCTCATGGTCGGACGGGCGATCAGCGACCTGTTCCCGGCCAAGACGCCGCCGGCGCCGGACGCGCCCGTGGTGCTGGAGGCGCTGGGGATCGACGTTCCCGGCTGGGTGCGGGGCGCCGGCTTCGACCTGCGCCGCGGTGAGATCCTGGGCTTCGCCGGGCTGATCGGCGCCGGGCGGACCGAGCTGGCCGAGGGGCTGCTCGGCCTGCGCCGCCGCACCGCCGGCACGCTGTCCCGCAACGGGGAGCCGCTGCGCGTCCGCCGCCTGGAGGACGCGGTGGCCGCCGGCATCGCCTACCTGACCGAGGACCGCAAGGGCAAAGGCCTGCTGCTCGCCAAGGGCTTGCAGCCGAACCTGACGCTGCTGGCGCTGGACCGCTACGGCCGGGTCTTCGTCGACGAGCGGCGGGAGGCCGCGGCGCTGGAGCGTGCGGTGACGGAGTTCGACATCCGCGTCCGGACGCTGGACGTGCCGGTCGGCAGCCTCAGCGGCGGCAACCAGCAGAAGCTGCTGCTCGCCAAGACCATGCAGGTCGATCCGGAGATCCTGATCGTCGACGAGCCGACGCGCGGCATCGACATCGGGACCAAGCAGCAGATCTACCGGTTCCTGCACGAGTTCGCCCGCCGGGGCGGGTCGGTGATCCTCATCTCCTCGGAAATGCCCGAGATCATCGGGCTGTCGCACCGGGTGGTGGTCATGCGCTCCGGCGTGGTGACCGGCATCCTGGAGGGTGACGAGGTCGAGGAGGGCGAGATCGTCCGCTACGCCACCGGCCTGAAGGGCCGCACGGTCGATGGTCTGAAGGGCTTCACATCAAAAGGAGACGCGCATGACGCCGTCGGTCATGCCTGAGGCCGCGCGGAAGCCCTCCTCCGGCTTCGATCTGAAACTCTACGGGCCGTTCCTGGCGCTGGCCGCGCTGATCGTGCTGGGCACCATCGTCAACCCGGTGTTCCTCAGCCCGGGCAACATCGGCAACGTGCTGACCCGCACCGCCTTCATCGGCATCATCGCGGTCGGGGCCACCTTCGTCATCACCGCCGGCGGGATCGATCTGTCGGTCGGCTCCCTGGCCGCCTTCGCGTCGGGCGTCATGATCGTGGTGATGAACGCGCTGGTCGGCTCCATGGGCGCCGGACTGCCGGTCATCCTGGTCGGCGTCCTGGTGGCGCTGGGGCTCGGGCTGGCGGCGGGGCTGGTCAACGGGCTGCTGGTGACCAAGGGCCGGATGGAGGCGTTCATCGTCACGCTGGGGACGATGGGCATCTTCCGATCCCTGGTCACCTACATCGCCGACGGCGGCACGCTGTCGCTGAATTCGGAGATCCGCACGATCTACCGGCCCGTCTATTACGGCGGCGTCTTCGGCATCTCCTACCCGATCCTGGCCTTCGCGGTGGTGGCGCTGATCGGCGCGCTGATCATGTACCGCACGCGCTTCGGCCGCTACTGCGCCGCCATCGGCTCCAGCGAGGACGTGGCGCGCTATTCGGCGATCAACGTGGACCGGGTCAAGCTGCTGGCCTTCGTGCTGCAAGGCATCTGCGTCGCCATCGCGGTGGTGATCTACGTGCCGCGGCTGGGCTCGGCCTCGGCCACCACGGGCCTGCTGTGGGAGCTGGAGGCCATCGCCGCCGTCATCATCGGCGGCACCATGCTGAAGGGCGGCTACGGCCGCATCTGGGGCACGGTGGTGGGCGCCGTCATGCTCACGCTGATCGACAACATCCTCAACCTGACCGGCGCCATCAGCGTCTACCTGAACGGCACCATCCAGGGGGTGATCATCATCGTCGCGGTGCTCCTGCAACGGGGAACCGCGGCGCGTCGCTGAAAAAACACGAAGAGGGAGGAATCGACCATGACGTTCCGTTTCGGTCTGGCCGCGGCGCTGGCCGCGGGCCTGATGGTGGCGCCGGTCGCCGGCTGGGCGCAGCAGAAGATCAAGATGGGCGTGTCCATCCCCGCCGCGACGCACGGCTGGGCCGGCGGCCTCAACTGGCACGCCCAGCAGGCCGAGAAGCGGCTGGAGAAGCAGTACCCGAACCTCGACGTGGTGATCGTCACCGCCCGCGACGTCGGGCGTCAGGCCAACGACCTGGAGGATCTGGTCTCGGTGCAGCGGATCGACGCGCTGGTCATCCTGCCCTTCGAATCCGCGCCGATGACCGACCCCGTGCGCGCCGTCAAGCAGGCCGGCAAGTTCGTCACCGTGGTGGACCGCGGCCTGACCGACCCGTCCATCCAGGACCTCTACGTCGCCGGCAACAACCCGCAGATGGGCGAGGTCTCCGCCCGGTTCATGAAGGAGAAGATGGGCGGCAAGGGCGACATCGTGGTGCTGCGCGGCATCCCGACCGTGATCGACAACCAGCGCGTCGACGCCTTCATGAAGGAGATCGAGGGCACCCAGATCAAGGTGCTGGGCATGCAGTACGCCAACTGGAACCGCGATGACGGCTTCAAGGTGATGCAGGACTTCCTGTCCCGCTTCCCGAAGATCGACGCGGTGTGGGCGCAGGACGACGACATCGCGCTCGGCGTCATCGAGGCGGTCAAGCAGGCCGGCCGCGAGAAGGAGATGTTCATCCTCGGCGGCGCCGGCATGAAGGACATGATCAAGCGCGTCATGGACAAGGACGTGCTGGTCCCCGCCGACGTCCTCTACCCGCCCGCGATGATCGCCGAGGCCATGGAGATCACCGCCAAACATCTGGTGGAAAAGGCGCCGATCCAGAAGGAATACATCATCGAGGCGACACTGGTGACCCCGGAGAACGCCGCGAAATACTACTACCCGGACTCGCCGTTCTAAGAACCTCTGCCCCCTCCCTGGCCCTCCCCCGCCTTTGGCGGTGGAGGGAACACCAGCACACTCATGGGGAGACCCATCATGAAAACGATCAAGGGACCGGCGATCTTCCTCGCGCAGTTCGCGGGGGACGCGGCGCCGTTCAACAGCCTTCCGGCCATCGGCGCCTGGGCCGCCGGGTTGGGCTTCAAGGGCGTGCAGATCCCGTCCTGGGACGGCCGCCTGTTCGACCTCGCCCGCGCCGCGGAGAGCAAGGGCTACTGCGACGAGGTGAAGGGCGTGCTGGCCGAGGCCGGCGTGCAGATCACCGAGCTGTCCACCCACCTCCAGGGGCAGCTCGTCGCCGTGCACCCGGCCTATGACGAGGCGTTCGACGGCTTCGCCGCACCGGAGGTGCGCGGCAACCCGAAGGCCCGGCAGGAATGGGCGGTCAACCAGCTGCTGATGGCGGCCAAGGCCTCGGCCAACCTGGGGCTGACGGCGCACGTCACCTTCTCCGGCGCGCTGGCCTGGCCCTACGTCTACCCCTGGCCGCAGCGCCCGGCGGGGCTGATCGAAACGGCTTTCGACGAGCTGGCGCGGCGCTGGCGACCGATCCTCGACGCCTTCGACGCGGCGGGGGTGGACCTCTGCTATGAGATCCATCCCGGCGAGGACCTGTTCGACGGAGCCACCTTCGAGATGTTCCTGGAGCGCGTCGGCAACCACCCGCGCTGCAACATCCTCTACGATCCCAGCCACTTCGTGCTGCAGCAGCTCGACTATCTCGGCTACATCGACGTCTATCACGAGCGGATCAGGATGTTCCACGTCAAGGACGCGGAGTTCAACCCGTCCCCGCGCCAGGGCGTCTATTCCGGCTACCAGCCCTGGATCGGCCGGGCCGGGCGCTTCCGCTCGCTGGGCGACGGGCAGGTCGATTTCGGCGGCATCTTCTCCAAGCTGACCCAGTACGGCTTCGACGGCTGGGCGGTGCTGGAGTGGGAATGCGCCATGAAGCACCCCGAGCAGGGGGCCGCCGAAGGCGCGCAATTCATCGACGCGCACATCATCCGGGTGACCGAGAAGGCCTTCGACGACTTCGCCGGAGCCGGCACCGACGATTCGGCCAACCGGCGCATGCTCGGCATCGGCTGAGCGGGAGGGAACCATGACCATCGAAGGGAAGACGGCCTCCGGGCCGAACCGCCGGCTGCGCCTGGGCATGGTCGGCGGCGGGCGGGGCGCCTTCATCGGGGCGGTGCACCGCATCGCCGCGCGCCTCGACGACCGTTACGAGCTGCGGGCCGGGGCGCTCTCCTCGGACCCGGAGCGCTGCCAAGCCAGCGGCGCCGACCTGTTCCTGCCGCCGGAGCGCTGCTACGCCAGCTTCGCGGAGATGGCGCGGGCCGAGGCGGCGCGCGACGACGGCATCGACGTGGTCAGCATCGTCACGCCCAACCACCTGCACCACGACGCCGCCAAGGCGTTCCTGGAGGCGGGCATCCACGTCATCTGCGACAAGCCGCTGACCACCACGCTGGAGGACGCGGAGGATCTGGCGGCGGCGGTGGAGCGCAGCGGCCTCGTCTTTGCGCTGACCCACAACTACACCGGCTACCCGATGGTGCGGCAGGCCCGCGCCATGGTGGCGGCCGGTGACCTGGGCACCATCCGCGTCGTTCAGGTCGAATACCCGCAGGACTGGCTGAGCACCCGGCTGGAAGAGAGCGGGCAGAAGCAGGCGGAATGGCGGACCGACCCGGCGCGCAGCGGCATCGCCGGCTGCGTCGGCGACATCGGCACCCACGCCTTCCAGCTGGCGGAGTTCGTCACCGGCCTGCGCTGCACGCGGGTCGCCGCCGATCTGACCGCCTTCGTGGAGGGGCGCCGGCTCGACGACAACGCGCACATGATGCTGCGCTTCGGCGACGGCGCGCGCGGCATGCTGTGGGCCAGCCAGGTGGCGCCCGGCCACGAGAACGGGCTGCGCCTGCGCGTCTACGGCGACAAGGGCGGGCTGGAGTGGTTCCAGGAGCAGCCGAACCACCTGCGCTTCAGCCCGCTCGGCGAGCCGCCGCGCACCATCACCCGCGGCGGCCCCGGATCTGACGGGGCGGCGGCGCACGCCACGCGCATCCCGTCGGGCCATCCCGAAGGCTATCTGGAAGGCTTCGCCCAGATCTACCGCGACGCCGCCGACCTGATCGTCGCCCGCATGGGCGGTGCTACCGCCGGTGAACAGGCGGCCCTCGTCCCCACCGTCCGGGACGGCGTGCGCGGCGTGCGCTTCATCCACGCCGCCGTGGAATCGAGCCGCCGGGACGCCGCCTGGGTCGAGATTTGAAAGGATTTGCCATGACCGAAGCCTATTTCACCGGCGTCGAGCGCATCCGCTACGAAGGGCCGGACAGCGACACCCCGCTCGCCTACCGCTGGTACGACCCCGACCGCATGGTCCTGGGCCGGCGCATGGCCGACCATCTGCGCGTCGCTGTCTGCTACTGGCACAGCTTCTGCTGGCCCGGCTCCGACCCGTTCGGCGGCGGCACACTGGACCGGCCCTGGATGGGCGGCGGCGATCCGGTGGCGCTGGCCGAAGCGAAGATGGACGTGGCGTTCGAGCTGTTCGAGAAGCTCGGCGCGCCCTTCTTCACCTTCCACGACCGCGACGTGGCGCCCGAGATGGGCTCGCTGCGGGAAACCCAGGCGACCTTCGCCCGCCTGACCGAGCGGCTGCAGGGCTGCATCGAGCGCAGCGGCGTCAAGCTGCTGTGGGGCACCGCCAACCTGTTCTCGCACCCGCGCTACATGGCCGGCGCGGCCACCAACCCCGACCCGGAGGTCTTCGCCTGCGCGGCGGCGCAGGTGCGCGACGCGCTGGAGGCGACGCACCGGCTGGGCGGCGTCAATTACGTGCTGTGGGGCGGGCGTGAGGGCTACGACACGCTGCTCAACACCGACATGGCGCGGGAGCTGGACCAGCTCGGCCGCTTCCTGACGATGGTGGTCGAGCACAAGCACAGGATCGGCTTCACCGGCACCATCCTGATCGAGCCCAAGCCCATGGAGCCGACCAAGCACCAGTACGACCACGACGTGGCGACGGTCTACGGCTTCCTGAAACGCTACGGGCTGGAGAGGGAGGTCGCCGTCAACATCGAGGTCAACCACGCCACGCTGGCCGGCCACAGCTTCGAGCACGAGGTGGCGACGGCGCTGGCGCTGGGCGTCTTCGGCTCCATCGACATGAACCGGGGCGACCCGCAGAACGGCTGGGACACCGACCAGTTCCCCAACGACCATGTGGAGCTGGCGCTGCCCATGGCGCGCATCCTGGAGGCTGGCGGATTCACCAGCGGCGGCTTCAACTTCGACGCCAAGATCCGGCGCCAGAGCGTCGAACCGGACGACCTGCTGCACGCCCATGTCGGCGGCATCGACACGCTGGCCCGCGCGCTGCTGGCCGGGGCGCGCCTCGTCGAGGACGGCCGGCTGCGAGACTTGCGCGCGGAGCGCTACGCCGGCTGGAAGGGCGTTCTCGGGCAAAGGCTCCTCGGCGGGCTGGATCTGGCCGGCGCGGCGGACGCCGGCCTCGGCCTCGATCCCCGGCCACGCTCGGGCCGGCAGGAGATGCTGGAAAATCTGGTGAACCGCCTCGTCTGAGGCCGCCGGCTGATTGGGGGAGGCTCCATGTATCTCGGCATCGACCTGGGGACGTCCGGCGTCAAGGCGGTGCTGGTCGACGAAGCACAGCGCCTCGTCGGCCAGTCCACCGCGCCGCTGGATGTCAGCCGCCCGCACCCGCTGTGGTCGGAGCAGGACCCGGAGGACTGGTGGGCCGCCACCGGGCGCGCCGTCGCCGGCCTGCGCGCCGCCCATCCCGACGCGATGGCGGCGGTGCGGGGGATCGGCCTGTCGGGGCAGATGCACGGGGCGACCCTGCTCGACCGGCAGGATCGCGTGCTGCGCCCGGCCATCCTGTGGAACGACGGGCGCAGTGGTGCGGAATGCGCGGAGCTGGAGCGCCGCGCGCCCACCCTGCGCGCCATCGCCGGCAACCGCGCCATGCCCGGCTTCACCGCGCCCAAGCTGCTGTGGGTCGCCGCACACGAGCCGGAGCTGTTCACGGCGGTCGCCAAGGTGTTGTTGCCCAAGGACTGGCTGCGCCTGCGCATGACCGGCGACCACGCTTCGGATCTGTCGGATTCCGCCGGCACGCTGTGGCTGGACGTCGGCCGGCGCGCGTGGTCGGACGAGTTGCTGGCCGCCACGGGGCTCGGCGAGGCGCACATGCCGCGGCTGTACGAAGGATGCCAGCCCACCGGTGCGCTGCGGGCGGAGGTCGCCGCCGACTGGGGCGTTCCGCCGGGAACCGTGGTGGCGGCCGGGGCCGGGGACAACGCGGCCGGCGCGGTGGGAGTCGGGGTGGTGGCGCCGGGCAGCGCCTTCCTGTCGCTGGGCACCTCGGGCGTGCTGTTCGTCAGCGGCGACCGCTTCGCGCCCAACCCCGAACGCGGGGTGCACGCCTTCTGCCACGCCCTGCCCGGCCGCTGGCACCAGATGTCGGTGATGCTGAGCGCGGCGAGCTGCCTGTCCTTCGCCGCCCGCCTGACCGGCGCCGCGGACGAGGCGGCGCTGCTGCGCGAGGCCGAAGCCTATGACGGCGACCCCGGCGCCCTGGTCTTCCTGCCTTACCTGTCGGGGGAGCGCACGCCGCACAACGACCCGCACGCCAAGGGCGTCTTTTTCGGCCTGACCCACGACACCGACCGCGGGGCGCTCGCCCGCGCGGTGCTGGAGGGGGTGGCCTTCGCCTTCGCTGATGGGCTGGAGTCCCTGGAAGAAGCTGGCGGGCGCGTCGAGCGGTTCCTGGTGATCGGCGGCGGCGCGCGCAGCGCCCTGTGGGGCCGCATCCTGGCGAGCGCGCTCGGCCGGCCGCTCGACTACCCGGTGGGGGGCGAGGTCGGCCCGGCCTTCGGGGCGGCCCGTCTGGCGCGCCTCGCGGTGACGGGCGAGGAGCCCGACGCCGTGTGCCGGCCCCTGGAGATCCGCCACACCGTGGAGCCGGACCCGGCCCTGGCTGCCGCCCTGGCGCCACGCCGCCGCCTGTTCCGCCGCCTCTACGGCGACCTGACGGCGGCCTTCCGCGAGGCCGGCGGGGCCTGAGGCGTCTCAGCTCTTGGCGATCTCGCCGAGCACGTCCTTGGCGAGGCTGCGGATGTGCCCCTCCATGGCGGCGCGGGCCTGCGCCGGGTCGCCGGTTTCCAAAGCAGCGATGACGTCGAGATGCTCGTCGCAGTCCGGACGGATGCGCGACGGCAGGCCGGACAGCTCGAACAGCCGCGTGGTCACCCGCAGGTCGCGGATGATCTGCGCCAGCACGGCGTTGCCGGACGCCTCGGCGATCAAGGTGTGCAGCTCCTCGTCGGCCGCCCAATGATCCTCGAAGCGGATCTTGGGCTCGTCGCGCAGCCGCAGCATCTCGGCCTTCACCGCCTGCAGGCGGACCGGGTCGATGCGCGACGCGGCGGCGGCGATCGCCTCCCCCTCCAGAATCTCGCGCAGGCGCATGCTCTGGAAATACTCGCGGTTGGAGACCTCGCGCACCCGGTAGGGGCGGTTGAACTCCTTGCGGATCAGCCCCTCGCTGGCCAGCCGGACCAGCGCCTCGCGGATCGGCGTGCGCGAGATGCTGAGCGCGGTGGCCAGCCGGTCCTCGACGATCACCTCGCCGCTGGGGATGCGGCGGTCGAGGATCATCTCCAGGATGGTCCGGTAGGCCATGCTCGCCAGATTCACGCCGGCGGTTGCCGGGCTCGCGGTTTTCGGGCCGTCCATGTCCGTGCTCATACCAAGTCCTGCCACCTGACGCTGATTTCTCTCTAACAAAGCAGACGAATCGTTGTCCTGCAAAGCTTCTCGACGATCCATCCGGATGGCGGGATGCGGCGCGGCGCCCTTTTCAATGCTGCAAAATCTTGGCGAGGAACTGGGTGGCGCGCTCCGAGCGCTGGGTCTCGAAGAACTCGGCCTTGGTGCAATCCTCAATGATGCTGCCATGGTCCATGAAAATCACCCGGTGGGCGACCTTGCGGGCGAAGCCCATCTCGTGGGTGACGCAGATCATCGTCATGCCCTCGTTGGCCAGCTCGACCATGACGTCGAGCACCTCGTTGATCATCTCCGGGTCGAGCGCGGAGGTCGGCTCGTCGAACAGGATGGCGATCGGGTCCATCGCCAGCGCGCGGGCGATGGCGACGCGCTGCTGCTGCCCGCCGGAGAGCTGGCCGGGATACTTGTGCGCCTGATTGCCCAGCCCGACCCGCCTCAGCAGCGCCTCGCCCTTGGCCTCGGCCTCCGCCGTCGCGCGGCCCAGCACCTTGCGCTGCGACAGGGTCAGGTTCTGCATGATGGTCAGGTGGGGGAACAGCTCGAAGTTCTGGAACACCATGCCGACGCGAGCGCGCAGCGCCGTCATGTTGGTGCTCCGCCCGCCGACGTCGATGCCGTCCACCTGGATGCGGCCGGACTGGAAGGGCTCCAGCCCGTTGACGCACTTGATCAGCGTCGACTTGCCCGAGCCGGAGGGGCCGCAGACCACCACGACCTCCCCCTTCCGCACGGTGGTCGTGCAGTTCTTCAGGACCTGGAAGGTGCCGTAGTGCTTGCTGACGTTCTCGATGGCGATCATGCGGCTTCTCTTGCGGATGGGCGGCGCCGCTGCGGCGCCGGGCGTTGAAGGACGGGGGCGGTTCGGCGGACGCGTCAGCGGAACCGGTCGAGCAGGAAGGGCGTCGGGTCGATGTCGGTGCGGCCGTCCAGCAGCAGGTCGGCGGTCATGCGGGCGACGACCGGGGCCAGCGTGTAGCCGTTCGACGTCACCGTGTTGAAGAATCCGGGCAGGCCGGGCACCGGGCCGATGATCGGCGCGCCGTCGATGTTGATGTTCATCGCCGCCCAGGCGCGCACGACATGCAGCCCAGCGATCTGCGGCAGCACATGGCGAGCGACCCACAGGTTGCCCTCGATGCTGGAGCGTGACACCGTGTTGAAGCGGCGCGCCGGGTCGAAGACGGCGGTCCAGGCGCCGCCGATGATCAGCCCGCCGGTGACCGCCTGCTTCAGGCTGAGATGGCGGTCGGCGTGGGCGACGAGCTGGCTGACCAGCTTGGGCGCCGGCTCGGTGACGATCATCTGCAGCGGTGCGCTGTGCACCGGCACGTCGATGCCGACCAGCCGCCCGGTCTCGCGCGCCCAGGGGCCGCTGGCGTTGATGATCTGCTTGGCGCGGATGCGGCAGCGCGGGGTCTCCACCCGCCAGCCGCCGCCCTCGACCGCCGGAGCCGCGGCGATGCCGGTGACGTTGACCCCGCGCAGGAAGCGGGCGCCGTGGCGGCGCGCCTGCTCCAGCACGGCGTAGGTGGCGCGCAGCGGGTTGATCTTGCCCTCCTGCGGGGCGTATTCGGCGCCGACCAGCTCCTCCGACAAGGCGGGGGCGAGGCGGCGCAGCTCGGCCGCGTCGATGATGGCGTTCTCGACGCCGTACCGCCGCTCCAGCGCCGCCTTGGCGCGCAGGAAGTCCATGCCGGCCGGGCTGTCGGCGACCATCAGGCCGCCGGTGACGGCCAGCTCGAAATCGACGCCGCAGGCGCGCTCCAGGTCGCGCCACAGCGCGATGGAGCGCGGTCCGAGCGCCAGCGTCGCCGCCGCCGGGCCGCCGCCCGCCTCGGCCTTGGCGCCGAAGTCGAAGGACAGGAGCTGGACGTGCAGGCTGCCGGCGTTGGCGCCTGAGGCCTGCAGGTTGGTGTCGCCGCGCTCGACCACCAGCACGTCGCGGCCGGCCTGGGTCAGATAGTAGGCGAGGCAGGCGCCGACCACGCCGCCGCCGACGATCAGGATCTCGGCCTCCTGGTCGGGCAGCGGGCCGTCCTCCAGCGGGCGGGCGAGGTTGGGGGTGATGGCGCGCTGGTGGCCGCCCCATTCCGGCTTCTCGAAGGCGAAGGCGCCGGCCGGGGTCGGCTTGGCCGGCAGGCGCGGCGCCAGATACTGCTCGGCGGCGCGCCGCCGGCCGGTGGCCTGCTCCAGCAGCAGGGCGGCGGTCGCGGCGCAGTAGCGGCCCTGGCAGCGGCCCATGCCGAGCCGGGTGTTGCGCTTCAGCGCGGCGAGGCTGTCGTGGCCGGCGGCGATCTCGGCGCGGACCTGCCCGAAGGTGACCTCCTCGCAGCGGCACAGCATCGCCTCGTCGGGCACGGCGTCGAGGCGCGGCGGCGGTGCCTGGTAGATCGACCACAGCGCGGCCTGGAAGCCCTCGGCCCGCCGCAGGTCGGTCCGCGCCCGCCGGCCCTGCTCCGGGTCGGTGTCGACGAAGCCGAGCTGGGCGGCGGCGACGATCCCGGCGAGGGTTCCGCGCGCCTGCGCCACCTTCGACCCGCCGAGATCGACGCCGTCGCCGACCGCGAAGACGCCGGGCAGGCTGGTGGCGCCGTCCTCCGCCGTCTCGGTGGCGAGGTAGCCGAGATGGCGGTCGACCAGCCGATGGGCGCAGCCGAGCGCGCGGGCGATCTCGGTGGAGGGGATGAAGCCGTAGCCCAGGCACAGCGCGTCGGCGGGAACGGAGACGGCTTCGCCCAGCCGCGGCGCGCCGTCGGCACCGAGCGGGGCGTAGCGCACCTGCTCCAGACGCTCCCCGCCCTCCGCCGCGACGATCCCGTGCGACCACAGCACCGGTACCCCGGCGCGCCGCAGCCGCAGCAGATAGCGGGCGCCGTCGCCGATCAGGCCGGGGGACGAGCGGATGGCCGTCCACAGGGCGCGCCACTGGGCGGGCGACGGGCGCGGCGCGCTTTCCAGCACGGCGGCGACGGTGACGCCGCCCTCGACCAGTTCGCAGGCCAGTTGCAGGTTCAGCGGGCCGTTGCCGGCGATCACCACCCGGCGGCCGGGCGCCACCCGGTAGGCGCGCGCCAGGGTCTGCCCGGCCCCGGTGGTCATCACGCCGGGCAGCGTCCAGCCCGCGAAGGGCGCCGGCCGTTCGTAGGCGCCGCTGGCGATCACCAGCCGGCGCGGCCGGTAGACGGTCTCGCGCCCGGCGACGACGGCGACGACCTCGTCGGGGGCATGGGCGCCCCACACCGTCGCCTCCTGGACAATCGTCGCGCCGGCCAGCCGCGCCGCGTCGACCAGGGCGCGGCCGGCGCGGAACTGGCGGTCGGTCGGCCGGTCGGCCCGGTGCGACGGGGCCAATGGCTTGAAATACTGGCCGCCGCTCTGCGGCCGTTCGTCGAGCACGACCACCTCGGCGCCGCGCCGCGCCGCCGCTTCCGCCGCCGCCAGACCGGCCGGGCCGGCGCCGAGCACCAGCAGATCCGGCGTCCGCTCCTCCGGCGCCGCGCCCTGCGGCGGCGGCACCAGCGGGGCCAGCGGATCGGCGGCGGTCCCGGCCGGCGGCTGCGAGCGGACGACCTGCCCCTCGGCCACCTTGGTCAGGCAGGCGCGCTGGCTCGCCTTGCCGTCCACCGTCACCAGACACTCGAAGCAGGCGCCCATCCCGCAATAGAGGCCGCGACGCCCGCCGTCGCGGGTGTGGCGGTAGGCCGCGACGCCGTGCGCCGCCAGGGCGGCCGCCACGGTCTCGCCGGCCAGCGCGGGAATCCGCTCGCCGTCGTAGGTGATCTCGATGGGGGCGCCGTCGCGGCGGACGTTGGGATGGTCGAGGCGCATGGGCGGGCGGCTGTGTCCGGATTGCGGTGGGAAGCGGCATTTCGAGGGTGCGTCAAAATGCGCTGGATTCCTGTATACAGATAGTATACGAGTAGTATTTAGGCAAGGTCAAAAATTAGGCAGGAGCTTGGGGGAACCCATGACGGCATTGCGCGGCACCTACACGGTTCTCATCACCCCCTTCACCGCCGACGGCGGCGCTGTGGACGTTCCGGCCCTCAAGAAGCTGGTGAACTGGCAGATCGAGCAGGGCATCCACGGGCTGATCCCGCTCGGCAGCACCGGCGAGTTCCTGTCGATGACCCCGGAGGAGCGGGCCCAGGTCATCGAGATCTGCGTGCAAGAATCGGCGGGCCGCGTGCCCGTGCTGATCGGCACCGGCGCGGAATGGACCCGCGACGCCGTCGCCCACGCCAAGGAAGCGGAGCGGATGGGGGCCGACGGGATCATGGTGATCCCGCCCTATTACAGCTCCCCGACCCCCGACGAGCTGTTCGAGCATTACCGCCGCATCGGCGAGGCGATCTCGCTGCCGGTGATGATCTACAACAACCCGGCGACCGCCAACGTCGACCTCACCCCGCCGATCGTCGCGCGGCTGAGCGAGATCGACAATGTGCTCTACATCAAGGAATCGACGTTGGAGGTGACGCGGGTCCGCGACATCATCGAGCTGTGCGGCGACCGCATGACGGTGTTCGCCGGCATCCTCGGCTACGAATCCTTCTGGCTTGGCGCCCAGGGCTGGGTCGCCGTCTGCTCCAACCTGATCCCGCGCGATTCGGCCCGGCTGTTCGAGCTGGTGGCCGACCACAACGACAAGGATCAGGCGCTGGCGCTCTACAAGAAGATGCTGCCGATCGTCCGCTGGGTCGGCGGCCACCGCTACGTCGCCGCGTCGAAGGCCGGGCTGGGCATGATGGGCCTGGCCGTGGGCGAACCGCGCGCGCCGCGCCTGCCGCTGCCGGCGGGCGACGCCGAGGCCCTGCGCGCCGATCTGGCGGCTTACGGGCTGATCAATTCCCTGGGCGCTCCCTCCGTTGCCGGAGCCGGGCGCTGACCGGGTGTGAGTGCTGGACCGTCCAACCAAGACAGAAGGTGACCACGATGACCATTCGCACGCTGCTGATCGCCGCCGGCCTGACCCTGTTCGCGCTGCCGGCCGCCGCCCAAACCGCCTGCAAGCCGGCGGTGGCCGATTCCGAGCTGGTCAAGCCCGGCACGCTGGTGATGTCGACCAACCCGACCCTGCCGCCGATGCAGTTCGTCGACTCCAACGGCCAGCTGAAGGGTATGCGCATCACGCTGGGCAACGAGATCGCCAAGCGGCTCTGCCTGACCCCGGAATATGTCCGCATCGAGTTCTCGGCGATGATCCCCGGCCTCCAGGCCGGCCGCTGGGACCTGATCAACACCGGCATCTTCTGGACCGAGGAGCGGGCCAAGATGATGCCGATGATCAACTATGAATCCCAGGCGATCAGCATCTCGGTGTCCAAGGGCAACCCGCTGAAGATCACCAAGCCGGAGGACCTGTCGGGCCGCCCGGTCGGCGTCGAGCTGGGCGGCTTCGAGGAGCGCAAGCTCCGCGAACTCGACAAGATGATTGTCGCCAAGGGGCTGAAGCCGATCGAGATCAAGACCTTCGACAACTTCGCCACGGCCTATCAGGCGCTGCGCGCCGGCCAGACCGAGGCGTCGGTGGCCATCGACCCGACGGCGGCCGAATACAGCAAGCGCGGCGACTTCGACCGCGCCCTGCACGGCCTGTTCCCCACCCCGGTCGCCCTGGCGATGAAGAGCAAGGCGCTGAGCGAGGCGGTGGTGGCCGTCCTCAACGACATGCAGAAGGACGGCTCCTACAAGGCCCTGATGGAGGAGTACGGCCTGCTGCCCAACGACGGCGCCTTCAAGGTCAACGGCCCGGGCATGTGAGTGGGTGCGGGCGGCGGCGGGGCGCGTCCCGGCCGCCGCCCGCGCGACGGATAAGAGCGAAAGGTTGACGGAATGACCAGCGGCTGGAACTGGGACGGCTTCTTCGACTACCTGTTCAACGGTTACCTGCTCAGCGGAGCGATCACGACCCTGTGGCTGACGCTGGCGGGCATCGCCGGCGGTCTCGTGGTCGGCTGCCTGCTGGCGCTGCTGCGGCTGTCGCCCTACCGCTGGGTGTCGGCGGCGGCGCAGGCCTACATCTGGGTGTTCCGCGGCACGCCGCTGCTGGTCCAGCTCATCATCATCTACACCGGCCTGCCGCAGATCGGCATCAAGCTGTCGGTGACGGAATCCGCGCTGATCGGCCTGATCCTCAACGAGGCCGCCTATCTGGCCGAGATCATCCGCGGCGGTATCCTCGGCGTCGCCGCCGGGCAGAGCAACGCCGGCCGCGCGCTCGGCCTGAACTCGGCCCAGGTGATGGTCTACATCGTGCTGCCGCAGGCCATCCGCATCATCATCCCGGCGCTCGGCAACAGCGTGAACGGGCTGCTGAAGACGACCTCGGTCACCTCCGTCATTTCGATGGAGGAGCTGCTGCGCAGCACCCAGCTGCTCATCCAGGAACGCTTCATGGTGCTGGAGCTGTTCACGGTGGCCGCCCTCTACTATCTGCTGATGACCTCGCTGTGGGACATCGTCCAGCGCCGCATCGAGCGCCATTTCGGCCGCGCCTACCGCAACATCGCGATCGTCGACGGCCAGTGAGGCTGCGCTCATGACCCCTCCCCCGCCCGACCCGCTGTTCCCCCGGCCCGCCAACCTCGGCGACCAGACCTACGGGCATTTGCGCGAGCTGATCCTCAGCCGCCAGATCCCCGGTGGCGCCGAGGTGCCGGAGGGGCGGCTGGCCGAGCGGCTGAGCGTGTCGCGCACGCCGATGCGCGAAGCGCTGGTCCGGCTGGTCGGCGAGGGGCTGCTGGAGCGCACCAGCGAGCGCAGCTACCGCGTCCGCGTCGTCTCGGCCCGCGAGTTCTTCGAGTGCATGCAGATGCGCGAGCTGCTGGAGTGCCACGCCATCGCGACGGCGGTGCCGCTGGTCGGCGACGCCGACCTCGCCGAGCTGCGGCGCGGGCTCGAATCGCTGAACGGCAGCGAGGACGACATGCAGCACTGGCTCTACGACAACCACTTCCACAGCTTCTTCGCCCGCGTCAGCGGCAACGCGACGCTGGCCGAGACCATCACGCGGATGCGCGTCGTCGCCCGCCTGTTCCGCATCTCCAGCGCCTTCCACCGCAAGGGCGAGATCGACACGGAGCACCGCGCGGTGCTGGAGGCGGTCGAGCGGCGCGACGCCGCCGCGGCCACGGCCGCCATGCTGGCGCATCTGCGCAACCTCCAGGACGACGCCCGCCGCGCCATCGCCGCCGAGGCCAACCCGGGCGGCTATTTCCTGTGATTCCGGTCACCGCAAGAACCGTCCCTTAAAGGACCGCCCTTCAAGGACCAAGGAGAGTTCCATGCCGCAGTTCGACACCGTGATCCGCCATGGCACGTTGGCCACCGCGTCCGACGTGTTCGCCGCCGACCTCGGCGTGATCGGCGGCCGCATCGCCGCCATCGGCACCGGGCTCGGGCCGGGCGCCCGCGAGATCGACGCGACCGGCAAGCTGGTGCTGCCCGGCGGCGTCGACGGCCATTGCCACCTCGACCAGCCGACCAGCGACGGTTCGCAGTCGGCCGACGATTTCGAGACGGGCACGCGCTCGGCGGCCTGCGGCGGCACCACGACGGTCATCCCCTTCGCCTGCCAGTTCAAGGGCCAGTCGCTGCGCGACGCGGTGACCGACTACCACCGGCGGGCCGACGGCAAGGCGGTGATCGACTACGCCTTCCACCTCATCGTCAGCGACCCGACCGACCAGCTCCTCGGCCAGGACCTGCCGGCGCTGATCCATGACGGCTACACGTCGTTCAAGATCTACATGACCTACGACGACATGAAGCTGAACGACCGGCAGGTGCTGGAGCTGCTGAGCGTCGCCCGGCGCGACGGCGCCATGGCGATGATCCACGCCGAGAACGCCGACTTCATCGGCTGGCTGACCGACAAGCTGCTCGCCGCCGGCCACACCGCGCCGCGCTACCACGCCGATTCCCGGCCGATGCTGGTGGAGCGCGAGGCGACCCACCGCGCCATCGCCATGGCTGAACTGGCCGACGTGCCGATTCTGATCGTCCATGTCTCGGGCCGCGAGGCGATCGAGCAGATCCACTGGGCGCAGGGCCGCGGCATGCGCATCTACGCCGAGACCTGCCCGCAATACATGGTGCTGACCGAGCACGACCTGCACGGCCACGGGATGGAGGGGGCCAAGTGCATCTGCAGCCCGCCGCCGCGCGACAAGGCCAACCAGGCGGCGGTCTGGGACGCGCTGGCCGGCGGCACCTTTCACATCGTGTCGTCCGACCACGCGCCGTTCCGCTACCAGGACCCCAAGGGCAAGATGCTGCACGGCGCCAACACGCCCTTCAACTGGATCCCCAACGGCGTGCCGGGCATCGAGACGCGCCTGCCGATCCTGTTCTCGGAAGGCGTCAAGAAGGGCCGCATCAGCCTCCAGCGCTTCGTCGAGCTGTCCTCGACCAACCCGGCCAAGATGTACGGCCTGCACCCGCGCAAGGGCAGCCTCGCCATCGGCGCCGACGCCGACATCGTGATCTACGACCCGGACCGCAAGGTCACCATCACCAACGCCATGCTGCACCACAACGTCGACTACACCCCCTACGAGGGGCTTGAGGTGACCGGCTGGCCGGAAACCGTGCTGTCGCGCGGCGAGGTCGTGGTGGAGGGCGGCGCCTGCGTGGCGCAGCCCGGCCGGGGCGCCTTCCTGCGCTGCGACACGCCGGATCTGGCGCGGCCGAAGGTGGCGGCGGTCTGAGAAAGCACATTCTCCCCACAAAGCACTTTTCCCCCACCCTGAACCCTCCCCCACCGGGCCGGAGAGGATTAGGGTGGGGCCTTATAAGAACCCAGGACACGAGGACCGCCACACCATGGACGCCCTGACCATCACCGCCGGCCCCTTCACCTTCGGCGCCCGCTTCGAATCGGCCGCCGCGCCGAAGACCTGCGCCAAGTTCCGCAGCCTGCTGCCCTACGAGGGCCAGATCGTCCATGTCCGCTGGAGCGGCGAAGGCGTGTGGATTCCGCTGGGCGACACCGATTTCGGCCTCGGCTACGAGAACCACACCAGCCACCCGGCGCCGGGCCAGATCATTCTCTATCCGGGCGGCATCAGCGAGACCGAGATCCTGCTGGCCTACGGCGGCGTGCAGTTCTCCAGCAAGATGGGCCAGCTCGCCGGCAACCACTTCATCACCATCACCGACGGGCTGGAGAATCTGGCCGAACTCGGCAAGCGCACCCTGTGGCAGGGCGCGCAGCCGATCCGCTTCGAGCTGGCCCGCTGACCCACAGGGAACCGCCGTGCCCCGGTGCGCGGCGGTTCCACAGGCGGAACATATCATTGCGAATAATACGCATTCTAAGTATATTGCCGCCGCCATGAGCCGGTCATGGCGCGGCCACGCCGCTTTTCCGTGGAGCAACGGGGCGACGCCATGCCCGATCCGCATCGCAGGCCCGATCCGCACCGCGTGAAGGCGCCGGTTCCCCGTCCGGTGGTGCATGGCTGACACCGTCAAGCCGTCGCTCGACACGGTTTTCATGGGGCACCGGGGCACGCTGGTCCGCCTGCTCTCCCGCATGGTCGGCAGCGCCGCCACCGCCGAGGATCTGGCGCACGAGGCCTATCTCAAGGTGAGGGCGGCGGAACGCGACCGGCCGGTGGACCATCCCCTGCCCTTCCTGTTCCAGACGGCGCGCAATCTGGCCTTCGACCATCTGCGGCGGGAGCGCCGGCTCGCCGGGGTGGTGGTGCAGGACGTGACCGCCGAGGGGATGGAGGAGATCGCCGCCCCCCTGCCCTCTCCGGAAACCCAGGCCGGCGACCGCCAGCGGCTGGCCCGGATGAACGCCGCGCTGGCGACCCTGTCGGAGCGGCAGCGCCGCATTCTTCTGCTGAACCGGATGGAGGGGCTGTCCCACGCGCAGATCGCCGAGCGGCTCGACGTCTCGGTCAGCACCGTGCAGAAGGACCTGAAGTCCGCCCTGCTGGCCTGCCTGGAGATTTTCGCCCGGCTCGACCGGGAAGGATTGCGGGTTTCCGCCGGTCCGAACGTCTTACAAAGAGACAAACCGTGACGGCACCACCCGCGACGCCCATGCCTCCCTCCACGCCTGACGACACCGACCCCTCCTTACCGCTGGAACAGGCGATCGACTGGTTCATCCGTCTGCAGGCGGAGGACGCGGGAGAGGAATGCCGGCGGGCCTGCGCCGACTGGTGCGCCGCCGATCCCCGCAACGCCCGCGCCTGGGCCCTGGCGCAGGACATGTGGGCCTCGCCCCTCCTCAGCGAAGCGCTGGCGGTCACGGCGGCTTCGGCCACCGCCGTTCCGGACAGCCCGCCCCGCCGCCACGCGCCCACCGCTCCGCTCCGGCAGCCACGCCGTTTCCGGCCGCTGGCGCGCCGGGCGATGGCGTGGGCGGCGGGCCTCCTGGTGGCGGTCGGTCTCGGTCTGGCCGCCGACCTGCCGCTGCGCCTGCAGGCCGACCACCGCACCGCGACCGGCGTGCAGGAGCGTCTGCAACTGGCCGACGGATCGCGGGTGCTGATGGACACCGGGACGGCGCTCGCCACCGACGTCGAGGGGGGCGAGCGGCGGACCCGGCTGCTGCGCGGGGCCGCCTTCTTCGAGGTGACGCCCGACTCCGCCCGTCCTTTCCGGGTCGCGGCCGGTCCCGCCGTGGTGACCGTGGTCGGCACCGCCTTCGCCGTCCGTTACCTCGACGACCGGGTGACGGTGACGGTGCGCCACGGCACCGTGGATGTGGCGCGGTCCGGCGGCCCCGCCGTGCGGCTGCGCGCGGGCGAGGAGGTGGTGGTCACGGCGTCGGGCGTCGGCGCGGAGCACCCCGCCGACCTCTCCGCGGCGCTCGGCTGGGTCGATGGCCGGCTGGTCTTCGAGGACCGCCCCCTGGGCGAGGTTCTGGATGAGCTGGACCGCTATTATCCGGGGCTGATCCTGGTTCCCGACTCCCTCGCCGACCGCCGGATCACCGGCAATTACCGGCTGGACGATCCGGTGCGGACGGCGACCGCCCTGGCCGGGCTGGTGCGGGCCGAGACGCTGCGGGTGTCCGACGCCCTGCTGATCCTGCGCCCGCGCCCCTGAGGCCACGCCCCTGAGGCCACCGGCTTTTCCAGCCCGCGAAACCTCTCCAAAAAAAAATTTCCGCTTTTCACGATGCCCGAACGTCAGGTCGGCACGGCTATTAGGAATGCGTCGCAATTGCAACAAGCGGCGTGCTCCGGCCGGTCGATACGTCGCGATCATGGGGAAAGCGTTACGATGGGTGCGGGGATGATGGATCGGGGTGCGCGGGGGGGGCGTCGGGGGACGGCCCTGCTGCGGGC
Organism: Azospirillum brasilense; assembly: GCF_007827815.1. Taxonomy (GTDB): domain Bacteria; phylum Pseudomonadota; class Alphaproteobacteria; order Azospirillales; family Azospirillaceae; genus Azospirillum; species Azospirillum brasilense_C. The sequence continues at coordinate 341,966 of NZ_VITH01000006.1, forward strand.
GGCGCTGCTGTCGTCGGCGGTGGCCGGATTGGGTGTGGCGGCGGGAAGCACCGCCCTGGCGGCGCCGGCGACGACCGGCGGGCAGGTGGCCCAAGCGTCTGGGCCGATGGGCGGGCAAGTGACGGGGCAGCGCTTCGACATCGCCCCGCAGGGGCTGGTGACGGCCCTCAACGCCTTCAGCACGGCCAGCGGCTGGGAGGTCGGCTTCCCGGCCGAGGTGGCGCGCGGCCTGACCTCGCCCGGCGTGTCGGGCACCATGAGCGCCGACGAGGCGCTGCGCCGCCTGCTGTCCGGCACCGGCGTGTCGTACCAGATGACCGGCCCCGGCCGCGCCGTGCTGTCGCGGCAGCAAGCCGGCGAGACGGTGCTGGACCCGGTGACCGTCGAGGGCACGCGCGAGCGGGCGACCGGCCCGGTCATGGGCTACGCCGCGCGCCAGAGCGCCACCGCCACCAAGACCGACACGCCGATCCTGGAAACGCCGCAGTCGATCTCCGTCGTCACCCGCGACCAGATGGACGCCCAGGCGGCGCGCAGTCTGGCCGACGTCCTGAACTACACCTCCGGCGTCACCACCGCCCGCAACGGCGGTTCCTCCTCCTTCGGCGGCGACGGCATCTCGGTGCGCGGCTTCGGCGGCAACGGCACCACCGGCGTGTCCTTCAACGAGTATCTCGACGGGCTGCGGCTGAAGGGCAGCGGCTTCCTGACCTCCGGCATCGACCCCTACCTGTTCGAGCGGGTCGAGGTGCTGAAGGGCCCGGCCTCGGTGCTGTTCGGGCAGACCAGCCCCGGCGGTCTGGTCAACATGGTGACCAAGCAGCCCTCCCCCGACGCCCGGCATGAGATCCTGCTGCAAACCGGCAACCAGGGCCGCAAGCAGGCCGCGCTGGACATCGGCGGCGACGTGACCGGCGACGGTCGGCTCTCCTACCGCTTCGCCGGCGTCGCGCTGGACAGCGACACCCAGACCGACATCGCCGAGCGCCGCCGGCTGGCCGCCGCCCCGACCGTGACCATCCGGCCGACCGACGACACCAGCCTGACCCTGATCGGCCTCTACCAGCGTGACAATTACGACGATTCGCCGCTGAACTACCTGCCGGCCCAGGGCACCGTGCTGCCCAACCCCAACGGCAAGTTGCCGACCAAGCTCTTCACGGGCGATCCCAACTTCAACGACTGGGACCGCAAGACCATGAGCGTCGGCTATCGCTTCGAACACCGGTTCGACGAGCGCTGGACGGTGCGCCAGAACGCCCGCTACCTGCACAACGACCTCGACCTCAAGCAGGTCTACGCGTCCGGCCTGCTGCCCGACCAGCGCACCACGCGGCGCACCAGCTTCTCGGCCCGCGAGCGCGCCTACGACCTGACCGTCGACAACCAGGTCCAGGTGAAGGTCGACACCGGCCCGCTGCGCCACACCGTGCTGGCCGGCGTCGATCACCAGCGGCTGCGGAGCGACACGCTGCGCGGGCAGGCGGTGGCGCCGAACCTCGACCTGTTCAACCCGGTCTACGGGCTGCCGATCGCCACCCCGCCGATCTACCAGAGCACCGCCACCCGCATCACCCAGACCGGCGTCTACGCCCAGGACCAGATCAAATGGGGTGGCCTCGCCGTCCTGCTGGGCGGGCGCAAGGACTGGGCCGAGACGCAGCAGCGCAACCGGCTGAACCAGGGGCGGACGTCGCAGCAGGACGACGCCTTCACCGGCCGCGTCGGGGCGCTCTACCTGTTCGACAACGGTCTGGCGCCCTACGCCAGCTATTCGGAATCCTTCGAGCCGACCTCCGGCAGTGATTTCTTCGGCAACCCGTTCGAGCCGACCACCGGCCAGCAGTACGAGGCCGGGCTGAAATACGAGCCGCCGGGCTCCGGCAGCCTGTTCACCCTGTCGGCCTTCACCATCACCCAGCAGAACGTCACCACCGCCGACCCGCTGCACACCAACTACAACATCCAGACCGGCGAGGTCCGCTCGCGCGGCTTCGAGGCGGAGGCGCGCGTCAGCCTTGGCGCCGGACTGAACGCGGTGGCCAGCTACACCTTCCTCGACGCCGAGGTGACCAAGAGCAACGGCGCCGACCGCGGCAAGCGGCCGGTCGCCGTGCCGACCCATTCGGCGGCCGCCTGGGGCGACTACACGGTGCAGGACGGCCCGTTGGCCGGCCTGGGCGGCGGGCTCGGCCTGCGCTACGTCGGCTTCACCTACGGCGATCCGGCCAACAGCTTCAAGGTGCCGTCCCACACGCTGGTCGACGCCGCGCTGCGCTACGACCTGTCCTACCTGAGCCCGCAGCTTCAGGGCGTGCAGGCGGCGATCAACGCCAACAACCTCTTCGACAAGGAGTATGTCGCGGCCTGCTCGCGGGCGACCAACTGCTACTACGGCCTGCGCCGCACCGTGATCGGCTCGCTGAAGTATTCCTGGTGACGCGAAAGACCGAGATCGCGCTGCGGGTCGTGACCGCCGTCGGCGGCGGCTACGCCCTGGCGGCGGGAACGGCGGCGGCGCTGTCCCTGGCGCTGCCGGCGGTGCAGGACCGGGCGGAGGCGGTGCTGACCGCCACCATGGCGGCGCTGCTGCCCTGCGTCCTGACCGTGGTGATGGTGTTCGCCGCGGCCAGCGCCCGGCGCGCCCTGGCCTGGACCGCCGGCCTGACGGCCGCGGTCTGGGCGGCGGTCTCACTGTTGAAAAGCATGACGGGAGCCGGGGTATGAACGGCAGTTTCCGCCTGTCGATGACGTGGCTGCACAATTGGGGCGGGCTGGTGGTGGGTTGGCTGCTGTTCTGCGTCTTCCTGACCGGAACCACCGCCTACGCCCGCTTCGAGATCACCCGCTGGATGCAGCCCGAGCGGGTCGAGGCGACCGACAGCCCCGACGCGGCGGCGGCGGCGATCGCCAGTCTGTGGCGCGAGGCGCCGCAGGCGCGCCGCTGGCTGATCACCATGCCCGACGAGCGGCGGACCGCGACCCAGGTCTACGTCTACAACCCGCCGGGGATACAGCCCGCCTTCCGCAAGCTGTGGCTGGAGCCGGACGACGGCCGCCCGGTGCAGGCGCGGGCGACCTTCGGCGGCGACTTCCTCTACTACTTCCACTTCGACCTGCGCGTTCCCGGCCTGGTGGGGCGCTATCTGATCGGCGCCGCCGGGGTGGCCCTGCTGGTGGCGCTGATCACCGGCTTCGTCATCCACCGGCGGGTCTTCTGGGACTTCTTCACCGTCCGCCCCGGACGGTCGCGCACGCGGCTGTGGATGGACGTCCACAACGCCCTGGGCATCATCGTGCTGCCCTACCACGCGCTGATCACGGTGACCGGGCTGGTGCCGCTGATGCTGCTCTACATGCCCTGGGGTCTTCAGGCGGCCTTCGGCGACCGGCCCGCGGCCTTCAACACGGCGGTCTATGCCGAACCACCGCCGCCGCCGGCCGCGGGACGGGCCGCCCCGCTCACCGCCATCGAACCGCTGCTGGCCGAGGCGGCGCGGCGCTGGGACGGCGGGCGGCCGGGGTGGATCGTCATCGACAACCCGGGCGACGCCGCCGCCACCATCCTTCTCAAGCGCACCGATTCCGACCGGGTGGTGATCACGCCGGAAGCCATCCTGTTCGACGGCACGACCGGCGCGGTGCGCACGGTCTGGGACGGGACGGGCGGAGCGGCGGCGACGCGGGCCGGCGCCTATGGCCTGCACATGATGCGCTTCGCCGACACGCCGCTGCGGCTGGCGATGATCCTGTGCGGGCTGGCCGGCACCGCGATGATCGGCACCGGGCAGGTCTATTGGATCATCAAGCGGCGCAAGCGCGAGACGGTCCCCTCCTTCGGCCTGCGGCTGGCCGACGGCGCCAATCTGGCGGTGATGGTCGGGCTGCCCATCGCCATCGCCGCGTATTTCTGGGCCAACCGGCTGCTGCCCGCCGGGCTGGCCGGGCGGGAGACGACAGAAGCCCTCGTCTTCTTCGCAGCGTGGTTTCTGGCGGCCCTGCACCCGGCGCTGCGCGGCGTTCAGCGGGCCTGGGGTGAGCAGCTGGCGGCGGCGGCGCTGCTGTGGACCGCCCTGCCGTTGCTCAACGCCCTGACCAGCGAGGCCCATCTCGGGGTGACGCTGGCGCGCGGGCTGTGGGGAATAGCCGGCATCGACCTGACCGCCCTGGCGACGGGCGCCCTGTTCGCGCTGCTGGCGTGGCGCCGCGTGCGCGGCACCTCCACCCGGTCGACCGCCCAGAAACCGGCTCCGGCCTTGCGGAATGCGGAACGGCCTGACGACGCGTCCCAATCCCGGCTGCACCGGCGCCTGCCCTCACGGTGACGCACGCGGCGGTCGGCCGGTGCCAGGGGGCCTTACCCCACCACCTGCCGGTAGAGCGCCGGCAGCGCCTTGGTCAGATGCGTCACCTGCGGGAAGATCGCGTGCCCGCCCCGGCCGAACAGGTAGGGGAAATAATCGCGGGCCTCGGCGTCGACGGTGATGCCGAACAGGGCGATGCCCTGGCGGCGGGCCTCCTGGATCGCCACACGGGTGTCCTCGATGCCGTAGCGCCCCTCGTAATGATCCACGTCGTTGGGCTTGCCGTCCGACAGCAGGATCAGCAGGCGGTGGCGGTTGGGCCGCTCCGCCAGACGGGCGGCGGTGTGGCGCAGCGCCGCCCCCATGCGCGTGTAATGGCCGGGCTTCAGCGCCTGGATCCGGCGCTGCACGCGGGCGTTCAGGGGCTCGTCGAATTCCTTGACCGTCTGCACCCGCACCCAGTCGCGCTTCTTCGATGTGAAGGCGAAGATGGCGTGCGGGTCGCCGCAGGCGTTCAGCCCGTTGGACAAGGCCAGCAGGGCCTCTTTCTCGACGTCCAGCACGCGGTGCCCGTCGACCCAGCCGTCGGTCGACAACGAGGTGTCGACCAGGACCGCCACCGCCAGATCGCGCGCCGCGTTGCGCGCCGCCTGATAGACGCGGTCGCTGCCCGCCCCGCCCGCCTGCTGGTCGGCGCAGCGGCGCACCAGGGCGGTGAGGTCGAGATCGTCGCCGTCCGGCTGGCCGGTGAAGACCATGCGCTTGGGGCGCAAGGCCTCGAACTGGCGGCGCACCTGCCGGATGCGGCGCTGCGCCGCCTCGTCGGGCGCCCAGTCCTCGCCGTCCTCCGGCGCCGGTTCGGCGACGACGCGGCAATGGGCCGGGTGATAGGCGCGGCGGCGGTGGTCCCATTCCGGGTAGGTCAGCACCGCCGTCAGCGGCGCCGCGTCCACGGCGGCGGGCGCCAGATCGAGATCGAGCTTGAGGCGGGTCGAGGGCTTGCGCTGATGCTGGGCCAGCGCGATCTCCTCCATGTCGTCGGCGGCCTGCCGGGCGGCGTCCTCGTCGTCGTCATCGACCGGGCGGGGGATGTTCATCATCTCCGCCAGACCGAAGATCTTCTCGAAGCGGTTCAGGATCAGCGGGTCCTCGCGCTGCACCTGATCGCTGTCGCGCCGCGTCGCCTTGCGGCGCTGGCCGTCGCCTTCGGCGGCGGGGGCCGCCCCGTCCTCGGCGGTGGCATCGGAAGCGGGGCGCGCGCCGGAGCGCGCGGGCCCCGACACCTCGCCCCACAGCGGCACCGGCAGGAACGGCCGGTAGCCGGCCGGAGCGGTGAAGCGGTCCAGGGGAACCGCAGCGTCCAGCACCTCACCGCCGTCGCCGGCCCCCAGCAAAGCCAGCACCGCCGCCTCCACCATCGCCTCGTCCTTCGGCAGGGAGCGCCGGGGCCGCACGGCGATCAGCGCCGCGCACAGCTCACCGTGCAGGCGGGCCAGCCCCGGCCAGCGCGCGAGGACCCGCACGGTGGTCGCATGGGCCTGCCGCAACGCCCGCACATCAGCCCGCAGCGGGTCAGCGGGGGCCTCGCCGTCGGCCTCGGCGTGGGCGAAATAGGCGGCCAGCCATTCGTAGAGCCGCTCGTTCAACGCCGCGTCGGGAAACACGTCGAGCAGGGCCGGCAACTGCAGCACGTCGCCGTCCAGCGCCGGCCGTTCCAGACGCTCGGTGCCGAGGCCGATGCGCTCCAGCAGCGACAGCCGATGGCCCGAGGACGCCCGCGCGGCGGCGGCCAGCCGCACGCCCCGGTCACCGCCCAGCCCGCGGAAGAACACCGCCAGCCGGGGCCGGATCGCCTCCAGCGTCACCGCGGCGTCCGGATGGTGCGGCAGGCTCGACCGGCCGCCGACCAGACGGTGCCAGTGGCGGCCGATGAACTCCTCGGGCTCGAGCAGCGACAGCATGGTCCGATTTCCTTGTTTCGCTTACCCGAGGGCGATGTCGGCGACGCGCAGCAGCGCCTGCCGCACGTCGGCGTCGTCGGTCAGCGGTTCGATCAGCGCGGTGCGGATGGCCCGCTCGGGCTTGACGCCGGAGCGGATCAGCGTGGCGCAATAGACGAGTAGGCGGGTGGAGACGCCTTCCTCCAGGTCCTGGCCCTTCAGGGCGCGCAGCGCGCCGGCCAAACGGACCAGCGGGGCGACGCGCCCCTCCGGCAGGCCGCTTTCACGGGCGACGATGGCGGCCTCGTCCTCCGGAGCCGGGAAGTCGAATTCGATGGCGAGGAAACGCTGGCGCGTGCTGGGCTTCAGCGCCTTCAGGACGTTCTGGTAGCCGGGGTTGTAGGAGACGACCAGCATGAAATCGTCCGGCGCCTCCAGCAGTTCCCCCGTGCGGTCGAGCGGCAGCAGGCGGCGGTCGTCGGTCAGCGGGTGGAGCACGACGGTCACATCCTTGCGGGCCTCCACCACCTCGTCGAGGTAGCAGACGGCGCCCTCGCGCACGGCGCGGGTCAGCGGGCCGTCCGCCCATACCGTGTCGCCGCCCTTCAGCAAGTAACGCCCGGTCAGGTCGGCGGCGGTCAGGTCGTCGTGGCAGGACACGGTGTAGAGGGGGCGCCCCAGCCGGGCGGCCATGTGCGAGACGAAGCGCGTCTTGCCGCAGCCGGTCGGCCCCTTCAGCAACAGCGGCAGGCGGTGGCGGAAGGCGTGCTCGAACAGCTCGCACTCGTCGCCGACGGCCTTGTAGTAGGGAATGTCGAGGTCGTCCGCGACGGCCTTCAGGGCGCTGCGGGTCATGGGGGTCTCCTCGAAAGCGAAAGGCGAAAACGGAAGGCGGAAAAGAGAGGCCCCCTCCCCCGGCGTGCGGAGGAGGGGAAGGCCCTGATCACTCGGCGGGCTGGACGGCCGCGCCGATCCCGGTGGTCTTGCGAGACGCGGGCACCGGCCCGAGCAGAGCGTAGAGATAGAGGGCGGCGCCGATGAACACCGCCGCACCGGCGGCCAGACGCACCCAGTAGAAGGGGGCGATCTCCGCCTGGACGGTCATGTAGTCCATGCCCATCACGCGCTGCAGGTGGACCTGCACGACCCCGGCGAAGGTCAGGGCGAAGGTCATCACCGTCATGCCGCCGGTCATCAGCCAGAAGCTGGCCTTGTTGAGGGTCTGGTGGTAGGGCGCGACGCCGCGCAGATGCGGCATGGCGTAGCTGAAGATGGCGAGGTTGATCATCACATAGGCGCCGAAGAAGGCGAGATGCCCGTGCGCCGCCGTCACCTGCGTGCCGTGGGTGTAGTAGTTGACCCAGGACAGTGTGTGCAGGAAGCCCCAGACGCCGGCCCCGAAGAAGGCCGTCACCGCGCAGCCGACCGACCACAGCAGGGCGGCCTTGTTCGGGTGATCGCGCCCGCCCTTCAGCACCATCTTCACCGCGAAGACGACCATGAAGAAGAAGGGGGCGACCTCCAGCGTCGAGAACAGCGAGCCGATCCACTGCCAGTAGCCCGGCGTGCCGATCCAGTAGTAATGGTGCCCGGTGCCCAGCAGACCGGAGAAGAGGGCCAGCCCGACGATGGCGTAGAGCCACTTCTCGACGATCTCGCGGTCGACGCCGGTCATCTTGATCATCAGGAAGGCGAGGATCGAGGCCATCACCAGCTCCCACACGCCCTCGACCCAGAGATGGACGACGTACCACCAGTACATCTTGTCCAGCGCGAGGTTGGTCGGGTTGTAGAAGGAGAACAGGAAGAAGATCGCGATGCCCCACAGCCCCATCACCAGGATGTTGGTGATGACCGTCCGCCGGCCCTTCAGCACCGTCATGGAGATGTTGTAGAGGAACATCAGCGCGACGACGACGATGGCGACCTTGATCCACGTCGGCTGTTCCAGGAACTCCCGCCCCTCATGGATGCGGAAGACGTAGCCGACGACGGCGGCCAGCGCGCCGAACATGAACAGGCCGAACTGGATGTAGGCCAGCTTCGGGCTGTGCAGCTCGCGCTCCGCCTCTTCCGGGATCAGATAGTAGGCGGCGCCGAAGAAGCCCATCAGAAGCCAGACGATCAGCGCGTTCGTGTGGATCATCCGCAGGATGTTGAAGGGCAGCAGTTCCGACAGGACGTTGGGCAGCACATAGACCGTGCCGGCCAGCAGGCCGACCAGGAGCTGAACGCCGAACAGGGCCAGCGCGCCGTAGAAGTAGGGCAGCGCGACCTTTTGGGATTCGTATTTCATGGCCTTTCGTCCTTCGTCAGCCGGAAATCTTGGGCGGCCAGTTCTGGGTGTTGATGCGGCTGGTCCACTCCAGGAAGGCGGCGAGGTCGTTGACCTCCTGCTCCGTCAGGTGGAACTGCGGCATCTGGCGGCGGCCCTCGATGCCGCTGGGCTGGGCGGCCATCCAGCCGGCCAGGGCGGCGCGCGCCCCCTCGGGGTCCTTGTCGCCGCCGTAGCGGATCCAGACATTGCCCAGCTCCGGCGCGAAGTAGGCGCCCTCGCCCAGCAGCGTGTGGCAGTTGATGCAGGAGTTCTTCTCCCACACATGCTTGCCGCGGGCGACGCTGTCGGTCAGCCCCTTGCTGTCGGTTCCGGTGTTGACGACGTAGATGTGGCTTGCCGCCGTCAGCGAGACGAAGGCGGCGAAGAAGAAGAGCGATCCGCCGTAAAAGATGTTTCGGGCGGCCGCTTTGGTGAAGCGTTCCGTCATGCGTTCGTTTCTCCTGGGTCAGGCCCCCGAGGCAAACCTTCGTGGAACGGAGGGGCCTTGAGCGGCGTTGGCCGTGCGCCATGCCGGAGAAAGTTGACTGATTTGGTGCGACTATCCTTGACGGCGGTCAAGCGGACGGTCGCGTCACGAACGCGAAGGAAACCGCGGCCATCCCATGGCCGAACGCTCGGTCCCAGAGTGTCCTGGCCCGGAGCGTCGTGGTGGGACAACCGGCCCGCCGGAACCGGCGGAGGCGGGCCGGTCGTCCGGCGTCCCGGAGTTACGAAACCCGGCCGACGCTCTGGCAGATGTGCTTGAGTTCGGTGAAGTCGGCGAAGGCGTCGTAGCCGTGCAGCCGGCCGAGCCCGCTCTGGCGGTAGCCGCCGGTCTCGGCCTCGGCGAAGAGGCGGTTGTGGTCGTTGATCCAGACGGTGCCGTTGCGCAGGGCGCGGGCGATGCGCAGGGCGCGCGCGCCGTCCGTCGTCCAGACGCTGGCCGACAGCCCGAACACCGTGTGGTTGGCCTTCGCCACCGCTTCGGCCTCGTCCTCGAAGCGCTCCAGCACCAGGAAGGGACCGAAGATTTCCTCCTGGCAGAAGAAGGCGGCGGTGTCGCCGTGCGCGACCAGCGACGGGGTGAGGAAGGCGCCGGCCGCCGGCAGTCCGTCCGGCACGCCGCCGCGCAGGACCACCTCGTCGCACAGGTCGAAGGCGCGCTCCGCCTGACCCTGGACCTGGGCGCGCGCCGCCGTGTCGATCAGCGGCCCCATGCCCATGGCCGGATTCATGCCGTCGCCGACGGCGATGGACGCCAGCGCCGCGCGAAGCTGCTCCTTCATCGCGTCGTAAACGGAGCCATGGACCAGCACCCGGCGGGCGGCGGTGCATTGCTGCCCGGAGATGATGGTGGCGGCGGCGGCGATGCGGGCCGCTGTGGCGGCGATGTCGGCGTCGGGAAAGACCACGCAGCAGCTCTTGCCGCCCAGCTCCAGCGACAGCTTCTTCATGGTCTCGGCGGCGGTGGCCATGATCCGCTTGCCGGTTGCGGTCGACCCGGTGAAGCTCAGCACGTCCACCAGGGGAGACTCGACCAGCCGGGCCGACGCGGCGTGCCCGGTTTCGCTGACCATGTTGCAGACGCCGGGCGGCAGCCCCGGCACCTCGGACAGGGCGCGCAGGAAGGCGGCGGTCAGCAGCGTGGTCTGCGCCGCCGGCTTGACCACGACGGTGCAGCCGCAGGCGAGCGCCGGCCCGATGGCGCGGGCGAGCAGGACGGCCGGCGCGTTCCAGGGAATGATCAGCGCGGCCACGCCGGCGGGTTCGCGCAGCATGGTGGAGACGACGCCGGGCTCGACCTCCAGCACATGGCCGGGGATGTGCCGGGCGAGGCCGCCGTAATAGCGGATCTCCGAGATGGCCCCGGCGATCTCGCCGCGCGACTGGGCCAGGACCTTGCCGTTCTCCAGGGTCAGCAGGCGGGCGAGATCCTCGGCCTGCGCCTCCAGGTTGCGCGCCCAGTCCAGCAGGACGGTCTGGCGCAGGCGCGGGCTCTGCGCCCATTCCGTCCGCTCGAAGGCGGCGCTGGCCGCCGCGATGGCGGCGTCCGCCTCGTCCCGTCCGCCATCGGCGAAGGCTCCGACGACCGTGCCGTCCATGGGGTTGAGGCTGTCCGCCGTGGTCCGGCCGGGAATCCACGCGCCGCCGATCCATTGTCCGGTCGAAAGGCGGCCGGTCGTTCGATGGCTGTCGGTCATGGTCATGTCTGTTTCCTCCATTGTCTTTGGACGGCCGTGGCGCGTCGGGAACGGGCCGGCGCGAGGCCGCGCGGCGGCGGGCCGCGGCACCGGGCAGGCGCCAGCTAATCCCGGCGGCGGTCAGGCGGGCAAATAAGCTATTTCAATCAAGGAAATCACTTTGCGTGATGGTCCGCTGTCACCGACGAGGTCGAGCGCGCCGCCTCCAGAAGCCGCTCGTTCATGATCTCCATGAAGCGGACGGCGGCGAGGCTGAGCGGGCGTCGCGGGTTGTGGATCCAGGCGAGCGTGCGGGCGATGGCCGGGTCGACGATCCGGTGCGCCCGCAGCGTGCCGTCGGCCAGGCCGCGATGGACGCCGATGCTGGGCAGCACCGTCACCCAGTCCGTCCGGGCCACCAGCTCGGCGATGGAGATCAGCGAGTCGATCTCCAGCTTCGGCTTCAGGTCGATGCCCTGGGCCTCCATCTCCTGCTCGAGCACCGCGCGCAGGCCGTGGCGCTTGGACGGGATCACCAGACGGTAGCGGGACAGGTCGGCCAGCCGCACCGGTTCGACGATCGCCGGGCCCTGGGCCGTGCCGCTGACCAGGACCATCTCCTCCTGCAGGATGTCCTCGGTGGTGAGCGCCAGCTTCTTGCGGGAGCGGTTGATCAGCGCGATGTCGAGCTGCCCCGTGGTCACCTGCTCCACGAAATTGGCGGTGTAGCCCTCGGTGACGTCCAGCTCGACGCTGGGATACTGGCTCGAGAACCGCTCGACCGTCTGCGACAGCGCCGACTGGGTGACGGACGCGATCAGCCCGATGGCGACGTGGCCGGAAATCCGGCCCGACAGGTTGCTGATCTCCTGCTTCGCCGCGGCGATGTCGCGGAGGATCGGCAGGAACAGCCGGTACATGGTCCGCCCCGCGGCGGTCGGGATCATGCCCTGGGAGCTGCGCTCGAACAGCTTCTCGTTCAGCTCCGCCTCCAGCTTGGCGATCTGCATGCTGAGCGCCGGCTGCACCACGTTCAGGCGCCGGGCGGCCCGCGTCACGTTGCCCTCCTCGAACAGGCAGACGAAATACTGGAGTTGCCGCAGGTCCATGACGATCTCGCAGGGTCGAAGGGCGCCAGGACGGCGCCGCACCGTGGTTCCCTCAGGTGTCCAACACGGAATCACCGGCCGGCTCGGCGGCCCGTTCCGGATCCCGATGAGCGGGCGAACGGCCGGAGCGCCGGGCCGTTTCGCCCCAGCGGCGGACCTTTCCGCTGTCCAGGTCGAAGAGGTCCAGGACCCGGCCGACGGTGTGGTCGATCATGTCGTCCAGATCCGCCGGCTTGGCGTAGAAGGCCGGGACCGGCGGGGCCAGGATCGCCCCCATCTCGGACAGCGCGGTCATGGTGCGCAGATGCCCGAGATGCAGCGGCGTCTCGCGCACCATCAGGACCAGCCGCCGCCGCTCCTTCAACACGACGTCGGCGGCCCGGCTCAGCAGGCTTGTCGTGGTGCCGCAGGCGATCTCCGACATGCTGCGCATGGAACAGGGGGCCACCACCATGCCCAGGGTGCGGAAGGACCCCGACGAGATCGACGCCGCGATGTCGTCGATCGGGTGTGCGACGGAGGCCAGCGCGCGGATGTCGGCGATCTTCCAGCCCGTCTCCATCGCCGCGGTGATCTCCGCCGAGCGCGACATCACGAGGTGCGTCTCCACCCCGAGCAGCCGCAGGGTCTGGAGCATCCGTATGCCGTAGATCACCCCGGACGCGCCGGAAATCCCGACGATCAGACGCGGCGGCGCGGCGGCCGGCCGTTCGCGTCCCCCGTCCCCGGCATCCCTCCAGGCGGAGGTGTTTGGAACCATGTTCATCAGGCACTTCCTTCGCGACTGGACCCTTGTCTTTGGCGGCGGCCGCGCCGCCCTGTCCACCGGCCCGAAACCCATTATGAAGAGGTCGCCGGACGATCACTAATAGTGATTGCTAATGCCCGCAATCACGATCCTTGATGGCTGGCACCACCGTCATGAACCGCCGTCATATCGGCCGGCCGGCCATGAGGCGGACTGTGGCATGGCACGGCTTCTCCATCAGTTTTCATGATCGCTTCGATGACTCGAAGTTATTTGATTAATTGGCGTCACAAAGCGTCTTATGGACGAACTAAGCCGGACCGGTCGATGAACCGCGGCAGTCGAGGGAGTGACAACGTTGATCGAACAGAAGCAGACGACCGAAGCACTGGAGCAGCATGACGAGTCCGCTTCGGACCAATTCCTGCGTCAACTGTCCGCTTGCGGGGTCGACTACTTTTTCGCGAATGGCGGGACCGACTTTCCTCCAATCGCCGAGGCCTTCGCCCGGGCGGCGGAGCGCGGCACGGCGGTTCCCCGCCCCATGGTGATTCCGCACGAGAACGTCGCCGTGTCGATGGCCCACGGCGTCTACATGACGACCGGCCGGCCGCAAGCGGTGATGGTGCATGTGAATGTCGGGACGGCCAACACGGTCAATGCGGTGCTCAACGCCAGCCGCGACGAGACGCCGGTCCTGCTGTTCGCCGGACGCTCCCCCTACAGCGAGACCGGCCGGCATGGCACGCGCACCCGCTACATCCACTGGGCGCAGGAAATGTTCGACCAGGGCGGCATGCTGCGCGAAGCGGTGAAGTGGGATTACGAGCTTCACCTGCCGGAGCAGGCCGCCGACCTGGTGGCGCGGGCCTATCAGGTGGCGATGACCTCGCCGCGCGGCCCCGTCTACGCCACTCTGCCGCGCGACGTGCTGGCCGATCCCATCCGCGTGTCCCGTCCCGACAGCGGCCGCCGGCCGGCACCGGCGGTGCCCTACCCGCAGCCCGACGACATCCGCCGCCTCGCCGACTGGATCGCCACGGCGGAACGGCCGCTGATCATCACCCAGGGCGCCGGGCGCACCCGGGCGGGCTTCGACGCGCTGGCCCGGCTGGCCGAGCGCTTCGCGATCCCGGTGGTGTCCTTCCACCCGCGCTTCCTGAACATCGCGGCCGACCACCCGATGAATCTGGGCTTCCAGCCGGGCGAGCTGCTCGCCCGGGCCGACCTCGTCATCGCGCTGGAGGCCGACGTCCCCTGGATCCCGAACCTCGAATCGCCGCCCGAGGGCTGCCGCGTCGTTCAGATCGGCGAGGACCCCTCCTTCACCCGCTACCCGATGCGCAGCTTCCCGACGGATCTCAGCATCACCGGCGACACGGCCACGGTCCTCGACGCGGTCGAACGGCGCCTGACCGGCCACGACGCCCTCGACGAGGGGCGGATCGCCGCCCGCGGCGCCGTCCTGCGCACCCAATCGCGCGCCCTGGCCGCCAAGCGCCTCACGCCGGACGCCCCGCCGCCGGGCGACGCCATCGGCCCGGAGTGGCTGAGCGCCTGCATCGCCGAGGCGGTCGGTCCCGACGCGCTGATCGTCAACGAATACCCGCTGCGGCTGGAGCATTGCCCGCAGACGACGAGCGGCCGCTATTTCGGGCTGAGCGCGGCCGGCGGCCTTGGCTGGGGCCTGGGGGCGGCGCTGGGGGCCAAGCTCGCGAACCCGGACCGGCTGGTCGTCGCGACGCTCGGCGACGGCGCCTACATGTTCGCCAACCCCACCGCCTCCCACTGGGTGGCGGAGGCGCACGATCTGCCGGTCCTGACCATCATCTTCAACAACCAGCTCTACGGCGCGGTGCGCAACGCCACCATGGCGATGTACAAGACCGGCGTCGCCGCGCGCGACGGCGGCCGCATGCTGGCCGACCTCAGCCCGGCCCCCGCCTACGAGAAGCTGGTGGAGGCGAGCGGCGGCGCCGGCTTCCGCGTCGAACGGCCGGAGGACCTGCGCGAGACGCTGCGCCGGGCGGTGGCGGTGGTGACCGGCGAGCGCCGGCAGGCGCTGGTCAACGTGCTGTGCGACTACTGATGTCGGCCCGCGACCAGACCATGACGGGGGCCGGGACCGGGGCCGCCACCCCGGCTAGCGCCACAAGCCCGGCAAGCCCCGCAACCCCGGCAGGCGCCGCGAAGCCGGCGGGCGGCTGGGGGACCGGCGGCCTGTCCACGGAAGCGGCGCGCCTGCGCCGCCGCTTCCCGGCGGTCGCCGACCTCGCGGCGCAGGCCCGGCGGCGAACGCCGCGCTTCGCCTATGACTTCGTGGCCGGCGGGGTGAACGACGACCTCGGGCTGGCGCGCAACCGCCGGGCGCTCGACGCCATCGAGATCGTGCCGCGCTATGGGCTGGACGTCCGCTCGGTGACGACGGAAACGACCCTGTTCGGCCGCGGCTACGCGCTGCCGGTCGGGGTGGCCCCCATGGGGCTGGCCGGCCTGCTCTGGCCGGACGCCGACGAGTCCATCGCGCGGGCGGCGCAGCGGGCGCGCATCCCCTACGTGATGTCCACGGTCGCCAACACCTCCATCGAGCGCATCGCGGCGATCGCGCCGGACGTCTTCTGGTACCAGCTCTACAACGTGCCGGAGAACGACCACGCGGTCTCGCTGGACCTGATCCGGCGCGCCCAGGCCGCGGGCGCCCACGCGCTGGTCCTGACCATGGACGTGCCGGTGCGCTCCAAGCGGGTGCGCGACGTGCGCAACGGCTTGGTCGTGCCCTTCCGCCCCACTCTGCGCACCGCGTGGGACGTGGCGCGGGCGCCCGGCTGGGCGCTGGCGATGCTGCGGAAGGGCCAGCCGCGCTTCCGCAACTTCGAAGCCTATCTGGGGCCGGACGCGAGCACCGCCGATCTGGCGAGCTTCGTCTTCCAGAAGATGACCGGCCCGCTGACCTGGGAGTCGGTGGCCCGCTTCCGCGACGCCTGGACCGGCCCGCTGATCGTCAAGGGCATCCTGCATCCCGACGACGCCGAGACGGCGGTCGCGCTGGGCGCCGACGGAATCCTGGTGTCGAACCATGGCGGACGCCAGTTCGACGCCGCCCCGGCCACCGCCAGCGCCCTGCCCGCGATTGTCGAGCGGGTCGGCGGACGGGCCACGGTCCTCGTCGACGGTTCCATCTCCTCGGGCCTCGACCTGCTGCGCGTCCTCGGCCGCGGCGCCGTCTCCGCCTTCGCGGGACGCGCCTTCCTGATGGCCTACGCCGCGGCCGGCGAGGACGGCGTCGACCATGTCGTGCGCCTCTTCACCGAAGAATTGCGGGTGGCGCTCGCCCAGAGCGGCGCCGCCGCACTGGGTGTCACCCTGGGCGCCGCTCCGGGCGGCGCCGGGGGGCCCACCGGCCCCCACCATCATCCATAACCAACCGGCGCCCCGAACAAGAGCCTCACCCACGGGCCTGGCGTCATCAAACTCCGGGAGGGTATCCGCATGGAAGCCAATTGGACGGCCATGTCCCTGGCTGTCGTCTACATCCTGGCGATGGGCGTGGTCAGCTACGCCGCGCGCCGCTTCTCCAACACCGCCCACAACTTCACGTCCGGCGGCACCACC
Organism: Azospirillum brasilense; assembly: GCF_007827815.1. Taxonomy (GTDB): domain Bacteria; phylum Pseudomonadota; class Alphaproteobacteria; order Azospirillales; family Azospirillaceae; genus Azospirillum; species Azospirillum brasilense_C. The sequence goes on from NZ_VITH01000006.1 coordinate 358,176, forward strand.
TACCCCGCCATCCTGGTGGGCTTCCTGCTGATGTCGGAATTCATCGGGACGACCGCCAGCGTCGGCACCGCCCAGGCCAGCTACAAATGGGGCATCTCGGCGGCGTGGAACCTCGTGGCGCTGGGCATCGGCTTCATGCTGTACGCCTTCCTGTTCGCCCGGAAGTTCAAGGACCTGGGCGAGAACACCATCTCCGGCGCCCTGGCGCGGACCTACGGCACGCCGACCAAGGTCGCCACCAGCGTCATCATGATCTTCGCGCTGCAGATCGTCGCCGTGTCTGTCTACGCCAGCGGCGGCGCGGTGCTCGCCGGGCTGCTGAAGATCGACCGGTCGCTGGCCATCGTCTTCACCGGCCTGTTCGCCGCGCTCTACGTCGGCATGGGCGGGATGCGCTCGGTCATCTACACGAACGTGATGCACGCCGTCGTGAAGTACATCGGCATCATCGTCGCCACCGCCTTCGCGCTGAGCCAGGTCGGCGGCTGGTCGGAGCTTCAAGCGCAGCTTCCGCCGGCCATGTTCACCATCGACAACGCCGGCTGGCCGCAGATCCTCGCCTGGATCCTGGCCGGGACGGGCGCCGTCTTCTCCACCCAGTACGTGCTCCAGGCGATCAGCACGGTCGGCGATGCCGGCAAGGCCCAGAAGGCCAGCTTCTACACCTCGGTCCTGCTGATCCCCTTCGGCATCGCCGCGGCCATCTGCGGCATGTGCGCGGCCGTGCTGTTCCCGAAGATCAACTCGCTGCAAGCCTTCCCGATGATCGTGGCGCAGATGGACAGCATGATGGCGGCGGTCGTCGTCGCCGGCCTCGCCGCCTCGCTGTTCGGCACGATCTCCGCCATCAGCATCGGCACGGCGACGCTGCTCTACAAGGACTTCTACCTGCCGATCACCGGCAAGGCCACGGGCGACAGCCAGTCCCTGGTCTTCGTTCGGGTCGCCGCCATCGTCGTCGGCCTGCTGCCGATCCCGCTGGCCATCTTCGCGCCGGACGTGCTGAAGGTGACCTTCCTGGCCAAGTCGCTGCGCCTGACCCTGGCGGTGCTGGTCCTGTTCATCTTCTACGCCCCGTCCTTCGGCACCCCCAGGGGGGCGGTGACCAGCATCGTGCTGTCGCTGTTCCTGACCATCGGCTGGTACATGGCCGGCGATCCCTACGGCATCGACAACGCCTACGTCGCGCTGGTCATCCCGCTGATCGTGATGAGCATCAGCCACCTGCCGCGCCTGACCACCGCGGGCCGGGCCATGCGGGACACCGCCTGACGGCGCGGGCCGGGGTGGCGTCACGGCCCCCCGGCCCCGTTTGAGGCGGCCCCTCCCGCGTCCTCGAAACTCCTCCATCAGGGCACAAACGCCATGAGCGCGCACATCATCGAACGCATCCATTCCCAGGAGCCGCGCGGCAAGGCCTTCGGCCTGCGCGGCTGGCTCGACCGGCTGGCGGCGACCAACCGCCTGACGGTGATGCGCCCCGGTGTCGGGCTGGTCCATGAGCTGGCCGCCGCCGCCAAACGCCTGGACGGCACCACCGCCACCCTGTTCCCCCGCCCGGACGGGCATCCGGGAACGGTCGTGTCCGGCCTCGTGTCGGACCGCGCCTGGATGGCCGAAGCGCTGGGCGTCTCCGGCGACGCGCTGATCGCCCATGTCCGCAAGGCCGCCGAGGAGCCGCTCCCCTGGCGCGAGATCACCAACGCCCCGGCGCAGGAGGTCGTGCACCGCGGCCCCATCGACCTGACCCGGCTGCTGCCCATCCCGACCCACAACGAGCACGACAGCGGCCCCTACATCTCCGCCGGACTGACCATCGCGCGCGATCCGGAAACCGGCGTCCAGAACGTCTCGATCCACCGCTGCCAGATCAACGGGCCGGACCGCATCGGCATCCTTCTGCTGCCGCGCCACACCGACCATTTCTACCGGAAGGCCGAAGCGAAGGGCGAGGCGCTGGAGATCGCGCTGGTCATCGGCGTCGACCCGGCCACGCTGCTGGCCTCCCAGGCGATCGTACCGGTCGGCCAGGACGAGCTGGAGATCGCCGGCGCGCTGCGCGGCGAGCCGCTGGAGGTCGTGCGCTGCCTGACCAACGGGGTTCGCGTCCCGGCCCGGGCAGAGATCGTGATCGAGGGCCGCCTGCTCCCCCGCGTCCGCGAGGCCGAGGGGCCGTTCGGCGAGTTCCCGCAATATTACGGGGAGCGAGCCGACCGCCACGTCATCCAGGTGGACGCGGTGACCCACCGGCTCCAACCGATCTTCCACACCATCGTCGGCGGCGGGCTGGAGCATCTCCTGCTGGGCGCCATCCCGCGCGAGGCGACCATCCTCGCCTCCCTACAGCGCAACTTCCCCGGCGTGCAGGACGTCCACCTGTCGCTGGGCGGCGTCGGGCGCTACCATCTGGTGGTGAAGCTGCGGAAGACGCAGCACGGCGAGGCCAAGAACGTCCTGCTCGGCGCCTTCGCCGCCCATTACGACATCAAGCACGCCGTCGTCGTCGACACCGACGTGGACATCCACAACGCGCGCGAGGTCGAGTGGGCCGTCGCCACGCGCTTCCAGGCCGACCGCGACCTCGTGGTCGTCGGCGACAGCCAGTGCTCCAAGCTCGACCCGTCCACCGCCGACGGGCTGGGCGCCAAATGGGGCATCGACGCGACCATCCCGATCGACGCGCCCGAGATGAAGTTCAAGCGCATCCGCGTGCCCGGCGAAGACAGCGTGGATCTGGACCGGCTGGTCGATCCCGGCGCCTCCTGGCGCACCGCGATCGGCTAGCTCCGGCCGGCCGCACCGAGTCACGTCCCCACTCGTGCCGATCCGGAGATAAAAGGCCGGATCGGCCGCTTTTTTTGCCGGGTTTACACCCGTCACCCTGTTTCCATCGGCAGACGTCCCCGCGCCATGGCCCCGCGCCATGGGGGACGAGCAGAACGAGGACCGCGCATCATGTCGAAGGCCATGCGGATTCACCAGGGCGCGTTCGGCCGCGTCGCGCTGCTGGACATGGACCACGCGCTGATCCACCACGCGCACCCCCATTGCCATGTGCTGATCAAGGCATCGGGCGCCGACACCCAGTTCGCGGTGCGCGAGCGGTGCCACCCCTTGCGCGACGACACCGCCGTGCTGGTGAACAGCTGGGAGGCGCATTCCTACGCCCACCAGCCGGGGGCGCCGGGCACGGTGATCCTGGCGCTCTACATCGAGCCCGGCTGGCTCGGCGCCATGCAGCGGGAGTTCACCGCCAGCGCCACCCCCGGCTTCTTCGCCCACCCCTGCGGCGAACTGACGCCGCACATCCGGCGCCTCGCCGACCGCATGACCGCGGAGCTGCTGTACGGCGATCCCTCGGCCGAGCGGATGGAGCAGGCGCTGGTCGAGCTGATGCTCGCCATCGTCGACCGCTTCTCCGACTGGCGAAGCCTGCGCGGCAGCGCCCTGTCCTCCGTCACGTCGCCCGTGGACTTCCGCATCCGGCAGGCCATCCGCTTCATGAGCGGCAATCTGGGAGAGGAGTTCGACGCCGCGCGCGTCGCCGCCGCCGCCGGCCTGTCGCGGGCGCACATGTTCCGGCTGTTCCAGCGAGCGCTGTCGATCACGCCGGCGCTGTATTTCAACGTGCTGCGGATGGAGGCCGCCATCGGCGCCATGGCCGCCGGGCGGGAAAGCGCCACGGCGATCTCCGGCCGGCTCGGCTTCGCCGCCCCCAGCCATTTCAGCCGTTTCTTCCGCAACCACCAGGGCGTGACGCCGACCGAGTACCGCCGCGTCGTCATGCACCACGGGCCGGCCACCGCAGGGGCCTGAAGGCGTTTCGGACGGTCCAGCGCGCCACCTTGCCCAAGCGCCACAGAGTTGCAAGCGCCATCAGCGCCCCGACCATGAAGGACAGGACACCGCCCGCCAGGGTAAGCAGGGCGCCCAGCGCCATCCCGGACAGCGCACCGACGCGGCCGACCGTCGCGAGAACCTTCTTCCCGGTCAACCGGAAGGCACCGCTTACCGGCTTGCCGAGCAGCTTGGCGGCGCGTTCAGCCTTCTGGACGTCCTTTGCGTCATCCATATACCGCAGAACCGCAAGGGTCCGGGTGGGTGATGTCGCTTGGCTGATCGCACCGAACGACGCGAGCAATGCCCGCGTCTCACTCACATCCACACGCGTGGCGTGACGCCGCGCCACGGCCACCAGATCGTCCAAGCGGTACCAGGGAATGTCGCGGACGGAGTGCCGGAACGCAGGCAGGTCCATCGACCTGGCGACGACGCGCCCAAGCTCCGCCTGGAAGGCCACGCTCAATCGTCCGGTCTTCCGCGCCAGCTTCGCCAGGGAGACGCCTGTCTTGGCCGGCAGAGCCCCGCCGGCCGTGGCCACGGTCCCGGCGGTCAAGGCCACTCCCGCCATCGAGAGGCCAAGCGTCAGTTCGTCCACCGCCTCCCCCCGGATCATCCGCGACGCCTGGACGGCAAGGTCCCGGACATCGCCGACGACGGTCAGGTCGGAGGCGAGTGCGGCGGCGATGCCGACGGCATCCTCCCCCTCGCCGGTCGCGACGCCGGCAGCCGCACGCCGCGCCGTTCGCGACATCGCCCGCCATCCAGAGGTCTCTTCGGCCCAGCGGGAACGAAGGCTGGGATCGAGCGGGACGCCGACGAGGTCGCCCACCTCGAAATATTCTTCCGCTTGTTCCGGGGCGTCACGATCGAGCGCTGCGGCGATCTCCGCCTCCAGCCGCTCGCGCGGAGCGTTCTCCCTGATCATCGCGACCAGATCGGCGCGAACGGCCTCGTCGCTCCGTTCGTCTGCGTTATCGGCCAGCAGCACGAAGGCCGCAGTCACGGCGAACAGCGACCCAGCCATCATGAGCACGCGCGCCGTCCGCACCCGGCGCGCCCTCGATGGTTCCGCCATGGCCTCGTCCGGCATCGGACCCCGAACTTCCGCAGCCTGTCGTTTCATGCCTTGTGGATGCCATCAGCCGGCCACCGGTACAAGACGGAATTCAGGCGCACCCCCTTGCCGTAGCGAATGGCCTGCAACGGGGATGCGCCCGTCCGTTGCCGAGGGGGCGCATCCGTACCAACGTTCAGAGGCCCTTGAAGACCGGCTTGCGCTTCTCGTGGAAGGAGGCAACGCCCTCCGCGAAGTCCTCGGAGCCGCGCAGGCGGCCGTAGGCTTGGCCCTCGATCTCGATGGCGCCGTTGACCGACACGTTGTTGCCACTGTTCAGCACGCCCTTGATGGTGCGCTGGGCCAGCGGGGAGAAGCCGCGCAGCTCATCCACCAGCGCGGCGACGGTCGCCTCCAGCTCGGCGTCGGCGACGCATTCGGTGACGAAGCCCCAGTCGGCGGCCTGACGGCCCGGAATGCGCTTGGCGCGCATCACCATGTCCTTGGTCCGGCCGATGCCGATCATGTGCAGCAGGCGGGCCGAGCCGCCCGAGCCGGGAATCATGCCGATGCGCATCTCCGGCAGGGCGAACTGCGCGGTCTCCGAGGCGATGCGGAAGTCGCAGGCCAGCGACAGCTCGAAGCCGACGCCGAAGCAATAGCCGCGGACCTGGGCGATCACCGGCTTGCGGCAGCGTTCCGGCGCGGCGACGTTGATCGCCAGCTCGGACACATGCTCCGCGGTCTGCTCCAGGAAGCCGGCGATCTTGCCGCCGGAGGAGAAGTTCTCGCCCTCGGCCCGCAGGACGATCACACGCACCTTCGGATCGCGGTCGAGCGCGGCGAAGGCCGCGCCGAACTGGTCGCGCTGGAGCATGCTGATGATGTTGAAGGGCGGGCGGTGCAGGACGATGTCGGCGCGCTCCTTGGCTTCGTCGATCTCGACGCGGAAGCCGTCGAGATCGGCGAGGAGGCGGTTGCTGCTGTCGAACGAATAAGGCTTCACGGGGTCTCTCCAGAAAAGTCGGGTTGTTCAGTGCGCGGTGGGGCTGTGTTCGAGCTGGTATTCGCCGGCCTGGAGCTTGCGCCGCAGGATCTTGCCGACCGGCGACTTGGGGATCTCGTCCAGGAAGACGTACTCGCGCGGGCGCTTGAAGTTGGCGAGGCCGGAGGTGCGGCAGTGCGCGTCGAGGTCGGCGGCCTCCACATTGGGCGCCCGCTTGATGAAGGCGACCACGCGCTGGCCCCAGCGCTCGTCAGGCAAGCCGGCGATGGCGACCTCCAGCACGCCGTCGTGCAGGGACAGGACGCTCTCGATCTCCACGGGCGAGACGTTCTCGCCGCCGGTGATGATCATGTCGTCCACCCGCCCGGTGACGAACAGGTCGCCGTCGGCGTCGAAGAAGCCGATGTCGCCGGTGAAGTACCAGCCGGCGTGCAGCGCCTTCGCGTCGGCGTCGGGGCGCTTCCAGTAGCCTTCAAAGGCCTCGTCGCCCGCCAGATCGGCGATGATCTGCCCCTCCTCGCCCGCCGCGGCAACGTCGCCGGCGTCGTAGGAGCCGAGCCTCACGACGCGGATGCGCTGGTTCAGCGCCGCCTTGCCGGCGGAACCGGGCTTGGCCGGCGCGTTCTGGTCGAGCGTGAAGGTGTAGATTTCCGACGAGCCGTAATGGTTGACGAACAGCTCCGGCCGGAAGGCGGCGTCCAGCCGCTTCAGCAGCCCGTCGGTCATCGACGCGCCGGCGAAGCCCAGCTTGCGCACCGACGACACATCGGTGGCGGGGAAGCGCGGGTCGGCCAGCAGGTCGTGGTAGAGCGTCGGCACGAGGTAGAGGCAGGTCAGGCGCTCCGCCGCGATCAGCTCCAGCGCGCGCGCGGTGTCGAAGCGCGGCAGGCAGACGAAGGTGCCGTCGACCAGCGCCATCGCCAGCAGGGAGCGCACGCCCATGGTGTGGTAGAGCGGCATGACCCCCAGCGTGCGCTCGCCGCGGCGGTAGCAGTTCTGGGCGACATGGGCCACGGCGGCGGCGCGCTCCGCCCGGTGGCGGCGCGGCACGCCCTTCGGCTTGCCGGTGGTGCCGGAGGTGTAGAGGAACAGCGACACATGATCGTCGGTGGCGCGCGGCACCGCCGGGGCCGGCGCGGCGTCGAGAAGGGCTGCGAAGCGGTGGGTGCCGCCGGACGCGCCGGAGCCGACGGCGACCCGCGGCAGGGCCTGAGCGACGGGGGATCTGGCCGTGGCCTCCGCCGAGACGTCCTGGAAGAACAGGGCGCGCACCTCGGCGTTGGGCAGGCAATAATCCAGCTCGTCCGCCTTCACCCGCCAGTTCAGCGGCACCGCGGCGATGCCGGCCAGCTGGCAGGCCCAATGGATGGTCGCCATCTCCCAGCTGTTCTGCAGGGCGGTGGCGATGCGGTCGCCGGGGCGCAGACCGAAGCGGTCGAAGGCGCCGACCAGCCGGCGGATGCGGTCCAGCCACTCCGCGTAGGTCAGGCGCAGCTCGCCGTCGACGATGGCCAGCGCGCCGGGGCTGCGCTCCGCGCTGGCCAGGATGCTGCGGCCGAGGTCAAACATGCGCCGCCTCCCCGCTCCTGGTGTCGCAAGCCGCTGCCTGTCCGGTCACGTCCATCACGGCGCGGACAATCCCGGCGTAGCCGGTGCAGCGGCAAAGATGGCCGCTCAACATGTCGCGTAGCTCCTCCTCGGTGGGTTTCGGGTTGCGGCCCAGGTAATCGGACAGCGACATCAGGATGCCGGCCGTGCAGAAGCCGCATTGCAGGGCGTGGTGCCGGCGGAAGGCCTCCTGTAGCGCCGTCATGCGCCCCTCGGTGGGCCCCTGGTTGGATTGGGACAGCCCCTCGACCGTGTCGATGCGCCGCCCGTCGGCCTGCACGGCCAGGGTCAGGCAGGCGCGCTGCGCCACCCCGTCGATGCGCACCGTGCAGGCGCCGCACACCCCGTGCTCGCAGCCGACGCGGGTGCCGTGGGCGCCCAGCTCGTGGCGCAGGAAGTCACTCAGCAGCAGGCGCGGGTGGGCTTGGCCGGTGCGGGGCGTGCCGTTCAGGACGACGGTGACGGTGTGGCGCGCGTCGGCGGCCAAGACGCTGGCGACCGGAGTGGCGGCGCTCTTCAGCGGCGGCATGACAGGGCCTCCTCAAGGACGGTGCGGCCGATGCGGCGCACGAGGTCGCGGCGGTAGCGGGCGGTGGCGTGCTGGTCGTCATCGCCCCCGAGATCCCAGGCGAAGGCGTTCAGCGCCGCGTCGAGGTCCGACAGCAGCGCCCCACCGACGAGCGGCCAGGAGCGCAGCGTCGGCCGGTCGGCCACCCCGCCGACGGCGAGGCTCGCCTGTGTCCCGTCGACCGTCGCGGCGCAGGCGGTGATGGCGAAGTCGCCGTGCCGCATGGAGACCTCGCGGAAGGCGTGGCCGCTGCCGGCGGCGGCGAGCGGGAAGCGCACGCTCTCGACAATCTCGTCCGCCGCCTTCACCGTGGTCAGCGGACCGACGAAGAAGTCGGCGGCCGCCACGGTGCGGCGGCGCTTGGCGTTGCGCAGCACCACCGCGCCGCCGGTGGCGACGAGGCAGAGCGGCATTTCGGCGCTGGGGTCGGCATGGGCGACGGAACCGCAGACGGTGCCGCGGTTGCGGGTCTGAAAATGACCGACCCAGGGAAGGGCGGCAGCGAGCAGCGGCACCTCGTCCCGCAGGGTCGGGCGGGACAGAAGCTCCGCCTGGGTCACCGCCGCCCCCACGCTCAGCCAGCCGGAGTCGGCCTTGAGCGTGCGCAGCTCTTCCAGTCGGCTGAGGTCGATCAGCAGGCGCGGCTGCACCAGTCGCATGTTCAGCATCGGCATCAGCGACTGGCCGCCAGCGATCACGCGGGCGTCGTCGCCCCCCGCGGCCAGCGCCGCCAGGGCGTCGGCGACCGTGGCCGGCCGCAGGTAATCGAAGGAGGCGGGTTTCATCGGTTCAGCCCCAGAAAGCGCAGCAGGCGGGCGAGAAGGCCGGGCCGTTCGGCCGGCGCCGGAGCGCCCCCGGCGCGGGCGACCAGCTTCTCGAAGAACTGGCCGATCAGCAGGCGCGAGGCGCTGTCGAGCATGCGCCCGCCGACCGCCGCGACCTTGCCGCCGACCTCGGCGGAGTAGCGGTAGGTGACGCGGGTGCCACCGGCCGTGCGCTCCAGCGTGACGTGGCCGGTGCCCCGCCCGGTGCCGAGCGCGCTCGACCCGCTGCCGGACAAGGTCAGCGATCGCGGCGGGTCGAGGTCGGACAGAGCGACCTCCGCCGTGTAGCGGCCGCGCACCGGCCCGATGCCGACCACCACCTCCGCCCGGTAGGCGTCGGGACCGGCGCGGTCCAGCGCCTCGCAGCCCGGCAGCAGGGCGGCCAGCTCCTTGGGGTCGAGCAGGATCGCCCAGACCTGTTCCGGCGGCGCCGGAACCTCGCGGCTGCCCTCCCCGGACAGGCCGCGCCCGCCGGACGCCGACGGCGCCGGTGCGGCCACCGCGCCTGCCGGCCCAGCCGGGCGCGGCGGCTCCGGCGGATGGATCAGCGCGGCGATCTTGGCCGGGGTCAACGGCAATGACGGCACCGGCCCGCCGAGCGCGTCGGCCACGGCGTTGGCGAGGCAGGCGGGCGTGCTCATGCAATTGCCCTCCCCCACGCCCTTGGCGCCGAGCGGCGTGACCGGCGACGGGCTCTCGCGGTGGAGGATGACCGGCACCGGCACCTCGCAGGCGGTCGGCACCAGATAATCGGCGAAGGTGCCCGACAGGAAGCGCCCGTCGTCGCCGTAGGCGTATTCCTCGTAGAGCGCCGCCCCCACCGCGTGGGCGAAGCCGCCGAGGATCTGCCCCTCGACCAGCAGCGGATTCAGCAGCCGGCCGGCGTCGTGCATGGTGACGTAGCGGTCGATCCGCACCGCCCCGGTGTCGCGGTCGATCTCCACCCCGCAGAAGTCGAAGATAAAGCCGTAGCAGGCCGAGCTGTTGATGTAGTCGGCGTCGGTCGGCGCCTTCAGCGGCTCGGGCGTCCAGAAGGCGGTTTCGCGTAGCGCCGCCTCCCGCCCGTCGGGCAGCGTGCCCGGCGCCCAATGGCCGGCGGCGGCAACGCGCGAGAAGGACAGCGCGTTGTCGGGGTTCCCCGCCGCGAAGACCTTGCCCCCGGCGAAGCGCACCTCCTCCGGCCGGCTGTTGAGCGAGCCGGCGACCAGCGCCGCCATGCGGTCGCGCAGCCGCGTCGCGGCGACCTGCGCCGCCCCGGCCACCGCCCCGGCGAAGCGGCTGGAATAGTTGCCCGACGCGATCGACCAGGCGTCCTTGCCGGTGTCGAGGTCGGTGTTGACGCGGACATCCTCGAAGCGCAGGCCGAACACGTCGGCCACCACCTGGGCCAGCACCGTGCGATGCCCCTGCCCCTGCGGCGCGGAGGAGACGTGGACCGAGACTCCGCCGGTCGGGTCCACCGCGACGCTGGCCGTCGCCTGCGCGCCGTTCTTCGGCCCGGCCTTGCGCCGCTCCTCGGCGGTCAGGACGGTGGTGATGTAGCCCATGTTGGAGATGGAGGGCTCGACCACCGCGGCGTAGCCGATGCCGTAGAGCCGCCCCTCGGCGCGCCGCGCGTCGCGCCGGGCCTTCAGCGCGTCCAGCGCGCCGTCGCGCACCGCCTCCTCCAGCGTGGCGGGATAGTCGCCGGAGTCCAGCGACCCGCCCGACGCCGTGCGGTAGGGCATGGCCTCGGCCGCCACGAGGTTGCGGCGGATCACGTCGAGCGGGTCGAGCCCAAGCTCCACCGCGACGCGGTTCATCAGCCGCTCCAACCCGTAGTAGAGCTGCCCGCCGCCGAAGCCGCGGTTCAGGCCGGTCGGCGTCTTGTTGGTGACGACGATGCGGTTGGTCACCGCAAGGTTCGGGATGTCATAGGCGCCGGTCAGGTTGCCGTGGTTGCGGTAGAGGGAGGCCGGCTCCGGAGCGCGCAGATAGGCGCCGCAATCCTCCGTCTGCTCCATGCGCAGGGCGAGCACCCGGCCGTCCGCCTCCACCGCCGCATCGATGCGCATCCGCCGCGCCGTGGCCGAGGTGGCGGCCATCAGATGCTCCAGCCGGTCCTCCACCCACTTCACCGGCCGGCCGGCGACGCGGGCGCACACGGCCATCAGCACGATGTAGGGGAAGACCGCCTGCTTGTTGCCGAAGCTGCCGCCGGAATGGGGCGGCGTCTTCAGCCGCAGCCGCGATCCCGGAACCTTCAACGCCCTGGCCATCACCGGATGGACCGCGAAGGGGCCGGAGAAGTTCGACAGGACCTCGTAGGCGTCCTCGGCCGCGTCGTGGTCGGCCAGCACGACGAAGCACTCCATCGGTGTGCAGGAGTTGCGCGGGAACTCCACCTCGACCGACACGCTGCGGTCCGCGCGGGCGAAGGCGGCCTCGGGGTCGCCGTAGCGGAAGCTGCGGCTGTTGACGAGGTTGCTGCCGAGCGCCGGGTGCAGCGGCTCCGACGCCGGGTCCAGCGCCTGGACGATCGAGGTGACCGGCGGCAGCGGGCGGTAACGCACCGCGATGCGGTCGAGCGCGTCCTCCGCCTGGTAGCGGCTGTCCGCCAGAACCACCGCGACGGGCTCCCCGACGTGGCGGACGCGGTCGACGGCCAGACACCAATGCTCCATCGGCGCGCGCACGCCGACCAGGAAGGGGCTGGCGACGCGCTGGGCGTCGGTCCCGGTGACCACCGCGGCCACGCCGGGGACCGCCAGGGCGGCGGCGGTGTCGACGCCAAGGATCTCGGCGTGGGCGTGCGGCGAGCGCAGGATCGCCGCGTGGAGCGTCCCCGGCTTGGCCGGCAGGTCGTCGGCGTAGCGCGCCACGCCGGTCAGCAGCGCCCCATCCTCGACCCGCGGCATCGGGCGCCCGACCAGAGCCGGTGCGCCGGTCCCCGCGGCGGCCTTCGGATCCGCCGCTCCATTCCAAACAGTCCGCATCACCGTCATGTCGGCCCTCCCATTGCGGAAAGCCTAGGGGACCGGACGGCGAAACCTTTTACCGTGGAGTATCACGATTTATCAGCGGGTCTGATTTTCAGCGAGGGCACCTCAGCGCGTGATGGTGCGGGGACAAACGGCCGGTCGTTCGAGTCCGCAGCTTGACGGCCCCTCCCCTATCGCGCACCTTTCGCCCGAAGACGTCACCGAATTCCTTTTCTGAGCGGTCGAGGTGCCGCCGGCCCGTCCGGCGAATCCGGCAGGGGTTGCAATGGGCCAGATCATCACCGTGGGCAGCAGCAAGGGCGGCGTTGGAAAGACGACGCTCGTCAACGCGCTGGCCGAGTTCCTCAGGCGCCGCGGCGCGTCGGTGTTCTGCATCGATGCGGACCCGAACAAGAATCTGAGCGGCTGGCTGTCCGCCACCGGGCGGACGGAGGTCCGGGTGGTCCAAGCCGACGATCTGGTGCAGGTGGCCAACGAGGTGTCGGCCGTCAACGACTTCCTGCTGATCGACGTGCCGGGCGCCAACAGCACGGCGCTGGTCAACGCGATCGACATCTCGTCGCTGGTGCTGATCCCGACCAAGGCCGACGCCAAGGACGTGGTGGAGGCGTTCCGGACGTACCAGCATGTGGTCAACGCCATCACCAAGGCCCGGCGCTTCTCCCCCAAGGCGTTCATTCCGGCCGCCGCCGTGCTCTCGCAGATCGACCGCCGCGCGAGCGTCGATCAGGTCGCGCGCCGGCAGCTCGAAGGTTTGGCGATCCCGACGCTGAAGGCGGACCTCGGGCAGAAGGCGTCGATCAACCACGCCAGCTTCGCGCAGAAGCCGGCGCCCTACTCCGCCATGGCGGACGACATCGAGGCGATCGGCGCGGAAGCCTTGGCCCTGCTGGAGACCTTCCGTGGCTAAGCGCGAGGGAAAGGTCGCCGGAAAGGACGTCGAGGTGGTGCGCAAGCCGCGCCTGCGGAAGCCGAAGGAGGCGCCGCCGCCCCTGGCGATGTCGGCCTACCTCACCACCGTGATGGCCGAGGCCGCCCCGCCGGTCGAGCCGCCCCCGCAAGACCCGCCCGCTCTGAGCGGCGACGTCTTCCCTCCCCTTCCCGAAGGACGCGTTCCCCAGACGGTGGAGGAGTTCCTGACCCGGATCGCGGAGCTGTGGGAAGACGCGCAGCAGCGGTTCCTGCGCATCGGGGAGCTGCTGTCGCTCGCGGAAAGCCGCCTGGGCGAGGAGGAGCGCGCCGCGCTGGCCGAGGGGCTGAACCGGCGTTTTGGGAAATCGGCCCGATCCCAGCTCATGAGCGCCTACCGGGCGATCCGCGACGAGGTGGTGCCCTTGGAAATGGCGGCGACCGGCTATGGCACCGTCTACATGCTGGCCCGGCTCTCCGATGCCGAACGCCGGCAGGCGGCGGAGCGCGGCCTGCTCCGCCCGGACGTCCGGCAGTCCGAAATCCGCGCGTTCTGGAAGTCCGTGAGAACGCCGCTCTCCTCGGCCGCCACGCGGCGCGCGGACCTGGAGGCGCGCCGCGCGAAGCTGCTCCTCGAAATCTCGAGGATCGACGACGAGCTGGCGCGTTTAATCGATTAAACCTGCGGACTCGATAGTTTTGCAGGATTTCCGAGCCCGCCCATGTGTGGGCGGGCTCGGAAATCCTGCTTAGGCGGCTGTCGCCATTTCGGGAGCGAGGCGGCGGGCGTCGGCGATCAGCGCCGCGGTCAGCGGCGGCTGCGGGTCGCGCCGGGCCACCACCAGACCGATCAGGGTCGACAGCTCCGGCGCCACGATGGGAATGGCGCGGATGATGGGGGGAAGCAGCAGCGAATCCGCCATGATCCGCGGCATGATCGTCGACCACATGCCGGTGCGGAGATGGTTGGTCAGGACGACGATGGAGTTGGATTCGAGCATCGGTTCGGCGTGCACCCCCGCTTCGGCGAAGGCGCGGTCGATGATCCGCCGGTTCTGCATGGTGGTGTTCAGCAGGCAGAGCGGCAGGGTCGCCGCCTCCTCCCAGGTGACGCTGTCGCGCGCGCCGAAAGGGCCGTCGGCCGCCGTGATCAGATGGTAGCGCTCGTGGTAGAGCGGGACCTCGTCGACGTTGCCGAGCGGCTCGTTGTCGAGATAGGTGATCCCGGCCTCCGCCTCCAGATTCTCCAGCTTGGAGAGGATCTCGGTGGAGCTGTGGGAGGCGATGGTGATCTTGATGCCGGGATGCATCGACCAGACGGTGGCGGTCAGCCGCTGGACCATCGGCAGCGCCGTCGGCACCACCACCAGCCGCAGCGTGCCGGTCAGCCCCTGCTTCATCGTCTCGACATCGGCGCGCATCGCCTTGTAGTCGCCGACGATGCGCCGCGCCCATTCCAGCACCCGCTCCCCCTCGGCGGTGAAGCCGATGAAGCGGGCGCCGCGATCGACCAGAGGCACGCCGAGGGTCGTTTCCAACTGCTTGATCGCGGCGGACAGGTTGGGCTGTGACACCCCGCAGACCTGCGCCGCACGGCCGAAATGCTTCTCCGTGGCCAGCGCGATCAGAAATTCCAGCTTTTCCTGCATGCCGGGGTTCCTCTCACCACGTCCTGCGCCGCGCACGAACGGTGACCGCCGTGGCGGCGCGTCGCAGGTGGGACGTTATCGTTCACAAACCCGGGCACGATCATTGATCCGAGTCAGCCGTTGCCGTTGTGGCGCCGCCTGCCGCAGCGGCAAAGGGACGCATCGTTGGCGCACGTATCGTCTTCCAGGGTCGTCCTCCCTCACGACACCTCCATGTCCACGAGCCGGAACGCCACTCCCGGCGGCTGATCGATCCGCAGATCGGCGCCTTCCAGGAAGGTGTCGCGGCTGAGCAGGTCGAAGGCGTGGCGCAGGGCGTCGGGCTGCACCCGGCTCTGGCGGCCGACCGACAGGGTGACGCGAACCACCCGGCCGAACGGCGTGGCCTCCCGCGCCTTCATCGCCTGCTCCAGCAGGGATTGGCAAAGGGCGATCTCATGCATGGGCTGGCTCCTGCGAAAGCGGGGGAACACCCCGCCCCTCCCCCGAGGGGAAAGGCGGGGCGATCGGTCCCTCGCGGTCAGGCGTAGGCCGGGGCCTTCTTCACGGCGCGGCTCACCGCGTTGCTGAGGCCGCCCTTCAGCTTCGCGTATTCCTGCTGGACGTGGTTCTCGGCCCAGACCTGGTCGGCGATGGCCTCCACCCGGACGGCGGCGTACTTGTATTCCGGCGTCTTGGCGATGGGATCGACGGCGTGGATGGTCAGCTCGTTGCAGGCGCCGATCCACCACTGGTAGGTCATGTAGACGGCCCCCTTGTTGGTGCGGTCGGTGACGCTGGCCCGGCTGATCACCTTGCCGCGGCGCGACGACACCCAGACCAGCTCCTGGTCGCGGATGCCCAGGGCTTTGGCGTCCTTCGGGTTCATGGTGACGTAGCCCGGCTCGTCGGCCAGCGTCTGCAGGGCGGCGCAGTTGCCGGTCATCGAGCGGCAGGAGTAATGGCCGACCTCGCGCACCGTGCAGAGGATCAGCGGGAACTCCTCGGTCAGCTGGTCCCGCGGCGGACGCCATTCGGTGGCGAAGAGCAGGCCCTTGCCGCCCGGCCGCTGAAAGACGTTGCCCTCGTAGAGATACTTGGAACCGGCCGAGTCGAGGTCGCGGCACGGCCACGGCACCGCTCCCAGCCCCTCCATCTTCTCGTAGGTGACACCGTAAAAGATCGGGCAGAGTTCGCGCAGCTCGTCCCAGATCTCCTTGGTGTTGTTGTAGTGCATGGGATAGCCCATCGCCGTGGCGAGCAGGCTGATGATCTCCCAGTCGTGCTTGACGTCGCCCTTGGCGTCCACCGCCTTGGTGAAGCGCTGGAAGCTGCGGTCGGCGGCGCTGAACACGCCCTCATGCTCGCCCCAGGAGGTCGCCGGCAGGATCAGGTCGGCGAACATCGCCGTCTTCGTCATGAAGATGTCCTGGACGATGACGAACTCCATCGCCTCGAAGCCCTTGCGCACCAGCGCCAGGTCCGGCTCGGTCTGGGCGGGGTCCTCGCCCATCACATACATCGCCTTCAGCTTGCCGGTCTCCGCCAGATGCGGGACGTCGGTCAGGCGGCAGCCGATCTGGTCGGGCAGCGACTCGACCCCCCAGGCCTTGGCGAACTTCGCCCGCACCTCCGGGTCGGTGACCTTCTGGTAACCGGGGAATTCGGTCGGCAGCACGCCCATGTCGCAGCTGCCCTGCACGTTGTTCTGGCCGCGCACCGGGCCGACGCCGACGTTCGGCCGGCCGAGGTTGCCGGTCAGCAGAGCCAGCCCCGACAGCCCCTTCACCACATCGACGCCCTGGCCCCACTGGGTGACGCCCATGCCCCACAGGATGGTGGCGGAGGGTGCTGCGGCGTAGATGCGCATCGCCTCGCGGATGTCCTCGGCGGGCAGGCCGGTGATCGCCTCGGCGTATTCGGGGGTGTATTTGTCGACGATTGCCTTGTACTCGTCGAAGCCCTCGGTGTGGTTGGCGACATACTCCTTGTTGTAGAGCCCCTCGTTGATCAGGACGTTGGCGAAGGCGTTGACCAGCGCCATGTTGGAGCCGTTGTTCAGCGGCAGCCACAGATCGGCCAGACGCGCCGTCTCGATCTTGCGCGGGTCGCAGACGATGATCTTGGCGCCGCGCTCCTTGGCCTTGATGATGCGCTTGGCGATCACCGGGTGGCTGTCGGCGACGTTGTAGCCGAAGACGAGGACGCATTTGGTGTGCTCGATCTCGGGGATCGAGTTGCTCATGGCGCCGTTGCCCAGCGTCACCTGCAGCCCGGCGACCGACGGGCCGTGGCAGACGCGCGCGCAGTTGTCGACGTTGTTGGTGCCGAGGACCGCACGGGTGAATTTCTGCATCACATAGTTGGTCTCGTTGCCGGTGCCGCGCGACGAGCCGGTGGTCATGATCGAGTCGGGGCCGTACTTGGCCTTGATCGCGCTGAGCTTGGTCGCGGCGTATTGGATCGCCTCCTCCCACGACACCGCCTCGAAGGCCGCGTCGCGGCTGCGGCGCAGCATCGGGTTGCGCAGGCGCGGCGTCAGGATCTTGGTGTCGTTGATGAAGTCGTAGCCGAAATAGCCCTTGAGGCAGAGTTCTCCCTCGTTGGTGACGCCGTTCAAGGGTTCGGCACCGACGACCTTCCCGCCCTCGACCAGCAGATTCAGTTTGCAGCCCGTACCGCAGTAGGGGCAGACCGCCATATGCTTTTCCATCTCGACCTCGATGTTCGCTCGATTGTGCCGGCTGTGCGCCGGCCGCAGTGATGGGAGGGGGGATCAGGCCGCGACTTCGGCGGCCTCCTGGGCGGCGCGCTCGCGCCGGCGGCGCAGGGTCTCGTCCATCGCCTCCCGGTCCATCAGGGTCAGGGCGCTGGTCGGGCAGACCGACACGCAGGCCGGGCCGGCGTCGCGGCCGACGCACAGGTCGCATTTGTGCGCCTGCGCCTTGACGCCCAGGCTCAGCGTCATGCCGGCGAACGACCGGACCGCTGGCACCGTCACCACGTCCATGACGCCGAACGGGCAGGCCAGAACGCAGTTCTTGCAGCCCAGGCAGCGCTCCTGCTCCACCTGCACGCTGTTCTGGCGGTAGACGATGGCGTTGTTCGGGCAGGCGTTGACGCAGGGCGCGTCCTCGCAATGGTGGCACATCACCGCGGTGCTGACGTCGGCCGTCCTCACCATGCGGATGCGCGGCTTGAAAGTGTCCGGCGCCAGTCCTTCGACGCCGGCACCATCGGAATGGGCAAGCGCACAGGCGACCTCGCATGTGCGGCAACCGATGCACTTGCTCGGGTTGGCAGTGACGAATCTGTTCATTCCCGTCGTCCTTGTTGGCAGCCGGAAGGGGGCCGTCGAACGGCCCCGCCCCGGCATCGCTTCACTGGTCCCTGACGTTGCGCGCCGGTTGGCCGAATCCGGTGCCGGTGGCTTCGCGACCGATTGAAATCGCTTATCGCCCGATCTTTAAAAGTAATCGACGCCGATAAGCCGATCCTATCGAGTATCTTTTCTCGTTTATCGGAATTAACGGGAGGCCATTCGACAATCAAAACGTCTTCGAACTTCCCGTCTTTGTGTCGCACACCTTATACCCACTTTTTTTGTGTGTCTAGTTGACATCGCGCCGTCCAGGGGAATAGCGTATTGAAGTCAACGATGGCGATTATGAATCGCCGTTGCTCTGACAAAGATTCGCAACAGATGGCTCTCCTTCTGCCACACCGTCCGTGACAACAGGCGGCTGCTGGGGCGTGCGCGAGCCAATACTGTCTTCTTATTGGTCGATCAGGTTTTCTTATCAGGACTTTCAAAACAGATCCTGATTGGCCGATTCGACGCACCCGCCCGGGAAGCCGGAGGTCTGGACATGAATCGCTTCGTTATCGCGGAACCGAGAAAGTGCATCGGGTGCAACACCTGCATGGCGGCCTGCACCGAGTCCCATAAAAAACAGGGGCTGCAGGCGCATCCCCGGCTGGCCGTCATGCGCACCGGAGACGACACCGGGCCCGTCCTCTGCCACCAGTGCGAGGACGCGCCCTGCGCCCGCGTCTGTCCGGTCAACGCCATCACCCATGGCGCCGACGCCATCCTGCTGGATGAGCAGGCCTGCATCGGCTGCAAGATGTGCGCGCTGGCCTGTCCCTTCGGCGCCATCACGCCCAGCGGCACCGGCATCGCCGGGGTTGCCGGCATCGCCACCGCCACGCCCCGCCACTCGGCAGCACTCGATCCGCTGCTGGCTTGGGAGATCGGCGTCCGCAGCGTGGCGGTGAAATGCGATCTCTGCGCCTTTTCCGGCGACGGGCCGGCCTGCGTGCGCGTGTGCCCGACCGCCGCCCTTTACGCGGCCGACGCCGATGCCACCCGCCAGGCTGCCGCCGTCAAGCGCACGCTGGCGGCGGCGGCACCGGTCAGTCTTGAAACGCCGCTCGCCTCGCTGGAGGGGCTGGACCCATGATTCCACTCTCCCTGCTCATCATGTCGCTGCTGCTGTCCTGCGGCGGCGGCATCCTCTGCCTCCTCCTGAAGCGTCGGGAGGGGGACATCCGTCTTGGCGGCAGCGGCGTCGGCATCGCCGCGGCGCTCGCCGGGCTCGGCGCCGGGCTGACGGCCATCGGCGCCGGCCAGCCGGCCGTGCTCGACGCCGCCGGCCCCTACCCCTTCGCCCATTTCGTCCTGCGGCTCGACCCGCTGGCCGGCCTGATGATCGCGGTCATCTCGCTGCTGTCGCTGGTCGCCTGGATCTACGGCTTCGCCTATGTGCGCGAATACGCCGGGCGCGGCGTTGGGGCGATGGGCTTCTTCATGAACGCCTTCATCGCCTCGATGATGCTGGTGGTGGCGGCCGACAACGCCTTCTGGTTCCTCATCTTCTTCGAGATGATGTCGCTGGCCTCCTACTTCCTGGTCATCTTCGACCAGGACGACGAGGCGGTGGGCGCCGGCTTCCTCTACTTCCTGGTCGCCCATGGCGGCTCGGTGCTGATCATGGCCGCCTTCTTCCTGATGGCGAACCAGGCCGGCGGCTTCGATTTCGCCGCCTTCCGCGCCCATCCGCTGCCGGCCCCGCTGGACAGCGTCGCCTTCCTGCTGGCCTTCATCGGCTTCGGCGCCAAGGCCGGCATGATCCCGCTGCACATCTGGCTGCCGCGCGCCCATCCGGCCGCACCCTCGCACGCCTCGGCGCTGATGTCGGGCGTGATGATCAAGATCGGCGTCTTCGGCATCGTCAAGGTCGGCATCGACCTGCTGGCCGCCAGCGCCGGGCCGGCGATGCTCGGCTGGGGTCTGCTGGTGCTGGCCTTCGGCGCGGTGTCGTCGGTGCTGGGCGTCGTCTACGCCCTGGCCGAGCACGACATCAAGAAGCTGCTGGCCTACCACTCGGTCGAGAACATCGGGATCATCCTGCTGGGCGTCGGCACCGGCATGATCGGCATGGCGCTGCACCAGCCGGTGCTGGCGGTGCTCGGCCTGATGGCCGGCCTCTACCATCTGCTGAACCACGCGGTGTTCAAGGGCCTGCTGTTCCTGGGCGCCGGCTCGGTCATCTTCCGCATGCACAGCAAGGACATGGAGGAGATGGGCGGGCTGGCCCGCAACATGCCCTGGACCGCCCTGTCCTTCCTGGTCGGCGCGCTGGCCATCTCGGCGATCCCGCCGCTGAACGGCTTCGTGTCGGAATGGTACACCTACCAGGCGCTGTTCGCCGCGGCGCTGGACGGCACCCCGCTGGTGGCGTTCGCCGCCCCCATCGCCGCCGTCCTGCTGGCGCTGACCGGCGCGCTGGCGGTGATGTGCTTCGTCAAGGCCTACGGCATCATGTTCGCCGGCGCGCCGCGCAGCCATCATGCGGAGGAGGCGCGCGAGGCTCCGGCCGCGATGGTCGCCGGCATGGCGGTGCTGGCCGTCGCCTGCGTGGCGCTCGGCCTGCTCGCCCCGCTGGTGGCGCCGGTGATGGGCCGCATCGCCGCGGCGACCATCGGCGCGGCTCCGGTCACGCTGGCGGTCGGCGCCACCCTGCTGCCGGGCGACGCCCAGCAGGCGACGCTCTCCACCCCGCTGATCGCCATCCTGCTGATCGCCATGGCTTTCCTGCCGATCGGCCTGAAGGCGGCCTTCGCGGCCAAGCGCGGCGGCGACCGCAAGGCGGCGGCCCCCTGGGCGGCCGGCTATCTGCCGGACCATCACATGCCCGCCACCGCCGGCAGCTTCGCCCAGCCGATCCGCATGTTCTTCGCGCCGCTTTACACCCTGCGCCGCGCGATCGCGGGGCGCTGGACCGGCATCACGCTCGGCTTCGAGCGGGTGGTCACGCTGGCGCGCCGCACCGAACCGCTGGCCGACCGGAGCGTCATCGCCCCGATCGTCGGCGTGGTCGACGCGGGCGGCAAGCGGCTGCAGGCCATCCAGGGCGGCGATTTCCGGATCTACTGCCTCTACATCGTCGCGGCGCTGATCGCGCTGCTGGCGCTGGCCGTCTGACGGGAGGACGCCATGCTGACCTTCTCACACTTCATCCTGGGGCTGTTCCAGGCGCTCCTCCTGCTCGCGGCGGCACCACTGGTCTCCGGCCTGTCGCGCATGGTCCGGGCGAAGCTGCACACCCGCCACGGGCCGGGCCTGCTGCAGGACTACCGCGACATCGCCAAGCTGCTGACCCGCCAGGACCTGACCCCGCCGAACAGCGGCTTCGCCTTCCGATTGATGCCGGCGGTGATGCTGACGACGGTGCTGGTCATCGCCATGGGCATCCCGATGCTGACCCGCTTCACGCCGGTGGCGCCCATCGGCGACCTGATCACGGTCATCTATCTGTTCGCGCTGGCCCGCTTCTTCTTCTCGCTGTCCGGCATCGACAGCGGCAGCTCCTTCTCCGGCATCGGCGGCAGCCGCGAGCTGACCATGGGCGTGCTGGTGGAGCCGGTGATGCTTCTGTCGCTGTTCGTGGCGGCGCTGCTGGCCGGCTCGACCAACCTCGGCGCCATCGGCACAGCCATCGCCGACGGCCATGTGCGGTCGGCCACCGCGACGGTGATCGCCGCCCTGTCCTTCGCCTACGCCATCTACATCGAGCTGGGCAAGCTGCCCTACGACATGGCGGAAGCCGAACAGGAGCTTCAGGAAGGCCCGCTGACCGAATATTCCGGCCCGTCGCTGGCGCTGATCAAGTGGGCGATGGCGCTGAAGCAGACGGTCGTCGTCGCCTGGTTCGTCGGCGTCTTCCTGCCCTTCGGCAGCGCCCCCGAGATGTCCTTCTTCGGGCTGCTGTTCGGGCTGGTCGCCTTCGCCATCAAGCTGGTCCTGATCTTCGCCGCGGTCGGCGTGGTCGAGAACAGCGTCGCGCGCGTCCGCTTCCGCCTGACTCCCCAGCACAGCTGGATCGGGGTCGGCGCCGCCTCGCTCGCCTTCGTCTTCTATCTGGTCGGCCTGTGAGCCGGCGAGGGGCAGCATCATGATAACACTCCCCACGGAACCGCTCGGGCTGTTGGCGCTGGCCGCCATCCTCGTCCCCTTCGGCGGCGCGGCGGTGATCGCCGCATCGAAACGGGCCTCGGCCAAATGGCTGTGCCAGGGCTTCGCCGCCGCCACCGTCGCGGTGATCGCCATCCTCGCGATGTCGCTGCTCGGCGACGGCAAGATCGGCGGCACCTACGAGCTGATCGCCTTCGGATCGGTCTCGATCCTCGGGCTGGTGGTGGACAGCGTCAGCGTTCTGATCGCGCTGGCGGTGATCGCCATCGGCCTGCTGGTGGCGGTCTATTCCGCCGCCTACCTGAACGCCGGCAACCGCGAGCATCCCGACATCGGCCGGCGGCGCTTCTACGCCTTCCTGCTGGTGTTCATCGGCGCGATGACCGGGCTGGTCTTCAGCTCCACCGTCGTCGGCCAGCTCGCCTTCTTCGAGCTGACGGGCGCCTGCTCCTGGGCGCTGATCGGCTACTACGAGTCGCCCAAGGCGCTGCGCTCGGCGGCCAAGGCGCTGCTGGTCACCCACGTCGCCTCGCTCGGCCTCTACGTCGCGGCGGCGCTGCTGTTCCTGTCGACCGGCACCTTCGCGCTCTCCGCCATCGCCGATCTGGCGCCGGGGATGAAGGCGGTGGTCCTGCTGGCGATCCTGGTCGCCGCCTGGGGCAAGTCGGCCCAGCTGCCCTTCCACATGTGGCTGCCCGACGCCATGGAGGCCCCGACCCCGGTCAGCGCCTACCTGCACGCGGCCTCCATGGTGAAGGTCGGCGTCTACATCTTCGCCCGCGGGCTGATGTCGTCGGGCGGCGCGCCGGAGGTCGTCGGCTGGGTCGGCTCGACCATGGCGGTGCTGACGCTGGTCTACGGCTTCTTCATGTATCTGCCACAGGTCGACCTGAAGCGCCTGCTCGCCTATTCGACCATCACGCAGCTCGCCTACATCCTCCTGGCGCTGTCGCTGTCGGTCTTCGGCTCCGACCTCGCCTTCAAGGGCGCCATCGCGCACATCTTCAACCACGCCTTCGCCAAGACGCTGTTCTTCCTGGTCGCCGGCGCGCTGAGCTACACCGCCGGCACGCGCCTGCTGCCGTCGCTGCGCGGCATCGTCACCAAGTCGCCGCTGCTCGGCGTCGCCTTCGTCTGCGCCGCCCTGGCGATCACCGGCGTGCCGCCCTTCAACGGCTTCTTCAGCAAGTTCGCCATCTTCGCCGGCGGGTTCGAGGTCGGGGCGCAGCACTGGGCGCTCATGCTCCTGGTCGTCATCGCGCTGGCGGAATCGGTCGGCTCCTTCGCCTGGTTCCTGAAATGGCTGGGCCATTCGGTGCCCGGCAAGCCGTCCGCCACCATGGCCGCGGCGGCCCCGCTGCCGGCCGGCATGAAGTTCGTGCTGGTCGCCCTGGTGGTGATGACGGTGGTCTCAAGCTCCATCGCCGCCTCGTGGCTCGGTTGAGGGAGGGAACGGTCATGAACGGATTTCTCATCGTCAACGGCCTGTCGGGCCTGCTGATCGTCAGCTCCCTTCTGGTCACGCTCGCCGGCAACCCGGCCAACTCCGCCCGCTTCTATGCGCTGCAGAGCTTCATCCTGGTGATGCTGTTCGTGGCGCTGGCGGGGGCCACCGGGTCGGGCGAGCTGTATCTCTGGTCCTTCACCGCGCTGCTGACCAAGGTGATCCTGGTCCCGGCGATCATGTATCGGACCTTCCGCCGGCTCAGCGATCCGGCCATCGGGTCGGGCGCGGTGATGCCGACGGCGCTGTCCATCGTCGGCGCGGCGGTCGCCGTCATCCTGTGCTTCGGCGTCGCGTCCAAGGTGACGCTGCCGGCGGCCGACGCCATCAAGCCGGCGCTGGCGGTGTCGCTCGCCCTCTTCTTCATCGGGCTCGGCTGCATCGTGGCGCAGCGGAACATCCTGAAGCAGGTGTTCGGCTATTGCCTGATGGAGAACGGGTCGCACCTGACCCTGGCCCTGCTGGCCCCCAACGCGCCGGAGCTGGTGGAGATCGGCATCGCCACCGACGCCATCTTCGCGGTGGTGGTGATGGCGGCGCTGGGATCGCGGATCTTCGACACGCTGCACACGCTCGACGCGCGCCAGCTCACGAGCCTGAAGGGATGACCGCCATGGTACCCTCGATCCTTCCCCCCCTCCTCCTGATCGGCCCGCTGGCGGTGGCGGTGTTCCTGCTGACCCTGCCCTGGTTCCGGGAATCCCTGCCCGAGACCCTGGCGAGCGACCAGGACAGCGTGGCGCTGCTGGAGCGCATCCATCTCGGCTCCATCGCCTACGTCTTCCTGCTGAGCGCCGCGGCGCTGGTCCAGGTGCTGTCGAACGGGGCCATCGCCGCCTTCGGCGACTGGCTGTTCGTCGACGCGCTCGGCGCCGTCTTCATGATGCTGATCGGCGTGGTCGGCCTGCTGACCGGCCTCTACTCCATCGCTTACATCCGCCACGATCTGGAGTCCGGCGCCATCGACGCCGGCAAGGTCCGGGTCTATTACGGCTTCTTCAGCCTGTTCCTGTTCACCATGCTGCTGGCGGTGACCGCCAACAACATCATCATGATGTGGGCGGCCATCGAGGCGACGACTCTCGGCTCCGCCTTCCTGGTCGGGCTGTACGGGCAGAAGTCCTCGCTGGAGGCCGCCTGGAAATACGTCGTCATCTGCACGGTCGGCGTCGCCTTCGGCCTCTACGGCACGGTGCTGGTCTTTTCCAACGCCGCCGACGTGCTGGCCGACCCGCACCAGGCGGTGCTGTGGACGGCGCTGGTCGGCCACGCCGGCGAGCTGGACCCGATGCTGGTCAAGCTGGCCTTCGTCTTCGCCCTGATCGGCTTCGGCACCAAGGCCGGCATCTTCCCGATGCACGCCTGGCTTCCCGACGCCCATTCCGAGGCGCCGAGCCCGGTGTCCGGCCTGCTGTCGGGCGTGCTTCTGAAATGCGCCCTGCTGATCGTCATCCGCTTCTACGTCATCACCGTCGGCACGGTGGGCGTCGGCTTCCCGCAGACGCTGCTGCTGACGCTGGGCCTGCTGTCGGTCGGCGTGTCGTCGCTGCTGTTCTTCGTGCAGCAGGACCTGAAGCGCAAGCTGGCCTATTCCAGCATCGAGAATGTCGGGCTGATCGTCGTGGCGCTCGGCATCGGCGGGCCGCTCGGCATCGCGGCGGCGCTGCTGCACGCCATCAACCACAGCGTCACCAAGGCCCTGTTCTTCTGCACCGCCGGCAACGTGCTGATGAAGTACGGCACCCGCGACCTGCGGGCGGTGAAGGGCGTGCTGCGGGCGGCCCCGGCCACCGGCCTGCTGATGATGGCCTGCGCCCTGGCGCTGGCCGGCTTCCCGCCCTTCAACATCTTCGTCAGCGAATTCATGGTCTTCATGGCCGGGCTGAACGAAGGCTATGCCTGGATCATGGCTCTGGTCGCGCTCTTCCTGTGCATCACCATCGCCGGGCTGGTGAAGATCGTCGCCGACAGCGTTCTGGGCAAGAGCCCGGAGACGATGGCCAAGGGTGACGTCGGCTGGAAGGCGCTGGCCCCGCTGGGCGTGCTGGCGGTGCTGGTGCTGACGCTGGGCTTCGCCGTGCCGCAGCCGCTGTCCAATCTGGTGCAGCAGGCGACCGCGGTGGTGATGAACGGCGACAGCCGGCCGGTGGTCGCGACCCCCTGGCAACACTACGACACGGTGCGCGCCGGTGGTCTTCTGGTGACCGGCAACCTCTCGCAGACGGAGATCTCAAAATGAACCTCATCGCTCCGGAACGGGTCGGGAGCGGCATCATCGCCTCCCTGCGCGAGAGCCTGCCCCACGCCATCCTCGACGAGTCCTGGCAGACCGGCGCCCAGGTGACCATCACGGTCAAGCCGGCGTCGCTGCCCGACGTCGTCGCCAGCCTCTACTACGACCACAACGGCTGGCTGTCGGTGGTCGTCGGCAACGACGAACGGCCGCTGAACGGCGCCTACGCCGTCTATTACGTGCTGTCCATGGAGGGCGCCGACCGGTGCCACGTCGTGGTGCGCTGCGAGGTGCCCGCCGACACGCTGGAATTCCCCTCCGTCACCCCGCGGGTGCCCGCCTGCGTGTGGGGCGAGCGCGAGGTGCGCGACATGTTCGGCCTGCGCCCGGTCGGGCTGCCGGACGAACGCCGCCTCGTCCTGCCCGACGACTGGCCGGACGAGCTGTACCCGCTGCGCAAGGATTCGATGGACTACCGGCTGCGGCCGGCGCCGACCAGCGACGACGAGACCTACCAGTTCATCAACGAGGCCAAGCAGGAGACCCGCGTCGTCCCGCTGGGGCCGCTGCACATCACCTCCGACGAGCCCGGCCATTTCCGCCTGTTCGTCGACGGCGAGGACATCATCGACGCCGACTACCGCATGTTCTACGTCCACCGCGGCATGGAGAAGGTGGCCGAGACGCGGATGGGCTACAACGACGTGACCTTCCTCGCCGACCGCGTCTGCGGCATCTGCGGCTACGCCCACAGCGTCGCCTACGCCAGCTCGGTGGAGAACGCGCTGGGCATCGTGGTGCCGCCGCGGGCGCAGGCCATCCGCGCCATCCTGCTGGAGACCGAGCGGATGCACAGCCATCTGCTGAACCTCGGCCTCGTCTGCCATTTCATCGGCTTCGACACCGGCTTCATGCAGTTCTTCCGCGTGCGCGAGAAGGCGATGACCCTGGCGGAGCTGCTGACCGGTGCCCGCAAGACCTACGCGCTGAACCTGATCGGCGGCGTGCGCCGCGACATCCTGGGCGACCAGCAGGCGAAGACCCGCGAGCTGGTCGCCGAGCTGCGCGACGACGTGACCCGGCTGGTCGAGGTGCTGCTGTCCACCGCCAACGTCAGCGGCCGCGTCAAGGGCGTCGGCCGGCTCGACCCGCAGATCGCCCGCGACTACAGCCCGGTCGGGCCGGTGGTGCGCGGCAGCGGCCACCGCCGCGACACCCGCGCCGACCACGCCTTCGCCGGCTACACGCTGCTCGACATGCCGGTCCATGTGGAGCAGGGCTGCGACGTGCTGGCCCGCACGCTGGTGCGGGTGTCGGAGTTCTTCGACAGCCTGTGGATCATCGAACAGCTGCTGGACAAGGCCCCGGCCGGTCCGGTGCTGAACGAGGATTTCACCTATGTCCCGCACAAGTTCGCGCTGGGCTTCACCGAGGCGCCGCGCGGCGAGGACATCCACTGGTCGATGACCGGCGACAACCAGAAGCTCTACCGCTGGCGCTGCCGCGCCTCGACCTACAACAACTGGCCGGTGCTGCGCTACATGCTGCGCGGCAATACGGTGTCGGACGCCCCGCTGATCGTGGGCAGCATCGACCCCTGCTATTCCTGCACCGACCGCGTGACCGTGGTGGACGTCCGCAAGAAGCGCTCCAAGACCATCGCCTACAAGGAGATGGAGCGCTACTGCCGCGAACGCACGGATTCACCGCTGAAGTGACGGGGGCGACCAATGCTCAAGCTACTCAAGGAAATCCTCCGCACGGGCGAGGCGACGGTCAAGTACCCCTTCGCCCCGATGGAGGTCTGCAAGGACTTCCGCGGCAAGCCGGAACACCGGGCGGAGGACTGCATCGCGTGTGCTGCCTGCACCGTCGCCTGCCCGGCCAACGCCATCCAGATGGAAACCGACACCGCCGCCGGCAGCCGCACCTGGTCGATCAACTACGGGCGCTGCGTCTTCTGCGGCCGCTGCGAGGAATCCTGCCCGACCGGCGCCATCCGCCTGTCCGCCGATTTCGAGCTGGCGGTGGGCAGCAAGGCCGACCTGACGCGCAAGGCCGTCTTCACGCTGGCCGGCTGCGCCTGCTGCGGCAAGCCCTTCGCCCCGGCCAAGGAGGTCGACTACGTCGCCCGCCTGCTGGGCCAAAGCGCCCGCAGCGCCGAGGAGGCGGAGCGGCTGCGCCTGACCGCCGCGACCTGCCCGGCCTGCAAGCGCGCCCAGGACGTCCAGCAGATCGCCGGCATGGGGATCGCCCGGCAGATGGACGCCGGGCATTCTGAATCCGAACACGCGGTCAAGGAACGGGAGACCACGCCATGAACGCCCCACTCGCTCCCAACGCCCTGGTGGCGGAGATGTCGCCGGTCTCCACCAGCGACCAGATCGCCACGATGAAGACGGCGCTGCTGAAGAACATCCAGCGCTCCGCCTACGTCTATCGCGTCGATTGCGGCGGCTGCAACGGCTGCGAGATCGAGATTTTCTCGTCCATCACCCCGGTGTTCGACGCGGAACGCTTCGGCATCAAGGTGGTGGCCTCGCCCCGCCACGCCGACATCCTGCTGTTCACCGGGGCGGTGACCCGCTCCATGCGGATGCCGGCGCTGCGCGCCTATGAGGCGGCACCCGACCCGAAGATCGTCGTCTCCTACGGCGCCTGCGGCTGCACCGGCGGCATCTTCCACGACCTCTACTGCGTCTGGGGCGGCACCGACAACATCGTGCCGGTGGACGTCTACATCCCCGGCTGCCCGCCGACGCCGGCCGCAACCATCCACGGCTTCGCCGTGGCGCTCGGCCTGCTGGAGCAGAAGCTGAAGGCCGAAACCCATGTCGAGGCCGCGGGCGAGGCCGCCGCCCTGCCCCACCCGGACATCCCCTACGCGCTGCGGGTCCGGCTGGAGCGCGAGGCGCGGCGCATGGCCGGCTACCGCCAGGGCCGCACCATCGTGGAGGAGTTCATGGCCCTGCTGGAAGGGCATGCGCGCGCCCCCGGAGCCCTGACCCTGCCCGACCGCATGACGGCGGCCGTCGGCGCGGAACGCGACCCGCGCCGCGCCGAGATCATCGGCCGGCTGGCCGAGGTCGTGCAGCGGACCATCCGGGGAGAGGCGCCATGAGCACCCTCGCGCACGCCGATCCCGGCTCCATCCCCGGCCTGCGCAGCGGCCGCGGCCGGGAGCCGGAGGTGGTGTTCTACCAGCTGAACGCCAAGGTGCTGGAGCGCAAGGAGGACATCCCGGAGGACGCCCGGCAGGTGGTCTATTATTCGCTGGCCATCGGGCATCACATCGGGGTCTTCGACTGCTTCACGCCGGCCTTCCGCTGCCCCACCGCGCTGTTCGACCGCGTCCTGGACGCGCTGCAGGACCACGAGGAGGCGCACCGCAAGCTGTCCGGCCTGCTCCGCTTCGGCGAGATCACGGTGGACGGCACCCACACCCGGCCGCTGCTGGCGGCCATCGCGGCGGCGCGGCCGGCCGCCCCGCCCGACGTGGCGGCGTGGCTGGACGGGCTGGGCACGGCGCTGGAGGCCATCCGGCGCGAACCGGCGATCTATCTGATGGGGAGACGGCTGTCATGACCGATGTCGTGTTCACGGTTGGGAACGTCCTGCGCGGCGACGACGGCGCCGGCCCGCTGCTGGCCCAACTGCTCGAGGATCTGCCCGCCCCCGGCTGGACCGTGGTGGATGGGGAGGATGTCCCGGAGAACCACACCCACCACGTCCGCTCGCTGGCGCCGCACCGGGTTCTGATCGTCGACGCCGCCGACATGCAGCTGCCGCCGGGCGCGGTCCGGCTGATCGAGCAGGACAGCGTCGCCGAGCAGTTCATGGTCACCACCCACGCCATCCCGCTCAACTTCCTGATCGACAGCCTGCGCGAGACCGTGCCGGAGATCCTGTTCCTGGGCATCCAGCCGGAGGACACCAGCTTCTTCGCGCCGGTCACCAGCACCGTCCGCAACTCCGTGGAGGCCGTTCACGACCGGCTGGTCCGCGGCGAGGGATTCGAGGCCTACGAGACGGTGGGCTGATCCGCTGTTCGGGGCAACCCAAGACATCTGAAGGAGTTTCGCCATGGGGGACTCTGCGTCGAAAGACACGCCGGTTCTCGGCATGGACGCCTATGCGCCCGCTGAGATCCAGGACAAGGTCGAAAAGCTGGGGGTGAAGAAGGCGACGATGCCGTTCCTGCCCAGCTTCATGCTGGCGGTGGTCGCCGGCGGCGGCATCGGGTTGGGCGGCATGTTCTTCGTCATCGTGCTGGCCGACCCCGCCCTCAGCTTCGCGGTCCAGCGGCTGCTCGGCGGGCTGGTCTTCTCGCTCGGCCTGTCGCTGGTCATGGTCGGCGGGGCGGAGCTTTTCACCGGCAACTGCCTGATCGTGATGGCGCGGGCCAACGGCCAGATCAGCACGGCCCAGGTCCTGCGCAACTGGGCGACGATCTGGATCGGCAACGCCGTCGGGGCCATCGGCCTCGTCACCCTGATTTACCTGTCGCACCACACCGAGATGAACAACGGTGCCGTCGGCGCCGCCGTCCTGAAGCTCGCCATCGGCAAGATCGCCCCGGACGCCGTGACGATCTTCTTCAAGGGCATCCTGTGCAACCTTCTGGTCTGCCTGGCGGTGTGGCTCGCCTACGCCGGCCGCACGGTGACCGATAAGATCGTCGCCCTGACCCTGCCGGTCGCCGCCTTCGTCGCCGCCGGCTTCGAGCACTGCATTGCCAACCTGTATTTCCTGCCGCTGGCCTATCTGCTGAAGGTGACGGGCCATGTCCCGGCCGGGCTGGACGTCTCGATGATCACGCCGGGCGGCATCCTGCACAACCTGCTGTTCGCCACGCTGGGCAACATCGTCGGCGGCTCGGTGTTCGTCGGCGGCATCTATTGGCTGATCTACCGCAAGGGCCTCGGTGGCCTGACCCCGCTGCCGCCGCGCAAGCCGCTGCCGTCGATCGGGCAACCGGCGGCGACCCATTGACCGTAAAAAACCGCGGGCTGGCGATGAACCAGCCCGCGGTTCTTTTTGATTGCGGTGCTTTTTGATTCAGGTGCGGTTCACGCGGGCGTCGCGACCCGCGACGGGACGGCGTAGACCGTCAGACGGCTTTCGCGCACGAAGGCGACGACCCCCACCCCCACCGTCGCGGCGAAGCCCAGGCACAGCGAGGTCGGGGCGGAGATGGCCGCGATCAGCGGGATGCCGGCGGCGGCCGTCTTGTGGACCAACTCGAAGGAGCAGCGGCTCGACACCACGACGAAGCCGCCGGTGGGGTCGATGCGGGCGCGGGCCAGCGCCCCGATCAGCTTGTCGAGCGCGTTGTGCCGGCCGACGTCCTCGCGCACCGCCACCAGTTCGCCGTCGGGCCGGGCGAAGCCGGCGGCATGGACCGCCCCGGTCTCCCGGTTCAGGCTCTGTCCCGACGGTAAGGCCGCCATGGCGCGGCGGATCGCCTCCGGCGCGAAGCGGGCGTCGGAGCGGAGCGGGTCGAGCGGCCTCAGGGTGTCCGCGAAACTGTCGGTGCCGCAGCGGCCGCAGCCGGAACCGCCCATCAGGTTGCGCTTGCGGCGCAGCAGGGCGGCCAGCCGCTCCACCGGCACCTGCATGCGGATGCGCACTCCGTCCGTCACCTCGTCGACGGCGGTGACGGCCAGTTCGTCGGCGCTGCCGACGATCCCCTCGCTGAGGGAGAAACCGGTGGCGAAATCCTCCAGGTCGGTGGGAGTCGCCAGCATGACGGCGAAGAGGTCGTCGGCGTACAGCAGCCCGATGGGCACCTCGTCGACGATCTTCTCCTCCCGCCGGTCGATGCCCGCCCCGGTGCAGACGGTTGCCGGCACCATCCGGAATCCCTGATGGGAAAGCGGACGGGACGGGGAGGACGGCGCGGAGAGCGGGGCCGGACAGGCGATTGCATGTTCCATGATGTGGCCGAAACCCTGGCTGTGGCGGCACCGCCGGACCGGCGTCCGCTGTCCAACTCTGCACCCAACCGACACACAGCGACATGCGGCATTCCGGCTCACCACAAATATTCAACAGTCCATTTAGAATAAGAACAACTTATTGCACCATAGAAACCGATTATCGATCACTTTTTGTCAATCAACTCCGCGACGCCTTTCTTATTTGATGTTTGCAACACTCATCAATCAATGGTATTTCTTGAGAACGGTTGAACAAACCGCCTTTCCAGGCAGCCTGCCAGCGACCCGTCATCTCGATTGTTCCAACGATGATGCGCCAGGGCATGGTCGATCCGCCACGGAGATTTCCAAACAGGACCCGAAGCCACCGACTTCCGGCCCATCGCTCGACCAGCACGGAACCGGCGCCTCTCCTGAATCGGGACCACCGGCTCTCACAGCGGAGAAGGACGATGCATGAGCTTTCCTTGTGCGAACGGTTGCTGGAGATGCTGGAGGAGGCGTCGCAGCGCCACGCCTTCCAGCGGGTCACACGGATCAAGCTGGCGGTGGGCCAGTTCGCCTGCGTCGATCCGGACGCCCTTCGCTTCGCCTTCGACGTGATCCGACGCGACACGCTGGCCGGCGGCGCGACGGTCGACATCCAGCAACCGCCCGGGCTGGTCTGGTGCGAGGACTGCGCCGACGAGAGGGAGGTTCCGACGCGGATCGCCCCCTGCCCGGCCTGCGGCGGCCTGCGCCTGACCCCGCGCGGCGGCGACGACCTGACGCTTGTGGAACTGGAAGTGGCGTGACCGCCGCGACAAGGAGTCCCGCCATGTGCCTTGGAGTCCCGGCCCGGATCATCGCCATCGCCGACGCCGCGCGGATGCTCGCCGTCGCCGACATCCTGGGCGAACGGCGGGAGGTCGATCTGTCCTGCATCGCCGAACCGGGCGAAGCCCTGTCCGATCAGGTCGGGCGGTGGGTCCTGGTCCATCTCGGCTTCGCCCTTTCCCGCGTCGAGGAAGCCGACGCACGGGTCACCCTCGACCTGCTTCGCCAAATCGACGAGGCGGAAGCCGGGAAAGGGCACCTGAAGGCCTCCCTGCTCGCCTGACCAGTGCGACGCGGCCGGCCGAACCCAACAGGAGATCGTTCCTATGAACCGGTTGATTTCCGCCGGCCTCGCCGGCGTTCTTTCGGTGGCGCTGGCGCTGCCCGCGGCTGCCCACACCGGCCATGCCGGCGACGCGATGTTCGTCCAGGGGCTCCTCCACCCGCTGACCGGCATCGACCATCTGCTGGCCATGGTGGCGGTCGGCGTCTGGGCTGCGCAGAATGGCGGCCGTGCGCTCTGGCTGCTGCCGATGGCATTCATCGCCATGCTGTCCGCCGGTGCCGCGCTCGGCATCGCCGGAATCGAGCTTCCGGCGGTCGAGGCCGGAATCGCCGCCTCGGTGGCGGTGCTCGGCCTGCTGGTGCTGCTGAACAAGCGCGTGCCGGCCACCGCCGCCGCGCTCCTCGTCGGTGCCTTCGCCGTTCTGCACGGTCACGCCCACGGCACCGAGATGCCGCAGGCCGCGGACCCGCTTCTCTACGGGCTGGGCTTCGTGCTTTCCACCGCGCTGCTGCACGGCACCGGCATCGCGCTCGGTCTGGCCCGCCATCTCCCACGGCGGCTGCTTGCCCTCCGTGCGCTGCAACGGCCGGAGTGAGGCGAGCGCACCACGACACCCAAGCGGAAAAACCCGCGCTTATCCCTCAAGCCGAACTCCCGCCGCCCCCTTTGTTACCAGGGGCGGTGGGAGCGCATCACTTGCGCCGCTGTCCTGCCGGACGCGCAGGGTGGAAATGTGGAGCCGCCGAGATGGCCGGCCCTCCCCTCTCAGGCTGCGCGGCGGTTGCCCCTCAGGCGTCACGCTCCAACAGGGGCGCCGGCTTTTCGACCGCCCTGGACGCCCGGTCACGGCGAAGCCGGGTGCCGGCCAACCGATCCACGCGCTGGAACGGTCCGTGCGGCGTGCCCCCCATCTGCGCCAGGGTATCCTCGGCCTGCGCTTTGGCCAAGCGGGCCATCTCGATTTCCGCCCGGAAGGCGGCGGATGGCGTCAGCGTGTAGATCTCGTCGTCGATCGAACGGCCCTGGACCTGCCGTTCCAGCTCGAAGGGCTCGATGATGCCAGCGTCCTGGACCGCCGCCAGCGAATCCCGGATGGTGCTGAGCGTGTCGCGGAAGCGTGAGCGCTCGGTCATGCCGCTGTCGCGGATGATGGACCGCGCGTTGATGACGATCGGCTCGTCCAGGCTCCCCGCCTCGTAGTACCAGGACAGCATCTTGTAGATCCACCGGCCCACCGGCGGCAGGCAGATCAGGGTCTCGTAGGAGACCATCCGGTAGCGCAGGTTGCGGATGTCGCTTGCCACCAGATCGTTGAACTTCAGGTAAGCCATGGTGCCGCCGTTGACGCCGGCCTGACCCTTCACCTTCTTGGTGCCGAAATGCAGCGTGGGGAAGGCGGAGCTCGACAGCACGGCCTCCTTGGTGCCGTCGTCGACCGTCACCTCGACGACGCTCTTGTGCAGGATGGTCAGGGCGTCGCGGATCTCGTAGTGGGACAGGGTCTTGTTGACCTTGGCCAGTTCCTTCTGGATCTCGTGCAGCGAGAAACGCAGGACGATCTCGTCGTGCTTGTCCAGGCTGAGGCGGGCGCGCCGGGTGGCGATCAGGCGAACCACCTCCTCGACGATCTGTTCCCGGTTGCCGGGCATCACGACCTTCCAGCGGCTCTTGTCGTCCTTGGCCCCGTCGTCATCACCGCCGTCGGAGCGCAGGCGCAGGCTGACCGGGTTGATGGTCAGCCGGTAGGAGCGGCCACCGGCCTGGAAATGCCGGTCGATCGGCGTCTCCACCATGTCGTCGCCGAAGAAGAACCGCGGAGCGGTGTCCCACAGCCCGAACGCGTTCGTGCGGCGCGGTTCGCCCTGCTGGACCGCCAGATTCTCGGTCTCGAAAAGCAGCAGTTGAACCGCATCCGGTCCGGTGCTGGCCGAATTGGTCAGCTTCGTCGACGTCTGGGCCATGCCGGTCGCTCCTTCATCCACGCCGAGCGTAGGGCGGGATCGGCTCCGGTGCAACGCACGCCGGCGCAGCCCCTATGGGAACACGAGGTTCTGCGCGCGCTGTTCTAGGATGAGCGCGCGCATCATCTAGGAATGACGCGCGCATGGGCGCGCTCCCCCCTGCCGCTTCTAGGTTTGGCGCGCGGTTACCGCCCGAATCGGGCAATTCCGCACGACTCGGGAGTCGCGGTTCTAGGTTTGACGCGCGGTTCATCCCAGCGGCCTTCAGCGGTGGGCCAACAACATCTTGTCGCTCATAAAGGCTCACCCCACCGGATATCGGGCTGCAAGCCCCCGAAACGCGCGTGATTCCTTGGTTTTCAGATCAGACGGAGCGCCTGAAGCGCGCGCCGCTCCTAGGAAACACGCGGTCGAAGACGCGCTGGCGCAGGAGGGTATCTAGGAATGGCGCGCGCTGAATCCGGCCGGTTGTGCGACTGTGCCCCCTGTCCACGCGCGCGCTGTTCCTAGAACCCCCGCCACTCTGCGATGCGCCGCTGGATTTTCCGAGCCCGCTGGCCGCGCGCCAATCCTAGAAGATGTGCGCGCGAAACCCAGAGAGTCCGAGTCCGCCCGATTCTCGGGCATGCGCGCGCCAAACCTAGAACAAGCGCGCCTTGGTCCTAGAAATCCGCGCGGACATCCTCGAACACCGCGCGTGGAACCTTCCATGAGCGCGCGGCAAACCTTCAATGAGCGCGCGCCCATCCTGGAACGGCGCCGAGTCCCGGTTGCGGTGACACGCAAGGCTCCCAAGCATGACGGGGAAACGGGACGAGACTCCGGAGCCAGAGCGACCATGACCACATCGACCGACCCGATCAGCCGCTGGGGCAAGATTCCCGCTTGGTGGCTTGACCACCCCGATCTCGAGGCCGACGGATTCGCCGTCCTGGCGGCGCTGGCCACCTACGCCGACGAGCAGGGAGTCTGCTGGCCGTCGCAGTCGACGCTGGCGGCCAAACTCAAGCGGTCCCGCCCGACGATCAACCGCATTCTGCAGCGCCTCGACGACATGGGTCTGGTCCGCATCGAACACCGCCGCGGTCGCGACGGCTCCCGGCTGTCCTGCCTCTACCGGCTGCGCGTCGAGCGGGACGGGGAAACGGCCGACGAAGCCGCCACGCGCCCTGTTCCGGACATCGACAGGGATGACTCGGAGGCGGACGTCCCCTGTCCGCTGGCGAGTCAGGAACAGCTCCATTCCGAACAGATTCCGGACTCGCTCGCTTCATGCGGGCGCAGGCCGGCGCATGAGGTGTCGGCGGATTGGGTTCCGAGCGCCGACGACCTTGCCTGGGCACGCAGCCGCTTCGACGCCGTCGACATCGGCCGGCATGTCGAGGGGTTCGTCCTGCGCTGCCAAGCCCACGGCTACCGCTACCGGGACATCTCCGCTGCCTGGCGCGCCTGGCTGGCCCAGGACGCGGCGGCCGTGAAGACACCGGCCGTGAAGACTGCGGCCGTGAAGACTGCGGCAGCCGCCGACATCACGCCACCGCCGTCCAGCCGGCCGCGGGAAAGCGCCGCCGAGCAGCGCATCAACGCGTGGCTGGCCGTCGCCGCTCGGCTCAAGGGCACGCCGCCGGCCCCCCGTTCCTGCTCCTGAGGAGACCCAACCATGTCCGCCGCCGTGATGCCGTTGCCGGAACGTTCGCCACTCCCGTTCGATCCCACGATGCCGTCCTCGGACCGATGCCGGTTGCTCGAATCGGCCTTCCCGGAGCCGCTGCGGGACGTCCTGGCCGCCGGCCATTTGGACCACCGCCCGCGCTTCAACGAGGACGGCTTCGAGGGGCTTCAGGAAACCTGGACGCCGCCGGCGACCGTCACGGTCCGGCAGGCGGCCATCGCGCAGCGGGTGCTGGCCGACCTGGAGGGCTCCATCCTGGCCCCGGCGGAACCCGACCGGCTGCTCGGCCGCGTCTTGGCGCTGCTGTCGCACTATCCGGCCAAGGGGCTGACCCCCGATGTCGAGCAGCTGGTCGCCCTGGACTGGGTCGACGATCTCGGCGAGTTCCCGGCCTGGGCGATCGATCAGGCGGCGCGCTCCTGGCGACGGTCGAAGAAGTGGAGGCCGAGCATCGCGGAGATCCGGGCGCTGTGCGAGGAGGCCTGCGCGAAGGAGCGTGTGCTTGCCGGGCGGCTGCGGACGATTGTTCGGGCGGGGCATGTTGCCGCAACATCGGGGCCCGTGCCGGGGGCCTTGCGGACCATGAGGGCACCGGGGCTTCGACGGATGCCTTGAATTTGCTGGAGTTCCAGGCCTGGGTGTGACCGCTCGGACAACACCGAAGGAGCGGATCGTTGCCGCACCCCCTGTCACCTTGACCGGAGCCGCACCCCTTCATAGAGTGCGACCAGGGATGTGCGCCAGGAAGGGGAAATCCATGCGTGGCGAGGACATGCGCAGTTACCGCGAGGGCCGCGGGCTCAGCCAGCCTGATTTCGCGGTCTTTCTGAACGAGGGCCTTGGGCGCCGGTACGGCCGCCAGCAGATCTCCCGCTGGGAGAACGGCGCCGAGCGGATTCCCGAAGCGGTGGCCGGCCTGCTTCGCAAGGAGATGCTGGGGCCCGAGGCTGTGCACGGCCCGGCGCTGGTCACCGTCCTGACCAACCAGAAGGGCGGCGTCGGGAAGACGACGACGGCCGTGAACGTCGCGACCATCATCGCACAGAACGGCTCGAAGACCCTTCTGATCGATGCGGATGCGCAGGCGAACGCCACCCTGCACCTCGGTGTCAACGCCATGGAGCGGGAGGAGCAAGCCCGGACCCTGTACGACGCCCTGCTCGGCAAGGCGGACATCCGGGACTGCGTCCTGACGATGGACCGATCCGGCCTGGACCTGTTGCCCTCCAGCATCCGGCTGTCGCAGGGCGAGGTCGAGCTGGCGGCGAAGCCGGCCCCGAACTTCACCCTGCGCGGCTGTCTTGCCGAGATCCGGAAGCGCTACGATCACATCATCATCGACTGCCCGCCCAACCTGGGACAGATGACGCTCAACGGGCTGACGGCGGCCGATCTCGTCCTCATCCCGTGCCAAGCGGAACTGATGGCGATCGCCGGTGTCGATTACCTGCTCAAGACGATCGACGAATTGCAGCGGCTGTGCCACCCGACGCTGAACATCCTTGGCCTGCTGCCGACCATGTACACCCAGCGCAACACGCAGGACCGCGAAAGCCTCAGCCTCATCCATGAGCGCTATGGCAAGACCATGCGCGTGTTCGAGCCGGTGCCGCGCTCGACCACCTACGCGCAGGCCGTTGCGGCCGGCCGCGCCACCATCGAGGTGGCTCCGGAGGTTGCCGGCGCCCCCGCCTTCAACACCATCGCAAGCGCACTGATGGCCGAGCGGGCGAAGCGCTTCGGCTCGGAGGTCTCCCATGCCGCCTAAGATCCAGCGCTCCAACCCCGCCTTTTTCGGGACGAAGCCGGCAACCGTGGCGACCGGAGAGCCCGAGCGTCGGGCCTCGACGGTGGGCGTCCTGGTCGGCGCTCCTGAAAACGCGGCCCGGATCGTCCATCTGCCGGTGGACCTCGTCGACGACAACCCTCACCAGACGCGGACCCATTTCGACCCGTCGGACCTCGCGGCCCTGCAGCAGTCCATTTCCACGCACGGCCTGCAGCAGCCGATCGGTGTCCGGCAGAAGGACGACGGCCGGTATCGGCTGGTGTTCGGCGAACGCCGGCTGCGCTGCGTCCGCGCCCTGGGCCAGCGGACCATCGCCTGCGTGCTCGTCGGCGCCGAACTCGACGATGCCGAGATCACCGTCGTCGAGAACATGCTGCGGACGGACCTCAACCCCTTCGAGCAGGCCGACGCGATGGCGCTCCTCAAGGAGCGTCGCGGCTGCACGAATGTCGACGTCGGGCGCATCGTCGGCATGGACCGGAGCGACGTCTCGCGGACGTTGCTGCTCCGCAACCTTCCGGCCGAGATCCGCGCGGAGTACGAGCAGCAGGCCGAAAAGCCTGCCCGATACAAGCTGTGGAAGATCGCCGCCCTGGCCTCCCCCGAGGAGCAGATCGCCGCTTGGCAGGCGATGATCGGCAACGACGAGGCTGTCACGCTTGCGGCAGACGATCAGGCCCTGGATGAGAGGGCCGAGGCCGACGACGGACGCCGGCGCGACATCCGCCGGGATTCCTCCGCGGTTACCCTGAGCGCGTTCAGTTTGCGCGTCGCCCGGCACTTCCAGCGGTCGCGGGACGCCCTTCTGGCCTTCCAGGACAAGCCGAAGCGGCTTGAGGACAGCGATCGTCAAATGCTGAGTGACATGAAGGCCGCGATCGAGAAGATCCTGGCCGTGGACGCCGATCCGGCGTGACCACCGGCGGCGTGGAAATTTCCACGCCGCGACTGTCGCCGCCAAGAGGACGACGGATGGCTTGATCGACCGGCCACGGCCATCGCTTGCCATCCGTCGTTCCTACTCTGGCGATGAGGCGTGGAAATTTCCACGCGCGTTTTTCGCTCACACCTTAAGACGGCACCCCTTTTT
This sequence comes from Azospirillum brasilense, assembly GCF_007827815.1. Taxonomy (GTDB): domain Bacteria; phylum Pseudomonadota; class Alphaproteobacteria; order Azospirillales; family Azospirillaceae; genus Azospirillum; species Azospirillum brasilense_C. Next base: position 397,364 of record NZ_VITH01000006.1, read on the forward strand.
AGGCGTCTGCCACGGGGACGCGGTCGCCCGATGCCCTCAATCCCAGGCCCGGCTGTCCTTGACGACCACCGCGAAGCGGTCGGCCAAGGCCGCGAGATTGGCGCGGTGCAGCGCCGCGGCCGGAATCACGCCACCGTTCCCGTCCGGAAGGTCGCGGGTGGCGCCGGCCGCGTCCACCACGGTGGTCCGCCAGCCGAGGTCGAGGGCGGCGCGCACCGTGCTGCTGACACACATGTGGGTCTGGAAGCCGGCGACGATCAGCTCCGTGCGCCCGGTGGCGCGGATCAGGGCGTCCAGCTCCGTTCCGGCGAAGGCGTTGGGCAGACGCTTCACCACCACCCTCTCGCCGTCCTGCGGAGTCAGCGGGGCGACGATGGCGGCCAACGGCCCGTCCGGGTCGAACAGGGCGCCGCCGGGCTTGCCGTGGTGGACGATGTGGAAGACCGGAACGCCGGCCCTGCGCGCCCGCTCCAGCAGGCGCGCGGCTTCGGCCACCGCGGCCTCCACCCCGACCAGGGGAAGGGCGCCTTCGGTGTATTCGCGCTGGGCGTCGATCAGCAGCAGCGCCGCGGAGTCGAGCGGGCTCGGCGTGGCGGGGGCGCCGGCGAGGGCGAGCAGGGTCTTCGGGGTGGCGCTCATGGTGGTTGGGGCTCCGGAACGGGGAAAGGTCGGGGGGCAGTGTGCCCCGTGTGCTTTTGCCCGGATATCCGCTAGGTTTGCGCAATGACTGTTCATAAACAGACAGCCTCCCTCAATTGGGACGATCTGCGGATCTTCCTGGAGCTTGCCCGCACCGGCAGCCTGTCGGCGGCGGCGCGCGCGCTGCGGATCAGCCACGCGACGGTCGGGCGCCGCGTCGCCGCGCTCGAGGAGGGGCTGGGCCGCCGTCTGGTGGAGCGGCGTGCCGACGGCTACGGCCTGACCACGGACGGCGAGGCGGTCTTCGCGCTGGCCGACGGGATGGACGAGCGCGCGCTGGCCATCCTGCGCCAAGCGTCGAGCCAGGGCGGGCACGAAGCCGGGCTGACCGGCACCGTCCGGCTGACCACCACCCCGGCCCTGGCCGACCGCTTCCTGATGCCGCGGCTGGGGCCGTTCCGCGCCCGCCATCCGGAGATCGATCTGGAGGTGATGGTGGACAACCGTTCGCTCAGCCTCGCGCGGCGGGAGGCCGACATCGCCATCCGGCTCGCCCGGCCGCAGCATGGCGACCTGATCGCGCGGCGGCTCGCCACCATGGGCTACGGCCTGTTCACCGCCGCCGGTGCGCCCGACGCGGTGATCGGCTATGACGAGGCGCTGGCTGACTTGCCGGAGGCGGTCTGGCTGGCCCGCCATATGGTTGGGCGCCGCGTCGCCTTCCGCTCCAACAGCCTGCAGACCCAGCTCGCGGCGGCGAAGGCGGGGTTCGGGGTGGCGCTGCTGCCCTTCTGGCTGGCGGCGGGGGAACCGGACTTGATGCCGGTGCCTGGTGAGGCGCCGCCGCTGGAGCGCGAGGTCTGGCTGGTGCTGCACCCGGACCTGCGCGACGTGCCGCGGGTGCGGGCGGTGATCGAGCATCTGGTCGTGCTGTTCACGGCGGAGTTCGCCGCTGCACCGGATCGTCAGAACTGCCAGTTCGCGGGGACCCAGGCGTAGCCGCCGTCGGTCTTGAGCATCCGTCCGAGGCCGGGAAACGGAAAATGGAAGCCCAGCACGGGGATGCGGTCGGCGGCGGCCCGGTCGAAGATGCGCCGGCGCGAGGCGAGCGCCGTGTCCTTGTCGCGATCGGGGCCGGGACGCCAGGGATTGTCGACGTTGACGACCGGGTGATAGGCGAGGTCGGCGGTCAGCAGCAGCTGGTCGTTTCCGGAATGGACAAGGAAGGTCGCCATGCCCGGCGTATGGCCGGAAGCGACGATCGTCGTGAGGCCCGGCACGATCTCGGCCCCGGCGTCATAGAGTTCGACATCCTTCCCGACCGGTTCGAGGCTGCTCTTGATCGCGGCGGCGAAGCGCCGGCGGAAATCCTCCGGAACCGGCATGTAGGACAGATCCGGATCGTTGCGGACGAAGAAATCCCAGTCCGCCCGCGGCACGAAGACAGTGGCCCAGGGAAACGACTTGCCGCCGCTCGCGGTCCTGAGATTGCCGATGTGGTCGGGATGGGTGTGCGAGATCACGATGGCGTCGATGTCCGCGGGGCCGAGCCCGATCGCCGCGAGGTTCTGGAAGATCCGACCGCCGTTCGGCCCCATCGTCGCGCCCGCGCCGGCCTCGACGAGGATCCGCCGTCCCCCGGTTTCGATCAGAAGGGTGTTCAGATTCAACGTCATGTGGTCCGTCGACAGGAAGGCGCGGCGCAGCACCTCCTGAAGCTCCGCTTCGGGGGCATCGCTGGCGTAGACGCGGGGCGGACCGCCGATCACGCCGTCGCTCAACACCGTCGCGCCGATGTCGCCGACGCGGAACCGGTAATGGCCGGCGTTGCCGCTCGCGGGGGATGGCGGCGATTGCGCCTCCGCGCCTCCGCCGCCGGCAACGAACAGGGTGGGAGCGCCGACGACCGCGGAAAGCATGATCGTGCGTCGGTTCAGGGTGAACGCGTTCATCGCTGTTTCCTTCTGAGTTGGGCGCCCCTCCGCCGCTTCCGTCTGCGGTGGAGGGGGCGCGACAATCAACCGCAGATCGACCATGACACGGTGTGATTGCGCTGATAAGCTCGGCAAATCTGAGCAGCTTGATTAGGCCAGCTTTGCAATGAACCCGATCCGCCTGGACAGCTTCGACGTGTTCGTGGCGATCGTGCGCTGTGGCGGCTTCCGCGCGGCGGCGTTCGAGCGGGGCGTCTCGTCATCGGCCTTGAGCCAGACGATGAACGCCCTGGAGGAGGCGCTCGGCATCCGGCTGCTCAACCGGACGACGCGGAGCGTGTCGCCGACGGAGGCCGGGCAGCGCCTGCTCGATCGCCTGGCCCCGGCCTTGAGCGACATCCAGCGCGCGATCGCCGAGGTCGACGAGCTGAGGGACAGCCCGTCGGGAACCTTGCGGATCAACGCGCCGGCCCCCGCCATCGACCATCTCCTCTGTCCGCTGGTGTTCGACTTCATGGACGCCTATCCCGAGGTGAAGATCGAGATCATCAGCGACGCGGCGGTGATCGACATCGTGGAGCAGGGATTCGACGCCGGCGTCCGCTTCGGCAAGCAGTTGGCGCAGGACATGATCGCGGTCCCCTTCGGGCCGTCGCTCCGATACGCGATCATCGCCGCACCGGACTACATCGCCCGGCATGGGCGGCCGGAGACGCCGCACGCCCTGGTCGGCCATGACTGCATCCGGCGGCGGTTTCCCGGCGGCACCCTGGTCACCTGGCGGTTCGCCCAGGGGGACGAGGAGCTGGAGGTCACGCCGGCGGGACGCCTGACGGTCAGCACGGTGCACAACGAGCTTCAGGCCGCCCTGGCCGGCCGGGGCATCGCCCATGTCCTGGACGATTATGCGAAACCCCATGTCCACGACGGGCGGCTGGTGGAGCTTTTCCCGGACTGGAGCCCCACCTTGCCGCATTGGTTCCTCTATTACCCCAACCGCCGCCTTCCCAGCGCGGCGATGCGGGCGTTCCTCGATCACATGAAAGGCTACGACTGGACGGCCGGCGGCTGAACGGAGGGTTTTTGCGCGCCGGCCCGGGCGGTTGGGCGAGGGGAGCTAGAGCAGGTCCTCGATGCGGATCGGCAGATGCCGGATGCGCTTTCCGGTCGCGTGGTGGACGGCGTTGACGATGGCGGCGGCGGCGCCGACCATGGCCACCTCGCCGAGCCCCTTGACGCCCGATATGTTCAATCGGTTGTCCGGCTCGTCGATGAAATCCACGTCGATGGCGCCGATGTCGGCGTTGACCGGCACCACATACTCCGCAAGGTCGTTGTTGAGGACGCCGCCGAACCGCGGATCGCTTTCGGCGGTTTCGCGCAGGGCGGCGCCGATGCCCCAGACCACGCCGCCGCGGACCTGGCTTTCCGCCGTGCGGCGGTTCATGACCCGCCCGCAATCGGCGACGCTGACCACCCGCCGAACGCGCACGCGCCGCGTCGACGGCTCGACATGGACCTCGGCGAAATGCGCGATCCAGCTGAAGGCCAGGAAGTCGGGGTATTCGGGACCGGTCACCACGGGCATGCCCCGGCGCAGCTGCTCGATCGCCTGCCGGTCCTTGCCGAGCGGCAGGGTGTCCACCGACACCTCCAGAAAGGGGCGCCGGGTCCGGGCGAGCTGGGCATGAACGGGCTCGTCCGTCAGCGCCGCCCCGGTCAATTGGGCCAGTTCCTCGCGCAGCTTCAAGGCGGCGGCCCGCGCCGCCGGCGCCGCGCTTCCGGCACCCCAGGAGCCCGCGGTGAGGTGCTGGGGGGCGTGGCCGGTGTCGCCGATCCGGATGTCGAGCTTGCCGGGGTCCACGCCGAGAACCTCGATCAGCTCCGCGGCGATGACGCTGCGCAGCCCCTGTCCCATTTCATGGCCGGACGTCGCAATTCGGCATTGGCCGTTGGCCGAGAGGCGGAGCGTGGTGACCGAGGGCGTCATCGCCGCCTTGTAGCTGCCGCAGGCGACGCCGAGGCCGATGCGGTCGCCGTTGGCGGCGACCAGGGCGCCGGGCTCGCTCGTCCATCGGTCCCAGCCGAACAGCGCGGCCCCGCGCGTCAGGCAGGCGGCGAGATGGCGCGAGGAGAAGGGCTTGCCGGTGAGCGGATCACGCTGGGTGTCGTTGGCGAGGCGCAGCGCGACGGGGTCCATGCCGAGCGCCCCGGCGAGTTCGTCGATCGCGCATTCGGTGGCGTAGCTGGCCGGATGCTCGTGCGGGGCGCGCTGGTGCCCGGGGGTCTGGGTGTCGACCCGGACGATGCGCTCGCGTCCCAGCCACGCGCCATAGCCATACAGGCGCGGTGGATTGGCGCCGTGATCGCTGGCGAAGCCGTCATACCGGCTGTTCTGCTGCACCGTTTCGTAGATGCCGGCGAGCAGGCGGCCATCGCCGTCCGCGGCAAGCCGGACGCGATGCCGGCTGTGCGGGCGATAGGACGCGGTGTGGAACAGCTGGCCCCGCGGCATGACGAGCTTGACCGGGCGGCGCAGCAGCAGGGCGGCGCTCGCCACCAGCACGCTCTGCTCCTGGACGCCGTTCTTCTGGCCGAACCCCCCGCCCGTGTAGGGGCTGACACCGCGCAGCGCCTGCGGCTCCATCCCCATCATGCCGGCCAGACCGCCGGCAAAGGCCGCGGCGGACTGCGTTCCCTCGTAAATCCGCAGCGTGCCGTCCTCGAACGCGGCGGTGGTCGAGATCAGCTCGATGGGGTTGTGATGCTGCTGGGGGTGTCGATACTCCACATCGACGATATGGGCGGCGTTGGCGAAAGCCGCCTCGGCGTCGCCGGACGCCTGCTGGCTGACGGGCTCCGGCTCCGGGGTGGCAAGGCTGTCGTCCATTTCCGCGCTGAACGGTTCCTCGGCGTAGCGCACCGTCACGGCTTCGGCGCCTTCGACCGCCGCCTCCAGCGTTTCGGCGACCACCAGGGCGACCGGCTCACCCCGATGGCGGACCTGCGGGCCGATCATGGGCTGGTAGCCTTTTCCCGGCTGTCCATAGGCGCCGCGGGCTGCGGGCGTCGTCCGGATCTGTGCGAAATCACCATGGGTGAAGACGCGCACGACACCCGGAACCGCCACGGCCGCAGCGGTGTCGATGGACAGAATTTGCCCCTTGGCGATCGTCGCGGGCACGGTCATCGCGTGGAGCAGCCCCGGAAAGGGCTGGTCGGCGGCGTACAGCGCACGGCCGAGCACCTTCTCGTGGGCATCGATCCGGGGGCGGTCGGCGTTGCGGCTCGGCGTCATTGACTCTTGCTCCCGGCGGTGATGAGGGCGTCGGCGAGGGTCCGTGCGCCGAGTTCGATCTTGAACGCGTTGTGGCGGCCGGCGCGGGCGTCGGCGAAGGCCGCTGTGGCCGCCGCCAAGGCTCCCTCGCGATCGAGCGTGCGACCGCGCAGGAAAGCCTCGGCCGCGCGGGCGCGCCACGGCACGGTGGCCACTCCGCCGAGCGCCACATGCGCCTGCCCCACGCGGTCTCCGTCCATCTCCAGCGCCACCGCGGCGGAAACCAGCGCGAAGGCGTAGGATTCGCGGTCGCGCACTTTGAGATAGACGGAGTTCCGGCCGGCGGCGGTCTTCGGCACCGCGATGCCGGTGACGATCTCTTCGCGGCCGATGGTGAATTCGAGATGAGGGGTCTGGCTGGGCGGCCGGTAGAGTTCGGAAATCGGGATCACCCGCGTTCCGTCGCGGCCCTGCAGCTCGATCGTGGCATCCATCGCCATCAGGGCAACCGGCCAGTCTCCGGGCGACACGGCGTTGCACGCCTCGCTCGCCCCCAGCACCGCCTGCGACCGGTCCAGCCCGCCAAGCGCGGCGCAGCCGGAGCCCGGCTCGCGCTTGTTGCACGGGTAGGTGCCGTTCACGCCGTTCCTGAAATAGGGGCAGCGCGTCCGTTGAAGCAGGTTGCCGCCGACGGTCGCCATGTTGCGCAGTTGCTGGGACGCGGCCTTCGACAGGCTCTCCGCCAGCACCAGATAATCGCGGCTCACCACCGGATCCTCGGCGACATTCGCCATCAGCGCGGCACCACCGAAAAACAGCCGGTCGCCGTCGGTGTCGATCCGGTCGGCGCCTTCCAGATCGGCGATGTCGATCAGATGCGCCGGCCGCTCGATGCCGAGCTTCATCAGGTCGTAGAGATTGGTGCCCCCGGCGATGTAGCGGGCGCCGTCGCCGGCCGCGACGAAGGCATCGATCGCTTCACGGGCCGTCCCGGCGCGGACGTAGGACAAAGGCTTCATGGCTCAGCTCCTCTCGATCTGGGGAGCGGCCTGCTCGATCGCCGCGACGATGCCGACATAGGCGCCGCAGCGGCAGATGTTCCCGCTCATGTACTCCTTGATCTGCTCCGGCGTCGTGGCGTGCCCCTCCTTGACGCAGGCGATCGCGGCCATGATCTGGCCCGGCGTGCAGTACCCGCATTGCAAGGCGTCGTGGTCGATGAAGGCCTGCTGCATGGGATGAAGACCGTCCGCCCCGGCGATGCCTTCGATCGTCGTCACGTCACGGCCGTGGGCTTTGGCGGCCATGGTCAGGCAGGAGGCGATCCGGCGGCCGTTCATGTGGACGGTGCAGGCGCCGCATTGGCCGTGATCGCAGCCCTTCTTCGCGCCGACGAGGCCCAGCCGTTCGCGCAGCAGGTCCAGCAAGGACGCCCGCGCATCGATGTCCAGCGCCGCCGGACGGCCGTTGACGCGGAAGGAGACAGGGACGGTCACGCCGTTCTCCGGCGAGGGCTGCGGGCCGGCCTGTTGGGCGAGCCCGGTGGTCGGCAACATCGCTCCGCTCAAGGAGATGATGGTCCCGGCCTTCAGAACCCGCCGGCGGGTGGTTTCGAGACGGTGCTTGCCTTGTGAGTTCGGCATCTGAACTCCCTCGATGATGGCATCATGGTGATCGCCGGCCGCGTGCGGGACAGGGGCCGTGGGATCGCAGAGCAATGAGAATGGTTCGCGACCACCGGGAGAATAAGGCGCGTTGTCCTGAGCGGACTGGTAAGCTGTTCTTTGCAATTGACGATGAGTCCCCGCGGAAGCGGGGGAGGCCAAGCCAGCTTGGAAAGGGTGCCTCGCGCGATGCGATCACCACCGAATTCCTATTTTCGATCAATGGCATAGGCACTAGGGGTGCCAGTGTCGGAAGTTGCCGTGAAGCGGGCTTCTCCACCCTGTTCAGCAAAAGGCCGCAGCGGCAGGCCTGTTCCGGTGACCATGGATGGGATGATCACATTCGTGTGATGAGGCCGGCGTCGCCGGTTGACTCCCAGCAATCCATACGGCAGATTGTCAACAATCGACTGATGACGGTGGACGGAATGACCAAGGGCAGGGCAGGGGAAGCGGTTTTGGCGCGGGTGCCGAAATCGACCTTTCGCGCCCACATCGCGGATGGGTTGCGGGCCGCGATCCTGAATGGCGACATCGAGCCGGGGGCCCAACTCGTCGAGACCGCGCTGGCCGAACAATTCGGGGTCAGCCGCGGCCCCTTGCGCGAGGCCATGCGGCAGCTCATCGACGAGGGGCTGCTGGTTGCCGTGCCCTACACCGGGACGCACGTCGTCGGTCTGTCGGTCGATGACGTGCGCGAGATCTATTCGATGCGCGTCACCCTGGAGATCTTCGCCTTCGAGCAGATCTGGGCGCGGCGCGAGCCGGCGTTCCGCCAAGGTCTGGTCGCCCGCCACGACGCGCTCACCGCCTGCATCGACGCCGAGGACGATGCCGCCAGCATCGTCGCCGAGCTGCAGCTGCACGGCTTCGTCTATGAGGCGACCGGGCACAAGCTGCTGATCAGGACCTGGGAAAGCATCCGCGGACGCCTGCAGCTCTATTGGGCGGCGCACCACCGGGCGCACGGCATCCGCGGGCCGCGCCGCGACGGCCACGACCGCTATGTGGCGATGGCGCTCGCCGACGACTTCGATGCGCTGAAGGCTGAAATCACCGACCACATGGCCCGCGGCGGCCAGCAGACCGAGGCGTTCCTGCGCAACCGGGAGGCCGGTGCCGTTCAAGGCCCCTGACCGGACCCATAAAAGACGACGCACAGACAGAGGAGGCTTACGATGACCATCAACCGGGGGACCATCGACCGCAGGACCCTGCTCGGCCTTGCCGCGGCCGCCGCTGTGGGACTGTCGGCTCTGCCGGCGCTCGCCGCTTCGCCCTCCACGCTGGACCGGGTCAAGGAGAGCAAGCGGCTGCGCATCGGCGTGACCTCCGCCGAACCGTGGTTCTTCAAGGACCCGATGACCGAGACCTGGACCGGCGTCGGCGTGGCGATGGGCCAGCGGCTGGCCGCCAGCCTCGGCGCCACCCTGGTTCCGGTGGAGACGACCTGGGCCAACGCGGTGGGAGCGCTGCAGGCCGACCAGATCGACCTGATGTTCGTCCTCGACCCGACCGAGGAGCGCCGCAAGGCCATCGACTTCCCCGAATCACCGCTGTTCTACTACGCCATGGGCGCCCTGGTCGCCGCCGACTCACCTATCAAGGCCTGGGCGGACATCGACAAGCCGGGGCTGCGCATCGGCGTGACGCTGGGCACCTCGCTCGACAAGAACGTCACGGCGATGGTGAAGCAGGCGGCCATCAACCGCTTCTCCAACAACGACGAGACCATCGCGGCCTTCGCGGCCAAGCGCATCGACGTCGCCGTCCAGTTCCATCCGGCGCTGGTCGTCCAGCAGACCCGCCTGCGCCTGGGCAAGGTCATCCTGCCGGAGCCGGTGGAACCGGTGGCGACCAGCGTCGGCCTGCGCAAGGAGGAGAATCCGGCCTTCCGCGACTGGCTGGACGGGCAGCTCAAGACCCTCTACGCCGAGGGCGTCCCCGATCAGGTGTTCGCCGCCTACCTGAAGTCCAAGAACGTCGACGCGTCGAAGATCCCGGGCCTGATCAAGGAAGCCTGGCGCTGACCGTCCGAGGCGGCGGAGCGGGTCCGCCCCGCCGCCGTCCCGCTCCGCATCGGGCCGCAAGCCGCGCAAAGGACAGCGACAAGGACGCCGCATGACCTACCAATGGGATTTCTCGCCGGTCCTTATGAGATGGCCGCTGCTGCTCGACGGTCTGTTGAACACGGTCAAGATCGCGGCCATCGCCATACTCTTCGGCGTCATGGTCGGGCTGGTTCTGGCGCTGCTGCGGCTGTCGCCGCGGCGGTACCTGCGCCTTCCGGCGGCGGTCTTCGTCGAGTTCTACCGCAACACGCCGCCCATCGTGCATTTCTTCTGGTTCTTCTATGCCCTGCCGGTGGTGCTCAACATCAGCCTCGACCCGCTGGTCGCCGCCGTGCTCGCCCTGTCCACACAGTCCGGCGCCTTCTATGCCGAGGTGTTCCGTGGCGGCATCCAATCCATCGAGCGCGGCCAGTGGGAAGGGGCGAGGGCGCTGGGCATGTCCCACACCCAGCTGATGCGGCGCATCGTGCTGCCCCAGGCGGCGACGCGCATGATCGCTCCCTTCGTCGAGCGTTCCTTCGAGCTGATCAAGACCACGGCGCTCGCCTCCACCCTGGCCTATGGCGAGCTCCTCTATCAGGCGATGATGGTGAACAGCGAGACCTTCCGGCCGCTGGAAGTCTACACCGCGGTGGCTCTGCTCTATCTGGTCCTGCTGGTCTCCTGCAGCGCTCTGGCCCGCCTCGCCGAGGCGCGGCTGGTCGCCTACCGCTGAGGGGGCGGCGCGATGGAATACAGCTTCGACTTCGCACTGGTGGTCGAGACCTTCCCGATCCTGATGCGCGGCTTCCTGGTGACGCTGCAATTGTGGCTTCCCAGCCTCGCCATCGGGTTGGCCGCCGGCTTCCTGCTGGCGCTGGCCCGGCTGGCGCGGAGCCGGCTCCTGCGCGGCGGCAGCCTCGTCTACATCGAGCTGTTCCGCGACACCCCGGTGCTGATCCAGCTCATCTGGTTCTACTACGCCTTCCCGATCCTCATCGGGGTGCAGCTGTCGCCCTTCGCGGCCGCGCTGCTCGCGCTGGCGCTGAACACCTCCGCCTACGGGGCGGAGATCTTCCGCGGCGGCATCCAGTCGATCGCCCGCGGCCAGTGGGAGGGGGCGAAGGCGCTGGGCATGCGGCACGCCGACGTGCTGCGCCGGATCATCCTGCCGCAGGTCTTCAAGCTGATGCTGCCGGCCTTCACCAACCGCGCGGTCGAGGTGGCCAAGATGTCGTCGCTGGCCTCGGTCCTGTCGGTGCATGAGCTGATGTATCAGGGCCGACTGTTGAGCTCGACCTACTACCGGCCCTTCGAAATCCTCACGACGGTGGCGGTCGTCTATTTCGTCCTGATCTACCCGGCCACCTTCCTGTCGATGACCCTCGAACGCCGCATGGCCGGCAAGGGATGACGGTCATGCAAGCGGAGCCCCTGTCCATGCCAGAATCCACCCTCCCGCCGCCCATCCTCCAGGTGTCCGGTCTCCACAAATGGTTCGGATCGCTGCATGTGCTGCGCGGGATCGATTTTTCGGTAGCGGCCGGCGAGCGCGTCGCCATCATCGGCGGCAGCGGGTCGGGGAAGAGCACCTTCCTGCGCTGCCTCAACTTCATGGAGATGCCGACGGCCGGCCGGATCGCGCTCGACGGCACGCCGCTCGGCCGCGCCGCCGCCGGACGGCCGGACGAGGTGCGCTATCCCGAGGGCGAGCTGTGCCAGGTCCGCGAGCGCGTCGGCATGGTTTTCCAGCAGTTCAACCTGTTCCCGCACATGACCGTGCTGGAGAACGCCATGGAAGGCCTGGTCACGGTCAAGCGGATGAAGAAGGCGGAGGCGCGCGAGCGCGCCCTGCGCGAACTGGACAAGGTCGGGCTGGGCGGCAAGACCGACGTCTATCCCGGACGCCTGTCCGGCGGCCAGCAGCAGCGGGTGGCCATCGCCCGCGCGCTTGCCATGGAGCCGGAAATCCTCCTGTTCGACGAACCGACCTCGTCGCTCGACCCCGAACTGGTGGGCGAGGTGCTGCGGGTCATCCGCCAGCTGGCGGAGGAGGGCAGGACCATGCTGCTGGTCACCCACGAACTGGGCTTCGCCTATCATTTCGCCACCAAGGTGATCTTCCTCGCCGACGGCGTCTTCCACGAGGTCGGGACGCCGGACGAGGTGCTGAAGCATCCCAGGCAGGAGCGCACGCGCGCGTTCCTGGAGCGCTTCACTGAATTTTCCTTCTGATCCTTCGGATTGATCTTCCTCCCGGACATCCGGGAACACGCGGCGCGGGGCGGGCCGGCAAGGCCGGCCGCCGCCGGGAAAGGACACATGTGATGGTATCGAACAGCGCGGTCAGCCGGACGAGTTCGCAGGGCTATGTCGATGATACCCGCAACGACGAGGTGCTGATCTATGTGAACGGCGCGTTCTTCAAGCGCGACGAGGCGAAGGTCTCGGTCTTCGACGCCGGCTTCGTGCTGGGCGACGGGGTGTGGGAAGGGCTTCGCCTGGTCAAGGGGCGCATCCTGGCGCTCGACGACCATATGGACCGCCTGTACGAGGGCGCCAACGCCATCCAGCTCGACATCGGCATGACACGCCAGGAGCTGGTCGTGGCGATCCAGGCCACGCTCGACCGCAACGGCATGACGGACGGCGCCCACATCCGCCTGATGGTCACCCGCGGCCGCAAGAAGACGCCCAACCAGGACCCGCGCTTCGCGCTCGGACAGGCGACCATCGTCATCATCGCCGAATACAAGGCGCCGAAGCCGGAATCGAAGGCCAACGGGCTGACGCTGCTGACCTCGACCATCCGCTGCAGCGGCCCCGACGTCTTCGACCTGCGGCTCAACTCGCACAGCCGCCTCAACTTCATCCAGGCGCTGATCCAGGCGATCAACGCCGGGGCCGACGAGGCGCTGATGCTCGACCCGCATGGCTTCGTGGCGAGCTGCAATTCGACCAACTTCTTCATCGTCCGCAAGGGGGAGCTCTGGACCTCGACCGGCCGCTTCAACTTCAAGGGCATCACCCGCGCCAAGACGATCGACCTCTACCGCAAGGACGGCGGCACGGTGCGCGAGCACGACTTCACCCTGGCGGAGGTCTACGGGGCCGACGAGGCCTTCGTCACCGGAACGCTGGGCGGTATCACGCCGGTGGTGCGGGTCGACGGCCGGCGGATCGGCGACGGCAAGCCGGGGCCGGTCACCGCGCACATCGCCGACCTGTACGCCCGGGCGATGCTCGGCTGACGGCGGGGCCGTCCTGACTCCCCATCGCGCAAGGGGGCGCGGAGGCGCATGTTCCAATCGCTGAGGGCCAGGCTGCCCGATCCGGACCAGGGGCCGGGCGTCAGGGCTCCCGCCTGGCTGCGCGCCTTCGTGCGTGGCGACGAGATCTGGCTTGTCGTTCTGGCGGCCGGGATCGGGATCGTCGCCGGCGGGCTCGTCGCCGCCATCGTGGCGGCGATGCAGTCCGCCCACCACGTCCTGTTCGCGGTGGAGGGGCACGACGTCAGCGGGGCCGCCGCCGTCGACCCCTGGCGGGCCGCGCTGGTCCCGGTCGCCGGCGGGCTCCTGATGGCGATGCTCGGCTGGCTGCTCGGCCGGTTGCCCCGTGTCCCCATCATCGATCCGGTGGAGGCCAACGCGCTCCATGGCGGCCGCATCCCCATCCGGGGAAGCCTGATTCTGGTCCTGCAGACGATGCTGTCCAACGGTTTCGGCGCTTCGGTCGGCATGGAGGCCGGCTATGCCCAGGCCGGCGCGATGGTGGCGTCCAAGCTCGGCCGCATCTTCCATGTCCGGCGCGCCGACCTGCGCACGCTGGTCGGCTGCGGCACGGCGGCGGCCATCGCGGCGGCCTTCGACGCGCCGCTGACCGGCGCCTTCTACGCTTTCGAGCTGGTGATCGCCAGCTATTCGATCTCCACCCTGGCCCCGGTGGGCGTCGCCGCCATGACCGGGGTCGGCGTCATGCGGCTGATCCTGCCCCAGCCGTCGCTTCAGGTCGGTTTCGCCGGCAGCCTCGGGGCGGCGGATTACGCGCTGGTCTGCCTGATGGGCGTGCTGTGCGCCCTGCTCGGCATCGCCATGATGCGGACGGTCGGGCTGGTGGAGGCGGCCTTCAACAAAAGCCGCGTTCCGCCGTGGGCCCGTCCGGTGGTCGGCGGCTGCTGCATCGGGCTGCTCGCGCTTGCCACGCCGGCGGTGCTGTCCTCCGGCCATGGCGCGCTGCATGCGGGGTTCAATGCTTACTACACGGCCCCGGTGCTGCTGGGGCTGATCGGGTTGAAGGCGCTGGCCTCGGCGATTTCCATCGGGTCCGGCTTCCGCGGCGGGCTGTTCTTCGCCTCGCTGTTCCTGGGGGCGATGCTGGGCAAGCTGGTCGCCATCGGCTGGATGCTGGCGGTCGGGCTGACCATCCCGGCGGTGGTGATCGGCATCGTCGGCATGTGCGCCATGGCCACCGCGGTGCTCGGCGCACCGCTGACCATGGCCTTCCTCGCGCTGGAGGTCACCGGCAGCCTGCCCCTGACCATCGCGGTGCTGGCCGCCGCGGTGGTGTCGTCGATCACCGTCCGGCGGGTCTTCGGCTATTCCTTTGCAACCTGGCGCTTCCACCTGCGCGGCGAGTCGATCCGCAGCGCCGCCGACATCGGCTGGATCCGCGAGCTGACGGTCGGGCGCATGATGCGCAAGGACGTCCGCACCGTGCGCGCCGACCAGACGCTCGCCCAGTTCCGCCGCAACTTCCCTTTGGGTGCGGCCCAGCGGGTCATCGTGGTCGATCACGCCGACCGCTACGCCGGGATCGTCTTCGTGTCGGATGCCCACCGTGACATGACCGAGGCGGAGGGCCTCGCCGACCTCATCCGCCTGAAGACCGACGTGCTGCTGCCCAACGTGAACGTCCGCGAGGCGATGAAGACTTTCGCCGCGGCGGAAAGCGACGTGCTGGCGGTGGTCGACGGCACCGACCGGATGCGGGTGATCGGGCTGCTCACCGAGCAGCACGCGCTGAGGCGCTACAACGAGGAGCTTGACGGGCGGCTGCGCGAGGGCGGGCTGCTGTGACGGGGGCCGTGGACCCAAGCCCGGTCGGCCGGCCGGCCGCCATAGCCACCAGCGTCGGTGCCGGTCAAGCGGTGCGCCGGCGTGGGACGGGAACGAGGGCGATCAGCACCGCCCCGAGAAGCGCCCACTGCTCCCCGGCGCCCATGCCGTGCAAGGTCGCCCAACCGGCCAGACACCACGCCACCGGCACGGCGAGCAGCAACCAGGACCACCGCCCCTGCGCCATCATGACCAGTCCGATGGTGGCGATCGCGGTCGGATCCGGTGTGATGCCGAAGACCTCGGCTCCGTGCAGGGGGCGTCCGGCGAGGAGCGCCGCGAACGGGTGAACGGCAAGCGCATAGAGGAACAGCGCAAGCCCCAAGGGCGCCCGCCCCACCCAAGAGAACGACCAGCGAAGCCGGCCTCCGATCAGGGCCAGCAGGACGGCTTGGAGCGCGAAGAGCGGCGCCACATAGGATGCGGCCCAATGGATCGTGGCGTAGCGTTCCCACAGGAAGCTCCAGGCCAGCCATGCCCATAGGACGGAAAGGATCCCCGCGATCGCCCGGTGCGACCAGGGGCGGGGGCGGACGAGCCACAGCAGGATGGCTGCGCCGAGCAGAATCATCAGGACATGCGCCGGCCAGAGCGTCTCGTTGTGCCGTTCGATCAGCCGCCAGTAGGTGCGGGGGCTGAAGAGCAGAAAATCCTCGGTCGAGTAGGTCCACCATTCCGGCATCAGAGGCCTCTTACGTAATCGGCCATGCGCCGTCGCATCGCGGTGTCCGGCATCGGCCCCGCCATCGCGGCCATGTTCTCGCGCACGTGCGCGACTTGGCTGGTCGCCGGGATGGCCACGGTGACGGCGGGGTGGGAAATGATGAACTTCAGGACGAACTGCGCCCAGCTCGACGCGCCGGCGTCGGCGGCCCAGGAGGGCAGGGGATGGCCCGACAGCCGGCGGAGCAGCACGCCCTGCTGGAACGGGCGGTTGACGATGACTCCCATTCCGCGGTCCGCGGCCAGAGGCAGGATGCGCTCCTCCACCTCGCGGTCGACGATGTTGTAGCTGAGCTGCACGAAATCGAGCGGTTGCCGGCGCATGATCTCCTCGAACAGGTCGCGGCGCCGCCCTTCCGACGTCGTGATGCCGACGTAGCGGAGCTGACCCGCTTCCTTCATGGCGAACAGCGTTCTGAGATGCTCCTCCCAGGACAGCAGGTTGTGCACCTGCAGCAGGTCGAAGCGCGGCACGTCCCACAGGCGGCGCGACTCCTCGATCTGCGACAGTCCGCGCGAGGCCGAGGAAATCCAGACTTTGTCCGCGGCGAACAGCGGGACGGCCTGTCCCAACGATCTGAGTCCGTCGCCGATCACCGCCTGCGAGGAGCCGTACATGGGCGAGGAGTCGATCATCCGACCCCCCATAGCGAAGAAGGCCCGCATGACCGCTGCGCACTCCGCGCGCAGTTCGGCGTCGTCGCCGACGTTGAACGTAATCCAGCTGCCCAGGCCCACGGAAGGAACGGCCTCTCCCGAGGATGGAATGCGCTTAACCGCCGCTTCCGCGGTCTGCGCCTGGACGCGCAGCGGTGTCATCAGGGCGGCCCCGGCCAGAACACCCTGCAGAACGGCGCGTCGTGTCGCTTTCATGCTTCCTCTCTCTTCCTTCCCGTGCCGCGTCCTTCCGACGGCTTCAGCTCCCAAACGCGTCGAAACGCGTGGGCCGACCGGTAAGGCTTTTGCGCCGTGCCGGTGCGGAAGGCGCCAAACCCTCGGTGAGATCAGGTGAGATCGAACGTCCCTTTTCCAATGGCAACCTGAGGGCACACGGAATATGCGGTCCTGCCGCCGTCATTTCGACGGGCCGGAGATCGGATTGACGCCCGGCCTCTTGATCCGGTCGGCCATGCCCTTGTCGGTTTCATCCGGAGTTTGGTTGCAGCGGGGGCTCCCGGATGGGCTCGTAGAGCGGATCACGCAGTGAGTTCCTGAGGTCGGTTGGTAATTGCCGTGGCCAACGCCATTGTCTACAATTCCTGAAATGCATTTTCTCACGTATTCAGATGAAAATCTGCGTGAACATTATTTTGAGGAAAATTTCGAGACCTTCATCAAGAAGGCCTCTGTTGTCCACAAAGACGGCCAGCGTGTTTCCGGCAAAGGCTGATTAATGTGCGACCATAAGAGTGCGTAACAAAACCGGCTGGGAGCGGTTGGTAGGGGCATGGCAGCCCCTCTTGTTTGCGACGCCTTGTGGGCGATCATCGAACCTCTGATCCCGCCGGAGCCGCCCAAGCCAAAAGGCGGACGGCCCCGGTTGGACGATCGTGCGGCGTTGACCGGCATCCTGTTCGTGCTGCGCACGGGCATCCCTTGGGAGCTTCTGCCGGTGGAGATGGGCTGCGGCTCGGGTATGACCTGCTGGCGGCGTCTGCACGAGTGGCATCGGGCTGGCGTGTGGGAACGGCTGCATCGTGTGCTGCTCGACCGGCTCGGCTATGCCAACGCCATCAACTGGGATCGTGCGGCGGTGGACAGCGCCAGCGTCCCGGCAAAAAGGGGGGTGAGGAGACCGGCCCGAACCCGACGGATCGCGGCAAGCCGGGCTCCAAGCGCCACATCCTCGTCGATGCTAACGGCATCCCGCTCGCCCTGAGGATCTCGCCAGCCAACCGGCACGACAGCAAGCTGCTGGAGGCGCTGGTCGATGCCGTGCCGGCGATCCGCCAGTGTGCGGGCCGGCCCCGGCGGCGACCGGCCAAGCTGCATGCCGACAAGGGTTACGACTTCGCTCACTGCCGGCGGGCGCTGCGCCAACGAGCGATCATACCGCGGATTGCCCGGCGTGGCGTCGAAAGCAGCGAGCGCCTCGGCCGATACCGATGGGTGGTCGAGCGTACGCTCGCTTGGTTTGCCCGCTTCCGCCGCATCGCCGTCCGCTACGAACGGCGCGCCGACATCTTCACTGCCTTTCACCATATCGCGGCCGGCCTCATCTGCTGGCGCTTCGTCCAGAGATGGTTCTGTTAGGCGCTCTTATTCCATGCCGATTCACAATGACGCCCATCCGCGGCACCGGCACGGCTGAATTGGCAGGGGATGGGAGCCTCGAGGTCGAAATCAGCATCCACCACGGCGACGAGATCCGGCTCAAGGCTCATCGCTGGTAGTTTTTCAGCAGCCTGATAAGGGCGAAACGGCGATGGCCCGCTACAAGGGCATCCTCGGTGACCGCTTGCACGCCCGGACCCTGCCCGCCCAGCAAGCCGAGGCCATGATCGGCGTCACCGCCCTGAACCGCATGCTCGAGACAGGACGCCCGGTCTCGGTTCGCAAGGCGTAACCAGCGGTGGACAGGACGAACAGACCGACCGTCCGCTTCCGTGCACCAACGCTACTACGTGGGGCACTTTTCGCCAGCCCGACGGCGCAAAATATCGTGCCGTCGGGCTGGCGAAAAGTGCCCCGCCTGCTGTTGACGCCGGAAAAGGGGGCGTAAATTCGGACGTTGAAACGATCACTCGTGAGAAAAAGGGGCAGCCTCCGCCCGATGTTGTGGTGAGCAAGTTCCGGTTCGCCGGTTGGTTGACCGGGCTGAAAGCCATGCCGTGGTCCGTCGGTCGGCGGTGCCGGTCACCGACAATCTAACGCTGCACAATCCCTTTTCCCGGGGGGATCTGAAACTGTCCCAGGCCAAAGCCTCAACTACCTCCCGCAACCGGTGGGCGACATCGAAAGCGCCATTGAGCGCAGCCTGTGGGTCGACCGCAATCCCAATCTTGGAAGAGGAGCGAAACGAAAACGATTCACTTAAGCAAGGCAGACGCCATGAACGCACAACCGTCCCAGCATGGCGGAAATCGCGCGGAGAAGTCCGCAAGCCCACCGACCTACCCGCCACCATCCCCTGGCTTGAGTGCTGTGTTCGAACGGAACATCCAGGCGCTGCACCAGCGCAGGGAACGGGAGGAGGTCGAGGCGACCGTGGAGGAGCGGATCGCTGATGCGATCACCCGCTTCACCGGCAGCATGACATTCGTTTATCTGCATTTGGCATTCTTTGGTTTCTGGATCATCGCCAACCTGGGGTGGGTGCCCGGCGTTCCGCGCTGGGATCCCTCCTTCGTCATCCTGGCGATGATCGCGTCCGTGGAGGCCATCTTTTTGTCCACCTTCGTGCTCATCAGCCAGAATCGGATGTCCGAGGTCGCCAGCAAGCGGGCTGATCTCGATCTGCAAATCAGCCTGTTGGCGGAGCACGAAATCACCAAGTTGACAGCCCTGGTGTCGTCCATTGCCGATCACATGGGGGTGAAGACGGACGTTGACTCCGATCTGGACGTCATCAAGCAAGATGTCGCCCCCGAAGCGGTGCTTGACCAGATTGAGGCTAAGAAGTCTTCGAAGAAGCCCGCGGACCGGGAGCCATGATGGACCGTTTGCGCCGCCTTACTGGAAGGGCAGGGCCGTACTGGTGCCGCGGCTGGCCCTTCGCATCGCGCATTTCAGTTCCCGTTCCAACGTGTCCGCGCGATGCGCGGCGGTGTGGTGTTCCAGGATTCGCCGCCGGGCCCTTGCGCCCATTGCTTGGCGGGTGTTTTCGTCCAATTGGTGAAGGGTGTGCAGAACGTCGCCCGACGTATGGGCGAAGATGATCTCGCGATTTGGCTCCAGCAGCGCGTCCAGGCCGTCCCAACAGTCGGAGATGATCGGAGTGGCGCAGGCAGCGGCCTCGAACAGCCGGACGCTGGGACTGTGGCCGGTGCGGATCATGTCCTCGCGCGTCACGTTCAAGGTGAAGCGGCTGGCCGCATAGAAGGCAGGATGCTCGGCTGGAGGAACATGATGCCGACGTTCAACATTTCCGGGCCAAGCGATCCCGTCGGGGTATTGCGGACCGGCGACGACGAAGCGCAGCGACGGCGCACGCCGGGCCGGCTCCAGCAGCAACCGCTCCAGCGTCGGTTGCCGGTCGGGGCTGTAGGTGCCGAGATAGCTCAGATCCCAGCGCTTGGGCATAGGCAGGGGCACGTAGGCGTCGGCATCCACGGAGCAATGAAGCGCGCGCGCCGCCGGAGAGCCGTAGCGGAACTCCAGCCGCTCCAGCGTCGGTCCGCCCGTGAAGGAGAAATACACATCATAGCCAGGAATGAGGGCAGGGGAGAGATACTCCTCGTCGCCGCGTTCCAGCTTCGCCAGGGTCACCGGCGTGTCGATGTCGTAGAAGGCGACGATCCCGTGTGCGGTTTCCTGCGCCCAGCGGCCGACGGTGACGCCGTCGGGCACGTAGGAACCGACGAGCACCGCGTCGGCCCCCTCGACCATTCCGGCCCACCGCCGCAGGTCGGCAAGGTCCTCGTAGAAGGCTAGCCGGCAATAACCGGGATCGGCGAGATCACGATTCTGCGCGTACCAGGGAACGTCGCGCTCCAGGAACAGGATGTCGTGGCCACGCGCGGCGAACGCCTTGAGGAGGGCGCGGAAGGTGGTGGCGTGGCCGTTGCCCCAGGAAGAGGACAGGCTCAGCCCCAGCACGACGAGCTTCACGCCGCGCTCCTTTCCCGCAGCGCCGCCAGGGCTTCGCGCAGCAACACGTCGACCTCCGCGCCGCGCCGTGCGTAGGTGTGTTCCGCAAGGGTGCGCCGCCGCGCGGCATCGCCGATGGCGCGGGCGCGGGCCGGAGTGAGGGCGCGCAGATGATCGGTCACGTCCTGGCCGTCGCGGGCGACGAGGATCTCCTCGTCCGGGGCGAGGAACAGTTCGACCCCCGTCCAAGCGTCGGTGATCAGGCAGGCCGCCGCTCCGGCAGCCTCGAACACCCGCGTGGCGGGAGAGAAGCCGACCTCGGCCATGCTGTCGCGGGCGATGTTCAGAACCGCCAGCGCCGAGCTGTTGAAGGCGTTGTGGTCGGCGGTGCCGACATGGCCGATGTGGGTGACGTTGGCCGGCAGCCCCTTCGTCTCCCAGCCGCTGCCGCCGATGGTGTAACGCCCCTGCGGGTTGCGCGCGGCGGGCTCCAAGAAGAAGCGCTCCACCCGCTCCTCGCGGTCGGGCAGCCGGTTGCCGAGAAAGCTGAGATCGGCGGCGAAGCGCGGTTGGGGAGGTGCCGGCTGGTGCGTCGCCGGGTCCAACGCGTTGTAGATGGGGCGGCACAGGCGGGCGCCCATCGCCTCGTAGGCCGCGACCACCGGCGTGCCGCCGCCATAGGTCAGCACGGCGTCGATCCGCGGCAGCCGACGGCGCAGGGGATGATCCGGGGCTTGCCGAAGTTCGGCCAGGGTGGCGGGAGCGTCGACATCCCAATAGACACGCAAAGCGTGGGGACCGGCGGCATCCATCACGCCATCGAGCAACTCGTCGTCGAAGACGCCGACGCCGTTCGCCTTTACCACCACGTCGGCCTCGGCGGCACGGGCGATCACGGTGCGGCAGGCTTCGGCGGTGGCCTCGTACACCACGACGCTGGCCCAGCCGGGCGGCTCGATGTCACGGTGCCTCTGGCGGTCGAAGGCGTCCGGTTCGTAGAAGGTGACGTCCCAGCCCCGCTTGGCGAGTTCGCTCAGCATGCCGCGATAGTAGGTGGCGGCGCCGTTCCAGTAGGAGGAAAGCAGGCTCGAACCGTAGAAGGCCATCTTCATCGGACAGGCTCCAGCATCGAAGAGGGGGCGGGCGTGCCGGCCAGAGCGGCGGCGATGGCGAGCAGCTCACGGGCGCGGTGGGCGCAGGTGTGGCGGGCGCGGATCGTTTCCAGGCCGTTGCGGACCAACGTGCCTCGGAGGTCGGCGTCGCCGTCCACGGCGCGCAGATGGGCGGTCATATGGGCCCCGTCGCGGGCGACCAGGAAATCCGTTCCCGGCCGGAACAGAGCTTCGCAATCGCTCCATGGCGCGCTGACCAATGGGATGCCGCAGGCCAGCGCCTCGAACACGCGGATGGTCGGGATGCCTGGCAGGGATTCGACGTAGAAACGGCGCGGCACATGGACGGTGACCCGATGGCGGGCGAAGGTCGCGGGCGCGCGGGCGTTGGGCAGCCAGCCCTTGTAGGCGATGCCGTGCCGCTTCAGCGTCGCCAGGGCTTCGGTGGGATAGCGCACGCCATAGACGTCCAGAGCCAGACCCGCGGCGCGGGCGGGAGCGAACAGAAAGCTCCCCAGCTCCTTCGTCCGCTCGCCATCACCCCAATTGCCGATCCACACCGCTCCGCTGCGCCGCTCCTCCCCGGGCAGCGGGTGGAACAGCCGGACGTCGGCGGCTTCGTGCCAGACGAAGACCCGATCCTCCCAGCCCCAGCGCCGGTACACGGCGGCCAGGGTTTCGCCGAAGGCCAGGACGCCATCGTAGCCGGAGAGATCGAAGGCGGAGATGGCTTTCGGATCACTGACCGCGCGATGGTGCGTGTCGTGGAACAGCAGGAGAAAGCGACCGCCCTGCGCCCGCGCTCGGCCCACCGCCGCGACCAGAGCCGGGTCGTTCCATTCATGGACGATGACCAGATCGGCCCCCTCGCACAGCGCCGCCGCGTCGGTGTCGGCCGTGAAGGTCAGCGAGGTCAGGTCCGGATAGGCGGTCCGGTAGGGCGCCAGCCCCGCTTCGCCATGATCGGCCAGCAGGTTCCGCAGACTCCACGCGCCCTCCGGCTCGAAGACGCGGACCTCATGGCCAAGGGTGATCAGCTCCCTCAGGACGCCGCGCAGGAAATGGGCGTTGCCGTGGTTCCAGCAGGACGCCAGCGAATGGGTGAAATAGACGATCCTCACGCGACGGCCTCCTTGCGGGAGGGGGTGGAGGTGTGGCGGGCCAGGACGTTGCGGTAGAGACCGCGCATGCCGGAGGCCATCGACTCTATGCCGTATTGCCCGGCTTTGAGCCGCGCCGCCTCGCCGAGGCGCCCGGCTTCCCCCGGATCGTCCAGCAGGCGGCGGATCGTGGCGGCGAGGGCTGCGCTGTCCCTCGGCTCCACGAAGAGTGCGGCGCCGTCCCACAGCTCGCGGAAGGTCGCGATGTCCGACAGCACCAGCGCGCAGCCGGCCTGGGCGGCTTCAAGCACCGTCAGGCCGAACGGCTCGTAGAGCGCGGCGGAAGCGAAGACCGGTGCCCGCGCCAGCCACGTCGCGACCGACGCCGCATCCAGACGCCCGAGCGCCGCGGCGTGACGCAGGGTCCGGCGATTCCCGCCCGGACCTTCCAGCGAGCCGGCGGCGACCACCGGCACCGTCAGCAGCGCCGCCGCCGCGTCCAGCGTTGCGATGTTCTTTCCATCGTCCCACAAGCGTCCGGCGGTGAAGACGAGACGCTCCCGTCCGCCCGGCCCACCGCCTGGAGGAGGACGGCGTCCGTTGCGCACCACCACCGGTGGCGGCAGACCATAGGCGGCGGCGGTGGCCTGCGCGAAGGCGGCGCTCGGCGCCGCCAGCGCATCGCAGGCTTGGTATCCCCGCTCCAGAACCTCGATCCGCCAGTGAAAGTCGCCCGGCAGGGCGCCGCCGCGCAGGGTGGCCCACCACGTCGCCAGACAGGAATGGCAGACTCCCACGACCGGAACCGTGAACCCGGCGTCCGCCGCCAGGGCCGGGCTGTTGAGGTGGACGAGATCCACATCCAACCGCCGAGCGAGCGTTCCCAGCGCTTCTGCACCGCGCCGGATCGCGGCCGGATCTTCCGCCATCCAGTCCAGCGGGAGGCCGGTGTCGATCAATTCCAGGCCGGGGATGGCGCGCGCCGCCGCGGTCTGGTCCTCCTGCGGTGATGGCCCAAGCACCGCCAGGGTGACGCGCAGGCCGCCTGCCGCCAGTTCCTGCGCGAGGTCGAGCGCGTAGGTCCACACTCCACCCACGCTGTCCGCCGTCATCAACAGATGGGCGGGGGCTGCTGCCGGGGGCATCACCGGCAACCGCATGCGGCCTCCAGCTCATGCAAGGGCAGGGGCTCCTCCTCCTGAATGTCGCTCAGTCGCGCGAACTGGCGCAGATAGTGCTCGTGCGTCCTTTCCCATGCCCGGTCGTCCGGTTCGCCCCACAGGCGGCGGTAATCGGGCGAAGCGGGGTAGGGGTAGAGCGGCACCGGATCGTTGGCCCAGACACCGGCACCGCGCAGCCTCTCCCGCCATCGCGCGACGAGCCCGGCGTCGTCGCCGGCCATGGCGATCAGGTTGGCCTGGACGAAGGGCACGCTGCGCCGGGCGTGGATCAGGCGGTCGGCCAGTGCGTCGGTGCTCATGCGGCAGTTCTTGTCGAGCGCCGCGCGGCCCTCCTCGGTCAGGCTTTCCACCCCCGCCTCGATCGACACGCAGCCGGCGGCCCCCAGGAGGTCCAGCAGGTCGGGCTTCCACAGGTCGATGCGGGTCTGGATGCCGAACTCGACCGGACGCTCCACCAGCGCTTCCAACAGATCACGGCGGGGCAGGAAGATCTCGTCGATGAAATAGACGTAGCGCACGCCGACGGCGGTCAGCCGGTCGATCTCCTCCAGAACGATGGCGGTATCGCGGCGGCGGTACTGGTCGCGGAAGTCGATCTTGGCGCAGAAGGAACAGGAGTAGGGGCAGCCGCGCGACGCCTCGACCTCAGCCCCCGCGCCGAGCGGTTCGGTGCCGTAGCGGTGGTGATGGTGGGGGTGGCGCTCCAGCCATTCGGCGGGCCAGGACAGCGCCGGCAGATCGACGAAGCGGCCGGCGTGCGGGACGCCGGTGACGACGGTTCCGCCGCCGCCGCGGAAGGCCAGCGCCGGAACGCCGTCCAACCCTGGCTGGCCGGAATCCAGGCGGTCGGCAAGCCGTTTCACGACCTCCTCGCATTCGCCCCGCACGATGACGTCCACGCCCAGCTTGTCCAGGGCTGCACCGGGGGTGGTCGATCCGTGCGGACCCACCGCGACGGTCCGGCCGCCGCGTCCATCCAGCGCCAGCAGGAAATCACGGGGGATGCGCAGCTCCGGCGGGGCGCAACGCCAAAACAGGTAGGTCGGCGCGGTCGTCACCACGGTCACGCCGGGTGCGAAGCCGGCGACCCGATCCGCCAGTTCGCCGTTCGACAGTCCCGTCAACGGCCCGTCGAGCAGCAGGACCTCGTGTCCGGCCTGCTCCAGCAGCGTCTTGCAGTAGCCCAGTTCGAGGGGAAGATGCGGCTCCCGGCAGCCGAAATAGATGCTGTGCGCGAAGCTCCAGGCCGGATTGACCAACGCCACACGCATCACGTCGCCTCCACCAAGGCCGGTCCGGGCCGGCGGTTCATACCACCAGCCCCCGCGCTTCGAGTTCGCTCCGGGCCTCGGCGGCGTGATCCTGCGCCTCCTGCCGGGCAACCCATTCGGCGAGTTCGGCCAGCCCCTCGGCGAAATCCTGCCGGGCTTCGTAGTTCAGGACCGTCCGCGCCCTGCCCAGGTCGGGGATGTTGTGGCGGATGTCGCCAGCGCGCGCTTGGCCGGTGATGTCCGGAGCCAGGTCGGACCGGCCCATTGAGGCGGCCTGGAGCCGCGCCAGCTCCTCTACGGTGCGGTCCTCGCCGGACCCGATGTTGAACACCTCACCGTTGGCGGTCGGCTGGTCGAGCGCCAGCAGGACAGCGCGTGCCACGTCGCCGACATGCACGAAGTCGCGCCGCTGACGGCCATCCTCGAAGATCATCGGCCGCTGACCGTTGGCGATGCGCGAGGCGAAGATCGCCAATACCCCGGTGTAGGGGTTCGACAGCGCCTGCCCGGGGCCGTAGACGTTCCAAAGCCGCAACGCCGCCCCTTCCATCCCGTATTGGGCGGTGAGCGTCAGGGTCAGCCGCTCCTGCACGTATTTGCCGATGGCGTAGACGGACCTGAGGGCCGGGCGCTTGCTCTCCGGCGTGGGGACGGGGATCAGCGGCCGTCCATCGGAATCCAGCGGGTCCCAGGAACCGTCCGGGTTGCGCGCGCCGCGCACCACATCCTCCATCGGCGTGCCGTCGGCGGTCCGGTACAGCCCCTCGCCGTAGATGCTCATCGAGGAGGCGACCACCACCCGGCGGACCGGTCGGTCGATCAACCGTTGGAACAGCACGGCCGTCCCGTGGTCGTTCACCGAGGTGTAGCGGTCCACCGCGTACATGCTCTGGCCGACACCGACCTCGGCGGCGAGATGGATCACGCAATCCACTCCCTCCAACGCCCGACCGACCATGGCCTCGTCGCGTATGTCCCCGATCAGCAACTCGACGTCCGGGTCCAGTTCGCCGGGCCGCGTCCGGGTGGGATGGACCTGCGCGATCAGACTGTCGAGAACCCGAACCCGGTCGCCGCGGGCGAGGAGTGCCCTGGCGACGTGGCGGCCGATGAAACCGGCGCCACCGGTGACAAGAACGGATTCTCCCACGAGCCCCTCCGCTGATGGACAGTGATGTCTATGTCAGCTATTTCTGGTTGTGCTAGGTATGTATAAAATTGCCATCAATTGCCACGATTCTTCTTTGAAAAGAAATACAGCTTTTCACTTGCATGCGCGAGACATCGCTATGTTCGCTTCGTGAAAAGAAGCGCGATCACGTCAATGTTAACATAGCCGTTGAACTTTCAGCACCTTATCCAAAGGGCGTGGTCAGATTGGACGATCTTCCAGCAATTATTTTTCCAAGATACAAATACCATTCCGGTCCATTAAGATAATTTTCGGGACAAGGAGAATTTCGTGACTGGGAAAAAGCTGCGGGTGGCGATTGCCGGTGTCGGAAATTGCGCTTCATCCTTCGTGCAAGGTGTAAGCTATTATGCCGATGCTCACGCTAACGAGCCGCCACCCGGGCTGATGACGCTCGATCTCGGTGGCTATCGGGTCAGCGACATCGAAATATCCGCCGCTTTCGATGTGAACGCCACCAAGGTCGGACGGGATTTGTCCGACGCTATTTTTGCCCCTCCGAACAACACGTGCCGCTTCGCAAGCCCGTGTGCTTCGGGGGTGCACGTGGAGCGCGGTCCGACACTGGACGGCATCGGCCGCTATTTGGCCGATGACATTGAGGAGTCGGGGGAGGCACCGGTTGCCATCGCCGAGTCCCTACGCCGCTCAGGCACCGATATCCTGGTGTCTTATCTGCCGGTCGGTTCGCAGCGGGCCACGGAGTTCTATGCCGGGCAGGCGCTGGAGGCCGGCTGCGCCTTCGTCAACTGCATCCCGGTCTTCATAGCCTCCGACCCGGGTTGGGCGAAGCGGTTCGAGCGGCACGGCCTGCCGGTCATCGGCGACGACATCAAGAGCCAGATGGGTGCCACGATCATCCACCGCGCGCTGGCGAACCTGTTCCGCGAGCGCGGCATCCGGCTCGACCACACCTATCAGCTGAACTTTGGCGGCAACACCGACTTCAAGAACATGCTGGAACGCGAACGCCTGGAATCGAAGAAGATCTCGAAGACCCGTGCCGTCACCAGCCAACTGGACGTGCCGCTCGACGCGGACGACGTCCATATTGGTCCCAGCGATCATGTGCCCTGGCTGGCCGACCGGAAATGGGCGCACATCCGCCTGGAGGGCACCGCCTTCGGGGGTGTGCCCCTCAGCGTGGAACTGAAGCTGGAGGTCTGGGACAGCCCGAACTCCGCCGGCATCGTGATCGACGCGGTGCGCTGCGCCAAGCTGGCGTTGGACCGGAAGATGGCCGGGCCACTGATTGGACCGTCGAGCTACTTCATGAAATCGCCTCCCGAGCAGTTCACCGACCATGAAGCGCGCGACCGCACATTGCGCTTCATCGCCGGCGAGGCAGCGGCCGGCCCGCGCTTCCGGGCGTGAGCGGCGGCGTGGAAACGATCCTGGTCCTGCTGCGTCACGCGTCGCATGACCGGCTGGGCTCCGTGTTGTGCGGACGCATGCCCGGCGTGACGCTCAGCGAGGCCGGCCGGCGCGAGGCCGACGCGCTGGCCATCACAGTGGCGCGTCACCGGTTCGCCGCCGTGCTGTCCAGCCCGTTGGAACGCGCCGTGGAAACGGCGGCCGCCATCGCCGCGTCACAGGCCTTGGCCGTGGAGGTGGAGGAGGATCTCAACGAACTTGATCTCGGCGCCTGGGCCGGCATGCGCTTCGAGGACCTGCGCGGCCACCCGGCTTGGAATGTGTGGAACAGCGCGCGGTCGCATGCGCGCCCACCTGGGGGCGAAACGATGCTGGAGGCTCAGACCCGGATGACGCGCTGCATTGAGCGGCTGCGCCGCCGGTACGCTGGCGGGACCGTCGCGCTGGTCAGCCACGCCGACGTCATCAAGGCGGCGCTGTCCCACGCCTTGGGGCTTTCCGTGGATTTCCACGCCCGTTTCGAGATCGCTCCAGCATCCCGCAGCGTGCTGATTGCCGGGGAATGGGGCCTGAAGGTCCACAGCATCAACGAGGCGGCGGAATGACGAATCTGACGACCGATCAAATCCGCGCCCGGGTCGCCGCGCTGGGGGATTGGTTCCACAACATCAATCTGAACGGCGTCAGCACCGCCCCCGACCACTTCCTGCACGATTACCCGAACGTGAAATGGCGACGGTTCGCCCATGCGGTCCCGGAGGATCTGAGCGGCCTGACGGTGCTCGACATCGGCTGCAACGGCGGCTTCTACTCCATCGAGATGAAGCGGCGCGGCGCCGAGCGGGTGGTGGGAATCGACTTCGACGACCGTTACCTCGCACAGGCGCGCTTCGCCGCCGAAGTGACCCGCCAGGACATCGAGTTCCGCAAGCTGTCGGTTTACGACCTCGCGTTGCTGGGGGAGCGGTTCGACGTCGTCTTGTTCATGGGGGTGCTTTACCATCTGCGCCACCCGTTGCTGGCTCTCGACCTGATCCACGAGCATGCCGCCCGTGATCTGATGATCTTCCAATCGATGCAGCGCGGCTCCGAGACGGTCGAACCGGTGGGCGCCGATTACGATTTTCGCCAGCAGGACCATTTCAACACGCCCGGCTATCCGAAGCTGCATTTCATCGAACACCAGTATTCCGGCGATTGGACGAACTGGTGGGTCCCGAACGCCGCCTGCGCCGAGGCCATGCTGCGCAGCGCCGGCTTTCGGATCGTCGAGCATCCGGAGCAAGAGGTCTATGTCTGCCGCCGCGCTCCACGGCCGACGGAGGCGGGCGCCGTCTATCCCGCCCTGCCATCCACCGCCGCACCATCCGCCGGACCGGCACCGGCAAACCACGCCAGGACGGGAAGCCAGGGATGATCGAAGCCGCCAAGATCTGGAACGAGCCCAACAACAAGTCCCACTGGAATCCCGATCTCGATCCGGAATGGGATCTGTTCGCCCGCATGACGATCCTGTCCGGACAGGCGATCCGGGCGGAGAATGGCGCGCTCACGCGCGTGTTGGGCGGCATCTCGCCCATCGATCCCTCCTTCATCCGACGTCTGGACGAACGCGGCGCTCTGGACCATGTGGACGTGGTTGCGGTGCATGGCTTTCCGCTCGACTGGAATCTTTGGCAGATCCGGGAATGGCCGGACAAGATCGAGGAGATTCGCGCCGTCACCGGCAAGCCGGTCTGGGTGACGGAGGCCGGCGTTTCGTCCTTCGGCGCCGAGGAGGTGCAGGCCTGGGGCGTCACCCGCACCGCGGAGCTGCTGATCGGCCGGGTTCCACGCATTCACTGGTACAGCCTCTACGATCTGCCCAGCGCTTGGGAGGCGACGACGCGCCACAAGGAGGCGGAGGGCTCCTCCTACTACCGTCATTTCCACATGGGGCTGCTGCGGGCGGACGGCACGCCCAAGCCGGCGCTCGACGCCTACGCGCCCTACGCGGCCGAGATGGGGATTTGCCAGTGGTTCCACTTCGAGGATCACCGGCTGGACGAGGCGGTGGCCTGGATGAAGCGGTTGGGTGTCCGGCACCTGCGCACCGGCCTGTCCTGGGCCGACAGCTTCCGGCCGAACGCGCTCGCCTGGTTCGACCGTCAGATGGAAGCGCTGGCCGATTTCGATGTCACCATAACCTTCTGCTTCACGCCCGAGCATCGTGGAATTGAACCGCACCACAGCAGCCCGCCCCAGGTCGCCGAGGAGTTCGCGGATTTTTGCGCCGCCATGGTCCGCCGCTACGCCAGCACCGCTCCGGCAGCGCCGTTCCCCCTGCTGGCGATGGATTAGGAGGCGGTAGACCAGGACATCTCGCCGCGCGGAGCGGTTGAACCATGCTGGTTTACGGCGATCGCGACCGTCTCGAGAAGCCGTGCGTCGCCGTGGTGCGGATCGCCGCCGCCCTGCATACAGCCGCGTCCAAGCCTGACGGGCTGATCCGTCATGCCATGCTGGTGTCCTTGTTCATCGAGGCGGCGGAGCTTGCGCAGGGCCTCGCCGATGCGGAATTCGCGGCGCTGGGGGAGGACGATTGCACCCCGTGCCGCCATGCGGCGATGGCGGTCGTGATGGGGCTGGCCCGCGCCGTTGCCCGGTCCTGGCGCGGCGAGCCGCAGCCGGGCGCTTGCGCGCTGGCGGCTGACCTGGAAACGTTGTCGGCGCAGCCACTGCCCGAAACCGTGCGAATACGCCGATCCGAAGGCTATGCCTTCTATGGCCTCTATCCGGAAGCCTATCTGGAGGCTGCGGCCCGGCTTCCGCCGGACCTGCCCGCTCCGGTCGTCGTGATTGGCCTGCGCAGCATCGGAACCGGACTGGCGGCGATGGCGGCGGTTGCGCTGGACGCAGCGCCTCCGGTCACTCTGCGTCCGATCGGTCATCCGTTCCAACGCGCCGTCCGCCTGTCGGCTCGCCTGCGGGCCGCCCTGCTGGCCGACGCGGGCGCGTCCTATGTGATCGTCGATGAAGGGCCGGGACTGTCGGGCAGTTCGTTCGGCGCCGTTGCCGATTGGTTGGAGGCGGCGGGCGTGCCGCCCCGGCGGATCGTGTTCCTTCCCAGCCATAAGGGCGATCCGGGTCCGCGCTCATCCGACCGGCACCGCCGCCGCTGGGCCGAGGCGGTGCGTCCGGTGATCGACTTCAATGAACTGGTGCACGCTGCGCACGGCCCGGTGCCGCCGTTGGAGCGCTGGTTCGAGGACACGCTCGGCCCTGCGGTCGCACCGTTGCGTGATCTGTCGGGCGGCGCATGGCGGACGGCATCGGCGGAATTGGCGGCGAATGTTGCGGCGGACTGGCCGCCGGTCCATGCGCAGCAGGAACGCCGCAAGTTCCTGCTGCGCACTGCCTCCGGCTCCTGGCTTTTGAAATTCGCCGGCCTCGGACGCCTGGGCGAGGCCAAGCTGGACCGGGCCCGCGCGTTGCATCAGGCGGGTTTCACGACGGAACCGATGGCGCTCCGTCATGGCTTCCTGGCGGAGCGCTGGTTGGACGGCGCGCAACCGCCCTCCACCATGCCTTTGGAACGTTTGGCCGACTATCTCCGGTTCCGCGCGCAACGCTTTCCGGCGGAGTGCGACACAGGCGCCAGCCTTCCGGACCTGTTGGCGATGGCGCGCGTGAACATCGGCGAGGCGCTTGGCGCCGCGGCAACCGTCTCCTTGGATCGCTGGACGCCGGACATCCTGAGAGAGCTGGACGCCGGGGTCCGGCGCGCCGTCACCGACAACCGCCTTCACATCTGGGAGTGGCTGCGCACCACCGACGGCCGGTTGCTGAAGACCGACTCGCTCGATCATGCCGACGCGCATGACCTGATCGGCTGCCAGGACATCGCTTGGGACGTGGCGGGGGCCATCGTCGAATTCGGCCTTCCGGCGGCGGAAGCCGGCCGGCTGTGCGGCGCGGTGGACGCTTCAAAGCGGCTGGTGGCCTTCCATCTTCCCTGCTATCTCGCCTTCCAGATCGGCTGCTGGTCATTCGCCTCCTCCGATGCGGGAGCGGCGTCGATGCGCCGCTTCTACGAGGAGGCTTGGAAACGGCAAGCGGGCCGTGGCGAGCGCTCCCCACCCCCCGCCGTCACCCCATGACCACCGCTTCGAGCATCACCTTCGGACCTGGCTCGTTCCCGGCAATCGTGGAACTCGTGCTCAGCCGCTGTGGGCAGCGCCTTCGAAGACCGACAGCGTTCATTGGCCTTCTGCCGTCTCGTCACCGTGCGCCGGACTGATCACAAGCAGCAGGTCTCCGGGCTGGATGATATGGCGGTGACGCTCCGTGAAGGGAATGATGTGGCCATTGCTGTGGATCTGCACGACCACGCCGGCGGTCGCCATTGCCATAGTCTTGCCGATCTCCTCCGGGGCCGCCGGGCGCTCCGTCAGCACCATTTGGCCACCCACCGACATGAGGTCGCACAGGAAGGGTGTCGCATGGCTGGTTTCCACGGCATCGGCCATGAGATAGCCGCCGATCCTGGGCGGCGACACCACCAAGTCGGCGCCGCTCAGCTTGGCCAGCTTGATGTTCTCCTCCTGCTTGATGTTGCCCACGATCTTGGTGCCGGCGGCCAGATGGCGGACCGTCAGGATCACCAGAATGGTGGTGTCGTCCCGGCCCGAGCTGACGATCACGGCCTTGGCGCTTCCCACGCAGGCCCGGGTGAGCATCTCTTCGCTGGTGGCGTCGCCGAGCAGCCCGATGAACCCCGCCTCGGCCGCCAGCCGGATGCGTTCCTTCGACTGGTCGATCACGACGATCCGTTCGCCCGGATGTCCCTTGGCGACCGTCTCCTGCGCGGCGATGAACCCACTGTGACCAAAGCCGCACAGCACGATATGCCCTTGCAGATGCTTCTGAATTCGGCTCATTCGGAAATCCTCGATGATCCGCTGCACAACGAATTCGTAGGCGGTGCCCAGGAAGATGAACCAGATGAAGATGCGGATGGGCGTGACCGCGAAGGCGTCGATCAGCCGCGCCGTGTGGCTGACCGGAACGATGTCGCCGTAACCCACGGTGGTGACGGTGATCATCGCGAAATAGAGGATGTCAGGGAAACTGACATGGCCGTCGATCTGGTCCTTCAGGCCATCGCGGTCGAACCAGAACACCGCGATGACCAGGGCGATCAGGACGACGACAAGCCCGACACGAAGGGCGAGCGTCTGTTCCGCCGACATCCCGGAGCGGACATGAAGAACCCGGCCCCGCCGGGGCGCCGACTTGATCCGCCACGTCTCGTTGCCATTGCGCTCGCCAAGCTTCGGCATGGGCCATCCATCGAATGACACTCCCGGCCATCATAACGGGGATCGCCGCGTGTCGCTCCACAAGGTGGCCATGTGGAACGACTGTCCGCTCAGGCCGTGCCGATAGGCGGAAGCTGATCGAGCAGGGCGCGCGCATTGTCCAGGATCTCCGACGGTCCATCGGCGCCCAGCGCAAAGACGAGACGGTCGTCCGTCCGGCGCACCTGTCCGGTCCACAGACGCTCCAGCGCCGCTTCGCGCATGGCCCGGCAGGGCGTGTCGTTCAGGGTCAGCGACACACCCGAGGGTCCGGCGGCCAGGGCGGCGACACCCAGCCGCCGGCAGCGCGCGCGGAGCGCGGCAGTCGCCAGCAACAGCTCGACCTCCTCCGGCAACGGCCCGAAGCGGTCCTCGATCTCTTCGCGCAACGGCTCGACCGCCGCTTCGTCGCGCAGACGCGAGAGGCGGCGGTGCAGGCCGATGCGCAAGTCCTCCTCCGGAAGGTAGGCGGCGGGAATGGTCTGCGGCACGCCCAGGCGCAGGTCGGGGGAATCGTCCGCCTCGGCGCC
This sequence comes from Azospirillum brasilense, assembly GCF_007827815.1. Taxonomy (GTDB): domain Bacteria; phylum Pseudomonadota; class Alphaproteobacteria; order Azospirillales; family Azospirillaceae; genus Azospirillum; species Azospirillum brasilense_C. Next base: position 430,614 of record NZ_VITH01000006.1, read on the forward strand.
GGCCAGCGCGCGGGCCAGCAGATGCTGGTACAGCTCGGTTCCGACCAACCGCAGATGGCCGCTCTGGTCGGTTCCCAGCAGGTCGCCCGCCCCGCGCTGGTCGAGATCGAGCACACTGAGGGCGAAGCCGCCGCCCAGGCTTTCGATCGCCTCAAGCGAGCCCAGCCGCCGCTCGGTTCGCTCGCCGAGCGGAGTGTCCGGATCGGTCAGCAGATAAGCGTAGGCCTGCGCTCCCCCGCGCCCGACCCGGCCGCGGAGCTGATGGAGCTGCCCGAGCCCGAACAGATCGGGGTGGCGGATCACGATGGTGTTGGCACGGGGAATGTCGATGCCGGTCTCGATGATGGGGGTTGACACCAGCACGTCGACCGTTCCTTCCGCCACATCGACCATGACCTGATCGAGTTCGGCAACGGGGAGGCGCCCGTGCGCGACGGCGACCGACAGACCGGGAGCGAGCGCGCGCACCTCGGCCTCCAGCGCCGGCAGGTCGGCGATCCGCGGGGCGACGCAGAAGCTCTGTCCACCCCGCGCCTTTTCGCGCAGCAGGGCCGACCGCAGAAGCGAGGGGTCATAGGGGGTGACCCGCGTGCGCACCGGGCGCCGCCGCACCGGAGGGGTATCGATGACGCTGACTCCGCGCAGCCCCGCCAGCGCCCCCTGCAGCGTCCGCGGAACCGGCGTGGCGCTGAGCGCCAGACAGTGGACGCCGGCGGAAAGACGGGCCAATGCCCGCTTCTGCACGGTGCCGAAGCGCTGCTCCTCGTCGACGACAACCAACGCCAAGTCGGCGAAGCGTACCGTCTTCGACAAGAGGGCATGGGTACCGACCGCGATCGCCACCGATCCGTCGGCGAGGCCTTCACGCACGGCTTTTGCGGCCGACGCCGCCATGCCGCCGCTCAACGGCTCGATGCGCAGGCCCAAACCAGCCAGCCGCCGTCGGAACACCTCCAAGTGCTGGCGGGCGAGCACGCTGGTCGGAGCAAGAACGGCAACCTGCCGGCCGGTGGAAGCGACCGCCGCCGCGGCGCGCAACGCCACCTCGGTCTTGCCATAGCCGACGTCGGCGCAGACCAGATGGTCCATGGGCCGCCCGCTGGCGAGTTCGGCCATCACGGCGCTGATGGCGCGCCGCTGGCCCGCGGTCTCCTCGTAGGGGAAGCGGGCGGCCACGCGCCGCATCGGTCCGGCCGGCGGCGTGATCACGGGGGCTTCCGTGCGGGCCCGGCGCTCGGCTTGGCGCAGGAGGCTTTTCGCTGTTCGGCTGATCTCGCGCTCCAACTCCGCGCGGCGGGTGATCCAATTTCCGCCCTTGAGCCCATCGAGCGCCACCCGGGCGTCGGTGCTGCCGTAGCGCCACACGCGGTCGAGGTCGGCCGCCGGCACCAGGAGCCGATTCTCGCGGGCATACTCCATCACCAAGACGTCTTCCGGCTGGCCTCCGGCCTCAACCGTTTCGAGCCCGCGCACCGCACCGATCCCGTAGTCGAGATGGACCGCGAGATCGTCGCACGACAGGTCGACGGGTGCCAGCGGGGCGACCGGGCCGGCTCCGCCTTCCGGACGGGGGCGTTGGGCGAGCACCGTAACCCCGTCGAACGTGAAGCCCGCGGCGACCCGAAGCACCAGGGCTGCCGGCGTCGCGGGAGGCCCATCCACCGGCCACCGGTCGAGCACCGGCACCGGCCGGCCGGTCGCCACCGCCACCCGCTCCGCCATCCTGGCCGCGTCGTCGGCGTTCGCAGCGGCGATGATCACGGATTCACCCGCGGCAATCCTTTCTCCGGCGAGGCGGGGGAGGGTGCGTTCGGACACCGCCGGAGCCTCGCTGGACAAGGCTTGCCCATCGGGCTCCAGGGTCAGAACCGCGCGTCCCCGCAACGCCTTCTCCCACGCGTTGCGGTCGAGGTGCATGGCGGATGCGTCGGCTTCCTCCAGATCGTCGAAGCGCGCCTCCAGCCGGTCGCCAACCCCCTCGTCCATGACGACGGGACTGTCGGCGAGAAGCTCAAGCACGCTCGGCAAGCGGTCGTAGGCCAGCGGGAGCAGGCGCTCGAAGGCGTGGGGGCGCCGTCCGGCGGCGAGTTCCTCCGCGAGCCCTGCGGCCGCCGGGTCGCCGCGGCCCTCCAGCCCTTGGATCAGCCGCGCGACGATCCCCGGTACCGCCGGGATTTCGGTCACCGGATGAACGGTGATCCGGTCGCAGTCGCCCGTCGAGCGCTGGCTTGCCGGATCGAAGGTCCGTATCCGGGCGACCCGGCCATCGACAATGTCGCAGCGGACGGGACGGTCGGCATCGCCCGGAAAGATCTCCACCACGGAACCGCGGAACGCGGCCTCCCCTGGTTCGTCGATCCGCTCGTCGAGGATGTAGCCGCCGGCAATCAGGCGCCCCCGCCAAGTCTCCTCGTCATAGAGGGTGCCCGTCGCGATGACCAAAGCGACGTCAGGCCAGGCATCGGGAGGCGGAAGACGTTGCAGCGCCGCCTCGGCGGTCGCCAGAACCAGTCGCCCGGAGCCCTTGGCCGGTCGGGACAAGGCGGCGATGGCAGCGGCGCGTTGCCCAAGCACAGCCCGCGATGGCTGCTCCCGCTCCTCAAGGGGGACGTCCCAACCTGGAATAAGCACGACGTCAAGGTCCGGCGCGGCGCCCCGGATCGCCCTGGCGAGCCGGACAGCCCGGGTGTCGCTGCGGGCCACGACCAATGGCGCTGCCTGTGAACAGGCGGCGCTTCTGGCAAGCTCAATCGCCAGTGCGCCTTCGGCCGGGGAGGCGCAGGTCATTGACCGGTCCAAGCGGAAAGCGGTGCGGGCGAGTTGCATCAAAGATGCGGAATCAGGCATGGCACACTGCGTCAGGGGAAACAGGGACGGTTGGCTCTTAACAGCCGGACACCCATTCATTCCCAACAGAGTTGGCAAATTCGTTGGACGTTCCGTACGCGCTGCGTCCTAATGACCAGTCTGCTTGCCGAACAAGGGGCGGCACTGGCCGCCCCTTAATCTTTGTGAAACATCACTGTGAGCGTTACCGCTCGATGTCGTCCCGGCGCACGGTGTTCTCCACCCCACCGCGCGACGTTCCGGTTCGGCTGTCCTCGACCTCAACCTCAGTACGGCGAACCGTATCCGACACGGTCTGGGCGCGTTCCTCGACGTCCTTGCGGATGACCACCTCTTCCTTGATCACCGCGCGTTTCTGGACCACCGCCTCCTCGTCGGTTTCGCTCACCTCAATGGTGCGTTCACGGAACGCGTCGGCCGGAACGTCTCCAACTTCGCGCATGATGGGACGGCGCTCGACGGAAACCGTCTCGTCGCGCAGACGAACCTGCTCCTCGACCGGTGTTTCGGTGACATAGGTGCGCACGCGCACGACTCCGCGCTCCACGGCGCGCTTGCCGATGGACAATTCCTCTTCGGTGACCGGAATCACCTCTTCGCGACCGCTGCCAACCCCGGTGTTCATCGCGGCATCCGCCGTGGTGTCGGTCGTGTTTACGCTGCGGAATGCTTCGGCTGCGTTGCCGAGTTGGGCAGTGCTTCCCGCCCCGCCAACCGCATAGCGCGCGCGCTCCTCGGCGGCCGACGCTTCGTCATATGGCGCGGCCGTCTCGTCGTAACCCGTCCATCCGGTCGAGCGGTACGCCTCTCCCCGGTGTTCAATATCGACAACGGTGCCGCGCTCCAGAATCGCGATGGCCCGGTCCACGTCCTCATCGTCCAATCGCAGCTTCAGAAGCGTGCCGCCACGCCGCATCCCCTCGGCATAGACGTGAGCATCGGTGTCCGGGACGTTCCAATTGCTCAAGCGGGACAGGAAGCCACCGCCGCCACTGGTGTCGCTGTGCGAGACGATCTCGCCGACGCTGCGGTCGAAGCCCTCGGCTTCGAGGTCCCGAAGGGCCGCTTCGGCGTCGGCGCGGGTATCGTAAAGGGCAATGATGGTCTTGTTCATGAGCCTAGTCCTCGTTGGGTTGGTCGGTCCTGGCATCCCGCACCCCAGGTTCGTCGATGAATTCGACGATGGCTTCTTCCGAACGGAGAGTGATCGGCTGCTCGGCTTGGACGGTGCTCGTGGTCTTGCGCAGATGGATCTCTTCCCGCAAGACCAGCCGACGTTCGACCACCAGCATCTCCTCGACCACCGGGATGATGGTTGTGGTGCCATCCTGGCGAATGTCCGGACGGGCATCGATGGCACGGTTCACCGGCACCCGAACGATCTCGACATCCTCGCGCTTCAGCGCCTGTCGGACGAGTTCCTCATGCTCGGTGACTTTGGTGGTCACCCGCACACGACCGCGCTCGACCTGACGTTTGCCAACCGAGGCGGTTTCCTCATGAAGCGGAACGACCTCTTCGCGGTCGCTGGCCATGACGCACCCTAGCGCAAGAAAAAGTACAGGACGGTCGCGAGCAAAATCAGCCCGACGATGATCCACGTCCAGTTTAGACCACCTGCGCTTGCGGTGTCGTAAACACCGAACTTTTTAGGACCTCGATCGTTCGCCATGACGTCATCTCCGGCTGGGTCGCTCTGGTCTTAACAGAAGTTCTTCTTCACCGTTCCGATAAAGAAAGGAGAGATGAAAACAGGGCATTGTCTTTTGGCCTGGCTGGCGTTGAGCCCAGCCGTTGTGGCGCTCCGGGCAGCGCAACGATGTGTAAAGACCAGATAAAAAATGGCCCGAACGGACATCCGACATCATTGGTGAAAGATGTCGGGATTTCTCCACACTTCGCCATTGCGAAAACGCGGCAACACAGCCGACAGCGCTGGAGCGGACGGCATCGGTTCCCTGGTGAACGTCACGATGCACCGACTGTACGGCTATACCCAACGCCACCAGCCCGACGTCAACTGCGGCTTGATGGAGCAGGATTCCGGGTAATCAGGAACGAGTGGGTCAAAGAATTTTCAGCCGTCGCGCAGCATTGCATTCACCTGGGCGAGGAACTGGTCAATGGCAATGGGCTTGCTCAAAAGTCGTGTGTGTGTGGCGCCAGCAGTTCCTTGTCCAGCACGGCATTGCAGGTGTAGCCGGTCAAAAACATGACTTTCAGGTCCGGCCGCAATGACCGGGCTATTTCCGCGACCCGTTGTCCGGTGATTCCTGGCAAGCCGACATCCGTTACCAGAAGGTCGATCGCCACCGGGGAGTTGAGGATGGTTGAGGCTTCGTTTCCATCCTCGGCCTCCAAGACCGTCGCCCCATGTTCCCGGAGCGCTTCCACAATCACCACGCGGACGATCGGTTCGTCCTCCACCACCAGCACGGTTCCCGGCACCGGCTGCTGCGGCTGATCGGGGGCCTTCACAGGAACGGAACCGAGATTTTCCGTTTTGTGAGAGCGAGGCAGGTACAGTTTCACGGAGGTTCCATGTCCCACTTCGCTGTCGATGCGGGCATAATGTCGATGTGCAGGAAGCCGAGGTCGTATGCCTTGAACTTCTTAGTGCTCTTATTGGGCGTGGTGGTCGGGGGTGTCGGCAGGCGCCCCAGGCCTTCGGCCTTCAGGATCCGGTAGATGGCGTCGCGGTTCAGATGAGGGAGGAAGTGGCGTAGCGTGAACGTGAGGTCATCGAGTGGGAACCCGGTGCTCCGGCGCAGCTCACAGACGATGGCGCGTTTTTCCTCGGTGGCCCGCCAGCGCAGGTGCTGGGGGCGCGACGAGTGATCCTGAACGTCCTCGGGACCACGCTTGCGCCATTTGCGGATGGTTTCGGTGCTGACACCGTAGCGCTTGGCCAGCACGCTCGAGGGCTCCGTGGTGGCGGCGATGGCGGCGCGCACCACTGGGGTGGTGCGGGCGTTGGGATGGATCTGGTGCATGGCGGCTCCTCCCGGCTGGGGCCGAACGGGATCAGCGTCGCCACAAGGGATGATGCCAGCCGCGGCCGGCCCGTCAACCCTGGCCCTGACGGGCCACCGCCGAAGGCGGCTGTGGGGTTGACCGGCCGTCGCGCGGCGGGCGCTTTGGGCTCGTCATGGCGACGACGGACGGGACTGCGCCAAAAGCTGGCCTACTGAGGCGCAGGGCCCAGGCGCCTTTCGATCCACCAGCCATGCTTTTGGATGGCCCAACAGACCGGGTCCCAACAACGTTCCGCCATCAGACAACTAGCCGGCGGCGTCGATCCGCTCCGCCAGCAGCGCGAGGTGTCCGACCACGGCTTCCTGAAAACGCAGGGATTCGGTCAGGACCAACTCGTCGGTCGCCTGGGCCGCCACGTCGGCGAAGGCTTCGGCGAGCCGTTCGGAGGCGGCGACCGCCGCGCGCAGGACGGCGGCTGCGGTGTCGGGAAGGGCGGGCTGTGACGCCGCCGCGTCGGAGCCGGAGGGGATCAGCGACCGCTCCTCTCCGGCGATGCGGGTCAGCAGCGCGGCGCCTTCTCCGTCGCCCAGGGCGAGCAGGCGCACCGCCAGCGCGCCGTGTTCGGCGGCGGTGGCGGACAGCAAGGCGACGGCCAGCCGTTCCAGCTCCGCCGGGGTGTCCGCGCGGGTCGGCTTGTGCTCCGCCCGGCCCCGCTCGCGGCGGTAGGCCTTGCGGCGCTCGCGGCGGAGCAGGGCGGCGTGGCGCAGCTCCTCGCGGGCCAGCGCCTCGGCGTGGGTGCGGATCGGTTCGTCCGGGGCGCTGGCGGCGATGTAGCTGTAGAAGGCGAAGGCGCGCTGCTCGTTGACCACCGCCAGCGACAGCGCCTGATAGGGTGTCAGCCGCGTGCGCTCGGTCAACTCCTCCCAGGAGGCGGCAAGCTCCGGCGGCAGGCGCCAGAGAAAGGCCGGAGCGTCGGGGGCGGGACGGCCGAGGCGGTGCGCCCAGCCGTCCACCGCCTGCACATGGTCCTGCTCCTCCGCAATGAGGGCACGGAAGGTGGTGGCGGTGTCGGTCTCGCCGCGGCGGTCCATCAGGGCCGCCAACTGGGTGTAGCGGCGCACCGCCTCCTGCTCCAGCGCCAGCGCGATGCCCAGAAGCTCGTCCAGCGAGCGGACCCCACCCTGTGGTTCGTGGCGCAGCAACGGCATGGAAACCCCCGGTCGCGAGTGAACTTCGCCTAAAATGCAATCGATATTCCCGCCCGATCAGCAATCGTACGGACCCTGGGGAGGAGGATAGCCCGGCTTCATTTTTCCGCGACTTGACGATGGTCAAGAACAGCGGCCCGAACCTGCGGTCTCATGGGCGCGTCAACGGGGCATGCGGCCCCTTGATCAAGATCAAGACTTCAAGGCAAGGGCGATGGTTGCGGACTTCTTGCGGGGAACACGCGCGCTGGTGGTGGGGCTGCTGATCCTGCTGGCCGGCTTCGGTACGGCGGACGCCGCCGAGGCGCTGCTGGCGCGGTATCTCGGCACGGTGCAGCCGGGCGATCTCGCCGCCGGGGCGGACCGCTTCGGCGCCCCCCTGCCGAACGCGCCGCTGGTTCCCGTCTACAAGGGCGACGCGCTGGTCGGCCATGCCTATCTGACCTCCGACTTCGTGAACACGACCGGCTATTCGGGGCGCCCGATCCATGTGATGGTCGGGCTGGCGCCGGACGGCACGGTGACCGGGGCGAAGCTGGTCGACCATCACGAGCCCATCGTCCTGATCGGCATCCCGCCGGCCAAGGTCAACGCCTTCATCGACGGCTACGTCGGCAAGAATGTGCTGACCCTGGCCTCGCAGAGCGCGTCCAGCCCGCCGGTGGACATCGTGTCCGGCGCCACCGTGACGGTGATGGTGATCGGCGATTCGATCATCCGTTCCGGCAAGAAGGTGTTGCAGGCGCTGGGCGCGCCGGGGGCGGCAGAGGCCGCGCCGACGGTGACCCGCAGCCTTGACCTGTCCAAGACCGGGGTCGAGGACTGGGCCACGCTGGTCGGCGACGGCTCGGTGCGCCGCCTGACGCTGACGGTGGGCGAGGTCAACGCCGCCTTCGAGCGCACCGGCAAGGCCGAGGCCGCCGCTCGTCCCGAGGCCGGCGACCCGAACGACAGCTTCATCGACCTCTACGCCGCGCTCGCCACCATTCCCGCCGTCGGCCGCTCCCTGCTGGGCGACGCGGAGTACGAGGCGCTGGTGCAGCGGCTGAAGCCGGGCCAGCAGGCCATCGTCGTGGCGGGGCAGGGGCGCTATTCCTTCAAGGGCTCGGGCTATGTGCGCGGCGGCATCTTCGACCGGTTCGAGCTGGTCCAGCACGAGGGCGCCATCCGCTTCCGCGACCGTCTGCACAAGCGCCTGGGCTCCCTCGCCGCAGCGGGCGCGCCGAATTTCCCCGAGATCGGCCTGTTCATCATCCCCGAAGAGGTCGGCTTCAACCCCGCCGATCCGTGGCGCCTGCAGCTGCTGGTCCAGCGCGCGACCGCGGCGCTCGACAAGGCCTTCGTCACCTTCGACCTCGGCTACCAGCCGCCGGAGAAATTCCTGAAGGTCGAGCCGGTGGCCGCTCCTGCCGCTGCCGCGGCGACCCCCGTGGCTACGGCCGCCGTAGCTCCGATGGCCGCCGCCCTGGCGGAACAGGACGCGGCCGACGAGATCCCGCTGTGGCGGCGCATCTGGGAGAACCGGCTGTTCGACGTCGCCATTCTGGCGAGCGCGATCCTGCTGCTGACCGGCATCTTCTTCTTCCAGGACCAGCTCGTGAAGCGTCCGGCCCTCTACGAGCGGGTGCGCACCGGGTTTCTCGTCTTCACGCTGGTCTGGCTCGGCTGGTACGCGACGGCGCAGCTGTCGGTGGTCAACGTGCTGACCTTCGCCAACGCGCTGCGCACCGACTTCCGCTGGGACTATTTCCTGATGGACCCGCTGGTGTTCATCCTGTGGTTCTCGGTCGCCGCGTCGCTGCTGTTCTGGGGCCGGGGCGCGTTCTGCGGCTGGCTGTGCCCGTTCGGCGCGCTGCAGGAGCTGGCGTCCAAGGCCGCCAAGAAGCTCGGCGTCCGCCAGATCGCCGTTCCCTTCGGGCTGCACCAGCGGCTGTGGCCGATCAAGTACATGATCTTCCTGCTGCTGTTCGGCCTGTCGCTGACCTCGCTGGCGACGGCGGAGAAGGCGGCGGAGGTCGAGCCCTTCAAGACCGCGATCATCCTGCACTTCGTCCGCGACTGGTGGTTCGTCCTGTTCGCCGTGGCCTTGATCGTCGCCGGCCTGTTCATCGAGCGCTTCTTCTGCCGCTACCTGTGCCCGCTGGGCGCGGCGCTCGCCATCCCCGGCCGGATGCGGATGTTCGACTGGCTGCGCCGCTACAAGGAATGCGGCAACCCGTGCCGGCGCTGCGCCAACGAGTGCCCGGTCCAGGCGATCCACCCCGACGGCTCGATCAACCCCAACGAATGCATCCAGTGCCTCCACTGCCAGGTGCTCTACCACCACGACCGCAAATGCCCGGTCATGATCCAGAAGCGCCTGAAGCGGGAGCGCCGCGACGCTTCCCAATCCACCGGCACGGTTGCCGAGGCCAAGCCCCGCGCTGCCGTGCTGACCACCGATCCCACCACCGGGCACCTGTCCGCCCGGCCGGAAGGACTTTGACCCACCAGGTCGAAACAAGAGCCCCGTAAGGGGACATCGAAGGAGTTCACCCATGTCGGACACAAAAGCGTCGAACATCAAGGTTGAGCGGACGGGCGTGAACCGCCGCGATCTTCTCGGGGGCACCGCGAAGGCGGCGGCGCTGGCCGGCATCGCCGGCGCGGTGGCCGGCGGCACGGCGGGCGGCGCGCTGTTCGGCGCCGGGCCGGCCGCGGCCGCGGGATCGGGCAACCAGAAGTACGAGGTCAAGCCGGGCGATCTCGACGAATATTACGTCTTCCATTCCGGCGGACAGTCGGGCGAGCTGCGCATCCTCGGCCTGCCCAGCATGCGCGAGCTTCACCGCATCCCGGTGTTCAACCGCTGCAGCGCCTCGGGCTGGGGCCTGACCAACGAGAGCCGGAAGATCCTGACCGAGGGCCTGACCGAGGAGAACCGGAAGTATCTGGCCAACCACGGCGGCACCTGGCTGAACGGCGACCTGCACCACCCGCACATGTCCTTCACCGATGGCACCTACGACGGGCGCTACATCTTCGTGAACGACAAGGCGAACACCCGCGTCGCCCGCATCCGCTGCGACATCATGAAGGTCGACAAGATCATCGACATTCCGAACGTCTCGGCGATCCACGGCCTGCGCCTGCAGAAGTACCCGCGCACCGGCTACGTCTTCGCGAACGCCGAGCAGCTCGTGCCGATGCCGAACGACGGCAAGAACGTCGATCCGAAGAACTACCGGACGCACTTCTCGGCCATCGACGGCGACAGCATGACGGTGTCGTGGCAGGTCCGGGTGGACGGCAACCTCGACAACACCGAGGCGGACTACCAGGGCAAATACGCCTTCTCGACCTGCTACAACTCCGAAGGCGGCGTGACCACCGCGGAGATGACGGCGAACGAGCAGGACTGGATCGTCGTCTTCAACATCAAGCGCATCGAAGAGGCGGTGAAGGCCGGCAAGGTCGAGGTGATGCACGGCGTCCCGGTGGTGGACGGCCGCCACGGCTCGCCCTTCACCCGTTACATTCCGATCCCCAACAGCCCGCACGGCGTCAACGCGGCGCCGGACGGCATCCACGTCACGATCAACGGCAAGCTGTCGCCGACGGTGTCGGTGATGGACGTCCGCCTGCTCGACGACCTGTTCGAGGACAAGATCAAGCCGCGGGACGTCATCGTGGCAGAGCCGCAGCTGGGCCTCGGGCCTCTGCACACCGCCTATGACGGGCGCGGCAACGGCTACACCACGCTGTTCCTCGACAGCCAGATCGTGAAGTGGAACATCGACAAGGCCAAGCGCGCCTACAAGGGCGAGAAGGTCGATCCGATCATCCAGAAGCTGGACGTGCACTACCAGCCGGGCCACACCCACTCCTCCATGGGCCAGACCAAGGAGGCCGACGGCAAGTGGCTGATGGTGCTGAACAAGTTCTCCAAGGACCGCTTCCTCAACGTCGGTCCGAGCAAGCCGGAGAACGACCAGCTCATCGACATCTCGGGCGACGAGATGAAGCTGGTGCACGACGGCCCGACCTACGCCGAGCCGCACGACACGCTGATCGTCCACCGTTCCAAGCTGAACCCGAAGAGCATCTTCACCCGCGACGACCCGATGTGGGAGGAGGCCCGCCAGCAGGCCAAGAAGGACGGCGTCAACCTGGACGACGACGCCAAGGTGATCCGCGAGGGCAACAAGGTCCGCGTCTACATGTGGCAGCGCGCTCCGGCCTACGGGCTTGAGGAGTTCACGGTCAAGCAGGGCGACGAGGTGACGCTCTACATCTCCAACATGGACGATGTGGACGATCTGACCCACGGCTTCACCCTGTCCAACCACGGCATCGCCATGGAGATCGGGCCGCAGCAGACCAGCTCGGTCACTTTCATCGCTGAGCGTCCGGGTGTGCACTGGTACTATTGCCAGTGGTTCTGCCACGCCCTGCACATGGAGATGGGCGGCCGCATGATCGTCGAGCCGCGCGCGTCGTAAGGCGCCATTCGCCCCCTCCCTAACCCTCCCCCTCTTCGAGGTGGAGGGGACTGCCGCAACCCTCCCTCCCCCGCCATAGGCGGGGGAGGGAGGGACCCGCGAAGCGGGAGGGAGGGGGCAACGGCCCATAATCAGGACTTATCATATGCCCCATCACTCCCCACTCCCCCTCTTCGCCGCGGCGCTCGTCTTCGCCGCCGGGACGGCCGGCGCCGCCACGGTGACGGTGGCGCCGGGCGGGCTGGAGGGCACGCTCGCCGCGGCGGCGCCCGGCGACACGCTCGTCCTGGCCCCCGGCATGCACCCCGGCCCCGTCGTGGTCCGCAAGCCGGTGACGCTGCTCGGCGAGCCGGGGGCCGTCATCGACGGGGGAGGGGCGGGGAACGCCGTGACGGTCTTCGCCCCCGACGTGACCGTGCGCAACGTCGAGGTCCGCAACTCCGGCATCAGCCTGTCCGAGCAGAACACCGGAATCTTCCTCGGCAAGGAGGCGCACCGCGGCGTGATCGAGGGCAACCGGCTGCGCGACAACCTGATCGGGATCTATGTCTGGGGCGCCCACGATGTGATGGTCCAGCGCAACGACGTCGTCGGGCGCACCGACCTGCGTCTTTCCGAACGCGGCAACGGCATCCAGCTGTGGAACGCGCCGGGCACGCAGGTGGTGGACAACAATGTCCAGGACGGGCGCGATGGCATCTTCACCACGACGTCGAAGAAGAACCTGTTTGCCCGCAACCGGTTCGAGCGGGTGCGCTTCGCTGTCCATTACATGTACACGAACGATTCCGAGGTGTCGGACAACGTCTCGGTCGGCAACCATGTCGGCTACGCGATCATGTATTCCAACAACCTCGTGATCCGGAACAACCGCTCGCAGGGCGACCGGGAGCATGGGCTGCTGCTGAACTACGCCAACAGCGCGCTCATCGAGGGCAACGTGATCGACGGCCATCTGTCGCCCGAACAGGCGGCGCCGGTGGAGGTGGTGGCCGACAAGGACATGCCGGTGGCGACCGACGGCCCGGTGGAGGGCCAGCGCACCGGCACCTGGAAATGCGTCTTCATCTACAACGCCAACAAGAACCGCTTCACCGGCAACCGGTTCGAGGGCTGCGAGATCGGCGTGCACTTCACCGCCGGGTCGGAGCGCAACACCCTGACCGGCAACGCCTTCATCGGCAACCGCACCCAGGTCAAGTATGTCGGGACGCGCCATCTCGACTGGTCGGAGAAGGGGCGCGGCAACTACTGGTCCGACAACGCCGCCTTCGACCTGAACGGCGACGGCGTCGCCGACGAGGCCTACCGCCCCAACGATGTGATCGACCGTGTGATGTGGGCCTATCCGGCGGCGAAGCTGCTGATGAACAGCCCCGGCGTGCAGGTGATCCGCTGGGCGCAGAAGCAGTTCCCGGCGCTGCACCCCGGCGGCGTGATCGACAGCGCCCCTCTGATGAGCCCGCCGCCGTCTCCGGCACGGACCCAAACGGCGGAAAGGAACGCCCAATGACCGACACACCGACCATCCGTGTGGAGGGAGTCTCCAAGCGCTACGGCGACGCCTTCGCCGTGCGCGAGGTGGATCTCGACCTCGCCGCCGGAGAATGCGTGGCCATGGTCGGCCACAACGGCGCCGGCAAGAGTTCGCTGATCAAGCTGATGCTCGGGCTGACCACGCCGACCGCCGGCGGCATCCGCGTGCTGGGCGGCGACCCGGCGAACGCCGCCGCCTCGCACATCCGCCGGCAGGTCGGCTTCCTGCCGGAAAGCGTCGCCTTCCATCCCAGCATGACGGGGCGCGAGACGCTGGACTTCTACGCCCGGCTGAAGCGCGTGTCGCGCGACGGCAACGACGCGCTGTTCGAGCGGGTGGGGCTGGAGCCCGCCGCGGTGAAGCGCCGCGTCGGCACCTATTCGAAGGGCATGCGGCAGCGGCTGGCGCTGGCCCAGGCGCTGCTCGGCGGGCCGAAGGTGCTGTTCCTCGACGAGCCGACGACCGGCCTCGACCCGGCGCTGCGCCAGAGCTTCTACGAGATCGTGCGGAGCTTGCGCGACGCCGGCACCACCGTCCTGCTGTGCAGCCACGCCCTGACCGAGCTGGAGGGGCAGGCCGACCGCGTCGTCGTGATGAACCGCGGCCGCAAGGTCGCCGACGGCTCGCTCGCCACGCTGCGCGGGCTGGCCCAGTTGCCGGTGCGCATCCGCCTGACCCTGCCGTCCGGGGAGATCGTGGAGACGGCCTGCGCCAACGACGACAAGGTGGCGACGCTCCGCCGGATCGCCTGCGAAGGCCCGGAGCTTGCCGACATCGAGGTCGTCCAGCCGAGCCTGGACGAGATGTACGCCCACTTCCTGCGCCGGGAGGCTGCGGAATGAACACGCTTCTGACCATCGCCGCCAAGGAGGTGCGCGACGGCCTGCGCAACCGCTGGGTCGTCGCCACCACGCTGCTGATGGCGGCGCTGGCGCTGACGCTGAGCTTCCTGGGGGCCGCCCCGACCGGCACGGTCGGCGTCGGCCGGGTGGAGGTGACCATCGTCAGCCTGTCCAGCCTGACCATCTTCCTGCTGCCGCTGATCGCGCTGCTGCTGTCCTTCGACGCGGTGGTGGGCGAGATCGACCGCGGCACCATGACGCTGCTGTTGTCCTACCCGGTGGCGCGCTGGCAGGTGCTGATCGGTAAGTTCCTCGGCCACGCCGCGATCATCGCCTTCGCCACCGTGCTGGGCTACGGTGCCGCCGGGGTGGCGCTGGCGATGAGCGGCAGCGAGATCGGGCCGGAGAGCTGGCGCGCCTTCGCCGCGATGATCGGATCGAGCGTCCTGCTGGGTGCCGCCTTCACGGCCATGGGCTACCTCGCCTCCACGCTGGTCCGCGACCGCGGCACGGCGGCGGGCATCGCCGTGGCGATCTGGCTGGTGCTGGTCCTGCTCTACGACATGGCGCTGCTGGGGCTGCTGGTGGCCGACGGCGGGAAGACGGTGAACGCCGGCCTGCTGAACGGGCTGCTGCTCGCCAACCCGGCGGACGCCTTCCGCCTCTTCAACCTGACCGGCTTCAAGAGCGTCAGCCAGTTCGCCGGCACCGCCGGGCTGGCCGCGCAGGTGCAGGTGTCGGCCTCCGTTCTGCTGGCCGTGCTGGCCGGCTGGGTCGCCGCACCGCTGGCGCTGGCCGCCGTCCTCTTTTCCAGAAGGCAGATCTGATGAACACCTCCCTGAGAGCCACGCTGCTGGCCGCCTGCCTGCTGCTGCCGCTGTCCGCCTGCCAGCAGCAGAAGGCGGAGACCGCCCCGCCGCCGCCCGTCGCCATCACCGCCGACGCGATCGGCCATTACTGCGGCATGAATCTCGCCGACCATCCCGGCCCGAAGGGGCAGATCCTGGTCGGCGGGCGAGACCGCCCGGTCTGGCTGTCCTCGGTCCGCGACACCTTCGCCTTCACCATGCTGCCGGAGGAGGAGAAGGACGTCCGCGCCATCTACGTGACCGACGTCGGCCAGGCCCCTGACCCGCGCAAGCCCGACCTGTCCGTCTGGATCGAGGCGCGCAAGGCCTGGTACGTGGTGGGCAGCCGCCAGCGCGGCGGCATGGGCGAGGCGGAGCCCTTCCCCTTCGGCGACGAGGCCGCCGCCCGCCGCTTCGCCGCCGAGAACGGCGGCGCGATCAAGCGCTTCGCCGAGGTGACCGAGGACGAGATCCTTCACCCCACGCTTCCCTCCGAGCAGACCGCCGCCGATGAGCCGGCGGAGCAGGGCGGCAATCATGGTGGCGGCCACGGTGCCGGGCATGGAGGCACGCCATGACCACCCGCCGCCGCTTTCTCGGCATCGCCGCGGTGGCCGCCGGGCTGGCGCTTCTGCCGGGCGGCCTCCGCGCGGCCGGCGTGCCGGTGCGGACGTGGCGCGGCGTCGCGCTGGGGGCGGATTCTGTCCTCCAACTGGCGCACCCGGACCCCGCCGAGGCCGATCGGCTGATCGCCCTGTGCCTGGAGGAGGTCGCGCGGCTGGAGCGGGTCTTCAGCCTCTACCGGACGGATTCGGCGCTGGCCCGCCTGAACCGCGACGGCGTTCTCGACGCGCCGCCGGCCGATCTCGTGCGGCTGCTGTCCGAGGCCGCGGCCGTCAGCCGACGCACCGACGGCGCCTTCGACCCGACCGTGCAGCCGCTGTGGCAGCTCTACGCCGGCCATTTCGCCCGACCCGGCGCCGATCCCGCCGGCCCGCCGGAGGCCGTTCTCCGCGCGGCCAGGGAGTTGGTCGATCACCGCAAGCTCCGCGTCGAGCCGGGCCGCGTCGCCTTCGCCGGGCGCGGCATGGCGGTGACGCTGAACGGCATCGCCCAGGGCTACATCACCGACCGCGTGTCCGAACGGCTGCGGGCGGAGGGCATGACCGACGTGCTGGTCGATCTGGGCGAAATCCGCGCGCTCGGCCATCACCCCTCGGGCCGTCCCTGGTCCGTCGGCCTCGCCGATCCGCTCGTGGAGGGCCGCAACGCCGGCACGCTGGAGATCGCGGACCGCGCGGTGGCGACGTCGGGCGGCTACGGCACGCCCTTCGACCCCGCCGGGCGCTTCACCCACCTGTTCGACCCGGCGACGGGCGGCTGCGCGCGGGAGTGGCTGGCGGTCACCGTGCTCGCCCCCGATGCCACCACCGCCGACGCCCTGTCCACCGCCCTGTCGGTTGCACCCGAAGCGCGGGCCGCCGTCCTCCTCGACCGCTTTCCGGGCACCGCCGCCCGGCTCACCCGCCGCGACGGCAGCGTCCTCGCGCTGCGCGCCTGACCGTCCTTCACCCGGGAGATCAACGTCATGGGAAGTTTCAGCCTGATGCATTGGGCCATCGTCCTGCTGCTCGTCCTGCTGCTGTTCGGGGCGGGCAAGCTGCCCAAGGTCATGGGCGACCTCGCCAAGGGCGTGAAGTCCTTCAAGGCCGGCCTGAAGGACGACGAGTCCGACGCCGCCCCCGTCCTGGTCACCCCGGTTCACGGTGGGGCGTCGCGCAAGCCCGCCGCCGACGCCTGACCGCGACACCAGAGCCGGGACGATGAGACAGGGCGCCCTGACGCTGATGCGCGACCTCCCGCTGTTTGAGGGAGTCGCCGACGAGACCCTGGAGGCGCTGACCTACGGCGCGCTTCTCCAGTGGTTTCCGCGCGAGACACGGCTGTTCGCGGACGGCGAGATTCCCGACTTTCTGCACATCCTCGTCGAGGGCACGGCGATGCTGGCCGGCTGCGACGAGGCGGGGCAGGAGACGGTGATTGACATCGTGCGCCCCGGCGATTGCTTCGTGCCGGCGGCGGTGCTGGCCGACGCGCCGTACCTGATGTCGGGGCGGACTCTGGAATCGTCGCGGATTCTCATGCTGGCCGCCCCCGTCCTGCGTGGGCAGGTCGCCCGTGACCACGCGCTGGCGCTGCGGGTGATGAGCACGCTGGTCGGGCAGTGCCGCGGGCTGGTGCGCGAGGTCAAGAATCTGAAGCTGCGCACGACGACCCAGCGGCTCGCCGCCTTCATCCTGTCGCAGGTCGGGCCGTCGCCTCAGGACGAGGCGGAGGACGGCGCGACGGTCGAATTGCCGGTCAGCAAGCGCGTGCTGGCCAGCCGCCTCGGCATGACTCCGGAGCAGTTGTCGCGCACCTTCACCAAGCTGACCCCCCACCAGCTCCACGTCACCGGCAACACCGTCCGGGTGCGGTCGGTCGAGCAGCTGCGGCGGCACTGCAACGTCGGTCCGCTGAACGGCCATCACCCGTGATCGGAAGCGGACGGAGCGGGGCCTGACGGTGCCGTTCCGTCCCTTCTTCCTGCTGACCGCCCTGGACGCGCTGCTGGCGGTGGGGCTGTGGCTGCCGGTTCTGCTGGGCTGGGACGTGTCCGGCCTGATCGCCGACCCGCCGGGGTGGCACGGGCGGGCGCTGTTGTTCGGCACGCTGCCGGCGATGATGGCGGGATTCCTGCGCACCGCTTTGCCGCGCTGGACCGGGAGGCCCCTGGTCGGCGCGGGCCTCTGGCGCTTCCTCGTGTCCCTCTGGCTGGCGGGGCGGGCGCTGTCGCCCTGGGTCGCAACGGCGCACGCGCCCTTTCTCGCCGCGCTGGCCCTGCTCGTGCTCGCGCAGGTTGCCGCCGCGCGGAACCGGCGCAACGCCATCGTCGCCGCCTTGCTTGGAGCGCTGGCCGGCGCGGCGCTGTGCGACGCCGTCCCGTCCGCCTTGGCGCTGTCGCTCGGGCTGGTCATGGTGCTGGGCGGCCGCATCGCGCCGAGCCTGACCGCCACCCATCTGGGTCTGCCCGGCAAGGCGGACCTGTTCACCGGGCGTCCCTGGTTCGAACGGGCCGCCGCCCTGTCCGCGGCCGGCGCGCTGGCCGGCTGGCTGCTCGCCCCGGATTCGGGAACGACCGCCGCCGCATGCCTTCTCGCCGCTCTGACGCAGACGGCGCGGCTGCTGCAATGGCGGGGCTGGCGGACGCTCGACCGTCCTTCGGTCCTCGCCGTGCACACGGCCTACGCCTGCATTCCCCTGGGCTTCGTGGCTGTGGCGGCGTCACCCGGCATGGCGACCCATCTCTGGACGGCCGGGGCGCTCGGGCTGATGGGGGTCGCGGTGATGTCGAGCATGATCCGCAAGCACATCGGGAACGCCTTCGCACGGTCGGCGGTGGTGACGGCCTGTTACGCGTTCACCGCGCTTGCCGTTGTCGCGCGGGCGATGGCCGTTCTGGCGGGTGAGGAAGGCCCCGTCTGGCTGCTGGCCGCGTCCTGCGCCTGGAGCGTGGCGGTGCTCCTGTTCCTCGCCGCCTTCGGTCGTCCTCTCGTCCTGGGCCGCCCTTGAAGGGAAGGAACGTTTCGGTCAGCGTTGAGCGGCAAGATCCATGGTCGGGGCCAGGAGGCCTCTTGCGCACCCCGACACCGCGTTGCGCCGCGTCCTCCCCCGGACAAAAAAAGGCGGGTGCCGGAGCCCGCAAGGCCCCGGCACCCGCCGGTTACGGCTGGCGCGTCGCTCCTGTTGTCAGGCGAACCAGGCGGCGACGTTGCCGGTCTGGCCGAGGATGGTGATGCGGTTGCCCCCGCCGACGTCGAGGGTGGTGTTGCCGCCCTCCACCCGGGCCGAGCGGATCACCGCGCCGAGGTCCATGCCGGCCTCGTAAAGGGCCAGCCGGTCGACCCCGACCTGGAAGTCCATCACCACCGAGCCGCCCGACGACCGCCCGAAGGCGAACAGGTCGGCGCCCGCCCCGCCCCACAGCGTGTCCGCCCCGCCGTCGGCGAACAGCACGTCGTTGCCCGCCCCGCCGTGCAGCAGGTCGTTGCCCGCCCCGCCGAACAGCGTGTCGTCGCCCTCCTCGCCGAACAGCGTGTCGTTGCCGTCGCCGCCCACCCCGAGGTCGTTGCCGGCGCCGAGCCCGATCAG
>NZ_VITH01000007.1 GCF_007827815.1 Azospirillum brasilense
CGTCGTGGTGTAGGTGGCGCCACCGATGGTGACGGTCACCGTGCTGTCCGCTTCCGCCGTGCCGGTCAGGGTGGGGGTGGTGCTGTTGGTCAGCGTGGCGCTGGTGACGGTCGGGGCGTTGGGCAGCGTGGTGTCGACAACCAGCGACTGCGTGCCGGCCGAAGACGTGTTGCCCGCGGCATCGGTGGCGGTGGCCGAGACCGGGTTGGCACCGTTGACGTTCAGGCTGAGCGAGCCGGAAGTCGGCGTCGCCGTGGCGAGGTTGATCGACCAGTTGCCGCCCGTTGCCGTGGTGGTGTAAGTGGCGCCGCCCACCGTGACGGTCACCGTGCTGTTCGCTTCCGCCGTGCCGCTGAGGATCGGGGTGGTGCTGTTGGTCAACGCCGTGGTGACGGTCGGGGCGGAGGGCGCGGTGGTGTCGATGGTCAGCGACTGCGTGCCGGCCGTGGAGACGTTGCCCGCCGCATCCGTGGCGGTGGCCGAGACGGCGTTGGCGCCGTTGGCGTTGAGGCTCAGCGAGCCAGTGGTCGGCGTCGCCGTGGCGAGGTTGACGCTCCAGGTCCCGTTGGTTGCCGTGGTGGTGTAGGTGGCGCCGCCGATGGTGACGGTCACCGTGCTGTCGGCCTCCGCCGTACCGGTGAGGATCGGCATGGCGCTCTTGGTCAGCACGGCGCTGGTCACCGCCGGAGCGGTCGGCGCCGTCGTGTCGATGGTCAGCGACTGCGTGCCGGCCGTCGACGTGTTGCCCGCGGCATCCGTGGCGGTGGCCGAGACGGCGTTGGCGCCGTTGGCGTTCAAGCTCAGCGAGCCGGAGGTCGGCGTCGCCGTGGCGAGGTTGATCGACCAGGTGCCGTTGGTTGCCGTGGTCGTGTAGGTGGCCCCGCCGATGGTCACGGTCACCGTGCTGTCCGCTTCCGCCGTGCCCGTGAGGATCGGCGTGGCGTTCTTGGTCAGCACGGCGCTGGTCACCGCCGGAGCGGTCGGCGCCGTCGTGTCGATGGTCAGCGATTGCGTGCCGGCCGTGGAGACGTTGCCCGCGGCGTCGGTGGCCGTCGCCGAGACGGCGTTGGCGCCGTTGGCGTTCAGGCTGAGCGAGCCGGTGGTCGGCGTCGCCGTGGCGAGGTTGACGCTCCAGGTGCCGTTGGTCGCCGTGGTCGTGTAGGTCGCCCCGCCGATGGTGACGGTCACCGTGCTGTCGGCCTCGGCGGTACCCGTGAGGGTCGGCGTGGCGTTCTTGGTCAGCACGGCGCTGGTCACCGCCGGCGCGGTGGGCGCGGTGGTGTCGATGGTCAGCGACTGCGTGCCGGCCGAAGAGACGTTGCCGGCGGCATCCGTGGCGGTGGCCGAGACGGCGTTGGCACCGTTGGCGTTCAGGCTCAGCGAGCCGGTGGTCGGCGTCGCCGTGGCGAGGTTGATCGACCAAGTCCCGTTGGTCGCCGTGGTCGTGTAGGTTGCGCCACCCACCGTGACGGTGACCGTGCTGTCCGCTTCCGCCGTGCCGGCCAGGACCGGCGTGGCGTTCTTGGTCAGCGCCGCGCTGGTCACCGCCGGGGCGGTGGGCGCGGTGGTGTCGATGGTCAGCGACTGCGTGCCGGCCGTCGACGTGTTGCCCGCAACGTCGGTCGCCGTCGCCGAGACGGCGTTGGCGCCGTTGGCGTTCAGGCTGAGCGAGCCGGTGGTCGGCGTCGCCGTGGCGAGGTTGATCGACCAGGTGCCGTTGGTTGCCGTGGTCGTGTAGGTCGCCCCACCCACCGTGACGGTCACCGTGCTGTCGGCCTCGGCGGTGCCCGTGAGGGTCGGCGTGGCGTTCTTGGTCAGCACGGCGCTGGTCACCGCCGGGGCGGAGGGCGCCGTCGTGTCGATGGTCAGCGTCTGGGTGCCGGCCGTCGACGTGTTGTTGGACGCGTCCCTGGCCGTCACCGAAACCGCGTTGGTGCCGTTGGCGTTCAGGCTCAGCGAGCCGGTGGTCGGCGTCGCCGTGGCGAGGTCAAGAGTCCAGGTCCCGTTGGTCGCCGTGGTCGTGTAGGTCGCCCCGCCCACCGTGACGGTCACCGTGCTGCCCGCCTCCGCCGTGCCGGCCAGGACCGGCGTGGCGTTCTTGGTCAGCGCCGCGCTGGTGACGACCGGAGCCGCCGGCGGCGTCACGTCGGCCACGCTCACCACCGCGCTGACGCCGGAGATGGTCGCGCTGCCGGTGGCGCCGCCGCTGTCGGTCAGGCCGGCGATGGCCACCGTGCGGTCGCCCAGCGTCGCCGTCGCGCTGGTGTTCTTGTAGGTGACGCCGCCGAGCAGAGCGCTCATCTGCGCGTCGCTGCGCTCCAGCCCGGTGACGGTCACCGTGGCGACGCCGCCGACCACCGACACGGTGACGCCGGCGTTGCCGCCCGCCACGCCGAGACCGGTCAGGGTGGCGGTGGCGCCGTTGGTCAGGGCGACGTCGGTGCCGCCGATGGTCAGGACCTCGGTGGCGTCCACCACCCCGCTGACGGTGAACACCGCGCCGCGGAAGCTCTGTCCGGCCTCCACCGTGGAGGCGGCGACGCCGCTGAACAGGCTGGTCGAGGCGTCCACCCCGACGCCGAAGGTCTTGGCGCCGCCGGTCGCGGCCAGGGTCGGCACGGCGTCGACGCGGATCGTCGCGGTGGCGCCGCCGGTGCTGAAGGCGTCGCCGCTGGTGTCGGCGGTGGCGCCGGCCGTGCCGCTGGTGCGGTCCCACGCCTTGAAGGTGATGGCGCCGGTGTCGGTGTTGGTGAAGCCCGAGCCGCTCGGCACGAAGCGCAGGCGGTCGGAGCCGGCGAGCAGCAGCGCCGAGCCGTTGGACAGGCCGGTGGGGATGTCGGTCCAGGCGCCGTTGCCGACCTTGTACTGCCAGGTGCCGTTGCTGTTGGTCACCCCGGTGACGGCGATGCCCAGCGGGACGACGGTGACCAGCGGGAAGGGGCTGTCGTACTCGGCGTCGGTGGCGGTGCCGGCCGAGGCGAGCAGATCGGTGACGGTGGTGCCGGTGTTGGCGGCGTCGGCGATGCCCTGGTCGATGGCGGCCAGGCTGCGGGCGTCGTTGGACAGGATCGGGCTGTCGTTGGCGCCGGTGAAGTTGAGGGTGAGCTGCCGCTCGACGGTGCGGTTGCCGTCGGAGACGGTGAAGGTGCTGGTGCCCTGCATCGGCCCGGCGGGGACGCCGTTGAGGAAGGCGGCGTCGAAGACGTAGGCGTAGTGGCCGGTCTGGCTGTTGACGTAGGCGGTGCCGCCCGGACCGGTGGACCAGGTGTCGTAGGTGACGCCGTTGCTGAGCGTGACGCTGCCGTGCTGGACCGGGGAGGCCTGCGAGCCGGCGACGGAGAAGGTCAGCGTGTCGCCTTCCAGGTCGGTGGCGGAGAGCTGGCCATCGATCAGCGGGAAGGTGTCGTTGGCCGAGGTGTCGACCAGCGTCGGCGGGGTGGTCGGGACGGCCAGGACCGGGGGGGCGTTGGTGTCGATGCGGTCGTTGGTCTGGCTGATCGGGGTGGTGTAGGGGGTGTTGGCGTTGCTGGCGCTGTCGACCAGGACGATGTTGACCGGGATGTCCTGGTTGGCGGCGCGGTCGCCGGTGCGCTGGCCGTCGGCGGTGACGGTGAAGGTGGCGGTGTAGGTGGTCGCGCTGACCTTGGTCAGGTTGGCGAGCGCGAAGCCGTTGACGGTGCTGCCGTTGCCCAGCGTGTAAGTGTCGCTGTCCGACGCCACGGTGATCGTCACCGTCACCGTATCGCCGACCTTGGCCGGCTGGTTGGGGATCGTGACGTTGGTGATCGACGGCGGCGTCGTGTCCGCCGTGTTGTTCGTCACCGACTGGTTGGTCACGCTGGCCGCGTCCGCGCCGCCGGTAATGTTCTGGATCGCCGCCGCGTCGTCGCCGTTGGTGGGGTCGGTGTAGCTGACGGTGACCGTCTGCCCGTGCTGGACCGCCTGGGCCAGAGTCAGCGTGACCGTCTTGTTGACGCTGTTCACCGCGACGGTGGAGACGGTGACCGTGCTGCCGCCGACCTTGACCTCGAAGGCGGCAGCCGCCGGGCCGTTCACCGCGTCCAGCGCGGCATCATAGGTCAGGACCAGCGACGTGCCGTTGACCGTGGCGCTCTGCAGCACCGGCGCGGGTGGGGCGAGCATCACCATCACCGAGTTCGAGATGGCGGCGGTGCTCATGTCGATCCCGACCGCCGTGGAGACGATGCTGATGGGGAATGCACCGGACGTGTCCGTGCCGGACGCCGTGATGTCGAAGGTCAGGGTGAAGACGCTGCCGATCGTAATGATGCCGGCGACCGGCATGTCGAGGCTGATGTTCGCGACCGTCCAGCCGCTGGGCGCGCTGACGCCGAACTCGACCATCGACCCTACCAGGGTGATGGACTGTGTGGCCGTGATGGTGAAGGACACCTGCTTCGGCGTCCCCGCAACGAAGGACACGGTCGGGCTTGTCGGTGCGATCTTGAGAGGCGCGGGCGCAGGCATCGTGTTGGCGATCGTCGCCGTGGCGACCTGGTCGACGACGGTGGTGTTCTGCCCGACGGGGCCGCTGTCGGTGATGGAGTGAAGGACGACGGGCCGCGTCTCGGTGGAGCCGAACGCCGCATTGGCCGGGCCGGTGTTCTTGTAGGTGATCCCGTCGATCAGCGAGCCCATGGTGCCGTCGCTCAACGACATGCCGCTCAGCGTCACGGTGGCGACGCCGTTGGTCAGTGTGACCGCGTAGCTGCCGTTGCTGAATGTGCCCGACCCGGTGCCGAGCGCGATGTCGCTGCCGCCGATGGTCAGGAACTCGGTGCTGCCGTTGCCGACGACGTTGTAGACCTTGAGGACCATGCCGGTGAAGTGTTGCCCGCCGTCGACGGTCGAGGCGGTCACCGCGCTGAAGAGGTCAAAGCCGCTGCTGCCGCTGCTCCCCATGAAGAAGGGGGTTTCGGTGCTCAGCGTGAGGGTCGGTGGGGTCCCGTTCGGGTCGGGCGTGTTGTTGGTGACCGGCTGGGCGGTGACGGTCGCGGCATCCATGCCGCCCCAGGCCGATTGAACGGCGTTGGCGTCGTCGCCCACGGTCGGGTCGGTGTAGGAAACGGTGACCGAGCTGTTGAAGGCGACCGGCTGGGCGAGCGTCAGCGTCACCGTCTTGTTCGCGCTGTCCACGGCGACGCCGCTGACGGTGACCGGGCTGCCGCCGGCCGTCACGGTGAAGGCGCCGGTCGCCGGCGGGTTGGCGGAGTCGAGCGCCACGTCGTAGGTCAGCACCAGCGATGCGCCGTTCACCGCGGCGCTCTGCAGCACCGGCGTCGCGGGCGCGCCGATGTTGACGGTGGCGGCGATGCCGGTGAGGCTGGCGCTGTTGTCGCTGCTGCCGTCGTCGGTGACGCCGGTGATGGTGATGACGCGCGGGCCGTCGGACGGCGTGGCGCTCTGCAGGGCCGCGATGTTGTTGTAGGCGATGCCGTCGATGAACGACGCCATTTCGCTGTCCGTCAGATGCAGGCCGCTGATCGTCACCGTGACGGTGCCGCCACTGGCCGTGGCGCTGGCCGTCACCGCGCCGACGGGCAGGGAGGTGGCGCCATGGTTCAGGGCAATGGTCGAGGACGACCATCCGGGAACCAGGAAGACCAGCATTTCCGACGCGCTGTCCAGGACACCGGTCACCGTGAGCGTCAGGCTGGTGAAGACTTGGCCGGAGTCGTTGGTGCTGGCCGTGACCGTCGAGAACAGGTCCGCCGCGTTCGTGTAGGTGGTGAAGGTCGTCGTGTTGCCGGTCGCCGTCAGCGTCGGCGCCGCCGCGGCCGCGACGACGACGGTGGAGGAAACGCCGCTGAGGGTGGCCGTGTTGTTGGTGCTGCCGTCATCGGTGACGCTGGTGATGGAAACGATGCGGTTGCCGGGCGTGACGATGCCGGTGAGGACGTCGCCCGCATTGACATAGGCGATGCCGTCGAGCAGCGCCGCCAGCTGGGTGCCGGTGAGGCTGAGCCCGCTCACGGTGACGGTCGCCGTGGTGCCGCTGTACGAGGTGGAGACCGTCGCTCCCGGCATCGTCGGCACGGTCACCCCGGTGGCTGGCGAGGTCAGGGAAATGGGGATGGTGCCATCGATGGACAGCCACTCGTCGTCAACGACATTGGTGACCGTCAGGGTCACGCTGGTGAAGACCTGTCCGGTGTTGGTGCTGGCGGACACCCCGGAGAACAGGTCCACCGGCGCCGCGTTCTGGGTGAAGGTCGGCGCGTTGCCCGTCGCGGTCACGGTCGGCTCGTTGAGCTGGACCGTGAAGCTGGTTCTGAAATCCGGAATATCGACACCGGCCTGGTTCTGGATGGCCGTCGTGCTGTCCACCGTGTCTCCGTCGTAATAACGGAGGGAGACGAAATCTCCATTCTGGAAGATGTAGCCGTTGCCGACCTCGACGGTGACGGTGCTTCCAACGACGGCGACGCTCGAAACGCTGTAGTAGACGCCGTTGATGCGAATCTGTCCCTGCGTCGACGAGGACCCGAAGAACTGCTGGGTGGACGGGGGATTGTTGGCGTCCAGCGCCTGATCGAAGGACAGGACGACCTTGTTGGTCCCGATTTGCGCGGATGAGGAGAGGAAGGCCGGGGGGCGGGCGGACAGCACTGTGATCGAGACGTCCACCGATTGCGTGTCCAGGCCGTAGGGGGCCTGGATGACGCCGGTCAGGTCGTCACCCGCCGGGTCCTCGTAGCGGAAGGCGATGGCGTCGTTCAGCTGGAACTGGTGGCCGACGGTCAGGGTTACGAAGGTGTCGGACACCACGGCGCTGATCAGGGCGACCGCGTTGCCATTGATCAGGATGGAACCGGTGCCCGCGTTCACGGTGCCGTCGGTCGCCACGAAATGGGTCAGCAGCGGGTTGCTCGTGGTGTCCAGGCTGTCTTCGTACCGGATGGTGATGGTGTTCTCGCCGGTGTAGGCGACCACTTCATCAACGAACGGTGCGGCCAGCACCCCGCGATACCGGTCGATCCGCAGGGCTTCGGTCCGCACCGTGCCGCGCGTCCAGGCGAGGGTCCAATCGCCGCCCAGGTCCGCGGCGCCCGTCAGCGTCCGGGAGGCCGCCATGGCGGCGCCGGTGATGTCGGCCAGCGCGTCGAGGAACGCACCGCCATGGCCGCTCGCCACGTTGCAGCCGTACAGCAGGATGTCGCCGTCGTCGGCAAGGCAGGAGCCGATGGCCGCCAGTTCCGCGGCGCGCGCGCCCAGCGTCGCGTCGTCAAGCCGCGCCGCGCCGAGTTGCAGGCCGCCCTCGAAGCCGTGGCACAGCACATGGAGCGCCCGGATGCCGCGGCGCCCGGCCAAGGCCTGCGCCATCGCCGCCACGCCGTCGCGGCCTTCGCCGATCAGAACCGCCTCCATGCCGGAGGGAAGTCCCGCCTGGAGATCCCGCCACCCGTCAAGGGCGGTGTCGATGACGGCAATCTCTGAGGCCGTGCGGAGGAAGCGACCTGAGGTGGTAACGCGCGGGGCGGCGGCGGCGGCGGGCGCTTCGGTCATGGCGGACGGTTCCTAAGTGGGAAGCAATCCGAGGTGGGCATCTCTCGAAAGAAATGGCTACCCCGTTTGATTTGACATACCCACAACCCGGTGCCCTGGTCAATGAATACAACGCAAGATCATGGCATTTGACACAGCTGTTTTCTTGTCGATTGAAAGCACAAATTCACATTCTAATGTTACATATTGCGAAATATCGTGTCATTAGGAGTGTTAATGTGTTGTTAATTCCTATTATGACGCTGATAAAATCATGCATCTATTCAATTTTTATTTCGCTGTGCCGCAAAATAGCGTGGCGCACACCAGTAAAAGTGGCGCTGCGGTGAGTTGCGGTAGCAAGCAACGGTTCCGTTGAACTGTCCGGCGCATCTTGGCGTGGCGCAACGCCAGAGCGCAGCGCGACCGCTTACCCTGGGTTGGGCATCCGCCACTCTTGGCACAAAGGTGCCAAGCCGTTCGTTCTATTCACCAGAGGATCCGTGGAAATTTCCTCCTTGTGGCCTCTTCTGGCGGGCTCAGCCGGAGGCGGTTGGCTCCCGCACCCGGTCGGGGGTGAAGGGCAGGTCGCGCAGGCGCAAGCCGGTCGCCGAGCGGATGGCGTTGCCGATGGCCGCGGCGGTCGGCCCCTGCGCTGCCTCCCCGGTGCCGAGGAAGGGATCGCCGGGCCGTTCGACGATGTGGACGTCGATGCGGTCGGGCACGCTGGCGAAGCGCAGGATTGGGTAGCTGGCCCAGTCCACCGAGGTGACTCGGGTGTCGTCGTAGACGGCGCGCTCGAACAGGGTCCAGCTCATCGCCTGGATGATGCCGCCCTCGGTCTGGTTGCGGATGCCGTCGGGGTTGACGATCTCGCCGCTGTCGATGGCGGCGGTGGCACGGGTCATCCGCACCCGCCCGCTGCCGCGGTCCACCGACAGCTCCACCGCCAACGCCAGATAGGCGGCGTGGTTCTTGTAGCGGGCAAAGGCGAAACCGTGGCCGAAGCCCGGCGCCGGCGCGGCGCCCGTCCAGCCGAAGCGCTCCGCCGCCAGTTCGACCACCCGGCGGGCGCGCGGGTCCTCCAGATGGCGCAAGCGGAACTCTACGGGGTCGGCGCCGGCCAGCAGCGCCAGATCGTCCATCATGCTTTCCAGCGCGAAGACGTTGGCGTAGGCGCCGAGCGACCGCAGCGCCGACACCCGCAGCGGCATGTCGGGCAGGAAATGCCAGAGGATGCGGGTGTTGGGGATGGCGTAGAGCGGGATGGCGTTGCGATCGCCGTTGCCGGCGGGGGTGATCTGCATCGCCGCCGCTTCCGCCGGGAAGGGCTCGGCCAGATGGCGCGCGGCCAGCAGGGCGCCGGCCCCGCCGGGGCGGGTGGTGTGGGTGTTGGACCAGACGTCGAAGGTCCAGCGGTCGATGCGCCCGTTCCCGTCCAGGGAGGCCGCGGCCTCGATCATCATGGCCGGGCCATAGGGCTCCCCGGCATGCTCCTGCTCGCGCATCCACTGCACCCGCACCGGGCGGCCGGGCAGCTTGCTGGCGATCAGCGCCGCGTCCGCCGCCGCGTCGTCGGCGCCGTTGTGGCCGTAGCAGCCGGACCCCTCCGTATGGATCACCCGCACCCGATCCAAGGGCAGGCGCAGCATCTCGGCGATGGCCTTGCGGTCGGGATAGACGCCCTGGGTGTGCGACCAGACGGTCAGCCCGTCCTCGCCCATCACCGCCACGGCGCAGGACGGGCCGATGGAGCCGTGAAGCTGGTAGGGCCGGGTGAAGCGGGCGCGCAGGCTGCGCGGGCCGTCGGCGATGGGGCCGGCGTCGCCCTTGGCGTCCACCGTGCCGACCTCGCGCTCCAGCGAGCGCAGCAGGTCGGGGATCGGGGTGTCGCCGGGCAGGGTCGCCGGCTCCTCCCAGCGGGCGGCGGAGGCGAGGGCGCGCATCGCCTTGACCGCCCGGTACTCCTTGTCGGCCACCACGGCGAGGAAGTCGCCGTCGCGCAGCACGGCGACCACCCCCGGCATCGCCTCCACGGCGGCGCCGTCCAGCGCGGTCAGCCGGGCGGCGGGGCTGGGCGGGCGGACGACGCGGGCGTGCAGCATGCCCTCCGGCCGGAGGTCCTGCACATAGGCCGCGCCGCCGGTCATCTTGGCGGGAATGTCCACGCGGGGCAGCGGCTGGCCCATCACGGACAGGCGGTCCGGTGCGGTCAACGGGGCGTCCGCCGGCACCTCCACCGTCAGGTCGAGCGACGCGGCCAACTCCCCATAGCCGAGCGTCCGCCCGTCCGGCGCCGTCACCCGCTTGTCGGCGAAGCCCAGCGCGTCGGCCGGCGCGCCGAGGCGCCGCGCCGCCTCCTGCGCCAGCAGGGCGCGGGCCTGGGCGGCGGCGGCGCGGATGGCGGTGCCGCTGTTCTGCATGGACTGGCTGCCGGCGGTGTAGCCCTCGTTCGGGGTGCGGGCGGTGTCGGCGGTGACCAGCGTGATGGCGGCGGGCGGGACGCGCAGCTCCTCCGCGGCGACCTGGAGCAGGGCGGTGCGGATGCCCTGGCCGAGTTCGGCCTTGCCGGTGAAGACGGTGATGGCGCCGTCCGCGCCGATGCGGACCCAGGCGTCGAGCCGGGGCGTCTGGGCGAGGCTGCCCGGAGCGGGCTTGGGAGGCCGGGCGCCACCGCCGTCCCCGGTCTGGGCGGGCAGGGGGCGGGCCAGCGACACCGTGACGACCAGGGCGCCACCGGCGGCCAGCAGGCCGCGGCGGGTCAGAGGGAGGGGGCTGTGGTCGCTCATTAGCCGGCCCTCCCGTTCGGGGCGGCGGTCTCGGCGTGGCGCATGGTGTCGGCGGCGCGGCGGATGGCGCGCAGGATGCGCATGTGGGTGCCGCAGCGGCACAGGTTGAACTCCAGCGCGCGACGGATCGCGGCGTCGTCGGCGTCCGGCCGCTCCTGGAGCAACGCCTGCGCCCGCATCATCATGCCGGGGATGCAGTAGCCGCACTGGGCCGCCTGCTCCTCGATGAAGGCGCGCTGCATGGGGCCGGGGGCCTCAGCGGTGCCCAACCCCTCGACCGTGGTGACGGCGCGGCCCTGCATCAGCAGGACCGGCGTGACGCAGGACAGAACGGCGCGCCCGTCCACCATCACCGTGCAGGCCCCGCACTGGCCCAGCCCGCAGCCGAACTTCGCCCCGTTCAGCCCGAGATCGTCGCGCAGCACGTAGAGCAGCGGCGTGTCCGGGTCCGCCTCCACCCGCTGCGGGGTGCCGTTCACCGTGAGGTCGATCGCCATGATGGGCTTCCTTCCGTCAATCCGGGCATGCGTTCAGTCGGCGGCGCCGACGTTCTGCGGCGCCCGTTCGATGCCGTCGGCGGGGCGGACGGCGACGTGGTGTGCGCCGCTGCGCGTGTCGGCCACCAGCCGCTCCAGCCCGTCCCATGGCGGCTGGTCGCTGAAGCGCCCGCGCAGGTAACGCAGCAGGGCCACCATGTCGGCGTCGGTCAGCGCTCCGCCGAAGGCCGGCATCACCGCGCTGACGGTGCCGTCGCCGGGTGGCAGGCCGAACAGCGTGACGTTGACGATGTTCTGCGGGTTCGCGGCGTTCACCGCGGTGCTGAGCGCGAAAGGCAGTCCGCCGAAGGGCAGCGGCCGTCCGGATTCGTGGCAGGTGGCGCAGGCCGTGCGGTAGATCGCCTCGCCACGCTCGTCACCCCCGGTCCGCCCGGAGTCCGCAGCGGGGGGACGGGCTTGGCTGTCGGCGGCGGTCGGGCCGGCGCCCGGCGGCGCCCCGGCGTCGGCGGTACGGCGCGAAACCAGAGCCCGCAGGTCTTCGCCGCGGCGCAGGCGCTCAGCGCTGGGGGGACCCATGCGGTCGGCGACGTAGGCGCCGATGGCCGCCACGTCGGCGTCGGGCAGGCCGACGAGGTTGCCGGTGACCTCCGCCATCGGCCCGCGCGACACGCCGTGCGCCGGGTGCCAGCCATGCCGCAGGTAGAAGGTCAGGCTGTCCGCCGTCCAGGGGACGGGCGCCGGGGAGTCCTGGTCGATGGGGTAGGCGGTCCAGCCCTCGGCCTCGCCGCCGGCCCAGGCGCGATCCTTGTCCACCGCGCCCAGCGCGTTGCGCGGGCTGTGGCAGGCGCCGCAATGGCCCAGCCCCTCCGCCAGATAAGCGCCGCGGTTCCAGACCTCCGGCTTGGCCGGGTCGGGGGTGAAGGCGCCCTCGCGGAAATAGAGCAGCTTCCACCCGGCCACGGCCATCCGGATGTTCAGCGGGAAGGGAAGGTGGTTGGCCGGCGCCTCCGCCCGCACCGGCGTGCGGGTCATCAGATAGGCGTAGAGCGCCCGGTTGTCGGCGTCGCTGACCCGCGTGTAATGGTCGTAGGGGAAGGCGGGGTAGAGATGCCGCCCGTCGCGGTCCACCCCGCGGCGCATGGCGCGGGTGAAGGCCGCCTCGCTCCAGCGGCCGATGCCGGTGTCCTCGTCGGGCGTGATGTTGGTGGAATGGATGGTCCCGAAGGGCGTCGGCAGGGCGAGCCCACCGGCGAAGGACCGCCCGCCCGGCACCGTGTGGCAGGCGATGCAGTTCCCCACCGCGGCCAGCCGCGCTCCTTCCGCCACCAGCTCCGCCGGAAAGGACTCCGCCGCCGGGCGCGGCTGGGGCGGGATCGCGCTTTCCCACGCCCAGGCGACCGCCCCGGCGCCGAGCGCCAGAATCACGGCGGCCCCGCCGATCAGGCCACGCCCGATTGAGTTCCGCCGCGTCTTCCGTCGTCCCATGCGCGCACCTCCCACCCTGCGAACAGGCGGAGCGGGGGATCGTTCTGAGCGCTCACCCCTCCATGACGTCGTCGAGCGTGGCGGCGAGGTCGCCGGGCTCCACCGGCTTGTGCAGCAGGCGGCAGCCGATCTTCCGGGCTTCGCGCAACCGCTCCGGCGCGGTGTCGCCGGTGATGATGACCACCGGAACGTCCCAGCGGCGGCGGACCAGCTCCGCCACCGTGCGGCCGGTCTGCCCGCGTGGAAGGCGGTGGTCGGCGAGGACGACGTGCGGGCGGCTGCGCAGCCGCGGCAGGCGGTCGGCCAACTCCTCGGCGGAGCCGACGGCGGTCACCCGCACCCCCCAGCGCTTCAGCAGCATGGTCATGGCGTGGCGCACCCGCTCGTCGTCCTCCACCAGCAGCACCCGGCGGCCCCGCATGCGCTCCATCGGCGAGGCCGTGGCGACCGCGCTGGTCGCGGCCACGGCGATGGCGCGGGCGGCGGCGGTCAGGCGGCGGTCGGGTTCGGAGGGAAGGGCGGCGCGCGGAACGGCCACCGTGAAGACCGTGCCCCGGCCGACCTGCGACCGCAGGTCCAGCGTCAGCCCAAGCAGCCGCGCCATGCGGGCGACCAGCGGCAGGCCGAGCCCGAAGCCCTTGGCCGCGCAGCGCTCCGGATTGTCGAGCTGGTGGAACTCCTCGAAGATGGCGGCGCGGGCGTCGGGGGGGATGCCGCGCCCGTCGTCCCACACCTGGAACTCCAGCGCCTCAGGGCGCCGCCGGCAGCCGAGGAGGACGCGTCCCCCGTTCTTCCCGCCGTGGCGGACGGCGTTGGACAGCAGGTGGGTGAGGATGCGTTCCAGCAGCCGCGCGTCGGTCCGCACCGCCACGCCGCTGGGATGGACGTGCAGGCTCATACCCTCGGCCGTGGCGCTTGCCCGGAACTCCTGGCCCAGACGGCGCATCAGCGCATCGGGGCGGAACTCCGAGACCGTGACGTCCACCGCCCCCGCCTCCAGCCGGGCGAGGTCCAGAAGGCCGCTCAGCATGCCGCTCAGACTGTCGATGGAAGCCTGAAGGAGGTCGGCCGCCTCCCGCGCCGACGGGTTGCCGCCGACCGCGCCGCGCAGGATGTGGGCGTAGAGCGCCGCCGCCTGGATCGGCTGGCGCAGGTCGTGGCTGGCGGCGGTCAGGAAACGCGCCTTGGCCCGGTCGGCGCGTTCCGCCGTCTCATGGGCGCGGCGCAGTTCCTCTTCCCGGGCGGAACGGCGATCCTCGGCGCGGTGCATGCGGTCGCGCAGCCGCCCCATCTCGCGGCGCTGCTCGACCAGTTCGGCGGCCAGACGCGCGCTTTCCTCGACCAGCCGGGCGGCGTCCCGCTGGAGGCGTTCGGCGGTGCGGACCCCTTCGGCAAGGTTGCGGCTCAGCGTCCCCAGGCTTTCGCGCAGCACCTCTCCGGTGGTTGCCCCACCTTTGTCCGGTTCGTCCGAATCCGCATGTTTGGGCATATAGGTCTCCACGATGGCCCCCGCTCACCGCCGCGAAACAACTTCCGGCACATGATTTCACGTACGTCAGGTCACAACAGCGCAGAACGGGAATTGTTTTCGTGGGCATAACGATTCGCGCGCGTGCAAAGGTCCCGATCATCGCTTCAAGGGTGTCGGTTGCGGAGCAGCGACACCCCGTGCCCAAAAGGACGGCAGGTTGTCACACATGCAACGTGTTCCGGAGGCGACGAAGCGGTCAGCCGTCGGCACCGGGGCGGTCGTCGCGCTGTTGACTCCGAAGGCGCCGTTCCGGCGTCGATGCGGGCGCCATGGAACAATCAGGTGGAGTTCCAAGATGATAGGGGAAGCCGGTGATGGGGCGGGGCGGCTTTGCGCCGCCGTTTCCGTGCGCTGGCACGGTGATTGCTTTGTAATCAAACGGATGCGGGTTTCCGCCATACGGGATGTTTCTTGACCTTGTTCGCTGAGCGAACAATCTAACGTCCCTGGAGCCTGCGCGGCCCGTGGCTGGTGCATTTGGAGGCAGGTTTGATCAACCCCATGATTACAGCCACCGCCGGCTGGTCCGAGGCGGTGGAGGAGCGGGCGCAGCGTCTGCTCCGCTTTCAGGTCGGGACCGAAGGACCGGACGGCGTTCCGGTGACCGTGCAGACCATGTTCGAGCGCTGCGGCTTCACGCCGGTCGCCAGCGCCCGCTTCCTGATGTGCATCCCGCCTTTGACGGCGATGCACGAGCTGACCAAGACGGTCGCGCGCTTCCGCATCGACGGCGAAGCCTGCCCGGACCCGGCGGACCTTGCGAAAGCGGCGCTGTCCTTCGCCGGGCGCGCGGTCGCGGTGCATGAGCTGCACCCGGAACGGCGGTTCGTGGCGGGCCTGATCTCCACCATCCTGGGGTTGCAGGGAACCGGTCGGCGGTAGCGTCCCGTTTCTGGTGAGCGGCGGTCGCGCGCAGGACGGGCCTTGCGGTTTCGCTCGGCCCGCCGCCGCGTCCGGGCGCTGGGAATCCGTCATTCTTTAAAAGTTGTAACCGTCCTTTGGTTGCTCGTCCGCCGGACTCGCATTATCAGTGTCCGACTGTATGACCACGGACTGGTGCCACCAGTTCTGGCGGAGGAGGGGGCGGCGATGGACAGGAAGCCGGTCGATTACGGGCAGTACAGCATCCTGGTCATCGAAGATCAGCCCTTCGTGCGCCGGACCATCATGCAGATCCTGTCGCAGATCGGCTTCCGCTCGATCGCCGAGGCCGACAACGGCGAGACCGGCATGCGGGAATGCATCCGCGCCACCCCCGACGTGATTGTCTGCGACATCGACATGAAGCCGGTGTCCGGCCTGCAGTTCCTGGCCGATCTGCGGGCCAGCGCCGAGGTGAGGAACCGCCGCACGCCGGTGGTCTTCCTGACCAACCACACGGAATCCGAAATCGTGAAGAAGGCCATGTCCCTGGGCGTCAACGGCTTCGTCGTGAAGCCGCCGTCCTTCGGCGCCCTGAAGGAGCGGGTGGATCGCCTGCTGGCCGCCAAGTGAGGGAGGGGATGCGGGGCCTGCGGCTTGCGGTGCTGTGCGGTCTGGCGGTGGTGCCGTTGGCCGCCTGTTCGGGGGAGCCGGGCGAGTCCGACATGCGCAAGCTGGTGGAATCGCACACCCGGCGGGCCTTGGACGGTCAGGGGCAGGGCAGCTTCCGTGGGTTCGATGGTTTCCGCAAGCAGGGCTGCGTCGACACCAAGTACCGCAACGGCGCCCCGAAGCCGGACGACAAGCAATATGATTGCTACTACGCGGCGACCTTTGCGCCGCAGCCGGGCGCGACGGCGATGACGGTCAACGGCAAGGGCCGCTTCACCCGCACCGACAAGGGCCTGACCTTCGAGGATTTGGGAGCCCAGCCACGCTGAGAAGGCGTGCTGACGAGGCAATAAGTCGGCGCTGTCCGGAAAAGGAAACGGCCGGTCATGACCCTGTCATGAACCGGCCGCGTCAGATGGTGGAAGGGGCTGGATTTGAACCAGCGTACGCTTACGCGGGCAGATTTACAGTCTGCTGCCTTTAACCACTCGGCCACCCTTCCGCTGATGCTTGACGCGACCATCGGAGACCTGCCGTTCATCGGGCCTTGCTAGGCCTTCCGTCCGGCGGGTGGCGTTATCTAACGGGTAGCGGCGCTCCGGTCAAGCGGCTTTCTTCATCCGCAGCGCATCTTTGTTCACGCCCCCTCGCCACGGGCCACGCGGGCCAGGGCGCTCAGCGGATCGCCGTCCTCCGCGCTGAAGCAGGCGCTGAAGTCGTCGCACACCTCGCAGTTCGGCGATTTGCAGAGCATCAGCCCTTCGCGCTCGCACAGCTGGCGGTAGAAGAATTTCTTCCATTTCATGTCGCCGCTGTTCAGCGCGACCAGCGACGGGAAGTGGCGGCGGAACATGGCGTTCAGCTCCCGCCGGTTGGCGAAGCCCATGTCCTGCCAGAGGTGGTTCGGCCCCAGCGCGCGGCGGGCGACAATGGCGGCCAGCCACTCCTCCTCGACGGTCCCGGCGGCGCGGTGGTCGAGCAGGAAGGCCCGCAAATCCTCCTCCTCGATGGCGTCCACACCGCTGTCCTCCGGCAGGGAGGAAAGGAGAGGGGCGAAGCCCGCCGCGTGCCGGCGGATCAGCTCGGCCAGCGCTTCACGCTCCAGCCCCAGCGCGGCGGCGGGACCGCCCGGATGCTGCGCGGCCAGCCCGACGATGCGGGTGAACAGCAGCCGGTCGAGGGCCGGGCCGTCCGGAACGCCGTCCAGGGCGTCGGCGGGCGGGTGGAGCGAGAGAACCGCGGGATCGGCGATGTCGGCAATCATGGTCGGCGAACTCCCGCATCGGGGGGTTGTTCGGTCATGACCATGATGGTGGATCAAATTCCCGCAACTGCGAAGTGGTTTTTTTGCGGGTGCGTTGTCGAGGCCCGCCGGGCATCCGGCTCAGCCGTTCAGGACCTCCGTCGTGAAACGCTCGAAAAAGCCGTCGATCACGCGGTCGGCTTTGGCCTTGACCAGCTTGACCGCCAGCCGGCCGACGGCCCCGCCCAGCGCCGCCGCCAGCGTGAAGGACAGCTGGGTGTGGCCGTCCACCTCCTCCAGCGTGATGCGGGCCTCGCCCTTGACCGCTCCGGCGAGGCCGCCCTTGCCCTCGGCGTAGAGGATGTAGAAGCGCGGCGCGTCCTCCGGTGCCACCCGGACGTTGCCGGCGAAGCGCGCGTTCAG
This sequence comes from Azospirillum brasilense, assembly GCF_007827815.1. GTDB lineage: Bacteria > Pseudomonadota > Alphaproteobacteria > Azospirillales > Azospirillaceae > Azospirillum > Azospirillum brasilense_C. The sequence continues at coordinate 17,008 of NZ_VITH01000007.1, forward strand.
CGGGCCGACCGTGGCGCGCACGCGGGCGCTGTATTCGGTGGGCGACAGCCGGTCCATCTCCTCCAGAACCGGGATGCAGCGTTGCAGCACGGCGGGATCGCAGAGCGCGGTGAAAACCCGCTCGCGCGCCGCCGGAATCCGGTACTGGCCGTTCAGTTCCATGAATCACCTGTTGTTGGTCGGGCCAGTTGTCGGGCCGGAAATGCCAAGCGATTTGGTGTATGGAAGACCCGCTTCCAAGACGCGCAATCGAGCACGGAGGGCGACACACATGCGGCAGGCCGTCATGACGCTGACCATCCGCACCCACGGCCAGGGCCTGGTCGAGGTGACCGAGCCAGTGGCCCGCTGGGTCGCCGCCCAGGGCATGGAGACCGGTCTGCTGACGGTCTTCTGCCGGCACACCTCGGCCTCGCTGGTCATCCAGGAGAACGCCGACCCGAGCGTGCGCGGCGATCTGGAGCGCTTCTTCAAGCGGCTGGTGCCGGAAGACCCGGCGCTCTACGACCACATATTGGAAGGGCCGGACGACATGCCGGCTCACATCCGCAGCGCGCTGACCACCGTGCAACTGTCCATCCCCGTGCTGGAGGGGCGGATGGCATTGGGCACCTGGCAGGGGATCTATCTGTTCGAGCACCGCCGCCAGCCCCACGAGCGGACCCTGGCGCTGCATCTGCTGGGCGAATGAGGGGAAGGCGCCCGCGCGTCTACCCCAGCCAACCCGCGATGTAGGGTTCGAGCCACCAGAAGAGAGCGACGGCGGCGACCAGCCAGATCCCGACCATCAGCGCGGCGGCGGCGTAGCTGACCGGCCGGTTGGCCAGTTTGGCGGCGGTGGCGCGGTGTTCCTCCAGCACCGCCGCCGGGATCAGGCGGATGACCAGCAGGATGCCGAGCGGCACGATCAGCAGGTCGTCCAGATAGCCCAGGACCGGCACGAAGTCGGGGATCAGGTCGATGGGGCTGAGCGCGTAGGCCGCCACCGCCGCGGCGGCCACACGGGCGTACCAAGGCGTCCGCGGGTCGCGCGCGGCCAGATAGAGCGCGATCACGTCGCGCTTGATCCGCCGCGCCCAGCCCTTCGCCGCCGCCAGCATCGCGGAGCGTCAGCCCGCCGCCGGGACGGGAGCGGCGGACTGGCGCAGCCGTTCCAGCAGGGACTTGGTGGCGAAGCCGTCCGGCACGGCGCCGATCGACTGCTGGAAGCGGCGCACGGCGTTGCGGGTGTTGGCGCCGACGATGCCGTCCGCCGTCCCCGGTTCCATGCCCAGCGAGGCCAGCCGCTCCTGAAGCTCGATCCGCTCGTCGCGGCTCAGCGCCGGTTCGTGGCGCGGCCAGCTTCCCTGCACGCCGGAGCGGCCGGCGAGACGGTCGGACAGCAGCGCCACCGCCAGCGCGTAGCTGGTCGAGGGGTTGTACTTCATGATCGCCCGGAAATTCTCCCGGACCAGGAAGGCCGGTCCCTGCGCCCCGGCGAGCATCAGGACGGCGGCCCGCTCCTCCTCGCCGCCGCTCAGCTCGCCGCCGGTGACCGGCCGCACGCCGAGGCGGCGCCATTCGGACACCGGCTTGGAGATGTTGTACTCGGCCTGCTCGTAGGGGAAGCCGGCGGGCAGGGTGACCTCCTCGCCCCAGCGCTCCCCGGTGCGCCAGCCGTTGGCCTGCACGAACTTGGCGGTGGAGGCGAAGACGTCGGGCAGGCTGCCCCAGATGTCGCGCCGTCCGTCGCCGTCCTCGTCGGTGGCGTGCTTCAGGAAGATGGTCGGCATGAACTGGGTCTGGCCCATGGCGCCGGCCCAGGAGCCGCTCATCTTCTCCGGCGGGATGTCGCCGCTGTCGAGGATGCGCAGGGCGGCCAGCAGCTCCGTCCGGAAGTAGCTGGCGCGGCGGCCCTCATAGGCCAGCGTGGTCAGCGCGTCGACGACGGAGAAGCCGCCGGTGAAGTTGCCGAAATCGGTCTCGACGCCCCAGAAGGCCACCAGGATCTCCGCCGGGACGCCGGAGCGCTGGCTGATGCGGCGCAGCAGCGCGCCGTTGTCCTGGATGCGCTGGCGTCCGGCCTGGATGCGGCGGTCGTTGACCGCGCTGTCCAGATACTGCCAGGGCTGGCGGTTGAACTCCGGCTGGGAGGAATCCAGCTCGACCACCCGGTCCGACAGCTTCACGTTGGCGAAGGCGCGGTCGAAGGTCTGGGCGCGGATGCCCTGGCCGAGCGCCTCGGCGCGCAGGGCCTTCAGCCAGTCGGCGAAGCTGACGGCGGGCTGGACCGGGGCCACGCTGGCCGGGGCGGCGGCGGACGCCTTCGCGGTTCCGGACGTGGTGGTCGCAGACACGGGCGGAGCGCCCGTCGTCTGGCAGCCGGCCAGGATCGTGGTGGCGAGCAGGAGGCGGACGGGAAGGGACAGCAGGGGGCGCATGCGCTCTCGTGACCAACAGGGAAAAGCTGTGCCGGAGCCTAGGACGGACGGCCCTTTCACTCAACGGACAAGTTCCGGTGCCGGAAGCAACGCTCATCCGCCACGCGCGGGACACGCGGGCAAGAATCGACACGGATTGCACGGATCAAACCGGATTTCACGGAGCTATCCGGTTCGACTAGCCGTGCGCTTGAGGGTTTTCAGAAATCCGTGAAATCCGTGACCGAGTCCGTGAAATCCGTGTCGGATTTTGTCATCCGACGGAGCGACGCGGCGCCCATACAGCCAGGGCTTGACCATGAACAAAACTTGAACAAACGGGCTGAAATCCCCATATCCAGGGCATTCCGAAACCAGAGACGAGACGTTCGCGGCCCGCCCCCCGGCGCGCCGCCGAGAGGGTTCGCCATGCCGTATTTTCCGACCATCGAACTCACCCCGCAGGTGTCCCTGCTGCTGGCGCGGGGGGCTCTGCGCCTGAATCCCGGCCAATGGGTGCGGGGACCGAAGGGGCATGGCCGCTACCTGCGAACCGACCCGCGCAGCGGCACCACCTATGTGAGCTGGCTGCGCCCCGGCGACGACTGGGAAACCGCGTCGCAGCGCTTCAGCCGGGCCTGCCGGAAGGGCTTCATCGGGCGCTACCGTGGCGGCTACGAGGCGGAGAAGGCGCGCCGGGAGATGGCCCGGCTGATCGCCGACGCCGACCAATCAGGTAGCGCCGTAAGGCGGGACGAGCGGCAGCCGACGCTGTTCTAAGGCGGGAACCCACGCGCCCAAGGATGGAGAGCAGAGGCTTGGCCGAAGGGACCATCAACGCCATCCGCATCGGCTGCGCCGGCTGGAGCATCCCGAAACCCTCCGCCCCGGCCTTTCCGGCGGAGGGCACGCATCTGGAGCGCTACGCCCGCGTCTTCCCGATGACCGAGGTCAACAGCCGCTTCTACCGCCCGCACAAGCCGGAGACCTGGGAGCGCTGGGCGGCCTCGGCGCCGCCGGACTTCCGCTTTGCGGTCAAGCTGCCGCGCGCCATCACGCACGAGCAGCGGCTGAAGGACTGCGCCGGCCCGCTGACGGAGTACCTGCACGAGGTCGGGCATCTCGGCGACCGGCTGGGGCCGCTGCTGGTGCAGTTGCCGCCGACGCTGCGCTTCGAGCCGGCGGTGGCCGGCCCCTTCTTCGCGGCCCTGCGCGAGCGCTTCGCCGGCCTTGTCGTCTGCGAGCCGCGCCACCCGAGCTGGTTCGCGGCGGAACCGGACCGGCTGCTGGTCGACCACGCCGTGGCCCGCGCCGCCGCCGACCCAGCCCCGGTGCCAGCGGCGGCGGAGCCGGCGGGTTGGGACGGCTTCCGCTACTGGCGGCTGCACGGCTCGCCGGTGATGTACCGCAGCGCCTACCCGCTGGACGTGCTGGACCGGCTGGCCCGGCGCTTCCGCGACGAGGCGCGGGAGCGGCCGGTCTGGTGCGTCTTCGACAACACGGCGGACTTCCACGCGGTCGACGACGCGCTGACGCTGATGAGCCGTTTGGGTGCCTCCACAGGTCAGAGAGACAAGCCCGGCGCCTGACCGCTATCGTTGCGCGAACGCAAGCGCAGCCGGGGCGGTCGGGCATGGACGTCATTCTACTGGTGCTGATCGGGGCCATCGTCGCCCACCGGTTCAACCGCCGGCTGACGGCGCAGGAGCGCGAGATCGCCCGGCTGCGGCAGGCGCTGGAGCGGGTGCAAGGGCTGGTGACGGTCGATGCCGTGCCGGTCGAGGCTCCCGCCGCGGACGCCCCCGTCATGGCGGAGGCTCCGCCAGAGCCGCCGCCGATCCAACCGCCGCCCATCCAACCACCACCGGAGCCCACTCCACCCCCGCTGTCCGTGTGGAGCCGGCTGGAGGACGCGCTGGCCGGGCGCTGGCTGATCTGGCTGGGCGGGGCCACGGTCGCCCTGGCGGCGGCCTTCTTCATCAAGATGTCGGTGGAGCAGGGCTGGCTCGGCCCCAGCGTGCGCGTCGCGCTCGGCCTGGTCTCCGCCGCGGCGCTGATGGTCGGCGGCGAATGGCTGCGGCAGCGTGGAAGGCGGGTGGAGCCGGAGGTCCGCGATCCGGTGCCGCCGGCCTTGACCGCGGCCGGGCTGTTCACCGGCTTCGCCAGCGTCTATGGCGGCTATGTGCTCTACGACCTGTTCGCCCCGCCGCTGGCCTTCGCGCTGCTCGGCGGGCTGGCGGCGCTGGGCATGGCGCTGTCGCTGCTCCAGGGACCCTACATCGCGGCGCTGGGCCTCCTCGGCGGCTTCGCAACGCCGTTGCTGGTCTCGTCCATCGGGGGATCGGCCTGGGGGCTGTTCGCCTATCTGTTGGCCCTGTCGGGCGCCGGCATGACGGTGGTGCTGTGGCGCGGCTGGCGCTGGCTGGGGCTGGGCACGCTGGCCGGGGCGGCGGGCTGGGTGCCGGTCTGGTACGTCGGCGGCTGGAACCCCGGCGACGCCCTGCCGGTCGGGATCTATCTGCTGCTGACCGCCGGGCTGTTCCTGATGCCCGCCCTGCTGGCCGGGCCGGTCGAGGCCATGCCGCGCACCACCCTGTTCGACATGCTGCGCTGGAGGGGACGCCCGCGCGCCGACCGTCTGGCCGTCGCGGCGGTGGCGGTGCTGGGGCTGCTGATGGCGATGCTCGTCACCGTGGACGGCCATCGCACAGGCTCGCTGGTGATGCTCGCCCTGTTCGGGCTGCTCTGCGTCGCGGCGGGGCGGCGGATCGAGCGGATCGCCGGCGTCGCCTGGATCGGCGCGCTGGCGGTTCTTCTCGCCTTTGCCGGCTGGACGGTGCCGCGCTGGCCCTTGCCGCCGCCTGCCGTTACCGCCGACGGGCATCCCATCGTTCCATCGCCGGGCGCGGGGCTGCCGTTCCAGTCCGGGCGCTTCCTGTGGGCGGTGGGCGGCTTCGCCCTGCTCTACGGGATGGGCGGTTTCATCGCCCTGTGGCGGTCGACGCGGGCGGCGCTGTGGTCGTCGCTGGCGGCCTGGATGCCGGTGGTGCTTCTGGCGCTCGCCTATTGGCGGCTGGACCCGCCGCAGGCCGACACGCTGTGGCCCGTGGCCAGCCTGGCGCTGGCGGCGCTGCTGGTCGCCGGCACCGGCCCGCTGGCCCGCCACCGCCACCAGCCGGGCGTCAGTTTGGGGCTGGCCGCCTTCGCCGCCGGGGCGGTCGGGGCGCTCAGCCTCGGCGCGGTCATGATGCTGCGCGAGGCGTGGCTGACCGTGGCGCTGGCCGTGCAGGTGCCGGTGCTGGCGTGGCTGGAGCGGCGGATGGGGCTGCGCTCGCTGCGCGCGGTGATCCTGCTGGTGGCGGGCGCCGTCCTGGTCCGGCTGGCGCTGAATCCCTCCGTGCTGGAGTATGGGGAGGACGGGCTTGGCTGGGTCGTCTACGGCTACGGCCTGCCGGCGGCGGGCTTCTTCCTGGCCGCCCATTGGCTGCGCTCCGCGCCGGACGGCAGGGGTGACGACGGGGTGGTGGCTCTGCTGGAGGCCGGCGGGCTGGCCTTTGTCACGCTGCTGCTGTCGCTCGGCATCCAGGCGCTGACCCGCGGCTCGCTGGAGGAGCCGCCCGACACGCTGCGCGAGGTGGCGCTGCACACGCTGGTCTGGCTGGCGCTGGCCCTGCTGCTGGCGACGGGGCGGCGTTGGCGGGCGCGGCCCGTGGCGGTGTGGGGACGGCGCATCCTGGCCGGGCTGGCGGCGCTTCAGGCGGCGGCGCTGCATCTGGTCGCCCTGAATCCGTTGTGGAGCGACGAGGCGGTGGGCGCGTGGCCGGTGGCGAACACGCTGCTGCTCGCCTATGGGCTTCCGGCCCTGCTCGGGCTGCTGTTCCTGTGGGCGGAGCCGCTGCCGGCCCGCCTGCGCCCCTGGATCGCGCTGCTGCCGCTGGCGCTGCTCGGCACGAATCTGGCGCTGGAGATCCGCCACGCCTTCCAGGGACCGGTGCTCTCCGGCCCGGACCTGCCGGACGCCGAATGGTACGGCTACTCCGTCGGCTTCCTGGTCGCGGCGGTGCTGATGCTGGTGGCCGCCCTGCGGTACCGGCTGGGCTGGCTGCGCCACGCCGCGATGGCGTTGATCCTGGCGGTGGTCGCCAAGGTCTTCCTCAGCGACATGGCCGAGCTGGGCGGGCTGTACCGCGTCGCCTCCTTCCTCGGGCTGGGGCTGAGCCTGATCGGCGTCGGTTATCTCTACCGGCGGCTTCAGGGCACCGCGCCGCAGGGAGGGCAAACAGTCGCCTGAGCGAACGGTCGGGTTGACAGCCGCCCCCTCTCGCGCTCCGATGGTGGAAACGAACACAGAAAAGCCAGGGAGGCCCGCAGCCATGACCAACCCCATCGCCCACCCCATCCTGCCCAACGGCGACAGCGGCTTCACGGTGGAGGCCGCGTCGATGAAGTTCGGCCGCGGCATGCTGGCGGAGGCGGGGAACGATGCCAAGGCCATGGGCATGCGCCGGGTGGCCCTGTTCACCGATCCCCATGTGGCCGGGATCGCGCCCTTCGCGGCGGCGCTGGACTCGCTCAAGGGAGCCGGGCTGGACGTCGCCGTCTACGACCGCTGCGCGGTGGAGCCGACCAGCGCGTCCTTCCTGGAGGCGGCGGACTTCGCCCGCGAGGGCCAATTCGACGGCTATGTCTCGGTTGGCGGCGGGTCGGTGATCGACACCGCCAAGGCGGCCAACCTCTACGCCACCCACCCGGCGGACTTCCTCGCCTACGTCAACAAGCCGCTGGGCGAGGGGCGCCCGGTGCCCGGCCCGGTCAAGCCGCACATCGCCTGCCCGACGACCTGCGGCACCGGCAGCGAGACGACCGGCGTCGCCATCTTCGACCATGTCGAGATGCGGGTGAAGACGGGGATCTCCTCCCGCTACCTGCGGCCCAATCTGGCGCTGGTCGATCCGGCGACCATCGACAGCCTGCCGCCGGGCGTCATCGCCTCCACCGGCTTCGACGTGCTGACCCACGCCATCGAGAGCCACACCGCGCGCTCCTTCCGCTCCCGCCCGAAGCCCGACGCGGCCAACCCGCGCCCGCCCTACCAGGGCGCCAACCCCTGGTCGGACATCGGCAGCCTGCAGGCGATCCGGCTCGGCGGGCAGTATCTGGAGCGCGCCGTCAATGACCCGGCGGACGAGGAGGCGCGCGACGCCCTGATGTTCGCGGCGACGCTGGCCGGTCTGGCCTTCGGCAACGCGGGGGTGCACATCCCGCACGCCATGTCCTACTCCGTCGCCGGGTTGAACCACCGCTTCACGGCGCGCGGCTACGAGAAGGCGAACCCGATGGTGCCGCACGGCATCTCGGTGGTGCTGAACGCGCCGGCCGCCTTCCGCTTCACCGGCTCCGCCGAGCCCGAGCGCCATCTGCGCGCCGCCGAAGCGCTGGGGGCGGAGGTCCGCGACGTGTCGCCTGCGGACGGCGGCGCCGTTCTGGCCGCCCGGCTGATCGCCATGATGCGCGCCACCCATCTGCCCAACGGCCTGTCGGCGCTCGGCTACGGCGCGGCGGACATCCCGGATCTGGTGCGCGGCGCGATTGCCCAGCAACGGCTGCTGACCATCGCGCCGCGCCCGGTGACGGAGGAGGACCTGCGCAGGCTTTACGCCGACGCCATGACCTACTGGTGACGCCCTGTTGATGATCGCCGCCCTCCGATCGCGGAACGGACACGCTATGGATGGGTCGGCCATTCCCCCTTGAGCGCGATGCAGACGTTCAGCGCGAGCGAGGGCGGCTGGGTGGGAACGCTCTTCGACGCCACCGCGGTCGCCGCGGCGACCGACACGTTGCCCCCGGTGAAGCCGGTGAACGGGACGTTGATGGTGCCGCTGGTCGTGCCGGTGACCTTGGCGCCCGTGCTCGACGATGGCGCGTTGGTGTTGTACGGCCCCTTGATGGTGGCACCGGCGCCGCCGTCGTCGATCGAGGTGGTGCTGAGATAGACGGTGCCCGAGGTCGGGGCCGACACCGGGTTGCCGCCGGTGGTGATGGGGACACTGACGGTGCCGGTGAAGGGGACGATGGTCCCGGTGCCGCCCTGGGCGCCGGTGCCGGCGAAGCTGGCGCTGTGGTTGTGCGATTTCAGCGGCACCTGATCCTGGGTCAGCGTGACGGTCTGTTGGCCAAGGGCTTGGCCCAGAGGGGTTCGTACCAGTCCGATGCCGGTGCCGGCGCCGATGACGGCGCGTCCGCGCAGGTCGGGGAGGTTGAACGTGGTCTTGCCGTCGCCGCCGAAGCGGGTGCCGAGCAATGCGAACAGCGGCTGGTACTGTTGGATTGGCAGAGACTGGCCGTCGGCCATGGCGAATCCCTCCGGGCACCAGTCGAACGGGACGGTGCACAACGTACCAGTGTATTGGTAGGGCGTGCAGGCCGCCGCCGGCACGCTGAAGAAAGCCATGCCGCCGGCCATCGCGGCGGCGATCGGGAGGGACATCCTGACCATGGTGTGTCCTTCGTTTCTGTATGGTTTGGGGGATATCGAAGGCTTTTTAAAGTGATCGGTGTTGTTTTTATTGTTGATTCAATGTCTCACAGGCGACCGTGCGTAATGAGTATTATATTTTATTAAATTTTTTCACGGATCGACAGTCGACGTCAAAGCCTGTCGAAGAGCGCGGGAAGAAGGAAAGGGCCTGCCCCCTCCGCCCATGGGGAGGGGGCAGGCCCGCGATCCGTTACGGACGGTTCGGGTAGAGGCCGGCGGTCGCGATGCAGACGGTCTGTCCGATCGCCGGGGACTGGGTGGAGACCTTCTGGGTGGCGCCGGCCGACGCGGGGGCGACCGCCACGGTGCCGCCGGTGATGCCGGTGTTGGGAACGGTGATGGAGCCGCTGGCCGTGCCGGCCACCTTGGCGCCCGTGCCCGGGCCGCTGGTGTTGTACGGTCCCTTCAGGGTGATGCCCGCGCCGCCGTCGTCGAGCGAGGTCTCACCGAGATAGACGGTGCCTGAGGTCGGGGCCGACACCGGGGTACCGCCGTTGGTGACGGGGACGCTGACGGTGCCGGTGAAGGGAACGGTGGTCGAGCCGCCCGAGCCGCCGCCGGTGCCGGTGAAGGTGGCGGTGTGGGTGTGCGGCTGCAGCGGCACCTGGGCCGCCGAGAGCAGAAGCTCCTGCTGGCCGACCTTGGCGCCGATGGCGATGTTCACCAGGCCGGGGCCGGTCCCGGTGCCAATGGCGGCGCGGCCGCGCAGGTCGGGGACGGCGAAGAGATCGTTGTTGTTGCCGCCGTAGCGGTAGCCGATCAGGGCGAACAGGGCCTGGTTCTCGCGGACCGCCAGCGTGCGGCCGTCGGCCACCACATAGCCCTGCGGGCACCAGTCGAACGAGTAGGTGCAGATGGTGCCGATGTACGGTTCCACGTTGCAGGCGGCGGCGGGGGTGCTGACCAGAGCCAAGCCGCCGGTCATCGCAAAGGCGGCGGAGAGAAGGAACTTGCGCATGGTGGGTCCTCGGCGTTGAAGAGGTTCGGGTTTCGGCTACGCGATTCGTTACGGACGGTTCGGATAGAGGCCGTTGGCCACGATGCAGACGGTCTGTCCGATCGCCGGGGACTGGGTGGAGACCTTCTGGGTGGCGCCGGCCGACGCGGGGGCGACCGCCACGGTGCCGCCGGTGATGCCGGTGTTGGGAACCGTGATGGAGCCGCTGGCCGTGCCGGCCACCTTGGCGCCCGTGCCCGGGCCGCTGGTGTTGTACGGCCCCTTCAGAACCATGCCGGCGCCGCCGTCGTCGATCGAGGTGTCGCCGAGATAGACCGTGCCCGAGGTCGGGGCCGACACCGGGGTGCCGCCGTTGGTGATGGGAAGGCTGACGGTGCCGGTGAAGGGAACGGTGGTCGAGCCGCCCGAGCCGCCGCCGGTGCCGGTGAAGGTGGCGGTGTGGGTGTGCGGCTGCAGCGGCACCTGGGCCGCCGAGAGCAGAAGCTCCTGCTGGCCGACCTTGGCGCCGATGGCGATGTTCACCAGGCCGGGGCCGGTCCCGCTGCCGATGGCCGCGCGGCCACGCAGGTCGGGGATGCCGAACGTGTTCACGTTGTCGCCGCCGTAGCGGAAGCCGACCAGCGCGAACAGCGCCTGATACTCGCGGATCGCCAGGGTCCGGCCGTCGGCCGGGATGTAGTTACGGGGACACCAGTCGAACGCGAAGGTGCAGACGGTGCCGATGTAGGCCTCGTCGTTGCAGGCCGCTGCGGGTGTGCTGAACAGAGCCATGCCGCTTGCCATCGCAAGCGCGGCGGGGAGAAGAGCCTTGCGCATGATGTGTCCTTCGCGTTGGGATTGTTTTTTGTTCAGACGGATGGTTGCCATACAAGTGAATGAATTTATTTTTTCACGAACTTATTATTCCATATCCCGCTAAGGTGGTTAAACGACATTTTTATACAAATATTTTCATTTTCCGATGCCTCCTGTTTCTTGCACGCATAGCGTGCGACGGCGCCATGAGAGGCTGTCCTGCCGGCCCATGCCGCGGATCGCCGAGGAGCGCCGCAGACCCTCGGGGCACCCCCTCCGCGCGGTCCCGGCGTCCGGAACCGGATCGGATGGGGCACGTTGTTCCAAATGGGCCATCGGGTTGGAGGCTCGGGGGCGGAGGCATGGCGCCAACATCATGAAAATCATCATTTTCGGACAATCCATCAGCTCCTCCTGGGGCAACGGGCACGCCACCTTGTGGCGGGGGCTGATCAAGGCTTTGGCGCGGCGGGGCAACCGCGTCGTCTTCCTGGAGCGCGACACGCCCGAGCGGGCGCAGCACCGCGACCTGTGGGAGGTGCCCGGCGGCGAGCTTCTGCTCTACGGGCGTTGGGAGGAAGTAGCGGCGGCGGCGCAGCGCCACGCCGACGAGGCGGACGTCGCGATGGTGACCTCCGGTTGTCCGGACGGGGCTGCGGCCTCCCACCTCGTGCTGGGATCGAAGGCGCAACGCACGGTCTATTACGACCTCGACACGCACATCACCCTGTCCCGCTCCGAAACGGGGGAACGGCCGGCCTATCTGCCGCCGGACGGTCTGGGCGGGTTCGACACCGTGTTGAGCAGCACCGGCGGGGAAGCGCTCGAGGCGCTGAAGACTGAACTGGGCGCCCGGTACGTGGCGCCGCTCTACGCCTGGGTCGATCCTGACCTGCACCGGCCCGTCGACGCGGTGCCGCGCTATCTCGGCGATCTCTGCCATCTCGGCGCCTGGGTCGAGGACCGGCGGGCGGCGCTGGAGGCGCTGTTCCTCGAGCCGGCCCGGCGGTTGGGCCGGCGGCGCTTCGTCTTGGCCGGCGGCGGCTACCCGGACGACGCGTCCTGGGGCGCCAACATCCGGCGCGTCGAACATCTGCCTCCGGCGGAGCACGCGGCCTTCTTCCGCTCGTCCACCCTGACGCTGAACGTGACCCGGCGGTCCCTGAAGGCGATGGGCTGGTGCCCGTCGGTCCGGCTGTTCGAGGCGGCGGCCTGCGGCGTTCCGGTGATTTCCGACGCGTGGGAGGGGCTCGGCGCCTTCTTCGAACCGGGGCGCGACATCCTGGTCGCGCGGGAGACCGACGACGTGACCACGGCGCTGATGCTGCCGCGCGGCCATCTCGCCACCCTGGCCCAGCGCGCGCGGTCGCGCGTTCTGGAGGAGCACACGGCGGAGCGGCGCGTGCGGGAGTTGCGCTCCATTCTCGACATCAAGGGGGGCGGCGATGATTGATCCGACGTCGCCCGGTTGCCCGGGCCGCCTCTGTTGGAAGTAAGCCGCCCTGGGCGTCCTGGCCGTCCGGTCGGGTTCCCGGTTCCGAGGTCGGCAGCCCGGTGCAGGACGGCTATCCCTTCCGCGAGTCGATCCACTTCCAATACCCCGGTTACCGGAAGCCCTTTTTCGTAGAAAACAAAGAGGGGGCAATGGCAACAGGGCTGTCCCGATTCCGGCTTTTCCCCAGATCATCAAGGCGTCGGAAAGAAGAGCGAGCGTCAGACAATAAGTTTCAATGAATAACACCACAGGGACATGGGATGAACGAAGCGGTGAAGCGTAGGAACGGATCGGCGGGAGAACCTCATCCGAGCGTCGGCGTCCTGTCGGGCCTCCGTTTTGCGGAGGCGGCTCAATGGCATTGACCATCCTCACCGTGGCGTCGCCCTTCGCCCCGGTCGGCGCCGATCCGGAGAGCGACGGCACGGCGGAGCAGGTGGCCGGCGCCATCGACGCCGCCCTGGTCCGTGCCGGGCACCGCTCGGTCGTCATCGCTCCGGAGAATTCGGCGGTGGCGGGAACGCTGATTCCCCTGGCGCGCGTCCATGGCGGCGCGCATGGGCAGGCCCCGGACGAGCGGGCGCAGGCGGCCGTTCTGAGGCGCGTCGCCACCGTGGTCGCCGGGGCGGTGGAAGACCACGCGCCGGATCTCGTCCACATCCATGTCCGGGACTTCGACGTCCTGCTGCCGCCGCAGGACGTGCCGGTCCTGGCGACCCTCTACCAGCCGCTCGACCGTTACCGGCCGGAGGCCCTGGCGTTCCGGCGGGCGAACCTGCATCTCCAGCCGGTGTCCGCGGCGCAGGTGCGCGGCGCCTCGTCGGCGCTGTCCCTGCTGCCGCCGCTGGAGATCGGGGTGGCGGTGGACCGCCTGCACATCCGCGTGCCGAAACGCCGCTTCGCCGTCTGCCTGGGCGACATCGAGCCGGAGATGGGCTTCCACATCGCGCTGGACGCGGCGCGGCAGATCGACATGCAGCTTCTCCTCTGCGGCGGGCTGTCCCGCAACGCGGAGGACCAGCGCTATCTCCAGGAGGAGATCCGGCCGCGGCTGGACCCCAAGCGCCGCTTCCTCGGGCGGATCGGCTTCGGGCGCAAGCGCTGGATGCTCGGGGCGGCGCGCTGCCTGCTGGCGCCCAGCCTGATGTCGGAGCCGACGCCCGTTGCGGCGCTGGAGGCGCTGGCCTGCGGCACGCCGGTGGTGGCCTTCCCGACCGGCGCTCTGGCCGACCTTGTGGAGCCGGGCGTCACCGGCTTCCTGGTCAAGGACGCCGAGGAGATGGCCCGCGCCATCGAGGACTGCGAGGGCTTGGACCCCGACGCCTGCCGCGCCGTCGCCCGCGCCCGTTACTCGCTGGACGGCATGACGGAACGCTATCTGACGCGGTTCGAGGAGCTGGTGGCCGGAGGGGCGACGGCGGCGGGTGCGGGGATGGCGTAGCCCCGCCACCTGTTCCTAGGGCGCGGCGCCGTAGAGCTTCGCCATCGCCACATGGTCGGTCAGCCGTCCGTCGATCAGGCTGTGGCGGCGGGCCACCGCCTCCTCCCGGAAGCCGTGCTTGGCGTAGAAGCGCCGGGCGCGGCCGTTGTGGCCGAACACCCAGAGCGACAGCCGGTGCAGCCGCCGCGCCCGCACCCAGAGGTCCGCCGCGGCGATCAGGCGCCCACCGACGCCCGACGCCCAGAAGTCCCGGCGCACCGCCAGCCCCAGGCCGGCTTCATGGGCGGTTCGGGCGTAGGCGCCGGTCCACAGCGACAGGGACCCGGCGATGGTGCCGTCCACGACGGCCAGCAGGGTCGCCGCCCGGTCGCCGATCCTCTGTTCGGCGAGGAAGCGCCGGGCCGCCGCGACGTCGGGCAGGGATTCGGCGGCGCTGCGCATCAGGAAATGGGTCTCGCTGCGCACCGCGCGGTCGTAGGCGAGGTAGGCGGCGGCGTCCGCGGGCAGGGCGGGGCGGATCTCCAGCCGCCCGATCCGCGCCGGGGGCGGCGCGTCCACGATCGGGTCGGGCGTCAGGTCGGGCCATTCGGGAACATGCTCCGCCCCGATGAGCTTGCCCATCAGCCGCTCGCTGCGCCACGCGCCGTTGACGCGCAGCGCGTCGCGCATCAACCCCTCGTCGAGGAAGCCGAGCCGGTCATAAAGAGAGAGGGCGCGGCCGTTGCTCTCGGCCACGGTCAGTTCCAGCCGGTGCGCGCCGGTGCGCCGCGCCCAGCACTCCGCCGCGGCGAACAGCGCGGTGGCGACGCCGCGCCCGTTCCAGTCGCGCCGCACCCCGACCGCCAGGGTCACCGCGCCGCGGTTGCGGCGGAACCGTCCGCCATGGGCGCTGAGATAGCCGACGAGCTCCGCGGGGCGGCTCCCCACGGTCTCGGCGACGAAGATCGTGGAATTGCCCAGCGCCTGGAAGGCGGCGAGATCGCGTCCCCAGAAGGGCCGCTCGCCGGGCTCGCGCAGCAGGAAATCGCTTTCGGCGTCGATCCGCGCGACCAGGGCCAGCAGGGCATGGCGCTCGCCGGGCCGGGCTTCGCGGATGGCGACGCCGCCGATGGTCTGGCCGCCGATGGTCTTGATGTCCCGCATGGCGCGCAGCCTAGGCCCGCCCGCGGGCGATGGCAAAGCGGTTGTTGCCTTGCGGCCGGCGCGGCTATCGTCGCGCCATTGTCGAGACCTGGAGTTGCCATGCCCACCGTGTCCGTCCGTCCGGCCGTCGAGGCCGATTGCCCGACCATCCTCCGCTTCGTCCGGGAACTGGCCGCGTTCGAAAACGAGCCCCACGCCGTGAAGGCGAGCGAGGCGGACTTCCGGCGCGACGGCTGGGGCGAGCGTCCGGTGTTCGAGGCGCTGATCGCCGAGCTGGACGGGGAGCCCGTCGGCTTCGCGCTGTGCTTTCGCAACTATTCGACCTGGGAAGGGCGGGCCGGCCTGTTCGTGGAGGATCTCTACGTCACTCCGGAGGCGCGGCGCTACGGCGTGGGCCGCAAGCTGCTGGCGACGGTGGCCAGACTGGCGGCCGAGCGGGGCTGCCGCCGTGTCGACCTGAATGTGCTGCACTGGAACCCGGCGCGCGATTTCTATCTGCGCATCGGCTTCAAACAGATGGAGGAGTGGCTTCCCTACCGTCTCACCGGCGATGCGATCGCGGCACTGGCCGCGCAGGCGGATGAGGCTTGAGGGAACGTCGGTATCTGACTGTTCCGGTGGGCTGACGGTCGGGGCTTGTCGATGGCCCCGACCTCATCGCCACCACGCTGTACTTACGCCTTGGTCCTGCGGGACCCTCAGGCGGCCTTGGCCGGCATCGCGGCGTTCAGCAGGTCCAGGTAGCCGGACCGCTCCTCGCGCAGGGTGGACAGCAGGTCGGCAAGGCTTTCGCGGACGAAGGGGTCGTTCTGGCCGTCGATCCGGTTCAGCGCCAGCTGGATGAACTCATCGACCAGGGCGATGTGAACGCGAGAGGACGAGGTAATCTGTTCGGTGGTGGTGGCGATCAGCATTTTAAAACTCCGTTTTGTCTTGTGTGTTCGTGATGTCTCTATTTGGCCATGTCCCGGTTAACGACTTACTAACGGGGGTTCCGCCGGGCTGGTGTCTTGAGGGGTAATCCCGCAACCGACAAATATAGGGTGCTTTTACCCGTTTGGATTAATACTTTTCTTTAGGCGCGCCGGTGCGGTTTTGGCGCTGTGAGACTTTTCAAGGACTTCCGGCAAAGGTCATAGCGGCCGGAGCGGCCTAGGCGGGATGGGGCGGAGCCTCAACGGCGGCGTCCGCAAGCCTTAAACCGCTGCGGCGGGGCGTTAACAGGCCGCCCCGCCGGGCGGAGTACATCCTTTGCGGGAGCCCGGCATGCCGGGCGTAACCCCTTACGCGGCGCGCGGCAACCGGCCAGCGGCGTGATCCATGCGGTCGGCGCGCTCCAGCGCCTGGGCGACCAGATCGTCGAACAAATCGTTGACCAGGGCCGACAGGCGCACCGGCGCGCCACCGAGCTGCGGCCCTTCCATCAGCAGGGAGCCTTCCTCGCCGGGGCCGATCACGCGCCAGCCCTGCGCCGTCATCTCGGCGACGCGGGTCTTGGCAATCAGGGCGCGGACATGGTCCAGGGCGACGTCGCTCATTCGAATCTCCCAGGGCTGTAGGAGGATGGCCGGGCCGGACGGCTGGGCCGTTCACGCAGAAACGGTAACGCAGGAAGCGGAACGCAACAAGAACAAATTCGGCCGGACCCTCGCCCAAAGGGCATTCCGCGCGGATTCCCCTTGCCCGGCGGCCGATTCGGGAAAAAATGCCCTGACCGGACCGATGTTCGAACCGACGAGGACCTGACCATGACCGGTAAGACCGGGATGCGCACCGAGACCGACAGCTTCGGACCGATCGAGGTTGCCGCCGACCGTTACTGGGGCGCCCAGACGCAGCGCTCGCTGCGCAACTTCCGCATCGGCGGGGAGCGCATGCCGCCGGCGCTGGTGCGCGCGCTCGGCATCCAGAAGAAGGCGTCGGCACTCGCCAACATGGCGCTGGAGGTGCTCGACCCCCGGCTGGGCCGCGCCATCGTCGAGGCGGCGGAGGAGGTGATCGACGGCACGCTGGCCGATCATTTCCCGCTGGTGGTCTGGCAGACCGGCTCCGGCACCCAGACCAACATGAACGCCAACGAGGTCATCTCCAACCGCGCCATCGAGGCGCTGGGCGGCGAGATGGGGTCGAAGAAGCCGGTCCACCCCAACGACCACGTCAACATGGGACAGTCGTCCAACGACAGCTTCCCCACCGCCATGCACATCGCCGCGGCCGAGCAGATCCACCACGAGCTTCTGCCGGCGCTGGAGCACCTGCACGCGGCGCTGGCGGCGAAGGCGGCGGAGTTCGCCGACATCGTGAAGATCGGGCGCACCCATCTCCAGGACGCCACGCCGCTGACCCTGGGGCAGGAGTTCTCCGGCTACGCCACCCAGATCGCCTACGGGATCGAGCGGGTGAAGGCGTCGCTGCCGCAGCTCTACCGGCTGGCCCAGGGCGGCACGGCGGTGGGCACCGGCCTGAACGCCAAGACCGGCTTCGCCGAAGCCTTCGCCGAGGAGGTGGCGTCCATCACCGGGCTGCCCTTCGTCACGGCCGAGAACAAGTTCGAGGCGCTGGCGACCCACGACGCGCTGGTCGACGCCCACGGCAGCCTGAACACGCTGGCGGTGTCGCTGATGAAGATCGCCAACGACATCCGCCTGCTCGGCTCCGGCCCGCGCTGCGGCATCGGGGAGATCGCGCTGCCGGAGAACGAGCCCGGCTCCTCCATCATGCCCGGCAAGGTGAACCCCACCCAGTCGGAGGCGATGACCATGGTCTGCGCCCAGGTGATGGGCAACCAGACCACCGTCAGCATCGCCGGCGCCACCGGCCATTTCGAGCTGAACGTCTTCAAGCCGGTGATCGCCTACAACGTGCTGCAGTCGATCCGGCTGCTGGCCGACGCCTGCAACAGCTTCACCGACAACGCGGTCGTCGGCATCGAGGCGAACCGCGAGCGCATCGGACAGCTGCTGAACGAGAGCCTGATGCTGGTGACCGCGCTGAACCCGCACATCGGCTACGACAACGCGGCGAAGATCGCCAAGAAGGCGCACAAGGAGGGAACGACCCTGAAACAGGCCGGCGTGGCGCTGGGCCTGCTGACCGAGGAGCAGTTCGATCAGTGGGTGAAGCCGGACACCATGGTCAAGCCCCGGTGACCGGGGCCGCGCGCCGTCGATGAAAAAGCGCTCCGTCCTCATCGCCGGGCACCCGACCAGCGTCTCCCTGGAAGAGGAATTCTGGGAGGCGCTGAAGGGCCTCGCGCAGGCGCGGGGCATGTCGGTCAACGCGCTGATCGAGGAGATCGATTCGACCCGCAGCGGCAACCTGTCGAGCGCGATCCGCGTCTTCGTGCTGAACGCGGTACAGGGGCGGGGGTAAGGGACAGGGTAGGGGCTCCCTCTCCCGCCGGGGCGCCCTGGACAGGCGGCGGGGGGACGGCTACACCCTTGCGCCGGACCGTCCCCTTCCCCTCGCGCCAGAGTGTCCGCCCGTGACGCCCGACATCACCTTCCTCGACACCGTCGCCTTCCTGTGGTTCCTCGCCTGCTGGGCGGGCTTCACGCTGATCCAGGACCACATGCTGGGCGGGCGCATGGTCGTCAACCAGCATCTGAAGAAGGTGCGACGCCATTGGATGGAGCGGATGCTGGAGCGCGACAACCGCATCATGGACTCGCAGCTCGTCGGCCACACCATGCAGAGCTGCACCTTCTTCGCCAGCACGAACATGCTGGTGCTGGCCGGTCTGGTCGGCGCCTTCGGCGCGGTGGAGAACGCCCACAAGCTGGTCGGCACGCTGTCCTTCACGGTGCCGACCAGCCGCGAGTTCTTCGAGCTGAAGATGCTGCTGCTCGTGGCGATCTTCACCTTCGGCTTCTTCAAGTTCACCTGGGCGCTGCGCCAGTACAATTACTGCTGCGCCCTGATCGGCTCCGCCCCGCTGCCTCCGGTGCCGGCGGAAGAGAAGACGGCCATGGCGGACAGCATCGCCGCGGCCATGACGCTGGCCGTCAAGGCGCTGAACGGCGGCATGCGCGCCTATTACTTTGCCATGGCGGCGCTGGCCTGGATGCTCGGCCCCTGGTTCTTCATGGTGTCCACCGCGGCGGTCATCGTCGTCCTGACCCGCCGGCAGGGCTTCTCCGCGACGGAGAAGGTCATCCGCGTACAGGCGGATGCGTTGGAGAAACGCAAACGGCCATGATGCACGGTTTTGGCGAGAAATAGGTTAAAATGTTCTAAATCTGCGACGTTATGGCCAATACGCTGCAGCGCAAATTAATGCTTTTGTCATAGCCGCCTGATGAACGCGTGCGTTGCAGCACGCCATGATCGAGGGGGTTGGCCATGGACATCGACACAGCGGTATCGGTCTTGAATTCGCTGGACGAGGCGGAGCGGCTCCTGGCGGAAGTCCGGCTGCATCCGGGGGCCTGCGGCGCCGCCAAGGAGTTCATGGACCGCAACCGCGAGCTGCTCGATCAGGCGCGCCACTTCATCGACGCCGCGCACGAACTGGGCTGACCCCGGTCCGGTTCGGGCGCGCCTCAGCCTTTCCTGAGGACCTTGCCGCCCGTGCCGGCCATCTTCGCCCAATCCTTGGCGAAATAGGCGAAATCGCGGGATGGGCGGCTGTAGAGGTAGCCCTGCGCCAGCGGCACCCCCAGTTCCGTCAGAAGCTGCGCGTGCTCCGGCCCTTCCACCTGCTCCCCGATCAGTCCGAGGCCGAGCTGGCCGCAGACGTCGACGATGGAGCGCAGCATCGCCATGTCGCGCCCGCTGTGCACGGCGCCGCGCACGAAATGCCCGTCGATCTTGGCGAAATCCGCCTGGAGGCCGTAGAGCGACTGGAAGGAGGTCGACCCGGCCCCGACGTCGTCCAGGCAGATGCGGAAGCCGGCGGCGCGCAGCTTCTGCAGGACCTCGTTCAGCTTGGCGATGTCGGTGACGACGACCGTCTCGGTCACTTCGAGCAGAAGCTTGCGGGCCAGATCGCCGTAGGGCTCGGTCACCGCCAGGAACTGGCGCAGGAAGATCGGGCTCATCAGCGTCTTGGCGGACAGGTTGATCGCCACGTCCGGCAGGGTCGGTTCCTTGCGGTGGGCGTGCATGGTGTCCAGCACCGACTGCGTCAGCAGCAGATCGAAGTCGTAGATCAGCCCGACATCCTCGGCGAAGGTGATGAAGTCCGCCGGTGACGGCATGCCCTCCACCCGGGTCAGCGCCTCGAGATGGTGGACGGTCCGCGTCCCGATGTCGACGATGGGCTGGTAGACGACGAAGAAGTCGCGCTTCTCTATGGTCGCGCGCAGCCGGCCGATGCGGTCCACCGCGTCGGACAGCATGCGCTTGGCCCCATCCTCCAGGCTGGAGATGGTGAACTCGCCGCCCTGGGCCGACGCGAAGGCCTGCACGGTGTAGACCAGAGCGCGCGCGGCGTCGGCGGGATCCAGCCGCTCGTCCGACACGTCCAGCGACCAGGTGCGGATGCCGCCGGGCAGTTCGCCGCCGGCGCTCTGGATGATCTGGGTGATGTGGGCCTGCACCTCCTGCCCGTCGATGTCGGAGGCGTGGACGATGCCGTAGCGGTCGGTGGCCAGTTGCCCGGCGCTGTCGCCGTTGGCGGAGATCGCCCGAAGATAGGCCTCGATCCCCTGCATCACCTCGCTCGCCGCCCCTTCCGGCAGGGCGTCGACCATCGACTGGAGCCCGTCGATCAGCAGCAGGGTCAAGGCGTTGTCCAGCCCCTTCTCCCGCGCCTTGAGGATGCGGTCCTCCAGGATGTGGCTGAAGGCGTTGCCGTCGAGAAGCTGGCCGGCCGCGGCCAGCGCCTCGTTGGTGTTGCGCGGGCCGGAGGCCAGCAGGACGGTCAGGAACAGCGAGCCGGGGCAGGAATCGAGCCGGCAGCCGCCGAGCAGCGCCGGAAAGCGGTTGCCGTCGCAGCCCTGGAAGACCACGCGCGCCGGCTTGATGCGGCCCTTGTCCTGGATGCGCTTGAACAGGACCGTGACGTACTTGCGGTCGTTGGGCGCGACGACGTCGAGCAGGTTGCTGCCGACCAGCCCTCCCACGTCGCCTTCGGTCAGGCGGCAGCGCGCCCCGGCGCTGAACAGGATGGTGCCCTTCGCATCGGTCTCGATCAGCAGATCCGCCGCGGCGAAGGCGAAGCCGACGAAGCGGTCGCGCTCGCGGTGCGACGGGCGCCGGACCTGCGTGCTGGTCTGCGGCACCGGGCGTCTGATCGAGTCATGCGCAAGCTGCATCGGCAATGGTCCGAAATTGAGAAAAAGTTTATCGAATTGCGTCATTCATTCAATGGAGACTAGCCGTGTTCCCGTTCTGAAAAAAGCGGCAAGATTTGCCCCGCCGTTCCGAACAAAAAATCGGAACGTAGAATTTTCAATGATTTAAAGAGAAATATGGTTTTGAGCCGCGCCGGATTATCGCACCCGTCGCGCGAAAAAAAGGAAAGCGGGCCGTTCCCGCACAGGAAACGGCCCGCCGTGACGCTCAAACGGGGGGAATCGACCGGGACGGTCAGGCGCGCGGACGGAGCCGGGTCACATGGCCCATCTTGCGGCCCGGGCGGGATTCCGCCTTGCCGTAGAGGTGCAGGCGGGCGCCGGGCTCCCCCATCAGATCCGGCCAGCGGTCCGCGTCGGCGCCGATCAAATTCTCCATCTCGGCGTCCGCCACCCGCTCCACCGAGCCGAGCGGCAGGCCGCAGACGGCGCGGACGAGCTGCTCGAACTGGCAGGAATGGCAGGCGTCCATGGTCCAGTGGCCGGAGTTGTGCGGGCGCGGCGCCATCTCGTTGACCAGCACGCCGCCGTCCGGCGTCACGAACATTTCCACCGCCAGCACGCCGACGAGGTCCAGCGCCTCGGCGATGCGGTGGGCGACCCGCTCGGCCTCCGCGGCCGTCGCCGCCGGGACGCGGGCCGGGGCGATGGTCTTGTCGAGGATGCCGTCCTTGTGCCGGTTCTCCACGGCGGGGTAGGCGGCCATGCGGCCGTCCAGCCCGCGGGCGACGATCACCGACACCTCGCAGGTGAAGGAGACGAAGCCCTCCACGATGCCGGCGTCGGAGCCGATGGCCGCCCAGGCCTCCGCCGGGTCGCTGCCCGGCTCGATCCGCGCCTGCCCCTTGCCGTCATAGCCGAGGCGGGTGGATTTCAGGATGCAGCGCGGGCCGATCTCCGCCACCGCCGTCGCCACCTCGTCGGCGCTGCGGGCGGCGCGCCAGGGGGCGGTGCCGATGCCCAGCGCGTTGACGAAGGACTTCTCCTCCACCCGGTCCTGGGCGACCGACAGCACGGGGCCGCCGGGGTGGACGGGGGTGAAGCGGTTCAGATGCTCGACCACGGCGACCGGGACGTTCTCCCACTCCAGGGTCACCACGTCGACGGAGCGGGCGAAGGCCTCCAGCGCGTCGAGGTCGTCCCAGCCGGCGGAGGTGACGGCCGCCGCGACCTGGGCGCCGGGGCTGCCCTGCGATCCCGGCGCGTAGACGTGCGTCTTGTAGCCCAGACGGGCGGCGGCGAGCGCGGTCATGCGGCCGAGCTGCCCGTCGCCGAGCATGCCGATGGTCGAGCCGGGCGGAAGGATGCGGTGCGCCATGGTTCAGGCGGGCTCGTCGACGGGGGCTTCGGCGACGGCGGCCGTCTGGCGGGCGCGCCAGGCGTCCAGCGCCTCGGCGACGGCCGGGTCCATCAGGGCGATGACCGAACCGGCGAGCAACGCTGCGTTGATCGCGCCGGCCTTGCCGATGGCAAGGGTGCCGACCGGAACGCCGCCGGGCATCTGGACGATCGACAGCAGGCTGTCCATGCCCTTCAGCGCGTGGCTTTCCACCGGGACGCCGAAGACGGGCAGGGGGGTCATGGAGGCGGCCATGCCCGGCAGGTGGGCGGCGCCGCCGGCCCCGGCGATGACCACCTTCAGGCCGCGCTCGCGGGCGGTGGTGGCGTACTCGACCAGACGCTGCGGGGTGCGGTGGGCGGAGACGATCCGGACCTCGTGCGGGACGCCGAGCGCGGTCAGCGTCTCGGCGGCGTGCTTCATGGTGGTCCAGTCCGACTGGCTGCCCATGATGATGCCGACCAGCGGCTTGCGGTCGGTGGTGGCGGCGATGGATGCGGACACGGCGCGCGCTTTCCTCTAGGTCCGGAAAGCGGCGCATTATAGAAAGCGCGCACGCGGAGTCCAGCGCGACGCGATGCGTCGGGCCATGTACCCCGCCGAAAACCCGTCTCAGGCGATGATGTCGGGCAGCATGCGGCTTTCCAGGACCATGATCTGGTCCTTGAGCGCGAGTTTGCGCTTCTTCAGACGTTGCATCTGAAGCTGGTCGAACGGCGCACGTTCGTGCAGTCGGGCGATCACGTCGTCGAGGTCGCGATGCTCGCTGCGAAGCGTGGCCAGTTTTTCCTTCAGCATCTCTTGTTCGTTCATACGCGCGGGGCCCGCTGGCTGAGCGGCGGGGACTATACCAGATTTCCGGCGCAACGGCAGTGCGAAACCACGCATTCTTCGCAGGGTTATAATCCGGTCGCCGGAATGTAATATACTCGGAGGACCAGAACCATTGCGGTGGAGCAACGTTCTGGTATGACTACCTTTCGCAGCGGTTCCAGACGACACGGGACAGTCATCCATGACAGCAGGCAAGCGCATCGGCATTCTCACCAGCGGCGGCGACTGCGCCGGGCTGAACGCGGTCATCCGCGCGGTGGTCCACCGGGCCGTCCTGACCTACGGCTGGCAGGTCCTGGGCATCAAGGAAGGCACCCAGGGGTTGCTGCAGCGTCCGGTGCAGTATCAGGTGCTCGACCTGCCGCAGGTCGACGGCAACATGATGCGCATGGGCGGCACGATCCTCGGCACGACCAACCGCGGCGACCCCTTCGCCTACCCGATGGCCGACGGCACCCAGAAGGACCGGTCGGACGAGATCATCGGCGGCTACCGCGAGCTGGGGCTGGACGCGCTGATCGGCATCGGCGGCGACGGCAGCTTTGCCATCCTGAAGAAGCTGGCCGACAAGGGCGGCTTCCAGATGGTCGGCATCCCCAAGACCATCGACAACGATCTCGGCCTGACCGAGGTGTCGGTCGGCTACGACACCGCCGTCGGCGTGGCGGTCGAGGCGCTCGACCGGCTCCAGCCGACCGCGGCCAGCCACGCCCGCGTCATGGTGCTGGAGGTGATGGGCCGCGACGCCGGCCACATCGCGCTGGCCGCGGGCATCGCCGGCGGCGCCGACGTGGTGCTGATCCCCGAGATCGCCTATTCCATCGAGAAGATCGCCCAGAAGATCAAGCAGGTGCGCTCGACCGGCCGCAACTTCGCGCTGGTCGTGGTGTCGGAGGCGGTGAAGACCGTGGACGGCACCGGCGTGCAGAAGCTGTTCCAGGGCGGCCAGAAGCGCTACGGCGGCATCGGCGACTACATCGGCGAGAAGATCGCCGAGGCGACGGGGGCGGAGACCCGCGTCACCGTCCTCGGCCACGTCCAGCGCGGCAGCATGCCCAGCCCGCGCGACCGTCTGGTCGCCTCGGCCTTCGGCGTGCACGCCGTGGACCTGATCGCGGAGGGCAAGTTCGACCGCATGGTCGCCTGGTCGGACCGCGGCGTCATCGACGTGCCGATCACCGAGGCCATCGCCAAATACGCTTGCGTGGAGCTGGACGGCGCCATGGTCAAGACGGCCCGCGGCCTGGGCATCAGCCTGGGCGATTGAGCGGGAACTCCAGGGAGGCAGGCGCGGCGATGTCGGAAAACCCGCTCTGGGACTTCTCGCTCGCCGTCTACGGGCGGCCCGGCGTGCCCGCCGCCTGCCTCGACCTCCAGGACCGGCTCGGCCAGGACGTGAATGTCCTGTTGTTCGCCGCCTGGGCGGGCATGGCCTGCAACGCCGACCTGCCGGCGGAGGAACTGGCGCGGATCGACTCCGCGGTCGCGCCCTGGCGGGA
The DNA here is from genome assembly GCF_007827815.1 of Azospirillum brasilense. GTDB lineage: Bacteria > Pseudomonadota > Alphaproteobacteria > Azospirillales > Azospirillaceae > Azospirillum > Azospirillum brasilense_C. The sequence continues at coordinate 41,748 of NZ_VITH01000007.1, forward strand.
CGAGGTGGTCCGCCCGCTGCGCACCGTCCGCCGCCGGGCGAAGGGCGAGGACGACGCCCTCTACAAGCGCCTGAAGGCGGCGGAGCTGGAGGCGGAGCGCGTCCAGCAGGACCGCCTCTTCGCCCTGTCTGGGCTCACCCCCGCGCCGGGCGGCGGCATCGCGCCGGCCGCGGCCAACCTCTACCGGCTGGTGCCGGAGGGTGACCCGGCGGTGATGGCTCTGCTGGCGGCGCTCGACACGCCGCCGGAGCCCTGAGGGCGACCGGCGCGGTGACCACGCGGCCCGTCCTCGCCTCCTCCCGGTTGATCCTGCGTCCCTGGCGTGACGGCGACGGCGAGACCTTCCACGCGCTGTCGCAGAACCCTGCGGTGATGGAGCATCTGCTGCCGCTTCCCGACCGGGCGGCCAGCGACGCGGTGATCCGGCGCATCGGCGAGCATTTCGACCGGCACGGCTTCGGCTTCTGGGCGGTGGAGCGGCCCGGCCACGGCCCCTTCATCGGTTTCGTCGGGCTGGCCCGCGTGACGTGGGAGGCGCCGTTTGCCCCTGCGGTGGAGGTGGGCTGGCGGCTCGACCCCGCCCATTGGGGGCAGGGGCTGGCAACCGAGGCCGCCAAGCTGGCGCTGGCCCACGGGTTCGGTGCGGTCGGGCTGGACGAGATCGTGGCCTTCACCGTACCGGCGAACCGGCGGTCGCAGCGGGTCATGGAGCGGCTGGGGATGGAGCGCGACGCGGCGGCCGACTTCGACCACCCGCGGGTTCCCGACGGGCATCGCCTGAAGCGGCACGTCCTCTACCGGATCGGGCGCGACCGCTGGCGGAGCGGGATCGGTGCCGGTGTCAGCGGACCAGGATGAGGCTGTTGCGGTCGCCCGTCTCGTCGGACACCAGGAACGGCTTGCCGACATAGAAGGCCTGGCAGCGCTTGCCGCCGGACAGGCGGGTCAGCCCGGCTTCCCACTCCTGCCCGCGCGGCCCGAGGATGCGCAGTTTCAACTGGTCGAGCAGCGGGTAGATCTGATAGCCCTCGAGGTCCAGCGGCTCTCCCTTCGCGGAGAAGGCCTCCTGGTTCAGGGTGAGCGTCTTGCCGTTGAGGTCCAGCTTGACGTCCTGCGCCCACGGGCATCCGCCGCCGGCGGGCTTCTCGTTGGCCGCGGCGGGCGTTGCGGTCAGGATCGCCGGGACCAGGGCGCAGGTCAGCGCAAGGGCACAGACGTTCAAGGTGCTTGTCATCGACGGAATGCTTTTCATAAGCGGGAAGCGGTTCTCGCGCTGAATACCCCGGTATGTCCCAGGGCATGGGTGCAGAATAAGTTTTGCAAAAGTGAAATGCAACGCGGGGCTTCTCGTGGGTGGGTTGCGGGAACGGCAGGACTTGTGACCAATGCGTCAGCGGACCTGTCCGGTCCTTCGGCTTCCGGTACCCCTTCCATCATCAGGCGCGTCCCATGGCGACGATCATCGAGGCCCTTCTGGCCGCCATCGACCATCACCAGTCGGGCCGTCTGGCCGAAGCGGCGACGCTCTACGGGCGAATTCTGGAGGCCGATCCGGAGCAGCCCGACGCCGCCCAGTTCCTGGGCGTGCTGCACGCGCAGACCGGGCGTCCGGCCGACGGGGCGCGGCTGCTGCGCCGGGCGCTGGCTCTGCGTCCCGACTCGGCGGGCGGGCACTCCAACCTCGCCGGGGCGCGTCAGACCATGGGCGACGCGGCCGGGGCGGAGGCTGGCTACGCCCGCGCCCTGAGGCTGGACCCGCTGCTTGCCGACGCCCACGCCAGCCGGGCCGCCGCGTTGCGCAACCTGAACCGGGTGCCGGAGGCCGCCCGTTCGGCGCAACGGGCGCTGGCGCTGCTCCCGGCCTCGGCGGATGCCCTGGTGAATCTCGCCGAAACGGCGCTCGCCGGTCGGCGGGGAGCGGAGGCGGAGCGGGCGGCCCGCCGCGCCGCCGTTGTGGCGCCGGGATCACCGGCGGCCCGGATGATGCTCGGCTCCGCCTGTGCCGCCCAGAAGCGCTGGGACGAGGCGGAGGCCGCCTACCGCGCGGCGCTGGACCGTGCCCCCGGCTATGGCGCGGCGTGGGGAAATCTCGGGTCGCTGCTCGCCGGGCTGGGCCGCTTCGAGGAGGCGCTGGCGGCCTTCGCCGCGGCCGAGGAGCGCGGCTTTTCCGGCCCGTCCCTGTGGTCGGCGCGCGGCAACGCGCGGCTCGCCATGGCCCGGCCGGTGGAGGCTCTGGCCGACTTCGACCGGCTGCTGGAGGTCCGCCCCGACGACGCCGGGATGCGCTGGAACCGCGGCTTCGCCCGGCTGCTGGCCGGGGATTGCGAGGGCGGCTGGCCGGAGTTCGACTGGCGCCGCCACGATGCGCGGGCGGAACCGCCCTGGCGCCGCTTCGCCCAGCCCACCTGGACCGGCGGCGACATCGCCGGGCGCACCATCCTGCTCTACGCCGAGCAGGGGTTGGGCGACACCCTGCAGTTCGTCCGCTACGTCCCGCTGGTGGCGGCGCGCGGGGCGCGGGTGATCCTGGAGGTGCAGCCGCCTTTGATGAGCGTTCTGTCTGGGCTGCCGGGGGTGGAGCGGCTGATCGCCCGCGGCGACCCGTTGCCGGACTTCGATCTGGAATGCCCGCTGATGAGCCTGCCGCGCGCCTTCGGCACCGCATTGGACACCGTGCCCGCCGCCGTTCCCTATCTGCGCCCCGACCAACAGCGCGCCGCCGCCTGGGGCGAGCGGCTGGCGGAGGGAAGGGGGCTGCGCGTCGGGCTGGTCTGGGCGGGCAACCCGCGCTTTCCCGGCGACGCGCTGCGCTCGCCCCGGCTGGCCGGGCTGCGGCCGGTGCTGGACGTGCCGGGCGTGCGCTTCTTCGGGCTGCAGAAGGGGCCGGGACGCGAGGATCTGGAGCGGGTGCCGATGCCCTCGACCTTCACCGACCTGGGACCGGACATCGCCGATTTCGCCGACACCGCGGCGGTCATGGCCAACCTCGACCTCGTGATCTCCTCCTGCACCGGGCCGGCCCATCTGGCCGGGGCGCTGGGGGTGCCGGTGTGGGTCGTGCTGCCGCTTTCGCCGGACTGGCGCTGGATGGTGGGGCGGGAGGACAGCCCCTGGTACCCCACCGCCCGCCTGTTCCGCCAGACGCGCGTCGGCGATTGGACGGAGGTGGCCGGGCGGGTCGCCGAGGCGTTGCGTGCCGCGGCTCTTACGACTTGAGGGTGATCGTCGTCTGGGTCATCTCGTCGGCGGTGGACACCAGCTTGGAGGCGGCGGAGTAGGTGCGCTGCGCCTGGATCAGCGTGGTGAACTGCTCCTCGATCTTGACGTTGGAGCCCTCGACGCTGGCCGTGTTCAGCGACGCCCCGACGGTCTTCGGCGCGCTGGTGCCGGTCTCGCTGGTCAGGTTGCCGAAGGAGTTCAGGCGGATGGCGCCGGAATTGGCGGTGGTCCGGAACATGGTGCCGGACACGCTTTCCAGGTCGGTCGGGTTGACCACCGTCGCGTCGGGGATGCGGTAGACGTAGCGCTGCTTGCCGCCCTGGAAGTTCGCGGCGACGAAGCCGTCGGCGGTGATCTCCGACCCCTGGTAGGTGCCGGCGCGGATGCCGTTGTTGCCCTGGACGATTCCCAGATCCATGCCGGCGATGGTGGTGATGGAGTTGCTCATCTTCCCGTATGAGCCGAGATCCAGCGTCGTCTGGGCGAAGTCGCCGCCGGGATTCAGGGTCAGGGCCACTTGGCCGCCGGTGGGTCCGCCGGTCAGGGTCCCGTTGCGGGCGAAGTTCAGCGTGCCGAGCGACTTCCAGGTGGTCGGGTCGTTCACGTTGCCGTCGCCCACCGGCTTGCCGTCGGCGCCGATGACCCCGGCGTTGAAGACCTGCCACGTCGAGGTGCCGTCCTCCGCCTGCCCGGTCTTCACGAAGCGCAGCGCCATCGCCCCGTCGGCACCGTTCTTGTCCACCATGTTCAGAACGACGCCGGTGGTGTTCGCCGTCGTGATCTGACCGGTCACCGGGGCTTGGTCGTAGGGCAGGTTGAGGTTCAGCGACGCCTGGGTCGAGGCCTCGCGGTAGTCCTGCAACCCGCTCAGCGAGACCGGGGTCATGCTGCTGAGGCTGCCGAAGGAGCCGGTGCCGCTGGCGGGATCGAGCTTGAAGCCCATCAGCGCCTTGCCGGCGCCGTTCACCAGACGGCCTTCCTTGTCGGGGGAGAAGTCGCCCGAGCGCGTCAGGAAGACCGTGTCGTCGCTCGTCTGGGGGGCGGTCGCGGTCGTACCGGTCTGGGCGTCCAGATCCTGGACGAGGAAGAAGCCGTTGCCGACGATGGCCGCGTTGGTGGTGACGCCCGTCTGGGTGATCGTGCCGCCGCTGTGGTCCAGCCGCTCGAAGGCGCGCACCCCGTTGCCGGGGTCCTTGTTGCCGGTGCGGTCGCTCAGAACGAAATCGGCGAACTGGGTTTCGGACGCCTTGAAGCCGGACGTGGAGGCGTTCGCGATGTTGTTCGAAATGGTGCCCAAGGCGCGGTTCTGCGCCGTCAGCCCGAGAACGCCATTGTTGAAGATCGTGGTGATGCCCATGGTCCGGCCGCCTTGTTCCCGTCCGTGCGCGTCCGCCGGAACGCGCCGAACATGGAAGTGCAACCGTCGTGCCAGAAAGCGGTCACCCGCTGAAACAACCCTCCCCGCGGCGGGGGGCGGACTTGCTCGGGCCGCGGGAAACAGGGGATGGGCAGAAATTTCCCGGCGGAAGCGGCTCCTCACCGTCCGCTGGGCAGCTTTCGCCCACCCGGCACCCTCAGTCGGCTAGCTTCAGTCGGCCGGCCTCAGTCGACCGGCCTCAATCGACAGGCTCGAACATCTTGGTCTGGGAATTGATGGCCCACAGGTCGCCGCTGTCCAGATCGAACCACCAGCCGTGCAGTTCCAGCGACCCGGCCTCCACCCGCTCGCGGACGAAGGGGAAGGTCATCAGGTTGTCGACCGAGGTGCGGACGGCGGCGCGCTCGATCACGTCGGGCTTCTGCTGGAGACGCTCGAACTCGGCCTTGCGCCGTTCCTCGTCGGTGTCCCCCTGGGCGGGCGGGATGTAGGGATCGAGCGCCGCGCTGGCGATGGACACCCAGGGCGACACGAAGTCGTTCTGGTCCGGCTCGCCCTTGCGCAGGCGGATCAGCCCCTGGATGCCGCCGCACAGGGCGTGGCCCAGCACGATGACGTGGCTGACCTGGAGCACCCGCACCGCGTACTCGATGGCCGCCGAGGTGCCGTGGTAGCTGCCGTCCGGCTGGTAGGGCGGAACGAGGTTGGCGACGTTGCGGACGACGAACATCTCGCCCGGCTCGGCCTCGGTCAGCAGCGCCGGATCGACGCGGCTGTCGGAGCAGCCGATCATCAGGATCTTCGGCTTCTGCCCCTGCTCGACGAGCTGGCGCATGCTGTCGGGCCGGCGCTCGTAGTAACGCGCCCGGAAACCTTTCATCCCGGCGAGAAGCTGACGAATCGGAACGTCCTGGTCGCGGGTGTGTGGCATCGTTCTGATACCCCTCATCGGTCGGGATTTAGCGGATGCGGTATAGCCCAGGCCGGGTCATGTTTCCAGAACCTCCGCAGGCGCCGGCTCGCCCCAGCGGCGGACAATGCCCGCGTCCAGCCCGAACAGGTCGAGCGCACGCCCGACGGCGTGGTCGACCAGATCGTCGATGGTCTGCGGGCGGCTGTAGAAGGCGGGAACCGGCGGGGCGATCACCGCGCCCATCTCGGCCAGCTGGGTCATGGTGCGCAGGTGCCCGAGATGCAGCGGCGTCTCGCGCACCATCAGCACCAGCGGGCGGCGCTCCTTCAGCGTGACGTCGGCCGCACGGGTCAGCAGGGTGGAGGTCACGCCCGTGGCGATCTCGCTCATCGTGCGGACCGAGCAGGGGGCGACGATCATGCCCATGGCGCGGAAGCTGCCGCTGGCGATGGCCGCGCCGATGTCGGCGGCGGCGTAGGACACGTCGGCCAGAGCGCGCAGCTCCGCCACCTTCATGTCCGTCTCATGGGCCAGGGTGACCTCGGCGGACCGGCTGACCACGAGGTGCGATTCGACGCCGATCCGGCGGAGCACGGACAGCAAGCGGATGCCCAGGATCACGCCCGAGGCTCCGCTGATGCCGACGACAAGACGGGAGGGTGCAGTCATGGCGAAGAAGTAGCGCGCGGGTGGGGTGTCGTCCAGAGCGCGGTCTTCACGGGCCTTTCCGCAGGGCCGGCGCCGGGGACGGAGGGACGGCCATCCCCGGGGCGCACAAGCAAAAAGCCCCCCTCCCGCTGGGGGAGAGGGGCCGGAAAAGCGGCGTCAGCGCGCCTCTTCCCGCTCCGAATAGGGCGACTCGTCGCCGTAGCCGTCCTCGCCGTCCTGCGCCTCGCGCTCCTCCTGCGACAGAGGAACACCGCCGCGACGGACCGCCAGGGCCAGCGCCTCCTCCAGCTCGCGCTGGGTGCACAGACCGAGCAGCACGGGGTTGCGCGGCTTGATGTTCGGGGCGTTCCAGTGCGTGCGGTCGCGCACCGCCGCGATGGTCGGCTTGGTCGTGCCGATCAGGCGGCAGAGCTGGGCGTCCGACAGCTCCGGATGATGCTTCAGCAACCAGGCGATGGCGTCGGGCTTGTCGCCGCGCTTGGTGATCGGGGTGTAACGCGGACCCTTCGACCGCGCCGCCGGGAGCGGCAGGTCGGGGACCAGCAGCTTCAGGCGCAGGTCCTGGTTGCGCTCGCAGCGCTCGATCTCGCCCTTCGTCAACTGACCGTTGGCCACCGGGTCCAGCCCGACCATGCCGACCGCCACCTCGCCATCGGCGATGGCCTGGACCTCCAGGGAATGCAGGCCGCAGAAGGCGGCAATCTGCTCGAAGGTCAAGGATGTGTTCTCGACCAGCCAGACGGCCGTCGCTTTCGGCATCAAGGGCAGTGCCATCGTCCCTCCTGACAACTCCAACCCGACCGCACCCGCTGGCGGGTGGCGCGATCGGCCATACTTTACCGGATGGTCCCGAGCTTCGCCCTCCATATAGGGCCGGAACCGGTCGATGTAAGCGTGCTCGGGCAGGCGGCCGGGAAAACCCGGACACCGATCCTTCTGCTAACCGTCTTGGCGCGCTTTAGCAAGCCCACCCGGCGGTTCGGGAACAGGAATGAAGCGAAAAAAATGCTTGAAAGGGAATTCCCGGCTGTGCTGCCGGGGAATTCCCTTCGCAATCCTACGGTCCGCGGCGGCGCTGACGTTCAGCGGCCGACCGTCATGACGATCTTGCCGATGTGCGCGCTGGATTCCATCAGCGCGTGCGCCTCGGCCGCCTGCTCCAGGGTAAACACCTTGTGGATGACCGGCTTGACCGTGCCGCCTTCCAGCAGCGGCCAGACCTTTGCGCGCAGGGCGGCGGCGATGCGGCCCTTCTCCTCGACCGAGCGGGCGCGCAGGGTGGAGCCGGTGAGGGTCAGGCGCTTGGTCATCACCGGGAACATGTTGATGGAGACCTTCGGCCCCTGGAGGAAGGCGATGGAGACGTGCCGCCCGTCCGGGGCCATGATGCCGATGTCGCGGGCGATGTAATCGCCGCCGACCATGTCCAGCACCACGTCGACGCCGCGTCCGCCGGTCTCCTTCTGAATGACCGCGGCGAAGTCCTCGGTCTTGTAGTCGATGGCGCGGTCGGCGCCGAGTTCCTCGCAGGCGCGGCACTTCTCGGCGCTGCCGGCGGTGGTGAACACCTTGGCGCCGAAGGCCTTGGCGAGCTGGATGGCCGTGGTGCCGATGCCGCTGGAACCGCCATGGACCAGCAGGGTCTCGCCGGGCTTCAGCGCGCCGCGCTCGAACACGTTGGTCCAGACGGTGAAGAAGGTTTCCGGCACCGCGGCGGCCTCGACCATGCCGTAGCCCTTGGGAACGGGCAGGAGCTGGGGCGCCGGGACAACGCAATACTGGGCGTAGCCGCCGCCGGAGATCAGGGCACAGACCGCGTCGTCGGCGGCCCACTCCGTCACGCCCTCGCCGATGGCGACGACGCGCCCGGCGATCTCCAGGCCGGGCAGGTCGGAGGCGCCCGGCGGCGGGTCGTAGCGGCCCTGGCGCTGCAGCATGTCCGGGCGGTTCACGCCCGCCGCCTCCACCGCCACCAGGACCTCGCCGGGGCCGGGCACCGGGGCGGGGCGCTGCACGGTGCGCAGGACCTCCGGGCCGCCGGGTTGCGAAATCTCCACGCAGGTCATGCTGTCCGGCAGGGCGATGCCCATGGTCTCTTCCCCATTCCTCGTTGACGCGGTGTCCACCGATCCGGCCGTCGCCGCTCCGGGCGGCCGGGCCGTTTGTGTCCGCAGGCGTCCAAAGTTAGAATTCCGCACCGGCGCTGACAAGCACGCCCCGCCGGCCTTTCCGACGGGCGGGAAGCGGACGGCGCGGGGCAGGGATGCGCGGAAGCGGGAGGAGAAGCCCAATGGACATCGACGATCTGGAGCCGCGCAAGGCCAAGCCGGCGCTGAAGGACCTGACCGCGCTGGGCGTGGCGGAGCTGAAGGACTACATCGCCGGGCTGGAGGCGGAAATCGCCCGCGCCCGCGCCGCCATCGCCGCCAAGGAGGCGCAGAAGAACGCCGCCGAGGCCTTCTTCAAGAAGTCGTCCTGAGAAGGGCGGATAAAGATTTTCCCTCTCCCGCCCCGGGAGAGGGAATAAGGCTGTGAAAGCTCAGTCCGCGCCGACCAGATCGCGGTAGCAGTGCCAGGAGGCGTGGCCGATCAGCGGCAGGGCCAGCGCCAAGCCGAGGAAGCCGGTGACCATCCCCGCCGCGGTGAACAGCACGATCAGGAAGGCCCAGCCGGCCATGGTCCGCAGATTCGCGCGCAGCACGGCGACGCTGGTCGCCATGGCGGTGAAGCTGTCGGTTTCGCGGTCGAGCAGCATCGGGATCGACACCACGCTGATGGCAAAGACCGCCGTGGCGATGACGCCGCCGACGATGGTGCCGGTCAGCAGGAAGGGGAACGTCTGGGCCGAGAAGAAGATGCGGTCGACGAGTTGGTCGAAGGCCGGCGGCTCCGTCGCGAAGAACAGCGCGAAGATCAGGAAGGCGATGCGGATCCAGGCCAGCATGGCCAGCGTCAGCGCCAGCCCGATCCCGGCGATCTGTACGCCGTTGCGGCGGTAGGCCCCGGCGACCTTCATCAGGGTCGGAGTCTCCCCCCGCTCCAGCAGGCGGCTGGTCTCGTAGAGGCCGACGGCGAACACCGGCCCCAGCAGCATGAAGCCCGCCGCCATCGGCAGGACGAGATACTGCATGTCCTGCATCGACAGCACCGCCACGAGCGCGAAGCTGGACAGCACCGCGAGCAGGCCATAGGCGGCGCTGATCGCCGGGCTGGTGCACATGTCGCGCCAGCCGGCGCTCAGCCACAGCCAGGGGCGGTCGACGTCGACGCTGCGAATTCGTGGAAGATAGGGCGCCGGCTTGTGGAACTCGGAGGGTTCCTTGCGCCGGACCGGCCGATGGAATTGGGACGCACCGCGGTGAGACGACATGTCGACCATGATGATGGTCCTCCCCTTTGCCCATTGCGCCTCTCGTCAGCGCAACTGTAGCAAAGCGGTCCGCGGCGATCCAGATTGTCTTATGGACGAATTGTTAGAGTACCAAATTGTCACAAAAGCGATACCAAAGCACGGGCTCGGCCGTTACTCGTCCCCCGTCCCGTCCTCGACCTTCTTGCCGTCCAGCTCCGCCGCGCGGCGCTCGGCCTCCTGGCGGTCGCGCAACTTCTCGGTCTTGGTGCGGCCGAAGCGGATGCGGTTCGCCTCCGCGTTTTTTTCACGCTCTTCCTTCTGGCGCATCTTCCGGAAGCGGTTCAGGTTGACGACATCGGCCATGGGGGAAATCTCCGCAGGGCGGGGCATTTGATCCTTCGTTCAACGCGGCCGTTGGAATGCCCAAATTGCTTGTTTTCTTTCGGGACGATAGTTTAGCGAAACCCCGTGCCACCCGGAAGACCGGAGCGGGCGCCAGCGGTTCTCGCGGCTTGTGGCGGCAACACGGCGACTCAACAGCCGAACGGTGGGGAAGGCGCGTCAACCGGTGAAGAGATTCCTGATCGCAGCTCTGATAGTCGTCGGTCTGCTGGTGGCCGCGGTGCTGATCGTGCCCAGCGTCGTCGATTGGAACGCCTACAAAGCCCAGATCGCGGAGCGGGTGTCCGCCGCGACGGGGCGTGAGGTGGAGCTGAGGGGCGACATCGGCCTGTCGCTGCTGCCGGCCCCGGCGCTGACCGTGCGCGATGCCCGTCTGGCCAACGCGCCCGGCGGGTCGGAGCAGGACATGGCCCGCCTGAAGGAGCTGGACGTCCGCGTGGCGCTCGGCCCGCTGCTCAGCGGCCACATCCAGGTGCAGAGCATCCGCCTGATCGATCCCACCTTCCTGTTCGAAACATTGCCCGACGGGCGCTTCAACTGGGACCTGTCCGGCGCCGGGCGACCGGCCGGCGCGGAGCGGAGCGGGTCCGGCGACGGGCTGGCCTCGGCGGTCAGCTTCGACCAGGTGACGGTGCAGAACGGCACCATCCAGTACCGCGACGCCCGCACCGGCCAGTCGGAGGTGATCGACCAGGTCGACGCGCGCATCGTCGCCGGCAGCTTCACCGGGCCGTTCCAGGGGCAGGGCAGCTTTCGCGCGCGCGGCGTGCCGCTGCGCGGGGAGATGTTCGTCAGCCGGCTGATCGACGGCGCCGCCGTCCAGGTCCGGGCCGCCCTGTCGATGGCCGACACCGACGCCACGCTGCGCTTCGCCGGGATCGTGACCAACCCGCCGGGCAACGGCGGGTCGCGCGCCCAGGGCGACCTGCGCGCCGAGGGCAGCGACCTGTCCCGCGTCCTGGCCCTGGTCCGCAACGGTGCGGCGGCCGGCGAGGACCGGAAGGCGAACGCGTTGCTCGCCCAGTCCTTCGGCATCCGCACGGCGGTCGAGGCGTCGCCGACCACGGCGACCTTCACCAATCTCGAGGCGCAGCTCGGCGACACGCGCGCCACCGGCACGGCGACCCTGCGCAGCGGAACGCCGGCGCGGGCGGAACTGACCCTGGCTTTGAACCGGCTGGACCTCGACGCCTGGCTGGAGCGCGCCCGGTCGAGCGGCGGCGCGGAGACCGGCGCCCCGTCGACCGCCCGCAACACCAACGGGGGCAAGGGCGCGGCGCCCAGCGCCCCATCCGTTGGCGCCCCCTCCGCCGGCGCTGCTTCGGGTAGCGCCAGCCAGCCGGGCGGCTTCGCCCTGCCGGACGCGCTGGACGCCAAGCTCGACCTCGCGGTGGACGGCATCACCTACAACGGCGGCGTGATGCGCCAGGGGCGGGTGGAGGCCAGCCTGACCGGCGGCACGCTGAACATCGACCGTATCAGCGCGCTGCTGCCCGGCGGGTCCGACATCGTGGCGGCGGGCGAGCTGGCGGCGGCCAACGGCCAGCCCAACCTCAACCTGCGGATGGAGGCGAACGCCGACAACCTGCGCGCCCTGCTGGAGTGGCTGCGGGTGGACGTCCGCGCCGTGCCGGCGGATCGCCTGCGCCGGGCCTCGATCGCCGCGCAGCTGCAGGGCCGGCCGGGGCGTGTGGACGTGAGCGGGCTCGACCTGCGGGTCGACGCCAGCCGGCTGACCGGCGCCGTCGCCTATGTGGACCGTGGCCGGCCCGCCTTCGGGGCGCGGCTCGACCTCGACCGGCTGAACCTCGACGCCTATCTTCCCCCGCCGGGCGGCGCCAACGCGGCCCATACCGCTCCCGCCGCGAACGGGACGGCGGCCCCGGCGCGCAACGGAAATTCATCCGGCAATTCGTCGATGACCCCGGCCCGGCTGCTGGCCGGCGTGGACGCGAATCTGGAAGTGTCGGTCGGCCAGTTGACCGTGCGCAACACGCCGGTGCAGGGGCTTCGGCTCGACGCCACCGCCGCGGGCGGCGCCCTGTCGATCAAAGAGGCGACGGTGCAGGACGCCGCCGGGGTGAAGCTCCGGCTGGACGGGCAGATCGCCGGGCTGGAGCCGCTGCGCGGCGCCCATCTGACGCTGAACGCCGAGGCCCCCAGCCTGGATGGGGTGGCGCGCGCCGTTCCCTGGCCGGAGGGCGCGCCCTCGCCGGAGCGGCTGGGCGCGGTGAAGGCGCAGGCCCGCCTGTCGGGCGACGCCGACCGTCTGGCGGTCGAGCTGGGCGTCGAGGCGGTCGAAGGCTCGCTGGAGGCGGGCGGCACACTGTCGAACGTCGAGAAGGACCCCAGCGCCGACCTCAAGCTGCGCGCCAAGCATCCGGAGCTGGCCCGGCTGGCCAGCCTGTTCGCCGATACTCCGCCCGCCGGTGGCGCGGGGCCAGCCTCCTTCGGCCCGATGGACCTCTACACGGAGCTGGCGGGGACGCGGAAGGCGTTCACCCTGGGCAACATCCAGGGGACGGTGGCCGGTGTCACCGTCAAGGGCAAGGCCAGCGCCGACCTCAACGGCAGCAAGCCGCGGGTCGAGGCCGACCTGCAGACCGGCGACCTGGAGCTGGACCGGCTGGCGGCGCTCCCCGCCGCGGCGGCCCGCCCGGCGAGTGCCCCGTCTCCATCGGCCGAGACGTCCTCGGGCGCGCCCGCCGCGACGGGGGATTTCAGCGGGCTGCGCCGCTTCGACGGACGCTTCGCGCTGACCGCCTCCGCCCTCGTCAAGGGCGGCACGCGGATCGAGAATCCGGCCCTGCGCGCCACCGTGACCAACGGCGTGCTGACGGTGGAGCGTTTCGACGGTGCCCTGATGGGCGGCCAGCTCGGCGCCACCGGGCGGCTCGCCGCGCCGGGCAACCAGACGCCGACCGCCGAGGCCACCATCACCCTGTCCAAGGCCAAGCTGGCCGAGGCGGTGGGCGGCGGGCTGGGTGGCGGAGCGCTGGAGATCGCCGGGGGCGTTCTGGACGCCGAGGCCAACCTGACGACCAGCGGCGCCGACGGCGACGCCATGCTCAAGGCGCTGGGCGGCCAGGGCCGGATCAGCGCCCGCGACGGCCTGCTGCGCGGCTTCGACCTGGGCGCCCTGCGCGACCGGCTGACCAAGCTGGAGCGCCCGCAGGAGTTGCTGGGCGCGGTGATGGGCGGCCTTCAGGGCGGCGAGACGCGCTTCGCCCGGCTGGACGGCAGCTTCGCCATCGACAAGGGCGTGGCCCGCACCGAGGACACGCGCCTGACCTCCGACCTGGGCGAGGCGGTGGCGGTGGGGCAGGTCAACCTGCCGGCGCAGACCATCGACATGCGCGTCCGCCTGACCGTGCAGTCCGATCAGTCGCTGCCCCCGCTGACCGTCCGCATGACCGGCGCGCTCGACAAGCCCACCCGCTCCTTCGAGATGCAGGAGGTGCAGGAGCATTTCGCCCGCCGCGCCGCCGAGGGTCTGCTGAACAAGGTGGTGCCGAAGGACCTGCCAATTCCCGGGGGCGGCAACGCGCCGAAGCCGGACGCGCTGTTGAAGGGGCTGATCGACGGGCTGCGGCGTTGAGAGGCGCGCGCGTGGCGCATCGCGTCCAAGCCCCGTGACGCATTGCGTCCAAGCCCCGTGACGCATTGCGTCCAAGCCCGTTGAAGTTCCGTGGGGCGGGTCCCATAATGCGACAGACAAGAAGCGGATTTTGAGTCGATGCAGGTGGACAATAAGATTCTGGACGATCTGGCCCGCGTCGCGGGCGGTGCGCTCGGCGCGCTGTCGTCCCTGCGTGAGGAAGCCGAGGCGCAGATGCGCCAGCAGTTCGAGCGCGTGCTGTCGCGCATGGACGTGGTGAGCCGCGAAGAGCACGAGGCCGTCCGCGCCATGGCCGCCAAGGCCCGTGAGGAGCAGGAGACCATGGCCGAGCGGCTCGCCGCTCTGGAGGCCACGGTCGCGGCGCTCAAGGCCGAACGCGACTCGAAGCCGGACACGGGCGCCTCCGCCCCCGCAGCGGCTCCCTCCGTCGGTCCCATCGCGGGCGGGGGCACCGGACCGGTCTGATCCGGTTCCCGCCACGCCTCCGATCCTTCACGGATGCAGTGCCGAAAACCAGTTGCGCCGGCCAGACCCTTTTGGCACGGTGCCCTGGGTGGTATTCATCCGTCTGCCAGCCACAACATCTCGGGGCTTCCCCTTCTCGCGCGAAGGCGGAGCGGCCCCGGGGCGGTTCCGTCCACCGCGCCTTTACAGGAGGACGCCGACATGTCGGCTGTTGCCGTCGACACCCCCTCATCCGCGCACAATCCCCTGGACATCGTCGAGGAGATCGTCACCGCCAACGAATGGCCCTTCGAGCGGGCCGGCGAGGACGAGCTGATCGTCGAGATCGGCGGGCGCTGGTGCGATTACCGGCTCTATTTCGTCTGGCAGTCCGACGTCAGCGCGATGCAGTTCTCCTGCCAGTTCGACATGAAGGTCCCGGCGGCGCGCCGGTCCTCGGTCAATGATCTGCTGGCGGAGGTGAACGCGCGCATGTGGCTCGGCCATTTCGACGTTTGCTCCGAGGAGCACACGCCGATGTTCCGCCAGACCATGCTGCTGCGCGGTTCGCGCGGCGCGACGGTGGAGCAGCTCGAGGACCTCGTCGAGATCGCCCTGTCGGAGTGCGAGCGGTTCTACCCCGCCTTCCAGTTCGTGATCTGGGGCGGCAAGTCGGCGTCCGAAGCGGTGTCCGCCGCCATCCTCGACACCGCGGGGGAGGCGTGACCGCCATGGCGCAGGGTGGAACGACGGGCTGCACGCTGCTTCTGGCCGGCTGCGGCAAGATGGGCGGCGCGATGCTCGACGGCTGGCTGACCGCCGGCATCGCCTCCAGCGTCGCCGTGGTCGAGCCGTCGGGCCTGCCGGAGTCGCTGCGCGGCAACCCCGCCGTCGCCCTGGCGAGCGGTCCGGATGCTCTGCCCGCCGGTTTCGCACCGGATGTGGTAGTCCTTGCGGTGAAGCCGCAGGTGATGGATTCGGTTCTGCCCGCCTACCGGGCTCTGGTCCGCCCCGGCACGGTGTTCCTCTCCGTCGCCGCCGGCAAGACCATCGCCTCCTTCGAAGCGGCGCTGGGCGAGGGAGCGGCCATCGTCCGCTCCATGCCCAACACGCCCGCCGCCATCGGCCGCGGCATGACCGTCGCCGTCGGCAACCCGGTGGTGACCGAGGCGCAGAAGACGCTGTGCGATTCGCTGCTGCGCGCGGTCGGCGACGTGGCCTGGGTGGAGGACGAGTCGCTTCTCGATCCGGTGACCGCCGTCTCGGGCAGTGGTCCCGCCTATGTCTTCCTGATGGTGGAGGCCATGGCGAAGGCCGGCGAGGCCGCCGGATTGCCCGCCGAACTTGCCATGCGTCTGGCGCGGGCCACCGTTGCGGGCGCTGGCGAGCTGCTTCACCAGTCCCCGACCGCCGCCGCCGACCTGCGCAAGGCGGTGACCAGCCCCAACGGCACCACCCAGGCGGCGCTCGACGTCCTGATGGCCGGTGACGGCATGCAGCCGCTGTTCGACCGCGCCGTGGCTGCCGCCGCGAACCGTTCCCGCGAATTGGCGAAGTAACGCGGCATGGCGGCCCTCAGCCCTTCCGCCCAACGGGTTCAAGCCTTGCTGGATGGCTTCGGCCACGGCCACAGCGTGGTCGAGCATGAGGGCAGCACCCGGACGTCGGAGGACGCCGCGACCGCCGTCGGCTGCGCCGTGGCGCAGATTGCCAAGTCCTTGATCTTCCGCGCGAAAGACAGCGGCCGGCCGGTGCTGGTGGTGGCCAGCGGGGCCAACCGGGTGGACGAGAAGGCGGTGGGCCGGCTGATCGGCGAGAAGATCGAGCGGGCCGATCCCGACTTTGTCCGGGAGAGCACCGGCTTCGCCATCGGCGGGGTGCCGCCCATCGGCCACGCCGTGCCGCCGCTGGTCCTGATCGACGCCGACCTGCTGGCGTTGGACGCCATCTGGGCCGCCGCCGGCACCCCCAACGCGGTCTTCCGCCTGACCCCGGCGCAGCTCGTCGCCATGACCGGCGGGCGGGTCGAAACCGTCCGCAAGGGCTGAGCGCACCCCGCGAAAACCGGTCAAGCGGTCAGGATGCCGCAGCGCGGCATGATCGCGCATCGCCCGGCCACCCCTCTTCCAAGCCTCTGGATTCTCTGGCAAGACTCTCCGCAACGAGTTCTTGAACAGAGACGCATCAGGGAGGCATCCGTGACCGACGCCCGGCATAACCCGTACGAGACCGACCTCGACCAGAACGCCGCCAACACGGTGCCGCTGTCGCCGCTTTCGTTCCTGCGCCGCACCGCCGCCGTCTACCCGCAGCGCACCGCCGTGATCCACGGCCCGGTCCGCCGCACCTGGGCGGAAACCTACGAGCGGTGCGTGCGCCTCGCCTCGGCCCTGGTCAAGCGCGGCATCGGGCTGGGCGACACGGTCGCGGTGATGGCCCCCAACACGCCGGAATCCTTCGAGGCGCATTTCGGCGTCCCGATGGCCGGCGCGGTCCTGAACGCCCTGAACATCCGCCTGGACGCCGAGGCGCTGGCCTTCATCCTGGAGCATGGCGAGGCCAAGGTCCTGCTGACCGACCGGGAGTTCTCCGGCGTCATTTCCAAGGCCGTCCACATGCTGGAGCCGAAGCGCCGCCCCATCGTCATCGACATCGACGACCCGCAGGCCAAGGGCGGCGAACTGATCGGCGAGCAGACCTACGAGCAGTTCCTGGAGACCGGCGACCCGGCCTACGAATGGGCGATGCCGGCCGACGAGTGGCAGGCCATCGCGCTGAACTACACCAGCGGCACCACCGGCAACCCCAAGGGCGTCGTCTACCACCACCGCGGCGCCTATCTGAACGCCATGGGCAACGTGCTGACCTGGGCGATGCCGCACCATCCCGTCTATCTGTGGACCCTGCCGATGTTCCACTGCAACGGCTGGTGCTTCCCCTGGACGGTCACCGCCATGGCCGGCACCAACGTCTGCGTGCGCACCATTACCGCCAAGGGCATCTACGACGCGCTGGCCGACCTCGGCGTCACCCACATGTGCGGCGCCCCCATCATCATGGGGCTGATCGTCAACGCGCCGGAGGAGCAGAAGCGGGAGATCCCGCGCGGCGTCAAGATGATGACCGCCGGCGCCGCCCCACCCGCCGCGGTGATCGAGAAGATCGAGCGGATGGGCTTCGACGTGACCCACGTCTACGGCCTGACCGAGGTCTACGGCCCGGTCACCATCTGCGCCTGGCACGAGCACTGGAACGACCTGCCGCTGGAGGAGCGCGCGGCGCTGAAGGCGCGGCAGGGCGTGAACTACGCCACGCTGGAAGGGCTGATGGTCGCCGACCCCAACACGCTCCAGCCGACCCGCAAGGACGGCGTGACGATGGGCGAGATCTTCATGCGCGGCAACACCGTCATGAAGGGCTATCTGAAGAATCCGCGGGCCACGCAGGAGGCCTTCTCCGGCGGATGGTTCCACACCGGCGACCTCGGCGTCTGGCATCCCGACGGCTACATCGAACTGAAGGACCGCTCCAAGGACATCATCATCTCCGGTGGCGAGAACATCTCGACCATCGAGGTCGAATCGGTCCTCTACAAGCATCCGGACATCGTCGAGGCCGCCGTGGTCGCCCGTCCGGACGAGAAGTGGGGCGAGACGCCCTGCGCCTTCGTCACCGTCAAGGAGGGCAAGCAGCTGACCGAGGCGGAGGTGATCGCCTATTGCCGCGAGCATCTGGCCCACTTCAAGTGCCCGCGCACCGTCGTCTTCACCGCCCTGCCGAAGACCTCGACCGGCAAGATCCAGAAATACGTGCTGCGCGACCAGGCCCGCGCGCTGAACGGAGCGAAGGTGTGAGCGCTGTGACCGGGGGCTTCGGCCCCCTTCTGCCCGAGGAACGGGCGGACGCCGCGACCCTGGTTCGCCAGGGTTTCGGCATTCCCCGCGAGTATTTCGACCGGTCGGTGGAGTTGTTCGGGCCGGGCGTGATGCGTGGTCTGCGCGCCGGGCCGGAGGCGGGCCGCGCCGGCCAGCTCGTCGGCTGCGCCGCGGTCTGGCCGATGGACCAATGGTTCGGCGGACGCCCGGTGCCGTCCTGCGGCGTGGCGGCGGTGGCCGTCGATCCGGCGGAGCGCGGGCGCGGCTATGGAAGCGCGCTGATGCGCGGCCTGCTGGAGGAGGCGCGGGCCGGGGGCGCCGCGCTGTCGGCGCTCTACCCGGCGACCCTGCCGCTCTACACCCGCCTGGGATTCGGGCGGGGCGGGGTGTCCTTCGACTGGAGCGCGCCGCCGGCCGCCCTGTCCGCCGGGCCGCCGCCGGGAGATGGCTGGATCCGCCGCACCGACGCCAGCGACGCCAGCGAGCTTGCGGCGCTACGCCGCAGCCTGCTCGCCACCACCAACGGTCTGGTGGTGCGCAATGAGGGGCTGTGGAGTTTCGCCCTCTGCCCGGACGGCGTCCCATCCGATGTTTACACCTTGGGTGGCGCTGGCGGTGCGGAGGGATACGTTGCGGTGGCGCCGCCGGCCGACCGGAAGCTCAATGTTGCGGATCTCTGCCTCCTCAGCCCGCGGGCGGTGCGGCTGGTGCAGGGCTTCCTGGCCGGTTACCGGGCGCAGGTCGACCGCGTGACGTGGCGCGGCGGACCGGACGATCCGCTGGTTCTGCTGGCGCCGGAGCGTGGGGTGCGCGCCGACGCGTGCGACGAATGGTTGTTGCGCATTCTCGACCTGCCGCGCGCCCTGGAAAGCCGCGGATACCCGCCTGGGGTTGCGGGAGAGCTGATCCTGGAGGTGTCGGACGCGCTGATTCCGGAGAATTCCGGCAGCTTCCGGTTGCGGCTGTCCGAGGGGAACGCGTCCGTGCGCCCGTTGCGGAGGACGCCGAACAGAGCGGAAAAGGCGGGTGGGACGACGGACGACGCGGTGCTGTCGCTGTCCATCGGCGCCCTCGCCAGCCTCTACAGCGGGCATAAGGGGCCGCATGTTCTCCGACAGGTTGGTCTTCTGCGCGGCGGTGAAGACGCGGTGGCGCTGGCGGCGCGGTTTTTCTCGGGGCCGGCGCCCTGGATGCCGGACCGGTTCTGAAGCGGTGTTACCAGTTGCGTTTATCAAACCAGAAATTAACCCTTTCTGCTGTATCCCTTAATGACAAAGGCATGACGACGGCCGGCGAACAAGGCCGTACGATCCGGGGGAGCCCGATTTCATGACGATTGGAACGCGGATTGCGCTCGGTTTTGCGGCGGTCCTTCTGATGACGGTTGGCGTGGCGTTCGTTGGTTGGAACAGCCTGCGCACCTACGCGGGACGCGTCGATCTGGCGGCCCACACCGCCGAACTGGACGCCCGGCTGAAAACCGTGCGGATCGAGGAAGCCCGCTTCGTCACCGAGCGCGACTCCAAGGCTGCCGACAATGTGCCCGGCATGTTGGACCGGCTGCGCGACGAGGCGCAGGGCACGCGGTCCGCGCTGGAGGACGCCGGCAGCGTCCGGCTGGTCGACGAGATCCTGGCCGGCATCGCCGGCTACCGCAGCGCCTTCGCCAACTTCGTCGCCCAGGACCAGGAGGCCCGCGCCCGTACCCAGAGCATGGAGACGCGCGCCCAGGCCCTGCGGGAGATCGCGGAGAAGATCGGCACGCAGCAGTCCGACCGCTACGACCAGAACATGGTCAGCCTGAAGGACGCGGAGCACGCCGTGCGGCAGAGCCGCGACACCTCCGACCGCGCCGACCGGCTGATCGAGATGGTGCTGGAGGCGCGGCGCCTGCAGTCCGACTTCGCTCACACCCGCAACCCCGCCACGATGGCGGCCGCCGGGGAGGCCATCGCGGCGCTGCTGGCGAACGCCGAGGCCATCGAGAAGGACCTCGTCGGCACCAACGACGAGGAGCTGGCCCAGCGGATCGTCACCATCGCCGGCGCTTACCGCATGGTGTTCGATCAGACCCGCACCGAGGGCGCCGGGGAGTCGGCCAGCGGCCGCATCCAGGCGCTGGACCGCCACGCCCAGGAAATCCAGAACCTCGCCCACGAGATGCAGGAGAACCAGGCGATGGTCTCCAGCGCGCTCCAGGAGGCCGCGAACTTCGCCCAGAGCGAGGTGAACGAGGCCGTCCAGCTGCGCGGCATCGCCATGCGCCTGATCCAGGGCGCGCAGTCCGCCATGCTGGGGCAGCGTGACTTCATCCTGATGAACGGCGAGGAGCCCCGCAACCGGGTGCATGGCGCGGTCAAGGAGACGCTGGCGCTCGCCACCCAGGCCGGCGCCGTGCTCGTCGATTCGGAAGGGCGCGCCCTGATCGCCGCCATCACCGAGGCGGCCCAGGCCTTCGACCGGGAGTTCGCCGCCCTGGTCACCACCAGCGAGAACCAGCGCACCGCCTCCAAGACCATGGCCAAGGCGGCCGGCGACGTCAGCGAGCAGGTGGCCCGTCTCGTCTCCATCCAGCGCGACGACCGCGAGAACGGGCGCAGCGGGGCGGAGCTGATCATCATCATCGGCGCCGCCGTGGCGCTGGCGCTCGGCGTGCTGATGGCGTGGATCATCGACCGCGCCATCACCCACCCGATGCACGCCATGACCAAGGCGATGGGGCGGCTGGCCGAGGGCGACCTGACGGTGGACATCCCCGGCAGCAGCCGCAAGGACGAGCTGCGCGCCATGGCCGAGGCGCTCAGCGTCTTCAAGGAGAACGCCCTGGAGATGCAGCGCATGGAGGGCGAGCGGGAGGAGATGCGCCGGCAGATCGACGCCGACCGCCGCCGCACCATGAACGAGTTCGCCAACGGCTTCGAGCAGGCGGTGTCGGGCGTCGTCCAGTCGCTGACTGAATCCGCCGGCAACCTCGGCCGCGACGCGCAGGAGATGTCGTCGGACGCGGCCCTGACCACCGCCAAGTCGAGCGCCGTCGCCGCGGCGTCGGAACAGGCGTCAAGCAACGTGCAGACCGTCGCCGCGGCGGCGGAGGAGCTGTCCTCCTCCATCGCCGAGATTTCCCGTCAGCTCAACAGCAGCTCCCAGGTGGCGGTCGGCGCGGCGGCCAAGGCGACCGAGACCAACGGCATCGTCGAAGGGCTGGCCGAGGCCGCCCAGCGCATCGGGCAGGTGGTCGACCTGATCGGCGAGATCGCCGAGCAGACCAATCTGCTGGCGCTCAACGCCACCATCGAGGCGGCGCGCGCCGGGGAGGCCGGAAAGGGCTTCGCCGTCGTGGCGACGGAGGTGAAGAACCTCGCCGGGCAGACCGCCAAGGCGACCGAGGAGATCTCCAGCCAGGTGGCGCAGATGCAGGCGGCGACGGGCGGGGCGGTGGGCGCCATCCGCACCATCTCCGACGCGGTCGGCACCATCAGCAGCACGGTGACCGAGATCGCCCGCGCCATGGAGCAGCAGGGGCTCGCCACCCGCGAGATCGCCCAGAACGTCAACCAGGCCGCCGAGGGCACGCAGGAGGTGATGCACCACATCGCCGAGGTGACCAACGCCGCCACCAAGACCGGGGGAGCCGCCGACGCGGTTCTGGACGCCAGCCGCACCTTGACCCGGCAGGCCGAGCATCTGCGGTCCGAGGTGCAGGGCTTCCTCAACAAGGTGCGGACCGCCTGACGGACGTCCATCCGGGGAGCGGGCCCGCGGGGGGAGGGGGACGAGGCCGAATTTTCGCCCGTCCCGTCCCCGTTGCTTTCGCGCGGGGCATCTGTTAAGCCGCGCCGTGCCCCACGGACGTGAGACCTCATGGCCTTCCCCTTGTCACAGCGCGATTCCACACGGGGAATTCCCGACGCGATTCTTGCGGGAACGGCCGGTCTGCTCGTCGCT
The DNA here is from genome assembly GCF_007827815.1 of Azospirillum brasilense. Lineage (GTDB taxonomy): Bacteria > Pseudomonadota > Alphaproteobacteria > Azospirillales > Azospirillaceae > Azospirillum > Azospirillum brasilense_C. Next base: position 63,564 of record NZ_VITH01000007.1, read on the forward strand.
CTGCTCGGTCCGCTGGCCGCCATGGCGCCGCGCGGCCTGCCGGTGTGGGTCATCCTGATCGCCGGTCTGTCGCTGGCCGGTTTGCTCCGCCGCGGCGCCCTGGGGCGGCTTCAGCGGGCGATGCCGGGCACGGCGGTCGTCCTGGCCTTCCTGGCGCTGGCCACCCTGTCCATCCTGTGGAGCCCGTCGCCGCGCGCCGGCCTGACGGTGGTGGAAATCGGCTATGTCGGTCTCGGCGCGCTGGCCGGCGGGGCATGGCTGTCCTCGCTGCCGGCGGTGGAGGCGCGCCGCCTGACCGGCCTGTTCCTTCTGGGTGTCTTCGCCGGCGTGCTTCTGTTCACGGTGGAGGCGGCGCTGGATTTCCCGCTGCACCGCTGGTGGAACCATGTGCCCGCCAACGCCGAGATCGCCGAAAGCAACGTGCCGAAGCGGACGGCGGTGCTGCTCTGCCTGCTGGTCTGGCCGGCGGCGATGGCGCTCGACCGGGCCGGACGGCGGGGGCTGGCCTTCGTGCTTCCCGCGGTCTTCGCCGGCGCCTGCCTGCTGTTGACCAGCCGGTCGGCCATGCTGGGGATCGCCGCCGGCGGGGTGGCCTTCGCGCTGGCCGTCTGGTCGCCGCGGCTGGTCCGCGGGGCGCTCGCCGCGGTCCTCGGCATCGCCTTCACCTTCGTGCTTCCGCTGGTGCTGCTGTTCGACCGCGTGCTGAATCTGGACGGCGCCGATTGGCTGTTCCGATCCGCCCAGCACCGCGTCGAGATTTGGGGGATGGCCGCCGGCCGGGCGCTGGAAACCCCTGTCTTCGGGCAGGGGATCGACGCCTCCCGGGCGCTCGACCCGGACGGGGCGGTGTCGCGTTTCGGCACGCTGACCGACAGCCTGCTGCCGCTGCATCCCCACAACGCCTTCCTCCAGGTCTGGCTGGAGCTCGGCGCGGTCGGGGCGGCGCTGGCTCTGGCGGCGGCCCTGCTGCTCCTGCTCGGCACCGGCCGGATGGAGCGGCGCCTGCAACCCTTCGCGCTGGCCCTTTTCGCGTCGGCGCTGGCGATGGCGAGCACGGCCTACGGGATCTGGCAGGCGTGGTGGATGGGCGGCATGCTGGCCGCCGGCCTGATGCTCCGGCTGGCCGCCCGCACCCCGGTGGGGGGCGAATGACGGGAACGTTCGGCAACGGCCGCCGCCGCATCCTGATCATCAAGCTGGGGGCCTTCGGCGACTTCTTCCTGGCCCAGACCGCCTTCTCCGCCATCCGGCGGCATCACGCCGCCGATCATCTCGCGCTGCTGACCCTGCCGTCCCTGGCCCCGCTCGCCCGCCTCAGCGGCCTGTTCGACGAGGTTCTGGAGGACCCGCGCGGCCGTTCCATCGGCGCCTATCGGCGGGTTCGCCGCCTGCTGCGCGCCGGGCGCTTCGACCGGGTCTACGATCTCCAGGCGCAGCCGCGCACCGACCGCTATTTCTGGCTGCTCGCCCCCGGTCCGTGGCCGGAATGGTCGGGCACGGCCTGGGGCGCCTCGAACCGCGACAAGTATCCGGGGCGGCGCAAGGTGCCGGTGATCGAGCGCTACACCCGGCAGTTGGCGCCCTTCGGAATCGTGCCCGACGCGGTGCCGGACCTGTCCTGGCTCGATGCCGACACCGGCGGGTTCGGCATCGCCGCGCCCTACGCCCTGCTGATCCCCGGCTCCTCCCCGGGACGCCCCGACAAGCGCTGGCCGGTGGAGCGCTACGGCGAACTGGCGCGTGCGCTGGCCGCGCGCGGCATCACGCCGGTCGTGCTGGGCACCGCCATCGAGGCGGACCTCGCCCGGGCCATTGTGGACGCCTGTCCGCAGGCGGTGGACCTGACCAGCCGCACCGGCGTGCCGGAAATCGCCGGGCTGGCCCGCCGGGCCTGGGCGACGGTTGGCAACGACACCGGCCCCACCCATCTGGTCGCGGCCGTCGGCGGTCCCGTGCTGGGCCTTTTCTGCGACGCCTCCATCCCCATCCACGCCAACGGGCCGCGCATGGTCGTCCACCACCGTCCGTCCTTCGCCGACATGGACGTGGCCGGCGTGCTGGCGGCGATCGATGCTCTTCCGCCGAACCGCTAGTGTGCCGCCGATCATGTTGCAGGAGCCATGAAGGATTTGAGCAGACAGGACGCCAGCGCCATGCCCGCCGATGCGGTCACCCTGCCCGCCGGAAAGCCGGGTGGACGCCTGATGCTGCTCGCCAAGCTGGCGGTGACCCTGGCGGTTCTCGGCGTGCTGGGCGCCAAGGCCGACTGGCCGGCCCTGCTGGCGCGGGTCGCCGGAGCGGACCCGGCTTGGCTGGCCGCCGGCTTCCTGGCCAAGTTTCTGTCGGTGGTCTGCGCGGCCGAGCGTTGGCGCGACTCCCTGTGGGCCGCCGGCGAGCGGGTCTCGCACGGGCTGGCGATGCGGCTGATGTTCACCGGCCTGTTCTTCGGGCAGGTGCTGCCGGGCGCGCTGGGCGGCGACGTGGTGCGCGGCTGGCTGACCTACCGGGGCGGCGCGTCCTCCGCCGCCGTGGTGCTGGCGCTGGTTCTGGACCGGCTGCTGGCGCTGGTCGGCTGCATCCTGCTGCTGTTCCTCGGCCTGCCGCATCTGGTCGCCACCGCGCCGCCCGCGGTTGCCTGGGCCGGGCCGGCGGCGGTCCTGCTGCTCGCGGTCGCCATGGTCGTTGGGCTCCAGGCGGACCGCCTGCCGCTGCCGGACGTCCTGCTGCGCCCGCCGGTGCGGGCGGCGCAGGCGCAGGTGGCCCGCCTGCGCGTGGCGCTGCTCGGCCGCGCGGCGTTGGCCGGGCTGCTGCACAGCGCGGCGGTGCATCTGTGCACCGTGTTCGCGGTGATCGCCTACGCCCAGGCCCTGGGCATTCCCGTGCGGGTTCTGGACGCGCTGGCCGTGGTGCCGATGACCATCTTCGCGGCGGCCCTGCCGATCTCGCTGAACGGCTGGGGCGTGCGGGAGGGAGCCTTCGTCGCCGGTTTCGCGCTCTACGGTCTCGGGGCCACCGACGCGCTGGCTCTGTCGCTGATGATCGGCCTGTCGGTCACCCTGTCGTCGCTGCCCGGCGGCCTGCTCTGGCTCAGCCTGAAGGGCTCTGCGCGCTCCTGAGCCGGCCCAGCGCCCAGCCCGCGGCGTCGCACACCACCTCGCTGGAGTCCTCGAGTAGCCACTCGGCCACCGCGGCGTGGCGGGCGTCGCCGCTGTTGCCCAGGGCCACCAGCACGTTGCGCACGAAGCGGTCGCGGCCGATCCGCTTGATCGGCGAGCCGCTGAACACCTGCCGGAACCCCGCGTCGTCCAACTGCGCCAGATCGGCCAGCCGCGGCGCCGTCAGCTCCGCCCGCGGCAGGAAGGCCGCCTCGCGCGAGCGCCTGGCGAACTTGTTCCACGGGCAGGCGGCCAGGCAATCGTCGCAGCCGTAGATGCGGTTGCCCATCAGCGGGCGCAGCTCCTCGGGGATCGGCCCCTTGTGCTCAATGGTCAGGTAGGAGATGCAGCGCCGCGCGTCCAACTGGTTGGGGGCGGGAAAAGCGGCGGTGGGGCAGGCGTCCAGGCAGCGGCGGCACTGGCCGCAGCGGTCCACCCCCGGCGGGTCCGGTGGCAGCTCCAGCGTCGTGTAGACCTCGCCCAGGAACAGCCAGGAGCCGTGGGTGCGCGACACGAGGTTGGTGTGCTTGCCCTGCCAGCCCAGTCCGGCCTTCTCGGCCAGCGGCTTCTCCATCACCGGGGCGGTGTCGACGAAGACCTTCAGCTCCGCCTTGAAGCGGTGGGCGATCCATTGGCCCAGCGTCTTCAGCCGGCCCTTGATGAGGTCGTGATAGTCGCGGTTCTTCGCATAGACCGACACGATGCCGCGGTCGGGATGCTCCAGCAGGGCGCGCGGGTCCTCCGCCGGGGCGTAGCTGGTGCCGAGCGCGATGACGGTGCGGGCCTCCGGCCACAGGGCCTGGGGATGGACGCGACGGTCGGCCTTGTCGTCCATCCAGCCCATGTCGCCGTGCCGGCCCTGGCGCAGGAATTCGGCCAGCCGTTCCCTAGCCTCCGGACCCAGCTCCGCCCGCGCGAAACCCACCGCGTCGAAGCCCAGCGACAGGGCGCGGTCGCGGATCGCTTCACGGGTGGAGGTGGTGGGGTCGGACATGGTGATGGCTTGATCGCTTAGCCCTCTCCCCAGAGGGGAGAGGGGATTTGGGAGGGTTACACTCCCGGATCAGCCGCGGCCGCGGTAGGTTTGGACGTCCTGCGACGGAATCCACACGCCCTTCGGCGGTTCGCCGGTGGCGTAGAACACGTCGATGGGGATGCCGCCGCGCGGGTACCAATAGCCGCCGATGCGCAGCCACACCGGCTTCAGCTCGTCCACCAGACGCTTGCCGATGCCGACCGTGCAGGCCTCGTGGAAGGCGCCGTGGTTGCGGAAGCTGGTCAGGAACAGCTTGAGCGACTTCGACTCCACCAGCCACTCGCCCGGCACGTAGTCGATGACCAGATGGGCGAAGTCCGGCTGGCCGGTGATCGGGCAGAGCGAGGTGAACTCCGGCGCGGTGAAGCGTACGACGTAGTTCTCACCGGGGTTCGGATTCGGCACGCGCTCCAGCACCGCCTCCTCCGGCGTCTTCGGCTGGACGGTGGCGCCGCCGAGCTGGGTCAGGCCGGCGTAGATGTTCTCAGACATCGGCGGATTCCTTCTTGGCGGGCTTCGCCGGCTTGGCCGGCTTCACCTTCAGGTGGGCCAGCGGGTCTTCGGTGGCCGGGATGTCGCCCTCGTTCAGGCGGGCCTCCAGCGCGCCCGCGACCTCGTCGAAGCGGCCGTCCTCGATGGCCTGCCGAAGCTCGGCCATCAGGTCCTGGTAGTAATGCAGGTTGTGCCAAGTCAGCAGCATCGGCCCCAGCATCTCGCCCGCCTTGAACAGGTGGTGCAGATAGGCGCGGCTGTGGTTGCGGCACGCCGGGCAGCCGCACTCCTCGTCGAGCGGGCGCTCGTCGTGGGCGTGGCGGGCGTTGCGGATGTTGATGGTGCCGCGCCGCACGAAGGCCTGACCGGTGCGGCCCGAGCGGGTGGGCATCACGCAGTCGAACATGTCGACGCCGCGCCGCACCGCACCGATCAGGTCGCTGGGACGGCCGACGCCCATCAGGTAGCGCGGGCGCTCCTTGACCATCAGCGGTTCGGTGAAGTCGAGCACGGTGAACATCGTCTCCTGGCCCTCGCCCACGGCCAGCCCGCCGATGGCGTAGCCGTCAAAGCCGATGTCGGACAGGGCCGCCACGCTCTCCGCCCGTAGGTCGGCGTAGACGCCGCCCTGGACGATGCCGAACAGGCCGTAGCCGGGCCGCTCGACGAAGGCGTCCTTGCTGCGCTTGGCCCAGCGCATCGACAGGCGCATGGAGGAAGCGGCCTGGGCCTCCGTCGCCGGGAAGGGGGTGCACTCGTCCAGGCACATGGTGATGTTGCTGTCCAGCAGATGCTGGATCTGGATCGAGCGTTCCGGCGTCAGATGGTGCTTGCTCCCGTCGAGGTGGGATTTGAAGGTCACCCCCTCCTCGGTCATGGTGCGCAGGTCCGACAGGGACATGACCTGGAAGCCGCCGCTGTCCGTCAGGATCGGCTTGTCCCAGTTCATGAAGCGGTGCAGGCCGCCCAACTGCCCGACGCGCTCCGCCGTGGGGCGCAGCATCAGGTGGTAGGTGTTGCCCAGCAGGATTTCCGCGCCGGTGGACTTGACCGCGTCGCTGGTCATCGCCTTGACGGTGGCGGCGGTGCCCACGGGCATGAAGGCCGGCGTGTTGATGACGCCGTGCGCGGTGGAGACCCGCCCGCGCCGGGCGCGCCCGTCGGTCTTCAGAAGCTCGAACCCGATCCCGGTCATCACACCCTCCGGAGCAGCGACGCGTCGCCGTAGCTGAAGAAACGATAGTTCTGGCCGATGGCGTGCGCGTAGGCCGCCTTCATCCTGTCCATGCCCGCGAAGGCGCAGACCAGCATGAACAGGGTGGAGCGGGGCAGGTGGAAGTTGGTCACCAGAAGGTCCACGATCTTGAAGCGGTAGCCGGGGGTGATGAAGATGTCGGTGTCGCCGCTGAAGGCCCGGATGCTGCGGTCGTCCAACCCCGCCGTCTCCAGGATGCGCAGCGCCGTGGTGCCGACCGAGACGATCCGCCCGCCCGCGGCGCGGGTGGCGTTGATGGCCTCGGCGGTCTCAGGGGAGATTTCGCCCCACTCGCTGTGCATGCGGTGCTCGGCGATGTCGTCCACCTTGACCGGCAGGAAGGTGCCGGCCCCGACATGCAGCGTCACCGGCACGCGGCGGATGCCGCGCGCGTCGAGCGCCGCCAGAAGCTCCGGCGTGAAGTGCAGCCCGGCGGTGGGGGCGGCGACGGCGCCCTCGCGCGCGGCGAAGACGGTCTGGTAGTCCGCCGCGTCCTGCTCGTCCGCCTCGCGCCGGATGTAGGGGGGCAGGGGCATCCGGCCGTGGCGGTGCAGCGCCTCCATCAGCGCCGGCCCGCCCTTGGAGAAGCGCAGGCGCACCTCCATCCCGTCCTTGGCGACGACTTCCGCCGCGAAATCCTCGGCGATGGCGATCACGTCGCCGGGCTTCAGCCGCTTGCCGGGACGGGCGAAGGTCGCCCATTCCCGCTCACCCTCGCGCTTGTGGAGCGTGATCTCCACCCGCACCTCGCCGCGCCGGCCGTCCAGCCGGGCGGGGATGACGCGGGTGTCGTTGACGACCATCAGGTCGCCCGGCTCCAGCAGGGCGGGCAGGTCGCGGACGGTGCGGTCGTGCAGACGCTCCGCCACGTCGAGCAGACGGGCGGCGTCACGCGGCTTGGCCGGATGCTCGGCGATGCGGTCCGGCGGAAGGTCGAAGTCGAAATCGGCGGTCTTCATGGGAGCCGCTCGTATAGACCAAAGCGGTGGGAGGGGGGAAGCATTACGAGTCGGGGTTCATTCGGGCAAAGGAAGGGCCTGGGCGGTCAGGGCGGCGGTCTGGCGGGCGTGCAGGACGTCCACGTCGAAGCCCTGGATCATCTCCTGGAACAGCCGGTACCAGTTCACCTCGGCCTGGAGATGCAGGAAGACGGAGCCCAGCCCGATGGCCGCGCGGTCCATGAAGACGAACTCCCGCGGCACCTCCACCCCGCCGACGCGGCGCAGCTCGGCATGGACCTTGGCGGCGGTCTCGCGGCCGTAATGGCCGGAGTTGGTTTCCTCGATGCGGCGGCTGCGGTCGTCCATGATCGGGGCGTAGACGAAGCGCGCCCAGATGTTCAGAACGTCCACCAGCTCCTTGGTCGGGTTGGCGAAGCCCCAGGTGCGGTAGGCCTCCACCGCCTTGTCCTGGTTGCCGGTCTGCAGCGCGTCGTAGAGATCGATCACCCCCTTCACGAAGCGGGCCGGGAAGACGCGGATGCAGCCGAAATCCAGCAGGTTGATCCCGCGGTCGGGCCGCACCGTGTAGTTCCCCAGATGCGGGTCGCCGTGGATGATGCCGTAGCCGTAGAAGGGCACGTACCAAGCCCGGAACATGTTCATCGCCAGCGCGTCGCGGGCGTCCGGATGGTCCTTGACGAAGTCCAGGATCTTGCGCCCCTCCACCCATTCCAGCGTCAGCAGGCGCCGGGTGGAGAGGTCGGGCACCACCGCCGGCACATGAACGCCGGAGGTGTCGGCCAGCATGGCGCGGTAGAGGCGGGCGTGCTTGGCCTCGCGCTCGTAATCCAGCTCCTCGCGCAGCCGGGCGCCGATCTCCGCCTGGATCTGCTTGGTGGAGATGGCGCTGTCGGTGCGCTCGAAGATGGCGAAGATCAGGCCGAGCTGGCGCAGGTCCGCCTCCACGGCGGAGGCCATGTCCGGATACTGGAGCTTGCAGGCGAGGTTCTGCCCGTTCAGCCCGACGGCCCGGTGCACCTGCCCCAGCGAGGCCGCCGCCGCCGCTGTCTGTTCGAAGTGCCGGAAGCGCTTGTGCCAGGCGGGACCCAACTCGCTTGCCATGCGGCGCTTGACGAAGGGCCAGCCCATCGACGGCGCGTCGGCCTGGAGCTGAGACAGCTCCTGCACATACTCGCGGGGCAGTGCGTCGGGGATGGTGGACAGCAGTTGCGCCACCTTCATCAGCGGACCTTTCAGCCCGCCCAGCGCGGCGCGCAGTTCGGCGGCGTGGCGATCCCGTTCCAGGGGGATGCCCAGCACCCGTTCTCCGGCGAAACGGGCCGCAAGGCCCCCCACGGCGGTCCCGACCCGCGCATACCGCGCGATCCGGCCGCCCAGCCTGTTCTCATCCGTGTTCGGCATGCCGAATAGGTGGGTGCGGCGAGGCCGAAAGGCGAGTCCCCTGGCGTCGCCTCAGGTGGCGGGGCCGATCCGGACCAGGCCCGGCAATCCGCTTCGGGCGGCAACTTCCGCCAGTTTGCGGTCAGCGGTCACCAGTCCCGCGTTCTTCGACCAAGCGAGAGCCAGATAGAGGCAATCGACCAAGGGATGCCGAAGTGTGCCGCTGAGGTCGAGCGCACGCTCCGCCACATCCACCGCCGGAGTCAGCGTCAGCGGGAGTTGGGCGACCAATCCACGCAGGCGGCCCAAGAGCGTGTCGGCATCCGACGTCTCCAAAGTGCCCGTGTGGACGCGTTTGGCGAGCGCCGCAGCCACTTCGATGAGCAGAATATCGGGCGCCAGCAGCGGCCTTTCCTGGGCAAGGAACGCAAGTGCGTCTGAGCTTGCGTCTTCCCTGATGATCCATTTCACGGCGACACTGGCGTCTACGACGACCGCTTGGCCCGCCACGCTCACCGGTCGCGCCATTCACGGATCAGCGGCGTGCTGTCGGGAAGCACACCGTACTTGCGGGCAAGTTCGTCTTGCTCCCGCTGGAGTTCCTCAATGAGCGCCGCACGGCCGGGGCGTGCGGCCTGCGACAGGATGGCACCGACTTCCTCCTCGACCGAGCGTCCGTTGATCGCGGCGCGTTCGGTCAGAGTCGCGTGCAGCGCTTCGTCGATTTCGAGCCTGACGATCTTGCCCATTTCGCTCTCCTGGGGATTGGTGACACTGTAACCCGCTTGCGTGGGATGGCGCCACCGTTCCGCAGGATCACCGGACTCATCCGCTCGGCGCGATGTTCTGGTTCACGCAGAAGAGGTTGCCGGGGTCGTATTTGGCCTTCAGCGTGCGCAGGCGTTCGTAGTTCGGCCCATAGGCGGCCTGGACGCGCTGCTCGTCGTCGGTGACGAAGTTCACATAGACCCCGCCCGTGGCGTAGCGGGCGGTCCGGTCGGAAACGCCGCGCGCCCATTGGATGCAGGCGCTGTCCTCCGGCGGGGTGTTCCAGCGCGCGTGCACGTTCATGACGAAGAGGGCGTCGCGGTGCGGGTAGGCGGTGGCGTCCGCCGGCACGCGGTTGGCCGCCGAGCCGAGCAAACCGACGAAAATCTCGCACTGGTCGGAGGGTAGACGTCCGGCCTCCTCGACGAGCAGGTCGATCAGCCCGTCCTCCAGCCCGGTGAAGTTCTGCGATTTCCAGTAGTTCCGTGCGCCCGGCACCAGGAGCGGGTCGAAGGCCGCCTGCCACGCCGCGTAGGGCATGAGGCCGACATGCTCGCCGACCGGCGTGCCCAGCGACAGCACCGGTTCCAGCGCCTTGCGGGCCGCCGCCTCGTCGTCTCCGGCGCAGATGACGGGCATGACGACCACCTCCTTGCCATGCACGTCCGGCGGCAGGAAGGGCAGGGGCGGCGCCCTGCGCAGCACCATCCAGGCGGTGGCCTCGTCGGGCAGGGCCGCCGTGGCGTCGCGGTAGCGGCGCATCAGGTCGCCGGCCCCGGCGAAGGGATGGACGACCAGCCCGGCGAACACCATCGGTCCCACGGGGTGCAGGCGGAAGGTGAAGGAGGTGACGACGCCGAAGTTGCCGCCGCCGCCGCGGATGGCCCAGAAGAGGTCGGCGTTCTCGTCTGCGCCGGCCCTGAGGAATCGGCCGTCGGCGGTGACCACGTCGGCGGACAGCAGATTGTCCACCGTCAGCCCATACTTGCGGGTCAGCCAGCCGAATCCGCCGCCCAGCGTCAGCCCGGCGATGCCGGTGGTCGAGTTGATGCCGACCGGCACGGCCAGCCCGAAGGCCTGCGTTTCCCGGTCGAGGTCGCCCAGCGTGGCGCCGGGCGCCACCCGCGCCGTCCGGCTGATCGGGTCGACATGGACGAAGCGCAGGGCGCCGAGGTCGATCAGCAGACCGCCGTCGCACAGGGAATTGCCGGCGATGTTGTGACCGCCGCCGCGCACGGAGACCAGCAGCCCGTTCTCCCGCGCGAAGCGCACCGCCTGCATGACGTCGGCGGCGCCGGCGCAGCGGGCGATCAGGCCGGGCCGACGGTCGATCATGGCGTTCCAGATCGTCCGGACCTCGTCATAGCCCGGCGATTGCGGGGTCAGCAGCGGGCCGCGCAGACGGGCGGCAAGATCGTTGACGGCGTCCTCGGAAAGGGTCGCGTCCCGCCGGTCGGCGGTGCGAAGCGTGAAATCGCCCATCAAGCACCTCCCACGTCAAAGCAGCAATTTTCGCGAATATCCGGAGCGGATTGGCGCAACAAGGGTAAATTGTCACCCCTGCACAGGCCATCCGGGAAAGGACTCCCTCCGGTGTTCTTCCGGACGGAGCCACCCCTCAATTCGGTGTTTTTTGCGGCTTTGACGGTGAGGGGCGGTGGATCAGCCGCCCTGGCTGCGAATCCAGGCGGCGGTAGCGCTGTCCATGGTGTTCTTGTGGTTGATGAACCACTCCGGCACGACCTCGGTGAGGTAGCCGCGGACCAGCGCCAGATTGCCGGCGGCCATGCGCTTGGCGATGCCTTCCAGTTCCAGACGGACGCGGTTGTGCTCGTGCACATGGATGGGGGTCGGCGGGAAGCCGTACTGGTGCATCAGCTCCTCCTCGCGGGCCAGATGGTCGCGGAGGTGCTGGGCGAAGGCGGTGAAATGGGCGGGCAGGTCGGCGTCGGGAGCCTTGGCGGCTTCGGCCAGAAGCTCGATGGTTTCCTTGTGGTCGGCGTCGATGATGGCGTTGCCGACTTCCAGGGACGGGCTCCAGGCGGGGATCGAGAGGGTGGGCATGGTGCTCTCCGAAGGGATCGTTGGAGGCCACCATACCCATCCCCCGATTATGGATTCTTGACGTCCGTCAAGAAAACCCGGTCAGGACTGATTTTCCAGCTCGTCAACAAAGCCGCGGATGACGTTCAACCCCTTCTGCCAGAAGGCCGGATCGCTGGCGTCCAGCCCGAAGGGGGCCAGAAGCTCCTGGTGGCGCAGCGTGCCGCCCGCCGACAGCATCGCCAGATACTTCTCCGCGAAGCCCTTCTCCGACTCCTGGTAGACCGCGTAGAGCGAGTTCACCAGGCAGTCGCCGAACGCGTAGGCGTAGACGTAGAAGGGCGAGTGGATGAAGTGCGGGATGTAGGACCAGTAGTTCCGGTAGCCCTCGTCGAAGCGCAGCGCCGGGCCGAGGCTTTCGGTCTGCACCGCCATCCAGATCTCGCCCAGCCGCTCCGCCGTCAGTTCGCCCTCGCGGCGCTCGGTGTGGACGCGGCGCTCGAAGTCGAAGAAGGCGATTTGGCGGACCACCGTGTTCAGCATGTCCTCGACCTTCGAGGCCAGCATGATCTTGCGGCGCTTCGGGTCGGTCTCGCGGTCGAGCAGGGCGCGGAAGGTCAGCATCTCGCCGAACACCGACGCGGTTTCCGCCAGGGTCAGCGGCGTGTCGGACAGCAGGTGCCCCTGGCCGCCGGCCAGGATCTGGTGCACGCCGTGGCCCAGCTCATGCGCGAGCGTCATCACGTCGCGAGTCTTGCCCTGGTAGTTGACCAGCAGATAGGGGTGGACGCTGGGCACCGTGGGGTGGGCGAAGGCGCCCGGCGCCTTGCCGGGGCGCACCGGCGCGTCGATCCAGGCGTTGTCGAAGAAGCGCTTGCCGAGCGCCGCCAGATCCGGCGAGAAGCGGCCATAGGCGCCCAGGACCAGATCGCGCGCCTCGTCCCAGCGGATGCTGCGGTCGGTGTCGTCGGGAAGCGGGGCGTTGCGGTCCCAGTAGTCCAGGTGATCCTGCCCGAACCACTTGGCCTTCATCGCGTAGTAGCGGTGGGACAGCGCCGGGTAGGCGTCCTTCACCGCCGCAGCCAGCGCGTCCACCACCTCGTCCTCGACGCGGTTGGACAGGTTGCGGGCCGACGTGGGCGCCTTGTAGTTGCGCCACTTGTCGTCGATCTCCTTGTCCTTGGCCAGCGTGTTGGTGACCAGGGCGAACAGGCGGATGTTGTCGCCCATCACCCGGCCGATCACCGTCCCGGCCTCCTTGCGGACCTCCGGGCGGCGGTCGGACAGGCGGTTCAACGCCTCCGCGCAGGTCAGCTCCTTGCCGCCGATGGGAAAGCGCAAGGACGCGATCGTCTCGTCGAACAGGCGGTTCCAGGCGGCGCGCCCGACCACATGCTTCTCATGGAGCAGGCGTTCGACCTCGTCGGAGAGCTGGTGCTCACGGAACAGGCGGACGTCGCGCAGCCAGGGGGCGTAGCGGGCGAGATCCTTCGACGCCTTCAGCTTGGCGTCCAGCACCTTGTCCTCCAGCCGGTTGATCTCCAGCGTGAAGAAGACGAGGTGGGTGGAGATGCCGTTCACCCGCTCCTGCGCCGACTGGTAGAACTTGGCGATGGTCGGGTCGGTCATGTTGCCGTTGTAGACCAGCCCGGCGTAGGACATCACCCGCGACAGCACCTCGTCAATGTGTTCGTACTCGCGGATGGCGGCGGCGAAGGCGTTGCCGTCCAGCCCGGCGAGCTTGGTCGCGTATTGTTCATAGAAGTCCTTAGAGGCGCGCTCCATCCGCTCCAGGTCGGCCTTCAGTTCCGCCGACTCCATGCCCGGATAGAGGTCCGTCAGGTCCCAGGAGGGCAGGGCGCCGAGGTCCGGCGCGTCCCCTGCGGCGGCCAGGGCGGTGTCGGGCATGGTGGTCTGGGGAGCGCCAAGGAAATCGCCAATCGGGTGCCGGGTGGCGCTGCGGGTCATCTGTCCCTCCGTTCTGGGCTTTGGCCATTCTGGGCTTTGGCCGTTCTGTGCTTGGAACGGGATATAAGCGCCGCGCGGGTTCGGGGGAAGACTGTGTTGCGGTGCCCGCTCAGGGGGCTTGGCTTTCCTGCGCGCGGCGGATCGCCGCCTCCACGCATTGCAGGTGCAGCTTCTTGCGGGCGAGCTGGCGGGTCCGCCGCTCCTCAAGGTCGGTGGTCGGCATCGCCTCGATGGCGCAGCCGCGCCAGCCGTTGGCGTCGAGCGCGCGGGCGACCTCCGCATAACCGAAATAGCCCTTGTCCGGCTGCTCCCATGGGGCGCGGAAGTCGGCGCGGCGCAGGACGAAGCGGTTGGACTGGCTGGACCCGCCGAGACTGGTCAGCCGGGCCACGATCAGCCGCTCGCCGTTGGTGTGGACGACGGTTAGGATCGGGCGGATGCCGAAGACGGGCGGGTCGCTGCTCATGGGACCATCCATAGCGCTCCGGTCCCCAATAGGCCAGAGACAAGGCCGTCGGACAGGGGGAAGGGGGACGGACAGGAGGTCGCGCTCTGCGAAAAATGAACGCAGCCATACGCAAGTATGCCCTGGGGTGGAATGTATAAAAATTAGCGGTTCACAAGTGATTGTTGCGCGCTTTCTATAAGGCTGGTGAGATGATTTGCTTTCGCGTGAATCGGAGCTCCGGCGAGTAAAGGGGAATACGGCAATGACATTGTTGGTGCGCTTACGAAAGCCGGTTCTCGCGGCATTCTTTGTTCTGTCGTGGCTTCTCCCCGTCGCCGCGGCGCCGGTTCAACCCACCCCTGTCGAATTGCCCGCCGGCAGCTACAACGCGCAGGGCACCGCCCTGTCGGCCCTGGTCTATGTGCCGGACAGCGCGCGGGCGCGGGGCAAGGCGCCGCTGCTGGTCCTGCTGCACGGCTGCGAGCAGGACGCCCGGACCTTCTTCGAGGATTCGGGCTGGAAGGACATGGCCGACGCCCATGGCTTCGTCGCCCTGCTGCCGGCGCAGAAGCACAACCTGTTCTCCATGGTGGGGACGGGAGGGCTCGGGCGCTACGGCAACCCGCTCGGCTGCTTCAACTTCGCCGACCGGCTGAACAGCCCGCTGAAGGGCTTCGTGCCGAGCGAGGCGGCGGCCATCGCCTCAATGGTCGGTGCCGTCGTCTCCGGCAAGGGGCTGGGCGCCAACGGCCCGGTGGTGGACGCGGACCGGGTGTCCGTCACCGGCCTGTCGGCGGGGGCAGGGATGGCGGCGACCTTGCTAGCCGATTATTTCCAGCTCTTCGCCGGCGGGGCGCTGTTCGCGGGCGTGCCGGTGATGTGCGCGCAGAGCATGCAGTCGGCCGCGTCGCTTTGCGGCATCTCCGTGTCGCGCGGTTGCGCCGAGGTCAAGGCGCGCTCCGGCGGTTACGACAACAGCGAATGGAAGAAGGCGGTGCAGCGCGCCCAGCACCCCGCCGGGCGTCCGCGCGTGCTGATCGTCCAGGGAACGGCGGACTGCACCGTGGACCCGCAGAACGCCCTCTATCTGACCAACCAATGGACGGCCTTCCATGGTTTGAAGACGGACGCTCCCGTGGTCATCGGGCAGGAACCCTCCTGGCCGGACCGCGCCGTGCGGCAGGGCTTCGCCCCGGCGGGAGCCAACACCCTGTGGGTCGAGACGGTGCTTCTGAAGGATGTCGGCCACGTCATGCCCATCGACACGCACAACGCGCAACGCCCCTGTGGGCGGGTGCGGGTGTCGGACACGAAGACCTACATCGAGGACGTCGGCTTCTGCGGCGCGGCGCTGGCCGCCGAGTTCCTGCAACTGGAACAGTAACACCCGCTTGAGGGGCGGCGAGGGAGCCCAGCACTCACCAAAGTGGTGCGACAGCCCGCCGCACCTTCCGGAATGCCGTTTGCCAAACGATGCGGATCTGACGCAGATTGGGGCCGCTGCGTGAACGTTCATTGCGCGGCTGCGGAGAAACGCGAACCAAACAAAATATAAGGGACGCCCCCCATGAGCCAAAGCTCGGCCGATCGCTACAACCAGATCCACGCCCGTTCCCTGTCCGATCCCGACGGATTTTGGGGCGAGGCGGCGGAAGACATCACCTGGATCAAGCGTTGGGACAAGGTGCTGGACGACAGCAACGCGCCCTTCTACCGCTGGTTCACCGGCGGCGTCCTGAACACCTGCTACAACGCCGTCGACCGCCATGTGGAGGCCGGACGCGGCGCCCAGGCGGCGATCATCTACGACAGCCCGGTCACAAAGACCGTGCAGACCATCACCTACGCCGAACTTCAGGATCAGGTCGCCCGCTTCGCCGGCGCGCTGCGCGCCCAGGGCGTGGAGAAGGGCGACCGCGTCATCCTGTACATGCCGATGATCCCGCAGTCGCTGGTCGCCATGCTGGCCTGCGCGCGTCTCGGCGCGGTGCATTCGGTGGTGTTCGGCGGCTTCGCCCCGCACGAGCTGGCGACCCGCATCAACGACTCCCGGCCGAAGGCCATCGTCTCGGCCTCCTGCGGCATCGAGCCGAACCGCGTCGTCAAGTACAAGCCGATGCTCGACGCCGCCATCGAGCAGGCGGAGCACAAGCCGTCCAGCGTCATCGTCTTCCAGCGCCCACAGGAGACCGCGACCCTGGTCGAGGGCCGCGATGTGGATTGGGCGGAGGCCGTCGCCAAGGCCGAACCGGCGGACTGCGTGCCGGTGGCCGCGACCGACCCGCTCTACATCCTCTACACCTCGGGCACCACGGGCCAGCCGAAGGGCGTCATCCGCGACAACGGCGGCCACGCCGTGGCGCTGAAGTGGACGATGAAGAACATCTACAACGTCGAGCCGGGCGAGGTGTACTGGGCGGCGTCGGACGTGGGCTGGGTGGTCGGCCACTCCTACATCGTCTACGGCCCGCTGCTGCACGGCTGCACCACCGTTGTGTTCGAGGGCAAGCCGGTGGGCACGCCGGACGCCGGCACCTTCTGGCGGGTGATCGAGCAGCACAAGATTGGCACGCTGTTCACCGCCCCGACCGCCTTCCGCGCTATCAAGCGCGAGGACCCCAACGCCGAATTGCTGAAGAAGTACGACCTGTCGCACTTCCGCGCCCTGTTCCTGGCCGGCGAGCGCTCGGACCCCGACACGCTGCATTGGGCCGAGGACAATCTGAACGTTCCGGTCATCGACCATTGGTGGCAGACCGAGACCGGCTGGGCGATCTCCGGCAACCCGCTGGGCGTGCAGCTCTTCCCGATCAAGTACGGCTCCGCCACCCGCCCCATGCCGGGCTGGGACGTGCAGATCCTGAACGCCGAGAACAAGGAGGTGCCGCGCGGCGACATCGGCGCTATCTGCGTGAAGCTGCCTCTGCCTCCGGGCACGCTGCCGACGCTGTGGAACGCCGATGACCGCTACCGGAAGTCCTACCTGTCCGACTATCCCGGCTACTACCAGACCGGCGACGCGGGCTTCATCGACGACGACGGCTACGTCTACATCATGGCCCGCACCGACGACATCATCAACGTCGCCGGCCACCGCCTGTCCACCGGCGGCATGGAGGAGGTTCTGGCCAGCCACAAGGACGTGGCGGAATGCGCGGTGATCGGCGTCGCCGACGACCTGAAGGGACAGGTGCCGCTGGGCTTCCTCTGCCTGAAGGCCGGCGTGACCCGCCCGCACGAGGAGATCGTGAAGGAGGTGGTGCAGCTTGTGCGCGAGCAGATCGGCCCGGTTGCTGACTTCAAGCGCGCCGTGGTGGTGGAGCGCCTGCCGAAGACCCGCTCCGGCAAGATCCTGCGCGGCACCATGCAGAAGATCGCCGACAACCAGGACTACAAGACCCCGGCGACCATCGACGATCCGGGCATCCTGCCGGAGATCGCCGAGGCGCTGCAGTCGCTCGGCTACGCCAAGACGCATCAGGCCGGTTGACCGGTTCCGCGTTCGAAGCCCCTTCCCCGGCATGGCCCGGGGGAGGGGTTTCCTTTGTCGGCTAAGCCTTGACCAGCGCGGTCAGGGACTCGTCCAGCTCGTCCAGCCGGGCCTGTTCGGCCTCCAACTCGGCCAGGGCGCGGCGGGCGTTGGCGATGTCGAGGTCGAGCTGGTCGCGGCGGCGCCGGATCAGTTCCTCCAGCGGCGTCAGCTCCTCCACCGCCAGCGCCTGCGCGATGGCCGCGTTGCTGCCGCCGCCCAGCGCCAGCCGCAGCATGCGCGTGGTCGGGCGGATGCCCTGGGCCTCCAGATGGCGGGCGGTGACCAGGATTTCGATGGTGTCGTGATGGCGTGCCATGGCCCCGCCCTGATGACGCAGTGCGGTGGATTGTGCCAAGCCGCGCACCGGTTTCGAGGGCTTATCCGCGCGCAGCGGCGATATGCCACAAGCCGGCGTTCCAACGGAGACGGTTTTCGGCCTCGCCACCTTTCCGCCGAATTTTTGCTGCACGGGCATCAAAGTCTGGAATAAACGATGAGCGGGGGGCGTTCATCCTGGCGTACCGGGTCCTTGCGAGGGGGCTCGGCCCTGGGAGGGCGCGCCACCCGTTCCTACCTGAAGGAGTGCCATGATCCGCCACCCGGCGGTCCGTGGAGCCTTCGAGGCAACAATCGGGTGCGCGGTTGAGCACGTTCGGGGTCGAGCTGGAAGTCCACATTGCGTCGCTGCGCCGCTACGCGCGCGCGCTGCTGCGCAACCGTTCGGATGCCGAGGATCTGGTGCAGGAGGCGTTGACGCGTGCGGTGGCGCGCGCCGACACCTTCAAGGCGGGGACGAACCTGCGGGCGTGGCTTTTCACCATCCTGCACAACGTCCATGTCAATCAGGTCCGCTCCAAAGCGTCGCGGCCCGACGAGGTCGATGTGGACAGCGTCGAGTCGAAGCTGGTGACCCCGGCCCGGCAGGAGGAACGTGTGGAGTTGCGCGAGATGATGCGCGCGCTCGACGACCTGCCGGAGGAACAGCGCAAGGTGCTGCTCCTCGTCGCGCTGGAGGGCCTGAAATACGAAGAGGTCGCCGAGACGCTCGGCGTGCCGATCGGGACCGTCATGTCGCGCCTCTCGCGGGCGCGCGAGGCGGTCAGGGCGAAGCTGGCGAACGAGGGCTCGGTGGCTCTCAGGCGGGTGAAGTGATGAACGCGCATTGCGTAACGGACGACGAACTGCACGCCTATGTGGATGGGCAACTGGCTCCGGAACGCCGGCTCTTCGTGGAGCGATGGCTGGCCGACGACCCGGACGCCGCCCGCCGGGCGGAGGATTACCGCGCCCAGGCCGCGTTGCTGCACGAACTCTTCGACCCCGTGCTGCGCGAGCCGGCCAGCGGCCCGGTCGAGGAGCTGACGGGCAAGCTGCGCGGGCGCATGCCCGGCAACGACAACGCCGCCCCCTGGCACGCCCGCCACTGGGTGCGCATGGCCGCGGCGGTGATGCTGATCGTCGGCGGGGCCGGCGGCGGCTGGCTGGGCCGCGGCGCCGTCGACCAGTCGCCGGTCGTCCAGCAGCGCCAGACGCTCCAGACCTTCGCCGAGGAGGCCACCCAGGCCCACCGCTTCTACACCTCCGACGAGCGCTTCCAGGTCGAGCTTGGCGCCGACAACCAGGACGAGCTGAACAGCTGGCTGTCCAAGCGCGTCGGGCGCGACGTGTTCGGCCCGGACCTCGGCGGGGTCGGGCTGCGGCTGATCGGCGGGCGGTCGCTGCCCACCGAGTTGGGGGCCGGCGCCCAGTACATGTACGTGAACGAGGCGAACAAGCGCGTCACCCTGTTCGTCGGCGCCCCGCGCTCCGGCAACCCGGCGAAGTTCGGCTTCTCGCAGAACGGCGACGTGGCGACCATCTACTGGGTGGAGGGGCCGCTGGCCTATGCGCTGGCCGGCCGGATGTCCAAGGAGGACCTGCTGCGCGTCGCCGAGGCCGTCTACAACGACGTCAAGGCCGGCCCGCGCCGCCCCGAGCCACAATCCCAGCAGAACCCGCAGCCCCAACAGCAACAGCAGCAGGAGCAGCAGCCCCAGCCGCAGCAGGACCAGCCGCCGGCCGGCGTCCAGCCGATCAGCGACACGCACAAGCCGAAGGACAGCTGAGGTCGGAACGGAACCGTTGTGCCAGGGGCTCCCACCGCCCCTCGCACGTCCTGTCGGGATGATGCGACCCTTTATCATGTGACGTTGAGATAGCCTTCCGCCTTTCGTTTCCCGGTTTACTCTTGTCCCGCCGCCGCTCCACAATGCGCCGGTGACGGCGCGGAACGGGGCATGCGGGACTGGTACTTCATCGGCGACAGCCACGTGCAAGCCTTCGAGGTCGCCGCAACGCTGCGTCTGCTCAACCGTCCGGCGCGCTGTCTGCCAGTCCCCGGAGCGACCTCGGTCGGCCTGCGCAACCCGGAGAGCCAGACCCACGCGGTCGCTCTCTTCAAGGAGGCGCTGCTCCCCGCCCAGGCGGACGCCATTCCTGTGATCCAACTCGGCGAGGTCGATTGCGGGTTCGTCATCTGGTGGCGGGCGCAGAGGCACGGTGATTGCGTCGAGCGGCAGTTGGAGGACTCGGTGGCCGCCTGCGCCGCCTTCGTGGATGATCTGCTGGAGGGCGGCTATCCCACGCTGGTGCTGACCGGGGCGGTGCTGCCGACCATCCGCGACGGCGAGACAAGGGGCAAGGTCGCCCGCGCCCGGCATGAGGTCACCGCCACGCTGCGCCAGCGCACCGAGCTGACCCACCGCTACAACGCCCGCCTGCGCAACGAGGCGGCGGCGCGCGGGCTGCCCTTTGTCGACATCACGCCGCGCATCACCGACCCGGACAGCGGGCTGGTCGCCGAGGCGTTCCGCAGCCCGAATCCCGGCGACCACCACCTCCACCCCATCCGCGCCGCCGAAGTCTGGGCGGAGGCGCTGAACGCGCTGGACCTGCCGTCATGACCGACGCGATGGACTTTCTCCGCGCGGGCGCCGCCGCGCTTCAGCGGGGCGACCGGGCCGGCGCGGAACGCCGGGTCGTCCGTGCGCTGGCGCTGGTCCCCGGCCATGGCGAGGCCTGGAACATCCTGGGCGTTCTGGCCGTCTCCGCCGGCGACCCCGCCGGAGGGGAGGCGCGCTTCCGCAGGGCGTCGGCCTGCGCGCCCGACAACCCCGCCTACGCGCGCAGCCAGGCGGAATGCCTCAAGCGACAGGGGCGGGCGGACCGGGCGTCGGCCCTGCTGGCCGGTGCCGTGCGCCGCGCCGTGCTGTCGCCGGATCTTGCCTGCGATCTCGGCGATTTGCGGCTGGGCGCGCGGGATGGGGCGGCGGCGGTGGCGCTCTACCGGCTGGCGCTGGCGCTCGCCCCCGGCCACGCCCGCAGCCTGAACAATCTTGCGGAGGCGCTGGGCACGGCGGAACGGCCGGAGGCGGCGGCCGAGGCCTTCGCCCGGCTGGCGGTGCTGCGCGGCACGGCCGCCGCCTGGGGGGCGGCGGGGGCGGCGCTGCTGGCGGCGTGGCGGCAGGACGAGGCGCGCGCTGCGCTGCGCCGGGCGGCAGCGCTCGACCCGTCCGCGGCCGAGCCCTGGGCCAACCTGGGCTTCGCCGGGCTGGGCCGGCACGCGGTCGCCCTGGCCGAGGCCGCCTTCGAGCGCGCCTTGCGTCTGGCGCCGGGGATGGACACGGCGCGGGCAGGGCGGGGAACGCTGCGGATGCTCACCGGGCGCCTGCGCGCCGGGGCGGCGGATTACGAGGCGCGGTTGAGCCTGCCCGCCTTCGCGCCGTCGCGCTCCTACAGCCGGCCGGTCTGGGACGGTCGGGTCCGGCCGGGCCGGACGCTGCTGATCCACGCCGACCGCGGCCATGGCGACGCCATCCAGTTCATCCGCTACGCCCCGCTGCTGCGGGCGCAGGGGATGCGCGTGGTCTTCCACGGGCCGGAGGGGCTGCTCGCCCTGTTCCGCGCGTCGGAGCTGGTGGACGAGCTGTCCGGGATCGACGGGCCGCCGCCGGCCCACGACGTCCATATCCCCATCATGAGCCTGATCCATCGCATGGGCACCGACCTGGACAGTGTGCCCGCCGCCGTTCCCTATCTGCGGGCGCCCGGCGCGGCGGCGCGGCGGTGGGCGGACCGGCTGGCCGGGCTGCGCGGGGTGAAGGCGGGGCTGGTCTGGCACGGTTCGGTCGCCTTTCCCTACCACCGCCAGCGCTCGCCGGGGTTCGAGGCGGTGCGGCCGCTGACCGGTATCCCCGGCGTGACGGCGGTCCTGCTCCAGGTCGGGCACGGGCGTTCGGAACTGGAGCGCTGCCCCCCGTTCGGACCGGTCCTGGACCTGGGAGCGGAACTGCGCGATTTCGCCGACACCGCCGCGGCCATCCAGGCGCTGGACATCGTCATCAGCCCCTGCACCGCCGTGGCCCACCTCGCCGGAGCGCTGGGGAAACCGGTGGCGGTGCTGCTCGACCAGGGGGCGGAATGGCGCTGGATGCACGGGCGGACGGATTCGCCCTGGTACCCGACGGCCCGTCTCTACCGCCAATCCGTGTTCGGCAACTGGACGGAGCCGGTGGACCGGCTGCGCCGCGATCTGACTAAAGCGGGCTTTCCTTGGAGGATCCGGTCTGCTTAGACGCACTCCCTCCAAAAATATTCTGCATTTGCTTCATGGTGGGTGTTTCGTTGATTGAAACGGTTTTCTTTTCGGAACTCCATTGTTCCAGATAAATTTTCTTTTCAAATTCCTCAATTGGAATGCCGCTGCTCGTCACTTCACAGGGAACCGGTGCTGGATCCTTTTCCGAGCGGAGTTCATTGTACGGCATATTTGTTTCTTTGTTGAAGCGATGCACAACAAAGGATTTTCTTCTGACAGAGGTTCGGCATACCGCCCATCTGATCTCGATCAGCCGGCCTTTCCACTTGTCCACGGCATAGGCAAGAATTGCACTGAGTGGAACGATGCAGTCCGGACGGGCCTGAATCAAGTAGGTGTCGGTATCCCAAGGCCCTTCCAGAAAAGCCTGAGCGCGCATCTCGCACTCCAAGGAAATGGAGTCGCACGAATAATGCTCGCAGAGCGGAGTGGTCACCACCCCCGTGGGCAGAGGGGATGTGAAGGCGCCCTTGAGGATCGCGGATGAAAAATCTTTCCCCACCGAGTTTCCCTGGCATCCGTACCAAGTGAGGGCCACTTTCTCCGGCACGTTGCACAAGAGATTTTCGTCGCACCGCCCGTGGCCGCCAATGAATATTATGATCATCTCCGTCTCCTTCGCCTTGCTCCATGATGACGGGCCATGATGGTGATTCGTGAACTTGGGCGTTCACGTGTCAGGCGACGGGCAACCTTAACCAAGGAGGTCCGGACATGGGTGGTCCGGACATGGGTGGTCCAGACAGGGGCGGCACGGCATGGCTTTTCGCCCGCACGCGCGATGGATGTGCACGCTCCACCAAAAGCGGTCGGCTCTTGGTGGAGCGTGCAGGAGCAGCTTGCGCGCAGGTGCGGCAGCCCTACGGCAGCGGCTCTTGATCCTGACCTTTCAAAATCAAGAGCTTCTGCGGTTGCCAACCGTCGGCGCGGATATCGGCGATCATCATCAATGACGGTCGATATCACGCCGCGGCCGATATTACTCAGCCGCCAACGGCTGCGGGGCGGCGGGCTGGCGGAAGCCATCGAGCAGGGCGGCCTCCTTCGCCTTGGCCGCCGCGACGTTGCGGGCCTTCACCGGGCCGTAGCCGCGCATTTCCTGCGGCAGGCGGGCGATCTCCACCGCCATGGCGTGGTTGTCGCGGGTCAGGCCGTGCAGGATTTCGCCCATAATCGCTTCGTACTCCGCGATCAGGCGGCGCTCCATGCGGCGCTCGGCCAGCCAGCCGAACGGGTCGAGCGGGCTGCCGCGCAGGCGCTTGCCTTTGGCGAGCAGGCGCAGGGCTTTCAGCATCCACGGGCCGAAGCGCTTCTTCTTCGGCTCGCCGCCGTCCTCGCCGCTCTCGCCCATCACCGGCGGGGCCATGTGGAAGACCAGCTTGTAGTCGCCCTCGAACATGCGCCCGACCTGTTCGACGAAACCGGTGTCGGTGTAGAGCCGGGCCACCTCATACTCGTCCTTGTAGGCGAGCAGCTTGAAATAGCCCTTGGCGACAGCCTCGGTCAGGGCGGTGGAGCCGGGGAGCCTCTGCCCCTCGACGCGCCGCGTCCAGTCGACCAGCGCGTGGTAGCGGCTGGCGTAGGCCGCGTCCTGATAGTCGGTCAGGAAGGCGGTGCGGCGGGCGATGGTTTCGTCCAGGCTGGCCGAGGGGCGGCGCTGGTCGAGGATGAACAGGTCATGAGATGCCGCCTGCTCCTGCGGCGGGTTGGCGGCGGCTTCCACCGCGGCCAGATCGACGGCGGCGCGGCGGCCCCAGTTGAAGGCGTCGGTGTTCATCTTGACCGCCACGCCGTTCAGCTCGATCGCCTTCAGGATGGCCTCGGCGGTGATCGGGATCAGACCCTTCTGCCACGCGTAGCCCATCAGGAAGGGGTTGGTGGCGATGCTGTCGCCCATCAGCGCGGTTGCCAGTTTGGTCGCGTCGAAGGCGTTCACCGCACCCTCGCCGCAGGCCTTGCGGATGTCGGCCACCAGATCGCGCACCGGCACCGCGAAATCCGGCTTCTTCAGGAAGTCCACGGTGATGGTGTCGTGGGTGTTGATGACCGCGCGGGTGTGGCCGTGCGCCATCTTCGACAGGGCGTCGCCCGCCCCGGCGACGATCAGGTCGCAGCCCACCACCGCGTCGGCCCCGCCCGCCGCGATGCGGACGGAATGGATGTCCTCCGGCGTGGCGGCGATGCGGATGTGGCTGGTCACCGCGCCGCCCTTCTGGGCGAGGCCGGTCATGTCGAGCACGCCGACGCCCTTGCCCTCGATGTGGGCGGCCATGCCGAGCAGGGCGCCGATGGTCACCACGCCGGTGCCGCCGACGCCGGTGACGTAGATGCCCCAGGGCCGGTCGAGCGCGGGCAGGGTCGGGGTGCGCAGGTCCGACGCGTCGGCTCCGGCCTTGGCGGCACCCGTCTTCGATTCGACCGGTTTCGGCTTGCGGAGCTGCCCGCCCTCCACCGTCACGAAGCTGGGGCAGAAGCCCTTGGTGCAGGAATAGTCCTTGTTACAGCTCGACTGGTCGATCTGACGCTTGCGCCCGAACTCGGTCTCCAGCGGCACCACCGACACGCAGGAGGATTTGGCGGAACAGTCGCCGCAGCCCTCGCAGACCAGCTCGTTGATGATCACGCGCTTGGCCGGGTCGACCATCTTGCCGCGCTTGCGGCGGCGGCGCTTCTCGGTGGCGCAGGTCTGGTCGTAGATCAGGACGCTGACGCCGGAGACCTCGCGCATCTCCTTCTGCACGCGGTCCAGGTCGTCGCGGTGCTCGACGTTGGTGTACTGGGGCAGGCCGTCGCCGATGCCGTACTTCTCCGGTTCGTCGGACACGACGACGATGCGGCCCACGCCCTCGGCGCGGAGCTGGTTGGCGAGCGACTGGACGGTCAGCGTGCCGTCCACCGGCTGGCCGCCGGTCATCGCCACGGCGTCGTTGAACAGGATCTTGTAGGTGATGTTGGCCTTCGCCGCGATGGACTGGCGGATGGCCAGGATGCCGGAGTGGTAGTAGGTGCCGTCGCCGAGGTTGGCGAAAATGTGCTTCTCCTCGGTGAAGGGCGCCTGACCGACCCAGGGCACGCCCTCGCCGCCCATCTGGGTGAAGGTGTCGGTCTTGCGGTCCAGCCACGTCGCCATGTAGTGGCAGCCGATGCCGCCCAGCGCGCGGCTGCCCTCCGGCACATGGGTGGAGGTGTTGTGCGGACAGCCGGAGCAGAAGGTCGGCTTGCGGATGACGCGGGCCTGATGGGCCTTCTGCTTTTCCTGGGCGTCCAGGAAGGCGACGCGGCGCTTCAGGTTCTCGTTGTCGACGAAGCGCTCCAGCCGGCGCCCGATGACCACGGCGATCTGCGCGGGCGACAGCTCACCGGCGGAGGGGAGGATCCACTCGCCGTGCTCGTCGAACTTGCCGACCACCTTCGGGCGGACGTCGGGGTGCCAGTTGTAGAGCTGCTCCTTGAGCTGGTTCTCGATGACCGCGCGCTTCTCCTCGACCACGACGATCTCGTCGAGCCCCTCGGCGAAGTGGCGCACGCCGTCGCGCTCCAGCGGCCAGGGCATGCCGACCTTGTAGACGGTGAGGCCCCAGTCGGCGGCCATCGCCTCGGTGATTCCCAGCTCGTCGAAGGCCTGCCGGACGTCCAGATAGCTCTTGCCGGTGGTGACGATGCCGAAGCGCGGTCGGGGGGAGGACACCATCACCTTGTCCAGCCGGTTGGCACGCGCGAACGCCAGGGCGGCGTACAGCTTGTGCTTCATCAGCCGGTATTCCTGCTCCAGCGGCGGGTCGGGCCAGCGGATGTTCAGGCCGCCCGGCGGCATCGCGAAGTCGGCGGGGACGATCGGGCTGACGCGGTGCGGGTCGATGGTCACCGAGGCCGAGGTGTCCACCGTCTCGGCGATCGTCTTCATGGCGATCCAGCAGCCGGAATACCGGCTCATCGCCCAGCCGATCAGGCCGTAATCCAGGATCTCCTGCACGCCCGACGGGTTCAGCACGGGAATCATCGCGTGCATGAAGGCGTGTTCGGACTGGTGCGGGAAGGTGGAGGACTTGGCGTTGTGGTCGTCGCCGGTCAGCACCAGCACGCCGCCGTTGCGCGAGGTGCCGGCGGCGTTGGCGTGCTTGAACACGTCGCCCGACCGGTCGACGCCCGGACCCTTGCCGTACCACATGGAATAGACGCCGTCGTACTTGGCGCCGGGGAACATGCCGACCTGCTGGCTGCCCCAGACGGCGGTGGCGCCCAGCTCCTCGTTCACGCCGGGCTGGAAGCGGATGTGGTTCTTCTCCAGGAACTTGCGCGCGTTCCACAAATTCTGGTCGAAGCCGCCCAAGGGCGATCCGCGGTACCCCGAAATGAAACAGGCGGTGTTCAACCCGGCGGCAAGATCGCGCTGGCGCTGCATCATCGGAAGGCGCACCAGCGCCTGGGTTCCCGTCAGGTACACGCGCCCCTGTTCAAGCGCGTACTTGTCGTCAAGGGTCACGGTTGCGAGAGCCATTGTTCCATCCCCTTTGTGGCGCCCTGAAAAGCGCTGTTCGGGGCGCGTTCGCCGCGCCGCTTCTTGTGTTTGTTCGACAAGCAAAAAGGTAACGAAGGCTGTCTTATTCGGCAACCGGTGCCGGACCCCCTCCTGCAAAAAGCAAGGAACGGTCCGGCGCTCGCAGCGCTGTGAAACGGACGGGCGGGAATCGCCCTCCAGCGGGACATTCCCGCTCGCGTTCCAATGCGTTTGACCGCTGCCCCCCACCCCGGCCCTCCCCCGCTTCGCAGGGGAGGGTGCCTTCCGCGAAGCGGTGTCCGTTCCCTCCCCTGCGAAGCGGGGGAGGGTTAGGGAGGGGGCTCTTTACCCGATATGGGGCGTCTTCAGACCGGCGGGAGGGGAGAATGACCGGAGGAGGGGCCAGCCTCGCCCCCGTGGTCCGGCGCACCGAAGGCGCCATCCGGCCACAGGCTGGGGCCGGTGCCGTCGCGCAGGCTGAGGCTGCGCACCATGGCGCGCAGGGCGCCGATCATCACGCGCAGGGCGGCGGTGGACTCCGTCCCGCCGCCGATGCTGACCGTCCAGCGCAGGGCGTCCATGTGGGCCTGCACCGCCTCCTGGAAGCTTTCTCCGTCATGGTCCACCCAGGTGATGCAGGTGGACAGCGACGCGACGATGGCGGTGGCCGCGGCGTTGCCGGCGGCGGCCAGCTGCAGGTCGGACACCGCGTGGCGCAGCCGCGTGCCCAGCGCGTCGGGGTTGGCCAATGCCCTTTCCATCCGGTCGAGCGCCAGCACCAGACGGACCATCTTCGGGTCGGTGGAGCGCAGCGGACCTGTTCCCGCTGTGGACGGGCCGGGCAGGCGCGGCGGCGGCGGGGGGAGGCGCAGCGGGGCGGGGACGGAGGAGATCGCCGGGCGGGTCGGCGCCGCGTGCGAAGGGGAGGGCGTGTTGCTGTTCGTCGGCTTGGCGGCGCCCGCCTCGGCTTGGGAGCGGCCACCCCGGCGTGGGTTGGTCAGCACGGTTTCGATGCGCCGGGCGATGGTGCTGGCGGAGGCCGGCTTGGCGAGGACGGTGTCCGCTCCGGCGTCCCAGGCGGCGCGCACGGTGGCGACGTCGGCGTTGGCGGTCAGCACGATGATCGGCAAGTCGGGGCTGAGGCAACTGGCCGAGCCGCGCACCCAGCGGACGAGCTGTCCGCCGCCCACCGGTTCCATCACCCAGTCGGTGACCATCAGGTCATAGGGCTCGCGGCGCATCAGCTCCATCGCCTCCCGCCCGTTGGCGGCCGGGGCGACCTGACCGACCCCCCAATGTTCCAGCATATCCCGCAGCGCCCGCAGCAGCAGCGGGTTGTTCTCGACGACCAGGATCTTCAGGTGGGTCGGGTAGCGGCGCGGCATGTCGGGTCCGAAGGTTCGGGAACGAAGCGTTACCGAATATCCGAACGCCGCCCTGGGATTTCAGGACGCGGAGACGTGTTAGCGCCAAACGGCGCGCGACCGGGGGAGCCTTTTCGCCTCATGGAGTGCGCCTGGTCTTCGGCTCCCCCGTCCGGGGACTTGGTCGAGGTCCGGGGTGCCTCTAGCGGACCAATGCAAGATCCTTCAGGACAGCCACCTCGTGGGCCTGCTCGTCCAGGCGGGCCTTCACGGCGTCGCCGATGGAGATCACCCCGGCAAGGTCGCCCGCGTCGTTGCACACCGGCACATGGCGGTGGCGACGCAGGGTCATCATCTGCATCAGGTCCTTGATCGTATCCTCCGGCCGGCAGGTCTTGACCTGACGGGTCATCAGATCCTCCACCGGCATGTCCAGCGCATCGGCGCCATGCATCGCCACGGCGCGGACGATGTCGCGCTCCGACAGGATGCCGGCCAGCCGGCCCCGGCGGTCGCACACCACCAGGGCGCCGATGCGCCGCTCGGTCAGCGTGCGGGCGGCGGTCCGGATGGATTCGGACGGCAGGATCGATGCGACGTTATGGCCTTTGCGGTTCAGAACCTCGGAAACGACGGTCATGTCCACCCTCCCTCTTTGGGGTTGGCGAATCGGCGGGGTCCGATTCGGAATGAGCCTGGAGCGGCCGGCGGTTCCGGCAAGGGCTTGGCGGTCCGGATTGGAAAATCGGTTTTGCCGTCTCGACGGGGCCGCTATGCATGAATGCGTGGCAACCGCCGGGTGGCGGGGGAAAGGGAGCGCGCGCATGACCACCGAGCAGAGGGTTCTTCGCCTGTCCATCGCCGTCACGGTGCTGCTGGCGGGCGCCGGAATCCTGTTCGGCCTGCTGTCGGGCTCCTTCGCCATCGTCTTCGACGGCATCTATGCGCTGGTGGACGCCAGCATGACGATGGTGACGCTGCTGGTGTCGAACCTGATCACCGCCTCGACCGCCACCTTGAGCACCGGCGGACCGCGCCGCGGCAAGCTGGCCGAGCGTTTCACCATGGGCTTCTGGCATCTCGAACCCATGGTCCTCGGGCTGAACGCCACCCTGTTGATGGGGGCGGCGATCTACGCGCTCATCAACGCCGTGGGCAGCCTGATGACCGGCGGCCGCGACCTGGCCTTCGACCACGCGATCGCCTACGCGGCGGTGACGGTTCTCGTCGCGGCCGGCATGGCGGTCTTCGCGACGCGGGCGAACCGGACGGTCCGCTCCGATTTCCTGGCGCTTGACGCGAAGGCCTGGATCATGTCGGCGGCGCTCACCGCGGCGCTGCTCGTTGCCTTCGTGTTCGGGTATCTGATCCAGGGCACCCGGCTTCACTGGATGTCGCCCTACATCGACCCGGCGGCGCTGGCCCTGGTCTGTCTGGTGGTCATCCCGATCCCGGTCGGCACGATGCGGCGGGCGCTGGCCGATGTCCTGCTGGTCACGCCCGCCGACCTCAAACGGCACGTCGATGCTGTCGCGTCGGACATTGTGCAGCGCCATGGCCTCGCCTCCTACCGCGCCTATGTCGCGCGGGTGGGGCGGGGGCGGCAGATCGAGCTGTTCTTCATCGTCCCGCGCGGCTGGCCGCCGCGCACGCTGGAGGAGTGGGACAAAATCCGCGACGAGGTGGGTGCCGCGATCGGCGGCGAAGGCCCTGACCGCTGGCTCACCATCGTCTTCACCAGCGATCCGGAATGGGCGGAGTGATGACCGGTCCTGTGGACGGTCCGGTTCGTGTATATTAGAGTGTCCTTGATAAACGGTGCGCGTGGCGCGGGCGGAGGGTGACGGAATGGCCGGCAATTGCTGTGGAGGCTCCTGTGGGGGCGGCGGGGGCGGCGGTCGTCCGAATGGCGGGCGGCAGGCTGATTATCGCCGCACCCTGCGCATGGCTCTGCTCGTCAACGGGCTGATGGCCGCCGTCGCTCTGGGCGCGGGGCTGGAGACGCAGTCCATGGCCTTGCGGGCGAGCGCGCTGGATTTCCTGGCGGTCGCGACGACCCACGGCGTCGGCCTGTGGATGATGGGCCGGGGGCTGGAGTCCCGCGGCTGGGCGACGCTGGCGAGAGGGCTGCTGCTGGCCGTCCTCGGTCTGGCGTTGGTGGCCGTCACGGCGTGGAGCGCCTACGCCGGAACCGTTCCCGACGCGCCGGTGATGAGCCTCGTCGCGCTTCTCGGGATGGGGGCGAGCCTGTCGGTCGCGGTCCTGCTGTTCGCTGGACGGCGCGGCGGAGTGACGCTGCGCGCGGTCTGGCTGTGCGCCCGCAACGGCCTGCTGACCAACGCCGCCGTGATGATGGCGGCGGCGGGCGCCTGGACGATGGGGCAGGGCTGGCCGGACCATCTGGTCGCCGCGGTCATCACCGCCACGGTGCTGTCCGCCGCGGCTACGGCGCTGCGGCAGGCGGTCAGTGAACTCCGCGCGTGGCACGCGCCCGCCGACCCGACCGGACTGGGCAAGGGGGCTTGACAGGGCCGCATCCCTGTGGCGAACTCGACGCCATGATTTTCGTTGCGCCCTCCCTGTCGCGTCGTTGGTGGTGGCCCGTCTAACCGGGCCGGCCAGCCGACGCGCGTGAGCGCACACAGTATCGAAAGGCCGCCCGGAGCTTCCGGGCGGCCTTTTTCCTGACCAGGGAATCCAGGTGTCGAGCAAGGGAACTCCGGGTGTCCGTCCGCCAACGGATCGACCACCGGAGACCCCACCATGTATCCCGCCGATTTCCTCGCTTCGCCCGACCTCCTCGAACCGCTCCGTTTCCGGACGCGCGGCGGCGTGACCGTGACCCGGCGCGCCACGGCGCTCGACCCGCGGAACGCCCTGGATCCGGTGATCGATGCGCTGGACCGCCGCCGCGGCCTGCTGCTGTCCAGCGGGGTGGAGGCACCGGGCCGCTACCGGCGCCAAGCGCTGGGCTTCACCGACCCGCCGCTGGCCGTCACGGCGCGTGGGCGGACGCTGCGCCTCGACGCGCTGAACGCGCGGGGCCGGCTGCTGCTGCCGGCCATTGCCGAGGCTCTGCGTGGCCTGGAGGCGCTGGCCGGGTTGGAGGAGGCGCCGTCGCGGGTCACCGCCCTGGTGCGCAAGCCGCAGCACCCCTTCCCGGAGGAGGAGCGGAGCCGCCAGCCCTCCGTCTTCTCGGTCCTGCGCGCGGTGCTGGCGCTGTTTGCCGCCCCCGACGACCCGCTGCTCGGGCTCTACGGGGCCTTCGCCTACGATCTCGCCTTCCAGTTCGAGCCGATCCGCCTGCGGCTGGAGCGGCCCGACGACCAGCGCGATCTGGTGCTCTACCTGCCGGACCGGCTCGTCGCACTGGACCCCGGAACGGGCGTCGCGCGGCTCATCGAGTATGAGTTCATCACCGCGGCGGGAAGCAGCGAGGGGCTGGAGCGCGGCGGGCGCGACCACCCCTACCGCCCCGACACCAACGCCGAAGGCGGATGCGACCACGCCCCCGGCGAGTATCAAGGTGTCGTCGAGACCGCCAAAGCCGCTTTCCGCCGCGGCGACCTGTTCGAGGTGGTGCCTGGCCAGACCTTCGCCGACCCTTGCGCCGACGCGCCCTCGGTGGTGTTCCGACGGCTGCGCGCCGCCAACCCGGCGCCCTACGAGGCCTTCGTCAATCTCGGGCGGGGCGAGTTCCTGGTCGCCGCCAGCCCGGAAATGTATGTGCGGGTGGCCGGCGGGCGGGTCGAGACCTGTCCCATTTCCGGCACCGTGGCGCGCGGGGCCGACGCGCTGGGCGACGCCGCGCAGGTCCTTCGCCTGCTGACCTCGGCCAAGGACGCCGCGGAACTGACCATGTGCACCGACGTCGACCGCAACGACAAGGCGCGGGTGTGCGAGCCGGGGTCCGTCCGGGTGATCGGGCGGCGGATGATCGAGCTGTATTCCCGCCTGATCCACACGGTGGACCATGTGGAGGGGCGGTTGCGGCCCGGCCTCGACGCGCTGGACGCCTTTCTCACCCACACCTGGGCGGTGACGGTGACCGGGGCGCCCAAGCGCTGGGCCATGCAGTTCCTGGAGGACACGGAGCGGTCGCCGCGCCGCTGGTACGGCGGGGCCTTCGGTCGGCTGGGCTTCGACGGCGGAATGGACACCGGCCTGACCCTGCGCACCATCCGCATGGCCGAGGGCGTCGCCTACGTGCGGGCCGGGGCGACCCTGCTGTCCGACAGCGACCCGGACGCCGAGGACGCGGAGTGCCGCCTGAAGGCCGCCGCCTTCCGCGACGCCATCCGCGGGACCACCGCGAATTCGCTTCAGACAATTCCGGCGGCTCCCTGTGGCGGGCGTGGCAAGCGGGTGCTGCTGGTGGATCACGACGACAGCTTCGTCCACACGCTGGCCGACTATCTGCGCCAGACCGGCGCGTCGGTGACGACGCTGCGTCACAATCACGCACGGGCGGCGCTGGCGGAGCGGAGGCCGGATCTGGTCGTGCTGTCCCCCGGTCCGGGGCGCCCGGCGGATTTCGACGTGGCCGGCACCATTGACGCGGCGCTGGCGCTCGGCCTGCCGGTGTTCGGCGTCTGCCTGGGCTTGCAGGGGATGGTGGAGCGCTTCGGTGGCACGCTGGACGTGCTGCCGGAGCCGGTCCACGGCAAGGCGACGGAGGTCCGGGTGCTGGGCGGCGCGCTGTTCGCCGGCCTGCCGGAGCGGCTGACGGTCGGTCGCTACCACTCGCTGGTGGCGCGGCGCGACCGGCTGCCGGCGGACCTCATGGTGACGGTGGAAACCGCCGACGGTCTGGTGATGGCCGTGGAGCACCGGCGGCTTCCGCTCGCCGCCGTGCAGTTCCACCCCGAGTCGATCCTGTCGCTCGACGGTGGGGCCGGTCTCGCCCTGCTGGGCAACGTGATGGACCGGCTGGCCGCCGGCGCCCTCGCGGACGCTGCGGCTTGATCGGGGTGGCGTAACGGGGAAGGGGTGGGGTGGTTACTCCACCATCCCCAGCGCTTCCTTGTAGAGTTCCAGGATCGCTTCCTGCTCCTGGCGGTCGGCCTTGTCCATTTTGCGCAGCCGGATGATCTGGCGGATGATCTTGGTGTCGAAACCGGTGCCCTTGGCCTCGGAGTAGACCTCCTTGATGTCCTCCTGCAGGCCGCGCTTCTCTTCTTCCAGGCGCTCGATGCGCTCCACGAAGGATTTCAGGCGATCCGCCGCAATGCCGCCGACGTCGGACATGATAAGGGTAACCTCAAATTGGGTGCTTCCGGGGAATCCGGCGCGGACGATATCGGCGGGCGCCGTCGATGGCAAGCGACTCCCGGCGTCATCGGCGCGGATGCCACAGGCCGCGGCCGGGTGTGCCCGGATAGTGAGATACGCCTGCGGCGACAAGCGCCGCCCCGGACGGACGCCTGATGCGAAAGACCGATGGCGAGACCTTGCGAAAGCGGCGACCTTGCACTTTCCGTTGCACGCGGGCGTGCCAACCCTCTCCGGGCTGTTGCGCCGCACCCGTCACCGCTGGTAATACCATCGACGCTCAAGAGCTTCACAAAGTCACATAAATCCGGCATTGATGCCGACGGTCTAGGCTGATTGCACGCAAATCGGCCACTTGCGGCAGGGGAGATAAAGAACCATGAAAATCGCCATACCCAGGGAGCGGCGCGCGGGCGAGAATCGCGTCGCGGCTTCTCCGGAGACGGTCAAGAAACTCAAAGCCCTCAGCCTGGAAGTGGTCGTGGAGACCGGCGCCGGTCTGGGCTCGAACCTGCCGGACCGGGTGTATCAGGACGCCGGCGCGGAGATCGCGCCGGACGCCGCGTCGGCGCTGGCCGACGCCGACATCGTGCTGAAGGTGCAGCGCCCGCTGCTGGCCGGGGAGGGGGACCTCGACGAGCTGGCGCTGATCAAGCGCGGCGCGCTGCTGTTCGCCATCCTCAACCCCTACAACAGCCGTGACCATGTGGCGGCCTACGCCGCGGCCGGGGTGAACGCGTTTGCCATGGAGTTCATGCCGCGCATCACCCGCGCCCAGGTCATGGACGTGCTGTCCTCGCAGGCCAACCTCGCCGGCTACAAGGCGGTGGTCGACGCGGCCAGCGAGTATGGCCGGGCCTACCCGATGATGATGACCGCGGCGGGCACGGTGCCGCCGGCGCGTGCCTTCATCATGGGCGTCGGTGTGGCGGGCCTGCAGGCGATCGCCACGGCCAAGCGGCTGGGCGCCATCGTCTCGGCCACCGACGTGCGCCCGGCGGTCAAGGAGCAGGTGCAGTCGCTGGGCGGCAGCTTCGTCGCGGTGGAGAACGACGAGTTCAAGCAGGCCGAGACGGCGGGCGGCTACGCCAAGGAGATGTCCGACGACTACAAGCGCCAGCAGGCGGCGCTGGTGGCCGAGCACATCAAGAAGCAGGACATCGTCATCACCACGGCGCTGATCCCCGGGCGCAAGGCGCCGATCCTGGTGACGCGCGAGCATGTCGCTTCGATGAAGCCGGGCTCGGTGATCATCGATCTGGCGGTGGAGCAGGGCGGCAACGTCGAGGGCTCGGAGCTGGGCAAGGTGGTTGTCACCGACAACGGGGTGAAGATCGTCGGTCACGCCAACTACCCCAGCCGCATCGCCGAGAGCGCCTCGCTCTTGTACGCCAAGAACCTCCTCGCTCTGCTGCAGTCGCTGCACGACAAGGAGAAGGGCGTCACGCTCAACTGGGACGACGAGATCGTGAAGGCCATCGCGCTCACCCGCGATGGGCAGGTCGTCCATCCCGCCTTCGCCGGCCAGACGGTCTAAAGGCCGGACGGAATTAGGGAGAGACACATGGATCAGACTCAATTGTCCAACCGCGTCGCCGAGCTGAAGGCTCAGCTCGCCGCGGCCAGCCAGCAGATCGACGCGCTCGCCGCCCAGGCCGCCGCGCTCGGCCACGCCGCTCCCGTCGCGGACGCGGCGAGCCACGGCAACTTCTTCATCACCGGCCTGACGGTGTTCGTGCTGGCCTGCTTCGTGGGCTACTACGTGGTGTGGCGGGTGACGCCGGCGCTGCACTCGCCGCTGATGGCGGTGACCAACGCGGTGTCCTCGGTGATCATCGTCGGCGCCCTGATCGCCGCCGGCCCGGCCGGCTTCGGCTTCTCCAAGATCATGGGCTTCCTCGCCGTCATCCTGGCCAGCGTCAACATCTTCGGCGGCTTCCTGGTCACCCAGCGCATGCTGTCGATGTTCAAGAAGAAGGGCAAGTAACCATGGAAACCCTGTCCGCCCTTCTCTATCTGGTCGCCTCGGTCTGCTTCATCATGGCGCTGCGCGGCCTGTCCAGCCCGGAGACCTCCCGCCAGGGCAACTTCTTCGGCATGGCCGGCATGACCATCGCCGTGCTGACCACGCTGGCCCTGCCCATCGTCCAGTCCTACTGGATGATCGTGCTCGGCATCGCCATCGGCGGCGGCATCGGCTACGTCATCGCCAAGAAGATCGAGATGACCGCCCTGCCGCAGCTCGTCGCCGCCTTCCACTCGCTGGTCGGTCTGGCCGCGGTGTTCGTGGCGCTGTCGGCCTTCTACTCGCCCGAGGCCTACGGCATCGGCGTCCCCGGCGCCATCGCCAAGGGTTCGCTGGTCGAGATGGCGCTCGGCACCGCCATCGGCGCCATCACCTTCACCGGCTCGATCGTCGCCTTCGCCAAGCTGCAGGGCTTGGTCACCGGCAAGCCGCTGGTCTTCCCCTTCCAGCACCACCTCAACGCCGCCCTCGGCGTGCTGACCATCCTCCTCATCGTCTGGCTGGTGCAGAGCAACTCCGGCGTGGCGATGTGGATCATCGTTCTGGTCGCGCTGGCGCTTGGCTTCCTGCTGATCCTGCCGATCGGCGGCGCCGATATGCCGGTGGTGATCTCGATGCTGAACAGCTACTCGGGCTGGGCGGCGGCGGGCATCGGCTTCACGCTGCAGAACAACCTGCTGATCGTCACGGGCGCGCTGGTCGGCTCGTCGGGCGCCATCCTGTCCTACATCATGTGCAAGGGCATGAACCGCTCGATCTTCAACGTCATCCTGGGCGGCTTCGGCGGCGACAGTGGGGCGGCGTCGGCGGCGGCGGGCGGCGGTGAGCGCGGCACGGTCAAGGCCGGCTCGCCGGAGGACGCGGCCTACATCATGAAGAACGCCCAGTCGGTGATCATCGTCCCGGGCTACGGCATGGCGGTGGCCCAGGCCCAGCACGCGCTGCGCGAGATGGCCGACCTGCTGAAGAAGGAGGGCGTCGAGGTCAAGTACGCCATCCATCCGGTGGCGGGGCGCATGCCCGGGCACATGAACGTGCTGCTGGCCGAGGCCAACGTGCCCTACGACGAGGTGTTCGAGCTGGAGGACATCAACCGCGACTTCGGCACGGCGGACGTGGCCTTCGTGATCGGCGCCAACGACGTGACCAACCCGGCGGCCAAGACCGATCCGCAGTCGCCGATCTACGGCATGCCGATCCTCGACGTCGAGAAGGCCAAGACGGTGTTCTTCATCAAGCGCGGCATGGCCGCCGGCTACGCCGGTGTCGAGAACGAGCTGTTCTTCCGCCCCAACACCATGATGCTGTTCGGCGACGCCAAGAAGGTCACCGAAGAGGTCGTGAAGTCGATGGAGTAACCCGCACCCTTACCGGTGTGGCGTAAGATGAACCCCCGGGGCCGGCGCGCCCCGGGGGTTTCTTTTTGCCATCACAAGAAACGGAGAGAGGACGCCATGCCCGCCTACATCATCGCCGACGTGAACGTGACGAATCCCGCGGCCTATGAAAACTACAAGAAGCTGACCCCGAACGCGGTCGCCCAAAATGGCGGGCGCTTCATCGCCCGCGGCGGGCAGGCGGAGGCGCTGGAAGGCGGCTGGCAGCCCAACCGCGTGGTCATCCTGGAGTTCCCGGATTACGCCGCCGCCAAGGCCTTTTACGACAGCCCCGAATACCGTGAAGCGCGCGAGGCCCGGAAAGACGCCGCTGACTTCCGCATGATCGTGGTGGACGGCGCCTGACGCTCCCCGGAACAAGAAAAAGCCGTGCGAGGCCGCACGGCTTTTTCTTTGGGGCAGGGGAGGGTGCCCTATGCCTTCCTGATGCCGAAGCAATGCTCCGGACCGGGGAAGCTGCGGGCCTTCACCTCGGCGGCGTAGGTCGCGGCGGCCTCGCCGATGGCGGTGCCGAGCTGGGCGTAGCGCTTGACGAACTTGGGCTGGAACTCGCCGAACAGGCCGAACATGTCGTCCGACACCAGGACCTGCCCGTCGCAGGCGGGGGAGGCGCCGATGCCGATGGTCGGGATGGTCACATCCTCGGTGATCTGGCGGGCCAGCGACTCCATCGTGCCTTCGATGACCAGCGAGAAGGCGCCGGCCTCGGCGATGGCGCGGGCGTCGGCGCGGATGCGCTCCGCCGCTTCCGGATCGCGGCCCACCGCCTTGTAGCCGCCGAGCGCGTTGACCGACTGCGGCAGCAGCCCGACATGGCCCATCACCGGCACGCCGCGGGTGGTCAGGTAGGCCACCGTCTCGGCCATCTCCAGCCCGCCTTCCACCTTCACCGCCTGGGCACCGCTCTCCGCCATGACGCGGGCGGCGTTGCGGAAGGCCACCTGGGGGCTCTCCTGATAGCTGCCGAAGGGCAGGTCCACCACCACGCAGGCGTGGCGCGAGCCGCGTACCACGGCGGCGCCGTGGGCGATCATCATGTCGAGCGTGACGGGCAGCGTGCTGTCGAAGCCGTAAATCACCATGCCCAGCGAGTCGCCGACCAGCAGCAGGTCGACATGCGGGTCCAGCAGCCGGGCGACCGGGGTCGTGTAGGCGGTCAGGCAGACGATCGGCTCTCCGCCCTTGCGCGCGCGCAGCGCCGGCACGGAGACGCGCGGAGTGTCCTTGGATGCGCTCATTGGCGACCCTCCCCATTCTTTTCTTGGCAGGCTTTATTCGGTGCGGCGAAGCGGACCGCAGATGCACCAAAACCGCCCACGCGCAGACGCGGGGCGGCAGGTGCAAGACACAAGAGGGGCAAGCGCGCGAACGCGCATGGATGCCCGGCGCGCCGAAGCGCGCCTGTCAATCCGGCGCGAAACGCGCCTGAGGATTAATAGCCCTCGCGCTCCATACGCTTGCGGAGCAGCTTGCGGGTGCGACGCACCGCCTCAGCCTTCTCACGCGCGCGCTTCTCCGAGGGCTTCTCGTAGTTCCGGCGCAGCTTCATTTCCCGGAAAATGCCCTCGCGCTGCATCTTCTTCTTCAGCGCGCGGAGGGCCTGATCGACGTTGTTGTCTCGGACCAGAACTTGCACGTTAACCGTCACCTTTATCAAGTGAGCCGAGTTGCCATGAAGCAACAAACAGGCATGCGACAGGCATGCGCTTTCGGGCGCACCCCTTGTGTGGACCTTTATGTAGCACGGACGGGGCCGCCTGTGAAGCGGAGTCTTCCAACCCTGCGTGTTCCGCTGCGACAATGCGTGGGCAAAACGGTTGCCCGGCGGCCCGTGGCGCCCAGATAATAGGGCATGGCCCTGTTGAAGATCGCCCGCATGGGGCACCCGGTGCTGCGCAAGGTCGCGGACCCGGTGCCCGACCCGACGGCCCCGGAGATCCGGCGGCTGGCTTCCGACATGATCGACACCATGCTGGACGCGCCCGGAGTCGGGCTGGCGGCCCCGCAAGTGCACGAATCGCTGCGCATGATCGTGTTCCGCGTTCCCGCCATGCGTTCCGGCGGCGAGCCGGTGGAGCCGACCGTCCTCATCAACCCGGTGATCGAGCCGCTGGACGATGGGATGGAGCACGGGATGGAGGGCTGCCTGTCGATTCCCGAGCTGCGCGGCGTCGTTCCACGATTCGCGCGCATCCGCTACCGCGGCGTCGGGCTGGACGGCGAACCGATCGAGCGCGAAGCGGAGGGATTCCACGCCCGGGTCATCCAGCACGAGTGCGATCACCTGGACGGCGTGCTTTACATCGACCGGATGACCGATCTGCGCTATCTGGCCTTCACCGACGAGGCGCATCACGTGACCGAGGCGCTGGAACAGCAGGAGGGGAGAGACTGACATGGACGCTGCGCTGGATATGGACGCGGTGCGGGACGACATCCTGCTCTCCACCCTTCCCAACATCGTGTTCGACGGCTGGAGCCAGCAGGCGCTGCGCGACGGCGCGCAGATGGCCGGCTACGACACGGCGACCATGCACCGCGCCTTTCCCGGGGGCGTGCCGGAACTGGTCGAGCATTTCGGCGCCTGGACCGACCGCCGCATGCTGGCGGAGCTGGACAAGCATCCGCTCGATGAGATGAAGGTGCGCGAGAAGATCGCGCTCGCCATCCGCACGCATTTCGAGGTGCTTGAGCCGCACATGGAGGCCAAGCGCCGGCTGCTCGCCTACCTCGCCATGCCGCAGAACATCGCCATGGGGCTGAGCATGCTCTACCGCACGGTGGACGCCATGTGGTTCGCGGCGGGCGACACGGCCACCGATTTCAACCACTACACCAAGCGGGCGACGCTGGCCGCGGTGCTCAGCTCCGCCACCTTCTACTGGCTGGACGACCAGTCGGAGGGCCATGCCGAGACCTGGGCCTTCGTGGATCGCCGGCTCGGCGACGTGATGAGCATGGGCAAGGCGATGTCCGCCATGGGCCGCGCCGGGCGCCTGCTCAGCCATCTGCCGAGTCCGGCGCGCTTCGCCCGTCAGGTGCGCCAGCGCGCTGGCAACACGCCGGTGGACACCGCCTCCGCCCATATGGCGGAGAACATCTGACGCCTCAAACTTTCGCTTTCCTGCGGGACGGTTTCTTGACGGCGGCGGTGCGGATCGCCGCCGCCAAGGCCGGACGGGCCCAGAGCAGAAGCTCGTCCGGGTCATCCAGCGCCGAGTCGGGCGGGGGGAAGTAGGGCAGGACCGTCGGCTTGTCGTCGAAGGGCTTGAAGGGGCGCAGGCCCAGCGCCTCGTACTCTGCGCGGTTGCCGTCGTCGGTCTTGAAATACAGGACGTTGCGGGCGACCAGAGCGAAGACGACGCCGTCGCAATAGACCGCGTAACCGCCGAACATGCGGCGGGCGGTGATGGCTCCCAACGGTGTCAGCGACTCGCACAGGAAACGGACGAGTTCGCTGACCGTGGCCATGGTGGGGAGCCTGTTGGTAAAAGCCTATTTTTTGCGGAAGGCGTCGAGCGCCACGACCTCACCGCGCTTCGGCTCCTCGCCGGAACGGTCGGAGTCGGGCTTGCCGGATTCGGCCTTGCCGATATCCGACTTGGCGAGCTTCGCGATGGACGGCTTCGCCCCATCCTTGCCGTCCGCAGCCTTCTTCTCCGACGCCTCACGCGCGGGAATGGTGGCGATCTCCGCCGATTCGGCGGGCTCCACCGGCTGGAACTGGAGGGCGAAATTCTCCGACGGGTCGGCGAAGGTGGTGATGGCAGCGTAGGGAATCACCAGCCGCTCATGCACGTTGTTGAAGCTCAGCGTCACCTCGAAATGATCGTCCAGCGCCTCCAGCCCGTAGAACTGGTACTGGATGACGATGGTCATCTCGTTGGGATACTGGGACGACAGATATTCGGGGATGTCGACGCCCGGGTAACCCGTCCGGAAGGTCAGGTAGAAGTGATGATCGCCGGGGAGCCCGCGGTCCGTCACCTGGCGGAGCGCGTCACGGACGACACCGCGCAGGGCGGCCTCGACCATGCGGTCATAACGCAACTGCTCTCTCGGCATTCTTGGGCGGGTCCTTAACGCCAGACGGGTAAGTGTGGGCCTTCTGTTGCTAGGCGGCCCACGGCCCCACCCTCAGGTGCTACCCATCGGGGATTGATTTCGGTCAGTTACCGCTGTTAGGCGGCAACGGCGACCGGAGCAACGTTGTCGTTGGCAACTATTGCAATGGCCCGATAACGGCGGAACCATGCCGGGCGAAGACCATGCCTTTACCACGCGTGTCGATCCTATTTCGCCCCCAACGAACCCGCTCCCTACGGCAACGCCCGAGAGACCGGTGGTTTGTTTGGTGGAGGCGCCGGGTACCGCCCCCGGGTCCACAACGCTTATTCCGCAAGGCGTTTATCGCCATAGTCGGCTGCTGCCGACGGACCCAATATAGGCCCTTCGTCCGGATATGGAAAGGGGGTGCGGCGGATTCTGACCAGAGGCCGCCGCGAAGGGGGTGACTGGCCGGGTCCGGGGACGTAGAGTGCCGCCCGAATTTCAGTCCCCGGAGTACCCATGCCGATCACGCCCGAGCAGCGCGCCGAGATCGACCGCCTGCGCGCCGTCACCGCCACCACCCGCCGCGCCACCGTTCCGGCCCTGGAGGAGATCCTCTACGAGCCGCTGGAGGTCCTGGACCACGGCTTCGTGCGCGTCGTCGACTACATGGGCGACGATTCGGCCGTCGTCCAGGCGGCGCGCGTGTCCTACGGCAAGGGCACCAAGAAGGTCACCGAGGACGCCGGTCTCATCAAGTATCTGATGCGCCACCGCCACTCGACCCCGTTCGAGATGTGCGAAATCAAGTTCCACGTCAAGCTGCCGATCTTCGTCGCCCGCCAGTGGATTCGCCACCGCACGGCGAACGTCAACGAATACTCCGCGCGCTACTCCATCCTCGATCGCGAGTTCTACATCCCGACGCCCGAGAACCTGGGCGCCCAGGCCGTCGTCAACCGGCAGGGCCGCGGCGACGTCCTCCAGGGCGACGAGGCGGCGTCGGTGATGAAGCTGCTGCGCGACGATTCGGAGGCGGTCTACGCCCACTACGAGGAGATGCTGAACCAGCGCGAGGACGGCACCACCATCGCGGAGGGCCGCCAGGGTCTGGCGCGCGAACTGGCGCGCATGAACCTGACGCTGAACTACTACACCCAGTGGTATTGGAAGGTTGATCTCCACAACCTCCTGCATTTCCTCAGCCTGCGCGCCGACCCGCACGCCCAGTACGAGATCCGCGTCTACGCGGAGGCCATGCTGGACGTGGTCAAGCGCTGGGTCCCCGCCGTGTTCGACGCCTTCAGCGAGTACCGGCTGGGCGGCACCCACATGTCGAAGACCGGGCTGGAGGTCGTGAAGCGCCTGCTCTCCGGCGAGGCCGTGACCCAGGAGGCCAGC
The DNA here is from genome assembly GCF_007827815.1 of Azospirillum brasilense. Taxonomy (GTDB): domain Bacteria; phylum Pseudomonadota; class Alphaproteobacteria; order Azospirillales; family Azospirillaceae; genus Azospirillum; species Azospirillum brasilense_C. Next base: position 105,246 of record NZ_VITH01000007.1, read on the forward strand.
GGCCTGTCCAAGCGCGAGTGGCGGGAGCTGATGGACCAGCTCGGCCGCGCCGAGTAACGCCCGCTCCAACCCTGCAAGGACCAACCGTCATGACGCCGCCCAAGATGACGCCGCACGAGGCCGATGGACTTCACCGCCAGGGCCTCGTCGCGGCGCAGGCCGGGCGGTTCGACGAGGCCTTGGAGCTGATCGGGCGGGCCATCGCGGCCTATCCCTCGGTCCCCGTCTGGTGGGCCAATTACGGGCTGGTGATGGAAAGCCTGGGCGACGTCGCCGGGGCGGCCAACGCCTACGCCGGGGCGTTGAACCTCGATCCGTCGCTGGAGATGGCGATGGACGGGCTGCTCACCATGGCGGAGGCAGTGCGCCAGGCCAGCGATTCGGCGCGCGCGGAGGCCTTCTTCCGCCGCGCCATCGCGCTGAACCCGAAAACGCTGGCGGCCGTCGCCAATCTGGGCGTGCTGCTGCGCGCCCAGGCGCGGCGGGCGGAGGCGGTGACACTCTATGAGAGGGCCGGGCGGCTCGACCCGGCCAACTGGGCGCACCCCTACAACCTCGGCAACGCGCTGGCCGAGATGAACCGGCTGGGCGAGGCCGACGACGCTTATGGGGCGGCGCTCGCCCTGGCGCCGGGCCGGGCGGAGGTGCGGGCGAACCGCGCCACCCGTGTGCTCGCCATGCAGGGGCGGACGGACGAGGCCCTGGCGGAGATCGAGGCCGTGGTGGCACAGCATGGCACCGTCGATTCGCTGCACGCCTCGCGCCTCTATCTGATGCAGTTCGTGCCGGGGCTGACCATGCCGGCCATTGCCCAGGCCCACGCGGACTGGGGCGCCCGCTACCCCGACCGCCCGGCGCCCGCCGTGGCCGCTCCGGCGCCGAGGATGCGCATCGGCTATGTTTCGCCGGACTTCCGCGCGCATCCCGTGGGATTCTTCCTGGAGCCGGTGCTGGCGAACCACGACCGCTCGGCCTTCGAGGTCGTGTGCTACGCCAACACCGCCAACCCGGACTGGAAGACGGAGCGGCTGATGGCCCAGGCCGACCACTGGGTCTGGACCACCGGCCTGGACGACGCGGCCCTGGCCCAGCGCATCCAGGCGGACGGCATCCACATCCTGGTCGATCTGGCGGGCCACACCTTCGGCAACCGCCTGCCGGTCTTCGCGCGGCGCGCGGCGCCGGTGCAGGCGACCTGGGCGGGCTATGTCGGCACCACCGGCCTGCCGGCCATGGACTATCTGATTTCCGATTCGCGGCAGAGCCCGCCGGGATCGGACGGCTGGTGCATCGAGGGCGTCGTGCGCATGCCCGACGCCTACGTGCCCTGGGCGCCGCCCGAGGACGCGCCGGCCGTGGCTCCGCTGCCGCTGGCGGCGCGCGGTCACGTCACCTTTGGGTCCTTCAACGCGCTGCCCAAGCTGAACGCCGAGGTCGCGGCGCTGTGGGCGCGCGTGCTGGGCGCCGTCCCCGGTTCCCGCCTGCTACTGCGCACGCCGGGGCTGGACGACGCCGGCACCGCGGCCCGCACGCTGGCCCTGTTCGAACGGGCCGGGCTGAACCCGGCGCGGGTCGATCTGCGGGGTGGGGCGCCGCATCGGGAGTTCCTGGCCGGTTACGGCGAGGTCGATGTGGCGCTCGACCCCTTCCCCTATTCCGGCGGTCTGACGACCCTGGAGGCGCTGTGGATGGGCGTGCCGGTGGTGACGCTGGGCGGCGACCGCTTCTGCGCCCGCCATTCGGTGACGCACCTCGCCTCGGCGGGGTTGTCCGATCTGGTGGCCGACGGGCCGGACGGCTACGTCACCAAGGCGGCGGCGCTGGTGGCCGACCCAGCGGGGCTGACGGCCCTGCGCGGCGGGCTGCGGGACCGGCTGGCGGCGTCCCCGGCGCTGAACGGCGTGCGCTTCACCCGCGCGCTGGAAGCCGCCTACGGCGTGATGTGGCAGCGCTTCCAGGGCGGACAGGGGCGGGCGAGCTTCGCCCTCAGTTTCGACTGAGCCAGCTTCGATTAAAGGAGATCAGGCGCGCTCCGACCCCGGCGCGCCGGTGCTCCACAGCAGCCCCAGCACCACGCCCTTGCAGCGCGGCAGCAGCAGGCCGGTCAGCAGCAGGGTCAGCAACGGCCAGATGGTGAGATGCACCCAGGTCGCCGGCTCGTAGCGCTGCTCGACCGAGAGGACCGCCGGGATGATGATGTGGCCGACGATCAGGATGGTCATCCAGGGCGGGGCGTCGTCGGCGCGCAGATGGCCGAACGCCTCGCCGCAATGGGCGCAGTGGTCCACCGGCTTCAGGTAGTTCCGCAGCAGGCGCCCGCGTCCGCAGGCCGGGCATTGCCCCATCAGCCCGCGCAGCGCCGCCGTCGTCTTCGACCGCGCACCGTCCTGAGTGCCGTCTTCCACCGTCCTGTCTTCCGCCGTCATGACCGTACCCCTGCGATCCGCTCCCCGAAGGGCCACATATGGGGAGGGAGCGACCGATCGTCACGCCGTTCCGTCACCCGCACCTCGGGGTTGCGCCGCGCGCAGGGCCTCCACGCGGCGGGCGATGTTCTCCAGCCGCATCTGAAGTTCATGGGCGCACAGCGCGTGCGCGGCGGCGCAGGCCTCCGCCTCGATGTCGGCGATGGCGTCTTCGAGGGCTCGGAGTCGGGCGTGGAGTCGGGCGTCGTGCGGGTCGTCGCTCATCGGATTCCTGTTCGGGCAGTTGACGGACCGGCCCCTGGGCGTCTACGGGATGCACAAACCCTCCCCGGGAGCCTGGAGCCATGACGATCACCCGCCTGTTTCTCGCCGCCGCCACGGCGGCTGTCGCGCTGACCAGCGCCGCCGCCTTCGCCCAGACCAAGACCGTCGCGATCACCGCCATCGTCGAGCATCCGGCGCTGGACGCCACGCGCGACGGCGTGATCGAGGCGCTGAAGGCCGCGGGCTACACGCCGGGTGGCTCTCTGAAGGTCGAGTATCAGAGCGCCCAGGGCAACCCCGCAACCGCCGCGCAGATCGCGCGCCAGTTCGCCGGCGCCCGTCCGGACGTCATCGTGCCGATCTCCACCCCCTCCGCCCAGGCCGTCGTCGCCTCGACCCGCGACATCCCGGTGGTCTTCACCGCGGTGACCGACCCGGTCGGCGCGCAGCTCGTCCGCAGCCTGGACAAGCCGGGCGCCAACGTCACCGGCGTGTCGGACATGGCCCCGGTGGCCGAGCATGTCGCGCTGATCCGCGAGATCGTGCCGTCGGTCAAGCGTCTGGGCGTTCTCTACAACGCGGGCGAGCCGAACTCCGTCTCGCTGGTCAAGGCGCTGAAGGACGAGGCGCAGAAGGCCGGGCTGACGGTGGTCGAGGCGACCGCCACCAAGTCCGCCGACGCCCAGCCCGCCGCCCGCAGCCTCGTCGGCAAGGCCGACGCGATCTACGTGCCGCTGGACAACACGGTCGTCTCGGCTCTGGAGAGCGTCGTCGCGGTGGGCCAGCAGGCCAAGCTGCCGGTCTTCTCCGCCGACACCGACAGCGTGGCGCGCGGCACGGTGGCCTCCATCGGCTTCGACTACCGGCAGGTCGGCCGCCAGACCGGCGAGGCCGTGGTCCGCATCCTCAAGGGCGAGAAGCCGGGCGACGTCCCGGTGACCTTCGCCAAGGGCACCGACCTGTTCGTGAATCCGAAATCCGCGGCGGCGATGGGCGTGACCATCCCCGAGGCGGTGACCCGGCGCGCGACCAAGGTGGTCGGGCAGTAAGTTTAAGCAGTAAGTTTAATCGGTAAGGACCAAGTTCCGCTGGCTCTGCCCCGTCCCTAGCCCTCCCCCGCCTTCGGCGAGGGAGGGGACTGATTCTCCCTTTCTCGCGTGAGCGGGGGAGGGTCGGGGAGGGGGCGAACCGGCGAAGCCGGATACACACATGAGTGAAATCGCCTTCTTCGGGGCCGTCGAGATCGGGCTGGTGTACGCGCTGGTCGCCCTCGGCGTGTACCTGTCCTTCCGGGTGCTCGATTTTCCGGACCTGACGGTGGACGGCAGCTTCCCGCTGGGGGCGGCGGTCTGCGCCACGCTGCTGGTCGCCGGGGTCAACCCGTGGGCCGCCAGCCTCGTCGCGGCGCTGGCCGGGTCGATGGCCGGGCTGGTCACGGCGACGCTGAACGTCCGCTTCAAGATCCTGCACCTGCTGGCCAGCATCCTGACCATGATCGCGTTGTTCTCGGTGAACCTGCGCGTGATGGGCCGCCCGAACGTGGCGCTGCTGATGCAAGACACGGTGCTGACGCCCTTCTACGGGCTGGGGCTGCCCGACCATGTGGTGCGGCCGCTCGTCGTCCTGGTCGTCGTCGTCGTGATCGTCCTGCTGCTGGCCCGCTTCCTGAACAGCGAGTTCGGCCTCGCCATGCGGGCGACCGGCGTCAACGCCCGGATGGCCCGCGCCCAGGGGGTTCAGACGGACTTCCACATCTACGCCGGCATGGCCCTGTCGAACGGTCTGTGCGCCCTGGCTGGCGCGCTGTTCGCCCAGACCAACGGCTTCGCCGACGTGACCACCGGCATCGGCACCATCGTGGTCGGTCTGGCCGCGGTGATCGTCGGCGAGACGGTGCTGCCGGCCCGCGCGATGCTGTGGGCGCTGGTCGGCTGCGTCGTCGGCTCCATCCTCTACCGTCTGGCGGTCCAGCTGGCCCTGTCGGCGGACGCCATCGGGCTCCAGGCCTCCGACCTCAACCTCGTCACCGCCGTCCTGGTCGCGGTGGCGCTGATCCTGCCGCGGATGCGGCTGAAAGCCGCGTCGAAGAAGAGGGAGGCCGTCCGATGATCACGGTCAACGGCATCCACGTCGCCTTCGGGCGCGGCACTCCGCTGGAGAAGCACGCCCTGCGCGGCGTCGACCTGACGATTCCGGAAGGGCAGTTCGTCACCGTGATCGGCTCCAACGGCGCCGGCAAATCCACCTTCCTGGGCGCGCTGGCCGGCGACGTGATCGCCGAGGAGGGCCGCATCGCCATCGACGGGGTGGACGTCACCCGCTGGGCGACGCCGAAGCGCGCCTCGCTGGTCGCCCGCGTCTTCCAGGACCCGATGGTCGGAAGCTGCACCGCGCTGACCATCGAGGAGAACATGGCGCTGGCCGCCGCCCGCGGACGGCGCCGCGGCCTGGGCTCCGCCCTGCGCGGCGACCGCCGCCGGCATTTCCGCGAGCGCATCGCGGAGCTGGGGCTGGGGCTGGAGAACCGGCTGCACGACCGCATGGGCCTGCTGTCGGGCGGGCAGCGGCAGGCGGTCAGCCTGCTGATGGCGACGCTCGCCGGGTCGAAGATCCTGCTGCTCGACGAGCACACGGCGGCGCTCGACCCCGGAACGGCGGAGTTCGTGCTCGGCCTGACCCGCCGCATCGTCGAGGAAAACCGGCTGACCACGCTGATGGTCACCCATTCCATGCGGCAGGCGCTGGACTATGGCGACCGCACGGTGATGCTGCACGAGGGACGGATCGTGCTCGACGTGTCGGGGGAGCAGCGCGCCGGGCTGGACGTGCCGCATCTGCTGGCGCTGTTCGCCAAGCAGCGCGGCGGCGAGGACATCACCGACGACAGCCTGCTGATCGGGTAAGCTTGCGAGAGGAGCGTCAGACGGTCTTGCTGTCCCGCTCTCCCTCCGGTTCCTCGCGGTCGGCCTCGAACAGGGCCTGAAGCTCGGCGGCGGCCTGGCGGGAGGTCTGGATCAGGCGGTTCTCGTCGTGGTGCACGGCGTGCTGCCGGATCAGGGTGCGCTCGTCATGCTCGCGGAAGGTGTCCAGCGTGTGGCGGGTTTCCTCCGGCGGCAGGCCCAGCGATTCCAGCACGCCGCCGGTCAGCCGCAGGCTCGAATCGTAGGTCTCGCGCACGAAATGCGTAACCCCGCGGTCCATCAGGAAATGGGCGTGGCGGCGGTTGCGGGCGCGGGCGTGGATGACGAGGTGGGGGAAATGGCGCGTCGCCAGCTCCACCACACGCAGCGACTGCTCCATGTCCTCCAGCGCCACCACCAGCACCTTGGCCTTGTCGGCCCCGGCGGCGCGCAGCAGGTCGAGCCGCGACGGGTCGCCGTAATAGACCTTGTTGCCGAACCGCCGCACGACGTCGACCTGCTCGGCGCTCTGCTCCAGCGCCGTGAAGGGGATGCCGCGCAGCCGCAGCACGCGCCCGACGATCTGCCCGACCCGGCCGAAGCCGCAGATCAGCACCGGCGGCTCCCCGTCCGGCGCGATGGTGTCGTAGGGGCGGACGGGCTTCACGATCAGCCTCGGCGCCAGCCAGCGCTCCTCCGCCGCGAAGACGAAGGGGGTGGCGATCATCGACAGGGTGACCACCAGCATGGCCGTCGCCGCCTGCCCCCCGCTCATCGCCCCGACGCCGACGGCCAACCCGAACAGCACGAAGCCGAACTCGCCGCCCTGGCTCAGCACGGTGGACAGCCGCGTCGAACCGCCCGGACGCAGCCCGGATAGGCGGGCCAGCCCGAACAGAGCCGCCGCCTTCAGCGCCATCAGGCCGAGCGCCAGCGACAGGTAGCGCACCGGCTCGGCCATCAGCGCCGCCACGTCGGCCCCCATGCCCACCGAGACGAAGAACAGGCCGAGCAGCAGCCCCTCGAACGGCGCGATGTCCGCCTGCACCTCGTGCCGGTATTCCGAATCGGACAGCAGCACCCCGGCCATGAAGGCGCCGAGCGACATGGACAGCCCCGCCCAGGCGGCGAACAGGGCGGTGCCCAGCACGATCAGCAGGGCGGTGGCGGTGAAGATTTCCGGCGTCCGGGCGCCGTCCACGATGCGCAGCACCGGGCGCAGCAGATAGCGCCCGCCGGCCAGGATCACCGCGATCGCTCCGCCGGCATTCAGCACGGCCAGCCACGCCGTCCCGGCGTCCGGCACCTCCCCGGCGCCATGGCCGAGCAGGGGCAGCAGCGCCACCGCCGGGATGATGGCGAGGTCCTGGAAGAGCAGGATGGAGAAGGCGCTGCGCCCGGCGTTGGTGGTCAGCAACTCCCGCTCCGCCAGCATGGGCAGCACCATGGCGGTGGAGGAGAGAGACAGGCCGAATCCGGTCACCGCGGCGGCGGCGGGGGAGAAACCCAGCAGGAGAATGGCGGAGGCGGCGATCACGATGGTTGTCACCGCGACCTGGGCGCCGCCCAGCCCCAGCACCGATCGCCGCATCACCCACAGGCGGGCAGGGCGCAGTTCGAGTCCGATCAGGAACAGCAGCATGATGACGCCGAGTTCCGAGACGTGCCGGATCGCCTCGACGTCCGTCACCAGCCCGAGCCCGCCCGGCCCGATGGCCAGCCCCGCGGCCAGATAGCCGAGCGGCCCGCCGAAGCCGATCCGCTTGGCCACCGGCACCGCCAGGACCACGGCGGCCAGCAGCACCACCAACGTCACGAAATCCGGCATTGGCCCCGTCCGCGCTGTGTCGAGGGACGGAATATGGGGGGTTCTTGCCCCCGGCAAAACATTGCCCCCTCCCTATCCCTCCCCCGCTGACGCAGGGGAGGGGACAAAACTCCCTCTCCTGCGAAGCGGGGGAGGGAAGGGGCCCGCGGCGCAAGCCGTGGGAAGGGTGGGGGCAAGCACGCCCCCTTACGACACCACGATCCGCGGCGCCGCTCGCGCCGGACCCTGCTCGCCGGCGATCTTCTCCCACAGGCGCTTGGCAATCCCGCGGTAGACCTTCGCGTGTTCCGACTCGGGCTGGGACACCACGATGGGCTGGCCCTGGTCGGAGGTTTCGCGGATGTCGAGGTGCAGCGGGACCTCGCCGAGGAACTCCATGCCCAGGTCGGACGCTTCCTTGCGGGCGCCGCCGTGGCTGAAGATGTCCGTGCGGTGGCCGCAGTTGGGGCAGCAGAAGTAGCTCATGTTCTCGATGATGCCGAGGACGGGCACGTCCACGCGGCGGAACATGTTCAGCCCCTTGCGGGCGTCGAGCAGCGCGATGTCCTGCGGGGTCGAGACGATCACCGCGCCGGCCAGCGGCACCTGCTGCGCCATGGTGAGCTGGGCGTCGCCGGTGCCCGGCGGCATGTCGACCACCAGAACGTCGAGCGTGCCCCAGTTCACGTCGCGCAGCATCTGCTGGAGCGCGCTCATCACCATCGGGCCGCGCCAGATCATCGGCGTGTCCTCGGCGACCAGGAAGCCCATCGACATCACCTTGATGCCGTAGTTCTCCATCGGCTCGAGGATCTTGCCGTCGCGGCTGGTCGGCCGGCCGGAGATGCCCAGCATGCGCGGCATGGACGGGCCGTAGATGTCGGCGTCCAGAAGCCCGACCTTCAACCCGTTCGCCGCCATGGCGAGGGCGAGGTTGCTGGCCGTGGTGGACTTGCCGACGCCGCCCTTGCCCGACGCGACGGCGACGATGGCCTTCACGCCCGGCACCAGCGGCTTCTGCTCCGCCGGCTGCCCATGGGAGTGGCCGCCGTGGGAGTGGCCATGCCCGCCATGGGAATGCCCGTGATCGTGCCCGTGACCCTGCTGCGGAGCGGCACCCTGCCCGGCGGGGCGGTGCGCCGTCAGGACCGCGGTGACCGACAGGACGCCCGGCAGGGCCTCCACCGCTTTCTCGGCGGCGTGGCGCACCGGCTCGGCCTGGGCGCCGCGTTTGGGGTCCACTTCGATCGAAAAGGCGACGTGCCCGTCACGCACGACAAGGCCGGAAAGCATGCCGAGGCTGACGACGTCCTTGCCCCGTTCCGGATCGACAACCGTCCTCAGAGCTTCAAGGACTTGAGCTTCGCTGACCTGCGCCATGGTTGAAAACTCCGCTTCCTTCCCGATATTGGCGGATATCCGTCGGTGAAATCCTTCCCCGAATGGGATGGGCACTATAGGGCCGGCGGACAATAATGGTAAAGGGATCGGACGGTCCGGAAACGATTTGTTTTCCGGAATTTCCGTCCCAAGAATTGAGAGAGCGCGAAGGGGAACGAACGGAATGCCGTGGAGCAATCAGGGAGGGGGCGGCGGTGGCGGCCCCTGGGGTCCTCCGCCGGGTGGCGGCGGTCAGAATCCGTGGGGCCGTCCGCCGGGTGGCGGTGGAGGCGGCGGTGGTGGCGGCGGCGGAGGGCCGCAGCCGCCGGACCTGGAGGATCTGCTGCGCCGCGGCCAGGACCGCCTGAAGCGGGTGATGCCGGGCGGCGTCGGCAGCGGCCGGGGCATCGCGCTCGTCGTCGGCCTGCTGGCCGTGGTCTGGCTGGCCAGCGGCATCTACCGCGTCGAGGCGGACGAGCAGGGCGTCGTGCTGCGCTTCGGCCAGTGGGTGCGCACCGAGCAGCCCGGCCTGCGCTACCACCTGCCGTCGCCCATCGAGACGGTGCTGATGCCCAAGGTGACGCGCGTCAACCGCATCGAGGTCGGCTACCGCTCGGCCGGCGACGGGCGTCGCGGCGACCGTGACGTTCCCGACGAGTCGCTGATGCTGACCGGCGACGAGAACATCATCGACATCGACTTCACCGTCTTCTGGGTCATCAAGGACGCGGGCGAGTATCTGTTCAAGATCCGCGACCCCGAGGCCACCGTGAAGAAGGCGGCGGAAAGCGCGATGCGCGAGGTCATCGGCCGCACCGACCTGCAGCCGGCCCTGACCGAGGCCCGCCAGCAGATCGAAACCTCCACCCGCCAGCTCCTCCAGGCCATGCTGGACGACTATGAGGGCGGCATCGAGGTGACGCAGGTGCAGCTGCAGAAGGCCGACCCGCCGTCGCCCGTCATCGACGCCTTCAACGACGTGCAGCGCGCCCGCGCCGACCGCGAGCGCGCCCGCAACGAGGCCGAGGCCTACCGGAACGACGTGATCCCGCGCGCCCGAGGCGACGCGGAGCGGCTGATCCAGGAAGCGTCCGCCTACCGCGAGCAGGTCGTGAACCTGGCCCAGGGTGACGCCGACCGCTTCCGCAAGGTGTTCGACGCCTACTCGACCGCCAAGGACGTGACCGCCAAGCGCATGTATCTGGAGACCATGGAAGAGATCCTGAGCGGCGCCAACAAGGTCATCATCGACGGCAACGCGCAGGGTGCCCAGGGCGTGGTTCCCTATCTGCCGCTCAACCAGCTCCAGCCTGCTCCGGCGCGGCCCGCCGGCCAGCAGCCGGCCCGTTGAGGAGGGATGCCATGAACCGCACTTTGTTGGTCGCCGGCATCGGCATCCTCGCCGCGGGCGTGCTCGCCTCGGCCTCGCTGTTCACGGTGAACGAGGCGCAGCAGGCGCTCGTCCTCCAGTTCGGCGAGCCGATGCGCGTCATCCGCGAACCCGGCCTGAAGGCCAAGGTTCCCTTCATCCAGGAAGTCCGCATCCTCGACCGACGCGTGCTCGACCTCGACCCGCCGGTGGAGCAGGTCATCCTGGCCGACCAGAAGCGCCTGGATGTGGACGCCTTCGCGCGCTACCGCATCCTGGACCCGCTGCGCTTCTACCAGACCGCCGGCAACGAGGCGGTGGCCGAGACGCGGATGAACGCCATCGTGAACTCGGCGCTCCGCCGCGTTCTCGGCAGCGTGACGCTGCTCGCCATCCTGTCGGACGAGCGTCCGCGCGTGATGAACGACATCCGCGGGCAGGTGAACGACGAGGCGAAGCGCTTCGGCATCGAGATCGTCGATGTCCGCATCCGCCGCGCCGACCTGCCGGAGGAGACCAGCCAGTCGATCTTCGCCCGCATGCGGTCGGAGCGTGAGCGCGAAGCCGCCGAGGCCCGCGCCCAGGGTCAGGAGCAGTCGCAGCAGATCCGCTCCCGCGCGGACCGCGAGCGCACCGTCATCCTGGCCGAAGCGCAGCGCGATTCGCAGATCCTGCGCGGTGAGGGCGACAACCAGGCGCTGAAGATGATCGCCGAGGCGACGTCGCAGGACCCGCAGTTCTACAGCTTCTACCGGACGCTCGAAGCCTACCGGAAGTCGCTGAACAAGGACGACACCACCATGGTGCTGTCCCCGAGCGGCGAGTTCTTCCGCTACTTCGGCGACATCACCGGCGGCGGCAACGGCCAGCCGGCGCCGGCTTCGGGCAATGGTGCCGTGCCGCAGCGGGCCCCGGCCCCGGCGACCGCCCAGCAGCAGTAAGACGTCGCGCTCGTCTCCCCCTCCCCCCGTCCCGGGGGAGGGGGTGGGGTGGGGGCTCCCGTTCTCCCACCCCGATTTTGTCTTCCCGCCCAGCCTTCCTTCTCGGAAATGCCGCTCGACCGATGACGGATTTTCTCACCGCGCTGGCCCTGGTCCTGGTGATCGAGGGCGTGCTCTACGCGCTGTTCCCGTCCGCGATGCGGCGTCTGATCGTCGAAGCGCTGACGATGCCGGAGAACCGGCTGCGTACCGTCGGGCTGGTGACGGCGATGGCAGGCGTCGGATTCGTCTGGCTTCTGCGCGGCGCCTGACACCCTTTTGCCGCGCGCGCGTCGCTGGACCCCGCCGCCATTTTCCGGCCATACTCCGACTTCTATACTCGCGCGTCCTCCGTGGCGGATGGGCTCCGTGCGCCTTTGCTTGAAGCGATGACGCGCGGGGATTACATCCGGCACACGGATCGGTGAAGCGCCCCCTCGGGCCGCGAGTCGCAGGACGCCGCGGGCCGATTGGAACAGATGGCCGATTGGAACAAGAAGGTGCCGGATGTCCGGCAGGGAGAGCTGAGTTGAACCCGAACCACCCCATCCACCGCGCCGAATCCGGCCGCCGGCTGCGCGTCGTGCCGCTGATCGCCGCTCTCCTGTTGGGGCTGTCCGCCGCCGTCGGCACCCCCGCCATGGCCCAGTCGCGCCCGGCGCCGACCAGCTTCGCCGACCTGTCGGAAAAGCTGCTGCCCGCCGTGGTCAACATCTCCACCAGCCAGGCGGTGCCGCAGCGCCAGCAGGGCGCCCGTCCCGAGATGCCGCAGTTCCCTCCGGGCTCGCCGTTCGAGGAGTTCTTCCGCGACTTCTTCGACCGTCAGCAGCAGGACCAGCCGCAGCAGCCGCGCAAGTCGACCTCGCTCGGCTCCGGCTTCATCATCGACGCCAAGAACGGCTACGTGGTCACCAACAACCACGTCATCCAGGACGCCGACGAGATCACCGTCATCCTGCAGGACGACACCAACATCAAGGCGGAGCTGATCGGCAAGGACCCGAAGACGGACGTCGCCCTGCTGAAGATCACCACCAGCCACCCGCTGGTCGCCGTTCCTTTCGGCGATTCGGACGCCATGCGCGTGGGCGACTGGGTGCTGGCCATCGGCAACCCGTTCGGCCTGGGCGGCTCGGTCACCGCCGGCATCATCTCGGCCCGCCAGCGCGACATCAACGCCGGCCCCTACGACGACTTCCTGCAGACCGACGCCTCGATCAACCGCGGCAACTCCGGCGGCCCGATGTTCAACCTGAACGGCGAGGTCATCGGCATCAACACGGCGATCTTCTCGCCGTCGGGCGGTTCGGTCGGCATCGGCTTCGCCATCCCGTCCAACCTCGCCAAGCAGGTGGTCGCGCAGCTCCGCGAGTACGGCAAGACCCGCCGCGGCTGGCTGGGCGTGCGCATCCAGGGCGTGACCCCGGAGATCGCCGAGAGCCTGGGCCTGCAGGGCCACAAGGGCGCGCTGGTCGCCTCGATCACCCCGAACGGCCCGGCGGCCAAGGCCGGCATCCAGGCGGGCGACGTGGTGACCAAGTTCGACGGCAAGGAAATCAACGAGATGCGCCGCCTGCCGCGCGTCGTTGCCGAAACGCCGATCGACAAGGCCGTCCCGATCGAGGTGTGGCGCAAAGGCAAGTCGCAGCAGCTCCAGGTGAAGGTGGGCGAGCTTGAGGCCGCCGAGGAATCGGGCCTTCTCGCCGCCAACCCGGAGGAGCAGCGCCGCCAGCCGCAGCAGGCCCCGGCCCAGAAGCCGACCGAGACGCTGGGCCTGAAGCTTACCAACATCACGCCCGAGCTGCGCCAGCAGTTCGAGATCAAGCCCGAGTTGAAGGGCGTCGTGGTGACCGAGGTGGCCGGCAACTCCACCGCGTCGGAGAAGGGCATCCGCGCCGGCGACGTCATCATCGAGGTCGGCCAGGAGGAGGTCCGCAAGCCGGAGGACGTGACGTCCAAGATCCAGAAGGCCAAGGAGCAGGGCAAGAAGTCCATCCTGCTGCTGGTGGACCGTCACGGCGACCTGCGCTTCGTCGCCATCCCGCTCAGCCAGGGCTGATCCGGGGGCTGTCCCCAAACGAAAAGGGCACCGGCGGGAGACCGCCGGTGCCCTTTCGCTTTGTGAGGTGCGTTGGTGGACGGTCAGCCCTCCACGAACTCCCCGATCCGGTAGCCCTGGGCGAACAGCAGGGCGGTGAGATCGCCATGGTCCACACGGGCGCGGGCCTGGGCGGCCACCGTCGGTTTGGCGTGGAAGGCGACGCCCAGCCCGGCGGCCAGCAGCATCGGCAGGTCGTTGGCGCCGTCGCCGACGGCCATCGTCTCGACGGTCGGGACGTGGCGCTCCCCGGCGTAGGCGAGCAGGGCCTCCAGCTTGCTGTCCTTGTCGAGGATCGGCTCGACCACCGCGCCGGTCATGACGCCGTCCACCACCTCCAGCACGTTGCCGCGGTCGTCGTCGAAGCCGACCCACTGGCGCACCCGCTCCGTGAAGCAGCGGAAGCCGCCGGAGACCAGAACGCAGGTCGCCCCGTTGGCGCGCATGGTGGACACCAAAGTCCTGGCGCCGGGCATCAGGGTGGCGCGCTGCCACACCTCGTCGACGACGCTCTCGTTCAGGCCCTTGAGCAGGGCGACCCGCTCGCGCACCGCGCCCTTGAAGTCGATCTCACCATTCATGGCGCGGGCGGTGATCGCGGCGATGTGGTCCTTCAGCCCGACGTAATCGCCCAACTCGTCCAGCATCTCCTGCTCGATGATCGTCGATTCCATGTCGGCGACCAGCAGGCGCTTCTTCCGGTTGCTCGGCTTCTGGGCGATCACGTCGATGGCAAGGCCGTCCAGCGCGCGGCGGACGGCGGCTTCGGCCTGCTCGGGCACCAGCCCTTCCTCGGCGATGTCGCAGGCGCGGTCCAGCGCCAGCCAGTCCGGCTTGGCGGTGTCGGCTCCCAGCGCGGTCAGGGACGCGCGGGCGGCCTGCACGGCCTGCTCGTCGAGAACGGCGGAGGCGGCGGCGATCAGCGTAACGACAGCGCTCATGGCGGGGCGATCCTGGAAGAGCCGTGGGGAAGGGCGCGCGCGCTCCCTAGCACAGCCGGGAGTTTGCGCCAACCCACTCCGCCAAGCGTCGTAGACATTCCGCGCCGGGGACCCGCGCGCCTCCCGTCGCGTTTCCGCTCAAATCGCGGGAGGGTTCGTCCATGATCCAGCGGCCTGCCACCCTTCTCACCCCGTCCATATTCGCTTTCACTCTGCTGTTGGCCGGATGCGGCGCCGGGACCGATCTGGCGCAGCGACCTCCGCCCGGCTATGTCGGCGACGTGGCGGCGCGCGTCTCCGCGGTGGATTGGGCGCAGGCCCGCCCCGTGACGGTTCAGTTGGACGAGTTCCGGTTCCAGCCCGACCGTCTGGCCTTCGAGCGGGGAACCCCGTACCGCCTGACGCTGGAGAACCGTGGCAACGTCGCGCACACCTTCACCTCCGAAGGCTTCTTCAAGGCCATCGCGGTGCGCCGGGTCACCACCGCGCAAGGCGCCGTGGAGACGCCGGCCCTGGTGAATCTGGAGATTCCCGCCGGCCAGACCGACGTGGTGGAGTTCGTTCCGGTCGAGGCCGGAACCTACGACCTGGCCTGCCACGAACCGCTGCACAGCGGCTTCGGCATGACCGGGACGATCACGGTTCGCTGAGGTCCCGCACTGGTCGTTCTTGCCAAGCCGAGCCTTCCCCTGCCATACGCTGTAGCCGGAGGAACGTCAGGCAAGGCGACATGGCAGAGGACAGCCCGCGCAACCGGGATGTGCAGCACCGGCATGTGGTGGTGATCGGCGGCCCGACAGCCTCGGGCAAGTCGGGCATGGCGCTCGACATCGCCCTGGCGCGCAACGGCACGGTCATCAACGCCGACAGCATGCAACTCTACGCCGAGTTGGACGTGCTGACCGCCCGTCCGGGGGCGGAGGATCTGGCGCAGGCCCCGCACCGCCTCTACGGCGTGCTTTCCGCGGCGGAGCGCGGGTCCGCGGCGCGCTGGCGCGACATGGCGCTGGCCGAGATCGCCGCGGTCCACGCCGCCGGGCGCCTGCCCATCGTCGTCGGTGGCACCGGTCTCTACCTGCGCACTCTGATGGAGGGCTTGAGCGCCGTTCCCGCCGTCCCGGACGAGGTCCGCAAGGCCGCCCACGCCCGGCTCCAAAAGCTGGGGGGCGAGGCGTTCCGTGCGGAGCTGGTGAGCCGCGACCCGACCTCGGCCAAGCTGAACCCCGGCGACACCACCCGCCTGACCCGCGCCTGGGAAGTGCTGGAGGCCACCGGCCATCCGCTGTCCCACTGGCAGACCCAGCGCGCCGAGGGCGCGCCGGAGGGGCTGTTGTTCTCCGTGCTGGTGATCGACCCGCCGCGCGACGCGCTTTACGCCAACTGCGATCGCCGCTTCCGCGTGATGATGGGGCAGGGGGCGCTGGAGGAGGTGCGGCGGCTCGACGCGCTTGGCCTCGCCCCCGACCTGCCGGCGATGAAGGCGCTGGGCGTGCCGGAACTGCGCGACCATCTGCGCGGCGCGCTGACCCTCGACGAAGCCATTGCGCTGGCTCAGCAATCGACGCGCCGCTACGCGAAGCGGCAGGTCACATGGTTCCGCCACCAGCTCGCGGCGCGGCCTCCGGCCTCCGCGCTGCATGGCTGCCATACGATCAATTCGCTCTACACAAGACCACTTAGTGAAGCAATACTGACCTATCTTGAAACGACGTTGCGTCGTTGACCCTCAGGAGGATTGAAAGTGACGGTCGATTGGGGAAACGTGTTTGCCGGTCGCGTCGCCGGTATGGGAGCTTCGGAAATCCGGGAGTTGCTGAAGCTGCTCGAACGGCCGGAAATTATCTCCTTCGCCGGAGGCATCCCGGACCCCGATTTCTTCCCGACCGCGGCCATCGCCCGCGCCTATGAGAAGATCTTCCAGTCCAACAGCGGGGCCGGCGGCGCGCTTCAGTACACCATCAGCGAGGGCTTCACGCCGCTGCGCGAGTGGATCTGCGCCTATCTGGGCCGCCGCGGCATCCAGGCCGGGCTGGACGAGGTGCTGGTGACCAGCGGCTCGCAGCAGGCGCTGGAGTTCGTCGGCAAGCTGCTGATCGGGCCGGGCGAAAAGATCCTGGTGACCCGCCCGACCTATCTCGGCGCGCTCCAGGCCTTCTCGCCCTACGAGCCGCAGTATCTTTCGGTTCCCGGCGACGCCGAGGGGCCGGACCTCGCCGCGGTTGAGGCGGCGCTGGAGCAGAAGCCGAAGTTCTTCTACCTCGTCCCCGACTTCCAGAACCCCAACGGCACGACGATCTCGCTGGCCCGCCGCGAGGCGCTGCTCGACCTCTGCGCCAAGCACGGCGTGCCGATCGTCGAGGACGCCGCCTACACCGAGCTGCGCTACGAGGGCGAGCCGATCCCGTCCCTCGTCGCGCTGGATGCCGCCCGCAACGGCGGGAAGATCACCAACGTGCTCTTCTGCGGCTCCTTCTCCAAGACGATGGTGCCGGCGCTGCGCGTGGGCTGGATCAACGGCCCGGCCGAGGTCATCAACCGGCTGGTCCTGATGAAGCAGGCCGGCGACCTGCACACCAGCACCATCAACCAGATCGTGCTGCACGACGTGGTGTCGCAGAACTTCGACAGCCACATCCGCCGCCTGCGCGCCGGCTACAAGGAGCGCCGCGACGCCATGCTGACCGCGCTGGACGAGTTCGCCCCGGCCGGGGTGACCTGGACCAAGCCGGAAGGCGGCATGTTCGTCTGGATCGAGCTGCCGGAGGGCACCGACGGGGTGGACCTGCTGGCTCGCGCCATCAAGGAGGCCAACGTCGCCTTCGTCCCCGGCTCGGCCTTCCACGCCGACCGCTCGGGCAAGAACACGCTGCGCCTCAGCTTCTCCAACAACAACCCGGAACGCATCCGCGAAGGCATCCGCCGCCTCTGCGGGCTGCTTCAGACCGTCGCGGCGTAACCTCCGCCCGTCGTCGCGCAACGGCTTGCCTCGCACCCGCGGGGCAGGCCGTTCGCGTTTGCGGACGGCTTTGCGGGGAGGGCGGTCTTTCCAGCTTGCGAAATATTTGGAAAAACTGCGGCAAAAAATCTTTTCGATCATTCGCAAAATGGGTTGACCGAAGATGGACGAATTGTCTAGTTTGCCGGTCCCGGCCTTCGCCTTTGGGGATAACCCCTTGTTTTCCCAGCAGGCCATCGCCGGGGTTTGAGAAGGAACAGGGCCGCCCGTGAAAAGAGGGGCCCCCATTGGAAGGTCGTGAGCTATGCCCGAACAGAAGCTGACCGGCGCGCAGATCGTCATCAAGGCCCTGAAGGATCAGGGCGTAGACATCATCTTCGGTTATCCGGGCGGCGCGGTACTTCCGATCTACGACGCCATCTTCCAGCAGAACGACATCAAGCACATCCTCGTCCGGCATGAGCAGGCCGCCGTGCACGCCGCGGAGGGCTACGCCCGCTCCACCGGCAAGGTGGGCTGCGTGCTGGTGACCTCCGGCCCCGGCGCCACCAACGCCGTGACGGGCCTGCTCGACGCGCTGTGCGACAGCATTCCGCTGGTCTGCCTGTCGGGGCAGGTGCCGACCCACCTGATCGGCAACGACGCCTTCCAGGAGGCCGACACCACCGGCATCACGCGCCCCTGCACCAAGCACAATTACCTGGTGAAGGACGTCAACCAACTGGCCCGCACGATGCACGAGGCCTTCTACGTGGCGCGCAGCGGCCGTCCCGGCCCGGTGCTGGTCGACATCCCGAAGGACGTGCAGTTCGCCGACGGCACCTACATCCCGCCGACCGAGGTCAAGCACAAGACCTACCGCCCGCAGGTGAAGCCCGAGATCGCCCGCGTGGAGGAGGCCATCGAGCTGATCGCCACCGCCAAGCGCCCGATCTTCTACACCGGTGGCGGCGTGGTGAACGCCG
Organism: Azospirillum brasilense; assembly: GCF_007827815.1. Classification (GTDB taxonomy): domain Bacteria; phylum Pseudomonadota; class Alphaproteobacteria; order Azospirillales; family Azospirillaceae; genus Azospirillum; species Azospirillum brasilense_C. The sequence goes on from NZ_VITH01000007.1 coordinate 123,332, forward strand.
GCCCGATCGCGGCGAAGCTGCTGACCCAGTTCGTGAAGATGACCGGCTTCCCGATCACCTCGACCCTGATGGGGCTGGGCGCCTTCCCGGCGTCGGACCCGCAGTGGCTGGGCATGCTGGGCATGCATGGGACGTACGAGGCGAACCTCGCCATGTACAACTGCGACGTCATGATCAACATCGGCGCCCGTTTCGACGACCGCGTGACCGGCAAGCTGTCGGAGTTCGCGCCGGGCTCGAAGAAGATCCACGTCGACATCGACCCCAGTTCGATCAACAAGAACGTCGCGGTGGACATCCCCATCGTCGGCGACGCCGGCGCCGTTCTGGAGGACATGATCCGCATCTGGAAGGCCCGCCAGAAGCGCGCCGACCAAAGCGCCCTGAAGGAGTGGTGGGGTCAGGTCGAGGGCTGGCGCGCCCGCAACTGCCTGAACTACAACCGCACCGAGGCGGTCATCAAGCCGCAGTATGCGCTGGAGCGGCTGCGCGAGGCGCTGCGCGGCAAGAACCATTACGTGACGACCGAGGTCGGCCAGCACCAGATGTGGGCCGCCCAGTTCCTGCCCTTCGACGAGCCGAACCGCTGGATGACCTCCGGCGGCCTGGGCACCATGGGCTACGGCCTGCCGGCGGCCATCGGCGCCCAGCTCGCCCACCCCGACGCCATCGTCGTGGACGTGTCGGGCGAGGCCTCCTTCCTGATGAACATGCAGGAGATCGGCACGGCGGTGCAGTACCGCGCCCCGGTCAAGATCTTCATCCTGAACAACAAGTACATGGGCATGGTGCGCCAGTGGCAGGAGCTGCTGCACGGCTCCCGCTACTCCAACAGCTACTCCGAAGCGCTGCCCGACTTCGTGAAGCTGGCGGAAAGCTGGGGCTGCGTCGGCCTGCGCGCGACCACGGTGGCCGAGGTGGACGAGGTCATCGAGAAGATGCTGGCCGTCACCGACCGCCCCTGCATCATCGACATCGCCGTGGACCCAAAGGAGAACTGCTTCCCGATGATCCCCGGCGGCAAGGCCCACAACGAAATCCTGTTCGGTCCGGAGGACAGCCCGTCCGACGCCACGCCGGAAGACGGCATGGTGCTGGTCTGATCGCGGCGACCAAGACGAACGGTTGAAGGCCCTCTGGCGGAGTACGGATCGTGGAAGAGAAGATCGAGAAGCACACCATCGCCGTGCTGGTGGACAACGAGCCGGGCGTGCTGGCCCGCGTCATCGGCCTGTTCTCGGGCCGCGGCTACAACATCGAAAGCCTGACGGTGGCGGAGGTGAACAACGCCGACCACCTGTCACGCATCACCCTGGTCACCTCCGGCACCCGCATGGTGGTGGAGCAGATCAAGGCCCAACTCGACCGCCTCGTGCCGGTGCACAAGGTGCACGACCTGACGGACGAGGGGCCGTCGGTGGAGCGCGAGCTGGCGCTGGTCAAGGTCGCCGGCACCGGCGAGCGCCGCATCGAGGCGCTGCGCCTGGCCGACATCTTCAAGGCGAAGGTCGTGGACGCCACCCTGACCTCCTTCGTGTTCGAACTGACCGGCACGACGGCGGAGGTCGACGACTTCGTCGGGCTGATGGCCCAGCTCGGCCTCGTCGAGGCCAGCCGGACCGGCGTCGTCGCCATGTCGAAGGGAGCCACCGGGTTCTGATCCCGGCCCTTAACGGCGGGCCATGAAGCTACCCATGACAGGGAGACGACCCAGCCCGCCGTCCTTTTGCAGGTCTGCCGAACAGTCTTGTGCTTGACGCGGCCCTTTCGCCGGTGGAGTAATTCCGCTGCGCAAAACTCGCACCACCAGATCGAAAAATCCAAGGAAGACCACCATGCGCGTCTATTATGATCGTGATGCCGACGTGAACCTGATCAAGGGGAAGAAGGTCGTCATCGTCGGCTACGGCAGCCAGGGCCACGCCCACGCCAACAACCTGCGTGACAGCGGTGTGAAGGACGTGCGCATCGCCCTCCGCCCCGGCTCGGCCACCATCAAGAAGGCTGAGGCCGCCGGCTTCACGGTCATGGCTCCGGGCGAGGCCGCCGCCTGGGCCGACGTGGTGATGATCCTCACCCCGGACGAGCTGCAGGCCGACCTGTACCGCGACGACCTCGCCAAGAACCTGAAGGAAGGCGCCGCTCTGGCCTTCGCGCACGGCCTGAACGTGCACTTCAACCTGATCGAGCCGCGCGCCGACCTCGACGTGTTCATGATCGCGCCGAAGGGCCCCGGCCACACCGTCCGCGGCGAGTACCAGCGTGGCGGCGGCGTGCCCTGCCTCGTGGCCGTGCACCAGAACGCTTCGGGCAACGGGCTGGACATCGCCCTGTCCTACGCCTCGGCCATCGGCGGCGGCCGTGCCGGCATCATCGAGACCACCTTCAAGGAAGAGTGCGAGACCGATCTGTTCGGCGAGCAGGCCGTGCTCTGCGGCGGCCTGACCGAGCTGATCAAGGCCGGCTACGAGACGCTGACCGAGGCCGGCTACGCCCCGGAGATGGCCTATTTCGAGTGCCTGCACGAGGTGAAGCTGATCGTCGACCTCATGTATGAGGGCGGCATGGCCAACATGCGCTACTCGATCTCCAACACCGCCGAATACGGCGACTACAAGACCGGCCCGCGCATCATCACCCCGGAGACCAAGGCCGAGATGAAGCGCGTTCTGGAGGACATCCAGACCGGCCGCTTCGTCCGCGACTGGATGCTGGAGTGCAAAGCCGGCCAGCCGTCCTTCAAGGCGACCCGCCGCCGCAACGCCGAGCATTCGATCGAGCAGGTCGGCGAGAAGCTGCGCGCCATGATGCCGTGGATCGCCGAGCGCCGTCTGGTCGACAAGTCCAAGAACTGATCGGTTCCTGGACTGGACATGGAAAAGCGCGCCGTAAGGCGCGCTTTTTCGTTTGTGGAGGGAGGATTGGGACGATCTGTGCCCCCTCCCTAACCCTCCCCCGCTTCGCGAGGGAGAGGACCAAACTCCCTCCACCGCGAAGCGGGGGAGGGCCGGGGAGGGGGCAGCCGGAGGATTCCCCTCACACATCCCCCCGCGACCGGTCCGCCCGCGGACGCTCGTCGAGCAGCGGCCGGCCGGTCTGCACGAAATGCACCACCTCCGCGATGTTGGTGGCGTGGTCGCCGATGCGCTCCAGACTTTTGGCGATGAACAGCAGGTGCATGTGGGCGGTGAACATCTCCGGCAGGCGGGCGGCCGACTGGTTGATGCTCTCGCACAGGCTGGTGTAGAGCGCGTCGACCTCGTCGTCGGTGCGCCAGACGCGCAACGCCAGTTCGACGTCGCCGTCCACATAGGCGTCCACCGCGGTGGTCAGGCGCTGGCGCACCAGACGGCCCAGGTTGGGCAGGGTGCTCATCGCCGGGGATTCGGGGAATTCGGCCACGGAGACGGCGCGGCGGGCGGTGTTGGCGGCGTGGTCGCCGACGCGCTCCAGGTTGCCGGCGATTTTCAGGGCGGCGATCACCTCGCGCAGGTCGTCGGCCACCGGCTGGCGCAGCACCAGCATGCGCATGCAGTTCGCCTCGATCTCGTGCTCATAGCTGTCGAGGCGCGCGTCGGACTCGACGATGGCGCGGGCCTGCTCCGGGTTGCGCTGGGTCAGGCAGGTCAGCGCGCCGTCCAGCTGGGTTTCCGCGGCGCCCGCCATCTGCACGATGCTGGCCTTCAGCCGCTTCATGGCGTCTTCGAACGCGGTGACGATGTGCGGGGCGGGGTGCTTCATGGGACTGGCCTTATCGGTGCGGCGGACGGCCGGAAACCTTACCGGTTCGCGGCCCGGCAGGCCAGCGCCGTCACCGCGGGGCGCGCGGCGGGCGCCGCATGGGAACGGTTGATTTCGCATGTGCGAAGTGGCAAGAGTCCGTCGCTCCTACCCCTTTTGACCGAGCGCGGACGCCAACCGTCATGATCGAACGCCGTTTCGAACAGATCATCTTCGCCAGCCGCTGGCTGCTCGCCCCCTTCTATCTCGGGCTCGTCGTGTCGCTGGTGCTCCTGCTGGCGAAGTTCACGCAGGAGATCTTCCACATCGTCCCGCATGTGCTGGAGATGCAGGAAAAGGACGTGCTGCTGGCCGTGCTGACCCTGATCGACCTGTCGCTGGCCGGCAACCTGCTGCTGATGGTGATCTTTTCGGGATACGAGAACTTCGTGTCGAAGATCGACGTGGCCGACCACAAGGACCGGCCGGACTGGATGGGCAAGGTCGACTTCGGCGGGCTGAAGCTGAAGCTGATCGCTTCCATCGTGGCGATCTCCGGCATCCACCTGCTGAAGGCCTTCATGAACATCGACCACATCAGCAAGGAGAACCTGATGTGGATGGTCGTCGTCCACATGACCTTCGTGCTGTCCGGCGTGCTGCTGGCGCTGATGGACCGGCTGGAGGGGAGTCATCACGGAGCGCACGGCACGGCCGCGGCCGCTGCGAAATCCGACCATCATTGAGGCCGCCGGAGCGGTTTCAAACCCGACACAAAGCCGTTGCGGCGGGTGGGGAATCAGCCTAAGGATACCCCCCGGCGCGAGCGGGGCGGTGGCCCGGATGCCGGAGGCTTCCGCCTCCTGTTGACGGAAAATTAACCCTGACGCGGCAGTGTGGCGAACACCGGAGGACGGCGTTCCGCCAGGACTTCGGGGATTGGACATTCCGCCGGGACCGGCCTTGCCTCAAGGACCGCCTCCCATCGACCAGAGCGCCGGACCGGCGCCGGCATCCGCCCCACGGGCGCCGGAAACAGGGTTCGGCAAGGCGTGCCGTCTGCACTCTCCGCTTGAGCGCGAAGGGGCATTCGTCTATGGAACCGTTGGCGGGCGTGGCCCTCCGCACCGGAGCGGGCACATCGCCGGCAAGGCCGTCTCAACCGCATTGAAGAGTTAGTCGGGTCCATGCTTTCCAAACTCCTCGGCGTGCTTTCCGCCGACATGGCGATCGATTTGGGGACGGCCAACACCCTGGTCTATGTCAAGGGCCGCGGCATCGTTCTGAACGAACCCTCGGTCGTGGCCATCGCCAACGTCCGCGGCAAGAAGCAGGTGCTGGCCGTCGGCGACGAGGCGAAGATGATGCTGGGCCGCACGCCCGGCAACATCCAGGCCATCCGCCCCCTCCGCGACGGCGTCATCGCCGACTTCGAAGTCGCCGAGGAGATGATCAAGCACTTCATCCGCAAGGTGCACAACCGGCGCAGCTTCGCCAGCCCGCAGGTCATCATCTGCGTGCCGTCGGGCTCCACCGCCGTGGAGCGCCGCGCGATCCAGGAATCGGCGGAGGCCGCCGGCGCCCGCCGCGTCTTCCTGATCGAGGAGCCGATGGCCGCCGCGATCGGCGCCGGGCTTCCGGTGACGGAGCCGACCGGCTCCATGGTCGTCGACATCGGCGGCGGCACCACCGAGGTGGCCGTGCTGTCGCTGGGCGGCATCGTCTATTCCCGCTCGGTCCGCGTGGGCGGCGACAAGATGGACGAGGCCATCATCGGCTACATCCGCCGCACCCACAACCTCCTGGTCGGCGAAGGCTCGGCGGAGCGGATCAAGAAGGAAATCGGCTCGGCCTGCCCGCCGGAAGACGGCGAGGGCCGCATCCTGGAGATCAAGGGCCGCGACCTGATGAACGGCGTGCCCAAGGAACTCATCATCTCCGAGCGGCAGATCGCGGAGTCCCTGGCGGAGCCGGTGTCGGCCATCGTCGAGGCGGTGAAGGTCGCGCTGGAGCACACGGCGCCGGAACTGGCCGCGGACATCGTGGACAAGGGCATCGTGCTGACCGGCGGCGGCGCCCTGCTGGGCAACCTGGACTTCGTCCTGCGCCACGCCACCGGCCTGCCGGTGTCGATCGCCGACGACCCGCTGTCCTGCGTCGCGCTGGGCACCGGGCGGGCGCTCGAAGAGATGAAGACGTTGCGAAACGTCTTGGTCAGCGCCTACTGATTGGTGTATTGCTCGCTTGGGTTCCCCCGGTGGTTCGTCCATTCGCCGGCGTAGCCGGGGGCGGATCGCGTACCTGGACGGGATGATCCTGTGAAGCCTCGCAATTCCGGTTCCGTCGTGCGCCTTGCCGCCCCGCTGCGGGCGCTCGCCCAGCGCTTCTCCTTCCTGTTGCTGGTGCTCGCCTCGATCGCCCTGATGATGGTGGGCCGGATCGACGCGCTGTCGGTGGACAGCGCGCGCGCCCGGGTGACCGACGCCTTCGCCCCGATCCTCGACGCGATCTCGCGCCCCGCCGCCACCGCCGCCCATGTCGTGGAGTCGGTGGTCGAGGTGCAGAACGCCTTCGAGGAGAACCAGCGGCTGAAGGCGGAGAACGCGCGGCTGCTGCAGTGGAAGCAGGCGGCGCTGCGGCTGGAGGCGGAGAACATCAGCCTCCGCTCGCTGCTGAAGGCGACGCCGGAGCCGTCCTCCTCCTTCATCACGGCGCGGGTCATCGCCGCTCCGGGCAGCTCTTTCCTGCGCACGCTGGTGGTCACCGCCGGCCGCCGCGACGGGGTGCGCAAGGGGCAGGCGGCCATCGCCGGCAGCGGGCTGGTCGGCCGGGTGATCGAGGTCGGGGAATGGTCGTCCCGCGTCCTCCTGCTGACCGACATCAACACGCGCATCCCCGTCGTTCTGGAGCGCTCGCGCCAGCGGGCGGTGATGGCGGGCGACAATTCCGACCAGACCCGGCTTCTCTACCTGCCGCCGGAAGCGCCGGTGCAGGTGGGCGAGCGGGTGGTGACCTCCGGTCACGGCGGGCAGTTCCCGCCGGGCCTGCCGGTGGGCGTGGTGTCCTCGGCCGGTGAACGTGGCGTCCGTGTGCAGCCGAACGTCGACCTGTCGCGGGTGGAGCACCTGCAGCTGGTCGAGTTCACCCTGCCGGGAAGCGAGACGGAACCGTCGTCCGAGTCGAAATGACGCTGACCCTGTGGCAGCGGCTGGACAAGACGGGGCGGAATCTCGCTCCGTTCGCGGTGACGGTCATGCTGGCGCTGGCCGGGATGATCCCGGTGCCGCTGCCCGGCTATGCGTCGGTGGCGCCTTTCCTGACCGCCGTCGTCGTCTATTATTGGGCGATCCACCGGCCCGATCTGATGGGGCCGGGCACCGCCTTTCTGATCGGTTTGCTGCAGGACCTGCTGACCGGCGGACCGCTGGGGGTGAACGCTCTGGTGCTGGTGCTGGTCCATTGGGCGGTGTCCAGCCAGCGGCGCGTGCTGGTGTCCAGCACCTTCGCCCTGATGTGGTTCGGCTTCGGCTTGGTCATGATGGGCGTGGCCTGCATCCAGTGGCTGGCCTTTTCGGCGCTTCAGGCGACGGTGCTGCCGTTCCGGCCGGCGCTGTTCCAGGCGCTGCTGACCATGGCCTTCTTCCCGGCGATCGCCTGGATGCTGATCCGCGTCCATCGGGCGTTTCTGCAGGGGTGATCGGCGGGCGTGAGGGCAAGGATGATCTGGCAGGGGATGTGAGCCTTTGACTGCGATGGACCGCGACACCGACCGCTACCGCCTGCTGACCCGCCGCGCCGCCGTGCTGGGTGGGCTGAAGCTTGCCGGTCTGTCCGCTCTGGTCGGGCGGCTCTATTACCTGCAGGTGGTGGAATCCGCGCGCTACACCATGCTGGCGGAGGAGAACCGCATCAGCCTGCGCCTGGTCGCCCCGTCGCGCGGCACCATCGTCGACCGGTTCGGCGCGCCGCTGGCGGTGAACCAGCAGAATTACCGCGTCGTCGTGGTGTCGGAGCGCACGCGCAACATCCAGGACACGCTCGACAAGATCTCGAAGATCGTCCCGCTGACCGACGGCGACCGCCGCCGCGTCATGCGCGAGCTGCACCGCAAACGCCGCTTCGTGCCGGTCACCGTGCGCGAGAACCTGACCTGGGAGCAGGTCGCCACCATCGAGATGAACACGCCGGACCTGCCCGGCGTCGCCATCGAGGTCGGCGAGATCCGCCACTACCCGGAGGCGGAGGCGACCGCCCACATCCTGGGCTATGTCGGCGCCGTGTCGGAGGCGGAGCTGAACGGCGACCCCGTTCTGTCGCTGCCCGGCTTCCGCATCGGCAAGGCGGGGATGGAGAAGTATCACGAGAAGGCGCTGCGCGGCACGGCGGGCACCAGCCAGCTCGAGGTCAACGCGGTCGGGCGCGTCATCCGCGAGCTGTCGCGCGACGAGGGGCAGCCGGGCCGCGAGGTCCAGCTGACCATCGACATCGGCCTGCAGAAGTTCGTGCAGCAGCGGCTGGCGCAGGAGGTCAGCGCCTCCTGCGTGGTGATGGACGTGCACACCGGCGGCATCTACGCCCTGTGCTCCCACCCCAGCTACGACCCCAACCAGTTCACCATGGGCATCAGCGCCGAGCTGTGGGAGGAGCTGCTGTCCAACCAGGCAACCCCGCTGAACAACAAGGCGGTGGCCGGGCAGTACCCGCCGGGCTCGACCTTCAAGCCGGTGGTGGCCCTGGCGGCGCTGGAGTCCGGCTTGATCAGCCGCAACCACTCGGTCTTCTGCCCCGGCCACATGGACCTCGGCGACCACCGCTTCCATTGCTGGAAGAAGGGCGGGCACGGCACGGTGGACGTGGTCGGCGCGCTGCGCCATTCCTGCGACGTCTGGTTCTACGACGTGTCGCGGCGCATCGGCATCGACCGCATCGCCGAGATGGCCAACCGCTTCGACATGGGGCAGCTGACCGGGCTGGACCTGCCGCACGAGCGGCCGGGCCTGATCCCGTCCATCGACTGGAAGAAGGGCGCGCTCGGCAAGCCCTGGGCGCAGGGCGAGACGCTGATCGCGGCGATCGGGCAGGGCTATGTGCTGTCCACGCCGATGCAGCTCGTCGCCATGACGGCGCGGCTGGCCAACGGCGGTTTCGCGGTGAAGCCCCACCTGACCAAGCAGATCAAGGCGCTGTCCGGCGAGCAGACGAGCTGGCCGCCGATCGGGGTCAAGAAGGAGAACCTCGACCTCGTCCTGCGCGGCCTCTACGAGGTGACCAACGCGCCGAACGGCACCGCCTACAAGTCGCGCATCACCGAGCCCGGCTATGAGATGGCCGGCAAGACCGGCTCCGCCCAGGTCCGCCGCATCACCATGGCGGAGCGCAGCACCGGCGTGAAGAAGAACGAGGACCTGCCCTGGCGGGAGCGCGACCACGCGCTGTTCATCTCCTACGCGCCGGTCAGCTCCCCGCGCTACGCCTGCGCGGTGTTCGTGGAGCATGGCGGCGGCGGGTCCACCGCGGCGGCGCCGATCGCGCGCGACATCCTGCTGGAATGCCAGAAGCGCGATCCGGGCCGCGCCGCCGTGGCGGAGAGCGCTCCGCCGCCCCCGCCGCCGGGGGGCACCCGGGGCTAGGGGCTTCGGAGCCGCGCGGCCGCTTACGCCGCGCGGACCTCGGCGAGGAACTGCTCCACCTGATGCTTGAGGCTTGAGGCACGCTCGGCCAGCTGGTCGGCGGCGGTCTTCACGCTGTGGGTGGCGGCGCTGGTCTCCGCCTCCGCCTGCTGGATGCCGGCGACGTTGCTCGACACCTCGGCGGTGCCGCCGGCGGCCTGCTGGGCGTTGCGGCTGATCTCGCCGGTCGCGGCGCTCTGCTGCTCGACCGAGGCGGCCATCTCGGCGGTGGAGCGGTCGATGTCCTCGACCTGGGTAATGATGGCGCGCATCGCCTCCACCGTCCGTCCGGAGGCGCTCTTTACCGCGGCGATCTGGTTGCCGATCTGCTCGGTCATCGCGTGGGTCTGGTTGGCGAGGTTCTTCACCTCGCTGGCCACCACGGCGAAACCCTTGCCGGCCTCCCCGGCGCGGGCGGCCTCGATGGTGGCGTTCAGCGCCAGCAGGTTGGTTTGCGAGGCGACGGCGTTGATCGAGGCGACGATCTGGTCGACCTGTTCGATGGCGGCGGCCAGGGCGTCGAGCTGGGCCTGGGCCTGATTGGCCCCCTCGGCGGCGGCCTTGGAGCGGGCGGCGGAGCGGGTGACGCGTTCGGCCAGCTCATGGATGGAGGCGGACATCTCCTCCGACGCCGAGGCGACGGTCTGGACGTTGGCGCTGGCCTCCTCCGAGGCGCCGGCGACGGCGTTGCACTGGGCGCCGACCTCCTCGACCGCGGAGGCCAGCTGGGCGGCGGTGGCTTGCAGCTCGGTGGCGGCGCCGCCGACGTCGTTCACGATGACGCCGACCTGCGACTCGAAGCGGCCGGCCAGGGCGAGCATCGCGGCGCGCTTTTCGGCCTGGGAGCGGGCCTCGGCCTCCTTAGCCTCGCGTTCCATGGCGCGGCTGTGCAGCAGGTTGCGCTTGAACACGTCCGCGGTGGCGGCGATGGCGCCGACCTCGTCCTTGCGGTCGGTGCCGTAGACCTCGGTGTCGAGCTTGCCGTCGGCGAGGCCGCGCAGGCAGGCGACGATGGCGTTGACCGGCCGGACAATGCCGAACTGCGACATCAGCCAGCCCAGCAGCAGGCCGGCCAGGATGCCGACCGACGCGGCGGCGATGAGCTGGGTGGTCCGCCGCTCCGCCAGTTGGGTGGCGTCGTCCGACAGGCGGGACGCCTCCTCGTCCGTGTAGGCGGTGTAGGCCATAGTCATCTGCTGAAGCTTATTCGCAACCTCGGCGCTCTTCTCCACCGAGGCGAGAATCTCGCGTTGGACGCTGACGTTTCCGTTCGCCCCGATCCGGCGCGCCACGGTCAGTGTCTCTTGAAGTTCCCGGTTGTAATAGGACGTCAGCAACGTCGAGAACTCGCCCAACAGGCGCTTCTGCTCGGGATCGCCGGATTCGATGATCTTGCCGAGATGGGTGACGATGGTGTCGCGGGTTTTGGCGATGCTGGAGGTGACCTGTTCAAGGTCGTTGGGATTGGCAGCCAGCCGGTACTCGTCGCGGATCAACTCGACCACCAAGCGGTTCAAGCGCGCGCCGATCCTCATCTCCTCACCCGACACCTTGATCTCGTCGGTCGCGCGATTCAAGGCATCCAAACCGGAAATGGAAGTGGCGGTGATGCCGCCACAGATTGTGGCCAGCAGAACAATGATTGACAAAATTTTTGTGGATATTTTCAGGTTGCCTAGGAGCATGGGGAGGACTCTCTTTTGGAGCCCCGACTCTCTGGGTATGCCGTGGCAGGACTCGAGGGGAGGGGCTTGTTTGCACACATAAGTGTGTACGTCTCTTACCTATTTTATATCTAAACATTTGTCAGCTGAATGTGACATGCGGTTTTGCGCCGCGATAACCGCCAGGAACCGACCGCCGTCCGCGCTGTTTTTTGAGGGATTAAAATCTGGGTGAGCAGATATGGCCGGCGGACTGACCAATTGGCTGGTGGATGTGATGCACACGATGAATTACGTGGGCATTTTCCTGCTGCTGGTTCTGGCGCGGGTGATCCCGCCCGTTCCCGCGGAATCGGTCATTCCATTGGCTGGCATCGCGGCGGCGCAGGGTGAGTACAACCTGCTCGGCGTTGCCTTGGCCGGTGGGTTGGGCTCGCTGGCCGGGCAACTGGTGTGGTTCCTGCCCAGCCGCCTGATGGGCCGCGACCGGCTGGAGGCGTTTCTAAAACGCTACGGCCACTGGCTGACGATCCACCCCAGGAAGGTCCGACGAAGCACGGAGTGGTTTGGAAAGCATGGCGGGATCGCCGTCTTGCTGACCCAGCCGGTGCCCGGGGTGCGGACGCTGATCTCGATCCCGGCGGGGGCCTGCCGGATGTCGATCCCGCTCTACTGCCTCTATTCCGGGGCCGGGTCGATCCTGTGGACGCTGCTGCTCGCCTGGACGGGCTACATGCTCTCCCGCTGGCCATTCGCGCACAGCCTGGTGGGCTATTTCACCGTGGGTCTGCTGGTGGTTCTGGTCGGGCTCTATCTGTACAGGCTGGTCAGCCATTTCCACGGCATCCGCCGCGCCCAAAAATCCCCCGGCGGCGACCCGCCGGTGGCCGGGGCCCCGCTCAGTCCCTGAGTTCAGCCCGTAAGGATCAACCCATGGCCCAGGAGGCCATGCCGGTGAAGGCCATGCCCAGCGCCCAAATGCCGAAGGCCGCCAGCGCCACTCCCGTGCAATGGTTCAGCCGGGTCAGCCCGCGGTCGGAAATGCGGTGGCGCACCGCGGCAACACCCATCGACAGGGCGAGCCACCACAGCGACGCTCCGATGAAGACGCCGGCCACCAGCGTGGAAGCGTCCACCCGCCCCAGATTGCCGCCCAGCCCGAAGCCGGCGAAGATAGCGATGAAGGCCATGATGGTCGCCGGGTTGGTCAGGGTCAGCGACAGGCCCGTCATGAAGCCGCCGAGGAAGGACGGCGTGTCGGGCGCGCTGGCCGCCTCGCGCTCCTCGTCCTCCGGTTTCTGGCGGAAGGTGCGGATGGCCACCACGATCAGGAAGATGCCGCCGACGAGCTGGAAGGCGATCTCGTGCCCCTGCAGGAAGTCCAGGGCGGCGGACACGCCGAAGGCGGCGATGGCGCCGTAGATGGTGTCGGCCACGGCGGCGCCGAAGCCGGTGAAGAAACCCATCAGCGGCCCGTGCTGCAGCGTGCGCCGGATGCACAGCAGACCGATGGGACCGACGGGGGCGGCGATGGCGATTCCAAGGACGATGCCCTGCAGCAGCACCACCAGACCATGCACGCCGATCACTTCGTCCAATATGGGATTCCCCTCCTCCGGGCAATGGCGGGCGTGATAGCGGGCCACCGCCCTTCCGTCAACCGGCGTCGCGGGGGGAGGTCCCGCAAAGGGCTGTGGCCTGCGGCGGAAATCCCTCCCGCCATGTGCCCCCTGTCACCGGGCGGGAGGAGCGGCTATCCTGGCCGCCACGCCCCGGCAAGCGGGCGCACCGGAACGGGGAAGCGGAACGATGACGATGACGCGCATTCTGACCATCCTGGCCCTGTCGCTGACGGCGGCGACCGTTCCCGCCGCGGGGCCCGCCCTGGCAGCGGACGAATTCATGCCGGCGGTGGTGTTCGACCAGGGCGGCAAGTTCGACAAGTCCTTCAACGAGGCGGCCTACAACGGGGCGGAGCGCTTCAAGAAGGAGACCGGGATCGTCTACCGCGAGTTCGAGGTCACCAGCGAGAGCCAGCGCGAGCAGGCGCTGCGCAACATGGCGCGGCGCGGCGCCACCGTCATCACGGCGGTCGGCTTCTCCCAGTCCGCCGCCGTGGACAAGGTGTCGCGGGAGTATCCCAACACGAAATTCTGCCTGATCGACGACAAGCTGGACCTGCCCAACGTCCAATCGGTGACCTTCAAGGAGCATGAGGGCTCGTTCCTCGTCGGCATGCTGGCGGCGCTGGCCTCGCAGAGCGGCAAGGTGGGCTTCATCGGGGGCATGGACATCCCGCTGATCCGCAACTTCCTGACCGGCTACGAGCAGGGCGTTCGCCATGTGAAGGCGGACGGCGAGGTCTTCACCAACATGACCGGCACCACGCCCGCCGCCTGGAACGACCCAACCCGCGGGGCGGAGCTGGCCAAGAGCCAGTTCGGGCGCGGCGCCGACGTGGTCTTCGCGGCGGCCGGGGCGACCGGGCTGGGCGTTCTCCAGGCCGCGGCGGACGCCGGCAAGCTGGGCGTCGGGGTGGACAGCAACCAGAACTGGATCCACCCGGGCAAGATCCTGACATCCATGGTCAAGCGGGTGGACGTGACCGTCTACGACTGCATGAAGTCGGCCAGGGACGGCAGCTGGACGGCTGGGCACCGCGTCGTCGGGCTGAAGGAGGAAGGCGTCGGCTACGCGCTCGACGAGAACAACCGCAAGCTGGTCACGGCGGAGATGGAGACGGCCGTCGAGGACGCCAAGCGCAAGATCATCGCGGGCGAGCTGGTGGTGAAGCCGTATCAGCCGTGAGCTGAGTTTCCGCGTTGCCGAGCATTGCCCCCTCCCTGACCCTCCCCCGCTGGGCGGGGGAGGGAAATCGGCCCTCTCCTGCGAAGCGGGGGAGGGAAGGGGCCCGCGGCGAAGCCGTGGGAAGGGTGGGGGCAAGGACCTTCCAATCATGAAAGTCCCCATGCCCCAACACCCTCCCGCTTTGGAAACCCGCGGCGTCAACAAGTGGTTCGGCGCCAACCACGCCAATCGCGACGTGTCGCTGGCTGTGCCGAAGGGCACCATCCACGGCGTGATCGGCGAGAACGGCGCCGGCAAGTCGACGATCATGAGCATCGTCTACGGCTATCTGCCCGCCGACGGCGGCACGATCCTGGTGGACGGCCGCCCGGTGGCGGTGCGCAGCCCGCGCGACGCCCTGGCCGCCGGGATCGGCATGGTCCACCAGCATTTCATGCTCGTCGATTCCTTCTCCGTGCTGGAGAACGTGCTGCTGGGGGCGGAGGGTGGCGTCACCCTGGCCGCCGGAATGGCGCGGGCGCGGGCGGAGCTGACCCGGCTCGCCCGCGACTACGGGCTGGAGGTGGACCTCGACCGTCCGGTCGGCGAGCTGCCGGTGGGGGCGCAGCAGCGGGTGGAGATCCTCAAGGCGCTCTACCGCGGCGCCGACCTCCTGATCCTCGACGAGCCCACGGGCGTCCTGACCCCGCAGGAGACCGACCACCTCTTCCGCATCCTCCGCGCCTTGCGCGGGCAGGGAAAGACGGTCGTCATCATCACCCACAAGCTGCGCGAGATCATGGAGCTGACCGACAACGTGACGGTCATGCGCCGCGGGCAGGTGGTGGCGAACGTCGCCACCGCCGACACCAGCCGCGAGGCGCTGGCCGAACTGATGGTCGGGCGCAAGGTGCTGCTGCGGGTGGAGAAGGCGCCGGCCATGCCCGGCCCGGCGGTGCTGGAGGTCTCCGGCCTGCGCGTGCGCGACGGCGCCGGGGTGGAGCGGGTGAAGGGCGTCGGGCTGACCGTGCGCGCCGGGGAGATCGTCGGCATCGCCGGTGTCTCCGGCAACGGCCAGTCCGAACTGCTGGAAGCGCTGGCCGGGATGCGCCCGCCGGCGGGGGGCTCGGTCCGCCTGCGCGGGCAGGAACTGGCCGACCGGCCCGACCGTTTCACCGCGCGGGGGCTGCGCGCCCTCGGCGTCGGCCATGTGCCGGAGGACCGGCAGAGGGTCGGCCTCGTCACGAGTTTCGAGGCGCAGGAATGCGCGATCCTCGGCCATCAGGGCGATCCGGCCTTCAACGGGCGGCTGCTGATGGACCGCCGCGCCCTGTTCGACCGCTGTGCGGCGGAGATGGACGCCTACGACGTGCGCCCGCGCGACCCGCGCCTGCCCGCCGCCAACTTCTCCGGCGGCAACCAGCAGAAGATCGTGCTGGCCCGCGAGATGGAGCGGAATCCCGACCTGCTGCTGGTTGGCCAACCCACCCGCGGCGTGGACATCGGCGCCATCGAGTTCATCCACCGCCGTCTGGTGGCGCTGCGCGACCAGGGCAAGGCGATTCTGCTGGTGTCGGTGGAACTGGACGAGATCCGCGCCCTGTCCGACCGCATCCTCGTCATGTTCGATGGCCGGCTGGTGGGTGAGGTCGCCCCGGACGAGGCGGACGAGCGGCGTCTCGGCCTGATGATGGCCGGGGTGGCGGAGGCTGCCTAAGGCTATCCCCGAACGCTCCCGCTTGCGCTGGCCCGGTGCGCGGGGCACTTTCCTTGACGCCGGGACGCTCGAACCGTCCCGCTCGTGAATGGAAATCACCACGGATGGAGCCGGGATGGCGCAGGACGCGGCGCAGGGGGTGACGGGCCGGGGCTTCGGCCGGCCGGGCGAAGTTCCCGGTTGGGTCGGCTACGCGCTTCTGCCGCTGCTGAACCTGCTGGCCGCCCTCGTCCTGTCCGGGCTGGTCATCCTGGTGATCGGCGAGAATCCGCTGGACGTGCTGGCGCTGCTGGTGACCGAAGCGGTCGGCTACCCCGAGGCCATCGGCTACACCCTCTACTACACGACCAGCTACATCTTCACCGGGCTGGCGGTCGCCATCGCCTTCCATTGCGGGCTGTTCAACATCGGCGGGGAGGGGCAGGCCTATCTCGGCGGGCTGGGGGCCGGGCTGGTCGGGCTGGCTCTGACCGGCTGGCCCTGGCCGGTGGCGGCGCTGGGCGCGGTGGTCCTGTCGGCTCTGTTCGGGGCGGTCTGGGGGGCGGTTCCCGGCTGGCTCCAGGCCAAACGCGGCAGCCACATCGTCATCACGACGATCATGTTCAACTTCATCGCTGCGGCGATCATGACCTATCTGCTGGTCGACGTGCTGATCCGCCCCGGATCGCAGTCGCCGGAAACGCGGGAGTTCGATCCCGGCGTCTGGCTGCCGACCATGGACCGGGCGCTCGGCTGGTTCGGCGTCGCCATCCCGGCCTCGCCGCTGAATCTGTCCTTCCTGTGGGCGCTGGCCTGCTGCGCGCTGTTTTACCTGTTCCTGTGGCGGACCCGCTGGGGCTACGAGATCCGCACCGTCGGGCGGAACGAGCGGGCGGCGGTCTACGCCGGCATCTCGCCGGCGCGGAACATCATCCTCGCCATGGCGATCTCCGGGGCGCTTGCCGGCTTCGTCGGCGTGAACGAAATCATGGGGGTGCAGCACCGCATCCTGCTGAACTTCACCGGCGGGGTGGGCTTCGTCGGCATCGCCGTGGCGCTGATGGGGCGCAACCATCCGGTGGGGATCATCCTGGCGGCGCTGCTGTTCGGCGTGCTGGCGCAGGGGGGCGGACAGGTGTCCTTCGAATACCCCACCGTGAACCGGGAGCTGGTGATGGTTATCCAGGGACTCGTCATCCTGTTCGCCGGGGCGCTGGAGAACCTGTTCAAGCCGCGAGTCGAGGCGCTGTTCCGCCGTCGTCGCGAGTGGCGCGGCGGGGGCCATGACGGGGGAACAGCGCATGGATGACGCCCTGCTCGTCGTCCTGCTGCTGGCCGACGCCACCATCCGCGTGGCGACCCCGCTGGTGCTCGCCGCCTTCGCGGCGCTGTACAGCGAGCGGGCGGGGGTGGTGGACATCGGGCTGGAGGGCAAGATGCTGGCCGGCGCCTTCTTCGCCGCCGCCGTCGCCTCCTCCACCGGAAACCCCTGGCTGGGCCTGGGCGCCGCCATCGCGGCCTCGGTGGCGCTGGCGCTGGTCCATGGCTTCGCCTGCATCACCCACAAGGGCAACCAAGTGGTGTCGGGCATGGCGATCAACATCCTGGTCGCCGGGCTGGCGCCGACGCTGGCCTACGCCTGGTTCCGCCAGGGCGGCCAGACCCCTCTGCTGCCGGGGGAGGCGCGGTTGCCACAAATCCATCTGCCGGGGGTGGAGGCATTGTCCGGGATTCCGATCCTCGGCCCCGTCTACCGGGAGCTGATCGACGACGCCAACGTGCTGATCTGGCTGACCGTCCTTCTGGTGGTGGCGACCCACTGGCTGTTCACCCGCTCGCGCTTCGGGCTGCGGCTGCGCGCGGTGGGGGAGAACCCGTCGGCGGTCGACACGGCGGGCCTGTCGGTCACGCGGCTGCGCTATCAGGCGGTCATCATCACCGGGGTGCTGACCGGCATCGCCGGCGCCTACCTGTCCACCGCGCACGGCGCCGGATTCGTGCGCGACATGACGGCGGGCAAGGGCTATCTGGCGCTGGCCGCGCTGATCTTCGGGAAATGGCGGCCCTGGCCGACGCTGTTCGCCTGCCTGCTCTTCGCCTTCACCGACGCGGTGCAGGTGCGCCTGCAAGGCGTGCCGCTGCCGGTGGTGGGGGTGATCCCGGTGCAGTTCATCCAGATGCTGCCCTATGTGCTGACCGTGCTTCTGCTCGCCGGCTTCGTCGGGCGGGCGGTGGCGCCCAAGGCCAGCGGCGTCCCCTATGTGAAGGAACGGTGATGAGAGACCCGCAAAACGTCCCCGACTCCCTGATTGCTGCCGCCCGCGACGCGATGGCGCAGGCCTACGCGCCCTATTCTCATTTTTCGGTCGGTGCGGCCATCTTGGGCGAATCCGGGCGCATCCACGCCGGGGCGAATGTGGAGAACGCCGCCTACCCGCAGGGGCAGTGCGCCGAGGCCTCGGCCATCGGGGCGATGATCCTGGCCGGGGATCGGAGCATCCGGGCGATCGTCGTGATGGGCGGCCAGACCGGCGATGGCCGGCTGTGCACGCCCTGCGGCGGCTGCCGCCAGCGGTTGCGCGAGTTCGCCAAACCCGACACGCCGATTCATGTCTGTGGACCGGAAGGGCTTCGCCAAACGTTTCGGTTGGACGAGTTGCTGCCGCACTCCTTCGGCCCCGACAATCTTGACTTCTGAGGGAACTGACCGCCATGACCGCCGCACGCGCCGCCGCGGAAATCCTGCACCGGGTCCCCGGATTCCGCCCGCGGGTGGGGATCGTGCTCGGCTCCGGCCTGGGCGGGGTCGCCGACCGCATTGAGGGGGCGACCGTCATGCCCTACGGCGACCTGCCCGGCTTCCCGCTGCCCAGCGTGGAGGGGCACATGGGCCGGCTGGTGCTGGGCCATCTCGGCGGCCAGCCCGTCGCCTGCATGCAGGGCCGGGTCCACGCCTACGAGGGCAACGGCTTCGACGCGCTGAAGACGGCGGTCCGCGCGCTGAAACTGGCCGGCTGCGACACGCTGGTGCTGACTTGCGCCGCCGGCTCGCTGCGGGTGGAGGTCGGGCCGGGGCGGCTGATGGCGATTTCCGATCACATCAACATGCTGGGCGCCAACCCGCTGACCGGCCCCAACGAGGACAGCTTCGGCCCGCGCTTTCCCAGCATGACCGACGCCTGGGACCCGGCCCTGCGCGCGCTGATGCGGCGCCGGGCGCTGGAGCTGAACATCGATCTGGTCGAGGGCGTGTACGCCGCCTATCCCGGCCCCTCCTTCGAGACGCCGGCCGAGGTCCGGATGTTGAAGGTCCTGGGGGCGGACGCGGTCGGCATGTCCACGGTGCCCGAATGCATCGTCGCGCGGCATTGCGGCCTTCGGGTCGTGGGCTGCGCGGTCATCACCAACCTGGGGGTGGGACTCGGCGACGGGCCGGTGGACCATGACCAGACCCTGCGCGCCGCCTCGGCCGCCGCCTCCGACCTGGAGCGGCTGCTGACCGGCTTTCTCGACGGGCTGCACATAGACGAAGGACGCCGGTCATGAAACTTCCCGCCGATCTGCAACGGGCGCTCGACAGCGCGACCGCCGTCAAGGCCGACGCCAAGGGGGCCGGCCGCGCCGTCGGCCTGCTCGACCTGACCAGCCTGAACGACGACGACACCGAGCAGGCGGTGGAGGCGCTGTGCAAACGCGCCGTCACCCCCGCCGGCAAGGTCGCCGCGGTGTGCGTCTGGCCCCGCTTCGTCAAGACCGCGCGCAAGGCGCTGAAGGGCAGCGGCGTGAAGATCGCCACCGTCGTCAACTTCCCCTCGGGGGAGGCCGACGCCGCGACGGTGGCGGCGGAGACCAAGGCGGCCATCAAGGACGGCGCGCAGGAGATCGACGTGGTGCTTCCCTACCGCGCCTTCATCGACGGCGCCCGCACCCAGCCGATGAACGTGATCCGCGCCTGCCGCGAGGCCTGCGGGACCGACGTGACCATGAAGGTGATCCTGGAGTCCGGCTGCTTCCCCGATCCGGAGCTGTTGGCCTGGGCCGCTCGCGACTCCATCGCCGCTGGGGCGGATTTCCTGAAAACCTCCACCGGCAAGGTGCAGCCGGCCGCGACGCTGGAGGCGGCGGCGCTGCTGCTGCACGTCATCCATGAATCGGGCAAGCCGGTGGGCTTCAAGGCGGCGGGCGGCATCCGCGACGCCGATGGGGCGGCGGCCTTCCTGGCGCTTGCCACCGCGATCCAGGGCAAGGGCTGGGCCAAGCCGGAGACTTTCCGCTTCGGCGCGTCGGCGCTGCTCGACTCGCTGCTCGCCACCGCCGGCCATGGCGGCGGCAAGGGTGAGGGAAAGGGCGAGGGCAAGGATGGGAAGGACGGCAAGGGCGACGGCAAGGGCGGTGGGGCGGTTGCCCAGCCGGCCGCCGCCGGCTATTGATCCGCGCGACAGACCAGACCACGGAACGGACGCACGGATGCTTCCCCAGGAACTGATTCGCAAGAAGCGCGACGGCGCACGCCTGGACGCGGCGGAGATCGGCGCCTTCGTGCGCGGCATCACCGACGGCTCCGTCACCGAAGGGCAGGCGGCGGCCTTCGCCATGGCCGTCTTCTTCCGCGGCATGACACTGGAGGAGCGGGTGGCCCTAACGCTGGCCATGCGGGATTCCGGGACGGTGATGCGCTGGGACCATCTCGACCTGCCCGGTCCGGTGGTCGACAAGCATTCGACCGGCGGCGTCGGCGACAAGGTCAGCCTGATCCTCGCTCCGGCGCTGGCCGCCTGCGGCGGCTTCGTGCCGATGGTCTCGGGGCGCGGGCTGGGCCACACCGGCGGCACGCTCGACAAGTTCGAGAGCATCCCCGGCTACCGCGCCAAGCCCGACCGGGCGACGCTGGAGCGGGTGGTGAAGGAGGTCGGCTGCGCGGTGATCGGCGCCACCGACGACATCGCCCCCGCCGACCGCCGCCTCTACGCCATCCGCGACGTGACGGCGACGGTGGAGACCATCGACCTGCTGACCTCCTCGATCCTGTCGAAGAAGCTGGCGGCCGGGCTGGACGCGCTGGTGATGGACGTGAAGTTCGGCTCCGGCGCCTTCCTGCCCGACATCGCCAAGGCGCGGGAGCTGGCCGACAGCCTCGTCACCGTGGCCGAGGGCGCCGGGCTGCCCACCGTCGCGCTGCTGACCGACATGAACGAGGTGCTGGGCCTGACCGCCGGCAACGCGCTGGAGATGCGGGAGTGCATCGACATCCTGCGCAGCGGCGCGGCCGACTCCCGGCTCTACGAGGTCACCGCGGCCCAGGCCGCCGAGCTGCTGGTGCTGGCCGGGCTGGTCCCCGACGCCGCCGCCGGCCGCACCCGCTTCGACCAGGCGATGGCGAGCGGGCAGGCCGCCGAGCGCTTCGCCCGCATGGTCCACGCGCTGGGCGGCCCGGCGGACCTGCTGGACGCGCCGGACCGCTATCTCGACGCCGCCCCCGTCGTCCAGCCGGTCTTCGCCGAGCGGGCGGGCGTGGTGGCGGCCATCGACGTGCGGGCGGTCGGCATCGCCGTGGTGGCCCTGGGCGGCGGGCGGACCAAGACGACCGATCCCATCGACTTTGCGGTCGGGCTTGCCGACGTCGCCGGGCTGGGCGCTTCGGTGGGGCCGGCGGAGCGCCCGCTCGCCGTCGTCCACGCCCGCAGCGCGGCGCAGGCGGAGGACGCGGCGGCGCTGCTCCGCCGCGCCTTCACCTTGGCCGACAGCGCTCCGCCGGCCGGACCGCTGATCGCCGACCGCATCCGGCTGTAAGAGGCGGCTTCACGCGGCACGGCGTCCGTCCTCAGCCTGCCGCGCCCGCACCGGCCCCACCAGAGCCTCGGCGGCGCGGCGGCCCGAGATGACGCAGGCCTCGACCCCCGGGCCGGGGAAGACCCCGCCGCCGGCCAACAGCAGGCCGACCACCGGCGACTTGGCGGGAAGCGCCGGATCGGTGCCGTAGATCGCCCCCTCCGTCGTGTGGGCGTAGCGGGCGAAGGTGGCGGCGCTGGCGTCCTGCCGGTGCAGGATGTGGCGCTCCAGATCCGGGATCACGGCCGCGGCCGCAGCGATCATCGCGTCGCCCTCCCGTGTCTTCCGCGCGCGGTAGTCGGGGGCGGAGCGGTCCCAGGCGGCGCCCGCCGGGTCGAGCCGCATCAGCGTCAGCGCCGCGCAGCTCGGCGGAGCCAGACTTGCGTCATGGGCGGAAGGCAGGGCCAGCGCCAAGCCGGTCTCCCTCAGAAAGGTCATCGCCGGCAGGTCCGGGCGTATGTCCAGGGCCAGCGTGACCAGAAAGGCCGAGGTCGTGGGGCGCAGCGCGCGGTATTGGTCCGCGCTCCCGGCGGGCAGATGCTCCTCCCCCACCAGTTCCAGCAGGGTCCGCCGGGCGTCGGCGTTGGAGATCACCGCGGCGGCGGCGATGCGCTCTCCATCCAAGGTCTCGACCCCGGCGGCCCGGCCGTTCTCGACCAGGATGCGGCGGACGGGGGTGCGCAGCCGGACCTCGCCGCCCTTGGCGCGGATCGCCTCGACCAGAGCGTCGGCGAGCCGCTGCGATCCGCCCTCCGGGTAGGCGCCGCCATCGAAGACATAGCCGAAGATCGGCGCCATCTGGGTGGCGCCCAGCCGCTCCGGCCGGTCGGACAGGTAGCCGGTCAGGCTGGACAGCAGGGCGCGAGCCCCGGCGTCGGGCACATAATGCGCCAGCATCTCCAGAAAGCCGCGGTCCTGCCAACGGAAGGCCTGCGGGCACTCCAGCGGATAGGCGCGCATCGCTGCGACGTCGCGCGGGATGTGGGGAAGGCCGGTGTCGGCGCAGCCGCGGTAGAGGTCGCGGTAAACCCCGCGCATCTCCTCCAGAAAGGCGGTGGCCCCGGCGGCGCTGCCGGGATGCTCCCGCGCGATCAGGGCGGCCAGACCCTCGGCGTTGCCGGGCAGCGGCTGAAGGGCGCCGTTCCGGACGATGCCGCGGGTCACCGGCTGCCAGCGCACGCGGTCCGCCACGCCGACCGTGCGCAGCAGATGCCCGACCGGGCCATCCGGACGGGTGCCGCTGACGTCATGCACCCCGGCGTCGAAGGTGAATCGCCCCATCGACCCGTCGCGCAGCCAGACCTTGCGGTCCCAGGAGGAGCAATAGCCGCCCGGACGGTCGTGCGCCTCCAGAACGGTGACGCGGACCCCGGCCTCCGCCAGCAGGGCCGCCGCGGTCAGCCCGCCGATGCCGGCGCCCACCACGACGACACCGTCCTTCTGCCCGAGCACGGCGGGGGCGGGCCAGCGGTGGGGCTCCCGCTCGGCCAGACGGCGGGCGACGGTCCGGTCGACCAGCCAGTCCGGCAATCGACGGGTCGCCAGCATACCGGCCAGGGTGGCGAGGGTCGAGGTGACGACGCCGACCTCGGTCGCGATGGCGAAGCCGGCGGCGCCGGCCAGGAAGACCACACCCCACAGCGCGGTGACCGCCTTGTTGATGGCGACGAACTGCGGCAGATGCCACAGGCCGGGCGGAGTCGTTTCGCGGGCATAGGGCAGGGTGAAGGGGCGGCCCAGCGCGAGCGAGGCGAAGGCCATGCCGGCCAGGGCGAGATGGACGGCCAATCCGGTGTGCTCGAACGGCCCGCTGAGGAGCAGCGCGGCGAAGAAGGCGGTGGCGACCAGTTCCGGCGCCTTCGGCGAACCGCGCCGCCAATCCTGGGCGCAGAGCGTCAGGCTGAGCAGCAGCGCCGCCAGCACGGCCGCCGCATGGCCCGCCGGCTGCAGAACGCCGAAGGCGATCCAGGGCGAAAATCCGACGAGGATGCGGATCGATTGGGGCATCGGCTTGGACAGGAGCATGGCGGACCCTTGGGGTGATGAAACGTCCGCCAGACTGTCCGATGCGCCGGATGGGACCAGCGCCGATCCGCGAAAAGCCGGGTTCGCTTCGCCAAACGTCCGCCCGGCGATTCACGAAGCGTGAATTGCCGACGCCCCCCGAGGCGATGCGGCGCGGGCCAGACCTGCGGTTGCGGCATTGGGCAGCGTCATGGTTGCTCAGATACTGTGCAATCATGACCCAAACCGCCGCTCTTCCCGCCGCTGCCGCCAGCGATGACACCCGCCGTGCCATCGGCTGCTTCGTGCTGGCCATCTTCCTGTTCGCGGGCATGGACACGCTCATCAAATATCTGAGCAGCGGCTACCCGGTGGCGCAGCTCATGTTCGCGCGGTCGGTGGTGGCGGTGGTGCTGGTCGGCGGCATTTCGGTGGCGCGCGGCGGCTGGGGCGGGATGCGCACGCAGCGCCCGGTCGCCCACGTCCTCCGCTCGCTGGCCGGGCTGCTGTCGATGGGCTGCTTCTTCTATGCCTTCAAGCACTTGCCGTTGGCTGAGGTCTATGTGCTGAGCTTCGCCGGCCCCCTGTTCATCACGGCGCTGTCCATGCCGCTGCTCGGCGAGCCGGTGGGGTGGCGGCGCTGGGCGGCGGTGCTGGTCGGGTTCGGCGGCGTGGTGGTGATGGCCCGCCCGGAGGCCGACGCGCCGCTCCTGCCGATTCTCGTGGGCGTGGCAGCGGCCTTCTTCTACGCGCTGGCGATGATCGCGGTGCGCGGCCTGTCGCGGACGGAGAGCAACACCGCCATCGTCGTCTATCTGCTGCTGACCACCACGGTGGTGAGCGGCGTGGCGGCGATCCCCGACTGGGTGCAGCCGGGCGGGTTCGACCTGTGGCTGATGCTTCTGGTCGGCACGCTGGGCGGGGCGGCGCAGGTGCTGATGACCCAGGCCTTCCGCCTGGGCCGCGCCGCGGTGGTGGCGCCCTTCGAATACACGGGGATGATCTGGGCGACCCTGCTCGGCTTCCTGGTCTTCGGCGACGTGCCGACCCCTACGGTCCTGGCCGGGGCTGGGATCATCATCGCCAGCGGGCTCTACATCCTCTACCGGGAAACGCGGCGCCGCGGCGACTGATCGGTCAGGCCGCGGCGGAGAAGGTCAAGCCGCTGTCCGCGACGCGTGGCGGGTCGGTCAGCGCGACGATCCGGCTGCGCTCCAGCACGCGCCGGATGCGCGGCGGGTGGTTCTCGAAGGCGATGACGCCGCCGCGCTCAAGCACGGCCTTGCGCAGAGCCAGCAATATCCCGATGCCGCAGGAATCGAGGAACTCCACCCGTCCCAGATCGACGCGCAGGGTCAGGGTCCGCGCATCCGCGGCGCGGCGGAGCAGGGGCGTCAGCCCCGGCAGGGCGGCGTGGTCGATGCGCCCCGACAGGACGGCCCGCAGCCCGCAGCCGTCCGGCGCGGCGGCGAAGCGGTGGAGGGTGACGGTGCCGTGCGACGGGGTGGGCCGCATGCTGCGTGACGACTTTCCGGTTGGGGCGACGATCCGGCGTGGGCCGGGGGCGGCGGAAGGAACCACGGGAAGCGCGACTCTCCGGTGTCTGTTGCGTTGCGAAATTGTGAAAAGGCGCCGGGCCGCCGCTTGACAGCCGGGCGCCGGGCTCACACTGTGCACACGAACGGCTGGGGTGCCTGCCGCAAGGCGGGCTGAGACCACACCCATCGAACCTGATCTGGGTCATGCCAGCGAAGGGAGCCAAGCGTTCGAGGCTGTGCCGCCGCTACACCCCTGGCCTCCTCGTCCTCGCGCGGTTCTTCGCCGGGCAGGAGGAGACACATCCATGCGGCGCTTCCTTTCCATCCTCTCGGCAACCGTCTTTACGGCGTCCCTCCTGTCCGGCGCGGCGCGGGCGGGCGATGCCTCGGTCCCCGTGCTGGTGCCGCTGACCGGCTTCCTGTCGCTGGAGGGGACGAGCCAGCGCAACGGCGCCGTCCTGGCGCTGAAGGACGCGCCCGCGGGTGTGACGGTGCGGTCGGAGGTGATCGACACCGGCACCTCGCCGGAGGCTGCGGTCACGGCGCTGGAGCGCGCGGCGGGCGGCACGGTCACGGCGGTGGCGGCCAGCATGCTGGGCACGCAGATGCTGGCGATGCTGCCGCTGGCCCAGGATTACAAGATTCCGCTGGTCACCGTGTCGGGCACGGCGAGCATCACCGAGCAGGGCAACCCCTGGGTCTTCCGCTTCTTCCCCGGCGACGCCGTGACCAAGGAGGCTCACGCCCGCTACGTGACGGAGGAGTTGGGCAGGAAGCGCCCGGCGGTGATCTACCAGACGACGGCCTACGGCCAGAGCGGCAAGGCCCATCTGGAGCAGGCCTTCAAAAAGCTCGGCGTCGAGCCGGTGTTCGAGGAGGGGGTGGACCCCGCCGCCAAGGATCTGCTGCCGGTCCTGACCAAGGCGTTGGCGGCCAAGCCCGACGTGCTGGTGCTGCACCTGCATTCCGGCCCGACCGCCCTGTTCATCCGGCAGGCGGCCGCCAACGGGGTGGCGGTGCCCATCGTCGCCGGTTCCGCCATGCACCAGCCGAGCACCGCGGCGCTTCTGGAACCGGCCGAACTGAAGGGCGTGTGCGCCGAGACGGCGGCCTCGCCGATCTCCGGCGGCAGCCCGGAGGTGGAAGCCTTCACCACGGCCTACCGCACCGCCTTCAACGCGGAGCCGGACGCCTTCGCGCTCGGCCAGTATGACGGCATCCGCATGGTGCTGGCGGCGGTGCAGGATGGGGCGGGGAACGCGGAGGCCGTGCGCAAGGCCCTGTCCACCGGGACCCACCAGGGTCTCGCCATGACCTACAAGTCGGACGGCAAGGGCAACATGGCGCACTCCGCCGTGATCGTCTGCTACGACGGCGCCTCGCGCGTGCCGGCGATCGCCAAGCGCTACGACAACCTGACCGGCGTGGTGACCGGCATGGTGAAGTGAGCATGTCTTGATCACCCTGCAGCTTCTCGTCAACGGTCTGGCCCTGGGTGCGGCCTACGCGCTGGTCGCGCTGGGCTTCGTGCTGGTGCTGAACGCCACGGCGGCGGTGAATTTCGCGCAGGGTGACCTCGTGATGGCCGGCGGGCTGCTCGGCGTGGCGCTGGCGCCGCATCTGCCGGGGTATCTGCCGCTGCCCGGGCTGCTCCTGCTGCCGGTGGTGCTGGTGCTGATGGCCGGGCTGGGGCTGCTGCTGGCAGCGGCGGCCTATCTGCCGCTGCGCCGCCGTCCGCCGGTGGCGGTCTTCATCAGCACCATCGCAGCGGGGATCATCCTGCAGAACGGCGCCTCCGTCCTGTTCGGACCGGAGCCGCGCGCGGCACCGCCGCTCCTGGGTGGGGGAACGCTCGACCTCGGCGGGCTGGTGGTGGCGGAGCAGTCGCTGGCGATCATCGCCGTCGCCGCTCTGCTGATCGCCGGGCAGCAATGGCTGTTCGGGCGGACCCAACTCGGCCGCCGCTTGCGCGCCACGGCCCAGGACCCGGAGATGGCACGGGCTTGCGGCGTGCCGGTGACGGCGATGATCCTGATCACCTTCGCGCTGGGCACCGCCTTCGCCGGGGCGGCGGGGCTGCTGCTGGCCAACCGCTACTTCGTCACGCCCACGGCGGGCGGCGACCTGATCCTGAAAGCCTACATCGCGGTGACCATCGGCGGCTGGGGCTCGGTTCCGGGCGCGGTGGCCGGCGCGCTGCTGATCGCGCTGTTCGAGGTCGGGGTGTCGTCGGTGCTGTCCTATCCGGTGGCGCTGGGGCTGCTCTACGCCACGCTGCTGGTCATTCTGGTCGCCCGCCCGCAGGGGCTGTTCGGCGAGGCGGCGCGGCGCCGTGCGTAAGGGCGTGCGCAAGTTGTGGGCGCTGGCCCCCACCCTGACCCTCCCCCGCTGGGCGGGGGAGGGGATTGGGGTCGCGGTGCTGCTGGCGTACGCGCTGCTGTACGCGTCGCCCTACGGGCTGCGCGTGCTGACCGTGGCGGGGGTGTACGCGCTGGCCGCCATCGGGTTCCAGATCGTCTTCGGGCTGGGCGGTGCGCTGTCGCTGGCCCATGGCGCCTTCTTCGGGATCGGGGCCTACGCGACGGGCATTCTGGGCAGCCAGTGGGGGTGGGGCTTCGCCGCGACCTTCCCGGTCTCGCTGCTGGTGCCTCTGCTGCTGGCCCTGCTCGTCGGATTGCCGGTGCTGCGGCTGGAATCCCATTACTTCGCGCTGGCGACGCTGGGCATCGCGCAAGTCGTCCATCTGCTGGCGGTCAACAGCCCCGGCCTGACCGGCGGCGCCAACGGTTTGCCGGGGGTGCCGGGAATCGTCCTGTTCGGCTGGGCGGTGCCGCGCGGCCTGCCGCTGGCGGCGGTGGTCTGGGGCTTCGTGGCGCTGGGCGGGCTGCTGGCCTGGAGATTGGCGCGCGGGCGCTGGGGGCGGGCGCTGACGCTGGTGCGCGACGACCCGCTGGCCGCCGGCACGCTGGGTCTGGACGTCGGGGGGCTGAGGCTGGCCGCCTTCGCGCTGAGCGCCGTCTATGCCGGGGCGGCGGGGGCCTTGGCGGTGCACACCCAGCGCGTCGTCTCACCGGAGGTTTTGGAGTTTCCCATCATGGTCTCCGTCCTGACCATCGCCGTGGTCGGCGGGCGGGGGCGGGTGGCCGGGGCGATCCTGGGGGCGGTGCTGCTGCTCCACCTGCCGGAGTGGTTCCGCTTCCTGGAGCGCAGCTATCTGATCGTCTATGGCGTGGCCCTGCTCGCCACCATCGTGCTGGCGCCGCACGGGCTGACCGGCCTGCTCGACCGGCTGTTCCCGGCCCGCCCGGCACTCCTGCCGAAGCCCGAAGCTCCGCCGGAAATGGCCATTCCGAATGGACCTTTGCTGCGGGTGGAAGGGCTGACCAAGGGCTTCGGCGGGGTGCGGGCGGTGGACGGTGTGTCGCTGACTCTGGAGGCCGGGGCCATCACCGGGCTTATCGGCCCCAACGGCTCCGGCAAGACGACGCTGGTCAACCTGATCTCCGGCCTTGAGACTCCGGATGGCGGGCGGGTGCTGATGGGTGACGTGGATTTGGCGGGAAAGCGGCCCGACCGCATCGCCCGCGCCGGGATCGCCCGCACCTTCCAAGCGGTCAGCCTGCCGGAGGGCGCCAGCGTTCTGGCCGCCGTGGCGGCGGCGCGGCTGGAGCGCGACGGCTCGATCGCCCAGGCCGAGGCCCACGCCCTGTGGGCGCTGGAGCGGCTGGATGCGGCGGACCTCGCCGCGAAGCCCTGCGCCGGTCTGCCCGCCGCGCTGCGCCGTCGGGTGGAATTGGCCCGCGCGCTGGCCCGCCAGCCCGCCGTCCTGCTGCTCGACGAACCGGCGGCGGGGTTGACCGACGGGGAGAAGGCGGAGTTGGCTGGTCACCTGCGCGCCATCGCCGCCACCGGCACCGCGCTGCTGGTGGTGGAGCACGACATGGGGTTCCTGCTGCCGCTCGCCGGCCATGTGCTGTGCCTGGACCAGGGGCGCCCGCTCTACGCCGGTCCGCCGGAGGGGGTGCGCAGCGACCCCGCCGTGGTCGCCGCCTATCTGGGGGAGGGCGCGTGATGAGCGAACCCCTGTTGCAGGTCGAGGGGCTGACCGCCGGCTATGGCGGGGCGTTGGCGGTGGACCGCCTGTCGCTGTCGGTGGCGGCGGGGGAGGCGGTGGCCCTACTGGGCGCCAACGGGGCCGGCAAGTCGACGTTGCTGAAGGCCATCCTCGGTCTCGTCCCGGCGACGGGCGGGCGGGTCCGGCTGGAGGGCGCGGAGATTGGCGCCCTCGCCCCGGAGCGGCGGGTGCGCCTTGGCCTGGGCTATGTGCCGGAGGGGCGGCGCGTCTTTCCCGGCATGAGCGTGCGCGACAATCTGGAGGTGGCGAGCTGGCTGGACCGCGCCGGGCGCGCCCAGGACCTGGAGCGCGTCTTCGCCCTGTTTCCGGCGCTGGCGGGCAAGGCGGAGGAGCGGGCGTGGCGCCTGTCCGGCGGGCAGCAGCAGATGCTGGCGGTCGGCCGCGCGCTGATGGGCCGCCCGCGCGTCCTGCTGCTCGACGAACCGTCGCTCGGCCTGTCGCCCAAGCTGGCCGGGGAGGTCTTTGCCGCCGTCTGCGCCATCGCCGCCACCGGGACGGCGGTTCTGGTCGCCGAGCAGAGCGCCGCCCGCGCCCTGTCCGCCGCCGGGCGTGTCGTGCTGCTGCGCCTTGGTCGGGCGGTGCACGACGGGCCGGTGGACACCCTTCCCGCCGAGGCGCTGCGGGACGCCTTTCTGGGCGGCTGATCGCGTTGCGGAGGGTGGCGCCGGACGCAATTCGGCATTGCGGCAACAGGCCGGGATCTTTGTCGTGACTTTCTCGTCTTGCGCTTGCCGATCCCCAACGGCGGGGCTAGCTTCCGGCGTCGCACCGCCCGTAAGGATTACCTCTGCCATGTTGGACAAAGCCGTCGCTGCTGCACTTTCCTCCCTTCTTCTGCTGGGCGCCGCCGCTGCCCACGCCGATGGGGCGCAGGTGGCGGAGCTGGTCCCCGTGAACCCGCCGACCATGTATTACCCGGCGCCGTCCTCCGGACCGGCACCGGCGCCCCGCACCGTCGCGCCCTCGGCACCCGCGGCGCCGGCGGCGGCCGCCGATCCGACCGAGAAGACCGGGCCGGCCGAGCTTGAGGACGGCTGGGAAGGCGGCCCGTCGCGTGACCGGGACGGCAAGTTCGCCTATTGCGCCATCGAGGGCCGCTTCGACACCGGCCATGTCCTGATGATCGCGCGCAACGTCAAGGGCGAGGTCAATCTCGGCATGGGCATCCCGGGCGCCGAGCTGCCGAACGGCGAGCAGTGGAAGGTCAAGGTCGTGGTGGACGGCAAGCTGACGCGCGAGCGGCGCGCGCTGGCGCCGAAGCCGGACATGCTGGTCATCCCCAACGGCAAGGACGAGGAACTTTACACCGCCCTGATGAACGGCAAGGAGGTGGTCTTCGCCTCCGACGCCGACCGCATGGCCTTCGCGCTGAAGGGCACCAAGAAGGTGCTCACCGACCTGAAGACCTGCGTGGACAAGGCCGGCGCCGTTCCGCCCATCGATACCCGCACCAAGAAGGTCGCGGCCCGCCCCGACGAGTTGCCGGAAGGGCTGGCCGACCTGCTGAAGGCGGCCGGCGTGCGCGACGTCAAGCGCGTGTCGCTGGAGAATGTGCCGAAGGGCGAGCGTCCCGCCGACATGGCGTGGCGCATCGGTCCGATCGTCGGCGGCATCCGCGAGCGGATGGTCGAGGAGGGTTCCAAGCTGGAGGATCTGTCCGCCGGCTACGTCGACGCGATGAAGAAGCGCTGCGAGGGCGGCACGCCGACCGCGTCGCTGAGCGCCGTCGAGGACCTGCCCGGCCTGATGCTGCGCACCGGTTCGGTGGATTGCGCGCTGAAGGAGGGCAAGATGCACGTCTCGCTGACCTTCTTCCTGTCGCCGGGCCGCCTCTTCACGATCCTGTTCCACGAGGCGCAGGAGGCCGACATCGGGCTGGCCGACAAGGTGCGCGACAATCTGGCGGAGGTGCTGCGCCGCCTTGCCGTCAACCCGCCGACGGCCCAGCCGTCCTCCGGGCAGTCGCCCGCCGCTCCGGCGCCGGCCCAGACGGGCAAGCCCTAAGGGGGGAGGTCGGCGCCCTGCGGTTGACGGGGCGGAGGCAGGGCACACATTGACCGGCATGCCGGACGACATGACGGGAATCCGGGGCGCCGCGGGGGATGCGGCCGGCGCCCTGACCAGAGCACGAAACCCCGGCCGGCGGTTCCTCAGGGTGCTGACACGGCGGAGCCTGCGCGACAGCGTGCTGGGCGTGCTGATGCTCGCCGGGGCGATCGGCGCCGGGGTCGGGCTCGCCGTCGCTCTGCTCCACGAACTCGTGGTCTGGACACAGTCCTTCGTCTTCTCGGTGGCCCACGGCCAGGATCTGGGCGAGGCCGCGCTGTCCGATCCCTGGCGGACGGTGCTGGTGCCGACCCTCGGCGGCCTGCTGCTCGGCGTGATGGTGAAGCTGGTGCGGCGCTGGCGGCCCAACGACATCGTCGACCCCGTCGAGGCGAACGCCCTCTACGGCGGCAAGATGTCCCTGATCGACAGCCTGCGCCTGACCCTGGCGACCCTGCTGTCCAACGGCTCCGGCGCGTCGGTGGGGATGGAGGCGGCCTACACCCAGGCGGGGTCGGGCCTCGCCTCGACGCTCGGCCAGAAGCTCCGCCTGCGGCGGGCGGATTTGCGCACGCTGGTCGGCTGCGGTGCGGCTGCGGCGATCTCCGCCGCCTACGGCGCGCCGCTGGCCGGCGCCTTCTACGCCTTCGAACTGGTCATGGGCGGCTACACCATCGCCACGCTGGCCCCGATCGGGGCGGCATCGGTTGCCGCTGTCGCGGTGGCTCACTGGCTGACCGACCCGTCGCCGGCCCTGTTCTTCGGCCGGCCGGCGGCGGTGGAGGGCTGGGATTATGTGGCCTGCGGAGTCCTCGGCTTTCTGGCGGGCTGGCTGAGCATCCTCGCCATGCAGGCGGTGACGGTGGCCGAGCGCGGCTTCCGCGCGCTGCCGATTCCCGTCTGGGGGCGCCCGGCGCTGGGCGGGCTTGCGCTCGGCGCGCTGGCCCTGGCGGTGCCGCAGGTTCTGGGGGCCGGACCCGGCGCCGACCCGTCGCAGCTTGCCCGCGGGCTGGAGGCCATGGCGGTGCTGCTGGCCGCGAAGATCATCGCGTCGGCCCTGTCGCTCGGCTCCGGCTTCCGCGGCGGGCTGTTCAGCGCCTCGCTTCTTCTGGGCGGGTTGTTCGGCGGGCTGGCCTACGGGGTGATCGAGCTGCTGGTGCCGGGGCTGGGGCTCGACCGGATGCTGCTGGTGCTGGCCGGCATGGGGGCGGTGGCCGCCGGCATCATCGGCGCGCCGGTCACCATGGTGCTTCTCGTGCTGGAGGCGACGCAGGATTTCTGGGCGGCGTCCGGCGTGCTGATCGGCGTGGTGGTGTCGACCACCGTGGTCCGGCAGGCCTTCGGCTATTCCTTCGCGACGTGGCGCTTCCACCTGCGCGGCGTGCCGATCCGCGGCGCCTACGACGTCGGCTGGGTGTCGGAGCTGACGGCGATGCGGCTGATGCGCGGCGACGTGAAGACGATCCTGACCACCCAGACGCTCGACACGCTGCGCCGCCTGCACCCGCTGGGCGCCGCCAAGACCGTCTTCGCGGTGGAGCCGGACGGGTCCTACGCCGGCATCATCGACATGGGCGCCGTCCATGACCCGTCGCTCGGCGAGGAGGACGCGAAGACGCCGGTCGGTGAACTGGCCAAGCACGCCGACGACTTCCTGCGGCCGGGCGACGATGTGCGCAGCGTGCTCCATCGCTTCAGCAGCGCCGAGGTGGAGGCCCTGCCGGTCGTGACGTCGCCCACCGACCGCCGGATCGTCGGCTACGTCACCGAGGCCTACGCCCTGCGCCGCTACAGCCAGGAGCTGGAGCGGCAGCGCGGCGAGGAGCTGGGCGAACGCAGCCTCTACGGGCGGGACTGACCGACGCCCTTTTCCGGCGACGGTTACGGCGCGGATGGCCGGCGCCGCGGGTTCGCGAGGAAGAAGCGCAGCATCTCCCGCGAGGCGTCCGGCCCGCGCGGGTCGGTGTAGGAGCCGGACGGGCTGCCGCCGGCCCAGGCGTGCCCCGCGCCCCGGATCGTCCACTGCTCGCACAGCGCACGACCGGCGGCGTCGGTGTGGATGTGGCGCCTGTAGCCATGCCCGCCCGGCACCTGACCGTGCTCCACCGAGACCCGCGCTCCCGCCGCCCCCATCCTGGACTGCGCGGCGACGTCGTCGCCATTGCGCGGGTGAACCGTGGTGTCCCGGTCGCCGTGAAAGACGATCGTTGGTACGACGGGCGCGGCGGGCCCGGATGGCCGTTCCGCCGGACCCCCGCCCTGGCGCATGGCGACGAAGGCGGAGGGAATGTCGGAGGCGGCACCCCGGGGAAGGCCGGAATGCACCCCAACGGCGGCGTAGAGATCAGGATAGGCGGCCCCCATGATGGCCGCAGCCGCCCCGCCGGCCGAGAGGCCCGCGACGAAGACGCGGTCCGGGTCGACGGCGTGGTCGCGCATGACCTGCCGGGTGATCCCCGCGATCAGCGAGGGTTCTCCGTCGCCGCGCCGTTGGTCGAGCGGGTTGAACCAGTTCCAGCATTTCTGAGCGTTGGCCGAGGAGGGCTGTGCCGGGTAGACGACCAGACAGCCATGTTCCTCCGCCAGCGCGTTCATGCGGGTGCCGGCGGCGAAATCGTCCGGCGATTGGGTGCAGCCGTGCAGCATCACCAGCAGGGGACGCGGCCGGCCGTCACCGCGGTTGGCGGGGACATAGAGCTTGTAGGAGCGCGTGCCGGCATTGTTGGTGAAAGAGGCCGTCGTGAAGGCGGCGCCGTCCGGCAGCGGGTCGGCGGCGGGACGGAGGGTGCCGTTCCCCCCGAAACCGGCACCGGTCGGCAGGACCCCGGCGGCAAGGCCGCGCAGGGTCTTGCCCAGGCCCGCCCGCGGTCCGGGGTGGAAGCGGCCGGCAAACGCGCCGGCGGGTTTGAACGCCGTGGCGCGGTGCGGCGGCACCGGGTCCGGCGTGTCGTTCACCGTGACCGGCTCGACATCGATGATGGTTGGGTCGGCGCCGGGCGGCACCGGCGCGGTACCCCGCAACAGGCGTTGCAGGTGAGCGGTCGCCCCGGCGAGGTCGCCGGCCTGGGTGCGGCGCAGCGCCTCGGCCATTCCAGTGGGGACACGGTTGTTCATGTCGGAAGCTTTCCGGGCTCGGACAAGGCAGGCGGAAAAGCCCTGTCCGTCGTCTTTCAGGAAGGCGGCCCGCGCCCTTAGCCCATGCGGTCGGCGAGAGCCGCCTTGACGGCGCTGCTGGCGTGCAGCGCCCCCAGCACGGCGACCGAGGCGATGGTGGCGCGGGCAAGTTCGGGGGTGACGTCCCGGGCGATGGTGGCCAGCCCGAGGACGCGGATGTGGAGCATCCGTCCGGCCTCCCGCGCCGCTTCGAGGTCGTCGCGGGAGTAGTGGCGCAGGCCGAGGTCGACGCTCTTGCGCGTCACGGCCTGTCGCAAGGCGTCGCCATGCCGGTCGATCTGGTTGCGGATGGCGGTGCGGATGAGGTCCGTGCGATTCGCATAGAAACCTTCCTGCACCAGCAGGTCGATGTGACCGAGGTCGATGTAGCCGAGGTTGATCGTGATCTTTTCGCTGTCCCCGGACTTCGGCTTCGGATCGAGTTCGTTGGCGGACATCCCAATACCATCCTTCTACCATCCACAGGGATGGTAAATGGGGGTGGCAGCGAGCTGTTCAAGGGGCAAGGGGGCAAGGGGGAACGGCGGCGTTGGGGGAACGCCGTTCCGGAAAGCCGCGCTTTCGGGAGCATCGCGTAAGGTCCCCCTCCCCGAAAAGGAGAGAGGGTTGAGACGGCTGGCGGAGGTGGCCTCGTCAGTAGACCTCCGGGACCCAGTTCTGCTTCGACTTCTTCGGCCGCTTGTAGCCGTCGTCGCTCTGCCGCGGCGGCAGGTCCAGCTCGACCGGGGCGATGTCCTGGTAGGGGATCTGCTGCAGCAGGTGGCTGATGCAGTTCAGCCGGGCCTTCTTCTTGTCGTCGGCGTCGACGATGTACCAGGGCGTCAGTTTCTTGTCGGTGTGCTCCAGCATGGCGTCCTTGGCCTTGGAGTACTCGACCCAGTGCTTGCGCGATTCGAGGTCCATCGGGCTGAGCTTCCAGCGCTTGATCGGGTTGCGCATCCGCTCGGTGAAGCGCTTCTCCTGCTCCTCGTCGCTGACCGAGAACCAGTATTTGATCAGGATGATGCCCGACTGGACCAGCATCTCCTCGAACAGTGGGCAGGCGCGCAGGAACTCCTGGTACTCCGCGTCGGTGCAGAAGCCCATGACATGCTCGACGCCGGCGCGGTTGTACCAGCTGCGGTCGAACAGGACGATCTCACCCTTGGCGGGAAGCTGCGCCACGTAGCGCTGGAAGTACCATTGCCCGCGCTCCTTCTCGGTCGGTGTGCCGAGCGCCACGATCCGGCAGACGCGGGGGTTGAGGCTTTCGGTGATGCGCTTGATGACGCCGCCCTTGCCGGCGGCATCGCGCCCCTCGAACAGCACGCAGACCTTCAGCCCGTTGACCCGCACCCATTCCTGCAGCTTGATCAGCTCGAACTGCAGCCGGGCCAGCTCGTCGATGTACTTCACCTTCTTGCCGCCCTTCGCCGGCTTGCCGCCGCCCTTGCCGCCGCCGAGGTCGCGCCAGTGGGATTCGATGGCCGCGGCCTCCTTGGCGTTGCGCAGCACCTCGCCGCCGGTGGCCGGAACGCCGAGCCCGAGGTCCTTCAGCTTCAGCGCCTTGCGCTTCTTCCGCGGCTTCTCCTCCGTCCCGGCCACGGCACCCGTCTTGACCTCGTCCATCGAACGCACCCTTGCTTATTGTTTTACCCGCCAACCAACGCTAGGAGATGCTGGCGCATCAGGCAACCGCCCGCGCGCACACCGCGACGAAGTGACCGGGGGTGGGGCCTGTTTTCAGTCCTTCCCATTGCCGTCGAAGGTCAGATGGACGCCCAGAACCTCCGCGGCGATCCGGGCGACGGTCAGGTCGATGGGCGGCGGTGCGACGTTGACGCCGCGGCTCAGCGCCTCGGTGACGATCTCCATCACCTTCAGGCGGGCGTGCCATTTTGAGTTGGCCGGGACGACCTGCCAGGGCGCCGCCTCGGTCGAGGTCTTGTCGAACATCGCCTCGATGGCCTTGCTGTAGTCGTCCCAGCGGGCGCGGTTGCGCAGGTCCTCCTCGGTCAGCTTCCAGCGCTTGTAGGGATTGCTCAGCCGCTCGCGGAAGCGGTTGAGCTGTTCGTCGGGGGTAATGTGCATGAAGATCTTGATGATGCGGGCCCCGTCGTCGGTCAGCATTTTCTCGAACTGATTGATCTCGTCGTAGGCGCGCTTCCACTGCTCCTTTTCGGCGAAGCCCTCGACCCGCTCCACCAGCACGCGGCCGTACCAGGAGCGGTCGAAGATGGCGAAGGTGCCGGGGGCGGGCAGCTTGGTCCAGAAGCGGTAGAGGTAGTGCTTGCCCTGCTCGTCCGCCGCCGGAGCGCCGATCGGCCAGACGTGGAAGCCGCGGGGGTCGAGCGGCTCGGTCAGGCGGCGGATGCAGCCGCCCTTGCCGGCGGCGTCCCAGCCCTCGAACACCAGGATGGCGCGGCGCTTCTCGTGCCAGTAGGTCTGCTGGATGTGCAGCAGGTCCTTCTGGAGTTTGGCGAGGCGGCGTTCGTAGTCGTCCTTGCTGCCGATGCCCTCCGCCGTCATATCGAGCTTGTCGAGACGGATCTTGCCGTTTCCGTTGCCCATGCACGCACCTTTCGAAATGTCTGGCCCAAATGTCAGGTTTCGGAACCTTCGCGTTTCGCAGGGGTTGAGCGCGTGCGCCCCGCAGGGCGCGCGTTGCAACCTCGCGATGGTCCTTCCGGTGACGCCCTTTGGCCGGTGACGGTCTGCTGGACGATTTACGGGAGGCGCCACGCTTGTCAACCAGCGGCGACCGGCTGGCGTGCCGCTGCCGACCAGGAGGATGTCCCCGATGGCCACCGCCGGACCGCGCATCTACAACCTGTTTCCCACGCTCGTCGGCCCGATGCGCGACTGGGCGGGGCATCTGCCCCGCATCCAGGGCATGGGCTTCGACTGGCTGTTCCTGAACCCGATCCATTATCCCGGCTTCTCCGGCAGCCTCTACGCCGTGAAGGACTATTACCGGCTGCACGACCGCATCCAGGGCGGCGCGCCGGAGCATCCGGACGAACTGCTGCGCGGCTTCATCGCCGAGGCGGGACGGCACGGCCAGTCGGTCATGCTCGACCTCGTCATCAACCACACCGCCAAGGACGCGATCCTGGTCGGCGAGCATCCGGACTGGTACCGGCGCGATGGCAACGGCGAGCTGTACAGCCCGCGCGCCGTCGACCCGGTGGACCCGTCGCGGGTGACCATCTGGGGCGACCTCGCCATGCTCGACTACGAGCGGGCCGAGGTCCGGGTGGGGCTGACCGACTATTGGACGCGGTACCTGCGCCATTACATCGGGCTCGGCGTGAAGGGCTTCCGCTGCGACGCCGCCTACCAGATCCCGGCGGAGGTGTGGAAGACGCTGATCGAGCGCTCCCGCGAGGCCGATCCGGAGGTCAAGTTCTTCGCCGAGACGCTGGGCTGCACGGTGGAGCAGGTGCGCGACCTCTGCGGCGCGGGCTTCGACTTCCTGTTCAACAGCGCCAAATGGTGGGACTTCAAGTCCGACTGGCTGCTCGACCAGTATGACGAGTTCCGCTGGATCGCCCCGTCCATCGCCTTCCCGGAGAGTCACGACACCGACCGTCTGGCGGCGGAGGTCGGCAGCCAGGACAGCGAGCGGCTGGCCGCCCAGTTGAAGATGCATTACCTGTTCGCCGCCTCCTTCTCGACCGGCGTGATGATGCCGGTGGGCTACGAGTACGGCTTCACCCGCAAGCTCGACGTGGTGAACACGACGCCGGACGACTGGGAACAGCCGAAGCTCGACCTGACCGGCTTCATCGGGGCGGTCAACGCCATGAAGGCGGACAGCCCGGCGCTGAACGTCGAAGGGCCGCAGCGCCGCGTGACCTCGCCACACAACCCGGTGATCGGGCTGATCCGTGAGACCAGCGGCTGGGCCAACGGGAGCGGGGAGAGCTGTTCCGTCCTGCTCATCAACCCCGACGAGACCCAGCCCCACGCCATCGACCCCGGACCGCTGCTGGCCAGCACCGGCGGCGGCTTCGCCGACTTCGAGGACGTGACTCCGGAGGCGCCGCCGCTGCCCTTCGAACCGGGCCGCGACCTGCGCCTGCGCCCGCTGGAAATGCGCGTCTTCCGCGCCCGCCCGGCGCAGAGCCGCCCCATCGAGCTGAACCATCTGGGCGAGCGCGGGGCGGAGCACGACGCCGGCACCCGCGCCTGGATGGATGAGCTGGCGTCGCGCCGCGTCACCATCGAGAACGTCTATCCGGAGCTGGACGGCGGGCGTTTCCCGGTCAAGCGGGTGGTCGGCGACGTCATGGAGGTGTGGGCGGACATCTACACCGACGGCACCTTCGTCCTCGGCGCCGCCGTCACCTACCGCCCGGTCGACGAGGAGGAGTGGCGCGAGGTGCCCATGACCTTCGTCGACAACGACCGCTGGATGGGCAAGCTGCCGCTGACCCGCAACACGCGCTACCAGTACAGCATCCTGGCGTGGCGCGACGTGTGGGAAAGCTGGCGCGCCGACTTCAAGAAGAAGAACGACGCCGGGCTGGACGTCGGTCTGGAGCTTATCGAGGGGCGCCGCTTCGTCGAACACGCGGTCGGGCTGAATGAGGGCGAGGGCCGCGCCGCGCTGGAGCGGGTGGTGGAGCGGATGACCAGCCTGCAGGGGGCGGAACTGACCGCCTACGCCCTGTCGGACGAGCCGCGGCAGGCCATGGCGAGATACGGCGAGCGGCAGTATCTGTCCCGCTACGGCTGCGACCTGGAGGTCTATGTGGACCGCACCGCGGCCCGCTACTCCGCGTGGTTCGAGATCTTCCCGCGCTCGGCCTCGCCGGACCCGTCGCGGCCCGGCACCTTCGACGACGTGTCCAACATGCTGCCCTTCATCCGGGGCATGGGCTTCGACGTGCTGTATTTCCCGCCGATCCACCCGATCGGGCGCAGCTTCCGCAAGGGGCGCAACAACACGCTGAACCCCGGCCCGAACGACCCCGGCGTGCCCTACGCCATCGGCGCCTCGGAGGGCGGACACGCTGACATCGACCCGATGATCGGCGACTTCGAGGGCTTCCGCCGGCTGGTCAAGGAGGCGCGCCGCCACGGCATCGAGATCGCGCTGGACTTCGCCGTCCAGTGCTCTCCCGACCATCCCTGGATCAAGTCACACCCGCAGTGGTTCTACTGGCGCCCCGACGGCACGATCCGCTACGCCGAGAACCCGCCGAAGAAGTACCAGGACATCGTCAACGTCAGCTTCTACCGCGAATCCTACCCGGACCTGTGGTACGCGCTGCGCGACGTGGTGCTGTTCTGGTGCGACGAGGGGGTGCGCATCTTCCGCGTCGACAACCCGCACACCAAGCCCTTCCCCTTCTGGGAATGGATGATCCGCGAGGTGCAGGACCGCTTCCCCGACGCGCTGTTCCTGGCCGAGGCCTTCACCCGGCCCAAGCTGATGCGGCGGCTGGCGAAGATCGGTTTCACCCAGTCCTACAGCTACTTCACGTGGCGCAACACCAAGGCGGAACTGACCGAGTATCTGACGGAGCTGACCCAGGGCGAGTCCAAGGACTACATGCAGCCCAACTTCTTCGCCAACACGCCGGACATCCTGCCGCCGATCCTGGTCCATGGCGGGCGGCCCGCCCACATGATGCGCGCCGTGCTGGCCGGGACCTTGTCGGGCGTCTACGGCCTCTACGCTCCGTATTTCGTCTGCGAGGCCGACCCCTATCCGGGCAAGGAGGAGTACAACCACTCCGAAAAATACGAGATCCGGCACTGGGATTGGGACAAGCCCGGCAACATCGTCGACTACGTGACGCGGCTGAACAAGATCCGCGCGGAGAATCCGGCACTCCACACATTCACGAACCTGAAGTTCTACAACGCCTACGACGACAACATCCTGCTCTACGGCAAGATGACCGAGAGCAAGGACAACGTCATCCTGATCGCGGTGAACCTCGACCCGCACAACGGCCATGGCGGCACCATCGAGGTTCCGCTGTGGGAACTGGGGTTGGACGACGGCGCGCATGTCCAGGTGGAGGATTTGTTCACCGGCCAGCGCTTCACCTGGATCGGCAAGTTCCAGCATGTCTGGCTGGACCCGCAGCAGAACCCGGCGGCGATCTGGCGCATCCGTCCGCCGGGGCGGTGAGGGAAGGGGGCGCGCGTATAGCCCCCCACCCGGCCTCCCCCCGCTGACGCAGGGGGAGGAGTTAAGCCCTCCCCTGCGAAGCGGGGGAGGGTTGGGTGGGGGCCCGTCTCAACCACTCCCCACACCACCGCCTCACCGAAACGCTGGCGTTCCCGCCCCGCTCAAGCTAGAACCGCGCCGGTCCGTGACGGTTCTTCCTGGCGGGGGACGGGTGCAGTACCGACTCGACGACGAGGCGTCCCTGTGTTCGATCGACATCCTGGCTCAGGCGGTCGAGCGCATCTGCGTCAAAGGCGTGCTGGAGCTGCGCATGCTGCGCAACGCGCTCCGCGAGGCCGCCACCAGCCCGACCCCGGACGCGGTCAAGTTCGCTTTCGCCATGTTCTCGCGGGTGGACGGTGACTACCGCCGCCTGATCGCGCACGAGGCGCTGACCCTGGCGGCCGAGCAGCGGGGCCGCTACGCCGCCCCCCGGCCGCGGGCGGTGCGCCGCCCGCGGATGCTGTAGCCCGCTCAGGCCAACGCCGGCGCAAATTCCATGGTGGGCACCACCAGCGTCTCCACCGCCGGGCGGGCGAACAGGTAGCCCTGCATCAGCGTGATGCCCAGGTCGCGCAGCGCCGTCGCCTCGCCGGGCGTTTCGATGCCCTCCGCCACCGGGGTGATGCCGAGATCGCGGCACACGGTGAGGATGGCGCTGACGATGCTGCGGCGGGCGCGGTCGGTGTCGATGGAGCGGGTCAGCTCCATGTCCAGCTTGATGATGTCCGGCTGGAACTCGGCGAGCAGGTTCAAACCGGAATAGCCCGACCCGAAATCGTCGATGGCGGTGTGGAAGCCCTGGCGCTTGTATTCGGTGAAGATCGACTTCAGATGGGCGCCGTCGACGACCCGCTCGTTCTCCGTCACCTCGAAGATGATGCGCTCCGGCGGGAAGCCGGTGCGCCTGGCGGCGGCGAGCGTGGCGCGGATGCAGGCTTCGGGCTGATAGACGGCGTTGGGCAGGAAGTTGATCGACAGCCGGGTGTCGGGCTGCTGGCCCATGCCCAGGCTGGCGGCCAGCTCGATGGCCTTGACCCGGCAGGCCTGGTCGAAGGCGTAGCGGTTGGCCTCGGTTACTTGGCTCAGCACCCAACCGGCACCCTGGCCGTCGAGGCCGCGCACCAGCGCCTCGTGCGCCCAGGGCCGCCCGCCGCCGCCAACATCGACAATCGGCTGGAAGGCCATGGTGAAATCGAACCCCAAACCCTCGGTGCACTGCCCGCCGCACCCGCCGCCCCTGATACGCTCCGCCGTCATGCCCGTTTCTCTCTTGGGGTGATTCTATGTTAATTCATTATAGCACGTATATTGTCTCAAATTTATTCGACGCAAGGTGTGACATCGGGTCTGGAAATAGGGCCTATGACGTCGTTACTCCGTTCTTCGTCATTCCGCAGCGGCTTTACTATGCGTCTGGATCGCGTTCCATACGGACAGCGGGGTCGCCGGCATGTCGATGTGGTCGATTCCATACTCCGACAGCGCGTCCACCAGAGCGTTGATGACCGCGGGCGGCGCGCCGATGGCCCCGGCCTCGCCGGCGCCCTTCATGCCCAGCGCGTTGGTGGTGCTGGGCACGCAGTTCAGCTTGATGCGGATGTCCGGCACGTCCACCGCGCGCGGCATCTGGTAGTCCATGAAGGAGCCGCTGAGCAGCTGCCCGCTGTCCGGGTCGAACACCACCCGTTCCTGAAGCGCCTGCCCGATGCCCTGGGCGACGCCGCCATGGACCTGACCCATGACCAGCAGCGGGTTCACCACCGTTCCGAAATCGTCGACCACGGTGTAAGCGACGACCTCGACCACCCCGGTGTCGGGATCGACCTCGACCTCCGCAACGTGGCAGCCGTTGGGGAATGTGTTGGCCGGCGGGGTCCAGCGGGCCACCTCGGTGAAGGCGATGGGGCCTTGCGCAGCGGCCTTGGCGGCCACCTCCTTGAAGGAGACGCTCCGGTCGGTGCCGACGACGCTGAAGCGGCCCTCGACGAACTCAACGTCCACCGCGGCGGTCTCCAGCAGGTCGGCGGCGACTTCGGTCGCCTTGGTCACCACACGCGCGGCACCCTCGGCCAGGGCCGCTCCGCCCACCGGGACCGAGCGTGAGCCGCCGGTGCCGGCCCCCCAGGACACGCGGTCGGTGTCGCCCTGCACGACCTCCACATCCTCCGGCGGGACGCCCAGCCGGTCGGCGATGATCTGCTTGTAGGCGGTCTCGTGGCCCTGGCCGTTGGTCTGGGTGCCGATCATCAGGACGATGCGTCCGTCGCCGTTGACCTGCACGGTGGCCTGCTCCGCACCGCCGCCCGCGCAGGCCTCGATGTAGGTGGCGATGCCCGCCCCGCGCAGCTTCCCGCGCGCCTTTGCCGCCACCTTGCGGGCGGGCAGGCCGGCGTGGTCGGACAGCTCCAGCCCGTCGCGCAGATTCTGCTCGAACTCGCCGGTGTCGTAGGTCTGGCCCATCGGCGTGGCGTAGGGCATGGCGGCGGGCGGGATGAAGTTGCGCCGCCGGATCTCCGCCGGGCCGAGGCCGGTGACGCGCCCGGCATGGTCGATCAGCCGCTCCAGCAGATAGGCCGCCTCCGGCCGGCCGGCGCCGCGGTAGGCGTCCACCGGCTGGGTGTTGGTGAAGACGCCCTTCACCCGCACATAGACCGCCGGGGTGGTGTAGGAGCCGACGAGCATCGCCGATCCGGCGTCGGTCGGGATGAAGGGGCCGTAGTTCGACAGGTAGGCCCCCAGATTGGCGACCGTGTCCACCCGCAACCCGAGGAAGCGCCCGTCGCCGTCCAGCGCCAGCCGGGCGCGGCTGACATGGTCACGCCCGTGGTCGTCGCTGAGGAAGCCCTCGGTCCGCTCCGCCGCCCATTTCACCGGCCGGTTCAGGCGGCGCGCGGCGAACAGGCAGACCATGTATTCCGGGTAGTTGAACAGCTTCATGCCGAAGCCGCCGCCGACGTCGGTGGTGACGACGCGGAATTTCTCCTCCGGCAGGCCGAAGAGCTGGGCGAACTGCTTGCGCAGCCCGTGCACGCCCTGGCTGGTGACGTAGATGACCAGCCGTCCGGTCTCCGCCTCCACCGCGGCGAGGCAGGCGCGACCCTCCATCGGGTTGGCGACGACGCGGTTGTTGACGATCTCCAACTCCACCACGCGGGCGGCCTTGGCAATCGCCGACTCCACCGCCGCCTCCTCGCCTTGCTCCCAGTCGAAGCAGAGGTTGCCCGGCGCCTCGTC
This sequence comes from Azospirillum brasilense, assembly GCF_007827815.1. GTDB lineage: Bacteria > Pseudomonadota > Alphaproteobacteria > Azospirillales > Azospirillaceae > Azospirillum > Azospirillum brasilense_C. The sequence continues at coordinate 166,997 of NZ_VITH01000007.1, forward strand.
CCACACCTGCGGGCGGCCCGCCTCCAGAGCCTTCGCCGTGCCGGCGATGGCGGGCCGGTCGTCGTAATCGACCATCACCAGCTCCGCCGCATCGCGGGCGGCGTCCAGCGTTTCGGCCACCACCACGGCGACCGGATCGCCGACGTGGCGCACCCGTCCCTTGGCCAGCGCCGGGCGGGGCGGGGCGACGTAGGGAGAGCCGTCGCGCTGGGTCAGCGCCGCGGCGCAGGGGATCGGCTGGACGCCGTCCGCCTCCAGGTCGGCCACGGTGAAGACGCCGAGCACCCCCGGCTGCTGCGCCGCCTCCGCCGCGTCGATTCCGCGGATGTCGGCGTGGGCGTGGGGGGAGCGCACGAAGACCGCGAAGGTCTGGCCGGGAAGCGACACGTCGTCGGTGTAGCGCCCGCCGCCGGTCAGCAGGCGCGCGTCTTCGGTGCGGGGGACCGGCTGGCCGATGCCGAACTTCATCATGGGGCGGGGCTTTCCTATCGCGTGGGCCTGTGGCGTGGAGATGCACCCGGAGAAGATAGGCGGAGCCTTGGCCGGCGAAAACCCTCGGTTGGGCATAAGCCGGCGGTGGCGTGGGGGCTCCGGGCCACCTATTCTTAGGCCATGTGCGGACGCATGATACTCGCCACGCCGGCCGCGGAGGTTCAGCGGCTGTTCGGCTTCCCCGAACTGCCGAACCTCCAGCCCCGCTGGAACGTGGCTCCCACCCAGCCGGTGCCCGCCGTGCGGCGGGAGGAGGATGGGCGCCATCTGGTCACCCTGCGTTGGGGCCTCGTGCCTTTTTGGGCGGACGACCCGTCCATCGGGGCGCGGCTGATCAACGCGCGCGGGGAGACGCTGGCCGAGAAACCGTCCTTCCTGGAGGCGTTCCGAAAGCGGCGCTGCCTCGTCCCGGTGGACGGATTCTATGAGTGGAAGGCCGAGGGCAAGCGCAAGCAGGGCTATGCCATCCGCCGCCGCGACCGCGCGCCCTTCGCCTTCGCCGGCCTGTGGGAGCGCTGGAACGGTCCGAAGGGCGGCCCGGCCCTTGCGGAGCCCTTGGAGACGCTGACCATCGTCACCACCACGGCGAACGCGGTGCTGAAGCCGCTGCACGAGCGCATGCCGGTGATCCTCGACGAGACGGACTGGGACCTGTGGCTGGACCCCGCCGCCCCGCTGCCGGTGCTGGATGGGCTTCTGAAGCCGGCGCCCGACGCGCTGCTGGAGACCCATCCGGTGGGGCCGCGCGTCAACAACGTGCGCAACGACGATGAGGCGTGCGCGGCTCCCTTCGACGATGCACCGCCCGATGATGCTTGGCCCGATGACGCGCCGACCCTGTTCTGAGTGGCTTGCTCCTTTGGTGGCGATTCTTCTCATTGGCTCAACCGGAACGGCGTATGCCCAGGGAGGGACGACCAAAGGCAAGGTCGCCAACACCCCCAATGAAACGTTAAAAGGACAGGGTGTCGCCATGGAGGGCGATACCCTGTCCATCAAGGGCGCGCCGGTTCGCCTCATGGGCATCGACGCGCCCGACGTCGGGCAGAAATGCCGGAACCGTTACGGGCATGAGTTGGACTGCTTCCGCATCGCCACCGCGGTGCTGGCGAGCCTGATCAAGGACCAGGAGGTGACCTGCACCATCGCCGAACGCGACCGCAACGGCCAGCAATTGGGCGAATGCCGGGTGCTCGGCGTCGATCTGGGGGCGGCCATGGTGGCGCGCGGCTGGGCCTTCGCCTATCGCAGCCTGTCGCCGGCCTACGCCTCCAGCGAAGCCTTCGCGCAGAGCCGCCGGCTGGGCCTGTGGGCTGGTCAGGTGGAGAAGCCCTGGCAATGGCGGTCGCGCCAGCAGCGTGAGCAGGCGCGGTAGATCTGCCGGTCGGCATCGGCCATGCGGACTCTGCCAACGGAGGAAGGGGGACTCGGCCTTTTTTTCGGTTCGCCCTCCTTGGGGGGCGTGATAGTGTTTCAGAGTGTTAACAAGTTATGAATCAAGCCGACCGGCCAGCGCCCCTCGGTGCCGAAGGCCGGACGGACCCACCCACCGGCGCGGAAGAACGGGTCATGCGAGTCTACGCACGCCAGCTTTACGATCATCTCCCTTACCTGCGCCGCTACGCGCGTGCGCTGACCGGAGCGACCGAACGCGGTGACGATCTCGTGACGCGCTGCGTCGAAGTCGCCGTGATGGCTCCCTCCCGCTTCGGTCTGGAAGCCGGGGTGCGGGTACCGCTCTACGCCCTGCTGCATCTGCTGTTCGACGAGGACGGGGACGGGCAGCCGACCCCGTCGCCGCACCCCATCGAACGGGCGCTGGCGTCCCTGCCGGAAGGCGAGCGGCGCATGTATCTGCTGATTACGCTGGAAGGGCTGACGGTCCCCGAGGCCGCCCAGGTGCTGCAGGTTCCCGCGCCGGAGGCCCACGAACGGCTGACCATCGCCCGCGACAAGGTGCGCAACGCCCTGACCCAGCGGGTGCTGGTGGTCGAGGACAACCCGATCCTGGCGATGGAGATCGGTTCGCTGGTCACCGACATGGGCCACGTCGTCTGCGGCACCGCCAACAACGAGCAGGAGGCCCTGGAACTGCTGGAGGCCGAGAAGCCGACGCTGGCTCTGCTCGACGTCCGGCTGGCCGACGGCGGCAGCGGGGTGGAGGTCGCCCGCCGGCTGCGCCAGAAGCGCGCCATGCGGACGATTTTTGTCACGGCCTTCGACGGCGACCTGGAGGAGGCGGACGCCCGCCATCTCGGCCAGATCGTCCGCAAGCCTTTCACCAACGAGGCGATCCAGGCAGCCATCTCCCGCGCGGTCTTCATGCCGAGCCCGGTGGCGTTGGCATAGGTGGCGCAAGCGGCGCTGGCGTAGCCCGAGGTTCGGTTCGGACATGCGAAAAGGGCGGCCCCGTCGGGCCGCCCTTTGCATGTGCGTTGCCGTGTTCCCGCCGGTCAGACGGTGGTGCGGCGCCCGGCGATCATGCGGTAGATGGCCAGGATGATGATGGCCCCGACGATGGCGCCGATGAAGCCGGCCCCTTCGCCCGCCCGGTACCAGCCCACGGCCTCGCCCAGATAGGTGGCGACGAAGGCACCCGCAATGCCGAGCAGCGTGGTGATAATGAAGCCGCCCGGATCACGGCCCGGCATCAGGAACTTCGCGACGATGCCGGCCAGGAAGCCGATGATGATCGTCCACAGAATACCCATAACCTCTCTCCCTCCAGTATCGGTGTCCTCGATCCCACGCAGCCATAACGCCCAAAACGGCGTTTGGTTCTGCCCGAAGGAGGACCCCCTTGCGGATAAACCCACCTGGAGCATGGCCGGGAGGGAGAAGGGTTAGGGGTGGAATCAGCTCCGCAAGGCGCGGATGTTGGCGGCGTAGCGGTCCGGCCCGCCGGTGAAGGTGGCGGTTCCGGCGACCAGAACGTCGGCCCCAGCCTCGATGGCGATGCGCGCGGTCTCGCCGTTGATCCCGCCGTCCACTTGCAGGTCGATGGGCTTGCCCAGCGCGTCGATGCGGCGGCGCAGCTCGTGGATCTTGGGAAGCTGGCTGGCGATGAAGCTCTGCCCGCCGAAGCCCGGGTTGACCGTCATGACCAGGATGAGGTCGAGGTCTTCGAGCAGATAGTCGACGGCCTCCAGCGGGGTGGCCGGATTCAGCGACAGGCCGGCCTTCTTGCCCAGCGACTTGATGAGCTGGATGGTGCGGTGGACGTGGGCGCCGGCCTCCGCGTGGACGGTGATGATGTCGGCGCCGGCGTCCGCGAAGGCGGCGATGTAGGGATCCACCGGGGCGATCATCAGATGCACGTCGAAGGGCTTCGCCGTGTGCGGGCGCAGCGCCTTGACCACCGCCGGGCCGATGGTGATGTTGGGGACGAAATGGCCGTCCATCACGTCGATGTGGATGTAGTCGGCGCCCGCCGCATCGATGGCGCGCACTTCCTCGCCCAGCCGGGCGAAATCGGCGGAGAGGATGGACGGGGCGATCTTGACCGGGCGCATGGCGGAAATCCTTGGCGTGAGCGATGCGGGAAAGGGCGGTGGAAAATCCGCCTTCCCATACCACGGCTCCCCCGCCGCCCCAACCCCTCTCGCCGTCTGGAAGGAACTGTCAGGCTGGCTTGCAGCCGGGCTTCAGCCCAGGATCGCCGGAGAAGCTGCCGTCGTCCGCCGGGTCGCTTCCCGCGCCGTAGTCGGCGTTGAGCATCCCTTCCAGCGCCTCCAGCCGGGGGGTGGCGGCGGCGAAGGCGTCGCGCTCGACGGCACGGTAATGCCCGATCACCCGTTCGCCGAAGGCGGTCAGCGCGGTTCCGCCGCCGTGCTTGCCCCCTACCGCGGCGGAGACCACCGGCTCGGCGAAGATGCGGTTGAGGTCGTCGACCAGCAGCCAGGCGCGGCGGTAGGACATGCCCAGCGTCCGCGCGGCGGCGGAGATGGAACCGGTCTCCCGGATCCGCTCCAGCAGCATGATCTTGCCCGGCCCGACCGAGCCGCCGGTGTCGAAGTCGATGCGGATGCGCAGGCGGGTCATGGCGCCGCCCAGGACGTGGTCGCCGCGGCGGACCGCGCCCGGCCTTTGCCCCCGTTCACCCCAACCATGCGCGCTTCTCCGCTCCGCTCCCTTGGAGCAGGAGACTGACCGTCCCCCGCCCAAAAGGCAAGGCGCGGTTCAGAAGCCGGCCAGCACGATCTTGCCCTTGGCCCGCCCGCTTTCCAGCAGGGCGTGGGCGCGCGTCAGGTTGGCGGCGTTGATGGTGCCGAACGTCTCGGCCAGCGTCGTGCGGACGGTGCCGGCGTCGACGAGGCGCGACACCTCGCTGAGCAGAGCGTGCTGGGCGTCGATGTCGGCGGTGCCGAACACGGGCCGGGTGAACATGAACTCCCAATGCAGCGACACGCTCTTGCGCTTCAGCACCATGACGTCCAGCCCCGCCGGATCGTCGATCAGCGCGACGCGGCCCTGCGGGGCGATCAGGGTAGCGATCTCCGGCAGGTGGGCGCCGGTGTCGTTGGTCGAGAAGACGAAGGCCGGGGCGCCGATGCCCAACGCCTCCACCTGGGCGGCCAGCGGCTTGCGGTGGTCGACGACATGGTGGGCGCCCAGGTCCCGGCACCAAGCCTGCGTCTCCTCGCGGGAGGCGGTGGCGATGACCGTCAGGTCGGTCAGTTGCCGGGCGAGCTGGATGGCGATGGAACCGACGCCGCCGGCCCCGCCGACGATCAGGATGGCGTTCGCCGCCCCCGGCACCGGGCGCCGCACGTCCAGCCGGTCGAACATGGCTTCCCACGCGGTGATGCTGGTCAGCGGCAGAGCGGCGGCCTGGGCGAAGTCGAGGCTGGCCGGCTTCGGCCCGACGATGCGCTCGTCCACCAGATGGAACTCGGCGTTGGTGCCGTCGCGGTCGATGGCTCCGGCGTAGAAGACGGCGTCGCCCGGCTTGAACAGCGTGGCCTGCGGCCCGGCGGCGACCACGGTGCCGGCGGCGTCCCAGCCCAGCACCTTCATGGCGCCCGGTGCCGGCGGCATGTTGCGGCGGACCTTGGTGTCCACGGGATTGACCGAGACGGCCTCGATCTTGACCAGCAGGTCGCGGCCCTGGGGCTCGGGGCGGGGCCGCTCGACATCGATCAGGGCGTCGGGGGCGTCGATGGGCAGGGATTGGGTGAAGGCGACGGCGCGCATGGCCTCAAGTCCTTATGCTTGTTGCGGCGTGGTGTGCTCTGCCGACAGACTTGCGCCTTGCAGCACTGGGGCGCAAGAATGCACATGAAACGCACATAGTGTCGAAAAGGATACCGTCATGGCCCGCGTTCCCCACGCCAACCTGGACTGCTCGCCGGGCTGCCCGGTGGAGGGTGTCCTCGCCATCATCGGCGGCAAGTGGAAGGGGCTGATCCTCTACCATCTGCTGGCCGGCACGCTGCGCTTCAACGAGATCCGCCGCCGCGTGCCGAACGTCACCCAGCGCATGCTGACCACCCAGCTCCGCGAGTTGGAGGCGGACGGGCTGCTGGTCCGCACCGTCTACGCGGAGGTGCCGCCGCGTGTCGAATACAGCCTGTCGCCGCGCGGGCGGAGCCTGGAGCCGATCATCCTAGCGCTGAAGGCCTGGGGTGAGGAGCATCTGCGCCCAGCCATCCCGAAAGCCGTCGTCGCGGCATGAGCGGCTTCGTCCCGCCCCCGCCGCAGCGTCCGTGGGGGCACCGCCTGTTCTTCCCCGCCGCCGCGCTCTATGGGGCGCTCAGCGTGCCCCTGTGGGTGGCCGGCTATGTCGGCTGGCTCGGCATCGGCTGGACCCCGGCGCTCCACGCGCACGAGATGCTGATGGGCTATGCGCTGGCGGTGGTCGGCGGCTTCCTGCTGACGCGGCCGTCCGGGATGGCGCTGGGCGTCGCCTTCGCCGCGTGGCTGGCCGGGCGGCTGGCGGTGCTGGCCGGCCTGCCGCCGGAGATCGCGGCGCCGCTGGCGCTGGCCTATCCGGTGGCGCTGTTCGTGATCGCCGGCGTGCCTTTCCTGCGCGCCGCCAAGAGCGGTCATAACCTGCTGTTCGGCCCGGTGATCGGCGCCTTCGCGCTGGCCGAGGCGCTGGTCTGGTGGGGCGGCGACGGCGGGCGGACGGGCGCCCTGTTCGCGCTTCATCTCGTCGGCATCCTGATGCTGGTGATGGGCGGGCGCATCATCCCGTCGGCCACGGCGGGAGAGGTCCGCAAGCAGGGCGGGACGCTGGTCGAGCGGGTGCAGCCGCGCCTGGAATGGGCCGGCGTCGCCGGGGCGGTGCTGGCCGCCCTGACCGTGGCCGCCGGAGCGACGAGCGGTCCGCCGGCCTGGATCGGGGCGGCGGGCGCGGCGCTGGCCGGGGTGACCGCCTGGGCGCGTCTGGCGCGCTGGCGGACCGGTGCCGTGCTGAAGCGTCCCGACCTATGGAGCCTGCATCTGGGCTACGGCTGGCTCGGGCTTGGCTGGCTGTTCCTTGGGATGGAGCGGCTGGCCCCGCTGGCCGGCGGGGCGGGCTGGCACGTCATCGGGGCGGGCGCGCTCGGCACGCTGGCGGCTTCGATGATGGTGCGCGCGACCCTGCAGCGCGAGGCGCTGCCGCCGGACTTTTCCCGGCCCGCCACCGCCGCCATAGCCCTGGTCGGGCTGGCCGCCGCGCTGCGCGTCGCCGCGGCCAGCACGGCGCCGGACCTGCTGATGCCCGCGGCCGCGCTGGCCTGGATGGCGGCGCATCTTCTGGTGCTGTGGGTGCTGCTGCGTGTGCCGAAGCGGATCCGGGCGTGATTTCGGCGCCCTGATTTTTGGCGTTCCGGTTCTGGTCTTCGCGCAGCGCCATCGCTATGGTGCACAGGGTGCAACTGAGGTCGGCGCGTTCCATGGAAACCTTGCCGTTCGAGGCCGAGACCGCCGTCGTCATCTGCGCCGATCGCGGCGTGTTCGAGCTTCTGGTCGGGCTTCTGCTGTCGCTGCGCCCGCTGGACCGCCGGCGCTACCGGGTCTGTCTGATCGATGTCGGGCTGACCGCCGCGCAGCGCGACCATGTGGCGCCGCTCTGCGACCGCATCGCGCCGGTGCGGGACGATCTGGTTGTCTGGCCGCACCCGCAACTGGTGGCGCAATTGGACCGGCAGATTCCCTTCTGGAAGGCGATGCTCTGCCGCCCGTTCCTGCGCGACTACTTTCCCGGTTTCCAATGCTACCTGCATCTGGACGCCGACATCTGGGTTCAGAGTTCCGCCGCGCTGGATGCCGCGGTCGAGGGGGTGCGCGGCGGGCGCGCCGTGATCGTCCCGGAGGCCGACGCGGCCTATCCCTTCCTGGCCTCGCACACCGCCAACGCCCAGTCCGTGGCGGAGCGCGCCAAGCTGATTACGCGCTTCTTCGGCGAGGAGATCGCCGCTCTGGCCGGTTCGCTGCCCTATTACAATCTGGGCTTCTACGGGCTCCGCCACGACGCGCCCCACTGGGACCTGTTCCGGGACAGCCTGCGCGACGCGACGCGGACCACCTTTCATTTCCTGTGCGAACAGATCGTCCTCAACATCGTGATGTTCCAAGTGAGGACCACGCTGCTGCTGCCGGCGACGGCCAATTGGATGTGCAACATGGCCACGCCCATGCGCGGCGCGGACGGGCTGTGGCGCTCGCCCGTCTACCCCCACACGGCGATCGACCTGCTGCACCTGACCGGCACGGACAAATTGGAGCGCTACCAGCCGCTCGGGCTGCTCTACGACGGGGGGCGCTATCTGGAGGGCATCGCGCACTTGGCGGCTCCCCATGCCCAGGTCGGCTGACCGCCGGACCTTGTGCAACGGCTTGACGGTCGCCGCCCCAACCCCCGACACTCCGGGGCAACGGCCTCCACCGAGGGCCATGAGAGGCGGGCAAACCCGCAAGGGGGGATCATGAGCGACGCGTTGGAACCGGCCCGCAGCGCGGGCGTCGTCGGGCTCGGCTCCATGGGCATGGGGGTGGCGCTGTCGCTGCTCCGCGCCGGCTTCCGGGTCGTCGGCTGCGACCTCGACGCCGCCAAATGCATGAGCCTCGTCACCCATGGCGGGGAGGCCGCGGGATCGCCCGCCGACGTCGGGCGCCGGGTGGACCGCGTCATCGTCCTGGTCGCCACGGCGGAGCAGGCGGAGGAGGTGCTGTTCGGCGCCGAGGGCGTGGCCGGCACCCTGCCGAAGGGCGGCGTGGTCGTCCTGTCCACCAGCGTCCCGCCGGACATGGCCGCCGCCATCGGCCGCCGCCTCGCCGAGCGGGACCTGCTGATGCTCGACGCGCCGGTCGGCGGCGGCCCGGTGCGGGCGGCGGAGGGGCGTATGGTGGTGATGGCCTCCGGCCCCGAGGACGCCTTCGCACGGGCGGCCGATCTGATCGCCGCCGCGTCGGGCACGCTGCACCGCGTCGGCACCGAGCACGGGCAGGGCTCCGCCGTGAAGGCGGTGGAGCAGATGCTGACCGGCATCCACGCCGCCGCGGTGGCGGAGGCCACGGCCTTCGGCGTGCGCGCCGGGGTCGATCCGCAGCGGTTGGCCGAGATCCTCGCCGCTGGCCCCTTCCACATCCCGTCGCAACGGCCGCTGGGCATCGTCGGGGCGGACCTGGGCAACGTAATGGACGCCGCGCGGCGGATGACCGTGCCGACCCCGCTGGCCGCCTCCGCCCTGCAACTCTTCACCATGGCCGCCGCGGTCGGGCTGGGGCGTGAGGGCGACGGCGCGCTTGCCCGGATTTTTGACCGGCTGGCCGGCAACCCGCAGGAGAGCTGAGAAACCATGTCATCGACACACAAATCCCTGGTTGTCACTGGTGGCGGCCGGGGCATCGGGGCGGCGGTCGCCCGCATGGCCGCGCAGCGCGGCTACGCCGTCACCTTCTCCTACATCGGCAACGCGGCGGCAGCCGAGACCACGCTGGTGGCGATCCGCGAGACCGGCGGGCAGGCCCAGGCGGTGAAGGGCGACGCCGCCCGCGAAGACGACATCCGCGCCCTGTTCGACGCGGCGGAGGACCGCTTTGGCCCCACCGCCGGCCTGGTCAACAACGCCGGCATCATCGGCCCCTACGGACGGCTCGACGAGGCCGCGCCGGACGACCTGCGCCGCATGCTGGACATCAACGTGACCGGCGCCGTGCTCTGCGCGCGGGAGGCGGTGCGCCGGATGTCCACCCGCCACGGCGGGAAAGGCGGCGGCATCGTCAACATCGGCTCCATCGCCGCCGTGCTGGGCTCGCCCAACGAGTATGTGGGCTACGCGGCCAGCAAGGGCGCGGTGGACAGCCTGACCGTCGGCCTCGCCCGCGAGGTCGCGAAGGAGGGGATCCGCGTGAACTGCGTGCGGCCCGGCCTGATCGACACCGACATCCAGATCATCCCCGGCATCGGCAACCGGCTCGACAACCCCGCCTTGATCCCGCCCGCCGGGCGCGCCGGGACGGCGGACGAGGTCGCCGAAACCGTGCTGTGGCTGCTGTCCGACGCCGCGTCCTATGTGACCGGCGCCCTTCTCAACGTCTCCGGAGGCCGCTGAGCCATGCCCGCGTCGAATTCCTTTGCCATCGGCCACCAGGACATCGTGGAGGCCGCGGCGCGGCTGGAGGGCGTCGCCGTGCGCACGCCGCTGCTGGAGAACGCCCTGCTGAACGAGCGGGTCGGCGGGCGCGTCCTGCTGAAGCCGGAGGTCCTGCAGCGCAGCGGCTCCTTCAAGTTCCGCGGCGCCTTCAACCGGCTGTCCCAACTGACGCCGGAGGAGCGCCGGGGCGGGGTGGTCGCCTGGTCGTCGGGCAACCACGCCCAGGGCGTCGCGGCGGCGGCGGCGCTGCTGGGCATGCCCGCGGTCATCGTCATGCCCAGCGACGCGCCGGCCCTGAAGATCGCCAACACCCGCGGCTACGGCGCCGAGGTGGTGCTCTACGACCGCTGGACCGAGAGCCGCGAAGCCATCGCCACGGCCATCGCGGCGGAGCGGGGGGCGACGACGGTGCCGCCCTATGACGACCCGCACATCATGGCCGGGCAGGGCACGGTCGGCCTGGAGATCGCCGCGCAGGCGCAGGCCATCGGCGCGGTTCCCGACGACGTGATCGCGCCGTGCAGCGGCGGCGGGCTTATGTCCGGCGTCGCCACGGCGGTCCGCCACAACTTCCCCGACACCCGCCTGTGGGCGGCGGAGCCGGCGGGCTTCGACGACGTGGCGCGCTCGCTGGCCGCCGGGGAGCGGGTTGAGAACACCGCCGGGCAACGCTCCATCTGCGACGCGCTGCTGACCCCGACGCCGGGCGCCCTGACCTTCCCGGTGATGAAGGGCCTGCTGTCCGGCAGCCTCGCCGTCACCGACGCCGAGGTGAAGGCCGCCATGGCCTACGCCTTCACCGTGCTGAAGCTGGTGGTCGAGCCGGGCGGGGCGGTCGGGCTGGCCGCCGTGCTGACCGGCAAGCTGCCGGCGGCGGGCCGCACCGTCGTGGTGGTGCTGAGTGGCGGCAACGTCGAGGCGGCGACCTTCACGGACGCGCTGGCGTCGTCGTAGTGCGCTCCAACACGTAATAGGCGGCGCCGGGGGCGAACTTCCGGCGCAGCGAGTCGCGGTGGTAGGCGATGTTCCACCGCGTCAGCGCGCAGGCCGCCTCGTCCAGCCGCACCAGCAGCGGGTTGCCGTAGGGCAGGGGGACGCCAAGCAGCGGCCCCAGCCGCTCGGTCAGCGGGAAGGAGCAGAAGCGGCGCTGCTGCACCATGAAGCCCAGCCGGGCGAAGCGCTCCTCCAACCACGCCACGGGGAAGCCGCGCTCGTTGGCGGTCAGGCCGCGGCGGGGCTGGCGCCAGTCGCCCATGGTGCTGATCGGTTCGCGCAGAATGAACAGGCCGCCGGGGGCGGTGATGCGGGCGAACTCGGCGAGCAGGGCTCCGGCGTTGGGGATGTGGTGCAGCGTGTGCAGGCAGACGGTCAGGTCGTTGGCCCCGTCCGCGCAGTCGATGCGCCCGCCCAGCGTCGGACGGCGGTACTCGGCGGGGGTGCCGGCGATGTCGGTCCGCCAGAAACGCTCGATGGGCTCGACGGCCAGGAAGCGGTCCACCTGCCCGGCGATCGGCGCCACGTCGTCCCCTGCGGCGCAGCCGAAGGCCAGCGCCTGCCGAAACCGCCGTCCGGCCAGAAAGCGGAAGGCATGGCGGTGGTTCAGCGCGTGGTATTCGTAGCGGTAGCCGGGCCGCTCCGGCGCCGTGCGCGCGAATTCCTCCTCCGGGTTCCGCGCCGCGACGCCGTACCAGCCGGCGATACGGGCCGCATCGAAGTCGTCGCCGTAGAGGGCGGCGCCGGAGAAATACCGTTCCTCGAAACTGGCGGTCTCGAAGCTGGCGGACTCAAACGTGGCGGTCATGGGGGCTGGCGCTCCGCTGAATGGACCACGCGACGATAGCGCGCCGGTTCCGGCGGAAACATTCAGCTTGCCCGCCTAGGACGGAGGAGGAGTCCTATTGCGGAGCGCGATCGCGTGGCGTGAAAGGGAGCACCTCCGGTTGGTGGGCTCCTATCCTTATGAAGGCACTACAGCCGGATGTCGCTCTGGAACAGGCCGAGGTCGAGATGTTCCATCGGAACACGGCGGGCGCGGCGGCGGCTGAAGCGCTGGACGGCGTGACGGGCGCGACCGATGAGGGCGGCGTAGCTCTTCAACGTCTTGGGCATGTCCGTTCTTCCCAATCTGTGTAAGGGGTGAACGGATCACAGCTATGACGGGTCCATGTGACAAATTCTATCGCACTGCACACCGGCCCGAGGAACGCCGGGCGGCGCCACCTGTTCGAGAAGGAATACCCCGAAAAACTCGCGTGAAGCATGGTGAGGAGGCGGCGATGAGCGGCGTTCTGAAGGCCGTCATTTTCGACGTGGACGGCACCCTGGTCGACTCGGTGGACCTGCACGCCCACGCCTGGGTGGAGGCGATCCGGCATTTCGGCTACCACGCGGAGTTCGACGCGGTGCGTTCCCAGATCGGCAAGGGCGGCGACCAGTTGATGCCGGTCTTCGTGCCGGAGGAGGACCTGGACCGCATCGAGGACGAGCTGGACCATTTCCGGCACGAGCTGTTCGCCCGCAAATACATGCCGAAGGTCCGCGGCTTCCGCCGGGTGCGCGGCCTGTTCCAGCATCTCCACGCCGAGGGGCTGCGCATCGCGCTCGCCTCCTCCGCCAAGGGGGACGAACTGGAGCGATACAAGCGCGCGGCGGAGATCGAGGATTTGGTGGACGTGGAGACCTCCTCCGACGACGCCGAGCGGTCGAAACCGCATCCGGACATTTTCGAGGCGGCGTTGGAGCGGCTTGGCCTGCCGGCGGAGGAGGCTGTGGTGGTCGGCGACAGCCCCTGGGACGCCAAGGCCGCGGGACGCGCCGGTCTGACCGTGGTGGGGGTTCTGTGCGGGGGTTTTGCCGAACAGGATCTGCGCAAGGCCGGCTGCGCGGAGATCTTCCGTGATCCGGAAGACCTCCAGCGCCGCTTCGCCACCAGCCTCATCGGGAAACGCAGCCCACGCGCCATGGGTCTCTCTCAGCCCGGTGGGCCTCAGCCGGGCCGGCCGTCGGCCCGCGGCGCGAGCAGGATGGGCGCGTAGACGTACAGGTAGCAGGCGAAGGCCGCGATCCAGGCTGCACCGGCGCCCTCCAGGGCGGTCCAGTAGAGGCCGCCCGGCAGCTCAGGCGCCAGCACCCGCAGCAATGCTGCGGCGGTCAGCAGGATGTAGCCGGCCACGGTCGGGCGGGTCACCACCAGCATCCGCCCGGTGTGGCCGAGCGTGGCCCGCGTCATCACCGCCAGGATCATCGTGGCGAAGGCCCCCGCGGTCAGGGCATGGACCCAGGCGGAGCTTTCCACGCCCGCTCCCAGCAGATGCGCGGCCTTCAGCGCCAGCGCCGCCGGCACCCAGGCGTAGCCGAGGTGCAGCACCCACAGGATCGGCTGGTCGAGTGTCTTCGCCGGCTGCCAACCGCCCAGCCGCAGGGCGTGGGCGAGCGCCGCGACGAGCGCCAGCAGACCGGCGACGGCGGTGCCCGGCAGGGCGAGATCGGCAGGGATCATCAGCAGGGTCGAGACGAGCGTCACCTTCTCCACCCAGGGCCGGGAGACGACGGTGCCGTCCAGCCCGCGCAGCCGCAGGGCGTTGCGGGTGAAGGCCGGCACGATGCGCCCGCCGATCACGGCGACCATCATCAGCACGACGCCGATGGCCAGCGTCTCGCCCAGCGCGGTGCCGCCCGTCAGCACGCCCAGCCAGTCGAGATGGAACAGCAGGTTGGCGGTGGTCAGCAGGCCCAGCAGGGCGAGGAAGGCGGTGTTGCGGATCTTGCCCGCCGCCACCAGCGGCCCGGCCAGCGCCACGCCGAGCGCCGGCAGGAAGGCGAGGTCGAGGATGGCCGCAACCGGCAGCGGCACGCCGAGGACGGGCAGCAGCGCCACCCGCCCGGCCAGCCACAGCGCCGTCAGGCCGGCGAGCGGCAGGCCGGACAGCGCCTTGGTGCCCGTCCAACTCGGCACTGCGGTAAGCAGGAAACCGGCCACCGCGGCGACCACGAAGGCGAACAGCATCTCGTGCGCGTGCCAGGAGGCCGCCGGGACGGCGCCGTCCGGCCAGGACCCGGTCGCCAGCACGGCGATCCAGGCCGCGAGCAGGACGGGTGCGGCAAGGCCCGAGAGCAGGAAGAAGGGCCGGAACCCATAGGCGAAGATCAGGGGGACCGGCGGTCGGTCGGGCTGGTCGGCAACGGAACTGGTCATGGCGTTCCCCGCGCGTTGGAGGCATCGGTCATGCCGTCACACTGCGCCGGGGGCGGTCACCCTTCTTTGACCGCCGTCAAACAGAAACCCTCCAAACAAAAATCTGGCGCGTCGGAGAAAAAGCCGAGGTCAGACCGTGATGCCGTTCTCGGCCATCAGGCGCTTCAGCGCGTCGCGGGCGGGCGCGTCCAGCACGGGCAGGCCGTCGCGGGCGGTCAGCACGAAGGCGCCGGGATCGGCCAGGGTGCGCAGGGCGAAACCGCCCACGCGCGGCGGGCCGCTGCTCAGCGGCGCGTCCTCGTAGATCGGCGAGAAGGTGCAGCCCAGAAGCATGGCGCGGGCGATCAACGCCTCGTCCGAGGAGCCGCCCGACGCCGGGCTGTTGATGCCGAACAGCAGCCGTTCGGCCTCGCCGCTGGTGACGAGCCCGCGTTCCTGCAGGATGTCCACCATGGCGGACGTTGTCATCACCGGCGCGGCGCGGCCCTTCCAGCAGAAGCGCCCGTCGTCCCACCCGATGTCCAGGCAGCGGTAGATCATGTGCGGATCGGCGCCGCCGGGCGACCCGGCGACGATGTAGTTGACCCGAAGCAACCCGTTCCACGCCCCGGCCGGAGCGACGATGCAGGAAACACCGCGCCGGGTCAGGCGCAGATAGGTGTCGTTGATGCCCGAAGGCTCGAAATCGAACAGCATGGCTGGCTCACCTTGATCGGGGACCCCGCTCCCCTCGAACGAAAAAGGTGAGCACGGGTTCCCGCAAGGCAACATGGCCATGCGTATGGTATTCCTCTCCGCACGCGCAAAAAGGGTATAGGCAAAAGCTCAGGACTTCGGGCGGAATGCCTTGCAGACCAATGGGTCAGTGTCGATGCGCGCCGCGCCGATCAGATCGAGGCAGTACGGAATTGCCGGGAAGACCGCCATCAGGCAGTCGTGAATGGCGGAAGGCTTGCCCGGAAGGTTCACGATCAGGCTGGAGCCGCGGATTCCCGCGGTCTGGCGCGACAGGATGGCGGTGGGCACCACGGTCAGGCTGACCGAGCGCATCAGCTCCCCGAAGCCGGGCATCATCTTTTCGCAGACCTGCTCCGTCGCCTCCGGCGTCACGTCGCGCGGGGCGGGACCGGTGCCGCCGGTGGTCACGATCAGGTCGCAACGTTCCCGGTCGGCCAGCTCGATCAGGGTGGCGACGATGCCCTCGCGGTCGTCGGGGATGACCCGGGCCACCGGCTCCCAGGGGGAGGCGACGATGCGCTCCAGTTCCTCCCGGATGGCCGGGCCGCCCTTGTCCTCGTAGATGCCCTGGCTGGCGCGGTCGGACACGGTGACGATGCCGATGCGGGCGGGCTGTGCGGAGGTCATGGGCGGCGGTCCTTGCGGTGCGTGCGGCAGGCTTACTTGCTGCCCGGCGCCAGGAACACGCTCTTGTAGCTGTCCCGGTCGCCGTTGTTGGTGTCGGTCAGCTGGAAGGTGACCGGGGTGGAGGCGTCCGGCACCGACTCACGCGGCACCGTGACGTAGACGCGGTAGGTCGCCACGCTGTCCGGCGAGGCGGAGATGTGGCTGACCGCGCTGCCGCTGTCCTCGTCGCGCTCGCCCACCACCTTCACCTCGGCGCCGGTGATGCCGGCGGCGGCCAGCGTGTAGGAGCGGTCCTGGCGGGTCTTGTTGGACACCTTGAAGGTGTAGGCGTTGCGGATGGTGCCGTCCTGCAGCGTGACGAACAGTGGGGCGCGGTCGCGCTGCACGGCGATGTCCAGCCGCGGCCGCAGCGCGTAGCTCCAGGCCATGGCGCCGGTGATCACCAGCATCAGCAGGCCGTAGACGATGGTGCGCGGGCGGATCAGCCGCCATTGGTAGGGCTTGCCCTGGGCGCGGGTGTCCTGGGCGGCCAGGCTGTCGAAGCGGATCAGGCCCTTCGGCAGGTCCTGCGACACCATGATGTTGTCGCAGGCGTCGGCGCACAGGCCGCAATTGATGCAGTCCGCCTGCTCGCCGGTGCGGATGTCGACCCCGACCGGGCAGACCTGCACGCACTGGCCGCAGTCGATGCAATCGCCGAAGCCCTTGGTCCGGCGCTCGTCCCAGCTCTGCGACTTGCGCTTCGGGCCGCGGGTGTCGCCGCGCAGCGTGTCGTAGGTGAC
The DNA here is from genome assembly GCF_007827815.1 of Azospirillum brasilense. Lineage (GTDB taxonomy): Bacteria > Pseudomonadota > Alphaproteobacteria > Azospirillales > Azospirillaceae > Azospirillum > Azospirillum brasilense_C. The sequence goes on from NZ_VITH01000007.1 coordinate 183,415, forward strand.
GACGAGGCTGTGCTCATCGAGCATCGCGGTCTGGATGCGCGGCCACGGGCACATATAGTAGCACATCTGCTCGCGGGTCCAGCCGGCCATGACGTAGGTCATGCCCGCGAACAGCGCGAAGAAGCCCGCCGCCTCGTAGGTCACGTTGAAGGTCAGCAGATCGACGGCCAAGCGCGGCGCGTCGGTGAAGAAGGCGACGAAGCCGAAGCCGGTGATGACGGACAGCGCCAGCCAGCCGGCGTGCTTGCCGGTCTTGCGCAGGACCTTCTTCGCGCTCCACGGGGCCTTGTCCAGGCGGATGCGCTCCGCCCGGTCGCCTTCGAAGGCGCGCTCGATCCAGACGAACAGGTCGGTCCACACCGTCTGCGGGCAGGTGAATCCGCACCACACGCGCCCGGCCAGCGCCGTCGCCAGGAACAGCCCCAGCGCGGCCACGATCAGGACGCCGGTGAGGTAGTAGATCTCCTGCGGCCAGATCTCGATCCAGAAGATGAAGAAGCGCGGCGTCGTCAGGTCGAACAGCACCGCCTGGGCCGGCGCGTCGGGGCCGCGTTCCCAGCGAATCCAGGGGGCGATGAAGAAGACCGCCAGAAGCATCCAGGTCAGGATGGTCTTCCACCGCCGGTAGCGTCCGGAGACGGCCTTTGGGTGGATCTTCTTCTGGCTCTCGAAAAACTGGATTTTCGCCGGCGTGACAGCGCTTCCGTCGGGCATATCGTCTGCCTTGGCTCCGGATAGGGACGCAAGACCGGACAATAGCGGACATGACCCGATCGCCTCTTGATCGGGATCAAGACGTGAACGGATTCGAAAAACCCCTAGAAATTATAAGGATTTTTCAGCGGCGCTGGTGACCGGCCGGGATTACCGGCTGTAATACGTCCATCGGCCGATTGGCTCAAGCTTCGTTTCGCAATGCGGAAACGTTTCCGCCCTCCGCGGCCACGGCGCCGGGCGCCGCGTCCTGCGGCTCCGGGCGGGACGGCGAGGGGCGGGTGACGATGTACGCGGCAACCGCCGCCATGCAGGTTCCGGCCAGGATGGGGACCAGCGGGCGGCTGGCGGTCAGCGCGACGATCGCCCAGCTCACCCCCATGCCGATCAGCGCCGCCGCCTTGGCCTTGCGGGGGATCGCCCCTTCGGACTGCCAATCGCGCAGCAGCGGGCCGAAGCGCGGGTCGCGGTACAGCCGGTCGCGGAGCGCCGGGCTGCTCTTGGCGAAAGCCCCGGCGGCCAGCAGCAGGAACGGGGTGGTCGGCAGGAGCGGCAGCACCGTGCCGGCGATGCCAAGCCCGACCGCGGCGTAGCCCAGCGCCAGCCACATCCGGCGCCGCAGGGGCGAGGCGCAGATGGGGTCGTCCTCCGGAGGGGCGGTCTGGTCATCCATGGGGTGAATGTAGGACGCTCACAGGGCCAGGACCAGCGCCGCGTAGCGGGCGGCTTTGCCCGCCGTGACCAGCAGCAGGAAAATCCGGATGTCCACCCGCAGGATGCCGGCCACCAGCGTCAGCGGATCGCCGATCACGGGCATCCAGGCGAGCAGCAGCGACCACACGCCGAAGCGCTGGTACCAGCGGGTGGCCCGCGCGACCATCGTGGCGGGAACCGGAAACCAGCGGCGGTCCTGGAAATGCATCAGGTAGCGGCCGAGCGCCCAATTGACGACCGATCCCAGCACGTTGCCCGCCGTGGCGAACAGCAGAAGCGCCAGATGATCGTAGTTGCCGGAGGCGTGCATGCCGACCAGCAGGATTTCCGATTGCGCCGGGAAGATGGTCGCGGCGAGGAACGCGGTCAGGAACAGCCCGCCGTAGGCGGCGATTTCGGGCATGCGGCGGGCGGTCCTTCCGGGCGAGGGGGCGGCGGAGGCTAGAACATGGGTGCGCATACAGGATTGCGGGAGGCGCCATGGTGCAGGTGCGGTGATCTGGTGTAGATTCATTTTGCGTGAATTCGCAGCGGATCGACGCGGAATGCCCAACCCGTCTCGCGCGGTGGGCGCCGTCTTGGGGACTCGCAGGGCTGTCTTAGGGAATGAAGGGGAGTGTTCGCGGATGGCCGCTGCCGGGCTTGCCCGCTTCGATGCCGACGGGCACCTGATCTGGGCCAACGCCGTGTTCCGGGCGTCGCTGGGCGGTTGTCCAGGTGACCGCCTCGATGCCCTTTTGGCCGCGCATCCGGCCTGTGGGGACGCGGCGTCGGCGGCGGATCGGCTGCGCGCCGGCCGGCCAGTGGCGCTCGCGGCGTCGCCCGGCGGCGGGCGTCCGACGCTGATCCCGGCGGAAGGCGAGGGCGGCGAACTGGTGCTGACCCTTGCCGATGACGGCGCCCTGGCGGTCCCGCCGGACGAGACCGGGTTCATCGGTCTGGAGGACCTGCTGGGCGACCGGGCCGGCGAGGCGGAGCGGGCGATCATGCAGGCCATCGCCGTTCCCCTGGTGGTGACGCGGCTGTCCGACGGACTGGTGATGGCGGTCAACCAGCCCGCCGGCCTGCTGTTCGGTGTGCCGCTCGACGCGGTGGTGGGGCGCAGCTTCGCCAGCGATTACTACACCGACCCGGCGGAGCGGGAGCGGCTGCTCACCGCCCTGCGCGACGGGGCCGGCAGTGTGGACGGTTTCGAGACGCGGCTGTGCCGGCCCGACGGCAGCGACCTCTGGGCGATGGTGTCCGCCCGGCGCTTCCGCTTCCGTGGCGAGAGCGCCATGCTGGCCTGCATCAGCGACATCTCCGCCCGCAAGCGCACCGAACAGGCGCTCGAAGCCCAGTGGGACCAGACCCGGGCGGTTCTCAACGGGCTGGGCCAGGGCGTGATGGCGTTCGACCGGGCGCTGCGCCTGGTCGCCTGGAACGGACGCGTCACGGAACTGCTGGGGCTGGAACCGGAAGCCCTCGGCTACCACACACCCTACGCCGCCATTGCCCGGCGGGTCGCGCAGGGGCTGGCCTTCGGGCCGGGGAGCGTGTGCCCCGCCGCCGTGCCCGACGATCAGCCCATGGAAGGGGCCGGCGCCGGGGCCGGCGCGTCCGCGGCCCTCGGCGTGCCGCTTCCCGTCCGGCCCGCTCCGGACGATCGGGCCTGGGAATGCACCCGGTCCGACGGGCAGGTTCTGGAATTCCTGATCCGGCCCCTGCCGGACGGCGGATTCGTCGTCACCTACACCGACGTGACCGAGCGGCGGAACGCCGAGCGGGAGATCATTGCCAGCCGGGAGCTGTTCGAGCTGGCCATCCGGGCGGCGCGCGAAGGCATTTCGCAATGGGACCTGCGCACGGGGCAACTGTGGCTGTCGCCCTACTGGTGGGGAATGCTCGGCTACGGCGAGAGCGAGATGGTCAACACCGCCGCCCGCTGGACCGAGCTGATCCTGCCCGAGGACCGCGAGTTGTCGATGCATATGGCCCGCGATCTCGTCAACGGGGTGGTGAACGAGTGCCAGTTCGTCCAGCGCTTCCGCCACAAGCGCGGGACCGTGGTCCATATGCTGACCCGGGCCATCCGCGTCCTCGGTCCGGACGGAGCGCTCTTCCGCATCGTCGGTTCGCACACCGACGTGTCGGACCGGGTCCACGCGGAGGAGCGCGTCCACGCCGCGCGGGAGGAAGCCGAACGCGCGCTCCGCGACCTGAAGGAGGCCCAGGCCCATCTGATCCAGTCCGAGAAGATGGCGGCGCTGGGATCCCTGGTGGCCGGGGTGGCGCACGAGATCAACACGCCCATCGGCATCGCCCTGACCGGCGCCTCGCTGGTGGCGGAGCGCACCCGCCTCATCCGGCGCGATTTCGAGGCGGGAACGCTGCGCCGGCCCGATTTCGCCGACTTCCTTGAGATGGCGGGGGAGGCGGCGCAGCTGATGCTGCTGAACATCGACCGCGCCGCCCAGCTCATCCAGAGCTTCAAGCAGATCGCCGTGGATCAGGCGAGCGAGGAGCGCCGCGTCTTCGACCTGCGCGACTACATCGACGAGGTCCTGCGCAGCCTGGGCGTCCGCATCAAGCGGGCGGCCCACGGCGTGGAGGTGGATTGCCCGGCGGACCTGCTGATCGACGGCTATCCGGGGGCGCTCAGCCAGGTGTTGACCAACCTGGTGATGAACTCGATCATCCACGGCTACGCCCCGGGGCAGCACGGCCTGCTGCGCGTCTCCGCGCGCGGGGTGGGCGCTGACGAGGTGGAGCTGATCTACGCCGACGACGGACGGGGCATCCCGGCCGAACTGCACGGCAAGGTGTTCGAACCCTTCTTCACCACCAGCCGCGGCACGGGGGGCAGCGGGCTGGGGCTGAACATCGTCTACAACATCGTCACCCGCAAGCTGAGGGGCCGCATCGCGCTGGACAGCGCGCCGGGCCGCGGCACCGCCTTCACCTTGCGCTTCCCCCGCGTCGCGCCGGCGGACCGTGCCCCGGCCTGACGGCGCCGCGGAGCCTCGTCGGGCGACTCGTTACTGGGCGTCCACCCAGGCGATGCGCAGGATGTTGGTGTTGCCGGGGGTGCCGAAGGGCACGCCGGCGGTGATGACCAGCCGCTGCCCCTCCACCGCCAGCCCGTCCTCGTAGGCGCAGCGGGCGGCCTTCTGAACCATCTCGTTGAAGTCGGCGACGTCGGCGGAATGCACGCTGTGCACCCCGTAGGCGAGCTGGAGCCGCCGCGCCGTCTCCAGGCTGGAGGTCAGGCACATGATCGGCACCTCCGGCCGTTCACGGGCGGCGCGCAGGGTGGTCGAGCCGCTGGTGGTGTAGGTGACGATGGCCGCGGCCTGGATGGTGTGGGCGACCTGACGCGCCGCCGCGGTGACGGCGTCGGTGGAGGTCTGCTGCGGGTCGGGATGCTGGGCGTCGGTGATGGTGCGGTAGAGCGGGTCCTGTTCGACCCGGCGGGCGATGCGGTCCATCATCGACACCGCCTCGATGGGGTAGGTGCCCGCCGCCGTCTCGGCCGAGAGCATCACGGCGTCCGCCCCGTCATAGACCGCGGTCGCCACGTCCGACGCCTCGGCGCGGGTCGGGGCGGGGGAGCCGATCATCGACTCGAGCATCTGCGTGGCGACGATCACCGGCTTGCCGGCCTTGCGCGATTCGCGGATGATGCGCTTCTGGATGCTCGGCACGTCCTCCGCCGGCATCTCGACGCCGAGGTCGCCGCGGGCGACCATGACGCCGTCCGACAGCTCGACGATGCGCTCCAGATGCTGGATGGCCTGCGGCTTCTCCATCTTCGACAACAGGGCGGCTCGCCCGGCGACCAGCTTGCGCGCCTCGGCCACGTCCTCGGGCCGCTGCACGAAGGACAGGGCCACCCAGTCCACTCCCTGGTCGAGCGCGAAGGCGAGATCCTCGTGGTCCTTCGGCGTCAGCGGCGTCAGCGGCAGGACGACGCCCGGCACGTTCACGCCCTTGCGGTCGGACAGGCGGCTGCCGGACAGCACGACGCAGTCGGCGTGGTCGGGGCTGCAGCCGACGACGCGCAGGCGGACCTTCCCATCATCCACCAGCAGCTCCGCCTCCGGCTCCAGGGCGGCGAAGATTTCCGGGTGGGGCAGGCCGACGCGGGTCGCGTCGCCCGGCTCGGTGGAGAGGTCGAGGCGGATGCGGTGCCCCGGCTCGACGGTGACCGGGCCATCGGCGAAGGTTCCCAGCCGCAGCTTCGGTCCCTGGAGGTCGGCCATCACCGCGATGGGGTGGTCGAGTTCCGCCTCCAGCGCGCGCAGCGTGGCGAGGCGCTGGCCGTGGTCTTCGTGCGTGCCGTGGCTGAAGTTCAGGCGGAAGACGTCCACGCCCGCCTCGAACAGCGCGCGGATCTTCTCCGGCGTCGCGGTGGCCGGCCCCAGCGTGGCGACGATCTTGGTCAGGCGGAAGCGCCGGAAGGGGATGCCTTTGCGGGTCATGGGTCTGCCTTCTGATATGTGCCGTTCGGGTTGTTCCGTTCGGGGCGGGCCGTTCATCTCAAGAGCTGCCGTCCGGCTTGTCAACCGCGGCCATCCTCCCCACAATGGACAGGCACCGGGAAAAGCACGGTAACGCCGCAGAACGGCCTTGACAGATTTCCGGCTTTTTCTATAGTCGCACCCTCTCGCGGCCCACCGGGCCTGGCGGGAGACATTGTGCGTCCCGTATCCGGGACCCGCCTCGGGCCTTCGGGCCTCTGGCGTCCGGATCGGGGATCAATCGGTGTGTAGGCGGCCCATGAGGGCTGCCGTTGAGATATCGAGGAGAGCAGGCGTGGCGCGTATCGCTGGCGTCAACATCCCCGCGCAGAAGCGCGTGGAGATTGCGTTGACCTACATTCATGGCATCGGCCCCTTCAAGGCCAAGGAAATCTGCACGAAGCTGGAGATCCCGGCGGAGCGCCGTGTGAACCAGCTCACGGACGACGAGATCCTCAAGATCCGCGAGACCATCGACGCCGACTACCGCGTCGAGGGCGACCTGCGCCGTTCGGTCGCCATGAACATCAAGCGTCTGATGGACATGGCCTGCTACCGTGGCCTGCGTCACCGCAAGGGCCTGCCGGTCCGCGGCCAGCGCACCCACACGAACGCCCGCACCCGCAAGGGTCCGGCCAAGCCGATCGCCGGCAAGAAGAAGTAAGAGGACGCACGGACCATGGCCAAGCCCTCAGCCGCTTCGCAGCGTCTTCGTCGTCGCGAGCGCAAGAACATCACCGCCGGCGTCGCTCACGTGAACGCCTCCTTCAACAACACGATGATCACCATCACCGACGCGCAGGGCAACACCATTGCCTGGTCGTCGTCGGGCACGATGGGCTTCAAGGGTTCGCGCAAGTCGACCCCCTACGCCGCTCAGGTCGCCGCCGAGGACGCGGGCCGCAAGGCCCAGGAGCACGGCATGAAGACCCTCGAGGTCGAGGTGAAGGGTCCGGGTTCGGGGCGTGAGTCGGCGCTGCGCGCTCTGCAGTCGATCGGCTTCCAGATCACCTCGATCCGCGACGTCACGCCGATTCCGCACAACGGCGTCCGTCCGCCGAAGAAGCGTCGCGTCTAAGAAGCATCGCTACTCCGCACCCACGGGGATCCGCCGTTCCGGGACAGGCGCCGCAGCCATCGCGGCGCCATCGGATGGGAACGGCCGGTCCCCGCGGACGTGTGTCCACCCCGATGGCATGAGGTAATACCGTGGCTCTTCAGAAGAACTGGCAGGAACTGATCAAGCCGAACAAGCTGGACATCCAGCCCGGTGACGACGCCGACCGCACGGCGACCGTCGTGGCCGAGCCGCTGGAGCGTGGCTTCGGTCTGACGCTCGGCAACGCGCTGCGCCGCGTGCTGCTCTCCTCGCTGCAGGGTGCGGCCGTCACGGCGATCCACATCGACGGCGTGCTGCACGAGTTCTCGTCGATCCCCGGCGTGCGCGAGGACGTGACCGACATCGTCCTCAACATCAAGTCGATGGGTCTGCGCATGGGCGGCGACGGCCCGAAGCGCATGCGCCTGCGCGCCGAAGGCCCCGGCGAGGTGAAGGCCGGCATGATCGAGACCGGCGCGGACATCCAGGTGATGGACCCGGACCTCGTGATCTGCACGCTGGACAACGGCGCGCGCCTGAACATGGAACTGACGGTCGAGACCGGCAAGGGCTACGTCCCGGCCAGCCAGAACCGTCCGGAAGACGCCCCGATCGGCCTGATCCCGGTCGACGCGCTGTTCTCGCCGGTCCGCAAGATCTCCTACAAGGTCGACAACGCCCGCGTCGGGCAGGTCACTGACTATGACCGCCTGTCGATGGTCGTCGAGACCAACGGCGCCGTGAAGCCGGACGACGCGGTGGCTCTGGCCGCCCGCATCCTCCAGGACCAGCTGCAGCTGTTCATCAACTTCGAGGAGCCGACCCACGCGGTCGCCGAGGAGAAGCACGAGGAGGTTCCGTTCAACAAGAACCTGCTCCGCAAGGTGGACGAGCTGGAACTGTCGGTCCGTTCGGCCAACTGCCTCAAGAACGACAACATCGTCTACATCGGCGATCTGGTGCAGAAGACCGAGGCGGAGATGCTCCGCACGCCGAACTTCGGCCGCAAGTCGCTGAACGAGATCAAGGAAGTGCTGGCCCAGATGGGTCTGCACCTCGGTATGGAAATCCCGAACTGGCCGCCCGAGAACATCGAAGAGCTGGCCAAGCGTCTGGAAGAGCCGTACTAAGTCTCGCACGTTCCATTGCCCCTTCCCCGGCCCTCCCCCGCCTTCGGCGAGGGAGGGGACAAGTTCCCTCTCTCGCGCGAGCGGGGGAGGGCCGGGGAGGGGGCAGCATGTTTCCCAGGGCCACCAACCGGCCCGCCCCGCGCCGTACCAGCTCTAACGACTGGGCGGTCGGGTTCACCACCGGCTCCCCGAGGGGGGCCACGCCATGAAGGAGGACCGTCATGCGTCACGGCGTTTCCGGACGTAAGTTCAGCAAGACCACCAGCCACCGCAAGGCCATGTTCTCGAACATGGCGAATGCGCTGATCAAGCACGAGCAGATCAAGACGACCCTGCCGAAGGCCAAGGATCTGCGCCCGATCGTCGAGCGTCTGATCACGCTCGGCAAGAAGGGTGGCCTCGCCAACCGCCGTCTCGCCTTCGCGCAGCTGCGTGACGACGCGATGGTGACCAAGCTGTTCACCGTTCTGGCCGACCGCTACAAGGACCGCCAGGGTGGCTACAGCCGCGTCCTGAAGGCCGGCTTCCGCTACGGCGACGCCGCCGCCATGGGCGTGATCGAGCTGGTCGACCGCGACGTCGCCGCCAAGGGCCAGGATTCGGGCCCGGTGGAGATCAAGGACGAGGTCGAGGCCGAGGGCTGAGCCCACGGTTGAGCGTTCGTGAAATCTTGTCGCCGCCGTTGCCCCTGGGCGCCGGACGACGATATAGGTGACCGACCGGCCCTCCCTTCGGGTTCATCCCCGGAGGGAGGGTTTCCGGTTTTCGGGTTCCGTCACTTCGGGAGGGCGCCGCGCGCGCGGTATGCTGAAACCTCTCTACAACCGGATTCTCAAGCTCTCCGCCCGCAAGGACGCCGTCTGGTGGATGTCCGCCGTCTCCTTCGCGGAAAGCTCCTTCTTCCCTCTGCCGCCCGACATCATGCTGGTGCCGATGTGTCTGGCGGAGCCCAGGAAGCTCTGGCGCTACACCAACATTTGCGCGCTGGCCTCGCTGATCGGCGGGATGTTCGGCTACGCGGTCGGGTTCTACCTGTTCGAAAGCATCGGACGGCTGATCATCGACCTCTACAACGCGCAAGAGTCGTTCCAGCGCTTTCAGGACATGTTCGCCGAATTCGGCCCCTGGTTCCTGATCCTCAAGGGCATCACGCCCATTCCCTACAAATTGCTGACGATCACCGCGGGATTCGCGCACCTCGACCTGACGGTGTTCATCCTGTGCTCGATCGTCGCACGATTCTCGCGATTCTACATGATCGCGATCCTGCTGCATTTCTACGGGCCGCAGGTGCGCGACATCATCGAGAAGCGGCTGATGCTGGTGACGACCGTTCTGCTGGTCATCATCATCGGCGGATTGCTCAGCTTCAAGTTCGTGTGAGCGGCGCGGGGCCCGGCCCCGCGCGTCACCTTTACTTCCCGGCAAACATCAATCGGGCATCCCGCGGTCCTGGCGGTTGCGCTCCGACGGGGGCAGGGCGTTGCGCTCGCGGCGGTCGCGCATGACCATCACGCCGATGGCCAGCGCCATGGCGATGCCGGCCAGCAGGGGCAGGACGACCTCGCCGGCGCTGACGGTGGGCATGGAGAGCATGCGCACGATGAGCAGCAGCAGCCCGCCGATCAGCAGCGCCACGAAGACGGTGGTCGATGTCCGGCGGCGCGGCGACGGGCCGGGATTGTTGGGACTCATTTGAGGCATTCCCTTATCGCTTGCGTTCCCGGCATAGTGGGCGCCGAGCCCGCGGCATGGTCCAATGCGGGGGACCATCCGCCAACGTCCGGGGTCACGCAAGAACAATGGGAGTCAAAGCCGCGATGTTCCGTCCGAAACTCATTCTGGGGCCGGTGCTGGCCCTCGCCCTGGTTGCGCTCGCCGCCTGCGCGGACGCGCCGGGGCGTTCGTCCGGCGCCGCCGTGGGCGGTGCTCCGGCGGCCTCCACCACGGCCCCCACAACGGCTCCCGCCGGGGCACCGGCGTCCTCGCGCCCGGCCCGCGGGGTCGAAGATCCGTCGCTTCGCCTCGACGGCGGCGTCGGCAGCGACGATTCCTGCCGCTCCCAGTGTGAGCGCAGCAACAACTCCTGCATGGACTCGGTCGCCGCGCGCGCGCAGAGCGGGCTCGACCGTCCGGACCGCGGCGGCATCTTCTCGCCGACCGACAACTGCCAGCATTCGCTGCGCATGTGCTACCAGCGCTGCGGCGCGCCCACCAACCAGTGACCGGTCCGGTGCGATCGGTGGATCGGCGATGAGCAAGCGCGGCGACTCCGGAGCCACCGGCGGCATGTTCGAGGCGGGCGCCCCCCGCCCGCTGGCCGATCGGCTGCGCCCGCGCAGCCTGGGCGAGGTGGTCGGGCAGGAGCATCTGCTGAAGCCCGACGGCCCGCTGGGCCGCATGGTCGCCGCGCGCCGGCTGGCCTCCATGATCCTGTGGGGGCCGCCCGGCTGCGGCAAGACGACCATCGCGCGGCTGCTGGCCCTGTCCACCGACCTGCATTTCGAGCCGCTGTCGGCGGTCTTCTCCGGCGTGGCCGACCTGCGCAAGGTCTTCGACGCCGCCCGGGCGCGGCGTGCGGCCGGGCAGGGCACGCTGCTGTTCATCGACGAGATCCACCGCTTCAACCGTTCCCAGCAGGACGGCTTCCTGCCCTATGTGGAGGACGGCACCGTCACGCTGGTCGGCGCCACCACCGAGAATCCGTCCTTCGAGTTGAACGCGGCGCTTCTGTCGCGCGCCCAGGTCTTCGTGCTGAACCGGCTCGACGACGCGGCGCTGGAGAAGCTGCTGTCGCGGGCCGAGGCGGAGATGGGCCGTCCGCTGCCGCTGACGCCGGACGCGCGGGCCGCGCTGAAGGCGATGGCCGACGGCGACGGGCGCTTCTGCCTGAATCTCTGTGAGGAGCTGTTCGCCCTGCCGGTGCCGGAGGACGGCGCGCGTCTCGACAACAACGCGCTCGCCACCGCCATCCAGCGCCGCGCCCCGCTCTACGACAAGGCGCAGGAGGGGCATTACAACCTCATCAGCGCGCTGCACAAGTCGCTGCGCGGGTCGGACACCGACGCGGCGCTCTACTGGTACGCCCGCATGCTGGAGGGCGGGGAGGACCCGCGCTACATCGCCCGCCGGCTGACCCGCTTCGCGGTGGAGGACATCGGCATGGCCGACCCCAACGCGCTCGCCCAGGCCACCGCCGCCTGGGAGGCCTACGAGCGGCTGGGCAGCCCGGAGGGGGAATTGGCCATCGCGCAACTGGTGATCTATCTGGGGACGGCGCCGAAGTCGAACGCCGGCTACACCGCCTACAAGAGCGCGGTGCGCGCCGCCAAGGAAACCGGCAGCCTGATGCCGCCCAAGCACATCCTGAACGCCCCGACCAAGCTGATGAAGCAGATTGGCTACGGCAAGGGCTACGAGTACGACCACGACACGGCGGACGGCTTCTCCGGCCAGAACTACTTCCCGGAGGGCATGGCGCGGCGCGCCTTCTACCAGCCGGTCGAGCGCGGATTCGAGCGCGAGATCAAGAAGCGCCAGGACTACTGGGCGCGCCTGCGCGACCGCAAGGCCGCTGACGGGGACGAATAGGGCGCATCACGGCTTCGGGTAAGCGACTCCGAGGATCCAGACCGGGGCGTGCGGCGGGCCGGCGCGTTCGAACACGTAGGTCACGGTGGCGCTGGTGAAGGGTTTGGCGTCGGTGCAGCGGCCGATGTCATCCGTTTCCCCGCACCACAGCGCGGGGACCCGCACGCTCAGCGTCTTGCCGAACTGGGTGCCGCCAAGCTCCTCGCCGCACAGGACCTCGCCCGGATGGCCGGTCACCGCGTTCCACGCCGCCCGCCACGCCCAGAGATCCGCGAACAGAGGCATACCGACCTCCTGCACGGCGTTCGGCGGCGGCGGCGCGCCGAAGATGTGCCGGGTGAGGCGCCCGCCGAACGCCGTGTTGAGCGCGGGCTCGGCGGAGCGCAGGACGCTTGGGATGTCTAGGCACGGATCGCTTCGGGCCGGGGCGGCGGTGAAGGCGAGGAGGGCGGTGAGAAGACCTGAGATTGAGCGAATGGTCATTGGAGGGTCCGTATGCAATTCCCGCGTGTTGAAATCCGGACGCTCGGAATCAGGGTTCGTGAAATGGCGGGAGAAGCGTGCGCATGACGACGGATGACGCGGTTCCGGCGTTCTCACGCTTCATCGCCATCGACTGGTCGGGCGCCGCCGGCAAGCGCTACGCCGGCGTCGCGGTCGCCGAATGCGGCGTGGAAGGGCCGCCGCGGACCGTCGCGCCCACGGAGCGGCAATGGTCGCGCACCGCCGTGTTCGACTGGCTGCTTGACGGGCTGGAGCGGGGGCCGGCGCTGGTTGGGATCGATTGCGCCTTCTCGCTGCCCTTCGACGTGGCTCGGCGCTATTTCCCCGACCCCGACGCGGTGACAGCCTTCGACCTGTGGGACCGGGTGGAAGCGGTGGCCGGGGCGGAGCCGGACTTCGCCGGGGGCGGCTTCGCGGCGCACCCGGACTACGGCGCCGATTTCTGGCGCGCCGGGACGCAGCCGGACTGGTACCGCGACCCGCACCGGCTGACCGAGCGGGTGTGCCGCGCCGACGGCTACGGCAGCCCGCAGAGCCCCTACAAGTTGATCGGCGCCAAGCAGGTGGGGAAGGGCGGGCTGGCCGGGATGCGGATGCTGCGCGCGCTGAAGCGGGCGGCGCCGGACCAGGTGGCGGTCTGGCCCTTCGACGCGCCGGGGCCGGGCCATACCGTCTTCTGCGAGATCTACCCGCGCCTGTTCCTCATCCGCGCCGGCTTCGGGCTGCGCAAGATCCGCGACGGGGCGGCGGTCGACGCCGCGCTGGCCGCCCTCGGCGCGCCGCCCGCCGGCCTGTCCGGGTCGGTGAGCGACCATGACGCGGACGCGCTGGTCTCCGCGGCGGGGCTGCGCCGGCTGGCCGGGCGGGAGGCGGTGTGGAGTCCGCCGGCCATGGACGCGCGGGCGCGGCGGCAGGAGGGCTGGATCTTCGGTGTGGGCGAGCGGGATGGCGGGGGCGCCGCGCCCGGCGCGTGACAAACCGCCGTATTTCTGGCTCTAATCCGCGCGGGATGCCCGTCGTCCCGTCCGTTCCGGAGGTTCCGTGATCGCATCACCGTCCACGCTCGCCGCGGTCGCCGTCGGCGGCGCTGTCGGTTCCATGGCGCGCTATCTGCTGATGACGGCGGTCGGCCACTGGCTGGGCACGCAGTTTCCCTACGGGACGCTGGTCGTGAATGCCCTCGGTTGCTTCACCATGGGCGCGCTGGCGGAGCTGGCCGCGCTGGTGTGGTCGCCGTCGCCGGAGCTGCGGGCGCTGCTGATGGTCGGGGTGCTGGGGGGATTCACGACCTTCTCCTCCTTCACGCTCGACGTCGGTCTGCTGGTGGAGCGGAACGCCCTGCCGGCGGCGGCGGGTTACATCCTGGCCTCGATGGTGCTGACCATCGCGGGTTTCTTTGCCGGCCTCGCGGTCGTGCGTTCTCTTGTTTCGGTGCCCGTTTGATGAGTGAGAACAAGTCCCCCAGCGTGGAAACCCGGACCGTGACGTCCGACGAGGCCGACGTCCGCCTCGACCGCTGGTTCAAGCGCCATTTCCCCGACGTGGGGCACGGCTATCTGCAGAAGCTGCTGCGCACCGGCCAGATCCGCGTGGACGGCAAGCGGGCGGAGACCTCGACCCGGCTCGCCGCCGGCCAGTCCATCCGCATCCCGCCGCTGGCCGACTGGGCCAAGCCGGAGGGCGCCGCGGCGGCCCCCGCGCCGAAGAAGCCGGCCATGTCGGACAAGGACATCGCGGCGCTCCAGGCGCTGGTTCTCTTCAAGGACGGCGACGTCATCGCGCTGAACAAGCCGGCGGGCCTCGCCGTCCAGGGCGGCACCAACACCACCAAGCATCTCGACGCCATGCTGGACGCCCTGCGCTTCGACGCGAAGGAGCGGCCCAAGCTGGTCCACCGGCTGGACAAGGACACCTCGGGCGTCCTGCTGCTGGCGCGCAACACCTTCGCGGCGTCCAAGCTGACGGAGCAGTTCCGCGGCCGCGACGTGCGCAAGATCTACTGGGCCGCCACGGTCGGCGTTCCGAAGCCCTACCAGGGCAAGATCGACCTCGCGCTGGCCAAGGAAGGCGGGCCGCAGGGCGAGCGGGTGGCCGGCGACGAGGACGACGGCAAGCGTGCCGTCACCTACTACTCGGTGCTGGAAAACCTGGGCAAGCAGGCGGCCTTCGTCGCCATGTGGCCGCGCACGGGGCGCACCCACCAGCTCCGCGTCCACATGAACGCCATCGGCACGCCGATCCTGGGCGACGGCAAGTATGCCGGGCAGGGGGCCTATCTGCCGGGCGCCGAGGTCCAGAAGAAGCTGCACCTGCACGCCCGCCGGCTGATCCTGCCGCACCCGCGCGGCGGCAACCGGATGATCGACGTGACGGCGCCGCTGCCCGACCACATGCTGACGACCTGGAAATATCTGGGCTTCAGCGCCAGCCTGAAGGGCGACCCGTTCGAGGGGGTCGAGTAGAAGCGGGGGTTTACCCCGCTTCGCGCCCCTCCAGAAACGCCGTAAGCTGCTCCGCGGCCTCCCCGACATGCTCTTCGACGAGCCGGCAGGCCGCATCCGCATCGCCCGCCCGGCAGGCCGCCAACAGCGCGCGGTGCTCGTCCTGCGACCGCGGCCGATAGCCCAGCGCCGCGAATTGGAAGCGCAGGTAGCGGTCGGCGGCCAGCAGATGCTGCTCCGTCAGCGCCAGCAGACGGGGCCGCCCGGCCCGCGCGTAGAGCGTCATGTGGAAGCGCCGGTTCAGCTCTCCCATGCGGCCGGGATCGGCCTCTCCATCCATCTCCGCGATCAGCTCCTCCGCCTGATCGAGGTCCGCCGCCGTCAGGCCGGGCAATGACAGGCGCAACGCCATCGGCTCCAGCGCCATGCGGATCGCCCCGATGTCGGCGCCATCCGCCGCGGAGATTTCCGCGACGACGGCCCCGCGGTGCGGGTGGAATTCGGCCAGCGCCCGCGCCTCCAGCTGGCGCAGCGCCTCGCGCACCGGCATGCGGCTGACCCCGAAGGTCTCCGCCAGTTCCTCCTGCCGCAGCGGCGTGCCCGGCGCGATGACCCCGCTGAGGATCGCCTCGCGCAGCGTCGCCTCCACGAACTCCGTGGTGGTGCGGTGGCGCGGCTGCGCGCGCGCCACGAGGCGCGACAGCCCGTCGTTGACCGCCATGCGTGATCTCCCCTTGCCAGGATATTGGATCCAATCTATCACCAGTCTCATCATCCTGCACGCCCGATGGAGGGTCCCAAGCCATGTCCTCTTCCGACACCGTCCCGGCGACGGGCCTTTCGACGGGGCTTTCCCTGCGCGCGGTCGGCGCCGGCCTGCTGGCGGCCCTGGTCGGCTACGCCAGTTCGGTGGCGGTGGTCATCCATGGCCTGACCGCCGTGGGCGCCAGCACGGAGCAGGTGGTGTCGGGCCTCGTCCTGCTGGGCTTCGCCATGGGTCTGACGGCGATGGGCCTCAGCCTGCACCGGCGCAAGCCGATCAGCATCGCCTGGACGACGCCGGGCATGGCCCTGCTCGCCGCCACCGGCGCGGTGGAGGGTGGGTTCCCCGCCGCGGTGGGGGCCTTCGTGGCGACCGGCCTGCTGATCGTCCTGGCCGGGCTGTGGTCGCCGCTCGGCCGCTGGATCGCCGCGATTCCCAAGCCGCTGGCCAACGGCATGCTGGCCGGCATCCTGCTGAAGCTGTGTCTGGCCCCCTTCCTGGCGGTGTCGCAGGCGCCGGGAATGGCGCTGCTGGTGCTGGCGACCTGGGCGGTGGTGGGGCGGGTGGCGCGGCTCTACGCCGTGCCCGCCGCGGTGGCGGTGGCGCTGGGGGCGATGGCGCTCGACTCATCCGGCGGTTTGGCCGGCGGGGCGGCGCTGTCCGGCGCGCTGTGGCCGGGCGTGACCTTCGTCCAGCCGGTGTTCACCTGGGAAGCAATGGTCGGCATCGCCCTGCCGCTGTTCGTCGTCACCATGGCCTCGCAGAACATCCCCGGCCTCGCCGTTCTGGCGACCTACAACTACGCGCCGCCGACCCGTCCGATCTTCCTGGCGACGGGGGCGGCCTCCGCCCTGACGGCGCTGGGTGGTGCTCCGACCGTCAACCTCGCGGCGATCACCGCGGCGCTCTGCGCCAGCCCGGACGCCGACCCGAACCCGGCGCGGCGCTGGCAGGCCGCCTTCGTCAGCGGCATCGGCTACATCCTGTTCGCCGGGCTGGCCGGGGTGACGGCGGTGATGGTCACCCGCTCCCCGCCGATCCTGATCGAGGCGGTGGCCGGGCTGGCCCTGGTCGGCGCCTTCGGTTCCGCCCTGATGGGCGCCGTGCAGGTGGAGGCGAACCGCACCGCCGCGCTGGTCACCATGCTGGTCACCGCCTCCGGCCTGTCCTTCGCCGGGGTCGGCTCGGCCTTCTGGGGCCTGCTGCTGGGCGGGGCGGTCCATCTGCTCCACTGGCGCCCGGAGCCGCGGCAACCCGGAAAGTGAGTTGCGCTTTGCCGACGCGGCCCGCATAAGTCCGGTACGACCCGCGTCCCGGAGGCGATGCCCGTGAGCAGCTCAGAGAATGCCCGTCCGCTGCGGCTGGCCCTGTTCGATTGCGACGGCACGCTGGTGGACAGCCAGTTCGCCATCATCGACGCCATGACCACCGCCTGGGCCGCCCACGGGCTGGGCGAGCCGGACCCGCTGGAGGTGCGCCGCCTGGTCGGGCTGCCGCTGGTGCAGGCGGTGTCGCAACTGCTGCCCGACCTGGACACCGAGCGTCATGTGGCCATCGCGGAAAGCTACAAGGACGCCTTCGCGGCGCTGCGCCACCGCGGCGACCTGCACGAGCCGCTGTTCCCCGGCCTGCGCGACACACTGGACGCGCTGGAGGCGGAGGGCGTGCTGCTCGGCGTGGCGACCGGCAAGTCGCGCCGCGGGCTGGACGCCATGCTGGCCCACCACGGGCTGACCGAGCGCTTCGTCACGCTCCAGACCAGCGACATCGGACCCGGCAAGCCGCACCCCGACATGGTCTACCGCGCCCTGGCCGAAACCGGGGTGGAGGCGGCGCGCACGGTTGTGATCGGCGACACCACCTACGACATTCAAATGGCCCGCAACGCGCGGGTCGCGTCGGTCGGCGTCTCCTGGGGCTATCACGCGGCGGCCGAGCTGGAGGCCGCCGGGGCGGACCGCATCGTCCATCGCGGGCGCGCGGTGGCCGGCGCTGTTCTGGACCTGTTGCACCGATAAGAGAGCATTCGAAGGACCCTGATGAAGCGCTTCTACAAGACCGCCTCCGTCGACGAGGCCGCCGGCGGCGGCTTCGAGGTGCGCCTGGACAACCGTCCGATCCGCAGCCCGGCCAAGGCGCCGTTGGTCTTCGCGAGCTGGCCGCTGGCCCAGGCCGTCGCCGCCGAATGGGATGCGCAGCCCGAGGACATCGCCCCGGACAGCATGCCGCTGATGCAGCTCGCCAGCACGGCGGTGGACCTGATCGGCAAGGGCCGCGCCGCCATTGTCGACGGCGTGGCCGCCTATGCGGAGACGGACCTGCTCTGCTACCGCGCGGAGCATCCCCGGAACCTGGTGGAGTTGCAGGCGCAGCGCTGGCAACCGCTGCTCGACTGGGCGACGCTGCGCTACGACGCGCCGCTGCACGTCAACGCCGGGCTGATGCCCAAGCCGCAGCCGCCCGAGGCGCTGCGCGCCCTGCGCAACGCGGTCGAGGCCTACGACGACTGGACGCTGTCGGCGCTCCAGACCGCGACCGGCTCCTGCGGCTCGCTGATCGTCGCGCTGGCGCTGGTCGAGGGGCACATCGACGCCGAGGAGGCCTTCGCGGTGTCGCAGCTTGACGAGACCTTCCAGATCGAAGCCTGGGGCGAGGACCCGGAGACGACCAAGCGCCGCGCCGCCCTGCGCATCGACATCGCCGCCTGCCGCCGCTTCGTCGATCTGCTGCGGGCGTGATCATCGATCGGGTGGGGACGGAATAAAGCGGCGCGGCGGGCGTCCTGTCAGTGAGGGTCGGGTTCCATCACCCGCCCCGTCACGACAGGGAGGTTCCGTTCATGCACCGCTTCACCCGTTTCACCGCCGCCGCGGCGATCGCGCTGGCGCTCGGCCTCGTGGCGCCGTCCGCCTTCGCGCCGTCCGCCTTCGCGCAGGGCGCCATGCCCGCCAAGACCGGCCAGTCGGCCGGCGGTCCCGTGCTGACCGACAGCAAGGGCATGACGCTGTACGTCTTCGACCGCGATGCGGGCGGCAAGTCCGCCTGCAACGGCCAATGCGCCAGCAATTGGCCGCCGCTGATGGCCCCGGCGGGCGCCAAGGCGATGGGCGACTATTCGGTCGTCACCCGCGACGACGGTTCCATGCAGTGGGCCTACAAGGGCAAGCCGCTCTATGGCTGGGCGAAGGACGGGAAGCCGGGCGACACCACCGGCGACGGGGTGAACAACGTCTGGCATGTCGCCCGCCCGTAAAGGCGGCCCCGAACAGGGAAAAGCCCCCGCGGCGCTTGGCCGCGGGGGCTTTGTGTGACGGTGCCGGCGATTACTGGCCGGTGCCCGACGGAGCGGCCGGCGGGGTGCCGGTGGCGCCGCCCGGGGCGGTCATGGTGCCGGAGGTGCCGGTGGAAGAGCGGCTGGCCGCGCCGTTCACCGTGTCGCCGGCTTTGTCCTTGTTGCGGTTCAGCGAGGTGGTGGTGTCGGAGTATTCGAACTCCGCCATGTCCTTCACCTGGTCGCGGGTCATGCCCGAGAGCTGGACGCGCTCCTGCTGGGCGTCCCAGGTGGCGTTGCCGATGTCCACGGCGATCTGCTTCTCACCGATGCCGAGGAAGCCGCCCGAGGAGATCACGAGCTGGCGCGCCTGCCCGTTGCTGTCGAGGATCACGTCTTCGACCTCGCCAACCTTCTCGTTGTCGGAGCCGTAGACGTTCTTGCCCATCATGTTCTCGGCGCTGGCCATCTGGCCGCCGGTCAGGCCCGCGGCACTGCCGGTCGCGGCGCTACCCGGGGCGCTGCCGCTCTTGTTCATCTCGGTCGCGGTCGGGGCGCCGGTGGTGGGGCTGCCGGTGGTCGGTGACGTGGTCTGCGCCATCGCCGTGCCGGTCATCAGCGCCAGGACGGACGCAGCCGCGATGATTTCCCTACGCATAACTCACTCCTCTCCGTGTTTCGGCGTTTCTGTCGAGTGCCTTGGTTTGTCTCGGTAAGGCAGTTCGACAACAGCGCCTCGGCGGGAATGGTCACGCGGAAAATCGAAAAAATCTTTCGGCTAGTCCGTGCAAGTTTCGGGAATAAAAGTCGCGAAGAACTCAATAGCTTGCCCAGACTGGCTTTGTCGGCGTGACTGTGGCCTCTCCGGCTGTCAAGACCAGTCCGTCTTGCCCCGCTCGGGTGAGGTCTTCCAGCCGCAACAAGGCCAGGGCGGAGGAGCCCTGACCGCTGCGGATCTCGCCCACCTCCTTGCCCTCCAGCGTCACCGGCGTGCCGGGGGCGGGCAGGGGACCGTCCACCGTCACCGGGAACAGCTTCTTCTTGATCAGGGCGCGGTACTTGGTGCGGGCGGTCAGTTCCTGCCCCATGTAGCAGCCCTTGTCCCAGGAAATGGCGTTGAGGTCGTCCAGATCGTTCTCCAGGGGCAGCGCCTTGTCGGGCGTGAGGTCGCGGCTGCCCTCCGGAACGCCGAGCGAGAGGCGCAGCCGGTCATAGTCCTCGGCACTGCGCGGAGCGAAGTCCGCCGCCTCCAGCGCCGCCGCGGCGCCGTCGCGCGGCAGGAAGGCGCGGGCGCCCAGCGCCGGCAGGCGCGGATCGGTGAAGGCGACTCCGCCCGCGAAGGGAACCGCCGCGCCGGCCTCCTCCGGCAGGCCCAGCCGGGCGAGCGCGTCGCCGCCGAACAGGACGACCGCCACCAAGGTGCCGGCGCGGTCCTCCAGCGTGATCTTGGAGCGCAGCTTGTACATCTTCAGGCGGCGGAGGAATTCCTCGCGCCGGTCCGTCTCGGGGTCGAGCAGAAGGGCGCCCTCCGATTCGGCGATGCGGAAGTCGTGCAGGAACTTGCCCTGCGGGGTCAGGAACAGGGCGTAGACGGCGCGGTCCGCTGCGACGCGGCGCACGTCGTTGGAGACCAGCCCTTGCAGGAAGGCCGCCCGGTCCTCGCCCGCGACCGCGATGACGCCCCGGTCCTCCAGGATCGCGTAGCCTGCCTGTTCCGCCGTCATGCCCGTGCTCCGATTGTCCCGTTCAAGTCCCCGATAGTTGGGCGAAGCGGGCGGGGGAGGCAAGAGTGGCGAGGGGGATGCCCTTGCATGGCGCGTCCGCCTTTTCCGCGGACGCGCCACGGTGCAAGCCGTGGTCGATGGACCGTCTGGCGGGCGGTCAGCCGGCCGGAGGTTCGATCCGCAGGACCTGCACCGACTTGGTGCGGCCGTCGAGCGTGCCGTAGGCGATGGATTGCCCCTCGGACAGGCCGAGCAGGGCGGCGCCCACCGGGGTCAGGATCGAGATGCCGTCCTGGCGCCGGGCCGCTTCGTCCGGTGTGATGAGTGTGGCGGTGTGCCGCGTGCCCCGGTCGTCCGCGAAGGTGACCCGGCTGCCGAGCCGGACGAAGGGCGCGCCGCCGTCGTCGGGTGTGTCCGCGACATCGGCGCGGTCGACCTCGCGCTGGAGGAAGTCGATGACGCCGGCGGGCTGGCTGAGATGGGCGAGAAGGACGTCGAGGCGCCCGAGGTCGTGGGGGGTGATTCGGATCGGCGGCGGATCGCCGAGCATCGACTTGCGGTTCATTCCAAAAGCTCCATAAGCAAAGGCCGCCGGAAATGGCGGCCCTTCCCATAGCTGAGGACGACGGCGGCCTCTTGTCAACCGTGCGGCGGCGTGGCATCTGTCCGTGTGCGAAGCAACTGCTGATTTGTTGGGTCATCTGCCGCTTTGTTGGGCTGCGACAGGCGCCCGAAACGGGGCGAATGACCGCAGGCTGGGCAACCGCTTCCCCTGTTGACGGCGAACAGCCTTGACGGGCAAGACTCTCCGAAAGTGGCATGGCTTTGGCAATGCCCTGCCGACTTCACCCCTACCCGGTCCGTCTCCTTGGATTCCCCATCCGTGTCATCCCCTCCGCACCGGCTCGAACTGCGCGGCATCACCAAGCGCTTTCCGGGCTGTCTGGCGAACGATCAGGTCGATCTCGTCCTCCGGCCGGGCGAGATCCACGCGCTGCTGGGCGAGAACGGCGCCGGCAAGTCGACGCTGGTGAAGATCATCTACGGCGTGCTGCACGCCGACGCCGGCCGGATTTTGTGGAACGGGCAGGACACGCACATTCCCGATCCGGCGGGCGCCCGCCGGCTGGGCATCGGCATGGTGTTCCAGCATTTCTCGCTGTTCGACACGCTGACGGTCGCCGAGAACATCTCGCTCGGCCTCGACCAGCCCGGCCCGATGGACGCGCTGTCGGCGCGCATCGCCGAGGTGTCGGAGCGCTACGGCCTGTCGCTGGACCCGCGCCGCCACGTCCACAACCTGTCGGTCGGCGAGCGGCAGCGGGTGGAGATCGTGCGCTGCCTGCTGCAGGACCCCAAGCTGCTCATCATGGACGAGCCGACGTCGGTCCTGACGCCGCAGGAGGCGACCCGCCTGTTCGAGACGCTGCGCCGGCTGGCGGCGGAGGGCTGCACGATCCTCTACATCAGCCACAAGCTGGAGGAGATCCGCGCGCTCTGCGACACCGCCACGGTGCTGCGCGGTGGGCGCGTCGTGGGAAGCTGCGACCCGCGCAAGGAAACCGCGCGCAGCCTCGCCGAAATGATGATCGGCACCGAGCTGTCGACTCCGGAGCGGCTGCCGCAGGGCGAGGCCGGGGCGCCGAAGCTGCAGGTGCGGAACCTCTCCACCACCTCCGACAACCCCTTCGCCACCAACCTGAAGGACGTGTCCTTCGAGGTGCGGGCCGGCGAGATCATGGGCATTGCCGGTGTGGCCGGCAACGGCCAGGCGGAGCTGATGGCCGCGCTGAGCGGCGAGGCGCTGGTGCCGGACCCGGCGTCCGTCGCCATCGAGGGGCGGCCCGCCGGCCATCTCGGCCCGCGCGAGCGGCGCCTGCTCGGCCTCGCCTTCGTGCCGGAGGAGCGGCTGGGCCGCGGCGCCGTGCCGGAATTGAGCCTGTCGGAGAACGCGCTGCTCTCCGGCTACGCCCGCGAGCCGCTGGTGCGCAGCGGGCTGGTCCATTTCGGGCGCGCGCGCTCCTACGCCGAGCGGATCATCGGCGCCTTCAACGTGGTCACCCACGGCCACCGGGCAGAGGCGCGGTCGCTGTCGGGCGGCAACCTCCAGAAATTCATCATCGGCCGCGAGATTCTTCAGAAGCCGCGCCTGCTGGTGGTTGGCCAGCCGACCTGGGGCGTGGACGCGGGGGCCGCGGCGGCGATCCACCGGGCGCTGATCGATCTGGCGCGCTCCGGAGCCGCCGTCCTGGTCATCAGCCAGGACCTGGACGAGCTGTTCGTGCTGAGCGACCGCATCGCGGTGCTGTTCCACGGCCATTTGTCGGAGAGCCGCCCCACCCACCACACCAGCGTGGAGGAGATCGGCCTGCTGATGGGCGGCCTGTTCAACCACCCGCCCGACGAGGATGAGGTGGACCGTGCGGTGTGAGGATGTGATGACGCTTGCGAGCCCCCTCCCTAACCCTCCCCCGCTGGCGCGGGAGAGGGGATTGCGCCGCCACGGCACCTGCTCCCTCTCCCGCCAACGGCGGGGGAGGGTTGGGGAGGGGGCCGGGGCATGACCCTCCTCCGTCTCGAACCCCGCGGCGAGGCGTCGCGCGCGATGGTCTACGCCACGCCGCTGCTGGCGGTCGCGCTCACGCTCGTCAGCGGCTTCCTGCTGTTCTGGGCCATGGGCTTCGACCCGGTGAAGGCGCTGCACGCCTTCTTCATCGCGCCGCTGATGTCGCTGCGCGGCCTGGGTGAGCTGGCGGTCAAGGCGACCCCGCTGGTGCTCTGCGCCATCGGGCTGGCCATCGGCTTCCGCGCCAACGTCTGGAACATCGGTGCCGAGGGGCAGCTCACGCTCGGCGCCATCACCGGCGGCGGTCTGGCGCTGGCCTTCTACGGCGAGGGCGGCTGGTGGTTGCTGCCGCTGATGATCGTCGCGGGCATGGCCGGCGGCGCTCTGTGGGCGGCGATCCCCGCCTTCCTGCGGGTGCGCTTCAACGCCAGCGAGATCCTGACCAGCCTGATGCTGAACTATGTGGCGCTGCATCTGCTGAACTACCTGATGCACGGCCCCTACCGCGATCCCGACGGCTTCGCCTTCCCGGAATCCCGCCTGTTCGAGGCCGACGCGGTGCTGCCGCTGCTGGTCGCCGGGACGCGCGTGCATCTGGGGTCGCTGTTCGCCCTGCTGGCGGTGGCGGCGGGCTGGTTCCTGATGGCGCGGACCTTCATCGGCTTCCAGATCAAGGTCATCGGCTTGACTCCGACGGCGGCGGGCTATGCCGGCTTCAACCAGAAGAAGATCATCTGGCTGACGCTGCTGTTGTCCGGCGCGCTGGCCGGTCTGGCCGGTCTGGGCGAGGTCGCCGGGCCGATCGGGCAGATGAACCCGACCATCTCCCCCGGCTACGGCTACACCGCCATCATCGTCGCCTTCCTGGGGCGGCTGCACCCGGTGGGCATCCTGCTGGCCGGCTTCCTGATGGCGCTGTCCTTCATCGGCGGCGAGGCGGCGCAGATCGCGCTTGGCCTGCCCAAGGCCATCACCGGCGTGTTCCAGGGCATGCTGCTGTTCTTCCTGCTGGCGACCGACGTGCTGATCCGTTACCGCGTGCGCTTCGGCGCGAAAGGCGCTGCCGGGTCTGGGGTGGGGAGGGCCGCGGCATGAGCGCCGAACTCGCCCTTCTCGGCCCGATCCTGGCGGCCATGCTGGCCGCCGCCACGCCGCTGCTGTTCGCAGCCCTCGGCGAGCTGGTGGTGGAGAAATCCGGCGTCCTGAATCTGGGCGTCGAGGGCATGATGCTGGTGGGCGCCGTCTGCGGCTTCGCCGTGGCGGTGCAGACCGGCAGCTCCACGCTGGGCTTCGTCGCGGGTGCGGCGGCGGGGGCGGGCATGGCGGCGCTGTTCGGCGTGCTGACCCTGCTCCTGCTGGCCAACCAAGTGGCGACCGGCCTCGCGCTGACGCTGTTCGGCGTCGGCCTGTCGGCGCTGATCGGCCAGGGCTTCGTCGGCATCCCCATCGCCGACGTGCCGGAGCTCTACATCCCCGGCTTGACCGACCTGCCGGTGATCGGCAAGGCGCTGTTCGGGCAGGACGCGCTGGTCTATCTGGCGCTGGCGGCGGTGCCGGCGGTGCACTGGTTCCTCTACGCCACGCGCAAGGGGCTGATCCTGCGCGCGGTCGGCGAGAACCACGCGGCGGCCCACGCGCTCGGCTACAAGGTCATCCGCATCCGCTTCCTCGCCGTGCTGTTCGGCGGCGCCATGAGCGGCATGGGCGGGGCCTTCCTGTCGCTCGACTACACGCCGATGTGGGCGGAGGGCATCTCCTCCGGGCGCGGCTGGATCGCGCTGGCGCTGGTGGTCTTCGCCACCTGGAAGCCGGGCCGCGTGCTGCTCGGCGCCTGGCTGTTCGGCGGGGTGACCATCGCGCAGCTCCACGTCCAGGGGCTGGGAATCGACATTCCGTCACAACTCTTGTCGATGCTGCCTTATCTGGCTACCGTCATCGTCCTGGTGGTGATTTCACGGGATGTCGCCCGTATCCGGCTGAACGCGCCGGCCAGCCTCGGCAAGGTTTTCCATCCGGACGCCTGATGGGCCGATGCCTGACAGGCTCCGGGATGTTCGCAAGTCTTACGTTCGTGCTCAATCAAATGGATCAGGGAGCAAACACGTGAACAGAAGGACCATGGGCAAGGCCCTGATGGGTCTGGCCACCGGCGCCGCCATGCTGGCGCTGGGCGTCGGCGCGGCCGACGCGCAGGAGAAGATGAAGGTCGGCTTCGTCTATGTCGGTCCGATCAGCGACCACGGCTACAGCTACCAGCACGACCAGGGCCGTCTGGCCGTGGAGAAGGAGCTGGGCGACAAGGTCACCACCACCTTCGTCGAGAACGTCCCCGAGGGCGCCGACGCCGAGCGCGTGATCGAGCAGCTGGCCTCCTCCGGCCACAAGCTGATCTTCACGACCTCCTTCGGCTTCATGAACCCGACGCTGAAGGTCGCGCAGCGCCATCCCGACGTGAAGTTCGAGCACGCCACCGGCTACAAGCGCTCGGCCAACGTCGCCACCTATTCCGCGCGCTTCTACGAGGCCCGCACGGTCATCGGCCAGATCGCCGGCCAGATGACCAAGTCGAACATCATCGGCTACATCGGCTCCTTCCCGATCCCCGAGGTCGTCAGCGGCATCAACGCCTTCACCATCGCCATGCGCGAGGTGAACCCGAAGGCCGAGGTGCGCGTCGTCTGGGTGAACAGCTGGTACGACCCCGGCAAGGAAGCCGAGGCCGCCAAGGCGCTGATCGACCAGGGCGCCGACGTGATCTCGTTGCACACCGACAGCCCGGCGGCCATCCAGGTCGCGCAGGAGCGCGGCCTGTGGGTGTTCGGCCAGTCGTCGGACATGACCCGCTTCGGCCCGAAGGCGCACCTGACCGCCATCGTCGACGACTGGCGCGAGTATTACGTGAACCGCGTCAAGGCGGCGCTGGACGGCTCCTGGAAGTCGCAGGACACCTGGGGCGGCTTCAAGGACCACATGCTGTTCCTGGCCCCCTACAACCCGGCTCTCCCGGCGGACGTCGTCGCGGCGGCCGAGAAGACCCGCACCGACATCATGGAAGGCAAGCGCCACTCCTTCCAGGGCCCGGTGAAGGACCAGTCCGGCAAGGTCGTGATCGCCGAGGGCAAGCAGGCCACCGACGAGCAGATCCTGAAGATGGACTGGTACGTCGAGGGTGTGCAGGGCAAGGTTCCGAAGTAAGCCGGAACCGGTCACCAAGTGAGAAAAGGGAGGCTCCGGCCTCCCTTTTTTTGTTGCCCGCTTTTTATGGGCGGCTGCTCAGCCCGGCGGGCGGCCCAGCGCGGCCCAGCCGGCGGGGGCGAGACGCATCACCTCCGGCCCGCTTCCGGCGGGGTTGGGCTCCATCGTCACCAGCTCCCGGTTCTCGAACCAGACCCAGCGGGGGACCTCGGCCGCGGTGGGGACCCAGCCCTCGGCCATCTTTTCCAGCACCGCCAGATCGGCGGCGGCGATCGGGAATTTCGGCTTCGCCGGGGCACGTTTGGGTGCGGCGGGGGTGGGCGGGGGCGCCGTCGGGGCATCCTGCCCGGCGCGGGCGTGTATCCAGGCCGTCTGGAAGGCGGTCAGCGCCGCGTTCAACTCGCCGCGCAGCGGCTCGGACGGGCAACGCAGATAACGGTCCAGCAGGGCGTGCAGGGACTCGGCGGAAGGGGGCGGCGTCTCGGGCATGGGGCGGTTCCGTGGTCGGCGTGGTCCGGCACCGCAGCCATAAACGCAAGGGGCGGGAGAAGACAAGGGGCAGGAAAAGAAAGGCTCCGCCGCTTCAGGGAGCGCGGCGGAGCCTGTCGAGGAGGCACAATCCCCTGTGCTGCCTAAATTCAAACACACCGCCGGCCCTGCGGTTCCACCTTCCCTTCCGGGGTGACCCGCAAGGCTGCGGTCCGAAAGCCGGGACGACGCGTTGACAGCCGCAGGACAGGCTCTCGCGTCGGAAAGGGAAGCGCATCGTGGGGAACGGATTCCGGAAGGCGTCGCGGGTCATGTATTTCCTGGCGACCGGCGTGTTGATGCTGTTCGCCCTGGTGTTCATCGGCGTGGCCGCCTATTCGGTGTTCCACAGCCTTCTGCTCCTCGACATCGAGGCGACGACCCACGGGCTGCTGGACGGCGTCGGCATGATCGTGCTGGCCATCGCCGTCTTCGAGATCGCCAAGTATCTCTATGAGGAGGAGCTGGAGCACGACCGCGAGTTGCGCCACGCCGACGAGGCGCGGCGCACCCTGACCAAGTTCCTGACCACCATCATCATCGCCGCCAGCCTGGAAGGGCTGGTGCTGGTGTTCGAGGCGCGGACCTCGCAGATGAGCGACATGGTGTATCCGGCCATCCTCCTGATGGTCATCGTCTTCATGGTGCTTGGGCTCGGGCTCTACCAGCTGATCAGCCGTCGGGCGGAGACCATCGATCCGAAGGAGGGGGATTCCTGACCGTCCCCCGCGTTCCAACATGTCTGGAAGGAGTTGTTGATTCCTCCCAGCCAGAGCGGAGCGCCCCCATGTTCGACCCCGCCCAGATCGGCCGCATCTCTCCCGTGGAGCAGGCCGACGCCCTGCGCACCCTGATCGCCGTTTTCGCCACCGCGGTGGTGCGGCCCGGCGAGTCGGCGCCGCGCAACGCCGTCAGCGCCGAGATCGTCGACATCCTCGACGAGGTGCCGCCGGAGCGGGTGGAGGCCGTTGCCCAACTCTTCACCATGATGGCGCTGCGCCTGCGGCGGAAGGGGCGACCGCGCCGCACGGCCTTCCGGCTGACCCTGGAGACGGCGCTGCTCGCCCGTTCCTACGTCGGGGAGCCGGCGCCGCGCAACGAGACCAGCTACCTGTCGTCCGACCGGCCCGGCCTGGGAACGATCGACCACGCCTGCAACGCGATGCTGGAGCGCATGGCCGGGGTGCCGGATGAGGAGCAGCGCGCGTGGCTGACCGCGCAGGTGATCGCCACCGGTTTGATCGACGCGGACCGCCGCCACCGGCTGGGCGGCCCCGACCGCGACCTCGGCGACATGGCGGTGGCGGAATTCCTGCTGCGCACGGCGGCCCAGTATCTCGCCGCCACCGCCGTCCGCACCCCGCCTGGCGACAGCAAAAGCTGAGACCGCGGCGGCGGGCTCACTGCAGGGCGATGATCGCGGCCATGGTCGCGTAGCGCTCGATCGACTGGGAGGAGGGCGAGCGCATCGCCTGTCGGGTGATGGCGAGCTGATTCTCGTGCGAGACCGGCTGGCGCACCCCCAGATGGGCGACCACCTTGGCGAGCGGCACGACGTGGGCGGAGGCCAACTCCCAGTTCACGATGGCGCCGCCCGCCGGGCGTCCGGGTGTGACGGCGGATTGTGCGGCCCGCAGGGTGATCGCCGAGGCCAGCGACTCCAGCCCGGTCACCGGGACGAAATACAGCGTGAAGCTCCGCGAGGTGGGCCGCCAGGGTTCCGCCGAGCGGGAGTCGGGGAAAGCGAGGCCGGTCTGCTCGTGGAACAGGCGTTGGAGCGCTGCGAGCGGGCTGGTGACGCTCTCGTAGCCGCCGCCGGGAACCGCCCATTGGCCCGCGGCGTCGACGACGCGCGGCTCCGCCGGGCTGCGCCCCCACCACGTGCTGACCTCGCGCCGCCGGACGATCAGGACCTTCGTCCCCTCCAGAAACGCCACATGGACATGGCGCATCGCCTCTTCTCCGCATCCCGTTGGCTTCGCTGCCGGAGACGGGCGGGAGAGGCACGGCGTGAACGGTCTAAGGAGAAGGGACCACGCGGTTCCGCCCTTCGGCCTTCGCCCGATACAGCGCGGCGTCGGCCACCCGGAGCGCGTCGTCGATGCCGCCGGGGGCGTCCGGCGCGACGGGCGCGACGCCGAAGCTGGCGGTCATGTGGAACGAATCGCCGTCCGGCCCCATCTCCTGCGCGGCGACGCGCTGGCGCAAGCGCTCCGCCACGGCCGACGCATCCGCCAGCGCGGTGTTGGGAAGCAGAACCACGAACTCCTCCCCGCCGTAGCGCCCGATCAGGTCGCCGGGGCGCAGGGCGCCGTCCAGTGTCCGGACGAAGCGCTGCAAGGCCTCGTCGCCGGCGGCGTGGCCGCGGCTGTCGTTGATGCGTTTGAAATGGTCGATGTCGGCGATCAGCAGGCACAGAGGTTGCCGTGACCGTTGCGCCCGTCGGATCTCCTCACCCGCACGGTCCAGAAGGGCCCGCCGGTTGGCGACGCCGGTCAGCGGGTCGGTCTGCGCCTGAGCAACCAGCAAACGGTGCATTTCGGTGATGCGGCCGCCCGCCTTCAGCCGCGCCTTGAGGTGGGCGCGGTTGACCGGCTTGTGGATGAAGTCGTCCGCTCCGGCGTCCAGCGCCTTCATCTCATAGAAGGGTTCATCATGGGACGTCATCAGGATCAGGTAGCTGTAGGCGGTGCGCGGATCGGCCTTCAGAAGCCAGCACACCTCCAGCCCCGACAGCCGAGGCATTTCCCAATCGATGATGGCGATGTCGAAGGGTTCGGCCTGGGCAAGATTCAGCGCTTCCCGGCCATCCCTGGCCAGGATGACCTCATGCCCGTAGGACGCCACCTGCTCCGAGAGCATGGTGCGCATCAGGACCGTATCGTCGGCAATGAGCACGCGCATGGCGGGAAACTGCCTCATACCTTCGTCTGCGGTCAATGATTGGCGGGCGTCCACGGTGTCATTTGTGGGTGTTCACCTCTGCCGTCCTATCGCCTTCACGGTAACGTTGCGCCTAAGGTCGTGGTCGCGGCGCTGCGCCCCTTGCGGCATAGTACGGGCCGAAACGGGGCGCCCAAGTCCGGGCGCGCAACGCGAGAGGGGACAGCATGGCCCGCTACACGGGCGTCTACGGATTTCCGGAGTCGGCCGACGGCGCGCGGCGTCTGGCCGAGGCTCTGAACGTTCCCTGCCACATCGCCGAACTGCACCGCTTTCCCGACGGCGAAAGCCTCGTCCGCCTTCCCGAAGCCGTGGAACGGGCGGTGGTCTACCGCTCGCTTGATCGCCCGAACGACAAGCTGGTGGAACTGACGCTGGCCGCCTCCGTCCTGCGCCGCCAGGGCGCCACGGAGCTGTGCCTCGTCGCCCCCTACATGGCCTACATGCGCCAGGACGCGGTGTTCCGCCCCGGCGAGCCGGTCAGCCAGACGGTGGTGGGCGACTGGCTGGGCCGGTTGTACGACCGCTTCGTCTGCGTGGAGCCGCACCTGCACCGCACCCACACGCTGGACGAGGTGTTCGTCGGGCGTCCGTCCGTCTGCCTCAGCGGCGCCGGGGCCATCGCCGAGCGGCTGCGCCAGGACGGGGCCGCGCCCGACACCGTGATCGTCGGCCCGGACGAGGAGGCCGCTCCGCTGGTCGAGGCGGTGGCCGGGCCGCTCAGCCTCACCGCCCTGGTCGGGCGCAAGGAGCGTCGCGGCGACCGTGACGTGACGGTGACCCTGCCCGCCGATGCGCCCCTGGCCGGGCGGCCGGTGGTGATCGTCGACGACGTCATCAGCTCCGGCGAGACCATCTTCTCCTGCGCGCGGGCCGCACGGGCTGCGGGCGCGGCATCGGTCCGCGTGTTCGGGGTCCACGCTCTGTTCGACGCGGCGGTGGCCGCCCGTTTCCAATCCGAAGGTCTGGGAGCGCCGTTGTCCTGCGACGGGGTTCCGCACCCCAGCAACGCCCTGCCGCTCGCCCGGCTGATCGCCGACGCTCTGGCAGCCTCCTGTTGATGGCCCCCTGTTGACGGGCCGGTAACCCTTCGTCGGGCAGGATAGAGGGACAGGGCACAACAAGGCGGGGTTTCGCCATGACACTGTCCCTCACCTTCCACGGCGCCGTCGGCACGGTCACCGGCTCCTGCTTCCGCATCCGGACCGGCGACGGCGACCTGCTGATCGACTGCGGCCTGTTCCAGGGCACCAAGACGGTCAAGGAGCTGAATTACCGGCCCTTCCCCTTCAAGCCGTCCGCCGTGAAGGCGGTGCTGCTGACCCACGCGCACATCGACCATTCCGGCCTGCTGCCGAAGCTGGTCCGCCAGGGCTTCAAGGGGCGGGTGCACACCACCGCCGGCACCGCCGACCTGCTGGCCTACATGCTGCCCGACAGCGGCTACATCCAGGAGACGGAAGTCGAGCGGCTGAACCGCCGCAACCGCCAGCGCGGGCGCCCGGCGGTGGAGCCGATCTACACCCAGGCCGACGCCCAGGCGGCCATCCGCCATCTGCACGCGGTCGATTACGGGGAGTGGGTGAAGGTGCTGCCCGGCATCCGCGCCCGCTTCTGGCAGGCCGGCCACATCCTCGGCTCGGCATCGGTGGAGCTGGAGGTGACGCGCGGCGGGACGGCGGAGACGATCCTGTTCTCCGGCGACCTCGGGCCGGGCGGCAAATCCTTCCACGCCGACGCGGAGGGGCCGCCGCGGCCCGACTGGATGGTGCTGGAGACCACCTACGGCAACCGCGAGCGGGTCGAGGTGGGCGAGGCCGAGCGGCAGGCCCTGCTGCGCGACGAGGTGCGTGCGGCGCTCGCCGCGGGCGGCCCGCTGCTGATCCCGGCCTTCGCGGTGGAACGCACGCAGGAGCTGCTCTACGACCTGCACCGGCTGTTCGACCGTGGCGAAATTCCGCTGGTCGACGTGTTTCTCGACTCGCCGCTGGCCGACTCC
This sequence comes from Azospirillum brasilense, assembly GCF_007827815.1. Taxonomy (GTDB): domain Bacteria; phylum Pseudomonadota; class Alphaproteobacteria; order Azospirillales; family Azospirillaceae; genus Azospirillum; species Azospirillum brasilense_C. The sequence goes on from NZ_VITH01000007.1 coordinate 215,096, forward strand.
GTCACCGGGGTGTTCCGCCGCCATCTGGCCGATCTCGGCACCGGGGGCGATCCCTTCGCCCGGCCCAACCTGCACCGTGTGCGCTCCGTCGTGGAGAGCCAAAAGCTCAACGCGATCAAGGGTGGCGCCATCATCATGGCGGCCAGCGGCATGTGCGACGCCGGGCGCATCCGCCATCACCTGAAGAACCACTTGTGGCGCCCGGAGGCCACGGTCCTGCTGGTCGGCTATCAGGCGCCGGGTACGCTGGGCCACCTGTTGCAGCAGGGGGCGGCCACCGTCCGCATCCATGGGGAGGAGATCGCGGTGCGCGCCCGCATCCGGTCGCTGGACGTCTATTCCGGCCACGCCGACCGCAGCAGCCTGCTGGCCTGGGTGGCGGCGCGGCAGGGCGTGAAGCGCGGCCTGTTCCTGGTGCATGGCGAGGAGGACGCCCGCGCCGGCCTGCGCGACGCGCTGGTCCGCCGCGGCTGGGATCCGGCGCTGATCCGCCTGCCCGAGCTGGACGAGGTGGCCGACCTGAGCGCCGCCGTCCCGGTCCGGGAGCCGGCCGAGGCCCAGGGCGGTCCACCACGGCTGGAGCCGGAGGCGGTGGCCGCCAAACGGGACTGGCACAACCGCTACGCCGCCTTCCTGCTCGACCTGCACCGGGCGCTCGACGCCGCCCCCGACGACGCGGCGCGCGAGGCGCTGCTCCGCGGAATGGGCGACCGCCTGCCGCAGGCGCCGGAGCGGCCGGCGACGTGAACGTCCTGCCCCGGGCCGGGCGGCGCGTGCTATAGATCGATGACAGCCGCGAAACAAAAGGATGACGGGGCGATGGGGAAGGTGGCGAACATCGTGGTCCAGATGGCGCGCAAGCTGACCGACGACAACGCCCGGCTGGGCCGCGTCCGCAACGCCGGCAAGCCCAAGACCTTTCCCCATTTCCGCGAGATCCGGAACGCCTATCTGGACATCCAGGGGCTGGTCTTCTCCATCCAGGAGCGCCTGCCCGAGACGGGGAACGACCTGCCGCCGAACTTCCCGCAATGGGTGATCCGGCAGAAGCTGACGGCCATCGCCCATTTCACCGACATCAGCTACGCCTTCGTCAGCGATCCGCCGCTGGCGCTGACCAGCTCGCTCGGCGCCTTCGACGTGCTCCAGGCGGAACAGAAGGCCTTTTCGGAGACGCTGAACGCCTTCGACATGATGCTGATGGAGGCGGGCATCGACGACAAGACCGCCGACGAGTTGGACGCCACGCGCACCAAGATCGAGCAGATCCTGCGCATGATCGACACGCTTTTGCAGAACAGCCCCAAGGTGTTGCAGGAGTTTTGAAGGCCATCGCACGCTTCGGGCGATTTCGCCCTGATTTATACGCTTCTCGCACGGGCCCAATCTGGTTAAGGTCTACCGGCGCGCGTTGTCCCGACGGTCGGAATCCGGGGCGCGGCGTCACAGGCAGCTTCGGTACGGCCCCATGCAGAGGTCTTCCAGCCCCGATCCGATTGACCTTGCGCCGGGCGAGACCATCACCGATTCCATGGCCGCTTCCACCGCCGGTGCGGTGGCCATTCCCAAGCGCCTCCCCCTTCTGGTTCTGCTGGCGGCACTTCTTCTGACCGCTCTGGTCTGGCAGGACAGCCGCCAGCGCGTCGCCGCGGAGGCCGAGGGCCGGTTCGCCTTGCGGGTGGAGGAGCTGCATCGCCGTTTCGAGAGTCAGATCCAGGCCTACGTGCAGGTGACGCGCTCCGCGGCCGCCCTGTTCACCGCCTACCCGGAGGTGAAGCGCGCCGAATGGAACCGCTTCGTCGACGGGCTGCATCTGGCCGAGCGTTTTCCCGCGATCGGTGCCGTCGCCTTCGCGCGGGTCGCCGACCAATGGACCGGACCGGAGCTGGTGACGGAGGCCCGGATGGACGGGCTGCGCGGTTTCCGCATCTGGCCGGACACGGCCGGTCCGATGCGGCTCGTCACGCTGTACGCCGCCCCGGTCAACGAACGCACGCTGCGCACGCTCGGCTACGATCTGCTGGCGGAGCCGGTGCGTCGCGCCGCCGCCGAGCAGGCGCGGGACAGCGGCGAGCCGACAATCGTCCGCACCGCCGGCCTGAAGCTCGACGAGGGTGAGCCGTCACCGCCGGCCGTCATCGTCTTCCAGGCCGTCTACCGCGACGGGCGCAGCCCGGCCACGCTGGAGCAGCGGCGGGCGAGCTTCGCCGGTCTGGTGATGACGCCGATCCAGGTGGCTCCGCTGGCCGAGTCCGTGTTCGGCCGGATGGGCGACGTCGCGGCGACGGTGTTCGAAGGGCGGGGGGAGTTCCCGCTCTACCGCAGCCGCCCGGAGTCGCCGGACCGGCCGTTGCTGAGCACAAGCCGCGACCTTGCCCTGCTCAACCGCGTCTGGGCGGTCCAGTACGAAAGCCGGTCGAGTTTCGAGGAGGGGCTGGATCCTTGGAAGCCGACGCTGGTCCTGGCGGCCGGGCTGTCGCTCAGCCTGCTGTTGTCGGCCCTGCTGTGGGCGCTGGCGGCGACGCGGCACCGGGCGCTGGTGATCGCAAGGCGCATCACCGCCTCGTTGCGCCGCCGCGAGACGGAACTGGACCTGCTGTTCAACCAGGCGCCGCTGGGCATCGCCCTCGTCGGGCCGGACGGCCGGATCACCGACTGCAACCCCGCCTTCGCCCGCACGGTCGGGGTGGCGCGCGACGCGCTGGTCGGAACGGACATGAGGCTGCGCGCGCCGGACCCGGCGGTGACCGCCGCCATCGACTCCGCGATCGCCGGGGAGAGCCTGCGGCTGGAGGTCGACCGCCTGCTGATGGCCGGGGGGCGGCACAGCCACTTTTCCCTCCATCTCCAGCCGGTGTCCACCCCCGGCGATCCGCCCTTCGTCATGGCCTTCGTCGAGGATGTCGGCGACAAGCGGCGGGCCGAGCAGCACGTCCACTATCTGGCCCATTACGACCCGCTGACCGGCCTGCCCAACCGCGTCCTGCTGTTCGACCGTATCGCCCAGGCGGCCCGCGAGGCGCGACGCGACGGTGCGCGGGTCGCCGTGCTGTTCATCGATCTGGACCGCTTCAAGATCATCAACGACAGCCTGGGCCATTCCTTTGGCGACGAGGTGCTGCGGTCGGTGGCGCGGCGGCTGCACGGGGCGATGCGCCCGTCGGACACGGTGGGCCGGTTGGGCGGCGACGAGTTCCTGATCGTCGTCCCGAACATCCCGACGCCGGGCGTCGCCGCCGCGGTGGCGGAAAAGGTGATGGCCCAGCTCGCCACCCCCTTCGCCATCGGCGGGCGGAACTTCGTGGTGTCGCCCAGCATCGGCATCAGCCTGTTTCCCGACGACGCCGAGGATGCCGAGGGGCTGATCCGCTGCGCCGACATCGCCATGTACAACGCCAAGGACGCCGGGCGGAACGCCTACCGCTTCGTGACGCGCGAGATGGGGGCGCGGTCCCGCGAACGCCTGGACCTGGAGGCGGCGCTCCGCCACGCCCTGCAGAACCGCGAGCTGTTCCTGGTCTACCAGCCGCAGCTGCGCATTTCCGACGACCTCGTGGTCGGAGTGGAGGCTCTGCTGCGCTGGCGCCATCCGGAAGCCGGCCTCATCATGCCGAACCGCTTCCTGCCCGTGGCCGAGGAGACCGGCCTGATCCAGGCCATCGGCGATTGGGTGCTGGACGAGGTGTGCGCCCAGATCCGCCGCTGGCACGACCAGATCGGCCTGACGGTGCCGGTCGCCGTCAACGTCTCCGCCCAGCAGTTCCGCGACGGGCAGCTTCCCGCCAAGGTGGGCGCCGCGCTGGACCGCAACGGCCTCCAGGGCTGGGAGCTGGAGATCGAGGTCACCGAGGGCACCCTGATCGACGACATCCCCTCGGCCATCGCGACGCTGCGCGCGCTGAAGCAGCGCGGCTGCCTGATCGCGCTGGACGATTTCGGCACCGGCTATTCGTCTCTCAGCTATCTGCACCGTTTCCCGATCGACAAGCTGAAGATCGACCGGTCCTTCATCCACGATTTGGAGCAGGATGGAACCGGCGACTCCATCCCGCGCGCCATCGTCGGGCTGGGCCGCAGCCTGGGCCTGTCGGTGGTCGCCGAGGGCGTGGAGACGGAGGCGCAGCTCCAGCTTCTGCGCAGCCTGAGATGCGAGAGCTTCCAGGGCTACCTGTTCAGCCGCCCCGTCCTGGCGGAGGAGTTGGAGCCGATCCTGGCGCTGCGCGCCACCCGCGGGCGCCACCACGCTCCCGTGACGGAGGCGGCGAGGGAGTCGGTGTAGACCGGCGGTCAGCGGGGAAAGGTGACCATGCCTTCTTCCGCGGCCTGCCATGCCGGCTTGGCGTTGTGGCCGATGGTTCGCCCTTCCTCGTCCATCCGGTCCCGATGCCGACGCATCGACCGGCGGTGCCGGTTCAGCCCCGACGCTGCCTCCTCGTTCCGCACCCAGCCCCGAGCCAGCGCCGCCCCGGCCAGCACGCCGAAACCGGCGACCACCGCGGCGGTGACCCAGGGATGCATCCTGGCCTCGGTGTAGAGGCTGGTTTCCCGCACGAAGCGATGCCGGCCGGCGCGTTCCCGCCCGTCGTCGCCGTGGCTGTGCAGGGCGTCGTTGCGCGGGCGGAGCAGCCCGCCGGAGCGGATGACCCGCGGCAGGGTCCGCTCCATGATCCGGTCGGTGAGCCGCGGCGCGAAGGTTTCCGCCAGCGCGAACAGCTTGGCGCCGCCGCCGACATAAAGGTCGCGCATCGGCCGGCGGGCGCAATGCAGGATGGCCTTCGCCACGACCTCCGGCGCGTATACCGGGGGCGGGTTGCTCGGCTCCGCGTCCAGCAGGTTCAGGGCGTGGTCCTCGTACAGGCTGTCGACGGCCGCCGGCTTGATCAGGCTGACTGAGATGGGCAGGCCCTCCGACTCCAGCTCCATGCGCAGCGCGTCGGTGAAGCCCTTCACGGCGTGCTTTGTGGCGACATAGGCGCCCTGGAGCGGGATGGCGCGGTCGGACAGCACGCTGCCGATGTTGATCAGCGCCCCGCCGTTCTGACGCAGGTGGGGTATGGCCGCCAGCGAGCCGTTGACCACGCCCCAATAGTTCGTCTCGAACAGGCGGCGGTGGTCGTCCGGGGCGGTGTCCAGAAGTTTGCCGATGATCGCCACGCCGGCGTTGTTCACCCAGGTGTCGATCCGGCCGTAGCTGCGGACCGCTGCGTCGGCCACCCGCCGCAGGGCGTCGGCGTCGGCCACATCGGCGACGCAGTGGATCGCGTCCCCGCCTTCCGCGCGGATCTCTTCCGCCACCTGGGCGAGCGCGTCGCGGTCGCGGGCGGCCAGGACGACCTTCGCGCCCTGGCTTGCGGCCATGCGGGCGGTGACCAGCCCGATGCCGCTCGACGCGCCGGTGATGACGATCACCTGCTCGTCAATGGGTTTGAGCCGCGCTTGCATGGGTGCCGTTCCTCCATCGTTCGATCGTCGGAATCCGTGCCTCATCCGCTGTGAACAGGCGGTGCGGCGGAGCGTTGCCGACGGCTGGTGCGTCCGGGCCACTCCAAAAGGAGGGTTGGCGGGCCGGCGAAGCGGCACAGCTTTACCGGGACCTGTCAGGCGGGGAGGACCCAGCGCCCATGCTCAAAACAGCCGCCAAAGCCGGCGGACTCGCCGACCGATTCCGCCGGGTGCGCGCCACCTCGGCGGAACTGGCCGTCGGGCTGTCGCCGGAGGATCAGGTGGTGCAGTCCATGCCGGACGCCAGCCCGGTCAAATGGCATCTGGCCCACACGACGTGGTTCTTCGAAACCTTTCTGCTGATCCCGAATCTGCCGGGCTACCGGGCCTTCGACCCGGCCTTCGGCTATCTCTTCAACTCCTATTACGAAACCGTCGGGGCCCGGCATCCGCGGCCCCGGCGCGGTCTGGTGACGCGGCCCGGCGTGGCCGAGGTGGCGGCCTACCGCGACCATGTCGACGCCGCCATGCTGACCCTGCTGGAGCGGCCCGACGCCGAACGGCTGGCTCCGCTGGTGACGCTCGGCCTGTCCCATGAGGAGCAGCATCAGGAGCTGATCCTGATGGACCTGCTGCACCTGTTCTCCTGCAACCCGGTCGCGCCGGCCTACCGGCCCTACCGCCCGGCCTTGCGCGGCGGCGCCCATGAGGGGCGCTGGATTGCGGTGGACGGCGGGATCGTCGCAGTCGGGCATGAGGGCGAGGGCTTCGCCTTCGACAACGAGGGGCCGCGGCACGAGGTGCTGCTGCGCCCCTTCCGCCTGTTCTCCCGCTTGGTGACCAACGGGGAGTGGCGGGCCTTCGTCGAGGACGGCGGCTACCGCAACCCGGCGCTCTGGCTGTCCGACGGCTGGGCCACGGTCAACGCCGAGGGCTGGGAGGTGCCGGCCTACTGGCGGCGCGGCGAGGATGGCGGCTGGCGGGAGTTCACCCTGCTCGGCGAGCACCCGCTGGACGAGGACGCCCCGGTCTGCCACGTCGGCTTTTACGAGGCGGACGCCTTCGCCCGCTGGGCCGGCAAGCGCCTGCCGACCGAGGCCGAATGGGAAACTGCCGCCGCCGGGCTATCCCCCACCGGCAACACGCTGGGCAGCGGGCTGCTGCGCCCGGTCGCCGCCGCGGCGGGGGAGGGCCTCGTGCAGATGTTCGGCGACGCCTGGGAATGGACGGCCAGCGCCTACAGCGGCTACCCGGGCTTCCGCCCCGCCGCCGGGGCCGTCGGCGAATACAACGGCAAGTTCATGGCCAACCAGTATGTGCTGCGCGGCGGATGCTGCGCCACGCCGGACGGCCATGTCCGCTCCACCTACCGGAATTTCTTCTATCCGCACCAACGCTGGATGTTCAGCGGCGTGCGCCTCGCGGAGGACGCTTGATGACCGCAATTTCCGCCGCCCGCGCCCATCTGGCCCAGGGGCCGGCGCAGGCCCCGGCGCCGGACGACGTGTTCCTGGCCGACGTGCTGGACGGCCTGTCCCGCCCGGCCAAGAGCCTCCCCTGCAAGTACTTCTACGACGCCGAGGGCTCGGCCCTGTTCGACGCGATCTGCACGCTCGACGAGTATTACCCGACGCGGACCGAGACCGCACTGCTGCACGACCGCGCGGACGAGATCGCCGCTCTCGCCGGGCGCGGCGCCACCCTGGTGGAACTGGGCAGCGGGTCGAGCGTCAAGGTGCGCATCCTGCTCGACGCGCTGGACGCGCCGGCCATGTATGTGCCGGTGGACATCAGCCGCGACCATCTGATCGCCGCCGCCGCCCGCCTGGCCGGCGACTATCCGGCGGTGACGGTGGTGCCGGTGGCCGCCGATTATGTGCGGGGCTTCGCGCTGCCGAGGGGCGTCGCGCCGGAACGGACGATGGCCTTTTTCCCCGGCAGCACCATCGGCAATTTCCGGCCCGCCGAGGCGATGGCCTTCCTGGACACGCTCGGGCGGCGGCTTGGGGCCGGCGCCCGGCTGCTGATCGGGGTGGACCTGCGCAAGGACCCGGCGGTGCTGGAGGCCGCCTACGACGACGCGCGCGGGGTGACGGCCGCCTTCAACATGAACCTGCTCGCCCGCATCAACCGCGAGCTGGACGGCACCTTCGACCTCGACCGCTTCGCCCATGTCGCCCGCTACGACACGGGACGCGGGCGGATCGAGATGCATCTGCGCAGCCTGGACGACCAGACCGTCCGCATCGCCGGCCATCCCATCCGCTTCGCCCGCGGCGAGACGATCCACACCGAGAACTCCTACAAATACTCGGTGCCCGGCTTCCGCCGCCTCGCCGCCCGCGCCGGCTGGCGCACGGAGCAGAGCTGGACCGACGAGCGGAGCCTGTTCAGCCTGCACTGGATGGTTCGGCATGGCTGACCCCGTTTGGCACCGGGAACACCATATCCGGGCCAGGGTTGAGTCCGGTCGAAACACCGCAACAACGGGACAGGACCGATGACCAGCATCTTCGACCGGATCAAGCAGGACCACGACACCATCCGCCGCCTGCTCGACGCGGCCGAGAAGGCGGACGGCGACGGGCGCGCTGCCTACGAGGACCTGCAGCGCGAGCTGTGGGCCCATGGCAAGATCGAGGAGGCCGTCTTCTACCAGTCGCTGTCCAAGGCCAAGAACACCAAGCAGGAGACCACCGAGGGCCTGAACGAGCACCACATCATCAACGGCTTCCTCGACGAGCTGAATGCCATGCCCGCCGACAGCACCGCCTGGAAGGCGAAGCTCCAGGTGCTGGGCGAGGTCACCCGCCACCACCTCGACGAGGAGGAGGAAGAGCTGTTCGAGGAGGCCAAGAAGGCGCTCGACGACAAGCGCGCCGAGGAACTCGGCAGCATCTACGGCGAGCGCAAGAAGCAGATGCTGGCCGCCCTGGCCCCGCTGCCCAAGAGCGCGTGACAAGCGCATAACGCCAAACGCGACGGCGTTACGGTGAAACAATGGACCGCAGTCTCTTGCGCCGGGGCTTCCCGGCGTGACAGGCTGCGGTCTTCCGTTCCGCTGCACGAACCGTCGCCATGCCACCGATCGCAAAGACCCCGATCGCCAAACCCGCCCCGAAGTCCGCCGCCGGCTCGCTCGCCTCCTTCGCGCCCTGGGCGGGGGAGGGCGGCGTCCGCGTCTATCTGCGGCCGGTCGGGCTGCTGCCCATCGCCGCCTGGAGCGCCGGGGCGGCGGTGCCGCTGGCTGGCGGGCGCTTCGCCTTCGCCACCGCCGAACTGATCGTCCGGCATGGTGCGCGGATCGAGCGGGCCTTCGCGCCGCTGACCGAGATCATGGCCTGGGGGTGGGAGCGCGGGACCGCCGTCGCGCAGAGCCTCGACCAGCGGCTGGGCGCGCTGACCCGTGGGCGGGTGCCGTTCGGGGGTCTGGACCTTGGGCGCCCGCAGATCATGGCCATCGTCAACGTGACGCCCGACAGCTTCTCCGACGGCGGCGACTTCTTCGACGCCAAGGCGGCCATCGCCCATGGCGAAGCGATGCTGGAGGCCGGGGCCGACCTGCTGGACGTCGGCGGCGAATCCACCCGTCCCGGTTCCGCCCCCGTGTCGCCGGAGGAGGAGGAGGCCCGCGTCCTGCCGGTGGTCCGCCACTTCGCGGCCAAGGGCGCCGTGGTCTCGGTGGACACGCGGCACGCGCGGGTGATGCGCGCGGCGCTTGACGCCGGGGCGGCGCTGATCAACGACGTGGCCGGGCTGCGCGACCCCGGCGCGCTGCCGCTGGTGGCGGAGAAGGCGGCCCCCGTGGTGGTCATGCACATGCGGGGCGAACCCGGCACCATGCAGCAGAACCCGGTCTATGAGGACGCGGCGCTCGACGTCTTCGATTGGCTGGAGGAGCGGGTGGAGGCCTGCCGCGCCGCCGGGGTGGCGCTGGAGCGCATCGCCGTCGATCCCGGGATCGGCTTCGGCAAGACGGTGGAGCACAATCTCGCCATCCTGCGCCACACCGCCCTGTATCATGGGCTGGGCTGCGCCCTGCTGATCGGGCTGTCGCGCAAGACGCTGATCGGCAAGCTGTCGCGGAACGAGCCGCCCAAGGAACGGCTGCCCGGATCGCTGGCCGCCGGTCTGGAAACGCTGAATCAGGGCGCGCAGATCCTGCGTGTGCATGACGTTCCCCAAACGGTCCAGGCGCGCGCCGTCTGGGAGGGGCTGCATCCCGCACGGGTGCCGTGATCGCATGGCCCGTGTAACCCTTTGGCGTCTGCGCGGAAGGGTTCTTGACCGTGCCCCCCGCGCCAAGCGATGACATTTTCACACATCCGCGATTGCGGTACAGTGACTGGGCCATTCCCGAGGGTTTTCATGACGCGACACCTGTTCGGCACCGACGGCATCCGCGGCACCGCCAACATCGATCCGATGACGGCGGAAACCGCCCTGCGCGTCGCGATGGCGTCCGCCCTGCAGTTCCGCCGGGGCGACCACCGGCACCGCGTGGTGATCGGCAAGGACACCCGCCTGTCGGGTTATCTGCTGGAGCCGGCGCTGACCGCGGGCTTCATCTCCATGGGCATGGACGTGGTGCTGCTCGGCCCGGTGCCGACGCCCGCCGTCGCCATGCTGACGCGCTCGCTGCGCGCCGATCTCGGCGTGATGATCTCCGCCTCGCACAACCCGTACCAGGACAACGGCATCAAGCTGTTCGGACCGGACGGCTACAAGCTGTCGGACGCGGTGGAGATCGCCATCGAGACGCGCATGGGCCAGCCCTTCGCGCCGGACCTCGCCGGTTCCGCCGATCTCGGCCGCGCCTCCCGCCTGGAGGATTCGACGGGCCGCTACATCGAGTATGTGAAGAACACCTTCCCACGCGGCCTGCGGCTCGACGGGCTGAAGATCGTTGTGGACTGCGCCAACGGCGCCGCCTACCGCGTCGCCCCGAAGGTGCTGTACGAGCTGGGGGCCGACGTGATCCCGGTCGGGGTCAACCCGGACGGCCTGAACATCAACAAGGATTGCGGCGCCACCGCCACCCGCACCCTGCAGGAGCAGGTGGTGGCGCACGGCGCCCATCTGGGCATCGCGCTGGACGGCGACGCCGACCGCCTGATCATGGTCGACGAGGCCGGGCGCGTCGTCGACGGCGACCAGGTGATGGCGCTCATCGCCTCCTCCTGGGCGCAGGCGCAGACGCTGAAGGGCGGCGGCGTGGTCGCCACGGTGATGTCCAACCTGGGCATGGAGCGCCATCTCCAGGGGCTGGGCATCGCTCTGGTCCGCACGCCGGTCGGCGACCGCTATGTGGTGGAACATATGCGCGAGCACGGCTACAACGTCGGTGGGGAGCAGTCGGGGCACGTCGTGCTGTCCGATTACTCCACGACCGGCGACGGGCTGATCGCCGCACTCCAGGTCCTGGCGGTGCTGATCCAGTCCGGCGGCCGGGCGGCCAGCGAGGTCTGCCAGGTCTTCGCCCCGGTTCCGCAGAAGCTGACCAACGTCCGCTTCGCCGCCGGGTCGAAGCCGTTGGAGATCGCCTCCGTCCAGGCGGCGATCCGCGACGGCGAGGCGCGGCTGAACGGGTCGGGACGCATCCTGATCCGCAAGTCGGGGACCGAGCCGGTGATCCGCGTCATGGCGGAAGGCGACGACGAAGGGCTGGTGCACGCGGTGGTGGCCGATATTGCCGGCGCCATCATGGACGCCGCCCGGCTGGAGACCGCCTCCTAAGGCCAACCCTCCAACCAGACGACCAGACGGAAGCAATCCCGATGCAGGCCCACCCGATCAACGGCCGTGTTCTCATCGTCGCCGGATCCGATTCCGGCGGCGGTGCCGGCATCCAGGCGGACATCAAGGCGGTCAGCGCGCTGAACGCCTTCGCCATGACCGCCATCGCGGCGCTGACCGCGCAGAACACGACGGGGGTCTATGGTGTGCTGCCGGTGGACCCGGCCTTCGTCGCCCTGCAGATGAAGGTGGTGCTGGAGGATCTCGGGGCCGACAGCATCAAGATCGGCATGCTCGCCACCGCCGCCGTCATCGAGGCGGTGGCCGGCGAGTATGAGGCGCGGGCCATCAACGTTCCGCTGGTCGTCGATCCGGTGATGGTTTCGAAGAGCGGCCATTTCCTGCTGGAGCCGGACGCCGTGCAGACCCTGCGCAAGCGCCTGCTGCCCCATGCGGAGCTGGTCACCCCCAACCTGCCGGAGGCCGAGGCGCTGACCGACATCCCGGTGCGCAACCTGGACGACATGCGCCGCGCCGCCGAGCTGATCCGCACCTTCGGGCCGAAGGCCGTCCTGCTGAAGGGCGGCCATCTGGAGGACGAGCGGCTGTGCGACCTGCTGCTCACCGAGGACGGCGAGGAGGTGTTCGAAGGGCGGCGCATCCACACCCCGCACACCCACGGCACCGGCTGCACCCTGGCCTCGGCCATCGCCGCCGGCATCGCCCAGGGATTGACCGTGCGTGATTCGGTGGCCCGCGCCCGTGCCTATGTGGACGAGGCCATCCGCTCCGCCCCCGGTTTCGGCCATGGCCACGGCCCGCTGAACCATCTGCACACGGTCCGGCCGTTCCCGTAAGGGCGCGGCCTTTCCGCTTCTCCTCAATCACACGATCGACAGCATCGCCGTCTGCGGATTCTCCAGCAGGTCGGCCAGCGTGCGCAGGCCTCGCGCCAGCTCGTCCCGGCTGTGCGGGTGGCAAAGGCCCAGCCGCACGGCGTGGGGGGCGCTGGCCCGGCCCACGGCGAACACGTCGCCGCCCGTCACCTTCACGCCGCGCCGCAGCGCCTCCGCGATGAAATCGTCGCGCCGCCAGGGCTCGGGCAGGACCAGCCAGAGATGCTGTGCCGAGGCGTGCCCGCAGACGGCGCTGGCGGGTAGGATGGAGCGGGCGATCTGCTGGCGCGCCATGGCTTCGCCGCGCTGGGCCTCGGCAATGCGGTCGGCGCCGCCGTCGGTGATCCAGCGCGTCGCGACCTCCGGCGGCAGGGGCGGGGAGGAGTATTGCAGGGCGCGGATGACCGCCTCCACCCGCGGCACCAGGGCCGGCGGAGCGACCACGTAGCCGACGCGCAGCCCGGCCGAGACGCTCTTGGACAGGCTGTTGACGTAGATCGTGACGTCCGGGGCGATGGCCTGGATGGGCTTCGCGTCATGGACCAGGAAGCCGAACACGTCGTCCTCGACCAGCACCACCCCGTAGCGGCGGGCGATGGCGGCGATCTCCACGCGCCGGGCCTGCGGCATGACGGAGGCCGTGGGGTTGTGCAGGGTCGGCACCAGATACAGCGCCTTGGGCGCCAGACGGCGGCAGGCGCTGTCGAAACTGTCCGGGACCACGCCATGCTCGTCGATGGCGATGCCCTCCAGGTGATAGCCCTCGACGGCGCTCAGCGTCTTCATGCCGTAGTTGGTCAGCCGCTCCGTCAGCACCACGTCGCCGGGGCGGGCCACCGCGGCCATCGCCACCGCCATGGCGTTCTGCGCGCCGGTGGTCAGCAGGACCGTGTCCGGCGTCGCCGCCGCCCGGTGCTGCCGCGTCAGCCACTGCGCCCCGGCGGCGCGGTGGGCGGGCAGGCCGGCGTGCGGCGCGTATTCCAGCAGCGCGCCCAGGTTCGGCGAGGCGCCGATGGCGGCCAACGTGGCGCCCATCATCGGCACCGACATCGGGTGTTCCGGCGTCACGACGGTCATGTTGATGACCGACGGTTCCGGCCGGGGCGTCCAGGTGAAGGGGTCGGACGGAGGCATGTGGCGCTGCCCCTGCACGAAGGTGCCGCGCCCAACCTCGCCGCCGATCAGCCCGCGCTTCTCCGCCTCCGTATAGGCGCGGGTGATGGTCCCGACGGTGACGCCGAGGCGGTAGGCGAGGTCGCGGTGGGTGGGAAGCCGGGTGCCGGGGGCGAGACGTCCGTTGGCGATGTCGTCGGACAGGGCGTCGGCGATGGCGCGGTAACGGGGGCCTTGCCGCCCCTCCAGATCAGGAACCCACTGTGTCATGGGGACAATGATGACATTGTACCGATCCGCAGGCAAGTGTCACCGCATTGTCGCGATTGTACGTGTCGGGTTGCGCCGAGCACGCGGGAACCCGGACGGCCAAGCGGGCGTTGCAGTCAGGACCGCCCGGCGCCGCTTCGGCATCCCTTTCGCGCCGGGCACAGCCGGGAGAATTCAGGCATGAGCGCCGAAAACGCCATCCGACACACCTACGACCGCGTCTTTGGGGGCGCGCGGAATCTCGGGCCGCTGGAACGCGCCGTGTCCACCGGCCTCGGCCTCGTCATGGCGGCGGGCGGCGTGCGCCGCGGCGCCGACGTGCGGGGCGCCATCATGGGGCTGGCCGGCGCCGCCCTGGTGGCCCGCGGCATGAGCGGACACTGCCCGCTGAAGGCCATGGTGGCCGACGAGGACCACGACCGCCTGTCCGGCCCGCGGTCGGAGCGCTACAGCCCCGGCGAAGGGCCGCTGGAGCGCACGCCGGCCCGCACCGGGGCTTTTTCCTGACGGAACGGGCCAGTCAGGGGATGACGGTCACGAGGATGAGGAAGCGGGGCGGCGGCGCCGCTTCCACTCCTTCCAGCGCCGCTCGCCCCGCACCAACGCGCGGTTGATCGGCGGGCGAAGGAACGGAACGTCGTAGGCGAGCAGCACGAGGCCGAGAGGCAGCATCCAGATTCCCAGCACGGGCAGGAAGCTGAGCAGCCCGCCGAGAATCAGCAGCAGCCCGGCCGGGACGCGCACCCAGGTCGCCCGCGGCTCGCGGAGCCAGGCCAGCACGCGCGCCATGGAGTCGGGAAGCTTCTCCTGGATGCGATCCACCCGCCGTTCGAGGCGTCTGTGGTGCTGGTCGCTCAACGCGGCACTCTCCATGTTGTTGATCCGGCTCTCAGTTGTTGATGCGTGACGCGGCGCTCCAGCTTGCCGGACCGGCCGCTCCCAAGCCGCCATATGGGAACAGCCGGGCGCGTTCCAAGCTCCCGTTCGCGCGGCTCCCGCGAGGGGGCGGGTCTCTTGAAAGGCGCCGGCCACACGGCCAACTATTAGGGCAACCAGGGTCCGGGCCCCTCTGGCGGCCGAGTTGCCGCTATGCGCCCACCGCCGGTCAGAGGCCTGCCGGTCAGAGTCATGCCGGTCGAAGGCCCGCCGGTCAGAGGCTTGAACGAGGGAGTTTTCGCAATGTTCGACCAGTATCCCAACCAGAATCGGTGGGGCGCCGGTGCCGCGGGCGTGGACCGTGCGGCGTTCGACGAGGGCCTGCGCAAGCACATGCTGCGGGTCTACAATTTCATGATGCTCGGCCTTGGCGTGACCGGTCTGGTGGCGCTGTTCGTGGCGAGCACGCCGGCGCTGTATGTGCCGATCTTCACGACCCCGCTGAAGTGGGTGGTGATGCTGGCGCCGCTGGCCTTCATCATGGTGCTGTCCTTCCGCTTCCACGCGATGTCGGCTAGCGCGCTGCAGGGGCTGTTCTGGGCCTTCTGCGCGGTGATGGGCGTGTCGATGGCGTCGATCTTCCTGGTCTTCACCGGGGCCAGCGTGGCGCGGGTGTTCTTCATCACCGCGGCGATGTTCGCGGCGATGAGCCTGTGGGGCTACACCACCAAGGCCGACCTGTCGAAGATGGGCTCGTTCCTGATGATGGGCCTGATCGGCATCGTCATCGCCAGCCTGGTCAACATCTTCATCGGTTCCAGCGCCCTGCAGTTCGCCGTCTCGGTGATCGGCGTGGTGATCTTCACCGGCCTGACCGCCTACGACACCCAGCGCATCAAGGAGGAGTACGCCGAGGGCTACGGCCATGAGGCCAACACCAAGCTCGCCGTCATGGGTGCCCTCTCTCTCTACCTCAACTTCATCAACCTCTTCCAGATGCTCCTCCAGCTCATGGGCAACCGCGAGTAACGGGACCGCATCCAGCGCCATCCAAGGCGCTCTTCCGGGCCGGCCGCTTTCCGCGGCCGGCCTTTTTCATGCCCGGACGGTGAGGTCGAAGGAGAGTGGGCTCGTCCAGGGTGTGTGTCACGGGTGAGTGTGGCCGTCGGGATACATCCGATATCGGAAATGTAATGGTGACAATAACGACATTGACCGGGGCGATTGCGCGGACATAATCACCATTGTCTCGATTGTTCGGGGCCGAATGTTTTGATGAAGGAGGCACATTATGCGCACCACGGAAGCGACCCGCTCGTCCGGATCGTCCTCGTTCACGACCGTCTTCAAGGTCATCGCGCGCGCCCTCACCGTCGGCATCCGCCCCGTCTGGTTCGTGATGGAGGCCGGCCTGAACGGCTACGAGCGGTGGCGGCAGCGGCAGGCGCTGATGCGGCTGGACGACCATCTGCTGAAGGACATTGGCGTGTCCCGCGCCGATGTGGACAGCGAGGTCAACAAGCCCTTCTGGCGGGGTTGAGCCGATGAGCGCCGATGCGATCCTCTACGCCGTCGAGCCCGACCTGACCGCCGACGCCTTCATCGACGTGCTCCACCGCTCCGGGCTGGCCGAGCGCCGGCCCGTGGCGGACCGCCCGCGGGTGGAGGCAATGCTGCGCAACGCCGGCCTGATCGTCACCGCCCGCGACGCGGACGGGCAACTGGTCGGCGTCGCCCGGTCCATCACCGATTTCGCCTTCTGCTGCTACCTGTCCGATCTCGCCGTCGACCGCGCCCGTCAGGGGCGCGGCATCGGCAAGGAGCTGATGCGCCGCACCCGCGCCGCGGTGGGGGAGGGCGTCACCTGCCTTCTCCTGTCGGCGCCCAAGGCGATCGGCTTCTATGAGGCGGCGGGGATGGAGCGGCACCCCCA
The DNA here is from genome assembly GCF_007827815.1 of Azospirillum brasilense. Taxonomy (GTDB): domain Bacteria; phylum Pseudomonadota; class Alphaproteobacteria; order Azospirillales; family Azospirillaceae; genus Azospirillum; species Azospirillum brasilense_C. Next base: position 231,362 of record NZ_VITH01000007.1, read on the forward strand.
GGCGTTCCTGTTCACCGAGAAACCGTAAGGAGGCACCGTGCGCCTTCCCCTGTATCAGGTTGATGCCTTCGCGGACGCGGTGTTCGCGGGCAACCCGGCGGCGGTCGTGCCGCTGGAGGACTGGCTTCCCGACGCGACGCTCCAGGCCATCGCGGCGGAAAACAACCTGGCGGAGACCGCTTTCCTCGTCCGCCGCGGCGACGGTTACGAGATTCGCTGGTTCACCCCGACGGTCGAGGTGGACCTGTGCGGCCACGCCACGCTGGCCTCGGCCTTCGTCATCGCGACGATGCTGGAGTGGGGCTGCCCGCGCATCGACTTCGCCACCCGGGAAGCCGGGACCCTCAGCGTCACCCGCAACGGCGACCTCTACACGCTGGATTTCCCCAGCCGCCCGCCGGAGCCGCTGGCCGGGCCGCCGGCCGGCCTGCTCGACGCGCTGGGCGGACCGCCGCCGACAGCGCTGCTGAAGGCGCGCGACCTCGTGGTCGTCTATGACGACGAGGCGACGGTGCGCGCCCTGACCCCCGACATGAGCGCCCTGGCCCGGCTGGAGGATTTTTACGCGGTCATCGTGACGGCGCCGGGCGGCGGCGGCGTGGACTTCGTCTCCCGCTTCTTCGCGCCGGCCCAGGGGATTCCCGAAGACCCGGTGACCGGCTCCGCCCATTGCACGCTGATCCCCTATTGGGCGCGGCGGCTGGGCAAGGAGCGGCTCAAGGCCCGGCAGGTCTCGGCCCGCGGCGGTTCCCTGTCCTGTGAACTGGTGGGCGACCGTGTGAAGATCGCCGGGAAAGCGGTTCTCTATATGGATGGCGCCATCTACATTTAGCGCCGTCCATACGAGGACCGACGGAACGGGAGGGCAGCGGGAATGGCGGGGCGTTACTTCGAGGATTTCCGCGTCGGTGACGTGATCGAGACCGAAGGGGCGACGGTCACCGACAGCCAGATCATGGATTTCGCCCAGCGCTTCGACCCGCAGCCTTTCCACATGGACGCGGTGGCCGCCGCGGAGGGGCCGTTCGGCGGGCTGATCGCCAGCGGCTTCCACACCCTGTCCCTGACCTTCCGGCTGTTCCGCGACACCGGGGCCATCACCGGCACCAGCCTGGGCGGCTCGGGCGGCGACGAACTGCGCTGGCTGCGCCCGGTGCGGCCCGGCGACACGCTGCGCGTCCGGGTCGAGGTGGTGGAGGCCATCCCGTCCCGCCGCGGCGACCGCGGCACGGTCCGGCTGGCCTACACCACGCTGAACCAGCATGGCGAGGCGGTGATGACCGTCACCTTGAACCACATCGTGGCCACCCGCAGCATTCCCGCCGAGTAGGCCGGCCGAATAAGAAGGACAAGCGCGGCCTGTTCCGTCGCGCGTCTTGATCCGCAGCCCCGGCCCCTGTATAGCCTCGCCCCTTCCATCACGGCGGGGGTTCCCATGACGGCTTGCGGCCTCGATTTCGGCACGTCCAACACGACGCTCGGCGTGCGGACGGCGTCCGCGGCTGCCGGCATGGGAGGGGGCGGTTACGGACTGCTTGCCCTCGACGGCGCGCGGACGACCCTGCCCAGCGCCGTTTTCTTCGATTTCGAAGCCGACGCGGTGACGGTCGGGCAGGCGGCCATCGACTCCTATGCCTCGGGCGTCGAGGGGCGTTTGATGCGCTCGATCAAGTCGATGCTGGGCACCGACCTGATCGACGCCGACACCGCGCTGCGCAAGGGGCGCATCACCTTCCGCGCGGTCATCGCCACCTTCCTGGCCGCGGTCAAGGAGCGGGCGGAAACCGCGCTCGGTGGCGAGCTGACCGACGTGGTGCTCGGGCGCCCGGTGCATTTCGTCGACGGCGACCCGGCGGGCGACGCCGCGGCGGAGGAGGTGCTGGGCGAGATCGCCCGCTCCGTCGGTTTCCGCGGCATTTCCTTCCAATACGAGCCGATCGCCGCCGCGCTCGACTACGAGCAGCAGGTGGAGCGCGAGGAACTGGCCCTGATCGCCGACATCGGCGGCGGCACGTCGGACTTCTCCATCGTCCGCATCGGGCCGGAGCGGCGCGGGCGGGCCGACCGCAGCGCCGACATCCTGGCCAACGACGGCATCCGCGTCGGCGGCACCGACTTCGACCGCGACCTGTCGCTGGCGACGGCCATGCCGCTGCTCGGCCACGGCAGCGCCATGAAGCGTCCCGGTCTGCTGGCCCCCAAGCATCTGTTCTTCGATCTGGCGACCTGGTCGAAGATCAACTTTCTCTACACCGCCAAGGCGATGGCCGACCTGGAGCGCCTGAAGCGCGATTCCGCGACTCCGGACCGCATCGAGCGGCTGATCGGCGTGGTCGAGCACCGGCTGGGCCACGCCCTGGCCATGGCGGTGGAGCGCACCAAGATCGCGCTGTCCGACGGGCCGGAGGCCGGCCTGTTGCTGGATTGGGGCGGGGGTGGCCTGACGCGCCCGGTGTCGGTGGACGAGTTGAACGAGGCGACGGCGATCCTGGCCGGACGCATCGGCGGGCGGGTGCGCGCCTGTCTGGCCGAGGCCGGCACGCTGCCGGCGGAGATCGACGCGGTGTTCCTGACCGGCGGCTCCACGTTGCTGCCGCAGGTGCGGGCGGCCATCCTGGCCGAACTGCCCGGTGCCCGCGTGGTGGAGGGCAACATCTTCGGCTCGGTCGGCACCGGCCTGACCATCGAGGCGGCCCGGCGCTTCGGCGGCACCGCCTGAGGCGTCCTTCAAGTCCCAGACACGAAAAAGCCCACCGACGGTGTTGCCGGTGGGCTTTTTCGTGCTCTGTTCCGCGGATCGGTCCTCCGGTCGTGCCCGCCGCGCCGCGAGGGCAGGGCGGACACCGGAGGACCGAAGTCCGATGGATCAGACCGAGTAGTACATCTTGGATTGGACTCGGCGACTGAGGCGGTAAGGAATTGCAAGGGCTGCTGCCTTTTCAACGGCTTAGACTGCTTCGCTAGGTACACCCGGTAGGTACACCCGGCTACCTGACGGAGCCTGTTGAAGAGGTGTTCCGGTGCTTCATGTGCAGCGTAGGGGGAATGGCTTCTGCTGGCGGCGTAGGGTGCCGCTGGGGCTGCGTTCACGGTTCATTAAGCGCGAACTGGTGGTGTCCCTTAGAACCCCAGACCGTGCTGTTGCCATCGCCAGAGGGCGGAGGCTGAGTACGGTTGCCGATAAGCTGTTTGCTCGTGCCATGACCGATACCAGCCTCACCACCGACCGTATCAACGCCATTGCCCGCGGCTGGCTGTCCGCCGAGTTGGAGAGGGCGGAAAGGGAACTGGAGCAGGTAAGGGCAGGGCAAGCCCTCTACTCGGCTCCTGATCCCCATGAGGACGCGGTTGATACAGACCTTCGGCTCTTATCCGAGCTTGCAGCCGATAGCCGTGAAGCTCTGGCGGTTAATGACTATCGCCAGATTGAAGTGGTAGCGGATGATTTGATCGGGGCCGCTGGATTGTCCGTTGACCGCGCAAGCCCCTCATTCGGACGCTTTTGTCGGGTGCTGCTTAGGGCACAGGTTGAGCTTCTGCGGCAGACCAAGGCCCGCAGGGCAGGGGACTACAGCGAGCCTACCCGTGACCCTTTGTTTGTGCCCCAGACCGATGCCCTGCCCTCCCATGCTCCGGAGGACCCCCGTGCCAAGTCCATGCCTCTCTCCGAGTTGGCGGAAGTGTTTATACAGACAAAAATTCGAGACGGCGTATGGAAGGAGGCAACAGCAAGGAATAGCCCCCGTAAACTTCGGCTTTTTGCGGAGACGTTGGGCAATAAGCCTGTTGATATGGTCACGCGAGACGATATTCGTGATTGGCGGGATGCGCTAGATGATATGGATCTGGCGTCCAATTCGATCCGTCAGCACTTCAGCGTAATTGGATCAATGTTCAATTGGGCCAAGCAAGAGGGCAAGGCTTCCCTAGACAATCCGACGAGGGGTCTTGCCCCTAAGGCAGACACTCAGACCCGTGAAGCTTTTACGCCTCAGGATCTACAGGCCCTCTTCCATTCACCACTTTATATGGGCCATTGGCGGGCTGATAGGCGAGAGCGGCCCGGCGGGATATTGGTGAAGGACCATAAGTTCTGGTTACCCTCGGTGGCGCTGCATTCAGGCTTGCGAGTCGAGGAAGTGGCCAAACTGACCGTCACGGATCTTCGCGAGAGCGAGGGGGTCTGGTGCTTCCATGTGTCGGACGCGAAAACCAAGGCGGGGAACCGCGTTGTTCCCGTGCATCCTCGCTTGATCCGTATGGGGCTGTTGGTGCATCGGCAAAAGGTAGTTGAGCGGGGCGAGGCTCAGCTTTGGCCTGAACTGAAGAAGGGTAGCGAGGGACGATTTAGTCAGTCCTTCGTACAGTGGTGGTCACAGTTCCGGCATCTGATCGGGCTTGATAGGGAAAGCTTGGTGTTCCACAGCTTCCGCCACACCTTCATTTCCTCGCTACTGAATGCCGGGGTTCCGCAGACGACTGTGCAACAGATTGCGGGCCATGCCATACCCGGCGTAACCGGCATCTACGCTGGGAAGTTGCTGACTGCTCAGGACAAGTTTGATGCTATCCAGCATATTACGTTTGGGGCGGATCTGAGCCACCTAGAGGCGCCGTAGGGCTAATCCTGGGCTAGTCCTATCGGCAACGGAGAGCGGCAATGGCGGCAAACGATGACCAGAGCGACGGCGACAGCCTGGGCCTTGTCGGTATTGGTATATTAGAAAACGCTGAGAGGCTGCTTCAAGACGCTCAACTACTGCGCTCCCACCGTAGGTACCCGTCGGCTACGGCAATTGCGGTTCTCTGCCTAGAGGAAGTGTCAAAGTTTGCTTCTCTAAATAGTGGTAAGTTGCGCTATAGATCGCTCAGCAATCCCAAGGACCACAAAGAAAAGCACCGCGTTGCTGCTGATATAGTAGGTGGAAACATACTGCTAGGAGAACTTAGGGCGATAGAAAAGTCGCGCGGGTTCAAAATTGATTCGGATGGTGAGGGTGATGACAAAAGTGATTACGTTTCCATTAACACAATAATGGTCAGTGCTTTTGCGCATTTGGCGGATAATGGCGTTGACGATGAGTTGCGGAAAAACTTAAAGCGATACAGATACATCGAGCTAATCAGCAAATTGTTTAGTGGGTACTTCAATGAGGTGAAGAAGCAATGCTTCTATGTGGAGCCGGATACACTACCGGCAGCGGGGCCGGGAGGGGTTGATCGGCTTACGGCTGACCAGACCATTAGGCTCGCGAAAGCTTCAGTTCTAGCCACTCGGCGCGGGATGAGATGGCTGAACTGGCAGAAAGCCCAGCGCAAGCCGCAAGCCAAGAGGCGATAGCGCGTCCGTTTGTCAAATCACTCTACGGGCAGCTTGCCGGTCATGTGGTCAACGTCGGCATCACCTACGGCGTCTATGGCGGAAAGCTACTCTCCGCACCCGAACGCTTGGCGCTGATCGAGAGGCTGGATTTCGGCGTTGACCTCTCGCATCTGGAACCCGCTGGGTGACAAGGGAGGGAGGAGTTTACAACCTCCCCGCGTGAAGAAAGGCCGGAACAACAATTAAACAACAGCACTTTAACCCCATTCTGCGAAGTGCTATTTCCAGAGGGGCCAGGGGAGGGCGAGAGTATCTTCCGGTCCCTTAGGACTCCTAAACCCCCCTGCCGTCCCTGGATCACGCCTCGGCACCAAGGATGCGGTAGACGCTGGCACGGCCGATCCCGAGTCGCTTGGCGATCTCCGACGCACCGACACCCTGGGCTTTCAGGGACAGCACCTCTTCAGCATCAATGGACGGCTTACGGCCCTTATAGACACCTTCAGCCTTGGCCTTGGCGATGCCTTCCAGTTGGCGTTCACGGCGGATGTTGGTTTCGAACTCGGCAAACACACCCAGCATATCGAGGAAGGCTTTCCCGGCTGCGGTGCTTGTGTCGATGGGTTGATCGGTTGCCTTCAGTGTACCGCCCTTGGCCCTCAGTTCCCGCACGATATCCTGAAGGTCACCGATGGAGCGGGCGAGACGGTCTATACGGGTAACCATGAGCGTATCGCCAGCGCGTAGGAACTGAAGGAGGGTTTCCAGTTCGGCCCGTCCGTTCCGGCTTGTGCCGCTGATCTTCTCCTTACGGATCACATCGCAGCCCGCATTCCGAAGGGCCTCTACCTGAACGGTCAAATCCTGATCGTAGGTGCTGACCCGCGCATAACCGTAGACCGCCATGATACCCGCCTCAGTGTCTCATTTGCCTCTAGACCCTCTCTTAATACAGTGTATCGGAATAGAAGACAACCCAAATAAGACACGGAAAGCCTGGGCGTGGCTGTCTCACTGAAGCGACTCGCTTGGGTATACCGTAACGGGACGGCGCAACGGAGCGGGGCAGGCCCCTCAGCGTCATGCGACCTCCTTGCGTTGCTGTTCGATGTAGAGGCAGGCCATTACGGTTTCCCGGCTGATGGTCGCCCCAGGTTGCTCCCGTGAACCATAGGCACGGCGGGATATACCCAGCAACGCGGCGGCCTCTTCCTGTTTGAGCTTCAGCCGCCCGCGCCATGCCTTCAGGTCTTCAGGCCCCCAGGCAGGGAGTTTCAGGGTGTCTTGCATTCGGCCCCCCTCAGTATTAGGTTAGAGGGGAACCGCTAGGCTGTTCGAGCAACCTAGCGGCCCCCTTGTGGGTAGCGGCTAATGATGATGGTCACTTCCCATCGCCAGAACCGCAGCACAAGGAAGAAGTGAGGGCCTTTTTTACCCTTCATACTTGCCTCCTAGGTTGCTTGTTTTTTTAGATTGCACCGGGTTGGGAACCACTCCCGCCCGGTGCGCCTAGTTGCTTTCTTCCTCGTTTCCGCCAAGCGGCGAACACACGGACCAAGGCGGCCCGAACCTCCTTAGCCCTCTCGGTGCGGGAGAACATGGCCACCAACAAGGCTTGTTCTTCGTTCAGATAGAAGGCCGTAGCTGGCCGTCCGCCGGTTTGGAGGCGTTCACTCCAAAGGGGGCCAAAGCCTTCGAGTTCGGCCCGGTTCGCTTCGATAATGTCCGTGCGTATTTTGCGGGGGTTCAACAGGCCCAGGGCCGCCGCAAGATCGGTATCGAGTACGCGGGGTTCACCTTCAACGGCGGAAAGGGTAATCAGAGCGTTCATGGTCTTGGGCCTCTGACCTATCAAGCGGATACCAACATGTGAGGTCAGCCTGAGGCGCGGGCAGCACGTCACGCGCCACCCAATCGCGGAACCGCTTGGCTTCGGGACGGTCGGAGCGCATCACCAGCTTGTAAAGACCGGCCTCAGAGACGCACACAAAGCCCCGCGTGGGCCAATCATGCATCCGATCCATGTTTGACCGCTTGACCACCATTTTTTCATCGGCGGCAAGGTGGCGCGTGTAACCGCCCGCTCCCCCGGCTGTGTAAAGCCCCAGGGCCGCCGCGGCATCCTGGGCCACGAACCACGGGGCACCGTCGATTTCCACAAGGCAGATGGTGGTTAGAACCGATAAGGCGCTTGGGAACCCCCAGACAGCGCAGGAGCCGGGAAGCTGGGGTAACGTGCCTGTAGCCACTGAAGGGTACTGCCCCCTATCGGTGGGCCGGGCTTCCAACCTGTCGAGTTATTCTATGGAACCCGCTGGGGCATTGGGGCCTGCATGAGCGGCGCATCTGGAGCGTTCATCAGCGCCGCCCCTGCCTGCCTGAGCCAATCAACTTTGGAGAGGGTCCGCAGCTTGTCCTCGGACGGCTCTGGGGGAAGAGGAAATGAGTCAAACATGGTGGTGGTAGCCTATATCTTCGGCATCCCTAAGGAAACTCTCAGCAAGAGTATGGGCAAACACACTGTAGCTGAGGCGCTTGCCTACTGCCTCTTCTGCTATCTTGAGGGCCTTGCTCCACGCTTCGCGCTCACGGCCTCCTAAGCGAAGGAAGATTGGCCTTCCTCCCTTCCCATATGCTTTAGTACCTTTCATATCCATATTTCCGATTGCTCTACGCAAAAATTGTATTCGAACACATTCATAGAAAACGTCCTGCAGCCCCGCTCTTCGAGGCTGTAGAGTGGTAGTGGTTGGGCTGTCTGGTATATAGCTTCTATAGCGACTAAAGGTCCTAAGGTCCTAAGGTCCTTAGGGCCATCTACGGTTATAACGTTATTATATGTGGTTGGTTGTCTTAAGGTATCCATAGTCCTCTATAGGCCCCCTTTCCCCCTTCTCTCAGGGTGGTGGTATTGGTCTGTATGGTTGTCCGATCTTCGGTCTGTTGGCTTCCTCTGGTCCTTCGGCGGCCTCGCTTCTCTCAGGGTGGTGGTATTCTATGGTTGTATCAGATGGGCAGCATTCACAACCATATTGATGTCAGTCTATGCATGGGATCATAGCGCCGTTACTAACAGGTAGCGTTACGGCCAGCCGTCATCGCTGGGGCTTGTTTCCTGCGCTCTGGATGCCCGCTTGGGCCTTTCAGCTACCAGCAGCCGAATTCCACAGACGCGCTGTATGGCCTTGTGAAGGGCCCTATGGGCAACCCTCTTCAATCACCGATGACCAGAGGGATTATTGCTGTGTGAGACCTCCCTGCGCAACAAAAGAAGGAAGCTTGGACGCGCCCTCAGAAACCCCCAGCACCCACAAGCGCCGCCCCCAGTACCCCGGCATACCTTTTGGAACAAGGCATGGCGGCCTCCAATAAGCGTGATGCTGAACCCCCGCCCCCGTCAGGGACGTTATAGAAAAACTTAGGGGGTCACTCCGTTTGGAAAGGTCGGACCATCAACCACAACACGGCCCAAAAGTCGGTATTCTTGAAGCGACCATTCAGAAAGGGCGGGAGGGCCTTGGTTCCATGTAGGGAAGTTAGGGACTCCTGCGGCAATCGCGCTGCCCTGCATCTGCGGTTGCCTCAGCTTCCAATGGGGGCGAGGCGAAGCGTTCGCCACTCAGTCCCGGCAAGAGCCTCAGGAAGCCCGTTGCAGAGTCGCTGGGTTCGGTCTGGGGATGGGGTGCTACCCATGTAGCCGGGAAGCGTAGAAGCCTCTCAGCGAGTCGCTGTGAGTGCAGAACACCCCTCCACCCGTAACGGTATCAGAAACACCAAAAGGACCCCTCAGGTTTCCCTAAGGGGCCTCTTGACTAGGTACACCGGGCCGGTACACCTTCGTTGCCGAAGAGGCGACAAGCCCAGTGTTTTCAGAGCCTAGATCAAACGCTGTAGTACATCTTGTACTCGATCGGGTGCGGCATGGTCTCGAAGGCCAGCAGCTCCTCGGTGCGCAGGTCGATGTAGGACTCGATCATGTCCTTGGTGAACACATCGCCCTTCTGCAGGAAGGCGCTGTCGGCCTTCAGGCTGTCCAGGGCCTCGCGCAGCGAGCCGCAAACCGTCGGAACCTTGGCCAGCTCTTCGGCCGGCAGGTCGTACAGGTTCTTGTCCATCGCCTCGCCCGGATGGATCTTGTTCTGGATGCCGTCCAGACCGGCCATCAGCAGGGCGGCGAAGGCCAGGTACGGGTTGGCCGACGGATCCGGGAAGCGGACCTCGACGCGCTTGCCCTTCGGCGAGGCGACGTACGGGATGCGGCAGGAGGCCGAACGGTTGCGGGCCGAGTAGGCCAGCAGAACCGGAGCCTCATAGCCCGGGACCAGACGCTTGTAGGAGTTGGTCGTCGGGTTGGTGAAGGCGTTCAGCGCCTTGGCGTGCTTGATGATGCCGCCGATGTAGTACAGCGCCAGCTCCGACAGGTCGGCGTACTGGTTGCCGGCGAACAGCGGCTGGCCTTCCTTCCAGATCGACTGGTGCATGTGCATGCCCGAGCCGTTGTCGCCGAAGACGGGCTTCGGCATGAAGGTCGCGGTCTTGCCGTAGGCGTGGGCGACGTTGTGCACGACGTACTTGTAGTACTGCATGTTGTCGCCGGTGCGGACCAGCGTGTCGAACTTGATGCCCAGCTCATGCTGCGAAGCGGCCACCTCGTGGTGGTGCTTCTCGACCGGCACGCCCATCTCGGCGAGAACGCTCAGCATCTCGGCGCGCAGGTCCGAGCCGCTGTCGACCGGAGCGACCGGGAAGTAGCCGCCCTTGACGCCCGGGCGGTGGCCCAGGTTGCCGTCCTCATAGTCCTTGTCCGAGGTGTACGGGCCTTCCTCCGAGTCGAACTCGTAGGACACCTTGTTCATCTCGACCTTGAACTTGACGTCGTCGAAGACGAAGAACTCGGCTTCCGGGCCGAAGTAGGCGGTGTCGCCGATGCCGGCCGACGCCATGTACTTCTCGGCGGCCTTCGCGATGCCGCGCGGGCAGCGGGCGTAGGGCTGGCCGGTCGACGGCTCGTACACGTCGCAGAGGATGTTCAGCGTCGGCTGGGCCGAGAACGGGTCCATGACGGCGGTGGTCGGGTCGAGCTGGAGGATCATGTCCGACTCGTTGATCGCCTTCCAACCGGCGATCGAGGAGCCGTCGAACATGATGCCGTCCTCGAACACGTCCTCGTCGATGGTCGAGACGTGCTGAGCGGTGTGGTGCAGCTTGCCGCGCGGGTCGGTGAAGCGGAGGTCCACGTACTTGACGTCGTGTTCCTTGATCAGGTCGAAGACCTTGCTGATGTCGGACATATCTCTTTTTCCACGCTTAAGAGGTTTGGGTCCCGCTGCGTCAAACCGACCAAGGGGCGGGTGACGGCGCTCGCGGCGGACGTTATGTCATGCCTTTCCCAAGCACACAACGTGACAGCACAAAAAGTCGCGCCCGGATGGGCCTCCACGCACGGATCGTTCCGCTCGCGGTTGCGACGGTCTGCGTCGGCCCGATCGGTGTCGGCCGGCTTTGCGTCGGTTGTGGGCGGGGCTGGTTCATGTTGGCCGGTGGTCGGGTTTTCGGGACGCGATCAGATCGCGTCGCCTCCCTTCTCGCCGGTCCGGATGCGGACAACTTCTTCCACGGGGGTGACGAAGATCTTGCCGTCGCCGATGCGGCCGGTGTGGGCGGCCTGCTGGATCGCCTCGATCGCCCGCTCCACCAGGGAGTCCTCCATCACCACCTCGATCTTCACCTTCGGCAGGAAGTCGACCACATACTCCGCGCCGCGGTACAGCTCGGTGTGCCCCTTCTGACGGCCGAAGCCCTTGGCCTCGGTGACGGTGATGCCCTTGATGCCGACCTCGTGAAGGGCTTCCTTCACTTCGTCGAGTTTGAACGGCTTAATGATGGCTTCGATCTTCTTCATGGGTCTCTCGTGTACGAGGTGCCAACGTCGACAGGCACCGTCCACGGCTCTGCCGACAATCCGATGTAAAGCACGTTGCGTGCCAATCGGAGCGGTTGCGATCCAGCTGCGTGGGATGCCGGGCCGCAGCGGGCCGATGCCACCGCGGGCGGCACGCGACTGCCAACGGATAGGGCGAAGTGAACAATATTTGTGCACACGCTGCAAGCAATCCGCGCAGCCATCCCCTTTCGGAGGGGGTAAGGCGGTCTTTTCACATTGATGATTTCGGTGGAAAATAGAGCTTGACCCGCCCCGTCCCTTGAGGCAAATAGGCGACCCCGGTGGCGGTGGTAGCTCAGTTGGTAGAGCTCTCGGTTGTGGTCCGAGCGGTCGTGGGTTCGAGTCCCATCCATCGCCCCAGTCCTCCTTAGACGGCGGATGCGCGTGTCTCGTCGGTGATTCTCGCCGGCGTTGCATCGACCGAAACGGTGGCAGGGGTTTTTCGGACGGGTCGTTCCGTCCTCCGGTGGCGGTGGTAGCTCAGTTGGTAGAGCTCTCGGTTGTGGTCCGAGCGGTCGTGGGTTCGAGTCCCATCCATCGCCCCATCCTCCCTTTCCAAGTCCCGTGCCAGACCGGCCAACCCTTCCATTCCCCGTGTGCCCGGCTATCCTGCGGCCGTCGCGGCGCTTATTGTGCCGGGTGACGATCACGCGGTTTTGCGGCGGGTGTGGCGATGGACGAACTGCTTTCCGTGGCGGAGATGTATCGCGCCGACGCGCTGACCATGGCGGGCGGCGTGCCGGGACCCGTGCTGATGGAGGCGGCGGGGGCCGCGGTGGTGCGTGCGGTCTGCGAGCGCTGGGCGCCGCACCCGACCGTCGTGCTGTGCGGGCCGGGCAACAACGGCGGCGACGGCTTCGTCATCGCGCGTCTTCTTCTTGAAGCGGGCTGGCCGGTGCGGCTGGCCCTGCTGGGATCGCGCTCCGCCCTGCGCGGCGACGCGGCGGTGGCCGCCGGGCGCTGGACCGGGCCGGTGGAAGCCGCCGACCCCTGGCTGCTGGAGGGCAATCCCCTGGTCATCGACGCGCTGTTCGGAGCCGGGCTGGCCCGCCCGCTCGACGGAATGGCGAAAGAGGTGGTCGAGGCGATGGCGGGACGCACCGTCGTCGCCGTGGACGTGCCGAGCGGCCTGCACGGCGACAGCGGCCAAGTGATGGGAGCGGCCCCGCAGGCGGCGCTGACCGTCACCTTCTTCCGCCGCAAGCCCGGCCATCTGCTGCTGCCCGGCCGGGTCCTCTGCGGGGAGGTGGTGGTCGCCGACATCGGCATTCCCGACACCGTGCTGGACGCCCTCGCACCACAAATCCTGGTGAACGGCCCCGACCTGTGGCGGCAGCGCTACCCCTGGCCGCGGCTCGACGCGCACAAATACGCGCGGGGGCACGCGCTGGTGCTGGGCGGGGCGCGGATGACCGGAGCGGCGCGGCTGTCGGCGCGGGGCGCGCTGCGCGCCGGGGCGGGGCTGGTCACGGTGGCCTGTCCGCCCGACTCGGTGCCGATCTACGCCGCCGGGTCGCCCAGCCTGATCGTGACCGACGTGGCGGACGGCGCCGCCTTCGCGGCGCTGCTGGCGGACCCGCGCAGGAACGCGGTGCTGCTGGGGCCGGGCGCCGGAGTCGGGCAGGGCACGCGGGACCATGTCCTCGCCGCGTTGGCCGCGGGAAAGGCCTGCGTGCTGGACGCCGACGCGCTGACCAGCTTCGCCGAGTCGCCCGCCGACCTGCTTGACCGGCTGAACCGGCGCTGCCTGCTGACCCCGCACGAGGGCGAGTTCGCGCGCCTCTTCCCAGACCTTGCGGCGGCGGAGGGCGGCAAGCTGACGCGTGCCCGCGCCGCGGCGGCGCGCAGCGGGGCCGTCGTTCTTCTGAAGGGCGCCGACACGGTGGTCGCGGCGCCGGATGGGCGGGCCGTCGTCAACGCCAACGCTCCGGCCGATCTGGCGACCGCCGGGTCGGGGGATGTGTTGGCGGGCATCGCGCTCGGGCTGATCGCCCAGGGGATGGACGCGTTTGACGCCGCCTGCGCCGCGGTCTGGCTGCACGGCGAGGCGGCGACCGCGTTCGGGCCGGGTCTGATCGCCGAGGATCTGCCGGACGCTCTGCCGGCGGTGCTGAAGCGGTTGAAGGCGGGCGGGCACTGACCGGCCGTCCCCGGGGCATACATACGCCTGGACAGGGGACCTACTCTTAAGGCCGGGCTCAAGCTATGGCTTGCCGAGAGCGCGTCCACACGCCAGACTCTGGGTATGAGCGAGACGCCCGAAACCAAACCCGCCGGGACCAAGCCCATGGGGTCCATCCCGGCCCAGCCCCCCGTCGTCGGGGCGGGAACGCCGCCGGGCTTGCTTGACCGCACCCTGGATACGCTGCGCGCTGGCTGGCGCGAGATCGCCGCCTCCGCCCGCGGGGTGGTCGGCGCCGCGCCGCGCGCCAATCTGCCCAAGGAGGACGCGGAGCGGCTGAAGGAGCAGATCGAAGCCTGCCTGGAGGGCCGCGGCGGCGAGGTGTCGGCGCGGGCGCGGGCGGCGCAGCTCGGCCGCACCTATCTGGCGCTGGACGGGCAGGGGCGGCGCAACTTCCTGATGATGCTGGCGCGTGACTTCGACGTGGACCGCGCCGCCGTCGACCAGGCGATGGCGACCTTTCAGACGGCGGGCGACCCGGTGTCGCGCGGCCATGCCGAGCGCGCCCTGCGCCGCGCGCTGGAGCCGCCCCGGCTGCGGCTGCTGACCCAGTTCAACGGCCTGCCGGAAGGCGTGAAGTTCCTGGTCGACCTGCGCGCCGAGCTGATGGAGATGGCCCGTGGCGAGCCGCTGCTCCAGGCGCTGGAGGACGATCTCAAGAGCCTGCTGCGCAACTGGTTCGACGTCGGCTTCCTGGAGATGCGCCGCATCACCTGGGACAGCCCGGCCTCGCTGCTGGAAAAGCTCATCAAGTACGAGGCGGTGCACGAGATCAGCGGCTGGCGGGATTTGAAGGACCGCCTCGATTCCGACCGCCGCTGCTTCGCCTTCTTCCACCCGCGCATGCCGAACGAGCCGCTGATCTTCGTCGAGGTCGCGCTGGTCCAGGGTATGTCGGACAACGTCCAGGCGCTGCTCGATCCCTCCGCCCCGGTCTGCGACCCGAAGAGCGCCGACAGCGCCATCTTCTATTCCATTTCCAACGCCCAGGTCGGGCTGGCGGGAATCAGCTTCGGCAACTTCCTGATCAAGCGGGTGGTGGACGGGTTGGCCGGAGAGTTTCCCAACATCAAATGCTTTGCCACCCTGTCGCCGATTCCCGGCTTTCGCCGCTGGCTGGACCGGGAATTGGCCGAGCGCGGTGATTCGCTGCTCACCCCGCCCGAGGCGGAACGCATCGCGGAGGTCATGGCCGGCCGTCCGGGCGCCGGCGAATCGGACATGGACACCGAGGCGGACGAGCGCCCGGTTCTGGCCGGCGCTTTGGCTCTGCCCGAGTGGCACACCGACGAGGAGCTTCAGAAGTCGCTGCGCGGCCCGCTGACGCGGCTGTGCGCGCATTACCTGACGACCGCGCGCGCGTCGGACCGTCGCAGCGAACGGCCGGGCGCAGCGCCGGCACGGGCGCTCGACCCGGTCGCCCACTTCCACCTCAGCAACGGTGCCCGCATGGAACGGCTGAACTGGCTGGGCGACCGCTCGCCCAAGGGGGTTCGGCAGTCCTGCGGGATGATGATCAACTACCGCTACAAGCTGGGCGAAATCGACGCCAACCACGAGGCTTACCGGGGGGAGGGCAGGGTCAACGCCTCCTCCGCGATCCGGTCGTTGGGCAAGGGGGGCGCGTGAGTCGATCCGCCCCTGCACCCGCTCCCTCGCGCCGCACCCTCCAATGGCGTGCGGAACGGCGCCCATTTTGCCTGTTTGCGGCGCGAACCCTGTGCTATAGAGCGGACTTCGCCGGCAGTCCGTCGGGTGTTCCGCACCCGTCGCGGGCTGTCTATGCCATTGCGGGCGTGGCGGAACTGGTAGACGCGCCGGATTTAGGTTCCGGTGACTTCGGTCGTGGGGGTTCGAGTCCCTTCGCCCGCACCATGGCAACAGCTTGGACCGCATGGGAACACACGGTTTCGGGCCGCCCGGACGGGCGCCGCCGGGCCGGACAACGAGATAGGCTTTCGTTCCGATGAACATCACCGAGACCAGCGCCGACGGCCTGAAGCGCGAGTACAAGGTCGTCATTTCCGCCCAGGATATCGAACAGAAGGTGCAGGGCCGGCTCGAAGAGCTGCGCCGGACGGTGCAGCTCCCCGGCTTCCGTCCGGGCAAGGTGCCGGTTGCCGTGATCAAGCAGCGCTACGGCGGCAGCGTGCTGGCCGAGGCTCTGGAGGATGCGATCGCCGACAGCTCGCGCCAGGCGCTGAACGAGCGTGGCCTGCGCATCGCCATGCAGCCGAAGATCAACGTCGAGAAGTACGAGGACGGCGGCGACCTGTCCTACACCATGGGCGTCGAGCTTCTGCCGGACATCGAGCCGGGCGACCTCAGCGGCCTGGAGCTTGAGAAGCCGGTCGCCACGGTCGAGGACTCGGCCGTCGACGAGGCGCTGACCCGTCTGGCCTCCGCCCATTCGGTGCAGGCCCCGGTCACCGAGGACCGCGCGGCCGAGAAGGGCGACATCGCCGTGATCGACTTCGCCGGTTCGGTCGATGGCGAGGCCCTGCCGGGCATGGACGGCAAGGACTACCCGCTGGAACTGGGCGCCAACCAGTTCGTTCCGGGCTTCGAGGACCAGCTGGTCGGCGCCAAGGCCGGCGAGCACCGCACGGTGAAGGTCACCTTCCCGGCCGACTACCCGCACGACCGCCTGAAGGGCGCGGACACCGTGTTCGAGGTGGACGTCAAGGAACTCCGCAAGAACGTCCCGGCCGAGGTCAACGACGACCTCGCCAAGGAGTTCGGTATGGAGAGCCTGGAGAAGCTGCGCGAGGCCGTCGGCGACCGCATCAAGAGCGAGTACGCCAACGTGTCGCGCCTGCGCGTCAAGCGCCAGCTCCTCGACAAGCTGGCCGAGGCCCACTCCTTCGAGGTCCCGCCGGGCATGGTGGACGTTGAGTTCGAGGGCATCTGGCAGCGCCTTCAGCAGGAGCTGAAGAACGGCACCGCCGGTGAGGACGCCGGCAAGCCGGAAGAGGAGCTGAAGACCGAGTACCGTGGCATCGCCGAGCGCCGCGTGCGCCTGGGCCTGCTGCTGTCGGAGATCGGCCGCCGCAACGACATCCAGGTGACCCAGGACGAGATCAACCGCGCCCTGATCGCGGAAGCCCGCCGCTTCCCCGGCCAGGAGCGTCAGGTGTTCGAGTTCTTCAAGCAGAACCGGGAAGCGCTGGAAAACCTCCGCGCCCCGATCTTCGAGGACAAGGTCGTCGACTACATCCTGGACCAGGCCAAGGTCAGCGAGAAGCCGGTGTCCGCCGAAGAGCTTATGAAGGACCCCGACGAGGAGGCCGAGGCGGCCTGACGTCAGAAAGGTTGAGGGGCGGCCTACCGGTCGCCCCTTTCCATTCCTATATGTAGACTGCTCAGACGACTAACCGAGCTGCGGGAGCAGGGAAGACCACCATGTACGACTTCGAACCGAAGATGAATGCTCTGGTCCCGATGGTCATCGAGCAGACCAACCGGGGCGAACGAGCGTACGATATTTACTCGCGCCTGCTGAAGGAACGGATCATCTTCTTGATCGGTGGCGTGAACGACGCCGTCGCCAGCCTGATCTGCTCGCAGCTGCTGTTCCTGGAATCGGAAAACCCGAGCAAGGACATCGCGCTCTACATCAACTCGCCGGGCGGCTACGTCTCGGCCGGCCTCGCCATCTACGACACCATGCAGTACATCCGTCCGCAGGTGTCGACGGTGTGCATGGGGCAGGCGGCCTCGATGGGCTCGCTCCTGCTCGCCGCCGGCGCGCCGGGCAAGCGCTTCTCGCTGCCCAACAGCCGGATCATGATCCACCAGCCGTCGGGCGGCGCCCAGGGCCAGGCCTCGGACATCGAGATCCAGGCCCAGGAGATCCTGAAGCTGCGTTCGCGCCTCAACGACATCTACGTCAAGCACACCGGCCAGTCGCTCGACACCATCGAGGCGGCCATGGAGCGTGACAAGTTCATGTCGCCGGAAGAGGCCAAGGCCTTCGGCCTGATCGACGAGGTCGTGGAAAAGCGCCCCGGCTCGGTCGGCGACGGCAGCGCCGCCTGAGGGCACGCGCGAACTAATGATTGATTGCGCCGGTTCCCTGTTGTTGAATGATGGGGAACCGGTCCGATGGATCGGGTTCGAAGGATGAGTGAGCGGATGCGTTAACCTTGTCGCGGGCCTTCCCCGTGACAACCTTTGAAAGGACCGGCGTCGGGGGACGCCGAAGGCGGTTGACAGGGTATACGGATCAGTCCCCCGCGAGATGACGGAGTACCGATGAGCAAGTCCAGCAGCGGCGATTCGAAGAACACGCTCTACTGCTCCTTTTGCGGCAAGAGCCAGCACGAGGTCCGCAAGCTGATTGCCGGTCCGACGGTGTTCATCTGCGATGAATGCGTCGAGCTGTGCATGGACATCATTCGCGAGGAGAACAAGACGACCCTCGTGAAGTCCCGCGACGGCGTGCCGACCCCGCGCGACATCCATGCGGTACTGGACGATTACGTGATCGGCCAGCATCACGCGAAACGGGTCCTTTCTGTTGCGGTGCACAACCATTACAAGCGGTTGGCGCACGGCACGAAGCACAACGACGTCGAACTGGCGAAGTCCAACATCCTGCTGGTCGGCCCTACCGGCTGCGGCAAGACGCTGCTCGCCCAGACGCTCGCCCGGATCATCGACGTTCCCTTCACCATGGCCGACGCCACGACCCTGACCGAGGCGGGCTATGTCGGTGAGGACGTCGAAAACATCATCCTCAAGCTGCTCCAGGCCGCCGACTACAACGTCGAGCGGGCGCAGCGCGGCATCGTCTACATCGACGAGGTCGACAAGATCAGCCGGAAGTCCGACAATCCGTCGATCACCCGCGACGTGTCGGGCGAGGGCGTGCAGCAGGCCCTGCTGAAGATCATGGAAGGCACCGTCGCCTCCGTGCCCCCGCAGGGCGGCCGCAAGCACCCGCAGCAGGAGTTCCTGCAGGTCGACACCAGCAACATCCTGTTCATCTGCGGCGGCGCCTTCGCCGGGCTGGACAAGATCATCGCGCAGCGCGGCAAGGGCACGTCGATTGGCTTCGGCGCCGACGTCCGTGGTCCGGACGAGCGCTCGACCGGTGACATCCTGCGCGAGGTCGAGCCCGAGGATCTGCTGAAGTTCGGCCTGATCCCCGAGTTCATCGGCCGTCTGCCGGTGGTTGCCACGCTGGCCGATCTGGACGAGTCGGCCCTGGTCGAGATCCTCACCAAGCCGAAGAACGCCCTGGTCAAGCAGTACCAGCGCCTGTTCGAGATGGAAGACGTCCGTCTGGAATTCTCCGACGACGCCCTGCGCACGATCTCCCACAAGGCGATCCAGCGGAAGACCGGCGCGCGCGGCCTGCGGTCGATCATGGAGTCGATCCTGCTCGACCCGATGTTCGACCTGCCCGGCCTGTCCGGGGTGGAGAGCATCCTGGTCAACAAGGAGGTGGTCGAGGGGCGGGCCAAGCCGCTCTACGTCCACGCCGAGCGCCGCGGGGAGCAGCAGGCACCGGGTGCCTGAGGTTGTCACGGCCGATCAGCATCGGATACGGGGAAGGGCGCCTTTGGGCGCCCTTCGTCGTTTCCGGCATTTGCGGACATTTGGGGCGCCGGCCGGGCCGCGGCGCGGCCGGACCGGCATGCCGCACCGCCATACGGAATTGGGGTTCTGGCCCTTGAAGGGGGGCTATGGCTGTGCCACGTTAGAAAAAGTGCCGGTTTTCGATCCCTGTGCTCATCCCCCGAGGCGGGGGTCTTCCCAGGCCCATCCCGGGCTGACGGCGTCCCAATGAAAGAGGCCCAATCAATGTTCGAAATCCCTCGTGGTGCCCTCTATCCGGTCCTGCCGCTCCGCGACATCGTGGTTTTCCCCCACATGATCGTGCCTCTTTTCGTCGGCCGCGAGAAATCCGTGCGCGCCCTGGAAGACGTGATGAAGGACGACAAGCAGATCCTTCTCGTCACCCAGAAGAACGCCGCGCAGGACGATCCGACGCCGGCCGATATCTACAGCGTCGGCACCGTTGGGACCGTGTTGCAGCTGCTGAAGCTGCCCGACGGAACGGTGAAGGTGCTCGTGGAGGGCGGCCAGCGCGCGTCCATCACCAAGTTCGCCGAGAACGAGGATTTCTTCCAGGCCCACGCCGACCTCGTCGAGGAGAAGGTCGGGGAAAGCCAGGAGCTTGAGGCGCTGGGACGGGCCGTCGTCTCGCAGTTCGAGCAGTACATCAAGCTCAACAAGAAAATCCCGCCGGAGGTCCTGGTCTCGATCAACCAGATCGAGGAGCCGGGCAAGCTGGCGGACACCGTCGCCTCCCACCTCGCGCTGAAGATTCCGGAGAAGCAGCAGCTCCTGGAATGCGCCACGGTGTCGGAGCGGCTGGAGCGGGTCTATGCCTTCATGGAAGGCGAGATCGGCGTCCTGCAGGTGGAAAAGCGCATCCGCAACCGCGTCAAGCGGCAGATGGAGAAGACCCAGCGCGAGTACTACCTCAACGAACAGCTCAAGGCGATCCAGAAGGAACTCGGCGAGACCGAGGACGGCCGCGACGAGTCGGCCGAGCTGGAAGAGAAGATCAACAAGACCCGCTTCTCCAAGGAAGCCCGCGACAAGGCCCTGGCCGAGCTGAAGAAGCTGCGTTCCATGAGCCCGATGTCGGCCGAGGCGACGGTGGTGCGCAACTACCTGGACTGGATGCTGTCCATTCCGTGGAAGAAGCGCACCAAGGTGAAGAAGGACCTGAAGCTCGCGCAGAAGATCCTCGACGCCGACCATTACGGCCTGGAGAAGGTCAAGGAACGCATCCTCGAGTATCTCGCGGTCCAGAACCGTATGAACAAGGTGAAGGGGCCGATCCTCTGCCTCGTCGGGCCGCCCGGCGTCGGCAAGACCTCGCTCGGCAAGTCGATCGCCAAGTCCACGGGCCGCAACTTCGTGCGCATGTCGCTCGGCGGCGTGCGGGACGAGGCCGAGGTCCGCGGCCACCGGCGCACCTACATCGGCTCGATGCCCGGCAAGGTCATCCAGGGCATGAAGAAGGCGAAGTCGTCCAACCCGCTGTTCCTGCTGGACGAGATCGACAAGCTCGGCGCCGACTGGCGCGGCGACCCGTCGTCGGCCCTGCTGGAGGTCCTCGACCCCGAGCAGAACGGCACCTTCAACGACCATTACCTGGAGGTCGACTACGATCTGTCGGACGTGATGTTCGTCTGCACGGCCAACACGATGCGCATGCCGCAGCCGCTGCTGGACCGCATGGAGATCATCCGAGTCGCCGGCTACACCGAGGATGAGAAGGTCGAGATTTCCAAGCGCCACCTGATCGAGAAGCAGGTGGAGGCCAACGGCCTCAAGAAGGGCGAGTTCGCCATCTCCGACGACGCGCTGCGTGACCTGATCCGCTACTACACGCGGGAAGCCGGCGTCCGGAGCCTGGAACGCGAGATCGCCAACCTCTGCCGCAAGGCCGTGAAGGAGATCCTGATGAAGGGCTCCGCCGGCGCCAAGGTCTCGGTCACCCGCCGGAACCTCGACAAGTACGCCGGTGTCCGCCGCTTCCACTTCGGCGAGGCGGAGCTTGAGGACTTGGTGGGCGTGACCACCGGTCTGGCCTGGACGGAAGTCGGCGGCGAGCTGCTCTCCATCGAGGCGGTTGCCCTGCCCGGCAAGGGCCGGGTGACCACCACCGGCAAGCTCGGCGACGTCATGAAGGAGTCGGTGCAGGCGGCCGAGAGCTACGTCAAGTCGCGCGCCACCGCCTTCGGCATCAAGCCGACGCTCTTCGAGAAGCGGGACATCCACGTCCACGTGCCCGAAGGCGCCACCCCGAAGGACGGTCCGTCGGCCGGCGTGGCGATGATCACCTCGATCGTGTCGGTCCTCACCGGCATCGCGGTCCGCAAGGATGTGGCGATGACCGGTGAGATCACCCTGCGCGGCCGTGTGCTGCCGATCGGCGGCCTGAAGGAGAAGCTGCTGGCCGCTCTGCGCGGCGGCCTCAAGCATGTGCTGATCCCGAAGGACAACGAGAAGGATCTCGCTGAGATCCCGGACAACGTGAAGCGCGGGCTGGAGATCATCCCGGTCAGCACGGTGGACGACGTCCTGAAGCACGCCCTGGTCCGCGCAGTCGAGCCGATCGAGTGGAAGGAGCCGGAAGCGGTCGAGCCGGCGGTCGCCAAGCCGCAGCCCGACGGCGGCGGCGAGGTGCTGCGTCACTGATCCCGTCCGGCGTTTAAAGCGCCGTTAAAGCGCCATCGCGCGTCGCATCGCCCGCCCGTCTGCAATTGACGGGCGGGCGATGTCGCGTTTATCGTTTGAAAGCGCGAAGTCATTGGGCGGCTTTGCTTCCATTTTCTTTGCCGAAGCGGGAAGGGGGGAAGTAAGTGAACAAAAACGATCTGGTGGCGCACGTCGCCGATGCTGTGGGTTTGTCTAAAACTGATGCGACCAAGGCGGTCGATGCGGTTTTTGATGGCATCGCCGACTCGTTGAAGAACGGCGAGGAGGTCCGCCTGGTCGGCTTCGGCACCTTCGCGGTGTCCGAGCGCGCCGCCAGCGAGGGCCGGAACCCGCGCACCGGCGAGAAGATCGCCATCCCCGCGTCGAAACAGCCCAAGTTCAAGCCGGGCAAGACGCTGAAGGACGGTCTGAAGTGATGACGTCTTGAACGGCCGAGTCAATCCGGGCATAGTGCGCGCCGGTCAGCACCCGCTGGCCGGCTTTGCTTTTGTCTGAGCGGAACGTTCGGGCATTGGCGCGGCGCGGGCGATTAGCTCAGCGGTAGAGCATCTCGTTTACACCGAGAGGGTCGGGGGTTCGAAACCCTCATCGCCCACCAGCGCGCCCGGCCATCCGGACCGGCACTTTTCAAATTCGTGATTGACAGGCGATGCGTCGGGCGGATAGAAACCGCCCATCGGCGATGGGCGACTGCCCTGGACACTGCGCTGCGCCCCCTGACACGGACGCTTGTTCTGCGCAGTTGATGTCGCCGCGTTGCGCGGGTGTAGCTCAGTTGGTTAGAGCGCCGGCCTGTCACGCCGGAGGCCGCGGGTTCAAGTCCCGTCACTCGCGCCATTCTCCCATCATCTCCTCTCTCCTTTTCGTATTGAAAACGAAGCGTTCGCGGCTTTACCGACGGGCTCGTGATCCCTATATCCGGTTAGCTCGACCCGCATATCCGATAAGCCGGATAGAGAGAAGGGTCATTTAAAAAGTTTGGTAATACCAAGGACATCCGCTCATTTCCGCAGAGTGGATTCGTTGGCCGAAAGCGATTCAAAGCGCTTTCCTTGATCACGCTCTCGTCATATATTCCGGCCCGTCTGATGGGCTAATCCAAGGCATTCCAGCCACGACACCGCGCGTCGGCCGATTACGGGCCGTACCGGCGATCGTGGCGTGGGCTTATGGGAGGACCGCGGTGACCAACCCGCTGATCATTGAGTACCTTCCGATCCTGGTGTTCCTGTTGATCGGTATCGCGCTGGCCGTGGTGATGGTTGGCGCGTCTTACGTCATCAGCCCGAAGAATCCGGATTCGGAGAAGCTCTCCCCCTACGAGTGCGGCTTCGAGCCGTTCGAGGACGCCCGCACGAAGTTCGACGTGCGGTTTTACCTGGTCTCCATCCTCTTCATCATCTTCGACCTCGAGGTCGCCTTCCTGTTCCCGTGGGCCGTGGCGCTCGGGGACATCGGCCTGTTCGGCTTCTGGTCGATGATTGTGTTCCTGGGGATCCTGACCATCGGCTTCATTTACGAGTGGAAGAAAGGAGCTCTGGAATGGGAGTAGAGGCTGCCAAGCTGGCGCCGATTCCGCCCGGACCGGAACAGGACGCCTATCTCCGCGCGGTCACCGAGGAGATCCAGGAAAAGGGCTTCATCACGGCGAAGTACGAGGACGTGCTCGCCTGGGCCCGCACCGGTTCCCTGTGGCCGATGACCTTCGGTCTGGCCTGCTGCGCGGTGGAGATGATCCACGCCTACATGAGCCGGTACGACCTGGACCGCTTCGGCGTCATTCCGCGCCCCAGCCCACGCCAGTCCGACTGCATGATCGTGGCCGGCACGCTGACCAACAAGATGGCCCCCGCGCTGCGCAAGGTCTATGACCAGATGCCGGAACCGCGCTGGGTGATCTCGATGGGCTCCTGCGCCAACGGCGGCGGCTACTATCACTATTCCTACTCGGTGGTGCGCGGCTGCGACCGGATCGTTCCGGTCGATATCTATGTGCCGGGCTGTCCTCCGACCGCGGAAGCGCTGGTCTACGGCATTCTGCAACTCCAAAAGAAGATCCGGCGCGGCAACCGCATCGCTCGCTGAATAAGAAAAAGGCAGGTCCTGGCCATGTCCGAACAGGCGTTGAAGGAACTTGGGGACCATATCGCCGCGACGCTCGGCGATGACGTCCTGAAGGTCGAGCTGAAGCTTGGCGAGCTGATGGTGACCGTCCGCCGGCCCTCGCTCATCAAGTCGCTCACCTTCCTGCGCGACGATCCGACCTGCTCGTTCGAGCAGCTGCTCGACGTCACCGCTGTGGATTGGCCGGAGCGGGAGGAACGCTTCGAGGTCGTCTACATCCTTTTGAGCTACAAGCACAATCGGCGCCTCCGCGTGAAGGTCACGACCGACGAGGACACCCCGGTGGCTTCGGCCGTGCCGGTGTACAACGCGGCGGGCTGGTTCGAGCGTGAAACCTGGGACATGTTCGGGATCTTCTTCTCCGACCATCCGGACCTGCGCCGCATCCTGACCGATTACGGTTTCGAAGGTCACCCGTTGCGCAAAGACTTCCCGATGACGGGCTATGTCGAGTGCCGCTACGACGAGGACCAGAAGCGCGTCGTCTACGAACCCGTCCGCCTGACGCAGGATTTCCGCAGCTTCGACTTCCTGTCGCCCTGGGAAGGCATGACGAACGTGATGCTGCCCGGCGACGAGAAGGCCCAGGCCCCTGACACCGGGAGCAAGCCGTGACCATCGCCACGTCCGCACACCCCTCCGCCGGCCAGTCCGGCGGCAAGACCCAGATCAAGCCCTACACCATGAACTTCGGGCCGCAGCACCCTGCGGCCCACGGCGTGTTGCGTCTGGTGATGGAGCTGAACGGCGAGGTCGTCGAGCGCTGCGACCCGCACATCGGCCTGCTGCACCGCGGCACCGAGAAGCTGATCGAGTACAAGACCTATCTGCAGGCCGTTCCGTATTTCGACCGCCTGGACTACGTCAGCCCGATGTGCATGGAGCACGCCTATGTGCTCGGCATCGAGAACCTGCTGCAGATCAAGGCGCCGCTGCGCGCCCAGTACATCCGCGTCCTCTTCTCCGAGATCACGCGCATCCTGAACCACATCCTGTCGATCACCACCGGCGCGCTCGACGTCGGCGCGATCACGCCGGCGCTGTGGGGCTTCGAGGAACGCGAGATCCTCATGGAGTTCTACGAGCGTGTGTGCGGTGCGCGCCTGCATGCGAACTACTTCCGTCCCGGCGGCGTCGCCTGGGATCTGCCCGCTGGCCTGACCGACGACATCTGGGAGTTCACGGAGCGCTTCCCGAAGTTTGTTGACGACATTGACAATCTGCTGACGAACAATCGCATTTTCAAGCAGCGGACCGTCGACATCGGCGTCGTCACCAAGGAAGAGGCGTTCAACTGGGGCTTCACCGGCCCGATGCTGCGCGGTTCGGGCGTCGCCTGGGACCTGCGCAAGTCGCAGCCCTACGAAGTCTACGACCGCATGGACTTCGACGTGCCGGTCGGCCTGACCGGCGACTGCTGGGCGCGCTACCTCGTCCGCATGGAGGAGATGCGCCAGTCCAACCGCATGATCCGCCAGTGCCTGAAGGAGCTTCCCGAAGGCCCGGTGCGCGCGGAGGAGCGCAAGGTCTCCCCGCCGCCGCGCGGCGAGATGAAGCGGTCGATGGAAGCGCTGATCCATCACTTCAAGCTCTTCACCGAGGGCTTCCACGTCCCGGCGGGCGAAACCTACACCGCCATCGAGGCGCCGAAGGGCGAGTTCGGCGTGTATCTGGTCTCGGACGGCACGAACAAGCCGTACCGCTGCAAGATCCGCGCGCCGGGCTTCGCCCACCTGCAGGGCCTCGACTTCATGTCGAAGGGCCACATGCTGGCCGACGCGGTGGCCAACATCGCGTCCATGGACATCGTGTTCGGAGAAATTGACCGATGAGCGCCCCGGCTCACGACCCGGCCAAGGAGCCGGCCTCCTTCGCCTTCACTCCGGAAAATCTGGAACGGGCAAAGGCCATCATCGCGAAGTACCCGGCGGGCAAGCAGGCCAGCGCCTGCATGCCGCTGCTCGATCTGGCCCAGCGCCAGAGCGAGGGCTGGCTGCCGCGCGTCGCCATGGACGCCGTGGCCGACCTGCTCGGCATGCCGCGCATCCGCGTGTACGAGGTCGCGACCTTCTACACGATGTACAACAAGACCCCGGTCGGCAAGCACGTCATCCAGGTCTGCACGACCACGCCGTGCTGGCTGCGCGGGTCGGACGACATCGTGCACACCTGCGAGCGCAAGCTGGGCATCGGTGTCGGCGAGACGACGGCCGACGGCCAGTTCACGCTGCGCGAGGTCGAATGCTCGGGCGCCTGCGTCAACGCGCCGGTGGTCCAGATCGGCGACGACTACTATGAAGACGTCAGCCCGGAACACATGGAAAAGATCATCGACGCCCTCAAGGGCGGCGAGGTCCCCAAGCACGGCTCGCAGATCGGCCGGCAGTCCTCCGAACCGGTGGGCGGCCCGACGACTCTGAAGGCCTTCACCACCACGGCCGATTGAGGGGGATGCGATGCTTCGCGACGAGGACCGCATTTTCACCAACCTGTACGGCTACCAGAGCTTCGGCCTGGACGCCGCCCGGAAGCGTGGTGACTGGGACAACACCAAGGCCCTGATCGCCCAGGGCAAGGAATGGATCATTGAGCAGGTCAAGGAGTCCGGCCTGCGCGGGCGCGGCGGCGCCGGCTTCTCGACCGGCATGAAGTGGTCCTTCATGCCGAAGAACGTGACGGACAAGCCGGTCTACCTCGTCATCAACGCCGACGAGGGCGAGCCGGGCACCTGCAAGGACCGCGACATCCTGCGCCACGATCCGCACAAGCTGATCGAAGGCTGCCTGATCGCCGGTTTCGCCATCGGCGCGTCCGCCTGCTACATCTACATCCGCGGCGAGTTCTACAACGAAGGCTCCAACGTCCAGCGCGCCATCGACGAGGCGTACGAGGCGGGGCTGATCGGCAAGAACGCCTGCGGTACCGGTTACGACTACGACATCTACATCCACCGCGGCGCGGGCGCGTACATCTGCGGCGAGGAGACGGCGCTCATCGAGTCCATCGAGGGCAAGAAGGGCCAGCCGCGCAACAAGCCGCCGTTCCCCGCCCAGGCCGGTCTCTATTCCTGCCCGACCACGGTGAACAACGTCGAGTCCATCGCGGTGGTTCCGACCATCCTGCGCCGCGGTGCGGCGTGGTTTGCCGGTCTCGGCCGTCCGAAGAACACCGGCACCAAGCTCTTCTGCATCTCCGGGCACGTCAACAAGCCGTGCAACGTGGAAGAGGAGATGGGTATTCCGCTGAAGGAGCTGATCGAGAAGCACGCCGGCGGCGTGCGCGGCGGGTGGGACAACCTGCTGGCGATCATCCCCGGCGGCTCGTCGGTGCCGCTGCTGCCGAAGTCGATCTGCGACACGGTCCTGATGGACTTCGACAGCCTGCGCGACGTGCGGTCCGGCCTGGGCACCGCGGCGGTGATCGTGATGGACAAGTCCACCGACGTGGTGAAGGCCATCGCCCGCCTGTCCCAGTTCTACGCCCATGAGAGCTGCGGCCAGTGCACGCCGTGCCGCGAGGGCACCGGCTGGATGAACCGCATCATGCAGCGCATGGTGACCGGCAACGCGCGGGTCGAGGAAATCGACATGCTGCTGGAGGTCACCAAGCAGATCGAGGGGCACACCATCTGCGCGCTCGGCGATGCCGCGGCCTGGCCGATCCAGGGCCTGTTCCGGCATTTCCGGCCGGAGGTCGAGCGCCGCATCCTCGACTATCGCAACGCCGCCAAGTCCTTGGCGGCCGAGTAAGGAGCCCGGTTTCCCATGCCGAAACTCACCATCGACGGGATCGAGATCGAAGTCGAGCCGGGCACCTCGATCCTGCAGGCCTGCGAACAGCTGGGCATCGAGATCCCGCGCTTCTGCTACCACGAACGTCTGAGCGTGCCGGCGAACTGCCGCATGTGCCTCGTGGAGATGGAGCGCGCGCCGAAGCCGGTGGCCGCCTGCGCCATGCCCTGCGGCGACGGGATGGTCGTCAAGACCAACACCGAGCTCGTGCACAAGGCCCGCAAGGGCGTCATGGAGTTCCTGCTGATCAACCACCCGCTGGACTGTCCGATCTGCGACCAGGGCGGCGAGTGCGATCTCCAGGACCAGGCGATGGCCTACGGCTTCGACCGTGGCCGCTACGGCGAGAACAAGCGCGCCGTCCAGGACAAGTACATGGGGCCGCTGATCCGGACCGAGATGACGCGCTGCATCCACTGCACGCGCTGCATCCGCTTCGTGAACGAGATCGCCGGCGTTCCCGACCTCGGCGCGGTGAACCGCGGCGAGCACATGGAAATCACCACCTTCGTCGAGAAGGCCATCGGGTCGGAGCTGTCGGGCAACCTCGCCGACGTCTGTCCGGTGGGCGCGCTGCTGTCCAAGCCCTACGCCTTCACGGCCCGTCCGTGGGAGCTGCGCAAGACCGAGACGGTCGACGTGCTGGACGCGGTCGGCTCGAACATCCGGGTCGACACCCGCGGCCCCGAGGTGATGCGCGTCCTGCCGCGCGTCAACGAGGACGTCAACGAGGAGTGGATCGCCGACAAGACCCGCTTCGCCTATGACGGGCTGAAGCGCCAGCGTCTCGACCGCCCCTACGTCCGCAAGGACGGCAAGCTCCAGCCGGCAACCTGGGCCGAGGCCTTCCAGGCCGTCGCCGCCAAGGTCAAGGGTGTTCCGGGCAACCGCATCGCCGCGATCGCCGGCGATCTGGCCGACACCGAGTCCATGCTGGCGCTCAAGGAGCTGATGGCGGGCCTCGGCTCCGCCAACATCGACTGCCGCCAGGACGGCGCCCTGTTCGACACGTCGTCCCGTGCGGGCTACCTGTTCAACAGCGGCATCGCCGGGATCGAGCGGGCGGACGTCATCCTGCTGGTCGGCACCAACCCGCGTTGGGAAGCCACCATCGTCAACGCCCGCATCCGCAAGCGCTACCTGATGGGTGGCCTGAAGGTCGCGGTGATCGGCGAGGCCCGCGAGCTGACCTACCCGTATAGCCATCTCGGCACGGGCACCGAAGCCCTGCAGCAGCTCGTCGACGGCACGCACGCCTTCGCCGACGCGCTGCGCGGCGCCAAGAACCCGATGGTCATCCTCGGCGCCGGTGCCTTCCGCCGCAAGGACGGCGCCGCCGTCCAGGCCGCGGTGCGCAAGCTGGCCGAGACCTTCAACGTGGTTCAGGACGGCTGGAACGGCTTCAACGTGCTGCACACGGCGGCGTCCCGCGTTGGCGGTCTCGACATCGGCTTCCTGCCGGGCGAGGGCGGTCGCGGCACCGCCGGCATCGTCGAGGGGGCAGGGAAGGGCGAGATCGACGTGGTGTACCTGCTGGGCGCCGACGAGATCGACACCGCCGCGCTCGGCAACGCCTTCGTGGTCTACCAGGGCCACCACGGCGACAAGGGCGCCCACCGCGCCGACGTCATCCTGCCGGGTGCAGCCTACACCGAGAAGAACGCCCTCTACGTCAACACCGAGGGCCGCCCGCAGCAGGCGCGTCTCGCCACCTTCCCGCCCGGCGAGGCGCGGGAGGACTGGAAGATCCTGCGCGCCCTGTCGGAACAGCTCGGCCAAAAGCTGCCCTACGACAGCCTGACGCAGATCCGTCGCCGTCTGGCCGAGGTCAACCCGGTCTTCGCGGCGGTCGGCACGGTCACGCCGGCCCCCTGGGCGCCGTTCGGCGTGGAAGGACTGGTCGACGACTCGCCCTTCTTCTCGTCGGTCGCGAACTACTACATGACCGATCCGATCAGCCGCGCCTCGGTGACCATGGCTCGTTGCGCCGAGACGTTTGTGAAGCCCGCCGAGAGCGCTCAGGAGAGGACCGGTACCCATGGCTGAGTTCTGGAGCGGCTTCCTTCTGCCGCTGATCATCATCGTCCTCAAGATCCTGGCGATCGTCGTGCCGCTCCTGGTGGCCGTGGCCTTCATGACCTACGCCGAGCGTAAGATCATGGGCGCCATGCAGCTCCGCCAGGGACCGAACATCGTCGGCCCGTTCGGGCTTCTGCAGCCGTTCGCGGACGGCCTGAAGCTGTTCGCGAAGGAGCAGATCCTGCCGGTCGGCGCGAACCGCTTCGTGTTCTATCTGGCGCCGATGCTGACCTTCTTCCTGGCGCTGGTCGCCTGGGCGGTCATTCCCTTCGACTACGGCATGGTGCTGGCCGACATCAACGTCGGCATCCTGTACCTGTTCGCGATCTCGTCGCTGGGCGTGTACGGCATCGTGATGGCCGGATGGGCGTCGAACTCGCGCTACGCCTTCCTCGGCGCGCTGCGCTCGGCGGCGCAGATGGTGTCCTACGAGGTCTCGATGGGCCTCGTCATCATCTCCGTCCTGCTCTGCGTCGGCTCGCTGAACCTGACGAAGATCGTCGAGGCGCAGGAGACGATCTGGTTCGCCATCCCGCTGCTGCCGATGTTCGTCATCTTCTTCATCTCGGCGCTGGCGGAAACCAACCGGTCGCCCTTCGACCTGCCGGAAGGCGAGTCGGAGCTGGTGGCCGGCTTCATGGTGGAATACAGCTCGGCCCCCTTCGCGCTCTTCTTCCTTGGCGAATACGCCAACATGATCCTGATGAGCGCGATGACCAGCATCCTGTTCCTGGGAGGCTGGCTGCCGCCGCTGCCGTTCGCGCCCTTCACGTGGATCCCCGGCCCGATCTGGTTCGCCCTGAAGATCGCCTTCTGCCTGTTCGTCTATGTGTGGGTCCGCGCGACCATGCCGCGCTACCGCTACGACCAGCTGATGCGTCTGGGTTGGAAGGTGTTCCTGCCGTTCTCGCTGCTGTGGGTCGTGCTGACGGCCGGCGTGCTGGTGACGTTCGGCTGGCTGCCGAAATGACCGGCGCCTGAACGGACCATCGGATCGAGTTTCAAAGAGAAAGCGCGGGCGCTACCCGGAACGGGGCGCCCGCTAGGAAGGAGACGAAGAGGCCATGGCGTTCCTCGATCGTGCGGCGCGCAGCCTGTTCCTGACCGAACTTTTGGGCGGCCTCGGGCTCACCCTGCGCTACATGTTCAAGCCCAAGGTGACCCTGAACTACCCGTTCGAAAAGGGCCCCATCAGCCCCCGCTTCCGCGGCGAGCACGTCCTGCGCCGGTATCCCGGCGGCGAGGAACGCTGCATCGCCTGCAAGCTGTGCGAGGCGGTGTGTCCGGCCCTGGCCATCACCATCGAGGCCGAACCGCGTGAGGACGGCAGCCGCCGCACCACGCGTTACGACATCGACATGACGAAGTGTATCTACTGCGGCTATTGCCAGGAGGCTTGCCCGGTGGACGCCATCGTGATGGGGCCGAACTTCGAGTTCTCCACCGAGAACCGTGAAGAGCTTTTCTACAACAAGCAGAAGCTGCTGGCGAACGGCGACCGCTGGGAAGCGGAAATCGCCCAGAACCTCGCGGCCGAGGCGCCGTACCGGTAAGTCTTTGCAGTGCGGTAAGCGGAAACGGGGATAACGATGATTGTTCAAGGCATCGCCTTCTACGTCTTTGCTGCGCTGCTGGTGGCCTCCGGTGTGATGGTCATCTCGGCGCGGAATCCGGTTCATTCGGTCCTTTATCTGGTCCTGGCCTTTTTCCAGGCCGCCGGCCTGTGCGTGCTGCTCGGGGCCGAGTTCATCGCGATGATCCTGGTGATCGTCTATGTGGGCGCGGTCGCGGTGCTGTTCCTGTTCGTGGTGATGATGCTCGACATCAACTTCCGCGAGCTGCGGGCGGGCGCGCTCCAGTACCTGCCGATCGGCGGGCTGATCGGTCTCATCCTGCTGGCCGAACTGGCCGCCGTTCTCGGCGGCTGGATCATCGCGCCGGCCGCGGAGAAGGCCGCCTCGGCGCCGGTTGCGGCGATGCCCGGTGCGACCAACACCGAGCAGCTCGGTCAGCTGATCTACACCCACTACGTCTATCTGTTCCAGGCGTCGGGCATCGTGCTGCTGATCGCCATGATCGGCGCCATCGTCCTGACCCTGCGTCAGCGCGAGGGTGTCCGGAAGCAGAACATCGGCTCCCAGCTCGCCCGTCGGCGCGAGGACGTGGTCGCCATCCGCAAGGTGCCGACCGGGGAGGGCGTGTGATCATGGAAATCGGTCTCGGGCATTATCTGACGGTCTCGGCCATCATCTTCACGCTCGGCGTCCTCGGCATCTTCCTCAACCGGAAGAACGTCATCATCATCCTGATGTCGATCGAGATGATGCTGCTCGCCGTGAACCTGAATCTGGTCTCGTTCTCGGTCTTCCTGAACGATCTGGTCGGGCAGGTCTTCTCCATGATCATCCTGACCGTCGCCGCCGCCGAGGCGGCCATCGGTCTCGCCATCCTGGTGGTGTACTTCCGCAACCGCGGCTCCATCCGGGTCGAAGACATCAATCTGATGAGGGGCTAAGGCAGCGCCATGGAAGTCCTTGTCGTATTCCTCCCGCTCCTGGCGTTCCTCGTCGCGGGTTCCATCGCCCTGTTCGGCGGGCCGAAGGCGGAGCCGGCGCATGCCGGCGGCCACGATCACCATGGGCATGACCACGGTCATGGCCACGACGCCCATGGGCACGGTGCGCACGCTCACGACGAGCATCACGATGATGCGCATCATGACGATGGGCACGACGACCATCACGTCGTCGCCGGGCCGCACACCGTGGGCGACCGCGCCGCACAGTTCGTCACCACCGGTGCCGTCCTGCTCTCCGCGGTCCTGTCCTGGGTGCTGTTCTTCGACGTCGCCGTCGGCGGCCATCCCCGCACGATCGAGCTGATGAGCTGGATTCGCAGCGGCGGCCTGGACCTGTCCTGGGCGCTGCGCGTCGACCAGCTCACCGCGGTCATGCTGGTGGTGGTCAACACCGTCTCGTCGATGGTCCACCTCTACTCCATCGGCTACATGGCCGAGGACCCGCAGAAGCCGCGCTTCATGGGCTACCTGTCGCTGTTCACCTTCGCCATGCTGATGCTGGTGACGGCCGACAACCTCGTGCAGCTCTTCTTCGGCTGGGAAGGCGTGGGTCTCGCCTCCTACCTGCTCATCAACTTCTGGTACGAGAAGCCCTCGGCCAACAACGCGGCGATCAAGGCGTTCCTGGTCAACCGCGTCGGCGACTTCGGCTTCGTGCTCGGCATCTTCGCGATCTTCGTGCTGACGGGCTCCGTCCAGTTCGACGCGATCTTCGCCAAGGCGCCGGAGCTGGCCGGCCAGACGCTGCATTTCCTCAGCTGGAACTTCGACGCGCTGACCATCACCTGCCTGCTGCTCTTCATCGGCGCCATGGGCAAGTCGGCCCAGCTCGGCCTGCACACCTGGCTGCCGGACGCCATGGAGGGCCCGACCCCGGTGTCGGCGCTCATCCACGCGGCCACCATGGTGACCGCCGGCGTGTTCATGGTCTGCCGCCTGTCCCCGGTCTTCGAATACGCCCCGACGGCGCTGGAGATCGTGGCCGTGGTCGGCGCCCTGACGGCCTTCGTCGCGGCGACCATCGGGTTCACCCAGTTCGACATCAAGCGCGTCATCGCCTATTCGACCATGAGCCAGCTCGGCTACATGTTCTTCGCCGCGGGCGTCTCCGCCTACGGCGCGGCGATGTTCCACCTGTTCACGCACGCCTTCTTCAAGGCCCTGCTGTTCCTCGGCGCCGGCTCGGTGATCCACGCCCTGCACCATGAGCAGGACATGCGCAACATGGGCGGCGTCTGGCGGAAGATCCCCTTCACCTACGCGGTGATGTGGATCGGCAACCTCGCGCTGGCCGGTCTGCCTTTCTTCGCCGGCTACTACTCCAAGGACATGATCCTGGAGGCGGCCTTCGCCTCGGCCAGCCCGGTCGGCAAGTTCGCCTTCGCGCTCGGCATCGCCGCGGCCCTGCTGACCGCCTTCTACTCCTGGCGCCTGCTGTTCATGACCTTCCACGGCAAGCCGCGGATGGAGAAGTCGGTCTTCGACCACGCCCATGAATCGCCGATCGTCATGCTGATCCCGCTGGGCGTCCTGGCCGTGGGCGCGCTGTTCGCCGGCTTCGGCTTCCACGAGCTGTTCATCGGCCACAGCATGGAGCATTTCTGGGGCAAGACCATCCTGGTGTTGGCGGACAACAACAGCATCGAGGCGGCCCATCACCACACCCCGGGCTGGGTCAAGCTGGCTCCGCTGGTCGTCGGCCTGATCGGCATCGCGCTCGCCTACATCATGTACATGGCAATCCCGGGCCTGCCCGAGAAGGTCGCCGGCACGTTCCGTGGCGTGCACCAGTTCCTGTACAACAAGTGGTATTTCGACGAGCTGTACGACCGTCTGTTCGTGCGTACGGCCAAGTATCTGGGCTACGGCCTGTGGAAATCCGGCGATGGCGCCGTGATCGACGGTGTCGGTCCGGACGGGATCGCCGCCGTCACCCGCGACGTCGCGGCGCGCGCCAGCCGCCTCCAGTCCGGCTACGTCTATCACTACGCTTTCGCGATGGTGATCGGCGTGGTGCTGCTGGTCGCCTGGCTGTCTGTGTTCGGTTGAGCGGTTTGAAGGGGAACAAGAACAATGGCTAGCTGGCCGCTCCTGTCGTTCACGACCTTCCTGCCGCTGGCCGGTGTGGCGCTGATCCTGCTCTTCTGCAGGGGCAACACGCCGGATGTGGTTCGGAACGTCCGTTACGTCGCGCTCTGGACGACGGTCATCACCTTCGTCCTGTCGCTGTTCATCTGGTTCAACTTCGACCCGCGCAACCCGGGCTACCAGCTCGTGGAGAAGGCGGCGTGGATTCCCGAGTTCGGGATCTCCTACCACATGGGTGTGGACGGCATTTCGATGCTGTTCGTCATCCTCTCCACCTTCCTGATGCCGCTCTGCATCCTCTCCTCCTGGGAGGCGGTGCAGACCCGGGTAAAGGAATACATGATCGCCTTCCTCGTGCTGGAAACCCTCATGGTGGGGATGTTCTGCGCGCTGGATTTCGTCCTCTTCTACATGTTCTTCGAGGGCGTGCTGATCCCGATGTTCCTGATCATCGGTGTCTGGGGCGGCGCGCGGCGCGTCTACGCGGCGTTCAAGTTCTTCCTCTACACGCTGCTCGGTTCGGTCCTGATGCTGCTGGCCATCCTGGCCATGTACTTCGCGGCCGGCACGACGGACATCCCGACGATCACGGCGACCCATTTCCCGCGCAACATGCAGCTCTGGCTGTGGCTGGCCTTCTTCGCGTCCTTCGCGGTGAAGGTGCCGATGTGGCCGGTGCACACCTGGCTCCCCGACGCCCACGTCGAAGCGCCGACCGCCGGGTCGGTCATCCTGGCCGGCGTTCTGCTGAAGATGGGCGGCTACGGCTTCCTGCGCTTCAACATCCCGATGCTGCCCGAGGCGACCGAGTATTTCGCCCCGATGGTCTACGCCCTGTCGATCGTCGCGGTGATCTACACCTCCCTCGTCGCCTTGGCGCAGGAGGATATGAAGAAGCTGATCGCCTACTCGTCCGTCGCCCACATGGGCTTCGTCACCATCGGCATGTTCGCGCTGAACCAGCAGGGCATCGAGGGCTCGATCTTCACGATGCTGTCGCACGGCATCGTCTCGGGCGCGCTCTTCCTCTGCGTCGGCGTCGTCTATGACCGGCTGCACACCCGCGAGATCGCCCGCTACGGCGGTCTGGTGAAGAACATGCCGAAATACGCGGTGGTCTTCCTGTTCATGACCATGGCCTCGGTCGGCCTGCCGGGCACCTCCGGCTTCGTCGGCGAGTTCCTGGTCCTGCTCGGCGCCTTCCGCGACAACACCTGGGTCGCCTTCCTGGCCGCCACCGGCCTGATCCTGGGCCCGGCCTACGCGCTGTGGCTGTTCCGCCGCGTCGTGTACGGCAAGCTGGTCAAGGCGGACGTCCGCGCGATGTTCGACCTGAACACCCGCGAGGTTGCCATCTTCCTGCCGCTGATCGTCGTGGTGCTGTGGATGGGCGTCTACCCGAACAGCTTCCTGAACGTCACTTCGGCGTCGGTCGGGCAGCTGATCCAGACCTACCAGACCAAGCTGGCCGCCGCTCAGGGCGGGGCCGACGTCTCCGTCGCCGCGCGCTAGAGGTTCCGACATGACCGCTGTGTTTCCCGACATCTGGCCGGCCCTGCCGGAAATCTTCCTCGCCTGCGCCGGCATGGCCCTGCTGCTGATCGGCGTGTTCCGCGGCGACGGCTTCACGCGCCCCATCGGCTACATGACGATGGTGGCGCTGCTGCTGGCCGCCATATTGACCATGGGCTACGGCACCGGCCGGGTCGTCACCTTCAACGGCCTCTTCGTGATGGACGCCTTCGGCGTCTTCATGAAGGTGCTGATCCTCGTCGCCGCCTCGCTGTCGGTCCTTCTCGCGCTCGGCTTCAACGAGCGCGAGAAGATGGCCCGGTTCGAGTTCCCGGTGCTGATGCTCTTCGCCACGCTCGGCATGCTGATGATGGTGTCGGCCAACGACCTCATCTCCCTCTATGTCGGGCTGGAGACGCAGAGCCTCGCGCTCTACGTCATCGCCGCCTTCCGCCGCGACAGCGCCAAGTCGTCGGAAGCGGGCCTGAAGTACTTTGTGCTCGGCTCGCTCTCCTCGGGCATGCTGCTGTACGGCGCCTCGATGGTCTACGGCTTCGCCGGCACGACCTCCTTCGACAAGATCGCCGCCCTGTTCGCCGGCGGCGCGCATCCGTCGGTGGGCGTCATCATCGGTCTGGTCTTCGTCGCCGCCGGCCTGGCCTTCAAGATTTCCGCCGTTCCGTTCCACATGTGGACGCCGGACGTCTACGAGGGCGCGCCGACCCCGGTCACGGCCTTCTTCGCCGCCGCTCCGAAGGTCGCCGCCATCGCGCTGTTCACCCGCCTGCTGATCGAGCCGTTCGGTCATCTGGCCCACCAGTGGCAGCAGATCATCATCGTCAGCTCGATCCTCTCGATGTCGCTCGGCGCCTTCGCGGCGATCACCCAGAGCAACATCAAGCGGCTGATGGCCTACAGCTCCATCGGCCACGTCGGCTACGCCCTGGTCGGCCTCGCGTCCGGCACCCAGGAAGGCGTGCGCGGCGTGCTGATCTACATGGCGGTCTACATCGTCATGAACATCGGCACCTTCGCGGTCATCCTGTGCATGAAGCAGCAGGGCCGCATGGTCGAGGAGATCAAGGACCTCGCCGGCCTGTCGCGCACCAACCCGCTGCTGGCGGGTGCGATGGCGGTGTTCATGTTCTCCATGGCCGGCATCCCGCCGATGGCCGGCTTCTTCAGCAAGCTTTACGTCTTCCTCGCCGCCATCGAGGCGCAGCTCTACACGCTGGCGGTGATCGGCGTGCTGACCAGCGTCGTGGGCGCCTTCTACTATCTGCGCATCATCAAGATCATGTACTTCGATGAGCCGGTTGAGGCGTTCGACAAGATCAACGACGACGGGATGACGGGCATCCTGGTCGCCACCGGCCTGTTCACTCTGCTGTTCTTCGTGGTTCCGGCGCCGATCCTGAACTACGCGGCGGCGGCGGCGGCCTCGCTGTTCGCCGGATGACGGCAGGCAACGAAGCGGAGGCGGCGCGTTTGCGCCTGCCTCCGGGCTTCCGGGTGATGGCCTTCGACTCCGTCGGCAGCACGAACGACGAGGCGAAGGCCTTTGCGCGTTCAGGGGCGGCCGAAGGCACCATCGTCTGGGCCAAGCGGCAGGAGTCGGGCCGCGGCCGCCGCGGCCGGGCGTGGACCTCGCCGGAAGGCAATCTCTACAGTTCCACCATACTGCGTCCCTCGCGCCCGCCGGCCGAGGCGGCGCAGATTTCGTTCGTGGCGGCGCTTGCGATCGCCGACACCGCTGCCGCCGTCCTTCCCGATCCCGATGGGGTGCGCTGCAAGTGGCCGAACGACGTGCTGGTGAACGGTCGCAAGCTGTCCGGCATCCTGCTCGAGTCGGAGGCCTCGGCCGGGGGAGGGGTCTCCTGGCTGGTGCTCGGCGTCGGCATCAACCTGCGGCATTTTCCCGAAGGCACGGATTACGCGGCCACCTCGCTGGCGGCGGAGGGCGCCCCGTCGCTCCAGCCTTCGGCGCTCCTGGAAATCTATGCCGAGCAGTTGGCGCGCTGGTACGGGCTGTGGACGGAGCATGGCTTCGGCCCGGTGCGCGCCGCTTGGCTGAAGCGGGCGCGGGGTCTGGGCGAGCCCATCGTCGTCCGTCTGCCGGACCGCACGCTGACTGGCACCTTCGCCGATCTGGACAGCGACGGCGTTCTGTTGCTTGATCGGGATGACGGGGCGGGGCGCCAGCGCATCGCCGCCGGAGACGTGTTTTTCCCACCCGCGGTGGAGACCTGAGAGATGCTGCTCGCCATCGACGCCGGAAACACCAACGTGGTGTTCGCGATCTATGAGGGCGACGAACAGCGCGGCCTGTGGCGCACGGCGACCGACAAGAAGCGCACCGCCGATGAGTACATGGTGTGGCTGACCCACTTGATGGCGCTGAAGGGCATGGGGCCGGCGGACATCGACAGCACCATCATCGCCAGCGTGGTGCCCGGCGCCACCTTCAACCTGAAGCGCCTGTGCAAGGACCATTTCGGCTGCGAACCGCTGGTGGTCGGCCAGCCGGACGTCGATCTCGGCACCCGCGCGCTGGTCGACCGCCCCGAGGAGGTCGGCGCCGACCGGTTGGTCAACACGGTGGCTGCCGCGGCGACCTACCAGACGCCGCTGATCGTCATCGACTTCGGGACGGCGACGACCTTCGACGTGGTCGACCGCGACGGCAACTACCGCGGCGGCGTCATCGCGCCGGGGTTGAACCTGTCGCTGGAGGCGCTGCAGATGGCGGCGAGCAAGCTGCCCCGCGTGGAGATCCAGCAGCCGGGCCACGTCATCGGCACCAACACCGTCGAATGCATGCAGTCCGGCGTCTTCTGGGGTTACGTCGGCCTGATCGAAGGGCTGGTCAACCGCATCCGGGCGGAGTACGGCGAGCCGATGACGGTCGTCGCGACCGGAGGGCTGGGTGTGCTTTTCGCCAAGGCAACCCATGTAATCGAACACACCGACGGCGAACTCACGCTGCGCGGCCTCCTCCTGATCCACAAGCGCAACACGGCCCAATGACCCATCCCGACTCCGCTCCCTCCGTCCACCCGGTCGAGGGAGACGGCGACCTGTTCGCTCCCGAGGACGACGCGCTCTACTTCCTGCCGCTGGGCGGTTCGGGCGAGATCGGCATGAACCTCAACCTCTACGGCCATCGCGGCAAGTGGTTGATGGTGGATCTCGGCATCTCCTTCGCGGACGACACGATGCCGGGGCTGGACGTCATCATGCCGGACCCCGCCTTCATCGCGGAGCGACGGCACGACCTTGTGGGTATCGTGGTCACCCACGCGCACGAGGATCACCTGGGGGCCATCCAGTATCTGTGGCCGCAGCTCCGCGTGCCCGTTTACTGCACGCCCTTCACCGCGGCCGTCCTGCGCGCCAAGCTGCACGAGCGCGGGCTGTCTGGGGTGGTCCCGGTCCACGAGGTGGCGCTGGGCAGCACCATCGAGGTCGGCCCCTTCTCGGTCGAATACGTGACGGTCACCCATTCCATCCCGGAGCCCAACGCCCTGGCGATCCGCACCGCCGCCGGCACGGTGCTGCACACCGGCGACTGGAAGCTCGACCCAGAGCCGCTGGTGGGGAAGGCCGCCGACGAGGAGCGGCTGCGCGCCATCGGCGACGAGGGCGTGCTGGCGCTGATCGGCGACAGCACCAACGCCCTGGTGCCCGGCAGCTCCGGGTCGGAAGGGAGCGTGCGCAAGACGCTGACCGAGCTGATCGGACAGTTTCCCGACGTGCGTGTCGCGGTGAGCTGCTTCGCGACCAACGTCGCGCGGCTGGAGAGCATCGCTTACGCGGCGGCGGCGCACGGGCGCCACGTCGCTCTGGTCGGGCGATCGATGTGGCGGATCAACGAGGCCGCGCGCTCCAACGGCTACCTCGCCGACCTGCCGGCCTTCCTGACCGAGCATGACGCCAACTACGTGCCGCGCGACAAGCTGGTGCTGGTCTGCACCGGCAGCCAGGGGGAGCCGCGCTCCGCGCTCGCCCGCATCGCGTCGGACGACCATCCCCAGGTGTCGCTGCAGCGCGGCGACGTGGTGATCTTCTCCTCCCGCGAGATTCCCGGCAACGAACGGGCCATCGGCCGCATGCAGAATCTGCTGGTCGGGCAGGGCATCCGCATCGTCACCGCCGACGAGGCGCCGGTTCATGTGTCCGGCCACCCGGCGCAGGACGAGCTGGTCCGCATGTACCAGTGGGTGCGCCCGCGCATCGCCATGCCGGTCCACGGCGAGCAGCGCCACCAGCTGGAGCACGCCAAGCTGGCCCGCGCCTGTCAGGTGCCGGAGGCTCTGGTGCCCGGCAACGGCGACCTGATCCGCCTGACGCCCGACGCGCCGCCGCGCGTGGTGGCCCAGGTGCGGGCCGATCGCATGGCGCTGGACGGCAAGCGGCTGATCCCGCTCGACACCGGGCTGATGCGGGCGCGTCACCGGATGGTCCACAACGGCGCCGCCGTCGTCACGCTGGTGATGAACGGCAAGGGCGAGCTGGTGACCGCGCCGCAGATCGCGGTGATGGGGCTGCTCGACGACTCGGCGGACCGCGACATGCTGCTCGATGTGGTGGACGCGGTGCGCGAGGCCGTCGCCGAGATGCCGAAATCGGCGCGGTCGGACGACGAGCAGGTGCGCGCCGCCGCCCGGATCGCCGTCCGCCGCTGCTTCAACGCGACGCACGGCAAGAAGCCGGTGACCGACGTCCATCTGGTCCGTGTATAAATCTTTGCGACGTTACGCCTTTCGGGAGGACCCATGATCGGGAAGCTGAACCACGTCGCCATCGTCGTGCCGGACCTGACGGCGGCGACCGCGCTCTACCGCGACACGCTGGGTGCGGCGGTGTCGCAGCCGGTGGACCTGCCGCCGCACGGCGTCACCGTCGTCTTCGTCGAGCTGCCCAACACGAAGATCGAGCTGCTCCATCCCTTCGGCGAGTCGTCGCCGATCGCCGGCTTCCTCCAGAAGAACCCGTCGGGCGGCATCCACCACATCTGCTACGAGGTGGACGACATCCTGGCCGCCCGCGACCGGCTGAAGGCGCAGGGCGCCCGCGTGCTGGGCGATGGCGAGCCGAAGATCGGCGCCCACGACAAGCCGGTGCTGTTCCTGCACCCCAAGGACTTCTGCGGCACCCTGGTGGAGCTGGAGCAGGCCTGAGCCAAGGCGCGAAGACCGGAGGCATGCGATGGGCTGGGTGACGGGCATCAGCGTCTATGTGGTCGTCTGGTGGGTGGTGCTGTTCGCGGTGCTGCCCTGGGGCGTGCGCACCCCGGCCCAGCCCGAGCCGGGCATGGCGAGCAGCGCCCCGGAACGCCCGCGCATCCTCCTGAAATTCGCCGCCACGACGCTGGTCGCGGCGGTGGTCTGGCTGGTCATCTTCGGCATCGTGCAGTCGGACCTGATTTCCTTCCGCGAGATGGCCAAGCCGCACTGATCCCCCTCCCGGAAGGAGCCTCTGCGTGAGCCTGACCTACTGCGACGCGGCGCCGGGCCACGCGCATCACGGCCCCTACCACGACACCGAATACGGATTCCCCAGCGCCGACGACCAAGTGCTGTTCGAGCGGCTGGTGCTGGAAATCAATCAAGCCGGCCTGTCCTGGCTGACCATCCTGAAGAAGCGCGAGGCTTTCCGCGCCGCCTTCGACGGCTTCGACATCGACCGCGTCGCCGCCTATGGCGAGGCGGAGCGGGAGCGGCTGCTCGCCGATCCCGGGATCATCCGCAACCGCCTGAAGATCGACGCCGCCATCGAGAACGCGCGGCGGATCGTGGCCTTGCGCGGAACGCACGGGTCTTTCGACGGCTGGCTGCGCGCCCATCACCCTTTGGGCAAGGCGGACTGGGTCCGGTTGTTCAAGCGGACCTTCCGTTTCACCGGCGGCGAGATCACCGGCGAATTTCTGATGAGTCTCGGCTATCTGCCGGGCGCGCATCAGCCCGGCTGCCCGGTCTGGTCCGAGGTCGCCGCGCTCGATCCTCCTTGGATGGTCGCCGTTCGGCAGGGGTTCGCAGGATACGACGCTCATAAAGCGGGCATATCGGCGCCTATGACGTAATCAACCGCCTATGTCTTGGGCGAAATCTACGAATTCTTTGCTGACGACTTGGTTTAGTCCAAATTCCGTCTTGTCATCGGTTGGGGTCGGGTTCAATGTATTTGGTGTGACGAGAGGGGTTCTTCCCTCTTTTCCGACGCCTGGTGGCGATTCCTCCCTAAACCTCGGGCCGCGCCGCGATCGCCGCGCGGTCCTTTTTTCGTCCCGGCCCGCTCACAGTGCCGACGCCGGCGTTCGTCTGTAGGCGGACGCAGCGTTGTGCTACGGTACAGAATGAATTAACCCTTTGCGGGTATAGCTCATCCAACTGTGCAGGAGGCGGGCGAGCGTCCGGTCCGGCTTTGGATTCACATGCGGCGGTGTTCGCAGCCGGACTTTGCGGCCGTCAGCGGGGAGAACGATGCCGAGGCGCCGATGACCGCGGGTGACAACGAGAAGTTCGAGCAGTTCGCGGCCATTCTGACCACCGAACTGCTTGACCGCACCCGCAAGAGTCTTGAACTGCTGACCCCCGAAGAGCAGCCGGCGGCCAAGCTCCCCTTTGCGCTGACTCCGTCCTTTCAGGAAATCTACGCCGAACTGGTGCGCGTCGGGATTTTCCCGGTTCTGCTCAGCCGCCGTCCGGTGCGGGCCATCGTCGGCGATGTGGATTGGCCACGCGACGGGCGCGATTATCTGCTGACCGTCCTCGACGACCGCTCCAACGCCGTCTTCACCGCCTGGGATTACGCCTGGGACGCGCTGTGGGACGAGCGGAAGGTGGGGGCGGACAGCGGCTCCTCGGCGCCGGCCAAGAAAAAGGGCTTCTTCGCGTCGCTGTTCGGGCGCAAGGCGGACAAGCCGGAACGGAAGACCAGCGAGCAGGGTGCGGAGGGCGACGTGATGGCCGGCCTCTACACCATGCTGAACGAGCAGGCGGAGCGGCGCGGCTACCTGCCGCTGTTCCACGACGACATCAAGGTCCTGAAGGGTCTGGTCCGCGTGAAGCCGGCCCGCATCTTCCAGGCCTGGAAGGAAATCAACCAGTACCACCACCAGGAATTCTACCTGTCGGGCCAGGATCAGGCCAAGCCGGGGGTGACCTCGGACTGCCTTCAGAAATGGCACTACAACCTGCCGGACCGGATCGGCGAGTTCCTGGTGCTGAAGGCGGCGGTCGACATGGAGTTCGTGAACAAGCCTTTCCTCGGCAAATACATCCGCCAGTCGGCCCGCACCCAGGAGGAGGCGGAGAAGGGCATGCCCTATCTCGCCACCTACTGGAAATCCATGAAACAGTCCGCCGCCGCCCAAGGCTGAGGTCCGCCATGATCCGCCGCTCCGCTCCCCTTCTCGTCGCCTTGCTGACGCTGTCCGGCGGGGCGTCGGCGCAGCCGATCGACCTGTCCGCCTGCCAGTTCCTGACCGCCCATCGCCCGGCGGCGGGGGTGGAGTACACGCCGGGCGTGGACGTGACGGGCAAGGCGGTGGCCTCCGCCGACCTGCCGGGCTCGGCCGGGGCTGCGCCGCCGCTGGAGCGCTTCGACATCCCGGTGACGGTCGATTTCGCCCGTCGCATGGGCTTTCCGGTGCCGCAGGGTGGGGCGGCGCCGGGCGTCGAGGTCGGCTATCTGACCTGGTACGCCAACCGTCTCTACTTCAACGGCCAGCCCATCGGCGCGCCGAGCGAGGCGGAGGTCTACGCCTATTGCCGCACCGCCCGATAGGCCGAAGCGCCCGTCGCTGCACGCCGTGACGATGGACAAGCGCGCGGTGGCTTCCTAAAGTCGCTCTCCCTGTTGCGGACCGGCGCACCGCCGGACGAATCCCCTCGAAACCGAGAGCAGAGCCATGCGGCTGTCCACCTTCTTCCTGCCGACCCTCAAGGAGACCCCGACCGAGGCGCAGATCGTCTCGCACCGCCTGATGCTGCGGGCCGGGATGATCCGCCAGACCAGCGCCGGCATCTACGCCTGGCTGCCGCTGGGCCATCGGGTCCTGAAGAAGATCGAGCAGATCGTCCGCGAGGAGCAGGACGCCGCCGGCGCCCAGGAACTGCTGATGCCGACCATCCAGTCGGCGGAGCTGTGGAAGGAAAGCGGCCGCTACGACGATTACGGCAAGGAGATGCTGCGCATCACCGATCGTCACGACCGCGAGATGCTGTTCGGTCCCACGAACGAGGAGATGATCACCGACATCTTCCGCGCCTTCGTGAAGAGCTACCGTCAGCTTCCGCTGAACCTCTACCACATCCAGTGGAAGTTCCGGGACGAGATCCGTCCCCGCTTCGGCGTGATGCGCGGGCGCGAGTTCCTGATGAAGGACGCCTACAGCTTCGACATCGACGCGCCCAGCGCCCGGCGCTCCTACCAGAAGATGTTCCTGGCCTATCTGCGCACCTTCGCCCGCATGGGGCTGAAGGCGATCCCGATGCGCGCCGACACCGGCCCCATCGGCGGCGACCTCAGCCACGAGTTCATCATCCTGGCCGAGACCGGCGAGAGCGGCGTCTTCTGCCACAAGGACTGGCTGACCCTGGACGTGCTGCAGAACGCGCCGGGCTTCGACGAGGACCTGCAGCCCTTCTTCGACACCTACACCTCGATCTACGCCGCCACCGACGAGAAGCACGAGCCCGGCAACTGCCCGGTTCCGGAGTCGGACCTGGTGTCGGCGCGCGGCATTGAGGTCGGCCACATCTTCAACTTCGGCACCAAGTATTCGAAGCCGATGAACGCCGTCGTCGCCGGTCCGGGCGGCGAGCCGGTTCCGGTCGAGATGGGGTCCTA
This sequence comes from Azospirillum brasilense, assembly GCF_007827815.1. Lineage (GTDB taxonomy): Bacteria > Pseudomonadota > Alphaproteobacteria > Azospirillales > Azospirillaceae > Azospirillum > Azospirillum brasilense_C. Next base: position 276,080 of record NZ_VITH01000007.1, read on the forward strand.
CGGCATCGGCGTGTCGCGCCTGATGGGCGCCATCATCGAGGCCAGCCACGACGACAACGGCATCATCTGGCCGGATTCCGTGGCGCCCTTCAACGTCGGCCTCGTCAACCTGAAGGTCGGCGACGCCGAGACCGACCGCGTCTGTCAGGAGCTGTACTATAAGCTCCGCGCCAACGGGCTGGACGTGCTGTACGACGACCGCGACGAGCGTCCGGGCGTGAAGTTCGCCGACATGGACCTGATCGGCCTGCCGTGGCAGCTCGTCGTCGGGCCGCGCGGCCTGAAGAACGGCGTGGTCGAGCTGAAGCGCCGGGCCACCGGCGAGAAGCAGGAGCTGTCGGTGGAGAGCGCGCTGGAGAAGCTCTCGGCGTAACACCGTGGGGCGGGGGAGCGGACGCTGTAATCAAAGTTCCGCGTTTTGCCATTTAGCCCTCTCCCCTCTGGGGAGAGGGTGGCCCGGAGGGCCGGTGAGGGGGTTGCGCTTGTGCCGAACGTGGCGCCGCGCGCAACCTCCTCACCCTAACCCTCTCCCCGCTTTCGGCGGACCGAAGGTCCGCCTGTCGCGTCAGCGCAAACTTCGTTTGCGCGTGAGCGGAGGGGAGAGGGGATTTAGGAAGGGGAGGGGTCGCCTTGGAAGGTCGCCCTTTTCCTGCCACGGTTAAGCACTTATGTTGCGGGGCGGCGGACTGGTTTCGGTCCGCCGCCTTTGCTTTTGCCGGGCCTCGACCGCCGGCCTTTCGCTCATCGGGAGCCGCATGATCTTCTCCGCCTTTGAACGCATGGTCGCGATGCGCTATCTGCGGGCGCGCCGCCAGGAAGGGTTCATCTCGGTCATCGCGGGATTCTCGCTGCTGGGCATCGCGCTCGGCGTGGCGACGCTGATCATCGTGATGTCGGTGATGAACGGCTTCCGGGCGGAACTGCTGGGCCGCGTGCTCGGCCTGAACGGCCACCTCAACGTCTACAGCGTCCGCGGCGGTCCGCTGCCCGACTACGACCCGTTGGTGCAGCGGCTCCAGGGCGTGCCCGGCGTCGTCGGCGTGACGCCGACGGTGGAAGGGCAGGCGTTGGTGTCGGTGCGCGGGGTCGCCTCCGGCGCGGTGGTGCGCGGGGTGCGGCCGGAGGATTTCCGGGTGCGGCCGACGCTGTCGCGCAACATCGTGCGCGGCACGGCGGACGCCTTCGGTGAGGACAACATCGCCATCGGCATCCGCATGGCGCAGCGGCTGGGTCTTGCGGTCGGCGACCAGCTCACCCTGATCGCGCCGCAGGGCAACGTCACCGCCTTCGGCACCGTGCCGCGGATGCGCAGCTTCACTATCGGCGCGGTGTTCGACGTCGGCATGTTCGAGTACGACAACAGCTTCATCTTCCTGCCCCTGCCGGAGGCCCAGGCCTTCTTCCGCACGGGCGAGGCGGTGACCTCGCTGGAGGTCTTCGTCAGCGACCCGACGCAGATCCGCGCGGCGCGCGACGCCATCCAGGCGGCGGTGGCCGGTGTGGGGCGGGTGGTCGACTGGCAGCAGTCCAACGCCAGCTTCTTCACGGCGCTCCAGGTCGAGCGCAACGTGATGTTCCTGATCCTGTCGCTGATCATCACGGTCGCCGCCTTCAACATCATCTCCAGCCTGATCATGCTGGTGAAGGACAAGGGACGGGATATCGCCATCCTGCGCACCATGGGCGCCACCCGCGGGATGATCATGCGCATCTTCTTCCTGTCCGGCGCCTCGGTGGGGGTGGCGGGGACGCTGGTCGGCGTGGCGCTGGGCGTGTCCTTCGCGCTGAACATCGAGACGATCCGCCAGGGCATCCAGGCGCTGACCGGCACCAACCTGTTCAACGCCGAGATCTATTTCCTGTCGCAGCTGCCGGCGAAGATCGACTGGTCGGAGGTGGTCCAGGTCACGCTGATGGCGTTGGGCCTGTCCTTCGCCGCCACCGTCTATCCGTCCTGGCGGGCGGCCCGTCTCGACCCGGTGGAGGCCCTGCGCTATGAGTGAGCCGATGCTGGAACTGTCGGGGATCGTCCGCACCTTCGAGCAGGCGGGGACCGAGCTTCAGGTGCTGCGCGGGGCGGAGCTGACCGTCCACGCGGGCGAACTGGTCGCCCTGGTCGGTCCGTCGGGCGCCGGCAAATCGACCCTGCTGCACATCGCCGGCCTGCTGGAGCGCCCCACCGCCGGCACCGTGCGGATCGCCGGGACCGACGTGTCCGCCTTGGACGACGGGAAGCGGACGGAGGTGCGCCGCCGCTCGGTCGGCTTCGTCTACCAGTTCCACCATCTGCTGCCGGAATTCTCCGCGCTGGAGAACATCGTGCTGCCGCAGATGATCAACGGGGTGGCGAAGCGCACCGCCCGCGAGCGCGCCCTGGAGTTGCTGCGCATGGTCGGGCTGGAGCCGCGCGCCGGCCACCGTCCGGCCCGCCTGTCGGGCGGCGAGCAGCAGCGCGTCGCCATCGCCCGCGCGCTGGCCAACGGGCCGGGCCTGCTGATCGCCGACGAGCCGACCGGCAACCTCGACCCGCACACGGCGGAGGGGGTCTTCGCCATGCTGACCTCCATCGTCCGGCAGGCGCGGGTCGGCGCGCTGATCGCCACCCACAACCTGGAGCTTGCCAGCCGCATGGACCGGGTGCTCGAGATGAGCGACGGTCTTCTCGTGGAGCACGCCAGGGTCTGACCGCCGTCGCCGCGCGGGCGGGAAATCGGCCAAACCGCGTAAGAGTGGCATCGCCGTTCGGCGGATTGGTGATCGGCGCATCCTGGGGCAGACTTCGCGCAACTCAAAAAGGAGGGACCGGAGTCCATGGATCAGAAGATCATCGATCTGTACGACGAGTACACCCACCGGCCGCTGCCGCGCCGCGTCTTCCTGGAGCGGCTGGCGGTTCTGGCGGGCAGCGCGGCGGCCATTCCGGCGATCCTCTCGCAGATCGAGCCGAACTACGCCTTGGCCGCCGAGGTTCCGGAGGACGACAGCCGGATCGCCACGGACCGCGTCACCTTTCAGGGGGCCACCGGCGACGTTCAGGCCTACCGGGCCCGCCCGAAGCTGGCCGAGCAGGCGCCGTCGGTGGTGGTCATCCACGAGAACCGTGGCCTGAACCCTTACATCGAGGACGTGACGCGGCGGCTGGCGGTGGCCGGCTTCGTCGCCATGGCCCCGGATCTGCTGTCCCCGCTCGGCGGCACCCCGCAGGACCCCGACCGCGCCCGCGAGATGATCGGCCAGCTCGACCCCGACAAGACGGTGAACAACCTGATCGCGTCGATGAGCGACCTGATGGCCTATCGCTACTCAAACGCCAAGGTGGGGGCCATCGGCTTCTGCTGGGGCGGCGGCATGACCAACCGGCTGGCCATCAAGGCGCCGGACCTCAAGGCGGGCGTCGTCTTCTACGGCCCGGCGCCCGACCCGGCGCTGGTCACTACGATCAAGGCCCCGCTCCAACTCCACTACGCCGGGCTGGACAACAACGTGAACGCCAAGGTCCCGGCTTATGAGGAGGCGCTGAAGAAGGGCGGCAAGTCCTATGAACTCTTCATGTACGACAACGTGAACCACGCCTTCCACAACGACACGTCGGCGGAGCGCTACAACAAGGAGGCGGCGGACCTCGCCTGGGGCCGGTCGGTGGAGTTCCTGAAGAAGAACCTGACCTGAGCGGTCAGGCCCGAATCAGGGCCGGTGGGGGGCGGGCCGTGCGGAGGGCAGCTTCAGCACGGCCACCGCCAGCCCGGCAAGCACCAGAAGCGCGCCGGCCATCTTCAGTGGGGTGAAGCTCTCCCCCAGGACCAGCGCGCTGGAACTCATGCCGAAGACCGGCACCAGCAGCGAGAAGGGCGCCACCAGGCTCGCCGGGTAATGGCGCAGCAGGAAGCCCCAGGCGGCGAAGCCGAACAGCGTCGCCCCGAAGGCGATGTAGGCGACCGCCCCGACGCCCAGCGGAGTCAGATGGGTCAGGGCTTGCCACGCCCGGTCCGGCCCCTCCATCCCCAGCGACAGCAGCAGCAACGGGATCGGCGGCACCACGCTGACCCACAGCATCATGCGGAACAGGTCCGGCGCCTTGGCCTGCTTCATCAGCAGGTTCGCCACGCCCCAGGTGGCCGCCGCGGCGATGACCAGCCCCAGCCCGAGCAGCGATTCGCCGGCCGGCATCTCCAGCGCGATCAGGCCAATCCCGGCGAAGGCGACCGCCATGCCCAGCATCTGCTTCGGTCCGGGCCGTTCGCCCAGCACCGCCGCGGCGAACAGGGCGGTGAAGAAGGCCTGCGACTGCAGCACCAGCGACGACAGCCCCGCCGGCATGCCGATGTCCATCCCGACGAACAGCAGCGAGAACTTCACCACTCCCAGCACCATCCCGATGCTGAGGATGAAGCGCCAGGGCACCGGCGGACCGCCGCGAACGCCCAGCACGACAAGCGGCAGCGCCGCCAGCGCGAAGCGCAGGGCGCAAAACAGGATCGGCGGAAAGTCCGCGAGGCCGACCTTGATGGCGACGAAGTTGAAGCCCCAGATTGCCGCGACGGCAAGAGCCAGAGCGATGTGGGCGGTGTGCATGGCGCCGAGGCTAGCTCCGCAGGGCCCGGCGGTCAACGCGGCGCAATGGCACGCTCTGCGGGTGCGATCGTCGAATCTGTTTACTTATCCGTGTGCAGGATGCGGCACTCGTCCAGGGCGGCCAACGCCCAGGAGGAGCCGCCGAGATTGACGTCGCCGATCTCCGTCCCGCCGCCGTCCCGCTGCAGCGTCACCGCTCGCGACCGCATGAAGGGTTCGAAGAGATCCTCGTACTTCGGCAACTCGACCGGCACCACCACGCCGCCGTCGGGCAGGGGGCTGGCGTCCAGCGCCATGGTCTCGCCGTCGGGGAAGATGGCGGTCAGGCGGCTTTCGGTGTCCTTGCCGGCCTGGGCGTGCTGGTCGGCGTTGACCAGCATCGCCGCGCCCTTCGCCGTCGCACGGAAGGAGAGGGGGGAGGAGTCGTCCGTCCGCGTGGCGTAGCAATAGGCCGAGCCGGTCTTGGTCGCCGGATGGACCCGCACGACCCAGCCCTTGTTCTGCGCGACGACGCGCCCCGGCGCGTCGGACAGGGGGGAAGCGGGCGAGGCGGTCGGCGGCGGCCGGTGGGTCTGCTCCGCGGACGGCGCGGGGGCGCCGGTGGTCTGGCAAGCCGTGAGGAGCGTGGCCGCCAGCACCGCCAGGACGGCGCTGGAGCGGATGCGGCGCATGGAATGGGTCATTCTCGGATCGTGTCTCTGCCTCTTTCGATAGCACGAACACGCATGATCGGGGAATCTTCCCTTTCCCCGACCGGGTTGGCGCATCGCCGCATGGCCGGGCCCGCGCTTGGTCCCTTGCAGTGCGGGACGGGATGCGCGACGACTAGGGGAGACGTCCCCCCTTCGCTGGAACCGGTGCCCATCCCCGCCATGCCCCACGCCGACTTCATCCACCTGCGCGTCCACTCCGCCTATTCCCTGTCCGAGGGCGCCATCAAGGTGAAGGAGCTGGTCAAGCTCTGCCAGAAGAAGGGGATGCCGGCGGTTGCCGTGACCGACACCGGCAACCTGTTCGGCGCGCTGGAATTCGCGCTGGCAGCCGCGGACTCGGGCGTACAGCCGATCATCGGCACGGTCCTGGGCATCACCCGAGTCGGCCCCGCCAACGGCAAGCCGGGCCTGCCGGGCAAGGCGGCGTCGGTCCCCGACCAGCTCGTCCTGCTCTGCCAGAGCGACGAGGGCTACCGGAACCTGATGAAGCTGGTGTCCAAGGCCTTCCTGGAATCGGACCCGATGGCCGGACCGCAGATCCCGCTGGACGCTCTGGAGGGCCATTCGGCCGGGCTGATCGCGCTGACCGGCGGCCCTGCCGGCTCGGTCGGCCGGCTGCTGGGCGAGGGGCAGAAGGATCTGGCGCTGGAGGTTCTGGAGCGGTTGAAACGGCTGTTCCCCGGCCGGCTCTACGTCGAGCTGCAGCGCCACCGCGAGCATTTCGCGGTCATCGAGGACGCCATCGAGCCGGCGCTGATCGACCTCGCCTACGCCCACGACCTGCCGCTGGTCGCCACCAACGACTGCTATTTCGCGACCGAGGACATGTACGAGGCGCACGACGCGCTGCTCTGCATCGCCGAGGGCGCGTACATCAGCCAGACCGAGCGCCGCCGCCTCACCCCCGACCACCGCTTCAAGTCGGCCGAGGAGATGCGGGAGCTGTTCAAGGACCTGCCGGAGGCGGTGGACAACACGGTCGCCATCGCCCGGCGCTGCTCCTTCCTGCTGAAGCCGATCAAGCCCATCCTGCCGCCCTTCCCCTGCGAGGGCGGCCGCGACGAGGGGGAGGAACTGCGCGCCCAGTCCCGCGAGGGTCTGGAGATGCGGCTGAACAGCGTCGTCTACACCCCGGACATGACGCCGGAGCAGCGCGCGGAGACCCGCAAGACCTACTTCGAGCGGCTGGAGTTCGAGCTGGACGTCATCGTGTCGATGAAGTTCCCCGGCTACTTTCTGATCGTGTCGGACTTCATCAAGTGGGCCAAGTCGCACGACATCCCGGTCGGGCCGGGCCGCGGTTCGGGCGCCGGCTCGGTCGTCGCCTGGGCGCTGACCATCACCGACCTGGACCCGCTGCGCTTCGGCCTGCTGTTCGAGCGCTTCCTCAATCCCGAACGCGTGTCGATGCCCGACTTCGACGTGGACTTCTGCCAGGACCGCCGCGAAGAGGTGATCCGCTACGTCCAGGACAAGTACGGCTACGACCGCGTCGCCCAGATCATCACCTTCGGTAAGCTGCAGGCCCGCGCCGTGCTGCGCGACGTCGGGCGCGTGCTGCAGATGCCCTACGGGCAGGTGGACAAGATCTGCAAGCTGGTGCCGAACAACCCGGCCAACCCGGTGACGCTCCAGCAGGCGCTCGACAGCGAGGAGATGCTGCGCCAAGCCCGCGACGGCGACGAGACGGTGGCGCGCCTCGTCAACATTGCGCTGAAGCTGGAGGGTCTGTACCGCCACGCCTCGACCCACGCGGCGGGCGTGGTGATCGCCGACCGGCCGCTGCACGATCTGGTGCCGCTGTACCGAGACCCGCGGTCGGACATGCCGGTCACCCAGTTCAACATGAAGTTCGTCGAGCAGGCCGGTCTGGTGAAGTTCGACTTCCTCGGCCTGAAGACGCTGACCGTGCTGAAGACGGCGGTGGACCTGATCCCCGAAAAGCCGGACCTGACCACCGTCACGCTGGACGACCCCCGAAGCTACGAGATCCTCGGCCGCGCCGAATCGACGGGCGTGTTCCAGCTGGAAAGCTCGGGCATGCGCGACGTGCTGCGCCGGCTGAAGCCGAACCGGCTGGAGGACATCATCGCGCTGGTGTCGCTCTACCGACCCGGCCCGATGGACAACATCCCCAAATACATCAAGGTGAAGAACGGGGAGGAGCAGCCCGACTACATGAATCCGGCCCTGGAGCCGATCCTGAAGGAGACCTTCGGGATTATGATCTACCAGGAACAGGTCATGCAGATCGCCCAGGTGCTGTCCGGCTATTCGCTGGGCGGCGCCGATCTTCTGCGCCGCGCCATGGGCAAGAAGATCAAGGAGGAGATGGACAAGGAGCGCGACAAGTTCGTCGTCGGCGCAAAGGACAAGGGCGTGGACCCCGACCAGGCCAGCATGATCTTCGATCAGGTGGCCAAGTTCGCCGGCTACGGCTTCAACAAGAGCCACGCCGCCGCCTATGCCCTGGTCGCCTACCACACCGCCTATCTGAAGGCGAACCACCCGGTGGAGTTCATGGCGGCGTCGATGACGCTCGACCTCGGCAACACCGACAAGCTGAACGTCTTCCGGCAGGAGCTGGTGCGGCTGAAGATCAAGCTGCTGACTCCGGACATCAACAAGTCCGACAGCATCTTCGGGGTCGAGGCGCTGCCCGACGGCACCAAGGCGGTGCGCTACGCGCTGGCCGCGGTGAAGGGCGTCGGCCTGCCGGCCATGAAGGCGGTGGTGGAGGAGCGGCGCAAGAACGGCCCTTACAAGAGCCTCTTCGACTTCGCCCGCCGCCTCGACCTGAAGACCATCAACAAGCGCCAGCTCGAAAACCTGACCTGCGCCGGCGCCTTCGACGGCATCAACCCGAACCGCGCCCAGGTGCACGCGGCGCTGGAGACGCTGATCCGCTACGCCCAGGCCGAGGCGGCGGAGCGCGACAGCGGCATCGGCAACCTGTTCGGCGGCGCCGGGGGCGGGCTGAAGGAGCCGGACCTGCCCAAGGTCAAGGAATGGGAGCCGTTGGAGAAGCTGAAGCACGAGTTCGGCGCCATCGGCTTCTACCTGTCCGCCCACCCGCTGGACGCCTTCGCCGGGCCGTTGGCCCGCATGAGGGTGGTGCGATCGGCGGACCTCGCCACCGCGGTGACCGGCGGCGGCTCGACCCGACGCAGCGTCGCCGGCATCGTGGTCAGCCGCAAGGAGAAGACGGCGAAGTCCGGCAACCGCTTCGCCTTCGTGGAACTGTCCGACGGCAGCGGCGGCTACGAGGTGACGGTCTTCTCCGAGGTGCTGGCGACCAACCGCGACCTGCTGGAGGCCGGGCGACCGGTGCTGATGACCGTGGACGTCCAGATGAACGGCGAGGACATCCGCCTGACCTGCCAGGAGGTGAAGCCGCTGGAGGACGCCGTCGCCCAGGTCTCGGACGGCCTGAAGGTGGTGGTGCGCGACGGCGGGCCGGTGGAGAGCATCCGCGGCATGCTGGAGCGGCTGACCCGCGGCAAGGGCAAGATCCACCTGCTGGTCGAGATCGACCCGCTGAAGGAGGTGGAGATCCAGCTCCCCGGCTCCTTCAACATCACCAACCAGAGCCGCGCCGCGCTGAAGGCGGTGCCGGGGGTGGTCGAGGTGGTGGAGCTGTAATCGGGTACACGGCTGGAAAAGGCCGCGCCGGGATGTCATATTCAAGCCATGCCGAACCTCGCCCGCCAGATCGACGATGAAGCCGCGGAATCCGACGCCCTGAAGGCTGCGGTGGCAAAGGCGCGCGCAGACCGGCGCGGCGTGCCGCACGAGCAGATGCGGGAATGGCTGTTGCGGGTGGCTGAGGGTGAGTTCGGTGCGGAACCACCGGAAACTCGCGACCTGTGAGGGTCGTCTGGCGAGCGGCGGCGCGTGCCGATCTCGTCCGCATCCTGCACTATGTCTCGCAGGAAAATCCGGTCGCCGCTCGGCGCCTGGCCCAGGAGTTGGTTCTTGCGGGTGACAGCCTGCAGGTGTTTCCGCGACGCGGCCGCCGGGGCTTGGTCGAGGGCACGCGGGAACTGGTCGTTGTCCGTCCCTATGTCATCGTCTACGACATCGGCGAAGTCTACGACATCGGCGAAGACGAAACCGTTTCGATCCTGCGGCTTTGGCACAGCGCTCAAGACCGCGGTTAACCGCTGAGAAAACAGGATCGCGCTTCCGACCGAATTGGCAAACCGGTGTTGCCAAAGCGGTTGCGGCGGGCTATGTAAGCGCCGTCGTCAAAACCTCACGCGGGCTGGCGGTCCCTCGGCTTTACCCCGATGGCCCGATCCGGTGTCCTGTCAAACGGACAGTGCCCGCGGCGGAGCAACCGGAAAAGGACTTTTCCAAATGGCTATTCCGTCTTTCACCATGCGCCAGCTGCTCGAAGCCGGCGTCCACTTCGGTCACCACACCCGTCGCTGGAATCCGAAGATGGGCACGTACATCTTCGGCGTGCGCAACGGTGTGCACATCATCGACCTGGAGCAGACCGTCCCGGCGCTGCACCGCGCCCTGCAGGCCGTCCGTGACGTCGTCGCCGGCGGCGGCCGCGTCCTGTTCGTCGGCACCAAGCGCCAGGCCCAGGAGAAGGTGGCCGAGGCCGCGTCGAAGTGCGGCCAGTACTACGTCAACCACCGCTGGCTCGGCGGCATGCTGACCAACTGGAAGACCATCTCCCAGTCGATCAAGCGCCTGCGCGAGATGGAAGAGCGTCTGGGCGGCGACACCTCGGGCCTGACCAAGCGCGAAATCCTCGAGCTGACCCGCGAGCGCGACAAGCTGGAGCGCGCGCTGGGCGGCATCAAGGAGATGGGCGGCCTGCCGGACGTCCTCTTCATCATCGACACCAACAAGGAGTCGATCGCGGTCAAGGAAGCCAACAAGCTCGGCATCCCGGTCATCGCGGTGATCGACAGCAACTCCGATCCGGACGGCGTGGCCTTCCCGATCCCGGGCAACGACGACGCCCTGCGCGCCATCGACCTGTACTGCGAGCTGGTGAACGGCGCCGTGCTCGACGGTCTGCAGGCCGAGATGAGCGCCGCCGGCATCGACGTCGGCTCCTCCGAGGAGGCTCCGGCTGAGCAGCTGCCGGAAGAGGAAGCGGAAGAGGCCGCGCCGGCTGAGCAAGCCCAGGCCTGATCCCGGTGATACGGGGCAGCCGGGCCTTATGACCTATGGCCCGGCTGCCTTTTTTATGAGTTGTTAGGATCAACCCGATCCGCTTGGATCCGTTCGGAAGGAAGAGGGCGAAACCATGGCCGAGATTACCGCCGCGCTCGTCAAGGAACTGCGCGAGAAGACCGGCGCGGGCATGATGGACTGCAAGAAGGCGCTGGCCGAGACCCAGGGCGACCTCGAGGGCGCCGTTGACTGGCTGCGCAAGAAGGGCCTCGCCGCCGCCGCCAAGAAGTCCGGCCGCGTCGCCGCCGAGGGTCTGGTCGCCGTCGCCACCGCCGGCACCGCGGGCGCCGTCGTCGAGGTGAACGCCGAGACCGACTTCGTCGCGCGCAACGACAAGTTCCAGGCCTTCTCCCTGAAGGCCGCCGAGCTGGTCCTGTCCGGTTCGGGCGACGTCGAGGGTCTGAAGGGCACCGCCTATCCGGACGCCGGCCGCACGGTCCAGGAAGAGCTGACCAACCTGATCGCCACCATCGGCGAGAACATGAACATCCGCCGCTCGGCCAAGCTGTCGGTTCCGGCGGGCGTCGTCGTGTCCTACGTCCACTCGGCCATCGCGCCGGGCCTCGGCAAGATCGGCGTTCTGGTCGCCCTGGAGTCGACCGGCGACGTCGCCAAGCTGAACGAGCTGGGCAAGCAGGTCGCGATGCACATCGCCGCCGCCCGTCCGGATGCCCTGGACATCGCCGACGTCGACACCTCCGCCCTGGAGCGTGAGCGCAACGTGCTCGCCGAGCAGGCCCGCGCCTCGGGCAAGCCGGAGAACATCGTCGAGAAGATGCTCGAAGGCCGCATCCGCAAGTACTACGAGGAAGTGGTGCTGCTGGAGCAGACCTACGTCATCGACGGCGAGACCAAGGTCCGCAAGGTCGTGGAGAACGCCGCCAAGGACGTCGGCGCCCCGGTCAAGGTGACGGGCTTCGTCCGCTTCGCGCTGGGCGAGGGCATCGAGAAGGCGGAGAGCGATTTCGCCGCCGAAGTCGCCGCCGCCGCCGGCCAGAAGTAAGGACCCGGCGTTCCGCCGCACGCACTCTTCACACCAACCGGGAGAAAGCCCCCCATGGCCCAGACCACCGGGACCACCGAGCCGGCTGACGGCATCCGCTTCAAACGAGTCCTGCTGAAGGTGTCGGGCGAGGCGTTGATGGGTCAGCGCGACTACGGCCTCGACCCGGAGGTGGTCAACCGCGTCGCCAACGAGGTGAAGGCGGTGATCCAGCTGGGCGTCCAGGTCAGCCTGGTCATCGGCGGGGGCAACATCTTCCGCGGGGTGAAGGGTGCGGCGAGCGGCATGGAGCGCGCCTCGGCCGACTACATCGGGATGCTCGCCACCGTGATGAACGCCCTGTCGATGCAGAGCGCTCTGGAGCGGATGGGCGTGGCGACCCGCGTGCAGTCGGCCATCCCCATGTCGTCGGTGTGCGAGCCCTATATCCGGCGCCGCGCCATCCGGCACATGGAAAAGGGCCGCGTGGTGATCTTCGCCGCCGGCACCGGCAACCCCTTCTTCACCACCGACACCGCCGCCGCGCTGCGCGCGTCGGAGATGGGCTGCGACGCTCTGCTGAAGGGCACGCAGGTGGACGGCGTCTACACCGCCGACCCGAAGAAGGTGAAGGACGCGCAGCGTTACGAGCGCCTGAACTATCTTGAAGTTCTGGCGAACGACCTGCAGGTGATGGACGCCTCCGCGATCTCCTTGGCGCGTGAGAGCCACATCCCCATACTCGTGTTCTCGATCCACACCCCCGGCGCCTTCGCCGAGGTGATGCAGGGCCGGGGCAAGTTTACGATCATCAACGAAGAAACGGAGTGAGCCGTGGCTGCGCCTGATACATCGGACCTCCAGTCGGATCTCAAGCGCCGCATGGAAGGAGCGCTTGAGGCGTTTCGCAAGGAGTTGAGCGGCCTGCGCACCGGCCGCGCCTCCGCCAGCCTGCTTGAGCCCGTCACCATCGAGGCCTACGGCGCGAGGATGCACCTCAAGGAGGTCGGCACCGTCAGCGTGCCGGAGCCGCGCCTGATCGTCGTGCAGGTCTGGGACCGCGGCATGGTCAAGGCCGTGGAGAAGGGCATCCGCGATTCGGGCCTCGGCCTGAACCCGCAGACGGAAGGCCAGTCGATCCGCGTGCCGCTGCCCGACCTGACGCAGGAGCGCCGCAAGGAACTCGCCAAGGTCGCCCACAAGTACGCCGAGCAGGCCCGCGTCGCCGTGCGCAACGTGCGCCGCGACGGCATGGACGGCCTGAAGAAGGCCGAGAAGGCCGGCGATATCTCGCAGGACGAGCACAAGGGGCTCGGCGAGAAGGTCCAGGCGCTCACCGACCAGTACATCAAGCTGGTCGACGATGCGCTTGCGGCGAAAGAAAAGGACATCATGCAGGTCTGACGGCATGCGCGACGCGGAAGACAGCCGCCCCCTGCGCCCGCCCGCGCACGTGGCCGTGATCATGGACGGCAACGGGCGCTGGGCGAAGTCCAGAGGGCTGCCCCGCACCGCCGGCCATAAAAAGGGCGTGGACGCCGTCCGCCGGACGGTCGAAGCCGCGGGCGAACTGGGGATCGGCTATCTGACGATCTTCAGTTTCTCGTCCGAGAACTGGCGTCGGCCGGAGGAGGAGGTGTCCGACCTCATGCAGCTCCTGCGCTTCTACCTGCGCAGCGAGATTGCCGACCTCCACCGCAACGGCGTGCGCCTGCGCGTCATCGGCGACCGGGCCCGCCTGTCCAAGGACATCGTCGGCCTGATCGACAACGCCGAGGCCCTCACGCGCGACAACCGCAAGCTGACCCTCGTGGTGGCGTTGAGCTACGGCTCCCGCCAGGAGATCACGCTGGCGGCTCGGCGTCTGGCCGAGGAGGTGAGGGCGGGGACGCTCGACCCCGCGGACATCACCGAGGATCGGCTGTCCGAGCGCCTGTTCACCGCCGACATCCCGGACCCCGACCTGATCGTCCGCACCAGCGGCGAAAAGCGCATCAGCAACTTCCTGCTCTGGCAGGCGGCGTATGCCGAGCTGGTCTTCGTGGACACGCTCTGGCCTGACTTTTCCAAGCGCGACCTGGAGGCGGCGATTGAAGAGTTCCACCGACGGGAACGTCGCTTCGGCGCAACCACCGGCACCCGCTAAATCCGGCGACCTGAAGACGCGCGCCATTTCGGCGCTCGTCCTGGCCCCGCTCGTCCTCGCCGCGGTCTGGGCCGGCGGCTGGGTGTTTTACGCCCTGATCGCGCTCGGCGCCGTGGCCTCCGCCGTGGAGTGGGGCAACCTCGTCCCCTGCCGTCGCAAGGGTGCCGCCATTGCGTTATCGGTGGCCGGCGTCCTGCTGGCGCTGGCCACGCAGATCGCCGCCGGGCCCTGGGCGGCCGTCGTCGTCGCCATCCTGGCCACCGCCGGCGTCGCGCTGGCGTCGGGCGGACCGGACCGCGGCCTGTCCGGCGGCGGTCTCCTCTACATCGTCGCCGGTCTGGCCGGCCTGATGTGGCTGCGCGACGATCCGGACTCCGGCCTCGCCCTGTTCCTCTTCACCATGCTCGGCGTCTGGGCGACCGACATCGGCGCCTACGCCGCCGGCCGCAGCATCGGCGGGCCAAAGCTGGCCCCGCGCATCAGCCCCAAGAAGACCTGGGCCGGCCTGATCGGCGGCATGGCCTCCTCCGCCCTGGTGGGGTGGGGGGTGGCTCTGGCCGCGGGCGCGCAACGGCCGTTGCTGGCTCTTGCGGTGGGCGCCGTCCTCGCCGTGGTGGCGCAAGCGGGCGACCTCTTCGAATCCGCGGTCAAACGCCGTTACAACGTGAAGGACAGCGGCCATCTCATTCCTGGTCACGGGGGAATCCTGGACCGCATCGACGGGCTGCTCAGCGCGGCTCCGGTGCTGGCCCTGTTCCACGCGACCATCGGCACGGCAATCGCATGGTGGTGACGGGGTTATGGTTGTGAAGGCTGAAGGGGCGGTGGACGCGCCGCGCCGCGTGACGATCTTCGGGTCGACCGGATCGGTCGGCACGCAGACGGTGGACCTCGTCGCCCGCGATCCGGAGCGCTTCCCGGTGGAGGCACTGACCGCCAACCGCAACGTCGCCCTCCTCGCCGAGCAGGCGCGGCAACTCCGCCCCAGACTGGCCGTGGTCGCCGACCCCGCCGCCTACGCCGACCTCAAGGCGGCGCTGGCCGGCACCGGGGTCGAGGCGGCCGCCGGGCCGCAGGCGGTGGCCGAGGCCGCGGAGCGCCCCGCCGACTGGGTGATGGCCGCCATCGTCGGCGCCGCCGGGTTGGAGCCCACGCTGGCCGCCGTGCGCCGCGGCGCCTGCGTCGCCTTCGCCAACAAGGAGGTTCTGGTCTGCGCCGGTGCCCTGATGATGGAGGAGGTGCGCCGACACGGCGCCAACCTGCTGCCGGTCGACAGCGAGCATTCGGCGATCTACCAGGTCTTCGATTTCGACCGTCTGGACAGTGTGCAGCGCCTGATCCTGACGGCGTCCGGCGGCCCCTTCCGGACCAGGGACCGCGCCTTCATGGCCGTGGCGACGCGCGAGCAGGCGGTGGCCCATCCGACCTGGGAGATGGGCGCCAAGATCTCCATCGACAGCGCCACCATGATGAACAAGGGGCTGGAGATCATCGAGGCGCATTTCCTCTTCGGGATTCCCGAGGTGAAGATCGACGTGCTGGTCCATCCCCAATCGGTCGTGCATTCGCTGGTCGAGTATGTGGACGGCTCGGTCCTGGCGCAGCTCGGCACGCCGGACATGCGCACGCCGATCGCCTACGCGCTCGGCTGGCCGGCGCGCATCCCGACGCCCGCCGAGCGGCTGGACCTCGTCAAGGCCGCCACCCTGACTTTCGAGGCCCCGGACCCCGAGCGATTCCCGGCCCTGAGGCTCGCCCGGGCCGCCTTGCAAAGCGGTGGGGGCGCTCCTACTATTCTCAGTGCCGCCAACGAGGTGGCTGTGCAGGCGTTCCTCGACCGCCGGATCGGCTTTCTCGACATCGAACGGATCGTCGAGGGGGTGTTGGGCACACTGCCGCACCGGCCGCTCCGCGACCTGGGCGCGGTGCGCGACACCGACGCCGAGGCGCGCCGCGTCGCGGCGGACCGGGTCGAGGCGCTGGCACGCTAGAGTCTTTTTCCGGACGCGGACCGCGACGGGGCTGCTCCGGGATGCAAAGGATGTGATGGACGTCATGGGCGGCTTCGGGACCACGCTTCTGTCTTTTCTGCTGGTCCTCACCGTGCTCGTGTTTGTGCACGAACTCGGCCACTACCTCGTGGCGCGCCGCAACGGTGTGCGCATCGAGGTTTTCTCCATCGGCTTCGGCCCCGAGCTGTTCGGCTGGACCGACCGCTCCGGCACGCGCTGGAAGTTCAGCGCCATCCCGCTCGGCGGCTATGTGAAGATGTTCGGCGACGCCGACCCGGCGAGCACGCCGGGCGCTCACACGCAGAGCATGAGCGCCGAGGAGCAGGCGGTCTCCTTCCACCACAAGCGGCTCGGCCAGCGGGCGGCCATCGTGGCGGCGGGTCCCATCGCGAATTTCCTGTTCGCCATCGTCGCCCTGACCATTCTGTTCGCCACCGCCGGCCAGTCCTTCACCCCGCCGGACGTCGGCGGCGTGCAGCCGGACAGCGCCGCGGAGCGCGCCGGGCTGCAGCCGGGCGACCTGATCGTTTCCATCAACGGCAGCGGCATCCAGCGATTCGAGGAAATCCGCCAGATCGTCTCCATGCAGCCGGGCGCGCCGCTGGAGATGGTCGTGCAGCGCGACGGGCGTTCGGTCAATCTGACGGCGACTCCGGACGTGCGCGAAGTCACCGACCGACTCGGCAACACGCACCGCATCGGCCAGCTCGGAATCATGCGCGGCGGGGCGGAAACGAAGCGCCACGACCCGCTGACCGCCCTGTGGCAGGCGGGCCGGGAGGTCGTCGGCATGGTGTCCGGCACCTTCGTGGCGCTCGGCCAGATGATCGAGGGATCGCGCGGCACCGAGGAGCTGGGCGGGCCGCTGCGCATCGCCCAGATGTCCGGCGAGGTCGCTCAATCCGGCTGGTACCCGCTGATCTGGTTCATGACCTTCCTGTCGGTGAACCTCGGCATGATCAATTTGTTTCCGGTTCCGCTGCTTGACGGCGGCCATCTGATGTTCTACGCCCTTGAAGGACTCCGTGGGCGTCCTCTCGGACCTAAAGCGCAAGAATACGGTTTCCGCATCGGGCTTGCTTTGGTATTAACGCTCATGGTTTTCGCCACGTGGAACGATCTCGTTCAGCTTCGCGTGGTGGATTTCTTTAGGGGGCTGATTTCCTGAGGGATGCCCCCAAAGCCAGGGAGCGAGCTTTGCGGGTGTCGAGCAGGGTTCTGGCGTTCGGCCTGATGGCCGGTTGCGCCATGACGACGGTTTCTCTTGCCCTTTCCCACGCAGCCTGGGCCCAGGCGGGCGCGCCCAATCCGGGGGCGGCGAAATCCGCCGCCTTCGGCGATGGGACGCTGGTGGCGCAGATGTTCTCGGGCGGCACCATCCGGGACATCCGGGTGGAGGGCGTCCAGCGCATCGAGCCGACGACGGTCCGCTCCTACCTCGCGGTGGCGCCCGGCGATCCCTTCGATCCCGACCGCATCGACCAGTCGCTGAAGGCCCTGTTCAACACGGGCCTGTTCGCCGACGTCGTGCTGAAGCGCGACGGCGATGCGCTGGTGGTGCAGGTGGCGGAAAACCCGATCATCAACCGCATCGCCTTCGAGGGGAACCGGCGCATCGAGAGGGAGAACCTGGAGAAGGAAATCCAGCTCCGTCCCCGCGTCGTTTACACCCGCACGCGCGTCCAGAGCGATGTGCAGCGCATCCTGGACATCTACCGCCGCCAGGGCCGCTTCGCCGCGACCGTCGAGCCGAAGATCATCCAGCTCGACCAGAACCGCGTCGATCTGGTGTTCGAGATCAACGAGGGTGTGCGCACCGGCGTGCGCAGCATCACCTTCATCGGCAACGAGAAGTTCTCCGACGGGACGCTGCGCGAGGCGATCCAGACGCGGGAAAGCGCCTGGTGGCGCTTCATGACGTCGGACGACAACTACGATCCCGACCGCCTGAACTACGACCGCGACCTGCTGCGCCGCTACTACCTCAAGGAAGGCTACGCCGATTTCCGCGTTGTCTCGGCCGTGGCGGAGCTGACGCCGGACCGCGAGGACTTCGTCATCACCTTCACGGTGGACGAGGGCGAGCGCTACAAGTTCGGCAAGATGGACATCAGCACCTCGCTGAAGGCGTTGGACCCGGAGCAGCTGCGCAGCGTGCTGAGCACGCGCGAAGGCGACTGGTACAACGCGCAGGAGGTGGAGAACACCATCACCAAGCTGTCCAACGCGGTCGGCGACCTGCAGTACGCCTTCGTGGACGTCCGTCCGCGCATCTCGCGCAACCGCGAGAACCAGACCATCGACATCGTCTACGACATCGTCGAGGGGCCGCGCGTCTTCGTGGAGCGCATCGACGTCACCGGCAACGTCCGCACGCTGGACAAGGTGGTCCGGCGCGAGATGCTGCTGTCCGAAGGCGACCCGTTCAGCACGACCAAGCTGCGCCGCTCCGAACAGCGCATCAAGGATCTCGGCTATTTCGAGCGCGTCAACATCACCACCGCGGAGGGCTCGGCGCCCGACCGCACCGTGATGAACGTCGAGGTGACCGAGCAGTCGACCGGTGAAATTTCCATCGGTGCCGGCTACTCGACCTCCGACGGTCCGCTGGCCGACTTCTCGATCCGCGAGCGCAACCTGTTGGGCCGCGGCCAGGACCTGCGCTTCGGCGCCACCGTGTCGGGCAGCCGCCAGGAATACGACGTCTCCTTCACCGAGCCGTACTTCCTCGACCGGGACCTCTCGGCCGGTTTCGACCTGTTCCGCATCACCCGCGACTACCAGGACGAAAGCTCCTTCGACGAGAAGAGCACCGGCATGGCCCTGCGCATGGGCTATCCGCTGACCGAGAACCTGCGCCAGCGCGTCTACTACCAGCTGCAGAACACCGACATCACCAGCGTTCCCAGCTCGGCGTCCCGCTACATCCAGGACCAGAAGGGCGCGCGCACGACGTCGCTGATCGGCCAGGAGCTGACCTACGACCGCCGCAACAGCCGTTTGAACCCGACGGAAGGCTACTACATCCGCCTGACGAACGATTTCGCCGGCGTGGGCGGCAACGCCCGCTTCCTGCGCAACCGTCTCGCCGGCGGCTATTACCTGCCGCTGTTCGACGACAGCTGGGTGCTCAGCACCACGGGCGAGGTCGGCTACATCGTCGGCATCGGCAAGGACGTCTTCCTGTCCGACCGCTTCTTCCTGGGCGGCGACACGCTGCGCGGCTTCAACACCGCCGGCATCGGCCCGCGCGACCTGCGCACCGGTGACGCCCTGGGCGGCACCCGCTACTACCGCGGTTCGGTGGAGATGAGCTTCCCGGTCGGCCTGCCCGAGGAATTCGGGCTGAAGGGCCACGCCTTCTCCGACGTCGGCACGCTGGGCAAGGTCGACATCAATGACCCGCTCGTCCCCGACGACGAATCGGTCCGCCTGTCGGTCGGCACCGGCCTGTCCTGGCGCTCGCCCTTCGGGCCGATCCGCCTTGACTTTGCGGTCCCGATTATCAAGGAAGATTACGACAAGAAAGAGATCTTCCGCTTCAGCTTTGGAACCAGGTTCTAACATGCAGTTCAGCAAGCTCAGGGCGCTGGTCGCCGCCGGTGCGGTGATGGCGGGCGTCGCGATGGCGACGCCGTCCTTCGCCGAAGACAAGCCGACCGACAACCTCAAGGCGCCGGTCATCGCGGTGGTCGACGTGCAGAAGATCATGCAGGAGTCGAACGCCTCCAAGGGCGTCTCGAAGTCCTTCGAATCGCTGCGCGAGACCTACCAGAAGGAAATCGCCTCGCTGGAGGACAAGCTTCGCAAGTCCGAAGAGGAACTGCGCAAGCAGCAGACCGTGCTGGCCCCGGACGCGCTGGCCACCAAGCGCCGCGACTTCGAGAAGCAGGTCGGCGAGGTCCAGAAGACGGTGCAGAGCCGCAAGCGCGCCCTGGAGAACGCGCTGAACGAGGCGATGGCCGTCGTCCACAAGAACATGGTGGAGATCGTGGCCGATGTCGCGCGCGAGCGCGGCGCCAACCTGGTTCTCGCCCGCCAGCAGTTCGTCCTGGTCGACACCCAGCTCGACGTCACCGACGTGGTGCTGGAGCGGGTGAACAAGAAGCTGCCCCAGGTCGCGCTGACCGTTCCCAAGCAGTAAGGCGCGTCGGAACGAGCCGCCACGCTTCCGCAGGGAGGCGTGGCGGCTTTTTGTTTGCGCGAAGGGCGGAGCCGGAAAGCCGTCGGCGTCGGGATTGCCAAATCCTTGGAAATGGGGCACAAGGGGCGACGTCCCGTGCCGCCGCAGGCGCGGCGCAGGGCGTTCTCGTGGATTTTGAAAGGCGGGCGGCCGGACCATGGATGTGACGGCGGACAACAAGAAGATAGCCGACCTCGACATCATGCGGATCATGGAAATGATCCCGCATCGCTATCCGATTCTGATGATCGACCGGGTGATCGACATCACTCTGGGCGAAAGCGCCACCGGCGTGAAGAACGTCACCATCAACGAGCCGTTCTTCCAGGGGCACTTCCCGTCGCGGCCGGTGATGCCGGGCGTGATGATCATCGAGGCGATGGCGCAGACCTCCGCCGTGCTGGTGGTCGCCACGCTGGGCAAGGAGTCCGAGGGCAAGCTGGTCTACTTCATGACCGTGGACGAGGCGCGCTTCCGTCGCCCGGTCACCCCCGGCGACACCATCCACATCCATGTGAGCAAGCAGCGCCAGCGCGCCAACGTGTGGAAGTTCAAGGGCGAGGCCAAGGTCAACGGTGTCCTGGTCGCCGAAGCCGTCTATTCCGCCATGATCCTGGACGAGAAATGAGCGTTTCCATTCACCCGACGGCGGTCGTCGATCCGGCCGCCAAGCTGGGCGAAGACGTTTCCATCGGTCCCTTCTGCGTGGTCGGGCCGGATGTCCAACTCGGCGACCGCGTGCGCCTGACCTCCCACGTGGTGGTCGAGGGCCGCACGCTCATCGGCGGAGACTCGGTCATCTACCCGTTCGCGTCCATCGGTCACCGCCCGCAGGACCTGAAGTTCAAGGGCGAGCCGTCCGAGCTGATCATCGGGCGCAACAACCAGATCCGTGAGCATGTCACCATGAGCCCCGGCACCGAGGGCGGCGGCATGGTCACGCGGGTCGGCGACAACGGCCTGTTCATGGTCGGTGTTCACATCGCCCACGACTGCGTCGTCGGCAACAACGCGGTCCTGGCGAACAACGCCACGCTGGCCGGCCATGTCCATCTGGGCGACTTCGTGACCATCGGCGGTCTGTCGGCGGTCCGCCAGTTCGTCCGCATCGGCTCGCACGCCATGATCGGCGGCATGTCCGGCGTGGAGAAGGACGTGATCCCTTACGGCCTCGTCATGGGCGACCGCGCCCGTCTGGCCGGCCTGAACCTCGTCGGGCTGGAGCGTCGCGGCTTCCAGAAGGACGAGATCCACGCCCTGCGCGCCGCTTATCGCCTGCTCTTCGGCAATGAGGGTACCTTTGCCGAGCGCATGGAGGAGGTCGGGCGCGACATGGGACAGCAGACGCTGGTCGCCGACGTGCTGACCTTCGCGCGCGCCTCGCGGTCGCTCTGCCAGCCGCGCGAGGGCTGAGGGGCCTTCACGCTCCTCTTTTTACGTTCTGTTTCCTGGGAGAGTCCCGGCCATGTCGCAGCCTCTTCCCAAGCTCGGCATCCTGGCGGGTGGCGGCACCCTGCCGGCCCGCATCGCCGCCGCGGTGCGCGGCCAGGGGCGCGAGGTCTTCGTCGTGGCCTTCGACGGCCACACCGACCCCGCCACCGTCGCGGGCCTTCCCCATCTGTGGAGCCGCTTCGGCGCCGCCGGCAGCATCATCGACCGGTTGAAGAAGGAAAAGGTGACGGAGTTGGTCTTCGCCGGTCCGGTGCGCCGGCCGTCCTTCACCGAACTGCTGCCCGACTGGTACACCACCAAGTTCCTCGCCAAGGTCGGCACCCGCGCGCTCGGCGACGACGGGCTGCTGCGCTCCGTCGCGCGTGAACTCGAAGGGGAGGGGTTCCGCGTCGTCGGTCTGCACGACCTGCTCGGCGAGATTCTGACCCCGTCCGGGCCGGTAGGCCGGCTGCGGCCGGACGCCGAGGCGGAGCGCGACATCGCCCGCGCCGTCGAGGTCGCCCGCGCGCTCGGCGCGCTCGACGTCGGACAGGGCGCCGTGGTGCAGCAGGGGCTCGTGCTTGCCGTGGAAGCCATCGAGGGAACCGACGCCATGCTGGCCCGCTGCGCCGGGCTGGCGCGCCCCGGGGCGGGCGGCGTTCTGGTCAAGGTGAAGAAGCCGCAGCAGGACCGCCGCCTCGACCTGCCCACCATGGGGGTGACGACCGTGGAGAACGCCGCCCGTGCCGGTCTGCGCGGCATCGCGGTCGAGGCGGGCGGCAGCCTGCTGGTGGACCGCGCCGCGGTGGCCGAGACCGCCGACCGGCTGGGTCTCTTCGTCGTCGGCATCACCGTTGCGTCGGAGACCCGGTCGTGAGCGATCCGCTGATTTTCCTGATTGCCGGGGAGCCCTCCGGCGACGCGCTGGGCGCGCGGCTGATGGCCGCCTGCAAGCGGCTGACCGGCGGGCGGGTGCGCTTTGCCGGCATCGGTGGCGAGAAGATGGTCGCGGAGGGGCTGGACAGCCTGTTCCCGATGGGCGAGCTGACCCTGTTCGGCGTGTTCGAGCTGCTGCCCCATCTGCCGAACCTGCTGCGCCGCATCGACCAGACGGTCGCCGAGATCCTGCGGCTGCGGCCCGACGCGGTGGTGGGCATCGATTCGCCGGGCTTCACGGTGCGGGTGTCCAAGCGGGTCAAGGCGCAGGCGCCGGACATCCCGCTGATCCATTACGTCGCGCCCACCGTCTGGGCGTGGAAGCCGAAGCGCGCCGCCAAATACGCGGCGATCTACGATCACCTGCTGGCCATCCTGCCCTTCGAGCCGCCCTATTTCGAGAAGGAGGGGCTTCCCTGCACCTTCGTCGGCCATTCGGTGGTGGAGAGCGGCGCCGGGCATGGCGACGCGCGGCGCTTCCGCGAGGCCCACGGGCTGGCACCGGATGCGCGGATCGTCGCCGTCCTGCCGGGGAGCCGGAAGGGCGAGGTGTCCCGCCTCCTCCCCGATTTCCGCGCCACGCTGGAGCGCTTGCTGCCGTCTCATCCGGAACTGGTCGCCGTTGTGCCGACCGTGGCAACGGTGCGCGACCGCGTCGCGTCGGAGGTGGCGGGTTGGCCGCTGCGCACCATCCTCGTCGAAGGTGACGGTCCGAAGTACGACGCCTTCGCGGCGGCGGAGGCCGCGCTGGCGGCATCCGGAACGGTGGCGCTGGAGCTGGCGCTGGCCCGCCTGCCGACGGTGATCGCCTACCGCCTCAACCCGGTGACGGTGGCCTTGTACCGGCGGCTGATCCGGGTCAAATACGTCAATCTGGTCAATCTGATGCTCGACCGCATGCTGGTGCCGGAACTGCTTCAGCAGGACTGCCGTCCCGACCGGCTGGCGTCCGAATTGGGCCGCCTGCTCGACGATCCCGCCGCCCGCGCGACGCAGATCGACGGGGTGGCGGAGGTGGCGCGCTGGCTGGGGCAGGGCGGAACGCCACCCAGCGAACGCGCCGCCCAGGTCGTGCTGGAGGTTGCCGCCGGTCGGTCGGGCCGGACGAATCCGGAAAAGACGAGAGCGCAAGAACCCGCTTGGGAGAAGAGACCATGAGCCAATTCCGCCTGCTGCACACGATGCTCCGGGTCTATGATCTGGAGAAGTCGCTGGACTTCTACACCCGCCTGCTCGGCATGAAGCTGCTGCGCCGCAACGACTATGAAGGCGGGCGCTTCACGCTGGCCTTCGTTGGCTACGGCGACGAGAAGGACACCGCTGTCCTGGAACTGACCCACAACTGGGACCAGGCGGAGCCCTATGAGATTGGCACCGCCTACGGCCACATCGCGCTGGGCGTGCCGGACATCTATGCCACCTGTGAGCAGCTCGCCAAGGAAGGCGTCAAGATTCCGCGTCCGCCCGGCCCGATGAAGCATGGCACCACCGTGATCGCCTTCATCGAGGACCCGGACGGCTACAAGGTTGAGCTGATCGAGACGAAGTAAGCGGTCTTACAGCGTTTTGTAGAAGAGGACGGTGTCATGGAAGGCGCCGTCCGCTTCCACGGTGTAGCCCGGGATCAGCCCGGCGCGCCGCCAGCCCGTCGCTTCATAAAAGGGCTCGCCACGGTCGCCCTTCAGCGTGTCGAGCACCAGCAGCGACCGCCCCAATAAGCGGGCGGTCTCCTCCACCGCCGCCATCAGCCGCCGCGCGACTCCGTTCCGCCGGTGACGGGTGAAGACGAGCAGCTTCTGCACCTCGGCGCGGTGCGCGCCATTCGGCTTGGTGCAGAGCGCCAACTGAACGCTTCCCAGCAACTCTCCCTCCGTCCCGCGGGCGATCAGCAGACGGTGCGCGCCACCGGAAAGCTGGGCGGCCACCCCGTCCCAGAACGCCCGCCTCCAGTGCGGTTCCAGCGGGGCGTGGTAGCCGACCGAGGCGCCGCTGTTCACAGCGTCTTCCAGAAGGGTTTCAAGCTCCACCCGCAGGCGGTGATTGTCGAGGGCGGAGACGTCGGTGATGGCCAAGTGGGTCGTCATGGGAAGCGCCGGGATGGTTCTGTTCGTGCCCCAAGCCTGCCCGCCGCTTCATCGGTCCACAATTGACTTCGCAGGGCAGGGGTGTGAGGAATCCTCACAGCGAAACCCAGCCGTCTCACCGATGCCGCGTCTTCCCTTCACCGCCCTGGCCGCCTTCGAGGCGGCGTCCCGGCACGGCAGCATGACCCGCGCCGCCGACGAGCTTGGCCTGACCCATGGGGCGATCAGCCGTCAGGTGGGCGATCTGGAGAAGCGGCTGAGGGTCCGTCTGTTCGAGCGCACCCCGCAGGGGCTTCTTTTGACCGACGCCGGACGCGATCTCGCGCAGGCCTGCACCGCCGGTTTGGGCCGGGTTCAGGAGAGCTGGGACCGCATCGCCGGGCAAGGGCCGGAGCGGCTGCGCGTTGCCGCTCCGCGCACCTGGGCCGCCTTGTGGCTGGTGCCGCGGCTGGGGCGCTTCCTGGACCACCGGCCGGACCTGCGGCTGGACATCGAGGGTGGCAACACCGACCGTGTGTCGGAAGCCGAGGCCGGCTGGGCCGTCATCCGCTACGTGCGCGGCGGCGATCCGGGCCCGGAAGGGGCGCTTCTGTCGGAGGAGTCGCTGATCCCGGTCTGCGCGCCGTCGCTGGCCGAGCAGCTGTCCGGCCCGGCCGACCTGTCCCGACAGACGCTGCTGCATTATCAGGCGTCGCCGGACTGGAGTCTGTGGCGCGCTGGCAGTGGGCTCAGTCTGGATGGAGCAGGCAGCCTGAGCTTTTCGGAATCGGTGATGGTGATCCAGGCGGCGATGGCCGGGCAGGGGATCGCGCTGGGGCGCCCATCGCTGGTGCTGGAGGCCCTGGAGGCCGGACGGCTCGTCGTCCCCTTTGGGCCGGCGGTGTCTTGCGGCGACCGCTATGTGCTGACCGCCCCGGCTGAAGGGCGCGGGCGCGGCGTGCTCCGCGCCTTCCGGCACTGGTTGCTGGCAGAAGCCGCAACGGATCGGGCGCGGTTGGAACGGCTCGGCGTACCGCTTCCGCAGGGCCGCGCTGGCGCCTGATTCCGTTTCGTGTTTATATCCGCCATCGGATGGATTTGGAGCGGAGACACGCCCCCATGCTGCGCCTTTACGACAACCTGTCTTCCGGAAACGGCTACAAGTGCCGGCTTCTGCTGCACAAGCTGGGCATCGCCTATGAACGGATCGAGCTGGACATCGACCGGGCGGAGACCCGCACACCGGAATTCCTGGCCCGCAATCCGAACGGCCGCATTCCGACGCTGCAATTGGAAGACGGCAGCCATCTGCCGGAATCCAACGCCATCCTCTGGTATCTGGCGGAGGGCACGCCTTACCTGCCCGACGACCGGGAGGGACGCGCGCGGGTCCTGCAATGGATGTTCTTCGAGCAGTACAGCCACGAACCGAACGTCGCGACGGTGCGCTTCTGGATCACGCACCATGTGGAGATGACGGAGGAGCGCAAGCTGGGGCTGGTGACCAAGCGCCGGCTCGGCTACGACGCGCTGGGCGTCATGGAGGGGCATCTGGCGGAGCGCCGCTTTTTCGTGGGCGATCGCTTCAGCATCGCCGACATCGCGCTCTATGCCTACACGCATGTGGCGGAGGAGGGTGGGTTCGACCTGTCCGGCTATCCGGCGGTGCGCACATGGATGGAGCGTGTGGCGGCGGAAGGGCCGCACATCCCGATCACCCAGGGCTAGACGGTCAGATCAGCACCACCGCGGCGATCATCGCCACAATCACCGCATAGAAGACGATGCGGCGAAGCCGCCGCGAGAGCGGCGGCTTGTTGTCGTTCGCGGCGGGCTGGCCCTGACGGACCCGCCGCGCCGGAACGATGAACGCAGCCGGGCTGCGGGCGGCTCCGTCGGAGCCGCCCGTCCCGATGTGTGCTGTCGGCCGGTTAGCCACGCTCGGCCAGCGGGATGAAGTCCCGCTTGGTCGCACCGGTGTAGAGCTGACGCGGACGGCCGATCTTCTGGACCGGGTCCTCGATCATCTCCTTCCACTGGGAGATCCAGCCGACGGTGCGCGCCACGGCGAACAGCACGGTGAACATGCTGGTCGGGAAGCCCATCGCCTTCAGGATGATGCCCGAGTAGAAGTCGACGTTCGGGTACAGCTTCTTCTCGACGAAGTACGGGTCCTCGAGGGCGATCTTCTCCAGCTCCATCGCGATGTCGAGGAGCGGCTCGTCCTTGATGCCCAGTTCGGCCAGAACCTCATGGCAGGTCTTGCGCATGACCTGGGCGCGCGGGTCGTAGTTCTTGTAGACCCGGTGGCCGAAGCCCATCAGGCGGAAGTTGTCGTTCTTGTCCTTGGCGCGGCGGACGATCTCCGGGATGCGATCGACCGAGCCGATCTCCTCCAGCATCTTCAGCACGGCCTCGTTGGCGCCGCCATGGGCCGGACCCCACAGCGAGGCGATGCCGGCGGCGATGCAGGCGAACGGGTTGGCGCCCGACGAACCGGCCAGACGGACGGTCGAGGTCGAGGCGTTCTGCTCGTGGTCGGCGTGCAGGATGAAGATCTTGTCCATGGCCTTGGACAGGACCGGGTTGACCTTGTACGGCTCGCACGGCGTGCCGAAGGTCATGTAGAGGAAGTTCTCGGCGTAGGACAGGTCGTTGCGCGGGTACATGAACGGCTGGCCGACCGAGTACTTGTAGGCCATCGCGGCGATCGCCGGGATCTTGGCGATCAGGCGGTGCGCGGCGATCTTGCGCTGCACCGGGTCCTCGATGTCCGTCGAGTCGTGGTAGAAGGCCGACAGCGCGCCGACCACGCCGCAGAGAACCGCCATCGGGTGGGCGTCGCGGCGGAAGCCGCTGTAGAAGCGGGTCAGCTGCTCGTGCACCATCGAGTGGCCGCGCAGGATGCCCTCGAACTCT
Organism: Azospirillum brasilense; assembly: GCF_007827815.1. Lineage (GTDB taxonomy): Bacteria > Pseudomonadota > Alphaproteobacteria > Azospirillales > Azospirillaceae > Azospirillum > Azospirillum brasilense_C. The sequence goes on from NZ_VITH01000007.1 coordinate 303,233, forward strand.
TCCTTCTCGGCGGCGTTCGGCAGGTGGTTGTTGAGGAGGAGGAAGCAGACCTCCGGGAAGGTCGCGTGCTCGGCGAGGTCGTCGATGGCGTAACCGCGGTGCAGCAGGATACCCTCATCACCGTCGATGTAGGTGATCTTGGACTCGCAGCTGCCCGTCGAAGTGAAACCCGGATCGTAGGTGAAACAACCGGTCTCGGCGTAGAGCTTGCGGATGTCGATCACGTCCGGACCCGTGCTTCCCTTCATCACGGGCAGGCTGACCTGCTTGCCAGTCCGGTTGTCGATCAGGGTGAAGGTATCGGCCTTGTCCGCGGTTTGGGTCATCTCGGCACGTCCTTATCTTTAGGGTTGGGGCTTAACGCCCTTTTCGAATGCGCGCAGCATAGTTCTATGCCGGGCGGATATCAACGCACGGAAGTTATCCCCGTGCTGCAGTTGCGGCATCCTTCATCCGGGCCAGCGTTTCCGCGCGGCCGAGGATCTCGGCCACCTCAAAGATGGGCGGCGACACGGTGGAACCGGTGAGCGCGGCGCGCAGCGGCTGGGCGATCTTGCCCAGCTTCTCGCCCCGCTCCTCGGCGAAGGCGCGGACCAGACCCTCCAGCGCGGCGGCGGTGAAGTCGGCCTCCGCCTCGAAGCGGGCGGCAAGGTCGGTCAGGACGCCGCGGCCCTTCTCGTCCAACAGCGCCGCGGCCTTCTCGTCCATCGCCAGCGGACGCGCGGCGAGGTAGAAGCGGGCGCTCTGGGCGAGATCGACCACGGTGCGGGCGCGCTGCTTCAGCCCGTTCATGGCGCGGGTCAGCAGGTCGCGTTCCGACTCGGTCAGCGCGCGGCCAAGCTCGGCCTCCAGCCGCGGGGCGGCCAGACCCACGAGGCGGGCGTCGTCGGCCTGCCGCATGTAATGGGCGTTCAGGTTCTCCAGCTTGGCGAAATCGAAGCGCGAGGGGGAGCGCCCGATGCCCTCCAGGTTGAACCACTCCACGGCCTGTTCGGTCGAGATGATCTCGTCGTCGCCGTGTCCCCAGCCGAGCCGCAGCAGGTAGTTGCGGATCGCCTCCGGCAGGTAACCCATGTCGCGGTAGGCGTCGACGCCGAGCGCGCCGTGGCGCTTCGACAGCTTCGCGCCGTCCGGACCGTGGATCAGCGGGATGTGGCCGAACTCCGGCAGGTCCCAGCCCATGGCGTTGAAGATCTGGATCTGGCGGAAGGTGTTGGTCAGATGGTCGTCGCCGCGGATGACGTGGGTCACGCCCATGTCGTGGTCGTCCACCACCACCGCCAGCAGATAGGTCGGGGTGCCGTCGGCGCGCAGCAGGATCAGGTCGTCGAGCTGGGCGTTCTGCACCGTCACCTCGCCCTGGACGCGGTCCTTCAGGACCGTTTCGCCCTCCTGCGGCGCTTTCAGGCGGATCACCGGCTTCACGCCCGCCGGCGCCTCCGACGGGTCGCGGTCGCGCCAGCGCCCGTCGTAGCGCACCGGCTGGCCGGCGGCCTTCTGGGCGGCGCGCATCTCCTCCAGCTCCTCGGGGCTCGCGTAGCAGTAATAGGCGCGGCCGGCGGCCAGCATCTGCTGCGCCACCTCGGCGTGGCGGTCCTTGCGGGCGAACTGGCTGACCGCGTCGCCGTCCCAGTCGAGGCCGAGCCAGGACAGACCGTCGAGGATGGCGTCCACCGCGGCGTCCGTCGAGCGCTGGCGGTCGGTGTCCTCGATGCGCAGCAGGTACGTGCCGCCGTTGCGGCGGGCGTACAGCCAGTTGAACAGCGCGGTGCGGGCACCGCCGATGTGGAGAAAGCCGGTGGGCGACGGGGCGAAACGGGTGACGACGGTCATGGGTGGCTCAATTCCAGGTTCGGCGCTGCTACAGTGCTGCGGCCGCCGCGCTGTGGCTGCTGCGGTGCGACTGCGGTGGTGCGGTGGTGTAACACATTAACGGCGCCGGAGGCATTTGCCTTGCGCGCATAGGCGACAGTATGGCCCACGGGGTTGAAGAGGGCGTAGCCGGAGGTTTGGCGGCGGAGGAGGGCGATGCCGCCCCTGTCCGTCGCGGCGTCGGCGCGCGCCTTTCCACGGCGGCGGTGGAGTGTCTCGCCGCGGAGCGGGAGCGCTGGGCGCTGTGGCTGCCGGTGGGGACCGGGGCGGGCGTGGCGCTGTATTTCGGCCTGCCCGCCGAGCCGCCGCTCTGGCTGGGGCCGGGCGCGGCGGTCGGTTGTCTGCCTCTGCTCTGGCTGGCGCGGCGGCGTCTGGCGCCGGTGGTTCTGCTGCTGGCGCTGTTGAGCGTCGCTCTGGGCTTCGCCGCGGCGCAACTCCACAGCGTGGCGGCGATGGCGCCGATGCTGACGCGCGAGCTTGGGCCGGTGCAGGTCACCGGGCGGGTGCTGGCGGTCGAGCGGCAGCCCACCGGCACGCGGCTGATGATCGGGGAGCCGACGGTGGAGCGGCTGGCCCCGGAGGCGACGCCGGAGCGGGTCCGCCTGCATCTGCCGGCCAAGGTGGCACCGCCGGAGGCCGGGACGGTGGTCCGGCTGCGCGCCATGCTCCACCCGCCGGCCGCTCCGGCGGAGCCGGGGGCCTTCGACCTGCAGCGGCGCGCCTATTTCGAGGGCTTCGGCGCGGTCGGCTTCGTCATGGGCGCCCCCGTCGCTCAGGAGGCGCCGCCGCCCAGTGGCTGGCGCCGGGTGACCGTGGCCTTCGAGCGCGCGCGCGCCGCCATCGCCGAGCGGGTGCGCGCCATCGTGGCCGACTCCGCGGAGGCCAGCGTCACCGCCGCCTTGCTGAACGGCGACGCGGCGGCGATTCCCGAACCGATGATGGACGCCTTCCGCGACAGCGGTCTGGCGCATCTCCTGTCCATTTCAGGCCTGCATGTGGGCATCGCCGCGGGCATCGTCTTCTGGGTGGTGCGGGCGTTGTTGGCGCTGGTTCCCTGGATCGCGCTGCGCTGGCCGATCAAGAAGATCGCGGCGCTGGCCGGCATCCTGTCGGCGATCCTCTACACGCTGCTGGTGGGGGCGCCACTGCCGACGCTGCGGTCGGTGCTGATGACCGGCCTCGTCATGGGAGCGGTGATCGCCGACCGGTCGCCGATCAGCATGCGTCTGGTCGCCTTTGCCGGCATCGTCACCGTCCTCTACGACCCGGAGGGGATGCTGGGGCCGAGCTTCCAGATGTCCTTCGCGGCGGTCGTCGCCCTGATCGCCGCCTTCGAACGTTTCACGCCCTGGGCGGTGAGCCGGCGGCGCGAGATGGGCTGGCTCGGCAAGGGGGTGATGGCGCTGGGCGGAATCGTCTTTTCCAGCGTGGTGGCGACGGTCGCGACGACGCCCTACGGGCTCTACCATTTCCAACAGGTCGCCTTTTACGGCGTGCTGTCCAACATGGTGGCGATCCCCATCACGACGGTGTGGATCATGCCCTTCAGCCTGCTGTCCTACCTGCTGCTGCCCTTCGGGCTGGAGGGGCCGGCGGTGACGGCGATGAGCTGGGGCGTCCGGCTGGTCATCGAGACGGCGGAGCGGACCGCCGCGCTGCCCGGAGCGACGGCGTTCCTTCCAGCCATGCCGGACGCGGCCATCGCCGCCATCACATCGGGCGGGCTGTGGCTGGCCATCTGGACAAGGCGCTGGCGCTGGTTGGGGGTGGTCGCGGTGGTGGGCGGGCTGGTTGCTCCGGCCGTCGCGCTGCGACCCGACATCCTGGTGTCGGAGGACGGAAAACTGATGGCCGTGCGCGGTGCTGAGGGGATTCTCAGCCTGTCCACCGCCAGCGACGGTCGGGTCGCCAACACGTGGAGGCGGCGCGACGGCATGGAGAAGCCGGAGGAGACGGCCGGTCAGGATGTCTGGCCGCTTGCCGGGGTCAGCCTGGACGGGCGGCTGCGCTGCGACGCTCTGGGATGCCTGTACCGCGCGCAGGGAAAGACCGTGGCGCTGCTGCGCCAGCCGGACGCCTTGCCCGAGGATTGCGCGGTGGCCGATGCGGTGGTGATCGCGAGCCCGTCGCGCGGGTGCCGGGCGCCGCTGGTCATCGACCGTTGGCGCCTGCGTCGGGAGGGCGCGCAAGCCCTTTACCTGTCGAACAAGGGCATCCGGGTCGAGAGCGTGCGCAACCAGCGCGGCGACCGCCCTTGGACAATGGGGGGAAAGCTGCCCGATAAAAAGACCGGGGCGCGCTGAACCGTCGCCCCGGAGCATCCTGCCGTCAGTACTTGCGCACCAGACCGACGAGGCGGCCCTGCACCCGGACGCGGTCGGCGCCGAAGATGCGGGTTTCGTAGGCGGCGTTGGCGGGTTCAAGCGCCACGGTGTTGCCCTTGCGGCGCAGGCGCTTCAGCGTGACCTCGGCGTCATCGACCAGGGCGACGACGATCGAGCCGTTGTCCGCGCTGTCGCAACGCTGGATGACCACCGTGTCATGGTCGAGGATGCCGGCCTCCACCATCGAATCGCCGGCGACCTCCAGCGCGTAGTGGTCACCCATGCCGAGCATGGCGGCGGGAATGTCCACGAAGGCTGACGCGTCGCGCAGCGCCTCGATCGGCGTGCCGGCGGCGATGCGGCCGTAGAGCGGAAGCTGCACCGACTCCGACGCCGGGTTCGCCTCCCGCCCCGCGAAGCTGAAGTCGCCCTTGATGACGTTGGGCTGGAACTTGGCGCGCGGCGGCCGCGGGCGGGCGGTCTCCAGCCCCTCCGGCAGACGCAGCACCTCCAGCGCGCGGGCGCGGTGGGGCAGGCGGCGGATGAAGCCGCGCTCCTCCAATCCGGTGATCAGGCGGTGGATGCCCGACTTGGACTTCAGGTTGAGAGCGTCCTTCATTTCGTCGAAGGAAGGGGACACACCGCCCTGCCCGAGCCGCTCGTTGATGAAAAGCAGCAATTCATGCTGCTTGCGCGTGAGCATTTGTGCCTCCCGGCCGGTTCCGCACTAGATATGGAACAAAAGCAAAACGTTCCATCTTGTTCTAGTTTGGTTCTTAACCCCCGTCAAGCCCTACGGACGAAATCAACCGCAAATCGACGGACAGGACTCCCGAAAGGATCGTCACCGGGTTGGCGGGTGCGGAAGGGATTAAAGCGACAGCACACCGCCACTCAGCGGGATCACCGTCACGCGGTCGCCCGCAGTGGCGGCAGGGTCCTGCGGCTCGCGGACGATCAGGGCGTCGGCCTGGGCCAGCCGGGACATCATCGCGCTGTCCTGGCGGGGGAAGGGGGTGGCGATCGGTTCGCCGACCGGTCCGGTGGACAGCGTGGCGCGCAGGAAGTCGGTGCGGTCGTCGTTCGCCTTCAGCGGCGCGCCGAGCCGGGCCGTGAGCGTGGCGTTCTCGGCGGGCAGTCCCTGGAGACGGCGGAGGACAGGCACCAGGAACAGCAGGGCGGCCACGCCCGTGGACACCGGGTTGCCGGGCAGGCCGAGCAGCGGCACGCCGTTCGCCGTCCCGAAAACCAACGGTTTGCCGGGCTTCATGGCGACCCGGTGGAAGTCGAGCGATAGCCCGCCCAGCACGTTGCGCACATGATCGTGTTCGCCTTGCGAGGCGCCGCCCGTGGTCACCAGCAGGTCGCAGCCCGCCGCCCCGGCGGCCATGGCGGCGAGATGCTCCGGATCGTCCTTGGCCACGCCGAGATTGTGGGCGAGGCCGCCTTGGCTGGCGACCAGCGCGCAGAGGCCGAGCGCGTTGGAGCTGACGATCTGGCTCGGCCCCAGCGGATCGCCGGGCAGGGCGATCTCGTCTCCGGTGGCGAGCACGGCGACCCGCGGGCGGCGGTGGACGCGCAGCCAGGGCAGGTTGGCCGCCGCGGCCAGGGCGACGTCGCGGGCGGTGAGCAGGCGCCCCTTGGGAAGGACATCCTCCCCCGCGGTGAAGTCCAGGCCGGCGGGGCGGATGAAGCGCCCGGTGGGCATGGCCCGACCGACATGCACGCGGTCGCCGGAGTCCTCGCAATCCTCCTGCATCACAACGGCGTCGGCCCCGGCGGGCAGGGGAGCGCCGGTGAAGATGCGCACGGCCTCGCCAGCGCCGAGCGATCCGGCGAAGGCGTGGCCGGCGGCGGACTCGCCGATGCGGCGCAGGGTGACCGGCGACTCCGCCGACGCCTGAACGATGTCGGCGGCGCGGACGGCCCAGCCGTCCATGGCGGCGGCGGCGAAGGGCGGCTGGGTCAGGCGGGCGACCGCGGGCTCCGCCAGGACGCGTCCCAGCGCGTCGGGCAGGGCCACCGTTTCCGCCGGCAGGGCGGTGAAGGCGGCGAGGATGCGGGCGCGGGCTTCGCTGACCTGCAGCATCAGACCGCGCTCCCCCAGTCGCCGCTCTTGCCGCCGGCCTTGTGCAGCAGCTTCACCTCGGTGATGGTCATGCCGCGGTCCACCGCCTTGCACATGTCGTAGACGGTCAGCGCCGCGACCGACACGGCGGTCAGCGCCTCCATCTCCACGCCCGTCTGGCCCCTCAGCTTGCAGGTGGCGGTGATGTCCACGGCGTTGCGCTCGGGATCGCAGGTCAGGTCGACCTTGACCGAGGTCAGCATCAGCGGGTGGCACAGCGGGATCAGGTCCGGCGTGCGCTTGGCCCCCATGATGCCGGCCAGCCGGGCCACCGACAGGACATCGCCCTTCTTGACGCCGCCCTGGAGGATGAGCGCCAACGTTTCCGGCTGCATCAGCACGGAGCCGCGGGCGGTCGCCGAGCGCTCCGTGTCGGCCTTGCCGGACACGTCCACCATGACCGCGCGGCCTTCGGCGTCGAAATGGGTGAAGCCGCTTGCGGGCTGGTCGGTCATAGGGGTTTCTCCATGAACAGGCTCAGCGGGTCCGGACCGTAGGGGCCGAACGGGCCGCGGTCGGCGAAGCCCTGCTTGCGGTAGAGGGCGATGGCTTCGTCCTGATAGACGCCGGTTTCCAACAACAACGCCGACAGACCGGCGGCGCGCGCCTCGTCCTCGATGCGCTCCAGAAGGCGGCGACCGATCTGGCCGCCGCGCGCGGTCGGCTGGACGAACATCCGCTTGACCTCGCCATAGCCGCCGTCGGCGTCGATGCGCATGGCGCCGCAGCCGACCACGGTTCCCGACCGCCGGGCGACCAGGAAACGGATGTCCGGCTTCGCCAGCGATTGCAGGTCGAGCAGATGGTTGCTCTCGGCCGGGTAGAGGTCACCCAGATAGCGGTCCAGCTCTTCGATGAGCTGGACCACCTCGTCCTGGAGCGGGCTTTCACGGGCAATGGTCACGTTCGGCACGGCGTCGTTCCTCCCCATTGCTTTTTATTTGGTGTCAGGCGAGCAGGGCGCGGGTGGCCGCGCTCACATCCTCCTGCCGCATCAGCGATTCACCGACCAGGAAACAACGCGCGCCGACCGCCGCCATGCGCGACAGGTCCGCCGGGCTGTAGAGTCCGCTTTCGGCGACCAGCATCCGGTCGGCGGGCACATGGGCCGCCAGTTCCTCGGTCGTGGCGATGTCCACCGCCAGGGTCTTGAGGTTCCGGTTGTTCACGCCCAGAAGCGGGGTCTTCAGCGCCAGCGCGCGGTCCAGCTCCTCGCGGTTGTGCACCTCGACCAGCACGTCGAGGCCCCAGGCGATGGCGGTTTCCTCGATCTCGGCCGCCTGCGCGTCGCTCAGCGCGGCCATGATGATCAGGATGCAGTCGGCGCCCAGCGCGCGGGATTCGGCGATCTGGTAGGGATCGACCATGAAGTCCTTGCGCAGCACCGGCAGGTCCACCGCGGCGCGGGCGGCCAGCAGATAATCGTCGCAGCCCTGGAAATAGGGCTCGTCGGTCAGCACCGACAGGCAGGTGGCGCCGCCCTCGCGGTAGGCGCGGGCCAGCGACGGCGGGTCGAAATCCGGGCGGATCAGGCCCTTGGACGGGCTGGCCTTCTTGATCTCGGCGATCAGGCCGTAGCGGCCGCCGTCGACCGTGCGGCGCAGCGCACGGATGAAGCCGCGCGCCGGGTCGGCGGCGCGGGCGGCATCCTCCACCGCGGACAGCGGGCGGGCGGACTTGCGGGCTTGGACCAGCGCGCGCTTGTCGTCGCAGATGCGGGTCAGGACGTCGCTCATGGCGCGGCAACCGGTTCGTTGGTGATGGACGAATTGGTGATGGAGACGAGGTGCTGGAGCACGGCGCGGGCGCCGCCGCTGTCGATGGCGTGGCGGGCCTGCTCGACACCCTCCTTCAGGTCGCCGGCCTTGCCCGCCACATGGAGCGCTGCGGCGGCGTTCAGCAGCACGATGTCGCGATAGGCGCCCTGCGCCCCGTCGAACAGCGCGCGGATGGCCTCGGCGTTCACATGGGCGTCGCCGCCCTTCAGCAGCTCCGGCCGGGCGCGGAAGATGCCGGCCTGCTCCGGTTCGATCTCGAACACCGTGACCTCGCCGTCCTTCAACTGGGCGACGGTGGTCGGGCCGGTGGTGGTGATCTCGTCCAGCCCGTCGGAGCCATGGACCACCCAGGCGGCCTCCGACCCCAGACGCTTCAGAACATGGGCCAGCGGCTCCACCCACTGCCTGGCGTAGACGCCGAGAAGCTGGCGCTTGGCGCTGGCCGGGTTGGACAGCGGGCCGAGCAGGTTGAAGATGGTGCGGGTGCCCAGCTCGACGCGGGTCGGGCCGACGTTGCGCATGGCGAGGTGGTGGCGCGGCGCCATCAGGAAGCCGATGCGGGCGTCCCACAGGGCCTTGCGCACCAGACCCATGTCGCAGTCCAGGTTGACGCCCAGCGCGCCCAGCACGTCGGCGGCGCCCGACTTGGACGACATGGCGCGGTTGCCGTGCTTGGCCACCGGCACGCCGCAGGCCGCGATGACCACCGCGGCGGCGGTGGAGATGTTGTAGGTGCCCGAGCCGTCGCCGCCGGTGCCGCAGGTGTCGATGGTGCCGTCCGGTGCCTCCACCGGGATCGCCTTGGCGCGCATGACGCGGGCGGCGCCGGTGATCTCATCCACCGTCTCGCCGCGCACGCGCAGCGCCATCAGGAAGCCGCCCATCTGCGACGGGGTGGCGTTGCCCGACATGATGATGTCGAAGGCCAGCGAGGCCTCCGCTTCGTTCAGGGCATTGCCGGCGGCGACCTTGGCGAGGATCGCCTTCATGTCGGTCAGGTCGCCGTGCGGCGCGGACGGCGTGCTCATGCGGCGGTCTCCAGCCGGCGGGTCGTGTTCAGGAAGTTTTCCAGGATCTTGTGCCCGTGCTCGCTCTCGATGCTTTCCGGGTGGAACTGCACGCCGTGGATCGGCAGCTCGCGGTGGGACAGCGCCATGATCAGGCCGTCCTCCGTCTCGCCGGTGACCTCCAGGCAGGCGGGCAGGGTGGCGCGTTCGACGATCAGCGAGTGGTAGCGGGTGGCCCGGAAGGGCGAGGGCAGGTCCTTCAGGACGCCGCGCCCCTGGTGGAACATGCGGTCGACCTTGCCGTGCATCGGCACCGGCGCGCGCAGCACCGTCCCGCCGAAGGCCTGCCCGATGGCCTGATGGCCCAGGCACACGCCCATCAGCGGAACGCCGGTCTTGGCGGCGGCGTCGATCAGCGGCAGACAGATGCCCGCCTTGTCCGGGTCGCAGGGGCCGGGCGACAGCACGATCCCTTCGGGGCGGAGCGCCATGGCCTCCTCCACCGTCAGGCTGTCGTTGCGGCGGACGTCCAGTTCGGCGCCCAGTTCGCCCAGGTAATGGACGAGGTTGTAGGTGAAGCTGTCGTAATTATCGATGAGCAGCAGCATGGGGCGCCCCCGGCATCCTTCCGGCCTGTCGTCCCGGAATCGCGTTCCGGCCTCGTTCCGAGGCGGGTACCCTAGCGGCTGAAGCGGTGGATTTCCAGCCCGTCCGAGCTTCGATCCGGTGGAGTGTCAGCGGCAGAGGAATTGGGGCGGCGCCGCGGGCCTGTCCAGGATCACGCCGCGTGCGTCGGTCTCCTCGGTGATCTGGCAGCGCCGCACGGTGCGCGGCAGGTCCATGGCCAGCGTGGCCTGCGTCCCGGTGTAGCGGCAGATCAGGAAGACGTTGCCGCGCCGGGCGGCGGGGAAGTCCCATTGCCGGACCTCCGAGCGGCCCCGCCGCAGGCTGCGGTCCGGCTCCAGCGCCGGCGGGGCGGCGGCCAGGGACGGAGAAGCCATCTGCGCCACCCGGTCGCCCTCGACCAGCGCGGCGCCGGCGAAGGCGTGCTGGTCCTTCGCCGGGTAGGGCGACCAGCCGCCGGGCGCCTCCGGCTGGGCCTGCACGTTCAGGCTGGGCGGGCAGCGGACCTCCTCGGCGAAGGCCGGGGGCGCGATGGCGGCGACGAGGACCGCCAGGAGGGGGAGGGCGCGGAGCATGGCGGTCACAGCATAGTCCCAGCCGGCGGGCACCTCCACCCCGCTCCGCTGTTGCAGGGACGGTGCGGGGGTGCCACCTTGCGCGCAAACCGGAAACCAGGGCTCGAGATTCCTTCCCATGGCCAAGAAAACGCCGCGCAAGCCCCAGAAAGCCGCGGCACGGAAGCCATCGCCGAAAACGCCCGCCGCCACGTCCGGACGTGCCGTCTCGCCGGTCCTCCTGGCGCTGGCCGGTGTGATCGCGGTCTTCGCGGTGGCGCTCGGCGCGCGCTTCATCATCGGGCGCGATGCACCGGAGACGGAGAGCGTGGTTGAGCGGGAGGCGCCGGTCATCGCCCCGGCCGCGCCGATCAAGGCGCCCCCACCCCCCAAGGTCGCCGAAGCGCCACCTCCGCCTCCGCCGGTTCGCGAGGCCGAACCCGCTCCGGCGCCCGTTCCGGCACCGCCTCCCCAGGTGACCGAGGCCCCGGCCCCCGTTCCGGTTCCCGCACCGCCCCCGCCGCCGGCCATGACGCCGAAGCCGGTGGTGGCGATGCTGCCGCCTCCCGTCGCCCCGCTGGACCCGCCGAAGGTGGCGCCGGGATCGCCGCTGTGGAAGAAGAACGCGCTGCCCTTCCGCGCCCCACCGGGAAAGCCGGCCATCGCCATCGTCATTGACGACATGGGGGTGGACCGCAAGCGCTCGAACCGCGCTGTGTCGCTGCCGGCGCCGCTGACGCTGGCGTGGCTGCCCTACGCCCACGAGCTGCCGGCCCAGGCCCGTGCTGCCCGTGCCGCCGGGCACGAGCTGATGCTGCACCTGCCCATGGAGCCCAGCGGCTCGGCCGATCCGGGGCCACAGGCGCTGCGCGTGTCGCTCGACAAGGGGGAGATCCTGCGCCGGACCAAGGCGGCGCTGGACAGCTTCGACGGCTATGTCGGGGTGAACAACCACATGGGCAGCCGGTTCACCGCCGATTCCGCGGCCATGGCGCCCGTGCTGGGGGAGATCGCGCGGCGCGGCCTGTTGTGGCTGGACAGCCGGACCACCGCGAAGAGCGCCGGCCTGACCCTCGCGCGGGAGTTTCAGATGCCCTTCGCCGGCCGCGACATCTTCCTCGACAACGAGATGACCGTGTCGGCGGTGCGCGGACAGCTCGCCAAGACGGAGCAGGTGGCGCGCAAGCAGGGCTACGCCATCGCCATCGGCCACCCGCACGATGCGACAATCGACGCACTGGCCTCCTGGATGCCGGAGGTGCAGAAACGCGGCTTCGTCCTGGTTCCGGTCAGCGCCGTCGTGCGCGCCCATCACACCGGCGGGTGACCGCTGGCTCGGCTTGAGGAGAGTTTCATGGCTGATACCTACAAGGTCGGCGGCATGACCTGCGGCGGCTGCGCCCGCTCCGTCACCAACGCCATCGGCAAGCTGGCGCCGGGCGCCGCCGTGACGGTGGACCTCGACGCCGGCACCGTGGCGGTGGAGGGCGGAGTCGCCCCGGAGACGGTGAGGAAGGCCGTGGAAGGCGCCGGCTTCGACTTCGGCGGTCCGGCCGGTTAGAGTACTCAGGCCGGTCGGCGCAGCCGCCACACCAGCAGGCCGCCGGCCCAGGACAGCGACACCGCCAGAGCGACGCCGAGCGCGACGAACCGTCCGGCGGGCTCGGCCAGCAGATGGGCGGTGGTCAGCGCCAGGGCGAGGCCGGGGTTGGTCAGCAGCGCGCTGCGCATCGCCGCGGCGACCACGCCGCCGCCCAGGCGGCCGTGCAGGATCACCGTCAGGCTGGTCAGGGCGATTGGGAACACGGCGGCGATGCCGGTGGCCGCCGGTCCGATGCTGTGGCTGAGCGTGGTCACGGTGGCGACCAGCAGGCCGACGAGACCGGCGCGCGCCGGGATGTCGTACCAGCGCGACCGCGCCCCCCGGACCACGCCGTCCTGCGGAATCGGCGCCGACACCGCCCAGGCGGCGATCCCGTAGCAGGCCAGCGTCAGCAGCAGCGCCAGCGGCAGCGTCCAGTCGACGGCGGAGCGCAGGGTGGCCGCCACGACGATCCAGAAGGCCGAGCTGGTGATGACCGTCGCCGGCATGCTCCAGCGTGGCGCGATCCGCACGAGAAGCGCCAGATAGAGGACGATCGTCGCGTTGCCGACCATTCCCGACAGGGCGGCGTCGGCGACGAAGCCGTCGCCATGCTCCATCGCGAGCATCACGAAGGCCGGGCCGGTCGAGACGGGCAGGGCGGTGATCATGCCGCCATAGAAGGGGCCGGCCTTCTCCGCCGCCAGCGAGGCGGCGACGACGACCAGGGCCGCCGCCGCGATCTTGACGATCAGCGGCAGCAGCAGCGCATCGAGGGGCATGCGGTCCTTACCGGGCGGAGGTCTCGCGAACGGTTTCCTCCGCGGCGCGGATCAGGGCCATCGACTTGTTGACGGTCTCCTGGTACTCGGCCTCGGGATCGCTGTCGGCGACCACGCCGCCGCCCGCCTGGACATACATCATGCCGTCCTTGAGGACGGCGGTGCGCAGCGCGATGCAGGTGTCCATGGCGCCCGACGCGCCGAAGTAACCGACGCAGCCGGCGTAGACGCCGCGGCGGGCCTTCTCCAGCTCGTCGATGATCTGCATGGCGCGGACCTTCGGCGCACCGGAGACGGTGCCGGCCGGGAAACCGGCGACCAGGGCGTCCAGCGCATCGTGCTTCGGGTCGAGGTCGCCCTCGACGTTGGAGACGATGTGCATGACGTGGCTGTACAGCTCCACGATCATCTTCTGCGTCACCTTGACGGTGCCGGTGCGCGCCACGCGGCCCACGTCGTTGCGGCCGAGATCAAGCAGCATCAGATGCTCGGCCAGCTCCTTCGGATCGCTCAGCAGATCCTCGGCCAGCGCCTGATCCTCCGCCGCCGTGGCGCCGCGCTTGCGGGTGCCGGCGATGGGGCGGACGGTCACCTTGCCGTCGCGCACGCGCACCAGGATCTCCGGGCTGGAGCCGACGACCGACAGCTCGCCGAAGTCGCAGTGGAACAGGAAGGGCGACGGGTTCAGGCGGCGCAGCGTGCGGTAGAGCGCCAGCGGCGACGGCTTGAAGGGGAAGCGGATGCGCTGGGACGGCACGACCTGGAAGATGTCGCCGGCCCGGATGTACTCCTTCGCCCGCTCGACGATCGCGTGATACTCCTCGCGCGTCGTGTTGGACGTCCAGGCGAGCGGCAGCCCGTCCTTGGTCCGCGGCTCCCGCCGGTAGGGCAGGGGGCGCTCCAGATCGGCCACCGCGTCCATCAGACGCTCGCGGGCGTCGCCGTAGGCGGCGGCGCCGTCCACCCCCGGCTTCGGCCAGACCGGGGTGACCAGAGTCACCGAATCGGTGTGGCTGTCGAAGATGGCGACGATGCTCGGCCGCGACAGGATGGCGTCGGGGATGCCCAGCTCGTCCGGGTTGTCGTCCGGCAGCCGCTCCATCAGCCGGACCATGTCGTAGGTCAGGTAGCCGAACAGGCCGGCGGCCATCGGCGGCAGGGCGTCCGGCAGGTCGATGCGGCTCTCGTTGATGAGGGCGCGCAGCGACTCCAGCGGGGCGGCGTCGATGGGCTCGTAGGCGTCGCGGTCGTGCAGGGCGTTGCGGTTCACCTCCGCCCGGTCGCGGCGGCAGCGCCACACCAGATCGGGCTTGAAGCCGATCACCGAGTAGCGGTCGCGCCGCGACCCCGCCCCGCGCTCCGCCGACTCGAAGAGGAAGCCGAAGGGCCGCCCGTCGGCCAGCTTCATGTAGGCGGAGACCGGGGTCTCCAGATCGCTGACCAGCGTGGTCCACACCACCTGCGGCTTGCCGGCCTCATAAGCGGTGTGGAAGGCGGCGAATTCCGGCTGAACCTTCACGGGACGGGCCTCGGCTGAGTGGGGCGATTGAGTGGGGTTAGTTGCCGCTGGCGAAGAACTGGTCGATGCGGTTGCGGTGAACCTCGACCGGGTAGCTGTTGCGCAGCGCGTTGCCGAACTGGGCCATGATGTCGCTTTCCAGCCCCTGGGCGACGGTGCTCTCCACGGTCGCCAGCGTGGCGTCGCTGGCCGCCGGGTCCGCCGGGATGATCTCCTTCAGGCGGGCGACGACCTGGCTGTCGGCGGTGGCGCCGGTCACCGTCTCGCCGGGAGCGACCTCGAACAGCTTGCGCACCAGCTCGCCCGGCAGCCCTTCGACCGAGCGGGCGTCGCGGGTGAAGGGCGTGGTCATGGCGAAGCTGGCACCGGACTGGCTGGCGACGTCCTGCGCCGCGGCTTCCGAACCCTGCTTCAGCTTGGCGGCGATGTCCTGGGCCTTTTCGGCGGCCAGCGTGGCGCGCTTGTCGTCCTGCCAGCCGGCGACGGCCTGATCGCGCACCTCGGCCAGCGGCTTCGGCGCGGCCGGCGTCACGCCGTCGACGCGCACGGCGTAGAAGACGTTGTTGGGCGCCTCGGTCAGGTTCGAGGTGGCGCCGGAGGCGAGCTGGAAGGCGGTCTGCACCATGGCGGCGAAGTTCGGGCGGCCGGGAGCGGCGTCCTTGCCGTCCGGCGCCTTGCCGCTGCTGTCCACCGCGGCGATCTTGGTGATGGGCAGCGACTGGGCCTGGGCGACCTCCTCCAGCGGGGCGCCGCTGGCGAGCTGGTCCTCGACCCGGTTGGCGATGGAGTAGAGCGAGTCCATCGCCTTCTCCTTGCGCAGCTCGGCCAGGAGCTGGTCGCGGGCCTCCTCGAAGCTCTTGGTGGCGCCCGGCTGGATGGCGGTGACCGTCAGGACGTGCCAGCCCAGCCCGCTGCGCACCGCGTCGCTGACCGCGCCCTGAGCCAGGGCGAAGGCGGCGTCGCCGATCTCCGGCAGCTCGTTGCGGGTGACGTTGTCGAGGGTGATGACGTCGGTCCCGGCGTCCTTAGCGGCGGCGGTCAGGCCCTTGGTCTTGGCGGCCTCGGCGATCTGCTTCGCCTTCGCCTCGTCGTCGGCCAGGACCATCTCCACCGTCCGGCGCTCCGGCGTGCCGAGCTCGTCGGCACGCTCGTCGTAGGCGGCGCGCAACTCGTTGTCGGGGATCTGGAGGTCCTTGGCGATCTCGTCGGCGGAGAGCTGGGCGATGCTCAGCGACCGGTATTCCGGCGCGGTGAAGCGGACCTGATGGTCCTCGTAATAGCGGGTCAGTTCCGCCTCGTCGGGCACGCCGACGTCGCCGATGGCGGCGTTGGGCAGGGTGACCACCTCGGCCACGCGGCGCTCCCCGCGGAAGCGGTAGAGGTCCTGGACCAGCGGCTTCGGCGGGGTTACCCCGGCGCCGACCGCGCCGGCCACCAGCTCGCGCGCGGTCTCGCGGCGCAGCAGGGCGACGTAGCCGTCCTCGGTCAGCTGGTTGTTGCGCAGCACGCTGCGGAACTGGTTCGGGTCGAACTGGTTCTGCGCGTTGCGGAAGGCCGGCTCCTCGGCGATGCGCTGGCGCACCACGTCCGGGCCGACCGAGATCCCGGCGTCGCGCGCCGCCTGATCGTAGAGCGCGCGCTGCACCAGCGCCGACAGCGACTGGTCGAGCAGGCCGAACTGGCGCGCCTGCTCCGTCGTCAGGTTGCCGCCCATCATCGGGCGCAGCCGCTCCATCTGACGGCGGAACTCCTGGTCCAGCTCCGCCCGGTCGATGTCCACCTTGCCGACGGAGGCCACGGTGCTGGAGATCCCGCCTGTGCGGATCATGTCGCCGATGCCCCAGGCCGCAAAGCTGACGATGAGGAGCACGAACAGGATCTTGACGACCCACGAACCGGCGTAAGTGCGGATGAACTGAAGCATGGGACCCGAAGTGAGTGCGCAAAGGGCGGCCCTGCGGCCGGGGCGGCATCATAGGCACCCCGCGAAAGCCCGGCAACACCCCATTTCCCTCGCGATTCCCCATCGGAAAGAACCCGTTGGACGGGTGGAAATGCCAAGCACTCCTTGCTAGACAGGGGGCGCACTTTGAAAACGAACACCCGCGACAACGCCCACATCAACAAACGAGAGCCGGAGGACGAAAACGCCATGGCCGCACGCCGCAAACTGATTGCCGGGAACTGGAAGATGAACGGGCTGAAGGCCGACGGGCTCGACCTTGCCTCCGACCTCGCCGGGCGCCTGACGGGGGCCGGGACGGTCGCCTTCGACATGCTGGTGTGCCCGCCCTTCCCGCTGCTGTTCCCGGTGGGCGACGCCATTTCCGGCAGCCCGCTGGCGCTGGGCGCGCAGGATTGCCACGCCAAGACCTCCGGCGCGCACACCGGCGACGTCAGCCCGGCCATGCTGACCGACGCCGGCTGCCGCTACGTCATCCTGGGCCATTCGGAGCGCCGCGCCGACCACGCCGAATCCGACGCGCAGGTCGCCGCAAAGGCCGCCGCCGCCCACAAGGCGGGCCTGATCGCCATCATCTGCGTCGGCGAGACGGAGGCCCAGCGCGACGCCGGGCAGGCGAACAGCGTCGTCGCCAGCCAGCTCAAGGGCTCGATCCCGGAGGGCGCCACCGCGGCGAACACCGTCATCGCCTACGAGCCGGTCTGGGCCATCGGCACCGGCAAGACCGCGACTCCCGACGACGTCAAGGCGATGCACGCCCACATCCGGGCGGAGCTGGCCGGCAAGACCGCCGATCCCGAGGCGGTGCGCGTGCTCTACGGCGGCTCGGTCAAGCCGGGCAACGCGGCGGAACTGATGGCGGTGGAGAATGTGGACGGCGCGCTGGTCGGCGGGGCCGCGCTGAAGGCGGACGATTTCTGGGCGATCGCCACCAGTTGCCGCTAGCATATCGCGCAGGACCGCGTTAAAAACAGTGGGCGCGCGCCACGGGCCCTTGCCAAGGTCCGTGGCGCGCTGTTGGTTTGGGCGGTCCCTGCGGATCGCTCCGGGAAGGGATCAAGGGAACAGGCTGCATGGAATCGGTGCTTCTGGTCATTCACCTGCTGATCGCCCTGGCGCTGGTCGGGGTCATCCTGATCCAGCGGTCGGAAGGCGGCGGTCTCGGCATCGGCGGCGGCAACATGGGCGGCATGATGTCCACCCGCGGCACCGCCAACCTGCTGACGCGGACCACCGGCATCCTGGCGGGCTGCTTCATGGCGACCAGCCTGGTCCTGGCGGTCCTGGCGGGCGCGCACAGGGCGCCGACCTCGATCATCGACACGATGCCGGCCCAGCCCGTGGCTCCGGCGGCTCCCGCCCAGCCGGCGACGCCGGCGCAGCCCGCTCCGCCGGTCGCCCAGTAACAGCGGCCCGGCAAAACGCGACGCGGCTCCGGCCGGGTCTGACGTGAGGCGGCCTCCCCCGAAGCCGCCTCTTTCTTTTGAGGATCGTCGATCTGGGCATCGCCCGGGGGACGGTCCGAATTCGGGGAACGGATCAGGCTCTGAAGGTCTTCGGACGGACATGACTCGCTACATCTTCATCACCGGTGGCGTCGTTTCCTCGCTGGGCAAAGGTCTGGCGTCGGCGGCGCTTGGGGCGCTTCTTCAGGCGCGCGGCTACAAGGTGCGGCTTCGCAAGCTGGACCCGTACCTGAACGTGGACCCCGGCACGATGAGCCCGTACCAGCACGGCGAGGTCTATGTGACCGACGACGGCGCTGAGACCGACCTCGACCTCGGCCATTACGAGCGCTTCACCGGCGTGGCCGCGCGCCGTGGCGACAACATCACCACGGGCCGCATCTATTCGACCGTGATCGCCAAGGAGCGCCGCGGCGACTATCTGGGCGCCACCGTGCAGGTGATTCCGCACGTCACCGACCAGATCAAGGACTTCATCCGCGCCGACACGACCGACGAGGACTTCATCCTCTGCGAGATCGGCGGCACGGTGGGCGACATCGAGTCGACCCCCTTCCTGGAAGCCATCCGCCAGTTCGGCAACGAGGTCGGTCCGGAGAACGCCCTGTTCATCCACCTGACCCTGCTGCCCTACATCCCGACGGCGGGCGAGCTGAAGACCAAGCCGACCCAGCATTCCGTGAAGGAGCTGCTGGGCATGGGCATCCAGGCGAACATCCTGCTCTGCCGCGCCGACCGCCCGATCCCGGACAACGAGCGCCGCAAGATCGCGCTGTTCTGCAACATCCGTCCGGAGCGCGTCATCGCCGCCCTGGACGTCGATTCGATCTACCAGGTGCCGGTCAGCTACCACGAGGAAGGCTTCGACACCCAGGTGCTGGCCTATTTCGGCCTGCCGACCGAGGGCAAGCCGGACCTGTCGCGCTGGACCAGCATCGTCGAGCGTGTGCGCAAGCCGCAGGGCGAGGTGACCATCGCTGTCGTCGGCAAGTACACCAGCCTGCTCGACAGCTACAAGTCGCTGGCCGAAGCGCTGACCCACGGCGGCATCGCCAACAACGTGAAGGTCAAGCTGGACTGGATCGACTCGGAAATCTTCGAGGACGACACCGCCGTCCAGCGGCTGGAGAACGTCCACGGCATCCTGGTGCCGGGCGGCTTCGGATCGCGCGGCACGGAGGGCAAGATCCGCGCCGCCCAGTTCGCCCGCGAGCGCAAGGTGCCGTATTTCGGCATCTGCTTCGGCATGCAGATGGCGGTGATCGAGTCGGCCCGCAACATGGCCGGCATCGTCGACGCCGGCTCGACCGAGCTGGGCAAGCCGGGCAACCCGGTCGTCGGCCTGATGACCGAGTGGATGCGCGGCAACAGCCTGGAGAAGCGCACCGAGGGCACCGACCTCGGCGGCACCATGCGGCTCGGCACCTACCCGGCGAAGCTGGTCCCCGGCAGCAAGGTCGCGGAGGTCTACGGCACCACCGACATCACCGAGCGGCACCGCCACCGCTATGAGGTGAACGTCTACTACAAGGAGCGCCTGGAGAAGGTCGGCCTGCTGTTCTCCGGCCTGTCGCCGGACGGCGAGCTGCCCGAGATCGTCGAGATCCCGGAGCATCCCTGGTTCATCGGCGTGCAGTTCCACCCGGAGCTGAAGTCCAAGCCCTTCGACCCGCACCCGCTCTTCACCTCCTTCATCAAGGCGGCGATCGAGCAGAGCCGGCTGGTCTGATGTGACCATACGGGGGAGGGCATTCCTCCCCCGCGTGTTCCGGTTCCGGGTTTCCGGTGGGTATAGTGACAGCGGCGGCCGAGCCAACGGCCGCCGCTTTTGCGTTTCGGGTCCGGGAAAAAACCAAGGGAAGGGACACAACCATGACCGACATCAGCATCCCCGCCGGCGACGGCGGCAGCTTTTCCGCCTATGTGGCCAAGCCGGCGGGCGGCGGGCCGGCGCCGGGACTCGTCGTCATCCAAGAGATCTTCGGGGTCAACAAGGTCATGCGCGACCTGTGCGACGGCTTCGCCGCCCAGGGTTGGCTGGCCGTCTGCCCGGACCTGTTCTGGCGGCAGGAGCCGGGCGTACAGATCACCGACAAGACCCAGGAGGAGTGGAACCGCGCCTTCGCCCTGATGAACGGCATGGATCAGGACAAGGCGGTGGACGACCTCAAGGCCACGCTCGCGTGGCTGCGCCAGAATCCGGATTGCACCGGCAAGGCGGGGTCGGTCGGGTACTGCCTGGGCGGGCGGCTGGCCTTCATGATGGCGGCGCGCTCCGATTCTGACGCCAACGTCAGCTATTACGGCGTCGGTCTCGACGGTCTGGCCGGCGAGGCGGCGAGCATCACCAAGCCGCTGCTGATGCACATCGCCGAGAAGGACCAGTTCGTCCCGGCGGAGGCGCGGGAGACCATCCTGGCCGCGGTGAAGGGCAACCCGAACGTCACCGCCCACGTCTACCCCGGCGTCGATCACGCCTTTGCCCGCGCCGGCGGCGCCCATTTCGACGCCGAGACGGCGGAGCTGGCCAACGGGCGCACGGCAGCCTTCTTCAAGCAGCATCTGGGTTGACGCCATTCCGGTTGACCGGGATCGCCGATATCTGGGAAGGAAGGAGCAGCGCGAGGGGGCCTTCGGCATGCGTCCCCTCGCATTGCTTTTTGGAGAGCACGGGATGACCACCGCCAAGACCGTCCAGATCGGCACCCTGACCATCGCCAACGACCGGCCCTTCACCCTGATCGCCGGCCCGTGCCAGATGGAAAGCCGCGACCACGCGCTGGAGACGGCGGCGGCGCTGGTGGAGATGACCGGCGCGCTGGGCATCGGGCTGATCTACAAGTCGTCCTTCGACAAGGCCAACCGCACCTCCATCAGCACGATGCGCGGCCTCGGCATGGACAAGGCGCTGCCGATCTTCGCCGAGATCAAAGAGCGGTTCGGCTGTCCGGTGATCACCGATGTCCACGAGGCCGACCAGTGCGCCGCGGTGGCCGAGGTGATGGACGTCCTGCAGATTCCCGCCTTCCTGTGCCGCCAGACCGACCTGCTGATCGCCGCCGCCAAGACGGGCCGGGCGGTCAACGTCAAGAAGGGCCAGTTCCTTGCCCCTTGGGACATGAAGAACGTCGCGGCGAAGCTGGTGGCGTCGGGCAACGACAAGGTGCTGTTGTGCGAGCGCGGCGCCAGCTTCGGCTACAACACGCTGGTGTCGGACATGCGGTCCCTGCCGATCATGGCCGAGACCGGCTTCCCGGTGGTCTTCGACGCCACCCATTCCGTGCAGCAGCCGGGCGGGCAGGGCACCACCTCCGGCGGACAGCGCGAGTTCGTTCCGGTGCTGGCCCGCGCCGCCATCGCCGTGGGCGTCGCCGCCGTCTTCATGGAAACCCATGAGAATCCGGACTGCGCGCCCAGCGACGGCCCGAACATGGTCCCTCTGAAGGAGATGCCGGCCCTGCTGGCGCGGCTCCAGGCCTTCGATCGGCTCGCAAAAGGCTGACGAAAGGACAGGTTCGGGAACGGCGTACCGGTCCCGGCGTTGCCCAGACACCGCGGGCGCCGCGCTTCCGCTGGAGCGCCCGCGGGTTGAGCCATGGAGCAACGCCATGAAGCCGATCCGCCTGTGCGCCATCGCCGCCGTCGCCAGCCTTGGCGCGATGATCGCCGTTCCCGCCGTCGCGCAATCGACCGCGCCGTCCGCAATGCCTTCGACCACGCCGATGCCGCAGGCGAAGCCGGCCATGCCGCCGGGCCACAGCGGCACCACCACCGCGCCGCCGATGGGCAGCGGGTCGTCATCGTCGACGGCGAAAGCCAAGGTCATCGACCTCAACACCGCCGGCAAGGACGAGCTTCAGACCTTGCCGGGAATCGGCGAGGCGCGGTCCGAGGCGATCGTCAAGAACCGCCCTTACCGGTCCAAGGACGAGCTGGTCAGCAAGAAGATCGTGCCGCAGAACGTCTACGACGACATCAAGGGCCGCATCGCCGCGGTCGGTGGTTCGAAAACCAGCGCATCGGCGACCCACCCGAAGAAGTGAGCCACTTCCCTCTCCCCTCCGGGGAGAGGGTTAGGGTGAGGGGGGCGCGTGTCGTTACGTTCGGCACAAGCGCATCCCCCTCACCGGCCCTGCGGGCCACCCTCTCCCCGGAGGGGAGAGGGCTACAGACCCTTGGGAACCGGCCTCTACAGGCTGAAGCTCCGGTAGGTGATCGGCGCCTCGGCCGTGCCTCCGTCCGTCGCGGCGATGTCGCCCAAAAGGGCGTGATGCTCCGACAGATCGCACACCGGGTCGGTGTTGTCGGCGCTTCCGGTCAGCGCCAGCGCCTGACAGCGGCAGCCGCCCCAGTCGATCTCCTTCTGGTCGCAACTCCGGCAGGGTTGCGGCATCCAGTCGGTGCCGCGGTAGCGCTGGAAGGCGGCGGAGTTGGCCCAGATGTCGGCCAGCGGGCGCTCCGTCACCCGGTCGAAGGCCATGCCGGGAATCGTCTCGGCGGCGTGGCAGGGCAGGACCGAGCCGCTGGGCGTCACGTTCAGAAACTTGCGGCCCCAGCCGCCCATGCAGGCCTTGGGGCGCTTGGCGTAGTAGTCGGGCACCACATAGTCGACCACAAGCCGGCCCTTCAGCTCCGGCAGACGGGCGCGCACCCGCTCGTCCATGCGGATCAGCTGCTCGCGGGTCGGCATCAGGGCGGCCCGGTTCTTCAGCGCCCAGCCGTAATACTGGACGTTGGCGATCTCGATCCGGCCGGCCTTCAGCTCCAGCGCCATGTCGATGAAATCGTCCACCCGGTCGATGTTGTGGCGCTGCACGATGGCGTTGACGGTCAGCGCCATGCCGACGTCGGTGACCGCGCGCGCCACCTCCAGCTTCTTCGGCTGGCCGCCGGGGAAGCCGCTGATCAGTTCGGCCTTGGCTGGCACCGTGTCCTGAAAGCCGATCTGCACATGCTGGAGCCCGGCGTCGCGCAGCCGCTCCAGCCGCGCCCGGTCGAGCAGCACCGCCGAGGTGATGAGGTTGGCGTAGAGCCCGGCCGTGGTGGCGTGGGCGATCAGCGCCTCCAGGTCCTTGCGCGCCGTCGGCTCGCCGCCGGAGAAATGCACCTGGATGATGCCGAGGTCCGCCGCCTCGTCGAGCACGCGGCACCACGCAGCGGTGTCCAACTCGCGGCTGGCCGGGTCGAGCGCCAGCGGGTTGGAGCAGTAGGCGCAGCGCAGCGGGCAGCGGTGCGTCAGTTCCGCCAGCAGGGCCAGCGGCGGTTCGAGTCCGGTCGTGGCGCCACAGACGGTCATCGGGTCAGGAACCCCTTCGTGATCATGTCGCCCAACAGTTCCAACACATCCGCGGCGATCTCCTCCCGCGGCGCGTCGAATTGCGCGGCCAGCGCGGCAATGGCCGTGCCCACCGTCGCCGGAGGTTTGGTGGTCACGGCCCGCACGACCTCCAGCGCCACCTCGTCCAGGATCAGCACGCGCTCCGGACCCAGAAGCTGCCAGTGGCCGCGCACCCGGTCCTGGCGGAGCATGACGCCGGGGGCCAGCCGAACCCGGTCCTCCTCGCTCACGCCGTCCGTCATCGCCGGTAGACCGTCGGTTCCATGTCCTCCGGCACGAAGGCGCCGGGCGGGATCAGGCCGGGCGACACATAGGCGTGGTGCAGCGCGTCCAACTGCGCCCAGAGAAGCTCCGCCTTGTGGCGCAGCGCGGCGATCACCTGCTGCTGCTGCTCCGGCGTGCGGGCGTTGTCGAGCACGTAATCGAGCCCGAACTCGACGTCGCGCGGCGCCTCGTCCAGCCGCTTGCGGAAGTAGGACAGGGTGGCGTCGTTGGCGAAGGCGTAATAGGCCTCGAACCCGGCGATGCGCTCGCGGTGGATGGCCGGGGCGAACAGCTCGGTCAGGGAC
This sequence comes from Azospirillum brasilense, assembly GCF_007827815.1. Classification (GTDB taxonomy): domain Bacteria; phylum Pseudomonadota; class Alphaproteobacteria; order Azospirillales; family Azospirillaceae; genus Azospirillum; species Azospirillum brasilense_C. Next base: position 326,739 of record NZ_VITH01000007.1, read on the forward strand.
GAGGCGACGGCCTCCAGCGTCGATTTGCTCGACACGAAGTTGACGTAGGAATCGACGGCGTAGCGGGTCGCCGGCAGGATGCCCCTCAGCGAGGTGACGTAATCGCGGTCCAGCCCCAGCCCGTCGGTCAGGCGCAGCCAGCGCTCGATCCCGCCGACCTTGCCCTCCTCGCGCTCCCGGCTCTCGCCGAAACCGTCATGGTCGAGCACGCGCTGGATCCAGATGCGGCGCAGCGCCGGATCGTCCATCCGCGCCATCAGGGCCAGATCCTTCTTGGGGATGCAGACCTGATAGTAGAAGCGGTTCAGCGCCCAGGCCTGGACCTGCCCGCGCTTCAGCTTCCCGCCGTGCAGCAGTTTGTGGAAGGGGTGGAGGTCGTGGTACTGGCGCTCGCCGATGGCGCGCAGCTCGCGTTCCAACTCCTCGCGCGACAGCGCTGACGTCATAGCGTGAACTCCATCCCGTCGTGGGCGATCTCCCAACCTTCGGCGGCGGCGGCGGCCCGTTCGGGCGAGTCGTCCAGCAGGGCCGGGTTGGTGTTGTTGATGTGGACAAAGACCTTGCGCCGCACGCCCAGCCCCGCGAAGGCGGCGATGGAGCCGTCCGGACCGGACATCGCCATGTGGCCCATGCGCTGGCCGGTCTTGCTGCCGGTGCCGGCGCGGATCATCTCGTCGTCGGTCCAGGTCGTACCGTCGAACAGCACCAACGGCGCCCCGCGCAGCCGGTCGGCCAGCCAGCCCGGCATGGCCGAGCAGCCGGGGATGTAGAAAAATTCCCCATCGCCGTTGCGGTCGCGGATGCGCAACGCCACCGTGTCCTCCGCCACCGAACCGAAGCCGGCGGCGGACGGGTCCTCCAGATAGAGCGCGACCTTGCCGGGTACGGCGAAGGCTTCTATCTCGAAAGGGAAGGGGGTTCCGGCGGCGTCGGCGGGAACCCAGGGCCGGTCCAGCGCCATGGCGCGGCGCGGCGCCAACTCCGGGTTGACCACGCGGAAGACGGCGTTCGCCTCCAGCACACGGTGAACCCGATCGGTGGCGTAGACGGCCAGCGGCTGGGATTCGCGCAGGGTCAGCAGGCCCGCCACATGGTCGATGTCGGCGTTGGTCAGCACCGCTGCGGCGATAGGGCTGTGGCGCACGGCGGTCTGCGGGTGCAGCGCCGGATTGGCGAGGATCTGCTGGCCGATGTCCGGCGAGGCGTTCAGCAGCAGCCAGCGCCCGTCGTCGCCGCTGACCGCGAGCGAGGATTGGGTGCGCGGGCGGGCCGCCGGGTCGCCGGAGCGGGCGCGGCGGCAGCCCGCGCAGTTGCAGTTCCATTGAGGAAAACCGCCGCCCGCGGCGGAGCCAAGGACCAGGATCGTCAGCATGGGGTGCCTTTCCTAATCAAGGCGGCCCGAATCAGGCGGCGGTCGTCACGCATGGGAACCGGCCGGCGCTCAGAGGCGGGCGCAGGCGTAGGCGTTGATTTCGGTGCCGACGGCGATTTCGACGATCTGGGGCTTGCGCCAGGTCTTCATGGGTGGGTCCTCCGCGCTTGGATTGGCCTTGGGATGATTCCCGGGGGCTGTTGCCGCCCGCCGCGGGCGGCCCCGCTAGCGAACGTTAGAACGCTACGGGTACGGGACAAGGGCGGTCTATGCGACTTTGGAAGCAGGTGCGCTGCACAACCGGATAGGGGTGCTCCACCGTCCGGGCGTCCTTCCGCGCGTTGTTGCGCCCCAGCGGCCTTGCATCCCCCCGCACGCAGGGCTATCAAGCCCGCGCGCTTCTTTTTCGCCTGGAAAGATCATCCACCTGGAAAGATCATCCAGTGGACGCGCGCAACGCGGAGGAAGGACAAACATGAGCGCCATTACCGAAATCCACGCCCGCGAGATCCTCGACAGCCGTGGGAACCCGACCGTCGAGGTGGACGTCCTGCTCGAATCCGGCGCCTTCGGCCGCGCCGCCGTCCCGTCGGGCGCCTCGACCGGCGCGCACGAGGCGGTGGAGCTGCGCGACGGCGACAAGGACCGCTACGGCGGCAAGGGCGTGCTGAAGGCCGTGGAGTCGGTCAACGGCGAGATCTTCGACGCCATCGCCGGCCTCGACGGCTCCAACCAGCGCGCCCTCGACCTCGCCATGATCGAGCTGGACGGCACCCCCAACAAGGGCCGCCTCGGCGCCAACGCCATCCTCGGCGTCTCGCTCGCCGTCGCCAAGGCCTCGGCGGAAGAGGCGGCCCTGCCGCTGTTCCGCTACGTCGGCGGCGCCTTTGCCAACCTGTTGCCGGTGCCGATGATGAACATCATCAACGGCGGCGCCCACGCCGACAACCCGATCGACATCCAGGAGTTCATGGTCATGCCGGTCGGCGCCGAGACCGGCGCCGAGGCCATCCGCATGGGCTCGGAAATCTTCCAGGCGCTCAAGAAGAAGCTCAAGGACGCCGGCCACAACACCAACGTCGGCGACGAGGGCGGCTTCGCCCCCAACCTCGCCTCGACCGAGGATGCTCTGGGCTTCATCATGAAGGCCATCGAGTCCGCCGGCTACAAGCCGGGCGACGACGTCATGCTGGCGATCGACGCCGCCTCGACCGAGTTCTTCAAGAACGGCAAGTACGAGCTGGCCGGCGAGGGCAAGTCGCTGGCGCCGGAGCAGATGGTGTCCTACTGGGCCGATCTGGTCGGCCGCTACCCGATCATCTCGATCGAGGACGGCATGTCGGAAGACGACTGGGAGGGCTGGAAGGCGCTGACCGACGCCATCGGCAACAAGGTGCAGCTGGTCGGCGACGACCTGTTCGTGACCAACCCGGCGCGCCTGGCCGACGGCATCAAGAAGGGCGTGGGCAACTCGATCCTGGTCAAGGTCAACCAGATCGGCACGCTGTCGGAGACGCTGGAAGCCGTGGACATGGCGCACAAGGCCGGCTACACGGCGGTCATGTCGCACCGATCCGGCGAGACCGAGGACAGCACCATCGCCGATCTGGCGGTCGCCACCAACTGCGGCCAGATCAAGACCGGCTCGCTGTCGCGCTCCGACCGTCTGGCCAAGTACAACCAGCTCATCCGCATCGAGGAGATGCTCGGCACCGCCTCCCGCTACGCCGGCCGCGGCATCCTCAAGGCCTAAGACGCTCTTAAGGACCTTATGAGGGAAAGGCCCCTTTCCGGGACACCGGGAAGGGGCTTTTTTCTGTGGTCTCTTTCGAGATTGCGCCCGTCGCGGGGAGATTTCCAAATCACCACCGTGCAAGGCGTACGCGCTTCTGGTAAACAGCCGCCATAGTTTCGCCCGCTTGGGCCGCCACCCTCCCACGACGGCATTCCCCGCCCGGACAGGACCCTCGACGCATGACCAAGACCACTTCTTTCGCCGCCCTGCTGCTTGGCGGCCTGCTGTGCAGCGGTTCCGTCCTCGCGCAGACGGCTTCGCTGCAGGACCGTCTGGACCGGCTGGAGTCGGGGGTGGAAGCGCTGGGCGGGCGCGTCGAGGTGGCCCAGGCCTATCCGGGCAGCGGCTACACGCGGGGGCAGACGGCCGAGATCCAACCGTCCCTGGCCGCGGACTTCGAGGTGCGCCTGCAGAAGCTGGAGCGCGCGCTGTCGGAGCTGACCGGGCGCTACGAAGAGGCGACCTATCAGATCTCGCAGATGAAGGACCGGCTGGAGCGGGTCAACAGCGACATCGATTTCCGCCTGAAGGAGCTGGAGAGCAAGGGCGGCGGGGCGGCCAGCGACCCGTTCGGCGCCCCGGCCAAGCCCAGCGCGGCGGCTCCGGCCGCGGCGCCCAGCGCCGCCAAGGCGCCGGAGAAGGCGGCCGACAAGCCGGCGCAGACCGCCGCCGTGGCGCCGCTGCCCGCCAACTCGACCCCGGAAAAGCAGTACGAGCACGCCTTCGAACTGCTGCGCCAGTCCGACTACGACAAGGCGGAAAAGGCCTTCAGCGACTTCCTGGCGAAGAACAAGACCCACCAGCTCGCCGGCAACGCCCAGTACTGGCTGGGTGAGACCTACTATGTCCGCAACAAGTTCCAGGACGCCGCCGTCGCCTTCGCCGAGGGCGTGCAGAGGTACCCGAAGAACAACAAGGCGGCCGACAACCTGCTGAAGCTCGGCATGTCGCTGCAGCAGCTCAACCAGAAGAAGGACGCCTGCACGGCCTTCAACCAGTTGATCAACAAGTTCCCCGAAGCCTCGGCCAGCGTGAAGCGCCGCGCCGACACCGAGCGGCGCCGCCTGAACTGCGCCTGACGGGTGCGGTGAACGCGTCCGATCCGGCCGGGCCGATCTCCGCGGGGCCGATCTCCGCGAATGAGTTCGCCGCCCGTATGGACCGGCTGGGCGGCTTCGAGACGCGGCCGCGCGTGGCCGTGGGCGTGTCCGGCGGGGCCGACAGCCTCGGGCTGGCCCTGCTCGTTCAACGGTGGGCGGCGGAGCGGGGCGGCGCCGTCCTCGCCCTGATCGTCGATCATGGGCTGCGCGCGGAATCCGCGGCGGAAGCCGAGCGGGTGGGCGGCTGGCTCCAGGCCCGCGGCGTTGTTCCCGCCGTTCTGCGCTGGGACGGCGAGAAGCCGGCGACCGGCATCCAGGAGGCCGCCCGCGCGGCGCGCCACCGTCTGCTGGCCGAGCGCTGCCGCGAGGAGGGCATCCTCCATCTGGCGCTCGCCCATCACCGCGACGATCAGGCCGAGACGGTGCTTCTGCGCTTTGCCCGCGGCTCCGGAATCGACGGGCTGGCCGGCATGGCGCCGGTGCGCGCGGGCGGCGCGGTGCGGGTGATCCGGCCGCTGCTCGACCTGCCTCACGAGCGGCTGGTGGCGACCTGCCGCGCCTTCGGTCAGGAATGGGTCGAGGACCCCTCCAACCGCAACCCCCGTTTCGCTCGCGCCCGCCTGCGCGCGGCGGGGGACACGTTGGCCGCCGAGGGGCTGGACGCGCCGCGTCTGGCCGACCTTGCCCGCCGCGCCGCCCGCGCCCGCAACGCGCTGGAGGCCGGGACCGCCGCCCTGCTGGCCGAAGCCGTGGAGGTTTTCCCGGAGGGCTGGCTGCGGCTCGACCCGAGGCCGTTGCTGGCGGCGCCCGAGGAGCTTGGTCTGCGCGCTCTGGTCCGCTGCATCGCCGCGACGGGGGGAGCCGCTTACCCGCCGAAGGACGAGGCGGTGGAGCGCCTGTTCGCCGAGATCGCGGGGGGAACCTTCCGGGGACGCACGCTGGGCGGCTGCCGCATCGTCCCGCGAAAAGGGGCTGTGGGGCAGGGGCATTTGGTCATCGCACGGGAGCCGGCCGGGGTGACCGAACGGCTGGGCCTTACCTCTGGCGGAGAGGTCTGGTGGGATCGCCGATTCGCCGTTCGGCTGGGGGCGGACGCCGGAGGCGCGGTCACGGTGGCAAAATTGGGTCGGGAGGGGTGGCAAATGGTGCGGTCCTCAGGCCCGGATTCGGGCCGCATCGGCCTGCCCGAACCGGTCCGCGAGACGCTGCCGGCGCTTTGGGACGGAAACGGGCTGGCGGCGGTGCCGCATCTGGGCTTTTCGCGGCCCGGATTCCCCCTTTCGGCGGTCGCTTTGCACGCACCCGGGGTGGTGTTGGCCGGCCCAGCTTTTCCGGTTGTTTCGGACCGTGTCGGCATTATTTAATCTGGGAACGTGCCCGTAAGCCCGGGAGGGGTGGCTCCGCATCAGCCTACCTTTCCGCGCAGGGTTCGCAGAAAGGCTTTCGACGTGAACAATTTCGGCAAGAATCTCGCGCTCTGGATCATCATCGGGCTGCTGCTGGTGGCCCTGTTCAACCTGTTCCAGAGCTCTTCCACGCGCAGCCCGCAGACGACGGTTCCGTTCAGCGAGCTTCTCGCCGAAGTGGACCGCGGCCAAGTGGCCGACGTCACCATCAAAGGAAACCAGGTCTCCGGCCACTTCACCGACGGCCGGTCCTTCAGCACCTACGTCCCGCCCGAAGCCGGGCTGGTCGAGCGGCTGACGCAGAAGAACGTGCGCATCAGCGCCGTTCCGGACGACAGCAACGTGCCGTCGCTGTTCTCCGTCCTGCTGTCCTGGTTCCCGATGCTGCTGCTGATCGGCGTCTGGATCTTCTTCATGCGTCAGATGCAGTCGGGCGGCGGCAAGGCCATGGGCTTTGGCAAGTCCCGCGCGCGCCTGCTGACGGAGAAGGTCGGCCGGGTCACCTTCGACGACGTCGCCGGCATCGACGAGGCCAAGCAGGAACTGGCGGAAATCGTCGAGTTCCTGAAGGACCCGCAGAAGTTCCAGCGTCTGGGCGGCAAGATTCCGAAGGGCGTGCTGCTCGTCGGCCCGCCGGGCACCGGCAAGACCCTGACCGCGCGCGCCGTGGCGGGTGAAGCCAACGTGCCCTTCTTCACCATCTCCGGCTCCGACTTCGTCGAGATGTTCGTGGGTGTCGGCGCCAGCCGCGTCCGCGACATGTTCGAGCAGGGCAAGAAGAACGCTCCCTGCATCATCTTCATCGACGAAATCGACGCCGTCGGCCGCCATCGTGGCGCCGGCCTGGGCGGCGGCAACGACGAGCGCGAGCAGACCCTGAACCAGTTGCTGGTCGAGATGGACGGCTTCGAGGCGAACGAGGGCGTCATCCTCATCGCCGCGACCAACCGTCCGGACGTGCTCGACCCCGCGCTGCTGCGTCCGGGCCGCTTCGACCGTCAGGTCGTCGTGCCGAACCCGGACGTGCTGGGCCGCGAGAAGATCCTCAAGGTCCACATGCGCAAGGTGCCGCTGTCCCCGGACGTCGACGCCAAGGTCATCGCGCGCGGCACCCCGGGCTTCTCGGGCGCCGACCTCGCCAACCTCGTCAACGAGGCCGCGCTGCTCGCCGCCCGCATCGGCAAGCGCGTCGTCGGCATGGCCGAGTTCGAGGCCGCCAAGGACAAGGTCATGATGGGCGCGGAACGCCGCTCCATGGTCATGACCGAGGACGAGAAGAAGCTGACCGCCTACCACGAGGCCGGTCACGCCATCGTCGCCATCCACCAACCGGACAGCGATCCGGTGCACAAGGCCACCATCATCCCGCGCGGCCGCGCGCTCGGCATGGTGATGCGCCTGCCGGAAGGCGACCGCATCTCGCTGTCCCAGGCCAAGCTGCACGCCGACCTGCGCGTCGCCATGGGTGGCCGCATCGCGGAAGAGCTGATCTTCGGCAAGGAGCGCGTGACCACGGGCGCGTCGGGCGACATCAAGATGGCGACCGACATGTCGCGCCGCATGGTCACCGAATGGGGCATGAGCGACAAGCTGGGCCCGCTGCTCTATGGCGAGCCGACGCAGGAGGTCTTCCTTGGCCACTCCGTCACCCAGCACAAGAACATGTCCGACGCCACGGCCCGCACGGTGGACGAGGAAATCCGCCGGATCGTCGACGAGGCGTACGGCGAGGCCCGCCGCATCCTGACGGAGAACATCGACCAGCTCCACACGATCGCCAAAGGCCTGCTGGAGTATGAGACCCTGAGCGGTGAGGACATTGCCCGCCTGTTGCGCGGCGAGCCGCTGATCCGCAACGACGAGCGGGAAGGTTTCTCTCCGGCCCCGCCGAAGCAGCCGACCCCGACCTCGGGCCGTCGCCCGTCGGTGCCGACCACCAAGGAAAGCGGCGGGATGGACCCGGAGCCCCAGGGCACCTGATGGTTCGTATCTGATCCGCATCTCAGCTTACGTCAGCGAAACCGGCGCTCCGCAAGGGGCGCCGGTTTTTCTTTGCCGACCATTGTCCTGGTGCCCTCCGCCTGTACGTGTGTCCCGTACGTCTTGGCGGAACCGATCGGCGGGACCATCGTGTTGAACAGGGCCACCCCAACCGAAAGCGCCACCGATGCTGTTCCTGCCCATCTACGACGACAACCCGACGCGGCGGACGCCGGTGGTGACCATGGCGCTGATCGCGCTGTGCGTGATGGTGTTCCTGTGGCAGCTCTCGCTGGGTGCGCGGGCCGGAAACCTCGCCGTCTATTCCTTCGGCCTCGTCCCGGCGGTGCTGTTCGGCTATGCGGACCTGCCGGAGCCGTTGCGGGTCGTTCCGCCCTGGATGTCCGTCGTCACCTCCATGTTCATGCATGGCGGCTTCCTGCACCTCGCCGGCAACATGCTGTACCTCTGGATCTTCGGCAACAACGTCGAGGACAGCATGGGGCGGGGCCGCTTCGTGGTCTTCTATCTGCTGTGCGGAACGGCGGCGGCGCTTGCCCAGAGCTTCGCCGCCCCGACCTCCCAGGTGCCGATGGTGGGGGCGAGCGGAGCCATCGGCGGGGTGCTTGGCGCCTATCTGGTGCTGCACCCGCGGGCGAATGTCGGCGTCTTCTTCTGGTTCATCATCATCGTGCGCGTCATCAGCGTTCCGGCGGTGCTGGTGCTGGGCTTCTGGTTCCTCGGGCAAATCCTGAGCGGAGTCACCACCCCGACCTCCGACGACAGCGGCGGAGTGGCCTTCTGGGCGCATGTCGGCGGATTCGTCATGGGGGCGGCACTGATCCCCTTCTTCAAGCGGCCGGAGGTGCGTTTGCTGGAGCCGGCGCACAGCCGTGCCTTTGCCGTCGTTCCGCCCGGCACCCGGCTGCGCCGCGGCAGCGTGCCGGAGGCGGGCGACCGCCGCCGTTCCTTCCGCTGGTGAATAGGGAATCCCTATCAATCTTTTCAGATCGTTCGATTGGACCGGTCGACGCCCGGCGCGCATGCTGAGGCTGAACAGAAACGGCGGCGTTCGGGAGTTCCGCGATGACCAAGACCTTCAGCTTCGCCTGCATCCACTTCACGGTGGCCTTCACGGTCGGCTATCTGATGACCGGCAGCATCGCGGTGGGCGGTGCGCTGGCGCTGGTGGAACCGCTGTGCAACACGGTGGCCTATCACCTGCACGAGCGTGCCTGGGCGGCCCATGAACGCCGCAAGGCGCAGGTGGCCGAGGCGGAGCCGGCGGAGGGGACCGCCGTTCCGGCTTGAAAAGAACGGTGGTCATCCCCTCTCCCCTCCGGGGAGAGGGGCAGGGTGAGGGGGATGCGCTTGTGCCGGACGTACCGCTGCGCGCAACCCCCTCACCGGCCCTACGGGCCACCCTCTCCCCGGAGGGGAGAGGGCTATAGAAACGGACTACCGGCTCAGCGCGACCGCAGGTAGGCAAGCACCGCTTCCGGAGCGGATTCGCCGTAGGGATCGCCGCCCTCGCCGGCGTCGTTGATGCCCGGCTCCTCGAACAGCTTTTCGACCACGCCGTCGGTCACCACCATGGCGTAGCGCCAGCTCCGCATGCCGAAGCCGACATGATCCTTGTTGATCAGCATGCCCATGCGGCGGGTGAACTGGCCTGAGCCGTCGGGGATCAGCTTGACGTTCTTCACACCGAGATGCTTGCCCCACTGGAACATCACGAAGGCGTCGTTGACGCTGAGGCAATAGACCTCGTCGACGCCCAGGTCGCGGAACTCCGGATAGAGCGCGTCGTAGGTCGGCACCTGCTGGTTGGAGCAGGTCGGGGTGAAGGCGCCAGGCAGGGAAAAGACGACGACGCGCTTGCCGGCGAACAGATCGTCGCTGCTGACGTCCTGCCAACGGAACGGGTTGGGGCCGCCGACGCTCTCGTCGCGCACGCGGGTCTTGAACACGACCGAGGGGACTTTGCGTCCTTCCATGATGGTCTCCGGATCGAAGTGAAGCGGTTGAGGTGGGATGATTCGAACCTTAGCCCTTCAACGGATTGACGAAAACCGGCGGGAGCCGCCTGCGCGGTCTTGTCTCAGCATCAGGGCAGGAGCGTCTCCGCGAAGGGGCGGAAGGCCCCCTCGGTCACCAACCGCTTCGCCGCCGCGATGTCCGGGGCCATCGCCCGGTCTTCCGTCCACACCGCCACGCGGGCGCGCAGCAGCCCGCGCGCGCGCTCCAGCGCGGGGGAGGAGGCCAGTGGCGCCCGCAGGTCGATGCCCTGGGCCGCGGCCAGCAGTTCCACCGCGACGATGCCCGCCAGATTGTCGGCCATGTCCGTCAGGCGGCGGGCGGCGTGGGTCGCCATGCTGACATGGTCCTCCTGGTTGGCGGAGGTGGGCAGGCTGTCCACGCTGGCCGGGTGGGCCATCTGCTTGTTCTCGCTGGCCAGCGCCGCCGCGGTGACCTGGGCGATCATGAAGCCGCTGTTCAACCCGCCGTCCGCCACCAGGAAGGGCGGCAGCCCCGACAGGTGGGTGTCCATCAGCAGCGCGATCCGCCGCTCCGACAGGGCTCCCGTCTCGGCGATCGACAGGGCCAGCACGTCGGCGGCCATCGCCACCGGCTCGGCGTGGAAGTTGCCGCCCGACAGGATGTCGCCGCTGTCCGGGAAGACCAGCGGGTTGTCGGACACCGCGTTGGCCTCGCGCTCCAGCACGCCGGCGGCGAAGCGCAGATGGTCGAGCACCGCGCCCATCACCTGCGGCTGGCAGCGCAGGCTGTAGGGGTCCTGCACCGTCTCGTGCCCCTCCCGGTGGGAATCGCGGATGCCGCTGCCCTGGAGGAGGGAGCGGTAGACGGCGGCCACGTCGCGCTGGCCCGGCTGGCCGCGCAGCTCATGGATGCGCGCGTCGAAGGGGCCGTCGCTGCCGAGAGCCGCATCGACGCTGAGCGCGCCGGCGACCAGGGCGGCGGCGAAGCCGTCCTCCGCCGCGACCAGCCCCGCCAGACCCAGGGCGGTGGACACCTGCGTGCCGTTCAGCAGGGCCAAGCCCTCCTTGGCCTCCAGCGCCAGCGGCGCCAACCCGGCGCGGGCCAGCGCCTCGGCGGCGGGCAGCCGCTCGCCGTCCACGTCGGCCTCGCCCTCGCCGATCAGCACGCCGGTCAGATGGGCCAGCGGTGCCAGATCCCCGGACGCCCCCACCGACCCCTTGGCCGGCACCACCGGCAGGACGCCGCGGTTGTAGAGCGCCAGCAGCGCCTCGATCACCGCCATGCGCACGCCCGAATGGCCGCGCGCCAGCGCGTTGACCTTCAGCGCCAGGATCAGCCGCACCACGCCCGGCGGCAGGTCCGGCCCGGTGCCGGCGCTGTGCGACAGGACCAGCCGCCGCTGCAGCTCGCGCACCTGATCCGGGGGGATGCGCTTCTTCGCCAGCAGGCCGAAGCCGGTGTTGACGCCGTAGACCGCGCGCTCCCCGCCCGCCGCGTCCGCCACCGTGCGGGCCGAGGCGTCGATGGCGGCGCGGCAGCCGGGCGCCAGGGCCAAGTTGGGTGGGTCGCGCAGGATGCGCCGCAGATCGGGCAGGGCGAGATGGCCGGGGTCGAGGATCAGCGTGTCGGTCATGCGGCGTTCCTTCGAGCGGGGCGGGGTGAAACGGGGCGAACAGGAGGACTCTTCACATGAGGCGCCGTTGTCGTTTGCGCAAAGGGGGTGGTTTTCAGTGGCATTCCTGTGATGTCCCTCAATCTTCAGATTTCATTTACCAAAAACGCGCCAACTGACATCGCCTGCATCCAGTGGGCACTGCCGCAAACGGTGACAATTGGAGGGCTGTAAATGCCTCGCCTGTTTTCTCGCGGGTCTGAAAAGACCAATAAAGATGTTAAAATGGATAAGGCTCACGGTGGACGTTATTTCACCCGTGTACTTGTTGGTGCATTTGTCTTTAGCGCCACCATCAATCTTCTGATGTTGGCGATGCCGCTTTATTCGCTTCAGGTCTTCAGCCGGGCCATTCCATCCGGCAACATCGATACGCTGGTCATGCTGACGGTCATCGTCGTCCTGGCCCTGACGCTGAGCGCCGCCATGGAAACGGTGCGGGCGCGCATCCTGGCCCGCGCGGGCAACGCGCTGGAGGTCACCTGGCGCCGCCGGCTGACCGCCGACGTGCTGGACGCCTCGGGCCGCGGCCGTCCGGACACCGCCCCGGTCAGCGACCTCATGGAGGTCAAGGGCGCGATGAGCCGTCCGTCGCTGCCGGCCCTGATGGACCTGCCCTGGGTGCCCCTGTACGTCATCGGCATCTACCTGATCCACCCGCTGCTCGCCGTGATCCTGGTCGCCGCGATGGTCATCATGACGGCGCTCGGCTATCTGAGCAACTGGGCGGTCCGCCACTTTGCCGAGGACAGCAAGGCCCCGGCCAGCCGTTCGCAGCGCCTGTTCGACTCCCTGCTGTCGCGGTCGGAGACGGTGCGCGGCCTGCGTATGGGGCCGAGCGCGCTGGACGCCGTGGCCCGCGACGCCATGACCACCTCCGCCCTGCAGGGCCGCTCGACCGAGCGCGCCGCCGCCATCGGCGCCTTCACCAAGTGGGTCCGCATGGTCATCCAGATCGCGGTGACCGGCGTCGGCGCCCTGCTGGTGATCGAGCAGCACCTGTCCTTCGGCGGCATGATCGCCACCTCCATGCTGGTCGGCCGCGCCCTCGCCCCGGTTGAGCAGACCGCCGGTGCCTGGGGCCAGATCCAGAAGTCCTACCAGGCCTTCCGCCGCCTGTTCCCGCTGCTGAAGCGCCTGTCGCTGGAGCCGGAGCGTCCGATGATCCCGGTCGAGCGCGAGCGCCTGACCGTCGAGAACCTGCTGTTCGTCTCGCCCCGCGACCAGAAGCCGATCCTGCGCAGCGTCACGCTGGCGGTGGAGCCGGGCCAGACGGTGTGCATCGCCGGCCCCAACCGCTCTGGCAAGTCGGTCCTGGCCCGTCTGCTGGCCGGCGTGGCGATGCCGTCGGCGGGCACCGTGCGGCTGGGCGGTCTGGCCGTCGCCTCGCTGAACCCGGAAACCCCGGAGCAGGGCATCGGCTACATGGCGCAGGGCGCCGACCTGCTGCCCGGCACCATCGCCGAGAACATCGCCCGCTTCACCGAGACGACGCGGGAGAAGGTCGAGGACGCCGCCAAGCGTGCCGGCATCCATTCCTGGGTCGAGAGCCTGCCCGGCGGCTATGAGACCGAGGTGACCGACCCGCTGTTCCCGATCACCGGCGCCTCGGCACGCCTGATCGCCCTGGCCCGCGCCGGCTACGGCCGCCCGTCGCTGATGGTTCTCGACGAGCCGTCGGCCGGCATGGACGAGATCGGCCATAAGGCGGTGCGCGAGTTCATCGTCGAGGCCAAGACCAGCGGCGTCACCACCATCGTGCTGACCCATTCCCCGGCCTTCGTTGATATTTCCGACAAGACCTTCGTTCTGAAGAACGGCATGGCGGTCGAACTGCCGCAACGCCAGCAGGAGCAGCAGGGTCCGAACTGGAGCCGCCTGCGCAACATCGGCCCGGCGCCGGTGCAGAGCGCCGCCGGCTGACGCCGGAACCTCCAGACCAGCACCCGTGCGACTTCCGGCGATTAAGGACCTTCTGTGATGACCGACACCACCATGAACACCTACAAGACGAAGACCATGACGTCGATCGGCGCGCTGCGCGCGCTGGTTCCCGACACCCGGGTCAGCGGGCTTCTGGCCGGCGGCTTCATGGTGCTGGCGGTGGGCTTCGGCGGGATGACCGCCTGGGCCGCGCTCGCCCCGCTTCACAGCGCCGTCATGGCCTCCGGCGCGCTCGCCCCGGAGACCGGCCGCAAGATCGTGAAGCACACCGAGACCGCCCAGATCGAGGAGATCCTCGTCAAGGAAGGCGACACGGTGAAGGCCGGTCAGGTCCTGATGCGGCTGGACAGCACCGAGGCGGCGACCCGGCTCCAGGTGCTCAGCACCTCCTGGCTGGAGACCCAGGCGCTGGAAGCGCGCCTGACCGCCGAGCTGTTCGAGCAGCCGGCCATCGAGTGGCCGGACGAGCTGATCCGCCGCCGCGGCAGCGACCGCACGGTGGAAAAGCTGATGGGCAACCAGGAGACCCTGTTCCAGGTCCGCCGCAACCAGCTCGACACCGAGGCCAAGCTGACCAAGGAGCGCGTCATCACGCTGCGCGAGGAAGGCAAGAGCCTTCAGGAGCAGCGCAAGTTCCTGGCCCGCGAGATCCAGCTGATCGAGGACGATCTGCGCATCACCCAGGGACTGCTGTCCCGCGGCAACGCCACCCGGACCAAGCTGGTCGAGCAGCAGAAGGAGGAGGCGCAGCTCAAGGGCCGCGACCGCGAGCTTGAGGCCCGCATCGCCCAGGCCAACCAGGCCGCCGTGGATGCCGAGGGCGACCTTCTGCGCCGCCGCAACGACTTCCGCGAAAAGGTGCTGGTCGATCTGGAGAAATCCCGTGGCGACGTCATCCGCCTCGCCGAGCAGATGCGCGACGCCGCCAACCGGCTGGAGACCCGCGCGATCAAGGCTCCGGACGCCGGGACCGTCGTGATGCACAGCCATTGGGCGGCCGGCGGCACGATCACCGCGAACGAGCCGATCCTGGACATCATCCCGGACGGCCGTGCCCTGCTGGCCGAGGTGAAGGTCCAGCCGAAGGACATCAAGTCGCTGACCGTCGATCTGCCGGTGAAGGTTCAGCTGACCGCCTATGACAGCCGCGTCGTCGGCTCGCTGGACGGCACGGTGACCTACGTCTCGGCCGACCGCGTGATGGACCCGATCACCCGCCAGGAGTCCTACATCGCGCGGATCAAGCTGAAGGACAGCGACTCCCATCAGGTCCACAACCTGACGATCAAGCCGGGCATGCCGGTGGAGGCGCGCATCCTGCTGTCCGCCCGCACCCCGCTCGACTATCTGGTGCAGCCGCTGTCGCACTCCTACGTGAAGGCCTTCATCCAGGAGTGAGGGCAGGGGGAGGGAGCGTCACGCTCCACGACGGTTGAAAGAAAAGGGCGGCTTCCCACGGGGGAGGCCGCCCTTTCCTGTTTGGCGGAGCGGAATGGTATCAGCCGCGCGGGCCGTGGAGGCGCCGCGCCGCGAGGTCGAGCGCCAGCTTCAACTGGGCCAGCGAATAGGGCTTGTTGACCACGCCCAGCGGGTAGGTCTCGGTGATGCGGGCCATGATGGCGTGGTTGGCGTAGCCGGACAGGAAAATCGAGCGGATGCCATAGTTGGCGCGCAGGCGCCGCGCCGCCTCGATCCCGTCGCCGCCGGCCAGCCGCACGTCCATCAGCGCCACATCGGGCCGCTCGCGTCCGGCGATGGCCACCGCCTCCTCCTCGGTGCGGGCGGTACCGCAGACGATGTGGCCAAGGTCCATGGCGGCCATCCCCACCGCCTCGGCGGCCAGGGATTCGTCCTCCACGATCAGCAACCGCAGGGGCCGGATCGCTGCCGGAGTGTCGTGCCGGGGGGAATCTCTGCGGTCAGCCTGGGCGGCCGGGCCACAGCGGTGCCGCCATTCCAGGCGGGGCGACGGTCGTGCCAGCGTGTCCACATCATCCCGTGCCATGACCACCCCCATGCGTCACCGCAGGTGTTATTGGTAAAGATTCATTTACCAAATAAAGTGGTAGCCGCACCCATTTCGGAGTTCAAGGAAAATCGGTGTGACGTGGGTGCGTTCGGACGAGGTGCGACCTTCCCGCAACAACGGGACGAAAAGGGGGCAACGGAGGAGGTCAGCGTTTGGGACGGCTCAGCCAGTCCACGTTGCCGTTGCGCGGAGCGCTGCCGTTGACTCCGGGACCGCCCTTGCGCCCGGACAGGGGCGAGAGCCAGGAGGGAGCCGGAGGCGCTTCGGGAGCGGGATCCGGTGCCGCCGGACGCTGCGGCGCCGGCGCCGGGGCGCGCGGCACGAACGGCGACAGAACGGGCGCCCGAGTCGGCGGCGGGGATGTCTCCTCGCGTTCCGGTTCCGAAGCGAAGGACGGGGCCGGCTCGTCGGACGGCGGCGGCGCGTAGGTTTGCGGCGCGGTCTGCGGCGCGGTCTGGGGGGAGGGGGGCGGCGGGACGGACGGCGGTGCTGCCGGGGTCCCGGCGGAGGGCGGGGGGCGCGGATCGGCGACGGTCCGCGTGGGGCGGTCGTCGTCGTCGACCGGGCCGGTCTGCGTGTTGATGCGCCGGGCCTCGTCGCGGATGGTCAGCAGGGTGGAGACGGCGAACTGGAGCAGCGGCGCCATCGTTTCGGAGTTCGCCAGTTCCTCCGCCGTCAGGGCGGCGAAGCGCTGGCGCACCTGCTCCACCGCGTCCTCGATGCTGTCGCGCAGGGCGCCGGTGTCCTGGAGGACGCGCTCCAGATCCTCCCGAAGGGCCGAAATCTCGCAGGCCTGGCGCAGCTCGTGGAAGCCGATGGGAGTCCCCGGCGTCCGCCCGGAGTCGGCGGTCCGCTGATCCTGCGATCGAAAATCATAGGGCATCTTCGCCAAACGCCGGGCCCTATCCTGCAATCCTGATGGAGACCAAGGAAGGTTGCCGTGTCACAGGTTTAATGCGGTTGAACATGGTTGGAAACCGTTTGCGCACCCCAATCGCTTGTACTATTTTTTCCGCACCGGGGGGAACGGAATCCTGCGGTATCACAAATCCTACCCACCCCTCCCCAGAACCACGCATGCCGGGTACTCACGGTGTCGATTGATCGCGCGGAACTGGAACGGCTCCTTGCCGATCGTCCGACTGGAAACCGTTCGGCCATGCAGGCCGTCCGCGAAAGCTACGCCGACATCGGCCTGATGCGCGAGCGCGGCCTGTCCTGGGCGGACATCTCCGATGTGCTGGCGAAGCTGGGCGTCACCGCCCGCGACAACCAGCCGATTTCGCCCGTCACCCTGCGCTCCGCCTTCTTCCTCGTGGGGAACGAGGCGCGCGACGGGGGTGCGGACGGGGAAGAAGCGGGCGGGGCGACCCCGCGCGAAACGCTGGACGCGGTGCACCGCGCCGCCCTGGCCGCCGGCCAGCCGGATGCGGCTGTGGATGTGGCGGAACCACCCGAGGCGGCGGAACCCGACACACCGGAATCCAAAAAACGGGAACCCGAAACACCGGAACCGGACGGCGCGGCCGACGGTCCGCCGGAAGCCGGCGTGCCGGACTCTTCTCCCGGTCCCGAACCGGAGCCGATCCCCGTTCCGGAGCCGGCGCCCGCCGCTGTGCCGGAGGAAGCGACTCCGGCCCCGGTTCCGGACGTCTCTCGCACACAGGCTCCGATCCTCAAAGCTCCGGACCTTAACGTTTCAACACCTCAAGATTCGACATCGAACAGACCCTGGAAAGGCGATCGCATGCTGGGCACCATCTTCGTTCTCAACGACCGCGGTGGCGTCGGCAAGACGCTGCTGTCC
Source organism: Azospirillum brasilense (assembly GCF_007827815.1). Taxonomy (GTDB): domain Bacteria; phylum Pseudomonadota; class Alphaproteobacteria; order Azospirillales; family Azospirillaceae; genus Azospirillum; species Azospirillum brasilense_C. The sequence continues at coordinate 343,845 of NZ_VITH01000007.1, forward strand.
CATCACCTGATGGCGACCGCCATGCTCGAAGGCCTTCAGCTCAAGGTCGTCGAATATGAGGTCAACGAGCGCCTGAACCGCCTGTTCGGTCCGGAGGTGGTCGAGCACCGCCGCATCACCCAGGACTTCATGAACATGATGGGGTCGGGCGATGGCTTCTACGAGTTCTGGGACCAGATCGGGCCGGAGCTGCAGCGCGGCGGCCGCCTCTTCGACTTCGGCGGCAACATCTCCCAGTGGTTCTTCAACTGGGCCGAGGTGTCGGGCTTCGACTACTATGTCGGCGAGGGCGAGCGGCTGACCTTCATGGTTCCGGTCACCGTCGATCTGGCCTCGCTGTCCACCGGCATGAACACGCTGGAGCGCATCGCCACCATCGCCCCGAAGGCCAAGCGCGTCCTCGTCGAGAACGGATTCTCCGGTCCCTTCTCGCAGCTCGACGACAGCCAGTACGCCCGCCGCAAGGCGGAGATGGTCGAGCGCGAGGGCGTGGAGGTCATCTCCATGGCGCCCTGCACGGCCCCGGCCTGGGCTCGCCTGACCGGCCACCGCATCGACGAGGTGGCGCAGATGACCCGCGAGGATCTGGTGAAGCTGGGCATGACCCCGCCGGTCGCCTCCCGCTCGCTGATCATCATCCACGAGTGGCTGCGCACGATGCGGCAGGCGCTATCGCCCTACCTGCGCGACGCCTTCAACCAGTCCGCCGGCCCGGCCGCCAAGACCGGAGCCCGTCAGGGCGCGCTCTGAGCCGACATCGCATCGCCAGCATGCGGAAACGGGGGCCTTCGCGGCCCCCGTTTCTTTTTTTGACCGTACGGGCTTACGCGAAAGCCTCGACCAGCGCGGCGAACTCCTGGGGGCGTTCGGCGTGCAGCCAGTGGCCGGCGCCCTCGATCATCTCAATGGCGGCCTTGGGGAAGTGGCGGCGGATGGCGGCGTGGGTCTCCGGCACGATGTAGTCGGAGCGGGTGCCGCCGATGAACAGGGTGGGGCCGTCGTACCGGGCGTCGCCCAGATCCGGGAAGCCGATCAGGTCGCTCATGCGGGCGCCAATGGCGTCGAGGTTGATCCGCCAGTGAAACGACCCCTGCTCCAGAACGAGATTCTGCAGCAGGAAGGAACGCAGGGGGGCTTCCGGCACCGCATCCACCAGCTGCGCCTCGACCTCCGAACGGCGGGTGCAGCCTTCCAGCTTGGCCTGCTTCATCGCCGCCACGAAGGGAGCGTGGGTGTGGGTGTAGGCGACCGGCGCGATGTCGGCGACGGCCAGACGCTCCACCCGGTCGGGATGGGTCAGCGCCAGCGTCATCGCCACCTTGCCGCCCATGGAGTGGCCGACCACCGACGCCCGCGCGAAGCCGCGGTCGTCGAGGAAGCGCAGCACGTCCTCGGCCATCGCCGGGTAGGTCATCTCGTCCGACCATGGGGCGCCGCCGTGGTTGCGCAGGTCCAGCGCATAGACCCGGTGCCGCTCCGCGAAGCGCTTCGCCAGGGTCTGCCAGTTGCGCGCCGACCCGAACAGGCCGTGCAGGACCAGCAGGGGGGTGCCGCCGTTCGCTTCGCCGGCTTCCAGATAGGTGAGGGGAAGACCCTGGGCCATGGACGTTCCGCTTGTCTGAAGATGGAGGATGGGGCAATGGGTGGGCGCCGATCCTAGCAGACCGTTTCCGCCCACCGCCTTCAAATTCCACACGGGCCGGCATGCCGAAAGGCGTGACGCGGGCGGGGAAAACGCTAGGATGGCGCCGCCCATCAGAGGACCGTACCACCGTGCTCCGCAACATCCTGTCCGTCGGCGGGCTGACGCTGGTCAGCCGCGTCCTTGGCTTCCTGCGCGACGTCCTGACCGCAGCGCTGCTCGGCGCCGGGCCGGTGGCCGACGCCTTCTTCGTGGCGTTCCGGCTGCCCAACCATTTCCGTGCCCTGTTCGCGGAGGGTGCCTTCAACTCCGCCTTCGTGCCGCTGTTCTCCGCCAAGCTGGTGCAGGACGGGCAGGCCGCCGCCAAGCGCTTCGCCGAGGAGGTGATGAGCCTGCTGCTCGCGGTGCAGCTTCTGTTCCTGGCCGGCATCCTGGCGATCATGCCGCAGTTCATGACGGTCTTTGCGCCGGGCTTCTCCGACGAGCCGGAGAAGTTCCGGCTGGCCGTGCTGTTCACCAGCATCACCTTTCCGTACCTGCTGTTCATCTCGCTGGAATCGCTGCTGGCCGGCGTGCTGAACAGCATGGGGCGGTTCGGGGCGGCGGCGGCGGCGCCAATCCTGCTCAACCTGTGCCTGATCGCGGCGATGGTGCTGGCCGCGCCGCTGCTGCCCACGGTCGGTCACGCCCTGTCCTGGGGCGTTTTCGCCGCCGGGCTGGCGCAGTTCCTCTACCTGTATTGGGAGGCGAGCCGGGCCGGGATGGGGCTGCGTCTGGCCCTGCCGCGTTTCACGCCCGACGTGAAGCGTTTCCTGACGGTGCTGGGGCCGGCGGCGCTGGGGTCCGGCCTTACGCAGATCAATCTGTTCGTCGACACGCTGATCGCCTCGCTGCTGCCCACCGGCGCGGTGTCCTACCTCTATTACGCGGACCGGCTGAACCAGCTGCCGCTGGGCGTCATCGGGATCGCGGTGGGCACCGTCTTGCTTCCGGAAATGGCCCGGCGCATCAAGGGCGGGGACGAGCCGGGCGCGGTGGAGAGTCAGAACCGGGCGGTGGAGCTGTCGCTGGTGCTGACCCTGCCGGCCGCCGCCGCCTTCCTGGTCGCCGGCCTGCCCATCGTGTCGGTGCTGTTCCAACACGGCGCCTTCGGCCCGACCGACGCCGCGCAGTCCGCCGCCACCTTGCAGGCCTACGCGCTGGGCCTGCCGGCCTTCGTGGTGATCCGCAGCCTCGTCAACGGCTTCTACGCCCGGCACGACACGGCGACCCCGGTGCGGGTGGCGCTGGCCGCGACGGCGGTCAACGTGGCGCTGAAGCTGGCCCTGATGGGGCCGCTGGCGCAGGTGGGGCTGGCGGTGGCGACCTCCGTCGCCGCCTGGGTCAACGCCGGGCTGCTGGCGTGGCTGCTGACCCGGCGCGGGCTGTTCAAGGCCGATGCCCGGCTGCTGCGTAACCTGCCGCGCATGGCCATCGCGGCGCTCGCCATGGGTGGCACGCTGTGGCTGGTGCAGACCCAGCTGTCGCCCTGGCTGACCGCCCATGGGCTGTTCGAGCGCCTGGGCGGGCTGGTGCTGCTGGGCCTTGCCGGTCTGCTGGTCTACGCGCTGCTGGCGGTCGCGCTGGGCCTGCTGCGCCGGTCGGATCTCGGGCGGTTCCGCCGGCGCCGCAAGAGCGCTTGATGGTTACGCCGCCGGCCCGTTCTTGACAGGGCGGGCCGGGTCGGCGGTCCATTCCGACATCGACCCGTCATAGAGCCGGACCCCGTCGATCCCCGCCACCTCGCTCAGCGCGAACCAGGACACCGAGGCGAGGTGGCCGGTGTTGCAGAAGGTGATCGTGGCATTGCCCGTCCCGGCCCGATCCGCCAGCGCCTTCACCGCGTCGGCGGGGAGGAAGCGCTTCTCGGCGGCGGAGTAGAAGGCGCCATTCTCGATCAGCACCGCCCCCGGCAGCGTGCCCGGAACGCGGGCCTGTGGGCTCTTGGCCTTGCCCTCGAACTGCTCGGCGGAGCGGGAATCCAGAAGCGGGACGGAGCCGCCGGCCACCGCCGCCGCGACCACGGGCAGGGGCGCGCGCAGGTCCTCGCGGGGGGCCGCGGTGAAGGTTGCGGCGGGGCGGGTGGCGGCGGCCGTGACGACGGGATGTCCGGCGTCGCTCCAGGCGGCGAAGCCGCCGTCCAGCACCGACACGCGGTCATGGCCGAGCGTCTTGAAGGTCCAATAGACGCGCGTCGCGTTCCCCATGTCGGCGGCGCTCAGGCCGCTGGCGACCAGCACGACGTGGTCACCGTTGCCGATCCCCATCCCGCCGATCAGCCCTTCCAGAACGGCCGTTTCGGGCAGCAGGCCCGGAACGCCGTCCACCGTCGCCCGCCAGCCGGCCTTCGCGTAGTCGGAATGGATCGAGCCGGGGATGAAGCCGCCCGACGGCGGCGTGCGCACGTCGAGGATCACGAGGTCCGGGCGGTTGAGGGCGCCCTTCAGCCAGGCGCTGTCGACCAGCGGGCGTTGGAATTCGGTCGTCATGGCTCTGCCTTCGCGGCTGGTTTCAGGTCGGGCAGGCAGGGTATCAACACAAGGCGGCGCAGGAAAACCAAATCTGCGCTGTTGTTTCCCATCCTTGTCGCAGGGCGTTGCGACGGTCGCCGTTGCCCCGGCGCGCCCGGTGCGGTAACTCTAGTCGGTTGGAAGGGTCCGATGACCCGGGGTGTAAGGAGTGCGGCATGGCCAACATCGACGATCTGCTGGGCGCCGGCTCGTCCGACGACATGAGCAGCGACGCCTTCGCCATCGGCGACGCGCCGGTCGAGATCAAGGTGGTCATCGGCACCGCCATGCTGCGCGTCCGCGACCTTCTGAAGCTGGGCCGCGGCGCCGTTGTGGAACTGGACCGGCACCTGAAGGACCCGACCGACGTCTATGTGGAGGGTGTGCTCGTCGCCCGCGGCGAGGTCGTCATCGTGGACGACAAGATCGGCGTCACCCTGACCGACTTCGTGAAATCCAGCCGCGAGTGGAAGCGCTAAGGTTTTGGCGCTTTGATGCGCTTGCGCAATGACATGTTCCGGGAGCGAAACGTCATGTTGCGCTCCCGGAACATTCATGTTGCGGCTTCGCAACGATCCTTACGGCGTCACTCGGCCGGTTCGGGGACCACGATGTCCAGCGGCGTGCCGGTGGCGTGGGCATAGAGCATCAGGTCGTTCAGCAACTCGGCCTCCTGCTCGCCGGCGTCCTTGCGGCGGATGGCGACCAGCTTGTCGAGCGCCTTGATGTTGAAGCCGGCGGATTTGACCTCGCTGCGCAGGTCCTTCAGGTCGGCCTTCAGGCCGTCGATCTCGTCCATCAACCGCTCCATGCGGTCGGCGAACTGCTTCAGCTGGTCGGCGGCGGTGGTGTTGAAACCGGTCGTCACGACGGTACCATCTCCTTCAGGAACGGGGACCCCGCGGCCTCCGGCGCCATGGCCGGGCCGCGGGGGGAGGCGCTGTTAGCACAGCTCGCGGCGCTTTGTCCGGGGACAACGCGCGTGGCTTGACGCGGCGTGGCCGGCAATGCTTTCGTGGCTGCGGCCGTCCCTGCGGTCTGGAGAGCGAACACGATGTCCGACCTGCCGCCGCTTGGCGCCCCGCGTCTCTTCTCGAATCCGCGCGCCGACACGGACCAGCCCTACGGCTCCGCCGAGCGGGCGATCCTGAGCCGCTCCGCCTTCCAGGACGCGATGAGCGAGATCGGCGCCTGGCCGGGCTACGCCCCGACCCCGCTGCGCTCGCTGAGCGGGCTGGCCCGCGCCGCCGGCATCGACCGCATCTGGTACAAGGACGAAAGCAGCCGCTTCAACCTGCACAGCTTCAAGGCGCTGGGCGGCGCCTACGCCGTGCTGCGCCTGTTGGTGCGGGAGGTGCAGGCCCGCGTGCCCGGCGTGCCGGTGACCGCGCTGGATCTGGTGGTCGGGCGCTACGCCAAGGTGACCCGCGACATCACGGTGACCACGGCGACCGACGGCAACCACGGCCGCTCCGTCGCCTGGGGCGCCCAGGTGTTCGGCTGCGGCTGCGTCATCTACATTCCCGGCAACTGCTCGCAGGGGCGGCAGCAGGCGATCGAGTCCTTCGACGCCCGCGTCGTCCGCGTGACCGGCAACTACGACGACGCGGTGCGGCAGGCGGCGGCGGACGCGCGGGAGCATGGCCGGCACGTCGTTTCCGACACCTCCTACACCGGCTACATGGACATCCCGCGCGACGTGATGCAGGGCTACACCGTGATGGTGGAGGAGGCGATCGGCCAGCTTCCGGCCAGCGAGCGCCCGACCCACGTCTTTGTGCAGGGCGGGGTGGGGGCCTTGCCCGCCGCGGTCTGCGGCCATCTGTGGGAAAGCTGGGGCCGCCAGCGCCCGCGCTTCGTGGTGGTGGAACCGCACGCCGCCGACTGCCTGTACCAGAGCGCCGTCAACGGCCGCCCGACACCGTCCAAGGGCGATCTGGAGACGCTGATGGCCGGACTCGCTTGTGGGGAAGTGTCCCTGCTCGCCTGGGCGATCCTGGAGCGCGGGGCCGACGATTTCCTGACCATCCCCGACGACGCGGCGGTGGCGACCATGCGCCTGCTGGCCGAGGGGCGGCACGGCGGACGGTCCATCGTGGGCGGGGAGTCCGGTGTGGCCGGTCTGGCCGGCCTGCTCTGCGCCGCAGCGGACCCGGCGACCCGCGCCAGCCTGGGCCTCGCCCCGGACGCCCGCGTGCTGGTCTTCGGATCGGAAGGGGCGACCGACCCCGAGGTCTATGAGTCCCTGGTGGGCCTCAAGCCGGACGCGGTGCTGGGCGGCGCCTGACCGTCCTGCGCGTCCCCCCGTTCTGGTCCCTTGCGTGAGCCCGGCGGGGCGTCCACCATGGCACCCCATAAAAATCGGACCCCGCAGACTGGACATCAGGGAATGGACCGCAGAGACGTCAACCCGCTCGTCGCCGCCACCGAGGCCCCGCCCATCGCCGAGGCGTGGCGCTGGGTCGAGGGCCGCAACTTTCCGGTGGACAAGCCGCTGATCGACCTCTGTCAGGCGGTGCCCGGCTATCCGCCCGCCGACGCGTTGACCGCCCATCTGGCGGAGCAGGTGCGGGCGCCGGACACAGCGCGCTACACCGCCATCGATGGCATTCCGCCGCTGACCGCCGCGCTGGCCCGGCGCACCGGATCGCTCTATGGCGGCGAGGTCGCGGCGAACGAGGTGCTCATCACCGCCGGCTGCAACCAAGCCTTCGCGGTGGCGGTGATGGGGCTGGCGCGGGCCGGCGACAACGTGATCCTGCCCGCCCCCTGGTACTTCAATCACAAGATGACGCTGGACATGCTGGGGATCGAGGCCCGGCCGCTGGCGTTGCGCGAGGAGAACGGGCTGATCCCCGACCCGGCGGAAGCCGAGCGGCTGATCGACGCCGGCACCCGCGCGCTGGTGCTGATCTCCCCCAACAACCCGACCGGCGCCATCGCCTCGCCCGACGCCATCGCGGCGCTCTACGAACTGTGCGAGCGGCGCGGCGTGAAGCTGCTGCTCGACGAAACCTACCGCGACTTTCCGGATTGGGAGGGGCGGGCGCCGCATGGGCTGTTCCAGCGGTCCGGCTGGCGGCGGACTCTGGTCCAGCTCTACAGCTTCTCCAAGGTCTACAGCCTTGCCGGCTATCGGGTCGGCGCGGTGATCGCCGACGCCGGCCTGCTGTCCCAGGCGCGCAAGGTGATGGATTGCCTCGCCATCTGCGCGCCGCATGTCGGGCAGAAGGCGGCGCTGTTCGGGCTGGAGAATCTTGACGGCTGGGTGGCGGAGAAGCGGGGCGACATCCTGGCCCGCGTCCATGCCTTCCAATCAGCGATGGAGGCCAGCGGCACCGGGTACCGCATCGCCAGCATCGGGGCCTATTTCGCCTATGTCCGGCATCCCTTCGCCGGCAAGCGCGCCCACGAGGTCGCCGAGGGGCTGGCCCGCGATCACAACATCCTGTGCCTGCCCGGCTCCATGTTCGGTCCGGGCCAGGACGATTACCTGCGCTTCGCCTTCGCCAACGTCGACGCGGCGGTCATGCCGGAGATCGCCCGGCGCCTTGTGGAAAGTGAAGCGTAACGAACGTCAGCGGATCAGGTGGGTGACGATGTTGGCGCCCACCGCCGCCAGATGATCGGCGTTGTCGCGGTAGTCGAGGCTGCCGGAGAAACCGCCGGCGGCCCGCACCCGCTCGATCCAGGCGGGGGCGGCGCCCAGCGCGACCAGACGCTTCACCATCTGGTCGGTCGAGCGCAGCGTCATGCGGCCGTTCTCCGCCAGACGCGGGGCGTGCACCATGAACTCGGCCGTCGGGGCGGCGTAGCGCGGGTAGCCGGCCAGATAAAGGCCGACGCACATGCTCTCGCAGGACTGCCCGCCGGCCACGCGGGTGGCGACGGCACGCCCCGCCTGCCGTTCCGCCAGCATCAGGTCGATCATGCGGTAGCCAGCGGTCGTGAAGCCGCCGGGGCTGGACAGTTCGACCACCACAGGCTGGCCGGCCGGAACGCTGCGCAGCGCGTCGGAGAAGCGCTGCTCCACGGCCGGGGTGATGATGCCGTCCAGTCGCAGCGTCGTGGAGTCCATTTGATCGACGCGGACCAGCGTGGCGTCGGGGAAGTCGGAGGCGGCGGGCGCCGGCGCCGGGTTCGGACGGTTCACCGACAGGCTGTCGGCGGTCGCGGCCCCAGACGAGCCGACGGCCAGCAGCAGCCCCAGAACCATCATGCGTGCAGTCGCGCGAACCGGCATCGAAACCTCCTTGCTCTGGGAAGGAGGGTGCCGGGAAATGCTTGCGTGATGGTTAACGCCAAGCCTGCCCAAAGGTGCAACGTCCCTCGCCGCAGACTGTTTATGGAGGAAGGCGATCGTCTGGGCTGTGACTGGTGAAACAAATTTGCGCATTTTGCGCTGCGACCATGCTGATTCTGTGGGCCTTTCAGGGCTTATCGGCGGAATTGGTTAATAATATGGCGCCGCAACAATTATCGCGCGGCTGCGGAGCGCCGGCTCCGGCAACGGTGCCCGACCATGTGACCCTGGACGGGGCGGCGCGCGGCGTGATCGTGGCCGTGCCGGAGGGCTACCGTCCCGACCGTCCGTTCAGCCTCGTCGTCGCCTTCCACGGGCGGACCAACAGCAACGCCGAGGTGCGGCGCTACTTCGGCTTGGAAGGGCAGGAGGGGGAGCCGGCGATCGTCGTTTATCCGGCCAGCCTGAAGGACTCCCGTGGCTTGAACGTCTGGTCCGACCCCGGTGACCCGCCGGACCGGCTGCGCGATTTCCGACTGTTCGACGCCGTTCTGGAGAGCATGGCGGCGAGCTATTGCATCGACATGGGCCGGGTGTTCGTCGTCGGCCATTCGCTGGGCGGGTCCTTCGCCAACAGCCTCGCCTGCGCGCGGGGCGGGGTGATCCGCGGGCTGGCCAGCCTCGGCGGCGGGTCCGCGCGGCCCAAGAACTGTGGTGGGCCGGTCGCCGCCATGGTCCTGCACAACCCGCGCGACGAGCAGGTGCCGGTCTCCGAAGCCCTGCGCCTGCGTCGTGCGCTGCTGGCCCAGGACGGCCTGCCGACGGGCAGCGAGCCGGACGAGCCGCACCGTTTCAACTGCAGGCGCTATGGTGCCGAAGGCGAGGAGAACCCGGTTCTGTGGTGTCCGCTGGCCGACGACCGCACGCGCAACGGGCGCTTCTACCCGCATCAATGGCCGCAAGGGGTGGGGGCGGCGATCATGGCCTTCTTCGCGCGGCTGGACTGAGTTGCGTCGTCCGCGGCGACAATTGTTGGCTGTGGCCATTGCCGAGGCCGCCTCATTCCGCCAAGATGCCGTGAAAACGACCATCAGGGACGGAACGCATTGATGTCAGACAGCGCCGCCGTGGCGGCCGCCCTGCGGACGGAGGGGGCGGACAAGGCCGCGCTCCGCCTGGACGGCGTGACCTGCACCTTTCCATCGCCCGACGGACGCGGGCAGACCTACACGGCGGTCCAGGGCGTGACCCTGTCGGTCGCCGCGGGGGAGTTCGTGTCCATCGTCGGGCCGACCGGCAGCGGCAAATCCACCATCCTGAACGTCGCGGCGGGGCTTCTCGCCCCCAGCGCCGGACGCGCCCTGACCTTCGGGGAGCCGGTCGACGGCATCAATCCGCACGCCGGCTACATGTTCCAGGCGGACGCGCTGATGCCCTGGAAGTCGGCGCTGGAGAATGTCGCCGCCGGGCTGGAGTTCCGTGGCGTGCCGCGGCGCGAGGCGGAGGAGCGGGCGCGCCCCTGGCTGGCCCGCGTCGGGCTGGACCGCTTCGGCGACCGCTACCCGCACCAGCTCTCCGGCGGCATGCGCAAGCGGGTGGCGCTGGCCCAGACGCTGATCGTCGATCCCAAGATCGTGCTGATGGACGAGCCCTTCTCGGCGCTCGACATCCAGACGCGGCAGCTGATGGAGAACGAACTGCTGGACCTGTGGTCGGCGGACCGCAAGTCGGTCGTCTTCATCACCCACGACCTGGAGGAGGCCATCTCCATGTCCGACCGGGTTCTGGTGCTGTCCGCCGGCCCCGGCGCCCGGCTGATCGGCGAGTACCGGGTGGATCTTGAGCGCCCGCGCGACGTGGCGGAGATTCGCATGACGCCGCGCTTCCTCGACCTGCACCGGGAAATCTGGGGGCAGCTGCGCGAGGAAGTGCTGAAGGGCTACGCCCAAACCAAACTGAAATGACGTCCAAGCCGACGTGAGGACCCCATGGCCGTGGCCCGTGTGAAACGCCTGCCGAGCCGCCCGGTGATCCTGCTGCTGCAGGTCGCCGTGCTGATCGGATTCTTCCTGATCTGGCACGTCCTGACCGCGACGAAGATCCTGAGCCCCTTCTTCTTCGGCACGCCGCTGGCGGTGCTGGAGCGCACCTGGAGCGATTTCGCGTCCGGGGTGATCTGGTACCACCTGGGCATCACGCTTCTGGAGACCGCTCTGGCCTTCGTCATCGGGACGGTGGCGGGCATCGCCTTCGGATTCTGGTTCGCCCGTGCGCCCTTGGTCTCCATCGTCTTCGACCCCTACATCAAGGCGGTCAACGCGCTGCCCCGCGTGGTGCTGGCGCCGATCTTCGCGCTGTGGCTGGGCCTCGGCATCTGGTCGAAGGTGGCGCTGGGGGTGACGCTGGTCTTCTTCATCGTCTTCTTCAACGTCTACCAGGGCGTGAAGGAGGTCAGCCCGGTCGTGCTGGCCAACGCGAAGATGCTGGGGGCGAGCAACCGGCACCTGTTCCGGCACGTCTATCTGCCGTCCGCCCTGTCCTGGGTCTTTTCCAGCCTGCACACCGCGGTCGGCTTCGCCATGGTCGGCGCGGTGGTGGGCGAGTATCTCGGCTCCGCCGCCGGCCTCGGCTACCGCATCCATCAGGCGGAGGGGGTGTTCGACACGGTCGGCGTCTTCTCCGGCATGCTGGTGCTGACGATCTTCGTCGTGGTGATCGACGCCGTGGTGACCATCATCGAGAAACGCCTTCTGCACTGGCGCCCGCAGGAGGCGCAGACGACCAACGCGCAGGGATGACTGCGCCATATAGAAAGAAACTTGGGAGGGAAGCCATGCGTATGAAAAGCGTGATCGCCGCCGCGGCGGTGGTCCTGGCCTTCGGCATCGGCGGGGCGAACGCCCAGCAGGTCGAGAAGAAGGACCTGAAGCTGGCGGTCGGCGGCAAGCCGCTGCTCTATTACCTGCCGCTGACGGTGGCCGAGCGGCTCGGCTACTTCAAGGAGGCCGGGCTGAACGTCGAGATCAACGACTTCGGCGGCGGCGCCAAGAGCCTCCAGGCGCTGGTCGGCGGCTCGGCGGACATCGTGACGGGCGCCTTCGACCACACGGTGCAAATGCAGGCCAAGGGCCAGCCGATCACCGCCGTCGCCCTGCTGGGCCGTTATCCGGGCATCGTTCTGGCCGCGGTCAACAAGGCCGGCACGATCAAGTCGATCAAGGAGCTGAAGGGCAAGAAGATCGGCGTGACCGCCCCCGGCTCCTCGACCAACTTCATGGTCAACTACCTGCTGACCCAGCACGGCATGACGCCGGAGGATGTGTCCTTCATCGGCGTCGGCGGCGGCCCCAGCGCGGTGGCCGCGGTGAAACGCGGCGAGATCGACGCCATCGCCAACCTCGACCCGGTGATCAGCCAGCTCGAAGCTGACGGCGACGTCACCACCATCGCCGACACCCGGACGGAGAAGGGCACGCTGGACACCTACGGCGGGCCGTACCCGGCGGCGGTGCTCTACACCACGCCGGCCTTCATCAAGGAGAACCCGAAGACCACCCAGGCGCTGGTCGACGTCTTCGTGCGGACGCTGAAGTGGCTGGATCAGGCGAAGACCGAGGACGTCCTGAAGGTTCTGCCGCCGGAATACTTCCTCGGCAACCAGACGCTCTACGCCCAAGCCTTCGAGCATTCGAAGCCGACCTACTCGCCCGACGGCCGCTTCTCCCAGGAGGGGGCGGAGGCCGCCTACAAGGTGCTGAAGGCCTTCGACAAGGCGGTGGTGGCAACGGACATCGACCTGTCCAAGACCTACACGAACGCCTACGTCGAGGACTCACTGAAGCGCATCAAGTGATTGGCGAACAGCCAAGCCGCTCGACAATCCGGGGGTGCGACATTCCGTCACCGGCACCCCCGGTCCCCGCGCCGCTAGACTGGACTTAATTCGTCCTGTTTCGATGCGGAGCACCAACCCCATGACGGAAGTGATCTTTTACGGTCTGTCCGGCTGCACGGCGAACGCCAAGCAGAAGCTTCAACTCCAGGCCGCCGGCCACACGCTGGTGGAGCGCGATCTGGCCGCCGAGCCCCTCACCGCCGAAACCCTGCGCCCCTTCTTCGAGGACCGTCCGGTCGAGGACTGGTTCAACCGCCGCGCCGCCGCCGTGAAGACCGGCGCCATGAAGCCCGACGAGCTCGACGAGGAGTCGGCGCTGGCCGCCCTGCTGGCCGACCGCGACCTGATCCGCCGCCCGCTTCTCCAGGTCGGGGCGGAGCGCAAGGCCGGATTCGACCCCAACACGCTGCACGCCTGGATCGGCCTGACCGCGTCCGGCGAAAGCTGCGACGACAAGCATTCGCGCGGCGTCTGCGACCACGGACACCACCATTTCCCGAAGCAGGGCTGAGCGCGGAATCAACTGGCGGGGGGACCGGGGGGAATGGTTGAATGCCGGGCTATGGACCGGCCCGACCAAGAGCTTGCGGAACTCCTCGACACCCTGGGCGCGCGGCTCTCCGCCGTGCCGCCCGGTTCGCTGACGCATCTGCGGGAGCCGTTGCGGGCGCTGCGCGACCGGCTCGACGCCGTCGTGGAGAGCCCGGCGAGCCATCATCCGGGCGAGGGCGAGGCCCATTTCCGTGCGCTGCTGTCCGACGCCATCGGTTGCGTGTCCGAAGGCTTCGTGCTGTTCGGCGCCGACGGGCGGCTGGTGCTGTGCAACGACCGCTACCGCGCCGCCTACCCGCTGCTGTCCGACCATCTGGTTCCCGGCGTCCGCTTCGCCGACCTGCTGCGGGTCGCGGTGGAGCGGGGGGCGGCCGGCGACGATCTCGGCGACCCGTCCGACTGGATCGCCGAGCGGCTGAACCGCCACACCCGCAGCGGGCCGCCGAGCGACCACCAGCTCGGTGACGGGCGCTGGTACCGCATCAGCGAGCACGCCACGCGATTCGGCGGCGTGGTCAAGATCCTCACCGACATCACCGCGCTGAAGCGCCACGAGGAGGCGCTGGCCGACAGCGAGGCGCGCTACCGCCGGCTGGTCGAAATGGCGCCCTACGGCATCCTGATCTGGGACGGGCTGCGGCTGCGCTTCACCAACCGCTCCGCCGCGCTGATCCTGGGCAGCGGCGATCCCGACGCCATGCTGCGCATCCCGCTGGTCGAGGCGACGGAGTTCGACGGGGTGCAGCGCCTGTTCGACTGGCTGCCCCCGCCCGGCAGCGGTCTGGAAGCCCCGCCGCCGGTCGAGGCCCGCTTCGTCACCGCGCAGGGGGCCTTGCGCGAGCTGGAGGTCGGCATCCACCCCTTCGCGGTCGAGGGAGAGGCGGCGTGGTTCCTCGTCCTCATCGACATCACCGGGCGCAAGCAGGCGGAACGCGCCATCCAGCAGGCGCAGAAGATGCAGGCCATCGGCCAGCTGGCCGGAGGCATCGCCCACGAGTTCAACAACATGCTGACGGCCATTGGCGGATTCGCCCAGATGGCCCGCCGCGCCCCGCAGGACCGCCCGCGGGTCGAGCAGTGCCTGACCGAGATCGTCAAGGCGACCGACCGGGCCTCCGGCTTGACCGCCCAGCTTCTCAGCTTCGGGCGGCCCGGCCAGACCGACGCTGCGCGTCCCGTGCGCGTCGGTGCGGTGATCGACGACTTGCGCCGCTTCCTCGGCCCGACACTCGGCGAGCGCCACCCGTTGCGGGTCGGCGGCGCGGGCGGTGGGACGCTGGTGACCATCGATCCGGCTCTGCTGCACCAATCGCTGCTCAACCTCGTGCTCAACGCCCGCGACGCCATGCCGGAGGGTGGGCCGATCACCATCGTGGTGGAGCGGACGGACGATCTCGGAGTCACCATCACCGTTGCCGACACCGGTTGTGGCATCGACCCGGCGGTGATCGACCGCATCTTCGAACCCTTCTTCACCACCAAGGAACCGGGGGCCGGGACCGGGCTGGGGCTGGCGCTCGTCTATTCCACGGTCGCGCGGGCCGGCGGCGACGTCGAGGTGGACACGGAGCTGGGGCGCGGCACCGTCTTCACGCTCCGCTTGCCGACGGAGGACGTCGCAGAACCGCAGGACGCGGACGCCCCTGGCCTGGACGACGCGTTCCTCCTCGACGCGGCGGACGACGAGATGGAGGGGCTGTCGATGGCCGCCACCGTCCTGCTCGTCGAGGACGAGACGCAGGTGCGCGACTTCATCCGCTTGACGCTGGAGGACATGGGCATGCGGGTGGTCTGCGCCGCCGACGGCACCGAGGCTCTCCGCGCCTACGCCGACCATGGCGGGGCCTTCGACCTGCTGGTGACCGACCTCGTGATGCCGCAGCTCGGCGGGGCGTCTGTGGCGCGCGCGCTGCGCCGGGAGAATCCGGACCTGCCCACCGTCCTGATGTCCGGCTACCCGCCGGAGACGGAAAGCCTGGACGACCTGCTGGCTGATCCGCTGGCGGACCCTCTGATCGACCGGTGCCGCACCGTCTTCCTGCGCAAGCCGATCAACCCGGACGAGCTGGCCGACACGATCCACGCGCTGCTGATCTGATGGCGGGGCATCGATGAGCGCCGTTCCGCCGTCCTCCACCCTCTCGACCGACGGCATTCCCATCGGCGTCTACGACGTCGACGCGCTTCTCGGCGAACTGAGCGGCGACGCGCCGACGGAGTCGCCGGAGGCCGCCGTCTGCGTCCGCGTCGAGGAGATCTTCGCCCCCGCCGCGCGATTCCTGATCGCGGAGGAGCTGGCGGAGTTCCTGGAGGCGCGCGGCATCACGCCCACCGAGTTCCTGCACAAGGTCGAGCCGCAGCGTTCCTTCCTCGACTGGCCGCGGCGCGCCCAGGTGCTGGAGCGGGTGGCCCAGCGGCAGGCGCGCCCCGGCCGCCGCTCCCCCGCCATGCGGCTGGAGGAGCTGAAGCGGCTGGAGCAGGAGGTTCTGGCCGTCACCGCCCGGCGCGCCCACAGCGGCACCGCCCTGTCCATCGACGCCAAGCAGTTCGCCGCCACCGTGGCCCAGACCATGGCGCGGACGCCGGGCTTCGCCGGTCGCCACACCATCGACTGCTGGCTGTCCGCCTGGCTGGGGGAGGGGCGCAACCACGAGCTTCGGCTGGTGCGCATCCTCTCGCTCGACGGGGACGGGCTGTCCGGCGAGGGCATCGCCATCCTCGACCAGATCGTCGGGGAGATGCTGGCCAACGGGCTGGTGGTCGAGGCGCTGTTCGGCTGGGCGGACGGGCTGCGCGGCGTGCTCGACGCCATGGCGATGGTCTGGCGGGGCGAGGCGCCGTCCCACCCCGACGCCCCGGCGGTTCTGCACCGCCTGTCCGCCTTCGTCGCCCGCCATCAGGCGCGCGCCGCCCGGCTGGGGCTCGAGGCCGGGGTTCACCACGCCCTGCTCGGCGACGCGCCGCTGTCCGGCACCAAGGCGGAGCCAAACAGCGTCGCGGCGGTGCTGGACGAGCTGTCGGCGATCAGCCTGCTGTCCTCCCGCTTGGCGGTGATGGGCGGGGTAATCGGCGGCGAGCGCACGACCCGGCTGATCGACCGGCGGGTGGCGCTGCTGCTGTCCGGCGCGCGGCTTGAGGCGGTGCTGCACGCCAAGAGCCACTACGCCCGCATCGTCGACCTGCTGGCCTTCGAGGGGGCGGTTTCGGGGGAGCGCAGCCGGCGCATGATCGTCGCCCATCTGCGCCGCCACCTCGAGGCCCGCGACTTCACCCAGCGCCTGTTCGAGACCGCCCGCACGCCGCGCGCCCGCATCAAGGCGCTGGCCGACCTGCAACGGCGCGTGGCGCGTTCCACCCTGCCGGACGGACTGCGCGAGCGCTACGTCCGCATGCTCGACGAGATCCAGAACACCTTCCTGCGCACCAACAAGGTCTTCGCCCGCATCGCCAAGGACCGCCCGCCCAACGTCGACGAGGTCATGGAGTTCGCCAGCCTGCTCGCCGAGGGCGCCTTCACCGAGGGGAAATGCGTGGCGGCGGCGCGCGAGCTGGTCGGGCACCATGTCCGCTCCACCGCCTTCCTGCGCGGCTACCTCGCCCGCTGCAAGGACGCGACGGAACAGCGGGCCGAGCGCTTCGCCCAGTTCTTCGCCACGCTGGCCGATGCCGGCCTGCCGATGCGCGCCATGAACACGCTGCGGGTCCTGCTGGCCGACGACGAGCCGGCGGCGCGCGCCTATGTCGAGATGATCCTGCGCGACCTCGGCATCACCGAGCTGACCATCGCCCAGGACGGGCGCGAGGCGCTGACCCGCTTCGAGGAGCGGCAGGGCGCCTTCGACCTCATCGTCTGCGACTGGAAGATGCCGCGCCTTTCCGGGCTGGAGTTCCTGAAGCTGGTCCGCGCCGTGCGTCCGGACATGCCCTTCCTGATGGTCACCGCGCTCGCCACCATCATCGCCGTGGAGGAGGCCATGGCCCACGACGTCACCGCCTACATCGCCAAGCCTTTCTCTCCCGAACAGCTCGAGGAGAAGATCCTGGTTCTGGTGAACCGGCGCTGAGCGGTGGAAATCGTATGCTCACGGTAGAATCCGTTCGTACGAAGGCGAACAGCGAAACCGGCTGTTAACGGCTCCCCACCTATTACGGGTCTATGCGCGTCGCGCCTTGCGCGATGGTACACCCATGACGATGGAGCGGGGCTCCGTGGATCTTTCCGGCCGGGGCCCGCTGCCCCCCACCGACACCGACCGCGACGTCCGTGCCGCCCGGCCGGCCGGGGACGCCGCGCCGCGCCGCGGGCCGGCCGGGCTGACCGACCTGCTGTTCCTCATGCTCGGCGCCGCCGGCCTGCTGGCCGTGATGATGCCGGAGGAGGGGCGCGACCGGCTGATGCTGCCGCTCGGCGTGATGACGCTGGCGATGGCGGCGCTGGCCGTGCTGTCGGTGCGCCGCGCCCGCGCGGCGGCGGCGGCGCTGGACCGTTCCGCCCGCCTGCTGCGCGCCGCCAACGAGGAACTGGCGGCCAGCCGACAGCGCTTCCGCGATTTCGCCGAGGCCGCGTCCGACTGGTTTTGGGAAAGCGCCGCCGACCACCGCTACACCTACGTGTCCGAACGGCTGCCGGAAATTCTCGGCGGCGACCCGGCGCCGGTGTTTGGCGATTCGCTGCTCGACCTCGGCGCGCTGGTCGAGGACACCGACACCTGGCTGGACCATCTGGCCGACATCGAGGCCGGGCGGACCTTCCGCGACCTGGAGGTCACGCTGCGCGACGGGGCGGGCGACACCCGCGTCTTCCGCATCAGCGCCCAGCCCTTCACCGACGCGGACGGGCGGTTCGCCGGTTACCGCGGCACCGGCATCGAGACGACCGCGGAGACCCTGGCCCTGGTCGAGGCGCGCTTCATGCAGTCGGTGGTGCACGACGCGCTGTCCAGCATCTCCGAGGGCTTCGTGCTGTTCAGCCCGGACGACCGCCTGATCTTCTGCAACGAGCGTTACCGCAGCGCCTACCCGAATCTGGCCGACGTGCTGGTGCCCGGCACCGCCTTCAAGGACATCCTGCGCGCCGCCGCCGAGCGCGGCGGGTACGAGGGCGACGACCGCGAGATGGCCGACTGGATCGCCGAGCGGATGAAGCGCCACCTGCTGCACACCGATCCGGTCGACGGCCGCCTGTCCGACGGGCGCTGGTACCGCATCAGCGAGCACGCCACCGGCTCCGGCGGCATCGTGAAAATCCTGATGGACATCACCGAGTTGAAGCGGCGCGAGGAGCAGCTCGCCGGCCAGACCGAGCGGCTGGAGGCCACCGTCAGCGCGCTCAGCGAGAGCGAGAAGCGCTACCGCCAGCTGGTCGAGCTGGCGCCTTACGGCATCGTCATCTGGGACCGCCGGGCCATCCGCTTCGGCAACGCCGCCGCGGCGTCCATCCTGGGGGTGGGCGGCAGCGGCGGGCTGGAGGGGGTGGACCTCAACCGCTTCATCGTCGAGGCGGAGACCGTGACGACGCGGCTCGGGCTGGGAGCGGAGGGCGACCACCAGCGCGTGGAATGCGCGATCGCCCGCCCGTCCGGCGAGCAGCGCCATGTGGAGATCGGCGCCTTCCCAGCGGTCTATCAGCGGGAGGCGGCGGTTCTCCTGGTGCTGAACGACGTGACCGAGCGCCGCCGCGCCGAAGCGGAGCTGCAGAAATCGCAGAAGATGGAGGCGGTGGGCCGCATGGCCGGCGGCATCGCCCACGAGTTCAACAACATGCTGACCGCCATCGGCGGATTTGCCCGGCTGGCCGAGCGGGCGCCGGATGACCCGGCGCGCGTCACCACCTGCGTGCGGGAGATCGCCAAAGCCTCCGACCGGGCCGCCGCGCTGACCGCTCAGCTTCTCGACTTCTCGCGCCGTCGCCCGTCCGACGAGACGGAGGTGGTGGCGCTGGCGCCGCTGGTGCGTGACCTGAAGGTCTTCCTGAAGCCGCTGATGAGCGCCGGCATCGACCTGGACATCCGCATCGGCGACGGGGACGCCCACGCCGTCGCCAACCCGGTGATGCTGAACCAGGCGATCCTGAACCTCGCCCTCAACGCGCGCGACGCCATGCCGGACGGCGGGCGGCTGACCATCGCGCTGGACAGCGCCCTGCCGGACGCCGGCTTCTTCGGGCGGCACGGTGCGCTGGCGCACGGGCGCTACGCGGTGATCCGGGTCGTCGACGAGGGTTGCGGCGTGCCGGAGGCGGTGCGCGACCGCATCTGGGAACCCTTCTTCACCACCAAGGAGCCGGGCAAGGGCACCGGGCTCGGCCTGTGGATGGTCTACGGCACCGCCCAGCAGGCCGGCGGGGCCGTGGAGATGGAGGCCGGGCCGGACGGGCGCGGCAGCGTCTTCTCCATCCATCTGCCCGCGGTTCCCGCTCCCGCTCCGGCCGGCTCGCTGGCGGACGGGCTGGGGCTGGGCGAGGACGAGGGGGCCGCCATCCTGCTGGTGGACGACGAGGAGGCCGTCCGCACCTACGTCCGGCTGGCGCTGGAGGAGGCCGGTTGTACGGTGACCGAGGCGGTGGATGGGCTGGACGCGCTGGAGCGCTGGGACGAATGCGGCGGGCTGTTCGACGCCGTGGTGTCCGACATGTCGATGCCGCGGATGAACGGGCTGGAGCTGAGCCGCGCCCTGGCGGAGCGCAACCCCGACCTGCGCATCCTCTTCCTGACGGGCTACGCGTCCCATGAAACGGCGGCGGACATGACGGCACAGCCCGGCCGCCGGATCGTCATGAAGCCAGTGGCCCCGGACCGCCTGATCGAGGCGGTGCGCGGGCTGCTGGCCGAATGAGACGGGGTTAGGGCATGGCATCGGACCAGAGCATCGCGGACGGCCGGGATAGCGGTCGTGACCTGGACACGGATGGCGGGAGCGACACCGCCGTCTGCCGGACCCCGGAGGACTTCTACGCCCCGCAAGGCCGCGACAGCATCGGCCGGCATTGCCAGCGCTACTTCGACGAGAACGCGCTGACGCCGACCGAGCTTCTGCACTCCCCCCGCCACCAGCAGAGCCTGTCCAACATCCCGACCTTCGTCGCCATCCTGCAGCAGGCGGAACGGGCCATGGACCGCAAGGGCGCGCTGACCGCCCTGGTCAACGAGGTCGCCCGGGTGACCCGCGAGCGGCTGAAGGACGCCCAGCCGCCGGACCTGACTCCGGCCACCTACGCCGCCACGGCGGAGCGGCTGATCGCCGCCCGCGACGCCTTCACCGGGCGCTTCATGGTCGATGCGGCGCTGACCACGCATCTGTACCAGGGCCGCAGCTTCGCCGAGAAGGCGCGGCTCCTGCTGGAACTGGCGGACGGCCTGGAGGACGCCGACGCGCTGGCGCCGCTCGACCGGCTGCTCGGCGAGATCCTGCGCAGCGACACCGGCACCGCCTCCTGCTCCCTGGACGCGCCGTTCGTGGACCGGGTGGACATGATCGTGACGCTGATCGCCGGGGACAAGCCGCTGTCCGAAGAGGCGCCGCCGGTCTTCCGGAGTCTCGAGACACTGGTCCGCCGCACGGCCATGCCGGTGCTGAGCGACAGCCTGATCGTCGCGCTGCGCCGCGAATTGTCGAAGCCCGACCGCTTCACCATCACCAGCGCCGGTGACCTGTTCGGGGTGGAGGCGGTGCAGCGGGAGATCATGGCGCTGAGCCAGGTGTCGCAGCGCCTGCGCACGGGGGAGGGCTATTTCGGCGGCGCCCGGACGGAGGCGGCGCTCCAGCGGCGCAGCGCGCTGCTCGTCAACGAGGACACGCTGCCCGAGATCACCAAGGGGCGGACGCTGATGCAGAAGCTCCGCATCCTGTTCGTCCTGCAGAGGATGCCGCTGTCGCCGAGCGCCGAGCGGGCGGTGAACGGCTATCTGACGCAGTTCTTCGACGGGCGGGACTTCGCCGGGCGCCTGCTCGACTGCTGGAAGGAGAAGACCGAGAAGCTGAAGGGGCTGGCCGAGGTCCAGAAGCTCGTGCTCGACAGCGCCTTCGCGGAGGACGTCCGCGAGCATATGGCCGGGCAGATCGACGAGATCCAGAACGCCTTCATCCGCACCCAGCGGCTGCTGAGCCCCCTCCAGGGCAAGGACGAGCCGAACCCCGACACCGTTCTGGAAATGGTCCGGCTGGCCGGCGACGGCGCCTTCTGCCGCGGCAAGAGCCGGGCGGCGGTCGCCAAGGCGCTGTACCGGCAGGTGCACCGGCCACGCTTCGTGCGCTCCTTCCTGTTGGGTGCCACGGGCGGCAAGGAGCGTTCGGCGCGCGCCTCCTGGATGCGTGGGGCGCTCGGGGTGGTCGGCGTGCCCTTCATCGACCTCGGCGCCATCCGCGTCCTGGTCGTCGATGACGAGGACGGGCCGCGCCATTTCGTCGAATCGGTGCTGCGCGACCTCGGCATCGGCCACATCGACACGGCGGCGGACGGGCAGGAGGCGCTGCTCCGGCTGGCCGGGGACGGGGCGTACGACCTGATCGTCTGCGACTGGATGATGCCCAAGGCCAGCGGCCTCGACGTGCTGCGCCGGGTGCGCGAGGTGCGGCGCGATCTGCCCTTCCTGATGGTGACGGCGCTCGCCACGCTGAAGGCGGTGGAGCGGGCTCTGGCCCACAACGTCAGCGCCTACATCGCCAAGCCCTTCACCCCGGAGCAGCTCGAGGAAAAGGTCTTTCTCGTCCTGACCCAAAAATCGGCCCCCGGCGCGTGAGCGGAGCAACCAAAGCTGGTTGCGGCATTCTTTTATGTCTCCTGTGGGTTATCAATTTCCAGGCGCGAGCGTCAAAACAATCTCGATGGTTGTTCTGAAGTTGTTTGAATTTCTTTGAGGAGAATTGAGTAAAACTATTAACAAATGAGTCACGATTGCTTCGATAGCATTCCGGCAAAGGAACGGCCCGCGCGCCACCGCCCGTTGGCGCGGATTTGTCGGAAGGGTTGTCATGTTCGATAATGTGTCCATCCGCTCGAAGCTGTGGGGGTTGGTGGCGCTGGCGAGCGTCGCTTCGGCGGCCATCGTCGGCGCCGGCCTCTGGCTGAATTACCAGCGCATGCACGCGGACCGCGTCCAGTCCCTGCGCTTCATGGTGGAGGCGGCGCACAGCATGGCCGCCGCCTACGAGGCGGAGGCCGCCGCCGGGCAGATCACCCGGGAAGAGGCGCAGACCCGCTTCAAGCGGTCGCTCCTCGCCATGCGCTACGGCGGGCAGGAGTATCTGTTCGCGATCACGCTGGACGGCTTCGGCTTCGCCCATCCCAGCCCGAAGCTGATGGGGCAGGACGTCTCCGGCGTGAAGGACACCAAGGGGGCGCCGATCCTGATGGACATGGCGCGCATCGCCAAGGCCTCGGGCGAGGGCACCTACGGATATTTCTGGAACGTCGCCCCGAACAGCGACGAGACGGCGGCGAAGCTGTCCTACATCAAGACCTTCCAGCCCTGGGGCATCTACATCGGGACGGGCGTCTTCATCGACGACATCCGCAGCGCCTTCCTGAGCACGCTGTGGACCGTTCTGGCGGTGGCCGGTCTTCTGGCCGTGCCGGCGGTCGGCCTGATCGCGCTGGTCGGGGTGCGGCTCAGCGCCACGATCCGCAGCCTCAGCGTCCGTATGCACGCCCTGGCGGACGGCGATCTTTCGGTCGCCTTTCCCGAGGCGAACCGCCGCGACGAGATCGGCGCCATGGCGGGCGCCGCCCGCGTGTTCCTGGGCAACGCCGCGGAGAAGAAGCGCCTGGAGGCCGATCAGGCCGCCGCGCTGCATCGCTCCGAGGAGGACAAGCGCCGCACTCTCGCCGGCCTTGCCGAGCGCTTCGAGCGGAGCGTCGGCGAGGTGATGAAGTCGGTGTCGCACGAAACCGAGGCGATGGAGCGCGAGGCCCAGGAGATGACCCGCGCCGCCGGGCAGACCGACCGGCTGGCCGGCGCCGTGGCGTCGGCGACGGAGCAGACCTCGGCCAACGTGCAGACGGTCGCGGTGGCGACGGAACAGCTGTCGGGCTCGGTGGGGGAGATCAGCCGGCGGGTCGCCGACGCGTCGCGGATCGCGCGCGAGGCCGTCAGCGCGTCGGAGCGCGCCACCGGCAAGGTGACCGGGCTGGCCGAGGCGGTCGGGCGGATCGGCACCGTGGTCAGCCTGATCAACGACATCGCGGCGCAGACCAACCTGCTGGCGCTCAACGCGACCATCGAGGCGGCACGGGCCGGCGAGGCCGGCAAGGGCTTCGCGGTGGTCGCCGGCGAGGTGAAGAGCCTCGCCAGCCAGACCGCCAAGGCGACCGAGGAGATCGCTGCCCAGGTCGCCGGCGTCCAGTCCGCCACCGGCGAGGCGGTGGAGGAGATCGGCGGCGTGGCGCGGGTGATCGAACAGGTGAACGGGATCGCCACGATCATCGCGTCGGCGGTGGAGGAGCAGGGGGCGGCGACCCAGGCCATCAGCCGCAACGTGCAGCAGGCCGCCGAGGTCACGCGCGACGTGGCGCGGGACATCTCGGGCGTGACGGCCGCCGCCGGGCAGTGCGGGAAGATGGCCTACGCCGTGCTGGAGGCGTCCCGGCAACTGGCCCAGCAGTCCGAGTCCCTGAACGGCGAGATCGGCGGCTTCCTGGGTACCCTGCGCACCCAGTGACCGGCGGGGCGCCGGGTTTTCAGTCGGCGGCGGCGCGGATGCCCGAATCCGGAGCCGCTGTCTTTGGAGTTGCCGGCTTCGGAGCCGTCTTCTCCTGCGCCGGCTTTCCCAGGACGGTCGTCTCCACCCAGCCCGCGACGTGGCGGGCGACCGCTTCCCAGCCGGGTTCGAGCATCATGCTGTGCCCCATCTCCGGGAAGAACACCGGCTCCGTCCGGAAGGCGCGGGCGGTGGCCTCGACTTGGTCCTTGGGGATCAGCCGGTCCTCCTCCGCGCCCAGAACGGCCACGCGGGCGCCGCGGGCCGGCAGCAGCGGGAAGGGAATCCAGCCGCCGATGTCGAGAAGCACGCGCTGCGATTCCTCCTGCATCAGCGGCTCGTAGCGCTTGGCCAGCTCCAGCGGTACCCGGTCGGAGAACATGGCGCGGCGCACCGCCTCCGCCTCGATGCCGTTGGCGAAGGTCATCAGCCTGCCCATCTGCTGGAACACGTAGGGATCGCTCCAGGCCAGCCGCAACGAGGATTCCAGCAGGCCGTGCGGCGGGGCGGAGGCCATCAGGACCGCCCCCGGGAAGCGCCGGCGGGCCAGGGCCCGCTGGACCACCATGCCGCCCATGGAATGGCCGATCAGCACCGGCGGCGTCGAACAGGACTCCACCGCGCTCAGAACATCATCCACATAGTCGGCGATGCCGAAGCTGTTCAGCCGCTCCCGCCCCGCGCTGGCGCCATGGCCGCGCAGGGACACGGCGTGGGCCTCCCACCCCTGCTCGGCGAACCAGGGCAGGAAATGCTCGTCCCAGATCCAGCCGGCGCAGAAGGCGCCATGGACGAACAGCAGGGGCACGGGCTTGGCCGGTCCGGCAGGGCGGCGGCTGAGGATTTCAAGCTTGGGCATGGGCGGTCCGGTCCGGATGCTGCGGTGCGGGAGAAAACCAGAGGTAGCCTCTCCCGGTTCCGCTGTCGACCCACGCTCAGCCGTTGGCAGCCTTGAGGAGATGGGTGGTGAACCAGGAGCGCGCAGAATCGGCCACTTGATCCAGCTTGCCGGTCTCCTCGAACAGGCGACCGGCCCCCGGCACCACCTCCAGCGCCTTGGTGCAGTGCAGCCGGGCGAAGGCGTCGTTGTTGAGGTCCAGCGCCGGGGCGTCCTTGCCGCCGACCACCAGCAGGGTGGGGGCGGCGACGGCGTTCAGCCATTCCTCCGCCAGATCGGGACGCCCGCCGCGGCAGACCACGGCGCCGATCCCGTCATGCTCCGCGGCGCGCCCCGCCGCGATCAGCGCCGACGCCGCCCCCGACCCGGCACCGAAGAAGCCGATGGGCTTGCGCTCGACCGCGGTGGCGGCGCGCAGGTGGCGGACGGCCAGCAGCAGCCGTTCGGATTGGCGGTGGACGTCGAACTGGTTGGCCGGGTCGGCCTTTTCCCCCTCGGTCAGCAGGTCCATCAGCAGCGTGGCGAATCCGGCCTCGCGCAGGCGGGCGGCGACGCGGACGTTGCGCGGGCTCGTCCGCCCGCTGGATGTGCCGTGGGCGAAGATCACCACCGCCGCGAAACCGGCCGGTGCCCCGAATTGCCCCGCAAGACCGAGCGGTGGAATGTAGAGCGTCGTCTCCATGCGCCTTTCCCCCTTTCGTTGGGCCTTGCCCCGATGAGGTGCCTGGCCGGTGGCTCAACAGGCCGGATGGTCGGTCCGTGCCCGATGGCCTACAGTGACGATCCCGGACCGAATCCAGAGATCGGTATCGGTCCCCGGTGAAGGGAGACCCACCTTTGTCAGACAAGCCCCCCGCCACTGTCCCGCCCATCGTCCCACCCGCTGCACCTGTCCTCGACCCCGCCGCCGTCGGGGCGAAGCTCGGCGCCACCGGCTACCCGGAGCCGTTCCGCGCGGCGGTCGCCGGCCGCCTGCGCAAGCGGCTGGGCAACCCGCTGGGGATCACCAACTTCGGCGTGAACCTGACCCGGCTGGAGCCGGGCGCCGCTTCGGCCCTGCGGCACTGGCACACCCGCCAGGACGAGTTCGTCTATGTGCTGGACGGCGAGCTGACCCTGGTCACCGACGCCGGCGAGACGGTTCTGCGTCCCGGCATGTGCGCCGGCTTCCCGGCCGGCAAGCCCGACGGACACCAGCTCGTCAACCGCTCCGACGAGCCGGCCACCTATCTGGAGGTCGGCGACCGCAGCGCGGGGGACGAGGCGCATTACCCGGACGAGGATCTGCGCTACGACAGCGCGACGGACCTCTTCACGCACCGCGACGGCACCCCCTGGTGAGCGGGCGGCTCCCATCCGGTCAGGGCACCGCCCGCGCGCCGAGAAACGCCGGCTCCGCCAGTGGATAGGCGGATCGCCGCAGCCGGGCGATGTGTCCTGCGGCCCGGGCGCATTGGCTGCGCAGTTCGGGCACCGCGGTCATCTCCCAGAAGGGCGGCCGGCTGACCGGGCCGAGCGCGAACAGCCGGTCCGACGCCCGCCCGTCCTCGCCGATCAGGGCACCGTCCGCCGTGACGTCCAGCCCCAGCCGCAGCGGGTCGGGCCGCGCCAGACCGCGCGTCAGCAGCGCCTTGACCAGCGGATGGCCGATCCGGCCGAAATCGCACTCGGTGCCGGTGGCGTTGACGATGGCTCCCACCGTCCGGGTCCAGACGGTGCCCTCCGCCCCGCGGGCGCGCACGGTTGCCTCCACCCCGTTCGGCACCAGAGCCAATGTCTGCAGGCGGCCGGCGCGGATGGCCAGCCGGCCGTTCGCGCAGAGCGCGGCGATGCGGGCGGCCACCTCCGGCGCGATGCGGTGGCGATGGACCTCCCAATAGGGGCGGACATGGCGCAGGAAGCGCCGCCGCTCCTCGATCGGCAGATGGCTCCAGATCAGGTGGTGGTAGGGGCGCAGCGCGTCGAAGGCCGACCGCCAGTCGAATCCCGTCTCCCGCGCGCGGCGGATGTCGGCTTTCAGGGCGATCATCACGTCCAGGACGGTGCGCGGCATCACCTGCGGGTGGATGAAGCTCTTGAAGGGCCGCGTCTCCTCGTGCGTCTGGGGCAGCAGGCCGCGGCGCGACAAAGCGAGGATCGGGCCGCGGTGCCCCTGGTCCTCCAGCGACAGGACGGTGTCCACCATGGTCAGCCCGGTGCCGAGGATCAGCACGGGTGCGTCGGGGGCGATCGTGGCCAGCGCCGGCCAGTCCCAGGGCGAGCCCACGTAGCGGCTGGAGGCATAGACCTCCGGCGCCGGGACCGGCGGCGGCGAGGGGGGGAAGTTGCCGACGCAGAGGACCGCCGTGTCCACCGACAGGCTGGTGCCGTTGCCCAGCCGCAGCCGGGTGCCCCGGGCGTCCGACGCGACGTCCACCGCCTCCGCCTGCGACACGGTGAGCGAGACGTGGGGCGGGGCGGCCGCCACGGCTTCGCGCAGGACGTCCTGGATGTAGGCGCCGTAGCGGGCACGGGAAACGAAGGCGTGGCCGCTGGGCGGAACCGCGCCATTGCCGCTGTCGTGTGCCTCGCCGTCCTGGGCCCACAGCCAGCGCAGGAAATGCCGCGGATCGTCCGGATAGGCGCTCATGTTGTAGGCGCGCACGTTCAGGAGATGCGCGGCGTTGGGGGTGGAGTAGGCGAGCCCGGCGCCGACGCTGGGCGTGCGTTCGATCAGGTGCAGGCTGGTCGGCTCATCGGCGGAGCGCAACAGATGCGCGGCAAGGACGCTGCCGGTGAAGCCGGCCCCGATGATGGCGATGCGGCGTTTCGAAGGGCGTGCTGACAACGTCGTCGCTCCTCTGCTCTGGCCGTGCGAAGGGGGCGGTGATCCGGTGCCGTGGTACCGAAAGGCCCGGTCGGCCACTCTTCGGTGCAGGGTTGGACAGGTCAACCGCTATTCCGGCGTAGGACAAACCCCTGGCACCGCTGGAAGGTTTATGGTTAACAAGAAATTAACTATAACCGGGGATGGTTTCGCACCTTCGAACCATGTACGGCAGGACCGATGCGAGACCACCCCTTCCGCCCCGCAGCCACCATTCCGTCCAACACCAATCCGGCACCGTCGGACCGCCGTGAACCCGACGTGCAGCTGGCCGCCATGGTGCCGCAGAGCGTCAAGCGCGCCGTCCGCCGCCGCGCCGAGGAGGAGGGGACGACCGTGCGCAGCGTCCTTCTGCGCGCCCTGAAGCACGCGGGGATTGCCGAAGTGGATGAGTCGGAGATTGCCGACCGCCGCATCGCCGCCGGCGCCGAACGCTCGGGTACTTGGAAGGCCACGCGTATCCGTTGACGGGACGGTCGCGCATCGCGCACGGTCACACGGAATCCTTTTCCGAAAGCCGCCCTTCATGAGTCTTCTTCACCGTCTGCTGCTTCTTGTCCTCGTGGCGATGATTCCGGCGGCCGTCATCGAGGTGAAGAACGAGCTGGCTCTGCGCGCCGCGCGGGAGGCCGAGGTGGGGCGGGACGCCCTGCACCTCGCCGCGCTGTTCGAGGCGAAGCAGCACCGCATGATCGACGGGTTGCGGCAGGTGCTGAACACGCTGGTCAAGGCCGATCCGGCGCGCGCCCCCGGCTCGCCGGCCTGCCAAGCGCTGATGGACAGCCTGCGCGCGTCCTATCCGGGCCATCTCGGCATCGTGATCGCCGGGCTGGACGGGGTGGTGCGCTGCGCGACCGATCGCGCCGCGCTGGGGATTTCCATCGCCGACCGCGACTATTTCCGCGACGCGCTGGCCAGCGGCCGGATGACGCTGGGGGAGCCTGTTTCCCGGCGGACCGACGGACGCTCCGCCATGCCGGTCGCGCTGGCCTACCAGGACGCGGAGGGCCGGGCGGCCGGCGTCGTGACGGCGTTGACCGACATCTCCTGGATCGCCGATTTCCTGTCCAAGCGGCCATTGCCCGACAACGCGCGGATCACGCTGGTGGACCGCCGCGACCGGGTGGTCGCCCAGGTGCCGCCCCTTCCATCGGAGCCGGGGCCAAATCAGACGGCGCCGAGCCGGACGGATGGCGGCGTGCTGTCCCCGTCCGTCCTCGCGCTGCTCTCCCGCGACGCGCCCGGCATCGCCGAGGTGACCGGGCCGGACGGCCGGCCGCGCATCGTCGCCTATCAGCCGATCGGCCAGAGCATGGACGGCATCGGGGTCGTGGTCTGCCTGGACAAGGGCGAGGCGTTGGGGCCGATCCGCGGCGCGATGGTCCAGGCGATGGCCGGCATCGCGATGGTCCTGCTTCTGACGCTGCTCACCGTCTGGTGGGGCGCCAGCCGGTTCCTGCGGCGGCCGGTGGCGGCGCTGGTCGCGACGGCGGAGCGCTGGAAGGGCGGTGATCTGACGGCGCGTAGCGGCGTCGCCGATCAGTCGTCCGAACTCGGCACGCTGGCCCGCGCCTTCGACAGCATGGCCGAGGAACTGGCACGCCAGCAGCAGGTGCGGGAGCAGGCCAACGCGCTGGCCCACAAGACGGCCGCCGTTCTGGGCAGCATCACCGACGGCGTTTTCGAGGTGGACCGCCACTGGCGCATCACCTTCATGAACGAGCGCGCCCGGGCGCTGATCGCCGGCGGGCACGATCTGATCGGCCAGGACCTGTGGGACGTCTTTCCCGAGGTGTCCGCCAGCGCGTTCGGAGAAAACTACCGCCGCGCCATGCAGGATCAGACGCCGGTCGAGTTCGAGGAGTATTGCACGGCCTTCGAATCCTGGTTCGCCGTGCGCGCCTTCCCGTCGCCGGATGGGCTGGCCGTCTTCTTCCAGGACACCACCGCCCGCAAGTGGGGCGAGGCGGCGCTGGTTTCGGCCAACCGGGAAAAGAACGCGCTGCTCGCCCAGTTGAACAGCCTGCTGCAGAACGCGCCGGTCGGCTTCGCCTTCTTCGACCGCGAGCGCCGCTACATCCGCATCAACGAGCAGTTGGCCGATTGCAACGGCATCCTGGCGGAGGCCCACATGGGCCGCACTCTGGCGGACCTGCTTCCCGTCGTGGGCGCCAGCGTCGAGCCGCTGATCGATCGGGTGTTCGACACCGGCGAGCCGATCCCCTACCGGGAGGTGATGGGCGAGACGCCCAGAGAGCCCGGCGTGACGCGCCACTGGCTGATCGCCCTGTTTCCCGTGCATGAAGGGATGGAGGTCGCGGCGGTCGGCGCCGTCGTGATGGAGGTCACCGACCTGCGCCGGGCCGAGACGGCGCGCCGTCAGAGCGATGAACGCTTCCGCTCGGTCTTCGAACTGGCGGCGGTGGGCATCGAGCGGGTGGGGCTGGACGGACGCATCCTCGACGTCAACGCCAAGATCTGCGACATCGTCGGCTACCCGCGCGAGGAGTTGCTGCGGCGGACCTACCGCGACATCACCGACCCGGCCGATCTTCCGGCCGAGGAGCGGTTGATCGAGCGGCTGCTGTCCGGCGAACTGTCCAGCTACGCCATTGAGAAGCGCTACCGCCGCAAGGACGGTGGGGCGGTGTGGGTGCGGGTGACCTCGTCGCTCGCCCGGATCACCGGCACGGAGCCGGCCTACCGAATCACGGTTGCCGAGGACATCACCGAGCGCAAGGCGATGGAGGCCGCGCTGCGCTCCGCCCGCGATGAGGCGGAGCGCGCCAACCTTGCCAAGTCGAAATTCCTGGCCGCGGCCAGCCACGATCTGCGCCAGCCGCTCCAATCGCTGTTCTTCTTCGCGGCCGCCCTGTCGGCCCATGTCGGGTCGCCCGCGGGCGCCAAGGTCCTGGGCCATCTGGAGCAGGGGCTGGAGGCGCTGAAGGGTCTGCTGGACAGCCTGCTCGACGTGTCGCGCCTCGACGCTGGAGTGGTGACACCGGTGTTCGAGGATTTCGACGTGGCGGAGGTGCTGGACCCGATCCGCGCCGCCTACGCGCCGGTCGCCGCCGGCAAGGGCATCGGCTGGCAGGTCGAGGTCGCCGCCGGGCGGGTGCGCAGCGACCGCACGCTGCTGGGCCGGCTGCTGCGCAATCTGGTGGAGAACGCCATCCGCTACACCGACAGCGGGCTGGTGCGGGTGCAGTGCCGGCCGGATGGGCGGTTCCTCTCCATCGTCATCCAGGACACAGGCAGGGGCATCCCGGACGACCACCTGGAGCGCATCTTCGAGGAGTTCCATCAGGTCGGCAACCCGGAGCGGGACCGCAACCAGGGCCTCGGCCTCGGCCTCGCCATCGTGCGGCGGCTGTCGCGGCTGCTCGACCATCCGGTGGAGGTGCGCTCCGCGGTGGGCAAGGGCTCGGCCTTCCGGGTGCTGGTGCCACTGGGCGAAACGGTGGTGCCCGCCGTCGCGGGGGCGGGGGGTGAGTCGCCGGGGATGGGGCAGGGCCGCCTCGCCGTTCTGGTGGACGACGACGCCATCGTGCTGATGGGGCTTCAACTGATCCTGACGGAATGGGGCTACGCCGTGCTGGCGGCGGGCAGCGCCGACCAGGCCATGGAGCGGCTGTCCGCCCAGACGCGCGTCCCCGACATCGTGATCGCCGACTACCGGCTGCGCGAGGGGCGGGTCGGGACCGAGGTGATCCTGCGCGTGCGCGAGCGCTACGGCGCCGGGGTTCCGGGGGTGATCCTGACCGGGGAGACCGGGCCGGACTGCCTGCTGGACGCCACCGCCCACGGGCTGACGGTGATCCACAAGCCGGTCACCCCCCGCGAGTTGGCGGCCGCGGTGGACCAGCAGTTGAAGGCTGTGCCGGCGTGAAGCCGGCGTCCGGCCATCAGCGCGTGAGGTCCCAGCGCCGGTACCACGCGTTCAGGTCCCGTGCGGAGTTGATCCGGATCTTCGGCAGGTCGGCCTGATCGAAGGTGCGCAGGTTCCGCGCCCGATTTCGCGGGGTGGTGACGGCGATGTGGCGGATCATCTCCCACTTGATGCGGTCCCGGCGCCCCTCCAGCGCGCCGCGCCGCTCCCGCTCGAACAGGGTCCGGCGGAAATAGCGCAGCAGGCTGAGCGGCATGGGCACGTCCAGTTGGATCAGGCCCGTCGCCCGCTGGAAACGCTGCGGGATGCAGCGCGAGTAGTTGCCCTCCATGACCCAGCGCTCGCCGGCGATGGCCGCGTCGTGCAGGGCGATGAACTCGTCGGTCGGGCGTGGCTGCCAATCCGTGTCGGGAGCATGGTACAGCCGGTCGAGATGGACGACGGGAAAGCCGTTCCGCCGCGCGATCGCTTCGGCAAGCGTTGATTTCCCGCTGTTGGACGGCCCGAGGATGCAAATGCGTGGGCCGAGGTCGGAAAGCTGCATGGATCGATACCGTTACGAAGCAAAGCCCGGTCAGGCCGCGAAAAGCGCGGCGATCCTAACGGGCGTCGGCGTGGTGCGACACCCCACCCATGCGGTACGCCGTCGGTGTCGTCCGGCGGTCATTCCGCCTGGGCGAGTTCCTTCTCGGCGGGGCGGGGGGAGAGGGCGGCGCGGCCGGTGTCGGTCAGGCGGCAGACCAGCCAGTCGGGCTTCAGCGGGTTGTGGAACCAGCGCTCCGCCCAGCCGGACTTCAGGCAGCTTTCGATGGTCTGACGCTTGACGCGCTGGCCGTCGGCGTCGAACAGGGGCAGCTTGCCGCCGGGCTGCTCCAGACCGTTGCGCAGCCACGCCGCCTGCGCCTCGGTGGGGCGGCGTCGGGACGTGGTGCGTCGGGGTGCGGCCATGGTTCGTCGCCTCGAAAGATGTTGCGGCCTGGCGGCCTGTGGCAAGATTCGAACACTCTACATCGAAAGGCTTCGGTCATGGAATTCGTCTTCGCCTACATCACCGCCGGCTCGCGGGACGAGGCCCGTCGCATCGGCCGCGCGCTGGTCGAGGAGCGGCTGGCCGCCTGCGCCAACATCTTCGACGGCATGACCTCCATCTACCGCTGGCAGGACGCCATCGAGGAAGCCAATGAGACGGTGCTGATCGCCAAGACGCGGGCGGAGCTGTTCGACCGGCTGGCCGCGCGGGTGCGGGAACTGCACAGCTACGAGGTGCCCTGCGTGGTCGAGCTGAGGGTTGGGCGCGGCAATCCGGCCTATCTGGACTGGCTGCGCGACGCGACCGCCTGATCCCTCATGCCGGCCGCCGCATGTCGGCCATGACGGCGGCGCATTGGACCGCCCCGGACCCGCGTGCCAGTTTCGCAAGGGTTGCTTTCAAGCGCAAATCATCCGGATGCGGAGAATTTCCATGACCGACACATCAGCGCGGCTGTCGATCGGCTTTTCCTGGATCGGCCATGCGCTGATGCACATCGTGTCGGCCCTGTTCCTGACCGTCGTCCTGGCGCTGGAGCGGGAATGGAAGCTGCCCTACGACGAGTTGATCCGGCTGTGGACACTGGGTGCCCTGATGATCGGCGTCGGCGCACCGCTGGCCGGCTGGCTGGGCGACCGCTGGAGCGAATGCCGGATGATGGCGGTCTTCTTCCTGCTGACCGGGGCGGGGACCATCGCCTGCGGCCTGACCGACGGTCCGGAGGCGCTGCTGTGGGCGCTGGCGGTGCTCGGGCTCGGCGCCTCCATCTACCACCCGGTGGGCATGGCCTGGATGGTCAAGAACGCCACCAACCGCGGCAAGGCTCTGGGCTACCAGGGCATTTTCGGCACCATCGGCATCGCCTCGGCGGCGGTGGTGGCCGGCGGCCTGACCGAATGGCTGGGCTGGCGCTCCGCCTTCCTGATTCCGGGCGCGGTCTGCCTGGGGCTGGGGGTCGTGCTGGCCCTGCTGATCGCCATGGGCAAGGTCGAGGATCGCCAGGGCGACGTGAAGCCGATCCCCAAGGCGTCGCGCGGCGACGTGATCCGCGCCTTCGTCGTGCTGTCGGTGACGATGGTCTGCGCCGGGCTGATGTTCAACGCCATGCAGGTGGTGCTGCCCAAGCTGTTCGAGGCGCGGCTGAGCGACCTGCTGGGCGGCAGCACGCTGGGCGTCGGCGGCGTGGTGACGGCGGTCTATCTGTTCGCCGCCCTGCCGCAGCTGATCGGCGGGCATCTGGCCGACAAGTACCCGCTGAAGCGCATCTACACCCTGTGCCTGCTGGTCCAGGTGCCGATGATGGCGGCCGTGGCGGTCCTCGCCGACCTGCCGCTGGTTGGTGCTGCGGCGCTGGTCGTCGTCGCCTCGCAGGTGCAGATTCCGGCGGAGAACCTGCTGCTCGCCCGCTACACCCCGGAGAAGCACCGCGGGCTGGCCTACGGCGCCAAGTTCATCCTGTCCTTCGGCGCCGGCCCGCTGGCCGTGCAACTCGTCGCCCTGGTCTACGAGCGGACGGGGGAGTTCGTCATGCTCTACGCCACGCTGTCGGTGCTGGCGCTGGTCGCCTTCGCGGCGGCGCTGCTGCTGCCGCGCGACCGCGACGCTCCGGCCAAGCCGGCCGCCGTCCCGATGGCGCCGGCGGAGTAAGGGCTTACATCTGGTCCGGCAGGCTGGGGTCGGGCGCGTCGCCGGGCAGATCGGCGACCACCGTCCGCCCCCTCCAGGTCAGGAGCCACGCGTCGCCGACCCCGGCGGCGCGCATCTCGGCCAGACGGCGCAGGGCGGTCGGACGGTCCTCCGGCGGCAGGATGAGCCGGTGGATGCGCCGGCCCTGCACGTCGGCCGCCACGATGTCGGCCTCCGGATGGCCCAGCCGCGCGCGCTGGGCTTCGGCCTGCCCACGCTTGGAAAAGCTGCCCGCCACCACGAGATAGCGCCGTTCGGCGGGGCGCGGCATCGGCGGCAACACGGTGGCTGGAAACGCGGCGATCTCCACCTCCGCCGTCACGGGGAGCGGCGCGGGCGGTGGCGGGGCGGGGACCGGCGACGGTTCGGTTTCCGGAAGGGGGACCGGCACGCTTTCGGCGGTGCGGGTCACCGGCACGATCACCGGCTTGCAGACATAGCCTAGGCTCAGGACGCGGAAGGTCGCGCAATCCTGCTGCAGCATCGCCGACAGCATGTGGTCGGTGCTGCTCTTGCTGGTGCCGACATACAGCATCCCGTCCACCGCGAAGGACGCGGCGGTCATCGCCACCGGCGCGCCCGCGCAGCCGCCCAGCCCCACCAGCGCGACCGCCGCCACTCCACGCCTGAGCCGTCCGCTCATGCCCCGCTTCCCCGCCTTGTTCGTGCCCCCACCCTTTGTGTGCCAGGGTCGGTGCTATGACCTGCGGAGGTCAATGGAACGGCCAGCGCTCAGCCCTTCGCGTCGCATCTACCTCTTGTGGGGTATCCCTCCGCCCGCCGGGCCGGACGCTGCGGCGGGCGGAGGGGAGCCGGCCTCAGGCGGCGGCCAATCAGGCGGCCGATAGGGCGCGGTCGAGGTCGGCGATGATGTCCTCCACGCTCTCCAGCCCGATCGACAGGCGCAGCACGTCCGGACCGGCGCCCGCCTGGGCTTGGCCTTCCGGCGACAGCTGGCGGTGCGTGGTCGAGGAGGGGTGGATGATCAGCGACCGGCTGTCGCCGATGTTGGCGAGATGGCTGAGGAGCTGGACGTTCTCCACCACCTTTACGCCGGTGTCGAAGCCGCCCTTGACGCCGAAGGTCAGCACGGCGCCGGCCCCCTTGGGCAGGTACTTCTTGGCGAGCGCGTTGTACTTGGACGATTCCAGCCCGGCGTAGCTGACCCAGCCCACCGCCGGGTGGCTCTCCAGGAACTGCGCGACCTTCAGGGCGCTGTCGCTGTGGCGCTGCATGCGCAGCGGCAGCGTCTCGATGCCGTTCAACGTCAGGAAGGCGTTCAGCGGCGCCTGGCTCGGCCCGAGGTCGCGCAGGCCGACGGCGTGGCCGTGGATGGTGAAGGCCAGATGACCGAAGGTCTCCTGGAACTTCAGCCCGTGGTAGCCGGCGTCCGGCTCCGACAGGGCCGGGAACTTGCCCGACTTGCCCCAGTCGAAGGTGCCGCTGTCGATGACCACGCCGCCGACCGAGGTGCCGTTGCCCGACAGGAACTTCGTGGTCGAATGCACGACCAGCGTGGCGCCCCACTGGATCGGGTTGATCAGGTACGGCGTCGCCAGCGTGTTGTCGACGATCAGCGGAATGCCGGCCTCGTCGGCGATCTTGGCGATGGCCTCCAGATCGGTGACCACACCGCCCGGGTTGGCGAGGCTTTCCACGAAGATGGCCTTGGTCTTCGCGGTGATGGCGGCGCGGACGTTCTCCGGCTGGTCGGTGTCCACGAAGACGGACTTCCAGCCGAAGGCGCGCGGGAAGCTGGTGCCGAGCTGGTTGAGCGTGCCGCCATAGAGCTTGCGCGAGGCAACGATCTCGTCACCCGGCTCCATCAGCGGGAACAGGGCGAGCAGCTGCGCGGCGTGGCCGGAGGAGGTGGCCGTGGCCCCGGCGCCGCCTTCCAGGCTGGCGAGCCGCTCCTCCAGCACCGACACGGTCGGGTTGGTCAGGCGGGAGTAGATGAAGCCGACCTTCTGAAGGTTGAACAGCGAGGCCGCGTCGTCCACGTCGTCGAAGACGAAGCTGGTGGTCTGGTAGATCGGCGTCTGGCGCGCCCCGGTGGCGGGGTCGGGAGCGGCGCCGGCGTGGATGGCGCGGGTCTCGAAACCGAAGGACTTCTGCTCGCTCATGATGGCTTCCTCTGCTTTTTACATCAGTTTTTTGAAGGATTTGGCCGGTGCGGCCTTCTTGGACGTCAGGATGTTGGAGTTGACGCCGATGCGCCCGATCTCGTGGAACAGGCGCTGAAGCTCGATCTTGGGACAGCGGTTCATGACCACGGTCAGCCCCGCCGCCTCGGCCCGCGCCGCCGCCTCGTCGTTGCGCACGCCGAGCTGCATCCACACCACCTTGGCGCCGACGGCGATGGCCTCGTCCGTCACGCCTCCGGCGGCGGCGGCGTTGCGGAAGACGTCCACCATGTCCGGCGGCTCCGGCAGGTCCGACAGGCTGGCGTAGACCCGCTCGCCGAGGATGGTCTGGCCGGTCAGCTTCGGGTTGATGGGGATGACGCGGTAGCCCTTGTCGCGCAGGTATTTCAGCACGATGAAGCTGGCCTTCACCGGGTCGTTCGACGCGCCGACCAGGGCGATGGTCTTCACCCGGTCCAGGACTTGGCGGATGAACGCGTCGCTGTAGCCGTCGTGCGAGGGGGCGGGGCCGCTCATTGGCCGCACCACACCGGGGGGCGCTTCTGCAGGAAGGCGTCGATGCCCTCCTCGGCGTCGCGGGCCAGCATGTTCTCGGTCATGACGCGGGCGGCGTAGGCGTAGGCCTCCTCCACGCCCAGCTCGATCTGGCGGTAGAAGGCCTCCTTGCCGATGGCGAGGGTCAGCGGCGACTTCGCGGCGATCTTGCCGGCGGCCTCCGCCACCACGGCGTCGAGCCGGTCGGCCGGCACCGCGCGGTTGACGAGCCCGATGCGCTCCGCCTCGTTGGCGCCGATCAGGTCGCCGAGCAGAAGCATCTCCATGGCTGCCTTGCGCCCCACGGCGCGGCTCAGCGCCACCATGGGGGTGGAGCAGAACAGGCCGATGTTCACGCCCGGCGTGGCGAATCGCGCGGTGTCCGCGCAATAGGCGAGGTCGCAGGTGGCGACGAGCTGGCAGCCCGCCGCGGTGGCGATGCCGTGCACCTTGGCGATCACCGGCTGGCGGAGTCGGCTGACCGTCAGCATCAGTTTGGAGCACTGGACGAACAGCGACTCATAGGCCGCGCGGTCCGGGTTGGCGCGCATCTCCTTCAGGTCGTGCCCGGCGCAGAAGGCCGGTCCGGCTCCGGCCAGCACCACGGCGCGGACCGAGGCGTCCTGGTGGATGGCGTCCAGCTCCGCCTGCAGCGCGCCCATCAGCCCGACGGAGAGGGCGTTGCGCGCCTGCGGGCGGTTCAGCGTCAGGGTCGCGACTCCGTCGCGGTCCTCGCGGAGAACCAGCGGCGCGTCGTCACCGATGAGGGGCCCGTCGGCGGGTGGGGTGTCGTTCATCGCTGTCCATTCCTCCCGGATGTTTTGATCGTTGGCGGGAACAGTACCCCGACCGTCCCCGCCACGGAACCGGGCGTGTGGTCCGATCATCTAACGATGCCGTGGCGGACAACTCAACCTATTTGTTGATTGAATTTGTAGATTTATTGACAGATGAGAGCGGGCGGAGGTGTGAAATTGGTTTCGACGCGATGCGCTTGGCGGGGCGGGCGATGTTCGCCATGATCGGGTCTCCATAAGAAAAGCCATGGGTGAGGGAATGAGCGCGCCGGTCGTGTCCGCCGAGGAATTGGAAGCCCTGATTCGCGAGGGCGTGCCGCTGGTCGGCAATTACGGGATCACCATCGAGCAGCTCGGCGCCGGGACCGTGCGCATGAAGCTGCCTTACAACGACAGCTTCGTCCGCCCCGGCGGCACGGTGACCGGGCCGGCGATGTTCGGGCTGGCCGACGTGGCGCTTTACGCCGCCGTGCTCAGCCTGATCGGGCGGGTGGAACTGGCCGTGACCACCAGCATGACCATCAACTTCCTGCGCCGCCCGGCGCCGGTCGCCATCACCGCCGATTGCCGGATCCTCAAGATGGGCAAGCGGCTGGCCTATGGCGAAGTCCTGCTGTTCTCCGAGGGCGATCCGGAGCCCGTCGCCCACGCCACCGGCACCTATTCGATTCCGCCGCACGACCCGGTGACGCTCGCGGTATCAGGATACCATGATCCGGAAATGTCCTGAAAAAGCCAATGATATCAACAGCTTTGCTTTCGCGGTAAAATAATACCGTGAGCGTAGAGCGTTGATATAAAACGGATATTTTTCCGTTGACAGAGACCCCATGCACTGCGTACAAAACCGGCCGCTTCGGCGCCCCGGGGATTGAACGTCCAGTTTCGGTGGCCCGCCGATCCACGTTTAGTCAACGAGTGTGGCGATGAAGACCTTCAATCTGAAGCCGACCGACATCGAGAAGAAGTGGTACGTCGTCGATGCCGACGGCCTCGTTCTCGGCCGGCTTGCCAGCATCCTGGCGAACATCCTGCGCGGCAAGAACAAGCCGACCTTCACCCCGCACATGGATTGCGGCGACCACGTCGTCGTGATCAACGCGGAGAAGGTCAAGCTGACCGGCAACAAGCGCCAGGACGACATCTTCTACTGGCACACCGGTTATCCGGGCGGCATCAAGGGCCGTTCCAAGGGCCAGATCCTGGACGGCAAGTACCCGGAGCGCGTGATCGAGAAGGCCGTGGAGCGCATGGTTCCGCGCGGTCCGCTCGGCCGCAAGGTGATGACCCACCTGAAGGTCTACAAGGGCGCCGCCCACCCGCACGAGGCGCAGCAGCCGGTCGCTCTCGACGTTGCGGCCATGAACCCGAAGAATAAGCGGAGCGCGTAATCCAATGGCTCAGGTTACCACCACCCTTTCCGGCCTGAAGGACATCGCTGCCGCTCCGGCCGCCGCCTCCGCCGAAGTGGTCGCCCCGAAGCTGGACGCCCAGGGCCGTGCCTACGCCACCGGCAAGCGCAAGGACGCCGTCGCCCGCGTGTGGATCAAGCCGGGCTCCGGCAAGATCGTCATCAACGGCCGCGACCAGGAAGT
Organism: Azospirillum brasilense; assembly: GCF_007827815.1. Classification (GTDB taxonomy): domain Bacteria; phylum Pseudomonadota; class Alphaproteobacteria; order Azospirillales; family Azospirillaceae; genus Azospirillum; species Azospirillum brasilense_C. The sequence goes on from NZ_VITH01000007.1 coordinate 382,860, forward strand.
CTACTTCGCCCGCCCTGTGCTGCGCATGATGATCGCCCAGCCGTTCGGCATCACCGACCGCGCCGATCAGTTCGACGTGATGGTCACGGTGGCCGGCGGTGGTCTGTCCGGTCAGGCCGGTGCGGTCCGTCACGGCATCTCCAAGGCGCTGACCTACTTCGAGCCGGCGCTCCGTCCGCCGCTGAAGGCCGCCGGCTTCCTGACCCGCGACGCCCGCGTCGTCGAGCGTAAGAAGTACGGTAAGGCCAAGGCCCGCCGCAGCTTCCAGTTCTCGAAGCGCTAAAGCCTACCGCGGACCCGCGTTACTGCTGTACAAGCGAGGGGCGTCCCGACGGGGCGCCCCTTTCTTGTTTCAGTTCTGTTTCACTCGTCTTCACGGTTCGTGCCCATCCCCGTGCGTCAAAAGGAACAGCGTCCATGGCCAACAGCACTTCCCCCATCCGCGTCGGCATTCTCGGTGCGTCCGGTTACACCGGCGCCGAGCTGGTGCGCATGCTTCTCCGCCATCCCGGCGTGGAGATCTGCGCGCTGACGGCCGAGCGACAGGCGGGGAAGCCCATGGCGGAGGTGTTCCCGCATCTGGGCCAGTTCAACCTGCCCGGCCTCGTGAAGATCGAAGAGGTCGCCTGGGACAAGCTGGACGCCGTCTTCTGCGCCCTGCCGCACGGCACCACGCAGGAGGTCATTGCCGGCCTGCCGCGCCACATCAAGGTGGTGGACCTGTCCGCCGACTTCCGCCTGTCCGACCCCGCCGAGTACGCCACCTGGTACGGGCATGAGCACCGCGCCGTGGACCTCCAGAAGGAGGTCGCCTACGGTCTGACCGAGTTCAACCGGCAGGGCGTGCGCAAGGCGCGCGTGGTCGCCAACCCCGGCTGCTACCCCACCTGCTCGCTGCTCCCCCTGCTGCCGCTGCTGATGGACGAGATGATCGAGCCGGGCGGCATCGTGATCGACGCCAAGTCGGGCGTCTCGGGCGCCGGGCGCGACGCCAAGCAGCAGAACCTCTTCACCGAGGTGTCGGAGGGCTTCAACGCCTACGGCGTCGGGCATCACCGCCACATGCCGGAGATCGAGCAGGAGCTGCGGCTGGCCGCCGGGCGTCCGGTGACGGTCAGCTTTACGCCGCACCTCGTCCCGATGAACCGCGGCATGATGGCGACGATCTACGTCCGCATGGCCGACGGGGTCACCGCCGACGACCTGCGCGCCACCCTGACCGCGCGCTACGAATCGGAGCCCTTCGTGAACGTCACGGCGGCGGGCATCGCCCCGGCGACCCGCCACGTCCGCGCCTCCAACCAGGCGCTGATCGGCGTCTTCCCCGACCGCACCCCGCGTGGCGCCATCATCGTCTCGGTCATCGACAATCTGGTGAAGGGCGCCTCCGGCCAGGCCATCCAGAACATGAACGTCATGTTCGGCCTGGGCGAGACGACCGGCCTGGAGCAGGCCCCGCTGTTCCCGTGACCGAAGAGAAACAGCCCGAGGAAAAGTTGCCTGCGATGTCCGGCCTGATATTGCCCTTCCAGGGCACGCATCCGAAGATCGATCCGAGCGTCTATGTGGCGCCGACGGCCTCGGTCATCGGCGATGTGGAGATCGGGCCGGGCAGCAGCGTCTGGTTCGGCTGCACGATCCGCGGCGACGTGAACGAGATCCGAATCGGTGCGCGCACCAACATCCAGGACGGTACCGTGATTCACGTCGCCTCGGCGGGGCAGGGGACCTACATCGGCGACGACGTGTCGATCGGCCACATGGCCCTGTTGCACGCCTGCACGCTGGAGAGCGGTTGCTTCATCGGCATGCAGGCCTGCGTCATGGACGGTGCCTACGTCGAGTCGGGTGCCATGGTGGCCGCCGGAGCCCTGGTGACCCCCGGGAAGCGTGTTGCCGCCGGGCAACTTTGGGCCGGAAGTCCCGCAAGACCCGTGCGTGCACTTACGGAAAAGGACACATCTTTCTTCCCGGTAAACGTCCGGAACTACGTGCGGCTTGCTCAAATCTACAGAGAGGGCTAATACCTCTTTAGTGCGTCGCAGCACTGTGGCATACTAGCAACAGTGACACCGGCACGAAACGTGTAGGACTTCCGGAGGGTATGTTTGTACGTGGACAAACCCCACATGTTTCGCGTTTTGTCACGTTACATGCACGCGATAAGTCCTATCGTTTGTGCGATTCGTCCTCCGCGAACCAAGCGGTAGGGAGTGTGTCTCTAAGGGAGTGGAGAAATGAACAGCTTCTTCCGCGCTACCATGGCCGTCGTGCCGGCCGCCGTCGTCGCTTTCGGCCTGACCGCCGGGGCTCAGGCCCAGAGCGCCGACACCGCCGAGTGGTGCAACCCGGTCATCGGCTGGAACGACACCCCGGTCCGCACGGCGGATGGCGGCTACGCCACCCACCAGGGCAGCTTCAAGTGCCCGCCGGCCGCCGCTCCGGTGGTGGCTCCGGCCCCGGCCGCCCGCGCCCAGACCGAATACCTCGTGTTCTTCGACTGGGATAAGGCCAACGTCACCCCGGCCGCCGATCGCGTGATCGGCGATGCGGCCGCCGCCATCGGCAAGGGCGCCAACGCCCGCGTCCATGTCGTCGGCCACACCGACACCTCGGGTTCGCCGGCCTACAACCAGCGTCTGTCGGTGCGTCGCGCCGAGGCGGTGAAGCAGGCCCTCGTCTCCAAGGGCATCGCCGCCGGCGCCATCACCACCGAGGGCAAGGGCGAGAGCCAGCTCCTGGTGCAGACCGGCCCGAACGTCCGCGAGCCGTCCAACCGTCGTGCGCAGATCCTGCCGCGCGGTGCGAACGCCCCGTCGTCGTAAGGCGCAGGTTCCCTTTCGGGACACGAGCCCCGGACCTCGGTCCGGGGCTTTTGCCTGATGGCGGAAGCCGCCGGATCAAGGAAAAGGCCCCGGACAATCGTCCGGGGCCTTTTCTTATGGGCCGTCTCTGGTGGTTCGTCGCGTCGATGGCTCCGGACGTCCGAAGGGCGGCGGACCGCCCTCCGGAGCGGGGAGATCAGACGATGCGCACCTTGGCGTAGGAGCCGGGGGCGTCCTCCAGGACGGGCAGGCCGCCCTTCGCCGGATCGCGCGCCGGGACCTTGCCGTCGGAGAAGGTGGAGACCCACTTGTTCCATTCCGGCCACCAGGAGCCGGGCGTCTGCTCCGACGACGCCAGCCAGTCGTCCGAGGCCTTCGGCAGCTTGGCGTTGGTCCAGTAGCAGTACTTGCCGGCGGCCGGCGGGTTCACCACGCCGGCGATGTGGCCGGAGGCCGCCAGCACGAACTTCACCGGGCCGGAGAACAGGTGGGCGCCCATGTAGGTGGACTTCCACGGCGCGATGTGGTCCTCGCGGGCCGACAGGAAGAAGGACGGGGTCTTGACGTTGCGCAGGTCGATCGGAACGCCGCCCAGCGACACCGCGCCCGGCTTCGCCAGCAGGTTCTTCTGGTACATGTTGCGCAGGTAGAAGCTGTGCATGGCCGCCGGCATGCGGGTCGAATCGCTGTTCCAGTAGAGCAGGTCGAACGGGAACGGGTCCTTGCCGAGCAGGTAGTTGTTCACCACGAACGACCAGATCAGGTCGTTGGCGCGCAGCATGTTGAAGGTGGTCGCCATCTTCGAGCCGTCCAGGTAGCCCTGCTGGGCCATCTGGCTCTCGATCATGGTGAGCTGCTCCTCGTCGATGAAGACCGACAGCTCGCCGGCTTCTGTGAAGTCCAGCATGGTGGTGAAGAAGGTGGCCGACTTGATGCGGTCGTCCTTCTTGGCCGCCATGTAGGACAGCGTGGAGGCCAGCAGCGTGCCGCCCAGGCAGTAGCCGATGGCGTTCACGTCCTTCTCGCCGGTCACCTTCTCGATGGCGTCCAGCGCGGCCAGCACGCCTTCGAACATGTAGTCTTCGAAGCCCTTCTGGGCCAGCTTCTCATCCGGGTTCACCCAGGACAGAACGAAGACGCTGTGGCCCTGGTCGACCGCCCACTTGATGAAGCTGTTCTTCTCGCGCAGATCGAGGATGTAGTACTTGTTGATCCAGGGCGGCACGATCATCAGCGGCCGCTTGTTCACCTCCGGCGTGGTCGGGGTGTACTGGATGAGCTGCATCAGATCGGTCTGGAAGACGACCTTGCCCGGGGTGACGGCGATGTTCTTGCCGACCTGGAAGGCGTCGTAGTCGGTCATGGAGATGCGCAGCTCGCCCTTGCCGCGCTCCAGGTCCTTCAGCAGGTGCTCAAGCCCCTTGACGAGATTCTCGCCGCCCGTCTCGATGGTCGTGCGCAGCACCTCCGGGTTCGTCATGACGAAGTTGGAGGGCGCCATCGCGTCGACGAACTGGCGGGTGTAGAAGTCGACCTTCTTGGCCGTGTGGTCGTCCAGCCCATCGACCTCGTTGACCGTGGACTGCATCCACCGGGCCGACAGCAGGTAGGACTGCTTGATGAAGTCGAACAGGGTGTTCTCGTCCCAGGCCGAATCCTTGAAGCGGCGGTCGTCCTTCGCCGGGGCGATGACCGGCTGGGCCTCCTGGCCGAAGAAGCGCTGGGTGGTGCGCTGCCACAGGGTCAGGTAGTCCTGCCACAGCGTCATCTGCGCCTTCATCAGCTTGGCCGGGTCGGCCATCATGCGCGTGGTCATCTCCAGGAACGCATGGCCGACGCCCATCGGGTCGGGGTTCTTCGCGCCGACGCCGTCCGAGGCCTGACGGGACAGGAATTCGGTGACCAGCCGCTGGCTCTGCTCGGCGATGCGGGTCATCGCCCGCGACATCTCCACCGGGTCGGGAAGCTTGACGTCAGGGGCCTGGTTTTCGGCCATTGGTGCGGTCCTTCTTCTTTAGGCGAGTTTTAGGCTTCAGGAGGGACGTTGTGCGGTTTATACAGTGCCTGCCGGAAGTCTGTTCGGTCGGAGTGCGGTCCGGTCCTGGCATCCTGGACAGCTTATGCCATGTCCGTTCGAGCCGGGGTCCGTCATACACCTCTCGTATGAAGATTTCATTTCGCCCACCACCGTTCAAGCGGCTGGATGGGTTCGGATGTGAGGTTCGCAGAATGGAAACGGGTATCCGACGCGGCGTGGTTGCGAAGGCGGGCCGGCTGGGGCCGGCCCTGTCCGTCCTGGTTGTTTTCGCCCTGCCGGCCTGCAGCAACCACGTGCTCGACACCGGCCTGCTCGGCGCCGTGACCGGCCGCGACGTGCCCAGCCAGGAATCGCCGGTGCGCGGCATGTCGGGCGAGAGCCGGGAGTATCCCAACCTCGGCACCGTTCCGCCGCGTCCCACCGATCTGCGGACGGAGGCGCAGCGCCAGCAGGATCTGGACCGTCTGGCCCAGGATCGCGCCGCCGCCAGGAAGATGCTGCCGTCTCCCATGGACGTTCCCCCGCCGCCGGACATCACGCCTGGAAAGCCCGGGTGAGGGCAGGGGTCTAGCAAAAGGCGGGCGCCGCCAGTAATCCGTAAGTATACCTATGCGGAGCGTCCTTCGGCTTTTGATGGCATCCCTTTGAAGGAAAGGGATGCGCCGGTCTTCGTCCGGTCGATGCGCAGTTACGAAGGCGGTGGCGCGGACCACGGAGCACCCATTGCTGCTGCCAAGGCGGAAAAACTACGTCTTGCGGCGGCGGCTCCGCAACAGATTTTCAAACTGCGACTATTTGGCGCGCCAGCTTCGCTTCACATCGCGTGAATTGGCGCCGCTCGGCCATGGCGCGGCGGCATGACCGCCCTGCGCGCCCCGCGATTGCCCCAAATTATAAGGCGCCCTTACAATAAGGGATGCTTGATGAATCCCCCTTCGGAATGATCCTGATCGACTGCGCGCGGCTCCTGCGCGCGCGGTTCGACCGCGCACTGGACGACGCCCGGCTCGGCCTCACGGCGGGGGAGGCGCGAGCCCTGGTTTACGTCTGCCGCCACCCCGGCTCGCGCCAGTCGGTGCTGGCGACCCACATGTGGGTGGAGCCGATGACCCTGGTCGGCTTCCTCGACCGGCTGGAAGCGCGCGGGCTGGTGGTCCGCGAGCCGGACCCGGCGGACCGCCGCGCCAAGATCGTCCGGCCGACCCCGCAGGCCGAGCCGCTGGCGCTCCAGGTCCTGGAGGCCTTCCGCACCGAGCGCGAGTCGGCCATGGCCGACCTCTCGGCGGAGGAGATCGTCCTGCTCAAGGACATGCTGGGCCGCCTGCGCAACCGCATGATCGCCGACGACATGATCGCCAACGACCGCGGCGGGGCCGGCCAATGAGCCATCCTCCCGTGCAGACCGACGCGCCCGCCATGACGGAGACGCGGACGGCCGTCATCGGCACGCTGATCGTCACGCTGGGACCGCTCAGCCTCGCGCTCTACACGCCGGCCCTGCCGATGCTGGTGGAGGCCTTCCAGACCACACCGGCGGCGCTGAAGCTGACGCTCTCCGTCTATTTCTTCGGCTTCGCCTTTTCCCAGCTCGCCTGCGGGCCGCTGTCCGACGCCTACGGGCGGCGGCCGGTCGCTCTGGGCTTCTTCGTCACCTACGTCCTGGGCAGCGTCGTGGCGGCCCTGTCGGGCAGCATCGAATGGCTGCTGGTCGGGCGGGCCCTGCAGGGCATCGGGGCGGCGGCGGGCATCGCCATTTCCCGCGCGATCGTGCGCGACCAGTTCACCGGGCAGCGGTCGGCGCGCATCCTGAACCTGATCGGGCTGATGCTGGCCATCGTGCCGGCGGTGGCGCCGACGCTGGGCGGGGTGATCCTGGGCACGGTGGGTTGGCACGCCATCTTCGTGGTGATGACGCTCTACGGCCTCGCCGTGCTGACGGTCTTCGCGCTGGGCACGGCGGAGACCAACCGGACGCGCGACCGCTCGGCGGCGCGGCCCGGCCCGGTGATCCGCAACTACCGGACCCTGTTGACCGACCGCCGCTTCATGCGGGCGGGGCTGGTGCTCGGCACGACGCTGGGCGGCCTCTACACCATGGCGGCGCTGCTGCCCTTCGTGATGATCGAGCGGGTGGGGCTGAGCCCGACCGTCTTCGGCTTCGCCATGCTGCTGCAGACCGGCTCCTACACGCTGGGGGCGACGCTGGCCGGGCGGCTGCTGCGCCGGGTGGACGCGATGCGGCTGATCCCCTACGGGCTGGCCTGCGTGGCCGTGGGCGGACTCGGCTTCGCCCTGGCGCCCCTGACCGGCGAGCCGACCGTGGCGAGCGTGATGGGGCCGACCGCCGTCTGGGCCTTCGGCATCGCCCTGGTCATGCCCGGAGCGACCAGCGACGCCCTGGCCGGCTTCCCCCGCATGGCCGGGGCGGCGTCGGCGCTGATCGGTTTCATGCAGATCGGCGGCGGGCTGGCCGGCACGGCGGTGGCCGCCCTGTTCGCTGATCCCTACACGGCGACCACGGCCATCATGCCGGGCCTCGCCGCGCTGTCGCTGCTCTCCTACGCGCTGCTGCGCGTGCCGGCGTCCCGTCGCGTCCACCACGCCAAGCCCCCCCGGCCGGAGGATCTGGAGGTCGCCGTGGACCCCGCCGCCCTGGTCGGCGCCGGTGGTGAGGAGATCGAGGAGGCGCTGCACCAGCGCCGGGCCTCCGGCCGCAAGGGAGGCTGAAGACGGGCTTCGGCGTCCGGGATGCCATGGGCAGCGCAGGAATGCGCCCGGACGCGAATTTTACCTCGCTTCTGAAGATGCGGGGCGGTAGATAAGTGGTCCCGGTCCGCAAATATGGGTTCGTGGCGTGGCCGGACAAGGCTTCGGAGCGTCCATGAGCGATTCAGAATTCCACCGGATCAAGCGGCTTCCGCCCTACGTCTTCGCCGAAGTGAACGCCATGAAGGCGCGAGCCCGAGCTGCCGGCGAGGACATCATCGACCTCGGCATGGGCAACCCGGACCAGCCGACGCCCCAGCACATCGTCGATAAGCTGATCGAGGCCGTGCGCGATCCCAAGACGCACCGCTACTCGAACTCCCGCGGCATCCCCGGCCTGCGCAAGGCGCACGCGGCCTATTACAAGCGCCGCTTCAACGTGGACGTCGATCCGGAGTCGGAGTGCATCGTCACCATCGGGTCGAAGGAAGGCCTCGCCAACCTCGCCCAGGCGATCACCAGCCCCGGCGACATCATCCTGGTGCCGAACCCCAGCTACCCGATCCATCCGTTCGGCTTCATCCTGGCCGGCGCCTCGGTGCGCCATCTGCCGGTGGGGCAGGCCAACGGCACCTCCACCGACATCGACAGCTTCATGAACATGCTGGAGCGCGCCGTGCGCCACAGCGTGCCGAAGCCGCTGGCGCTGGTGCTGAACTACCCGTCCAACCCGACGGCGGAGGTGGTGGGGCTCGACTTCTACCGCCCGATCGTCGAGTTCTGCCGCAAGCACGGCATCTACATCCTGTCGGATCTGGCCTACGCCGAGGTCTTCTTCGACGGTGAGCCGCCGCCCTCGATCCTGGAGATCCCGGAGGCGCGCGAGGTGGCCGTCGAGTTCACCTCGATGTCGAAGACCTATTCGATGGCCGGCTGGCGCATCGGCTTCGCCACCGGCAACAAGACGCTCATCACCGCGCTGGCCCGCATCAAGTCGTACCTGGACTACGGCGCCTTTACGCCGATCCAGGTCGCCGCGACCGCCGCGCTGAACGGCCCGCAGGAGTGCGTGGAGCAGGTGCGCACCATGTACCGCCAGCGCCGCGACGTGATGATCGAGGGTCTGGCCGCCGCCGGCTGGACGGTGCCGAGCCCGTCGGCCTCGATGTTCGCCTGGGCGCCGATCCCCGAGCCCTTCGCCCATCTCGGCTCGCTGGAATTCTCCAAGCTGCTGCTGCAGGAGGCCAAGGTCGCCGTGGCGCCGGGCATCGGCTTCGGCGAGTACGGCGACGGCCATGTCCGTCTGGCGCTGGTGGAGAACGTCCACCGCATCCGTCAGGCGACCCGCAACATCAAGGAGTTCTTCCGCTCCAACGCCGCCGGCGCGGCGGCGAGCAAGGACCCGGCGGCGCGCGCCGCCCTCCTCGATCCCGAGAAAGCGAAAGCCTGATGTCCGACTCCCACAAACCCGGCCCCCTGAACATCGCCGTCGCGGGCCTGGGCACGGTCGGCGCGGGCGTTCTCAAGCTTCTAGAGCGGCAGGCCGACCTGATCGAGCAGCGCTGCGGCCGCCGCATCGAGGTGGTCGCGGTCAGCGCCCGCTCGCGCGGCAAGGACCGCGGCGTCGACCTGTCGGCGGTCGAATGGTACGACGACCCGGTGGCGCTCGCCGCCCATCCCGGCGTGGATGTGGTGGTCGAGCTGATCGGCGGGTCCGAAGGGGCCGCGAAGGAGACCGTCGAGCTGGCGCTGGAGCGGGGACGCCACGTCGTCACCGCCAACAAGGCGCTGCTCGCCCATCACGGCACCGCGCTCGCCGCCAAGGCGGAGGCCGCCGGCCTCGCCATCGGCTTCGAGGCGGCGGTGGCCGGCGGCATCCCGATCATCAAGGGGCTGCGCGAGGGGCTGGCGGGCAACCGGGTGTCGGAGGTGCACGGCATCCTCAACGGCACCTGCAACTACATCCTGACCGAGATGCGCACCACCGGCCGCGATTTCGCGGACGTGCTGGCCGACGCGCAGAGGCTGGGCTACGCGGAAGCCGACCCGAGCTTCGACATCGACGGCGTGGACGCGGCCCACAAGCTGGCGATCCTGACCTCGGTGGCCTTCGGCACGCCGGTGGACTTCCAGAGCGTCCATGTCGAGGGCATCCGCCATGTTTCGGCGGTGGACTTCGACTACGCCGACGCGCTCGGCTACCGCATCAAGCTGCTGGGCATCGCCCGGCGCACCGATCACGGGATCGAGCAGCGCGTGCACCCCTGCATGGTGCCGAAGGCGGCGCCCATCGCGGCGGTGGACGGCGTGTTCAACGCCGTGATCGCCCAGGGCGACTTCGTGGACCGCGTGCTGTTCGTCGGCCGCGGCGCCGGCGAGGGGCCGACGGCCTCGGCCGTGGTCGCCGACCTGATCGACATCGCCCGCGGGCGCTCCACCCCGACCTTCGGCGTGCCGGCGGCCCAGCTTTCCGAGGCCCAGCCGTCGCCGATGGAGGCGCGCCGGGGGTCGTACTACGTACGCCTGATGGTCGTGGACCGTCCCGGCGTGATAGCGGATGTTGCGGCGGCGATGCGCGACCAGAACGTCTCCATGGAGCAGTTCCTGCAGCGCGGGCGCGCCCCCGGCGAAGCGGTGCCGGTGGTCCTGACCACCCATGACACCGAAGAGGCGGCCATGCAGCGCGCGCTTGCCACCATCGCCGCCAAGGAGTCGGTGGTCGAGCCGCCCCGCATGATCCGCATCGAACAGTTTTGACCGAACCATAGAAGAACCGAGCATCGATTCGGGGGAGAACAACATGTCCGTTCATGTCGACCTGTCCGGTATGGACCGGAACCTGGCTCTGGAAGCCGTCCGCGTCACCGAGGCCGCCGCGCTGTCCGCGTCGTTGCTGATGGGCCGCGGTGACGAGAAGCTTGCCGACCAGGCCGCGGTCGACGCCATGCGCCAGGCGCTCAACACCCTCTACATCGACGGCACCGTCGTGATCGGCGAGGGCGAGCGCGACGAGGCGCCCATGCTCTACATCGGCGAGAAGGTCGGCGCCGGCATCGGCCGCGGGCCGAAGGTCGACATCGCGCTCGACCCGCTGGAAGGCACCACCATCTGCGCCACCGGCGGCCCGAACTCGCTGGCTGTCATCGCCATGGCGGACGAGGGCGGCTTCCTGAACGCGCCCGACGTCTACATGGACAAGATCGCCGTCGGCTCCGGCCTGCCGGAAGGCGTGGTCGATCTCGACGAGACGCCCGCCAACAACCTCAAGGCCCTGGCCAAGGCCAAGGGCACCGAGGTGCAGGAGCTGCTGGTCTGCATCCTGAACCGTCCGCGCCACGCCGAGCTGATCGCCCGCGTCCGCGAGGCCGGGGCGCGCATCATGCTGATCAACGATGGCGACGTCTCGGGCGTGATCGCCACCAGCCAGGTCGGCACCGGCGTGGACATGTATGTCGGCTCGGGCGGCGCCCCGGAAGGCGTTCTGGCCGCGGCGGCGCTGCGCTGCATCGGCGGCCAGTTCCAGGGCCGTCTGCTGTTCCGCAACGATGACGAGAAGGCTCGCGCCGCCCGCTGGGGCGTCAAGGACCTGAACAAGAAGTACAGCCTGACCGAGCTGGCCAGCGGCAACGTCATGTTCGCCGCGACCGGTGTGACCGACGGCGCCATGCTGCGCGGCGTCCGCCGCTTCCCCGGCGGTGCCACCACCCACTCGGTGATCATGCGCTCCAAGTCGGGCACCGTGCGCTACGTCGAGGCGCACCACAACCTGCAGCGCAAGCCGAGCATGGCGTAAGGTCACGGCCACAAGGAAAAGGGGCGCGCGGCATTCCACCGCGCGCCCCTTTCTTTTTTTACGGGCTACAGACCCTTTCGCCGCCGTCCCTCGGCGTCGGCGGCCTTCATGGCGGCCAGGACGCGCTGCGGGGTGATCTCGTGCGGCTCGTTGTGGATGGTCTCGCCCTCGGCGCAGGCCCGTTCCGCCGCCAGCAGAAGCCGCTCGTCCGACACATCGCCAAGACCGATCTCGGCCAGCGTCGTCGGCAGCCCGACCGCCTTGCAGAAACCATAGACCTCGTCCAGCACCGCCGGCGGCCGGTCGGTCAGGATCAGCAGAGTCAGCGTGCCGAAGGCGACCTTCTCGCCGTGCCAGTAGTGGTGCGTTTCCTCCAGCGCGGTCAGGCCGTTGTGGACGGCGTGCGCCGCCGCCAGCCCGCCGCTCTCGAAGCCCAGCCCGCTCAGCAGCGTGTTGGCCTCGACGATGCGCTCCAGCGCCGGGGTGACCACGCCCTGCTCGCAGGCCGACTTGGCGAGCACGCCATACTCCAGCAGCGTGTCGTAGCACAGCCGGGCCAGCGCGAAGGCGGTCATCGGACCGACCCGCCCGGTCATGTTGCCGCCGCGCTTGATGCGGCAATCCTCCGCTTCGAACCAGGTGGACAGGGCGTCGCCCATGCCGGAGACGAGGAAGCGCACCGGGGCGCCCGCCACCACGCCGGTGTCGACCAGCACGAGGTCGGGGTTGCGCGGCAGCACGAGGTAGCGCTTGAAAGCGCCCTCCGGCGTGTAGATCACCGACAGGGCGCTGCACGGCGCGTCGGTGGAGGCCAGCGTCGGGACGATGGCGGTGCGCGCTTCCAGCGCGTGGGCAACCGCCTTGGCGGTGTCGAGCGCCTTTCCGCCGCCGATGCCGGCCACGACGTCGGCTCCCATGGCGCGGGCGAGGGCGGTCAGCCGCTCGATCTCCTCGTCGGAGCATTCGCCCCGGAATTCCTGGATGTTCAGTTCGACGCGCCCGGCGGCGGCATCGACCAGCCGGCCTTTCAGCGTCTTCAGGACGAAACCGTCGGTGACGGCCAGAACCGTCTTGCCCAGCCGGGCCAGATCCTCTCCCAGGCTGTCGAGGGCGCCGTTGCCCTGGACGTAGCGGGCTGGAAAGATCGCCGTGGTGATCATGGTTCCCTCCTCCGCGTGGTGTTGACCGCAGTGGAGCAGGACGCCTCTCCACCCGCAATGACCTGCCTCAAGTTGCGCTGCGGCAAGGCCGCCTGCCACCTTTGCGTACAGGCGCGGCGGCCGCAGGCCCACCGGGAGAGCCCCATCCGCTGGCCCGCCCGTCCCCCATCTGCTATGGCTTCGGCCTTTCCGATCCGTGGCATTCTGGGCAGCATGACCGACACCGTTCCCCCCTTCCTGAACGTCGCCCATTCCCTTTCCGGCAAGCGCTGGCAGGCGCGGCCCTACGACGAGCGGCTGGCCTGGGGGCTGGCGCAGGGGCGGGGGCTGCCGGAGATCGTCGGGCGGGTGCTCGCCGCCCGCGGGGTGACCGAGGAGGCGTGCGACGGCTTCCTGAACCCGACGCTGAAGGCGCTGCTGCCCGATCCCTCCCGCTTCAAGGACATGGACACCGCGGCGGAGCGCATCGCCCGCGCGATCATGGACGGCGAGCCGGTGGCCGTCTTCGGTGACTACGACGTGGACGGCGCCACCTCCTCCGCGCTGCTGCGGCGTTTCTTCCGGGCGGCGGGGGCCGACCTGCGGATCTATGTGCCCGACCGCATGAAGGAGGGCTACGGCCCCAACGGCCCGGCGCTGCTGCGGCTGAAGGCCGAGGGCGTGCGGCTGGTGGTGACGGTGGATTGCGGAATCTCCGCCTTCGCGGCGCTGGAGGCGGCGGCGGAAGCCGGGCTGGAGGTGGTGGTCCTCGACCATCACGCGGCCGAACCGCGCCTGCCGCCGGCCGTTGCCCTGGTCAACCCGAACCGGCTGGACGAGGACGGCGCCTACCGCACGCTGTGCGCGGCCGGGGTGACCTTCCTGGCCGTGGTGGCGGTGAACCGGGCGCTGCGCACAGCCGGATTCTATGCGGGCCGCAACGAGCCGAACCTCATGGAGTGGCTGGACCTCGTGGCGCTGGGCACGGTGTGCGACGTGGTGCCCCTGACCGGGCTGAACCGGGCGCTGGTGGCGCAGGGGCTGAAGGTGATGGCGCGGCGCGCCAACCCCGGCCTGTCCGCCCTGTCCGACGTCGCCGGGGTCAAGGAGAAGCCGGACGCCTACCACGCCGGCTTCGTGCTCGGCCCGCGGGTCAACGCGGGCGGGCGGGTCGGCGCCTCCGACCTCGGGGCGCGGCTGCTCTCGACCGACGATCCCATGGAGGCGATGGAGCTGGCCCAGAAGCTGGAGGCCCACAACGCCGAGCGCCGCGCGGTGGAGCAGGGCGTGCTGGCCGACGCCATGGCCCGGCTGGAGGAGCACGCCGAGGAACTGGCCGAACTGGTCTTCGTGGCGGGGGAGGGCTGGCATCCCGGCGTGATCGGCATCGTCGCCAGCCGCCTGAAGGAGCGCTACAGCCGCCCCGCCTGCGTCATAGCCCTGGAGGAGGGGGTGGACGGCGCGGTGATCGGCAAGGCCTCGGGCCGTTCGGTGCGTGGGGTCGATCTCGGGGCGGCGGTGATCGCCGCGCGGCAGGAAGGGCTGCTGATGGCCGGCGGCGGGCACCGCATGGCGGCGGGCTTCACCGTGGCCGGGAGCAAGCTGGCCGACCTGCAGGCTTTCCTGACCGGCCGCGTCGCCGAACAGGTCGCCGCGGCCCCGCTGGTGCCGACGCTGGAGCTCGACGGCGCGCTGTCCGTGGGAGCGGCGAACACATCCCTGGTGGACCGCCTGAACCAGCTCGGCCCCTTCGGCACCGGCAACGCCGAGCCGCGCTTCGCCGTCACCGACGCCCGCGTGGTGCGGGCCGACGTGGTCGGGGCGAATCACGTCCGCTGCATTCTCCAGGGCGGCGACGGCGCCCGGCTGAAGGCCATCGCCTTCCGCGCGCTGGAGAGCGAGATGGGGAAAGCCCTGCTGATGGGCCGCGGTTCGCCCTTCCACATCGCCGGTGTCCTGCGCATCGACCGCTGGAACGGGGCGGAGGGAGTCCAGCTTCTGATCGACGACGCTGCACCCTCCCAAACCATGTGAATGCAAACAAATTCGTGGCGGAGCGGGTGCATGGGGGGCATACGCGAACGGGGTAGAAAGGAGTTGGAAAAAACGCTTGCGCTCGGCCCGTCATCCCATTAGTAATCCCGCCACGCCAACGACGTCCCCATCGTCTAGAGGCCTAGGACACCGCCCTTTCACGGCGGCGACAGGGGTTCGAATCCCCTTGGGGACGCCACCTTCTTACAGGTTGGCACCGGTTTCGAAAGCTCAGCCCTTGGCTGAGCTTTTGTCGTTTCAGGCGTCATTTGTCCGGCACCTTTGCCGGTCTGGCAAGCGCCCCGTTCGCCGCGCCGCGGTCGCCGGCTTCTCCCGCCCGCCGAAATAGCGCCAAGGGGCGGTTTCCAGGGGGACCTCTGTGGACTAACGTTCCTCACGCCCCTCGACGGGGCCACGGGTACGGGAGACATCCATGACCATTGCGACGACACGCCTTCCTTCGGGAACCGCCGTTCCGGTGCTCGGCCAAGGCACCTGGTACATGGGCGAGGACAGCCGCGACCGCGCGCGGGAGGCGGCGGCGCTGCGGCTCGGCCTCGACCTCGGCATGACGCTGATCGACACGGCGGAGATGTACGCCGACGGCGGGGCGGAGGAGGTGGTCGGCGAGGCCATCGCCGGGCGCTGGGACGAGGTGTTCCTGGTCAGCAAGGTGCTGCCGATGAACGCCAGCCGCCGCGGCACCATTGCCGCCTGCGAGCGCAGCCTGAAGCGCCTGCGCACCGACCGCATCGACCTCTATCTGCTGCACTGGCGCGGCAGCCACGATTTCTCCGAAACGATCGACGCCTTCGACGCGCTGGTGCGCGACGGCAAGATCGGTCAATGGGGCGTCAGCAACCTGGATCTCCAGGACATGGAGGAGCTGGTCGGGACGCCGGGCGGGGAGGGCGTGCAGACCAACCAGCTTCTCTACAACCTGACCCGGCGCGGCATCGAGTACGACCTGCAGCCCTGGTGCCGCGGCCGGGGCATCCCGATCATGGCCTATTCGCCCATCGAGCAGGGCCGGATGCTGCGCCACCCGGAGCTTCGCCGCATCGCCGACCGGCATGGCGTGACGCCGGCCCAGGTCGGGCTGGCCTGGCTGCTCCGCCAGGACGGGGTGATCACCATCCCCAAGGCGTCAGACCCCGCCCATGTCCGCGACAATAGGGCCGCCGCCGATTTGCGGCTCGACGAGCAGGACCTTTCGGGCCTTGATCGCGCCTTCCCGCCGCCGCGCGGACCGCGCCCGCTGGAGATGCTGTAGCGCGGCGAAGCGCCGCGCTTGCGGTGGCGGACTCGATTTCCTCGGCCGAATGGCCTATTTATGCTGCATTGCGGTATCAAGCGTGGAATTGGGCGCGCCTGATTCCGCTCTGCGGCTCATCCGGGAATCGAAGCATGCTCGCCATCGTTCTTCTGTCCATGCTGCTGTCGGGCTTCGCCATCGTCGTGGCCCGGATTCTGACCGCCGAGGTCGCCACCGCCGGCATGCCGGTCGGCGATCCCTGGTCGCCCGGCCATCTGCGCCGGGTCAAGAAGGCGCGCAAGGCGCAGGAGGAGATCGAGGGCGGTCCGTCCTGGGCATCGTTCCCGCGCGGGCTCTGATCTTTTCCTTTCCTTACCCACAAGCAAATCGGGCCGGGAAATTTCCCGGCCCGATCGCGTTCGGGTGCTGATGGTGCGTCCGGTGCCTTACTGGGCCGGCTCCGCCGCCAGCTTCGAGGCCGGGAGGCTCTCGGTGATCTGGCGGGCGCGCATCGGCTTCAGGACGAAGATGGCCAGCAGGGCGGCGATGCCGTTGACCGCGGCGGCGAAGAAGAACACCGCCTGCCAGCTGCCGGTCGAGGCGACCGCCACGTTGGCGAAGGGAACGACCAGCGACGCGGTGCCCTTGGCGGTGTACAGCAGGCCGGCGTTGGTGGTGGCGAACTTCGAGCCGAAGGAGTCGCCGCACAGCGCCGGGAACAGGCTGTAGATCTCACCCCAGGCGAAGAACACCAGACCCGTCAGGATCACGAAGGCGACGGGGTTGTGGCCCCACTGGTTCAGCGCCAGGATGCCGACGCATTCCAGGGCGAAGGCGATGAACATCGTGTTCTCACGGCCGATGTGGTCGGACACCCAGCCGAAGAAGGGACGGGTGACGCCGTTCAGCACGCGGTCGATCGACAGGGCGAAGGTCAGCGCCGGTAGAGTCAGGCCCATGATGCTGACCGGCACGCCGTCCAGGTGGAAGTCCTTGGCGATCGGGCCGAGCTGCGCGGTCGCCATCAGGCCGCCCGCCGCCACCATCACGAACATGGCGTACATGACCCAGAAGACCGGAGTCTTCAGCATCTGGACCGGGGTGTAGCTCTCGCGGGTCTGCGACACCGACGAGCGGGAGACCTCCGGAACCTGACCCTTCTTCGGCGACGCCAGGAACCACGCCAGCGCGAGGATCACCGCGCCCTGGCCGATGCCGAAGGTCATGAAGGTGGCTTCATAGCCCGAGGAGTGGATCATGTTGGCGATGGGAACGACCGTGAGGGCCGAGCCGGCGCCGAAACCGGCGGCGGTCAGGCCGGCGGCGAGACCGCGGCGGTCGGGGAACCACTTCAGCGCGTTGCCGACGCAGGTGCCATAGACGCCGCCGGCACCGATGCCGCCCAGCGCCGCGCCGAGATAGAGCATGGCGAGCGAGTCGGCCACCGAGTTGACCGCCCAGGCCGCGGCGCAGAACACGCCGCCGATCAGGACGACGATGCGCGGGCCGAACTTGTCGACGAACCAGCCTTCGACGGGAACCAGCCAGGTTTCCATGACGACGAAGATGGTGAAGGCCACCTGGATGGCCGCACGGCCCCAGCCATGCTTCTGGTCGATGGGCTCGACGAACAGAGTCCAGCCATACTGCAGGTTCGCGATCATCGACATGCAGATGACGCCGATGACGAGCTGGAACCAGCGGCCACCGAGGGGCCCCTTCGGGGCCTCCGTGAGGGCTTGGTGCATTTCTCTCCTCCTAGAAGCGATCTCTTTGCGAAGCGGTCTTTTGCTTTTTTGAGTCGGGTTGTTTTTGTTCTTTGACCGGAGGCGTCCCCGTGGTGTGCCGGGTCGTCTCCATCGCCTTGGCTTGACCGTCGAACCGACCGCTTGGTGTGGGCGGTTTAAGCTCGCGGGGTGAGCGTTTTTGGCATTAGAGATATGGTATGCCAGATACAGTTTCCGGCGCAAGCTGTTTGTCAGCGTAACAAACAGACCCGGCATGCAGGGGGCGTCCTACCACCTTCGGAAGTGCCGATGGCCCTTGCCCCAATGGGGTTTCCGACCGTTGTCCGATGGGGTGCGCTGACGGTTCGTCCGCAAAGCGATTTGGACCGTTCTGGTATCTGGTATACATATAGGGCAAGAGCGCGCATCGATTTGGTGTGCACGCGCGGCCACGCTGTCGCGCGATCATGCGTTTCAAAGCATCGGAACAGGGGAGGGGACGACTCGATGACCACCGCCATTTTCACGCACCCGGACTTTCTGGCGCACGACACCGGTCCAGGGCACCCGGAGCGTCCGGAACGCATCGCCGTGGTGTGGGAGGTTCTGAAACGCGACGAGTTCCGCGATCTTCCCCATTTTGAGGCCCCGGAGGCGGAGGTCGAGCAACTGCGCTGGGTGCACGACCCGGCCTATGTGGACGCCGTGCTGAACGCGGTCCCGGACAGCGGCCATGCCCGGCTGGACGCCGACACCGTGCTGTCGCCCACCTCCCGCTCGGCGATCCTGCGCGCCGCCGGGGCGGTCTGCGCGGCGGTGGACGCGGTGCTGGACGGGACGGCGAAGAACGCCTTCTGCGCCGTCCGCCCCTGCGGCCACCACGCCGAACCAGCCCGCGCCATGGGCTTCTGCGTCTTCAACAACGTGGCGGTCGGCGCGGAGCACGCCCGCAAGCGGCGCGGCCTGACCCGCGTCGCCGTGGTCGATTACGACGTGCACCACGGCAACGGCACCCAGGCGATGTTCTGGAACGACGCCGACCTGTTCTTCGCCTCGACCCACCAGTCGCCCCTCTATCCCGGCACCGGCTCGATGAGCGAGACCGGAGTCGCCGGCAACATCGTCAACGCGCCGCTGCCGCCCCACTCCGGGACGGTGGAATTCCGGCAGGCGATGGAGCGGCGCATCCTTCCCGCGCTGGAGGAGTTCCAGCCGGAGCTGATCCTGATCTCCGCCGGATTCGACGCCCACGCCCGCGACCCTCTGGCCTCGCTGAACTTCACCGGGCCGGATTTCGAGTGGGGGACCCGCAAGCTGGTCGAGGCGGCGGACCGGCTGTGCGACGGCCGCGTCGTGACGGTGCTGGAGGGCGGCTACGACATGGTGGGGCTTGCCGAAGGCTGCGCCGCCCATCTCCAGGCCCTGATGCGCGCCTGACCGGGGCTCGAACGGCGAATCCCGGGTGATTTCGAGGGACTTTGCGCAGCTGCACCATAAGGTCGGTTGCTTCCTGCACGGATTATCTGGTATACCAAATACCAGAGAGACGAACAGAGTCCCTCGAACACACAAAAAAACGGGAGTTACGCACGATGGACCAGCGGATCGCCGAACAGAACGCCGCCCAGAACACTTCGGGCCAGCACACCATCGAGATCACTCTGGCTAAGACCGACGCCGACATCGCCGACAGCTACGCGGTGGTGAAGGAACTGCGCACCCACATGACCGACGCCGACGCCTACGCCGCCCAGATCCGCCGCCAGATGGAGGACGGCTACAACATGGCGCTCCTGCGCATCGACGGCGAGGTGGCCGGCTGCGGCGGTTTCCGCGTCCACGAGACGCTGTCGCGCGGTCGCTATATGTATGTTGAGGACCTCGTCACCTCGCCGAAGCACCGCTCCTTCGGTTTGGGCGACAAGCTGTTCGATTGGCTGGCCGCCCAGGCCCGCGAAAAGGGCTGCGCCCAGATGGAAATCATCTCCGGTGTCCAGCGCGGCGACGCCCACCGCTTCTATCACCGCAAGCGCATGACGGTTAAGGCGTTCCAGCTCGTCCTGCCGCTCGCCTGATCCAGCGCACCGGATGGACCCGCGAACCGGGCGTCCGGACGGGCCGGGCGTCCGGTTTTCCATGCGCGAATTTTCGTCGGAAAACCCAGGATTCTCGCCCGATTCCGGATCATGTCCCTCCCTCGACAGGGTCTATTTTGCCAGTTGACATCTGGTATCTGGTATACCAAACTCCGTATTTGTTCGGTGTGCTGATTGATTGGGGTTACTGCAAAGGCTGCGCGGCGCGTGGCCGATAATTGGGGGAGAGGAAACGGGTTATGAAGATCTGCATCTTTGGGTCCGGGGCCATCGGCGGGTATCTGGGTGTGCGTCTCCACCAGGCCGGCGCGGATGTCAGCCTCGTGGCGCGCGGCGCCCATCTCACGGCCATGCGTGAGAACGGCGTGAAGCTGATCGTCGGAGAGGAAGAAACGGTCGTCCACCCCCGCTGCACCGACAACGCGGCGGAACTCGGCCCGCAGGACTACGTCATCATCGGTCTGAAGGCCCACTCCGTTCCCAGCGTCGTCAACGCCATCCAGCCGCTGCTCGGCAAGGACACCGCCGTGGTCACCGCGGTCAACGGCATCCCCTACTGGTACTTCTATAAGAATGGCGGCGAGTTCGAAGGCCGCGTGCTCGATACCGTCGATCCGGGCGGCATCCAGTGGAACGGCCTGAGCCCGGAGCGCGCCATCGGCTGCGTCGTCTACCCCGCGACCGAAGTCGTCGAACCCGGCGTCATTCAGCACATCTATGGCGACAAGTTCTCGCTGGGCGAGCCGGACGGCAGCCAGTCCGACCGCGTGAAGAAGCTGAGCGCGGCGATGGAGGCCGGCGGCCTGCGCGCCCCGGTGCTCGACCGCATCCGCGACGAGATCTGGCTGAAGCTGTGGGGCAACCTCTGCTTCAACCCGATCAGCGCGCTCACCCACGCCACGCTGGACGTCATCTGCTCCGATCCGGAGACCCGCGCCGTCGCCAAGTCGATGATGCTGGAGGCCAAGGAGATCGGCGACCGTCTGGGCGTGCATTTCCGGGTGGATGTGGAGCGCCGCATCAACGGTGCCGGTGCCGTCGGTGCGCACAAGACCTCGATGCTCCAGGATCTGGAGCGCGGCCGTCCGATGGAGATCGACGCCCTGTTGTCGGTGGTCCAGGAGATGGGCCGCATGGTCGGCGTGGCGACCCCGACCATCGACGTGGTCCTGGCGCTCGTCCGCCAGCGCGGCGAGATCGCCGACTGCTACACCCGCCCGCAGCGGGCGTCGTCCGAGGCCGCACCCGCGGTCGCCGCCCAGTAGGGCGGACACCGTCCGGCCCCGCACACAGAAACCAACGCCCCCAACGACGCAGCGAAGCAACGCCGAGGGGCCGGACAATCGCTTCACAGGAGGAGCGTCATGAGGGTTGAAGACATTCTCCGCCGAAAGGGGACGCGCATCGGCACGGTGCGCATCAACGAAACCGTGGAAACGGCGTTGCGTCTTCTGAAGGCCGAAAACACCGGCGCGCTGGTGGTCAAGGACGTCTGCCGGACCGAGGGCAACACGGTCGTCGGGGTGATTTCCGAACGTGACATCGTGCGCAGCCTGACCGACCGCGGGCCGGGCATCCTGTCCCTGCCGGTCACGGCGGTGATGAGCCATCATCCCGTTTGCTGCGCGCCGGGCGATTCCGTCCGTCACGTGCTCCAGCTGATGGACGAGCACACCATCCGCCACATTCCCGTTCTGGACGGCGCCTCGCTGGTCGGCGTGGTCAGCGTGCGCGATCTCATCAAGGCGCAGCTCGACGCCGCCCCGCCGGACGCCGAGACGGCCGAGGTCGTCAGCTATCCCGTCGCCGCGGCCCAGTGACGGACGACGGTGCCCCGGGCTGTTGTGCCTGGGGCAACCTTCCCATGACGGCGGCGGTGATCCGGAGGCGGTCACCCGCATCCATCCCGGGTGACCGCTCCGCCGCCCTGCGGGCCTGACGCCGGACAATGCTCCGGCACCGACATCATTCGAGAATTTGACCGGCGGGCCGCCCGCCGAGGCCGCCCGCCGTCGAGGCCGGAGCGCTGACGCCTCGTCCTGCCGATTGCTTTGGGAGGCAATCAACAACCATGAAAATCGCCATACCCAGGGAGCGGCGCGCGGGCGAGAATCGCGTCGCGGCGTCTCCGGAAACCGTCAAGAAGATCAAGGCTCTCGGACTCGACGTCGTGGTCGAGGCCGGCGCCGGTCTGGGCTCGAACCTGCCGGACCGGGTCTATCAGGACGCCGGCGCGGAGATCGCGCCGGACGCCGCGTCGGCGCTGGCCGACGCCGACATCGTGCTGAAGGTGCAGCGCCCGCTGCTGGCCGGGGAGGGGGACCTCGACGAGCTGGCGCTGATCAAGCGCGGCGCGCTGCTGTTCGCCATCCTCAACCCCTACAACAGCCGCGACCATGTGGCCGCCTACGCCGCGGCCGGGGTGAACGCCTTCGCCATGGAGTTCATGCCGCGCATCACCCGCGCCCAGGTCATGGACGTGCTGTCCTCCCAGGCCAACCTCGCCGGCTACAAGGCGGTGGTCGATGCGGCCAGCGAGTACGGCCGCGCCTACCCGATGATGATGACCGCGGCGGGCACGGTGCCGCCGGCGCGCGCCTTCATCATGGGCGTCGGCGTCGCCGGCCTGCAGGCCATCGCCACGGCCAAGCGGCTGGGCGCCATCGTCTCGGCCACCGACGTGCGCCCGGCGGTCAAGGAGCAGGTGCAGTCGCTGGGCGGCAGCTTCGTCGCGGTGGAGAACGACGAGTTCAAACAGGCCGAGACCGCGGGCGGCTACGCCAAGGAGATGTCGGACGACTACAAGCGCCAGCAGGCGGCGCTGGTGGCCGAGCACATCAAGAAGCAGGACATCGTCATCACCACCGCGCTGATCCCCGGGCGCAAGGCGCCGATCCTGGTGACGCGCGAGCATGTGGCGTCGATGAAGCCGGGCTCGGTGCTGATCGATCTGGCGGTGGAGCAGGGCGGCAACGTCGAGGGCTCGGAGCTGGGCAAGGTCGTCACCACGGAGAACGGGGTGAAGATCGTCGGCCACGCCAACTACCCCAGCCGCATCGCCGAGAGCGCCTCGCTCTTGTACGCCAAGAACCTGCTCGCGCTGCTGCAGTCGCTGCACGACAAGGAGAATGGCGTCACGCTCAACTGGGACGACGAGATCGTGAAGGCCATCGCGCTCACCCGCGATGGGCAGGTCGTCCATCCCGCCTTCGCGGACACGGTCCGCGAAGTCCAGACCGTCTGAGGAGGCGGCTTCCATGGAACATCCCGATCCCGCGAGCCAGATTGAGGCCTTCCGCCACTCGCTCCTCACCCTGACCAACCAGACGGCGGAGCTTCAGGTCCAGGTTGCCCAGATGACCCACGCAATGCCGATCCCGGCGCCCGTCATGGACGCGGCGAGCCACGGCAACTTCTTCATCACCGGCCTGACGGTGTTCGTGCTGGCCTGCTTCGTGGGCTACTACGTGGTGTGGCGGGTGACGCCGGCGCTGCACTCGCCGCTGATGGCGGTGACCAACGCGGTGTCCTCGGTGATCATCGTCGGTGCCCTGATCGCCGCCGGCCCGGCCGGCTTCGGCTTCTCCAAGATCATGGGCTTCCTCGCCGTCATCCTGGCCAGCGTCAACATCTTCGGCGGCTTCCTGGTCACCCAGCGCATGCTGTCGATGTTCAAGAAGAAGGGCAAGTAACCATGGAAACCCTGTCCGCCCTTCTCTATCTGGTCGCCTCGGTCTGCTTCATCATGGCGCTGCGCGGCCTGTCCAGCCCGGAGACCTCCCGCCAGGGCAACTTCTTCGGCATGGCCGGCATGACCATCGCCGTGCTGACCACGCTGGCCCTGCCCATCGTCCAGTCCTACTGGATGATCGTGCTTGGCATCGCCATCGGCGGCGGCATCGGCTACGTCATCGCCAAGAAGATCGAGATGACCGCGCTGCCGCAACTCGTCGCCGCCTTCCACTCGCTGGTCGGTCTGGCCGCGGTGTTCGTGGCGCTGTCGGCCTTCTACTCGCCCGAGGCCTACGGCATCGGCGTCCCCGGCGCCATCGCCAAGGGCTCGCTGGTCGAGATGGCGCTCGGCACCGCCATCGGCGCCATCACCTTCACCGGCTCGATCGTCGCGTTTGCCAAGCTGCAGGGCCTGGTCACCGGCAAGCCGCTGGTCTTCCCCTTCCAGCACCACCTCAACGCCGCCCTCGGCGTGCTGACCATCCTCCTCATCGTCTGGCTGGTGCAGAGCAACTCCGGCGTGGCGATGTGGATCATCGTTCTGGTCGCGCTGGCGCTCGGCTTCCTGCTGATCCTGCCGATCGGCGGCGCCGACATGCCGGTGGTGATCTCGATGCTGAACAGCTACTCGGGCTGGGCGGCGGCGGGCATCGGCTTCACGCTGCAGAACAACCTGCTGATCGTCACGGGCGCGCTGGTCGGCTCGTCGGGCGCGATCCTGTCCTACATCATGTGCAAGGGCATGAACCGCTCGATCTTCAACGTCATCCTGGGTGGCTTCGGCGGCGACAGCGGGGCGGCGTCGGCGGCGGCGGGCGGCGGTGAGCGCGGCACGGTCAAGGCCGGCTCGCCGGAGGACGCGGCCTACATCATGAAGAACGCCCAGTCGGTGATCATCGTCCCCGGCTACGGCATGGCGGTGGCCCAGGCCCAGCACGCGCTGCGCGAGATGGCCGACCTGCTGAAGAAGGAGGGCGTCGAGGTCAAGTACGCCATCCATCCGGTGGCGGGGCGCATGCCGGGGCACATGAACGTGCTGCTGGCCGAGGCCAACGTGCCCTACGACGAGGTGTTCGAGCTGGAGGACATCAACCGCGACTTCGGCACGGCGGACGTCGCCTTCGTGATCGGCGCCAACGACGTGACCAACCCGGCGGCCAAGACCGATCCGCAGTCGCCGATCTACGGCATGCCGATCCTCGACGTCGAGAAGGCCAAGACGGTGTTCTTCATCAAGCGCGGCATGGCCGCCGGCTACGCCGGTGTCGAGAACGAGCTGTTCTTCCGCCCCAACACCATGATGTTGTTCGGCGACGCCAAGAAGGTCACCGAAGAGGTCGTGAAGGCCACCGAGTAAAGGCCTGCCGAATGGAAAAGCCCCTTCCCGGACGAACCGGGAAGGGGCTTTTTTGTTGCCCGCGAAGCGGACGGATCAGAAGCCGACCGCGCCCTCGGCGACGTGGTCGACGATGGTCAGGTGGTTCTCGACGCGGGCGACGCCGGGGGTGTTCTCGGCGGCGACCCGCAGGGCGTCACGCTGCGCCTCGGTGCGCACGCTGCCCCAAAGATGGACGACGCCGTTGCGCACGACGATGTTGTCGCTGATTTCCGGCGCCCAGGGCTGCGCCCGCAGGGTTTCCAAAAGCCGGTCGCGCAGCACGCGGTCGTCCGCGGCGGCGGGGGAGACGTCCGGAGCGATGCTGGCGAGGACGTGCAGCAGGTTGGCGCGGCTGACGATGCCGACCAGCGTGCCGTTGCGCAGCACCGGAACGCGCTTGATGCGGTTGCTTTCCATCAGTCGGACCACCTCGTCGAGCGGGGTTTCCTCCGTGACGAAGATCAGCGACTCGGTCATCGCGTCGCGCACGTGGCGGCCGTGGGACTTGGTGTAGTCGGCGGCCTGGTTCGGCGCGCCCGCGAACATGGCGAGCCACCAGGAGGCCCGGCGCACCGTCCCGGTCTCCGCCCGGCGCAGCAGGTCACCCTCGCTGATGACGCCGAGCAGGCGCCCGTTCGAATCGCAGACGGGCAGGCCGCTGATCCGGTTCTCCAGCATGCGCTTCGCGGCTTCGGTCACCGTGGCGTCGGGACCGATGGTGACCACCTGACGGGTCATGATGTCCGCAGCTTTCATGGCTTTCCTCCGTTTGCCTGATTCGTTGACCCAGCCAACATACACACACGCGGAGTGCGGTGAAACTGTCTGGTGTACGGTATACCAATTTGCCGCAGGGCAAATTCCACAGTCGGGCAAATTTTGCGGGCGGAAAAAAAGAAGGCTCCGCTGCCAGGAAGCCGCGGAGCCGTCAGGTGGGGGAATCTACAGGGAGGAATGCGTGTAGTTCCAAGAACGTTTGTACCTTCAGCGATCCGCCGCAACCACAGTGGATTCGGTATACCAGTCATGCGGCATGTGGATACCGTATACGATATGCCAGAAGGCGGCAAAAGGCGCAGAATTGCCGGGCCGTGGCGGAGGAATCGTCGCGTCGTCGTTCATCGAAGAAACAGTCCGCGATCCGAACATATCCGCTTGTCATGAACTGGCATCTGGTATACCGTATCTCCAATCCAAGCCGCTTCCCTCTCCGGGGCAATGAAAGCGCGGCCCAAACCCCGTCAACCGGGGAAACCCCGGATCATTCCGGGGGCGGAGAGAGAGGGACGGGAACGCCAATGCAGATGATGAGTTTCTCGGTCGCACCCCTCGATCAGGGGATGAGCTTCAAGGCCAAGGCCTACCAGGCGCTGCGCCAGGCCATCACCCAGATGGACATCTACGGCGGGCCGAGCGAGATCCGCCTCGACGAGCGTCAGCTCTGCGAGGCGCTGGGCGTCAGCCGCACCCCGGTGCGCGAGGCCATGGCGCTGCTGGAGCAGGAGGGCTTCATCCGCTCCATGCCCCGGCGCGGCATCTTCGTGGTGCGCAAGACCAAGGCGGAGATCATCGAGATGATCACCGTCTGCGCGGCCCTGGAGGGCATGGCCGCCCGCCTCTTCGTCGAGCGCGCCGACGAGCGCGGCATGGCCGACCTGCACGAGACCTTCGACCGTTTCGCCGAAGGCGAACTGGCCGACCACGTGCTGGAGTATTCCGACGCCAACGTCGCCTTCCACCAGTCGATCATCCAGGCCTCGGGCTGCACGCTCATCGCCGACCTGACCGACCGCTT
>NZ_VITH01000008.1 GCF_007827815.1 Azospirillum brasilense
CGTCTTAAGACGTGGGAGAGTAGGTCGCCGCCAGGTCACCACGGCACACGCCAAACCAAAACGGACACGGACGGACACGGTTTCACACACGCTTGGCAATCGGCTTCCTGAACGACAAAGCCGGCGCTTTCCCAACGGAAAGCGCCGGCTTTTCGTCGTGCCGGGGACGGATATGGATGAGGCGAAAAGGGGAAAGTGATGCTGGCGGAGGACGACGTACCGGATTGCGAAAGCTGCGGGGGCTGCTGCGCCTATTCCTGGGAATGGCCGACCTTCATCGGCGATTGGGATGGCGACGGCATCATGGAGCATCTGAAGGAGGACGGCCGCATGCGGTGCAACGGCAACCGCTGCGCCGCCTTGATGGGAACCCTCGGCGAATCCGTCTTCTGCAGCGTCTACGAGCACCGCCCTTTGGTCTGCCGTGAGTTCACCGCGGGGAGCGACGCCTGCCACGCCGTCAGGGCCCAGTTGGGGCTGGACAGGCCGGAACCGGAAGAGTGAACCACGCGCCAACCCGGTGACGCAGGCTGCGCCGGCGGTCCTCTTCCGGGGCGGGGGCGATGTCCCAATCCCAGGATTGGTCCGGAGCGGGAAGGTCGAGCCCCCACAGGGAGTCCTCGCGCTCCCGGACCGCTCCGCCTTCCAGCCAAAGACTTTCTGTATCGGTGAAGAGACTTGCCTGTTCGGCGACGCGGGCCAGCCAGGAGCGATGCGTCTGCGCCAGACTTCGAGCAAACCGCTCGCGTTCCGCCCAGGGGATGGTCGGTGCCTTGCGGTCGATGGCGTCCAGGGGCAGCAGGGGAAGCTGCGACAGGAGATTGCAGGACAGTGCGAAAGCGAAGCGTTCCCCCGGCAGGTCGGGCGGCGACGGCGATGGAAGCGGTGAACCGCTGGAGAGGGCGGCGTCCAGCGGCGCCAGCGTTCCGGTGACGTCGAGGGTGAGCAGGCGAACGTTGGGGTGGCGCCGCGCCTGACGGCGAACGGAACGGCTGTGCAGCATGTCGATCAGCACCACTTCGCCGAATCGCTCGGCAAGGACCGGCAGCGGAACCTCGATCAACAGGCCGGACCCGGCCACCAGGGCCCGCCCGCCCCGCGGCGCCCGCCCAACGGCGTCCTGGACGAAACGGCGGCAGGAGTCGACGTGCGGCGCCCAGGCCCGCCGCTGGCGCCGGTGGCGCGCCCCGAGGGCCACCATTTCTGCCAGATAGCCGTAGCGGCGGGCCAGCGGCGGGCAGGGCGTCGTCAGATACTCGAAGGCTTCTCTCAGCATGGCCCGTCCCGCTCCGCGCGTCTTTTGCCGGTCCGGAGCTTGACCCGAAGGGAACCCCCTTGACCGGAACGGGTGGCAGGGTACCTATGGCGGCATGGTGGAGATCAAGAGGAAAGCGGCCCTGGTCACCGGGGCGGGAAAGCGGATCGGACGCGCCATTGCGCTCGATCTCGCGGCGCGTGGCTGGCGCGTGGGGGTGCATTTCGGGCATTCCCGCAGCGAGGCCGACGCGGTGGTGACGCACATCGTCGGGCAGGGCGGCGTCGCCGTGGCGCTTCAGGCCGACCTGGAGCGTGAACTGGACGTGCAGGCGCTGGTGCCCGAAGCCGTCGAGCGGCTGGGCGCGCTGTCCCTGCTGGTCAACAACGCCTCCTGCTTTGAGCGGGATGAAGTGGGGGATGTGACCCGCGAGTCCTGGGATCGTCACATGGAGGCGAATCTCCGCGCGCCCTTCGTGCTGAGCCAAGCCTTCGCCGCGCAGGTGCCGGGCGACATGGAGGGGTTGATCGTCAACATGATCGACCAGCGGGTGTGGAACCTCACCCCGCACTTCATCTCCTATACCCTGTCGAAGGCTGGATTGTGGACCCTGACCCAGACGCTTGCCATGGCGCTTGCACCGTGCATCCGGGTCAACGCGATCGGGCCGGGACCGACGTTGAAGAATGTGCGGCAGACCGACGAGGAGTTCGCAGCGCAGCGTGAAGCGACCCCGCTGAAGCGCGGCCCCTCGCCGGACGAGATCTGCGCGGCCCTGCGCTTTCTCATCGACGCGCCGTCGGTCACCGGCCAGATGGTCGCGCTGGACGGAGGGGAGCATCTGGGATGGGCGCAGCCGTCCCTGGGATTCGTTCCGACGGAATAGGCGGTTCGGCGCGGCGACGCTATGCCGTTCGGCGGCCGGTGCCCGGAACGGTCGGGCACCCCGGCAAGAGGACCGCGCGTTGTACACATCCGGCCTCATCGGCGCAAGGGGCTGTTTGCACGATCCGGAAAATTAGCGTCGCAGCGCCAAACTGCCGTATTGACTCAAAGCGATGTCAGGAAAAACAATAACTTAGCAGAAATGCTCAATTTTTGTGCATAGCTTTCGAATCCCTTGGGGCGCCTTGGTTCCGTTGGGGTAACTCTTGGGTTATCGACACACTTATCCACAGGAGTCGTGGATATCCCGATGAATGACCGCCGATGGGTGTGTCGTTCGTCTTAACCATTCAGGACAGGGGGTGGTTGATCCATTCCCGGAACCCGACGACATTCGAGACATGGACGACACCGCAGACACCCCAACGGACCTCGTCCTCCCGGAGACGGACGGCGCCGACGCTCCCGGCAGCGATGCTCCCGGCACCGATGCTCCGGAGGCCGCGCCGCGCGCGCGCCGGCGCCCCGCTGACCTCGCCCGGGGGGCGGAGGTGATCCGCGAGCATCTGAAGACCCTGCCGCAGACGCCCGGCGTCTACCGCATGCTGGCGGGCGACGGGGCCGTGCTTTATGTCGGCAAGGCCAAGAACCTGAAGCGGCGGGTGTTCAATTACACCCAGGTCAACCGTCTGCCCGTGCGGCTGCAGCGCATGGTCTCGGAGACGGAGACCATGGAGTTCGTCACGACCCACACCGAGGTCGAGGCGCTGCTCCTCGAATCGAACCTGATCAAGCGGCTGATGCCGCGCTACAACGTGCTTCTGCGGGACGACAAGACCTTCCCGCACATCATGATCACCAAGGACCACGATTACCCGCAGCTGACCAAGCACCGCGGGGCGCGGTCGCGCGACGCCGACTATTTCGGCCCCTTCGCCTCGGCGGGGGCGGTCAACCGGACGATCACGGCGCTCCAGCGCGCCTTCCTGCTGCGCAACTGCGCCGACACGGTGTTCGCCGCGCGCACCCGGCCCTGCCTGCAGTACCAGATCAAGCGCTGCACCGCGCCCTGCGTGGAGCGGGTCAGCCCGGCGGAGTATCAGGCTCAGGTCGATCAGGCGCGCGCCTTCCTGTCGGGCAAGAGCCGGGACATCCAGACGGAGTTCGTCGCGGAGATGAGCAGGGCGGCGGAGAATCTCGACTACGAGACCGCCGCCCGCTACCGCGACCGCATCCGGGCGCTGACCGCGGTGCAGGCGCACCAGGACATCAATGTCGAGGGGGTGGTCGAGGACGCCGACGTGATCGCCGCCTACGCCGAGGGCGGGATGACCTGCGTGCAGGTGTTCTTCTTCCGCGGCGGGCGCAACTACGGCAACCGCGCCTATTTCCCCAGCCACGACAAGAGCGCTGAGACACCGGAGGTGCTGGCCGCCTTCATCGCCCAGTTCTATGAGAACAAGGCGGCCCCCGGCCTCGTCCTGGTCAGCCATGACCTGCCGGAGCAGGAGTTGCTGACCGAGGCCCTGGCGCTGCGCGCCGGCCATCGGGTGGAGCTGGCCGCGCCCAAGCGGGGCGACAAGCGGCGCATCGTCGAGCACGCCCTGACCAACGCGCGCGAGGCCCACGGGCGGCGGCTGGCCGAAAGCTCGTCGCAGGCGCGGCTGCTCGACGGGGTGGCGACGGTCTTCGGGCTGGACGGCCCGCCGCAGCGGATCGAGGTCTACGACAACTCCCACGTCCAGGGCGCCCACGCCATCGGCGCGATGATCGTCGCCGGGCCGGAGGGCTTCATTAAGAACGCCTACCGGAAGTTCAACATCAAGACCGAGGGCGCCGCCGGCGACGACTTCGCGATGATGCGCGAGGTCATGGCCCGCCGCTTCGGCCGGGCGATCAAGGAAGACCCGGAGCGGACGCAGGGCACCTGGCCCGATCTGGTGCTGATTGACGGCGGCATCGGGCAGCTCAACATGGCGCTGGGCGTGCTGGCCGATCTGGGGATCGACGACGTGACGCTGGTCGGCATCGCCAAGGGACCGGACCGTGACGCCGGGCGGGAGCGCTTCTTCATGCCGGACCGCGCGCCGTTCCAGCTGGAAATGCGGGACCCGGTGCTCTATTTCCTGCAACGGCTGCGGGACGAGGCGCACCGCTTCGCCATCGGCACCCATCGTGCGAAGCGCACCAAGGCGTTGGGCAAATCGATGATCGACGAGATTCCCGGAATCGGACCCAGCCGCAAGAAGGCCCTCCTTCACCATTTCGGGAGCGCCGTCGCCGTCTCCCGCGCCGGACTGGCGGATTTGGAGTCGGTCGAAGGGATCAGCAAGACAGTGGCGAAAAAGATATACGATCATTTCCATTCAGACGGTTAGAATGACGCCGCCCGCCGCGCGTTTCCCCCCGATTCCAGAGTTGCGACCGATGCTGACCAGCCTGCCGAACCTGCTCACCCTGTCGCGCATCGCGGTGATCCCCGTCGTGGTCGGGTTGTTCTACGTGCCGGAGGCGTGGGCCGCCTACACGGCCTGCGCCCTGTTCGCCGCGGCCTGCATCACCGACTGGTTCGACGGCTATCTGGCCCGCGCCTGGGAGCAGGAAAGCGTCATCGGCAAGTTCCTCGATCCGATCGCGGACAAGCTGCTGGTCGCCGCGACGCTGATCATGCTGGTCGCCTTCGCCAGGCTGTCCGGGCTGTCGGTGCTGGCCGCCGTGGTCATCCTGCTGCGCGAGGTGCTGGTGTCCGGCCTGCGCGAGTATCTGGCCGGGCTGAACGTCGGGGTGCCGGTCACCTGGATGGCCAAGTGGAAGACGACGATCCAGATGGTGGCGATCGGCTTTCTGATCGTCGGCGACTATGGCCCGGTCCACCTTCCGGTCACGCTGATCGGCACGCTGGGCCTGTGGGTGGCGGCGATCCTCACCTTCGTCACCGGCTGGGATTACATGCGCGCCGGGCTGAAGCACATGATGGCCCACCAGCCGGCGAAGCCGCAAAAGGGCGCCCCGGGCAATCCGGCCCGCACGCCGGGCTGAGTCGCTTTACCAGCGGTCCGTTCTTTTCCGGGACCTGTTTTCCGGCATCAGTTTTCCGGCACATGGCAGAGCGGGCGGCCATTCCGGTTTGTCCGTTCGCATGCCCGTGTGTTTCTGCTATGTGACCGTGGAACGCCCGCGCGGCGATGGGCGGCAAGGCGGAGGATAGGGGCTTCCATGAAGATGTTCGGCCTGACGGGGTGGAGCGGCAGCGGCAAGACGACGCTGATCGTTCGCCTGATCCCGGCGCTGATCCGGCACGGCCTGACCGTTTCGACCATGAAGCACGCGCACAAGGGCTTCGACATCGATCATCGCGGCAAGGACAGCCACAACCACCGCGAGGCCGGCGCCACGGAGGTTCTGGTCAGCTCGCCCCGCCGCTGGGCGCTGATGCACGAGATCCGGAACGACGAGCCGGAGCTGTCGCTGGCCGAGCTTCTGCCGAAGATGTCGCCGGTCGATCTGCTGCTGATCGAGGGGTTCAAGCGCGAGCCCCACGAAAAGATCGAGGTGTGGCGCGCCTCGGTGGGCAAGCCGCTGATCGCGCTGGACGATCCGAGCATCGTCGCGATCGCCAGCGACGGGCCGGTGCCGGACGCCAAGGTGCCCGTCTTCGACCTGAGCGACGAGGAGGGCATTGCCGCCTTCATCATTGCGCGTTGCGCGCTGGACCGTTGTGGCGCGACGGGGCAGGCTGTCTGAGGCGGCGGCACGCCGGAGCAAGGCGGCCGGGTTGCGGTGTGCGGGGGTGGAGTGGAGCGATGGCTCAGCTTAGCGACGATTGCTTCGCCTTCGGCGGGGAGATGATGGCGGTGGACCGGGCGCTGGAGCTTCTCTCCGGTCGCCTCCACCCCGTCACGGAGACCCGCCGGATCGGTCTTGCCGACGCGCTGGGCCACGCGCTGGCCGAGGACGTCGTCGCCCCGTTCAACGTGCCGCCGCACGACAATTCGGCGGTGGACGGCTACGCGGTGTTCTTCGACGACCTGACGCCCGACGCGGCCACGCTGCTGCCGGTCACGGCGCGCGTCGCCGCCGGCCACGCGCTGGACCGTCCGGGACGGCGCGGCGAGGCGGTGCGAATCTTCACCGGCGCCCCGATGCCCGAGGGCTTCGACACCGTGCTGATGCAGGAGGATTGCACGGCGGGTGAGGGCACGGTCGCCATTCCCCCCGGCATCCGCCGCGGCGCCAACCGCCGCCGCGCCGGCGAGGACATGGCGCGGGGGAGCACCGTCCTGACCGCCGGACGCCGGCTGCGGGCGGAGGACATCGGCCTGCTCGCCTCGCTGGGACGGCGGGAGGTGACGGTGCGCACCGCCCTGCGCGTCGCCGTCTTCTCCACCGGCGACGAGGTGCGGGAGCCGGGCGTGCCGCTGGAGGCCGGCTGCATCTACGACGCCAACCGCTTCGCCCTCATCGCTTCGCTGTGCCAACTCGGCTGCACCGTGACCGATCTGGGGATCCTGCCCGACCGGCTCGACGCCGTTCGCGGCGCCCTGGCCGACGCGGCGGAGACTCACGACGTCCTCATCACCTCCGGCGGCATGTCCACCGGCGAGGAAGACCACGTCAAGGCGGCGGTTGAGGCTCTGGGCGGGCTTCATTTCTGGCGGCTGGCGATCAAGCCGGGGCGTCCGGTGGCCTTGGGCACGGTCAACGCCACGGCCGGGAGCGCGGTCTTCGTCGGCCTGCCGGGCAACCCGGTGGCGGTGATGGTCACCTTCCTGCGCATCGCCCGCCCGATCCTGCTGCGGCTGATGGGGGCGGCGGACGAGGCGCCCGCCTTGTTCCCGCTGCGCGCCGGCTTCACCTACAAGAAGAAGGCGGGGCGACGCGAGTATGTGCGGGCCACGCTCGCCCGCGCCGCCGACGGGGTTTTGACCGCGGTCAAGCACCCGCGCGACGGGGCGGGCATCCTGTCGTCGATGGTCGAGTCCGACGGACTCGTCGAACTGCCGGAAGAGATCACCCGCGTCGAACCGGGGATGATCGTGGAATTCCTGCCTTTCAGTGAGGTTCGGTGATGAAGATCCTCTATTTCGCCTGGCTGCGCACCAAGATCGGCGTGGCGACCGAGACGGTGGACCTGCCGGCGGAGGTCCGCGACGTCGGCGCCCTGGTGGCGTGGCTGAAGACCCGCAGCCCGAAGCACGCCGACGCGCTCGCCAACAGCACGGTGGTCAAGGTGGCGGTGAACCAGGAGCATGTGCCCTACGACCACCCGGTCGGCCCCGGCGACGAGGTGGCCCTGTTCCCGCCGGTGACCGGCGGCTGAGGAAGGACGTGTTGCCGTGACGGTGAAGGTTCAGAGCGAGGATTTCGACGTCGGCGCGGAGCTGGCCGCGATGACCGGCGGCAAGACCGGCATCGGTGGGGTGACCCTCTTCGTCGGGCTGGTCCGCGACATGGCCGGCGGCGAGTCCGTCAGCGCCATGACGCTGGAGCATTATCCCGGCATGACCGAGAGGCAGTTGGAGGCGATCGAGGCGGAGGCGCGGGAGCGCTGGCCGCTCGACGACGCGCTGATCATCCACCGCTACGGGCGGTTGGAGCCGGGCGACCAGATCGTGCTGGTCGCCACCGCCAGCGCCCACCGCGAGGCGGCCTTCGAAAGCTGCCATTTCCTGATCGACTGGCTGAAGACCAAGGCGCCCTTCTGGAAGATGGAAGCCACCCCGGAGGGCGAGCGCTGGGTGGAGGCCAAGCAGTCCGACGACCAGGCGGCGGCCCGCTGGACGAAACCGGCGTGAGGTGAGACGCAGGGCACAGACGGCGCCCTCCTCACGGTGGTTGGATCCGCTCCCGCGCCAAGCTGTGCGCGCATGCGGAGTGTCCGATCGTGCGAACCCGGCTTCTGCTCACCGGACTGGCCCTGTCGTTGGGCGCATTGTTCTCGTGCCCTGTCCATGGGAAGGAGCGGCACACGGCGGAACGGATTCTGACCGATCCGGTAGGCGGTTGCCGCATCCGCGATTCCGATCCCAGCCGGGGGAAGTCCGTCCGCTGGACTGGCGCCTGCCGCAACGGTTTCGCCCATGGCGCTGGTGTTCTTGAAATGTTCGGTGGGGCGACGCCGGCGGACCAAGCCGAGGTCGCCTGGGGCGAGGCCGATTGGATCGAGGCGGTCTTCGTCGACGGCCGGGCCGAGGGGCCGGGGCGCCGCGGGAGCACGGACGGGACACTTTTCCAGGGCCGCTTCCGTCATGGCCTCGCCACCGGCATGGGGACGCTGACCCTGCCGGACGGCCACCGCTATGAGGGGATCTTCGCGTTCGGGCGTCCGACCGGGGAGGGGGTGTTCGTCGCCTCCATGGGGTTGCGCTACCGGGCGCGGGTCGACCGCGACGGGCGGGTGTGGCCGGGCGCGCTTCTCGGCGCGAAGCCTCCGGACCCCATCCAGTCGGCCGAGCGGCCGGAACCGAAGAGCCGAGCGGCGCCGGGCAGCCTGGAGGAGTGGCTGCGCACGCCGCCGTGGGATTACCGCGAACCGGTTCCACGCGATGCGAAGCGGCGTTGACCAGCCTTGCGCAGGCGGCGTTTGCCAGAGGGCGCGCGTCGTGGTGACATCGCGGGCTCTCTTCGGATGACGGCGATGAACTGGCAGACTCTCGGATTCTTCTTCGCGACGGCCTTCGTGCTGTCGATGACTCCCGGCCCCAACATGCTGCTGGCGATGAGCCTCGGCCTGCGCTACGGCGTCCGCCGGGCGGCCTGGGGCGGGCTCGGCATGTGCGTGGCGCTGACGACGATGGCCACCCTGTCGGTGCTCGGCCTCGGTGCCCTGCTGGCGGCATCGGAGCCGGCCTTTCAGGCGGTGAAATGGGCGGGCGTGGCCTATCTGACCTGGCTCGGCATCGCCGCGTGGCGGGCGCCGGTGCCGGACGGCTCGCCGCGCGTCAGCGGTGCCGCGGCGGTGGAGGAGGCTCCGGCCCATCGTCTGTTCCTGCGCGGTCTGCTCGTCGCCTTCAGCAACCCGAAGGCGCTGGTCTTCATGGCCGCGCTGTTTCCGCAATTCATCGACCCGGCGGCCCCGCTGATGCCGCAGCTCGTCGCCCTGGTGGCGATCATGGTGGTGATCGAGTTCGGCTGGATCATGGCCTACGCCACCGGCGGCAACAGCATCGGCGCCCGCCTGACCAGCGGGTCCGCCGCCCGCACGCTCAACCGCCTGACCGGCGGCTTGATGATCGGCGCCGGTGGCCTGCTGGCGCTCGCCCGCCGGCTCTGATCGCCCGCCTTATGATTGCTCAGTCCATCCGGCGGAGGGTCGTCTCCAGACGGCCCTTGCCGGAGCGGTCCAGCCATGTGGCGGACAGGCGCCCGTCCGTCCGCACGCTGTAGCGCAGCACGTTGCGCCCCTTCTCGTCGAAGACCAGCTCGCCGTTTTCGATGCGGCCCTTGCGCTGGGCGCGCTCCATCGGCTGGTCGGCCTCCATGCCCGGCCCCAGCACATAGTCGGCGTAGACGGCGTCGCCATCGACCCGGTCCACCGCCAGCGCGATTTCCCGCCCGTTGATGTAGGCGCCGTACCAGACGCCGAGGAAGGAGCGGGCGCCGGTCCCGGCCGGGGAGGAGGTGCCGCTGCCGGTGCGCGGCTCCGGCGCCGCGGCCCGCATCAGCTCGGCGCTCGGCGTGCGGCCCCAGGATTCGTCGCAGGACGGGTCGTCCCGGCGCGGCGGCGCCTCGGCGAAGCGCAGGATGCAGGAGCCGAAGCGCCGGACGAACATGCCGGTCGTCGCGGCGCCGTGGCCGGTCAGCAGCGCCGGCTGATCGACCACGATGTGGTCCAGTCCGCGCGAGGACAGGATGCCGCGCGCCGACTCCCCGCGCCCGCCGGGGTCGAAATCGTCACCGTGGAAGAAGAACAGCATCACCCGCGCGCTGTGGATCCCGCGCAGGATCGGCCAGAGCTGAGCGGCGTTGTCGCGGAAGCTGTCGTAGGAGTCCGAGAAGTTGCCGAAGGCGGCGGGAGCGGTGCCGACGACGGCGTCCACCCGGTCGCTCTGCCCGGCGGCCATCAGCGAGAGGAAGGCGCCGAAGGACTGGCCGGTCAGCACGACCTTGCGGTAGCCGCGGTCCTTCAACTGGTCGGCGTAGCCCGCCAGCGCGCGGGAGCTGTTCGGCAGCGTGTCGCTGACCCGCATGCGGTCGAGCCGGAACACGTCCCACCCAGCGTCCTTCATGGTCTTCATGTAGAGGGGCGTGGGCGCGTTCGAATCCTCCACGTCCACCGACCGCCCGTGGCTCCACACCACCGCGCCGCGGGCCGCCGTCGGGCCGAGCAGGGTGCCGTCGCCATAGGCCGGATTCAGGTGAATCTGGGCCGCCGCCGGCTGCGCCGCCCCGAGCATCGTCAACGCCACCACCAATCCGAGCAGCGCCTGTCCGACTGTCCGCTTCATCCTTCCACGCTCCTGTCTGCGGCGTGGAGAGGGTCCCGGAATATGGTTAACCCAACCTTTCCATCGAACCGCGCGGGGCGTCGTCACGGAGCGTTGTCACAGCCTCCGGGCGCCGGACCAGCTCTGCGTCAGAAAGTCCCAAAGATGCAAATGCGAATGACTCGCAATTCTGACGCGGATCGTCTAAGGTCGGTTCCGTCACTTCAGTCGGGAGGGGTCGATATGTGCGATTCGGTGGGCGAGGGGAGGCTGTCCCCCTGGACGGTGTCCGATCTGACGACGGCGGAGCGCGCGCTGCTGACCGGCTTCCGGCAGTGGTTCCGTCATGGCACCGCCGGCGGGATGGCCGCCATGCGGGCCAGCTTTGGCGTGGCCGGCGTGCCCTCGTCGGCTCTTCTGCCGCTGTTCGCGCTGCTGGGCACGTTCGCCGTGACCAACGCCGGTCGGCCGGCCTTCCGTTGCCCCACCTGCTCGCGGGTCGGGATGGACGAGATGGCGGTTCTGGATGCGCTGGCCGCCATGCAGGCCGGGGAAGGCGACGTGACGATCCAGGTGTTCGACCGCTGGCTTCCCCTGGTCGCCCTGACCATGGCCGCGGATTCCGCG
The DNA here is from genome assembly GCF_007827815.1 of Azospirillum brasilense. GTDB lineage: Bacteria > Pseudomonadota > Alphaproteobacteria > Azospirillales > Azospirillaceae > Azospirillum > Azospirillum brasilense_C. The sequence continues at coordinate 11,194 of NZ_VITH01000008.1, forward strand.
CGGGAATTGGCGGACATCCTGGACGGCGCGCGCATCCGTCTGCCGCGGCGCCGTCCGGCCCGGCTCATAGCGCTGGCGGCGGAATAACCGGTGCGAAGCCGGCTCCGGTCTGCCACGCCGCCTGCCGGAGCAGCGGCTTGCGCATGATCCACTGATCGATGGGAACCTGAACCAGCTCGCCGGCCGGGGTGCGGTAGGAATAACGTCCCCGTTCGGTGCCGCGCAACTCGTACCCCAGCCGCTCGTAGAAGGCGAGTACCCCAGGGTTGTCCCGGTCCACGCCCAGCTCCGCCTCCGAATAGCCGTGGTCGAGCGCGGTGCCCTCGGCGGCGGCCATCAGCCGCGTGGCGATTCCCCGATTGCGGAAGGGCTGGAACACCCGCAACGCCCACAGCGTGGCGCGACGCAGATGCCGCTTGCGCTGGAAATCGATGCAGATCTGGCCGGCGGGAAAGCCGTTGACCTCCGCCACCAGAAGCGCGCCGCTTCCGCGTTCCTGGGCGCGGAACGCCGTGGCGAGGATTTCCCGGTGCGGCGTGTGCAGCCCGAACCATTCGAGATCCGGCAGATCGGTCCGGCAGGCCGGGCGAATTGCGACGGGCAGGCTGATGACATCCTGCGACGCGGTGGCGGCGTCCATTCCTCCTCCGGACTTCAAACCATCTGACGGAGTGAACGGGCCGGCGCAGGCAGCGTTCCCCCCGTCCGATGAAAGTCTTAGCGGGCAAAGCCGGTCCACGACGCCTGGAGCAAAGGAAAAATTGTGAAAAGTTGCGCGTAAAAACGATCCTCATCGTCGCTATAAACAACCTTTAGGATATGACGATAAGCCTTGTTGACGGATCGGGACGCCTCTTGATAAGTCTCTAAACGTTATAGGGCGCAAAGATGCCCGTGCGGTGACGGCGCGAGACCCTCATGCCGAGGGACGGCGCCCAGAGACAGGGGAGGGCGTGCGATGATCAAAATTGTCAACCTGGGGCGCACCGGCCTTTTCGTGGCGATGCAGAATGGTGCCCTGACCACCATTGGCGGTCGCAGTCACTGGCGGTCGCTCGACGACATCCGTTCGGCCGCCACCGCGGCGAAGCTCAAGATCAGCGATACGGTTCTTCGCACCGTTCTCTGATGCGACGCCCGCCTTTTTAAAACAGCGGATCGGGTGTTCCAAACAGCCGGCGGCACTCTCTCAGGCCGCCGGCCGCACATTGTTCCAGTGATCAGCCGGCCCGGACCCGCGCCAGGAAGCGGTCGACCTCGGCCCGCAGATTGTTCGAATGAACGGACAACTCGTTCGTTGCGGAGAGGACGCTGCGCGCCTCCGACCCCGTGTCCGACGCCGAGGAATTGACTCGGACGATGGTCTCGCTGACCTCGCGCGTGCCGATCGAGGCCTGCTGGACGTTGCGGGCGATCTCGGTGGTGGCGGCGCCCTGCTCCTCCATGGCCGAGGCGATGGAGGTCGAAATGTCGTTGATCCGCGCGATGGTTTCCGAGATCGAGCGGATGGCGAGTACCGCGTCCTGGGTCGCTCCCTGGACCGCGCCGATCTGGGAGTTGATCTCCTCCGTCGCTTTTGCGGTCTGGTTGGCGAGGCTCTTCACCTCCGACGCCACGACGGCGAAACCCTTGCCGGCCTCGCCGGCGCGGGCCGCCTCGATGGTCGCGTTCAAGGCGAGGAGGTTGGTCTGGCTGGCGATGTCGTGAATCAGCTTCACCACCTGACCGATGCGGCTGGCGGCGTCGGCCAGTCCCTGCACCGTGGTGTTGGTGCGCTCCGCCTGCGACATGGCCTCTCCGGCGATGGCGGCCGACTGGGTCACCTGATGGCTGATCTCACCGATGGAGGCGGTCAGTTCCTCCGCCGCCGCGGCGACGGTCTGGATGTTGACGGAGGCCTCCTCCGCGGCGGCCGCGACCTGGGTGGACTGCGCGCTGGTTTCCTCGGCGGTGCGGCTCATGTTCTGGGCGGTGCCCTGGAGCTGGTGCGCGGCGGAGGCCACGGCCTGCACCACGCTCTTCACCTCGCGTTCGAACGAGTCGGCGGTGGTCCCCAACTCGCGCGAGATGATCGCGGCGGTGTTCAGGTCGACATAGACCGAGGTCGCCAGATCCATGTCGAGGAAGACCGCCTTGTTGATCGCCTGCATGAGTTGGGCGAGCTTCTCCGGCTTCTTGCGGTAGACTTGATAGGCGAGGTCGATCAGCTTGTTCAGGGTGAAGCAGTAGGCGCCGGTGTACCAGCGCGGCTCCAGGCCGATGCGCTGGTGGGCCTGCCCGATCTTCAGCACCTGCGCCATGTAGGCGTCGTCAAAGGTGCCGGTGAAGACGTTCTTCAGCCAATGCTGCTTTTGCATGTCGCGCGCCCGGCTGACCACCGTCGGATTGGCGAGCAGCGTCGCGACCTGGGGAACGGCGCGCAGGTATTCGTAGAATTCCTCGAGGATCTGGTCGATGCGCTGGGCGAGATAAGGTTGGAAGTCCCGAAGGATGGCCTTCGTGGGTTCGTCGATTCGCAAAAAGGAGATTCGGTCGAGAATGGATTGCGTCTGGGCAGAATGCGACATGGATCGACTTCCCCGCGAAAATAGGACCGCATCAGATTAGCGCAATTTGTTTTTAATGCAAAGTAACTAACCTGCGGGCGGCACTATGGAGGGTTATGATCGGTGTGGAAACCGGCAGAGTTGTCGCAGGCCGGCAAATCATTAAACGCTGATAAAAATAGAAAACCGGCGGAGCCGTTTGGCATCCGCCGGTATGTAGTGGGCCGCCGTGGACTTCGACTGTTCGTCTACATCAGGCAGCCATGTGGGCCGGGGCGCGGCGCAGAGCCTGGGCGGCGCTGAGGACGGCTTTCTGCAGCTTTTCGAAGGCGCGCACCTCGATCTGGCGCACCCGCTCGCGCGACACGCAGAACTGCTGGCTCAGCGACTCCAGGGTCGACGGATCCTCCTTCAGGCGGCGCTCGAACAGGATGCGGCGCTCGCGGTCGTCCAGCCGCTCCAGGGCTTGGCCGACCAGCCGGCGGCGCAGGGCCAGCTCGTCGGCGTCGGCAATCACGCTCTCCTGCGTCGGGCGGTCGTCGGCCAGGAGTTCCAGCCAGTTGGTCTCACCGTCGCTGGACAGGGCGGCGTCGAGCGAGCTGTCGTTGGACGAGAGCCGGCGGTTCATCTCCACCACCTCCTGCTCCGGCACGTCCAGCTCGGTGGCGATGGCGGTGACGGTCGAGGGGGACAGGTCGCCCTGCTCCAGCTCCTGCATCTGGCTCTTCAGGCGGCGCAGGTTGAAGAACAGCTTCTTCTGGGCAGCGGTCGTGCCCATCTTCACCAGCGACCAGCTGTGCAGGATGTATTCCTGGATGGAGGCGCGGATCCACCAGGTGGCGTAAGTCGCGAAACGGAAGCCGCGCTCCGGATCGAACTTCTGCGCGGCCTGCATCAGGCCAACATTGCCTTCGGCGACGAGGTCGGGCAGCGGCAGGCCGTAGCCGCCGAAGCCGCGGGCGATCTTGATGACCAGCCGCAGGTGGCTGCCCACCAGACGTTCCAGCGCATGGCCGTTCCCGCGGTCACGCCAGGCGACGGCGAGCTCGCGCTCTTCGTCGGGGGCCAGGATGGGGAACCGCTTCGACTCCTCGACATAGCGGGTCAGGCTGGCGTTTTCACCAGTCAGGAGTTTCTTGAGCACACCGGCCTCCTCTCTCCAACGCTCCACCGTCCCTTGCCGTGGAACCCTTTCGATGGCCGTTCGCAGACGCCCACCGTTTCGGCATTTTTTTTGTGGGGGATTTGCCGAAATTATCCGGGAACACGTCAATCAGACATTGATACTGTGCCGCCACCTCCAAGTTGGATCAAGCCTTGAAACGGCGGTGCAGCAATATTTTTTGGCCTATGTCCGGACTATTCGGGCCTTATGAATGCCGAAAAGATCGGAAGAACTTTTGGAAGATTGGCGAAAAGATGACGATTTTCGTTTGGAGTTAAGGCAGATGCGGTTCTCTCCGCTTGGTCATCACTCGGCCATACGGCTTTATCCTCTGCATAAGCTCTGGCCATACAGGCTAATGGCGCGCGCTACAGGGCATATGACGTTCTTCAGGGGTGCGCGGTGAAGCGCGGTCCCGCCCCGGCGAGGCCGGTGTTCTCCCAGGTTGCGGACGTGCTATTCCAGGTCCGAACAAGGCGAGAGGCCCCCTCATGCACATCCGCGACAGCCGGACCGACGATCTGCCGCGCATCCACGCGATCTACACCCACCATGTCCTGACCGGCACGGCCAGCTTCGAGGAGGTGCCTCCCGGTCCGGAGGAGCTTGCCCGCCGGCGGGACGACGTGCTGGCCCGGGGCATGCCCTATGTCGTTGCGGAGATGGACGGGCGGGTCATAGGATACGCCTATGCCGGACCTTACCGGCTGCGCACCGCCTACCGCTACAGCGTTGAGGATTCGATTTATCTCGACCCGGACTGCACAGGCCGCGGTGCCGGGCGGGCCTTGCTCGCGGCGGTGATCGACCGCTGCGCGGCGGCGGGGTGCCGCCAGATGCTCGCGGTGATCGGCGACAGCGGCAACGCGGCGTCCATCGGCCTGCACCGGAGTCTGGGTTTCGAATCAGCGGGCCTGCTGAGGTCGGTTGGATTCAAGTTCGGGCGCTGGGTGGACAGCGTCCTGATGCAGCGTCCACTGGGGCACGGGGACACGGTGCTGCCGGACGATCGTTGACGGAACGCTTTAAACAAAAAGGGCGCATCCTGGGGACGCGCCCGCTGTAAACCACCGGATCGGTCGGCCGCCGGGTGAAGGGCAGGGGGTCAGTCCTGCGCGACCCGCTTGCGGCCCAAGCCGAGCTTGGTGGCCATTTCCGACCGGGCCTTGGCGTAGTTCGGGGCAACCATCGGATATTCCGCCGGCAGGCTCCACTTGGCGCGGTAGTCGTCCGGGGACATGTCGTAGACGGTCTTGAGATGCCGCTTCAGCATCTTCAGCTTCTTTCCGTCCTCAAGACAGATGATGTATTCCGGGGTGACCGACTTCTTGATCGGCACCGCGGGGACCAGTTCGGCCTTGGCCGGCGCGGCCTTTTCCTCGCCCAGGCCGTTGAAGGCCGCCTGAACGTTCAGGATCAGCGCCGGCAGGTCGGAGACCGGCACCGTGTTGTTGCCGACATAGGCCGAGACGACCTTGGCGGTCAGGGCCTGCAATTCCGATGCTTCGATGGTCATGGCCGCGTTCAGCTCCGTTCCCCTGTGAGTCGGCCGTTTTGGAACGGCCTTGGATTGGGCGATGTCGATCAGACGTTCACCACGTCGCGCAATTGCTTGGCCGGCTTGAACCGCGGCGCCTTGGACGCGGCGATCTGCACCGCCTCGCCGGTGCGCGGGTTGCGCCCCTCGCGGGCGGCGCGCTCGGCCACCTCGAAAATGCCGAACCCGGCAAGGCGCACCTCCTCGCCGCGGGCGAGCGCCGAGGAAATGCCTTCGAACACCGACTGCACGACCTTCGCCGCATCGGATTTGCGGATGCCGGCGTTGGTCGCGATGGTCTCGATGAGCTCGGCTTGGTTCATGCGGAACTCCTGGCGCCTTCGCGCGTGTGGATTTTCCCGTGTTCTTGGCAGATCGAATCCATCGGCACAAGAGAGATGGACGGGAAAGCAACCCTAAGTGTATCGCCAGTTATGAATTCTTGCCTTCACTGTGGCCTGGATGCATCAAAAAGACCGTCCATCTCGGTTCGACGGTGCGCCATGATCGCCAAAGGAAGGAAGTTCTGCGGCAAAAGTTGATCGACTCGCGGGACGCGGTTCTTGAACGGACAATCGGCAACACCATTTGCGTGGCGTTCGGGTCCGGGCCCCTCTGACGGCTGAGGCGTCAGCCGTGATGTCGGATCCCGCTTGAATTCACTGCAGACGCAGCGCAATCAAGTGGGTCTTGTTATGGATTCCCTTATCGCACCCGTCTTTCTCGAGTTCATGGGAAAGCCGGCGTGGGTCTGGCTGACCTTCGTCGGCCTCGTCCTGGCCCTGCTGGCCTTCGACCTCGGCATCCTCAACCGCCGTGACCGCGAGATCGGCGTGAAGGAAAGCCTCCGCCTCTCCGCCTTCTACATCGCCGTCGCCCTGCTGTTCGGCGGCTGGATCTGGTGGTCGATGGGCGACACCGCGGCGGCGCAGTACTACACGGGCTTCTTCATCGAAAAGAGCCTGTCGCTCGACAACGTCTTCGTCATATCGCTGATCTTCACCTACTTCGCGGTCCCGCGCGCCTACCAGCACCGTGTGCTGTTTTGGGGCATCCTGGGCGTGATCGTGATGCGCGGCCTGATGATCGCCGCCGGGGCCGCGCTGGTCAGCGAGTTCCACTGGGTGCTCTACGTCTTCGGCGCCTTCCTGCTGCTCACCGGCGTGAAGATGCTGTTCGCCGTGGACAAGGAGCCGGACCTCGCCGGCAACCCGGCGCTGCGCTTCCTGAACCGTCACCTGCGGATCACCGACGGCTTCCGCGGCCAGACGTTCTTCGTGCGCGAGGCGGGGCCGGACGGGCGGAGCGCGCTGCACGCCACGCCGCTGTTCCTGGCGCTGATGATGGTCGAGTTCGCCGACCTGATCTTTGCGGTGGACAGCGTGCCGGCGATCTTCGCCATCACCACCGACCCTTACATCATCTACACCAGCAACATCTTCGCCATCCTCGGCCTGCGCGCGCTCTACTTCGCGCTGGCAGCGATGGTCCACCGCTTCCGTTACCTGAAATACGCGCTGGCGCTGGTGCTGGTCTTCATCGGGGGCAAGATCTTCTACACCCAGTTCGTCGGCAAGCCGGACCCGCTGATCTCGCTCGGCGTGACGCTGACCCTGATCGCGGGCGGCGTGGTCGTCTCGCTTCTCAAGACGCGCAGCGAGGGGAAGCGGCTGCCGGCGGAGTGATGCCGGTCAAATGGCTCTCAGCCGGTAAAGCCCAGGCGCTTCAGGGCGGCGATGCTCTCCTTCGCGCTGGTGTGCAGGATGAAGTCGCCGCCCGCCTGGGTCCAGGGATCGCGGGCCTTCTCGCGGTCGTCCACCAGAACCGTTCCCGGCCCGCCGTGGCGGTGCTTGTCGCGCGCCATGCAGGTGATGACCCGCACATGGGGACCGAGCATATGGGCGACCCAGCGCCGCTTCTGCTCCGGCGCCCAGGAACCCAGCGGCAGCCCGGTCAGGATGGTCGGGCCGTGGGGTTCGCAGAATCGCCAGAGGTCCTGCGCGTCGTGCATGAACTCCAGCGTGCCGAAGAAGTCCGGGTGGCGCGACAGCTCCCGCCACATGACCTTCATCGGGATCTCCTCCGGACGTTTGCCGGTGACCGCCTTCACGCCGCGGTCGAAGTCGGCCAGAACGCCGTCGAGGTCGAGGAACAGCTTGGGTTTCTGCATCGTCCGCCGTGTCGTGTCCTTTCTGATCCCGCCCCTTCAACGCCGGACGGAGGCGGCGGAAGAATAGCGGCCGCGCGGAACCTTCGCCAGCCGGTCGGGTTGCAACCGAAGGCATAGGCGCCCTGATCCGGCGCGGCAGGGGGATTGGATGACGGTCATAGGCATTTCAGGATCTTACGGCGGCCTGAACCTGGGTGACGAGGCGATCCTCACCTCGGCCATCGAGCAGCTGCGCGCCACGGCGCCGGGGGTTGAGGTGGTCGTCTTTTCCCGCAACGCCGCCCACACCCGCGAGAACCACGCGGTGGACCGCGTCCTGAATCCGCGGGAAGCCATGAAGGACGAAATCACCCCGGAGGTCGAGCGGCTCGACCTGCTTCTCCTCGGCGGCGGCGGTATCCTCTATGACAGCGAGGCGCAGACCTACCTGCGCGAGGTCACCATCGCGCAGAATCTGGGGGTGCCGACCTACACCTTCGCCATCGGCGTCGGCCCGCTGAAGGACCGGGTGGAGCGCGAGGCGGTGCGCGAGGGGCTGGACCGCATGGCCGGCATCACCGTCCGCGAACCGAGCGCCAAGCGGTTGATCGAGGAGATCGGCGTGCAGATTCCGGTGACGGTCACCGCTGATCCGGCGCTGCTGCTGACTCCGGAGCCCTTCACCGAGGAGATGCTGGCGGAGGCCGGCATCCCGCGCGGCCGGCCGCTGGTCGGCCTGTCGGTGCGCGAGCAGGGGGCCGCGGCGCCCGAACTCACCGACGCGGCCTACCACCAGCTCCTGGCGGAGGCGGCGGACTACATCGTGCAGCGCTTCGGCGCCGACGTGGTGTTCGTGCCGATGGAGCGCGCCGACGTGCGCGAGGCCCACCGCGTCATGGGCCGCATGGCGGTGTCGGAGCGCGCCCATCTGCTCCAGTACCGCTACACGCCGCGCCAGATCATCGGGCTGATGGAGCATTTCGAACTGGCCGTGGGGATGCGGCTGCATTTCCTGATCTTCGCCGCGATCACCGGCACGCCGCTGATCGCTCTGCCCTACGCCTCCAAGGTGTCGGATTTCCTGTCTTCGGTGGGGTTGGAGCCGCGGGCGACCGTGTCCCACACCACCGCCGGGACCTTCCTCGCCGACCTCGACCGCTTGTGGGACCACCGCGCGGAGCAGAAGGGACTGCTGCGCGACCGGGTTCCCGTGCTGATGGAGCGCGCCCGCGAGACGGCGCCGCTGGCCCTCCGCACCGTGGCGCCGCGCGCCGAGCATGCGGCCGAGCCTGCGGAATGACGAAAGGAGCCAGTCGTGCCCGTCCTGCCCCGTCCCCCGAATCCTGAGTCCGTCACGCTGCCGCCGCGCCGCGCCATGAAGGCGGCGCGCTGCCACGTCCTTGTCGTCGGCGGCGGCCCGGCCGGCATGGGGGCGGCCATCGGCGCCGCCCAGTCGGGGGCGGAGACGATCCTGGTGGAGCGCTACGGCTTCCTCGGCGGCAACGCCACGGCGGCGCTCGTCATGCCCTGGATGAGCTTCTACACCCAGCGCGGTTCGGTGGCGGTGGTCGACAACACCCGCCTGATGCCGCAGGACCACGGCCCCGGCGAGCCGGTGGTGGGCGGGGCGCTGGCCGTCTTTCTGGGGCGTCTCTACACCAACCAGGGGGCCGTTCCGCCCTCGCCGGACACCGGCTTCACCGTTCCCTTCGATCCGGAAGTGCTCAAGGTCACCGCGCAGCAGATCCTGGACGAGGCCGGGGTGAAGGTGCTGCTGCACGCCTTCGCCTCCACCGTGCTCGGCGAGCCGGGGAAGCCCGACGCGGTGGTTTTCGAGACCAAGTCCGGCCCTTTGGTCATCGAGGCCGACGTGATCGTGGATTGCACCGGCGACGGCGACATCGCGGCGCTGGCCGGCTGCGACTACGAGGTCGGGCGGGAGGAGGATGGACTGACCCAGCCGATGACGCTGATGTTCCGCATGGTCGGCTTCGACCACGACGCCTTCAGCGGCTATGTGCGGGAGCATCCGACGCAATGGCGCGGCGTGCACGGGCTGTGGGACCTCGTCTCCAAGGCCACCGCCAACGGCGACCTCGATCTGGCGCGCGAGGACATCCTGTTCTTCGCCACCACCCACCCCGGCGAGATTGCCCTGAACTGCACGCGGGTCACCGGCGCGCTGGGCACTGACGTCTTCGACCTCACCCGCGCGGAGTGGGAAAGCCACCGGCAGGCCGCGCAGATCGCCAATTTCCTGCGCAAGTACGCTCCCGGATTCGCCGACGCCTACACCTGCCAGACCGGCACCGGCATCGGCATCCGCGAGACGCGGCGCATCGTCGGCGATTACGCCATGACCGCGGACGACGTGCTGGGCGCAGCGAAGTTCAAGGATGCCATCGCGCGCGGCACCTACCCGGTGGACATCCACAGCCCGACGGGCCGCGGCACGGTATTGAAGCGTGTGCCCTCCGGCGAATGGTACGAGGTGCCGATGCGGGCGCTTCTGCCCAAGGGGATGGAGAAGCTGCTGGTGGCGGGCCGCTGCATCTCCGGCAGCCACGAGGCCCACTCCTCCTACCGGGTCACGCCCACCTGCATGGCGACGGGGCAGGCCGCCGGGGTCTGTGCGTCGATGGCGGCGCGGCGCGGGGAGCGCACCCGCGACATCCCGGTCGGCGCCATCCAGCGCGAGCTGCTGCGCCAGGGCGCCCTGTTGCGCGAGCCGGAGGCGTAAGGCTGCCTAGCGCATCGCGAAGAGTTCCTGGTGGAAGCGTTGCTCCACCGGCAGGCCGTGTGCTGCGAAGTCGTGCCGCAGCGCTTGGCCGAAGCCGGTCGGTCCGCAGAACCAGACGCTGGCGTCCCGCCATTCCGGCACCAGGGCACGGATGCGCGCGCCGTCCAGTCGACCGTCGCGGCTGTCCACCAGGACATGGAGGCGAACCCCCGCCGCCGCCGCGTCGGCGGTGAGCTTCGCGATCGCCTCCCCATCGTACTCGCTGGTGGTGTGGAAGAAGTCGATGGATTGCCGCGGCCGTTCAGGGTTCGCCGCCAGGAATTTCATGCGGGCGATGAAGGGTGTGACTCCGATGCCGCCGCCCACCCAGATCTGGTTCGGGCAGGAATCGTCGAAGGTGAAGCAGCCGTAGGGCCCTTCCACGGTCACCGTCTGGCCAACCGCCAGCCGCTCCCGCAGCCGCCGGGTGTGGTCGCCCAACTCCTTCACCACGAAGGTGATCCGGCGCTCGGCGTCGTTCCAGGCCGAGGCGATGGTGTAGGGATGGGCGCCCTCCGCGCGGTCCGAGGTGGCGAAGGCGAACTGGCCCGCCTTGTGGCCCGGCCAGCCCTGCGGAACGTCGATGGAGACCTCGAGCGTGCGCACGCCCGGAAAGTAATGGAGGGCGTCGATCGTGCCCGGAACCCGCCGACCGGCGGCGACCCGGCCGAGCAGCACGACGATGGCGGCCCAGGCGCTGGCGGCGAGCAGTGGCGCCATCACCCAGCCGATCGGCGCGCTCCAGTAAGTGAAGTCGGTCAGCACGACGGCGTGGAAGACCAGCACGAGATGGGCGATCGCCAACAGGCGGTGCGTCCTGAAGAACAGCCGGTAGGGGAGGCGTTTGAACAGCGCCAGCGCAATCAGCAGAACGACCGCGTAGAAGGCCCATTCGCCGAGCCATTCGGCTGTGCCGCGCAGGCTGCGGAGCGACTGCTCAAGGGAGCTGTCGGGAAGCGCCCGCGGCCCCCGTTGCGGCCGGGCCAGCCACCCCCAGCCCACCGCCCATTTCGGCCCCTGGGCCCACAGCCAGTGGACGACCGCCGCGACGAGGCCGGCGATGCCCAGCCATTTGTGCAGGCGGTACATCTTGTCGAGACCGCCGAACCACGCCTCCGGCCAGCGCGGCCGCAACGCCAGGATCATCGCCGCGGCCATGCAGCCGATGGCGACGATTCCGCTGTACTGTACCAGTTGGGCGCGAAGGCTGAAGAAACCGTCCGCCAGAAACACGCCGGGTTCGGCGGCGATCCATAAAATCGTGAGAAGGGCTAAAATCCCCCATAAAGACAGCTTGATTGTTTTCATGGCGACATCCTCCGTGTCGGCCACCGTCAAGGTGTGGATGGAGGGATGTTTGGTGAGCGCCTTTCCGGTGACAAGCCGCTTCCGATCATCGCAGCCATTCGAATCTTCGGCCACGGCAACGGCGGGGGAGGGCGGAGAATTCGGTTACTTGCGAATCCAGACCTTGGTTTCCATGAAGCGGTTGGCGAGGAAGCGGTAGGTCTGCTTCTGCAACTGTTCGATGGCGGTGGACTTCTCCACCGGTGTGGTGTCCCAGGCCTGGAGGATGTCTTCCCACTCCAGCAACCGGGCGCGCAGGTCGTCGCGGATCTTCCGGACGAAGGTCACGGTGGTGTCGAAGGCCTTCAACGCGCCGAAGATCTCGCCGGTCTGGGCGTCCGCCTGCTCGAAGATGGCGTCGTAGTCCTTCAGCGGTTTGCCCAGCAGCCCCTGCATGCGCGCCACCTCGTTGCACAGGGTGCGGTCGGTCCGATAGATCTGGGTCAGCCGGGTCAGCTTACCGCTGATGGCGCGGATCGCGTTGAAGCGGTCGCGCAGCGCCTCGATGTAGGACAGCTCCTGGGTCAGGTCCTCGATGCGGTCGGTCAGGTACTGCTCGTAATTGTCCTTCAGGCCAAGCTTCGCCGCGATGTCCTTGAAGGCGGCCTTGACGCGCTGCTTGGTCTGCGGGTCCTCGACGATCTGTTCCAGCTCGTCGGCCTTCACCACGATCATCTCGGTCCCGGAAATCGAGGAGACGAGCTGGACGGTCAGGCGCCCGCGCGCGATGGTCCGGTGCTTCTCCTCCACCGACCAGGAGGCGCGGCCGTCCAGCAGCTCGCCAGGAATCTGCTCGCCGGGGCGGATCTGCTTTACGTAGGCCAAGCCCTTTTCCACCACATCCAGCAGCTTGGCGTCGCGGCTGTCCTCCTTGATGTCGAAGGATTCCATCAGCGTGTTGAAGGGCAGGGCGGCCTTCAGATCGCCCAGCAGGATGTGCAGCACCGGCTGCTTGGACGAGGGGTCGATGCAGAAAAAGGCCCCGGACAGGCTGAAGACCTTGTGCTCGAAATCGAAGTGCGTGTCCCGCATCGGCGCAGCCGGAGAGGAATCGGGCGGCGCGGCATCGGGCGGCGCCGCGACGGGCGGCGCCGCGACGGGTGGCGCCGCCGTGGCGTCGGCATCCGTGCTTCCGGTTTCGGGATCGGGGAGATCGGACATGGGGGGGAACCGGAAGCGGCGAATGGGACGGGCAGGTTACAGCAGATCGCGCAGCCGGAACCAGAGCATCGCGAGGACAAGGGCGGGTGTGCGGAATCGCCGCCCGCCGGGGAAGGGCAGGTGGGGCACGCGGGCGAACACGTCGAACCGCTCCGCCGTGCCGCGGATCGCCTCCGCCATCACCCGTCCGGCCATGCCGGCCAGAGCCACTCCGTGGCCCGAATAGCCGTGGGCGAAACAGGTGGTCGGCGTCAGGCGCCCGACCTGCGGCATGCGGTTCATGGTGATGGCGACATGGCCGCCCCAGAAGTGATCGACCGCGGCGCCGCGGAGCTGCGGGAAGACCGCCAGCATCTTGGACCGCATGGCGATTTTCAGCCCCGGCGCGTCCAGCCCGGAATAGCTGACGCCGCCGCCGAACAGCAGCCGGTGGTCGGCGGAGCGGCGGAAGTAATTCAGCACGAAGTTCATGTCGCTGACCGCCAGATTGGTCGGCAGCAGGGAGGTCGCGGTGGCTTCGCCCAACGGTTCGGTGGCGATCATGTAGGTGGCGACCGGCATCACCACGGCCGACAGGCGCGGCGCCAGCGTCCCCAGATAGGCGTTCCCGGCCAGCACCAGGAAACGCGCTGTCACCCGGCCCTTCGCGGTGGTGGCGACGGGGCGGTCGCCGGTGTCGATGGCGGTGACGCGGCTGTCCTCGAAGAGGCGAACGCCCGCCCGGGCGGCGGCATCGGCGAGGCCCAGCGCGTAGTTCAGCGGGTGCAGATGGCCGCTTCCGTCGTCGGCCAGCCCGCCGACATAGGCGTCGCTGCCCACGACCGCCCGCATGGCCGCGCGGTCGAGCGCGCGGACCTTGGTGTAGCCGTAGCCGTCGCGCATCTCGCGCTCCATGGCCGCCACGTCGTCCAGATGGCGTGGCTTCACCGCCGCGTGGGCGAAGCCCCAGGTGAGATCGCAGGGAATGGCGTGTCTGGCCACCCGCTCCGCCAGCAGCGCTTTGGACTCCTCGCCGAGGTCCCACAGCCGCCGCGCGTCCTCTTTCCCGACCCAGCGCTCGATGGTGCTCATCGACTTGTTGTAGCCGGTGATGATCTGCCCGCCGTTGCGGCCCGACGCCCCCCAGCCGACGCGGTTGGCTTCCAGCAGGACCACGTCGTAGCCCCGCTCGGCCAGTTCCAGCGCGGTCATCAGCCCGGTGTAGCCGCCGCCGACCACGCAGACGTCGCAGGACAGCGAGTCCTCCAGCGCCGGGTGCTGCGGGTGCGGAGTCGCGGTGTCGGCGTACCACGAGCGGATGTGGGATGAGGTCGGCATGACCGCCGAGTTAGGGGAGGGACCCCCGCCCCGTCAATGATTCCAGCGGTCATATGGGCAGGATCTTTGTTCCCCTCTGGCGCGAGGAGGGGGTGCGGGATCATAGTATGCGGGTCGTTCACAGCAGGGAGGGGCTGCCCACCGTCCGGTGCGGTCCATACGTTCATGGGTTTCATGGAAGACTTCATCAAGAAGAACCGCATCACCGAAGTGGAATGCCTCGTGCCCGACATGTCGGGCATCGCGCGCGGCAAGATCGTGCCCGCCGAGAAGTTCCTGCGCATCCTGCGCGACCGCGGTCTGCGGCTGCCCGAGGCGATCTTCGTCCAGACCGTGACCGGGGAGTATCCGGAGGACGATTCGGTCACCTCGGATGAGAATTCCGACATCTACATGATCCCCGACGAGCGGACGATCCGCTTCGTCCCCTGGTACGAGGAGCCGACCGCCCAGGTCATCACCGACTGCGTCTACGCCGACGGCGGCCCGGTGAACTTCTCGCCCCGCCATGTGCTGAAGCGGGTGCTGTCGCTTTACGAGGAGCGCGGCTGGAAGCCGATGGTGGCGCCGGAGCTGGAGTTCTTCCTCGTCCAGGTCAACAAGGACCCCGACTACCCGCTGGTGCCGCCGATCGGGCGCAACGGGCGCGTGGAGAGCGGGCGGCAGGCCTTCGGCATCGACGCGGTGAACGAGTTCGATCCGATCTTCGAGATGGTCTACGACTTCTGCGAGGCGCAGGACATCGACATCGACACCCTGACCCACGAGGCCGGGGCGGCGCAGATCGAGATCAACTTCAACCACGGCGATGCGCTGGAGCTGGCCGACCAGGCCTTCCTGTTCAAGCGGACGGCCCGCGAGGCGGCGCTGCGCCATCAGGTCTACGCGACCTTCATGGCCAAGCCGATGCAGAACGAGCCGGGCAGCGCCATGCACATCCACCAGTCGGTGGTCGACGCGGATTCCGGACGCAACCTGTTCTCCGACGCCAACGGGGCGGACACGCCGCTGTTCATGTCCCACATCGCCGGGCTGCAGAAGTATCTGCCTTACGCGATGCCGCTGCTGGCGCCGAACGTGAACTCCTACCGCCGGCTGGTGCCGAACTCCGACGCGCCGATCAACGTGCATTGGGGCCGCGACAACCGCACCACGGGCCTGCGCGTTCCCGTCTCGCCCGCCGATTCGCGCCGGGTGGAGAACCGGGTGGCCGGCGCGGACGCGAATCCGTACCTCGCCATCGCAGCCTCGCTGGCCTGCGGCTATCTCGGCATGGCCCAGGGGCTGGAGCCGACCGACCCGGTGAAGGGCTCGGCCTACCGGCTGGCCTTCACCCTGCCGCGCCACCAGGGCGATGCCTTGCAGAAGTTCAACGCCTGCAAGCCGCTGAAGGAGGTGCTGGGCGAGAAGTTCTTCGACGCGGTGACCTGCGTGAAGGAGGCGGAGTACGAGGCCTATCACCGGGTGATCAGTTCCTGGGAGCGCGAAAATCTTCTGCTGAACGTTTGAGCATTTTTCCGCCCCCTTCCGCCGTTGCCGCGGAAGGGGGCGTTTGCGTTCCGCAAAACCCGCAAAACCCCCCGCAAACCGTTGACAACCAACCCCCCCGTGGGTGCAATAGCGCTCGCGCCGGGGACGCCGTGCGATGCACGCCGCCCCTCACGTCGAATGGAAAAAAGTCGACCAGTCACGAACTGACGAACGATCCAGAATTCGGGGGCTTTCTGCATGAAACGTTTCGCTCTCAGCGTCATCGGCGCCGTCGCGGCGATCGCCATCGCCGGCCCGGCGCTGGCCCAGGCCAAGAAGCCGGTCAACATCTACATCTGGAACGACTATCTGGGCGAATCGACGCTGGCGGACTTCACGAAGGCCACCGGCTACGACACCAAGGTGGACCTCTACGACAGCCTTGAGCTGCTGGAGCAGAAGGTCCTGGTCGGCAAGTCGGGCTACGACGTGATCGTCCCGACCGCCGAGCCGACCCTGTCGCGCATGATCCAGGCGAAGGTCGTGGCGCCGCTCGACAAGGCGAAGATCCCGAACCTGAAGAACGTCGACCCGAAGGTCCTCAAGCTCCTCGAGAACTCGGACCCCGGCAACAAGTTCGCCGTGCCCTATCTGGGCGGCACGGTCGGCATCGCCATCATCCCGGAGAAGATCAAGGCCGTCGCCCCCGACGTCCCGCTTGACAGCTGGGACCTGATCTTCAAGCCGGAGGTGGCGAAGAAGGTGGCGGCCTGCGGCATCACCGTGATGGATTCGGCCATCGACGTGATCCCGTCGGTGCTGAACTACCTCGGCCTCGATCCGAATTCCGAGAAGAAGGAGGATCTGGACAAGGTCGAGAAGACGCTGCTGGCGGTCCGCCCCTACATCAAGCAGTTCGTCACCGGCCAGAACATCAACATCCTGGCGGGCGGCGACGCCTGCGTCGTCATGGCCTACAACGGCGACGCCATCCAGGGTGCGGCCCGCGCCGAGGAAGCCAAGAACGGCGTGAAGGTCGAATACATCACGCCGAAGGAAGGCGTGCAGGTGTGGTGGGACACGCTGGCCATCCCGGCGGACGCGCCGAACAAGGAGGGCGCGCACGCCTACATCAACTTCATCCTCGACCCGGCGAACATCGCGGCGGTGTCCAACACGGTCAGCTACGCCAACGCCGTCCCGGCCTCGCTGGCCTCGGTTGACGAGGGCGTGAAGACCAACCCGGCCGTCTTCCTGCCGGAGAACAGCAGCCTCAAGCTGTTCGCGCTGAAGTCGATCAAGCAGACCACCGACCGGGCCCGCACCCGCGTCTGGACCAAGGTCAAGACCGGCAAGTAAGCGCGGCCGCGAACCGGCACGCACGACACGCGCCCTGGTCGTTCCCTTGTGGGAACGGCCGGGGCGTTCCCATGAGAGAGGACGCCGAGAGGACCCGCATGGCCGTCCAGCCGATCCGCAAGCCCACGCGCCTGGAACCCTGGCAGGACCCGGGACAGAAGCCCTATGTGCGAATCGAGAAGGTGACCAAGACCTTCGGCGATTTCGTCGCCGTGGACGAGGTCAGCCTGTCGATCTACCGGGGCGAGTTCTTCGCCCTGCTGGGCGGCTCCGGCTCCGGAAAGACGACCCTGCTGCGCATGCTCGCCGGGTTCGAGACGCCGACCGAGGGCAAGATCTTCATCGACGGCGTCGACATGGCCGGCATCCCGCCCTACGAGCGGCCGGTCAACATGATGTTCCAGTCCTACGCCCTGTTCCCGCACATGTCGGTGGAGCAGAACGTCGCCTTCGGCCTGAAGCAGGACGGCGTTGGCAAGGCCGAGATCAAGGAACGGGTGGGGGCGATCCTCGACCTCGTCCAGCTCGGCCAGTTCGGCAAGCGCAAGCCGCACCAGCTCTCCGGCGGCCAGCGGCAGCGCGTGGCGCTGGCCCGCTCGCTGGTCAAGCGGCCCAAGCTGCTGCTGCTCGACGAGCCGCTGGGCGCGCTCGACAAGCGGCTGCGCGAGCGCACGCAGTTCGAGCTGGTCAACATCCAGGAGAAGCTGGGCGTCACCTTCATCGTGGTCACCCACGACCAGGAGGAGGCGATGACCATGTCCTCGCGGATCGCCGTCATGAACCACGGCGTCATCGCCCAGACCGGCACGCCGACCGAGATCTACGAGTACCCGCAATCGCGCTTCGTCGCCGAGTTCATCGGTTCGGTGAACATGTTCGAGGGCAGGGTGGTCGAGGATCAGGCCGACCATGTGCTGATCCGCTCCGAGGACGCCGGCTGCGACCTCTACATCAACCACGCGGTGGCGGTCCCCGCCGGCGCCACGGTGGGCGTCGCCGTCCGCCCGGAGAAGATCGCGCTGAGCAAGGAGCCGCCGGCCAACAGTGACGGGCGCAATGTCACCAGCGGCATCGTGCGCGAGATCGCCTATCTCGGCGACGTGTCGATCTATCTGGTCGAGCTGAAGACGGGCAAGACGGTGCGCGTCACGGCGCCCAACGTGGTGCGGCGCACCGAGATGCCCATCACCTGGGACGATGAGGTGCATCTGAGCTGGCGTCCCTTCGCCGGGGTGGTGCTGACGCAATGATCGACCTTCTGCGCCGGATCGGCCTGTGGGGGCGGGGGGTGGTGGTCGCCATCCCCTACCTGTGGCTTCTGCTGTTCTTCCTGGTGCCCTTCCTGATCGTGTTCGGCATCAGCCTGTCGGAGGCGATGCTGGCGCAGCCGCCCTACGCGCCGCTGATCGACTGGCTGGTGGACGAGGATGCGGGCACGACCAAGCTCCAGATCCTGCTGAACCTGTCCAACTATTTGCGGCTGGGCGGCGACGACCTTTACATCCTGGCCTATCTGAACTCGGTGAAGATCGCGCTGGTCACCACCGTCTGCTGCCTGCTGCTCGGCTACCCCATGGCCTACGCCATCGCCAGGGCCGAGCCGGCCAAGCGCGGGCCGCTGATGATGCTGGTCATCCTGCCCTTCTGGACCAGCTTCCTGATCCGCATCTACGCCTGGATCGGCATCCTGAAGGCCAACGGGGTGGTGGACAACCTGCTGCAATGGACCGGCCTGACGACGGAGCCGTTCGAGCTGCTGTACTCGGACTGGGCCGTCTACATCGGCATGACCTACTGTTATCTGCCCTTCATGGTGCTGCCGCTTTACGCGACGCTGGAGAAGCTCGACCCGACGCTGCTGGAGGCGGCGGCGGACCTCGGCTGCCGGCCCTGGAAGGCGTTCCTGACGGTGACTCTGCCGCTGTCTCTGCCGGGCATCATCGCCGGGTCGCTGCTGGTCTTCATCCCCTCGGTCGGCGAGTTCGTGACTCCGGAACTGCTGGGTGGTCCGGACACGCTGATGATCGGCCGCGTGCTGTGGAACGAGTTCTTCGCCAACCGTGACTGGCCCGTCGCCTCGGCGGTGGCCATCGCGCTTCTGCTGTTCCTGGTGGTGCCGATCATGGTCTTCCAGCATGTCCAGGGGCGCCAGACGGAGGCCGGACGATGAAGCAGATGGGAAAACTGGCCTGGGCGCTGTGGTTCGGCTACGCCTTCCTCTACGTGCCGATCGCGCTGCTGATCTTCTACTCCTTCAACGAGTCGCGGCTGGTCACGGTGTGGGGCGGTTTCTCCACCAAATGGTACGCGGAGCTTCTGCAGAACGACCAGCTTCTCGGGGCGGCCTGGCTGTCGCTCAAGGTGGCGGCGATGTCGGCCACCGCGTCGGTGGTGCTCGGCACCGTCGCCGGTCTGGCGCTGGCCCGCTTCGGGCGCTTTCGTGGACGGACGCTGTTCGGCGGCATGATCACCGCGCCGCTGGTCATGCCGGAGGTCATCACCGGCCTGTCGCTTCTGCTGCTGTTCGTGGCGCTGGAGCAGGCCATCGGCTGGCCGGACGGGCGCGGCATGACGACGATCACCATCGCCCACACCACCTTCACCATGGCCTATGTGGCCGTCATCATCCAGTCGCGCCTCGTCAGCCTGGACGAGAGCCTGGAAGAGGCGGCGATGGACCTCGGCGCCCGCCCGGCCAAGGTGTTCTTCGTCATCACGCTGCCGATCATCGCCCCGGCGATCGTGTCGGGCTGGCTGCTCGCCTTCACCCTGTCGCTCGACGACGTGGTGGTCGCCAGCTTCGTGTCGGGTCCGGGCTCCACCACGTTGCCGATGGTCATCTTCTCCAGCGTGAAGTTCGGCATCAGCCCGCAGATCAACGCGCTGGCGACGCTGATGATGGTGGTGGTCGCCACTGGCATTTTCATCGCCAGCCTGGTCATGGCGCGGCAGGAACGTCAGCGGAAACGGGACGAACAGATGGCGGTGCAGGGGGGCTGAAAAGCCCCCTGTCACCCCCAAACACCGCCTCATAGGGGCTATGCCGTTAGGCCGCAGGCGGCGGGGTGGCCGTTCGCCGCTGCATTTGCTATTGTATTGGCATCTGCAACAGCGAATGAGGTCGTATCGTGCGCACGCTCTTATGGTTCCCCATGCTTCGTCTTGGTTTTTCGATGCCTTTTTCGGCGCCCAAGCGCCGTTATTCGGACCGTCCGCCCTCCCGCCGCTGAGCGGTCGAGCGCGCTGCCCCTCCGGGCATTCCGATGGCCCCTTTGGTGGCCGTTGCCAAATCCTTCGCTCCGTGGTTAGGGTGACCGTGGTCACGGGTGACGCTGTGGCGACCCGCTCCGGCCACGCACAAGAGCCGGACCGTTCAGGGATTTGGCAGGAGATTCAAAGATGACGACACCGGCGGCGGAAGGCTTCACCATGCCGGGCGAATGGGAACGGCACACCCGCTGCTGGATGGCGTGGCCGTGCCGGCCCGAGACCTGGCCCGAAGGGGCTTTCGACGCCGCCGCTGCCGCCTACACCGACGTCGCCCGCGCCATCAGCCGGTTCGAGCCGCTGACCATGGTCTGCGATCCCGCCGACGTCGCCGACGCTTCCCTGGCCTGCGGGCCGGGCATCGAGATCCTGCCCCTGCCCATCAGCGACTCCTGGGTCCGCGACACCGGGCCCAGCTTCGTCACCGACCGGAAAGGGCAGGTGGCCGGCGTCCATTGGCGCTTCAACGCCTGGGGCGGCAACTATCCGGACAGCGCCAAGGACCAGCAGGTCGGGCGTCTGATGCTGGAGCATCTCGGCCTGCGCCGCTTCGAAGCTCCCCTGATCATGGAGGGCGGCTCCTTCCATGTGGACGGGGAGGGGACGCTGCTGACGACCGAGCAGTGCCTGCTGAATCCCAACCGCAACCCGAATCTCGGCAAGGCGGAGATTGAGGAGTTGCTGAAGGAGCATCTCGGCATCTCCAGCGTGATCTGGCTGGGCGAGGGCTATCAGGACGACGAGACGGATGGCCACATCGACGAGATCGCCCTGTTCGTGAAGCCCGGCGTCGTGATGGCGATCACCACCGACGATCCCGGCGACGCCAATTTCAAGGCGTTCCAGGACAATCTGGACCGGCTGAAGCGCGCCCGCGACGCCCAGGGGCGCGAGTTGGAAGTCATCCCGGTCCGCCAGCCGGCGCGGCGCGACGAGAACGGCGTTCGGCTGACCCTGTCCTACACGAATCTCTACATCGCCAACGGCGGCATCGTCATGCCGGCCTTCGAGGATCCGGCGGACGACGAGGCCTTCCGCGTTGTGCGCCGCGCCTTCCCGGACCGCGAGGTGGTGCAGGTCCCGGCGCTCGATATCGTGCGCGGCGGCGGCGGAATCCACTGCATCACCCAGCAGCAGCCCGCGGTCTGACGCAGCCCCTTTTTTCCGACCGCGAGAAGGCGAAGGTTGGGGCGGCCTTCGCTTTTTGAACAAGACACTGCGTCGATTCGGACCTTGAATCGATCGGGGTGGGGGCGCATCTTTCTGTCATGCAGGTAAATCCGCTCAATATGCCCCCGATGGCAAAGCCGCAGACGCCGATCACACCGGCGATGCAGATGGCTATGTCTCCGGCGGTGCAGGCGGCGCAGCAGACCACGCCCACTGTCCGCACCCAGACGGTCCAGGCGACCCAGGCGGTGGGCAAGATGGACCCGACGCGGGAGACGCGCAACGCGACCCAGTCGGGGCAGGCCATTGATCCGCAGACGGCGGCGGTGCAGGCCCGCACCAACGGCACCGGCTACGGCGGCAAGCAGCGCGGCACGCTCCTCGACGTCAGCGTCTGAGGCGTTTTCACGCGTCCTTTCCCGCTGTTCAATCGGTTCGCTCTCCGCCATTATCGTATGCAGAGCCGAGGCGGTTTTTTCGCGTTGCCGAAGGCTGTTGCCAGGAAGCTGGTTCGGCTGTAACGCGCTGGAGCCGTTCGCGTGATTCATTCCGCCCTGATCAATATGATCGCCGCCGGTCAGACGGATGTCGGCCGTGTCCGGTCGCGCAACGAGGACTCGTTCCACCTCGATCCGGCGCGTGGCTTGGCGGTGATCTGCGACGGCATGGGCGGGCACGCCGGCGGCGACATCGCCAGCCGCACCGCGGTGGAGGTTGTCGCTGCGGTCCTTGCGTCCCAGGACCATGCCGATGGGACCGCCAGCGGTGGCACGCTGTCACCGCTGGAGGAGGAGAGGGCGGCGGCCGAGGCCGCAACGACGGTCCGCACCGCGGTGGCGGCCGCCAACCGTCGCATCAACACCCTGAACCGCCAGCGCGGATTCGCCGAAGGGCGCGGCATGGGCACCACGCTGGTGGGGCTCTGGCGGGTGCCGGGAACCGGCCGCATCGTCGTCTTCCATGCCGGAGACAGCCGGCTGTATCGTTTGCGCGACGGCGAACTGCGTCCGCTGACACGCGATCACAGCCTTTATCAGGTTTGGCTCGACAATGGGCGGCGCGGGCAGGCACCTCAACGGAACATCATCGTCCGCGCGCTCGGCACCGGGGAGCAGGTCGAGCCCGACATCGCCGTCCACGATCTGCGGCCCGATGATCTTTACCTTCTGTGCTCGGATGGGCTCACGGGAATCGTGCCGGAGGGCGTGATCCAGCGGATTCTCACCCAGCAGCCGCCTCCCACCGCCGAAGACGCCTGCGCCCGGCTGATCGACCTCGCCAACGGGGCCGGCGGGCCGGACAACATCACCCTCATCCTCGCCCGTTTCGTCCTTCTTCCGGCCTGAACGACCGTCAAGGCGCCCTGGTTTTCAGGAAACGCGCGGTTGCCACGGTGGTCGGCGCGGCGGCGTCCAGGGCCTGCTTCAAGGCCGGGAGATAGGAGGACGCCGGCTCGGCCTCGGGCCGCGGCGACGCAAACAGCGGCGAGGGGCTGGCGATCACGACGATCAGTTCGTGACCGTAGGGCGGCCCGATGCTCCAGAATCGCCCTCCGGCGCCGCGTTCTCCCAGGCGGCGGACCGCGCCGGCCTCAACCCGGCCGCTGATTTCCAGTGGATTGGGCAACAAATGGATGACGTCGCCGTCAGAGGTGAAATAATCCACCTGAAGATGCGCCGGAAAATCGGGTGCGGCCACGTCGAACACCAAATCCTGACCGCCATGGAGCGCTATGCCGATTCCGCCTTCGAGGCGGATCGCCACGGGCGCCGCCAAGCCGGCGTTGCTGGTCCGCAGCGCGCCGATCAGGGTCAGGGGTTCGCACAGGGCAGGGGACGCGCGCTCGATGTCCACGGCGGCCCGCTGGCCGGTGACGTAATCCTGGGCGAGCAGCGCGAGACTGTCGGGATCGGTGTCGCCGGCGGTCAGGCCGGATATCGCAACCCTCTGGTCCTTGCCGACCGCGACCTCCAGTTCGGCGCACTGGAACTCCGCCAGGGCTGTACGCAACCCCGACAGGTCCGGCACGGCGGGACGCGGCGGATCGACCGGTGTGGGGAGTGTTGGTGCCGCCCCGGCTTCGCTGTCTGCGGGGGTTTCGGTCTCGGCCTCGGCCTGGGTCTCGGCCTGGGTCTCGGAGGCGGTGGTGGCATGGACCGGCCATGCAATGATTCCGATGACGGCGGCGAGCAGTCCCGCGGCCCATCGAAGCCGCCATGTCGTCGTCGCAAACGTCGGCGCGGAGGCGTCGTTCACCGGAACCTGACCGTTGGGTATAAACTGCGGTTTATGTAGCGCGCATTGCGGGCATCGCCAAGGGCGGAGGCGCCCGGACGTCAGGATGACGGCCGATCATATAATCTGTATTATGGAAAATATAAGCCATCGGAAGAGTGCAGGGCACCAATCCGTCTCTTCCGGCGTTCCGGTCGATGCACTATCGTCGCGGCTCGCTCCCGCGTCCATTCTCCGTTCCATCCCGTCGATAAAGGCTGCGCCTTATGCCTCGTTCCTCGTGGCTTTTCGGCCCCATGCTGTCGCTCTGCCTGATCCCCGTTGCCGCCGCGGCCCAAACGCCACCCGATTGCGCCAAGCCGTCCGGTCGAGCCGAGCGCACCATCTGCGCCAGCGCCGATCTGAAGGTCGCCGCCGAGGATTTGACGACGCTGTTGCGTGACACCCTGGGAAACACGCCGGTCGAAGGCCGGGATGCCATCGAGCGTGCGCAGAAGGCCTTTCTGACGGACCGTGACGGCCGCTGCGCCGACACGTCGGCCATTCCGGCCTGCCGGGCCCTGTATGAGGCGCGCGCCACCGATCTGGCTTCCCAGAACTCGGCGGGCCAGAAGACGCTGGCCGCGGTCGTCGCGGGCATTCCGAAGGACGCCAAGGCCGCCGCCGCGGCACTGCGGCGCTACAGCGGTGCACCGGCCAAGGCGTGGCTGGTCTATCTCTACCAAAGCGGGACTGTGGCGGTGCCCGACAAGGACGCCGCGGTGCGCCGGCTGGTCGATGAAATTCTCAACCAGGATCTTCCAAAAGATCCCTATCTCCTTGAAGAGATGAGAAATCTTGGCGACGTTCCAAGCGCGTCCCTGGGCACGGCGCTGCTCTTCCTGCGCCACGTCCTGTCGACCACGGAAATGGACGCGCCCTGCTTCCTGTTCACTAGGCATGGGCAACCGGCTTTCGAGGCCTTCGGCGCCTTCTGGGGCAACGCGCGCGACGAGACGCCCGGCCTGTGCGCTCCACCGTCGTCGGTGTTCGATCTTCCGGAATGGAAGACGGTGTCCGCCCACATCGATCCGGCCATCGAACCGGCCCTGGTGGAGCGCGGCAGCATCCGTCACGGCTATGAGCGCCAGTTCGAGGTGGACGACCTTCAGGCGTCGTTGGTGCCCAGCACGCTGCTGGAATCGCCGATGTCCGCCGAGGCCAGGAAGATGGCCGAACAGCGCGGAAAGGCCGTGGCCGCCTTCCGGTCCTGGGATGATTTCGAGGTTTGGCCGGAGAAAGACTACCGCGCGGCGCTGCACGCCCTGCCCGCTGCAATCACTGCGACATCAAAGATTTACAGGGAAAAGTTCAAGCTGAATCCGCAGACGGCGGATCAGGCGGCCAAAGCGGCTGCGGACCGCTTCATCGCCGGTCGCCTTGGCCTGATCATGCCGGACGACTGACCGTCGCCCTGCCCCGGCCCGGGAAACCACAACATCAAAGCTCGATGACGAGCCCGTCGTAGGCGGGCTCGACACCGGTGGGCAGCAGCCGGCGGAGCGTGTCGTAGTCCATGGTCTGGTCCATGTGCGTCAAGTAGGCCCGCTTGGGGCGCACCCGCGCGATCCACTCCAGCGTCAGGGCGAGGTGGGCGTGAACCGGATGCGGCGGCTCGATCCGGGCGCAATCGACCACCCACACCTCGACCCCCTCAAGCGCCGCGAAGGCATCATCATCCAATCTCACAACATCGGTCGAATAAGCAAATTTATCAAACCGATAGCCGAGAGTCTTCAAGTAGCCATGATCCTGCTCGAACGGCACGATCCGCTGGCCACGCACCGTGAACGGGCCTTCCACCGCGTGGGGCGTCAGCACCGGACGGTAGAAGGGATCGCCGGGGCGCAAGGGGTCGAAGCAGTAGGCAAAGCGCCGCTCTAACTCCGCGAGGTCTTCGGCGCGGCCATAGGCGTCGATGGGTGCGTGCATCGCCCGGCACAGCTCCCGCAGCTCGTCGATGCCGTGGGCGTGGTCGGCGTGCTGGTGGGTCCATAGAACGGCGTCCACCCGCCGCACATCCGCGTTGAGGAGTTGTTGACGCAGGTCCGGCGAGGTGTCGACCAGGACGCTGACAGCGCTCTCCAGACGGCCGCCCTGCCCGGCCTCCGGTCCGATCCCCTGGCCGTGCTCCCACTCCACCAGGATGGATGGGCGCATCCTACGGTTCCGGGGGTTCGCCGGGTCACAAGCGCCCCAGCCGAGACCGATCACGGGGACGCCCCGCGATCCGCCGCAGCCGAGGATCGTGACCCGTTGACCGTTCATGCAACGGCCCGTTCGGCCGAGCCGGCGCGGGGGAAGAGGCGGAAAAAGTTCTCGCTGGAGATCCGGGCCATCTCCGCCGCGTCCATGCCCTTGACCTCGGCGACGCAGGCCGCGGTGTGGGCAACGTAGGCCGGCTCGTTGCGCTTCCCGCGGAACGGAATCGGCGCCAGATAGGGCGCGTCCGTCTCCACCAGAATCCGATCGAGCGGAACGTCCTTCACGATGGCGCGGAGGTCCTCCGACTTCTTGAAGGTGACGATCCCCGACAGGGAAATGTAGAAACCGAAATCCAGTGCTTCTTCAGCGAGTTGCCGGCCGGAGCTGAAGCAGTGCAACAAGCCGTTGACCGGCTGGCCGGCGGCCTCCTCGCGGACGATCCGCATGGTGTCGTCGTCGGCGTCGCGGGTGTGCACGATCAGCGGCAGGCCGGTCTCCAGACTGGCGCGGATGTGCCGGCGAAAGCACTCCTGCTGAACGTCGCGCGGGCTCTTGTCGTAGAAGTAGTCGAGCCCGGTCTCGCCCAGCCCGATCACCTTCGGATGCT
The DNA here is from genome assembly GCF_007827815.1 of Azospirillum brasilense. Taxonomy (GTDB): domain Bacteria; phylum Pseudomonadota; class Alphaproteobacteria; order Azospirillales; family Azospirillaceae; genus Azospirillum; species Azospirillum brasilense_C. Next base: position 37,547 of record NZ_VITH01000008.1, read on the forward strand.
TCGACAGCTCGACGAGGCGTTCGACGGACACCCCGGCGATCTCCTCCGCCGCCTGATGCGGATGGACGCCGAGCGAGCAAAGCACGTCGTCGTAGCGTTCGGCGACCGCCAGGATGCGGTCGAAGCGCGACAGGTAGGTGCAGATGGTCACCATCCGCCCCACCCCCGCCTGCCGGGCGCGATCGACGACCGCGTCCAGCTCCTCGGCGAAATCGGGAAAGTCGAGATGGCAGTGGCTATCGACCAGCATCGTTCGTCAGCTCTTCGCTTCGTCCACATAGCGGGGGAACACGCCCTGCGGCGTGGGCAGCGGCGTGCCGGGGATCAGCGCCCCACCCGCCCCCAGCCGGTCGAACCCGCGGGCGTCGGGCCCCTGCGCCAGCTGGTCCAGGATCTTCGCCGAGGCTTCCGGCATGATCGGCTGGGTCAGGATGGCGAGTTGGCGGATGGTCTCGGCCAGCACGTACAGCACGGTGGCCATGCGCGCGGGATCGGTCTTCTTCAGCGCCCAGGGCGCCTGCTCGTCGACGTAGCGGTTGCCGTCGCCGATCACCGCCCAGATGGCGTCCAGCGCCTTGTGGAAGGCCTGCGCCTGGAACTCCGCCCGGACGATCGGCAGCAGGTTGTGGGCGGCACCGAGCAGGGCGTTGTCGGCCTCGGTGAAGGGGCCCGGCTGCGGCACGGCGGCCCCGCAGTTCTTGCCGATCATCGACAGCGAGCGCTGCACGAGGTTCCCATAGTCGTTGGCGAGGTTGCCGTTGATCCGCTGAACCATCTGCTTGTGCGAGAAGTCGCCGTCGTTGCCGAACGGCACCTCGCGCAGCAGGAAGTAGCGGGTCTGGTCCAGGCCGTAGGTGTTGACCAGCGTCTCCGGCGCGATGACGTTGCCCAGCGACTTCGACATCTTCTGGCCTTCGATGGTCCACCAACCGTGCGCGAAGACGCGCTTGGGCGGGGCCAGCTTGGCGGCCATCAGGAAGGCCGGCCAATAGACGGCGTGGAAGCGCAGGATGTCCTTGCCGACCATGTGCAGGTTGGCTGGCCAGTATTTGGCGTACTCGCCACCCTCGTCCGGGAAGCCGACCGCGGTGATGTAGTTGGCCAGGGCGTCCAGCCAGACATACATGATGTGGTCGGGGTTGCCCGGCACCGGAATGCCCCACTTGAAGGTGGTGCGGCTGACCGACAGGTCCTTCAGCCCCGACTTCACGAAGGCGACGACCTCGTTGCGCTTGCCGGCCGGGGCGATGAAGTCCGGGTTCTGCTCATAGAACTCCAGCAGGCGGTCCTGCCAAGCCGAGAGGCGGAAGAAGTAGGAGGGCTCCTCCACCCATTCGCACTCCGCGCCGGTCGGGGCGATCTTCTTGCCCGACGGCGACGTGGTCAGCTCGTCCTCGCCGTAGAACGCCTCGTCGCGCACCGAGTACCAGCCGGCGTAGCTGCCGAGATAGATCTCACCGGCCGATTCAAGACGGCGCCACAATTCCTGCACCGACGCGAGATGCCGCGGCTCCGTCGTGCGGATGAAGTCGTCGTTGGAGAAGTTCATCAGCGAGACGAGGTCGCGGAAATTCTTCGACACGCGGTCGGTGAATTCCTGCGGCGCGATGCCGGCGTTCATGGCGGACTTCTCCACCTTCTGGCCGTGCTCGTCGGTGCCGGTGAGGAATTTCACGTCATAGCCGTCCAGCCGCATGAAGCGGGCCAGCACGTCGCAGGCGAGCGTGGTGTACGCGTGCCCGATGTGCGGCACGTCGTTCACGTAATAGATCGGAGTCGTCAGGTAGAAGGTCTTCGACCCGGTCATGGCAGAGGCTCTCCCGAGAATGCGCCGGCCCGGCGCGTCGCCGGTCCGGATGGGCGTGGTGTGTCGTCCGTGTTAAGTAGCAGCCGCTTCCAGCGTCGCCAAGGCGTTCAGGACCACCTGTTTGCGGTCGAGATTGGCGGATTCCGCACGGGCGAAATGGCGTTGGACCTTTTCCCACACCTCCACCCAACGTTCAAGGCCGCGGGCGTTGGCCAGACGGGTCATCAGGGCGGCCTCCCCGGCCACCACCTCCGCCGGCCAGGCGCCGCGGGCCAGCGACCGGACGAAGCGGGCCAGCCACCAGACGAGCAGATCGGTGGCCGTCTCGTACAGCCCGTCGTCCTGCTTGCGGGTCAGCTTGTCGCCGAAGGCGTGGGCGCCGGTGATGTCGAGCCGCGGCAGGGTGCCGAGCAGGCCGATCAGCTCGCGGTAAAGGTCCAGCCCACCGGCCTCGGCAAGCCCGATGGCCCGGCCAATGCTGCCCTCCGCCAGCCGGGCGAGCGCCGCCCGGTCTTCGTCGCCGAGGTCCGGACGATGCTGGGCCAACAGGTTGAGGACCGTTTCCTCAGGAAGCGGTTGAAGCGTCAGCTTGCGACAGCGCGAACGGATGGTGGGTAGCATACCACCGGGATTGTCGCTGACCAGAAGCAGCAAGGCGCCCGGCGGCGGCTCTTCCAGAATCTTGAGAATGGCGTTCAAGCCACTGAGATTCATGCGATCCGCGCCGTCGATCACCGCGACGCGCCAACCGCCCTCGGCGGCGGTCTTGCGCAGGAACGGGCCGATCTTGCGCACGTCGTCCACGGCGATGTCGCGCTTCAGCCGGTCGCGCTTCTCGTCGCGTTGGCGCTCCACGGTCAGCAGGTCGGCGTGCCCGCCCGACGCCACCCGGCGGAAGACCGGGGTGTCGGGAGTCAGCGCCAGCGAGGCCGGAGGAGGCGGCGCACCGAACAGGCCGGTGTCCGGCGGCTCGTGCCCCTGGGACAGGACGAAGCGGGCGAAGCGGAAGGCCAGCGTCGCCTTGCCGATCCCCGGCGGACCGCCGATCAACCAGGCGTGCGGCAGGCGGCCGGAGTTCCAGGCGTCGAGCAAAAGGCGCTCGGCGTCGTCATGGCCGGTCAGATCGGGATTGCGGCGCGGGGCGAGGGCGTCCTCCTCCGCGACCGGTTCGGGCACGCGGGCGCGGCTCACCTCAGGAGGCTCCCAGCCGGCGGGTCACATGGTCGAGAATGGCCGCCTGCACCGTTTCCACGGGGTGTCCGGCGTCGACGACCGCGCAGCGCTCCGGCTCGCGCGCGGCGATGTCGAGGAAGCCGTCGCGCAGGCGGTGGTGGAAGGCGACGTCCATGCGCTCATAGCGGTCTTCCCCGCCGCGCCGGGCGGCGGCGCGGGCCAGCCCGTCCTCCACCGGCAGGTCGAGGATCAGGGTCAGGTCGGGCCGGAAGTCGCCCAGGGCCGTGGCCTGGAGCGTGGCGACCAGATCGCGCCCCAGCCCCAGCCCGTAGCCCTGATAGGCCATGGTGCTGTCGAAGAAGCGGTCGCAGATGACCCAGTGCCCGGCCTCAAGCGCCGGCCAGACGGTGCGCTCCAGATGGTCGCGGCGGGCGGCGGTGTGCAGCAGCGCCTCGGTCACCGGACCCCAGCGCCCGGTCTCCCCCGACACCAGCAGGCCGCGGATCTCCTCGGCCCCCGGCGAGCCGCCGGGCTCGCGGGTCAGCACGACCCGCTTTCCCCAACCGATCAGCGCGTCGGCGAGCAGGCGGATCTGGGTGGTCTTGCCCGCCCCCTCGCCGCCCTCCAGCGTGATGAACCGCCCGCGCGTCATGGTCTGCTCCCGATGGTGATGAGGCCAGCCGCCTTCCGGATTCCGGTGGCGATGGGCCGGCTTACACCAATCAGCTCGCCCCGAAAATGAGGAACTTCGCCGCCGCCAGGGCGCGGCCGACGAAGCCCAGCTTCTCGACGTCCTGGGCGGCGACCACCGGGAACTCCTTGCCTGGGAAGCCCGGCGCCGACACCACCACCTTGCCGACCACGTCGCCCTTCTTCACCGGCGCGGCGACCGGGGCGTTGCTGACCAGCGACACCTTCATGCCGCTGCGGTCGGCGCGGGCCATGGTGACCTTCATGTCCTCCGGCACGGTGACCGGCACGCTGTCCTGCGCGCCCAGCCAGAGCGGCACCTGATCGACCGTCTCGCCTGCCTTGAACAGGGCGTAGGTGGCGAATTCACGGAAGCCCCATTCGATCAACCGGGCCGATTCGTCGGCGCGGGCCTGCATGCTCGGCAGCCCGTTGACAACCAGGACGAGACGGCGCCCTTCGCGCTCCGCCGAGGCGGTCAGGCCGTAGCCTCCGGCCTCGGTGTGGCCGGTCTTCATGCCGTCCACGTCCATGCCACGGTAGAGCAGCGGGTTGCGGTTGCCCTGGTTGATGCCGTGGTACTTGAACTCCCGGATCGAGTAGTAGTGATAGAACTCCGGGAAATCCTTGATCAGATGCTCGGCCAGGATCGAGAGGTCGCGGGCGGTCATGTAGTGGTTCGGGTCGGGCCAGCCCGTCGCGTTGGTCAGGTTGGTGTCCTTCAGACCCAATTCGCGGGCGCGCTTGTTCATGCGCTCGGCAAAGGCCGATTCGGAACCGGCGAGACCTTCGGCGAAGACGATGCAGGCGTCGTTGCCCGACTGCACGATCACGCCCTTGATGAGGTCGTCGACCTTGATGTTGTTGTGCAGCTCCACGAACATCTTGGAGCCCTGCATCCGCCACGCGCGCTCCGACACCGGCAACGTGCTCTCCAGCGTGAGCCGGCCTTCCTTGATCGAGTCGAAGACCATGTACATCGTCATGATCTTGCTCATCGAGGACGGCGCCATGCGCTGATCCGGGCTCTTCTCGAACAGAACGGTGTTCGAGGTGATATCGACCAGGATCGCCTGCTTGGCGATGGTTTCGATGCTGGCGGCGTGAGCCACCGGCCCCACCCCCGCCGCGAACAGCGCGACCGCAAGGCCCATGGTGAAACGGGTGCGGGCAACGCGGGTGCGGACGACAGCGACCATGACAACTCCCTTCGAAACGCGGACTGGACAAGACAAGAAACGGAACGAGGCCCGGTGCCGGGCCAAGCTTGGACTGGGCTCGGAGGTGATCAATCAACCACGATTTTGGCGTCGGTAAGGCCGGCTTGGAGGATCTGGCTCAAAACGGCGTCGGCGGACTCCACGCTGGCCAGCGGCCCCACCCGCACCCGCTGCAGACGCTGCCGTCCGGCGACCGTCTGGGTGACCTGCGCCTGCTGGCCGAGCGAGGCCAGACGGGCGCGCACGCGGGTGACGTTGTCCGGACTGCCGAAGGCGCCGACCTGCACGTAGATCTGCTCGTAGGGCTTCACCGGCAGCTCGGCGACCACCGGGGCCGGAACGAAGCGGCCGTCCACCATATCGCCGGCCACCGTCGTGGGTGGCGGCACCGGCGCGCGGGTGACCGCGGCGGGAGTGGCTCGGGCGGCGCCGTTGACCTCCACCGCGCTGCGCGGGGCGGCCTTCGGCGGTGGGCCGTCCAGTTCCGCCAGCATCGGGGCCGGCGTGCCTTGGCGGGCCGCTGCGGCGACCGCGCGGCTCTCCTCCGCCAGAATCTGCACGCGCACCTTGGCCGTGCCGGTGCCTTCGAACCCAAGCAATTGCGCGCCGCGCCGCGACATGTCGATGATTCGCCCGTTGGCGTAGGGGCCGCGGTCGTTGATGCGAACAACCAGCGACCGGCCGTTGTCGAGATTGGTGACGCGCACGAGGCTTGGCATGGGCAAGGTCTTGTGCGCGGCCGTCAGCTCATTTTGGTCGTAAACCTCGCCGTTGGCGGTGACCTTTTGGTGGAATCCCGGACCATACCAGGAGGCTATCCCGGTCTCGCTGTAGGAGTAATCCTCGGCGGGATAATACCAGACGCCATTGACCTGATAGGGCTTGCCGACCTTGTAGACGCCGCTGCGCGGCAGTCCGGACGAGGATGGCGCGGGCGGCGCGGACGCACAGGCGGCGAGCGTCAGCGCTCCTGCGAGCACGACTGCCCCCCTCAGCATATGCGCGCGTCGCATGGTCCCACCCCGCTAAATCTGGTGGCGCCACTCTAGCCGAGTTACCTCGCCGCGCCAACCGCGCAACACCCCTCAGGAGCCCGCCTGTGCTGCAGTGCGGTCATGGGCGGGCCCCGGAAACAGCGCATCGGTCCGCCCCATCAGGCGGTAGGCGACGAGGCCGATCCATTCGCGGATCGGGTCCTGGAGCGCGTCGATCTGCTTGTCGAACTCGAAGCGGACGAAGGGCCGTCCACCGAAGCGCGTGCGGTAATCGACCGGATAGGGAATCACCTCCCAGCCAACCTGCCGGAAAATGCCGACCGACCGCGGCATGTGCATGGCCGAGGTCACGAGGACCCAGGTCTCCCCCGGCTTCGGCTTGACGAGCCGCTGGCTGTACAGGGCGTTTTCCCAGGTGTTCCGGGACTCGTTCTCGTAGGTCACGCTGTCCGGGTCGATTCCGACCTGCCGAAGCGCGCCGCGGACCGCGAGGTCCTCGCGCAGGTCCAGGGCGTCCTGCCCGGCCAGCCGTCCCGAGCCGCCGGTGAACACCGCGTGCGCCTGCGGATAGCGGCGGATCAGTTCGGCGAAACCCAGGATACGCTCCGCCGCGTCATTGACGGACGGCTCGCCGCGGTCGCGGGTGATCGGCGGGTTCACCGCCCCGCCCAGCATGATGATGCCGTCCACCCGCTCCGGCAGGTCGGGTCGGGGAAAGCGCTCCTCCAGCGGCAGCGCGACCCAGGAGGCGATCGGCGTGACCATGACGACGACGAAGCCGACGGTGACCGCCACGACCAGCCGCCGCCCCCAATGGGCCAGACGGCGGGTGAACAGCAGCGCCGTCCCGGCGGTGAGGATCAGCACGAGCAGATTGCCCGGCGAGACCAGGAGCCACAGCAGCTTCGACAGCACGAAGGACAACAGCCGACCTCCCCTTTCGATTTCCAGCGGTTTCTAGATACGGGCGTTCACCATGAATGCCCAGGGGGCGACGGCACGGTAACGAATCCGCCATCAATCCGTAACAGCGGCGTCTTCGGCGGCGCGTAAGGTCCGCGGCGCAACCAAGGATTTACCGCATATGCTGTCGAACATTTCCATCGGCACGCGAATCGCGCTGCTGGTCGCCGCGTCCGTGGTCACCTTGGGCCTGCTGGGCGGGACGGTCACCGTCGGCGCCCAGCGCATGTTCGAGGCGACCGCCGAACTGGACCAGTTCCGCGACGCCTACGAGCACACCGCCGCCATCGAGCGCCGGGCCAGCCGTCTGCGCTTCCAGGCGTTGCGCTTCGTGGCCGACCGTGACGAGACGGCGGCCGAGGCCTTCGCGAAGAACGCCGAGGAAGCCTCGCGCCTGCTGGACGATCTCAAGGAACGCGGCGTGGAGCGCCTGCCGCAGGAGGAGCTGGAGCATCTGTCGCAGGGCATCGGCACGCTGAAGGAGCGCTTCTCGTCGGTGGTCGCGCGGGCAAAGGAACTGGGCCTGTCCGACGACAGCGGCCTGCGCGGCGTCCTGCGCGCCTCGGCCCGCGCCATCGAGGACGAGTTGAAGCAGTGGCCGAACGCCGACAAGCTGACCGGCCGCATGGAGTCCATGCGGAAGATGGAGAAGGACTTCATCATCTACAGCGACGAATCGCTGCTGTCCGGCCACCGCAAGGCCTTCAACGAATTCACCTTCTTCCTCGCCGATTCTGGCTTGGACACGGCGACCCAGACCAAGCTGGAGAAGCAGGCCCGCACCTACCGCACCTACCTCGGCCGCTTCGTGGACGCCACCAAGGCGTTCCGGGCCGAGGTCCAGACCTTCAACGATGCCTTCCAGGCCATGGTGCCGCGCTTCGAAGCCCTGCTGGAGTCGGCCAACGCCGGCATGGCCGGGGCGGTGGAGACTCAGAATCGGGTGCGCGGCGAGGTGATCGCCAACGTGCTCCAGGTCGGCTCCGTCCTGCTGGTCGGCTTCGCCGTCATCAGTCTGCTGGTCGCCCGCAGCATCACCCGGCCGCTGCGCCTGATCGAGGGCGTGATGGAGCGGCTGGCCGGCGGCGACCGGACGGCCACCGTACCGGAGACCGGGCGGCGCGACGAGATCGGTGCTATGGCCCGTGCCGTCAGTGTGTTCAAGGAGAATCTTCAGCGCACGCATGAGCTGGAGCAGGAGTCGCGCCGGGCCGAACGGCGGGCGGAGGAAGAGCGCGAAAACGCACTGCGCGCCATCGCCCACGACTTCGATTCGGCCTTCGGAAGGGTGCTCCACACGGTCAGCCACGCCGCCGACCAGATCCGCAACGGCGCGCACATCCTGCGCGACACCGCAGAGAAGATGAAGGAGCAGGCCCTCGACACGTCGGAGAAGGCGGAGCAGACCTCCGAGGTGGTCGGCATCGTCAACAACGTGTCGCGCACCCTCTCAGCCTCCATCGGCGAGATCGGCGGGCGGGTGACCACGTCCAGCACGGCGATCCGCCGCGCCGTGGATCACGCCCGGCAGAGCGACTCGGCGGTGGCGGCGCTGGCCGACAGCTCGCAGCGGATCGGAGAGATCGTCCGGCTGATCAACGACATCGCCGGGCAGACGAACCTGCTGGCCCTGAACGCCACCATCGAAGCCGCCCGCGCCGGAGAGGCCGGCAAGGGCTTCGCCGTCGTCGCGTCGGAGGTCAAGGTGCTGGCCAACCAGACCGCCAAGGCGACCGAAGACATCGCCGGTCAGGTCGGCGCGATCCAGGAGGCCACCGGTTCCGTCGTCGAGGCGATCCGGGCCATTCGGACCACCGTGGAGGAGGTCGCCCACCTGTCGGAGGACGTGTCCGCCGCCGTGCGCGACCAGCTCGAACAGACCGAGGAGATCGTCGGCGCCGTGGGCCGGGCCAACGACAACACCCATGAGGTGACCGAGAGCGTCAGCACCATGGCGATCACCGCCGCGGAGACCGGCAAGTCGGCCATCGAGATGATCTACTCCGCCGCCCAGCTGGCGGACGAACTCCGGCAGCTCGAAGCCGACGCCGACCGCTTCGTCTCCTCCATCAAGATTTGAGGCGCCGCGCGGTCCGGCATTCTTCAGACAAAAGGAAAGGGCAGGAGCCGAAGCCCCTGCCCTTTCTCGCTTTTTTGGTCCAGATGACTGGCCTTACGCGGCCAGCATCTCCAGCGCCTTCTGCAGCTTGTCGCGGGCCTGTTCCGCGGTGTCGCGGCGGTCGCGCTGCTCCTCGATCACCTCTTCCGGCGCCTTGGCGACGAACTGTTCGTTCGACAGCTTGGCGTCGATCTTTTTGATCTCGCCGGACAGCTTTTCGATCTCCTTGGTCAGGCGCGCCCGCTCCTTGTCGAGATCGACGATGCCTTCCAGCGGCAGGATCAGCGTGGCCTCGTCCAGCACGGCCTGGACGGCGCTCTTCGGCACCGGGCCGGACAGCGGCTCGACGCTGGACAGACGGCCCATGCGCAGGATCAGGTCGCGGTGCGTGTCCAGCCGCTTCAGGCTCTCCGGACCGGCGTCCTTCAGCTTCAGCTCGATCTGCGCCGCGGGCGGCACGTTCATCTCCGACCGCATGGAGCGGACCGAGGAGATCGCCCGCACCACCCAATCCATCTCATCGCGGGCGGCGGGGTCGATCAGCTCCGCGCCATGCTCCGGCCAGCGGGCGGAGATCAGGCGGTTCGCCCGGTCGGTGGAGAGCTGCTCCCACAGCTCTTCCGTGATGAAGGGCATCAGCGGGTGGAGCATGTGCAGGATCTCGTCCAGCACCCAGGCGGTGGTCGCCCGCGTCTCGGCGATGGCCGTCTCGTCGGAGCCGTTCAGGATCGGCTTGGTGAACTCCAGGTACCAGTCGCAGAAGGTGCCCCAGGTGAAGGCGTAGGCGGTGTTGGCGGCCTCGTTGAACTTGTAGGCCTCGATGGACTCGCCGACCTTCTTCGCCGCCTCCGCCAGGGCGCCGACGATCCAGCGGTTGACCGTCTGGGTCAGCCCGACCGGCTTGAAGCCGGGGACCGGGGCCACCCCGTTCATCTGGGTGTAACGCGCGGCGTTCCACAGCTTCGTCGCGAAGTTGCGGTAGCCCTCGACGCGGCTGACCGCCAGCTTGATGTCGCGGCCCTGGGCGGCCATGGCCGTCAGGGTGAAGCGCAGGGCGTCGGTGCCGTACTGGTCGATCAGCTCCAGCGGGTCGATGACGTTGCCCTTGGACTTCGACATCTTCTGGCCCTTCTCGTCGCGGACCAGGGCGTGGATGTAAACCGTCCGGAAAGGCACGTCCTTCATGAAGTGCAGGCCCATCATCATCATCCGGGCAACCCAGAAGAAGATGATGTCGAAGCCCGTCACCAGCACGTCGGTCGGGTAATAGCGCGCCAGCTCCGGAGTCTCGTCCGGCCAGCCCAGCGTGGAGAAGGGCCACAGGGCCGACGAGAACCAAGTGTCCAGAACGTCCTGGTCGCGGGTCAGCGCCACGTCCTCGCCGTAATGGGCCTTGGCCGCGGCGATGGCCGCCGCCTCGGTCTCCTCGACGAAGAAATGGCCGTCCGGGCCGTACCAGGCGGGAATCTGATGGCCCCACCAGATCTGGCGGCTGATGCACCAGGGCTGGATGTTGCGCATCCATTCGAAATAGGTGTTCTCCCACTGCTTGGGAACGAACACGGTCTTGCCGGTCTCCACCGCCTCGATGGCCGGCTTGGCGAGCGTGGCGGCGTCGACGTACCACTGGTCGGTCAGCCAGGGCTCGATGGCGACGCCGGAACGGTCGCCGTGCGGCACCATGTGGGTGTGCGGCTCGATCTTCTCCAGCAGGCCCAGCGTCTCCAGCTCGGCCACGACCTTCTTGCGCGCCTCGTAGCGGTCGAGCCCGCGGTAGGCCTCGGGAACCTCGTCGCCGGTGATGCGGGCGTCGCGGTCCATGATGTTGATGGCCGCGAGGTTGTTGCGCCGCCCGACCTCGAAGTCGTTGAAGTCGTGCGCCGGGGTGATCTTCACGGCACCCGAGCCGGTTTCCGGATCGGCGTACTCGTCGCCGACGATGGGGATCCGGCGGCCGACCAGCGGCAGGACGACGTTCTTGCCGATCAAGTCCTTGTAGCGCTCGTCTTCCGGATGCACGGCGACGCCGGTGTCGCCGAGCATCGTCTCGGGGCGCGTGGTGGCGACCACGATGAAGCGGTCCGCCTCGCCTTCGATCGGGTAGCGGAAGTGCCAGAGGTTGCCCTTGATCTCCTTCTGCTCGACCTCGAGGTCGGAGATGGCGGTGTGCAGCTTGGGGTCCCAGTTGACCAGCCGCTTGTCCTTGTAGATCAGCCCCTGCTTGTGCAACTCCACGAACACCTTGCGGACGGCGCGGCTCAGCCCCTCGTCCATGGTGAAGCGCTCGCGCGGCCAGTCGGGCGAGGCGCCCAGCCGGCGCAGCTGGCGGGTGATGGTGCCGCCCGATTCGGCCTTCCACTCCCACACCTTGTCGATGAAGGCGTCGCGGCCGAAATCGTGGCGCGTCTTGCCTTCCTTGGCGAGGTTGCGCTCCACGACCATCTGCGTCGCGATGCCGGCGTGGTCGGTGCCCGGCTGCCACAGCGCGTCGCGCCCGCGCATCCGGTTGTAGCGGGTCAGAACGTCCTGGAGCGTGAAGGTCAGCGCGTGGCCCATGTGCAGGCTGCCGGTCACGTTCGGCGGCGGCATCATGATGGTGTAGGGCTTGCCGTTCGACTCGGTCTTCGCCGCGAAGGCGCCCGTCTCTTCCCACAGCCGGTAGTGCTTTTCCTCGACCTCGGCGGGCCGGTACGTCTTTTCCAACATCACCAGGAACTTTCGCTTACGAATTCAAACGGAATGCGTGGCCGGAATGCGTGGCGGGCGTGACGCCGCTCAGAATTTCTGGGACCGCCGGATCATCCGGTCGATTTCCTGCTGCACCAGCCGTTCGACGATGGTCGGCAGGTTCTCGTCCAGCCACTCCTTCAGCAACGGCTTCAACAGCTCGCGGACGACCTCCTCCACGGTGCGCACGCCGACGGGCATCGGGCCGATCGACAGGTCATCGCCGAGCTGGCGCGCCAGATGCGTGAAATGATGGGACGATTCCTCGGCGACCCGGCGGGAGATCAGCCCGTTGTCGAGGTCCGACTGACGGATGCGCGGCCGCGGCGGGGGCGGCTCGTCGTCGTCGAAATCGTCGAAGGCCGGCGCCGGACGCTTCACCGCCGGACGCGGCGGCGGTGGCGGCGGTTCGGGGTCGGGGTCGTGGAAGACCGGCTCCGGGTCGGCCATGCCGCCGAAGGCCGGTTCGTCGCGCCACGGGTCGGGCTCGTCGGGTTCGTTCCGCCCGTCGTCCTGCAGCATCTGGGTGAGTTCCAGAACGTCGTCGTCATCCTCCTCCATGGGAGGCGGCGGCGGAGGGGGCGGTGGCGGCGGAGGAGGTGGTGGTGGGGGCGGTGGCGGAGGGGGCGCCGCTTCCGCCTTCGCGGGTTCGCCATCCTCCGAGATGATGCGGCGGATGGAGGCGAGGATCTCCTCCATCGACGGTTCTTGCTGGCCTTTATCGCTCATCGTGGCAAACCCGGAGACGTCATCCTGACGCGGACACTAGGGCAGGACTGGGTAAAAAGCCACCAGACAAAAACGGCCCGCCGAAGCGGGCCGTTTCGATCATCCGGGAACGATCACCCAGGATGGGGCATTCAAGTGTGATCACTCGGGAACGCCGGTGCCGATCCACTTGTTGCGCACCTGCTTGTAGTGCGTGTCGGCGTCGTAATACTGGACCGGCAGGTTGAGCTGCCGCGCCGTCAACTGGCCGATGGCGCCGAGAACCGTGAAGGCCTGGACCATCTCGGTCCGCTGGGCGCGGACGAGGTTGACGCGGGCGTTCAGCAGTTCCTGCTCCTGGTTCAGCACGTCAAGCACGGTGCGCGAACCGACCTGGGCCTCCTGCCGCACGCCTTCCAGCGCGATCTCGGCGGCCCGGATCTGGGAGTTGTAGGACTCGATGCTCGCCCGGGCGGCCTGCAGCCCCTGCCACGCGCTGATCGCCGCCTCCACCGCTTGGCGGCGGGTGTCGTCGATCTGCAGGCGGGCCTGATTCGCCGTGTGCTTCGCCTCGCGGGTCAGCGCTTCCGGCAGGCCGGCCTGATAGAGCGGGATGGTGATCTGCGCGGTCAGCTGGGCGCCGTCCTGGCGCTTGATGTCGATGCCCGACGAACGGCCCGCATCGATGGTGCGGGTCGCCTGGGCCGACAGGTTGGCCGACGGGAGCAGGCGGCCAAACTGCTGGTCCACCGCCTCGCGCTGCGCCGCCTCGGTGTAGGTGGCCGACAGCACCGACGGGTTGTTGGAGCGGGCCATCTCGACGACCTCGTCCAGCGTCCCCGGCAGCTTGAACTTCGGCTTGGGCGCCTTCAGCTTGCCGGGCATCGAGCCGACGACGCGCTCGTAGGTCGCGCGCGACGCCTGGAGCGTGCCATCGGCGGAGATGCGGGCGGCGATGGAGGCGGCCAGACGCGATTCGGACTGGCTGACGTCCGTGCGGGTGTATTCGCCGACGCGGAAGCGGTCGCGGGCGGCGTCGAGCTGACGGCGCAGGACCTGCTCGTTGTTCGCCTGAAGCTCCAGCACCGCCTGGTTCTGGACGACGTCCAGATAGGCCGCCGCGGCGTTCAGCAGGATCTGCTGCTCGTTGGCGAGCACGGTGGCGCGCTGCGCCTCGACGGTGCGCTCGGCGCGGCGGACGGCCGGACCTACCGTGGCGTCGTAGAGCGGCTGGGTGGCGGAGACGCCGACGCTCTTGGCGTTGTTCTCGGAACCGGTTTCGCCGCCCTGAAAGGTGCTGTCGGTGGCGTTGCGGGTGATCCCCGCGGTCGCCCGCACCGTCGGCCGGTAGCCGGACAGGGCCTGCGGGACGCCTTCGTCCACGGCACGCTGGCGGGCGCGCTGGGCGGCGAGCGCCGGATTGTTGGAATAGGCCTGCGCTAGCGCGTCTTCGAGGGATTGGGCCGACGCGGTGTCGATGCCCCCGACGAAGGCAACCCCCAGCGTGAGGGCGGTCGCCATCAAATGGCGCGCGAAACGGCTTCGCACAGTCATGTTCAATAGACCTTCATGTTCGGGTCGATTCGGCGCGCCCAGGCATCCACCCCGCCATTCAGATTGGTGGCGCGGGAAAACCCCTGGGAACGCAACCACATGGTCACCTGCGCGCTGCGTCCACCGTGATGGCAGACGACCACGATGTCGCGGTCCCGCGGCAACTCCCCGACGCGGGCGGGCAGCGCCCCCATCGGAATGTGGAGACTGTCGGGAAGGGCGCAGATGGCCACCTCCCCCGGTTCCCGTACGTCAAGCACCAGCGGATCGCCGCCGGAGGTCCGGATGCGGTCGAGGTCTTCGACTTCCATGTCAAACGGCGCCGGCATGCCTTGATTCTCCGCTGCGGGCCGCAGGACGGCGGCCGGTGAAAGGCAAGGTGACAGGCTGGGGGTCGGGTCGACAGGGGCCGAGGCCCCTGGGATCACTCACTCTGGGATCAGAATACGAATTTCGGCTTGGCTTCGAAACCGGGCAGCGGGTGCGTGTGCGCCTCGAACAGCGTGCGGGCCGAGGTGACGCCGCCGCTGCGCTGGAAGAGCTTCACCTCGCCAACCCCACGGTCGCCCATGACGGCGCTCACCAGACGCCCGCCCTCGGCCAGCTGGGCCAGGATGCCGTCCGGCACCTCCGACACCAGGCCTTCGATCACGATCACGTCGTAGGGGGCCTGCTGCGGATAGCCCTCGGCAAGGGGCGCCATGATGATGACGGCGTTGTCGGCACCGACGGCGGTCAGCGCCTCCGTGGCCTGCCCGGCCAGCTCGGCGTCGGACTCGATGCCGACGACGGTCGCGGCGAGGCGGGCCAGCACGGCGGTCGAGTAGCCGGAGCCGCTGCCGATGTCGAGCACGACGTCGGTCGCGTCGATGCCCACTTCCTGGAGCATGCGGGCGAAGACCATCGGCTCCATCAGATAGCGGCCTTTGCCGATGGCGAGATCCTCGTCCACATAGGCAATGCCGCGCGCCGCCTTCGGCACGAACTGTTCACGGGGAATGTCGAGCATGGCGTCGACCAGACGCTGGTCGGTCACCTTGTTCGGTCGGATCTGCCCTTCGACCATGTTGAGGCGGGCGGCGGCGTATTCGGACATGGCGGTCGCTTACAATCTGGTGGACGGAGCGCGGCGCCAAGCCGTGGTGCGCGGCCTCGCTGCCTCGTCGCGTATATATCTTCAAAGTCCCACGAACACAACGCCGCACCGGTTCGGCGGAAAACGCCACAAAGGCGCTTGACCACCCCCGTGAACAGCAGTATACGTCCGCTCCCACGCCGCGGCGCTCCCGCTAGGGGGTGCCGGACGCAAGGATGGCGCGGTGGCAGAGTGGTGATGCAGCGGACTGCAAATCCGTGTACGTGGGTTCGATTCCCGCCCGTGCCTCCATCCTTGATGCGGCTGAGACATCAGCGAAATCAAAGCGTTCCAAAAGCATCGCGCCCGAACGGCCCGGTGCTTTTTGCGTTTTCGCAGCGTGTGCGGACCGATCCCCTGCCCCGCCTTGGCGGTCGAATTTTTGCCATCAAAAGACTTGGCAAGCGCCTGAGGGTCCGCTATATCACCGCCCACGCCGGACGATGCGCCTCGCAAAGCCCGGTCAGACTGATCCCGGTTAGCTCAGTCGGTAGAGCAGCGGACTGTTAATCCGCGTGTCGCTGGTTCGAGTCCAGCACCGGGAGCCACTTCGATGAAAAAGGCCGAGTCCTCGCGGACTCGGCCTTTTCTCATAGCGGAATTCCGCGCCATGGCTTCCGGCATCATCCGAAGGAATGGGCGTTCCGACCGAAGGCTTGATGCGCCGCCCCGCCTCACGGCGTTACACTGACCTCGCTGACACTACGAGTCGGGATTGCGCCTGTTCATCGGTGGAGGCGACCCATGACGATCTTCCCACTCCTTTCGCGACCACTCACCTCCCAGAACACCTCTTCGCGGCCCAGCGGACGCGACGACAATGGCGGATGGGTCGGCGCGGTGGCAGTCATCGTCCTGTCCATGGCCCTGGCCGTCGCCCTGCTCGGCGTCGATTGGCATCGGATGCTGGTCCGCGGGGATTCGGTTCTGCCGGAAAACCAGCGGTCCATGGTGGTCGCGCCGATGCCCCGGTGAGCCACCGGCGAACCGCTGCCGAAGCGACGGTGTGATTGTCGACCGGTCGGACCAGCGCGCCCCGCACCGCCACCGTGCGCCACTTGGCCGGTTCGTTTACCGGGGCTGCGGGTCGTCGTAGATCAGGCGGTTGTCCGCGGCCTCGCCGGCCGGGTCACCGATGTCGCGTTTCCATTCGCCGCACCAGTCGGTCGACAGGGTGATCGGGAAGCGCCCCTCCGTGTCGCGCGGCGTCACCTGCGGCGGAAAGCGGCGGCACAGGCCCTTCGGTCCCCTCTGGCGGATGCCCTGCCCTTCCCAGAACAGGCAGGTGTAGCAATTGTCGATTCGCTTCATCGTGGGGACGCGCTCCTTCCATACAACGGCCGCGTCCCGGCCCGGCGACCCGGCCCGGGAGCGGCGGCAGTGTCGGTCAGCCGCCCCCTCCGCGTCGATGAAGAAATGCGCGGTCCGGGGAGACCGAGCGTCACTCGTGGCGCGGCTTGCCCTTGCGCATGTCGTCGGCGTGCTGCGCGTAGAAGGCCTTGATGTCCGCATCCAGTTCGAGCTTCCGGCGTTCGCCGGACGAGCCGGCGGGCTCGTCGGCGAGGCGCTGGAACTCCGCCACCGCCTGCTCAAGTTCGCGTTCGTTGTTGATGGGCATCGGTCCCGTCCTTCGTGGTGTCGTTGCCACGGGTAACGCTGCACGGCCGGCGGAGGTTTCACGGCTCGGACCAGGGACTCCGGTCGAATCGGAGAGGCCCTTGATGGTTGCGCGGCGCCCCTCATGTTTAGTTCGGGGATCGAGCAGTCCGGCGTTCCGCCCGACTCGACTCCGGCACGGGAGGGAAGCATGACGGGTCGCTGGCGCCGCATCCCCTGGACCTTCGTCTTCCCGGCAAGTCTGTTTGCCGCCATTTTCGCGGCGTTTCTTCCCGTCACCATGGCACGGGCGGACCAACTCGACGCAGCGAAGCTGGCGGGTGCCCTGGTCCGCATCTCCGCCACCATCCTTCCCGACAGCCAGAGCGCCCGCTCGCTCGGCACGGAGCGCGAGGGCACCGGCGTCGTCATCGACGGCTCCGGGCTGATCCTGACCATCGGCTACACGATCCTGGAGGCGTCGCAGCTCCAGGTCACCACCGGCGAGGGGCGCGGCTACCCCGCGGAGTTCGTGGCCTACGATCAGGCCAGCGGATTTGGGCTGCTGCGCGCCGGCATGGGCTTCAGCGCCGCGCCGGTCCGGCTTGGCGACTCCGACGCGATCAAGGAAGGGGAGCGCGCCATGGTGCTCACCCGGCAGGGCTCCACCGGGGTGCAGCCGGTGCTGATCGCCGCGAAGCGCGAGTTCGCCGGCTATTGGGAGTATCTGCTGGACGAGGCGATCTTCACCACCCCGCCGATCATGGGCTTCAACGGCGCCGCCCTGATCGACCGCAAGGGCGAACTGGTCGGGATCGGCTCGCTGATCGTGCGCGACGCGATGCCGGCCCATGGCGGCATTCCCGGCAACATGTTCGTTCCGGTCTCCGCGCTGAAGCCGATCCTGGCCGACCTTCTGGCCTTCGGGCGGCGGCAGGAGCCGGCCCGCCCCTGGCTGGGCGTCACGCTGCGCGAGGAGCAGGGCCGCCTGATGGTCGAGCGGGTCACCCCGCAGAGCCCGGCCGCGACCGTGGGGATCCAGCCGGGCGACATGATCGTCGGGGTGGCCGGCCAGAGGCCGAAGGGGCTGGCGGACTTCTACCGCAAGGTCTGGGGTCTCGGCCCCGCCGGCGTCACCGTTCCGCTGGAGTTGCTGCGCGGTCCCAAGCTGGAGCCGGTCGCCGTTCCCTCCGCCGACCGCTACAGCACGCTGAAGCTGAACCCGACCTTCTGAGAGACTGTTCGGTCACCTCGCCCCGGCTGGGCGGATGCGCTACATCCTTGGACCGTGCCCGCACAGCAAGCCAAGGAGTGCAGCCCGTGGATCATCCGGACATCGAGGTCCTAGAGAAGAAGAGAGCCTACGACGGCTATCTCAAGGTCGACGTCTACCGCCTGCGCCACAAGAGGTTCGACGGGTCCTGGAGCGGCGTCCTGCCGCCGCGCGAGGTCTGCGTGCGCGGCGAGGCGGTGGGCGTCCTGCTCTACGATCCGGAGCGCGACAGCGTGGTCCTGATCGAGCAGTTCCGGGTGGGCTCGGCCTCGGCGGGCGGGCGGGCTTGGCTGACGGAGATCGTCGCCGGCCTGCTGGACGAAGGTGAGACGCCCGAACAGGTGGCGCGGCGCGAGGCCATGGAGGAGGCCGGCTGCGCCGTCCAGGAGATTGAGACGATCTGCGACTATTACCCCAGCCCCGGTGCCTACGACGAGCATGTCACCGTCTTCTGCGGGCGGGTGGACAGCCGGGGCCTCGCCGCAACCGGCGGCTGCGCGGACGAGCACGAGGACATCCGCATCATGGTCGTTCCGGCGGACGAGGCGATCCGGCTGCTCGACGGGAACCAGCTCAACAACTCCATCGCCATCATCGCGCTGGGCTGGTTCGCGCGGAACCGCGACCGGCTGTGTGCCCAGTGGACTGGGAAATAGGAAATACGGGAAAATTTCGTTCAATGCTGCATTTCACAAGCCGACCTTGAATTCCCTGGTGCGCAATCCGATAGTGTTGCCCGGTTCATCATTCGATTCGGGAGACAGTCCGTGGACATCCGCACCGGCTTCATCGGCTCCATCGGCAACACGCCGCTGATTCGGCTGGAAGGGCCGTCGAAGGCCACGGGATGCGAGATTCTGGGCAAGGCGGAGTTCCTCAACCCCGGAGGCTCGGTGAAGGACCGCGCAGCCCTGGCCATCGTCCGCGACGCCGAACGCCGGGGCCTTCTGCGCCCCGGCGGCACCATCGTCGAGGGCACGGCGGGCAACACCGGCATCGGGTTGGCGCTGGTCGGCAACGCGCTCGGCTACCGCACCGTCATCGTGATGCCGGAGACGCAGAGCCAGGAGAAGAAGGACATGCTGCGCCTGGTCGGCGCCGACCTTCGTCTGGTGCCGGCGGTGCCCTACTCCAACCCCGACAATTACGTCCGCTATTCCGGCCGGCTGGCCGAGGAGCTGGCGAAGACCGAGCCGAACGGCGCCGTCTGGGCCAACCAGTTCGACAATGTGGCGAACCGCGAGGGCCACCGCCTGACCACCGGTCCGGAAATCTGGACCCAGACCGAGGGGCGGGTCGACGCATTCACCTGCGCGGTGGGCAGCGGCGGCACGCTGGCCGGCGTCGGGCTCGCTCTGAAGGAGCGCAACCCGGACGTACGCATCGTGCTGGCCGATCCGATGGGCGCCTCCCTCTACCACCACTACGCCCATGGCACGCTGAAGGCGGAGGGCAGCTCGATCACCGAAGGCATCGGCCAAGGCCGGATCACCGCCAACCTGGAGGGCGCCCCGGTCGATCAGGCTTTGCAGATCCCCGACGAGGAGGCCCTGCCGATCATCTTCGACCTGATCAAGTCGCAGGGGCTGGTGCTGGGCGGATCGTCGGGCATCAACGTCGCGGCGGCCATCCGCATCGCCCGGGAGATGGGGCCGGGTCACACCATCGTGACGATTCTCTGCGACGGAGGGCAGCGCTACCAATCGAAGCTCTTCAATCCGGCGTTCCTGCGTGAGAAGAATCTGCCTGTGCCCGATTGGCTGGATTCGTAAACGCACCCGAGGTTCCATGGAACTGATCTTCCGCGAGGACGCCTACGCCACCTCCTGCACCGCCACCGTGACATCTGCGGACGAGCGGGGCATCCGGCTGGACCGGACGGTCTTCTACCCCAACGGCGGTGGCCAGCCCGGCGACACCGGGCTGCTGCGCGTCGCCGGCGCCACGCTGCGCATCGTGGACACGGTGAAGGGCGACGGGCCGGACGATGTGATCCATGTGCCCGAGCCCGGCGCGCCCCTGCCCGCCCCCGGCACCCCGGTGGAAGCCGAGATCGATTGGGACCGCCGGCACCGTCACATGCGGATGCACACGGCGCTGCACCTCGTCTGCGCGGTCCTGCCCGGCGCCTCGATCACCGGCGCCCAGGTCGGGGCGGAGCGCAGCCGCGTCGATTTCAACGTGCCGACCGAGGGGCTCGACAAGGAGGCCATCGCGGCGGCGCTGAACCGGCTGGTTGCCGCGGACACGCCGGTCGGCTCGCTGTGGATCACCGACGCGGAGTTGGACGCCAACCCCGAGCTGATCCGCACCCTGACGGTGAAGCCGCCGCGCGGTCATGGCCGCGTCCGGCTGGTGGACATCGCCGGGGTCGACCGCCAGCCCTGCGGCGGCACCCATGTGAAGCGGCTGGGCGAGATCGGCGGGCTCGACGTCGTGAAGATCGAGAACAAGGGCAAGCAGAACCGGCGTGTGATCGTCGCGCTGCGCGATTGAACGGGGAGGACATCCTATGACCGATTCGCACACTACGCTCACCCTCCCCGGCCCGATCGTCCCGACGGGCTGGCTGGCCGAACGGCTGGGCCAGCCGGGCCTGCGCATCCTCGACGCCTCCTGGTTCATGCCCGGCTCCGACCGCGACCCGGGTGCCGAGTTCCTGGAGCGGCACATCCCCGGCGCCGTGCGCATCGACATCGACGATGTGGCGCAGCCGGGCACCCACCCCCTGCCGCACATGGTGCCGGACGAGGCGACCTTCGCGGCCAAGGTCGGGGCACTTGGCGTCGGCAGCGGCGATACGGTGATCGTCTATGACAGCGCCGGCATGGCCACCGCCGCCGCGCGCGTCTGGTGGATGTTCCGCCTGTTTGGGCATGGCCGCGTCGCCGTGCTGGATGGCGGCCTGCCGAAATGGATCGCCGAAGGCCGGCCGTTGGAATCCGGTCCGGCCGACCCGAACCCGGCGGCGTTCACGGCGGCGCTGCGACCCGGCCTGCTGCGCCGGGCCGACGATCTGCTCGCCAACATCGACTCGCGGGTGGATCAGGTGGTCGACGCCCGGGCCGCCAACCGCTACGAGGGCGCCGTCGCCGAGCCCTGGCCGGGCCGCCGCAGCGGGCGCATCCCCGGCAGCCTCAACCTGCCCTTCAACGAGTTGATCGACGCGGACAGCAAGACCCTGCTGCCGCCCGAAATCATCGCGGAGCGGGCGACGGGCGCCGGCCTCGATCTGGAACGTCCCATCGTCGCCTCCTGCGGCAGCGGCGTGACCGCCTGTGTGCTCGCGCTCGGGCTGGCCGCAGCCGGCAAGGAGGATGTGGCCGTCTATGACGGGTCCTGGGCGGAATGGGGCCTGCGCCCCGATCTGCCTCTGGAAACCGGACCGGTGAATCGGTGACCGAAGCGCTGAGCATCCGCCACTACGAGGCGGCGGACCGCGACGACGTGGTGGCGCTGTGGACCGCCTGCAACCTCGTGGTTCCGTGGAACGACCCGGTGGCCGACATCGCGCTCGCCGTGTCCAAGCCGAACGCCACGATCCTGATCGGCCGTGAGGGCGAGCGGACCGTGGCGTCCGTCATGGTCGGTCATGACGGGCACCGCGGCTGGTTCTACTATCTGGCGGTCGATCCCGCCTGCCGCGGAAACGGCCATGGCCGGGCGATGGTCCGGGCGGCGGAGGGCTGGCTTGTCGAGTCCGGCATGCCCAAGGCGCAACTCATGGTGCGCACGACAAACCACGCCGTGGTGGCGTTCTATGAGCGGCTGGGCTATGCCACCGGTCCCGTTACCGTGATGCAGAAATGGCTGAAGACCGATTCTCCCTGACGCCGCCTCCCCGGACGTCCCTGTCGCAGTCCCAGATCGTGGCGCCGGTGCCGCCCGGCTGCCTGTCCGTCATAGTCACCTATCTGGAGATGACGGCCCCGCCGGCCCACGCGCCCCTGCCCCGACCGGCGGGTGACGTGGCGCTGGTGCGGGCCAACCCGCCGACCGCTTCCTACTACCGCTATCTCTACGACACGGTCGGCGAGCCATGGCTGTGGCACGAGCGGCGGCGCATGCCGATGCCGGAGTTGGGACGCATCGTTACCGACCCGCGGATCGAGATCTGGGTCCTCTACGTGAACGGCACGCCCGCCGGCTACGCCGAGATCGACCGGCGGGAGGACGACACCGATCTGGCCTATTTCGGGCTGATCCCCGATTTCATCGGCCTGAAGCTCGGCCCCTGGCTGCTCGACACGGCGATCCGGTTGGCCTGGCAGGGCGGGACGACGCGGCTTCTGGTCAACACCTGCACCTTCGACCATCCGAAGGCGCTGCCGCTCTACCAGTCGATGGGGTTCGTGCCGATCCGGCATGTGACCCGCGAGATCCGCGATCCCCGCCTCCTTGGCTGGCTGCCGCGGACCTCGGCCCCGCACATTCCGATCAACGAGTGACGGGCCGCTCCGGCCCGCTCGCCCGAGTTCGCTCCACGCCGTTCCGAACGCCAGGACACCGACGCCATGACGAAGGGCATTCTGTTCGCGTTCCTGGCCTTCGCCTTCTTCGCCTGGGGCGATGCGCTGGTGAAGGCGATCGGGCATGGGCTGGACCCCTTCGAGGTCACCTTCTTCGCATACATTCTGCCGTTGCTGCTCTCCCCGGTCTTCATGACCCGGGGCGACCGGCTTGGCGACCTGCTGCGCTGGAACCGGCCCTGGCTGATGACGGTGCGGCTGGTCTTCGTGGCGGCCTCTACCCCGCTCAGCGTCATGTCGTTCCGCAGCCTTCCCTTTGCGGAAGCCTTCGCGATGATCTTCCTGATGCCCAGTTTGGTGACGCTGCTGGCGATCGTTGTGCTGAAGGAGCCGGTGCGCTGGCGTCGCCGGTTGGCCATCGGGGCGGCCTTCATCGGTGTGCTGATCGTCGCCCGCCCCGGCTTCCGCGAGCTGCTGCCCGGCCATTTCGCGGCGCTGGGCTGCGCCTTCAGCTCCGCCGTCGTGGTCATCACCGGGCGGATGATCGGGCATTCCGAGAAGCGCTTCACCCTGATCGGGACGGTGTTCCTGTCCACCGCCGTCGCGTCCGGCCTGCTGATGATCCCCGGATTCGAGTGGCCGACGCGCGAGCAATGGATTCTGACCGTGGGCTTCGCCACCACGACCTTCGCCGCCCAGGCCCTCTTCACCCTGGCCGCCGCCTTCGCCCCGGCCGATCGCGTGGGGGCGGCCCAGTACAGCCAGATCCTGTGGGCGTTGGCCATCGGGGCGATCTTCTTCGACGAGTGGCCGGACCTGCTGTCGCTGGTCGGCATCGTGATCGTGGTCGGCTCCGGGCTGTTCATCTTCGCCCGCGAGCACGCCCGGAATCCAGATCCCATCCCCGAACCGGTGCTCGGCGCGGAGCCGGAGGTCAGCTCAGAATCTCACCCAGAGCGGCGACCAGAGCCCGGTTTTCGTCCTCCCGCCCGACCGTGATGCGCAGGCAGTCGGCCAGCCCGTAGTCCTGGGTTGGCTTCACCAGGATGCCGCGGCGTGCCAGATGGTCCAGCACCGCCTGGACACCGAGCGACGGGTCGGTCGGGATGCGCGCCAGGATGAAGTTGCAGACGCTGGGATAGACGCGCACGCCGAGCTGTTCCAGCTCATGGCTCAGCCAGGGCAGCCATGCGCTGTTGTGGGCGAAGGTCGCCTCCTCATGCTCGGTGTCGCCGACGGCGGCCTCCGCCGCGGCCTGGGCGGCGATCCCGACGTTGAAGGGGCCGCGCGTCTGGTTGACCGCCTCGATCACCCCCG
This sequence comes from Azospirillum brasilense, assembly GCF_007827815.1. Taxonomy (GTDB): domain Bacteria; phylum Pseudomonadota; class Alphaproteobacteria; order Azospirillales; family Azospirillaceae; genus Azospirillum; species Azospirillum brasilense_C. The sequence goes on from NZ_VITH01000008.1 coordinate 61,293, forward strand.
CCGGTCCGTAGGCCCAGCCGACTCGCAGCCCGGCCAGCCCGTGCAGCTTGGAAAAGGTGCGCACCATCAGCACGTTGTCGGAGTTCTCGACGATCTCCGTCCCGTCGCTGTAGTTGTCGCGGCGGCAATAGTCGGCGTAGGCCGAATCGAGCACCAGCAGCGTGTGCGATGGCAGGCCGGCGCGCAGCCGCAGGACCATCTCCGACGGGATGTAGGTGCCGGTGGGGTTGTTCGGGTTGGCGAGGAAGCAGAGCTTCGTCTTCTCGTTCGCCCGGTCGATCATCGCCTCGACATCGACGACCAGATCGCGCTCCGCCGCGATCACCGGCGTCGCCCCGGCGGCGCGGATCGCCTTCATGAAGCCGCGGTAGCCGTGCTCGTGGCACAAAACCTCGTCCCCCGGCCCGGCAAAGGCCTGGGTGACGAGATGGATCATCTCGTCGGAGCCGTTGGCGCAGGTGATGTGTCCGGCGTCCAGATCGTAGCGCCGGGCAATGGCGTGGCGCAGGCGGTCCTGCGACCAGTCGGGATAGCGGTGGATCTGCGCCGCCATGTGGCGGTAGGCGGTGAGCGCCTTCTTGCCGGGTCCCAGCGGATTGACCGTCAGCGACAGATCGACCCAGGCGCCGCCGTCCTCCGGTGGTCTTGCGGGACGGTAGGGCTTGATCTGGCCAATTCCGGGACGGGGACTCAGCAGCTCCATCAGGCAGGCTCCGTTGTGCGCAGCGGCAAACAGCACGAACGGACTGCATTCAACCCGAAACCGGGGCAACCCGCCAGCGTTCCTTGCGGGTTGCGCTGGTTTACCGCGCCGGAACAAGCCGTTCCGGCGCGGTTGTGAGCATCAGTGGTTCAGGATCTGGCTGAGGAACAGCTTCGTCCGGTCCGACTGCGGGTGGTTGAAGAACTCGTTGGGCGTGTTCTGCTCGACGATCTCGCCGCGGTCCATGAAGATGACGCGGTCGGCGACCGACTTGGCGAAGCCCATCTCGTGCGTCACGCAGAGCATGGTCATGCCGTCCTCGGCCAGACCGATCATGACGTCCAGCACCTCCTTGACCATCTCGGGGTCGAGCGCCGAGGTCGGCTCGTCGAACAGCATGACCTTCGGGCTCATGCACAGCGAGCGGGCAATGGCGACGCGCTGCTGCTGCCCGCCGGAGAGCTGGCCGGGGTACTTGTGCGCCTGCTCGGCGATGCGCACCCGCTTCAGGTAGCGCATCGCCATCTCCTCCGCCTCGGCCTTCGGCTTCTTGCGGACCCAGATGGGGGCGAGCGTGCAATTCTCCAGCACGGTCAGGTGCGGGAACAGGTTGAAGTGCTGGAACACCATGCCGACTTCGCGGCGGACCAGTTCGATGTTCTTCAGGTTGCCGGTCAGCTCGATGCCGTCGACGACGATGGAGCCCTTCTGGTGCTCCTCAAGCCGGTTCAGGCAGCGGATCATGGTCGACTTGCCGGAGCCCGAGGGGCCGCAGATCACGATCCGCTCTCCCTTGGCGACCGACAGGTCGATGTTCTTCAGGACGTGGAACTCGCCGTACCATTTGTGCACGCCCTGGCACTGGATGATCGGCTCCCCCTGGGGGAAGCTGCGCGCGGCGCCGGCGGTTTGGGTCATGGTCATCTCTTTTCCCTCTCCCTCAGCGACGGTGACCGCGACGCAGGTCGCGTTCAAGCTTTTGGCTGTATTTGGACATCGAGAAGCAGAACACCCAGTAGATCACGCCGATGAACAGGTAGGCCTCGCGGTAGAAGCCGCGCCAGGCCGGGTCGGACAGCGCCGCCTTGGCCGTGCCCAGCAGGTCGTAGAGGCCGATGATGATGACCAGCGACGTGTCCTTGAAGAAGCTGATGAAGGTGTTCACCAGCGGCGGGATGGAGATGGCGAGCGCCTGCGGCAGGATGATCTTGCCCATCGCCTGCCAGTAGTTCAGGCCGAGAGCGTCTGCCGCCTCGTACTGGCCTTTTGGAATGGCCTGCAGACCGCCGCGGATCGCTTCCGCCATGTAGGCGGCGGCGAACATGATGAAGGCGATCTGGGCGCGCAGCAGCTTGTCGAAGTTCACGCCGGTCGGCAGGAACAGCGGGAACATCACCGACGCCATGAACAGCAGGCTGATCAGCGGCACGCCGCGGATCAGCTCGATGTAGGTCACCGAGATGACGCGGATGGCCGGAAGCTGCGACCGTCGGCCGAGCGCCAGCAGGACCGACGCCGGGAAGGCCACGGACAGGCCGACCACCGAGAGCATCAGCGTCAGCGGCAGGCCGCCCCACAGCGTGTTCTCGACATAGGTCAGGCCCAGAACGCCGCCCCACATCAGCACGCCCACCGCGGTCAGGCCGGCGATCCAGACGAGGCCCAGCCAGGGCTTCCAGAAACGGCGGTCGCAGCTCGCCAGCACCAGCGCGATGATGATCACGATGGTGATCAGCGGCCGCCACTGCTCGTCGTATGGGAAGGTGCCGAACATGACGAAGCGCAGCTTCTCGCTGACGAAGGTCCAGCAGGCGCCGCCCTCCTGCCGGCACACCTGGGGCGGCGTGCCGAAGCTGTTGGCGCTGAAGATCAGCCAGTCGAGAAGCGGCGGGATCGCCTTGAACAGCAGCCAGGCGATCAGGATCGTCAGGAGCGCGTTGTACCAAGTGTTGAACAGGTTGTTGCGCAGCCACGCCACGGGGCCGACGGTGTTGGCCGGCGGACGCTCGTCGGGAATGCTTCCGGTATGGACGTTGCCGGTATGAACGTTGTTTGCCATGGCCGTCAGCGCTCCACCAGCGCGATGCGCTTGTTGTACCAGTTCATGAAGATCGAGATGCCCAGGCTGATGACCAGATAGGTGCCCATGATCATCGCCACGCCCTCGATCGCCTGACCGGTCTGGTTCAGCGTCGTGTTGGCGATCGACACCAGATCCGGGTAGCCGATGGCGAGCGCCAGGGAGCTGTTCTTGGTCAGGTTCAGATACTGGCTGGTCAGCGGCGGCACGATCACCCGCAGCGCCTGCGGCAGGACGACGAGCCGCAGCGTCTTGCCGCTGTCGATGCCGAGCGCCCTTGCGGCTTCCGTCTGGCCCCAGTTGACCGCCAGGATGCCGCTGCGCACCACCTCGGCGATGAAGGCGGCGGTGTAGACGACCAGCCCGACCAGAATCGCGAAGAACTCCGGGGTGAGGACCACGCCGCCGACGAAGTTGAAGCCCTGCAGCTTCGGAACGTCCAGCGCCGTCGGCGCGCCGCCGGCGATGTAGGCGATCAGCGGCAGGCCGATCAGCAGACCCAGGCTCGCCGATCCGATCGGGAAGGGCTGGCCCGTCCGCTCCTGCCGGGCCTTGGCCCAGCGCCGCAGGAAGATCACGCCGATCACTGCGATGGCGAGCGCGAAGCCCATCGTGCCCCACACCGGGTCGGCGGAGGGCACCGGCACGAACAGGCCACGCTGCGACAGGAACACGCCGGGAATCGGGTTCAGCGCCTGCCGCACCGGCGGCATGCTTTCCGAGACCAGCGCATACCAGAAGAAGAGCTGGAGCAGCGGCGGAATGTTTCGGACGATCTCCACATAGGTGGAGGCCAGCTTGGCGATCAGCCAGTTGCTCGACAGGCGGGCGACGCCGATCAGCGTGCCCAGCACGGTCGCCAGGACGACGCCGATGATCGACACCTTCAGCGTGTTCAGCACGCCGACCAAGAAGGCCCGGCCGTAGCTGTCCCGCGGATGGTAGTCGATCAGGCTCTCACCGATGCCGAAGGAGGCCTCGCGGTCCAGGAATCCGAATCCCGTCGCGATGGACCGCTTCGACAGGTTGTCGAGCGTGTTGTGAATAAGGAACCAGCCGACCGCGATGACGATGCCAACCACCAGAACCTGGTAGAACACGGCACGGACCGTCGGGTCGCTGAGGGAAAATGAAACACCGCCAGGCGCGCTTGGGCGCGCGGTGTCCCGGGTCTCGCTGGCCACGGTTCTCTCCCCTCACCAGCATGGCATAAGGGCGTCGGCCGCCTCCCGAACGTCCGCCGCAACTTGCGCCACGTATATCGTCTCCCAAACGGGCCTGCGGCACGGGCATTGATTCTTGTCGCCCTGCAACCGCCCTGCCCGTCGTCAAAAAAGGAAGGACCGCGGGCCTCCCTGTGGTCCGCGGTCCCCCTTTCCGTCCTTAGCGGATCGGCATCGCGTACTGCAGACCGCCGTTGGTCCACAGCGCGTTCAGGCCGCGCTCCAGCTTCAGCGGGGTCTTCGTGCCGACGTTGCGCTCGAAGATCTCACCATAGTTGCCCATGGTCTTGATGATGTTGTAGGCCCACTTCTCGTCCAGGCCCAGCGCCTTGCCCATGCCCGGCGAGGTGCCGAGGATGCGCTGGATCTCCGGGTTCTTGCTGTTCACGAATTCATCGACGTTCTTGGACGTGATGCCCATCTCTTCGGCCTGGATGGTGGCGTAGACGGTCCACTTCACCACATCGAACCACTGGTCGTCACCGTGACGGACGGCGGGGGCCAGCGGCTCTTTGGAGATGATCTCCGGAAGGATGATGTGATCGTCCGGAACCGGGGCCACGCCGGCGCGGGTGCCGGCCAGGCCGGAGGCGTCCGTCGTCAGCACGTCGCAGCGGCCGGCGAAGTAGGCGGCGTTCACCTCGTCGTTCGACTCGATGACGACCGGGTTGTAGGACATGTTGTTGGTGCGGAAATAGTCCGCCAGGTTCAGTTCGGTCGTGGTGCCGGCCTGGACGCAGACGGTGGCGCCGTTCAGCTCCTTGGCGCTCTTCACGCCGAGCTTCTTGTTCACCATGAAGCCCTGGCCGTCATAATAGGTGACCGGGGCGAAGTTCAGGCCGACCGAGGTGTCGCGGGTCAGCGTGACGGTGGTGTTGCGCGACAGCAGATCGACCTCGCCCGACTGGATGGCGGGGAAGCGCTGCTGGGCCGACAGCGGGGTGAACTTGACCTTGTTGGGGTCGTTGAACAGCGCAACCGCGACCGCGCGGCAGTAATCGACATCGAGACCGGTCCAGTTGCCCGAGCTGTCGGGGTTGCCGAAGCCCGGAAGGCCGGCGTTCACGCCGCACTGGACGAAGCCGCGGCCCTTGACGGCGTCCAGCGTCGGACCGGCCTGGGCGCCGGTCACGGCGCCGAACACCACGGCCGCGGCAGCAGCGGCGAGGATTCCCGATTTCATATTAAGCTCCACCCTGTTCTTGCGTTTTTACGCTTAGGTTCATGCATTGCGCGCCCCGCATGGCGGACACGCGCGTGTGACAAGAGTGCACCAACAGCAACCGGCTTGTCGAATCATCCTTAAGCCGTGCATTTGGCTTGGTTATCCCTTACAGAGGCTTGGGGAAAAGAAATCTTTGGCGGTCGGGTCCATCCTGGAAAGTCAGGATACGACCACCGTCACTGTTGTTGCGGGAAGACCCATGAAAGACGCACGAAAAGATACGGTCCTCGGACACGCCGGGCGCAGCCCGCGTGAGAATCACGGAATTGTGAATCCGCCGGTCTACCATTGTTCGACCGTGCTCTTTCCGACTCTGGAGGAGTTGGAGGCGAGCGACCGCGCCCCCTTCGACACGATCAACTACGGACGCGTCGGGACTCCGACCACGCTGGCCTTCGAACAGGCGGTGACGGAGCTTGAAGGAGCCTACCGCTCCGTCAACACCGGGTCCGGCCTGAACGCCATCGCGACGGCGCTGCTGGCCTTCACCAAGACCGGCGACCATGTGCTGATCACCGACAGCGCCTACGCCCCGACCCGCCGATTCGCCACCGACACGCTGGTCCCCTACGGCGTGGAGGTCGAGTATTTCGACCCCACCATCGGCGCCGGCATCACCGCGCTGCTGAAGCCCAACACCCGCGTCGTCTTCCTCGAATCGCCGGGCTCCCTGACCTTCGAGGTGCAGGACGTTCCGGCCATCGCCGCGGCGGCCAAGACGGTGGGCGCCACGGTGATGATCGACAACACCTGGGCCACCCCCCTCTTCTTCCAGCCGCTGAAGCATGGGGTGGACGTGTCGATCCACTCGGCGACCAAGTACATCGTCGGCCACGCCGACGCGATGCTAGGCGTGATCTCCTGCGCCGACGAGGCGCACTGGCTGGCGGTGAAGAAGGCGGCGACGCGGACGGGCACCTGCGCCGGGCCGGACGACCTCTATCTGGGGCTGCGCGGCCTGCGCACCCTGGCCGTCCGCCTGCGGCAGCACGAGGAAAGCGCGCTCGCGCTGGCCGGCTGGCTGTCGAAGCAGCCCGAGGTCACCCGCATCCTTCATCCGGCCTTCCCGGAATGCCCGGGCCATGATTTGTGGAAGCGCGACATCGGACGATCCTCCGGCCTGTTCTCCATCGTCATGCACGCGGCGCCGAAGCCGGCCCTGTCGGCGATGCTGAACTCCCTGGAGCTGTTCGGTCTGGGCTACAGCTGGGGCGGGTTCGAGAGCCTGATCCTGCCGGCGCGGCCCGGGGGCGTGCGCACGGCGACCCGCTGGACCGATCCCGGCACCGTGCTGCGGCTGCACGCCGGGCTGGAGAACGTCGACGATCTCATCCGCGACCTGGACGGCGCCTTCGCCCGCCTGAGGGCGGCCCGCTGACACGCGGCACGAACACGAGGACTGGACACCATGACGGACGCCACCGCGCCCGAGCCCGCATACCCCGAGCCCGCATACGATGACGTGATCGCGGCCATCGCCTTCAACGCCGACGGGCTGGTCCCCGCAATCGCCCAGGCGGAAGGCACCGGCGAGATTCTTATGATGGCCTGGATGAACCGGGACGCCGTTCTGGAAACCCTGCGCACGGGGCGCGTCTGCTACTGGTCGCGGTCGCGCAAGGGGTTGTGGCGCAAGGGCGAGACCTCCGGCCAGATGCAGCGGCTGAAGGATTTCCGCGTCGATTGCGACGGCGACACCCTGCTGGTCATCGTGGAACAGGACGGCGTCGCCTGCCACACCGGACGCCGCAGTTGCTTCTACCGAGCGCTGCGTGATGGAAAACTCGAAATTATTCAGGATGTTGAGACCGATCCTTCGGTTCTCTACGGACACACGCACAAATAAGACGGCAATAATTAAGACGCTAAACCTTCGCTGCAATGCGAAAAGTGTTTGATCTATGTCAAAGTAGCCGGGGTCCGGAGGAGGTAGAACGCTCTTGTCTCTAACCCTCCCTGTATTCGCCTATGCCGGGGGTTCCAATGGAACCCTCGGCTATTTTTTTGCCCGAAGACAATCTGGGCCGGTTGCAGGCAGCTGATAAAATTAGCGTCGATTGACGCAGATCAACGAAGCGGATGAGCCGCGGGAGTAAACAGTCCTTGTCTCTAACCCTCCCTGTATTCACTTAGCCGGAGATCCACTGGATCTCCGGTTTTTTCTTGTGCGGGTGATGGGCATTGCGCCGCAATCAGGGGCGGTGCCGTGTGCGGGTCCAGCGCATGACCGCCCCGATGACGGACAGCGGGACGACGATCACCGCCCCGATCAGGATGTAGGGCAGCGCCCAATGAAAGAAGTCGGCCGCCAACCGGGCGATGTCCTGGATCGTGCCCCAACTGTTGGTCAGGATGCTCGCCGGGTTGATGTCCAGAAAGGACAGAACCAGCCCGACCACGAAGCACAGAAGAAGCGTTCTGACGATCCAACCGACCAAGACATCACCTCGTGCTGACGCCGAACGGCGTGGGATTGCACACGCGCCCCGTGCAACGTCTCCGGTATGGAGACCGTTCCCTGCGGTAGATGGTGACGGCGGTGGCGCATGATAACGCCCAGGCCCGCCTTCGTGCCGGCGCGTTCGGGTTATCCCCATTTTTTGTGGATAACTTTGTGGATGAGTCGTCAAGCCCGTTGGGGTGGCGGTTGGTTACCGCCATGCCCCTAAATTGAGCATGGTCATTGCGGTGCGAAACCATTGGATACACTGCGAATCGTCAGGCTTTGACCGCGATCACACGCTTCGCTATCCCTTCGTCTACGACGAAAGGGGTATGGGGATAACTGTGTTGACCAATTTTGGAATCAGGTGACCGACCACCGACGAAAAGCAGCGGCCGTTCCAAATCGATAATGAGCAAGCGGAACTGCAAAGGAGATGGCGACCCCAGCAGGATTCGAACCTGCGACCTATCGCTTAGAAGGCGATTGCTCTATCCAACTGAGCTATGGGGCCCCGGTCCGGATCAGAAGCGCGGACGGTCCATGCGGAAGTTGTCGGCGTAGTTGCGCGGCCGAACGCGGCGCACGGGAGCGTCCTGGACCGTGTAGTCCCAGCCCTTGCGCTGGGCGAAGGCAACCGCCTCCTCCGACGTCTCGAAACCGATGCGCACCTGGTTGAGCGTGTCGCCAGAGCTGATCCAGCCCATCAACGGCTCCGGACGGCGCGGGGTTTCAATCTCGTATTCAAGCAGCCAACGATGCGTCTTGGCACGCCCGGACTGAGTGGCCGCTTTGCTCGGCTGGTAGATCCGGACCTTCATGACGCGGCATCTCCTCTGATACGTGCGTGGTGCATCGTTCGAATTTCGTTGGTCGGGGCGCCCGGATTCGAACCGGGGGCCTCCAGTACCCAAAACTGGCGCGCTGACCAGACTGCGCTACGCCCCGACGTCGGGCAGTGGAATACACGAACCCCGCGCGAACGGCAAGACGCAGCCGCATCTATCCCGCAGGGTGGGGCTTCCGTATGATGCCGCCCCTTTCGCCCCTGTCGAACAGCCGCCGTGAACAGCCCTTCCCTGCCCCCTCCCCGTCTTGCCGTCTTCGTCTCCGGACTGGACGACTCCCCGGCCGGGCGTGCCGCCGTGGGCGTCGCCAACGCTTTCCAGAGGTGGGGGTACGGGCTCGACGTCATCGCCCCGATGGGGGGCGGGCCGTTGCGGGCGGCGCTGCACCCCGGCATCGGTCAGATTGACCTTGCCAAGCGGCACACCGGCACCTCCGCCCTTGCGCTCTCCCGCATCGTCGCGGAGCGCCGGCCGGCCGGACTGGTCGGGGTGGGCTCGGACGCCGGGCTCGTCGCCCTGGCCGCCGCCCGGCTGGCGCGGCAGGGCACGCCGACGGCGGTGCTGGAGACGGCGTTGCCGCCCGGTGGAGCGTTGCTGCGCGTCCTGCGGGGATGGCTGCACCCGCGCGCCGCCATCGTGGTGAGCGATGCGGTCACGAATCCCGAGACGGACCCCGAGGCGGCGGCCCGGCTCGTCCTGACCGCCTTCGGGTTCCCCGAGGGGGGCCGTTAACGCGGCGCCATCACTTCGCGGTGCCGAACGCCGCGTGCACCACGCGGTCGCCTGGACGGATGCCCAGCCGCGCGCTCATGCCGCCGTTGATCTCCAGGATGCCCTTCACCGGACCGGCCGAGTTCACCGCGTCCAGCGACTGCGGCACGGCGTTGGCGTGGATGTTCACGATGCGGCCGTCGGCGCCGATGAAGATCATGTCGAGCGGGATCAGCGTGTTCTTCATCCAGAAGCTGGCCGGCTGCGGACGGTCGTAGGTGAACAGCATACCGGCGTCGGCGGCCATCTTTTCTCGGTACATCAGCCCCTGCGCCTGCTGCGCCGGGGTTTCCGCCAGTTCGATGTCGAAGCGGTACTTGCCGCCTCCCGCCGTCTCGACGGTCAGGGAAGAGCGGGCGAAGCTCTCCAGCGCCACCGCCGGCAAGGCCGACAGCAGAATCACGGCTCCCATCAGAAGCCCACCCAGAAGGACACGCGCAGCCCGTCCGATCATCGCGACCAACCCATCCCTTGACGTTCGAGAGCCTGGACGATGCCGCCGCGCCGCCCGCCTGTCCAGAGGCGTCTCGTGAACGGCGTCACGCCGCCGTACGGTCGGTGGCGGTGGTGTAGATGTCCTTGGTCAGCGGCTTGATCTGCTTGATCTGATAGCCGGGGCGCGCGCTGAAGCGGCGGATGGCCCGCTCCCCGGCCTCGCGGTCGCTCTCGGCCCAGACGAGATAGTCGCGCCCACGCGCCCACTCGACGGCCAGCGGGTGCAGGGCGTCGATCTCGCCGATCTGCGTGTTGACGACCGTCACCAGCCATTCCTTGTCGTTCGGATTGCGCCGGTCGGTCAGGATCAGGAGCTGGGGCCGCTGCTTGGTCTGCGCTTCGGACAGGCGCCGCTGGATCTCCGACTGCTTGCGCCGCGCCTCGACGGTCCCGGCCATGCACTCCTCGATCTCCTTGACGATGTGCTCGTCCTCCTGCTGGAGCCGGCGGATCGTCGCCTCCAGCTTGCCGATCGTGTCCTTGGTGGCCCGCATCCGGCTGCGGCTCTGCGCGACCTGGGAATCGACCGCCAGCAGCACGTTGCCCAGCCACGCCCCGATGGCGATGATGCCGAGAATGATGAGGAAGTTGATCATCATGATGCGGGCGCCTTGATCCGGCCGGGGTTGGGGCGCCCCTGGGTCCTCTGGAAGGACTTGGTGAAACCCATCTTGAAGGGGAACGCCACCTCGACCAGCTGCTTGGCCTCCTCCGCTCCCGATGCCCAGACCTCCGCCACGTTGGCGCAGCGCCAGATCGGGTTGACCTGCGACTTGTCACCGCCGGCCGACGCCTTCTCCTGGCCGACGGTCACCAGGAACTTCGACAGGCCGGCCTGGGGATCGCCGACCTCATGCACGAACACCGGGGGCTGAAGGGCGATTTCCGCGATCGCCCGCTCCATCTTGCGGTTTTCGGTTTCGGCGCGGTGCTTCTCGGCGGACACCTGGTTGCGCCGCTGCACCTTGCCGTTCACCCGGTCCTGAAGCTCATGGATTTCCGAATGCAGGACATAGATGCGATTCTCAAGCTGGTCGAGACCCGCGGAGCGATGAAGAAAGTCGGGCAAGAAGCGCTTCAGCATCATGGCGACCGGGACGGCGGCCAGCATCATCGCGGCGATGGTCAGCAGGAGCAAGGTGGTGTTGGACATCGTCGGCCTGCCCCCTCTCCGTCTCTCCGGCTCCCGGTCTCCAGCGTGACGTGGCCGGTCGAACCAGCCTGCGGACAGCGCGAGTCGCGCGAATCAGGCTGGCCGATTCGTTCCATTACGTCAACTGCGTGACATATGTGAATGAAAAACTTTCCAAAGATTATCCGGTTCGGACCATTTTCGTGATTGCCGCAGCGGCAACGCGCCGCACCTCGTCGCGCAGCGGGCCGGGGCGTGGCGCGTCGGCGAGCGTGGTGAACCAATGCTCGGGCGGGTTGCGCCCGGCGGCGCGCGACCAGGACAGCGACCGCAGGACGCCTTCCGCCTCGGGCGTCGGCGGCACCGCCGGGTCGATGCCGTTCAGCACCGCCCAGATGCCCGCCCAGCAGCGCCCGACCGACCAGGGATTGTAGCCACCCCCGCCGACGACCATCAGGCGCGGCGCCAACCCCATCAGCGCCCGCACCGCCCGCCACAGCGCGCCGTTCGACAGCTCCAGCCGGCTCAGCGGGTCCTCGGCGAGCGCGTCGGCCCCCGTCTGGATGACCAGCGCCTGAGGGCGGAACCCTTGCCCCAGCGGCAGGATCACCGTCTCCAGCAGGTAATCCATCTCCGTGTCGTTGAACCCCGGCGGCACCGGCAGGTTGACGGCCATGGCGCCGGGGCGGTCCTCCGCCTTGCCGGTGAAGGGCCAGCGTCCGTCCTCATGGACCGACAGGGTCAGCACGCGGTCGTCGTCGGCAAAGGCGTCCTCCACCCCGTCGCCGTGGTGGGCGTCGAGATCCACGTAGAGCACCCGGTCGATCCCGGAATCGAGCAGCGCCAGGATGCCCAGCACCGGGGCGTTGAGGTAGCAGAAGCCGCTGGCCCGCCCCGGACGGGCGTGGTGCGTGCCGCTCGCAGGGCTGTAGACGATGCCGGATGGCTGCTCCGCCAGCAGGCGCCCAGCCAGGATGGCGGCGCCGGTGCTGATGGCGGGACGGCGGTACATCTCAGGAAAGACGGGATTCTCCAGCCGGCCGAGGTTGTAGCGCTCCCCCGTCGCGGCATCCACGCGCTGGTCGGCCTCGGCGCGGTGCAGGGCGGCGATGTAGTCCGGGGCGTGGAAGCGGGTCAGTTCCTCCGGCGTTGCGAACGGGCTGTCGCGGTAGACCGCGTCGGGCAGCCAGCCCATGGCGCGGCTGAGGTCGATGGCGGTCGAGACCCGCGGGATGGCCAGCGGGTGCTTCGCGCCATAGCTGGAGCCCCGGTAGATCTCGCTGCCCAGGAACAGCGGGCGGGCGGGAAAATCAGGCGGACATTCGGATCGGGATTCGGTCGGCATGGGGTGGAGAGGTGGAGCGGCGACGCCCGTCCGTCAACGTCTCGTGCACAGGGCCCCTTGTCGCGGCGGCGCAGCGATCTCTTTTCTTGAGGGGTACGGGCGACAATATCCGCGGGGGAGGCACGGCATGGACGGTGCGTGGCGTCTGGCGGGGATGGCCGTCGCGGTTTTTCTGGCCGGCGGAATGGGGGCGCCGGCCCTGGCCGACACGCCGGTCGATCTGGAACTGGTGCTGGCCGTGGACGTGTCCGGCAGCGTGGACGCGGAGGAAGGACGCCTGCAGCGCGAGGGGTACGTCGCCGCCCTCACCGACCCGAAGATCCAGGCGGCGATCCGCGGCGGTCCGTTCGGGCGCATCGCCGTCACCTACGTCGAATGGGCCGGCGACAGCTTCCAGCGCATCACCGTGCCCTGGACCCTGCTGAGCGACCACGGCAGCGTCGAGGCCTTCGCCTCCTCGATCGCCGAATCGCCCACGCTGAGCGCGCAGTGGACCTCGATCAGCGCGGCCATCGATTTCAGTGCCCGCCTGTTCAACGACAATGGATTCGAAGGGACGCGGCGGGTCATCGACGTGTCGGGCGACGGAGTCAACAACCGCGGCCGTCCCGTGCAATGGGCGCGCGACGAGGCAGTCGCCGCTGGGATCACCATCAACGGCCTGCCGATCCTCAACGACCGGCCCAATCCTTGGGGCGGGGCGGCTCCGACGAACCTCGACGGCTATTACGAGGAGCATGTGATCGGCGGGCCCGGCGCCTTCCTGGTGCCCGCCGTCAGCTTCGAAGCCTTCGCCGACGCCATCCTGAGCAAGCTGCTTCTGGAAATCTCCGGGCTCACTCCCGACGAAGGTGCGGGCGGGCGCAGCGGTTTTGCCAGCCGATAGAGAACCCGTGTCAGCCGGGCCGTTGCCATGTTGGCTCAACAAACATTACCTATGGAGTGCCGGTCATCCGGTTCGAAACCTGCGAGCGAGACCATGCCGATCAAGACGATCCTGCTGCACATGTCGAACGACGACCGCCACACCCAGCGGCTTGAGGTCGCGGTCGGTCTCGCCAAGCGCTTCTCCGCCTTTGTCGAGGTGCTGTTCGTGGCGACGCCGGTGTCGATGCCCCCAGCGGTGACCGGACGCGCCGCCTCCTACGCCTACATCGCCGAGGCCACGGCCATCGCCCACGAGAAGGCCGGACAGATCGAACAGGAGGTCCGGTCGGCACTGAAGGACTGTTCCTACTCCTGGACGGTCGACGAAGGGGACCATGTGGAGTTGCTGGCCGCCCGCGCCGCCTATGCCGACCTCGCCATCGTGAGCCAGAGCCACGGCGACGATCTCAGCAATCGGGTGATGCTCCAGGTGCCGGACCGCCTTCCGCTGACCAGTTCCTGCCCGACCCTGGTGCTTCCCCACAACTTCCCGCCCCGGACCGAGATTGGCCGCCATGTGGTGGTGGCCTGGAAGAACACGCGGGAAGCCGGACGCGCCGTGCGCAACGCCCTGCCCTTCCTCACGGCCGCCGGACGGGTCACGGTGGTTACCATCGACCCGCCGGGCGATGCGTTGGATGGTGGCCGTGACCTGATGATCTGGCTGGAGCGCCATGGCGTTCGCAGCCAGCATCAGGCCAGCATCTTCCAGGGCGGTGACGTCGGGGAGATCATTCTGGACAGCCACCGCAGCCTGGGCGGCGATCTGCTGGTGATGGGTGCCTACGGCCATTCCCGTCTGCGCGAGATGGTGCTGGGCGGGGCGACGCGTACGGTGCTGTCGAACCTCACCACCCCGGTCCTGATGGCCCATTGAGATTCGGCAGGCGGGCGGTGCTTCGGCACGGCCCGCCTGCTTATCGAGGGGGACCTAGAGGAAGAAGACCCAGGTCACCAGGACGAACAGCGGCACCAGGATGCCGCAGGACCACAGCATGTAGCCGAAGAAGCTCGGCATCGCCACGCCGCGCTCCTCGGCGATGGCCTTGACCATGAAGTTCGGCGCGTTGCCGATGTAGGTGTTGGCGCCCATGAACACCGCGCCCGCCGAAATGGCCGCCAGTGTCACGGCGAGGTCGGTCATCAGCACCTGCGCATCGCCGCCCGCGGTGTTGAAGAAGATCAGGTAGGTCGGCGCGTTGTCGAGGAAGCTGGACAGGATGCCGGCCGCCCAGAAATAGGCCGCGGGGACCGGCTGGCCGTCCTGGTTCACCGCCGCGATGATGGCGCCGAGCGCCCCGTCGGTGCCGGCCTTCAGGATGGCGATGGCCGGGATGATGGTCAGGAAGATCGCCGCGAACAGCTTCGCCACCTCCAGGATCGGCCCCCAGGTGAAGGCGTTGAGGCGGCGGCTGTGCGCGCTGGTCAGCACCAGCGACAGGCCGGTGATGCCGAGAAGCAGCAGATTGCTGACGATCGTCTCCAGCGGCACGTGAATGTGGTAGATCTCCACCCCCACCCCGGGATGCCAGACGCCGCTCAGCAGCACCGCGCCGACGATGGCGACGAGCAGGAGCAGGTTCACCGCCCCCTCGATTCGCACCGGCTCGCGCTCATGCACGCCCTCGATCAGCGGGTGCTTGCCGGGGTCCTTGGTGTGCAGGTAGAGGTCCACCACGAAGTAGATCGCCAGCAGGCAGCCCGACACCAGAACCATCGGCCAGAACAGATGGATGGTCGGCCAGAAGAAGCTGACCCCCTTCAGGAAGCCCAGGAACAGAGGCGGATCGCCCAGCGGCGTCAGGGAGCCGCCAACGTTCGACACCAGGAAGATGAAGAAGACGACGGTGTGCACCTTGTGCCGCCGGTGCTCGTTGGCACGGATCAGCGGGCGGATCAGCAGCATCGAGGCGCCGGTCGTCCCCATCAGGCTGGCCAGCAGCGTGCCCAGCCCAAGCCCCAGCGTGTTCGCCAGTGGCGTGCCCACCAGCGTTCCGCAGATCCGCACGCCGCCCGCAACCGTGAACAGGGCGGTCAGCAGCACGATGAAAGGGATGTATTCGAGAAGCAGCGTGTGCAGCAGCTCGTAGGTGGCGAGACCGGCCCCGAAGGTCAGCGCGAAGGGCAGCAGAAAGGCGATGGCCCAGCCGGCGGCGACCTTGCCGAAATGATGGTGCCAGAAGGATGGCGCCAGCAGCGGCATCAGGGCGATGGACAGCAGAATCCCGACGAAGGGAATCACCCAGAAGACATTCAGGTCGCGCCCGTCGAGATGCGGAGCCCCCGCAGCTTCCGCCGCCAGGGCCAGCCCCGGCAGTCCGGCGGCGGCGAGACCGGCCAGGGGAGCGGCAAGTGAACGGGCGAGGCGATGTCGGGTCGGTCGGGCGTCGGTCATAACACGCATTCATCTGTAATATCAGTTACCGAAGTATGCGTCTCCGAAAGGGCTAAGCCAAGCCGGAACGCCCCTTCAGAATTCCCTTATCGGCCGTGCGTGAAGAACGTGTCTCTAACCGCAGGGCCTGAGTTCGAGTGGACTCGGGCCCGGCCCGCCGATCCAGCCGTGAAGCGGGCGGCACGTTCCGCCCGCGCACAATGTGTGGTCCGGTGTGAAGGAGGAAGCGGCCAGGACCAGCCGTTCCAGCGGCGGCACCGTCGGTACCCAGACCCACCAGCCGTCGGCCAAGCGGGACTCGGCGGGCGGCTCCATCCCGGCACCGGTGCCCTTCACACGGGCCTCGGTCAGGACGAGACGTCCACCCTCGATGCGCCAGTCCTCCCGCCATTCGGTCTTTTCCACCGAATGGGTCCAGGACAGGGTGAAGGCGGGACCCGGCAGGGCGGCCAGAACCGCCCCACCGAGCGCCGACAGGCACAAGGCCACGCTCATGCCGCCGCCATCATGCCGGGGCGCTGGTCCGACCCAGGCGGCGCAGACGGTGGCGCTGCCACAGCAGGAAGGCCGCCGTCATGACGAAGCCGGCCTCGTCCGTCACGGGCAGGGACAGGACAAACAGGAAAGCCGCCGCCGCCGCGAACACCCGCTCCGCCCAGTTCATTGGCGTCCAGAAATACCCGATGGTCGCCGCGCCCCACAGGCCGATGGAAATCAGCGCCTTGAACAGGACGTAGGCCACGGCCAGCGGGTCGTCGGTCTGGAGCATCAGCGCCGGGTCGTACACCGCCATGAAGGGCACGACGTAGCCCGCCATGGCGACGCGTGTGGCGATCCAGCCGATCTCCATGTGCCCGGCCCGGCAGATGGACGAGGCGGCCAGCGCCGCCAGCGCCACCGGCGGGGTCAGGTCCGCCATGATGCCGAAGTAGAAGACGAACATGTGCGAGACGATCAGCGGCACGCCCATCTGCAAAAGGGCCGGCGCCGCGATGGCCGCGGTGATGATGTAGTTCGCCGTGGTCGGCAGGCCGGTGCCCAGAACGATGCAGGCCAGCATGGTCAGCAGCAGCGCGATCAGCAGATTGCCGCCCGACAGGTCCATGATGGTGGAGGCGAAGCTGGAGGCCAGCCCGGTCAGGGTCAGGATGCCGATCAGCACGCCCACCAGCGCGCAGGCCACGCCCACCCCCACGGCGTTCTTGGCGCCGTCGGCGAGGCTCTGCACCAGCAGCGCCAGCGTCTCCCGCCCGCCCTTCAGCGCCAGACAGGGCAGGACCAGCAGGCCGACGATGGCGAAGGCCAGATGCTCCGTCCGCAGCCCCATCCGCCACAGCGCTGCGGCGATGAGGCCAAGGACGACCCAGAAACCGACCCGCAGCACCGTCGTGCCGATGAAGCCGACGATCCGCGTGCCGAGGATCAGCGCGACGGTCAGGGCGATGCCGATCACCCCGGCGAACAGCGGCGTGAAGCCGGAGAACAGGAGGTAGACCAGCGCCGCCAGGGGCAGGATCAGGTACCAGCTCTCCTTCAGCGCGCCGAGGACGCTGGGGCATTGGTCCTTCGGCAGGCCGACGAGGTTGTGCTTGCCGGCCTCCAGATGGACCATCCAGAAGGCGCTGCCGAAATAGAGGATGGCCGGGATCGCCGCGGCGATGGCGATGTCGCTGAAGGGGACGCCGATGGTCTCCGCCATGATGAAGGCGGCCGCCCCCATGACCGGCGGCATGATCTGCCCGCCCATGCTGGCCGTCGCCTCCACCGCCCCGGCGAAGGCCGGGCGGTAGCCGAAGCGCATCATCAGGGGAATCGTGAACTGGCCGGTGGTCAGCACGTTTGCCACGCCCGAGCCGTTGATCGTCCCCATGAAGCCGGACGAGATGACCGCCACCTTCGCCGGCCCGCCCTTGGCATGGCCGACGAGGCCGAGCGACACGTCGTTGAACAGCTTGATCATGCCGGCGCGCTCCAGGAAGGCGCCGAACAGGATGAACAGGAAGATGAAGGTCGCGGAGACGAAGGTGGGCGTGCCGTAGATGCCCTCCGTTGAGAGGTACAGGTTGTCGATCACCTGGTCGACGTCGTAGCCGCGGTGGGCCAGCCCGAAGGGCAGATGGCGCCCGAACAGCGCGTAGGGGATGAAGACGCCGCACATGATCGGCAACGCCCACCCCATGATGCGCCGCGCCGCCTCGAACACCAGGGCGATGGTCAGCGCGCCGACGATCAGGTCCGTGGTGTTCGGGTCGCCGGCCCGCTGGATGAGATCGACCTCGAAAACGTAATGGTAGAGGCCGAGCGCGAACGCGCCCAGGCCAAGCAGCCAGTCGTACCAGGGAACGCTGCGCCGTTCAGCCTCCTGCCGGAAGCCGAACAGCGTGAAGGTCATCAGCAGCAGGAAGCCGACATGGACCGACCGCACGACCATGCTGGACAGCGGGTTGAAGGCCGCCGTCCAGATCTGGAACAGCGAGAAGGCGACGGCGATGGCGAAGACGGCCTTGCCCGCCACGCCTTCGAAGGCCACGACCGTGGAGGGGTTCTCACGGTCGATGGCTTGGCGGATTTTGTTGTCCGCCTCTTGGGGGGATGCGCTCATCGCACGGGGGTTCCGGGACGACGCGGCGCGCTTACATCAGGCCCTTTTCCTTGTAGAACTTCTCCGCCCCCGGATGCAGCGGCACCGGCGACTGGATGGTGGTGGCGTCCAGCTTGATCTGCTTGGCGGCGGCGTGGGCCGCACCCATCGCGTCGAGATTCTCGAACATCGCCTTGGTCATCGCGTAGACCGCGTCGTCCGACACGCCGGAATGGGTGACCAGCAGGTTGCGCACCGCCGCGGTCGGCACCGGCTCGCTCTGGCCGCTGTAGCTGTTGGCCGGGATGGTCTCGGCGATGTAGGCGGGATCACCGACCTTCTGGATGACGTCGGCCGGGATCGACACGATGGTGATGTCCTGCGAGGTCGCCAGATCCTTGATCGCCGCCACGCCAAGGCCGGCGGAGATCAGGGTCGCGTCGAGCTGCCGGTTCTTGATCAGGTCCACCGATTCGGCAAAGGGCAGATACTCGGTCTTGGCGAAGTCCTTGTAGCCCAGCCCGGCGGCGGCGAAGATCGCGCGGGCGTTCAGCTCCGTTCCCGACTTCGGCGCGCCGACCGACACGCGCTTGCCCTTCAGGTCGGCCAGCGTCTTAACGCCGGAATCCTTGCTCGCCACGATCTGAATGTAGTTGGGGTAGATGGCGGCGACGGTGCGCAGCTTGGTCAGCTTGCTCTTGAAGCCGGCCTCCTCGTCGCCCTTCCAGGCTCCGCTCAGCGAATCGCCGAGCGAGAAGGCGATCTCGCCGCGCTCCGACTGGAGGAGGTTCAGGTTCTCCACCGACGCCTTGGTGGCCTGGACCGTGACCTTCGCCCCCGGAATGGCCTTGCCGTAGATGCCGGACAGCGCGACGCCCAGCGGGTAATAGACGCCGCTGGTGCCGCCGGTCAGGACAGTG
The DNA here is from genome assembly GCF_007827815.1 of Azospirillum brasilense. Classification (GTDB taxonomy): domain Bacteria; phylum Pseudomonadota; class Alphaproteobacteria; order Azospirillales; family Azospirillaceae; genus Azospirillum; species Azospirillum brasilense_C. The sequence continues at coordinate 80,381 of NZ_VITH01000008.1, forward strand.
ACGAACTGCTCGGCCTGGGCCGGCAGCGCGGTGAGCATGCAGACGCCGACCGCGGCCAGGAAACGTTTCATACTTCTGCCCTCCCAAAAGGCTGTCCGTTGCGGATCGTTCGTAAGACGCTTTGGTTTGCGTCGGATTGTTGGCTATCCTAACTTGTGGTCGGTGGGTCCGCCAGTCCGTAGGAACCGATAGACGCGCGGCGGTTCGGCACAAGCCCTCTCCCTTCGGAGGAGGCCGAACGGCGTCTTGACCGGATAGGACGGCGCGCCCCTATCCTTGTTCCGGTTGGTCCTGCACCACACTTTATCCCGCAGATCTGGAAGTACCGTCGAAAGAAGCGTCGCGAAGGTCGGGGCAACAGAACGTCACCAATCAATGGGAGGACAGCGGATGCCGTGTACCGTTTCCATGACCGTCAACGGAAAGGCGGTCTCGCGCGAGGTGGAGGAGCGGACCCTGCTGGTCACCTTCCTCCGTGACCAGCTCGGCCTGACCGGCACCCACGTCGGCTGCGACACCAGCCAGTGCGGCGCCTGCGTCGTCCACATCGACGGGCGGTCGGTGAAGTCCTGCACCATGCTGGCCGCCCAGGCCGACGGCGCCGCGGTCACCACCATCGAGGGGCTGGCGGCGGCGGACGGCACGCTGCACCCGATGCAGGCGGCCTTCCGCGAGCATCACGGCCTGCAATGCGGTTTCTGCACGCCGGGCATGGTGATGAGCGCCGTCGATCTGGTGACGGCCAACCCCTCCCCCAGCGAACATGAGGTCCGCGAAGGGCTGGAGGGCAACATCTGTCGCTGCACCGGCTACCACAACATCGTCAAGGCGGTGATGGCCGGGGCGGAGGCGATGCAGGGCGGCACGTTGAAGGCCGCCGCCGAATAACGGGCGGAAGCAAGGCTCACATGGGAGGAACACGAAGATGGCGAACCCCACCGGCATCGGCGCTTCCGTGCGCCGGCGCGAGGACGCGCGCTTCCTGACCGGGCGCGGCACCTACACCGACGACATCAACCGGCCCGGCCAGACCCACGCGGTCTTCGTCCGGTCCCCCTACGCCCACGCCCGCATCACCGGCATCGACGCGGCTGAGGCCATGCAGGCCCCCGGCGTGATCGCCGTGCTGACCGGCGCCGACATGGAGACCGACAAGGTCGGCAGCCTGCCCTGCGGCTGGCAGATCCATTCCAAGGACGGCTCCCCGATGAAGGAGCCGCCGCACTTCCCGATCGCCCGCGACCGCGCCCGCTACGTCGGCGACGCCGTCGCCGTGGTCATCGCCGAGACGCGCGAGCAGGCGAAGGACGCCGCCGAGCTGGTCATGGTCGATTACGAGGAGCTGCCGGCGGCGGTGACCTCGCTGAAGGCGCTGGAGGGCGGCGCGCCGCTGGTCCACGACGACATCGGCGGCAACCTCTGCTTCGACTGGCATCTCGGCGACGCGGCGGCGGTGGACGCGGCCTTCGCGCAGGCCGCCCATGTGGCGAAGCTCGACCTCGTCAACCAGCGGCTCGTCCCCAACGCCATGGAGCCGCGGGCGGCGCTCGGCGAGTACGACCGGGCGACCGGCGAGCACACGCTGACGACCACCAGCCAGAATCCGCACGTCATCCGCCTGCTGATGGGCGCCTTCGTGCTGGGCATCCCGGAGCACAAGCTGCGCGTCGTCGCCCCCGACGTCGGCGGCGGCTTCGGCTCCAAGATCTTCCATTACGGGGAGGAGGCCGTCGTCACCTGGGCGGCCAAGAAGGTCGGGCGCCCGGTGAAATGGACCGCCGAGCGCTCCGAGAGCTTCCTGACCGACGCCCACGGCCGCGACCATGTCAGCCACGCCGAGCTGGCGATGGACAAGGACGGCAACTTCCTGGCGCTGCGCGTCGCGACCATCGCCAATATGGGCGCCTATCTGTCGACCTTCGCACCGTCGATCCCGACCTACCTCTACGCCACGCTGCTCGCCGGCCAGTACAAGACGCCGGCGATCTACGCCGAGGTGAAGGCGGTCTTCACCAACACCGTGCCGGTGGACGCTTACCGCGGCGCCGGACGTCCGGAGGCCTGCTACCTGATCGAGCGGCTGGTCGAGGTTGCCGCCGCCGAGACGGGCATCGACAAGGCGGAGCTGCGCCGCCGCAACTTCGTGCCGGCCAGCGCCATGCCCTACCAGACCCCGGTGGCGCTGCAATACGACACCGGCGACTTCGCCAAGAATCTCGACATCGCCCTGCCCCTGGTCGACTACGACGGCTTCGCGGCGCGCAAGGCCGAATCCGCCCGGCGTGGCAAGCTGCGCGGAATCGGCTTCGCCACCTACATCGAGGCCTGCGGCATCGCGCCGAGCAACGTCGCGGGCGCGCTCGGCGCGCGGGCCGGGCTTTACGAATCGGCGGAGGTGCGTTTCCACCCGACCGGCTCGGTGACGGTCTTCACCGGCTCCCACAGCCATGGGCAGGGGCACGAGACGACCTTCGCGCAGCTCGTTTCCGAACGCTTCGGCGTGCCGATCGAGAATGTGGAGATCGTGCACGGCGACACCAGCAAGATCCCCTTCGGCATGGGCACCTACGGCTCCCGCTCCTTGGCGGTCGGCGGGTCGGCCATCGTGAAGGCGATGGACAAGGTGGAGCGCAAGGCCAAGAAGATCGCCGCCCACATGCTGGAGGCCGCCGAGGCCGACATCGAGGTGAAGGACGGGCGCTTCGTGGTGGCCGGCACCGACAAGGCGCTGACCATCGGCGACATCGCCCTGCAGGCCTACGTCCCGCACAACTTCCCGCTCGACGAGCTGGAACCGGGGCTGGACGAGCAGGCCTTCTACGATCCCAAGAACTTCACCTACCCCAACGGCTGCCACGTCTGCGAGGTGGAGATCGACCCCGACACCGGCGTGGTCCAGGTGGCGAGCTTCGCCGCCGTGGACGATTTCGGGCGGGTCATCAACCCGCTGATCGTCGAGGGGCAGGTCCATGGCGGGCTGGTCCAGGGCATCGGGCAGGCGCTCTACGAGAACTGCGTCTATGACGAGGAGTCGGGGCAGCTCCTCACCGGGTCCTACATGGACTACTGCATGCCGCGGGCGGACGACGTGCCGTCCTTCACGGTGCGCTACCACGAGGACCAGCCCTGCACCCACAACCCGCTGGGCGTGAAGGGCTGCGGCGAGGCCGGGACCATCGGTGCGTCGGCCGCCGTGATGAACGCGGTGGTGCACGCCCTGTCCGAGTACGGCGTCACCCATCTCGACATGCCGGCGACCCCGGAGCGGGTTTGGCAGGCGATCCGGCGCCACACCCCCGCCCAGGCGGCCGAGTAAGAGGGAGGAGACATCATGTACGCCTTCACCTATCACCGCCCCAAGAGCGTCGCCGACGCCGTCGCCCTGCAGGGCCGGTTCGAGGACCCGAAGCTGCTGGGCGGCGGGCAGACGCTCCTGCCGACTCTCAAGCAGCGCCTCGCCCGGCCGAGCGATCTGATCGACCTCGGCCAGATCCCGGAGCTTCAGGGCATCCGGGAGGAGGCCGGCGGCCTGACCGTCGGCGCCTTCACTCGCCACGCCCAGGTCGCCCATTCCGACGTCGTGCAGCGCGTCATCCCGGCGCTGGCCAGCCTCGCCGAGGGCATCGGCGACCGGCAGGTGCGCAACATGGGCACGCTCGGCGGGTCGATCTGCAACGCCGACCCCTCGGCCGACTACCCGGCCGCGGTCGTCGCGCTGAAGGCCACGGTGCGGACCGACCGTCGGGAGATCGCGGGCGACGACTTCTTCACCGGCATGTTCGAGACGGCGCTTGAGCCCGGCGAGATTGTCACCGCTGTGCATTTCCAGACGCCCGACAAGGCCGCCTACGCCAAGTTCCGCAACCCGGCCAGCCGTTACGCCATCGTCGGCGTTTTCGTGGCCGTGTTCGGCAGCGAAGTCCGCGTGGCGGTGACCGGCGCCGGCCCGTCCGTCTTCCGGGCGGACGACATGGAGGCGACTCTGGCCCAGGACTTCCGCGCCGACGCCCTGAACGGCGCGTCGGTGTCGGCGGACGGGCTGAACGCCGACATCCACGCCAGCGCCGACTACCGCGCCCATCTGGTGCGGGTGATGGCGCGGCGCGCGGTCGAGGCGTGTGGGTAACCGTCTTCCCTCTCCCGCCCCGGGAGAGGGTGGCGCGAAGCGCCGGGTGAGGGTACCGTCGAGGATCGGTGCCGTACGCTTGTCGGCACCCTCACCCTTCCCACGTCGTGGGCCCCTTCCCTCTCCCGGGGCGGGAGAGGGAATTTTCCCGCTGGATGACGGATTGTCATGCCCAACACCCTCCCCGCTTCCGTCGATGACACGCTGGACCTGCTGCGGCGGGGGAACTACGTCGCCGACCGCTCGCTGGCAACGGCGCTGTACCTCGCCTTGAAGCTGCGGCGTCCGCTGTTTCTGGAGGGCGAGGCCGGGGTCGGCAAGACCGAGATCGCCAAGGTGCTGTCCGCCACGCTGGGCCGGCGCCTGCTGCGGCTGCAATGCTACGAGGGGCTGGACGTCGCCGCGGCGGTCTACGAGTGGAACTACGCCCGGCAGATGATGGAGATCCGGCTGGCCGAGGCGTCGGGCGACCGCGACCGGGAGGCGCTCGGCGCCGATCTCTTCTCCGAACGCTTCCTGATCAAACGCCCGCTGCTCCAGGCGCTGGAACCCGATCCGGCCGGGGCGCCAGTCCTGCTGATCGACGAGCTGGACCGCACCGACGAGCCGTTCGAAGCCTACCTGCTCGAAATCCTCTCCGACTTCCAAGTCTCGATTCCGGAGTTCGGAACCGTCACGGCACCGGAGCCGCCCATCGTCATCCTGACCTCCAACCGCACCCGCGAGATTCACGACGCGCTGAAGCGGCGCTGCTTCTACCACTGGGTCGATTACCCCAACGCCGAGCGCGAGCGCGCGATCCTGGCCGTGAAGGCGCCGGAAGCCGACGCACGGCTGGCCGCCCAGGTCGTCGGCGTCGTCCAGAGCCTGCGCGGGATGGACCTCTACAAGGCGCCGGGCGTGGCCGAGACGCTGGACTGGGCGCAGGCGCTGGTCGAGCTGAACCAGTTGGAGCTTGAGCCTTCGGTCATCAACGACACGCTGGGCACGCTGCTGAAGTACCAGGACGACATCGCCCGCATCCAGGGCAGCGAGGCCGCGCGCATCCTGGCCCAGGTCAAGACGGAACTCGCCGCCTCCACGGCGCGGTGAGCGGCCATGCAAGGCGGCCTCGCCATCAACCTGATGCATTTCGCCCGCGCGCTGCGGGCGGCGGGGCTGCCGGTCGGACCGGGCAAGCTGCTCCAGGCCGTCGAAGCGGTGGAGGCGGTGGGGATCGGCAACCGGGCGGACTTCTACTGGGCGCTGCACGCCGTCTTCGTGAACCGGCGCGACCAGCGCGAGGTCTTCGATCAGGCCTTCCACGTCTTCTGGCGCAATCCGGACATCCTGAAGCGGATGATGGGGCTGATGCTGCCGACCATCCGCACGGAGTCACCGGACACCCAGGACCCGCTGTCCCGCCGCGTCGCCGACGCGCTGCGCGGCACCGCGCCGGAGGCGGAGGGGCCGGAGAAGTCGGAGATCGAGGTGGACGCCTCCTTCACCGTTTCGGCCCAGGAACGGTTGCAGGAGAAGGATTTCGAGAAGATGTCGGCGGCGGAGATGGCCGAGGCCAAGCGGATGCTCGCCCGCATCGCTCTGCCGGTGGCCGAGGTGACGACCCGCCGCCATCGCCCCGACCCGCGGGGGCCGCGCGTGGACCCGCGGGCGACGCTGCGGCGGATGCTGCGCTCCGGCGGCGATCTGGCCGATCTGGCGCGGCGCAGCCGCCGCACGCGCCCGCCGCCGCTGGTCGTGCTGTGCGACATCTCCGGCTCCATGACGCGCTATTCGCGGATGCTGCTGCATTTCATGCACGCGCTCAGCAACGACCGCGATCGGGTGCACAGCTTCGTCTTCGGCACCCGCCTGACCAACATCACCCGCCATCTGCGGCACAAGGACGTCGACGTGGCGCTGGACGCCGTGTCGGCGGCGGTGGCGGACTGGTCGGGAGGAACGCGCATCGGGACGGCGCTGCACGCCTTCAACCGGACCTGGGCGCGCCGGGTCCTCGGCCAGGGGGCGGTGGTTCTGCTCATCACCGACGGGCTGGACCGGGATGCCGGAGAAGGTCTTGCGGCGGAGGCCGAACGGCTGCACAAGAGCTGCCGCCGACTGGTCTGGCTGAACCCGCTCTTGCGGTGGGAGGGGTTCGCACCAAAATCCAGCGGTATCCGGGCCTTGTTGCCGCATGTGGACGACTTCCGCCCGGTCCACAACCTGAACAGTCTGGCCGGGCTCGCCGACGCGCTGAACCGCGACGGGCCGCGACGGGCCGAAAGCCTGCGCAAGTGGCTGAAGGAGGCCGCATGAGGGACGATATTCTGGAGCAGGCCGCGGGCTGGCGCGCGGAGGGCCGCAAGGTCGCCCTGGCGACGGTGGTCGCCACCTGGGGGTCCTCCCCCCGCCCGGTGGGCAGCCAGATGGCCGTGGACGACGCCGGTTCGATGATCGGCTCCGTCTCCGGCGGCTGCATCGAGGGGGCCGTCGTGCACGAGGCGCGCAAGACCATGGAGGATGGTGAGCCGAGGATGATCTCGTTCGGGGTCAGCAACGAAATGGCCTGGGAGGTCGGGCTGGCCTGCGGCGGCCGGGTGCAGGTCTATGTCGAGGCCGTGGAATGAAGCGCGACATCACCGAACGGCTGCTCGCCGCCCGCAAGGCCGGGCGTCCCGTGGCCCTGGTCACCGACCTCGGTACCGGCCTGCAGACGCTGGTCTACGAGGACGCCATCCACGGCGGCTTCGGGCTGGAGGACGATCTTCTGGAGGAGGTGCGGGAGCGGCTGCGCCAGGATCGGTCCGGCCTCATCGCCGATTTGGAGGAGGAGGATGAGGACGGCGTCCAGCTGTTCGTCCAGACCCACAACCCGCCGCTGCGGCTGCTGGTGGTCGGCGCCGTGCACATCGCCCAGGCGCTGGCCCCGCTCGCCGCGCTGACCGGCTACGCCGTCACGGTGATCGACCCGCGCGGCTCCTTCGCCACGGAATCGCGCTTTCCCGGCGTCGCCCTGCATGAGTCCTGGCCGGACGAGGCGCTGTCCGCTCTGGCGATCGACAACCGCACCGCCGTGGTGACCCTGACCCACGATCCCAAGCTGGACGACCCGGCGCTGCTGGTGGCTCTGCGCTCCCCGGCCTTCTACGTCGGCTCGCTCGGCAGCAGGCGCACCCACGCCAAGCGGCTGGAGCGGCTGAAGGAGCAAGGCGTGACCGACGCGGAGCTGGCGCGCATCCACGCCCCGGTCGGGTTGGACATCGGCGCCGTGACCCCGGCGGAAATCGCCCTGTCGGTCATGGCCCAGATCACCGCCGTGCGGCGCAAGGCCGGCGCGGCCTGACAGGAGTTCATCAGCATGTTTTTCGGCCCGCTGCCCCTGCGGGAGCTGGAAGGCGCCATCCTGGCGCATTCGGTCCGCCGCGGCTCCGTCAGCTTCAAGAAGGGCCGCGTCCTCAGCGCCGAGGACGTGACCGCGCTGCGCGACGCCGGCCTTACCACGGTAACCGCCGCAAAGCCCGGCCCTGACGATGTGGGGGAGGACGCGGCGGCGGCCCGCATCGCCGCCGCCTTGAAGGGGCAGGAGATCACCGTCGGCGCCGCCTTCACCGGCCGCGTCAACCTGTTCGCCGAATCGCGCGGCCTGTTCGTTCCGGATGTCGAACGGATCAACGCGCTGAACCTCATCGACGAAAGCGTAACGGTCGCCACCCTGCCCGCCTTCGCGCCGGTCGAGCCCGGCCAGATGGTCGCCACGGTCAAGATCATCCCCTTCGCCGCCCCCCGTGGCGCCGTGGAGGGGGCGGAGGTCGAGGCGTCCGCCGGGATGCCGGCGCTGCGCGTCGCCCCCTTCCGCCCCGTGACCGCCGCGCTGATCCAGACCCGCCTGCCCGGCGTGAAGGACAGCGTCCTCGACAAGACCGTGGCCGTGACGCGGCAACGTCTGGAGGCGATGGGCGGGCGGCTGGTCCGCGATTCGCGCTGCTACCATGGCGAGGCGGCTCTGGCCGACGCCATCGCGGCGGCGGGGCGTGTCGACCTGCTGCTGATCGCCGGAGCCTCGGCCATCACCGACCGGCGCGACGTGCTGCCGGCGGGCATCGAGCGGGCGGGCGGCGTGATCGAGCATTTCGGCATGCCGGTCGACCCCGGCAATCTGCTGCTGATCGCGCATATCGGGGAGACGCCGGTGCTCGGCCTGCCCGGATGCGCGCGGTCGCCAAAGCTGAACGGCTTCGATTGGGTGCTCCAGCGCATCGCCGCGGGGATTCCGGTGACGCGGGCCGACGTCATGCGCATGGGGGTGGGCGGCCTGCTGGCCGAGATCCCCAGCCGCCCCCTGCCCCGTTCCGGCACGGTCGCGGTGGAGCCGCCGCGGGCGCCGCGCATCGCCGCACTGGTTCTGGCCGCCGGACGGTCGAGCCGCATGGGCGGCAGCAACAAGCTGCTCGCCGATGTCGGGGGGGAGCCGCTGGTCGTCCGCACGATCGAATCGGTGCTGGCCTCGCAGGCCAAGCCGGTGGTGGTGGTGACGGGCCATATGGCGGAGGCGGTGTCCGCGCCGCTGGCCGGGCGCCCGCTGACGATCGTTCACAACCCGTCCTTCGCCGACGGGCTCAGCGCCTCGTTGCGCGCCGGGCTGGCCGCCCTGCCAGCGGACGTCGACGGGGTGGTGGTGTGTCTCGGCGACATGCCGCGCGTCACGCCGCAGGCCATCGACCGGCTGATCGCCGCCCACAACCCGCTGGAGGGCCGGACCGTCTGCGTCCCGACCGTTCATGGCAAGCGCGGCAACCCGGTCCTGTGGGACCGCGGCTTCTTCGCGGAGATGGCGAAGCTCTCCGGCGACGCCGGGGCCAAGGCGCTGCTGGCCACCCACGCCGATCAGGTGGTCGAGGTGCCGGTGGAGGACGGCGGCATCCTCTACGACGTGGACACGCCGGACCTGCTGGCGGAGCTTCGCGGGTAAGGTTCAGGCGGCCCGTTCGATCACCAGATCCAGCCAGCGGCGGGAGATCGTCCGGGCGACCGTCCCGGCGGCGGGCAGGTGCCGCTCCAGCGCGACGTCCAGCCCGTCGAGGACGGCCCGGTTGTGCTCCCGTGAGTCGACGCCGAACTTCTCCGCCCAGCCGCGAACGATGGCGGCGTCGGCCTCCGGGTGGAACTGGAAGGCGTAGAGGTTGCGCCCGAGCCGGAAAGCCTGACGCATGCAGGCGTTGCTCCAGGCCAGCGGCACGGCGCCCTCGGGAAATTCGAAGGTGTCGTAGTGCCACTGCACCATGTGCAGCTCCGGCGCCAGCCCGCCGAACAACGGATCGTCCGAAGCGGCCTCGAACAGCCGGACCGCGCCGACGCCGATCTCCGCCACCGAATGGCGGTAGACACGGGCGCCGAAGGCACGGGCGGCCAACTGCGCGCCCAGGCAGATGCCCATCACCGGGCGCTCCTCCGCCGCGAAGGCGCGGATCAGCTCCATGACCTGCGGAAAGTGCGGACCTTGCGCGTCGTTCCAGGCGTCCTGCGGTCCGCCGAGGACCAGCAGCCCGTGATAGCCCTCCGGCGTGGCGGGCAGCGCCTCCCCCTCGTCCGCGGCGACGGTGACCAGCGTCGCGCCGAACTCGGCCAGCGCGTCCCCGACGAGTCCGGCGGGGGCGTTTCGGTTGTTCTGGACGACCAGGATGCGCATGGGGGACCACGTCGGTGAAAGCGGATGCCCCGTTCATGAGCGGCGACGGCGGCGAAATCAAGCGATGCAAGGCGGCTATGCGCCACGCCGCGGGACGGCGTACAGTGCGGGGACGCGAAGGAAGCCTTTCAACTTCCCCAGGGAGACGAGATCGATGCTGACCCGGATTCGCACGCTGGCGGGGGTCGCCACCCTTGCCGGTGCCCTGCTGTTCCCCGCGACCCTGCTGTTCCCAACCGCGGCGGCCGCCCAGAACGGGACGGTGACCTTCCTGCACTTCAACGACATCTACGAGATTTCGCCGGTGAAGGGCCGCGGCGGCTTCGCCCCCCTGATGACGGTGCTGAAGGCGGAGCGGCAGCGCAGTGCCGGCGCGCTCACCACGGTCGGCGGCGATTTCCTGTCCCCCTCCCTGCTCTCCGGGACGACGCGGGGCGCGCAGATGCCCGACCTGTTCAACGCCATGGGCGTGGACGTCGTCGGCTTCGGGAATCACGAATTCGACTTCGGCACGGAGGTGCTGAAGGCCCGCATCGCCGAATCGAAGTTCCCCTGGGTCGGCACCAACATCGCCGGACCGGATGGCCAACCGCTCCCCGGTTCGGTCGCCACCTGGACGAAGACGGTCGGCGACGTCAAGGTCGGTTTCCTCGGAGTCCTCACCCCGGAGACCGCGCATCTGTCCAGCGGCGGGGCGGAGGCCACCTTTACCAACGTGCAGGCCGCCGCGGCCCTGGCGGTGAAGGCGCTGCGCGACGCGGGGGCGAACGTCGTGGTCGCGCTGACCCACCAGACCATCACGGAGGACCGTGATCTGGCGGTCAAGGTGAAGGGCATCGACCTGTTGTTGGGCGGCCATGACCACGACCCGATCAGCTTCTACGAAGGATCGACCCTGATCCTGAAGGCCGGGGCGGACGGCCATTATCTCGGCGTCATCGATCTGGCGGTCAGCACCAAAGCCACGGACAAGGGGCCGGCGACCACCGTCACACCCTCCGGCTGGCGCTTCGTCACGACCGCCGGGGTGGCCCCGGACGCCGAGGTCGGGGCGCTGGTCAAGCGCTACACCGACCAGCTCGACGCCACGCTGGCCGGCGTGATCGGGCGGACGGAGACCGACCTCGACAGCCGCAAGGACGTCGTCCGCTCGCAGGAAACGACGATGGGCAACCTGATCGCCGACGCGCTGCGCGACGGGCTGAAGGCCGACGTTGCCATCACCAACGGCGGCGGCATCCGCGCCGACATGTTGCACCCGGCGGGCAGTTCGCTGACCCGCAAGGACATCTTCGCGGAGATGCCCTTCGGCAACGTCGCCGTGCTGACGCTGCTGTCCGGAGCCGACATTCTGGCCGCGCTGGAGCATGGCGTGTCGAAGGTGGAGGACAAGGCCGGGCGCTTCCCGCAGGTGTCGGGCCTGACCTTCACCTACGATCCGAAGCTGCCGTCGGGCACTCGCGTGACCGGGGTGACGGTGGGCGGCCAGCCGCTCGACCCGGCCAAGACCTACCGCGTGGCGACCAACGACTACATGCTGAAGGGCGGCGACGGCTACGCGGCGCTGTCCCGCGGCCGGACGGTGGTGGACGCCTCCGGCGCCGTGCTGATGGCGACGATGGTCATGGACTATGTGGAGGCGAACAAGACCGTCGCCCCGAAGGTGGAAGGCCGCATCGTCGCGAAGTGATCGGAGCGCGCGAAAAAAGAACGCCCCTGGACCGGCCGGTCCGGGGGCGCAAGGCCAGGATGGATCGTTGGTGAAGCGTCAGGCGCTGCGACGGGCGTGGCGCGCGGCCCCTTCGGCCCGCGCGTTCAGCCGCCGCACCGCGTCGTTCGCGGTTTTCGCCGACAGCTCCGAAATCTTGACGCTGCGGTTGAGCAGAAGTTCCATCTCGTCTTTGACCATGCTGCTCTGCGCCGCGTAGAGGTCCTGGACCGACCGGCTGCGCATCATCGCGTTCATGCCTTCGGCGTTGCGGGCCATCGCCTCCTGGGCGAAGCCCATCCATTCGCGCATGATGGACTGCATGCCATCCATCAGCACGGATCCGCACTGCGTCATGACGTCCATGTTCTCGCGGGCCTGCTGGGCGACCTCGCCCTGCGCTTCCGCGGACAGACCCATCATGCGCTTGAGCTGATCGGAGGTCTGACCGGCGACTTGGCCAGCGACCTGACTCGCCTTCCCCATCACATCGCTGGCCGTGTCGGCGCCGCGCTGGGTTGTCTCCGCGGCGGTTTCCGCCATGCGGCGGGTCGTGTCCTCGGCAACATTCCGGCCCTTGGCGGCGGTGTCGCGCGCGATGGTCTGCGCGTCCTTCTCTGAAGCCATCTGCCTTGCTCCTGGTTTCGTTCCGTCCGAATCGGACGCTTCCCCCATTTTTCTTAGGTGCCGCGATTTTTTGTGCAGTGCGACACAAGCATCCATATACCATGGTGGCGAAGAATAGTTCCACAACTCTAAAAACTAACCTTACCTACTTTTTTGCGGATACGAAGAAGTCTCCACCAGGATTTATTGCATAGAATTTTGCGTCAAATTTCATGCGGTGTTTTAGTCGATCCAAAGAAAATCGCCAGGCAGCGCTGTAGGCGAGATGCGGATGGCCCGAGCAGTCCCCAAATTCTAGGGCAAGCAAACCTGAGCCGGTGCGTTGCCCGTCCTGGTCCGACACCGGCCCACCCGCGGAGGATGCCCATGCTCATCGGCGTGCCGACGGAAATCAAAAACCATGAATACCGCGTCGGGCTGACCCCGGCCTCGGTCCGTGAACTGACGCATCACGGGCACAGCGTGCTGGTGCAGGCGGGAGCCGGCACCGCCATCGGGCTGGACGACGAGCACTATGAAGCCGCCGGAGCGGAGATTGTGCCGGACGCCGCAACCGTCTTCGCCCGCTCCGAGATGGTGGTGAAGGTGAAGGAGCCCCAGCCGCAGGAATGCGCGATGCTGCGCCGGGAGCAAGTCCTGTTCACCTATCTGCATCTCGCCCCCGACCCGAAGCAGACCAGGCTGTTGCTGGACTCCGGCGCCGTCGCCATCGCCTATGAGACGGTGACGGACTCCCGCGGCGGCCTGCCGCTCCTGGCGCCGATGAGCGAAGTGGCCGGTCGCATGTCGGTGCAGGCCGGCGCCCATTGCCTGGAGAAGGCGCAGGGCGGGCGTGGCGTCCTGCTCGGCGGCGTGCCCGGCGTGCCGGCGGCCAAGGTGGTGGTGCTGGGCGGCGGCGTGGTCGGCACCAACGCCGCCCGCATGGCCATGGGGCTGGAGGCGAAGGTGATCGTCATCGACAAGTCCCTGCCCCGCCTGAAGGAGCTGGACCTGCAATTCGGCGCCAAGTTGCAGACGCTTTATTCGACGGTCGACACGATCGAGGAGCATGTGCTCGACGCCGACCTCGTCATCGGCGCGGTCCTCGTGCCGGGGGCCGAGGCGCCGAAGCTGGTGACCAAGGCGATGGTGGAGCGGATGCGGCGGGGCGCCGTGGTGGTGGACGTCGCCATCGACCAGGGCGGCTGCTTCGAGACCTCGCACCCCACCACCCACGCCGATCCGACCTATCTGGTGGACGGGGTGGTCCATTACTGCGTCGCCAACATGCCGGGGGCGGTCGCGCGCACCTCGACCTTCGCGTTGAACAACGCCACCCTGCCCTTCACGCTGGCGCTCGCCGACCGGGGCTACCGCGCGGCGCTGGCCCGCGACCCGCATCTGCGGGCCGGGCTGAACATCCACGCCGGGGCGGTCACCTGCAAGGCGGTGGCCGACGCCCAGGGGCTGGCTTACCAGCCGGCGGAGGAGGCGCTACGGCTTTGAATGCCGTTCCCGGAGGGTGGCGACGCCATCGCCCCTCCGGGAACGGGCGCTCAGGCCGACCGCAGCGGCGAGAATCGGAAATCGCAGTGGCTGGCGCCGCCGGCCAGGGTTTGCGTTCTCTCCAAATGGATGCCGCGTGTCGCGTAGGCATCGAAGTCGAGACCGCAGATGTTCGGCAGAAGCTCCTTGTCACCGTGGCGGGCCGCGAATTTGCAGAAACCGCAGGCTCGGTAGTTGATGCCGAACGTGAAATCATCCCCCGGCCCCGGCTCGACGAAGTCGTAGACGAAATCCTCGGGAAACCGCTCTTCGCGGCTTTTCTCCGCCTGCTCGCGCAGAAAGGCTTGGTTTTCCGGCGACAGGAACTGTTCGCCCGCGGCGAGGCGGTCCGCTTCGGGCACGGTGAGCAGTTGGGCCTTGTAGGCATCCCGCTCGATGTCGCCGATCACGGACAACGGCACGCCGTGCCGCCGGAGCACCCGGCTGATGGCCATGAAGCCCAGGAGACGCATGAAGAAGTCGCTCATGCGGCTTTCCGCGCCCCCGACATAGGGCATCTGCGTGAGCACGATGGCGAACTCGTCCATCACCTTCCGCTTGATTCCCGCGATGCCGGATGGATCGACGTGCGCGCGCAGCATCCCTTCGGCAAGGTCGAGGCGCTGCCGCATCGCCGCTTCCATCGCGCCGCGATGGTGCTCGTAAAAGGAATGAATGACTCCGGCCATGCGCTATCTCCCCACACTCAATGGCGGCCGGTCGGGCGCGACCCGCTCACGGGCGCTTGTTTCCAAAGCGGGCGGCAATCTCCCCGACGATGCCGCGGCGGAACAGCAGCACGCAGGCGACGAAGATGACGCCGATCACCACCGGCACCGGCAGGTTGCTCGCCGCCAGATAATTCTCCAGCGTCACCACCAGCGCTGCCCCGACCACGGGCCCCAACAGCGTCCCGATGCCGCCCAGCAGGGTCATCAGCACCACCGCGCCGGACATCTGCCACTGCACATCGGTCAGAGTGGCGAGTTGGAAGACGATGGCCTTGGTGCCCCCCGCCAGACCGGCCAGCGTGGCGGACAGGACGAAGGCCATCAGCTTGTAGTGATCGGTGCGGTAGCCGAGCGAGATGGCGCGCGGCTCATTCTCGCGGATCGCCTTCAGCACCTGCCCGAAGGGCGAGTGGACGGTGCGCCAGATCACCGCGAAGCCGAACAGGAAGACCGCCAGCACCGTGTAGTACATGGACATCGACTGGCTGAGGTCGATCACACCGAACAGATGGCCGCGCGGCACCGCCTGGATTCCGTCCTCGCCGCCCGTGAACTTGAGCTGCAAGGCCATGAAGAAGACCATCTGCGACAGCGCCAGCGTGATCATGGCGAAGTAGATCCCCTGCCGCCGGATCGCCAGCGCGCCGAAGGCCAGACCGAGAGTCGCGGCGAAGGCCGTCCCCAGCAGGATGCCGAGTTCCGGCGGCAGCCCCCAGACCTTCACCGTGTGGGCGGTGATGTAGGCCGCCCCGCCGAAGAAGGCGGCGTGGCCGAAGCTGAGCAGACCGGCGAAGCCGATCAGCAGGTTGAAGGCGCAGGCGAACAGCGCGAAGCACAGCACCTTCATCACGAAGACGGGGTACAGAACGTAGGGCGCGGCGATAAGGACCAGCAGCAGCACGGCCAAGGCCAGCAGGCCCGGCATGGCCGGTCTTCCGGTGGCGGGGGCTGCGGTTTCGCGGCGGACGGCGTGAATCTCGGTCGCCATGGGTCACCTCTCCCGCCCGAACAGGCCGGCGGGCTTGATCAGAAGCACCACGGCCATGATGACGAAGACGACGATGTTGGACGCCTCCGGATAGAACACCTTCGTCAGGCCTTCCAACAGGCCCAGACCGTATCCGGTCAGCACCGCCCCCAGAATCGACCCCATGCCGCCGATCACCACCACGGCGAAGACGACGATGATCAGGTTGGAGCCCATCAGCGGCGACACCTGATAGATCGGCGCCGCGAGAACGCCAGCCAGCCCGGCCAGAGCCACGCCGAACCCGTAGGTGGCCGTGATCATCAGCGGCACATTGATGCCGAAGGCCTGGACCAGAACCGGATTCTCGGTGGCGGCGCGCAGGTAGGCGCCGAGCTTCGTCCGCTCGATGGCGTACCAGGTGGCGAGGCAGACGACCAGCGAGGCGACGACGACCCAGCCGCGGTAATTGGGCAGGAACATGAAGCCGAGATTCTGACCGCCGCGCAGCAGGTCGGGGATCGGGTAAGGCTGGCCCGACACGCCGTAGAAATGCCGGAACGCCCCCTCCACGATCAGCGCGAGGCCGAAGGTCAGCAACAGCCCGTAGAGATGGTCGAGCTTGTAGAGGCGGCTGAGCAGCGTCTTTTCCAACACCACGCCGAAGGCGCCGACGACCAGCGGCGCCAGCAGAAGCGCCCACCAGTAGCCGATCCCCGCCGTGGTCAGCAGCAGCCACGCCACGAAGGCCCCCAGCATGTAGAGCGCGCCGTGGGCGAAGTTGATGACGTTCAGCATGCCGAAGATGACCGCCAGCCCGAGGCTGAGCAGCGCGTAGAAGGACCCGTTGATCAGCCCCAGAAGAAGCTGCCCGAACAGCGCCTGGGGCGGGATGCCGAAAATGGTGGACATGTGCGGTTCGCCTCCGGCCCTTCTCCGACCGTTCTGCGCGGCGGGTGATCGCCCCGGCGCCCGTCCCCGCACGCGGCGGTGGACGGAACGCCGGGGCGGGCGGGGGTCAGCCCGGCAGCTTGCAGCCGCTTTCCGCCATGGTGGCGAAGGCTTCGTCGCCGGGGATGGTGCGGATGATCTCGTAATAATCCCACGGCCCCTTGGACTCGCTGGGCTTCTTCACGCGGGCCAGATACATGTCGTGGACCATGCGGCCGTTCGGCAGGATCTTGCCGTTTTTGGCGAACATGTCGTTGACCGGCATCTCCTTCATTTTGGCCGCGACGGTCGGCCCGTCATCGGTCCCCGCCGCCTCGATGGCCTTCAGGTAGTGCTTCACCGAGGAGTAGCTGCCGGCCTGCACCATGGTCGGCATCTTGCCGGTCTTGGCCTTGAACTTTTCCGACCAGGCGCGCTTCTCGTCGTCCATGTCCCAGTAGAAGCCGGTGGTCAGGACGAGGTCCTGCGCGACCTGGAGCCCCAGAGCGTGCACATCCGACAGGAAGATCAGCAGACCGGCCAGCTTCTGTTGCCCGCTTTGCGTCAGGCCGAACTCCGACGCCTGCTTGATGGAGGTGATGGTGTCGCCGCCGGCGTTCGCGAGGCCGATGACCTGCGCGCCCGACGACTGCGCCTGCAACAGGAAGGAGGAGAAGTCCGCCGTGTTCAGCGGCGCACGCACCGCGCCGACGACCGTGCCGCCGGCCTTCTTCACCTGCGCCGCCGTGTCGGTTTCGAGCTGGTGGCCGAAGGCGTAGTCGGCGGTCAGGAAGAACCAGCTCTTGCCGCCCTCCTTCACGATGGCCTGCCCGGTGCCGACGGCCAGCGCGCGGGTGTCGTAGGCCCAGTGGAAGCCGGTGGGCGAGCAGGCGTCGCCGGTCAGGCGCGAGGTCGCCGGCCCCTGCATCAGGAAGATCGTCTTCTTCTCGCGCGTCACCTCCTGCACCGCCAGGGCGACGCCGGAGTTCGGCACGTCGACGATGACGTCCACCCCGTCGCGGTCGATCCATTCGCGGGAGAGGTTGGAGCCGATGTCCGGCTTGTTCTGGTGGTCGGCCGAGACGACCTCGATCGGCTTGCCGAGAATCTTGCCGCCCACCTCCTCGACCGCCATGCGGACGGCGACCGCCGAGCCCTCGCCGCCCAAATCGGCGTAGAGGCCGGAGCGGTCGTTGAGGACGCCGATCTTCACGACGTCGCCGGAGATCTTGCCCTGCTGGGCCTGCGCGGAACCGACGGCCAGCGCGGCGAGCGCCGCTCCGGCAAGCAGACGTGCAATCATTCCATTCCTCCCGGTTCGAATTCGAGCGTTTCTGCTTGTTGATTCAGACACCCAGATACGTGTGCAGCTTCTCCATGTTGGCGGCGAGCTGGTTGTTCGGGATCATGTCCACCACATGACCTTCCTCCATCATGTAATGGCGGTCGGCGATGGTGGCGGCAAAGCGGAAGTTCTGCTCCACCAGCAGGACGGTGAAGCCGCGCTGCTTCAGCTTGCGCACCGCCACCCCGATCTGCTCGATGATGACGGGGGCCAGCCCTTCCGTCGGTTCGTCGAGAAGGATCATGGTGGCGCCGGTGCGCAGGATGCGCGCGATGGCCAGCATCTGCTGCTCGCCACCCGACAGGCGGGTGCCCTGTGTCGAGCCCCGGCCCTGCAGGTTGGGGAACAGCTCGTAAATCTGCTGAACCGTCATGCCACCGTCCTTCACGACGGGCGGCAGGGTCAGGTTCTCATCGACGTTGAGCGAGGCGAAGATCCCGCGCTCCTCCGGCACATAGCCGATGCCGAGGCGCGGGATCTTGTGCGGCGCCATGCCGATCAGTTCCTGTCCCTGGAAACGGATGGAGCCGGTGCGCTTGCCGACGATTCCCATGATCGAGCGCATGGTGGTCGTCTTCCCGGCGCCGTTGCGGCCCAGCAGGGTCACCACCTCGCCCTGGCGGACCTCCAGGTTGACCCCGTGCAGGACGTGGCTCTCGCCATAGAAGGCGTGGAGATCGGAAACCTCCAGCATCGCCGTCCTCACCGTTGCGCCGTCAGGCATGACCGCTCCCCATGTAGGCTTCCCGGACCTTCGGGTGGCGCGACACCTCGGCGTAGGGCCCCTCGGCCAGGACCTCGCCGCGGGCCAGCACGGTGATCCAGTCCGACAGGTTGGAAACCACGGACAGGTTGTGCTCCACCATCAGGATCGTGCGGTTGGCCGAGACCCGCTTGATCAGCGCCGCGATGCGGTCGATGTCCTCGTGCCCCATGCCGGCCATCGGCTCGTCCAGCAGCAGCATCTCCGGCTCCAGGGCCAGCGTCGTGGCGATCTCCAGCGCGCGCTTGCGGCCATAGGGAAGCTCCGCCGCCGGCCGGTGGGCATAGCCGGCCAGCCCGACATCCTCCAGCAGTTCCATCGCCCGCCCGTTCAGCCGGTCGAGCACCGATTCCGATTTCCAGAACTGGAAGGAGTTGCCGAGCGGCCGTTGCAGCCCGACCCGCACATTCTCCAGAACCGACAGATGCGGGAACACCGCCGAGATCTGGAAGGAGCGGATGATGCCCAGGCGCGCCACGTCCGCCGGCTTCACCGCGGTGATGTCGCGCCCGTTGAACAGGATGTTCCCATTGCTGGGTTGAAGGAACTTGGTGAGCAGATTGAAAACGGTCGTTTTTCCGGCCCCGTTGGGACCGATCAGCGCATGGATGGACCCCCGCTTCACCCGCAGGCTGACGTCGCGGACGGCGACGAAGCCCCGGAATTCCTTGGTCAGTCCGCGCGTCTCCAGAATGACGTCACTTGCCATATCCTCCCCATTCCCTGTTTTTCAGCAGCCTTCCGCGAGGCCGCCTGTTGTTTGGTTCAGGTTAGCAGCAATCTGTCACACGTACAGCTTACGGAAAGAACTTAATCCCGTCCATCCGGAAGCACTTATGGCGCGACAATGCGTTGCCGGACGGCGAGTCCGGAGGGGCAAAGGGCCCAGTTGGCGGCCGAAACGCGGGCATGAAAAAAGCGGCCACGCAGGGCCGCACACCGACTCGCGGCACGCCCCCGGACTCGAGGCCGGAAGCGTGCCTTTCTCTTTCGACGCAGGAGCCGGAAACCGCGGTACCGATACGACTCAGGCAGCCGCGGATCAGGCCGCCGAGGTCAGCGGAAAGCCGCTGTAGTCGAGCGACGCGGACCAGAAGCGTTCGAGCTTGCGCAGGGTCTCGTTCGCCTTGACCAGCTCCTCGTCGCTGAAGCCGGCCTTTTCCAGCGCCGTCAGGTGGCGCTCGAACATGCGGCTGATCTTCTCGCGGAGATCGAGGCCCTTCTCCGACAGGCGGACGCGCACCGACCGGCGGTCGTGCGGCGAACGCTCCTGCCCGAGATAGCCGTTCTCGACCATCTTCTTGACGTTGTAGGACACGTTGGAGCCGAGATAGTAACCGCGCGCCGTCAGCTCGCCGACGGTCATCTCGTCCTCGCCGATGTTGTACAGGATCAGGCTCTGGACGTTGTTGATGTCCTGGATACCGAGCCGGTCAAGCTCGGTCTTCAGCACCTCGAGAAAATGGCGGTGAAGCCGTTCGATCAAGAGGATGCTTTCATAATAGGGTTTGCGCACCGCGGTCTCCTTTGGCTCGTACCGGACATGGGCCGACCTGTGGCCTTTCCGGGGTCCTTAAGGGGAGATTAACCGATCATTGTCCGGCAATCACCTCAATAATGCCCCAAAAGCACAGCCCGGGTTGTAGAACAGCCTGGCCCTGCGGAATTCCCCCGTCCTGCCGTGCCAAGCCCCGTCGCGTGCCGGAATGTGCCCGGAATCCGGGCATCCCGGCGGCATTCCCGCCCGGCGAACCGGGCGGCAAGCCGACCCGTCCCACCCGACCTTCCATAACAACCGTCAGGTTTGAGACAAGTCCCGCAAGGATTTCCCTGATACTAACGCAGAAACACACGGAATGTGCCCGCATCCTTGCACGTCCTGGGTGCAATAAAGGGGAACACACCTCTTCATTCGGTAAAGCGCAAATCCCCGCCAACGGGTTCGGCGAAGTAACCGGCGACCTCTTCAGCCGTCACATCGGCGAGAGTGGCCGGCGACCAGCGGGGATTCCGGTCCTTGTCGACCAGAGCCGCGCGGATGCCTTCGTAGAAGTCATGGCGCTTGAGGAAGGCGAGGCTGAGGCGAAGCTCCTGGATCATGCAGCCGTCGAAGTCCAGCCGGGCGCCACGGCGCAACGCCTCCAGCGTCACCTTCAGGCTGGTCGGCGACACCCGCTTCAACGTGGCGAGCTGGCCGGTGGCCCACTCCGTGCCCTCGGCCTCCAAGGCGGCGACGACGGCCTCCACCGCGTCGTGGGCGTAGCAGCGGTCGATGGCCGCGCGGTTGGCGGCGACCGGCGGTTCGCCAGCCTCCTCACGATGGCGCGCGACCGCCTCGTCGGCGGGCACGCCGTCGGCCAGCTCGGCGATCAGAGACTCCAGCTTGGCGCTGGGGACGAAGGCGTCGGCGGCGCCGACCTCGATCATGTCGGCCGCCTTCAGCCGGTCGCCGGTCAGGCCCAGCCAGACGCCGACCTGCCCGGGCAGGCGCGGCAGGAAATAGGTGCCGCCGACATCCGGATAGAGGCCGATTCCCGTCTCCGGCATCGCGAACATCGTCCGCTCGGTCACGATCCGGTGCGACCCGTGCACCGACAGGCCGACGCCGCCGCCCATGCTGATGCCGTCGATCAGCGCGACATAGGGCTTCGGGCAGGTGTGGATCAGGCGGTTGAGGACGTACTCCTCGCTGAAGAAGGCGCGGATGGACGCGCCGTCGCCCTGCCCCGCCTTGGCGGCCTTGCCCGTCTCGTACAGGTTCACCACGTCGCCGCCGGCGCAGAAGGCCTTCTCTCCGGCGCCCTGCACGACGATGGCCTTGACCTCGGGATCGGCGATCCAGGCGCGCAGCTGCGGATCGAACAGGCGGATCATGCCCAGCGTCAGGGCGTTCAGCGCCTTCGGGCGGTTCAGCGTCACCAGCCCGATGGAGCCGCGGCGTTCGAACAGGATTTCGGCGATCTGGGGCTGGGCGGGTTCGCTCATGGTTCCGGTCGTTTCCATTTGTTCGTTTGTGGGGCGGATTTGTTGGTTTCGAGCGATGATACGGGCGGCGGGCGGCGTGTCAAACCGCGGTTTCGCAGCGCAGCGTCGCGGAACACCGCCCCGGCCTCAGCCGTTGCCGCACCCACAGTCATGAGCGGGACAGTTCCATGATGGCAGCCTCAGCAGCGCAAGCGTCACGTCAGGAAGGAGCGGGCCGCAAGACGGCCATCATCCTCAACCGGTCCGCGGGAACGCTGGCCGGACAGCCGATCGACGACACGGTGGCGGCGATCCGCAGCGCCTTCGAGCGGCACGGGGCGGAGGTGTCGCTGACCGCGGTGGAGCCGGCCGACTGCGAATCGGAAATCCGCAAGGCCATCGAGTCCGACGCGGAACTGGTCATCGTCGGCGGCGGCGACGGGACCATCCACACCGCGGTCAACATGATCCTGCCCACCGGCAAGATTCTGGGCATCCTGCCGCTCGGCACCATGAACCTGCTGGCGCGCGACCTGAAGACCCCGCTCGACCTCGACGAGGCGTACGAGGCCCTGGCCGCCGGGGAGGTGAGCAGCATCGACGTCGCGGAGGTGAACGGCGAGGTCTATCTGAACAGCTCCGTCCTCGGCTTCTACCCCCAGGTGGTTCAGGAGCGCGAGGAGAAGCGCAAGCGGCACCGCCTGCTGAAATGGCCGGCGATGGCGCTGGCCATGGTTCGCACCTTCCGTCGCCTGCCTCTTCTTGACGTGCGGATCGACTGGGGCGAAGGACCGCGCCGCGTGCGCACACCGATCCTCGTGGTGTCCAACAACCCCTTCGACGGCGAGGCGGGCAGCATGCTCCTGCGCCGCAACACGCTCGATTCCGGCAAGCTCGGCGTCTATGTGGCGCGGCAGCGCGACCCGTGGGGGCTGTTGCGGCTGATGGGGCGAACCGTGCTCGGAACTTGGCAGCAGGATGAGGAGTTGGAAACGCTGACGGCCACGCAACTGACGGTGCACAGCCGGCGGCGGCGGCTGAAGATGGTCAACGACGGCGAAATCCTGCAGATGGAGCCGCCGCTGAACTACCGCATCCGTCATAAGGCGCTGAAGGTCCTGCTGCCCAAGGCGGTGCCGGAAGGCGACGGCGCGTGACGGGAATGACTGCCGGGGAGGTGTCGTGAAGAAGCTCGCCCACATCTCGGACCTGCATTTCGGGCGGATCGACCCGCTGGTGGTCGACGGCCTGCTGGCCGACCTGACGGCGTCGCGGCCCGACCTGATCGTCATCTCGGGCGATCTGGTCCAGCGCGCCAAGGCCCGCCATTTCCTGGAGGCGCGGGCCTTCCTGGAGAAGCTGCCCTTCCCTTATCTGGTCGTGCCGGGCAACCACGACATTCCGGTCTACAACGTGGTGCGCCGTTTCCTCGACCCGTTCGGCAATTACAAGCGCTACATCACCAGTGACCTCAGCCCCTTCCACATCGATTCGGAAATCGCCGTGCTGGGGATCAACACGGCGCGCTCGGTCATCGCGGATTTTTCCGAAGGGCGCATGAACAAGGCGCAGATCAAGCGCGTGCGCGAGGTGTTCTGCGAGGTGCCCGACACCGTCTTCAAGGTGCTGTTCACCCACCACCCCTTCCTGCCGCCGCCCGACGCGCCGAAGACGAAGCTGGTCGGGCGGCACAAGCTGGCCCTGCCGGCGCTGGAAAGCTGCGGGGTGGACCTTCTGTTGGCCGGGCACCTGCACCGCGCCTATTCCGGCGACATCATGACCCACCACACCCAGGTTGCCCGCTCCATCCTGGTCGCCCAGGCCTCCACCGCGACCTCCACGCGGCTGCGCAACGAGGCCAACGCCTACAACCTCATCGCCATCGAACCGCCGCGCGTCACCTTCGAGGTGCGGTCGTGGGAAGGGGCGGCCTTCACCGGCGGCCTCGTCTCGCAATGGCGCAAGGACGGCCACCGCTGGGTCATGGAGATGCAGGACTCGGGATTCAGACCTGTGAGCGGTGCGGCTTGAGTCGCGGCGGCCATGCGGCGTAGGATCGCGCCGCAAGTTATAAGAGCACATCAGGTCCCCCGCATGTCCGCTTCGCATTTCCGGTCCCCGGCGTCCTTCCCGCGCACCCGGCTTCGCCGCAACCGCGCCGACGCCTGGACCCGCCGCCTCGTCGCCGAGAACCGCCTGACCGTGGACGACCTGATCTGGCCGGTCTTCGTCATCGAGGGGCAGAACCAGCGGGTGCCCGTGGCCTCCATGCCCGGCGTGGAGCGTCTGACCATCGACCTGCTGACCGAGGCGGTGGCCGCGGCCGGCGACCTCGGCATCCCCTGCGTCGCCCTGTTCCCGGTCGTCGGCGCCGAGGGCAAGTCGGAGGACGCGGCCGAGGCCTACCGCCCCGACAACCTGATGAACCGCGCCATCCGCGCGCTGAAGGCCGCCGTGCCCCATGTCGGCATCCTGGGCGACGTGGCGCTCGACCCCTACACCAGCCACGGCCACGACGGGCTGATGCGCGACGGCTACATCCAGAACGACGAGACGGTCGAGGTGCTGGCCCGGCAAGCGCTGTCGCAGGCCGACGCCGGCGTGGATATCGTCGCCCCGTCGGACATGATGGACGGGCGCATCGGCCTGATCCGCGACCGGCTGGACAATCATGGGCATGAATTGGTGCGGCTGTGCTCCTACGCCGCCAAATACGCCTCGGCCTTCTACGGTCCCTTCCGCGACGCGGTGAATTCCGGCGGTTTCCTGAAGGGCGACAAGAAGACCTACCAGATGAACCCCGCCAACACCGACGAGGCCCTGCACGAGGTCGCCCTCGACCTCCAGGAGGGTGCGGACATGGTGATGGTGAAGCCCGGCCTGCCCTATCTGGACGTCATCCGCCGGGTGAAGGACACCTTCGCCGTTCCGACCTTCGCCTATCACGTCTCCGGCGAATACGCGATGCTGCGCGCCGCCGCGCAGAACGGCTGGCTGGATTACGACAAGGCGCTGCTGGAGACCCTGACCGGCTTCAAGCGCGCCGGCTGCGACGCGATTTTGACTTATGGCGCCGTGGATGCGGCGCGGCGTCTGCAGGAAGGCTGACCCTTCCCCGCGGGGCCGCGCTGCGGCACGGCCCCGCTCGCTCTTCCGTTACTTCGGCGTGCCCTTCCACACCTGGAACTGCGGCGTTTCCAGCAGCAGATCAGCGTGGCCGAAGGCCGTCTTGAACAGCTTGCCCACACCCGCCGTCCGCTGGGTCACCGCGACCAGCGAGCCGCGCAGCTTCAGATACTGCTTGGTGCCGGCGACCAGAGCCTCCAGCATCCCGAAATCCTCGTCCTTGCCGCGGTGGAGCGGCGGGTTCGAGACGATCAGCCCGAAGCGCTCGCGCGCGCCGAGGCCGGCCAGCCCGTCGCTGAGCACGCATTCCGCGTCCGGCACGTTCTGGCGGGCGGCGTGCAGAGCCACCGCGTCGATGTCCAGCAGGGTCAGCCGGGCGTCCGGCGTGCGCTCCCGCACCGCCCGGGCGATCACCCCGGCGCCGCAGCCGAAGTCCAGGACGGCGGTGCCCGCCGCGATCTCCGGCAGGACCTGGAGCAGGCATTCCGTACCGGTGTCGAGACGGCCATGGGCGAACAGGCCGGGGTAGGACACCAGATCGAGCGCCCCGTCACGCCCCGGCAGCGGCAAGGCGACGGTCTCCCGCCAATCCTCCAGATTGCCCTTGGCCGAATCGCTGGTCCGGCGGGTTTCCAGCAGGCGGGCGCGGCGCTTGATGGTCAGCGTCTCCACGCCTTCCGCCAGCCCGTCGAATCGCTTCGGCGCGGAGGTGATGCCCTCGTCGTTGCTGCCGGCGATCCACAGCGGCGCTCCCGCCGGCAGGCGTGCGGCCAGGGCGTGCAGCGCCATCTCGAAGGCGGCCCAGCCGCGCGGCAGGCGCAGGACCGCGCCGTCGAAGGCGCCGTCCGCCGGCCAGGGCGTGGCCGGCTTGCCGTCCAGCCCCAGGCGGTGCCAGGAAACGACCTCCGCCCCGCCCTCGGTCAGGGCCTCTTCCATGGCGCCGTCGGTGTCGCCGGCCACCAGGATGCGGCCCTGCGGGCGGCGGTCGGCCAGGGCCTCCGCGGCGACGCCGGCCACGGTGGAATCGCGGTCGGTCGCGCGGTTGGACAATCGGCTCACAGGCTCTTTTCCCTTTATCCCCTGGTTCCTCAACCCTTGTCGCGCATCAGGCGCGCCTTGTCGCGCTGCCACGACCGTTCCTTCTCGGACTCGCGCTTGTCGTGCTTCTTCTTGCCAGTGGCGAGACCGACCTCGACCTTGGCGATGCCGCGGTCGTTGAAGTAGACGGTCATCGGGATCAGCGTGATCCCCTTCTGCTTGATGGCGCCCATGAGCTTGCTCAGCTCGCGGCGGTGCACCAGCATCTTGCGCGGGCGCTTGGTCTCGTGCTGAAGCCAGCGTCCCGCCTGCCCGTACTCCGGGATGTAGGCGTTGAACAGGTACAGTTCCCCGTTCTTGAGGCCGGCGTACGCCTCATTGATGCTGGCACGGCCGCCGCGCAACGACTTCACCTCGGTGCCGGTCAGGATCAGACCGGCCTCCATGGTGTCTTCGATGAAATAGTCGAAGCGTGCGCGGCGGTTCTGTGCCGCCATGCGCCTTGGTTCGGGCTCGCGGGCGGCCACGGATCCTCCTTCCCTGGGGCGGGGTGCTGCCGTCCCTTAGGACAGCAGCCCGGCCTTCTTCATCGCGTCGCGTACCGTGGTCCGCGTGCTTTCCGACGCGGCGACCAGCGGCAGACGAACCTCGTCCGAGGACTTGCCGAGCAGGCTGGCGGCGTATTTCACCGGGGCCGGGCTCGTCTCCACGAACATGGAATCGTGCAGCGGGGTCAGCAGGTCGCGGTACTTGTAGGCGGTGGCGAGATCGCCCTTCCGCCAGGCGTCCTGCATCGCGGCGCATTGGGCCGGCGCGATGTTCCCCGTCACCGAGATGCAGCCGACGCCGCCCTGCGCGTTGAAGGCCAGCGCCGTCGCATCCTCGCCCGAGAGCTGGATGAAGTCGGGGCCGACCTCCTGCAGCAGGCGGACCGGGCGGGCCAGATCCGCCGTGGCGTCCTTCACGCCGATGATGTTCGGCAGCTTGGCGAGGCGGGCCATCGTTGCCACCGACATATCCACGACACTGCGGCCGGGAATGTTGTAGATAACGATCGGCAAATCCGCCGCGTCATGGATCGCTTTGAAATGCTGGTACAGACCTTCTTGCGTCGGCTTGTTGTAATAGGGCGTGACGACCAGCGCCGCGGTAGCGCCGGCCTTCTTGGCGTGCTGGGTCAGCGAGATCGCCTCCTCGGTGGAGTTCGACCCGGTGCCGGCGACGACCGGAACCTTCCCGCCCGCGGCCTCGATGCACAGCTCGACGACCCGGTTGTGCTCCTCGTGGGAGAGGGTGGGCGACTCACCCGTGGTGCCGCACGGAACGAGACCGTGGGTGCCCTGCGCAACCTGCCACTCGACGAAGGACTGGAAGGCGGCCTCGTCCACTTTCCCGTTTTTAAACGGGGTCAAAAGAGCGACGATGGAACCGTACAACATGCCTGCCACCTCCGACGGACTTCAAGAAAAGTGTCGCGCACCTTAGCCGCACCCGTTCCCCCGAGCAAGAGCGCCCGGATGATCATCCGACATGCCACCCGTTCCGCCACCCGTTCCGCCATTGCCGCCGCCCTGCTGGGGCTGATCGTGCTGTCCCAGCCCGCCGGAGCGGCCAGCCTGACGGCGCAGGACCTCGCCGTCTACCGGCAGGCCTTCAAGGCGGCCGACAACGACCGCCACGACGAGGCGCTGCGCATCGCCGCCCAGGCGTCCAACAAGCTGCCGGCCAAGGTGATCCGCTGGATGGCCCTGGCGACTCCCGGCGGCGGCAGCTTTGACGAGATTGCCGCCTTCATCCGCGAGAACGGCGACTGGCCCAACCAGGCGCAGCTCCGCCGTCAGGCGGAAAAGGCGATGCCCATCGACCTGGACGAGGACCGGGTGCTCGCCTGGTTCAAGCAGTACCCGCCCCTGTCCAACGAAGGCTTCATGCGCCACGCCGACACGCTGCTGGCGACCGGCAACGCCGAGCGGGCCGTGCGGATGGTGCGCGACCGCTGGGTGGAGGCGAACTTCACCTCCGCGGACGAGGAGCAGTTCCTGGTCCGCTACCGCTCGCACCTGCGTCCGCAGGAGCACAAGGCGCGCATCGACCGGCTGCTGTGGGAGCGCCAGGAAGCCGCGGTGCGCCGCATGCTGCCCTTCTTCGACGAAGCCTACGACCTGCTGATCGAGGCGCGGATCGCGCTGGACAGCGACGCCAAGAACGCCGACGCCGCGTTGGCCCGCGTCCCAGCCTCCCTGCGCACCGACCCCGGCCTGCTGTTCGACCGCGCCCGCTACCGCCGCCGCAAGGGCGACGACGCAGGGGCGCTGGAGATCATCGCCCAGGCGCCCAAGGACATGGGCCGTCCGCAGGCTTGGTGGACGGAGCGCCACATCCTGGCCCGCCGCGCCATGGTGAACGGCGACCACAACCTCGCCTACCGTCTGGTGACCGCGCATGGACAGACCGAGGGCAGCGGTGCCGCGGAGGCGGAGTTCCTCGCCGGCTTCCTGGCGCTGCGCTTCCTCGACGATCCGTCGAGCGCCTTCAACCACTTCCACAAGCTCTACCGCTCGGTCGGCGCGCCGATCAGCAAGGCGCGCGGCGCCTACTGGTGCGGGCGCGCGGCGGAGGCGCTGGGCCAGACGGCGCAGGCCAAGGACTGGTACGCCAAGGCCGCCCAGTACGGGACGACCTTCTATGGTCAGCTCGCCGCCCGCCACGCCGGGAACGGACGCATCGCCCTGCCCGCCGAACCGCGCGTGTCCAACGCCGACGCTACCGCCTTCGAGCGGCGGGAGGTGGTGCGCGTGACCAAGCTGCTGGCCGAGATCGAGGGCAACACCGACGAGCGGGTGACCGCCTTCCTGCGCCGCATCAGCCTCGACGCCAAGGAGCCGGCGGATTACGTGCTGGCCGCCAAGCTGGCCCGCGAGGTCGGACGCCGCGACCTCGCCGTCGCCGCCGCCAAGGACGCCGCGCAGAACGACGTGTTCCTGGTGGAGGCCGGCTACCCGATGATCGAGAGCCGGCCGGCCGCTCCGGAAATCGCCCTGGTGCACGCCATCATCCGGCAGGAAAGCACCTTCAACACCCGCGTGGTGTCCTCGGCCGGGGCGCGCGGCCTGATGCAGCTGATGCCCGGAACGGCGCAGCTGGTCGCCGGCAAGCTGGGCGTCAAGCACGACACCGCCAAGCTGATCAGCGACCCAGACTACAACGTGCGGCTCGGCTCGACCTATCTGGCGGACATGATCGACCGCTTCAACGGCTCCTACATCATGGCCATCGCCGCCTACAACGCCGGCCCGACCCGTGTGCGCCAATGGATCGACACCTACGGCGACCCGCGCGGCGAAGCCATCGACGCCGTGGACTGGCTGGAGCTGATCCCGATCTACGAAACCCGCAACTACGTGCAGCGGGTCATGGAGGCCATGCTGGTCTACCGGGCGCGCATCCAGGGCGCCAAGGCGGAGCTGAACCTGGACAAGGAAATTCGTCGCTGATCTCCCGGCGGTCCTTCGTCTCCACCGGACGAGGGACCGCCGCATCGCTCAACAACGAATATTCGAAAGTCACAAAAGCCGGCTTAACTCTGTCACATACCAAAATCGAAATCGTCCAATTTTCGCTCTTTTTGTCTGAAGTGGTAACTCTTCTTCCTGTCCGGAAGGTGAATTGCATTTAATGCTCTATTAACCACAAGACGAGAGAATTCCCATGCACGGACGGACCGTGTTTCTCTTTATTCCGTGATTGGGAGCCTACCATGCCAGCACCGATGGTCGCCGATGAAGTCCGCCAGGCGTGCCGCATTCACGCGCGCCTTTTAGACGCCTTCATCGCCTTGACGGAGCAGGAGCTGACGCAGCTTGCCCCTGGCTTCGCCGAGGAAAGCCTCATGGAATCGCTGGAGAAGATGCGCGCCGCCCGCAAGAGCTACGGCGCCCTGGGCGGTGTCGTCGCCCTGGACGTGGTGGCGTCGAACGCCGCCTGACCCGCGGCGCTGCGTTCAGGCAGGCCTTTCGCTCGGGAACAGGGGACCGCTAGTCCTGCGGCGAGTCCCCGTTGCCCGCGCCGCCGGACTGCCGTCGCTGCACCTCGCGCCACTTGGCGACGTTCCGGTTGTGATCCGGCAAGGTCTTCGCGAAGACATGCCCGCCGGTGCCATCGGCGACGAAATACAGGAAGTCGTGCTTTTCCGGGTGCAACGCCGCCTGGATGGACGCCCGCCCCGGATTGGCGATCGGCCCCGGCGGCAGTCCCGCGGCGACGTAGGTGTTGTAGGGCGACTCGAACTTCCAATCGTTGCGGGTCAGGGCCCGCCCCAACTCCCCGCTGCCATCGGTCAGCGCGTAGATCACCGTCGGGTCCGACTGGAGCTTCATGCCGGTCTCCAGGCGGTTGACGAAGACGCCCGCGACCTTAGCGCGCTCGGCCGCCACGCCCGTCTCCTTCTCCACGATGGACGCCATGGTCAGCGCCTGCTGCGAAGTCTCGTAAGGCAGGTCCGGACCACGGTTCTTCCAGGCATCGTTCAGCGCCTGGGTCATGGCGTGCTGCATCCGCTCGACCAGGGCCGAGCGCGAATCGCCATAGGAATAGTGATAGGTTTCAGGCAGTACGGTCCCGTTCTTCGGAACCGTCTTCAACTCGCCGGTCAGCGCCGGCTCGGCGTCGAGCAGCGCCACCACCTGCGCGGAGGTCAGCCCCTCCGGCACGGTGAAGCGGCGGACCACGGTCTTGCCCTGGCGCAGCATCTCCAGAACCCCGTCGACGCTGATTCCCGCCGGAAAGGCATATTCCCCGGCCTTCAACGGCCCCTGGAGCTTGGCCGCGAAGAGGAACAGGATCGGGGACTCGACGACCCCCGCATCCTCAAGCGTCAGCGCGATCGCTTCCAGCCCGCTGCCGCGCGGAATGACCACCGTCTCGGCATGCTCAAGCGGTCCGGGGGCCATCACACGGAGGGCACCCCAGAACGCCACGCCGCTGCCCGCGGTGAGGACGGTCAACGCCCCCGCCGCGATTCGGAGGCCCCAACCCATCGGCGGTCTCCGCGATGCTTCGCCGCTCAGGCGAATTCCTTGAAGATCAGCGAGGCGTTGGTGCCGCCAAAGCCGAACGAGTTCGACAGCGCGGCCCGCACGCGGCGCTCCTGCGCAACCTTCGGAACGAGGTTGACGCCGAGGCAGCTCTCCGACGGGTTCTCAAGGTTCAGGGTCGGCGGAACCAGGCTGTGGTTGATCGCCTTGATCGAATAGATCGCCTCGACCGCGCCGGCGGCCCCCAGCAGATGGCCGATGGCCGACTTGGTGGAGGACATGGCGACGTTGTTCATCGCCTCGCCGAACAGACGCTTCACCGCGCCCAGCTCGATCTCGTCGCCCAGCGGCGTCGAGGTGCCGTGCGCGTTGACGTAATCGATGTCCGACGGCTGCAGCCCGGCCCGCTTCAGCGCGTTGCGCATGGCGCGGAACCCGCCGTTGCCATCCTCCGCCGGGGCGGAGATGTGGTAGGCGTCGCCGGACATGCCGTAGCCGATCACTTCGGCGTAGATGTGGGCGCCGCGCTTCTTGGCGTGCTCCAGTTCCTCAAGGACGACGACACCGGCGCCCTCGCCGATGACGAAGCCGTCGCGGTCCTTGTCGTAGGGGCGCGACGCCTTTTCCGGCGTGTCGTTGAAATTCGTCGACAGGGCGCGCATGGCGGCGAAACCGCCGACGCCCAGGCGGCTGACCGCCGCTTCCGTGCCGCCGGCGACCATCACGTCCGCGTCACCCAGCATGATCAGGCGCGAGGCATCGCCGATGGCGTGCGCGCCGGTCGAGCAGGCCGTGACCACAGCGTGGTTGGGGCCCTTGAAGCCGTGCTGGATGGAAATGTGACCGGACGCCAGATTGATGAGGCAGGCCGGAATGAAGAAGGGGGAGATGCGGCGCGGGCCCTTTTCGGCCAGCGTGACCGCACCATCGGCAATGCCCGGCAGGCCGCCGATGCCCGAGCCCACCATGACGCCGGTGAGTTCGCGCTCTTCCTCGGTCTGGGGGACCCAGCCGGAATCCTTGATCGCTTCGTGGGCGGCGGCGATGGCGAAGATGATGAAATCATCCATCTTCCGCTGGTCCTTCGGCGGGACGAAGACGTCGGGGTTGAACAACCCCTCGCCATCGCCGCGCGGGACCTGCCCGGCAACTTTCGAGGCCAGATCGGAGGCGTCAAAACCCGTGATGGCGCGGATGCCCGATTGGCCGGCGGTCAGACGCTCCCAGTTGAGCTTATGGCCGACACCGAGCGGCGTGACCAGACCAAGGCCGGTAACGACGACACGTCTCATGGGGTATTCCTTGACCTTTCCTCGGAAAACTCAGCGACGGCCAGGCCACTTTGGAAAGCTGCCTGGCCTTTCACGCCAGCGCCTGATCAGGCGGCGGCGTTCGCCTTGATGAAGTCGATGGCGTCCTTCACCGTCAGGATCTTCTCGGCGGCGTCGTCCGGAATCTCGCAGCCGAACTCCTCCTCGAAAGCCATAACCAGCTCGACCGTGTCGAGGCTGTCGGCGCCGAGATCGTCGATGAAGGAGGCGTTCTCCGTCACCTTCGACTCCTCGACCCCGAGGTGGTCCACAACGATCTTCTTAACGCGCTCGGCGACATCGCTCATTTTTTAAGACCTTCCAATCCTTGAGACCGCTCGGGCGAATTCGGCCGGCTCAACACGCGGCTGCGTGCCTTCCTGCCACAAAAAGCCCCGTCCGATAACACATTTTTACAGCCTTGACCAGCGCCCGCGGGAGCCGGTCGGAACCTCTGGTTCAGGCAGCGAATCCGCCTCAGATCATGGCCATGCCGCCGTTGATGTGCAGCGTCTGGCCGGTGACATAGGCGGCCTCATCGCTCGCCAGGTACACGACTCCGGCGGCGATTTCCCCCGGCTCGCCCATGCGGCCGGAAGGAATGGCGGTGAGCAGCTTGTCCTTCTGCTCGGAATTCAGGGCGTCGGTCATCGCCGTGGTGATGAAGCCCGGCGCGACGCAGTTCACGGTGATGCCGCGCGACGCGACCTCCGCGGCCAGCGACTTCGACATGCCGATCATGCCGGCCTTGGAGGCGGCGTAGTTGGCCTGGCCGGGGTTGCCGGTGACGCCGACGATCGAGGTGATGCCAATGATGCGGCCCCAGCGGCGCTTCATCATGCCACGCAGCACGGCGCGCGACAGGCGGAAGGCGGCGGTCAGGTTGACGTCCAGCACCGACTGCCAGTCGTCGTCCTTCATGCGCATGGCGAGCTGGTCGCGAGTCAGGCCGGCGTTGTTCACCAGGATGTCGATCTGGCCGAGGGCGGCCTCCGCGTCCTTGGCGAGCTGCTCGGTTCCGGCGGCGTCGGCGAGGTTGCCGGGCACCACCAGGGCGCGCTCGCCCAGTTCGGCGGCGAGCGCCTCCAGCGGGGCGACGCGGGTGCCGGACAGCGCGACGGTGGCGCCCTGCGCGTGCAGCGCGCGGGCGATCTGCGCCCCGATGCCACCCGAGGCGCCGGTGACCAGCGCCTTCTTTCCGGTCAGGTCGAACATGGAATGCCTCACAGGGTCTTCAGGAACGATTCGACGTCGGCCGGGCCCTGCACGGAGGTGCCGGCCAATTCCTTGTCGATGCGCTTGGCGAGACCCGACAGCACCTTGCCGGAGCCGAACTCGACCAGCGTGTCGACGCCCTGCCCCTTCATATAGAGCACGCTCTCGCGCCAGCGAACCATGCCGGTCACCTGCTCGACCAGAAGGCGGCGGATCTCGTTGGGGTCCGACACGGCCGACGCGGTCACGTTGGCGACCACCGGGACCGCCGGCGCGTTGATCGTCACGGTGGCCAGGGCCTCGGCCATGGCGTCGGCGGCGGGCTGCATCAGCGGGCAATGGAAGGGGGCGCTGACCGGCAGGCGCACGGTGCGCTTCAGCCCGCGCTCGGCCGCGATCACGATGGCGCGCTCGATGGCCTCGGCGTGACCGGAGATCACCACCTGCCCCGACGAGTTGTCGTTGGCGACGGTGCAGACCTCGCTCTGGCCGTTGGGGGCCTTGGCGGCGGCATCGGCGATGGCCTGGGCCTGCTCCAGTTCGGCGCCCAGCAGCGCGGCCATGGCGCCCTGCCCGACCGGCACCGCCTTCTGCATGGCCTGGCCGCGCAGCTTCAGCAGGCGTGCGGTGTCGGCCAGCGTGAAGGCGCCGGCGGCGCACAGGGCCGAATACTCGCCGAGCGAATGGCCGGCGACGAAGGCCGCGTGCTTGGTCAGATCAAGCCCGCCCTGATCCTTCAGCACCCGCATGACCGCGACGCTGACGGCCATCAGGGCCGGCTGGGCGTTCTCGGTCAGCGTCAGGTCGGCCTCAGGGCCTTCGAACATCAGGCGGGACAGGCGCTGGTTCAGCGCGTCGTCCACCTCTTCAAAGGTGAGCCGCGCGACCTCGAACGCCTCGGCCAGCTCGCGGCCCATGCCGACGGCTTGGCTGCCCTGGCCCGGAAAGACGAACGCCCTGGTCATGCTGTCTGGGAACCCTAGTAAAAAGGCGCGCCACCCGCGGCGCTGCCGTTGAATTCGGCGACAGTCATAACCAGCCTTTCGGGCAAGTCAAGCGATGCTCAACGTTGTCGGGCTGGAATTGGTGCCTTTCTGTTGCATTTCCGGCATTTTTTCATTGCTGCGATGCAAAGGCGAACGGAGAAAAGGGCCTTTCCATGCCCTTTTGAAAGCGGCGGCGGCGGAATCGCCCGCCGGCTCGTGTTTCCGCTTGTCGGGATAGGGCTTTTGTGCATACTGCGCCGCTTCATAACTCCTTGCCGGTGGCCCGCGTGCCGTCGGCTAGGCCCGGGCGGCTGATTCTGTCCATAGGGGATGGAGCGCAGCGCCGGACCATGAACAGCCATGGGGAGTACAATGGCTCTTTACGAGTGCGTGCTGATCGCGCGCCAGGACATTTCGGCCGCCCAGGCCGAGCAGCTCGGCGAGCAGTTCGCCCAGATCATTCGCGACAACGGCGGCCAGGTCGCCAAGACCGAATACTGGGGTCTGAAGACGCTCACCTACAAGATCAAGAAGAACCGCAAGGGTCATTACACCCTGTTCAACCTTGACGCCCCCGCCGCCGCCGTCCTCGAGATGGAGCGCAACATGGGCATCAACGAGGACGTGCTGCGCTTCATGACCGTCCGCGTCGATGCGCTGGACGCCAACCCGTCGGTGATGATGCAGAGCCGCGGCGAGCGTGGTGACCGCGGCGATCGCGGCGACCGCGGCCCGCGCCGCTTCGACGATCGTGGCCCGCGCCCGCCGCGTCGCCAGGAGCCCACCGTTGCCGAAGGGGAGAACGCCTAAATGTCCGACAAGCAGACCTCGGGCGCTCCGGCCCGCACCGGTGGCGGTCCCCGCCGTCCGTTCTTCCGCCGCCGCAAGACCTGCCCGTTCTCGGGCGCGAACGCCCCGGCGATCGACTACAAGGACGTCAAGCTCCTGTCCCGCTTCATCTCCGAGCGTGGCAAGATCGTGCCGAGCCGCATCACCGCGGTTTCCGCGAAGAAGCAGCGCGAACTCGCCCGCGCCATCAAGCGCGCCCGCTTCCTGGCCCTGCTTCCCTACGTGGTGAAGTAAGGACCAAAGCGGACAACAGGCAAAGGTAATCCCATGGCCTCGCCCCTGGCCGCCCCTCTGGCGGCTGCCATCGGTGTCGGCGTGGTCAGCGCTTTCTTCTACCTCGCCGTTCTGTTCGGCGGGTTCGGAGCGCTGATCCTGGGCTATCTGGCGCCGCTGCCGTTGTTCCTCGCGGGACTGTGGCTCGGCTCCACCGCCTCCCTACTCGCCGGTGCGGCGGGAACGGTGGCGGTCCTGGCGGTGTCGTCCAGCGTCCTGGTGTCTCTCGCCTATCTGGTGACCGCGGCTGTCCCGGTCATCCTGGTGGTGCGGCAGGCGCTGCTGGCGCGGGCGGCGGCCGACGGGAGTGTGGAATGGTATCCTCCGGGCCGGCTCCTGATGGCGCTGACCGGAATGGGACTGGCGGGCCTTCTGGGTGCTGCGGTTCTGACGCTCGATCAGCCCGGCGGGCTGGAGGGCGCGGTGCGGGAAACGCTGAGCCGCATGGCGGACCAGATGTTCTCCGCGCAGGGCCAGCCGGCCCCGGACCCGCAGGACATCTGGATGGCCGAGGTGTTGCCGGGCTTCGCGGTGATCTCATGGCTCGTCATGACGATCGTCAACGGAGCCCTGGCGCAAGGCGTCCTGATGCGGTTCGGCCGCAACCGGCGCCCCGCCATGCGGCTGGACGATGTGGAGTTGCCCCGGTGGCTCGCCACCGCGTTCCTGCTGACCATGGTGGCCGCCTCGCTGGCGTCGGACCCGGTCGGGTTCCTCGCGGTCAACGCCGCGCTGATCCTGTCCCTGCCATTCGCCTTTGCCGGGCTTTCGGTGGTGCATGTGTTCGCCCGAAGCCGATCGGCCAAGCTGCCGATCCTCATCGGGTTCTACATGTTCCTGTTTCTTTTCGGTTGGCCGATCGTGCTGATGGTCGGTCTGGGCATGATCGAGCAATGGATTGGGCTGCGTCGCCGTCTCCGGCCCGCCGGCCCCGATCAGGAGGACGAGTGATGGAAGTTATTCTGCTGGAGCGGGTCGAGAAGCTCGGCCAGATGGGCCAGGTCGTGAAGGTGCGTCCCGGCTTCGCCCGCAACTATCTGCTGCCGCAGAAGAAGGCCATGCGCGCCACCAAGGCAAACATGGCGTTCTTCGAGAAGCAGAAGGCCCACCTGGAGGCCGTCAACCTCGAGCGCCGCAAGGACGCCGAGCAGGTTGCCGCCAAGATGAACGACGTGACGGTCGTCGTGATCCGTCAGGCCGGCGAAACCGGCGTGCTGTACGGTTCGGTGACGCCGCGCGACGTCGCGGACGCCCTTGACGCCGCCGGCTACAAGGTCGACCGCAAGCAGGTGTCGATCGAGACCCCGATCAAGACGCTGGGCCTGTTCAAGCTGCGCGTCGTCCTGCACCCCGAGGTGAGCATCTCCGTCACGGTGAATGTCGCCCGCTCGCAGGAAGAGGCCGAGCTGCAGCTGTCCCGTGGTGGCATGGTCACCGCGGCCGACCTGCGCGACGACGACGAGGACGAGATCGAGGAGGCCCCCGAGGCCGCCGAGGCCGAGGTTTCCGAGGAGGGCTGACCGCCCGCTCAACGAGACCAGTCCGCTCGTCCGGAAGCCGCCCGCCCCCCAGGGGGCGAGGCGGCTTTTCCGCGTTCGGCACTCCGCATCGTCCGACCCTCCCCCATCCGGATGCGCCGGACGCCCCGCCGCCTGCCCCGTCCGGCGGATTGCCTCCCCCCGCACCGCTCCCCGACTCTCGTTCCCGGTGATTCGCCCGCGGCGATGAAACCGGACCGAGTCGTGTTCGACGGATGCGGAGACGCGCGATGCTGCTTGCCCGCCTGCTCAGCCCGGCCCTGACCGCCGGGGCCCTGGAGATCGTCGGTGCGGACGGACGGCGGCACCGGGTGGGTGCCGGCGCCCCCTCGCTGACGCTCCGCCTGCACGACAAGGCGCTGCACCGCGACCTCGTGGTCAATCCGCGGCTGCGCTTTGGCGAAGCCTACATGGACGGACGCCTGACCATCGACGGGGGCTCGGTCTATGATTTCCTGGCTCTGCTGAGCGCCGGCTCGGACAACGTCCAGGGCGTCCTGGGCAATCTCCGGGAAGCCGTCTCCCCGGCGCTGCGGCTCGTCCAGCAGAGCAATCCCCTGCGACGCTCGCGCCGCAACGTCGCCCATCACTACGACCTGTCGCGGGCCTTCTTCGAGCTGTTCCTCGACCGCGACCTGCAATATTCCTGCGCCTACTTCCCCACCCCCGACACCGGGCTGGACGAAGCGCAGGAGGCCAAGAAGCGGCACATCGCGGCGAAGCTGCTCCTCCAGCCGGGCATGCGCGTCCTGGACATCGGCTGCGGCTGGGGCGGCATGGCGCTCTATCTCGCCCGCATGACCGGCGCCCAGGTCACCGGAATCACCCTGTCCCGCGAACAACTCGCCGTGGCGCGCGAGCGGGCGGCCCACGCCGGGCTGGCCGGGCAGGTGCGGTTCGAACTGCGCGACTACCGGGAGATGGCGGGTCGCTTCGACCGCATCGTCTCGGTCGGCATGTTCGAGCATGTCGGGGTGCCCCACTATCCGGCCTTCTTCGCCAAGCTGCGTGACCTGCTGACCGAGGACGGGGTGGCACTGCTTCACGCCATCGGTCGGTCGGACGGGCCGGGTTCCACCAACCCGTGGTTCCGCAAATACATCTTTCCCGGCGGCTACTCGCCCGCCCTGTCGGAGGTGATCCCGGCGGTGGAGAAGGCCGGGCTGTGGAACACGGACGTCGAAATCCTGCGGCTGCATTACGCCGAAACGCTGCGCCACTGGCGGGAACGCTTCGCCGCCCGGCGGGAGGAGGCCCGCGCCATGTACGACGAGCGCTTCTGCCGGATGTGGGAGTTCTATCTGGCGGGGGCGGAGATCAGCTTCCGCTACCAGGGGCACATGGTGTTCCAGATGCAATTGGCCCGCTCGCTGGGCGCCGTTCCGCTCGTCCGCGACTACATGCAGCGCACCGAAGCGGCTCTGGCCGACGCCGCGCCGCGGCCGCTGCGCACCGGCCGGAACGTGGGCGCCAGCAACGCTTGACCAGAGCGGTCCGCGCCGCATCGACCCACAGCTTTTGCTCTGGTACAAGCCATTGACAGAGCTTTAAGTTTCCCGCTTACCCCCAGCTTTCACCGGCTGTGGGCAAAAGTTACTCACAGGAATGTGGGTAGATTTACCCCGATCGCACAGCTTTGCGCCCCGCCCTTTGCTAAAGTGCCGCTATGGATGACAAGACCACCCAGCTTTTCGAGCCGCGCCCCCTCGACGGCGGGCTGTCCCGTGCCGGTGCCGCGAAGCCGACGGCGGAATACCGCACGCCGCCGCACAACGAGGAGGCCGAACAGGCGCTCCTCGGCGCCATCCTGGTGAACAACAAGGCGTACGAGAAGGTCGGCGAGTTCCTGCGCGCCGAGCATTTCTACGACCCGGCGCACCAGCGCATCTATTCGGCCATCGCCAAGATGGTGGAGCGCGGCCAGATCGCCAATCCGGTGACTCTGAAGGCCTATTTCGACAACGACGTCGAGCTGGCTCCGGACGGCGGTGCCGGCTATCTGGCGCAGCTCGCCGCCAACGTCGTGACGGTCGTCAACGCGGGCGATTACGGCAAGACGATCCATGACCTGTTCCTGCGCCGACAGCTGATCGAGGTCGGCACGGACATGGTGAACGAGGCGTACCAGCACGACCTCGACATCGACGCCATGGACCAGATCGAGACGGCGGAGAAGCAGCTCTTCGACCTCGCCTCGACCGGCGACGTGCGCGGCGGCTTCATCGCCTTCTCCGAGTCGCTGAAGGCGGCCATCGCCACGGCGGAGACGGCCTTCCGCCGCTCCAGCCACGTCACCGGCGTCACCACCGGCCTGCGCGACATGGACCGCAAGCTGGGCGGCCTGCACCCGTCGGACCTGATCATCCTGGCCGGGCGCCCCTCGATGGGCAAGACGGCGCTGGCCACCAACATCGCCTTCAACGCCGCCAAGGCGCACATGCGCAGCAACGGCGGCGAGGGCGCGCCGGTCGGCTTCTTCTCGCTGGAAATGTCGGCGGAGCAGCTCGCCACCCGTATCCTGGCCGGCGAGGCCGAGGTGTCGGGCGACAAGATCCGCCGCGGCGAGATCAAGGACAGCGATTTCCCGAAATTCGTGGCGGCCAGCCAGGAGCTGAGCCGGGTCCCCTTCTTCGTGGACGATACGCCGGCCCTGACCATCGCCGCGGTGCGCACCCGCTGCCGCCGGCTGAAGCGCACGCACGGGCTGGGCATGGTGGTGGTGGACTATCTCCAGCTCCTGCGCGGCGGCTCGACCAAGGGCAACGAGAACCGCGTGCAGGAAATCTCGGAAATCACCCGCGGCCTGAAGGCCATCGCCAAGGAGCTGGAGGTGCCGGTGCTGGCGCTGTCCCAGCTCAGCCGCGCCGTGGAAATGCGCGAGGACAAACGGCCGCAGCTCGCCGACCTGCGCGAATCGGGCTCGATCGAGCAGGACGCCGACGTCGTGATGTTCGTTTACCGCGAACAGTACTATCTTGAGCGCGCCGAGCCGGCCCGCCGGCCGGAGGAGACGGAAGACAAGTACAACGACCGCTACGCCAACTGGCAGAAGCGCTACGCCGAGGTGCACAACACCGCGGAGGCGATCATCGCCAAGCAGCGCCACGGCCCGATCGGCAGCGTCCGTATGTTCTTCGACGGACAGTTCACGAAATTCGGCGACCTCGACACGACCCATGACTTCGGCCCCACTGAGTGATCCGCTGGCCCGCGCCGGCGCCGTCCTGACCATCGACCTCGGCGCCGTCGTCGCCAACTGGACGCAGCTCCGCGACCGGGTGGCGCCCGCGGAATGCGCCGCCGTGGTCAAGGCAAACGCCTATGGCCTGGGGGTGGAGCGCGTCGTCCCGGCGCTCGCCGCCGCCGGCTGCCGGACCTTCGTGGTCGCCCAGTTCGAGGAGGCGCTGGCCGTGCGCGCCGTGGCGCCGTCCCACGCCCGCGTGCTGTCGCTGGGCGGCCTGCCCGCCGGCACCGCTCCGGACTTCACGGCCCAGCGCATCCTGCCGGTGCTGAACCATCTGGGCGACATCGCGGCGTGGCAGGCCCACGCCAGGGCGCAGGGAACGGCCCTGCCCGCCGTCGTCCACATCGACACCGGCATGAACCGACTCGGGCTCGGCCCGGACGAGCTGGACACGCTGGTCGGCGACCTCTCCCGGCTTGAGGGGGTGGATGTCCGGGTGTGGATGACCCACCTCGCCTGCGCCGACGAGGATTCGGTGATGAACAGCCAGCAGCTCGGGCGCTTCCGTTCGGCGATCGGACGGCTGCCGGCGGCGGAGGCGAGCTTCGCCAATTCCTCCGGAATCTTCCACGGAACGGCCTTCCATTTCGACCTCGTGCGGCCCGGCTGCGCGCTCTACGGCGTCAATCCGACCCCCGCCGCGGCGAACCCGATGCGGGGCACGATCCGGCTCGACGCCCGGCTGCTTCAGGTGCGCAACGTTGACAGCCCTATGACCGTTGGCTACGGTGCCACGCACCGCGTTGCGGCGAGAGGAAAAATCGCAACCATCGCAGTGGGTTATGCCGACGGATATCTGCGCTCGCTCAGCGGGCGCGGCCATGTCTTCGTCAACGGCGTGGCCGCTCCGGTGGTTGGGCGTGTTTCGATGGATCTGGTGACGGTGGATGTCAGCCATCTTCCCGACGAGGCGGTGACGCCCGGCGGGCTGGTGGAGCTGATCGGCCCGAACCGCCCGGTGGACACCGTGGCGAGCGAGGGCGGAACCATCGGCTACGAGATCCTGACCTCGCTGGGCGCGCGTTACCACAGGGTCTACCGCGACCCGCCGCCGCCTGAGGTCGCTTGATGGGTTTCCTTGCCGCCACCGGACGGGCCTTCCTGATCTTTCTGGAAGCCACCGGAAAGCTCGCCATGTTCACCGGCGCCGCCCTGTCGCACTGCGTGCGCCCGCCGTTCTATCCACGGCAGATCCTGCGCCAGATGGTCGACATCGGCTATTACTCGCTGCCGGTGGTCGGGCTGACCGCGCTGTTCACCGGCATGGTGCTGGCGCTGCAGAGCTATTCCGGCTTCTCCCGCTTCCAGGCGGAGGGCGCCATCGCCACGGTGGTCGCCCTGTCGGTGACCCGGGAGCTGGGGCCGGTGCTGGGCGGCCTGATGGTTGCCGGGCGCATCGGCGCCGCCATGGCCGCCGAGATCGGCACCATGCGCGTGACCGAGCAGATCGACGCGCTGTCCACCCTGTCGACCAACCCCTTCAAGTATCTGGTGGCACCGCGCCTGATCGCCGGTCTGGCCATGCTGCCGCTGCTGGTGCTGGTCGCCGACATCATCGGCGTGTTCGGCGGCTTCCTGGTTGGCGTCTACCGTCTGGACTTCAACCCGGCCTCCTACATCGGCCGGACCTGGGAGTTCCTGGAACCGGTCGACGTCATCTCCGGCCTCGTCAAGGCGGCGGTGTTCGGCTTCATGGTGTCGCTGATGGGCTGCTACCACGGCTACCACTCGCGCGGCGGCGCCCAGGGCGTGGGTGCTGCGACGACCAACGCCGTGGTCTCGGCCTCCATCCTGATCCTGGTGTGGAACTACCTCATCACCGGCATCTTCTTCTCGACGAAGTGAGCGACCCCATGTCCCAGGTTCCCCCCGCTCATCCGCCGAAGATTTCGCTGAAGAACGTGCACAAGGCGTTCGGTCAGAAGGTCGTGCTCAACGGCATCGACCTGGAGGTCGGGCGCGGCGAATCGCTGGTCGTCATCGGCGGGTCGGGCACCGGCAAGTCGGTCATGCTGAAGTGCATCCTCGGCCTGCTGTCGCCGGACAGCGGCTCCATCCGCGTCGACGGCGAGGAGACGACGAGGCTGCGCCCGCGCGAGCGGGAGAAGCTGCTGCACAAGTTCGGCATGCTGTTCCAGGGCGCCGCCCTGTTCGACAGCCTGAAGGTCTGGGAGAACGTCGCCTTCGGCCTGATCCAGGGCGAGCACATGCCCCGCGCCAAGGCCAAGGACATCGCCATCGCCAAGATGGGCGCGGTCGGACTCGGCCCCGAGGTGGGCGAGCTGTTCCCGTCGGAGCTGTCCGGCGGCATGCAGAAGCGCGTCGGTCTCGCCCGTGCCATTGCCGACGAGCCGGAGATCATCTTCTTCGACGAGCCGACCACCGGCCTCGACCCGATCATGGCCGACGTGATCAACGAGCTGATCGTGAAGTGCGTGAAGGACCTCGGCGCCACCGCCGTGACCATCACCCACGACATGGCCTCGGCCCGCAAGATCGCCGACCGCGTGGCGATGATCTATCAGGGCCGGATCATCTGGACCGGCCACGCCAACGACATCGACAACTCCGGCAACCCCTACGTGGACCAGTTCGTCCACGGCCGGGGCGAAGGGCCGATCAAGATGCAGGTGCGGGCGCTGTGACGCGCCCGACCAGCGGGACCCGACGCCGGTTTGTGCAAAATTAACCTGCCGCCCGGTAGGGTCGGCCACGAAGACCGCCGG
Organism: Azospirillum brasilense; assembly: GCF_007827815.1. Taxonomy (GTDB): domain Bacteria; phylum Pseudomonadota; class Alphaproteobacteria; order Azospirillales; family Azospirillaceae; genus Azospirillum; species Azospirillum brasilense_C. The sequence goes on from NZ_VITH01000008.1 coordinate 123,072, forward strand.
CCATCGCAGGCCGGCGCCCCATCGGAGAGACGAGCATGGCGGACATCACCACGAACGGACTGGCCTTCGCGAGCTTCATGCTGAGCGCCAAGATTCTGGAGACGCTCCAGGCCAAGGGTCTGCTGACCAACGAAGAGACGGTGCAGACCATCAAGAACGCCCACGAGCAGCTCCTCAAGAACGACAACCAGCTGTCGCTCGAAGGGGCCGACGCGCTCGCCCATTTCTTCGCCGGCCCGACCGACGGGAATTGAACCTTACGGCGCCGGACGGGCCGCCGACCGCGCGAGGTTGTCGCGCAGTTCCGGCAGCAGGACGGCACCCAGCAGGGCGATGACCGGCAGCAGGGCGTAGTCGCCCTCTGCCGCCGCGGCGATCAGGTCCGCGCGGGTCAGCAGCTCCAGCCGCATCTCCTCCAGATCGCCGGAATCCGGCTCGGCCACCTTCCGGGCGTTGCGGGCCTGGAACAGGTGGCAGACGCAGCCGCGCTGGTTGGCCTGCACCACGTAGGAGCCGAGCGCGGTCCACTCCTCCGCGACATAGCCCGTCTCTTCCAGCAGCTCCCGCTTGGCCGCCGCCAGGGGCGCCTCCCCAGGATCGATCCCGCCCGCCGGAAAGGTCTGGGTGACGCGGCGTGGGCCGTGCTTGTACTGGCGCAGCATCAGGACACGCCCGTCCGTGTCCTCGACGAACATCTGAACGAAATCGCCCTGTTCAACCTGGTAATAGTTCTCGACCCGTTGACCGTCCGGGGTCTCGATGGTTTCGGCGTGCACGCGGACAAAGGGGCCGGCGTCGAGCAGGGTGCGGCGGTCCAGCACGGTCCAGGGCTTCAGCTCTTCTCCGCTCATGCCGCAGCGGCTCCGGCCGCGGTTTCGTAGGGCGGCTGGGTGTAGCCGGCCGGCGACAGGGTGAAGATCTCGCAGCCCGTCTCGGTGATGCCGACCTGATGCTCGAACTGGGCGGACAGGGAGCGGTCGCGGGTGACGGTGGTCCAGCCGTCCGACAGGATCTTCACGTCCGGCTTGCCGGCGTTGAGCATCGGCTCGATGGTGAAGACCATGCCCGGAACCAGCAGCACGCCGGTGCCGCGCTTGCCGAAATGGTCGACGTGGGGGGCGTCGTGGAACACCCGGCCGATGCCGTGCCCGCCGAAGTCGCGCACCACGCCGTAGCGGTGGGATTCCGCAAGCGTCTGGATGGCGTGGCCGATGTCGCCGAGGTGGTTGCCCGGCTTGGCCTGAGCGATTCCGGCCATCATCGCCTTGTAGGTGATGTCGACCAGCTTGCGCGCCTTCACCCCGATCTTGTCGCCGACGAAGAACATGCGGCTGGTGTCGCCGTACCAGCCGTCGAGGATCACCGTCACGTCGACGTTCACGATGTCGCCGTCGACCAGCGTCTTGTCGTCGGACGGAATGCCGTGATTCACCACATGGTTCGGCGAGATGCAGCTCGCCGCCGGATAGCCCTGATAGCCGAGGGTCGCGGGGATGGCGCCGTTGTCCCGCATGAAGGTTTCGATCAGCCGGTTGAGATGGCCCGTGCTGACTCCCGGCACCACCTGGGGCGTGATGTGGTCGAGCGTCGCCGCGGCCAGCCGCCCGGCCTTGCGGATCGCCTCGAACTCCTCCGGGCCGTGCAGCGGGATCTTCCGCGCGTCCTTGTCCGCCACCGTGTCACCTCACATCCGTTGTTCATCGTGAATTCCGGGACAGAACCTATCACCGGAACGGCCGAGAAAAGCCCCAGCTTTTTATCACCTCTGCCATAGGATTTAGAACGTCAGCTTGCTATATGTGGGGCGCTTACCCCATTCCATCGCCCAACTCATCGCTGGACCTTTGGCAAAGCCAACCACCCGCTACGTCTGCCAGGCCTGCGGCGCCTCCTTCCCGAAATGGGCGGGCCGCTGCGACGCCTGCGGCGAATGGAACACCCTCGTCGAGGAAGCCGCGCCGGAGGCCGCCCCCAAGGGGTTGGGCGTGGCGCGCGGGCGCCGGCTGGACTTCGTCGGGCTGGCCGGGTCCAGCGAGGCGCCGCCGCGCCGCATGACCCGCATTGAGGAGTTCGACCGCGTCTGCGGCGGCGGCCTCGTCCCCGGATCGGCGATCCTGATCGGCGGCGACCCTGGAATCGGCAAGTCGACCCTTCTTCTCCAGGCCATGGCCCGGCTGTCGCAGGAACACCGCTGCGCCTACGTCTCCGGCGAGGAGGCGGTGGATCAGGTCCGCCTGCGCGCCGTCCGCCTGGGCTGCGCCGCCGCACCGGTCCAACTCGCCTCGGCGACCAGCGTGCGCGACATCGTCGCCTCGCTGGACGGCACCGATGGGCCGGAGGTGGTCGTCATCGACTCGATCCAGACCATGTATGTGGACAATCTGGACAGCGCCCCCGGCACCGTCGCCCAGGTGCGGGCTTCCGCGCAGGAGCTGATCCGCGTCGCCAAGCGGCGCGGCTGCGTCCTGCTGCTGGTCGGCCACGTCACCAAGGAAGGCACCATCGCCGGCCCCCGCGTGTTGGAGCACATGGTGGACACGGTCCTCTATTTCGAAGGCGAGCGCGGCCACCAGTTCCGCATCCTGCGCGCGGTGAAGAACCGCTTCGGCGCGACGGACGAGATCGGCGTGTTCGAGATGACCGACGGCGGGCTCGGCGAGGTCGCCAACCCCTCCGCCCTGTTCCTGGCGGAGCGGCGCGGCGACGTGTCGGGCGCCGCGGTCTTCGCCGGCATGGAGGGCACCCGCCCCGTGCTGGTCGAGGTCCAGGCGCTGGTCGCCCCCTCCCCGCTCGGAACGCCGCGGCGCGCGGTGGTCGGCTGGGATTCGGCGCGGCTCGCCATGGTGCTGGCGGTGCTGGAAGCGCGTTGCGGCGTGCAGATCGGCGCCAACGACGTCTATCTCAACGTGGCCGGCGGGCTGCGCATCACCGAGCCGGCGGCCGACCTCGCGGTCGCCGCGGCGCTGGTCTCCTCGCTGACCGGGGAGCCGGTGCCCGCCGACGCCGTGGTCTTCGGCGAAATCGGCCTGTCGGGCGAGGTGCGCGCCGTGGGCCAGAGCGACGCCCGGCTGAAGGAAGCCGCGAAGCTGGGGTTTTCAACGGCGATCTTTCCGGCTAGACGGAACGGCAAGAAGCCGGGGCGCGGCGACACCGGCCTGAAATCGGTCGAGTTGCAGCAGCTCAGCGAATTGCTGCCGCTGTTCCAGGCCGGATCGGGACCCCGTCCGCCACGCGGCCGGGATTGAGACAAGAATCTAAAGCGAAAGCGCACGAGGCGTAGCGGCGTTATGGACACCTTCCCGATCAACCCGGCGGATCTGGCCGTCATCGTGGTGCTTTTGCTCTCGGCCCTGCTGGCCTTCACCCGCGGCATGGTGGCCGAGGTGCTGTCGGTTGCCGCCTGGGTCGGTGCCGCGCTGATCACGCTGAACGCCCTGCCCCACGTTCTGCCCATCGCCCAGACCTACATCCACGTCGAGATGGCCGCCTACGCCGCGTCGGCGGTGGCGCTGTTCGTCGTCAGCCTTGTGGTTTTGACAATCCTGGGCCGCGTCGTGTCGCGCGGGGTGCAGAATTCCGGCCTTTCGGCGCTCGACCGCTCGCTCGGCTTCGTCTTCGGCCTGCTCAAGGGTGCAATCCTCGCCTCCGTCGCCTATCTCTTCTTCGCTTGGCTGGTGCCGAACCCGGCGGAGCATCCGGCGTGGCTGCAGAGCGCCAAGACCCGGCCGATGCTGGTGTCCGGCGCCGCCATGATCTACGAGGTGATGCCGGACTCGCTGCGCAAGGACGGGCTGGGCCAGATGGACATGGCGCGGGAGCGCGCGCGGCAGGCGGTGGAGGCCAAGGAGGCCCTGGACCGCCTGTCCACGCCGGTTCCCGGCGCGCCGAAGACCGGTGGTGCGTCGCCATCCGATACCGGCTATAAGGACCGGGACCGCGGCGACCTTGAGCGACTGATCCAGAACGCACGCTGAACGCCGCATGGTGCAGAGTGCCTGTGAGTAACGCCCCGCTGGCAAAGAGGCCGCCGGGGCAATGCCCTTTGGTGATGCTGTGTATGACGAGGATCTTCCGATGCTGACGACGCATCCGTTCGACGACGACAAGCTGCGCGAGGAGTGCGGCGTGTTCGGCATCCACAGCCATCCGCAGGCGGGGGCCATCACCGCGCTCGGCCTGCACGCGCTGCAGCATCGCGGCCAGGAAGCCTGCGGCATCGTCAGCCACGACGGCGACCGCTTCCATCTGGAGCACACCCTGGGCCTCGTCGGCGATCACTTCTCGTCGGAAGCGATTATCGGCAAGCTGAAGGGCCCGCAGGCCATCGGCCACGTCCGCTACGCCACCACGGGCGACACGACGATCCGCAACGTCCAGCCGCTCTACGCCGACTTCGAGTTCGGCGGCTTCGCGCTGGCCCACAACGGCAACCTGACCAACGCACACACGTTGCGCCGCCAGCTTGTTCGCCGCGGCTGCCTGTTCCAGTCCACCACCGACACCGAGACCATCGTCCATCTGATGGCCATCGCCCGCGGCGGTTCGCCGGTCGACCGGCTGATCGAGGCGGTGCGGCAGGTCGAGGGCGCCTTCTCCCTGGTGGCGCTGACCCCGAACGAGGTCATCGGCGTGCGCGACCCGCTGGGCGTCCGTCCGCTGGTCCTGGGCAAGCTGGGCGACACCTACATCGTGACCAGCGAGACCTGCGCGCTCGACATCGTCGGCGCCGATTACGTGCGCGACGTCGAGCCGGGCGAGATGGTCGTTCTGAACGAGCAGGGCGTGCAGAGCCTGCGCCCCTTCCAGCCGCAGGGCCGCCGTTTCTGCATCTTCGAATACATTTACTTCGCGCGGCCCGACAGCGTGATGGAGGGCTCCTCCGTCTACAACGCGCGCCAGCGGATCGGCGCCGAGCTGGCCCGCGAATCGGGGATCGAGGCCGACGTGGTGGTGCCGGTTCCCGACAGCGGCGTGCCGGCGGCCCTCGGCTACGCCACGCAGAGCGGCGTGCCCTTCGAGCTGGGCATCATCCGCAACCACTATGTCGGCCGCACCTTCATCGAGCCGACCGACCAGATCCGCCATCTGGGCGTGAAGCTGAAGCACAACGCCAACCGCGCCATGATCGAGGGCAAGCGGGTGGTGCTGGTGGACGACAGCATCGTGCGCGGCACGACCTCCAAGAAGATCGTCGAGATGGTGCGCGCCGCCGGGGCGAAGGAGGTGCACATGCGCATCTCCAGCCCGCCGACCTCGCACCCCTGCTTCTACGGCATCGACACGCCGGAGCAGAGCAAGCTGCTCGCCCACCGCATGTCGGTGGAGGAGATGCGCGACTTCATCCAGGCCGACAGCCTCGCCTTCATCTCGCTGGACGGCCTCTACCGCGCCATGGGCGCGGAGCGCCGCGACCCCCAGAAGCTAACCTTCTGCGACGCCTGTTTCACCGGCGACTACCCCATCGCGTTGACCGACGCGCTGGACCATCCGCCGGTCGAGGCGAACGTCCGCATCCGCGCCTGACCGCCTGACCACCGCCGCGACGGGCCGGCCGCAACCCAGCGGACCGGCCCGTTTGCCAATCCCGCTACCGAACATCGTCGAGTCGCCGCCATGTCCCGTCTTTCCGGCCGCACCGCCCTCATCACCGGCGCCTCGCGCGGCATCGGCGCCGCCGTCGCCAAGCGCTTCGCCGCCGAAGGCGCCCACGTCATCCTCGCCGCCCGCACCGTCGGCGGCCTGGAGGAGACCGACGACGCGATCTTCCAGGCCACCGGCCGCAACGCCACGCTGGTCCCGCTGGACCTGCGCCAGTTCGACAAGATCGACCAGCTCGGCTACTCGATCTTCGAGCGCTTCGGGAAGCTCGACATCCTGGTCAGCAACGCCGGCGTTCTGGAAGCGCTCGGGCCGGTCGCCCATTACGATCCGAAGCTGTGGCAGCGCGTGATGGACGTGAACGTCACGGCCAACTTCCGCCTGATCCGCTCCTTCGACCGCCTGCTGCGCGCGTCCGACGCGGGACGCGCCATCTTCGTGACGTCGGGCGCCGCGAACGCGCCCTACCCCTACTGGAGCCCGTACGGGGCCAGCAAGGCGGCGCTGGAGATGATGGTGAAGACCTATGCGATGGAAATCGCCTCGTCGAACCTGCGCGTCAATCTGGTCGATCCCGGCATTGTGGCGACCAAGCTGCGCATGCAGGCCTTCCCCGGCGAGGACCAGACCAAGCTGGCCCAGCCGGACGACGTCGCCGAGGCCTTCGTGGCTCTGGCGGAGGCATCCTGCACCCGCCACGGAGAGGTCGTGTCGGCGCAGGGGTGAAGAAGTTTGAGCCCTCCCCTGCGTCAGCGGGGGAGGGTTTGGGTGGGGGCCGTGAGCGACGGCTCAGTCGTCCGCGTACGGGTTCTTCTGCTTGCGCAGCAGTAGCCGCACCGGCACGCCCGGCAGTTCGAACGTGTCGCGCAGATGCGCGATCAGGTAGCGCTGATAGCTTTCCGGCAGGTCCAGCGGCTTGTTCACGAACAGCGCCACGGTCGGCGGGCGCGTCTTCACCTGCGTCGCGTAGCGGATCTTCACGCGGCGGCCCTCGACCAAGGGTGGCGGGTGGTGATCCAGCACGCCCTCGATCCAGCGGTTGAGCTGGGCGGTCGGGATGCGGCGGTTCCACTGCGCGTAGGTGGACAGGATCGAATCGAGCAGCGTGTCCAGCTTCTTGCCCTGCAGGGCAGAGATGGTCACGACCTCGACGCCCTTGATCTGGGCCAGCGCGGCCTGCAGCTTGTCCTCGACCTGACGCAGGGCCATGGCGCGGTCGTCCACGGCGTCCCACTTGTTCAGGGCGATGACCAGGGCGCGGCCTTCCTCCACCACCGTGCGGGCGATGGTCAGGTCCTGCTTGTCGAGGATCTGGTTGGCATCGACCACGAGGAGAACGACCTGCGCCATGCGGACGACGCGCAGGGCGTCGGCGACGGCCAGCTTCTCCACCTTGGCGTCGACGCGGGCGCGGCGGCGCATGCCGGCGGTGTCGACCAGACGGAACTTGCGGCCGCGCCACTCCCAATCGACGCTGATGGCGTCGCGCGTCATGCCGGCCTCGGGGCCGGTCAGCACGCGCTCCTCGCCGATCAGGGCGTTGAGCAGGGTGGACTTGCCGACGTTCGGGCGGCCGACGATCGCGATCTGGATCGGGCGGGCACGCTCCTCGTCGGTTTCCGGCTGGTCGCCAACGGGCAGTTCCTCGCCATTCTCCCCCTTGAGGGGGGCCGGGGCCGTCTCGACCGGCACCGGCTCCGGCGGCGCGTAGGGCAGCAGGGCCTCGACCAGATCAGCCATGCCCTCGCCATGCTCCGCCGACAGCGCGAGGGGATCGCCCAGGCCAAGCTCGAAAGCCTCGTAGAGGCCGGTCATCCCCACCTTGCCCTCGGCCTTGTTGGCGACGAGGATGACGGGCGTCTTGCTTTTGCGCAGCAGGGCCGCGAAGTGGCGGTCCAGCGGCGTGATGCCGGTGCGGGCATCGACGATGAACAGCGCCACGTCGGCGCGTTCCAGGGCGCGTTCGGTCTGGCGGCGCATGCGCGCCTCCAGGCTGTCGTCGGTGACGTCCTCCAGGCCGGCGGTGTCGACCACGGTGAAGGACAGCCCGCCCACGCGGGCGGGGGCCGAGCGCCAGTCGCGCGTCACGCCGGGCGTGTCGTCGACCAGCGCCAGCTTCTTGCCGGCCAAACGATTGAAGAGAGTCGATTTGCCGACATTCGGCCGACCGACGAGAGCAACGGTAAAGGACATCGGGCCGGGGGCCTTATAAAGAACCAGGGGCGGCGATCAGCGGTACGCCACCAGCGTACCGTTCTCGCCCAGGACATATAGGGTGTTGTTCGCCACGACCGGAGGCAAATAGGTGGAGGCCGGCAGCGAATAGCGGGTCAGAACCTGCCCGTCGGCGGGTGACAGGGCGAGCATCTGCCCGTTCGACCCGGTGACGTAGAGCTTGCCGCCCGCCAGAACCGGACCGGACCAGGTGATCGGCCCCTTCTTGTCCTCCGGATCGGTGAACTGCGCGAGCTGGGTGACCCAGCGGGCATGGCCGGCCTGACGGGTCAGGGCGACCAGCTCCGAATCGTTGGTGACGACGAACAGATGGTCACCGGCGAGCCACGGGGTCTGGGTGCCGCCGATCTCGGCTTCCCACAGGCGGATGCCGATGCGCTCATCGATGGCGACCATGCGGCCGGAATGGCCGATCGCATAGACGACGCCGCGGTCGATCACCGGAAGACCGCGGATGTCGGCGAGGCTGCTCAGGGCGCCGCTGCGGCGGATCGCCGCCAGGCTCTCCTGCCACGCCACGCGCCCGTTCTCCGGGCGCAGACCGTACAGCTCGCCGGAGGAGTAAGGGGCGACGATCAGGGTCGGCGAGGCGGCCGGGCTGACGGCGCCCAGCAGGCCCGCCGTCTCCAGGATGCCCTGATGCGACCACTGGACGGCGCCGTCGGAGGCGGACAGGGCGGTGAGCTGGTTGTCCAGCGTCAGGACGAGGACACGCCCGCCCTCCACGGTCGGTGCGCCACGCACCGGACCCGGAACGCGCTTGCGCCAGATGATCGAGCCGTTGGCGGGATCGAGCGCCACCACCTCGCCGAAGCCGGTGGCCGCGAAGACGCGCCCGTCGGCGTAGGCGACGCCGCCGCCGCTGGCGCCGCCGCGCTCCTTCTCCGGCTTGGTATCGATCCGCCAGAGCTGGCGCCCGGTCCGCTCATCGAGCGCGGCGACGTGCGAGTCGGCGTCCATGGCGAAGATGCGGCCGTCGGCGATGATCGGCGTCTCCAGCAGGGAACGGGAGCTGCTGGCCCCCGTGCCGACGTCGCCGCGCCACGCCTCGGCCGGCGTGGCCGACAGAGCGAGGTTGCCGCCGCCGTGTTCCGGCGTGCCGCCGGGCTGCGCCCAGGCCGGGTTGGCCACGGCGGTCGGCAGGGCGACCGGCGTGCCGACCAGCCGCTGGTCGACCTCGACCTTGCGCTCGCGGGTCAGGACGGACACCCGCTCGCCCGGCAGGGGCGGATCAGGGGTCTTGCCGAACCACCCGCTGACGGTGTCGCAGCCGCTGAGCAGCACGGCCAGCAGCGGGGCGGAAAGCAGGGCGGTGCGCAGGGAGCGGCGCTTCGCCGTGGGGTGCGCGGTCGGGCGCGCGGCCGGGGCGGCCATGGGAATGCGGGTCATCAGCTCTTGCCGTAGAGGGTGGCGAGATCGGAGGCGCGCGACCGGACGCCGGCCGGAGCCTGCGAGTCGTCGGCCAATTGCTGGAACAGGGTCCGCGCCTTGTCCTTGTCCCCGGCACGGGCGGCCAGCACGGCGCTCATCTCGCGGGCGGAGAAGCGCCAGGGGTTGGCGTCGGCGGTCAGCGGCTGGAGCCGCGCCTGGAGCTGGGCCGGATCGCCGGAGTCGAGCTGGTGCATCACCGAGAGCAGGGCCGCCAGCTCGCGGTAGACCGGAGCGGCGCCGGCGGTGCCGGACAGCTTGTCGTAGACGGCCACGGCCTCCGCCGTCTTGCCCTCGCGGGCCAGCAGGGCGGCGGCGTTCAGCTGGGCGAGCGCGGCCATGCCGGGATCGGCCTTGCCAGCGAAGGCGGCCAGCGCCTCGACGCCCTTGTCGGGCCCCTGGGCGGCCTGCGACAGGGCGGCGGCCAGGGCCGTCGTCCCGCTTTCCTTCTGCGACTGCTGCCAGTTGCGCCAGGCGACCGTGCCGCCCGTCGCGGCGACGACCGCCAGCGCGGCCGCCAGCATGATGCCGCCGTAGCGCTTGAAGACGCGCTCCATGCGGTCGCGGCGCAGATCCTCGTCGACTTCGCGGAAAATATCGCTCATGGCTCTACAGCGGCATCCTACGGCACGAAAACCGTTACAGCGGGGATTGCGCCCGCGCGCGGCTGCGGCGGGCGGTTCTGATGGTTCAAAGGGCCGGATAGCACTGGGTGCCGCACGCGGTCAAGGCGCAACGGCGGCCCTCCGGGTATTAAGGCCGCGCTTTGGGCGGAATCAGGTCGGATTCCGCCATTTGATCGAGCAGCCCATGCTGGGGATCTGGTCGGTCGGCCCCTGCCCCGTCTGGGCGATGCGGACCATCGCGTGGAACAGCTCGCGCGGCGCGTCGGGGATCGGCTCGCGCTTGGAGGCGTCCAGCCGGCCGCGATACTGCAGGCAGAGGTCGGCGTTGAAGCCGAAGAAGTCGGGCGTGCAGACGGCACCGTAGGCCCGCGCGACCTCCTGGGTCTCGTCGAGCAGGTAGGGGAAGGTGAAGCCGTGCTCCGCCGCGAAGCGCTTCATGTTCTCGAAGCCGTCGTCGGGATAGGCGTCGGTGTCGTTCGACATGATGGCGACGGCGCCGATGCCGTGAGGCCGCAACGCGTCGACCTCCTCGACGATCCGCCCGATCACCGCCTTCACGTACGGGCAATGGTTGCAGATGAACATGACCAGCGTGCCGCTCGGCCCCTGGACGTCGGCCAGGCTGTAGGTCTTTCCATCGGTTCCCTTCAGGCTGAAATCCTCCGCCTTCCGGCCGAAGTCGCACACCGGGGTTTCCGCCGCCATCGCTGTCTGTCCTCCGTTTGGGCCCGTATGGGCACGCCGCTGGCGCGGCTTTGAACGCGAGTATAAGAGGTGAGGCGAAAGCCGGAATCGAAAAGGCCGCGGCGGCACCTTGTTCGTGCCTGCTCGCGGCCCTGCCGGTCCCCAACCCGTTTTTCTTGTGCCCTGCCCTGCCCCGCTGCGTTCGATTCCGGTCCCTTACGAGGCCATGGCGGCGGCGGCGATCACCGCCTGCGTGCGGTTCTTGACGCCCAGCGACTTGAAGATCGCCGTGACATGGATCTTCACCGTGCCCTCGGACAGGCCGAGTTCATAGGCGATCTGCTTGTTCGACTTGCCGGCCCGCAGACAATCCAGGACTTCGCGCTGGCGCTGGGTCAGGCCGTAGGCGCTGCGGTCCGCCCCGTCCAGGCGGCCACGGCGCGGTGCCGCGTCGGAGGCCGCGGTCGCGGCGGTGAGCGCGCCGGGGGGCACATAGATGCCGCCCGAGAAGACGAGGTTCAGCGCGCCCATCATCACCTTGACGCTGCTGGACTTCGGAATGTAGCCGGTGGCCCCATGGTCGAGCGCGCCACGGATGTCGCTCAGCGCCTCGGAGGCGGAGATCACCACCACCGGAACGCCCGGCTGGCGGCTCTGCACCTCGCGCAGCCCGTCGAAGCCCGGCCAGTTCGGCATGTGCAGGTCCATCAGCACCACGTCGAACCCGCCTCCAACGCTGCATTGCTGCAGCACCTCGTCGAAAGTGCCTGCCTCGACAAAGATCGCGTCCCCGTGAAGCTGCTCCAGAAGACGGCGCAGGCCTTCACGAAAAAGGAGATGGTCGTCACCGATCAGAATTTTCATGGCCCCGTCCGCCTTCGTTTTTCCCGTTGCTTCGGATCAGCCCAACCCGGACTAACCGGGCCACCCCATTGGCGATCCACCAACCCTTTCGCCCTGTGGCTTGAAGAACTGCTACCACATTCGGAAGAGGGGCAATATCCGGACAAGGGCCATAGGTCATTTGCGGCCGGGAACCGCCGCCCCCTACAGCGAAGGCCGACTGAACAAAACACGAACTATGACCTTGCGTCTATATCTCTGCACGAAAGAAAGCGGCAGCGGAATTTTTTCCAGCTTTGGTTGTTCGAGACGAGGACGGCAGTGACGACCGGTGACAAAACACCCATTACGCGCAGAGGGTTAGCACCAATGATCGAATTGCGTGAAAACCTACCCGATCGGTGCGTCATCTTGTACGAATGGCCGGCGCTTTTCCTGCACGAATGCCCCACTTTGCGACACACACCTGTACTGGCCTTTCAGTGTGGCTCGTCACAAAAGAGTTATCGCTTGGAGCGATCCGGTCGCCATTCAGATGCGCTTGACGATCTTGAGTGATCATCTATCGTTTGATTTACGTGTTACACGACTAATTTATAAACTGTTTGTCACAGTGTCAAGTTTTTTTCCAGGTTTGATGGATATATACCAGAAATTCGATGCAGTCTTTAAACGAAATCACTTAAGCGAAGACACAGAGCGCCGACGGATAGAGAGCACGAGACAAGCCTAAAACACAGGCGGCGATAATGCCCGACAAGGGCTTGCCGTGGATGCCTCCTCCAAACAGAGCTGACCCATGCACATGAACCATGAGTACGCCCAAGAGAAAGCATCGCACTCGACCCGCAACGCGGTGACCCCAATGCACGTCTGCCTGATTCTCGACAACAATTCCCTCACCGACACCGTGGTGCAGGCGCTCGACCGGGCCGGTCGCCATCGTGTGACCGTCTTCCACGACATATCGGAACTGACGCAGAGCACGCTGACGCCCGATGCGATCCTGATCGGCCTTCAGCAGTTCACCGCGCTGCGCGAGAACGAACCGATGGTCTATCTGCGGCTGTCACGCCGGTCGCGGATCGTCGTGGTGCTGTCGTCGCGGGAATTGCTGGACGCCGCACACATCCTGGCCTTCGCCGATGCGTGGGTGTTCGAGGACATCAACGTGGACCGCATCAACGAACTGCTGGACCTGGGGCTGGAGGGGCACTGTCTGATGCCCAAGCAGTTCCTGTCCCGGCTGGGCGTCGATGAGATCCGGCTGACGCTGCTGCCGCGGTTGTCGGAACCGGAGTTCGAGACCCTGCGCCTGCTCGGCCAGGGGCTGAACAACCGGACGATCGCCAACCAGCTCGATCTGTCCGAGGCGGTCATCAAGTCGATGGTGCGCAGTGTTCTGTCCAAGCTGCACTTCCGCAACAGAACGGAAGCCGGCGTCTTCGCCGCGCGACAGCAGGGCGCGTTGCAATCCGCCCGGGAAGGCATGGTTCCGCCGCACATGCACGCGGCCCCGGCCCACCGGACGGGCACGTCCTGACGTCACGTCAGACGCGCTTCACCCCTGAAACCGAAAGAATCCCGGCCACCGTGCCGGGATATTTTCTGTCCGCCTGTCGGCGTCTCTCCGGGCCCCACCTTGCCAACGCGACCCGAGCCCTCCTCAGAGCCGGCCGTGGTGGCGACCAGACGCGCAAACGCCGGACCGGCCCGCCTCCCGAAACGGGTGTGGCGGGCCGGTCCGGCGTCTTGCACCGGTGGAGATGACCGCGGGAGAGCGGTTACTGGTGGGCCGCCGCCGCGGTCACCGCGCCGGCCCCGGCCAACTCGCCGCCGATGCCGTTGTTCAGCGCCCAGATCGCCGCCTGCGTGCGGTTGGAGGCGTTGATCTTGCGCAGCAGGCTCTTCAGGTGGACCTTCACCGTCGCCTCGGTGATGTTCAGATGGTTGGCGATCATCTTGTTGCTGTCGCCGTTCAGCAGACAGCGCAGGATCTGGACCTCCCGCTGCGACAGGCCCTTGCGCGACACCGGCATGTCGGTGCCGTTCCCGTTCACCCGGCCGGAGATCAGCAGGGCCGCGAGATGGGTCGGGAAGACCTTCTCGCCCATCATCACCAGGCGCAGCGACTGGGCCAGCGCGTCGGACGACAAGTCCTTCATCAGGTAGCCGTCGGCCCCGGCCTCCAGCGCGTTGGCGAGGCGGCGGGTGCACAGGTCGCTGGTCAGGATGACCATGCGCGCATCGGGAAGCTGGGCGCGCAGGCGGCGCATGCCGTCGGCCTCCTCCTCACCCCCATTCACCAGATCGAGCAGGATGAGCTGCGGCCGCAGGCCGTTCTCCACGGAGTTCAGCGCTTCGCGCAGGTTCCCCGCCTCGGCGGCGATCTGGAAGGGTGAATCGTCGAGAAGCCTCTTCAGGCCTTCGCGGAACAGCTTATTGGAGTCGATCAGAAAAGCACGCACTGGTTCCATTGGTCAGCTCCCGCGATTTTTGGAAAATTGCTCTGACTCCCTGGGCAATCTTGTAGGTTACCAATCACCCGAGGTTTCCCCACCCGTGCCCCACCGATGGCATTGACGTGCCGATATTTTGGATGACCTTACCCCTGTGTCGTGCAACACGGTACCACTCTGTGGGATTAAAAGAAGAACGCATTGGACATATGCGCAAAGCTACTTTTAATCATGGATTACTGCATCTCTTTTAAAGTACACAGCATCCCCAATCGAATGGATACTTTGAGGATTTCTCTACCACTTTCTTGCGGGAGCGCGCACGTTTTGGGTGCGCATGGGGACGGGCCGGTTCATGGGAGTTGCCAAAAGTTCCCGACCCCAAACGGGCAGGAGGCACTCATGCCGAAGAAGCGCATCCGCCCCTTGCCATGCCCGTCCTATGATCGCCACCGCCCCTTCGCCGTAGGTCATAACACCATGCGGCGGGAAGCTTCTTGATGGACGCGGTGCGTGGTTCGATGTGGACGATGATCGGCGCGGCGGCGGCCGGCTACCTGCTGCTTCTTGCCCGAAGCGCCTGGAAGCAGGGGGAGATGCGCCAGTTCCTGCGCAGCCTCGCCATCGTGCTCGCCTTGTGCGCGCTGGTCGCCGGCGCGGTCCTCGCCGCGATGCTGCTCGATTCGCGCTGACGACCCTGCGGCCGCCGGGCGCCGGACCGCGTGCCCGAACGCACGCCCAAACGCACGCCCAAACGCACGAAGGCCCCTCCCCGCCTGACGGCGGAAAGGGGCCTCCCCGGACCGGACTGCCGTGGATGGACGGTCAGATCTGGCCGCGCTCGTGGGCCTGACGCATCAGCACATACTGGCGCATCATCTGGTTGCGGAAGCGGTAGCGGGTCCAGCCCGGCTCGACCACCGGAGCCAGCACGCCGCCGTACTCCTCACGGCAGAGCCGTTCCAGGATGCCGAGCGCCTCCTTGGTCGGCGGAGCGCCGTTCGGGCCGGCCAGTTCCTTGGGGTCGAAGGTCCCGTAGGAGTCCGCCGGGCACAGGGCGCAGGCCAGCAGCACGTCCTCCAGCTCGGCGCGGCGTTCGGCGGCCAGCGCGCGGGCGTAGGAGTCGACGATGCCACGCTCCGCCTCCTGCAGGCAGCGGGTGACCGCGTAGGCAAGGTCGTCCCGCTCCACCACCGTCGAGCCGCGGCTGACCGCGCTGCGCGCGGCGTGCAGGCCGAGAAGCTGCGCGTAGTAGGGCAGACCGCGGACGAACTCGCAGACGCGGTCCACGGCCTCCGGCGCGAAGGCGATGCCGGCGTTCTCGGCCCCGGCGTTGATGAGGCGGCCGATTTCCACATCGGTCATCAGCGGCAGATGCACCGGCACCAGCGAGCGCTGGATCGACGGATGCTTGCCCAGAAGCTGGTCCAGATTCTCCGCGACGCCGACCACCAGCAAGGTCACCGGGATCGAGCTGTCGGTCAGGTTCTTGAACAGCTCCGCCAGCTTGTTGCGGAAGTCCTCGTCGGTGACGCGGTCATACTCGTCGAGGATCAGCAACACATGGGTGGCGTGGATGCCCGACAGGACCTCGTTCAGCTCCGTCACGCTGAACCCGCCCTCGGGCAGAAGCTCGTTGAAGCTGGTGAAGCTGCGGCGCGAGGCGAAGGGGTTGTCGATCCCCGACCGGTAATAGGTCGAGGGGATCTTCTTCAGGAAATGGCGGAAGATGTCCTCGAAGCTCAGCTCCGCGCTGCAGGTCAGCTTCAGCGAGAGGTAGCCGGCCTGGCCAGCGATCTTCTCGATGGCGTTGGCGACGGAGGTCTTGCCGCGGCCGCGGTCACCGAACAGGATGACGTGCGCCCGCTCCTCCTCGATGGCGGAGATGATGCGCTTCAGCGTGTCGGTCCGGCCGATGAACAGCGAGTTGAGCTGCTGCTTTGGCCGTGTCGGCGTGAAGGCTTCGCGCAGCAGACCGTTGAGTTCGGGGGTGAGCCCCTTCAGCATGGCCGGCGCACCGACCGCCCCCGGTCCGCGCAGGCCGCCGTTGACGGTCATGGTGAAGCGTGGAAGATCCGTGTCGGCGGGAGCCTGGCCGCGCTGGCCACCCAAACCGCCACCGAGCGGACTGTTCAGCGGATCGTGCCGCAGCCCCGACGGGCCGCGCATCGTCTCGCTCAGCCCACCGCCCAGCCCGCCACCAGTCCCGGTGCCCGCCGCTCCGCCGACCGGGCGCAGATGCGGTGCCGGACGGCCCGCGAGGGGGCTCTGGGATTGCATCGGCGGATGGCCGTGAGCCGCATTGCCCGGGGTGGCGCCCGGTCCGGCCGCTCCACCACCCGTGATGCCGCCACCCATGGACATCCGGTCATCCGCATCGGCGGTCGCCCGCCGCTTCCGAAAGAAGTTTCGCATCCGTCCCGATCCCAGAATTCCGCGTTGTCGTCACCAGCCGGCCGAGGCCGGTGGTCTGATCGCGCCGCCCGCCCCGCCCCGGTGAAGGTGCCCGGCGGCTGCGGTGAACGCATTCCGGATGTAAGCGATGCGTCGCCAAGGGCTGCCTGGGATTTCGGATTATTATCCGGAGGAGGTCCCACCCTTATGGCGACTCCTTTCGGGTGGTCCCGTGCTTCAGAAGCCGGCGGCGTGTCCCAGCAGAGTCCAGACGAACAGGGTGCCGAACAGGGCCGTCAGGCCGGCAAGCTCACGCAGGAAAACCAGGATCGACATGGCACTCTCCCTTGGTCGGTGGACCGCGCCGCGACGGGCGCCGGTGAAACGCTCGACGTCTTCGCCGATGGAGAAAAACCTAACAGAACAAAACATGAACAACAAGGACGATGTTCATTTTTTGTTCCACTCAGAACCGGCTAACACGGCTCTGGGGGAGGATCAGTGGCGACGGCGGGCGCCGCCTTGCACGCTGCGGCTGGCACCCCTGCACCACCGGAACCATATGGTCTTGTGGTGAGCGGTTGATGTAAGGAGAAGGTTCGCGGCCGAAGCGTTCCGCCCGCAAGGAGGGACTTCCAACACCGGACCGCGATCCGAACGAACGGACCACCATGGACAGCGCCAATCAGCAAACCGGCGACGGACCGAACGGCGCCGCTCCGGCCACCGCCCCCACCTCCGCTCCCGCTCCCCCGGGCCATTCCCCTCAGGCCAACCGCATGCCCGCCCTTGTCCTGGGGGCGCTGGGCGTCGTCTACGGCGACATCGGGACCAGCCCGCTCTACACCATGCGGGAGTCCTTCACCCACACCGGCCTGCCGCTCGACGAGCCCACCATCCTCGGCATCCTGTCGCTGGCGACCTGGGCGCTCATCATCGTGGTGACGCTGAAATACGTCCTGCTCGTGATGCGGGCGGACAACAAGGGCGAGGGCGGCGTGCTGGCCCTGGGAACCCTGGCCCACCGCGGGCTCAGCTCCCGAGCGGGCAACCGGGCCATCATGGCCCTGGCGATCCTGGGCATGGCGCTGTTCTACGGCGACAGCCTGATCACCCCGGCCATTTCGGTGTTGAGCGCGGTCGAGGGGCTGAAGGTCGTCACCCCGTCCCTGTCGCCCTACATCGTCCCGATCACGCTGGCGGTGCTGACCCTGCTGTTCCTGTTCCAGAGGCAGGGCACCGGACGGGTCGGCATCTTCTTCGGCCCGATCATGGGGGTGTGGTTCGCCACACTGGCGGTGCTGGGGCTGATGCAGGTGATGCATTGGCCGGACGTGCTGCGCGCCTTCAACCCGCTGTACGGGGCGGCGCTGTTCGTCGACCACGGCTGGGTGGCCTTCCTGACGCTGGGCGCCGTCGTGCTGGCCGTTACCGGGGCCGAGGCGCTCTACGCCGACATGGGCCATTTCGGGCGGGCGCCGATCCGCATCGCCTGGCTCTACCTCGTCCTGCCGGCGCTGCTGCTGAACTACTTCGGACAGGGCGCCATGCTGCTGCACCAGCCGGAGACGCTGGAGAACCCCTTCTTCCATCTGGCGCCGGACTGGGCCCAGCTCCCGCTGGTCCTGCTGTCGACGGCGGCCACGGTCATCGCCAGCCAAGCGGTGATCTCCGGCGCCTTCTCGCTGACCCGGCAGGCCGTGCAGCTCGGCTACCTGCCGCGCCGCGAGATCCGCCACACGTCCGAGCATGAGGTCGGGCAGGTCTACATCCCGCGCAACAACTGGCTGCTGCTGATCGGCGTGGTGATCCTGGTGATCGGCTTCGGCTCCAGCAGCAACCTCGCCGCCGCCTACGGCGTGTCGGTGACGGGGGCCATGGCCATCGACACGATCCTGGCCGCGGTGGTGGCGTGGCGGCTGTGGCGCTGGAACCCCCTGCTGGTGGTGACCGCCTTCTCCCTGCTGCTGGTGATCGACCTCGCGCTGTTCGGGGCGACCCTGCTGAAGGTGCCGGACGGCGGCTGGTTCCCGCTGCTGATCGCGGCGGCGGTCTACACGCTGATGACCACGTGGCGCCGCGGCCGCCGCATCCTGGCGGAACGGCTCTACGCCGACGCCCTGCCGATGGACCTGTTCCTGCAGCGCGTCACGCCGCAGTCGCCGCAGCGCGTCGCCGGGACGGCCGTCTTCATGACCGGCAACCCCGACGTCGTCCCCCACGCCCTGCTTCACAACATCAAGCACAACCGGGTGCTGCACGAGCGGGTGGTCGTCATGACGGTCATCATGGAGGAGGTGCCGCGCGTCTCGCCGGACCGCGCCGTTCTGGTGGAGAAGCTGGGCAAGGGCTTCTTTCGGGTCGTCCTGCGCTTCGGCTATCTGGAGCAGCCGCACATTCCCCGCGCGCTGGAGCGGTGCCGCCGCTTCGGCCTGCATCTGGACATGATGGAGACGTCGTTCTTCCTCGGCCGCGAGACTCTGATCCCATCGCGGTCGACCGGCCTGCCGGGTTGGCGCGAACCCGCCTTCATCCTGCTGTCGAAGACGGCCCTGTCGGCCACGGAGTTCTTCTGCATCCCGCCGGGCCGGGTGGTGGAGCTGGGCACCCAGGTCGAGATCTGACCGTCAGTCCCGCGCCACGATGGGGGTGAGGCCGAACCGGGCGGCCGCGGCCTCCAGCCGCCCGTCGCGCTTGACCGCCTCGACGAACCGATTGACCCGGTCCAGCCACACCGGGTCACCCGGCGCCACCGCATAGGCGTAGGGCGTGGGCTGGACCGGCACGTCCGGCGTGATCAGATGGGCCCATTGGTGGACGGTAAGCACCCTGCGGCCGTAGGGATAATCGGTCAAAAAGGCGTCGGCGCGTCCCGACTGCACCTCCTCCTCCCGCTCTTGGGGGCCGGACACGATGCGGATGCTGGCCTTGCGGAGGGATCGGCTGGCGTAGTCGTCCATGACGGTGCCCTTCTGAACCGCCACCACCATGCCGTCCTGGTCCAGATCGTCCCAGCGCAGAATGCGCGGGTGCGTCTGGGAGGATACGGCGTAGATGCCGCTGCGCAGATAGGGCTGGCTGAACGCGATCCGTTCAGAGCGCTCGGTCGTGACGCCGATTCCGAACATGCCGATGTCGCAGCGGTCGCCCAGCAGGTCGGCGGCGACGGTTGAAAAACCGCTTTCCACGAAGCTGACCCGCACGCCCAGGTCCTGGCCGAAGGCCCGCGCCATGTCGACATCCAGGCCCTGCAACTCGCCGCTGTACGGATTGCGAAAGGAAATGGCGTAATAGTCCGGCCAGATGCACACGCGCATCAATCCTGTGCGCTGCACCCGGTCGAACCGCGCCTCTGCCCGGGCCGGCACCGTGCCGCCCAACAGGATCATGGACTGGAGGGCGGCGTGGAACGCCACCGCCGACAGTGCGATGGAAAGACGCCGCACAGCCCTATCCCCCCGAAATCCGGCTCACACTGCGGCAGGATAGCACCCTGCCCCCCGTCTGCACAGCGCGGGCTTGCGCTTCGCCCGCCCGCTGTTAAGATTCGCGCGAACTCATCACTCCCCACGGAGCCGCGCGTGATGGCCAAGCTTGCCCTGCTGCAGCATCGGGGCGCCCTTCTTGCATTGGCTTTCTTATCGTTGACGGCTCTTTTGTTCGAGTTCACCTATGACATTCATGCCGACCGCAGCTTGACGTTGAAGAAAGCTGCGGAAAACATCGACAATCTGGCAAGCGCCCTGGAAGCTTCGGTCAGCCGCACCGTGCAGACGGTTGACATCACGCTCGCGTCGGTGGGCGACGCGGTGATCCTCGGGCAACTGCTCGATGGCCCACCGGTCCAAGGCCGTGAAGATGGCGCGCTGGGCCCCTTGCTTCAGGACCGGCTGCGCCGGTCGCCGCACATCCGCGGTTTCTCGGTCCTCGATCGCCGGGGCGTCCTGGTGGCGACCACCGAGGATTCCCGCCTGCTCGGCACCTCCTTCGCGGAGACGGACCTGTTCCGCGCCCACCTGTCCGGCCAGAGCAGGAGCCTCCATGTCGGGAGCCCGGTGCGGGGGCGTTTCCTGACCCCGGCCGGGGCCGCCGAGGACCGCTCGGGCAAATGGGTCCTGCCGATGAGCCGGGCCATCCGTGGCGCGGATGGGACGCTTCTTGCGGTCGCGGTCGCCTCGGTCAACCCCGAGTATCTGCAGGGCGTCTTCCGTGCGGTGCGCAACGGGCTGCACGGAACGGTGTCGCTCTACCGACGCGACGGCCTGCTGCTGACCCGGTTTCCCCAAGATGGGGCGGACGGGGCGGACGGCACCGGCACGCCGATGGCGGGGATGGAGCTGTTCCGGACCCAGCTTCCGGTGTCGGAAGGCGGCGTGTTCCACGAAACCACCCCGGACGGGGTCGAGCGCATCACCGCCTACCGGGCCACACCGGTCTGGCCGCTGGTGCTGGTGGTCAGCCGCAGCGAGGACGAGGAACTGGCCGGCTGGTGGACCAACCAGCTCGAGATCGCGGTCGTCTCGCTGGGCTCCGGGCTGGTCATCCTGCTGTTCACCGCCGTGCTGACCTTGCTGCGCCGCAAGGACGCGCAATTGGAGGACGGCAACGCCCGTTTCAACGCGCTTCTGGAAACCGCCGTGGAGGGCATCCTGACGGTGCGCGCGGACGGCGTCATCGAATCCGCCAACAGCGCGGCCCACCGGATTTTCGGCTACCCGCCCGGCGGCCTGCTCGGACGCCATGTCCAGGAGCTGATGGAGCCGCATCACCACACGGCCCACAACCGCATCATGGAGGCCATCGCCGCGGGCGCCCGGCGGATCGGTCCGAACTTCTCCCGCGAGGTGAGTGGCCTGCGGATGAACGGGGAGGCGTTTCCCCTCGACCTGTCCCTGGCCGAGGTGCAGACGCAGCACGGCATCGTCTTCGCCGCCTTCTTCCGCGACCTGTCGGAGCGCAAGCGGGTGGAGCGGGCGCTGACCGAGGCCAAGGAGAAGGCCGAGGCCGGGCAGCGCAGCAAGATGGAGTTCCTGGCGACCATGAGCCACGAGATCCGAACACCCATGAACGGGGTGATCGGCATGGCCGGGCTTCTCCAGGAAACCAGCCTCGACGAGGAGCAGCGCGGTTACGCCGACACCATTCGCGACTCCGCGGAATCGCTGCTCACCATCATCAACGACATCCTCGACTTCTCCAAGATCGACGCCGGTCGCCTCACGCTGGAGATCACCGACTTCGAAGCGGTGCCGCTGGTCGAGAGCGTCGTGGAACTGCTGGCCCCGCGCGCCGCCGCCAAGGGGCTGGAGCTGGCAAGCTATGTCCCGCCGGCCCTGCACGGCCCGCTGCGGGGCGATCCCGGACGGCTGCGCCAGATCCTGATCAATCTCGCCGGCAACGCGGTCAAGTTCACCGATCAGGGCAGCGTCACCATCGTGCTGTCGGTCGAGCCGAACAGCCTGTTTCCCGAGGCGGACGGAGCGGACGCGGGCGACAGCGGAGGCGGAACTCCGCAGGACAGGCCGGTGACCGTCCGCTTCGAGGTTCGGGACACCGGCATCGGCATTGCCGCGGCCGACCACAAGCGTCTGTTCTCCATGTTCAGCCAAGTGGACGGCTCGTCGGCCCGGCGCCATGGCGGCACGGGGCTGGGCCTCGCCATCTGCAAACGCCTCACCGAATTGATGGGCGGACGGATCGGCGTCCACAGCATGCCCGGAGAGGGCAGCGTGTTCTGGGCCGTCATTCCCCTGTGGCGCGGCGCGGCGGCGGAAACCGCACCCAAGGCGGAAGAGCCGGGCGCCTGGGCCGGACGGCGTGTTCTTCTGGTGGACGATCTGGCGGTGAACCGCGACCTTCTGGCCCGCCAACTCGCCGCGCTGGGGCTGGAAACCGAAGCCGTCGCCACGGGAGGAGACGCCCTGCGCCGGCTGCTGGACGCCAGCGCGGAGGGGCGCCCGTTCGACGCCGCCATTCTCGATCATTGCATGCCGGGCCTGACCGGGCCGGAGCTGGCCGTCCGCATTCGCGCCGAACCGGCGCTGGCCGGCCTGCCCCTGGCCTTGGCCACCTCCCACCGCATGGGGGACGCGGAGGGAAACGCCGCCGGCGTGACAGTGCGGATCGTCAAGCCGATCCGCGCGACGGCGTTGCGCACCGCCATCTCACGCCTGTTCGCCTCGCCGCCCAAGGCATTCCCGCAGAAGGCACGGACCGCGGCGCCCCCCCCAGGCAACGGGCGGGCAGCGCCCGCCGCGGCCCTGTCCGGATCGGCTCTTTCCGGTCCCCTCCGGCGCCGCATCCTGGTGGCGGAGGACAATCCGGTGAACCTGCAGGTGACCCTCGCCCTGCTGCGCCGGGGTGGCCACGCGGTCGATTCGGTGTCGAACGGGCTGGAGGCGGTCAACGCCGTCGCCGCCCTGCCCTACGACCTCGTCCTGATGGATGTCCAGATGCCCGAAATGGATGGGCTGGCGGCGACGATGGCGATCCGCCGGATGGGCGGACCGGCGGCGGTCGTGCCGATCGTCGCGATGACCGCCAACGCCATGGAGGGGGATCAGGCCGTTTGCCTGGCCGCCGGGATGAACGATTACCTGGCCAAGCCCATCGTGGCCGAACAGCTTCTGCACACCGTCGCCCGGTGGACCAATGTCCCGGAACCGGACGAGCCGGACCCGCCGGAGCCGCGCCCGGAGACGGGCCCACCGCCGCGGATCGACCATGCCAAGCGCCGGGATCTGCGCGACGCGATCGGCGATGAAGGCTTCGCGCTGCTGATGGACATCTTCCGCCGCGAGACGCCGGGCCATCTCGACCAGCTCCGGGTGGCGGCCCGGAATCGCGACTTCACGACGGTGGAGCGCTCGGCCCACATCCTGAAGAGTTCGGCCGGCAATGTGGGCTTTGCCGAGGCTTCGACGCTGGCCGACGACTTGGTCGCCGCCGCCCGCCGCCGGGATGCCGCCGGCATCGACGGCGATCGCATCCAGCGTCTGGAGGCCGCCCTGAAAGACGCCGCCAGGGATGCCGCCAAGGACAGCGCGCGCGCCGCCGCCTCGACGGAGGATGACCGGGTGGCGCTGGAGACGATTGGACCTTGGAAGGGCGGACCTCGGACGGGCGGCTCCGGGACGACCTGACCCCCCCGAAACATCCGGAGTGTGGCTTAGGGTCGTCGGGCCGCTGCCCTCAATTCCTGCAGATACGCGACTCGCCCAAGTGGCCGGTTGCATTGACGGCCGCGTCGCCCGACCTCGCCGCCCGACCTCGCCGTTGCTCAGCGCTGACCGCCGCAGACACGCGCGACGAAGCTGTCGATGTCGCCGTTGAGAGTCACGGCGCGCCGCGCCAGCTCGCCGGCCGACGAAAGCACCTGACTGGCGGCGGCGCTGGCGTCCTGGGCGCCCGAGGACACGCTGGTCACCGCGTCGGCCACGGTGCGCACGCCGGCCGACGCCTCGCGGATGGACCGGCTGATCTCGTCGATGGCCGCGCTCTGCTGTTCGGCGGCGCTGGCGATGCCGACGGCGATCTCGTCGATGTCGTGGATCATGCCCCCGACATGCTGGATCACCGTCGCCGTGGCGCGGGTCACCGACTGGACCTGGGAAATCTGGGCGGTGATGTCCTCGGTCGCCTGGGCCGTCTGGTTGGCGAGATTTTTCACCTCGGTCGCCACCACGGCGAAGCCCTTCCCGGCTTCGCCGGCGCGCGCCGCCTCGATCGTCGCGTTGAGCGCCAAGAGGTTCGTCTGGCTGGCGATGTCGTTGATGAGCTGGACGACCGCGCCGATCTGGTCGGAGGCGGCGAGCAGCGAGCGGATGGTGGAGTCCGCCTCCCGCACCTTCTCCACCGAGCTGCGTGCGAGATCGGCGGTGCGGGACACGCCCTGGGCAACCTCGCCGATGGCGCCCGACACCTCTCCGGTCGCCGCGGCCACCCCGTCCACGTTGGACGACACCTGCTCCGCCGCCGAGGCCGCGGAGAAGGACTGCTCGCTGGCCGTGGCCGCGGTCGCCGTCATGGCGGTGGAGGAGGCTTCGAGCTGGGCGGCGCTGGCCGACAGGCTCTGCGCGACCTCTTTGATGTTGGCGCCGATGCGGGTGGCGCTTTCCACGAACTCGCGGCTCTTGCTGTCCATCGCGGCCAGCCCGTCGTTGATCTGGCGGGAATAGGCCCCGAACTCGCCGACCATGCCGGTCATCACGATGCGGCGGTAATACTGCCCCTCCGCCGCGTGCTGCATGGCGGCGTTGGCCTCCTTGCCGAAGGACTCCACACGGTCCAGCAGGCGGTTGATGGTGCGCAGCATGTCCGCGATGGGGCTGTTGCCGTGGATGTTCAGGATGCGCGGCTGAAGGTCGCCCTTCTCCGCCGCGGCGATCACCGTCATGGCCTTCCGGATGGTCCGGTTGGTGAGCCTCAGCCAGCGGATCGCGGCAAGACAGGGGAGGAGCGCCAGCAGGCCCAGCGCGGCGGCGGCGGCGTTGCCGGTGGCAAGACCGTGCACCGCCTGCGCCGCCGACAGCAGGGCGACCAGAGCGATGACGGCGAGCGATTTAGAGACTGAAGACAAACTCGTCATAGCTCGTGCCCTTGTCGCGCAGGAGTTTTTCCAGCATGGCGCCGGAGGCCGTCATCGCCGCGTTCCGGTCGGCGTGCCGCGCCTCTTCCGCGCGCAGCGCGGCGTAAAGGCCAGCAGCCGCCTCCACCGCCGGCCGCGTCGGAACGCGCCGGCTGGAATGGTAGCCGGTGATGGTCCGCCCGTTCCCGTTGTCGGGATTGCCGAAGACCGGCGTGACGTGGGCGAACACCCAGTAATGGTCGCCGTTCTTCGCCCGGTTGATCACATAGGCGAAGATCTCGGTCCCGGCCTCGATGCGGCTCCACAGCAGTTTGTAGACGCAGCGGGGCATGTCCGGATGGCGGACGATGTTGTGCGGCCGTCCCAAAAGGTCCGCCTCGCCGTACCCGCTGATGCGCAGGAACACATCGTTGGCGTAGGTGATGCAGCCCCTGAGATCGGTCTTCGAGACGATGATCTCGTCGCGGTGAAAGGTCCGCTCCTGCCCGGTCAAGCCACCGTGTGTGCCGTCTATGCCGACCGCCATGACCGTCCGCCTCTCAAACACCTGACAAACAGGTCACCAACCCGACCGTTGGTAATAAGTTTTGCTAATGACTCATAGCGTACGTAATAATCGGTTGGCTTTAAAAACGGACCGTCGCCAGCTGCGACAAATTGTACCACTCACCGCCGGGAATACAGCGGCTCACATGCCCGGTTCGTAGACGACGACGCGGTTGCGCCCCTCGCGCTTGGCCCGGTAAAGGGCGAGGTCGGCGCGGTGAATCGCCTTTTCCAGGGTGTCGTAAGCACTGTCCAGAGCGGCGATGCCGATGCTGCTGGTCAGGTGGAAGCGGCCTTCGGGACCCGGAATCGCCATGCGGGACAGGTGGCGGCGCACCCGCTCCGCGACCACGCGGGACTCCTCCGCGGTGGCGCCGGGCAGGACGACCACGAACTCCTCGCCGCCCAGCCGGCCGAGGATGTCGTACTCACGCAGGATGGCCTGACAGCCGCCGGCCACCATACGCAGGGCGTCGTCTCCGGTGGCGTGGCCGTAGCTGTCGTTGATGCGCTTGAAATGGTCGACGTCCAGCACGAACACCGACAGCGGTTCGTTGAAGCGGTGGGCGCGGGCGAGCTGCGAACGCGCCAGCTCCATGAAGGACCGCCGGTTGTAGATGCCCGTCAGCGGATCGCGGGAGGCCATGTCCCGCAGCGCCTCCTCCATGTTCCGGCGGTCGGTGTAATCGTAGATCCAGGCCAGATTCACCTGTACGCCCTGGATCACCGCCTGATTGACGGTGAACAGCGTCCAGAAGGACGATCCGTCGGCCCGGCGGAACTGCACCTCCATGTTGGTCACCGACCCGAAGGAGCGCAGGCGATCGATCACCCGCTCCCTCTGGTGGCGGTCGAGATAATAGTCGCGGGCCTGCCGGCCGATCAGGTCCTCGCGGGTCAAACCGATCAGTTCGGCGAAGCGGGTGTTGACGAAGATGATCTTGCCGTCGTCGCGGCGCGACACCGACACGCCGATCGGGCTCTGCTCCAGGATGGCCTGCAGCCGCTCCTCGCTGGGCAGCCCCTCGGTCAGGTCGTGGATCACGCCGACAATGCCGCCGAGGTTTCCGGCGCTGTCGCAGAAGACCGCCTTGGTCAGGCTGGACAGGCGGGTGGTGCCGCCGACGAAGGGAACCGCCTCCTCGTAGCTGCGCTGCCCCCAGGTGACGGTCAGTTCGCGGTCCTGGTCGGCGTGCGCCCCGGCGATGCGCGGGTCCATCACCGCGAAGGCGGTCTTGCTGACGATGCTGCGGCGCTCCAGCCCGGTGTAGCGTTCGAAGGCGTCGTTGCAATCGGTGTATTCGCCCGCCGCGTTCTTCACGAAGACGGGAACCGGCAGCGTCTCGAACAGCACCTCCTTCATCAGGAGTTGGTCGCGCAGGGCGGCCTGGGCCTGCCGGTGGTGGGTGACGTCCGTGAAGACGCGCAGCGACTGCCGCTCGCCCAGCGGGCTGGTCAGGGGGCCGACCGACTCGGACACCCAGACGGTTCGGCCATCCAGGCACCGCAGCGGCCTTTCCCCCGACGCGTCCGGCAAAGCCGGAAGAATGGCCTCCTCCGGTTCGAGCGCCACGAGGTCGCAGCCGGTCAGGCCACCGGGCGCATAGCGCAACAGAGCGTGCAGAGCCGGATTGGCATACAGGATGGTCCCCGTGTCCGTGGTGACGCAGACCCCCGACGGCAGCGTGTCGAACGCACGCCACAGCGTTGCCCGGGCTTCCTCCGCATCCCCAGAAGGACTCATTGAACCGACCGAATCCAGCATGGCCCCCACAGCGTCATGGAAGATTCTTGCGCCACGATAGGGCAAACCAGGAGTACGTTAGCCGATGCGCCTTTTTGCCCCTGTGTGCCATCTTGTCGCGCTATGGTGGTGATCGCCTATTTTGAGCGCAAAATCCATCAATTTTCGAATGTTTCCAATGCAACTTTCACACGCCCCTCCGCCGCCCCGTCCGCCGGAAGTCCCACCCTCAGCCACTCCGGCCGATGGTCGAACCGGCGGACCAGAATCCCGGCTTGGCCCAGCGCGTTGTAAAGCCCGGCCGCCCGCGGATCGTCTATAAGACGAAAGAGCGGCGTCCCTCCGGCGACGCGCAAGCCGGCATCCACCAACCACTCGTCGAAGCGGGCCGCGGCGTCGGCGAGACAGCGACGGGTGGCGGCGATCCATTCCGCATCGGACAGCGCCGCGGTGGCGACGGCCAACGCCGGCCCCGACACCGCCCAGGGTCCCACGGCGGCGCGCGCGTCCCGGAGCAGCGCCGGTTCGCCAAGGAGAAAGCCGAGCCGGACCCCGGCCAGCCCGAAGAATTTCCCGAAGGAGCGCAGGATGACCAGCCCGGGCCGTCCGGCCACCGACGCCACGCTGCACTCCGGGGCGACCTCGGCGAAGGCCTCGTCCACCACCAGCCAGCCGCCCCGCGCCGCCTGCCGCTCCGCCAGCGCCAGCAGCCTTTCGGGCGGGACGATGCGGCCGTCCGGGTTGTTCGGGTTCACGATCACCACCACGTCGGCGCCGTCGCAGGCGTCCAGCGTTTCCACCTCCGTCACGCGATGGCCGGCCTTGACCCAACCCGCGGCGTGCTCGGCGTAGGTCGGCCCGAGCACGACGACGGCTCCCGGACGGCGCAGGCGCGGCAGAATCTGGATCAGCGCCTGGGAGCCGCCCGCCGCCAGGACGCGGTCCGGCGACGGCGCGCCGTAAAAGGCGGCGGCGGCCTCGCGCAGCGCCGTTTCGGCGGCCCGCCCCGGCAGGCGCGCCCAGGCCTCGGCCGAGATGGGCGGCAGCGGGTAAGGCCAGGGGTTGATGCCGGTGGACAGGTCCAGCCAGGGCTCTGGCGCGCCGGGAAAGGCTGCCCGTGCGGCGTCGAGGTCGCCGCCATGAATGATTTCCATCCGGACGATCCTCTCCTGGACGATCCTCTTGGACCCCGCCGCCGATTCCGCCATCATCCCGCCCCTTCCCTTCCCCAGAGGATTCCATCCCGTGGAGCTTCATCCGTCCGTGCTCGCCGCCGCTCTCCTCATCGAGGCCGCCGCCGGCTACCCGGACGCACTCTACGCCCAAATCCGCCACCCGGTGGTGTGGATCGGGGCGCTTATCGCCCAACTCGACCGCGCGCTCAACCGCGGTCGCGATTCCTTCGCCGTCCGCAAGGCGGCAGGGGTGCTGGCCCTGGTCGTCCTGCTGCTGGTGGTGGGCGGTGCGGCATCGGCGGTGGCCGGGCTGTGCCGGTATCTGCCGCTCGGCGGCCTGCTGGAGGCGGCGCTGGCCTCCACGCTGCTGGCGCAGCGCAGCCTGCACGACCATGTCGCCGCGGTCGCCGCCGCCTTCCGCGAGGGCGGGCTGGAGGCGGCGCGCGACGCGGTGTCGCGCATCGTCGGCCGCAACCCGGCAAGCCTGGACGAGCATGGGGTGAGCCGCGCCGCCATCGAAAGCCTGTCGGAGAATTTTTCGGACGGGGTCGTCGCCCCGGCCTTCTGGCTGCTGGTCGGCGGGCTGCCGGGGATCGCGCTCTACAAGGCGATCAACACCGCGGACAGCATGATCGGTCACCGCACCCCCCGGCACGAGGCGTTCGGTTGGGCGGCGGCGCGGCTGGACGATCTGGTCAACCTGCCCGGTTCCCGCCTGTCGGCGCTGCTGATCTGGGTCGCCGCCCGCTTCACCGAGGGGGCCGACGCCGCCGAGTCCTGGCGGTCGGTGCGGCGCGATGCCCACCGCCACCGCTCGCCCAACGCCGGCTGGCCGGAAGCGGCCATGGCCGGGGCGCTCGACCTCCGGCTCGGCGGGCCGCGGGTCTATGGCGATGTGCGGATCGAGGACGCCTGGATGGGGCCGGGCCGCACCGCCGCGACCGCGCAGGACATCACCCGCGCCCTTCACCTCTACCGGCGGGCCTGCATCGCCCTGGTGGCCGGCGCGCTGCTGCTGGCGCTGACGCTCTGACCGCGCCAAAGGAAAAGGGGCTCCGAAGAGCCCCTTTCCTGTTCAGACGAACCGTCCTCAAGCAACCTGGCCTCAGGCAACCTGGCCTCAGGCGACCCGGAAGTTCTTGAACTGCCAGGGATCGTCGTGATCGATGTCCTCGGGGAACAGCCGCTCGCGGTCCTGCAGCGGAGTCCAGTCGCCGTAGGCGCCGACCAGCTCGCCGAGATAGGGCTTGGCGATTTCCAGGATGCGCTGGAAGTCGATCTCGTCCGGCTCGACGATGCCGCGGTTGGGGTTCTCCAGCGCCCAGACGATGCCGGCGAGGACCGCCACCGTGACCTGGAGCGAGGTCGCGTTGTTGTAGGGCACCAGGGCGCGCGCCTCGTCGATGCCCAGGCGGGAACCGAACCAGTAGATGCCCTTCTTGTGGCCCATCAGCAGCACACCCAACTCGTCGGTGCCGCTGACGATCTCGTGCATCATCAGGCGCTGGCTCGGCTGCATGTACCAGTTCTTGCCGGCCAGTTCGTGCACCGACTTCACCGCGTCGTCGCACGGGTGATAGGCGTAATGCACGGTTGGGCGGTAGGTGACGTGGTTGCCATCGCGCTGGGTGTAGTAGTCGGCGATGGAGATCGCCTCGCTGTGGGTGATGAGGAAGCCGTGGAACGGCCCCTCCAGCGGGGTCCAGGTGCGCACGCGCGTCGAAGCGCCCGGACGCATCAGGTAGATGGCGGCGTCGCAGCCGAACTCGTGGCGGCGGCCGTCGGCCGGGAAATGCTTCTCGTGGCTGCCCCAGCCGAGTTCGGTGGGCTGGCAACCCTCGCCGACGAAGCCGTCGATCGACCAGGTGTTGACGAACTCGCCCACCTTCTTCGGCTCGTTGGACACCTGGGTGTCGCGCTCGGCGATGTGGATCACCTTGACGCCCAGCTTGGCGGCCAGGGCCCCCCAGCCGGCGCGGTCCTTCGGGACCTCCGTCGATTCGCCTGTGTCGGCGGCGACGTTGAGCAGCGCCTGCTTCACGAAATGCGAGACGAGGCCGGGGTTGGCGCCGTGGGTCAGGACGGCGGTCGGTCCGCCCTCATAGGTGGCGCGGTGCGACAGCGCAGTCTCGCGCAGGGCGTAGTTGGAGCGCAGCGACGGCGACAGGGACGGATCGGTGTAACCGCCGGCCCACGGCTCGACGCAGGTGTCGATGTAGAGCGCGCCGACCTTGTGGCAGAACTCGAACAGGGCGACGGACGACACGTCCACCGACAGGTTGACCAGGAAATCGCCCTTGCCCAGCATGGGCTCCAGCACCTGGGCGTAGTTCTCCCTCGTCAGCGGCAGGTTGATGAATTTGACGCCAAGCTCATCCGCCTCGGCATGACCGCGCTCCTCGGCGGTGACGATGGTGATCTGGTCCTTCGTGATTCCGATGTGGCGCAAAATCAGGGGCAACACTCCCTGGCCAATCGATCCGAAGCCGACAATGACCATGCGGCCGGTGAAGGTGATGTGCTTGGTGTCCAGGGTCATCTAAGACGGTCCCCCGTGGTTGGCGTGACAGAAATACAGCCCGACACCCCCGCGCCTCTTGCAAAGGCGGAGGGTGTCGGACCAACGATGGTTTACGGTGATTTTTTAGGGATATCCACAGCTTTCCCGCGATGCGGGACTTATGCCACGCAGCTCTTCAGGACGTAGCCGGGCGTTTCCAGCAGCGGCGCGTCCGAAACATCGACCACGCGGGCCTGGTCGAACCCGTTGAAGGCGGTGCGCAGGCAGGAGCCGTAGGCCCCCAGCTGGCCCAGCTCGATCCAGTCGCCGGCGCGGATGTCCGCCGGCAGGTGGAACGGGCCGTTCATGCGGTCCGCGCTGTCGCAGGTCGGGCCGTAGAAGGCAAAGGCCTCCACCGGCTCGTCGCCCATCGGCGCGAACGGACGGATCATGCGGGCCGGGAAGCGGAAGCCGGGAACGCCGGCGTCCGACAGGGCGCCGTAGACGCCGTCGTTGATGAACAGCTCGTTGCCGCGGCGCTTCACCACCTGCACGACCAGCGACACGCCCGGCGCGACCAGCGCGCGGCCCGGCTCGCACCAGACGCGGCAGTGGGCCGGCAGGTCGAGCTTCGCCACGCCGCGGGCGATGGCCTCCATGAAGTCGCCGAGCGGCGGCGGGGTGACGCCCGGGTAGGAGACGGGGAAGCCGCCGCCGACATCCAGAACGTCGATCACCACGCCCGACTCCGCGATGATGCGGCCGGCCAGCTCCAGCGCCCGCTCGTAAGCGGACGGGTCGAGCATCTGCGAGCCGACATGGAAGGACACGCCGACCTTCGGGGCGACCATGCGCACGGCCTGGAGCAGCTCGACCGCCTCCGTCGCCGGGGCGCCGAACTTGCCGGACAGGTCGTAGACCGCGTTCCCCTTCGGCAGGGCCAGCCGCACGACGAGGCCGAGGTCCTGGGCGTCGCCCGTCTCCTCCAGAATCTTCTGAAGCTCCTCCATGCTGTCGAGCACGAAGTCGCGCACGCCGTACTGCTGGTAGGCGGTGCGGATCGCCTCGCGCCCCTTCACCGGGTGCATGTAGTGCAGCACCGCGTCCGGGAACATCTGGCGGATCAGGCGGATTTCGCCGGGCGAAGCCACGTCGAAGTGGCGCACGCCGCCGGCCCACAGGGCGCGCAGCACCGCCGGCTCCGGGTTGCACTTCACGGCGTACAGCACGTCGCCCGACACCGCGGCGTCGAAGGCGGCCACGAAGCTGGACGCGGTGTCGGCCAGGACGCCCGGACGGATGCAGTGCATCGGCTCCTCGGGCCGGGCCAGCGCCACCGCCTGATGGACGGAGGTGCGGCGGTCCGACACCGGCGAAGCGCCGAAGGACGGGGCGGAAACGGAAACGCCGCGGCGCAGCGGGGCGACGGCGGAACGGGAACGGATGAAGCCCATGGCGCACTCCTTACCCTGGGCCACCCGGCGCGGGGCGGTCCAGCGAACAGACGGGAATCCATCACGGCCATCAAAGCCGCGGATCGGAATTCGGGTTGTGGTGAAAGGCGACGGGGAAAAGCCGGGTCAAACGCTCACGAGCGGGCTAACAGCTCCGCAGGTTCAAAGCGTCGATGTCCGGCTATGGGCTACCGTCTGAGAGCCCTGCCGTGGAGAGCCAACATGCCTACCTCCCTCTCGGGACCGGCCCACTGATGACCGGTTCTGCCAAAAAGGACGCGGTACGTCGTTGCATAACCACAGAGGGCCATTGGCACGTGCGAGTGCGTCGTCCCCGATGAATTACGCTTTTTCCCCAGCGATTCAAGTGATTTTTTGATGACAGGTCGGGATTGGCCCGGGATCGGCCCGGGATCGCAACGATGGCGGCGGTCAGCGCGGCGCCGCGTCCGCCGTCTCGGCGAAAGCCGGACGGTCGGAGCCGAGCACATGGTCCATCAGCCAGAAGCGCAGGAATCCCCGCACCGCGACGCCGGTGTCGAGCCGGCCGCTCTCCACCTGCTGGCGGATGCGGGCGAACTGACCCTCCAGCAGCCGGTGATGGTTGCGGTGGGCCACGAAGCGGCCGGGCGCCACCCGGCGCAGCACACCCTCCTCCATGGCGAAATGGGCGTGCACATGGTCGTGCAGCAGCCCCAGGAGGTCCAGCGATTCGGCGGTCGGAGCGCCGTGGCGGCTCATCGCGTCCAGCTCGTTCATGAGGTCGGCGAGCTGGCGGTGCTGCGCGTCGAGCGGCCCCACCCCGACCTCGAAGGCGCTGCTCCAGGCGATCAGGGTCCGTCCCTCCGGGGCCAAGGACGCGTTGCGCACCAGCGCGGTGTAATCGCCATCGTGCCGGATCTCATGCCCGCACAGCGCGGCGTCCAGCGTGCCCGCCACCGTGCACAGGAAATCGGTGGTGACGTCGCAGTCGCGCACATAGTCGATGAGGCGGCCGAACTGCTGGTCCAGCATCGCGTGATGGCCGGCGTGCTCCTCCCACGCGGCGAATCCGGCGGCGCGGATGATGACCTCCTCATGGTCGAAATGCATGCGCATCTCGTCCGCGAAGCGGTTGAAGCGGGGAACCATGGAGTCGCGGGTGGCGCCGGCCGCGCAGGCGCTGCGGATGGTCACGACATGCTCCATCAGCGACCTGTGGGCCGCGTCGATGAAGCCGTTGCCCGTGCACGGGACGGAGTGGCCATCCGTGGTCATGGAGCCTCCGAAGCGGGGGACGAGCGGCCAACGACTGGGCGCCGATACCGAAGGCCTTGTAACAGCGTCGCTTTTCGCCCGCAACCGGCTGCGGCGAAAGGTAACGGCGGCCGGGTCATCGGGGGCGCGTCATGGAACGGCACCGGTTTCCGGCTCGTACTTCGGGAAACGGTCGGCGATCACGTCACCGGTGAAGGAGGCCACCCAGCCGTCCGGGCGCGTGAAGAAGCGGATGGCGGTGAATTCCGGGTCCGGCCCCATGTCGAACCAGTGCTTCGTCCGCGCCGGGATGCTCAGCAGGTCGCCGGCCCCGCACACGATGCGGAACACCTTCTCGTCCATGTGCAGGTAGAAGGCGCCGCCACCCCGCACGAAGAAACGGGCCTCGTCCTCGTCATGGGTGTGTTCGGCGAGGAAGGCGGCACGGCGGTCCGCCGCGTCCGGAAGTCCGCGCGGCATCCGAACCACGTCGGCGGACTGAAAGCCGCGCGCCTCCTTCAGGGCCGCCACCGGTGCGGCGTAGACCTCCAGAACCGTCCGGGTGTCGGCGGCGTCGGGAATGGGTTGGGGCGCCGGCCAGCGCTCGAACAGCACCCCGGCCAGCGCCAGATGCGCGGTGACCAGCGCCGGGTCAGCGGAGGAGAGTTCGGTAACGGTGGGATCGGTGTCGCTGTAGACGGACAAACGGGCCATGGCCGCCTCGCTGTGCAGATGCACCCAGCATGGGACGAAGCGGCGCGCGGCGCAACCGAAACGGTTGAAACCATACCTCGGTATGCGCGCATTGAATGAATCAGCGGCGGACCGCCAAGCCCAGCGAAACAACCAGTCCGACCACCAGCAGGAGCCCGACGAATCCGCCGACTCCGGCCCAGCCGAAGGCATACCAAAACACGCCGCCCAGCGTCCCGGCGATGGTCGAACCCATGTAGTAGCAGAACAGGTAGATCGCCGAGGCCTGTCCGCGGTTGACCGGCGCCCGCTGCCCGATCCAGCCGGAGGCGATGGTGTGGACCCCGAAGAAGGCGAAGGTGAACAGGGCGATTCCCGGCGTCATGGTCCACAGGCTGTCCGGAGTCATCAACGCCAGACCGGCCGCCATCATCATCGCCGCCGCCGCCAGCACCCTGCTCCGCCCCAGCCGCACCGCCAGCCCGCCGAACAGCGGCGAACTGACGACTCCGCAGAGGTAGACCGTGAAAACGGCACCGACCGCCGCCGGGCGCAGGTCGAAGGGCGGCGCCAGCAGGCGGAAGCCGATGTAGTTGAAGACGGTGACGAAGGCCCCCATGGACAGGAACCCCATGGCGAACAGGGCGAGCAGCCCGCGGTCCATCAAATGTCCACGCCACGCCTCCGCCAATTCCCGCATGCCCGCCGGCCGGCGCTGGAAATGGCGCGAGGCGGGAAGCGCGAACCACACCGCCAGTGCGGCGGCGATTCCCAGCGTGCCGATCACCCCCATCGCCATGCGCCAGGACGCGACGTCGGCGACCAGCGCCGTCAGCGCCCGCCCCGACATGCCGCCGAGCGCCGTCCCGCCGATGTACAGACCCATGGTGACCCCGGCGGAGCGCGGGTCCACCTCCTCCGACACATAGGCCATGGCGACGGCGGGAAGACCGCTGAGCGCCATCCCTTCCAGCGCCCTCACCAGCAGCAGCGAGGCCCAGTCCGGCGCCATCGCGCCGCTGATGCCCAGCGTGCCGGAGGCGAGAAGCGAGAGCGCCATGATCGCCTTGCGCCCGAAGCGGTCGGACACCGCCCCGGCGATCAGAAGCGCGAAGGCGAGGACGCCGGTGGACACCGACAAAGCGAGGCTGGACTGCGCCGGCGTGACGCCGAAGTCCCGCGTGAACTCAGGCATCAGCGGCTGCACGCAGTAGAGCGCGGCGAAGGTGGAAAAGCCGGCAACGAAGAGGATGCGGCTCGCCCGTTTGTAGGCGGGCGTCCCGGCGACGAGATAGCCCGCCGCCATTCCCGGTTCAGCCGCACCCTGCCCCGCCGGCTCGATCTGAACCCTGCCGAAATCGCCGTCCGCCACGTCGGTCCGTCCCCATGATGCGCCGCAACATGCACGCAAGAAGGGAATGTGCGCCCGCGACGGCGTCCTGTCCAACGGAGCGGACGCAGTGCAGCAATATGATTCCGTTATGACAACCGGACGGCGGGTTTACGGGATCAGCGCGCCGAGGTCGAACTCCTTGGCGAAGGCCAGCATGGCGCCGCAGGCGCTGGCGGACGAGACGCGCAGCACGCCGTTGCCGACGACGGTCGGAAACTTGCTCTTTTGCAGCGCCTGCTGGGCGCGCTCCAGATCGGCCACCGTCAGCACCATCCCGGCCAGGAAGGGGCGCTTGACCGTCAGCGCCGGGTCGCCGGTCCAGCCCCAATGCAGCGCGGCGGGATCGGCCACCACGATGGGGGCGCTGCCGGTCGGCACGACGCGCGCCGGCCCCCGCGTCTCCACCGCTGTGCCGAACAGTCGGGCGTAGGAGGCGGCGGTGGTGTCGGGATCGTCGGCGGCGACGACCAGGGCGGCGAGGCCGGTCACCGAATTGTCGTGCTGGATCAGCTCCGGCCGCCAGACCACGTCGGGGGTGTGGTGTTGGCACAGGAAGACCCGCCCGCCCCAGTCCGGCACACCGTCGATCGCGGTCGTGGTGAAGCGCGCCGGTTGCGCACCGCCCGGAAGCTCGACAGGACGGCCGAACTCCACAGGCTCGCCCGCCGGATAGCCGGCCTCGACCAGGAGGCGCTGCGCCGCCCGCGCGTCGTCGGTTTTCAGCGCCACCGCGGCGATGCCCTCGCGGGTCTTCAGCACGTCGCTGTAAAAGGCCGTGAAGGGGTGCGGCTGTTCGATGGCGAGCAGTTCCAGATAGTCGCCCGCCCCGAACATCAGGGTGTGGTTGGCCGACTTCAGTTCGCCATGCCGGCCCTTCGGCGCGATGGTGAAGCCCATGCGGCGGTAGGCGTCCTGCGCCTTCTCCAGATCGCGGACGACGATGACGAGATGGTCGATGCCGTTGATTCCGTGTGCGCCCATGCCCCTTGCCCTTCCGCTTTGCCGGCTTTTCGCTTTCCGCGTCCGGCCAGCCATAGTGCAACGGGATGGCGGGATGCAAGGGTCAGGGCGCCAGCGGCCGCTCGCGCCACGCCGCCACGGCATCCGGCATGGGCGGCGAGTCCCGGTGCTCGCCGTGGATCGCCAGGATGTCCGCCGGGGGAACCACGGCGCCGCGCGCCACGAAGGCGCCCTGCACCACGGCCAGCGCCGCCGTGCCCGTGGCGGTCTCCACCCGGTGCTCGATGAAG
This sequence comes from Azospirillum brasilense, assembly GCF_007827815.1. GTDB lineage: Bacteria > Pseudomonadota > Alphaproteobacteria > Azospirillales > Azospirillaceae > Azospirillum > Azospirillum brasilense_C. The sequence continues at coordinate 159,917 of NZ_VITH01000008.1, forward strand.
AAATACTTATCGTCCCAGCACAGCACGCGGGTCGCCAGCTCGAAGCGCTGGAAGGGCGCCAGCGGGCGACGGAAGCGCACGTTGGCGGCACCGATCACCGGTTGCCAGCGGTGGCGCAGGATCGACCGCCCCATGCCGGAGCGCAGCATCAGATCGACGCGCCCCAGGTCCATGACGCTGAAATAGCGGGCGTTGGTCATGTGCAGGTTGAGGTCGAGATCGGTCGGCCAGACCCGGAAGCGCAGCCGCGCCGGTTCCAGGAACCCCACCGCCCGCCTCGCAAGGGCGGCCAGGATGACGGCGATCAGGCGGAACAGCAGATTCATAACCCCACCCCCTCCGGCTTGGCCGGGCGGATGGGACCGCACCGGCTCAGGCGCTCTTGGACGCCAATCCGCGCTCGTCCAGCGCGGCCTGCACCTGGGCCTCGATCTCCCGCAGTTCGCCCACGGTCGCTTCGAGGTCCTGGCGCTGCTGCTCCAGATCCTTCAGCCGCGCGTCGATGCGCTTCTGCAGGACCTTCAGCTGCTCCACCCCGCCGTCGACGGTGTAGAGGTCCAGATACTCGCGGATCTCCGCCAGCGAGAAGCCCAGCCGCTTGCCGCGCAGGATCAGCTTCAGCCGGGCGCGGTCGCGCTTGGTGTAGACCCGGTTGTTGCCCAGGCGGTTGGGCGACAGCAGCCCCTTCACTTCGTAGAAGCGCAGGGCGCGCGGCGTGATGCCCAGTTCCTCCGCCAACTGATTGACCGTGTAGAGCTGTTCCATGGTGGGGGGCACGCCTTCCGTCACGTCGCGCCGCGGCGGCGTGTGGGAAGCGAAGGCCGCTCGCTCCACGCCGCCGGACGGCGTCTCCGTTCCTACCACACACGCCGCGATGTGACAAAGCCGCGCGCCTTTCCTCCGTCACTCCTCCGGATTCTGCAGGCTTTCGGCGATCAGTTCCTTCTTCGACAGCTTGCCGACCGCCGTCTTGGGCAACTCGGTGCGGAACTCGATCCGCTTGGGCATCTCGATCCGCGAGATCTTGTCGCGCAGGAAATCCTTCAACTCCTCCGCGGTCAGGCTGGCGCCGGGCCGGAGCTGGACGAAAGCCTTCGGGCTCTGGCCGCGGTAGTCATCGGGGATGCCGATGACGCAGACGGCGACCACGTCGGGGTGCTGGTAGATGGCCTCCTCGATCACCCGCGGATAGACGTTGTAGCCGCCGCAGAGGATCAGGTCCTTCAGCCGGTCGAGCAGGAAGACGTAGCCGTCCTCGTCCATCACCCCGACGTCGCCGGTGAACAGCCAGCCGCCGACGACGGTGCGCCGGCTTTCCTCATCCTGGTTCCAGTAACCGGCCATGACGTTGGGACCGGACAGCGCGACCTGCCCCTTCTCACCGGGCGGCAACACGCGGTCGGGATCGTCCAGCGCGCGGATCTGCACCATGATCCCCGGCAGAGGCAGGCCGATGGAGCCCTCCTTGTTGACCCCGGTCAGCGGGTTGCAGGCGCAGACCGGCGACGCCTCGCTGAGGCCGTAGCCCTCGACCAGCACGCAGCCGGTCGCCTCCTCGAACTGGCGCTTCAACTCCATCGGCAGCGGCGCCCCGCCCGAGATGCAGTAGCGGATCGACCGCATCGAATAGCGCGCCACGTCCGGATGGCCCAGCAACGCCTTGTACATGGTCGGCACGCCGGGCAGCAGCGTGGGCTTGCGCCGCGCGATGGTCTTCAGCACCTGCAGCGTGTCGAAGCGCGGCAGCATGACCAGCTCCGCCCCCGCCGCCAGCCCCATGTTCAGGATCACCGTCATGGCGAAGACGTGGAAGAAGGGCAGGACGGCGAGCATCCGCTCCTCCCCCAGCGCCATGCCGGGGAACCAAGCCTGCACCTGCCGCGCGTTGGCGACGAGGTTGGCGTGGGTCAGCATCGCCCCCTTGGGCACGCCGGTGGTCCCGCCGGTGTATTGCAGCACCGCCACGTCGCGCCGCGGGTCCAGCCGCACCGGCGGCATCGCCCCGTCGTTGGCCAGCAGCGCGTCGAAATCCACGTGCCGCCCGTCCTGGGGAATGCTGGCCAGCTCGCTGCGCTTCAGCACGCGGAACAGCACGCTCTTCACCGGAGAGAGGATGGAGGCCATCCGGCAGACCACCACCGTCTTCAGCCGCGTGCGGTCCAGCATCGCCTCGATGCGCGGGTGGATCTGCTTCAGATCGAGCGTGACCATGATCTCGGTCCCGGAATCCTTGATCTGATGCTCCAGCTCCCGCTCGACGTAGAGCGGGTTGTAGTTCACCACCGTGCCGCCGGCCTTCAGGATCGCGAAATAGGCGATCACGTAGGTCGGCGTGTTCGGCAGGCACAGCCCCACCCGAACACCCGGCTTCACCCCCAGCGCCGCGAAGCCCTTGGCCGCCCGGTTCACCAGCCCCAGCACCTCCGCGTAGCGGTAGCGGCGGCCGAGGAAGTCCAGGCACGGACGGTCGGCGTAACGGCGGGCGGCCTCCTCGAACAGCTCGGCCAGCGGCGTCACGGCGATCGGCTGGTCCCAGGCGATGCCCTCGGGGTAACGGGCCAGCCAGGGATGGGCCGGCGTGTCGTCGCCGATGCTGCCCCGGCGCGCAAGATTCTCGGTCATCTCCGATCCTCCCGGCTGCGCGGCGGTCAGGACAAGCGACGGCGGTAGGCGGTGCGGGGGGTTCGGAGTCCGGGCGCGGCGGCGGTCTGCATGGTTTCACTCCCCTCGATTGATTTGATGGTTTCCGGATCGTTGAGGCGCCGGAAACCTTTTGGTTATGACGTTGACGTAAACGTAAACTCCGCCTACTGTCAAGATCCGACGAACACGAATCCAGGGGAGAGAGACGGATCCATGGTTGAGGACATCCTGCGCGAACTCCAGTCCCGCTCCACCAGCTTCCGCAGCCTGAAGGCCGACGTCCGCTTCGCGCTGGAGGACGGCGAGGCGGTGCGGGTCAACGCCCGCGAGACGCCCGTCGCCATCGCGCGGGAGGGGGCCGGGGACGACGATCCCGACTGCACCATCCGCATCTCCGCCGAAAATCTGAAGAAGCTGATGGACGGGAGGCTGAACCCGATGCTGGCATTCACCATGGGCAAGCTGAAGGTGGACGGCTCGATGGGCGTCGCCATGAAGCTGGCGCAGCTTCTCGACGACTGAGCGAAGGCAACGGACGGCGGCACCATAAGCCGCCGCCGCACAACGACCACAAAGGGCGAACACAGGGAGGGAACGATTCATGACGCACGCCCTGCGCGCGGCGCTGGCGACCGCCGGCCTGCTGCTGTCCACGGCCGCAGCCCACGCCGCCGAGCCGCGCACGCTGACCTACCGGATTTTGATGGGCGACGATCCGGTAGGGTCGGAAACCGTCCGGCTGGAGCCGCAGGGTGACGTGACCAAGGTCGCGGTCACCGCCTCGACGCGCGTGAAGGTGCTGTTCATCAACTTCCGCTACGACCACAAGCGGGAGGAGGTCTGGAAAGGCCGGACGCTCGAATCGATGAGCGCCCAGACCGACGATGACGGCACGCCTCACGCCATCCGCATGATGCGGACCGGCGGCGGCTATTCCGTCACGGTGGACGGCAAGGTTGACCAAGCCGGCGCCGACGCCCTGCCCCTCACGCTGTGGACACCGGAGGTGCTGAAGCGCCCCACCCTGTTCTCGGTCATCGACGGCAAGCCCTACCGCGTGCGCACCGACCTCGTCGGCACCGAGACGCTGACGGTCGGCGGGCGGGCGGTGCCGGCGCAGCATCACCGTATTTCCGGCGACGTGGAGCGCGATTTGTGGTTCGACGCGCAGGGCACGCTGCTGAAGACCCGCTTCAAGCGCAGCGGCTACGATGTTACCTACATTCTGGACTGAGACGTGTTCTGCGTGAGGGTGTGATGCCGCTGTTCGTGTTCCCCGACGACCCGTCCTGGAACGAGGAAGCCGACGCCGTGGAGTTTGCGGTGGAGGTCGGGGAGTATCACGGGCGGGTGTTCGTCCCGCGCCGCGCCCTGCAAACCCTCGCCGGCCATCTGCCGAAGCCAGACGAGGCGCTTCAGTATGTCTGCCTGAACCGCCCGGTCTTCGACAAGGCAGTGGAGGCCCGCATCATGGACCGCAAGCTCGACCCGGATGCGAACGTGCATCTGACGGCGCGGGATGTGAGAAGGGTGGCACCGTAGACCGTAAGTGGTCGCGTCGAGCCCCCACCCAAACCCTCCCCCGCTTCGCAGGGGAGGGCTTTTTCTCCTCCCCCTGCGGAGCGGGGGGAGGCCGGGAGGGGGGCTCGACACGACCACCCCTACCCTCAAATGCTGTAATTGTCCGCGATCCCCGACCGCAGCTGCTCAACCTGCTCGCGGAAGCCGCCGCTCTCGCGGCCCGGCTCGTTGCGGACGTCCTGGACGATGCGCGCCGGGCTGCCGCCCAGCACGATGATGCGGTCGGCGAGATGAACCGCCTCTTCCAGGTCGTGGGTGACGAACAGCACGGTCTTGCCCGTCTCGCGGTGGATGCGCAGCAACTCGTCCTGCAGGCCGTGCCGCGTGATGGCGTCGAGCGCGCCGAACGGCTCGTCCATCAGCAGGATGTCGGGATCGACGGCCAGGGCGCGGGCGATGCCGACGCGCTGGCGCTGGCCGCCCGACAGCTCGTAGGGCCAGCGCCGCCCGTAATCGTCCAGACGGACGAGGCGCAGCGCCGCGGCCACCCGCTCCTCCCGCTCGGTGGTGGAGATCGGCAGACCCTCCAGCCCGAAGCGGACGTTCTTGGCGACCCGCCGCCAAGGCAGCAGACGGGCGTCCTGGAAGACGAGGCTGACCGGGCGGTGGCCGGGCTTCTTCGTCTCGTGGATGGTGACGGCACCGGCGCGCGCCGTGTGCAGCCCGGCGACGACGCGCAGCAGCGTGGATTTGCCGACGCCGGACGGCCCGACGATGGCGACGAAGCTGCCGCGCTCGATGGACAGATCGACGTCCACCAGGACCGGCGGGGCCTCGGCGCCGTAGCCGATGGCGACGCCCTTCAAATCGATCACAGCGGAGCCGTTCACTTTTGCGCCGTTCACTTTTGCCACGCGAGCACCCGCTGCTGAACCTGCATGAACAGGAAGTCGCACACCCCGTAGAGCGCCGCGATGGTGACCATGTAGAGCACGACGATGTGCGTGGCGAGCAGGCCGGAGGCGTCGGACATGCGCGCGCCCAGGCCGGAGATGCCGAACAGCTCCGCCGCCACCACGGTCATCCAGCCCTGCCCCAGCCCGGCGCGCACGCCGGACAGGATGCCCGGCAGCGCGCCGGGCAGGACGATCTTGAACAGGCGCGGGATCAGCCCGCCCTGCCCGAAGGCGTGCCCGAGTTCAATCAGGTCCTTGTCCACCCCGCGCACCGCGCTGTAGGTGGCGTAGTAGTTGATCCAGAAGACCGTCAGCGCGATCAGGAAGGTCGCCGCCGACTTGCTGACGCCGAACCAGATGATCGCGAAAGGAATCCAGGCGATGGACGGGATGGGACGCAGCATGCGCACCACCCAGGCCTGGAAGGCGTCCCAGACGCCCCAGGTCGCCGCCGCCGTGCCGAAGGTGATGCCCAGGACGGTGCCGAGCGCCAGCCCCGACAGATAGTGCGACAGGCTGGCGAAGACCATCGCCTGCCAGGTGCCGGACCGGAACTCCGCCAGGAAGGCGCCAGGCACCGCGCTGGGCGACGGCAGCAGCCCGGCGGGCACGACGCCGCTGCGCGCCAGCGCTTCCCAGGCGAGCAGGAAAGCGCCGACACCGAGCGCCGACAGGGCGATGGAGCTGTGAAGCTTCAGCGGTTGACGCATCGCGCTTACTTGCCGGCGGCCGCGTCGTAGAAGCGGAAGTCGAAGGCCTCCGCCACCGGGATGGTGCCCTCGGCCGAGCCGATCTCCTTGGCGTAGGCCATCATCTGCTCGACCGCCGGGACGACGCCGTGCGGGTCGGCGACGAACTTGGAGCCCGGCGAGCGGAAGGCGGCCTCCAGCGTGGCCGGCTCCATCAGGCCCTTGCCCAGATACTCGTTGGCGACCTTGGCGGAGCGGGCCGGGTCCTTGGCGATCAGGTCGACGGCGCGGATGTGCGCCTTGAGCAGGCGGGTCAGCGCCTCGCCATGTTCCTTGGCGACCGGGCCGCGGACCGCGATGACGGTGCCGGGCTGGTTGGGGAACATCTCCGCGCCGGTGGCGAGCAGGCCGACGTTCGGGTCGACCTTCTGGGTCACGGTCACCGTCGGCTCACGGATCGTCGCGGCGTCGAGCGCGCCGGCGAGCAGGGCTTGCTGGGTCTTCTCGATGCCCATGGAGATGATCTCCACGTTCGCCGGATCGGCCTTCACCACCTTGAACAGCCAGTGGCGCAGCACCGTGTCCGGGACCGAGCCCGGCGGCTGCGTGCCGATCTTGACCTTGCGGCCACTGTCGGCGACGAACTTCGCGATCGAGTCAGCGGTGGCCTTGCCGCCCAGCGCCTTGGCGAACTCGCCGCGGCTGGCGACGACCATCTCCTCGACCGCCGAGTTGGCGATCACCGACACGTCCGCGCCCTTCGAGCGGGCGACCAGGACCGGGGCGACGCCGGCGTAGAGCAGGTCGATCTTGCCGGCGGCCATCGCCTGGATCGCATGCGGGCCGGATTCGAACTTGGTCAGCTTCAGGTCGATGCCCGCCTCGCGCGCCCAGCCCTCCCCTTCCAGGATGAACAGCGGCGCGGCGGCAAGGATGGGGATGTAGCCGACCTCCAGCTTCACCGGATCGGCGGCGCGGGCCGCGCCGGGCGTCAGGGCGGTCAGGGACGCGGCGGTCAGGGATGCGACGGCGGCCACAGCCAGCATCGCGGAGCGTCGGGTCAGGGCGGTCATGGTTCCATCCTCGCAGGAAATTGCCCGCCTATTTAGCACATCTCCTATCGGAAGGAAGAGCGAATTGCACATTATTGAATGATGAAATGCCCGATTTCACATAATGCGTCTCGCAATGTGAAATCCAATCCACCATAGGAAAAGCCCCTTCGCGGCGACGCGAAGGGGCTTTTTCCCGAACGGACGAGGGAAGCCGTTACACCCGGTCGCGCTTCAGGGCGTTCCGGCCGAACGCGCCGTCCACATAGTCGAGCAGTTCACCGAGCGCCTCCACCGGGGTGACCGCACCGGTGTCGATGGTCAGCTCCGCCGCCTCCGGAGCTTCGTAGGGGGCGGACACGCCGGTGAACTCCGGGATCTCCCCGGCGCGCGCCCGGCGGTACAGGCCCTTGGGATCGCGCGATTCGCAGGTGGCGAGATCGGCGGCCACATAGACCTCGTGGAAGCGCTCGCCGCCGATGGCCCGCGCCCGCGCCCGGTCGGCCTGGAGCGGCGAGATCAGCGAGGCGATGACCAGAACGCCGGCGTCCGCGAACAGCTTGGCCGTCTCGGCGACGCGCCGGATGTTCTCCGCCCGGTCCTCCGCCGAGAAGCCGAGCCCGGCGTTCAGCCCATTGCGCACATTGTCGCCGTCCAGCACGAAGACCTGCCAGCCGCGGTCGAACAGGGCACGCTCCAGCGCCATGGCCAGCGTGGACTTGCCGGCCCCGGACAGGCCGGTCAGCCAGAGGACGCCGCCCTTGTGGCCGTTGGCGGCGTTGCGCTCGTCCGCCGTGACGGCGTGCGACACCTCGGTCGTGTTGGCCGAGGCCGCGGGGCCCTCATCCACCTCGACGACGATGCAGCCGCCGACCACGTCGTGACCATCGATCAGCACGCCGCGCCCGGTCCGCGACAGCGCCGACGCGAGGTCGACGGCGATCGGCGAGCGGGAGCGCAGGACGACCTCGGCCACCTCGTTGCGGTGGACCGCCTTGGCCGGGGTGCTCGACAGGTCCTCGATGTCGATGACGGCGGTGATGCTCTCCACCGTCACGCGGTGCTCGCCCGTCGTGATCTTCAGCGTGTAGGTCTTGCCGACCGCCAGCGGCTCCGAGGTCAGCCAGAAGGCGCGGACGCCCAGCCGGTGGGTGACGTGCGGCGCCCCTTCCTCATGGTGCGCAACGTGGCCGCGCTCGGCGAAGATGCGCTTGTCCAGCGTGATGCCGATGCTCTGCCCGGCCTGGGCGGCGACGATGGGCTGGCTGTGGTTCCACCCCTCGATGCTGACCACCGTGGCGGTGGCGCCGGTCGGCGAGAAGCGCAGCGTGTCGCCGACGCGCAAGCGCCCGCTCTCGATGCGGCCCGCCAGGATGCGGCGGTCGTCGGGCTTGTAGACGTCCTGCAGCGGGAAGCGCAGCGGCAGTTCGGTCGGCGCCTGCTGCGGACGGAAGGCGTCCAGCGCCTCCACCACGGTCGGCCCCTCGTACCAGGGCGCCTTGTCGGAGCGGCTGACGATGTTGTCACCGTGGCGCGCCGCGATCGGAATCACCGTGGAGGTGTGCAGGCCGAGTTCCGCCAGATAGGCGCGGATCTCCTGCGAGACCGCCTCGAACCGGTACTGGTCGAAGTCGACGCGGTCCATCTTGTTGACGGCGACGGCCACTTGGCGCACGCCCAGCAGATGCAGCAGGAAGGCGTGGCGGCGCGACTGCTCCAGCGCGCCCTCGGCAGCGTCGATCACCAGCAGGGCGGCGTCGGCCTGCGAGGCGCCGGTCACCATGTTCTTCAGGAACTCGGTGTGGCCCGGCGCGTCGATGATGACGTAGGGGCGTTGCTCCGTCTTGAAGTGGATCTGCGTGGTGTCGATGGTGATTCCCTGGTCGCGTTCGGCCTGGAGCGCGTCCATCACGAAGGCCCATTCGAAGGGCATGCCGCGCTTGCGGCTCATCTCGTGGACCTGCTCCACCTTGCCGTCGGGCAGGCTGCCGGTGTCGTTCAGCAGGCGCCCGATCAGCGTCGACTTGCCGTGGTCGACATGGCCGACGATGACGATGCGGAGCTGGCCGTTCAATTCGTTCCGGATGTCCATGGTCCCAATCCCCGCTTCTTACATGTAGCCCGAGCTGCGCAGGCGCTCGAAGCTGTCCTCGGCCTCGTTGTCCATGGCGCGGCCGGCGCGCTCCGGAATGCGGGTCACGACCAGTTCGGCGATGATCTCGTCGATGGTGCCGGCGGTGCTGTCCACCGGGAAGGTGATGTTCTTCTCGCCCAGCGAGCGGTAGCGCTTGCCGTCCTTGGCGAAGTACAGCGGGACGATGGGAATCCCCTCGCGCTTGGAGTAGCGCCAGATGTCCAGCTCGGTCCAATGCAGCAAGGGGTGAATGCGGACGTGGGTGCCTTCGTCGAACCGGGTCTTGTAATGGTCCCAGAACTCCGCCGGTTGGTCCTTCACGTCCCAGTCGCCTTCCAGCGAGCGGGGCGAGAAGACGCGCTCCTTGGCGCGGGTCGCCTGCTCGTCGCGGCGGATGCCGACCATGATCCCCTGGTACTTGCCGGTGCGCAGGAGGTTCTTCAGCCCCTCCGTCTTGCGGGCGGCGGCGCGGGTCAGCGGCGGCAGGGTCTGGTCCATGTCCGCTTCCGGCGGGCACGCCTCCACCCGCAGGTCGAGGTCCCACTCCCCGGCGATGCGGTCGCGGAAGTCGTAGACCTCCTGCAGCTCCATCGCGGTGTCGAGCTGAACGACCGGGAACGGCACGCGCCCAAAGAACGCCTTGCGGCAGAGCCAGAGCAGGACGTTGCTGTCCTTTCCGATCGACCACAGCAGAGCCAGCTTGTCGATGCGGTTGTAGGCCTCGCGGAGGATGTAGATGCTCTGGCTCTCAAGGTAATCGAGATCGGCGGTCATTGTGCGGTTCCGGTCTTCTTGAAGGTGTGAATGCCGCATTCGGTCTTGGCGGTTCCGGCCCAGCGGCCCGACCGCGGGTCCGCACCGGGAGCGACGCGCTCGGTGCAGGTGAAGCAGCCGATGGACAGGAAGCCGTCGGCTTCAAGCGGGTGGCGCGGCAGGTTGCGCCGGGTGAATTCCTGCTCGATCCGCTCGCGGTCCCAGTGGGCCAGCGGGTTGATCTTGATGCGGCCCGTGCCCTCTTCCTCCTCGAACAGGGGAAGGGCGGAGCGCGTGGTGGCCTGGAAGCGCTTGCGCCCGGTCACCCAGGCGTCGAAGCCTTCCAGCGCGCGGTCGAGCGGCACGGTCTTGCGCAGATGGCAACAGGCGTCGGGCGAGCGGGTGAACAGCAGGCCGTCGGGGTCCGCCGCCGCCAGATCCGCGTCGGTCGGGCCGATGGTGCGCACCCCGGTCAGGCCCAGGGCGGCGATCAGCTTGTCGCGGTAGCGCAGGGTCTCACCGAACAACTTTCCCGTGTCGACGAAGACCACCGGGAAGGACGGATCGGCCTCCGCCGCCAAGGCGAGCAGCACCGCCGATTCCGTTCCGAAGGATGAAACGACAGCAACGCGACCGTTGAATTCATCGCGCAGAAGCGCGTTCAGAAGCACCGCCCCGTCCAACCGCCCATAGCGTTCGGTCAGGTCGGCCACGCGGTCGAATTTCACAGCACGAGCGAGTCCATCGAGCATGGCCTGTTTGCCTATCCACGAAGTGGAGTATTTGTTCTGAATTGCACATTAACACCAGTTTCACGTCGTTGCAATGCATATACATTGTCTACATGTATTATAGGTTTAAGCGAGTTTGTGAAATCTGTTGATTACACCCCGCCATCGCGCTTAAATGCGCCCATGATGTCTTTTCACGATGGCTTCGGTGTGCATTCCAGGGGGCGGCGATGATCCCGATCGCCCTTGACCCGGCGCATGCGCGGATTGCCCTGGTTGGCCAGGGACCGCTGGCGAAGCGCCGCCTTACGCAGCTGCGGGAAGGCGGCGCGGCACCGGCGGTCTATTCACCGGAACCGGATGCGGAATTGCTCGCCCTCGCGGGAGCGGCCCTGCGCCGCGCCCTGCCCTCGCCCGCCGACTTGGAGGGCGTGCAGGTGCTGTTCGTCGTCGGCATCGACGACCCAACCGCGGAGTCGCTGGCCCGTCAGGCACGCGACCGCAGCATCCTGGTCAATGTCGAGGATGTGATTCCGCTCTGTGATTTCCACGCGCCGTCTGTGATACGTCGCGGCGACCTTCTCATGACCGTCTCCACCGGGGGCAAAAGCCCGGCGCTGGCCCAGGTGCTCCGCGAACGGCTGGAGACGCTGTTCCCCGCCGTCTGGGCGGACCGGCTGGCGGAACTCGCCGCGCTCCGCGACCGCCTGCGCGCCACGGGCGCCAAGGGACCCGAGGTGCTGCGCGCCTGCCGGGATCTGATCGCCGCCAAAGGATGGCTGCCATGATCGCATCGTCTCTTCTGTCCCGTCTGCCCGCCTTTGAGCCGGGCAGCGTCTGGCTGGCCGGAGCCGGCCCCGGCGATCCGGGCCTGCTGACCCTGCTGGCCGCCAAGGCGCTGGGCGAGGCCGACGCCATCGTCCACGACGCGCTGGTCGGCGGCGGCATTTTGGAGGCCGCCAACCCCGACGCGCTGCTGGTGGACATGGGCAAGCGCGCCGGCCACCCCTCCCCCAAGCAGGAGGCGATCAACGCGCGGCTGGTGGATCTGGCGCGGGAAGGCCGGCGGGTGCTGCGGCTGAAGGGCGGCGACCCCTTCGTCTTCGGACGCGGCGGCGAGGAATGCCTGGCGCTGGCCGAGGCCGAGATTCCCTTCCGCGTGGTGCCCGGCGTCACCGCGGGGATTGGCGGGCTGGCCTACGCCGGCATCCCGGTGACCCACCGCGGCTTCGGCACCACCGCGACCTTCGTCACCGGTCACGACAAGGCCGGCGGCCTGCCCGCCGATCTGGACTGGGGCGTGTTGGCGCGGATGCCCGGCGCGCTGGTGTTCTACATGGCGCTGGGCACCATCGGGAACATCGCCGAGCGGCTCGAAGCCGCCGGCAAGCCGCCGATGACCCCGGTCGCCATCGTGTCGAGCGCCAGCACCGAGGCGCAGGACGTCATCGAGACCAATCTTGCCCATTGCGCGCGGGACGTCGTGCGGCTACAGGCCAAGCGCCCCGCGATCGTCGTGGTCGGCGAGGTCGTGCGGCTGCGCGCCCTGATCGGCGCGTGGCAGCAGACCACCGGCCAGAACCCGTTTCCCATCGCCGTGTCGGCGTGAGCGTTCGTTTTAGGAGTTGAAGGCATGGCGTTGAGCGACAAGTCCAGGAACGAGGCGGTGCTGAAGGCCATCACCGCCAACCGCCTGCGCGACGGCGAGGTGATCTTCCTCGCCCCCGGGTCCGGCTGGGTGGAGCGTCTGGACGACGCCGCCCTGTTCGAGGACTCCGCCGCCGAAACCGCCCTGGCCGCCGCCAAGGCGCAGGCGGAGGGTGAGCAGTTCGCCGTGGACGTCTACACCTTCGACCTGCGCGTCGTGGACGGGCAGCGGGTGCCGGTCAAGACGCGCGAGCGCATCCGGGCGCTCGGCCCCACCGTCCGCATCGATCTCGGCAAGCAGGCTGCGGCCTGAACCGGGCGGCCACTTTTTTGACAAGGGCGAGTTCCATGAACCACATCGCGCCCGGCCGCAACGCCGGGGTCTACAGCTACGACGACATCGACCGCCGCTTCGTCGCGGAGCGCGTGGAGCAGTTCCGCGCCCAGGTCGAGCGCCGCCTGTCCGGCGAGCTGACGGAGGACGAGTTCAAGCCCCTGCGGCTGATGAACGGCCTCTACCTCCAGCTCCACGCCTACATGCTGCGCATCGCCGTTCCCTACGGCGTCCTGACCGCGCAACAGCTCCGCAAGCTGGCCGAGATCGGGCGCAAGTACGACAAGGGCTACGGCCACTTCACCACCCGCCAGAACCTTCAGTTCAACTGGATCAAGCTGGAGGACACCCCGGCCATCCTGCACGAGCTGGCCGAGGTGGACATGCACGCGCTGCAGACCAGCGGCAACTGCGTGCGCAACGTCACCACCGACCAGTTCGTGGGTGCCGCGCGGGACGAGGTGGTGGACGGGCGCGTCTACGCCGAGATCCTGCGGCAGTGGACGACCCTGCACCCCGAATTCACCTTCCTGCCGCGCAAGTTCAAGATCGCCATCATGGGGTCGGACGCCGACCGCGCGGCCATCCGCGTCCATGACGTCGGCGTCTTCGCCAAGCGCAACGAGCGGGGCGAGGTCGGCTTCACCTTCTACGTCGGCGGCGGCCTCGGCCGCTCGCCCTTCATCGGCAAGCTGGTCCGCGACTGGGTGCCGGAGGAGGACTTCGTCGCCTATCTCGAAGCCATCCTGCGCGTCTACAACCAGTACGGCCGGCGCGACAACATCTACAAGGCGCGCATCAAGATCCTCGTCCACGAGCTGGGCCAGGAGAAGTTCACCCAGGAGGTGGAGGAGGAGTTCGCCCGCCTGCGCGGTCCGAAATACCGCCTCGCCCCGGAGGTCGTCGACGAGATCCGCCGCCGCTTTGGTGGCCCGGCCTACGAAACGCTGACCGACGAGCCGGAGTCCTTCCAGGCCGCCAAGGCCGCGAACCCGGACTTCGCCCGCTGGGTGGCGGTCAACGTGCTGGCCCACAAGGTTCCCGGCTACGCCGCCGCCACCATCTCGCTGAAGCCCGCCGGCGGCATCCCCGGCGACGCCACCTCGGAGCAGATGGAGCTGATCGCCGATCTGGCCGACGCGCACAGCTTCGGCGAACTGCGCGTCAGCCACGCCCAGAACCTCGTGCTCGCCCATGTCCGGCAGGACGAACTGTTCACCCTGTGGACGGCGCTGGAGGCCAACGGGCTGGGCACGCCGAACGCCGGGCTGATCGGCGACATCATCGCCTGCCCCGGCCTCGACTACTGCGCGCTGGCCAACGCCCGCTCGATCCCGCTGGCCCAGGCCATCTCGGCCCGCTTCGCCGACCCGGCGCGCCAGCAGACCATCGGCGAGCTGGGCATCAAGATCAGCGGCTGCATCAACGCCTGCGGCCACCACCATGTCGGCGCCATCGGCATCCTGGGCGTGGATAAGAAGGGCGAGGAATTCTACCAGATCACCGTCGGCGGCGACCCGACCCTGACCACGGCCATCGGCGACATCCTCGGCCCGGCGGTGACCGCCGACGAGACGGTGGACGCCATTGAGGCCATCGTCGAGGTCTATCTGTCCAACCGGCACGACGGGGAGCGCTTCATCGACACGTTGAAGCGTGTCGGCCACGGCCCGTTCAAGGAGAGAGTCTATGCCGCTCATTAAGGACGGCCGCATCGTCGAAGACGACTGGGTCGCGGTCGCCGACGGCGAGCCGGTCCCCGCCGACCGCCCCGCCATCGTCACCTTCGAGCGCTGGCAGGCGGAGCGCGCGAGCTTCGACGGACGCAACGCGGCGCTCGGCGTCCGGGTCAAGAGCGGCACTCTGGCCCCGGCCATCGCGCCGGACCTGGACCGCTTCGCCCTGGTGGCGATCGAGTTCCCCAAGTTCCGCGACGGCCGCGGCTTCTCCACGGCGCGCGAGCTGCGGGAGCGCTTCGGTTATCAGGGTGAGATCCGGGCGGTCGGGCACGTCATCCCCGACCAGTACCGCTTCCTCCTGCGCACCGGATTCACCTCCGCCGAGGCGCCGGAAAACACCAACCCGGAGAGCTGGGCGCACGCCCTGACGGAGATCACCGTCGCCTTCCAGCCCTCGCTGGACGACCCTCAGCCGCTGTCGCTCCTGCGCCGCCGCCTCGGGTCCTGACACGCATCGCGCCGCGCCCGCATCCCGAGGGGAGCGGGCGCGGCGCGGTTCACAGTCCGCCGAACAGCCAGTAGAGCCCGGCCGCCGCCGCCGCGACCGCCGCCAGCACACCGCCGACGGTGCGCCGCAACCGGGCCTCGCGCCGCTCGACCTCCTGGCGCTTCTTCAGCAGATACTGCTGCTCGGGCCCGAGAAACGCCCCTGAGTCGCCATCCAAGGACAGGGCGCGCTTCGCCACGCTCCGGCCGCGCGCCGCGGGAGCCGTCCGGACCGGCGGTCGCGCCGTCCGCCCCTCCAGAACCATCGATTCGCCCGCCAGCGGACGCCCCGTGCCCGGACGACCCCGGCCCGCCTTCCTGGATGCCTTGCGTCTTTTGCTCGCCATGCTCCTCACCTCACCGTCGCCCGGCGAAGCATAGCGGCCCCGCCCTGGTTATCCACCCCTTGATCACGGCGGGCCAGCAAGGTCACACCGCCTTTTCCACCCCGCGCCGAATCATTGGGCAATTGAGGGGAATTCACGCAAATCGCGTTTCAGTTCCCGAAAAAGCGAACGCGAGACTGGAAAAAATCCCGACGACACCGCCCACAGGCACCAGCAAAATCCGTACTATGCGGCATCGCGCCGATGCAGCCAGGATTCTCGCATGTCCCATGACGTTCCGCTTATTTCAATGATCGCCATCGCATTCGGGTTGGCCTTCATCTTCGGATACCTCGCCGACCGCATTCGCTTGCCTCCCCTCGTCGGTTATCTGCTCGCCGGTGTCATCATCGGTCCCTTCACGCCGGGCTTCGTTGCCGATGGTGCCCTGGCAGCGCAGTTGGCCGAAATCGGCGTCATTCTGCTGATGTTCGGTGTCGGTCTTCATTTCTCGCCCTCGGACCTGTTGGCAGTCCGGAAGATCGCCGTTCCCGGCGCGGTCGGCCAGATCGGCCTCGCCACCGCGCTGGGCGTCGGGCTGGCCTGGCTGTGGGGCTGGAGTCTCGGCGCCGGTCTTGTGCTGGGCCTCAGCCTGTCGGTGGCGAGCACGGTCGTGCTGCTGAAGGCGCTGGAAGAGCGCGACATGCTGAACACCGCCGAAGGCCGCGTGGCGGTCGGCTGGCTGATCGTCGAGGATCTCGCGATGGTTCTGGCGCTCGTGCTGCTGCCGGCCCTGGCGGAGGTCCTGGGCGGCCACGCGCCGGGCGCCGCTGGGGGCGCCGCTGGGGGTCATGGCGGCGGGTCCGACGGGCCGATCTGGCTCACCCTGGCCCTGACGCTGGGCAAGGTGGCGGCCTTCTCCGTTCTGGCGATCGTGCTCGGCCCGCGCGTCGTCCCGGTGATCCTGACCAACGTGGCGCGCACCGGCTCGCGCGAGCTGTTCACCCTGTCGGTCCTGGCCATCGCGCTCGGCGTCGCCTACGGCTCGGCGGTGCTGTTCGGCGTGTCCTTTGCGCTGGGCGCCTTCTTCGCCGGCGTGGTGCTGAACGAGTCGCGCTTCAGCCACAAGGCGGCCACCGATTCGATGCCGCTGCAGGACGCTTTCGCCGTTCTGTTCTTCGTGTCGGTCGGCATGCTGTTCGACCCGTCAATCCTCCTGCGCGACCCGCTGGCGGTGATCGCCGTGGTGGCCCTGATCGTGATCGGCAAGTCGCTGATCGCCTTCGGCATCGTGATCCTGCTGCGTTTCCCGGTGGGCATGGGTCTGGCGGTGTCGGCCAGCCTCGCGCAGATCGGCGAATTCTCCTTCATCCTCGTCGGGCTGGGCCTGTCGCTCGGCCTGCTGCCGGAGGAAGGGCGCGACCTCGTGCTGGCCGGGGCGCTGCTGTCGATCACGCTGAACCCAGCGGTCTTCGCGGCGGTCGCGGCGCTGCGCAAGCATCTCCAGGCCAAGCGCGCCCCCGGAGTGCCGCCTTATGGCTGGGAGCAGTTCGAGCAGCTCCAGAGCAGCCTCGCCGACGCCCGCCATCAGGCGGAGGAGCGCGAGAAGGAGCACGACCTGCAGATCCAGGCGCTGGCCAAGACCTTCCCCGTGCTGTCCCTGCTGGACGCCCACGAGCAGGAGCGGCTGATGATGCTGTTCCGGCCCAAGTCGGCGGTGCCGGGCGAGCGGATCATCCGCAAGGGCGACCGCGCCAACGCCATGTACTTCATCGCCTCCGGCGCCGTGGAGGTGCTCATGGACGGCCAGACCATCCGCCTGGGCGCCGGCACGATGTTCGGCGAAATGGCTCTGCTGAGCGGCCAGCGACGCAACGCCGACGTCGCCGCGGTCGACTACTGCCAGTTCCAGGTGCTGGAGCGGCGCGACTTCAACCAGTTCACCGCCCGCCACCCGGCGCTGCGCACCGCCCTGATCGACATGGCCGCGCAACGGCGCAAGATGAACCAGCAGGACGCCGCCACCGACGGGGCCGTGGCCGCGTCGGAGAGCGCCGCCTGAACGGACGCGCGTTGCAACGGAATCGCCGCCGGCCCTTTCCGCAAAGGCCCGGCGGCTTCCGCGAACCGGTCGTTGGAGAAAAGCAAAAGAAAAGGCCTTGGAGCCGATCAGCTCCAAGGCCTTTTCATCTTCCAGAACATTGGTCGGAGCGACAGGATTTGAACCTGCGACCCCCAGACCCCCAGTCTGATGCGCTACCAGGCTGCGCTACGCTCCGTTCGACGGACCGCCCTTCGTTCTGGAAGGGAGCGGGACTATAGCCGGGACCTTGGTCCAACGCAAGCGCTACAGTTCACTTTTTTTCACACCTCTCGAATTTCTTTTTCCTCTCCCAAAGCGAGCAGAAGGCGCGCTTCCTTCAACTCGTCAAGCGCCTGGGCGATGGCCTGCCGGATGGTGTCCGACAGGCCATCGAGCGCAACGACCGGAGCGCCCTCCTCCCCGCCGAGCGAGGGCATGGCCGCTTCAATAGGAACGGCCTCGAAGGTGTCGGGGACATACGGTTCGTCCGGCGTCTCCTCCATCCTCCGGGCCTCCGGATCGTCGTCCACCTTCCCGTCCTTCAGAAGGCGCTGGACACCCTTGATCGTGTAGCCCTCGCCATACAGCAGGTTCTGAATCTGCCGCAACAGGTCCACGTCTTCCGGGCGGTAGTAGCGCCTCCCCCCACCGCGCTTGAGCGGGCGGAGCTGCGGGAACTTGCCCTCCCAGAAACGCAGCACATGCTGCGGCACGTCCAGGTCGGACGACACCTCGCTGATCGTGCGGAACGCCGTGGCGGACTTCGTGGGGCCGCGCGCCTTCATGTCCGGAAAACCCTTGTTGTCGACCGCTCCGTGAGGCGGATCAGGAAACCGCCTTCACGCGCTGCGCTTCGGCTTCCTCCGCCTCGACGACCTCGTTGATGCGGTTCTTCAGGACATGGCTCGCCCGGAAGACCAGGACGCGCCTGGGCAGGATCGGAACCTCTTCGCCGGTCTTCGGGTTGCGGCCGACCCGCTGCCCCTTCTGCCGGATCTGGAAACTGCCGAAGGATGAGATCTTGACCATCTCGCCGCGGGCCAGGGCGTCGGAGATCTCCTCCAGAACGCTCTCGACCAGATCGGCGGATTCGTTGCGCGACAGGCCGACCTCTTGGTAGACCGCTTCACTGAGCTGCGCGCGGGTAACGGTGTTCTGTGACATGGTTCGCTTCCCCCCCGAAACCATAGGGGAAAAACCGTAATCCGGGGAAAGAACCCGGTCAATTCAAAAGCTTGGATCGCGTCGTCGTGAGCGGTACCGCAAACGCGGCCCGTTGGGGAGGCAAAGCGGCTTTGCCGCTTACCAGCGCACCATCGCGGCGCCCCAGGTCAGGCCGCCGCCGATGGCCTCCATGAGGATCAGGTCGCCGCGCTTCACGCGGCCGTCATGCACCGCCTCGCACAGCGCCAGCGGGATCGAGGCGGCGGAGGTGTTGCCGTGGCGGTCCACCGTCAGCACGACCTTGTCGGACGGCAGCTTCAGCTTGCGGGCGATGCCGTCGATGATCCGCTGGTTGGCCTGGTGCGGCACCAGCCAGTCCACCGCCGACGGCTCCAGACCGTTGGCGGCCAGGGCCTCCTCGACGACCGAGGACAGCTTGCTGACGGCGTGGCGGAACACGTCCTGGCCGTTCATCCGCACATGCCCGGCCGTGCCGGTGGTCGACGGCCCGCCGTCGACGTAGAGCAGCCCGTACTGGGCGCCGTCCGAATGGAGGTGGGTCGACAGCACGCCGCGGTCCGCCGACGTTCCGGCGGCGTCGTAGCCGTCCATCACCACGGCCCCGGCGCCGTCGCCGAACAGGACGCAGGTGGTGCGGTCCTTCCAGTCGAGCAGCCGGGAGAAGGTCTCCGCGCCGATGACCAGGGCGCGGTTGGCCTGCCCGATGCGGATGAAGTTGTCGGCGATCGACATCGCGTAGACGAAGCCGGCGCACACCGCCTGGATGTCCAGCGCGAAGCCCTTGGTCCCCAGCGCCGCCTGCACCTTCGTCGCGGTGGCCGGGAAGGTGTTGTCCGGAGTCGTCGTCGCCAGCACGATGCAGTCGATGCTGGCGGCGTCCACCCCGGCATGCTCCAGCGCGCGGGTCGCCGCGGCGATGGCGAGGTCGGAGGTCAGTTCCCCGTCGGCGGCGATGTGGCGCGACTTGATGCCGGTGCGCTGGACGATCCACTCGTCCGAGGTGTCCACACGGGCTTCGAGATCGCGATTCGTGACGACGTTGGCCGGGAGATAGGAACCGCAGCCGAGAACTCGGGAACGCTTGACCATGATGTTAGACCGCCGCCGCCTTCGTGTCGGGAAGAGGCTTGGCGTCGCCGAGACGCTGCATCTCTTCCTTGATTCGGTCGTTGAAACCGTTTGCCGCCAGATTGTAGGCCACACCGATGGCGTTGGCGAACCCGATGGCGTCGGTGCCCCCGTGGCTCTTCACGCAGACTCCGCGCAGCCCCAGGAACATGGCGCCGTTGTAGCGGCGCGGATCGGTGCGCTGCTTCAACCGCTTGAAGGCCCCGCGGGCCAGCAGATAGCCGAGACGCGCCGTCCAGGAGGACTGGAACGTCCGGCGCAGGAACTCCGTGAAGAGCTTCGCCGTGCCTTCGGCGGTCTTCAGGGCGACGTTGCCGGTGAAGCCGTCGGTCACGATCACGTCCACCGTGCCGGTGGCGATGTCGTTGCCCTCGACGAATCCATGGAAGCGCCCGGGAAGCGGCATCTCGCGCAGACGGGTCGCGGCGGCGCGCACCACCTCGTTCCCCTTCACCTCTTCCGAACCGATGTTCAGCACGCCGATCGTCGGCTCGGACAGGCTCAGCGCGGTGCGCGCGAAGACCGCGCCCATCACGGCGAACTGCACGAGGTTCTCGGGCTGGCATTCGGTGTTGGCGCCGAGGTCGAGCATGACGCTCTCCCCCCGCAGGGTCGGGAAGAAGGAGGCGATGGCCGGGCGGTCGATCCCGGGAATCGTCTTCAGCACGAACTTGGCCATGGCCATGAGCGCGCCGGTGTTGCCGGCGGATACGACGCAGGCGGCTTGCCCGCCCGCCACCGAATCGATGGCGAGGCGCATGCTCGACTGACGCCCGGCGCGCAACGCGACCGACGGCTTGGCGTCGCCGGCCACGGCGTCCGGAGTGTGACGCACCTCGGCCACCGCTCTCAGGGCGGGTCGCTGCGCAAGCAGCGGCTCGATGCGGGCGGTGTCCCCGAACAGCAGGTAATGCACCTGCGGGTGACGCTCGCGGGCGATATCCGCCCCGGCAATCACCATGTCGGGTCCTTTGTCACCGCCCATGGCATCAAGGGCAATGGTCAGGCGCTGGCTCACCGCGGACAGGCTCCCTGGCTAGGACGTAGGGCGGCCAACCAAACCGCCATCAGGCCGCCGGAGCGCTCTGAACCACTTCGCGCTGGTCGTAGTGACCGCAGGAACCGCAGACATGGTGCGGACGCTTCAGCTCGCCACAGTTCGAGCACTCGGCGTAGGACGAGGTCGGGAGAGCGTGGTGCGAGCGACGCATGTTGCGGCGCGACTTGGAGGTCTTCTTCTTCGGAACAGCCATGGCCGTAAACTCTCTTCATTGTAAAAGGCGGCCCGAAGAGGGGCCGCCTGACGCGAGCGGCATTCAATACGGCAATTGCCCCCGAAGGGCAAGCCCGTTCCGCCCTCAATTCTGTCGTTTCAGACGTTCCAGCACGGCGAACGGGTTCGGCTTCTCCGGATCGGCGGCGGCATCATCATCGGCGGGGGCCGGGGCCTCCTCCTCCTCTTCGCCTTCGTTGTATCCGTCGAACGCCACGCCTTCTGCATGAGGATAGGGGTCGAGCGCCAGGGACAAATGCTGGGCGGTCAGTTCGCCGATGTCGATGCGCCCGTTGGTCATGGCCTCCGGGATGTCCTCCTCGGCGATGTTCGGGTCGATCTCGATCTCGTCGTCCTCGCTGGGAACCAGCGACTCCGGAGCGAACAGAGCGCCGAAGCGGTCGGAAACCTGGGCCGGCACCGGCTCCAGCGTGATGACGCAGGTCTGCACCACGTCGGCCTCCAGCTCTCCCTCGACGCGCACCATCTGGTCGCCGCGCACGGAACGCAGGCGGACCCGGGCGGTCAGCCGCCGGATTTCCTCCAACTCGAACCGCTCGGCCAACGCCTTGCGCTCGGCTTCCGTCGCCTCGATCGTTTCGACCAGGTCGCCGTCGCGATGGACGGCCTCGGCGCGGACGATGCGCGAGAACTCCGGCGCGGGGCCGGCGGAAGGCTGGGTCGTGTTGCGCATGTCAGGCAATTCCTTGTCACAGCGCCCGTTCTTCAGCGGGCGCCTTCGTCTCACTGTCAGATGAATTCGGACGCCGGGAAAGGCAAGCCCATTCGGCGCCCCCCTATAGAAGAAGAGACTCGACGGAGTCGGTCAATCCGCCCCGGCGCCGGGCGGCGGACCGAAGCGCACCTCCCCGGCCATGAGCGACTCCAGCGGCTGCGCCTCCAGCCCGGCGGCCTCGCGCCGGACATAGGCGGCCATGACGGCCAGCCGGTGCGGCGGCACATCCGATGCGGTGCCATAGACGTTGTTGTCGAGGGCGACCTCCAACGCCGCGGCGTTGTCACCGGCGTCCGAGGCGGCGAGCGCGCGGTCGTAGACCTCGATCCGGCCGGCGATGCCGCGGGCCATGGTCTTGATGCGCCGCCCGACTCCGCTGTCGCCCACCCCCTGCTCCATCAGCGACTTCTCGAAATGGTCGATCATCGCCTCGAAGAGCAAGCGCGAGCGGTCCGCGGCGGCGGCCCCCTGCCCCTTCAGGCGGCGCATCACCAAGAAGACATGAAGCACCACCATGTCGAAGCGGCCATCCAGCGTGTCGGGAACGCCAAGGTCACGGTAAAAGCCCGGCAGGCGGGCCTGCGCCGCGATCGTGAGATAGAAATCGGCGACGGCGCGGGCTTCACGCCGACGCCGGAACAGGCGGTCAAGCACGGTTTCTCTCTCGCTCGGAGTTTCGTTGACAGGACAAACCGCGTGATGCGATTGTCCCGCCATTGCGGGCGGAATCCGGCCTGCCGCTCGAGTCCGGCGGTCCGCCCGCGCCATCATAGCCTGAGCACCATGACGAGATCGATTCCTTCGGCGCTGTGCGCCTTCGCCTTTCTGGGTCTCGCCGTCTCCGCGTGCTCGCCCACCGTGGCGACCCGTGGCAACATGGCGGACCCCGACCGCATCGCCGAGATCAAGGCCGGCCAGTCGCGGCGGGAGGATGTGGCGGACATCCTCGGCACGCCGACTTCCGTGGGAACCTTCGACCAGAATGTCTGGTACTACATCGGCCAGAAGACGGAAAAGCTCGCCTTCTTCGAGCCGAGCGTGATGGAGCGCCGCGTCGTCGTGGTCCATTTCGACGACGCCGGCGTGGTGAAGGAGATGAAGCAGCTCGACGCGGCCGACGGCCAGCGGGTCGACATCGTCGACCGCAGCACGCCCACCGCGGGACGCGAGCTTAGCCTGCTGGAGCAGATGCTCGGCAACGTCGGTCGTTTCTCCGCCAAGGATTCGCGGAACCGCGGTCCCGGCCGCTGACGCCGAACGGTCTTCCGAGACAAAAAAAGCCCCGCTTCCGCGGGGCTTTTCTTTTTGTGCCGATCGGGTATCAGCCAATCTGGGCGAGGATCGCCAGCAACAGGATCGCCACGATGTTGGTGATCTTGATCATCGGGTTGACCGCCGGGCCGGCGGTGTCCTTGTACGGGTCGCCGACGGTGTCGCCGGTCACCGCCGCCTTGTGCGCGTCGGAACCCTTGCCGCCGTGGTTGCCCTCCTCGATGTACTTCTTGGCGTTGTCCCAGGCACCGCCGCCCGAGGTCATCGAGATGGCGACGAAGATCCCGGTCACGATGGTGCCCAGCAGCATGGCGCCCAGCGCGGCGAAGGCCTGCGCCTGGCCGGCGATGGCGGCGATCACGATGTACAGCACCACCGGCGCCAGCACCGGCAGGAGCGACGGGATGATCATCTCCTTGATGGCGGCGCGGGTCAGCATGTCGACGGCGCGGCCATAGTCGGGCTTGGCGGTGCCTTCCATGATGCCGCTGATCTCGCGGAACTGGCGGCGGACTTCCACCACCACCGAACCGGCGGCGCGTCCGACCGCGGTCATGCCCATCGCCCCGAACAGGTAGGGCAGCAGGCCGCCGATCAGCAGCCCGACGACCACATAGGGATCGTCCAGCCGGAACTCGACCGTCACGTTCGGGAAATAATGCTTCAGGTCCTGCACATAGGCGGCGAACAGAACCAGCGCGGCGAGACCGGCGGAGCCGATGGCGTAGCCCTTGGTCACCGCCTTGGTGGTGTTGCCGACGGCGTCCAGCGCGTCGGTCGTCACGCGGATGTCCTTGGGCATGTCGGCCATTTCCGCGATGCCGCCGGCGTTGTCGGTCACCGGCCCGTAGGCGTCGAGCGCCACCACCATGCCGGCCAGAGCGAGCATCGTGGTCGCGGCGATGCCGATCCCGAAGATGCCGGCCTGCCCGTAGGCGATGATGATGCCGACGCAGATGACCAGCACGGGAAGCGCCGTCGCCTCCATCGAGACCGCCAGCCCCTGGATCACGTTGGTGCCATGCCCCGTCTCCGACGAGCGGGCGACGCTGCGCACCGGGCGGAAGGCGGTGGAGGTGTAATATTCGGTGATCCACACCAGGAGGCCGGTCACGCCCAGCCCGACCAGCGACGATATGAACAGGTTGCCGCCGGTGACGTAGCCGCCGCTGTTCAAGGGAATCGGCCGGGTGAAGCCGAACATGATCGCGGTCACGATCAGGATCAGCACCAGCGAGATGCCCGCGGTGGCCGCCAGCCCCTTGTAGAGGGCGGCCATGATGTTGTTGTTGCTGCCCAGCTTCACGAAGAAGGTGCCGGCGACGGAGGCGGCGATGCAGACCGCACCGATGACCAGCGGGTAGACGAGCAGCAGGCGGATCACCTCGCCCGAAAAGAAAATCGCCGCCAGCAGCATGGTGGCGACGATGGTGACGGCGTAGGTTTCGAAGAGGTCGGCGGCCATCCCGGCGCAGTCGCCGACGTTGTCGCCCACATTGTCCGCGATCACCGCGGGGTTGCGGGGGTCGTCCTCCGGAATGCCGGCCTCGACCTTGCCCACCAGATCGGCGCCGACGTCGGCCCCCTTGGTGAAGATGCCGCCGCCGAGCCGCGCGAAGATCGAGATCAGCGAGGCGCCGAAGCTGAGGGCGACCAGGGCCTCCAGCACGGCGCGGACCTGGATCGGGTCGGTCACGCGGTAGATCATCGTCAGGATGCCGTAATAGACCCCCACCCCCAGCAGGCCCAGACCGACCACCAGCATGCCGGTGATCGCGCCCGCCTTGAAGGCGATGTCCAGCGCCGGAGCCAGGCCCTGGGTCGCCGCCTGGGCGGTGCGCACGTTGGCCCGCACCGACACGTTCATCCCGATGTAGCCGGCGGCCCCCGACAGGACCGATCCGATCAGGAAGCCGATGGCCACATGAAGGCCGAGGAAGGCGCCGAGGATGACGAGAAGCACCACGCCGGCGATGGCGATGGTGGTGTACTGGCGATTCAGATAGGCTCGGGCGCCCTCCTGCACGGCCGCAGCGATTTCCTGCATGCGGTCGGAACCGGCGGAGGCCGCCATGACTTGCTTGCCCGCGTGGTACCCATACGCCAGGGCCAACAGGCCACTGGCGATGATGATGACGAACGCTGCTGCCATCGGTTCCCCCAAATTCTTATGGTTTCGGGCCCGATTACCGCCTTGTCGTGAAAACGACCCGTACAAACGAAGGTGGATGACGGGCGAGTTGTTCACGAAAAGGATGCCGAAGAGAAGGGCACAATGCAACAGCCGCCACGCCCGAATAGGCGCGGCGATTTGGCCGAGGCGCTCCTGACTTTCGGGTAGGCTTTTTTCAGAACGGTTACAAATTGCGCTGTGTAACCACCTGAACAAGAACATTTTGCACCACCCCCTCCCCCACGACTTTCGCGGCGGCGGCGGCGAGTTTTTCTTTTACGGCAATGATGTTGACCAAGTTGCCGGTCATCACCGACCGGTCGTCCACCGCCGCATAAAGGGCCGACAGGCAGCGGTCGTAGACGAGCGGCTGGCGGGCCTGGACGAAAGGAACCTTGTCGAGAACGACCTCCAGCGTGACGACCACGGTCACGAACTGCTCGACCTTCTGCGTGCCGATGGCCGGAACGACCAGGGGGGCCATGCGGACGAAGCCGGTCGGCGGCTTGGGCGGTGGTTCCTCCTTCTTGGGAGCCGATTCGCCATGCTCGACGAAATACTTGTTGTAGATCATCCAGCCGCCGAAGCCCGCGCCGCCCAGCAGCAGCAGGCCCAAAACCAGCAATATGACGGCCTTGATCACGCCAACCCTTTCCCGGAAACGGAACGGGTCGAGCCTAGTGCCGCCCTGCTTTCGATTGCGTTAAGCGGAGTCGCAGGGCCGCCCCGCCGTCAGAAATGGTCCCAGCCGCGAGTCGGCAGGTCGAGTCTTCGCCCCTGTGCGTCGGTCACCGTGACCTCGCCCGCCGGCCCGTCCAGCAGATGACCGATCGCGGTCACCGGCACACCGGTCTCCGCCGACAGGGCGGCGAGCGCCGGGGCGGCATCCTCCGGGGCGGTGAAGAGCAGTTCGTAATCGTCGCCGCCGGTCAGCGCCATGGCGAAGCGCACCGGATCGTCGCCGATCACCGACCGCGCGGCGCCCGACAGGGGCACGCGATCCGAGTCCAGAGCCGCGGCGCAGCCCGATTCCTCGCAGAGATGGCCGAGATCCGCGACCAGACCGTCGGAGACGTCGAGACAACCGGTCGCCAGCCCGACCAGACGCGGCCCCAACGTGGTCCGCGGATCGGGCCGCCGCAGGCGCGCCAGCAGAA
This sequence comes from Azospirillum brasilense, assembly GCF_007827815.1. Lineage (GTDB taxonomy): Bacteria > Pseudomonadota > Alphaproteobacteria > Azospirillales > Azospirillaceae > Azospirillum > Azospirillum brasilense_C. Next base: position 185,935 of record NZ_VITH01000008.1, read on the forward strand.
CGGCGCGCGCCGAGTCGTCGGCCACCTCCAGCGTTCCGTAGGCGATCCGCAGGCCGAGCGCCGCATCGCCGATGCTGCCGGTGACGTAGACTCGGTCGCCGGGGCGCCCGCCCCAGCGCGGCACGGCCCCGCCCTTCGGCACCAGACCGAAGGCGGTCACCGACAGGGTGATGGGTCCTGAGGTCGAGACCGAGTCGCCGCCCGCGAGCGCGATGCCGAACCGGGCCTGATCCTCGCCCAGCCCGGCTGCGAAGCCGGCCAGCCAGTCCTCGCCCACCGTCTTCGGCAGGGCGGTGACCAGCGTGTAGGCGTAGGGGGCCGCCCCCATGGCGGCGAGGTCCGACAGGTTGGTGCGCAGCAGCTTCGCAGCGATGTCGGCGGGTGCGTCGTCGGGAAAGAAATGGACGCCGGCAACCATGGCGTCCGTGGTGACGACCAGTTCCTGGTCCGCCGGGACGCCGAACACGGCGGCGTCGTCGGCGAGCCCGCGGGCGCCCGGAAAACCGGACGCCAGCGGCCTGAAATAGCGGTCGATCCGCCCGAACTCGCCGAGCGGCCTACCGGCTTCGGACGAGCTAGCGGTCTTTGGGCTGGTCACGGCTGGGGTCCGGCTGGGCCAGCTCGTCCGGCCGCAGCGCGCGGGCCACGTGGTCGAGCACGCCGTTCACCATGCCCGGCTCGCGCGCCGCGAAGAAGGCGTGCGCCACATCCACATACTCGCTGATGAGGATGCGCGGGTGCGTGTCGTTGTGGACGAACAGCTCGTAGGCGCCGGCCCGCAGGATGGCGCGCATCAGGAGTTCCAGGCGGTCGAGCGCATAGCGCGGCTCCAGGGCCGAGGCCAGCATGCCGTCCACTTCCGTCCGGCGGTGCGCGGCGCCGCGGACGATGTCGGCGAACAGCTGCGGGTCGGCGGAGACGAACTTCGCCCCGTCGATCTCCTCGCCCAGCCGGTGATTGATGAATTCACCGATCACGGATTCCACGGCGATGCCGGTCGGTTCGATCTGGTTCAGGTCGATCTGGTACAGGGCCTGAACGGCGGCAAGGCGCGCGGCCTTGCGCCGGGCCTTGGCCGATCCGCCACCCGTCCGGTTCCGGGAGCCGCGCTTCTGTTTCGCGCGGCCAGCCGCGTCGTCGTTGCTCATGTTGCTCAGTCTGTCAGGAATTGCACCGCGGGGTCACCGCGGATAGAGGCGGAATTGGCGCTTGAGTTCGATCATGTCAAGGCAGGCGCGCGCCGCGAAACCGCCCTTGTTCTTGGCCGTCACGGAGGCCCGCGCCCAAGCCTGCTCGCGGTTTTCCACGGTCAGCACGCCGTTGCCGATGGCCAGGGCGTAGCGCAGCGCGAGGTCCTGGAGACCGCGGGCGCTCTCGTTGCAGACGATGTCGTAATGGGTGGTCTCGCCACGGATCACGCAGCCCAGCCCGACATAGCCGTCAAAACGCTTGCGCGCCGTGAAGAAGTCCATGGAACGCAGGGCGTACAGGATCGCCGCCGGAATCTCCAGGCACCCCGGGACCGAGACGCGCTGGTAGGTGGCGCCCTCCTTCTCGATCTCGGTGATGGCGCCTTTCACCAGCTCGTCGGCGATGTCCTCGTAGAAGCGGGCTTCCACGATCATCAGATGGGGCTTTTCGGTCATCTCTCGGTCGCTCGGCTGGCCGTTACTGGTCTTGCAGGGGAATCGGGCGGTGGCCGAGCACGGTCAGGCCGTACCCCTCCAGCCCGATGATGGACTTCTTGCGGTTCGACAGCAGAACCATGTCGCGCACGCCCAGGTCCAGCAGGATCTGCGCGCCGACGCCATAATCCCGCAGCGCGGGGGTCGGGTTGTCATGGCCTTCCAGCCGCGCCAGCACCGATTCCGTCAGGCTGTTCGCCATCGGCTCGCGCAGCAGGACGATGACGCCGCGGCCTTCCCGCGCGATCATCTCCATGGAGGCCTGAAGTTCGCCGTCGCGCGCGGCGCTCTTGTCGCCCAGCACGTCGTCCAGCACCGACAGGGCGTGCATGCGCACCAGCACCGGCTCGTCGCCGGAGATGTCGCCGCGCACCAGCGCGATGTGCTCCGCATAAGCCACCTTGTTGACATAGACGTACATCTGGAAACGCCCGCCGAAGCGGCTGTCCAGGGTCGCCGCCAGTTTCTGCTCGACGATCGTCTCGGTGCGGCGGCGGTAGGCGATCAGGTCGGCGATGGTGCCCACCTTCAGCCCGTGGAACTGGGCGAACTTCACCAGATCCGGCAGGCGGGCCATGGTGCCGTCGTCGTTCATGATCTCGCAGATCACGCCCGCCGCGGTCATGCCGGCCATGCGGGCGATGTCCACCGAGGCTTCCGTGTGGCCGGCGCGGACCAGCACGCCGCCGTCGCGGGCGAGCAGCGGGAAGACGTGGCCCGGCGTCACGATGGCGTCCGGCCCGGCCGTCGGGTCGATGGCGACCTGGATCGTGCGGGCGCGGTCGGCGGCGGAGATCCCGGTCGTCACGCCCTCGCGCGCCTCGATGGAGACGGTGAAGGCGGTCTGGTGGCGGGTGCCGTTCTGCTGCGCCATCAGCGGCAGGCGCAGCCGCTCGATGTGGTTCTGGTCCATGGCGAGGCAGATCAGGCCGCGCCCGTACTTGGCCATGAAGTTCACGGCCTCGGGGGTCGCGCACTGAGCCGGGATGACCAGATCGCCTTCGTTCTCGCGGTCCTCGTCATCGACGAGGATGAACATCTTGCCCTGGCGCGCTTCCTCGATGATCTCCTCGGGGCGCGACAGATACTCGTGAAACTCGGACGTCATTCCTGCCCTGCCAGCCGCGCCACATACCGCGCGAGCATATCGATTTCCAGGTTCACCCGGTCCCCGGCCTTCAGCGCGCCGAAGGTGGTCGCATCCTGGGTGTGCGGGATGATGTTCACGCCGAAGCGCGCACCATCGACCTCGTTCACCGTCAGCGACACGCCGTCCAGCGCCACCGACCCCTTGGAAGCGATGTATTTCGCCAGGGAGGCCGGCGCCTCGAAGGTGAAGCGCTTCGACTCGCCGTCGGCGCGGATGTCCACCACGGTGGCGACGCCGTCGACATGGCCGGACACGATGTGCCCGCCCAGCTCGTCGCCAACCTTGAGCGCCCGCTCCAGATTGACGCGCGTGCCTTCGGCCCAGCCGCCCAGCGTCGTCTTCGACAGGGTCTCGGCGGAGGCCTGGACGGCAAACCAGCCCGGGCCCTTCTCGACCACGGTCAGGCAGACGCCGTTGTTGGCGATGGACGCGCCGATGGGAACCGTCTCCATAGCGAAGACGGTCTCGACGGTGAACCGGGTGTCGCCCTGCCGTTCCACGGCCCGAACGCGCCCAACATCGGTGATGATTCCGGTGAACATGGGCCGGCAATTTAGCAGGTTTTCAATCGTGTGAAAGATTCATCCGCACGGCGTGCCACGCAACGGACTGTTGCGCCCGGCACGGTGCCGGACGTCCTGAAAAACGGCGCCGCTCACCCGCGGCGGACGTAGCTTTCCACGAGATCGTCTCCGGCCGGACGCAGGTCGGTGCGGCGGAATCGCGCCATGCGCTCCAGCCCGTCCACCCCGAAGGCGTGAACCGCCGGCAGCCCGTCGCCGCCCATGACCGAGGCGGCGCGGAACCATTCCAGCCGGTCCACCAGATTGGCGCGCAGCAGCGAGGCCGCCAGCGTGGCCCCGCCCTCCACCAGCACGCGGGTCAGCCCGCGGCGGGCCAGGGCCGTGCTCGCCGCGGCCAGATCCGGCAGGCCGGCGGAGTCGGCGGGCACGCGGATCACCTCGAGTCCGCAATCCTGGAAGACGGCCAGGCGGCTCGGGTCCGCATCCTCGCGCGTGACCACCCAGGTCGGCACCGAGCGCGCGCCCACGGCCAGCTTCCCGGTCAGCGGCAGGCGCAGGCGGCTGTCCACCACGATGCGCACGGGCGACCGGTGGCTGAGACCCGGCAGGCGGCAGGTGAGTTCCGGATCGTCGGCCAGGGCGGTGCGGATGCCGACCATGATGGCGTCGTGGGTGGCGCGCAGCCGGTGTCCCCAGGCCCGCGCCGTCGGCCCGGTGATCCACTGCGACTGGCCGCTGTGGGTGGCGATGCGTCCGTCCAGCGTCGTCGCCGCCTTGAGCGTGTAGAGTGGCCGTTCGTCCTGGATGCGCCGGAAGAAGCCTTCGTTGAGCGTCCAGGCCTCGTCCTCACAGACGTCGGTGTCCACCGCGATCCCCGCGGCGCGCAGCCGCTCCAGCCCGCCGCCGGCGACCCGCGGATCGGGATCGCCGCAGGCCACGACCACCCGCGCCACCCCGGCCTCGATCAGCGCCAGAGCGCAGGGCGGCGTCTTCCCGTAGTGGTTGCAGGGCTCCAGAGTCACATAGGCGGTTGCGCCGCGCGCAGCCCCACCGGCCCGCGACAGCGCTTCCGTCTCGGCGTGGGGCCGCCCGCCCGGCTGGGTCCAGCCGCGCCCGACCACCACGCCGTCGCGCACGATGACGCAGCCCACCGCCGGGTTCGGCCATGTGTTGCCGAGACCGCGCGCCGCCAGGGCCAGCGCGGCCCGCATGTGGCGGAGGTCATCGGGGTGGATGGCTTGCTTCGCCATGGGCACCGCCCGCCCCCTCACCCGTTCTGGGCTTCGGGGGCGAGTTGCTCGACGAACTCGTTGAAGTCCGACGCCTCGCGGAAGTCCTTGTAGACCGAGGCGTAGCGGATGTAGGCGACCTGATCGAGCGTCTGGAGCGCCACCATGATCATCTCGCCGATCTGCTTCGACGGGATCTCGCTCTCGCCTGAGGATTCGAGCTGGCGCACCAGGCTGTTCACCACCCGGTCGATGCGGTCGGCGTCGATCGGGCGCTTGCGCAGAGCGATGCGCATGGAGCGCAGGAGCTTTTCGCGGTCGAAAGGCTCCCGCTGGCCGGTGCTCTTCACCACCGTCAGCTCACGGAGCTGAACGCGCTCGAAGGTGGTGAAGCGCGCGCTGCAACTGGGGCAGAACCGCCGCCTGCGGATCGCCGAGTTGTCCTCGGTCGGTCGCGAGTCCTTGACCTGGGTGTCCTCGTGTCCGCAGAACGGGCAGCGCATGTCCGGCCTTTCCCCTTAGTCGGTCGTGATGATTACAGGGTCGGGTAGATGGGGAAGCGGCGGCACAGCTCGCGCACTTCTTCCCGCACCTTCGCCTCGACCGCCGCGTTGTCGCCGGAGTTGCTGGCGGCCAGACCGTCCAGCGTCTCGACGATCAGGCGGCCGACCTGCTCGAACTCGGCCACGCCGAAGCCGCGGGTGGTGGCCGCCGGGCTGCCCAGACGGACGCCGGAGGTGACCATCGGCTTCTGCGGGTCGAACGGCACGCCGTTTTTGTTGCAGGTCATGCCGGCGTGCTCCAGGCTCGCCTCGGCGGCCTTGCCGGTCAGGTTCTTCGGACGCAGGTCGACCAGCACGATGTGGCTGTCGGTGCCGCCGGACACGATGTCCAGGCCGCCCTCGATCAGCACCTTCGACAGGGCGCGGGCGTTGTCCAGGACGCTCTTGGCGTAGGTCTTGAACTCCGGACGCAGCGCCTCGGCGAAGGCCACCGCCTTGGCGGCGATGACGTGCATCAGCGGGCCGCCCTGCAGGCCGGGGAAGACCGCCGAGTTGATCTTCTTGGCGATCTCCTCGCTGTTGGTCAGCACCATGCCGCCGCGCGGGCCGCGCAGCGTCTTGTGGGTGGTGGTGGTGACCACGTCGGCGTAGGGGAACGGGTTCGGGTAGACGCCGCCGGCGATCAGGCCGGCGTAGTGGGCGATGTCCACCATGAAGTAGGCGCCGACCTCGTCCGCGATGGCGCGGAAGCGCTGGTAGTCGAGGACGCGCGGGTAGGCGGAGCCGCCGGCGATGATGAGCTTCGGCTTGTGCTCGCGGGCCAGACGCTCGACCTCGTCGAAGTCGATCAGGTGGTCGTCACGGCGCACACCGTACTGCACGGCCTTGAACCACTTGCCCGACAGGTTCGGGGCGGCGCCATGGGTCAGGTGGCCGCCGGCCGCCAGGGACATGCCGAGGATGGTGTCGCCCGGCTGGAGCAGGGCGAGGTTGACCGCCTGGTTGGCCTGCGACCCCGAGTTCGGCTGGACGTTGGCGAAGCCGCAGCCGAACAGCTTGCAGGCGCGCTCGATCGCCAGCGTCTCGGCCACGTCCACATACTCGCAACCGCCGTAGTAGCGCCGGCCCGGATAGCCCTCGGCGTACTTGTTGGTCATGACCGAGCCCTGGGCCTCCAGCACCGCCTGGGAGACGATGTTCTCGGACGCGATCAGCTCGATCTGCTCCTGCTGGCGGACCAGCTCGTCGCGCACCGCGCGGGCCAGTTCGGGATCGGTCTCGGCGAGCGAGGCGGCGAAGAAGCGGCCGATCTCGGCGCGGGGGTCGGCGTTGGTCACGGTCATGGCAGGGCAGGTCCTTGGTTCAGAAAGCAGTCACGGGCCGGGTGAAGGGCCGTCTCATCCCATCTTGGCGATTCGCCGGCTGTGCCGCTCACCGCCTTCGAAATCGGTCTTCAGGAAGGCGTCCACGCAGTCCTTCGCGATCTCCGCGCCGATGATGCGGGCGCCCAGCGCGACCACGTTCGCGTCGTTGTGCTGACGCGCGAGGCGGGCGGTGGTCACGTCGTGCACCAGGGCGGCACGGATGCCCGGATGGCGGTTCGCCGCGATGCTGATACCGATGCCGCTGCCGCAGATCAACACACCGAGCGCCGCGCGCTTGTCGTTGATGGCACCCGCCAGCGCCGTGGCGAAATCCGGGTAATCCACCGATTCCGGACCGTTGCAGCCGAGGTCCAGCACCTCGTAGCCGTTGCCGGCCAGCCAGGAGGCGATCTGGGCCTTCATCTCGTACCCCGCGTGATCGGACGCGATCGCGATGGTGGTCATGAAAGAAAAACTCCGTGCACGAATACGAATGGCGCCGGCCCGGAGGGAACACCCTGCGGGGACGGCGGCATGGCGGCAAGCTACCAGATGTCGCCCCGAACCGCCAGAAGGACACAACGCACAGGGGCTTTGCGCCGGGCACAGAACCGCAGAAGGCGGCATGGCGGGGGCTGAAGCGGAAAAATGGACGGAGCTCGCGATACATGCCGAGAACAAATGTTTCTCTATTTCCCGTGCCCGTTGACGTTAACGGCCAGTAAGCATGTTGAGCGATTCGGTGTCGCACCACGAATCGGTCAGTTGCGGGGCCCGATTCCCATGGTCTTGCCTAATTTCCCCTCACTAGACGATGCCTAAACGCGGGGCAGTGCAGCCCCCGTCCGGCCATTTCCTGGGACATCTGATTTGCCACGCCTTGTAACTTCATGCAGATCGCAAATAACTTAATTCGCTGCTTTCGAAATTATATTGACACCCAAATCACGCTGTGCAACTTGGTTGCTAGGGACAAAATGAAAAATCAGGACTAATGGCAATGAGTGACCAGCTTCGCGCCGATGTGCCCGATAACGAGCTTCTGCGGATGACCGCGGACATCGTCTCCGCATATGTCAGCAAGAACGTTCTGCCGGCGCAGCAGATTCCCGAGGTGATCAACACGGTCTACTCGTCGCTGACCGGGCTGAACACGCAGCCCCGAGAAATTCCGACGGAGCCTCTGAAGCCCGCCGTGCCGATCCGCAAGTCGGTGACGCCCGAATACATCGTCTGCCTGGAAGACGGCAAAAAGCTGAAGATGCTGAAGCGCCATCTGCGCTCCACCTACAACATGTCGCCGGACGAATACCGGGCGCGCTGGAGCCTGCCGCCGGATTACCCGATGGTCGCGCCGAACTACGCGGCGCAGCGCTCGGAGTTCGCCAAGCGGATCGGCCTCGGCCGCAGCTCCGGCCGCCAGACCCGCCGCAAGGCCGGCTGAGCGCCAGCACCGTCCTGAACGAACAGGGCCGGCCTCCCCGATGGGAGGCCGGCCCTGTGTCGTTTCGCCCTTATGCCTTTCCCAGGCCCGGACCGTCCGGACCGTTGCGCGGGGGACGTTGCCGAACCCGCCCGCGCCTCTCATCACCCACAGTTGCGGCCGGACAGGCGACAGTTGAATCGCTCGACATTGCGGGTCAGTTCCTGCCCGGTGCTGGTGTTTTCCTCGTTCAGGCAGCGCAGATAGTCCATGGTCTTGTCCACGTACTCCTTCACCTCGAACTGGCAGGCGGCCATCTTGTCCGCGCTGACGAAGGTGGTGGTGTCGCTCATGCAGAGCGGAACGCCGGGCTTCGTGCAGATGATGGTGGTTTCCGCCCGCGCCGGGCTTTGCGCCGTCACGGCCAGCACCAGCACCAGCAGCGCGGCCACCGGCGCCAGGGTCTTTCTCAACAGCACGGGCATTCTCCGCAAGACCGTCACGCAACGCATTGCGATCGTCTCCCTCCGCATTCGGTCAGGGCCGCCGCGCCCGGAAAGCGCTGCCCGGGACGCACGGCGGTCCGTTCGTTCGTGGAACGGTTTCTACAGGCGTTACATCCGATGCACCAGTGCCCACGGCGCGGCATAGGTCTAGAGTCGGAGTCGAGCAGTTCACCCCCGGACCGGTTCCGCAGGTCCGGCACCGGGATGTCAGTGCTCACCATCAGCAGAAGCCAAGACTAGCCGCGCCCCCCGCCCCGCCGGGAGGGCGCGCTTCTTGGCGTCCGCCTGTCCGGATCTGCGTCAGCGTTTGGCCGCGTCGCGCTTCATGACGAACTGGAGCTTGCTGATCGCGGTCCGTTTCAGCAGTTCCAGGCTGCCGGTGGCCGGCCCGACGACCGACACCTCCGTCGCGGTGACCGGATCGATGGCCATCACCTTCAGGTAGCTGCCGACCCGCTGGAACTCGAACAGCACCTCGCCGGGGCCGTTTCCCGCGCCGTTTCCAGCCGTCTGGCCTTTTCCAGGCGCCCGATTGCCCACCATTGCTTTCTCTCCATCGCCGGCCTTCGCCGGTCCCGATACCACCTTAGCACAGCGCAACCGTCCCGGAACCCCATCTGCCACGTCCTGTTGTTGGCGGACGACGAACACAGCAAGGGAGCACCGGCACCATGGCAGCCAAAACCATGCAGGATCTGCTGATCGAAGAACTCCGCGACATCTACCACGCCGAAAAGCAGCTCACCAAGGCCTTGCCGAAGCTCGCCAAGGCGGCGCATTCCGAGAAGCTCCGCGCGGCCTTCGAGTCCCATCTGGAGGAGACCCGCGGCCAGATCGAACGGCTGGAGCAGGTCTTCGAAGAGCTGGACACCCGCACCCGCGGCAAGCATTGCGACGCGATGGAAGGGCTGATCAGCGAGGCCCGCGAGATCATGGAGATGGGCCTTGCCCCGGAGGTTCAGGACGCCGCCCTGATCGCCGCCGCCCAGAAGGTGGAGCATTACGAGATCGCCAGCTACGGCACCGTCCACGCCTACGCCACCGCCTGCGGCCTCACCAAGGTGGCGGATCTGCTGGAGCAGACCCTGAACGAAGAGAAGGAAACCGACAAGAAGCTGAATGTTCTGGCCATCAACGACGTCAACAAGAAGGCGATCCAGGCCAGCGGACAGAAGGCGGCCTGAAAACGGCGCGCCGGGTCATAAGCCGAATCTCTTGTTACAGCAGGGGCCATTGAAGGCGGGCGGGTGAGCCCCTACTATCGGGGTCACCCAATCGATTTCTCCGGTGCCCGTTTATGCGCAGGGTCGCGTCCTTCCTCGGTTGCCTTCTCATCGTCGCCACGGTCGCCGGTTCGGCCATGGTGGCTCAGGCGGCGGAGGGGCCGGCGGCCCTGCCACCCTCCGTCCGCATCAAGCCGGTGATGGTCCCCATCGTCAGCCGCGGGCAGGTCGAGCGTTACACCCAGATCGAGGTGATGCTGGAGGTGGCGAACGCCACCCGGCTGGGCGAGGTCCAGGTCGCCATCCCGCGGCTGCACGACGCCGCCCTGCGCGCCGTCTATCTGGGCATCGAAGAGGGGTGGATCGTCCGCGGCAACATCGCCAACATGCCCGCCCTGCGTCGCAAGATCGACGAGGAGAGCGTCAAGCTGTTCGGCAAGGACGTGGTCAGCCGCATCCTCATCACCCCGCTCGCCCGGCAATCCTCCTTCCCCTGACCCCCCTCCCCCGTTCCGGCGGTTGCCTCCCCGGCCGCTTCGCGGCAGCATGGCCGCCTGACCGCTAGGGAAACGCGAGAATGGCCGTGGTTTATGTGGCGCGCAGCGCCGCGCTGACGAAATGGGCGTCCGACGTCGGACAGGGGAAGCACATCTTCAAGCTGGGCGTGGCCGCCGACACGGACGCCGCCAAGGCCGCCATCGACGCCGGCTGGGCGGGCGAGAGCGACTGGCGCCCGGTTCACAGCCAGGAGGTGGCGGAGCTTGACGAGGAAGCGGTGATCGAGCGCCTGATGCGCAAGGAAAAGGTCATCGACCCGACCTATTACCCGAAGCTGAAGGGCGCCTCCGGCGTCTTCCGGATCACCCTGACCAACGTGCAGAACAGCCTTCTCGTCGCCAAGGCGATGTCCGCCGACGAGCCGCTGACCGACGTCAAGGTGAAGCCGAAGGACATCGCGGAGTACATGATCCGCAACGCCCTCCCCTCCCCGTCATGAGCAGCCCGCCGCCGCTCTACACCATTGGTTACGAAGGCGCCTCCTTCGACTCCGTCCTGCGTGCATTGAAGGCGCGGGGAGTCGGGGTTCTGCTCGATGTGCGCGAGTTGCCCCTGTCCCGCCGCGCCGGCTTCTCGAAAAGGCCGCTGTCCGCCGGTCTGGAGGAGGCCGGAATCGGCTACGTCCATCTGAAGGGGCTGGGCACGCCCAAGGAGGGCCGCGTCGCCGCCCACCAGGGCGATCTGGACCGCTTCTGGGCGATCGTCGACGCGAAGATGCAGACTCCGGAAGCCGAGCACGACCTGAACCGCGCCGCCGCCCTGGCACGGGAACGCCCGGCCTGCCTTCTCTGCTTCGAGGCGTCGCCGCACCTCTGCCACCGGCTCCGCGTCGGCGAGAGTCTTCACAGCCGCTTCGGCTTCACGGTGGAGCATCTGAACCCCACCGACCTTTCCTTCTAGGGGCTGACATGCATTCCCGCTGGTACCGCTTCGCCGACCTGTCCGCCGGCACCTTCCACGACATGCTCCACCTCCGCCAGAGCGTGCTGGTGGTGGAGCAGGCATCGCCCTTCGCCGACCTCGACGGCCGCGATCCGGTGGCGCAGCATCTGGCGCTGTATGACGGCGACGTGCCGACACCGGTCGGCTACGCCCGCATCTTCGGCCCCGATCCGGAAACCGGCGCCACCTCCTTCGGGCGGTTGGCGGTCGCGCCGGCGTGGCGCGGCAAGGCGCTGGGCCGCCGGCTGGTCGCCGAGTGCCTGGAGCGGCTGGCCCGGGAATGGCCGGAGCACGACGTGCAGATCAGTGCACAGCTTTATCTGGAAAGCTTCTACGGCGGCTTCGGCTTGCGACGTGTCAGCGCCGTCTACGACGATGTCGGCATCGACCACATCGACATGCGGCTGAGCCGATAGGGCGGAGAATCCTGTCTACTTCTTCGCTTCGGCCAGGATGTCGCCGGCTTCCTTGCGGATGACGTTCAGGTTCTTCAACAGGATCGCCAGCGCCTGATCGTAGTTGAAGGCCTCCTCCGACTCGTCCGGGATGTCGGTGTCGTCGGCCGCGACGGAGACCTTGGCCTTCTTCTTCACGGTGGCGAAATACTCGCTGCCGGTCTTCTCAAATCCCTTGATGGCCTTTTGCAGGGCGTCGACGTCGTTGGCGCGTGTGGCGGCGTCCAGCGCCTTTGTCGCCTTTTCCAGCCCGCTCGACGCCCGGAAGGCGAGCAGGAAGCCCTCGGCCGGCTTCTTCTTGCCGGTCAGCGCCTCGAACATCTTCTTGGCGGAGGTCCAGTCGGCGAAGAAGGTGGTGGCGGGCATCTCCTTGGCGCTGCCCGCCTTCTCCAGCTTCTTCAGGGCGGACTGGCTTTCCAACTGGGCCATCTGTTCGACGTTCATGGCGCCGCCCAGCATGTCGGCCGCCACCTCGACGGCGCCCTCGTTCTTCGCCTTCTGCGCCTTGACGATGACCGCGCTGAGCTTCGCCCGGAAGATCTTGGTCGCCTGGAGCAGATCGGCCAGCGCCGCGCGCAGCGCCTTGGCGTCCCCGGCCTTGTAGGCCTTGTCCCAGGCCGCGGCGGCCTTCTCGACGTCGCCGGACTTCTTCACCACCGCCAGGGCGTCGCCCGAGTTCGGAATCTTCTTCGCCTCGGCCTCGCACTTCGCCTTGTGTTTCTTGAATTCGGGAGCGGCGGCGAACGGCATGGTCAGGTCTCCGGCTTGATGTCTTCCCCGCTCGACCGCAGCGAACGGTTGCAGAAGACTAAGCGCTGCCCCACCAGCGTCAACGCGGACCCGGTTCAAAATGGAAGAAGCGGTGCGGTTTACTCGCCCAACCTAACCGACGACCATCGCCTGGAGAGTCTCCAGCCGGTCGGCCTCCGCCGCCGGCTTGTCCCAGCGGATGCGGTGGACGCGCGGGAAGCGCATGGCAAGACCGCTCTTGTGGCGGTTCGACGGGTGCACGCTGTCGAAGGCGACCTCCAGCACCAGCCCCGGCTCAACCTCGCGCACCGGGCCGTAACGGCGGGTGGTGCGGTTGCGCACCCAGCGGTCGAGTTCCACCAGCTCCGCGTCGGTGAAGCCGAAATAGGCCTTGCCGACCGGCACCAGCTCCTCGCCGCGCCAGACGCCGAAGGTGAAGTCCGAATAATAGCTGGACCGCTTGCCGTGCCCGCGCTGGGCGTACATCAGCACGGTGTCGAGGGTCAACGCCCCGCGCTTCCACTTGAACCAGGGTCCCTTGGGACGCCCGGCGACGTAGACGCTGTCCTTGCGCTTCAGCATCAGCCCTTCGATGCTGTTCTCCCGGCTGCCCTCGCGCAGGCCCTTCAGCGCCTCCCAGCCCTCGAACGGCACCAGCGGCGACAGGTCCATCCGCCGGGGGCGCACCGCGTCGTGCCAGCGCTCCAGCCGGGCGCGCCGCTCGGTGAAGGGCAGGCTCCGCAGATCCTCCTCGCCATCGAACAGGATGTCGTAGAGCCGCACCCAGGCGGGAAACTCCTTGAGCATCGCGGCGGTCACCGTCTTGCGGTTCAGCCGCTGCTGAAGGTCGTTGAACGGCGCGATCTCGCCCTCGTCGCGGGCGACCAGCAGTTCGCCATCCAGCACGGCGTCGAAGGTCATGTGGTCCGCGATGTCCGGAAAAGCGCCGGACACGTCATCGCCGGTGCGGCTGTAGATGCGCCGCTCGCCGCCGCGGGCCGCCAACTGCACGCGGATGCCGTCCCATTTCCATTCCGCGGCGTAGTCGGCCGGATCGAGCCCGGCCATGTCCTCCTCTTCCAACGGGTGGGAGAGCATCAGCGGGCGGAAGCCGGCGCCCTTCCCCGCCGCCGGCCGGTCGGACTTCCCTTCCAGCCAGGCGAACAGGTCCGCATAGGGCGGGGTCAGCCCATGCCAGCACTCCTCGAGGTCGCCGAGATCGACCTTTCCCCACTCCGCCAGTGCCGTCTTGGCCAGCCGCGCCGACACACCCACCCGCAGGCTGCCGGTGATGAGCTTCAGCAGAGCGAAGCGGCCCGAGGAATCGAGCGTGTCGAGCCACCCCTCCACCAGCCCCATCACCTGCCCGCGCTTGGTCGCGCGCAGCGTCTCCACGACCTCGGTCAGGGAGGGCGGGAGGCTGTTCGCCCGCTCCGGACGCTCCGGCCAGATCAGCGCCACCGTCTCGGCAAGATCGCCGACATAATCGTAGGACAGGGCAAACAGCTCCGGATCGACGCGGGTGGCGACCAACTGCCGGATGGCCGCCGGCTTGGCCTCGTGGAAGACCAGCGATTCCGTCAGCGCCGCCAGCGCCCAGCCGCGGTCGGGGTCGGGCGTGGTGGCGAAGAAGTCGGCCAGCAGGCGGATCTTCCCATTGCGCGCCGGCATGAAGACCAGCCCGTCGATCAGCGCGGAGAAGTTCCTCACGCCCCCTCCTCCTCGAAGCCGACCAGGGCCAGGGCGCGGGCGCGGATGCCGCGCTGGGTAGCGTGGTGGACCAGCGCTTCCTCCCGGCCATGGGTCACCCAAACCTCGGGGGCCGAGACCTCGTCGAGCGTCTGGGTCAGTTCGTCCCAATCGGCGTGGTCGGAGATGACCAGCGGCAGCTCGACGCCGCGCTGGCGGGCGCGCTGGCGAACGCGCATCCAGCCGGAGGCCATCGCCACCACCGGGTCGGTCAGCCGGCGCGCCCAGCGGTCGGCCACCGCGCCGGGCGGGGCCAGCACCAGCGCGCCCTTCAGCTCCTCCTTCGCCGCGACGGTGGCCGGGCGAAGCTCGCCCAGGGGCACGCCGAAGCCCTCGTAGAGTTTGCAGATCGGCTCCAGGGCGCCGTGCAGGTAGATCGGCCGGTCGTAGCCGGCGGCGCGCAGCAGGGAGATCACCCGCTGGCATTTGCCCAGCGCGTAGGCCCCGACGACATGGCTGCGCTCCGGAAAAATCGACAGCGAGTGCAGAAGCTTGTCGATCTCCCCCAGGTCCGGCGGGTGGCGGAAGACCGGCAGGCCGAAAGTCGCCTCGGTGATGAAGACGTCGCAGGGCACCGGCTCGAACGGGGCGCAGGTGCGGTCGAAGCGCCGCTTGTAGTCGCCGGACACCACCACCCGCGTGCCCTCATGCTCCAGCACCACCTGCGCGCTGCCCAGCACATGGCCGGCGGGGACCAGCCGCACCGTCACGTCGCCGATGCGGATCGCCTCGCCGTAGTCGAGCGTCTGGGTCGTCGCACCGGCCCCCTCGCCCAGCCGTTGCCGCATGATGGCAAGCGTCCCGGCGGTGGCGAGCACATGGGCGTGGCCGGGCCGGGCGTGGTCGGAATGGCCGTGGGTGACGACCGCGCGCTCCACCGGGCGCAGCGGGTCGACGTAGAAGCCGCCGGGCTCGACGTAGAGCCCCTCGGAGCAGACCTTCATCCAGCGTTCGGCGGGGGGGCGGGCGGGGCTTTGTGCAGGCATGTGCTGCAATATAGGCCGCTCTCGCGAAAGGACAAAATTCCGATTCCCCCCGGTTGCGCCGAGGCGGAGCGCAGCGCAGGATGCGGAAGAACCAGGGAGACTCCGACCATGCACCACCGCCTGTCCCCAACGCCCGAGGTCGCCGCCGCCCTGGCCGAGGGGCGGCCCGTAGTGGCGCTGGAATCCACCGTCATCTCGCACGGCATGCCCTATCCGAAGAATCTGGAGACGGCGACGGCGCTGGAGGACGCGGTGCGGGCCGAGGGGGCGGTGCCCGCCACCGTCGCCGTCCTCGACGGTCGCATCCGCGTCGGGCTGGACGCCGAGTCCCTGGAACGGCTCGCCAAGGGCGGCACCGGCGTCCTGAAGCTGAGCCGCCGCGACCTGCCCGTCGCGCTGGCGACCGGCGTGCCGGGCGCCACCACGGTGGCCGCCACGATGATCGCCGCAAGGCTGGCCGGGATCGCCGTCTTCGCCACCGGCGGCCTGGGCGGGGTGCATCGCGGCGCCGAAACCAGTTTCGACGTGTCGGCGGACCTCGACGAGTTGGCCCGCACCAGCGTCTGCGTCGTCTGCGCGGGTGCGAAGTCGATTCTCGACCTGCCGAAGACGCTGGAGGTGCTGGAGACTCGCGGCGTCCCCGTCCTGGGGCTGGGCACCGACGAATTTCCGGCCTTCTACAGCCGCAACTCTGGTCTGCCTGTCTCTCATCGCTGTGACAACGTGCATGAGGTCGCGGCGATCCTGAGGGCTAAATGGGAGCTTGGGCTGGAGGGTGGCGTGGTCCTCGCCAACCCCATCCCGGAGGCCAACGCGCTGGATGGCGACGCCATGGAGCGGGCCATCGCGCAGGCGCTAAAGGATGCGGAACATCATGGAATCACGGGAAAATCCGTCACGCCTTTCCTCCTTGCGGCGCTGGAGCGGATCACCGATGGGCGCAGCCTGACCGCCAACATGGCGCTGATCCGGAACAACGCCGTGACCGCGGCTCGGCTGGCCGCCGCCTACGCATCGCCGGCATCCTGATCGGTCATAGACCATTATGCATAAGAGGTAAGCCATCCGTGACGTCCGGATTTAAGTCCCCGTTAACCGACGCCGAGTGAATCTGCGCTCGTTCTTCACGGAGGTCTCTATGCGTGCGCCCAGCCCGTCGAACCTGGTTTCCCGGATGATCGCCATGGCCGCCCAGCCCGACGAGGGCATCGGCGAAGCCGACAACCGCCCGGCTGCGCGGGTCAAGAAGATCGTCTGGGCCTCCCAGGCGGCGAAACTGCGGGGGTCCCTCTCCTCGCGCCTGGTCCATGAGATCGAGTGCGCGGTATCCGCCGACCTCGACAGCATGGAACTGCCGGAGGTGTTCTTCACGTCCGTCGAGTTCGCCGGCCGCGTCATCACCTGCGACCTGGACGCCTCGGGCACCGCCTCAATCTTCGGCCTGATCGAGATCAGCGATTATGACGAGCTGGTGGAAGAAGCCGGCGACGACGCGCTGTTCGGCGTCGATTGGGACGGCGTCTACGTGACCCCGGCGCGCACCCGCCACTGAGGCCTTCCGCCCGATCCCCTTCCAAGCGATCCAAAGTAAAAAGCCGCGGGACCCGGACGCACGCCGGGTCCCGCGGCTTTTTGCGTTGGCGTCCTCAGCCCAGCGCGCGGGCGAGGATGATGCCGAGATTTCTCAGCATCTCCGGGTCGCGCTTGTCCGGCGCGGTCATGATCGCGTGGTCGAGCGCGGTGTGGCAGCCCTGGGCGCACAGCCCGTCGCGCACCTGGAGCTTCGGAGCGAGCGTCCTGACCAGCGACCGCGCCTTGCCGGCGTTGGCGACCACCACCCGGATGACGGCGTCGACGGTGACGTGGTCATGGTCCGGATGCCAGCAGTCGAAGTCGGTGACCATGGCGACGGTCGCGTAGCACATCTCCGCCTCGCGGGCGAGTTTGGCCTCTGGCATGTTGGTCATGCCGATGACGTCGCAGCCCCAGCTCCGGTACAGCTCGGACTCGGCCTTGGTCGAGAACTGAGGGCCCTCCATGACCATGTAGGTGCCGCGACGCTGGTGCGGGACCTTCAACTCGACCAACGCCTCCTCGATCAGGTCGCCCATCCGCCCGCAGACCGGATGGCCCAACGCCACATGCGCCACCAGACCGGTGCCGAAGAAGCTCTTGTTGCGGGCGAAGGTGCGATCGACGAACTGGTCGATCACCACGAAGGTGCCCGGCGGCAGATGCTCCTTCAGCGAGCCGACGGCGGACACCGACAGAATCTCGGTCACGCCAAGCGCCTTCAGCGCGTAGATGTTGGCGCGGAAGTTTAGCTCCGACGGCGGGATGCGGTGGCCGCGGCCATGGCGCGGCAGGAAGACCAGCGTCTGGCCGTTCAGCTCGCCCGTCAGCAGCTCGTCCGACGGGTCGCCGAAGGGCGTCTCCACCTTCACCCAGCGCTGGTTCTCCAGCCCGTCGATGTCGTAGACGCCGCTGCCGCCGATCACGCCGAGCACCGGCGCGGACCCGGTTTCCGCCATAGTCACATGCCTCCGTCAATGGAGGGCGCAGTATTCCGCCCCGGCCCGGCAAAGGCAACGGTCACGGCAGGGACCGTCACAGGGTGCGGAGCAGAACCACGACCAGCGTCAGATAGACGGCGGCCTTCGCCGCGGTGCTGAGGCGCGCCACGCTCCACAGCGCCACGCCGGGGCGGCGGAACAAGGCGACCAGCGCCATCCCCGCGCCGAACCCGCCCAAATGGGCCGCCCAGGCCACGTCGCCCAGGCTGGAGTCCGGGGACGGCGGCATCAGCGTCATCGCCACGTTGATCGCCAGGAAGCTGCCCACCACGAAGGAGGCCGGAACGCGCGGCCCGGGCGTCACGCCGAGGGTGGCCTGCGGATGCAGCAGCAGGAAGGCGCCCATCACCCCGCAAATGCCCCCGCTCGCCCCGACCAGCGGCGCCATGGGATCGACGGCCAACGCCCCCTCGACCACGGCCCCCGACGCGGCGCACAGCAGGAAGAACAGCAGGTAGCGCAGGCTGCCCATCGCCAGCTCGACCGCTCCGCCGAAGGCCCAGAGCGCCAGCATGTTGCTGACCAGATGCACGATGTCGCTGTGGATCAGGACATGGCCGAACAGACCGCGCCACACCGCCCAACTCGGCAGCGGCCCCGCCGTCTCCACCGTTCCGAAGAAATAGGCGGGGACGAAGGCGAGGGATTCCGGCGGCACGCCCAGCACGAAGGCCAGCGTGCAGGCCATGACGATGCCCTGGTTGACGTAGGGAATCCTTCTGGCAGCGCGCACCGCTCCCCCTTCGCCGATGACCGGAGCCTTGGCGGCGCGGCCTTCATCCTTGTTCGATATGGGGGCTCTTGCGCCGATGACCAGCGCCCGAACGCCGCGCATGGACCGCAGAAAGGCGGGCGACGCCTAGTAGTTCCACTCCCACTTGACGCCGACACGGGTGTCGGAATCCGCGCCGACGTCGGCCTGGGCCTTGATGTTCTTGGTGATGTCGACCTCGACCGTGGCGCGGCTCTGGTTCGCGCCGATGCCCTGCTCCACCCCGACATAGACGCGGTCGCTGACGTAGCGCCCGGCTTCCACCGCCCCGCCCTTGCCGTCGGCACCGCCGGTGAACTCCAGCCGGTCGACGCCGAGACCGCGACGCAGATTGCCGAGCAGGCCGGGCCCGCCACCGCCGAAGCCGGCCAGGGTCGCCGCGGATTGCGCGAGCTGGACCGCCTCCACCGCGTTCAGGTTGCCGACCGACTTCCCGAACAGCACGGCGGACAGCACCTCGTCCTGCGGCAGCCCTTGCGGGGAGGTCAGTTCCAGCTTCGGCTGCCCGGCAGTGCCGGTGACGAGGACCTGGGCGGTCACGTCGTTGGCCGTAGCCTCCGCCAGGAAATCCAGCCGCGGGTCGATGGTGGGTCCCCCGTCGAACTCGATGATGCCGCGCTTGAAGACGAAGGTCTTGGCGAGAAGGTCCAATTCGCCTTTCAGCATGTTCAGCCGCCCACCGACCAGCGGCTGGCTGGAGGTGCCGGTGACGGTGAGCTGGCCGGCGAACTCCGCCTCCAACCCGCGGCCCCGGACGAAGATCTGGTTCTGCGCGTTGATCGTCAGGTCGAGGATCATCGCGAAGGCCGGTTCCGGCGCCGCCGGCCCGTTTCCAGCCGGCCCGTTCTTCAGGCTGACCGGCTGCGCCTTGCGGCCCTTGCCGACCTCGACGACCTTCAGGTCAACCACATTGGGCGGGGTCTGGTTGGGGATCTGGATTTCCGCCCGCTCGATCCGCACAGGACCGGCGAGACGCGGATTCAGGAAGCTGCCGGTCAGCGTCAGATTGGTGCCGAGGGTGACCACCGCCAGATCGTTCTGCACCAGCCGGGCCCGGTCGGCCTGGATGGCGAGGTCGAGCTGCTGCTGCGGGTCCGCGGCGGCGGGACGGATCACGCCGCGGGCGCTGATCTCGCCGCCGTTGGTGGTCCGCCCGCGGAAGCTCTGGATGGTGAAGACGTCGCCGTCGCCGACGATGCGGGCGTCGATGTTGCTGATGATGGCGCCGCTCGCCCGGTTCTCGTAGCGTCCGTTGGCCAGGGTCACCGTGCCGCCCAGCCGGGGGGCCGCCACCGTGCCGTCGACGCTGACGTCCAGCCGCAGCGTGCCGCGCGCCCGGTCGCCGCTGGCCGCCAGCAGGTCGTTGGCGAGCGAGGCGTCGATGGCGCCGCGCAGCGCCGCCTCCAGCCGGCCGCGCTCCGGCACCGAGAAGGCCAGCGTGTCCGGGTCCATCGCCAGCGGTGCGGCGGCGGTCAGGGTCACCCGGCCCGCGTTGTTGCTGGTGGCGACGTCGCCATCCACCGACAGGCGGGCCTCCCGCCAGCGCGCGTTGACCGTGGCGTTCAGGCCCGGCACGCCGGCCTGGGTGGTCTGCTGCGCCTTCAGGTTGGCGATGCGCAGCGTGGCGTCGGCCTGCGGACGGCGGACGGTGCCGCCGAGCGTCGCCTGGGCGTTCAGCGTGCCGTCCAGCCGCAGGGTCGGGTTGGCCAGCCGGGCCAGCGCCATCGGCACGCGGTCGAGCCGCAGCTCGCCCGACAGCCGCTCTCCGTTCAGGCCGAGATCGGCGGCGAGCTGGGCGTTGCCGCTGACCAGCCGCAGGCCGGAGACCTCGTAGCGCCGCTCGCCCAGGGCGATGGCGGCGGGCTGGGTCAGCCGGAAGGATTCGCCGCTGTAGCGGCCCTGGAGCCGGTCCAGCCGGATGCGGTTCAGCGCGCCGTTCTGGGTGAATTCGCCGGCCAGATCGAGCCCCAGCGGGTCGCGCCCGGCGCCGGCGGCTTCCGCCCGGAAGGCCGCCTTGGCGAGCGAGCCGTCCACGCTGGCGGTCACACGGGCCAAGTCGTTGCCGGCGGCGGCCCCGTCCTGAAGCTCCACCCGCGCCTTGCCGCTGGCGTTGCCCAGCGCGTCGGCGACGTCGGCGTTGGCGGTCAGGCGGCGCGCGGCGAACAGCGGACCGCCCTCCCCCTCGACGCGGAGGTTGGTGGCGTTGGCGGCCAGGTTGGCCGCCTGCTTGCCGTTCGGCGCGTCGAGCGCAACGGTAAAGCCCGCCGCCCCGGTGAGCGGCACGCCGGCCAGCTCCGACAGGGCCTGAAGCTGCGGCAGGTTGCCGTCGAGCTTGCCGGTCGCGGTCATGGCGTCGAGCGCAACGCGCACCGCACCGGTGATCCGGTTCGGCCCGTTCGCCACGGCGAGGTCGCTGATGCGCAGCGCCTGCCCCTCCAGCGCGTAGGCGGCGTCCGCGGTCAGGCCGGCGCCAGCCAGTTCGGTGCGGGCCGACACGCGCCCCTGCGGGGCGCCCGGCAAATTCTGGGCGGTGGCGTTCAGCCGCGTGTCGCCGAAGCGGCGCCCCTGCACGGCGAGGTTCCGCGCGTGCAGCGCCGCCTCGGCCACCAGCTTGTCCAACGGGCCTTTCGCCGTCGCGTCGAGCGTCAGGCCGCCGGCCATCTCCGTGCCGGCGGCGGTGCCCACCGGGGCGAGGTCGGCGATCTCCAAGCGGGTCTTCGCGTCCACGGCCCCATCCACCAAGGCCGCGGCACCGGTCAGTCGCCCGTTGCGGCCATCCACCGTCAGGTCGGTGAGGCGCATGGCGCCGCCCGGCTCCATCACCGCCTGGGCGCCCAGGCTGACGTCGCGGCCGAGCACGCCGTCGGCCGGCGTTCCGGTCTGCAGGCCGCGCAGCGCGCCGCTGAGACCGGCCGTCAGCGTGCCGTCCTCCTGCCGGCGCACCGGCCCGGCCAGGGCCAGCGAGCCGGCCAAAGGCTGCCCGGCAAGGGCGGAGAGGCGCGACAGGTCGTCGGCGTTCAGCGACACCGTCACGTCGGCGGTCTGGCCCCAACCGGTCACGCTGCCCTGCGCTCCAACGCTGGCCGCCGCGGTGGTCAGGGTCACCCCGTCGATCCCCACCGCGCCGGTGTCGGCGTTGATCCGCGCCCGCCCGTCCAGCCGCACCTCCGGCCCGGCGACCGAGGCCAGGGCGGGATCGTCGGCGGCGAGGTCGCGGATCAGCCCTTCCACCACCACGGTCAGCGCGTCCAGCGTGCCCTGGGCGGTGCCCGACACGGTGCCTTCCCGCCAGGCGATGCCGGGGGCGAAGCCGTGCAGGGTGGAGTCCGGCCCGGCCTGCACCTCGTAGCGCAGGTCGAGGCTGCGGCGGTCAGCGCCGACGCGGCCCGAGAGGTTGGCCGTGGCGGCGGCGGTCTCGACGGCCACCGGCTGCAGGGTCAGGGCGCCGTCCGGAGCGACCACCACCGTGCCCTTGAGCGCCGGCTGCGGGCCGGCCAGCGGCGCGATGTCGGGGCCGAGCAGTGACGCCACGTCGCCGGTCGCCGCGAGTGTCACGGCGTGCCCCTCCGGCACCGCCTTGATCGTCGCGTCGGCGGCCAGCCGGGCGGCGTTCTCCGCCGCCGCGGTGAAGGTGCCCTTCCAATCGTCCAGCGAGCCCTGCCCGTCCAGCGACGCGCTGACCGGCGGTGCACCGGGGATGTTCAGCGCGGTGGCGATCAGCCCGCCCGCCGGCTCCGACGCCTTCAGATTCAGGTCGAGCCGCTTGTCGTCGGGGTTGAAGGCGACGTCGAGCGCCACCGTGCCCGGCTGTTCGCCGAGACGGTCCACGTTCAGATGCGCCTCCAGCGACGACCCGCCGGACGCGAGGTCGAGCGACCCGTCGATCTTCAGCCGCGCCTCCTGCCCGATCAGCGGCTCGGCCAGGACCAGCTCGGCGATGGCCAGCTTGTCCACGGCGACGCCCACCGGCAGGCTGGGCAGCAGGGAGGTCGGCCCCTGGTCAGGTGGCGGCTCCGGCCCTTCGGCGGGCAGCGGCGCGCGCTCGACGACGACGCGCTGCGCCTCGATGGCGTCGGCCTTGGCCCGCCCGGTCAGCAGCGCGGTCGGGGCGAGGTTGACGCGCAGGTCCTCCAGCCGCAGCCACACACCCTCGCGGTCGGCGACGGTGACGTCGGAGATCGTGAAGTTGACGGGCACCGCGCCACCGATGGTGCCGATCTTGACCTGAAGGTCCGGACCGTTGACCGCCTTCTCGATGGTCTGGGCGATCCAGCGCCGGACGGCGTTGGCCGGACCCCAGCCGCCCCCGTCGGTGTCGGCCGCGCGGGCGGCCTCCGTCAGGACCGCCCCGCTGAGGACAGTGATGGCCAGAAGAAGGACGATCAGACGACGCAAAACCGACACCACGCACCCCGTTGCGGCATTCCCCGAATGGTATAACGGGAAAGAGCATGGGCGATCCCGATCCAAGTGGCAAAAATGCGACCCGAACCGGCATCACCGGTTGAAAGGACGAATCAGAAAGCCTGACCCAGACTGAGGTAGAGCTGCCACTTCGCATCGCCGGAGTCTGCGTTCAGCGGGAAGGCGACGTCGGCGCGCAGCGGCCCGAAATCGGTGTAGTAGCGGGCGCCGATGCCCGCGCCGACCTTCAGCGGCTCCTTGAAGTCCGGGAAGGCGCTGTCGAAGACGG
Organism: Azospirillum brasilense; assembly: GCF_007827815.1. Taxonomy (GTDB): domain Bacteria; phylum Pseudomonadota; class Alphaproteobacteria; order Azospirillales; family Azospirillaceae; genus Azospirillum; species Azospirillum brasilense_C. The sequence goes on from NZ_VITH01000008.1 coordinate 209,020, forward strand.
TGCCGGCGTCGACGAAGGGCACGATGCCGACGGTCTCCGTCACCTTGACGCGCAGTTCCAAGCCGGCTTCGAACAGCGAGCGTCCGCCGGTCGGGTCGCCGTAGATGTCGCGCGGTCCGGCCTTCTGGAAGCCGTAGCCGCGCACCGACCCGCCGCCGCCCGCATAGAAGCGGTGGTCCGGCGGAACCTGGTCCAGGGAGGCTCCCACCGTGCTGCCGACTCCGATGCGCGCCGCCGCGACGTAGCGCCCGTCGTCGGACAGGTCGCGGTAGGCCGACGCGTTGATCTGGAAGCTGGTGAAGATCGAGTCCGTATCCCCGGCGTAGGGGAACCAGGGGGTGGCAAGCAGCGAGGCGCGGTAGCCCCTGGACGGGTTCAGCAGGTTGTCCGAGCCGTCCCAGGCGACGCCCAGCGGCACGCCGATGAATCCGGTCTGATACTCCCGCAGGTTGGAGCGCACCCGCCCGCGTTCTCCCGACACGCCGTAGGAGACTTTGAGCTGGTCGGTCACCTGCCGCTCCAGCGAGGCCGAGCCGATGGTGGCGACGCGGTCGTAGGCCGGCGGCTGCTCCGACGCGACCTGGAAATCCAGGATCAGCGACTGGCGCGGCGCCAGGAAATCGGGCTTGCGGAAATTGGCCGACAGGCGGATGTCCGGCAGGTCCAGGCTGCCGCGCGGTCCCTGCGCGGCGCCGTTGTCGCCGCCGATTCGCCCCACCTCGACGCCCAGCCGCAGCCGCTCCGCCCCGCCGAACAGGTTGCGGTGGCCCCAATAGGCCGAGCCGCCCACGCCATCCTCCGACGAGTAGAAGGCGCTGGCCCCGATGAAGCGGTGCAGCTTCTCGGCCAGGGTCACGTCCACCGGCGTGACGCCGCCCGGCCCCGGCTCCTCGGCCAGCCGCACCCGCACGGTGTCGAACACGTCGAGTTGGGCGATCTGCTGGCGCGCCCGGTCGACCTTGGCCGGGCTGTAAATGTCGCCCTGTTTCCAGGGCAGGCGCCCGCGGATCAGCGTCTCGTCGACGCTGGCCAGCCCGTCGATTTTGGTGTCGCCGAACATCACCAGCGGGCCGGGATCGACCGAATAGGTGACGTCCATGCTGTGGTCGTCGTGATCCACCACCACCCGCCGCTCGGCGACGGTGGCGAAGGGGTGGCCGCGGTCGGTCATCCGGCGCAGCAGAGCGGACTGGGCGTCGACCACCTGCGGCGCCCGCGCCCGCTCCCCCACCGGCAGGCCGATGTCGGCCGGCGTCACGTCGCCGCCCGGCAGCGGCGCGCCGTCGGTGGAGGCGATGGTGATGGTCTTGAAGCGGTAGGCCGTACCCGGCGTCACCGCCACGGTCACCTTGGCCGGCGTCTGGGCCGCGTCCACCCGGATGTCGAGCACCGCGTCGTAGAAGCCGGCGGAACGCAGCGCCGTCTGCAGGCGCTCCCGGTCGCTGTCGGCACGCCGTTCCAGCCCCAGCACCGACGGTGGCGGATCGCCCTTCAGGCTGACCAGCGAGGAGCTGTCGCGCAGCAGGTCGCGCAGCTCGTCGTCCTCCATCCCGGTGAACTCCACCTCATAGGGGATTTGCGGGCCGGGGGCGTTGGGCGTGGGATCGTCCGGCGCGGAGCCGTCCGGCGCCGCGGGCGGCGGAGCGGCCTCCTGAACCGGGTCCGGCGCCGGGTCCTGCGCGCGCGACGGGTCGCCCGGCACGGCGACGAGCGCGCTGGACAGGAGGAGGATGGCGAGGCGGGAAGCGGAAACGCGGCGGGTCATCAACCGACCATGTAAGATTCCTTGTTCCAGACGCCAATGATTCGGTCGCTGTGACGCAAGGAAATTCCGCATAGGCGCTTTGGGCGAGTTTCCCTCACCTCGCCGCTTGCGTTATGAAGCCGGATCATTATATTGCGTCGCAACAGTTTCCCCGGCAGAGCCCCCCGACCAATTTCGGAGGGTTTTTTTGTTGTGCGCGGCCGACGAGCCGCGGTGTCGGGGCGGCATTGCGCAACGGAAGCCCCAAGCGGATTTAAGAGTCCCCGACACATGAATCTTCGTAACGTCGCCATCATCGCGCACGTCGACCACGGCAAGACGACCCTGGTCGATCAGCTCCTCAAGCAGGCCGGTTCGTTCCGCGAGAACCAGCAGGTCGCCGAACGCGCCATGGACTCCAACGACCTGGAGCGCGAGCGCGGCATCACCATCCTGGCCAAGTGCACGTCGGTCCTGTGGAACGACCTGCGCATCAACATCGTGGACACCCCCGGCCACGCCGATTTCGGCGGCGAAGTCGAGCGCATCCTCTCCATGGTGGACGGCGTGGTCCTGCTCTGCGACGCCGCCGAAGGGCCGCTGCCGCAGACCAAGTTCGTGCTGGGCAAGGCGCTGAAGCTGGGCCTGCGCCCGATCGTCGTCATCAACAAGGTGGACCGTCCCGACGGCCGTCCGCACGAGGTGCACGACGAGGTGTTCGACCTGTTCGCCTCGCTCGACGCCTCGAACGAGCAGCTCGACTTCCCGACCCTGTTCGCCTCGGGCCGCAACGGCTGGGCGACCACGGACCTGGAGAACGGCGCCCGCGAGACGCTGACCCCGCTGTTCGAGCTGATCCGCGACCACGTCCCGCCGCCCAAGGTGGAAGAGGACCTGCCCTTCGCCATGCTGGCGACCACGCTGGAGGCGAACCCCTATCTGGGCCGCATCCTGACCGGCCGCATCCAGACCGGCAGCGTCAAGGTCAACATGGCCATCAAGTCGCTGAGCCGCGACGGCAAGCTGATCGAAAACGCCCGCATCAGCAAGGTGCTGGCCTTCCGCGGCCTTGAGCGCGTTCCGGTGGACGAGGCGCACGCCGGCGACATCGTCGCCCTGGCCGGCCTGACCACCACCACCGTGGCCGACACCATCTGCGCGCCGGAAGTCGCCGAGCCGCTGAACGCCCAGCCGATCGACCCGCCGACCCTGGCGATGACCTTCTCGGTCAACGACAGCCCGCTGGCCGGCCGCGAGGGCGACAAGGTCACCAGCCGCATGATCCGCGACCGCCTGTTCCGCGAGGCCGAAGGCAACGTGGCGCTGCGCATCTCCGACACCGAGGGCGGCGACGCCTTCGAGGTGGCGGGCCGCGGCGAACTGCAGCTCGGCATCCTGATCGAGACGATGCGCCGCGAGGGCTACGAGCTGGCCATCAGCCGCCCGCGCGTGCTGTTCAAGACCGACCCGCTGAACGGCCAGCGCCTGGAGCCGATCGAGGAAGTCGTCGTCGACGTGGACGAGGAGTTCTCCGGCACCGTCGTGCAGAAGATGGCGGAGCGCAAGGCGGACCTCATCGAGATGCGACCGTCGGGCGGCAACAAGACCCGCATCGTCTTCCACGCCCCGTCGCGCGGCCTGATCGGTTACCAGGGCGAGTTCCTGACCGACACCCGCGGCACCGGCATCATGAACCGGCTGTTCCACGGCTACGCCCCCTACAAGGGCACGATCGCCGGCCGGCGCACCGGCGTGCTGATCTCCAACGCCGACGGCACCGCGGTCGCCTACGCGCTGTGGAACCTGGAGGATCGCGGCCCGATGCTGATCGATCCGGGCGTTCCGGTCTATCAGGGCATGATCATCGGTGAGCACACCCGCGGCAACGACCTCGAGGTCAACGTCATCAAGGGCAAGCAGCTCACCAACATCCGCACCACCAGCAAGGACGAGGCGGTCCGCCTGACCCCGCCGATCCAGATGACGCTGGAGCGCGCCCTGTCCTACATCGGCGACGACGAGCTGGTGGAGGTGACGCCGAAGTCCATCCGCCTGCGCAAGCGCTACCTCGACCCGAACGAGCGCAAGCGTCACGCCCGCGCGGCGGAAGCCAGCTGAGGCGCAAGCCTTACGGCAGCTCTGCATTGAGATCGCGGGAGGGCTTCGGCCCTCCCGCTTTTTTTATGGCCCGTTTTCTTTTCAGCACCATTGTTCGCGGTTACCCTCCCGGAAACACCTCCGGAGGGACCAATGTCAGGGCGCGAACACCGGTACGACACGACGGTCACCTGGACGGGCAACCAGGGAAGCGGAACCGCTGGCTACAAAGCCTACAGCCGTGACCTCGAGATCATGGCCCCCGGCAAGCCGCCGATCCCCGGCTCGTCCGACCCGGCCTTCCGCGGCGATCCCGCGCGCTACAATCCCGAGGACATGCTCGTGGCCTCGCTCTCGGCCTGCCACATGCTGTGGTACCTGCACCTGTGCGCGGTGAACGGCGTCACGGTGACCGCCTACAGCGACCCGGCGAGCGGCACCATGGCGGAGGACGCCTCCGGCGGCGGCCGCTTCACTGAGGTGGTCCTGCGCCCGCAGGTCACGCTGGCCGCCGGCAGCGATTCCGCGAAGGCCGTGGCCCTGCACCATGAGGCCCACGAGAAGTGCTTCATCGCCAACTCGGTCACCTTCCCGGTGCGGGTCGAGGCGCAGATTACCGGCGAGGGCTAAAGAAAAACCCCCTCCCGGTTGGGAGGGGGCGATTCCTAGTCCCGCAAGCTCTTCTTCTTGATATCGGGCTTCTCGCCCAATTCGTCGAACTTCTCCTGGACCGGCTTGTCGGGGTCGCCCGAGGCCTGCCCGGTTTCCTCGATGAGCTTGTCCTCGATCCGCTGGGCGGCGTCGGACGGGGCATCGTCCTTGCGATGCCCCCGCTCCTCCGTGCCCATCACTTGTCGCCTTTGAGGATGTCCTTCACCTTGCCGACGACCTTGTCCAGCTTGCCTTCGGCCTTGTCGGCGCGGCCCTCGTCCTTCAGATCCTGATTGCCGGTCAGGTCGCCGGCCTGCTTCTTGACTTCGCCCTTCAGCTCCTTGCCGGCACCCGTGATGCGATCGGTGTTCATGGTGCCCTCTCCTTTGATCGGTGAATGTTTCAGGGAGCATAAACAGGGCAGTCTGCGAAACGTCACGCCTCCGCTTGGCCGCAAAGGGAGAGGGAGCCGTCGCGTTCGGTTTCGCCGGGCCTCACTTTTGGCCCAACCCTGCCCCGATCTTTCGGATAAGGCTGTCCCGCTCCTCCGGGCTGTAGCGCTCCGCGAAGCCCGACCCCCACACCGGCCCCGGCCACGCCGGGTCCTCCTTGGAGCGGGCAATGACATGGATATGAAGCTGCGGAACCAGATTGCCCAGAGCCCCGACGTTGATCTTGTCCGGGCTGAACAGGGTTTCCAGCGTGCGCGACGCCCGGGCGATCTCGTCCACCAGCCGGTGCTGGTCCTCACGGGGCAGTTGGTGGATCTCCGTCAGATCATGCCGGGCGGGGACCAGGATCAGCCATGGCCACACCCGGTTGTCCATCAGGAGGACGCGGCACAGCGGCCATTCGGCGATCGGGGCGGTATCGGCCTGCAAACGGTCGTGCAGATGGAACATCGTCATGGGGTCCCGTGTCTTTCCTGTGCTGTCTTCCCTTCGGCCCGTAAGGTCTTCCTTGCGGCGTCCGCGGAAGAAAACGCCCACGTGGCGCGTTCGTCCAGAGGGGCCTTCGTCCAATGGGGATTGCCGCCGCTGCAGGTCTGGGCACCGGCGCGTCGGAGTGGGAATGGTTGCGGGACTGGGAAAAATGTATAAACTGCCGCACGATCTTTATTCGGTCCGGTGATGTTCCGGTCGGAGGCGTTCGGTCCTCCGGCTTATACGGATCGCGCGGCGGATTGAGGCGTGTCCTGCAACCAGGGTGGTGGGTTCGGGTGTTCGGTCCGAAGGCGGTGTCGGGGCGGCGAGTCCCCCTGCGTGCCGGCCCGGTGGAACCCCTTCGCTGAATTGAAAGATGCCCGGCCGGGGCGGACCAAGCCAGGACGGCCGGCAGACGTTTGGGACAAAGAAAGACGGTCATGCGCAAGTCGGCGATCGCGGCTCTTCTTCTCGTGATCCTGGGCAACATCGGAGTCTGGGCGCTGTGGAACCGCCCCGTCGCCGAACGGTCCTGGGGCGGCGCCATCAGCGGCGTCGGTTACACGCCCTTCCACCCGGACAAGAGCCCGTCCAAGGGCGACAAGGCCTCGGCGGAGGACATCGAGAAGGACATGAAGGCCCTGGAGGGGTCAGTCAAGGGCGTGCGCATCTACTCCACCACCGACGGGTCGGAGCAGACGGCGCCCATCGCCCGCAAGTACGGGATTCCGATCACCGCGGGCGCCTGGATCGCCGGCAAGCCGGAGATCGACGAGCCGGAGATCAACGGCCTGATCAAGCTGGCGCGCGACAACAACAACGTCCGCCGCGTCCTGGTCGGCAACGAGGCGATCCTGCGCGCCGACATCACCGTTCCGCAGGCCATCGAATACATCAAGCGGGTGAAGAAGAAGGTCAACGTCCCGGTCTCCACCGCGGAGCCGTGGCACGTCTGGCTGGAGCATCCGGAACTGGCCGACGCGGTGGACTTCCTGGCCGTCCATCTGCTGCCCTACTGGGAAGGCGTGCCCGCCGACCAGTCGGTCGATTACGCCATGTTCCGCTACAACGAGCTGAAGACCAAGTTTCCGAACAAGCACATCCTGATCTCGGAAATCGGCTGGCCGGCCGACGGCCCGTGGCGCCGCGGCGCCGAGGCGAGCCAGGTCAACCAGGCCAAGTTCATCCGCACCTTCCTGAACGTCGCGGCGCAGAACAAGCTCGACTACTTCATCATGGAAGCCTTCGACCAGCCCTGGAAGCGGGAGATCGAAGGCACCGCCGGCACCAGCTGGGGCCTGTGGGACGCGTGGCGCAAGCCGAAGTTCCCGATGATCGGCGAGGTGACGGAGCTGCGGAACTGGCCGCTGCTCTGCGGCATCTCCATCGCGGTGGGCTTCCTGCCGCTCGTCTTCTTCCTGTGGCGCCGCGGCGGCGACCTGAAGTTCGGCGGGCAGGTCTTCTACGGCGCGATGATCCAGGGCGTGTCGTCGGTTCTGGTCTTCACCTTCACGGCGGCCAGCGTCGCCGGCCTCGCCACCACCACGGAAATCGCCTGGGGCATCCTGGTCTTCTGCCAGCTCGTCCTGCTCGCGGTCATGCTGATCGACGGGCTGGAGCTGACCGAGGTCGTCTGGCAGGACCGCTTCAAGCGCAAGTTCCAGCCCTGCTCGGCCGCGCCCCTGCCCAACGCGCCGAAGGTCTCCATCCATGTGCCCTGCTACAACGAGCCGCCGCACATGGTCATGGAGACTCTGGACGCGCTGGCCCGGCTGGACTACCCGAACTACGAGGTCCTGCTGCTCGACAACAACACCAAGGACCCGGCAGTGTGGCGCCCGGTCGAGGAGTACTGTCGCAAGCTGGGGCCGAAGTTCCGCTTCTTCCACCTGGACAACTGGCCGGGCTTCAAGGCCGGCGCGCTGAACTTCGGCCTCGCCCAGACGGCGCCGGACGCCCAGCACATCGCCGTCATCGACAGCGACTATCAGGTCCATCCAGACTGGCTGAAGGCGACCATCCCGCACTTCGACCGGCCCGAGGTCGGCTTCGTGCAGTCGCCGCAGGATTACCGGGACTGGAGCCACGACCTGTTCCAGCGGATGATCAACTGGGAATACGCTGGCTTCTTCCACATCGGCATGATTCAGCGCAACGAGCGCAACGCGATCATCCAGCACGGCACCATGACCATCATCCGCAAGTCGGCGCTGGAGGAGGTCGGCCGCTGGGGCGAGTGGTGCATCACCGAGGACGCCGACCTCGGCCTGCGCCTGTTCGAGCACAAGTACGAAGCCGTCTACATGCCGGAGAGCTACGGCAAGGGCCTCGTCCCCGACAGCTTCTCCGCCTACAAAACGCAGCGCTTCCGCTGGGCCTACGGCGCCGTGCAGATCCTCAAGCATCACTGGCGCGACCTGCTGCCGGGCGGCCCGCGCCTGACCGCTGGGCAGAAGTACCATTTCATCACCGGCTGGCTGCCCTGGTTCGCCGACGCCGCCCACATGATCTTCGGCATCGCCGGCATCATCTGGTCGATCGGCCTGCTCGCCTTCCCGAAATATTTCGAGTTTCCGCCCAGCGTCTTCATGATCCCGACGCTCAGCGTCTTCGCCTTCAAGGTCGGCGCCTCGCTCTGGCTGTACGAGGCGCGGGTGAAGTGCGGATTCTGGGACAAGGTGGGGGCGGCCATCGCCGGCATGGCGCTGACCCACACGGTCGGCCGTGCCATGTGGCTGGGCATGCTCACCTCTGGACGTCCCTTTGTCCGCACGCCGAAGTGCGAGAACCAGCCGGCGCTGATGCAGGCCTTCCTGATGGCGCGGGAGGAGATCGCGCTGCTGCTGGGCCTGTGGGGCGCCGCTCTGGCCATCGTGCTGGTGTTCGGCCACGAGAACCGCGACGCCTTCATGTGGTCGGGCCTGCTGGTCGTGCAGTCCCTGCCCTACCTGTCGGCCTTCATCACGGCGCTGATCAATGCGTTCCCGAACATCGGGTTGGGCAAGCAGCGTCCGCAGCCGACCGAAACCGCCGGGGCCGGAGCGGACTGACCGCTCCCAACCGTCGCACGGCGAAACGAAGAGAGCCCCGCCAGTCGATGGCGGGGCTCTCTTCGTTTTGTCGATGCGGCTGATCGCCCGACTGGCTGATCGCCCGTCCGGCCCGCCCCACGCTTGCTCAGTCCTGGGAACCGCTGTCCGCCATCTGGCCGACCGCAATTTGCGCCGACGCGGGATGGGTGGCGTTCACCTGGATCATCAGGCGCTCGACAATCTGCAGCGCCAAACGATGCAGATTGGGGTCCTCGACCTTCGGATCGCGATTCTGGTGGGCAGCGGCGGCGTCCTCAAGCGCGGCATGCGCTTCCTCGAGCCGTAGAACCCCGCGCTCCACCAGTGCGAGCATAAGTGATTCACAAATCGAGAGGGCAGCCAGTCCCGCCGCATCCCGCTCCGCCGCCATGCCGCCCCCCGCACTGATCTGTTACCACCGCCGGCCGTTCAAAACCCCATACGGCCAATGCCACCAACAGTTTTGTATATGATCCCTCACCTGTCCGGTCGAGAAAATCTAAGCCCCATTAACCTATGTTATAGATGGTTTTATCGTTTGGCTTAATCGTTCGAGGCCGCCCGGAATTGGGCTGGCAGTGGCACTCGCTTCGGGGCCATAACAATTGGACGATCAAAGGCTGGAACAGAAATGACCCGCGCCCAGGCCAACATACCTTCATCTCCACTGGGGCGCAAGATAACGAGTTACATGAGCTTGACAGATGAGGAGAAGAACTTCCTCAACGAATTGGAGCGCAATGTTACCAGGCACGGCTCGCGATCCGATCTTCTTCAGCAGGGGGAACGCTACGGTTGCGTGCGGGTGATGCGCAAAGGTTGGGCAATCCGTCACAAGGCGCTTCCCGATGGGCGGCGGCAGGTGGTCAATTTTGTCCTGCCAGGGGACATCATCGGCTTTTACTGCAACCTCTTCGAGACGGCCGACCATGGCGTCACCACTCTGACTCCCGCTGAAGTGGCAAACTTCCAGCCGGAACGCATCATTGAACTGTTCAAGCTCTTCCCGCGTCTGGCCGCCGCCCTTGCCTGGTCTGGCGCCAAGGAAGAGGCGATCATCGCCGAACGGCTGCTCAGCGTCGGCCGCCGCACCGCGCTGGAACGCACCGCCCATTTGATCGTGGAGTTGCTGCGGCGGCTGAGCATCGTCGGGCTGGTCGAGGAAGGGCGCTTCACCCTGCCGGTCACCCAGGAGATCCTGGCCGACGCGCTGGGGCTCAGCATCGTTCACATCAACCGGACGCTCCGCCGGCTGCGCGACATCGGGCTGATCGACCTGGCGGGCCAGCAGATCACCGTCCACGACGTGAAGCAACTCGCCTCCGTCGGCCAATTCGACGAGTTGTACCTCCACCTGATCCAGGCGCCCAAACAGCTGGAGCACGCGCTGGACGCCAAGTCCGACCGCAAGCGCGCGGGGGACTGACCCGATCGTCGCACCCCGAAGATATCCTCTTCCGATTAACCTATGACAATGCAGTGGTGCGCTGTTCGATATAGAATCTAAATTGCCTGCTCAGATAATTGAGTGAACCGATCACCGAGCGGACAGCGGCCACCCCGCCCCGGTTTTCCCGAACAGGCCGGACGAGGGGTATCGGGCATCCGGCATCGCCGTCCTGTGTTTCACTGGTCCCCCGCTGTTCATTTGGATACCGCATGACCGACGCCCCCCTCGCCGGCCGATCCACAAGCTCCGGCACACTGACGGTCGCCCTCATGGAGGACGACATGGTGCTGTGCCTGTGCATGGAAACCCTGTTCGAGGACTGGGGCATGCAGCTGGTCAGCGCCCCGACCCCCGCCGCTCTCCTGGACGCGCTGAACGGCGGGGCTCCCCCCGACATCCTGGTCGCCGACTATCATCTGGGGCGGCACGGCAAGGCTCCTGAGTCGGTGCGGACGGTGCTGGCGGACCTCGGCCCCGCCCTCCCCGTCATCATCACCACCGGGGACGAGTCCGCGGCCACCCAGGCGGAAATCCGCGATGCCGGCTGGTATTTCCTTCCCAAGCCCTATGATCCCGAATCGCTCCGCGCCCTGATCCTCACCGTTCTGGAGCGCGCCGACTGAGTCGCCGGTTCCGGACGAAGCCCCGTCAGGCCCCGGACCGGACATCCTCCACCAGAGCTTCCAACCGATGCAGGTCGTGGACGACCAGCGCGTCGGCCCGGCGCTCCACCAGCCCATCGCGGGCGAGGTCGTTCAGCACGCGGGCGACCGTCTCGCGGGCGGTGCTGACCCGGCTGGCGATGTCGGCATGGACGGGGATCGGCGCGATCACCGCCGTCCGCCCGTCCACCTGCGCCCGCTTGGCGAGCCGCAGCAATTCGGCGTGGACGCGGTTGTTGGCGCCCAGCGTCGACAGCTCCATCACCCGGTCGGTGGCGATGCGGACGACCCGGCACAGCCGCCGCATCACCGCCATGGCGAGGTCCGGATGGCCGGACACCAAGTCCTGAAAGGGCCGGGGCGCCAGGAAGGCGATCAGCGTCCCTTCCTCCACCGCCACCGCGGAGGCCGAGCGGGGAAGCCCGTCGATGGCCGCCATCTCGCCCAGGAATCCGCCGGCCTCGATGTCGTCGAAGCTGATCTCGCGGCCCGCCGGCGAATGGCTCAGCACCCGCACGCGCCCGTCGACCACCAACGCCACATCCCGCGTGTCTCCCTGATGGTCGATGATCTGCTCGTTCGCATGGAAACGGCGCCAGCGGCACAGGCGCGCCACGGCGGCGCGCTCCTCCGCGGACAGCGGGCTCAGCAGCGTGATTCCATCCAGCCGGGACGGTCCAGCGTCGGCGGGCACGGCGTCTCCTTGATCGTTGGCGCGGTCGTCAGTTGCTGCCAGGCGGCAGCCTGTGGTCGTGGACGGGCAGAATAGCCGGGGCTGCGCAAAGGTGGAACCTCCTCCCTCCGACGGGTATCGCTAACGTCCCGTTAACCCTGAAGGCGGCAGAACGGATGGGACGCGCCCACCGGAATTGAGAGAGCCATGTCGTTCCAACTGCCCTCCGGCCCCGTTCCCCGCAGCCTGATCCCCAACGCCGGCCGCGTGGATTCGCAGCGCCTGCTGTCGGTCGTCGCCATTCCTTTCGCCGCGGCCATCGCCATGGCGACCGCCGTGGCGGCCATGGGCGGCGTGACCGACCCCATCGCCGAGGCCGGCGGGCCGATGTACTTCGTCCTGAACTTCGTGAAGTTCTGCTATCTGGCCGTCTCGATGGCCCATCTCTCCGGCGCCCTGGCGGAGCGCGCCAACGGCGGCCTGCCCGCCGGCCTGTGGCTGGACGAGATGGACCGCGAGGAGCCGGAGCCCCGCGAATCCTTCTGGCACGCCTTCCCCAACCATCTCGACGGGGCGGCCATCGCCGGCTGCGTCACGATGCTGTGCTTCCTGCTGACCTGAGCGTGCGCCGTCCGGACAGCGCGCCATCCTCGACACGGATGCGGTGCAGGGTCAAAGGCACGTTCAGCAGCGTCGCCAGCACCGCGATCCACCACGCCCCGAAGACCAGGGGCAGAACGGCCAATTCCCCCGCCACCACCAAGTAGTTGGGGTGGCGGACCCAGCGGAACGGCCCGCGCCGCACCAGCGGCGCGCCGGGCAGGGTGATGATGCGGGTGGTCCAGAACCGCCCCAGCGTGGCGATCACCCAGACCCGCCCGGCCTGCAGCAGAACAAACAGGGCGAGCAGCCAGCCGTTGATCGGCGCGTCCGCCGGCACGACGGCGAACAGCAGCGCCAGCCAGCCGGCGTGCAGCCCGACGAACAGCGGGTAATGGGCGGCCCCGACCTCCTGCGCGCCTTTGGCCAGCAGCCGGCGCGTGTTGCGTTGGGCGACCACGAGTTCGCCCAGGCGCTGGGCCGCGACGAGCAGCAAAACGACGTGGGGCCAGCCCAGCGGCAGCGTCTCCATTCCCAAAGCTCCTAGAGGTCGATCTGGGCCAGCGCCGCGGTGAAGCCGGGGCCGAGCGCGCTCGTCAGATGGGGGCCGCGGGCACCGGAGGCGATGCGCCGCTCCAGCACGAACATCACGCTGGCCGCCGACATGTTGCCGCAGCGGCGCAGCACCGCCCAGGCGTCGTCCAGCCCGGCGGACACCGGGGCGCAAACCTCCTCCAGGGCGTGCAGCACTTTGGCGCCGCCGGGATGGACGATCAGCCCGGCGAGGTCACCGCGGGCCAGCCGCCGCCGCTCCAGAAATCCGTCGAGCACTGGCTCGAGCCGGCTGCGGATCAGCGCCGGGATGCTCTGGCTGAAGATCACGCCGAGGCCGTCATCCTCGACCCGCCAGCCCATCACGTCCTGCGTTCCCGGCCAGGTGTGCTCCGCCCCATCGACGAGGCGCGGCCCTTCCCCTTCCGCATCGGCGCGCAGCACCGCCGCGGCGGCACCGTCCGCGAACAGGGCGCTGGCGACCACGTTGGTCGGTGTCGCCTCGGCCGACCGGAAGGCCAGCGTGCAGAGTTCCACCACCAGGAACAGCACCGTCCGCCCCACCATCGCCTGGGCGATCTGCCCGGCGCGGGTCAGCCCCAGCACGCCGCCGGCGCAACCCAACCCGAACAGCGGCAGCCGCACCGTGTCGGGTCGGAAGCCCATGCGCTCCAGCAGCAACGCCTCCAGGCTGGGCGTTGCGATGCCGGTGGTCGAGGCGCAGACGATGGCGTCCACGTCCTGCGGCTTCAGGCCGGCATGGGCCAGCGCCCGCCCCGCCGCCTCTTCCAGCAAGGCCAGGGCACCCTCCCGGAAAGCGGCGGTGCGCTCCGGCCAGCCGCGCGGCTCCATGTACCAGTCGATGGGCATGACAGCGTGGCGGGTTTCGATGCCGGTGTTGGCGAAGACCGGCACCAGCCGTTCGAAGTCGCGCATCCGCGGCCCGAAGACGGCGCGCGCGACGCCGAGCGCCTCGTCCTGGCCGAGACGATGGGGCGGCAGAGCCGTGGCGAGCGAAAGGATGCGGGGGGTATGGGTCATTCTCAGCGATGTGATGCGCGCGGGGGTGGCGGACCAGCCCCCCGGAGGGGGTTCCTTCGCATTCTCCCCGGCGACTCTTTCCCGCCGTCCGATACGTCGTTGTGGATTGAGCAGGAGCCATGTCCTGTATCACTATAGCGGGCGTCGGATTTTCGGGGGTGGGGCGGTGGATCGGAACGAGCAGGACAGCCAGAGCGCGGCGGACGAGAGCACGTCCCACCGGCCCGCCGGCATCGGGCTGACGGGGCGGCTGCGCGCCTATTTCCTGGCGGGCGTTCTGGTAACGGCGCCGATCGCGGTCACGGTCTATCTCGGCTGGTGGCTGCTGGCCTTCATCGACGGGCATGTGCGCCCGCTGATCCCCTCCGCCTACAATCCCGAGAATTACCTGCCCTTCTCGATCCCCGGCATCGGGGTGCTGACGCTGATCATCGTGCTGACCCTGATCGGCGCCTTCGCCGCCGGCTATGTCGGGCGCTTGGTCGTGCGCATCGGCGAGGGCGTGGTGGAGCGCATGCCGGTCGTCCGCTCCGTCTACGGGGCGGTGAAGCAGATCGTCGAGACGGTGCTCGCCAAGAAGTCCAAGGCCTTCCGCGAGGTGGTGCTGGTGGAGTTCCCGCGCCACGGCATGTGGTCGCTGGGCTTCATCACCGGCGGCGCCCATCCGGAGATCCAGAAGATCTCCGAAGAGGAGATGGTCCACGTCTTCATCCCCTGCGCCCCGCCGACCGCCGGCTATCTGGCGATCCTGCCGCGGCGCGAGGTCACCGTTCTCGACATGACGGTGGAGGACGGGCTGAAACTGGTGATGTCCGGCGGCATCGTCACCCCGCCCGACCGCAAGCCCCCGCCGCAGCTTCACAAGCTGGATCGGGAGCGCAAAAGCGCCTGACCGGTGCGTGTCCCTCAGTAGCTCACCCGGATGCCTTCGCGGTATTGGCGGCCGGCTTTCGCGTTTTCAAAGGGATCGCGCCCGCTCTTGACCTGCGCTTCCAACGCCGCCTTGACCTCTTCGCTGATTTGAATCCTCTGGCCCATGGCCGGAGCGTCCGTCCTTCCCTGCGGTGCGGGCAAGGAGATCGACGGAAAGACCGATTCATCGGCGGAGAATTCACGGTCCTGCGCAACCGTATGGCTGGAGGGCTGCCCCGTCCGCTCGGCAATCAGAGATGCCGCGTCCCGCTCTCCGAGGGAGCGAAGGGCCCTGTCGATGGACGACAGATCCACGCCGGCGTCCTTCAACTTGTAGGCCGCATCGCCTTCCTTGCGTGTGTACGCCATCCGCGAATCGACGGGCTGCGTCAGACTGAAGCTCTGGAATGGGTCCAGGACTATACGTTGACCATTGGATTGCGCTCGCAGCAGAGCTGGGTTGGTGCTCTGCGCCATCAGCGAGGCTGAAATCTCGCCATACGATTCCGGCCCGCCCTGCCCACGCTGATCCAACAAGGACAGCTTTGCCATAAGCTCTTCCCGCTTCGCACTGGTGGCGCTCAAAGCCTTCCTGAAATCGTCCGGCGTGGTGCCGTCGTTGGAGAAAAGGGCGGCGTTCTCATTGTGAGCCATGCGGAACGTCGCCGAGTAGGCCGTGCGCCGGGACTCCTTGAGCCGCTGCTTCAGCGCGTTGTGGACGTCCTCGCCGGTCAGCTTGCCGCTGTCGACCAGCGACGACAGCTGCGTCCGTGTTTCGGCGGACAGCGCATTGAACGCCATCAAGGATTCATCACGCAAGGAGGAGGCCAGAGGGCTCAACGACACAGTGTCGGTAAGTCCGGCAGCGCCCGTTGCCACCCCTGCCCCGGTTCCATGCGTCGACGAAACAGCGGGGGGCGGAACCGGAGACGTTGCGCGCTGGGTCGATCCGCTGACGGGAGAGGAGACATCGGAAATGATCATGGTCGCGTTCCTCGACTGCGGAGAACCAAATCACTGCGCCATCCCACACAGCCACGGCCCGAAGCCAATCGGTTCCAGGTTGACCATGCATTTCCAAGCCACCACACAAGGCGGTGGCGAACGAAGATTGGCAGTCAGCGCATTTCTCAATTGCAGAAAACGGAGAATGACGACCAAATCGTAGATCGAGGAAACGATAAAATCAAGACAAACATTCAGCTACATTAGATGATTAGATTTCCAATCATTACCGATCTAACTATTTTTAATAACCCCAAAAAGCAGAACACTAAAATAAAAGAGCATCACTCACACAGAAAGACATACAATTACCATTTCTATTTAAAAATATGAGCCGAAAATACAGTCGATCAATATGAAATAGTAAAAAAACTTCGTAACGCCAAAAAATTGGCTAATTCTGATTGAATA
The DNA here is from genome assembly GCF_007827815.1 of Azospirillum brasilense. GTDB lineage: Bacteria > Pseudomonadota > Alphaproteobacteria > Azospirillales > Azospirillaceae > Azospirillum > Azospirillum brasilense_C. The sequence continues at coordinate 224,812 of NZ_VITH01000008.1, forward strand.
TGTACTCCTTTAAGGATCGCTCACCCCGACCGCAACGTCTTGGCCGCCGCGTCCCGTTCGAACAGGTACAGCAACGTTCGCAGCGCCTGACCGCGCTCGCCGGCCAGATCGGGATCACGATCCACGATCAGCTTCGCGTCGTCGCGGGCCGCCGCCAGCAGGTCGCCGTGCACCGCCAGATCGGCCATGCGGAACTCCGGCAGGCCTGACTGGCGGGTGCCCAGCACCTCGCCGGCGCCGCGCAGCCGCAAATCCTCCTCGGCGATGACGAAGCCGTCCTCGGTGTCGCGCATCGTCTTCAGCCGGGCGCGCGCCGTCTCGGTCAGTTGCGGGTCGAACATCAGCAGGCAGGAGGACGGCTTTTCGCCGCGCCCCACCCGGCCGCGGAGCTGGTGAAGCTGGGCGAGGCCGAAGCGCTCGGCGTGCTCGATCACCATGACGGTGGCCTCGGGCACGTTCACGCCGACCTCGATGACCGTGGTGGCGACCAGGACGTCCAGGTTTCCGGCCTGGAAGGCGGCCATCACCGCGTCCTTGTCCGGCCCGCGCATCTTGCCGTGGACCAGCCCCACCCGGTCGCCGAAGGTGGCGCGCAGGAAGGCATGGCGCTCCGTCGCGGCGGCGAGGTCGGTCTGTTCCGATTCGTCGACCAGGGGGCAGACCCAATAGACCCGCGCGCCCTCCTGCACCTTGCGGTGGATGCCGTGCACCACCTCCTCCAGCCGGTCGAGCGCGATGGTCACGGTCTGGATCGGCTTGCGCCCCGCCGGCTTCTCGGTCAGGCGCGACACGTCCATGTCGCCGTAGGCGGTCAGGGTCAGCGTGCGCGGGATCGGCGTCGCCGTCATCACCAGCACGTCCACCGCCCGCCCCTTGGCGGAAAGCTGGAGCCGCTGGTGGACGCCAAAGCGGTGCTGCTCGTCGATCACCGCCAGGGCGAGGTCCTTGAAGGCGACGTCCTCCTGGAACAGCGCGTGGGTGCCGACCAGCAGCGGCAGTTCGCCCGAGGCCAGCCGGTCCAGCACCGCCTGCCGCGCCTTGCCCTTGTCGCGCCCGGTCAGCAGGGCGAGGTCCACCCCCGCCGCCTTGCACAGCGGGGCGAGGCTTTCGGCGTGCTGGCGGGCCAGGATCTCGGTCGGCGCCATCAGGGCGGCCTGATGACCGGCCTCCACCGCGTTCAGCATCGCCATCAGCGCGACCACCGTCTTGCCGCTGCCGACGTCGCCCTGGAGCAGGCGCAGCATCCGCCGCTCCGCCGCCATGTCCTCGTAGATCTCCGCAAGGGATGTGGCCTGGGAGTTGGTCAGCGAGAAGGGCAGCGCCGCGGCCACCTTGGCGCGCAGCCGCCCGTCGCCCTGGATGACGCGGCCCGACAGGCGGCGCTGCTGGATGCGGACCAGCGTCAGGGCGAGCTGGTTCGACAGCAGTTCGTCATAGGCCAGCCTGCGGCGGATCGGGTTGGTCGGGGCTAGGTCGGCCTCGTCCTCCGGCGTGTGGGCGCGGCGGATCGACTCGTGCCACGTCGGCCAGCCGTTGCGCGACCGCCACGCCGCGTCCTGCCATTCCGGCAGCTCCGGCACGTCGGTCAGCATGGCGCGCACGGCCTTGCGCAGCGTCTTGGCCGGAAGCCCGGCGGTCATCGGATAGACCGGCTCCACCGCCTCGATCTCGTCCTTCGATTCCAGCGGCACCACGGCGTCGGGGTGGGTGATCTGCGGCGTGTCGTGGAACCACTCCACCTTGCCGGACACCACCACCGTCTTGCCGACCGGCATCTGCCGTTCCAGCCAATCGCCCTTCACATGGAAGTAGATCAGCTCCAGCACGCCCGTCTCGTCGGTGCAGCGGACCTTGTAGGGGTGGCGGGAATTGTGCGGAGCGGCGTGCGAATCGATGCGCACCGTCATGGTGGCGATCCGCCCGTTCGGCGCCTCGGCGATCTTCGGGGCGTAGCGACGGTCGATGACGCCGCAAGGCAGGTGCCACAGCAGGTCCACGACCTGCGGACCGGCCAGCTTTTCGACGAGCTTGCCCAGCCGGGGACCGAGGCCGGGGAGCGCCGTCACCGGGCGGAACAGGGGGAAGAGAACGACGGGACGCACGGGAATGGTGTCTCGGCAGGGGGGAGCGACGGGGCCTGTGGCACCCATTCAAGCCCGCCGAGGGGGCTCCGCGTCAAGCGCGGCGGTTTGCCGAGGATGGCTGGGAGGGGAAAAGAAGACGGCGGTGTGCAAGGGGTTTGGGGGGAAGCCTGGGCGGGGGACGCCGATCCAAGGCAAAAACCCGATGCACACCGCCGCAAGAAACGATCCGAGGGTATGCGGGAACATTCCGGATCGTGTGTGGCCGGCGGCGGGAACCGCCGGTGGATGACTCGCCAGTAATCAAACGTCGTCAATGACTGTAGTTCTAGCGCCCTCCGCCTGACCCCAGCGTTGCGGGATCATGAAATCGGTTTCATGAAACGCCCGCCTTCCATCACCGCGCCGCGGCCAGCAGAGCATCGATGTCCACATGCTCCTCCAGCCGTACGGCGATGCGGTCGAGCGCCTGTTCGACCGTCGCGGCGTAGGATTGGCCGGACGTCTCGCCGCCCAGCCCCGCCAGGAAGGCGGCGCGGAAGCCGTCCGCTCCGAACAGGCCATGCAGGTAGCAGCCCATCACCCGCCCGTCGGCGGACACGGCCCCGTCCGTCCGCCCGTTTGCCAGGGTCAGCATCGGGCGGGAGCGGTCCGCCCCCTCCGTGCGGCCCATGTGCATCTCGTAGCCGGCGACCGCGGCCCCGGTGGCGGTCTCCACCCCGCTCGCCTCCTCCAGCACTTTCGGCCCCTTCAGCACGGTGTCGACCTCCAGCAGGCCCAGCCCCTCGGCCTCCCCCGGCGGTCCCTCGATGCCGTCCGGATCGGCGATTCGCCGGCCGAGCATCTGGTAGCCGCCGCAGATGCCCAGAACCCGACCGCCGCGCCGGCGATGGGCGGCGAGATCGACGTCCCAGCCCTGGGCGCGCAGCACCGCCAGATCGGCGATGGTCGCCTTGCTGCCCGGCAGGATGACCAGATCGGCGTCACCCGGCAGCGGCTGGCCGCGCGGCACCATGGACAAGGCGACGTCCGGCTCCTGGGCCAGCGGGTCGAAATCGTCGAAGTTGGCGATGCGCGACAGCATCGGCACGGCGACGCGCAGCCGCCCCCCGGCGCGGGTCTTCCAGGTGTCCAGCGCCACCGCGTCCTCCGCCGGCAGCAGGGCGGCGTCGGCCAGCCAGGGCACCACGCCGAAGCTCGGCCAGCCCGTGCGCTCGGCGATGACCGACAGGCCGCCGTCGAACAGCCGCACGTCGCCGCGGAACTTGTTGATGAGGAAGCCGGCGACCAGCGCCCGCTCCTCCGGCGGGATCAGGGCGTGGGTGCCGACGAGGCTGGCGATCACCCCGCCGCGGTCGATGTCACCGACCAGCACCACCGGCACGCCCGCCGCGGTGGCGAATCCCATGTTGGCGATGTCGCCGGCCCGCAGATTGACCTCGGCCGGGCTGCCCGCCCCCTCGACCACCACCACGTCGGCCTCGGCCTTCAGCCGCTCGAAGCTGTCGAGCACGGTGGGGAGGAGCTGCCCCTTGCGCGACTGGTAGTCGCCGGCCCGCGCCGTGCCCGCCACGACGCCGCGCACCACCACCTGGGAGCCGACGTCCGACTGCGGCTTCAGCAGCACCGGGTTCATGTGGACCGACGGCGCCACCCCGCAGGCCCGCGCCTGGAGCGCCTGGGCGCGCCCGATCTCGCCGCCGTCGGCGGTGACGGCGGCGTTGTTGGACATGTTCTGCGGCTTGAAGGGCCGCACGGTCAGGCCGCGGCGCACCAGCGCCCGGCACAGCCCGGCCACCAGCAGCGACTTGCCGACGTCGGACCCGGTGCCCTGAAGCATGATCGCGCGCGGGGGCGTCTTCGCTGCGGCCATGGCTCAGAACTCGATGCCCGGCTGGGCCTTGATGCCCGCCTGGAAGGGGTGCTTGACCAGCGTCATCTCGGTCACGAGATCGGCGGCCTCGATCAGCTCCGGCTTGGCGGTGCGGCCGGTGACCAGCACATGCAACCCCTCGCGCCGCCCGGTCAGCACCGGCAGCACCTCCTCGACCGGCAGGTAGCCCATGCGCAGGACGATGTTCAGCTCGTCGAGCACGACGAGGCTGTATTGGGGGTCGGCCATGAGTTCCTGCGCCTTGGCCCAGGCGGCCTTGGCGGCGGCGATGTCGCGCTCGCGGTCCTGGGTCTCCCAGGTGAAGCCCTCACCCATCGTGAAAAAGTCCACGAGGTCGTCGAATCGCTCCAACGCCACCGTCTCGCCGGTGGACCAGGCGCCCTTGACGAACTGCACCACCCCAACCCGCATGCCATGCCCGGCGGCGCGCAGGATCAGGCCGAAGGCGGCGGTGGACTTGCCCTTGCCGTTGCCGGTGTTGACCATCAGCAGGCCCTTCTCCTGGGTCTTGCTGGCCACCACCCGGTCGTGCAGCGCCTTGCGCCGCTTCATCTTTTCGGCGTGGCGCGCGTTCTGATCGTCAAGCTTCTGGTCGGCATCTTCGGTCATGGCGTCTCTCCCTTCAGCAGCAGCGGCAGCCCGGCGGCAACGAAGGCCACCCGATGGGCCACGGCGGCGATGTCCTGATGCAGCCGCCCCGCATGGTCGCGGAAGCGGCGGGCCAGCGCATTGTCCGGCACGATGCCCAGCCCCACCTCGTTGGAAACCAGCACCACCCGCCCCTCCACACCGGCCAAGGCGGCCAGCAGATCGGCGGCGCGGGCGGGCACGTCGGCCTCGGCCATCATCAGGTTGGACAGCCACAGCGTCAGGCAATCGACCAGCACACCCGTTCCGACACCGGCGTGGCGGCGCAGCGCGCCGGGCAGGTCGAGCGGCTCCTCCACCGTCGTCCAGCCGGGGCCGCGGTCGTCCTGGTGACGGGCGACCCGGTCGGCCATCTCGGCGTCCCAGATCTGGGCGGTGGCAATGTAGACCCGCGGGCCGGGCGACGCGGTCACCAGTCCCTCGGCGTAGCGGCTCTTGCCGGAGCGGGCGCCGCCCAGGACCAGGGTGATGTCGGTGCTCATGACGGTCGGGCCACCTTGACGCCTATGGGGGGCTTTGCGGAACCGGATGGTTAGCGCAGTTGGAGCCCCGGCGCAAACCGCCATGCCGGTTGTCCTCCGCCACCTCCGTCCCGTACCATCCGCCGCCGTCCTTCCCAAATCACCCCGGAGCCGCCGACCGTGACCGACACCAACCGGCCCCGCCCGGCCCTGGCCCGCGCCGCCGCGTTCCTCCGCCGCCTGACCGGAAAGCTGTTCCGCCGCGGCGCGCCCGTTCCCCCGCCCCCGCCGAAACCGGGGTCCCTGGCGGAACCGATGGACTCCGGGGTCTTCACCGGCGACTCCGGCTCGCTTGCCTACCGGCTGTTCGTGCCGAAGGGAGCCGCGACGGCACCGCGTCCGCTGCTGGTCATGCTGCACGGCTGCACCCAGTCGCCGGAGGACTTCGCCGTCGGGACCCGCATGAACCGGCTGGCCGCAGAGGCCGGCTGCCTCGTCCTCTATCCGGCGCAGACTCCCGCGGCGAACGACAAGAAGTGCTGGAACTGGTTCAACCCCGACCACCAGCGCCGCGAGCGCGGCGAACCGGCGCTGATCGCCGGAGCGACCCGGCAGGTCGTGGCGGAACAAGGGGCCGACCCGCAGCGCGTCTACGTCGCCGGAATTTCGGCGGGCGGCTCCGCCGCGATGGTCCTGGCGACCACCTATCCCGACCTGTTCGCCGCGGTGGGTGTCCATTCCGGCTTGCCCTACGGCTCGGCGACCGGCGTTCCGTCCGCCCTGTTGGCGATGAAGGCCGGCTCCTCGCCCGGCCAGCGCCCGGCGGCCGGGGCGCCGGTGGTTCCGGCCATCGTCTTCCATGGCGACGCGGACAAGGTCGTGCACCCGCGCAACGCCGATCATGTGATGGCCCAGGCCACCGCCAACGCGGAGGGGCTGACCGCGACGACCGCGGACGGACAGGTCCCCGGCGGGCGCGGCTTTACCCGCACCATCCACAAGGACCGCGAGGGAGCGACGCTGTTCGAGCAGTGGACCGTCCACGGCAGCGGCCACGCCTGGTCCGGCGGCAGCCAGGGCGGCAGCTACACCGACCCGCAGGGGCCGGACGCCGCGCGGGAGACGCTGCGCTTCCTCCTGTCCCACCGGCACGCGGACCGCGCAACAAGCGCGTGAGTCCGTGGTTACCACTTTTGCACAGCCGAATTCGCGTTGCCCGTGCCATAAGTTCTGTCAGCACCCACCAGCCCATCGATCCGGCCATGCGCGTCCCCGCTTTCCGCCCCGCTGCCTTCGGCGCCCTCGCGCTGTGCCTGTCGGCGTGGCCGACGGTCCAGGCCGCCAACGTCTCCGCCGGGCAGGCCGAGGCGAAGGAGGCCGCGAAGTCGCTGGGCAACTGCACGCCCGCCAAGGTGGAGGTGATGAGCTACGTCACCGGCCGCTCCGGTCAGACGGTGTTCAAGGTGGGCTGCACCGAGGACAAGGACACCTTCGTGCTGGTGCAGTGCCGGTCGCGAATCTGCACGCTGCTGCGTTGATTCACGGCTTTTTAATGAGGTTCGCCTGGAATCGGACTCGAACACGGGACGGGGTGCAAGGGGTGATGAGGCTCGCTCGGTCAATCGCGCTGCTGGCGCTGGCGGCCCTTCCGCTCGGCGCCTGCAGCGGCCCGATGATGGTCGCCAGCGCCGGCGCCGATCTCGTCTCCATCACCAGCACCAAGAAGACGCTCGGCGACCATCTGGTGTCCGCGGCGACCGGGCGCGACTGCTCCTCGGTGTCCTTCTCCGAGTCCGGGGTTTATTGTCCGGAGAAGGTCTACGTCGACCGCTCCCGCCTCTATTGCTATAAGACGCTGGCCGACGTGGATTGCCACCACATCCCCGACCCGCACCGCAACGGCCACACCGCCCTGGCGAGCCCGCCGCCGGACATTCGTCCGGAGCCGCGGCAGCCGGGCTGGATCGAGCGGATGATGACCACGGCGGAGCAGTAAGCCCGGCGGAGCCCCCCCCCCCCGCGTCGGTCCTCAGCGCATCTTCTTCGCCACGAAGGCCTTGGCGAGGGTCATCATCGCCTTTTCATGGGTGACGCCGCCCTGCCCGCCCTTGCCGGCGGGAACCACCATGGTGGCCGACTTGACCGGAGCGGGCGCGCCGGCGCGGCCACGCGGCGCCGGTGCGTCCTCTCCGGGATCGCGGCCAAGACGGCTCAGCACGTCGGCCAGCGCCTCCTTGCTCAGCGCCGAATCCGCGGAACCACGCGACCGGCCCGGCTGCGCGGGCGCGGACCGGCTGGGCGCCGACGGGCGGACGCCGCGCTCGATCGCCGCGGCGGCGATGGCCTTCAGAAAAGGCTGCGAAATGCCCAGCAGAAGCTGCGGGTCCTCGGCCGCCCAGGCCATCAGAAGCTTCTGCGCGGTCGCCCGGCTCCCCTTGGCCGCCACCAGCGCGTCGCGCACCTTGCCGTCCACATAGGAATTCGCCATTGCCACACGCCTCCGACCGCCGCGGACGCTCATCCGCGGAACCCCGCGACTCTCCGGCGGCAAGGGTTAACAAAGGGTTGCAAAGGCGGTTGCCCGAACGCGGCGGGATGCCCCATGGGCAGGGCGGTTGCGCGGCGGGGCGGGAATGGGGGATAGTGGTCCCATGCTGATCGAAACCTACGCCGACCTGATCTGCCCCTGGTGCTACATCGGCAAGCGTCGGCTTGCCCGCGCGCTGGCCGACCGGCCGCGCGTCCAGGTGGAGTTGCGCTGGCAGCCCTTCCAGCTCAACCCGGACATGGCGCCGGGCGGCATGGAGCGCAGCGCCTATCTGGCGGCCAAGTTCGGCGGCACCGAGCGGGCGCGGCAGATCCATCTGGTTGTCGAGGAAACGGCGGAACGCGACGGCCTGCCCTTGCGGCTGGACCGAATCCGGCGCACGCCCAACAGCTTCGACGGGCACCGGCTGATCCGCATCGCTGCCCGCCACGGGCTGGGCGACCGCATGGCCGACGCGCTGTTCCACGCCTATTTCGTGGACGGGCTGGACATCGGCGACCGCGACACGCTGGCCGCGACCGCCGCCGGCCTGGGCTTCGATTTCGACGAGATCAAGACTCTGCTGACCGGCGATGCCGAGACCTCGGCGGTCTTCAACGCCGACGCCACGGCGCGGCAACTCGGCCTGCAGGCGGTGCCCTGCTACATCTTCAACCGGCGCTACGCGCTGTCCGGCGCGCAGGAGCCCGCCAGCTTCCTCCCGCTTCTCGACCTCGGGGTCGAGGAGCAGGAAGGCGTGACGGCGGCGGCCGACTGATGATCCGGGTCACCCCGCGCATCAGCCTGGACGAGAGCGAGCTTCAGGAGAGCTTCATCCGCGCGTCCGGTCCCGGCGGCCAGCACGTCAACAAGACGGACAGCGCGGTGCAATTGCGCTTCGACGTGGCGGCTTCGCCGAACATCCCGGAAGACGTGAAGGCCCGGCTGGTCCGGCTGGCCGGCTCGCGCATGACCGCGGCGGGCGTGCTGATCATCGTCGGCGACACCTACCGCAGCCAGCTGCGCAACCGCGAGGATGTGCGCGAGCGGCTGATCGACCTGATCCGCGACGCGACGGTGGTGCCGAAGAGCCGACGCCCGACCAAGCCGACCCTCGGCTCCAAGAAGCGTCGCCTGGAGGCCAAGGGTCAGCGGTCGGACATCAAGCGTCTGCGCTCCGGCAAGCCGGAGGATTGAGGCCGCTCAATGAGCGGTCTTCTGCCGGTTCAGCGAGACCATGTTCCCGCCATACTGGAATTCCGGCAGGTTGGCGAACTGATCCTTGGTGAGCTGGGTCGCCACGAGGGCGTCCTGCTGCTGGTTGTAGCGGACGTTGTCGATGTCCAGCGCCACGTTCCGCCCGCCGATGCCCATGATGCCGCCGGTGGAGACCACGAGCTGGCTCGGCCGGTTGCTGCGGTTGAACAGGACATCCTCGACCTGCCCCACCTTCTGCCCGTCATAGGCGACGACGGACTTGCCCAGCATGGCCTGCGGCTCGATCCGCGAGGCGGTCTGGAGCGACTGTTCGGACATCGGACGGGATGCCTGTTCGCTTCCCCCACCGAACCAGCTCGACGTCTCGGCGCATCCCCCCAAGGCCAGAAGCGCGACCGCCGACAGGACCGGAACAGCAACCTTACGCATAGCCCCCTCCTTCTGACGAGATAACCACGCGGGTTTAAACAGGCCGTCGACCGCAATCGTCACGGTGTCTTGCGGCGATCGCACCCGACGCGCCGGAACGCGCCGCGTCCGGCCGTGTTCTGCACTCTCTCAACTCTCCGCCGAGGCACCACCAATCATGGCCGAAGACACCGCCCGCCGGTTGCAGGCCCGCCCCATTCCGGTGCCGAAGGCCGCCCCGCCCGCCTCCACCCAGACGACGCTGCTGGTCATCGCGCTGGTGGTGGCGACGCTGTATCTGGGAAGCGACATCCTGGTCCCCATCGCGCTGGCGGTGCTGCTGACCTTCGTCCTGGCGCCCATCGTCAGCCGGCTGGAGCGGCTGCGGCTGGGCCGGATACCCTCCGTGCTGGCCGTGGTGGTTCTGGTCTTCGCGGGCATCGCCGGCTTCGGCATGGTGGTCGGCGGGCAGATCGCCGACCTCGCCAACAACCTGCCCAGCTATCAGAAGAATGTGCATGACAAGCTGGACTCGCTGCGCTCCCGCGCCGCGTCGGCGGGCAGCGGCGGGGTGGTGCAGCAGGCGACCGAAGCCTTCCGCGACCTGAAGCAGGGTCTGGAGCAGGTGACCGGCGAGACCGCGCCCGCCGCGCAGTCCAACGCCCTGCCCACCCCCGGCGCCGCGCGGGAACCGGTGCCGGTGCGGATCGAGCAGGACGGCTCCGACGCCCTGACCATCATCAGCGACGTGCTGGGGCCGGCGATGGCCCCGGTCGCCACGGCGGGCATGGTGCTGGTCTTCACCATCTTCATGCTGCTGCAGCGCGAGGACCTGCGCGACCGGCTGATCCGGCTGGCCGGGTCCGGCGACCTCAGCCGCACGACGGAGGCGATGAACGACGCGGGCGAACGGGTCAGCCGCTATCTGCTGATGCAGTGCGTGGTCAATGTCACCTATGGCCTGCCCATCGGGGTCGGGCTGTGGCTGATCGGCGTGCCGAACCCGCTGCTCTGGGGCCTGCTGTCGACGGTGCTGCGCTTCATCCCCTTCCTGGGGCCGGCCATCGCCGCGGCCTTCCCGATCCTGCTGTCCTTCGCGGTCGATGGGGGATGGACCCTGCCGCTGCTCTGCATCGCCCTGTTCGTGGCGGTGGAGCTGTTCTCCAACAACGTGGTGGAACCCTGGCTCTACGGCTCGGCCACCGGCCTGTCGTCGCTGGCGATCATCGTGGCGGCGGTGTTCTGGACCACACTGTGGGGACCGGTCGGGCTGCTGCTGGCGACGCCGCTGACCGTCTGCCTCGTCGTGCTGGGGCGGCACGTTCCGCAGCTTCACTTCCTGGAGGTGATGCTGGGCGACCGCCCGGTGCTGCCCGAAGAGGCCAAGCTGTACCAGCGCCTGCTCGCCCGCGATCCCATCGAAGCCATGGAGATCGCCGAGGAGAAGATGAGCAAGGGCGGATTGGTGGAGGCCGGGCACGGGCTGCTCATCCCCACCCTGTCGCTGGCCGAGCAGGACCGCCAGCGCAACCGCCTGAACCCGGAAGGACGGCAGGCGGTGGCCGAGGGCATGGTCGCCCTGCTGGACGAGATGATGGAAGCCTCCCCGCCCGCCGTGGAAGACACGCCGCTGGTCCTGTGCATCGGCGCCCGCAACGACCTGGACGAGGCGGCGGCGGCTCTGCTCGGCCATATGCTGCGCCCGCGCGGTCTGCGCGCCGATGTGCTCCCCTGCGAGAAGGTCTCGGTCCGCTCCATCGCCGCGCTGGCCCCGACCGGCGTCTCGGCGGTGGCGCTGTCCTACCTGAACCCGTCGGCCCTGTCGCACGCCCGCCGGCTGGTGCGCCGCCTGCGGCTGCATTTCGGCCCCGACGTGCCGATCCTGCTCTGCCTGTGGAGCGCCCACCCCGAAGCCGACGCGCCGGAGCAAGCCACCACCCAGACCTCGGCCGACCGCGTCGCCACCAGCCTGACCGGCGCCGTCACCCAGTTGGAGGAATTGGGCGTGCTCGCCGCCGTCGAGGCGGAGAAAGCTCCCCAGGCTTAACCGGGCAGGACGGTGCAGACGCGTTTCAGCGCGTCGGCCGCGCGTTCCACGTCCTCGTCGCGCACCAGCACGTAGTCGGTGTCGTAGGTGGACATGGCGAAGATCGGCACGCGGGCCTGGGCCAGCGGCACGGCGATGCGCGCCAGCACCCCGAACAGCGAGAAGTCCAGCGGCCCCTCCACCTTGAAGGCGCGCCAGCCGCACTCCGCCGTCACGCCGTCCGGCACGCGGGATTCGCGGCAGAGGATGGACAGTTCCTCCCCCGTGCGGGTGGCGCTGACCAGCGGATCGGTCCAGTCGAGCCACGTCGGCATCCCGTCCCCCGGCGCCAGCCGCGCCACCGCCAGCCGGTCGGGCAGGACCGACAGGGTCAGCGGCTTGGTCTCCGGCAGCAGGGCGGCGTCCAGCGTGGCGCGGTCCACCTCGAAGGGCTTGAGGATGCGCTTCGCCCTGGCCGCCAGCGACGGGATGCGCGAGCGCATGGCGCGGCCTAGCATGTCCGCCGCGACCGGGCGAAGCTCCGGATCGTCCGCCGCCAGATCGACCATGGCCTGAAGCGCGGCGCTCTGCACGATCCGGCTGGCCCGGTTCTCGAACCAGCCCTCCAGAAGCGCGACCACCCGCTCCCGCTGCTCCACGCTCAGGCTCAGGCGCGGCAGGATCGCCGCCAGATGCCAGCGCACCTCGGCCTGCTCGATCGCCGCCGCCTCGGTCAGCAGGCGTTCGGCGAAGGCGTCCAGCGGGCGGGCGTCGCCGCGCGACACCCGGTCCAAGGCGTCGGCGGCGCGCATCCGCACCCCGGCGTCGGCGTCGAACAGGCAGGCCACCAGTTCCGGCAGGCGGGCGGGGTCGGCGGCCACCGCCTCCGCCACCGTAGGAATGTTGCCGAAGGCCCGCCGGTCGCCGCCGAGCGCCAGGGCCTTCGCCAAGCCCCTGTCCTTGGGGCCCCCATCCTTTTTCATCGCCTCAGCGCCGCCCGAAGGGACGCGAGGGGATGTTCCGCCCGAACTTCGACCCGGCCTTCAGCGCGCTGGGGCGCGGCGGCGGCGGGGGTGGCGGCGGTGGAGGCGCCTCGCCCTTCGGCACGGCGCCACCGCCGGCCATCTGGGCGAGATCGCTCATCAGCCGGTTGACGCCGCGCACCCGCTGGGCCTCGTCGGCCCATTCGCGGGTGTAGACCAGCTTGTGGTCGGGCCGCAGCTTCATCAGGCTGATCTGCTGGCTGATGTAGGTCAGCAGCTTGGCCGGCTCGGCGTAGCTGTTGTTGCGGAAGGTCAGCACGGCGCCCTTCGGCCCGGCGTCCACCCGCTCCACCCCGGCCTGCCGGCAGAGCTGCTTGATGGTCACCACGTCGAGCAGGTTCTCCACCTCGCCCGGCAGCTTGCCGAAGCGGTCGATCAGCTCCGCCGCGAAGCCGTCGATCTCCGCCCGGTCCACCAGATCGGCGATGCGGCGGTAGAGCGACAGGCGCACCGTCAGATCGGGGACATACTCCTCCGGGATCAGCACCGGGGTGCCCAGGTTGATCTGCGGGGTCCAGGGCTGGTCCTCCGCCCCGCTCGGCACCTGCCCGTCCATGTTGGCGCGGGCGTTGGCGACGGCCTCCTCCAGCATGTGCTGGTACAGCTCGACGCCGACCTCCTTGACGTGCCCCGACTGCTCCTCGCCCAGCAGGTTGCCGGCGCCGCGGATGTCCATGTCGTGGCTGGCCAGCTGGAAGCCGGCGCCCAGGGAATCCAGCGTCTCGATGACGTGCAGCCGCTGCTGCGCCGTGCCGGTCAGCGGCTTGTTCGGCGCGTAGGTGAGGTAGGCGTAGCCGCGCACCTTCGACCGGCCGACGCGCCCGCGGATCTGGTAGAGCTGGGCCAGGCCGAACATGTCCGCCCGGTGCACGATCAGCGTGTTGGCGTTGGGGATGTCGATGCCGCTCTCGATGATGTTGGTGGCGAGAAGCACCTCGAACTTGCCCTCGTCGAAGGCGGTCATCACCTCCTCCAGCTCGCTGGCCGGCATCTGGCCGTGGGCGGTGACGATCTTGACTTCGGGCACCAGCTCGCGCACCCGCTCGGCGACCTTGGGCAGGTCCTCGACGCGGGGGCAGACGTAGAAGGTCTGGCCGCCCCGGTAATGCTCGCGCAGGATGGCCTCGCGCACCACGACGGGGTCGTAGGGCAACACGAAGGTGCGCACCGCCAGACGGTCCACCGGCGGTGTGGCGATCAGCGACAGTTCGCGCACGCCGCTCAGCGCCATCTGGAGCGTGCGCGGGATCGGCGTGGCGGTCAGCGTCAGGACGTGCACGTCGGCGCGCAGCTCCTTCAGCCGCTCCTTCTGCTTCACGCCGAAATGCTGCTCCTCGTCGACGATGACCATGCCGAGCTGCTTGAACTGCACGCCCTTGCCGAGGAGCGCGTGGGTGCCGATGACGATGTCGGCGGTGCCCTCCGTCAGCTCCTGCTTGACCTTGGTCTGCTCCTTGGGCGTCACCATGCGGGAGAGCTGGACGATGCGCAGCGGCAGCCCGGCGAAGCGGGTGGTGAAGGTCTTGAAATGCTGGCGCGCCAGCAGCGTGGTCGGCACCACCACGGCGACCTGCTGGCCGCTCATGGCGACGAGGAAGGCGGCGCGCAACGCCACCTCCGTCTTGCCGAAGCCGACGTCGCCGCAGACCAGCCGGTCCATGGGACGGCCCGAGCCGAGATCGGTGAAGACCTCCTCGATGGCCTTCAGCTGGTCGTCGGTCTCCGGATAGGGGAAGCGGGCGGCGAACTCCTGATAGACGCCCTCCGGCGTGTAGACCGGGTCGGCCTTCTTCAGCATGCGCTCGGCGGCGATCTTCAGCAGCGCCTCGGCCATGTCCTTCAGGCGCTTCTTGACGCGGGCCTTGCGGCCCTGCCAGCCGGCCCCGCCCAGCTTGTCGAGCTGCGCGTGCGCATCCTCAGACCCGTAGCGGGTCAGCACCTCGATGTTCTCGACGGGGACGTAGAGCTTGTCGCCGCCCTCGTAGATCAGCCGCAGGCAGTCGTGGGGGGCGCCCGACACCTCCAGCGTCTCCAGCCCGTCGTAGCGCCCGATGCCGTGGTCCATGTGCACCACGAGGTCGCCGGAGGCCAGCGCCGTGTATTCGGCGATGAAGTTGGCGGCCTTGCGTTTCTTCTTCGCCGCCGGACGGACGAGGCGGTCGCCGAGGATGTCCTGCTCGGTGATGACGGCCATGTCGGCGGAGGTGAAGCCGTGCTCCATCCCCAGCACGATCATGCCGATGATGTTGCGGTCGAAGCGGCGGACGTCCTCGACGCTCTCCGCCGGCTCCAGTCCCGGAATGCCGTGGTCGCCCAGCACCGTCATCAGACGGTCGCGGGAGCCCGCGGAATAGCCGGCCACCAGCACGCGCCGCCCGTCGGCCCGCAGGGCGCGGATGTGGTCCTTCACCGCCTCGAAGACGTTGACGTCGGGCCGCGCCCGCTCTTCGGCGAAGTCGTGGCCGCGGCGCCCGCCGGCGTCCAGCGTGCCCTTGATGCCCGGCGGCGTCCCGAAGGGCTGGAGCTGCGCCACGGCGTGGGCGGCGAACAGGTCGTCCCAGGCCTGGGCGTCGAGGAACATCATGCCGACCGGCACCGGCTTGTAGACCGGCGAGCCCGTCCGCTTCTCGATGACGATCATGCTCTCGCGGGAGGCGTGGAAGTCCACCACCTGCGCGATGCGCGAATCGCGCGCTTCCGTCGCCTGATGGTCCAGCGACAGGATGGCCTTGGGCATGTAGGCCAGCAGCGATTCCATGGTCTCGTGGAACAGCGGCAGCCAGTGCTCCATGCCGCCGTACTTGCGCCCGGCGCTGATCGCCTCGTAGAGCGGGTCGTCGTCGGTGACGGCGCCGAACAGCTCGCGGTAGCCGGAGCGGAAGCGGGCGATGCCGGCCTCGTCCAGGAAGACCTCCGACATCGGCTTCAGATCGACGCCGTCGCGCTTGTCGGTGGTGCGCTGCGACATGGGGTCGAAGCTGCGCACCGCCTCCAGCTCGTCGCCGAACAGGTCGAGGCGCAACGGCTCGTCGGTGCCCGGCGGGAACAGGTCGACGATGCCGCCGCGCACGGCGAACTCGCCCGGCTCGCGCACCGTCTGGGCGCGGGTGTAGCCGTTGCCGGCCAGATAGCGCTGCAGCTTCTCCAGGTCGATCCGGTCGCGCAGCTTCGCCGAGAACACCGCGTCGCGGAAGGCGGCGCGGGGCGGCACCTTCTGCACCATGGCGTTGACCGTGGTCAGCACGACCAGCGGTGCGGCGTCCGCCTTGCGCGCCAGCAGGCGGGTCAGTGTGTCGATGCGCTTCGCCACGATGCCGCCGTTGGGCGACACCCGGTCGTAGGGCAGGCAGTCCCAGGCCGGGAAGACCTGCACCTCCAGCGACGGCGCGAAGAAGGCCAGCGCCTCCGCCAGCTGGGCGGCGCGGGTGTCGTCGAGCGCGACGTGGAGAAGTCCGGCGCTCCCCGCCCGCTTGGCGAGGTCGGCGAGGACGCGGGCGTCATGGCCGGCGGGGGCGCCGCCGACCAGAAGGCGGCCGGAGCGTCCCGGCTGCAACTGTTCGAAGCTGGGCAAGGATCGGGCCTCAGGACCCCTGACGGGGCGTGTAGCGGAACTTGGTCAACAGCTGCATGACGTCGGTGTCATGCTCGGCGGGCAGCGGCTCGCGCCCGGCGTACCAGTTGTAGAGGTCGGGGTCGCTGAGTTCGAGCAGCGCCTCGTAGCGGTCGAGCTGCGCGTGGTCGAAGTCCGGGACATGGGTGTCGGCGAAGCTGCCGATCAGCAGGTCCATCTCGCGCATGCCGCGGTGCCACGACCGGAAGCGCAGCCGCTTGCGCCGGTTTTCCAAGGATTCGCCGCTCTCGGACAGGGTGTTCTCGTCGCTCATGCCATCCACGCCAAAAAGCCCCGGCCCCGGAAGATAGGGGGCGGAGCGGTCCACATCCACCCCCGCATCCTGCACGGCGGCACGCCCCCGCGCAAACCGAAATGCCGGACGGTCCCCCGGAGCGAGCGTGATTCAGCGCGACAGCCACGCCTCCAGCCCGTCGCGCAGGTCGGCCCCCGGCGCCAGCCGGGCGAAGCGCTCCGTCTCCACCGCCAGCCCTTCGCCGATGGTCATGTTCAGGCCGCGGGTCACCGCCCCCAGGATGCCGGAAACCGCGGCCGGGGAATGCCGGACGATCCGCCCGGCCAGTTCGAAGGCCACCGGCAGCAGCGCGTCGTGGGGCACAACCTGATTGACCAGCCCCACCGCCAGCGCCGTCGCCGGCGGGAAGGCGTCGCCGGTCAGCAGCCATTCCAGCGCCCGCTTGCGCCCGGCGTTCCGGGGAAGCCGCTGCGTCCCGCCGAAGGTCGGCATCATGCCGAGCTTGATCTCCGCCTTGGAGAAGCTCGCCTTCTCGCTGGCGACGGCGAGGTGCGCCGCCTCCAGGATCTCGCAGCCGCCGCCGTAGCAGATGCCATTGACCGCGGCGATGACGGGCTTGGGGAAGGACTCAATCCGCGCGCACAGCGTCTGACCGGGCCGGAAGGCGCGCACCGCGGCTTCCGGTCCCCGTCGGACGGCCGGAGTGAACTCCGCGATGTCCGCCCCGGCGGAGAAGGCGCGCTCCCCGGCGCCGGTGACGATGATGGCCCGCACCGCCGGGTCGGCCTCCAGCGCGTCCAGCGTGTCGAGCATGGCGCCGGCCAGAGCCGTGCTGATGGCGTTCAGCTTGGCCGGGCGGTTCAGGGTGAGGGTGGCAATTCCTCCGGCGATGACGCACAGGATGGGAGTGGCGGGGTCGGCGTGTTTGGTCGTCAGGGGCATGACGCGGTCCTTTTATCCTGCGTTTGCGATGCCCCACTGTCGAGCCCGAGCCACTCCCCTGACAAACGAGTACGCCGCGCGTTCAGGTGAGCAACGCTCATCTGAAACGGAGCCTCCGCCGCAGGCCAAAGCGTCACCTTGACAGAATCGCGACAGTTGGTACACTGAACAGTCCCAGCCACTTTCGGTGGAGGTCGCCATGACCGACGGATCGATCGGACGCCCGGAACCCCTGGTCCGTTCGGCCGGCGTGGTGGATCGCACCGGCAGCGCGACCGACCGCCGGAAACGGCGGCAGAATCGGCAGGACCTGCAACAGCAGGAGCGCGAGCAGCAGGAACGCCGCGACCAGGACGAGGCCAACCACAAGCGGCGGCGCCTCTACGACCTGCTGTTCGACGAGATCGATGAACTGGACACGCTGAACGCCGGGCAGCGGGCGCGCATCAAGCAAAATCTGCGCGCGCAACTCGCCAACCGCCGCCCGCCGCCGCACCTCGCCCCCAACCTCGCCCAGCCGCCGCCGGCGGATCAGGACATCGAACGCATCGCGGCGGCGCTCCTTGAGAAAGCCCTCGCGGCCCAGTCGGTCGACCATGACCACATCGTCGACATGGCGGCGCCGACTCACCCGGCGCTTCCGCCCGGACAGACGGCGGAGAATGTGGCGCTCGCCAACCAGCTCCGCGATTGCCTGGAACAGCGGACGACGACATCGCGGCGCGTCGCCGTGTATCTGCGCCTGCTCCTGACGCTCGAAGGCGCCTTCCGTCCGCATCTGGTGGTGGACGCCTGACCCCAAGCCCACCGCGGGTGCGATGCGCGAATTCGGAGAAAGCCCCCCTCCGATGCGCCACCCAGGATGGTTGGACCATGCGGCACAATGGACCTGTTGTTTCTCCGGCGGAGTCCGGGCGCGTTCCCGCGCCGTTCCCGCCGCGGAAAACCCGCTCCCGCAGGGAGGTTCCCCCGTGCCCGACACCCATCTCGCCACGCACGCCCAGCCGTCCGGCGACGCCCTTCGCCAAGCGCTCTCCACCCGTTTCCAGAAGATCCGCGCCCGCACCGCCGAACTCGCCGCCCCTCTGTCGCCCGAGGACCTGATGGTCCAGTCGGTGGCCGACGGCGCCCCGGCCAAATGGCACCTCGCCCACACGACGTGGCTGTTCGAAACCACCGTCCTGGTGCCCTGCAATCCCGGTTATCGCCCCTTCGACCCGGCCTTCCTCACCCTGTTCGCCGCGCGCGACGACCGCTTCGGCAGCCACCAGCTTCCCTCCCCCACCCTGCGCCTGCTCTCCCGGCCCAACGCGGCGGAGGTGATGCGCTACCGCGACCATGTGAACGCCGCGGTGCTGCACCTTCTGAACCAAGCCGACGAAGCGGAGTTGCCGGAGATCGCCGACCGGGTGATCGTCGGCATCACGCACGAGCGGCGCCACCAGGAACGGCTGCTGACCCACATCAAGCACGCCTTCTGGAGCAACCCGCTGCGCCCTGCCTACGACCAGCCGCCGCAGAGCGTACCGGCCCCGCCACAGCCCGAACGCTGGATCGAGCATGAGGGCGGCCTCGTCGAGATCGGGAGGACGGAGGCCGGAGCCGGGTTCGACCATGAGGGGCCACGCCACCGCGTCCATCTGGAGCCCTTCCGCCTCGCCGCCCTGCCGGTGTCCTGCGGCGCCTTCCGCGACTTCATCGAGGACGGCGGCTACGCCAAGCGCTCGCTCTGGCTTGCCGATGGCTGGGAGGCGGTGCAGACCGAGGGTTGGCAGGCTCCGCTCTATTGGGAATGGCGCGACGGCGCGTGGCAGATCTTCACCCTCTACGGCATGCGCGCGCTCGATCCCGCCGAGCCGGTCTGCCATGTCAGCTGGTTCGAGGCGGACGCCTTCGCCCGCTGGGCCGGCAAGCGCCTGCCCGAGGAGGCCGAGTGGGAGGCCGTGGCATCGCGCTGCGACAGCATGGGCAACCTGCTGGGCACCGGCCACCGTCACCCGCGCCCCAGCACCTGCCACGGCGACGGCCCCTGGCAATTGTTCGGCGACGTGTGGGAATGGACGCGCAGCCCCTTCGCTCCCTACCCCGGCTACCGCCTGCCGGACGGGGTGGACGAGGCCGTCCATGGCCGTTTCATGATCAACCGCATGGTGCTGCGGGGCGGCAGCTGCGTCACCCCCTTCGACCACGCCAACCCGACGACCCGGCATTACCTGCGGCCGGAATCCCGCCTGTCCTTCACCGGCCTGCGGCTGGCAGAGGATGCCTGATGAATAGGACTGCTGAGACATTGGAATCGTTTTAAACGGTGGCGCTGCAGCGCAGCAAGCTCTATAACCATAATTAAATTATGGCCTATGGAGCCTTCGATGTCTCTCGACCTGCCTCAGGTGTTCCGCCACCACGTCTTTTGTTGCGCCCAGCAGCGCCCGCCCGGCCACCCGCGCGGGAGCTGCGCGGCGAAGAACGCCCACCCGCTGTGGGAGCAACTCGGCCAGCGCATCCAGGCCAAGGGTCTGCTGGACGTCGGCATGGCCTGGACCGGTTGTCTCGGCTTCTGCTCCGCTGGGCCGCTGATGGTGGTCTATCCGGAGGGGCTGTGGTACCGCCCGGAAACGCCCGCCGACATCGACGAGATCGTCGACTCGCACCTCGTCAACAACACGCCGGTCGAACGGCTGGTGATGGTGCTGTCCCGCTGAACACAGGCGCTGAATGCAAAAGCCCCTCCGCGGCGCGGCCGGCGGAGGGGCGTTCTTCTTGCGGACCGACAGTGTGCGGAACGACGATGCTACTTGCGGAACAGGAACTCGCGGCCGACCTTCACGCGCTTCTCGCCGTCATATTCGATGATGTCGGCGGTGGCGTAGGTCTCGGTCCAGCGCTCGGGCAGATAGCTGCCGGTGCCGATGATGTCGACGGGGGCGTTGGCCTCCGCCATCAGGCGGCACTTCGCCGGGCCGAAGCCGGAGCTGGCGACGATCTTCACCGCCGGGAAACCGGCTTCGTCCAGCTTCTCGCGCATGAAATGGATCGCCGCCGCCGACACGCCGGTGCCGATCAGGTAGCGGAGCTGCGTCTCGTCGCGGTAGCCGCGGATGGAATGCGGCGCGTGCCGCTCCAGCACCGCGTAGGAGCCCGGCGGGTCCAGCCCCTCCAGGAAGCGCCCGCCCGGCGTGTCGAGCCGCACCGCCAGCTTGCCCTGCGCGGCGAGGCCGGGGAAGCGGCGGCAGACCTCCAGCGCGTCGGTCACTTCGCGCCCGAAGTAATCGACCAGGACGGTCAGCGGCAATTCGGGGAAGGTCTCGTGGAACATCTCCGCCGCCCGCACGGTCGATCCGGCGTAGCCGATCAGCGCGTGCGGCATCGTGCCCATACCCTTCTTCTGGCCGAAGAAATGGGCGGTGGCGTCGGTCGCGTTGCCGATGAAGCCCTTGGCGCCAACCTTGCGCTTCGCCCGGTCCGACCCGACCGAGGCGGCGTAGGCCATCATCTCCTCCATCTCCGTGCCGGCGCAGTGGCGCGCCTCCATGGCGAGGAAGGCGGTCTTCGGCAGGTCGGCACACATGGTGAAGGCGTTGTAGGCGCCGACGCAGGCGGGGCCGAGCTTCTGCAGGATGATCGTCTCGGTGTCGACCAGATGGTAGAAGGAGCCGGTGATGTAGAGGATCGGCTCGCCCGCACCGACCCACTTTCCTTCCGGATAGTTCAGAACGATGTCGAGGTCGAACCCGCGCTCCCGCGCCACCGCCTCCAGCCATTCAATGGCGAGTCGCGGCGCGCAGACCACCGGGCGGCGCATGAAGATGGCGTAGGTGACCTTCTTGTCACCGAATTTCCCAACCGCCTCCTTGGTCCGCTTGAAATAGGTGTCGGTCCATTCGGTGATGGCCGACGCGGGCGGATGGCTGGCGGGCGCGTGACTGGCCGGCGGCTGGTTCCTGGTCTCGTCCATGGCGATGTCCTTGTCTTCCCGCTCTTGCCCTTCGCGACGGTCACGTCCGGAGGCCGCCCCCACCGCGGGAACGGCGATCCGATAGAGAAACCAGCATTATACGCCCCGGCCCTCCGGTGGAAGAGGCTTCATCCGCGACAGCCCACCGCCGCAAGCAACAGTGATTTACCAAAAATACGCTACGAAATCCGGCGCATTTCAAACACAAAGAAGATGAGAAGAGATATGCAGTTCCTGACTGTAATGCGCTCTCGCCAAAAAGTATAAAATACCTGTATTTGACGATTTCCTTTTACCCATCCACCATGCACCCAAGAACAGGCGCCGCTCCCCTTCGGTGCCCGAAAAAGCGACGAGGTCGGCATGAGCCGGACAATCCGCCAGAACGCGCCGAACATTAAGGCGGCTCCCTCGACGCTCGATCGTCTCGGCCGCCGGGTGGTGGTCGGGCTTCTCTGCACCATGGCCGGGCTGGCCGCCGCGGGCACCGGCGGCGCCTTCCTGCTGAAGCCCGGTACGGCGCAGGCCGGGCGCGTGGTGGGGGACACGCTGCGCACCGCCGCCAATTACGCGCGCCTGCCGGCGATGATCTTCACGCTGAGCGACGGCGACCGCCTGCGCGAGCTGCGGGTCCGCGTGGTGCTCGACATGGAGCCGACGGCCCCGGTCAAGACAGTGGAGAGCTACGGGCCGCGCATCGCCAGCGCCATGACCAACGTGATGCTGGAAACCGACCCCGGCGAACTGCGCGGGCGCAACGGCGCCTTCTACATCAAGGATGCGGTGATGCGCACCGCCGCGAAGGAACTCGGCGCGATGAAGATCCGGCAGGTGCTGGTCCAGGAACTCGTCATGCGCTGACGGAAATCCAGCCCGCCGCCCCGCTCCATCGCCTCGCCCAAGGCTCGACAGGCGTTCCGGAATGGGGAACACTCCTGTCCCGTTCGGATCGTGGGCCGCTATGGCTCTTGGGATTGCAAGGAGACGGCCGTGGCCGAGTTCGATTTCGACCTGTTCACCATCGGTGCCGGCTCCGGCGGCGTCGCGGCCAGCCGGCGGGCCGCGGCCATGGGGGCCAAGGTCGCCATCTGCGAAGGCAGCCGGGTCGGCGGCACCTGCGTCATCCGCGGCTGCGTGCCGAAGAAGCTGCTGGTCTACGCCGCCCAGTTCCGCGACGCCTTCGAGGATTCCAGCGCCTATGGCTGGTCCACCACCATGCCGGCCTTCGACTGGGCAACGCTGATCGGGCGCAAGGACGCCGAGATCGACCGGCTGAACGGCATCTACATCAAGATGCTGGAGAACTCCGGGGTCACCCTGCACACCGGCTTCGGGCGGCTGATCGACCGCCATACGGTGGAGGTGGCGAACAAGCGCTACACCGCGAAGAACATCCTGGTCGCCACCGGCGGCTGGCCGGCGTTGCCCAAGATTCCGGGGATCGAACACGCCGTCACCTCCAACGAAGCGTTGCAGCTCGGCACCCTGCCCCACTCCGTCATCATCCTGGGCGGCGGCTACATCGCCGTCGAGTTCGCCGGGATCTTCCGGGGCCTGGGCGCCGAGGTCACGATCATGATCCGCGGCGAGGAGCTGCTGAACGGCTTCGACGACGACATCCGCGTCGCGCTGGCCCAGGAGATGCGCAAGCGCGGCATCACCATCCTCACCCGCACCCAGCCGGTAAAGGTCGAGGAAGGCCCCGGCGGCTTCACCGTCACCGACCAGCTGGGGCGGGAGCATTCGGCAGGCCTCGTCATGGCGGCGACCGGGCGCCGTCCGAACACGCGCGACCTCGGGCTGGAGGCCGCCGGCGTGGCGCTGGACGAGGCCGGGGCGATCCGGGTGGACGAGTATTCGCGCACCAGCGTGGACAACATCTTTGCCGTCGGCGACGTCACCGACCGCATGGCCCTGACCCCCGTCGCCATCGCCGAGGGGCGGGCCTTCGTCGAGACGCTGTTCAACGACAACCCGACCAGCATCAGCTACGCCAACATCCCGACCGCCGTCTTCTCCATCCCGCCGCTCGGCACCGTCGGCCTGACCGAGGCGGAGGCGCGGGCGAAATTCGCGACGGTGGACATCTACAAGGCCGGCTTCCGCCCGATGAAGCACACCATGTCGGGCCGCGACGAGCGCGTCCTGATGAAGCTGGTCGTGGACGGGGAGAGCCAGCGCGTGCTCGGCTGCCACATGATGGGCATGGACGCGCCGGAGATCGTCCAGGGGCTGGGCATCGCCCTGAACTGCGGCGCCACAAAGAGAGATTTCGACCGCACCATCGCCCTGCATCCCTCTACTGCGGAGGAGTTCGTCCTGATGCGTGAGAAGGTGTCCTGACGATCGGACATAAAACCAAAGGTCAGGCGCCTGTTTTCCTGGAACGCTTCTAAGAAGCCTGTGTTGAGGGCACACGACGATGGCGGCGGCACTCACGGCGGCGGTCAAGCACCCCCGCCGAAGCCGCCGCCTCCGATCCTTCATCAAGGCTCCCGGAGGGCTCCTACGCATGTTCATGCACAACAAGAACCTGATGTACACCGTCCGCGTCGCTGAACCGGACCCGAAGCTGGCCAGCCTGATGCTGGAACAGTTCGGCGGACCCCAGGGTGAGTTGGCGGCGGCCTTGCGCTACTTCACGCAGGGCCTGTCCGACGAGGACCCGGGCCGCAAGGACATGCTGATCGACATCGCGACCGAGGAACTGAGCCATCTGGAGATCATCGGCAGCATCGTCGCCATGCTGACCAAGGGCGTGAAGGGCAAGCTGGCCGAAGGCGCCGAGGAGGTCACCGACCTCTACGCCGACATCGCCAAGGGCAACGGCAGCCACACGCTGGCCCTGCTCTACGGCGGCGGCCCGGCCCTGACCAACTCCGCGGGGCAGCTCTGGACCGGCGGCTACATCGACAGCATCGGCGAGCCGACCGCCGACCTGCGCTCCAACATCGCCGCGGAATCGCGGGCCAAGATCATCTATGAGCGCCTCATCAACATCACCCCGGACCCGGGCGTCAAGGACGCGCTGACCTTCCTGATGACCCGCGAGGTGGCGCACCAGAAGATGTTCGAGAAGGCGCTCTATTCGATCGAGAACAACTTCCCGCCGGGCAAGCTGCCGGGCAACCCCGAATACACCGACAAGTACTACAACATGAGCCAGGGCGACGGCGACATGCGCGGCCCGTGGAACCAGGGCGAGCAGTGGGAGTTCGTGAACGTCACCCCCGACCAGGGCCCGGTCAGCGGCGGTGACGGCAACCCCTCGGTCCGGCTGGCGGCGGAAGAGATGAAGGCCGTCAACGAGGCCGCCAAGCGCACCATGTCGCGCACCGACGTGAACCCGGTGACGGGTGCCGATCTCGGCGCCGGCCCCGGCTCCGGCAAGATGACCCCGGTGAAGTAAGGTCCATATTCCCCTCCCCCGCCCAGCGGGGGAGGGTCAGGGTGGGGGCAAGTGTTACGTTCCTGCCTTCACCACCGCCTCGTCCGGCCTCGGCCGCGTCATCAGCCACAGCAGCACCAGCAGTCCCGGCACCGCGCCGCCGGTCGACAGCAGGAAGAAGCTGCTCCAGTCCATCCGCTCGGCCAGCCAGCCGGACGAGGCGCCGAACAGGTCGCCTCCCAGTTTGTAGAAGCTGCTGAGCAGCGCGTATTGCGTGGCCGTGTAGGCGGTGTTGCACAGGCTCGACAGATAGGCGACGAAGGCCGCCGTCGCGATGCCGCCGCAGACATTCTCCAGCGCCACCGTCACCGCCAGCGCCGACACGTCGTGCCCGACCTGCGCCAGCATGACATAGCCGAGGTTGGACAGCATCTGCATCAGCCCGCCGACCAGAAGCCCGCGCAGCACGCCGATGCGCCCGACCAGCACGCCGCCGATCAGCCCGCCGATGATCGTCGCCCACAGGCCGAACAGCTTGGTGACGTTGGCGATCTCCGTCTTCTCGAAGCCGAGATCGACGTAGAAGGGCGCCGACATCACCCCGGCCAGCACGTCCCCCAGCTTGTAGCAGGCGATGAACAGCAGGACCGCCGCCCAGGCCGGGCGGGTCATGAACTCCACGAAGGGCGCCACGACGGCGCCGTAGATCCAGGCCAGCAGGTCCGCCTTCCAGCCCGTCAGGTGCGGGCGGGCGGTCAGCCAGTCGGCCACATGCTGCTCCCGCGCCTTGGACTCCGCGGTGTCCGCGACCTTCGGCTCGCGGTTCAGCAGGATCGTCACCATGCCGACCGCGACCAGCCCGGCCATGACGTAATAGGCGATGTGCCAGCCGAAGAACTCCGCGAGGTACAAGGCCCCAGCCCCCGCCGCCAGCATGCCGAAGCGGTAGCCGAGCACGAGGATGGCCGCACCGGCGGCCTGCTGGTGCTCCTCCAGAACCTCGACGCGGTAGGCGTCGACCACGATGTCCTGGCTGGCCGAGAAGAAGGCCACCACCACGGCCAGCATGGCGGTCCACCACAGGTCGGTGACCGGGTTGGTGCTGCCCAGCCCGATCAGGGCCGCCATCAGCCCGGCCTGGGCCACCAGGGCCCAGCCGCGCCGCCGCCCGAACAGCCGCGTCATCACCGGCAGGCGCAGCCGGTCGATCAGCGGCGCCCAGACGAACTTCAGCGCGTAGGGCATGGTGACCAGCGCGAACAGGCCGATGGCCGTCTTGCTGACGCCGCCCTCGCGCAGCCAGATCGACAGGGTGGACCCGGTCAGCGCCAGCGGCAGCCCTTCGGAAAAGCCGAGGAACAGAATGGCCAGAACGCGCCGGTCAAGATAGACGGAGGCCGCCTGACCCCAGGAGGATGGTTTCACCCGTTGACCCTTCCGCACACCTGCGTAACCGTCTGTATAGGCTCCCGCCGGACGCCCCGGCCAGCACGCTTTTTCGGGCGCGGCGCCGCATCATCCATTGCGGAAGTTGCGGTCGAAACTATGGAAAAATTTCCCGGCGACCGCTATACAGAGTACCCCTCTGGCCGTCATCCGGCCTTCGAGAGGAACCCTTAGCACAAGGAAAGAGCGGGCGTCATGGTTGAGCGTTGGTCCCCCGACAGCTGGAGGTCGAAGCCGGCGAAGCAGCTTCCGACCTATCCGGACCCGTCCAAGGTCGAAGCGGTCGAGCAGCGCCTGTCCTCCTATCCCCCGTTGGTCTTTGCGGGCGAGGCGCGCCGGCTGAAGGACAGCCTCGCCGCCGCCGCCGCCGGCAACGCCTTCCTGCTGCAGGGCGGCGACTGCGCGGAGAGCTTCGCGGAGTTCCACCCGAACAACATCCGCGACACCTTCCGCGTCCTGCTGCAGATGGCCGTCGTGCTGACCTTCGGCGCCGCCATCCCGGTGGTCAAGGTGGGCCGCATGGCCGGGCAGTTCGCCAAGCCGCGCTCCGCCGACACCGAAGTGCTGGAGGGGATCGAGCTTCCGTCCTACCGCGGCGACATCATCAACGGCTTCGACTTCACGCCGGACGCCCGCGTTCCCGACCCGGAGCGCATGATGCAGGCCTACACCCAGGCCGCCGCCACGCTGAACCTGCTGCGCGCCTTCTCGCAGGGCGGCTACGCCGACCTGCACAAGGTGCACCAGTGGACGCTGGGCTTCGTCGAGCGCTCCCCCGCCGGTGAGCAGTTCCGCGAGATCGCCAACCGGCTGGACGAGACGCTGGGCTTCATGGCGGCCTGCGGCATCACCGCCCAGACCACCCCGCAGATCCGCGAGACCGAGTTCTTCACCAGCCACGAGGCGCTGCTGCTGCCGTTCGAGCAGGCGATGACCCGCGTCGACAGCACCACCGGCGACTGGTACGACGTGTCGGCCCACATGCTGTGGATCGGCGACCGCACCCGCCAGCTGGACGGCGCGCATGTCGAGTTCCTGCGCGGCGTGAAGAACCCGATCGGCCTGAAGTGTGGCCCGACGACCGATCCGGACGAGCTGATCCGCCTGATCGACCTGCTGAACCCGACCAACGAGCCGGGCCGCCTGACCCTGATCGTCCGCATGGGCGCCGACAAGGTGGCGGAGAAATTCCCGCCCCTGCTGCGCAAGGTGCAGCGCGAGGGCCGCGTCGTCGTCTGGTCCAGCGACCCGATGCACGGCAACACCGTCAAGTCCTCCAGCGGCTACAAGACCCGCCCGGTGGAGAAGGTGCTGTCGGAGGCGCGCGACTTCTTCGCGGTGCACGAGGCCGAGGGCACCCACGCCGGCGGCGTCCATTTCGAGCTGACCGGCCAGGACGTGACGGAGTGCACGGGCGGCGCCCAGGCGATCACCGACCACAAGCTGGCGCTGCGCTACCACACCGCCTGCGACCCGCGGCTGAACGCCAGCCAGGCGCTGGAGCTGGCCTTCCTGCTGGCCGAGGAGCTGAAGCGCGCCCGTCTGAAGCGCGACGCCGACCGCCGGGCGGCGGCGGAGTAAGGCGTTCTCCTAGGGGCGTTTCGCCCCCTCCCCGACCCTCCCCCGCTTCGCGGGAGAGGGGGCAGTCTTCCCTCTCCCGCGAAGCGGGGGAGGGAGGGACCCGCGCGCAAGCGCGGGAGGGGGGGCAAGCGGAGCCAGCGGCCCTCCTACCGCACCACCATCCGCTCCAGCAGCACCTCGCGCACCCGGATGGCCTGCGCCTCGCGCTTCATCACGCTCGCCACGGTGCTCTTGATCAGGTTGGCGCCCTCGGCCCCGTTCAACTGGCCGGGCTCGATCTGGCGCAGCCGGTCGGCCATCTGATCGGCGATGCGGGGGACGTAGGGCGTCGCCGGGTTTGGATCCGCGGTGGGTTCGATCTCCAGCAGCACGCGGATGTCCACTTGGCGCGCGTCGCCACCGCCCAGGGTGAAGGTCATCGTCGGAAGGGAGGCGTAGGTCTTCTGCGCCTTGCGGTCGCCACCGGCGCTGCGAGCGCCGGATTTGGCGGCGACCACCGTCCAGGTGCCCAGGGCGGCGAGCAGCACCAGGAACACCGCGATGAGGACGGGCATCAACGACACCGGGTCCCCATCGGAGCGCCGCAGCAGGAAGCGCACCGGGCCGCCTTTCCCCCATCATTCCCCTGGATGGGGCATGGGCATATTTAACGATGATTTATCCTAGATAAAAAAACGGGGCCGGTCAAAGCGACTTGCGCGACCGGCCCCGCTTTTTCACTTGAAATCAGCGCCCGGTTTTCAGCCGCCGATGCCGCCCATGCACAAATACTTGATTTCCAAGTAATCCTCGATGCCGTACTTGGAACCCTCGCGGCCGATGCCGCTTTCCTTCATGCCGCCGAAGGGGGCGACCTCGGTGGAGATGATGCCCTCGTTGATGCCGACGATGCCGTATTCCAGCGCCTCCGCCACCCGCCAGACGCGCCCGATGTCGCGGCTGTAGAAGTAGGCGGCCAGCCCGAACTCGGTGGCGTTGGCCATGCGCACGGCCTCCTCCTCCGTCTCGAAGCGGAACAGCGGGGCGACCGGGCCGAAGGTCTCCTCGCGCGCCACCTTCATCGCCGGGGTCACGTCGGCGAGGATGGTCGGCTCGAAGAAGCTGCCGCCCAGCGCGTGCCGCTTGCCGCCCAGCACCACGCGGGCGCCCTTCTCCGTGGCGTCGCGGATGTGGTCCTCGACCTTCTCCACCGCCGCCATGTCGATCAGCGGCCCCTGCTGCGCCCCGTCCGTGGTCAGGCCGGGGCCGACCTTCAGCGCCTTCACCGCCTCGGCCAGCTTGGCCGCGAAGGCATCGTAGACCCCGGACTGCACCAGAAGCCGGTTCGCGCAGACGCAGGTCTGGCCGGTGTTGCGGTACTTGGACGCGATGGCGCCCTTCACCGCCTCGTCGAGGTCGGCGTCGTTGAAGACCAGGAAGGGCGCGTTGCCGCCCAGCTCCAGCGACACCTTCTTCACCGTGCCGGCGCATTGGGCCATCAGCTCCTTGCCGATCTCGGTGGAGCCGGTGAAGGTCAGCTTGCGCACCGTCGGGTTGCCGGTCATCTCGCCGCCGATGGCGCGGGCGGAGCCGGTGACGACGCTGAGGATGCCCGCCGGAATGCCCGCCCGCTCCGCCAGAACCGCCATGGCGAGCGCGGTCAGCGGGGTGGCGGTCGCCGGCTTGATAACCATCGGGCAGCCGGCGGCCAGCGCCGGACCGGCCTTGCGGGTGATCATCGCCGCCGGGAAGTTCCACGGCGTGATGGCGGCGGTGACGCCGATCGGCTCCTTGGTCACGACGATGCGGCGGCCCGGCAGATGCTGCGGGATGGTGTCGCCGTAGACGCGCTTGCCCTCCTCGGCGAACCATTCGATGAAGGACGCGGCGTAGGCCACCTCGCCCCGCGCCTCGGCGAGCGGCTTGCCCTGCTCCGCCGTCATGATGCGGGCCAGATCCTCCTGGTTCGCCATCATCAGGTCGAACCACGTCCGCAGGGTCTTCGCGCGCTCCTTGGCGGTCAGCGCCCGCCAGGCCGGCCAGGCGCGCTCGGCGGCGTCGATGGCCCGGCGCGTCTCGTCCGCGCCCATCATCGGCACGCTGCCCAGAACGCTGCCGTCGGCGGGGTTGGTCACCTCCACGGTCTTGCCGCTGTCGGCGTCGATCCACCGGCCATCGACGAAGCCCTGGAATCGCAGCAGCTCGGCGTCCTTCAACCCAAGACGGCGGGCGGTGTCCACGGAATCATACGGCATGGTGCCTTCCTTCCCTTGGTTCTTGCGCGCAACAGCGCGGTCGCCAGAGAGTATAGGACACCACACCCCCTCTGCGATCCTTCGCGTGGCGGGGCAGGCGTGCGGACCGGGGATGGAACGCCGGCGGCTACGCCGGAAGGACCGGGACGTTGTCGATCAGGCGGGCCTTGCCCATCCAGGCGGCGGCCAGCAGGCGCGCCGGACGCTCCATACGGGTGACCGGCGCCAGCGTGTCGGCGTCGCGCAGCTCGACATAGTCGATGGAGCCGAATCCGGCGGCGGTGATGCGCGCTCGCACCGCCTCCAGCACCGAGGCGGCCTCCGCGCCACTGGCCAACGCCGCGGCGGCCTCAAGGAGCGCACGGTTCAGCTCCGGTGCGCGGGCGCGCTCGTCGGCGGACAGGTAGGCGTTGCGCGAGGACATGGCGAGCCCGTCGGCCTCGCGCACCGTCGGCAGCCCCTCCACCCGCACCGGAATGTCGAGATCGCGGGCGAAGCGGCGGATGACCATGAGCTGCTGGTAGTCCTTCTCGCCGAACACCGCCACGTCGGGCTGGGCCTGCAGGAACAGCTTCGTCACCACCAGGGCGACGCCGCCGAACATCTGCGGCCGGAAGGTGCCGCACAGCCCCTCCGCCGGGCCGCCGACCGAGATGGCCGTGGCGAAGCCCTCCGGATACATGGCGCGCACCGTGGGGGCGTAGAGCAGATGGCAGCCCGCCGAGGCGAGCTTGCCCGAATCCCCGGCCTCGTCCCGCGGGTAGCGGTCGAAGTCCTCGTGCGGGGCGAACTGGGTGGGGTTGACGAAG
The DNA here is from genome assembly GCF_007827815.1 of Azospirillum brasilense. Taxonomy (GTDB): domain Bacteria; phylum Pseudomonadota; class Alphaproteobacteria; order Azospirillales; family Azospirillaceae; genus Azospirillum; species Azospirillum brasilense_C. Next base: position 255,339 of record NZ_VITH01000008.1, read on the forward strand.
ACGCTGGCGACCACTTGGTCGGCCAGTTCCCGCGCGCGGCGCACCAGGGCGAGATGGCCGTCGTGCAGCGCGCCCATGGTCGGCACCAGGGCCACCGTCTTGCCGTCGCGGTGCCAGGCGGACACCTGGGCGCGGAGATCGTCGACGCTGCGGACGACCGGCAGGGGCTGTTCCGACTCCGGCAGGCGGGCGGCGGCGAGGGAGGTCATGGCGGGTGCTCCACAGGCGTCATAAACGGCGCTGGGATAAACCGCCGGATCGGCGCTGTCCAGTCATGGAATTAACCGGGCGAGCCCGAATTTGAAATTTTTCCATCCTGCGGGCGGGTCGGACCGCGCGGTCTCCCGCCCGCGGACTGGGTCAACGCATCAGCGTGACGACGACCAGATAGGTCAGGTTCACCCAGGCGCCGAGCGTGGCCAGGAGGACCAGGGTGGCCGGAGACAGCACCACCGAACCGAGGATCACGACAAGCGCCACGACCAGCAGGCCGAGGGCGAGAAGGGTCACGCGCGTATCTTCCATGTCACTGCTTCCAGATGATTGAGCAAATCGGATGTTGGAAGCGATAGACGAAAACCCCACGCGCTGTAGATGATCTGAATCAACTGCGGCGGCGTTCGTCTCAAAAAGACACGCGCGGCTGCGCCGGGATTTTTGTGCAGTGAAACTCCGAGCACCGAATCGCGCCATTGGCGCGACGGTTCATTGCTGGAGCGTTTTCTGGTGATGTTTTTGAGAGGAGGCGGTGTTTGGGATGGTGGGCGCAGTAGGGATTGAACCTACGACCCCACCCGTGTGAAGGGTGTGCTCTCCCGCTGAGCTATGCGCCCATCCCAAAGAAACAACCGCTGACGCACCGCGGAGACGGCAAAGCGAGGTCCGATGGACCCCGGTCTTAACCAACTCTCGTGGTGGAGGGGATGGTACCATCCGCAAAGCCCTGGAACCACCGGACTTTGGGATGGTGGGCGCAGTAGGGATTGAACCTACGACCCCACCCGTGTGAAGGGTGTGCTCTCCCGCTGAGCTATGCGCCCATCCCAGTAAAACCGCGTCGGCATCAGGCTCGTTTCGCTGTCGCGTCGTTGCCACCGCTGCGGTGAGGCGGGTTTCTAAAGGCCCCGCCCCCTCCTGTCAAGCACCTGTTTCGCACCAATATCAAAGAAGCCCTTCCGCCCGGAGCCCCCGATGAGCCAATGGACATGACGCACCGGACCGCGCTTCCCGTCAAGCTTCCCGCCAAGCGTCCCTCGGCCGCCCTCGTCGCCGGTCTCGTCGCCGGATTGGGCGCGGCGGTCACCGGGCTGCTCCCCCTGCCCGCCCTGGCGCAGCGCTGGCAGTTGGACTACCGCGTCCATGTCGGCGGCGTGGCCGTGCTCGATGCGCGGGCCGAACTGACCCTGACCGAGGGCCGCTACAGCGTTCAGGTCAACGCCGCGACGGACGGCTTTCTGGGGCGCCTGTTTCCCTGGGAAACGCAATCCTTGAGCGTCGGCACGGTGCGGTCCGACGGCGTCTCGCCGATCCGCCACACCCAATCCGGCGTCCTGCGCGGCTCCCCGCGGACGGTCACCCTCGATTACGGCCCGGATGGAAGCGTCCGCTCCCAGGTCTCCCCGCCGCCGGCGGAGGAGGACCGCGACCCTGTCCCCGAGAACCTCACGCGGCAGACCCGCGACCCGCTGAGTGGCGTCCTTGAGATGCTGATGGCGGGGCTGCACGGTGAGGGATGCCAGCGCACGGTGCCCATTTATGACGGGCGGAGGCGCTACGACATGATCTTCACGGACCGGGGAATGACCATGATCGGGGCGTCGCGCCATTCGGTGTTCACCGGCGCGGCACGGCAATGCCGGGTGTCGCACAATCCGATCGCCGGCTACGAGCGCACGCCACGCCAAGCCTTCTGGCAGCGCGGCGGAGGGCGGGAGGAACGCCCGCCCGTCGATTTGTGGATCGCTCCGGTGGAAGGGGCCGGCCCGCCCCTGCCCGTCCGGCTGGAGACCGACAGCGGATTCGGCGGGGTGGTCATCCACCTCACCGCCGCCCACAAGACCGACCAGACGGCGGAGCGCCCCGCCCCGCCTTAACGGATCAGGCGCGCCCGACGCCGCCGCTGCCGACGGTGGGGTGGTAGAGCAGGTCGGCCATCGGCCGCTCGGCCAGCGCCTGCTCGCACAGGCGGTTGAACTCAGCCATCTTGCGCTGGAGGTCGCTGTGGTGCGCCATCATCCGGTCGAAGTCGGCGGTGGCCGAGTCGATCTGGCTGTTGGCCGGGGTGCGGGCGGCGTTGTGGCCTTCGATGGACAGAGCGTCGGCGGAGAGGGTGTTGCCGGTCTGGGTCTTACCGGGGAAGGCAAGGATCTGGGCCATCGGGTGTCTCCTTCGCTCACCACCATTCGATGCACCCATCCAACTACATTTACCTTTCGTTAGCCACCGTTAATCTCTCGTTAACCATGACAAGAAGGAGACCTACGGCAAAGCCTTCGCTGCCCCCGCGAAGCCGGCCATCCCGTTCAGCGGCCCAGGCGCCGCAGGGCGTCCGGCAGGTCGGCGATGCGGTCGAGCAGCAGGTCGGCGCCCAGCTCCTGCACGGGCATGCGGGGATAACCGTAGGTCATCGCCACCACCGGCACCCCGGCGGCACGGGCGGCGGTCACGTCGTTGCGGTTGTCGCCCACCATCGCGGCGCGGCCCCCGCCCAGCGCCTCGACCACCCAGGACAGGTGGCGCCCGTCGGGCTTCTTCACCGGCAGCGTGTCGCCGCCGGCCAGCGCGCCGAACAGGGGCGACAAGCCCAGCGCGTCCAGCAGCTTCCGGGTGATGCGCTCCGGCTTGTTGGTGCACAGCCCCAGCTTCACGCCGCCCTCGGCCAGCGCCGCCAGGGTTTCCGGGACGCCGGGATAGAGCACCGGAGGCTCGTCGTCCTGGAAGTAGTCGTCGAGGTAATCGGCCAGGGCCATCCGCAGCGTCTCCTCGGCCAGGGCGTCGCCCGTCGCCGCGAAGGCCTGCCGGACGAGCGCGGCCGAGCCGTCGCCCACCATGCCGCGCACCTGGGCCTCGCTGAGGGCCGGGCGGTCGAAGCGGGACAGGGTGCGGTTGAGGACTCGGGTCATGTCCCGCGCGCTGTCGATCAGCGTGCCGTCCAGGTCGAAGACGACCGCGGAAAAGGGAATGGCGACGGGCGCGGCAGCGGGCATGGCAGCGGGCATGGCGGATATCCCAGGGTGTTCGAAGACGGGCGAATACCTCCTTCGATAGCACGCCCCTCCCCCGGCGGCGACCCCCAGTTCCCGCGCCCCACCCCCGGCATAGGCCCTTCGGCGCCGACGGCGCGGGATGCGTACACCCTCGGGCCGCGATTTGTGTATGTCAGATTGACACAAAAGTTGACTTGGGGTCCCGGCGCCGGATGTGGCACTCAATGCTTGAGGACTGACTGTTTGCCCGGATTTTGATGCGCTCGCTTTTCCACCCGTCCGCCATAACCCGTTTCCAATACTGCAGGGATATCCGATGACTCCGCAACGCCCGCTCGCCTGCGTCATTCTCGCCGCCGGCAAAGGCACCCGCATGAAGTCGGACCTGCCGAAGGTCCTGCACCGCGTGGCCGGCCAGCCGATGGTCGGCCACGTCCTGTCCGCGGTGCGGGCGCTCGACCCCGACCATGTCGTCGTCGTGGTCGGCCCCGGCATGGACAATGTGGCCGACGCCGTCGCCCCCTACCCCACCGCCGTGCAGCACGAGCAGCGCGGCACCGCCGACGCCGTGCGCGCCGCCTTCGGCCTGCTGGAAGGCTTCGACGGCGACGTCGTGGTGCTCTACGGCGACACCCCGCTGGTCACGCCGGACACGCTGCGCGCCATGGTCGCCGCGCGGCGCCAGCCGAGCGACCCGGCGGTGGTCGTGCTGGGCATGCGCCCCGACGATCCCGGCGCCTACGGCCGCCTGATCCTGAACGCCCGCGGCGGGCTGGAGAAGATCGTCGAGTATCTCGACGCCTCGGAGGAGGAGCGGCAGGTCACCCTGTGCAACGCCGGCCTGATGGCCTTCGACGGCGCGCGGATGTTCGACCTGATCAGCCGCATCGGCAACAGCAATGCCAAGAGCGAATACTATCTCACCGACGTGGTCCAGATCGCCCGCAGCAACGGCATGGCCTGCGCGGTGGTCGAGGCCGCCCCGGCGGAGGTCGTCGGCGTCAATTCCCGCGCCGAACTGTCGGAGGTGGAGAAGCTGATCCAGCGCCGCCTGCGCAAGGCCGCCATGGACAACGGCGCCACCCTGACCGATCCGGACAGCGTCACCTTTTGCGTGGACACCCGCCTCGGCCGCGACGTGATCGTCGGCCCGCATGTGGTGTTCGGCCCCGGCGTGGTCGTCGCCGACCGGGTCGAGATCAAGGCCTTCAGCCATCTGGAGCAGGTGCGCGTGGACAGCGGCGCCCAGGTCGGCCCCTACGCCCGCCTGCGCCCGGGGGCGGAGATCGGCCCCGACGCCCACATCGGCAACTTCGTCGAGATCAAGAACGCGAAGATCGAGGCCGGCGCCAAGGTCAACCACCTGACCTACATCGGCGACGCGCGGGTGGGGGCGAAGGCCAACATCGGCGCCGGGACCATCACCTGCAATTACGACGGCTACGCCAAGAGCCACACCGACATCGGCGCCGGGGCCTTCATCGGCTCCAACACCGCGCTGGTGGCCCCGGTCACGGTGGGCGACGGCGCGATCGTCGGGGCGGGCAGCGTGGTCACCACCGACGTGGAGGGCGACGCGCTGGTCGTGGCGCGCGGGCGCCAGCAGGCTTACACCGGCTGGGCCAAGCGTTTCCGCGAACGGAAGCAAAACGAGAAAGCGAAAAAGGCGTAAGATTGCCCCGGTTGACCGTTCACCCGGCCCCGGCCATCATTCAGGAGTTGCAGGTTCATGTGTGGCATCATCGGCATCATCGGCACGCATGACGCGGCCCCCCGTCTCGTCGAGGGTCTCCGCCGCCTCGAATACCGCGGTTACGACAGCGCCGGCGTCGCCACGCTGGTCAAGGGCGGCATCGAGCGCCGCCGCGCCGAGGGCAAGCTGCTCAACCTCGACGCCAAGCTGCGCGAGGCGCCGCTGCCGGGCGTGATCGGCATCGGCCACACCCGCTGGGCCACCCACGGCGGCCCGACCGAGAACAACGCCCATCCGCACGCCACCCACCGTGTGGCCGTGGTGCACAACGGCATCATCGAGAATTACCAGGAGCTGAAGGCGGAGCTGATCGAGCACGGCTACGTCTTCGAAAGCGCCACCGACACCGAGGTGATCGCTCACCTCGTCACCTATTATATGGAGAAGGAGGGGCTGGGCCCGGTCGAGGCCGCCGCCGCCTCCTTCAAGCGCTTCACCGGCGCCTTCTCGCTGGTGCTGCTGTTCTCCGGCCAGGAGGACATGCTGATCGGCGCCCGCCACGGCACGCCGCTGGCCGTCGGCTACGGCGAGGGGGAGATGTATTTCGCCTCCGACGCCTTCGCCCTGGCGCCGCTGACCAACCGCATCTGCTATCTGGAGGACGGCGACTGGGTCGAGCTGACCCGCACCGCCGCCGTGATCCACGACGCCAACGACGCGGTGGTGGAGCGTCCGGTCAAGACCACCGCCCTGTCCGGCGCGCTGATCGGCAAGGACGGCTACCGGCACTACATGCTCAAGGAGATCTACGAGCAGCCGCAGGTCATCGGCGACACGCTGAACGCCTACATCAACCCGGAAACCGGCCGCGTCACGCTGCCGGAGACCAGCTTCGACATCGCCAAGGCGACGAAGCTGACCATCGTCGCCTGCGGCACCGCCTATTACGCCGGTGTGGTGGCGAAATACTGGTTCGAGACGCTGGCCCGTCTGCCGGTCGAGGTCGACATCGCCTCGGAGTTCCGCTACCGCGAGGCGCCGATGCCCGAGGGCGGCGTGGCGCTGTTCATCAGCCAGTCGGGCGAGACGCTGGATACGCTGGAGGCGCTGCGCTACTGCAAGCGCCAGGGCCAGAAGATCCTGTCCATCGTCAACGTGCCGGAAAGCACCATCGCGCGCGAGTCCGACGCGGTGCTCTACACCATGGCCGGCCCGGAGATCGGCGTCGCCTCGACCAAGGCCTTCACGACCCAGCTGACCACGCTGGCCTGTCTGGCGGTCACGGTCGGCCACGACCGCGGCGTCATCCCGGCCGAGCGGATGCAGCAGATCGCCCAGGCCCTGCGCGAGGTGCCGGCCCGCGCCGCCGACGTGCTGGCCCACGACGAACGCCTGCACGAGCTGGCGCAGGAGGTCGCGGAGGCCCGCGACGTTCTGTACCTGGGGCGCGGCGCGATGTACCCGCTGGCTCTGGAAGGTGCGCTGAAACTCAAGGAAATCAGCTACATCCACGCCGAAGGTTACGCGGCGGGTGAACTGAAGCACGGCCCCATCGCGCTGATCGACGAGAGCGTGCCGGTGATCGTCCTGGTGCCGTCGGACAACCTGTTCGAAAAGACCGTGTCCAACGTCCAGGAGGTCTGCGCGCGGTCGGGCAAGGTGCTGCTGATCGCCGACAAGAAGGGCATCGACAAGCTGTCCGACAAGGTCCGCTGGTCGCTGGAGCTTCCGGCCTGCGACCCGCTGGTCGCCCCGCTGCTCTACGCCATCCCGGTCCAGCTGCTGGCCTACCACGTCGCCGTGCTGAAGGGCACCGACGTCGACCAGCCGCGCAACCTCGCCAAGTCGGTCACCGTCGAGTAAGGCGGCCCCGTCGACCACGGTTCAGCGACAGAAAAAGCCCCCGTCCAAGCGGCGGGGGCTTTTTTCGTTTCCTCACGGAAGGCCGGTCAGGAGGCCCACTGCCGCTTCGGGCCGACGTCGACATGGACGAAATTGCTGTCCGGGTAATAGCCCACCCCGCCGCCGCGCAGGCTGAGCGCCGCGCGTTGCAGAGTGCGCAGCGGCAGGCCGGGCACCCGCAGGTCGATGGCCTTGCCCTGCATGTGGAAGCTGTTCTGGGCGACGCCGCTGCCGTCCTGCTCGCGCAGCCAGGCGTTGGATTCTGGGGAACGGTAGCCGGAGATGATGTGCACCGGCGTCTTGCCCCCGACCTTGCGGGTCAGCGCGTGCAGCAGGTCGAGAAGCTTGGGGTCGATGGGATGCACCGCACCGGTGCGGTGATCGCGGAGCAGATGGTTGATCTCCCGCAGGCCGTCGCGCTGGTAGCGGCCCTTGGACCAGTATTCAGCCCGCACCCGCTCGCCGGTGTGGAGGTTGAGCAGGACCAATTGCCGCGGCGGGGCGCGCAAAGCCGCCTCCGACACCTCCGGTGCCATCACCATCCCGGCGGCGGCCGTCGCCAGACCGATGCGCAACAGTTCCCTCCGGCCGAGCTTGGCTGCTGGGGTCGGTTGGAATTTGGCCTCGGTCATCATGCCTCCATGGGGTCCCGAACGGAGCGGCGCATGGACCGCCCCCTTTTTGTCCGATGCCTTTTGGCGGCAGAGCCCCCGCTTCTGTCAAGAAACCAATGGTTAACGTCTTTAAAACGCCCAGATTTCCTGGACTTATGGGATGGCCGTGCGCGGGTTGGAACGGTGGCGCGTCGCGTTACAAGAGTGAAACACGACGGCCCGTCCTCCGATTCGCCTCCCCGATTCGCTTCCGGATCGCCGGTGCCGGAGCCATGCCCCCGACGGCTCACGGAACCGGTCGTGACAAGGGCAGGGTAAAAAACGGCAACCATAAGAGGTACTGCCGTGACCTTTACCGTTTAGTCTTCGGTAAGGAATCTACCCCCATAGTTTGGATAGCGAAAACAACCCCCGTTCGATTGCTGCCCGTGCCCCCCGTCGCCACAGCCCCCGCGCCGGCACCCTCCTATCTTCGGCCCGACCAGTTGGCCGAAGTGCTGGACCGGCACGCCCGCTGGATCAAGGGCCAGCCGGGCGGCGCGCGCGCCAACCTGGCGCTGGCCGATCTGGAGGGCGCGGATCTGTCGCAGCGCGACCTGCGCGGCGCCCGGCTGGTCGGGGCGAAGCTGGCGCGCAGCCGGCTCAGCGGCACCAACCTCGCCGGTGCCGACCTCTTCGGCGTGGACCTGCGCGACGCCGACATCACCCGCGCCAACCTGATGCAGACGGATTTGCGCGGCGCGCGGCTGCGCTCCGCCGACTTTTCCAACGCCAATCTGCGCGACGCCGACCTGCGCGCCGGCACGCTGGAACCGGGTGGCTGCGCCCGCCGCGGCACCGGTCCGGATGTCCAGGACGCCGAAGCCACCCGGCAGACCCACCGGACCGCCCTGGCCCGTCTTCAGGGCGGCGCCACGGCGGAGGGCGGCATTCCGACCGACCTGACCGGCGCCGTGCTGGCCGGGGCCAACCTGACCGAAGCCGATCTGTGCGGAGCGGTGCTGCAGAACGCCGACCTCTCCGGCGCGGTGCTGACCGACGCCAACCTGTCCGGGGCGCGGCTGAACGGGGCCAACCTGACCGGCGCCCTGCTGGACGGCTGCACCTTCGACAACGCCGATCTGGTCGGCACGCGGATGGTCGATTGCGATCTTTCGCAGGCCAAGCTTGGCGCCGCCTGCCTGACCCGCCCGATCGACAGCATGGGGTCGGAAATCCAGCGGGCGATTTTCGACCATGAGCGCTGGATCGACAGCGTCGGCCAGCGCGGCGAACGCGCCGACCTGGATGGCACGGACCTCAGCCGCGCCGATCTGCGCGGCGTCAATCTCAGCGCGGCCTCGTTGCGCGGCGCCAACCTGTCCGACGCGGCGCTGACCGGCGCCCGGCTGATGATGGCCGACCTGTCCGGCGCCAATCTGGAGCACGCGAACCTCATGGGCGCCGACCTGTCCGGCGCCAACCTCAGCTTCGCCCGGCTGACCGGGGCCGACCTGACGCGGGTCAACCTCGGGCCGGCGGAGATCAAGGACCCCAGCGGACGGCCCACCGGCCGCTCCTGGGCCGCCAACCTGATGGGCGCCGACCTGCGGCAGGCGATGCTCACCGATTCCCGCATGGTCCAGGCCAACCTGACCGACGCCGACCTGGAGAACGCCGACCTGGACGGGGCGGATCTGGCCGGCGCGAAGCTGCAGCGCGCCCATCTCAAGGGCAAGGCGCCGCGGCGGCGCTGACCCGCTTCCCTTCGCTCCACCACCGTCATCATCCCGCAAAGGATCGCGGGGCATAGTGCGGCACCTCGATCCGCCGGACGGTCCGCCATGCCCGCCACCCCTCCCCACCCCCCGCTCCTTCTCCTTCAGCGGCGTGGCGCCTTGCGCCTGATCGCCGCCGTCATTCCGGCCGTCATCCTGGCCCTGTTCGCCCGCCCCGCGCGGGCCGAGGACCCGCGCCTGTCCGACGTCTGGCGGTGCGGCGGCGGCGATTGCCCCGGCTACGAGTACCACCCCCGCGTCGGCGACCCGGAGCATGGCGCGCCGGCCGGCACCGCCTTCCAGGACCTGCCGGCCGACTGGTTTTGCCCGCGCTGCGGCGCCGGCAAGCCGGATTTCCGCCGGATGGGCGACTGACCCGCACATAGCTCTTGCCATACCGAGCATAATCAGCAAATATTGCGGCTATGGACGATACAGACCGCAAAATCATCGCGCACATCCAACGGGATGGACGCGCTTCCTACGCCGACATCGGGACGGCGGCCGGACTGTCGGTGTCCGCCGTGAACGAGCGGCTGAAGAAGCTGCAGGCCAACGGCGTGATCCAGGGCTGGGGGGCGCGGCTGTCGCCCAAGGCCGCCGGGTTGGACGTGCTGGCCTTCGTCGACGTGCTGCTCGACCGTCCCGAGCATGACGCGCCCTTCCGAGACGCCATGCGCGCCACGGCGGCGGTTCAGGAGTGCCACCACGTCACCGGGGACTGGTCCTATCTGCTCAAGGTGCGCGTGGCCGACACGGAGGCGCTGGAACGCTTCCTCTCCGACCGGCTGAAGGCGCTCCCCGGCGTCGTGCGCTCCCACACCGTGATCGCGCTCTCCTCGGTCAAGGAGACGCCGGTCCTTCCCATCGAATCAGATTGACGCCTTTGTTGGAGCATTCGCCATGGACGCGCTGCCCGCCCTGCTGAAGGGCCTGATCATCGGATTCAGCATCGCCGCCCCGGTCGGGCCGATCGGGCTTCTGTGCATCCGGCGCACCCTGGCCGACGGGCCGGCGCACGGCTTCGTCAGCGGGCTGGGCGCCGCCAGCGCGGACGCGGTCTATGGCGCCATCGCCGGCTTCGGGGTGGCCCTGGTCACCGACGCGCTGCTCGGCGCGCAGGTCGCGCTGAAGCTGGTCGGCGGGCTGATGCTGCTGTGGCTGGGCTGGAGCACCCTGCGCGCCCGTCCGGCGGAGCGCGCCGCGGACGCCCGCGGCGGCGGCGGCGGCGGTCTGGCCGGGGCCTACGCCTCCACCTTCGCGCTGACGCTCGCCAATCCGGCGACGATCCTCAGCTTCGCCGCGGTGTTCGGCGGGCTGGGGGTGTCGGCGGGGGATGGAAGCAGCACCGGTGTCGCCGCCCTGCTCGTCGCGGGCGTCTTCCTCGGTTCGGCGATGTGGTGGTTGGGGCTCAGCGCCTCGGTCGGGGCGTTCCGGCGCCGGGTCACGCCCGCCGCCATGCTATGGGTCAACCGCGTTTCGGGCGCGGTGCTGGGAGCGTTCGGGATCGCGGCCCTCGCCTCTCTGCTGTGAGGCGAAATGCGCCGGTCACCCGAGGCAATTCAGAACAGAATGGTCACAGGGCCACCCAGCGCGACCGCGGCGACGATCAGGATGGCCACCGCCGTCAGCTTCTCCGCCGCCGACCAGCGCTGCCAATCCTTCTTGAAACTCTTGAATTCCTGGGCCATGGCAACCTCCGCCATCCCTGACTGTCCGTGTTGAGAGCGACATTGGACGCTTCCAGTTGATGTTTGGTTAACGTCACCCGGAAACTCTTTCATCCATCGCAATGCCACAGGTAATCGGAAGAAAAACTGATGCAAGTCAAATAGAGGGCAAAAGCGGGTACAATTTTCGGCATCCCCCATGCGGAGGCCCCCGGGCGCGTTCCGCGTCCTCCGGATGGAAGGGTTTCCACCGACGGTCCGATGCCCCAAATCCCTTTGGACACCCATCGACGCGTCGGCGCCGGACAAGCCTGACCGAGCCCACAAGACACGAGGTGCTGGCGGTGAGCGGACTGAAGATCGGACTGGCCCTGGGCAGCGGGGCGGCGCGCGGCTGGGCCCACATCGGCGTCCTGCGCGCGCTGGAGGAGATCGGGGTCGAGCCCGACGTGATCTGCGGGACCTCGATCGGCGCCGTGGTCGGCGCGGCCTACCTGACGGACCAGCTGGACGAGCTGCAGGCCTGGGCCCAGAGCATGGGCTGGCTCGGCATGCTCGGCATCATCGACCTCACCTTCCGCCGCGGCGGGCTGCTGGCCGCCGACCGCACCTTCGACCGCTTCCGCAACCACCGGACCGAGGTCACCATCGATCAGCTGCGCAAGCCCTTCGCCGCGGTCGCCACCGACCTCAGCACCGGGCGGGAAATCTGGCTGCGCGACGGGCCGATGCTCAGCGCGGTGCAGGCGTCGGCCGCCATGCCCGGCCTGTTCCCGGCGGTGCGGCGCGACGACCATTGGCTGGTGGACGGCGCGCTGGTCAACCCGGTGCCGGTGTCGCTCTGCCGCGCGCTGGGCGCGGACGTGGTGATCGCGGTCAACCTGAACAGCGAGCTGTCGCCGCTGAGCCGCCCCTCCGGTCGCGGCGCCGCCAAGCTGCGCAAGGCCGCGGAGGCGAAGCCGGCCCAGATGCAGGCGGCCCAGATGCAGCAGGCCCAGGCCCTTCAGGAAGAGGCGATGGCCCCGGCGGGGGACGCGACCTCGCCGGTCTTCTCCACCCTGACCTCGCAGATCGCCTCCTGGATGGGCCGGCGGCCGGCGGCGCGCACACGCTTCCTCGCCGACCAGCTGACGCGCGCCCCGGCCTCCGACGTCCCGCCCAACGTGATGGACGTGATGGCCGGGTCCATCGACATCATGCAGGACCGCATCACCCGCTCCCGCCTCGCCGGCGAGCCGCCTGACGTGCTGATCGCACCGCGGCTCGCCCACATCGGCATCCTGGAGTTCGACCGCGCGGAGGAGGTGGTGGAGATCGGCTACGGCGCCGCCTCGATTCTCAAGCCGGCGCTGGAACTGGCCCTGCGCCGGGCGTAGCCGCGCTCAGACGGGAGCCGCCGGCCACATCCAGGTCAGCTCGTGCTTGTTGTGGTGCAGGTGCAGCACCCGCCCGCCGGGGATCGCGGCGAAGGCGCGGGCCGTCTCGTGGTCGGTTTCGGCCTGGAACTTCAGCGTGCAGATGAAGCGCTTGGCCAGCCCACTCTCCATCCACTGGTTCACCAGCCGCAGCAGGCGCGTGGGGTAGCAGATCACGTCGCAGCACAGCCAATCCACCGGCCCGACATCCTGCGGCTTCAGGCCGAAGGCGCTCTCCTGGCGGAACTCGATGCGCGGCAGGGCGGCGATGGCCGGGTCGAGCGGCGCCTTGTCGACGCTGACCACGCTGGCGCCCAGCTCGTGCAGCACCCAGCTCCAGCCGCCGGGGCAGGCGCCGAGGTCGATGCAGCGGTCGCCGGGCCCCGGCTGCTCGCCGAACAGGGTCAACGCCTCCCACAGCTTCAGATAGGCGCGGTTGGGCGGCACCGTGCGGTTCTCGACGAAGGCGACCTCGCCGTGGCGGTAGGGGCTGGAGCAGCGCGCCGCCGCCACGATGGTGTTCTCATCCAGCAGCGTCCAGGAGCCCAGCGGCGCCGTCGGCAGCGGCGACGGGAAGACGACCGGCTTGGCCGAGACGTGCGGCAGGTTCTCCTGGATCAGGCTGGCCCGCCGGTGATGACGCAGCGTCCAGAGCGCCCAGTTGCGCTGGATCGAACGCAGGGCCCGCGCGCCTTCCTTGATCGACGCGAACTCGATCCGCACCGGGTCGTGCCAGATGTTCTGCGCCCAGGCGGCCGGACGGGCCGGTCCGTCGGCGAAGACCAGCCGGTCCTCCACCGCCGCCACGTCGCCCAGTTCGGCCACGAGGTCCGGAACGAAGCCCTCGGGCGCCAGATAGATGGTCTGCCCCAGGGGCGCGTGCGCCGGGGTCGCGCGGGCGGACGCGGTGTCGGATGAGTCGCTCATGCCGAGGGGCTAGCGCCCCTGGCGCCCGATTGCAAGAGCGCGGTCGAAGAAATCGGCGATCTCCGTGTTGAGACGCTCATGGAAGGCCGCGCGGTCGAAGCCCGGCGGGTCCTGGGCGGGTGGCCCGACCTCCGCGGCGATGGCGGCCGGCACCGGCATCAGGAAGGCGAAGTGTCCGGCGTCGCCCACCACCTCATACTCCGGCGGCGTCGGCAGACGGTCGCGCACCCCCTCGACCTGGGAGGCGGCGATCTGCTCGTCCCGCTCCGCCCGGTAGAGGCGCATGGGGATCGTCACCCCGGCGAGGCCGTCCTTGGAGAAGGGAACGCCGACCGGCGCCGCCAGGACGGCGGCACGGATGCGCGGGTCGCGCGCCTCGACGCGGCCCGGCGTCTCCTCGTTCCCAAGATGGCAGAAGCGCTCGCCGTCCGGCGGGGTCCGGCAATGATCGGCGATGCGCCCCAACTCCGCCACGCCGCCGGCGGCCACCAGAACCGTGTACCCGCCGGCCGAGAAGCCGAAGGCGCCGACGCGATCGCCATCGATGCGCCCGGCCAGATCCGGGTCCGCCAGAACATGGTCGAGCGCGGCGGACAGCTGGGCCGGACGGTTCCGCCACATCCGCTCCGTGCCGGCGTCCCGGTCGCCGTCGAAGGCGTTGCCGCGGTGATGGACCGCCGCGACCACGTAGCCGCGCCGGGCCAGCGCCATGGCGGTGTCGGCGTGCCCGAAGGCGCTTCCCCCGGACCCATGGGACAGCATCACCAGCGGGTGGCGCCCTTCGGTCAGCGGCCCGCCCTCCGCCACCCGGAAAGCGAAGGGGCCACGACGCACCGGCGTTTCCGGTGCGTCCGTCGGGTACCAGACCACCGCGCGGGCGATCCCGCCATCCGCCGGGTCGGTGAAGGCCAGCGCGCGCATGCCCACCTCCGCCGCGGCAGCCCCGGCCCAAAGGATGGCCACCCCAGCCACCAGCATCCACCCCATTCGCCGCACCGCATCCTCCCGCCGCTTGAAGAAAAGCGTCGACGACGGAGGTAGCCGCATCCCCCGTTCGATCGAGCTGTGACATTCCGCCGCAATCCGCTCAAATTTGGCCGTCATGATTCAGATCAATTGACAATCATTCTCAGTCGCAGCACATTGGCTCCAGCACAACCGCACAACACGCACCGCTGCCGGGGGCCCATGTACGTCTGCATCTGCCACGCGCTGAACGACAAGCAGGTCACCAAGGCGCTTGAGAACGGCGCCCGCACCCCGGCCTCCGTCTTCCGGCATTACGAGCGTCAGGTCCAGTGCGGCAAATGCGTGCCGATGATGCGGGACATGGTGCAAAGCCACTGCGCGAACCAGTGCCCGTCCTGCCCCGGCCAAGCCGCCCTGCCGGAACCGGCCAACGCTGAAAGCTTCCCCTACGGCATCGCGGCGGAGTGACGGGCTCCCCAAGTCCGCCAAGTCCCTTCACCAAAACGTGGCAGTTGCGCCCGGTCGGACGACAGCAGCGACGGGCGCATGACGACCGTTGAGCGGTTTTTTAATCCAGGAGAGATCCGGGTTATTTCGAAACGGAATGGCCTTTTTGCGTCAAGTTCTTCCGCTTGATAGAAATAGGACTCTTCCTTTCGGCTGCGACAAATCGCCATAGACTTATACCCCTGGCCCGCTTGACGGGGCGGGACCGATCGTGCAGAAAGAGCCCAGCCGGATTCAAGAAATCCGAAGCATTCGGAGCGGCATGGAACGCTCCCGATTGGGCAGGACGCACAAAAAATCAAGTCCTCTGGAACTGGAATTGCTTTTCATACGTCTATGAAAAGCAACCGGATGGATTTCTTATTCTGGCGCCGTGGCCGTGCATTTGTGCAATGCACAGTCTTTTGAAATCGAGCGTCCAGCGCGCGGCGCCACGCTGGAACACTGGCCGGGCATCCGGCCGAAGGGACCGCTGAGCGATCCGAAGGGAGGAGCACGAGATGAGCCGCCGCAACCGGCACGCCCATGATGCAAGATGCCGTACCCTGCTTCAGGCGACCGCCGACCGGTTGGACCGGCTGCGGTCGCAGGTGGAGCGGTTCGGCCTTGAGGGGTATCAGGGCATGAGCCGGGACGAGTTGGAGCGCACTCTGGACGCCCTGCGCGGCCAGCACAACCGTCTGTCCGCCCGCGTCGAGGCGGCGCGCATCGCCACGGACGACGCCTGGGCCTTCACCCGGACGATCGCCGACCAGGCGGCGGCGGAATTGGCCGACGGTCTCGACAGCATGGAAGCCCGTCTAAAGCGCGTGGCGGCCTGACCGCGCCCGCCGCGCTCGACCGGCCGTCCTCTTTGCGACTCATCCGATGACAGTCGGTCCGCAAACGGCTTTTCCGACCATCCGCAAGATGCGCTTGCCACGCGACATGACCAAGCGCTGGATGCATGTCGCGCCCCGGCAGCGTGGGCGTGAGCGCCGGTTCTGGGATTGCGGGCGGAAGCAAGGGCAACAGCCGACGCCCTATCGCGTCGCTCAGCATGGCTCCCGTCGCGCCCCTGGGCCGAACAGCGATCGGATCAGCCCCATGGGAGCCCTTTTGGCGCCAGGACCCAGATACGATGGCAATCTCTGTGATCGCCTTCGCAGGCCCTGCCGCCTTCCGCCCAGCCAAGAAACAGGGACGTTGCTGTTCAACAATAAGAACCATTATGATTGGTTGGTACGATCTAACGTATTTTATCTAATATAATATCTCCTAAGCGAAAGACCAATAGCCTTTTGTCGCGCCGCTTCTGTTGCAGCCTTGAGAATTGGAATTTGTTTTCTGACAGATGCTGAATTCGCCATAATGTCCTCAACTCTTTGCTTTGCTTCGATGGAAAAAGAAAGGGCTTCTTGCGCTTGAATATCGGCATCGACAGTTTTCTGATTTGCAGCTGATAGATAATTAAGTATGCTTTTTGCCTTTTTATTTATCTCATTTATATCGCTCATGGGCGTTGCCCCCAGTTTCGGAATCTCCCCTTCCGCGTATTTTACGTCGTTCTCAGCAGAAGTTTTTGTTGTCATGGCCTGATGCAACTTGTCATTTGCTTTTTTCCGCGCGTTCGAAGAGTATTGAATATCCTCTTCAATCGCAGCCATGACATACAGTGATTTCTCGTAATCACGAAAGTTCCGTTTCCAGTTGGCCAGCCAGCCATCGGGAAGGGTCGCCTGCGTAAGTCGCTCGCTCGCTCTCGCCGCCGCGGTGTCGCGGGGGTTTGCGTTGGAAACAATGAGTTTCAGGGATGAAAGACGCTTGGTGTAGCAGTCGATAGTATCAGCACAGATTCTCGATAGCGAGTCCCACATCTTTGCGTAGGATATAGCCTCCGCTTGGAACTCGTAAATGCGCCGCTTTGGCTCGCTGTGTGCTGCTGCGCAACGTCTGTATTCAGAGCGAACCAGATAATCAAGGTATGCGTCGGATAACGAAGATGGGGCGTTACTGACCCTCATTGCCCCTCGGGTGTCACACAGATCCACGCGAGCGTCTCGCACTAAAGTGGAGCCGCTGGCTGTTTTTGGGTCACTTTGCTCGCACTGACTTTGCCAAACATCCGGCAAGATACTGCTGATGGACTCCGTTACCTGAAACACCGTTCCTTGGGCAACGCAACCCAAGTTTGAAATCGCTCTATCAATCTCAACGCCCATTCTTTCGATGGCCTTATCGACGCTCTTTTCAATTTCTGGTAGCGCTTGCTGCAAGCCAAGGATCGCTTCCCTTCGCGCCGCCTCTGGAAGGGCATTGATCATGCCAGCGAGGCGATCCAGCGTCGCATTGTCGATGCCGTGCTTGACCTTGATCGATCCATCAGAGAAATCGATGAACGCGGCCGCCGGGAATGCGGTCACCCACACGGACATCGTCACAACCGTCGCCAGAGTTTTTAAGGCGCCGCCCATAGCACCCTCCACGATCGCATGCCACAAGGCACTATGATGGTTGCTGTAAGACGCCACAATTTCCCGTATGGGTTATCTTCTTTTGGCGAAATTGCGAGTTGCCCGCGCCCCACTTCCAGCAAATCCCAACCGACCTCCAAGAAAATTTTCGATAGACACTCCAATAATTGTATATTGCATCGAGAAAGTATCCCGCATCATTGACATTTTATCGCTTACAGAGCGAAGCTCCATAGCACAGCATGATTATTGAGAGCAGATTTGCCATAAATATTTTTTGTAGTTAATGCGTTTCGTGCATTAGCGCGCAATGATTATTGCCCTCATTCATAAATTGTGCTTCTATGAAACAAATAATGTATTTTTAATGGACCAAAACCGTCGATATCCGCGGCCTCATGGAGGGACCGGTAATGAGATGGCAATGCATACCCGCTTTGATAGCTCTGTACTCATTTCCAACTTATTCAAATTGCATGGATATTAAAATCGAAGGATGGCAAAACGATTGGAATCGGCAGTTCTGTGCGGAAGACACGGCAAAGGTCCCCGCGCTTGGGTTTTCAGCCAGCCCTGACCGTCCCCCTTGCGCCAATGGCCAGGAGGTAAACGCAAGGAATGTTCAAAAGAAAATCGAGGATGCAACGGCTCAGGCGGGGAGCGGCGCGGGAACAGCAATTGGCACAGCCATAGGAGGTCCGGTCGGCTCCGTGGTGGGTGCCGCACTTGGCGCCGTGATCGGCAAGAGCATAGAAAGCGTTGCCAAGCATAACTATAGAGTGGATTACTCTAATTGCGCGAGCTTGTGCGTACAATTACCATCCGACGCGACAAACATTGTGGTGCAAGGATGGTCCGGGCCATTGCCGGGAGATCACCGTCGCCATGAGCATTACAATCTTTGTGACATGACGCATCAAGGAACAGGGACATGGGGACCTGGCCGTTGCGACATCGCTCACAATGGAAATTGGTCAGCAATGTCGCCTTATACTAGCAGCGATCACCCCACTCTGGGTAAGGTGTATTGTTCAACGGGCATGAACTGGAAGCAAAGCAACGAACAAGTTTTCGGCCTGCGGGTCACGTACGACCGTAGCCCGTGAAGGCCGGGCTTGCATAGCCGCCGGTTTCGGAACCAAGTGTCTCTCCCTCTTCTCGACCTTCATTGCGCCGTCATTAATCGCGCCATTGTTCGTCGGACACGACCTAATCGGCCTTGAGCAACACCATGGTCCCTTGCCCGGCTGGCGGGCGGGCTGGCGACCCGCCGGGCAGAATGATGCGCACCACCGTGCCCTCGCCAAGCGCGCTGCGCAGGTCCAGCCGCCCGCCATGGGCCTCGACGAAGCGCTTGGCGAGCGGCAACCCCAGCCCGGTGCCGGAATGGGCCTTGGTCATGTAGCTGTTCACCTGACGGAACGGCTCCAGCGCGATCTGGATGTCGTCCGGCGACATGCCGATTCCGGAATCGGCGACGGTCAGGACCACGCAGCCCCCCTCGTCGCGCACCGCATCCGCGCGCACCCGCCCTCCCGCCGGCGTGAACTTGATGGCGTTGGACAGCAGATTGAGAACGGCCTGCCGCAAACGAATGGCGTCGGCCATCACCGTCAGGCCGGGCTCGACCGCCCCACCCTCCACCCGCACGCCCTTCTGGGCGGACAGCGCCTCCATCAACTCCAGGCATTCCTCCAAAAGCACGGCGACGGACACTGGCTCCGGATAGAGTTCCAGCCGCCCCGCCTCGACCTTCGCCATGTCCAGCACGTCGTTGACCAGCGACAGCAGATGCTGGCCGGATGCGTGGATGCTGGTGATGTAATCCTGGTGCTTCGGCGGGCTGGGACCGAACAGCCCCGACAGCAGCGCCTCGCTGAAACCGATGATCGCGTTGAGCGGGGTGCGCAGTTCGTGGCTCATGTTGGCCAGGAAGTCGGATTTGGCCAGATTGGCCGCTTCCGCATGCTCCTTCTCCGCCTCCAGCCGGCGGCGCTGCTCCGCCAGCATGGCCTCGCGGGCGATGCGGGCCTCGCGTTCGGCGTGGCGGCGGCGGCGGACGTGGCGCGTCACCACCAGCGACAGCACCAGCGTCGCCAGACCGGCGCCCGCCGCACCGGCCAGGATGGTGGTGCGCGTCCGGTTCAACTGGCTGCTGATCTGCTCGAACGGAACGGCCACGATGATCGACCAGCCGGTCTGCTGCGATCGGTGGACGAGGACCAGCGCCTCGTGCCCCTCCCGCGTCGTCGCTGAAAACAGCCCCTGGTTCTGTCCCGTCAGCCGGGGCACCATCAGGTCCCGGACCCTTTGGCCGACATGGCGTTCCGGGTCGTGGGACCGTGCGGCGATGACCATGAATGGGTCGACGACCGACACCGTCCAGGCCGTGGGAATGCCGGACCCGCGCAGCACGGCGTCGAGCCCGTCCAGCCCGACCGCCAGCGACAGCACATGGCGGATCGACGTTCCCTCGGGATCATCCGGATCCAGGACCGGCGCGCGGACGATCAGCGCCGGACGCCCCGGCGGCCCGCCCGGTGGGAGAACACCACCAACGACCGTCCTCCGCGTGGCGGCCACCTGCCGGGTCACGTCGTCCAGGCGCGGCTGCGGCAGGGGCGCGCCCAGCGGGTACTGCGTGTGGAACAGGAAGGACATGTCCTCAACCGTCACCAGCCCCATCGCCAGCCAGCCCGGCTGGCTCCGCACGGCATCCTCCGCCTCCGACTTCAGCAGGGCAACGTCGTTCACCGTTCGGCGGCTCAGTGCCGCGAGAAGCTCAAGAGGACGGGCCTTGCTTTCCAGTTCCCGGTCGATGGCGACCATGACGGACCGCGCCTGCGCCGCCAGTTCCGCCGCCAGCACGTCCTGTTGCCGGAGGTCCAGAATCCAGACCACCACCGCCAGGAACAGCAGCAGCGGGGCGATGGCGGCGAGCCCCAGACCAAGCGTCGACGAGGGCAGTCGCAAGGCACTCTCCGACCGTTTACGGAAACGGAATGGCGTCGGGACTGGAACGGGAAGGCGGCGTGCCTCCCACCCCAATGGGTCGCGCGCATCCGCGCTCCTGTCAAGCCCGCCGGTTGTCCGTCCCCCTGCGCTCAGCCCACCGTCGCGAGAATTCGGGCGAGCTCCACCGCCGTCTTGACCCCCATCTTCTCGAAGACATGGGCGCGGTGCACCTCGACGGTCCGCATGCTGATCCCCAGCTCGTCGGCGATAACCTTGTTCAGCTTGCCGGCCACCACCAGCCCCATCACCTGCCGTTCGCGCTGGGTCAGGGTCGCCAGCCGGGCGGCCACGCCGGCCTGCCCGGCCTGACGCGCCCGCTCCCCGGCGTCGAAGGCCAGAGCGTCGATCACCCGGTCGACGAGGTCGTTGTCGTTGAAGGGCTTCTCCACGAAGTCGCGGGCGCCCTTCTTCAAAGCCGACACGGCGATGGGCACGTCGCCATGGCCGGTGAGGAACAGCACGGGCATCCGGCAGCCCATGGCGGTCAGCCGGTCGAACAGCTCCAGCCCGCTCATCCCCTCCATGCGGATGTCCAGCAGAAGGCAGCCGGCCATGGCGGAATCGTAATCGGCGAGGAACGCCTCCGCCGACGGCCAGGAGGCCACCGGCACGTTGCGCGACTGGAACAGCCAGCCCATGGCGTCGCGAATCGCCTCGTCGTCGTCGACGATGTGCAGCTTCGGCTCACACATCGGCGGCTCTCTCGTCAAGGGCACCGGTCGCCGATGGTTCGGAGAGGACCGGCAGGGAGAAGAGGAACATGGTGCCGCCGTCCGGCGCGGGCTCGAACCACAGGCGTCCCTGGTGGTGCTCGATGATGGACCGGCAGATGTTCAGGCCCATGCCCATGCCCTCGGTTTTGGTGGTGAAGAAGGGAGAAAACAGTTTTTCCGCATTTTCGGGCGAAATGCCACAACCGCGGTCCTGGATGCGCGTCAGGACGGCCCCGTCCTGCGCCTGCACCGTCACGCTCAGCCGGCGCCGGTCACGCCGCGTCGCCGCCATGGCCTCGATGCCATTGCGCATCAGGTTCACCACCACCTGCTGCAGCAGGATGCGGTCGGCCATCACCGACGGCAGGCCGCGCCCCAATTCCAGCACAAGCTTCACCCCCTGCTGGCGGGCGTCGGCCTCCATCAGCGCCACGCAATCCTCCAACACCCGCGCCAGGCAGCAGGGCGCAACGTTCGGCTCGCTCTTGCGCACGAAGTCGTGGATCCGGCGGATGATCTGGCCTGCCCGCCTGGCCTGCCCGGACAGCTTCTCCAGCGCCGTCGCCAGCTCATCCGGCCGGATGCTGCCGGCCTGGAGGCGGTTGAGACAGCCGGTGCAATAGCTGGCGATGGCCGACAGCGGCTGGTTCAGCTCATGGGCCAGGGTGGAGGCCATCTCGCCCATGGTGATCAGCCGCGCCGTCTGCTGCAGCCGCTCCTGCTGCTGGCGGGCCAACTCCTCCGCCCGCTTGCGCTCGGTGATGTCGAGGACGGAGCCCATCCAGCCGGTGTGCCGTCCCTTGGCGTCGATCAGCGGCGCCTCGTAGATCAGCGCGTCGAACCGCTCGCCGTTGGCGCGGCGGAAGCGCAGCTCGAAGCCGTTGGCGGGCGCGTTGCCGGCCAGGACGGCGCGGAAGACCTCCTCGGTGTGGACCAGATCCTCGGGCAGCCAGTAGGGCATGACCGGCCCGGCCCCGACCAGTTCCTCCGCCGACCAGCCGACCATGCGGCAAAAGGCCGGATTCACATAGATGATGCGCCCGTCCAGGTCGCGGGCGCGCATGCCCACCGTCAGGCTGTCCTCCATCGCCTTGCGGAAGGCGTGCTCGGCGCGCAGCGCCTCCTCCGCCCGGATGCGCCGGGCGATGTGGCGGCGCACCGCCCACAGGCTCCACAGGGCCGAGACGGTCAGCGCGAAGATCGCGGCGATCAGGATGTTGCGCCCGAGGTTGCCGGAGAGCTGATGCAGCGTGGCGACCAGGGTCAGGCCGTGACCGGGCGGGTCGAAGGGCACCACGTGGCTGCGCCGCGGTTCCGGCATGGCGATGCGCGACTTGGTCCCCAGCACCGCCCCGTAGGGGTCGATGACCTCCAGCTGGTAGCGTTGGGCGAACCACCAGGGCACATGATGGGTCAGCAGGGCGTCGATCGACAGCACCCCGGCGAGCGCGCCGGCGAACTCCTGCCCGTGGAAGATGGGAATGACGATCTCGAAGGCGGTGTCCGCCGCTCCCAGCCGGTAGGGCGCCGAATAGGCCCGGCGGCCCGAGGAGCGGGCGATCAGGAAGGCGTCGGCGCGCGGGCTGGGACCGAAGGCGTCGTCCAGGGCCGGCCCGTCCTCCACCGGCGGCTCCGAACGCACCGGCCGGCCCTGGGGGTCCAGCCGCACCACCCGCTGGATCGCCGGGTTCACCGTCACGATGTGGCGCGCCATCACCGTATAATTCACCGGTGTGGTGTCCTCGCGCCCCAGCGATTCAGCGAGATACTGCAGCTTCTCCTCATCGGAGGTGAGTTGGAAATGGAGATTCTGCTCCACCCACAGCACGTCCTTGATGAGGGTGAGCGTTTCCTCCTCCCGTTCGCTGCGGTGGAGCACCCAGAGGAAGACACCGAACAGCAGGACGACCAGCGCCATCGCCACGATGGGCATGGCCTGCACCGGGCCGCGCTGGCCGAGGCCGTGGGCGGCGCTGGCCGCGCCGCCGGTCATGGGGGGGAGAGGTGTTGGCACGGCAACCAATGCGTCACATTCACAGCTACGGATTTCCACAATAGCGTCGGCGGCGAAATTATCGAACAATGAAAGAATATCAAAGGCCGGACCATCAGTCTGACCAACAACAAGTGGAGGATGACCCCTATGAAGTTCGTTTCGCTGCTGTGCGCCACCGTCGCCGCCGGCTGCCTGATGGCCGCCACCGCCGCCACCGCGCAGGAGCCGATCGTCATCAAGTTCAGCCACGTCGTCGCTCCGGAAACCCCGAAGGGCAAGGGCGCCGAGAAGTTCAAGCAGCTCGCCGAGCAGAGCACTGGCGGCAAGGTGAAGGTCGAGGTCTATCCCAACAGCCAGCTCTACAAGGACAAAGAGGAGCTGGAGGCCCTGCAGCTCGGCGCCGTGCAGATGCTGGCCCCGTCGCTGGCCAAGTTCGGCCCGCTGGGCGCCAAGGAATTCGAGATCTTCGACCTGCCCTACATCTTCCCCTGCAAGGCCGCCCTGGTGAAGGTCACCACCGGCCCGATCGGCAAGCAGCTGTTCCAGAAGCTGGAGAACAAGGGCATCACCGGTCTGGCCTATTGGGACAACGGCTTCAAGATCATGAGCGCCAACAAGCCGCTGCACGCCACGGCGGACTTCAAGGGCCTCAAGATGCGCATCCAGTCGTCGAAGGTGCTGGACGCGCAGATGCGCGCGCTCGGCGCCCTGCCGCAGGTGATGGCCTTCTCCGAGGTCTATCAGGCGCTGCAGACCGGCGTCGTCGACGGCACCGAGAACCCGCCGTCCAACATGTACACCCAGAAGATGCACGAGGTGCAGAGCAACGCCACGCTCTCCGACCACGGCTATCTGGGCTACGCGGTCATCGTGAACAAGAAGTTCTGGGACGGCCTGCCGGCCGACGTCCGCACCCAGCTCGACGGCGCGATGAAGGAAGCGACCGAGTACGCCAACAACATCGCCCAGGAAGAGAACGACAAGGCGCTGGAGGCGATGAAGGCCGCCGGCAAGACCAAGTTCTACGAGCTGACCAAGGACGAGCGCGCGTCGTGGCGCCAGGCCATGCTGCCGGTCCACGAGGACATGGCGTCGCGCGTCGGCAAGGAACTGCTGGCGAGCATCAAGACCGAGACCGACGCCGCCAAGTGCGAGTGATCACGAGAGTCTGATCGGGCGGCACCACCGCCCGGTCCAATCAAGCAAGACCAACGCACAGCCTTCGGCAAGCGCCCGCGCGTACGACGCGGGCGCTTCCTCCTGCGCGCGGAGCCACCATGCCCATGAAAATCCTAGACCATCTGGAAGAGGTTATTATCGCCTTCCTGATGGCTGCGGCGACGACGATCATTTTCGTCTCCGTCGTTCACCGTTACGCCGCCGGTTTCCCCATCATCCAGGACTACATCCTCCACTGGAATCTGGCCTGGGCGCAGGAGCTGTGCATCTACATGTTTGTCTGGATGGCGAAGTTCGGCGCCGCCTACGGTGTCCGCACCGGCATCCATGTGGGTGTGGACGTTCTCATCAACAAGCTGTCCACGCCCCTGCGCGCGAAATTCATCGTGTTCGGCCTGCTGGCCGGCGCCACGTTCACCGGCGTGGTCGGCACGATGGGGTCCACCTTCGTCTGGCACATGTCGGACACCGAGCAGGTGTCGGCCGACCTGGAATGGCCGATGTGGATCATCTATCTGGCGATCCCGCTCGGCTCCTACCTGATGTGCTTCCGCTTCCTTCAGGTGATGGTGAACTTCCTGCGCACCGGCGAACTGCCGCACCACGACCACGGCCATGTCGAGGGTCTGGAGGAGGACACCACCGACCCGCAGCGCGCCGCGCAGGACGTCAACTGGTACGAGATGGACGACAACCTGCACCCGCACGACATCGCCCATCACGAGGGCCGCAAGCCCGGCAACGGCCCTGTCATTGGTAAGGGACCGAAGGAGAACGACCGATGAACGCCGCCATCATCTTCGGCCTTCTGCTGGTTCTGATGCTGACCGGCATGCCGATCTCGATCTCGCTCGGCCTGACGGTTCTGACCTTCCTCTTCACTATGACCCATGTGCCGATCGAGGCCGTGGCGCTGAAGCTGTTCACCGGCATCGAGAAGTTCGAGATCATGGCGATCCCGTTCTTCATCCTGGCCGGCAACTTCCTGACGCACGGCGGCGTGGCCCGGCGCATGATCAACTTCGCCACCGCGATGGTCGGCCACTGGCACGGCGGCCTCGGCCTTGCCGGCGTGATGGGCTGCGCCCTGTTCGCGGCGGTGTCCGGTTCCAGCCCGGCGACCGTGGTGGCCATCGGCTCCATCGTGCTGCCGGCGATGGTCGCCCAGGGCTTCCCGAAGCAGTTCGGCGCCGGCGTCATCACCACCTCGGGCGCGCTGGGCATCCTGATTCCGCCGTCCATCGTGATGGTGATGTACTGCGTCGCCACCAGCGGCACCGCGCACTCCGCCTCGGTCGGCCAGCTCTTCATGGCGGGCGTCATCCCCGGCCTGATGCTGGCCTTCGTGCTGGGCGGCGTCACCTGGTACCGCGCGCGCAAGTTCGGCTATCCGCGCCTGCCCAAGGCCAGCCTGGGCGAGCGCTTCAAGGCCTTCCGCGAGGCGATCTGGGGCCTGTCGCTGATCGTCATCGTCATCGGCGGCATCTATTCCGGTGTCTTCACGCCGACCGAAGCCGCTGCGATGAGCGCCGTCTACGCCTTCATCATCGCGGTCTTCGTCTACAAGGACATGCCGCTGCGCGGCGTGCCGAAGGTCCTGCTGTCCTCGGCCAGCATGTCGGCGATGCTGCTCTACATCATCACGAACGCGGTGCTGTTCTCGTTCGTGCTGACGTCGGAGAACATCCCGCAGGCCATCGCCGACTGGATCGTCAGCCAGGGTCTGGGCGTGATCGCCTTCCTTCTGGTGACCAACATCCTTCTGCTGATGGCCGGCAACTTCATGGAGCCGTCGTCCATCGTGCTGATCATGGCGCCGATCCTGTTCCCGGTCGCCATGAAGCTGGGCATCGATCCCGTCCATTTCGGCATCATGATGGTGGTGAACATGGAGGTCGGCATGTGCCACCCCCCGGTGGGCCTGAACCTCTACGTCGCGTCGGGCATCACCAAGATGGGCATCACCGAGCTGACCGTGGCCGTCTGGCCGTGGCTGCTGGCGATGCTGGGCTTCCTGGTGCTGATCACCTACGTGCCGATCATCTCCACCTGGCTGCCGCGCGCGCTGGGGATGATGTAACCCATCGTCCCCGGGGGAAGGCCCATAAGGAAAACCCCTCGCCGGAGCGCTCCGGCGAGGGGTTTCTCTTTTCGGGGAAGCCGGGGACGTCAGGCCTTCTTGACGAATTCCGACTTCAGGTTCATCGCGCCGATGCCGTCGATCTTGCAGGCGATGTTGTGGCCGTCGGCCCCATCGACCAGACGGATGTTCTTCACCTTGGTGCCACCCTTGACGACCAGGGACGAGCCCTTGACCTTCAGATCCTTGATGACCGTCACCGCGTCGCCGTCGCTCAGCGCGTTCCCGTTGGCGTCCCGCACCCCCTGGTCCGCCGCGGCCTCCGCACCCGCGCCGCCTTCGGCCTGCGGGTTCCATTCATGGGCGCATTCGGGGCAGATCCACAGCATGCCATCCTGATAGACATGCTCGGAGTTGCATTTCGGGCACTTCAATCCGTCGTCCATATCATCCTCGCCTTTCGGGACCGGCATCCTAGTGCGGCGAGGCGAAAAGCGGAAACGCAACTTGCCCGCGGCGGGCATGCGCGCCCACCGCAGGCCAGTTGCGTGTCATCGCGGGCCGTTTACGCCGCCTTGATCGAGGCCAGGAACCTCTGCACCTCGTCGCG
Source organism: Azospirillum brasilense (assembly GCF_007827815.1). GTDB lineage: Bacteria > Pseudomonadota > Alphaproteobacteria > Azospirillales > Azospirillaceae > Azospirillum > Azospirillum brasilense_C. Next base: position 282,045 of record NZ_VITH01000008.1, read on the forward strand.
CAGATCGACGAAGCGCGCCTGCAGGGTCTGTGCGACCTCCACCGACTCCCGGGCCGCCGTCGCCACCTCCGACGAGGCGCCGGAGGCGACCGCGATGCTGCGGGTCACCGTGTCGGCCTCGCCGGCCACGGTGCGGACCTTGTCGGCGATCTCGCCGGTCGCGGCCAGCTGCTCCTGAACCGAGGCGGCGATCTCCGCCGAGCGCTGGCTGAGCTGCCCGATGGTTTCGGTGATGGCGCCGATGGCGGACACCGTCTCCTGGGTCACCGACTGGATGGCGCCGATCTGGGTGGCGATCTCCTCCGTCGCCTTGGCGGTCTGGCTGGCCAGGTTCTTCACCTCGCTCGCCACCACGGCGAAGCCCTTGCCGGCTTCCCCGGCCCGCGCCGCCTCGATGGTCGCGTTCAACGCCAGCAGGTTGGTCTGCCCGGCGATCGAGGTGATGAGGCTGGTGATCTCGCCGATCTTGGCGGCGCCGGCGGCCAGCGCCTCCACCGTCTTGCGGCTGGCGTCGGCGCGGTCGATGGCCTGGGCGGACATGGCGACCGACTGCTTCACGCTCTCGGCGATGCTGCGGATCGACTGGGTGAGCTGCTCCGCCGCCGCGCTGGCGGTCTGGACGGTGCGGCTGGTCTCGTCGGCGGCGCCGGCCACCGACGAATTGCACTGGTCGGCGCGCAGCGCGCTCTCCAGCATGCTGCCGGCGCTGCCCTTCATCTGCGAGGCGGCGGTGGAGGCCTCCCCGACCGTCGCCTGGACCGAGCGGTCGAAGGCCGCGGCAAGACGGGTCAGCCGCTCGCCCCGCTGCGCCTCCTCGGCCTGCCGGGCGAGCTTCTCGGCCTCCAGCCGCTGGCGCTGCTGGGCGTTCTGGCGGAGCATGTCGATGGTGCGGGCCATCGCTCCCATCTCGTCGCGGCGGTCCAGCGCCGGCACGGCGACCGCGTAGTCGCCCTGGGCGAGCCGCCCGACCATCGCGGTGATCTGCATCAGTGGACGCGTGATGGCCGAGACGACGAAATAGAGCGCGGCCATGATGGCGAGGAAGGCGACCGCCCCGACGGCGATCTGGGTCACCGCGTCGGCGGTCACCCGCGCCTCCACCCGGTCGGTGCGCAGGCGAAGCACGAACTCGCCGATGGTCTTGCGCTGCCCGGCTTGCCCGCCGACGATGGGTTTCACCACCTCGATGAAGCCCTTGGCGGCCTTGGTGTCGCCGACCTCGGCGACCACCTTGGCCTTGTCGTCGCGGACCTGGGCGCCGAGGAAGTCGGGGTCGGAGGACGGCGCTTTGGCGACCTCGCGCACCTGCTCGGTGTCGAAGTCATAGAGCGGGATCGCCGCGGCGCGGGCCTGCAGCGAGGCCACCATGTCGGCGCGCGCCGCCAGTGTCTCCTTGGCCTGGTTGGCCGAGCTGTGCACGCCCCAGGCGATGGCCAGCACCTGATAGACCAGCAGCACGCCGCCGATCAGCAGCAACGCCCGCAGGCGCAAGCCCAAACCTCCAGCCTGTTGGCCGCCGCCCTGAGTGCCGTCCGCCGAACCGATGACCGTCATGATCCGCCCTTTTTCCTTCTGAACAACCGGTTGCCGAACGGCCGGCGCGCGACGGCGCCCCCGGCGGAGTCAATGGGATGGCGTTACTGGGTCGCCTTGAACCCGGCTTCGAGCTTCGCCAGGACCGCCTCGGCGTCCGGGGTCTTCTTCGACACGACGATGTAGACGTCCAGGCTCTGGACCGGCGTGGCCTTGAGGTCGGGAGGCGTCTTCCCGCCCAGCGCCTGCTGCATCGGCAGCGAGTATTGCAGCAGCGTCGGCGCCCGGCCGGCCTGGAGAAGCTGCAGCGCCTGGTCGGCGGTGCGGGCGTCGACCATCTGCACCTTGTTGGCCGGGTCCTCCATCCAGGCACGCCAGCCGCCGTAGGAATAGCCGTTCAGCGCGATGACCGCCTTGCCGGCCAAGTCCTCCTTCGCCTTCACCGCCGGTGCCTCGCCGATGCCGTAGGCGTTCAGCTCGATCCGGGCGATGGGGGCCGCGCTGATCAGCGTGGTGCCGTCAAACTCCTTGACCGTGCGGATGCCCAGGAAAATGTTGAACTCGCCCTCCGTGATTCCGGAGAAGAGGCGACGGGCCGGGGCCGATTCCGCGGTGTAGGCGATGCCGGCCGCCTTGGCCGCCTTGTCGAAGGCCTCGATCAGACTGCCCTTGGCGGCCCCGCCGTCGGTCTGGGTGTAGGGCGGGAACTCCACATAGCCGAGCTTGATGGCATCCGCCCGCGCCGTGGCGAGCCCGGGAGCGGCCATGCCGGCGACAGCGCCGACCACGGCCCCGATGAAGGTGAGCATCCCGGCCCGCAACGCCCGCCGGGCGTCCCCGGCAATATTCGCGATCATACGGCTTCCCCTTGCAGCGTTGATCCATGCCTCAAACGCGTCATGCACGCTCTATGAGTGCATTTTTTCGAAACATACATCTTTCCGAGACGCGCCACCACAAGGATAGGGCTGCAATATTGAAATCTGATGGCAGTCCTTAAACAATCCAGACCGGTTGCGGAAAGCCGGACGGCGGACATAAGCTGACCGCCGCTTTCCACCCGCCGAGGCGTCCTCCCGTGAACTCCGTCTTCCTGCCGACCGCCTGCCCGCACGACTGCCCCAGCACCTGCGCCCTCGAAGTGGAGCGGGTGGCGCCGGACCGCATCGGCAAGGTCCGCGGGGCCGCCGCCAACAGCTACACCGCGGGCGTGATCTGCGCGAAGGTCAGCCGATACGCCGAGCGGGTCCACTCCCCCGACCGGCTGAAGACCCCCTTGCGCCGCACCGGTCCGAAGGGGTCCGGCCAGTGGACGGCGATCGGCTGGAACGAGGCGCTGGACCACATCGCCGACGCCTTCCTCGAGGCCGAGCGGGTCCATGGTCCGGAGGCCGTCTGGCCCTATTTCTACGCCGGCACCATGGGGCTGGTGCAGCGCGGCGGCATCCAGCGGCTGCGCCACGCGAAGGGCTATTCCCGGCAGATCAGCACGGTCTGCGACACGCCGGCCAACATGGGCTGGCTGGCTGGCCACGGCGACATCCGCGGCGCCGATCCGCGCGAGATGGCCGACAGCGACCTGATCGTGAACTGGGGCGGCAATCCGGTGGCGACCCAGGTCAACGTGATGACCCACGTCAGCCGTGCCCGCAAGGGCCGCGGGGCGAAGCTGGTCACCATCGATCCCTACCGCACCGGCACGGCGGAGGTGTCGGACCGTCACCTGATGCTGCGCCCCGGCACCGACGGCGCGCTGGCCTGCGCGGTGATGCATGTGCTGTTCCGCGACGGTCTGGCCGACCGCGCCTATCTCGACCGCTACGCCGCCGGGGCGGACCGGCTCGAAGCGCATCTCGCCACCCGCACCCCCGAATGGGCGGCGGCGATCACCGGCCTGACGGTGGAGGAGATCGTCGACTTCGCCCGACTCTACGGAACGACCAAGCGCAGCTATCTGCGGCTGGGCTACGGGCTGACGCGCGCCCATAACGGGGCGGCGCAGATGCACGCGGTGTCCTGCCTACCGGTCGTCACCGGTGCCTGGGCGCACAAGGGCGGCGGAGCGCTTTACTGCTCGTCGGGCATCTACAGCATCGACCGCACCCTGTCGGAGGGGCTGGACCGGCTGGACACATCGGTGCGCGGCTTCGACCAGTCGCGCATCGGCGCGGTGCTGACCGGGGAGGACATCGCCAGCGGCCCCCCGGTCACCGCCATGCTGATCCAGAACACCAACCCGGCGGCGATCTGTCCGGACAGCGCCCGCGTGCGCCGCGGCTTCCTGCGCGACGACCTGTTCGTGGCGGTGCACGAGCAGTTCATGACCGACACGGCGCAGCTGGCTGACATCGTCATCCCCGCCACCACCTTCCTGGAGCATGACGACCTCTACCGTGGCGGCGGGCAGATGCACATCCTGATCGGCCGCAAGGTGATCGAGCCGCAGTTCGAATCGCGCGAGAACCACTGGGTGATTTCCGAACTGGCCCGCCGCGTCGGCGCCGAGCATCCGGGCTTCGGGATGAGCGCGCTGGAGATCATCGACTCCATGCTGAAGACCTCCGGCCTGACCGACGCCGCCACCCTGACGGAGCAGCGCTGGATCGACGCCCAGCCGGATTTCGAGACCTCGCATTTCCTGAACGGCTTCGCCTTCCCGGACGGGCGCTTCCGCTTCGCGCCGGATTGGGCGGCGCTCGGCCCCTACGGCGCCGGCCAGTTGCCGGATCTGCCGGACCACATGACGCCGGGCCGCCCGGCGGACGCCGAGCATCCCTTCCGCCTCGTCACCGCCCCGGCGCGGCAGTTCCTGAATTCCAGCTTCACCGAGACGGTGACCGCGCAGCGCCGCGAGGGCCGTCCGACCGTCCTGATCCATCCGGAGGACGCGGCGGACCTCGCCCTGGCCGAGGGCGACGCCGTGCGCCTCGGCAATGGGCTGGGCAGCGTCGTCGTCCACGCCAAGCCCTTCGCCGGGGTGCCGCGCGGGGTGGTGATCGTGGAAGGCATCTGGCCGAACAGCGCCTTCCTGGAGGGGATCGGGATCAACACCCTGACCTCGCCCGAGCCGATTCCACCGGCCGGTGGTGCCGCCTTCCACGACACGGCGGTGTGGCTGCGCGCCGCCTGAGGCGCCCCCCAAATCCATCACCCGACATGATCCGTCCCATCTGAACAAATCGTTTTTCAGCATGGCCGGACTGTCCTAGCCTCCCTCCGCGGATCATCGAATGCGGAGGGCGGCGCGATGCCGGTTCACACCACTCTGACCCAGCGCCTGGGCCTGTCCCACCCCATCGTCCAAGCGCCAATGGCCGGGGGCGCCGACACGGCGGACCTCGTCGCCGCGGTGGGCGAGGCGGGCGGCATCGGCTTCATCGGGGCGGCCTACCTGACTCCGGACCAGATCGCCGAGCGGGGACGGGCGATCCGCGCCCGGACCGCCCGCCCCTTCGGGATCAACCTGTTCGCCCCCCTGCCCGCACCCGACGCGCCGGACGTCGGCCGGATGGACGCCGCAGTCGCCCGCATCGCGCGCTACCACGCCGACCTCGGTCTGCCCGCTCCCGGGACACCAGCCCTGGCGGCCGACGGCTTCGCCGCCCAACTGGCCGCGGCGCTGGACTGCGGGGCGTCGGCCGTCAGCTTTACCTTCGGCATCCCGCCCGCCGACGCGCTGGCCGCCATCACGGCGCGCGGCCTGCTGCTGATCGGCACGGCGACCAGCGTCGAGGAGGCCATCGCGCTGGAGCGGGCCGGCATGGACGCGGTGGTCGCCCAGGGGGCCGAAGCCGGCGGGCACCGCGGCAGCTTCGCGACGGGTGCCGAGGCGGTGGATTTCGCCGCCGGACTGGTCGGCACCATGGCGCTCGTCCCGCAGGTGGTGGACGCGGTGACCCTGCCGGTTCTGGCCTCCGGGGGCATCATGGACGGGCGCGGCATCGCGGCGGCCCTGGCCCTGGGCGCCGCCGGGGTGCAGATGGGCACCGCCTTCCTGACCTGCGTGGAGGCCGGCATTCCCGAGGCGCACAAACAGGCGATCCTCGACGCCCGCGAGACGCAGACGCGGGTGACCCGCGCCTTCTCGGGCCGTCCGGCCCGCGGCATCGTCAACCGCGTCATGGAGGACATCGCGGACGGCGACGCCCTGCCCTTCCCCCTGCAGAACGCCCTGACCCGCCCGATGCGCAGCGCCGCCGCCCAGCAGGGCCGGGTGGAGTTCCTCTCGCTGTGGGCCGGTCAGGGGGTGCGGCTGGCGCGGCGGCAGACCGCGGCGGCGCTGATGGCCCGTCTGACAGGCGAAACCGACGCCGCAATCCGGCGCCTGACCGGACGCACCTGACGGGCGGCGCTCAGCCCGCCACCGTCGCCTCCGCGCAGACGCGGTTGCGCCCGCCGCGCTTGGCGGTGTAGAGCGCCTCGTCGGCGCGGCGCAGCAGGGCCAGCAGGTCCTCGCCGGGGCGGTATTCCGCGGCGCCAACCGACAGGGACACCGATCCGTAGTTGGCGTTGCGCGTCCGGTTGATGATCTGCCGCGACCCCACGGAGGCGCGGAGCTGCTCGGCCACCTTGACCGCGTTGGCAAGCGCGGTGTGGGGCAGGATGACGCTGAACTCCTCCCCGCCGTAGCGGGCGACGGTGTCGCGGCCCTTCACCCCCTCGGTCAGGACCTTGGCGACCAGCTTCAGCACATGGTCGCCGACGAGATGGCCGTGGACGTCGTTGAAGCGCTTGAAATGGTCGATGTCCACCATCAGCAGGGTCATCGGCATGCCGGTCTGCAAAGCCTCCTCGGCGGCGGAGGCGAGCGCCAGATCGAAGCCGCGCCGGTTGGCGATTCCGGTCAGCCCGTCGGTCATCGCCTCCCGCCGCGCGGAATCCAGCACGACTCGCAATTCAGCGAGTTGCTGGCTGGATTCGAGGAGCTGGCTCTGCAGGCGGGTCTGGCGGTCGACGATGGCGGTCGTCTCCGCCGCGATGGCCGCCACCATCGCGCGCAGCTCGGCCAGGCTCATCGGCTGGTCCAGCTCTCCGCGGAAGCCGGCCAACGTCTGCCCGTAGCGATCGGTCTCCGACCCGACGCTGCCCAACTGGTCGAGGATGCGCCCCAAGGCGACGCGCGCCCGCTCCGACGTCTCGCGGATGGCCTGCGCCTCGGCGTCCAATGTGAAGAAGCGCTTGTACAGCTCGTCGCAATGGCCTTGCGACAGCACGGCACCGTCGCGCTGGGCCAGTTCGATGGCCCGCGCCAGCTCCGGATTCTGCCCGCCGAAATAGGCGTACCAGAGGGTGAAGTTCTCCGGATTCGGCAAAAGCCCATGCGCGGCGATCCGATCCATGGCGCGGCTCGCGAGAATTCGCGCCGTCTCGAAATCCTGATCGCCCGCCATCATGCCCGCCTTTCCACCAACCTTTGAAAAAAAGCTACCGCAGCGGGAAAGAGGCGAGCAAGCGACTTTCCAGTTGAGACATTATATTACAATCGAATGGAAATTTACCTGCGAATCCTTCAGTTGCACTGGCCCACGGATTTCGCGGCGCAGACCGTCGTGCCGTCGATCCAGGTGGCGCCCGACAGATCGGCGTGCCGCAGGTCCGCCCCGCCCAGCCGCGCCCCGGTGAAGTCGGCGTTCTGCAGGATGGCGTTCACCAGCTTCGCGTTGCGCAGGTCGGTTTCCTTGAGGGAGGCCCCGGTCAGATCGGCCCGCGTGAAGTCGGCCTCGATCAGGCGGGCGCCGTCCAGCTTCACCCCCGGCATGGTCGCGCTGAAGAATTTTGCGCGATAGCCGTCGATGTCCGACAGGTCGGCGTCTTTCAGCGTGGCCCGCTGGAACGTGGCGTCGCGCAGCATCGCCCCGGCCAGCTTCGCAGACGACAGATCGCGCCCGTCGAAATAGCAGCGGCGCCAGTTCACCTTCGGCTGCGCCGGGTCGGTGCATTCGGCCAATGCGGCGGAGGGGACCAGGGCAGTGCCCAGGAAGGTGGAAAGTACCGCGAAGGCGGCGAAAATTGTCGTCTTCATGCGCCAACAGATAGTGTCGCGGGTGCCGAATAACAAAGGGTCCGGCGCAACAAAAGGCGGTGGCGGGAGCGACGTACCGTCACGCCCCCTTCGGCGCGCGCAGCCCGACCGAACGCCCGGCCTGCGGCGGCACGGGCAGAGCGGCGTGCTCCGCCGCGGTGCGGGCCAGCCGTTCCGCGGCGTCCGGCGCCAGCGGCACCGACCGGCGCTCCGCCAGATCGACATGGAGCAGGACGAATTCGGCCGTGGCGGCGAGGAAGCCGTCCTCCTCATGGCGCATCTCGTGGAACAGATGCAGCCGCTTGGCGTCCGCCCCCAGGACCAGGGAGGTGAAGGTCAGCCCGTCGCCCTCCGTCACCTCGCGGGCGTAGGTCAGATGCGCCTCCACCGCGAACATCGACCGCCCCTCTCCCTCCGCGTAGGCCTTGCCGATCCCGAAATGGTCGAGCACGGCGTCGGTCGCGTGATCGAAGGCGAGCAGGTAATAGGCCACGTTCATGTGGCCGTTGTAGTCGATCCACTCCGGGCGGACGGTTTCCCGGTGCAGGCAAAGCGGGGCGGGCGAATGGTTCATGCCCTCAAGGATAAGCGATGCTGCCACGCTTTGGGAACCGGCTTGCTCGAAGCGACCACGCACACGCTCAGGTTTTTTAAGCTCTGAACAACCATCCTTCACGAGTGCCGCATGCCCCTCGTTCCATAGGATGGAGATGCGACGAACACGCGCCTCCTCCTTTCAAAACGCAGAGGTGACCATGTTGGCATTGGCTCAAAACGCAAACAGCAAGACTGATTTTGCCAAAGCTCACGAAAAGGTGCCCGACTTGATCGTCGACCTGGAGAATGTGGCGCTGGCAACGCTTCAAAAATACGTCGACACCACGTTCAGCAACAGGCGCCAATATGATTTCACCGGCCGGAACGGCGCCCGTGCATTGAGCGCTTTGGAAAAGGCCGCCTCCAGCGGAGCCCCCACCTGCACGGTCTTGTGGAACATCCACCAGCACCAGACCCGTCCGCTGAAAGCCGCCGGCAAATGCAAGCATTTCACCGTTCGGGTGCCGGGCGAACAGACCGATCTGCATTTCTACGTCAACACCGATGGCAGCCGGATCAGCTACATCAGCTTCGACGCCGACACCTATTACCAGATCAAGAAGTTCTAAAAGCAGGTCACAATCCGCATCGGACTCCGTCGCCTCCGCCAGTCGCGGAAGCGACGGTTCCTTATCATCACACGCTGAAGTACTTCGCCCGCGGGTGGTGGAGGACGATGGCGGACGTGCTCTGCTCCGGGTGGAGCTGGTGCTCGTCGGACATCTCCACGCCGATCCGGCCGGCGTCGAGGAGCGTCAGAAGCTGCTCCTGGTCGGCGAGGTTCGGGCAGGCCGGGTAGCCGAAGCTGTAGCGGCTGCCGCGGTAGGCCTGCTGCAGCAGCTTCTCCTTGTCGCGGCTGTCCTCGGCGCCGTAGCCCAGCTCCGCGCGGATGCGGGCGTGAACGTACTCTGCCATGGCCTCGGTCATCTCCACCGACAGTCCGTGCAGGTAGAGATAGTCCTGGTAACGGTTCTCGGCGAACCAGTCCCGCGCCACCTCGGCGCAATGCTGGCCCATGGTGACGATCTGCAGGCCCAGCACGTCGCGCTCGCCGTCGTTCACGTCGCGCAGGAAGTCGGCGATGCACTCGCCGTCCTCCTTGGCCTGACGCGGCAGGGTGAAGCGGGCGACCTCGCGGATGCCGTCTTCGGCGAACAGGATGACGTCGTCGCCGTCGGCCGCCGCCTTCCAGTAGCCGTAGACCGCCTGGGGCCGCAGGATCTCTTCCTTCGCGGCGATCTGGAGGATGCGGTCGAGCACCGGGCGAAGCTCCTTCTTCGCCCACTCCTTGAACTCCTCGAAGGACTTGCCGTCCTTCCGGTAGCCCCACTGGAGCTGGTAGAGCATGCGCTCGTTCAGGTAGGTCACCAGCGTCTTCAGCGGCACATGCTCGATGACCTTCGGCCCCCAGAAGGGCGGCGTCGGCACCGGCACGCCCTCGGCCAGACGGGCGCGGCGGGCGCGGGCGGCGTCCTTGTCCACCGGTCCGACCGTGGCGCTCGTCGCCTGACCGAGCACGCGGCGGCGGTTGACCGCCCGCCCCGCCCGCTTGGCCTGCTGGATGGCGAGTTGCTGGTCGAAGCTGCCGCCCACCACCTGGTCCATCAGGGTCAGCCCGTCGAAGGCGTCGCCGGCGTAGGCCACGCGGCCCGAGCCGTAGGAGGCCACGCAGTCCGTCTCCACATAGGCGCGGGTCAGCGCGGCACCGCCGAGCAGGACCGGAACCTCCAGCCCCTCGCGGGTCATCTCCTCCAGATTCTCGCGCATGACGACGGTGGACTTCACCAGCAGGCCGGACATGCCGACGGCGTCGGCCTTGTGCTCCTTCGCCGCCTGGATGATCGCGCCGACCGGCTGCTTGATGCCCAGGTTGACGACCTTGTAGCCGTTGTTGGTCAGGATGATGTCGACAAGGTTCTTGCCGATGTCGTGGACGTCGCCCTTCACGGTGGCCAGCACCATGGTGCCCTTCTGCTGGCCGTCCAGCTTCTCCATGTGCGGCTCCAGCCACGCCACGGCGGCCTTCATGGTCTCCGCAGACTGGAGCACGAAGGGAAGCTGCATCTTGCCGGCGCCGAACAGCTCGCCCACCACCTTCATGCCGTCGAGCAGGTAGGTGTTGATGATCTCCAGCGGCGGGTGGGTCTTCATCGCCTCGGCCAGATCGTCCTCCAGCCCGGTGCGGTCGCCGTCGACGATGCGCTCCTTCAGCCGCTCCTCGACCGTCTCGGCGCGGGCCTTCTTCTTGGCGTCCGCGGCCTTGCGGCCTTCGAACAGGGCGATGAAGGCCTGGAGCGGGTCATACCCTTCCGCACGGCGGTCGAAGATCAGGTCCTCGGCGGTCTTGACCTCTTTCTCGGGAATCTGGTGCAGCGGCATGATCTTCGACACATGCACGATGGCGCCGGTCATGCCGCGCTTCACCGCGTGGTCGAGGAAGACCGAGTTCAGGACGTGGCGGGCCGCCGCGTTCAGGCCGAAGGAGACGTTGGACAGGCCCAGGATGATCTGGCAGCCGGGCATCTCGCGGCTGATCGCCTCGATGCCCTCCAGCGTCCAGATGGCCAGCTTGCGGTCGTCCTCGTTGCCGGTGGCGATGGTGAAGGTCAACGGGTCAAACAGCAGGTCGTGGGCCGGCAGACCGAACTCGTTGACCGCGAGGTCATAGAGGCGCTTGGCGATGGCGAGCTTGCGCTCCGGCGTCTTCGCCATGCCCTCCTCGTCGATGGTCAGAGCGATCACCGCCGCGCCGAACTTCTTGGCGAGCGCGAGGCGCTTGCGGGCCGGCTCCTCGCCGTCCTCGAAGTTGATCGAGTTGAGGATCGCCTTGCCGCCGTAGAGCGCCAGCGCCTTCTCCAGCACGATGTACTCGGTGGAATCGATGACCAGGGGGGCGGTGACCGAACCGGCGAAGCGCTGCACGACGGCCTTCATCTCCGCCACCTCGTCGCGCCCGACGAAGGCGGTGCAGACGTCCAGCGTGTGCGAGCCCTCCTTCACCTGCTCGCGCGCCATCTCGACGCAGCCGTCCCAATCGTTCTTCTCCTGAAGCTCGCGCCACTTCTTGGAGCCGTTGGCGTTGCAGCGCTCGCCGATGGCGAAGAAGGCGTTCTCCTGGCGCAGCGTGACCTGGGAGTAGAGCGAGGCGACCGCGGGCACCCAATGGACCGTGCGGCCCTTCGGGTTCGGGCGGTGCGACCCGGCCGGGGCCAGCTTGCGCAGCATCTGGTTGGCCGCCGCGATGTGCGGGACGTTGGTGCCGCAGCAGCCGCCGACGAGGTTCACCCCGTCCTCGGTCACGAAGCGCTCCAGCCAATGGGCGAAGTCGTCGGCGCGCAGCGGGTAGTGCGTCTTGCCGTCGACCAGCTCGGGCAGGCCGGCGTTCGGCTGCACGGAGACGAGGCCCGGCCAGTTCTGGGTCAGCCACTTCACATGCTCGCTCATCTCCAGCGGGCCGGTGGCGCAGTTCAGGCCCATCAGCGGCACGTCCAGCGCCTGGATCACCGTGGCCGCCGCGGCGATGTCCGTGCCGACCAGCAGCGTGCCCGTGGTCTCCACCGTCACCTGGACGAAGACCGGCGTGTCGCTTCCCGCTTCGGCGCGCGCGCGCTTGATGCCGTTGACGGCGGCCTTGATCTGCAGCGGGTCCTGGCAGGTCTCGACCAGGATGGCGTCGGCGCCGCCGGCGATCAGGCCGGCCGCCTGGACGAAGAAGCTGTCCTCAAGGTCCTGATAGGGGATGTGCCCCAGGCTGGGCAGCTTGGTGCCCGGCCCGACCGAGCCGATGACGAAGCGCGGCTGACCGTCCGTGAAGGTCTCCGCCGCCTCGCGCGCCAGTTCGACCGCGCGCTGGTTGATCTCGAACGCCTTCTCGGAGATGCCGAATTCGCCCAGCGTCACCGGGGAGGCGCCGAAGGTGTCCGTCTCCACCATGTCCGCGCCGGCCTCGAAATAGCCGCGGTGGATCTCCCGCACGATGTCCGGGCGCGACAGCGGCAGGATGTCGGTGCAGTTCTCGTGCCCCCAGTAGTCCTTCTCCACGTCGAGGTCGAGCGCCTGGATGCGGCTGCCGAACCCGCCGTCGCAGAGCAGGACGCGGTCGCGGAGAGTGTCGAGAATGTGCGGCATGGGAAGATCGGGTCCGTTTCGGGAGGAAGGTCGTGCGGAAAGTCAGGGAATCGGCGTCTCAGACGAGATCGTGGCGGTTCACCGGCCACCAGTCTTCGTCAAGAAGCTGGTCAAGTCCGTAAGGGCATTCGGAAGGAAGGGCATGTTCATCAACGCGATCCTGTCCAAGCCCGTCGGTGGCGAAGCCGCGTCCACGGCGGAACGCGGACGGAAGATCGACATGCCCCTTCAGGCTGGGACTGTCGGCCAGCGCATCGACGGCCGCCGCACGCTGTTCGCGTACGGACTTCCGCCAACCGCTGCGCGGGTCGGAAGCCGGAGAGAACTCCAGTTTCAAAAGATGCTCGATGATACGGGCAAGATGGCTGTTGATCGCACGCCGGTCGTTCCTGCCCATATCCTCGATCTCCTCCGCCACATGATCCCAATCAATGGGCGTGTTGAGGCGTTCGCGGGCGGCCTCGCGGAGAAGGCGGGCCTGTTCCTGGGTCCAGGCGTAGAAGTCGTCGTCGTAGCCGATCCGGCTGTCCATGGCCCTTCCTCCGCGACCGCGATCATCCGCAACACCCTAGCACAGGGGGGCGGTCAGGACACCGCCGGCTGCTTGGCCTTGACGCCCAGCATCCGGCAGATGGCCACCGTCAGGTCGGAGCGGTTCAGCGTGTAGAAGTGGAAGTCCTTGATGCCCTGGGCCTGGAGCGCCTGGCACTGCTCGGCCGCCATGGTCGCGGCGACGAGCTGCCGGGTCTCCGGATCGGAATCCAGCCCCTCGAAGGTTTCGGCAAAGCGCTTGGGCATCGCCGCCCCGCACTTGCCGGCGAACTCCACCGCGCGGGCGAAATTGGTGATCGGCAGGATGCCGGGCACGATCGGCACGGTGATTCCGGCGGCGGCGCAGCGGTCGAGGAAGCGGAAATAGGCGTCGTTGTCGAAGAAGAACTGGGTGATCGCCCGCGTCGCCCCGGCGTCCACCTTGCGCTTCAGGTTGTCGAGGTCGAACTGCGCGCTCGGCGCCTCCGGATGGGATTCCGGATAGGCGGCGACGGAGATCTCGAAGTCGGCAACCTTCCTCATCCCGGCCACCAGATCGGCGGCGTAGGCGTAGCCACCGGGATGCGGGACGTAGCGCCCGCCCACCCCGCCCTCGGTCTCCGGCGGATCGCCGCGCAAGGCTACGAGATGGCGGATGCCGGCATCCCAGTAGGTGCGGGCGATGGCGTCGATCTCCTCGCGCGTCGCGCCCACGCAGGTGAAGTGGGCGGCGGCGGGGATGCCCGTCTCCTTCTGGATGCGCGTCACCGTGTTGTGCGTGCGCTCGCGCGTCGAGCCGCCGGCCCCGTAGGTCACCGAGACGAAGGACGGGCCGAGCGGGGCAAGACGCTGGATCGCCTGCCACAGGCTCTGTTCCATCTTCTCCGTCTTGGGCGGGAAGAATTCGAAGCTGACCGACGGGGTGCCGGACGTCATGACTGGGCTCCGCTGATGGAGAGGATGGAGGGGTCGGCCGGCGATGCGCCCTTCGCGGCGCGCACCGCCGGCCAGATGGATACGGTAAGCGGTTCGCCCGGCAGATGCACCACGGGGCCGCAGTCCAGACCGCAGTGGCGGCACCAGGCGGCGACCTCCGCGTCGGCGAAGCCCAGGCGGCGGTGCGCGTGCTCCGCCCGCAGGGTCTCCAGGGCGTGGGGAGCGAAGTCGACCACCAGCAGCAGGCCGCCGGGCCGCAGCACCCGCGCCGCCTCGGCCAGAAGGTCGGCCGGGGACTCCGCGAAATGCAGCACCTGATGGACGACCGCCGCGTCGAAGGACCCGGATGGGAAGGGAAGCTGGTACATGTCCGCCTGCCGGACGTGGCAGTGGCGGAGCGCCGTGTCCTCCAGCTTGGTGCGGGCGATGGACAGCATCTCGCGCGACTGGTCCACCCCCACGGCGCGCCGGGCCCGCGGGCCCAGCACCTCCAGCATGCGGCCCGTGCCGGTGCCGATGTCCAGCAGGTCGCCGATCCCGTCGGCGGGGATCAGGCGTAGCAGAGCCTCCTCGACCTCGCGCTCCGCGACATGCAGGGAGCGGATCTCGTGCCAGCGGGCGGCGTTCTCGCGGAAATAGCTGGCCGCCGCCTCGGAGCGGGCGCGCTTGATCGCCTCCAGCCGTTCCAAGTCCAGCGTCAGGGTCGGGTCGTCGGACGGGATCGCGTCCACCAGCACCCGCGCCAGCTCCGCCGAGGCGCCGCGCTCCGTCAGCCGGTAGAAGGCGAAGGTTCCCTCGCGGAAGCGGTCGAGAAGGCCGGCGTCGCACAGCAGCTTCAGATGGCGCGACACCCGCGGCTGGCTCTGGCCCAGGATCTGGGTCAGCTCCGTCACCGTCAGCTCGCCATGCGCGCACAGCGCCAGCAGCCGGAGCCGCGTGGTCTCCGCCGCCGCCTTCAATGTCGCAAGCAGTTCGTCCATGACCGCCGGCACCGCCCCGAATCACCCCGAAGGATCGGCGGACCACCACGGTCCGCCATGCGGGATACAGATATAAAGATATCTTTATGCAGCGTAAACACGTTTTCACCGGTTTCCCCGTCCAATCGGGGAGCCACGGCCGACGGGACGCCCGGACGTGGCGCGAAGGGCGCGGCAATCCTACCACATCAGGCGGTATCCGTACGGTGACCTCGCGTGGCACGCTGGTCAAAAGGCGGCGCCTGTGTTAGGCACGGATCAAAGGGATCGCGCGGATTTTCCGGGCGATGTCCTGTCCGGCAGCCTCCGTTGCCGCCCGTCGGGGGGACTTTCCCATCGGACGTGGCGCAATGGGAGCGCGGAACGGATGCCCCGCCCAAAGTCGTGTCCCCAGAAAGAGCCGTCGCCGATGAAGCTGGCCAATCTCTCCCGCTCCCTTCTTCGCTCGGCCGCCGTGGCCGTTGTCGCCCTCGGCATGGCGGGCTGCGCGACCGCGCCCGGCAGCAACGAGGCCGACGCCACGGTCAGCGATCCGCTGGAGATCCCCAACCGATTCGTCTTCGCCGTCAACGAGACCGCGGACATCCTGCTGATCCGTCCGGCGGCGGAGGTCTATGTCGGCGTCGTCCCCGACCCGATGCGTCAGGCGGTGCACAATTTCATCCAGAACCTGCTCGGCCCGCTCTACATCGCCAACAACCTGCTGCAGGGCAATTTCGAGGGCGCCCAGATCGCCACCGGCCGGTTCATGACCAACACCATCCTCGGCCTCGGCGGTCTCGCCGATGTGGCGACGGAGGCCGGAATCGGCGACCGTCCGGAGGATTTCGGCCAGACGCTGGGCGTCTGGGGCGTCGGACCGGGCCCCTATGTGGTGCTGCCTTTCCTCGGCCCGTCGAACGTCCGCGACACGCTGGGCTACGGGGTCGACACGCTGGCCGACCCGTTCCGCATCGGCACCAACGCCGCCGGGGCGGACAACGCCATGTACGGGCGGACCGCCGCCGCCGGCCTGGACCGCCGCTCGCAGCTCCTGCGCGAGATCGACGATCTGCGCAAGAACTCGCTGGACTTCTACGCGACGGCCCGCAGCCTCTACGCGCAGCAGCGCCGCGCCGCGATCGCCAACGACATCGCGCCGGCGACGCCGGAATTCCCCGATTTCGACGAACCCGCCAAGAAATAAGGAGGAGGCCTGCCGCGGCGCGACCGTCCGCGCTCGATCCTTTCGCCGATTGAGTGTTGACAAAGCCCCCGCGGCAGCCACTTTTGCCTGCCATGCTGATGACACGTCGCCTGTTTCTTGTGTGCGCGGCCCTGCTCGCGGTGAGCAGCTGGGCCGGCCGTCCCGCCGCCGCACAGTCGGCCGATCCGGGCGCGACCGCGTTCATCCAATCGCTGGGGAACGAGGCCGTCGCCACCTTCTCGAACAAGAGCCTGTCGCGCGAACAGGCGGTGCAGCGCTTCCGCACCCTGCTCTACCAGGGCTTCGACGTGGCCTACATCGGTCGCTGGGTGCTGGGCCGCTACTGGAACTCCGCCACGCCGCAGCAGCACGACGAGTACCAGAAGCTCTTCGAGCGGCTGATCGTCAACACCTACGCCGACCGCTTCGTCGAATATTCGGGCGAGACCTTCCGCATCTCCGGATCCCGCGTCGAAGGCGAAGCGGACACCATGGTCAGCACCCAGATCGTCCGCCCCAACGGCCCGCCGGTGAATGTGGACTGGCGCGTGCGCAAGCGCGACACCGCCTACAAGATCATCGACGTGGTTGTCGAGGGCGTCAGCATGGGCGTGACCCAGCGCCAGGAGTTCGCCTCCGTCATCGGCCAGAACGGCGGACGGGTCGAAGGGCTGCTCCAGGCGCTCCGCCAAAAGGTCGGCAGCGCCGGCTGATTGTTCGCTCCCGGCATGAGAGTACTATCTTGCGGGCCGCCTTCGGGCGGCCCTTTTTCATGGCGGCTTTTTCATGATGGTCCAAACGGCGATTCCGTGACGAACACCGCCGGAAGGGGTATGGTCGCGCCCGAAGCCTCTCTTGTGTGTTGCAGCAGCGGGCGCCCCATCCGATGGCCGACCGGACTCCGAACGAGATCGACGAGATCAAGGCGATCATCCTCGCCCATCAGACCTGGCTGACCCGGCGCGGCGGACGGCGGGCCGACCTCAGCTTCCGCGATCTCTCGAATCTCAACCTCGACCGCGTGAACCTGAACGGAGCGAAGCTGGCCGGGGCCAACCTGGTCGGTGCCCGCCTCGTCCGCGCCGACCTTTCGCAGGCCGACCTGTTCGGCGCCGACATGGAGGGGGCGAACCTGACCGCCTCGACCCTGATCGGGGCCGACCTGCGTGGCGCCAACCTGCACCGGGCCATCCTGACCGACGCGAACCTGCGTGGCGCCGACTTCCGCGCCGGATCGCTGATGAACGGGACGGACGACAAGCCGCGCAGCGACGGCGTCACCCGCCTGACCGAGGCCAAGATGGAGCGCTCCATCCTGGCCGGAGCGAACTTCACGGGCTGCGACCTCAGCGGCGCCGATCTCAACGACGCCGATCTGACGGGCGCCGACATGACCGCCGCCGTGCTGGTCGGCGCCGATTTCTGGGGTGCCACGCTGGACGGCGTGACCTTCGACGGCACGACCATCGACGAGGCGACGCTCGACCGCAACTACCTGCCGGCCTCCCTTCCCAAGAACGCCATCGTCAAACCGGCCTACAAGCCGATGCCATCGGGCGTCTTCCTGGAGGCCGTCGCAGAGCATGAGCGGTGGGTGAACAGTCAGGGCGCCGAGGGCCGGCACCTCGATCTCGATCTCGTATCGGTGATCGGGGCCGACCTGACCGGACGCGTGCTCGCCGCCGCCCGGCTGCGCCGCTGCCGCCTGATGGGGGTACGGTTGCGCAAGGCCAGCCTGGAGATGGCCGACCTCTCCTACACCGAGATGATCGGGGCCGACCTGACGGAAGCCTGCCTGAACGGCACCAACCTGCGCCGCGCCGGGCTGTCCCGCGCCGTTCTGGCGCGCGCCGACGCCCGTCCGGCCCGGCTGTCCGGCGACCGACCCTGGCCCGCCAATTTCGACGGGGCCAACCTGACCGGCGCCGACCTGCGCGACGCCCGGATGGAGGACGCGGTGCTGCGGTCCGCCAAGCTGGGCGGGGCGAAGCTCGACGGCACGGGGATCACCGTGGCCGTCGACACCGCCCCGCCGCCGCCGCCGGTGCCGGAGGAACGGCGGGCGCAGAAGCGCTACGCCCAGCCCTGTCTGGTCGTCCAGACCGACCACGGCGCCCACTCCTCCCGCAACTGGTCGATCGGCGGCGTCAGTTTCTACGCTCCGGACGACCTGTTCGAGGAGGGCGAGACGATCGAGGGTCGCCTGTCCATCACCGGGCGGGACGACGTCACCGCCACCGCGCGGATGGTGGTGGTGCACAAGGGCGTTGGGAAGGGACAGGTGTCCGTGCGCTTCCACCAGTATGGCGACGATCTCAAGCAGCTCCTGAAGACCGCCTTCCTGGAGCATCAGAAGCTGGAAGGGTAACGGAGGGCGGCTCCCCCTCCCGGGTGGGGAGAGGGAGCCAGCCGGAGCCGCCGCTCAGGAACGGACCAGCGGCTTGTACTTGATGCGGTGCGGGTTCACCGCATCCTCGCCCAGACGGCGCTTCTTGTCGGCCTCGTAGGCTTCGAAGTTGCCCTCGAACCACTCCACGTGGCTGTCGCCCTCGAAGGCCAGGATGTGGGTGGCGAGGCGGTCGAGGAACCAGCGATCGTGGCTGATGACCACGGCGCAGCCGGCGAAGTTCTCCAGCGCCTCCTCCAGCGCGCGCAGCGTGTCGACGTCCAGATCGTTGGTCGGTTCGTCGAGCAGCAGCACGTTGGCGCCGGACTTCAGCATCTTGGCGAGGTGGACGCGGTTGCGCTCACCGCCGGAGAGCTGGCCGACCTTCTTCTGCTGGTCCGGACCGCGGAAGTTGAAGGACGAAACGTAGGCGCGGCTGGGCATCGACTTCTTGCCGAGGTCGATGATGTCCAGCCCGTCGGAGATTTCCTCCCACACGGTCTTGTTCGGGTTCAGCGAATCGCGGCTCTGGTCGACATAGCCCAGCTTCACCGTCTCGCCGACGCGGAAGGTGCCGGCGTCCGGCCCGTCCTGCTCGGTGATCATGCGGAACAGGGTGGTCTTGCCGGCGCCGTTCGGACCGATCACGCCGACGATGCCGCCCGGCGGCAGGCGGAAGGACAGGCCGTCGATCAGCAGGCGGTCGCCGAAGCCCTTGTTGATGCTCTCGGCCTCGATGACGACGTTGCCCAGGCGCGGCGGCGTCGGGATGACGATGCGGGCCTCGCCCGTCGCTTCCTTGCCGCTCTCGGCCAGCAGTGTCTCGTAAGCGGAGATGCGGGCCTTGCTCTTGGCCTGTCGGGCGCGCGGGGACTGCCGGATCCATTCCAGCTCGGTGGCGAGCTGCTTCTGGCGGGCCTCCTCGGCGCGGCCTTCCTGCTCCAGGCGCTTCTGCTTCTGCTCCAGCCAGGAGGAGTAGTTGCCTTCCCACGGAATCCCCGACCCACGGTCGAGTTCGAGAATCCAACCGGTCACGTTGTCGAGGAAGTAGCGGTCGTGGGTGACCAGGACGACGGTGCCCTTGTAGTCCTCCAGGTGCTTCTGCAGCCACGCCACGGACTCGGCGTCCAGATGGTTGGTCGGCTCGTCGAGCAGCAGCAGGTCGGGCTTTTCCAGAAGCAGCTTGCACAGCGCGACGCGGCGGCGCTCACCGCCGGACAGCTTGGTCACGTCGGAATCGCCCGGCGGGCAGCGCAGCGCGTCCATGGCGATCTCGACCGTGCGGTCGATGTCCCAGGCGTCGGCGGCGTCGATCTTCTCCTGAAGCTCGGCCTGCTCGGCCATCAGCGCGTCGAAGTCGGCGTCCGGGTCGCCCATCGCCTCGGACACGGCGTTGAAACGGTCCAGCAGCCCCTTGGTCTCGGCCAGGGCCTCCAGAACGTTCTCCTGCACCGTCTTCGTCGGGTCGAGCTGCGGCTCCTGCGACAGGTAGCCGACCTTGGCGCCCTGCGCGGCCCAGGCCTCGCCCGAATAGTCCTTGTCCAGGCCGGCCATGATCTTCATCAGGGTCGACTTACCGGCGCCGTTGACGCCGAGGACACCGATTTTCACGCCGGGCAGGAAGGACAGCCAGATGTCGTCCAGAACCTTCTTGCCGCCGGGGTAGACCTTGGACAGGCCCTTCATCACATAGACATATTGATAGGACGCCATGCGCCGCTCCGACCCTTCTGCACAAAAAGGAAAAATCCAGGACGCCACCCGCGGCGCCACTTCGCTCGTTCAGGGTTTTAGCGCATAAGGACGCGGCATGAAACGGCGAAGGAGGGAAGCCGGGTGGTCGAGATTTATGTGGATGCCGATGCCTGCCCGGTAAAGTCGGAAATTTACCGGGTGGCCGGGCGCAACGGAATCAAGGTGTGGATCGTCAGCAACGGTCCGCTCCGCCTGCCCAATGAATGCCTGTCGGAACTGGTCGTCGTCGGGTCGGAGTTCGACGCCGCCGACAACTGGATCGCCGAGCACGCGACCGAGACCGACGTCGTGGTCACCGCCGACATCCAGCTCGCCGACCGCTGCGTCAAGAGGCGCGCCGTGGTGATCGGCCCGACCGGCCGCCCCTTCACCGAGGACAGCATCGGCTCGGCCATCGCCACCCGCGCGCTGATGCAGGACCTGCGCGACATGGGCGTGGTCAGCGGCGGCAACAAGCCGATGAGCCAGCAGGACAAGTCGAAGTTCCTGCAGACGCTCGATCAGGCGGTGCAGGCGCTGAAGGCCGAGCGGCGGCCGAAATGGCGGTGAACCGTCAACCGGGCAAGGTTCACTGGGGCAAGGTTCACTGGGGCAACGCGCCCGCCTGACCGGCGGCGAAGGCCCGCGCCTGCCCGTGCGTGACGATCCCCCGACGGTCGAGCTGCTTCAGCAGGACCGCGGCCAGTTCCGCCTCGACCAGCGCGGGGGAGAAGGGACCCAGGCGGCGGTCGGCCGCGACGCCGAAGGCGGCGGCCAGACGCTCCAGCGACGCCCCGTCCGGGGGCCCCTCCAAGGCCGGGTCGAGCGCTGCGGCCAGCCGCACGAGGTCGAGCGTCGGCGGTGCCTCCGGTTCCGGCAGGCCGGCGTCGCGGCAGGCGCGGGCCAACGTGCGGAGCGACGCCTCGACCCCCACGCCGACCACCGCGCAGCCGCGCAGGGCGTCGGCGATCACCGGCCAGGCCGCGGCGAAGGGCCGGGCGCCCGCCACCATCGCCGTGGTCACGCCGTGGAGCGCGGAGCCCTCCGCCGGGATGGGGGCGCCGGGGTCGATGAACAGCTCCAGAGAAAGGCTGCGGAAGACGCGCGGCCCGACCATCCGCACCGTGCCCACCGCGACGACCGGCCCGTCCTCCGGGCGGCCGGTGACGGGCGTGGCGGCGGTGGCGACCCACAGGCTGACCAACGGCAACGCCAGCAGCGGGTCCTCGTCGCCGAGGTGGACGGGACGGGCGTTCGGGCGCAGGAGCAGCCGCTCGCCGGACAGCAGCGGCTGCGCCTCGCCGGCCTTCGCCGGAAAGACCAGGGCGATCCCCGACTGAAGCCCCAGATCCTTGACGCGCACCGGCACCTCGCCGCCCTGGGCGCGGCGCAGCAGGGCGGAGACCATCTGGCCGTTTTCGCGCGCCCGCTCGATGGCGCGGAACAGCTCGGGGCGCGACAGGTGGTCGTAGATGTCGGCCCCCACCGCCAGACCGAGATGGGCGGAGGCCGCGGGGTTCAGCGTCTCGATCCGCCCGAAGTCGTCGAGCACCACCACCGGCTCCTCCAGCGCGGCGATCACGCCGGCCAGCCGCTCGCCGGGACGCGCCTCACCATGGCGGCCATGGCGCAGGGCCTCCGCCGCCGCCCGCGCGAGGTCGCCGGCCTCGTCCTCCTTCGCGTCGGCGGCGAGGGAGGCGGCGTTGCGCCCGCGCCACGCCGACAGGGTCTCGCGCAGCCGGCCCAGATCGCGGAAATGGCGGTTCAGCCGGGCGAAGGCCATCCACAGCGCCAGCACGCCGAGCCCGACGGCCCCCATGTCCAGCAGGGAGCGCTCGGGGTCGGCGACGGCCAGCCGCCCGATCTCAACCCCCAGGAAGGCGAGCGCCACGCCCGCCACCGCAAAGCCCAGCACCGCCGAACGCCACGCCCCGCCCCGCATCGGGCCGCCTCCACACACTGTCAGGAAGTGGCGACTGTAGCGCCCCGGGACGCCGGCGGAAAGGGAGCGGGCGGACGAGCCCCCCGCCCCATGCCGGCTAGTTCGCCGCGAAGCAGTAGAGCAGCCCCGCCCCGCCCGTGCCCTTCAGGGCGTCCTGGCTGCAGCCCCCACGCGTCAGGTGCGAGCTGTTCCAGGATTTGGCCGGCGGGTCGTCGCTCAGCCCGATGCGGTCGTGATGGCCGACCATGGCCGCACCCTCGGCCCCGCTGCGGGTCCAGTTGCCGCAGGTGCGGTCCTCCGCGCCGTCGAAGGCCCGGCCGTCCGGCTGGCTGCCGGTCAGGATGTCGTGGGTGTTGGGGGTGTCGCCGCGGCCTTTGACCGTCTCGCCGGTTTCGGTCAGCCCGGTCTCCTTGGTCAGACCGTTGGCGGCGTGCAGATCCTCCACAGTGCGGGCGATCACCTGCCCCTTGGCGTTCTGCCAGGGGCCGGCGCCGATGCGGTCGCGGGCGTTGACCGCGGGCCGCCCGTCCGCCGCCTGGGTGGACAGATAGGCCTTCCAGTCGCGGTTTCCCGCCCCGACGGCCTGCGCCAGCTGCCGGCAGTGGCGGTCAGCACCCTCCAGGCCGCCGAGATCGGCGCCCGTCCCCGATCCCACGCTGGTGATGAAGAAGGTCATGCCCGGGGAACCTCCGGACGTCTGTGCGGATGCCGGTGCCGCGGTCAACAGCACCGCCGCCGATAGCGCAGCGCCGATACCAGCCCCAAAGATGGTGCGGACCATGGGTACCCTCCCCTGCCTTGTTGTTCAGACGATGGTGGATCGTGGACGCCGGGACGGACGGCTTTATTCCCGCATCCTTTCGGCGCATCGCCGAGCCGCATGGCCGATCCTTCTTTTTCGCCCTTCCGATGCCGCGCGGAATCTTTATGGTCTCTGGCGGTCCCGCCATGCCGGACCGCCGAAGGGATTTAATACGAATTTCGAACCATTTTGCCTTCATAACGATAAAAAGCTTCGCATAACTCAAAATAATAATGAGAGAATGCGCGAACGAACACACGCTCTCGTTATAACGCTTTTAAACATTCAAAGACTTATTTGACCGCCGTTAATCGCTCATTAAGGCAAACCCGGCAGATTTGGTCTTGCGTTCTCCTTCACATTTTTTTGGGTCCGGCGATGGTGATGGTCTACCACCCTTACGCGCTCCAGCATCGGCAGGAACGGCGCTCCGGGCGCAGGCTTGCGCTGGCCTTGATCGTCGCACTCGGCCTCCCCCTGACGGTGGGCGCCGGCTACACCCTGGAGACGGTGCGCGGTTACGCCGTGCAGGCCCGTTTGGCGCAGGCGGTGGACGCGGCGGCCCTGGCCGGTGGGCGGGTGATGTTCGACGACCAGCGGGACGGTCACATCCGCAGCTTCTTCGACAACGCCTTTTCCAGGAGCTTCCTGGGCGCCCACACCGCGGTGCTGAAGATCGAGGACGACACGCGCAGCGGTGTGCTGACGGTGCATGGACAAGCGACGGTGAAGGCGCTGTTCACCCGCGTCCTGGGTGGCAGCGATCTGATCGTGGAGGCGCAGTCGGTCGTCCGCCGCAATGTTCGTGGCCGCAAGGGGGCTTAACCCCTCGGAACCGCAACCCTCGGCGCCGTCGGATGGACGGCCACCACGGCGCCGTGCCCCTGCCCGAATTTTTTAAGGCATCGGGAAGCTTTGCGCTGATACCATACGGGACCAAGTTCACCCACAAGCCGCCCCGCCCCCGTGTCCAGCATCCTGTCCCTATCATCGGCGTCGAGCGCTCAGTCCCTGTCCGGGATGGGTCGGCTTCGGCAGATGTTGGCCAGCGAAGCCATTGCGGTGCAGCCCATCCGGCGCGTGCCGGGGGAACAGGAGCGCCGGCGCTCCGACGACGTCTCGGCCACCGACGACGCGCTGAAAAGCGGAAACCGCACGGAACTGGGCGGAGCGGACGGCAACCGCGCCGGCCGCGCCGGTTCCTCCTCGAAATTCGCTTTGGACGATGCGGAGGCCGGCGACCGGCCGGTGACCGGCGCGTCTCCACGCCTGAGCGCCAAGCCCAACGCCGGCTTCCTCGCGCAAAGCATCCATCAGGACGCCATGGGCAGCGGCCTGCACATCGAACCCTGGTCCGCCGCCATCACCGCCTACCGCAAGGCCGACGCCGCGGCCTATGCGACCGGTGCGTCGGCTGGGGTGTCCGTCTAGACAGCGCACCCTTGACGGTGGTTCAAGACCCCATCGCTCAGGACGAGGAATCCTCGCCGTAGATCTGCTCCTGCTGGTAGGCGGTCAGGCCCACGCGCTGGATCAGGTCGAGCTGGGTCTCCAGCCAGTCGATGTGCTCCTCGGTGTCCTCCAGGATCTCCCGGAAGATCTCGCGGCTCTGATAGTCGCGCACCGCGTCGCAGTCGGCGATGGCCTCCAGCAGGTTGCCGCGGTTGTGGCTCTCGATGCCGAGGTCGGCGGTGAACATCTCCGGCAGGTCCTCGCCGATCTTCAGCTTGTGCAGGTCCTGCAGGTTGGGAAGACCTTCCAGGAACAGGATGCGCTCGATCAGCTTGTCGGCGTGCTTCATCTCGCCGATGGATTCCTCGTAGACCTTGCCGGCCAGCCGGTGCAGGCCCCAGTTCTTCAACATGCGGGCGTGCAGGAAATACTGGTTGATGGCCGTCAGCTCGTTCGTCAGAATCGTGTTGAGGTGCCGGATAACCTTCGGATCACCTTTCATCTACCCCTCCGTCTTGATCGGCCGCGCGGCGTGGCGCGCGGCTCCCTGTTCTTTTGCCCGACGACTGAGGCGAAGTGTAAGCCAATAGCGCGGGATAGCAATCAGCTTCCGGTCCGGCCGGCCTCAGGACCGCTCGCTGCGCACCGCCTCGGCCAGCCGGCGCACCCCCTCATCCCCGGCCATCGCCTCGACCGGCAGGCCAAGGCGGCGGCGCCAGTTGGGATGCTGGTCCACAGTGCCCGGCAGGTTCGGCTGCTCCACCTCGCCCAGCGCGTCCTCGATCTGCACCATGGCGATGCGCCCCGGCGAGCGGGACAGGTAGCGGTGCACCGCCTCCATCAGCTCGCGCGAGAAGGGTTGCGAGCCCTCGTTGTTCGGGTAGTTGGCCGGGCGCAGCCCTTCCCGCTCCAGCGCCTGGAGCATCCACCAGCGGTCCACGCCGCGGTCCCAGACGTCCTTGTTGCGCGCCGCCTCGTCGGGATAGAGGTCGAGCCGGGCCCGCCAGTCGAGGTCGCGGTTGGTCCAGAAGCCCTTGAAGGTGGCGAGGTCGTGGGTGGTCACCGTGACCATCGCCCCGGCCGGATACTCCTGCGGCGCCTTGAACCCGCCATCGGCGCTGCGCTCGAAATACAGCACGCGGTAGCTGAGGATGCCGGCCCGCTCCAGCGCCGGGCGGAAGCCCTCCGGCACGGTGCCGAGATCCTCGCCGATGACGATGCAGCGATTGCGCCGGCTTTCCAGCGCGATGATCCGCAGCAGATCCTCGAACGGGTACTCGACATAGGCGCCGTCGCTGCCGTCCGCCGGAATCCAGAACAGGTGCTGCAGGGCCATCACATGGTCGATGCGCAGCGCCCCGGCGTGGCGCATGTTGGCGCGCAGCATGGCGATGAAGCTGCCATAGGCCGATTCGCGCAGGCCCACCGGCGACAGCGGGGCGAGGCCCCAGTTCTGCCCCTTCATGTTGAACTGGTCCGGCGGCGCGCCGACGTTGGCGCCCTGCACCAGGATGCCCGATTCGCCCCAGGCCGCCGCCCCGCCGGGATGCGCCGCCACCGCGAGGTCGCGGTAGAAGCCGATCGGCAGCCCGGCCCGCCGCCCGCGCTCCGCCGCCGTGCCGAGCTGGCGGTCGGCCTCCCATTGCAGATACTCGAAGAACTCGATCCGCTCGGCCTGCTCGGCGGCGAAGTCCTGGACCTCCGGGCTGTCCGGATGCTGGAAGGCCGGCGGCCACGTCCGCCACATCCACTGGGACGGGTCGCGGCGGTAGAAATGCTCGTGCAGCGCCTCGAACACGGCGTGGCGGCGCAGCGGCTCGCCCATCTCGCGCCGGAACGCCTCGAACGCCTGTCGCCGCGCGTCGCTCCCGCCGAGCGCCCGGAAGGTGGCGTGCAGCGCCTCCAGGACCGGCATCTTCAGGGCGGAAACGGAGGGATAGTCCACCAGCTCCGTCGCCCGCACGGCGGCCAGCCGCTGGCGGAAGTCCTCCGACGCGATGAGCGCCTGCGCCTGCGGCGTGGCCGCCAGCTCCGGCACCCGCTCGACGTCGATGTAGAGGCTGTTAAGGAAGGTCCGGCTGCTCGGCGAATAGGGGCCGATGTGGTTGGGGTCGGCGGGGAACAGAGCGTGCAGCGGGTTCAGCCCGACCAGCCCGGCGCCGAGCCCCGCCGCCGTCTCGGCGAAGCGCCCGAGGTCGTCGAAGTCGCCGATCCCCCAGTCGTCGCCACTCTTCAGCGCGTAGAGCTGCAACCCGATGCCCCAGGTGCGTCCGCCGGGCACCACGTCCTCCACCGTCAGGCAGCGCTGCGGCGCGACGATCAGCACCGTGCCGCCCTCCAGCGTGCCGCCCACGCCCTGGGGCCGGATCACCACCGACAAGCGGTGATAGCCGAGCGGCAGCGTCGGCGGCAGGCGGGTCGAGACCGTGCGGCGCTCGTAGGCCACGCCGTCGAGCACCCGCTGGTCGGCCAGCGGCAGGTTGCCGACACGCAGCGACGCGCGGTGGGCGAGCCCGCCCTCCTCGGTCAGCGTCCAGGTCAGCTCGGCGTCCTCCAGACCGGCCGGGACGGCCAGGGCGAGGCTGAGCGGCGCCCCCTCGTCGATCACCAGGACGGGGGGAAGCATGCGCCGCCACGCCCGGTCCTCCACCGCGTGCAGGCTCGCCGCCAGCTCTTCGCCGGTGCCGGCGGGATAGCCCATGGCGGCGGACAGCGCCCGCTTCGTCGCGTCGGAGGTCTCGCGCCGGCTGCCCCAGATGTCATGGTAGAAGGGCTCGATGCCAAGCCGTTCGGCAAGCCGGTCGAGATCGCTCATTCAGGGGTCCCCGCGTTTGTCGGTCGTGGCGTCTTGGTGGCGTCATCGTGGCCGCAACGGCCTGCGCGCGAGCATTGCGCGTCGGGCCGATTCCGTCCAGCCCCGAACATTCGAATTTTCATATTGACCGCAACGCTTTCGCGGGCGGCGACGGGGCAAGGGTGACAACGCGCCGCAACCCTGGATGATCCCGGCTTCGCCGTCAGCGGCGCGCCCTTCGCCGGGTCATCCTTCCACCGCCTCTTTCGAGGCATTCCCACCGGCCGCCGGCACCGCCAAGGCCGCCCGCGCGGCCTCCGCCTTGGCCTGTGTCATCTGCTCCAGACGGGTGCGGTAACCGGACACGGCGGCGGCGACCTCGGCCATCATGGCGTCCAGGGAGCGGACCGTGTCCACGGCCCGCATGAGGTCGCGGGCGAGCGAGCGGGCGCTCTCCAGTTCCTCCGCCGCGACGGCGCCCGATTCGGCGTGGAGCCGCAGCCGCTCGGCCATCATCTTCAAGGACTTGGCGACCGATTCCGTCGGCCCCGGCTCGCTCAGGTCGTCGAGGCGGCGGAGCAGGTCGTCGAGAAAGGCGGGAACGCGGCCCACATGCTCCATCGCCATGCGCTCTGGCGGACGGACGGCTAGGCCGGGGGCGGCGAACTCGATCAGGAAGGCGACCTGCACGCTGATGCGCAGCAGCTTCTGCTCGTTGACGAAGTGGTTGGCCTCGGCCATCAACTGTCGGGCGTTGATGTGGGCCCAGCGGTTGGTGGCCTTCAGCCGCAGCGTGTTCGGCGCGTCGAGCAGCGGCACCTGGGCGCCCTCGCGCGGCGACTTGCGCCGGTCGGGGCCGGTGTAGTCGGCGGTCACCACGAACTTCTTGCGCGATTCGATCAGGGCGGCCAGCCGGTCCTGCACCTTCTTGGGCGACACCGGCTTCACCAGCAGGTCGTCGGCCCCGGCGTTGGTGACGCGCATGAGCAGCAGCGGCGTCGGCTGCCACGTCGTGGCGACGATGCAGGCGTAGGGGTTGCGGGTGTCCGGCTCGTTGCGCAGGCGGCGGATGAGGCGCAGCGCCTCCGGCTCCTCGCCGTCGATGTCCAGCAGGATCAGGTCCGGCGTGGCCGCGGTCACCGCCTCCGCCGCGTCCTGGGCCGAGCCATGCACCGCCGTCTTCTTCATCCCCAGCCGCGCCAGCACCTCGCGCAGGACGCGCTGGCTGTTGGACTGCGTGTCGATGATGGCCGCATCAACCAGGGAGAAGTCGTAGTCGGGCATGCGTCGGTTCCGCGAAAACCGGAGGTGGAGGACCCACCCCCGGTCCCGACGTTAGCACAGGCGGAAAAAACCACCTATTGACCCGCATCAACGACCGGGCGATTCGACCTGCACGAACACCAGCGCGGTCCGCCCGTCCACCGGCATCGTCCGCCCGGCGAGTTGCATCCGCCCGTCGCCGGCGCCGTCCGCCACGCGGGTGTCGAGCACGCAGCGCCATCCGCGCGCGTCGGGCACCTCCGGCAGGGTGACGTTCACGGTGTCGGTGTGGGCGTTCAGCACGATCAGCAGAACCCCGTCGTCCTGCGGCGCCCCGTCCACCCCGGTGTAGCTTCCGGCATGGCCGTTCAGCAGCAGCATGATGCAGCGCGCGTGGCCGTTGCGCCAATCCTCCGCCGACTTCTCAACCCCCTGCGGGGTGTACCAGACGATGTCCTTCAGCCCGTCCGCGGAAGTGCGGCGGCCGTGCAGGAACACCGGGCGGCGCAGCACCGGGTGCGCCTTGCGCAACGCGATCAGCCGCTTGACGAAGGCGAGCATCGGCCCGCCCTCTCCCTTCAGCCGCGCCCAGTCGAGCCAGGAGGTCTCGTTGTCCTGGCAATAGGCGTTGTTGTTGCCTTTCTGGCTGTGACCGATCTCGTCGCCGGCCAGCATCATCGGCGTGCCCTGCGACAGGAACAGGGTGGCCAGCAGGTTGCGTTTCTGCTTGGCGCGGGCCTCGCGGACCGCCGGGTCGTCGGTGTCGCCCTCCACCCCGTGGTTCCAGGAATGGTTGGCGGAGTGGCCGTCGCGGTTGTCCTCGCCGTTGGCCCAGTTGTGCTTGTCGTTGTAGGAGACGAGGTCGTGCAGGGTGAAGCCGTCGTGCGCCGTGACGAAGTTCACCGACGACCAGGGCCGCCGCCCGCGCTTCTCGAACAGGTCCGACGAGCCGGCGATCCGCCCCGCCAGTTCCGGCAGCATGCCGTCGTCGCCGCGCCAGTAGCGGCGCACGGTGTCGCGGTAGCGGTCGTTCCACTCCGCCCAGCCCGGCGGGAAATTGCCGACCTGATAGCCGCCGGGACCGACGTCCCACGGCTCGGCGATCAGCTTGACGTCGGCCAGCGCCGGGTCCTGCCGCACGGCGTCGAGGAAGCCCGAACCGGGGTCGAAGCCATAGGGCTCCCGCGCCAGCACGGTGGCGAGGTCGAAGCGGAAGCCGTCGACGTGCATCTCCGTCACCCAGTAGCGCAGGCTGTCCATGACCATCTGGAGGACGCGCGGGTGGCTCAGATTCAGGGTGTTCCCGGTGCCGGTGTCGTTGATGTAGAAGCGCGGGTTGTCGGGCAGCAGCCGGTAGTAGCTGAGGTTGTCGATGCCCTTGAAGGACAGGGTCGGGCCGAGATGGTTGCCCTCGCCCGTGTGGTTGTAAACCACGTCGAGGATGACCTCGATCCCCGCCTCGTGCAGGCGGGCGACCATGGTCTTGAACTCCGACAGCACGCCGGTGGTCATGTAGCGCGGTTCGGGCGCGAAGAAGCCGACGCTGTTGTAGCCCCAGTAGTTGCGCAAGCCCTGCCCGACCAGATGCCGGTCGTCGGCGAAGGACTGCACCGGCAGGAACTCCACCGAGGTGATGCCCAGCGCCTTCAGATAATCGATCACCGCGTGGGTCGACATCCCGGCGAAGGTGCCGCGCAGCGGGGCCGGCACCTCCGGGTGGCGCATGGTGAAGCCGCCGACATGCGTCTCGTAGATGACCGTGTCCGACCAGGGCACCGCCGGGTGCCGGTCGTGCCCCCAGGTGAAGGCGCGGTCCACCACCCGACACTTGGGCATGCCGCGCGCGTTGTCGCGCCGGTCGAAGGACAGATCCTCGCGCGTCGAGCCGACGCGGTAGCCGTAATGGGCGTCCGACCAGCGGAACGGCCCGAACAGCGCCTTGGCATAGGGATCGAGCAGCAGCTTGTTCGGATTGAAGCGGTGTCCCGCCGCCGGCTCGTAAGGGCCGTGGACGCGGTAGCCGTAGAGCAGGCCGGGCCGGGCCTCCGGCAGATAGCCGTGCCAGACCTCGTCGGTGTGCTCCGGCAGGACGACCCGCTCGACCTCGCGCTGGCCGGTCTGGTCGAACAGGCACAGCTCGACCTTTTCGGCGTGGGCGGAAAAGAGAGCGAAGTTGACCCCGAAGCCGTCCCAGTTCGCCCCGAGGGGATAGGGCTTGCCGGGCCAGACGGCGGTGCGCGTGGCGGTGGAGATGGACATCAGGGCAGACTCACCACGGGCACTGGAGATCGGGCGGAACCGCAAGCGGCTTGCGTCGGCGCAGCGGCTGACCTAGCCGAAGCGGATAGCCACCTCTTGCAATAAAGGAGCGGCACGCCGGTCACGTCAAGTGCGGAACGCCGCTCCTCCCTTCTCCCGTTGATCGAAACGCTGCCCCTACCCGGCCTTGCGTTCCAGCACCAGCGTGCCCAGCGGCGGCAGCGTCAGGCTGATGGAGTGCGGACGGCCGTGCCATTCCGTCTCCTCGCTCGCCACGCCGCCGGCGTTGCCGACACCACTGCCGCCATACTCGGGGGCGTCGGTGTTCAGCACCTCCTCGTAGCGGCCCGGCAGGGTGACGCCGACGCGATAGCCGTCGCGCGGCAGCGGGGTGAAGTTGCAGACCACCACCACATGGTGCTCCGGATCCTCCCCGCTCTTGCGCAGGAAGGCGAGGATCGAGTTGTCGCTGTCGTTGGCCTCGATCCATTCGAAGCCCGCCGGGTCGCAGTCGGTCTGGTGCAGCGGTTTCAGGCCGCGGTACATGCGGTTCAGGTCGCGCACCAGCGCGTGCAGCCCCTGGTGCAGCGGCTCCTCCAGAAGGTGCCAGTCCAGGCTGCGCGCCTCGCTCCATTCGCGCCACTGGCCGAACTCGCCGCCCATGAACAGCAGCTTCTTGCCGGGATGAGCGAACATGAAGCCGTAATAGGCGCGCAGGTTGGCGAACTTCTGCCAGTCGTCGCCGGGCATCTTGTTGATGAGCGAGCCCTTGCCGTGCACCACCTCGTCGTGGCTGAGCGGCAAGACGAAGTTTTCCGAGAACTGGTAGATCAGGCCGAAGGTGAGCTGGTGGTGGTGGTAGCGGCGGTGGATGGGGTCCTTCGCCATATACTCCAGCGTGTCGTGCATCCAGCCCATGTTCCACTTGTAGCCGAAGCCCAAGCCCCCGAGATAGACGGGCCGCGACACCGCCGGCCAGGCCGTGGACTCCTCGGCCACCGTCATGATCCCCTGGTTCTGGCCGTAGGTCAGCTCGTTCATCCGCTTCAGGAAGGCGATGGATTCCAGGTTCTCGCGCCCGCCGAAGCGGTTCGGGACCCACTCGCCGGCCTTGCGGCTGTAGTCGAGGTAGAGCATGGAGGCCACGGCATCGACCCGCAGCCCGTCCAGCCGGTAATGCTCCAGCCAGAACAGCGCGTTGCCGAGCAGGAAGTTCTGCACCTCCGTCCGGCCGAAATTGTAGATCAGCGTGTTCCAGTCCTGGTGGTAGCCCTGGC
This sequence comes from Azospirillum brasilense, assembly GCF_007827815.1. Taxonomy (GTDB): domain Bacteria; phylum Pseudomonadota; class Alphaproteobacteria; order Azospirillales; family Azospirillaceae; genus Azospirillum; species Azospirillum brasilense_C. Next base: position 313,867 of record NZ_VITH01000008.1, read on the forward strand.
GCGGATCGGCGTGCTCGTAGAGGTGCGTGCCGTCGAACCAGCCCAGCCCGTGCGGGTCGGTCGGGAAATGGCCGGGGACCCAGTCGAGCAGCAGCCCGATCCCCGCCGCGTGGCAGGCGTCCACGAAATATTTGAAGTCCTCCGGCGTGCCGTGGCGGCTGGTCGGCGCGTACAGGCCGATCGGCTGGTAGCCCCAGGAGCCGTCGAAGGGGTGCTCGGTGATCGGCAGCAGCTCGATGTGGGTGAAGCCGAGATCCTTCACATAGGGCACCAGCCGGTCGGCCAGTTCCCGGTAGGTGAGGAAGCGGTCGCCCTCCTCCGGCACCCGCGCCCAGGAGCCGAGATGGACCTCGTAGATGGAGATCGGCGCGGTCAGGTCGGCGCTGGCGGATCGGGTCCGCTGCCACTCGGTGTCCTGCCAGTCGTAGGACGGCAGGCCGTGCACGACGGACGCGGTCTGCGGGCGGAACTCAGCCTGGAAGGCGTAGGGGTCCGACTTCAGCGGCAGCAGGTCGCCGCCTGCCCCCTTGATCTCGAACTTGTAGCGCTGGCCGACGGTGGCGTGGGGCACGAAGATTTCCCACACGCCGGCCTCCACGCGCTTGCGCATCGGCAGGCGCCGACCGTCCCAGTCGCAGAAGTCGCCGACAACGCTGACCCGCCGGGCGTTGGGGGCCCAGACGGCGAAGGCCACGCCGGCCACGCCGTCGATTTCCCGGGGGTGGGCGCCCAGCCGCTCGAAGCTTTTGAGGTGGGTTCCCTCGGCCAACAGATGGATGTCCAGTTCGCCCAGGACGTTCGAGAAGCGGTAGGCGTCCTCGAACTCCACTGTCGCCAGCGGGAACTGGACGCGCAGGCGGTAGCGGAAGCGCTCCTTGCGGTCGGGCAGGACGGCGAGGAAGAAGCCCTCGCCATGGACCTTGTCGGCTTCGCCCACCGGATCGCCCGAGGCGCTGTCGACCACCCAGAGCTTTTCCGCGCCGGGGATGAAGGCGCGGACCTCGACGGGCCGGTCCTTGCCGGACTGGTGCATGCCCAGGATCGCGAAGGGATCACCGTGGTCGGCGTGGACGATGGCCTCGATGCCGCCGCTCAACGGCGACACGGCCTTCGGCGACGCTTCCTGCGCCTTGGCACGGTTTCCCGTTCGGATGTCGTTCGGCATCGGCTGACTTTCCCCTTACCCTTGCTCGTTCTTGGGGTGTGAACATAGCGCCGGGGCGTTTGTCACACCACGCCCGCGGCGTCCTATGTCCCGCATCGGGTTTCGCCTCAAGACTCGCCGTCCAGAAGCCCCAGCACGCCCTTCACCGGAATGCCGATCCAGTTGGGCCGGTTGGCGGCCTCGTAGGCGATCTCGTACAGCGCCTTCTCCATCAGGAACAGCGCCAGCAGGCGGCGGTCGGCGGCGGTTCCGTCCGGCACGTCCGGGCAGGCGCCCATGGCGGTGCGGTAGGCTTCCAGGAAGCTTTGCATGCTGCGCCGCTCCCAATCGAGCGCCGCCTCCATCACCGCACCGGCCTCCTCCAGAACGCCCGTCTCGTCGATCCGGAACAGCGCCGCCCAGGTGGCGTAGTTGAAGGAGCGCAGCATCCCCGCCACGTCGCGCAGCGGACTGTGCTTGGCCCGGCGCTCCTCCAGGGATTTCGCCGGCTCGCCCTCGAAGTCGATGATGTACCAGTCGTTCTGGGCGCGCAGCACCTGCCCCAGGTGATAGTCGCCGTGGATGCGCGTCTTGTCGCCCTGCGGCGGGGTGTCGGCGAGTTCGGCCAGCCGGCTCATCACGTCGGCGCGGCGGGCCAGCAGCGATTCCGCCTGCTCGCGCACGGCGGGGGCCAGACGGTCCAGCGCGCCGGGCAGAGCGGCGAAGGCGGCCTCGGCCTGCCGTCGGGCGGCCTCGCCCCAGCCCTTCAGGTCGTCGGCGGTCACCGGTTCGGGATCGAAGGCCGGATCGCCGGTCCGCTTCGCCAGCGCGCAATGGAGTTCCGCCGTGCGCTGGCCGAGCGTCGCCATCATGGCGGCGTGCATGCCGAAGGGCTCGCCCTCGGTCGGCTCCTCCGGATCGTGGGCAAGGCCGAGACGGATGTCGTCCAGGTCGCGCACCAGCGAATCGACGGTGCTGCTCCAGCCGTCGCCCTGGTTGCGCACATAGCCCTGGAGCACGAACAGCGCGGTCGGCGTGCCGTCCTCCGCCACATGCTCGACGGAGCCGAGCAGCGACGGCGTGTTCTGGAAGCCCGCCACCTCGGTCAGGAAGCGCCCGACCTCGATCTCCGGATGGGCACCGGGGGTCAGGCGGCGGAAGGCCTTCAGCACGGCCTGGCTGCCGACCAGGATCGAGCTGTTGCTCTGCTCCACGCCCAGGCGGCGGATTTCGGTGTCGTCGTCCACCGTCAGGTCGGCCATGCAGGCCGTTGGCGAGAAGCGCAGGTGCCCGTGCGACGCCGGGATCTCCCGCCCCTCGCGCAAAGCGGTCAGCAGGCTGCGGGTGAAGGCGTCGGCCTGCATGGCGTCGTAGATGGCGCCGGTCCGCGGACCGCGCCGGGCCTTGGCCAGCGTGAAGGGCAGCAGCGGCCAGCCGGTGTTGCCGGCGTTCTCCTCCCAGCTCATGGCGAGCGGCAGGAAGTAGGATTGCGTGCCGCCACCGGACAGCTCGACGTCGGTGTGGAGCAGCATGAAGCCGTCGCCCGGCCCGTCCAGCCGCGCCGACACCGGAACGTGCGCGCGCTCGATCCGACGGTCCTTGGCGGCGAACCAGCGCTGCTGCGGCAGGTAGGCCTGCAGGATGTCGCGCGCCAGCTCGGCCTCCGCGCGCCCGCTGATCAGGCTCTTCCAGCCGTCGCGCACCACGATCGTCAGCAGGTCGGGCACCGGCTCCGGCATCGTCTCATGCCAGGACGGCAGAGCCGCCTCGGCGGCCAGCGCGAACCAGTAGAAGCCGTAGGCGGGGATGGTCAGCAGGTACGGCAGATCGCCGACCGGCGGGAAGACCGTCCGGCCCAGCATTTCCACCGGCACGCGGCCGCGGAACTGCTTGAGGTCCAGCTCAACCGCCTGGGCGGAGCGGGACAGGTTGGCCACGCAGAGGATGACCTCGTCGCCCTCCTCCGTCGAATGGCAGCGCAGATAGGCGAGGACCTTGCGGTTGCCAGGATAGAGGAGCTGGAAGCTGCCGCGCCCGAAGGCCTTGTGCTGCTGGCGCACGGCAATCAGCCGCTTCATCCAGTTCAGCAGAGACGACGGACTGCGCTGCTGCGCCTCGACGTTGATGGCCTGGAAGCCGTAGATCGGGTCCTGGATCGCCGGCAGATAGAGCCGCGCCGGGTCGGCGCGCGAGAAGCCGCCGTTGCGGTCGGGCGACCACTGCATCGGCGTGCGCACGCCGTCGCGGTCGCCAAGATAGATGTTGTCGCCCATGCCGATCTCGTCGCCGTAATAGAGCACCGGCGTGCCCGGCATGGACAGCAGCAGGCTCTTCAGCAGCTCGATCTTGCGGCGGTCGTTCTGCAGCAGCGGGGCGAGGCGGCGACGGATGCCCAGGTTGATCCGCATGCGCCGGTCGGCGGCGTAGAAGTCCCAGAGATAGTCCCGCTCGCGGTCGGTGACCATCTCCAGCGTCAGCTCGTCATGGTTGCGCAGGAAGATGGCCCACTGGCATTCGTCCGGGATGTCCGGGGTCTGGCGCATGATGTCGGCGATGGGGTGCCGGTCCTCCATGGCGACGGCCATGTAGATTCGCGGCATCAGCGGGAAGTGGAAGGCCATGTGGCATTCGTCCCCGCCCTTCTCCAGATCGCCGAAATAGGGCAGCACATCCTCCGGCCACTGGTTGGCCTCGGCCAGCAGCATGCGGTCGCCGTAGCCCTTGTCGATCTCCGTGCGGATTGCCTTCAGGACATCGTGGGTTTCCGGCAGATTCTCGTTGTTGGTGCCCTCGCGCTCCTTCAGGTAGGGAACGGCGTCGAGCCGCAGCCCGTCCACCCCCATGTCCAGCCAGAAGCGCATGACGTTCAGCACCTCCTGAAGGACCTTCGGGTTGTCGAAATTCAGGTCGGGCTGGTGCGAATAGAAACGGTGCCAGAAATAGGCCTGCGCCTCGGAATCCCAAGTCCAGTTGGACTTTTCCGTGTCGCAGAAGATGATGCGGGTGCCCTGGTACTTCTGGTCGGTGTCGGACCAGACGTAGAAATTGCGGTGGTTCGATCCCGGCTTGGCCTGACGGGCGCGCTGGAACCACGGATGCTGGTCGGAGGTGTGGTTGATGACCAGTTCCGTGATGACGCGCAGGCCGCGGTCGTGGCATTCGCGCAGGAACCGTTTGAAGTCCTGGAGATTGCCGTAGGACGGGTTGACCGCCTTGTAGTCGGCGATGTCGTAGCCGTCGTCGCGCAGCGGCGAAGGGTAGAAGGGCAGCAGCCACAGCGTGGTGACGCCAAGCTCCTGGATGTAGTCGAGCTTCTGGGTCAGGCCGGCGATGTCGCCGATGCCGTCGTTGTCGGCGTCGTAGAACGCCTTGACATGAAGCTGATAGATGACCGCGTCCTTGTACCAGAGCGTGTCGTTCCGATCGATCCGGCCATTGTCCGAGTTCTTCATCCGCCGCCGTCGCTCCGCTGGTCTGGTGGAGCGGGGCCGCCGGACGGGCGGGGAATCCCGCGCCCATCCGGCAGCCGCGCCACATCATAAACCAGCTAGACTTGGGTCCGTTCCACGGCAAAGGCAACGTTGGACGCGAAACCTGTGATGGCGGACCCGCGTCGCGGGCGGTGCCGGCGTCAGGCGTCGGCCAGCGCCGCGACGGAGAGCGGCTGGGTTTCCGTGCTGCTCCGGACGTCCACCGAGACGCCGCCGTTGACGTAGCCCGTCACCGTCTGGCGCAGCGCGTAGACCGTCTTGCCCAGCTCGGCGCTCATCGCCGCATCGTAGGTCGAACCGGGCACCTGCTGGGTGTAGTAGAAGACCGCCGGCGTGCTGTAGGAGGTCGGCGGGATCTCGGCCATCAGGATGGTCATGGTCGAGCTGTAGCGGCAATCGGCCGGGATCTCGACCGCCTGGCTCACCGACAGATCGTAGTAATTGGTGACCGAGGTCTCCTTCGTGCCCGTGTAGGTGTAGGACATGGAGAAGGTGCAGCCGACCTCGACCTCGCCGGTCAGACCGATCCCGTAGGTGAAGCGCACCTCCTGGACATAGCCGATCGTGTAGGAATCGGTGACCGACAGAGTCAGCGACTGCGATTTCCCACTGGTGACCGACACCGTGTCGGTGATCGTCGCCGCCCCCTCGTTGGTGCCGGAGATGGAACTGGAGATCGTGCTCGACGGGTTGGTCGGGACCGGCGAGGTGATCGTGAAGGGCTCAACCTCCGAATGGACCGGAGTCAGCAGATCCCATTTCCACGAGCCTTCCTTGTCGACGAAGGAGTAGCTGCGCAGGTCGGGAATGCCGTCCATGCTCAGCCAGCCGGCGACGGACATGGTTTCCCCGTCGCCCTGGCCGCCGTCGTAGAGCGCCACCTGCTGGGCGGTCAGCCCGCCGAAATAGATCGACGCCGCCCGGTCGCAAATGAACCATCCGGCCAACGACAGAACCGTCCCCATCGGCCATTCGCACAGGAAGAAGGTGTTGCGGTTGTCGGCGTAGTTCAGCCCGTCGAACAGCTGGAAGACACCGGTGTTCAGATCCACGGTGCGCCAGATGTAGGCGGACAGGCAGTCGTTGGCGCCGAGCTTCTCGACATCGACCGTCTGGGTCTGGCCGTTGCCGATCAGATCGACGCAACGCCCGCAGCCGTTGAAGCTGTAGGGCTGGCCGGCGGGTGGAGTGGTCTTGTGCTCCAGCAGGGTCAGGACGACCCCCTCCGGCAGGTTGAAGGCAACCCAGGTGGTCCGGTCGTTCAGGTTGGTCCCGGCAAAGGAACTCTGAACGCCTTCGATCGCGCCCGAGGTGGTGATGGTCAGGCTGTCGCTGCTCCAGTTCTGATCGGCGTACAGCTTCACGGTTCCCGACGGAAGGCTGGACGGATAGGGCGCGGAGGTGGTCGGCGGCAGCAGGTAAGGTGCAGTCATGGCGTTCCCTCGCGGTTGGCAGAATGCCCCAACCTCCGCATGGCCTTGACGCGAACGTCCGCCAAAACGGCGCAATTCATCAATTCCCGAATTGCATTCATTGATATTTATTTTGGAATGGCCGGGGCGCTCATCAAAAATACCGGTGATAATTAGAAAAAATAAAACTATTTTATTTGAATGCATTTGCATTCATTCGTTTGTCTTCAAATATTCATGCGAACGTGTTTTCCAGTCCGCCGTCCGGGCAGGCCATCCGCGATGGAGTGGGCGCATCTTCGGCGTCCACCAAGGCTGGGTGAGAAGGGCCACGGCGGCCGGATTGCGGGCCGGTTGTGAAAGCGACGGCCGTCCGACAGCGATCCGATGACGATCAGACAGCGATCAGGCGGCGGTCAGGCAGACGTCCGCTTCCGCTTCGCGCCCTGGGTCAGGCTGCGGTAGAGACCCTGATCCTCTTCGATGAAATGGGCGATCAGCCGGTGCTCGACCCAGTTGGTCAGTTCGTTTGGCGTGCAGAAGACCACCCCGTAGGGGCCCTCGAACCGCAGGGCCAGCAACTCGTCCGTGATCTGCCGGTGCAGCCGCTTGTGCGTCTCGACGGCGCCGCTCCTGGCGTCGGTCCAGAACCGCTCCTCGGCGGAGAAATGCTCCTCCGTGTACTTCACCAGGGCAGCGAAGGCACTCTGGATGATCTTGTAGCCCTGCCCCGCCGCCACCGCGATGTGCAGCAGGCCGGCCAGTTCCAGAAGGGTCCGGTGCTGCTCGTCGATGGATTCGTTTCCGACCGTGTATTCGGACTTCCACGGAAAGCGGGCGGATGGCTGCATGGGGGCCTGCCGGCGAACGGCCGTGCTGAAGGTGTCGGGAGCGCTGCACGATAGCATCCGCGACCAGCCGCCGGGGTCGGACAACTTGCCGCAAATCGAATCCCCGTCGGGCGGGATGTATACAATTTGTGGCAAATTTCATTGATCGCCGAAATCAGCCCTTCACCGGCCGCGTCATGTAGGTCATGCCGCCGCCGTAGGAGGCCAGCTTGGCCGCCAACCCGGCCCCACCGTCCTGCGGCAAGAACCCCTGCGCGTCCCAGAAGGCCCGCGCGCCGGGCGTCGAGGTCAGGGCCAGCCAGCGGAAGCCCTGCCGCGCCGCCAGGGCGTCCATGCGCTCCAGGGCGGCGGCTCCCAACCCCAGGCCGCGCGCCGCCGGCAGCAGGGCGACGTCGTGCAGATAGAGGCAATCCGGCGCTTCCGGCAGCGCGCCGAGCGGCGAATCGAGCGGCGGCGGCACGCCCAGCCGGCCCGGATGCAGGACGATGTAGCCGATGCCGATCCCATCCGCGTCCGCCATGGCGCAGCCGTCCGGGTAAAGGGCCAGCCGCTCGGCAAAAACGGCACGGTCCTCCGGGTAATCGGGATGCACGACCTCGGCGATGGCCATCACACGGTCCAGGTCCGCCGTCTCCATAGCGCGCCAGCCCGCCTTCATCCGCATTCTCCCATCCTCCCCGCCCTTTCCAGCCTTCCAGCCCACCATCCGGGCGCGCTATGGTGACCGTTCGCCCACCAGCCGACCGGAGGACCACCCATGACCGACACCGCCGCGGCGAGCCTGCTGCCCAAGGTGCGGACCATCGCCCATGAAGCGGGTCAGGTGATCCTGCGCTTCTACAACGACGGCATCGACGCCGCCACAAAGGTCGACGGCAGCCCGGTCACCCAGGCCGATCTCGCCGCCGAGCACGTCATCACCCCGGCCCTGCACCACATCGCCCCCGGCATTCCGGTGGTGGCGGAGGAAGCCGTGGCCGCCGGGAACCGGCCGGACATCTCCGGCGGGCGCTTCTGGCTGGTCGATCCGCTCGACGGCACCAAGGAATTCATCAACCGCAACGGCGAGTTCACCGTCAACATCGCCTTGATCGACGGCGGGCGTCCGATCCTGGGGGTCGTCTACGCGCCGGCCACCGGCGACCTCTACGCCGCCTGCGGGGCGGGCACCGCCGTCCATTGGGTGGAGGGGCGCCACGACTACCCGATCCAGGTCCGCAAGCCGCCGCCCGACGGCCTGACCGTGGTCGCCAGCCGCTCCCACGGCAGCGGCAGCGAGTTGGAGGGCTTCCTCGCCGGCTACACGGTGAAGGACCGGGTGACCTGCGGCAGCTCGCTGAAATTCTGCACGGTGGCCGCGGGCAAGGCGGACCTCTACCCCCGCTTCGGCCCGACCAGCGAGTGGGACACCGCCGCCGGCCACGCCATCCTCGCCGCCGCCGGCGGCCGGGTGGAGCAACCGGACGGCTCGCCCTTCCTCTACGGCAAGGCCGACATCCTGAACCCCCATTTCGTTGCGTATGGATGGTGACCACGCTGTGCGACGCGGCCGTCGCGGTTCTGACCACCGCGGCGCCGCTGGAGAAGGTGCGCCTGACGCGGGACTATGCCGCGGCGTGGCGCGACGGACGCATCACGGAGTTCGGCGCGCTGGCCCCGCCGGAGCGCCCCTCCCGCCCGGAGCGCCCGCCCCTGATGCTGCCCCGCGACATGCCCAAGCGCGGGCGCGGCGGCAGCGCGCAGAACCGCCTCGCCCTGCTCCACGCGCTGGCCCACATCGAACTGAACGCCATCGACCTCGCCTGGGACATCGTGTGCCGTTTCGTCGGCGAGGGGATGCCCAGGGGCTTCACCGACGACTGGGTGCAGGTCGCCGACGACGAGGCCCGGCATTTCCAGATGCTGGAGGAGCGGCTGAACCAGCTTGGCTCCGGCTATGGCGAGTTGCCGGCCCATGACGGGCTGTGGCAGGCCGCGACCACCACCGCCCATGACCTCGCCGCCCGGCTGGCCGTGGTGCCGATGGTGCTGGAGGCGCGCGGGCTCGACGTCACCCCGGAGACCGTCCGCCGCCTGCGCGAGTTCGGCGACGCGGAGAGCGCCGCCCTGCTCCAGGTCATCCATGACGAGGAGATCACCCACGTCGCCGCCGGACGCCGCTGGTTCGGCCATCTCTGCGCCAAGCGCGGCGTGGACCCGGTGGAGACGTGGCAGGATCTGGTAAAGCGCTACTTCCGCGGCGGCCTGAAAAAGCCCTTCAACGTGACCAGCCGCCAAGCCGCCGACTTCGGCCCGGAATTCTACGAGCCGATCGCGGAGTGACGCCCACATCCTTCGTTCTCCTCTCCCGGGACGGGAGAGGGGAACACTTTTTACCCCCGCAGCACCTTCGGATTGGCGATGCCCAGCCGGGCCTGGACGATCTCCTCCAGGCACTCCATCAGCACGTCCTGGCCGTCGTGGTCGAAGTCGCCAGCGGCGATCTCGATGCACAGCCGGTGCTGCAGGGCCTCCACCCGCTGGCGCAGGTCGGTGCCGGACAGGCTGTCGTCGGCGTCCTCGCCGTAGAGCAGGGCCAGCGCCGCCAGCATGGCGTGACCGGCCTCATCCACCCCGGCCAGTTCGCGCTGCACGATGCCGAGCGCGTTGGCGATCATCAGCGCCGTGTAGCGCTGGGCCGGCGGGATGTGGGGAAGCAGGTCGGTGCGGAACGTTTCCGCGATGACGCTCAGCAATTCCTGGGCGTCGGGGCTGGTGCGCATCAGGCGACCCTCTCTTCATCGGCATCGCCGGACGGTTCGGCATCCACCGCCGCCGGGGCGGAGGCCGTCAGCCCCAGCCCATGGATGTGGCGCAACAGGTCCCACTCGATCTCCGGAAGCATCCGCCCGGTCAGCGCCAGTTCCAGCGACGGCTCCTCCCCGGAGGTGTGGCGGCGTCCCTGGAGGACCGCGATGGCCGCCCAGCGCATGTAGGCGGCGGTTTCCCAGTAAGCGACCGCCCGCGGGTCCACCCGGCGGCCGGAAGTCTCCTCGTAGCCGGCGTAGAAGTCCTCCCGCCCGGCCAGCCCACCGGCCTCGCGGTCGTGGCGCCCGAAGCGCCAGGAGCGGGCGCAGAACCAGCCGAGATCCTCCATGGGATCGCTGAATCCCGCGAACTCCCAATCCAGGATGGCGGTCAGCCCGCCGTCCTTCACCAGATAGTTCCCGGTGCGGTAGTCGCGGTGGCACAGCACCAGATCGCCCGGCGGCGGCGCGTGGATCTCCAGCCAGCGCAGCCCCCAGGCCAGGACGGCGTCGCGCAGCGCCAGATCGCCCAGCCAGTCGCGGTAGGCGTGGACGCAGTCGAGCGCCGGCGACATGGCCGGAACCGGCAAATCCTCCAGCCCCGGCGTGTCCGGCCCAGCCTTGTGCAGGCGCCCCAACTGCCGGCCAAGCTCGCGGGCGAGTCCGCGTTGCGGCTGGTCGGCCTTCACCACCTTGTGCCCGGCCCCGATGCCCTCGGCGCGGCGCATGATGTAGAAGTCGGCGCCGAGGACCGCCGGGTCGCCGCAGGCGGCGATGGGCTCCGGCGCCGCCACCCCGGCGCTGAAGGCGGCGCGCAGCACGGCGAACTCCTGCGCCTTGGAGATGCTCGCCTTCATGCCGGACGCCGCCGCGCCTCCGCCCGGTTGGGCGCGCAGCACGCAGGCGTGCCGCCCGGCCTGCGGCCCGCCGTCGATGTCCAGAGTCACCGCGAGGTTGAGCGAGATGGCTCCCCCGCCGAGCGTGCCTTCGTCGGCCACCGCCACGCGCGTCGCGCCGGTCGCCCCGGCCAGCCAGGATTCCAGCCGCGGCCGGCTTTCCCCGTCGATCAATGCGCCCATCCCGTCACCCCCAGGCCCAGAAGCCGTCGCCCTCGTCCATGTAGAATCGCGCCAGGACCATCTTGTGGACCTCCGACGCTCCGTCGACCAGCCGGGCCTGCCGGGCGTAGCGGTACATCCACTCCAGCGCCGTGTCCTTCGAATAGCCCCGGGCCCCGCAGAGCTGGATGGCCGTGTCCACCGCCTTGTGCAGCGTCTCGGCGACATGGACCTTGGCCATCGACACCTCCTTGCGGGCAAAGTCGCCGCGGTCGAGTTGCCACGCCGCCTTCATGACCAGCAGCCGCCCGATCTCGATCTGCATGGCGACGTCGCCCATCATCCACTGCACGCCCTCGTGCCCGGCCAGCGTGGTGCCGAAGCTCTCGCGCTCGCGGACATAGGCGGCGGCGATCTCCATGGCCCGCTTCGACAGGCCGGTCCAGCGCATGCAATGGGTCAGCCGCGCCGGGCCGAGGCGGATCTGCGTCGCCTTCAGCCCATCACCGACCTTCATCAGGACGTTCTCGTCGGAAACCTCCAGCCCGTCGAAGCGCAGCTCGCAATGGCCGCCATGCTCCTCCGGCCCCATGATCGGGATGCGGCGGACGATCTCCCAGCCGGGCTGGTCCTTGTCGAACAGGAAGGCGGTCAGCCCCTTGCGCGCGTCGTCGGAGGTGCGGGCGATCAGGATGAAATGCTGCGCCTCCCCCGCCCCGGTGATGAACCATTTGCGGCCGGAGATCACCCAGCGGTCGCCCTTGCGCTCCGCCCGCGTCTTCATCATCGAGGGGTCGGAACCGCCGCCGGGATGCGGCTCGGTCATCACGAAGGCGGAGCGCACCGTGCCGTCGACGATGGGCTGGAGCCAGCGCTCCTTCTGCGCCTCGGTCGCCACCTTGTTGAGAAGCTGCATGTTGCCGTCGTCAGGGGCGGCGCAGTTGAAGCAGACCGGCCCGAAGATGGAGCGGTTCATTTCCTCGTACGCGGCGGCCATGCCGACGATGCCCAGCCCCTGCCCGCCGCGCGCCGTCGGCATTTGTGGCGCCCACAGCCCGGCGGCCTTCACCTCCCCGCGCAGGCGCTCCAGCAGGGCGGGCGCGATGTTCTCGTGCGCGTCGTAGGAGGCCGGGTCGGCTTCCAGCGGCAGGATGCGCTCCTCCACGAAGGCGCGCACGCGGCGGCGGAATTCCTCGATCGGCGGGGGCAGGCTGAAATCCATCGGTTCGGGTCCTCTCCTCGTTCTTTCTTCTTTGCTTACAAGGTGCTGACCAGATGCCCGCCGTCCACCGGCACCACCGCGCCGGTCATGTAGGCCGACGCGTCGGAGCAGAGCAGCAGCAACGGCCCGTCGAGGTCGGCCAGCCGCCCCAGCCGCCGCTGCGGCACCCGCCGGATCAGCGCCTGCCCGGCGTCGGTCGCCAGGAAATCGCGGTTCAGGTCGGTTTCCATGTAGCCGGGGGCCAGCGCGTTGACACGGATGCCGTAACGCGCCCATTCCAGGGCCAGCGCCTGAGTCAGTTGGACCAGTCCGGCCTTCGACGCGGCGTAGGCTGCGACATGGCCGGCCACCCGCAACCCGAGGATGGAGGCGATGTTGACGATCGACCCGCCCCGCCCCTGCTCCCTCATCACGCGCGCCGCCTCCTGCGCGGTGAGGAAGGCGCCCTTCAGGTTGGTGTCGATGACACGGTCCCACTCCTCTTCGGCGTGGTCGAGCGCGGCCTTGGACACCGTGGTGCCGGCGTTGTTGACGAGGATGTCGAGCCCGCCGAGCGCGCTCGCGGCCATCCGCACGCCGTCGCGGACGGAGGCGGCGTCGGTGACGTCGAGCGGCACGGCGACGGCCTGCCCACCCGCCGCTTCGATCTCGGCGACGGCGGCGTCCAGGCTCTCGCGCCGCCGCGCGGCCAGAGCAACGCGGGCGCCGGCCGCAGCCAGCACGCCCGCGAAGTGACGGCCCAGGCCGGCGGAGGCCCCGGTGACCAGGGCGGTGCGGTTGGTGAGGGAGAGGATCATGGGGGTCCTGGGTTTGTGACGGTGGGGTTCATGCGTCGGGCCCCCTCCCTAACCCTCCCCCGCCTTCGGCGAGGGAGGGAACTCCGCTGCTTCGCAGCCAAATCCCCTCCCCTGCGAAGCGGGGGAGGGTTAGGGAGGGGGCAAAAACTCCCCTCACAACCCCCTCGCCTGCTCGCGCAGCACGAACTTCTGGATCTTCCCGGTCGAGGTCTTCGGCAAGGCCCCGAACACCACCGTCCGCGGCGCCTTGAAATGAGCGAGATGGTCGCGGCACCAGCCGATCACCTCGGCCTCGCTCACCCGTCCTTCCGATCCCGGCTTCAGCGTGACGAAGGCGCAGGGAGTCTCGCCCCATGTCGGGTCGGGACGGGCGACGACGGCGGCCTCCATGACGTGGGGGTGCTTGTACAGGACCTCCTCGACCTCCAGCGAGGCGATGTTCTCGCCGCCGGAGATGATGATGTCCTTGGCGCGGTCCTTGATCTCGACGTAGCGGTCGGGGTGCAGCACGGCGAGGTCCCCGGTGTGCAGCCAGCCGTCGCGCAGCGCCTCGTCGGTCGCCGCCGGGTTCTTCAGGTAGCCCTTCATCACCGTGTTGCCGCGCAGCGCCAACTCGCCCAGCGTCTCGCCGTCGGCGGGCACCGCGCGACCGCTGTTGGGGTCGAGCACGGTCTGCTCGGACATGGTGACGTTGGGCACGCCCTGGCGGGCCATCTTCACCGCCCGTTCCTCCAGCGGCAGCTCCGCCCAGCCCTCCTGCCACGCGCAGCCGGTCGAGGGGCCGTAGCATTCCGTCATGCCGTAGAGGTGGGTCAGGCGGAAGCCCATCCGCTCCATCCCCGCGATCACTGCGCTGGGCGGCGCCGCGCCGCCGGTCGCCACCTGCACCGGGCCGTGGTCGAAGCCGCGCTTCACCGCGTCCGGCGCGTGGATCAGCATGGTCAGCACGACCGGCGCGCCGCAGAGATGGGTGACCTTCTCCTCGGCGATCAGGCGGAAGATCGCCGCCGGGTCGACGGCGCGCAGGCAGACATGGGTCGCCCCCACCGCCGTCACCGCCCAGGGATAGGTCCAGCCGTTGCAGTGGAACATCGGCAGCGTCCACAGATAGACGCTGTCGGGCCGCAGCCCGAAGGTGATGACGTTGCCGAGCGCGTTCAGATGGGCACCGCGGTGATGGTACAGAACGCCCTTGGGGTTGCCGGTGGTGCCGGAGGTGTAGTTGAGCGCGATGGACTCCCACTCGTCCTCCGGCGTGCGCCAGGGCGCCTCGGGGTCGCCGGTCTTGAGGAAATCCTCATACTCCAGATCGCCCACCGGGTCGGCGTCCTGCGCCGCCGGGTCGTCGATCCACACCACCCGCGGCGGGGCCGCCATGCGCTCCAGCGCGGCGCGGGCCACCGCGGACAGGCCCCGGTCGACCAGGAACAGGCGGCTTTCGGCATGCTCCAGAATGAAGGCGACGGTGGGCGCGTCGAGCCGCGTGTTGATGGCGTTCAGCACCGCCCCGGCGCCGGGGATGCCGAAATGCGCCTCCAGCATCGCCGGGGTGTTGAAGGCCAGGACCGACACCACCTCCCCTGGCCGGACGCCGGCCCGGCTCACCGCGGAGGCCAGCGCGCGGGCGCGGCGCTCGACCTCTGACCAGTTCCGCCGCAGGGGGCCGTAGACCACCGCGGTCTTGTCCGGATAGACCATCGCGGAGCGGCGCAGGAAGTCCAGCGGCGTCAGCGGCACATGGTTGGCCGCGCGCCTGGACAGCTCTGCGGACGGGGTGGTGGAGTCCACGCTCGTCTCCTTCCCTGTTCTGCGGTCCCTGTTTTCAAGCCGGGTTCTTTGGCCGGCGCCTCATACCGGACGTCTTGCTGACGATGGTATCCACGAACCATTGGGCAGGACAAGATTCACCTTTGGTCGGTCCCGCCCGCTATGCCCGCAAGAACGTGGCAGGGACGGGCGAGCGCGTTACCGCCTCTGGCGCCGCGGTTGCGGGCCGTCCGCCCGCTACACTGTCCGGCATCGAGCCGTATGGGGGCGACCATGACGACGGTGCGGATCGCGTTCGACAAGGAACTGGTGCTGTCCGGGCATTTCCTGCTGAAGCATCTGGAAAAGCCGGAACTGCAACGCCTCGCCGCCAGCGCCCGGCTGGCCTATTTCCGGCCCGGCGCGGTCATTTTCCAGAAGGGCGACCCCGGCGACAGCATGATGGCGGTCATCCGCGGGCGGGTGAAGATCTGCTCCCACTCCACCGACGGCAAGGAGCTGGTGCTGAACATCATCAACAAGGGCGGCCTGTTCGGCGAGATCGCCCTGCTCGACGGCGAGCCGCGGACCGCCGACGCCGTGGCGCTGGAGGAGACCGACCTGCTGGTGCTCGACCGTTCCAAGTTCGTGCCGCTGCTCAACGAGCGCCCGGCGGTGGCGCTCCAGCTCATCACCGTGCTGTGCAAGCGCCTGCGCCAAACCAGTGAGCATCTGGAGGACACGCTGTTCCTGGAGGCATCGTCGCGCTTCGCCCGCGCGCTGATGCGGCTGGCCGACGTGTTCGGCAAGCCGACGCCGGGCGGGCTGAAGCTGGACATCAAGCTGTCGCAGCAGCAGCTCGGCTGTCTGGTGGGCGTGTCGCGCGAGAGCATCAACAAGCTGCTCGGCGAATGGCAGCGCAACGGCGTGATCGCCGTGGAATCCGGGCGGATCACCCTGCTCGACCGCGACGCGCTGGAGGAGATCGCCGAGGCGAATGGGTGAGGTGTCGCGCCGGGCCCCCACCCCGGCCCTCCCCCGCTCTCGGCGGACCAAAGGTCCGCCTGCCGCGTCAGCGCAAACCTTTGGTTTGCGCGAGAGCTTTGCGGGAGAGGGTGCCTTCTGCGAAGCGGCGGCAGTCCCCTCCACCTCGAAGAGGGGGAGGGTTAGGGAGGGGGCCCGACCCAACCACTCCCCCTCAATTTAACTCCCGCAACACCCGCACCCCGTTGTTCAGGTACCGCACGTCGGGATCGTAGAACAGTCGCGCCGTGTCGGTGATGTCCGCCAGGCCGCCCCGCCACGACCCGCCGCGCAGCACGCGCTCCCGGCAGGTGGTGGACGTCCAGGCGCTGCCGTCCGTCGGCGCGCCCGCGTAGTCGGCATGCCAGCAGTCGGCGACCCACTCCGCCACGCCGCCGTTCATGTCGTGGAGGCCGAAGGGGTTCGGCTTGTAGCTGCCGACCGAGGCGGGGGTCAGCCGCTCCTGCGCGCCGCCGCAGTCCTTGCAATTGGCGAGCGTCCCCGTCTGCCCGTCCCACCAGTAGCGGCCCGTCGTGCCGCCGCGCGCCGCGTACTCCCATTCGGCTTCGGACGGCAGACGGTAGCGTTGACCGGTCTTCTGGCTCAGCCACTTCGCGTAGGCCTGGGCTTCCAGCCAGGAGATGTTGTGGATCGGGGTGCTGTCGGTGGGCTTGGTCATGCGCGGCATGCCGCCGGTGCAGCCGCCGCCCTCGACGCAGGCGCGCCATTCGGCCACCGTCACCTCGTAGGCGCCGAGCGCGAAGGGCTTGGCGATGGTTACCTTGTGCACCGGACGTTCCGAGCGGTCGCCCTGGTCGCTGCCCATGCTGAAGCTGCCGGGCGCGATGCGCACCATCACCGGGCAGTCCGGGCAGTCCTGGAAGCTGGCCGACTTGCTGTGGTTGCGCACCGCGCTGTTCCCGTTGCCGGCCGGGGGTGCTGCCGCCACCTGCTCCGGCGCGGGCGCCGGCTGCGGCGGGGCCGGTGGGGGCGGTGCCGCCGCCTCGACGGCTGGAGCCTGGGCCGGGCGCGAAACCGGAGGAGGCGCTGGTTTTGTCGAAGGCGGCGGGGCCGCTGACGCGACCTCCGGCGGCTTGGCGGCGGGGGTGAGCGCGCCCAGCTTCTCGCGCGCCGGCTTGGCGTAGGCGCCGCTGCCGAACAGGCGCAGGAAGGCCTCGAAGTCGGCGGGCTCGCGGCTGCCCTTGACCATCTGCCACAGCGATTCCTCAAGCGCCGGAGCGGCCGGGGCGGCACCCGGCGGGGCGATCTCCAGCGTCACGGTACCGGTGGCCTTGCCGCCCTTGCCGTCCTCCACCTGATAGGTGAAGGCGCCGGCGGCGCCCGCCCGCTCCTGCTCCGGGTCGAAGGTCAGCCGGGTCAGCCCCTCGGCCGGCAGGCGGTCGCCGGGGCGGATCAGGGTGGCGCCGTCGCGCACCTTGCCGCGGTCGGGCACGGCGGTGACGGTGATGGTCAGCGGGTCGCCGTCGGGGTCCACCGGCGCCTCGATGGCCAGGGGGTTCGGCAGGGCGCGGACGGTGCGCGCGCCGGCGACGACCGGCGGGCGGTTGCTCGGCTTGATGGTGATCGCGACACCGCCCCGCACCACGCCGCCCCGCCCATCCATGATCGCGAAGTCGAAGCGCCCGGCGTCGCCCACCACCGTCGCGTCCGGCTTGAAGCTGGTGGCGGCGAGTTGCTCCACGGTCAGGTAGTCGCCGATCAGCACGATGCGGTCGCCGATGCGCACGCTGCCGCCGCGCGGCAGGCCGGAAATCTGGGCGAAGAGCTGGTCGTCGTCGGGATCGGTCGGGCGCCCGATGCGCAGCGGCTCGGCGTCGGCGCGGTCGGACAGCTCCAGCGGGCGGATCTCGCCGAGCACCGGCGGGCGGTTCGGCGGGCGCGGGTTGAAGTAGAAGGGCGCCGCCCCCAGCGAACCAAAAATGTAGGGCTCCTGCCGCCCGTTGGTCGCCTGCCGCACGGTGTCGCGCACGTTGCGGAAGAACAGGCTCAGTTCCAGCCCCGGCGTTTGGAGGTGCTGGAGCAATGCGTCGGTGTAGGGGCTGTGGTCGCCCTGCCCGTCCTCGGCCAACTGGTCGGCGCGGGTGGCCATGGCGACCAGCGTGTCGCTGGGCGTGTCGTCGACGCGGGCGAAGCCGTAATTGACCTGGATGCGGTTCTGCCCGGCCTGCTTCAGCCGGTCGACGAAAGGGTTGTTGCGGCAGGAATCGAGCATCAGGATGCCCAGCTTGCGCGCCTGCGACAGCTCGCCCATCATCAGGTTCAGCGGCATCGCCTCGTAGACGAGGTCGCGCTCGCGCTCCAGCTTGGCGTCGGCCGGAACGATGTAGTTGTTGCCGCCCACCTGGATGCCGTGCCCGGCGTAGAAGATCACCGCCACGTCGGCCTGCGAGGCGCGGATGCCGAAGTCCCGCAGCGCCCGCTCGAAGCCGCGGTTGTCCATGTCGAACTTCTCATCCACGTCAAACTGCAGCTTGCGCAGGGCCTCGGCGATGGCCTTGGCGTCGTTCACCGGGTTCTGGAGCTCGGGGGCGAATTCGTACTTGCCGATGCCGACGACCAGCGCGATGCGCTTCTCCGGGGACTGGGAGGCCTGGGGCGGCGGCGATTGCGGAGGAGAGGATTGGGCGAACGCCCTTGGTGCCCAGCCGAGAAGCCCCAGCAACAGCAGGACGAAGGCGAGCGACCACAGGTCCCTGCCCAAACGATGCTGCGTCAAGGGTCCGTCAAACATCGGCCGGCTCCATGGTGGGAAGGCGGTTGCGCACCCCATACCCGGCACCCTTCGGCATAAAATTGCCGTTCTCCCCAGCTTAATATTTCGATTCCTGCGCACCAAGCGTTCATTCAGCCTAATCCCGAATACGGAGAAGGGCGGTCACTCCCCGGCCTCCGCCGCGGGCCGCACCTCCTCCCCCTCGCGGTCGAGGACCAGCCAGGCGCGGACCGCCTTGCGCTTGCCCTTCAGCGCCATCTCACCGACCGGCAGCCCGGCCACCGTGCCCTGCACCGCCGTCCAGGTCGGTTCCCCGATGACGATCCGGCAATGGGGGGAGGAGCGCATGTCGACCGTCTTGCCCAGCGCCTCCAGCCGGGCCGCCGTGTTGGCGGTGTCGCCGAGCAGCGAATATTCCATGTGCCGCAGCCCGCCCAGGCTGCCCGCCACCAGCGGACCGGTGTGGATGCCGACGCGGATGCCGATGGCCGGCAACCCCTCCGCCTGCCAGCGCTTGTTCAGCTCCCGAAGCTCCCGCCCCATCTGGATGGCACAGCGCACGGCGCGCTCGGCGTCGGCGTCAATCTCCGCCTGGGTGGTGCGGGCGACGGGGGCGCCGAAGACCGCCAGGATGGCGTCGCCGATGAAGCGCAGCACGATCCCGTCATGCGCCGCCACCACCCGCACCATGGCGTCGAGATAGCCCTCCAGCCAGAGGATCAGCGGTTCCGGCTCCAGCGCCTCGCAGACGGTGGTGAAGCCTTCGATGTCGGAGAAGAAGACGGTGGCGGTCAGCTCCTGCGGGCGGGGCCTCCCGCCGGCCAGGAAGGTCGCGCGCTCCCGCCAGATCTCGTCGGCGACGGGCTGGGAGACGTGGTTGGCGAACAGCTGCATCAGGCTGCGGCGGTCGGTGCGCTCCTTCAGCGACAGATGCGCGGTCATCACCGCGATGCCGCCCAGCCACGCGGCGGACGGCGCCATCATCGCCACCAGCGGTCCGCCCTGGGCGAACAGCGCCAGCGCCGCCGCCCACAGGCCAAGCAGCCCGAGCAGGCTGGCCGGCACCAGTAGCCACACCGGCCAGCCGGCCGCCGCCAGCGCCACCCCCGCGGCGCTCAACGCCAGCACCAGCGCGACCATCCAGCCGTCGGACAGGTCGCGGCTGGTCCGCCCGTCGAGGATCTGGGCCAGCGCGTGGGCCTGGATCTCCACCCCCGGCGTGGACAGGCCGGCGACCGACAGCGGCGTGCGGTGCTGGTCGACCCCGACCAGGACGGTGCCGACCACGGCGATCCGCCCGGCCAGCCAGCCGCGCGGCAGCAGCCCCACCATGTCCGCCGGATAGGCCGGGAAGGGCTGCGCGTCCGGCGACGGGCGGGCGTGCCAGTCGATGCGGAAGGGCTCCGCCGGGACCTCCCCCCCGGCCGCCCCTCCGGCGACCTGGGCCAGCCGCGCCGGGAAGCTGGGCAGCCCGTCCGGCCCGCGCGGCACATGCCAGCGCACCGTGCCGTCCAGCCGGTCCTTGGCGAGGTTGGCGTGACCGTGCGGGATGCCGTCGAGAAAGCGCCCGAGGTAGCGGCGCTGCTCCTCGGTCAGCGGCGTGTCGCCGAGCGCGGTGATGGCGACCACCGGCACCGTGGCGCGTTGGATGCGCTGGCGCAGCCGCTCGTCGAGCGCCGGCAGGGTCGGCTGGTCGAACAGGATGTCCAGCCCGATCGCCCGCACCCCCGCCGCCTCCAGCGTCCCCACCAGATCGGCGAGGAAGCCGCGGTCCACCGGCGACCGGCAGGCCAGCGTGGCGAACAGGTCCTCCCCCAGCGTGACCAGCACGATGCCGGGATGCTGCGGAGCGGGCGGCGTGAAGTAGGCGATGGCGAGGTCGCGGAAGCTCTCGTCGGCGGAGCGCAGGGGCGGCACCAGCCGGGTCAGCCCCAGCGCCGCCGCCGACACGCCGGCCACCGCGGCCAAGCCCACCAACCCCTTGGCCAGTCCTTTGGCGAGCCACGGGGCTTTTGCCCCGCTTGGCCTGCCCCCCGATATCCCCAACGGCGGCGCCCTCACTCCACGCGCAGGATCACCTGCGCCATCACCAGTTCGGTCTGCTTCAGCGAGGCGAGCGTCCGCTCCAGCCGGGCCGCCGCCTCGTCGGTCAGCGGGCGGAAGGCGTCCTGCCGCCCCGGCAGGTCGGCGCCAAGGTCACGCCCGGCGGCGAAGCAGCGCACCTCCTGATCGGCGGACAGGCTCCCCGACCGCTCCCCCGCGCGCAGCGGCACCGGCATGCGGTCGCCGGCCAGCGTCAAGGTGCGGTGCCCCTCCACCAGCGAACTGGCCGACGGTCCCGGCGGGTAGATCGGCGTCAGCTGGCCACGCGTGTTGCGCAGGTAGCAGTAGAGATGCGCGTCCCGGTTCGTCTGGAGCACCAGCGTCACCGCCTCCCCGGACCGATAGGTCGGGTAGAGGCCGCGATCGGTGGCGAGATAGAGATTCAGCGGCGCCACGCTGTCCCGCACCGGGTCGAGCAGGGCCGCCGCCTGTGCCGCGCAGCCGGCGCCGGCCAGCCGGACGGCCAGCTCCGCGCCCTGCCCCGCCGCGATCCCCTCGGCGGCGATCACCCGCAGGGTCAGGCTGTGGCGCACCCGCCCGTCCGGCCCGGCGACGGAGACGGCGGTGCCGTCCGCCATCGGCAGCTCACGCGGCCAGGGCACCGCGGTTCCCTTGTCCCAGCGCAGCGTGGCGGCCTCGCGCCCCTCCGCGCGCAGGGTGGCCGGGACCAGCGCCGGGTCCGCGGGTTTGCGCAGCAAAACCGTGCCGCCGGACTTCACGCATTGGGTGCCGGGGCGGCCGGGGTCGAGGGTGAAGACCTGCTCCTCCCCCTTCTGCATCGGGGTGCCGACCGCGCGGGCCGCACCCAGGTCAGTCTGGAAGAATCGCTCGCCGCCGACGAGGCTGCCGACGCCGGTCCAGCCTGCGGCGTCGGGCATGCGGTCGAGCGGCCCGTCGAACGGCCCCTTCACCCGCAGCATGCGCCCGTTGGCGAACAGGAACATGGCGTTGGCGCCGTCCGGCACGGTGACCGCCGCGCCGTCGGGGACCAGTTGCCCCTGCGCGTAGCCGGGGGCGGTGGAGGCGACGACCACCGCCGGCTCCGCCACCGCGCGGCCGGGCGTGACGCCGACCGCTCCGACAGCGGCCAGCGTCAGGGCCGCCGCCACGAGTCCGCTCAGGGTCCTGTGCGCCATGCTGGCCTCCACCGGCGGGGATCGCGGAATCATTGGCGTTTCCCGGACGCCTGTCCAGGCGGCGAAGGGGGAAGGACGGGGTTGCGGACCCGGCCCAAAGAAGGGCGGACGCCGTGAACGGACGGGCATGGTCGGACCTCCGAAATGATGCGCGCCGGCCAAAATGCCGGCCCGTCGAGGCTAGACGGCGGAAGACGGCGGGCGCTGTGAGGTGCGGCACAAAGTTGCGCAGGAGTTGGGCACCTTCCAACGTACTGAGTGTGGCGGGCTCCACAGCGCGGCCCGGTCCAGCCCCCTAGAGTGCCGGGCAGGACCGGCGCCCCGTTGGTCCGCCCCAGCGCCCGAGGAGACCGACCATGACCGACCGCCGCACCAAAGCCGACGCCGCCGAGGGCTTCGCCGCCGGGTTCGATGACCGCTTCGCCCGTCATGGAATCCTGGAGGTCGCCTATCTGCGGTCGGTGGAGGTCGACGGCCTGCCCGCCTACGCCGTGTATGCCGCGAACGGCACCTGCCTGTGGCTGGACACCGACCGCGCGTCGGCGGGGGCGACGCTTCAGGAGCATGGGATGGAACTGGTCAGCGTGCATTGAGGAGTCGGGGGCAAGGTGTTGCCCCCACCCTCCCCACTCCGTGGGTCCCCTCCCTCCCCCGCTTCGCGGGAGAGGGATTTTCTGTGCGTTCAACACCAATTCCCTCCCTCGCCGAAGGCGGGGGAGGGTCAGGGAGGGGGCAATACTCCCCCAATCATCAGCCCTTCGGGCTCAACAGGCACGACGTCCGGTTCCGCGTCACGATGGCGAGGCTGTTCTCCGGCTCGCCGGCCCGGCGGAAGCGCAGCGCGTTCAACTGGCTGGCGACGCTGAGCGACAGGACGTTCAGATCGCTCTCGTCGATGATCTTTTCGCCGTCCTGCCAGCACTGGATGCGCACACGGCCCTTGGGGACCCCGACGTCGAGGCCGCCGGGCTGCACGCCCGCGTCGCTGCTCTTCTTGCGGACCACCGTCGCGTCGGCGGCGCCCCCGACGAGGGGGAGCGCCGCGACCGCCACCAGGAGAAGGAGTTTCCGGACCATGGCGCGTCCTCCCTTCCCTCTCGATCACTGGATGGGCCGGAACTCGACGCGCCGGTTGCGGCTGTCGGTCGGGTCGGGGGTCAGCGGCTGGCTCTTGCCGAGGCCGGCGATGGCGATGCGCTGCGGCTCGATGTGATGGACGCGCACCAGATACTCGCCCACCGACACCGCCCGGCGCTCGGAGAGGGCGAGGTTATACTGCTCGCTTCCCACGGCGTCGGTGTGCCCTTCGATGACGAGGCGGAGCTGCGGGTCCTGCGACATCAGCCCACCGACCGCGTCGACGTAGGAATAGAACTCCTTCGGGACATCGGCGGAGTTGAAGGCGAAGTTGATGCGGAAGCCGAAGCCGTTGGTCGGGCGGGTCTCCGCCGGGGTCTCCGGCGCGGAGAGGGTGGCCGGCTGCACGCCGTTGGAGCGGCGCGGCGCGGCCGGCGGCGGGGCGACGGGCGGGGCCGCGGCCTCCTGCACGGGCGCGCGCTTGGGCTTCGGCTGGGGCGCCGGTTCCGGCTGCGCCACCGGCGCGGTGGGCGGGCTGTAGCTCTGTTGCGGGGTCGCCTGCTGCTGAGCGGGCGCGCCGTAGTTCACACTGTCGGTCGGACGCGGGCGGTTGGCGCTGTTCATGCCGCCGCCGATGATCTCGATGCTGCGGGTGCGGATCTTCGGCTGTTCGGTGCCGTCGGCCATGGGGGCGGTGGTCGCCGGACCGGGCTTCACCGCCTCGCGCAGCTCGTCCACGGTCGGCGGGCGCTCGAACATCATGACCCGGTTGCCGCCGGAGCCCTCGACGGTCTGCGCTCGCGCCGGGACCGCCATGCAGGCCAGGGCGATCATCGGCAGGGCCAGAGCGGGAAGCGCCACGCCGTTCAGCCGTCGGGCGATGGTCTTGGAGGTCGGTCGCGGCATCGGTGGTCTCCCATGAGTCGGCGCCATGATCTGGCGTGGTGTTCGGCTGCCCCCTTCTTTACCCCCGCCCCCGCCCCCGCGCTGTGAGCCGGCCCACAATCCCTATCCCAAACCCCTAACGTTGAGCCGACACGGCGGGCAGAACCTGCACGGCCATTTGCCGGCTGCGCACGTTGGTCCCCTGGATGCTGCCGTAGGCACCCACCACATCGGCCAGCGTGGCGCCGGGAATGGGCTGAAGATCCTCGGTCTTGTAGCGGTCGGCGATGCGCGTCCCGAGTTCGTCGGGGGAGACGACGCAGGCGATGGTCTCGGAGGCGCCGGGGCGGTCCATGCGCAGGTTGAAGGGCTTCTGCGCGCCCGGCGGGACCTCCACCTGCTGGTTGGCCTGGACGAAGCTGTCGGGCTGGAAGCGGTTGGGGAAGATGCGGGCCACCGATCCGGCGGCGTCCTGGTAGTAGCAGTAGACGAAGCCGTTGGCCGTCGGCTGCACCTTGACCACCAGGGCCTCCCCGGCGCGGTAGCGCGGCTGCGGCCCGCGGTCGGAGCTGAGGACCAGATCGGGCGGCGCTCCGGCCGGCGCCGGGGTGGCGCGCGGCAACCCCTCCCCGCCCGCGTTCGACACCGATTGCAGGCGCGGCGCCCCCGGCCCTTTTTGCCCGCTGGGCTGGGCGAGCATCCGCTGGTAGAGGTCGAAGTCGATGCGCCCCGTGGCGATCAGGTCGTTGTCCGCCTGATAGCGGGAAATCGCGTCGCGGGTGCGCTCGTCGAGCTGGCCGCTGTCCGGTCCGTCGTAATAGCCCTCGGACAGCAGCACGCGCTGGACATAGGCGACGCGCTGCGACGGCGCCATCCCGTCGAACCAGTCGCGCGCCTGCCCGGCGAAGGCCGGGTTGGTCTGGTCGATGCCCAGGCATTGCCAGTAGGGGGTGCGGGTCATCTTGCCCAGCACCTCGATCGTGCTGAGCTCGATCAGCGTGCGCACCGCCTGATGCAGCCCCTCGGACTTGTTGAGCGAGACGTTGAAGGACAGGCCGGCCTTGCCGATCACCGCCCCGGCGTCCGCCCCCTTGCCCGACGAGATGACGGCGAGCGAATTGCTGGCCGACAGGCCGGGGATGATCTGGCGGGTCGCCAGCTCCCCGATGTTCAGGTCCACCGAGATCACCGACATCACCTGATCGGCGGAGATGCCCAGGTCGACGGTCGGCAGCGAGATGCCGGCGCTGGCCGCCTCGCTCACCACATTGTCGTCGAGCTGGGTGATGGCGCCGCGCACGTAGTAGGACGGCGCGCGGAAGTTGGGCTGCACCCCGATCATCCAGTAGAGCGCGTTCACATCGTCCAGCGTCGGCTCGAAATCGACGAAGCGGAAGGCGTTCGACCGCTCCGACATGCGCGACACGGCGGTGATCAGCATTTCCTTGGTACCGCCGGCCACCCGCCCCGTGGCGTCGGGGATGCCGTTGGAGGTGATGAAGATGTCGCGCTTGCCATGGTTCCACATCAGCGTGTCCATGCAGCGCAGCGCCTCGCTGAAGTTGGACACGGTGCGCACGGGCGGGGTCTTCGGCTTCTGGACCAGGGTCGCCTGCTCGCCCGAGGTGACGCAGGCTCCCAGCAGCAGGAGCGATGCGGCGGCCGCCACCCTCGCGAAACCGGTGCGCCGGACACTTCCAACGGCCTCAAATCCCATGGCCTCACTCCCTGGACGTTCAGCGGGCCGACACGCGCGGGCCGTCGCCGCCCGGACGCACGGTGATGGTGATCTTCTTGGACAGGATCGGCGGGTCGTGCGGGATGTGCTCGGCGTCGCCCATCAGGAGCTGGAGCGTGTGCCGGCCCGGCGGCAGCTCCAGATAGGTTTCCGTCTGGCCTTTGCCGAAGTGGATGTAGTTGCGGTTGTTGGGGATCGGCTCGTCCATCGGCGGCAGGTCGGCGTCGACCAGCAGGTGATGGTGACCGGTTTTCTCCCGCCGCACCCCCGCCGGAGCGACGCCGAAGTTGCGCAGCCCGAACCACACCTTGAAGCGGCCCTTCACCACTTCGCCGTCATTCGGCCAGCCGATGTAGAGATAGGCGTCCTTCGGCGCCGCCGTCCGCCCGGACTTCGCCGCGTCGGGGGTGGAGGGCGTGCTTTCGTGCTCGTGCCCCGGGCTGGCCGGCTGCGGCGTGTTGGTGGTGTCCGACAACGGCTTGTCGAGCGGGTCGGCCTCCGGCGACGACTGCGCGGCCAGCGGCCCGGCGGCGAGCAGGACGGCCAGAAGAACCGGGACGGCGGCGCTGCGCATCATGACGTCCTCCCTGTCGCGCTTCTTATTGCGGAACGATGATGGTGATCTTCTGCGACATGATCGGCGGGTCGTGCGGCACATGGTCCGCGTCGCCCAGGATCATCTGGAGCGTGTGCCGGCCCGGCGGCAGCTCCAGCCGGACCTCCGTCTGGCCGCCGCCGAAATGCAGCGACTGCTTGGTGTTCGGGATCGGTTCGTCGTAGGTGGCGAGATCGCTGTCCACCAGCAGGTGGTGGTGCCCGGTGTCCTCCTTGCGGATGCCCGCCGGGGCGATGCCCATGTTCTGCAGGCCCATGCGGACCCACAGTTTGCCGCCCGGAACGGTCGCCCCGTTGGACGGCCACATGATGTAGGCGCGCGCACCCTCCGGCGCCTTTTCCCGTCCATTCGTGCTCTGAGCATTCGCACCTTGGGCCAACGCCGCACCCGGCAACAGGAGCAGCGCGGCCGCCACGATCATGGCGGCATGAGGCATGGACACCTCGCTCTTCTGGCTCTTCTCTTTGGGAGTTTCAATCTTATGCTTGGTGGGCGGACAATGTTCGCGGTCTTTCGGTTCTCATCCTTTCTCTCCCCTCCCTCCGAATATTAAGGAGCGGAAGCGCGCCCTGGTCACCCCACTTTGCGCGAAGGGAAAGGCGCCGCCGCCTATTCCTATTTTGGGCTTGACGGTTCCGCCCGCGGTGCGAAGGTCACGGGGCCAGGAGGTTGCCGGTCCCGCATGCCCGATTCATCCCGCCTCGCCCCGCTTCCCGCCGGTCCCGGCGCCGCCCCGCCGCGCCTCGGCCTGCGCCATCTGCTGGCCCCGGCGCTGCTGACCCTCGGGGCGGCCGGTCTGGCGGGGCAGCGGTCCTGGCTGTCCGGCCACATCACTCCCTTCGCGGGCTCCATGGTCGCGGACACGCTGGCCTCGCTGCTCGCCGCGGTGGCGTGGCTGGGCGCGGCGTGGCTGGGGTCGCGGATCATCGACCTCGTGGTGGCGCGCAACGCCCGCGCCACGCCGATGCCGCGCCTGCTGACCGACCTGCTCCGCGCGCTGCTCTACGGGCTGGCGGTGCTCGGCATTCTGGCCTTCGTGCTGGGGCAGCCGGTGACCGGGCTGGTCGCCACCTCCGGCGTGGTGATCGCGGTGCTGGGTTTCGCGCTGCGCAACATGATCGCCGACATCTTTTCCGGCATCGCGCTGAACGTCGAGCATCCCTACCGCATCGGCGACTGGGTGGAGCTGACCCCCGGCGTCACCGGGCGGGTGGACGAGATCAACTGGCGGGCCACCCGGCTGGTCACGCTGGACGGCACGGCTCTGGTGGTGCCGAACGGGCTGGCCGCGGGCAACCGCATCACCAACTACAGCCAGCCCGGCAGCGGCTTCCGCGCCGGGGTGCCGGTGACCCTCGACGCCGAGGTGCCGGTGGCCCGCGCCAAGCGGATCATCCTGTCGGCCATCGTCTGCTGCGACGCCGTCCCCACCGAGCCGCGGCCCGACGTGGTGGTGGAGAGCATCACCTTGAACGGCGTCGCCTATCAGGCGCGCTTCTGGGTGGCCGACTATTCCCGGCTGGCGGCGACCCGCGACGCCGTGGCGACCACCATCCTGGAGCATCTGGCCCGCGCCGGGCTGGAGCCGGCCAGCCCCAAGCAGGAGATGCGCCGCCGCCGCGCCGCGCCACCCGCCTGCTCGGCAAACGGGCTGGGGCGGGAGCTGCTGTCCCACGTCGACCTGTTCGCCGCCTTCCGCCCGGAGGAGATCGCGGAGCTGGCGTCGGGCATGCACCTGCGCCACGTCGCCGCCGGGGAGGCGGTGGTCCGCCAGGACGAGACCGGAACCTCCCTCTTCCTGGTGGCCGAGGGGGCGCTGGACGTGCGTGGGGCCTTTGGCGGTCGGACGCTTCTGCTCGACCACATGGGACCGGGCGACGTGTTCGGGGAGATGTCGCTGCTGACCGGCCAGCCGCGCAGCGCGTCGGTGATCGCCAACACCGATGCCGTGGTCTACGAGCTGGACAAAGAGGCGCTCGACCCCGTCCTACGCCGCCGTCCGGAGCTGGCCGCCCGGCTGGCCGACCTGATGGGCCTGCGCCAGCGCCGCAACGACGCCCACCGCCGCGCCAGCGCCCCCGCCGCCGTCACCCAGACGACGACCGAGCACGATCTGCTGGCCCGCCTGAAGACGTTCTTCAGCTTGTGATATTCAAGTGTTCAGCGGAGAGAAGGGCATCCCCGCCTGCTCCAGCGCCTTCTCGATCACCTCCGCCGAGGTCTGGTCGAACAGTTGCAGCAGCAGGTCGTCGATCTCGCGGTCCTGGCTGTTGCCGCAGCTGTCGAACAGGGTGGCGATGGCCTCCGTCTGGAAGCGCTCGCGCCCCTCGTCGCCGCCCCGGTAGTCCAGCGCCTTCGCCACCGCGATGGCGACGCGGAAGGGCTTCAGCAGGGTGAAGGACAGGCCGGCCTTGGCGAAAAGGCCCTTCAGCGCGTGCGACCCGCCGTCCCAGGCGAGCTGACGGGCGTTCTCCGGCGGCAGGTTGGCGCGCACCGCGAGGCCGGCGTCGAACAGCGCGATTTCCCCGGCGCACAGCGCGCGGAAGAGCAGCGGCGCCGACAGCCGTCCGCGGATCAGCAGGTGACGGGCGAGAAGCTCCACGTCCGCCTCGCGCGGGGTCAGCGGCTTCAGCAGGAGCAGGGTCACCGCCTCCCGTGCCCGCTCCACCAGGACGCCGATCAGGCGCGGGTTCAGCCGGTGGGTGCGGATCAGCCGGTTTCGGATCTCCTCGGACACGAAAAGGATCAGCTTCTCCACCACCGCCGCCGACAGGTCGGGGCGCGCCGCCACGGCCTCGTTCACCGTGGCGACGCCGCCCCAGCGGTCGAGCACGCTGTGCAGGGACGGTTCCGCGATGACGGCGCCGCGGTTGCGCAGAAGCTCGGTGATGACGATGACGTTGCCGTTGCGCACCAGCGCGTCGGACACCGCGGGCGAGACGGAACGGCGCCCGGCGATGGCCATCTCCTTCGCCGGGCGCCGTTCGCGCAGGATGTCCAAAAGCAGCCCTTCGCTCAGCTTCTCCGCGTGGCGCAGGATGGGGAAGGCCACCCGGTCGACGTCGCGGGCCAGCTTCTCCGCCAGTTGCTCGGTCAATAGGGAGGAGTTGTGGATCTGCCACGCCACCGCCTCGCGCACGGCGGTCACCGCGTCGGCGGCGAAGCGCTGCAGGATGTCCATGGCGAGCGCCCGTTCCGCCTCGGCGAGGTCCCCCGCCTCCAGGTCGCGCACCAGATGGGTCATGGTGTCGATGCGCGCCTGGGCGTCGGGGGCGGCCAGCAGGCGCTCGACATCCTTCTGGCTCAGGGACCGCTGTGACATGCGCTGGGTCTTCCGGAACGGACGCTCGGGATCAGTACTCCGGCGTATCGTAGCGGATCAGATCGCTCCACGCCCGTTCCAAACGGCGCAACGTGCGGTACGTCGTCTCCAGATCGGCGGCTTCCTCGTCGGTGCGGATCAGCGCCTCGACCCGGACGGCCTCAAGCCCGCGCAGCGCCTCGCACAGCTTCAGGCCGCGCTCCGACAGGCGGAGCCGCGCCGTGCGCCGGTCGCGCTGCGAGGCGGAGCGGTCGACATAGCCCGCCTCCACCAGGTGCTTCAGGTTGTAGGAGGCGTTGGAGCCGAGATAGTAGCCGCGCTCCAGCAGGTCGCGCACTGACAGCTCCTCGCCGCCGATGTTGATCAGCATCAGGGCCTGGCCGGGGCTGAGGTCGTCGATGCCGATCCGCGCCAGCTCCATCCGCAGCACGTCCAGGAAACGACGGGTCATGCTCTCGATGATCCGGCCAAGGTCGGTGTAGACGGCGGGCAGCGACGCGCCCGCCGGGGCGGCGCCCTCCGGCGTGGCTCTCTCCGGCAGGGCTGGGGTCGGCTGCTGCTTGGCGGCGGCGCTCATCACGATACTCCCGCTTTGGAAAAAACCTTCATGGTATGGCGTGTGTCCAATTCCGAACGGTGGACGGTTCTCCCGTCCTTGTGTCCGCAGAATGATAAGATTTTAGTTTAATTTGTGGAAACAATGTTGAGACATGGCGGCCCTGCGCGCCGGAACCGCCCCAGCCACCTCCTGTTGCACCCCTGTCCCTGCAACCCCGAGGAGCCCGGCCATGCCCAAGCCCACACGCCGTTCCGACACGCCGCGCACCAATCCGTCAGCGCGTCGCCGGAGGGCCCGCTGATGCGCAGCGGCTTGGCCCTCACCGCCGGTCTGCTGGCCGGCCTGTGGCTGGACGCCCGTCGGCGCACCAACCGGGCGGAGCGTGTGCACCCGCCGTCCGGGCATTTCATGAGCGTTGGCGACACCCGCCTGCATTACCTCGACCATGGTCCTGCAGACGGTGGGAGTCCCGCAGACGGTGGGGCGACGCCCATGGTGTTCCTGCACGGCAACGGAACCACCGCCGACGACTGGGCGCTGAGTCTTCTCGACAAGGCGGCACGCAACCGGCGCTGCGTCTGTTTCGACCGGCCCGGCCACGGCTACAGCGAGGCGACCCCGCGACGCGACGCCGGCCCCGCCGCCCAGGCCGCGCTGCTGCGCGCCGCCACCCGCAAGCTGGGGCTGGAGCGCCCCATCATCGTCGGCCATTCGCTGGCCGGAGCGGTCGCATTGGCCTGGGCGCTGGATTTTCCGGAGGAGATCGGCGGCTTGGTGATCCTGTCCGCCTTCACCCATCCGACCCCGCGGCTCGACTTCCTCCCCATGATGGGACCGGCCATTCCAGCGGCCGGGCCGCTGCTCAGCCACACCGTCCTGCCGCCGCTGGACCGGCTGATCCTGCCGGCGCTGATGCGCCGCATCTTCGAGCCGAACCCCGTGCCGCCCAGCTACGACGAACTGCCTCCCGACTTTCTGCTGCGCCCGACGCAGCTGGAGGCCGCGGCCGCCCAGCTCGCCGCGCTGATTCCCGGCGTGGCGGCGATGGCCCCGCGCTATTCCGAAATCCGCTGCCCGATGGCGGTCGTCGCGGGACGGGAGGACCGCATCGTCGATCCCCACGCCCACGCGGTGCAACTGCACAACGCGGTGGCCGGGTCGACGCTGCATCTGCTGGCGGAAACCGGCCACATGCCGCACCACGCCCGTCCGGACGCGGTGATGGCCGCCATCGAGCGGGTGGAGCGGGCGATAAAGACCGTGCCGGCTCACGCGGCATCCTGAGTCGGTTCTCCTGATTCGGCGACCGGGGATTGCGACTCGAAAAAAGCGACTCGTGGCGACTCGGGTGAGGGATGGTTAACAGTTTGGTTACGATCCAAGCGCTAACCTTCGGCCATATCGCACACTTTCAGCGCCTCAAGGATTACGCCGATGTCCATGGCCGCCGACGTTGACACCATCGAACGCACGTCCATCGTCGCCTACACCCTCCTCAACGAGCTGCACGACGTGCTCGCTCTGCCCAAGGCGCCGGACGACGTGACGCTCGGCATCCTGATGGGGCTGTCCATGTTCATGGACGACAAGGTCGGTCCGATGCGCGCCAAGCGCCTGATGTCGGAGGCGCCGACCATCGTCCTGAAGACCGACGCCCACGTCACGTCGGACCAGATGCAGCGGATCATGCCGGTTCTGCGCGCCTTCGGCGACCATCTGAAGGACATGCGCGCCAAGGCCGCCGCCCGCCCGGTCGACGACACCGTCGCCTGACCCGCTGAACGCAACACCGTCTTCCCGAAAGGCCCGGCCGGCAACGGCTGGGCCTTTTGCCGTTCCGGCGCTTGGCTTGACCCGCTCGACATTTCATTGGATGCTGAAACCCTTCGTCCACCGGACGGTCGTTCCCGATGGTCCGGACGCAACGCAGGGGCGGCTTCGGCCATGGAACTGCCAACGGGGGATTGGATCTGGGCCCTGGCCATCGCCGCCCTACTGACGGGTGCGACGGTCAGCGTCATCGTGCTCGCCGCCGTCGGCTCGATCCGTCGCAGCGTCAACGAGGGCGGCGCCCGCCAATCGCAGCAAATCCGCAAGCTTGCGGAGACCGTCGCCTCCCTGAACGCCCAGCAGCAGACCGCCGAGGGCCGCGTCCAAGCCCTGACCGAGGCGAACCGCAAGCTGGCGGAGGAGGTCGCGGCGCTGAACGAGCGGCTGCGCGACGCGGACTCCGCCCCCCGCATCACCGGCACCGCAAGGCTACTCCACTGACCATGCCCGATTTGTCCTCCTGCCCCATCGACGGCGACGCCGAGCGCGCCCGCTGGACCGCCAGCGCCGACGCCTGGGACCGCTGGGCCGACCCGATGGCCGATCTGGCCGACAAGCTGAACCAGCCCCTGCTGGACGCCGCCGGCGTAACGGCGGGCGACCGGGTGCTGGACCTCGCCTCCGGCGCCGGCGAACCGGCGCTGAACGCCGCCCTCCGGACAGGTCCGAACGGGCTGGTGGTGGGCAGCGACCTCGTGCCCGGCATGATGGCCGGCGCCCGGCGCCGCGCCGCGGGGATCGCGGACGGGCCGCGCCCGGCCTTCGCCGCCGCCGACATGACCGCCCTGCCCTTCGCCGCGGCGAGCTTCGACCGGGCGACCTGCCGCTTCGGCATCATGTTCGTCCCCGACGTGGCGGCGGCCCTGGCCGAACTGCGCCGCGTGCTGCGCCCCGGCGGGCGGGCGGCCTTCATGGTCTGGGGGCCGCGCGCCGGCAACGCCCTGTTCGACACGGTGGGCGACGCCGTCGCCGCCCAGTTGGGCGAGGACCGCAGCCTGGACCCGCTGTTTCGCTTCGCCGCCCCCGGCCTTCTGGCGGAGGCCTTGCGCGCCGCCGGCTTCGCCACGGTGGGCGAGACCGACATCACTCCAGTCCGCAAGGCCGCCCAGGGCCAGCCCTTCTGGCGCGCCACGCTGGAGATGAGCTTCGGTCACCGCCTGCACACCCTCACCGCCGGACAGCGCGCCGAACTGGACGCCGAGGTGACCCGCCGCTTCGACGCGCAGGCCCAGGGCGGCACGATCCCCCTGCCCATCCACGTCCGCATCGTCACCGGCGCCTAATTCCCTCCCCTGCGTTAGCGGGAGAGGGTCAGGGTGGGGGCAAGCCCTCGCACCCCGACCACGCGCCCAAGTGCCGCAGCCGCCCCACCGAGCCCTATCCTCGGTTGACCGCGCCCATGCATTCCTTTGGATGTTGCGTGCCGGCGGGCCCTACCCGTCCGGCATCCGAGAGGAGGTGATGCGCTTGAAAAGGTACCTGAAGTGGCTCCGACGCTTCTGGTTCCGGATGAAGTTCGAGTTCGAAGCGGGCTTCAACCAGGGCCACGATCGCTAAGGAACCAATGGGCGGGGTCGGGAAACCGGCTCCGCCTCCAGGAGACCGAAGGCGCATCACCTCCTTGCCTCCCAAAATACCACAGCCTCGAAAGCCGTCAACGGGACGCAAAAGCGCGGCCGTTCTTGCTCCGTTCGATTCGCGACACTATTCTTTCCGGTCTCAGCGAATCACCCGGTCCTTCATGCCCGACCTTCCCTCCCCCCTCCTCCCCGCCAATGTCCAGGGCTGGTTCCGGTCGCGGGGCTGGGCGCCGCACCCGCATCAGCATGCCATGGTCGAGGCCGCCGCCGCCGGGGACAGCGCCCTGCTGATCGCCCCGACCGGCGGCGGCAAGACGCTGGCCGGCTTCCTGCCTTCGCTGATCGATCTGGCGGAGCGCCCGCGCGAGGGGCTGCACACGCTCTACATCTCCCCGCTGAAGGCGCTCGCGGTGGACATCCAGCGCAATCTGGAGGAACCCGTCGCCGAGATGCGGCTGCCCATCCGCACCGAAACCCGCACCGGCGACACGCCCGAATCCAAGCGGCGGCGGCAGCGGGCCAACCCGCCGCACATCCTGATGACCACGCCGGAAAGTCTGGCGCTGATGATCGCCTACGCCGACGCGGCGACGATCTTCCGGCACCTGCGCTGCGTCATCGTCGACGAGCTGCACGCTCTGGCCGGGACCAAGCGCGGCGACCTGCTGGCCCTCGGGCTGGCGCGGCTGGCGAAGCTGGCACCGCAGGCCCGACGGGTCGGGCTGTCGGCCACGGTGGCGGAGCCGGCCCAGCTGCTCGCCTGGCTGTCCAAGACCGGGCAGGCGGACGGCGGCGACGTGCGGCTGGTCTCCGGCCGGGCCGGCGCCTCCGCCGAGGTGGAGATCCTGACGACGCGCGAGCGGCTCCCCTGGTCCGGCCGCATGGCCATGCACGCGCTGAAAGAGGTCTACCAGCGCATCCGCGCCCACCGCACGACGCTGGTCTTCGTCAACACCCGCGCCCAGGCGGAGCTGGTCTTCCAGGAGCTCTGGCGCCGCAACGACGACAGCCTGCCCATCGCGCTCCATCACGGCTCGCTGGCGGCGGAGCAGCGGCGCAAGGTCGAGGCCGCCATGGCGGCGGGCAAGCTGCGGGCGGTGGTGGCGACCTCCTCGCTCGACCTCGGCATCGACTGGGCGGCGGTCGATCTGGTGGTGCAGATCGGCGCGCCGAAGGGGGCGAGCAGGCTGGTCCAGCGCATCGGCCGCGCCAACCACCGGCTGGACGAGCCGAGCCGCGCCCTGCTCGTCCCCGCCAACCGGTTCGAGGTGCTGGAATGCCGCGCCGCCCTGGACGCCGTGGCGGCCATGAGCCTGGACGGCGAGCGGCCCCGCCCCGGCGGGCTGGACGTGCTGGCCCAGCACATGCTCGGCATGGCCTGCGCGGAGCCCTTCCGGCCCGACGACCTGTACGACGAGGTGGTCCGCGCCGCCCCCTACGCCGGGCTGCCGCGGGACGAGTTCGACGACGTGCTGGACTTCGTGGCGACCGGTGGCTACGCGCTCGGCAATTACGAGCGCTTCCACCGCCTGAAACTGCGCGAGGACGGGCGCATGGCGGTGGCCGGGCCGGCGGTGGCGCGGCAATACCGCATGAACGTCGGCACCATCACGCAGGAGGCCATGCTGCGCGTGCGCCTGAGCCGCGGCCCGGTGCTGGGCGAGGTGGAGGAGCATTTCATCCAGGGACTCACCCCCGGCGACACCTTCGTCTTCGCCGGCCAGTTGCTGAAGTTCCTCGGCATCCGCGAGATGGAGGCACAGGTCGCGAAGGGCGGCACCGGGGAGCCGAAGGTCCCGGCCTACGCCGGCGGTCGGCTGCCGCTGACCACGGCGCTGGCCGACCGGGTGCGCGCCATGCTGGCCGACCCGGCGCAGTGGCCCGGCCTGCCGGAGGACGTTCAGGAATGGCTGCGGCTCCAGCGCTGGCGCTCCGTCCTGCCGGCGCGCGACGGGCTGCTGGTCGAGAGCTTCCCCAAGGCGGGCAAGCGCTTCCTCGTCGTCTACGCCTTCGAGGGGCGGAACGCGCACCAGACCCTGGGGATGCTGCTGACCCGGCGGATGGAGCGGATGGGCTGCGGCCCGCTCGGCTTCGTCGCCACCGATTACGTGCTGGCGGTGTGGTCGCTGCGCACGCCCAAGGATATGGACGGGCTGTTCGACCAGGACATGCTGGGCGACGATCTGGAAGCCTGGATGGACGAGTCCTCGATGCTGCGCCGGACCTTCCGCAACGTGGCGCTGATCACCGGGGTCATCGACCGCCGCCATCCCGGGCAGGAGAAGTCGGGGCGGCAGGTCACCTTCTCCTCCGACCTGATCTACGACGTGCTGCGCAAGCACGACCCCGGCCATGTGCTGCTGCGCGCCACCCGCGCCGACGCGGCGGGCGGGCTGACCGACGTGCGGCGCCTGTCGGATTTCCTGGTTCGGGTGAAGGGCCGCATCACCCACAAGGACCTCGACCGCATCTCCCCCCTCGCCGTGCCGGTCATCCTGGAGATCGGGCGGGAACGGGTGGACGGCTCCGCCACCGACGAGCTTCTGGAGCAGGCCGCCGCCGATCTGGTGGCCGAGGCGATGCCGGAACTGGCGTCCGACGGTGACAGCCAAGGCCGCTTGACGCTGTGATGACCATGGACACGACGATGACCTTGCGGGGCGCCGCGCTGGCCCCCGATCCCTCAGGCGCGCTGGTCTGGCCGGCGGAGCGGACGCTGGTGGTCGCCGACCTGCATCTGGAGAAGGGCTCCGCCTTCGCGGCGCGCGGGCGGATGCTGCCGCCCTACGACACGCGGGCGACGCTCGGCCGGCTGGCGGAGCTGGTGGAGCGGCTGGCTCCGGAGCGGGTGATCTGCCTCGGCGACAGCTTCCACGACCGCCGCGCGGCGAGCCGCATGGAGGCGGGGGACGTGGCGCGGCTGCGCGACCTGACCGGGCGGGTGACGGATTGGCTGTGGGTCACCGGCAACCACGACCCGGAGCCGCCGGAGGGGTTCGGCGGGCGCATCCTGGACGAGCTGGCGCTCGGCCCGCTGACCTTCCGGCACGAGGCGGTGCCCGGCGCCGTGGGCGAGTTGTCGGGGCATCTGCACCCGGTGGCCGCCGTCGTCGTGCCGGGCCGGCGGGTGCGGGAGCGCTGCTTCGCCTTCGACGGGGTAAAGCTGATCCTGCCGGCCTTCGGCGCCTTCGCGGGCGGGCTGAACGTGCTGGATCCGGCGGTGTCCGGCCTGCTGGCGGCGCGGTTCGAGGTGCATCTGCTGGCCCGCGGCAAGGTCCACCGCTTCCCGCGCAGCCGCCTGTCCCCGGACAGGGCGTAAAAAGAAAAAGCCCGGAGAGTCGGGGGAACTCTCCGGGCGAGTGGTCCTGCCGGAACCGGCGGTGAAACGTCCGGCAGGAGGGACCTCAATGAAAAAGCAGAACGTCAGTTCGGCATCATGACCGTGTCGATCACGTGGATGACGCCGTTGGACGCCATGATGTCGGGCTTCACGACCTTCGCGTTGTCCACCATCACGCCGCCCTTCGTCGCGTCGATATCCACGGTGGTGCCCTGCACGGTTTTCGGCGATGCCGTCTTGCCGGCGATATCGGCCGAAGTCACCTTGCCCGACACCACATGATAGGTGAGTACGGAGCGGAGCTTCTCACGGTTCTCCGGTTTCAGAAGATTTTCGACGGTGCCGGCGGGAAGCTTGGCGAAAGCCTCGTCGGTCGGGGCGAAGACGGTGAAGGGGCCAGTGCCCTTCAGCGTGTCCGCGAGGCCGGCGGCCTGGACGGCCTGGACCAGCGTCTTGAACTGGCCCGCCGCCACGGCAGTGTCCACGATGTCCGCCGCCTTTGCGGACATGGCGGCGAGGGACAGCGGCAGGGCGACGGTGGCGGCGGTCAGCAAGCGCGACAGGCGGGACATATGGTTTCCTCCGTTGATGGCGTCTCTTTCCTCCCCCGACCGTGGAACCGGCGCCGTCGGCCGCCGTGCCTCCGGCTCCACGTCGTGGCAGCGAAGGCGGAAATAGCGGTGCGGAAATCGCCGTCAATAGGATTTCCCCAGGAAAAATTTTCGCCGCCGTGGTGATCCGGAACAATCGGCGCCGCGTAGCAAGAGCCACTGACCGTGGTCATTGGCTGCGGCGTTTTGGCATGCCCGTTCTTCTGTCCATGTCCTTAAAGTTGGCCGATGAAGACCGATCAATCCCCCATCCTCGTCTGGTTCCGCAACGATCTTCGCCTTGCCGACAACCCGGCGCTCAGCGCCGCGGCGGAGGATGGGGCGCCGGTCATCCCGGTCTACATCCGGGAGAAGGACGCCCACGATCCCTGGCTTCCCGGCGCCGCCTCCCGCTGGTGGCTGCACGGCAGCCTGGAGCGGCTGGGCAAGGCGCTGGCCACGCTCGGCTCGCCCCTGGTGCTGCGCAGCGGTGACCCCGCCGCGGTGCTGGCGGCGCTGGCCGAAGAAACCGGCGCCGACACGGTGCTGTGCAACCGCCGCGCCGGCCCCACCGCCATCGCCCGCGACCGCCGGGTGGGCGAGCGGCTGACCGCGCGCGGCGTGACGGTGCATCCCCACAACGCCGCCCTGCTCTATGAGCCGGGAACCATCCGCACCAAGTCGGACACGCCCTTCCGGGTCTTCACGCCCTTCTGGAAGGCGCTGCTGTCGATGCCGGAGCCGCCGCGCCCCACCCGCGCGCCGACCAAGCTGACCCCGCCGGCCAAGGCGGTGTCCAGCGAGTCGCTGAAGGACTGGGGGCTGCTGCCCAGCGCACCGGACTGGGCCGGCGGCCTGCGCGAGCGCTGGACACCCGGCGAGGCGGCGGCCCGCGAGCGGCTGGCCGATTTTCTCGACGGCCCGGTCGCCGCCTACCCGGCGGAGCGCGACCGCCCGGACCATGACGGGACCTCTGCGATGTCGCCGCACCTCGCCTTCGGCGAGATCGGGCCACGGCAGATCTGGCACGCCGCGCGCCACGCCGCCGACCAGCGGCATGAGCTGGCCGCGGGCGCCGAAGCCTTCCTGCGGGAACTCGGCTGGCGGGAGTTCAATCACCACCTGCTGCGCGAGGAGCCGGGCATTCCGGACACGCCGCTGGACACGCGCTTCGCCCGCTTCCCCTGGCGGACCGACAAGGCGGGCCTGCGCGCGTGGCAACGCGGGCGCACCGGCTACCCCATCGTGGACGCCGGAATGCGGCAGCTCTGGCAGACCGGCTGGATGCACAACCGCGTGCGGATGATCGTCGGTTCCTTCCTCATCAAGGACCTGCTGATCCCCTGGCAGGAGGGCGAGGCGTGGTTCTGGGACACGCTGGTCGATGCCGACATCGGCAACAACGCCGGCAACTGGCAGTGGGTGGCCGGCTGCGGCGCCGACGCGGCGCCGTTCTTCCGCGTCTTCAACCCGATCCTCCAAGGCGAGAAGTTCGACCCGGAGGGGGCCTATGTCCGGCGCTACGTGCCGGAACTGGAAAAGCTGTCCAACCGCTGGATTCACAAGCCCTGGGAAGCCCCGGACGAGGCGCTGTGGCAGGCGGGGGTGACGCTCGGCAAGGACTACCCGCGGCCGATCGTCGACCATGGCACCGCCCGCGACCGCGCGCTGGCCGCCTTCCAGGAGATCAAAAAATCCAGTGATTGATCGACACGGAGTCGTGAAACCCGACCGTGTGTTTTCATTCCGCCTTCATGGGGGTGCAAAGAAACCGTCACAGGCCCCCGGTAAGGTGCGCCCGCCCAACCCCAAATAAATTTGCGGAAAGAGACGAGGCACACCGATGGACACCCATGACCTGCCCCAGAAGGGCACCAAGTATCTGACCTTCGAGGGCCGCGAGGACATCGGCTCCAACCCGTCCGAAAACCCGACCATGGGCGACGTCATCAACGCGCGCCTCGGCCGCCGCGACATGATGCGCGGCATGCTGAGCGGGGCCGCGGTCAGCGCCCTGATCGGCCCGGCCGCCCTGCTCTCCCCGACCCGCGCGGCCGAGGCCGCCGTGACCGGCGCCCCGCGCCCGGCCAAGGCCAGCTTCTCCTTCCAGGAAGTGGCTCACGGCGTCGACGCCGACCATCACGTGGCATCCGGCTACAACGCCGACATCCTGATCCGCTGGGGCGACCCGGTGGTCCCCGGCGCGCCGGCCTTCGATCCGATGAACCAGTCGGCCGAGGCGCAGTCGAAGCAGTTCGGCTACAACAACGACTTCGTCGGCTACGCCCCGCTGCCGCTCGGCTCGCAGTCGCCGGACCGGGCCCTGCTCTGCGTGAACCACGAATACACCGACGAGGAGGTCATGTTCCCCGGCGTCGGCGTGGAGCAGCAGAAGGACAAGTTCGCCCGCATGACCAAGGCGCTGGTGGACATCGAGATGGCCGCCCACGGTGGCACCGTCGTCGAAATCCGCAAGGTCAAGGGCAAGTGGGTGACGGTGGCGGACTCCCGCTACAACCGCCGCATCACCGGCGAGACGCCCTGCGCCATCACCGGCCCGGCCGCCGGCCATGCCCTGATGAAGACCAGCTACGACCCGACCGGCACGAAGGTCCGCGGCATGCTGAACAACTGTTCCGGCGGCATGACGCCCTGGGGCACCTGGCTGTCGGCGGAGGAAAACTTCAACGGCTACTTCTGGGGCAAGGTCGAGGACACCAACCCGAACGCCAAGGTTCTGAAGCGCTACGGCTTCCCCGGCGAATGGTACAACTGGGGCGTCCATCACGACCGCTTCGACATCGCTAAGGAGCCAAACGAGTCCAACCGCTTCGGCTGGATCGTCGAGATCGATCCCTACGACCCGACCTCGACCCCGAAGAAGCGCACGGCGCTTGGCCGCTTCAAGCATGAGGCCTGCCAGATCGCTCTCGGCAAGGACGGCACCGTGGTCGCCTACACCGGCGACGACGAGCGCTTCGACTATGTCTACAAGTTCGTCGCGGCCAGGAAGTTCGACCCGAAGAACCGCGCCGCCAACATGGACATCCTGGAGACCGGGACGCTCTACGTGGCGAAGTTCAAGGCCGACGCCTCGGTCGATTGGCTACCGCTGGTCCATGGCCAGGGTCCGCTGACCGCCGAGAAGGGCTTCCCCGACCAGGCCACCGTCCTGATCAACGCCCGCCTCGCCGCCGACGCGCTGGGCGCCACCAAGATGGACCGTCCGGAGGACATCGAGGTCAACGCGGTGACCGGCAAGGTCTACGTCATCCTCACCAACAACTCCCGCCGCAAGCCGGAGCAGGTGGACGCGACCAACCCGCGCGCCGAGAACAACTGGGGCCACATCGTCGAGATCCTGCCGGAAAACGGCAACCACGCCGCCACCAAGGCCGAATGGACGATCCTGGTCCGCGGCGGCAACCCGGCGGACGAGAAGGTCGGCGCGCAGTTCCACGCCGACACCTCGGCCAACGGCTGGTTCTCCTGCCCCGACAACGCGGCGGTGGACCACCGCGGCCGCCTGTGGATCACCACCGACCAGGGCGAGAACTGGAAGAAGGCATCCGGCACCGCCGACGGCGTCTGGGCCGTGGAGACCGACGGCGACCTGCGCGGCCTGTCCAAGATGTTCTACCGCGTGCCGGTGGGCGCGGAGATGTGCGGCCCCTGCTTCACCACCGACGACAAGACCCTGTTCGTCGCCGTGCAGCACCCGGCCACCGATGGTGTGGACCAATGGGAAGGCTTCAAGGGCAAGCTCTCCTCCTTCGAGGACCCGGCGACCCGCTGGCCCGACTTCAAGCCCAACATGCCGCCGCGCCCGTCGGTGGTCGCCATCACCAAGAAGGATGGCGGCGTAATCGGTCTCTGACCGTACGCCTGACCGTCCCATAATCCAGCGACACGCCTTGAAAGGGCGGCCCCCGCGTCCGGGGCCGCCCTTCTTCTTTGTCTGGTGTCGGTGTCCGGCGATGTAATAAGATAACGCCATGACCGCCGATCCCCACTCCACCGCCGGCCCGGCCTCCCGCCATGGGCACGACCACGCGCATTGCATCGCCGATGCGCTGACGCGCGCCGACGCCCTGTGCGCGGAGCGCGGCGCCCGGCTGACCGCGCTGCGCCGGCAGGTGCTGGAACTGGTCTGGAACAGCCACAAGCCGCGCGGCGCCTACGCCATCCTGGAAGACCTCAGCCAGCGCGAGGGCAAGGCCACCGCCCCGCTGACCGTCTACCGCGCGCTGGAGTTCCTGGTGGAGCACGGGCTGGTCCACCGCATCGAATCGCTGAACGCCTACATCGGCTGCG
This sequence comes from Azospirillum brasilense, assembly GCF_007827815.1. Lineage (GTDB taxonomy): Bacteria > Pseudomonadota > Alphaproteobacteria > Azospirillales > Azospirillaceae > Azospirillum > Azospirillum brasilense_C. The sequence continues at coordinate 355,221 of NZ_VITH01000008.1, forward strand.
CGGCGCCGGGGGCCGTCCATTCCGGGCAGTTCCTGGTGTGCGAGACCTGCGGCAACGCCGTGGAGATTGACGACCCGCGCATCCGCGCCGCCATCGGCACCATCGCCGCCGAGCATGGTTTCCAGGTCAGCCGCCCCACCGTCGAGGTGCGCGGCACATGCACCGACTGCCAGGAGAAGACCCCGTGACCGCCGCACCCACCCCCGCCGCCCAACCGGCGCCCCGCCTGCCCGTCTCGGTGCTGACCGGCTTCCTCGGCAGCGGCAAGACCACGCTGCTGCAACGGCTCCTGCACCATCCCGGCATGGCCCGCACCGCCGTGGTCATCAACGAGTTCGGCGAGGTCGGGCTGGACCACCTCTTGGTCGCCAAGGCGTCGGAGAACATGGTGCTGATGGACAGCGGCTGCCTGTGCTGCACCATCCGCGGCGACCTCGTCGACACGCTGCGCGACCTGTTCCTGAAGCGCGTGCGCGGCGACATTCCGGAGTTCGACCGGGTGGTGGTGGAGACCACCGGCCTCGCCGACCCGGCCCCGATCATCCACACGCTGATGAGCGACCCGCTGCTGGCCGCCCGCTTCCGCCTGGACGGCGTCATCAGCACGGTGGACGCGGTGCATGGCGCCAACCAGCTCGACCGCCAGCCGGAGAGCGTGAAGCAGGCCGCCGTCGCCGACCGCATCGTTCTGACCAAGACCGACCTCGCCACGCCCCACACGACGCTCGCCCTGTGCCAGCGCCTGTCGGCGATCAACCCGGCGGCCCCGCAGATCCCCGCGGCCTTCGGCGAGGTCGATCCGGCTCTGCTGTTCGACGCCGGTCTCTACAACCCGGAAACCAAGAGCCCCGACGTGGCGCGCTGGCTCCGCGAGGAGTCGTACCGCGACGAGCAGGCCCATCACCATGATCACGGGCATGACCACCATGCTCATGATCACGGCCATGGGCATGACCATGAGCATGGCGACGCCTGCGGTCCCGACTGCGGGCACGATCACCATCACCACGACACCAACCGGCACGACGACCACATCCGCGCCTTTTGCATGGTGGTGGACGAGCCGATCCCGTGGAACAGCTTCGTCGACTTCATGGAGGCCCTGATCGCCACCGGCGGGGAAAACCTGCTGCGCATCAAGGGGCTGCTGAACGTGAAGGAAAGCCCGCTGCCGGTCGTCGTCCACGGCGTGCAGCACATGTTCCATCCGCCGGTCCAGCTCCAGGAATGGCCCGGCGAGGATCACCGCTCCAAGATCGTCTTCATCACCCGCGACATCGGCGAGGCGGTGATCCAGCCGATGTTCGACCAATTTGTTTGGGGAGCGGAGGGGACGGCCTGAGTGGCTTTGCCCCCTCCCTAACCCTCCCCCTCTTCGAGGTGGAGGGGACGGTCGTCGCTTCGCAGAAGGCACCCTCTCCCGCAAAGCTCTCGCGCAAACCAAAGGTTTGCGCTGACGCGGCAGGCGGACCTTTGGTCCGCCGAGAGCGGGGGAGGGTTAGGGTGGGGGCAACCGCACTCGCTCACTTCACCTTGTAGAGCTGGAAGTACCGCCCCTCCTGCACCAGCGTCAGATGCTCCGGCACCGGATTGGCGCGGCCCGGCTCGCTGAACAGCACATAGACGTAACCGAAGCGCCGGGGCCAGTCGGCCCAGTAATGGTTGTCGCGCAAGCCCGGCTGGCGCACCGCATCGGCGACGTAACCGATGCGCGGCATGTAGGTGAAATCACCATCCAGATCCGCGTAGTCCGGCTTCAGCAGCAGCACCTGCTTGCCCGGATGGGTGAAGGCGATCGGCACGAGGCTGGAGCGTTCCATCAGCGCGAGCACTGGCGCGTGGTGCAGGCCGAAGGACAGGGCGCGGTCGTCGGTGAACTGGGTGGCGCGGAAGATCGACTTGTGCAGCGTCTCGTCGGCGTAGGTGGCGAGCACCGTGCTTCCCGGCTCGATCCGCTGCAGGGACTGGCGCACCTCCTCCAGCAGCGGGTCCACCCTGGCGAGCCCCACCCCGGCGTCGGCACTGCGCAACAGCGACAGTGCAACGACCACGGAGAGGAAGGCCGCTCGCATGGCCGAGGTCGCCAGTTCCCACCGGATGAAGCCCAGCGCGACGAAGGCGATGCCGATGGGCAGGCGGCTGTCGGCGAACCAGGAGCCGAACAGGACCAGCGGCATCGCCGCGTAGACCACCAGCCCCAGCGCGATGGTGATGGCGCCGACCGGATGGACGCGCAACGCCCCGCTCCACAGGCCCCAGGCGATCCCCAGCCCGACCGCGATGCCCGTCACATAGCCGACCGTGTCGGCGTAGCCACCGAACAGGAAGTCGAAGCCCATCAGCTTCGCCGTGCCGACCCACAGCACCGCGTCGGCGAAGCCCGACGACGGGCTCATCAGCAGAAGCGGCGGCACGATCAGGAAGGGCAGACCGAAGGCCAGCGCGTCCGGCAGCGCCCGCCGCGGCTCACGCCAGCCGCCGCTCCGCCACAGCCGCCAGCCCTCGAAGGACAACAGCGTCAGGCCGTAAAGCCCGAGCGCGAACAGGTGCGAGATGAACAGCAGCAGCACGATGCCGAGCGAGGCCAGCCCGCGCTGCCAGGGCGCGCGCTCCCGCATCACGATCCAGCCGGCGATTCCCCACAGCGCCAGCCCCAGCCCGAACAGGTAGTTGAACAGGCCCATGTAGGTGGACAGCGTGTAAAGGAACAGCCCGGCGGCCAGCGGCCCCAGTTCCACCCGGCCCCAGACGGCGCGGTACAGCGCAATGGAGCCGGTCACCAGCACCAGATAGCTGGCGGTGACGAACAGCCGGCTGGCCGTGTGCACGCCGATCAGCTTCGCCAGCGGCGGCACGACGATGTCCATCACCAGATTGGGGATGATCGCCCAGCGCACCATGTAGAATTGCGCCAGCGCCGGGTCCTGGTCGAGATGGGCCAGGGCGTACATGCGAGTGACGTGGTTGACGTAGTCGCCCAGCGCCGGAATCTCGAACATCCAGACGGGAACCGAGGCCGCCACCAGGATCAGCAGGGCGGCCGGCCAGACATACGCAGACTCGGCGCGCGACGCCGCCCGCCCGTCGACGGTGTAATCCCTGAACATGCGGCCCCCCTCAGACGCTTTTCGGGAAGGACTGGGGCGGAGCGCCAGAGGCGTCCACAGGGGCCGCGGCCGTGGGGGATGCCTGCAGGTCCTGCGGATAGCGGTTCTGGAGGCCGGCCCGGTAATGGGTCCAAAAGCCGCGCAGCCCCTTCACGTCGGCGCGCCGGTGCAGCAGGTAGTAGAGCGTGTATTTGACCATCATGCGGGCGATGGACTTGCGCTCGTAGGTGGCGTGGATGTAGCCCATGTTGCGGAAGAAATAGGGGGCGCGGTTCTCCGGCATTTCCTCGATGGTGCCGAGAAAGCCGCCGGCCAGCGGGCGCTGAGTGCGGCGGTTGCGCGGGTGGACATGCAGGGCGCGCACCGCCGTTCCGTCGCGCAGCCCGGCCCGGCGGGCGCGCAGCGTGAATTCCCACTCGTCGCCCCAGATGAACATCTCGCGCTTGATGTTGCCGATCCGCTCGAACACGCGGCGGCGCAGCAGGGTCCCGTTGAACAGCGCGATGGTGCCGGGCACGATGCCGTCCTGCGCCGCGGCGGCGAAGGCGTCGGCCTTGGTGAAGCCCTGCATGGTGAAGGCCAGATCGCCCCGGTCCTCCGCCGCGACCACGGTCGGCCCGACGAGGTCGAGGTCGTGCCGCTCGCCCTGGCGCAGCAGCTCGGCCAGCGCGCCGGGCGCCGGGATGCCGTCGTCGTCGGTGCTCCAGATCCAGCGGGCGCCCAGTTCCAGCGCCGTGGCGAAGGCGGTGTGGTAGGCGCCGGCGGAGCCGATGTTGGCCTGCCGGACCACCAGAAGCTCCGGCATCACCGCCCTCTGTTCGGCCAGCCATTCGGCGGTGCCGTCGCTGGAGCCGTTGTCCACCACGACGATGCGGTCGGGCCGCGGCTCCTGCCCGTGGATGGCCGCCAGACAGGTCTTCAGCAGGGCCAGACGGTTGTGGGTGACCACCACCGCGACGACCGGCGTCTCCCAGGGCGTTTCCCGAGGCCGTTCCTGGGCTCCGGTGTCCAGCGTCCGGGGCGTCTGGGCTTCTGACATGCGGTTTCCGTCCTTCGTCTGAGCTTCGGGCATTTGGGCTTTGGGCATCGGTGCCTTGGGGCATGCCTCGAAGAGGCCACCCCAAGTTTTTTGCTTTGCGAAGAGAGGGCAATGCCCCGGACGGAGAGGGGCGGCACCATTCGCATAGCCCATAAGGAGAAAAATCAGCTCAGACGCATCCAGCCGGTGCCCCACAACCACAAAACGGCGAATCCCATCGACAAAAAGGTCATCGGGATGCCGCAACGGGCGTGCTCCACAAAGCCGAGCCGGACGCCGGAGGCCGCCGCCCGCTCCACCACGATGATGTTGGCGAGGCTGCCGGGGATCAGCAGGTTGCCGGCCAGTGTGGACAGGATCGCCAGCCCGTAGAGCGCCCCCTCCGGCGGCGACGGCCAAGCGGCGAGCAGCAGGATCACCGCCGGCACGTTGCCGATGCTGTTGCTGGCGGCCAGGGCGAGCGGGGTCATCACCGCCAGCCGGTCGGGCAGCCAGCCGGCGGCCTCCAGCCCCGACACGAACTCCGCCGGCAGGCCGGTCAGCTTCAGCGCGTGGTTGATGGCGAACAGGGCGGCGAAGAGGACCAGCAGATGCCAGTCCACCATGCCCAGCATGCCGCGCGAGGCCAGCCGCCGACTGATCAACATCGCCCCGGCGACCAGCAGCACGCCGATCTCGTGGGGCAGGTCGGTGGTGAACAGGCCGAGAAGCACCAGGGTCGCCACCACCGCCTTGCCGAGCTGCGCCCGGTCGAGCGTCACCGGCTCCGCCCCGCCCTCCCCGGTCATCCGGTCATCGGGCTCGCCGAAGCGGCCCCGCCAGGCGAGCCACACCACGACATAGACCACCACGAGGCCGACCAGCGCCGGTACCCCGCAGACCGCCAGGAAGCGCCAGAAATCCAGATGGCCCATCTGGCCGATCAGGATGTTCTGCGGGTTGCCGATCACCGTCGCCGCCGAGCCGGCGTTCGCCGCTCCGGCCAGACCGATCAGGTAGGGCCGCGGGTCCAGCCGGCGCGCCAGCAGTCCGACGCAGAGCATCGGCGTCATGGCGAAGACCACCACGTCGTTGGCGAGGATCGCCGACAGGCCTCCGCCCACCGCCACCGTCACCGCCAGCAGCCGGGCCGGAGAACGCGCCGCCTGCGCGACCCGCAGGGCGCACCAGTCGTAGAAGCCGCTGGCCGCGTATTGGGCGGACAGCACCATCAGCCCGAACAGGATGAACAGGGTCGGGAAGTCGATGGCCTCGGTCACCTGCCCCGATTCCAGCGCCCCGATGGCGAGCAGAAGGATGGCCGCGACCAGGGCGATGCCGGTGCGGTCGATGCGCAGTCCGGGGAAGCGCCCCAGCGCCATGCCGACATAGGTGAGGACGAACAGCGCGACGACCGTCAGCGTCATGGGCGGGACGGCCAGGAAGGGAATGGGCATGGATGGGGGTTCGCTGCGGGGGGAGGAAGCCCCTCTATAACGGCCCGGCATAGGGTCCGGCCAGAGGCGCCAAGCCGAGGTCAGGCCAGCGTGACCGTCATCCCTTCCCGTGCGGCGAAGCAGTCCGGGAACACCGCCTGGGCCGCCGCCTCGATGGCGGTCATGGCGGCGTCGTCATGGTCGGGGTCGTGGTGGAACAGCACCAGCCTCTTCACGCCGGCCGCCTGGGCCAGCCGGACGCCCTCGGTCCAGGTGGAATGGCCCCAGCCGATGCGGTTCTGCCATTCTTCGTCGGTGTAGGTGCTGTCGTAGAGCACGAGGTCGGCGCCGTCGATCAGGTCCAGGATGTTGCGGTCGGGGTGGCCCGGCACATGCTCGGTGTCGGTCACATAGGCGAAGGCTTTGCCCATATGCTCGATGCGGTAGCCGGTGGCGCCGTCCGGATGGTTCAGGCGCGCCGTGCGGACCTGCACCCCCTCACCCAGCGCGAACCGGTCGCCGGCCGTGATCTCGTCGAACACGATGTTGCTTCCCATGGTGCGCATGGGCACCGGAAACAGGGGTCGCTCCATCTGCCGGGCCATGGCCGCCTCGATGCCGGGGGTGCCGTTCAGGTGGCCGGAGACGATACGCAGGTGGAAGCCCTTGGTGTAGGCCGGGGCGAAGAAGGGAAAGCCGCAGATGTGGTCCAGATGGGTGTGGCTCATCAGCAGGGTCGCCGTGGCGGCGCCCTCCTTCAGCAGGCGTTTTCCGAGCATGCGGATGCCGGTGCCGGCGTCGATGACGATGCGCTGGTCGCCCGCCTGGACCTCAACGCAACTCGTGTTGCCGCCGAAGCCCATATGGGACGGCAGGGGGCAGGAAACCGTGCCCCGAACCCCCCAGAAGGTCACCGAAAAGCCCATACCGACCTCAAGACGCCAATCTCCGGGCCACCGCGCCGCCCTGGAATCCACTGGGGAATCCCCTGGGGAAACCGCAGGCGGGGACCGTTAAAACGGCATTTTAGCATGGTTTTCGGTTTACGCGGTGACGACCGTCACAGCCCCGCCGGTTCCAAAGAGGGAGGCCGTCCCCTTCCGGATTGGCACGGGTTCAACTGGTCCACAGGATGCTTTCGATGAAACGTTCGCAGGACCGCCGGTGGACGCAGCCGGTGCAGCCGGCATCGGTGCAGGGAAGCCCGGCCTTCAGGACGGTCAGCCCATCCACCAGCCGATCCTTCGTGGCCTGATCGATGACGTCCGCCACACACACGTCGCGGATCGCCTCCGCCACGAGGTCGTCTTCCTGTTCCGGTACGATCACGATCTGCCTGAGAGCCTGCATGCGAAACACCTTTCCGTGGCTCAACTGCACCACGGCGGTGTTTCGCTAACATTTCAAGCGCGACCCGCAAAAGATTCGAATTGCTGCAATCCGAAACGCCTATTCGCAATGACTGGCGGAGTTCTGGACGATCACTCCGAACCAGCCGAGTCCCTTGTAGGTTTCATAGCCCGGCGTCACGGCGAAACCAACCACACGCCCCTGGTCGTCGGGATAGCTGCCCTGCCCTTGGCCGCCGGTGCGCAGGGGAAAACTCTCCGTCAGGACGCCCCGGCGGTCGGACGCGGCGATCACGCGGTGACGGCTGTCCACCAGAAGGCAGCGGGTCCGGGCGCGCTCCTCGTCGGTCAGGCGGACGGAGTCGACCACGCCCTGGGACTGGGGCTGCCAGTCGAAGAAGACGCCCAGCACGCCGATGATCGGGCCGTTCTCCTCCCCGCCGGCCCGGATGGCCGTGGCGTAGGTGGCGACGGTGGCGCGGTCCAGCAGGTCGTTGGCGCCGATGTCGGCCACCGCGAAATCGGTGCCGCTGCGGGTCGACATGGCCTCGCGGAACCAGGACTCGGACGCGACCGACGCGCCCACCGGGCGGCGATAGCGGTCGGGCCGTCCGTTCGCCAGGACGACGCCCCGAGCGTCGACGACCCAGAGGTCGAGATAGACCGTGTAGGCGCCGAGGATGACGGCCAGCCGCTGCGCGGCTTCGCGGCGGTTGGACTCCGAGGGATCGGCAGCGCAATCCACCACGGCGCGGTCCGTGGCCCACCAGCGAACGTCGCAGGACCGCTCGTACAAATTGCGGTCGATGATGTCGATCATGTTGAGCGCCAGATCGGCGAGCCGGCCGCCCCGCAACTGCGAGACCAAACGGTTGCCGAGCGTGTTCAACTCGTCCGTCTGCACGGCCATCTGGGTGCGCAGCTCGTCACCGATGCCGGTGATCCGCTCCGAAATGGCCTTCACCTCCTGGGCCACCACGGCGAAGCCGCGCCCGGCCTCCCCCGCGCGCATCGCCTCGATCAGGGCGTTGAGCGCCAGGATCTTGGTCGTGTTCGTGACGGCTTGGATCTCATCCATCTTGCGCGTGGCGAGATCGGACACGGCGCGCGACAAAGCCACGATTCGCTCGGGCATAAACATCACCTCCCAGGATCATCAGCGATGACGCCCGTGGATGACCGAACGACCGATTCTTTCCGGCTCAGCCGACCATCCGCAACCCACCCCGGCGGCATTCAATGGATGCAATCACAAAACTGCAACATTCAATGGCACGCGAACCGGGGGGCGGGACGGAGGCGGCGGTTCAGACCTTGTAGGCTAGGCGCAGCCCGCCCCAGTGCCGCCCGCGCACGGTGATCGGAGCGGACACGTCCTTCATCAGGGTGTACTGGCCGCCGCCCATGTCGCGACGGTAGGTCTGGAGCAGGAACGGCTTCGTGCTGCGCCCCGCGGCGAGGCCGACCCGGTCGTTGAAGATACGTCGATTGCGGCAATTGGCCGCGTTCCAGGTCGGGTCGTTCCCCTGGGGCTGGCTGAACCTCCGGTTGTGGGTCGGCAGGTAGCCGTTCGAATCGACCGCCACGCAGAAGACGATGCGCTCGTTCTGCCCCAGCAGCGAATCGAGGACCTTCGGCAGCATGCGGTCGCAGAACTCGGTGAAGCGGGTCATGTGCTGCTGCGGGTTGGAGCCGGGGATGGGCTGGTAGTTGCTGTCGAACAGATCGCCCTCGCGCACCTCGCCGCGCGACAGCGCGTCCTCGAAGTCCGCGGAGATGCGCGACGCGGCGTCGCTGACCATGCGGATGAAGGGGGTGTCCACCGTCTCCACGTCCAGCTCGGCGGTGATGCCGATCAGCCGCTCGCTCATGCCGACCAGCGTGTTCACGCGGTCGCGCGCCTGGGCCAGATTGTCGCTGGACAGTTGCACGCCGACCGCGAGGTCGTCGATCTCGTGCTGAAGCTCCTCGCAGTTGGCGCCAATCTCCGAGGAGGCCGCATCGATCTTGTCCGTCTCGCCGTTCAGCTCCGCCATGGCGCGCCCGACGGTTTCGATGACGGCGCCGATGGCGGTGGTGCCCTCGCTCACCGCGCGGGCCTTGCCGGCGCTGGACGCGCTTTCGGCCATCAGGCGCTGCGCTTGGTCGTTCAGGTACTTCAGCGTGGCGTCGATCTCTGTCGTCGCCTCGCTGGTCTTCTTGGACAGGGCCTTGACCTCGTTCGCCACCACGGCGAAGCCGCGCCCGGCCTCCCCGGCGCGCGCCGCCTCGATGGTCGCGTTGAGCGCCAGCAGGTTGGTCTGCTTGGCGATGACGAAGATCTCCTTGGCGACCCGGCCGACCCGGTCCAGCGCCTCCTGAAGGCCGGCGATCTGCCCTTCGATGCTTCCCACGGCGGCAACGAGGGTGTGGATGTCGTTCATCGACCGCTGGACCCGGTCGTGGGATGATTCGACCTCCTGCCGGGCCTGCTCGGTCACGGAACGCGCCACGCTGGCGGCGGCGGAGATGCGCTGCGTGCTCTCCGACATCTTGTTCCCGGTGCCGCGCAACTGCGCGAAAACGTTGGCCTGATGGCCGAGGCGGCCGTTGACCTCCTCCACATGGCCCGCGATGTCCGCGATCTCGATGCCGAGATTGCCCGCTTCGGTGGCAATGTCCGCGATCAAATGAGAGCGGCTGCCGAACGCACTGTCCATCTTTCCGCCATCCGTTTCACAAGAATGCGCAGAGCGCTAAAATCCAATGCAATTATTACCGAACTCTTACAAATGCGCAACGGAGGAAGGGTCATTCTAAAAGGCAATGTGATCATTTATTGCGCATCGGTAACCCACGCGCAACCGGTGGCGGAAAAACGTCCGCCGGCGACGCCGCGGCGCCTCAATCAGCGGCACCTTACTCAGCGACGCCCGGGCCACCGGGGCTCTGGCCATCAGCGCTTTGCCCACCAACGCTCTGACCGTCCGCGATGCGATGGTCCAGCCGGTCGTCCTGAAGGCCGGCGGGCTCCTGGTGGATCATGACCTCGGCGCCGGGGAAGGCGTCCTTCAGGCGGTCCTCGACCCGGTCGGTGATGTCGTGCGCCCTGGCGACCGACAGCGCGGGGTCGAGTTCCAGATGCAGCTCGATGAAGGCGCCGACGCCGGAGCTGCGGGTGCGCAGGTCGTGCATCCCCGCGACGTCCTGCTGCGCCTCCACCAGCGCGACGATGCGCTCCCGCTCCTCCGCCGGCAGCTCCCGGTCCATCAGGACGTTCAGCGCCTCGCGGGCGACCTTGCGGGCGCCGTAGAGCAGGAAGGCGGCGATGCCCAGCCCGAACAGCGGGTCGAAGGCGCTGATGCCGGTCCAGCCGGTCAGCAGGATTGCCAGGATGACCGCCGCGTTCATCAGCAGGTCGCCGGAATAATGCAGCCGGTCCGCCCCCACCGCGACCGAGCCGGTGGCGGTCACCACATGGCGCTGGAAGGTGATCAGGCCGGCGGTCAGCAGGATGGACAGCAGCATCACGGCGATGCCCACCGCCCCCTCGCCCACCGGCTGCGGGGTGACGAGGCGGCGCACCGCCTCGATGGTCAGGAACAGGGCCGAGCCGCCGATGAAGGCGGCCTGGGCCAGGGCGGCCAGCGCCTCCGCCTTGCCGTGGCCGAAGCGGTGCGCCTCGTCCGGCGGGCGCAACGCCGTCCGCACCCCGAGCAGCGTCACCACCGAGGCCATCATGTCCGTGCTGGAGTCAATCAGCGACGACAGGATGCTGACCGAGTCGGTCGCCAGATAGGCCGCCAGCTTCGCCAGGATCAGCGTCAGGGAGACCGACACGCTGGCGTAGGTGGCGTACCGGCGCAGCCGGTGCGAACGCGCTTCGCTCATGAGCGTCTTCTTATGTGGTGACGGTACCGGTCCTTTACGGGAAGAGACGCTCCGTCGTCCAGCGCGCCGGCTCCGGCGCCGCCGGATCACCCTCGCGCAGGTACACGAGCCGCTCGTGCAGGCGGAAGGGGCGATCCTGCCAGAACTCGATTCGCCGCGGCAGGATGCGGAATCCGGTCCAGTGCGGCGGGCGGGGAACCGCGCCCAGACCGAACTTGGCGGCGAACTGGGCGACCCGCTTCTCCAACTCCCAGCGGCCCTCCAGCGGGCGCGACTGCTGCGACGCCCAGGCGCCGATGCGGCTCTCGCGCGGGCGGCTCTCGAAATAGGCGTCGGCCTCGGCGTCGGACACCTGCTCCACCGCGCCCTCGACGCGGACCTGCCGCTTCAGCGTCTTCCAATGGAAGCACAGGGCGGCGTTGGCGTTGGCCAGAAGCTGCTCGCCCTTGCGGCTTTCCGTGTTGGTGTAGAAGACGAATCCGCGCGGATCGATGCCCTTCAGAAGCACCATGCGCACCGACGGCGCCCCCTGCGCGTCGGCGGTGGCCAGCGCCATGGCGTTGGGATCGTTGATCTCGCTGCGGGTGGCCTCGTCCATCCAGTCCTGGAACAGGGCGTACGGGTCCCGGTCGTTGGATTCGCTCATTGTCCCCTCGTCACGCGGCCGTAGGCCCATAGTTTCAACGTCAGGTTTCGGCGCCGTTTCCGGCGTCTTGCCAGTTCACAAATATGCCCAATTCACAGATAGGATAGCCTCGCATATATGAGTGTCCACCGGTGCGCCAGAAGCAAGGCACGCCGGCTCCCAACCTTTCGAGGCAGCATCGATGTTCGTGAAGAAGCTCGTCCCGGCGGCGATGGCGATCGCCCTGCTTGCGGGTTGCGTCAGCACCTCCAAGGAAGCCACCAAGAACGCGGAGACCGTCGGCGGCCGGATCTCGTCGACCTACGGCAACGCGTCGGGCAAGGTCGCCTCCTCGGGCACCGGCCCGCTGCTGGGCGCCTTCATCGGTTCGGCCGCCATCGAGCCGTCGGACGCCGCCGCCGCCGAGACCGCGGCCAAGCGCGCCTACGCCGCCCCGGTCGGCGACAAGATCGGCTGGACCAACCCGGCGACCGGCCACTACGGCTCGCTGACCACGACGCGCGAGGGCTACAACAACGCCGGTCAGTATTGCCGGGAGTTCCACCAAACGGTAACCACGAAGAGCCAGACCGAATTGGCCTACGGAACCGCTTGCAAACAGGCCGACGGTACGTGGAAGATCGTCGCCAATTCGTAACGCCTCATCCCCGGGCTTCGGGGTGGAATAACTCTGTCCGTGGACCGCATGCGTGACCCTTACCAAATCCTCGGCCTCACCCGCTCCGCGAGCGCCGACGACATCAAGAAGGCGTACCGCAAGCTCGCCAAGGAGTTCCATCCCGACCTGAAGCCCGGCAACGCCGCGAACGAGGAGCGCTTCAAGGAAATCTCGGCGGCCTACACGCTGCTCTCGGATTCCGACAAGCGCGCCCGCTTCGACCGCGGCGAGATCGACGCCTCCGGCCAGGAACGGCACCACGGCTTCGGCGGCCGCTCCCGCGCCAACGCCGGACGCAGCCGCGCCTACAGCGGGGCCGGCGGCAGCGCCGACGACGATTCCTTCTTCGGCGGCGAGGACTGGTTCTCCGACCTGTTCAGCGGCGGGCGCAAGCGCGGCGGCGCGGCGGGCGGCGGCGCGGGCGGCGGCGCTTCCCGGTCGCGCGGCAGCGACATCAATTACTCGGTCTCCGTGCCCTTCGTCGAGGCGGCGCAGGGCACCAAGCGGCGCATCAGCCTGTCCAACGGCAAGAGCATCGACGTCACCGTTCCGCCGGGGACGGAGGATCAGGCCAAGCTGCGGCTGAAGGGCCAGGGGCTCCCCGGCGCCGGCGGCTTCGGGGCCGGCGACGCCATCGTCGAGGTCCATGTCGAGGCGCACCCCTTCTTCACCCGCCAGGGCTCCGACATCCACGTCGAGGTGCCGATCACCCTGAACGAGGCGGTTCTCGGCGCCACCATCCGCGTGCCGACCGTCAGTGGACCGGTCGCTCTGAAGATCCAGCCGGGGGCCAACACCGGCTCCACCCTGCGGCTGCGCGGCAAGGGCGTGATGAACCAGGCGACCAAGCAGGCCGGCGACCAGTATGTGAAGCTGAAGGTCGTCCTCCCCGACCCGCCCGACGCCGAGCTGGTCAAGTTCATGGAGGAGTGGTCGAGGACGCGCAGCTACGACGTGCGCAAGAAGGCCGGGCTGGAGTGACACCGGCCCGTTAACCCTCTCGTCACTTGTATGTCAAAGAATAGTCCTGGACCGAATGCGGTTGATGCCGGGCGGTGGCGCCTTCATCAATGACAGCGATGTGCCGGAAACGGTTTTCGCTGCCTTTGTAGGACGCCATGCCGCCGATCCCGAAAAAGTATCTGATCGCCCTCGCCGCCGTTGCTGCGCTTCTGCTTGGCTGGTTCGCCATTGCGGCCTGGGCCGACTACGCGCGCGACGGCGCCGAGGAGATCGCGACCTACAGCGACTTGGTGGCGGCGGCCGAACGGGGAGACATCGCCTCGGTCACCTTCCGCGGTGACGGGGCGCACGCCGTCACGCCGGACGGCCAGCGGCTCCGCGCCGTCGTTCCGGTCACCGACGATCTTCTGAAGGAACTGCGCGGGCGCAAGATCGCCATCGCCTTCGAGGAGGACGCCGGCGGGCTGGTTTCCGGCACCGTCTCCGTCCTGGAGAAGCTGGCGCCCTTCCTGGTGATCGGCCTGCTGATCGGCGCGCTTCTGCTCAGCGGCGGGCAGTTTCTCGGCGGCAGCCGGGCCACCCGCGTCCGCCCGAGCGACACCGGCACCGTCTTCGCCGACGTCGCCGGGGTGGACGAGGCGAAGGACGAGCTTCGCGAGACCGTCGAGTTCCTGCGCGACCCGCGCCGCTTCGCCATGGCCGGCGCCCGCGTGCCCAAGGGCATCCTGCTGGTCGGCCCGCCGGGCACCGGCAAGACGATGCTGGCCAAGGCCGCGGCCGGCGAGGCCGGGGTGCCCTTCTTCACCGTCTCCGGCTCCGACTTCGTGGAGATGTTCGTCGGGCTGGGTGCCGCGCGGGTGCGCAGCGTCTTCAAGACGGCGCGGGCCGCCGCCCCCTGCCTGCTGTTCATCGACGAGGTCGACGCCCTGGCCGGCAAGCGCGGCGAATCCAACTCCCATTCGGAGCGGGAGCAGACGCTGAACCAGCTCCTGGTCGAGATGGACGGCATCGTCAACGGCGGCGCGGGCGGCGGCGAGGTGGTGGTGATCGCCGCGACCAACCGCGCCGAGATGCTGGACCCCGCCGTGACCCGGCCGGGCCGTTTCGACCGCCACATCCACGTCGCGCTGCCCGACGTGGCCGGCCGCGAGGCCATCCTGGACGTCCACGCGGGCCGGCTGCGCCTCGCCCCCGACGTCTGCGTCCGCACGGTGGCGCGGGGCACGCCCGGCTTCTCCGGCGCCGAACTGGCCAACCTGACCAACGAGGCCGCGCTGTCCGCCGCGCGCAACGGGCGGGTCATCGTCGGCATGGCCGATTTCGAGGCGGCGAAGGACCGCGTCCTGATGGGCAACGAGCGGCGCAGCCTCGCATTGTCCAATCACGAGCGGCGCCTGACCGCTTATCACGAGGCCGGTCACGCGCTGGTCTCCATCCGCTGCCCGGAGGCCGACCCCATCCACAAGGCCACCATCATCCCGCGCGGCCGCGCGCTGGGCATGGTGGTGCGGCTGCCGGAGGGCGACCGCGTGTCGGTGTCGCGCGCCAAGCTGCTCGCCGACATCGCCGTCGCCATGGCGGGGCGCGCGGCGGAGGATCTGGTCTTCGGGCCGGACGCCGTCACCACCGGGGCCGAGGCCGACTTCCGCGCCGCCACCGACCTCGCCCGCCGCATGGTCACCGCCTGGGGGATGAGCGACGCCATCGGCTATGTCGCCCACGCCGGCAACGACCCCGCCGTCGTGCGCTCGGAACGCACCGCCTGGCGCATCGACGAGGAGGTCCGCCGCATCACCGACGAGGGGATGGAGCGCGCCCGCCGCATCCTGGCCGCCGACCGCGTCGCTCTGGAGCGGATCACCGCCGCCCTGCTGGAACGCGAGACGCTGAGCGGCGACGAGATCGGCGCGCTGGCGGCCGAGGAGCGGGAAACCGAAGCGGCCTAATGGTAAAAATCTTCTTTCACATTCAACGACAAAGATTGCTGCATACGCGCATACATTGGTAAAATGCCGTAGAATTTCCGCACAATCGTGCGATCAGCATCGGGGCTGAGGATGGCAAAAGCGGTTGCCCGCCGAACGATACTGGCTTTGGCGCTCGCCGGACTGACGGCGGGCGGCCTGCCCTCGTCCGGCCTCGCTGCAACAGCCGACTCCCCGGCCGGCCCGGTCGCCGTACCGGTGACCATCAAGGTCGGCGCCTACGAGTTCCCCCCCTATGTCACCGAATCCGGCGGCGGCGTCACACAGGCCCTGCTCGACCTGCTGAACGCAGAGCAGACCGACTTCCGATTCGAGCTGGTCCGCACCTCTCCCCAGCGGCGCTACGAGGACATGGAGCGGGGCCGCTTCGACCTGATCGCCTTCGAAAGCCTCGCCTGGGGATGGAAGGGGCGCCCGGTGGACGCCTCGCGGGTGTATCTGCGCGACGCGGAGGTGTTCGTCGCCAAGGCCGGCCCGGGCATGGACCAGAGCTATTTCGACCGGCTCGACGACAAGACGATCCTCGGGCGGCTCGGCTATCATTACGCCTTCGCCGGCATGACCGCCGACCCGGAGATCCTGGAAAAGCGCTTCAACACCCGGCTGACCGTCACGCATGAGGGCAACGTGCGCAGCGTCGCCGCCGGGCGGGCCGCGCTGGCCATCGTCACCCGCTCCTTCCTGGCGCAATTCCTCAAGGCCAACCCCGACATGGCGCCGCAACTCCTGGTGTCCGACCGCACCGACCAGATCTACGAGCACACCATCCTGGTCCGCCGCGATGGCCCGGTCGGCGTCGCCTGGGTCAACGACACCCTTGATCGGCTGGAGCGCAGCGGCGCCCTTCCGGCGCTGTGGGCCCGCCAGGGAATCACCCAATGACCGAACTGCGCGCCCTCGCCGTCGGCCGGCGTGACCGCTCGCTGCTGACCCGCATCGGCAGCATCATCCTGGTCACCGCCGCCGCCGTGGGGGTGGTCGCCGTGGCCGTGTCGGCCAACATCGTGGAGCACCAGCAGTTCTCGGCGCTGACCAAGCGGGCGCAGCTGGTCGCCGCCATGCAGACCGACGCGCTGGCCAACCCGATCTGGGAGATCGACGACCGCGCCGTCCGCAACATCATCGATTCGCTGCGCGAGCGCGACCCGGCCATTCTCGCCGTCTCCGTCTTCGAGCCGGGGCACAGCGAACCGATGGCGGTGTCCGGCAACCCCAGGACCTCCGCCGACTCCACCACCATCGAGAAGGTCATCGACCTGCGCGGGCGCGACGGGGTGACCCGGCAGGTGGGCACGCTGCGGCTGCTCTATTCGACGGAGGAGGTCCACCGCAACACGCTGGAGGCCCTGCTGCCGGTGGTCGGGCTGCTGCTGCTGTCCCTGGTCACCGCCATCGCCATCATCAGCGTCATGCTGAACCGCGTCGTGCTCGGGCCGCTGCGGCGGCTGACCCAGGCGACCCAGGCGGTCTCCCGCGGCGATTACGGCGCCCGCCTCGCCACCGAGCGGGAGGACGAGATCGGCGTCCTGACCAAAACCTTCAACCGCATGGCCGAAACGGTCCAGGACTACACCCAGACCCTGGAATCCCGCGTCCAGGAGCGGACGGAGGCTCTGGCCGACATCAACCGCCGCATCATGGACAGCATCAACTACGCCCAGCTGATCCAGTCCTCGATCCTGCCGAAACCCGAGGTTCTGGACAGCGGGCTGGCCCAGCATTTCGTGCTGTGGCGGCCGCGCGACGTGGTCAGCGGCGATTTCTACTACTACCGCGAGGTCGAGGACGGCTTCCTGATCGGCGTCGCCGACTGCACGGGTCACGGCGTGCCCGGCGCCTTCATGACCATGACGGCCAGCGCGGTGCTGAACAACGTGGTCGACGGCATGGGCGCCGCCGATCCCGCGGCGCTGCTCGCCACGGTGGACGAGAAGGTGCGGGCGGCCCTGCATCAGGACGGCGATGCGGCGAGCTGGGAGGGCGGCTTCGACAACGGGCTGGACCTGGCGCTGTGCTACGTCCAGCCGGCGCGGCGGCGGCTCGTCTATGCCGGCGCCCGCCTGCCGCTGGCCATCGCCGGCCCGGACGGGCTGACCGAGATCCGCGCCGACCGCCGCAGCCTGGGCTACCGCGCGTCCGGCCCGACCCCGCCCTTCACGAATCACAGCCTGGACCTGCAGCCCGACCAGACTTTCTACATCTGCACCGACGGCCTGACCGACCAGTGCGGCGGGGAACGGGGGCGGAGCTTCGGCAAGCGCCGGCTGCACGGCGTGGTCGAGGAATGCCGCGCGCTGCCGCTCGACCGGCAGAAGGAGCTTATCGAATCCAGCCTGTCCGGCTTCCAGGGCGACCGCCCGCAGCGCGACGACATCACCATGGTCGGCTTCCGCGTCCGACTGGCCGACGATCCGGCGGTCCCGACGCGGAACACACTGTGGGAAATCGCGTAACTAAGCGTGAGAGGGTTGCGTGATAGTGCAGCAGGGGGGCCGTCGTGGGGCGAAGTCGCTCGACCTACCATTCGAATTCATATAGTTTCCGCGCCGGCCCTATGAACAATAAGCACCGGTAACGGGGGAGCAGAGGGGATGGCGGCCGTTACGATCGTTGTCGTCGAGGACGAGGCGTCTCTGCGACGTGACATGATCGAGTATCTGCGCAGTTGCGGCTTCGATGCGGTCGGGGCGAAGAATGGGCGCGAACTGGACGAACAGATCGCCTCGCGCCCGGTCTCCTTGGTTGTTCTGGACGTCAATCTTCCGGGTGAGGACGGTTTCAAGATCGCCACGCGGCTGCGCGAGAATCCCGCCATCGGAATCATCATGGTGACCGCCCGCGGCTCCACCGTCGACCGGGTGGTCGGGCTGGAGTTGGGCGCCGACGCCTATCTGGTGAAGCCCGTGGAAATGCGTGAGCTGGAGGCTCAGGCCAAGGCCCTGCTCCGCCGTCTGGAGACCAGCAACGCCGCCATCGCCACGCCGGCCCCGCAACCTTCCGGCCAGCCCTCCGCGGACGAGGCCAGCTGGGTCCTGGACGCCACGGCCTGGGCGCTGACCAGCCCGGCGGGCGTGCGGGTCAGCCTGACGAGCATGGAGATGAAGCTGGTCTCGCTGCTGGCCGGGCAGGCCCGCCAGCCGGCGACTCGTGACCAGATTTCCGTGGCGCTCTACAACCGCCGTTGGAATCCCGACGACCGTTCGATCGACACGGTGGTCGGACGGCTGCGCCACAAGGTGGAGAACGCCATCGGCGAGACCGCCCCGGTCAAATCGGTCCACGGCGTCGGCTACGTGTTCTCCGCCCCCGTCCGGATGGTCTGACACCGTTCAGGCGACGGGTTCAGGCGGTGGGTTCAGGCGGCCGTCTCGTCCGGGGGCGTGTTCTTCGGGAAGGTCAGGACGAAGCGCGTCCCCTGCCCCGGCGCGCTGTCCGCCACGATCGTGCCCTTCAGCGCCCCGACCGCCAGATTATGCACGATGTGCAGGCCGAGCCCGCTGCCTCCTTCGCCGCGCCGGGTGGTGAAGAAGGGGTCGAAGATCCGGGGCAGATGGTCGGGCGGAATGCCGCGGCCGTTGTCGGCATAGACCAGCCGGACGGTGCCGGGCTCCGGCTCGTCCACGGTGATCGACAGGACGCCGCCCTGCCCCTCCGCTCCCTGCGCGTCGACGAAGGCGTGGGTGACGGAATTCATCACGAGGTTGGTCAGGATCTGCGACAGCGCGCCCGGGTAGCTGTCGACCACCAGCCCGTCCGGGCAGGACACGCCGATGGTGTGCCGGCCCTGGCGGAGCTTGGGCTCCAGGCTGACCAAAGTCTCCTGGATGTAGCGGTTGAGGTTGACGGCCCGCCGTTCGGCGCTGGCGCGGTCGACCGCCACCTGCTTGAAGCTGGCGATCAGCTTGGCCGCCCGCTCGCAATTGGTCAGGATCAGCGCCGCGGTGTCCGTGGCGGTGGCCAGATAGCGGGAAAAGTCCGCCTTGCTCAGCTCGCCCGACTGGGCGCGCCGGCGCAGCCCGGCGGTGGCGTCGGACAGGTGCGACGCGCAGGACACGGCGATGCCCACCGGCGTGTTGATCTCGTGCGCCACCCCGGCCACCAGGGCGCCCAGGGAGGCCAGCTTCTCGGCGCGGACCATCGCCTCCTGCGCCTCGCGCAGGTCGGCCAGCGCGGTCTCCGCCTCCTGCCGCCGGCGCTCCAGCTCCTGGTTGGCCGAGCCGAGCTGCGCCTGCAGCCGGTCGCTGACCCGGACCAGCCGGCGCTGCTCGCGCGTGCTGCGCTGGAACGCCTCCACCAGCGCCTCGAAGTCGGCGCGCAGCTCGGGCGCGGCGGTGCCCAGCCTCTCCCCCAGAAGGCGGGCCTGCTCGATGGCCTGCTCCTCAGCGGCGAAGAGGTTGAAGGTCATGACGCCCCGTCTGCGGGAATCTGTTTCAGCGTGAAGGCGACGTGCTCCAGGTCCTCGGCGAAGTCCTCGCCCAGCTCCTGCATCGAATCGTCGTTTTCCTCGTAACACCAGGTGACGGAAATGCTGCGCCCGTTGCCGGCCGCCGTCTCCAGCATCTGGAAGATGTTCATCAGGGCTTTCGCGCTGGAGCTGTTGAAATACAGCAGCTCCATGTCGAAGCGGATGGGGTGGCCGCCCTCCTCGGCAAGGAAGCTGCGGAGCGCTGCGAAGATCGGGCCGAAGAAGGTCGCGACGTCGTCGGGATAGGACTCGCCGCTGAGGCGGAGCACGCCCTGGGCGAAGTCGAAATCGACCTCGGGCGTCCGGCCGGTTGCGGGTAATTTCAGGGATTCCATGGTCGTCCGGGTATCCACAGCCGCTCTCAGATCCGAGCCTTGAGACAAAAGAAGCTTTTGCCGTCGTCCAGTTCGAGGAAGTCGTACTCGATGGGTTCGCTGGCGCGCCGCGCAATCTCGATCAGCCCGATGTTCGCACCCCGCGCCCCCTCTTCCGGGGTTTCGCGCAGCTGCTCCCGGTAATAGGTCTTGAGCGCGTCCTTGTCCAAGCCCTTGAGATGCTCCAACCGGTCGCGCAGGCGCGGCACGTCGGCGTTGTACACGGTGTTGCCGCAGACGATGAAGACCTTCCCGCCTTCCATGCCGATGGTGACCATCCCGGCGCTGAGTTCGACCGGCTTCTCGCGCGCGCCGGTCACCTTCTCGGCCGAATAGCGGATGATGTTCTGCATCTGCTCGACGAAGACGGCGAAGACCCGGCGGACCGTCGGGCCGTCGGTTTCCTCCAGCGTCATCTTTTCCCGCAAGGCCTCGCCCAGGGAATAGAGTATCCCCTCGGACAGATAGCCACTGAACGAGAAAATGATGCCCTTCTCGTCAAGGTCCCGTTTGATCCCGGCATATTGCTGAGCGAGCATAATGGAGTCCACGGTTCTTCCGTTGGAGTGCGAAAAGGCCGTCCGCCGCGTCAGAAGGGTCCGGACCGGTTTCCGGACATCGCGTCGGCCTTGTTATGAGCACGTTACATTTCCGTCCGCCGCGCTGGAAGGATTATCAGGGGTGGACGGCGGCGGAGCGGCCTTGCGCGATCAGCCTTTCACGGGAAGACGGACGCGGAAGAGGCTGCCCTGCCCGACCGTGCTCTCGGCGCTGATCGAGCCGCCGTGCAGCAGGATGATCTGCCGGACCGTGTGCAATCCGATCCCCGTCCCCGGCACGCCCGCCGAGCCGGTTCCCCGGTAATGCCGCTCGAACAGCAGGGGCAGTTCGTGCTGCGGAATGCCGCGGCCCTGGTCGGCCACCTCGACCACCGCCATGCACCCTTCGCTCTGGCCGCGCACGGTGATGCGGCAGTCGCCGTCCGAGTACTTGAAGGCGTTGTTCAGCAGGTTGCTGAACAGCATGCCCAGCAGATGCCCGTCGGCCATCACCATCGGCGGCAGCCGGTCGAGGTCCAGATGGAAGTCGCAGCCGGTGTAGGCGGTGCGGAAGGGTTCCGTCACCGAGCGCAGCAGCGCCCGCAGGTCGACCTCGCCCCGCTGCACCCGCAGCGTCCCGGCCTGCAGCCGCTCGTCGGTCAGGTGCGTATCGATCAACCCGGTCAGGCGCTGGACGCTGCTGCGGATGACGCGCAGCCGTTCCAGCGAGTCCGGGGTCTCCCGCTCCGCCCGCAGCGTCAGCATCTGGGCGGCGCTGTCGATGATGGCCAGCGGCGTGCGGAACTCGTGGCTGACCATGGTGACGAACTGGCGCTGCTGCTCGCGGGCGACCAGCTCCGCCTCCAGCGCCCGCTCCACCCGCTCCTTGGCGGCGACCAGGGCGGCTTGGTTGGCGGCCAGCTCGGCCGTCCGCTCGCCGACACGCCGCTCCAGCGACTGGTTCAGCGCCACCAGATCCTCGTACAGGCACACATTGTCGAAGCCGATGATGACGCGGGCGCAGAACAGCTCCAGCAGCCGATGATCGTCCTCGCGATAGGGCTCGCTGCGCTCCAGCGCGAAGACCGTCGTCCCATGCTCCCGCGTGCGGAAGGCGAGGATGCAGCGCGACGATCCGAAATCGCTCTGCTGCGTCTCGAAGGCGGCGATCACCTGGGCGGTCAGGTCGGGTTCCAGCGTGTCCGACGCGGGCCGCCCGACGAAGCGCGAGAAGCGGCCGGAGCCGGCGACCACGGTGGCCCGCGTCTTGCCGTCTCCGCGGTCCACCAGGCGGCAGGCCAGGACGGCGCCGCCGCTGTGGTCCACGACCTTGCTGAGCTGGTCCACCAACTCTTCCACCAGCGTGCGCATGGAGCGGGTTTCGAACAGCGGGGCGGAGGCGGCGAGGATGCGCTCCAGCCCCTGGCGGTGCCGCTCGATGGTCACGATGTCGCGCCACGCCCGCAGGCCGCTGACCAGCGTGGTGAACAGGCGCTGGGCGGTGAGTTCGCTCTTGGCCTTGTAATCGTTGATGTCGTAGGCGACGACCACGTCCCGCTCCGGCGCCTGTCCGGGCTGGCCGGTGCGCAGGATGATGCGCATGCGGTGGTTGTTGAGGTCCTCGCGGATGAAGCGGACCAGACGCAGGCCGGCGTCGTCCGTCTCCATCACCACGTCGAGCAGCGCCACCGGGATGTCCGGGCGGGTCAGCAGAAGCGACCGCGCGGCGGCGGCGGACAAGGCGCTGACCACCTCGAACGGGCGGCCTTCGAACTCGAAATCGCGCAGCAGAACCTCGGTCATGGTGTGGACCTGGGGATCGTCGTCGACCACCAGGACGGGCCATGGGTCCGCTGGCCGGGCGTTGGCCGTGGAGTCGTCGGCGAAGCCGTCGTCGGGTCCGAACAACGGCTCGTCGTCCAGACCTTCGTCCATACCCTGGCCCATGCTCTCCTCCACGCACGACCTACCCAAATGGTTCCGCATCGACGGACAAGGAAGGCACCAAAGCGGTACGAGACCTAAGCCCACCCGTCCAGGGCTGTAGCAAATTGTCACAAAACGCCATGCAAAAGAGGCAGCTGGCACGAATTTGGGCCGATTCTGCCCTTTGATGAATACCCAAGTATTACTGTAATCTTTTATACTCTCCGAAATTGAGGGAGTTGACCCGCGTATGGACATGGATCTCAAGGGCGGGGACCTCAAAAATGGGATTTCCGATGGCAGGGACCTGGACGGCATGACCCCAGATTGCACGGGCAGGAACGGTGCCCCCCTGGATGGCCCTGATCGGGATGGCCCTGATCGGGATGGCCCCGACCGGGACGGCGTGCCGGGCGGCCGGTACGCGGCCTTCCGCCGGTTCCTGTCGCGCTTCGACCATCGTCCCGGCGCGGCGCGAGCCGCGGAGCGATCGGCCGGGCTGCCGGTGCGCGCCATGCTTCTCGGTCTGCTGTCCAGCCGGCGGCAGGCGCACACGCGCCGCCTGTGGGCGCGCTGGCTGGAGCCGGTGATGCTGCGCGACCCTGCCCTGCTGTCGATCGCCGACCCGCTGCCCGGCTGCATCCGCGTTCTCGACACCGCGGGCTGGTGGCCGGCCTTGTCGCGACGCATGGACGACCTTCCGGCCACCGTGCAGAACCGCCTGGACAACCGGCTGGCCGACGGCGCCCTGGACCGGGTGCTCGCCTCGCCGGAGATGGTGGATTGGGCGGAAGTTCTGCGCGACCGCTCGCTGACCGTCCTCGACGCGCTGCGCACCGACCCAACCGCGCTCGCCCTGTTCCTGGAGGAGGCCAACACCCACCGCATGCGCGCCGCCAGCGCCCTGGCGATCCCCGGCGGCGTCGTGACGCTCCGGCCGCTGGACGGCGCGGACGTGGAGACGCTGGCCGCCGCGCTGCGCCTGTCCGACGGATGGCGGACGCTGGGCGGGCGGGCGCCGGACATGGAGATCGACGAGTTGCTGGCCTGCGTGCGCGGCGCGATGGCCAACGACAGCGTCCCGCCGGAGGCGATGGCCCTGTTCGCGGTGGCCGGTCTCTACGCGCGCCGCGATCCGTTGCTCGGCGCGGCGCTGCGGGCGCTGCTGCCGCTGCCGCTGGTCGATTCCGCCGCCGCATGGCTGACGGCGCACAGCGAGGAAGCGGATGGCGGTGTTTCGGACACACCGATGCGCGGCGGCAGCCCGGCGCACGCGCCCGACCGCGGGCTGCGGGACCTGTTCGAAGCCGCGCGGCGTTCCGGGCAATCCCTGTCCGCGCCGCCCGCCTCTCCCCTGGCCGGGGTGATGAACATCACCGGCACACCGGGCGGGCGCTGACGGTTCGGATGGTGACGCGATGAACATGGACACCTTCGCCCTCGCCGTGCTGGTCCTGTGCGTCGGCGCGCTCGGCTTGGCCGTGGTCTACGAGGCCTCGCGCCTGACCGCCACCGGCAGCCGCAAGGCGCTGCTGCGGCGCAAGCTGGAGGCCCAGGCCGCCGACCTCGCCGACCTCGGCCGCCGCATCGAGGTGGCCCAGGCCGAAACCGCCTCGCGGCAGGAAGCCCTCGACCGGCTGACCGCCGAGCGGGGTCGTCTGACCGGCCTGATCGCGTCGGTCAAGGCGTCCAAGATCGCCCTGGTGCATGAGGTCGGCGACGCGCAGAGCGGCGCCCAGCGCTATGAGAGCGAGTTGCGCACCGTCCCGGACTTCGCCCGGCTCGATCCCCGGCGCATGCTGTTCGCGCGGGCCATCTGGGATCGCCGGAACATCGCCCGCGTCTGGGCCGACACGCCGGATGCGGCCGCGGCGATGCTCCAGCGCGCCTTCAGCGCGCGCAACGGGGTGCTCTCCTCGCGGCCGGAAACAATCCCGTTGATCCCGGCCGCAAGCGGGGCCAACGACAGCGCACGGCCGGGCTCACCATGACCGCGATCATCCTCTACGCCTCGCTGCTGCTGCTGGCGGTCAGCGTCCTGGTGAACCGCATGGGCGAACGCCGCGTCCGCGCGGCGCGCGGCGAGATCGCCACCGCCGAAAAGGACATCCGGACCATGGAGCAGCGCCTCCAAGAGGCCCGGAAGACGCTGGAGACGACGCGCGGTACGCTGGGTGGCCTGGAGGAGGCGCTGGCCGAGGCCAAGCGGCAGACCGAGATTCTGGAGCGGCAGCTCGACGCGGCCCAGCAGGCGCCGATGGAGCTTTTCCACGTCTTCGACCGGCTGGAGGCCCGCCCCGGAACCATCTGGGAGGTGTCGGTCCGCCGCGCTCCGGACGCGCTCTACACGAGCGGCGCCATGGCCGCCTCCTGGCGCGACGGGCGGGCCTATCTGGTCGTCGCAGCCAACCAGAAGGAGGCGCTGGACCGCGTCGCCCAGCGCTTCCCCCGCGTGAACGGCTACGAGATCGGTCCGGTCCTGACCTGTCGCCTGTTCCTGCCCAGGGACGCGACGGAGCGCAAGCGGGCCTGACGCGTCCTGTGAGGCCCGCCACAGCGCGGGAATGCCGCCGCCGCTAGGGTGGGATGAACGCCCTTTCCGCCCCGGTGACCGCCATGACCCGCCGCATCGCAACGCCCCCTCAGTCGCCCTCCCCGCCGCAGCCGGCCAGCCGCGAGCGCCCCGCGCCCGGCTTCACGGTCCTGCCCTTGGATGACCGCCGCTGCCCCCGCCGCGAGGTCGCCATGCTGTGCGAAACCGACAGCGGCCACCGCTGGGACGGGGCTTGACCGGGCCACCCGCATCCCTATATCCCGGTCGCCCTCCCGTGAGGACGACCTCACCACGGCACACCCGTTTCGGGTGTGGGGAGTTCGGCGGGGACGACCCTGCCTCCAATCCATCGGAGGTGTTCCATGCCTTGGGTCATCCTGTTCTTCGCCGGCCTCTTCGAAATCGGCTGGGCCGTCGGCCTGAAGCAGACGGAGGGCTTCACCCGCCCGCTCGCCACCGCGCTGACCATCGCGTCGATGGTCGCCAGCCTCGCCCTGCTGGGGATGGCGCTGAAGTCGCTGCCGCTCGGCACCGCCTACGCCGTGTGGACCGGCATCGGAACGGTGGGCACCGTCATCCTCGGTATCTTTATCTACGGGGAGTCCGCCGACATCCTGCGGCTCGGCTGCATCGCGCTGATCGTGGCGGGCATCCTCGGGCTGAAGCTCATCACGCCCTGACGCTCCGCCGGTGCCGCCATCAGGCGCGTTCCTTCCGCAGGGCCGCGCGCGCCGCGTAGCCGATCCCCCCGGCCAGGGCCAGGCCGGCGAGGATGGCGATGCCGCGCGCCGCGGTTCCCGTGGTGCTGAGCGACAGACGCTCCTCCTGCCCGGTGAAGCGTCCGTGCGTGCGATGCAGGCCGGGCACCGGCTCGAACAGGTTGTCGGGCCGGCCGGGTGCCTCCGCCTCCTCCGTTTCCTGCCCCTCGAAGGCGGTGAAGGCCGCCCGGTAATCGGCGTAGGCGGGCAGCGCCTGGGTCCCGATGATCGCTTCCGCCGTGGTGAAGCCCAGCCAGTGCTCCCGCTTCGGGTCCGCCGCGGCCTGGACGATGGCGTGGCCGATGTCGTCCGGGTCGAAGATGGCGCCGACCGGCTTCGCCCGGTGTGGCATGTGGCTGCGCGCCCAGTCGAACTGCGGCGTGTTGACGGCAGGCAGATGGACCATGGTCACCCGCAGGCGGCTGCCGTCGTGGATGAGTTCCGAGCGCAGGCTGTCGACAAAGCCGCGGATGGCGCTCTTGGCCCCGCAATAGGCGGCCTGGAGCGGAATGGAGCGGTAGGCCAGCGCCGACCCGACCTGCAGGATGAGGCCGCGGTCGCGCGGCAGCATGCGACGCAGCGCCGCCATCGTGCCGTGGACGGAGCCGAGATAGGTCACCTCGGTCACCCGCCGGACCTCTTCGGGCGTCAGGTCGCGGATGCGCCCGAACACCGTCACCATGGCGTTGTTGATCCAGACGTCGATGGGACCGAGTTCCCGCTCGGCCTTGGCGGCGGCGGCCTCCACCGCCTCGGCGTCGGCCACGTCGGCGGGCAGCACCAACGCCGTACCGCCGAGCCGCTCGACCTCCACCGCCACGTCCTCCAGCGCGTCGCGGGAGCGGGCGATCAACCCGACCGCCGCCCCCCATTCCCGCGCGAAGGCAAGCGCCGTCGCCCGCCCGACCCCGGCGGACGCTCCTGTGACGACGACGACGGGCCGGTTGCGGTCGGCGATGGGGTTGCTGGACATGGCGGCGGGGCTCCATGGGCTGGGACAGGCATCGACGCTGTCCAAACCCGTGCGGGGCCCGCCGGTTCCGCAACCATAACTCCGCCGCCGGCGCCCTTACGGCGCCTCGACGATCTCGAAATCGTGGGTGATCGCGGCGGTGGCGCCCAGCATGATGGAGGCGGAGCAGTATTTCTCGGCCGACAGGGCGATGGCGCGCTCCACCTTCGCCGGGTCCAGGCGGCGCCCGGTCACCACGAAATGGACATGGATCTTCGTGAAGACCTTGGGGTCGGTCTCGGCGCGCTCGGCCTCGATCTCGGCCACGCAGTCGGTGATGGCCTGACGGCCCTTCTCCAGGATCATCACCACGTCGAAGCCGGTGCAGCCGCCCATGCCGATCAGCAGCATCTCCATGGGACGGATGCCCAGGTTGCGGCCGCCCGCCTCCGGTGCGCCGTCCATGACCACGGCGTGGCCGCTGCCGGACTCGCCGACGAACATCCGACCATCAACCCACTTCACCCGCGCCTTCATGGCGGTCTCCCGATTATTGTTCGTCTTCCAATGGATGGCACGGCTTGCAGCCGGTCGGCCAGGGCTCGCCCAGATCCTCCACGAAGCAGGTCCAGGACGGGCTTTCAAGCCGGATGCAGGCGCCGCCGGCGAAATTCAGGACCAGGGCGCCGTCGGCCGCCTCGACGGAAAGCAATTCCAGGATCTGCGCGCGGTCCTTCACGTCGAGGCCGCGCAGCTTCACGGCCTTCACCCCCTCGATGCGCACGCCGCAATTGACGCGCTCGAAGGGGTTCAGGTGGTCGTCGTCGGCGGTCGGGCCGGGTCGGCGCCGGTCCGCCGTCTCCCACTTGAAGCGGTTGGCCACCAGCACGAAGCGCGCCTCTTCGGGCAGGAAGCACATGTCGCCGATCGGCAGGATGGCGTCCTGCAGGCAGGCGGAGACGACTTTCAGATCCTCGGCATCCTGGGCGCGCAGGCGGATCGGCGTGGCGGACATGGGCATCCTCGTGGGCTTCCCTTCGCTGTGGACGGCTGGACGGGCGCAGGACGCCGTCAGTCGTCCTCCGCCCGGATGCGTTCGATGTCCGCGCCGCAGGCTGCCAGCTTGTCCTCCAGCCGCTCGTAGCCGCGGTCGAGGTGATAGACGCGGTTGACCGTCGTCTCCCCTTCCGCCGCAAGACCGGCCAGGACCAGCGACACCGACGCGCGGAGATCCGTCGCCATAACGGGCGCGCCGGTCAAACGCTCCACACCCCGGACGAGGGCGGAGGAACCGTGCACCGTGATGCGGGCTCCCATGCGGGTCAGCTCGGGCGCGTGCATGAACCGATTCTCAAATATGGTCTCGGTGATCATGCCGGCACCCCTGGCCGTGCACATCAGGGCCATCATCTGGGCCTGAAGGTCGGTGGGGAAGCCGGGATAGGGCTCGGTCATCACGTCCACGCCGACCAGCTCGCCGTTGGCGCGGGACACGCGGATTCCGTTGTCGATCTCGGTGAACTCCACGCCCGCCGGGACCAGGGCGGTCACCGCCGCCTTGATCAGGTCCAGGCGGGTGTTCAGGATGTCCAGCGTGCCGCCGGTCATCGCCGCCGCCATGGCGTAGGTGCCGGTCTCGATGCGGTCCGGCACCACCATGTGGCGGGCGCCGTTCAGCCGGTCGACGCCGACGATGGTCAGCCGGTCGGTGCCGATGCCGGTGATCTTCGCGCCCATCTTGACGAGGCATTCGGCGAGGTCGCTGACCTCCGGCTCGCGGGCGGCGTTGACCAGCACCGTGGTGCCGCGGGCCAGCGTGGCGGCCATCAGCAGGTTCTCGGTGGCGCCCACCGACACCTTGGGGAAGACATACTCCGCACCGCGCAGGCCGCCCTGCGGCGCCTTGGCGACGATGTAGCCGCCCTCGATGCGGATGTCCGCCCCCATGGCCTCCAGGCCCTTGATGTGCAGGTCCACCGGGCGCGCGCCGATGGCGCAGCCGCCGGGCAGCGACACCTTGGCCTCGCCGCAGCGGGCGAGCAACGGGCCGAGCACCAGGACGCTCGCCCGCATCTTGCGGACGAGGTCGTAGGGGGCCGTGGTGTTGGTGATGTCGCGCGCGGTGAACTCCACCACGCGGCCGGCGCAATCCCCGCCCGCCCCGGCCATGTGGATCGCGACGCCGTGCTGGAGCAGCAGGTTGCACAGCGTGTTGATGTCCGCGAGGATCGGCAGGTTGGTGAGCGTCAGC
Source organism: Azospirillum brasilense (assembly GCF_007827815.1). Classification (GTDB taxonomy): domain Bacteria; phylum Pseudomonadota; class Alphaproteobacteria; order Azospirillales; family Azospirillaceae; genus Azospirillum; species Azospirillum brasilense_C. Next base: position 384,072 of record NZ_VITH01000008.1, read on the forward strand.
GTCCCGTCGGTGAGGAGCGCCGCGGTCATCAGGGGCAGCGCCGCGTTCTTGGCGCCGCCGACCGTGATCGACCCGTGAAGGGGCTTGCCGCCGCGGATGCGGATCTTGTCCATGAAGCTGTCTTGTCCGGTCAGATGCTGTCGAAAAGGCCGAAGCCCGGCGGATTAGGCCATCTTGCGGGTCCGAGGGTCCACGACACGCCCATCGTCGGCGGACGTCTCGGGAGTCGTACGGGGATTGAATCTGTCAGGCGTTGTAGCGGAGCATGCGGGCGCGCTCAAGGGAAGGAATTGAGGCTTTTTCTCATGGAAGCCCTTCTCCCGCCGCAATTGAAAGGACGGACCGCGTGACACAGGACAGCGCCCGGGACAACACCCAGGACAGCATGATGGCCGGGCTGACCCTCTCCCTCTCCGGACGGCTCGACCCGGACGAGGTGAAGCAGATCCACGGCGAACTGCGCGCCTTCAACGAGCGCTTCACCGTCCCCTACGACCTGCGGGACCTCCAGGTGACCGTCCGCGACGCGGACGGCGCGCTGATGGCCGGGCTGACCGGTTACACGAACTGGGAGTGGCTGTACGTGGACTATCTGTGGGTCCATGACGACCGGCGCGGCGGCGGCCTCGGCGCCCGGCTGCTGGCCGCCGCGGAGGCGGAGGCGGTGAAACGCGGCTGCCGCTGGTCGCGCCTCTACACCTACGATTTCCAGGCGCCGGGCTTCTACCGCAAGCAAGGCTATGAGGTCTGGGCGGAGATGGAGGGCTACCCGCCGGGGCACACGCAGATCTGGCTCAGGAAGGCTCTGCGGCCGGACGGGGAATAGCCTGCACGGCGGACTCGTTGCGCTTCAGGAAGGCGATCACCGCGCAGACCACGGCCATCCCGGCGAGCTGGGGCAATTCGAAGGTTTCGCCCAGCAGCAGGAAGGCCGTCACCCCGGCGAAGACGGGATCGAGCATGCCGATCACCGTCGCCGGGAACGGCTCGATGGTCTTCAGCCCTTCCAGATAGAGCCAGTAGGGCGCCACCGTGCCGAACACGCCGATGAACAGCACGAAGCCCACGGTCTCCCAGGTCACCTCGACCGCAGCGTAGTCGATGGATGGCGTGGCGAGCAGCCAGAACAGCGCCGACAGGAAGAAGGGCCAGAAGGTCATCGACCAGCTGTCCAGCCCCCGCCGGTGGCCGTGGGCGCAACGGACGTTGTAGGCGGCGAAACACACGGCGCAGAGCATGCCCACCGCCGCCCCCAGCGCGTTGCCCGACCACAGGGCCGGGTCGTAGGCGCCGACCAGCAGGAAGCAGCCGGCGGCGTTGCCGGCCAGGATCAGCGCCACCGCCCGGTTCATCCGGTGGGTGCCGAGCAGCAGCCCGGCGGCCACGATCAGCATGGGCGCGGTGTATTCCAGCATCAGCGCCAGCGCCACGTTGGTCAGGGCGATGGCGTAGAAGAAGGTCAGGTTGACCAGCGTCAGCCAGACCGCCAGCTCCCCCAGGAACGGCAGGTCCGCCCGCCGCACCCGGATCGGCCGGCCGAGCGCCAGCATGATCGCGGCCAGCACGGCGGCGGACACCATGGCGCGCACCGCGATCATCACCAACGGCGGCATGGAAGCGACGAACATCATCTTGGCCGCTGTCCCGGCCACGCCGAACAGCAGGGCGGAAGCAATGATGCAGCCATAGCCCCACAGGCGCGCCCGCGCCGGATCAACCCTCATGGCCCCGCCCTGCCCCGTTCCGGATCGGCGGCAACGATACCGTGCGCGTGAAACCGGACCGATGCGGCAAATGCGTCACCGGCGTTGCAACGGTCAGACCGGCTGGCCGTCCTTCTCCCGCCCGCGCGCCTGCTCCTTGCGCTTGCGCAGGTTCTCGCGCAGCCGGGCGGCGAGCCGGTCCTGCTTGTCGTCCTTTTTCGGCAAAACGGCGGGAGTCTTGGTCTGGTCTTCCATGGTCATGCGGCGCTCGCGGCAAGCGGGGCCGGGGCGGCGGCGCTGCCCCAGCGGCGGTTCCAGTCCTGAAACATCAGCACGTTCCAGAGCCGGTGCTGGTTGTTGCGGATTCCGGCCAGATGCTCCGCCCAACAGGCGCGGATCGGCGCGGGGTCGAAGAAGCCTTCCCGGCGCAGCCGCCCCTCATCCAGCAAATCCTCCGCCCAGTCGCGCAGCGGGCCGCGCAGCCAGCCGTCCAGCGGGATGGCGAAGCCGGCCTTGGGCCGCTCCACCAGGGCCGGCGGGACATGGCGGTAGAGCACTTGGCGCAGCAGCCACTTGCCCTTGCCGTCGCGCAGCTTCTGCGCTTGCGGCACGCGCCAGGCGAACTCCACCACCCGATGGTCGAGCAGCGGCACGCGCGCCTCCAGCGACACGCCCATGCTGGCGCGGTCCACCTTGGCCAGGATGTCGTCCGGCAGATAGGTGACGCTGTCGAGATGCTGCATGCGCTCGACGAAATCGGGGATGCCCGCCGCCAGCCCGTCGTCCCAGGCCGGGCCATGCGGCTCCCGCCCGCCGCGGACCAGCGCGTCGGGGTCCTGCCACTGGCTGACCAGCCGGCGGTAGATGGCGTCCGGTCCGGCGGCGTCCAGCACGCCGGCCAGCTTGTGCAGCTTGTCGCCGGTCTGGCGCGGGCGCCGTCCCTCGGGGACCAGCCCGGCCAGCGCGTCCCAGCCCGCGGGGTGGACGGCGCGGATCAGCCCGGCGGCGCCCCGGCGCAGCCCGGCGGGCAGCGGCGCCATCCGCCGCCACAGGGCGGGCGCCGTGAGGTAGCGGTTGTAGCCGGCGAACAGCTCGTCCCCGCCGTCGCCGGACAGGGCCACGGTGACGGAGCGCCGGGTCATTTCCGACACCAGCAGCGTCGGGATCTGAGAGCTGTCGGCGAAGGGTTCGTCGTACCAGTCGGCCAGCTTGGGGATGACCTCCAGCGCGTGGTTGGCCTCCACCCGAAGCTCGGTGTGCTCGGTGCCGAGATGAGCGGCGACCGCACGGGCGTGCACCGCCTCGTCGTAGCCGTCCTCGCCGAACCCGATGGTGAAGGTGCGCACCGGCCGCGCGCTCTGCGCCTGCATCAGCGCGACGACGGTGGAGCTGTCGATCCCGCCGGACAGGAAGGCGCCCAACGGCACGTCGGCCATCATCTGCCGCCCGACCGCGTCCTTGAGCAGCGCCTCCAGCGCGTCCGTCGCGTCGGCGTCGGACAGCGCCAGCCGGTCGGCGATGCCGGCCCGCGCCGCGTCGCCGGCGTCCCAATAGACGGTGCGCTCGGGGTCGCGCCCCGGACGGACGGTCAGGATGCTGCCCGGCTCCAGCTTGTGGACGCCCTGGTAGATGCTGTGCGGCGCCGGGACGTAGCTAAAGCGCAGATAGGCGGACAGCGCGTCGCGGTCGATCTCCGCCGTGAAGGAGGGATGGGCGCGCAGCGCCTTGGGCTGGGAGCCGAACAGCAACGCCCCGCCCATCCGCGCCCAGTAGAGCGGCTTCACGCCCAGATGGTCACGGACAAGGTAGAGCGTGCGCTCGCGGCGGTCCCACAGGGCGAAGGCGAAGATGCCGACCAGACGCCGCACGGTGCGCTCGACGCCCCAGGCGGCGCAGCCCTCCAGCAGGACTTCGGTGTCGGAATGGCCGCGGAACCGGTGGCCGGCGGCTTCGAGTTCCGCCCGCAGGTCCTGGAAATTGTAGATCTCGCCGTTGTAGGCGATGACCCAGCGCCCGTCCGCCGATTCCATCGGCTGGCGGCCCAGCGGCGACAGCTCCACGATGGCGAGCCGCCGGTGGCCAAGCGCGATCCCGGCCTCCCCGTCGGCCCACACGCCGTCCCCGTCGGGGCCGCGGTGGGCGATGGAGTCGGCCATGCGCCGTGCCGTGGCCTCAAGCCCGGAGGCGGAGCCCGGGCCGGCCAGAAAGCCGCAGATGCCGCACACGGCGCGTGCCCTCGCTCAGTGGTCGGAGCGGTGCAGGATGCTGTCGCGCAGGCCCGTCTCGTAGGCCATGCCCTCGGCGGTCACCACGCCGTAACCGGCGTCGCGGCGCAGCATGCCCTTGCGCTCGAGGATGGTCCAGACGGCCTCGTTGGTCAGGCCGGTGGCGTCACGCGAGGCGACGACGGCGCTGCCCAGATGGAAGTGGTTGCCATGGGCGTGCGGCAGGTTGGTGACCTGGAAAGCACCCTCCTCGCCCTCGACCGGCTTCTGCTCCAGACGGGCAAGCTCCTGAAGAAGGGTCAGCGTCTTGAGCTGCAGCGGGTTGAGGTTTGCGGGATTCTTTTTCGGCGGCATGGATGTCCGGCTCGGCAACGTGATTAAGGTTGCGGCAGTAGATCGGGTGCGCCCGGCGGCTGTCAAGCGGCGGGCGCTGTTTGCGGGCTGGCATCCGACCATCGGCTCGGGCATAAGACGGGCTGGAGGCGCGCGCATTCGTTTCATCCCTGGGTCTGGCCGGCGCGCGCCCGTCAAGGGTGGTGGATATGACGATCGTGGTCACCGGCGCGGCCGGTTTCATCGGCTCGCACGTCGCGGCGGCCTTGCTGGATCGCGGCGAGACGGTGTTGGGGATCGACAACCTCAACGACTACTATTCCGTGGCGTTGAAGGAAGCCCGTCTGGCCCGCCTCGCCACCCGTCCCGGCTTCCGCTTCGTCAAGGCCGACGTGTCCGACCGCAGCGCCATCGAGGCGCTGGACCCCGATTTCGCCGACGCCACCGGCGTGGTGCATCTGGCCGCCCAGGCCGGTGTCCGCTACTCGCTGGAGAACCCGTACGCCTATGTGGACGCCAACGTCACCGGGCAGGTGGCGCTGCTGGAGGCGGCGCGGCGCATGCCGAAGCTGAAGCATTTCGTCTACGCCTCGACCTCCTCGGTCTACGGCGCCAACAAGAAGATGCCCTTCTCGGTCGAAGACCGCGTCGACTCCCCCATGTCCATCTACGCCGCGACCAAGAAGGCGGCGGAGATGATGACCTACGCCTACTGCCACCTCTACAAGTTCCCGGCGACCGGCCTGCGCTTCTTCACCGTCTACGGCCCCTGGGGGCGTCCGGACATGGCCGCCTACCTGTTCGCCGACGCGATCATGGCGGGCCGCCCGATCCGCGTCTTCAACGAAGGGCGGATGAAGCGGGATTTCACCTTCGTCGAGGACATCGCGGCGGGCGTGCTGGCGGCGCTGGACCACCCGGCGCGGCCGGACGGCAACGGCGCGCCGCACGCCGTCTACAACCTCGGCAACAACCGGACCGAGGACCTGATGCGCTTCATCGGCATCATCGAGGAGTCGCTGGGCCGCGAGGCCGTGAAGGTCATGGAGCCGCTGCAGATGGGCGACGTGCCGGAAACCACCGCCGACATCGAGGTCAGCCGCCGCGACCTGGGCTATGAGCCGAAGACGCCGATCGACGTCGGCCTGCCCCGCTTCATCGCGTGGTACAAGGATTATCACGGCATTGCCTGAGGCCCGTCCCGTGAACGCCCGCGCCGCAACGGCCCGCCGCAAGCTGATCTATCTGGTGACGGAGGACTGGTATTTCTGGTCCCACCGCCTGCCCATGGCCCGCGCCGCCCGCGAGGCCGGGTTCGAGGTCGCCGTCGCCACCCGCGTCGCCCAGCACGGCCCGCGCATCGAGGCGGAGGGCTTCCGCGTGCTGCCGCTGTCCTGGCAGCGGCGCAGCATCAACCCGGCGGGCGCCCTGTCCGCCGTGGCGGAGATCGCCGCGCTGTACCGGCGGGAGGCACCGGATCTGGTCCACCATGTCGCCATGAAGCCGGTTCTTCTCGGCGGGCTGGCCGCCGGGCTGGCCGGGGTGCCGGCGGTGGTGAACGCGCTGACCGGGCTGGGCTCCGCCTTCATCGGCACCGGCGGACTCAAGTCCCGCGTTGCCGGAGCGGTGGCGCGGCCGCTGCTGCGGACGCTGCTGAAGCGCCCGAACAGCCTGACCATCCTGCAGAACGACGACGACCGCCAGACGCTGGTGGCCGCCGGCCTGCTGCCCGACGAGCGGGCCTGGATCATCCGCGGTTCCGGAGTCGACACCACCCATTATCAGGTTCTTCCCGAGCCGCCCGAACCGCCGGTGACGGTGGGCTGCGTCGCCCGCCTGCTCGCCGACAAGGGCGTCGGCCCGCTGGTCGAGGCGCAGCAGATGCTGCGGACCAGGGGGCTGGACGTCCGGCTCCTTCTGGCCGGCACGCCCGATCCGGAGAACCCGACCTCCGTGACCCAGGCCGAGCTGGACCGCTGGGCCGCCCTTCCCGGCGTCGAGTTGCCCGGCCACAGCGCCGACGTGCGGCAGGTCTGGGCACGCTGCCACATCGCCGTGCTGGCCTCCCGCCGCGAAGGGCTGCCCAAGAGCCTGCTGGAGGCCGCGGCCTGTGGGCGGGCCATCGTCGCCACCGACGTGCCGGGCTGCCGCGAGGTGGCCCACGCCGGTGAGAACGCCCTGCTGGTCCCGCCCGACAACGCCGCCGCCCTGGCCGACGCTCTGGAAACCCTGGTGCGCGACGCCGCCCTGCGCCAACGCTTCGGCGCCGCCAGCCGGAGGCTCGTCGAGTCCGACATGGCGTCCGACCGGGTGGGCGCGAAGACGGTCGAACTGTACCATCGCCTGCTGAAGTTCAGCCAATCGGGCATGGCCCCGGTCGCGGAGGCATCATGACCAGCCCCCTGGCCCCGTTTCTCGCCCTCTGCGGCAGCTTCGCCCTGTCCTGGCTGCTCACCGGGCGGGTGCTCGCCTATCTGCGGCGCAAGGCGATCCTCGACCACCCGAACGACCGGTCCAGCCACTCCATCCCGACGCCGCGCGGCGGCGGCTGGGGCGTGATGCTCACCCTCCTCCCCGCCTGGACGCTCATCGCCATGACGGCGGACCATCCGCTGCGGGCGCTGCCGATCCTGGCCGGAACGGTCGCGCTGATGGCGGTGTCCTGGATGGACGACCGGCGCGGGCTGGGTCCGGCGCCGCGGTTCCTCGCCCAGATCGCCGCGGTGGTCGCCGGGCTGGCCGCGCTTCCCGGTGGGACGCTTCCCGGCGGCCCTCTTCCCGGAGACGGGCTGGTCTTCCAGGGCCTGCTGCCCTTCTGGGCGGACCGGCTGGTGGCCGCGGTCGGCTGGCTGTGGTTCGTCAACCTGTTCAACTTCATGGACGGCATCGACGGGCTGGCCGGCGGCGAGGCGGCGTCCATCGGCGCCGGGCTGGCGCTGGTCGCCACGCTCGCCGCGCTCGACCCGGCGCTGGCCCTCTATGGACTGGCCGTGGCCGGGGCCGCGCTGGGCTTTCTGGTGTGGAACTGGCACCCAGCCAAGCTCTTCATGGGCGATGTCGGCAGCGTGCCGCTGGGCTTCACGCTGGGCTGGCTGCTGCTGGCCCTGGCAGCCTCGGGGCTGTGGGTCGCGGCTCTGCTCATCCCCGCCTATTTCCTGGCCGACGCCACCGTCACCCTGCTGCGCCGCCTCGCCGAGGGCAAGAAGGTCTGGCAGGCCCACCGCGAGCATTTCTATCAGAAGGCCACCCAGCGCGGGCGCAGCCACGCCCAGGTGGTCCGGCTGGTTCTGACGTTGAACGTCGCGCTGCTGCTGCTGGCCGTGGCGTCGCTGGCGCTCGGCTGGGTGGTGCTCCCGGCGGGCGCCGCGGCGGTCGTTCTGCTGCTGGCGCTGCTGGCGCGGCCTGTGCGGGCGGCGGCGTGATGCGAGTCCTGGTCACCGGGGCCACCGGTTTCGTCGCGCGGACGGTCATTCCCCTGCTGGTGGCGCGCGGGCACAGCGTGCGCGCCGTGGTTCGCCGCCCTGACGTTGCGGTTCCGCAAGCGGCGGAGACCGTCACCATCGGCGACATCGGCCCGGCCACCGCCTGGGGCAACGCGCTCCAGGGCATGGACGGGGTGGTCCATCTCGCCGCCCGCGTCCACGTCATGCGCGACCGCGAGTCCGACCCGCTGGCCGCCTTCCGCCGAGTCAACACCGCCGGAACCCGCGTGCTGGCCGAGGCCGCCGCCGCGGCCGGCGTCAAGCGCATGGTCTATCTCAGCAGCGTCAAGGCGCTGGCCGACGAGAGCCGTCCGGACGAGCTGAGCGAGGAGACCGAGCCCGACCCGCATTCCCCCTACGGCATCTCCAAGCTGGAGGCGGAGCGCGCCCTGGCCGAGATCTCCACCCGCACCGGGCTGGAGGTCGCGGTGATCCGCCCGCCGCTGGTCTACGGCCCCGGCGTCGGCGGCAATTTCCTGCGGCTGATGCAGGCGGTCGACCGCGGCATTCCCCTGCCGCTGGGATCCCTGGAGAACCGGCGCAGCCTGATCTTCGTCGGCAACCTCGCCGACGCCATCCAGGAGTGCCTGACCCACCCGCAGGCGGCCGGCGGGCGATTCCTGGTCCATGACGGGCGCCCGATGTCCACGGCGGAGCTGGTGCGGGCCATCGCGGAAGCGTTGGACAAGCCCGCGCGCCTTCTGCCCGTGCCGCCGTCCCTGCTGGCGCTCGCCGCGCGGCTGGCCCGGCGCGAGGCCATGCTCGACCGCATCGCCGGCTCGCTGGTGATCGACGACGGGGCCATCCGCCGCGCCCTGAACTGGCGCCCGCCCTGCTACCCTGCGTACGGCTTGCGCCTGACCGCCGAATGGTTCAAAGCTGTGCGCGGCTGAACGGCCATCATGGCCGCGGGTTGCCCGAAAGGGAACGGCCCCGGCAAAGCGATATTCCAAGGTAAAGCGCATGCGCATCCCGTCCCCGCGGGCGTCCCTCGTCTACCTGCACGACCTGACGATGACGGCCGTTTCCCTGGTTGTGGCGCTGTATCTGCGCGTGGGCCAGCAGGCGTTCGACGAATACAGAGACCCGCTGCTGACGGGCCTTCCCATCCTGGTGCTGATCGCGGCGGTGGTCTTCCGCCTGTCCGGCCTGTACCGCGGCATCTGGCGCTACGCCTCCGTTCCCGATCTGGCGCAGCTTCTGCGCGCGGTCACGATGGTCGTGCTGTGCTTCGTCGCCGTCATGTTCCTGCTGACCCGGCTGGAGGCCCTGCCGCGCTCCCTGCCGGTGATCCTGTGGTTCGTGCAGCTCGTCCTGCTGGGCGGGCCGCGCTTCGCTTACCGGCTTCTCAAGGACCGCCGCCTCGGCCTTCACGATCCGGCATCGGGGGGCGTCCCGCGCATCCCGGTGCTCCTGCTCGGCGTCAGCGACGCGGCGGAGCTGTTCATCCGCTCGCTCGATCAGAACGCCGGGGCCGCCTACCGCGCGGTCGGCCTGCTGGACGACAAGAACCGGCGCATCGGCCACGCCATCCGCGGCGTGCCCGTGCTGGGCGGCCCCGACGACCTGCCCCGCGTGGTCGAGGAGCTGGCGCAGCGCGGCGACCGCCCACAGCGCCTGATCATCGCCAAGGGACAGGCCGACGTGCCCGGCACCGTCCTGCGCGACCTGCTGGAGCAGGCGGAATCGCTCGGCCTGTCCATGGCCCGCCTGCCCAGCCTGACCGAGTTCAAGTCGGCGCTGGGCGAAGGCAAGATCGAGGTGCGGCCGATCGCGCTGGAGGACCTGCTGGGCCGGCCCCAGGCGGTTCTCAACCGCGGCGCCATCGCCAGTCTGGTGACCGGGCGGCGCGTCGTCGTCACCGGCGCGGGCGGCACCATCGGCAGCGAGCTGGTCCGCCAGATCGCCGCCCTCGAACCCGAAACGCTGACCCTGGTCGATGCCGGGGAGTTCAACCTCTACAGCATCGAGATGGAGGTGCGGGAGCGCTTCCGCGCCCTGACGCTCCAGGCGGTCATCGCCGACGTGCGCGACCGCGACCGCATCTTCCGCCTGTTCCAGGCGCAGCGCCCGCACATGGTCTTCCACGCCGCCGCGCTGAAGCATGTGCCGCTGGTCGAGGCCAACCCGGCGGAAGGCGCGCTGACCAACGTCATCGGCACCCGCAACGTCGCCGATGCGGCGCGGGCCAACGGCTGCCAGGCGATGGTGCTGGTGTCCACCGACAAGGCGATCCGCCCGACCAGCGTGATGGGCGCCACCAAGCGCTTCGCCGAGTGCTACTGCCAGGCGCTCGACATGCTGCCGCCGCGCGACGGCGGCGAGACGGCGACCCGCTACATGACCGTCCGCTTCGGCAACGTGCTGGGCTCCAGCGGGTCGGTGGTGCCGCTGTTCACCCGCCAGCTCGCCAAGGGCGGCCCCCTGACCGTCACCCACCCCGACATGCGCCGCTACTTCATGACGGTGCGCGAGGCGGTGGAGCTGGTGCTCCAGGCCTCGGCCCACGGCGTCGCCCGTGCGGAGGAGCGCGGCAAGGTGCTGGTGCTCGACATGGGCGAGCCGGTGAAGATCGTTGACCTCGCCCGGCAGATGATCCGGCTGGCCGGCTACCGGCCCGGCGAGGACATCAAGATCGAGTTCACCGGCCTGCGCCCCGGCGAGAAGCTGTTCGAGGAGATCCTGACCTCGGCGGAGGCGCCGTCGCGCACCGAGGCCGACGGCGTGTTCCTCGCCTCGCCGCGGGTCATCGACTACGCCCTCATCAACCGCGCCCTGGGCGAGCTGGAGACGGCGGCGCGCGCCGGCGACGCGGAGCGGGTGATGACGATCCTCTCCAACATCGTCCCCGACTTCCGCGCCGAGGCCGTCCTGCCGCCGCCGAGCGCCTTCGGCGGCACTCCGGGCGAGGCCGGGGCCGGCTGACGGAGGACGCGCGGGCATGATCCCGGGCGTGTCCATGGGCGGGGATTTCCCCGCCCATTTTTCTTTGGCGAAAAGGCTCTTCCCCGCTTGCATCGCGGCAAAGCCTGTGGCATAACCCGCGCCACTTCGACGGTTGGCCGCAAGTTCTTCCCGGCCAGCATCACCGTCCCGGCGCTGCCGTAGCTCAGTGGTAGAGCACTCCCTTGGTAAGGGAGAGGTCGAGAGTTCAATCCTCTCTGGCAGCACCATCCTCCCTCTTTCTGATTTCTTCGAGAATGCTGAAGCGCAGCCGTTGCCCGGCTTGCGTGGCTTTTTGCGTTCTGCCCCCACCCTAACCCTCCCCCGCTGCGCAGGGGAGGGAATGGATGCCGCTTCGCATAAGGCCCCCTATCCCGCGCAGCGGGGAAGGGTCGGGATGGGGGCAAAGGCTCGCCAAGCTCAGGCACCCCAAAAGAAAACGCCGCCCCGGATCGCTCCGGAGCGGCGTTTCCCTTGGAACCCGGACGGGCGCCGTCGTTAGTCGACGACGGTCACGCCACGGCGGTTCTGCGCCCAGGAGGCCTCGTTCGAGCCGAGGACCGCCGGCTTCTCCTTGCCGTAGGAGATGACCTTGACGCGCGAGGCGTTGATGCCGCCGGCGACGAGGTAGTTCTTCACCGAGTTGGCGCGGCGCTCACCCAGGGCGAGGTTGTACTCGCGGGTGCCGCGCTCGTCAGCGTGGCCTTCGACGGTCACGGTGACGTTCGGGTACTGCTTCAGCCAGGACGCCTGACGATCCAGGGTGGCGCGAGCCTCCGGAGCCAGGTCGTAACGGTCGAGACCGAAGAACACGCGGTCGCCGACGTTGACGACCAGGTCTTCCTGGGTGCCGCCCTGAATCTGCTTGGTCTGGGCAGTGCCGGTGCCAGCGCCGTTGCCGGCATCCTTCGGAGCGGTTTCGCAAGCGGCGACCAGAGCGACGGCGGCGATCAGGCTCAGATACTTGATACGCATGTTAAATGACCCCCTAAGCGACACGAGATGTTTTGACCGGATTGTGGTGGAAGAACGCCGCCGACTTCCGCCAGACCCCGACGGAAGTACCGACTTCCGGCCTTCGTCTTGAGCGTCGTTCTTGCGCGCGCAAAATAGGGCTACTCCACTAGGGAATCAAGGGCGACCATGCGGGATCGGAGCCGTCGAGCGGAGTGATCACACGGCGTTCGTTTGCGCCCGTCACGTCGATGGTGTAGAGCTTCGCGCTTCGCCCGCGGCCGTCGCCGGCCGGAACGTCGCGGAAGAAGCTCAGCACGCGGCCGTTCGGCGCCCAGGTCGGGCCTTCCACGTGGAACGACTCGGTCAGGATGCGCTCGCCGGTGCCGTCCGGACGGATCACGCCGAGCGCGAAGTTGCTGCCCCGCTGGCGGGTGAAGGCGATCAGGTCACCGCGCGGCGACCACACCGGCGTGCCGTAACGGCCCTCGCCGAAGGTCAGGCGCTTCGGCCCCGAGCCGTCCGCGTTCATGATGTAGAGCTGCTGGCTGCCGCCGCGGTCCGACTCGAAGACGATGCGCTGGCCGTCCGGCGAGTAGCTGGGACCGGTGTCGATGCCCGGCGAATCGGTGAGCTGGGTCTGGCGGCGGGTCCGCAGGTCGAGCGCGTAGATGTCGGTGTTGCCGTTCTGCGCCATGCTCATGATGACCTTGTTGCCGTCCGGCGAGAAGCGCGGGGCGAAGGTCATGCCGACGAAGTCGCCAAGGACTTCCTGGCGGCCGCTGTCGATGTTGAACAAGTACACGCGCGGCTTCTTGTTGAAGTACGACATGTACGTGATTTCCTGGGTCGCCGGCGAGAAACGCGGCGTCAGGACGAGATTCTTGCCGTCGGTGAGGAACTGATGGTTCTCACCGTCCTGGTCCATGATGGCGAGCTGCTTCTTGCGCGCGTTGGCCGGGCCGGATTCGGCCACATAGACGATGCGCGTGTCGAAATAGCCCTCTTCGCCGGTCAGCCGCTTGTAGATGGCGTCGGCGACGATGTGGGCGATGCGGCGCCAGCTGTCGGCGGTCGCGGTGTAGCTCAGCCCCTGCATGTACTGGCCGGCGGCCACGTCCCACAGGCGGAAGTCCACCTTCATGCGGCCGTCGCCCATGGCGGTGGTGTTGCCGGCGACCAGCGCCTGGGCGCCGACGGCGCGCCAGTCCTGATACCGCGGCTCGCCGGAGCGGAGCTGGTCGGGGGTCTGCAGGAAGCCCTTGGGGTCGAGCGGGCGGAACAGGCCCGACCGCTCCAGATCGGCGGCGACCACCTTGGAGATGTCCGAGCCGACCTGCGCCTCGCGCCCGCCGGCACCGGCGAAGCTGGTGATGGCGATCGGCAGCGGCTCGACCACGCCCTTGGTGATGTCGATTCGCACCTCGGCGCGGGCCGGGGCGGGCGCCGCGACGCCGAGGGCGAGCAGCAGGGCGCCGGCGCAGCCGGCGGCCTTCAGCAGGAGCCTCGTCTTCTTCGTCATCGTCAGAACATGTCCCTCGGGTCGAAATTGAACACGAAGTAACGCCACTCTTCATACCGGGCGGGCGTGAAGTCGCCGGAAAACTCGCTGATCGGCAGGGGGCTGGCCCGTTTCACCGCGCGCAGCGCGGCGTCGGCCGATGCCCGGAAGGCCGCGTCCGACATGTAGCGGGAGCGGTACCTCTCGTTGATCGTCGCGTTGAGGACCGAACCGTCGCGGCCCAGCTCAACGATGATCTCCACCTGCATGTTCCCGGCGTCCTTGCGGCCCGGGTCGAAGTTCCAGTTCTTGCTCACAGCCCCGCGGATGCCGTCGATGGCGCGGCCCGACGGCTTGAACGGCTTGTCGGGTCCGTTCACCGCCTTGGCCGCCCCTGAGGGCGCCGCCGATGCGGCGGCGTGCTGGGTCGGCTTGGCGTCGGCCTTGCTCTCCGACGCCGCCGGCTTGGCCGGGGCGTTCTTCTGAACGTTCTTCAGAAGGTCGGCCAGCGCGTCGGTCTTCTCCGGCGGCTTCTCCGGTTTCTTCGGCTCGGCCTTCGGAGTCTCCGGCTTGGCCGGCTCGGGCTTCTTCGGCTCGGGCTTGGGCGGTTCCGGTTTGGCCGGTTCCGGCTTCGGCGGCTCGGGCTTCTTCGGCTCCGGCTTCGGGGGCTCGGGCTTGGGAGGCTCAGGCTTCGGCGGTTCCGGTTTGGGCGGCTCCGGCTTCGGAGGCTGCGGCTTCGGTTCCGGCTTGGGCTCGGGCGGCTTGACCACCGGCGCCGGCTCCGGATCGGGCGGCGGCGGGGGTGGCGCCGGCTTGGGCGGCGGCGGCGGTTCGCGCGCCGGGGGCGGCGTCACCTGGGCCACCTTGGGCGGCTCCGGAACCTTCGGCTCGGGCCGGGGCGGCGGCGGGGGCGGCGGCTCGCTGGCCGGTTCCGGCGGCGCGGGGGCCGGCGGGCTCGGCTTGGCCTCGGGGACCGGCGGCTTGGGCGCCGACGGCTTGGGCTCGCCCTTGTCGACGCGCGCGGCCTGGGTCACCTCGCCCATGTCCACGATCTCGATCGGGATGGACTCGGGGATGTCCAGCTTGCGATCGCTGGGCGGCATGCCGAGCACGAACAGCGCGACCAGCGCGACGTGCAGCGTTGCCGAGGCGATCAGGGGTTTGCGCATGGGTCAGCCTTCAACTCGCCGTGGCGTCTCAGCGCTGCGCCGAGCCGCCGACACGCGGCCCGGTGGCGCCCGGCCCGCTGGGCATTTCGGCGACCAGCCCGACCTTCTTGAAGCCGGCGGCGCTCATGGTGCCCATCACCTCCAGCATCTTGCCGTAGGCGATCTTCGCGTCGCCGCGCACCAGGATGCGGGCGTCTGGGTTGTTGTTGGTGACGGCGATCAGCAGCGGCACCATGTTGGCCGTCTCCACCGCCGTCTCCTGCACATAGACCCGGCCGTCGGACTGCACGGTCACGAACAGCGGGTCCTTCTGCGCCTCCAGCGGGGCGGCGTTGGTCTTCGGCAGATCCACCGGCACGCCGACGGTCAGCAGCGGTGCCGCGACCATGAAGACGATCAGCAGCACCAGCATGACGTCGATGAAGGGCGTCATGTTGATGTCGGCCATCGCGCGGTATCCGCGGCGGCGGCCCCGACCGTGGCCGCCCTTTCCTGCGAGCTGGGCTCCCATGTCAGGCGGCTCCCCGCTCCTCGAGGTGGCGCGACAGAATCGCCGAGAACTCGCCCGAGAAGGTCTCCAGCCGGTCGGCGTAGCGCCCGAGGTCGGTGGTGAACTTGTTGTACGAGATCACGGCGGGAATGGCGGCCACGAGACCCAGCGCCGTGGCGAACAGCGCCTCGGCGATGCCGGGGGCGACGACGGCGAGGCTGGTGTTGCCCGACGCGGCGATGGAGGTGAAGGAGTTCATGATGCCCCACACCGTGCCGAACAGGCCGATGAAGGGGGCCGTCGAACCGACCGACGCCAGGAAGGTCATGTAGCGCTCGGCGCGCAGCATCTCGCGCCCGATGGTCACCGACATGACGCGCTCGACCCGC
Organism: Azospirillum brasilense; assembly: GCF_007827815.1. GTDB lineage: Bacteria > Pseudomonadota > Alphaproteobacteria > Azospirillales > Azospirillaceae > Azospirillum > Azospirillum brasilense_C. The sequence continues at coordinate 399,261 of NZ_VITH01000008.1, forward strand.
TGCTGCAGCGAGCCCTTCATGGAGCCGATGCCGCGGTCGGCGGCGTGGCGCCACTCGCGCATGCCGGCGGCGAAGGTCGCCGACATCGGGTCGGCCGGATTCTGGCCGATGCGGTCGTACAGCGCGTCCAGCGAGCCGCCGGACCAGAAGCTCTCCTCGAAGGCGTCCGCCTGCGCGTTCAGGCGGCGGATGCGCATCAGCTTCTCGATGATGATGGCCCAGCACCACACCGAGGCAACCAGCAGCATCAGCATCACGACCTTGACGATCAGGTCGGCCTGCCAGAACAGGCCCCACATCGTGATGTCGTGAGCCTTCGCCGCGGCCCCGACCACCTGGGCGGAATTCAGATCCATCGCAGTCAGTCTCGCTTCTGCCTTTTGTACAAATCGATGAGCGCCTCGCGGACCGGCGCCGGAAGGCGCGCGGGACGTCCGGCCCGGTTACCGGTCAAATTGATCATCGCCAGTTGAATCTCCGCCCGCGCGAGGTCGCGACCGTCGCGACGGGCAAGTTGTGCAACTGCGAAGGAGGCACCGCCGGTATCGGTGATTCGCGTCACCACTTCAAGCGTATCCTCGAGCTTTGCGGGAGCGACAAAATCGATCTCCGCCCGTCGTACCGCAAATGACACACCGTCGCTTTCGGCCAGCCCGGCGTTGGTGAATCCGGTCAGCCGCAGCATCTCGGTGCGCGCCCGCTCGAAGAAGCGCAGGTAGTTGGCGTGATAGACCAGCCCCCCGGCGTCCGTGTCCTCGTAGTAGACCCGCAAGCGCAGCCTGTGCTGCGCGTTCTCGTCAAACCAGCCCGAGAGATTTGCCGCCCCAAGGCCGTCAGACATCGCCGTCCTCCGGGTCCGGGTTGGCCTCCGACAGCCGGTCCAGCAGGTCGAACTGGCGGGTCGGCGCCGACGGCGGGTTGAGGCCGAGATAGCGGAAGCCCTGGTCGGTCAGCATGCGCCCGCGCGGCGTGCGCTGCAGGAAGCCCTGCTGGATCAGGTAGGGTTCCACCACCTCCTCCAGCACGTCGCGCTGCTCGCCGAGCGCTGCGCCCAGCGTGTCCACGCCCACCGGGCCGCCGTTGTAGTTGTTGGCGATGATGCCGAGATAGCGCCGGTCCATGCTGTCGAGGCCGAGCCGGTCGACCTCCAGCCGGGTCAGGGCGGCGTCGGCGATGCGCGCGTCCACCTCCGGCACGCCGGCCACCGAGGCGAAGTCGCGCACCCGGCGCAGCAGCCGCCCCGACACGCGCGGCGTCCCGCGCGAGCGGTTGGCGATCTCCCGCGCCCCTTCCGGCGTGATGAGCATGTTGAACACGGCCGCGGCGCGGCGGACGATCAGCTCCAGCTCGTCCGGCTCGTAGAACTGCAGCCGCACGGGGATGCCGAACCGCTCGCGCAGAGGGCGCGTGATCAGGCCCGAGCGCGTGGTCGCGCCGACCAGCGTGAAGGGCGGCAGGTCGATCCGGATGGACCGCGCCGACGGGCCTTCGCCGATGATGAGGTCGAGCTGGAAATCCTCCATGGCGGGATAGAGCACCTCTTCCACGGCGGGATTAAGGCGATGAATCTCGTCGATGAAGAGGACGTCGTGCGGCTGCAGGTTGGTCAGCAGAGCGGCGAGGTCGCCGGCCCGCGCGATGACCGGACCGGAGGTCGCGCGGAAGCCCACCCCCAGCTCGCGCGAGACGATCTGGGCCAGCGTCGTCTTGCCCAGGCCCGGCGGGCCGAACAGCAGCACATGGTCCAGCGCCTCGCCGCGGGAACGGGCGGCCTGGATGAAGATCGACAGGTTCTCGCGCGCCTGCCGCTGGCCGATGAACTCGGCGAGCGAGAGAGGGCGGATCGAGGCTTCGCCGGAATCGCCGGCGCCCCGCCCCGGCTGCACCAGCCGGTCGGGATCGGAGCCGTTCTGGTCGGCGGTCATTGGCTGAGTTCCTTAAGGCCATGGCGGATCAGCTCCGACACGCCGGCCCCGTCGCCCAGCTTGCGCCCGGCGGCCACGACGGCGCCGAACGCCTCAGATCGCCCGTAGCCGAGGTTGACGAGGGCCGAGACGGCGTCCGCCATGACCATGTTGTCGGGGCCGCCCGCCGCCGGCGCCGCCTTGCCGCCCGCCGCCGGGGCGGCGGCCGAGGCGCCGAGGGTGAGGTTGCCCACCTTGTCCTTCAACTCGTTGACGATGCGCGCGGCCACCTTCGGCCCCACGCCGTCGGCGCGGGTGAGCGCCGTCTTGTCCTGCGCCGCGATGGCGCGGGTGAGCTGGTCGGGATCGAGCACGCCGAGAATCGACAAAGCGAGGCGCGAGCCGACGCCCTGGATGGTGGTCAGCAGCCGGAACCAGTCGCGCTCGCCGGCATCGGCGAAGCCATAGAGGGTGATCCGGTCGTCGCGGATGAAGGTCTCGACGACCAGCGCCCGCCGCTCCCCCACCGCCATGCGCGACAGCGTGCGGTTGGAGCAGGCGACCTGATAGCCGACCCCGTTGACGTCCACCACCACCCAGTCGGTCCCGACCGAATCCACGACACCGGTGAGCTTGGCGATCATGGGGAATTCTCCTTGTCCCTCAAACGCTGGAGGGGATCACGGCGCAACACGGTGGTCGCGGAAAGCGCCGTGCGGATGGTTTCGAGAACGCCTTCCAGATTGTCGTTCACGTCGTTGTTCCAGAAGCGCAGCACGCGGAAACCGGCCTGTTCCAGCATGCGCGTCCGGCGCTCGTCATAGGGCGCCTGATCGGCGTGCTGTCCGCTGTCCAGTTCGATCACCAACCGATGGTCGTGCGCGACAAAATCTACGATGAAGCCGACAATGGGTTCCTGCCGACGGAATTTGGCCCCCATCTGCGCGTTCCGCAAACGTTGCCATACGATCTTTTCCACCTCGGTGGAATCGCGCCGCATTTGCACGGCTCGATTGGTGTGCAAAGGCGCCGGCTTGTCCTTTGCTACCGGCAACAATACTCCCTCTCCCCTCTGGGGAGAGGGTTGGGGTGAGGGGGTTGCGCGTGTGCCGGACGCACCGCGCCGCGCATCCCCCTCACCCGGCCCTTCGGGCCACCCTCTCCCGGGGCGGGAGAGGGATTGGTCACCCCCCCGCCGCCACATCTGCCAGCTCGCGCGGTGATGCGCGTGGCAGATCGCCACGGCGAGCGCGTCCGCGGCGTCCGGCGTGGTGATGGTGCAGCCGGGAAGCAGCAGGCGCACCATGGCCTGAACCTGCGTCTTGTCGGCCCGGCCCTGCCCCACCACGGCCTTCTTCACCATGTTGTTGGCGTATTCCGCCACCGACAGCCCGGCCAGCGCCGGGACCAGCAGGGCCACCGCCCGCGCCTGCCCCAGCTTCAGCGTGGAGACCGCGTTGTTGTTGACGAAGGTCTCCTCCACCGCCGCCTCGTCGGGGCGGTAGCGCTCCAGCACCTGGGTCAGCGCGTCGTGGATCTGGCACAGCCGTTCGGCCAGCGGACGGTCGCCGTCGGAATGGACGGCGCCGTCCGCCACATGGGTCAGCCGGTTGCCGGACACGTCGATGACGCCCCAGCCGGTGTGGCGGAGGCCGGGGTCCAGCCCCAACAGGCGTACGGGCGGCTGCTGCGCCGCCCCGCTCCTTCCGGCCTGCCCAAGCACCCCGGTTCCCTCCGCTCCGCGGCCTGAAATCAGGCCGTCAGCTTCTGCATCAGCTCGTCGGAGATGTCGAAGTTGCCTTCGACGGTCTGGACGTCGTCGTTGTCCTCCAGCACGTCCAGCAGCTTCATCAGGCTGGCGGCGGCGTCCTCGGACGGGGCGACGGTGTTCAGCGGCTTCCAGGTCAGGCGCGCGCTTTCCGCACCGCCGAACTTGGCCTCCAGCGCGTCGCGCACGATCGCGAAATTCTCCACCGTGGTGGTGACCTCGTGACCGTTCTCGTCGGACGCCACGTCCTCGGCACCGGCCTCAAGCGCCACCTCGAACACGGCGTCCGCAGCCGCGGCGGCGGCCGGGTAGTAGATCGCGCCGACGCGGCTGAACATGAAGCTGACCGAGTTCGTCTCGCCCAGCGAGCCGCCGTACTTAGTGAAGGCCGAGCGCACTTCCGACGCCGTGCGGTTGCGGTTGTCGGTCAGCGCCTCGACGATCAGCGCGACGCCGCCGGGACCGTAGCCCTCGTACCGCACCTCGTCGTAGTTCGCGTCGTCGCCACCGCCGGGCGTGCCCTGCTTGATCGCGCGGTCGATGCGGTCGCGCGGCATGTTCTGCACGCGGGCCGCGGTGATCGCGGCGCGCAGGCGCGGGTTGGCCGCCGGGTCCGGCAGGCCGCCCTTGGCCGCCACGGTGATCTCGCGGGCGAGCTTGTTGAAGATCTTCGACCGCTTGGCGTCCTGCGCGCCTTTGCGGTGCATGATGTTCTTGAATTGGCTATGACCGGCCATGCGTCGAACGAGCCCCAGATGGATTCAAAGAGACAAAGGTCTTGTGAAACAGCTTGGAAAGCGGTGGGACACATGTACCAGCCTTTGTGCGCCACCGCACGCCTTCGGCGCCGGAGACGACACCTACCCATATAGAAAGTCAATATGGCAGTATTGGGGCGCCCCTTTTGCGCCCCGCGGAACCGGAACCGGCGGCGCCGCTCAGCCCCGGACCGGCATGGACTGGCTCAGCCGCCCGCCCAACCGAACCGGCTGGATGCTGGTCGCGAGGCCGGTGCGGTCGTCCGTCTCGACGTAGCAGCCGCAGACGGTGCCCTCGCCTTCCGCCGGGCTCAATCGCTCGGTCGGCAGCTTGCGGATCAGCTTGGCCATGGCGACTTCCTTCTTCATGCCGATGGCGCTGTCGTAGTCGCCGCACATGCCGGCGTCGGTCAGATAGGCGGTGCCGCCCCTCATCACCACATGGTCCGCCGTCGGGACATGGCTGTGCGTGCCGACCACCAGCGAGGCGCGGCCGTCGCAGAAATGGCCCATGATCATCTTCTCGCTGGTCGCCTCGCCATGGACGTCGACCAGGATGGCGTCGGCGCCGTTGGGGCCCAGCCGGTGGGCGCGCAGCACCCGGTCCACCGCCACGAAGGGGTCGTCCATCGGGTCCATGAACAGGCGCAGCATCACGTTCATGACCAGCACCTTGCGCCCGCCCCGCGCCTGCAGCAGCACGAAGCCGCGCCCCGGCGTCCCTTCCGGGTAGTTCAGCGGGCGGATGATGCGCGGCTGCTGGTCGATCGCCGCGACCAGTTCCTTCTGGTCCCAGGAATGGTTGCCCAGCGTCACCACGTCGACGCCGGCGGCGAAGAACTCCTCGGCGATCTTCACGGTGATGCCGAAGCCGCCGGCGGCGTTCTCGCCGTTGACCACGGTCAGGTCGGGGTCGAGCCGCTCGCGCAATGTCGGCATGTGCGCGATCACCGCGTCGCGTCCCGACCGCCCCACCACATCACCGAGAAACAAAAGCCGCATCGTCCCCAACCTTCACTGCGCAAAGCGGAGCGTCTCGCGCTCCGTCAGAATCCAATCGAGCCGCTCATCGTGCGCCCCATGGGGCACCGCGTCCATCTCCTGAGCGGCGAAGGCCATGCCGACCGCCAGGACCGGGCGGATCGCGCGCAAGGCGTCCAGCGTCCGGTCGTAGTAGCCGGCGCCGTAGCCCAGCCGATGCCCGCTGCGGTCGAAGGCCAGCATCGGCACCAGCAGCACCGCCGGCACGACCTCGGGCCGGTCGGCGCCCGGCTCCTGGATGCCGTAGCGGCCGGCGGCCAACGGCAGCGCCGGGTCCCAGTCGCGGAAGGTCAGCGCCTGCCCGCGCGGCCCGGACACCGGAAGCGCGATGGAGCGCCCGCCCGCCTTGATCCCACCCGATCTAAGATGGAGCAGCAAAGGCCGCGCGTCGAGTTCCGAACCGAGCGGCCAATAGCCGGCGACCGGCCCATCGGGGAGAATCCCCGGCCGGACCAGCGCCTCCAGGAAGCGGTCGCGCAGGGCATCCGCGGCAAAAGCGCGCATCCGGTCGTCGCTGAGGGAATCGCGCCGGGCGCGCGCCTGGGCTCGGGCGGCATCCTTGGCCGCGCGCGGGTCGGTCATCGTCGCCTGGAAAGGTCGGGGAAATTCGGGGGAAAGGCGGAAGGTGCCGCCTTGGCCGTTGGCATTGCTTATCCTCCATGACCTGCAGAGCAGGTGGGCGCCGTGTAACCGGACCAGGGTCCGGACAGGGACAGCTCCCGAGAGTCTAAGATTATCGGCCCTGGGGATTATTGCGACCTGACGAACCAGGCAGCGACCTTCCATTCACTAACTTAAGCGCGCTCGAGCCGCGCGGCAACCTCTTCGATGCGCAAAGCGACATTGTCCACGGCGGCGGCCACCTCGGCCTCATTGACCGTGGACAGCGGGGCGAGGCCGCGGCCGGCCATGACGTCCTGCATCTCGTCGGCCATGACGATGGCGGTCAGCACGAGCATCTGCGCCTCCGACCCGGATTTCCCGCCGCCGGTCACCTGCTTCAGCTTGGCGTCCACGAAGCCGGCCAGCTCACGCAGGCGGGCCTCCTGGCCGTCCTGGCAGAAGACGCGGTAGGCACGCCCGTTCACCTCGATGTCCACCTGGGCCATGGCTTAATTCTCCAGAACCGCTTCGAGACGACCAATGGCCGCCTCCAGACGCTTCGACACGGTTTCCGCGTTCTCCTGGGCGCGCGCCTGTTCGATGCGCGCCTCGCGCAGGGACTCGCTCAGCTCCTGCTCGCGCTTGGCCACCCGTTCCTCGCGGGCGCACGCGGCATGCTCCAGACGATCCACGGCCTTGGAGAGGCGGTCGAGCGAGGCTTTCAGGGAATCCATGGGCGGGGGAACCTTGACGGACGGATGGACGGCGGGCGGGCCGCATGTTCGCACATGCATAAAATGCCGAGCGCTACAGTTGGGCCGGCCACGCCGCCCCGTCAACCGGAATTACGCCGCAGTTCACGGTGGAAATGGCGCCGTCACAATGCGCCGGAAGCCGGACCGCCATCCCCATTCCCGGGTTGACCTGCGCACACGGGTTCTGCATGGTGCGCGCGTCCTGCGGGAAGCCTTGTTTCCCGCCCAATCGGTGTTGCCCGACCCCATTCGGCCCCGCTGCCCGCCTGCCCACGGGAACATTCTTCAGGAACCCTGCCCGATGTCCGCTGCTTCCGCCGCCACCCCGCCCGCCCCCATCACCACCATGGCGAACGCCATCCGCGCGCTGTCCATGGACGCGGTGGAGGCCGCGAAGTCCGGCCACCCCGGCATGCCGATGGGCATGGCCGACGTGGCCACGGTGCTGTTCACGCGCTTCCTGAAGTTCAACCCGAAGCAGCCGGCCTGGGCCGACCGCGACCGCTTCATCCTGTCGGCCGGCCACGGCTCGATGCTGATCTACTCGCTGGGCTACCTGACCGGCTATGAGCGGATGACCATCGACGAGCTGAAGCGCTTCCGCCAGCTCGGCAGCCTGACGCCGGGCCACCCCGAGGTCGACCCCTCCCTCGGCATCGAGATGACCACCGGCCCGCTGGGCCAGGGCGTCTCCACCGCCGTCGGCTTCGCCCTGGCGGAGCGGATCACCAACGCCCGCTTCGGCGACGACCTGATCAACCACTTCACCTACGTCATCGCCTCGGACGGCGACCTGATGGAGGGCGTCAGCCACGAGGCCTGCTCGCTGGCCGGCCATCTCGGGCTGAACCGCCTGATCGTGCTGTGGGACGACAACCACATCTCCATCGACGGCTCGACCGACCTCAGCTTCACCGACGACACGCCGGCCCGCTTCCGCTCCTACGGCTGGAACACGACGGCCGTCGACGGCCACGATCCGGACGCCGTCGCCAAGGCCATCGAGGCCGCCCAGACCTCCGACAAGCCGACGCTGATCGCCTGCCGCACCATCATCGGCAAGGGCGCCCCGAACAAGGCCAACACCCACGGCTGCCACGGCTCGCCGCTGGGCGCCGACGAGGTGGCCGCCACCCGTGAGAATCTCGGCTGGCCGCACGAGGCCTTCGTCGTCCCGCAGGACGTGCTGGACGCCTGGCGCGCCGCCGGCACCCGCGCCGACGCCGCCTACGCCGACTGGGCGCAGCGCGTCGCGGCGATGGACCCGTCCGCCCGCAAGGCGTTCGAGGCGGCCATGGACCGTGGCGTTCCCGCCGGCCTGGACGAGCTGATCGCCGCCTTCAAGAAGAAGCTGTCGGAGGACAAGCCGAGCTGGGCGACCCGCGTCGCCTCGGGCAACGTGCTCGACGTCCTGGTCCCGGCGGTGCCGGAGATGATCGGCGGCTCCGCCGACCTGACCCCGTCGAACAACACCAAGGCGAAGAACACCGCCGACGTGAAGGGCCGCGGTGAGTTCAACGGCCGCTACGTCCGCTACGGCGTGCGCGAGCACGGCATGGCCACCGTCATGAACGGCATGGCGCTGCACGGCGGCGTCATTCCCTACGGCGGCACCTTCATGCAGTTCGCCGACTACTGCCGCCCGTCGATCCGTCTCGCCGCGCTGATGAAGCAGCGCTCGATCTTCGTGATGACCCACGACTCGATCGGCCTCGGCGAGGACGGCCCGACCCACCAGCCGGTGGAGCATCTGGCCGCCCTGCGCGCCATCCCGAACCTGCTGACCCTGCGCCCGGCCGACGCCGTGGAGACCGCGGAGTGCTGGCAGATCGCGCTGGAGCGCGTCAACGGCCCGTCCGTCCTGGCGCTGACCCGCCAGAACGTGCCGACCCTGCGCACCGAGCACGCGGCGGAGAACCGTTCCGCCTGCGGCGGCTACGTGATCCAGGAGGCCGAGGGCGAGCGCAAGGTGACGCTGCTCGCCACCGGCTCGGAAGTCTCGCTGGCCGCCGAGGCCCGCAAGGCGCTGCAGGCCGAGGGCATCGGCGCCGCCGTGGTGTCGATCCCGAGCTTCGAGCTGTTCGAAGCGCAGGACGACGCCTACAAGGCCTCCGTGCTCGGCAGCGGCGTCCGCGTCGCGGTCGAGGCGGCCATCCGCCAGGGCTGGGACCGCTGGCTCGGCTATCCGGGCGCCACGGCCACCGCATTCGTCGGCATGAGCGGCTTCGGCGAGTCGGCTCCCTATCAGGAACTCTACAAGCACTTCGGCATCACCGCCGAGGCCGTGGTCGCCGCGGCGAAGGCGCGCCTGTAAAAGAGCGAGCCTTCGTGGGATCGGGCTCCGGGCCGACGGTCCGGGGCTGACAATTGCCGCCCCGGACCACACATCCGGGGCCGGGAGTGACCGCCCCAAGCCGGATGGTTCGGGGTCGGGGAATGCCAGACTGGAGGAAAAACAATGGCTGTTCGGGTAGCGATCAACGGTTTTGGCCGCATCGGCCGTCTGGTTCTGCGGGCCATCTACGAGAGCGGCCGCAACGACGTGGAGGTCGTGGCGATCAACGACTTGGCCGACCTCAAGGCCAACGCCCACCTGCTGAAGTACGACAGCGTCCACGGCCGTTTCCCCGGCACCATCGAGACCCGCGACGGCGAGCTGATCGTCAACGGCCACTCGATCAAGGTCGTGCAGGAGCGTGACCCGGCCAAGCTGCCGTGGAAGGATCTGGGCATCCAGATCGCCATGGAATGCTCGGGCATCTTCACCAAGCGCGCCGACGCCGCCAAGCACCTGGAAGCGGGTGCCGAGAAGGTGCTGAT
>NZ_VITH01000009.1 GCF_007827815.1 Azospirillum brasilense
AGACGTGGGAGAGTAGGTCGCCGCCAGGTCACCACGGCACACGCCAAACCAAAACGGACACGGACGGACACGGTTTCACACACGCTTGACAATCGGCTTCATGAACGACAAAGCCGGCGCTTTCCGAACGGAAAGCGCCGGCTTTTCGTCGTGTCCGGCCGGGGGCGTTTCTGTCGCCCTGCGCCTCAGCCGTAGAGGTCGTTTCGCATCGCATGGTCGTAGTGCGCATCGATGGCCTCCGCGGCGGAGGCGTCCTGCCTGGTCATGGCGGCGAGCATCTGGCCGGGGGTTGGAAGCGCGCTGCGCCCGATCCGCGATTCCGGAGCCCACAGCCTGGCCCGGTTCACCGCCTTGCCGCAGTGGAACAGCACCTCGTCCACGCTCACGACGATGGCCGTCTTGGGAATTTTTGTCCCCTCGGCGAGGCCGGCGCGGAGATCCGCATCGTCCGAAACACGGCCGCGCCCATTGATCCGCATGAAGACGTCCAGGCCGGGGAACAGGAAGAGCATCGCCAAGCGGTCGTCCTCCAGCAGGTTGCGCATGGACTCGATCCGGTTGTTGCCAGGCCAGTCGGCGAAGGCGACGGTCTTGGCATCGAGCATTCTGACGAATCCCGGCGGGCCGCCGCGCGGCGAGGCGTCCAGACCCGCAGCGCGACCGGTTGCAAGGCAGAAGAAGGTGGCCTTGGCGAGGTAATCGGCGTGGAAGGAGACCAACTCCGTCATGACCGCTTTCTGGACATGCTCCATGGGCGGGTCATAAAGCCGATCGAGGTCGGGCGTGGGGGAGGGGGGATTCGGTGGGGGCATGGCTTTCTCCTGTCGCGAGCAGTCTAGCGGGCGACCGAAGGCAGCGCTAAGCTATGGCGGCCATTCGATAGCGGGTTGACGCCATGTCCGAGGAGCGGTTCGCCTTCGCCGCGGGTGATGCGCGCGACCCGATCATCGTCGCCATCTACGAAACGCAGGCCGAACATCGCGCGCTGGGGCTGCACAGCCACCCGCGCGGCCAACTCTCCGGTCTGCGCCGTGGCCTGCTCACCATCGGCACGGAGACGGACACCTGGGTGGTTCCCGCCGAGCATGCGGTCTGGCTTCCGCCCCACCAGCCGCACCACGGCTACACCCACGGGGCCGTCGAGGGATGGAGCTGCTACATCGCGGAAGCCGCCTGCGCGACGCTGCCGTCCCGGCCTTGCATCATCAAGGTGTCCGGCCTGTTGCGCGAGGCGGTGATACGCGCCTCGGGATGGCAAGGGTGGGAGATGGACGAGGCGCAATGGCGCCTTGCCATGGTCCTCCTCGACGAACTCAGGGCGTCGCCCATCGACCCCTTCACCCTGCCCATGCCACGCGACCCGCGCCTTCTGCGGATCGCCCGGGCCTTGCTCGACGATCCCGGGGATCGGCGCGGCATGGACGCCTGGGCCTCCTGGGCGGGCGTGTCCGAGCGGACGCTGAGCCGCCGTTTCGTGGCGGAGACGGGGCACAGCTACACCGCTTGGCGGCAGCGGGCGCGCTTGATGCGTGCGCTGGAGATGCTGGCCGAGGGCGCGCCGGTGACGACCGTGGCCATCGACCTCGGCTACGACAGCGTCAGCGCCTTCATCGCCTTGTTCAAGCGGACGCTGGGCGTGACGCCATCGGCCTATTTCGGCTGAGCGGGACAGGGAGGGGTTGGTCCCGAACGACGCCTGAAACGACGAGGGGCCGCTTGCTGAACAAGCGGCCCCCGCAGACACTGTCGTGCCCCGAAACTGGAGCGGGCGAAGGGATTCGAACCCTCGACCCCAACCTTGGCAAGGTTGTGCTCTACCCCTGAGCTACGCCCGCAATGTGGCGCGAGTGACGGGACTTGAACCCGCGGCCTCCGGCGTGACAGGCCGGCGCTCTAACCAACTGAGCTACACCCGCAATATGGCTCCGGATGCTGGACTCGAACCAGCGACACGCGGATTAACAGTCCGCTGCTCTACCGACTGAGCTAATCCGGAACGGAGGCCGGCTTATACGGGTCCCAGCGGCGCAGCGCAAGCAGGAACTTCACCGGGCGGCGAAGTTTTTTGCGTCCCCCTCTCAGGCGACCCCGAGCAGGCTCTGCACCGCCCGGACGATGCTGTCCTCGGAGAAGGGCTTCTGGACGACGGAGAGCTGGCCCGGCTCCTCCTTGGGCAGGTTGTCGCTGTAGCCGGTGGTGACCAGGATGGGCAGCTCGGGGCGCTGCTCCTGCATGCGGGCGATCAGGCTGGTGCCGTCGAAGTGCGGCATGCGCAGGTCGGTGATCAGGATGTCGGCGGGATCGTTCTGGTCGATCTTGAAGGCATCGAACCCGTTGCGCCCGATGGTCACGCGGAAGCCGCGTTCCTCCAGGGTTTCGGCAATGGTGACCGCGACGACGGGGTCATCCTCGGCAACGATCACATGAAAGGTCTGGGGGAAGGTCTGGGACATGACGGGCGGGCCTCTTGTCTGCACGGTCCTGAGTCCTGTAGCCCATCGGGCGGCAGCGGACCAATGCGCAATAGGTCATAAACCGCTGTCTCCGCCATACCGCCCACGGCCATGGTGCCGGCCGTTCAGCGTCCCCCATTCATCGGCATCCCGGTCATTGGATGATCCGCAGGTTGCTGAGCTGGCCGGCGATGGTGCGGAACACCGCCTGCAGGTCGGCCGGCGTCGGGCTGTCGAAATAATGGTTCGGGCCGGGCGAGGCGCAGCTTTCGTAGAGGGTGCGGGTGGCGCTGCTGGCGCTGTCGCCGACGGTGATGGTGAAGAGGGTGATCCCCGCCGCCTTCATGTTGCTGCACAGTGTCAGCATGCGGTTGTTGATCGCCGTCGTCACCTGATTGGTGTCGGTGGTGCCCAGCAGCCCGTCGCTGAGGCGCTGGTAGCTGGTGTAGTCGCCCTGCGGCTTGTACTTGAACCATTCGTTGTTGCCGTCGGTCAGCAGGACGACCGCCTTGGACATGTCGGGCATGCCGTAATCGAGCGGCAGCGTGTCCGGCGTCGTGCCGCCCCACAAGCCGCGCCACTTCGGCGACAGGGTGAACCATCCCGCCTGCAGCCCCTGGTTCGCCATGGTGCCGCCGCGGTTCACCGGCTTCAGCCCGGCGATCTTGGCGAGCAGCGCCGAGCGGTCGTTGGTCAGCGCCATGATCGGCGGCGGGCAGCCGAGATTCGGTCCGGCCATGTCGTTGGTCTGGCGGTAGGTGCCGTCGTCGGTGATGGTGTTCGGGGTCCAGGGGTTGTCGTTGTTGGTCCCGTTGTACTGGTTGTTCGGGTACCAAAAGGGCTTGAAGGGAGCGGAGGCCGGCGGGGTATCGGTCTGGTCCTGCGGCTGGGTGCGCGCCAGGACGCAGCCGCGCCAGCCCTGGGAGGCCCATTTGGTGGCGTCGTAGCTGCCCGCCGCCAGCCAGTTGGTTCGGGTCTTGCCGATGTTGACCTCCGCCGCGTAGGGGGCGATGGAGACCCACAGATTCTTCGGCGGCGTGCTGCCCGGCCCGAACAGGATGTTGACGAGGTCGGTGGCGGCGCTGCGCAACTCCCCGATGCGGTTGTTGGTCGCCATGGAGCCGGTGACGTCGAGCACCAGCGCCAGTTCCAGCCCGGCGTTGGCGCGCTGCACCTGATTGGTGACGGAGATGGTCAGCTCGTTCACCTGCAGGACCCGCAGGAAGGTCGTCGGCAGGGTGGCGGTGACCGACACGCCGACGCGCTGGTTCGTCTGGTCCAGGGTCACCGCCGGGGTGCCGATGGCCGCCCCCAGGAAGCCCGGCGGCAGGTTGGCCGCGACGAACATGGCGATGTCGCTCTGCGCGTCCGCCGTGGAGTTCAGCATCTTGCCGGCGGCCAGCGCCCCGGCGTCGATGGCGGTCTGAAGCCGCGACTGCACGAGGAAGGCCCGCCCGTAATCCACCGCCAGCCCGACCATGCCCAGCAGGGGCACCGCGGCGGCGGCGAACATCAGCGCGGTGGCGCCCCGGCGGTCCCGCGTCACCGTGCCCAGAGAGATGGCGCCCAGTGAGGCGAGCAGGCGGGCGGCGGTCAGGAGGCGTGTTCTCATGGCCCGGTCTCCAGCGTGGTGAGCGTGCCGAGCCGGGGCTGGTAGACGGCGCTGGCGTAGAGCGTCGTGGAGGTCCCGGCGTCGCCGAGCCACGGTCCGCTCAGCAGATAGGGGGTGAAGCGGTAGAACAGCTCGGTGAAGATGGCGTTGTCGCCGGGCCGCTGGGTGAAGCCGGGCGGCAGCGTGGCCGCCCCGCCCGCGGCGCCGTAGTGGCTGATGGCGGAGCCGGTGCCGGCCCGTTCCTGCCACATCACCCGCGATCCCTGGCCCATGTTGGCGACCGAGGTGACGATCACCTGACCGCCGGCCATCAGGTCCAGCGGCTGGGCGACCTCCGTCGCGGCGAGGAACAGCACGCCGACCTCGTTCCCCTTCACCACGGTCATGCCGGCGCGCAGCTTGTCGAACTGGGTGGCGATGTCGCTGACGTTGGCGGCGGTGCGGTTCAGGGTCAGGGTGATGCTGACGTAGCGCACCACGTCCACCGTGGCGGTGACCAGCAGCAGAAGGACCGGCGCCAGCAGCGCCATCTCCAGCGCCGCGACGCCGCGGCGGTCGCGTGGCAGGGGCCGGCGCCGGGATTTCGGGACCTGTGTCTCCATCATGACGGTCACTCCCCCACCATGAAGGGTTCGTTGCGCACGGCCAGCCGGGCCTCGTGGATCAGCTCCGCCCGTCCCAGGACCGTGGCGCCCAGCCCGGTCAGCACCGGCTGGGTGTAGCGCAGCGTGTAGACGACCACCTGCCCGCTGCCGCCCAGCGCCGTCCCGGTCTGATTGGCGTCCCAGTCGGTGGAGCCGCAATTCAGGTCGGTGAGCGAGGTGGAGGGCGGAACCCCGCCGTTGATCTGGCCCAGCGTGGTGAAGGAGGCGTAGCTGTGGCTGCGCACCGACAGGCGGCTCTGGTCGAGCACCCGGCTGGTCAAGCGGTACACCGTGTCGCAGACCTGGGCGCGGCGGTCGGTGAAGCCGGTCGCCAGCTCTCCGGTGAAGCCGCTGCGGGCGGCGGCGCGGGCGGCGTGGTTGAGCAGGCCGTCCACGGTCAGCGAGTAGGACACCTCGGCCAGCGCGATCATGCCGGCGATCAGCGCCGGGGAGACGATCGCCAACTCCAGCGTGGTCAGGCCCCGGCGGTCACGCAGGGGGCGAAGGAAGGGGCGGCTGCGGCGGGCGCTGCGCATGGGGCCGCCTCACGGTTTGAAGGCGACGAACTGGCGCGCCGTCTCGTAGAAGGCCAGGTTCGAGCGGACGTTGGCGTCGTCGAGGTCGAGCCGGGCCACGCGGGCCGCCGCCTCCCGATCGCCTTTCAGCCCGTAGGCCAGCGCGAGGTTCTGGCGCACGCGGGGAGAGTCGACCCCGCCTTGCACGAGGCCTTCGAGGATCGCCACGCCCTCCGCGCTGCCGTTCAGCGCCAGCGACAGGCCGAGGTTGGCCATGGCCGTGGCGTTGTTCGGTTCGGCCTTCAGCACGTGGCGGTATTCGCCCTGGGCCTCCGCGTGCCGTCCGGCGAGGTCGAGGGCGACGCCGCGGTTCAGGCGGGCGCGCAGGTCGTCGTCGTTGCGGCGGAGCAGGGCGTCGAAGCGGTTCAGCGCGTCGGCCGGCCGATTGGCGCGGACCAGCGCGCGGCCCAGCGCCGTCTGCACCTCCACATTGTCGGGTACGGCGGCGGCGGCCTTCTGAAGCTCGACCACCGCGTCGGCGGCGGAGCCGCTCTCCGACAGGGTTTCGCCCAGCCCGAGCAGGGCGCCGACATGGCCCGGCGCCTGATCCAGAACCGCCCGGTAGAAGCGGACCGCGGAGCCGGTGTTGCCGGCCTCCTGCGCGGCGCGGGCGAGGCGGAGCTGCACGCGCGCCTTGTCGTCCAGCGTGGCGTTGGCGGTCGGGCCGCTCTTCGACCCCACTGGTCCGCCGCCCGGCGCGCTGGCACAGGCGCTGACCGACAGCAGCAGGAGGGCGGCGGCCGCGGCACGGCCCAGACCGGAGAGGCGCTTGCGGGTCGTACGCTGGCGGGACGGGAGGGGGGACGGGGTGGCGATCATGGCTGACCTCCCTTGGTCTGGCTGTGGGGCGGGTTCGAACGGGTTTGGCTGGAATGGGCTTGCTGGCTGCTGCCGGCGCTGTCGAAGCTGCGCGAGACGTCGAGCATGGCGGGGCCGCCGACGACGATGAAGACGCAGGGCAGGATGAAGACCACCATGGGCAGGGTCAGCAGCACCGGGAGGCGGGCCGCCTTCTCCTCGAACCGGGCGAGGCGCTGGGCGCGCATCTCCCCGGCCAGGACGCGCAGCGCCTGAGCCAGCGGCGTGCCGTAGCGCATGGCCTGGATCAGCGTCGTCGCCATGCCGCGCACGCCCTCCATGTCCAGCCGGGCGGCCAAGTTGTTGAGGGCGCCGCCGCGGTCGGACAGCACGCGCATCTCCGCCGCGGTGGCCGACAGCTCGGCGCTCAGCGCCGGGTAGGCGGTCGCCACCTCGCGGGCCACACGGTCGACCGCCGCCTCCAGGCCGAGGCCGGCCTCGCCGCAGATCACCAGCAGGTCGAGCGCGTCGGGCAGGCCGTTGCGCACCTCCTCCAGGCGGCGGTCGCGCATCCGGCCCAGCGCCAGATCGGGCAGCCGCCAGCCGAGCAGGGCGCCGGCCACCACCTGCGCCGCCGCACCCGGCGCGCCGATCAGCGACGGCAGCAGGTCGCCGGCCGCCGCCGGGACCAGCGCCATCCCGGCGCCGATGCACAGCAGCTTGATGCCGAGCAGCGAATAGAGGTGGCCGGGCTGGGAGTAACCGGCGGCGATCAGGCTCTTGCGCATCCGCTCCCGGTCGGCCGACCCGATCAGCGGGGTGCGGGCCAGTCCGGCGCCGATCCGGCTCAGCAGGCTGCGGCGCTCGGTCTCCGGCAGGGCGGCGGGCGCGGTTCCGGCGCGCAGCCGCTCCAGCCGGGCCAGCAACCGCTCGCGCAGCACGCAGGAGCGCAGCCCGGCCACACCGGTCAGGATCATCAGAACGCCGAAGCCGAGAAGGACCGGCGGCGGGATCAGGCCGCCCATCACGCCGCCGCTCATGACAGGGTCCTCCGGATGAGGAGCTGCATGGAGCCGACGCCGACCAGCAGCAGCCCGCCGGCCACCGCCAGCATCGTCTGGCCGCTCGGCTCATCGATCAGCCGCCACGCGTAGTCGGGGTTCAGCATCGCCATGCCGCCGCCGGCCAGGAAGGGCAGGGCGGCCAGCACGGCGGCGGAGCTGCGCGCTTCCGAGGTCAGGGCGCGGGTGCGCATCTGCACGCGGCGGCGCTGGCGGATCATGTCGGCCAGATTCTCCAGCGGCTCCGTCAGGTTGCCGCCGGTTTCCCGCTGCAGCAGCAGGGTGACGACGAAGAAGCGGAACTCCGGCAGGCGGACGTTGGCCGCGGCGCGGGCCAGCACGGTTTCCAGGTCGATGCCCATGGCCGTCTCGTCGACGATGCGGCGGAACAGCGGGGCGATCGGCTCGGACAACTCGGTGCCGACCATGCGCAGGCTTTCCGAGACCGGGATGCCGGCACGGGTGGCGCGGACGACGAGGCTGATCGCATCGGGGAGCTGGTTCATCAGCGCCTCCAGCGTCTTGCGGCGGCTGGAAGCGAAGACGAGGCGCGGGGTGACCAGCAGGGCCACGGCGGCGGCGGTCGTGGCGCCCGCGTCGCCCATCACCGGCCCGCCCAGCCACCAGCACAGGCCGGCGGCGATCACGGCGTACAGAAGCGCCCGCCACAGCCGGATGCCCGGCGGCAGATAGACGGTCTGGCGCCGCGCGTAGAAGCGCGACATGCGCCGCTTCACCCGGTCGGCGAGGGTCAGGGCGCCGGCGCCGGTGATGTCGGGGCTGCCGTCCTCGACCACCGCCCTTGCCTCGGCCGAGAGGGCGGCCAGCCGGCGGCGCAGCGCCTTGCGGCGGCGGAAGGCGCGCAGGGTGGACAGGGCGAAGAGCAGCGTCCCGACGCCGAGGAGCAGGGTGGCGAGCTGGAGGGCCTGGATGCGGTCCATCGCGTGTCCTTCCCCGTTACTGGCCGGTGGTGGCGGCGTTCCAGGCCGCCTCCTGCCCGAAATAGGCCAGCCGTTCGGCGAAGCGCGGGCGCAGGCCGGTGGCGGCGTAGCGCCCCTCCAGGATCCCATCGCGGTTCTCGCCGCGAAACTCGAAGGTGAAGAGGTCCTGGGTCAGGATCACGTCGCCCTCCATGCCGACCAGTTCGGTGACGTGGGTGATGCGGCGCACGCCGTCGCGCATGCGCTGGACCTGGACGATGACGTTGACCGCCCCGGCGATCTGCTGGCGGATGGCCCGGCTGGGCAGGTTCATCCCGGCCATCAGCACCATGTTCTCAACGCGGCTCAGCGCGTCGCGCGGGTTGTTGGCGTGGATGGTCGACATCGACCCGTCATGGCCGGTGTTCATGGCCTGGAGCATGTCGAAGGCCTCCGCCCCGCGCACCTCGCCGATGATGATGCGGTCGGGCCGCATGCGCAGGGCGTTGCGGACGAGGTCGCGCTGCGTCACCTGCCCCTGGCCCTCCAGGTTGGGCGGGCGCGTCTCCAGCCGGACGACGTGGGGCTGCTGGAGCTGGAGCTCGGCGGCGTCCTCGATGGTGATGACGCGCTCCGTCGCCTCGATGGGGCGGGACATGGCGTTGAGCAGCGTCGTTTTGCCCGAGCCGGTGCCGCCGGAGATGATGACGTTCAGCCGGCAGCGCCCGATGATCTCCAGCGCGCGGGCCATCGGTTCGGACATGCTGCGGAACTCCACCAGCTCGCGGAAGCCGATGGTGCGGCGGGCGAACTTGCGGATGGAGATGCAGGCGCCGTCGAGCGCCAGCGGCGGCACGATGATGTTGACGCGGCTGCCGTCGGCCAACCGGGCGTCGACCATGGGGCTGGATTCGTCCACCCGCCGCCCGACCGCCGAGGCGATGCGCTGCGCGATGTTCAGCAGGTGCCCGCCGTCGCGGAAGCGCACCGGCATCTCCACCAGCTTGCCGCGCTGCTCGGCGAAGGTGCGGGACGGGCCGTTGACCATGATGTCGGTGATCGCGTCGTCGGCCAGCAGCGGCTCCAGCGGCCCCAGCCCGATCATGTCGTGGACCAGCTCCGTCGCCAGCGTGGCCTGCTCGCGCCCGTTCAGCTGGCTGCGGCTGGTGGTGGCGATGTCGTCGATCAGCCGCTCGACCAGCGGGCGCAGCGTTTCGGCCGGCATGTCGGCGATGGTCGCCGGGTCGATGCGGGCCAGCACCTGCGACCGGATGTCGTTCAGCGAGCGGTTGACCGGGCGGACAGCGGCCAGCGGCGGCGGTGCGGCGGACGCCGCCGGCGCCTGGGCCGGCGCGGCGGCGGGCTTCGGCTCCTCGGCGGGCGGGCTGGCGACCGCCAGGGAGGGGGGGGCCGCCTTGCGGCCGAACAACGTGCTCATCGCCGCACCCAGCGGCGGAACAGGCCGTCCTGGGCGGCGGGCTGACCGGCGACGTCGGCGCCCAGCCGCTCCATCGCCTCGCGGAAGCGGCGGCAATGGCGGAAGGCCGGCTCGCCGACGCCCGCGGCGAAGGCCAGCGGCACCGGGCGGTAGGGCAGGGCGTGCTCCGGCGGGTCGCCCAGCGTGCGCATCAGGTCCGCCGCGGGAAGCTCGCCGGGGGCGCCGCGCCGGTTCAGGACGGTGACCAGACGCCCGCCGCCGGCCCGGCGCGCGATGGCGGCGCGCAGCCGCACCAGATCGCGCAACCCCGCGACGCTGGCGTCGCCGACCAGAACGGCGATGGACGCCGCCTCCAGCGCGGCGCGGGCGGCCCCGCCCTGGGCGCGGCCGGCGTCCACGACGACGTAGTTGTGGCGGGCCTGGAGGCGGGTCAGCACCGACAGGGCGGCGGTCGGCGCGATGTCGATCACATCCTCCACCGGCTCCTCCGCCGCCAGGACGGACAGCCGGTCGGAGGCGGCGACCATGGCGCGCTCCATGAACACGTCGTCCACCCGGTCGGGCGCCTCGACCGCCTCGCGCAGCGCCGGCTCGGGCCGCAGGTTGAGGGCCAGCGCCACCGTGCCGTTCTGCAGGTCGAGATCGACCAGCGCCGTGCGCCCGCGCGCCCCGTCGGCCAGCCAGCAGCCGAGATGCACCGCCACCGTGGTCGTCCCCACGCCGCCCCGCGCACCGACCACCGCCACCAGCTTGCCCAGCCGGCCCGCCGCCTCGTCGGCCACGGCGCCAGCGCCGGCGGCGCGCAGCGCCCCCTCCAGCAGGTCGCGGGACAGCGGCTTGAACAGATAGTCGGTGACCCCGATCCGCCGCAGGTCGCGGTAGAGGCCGATGTCGTTGCTGTCGCCGACCGCGATCACCCGCACCGACGGGTCGCAGACCCCGGCCAGCGCCTCCATGGCGGCCAGCGGCTCGGCGATGCCGGACAGGTCGACGAGCAGCAGGTCGGGCGAGCGCTGGCGCGCCAGATCGCGGGCGGCGCTGCGGATGTCGCCGGTCCGCACCTCGCAGGGCAGCAGGGACGGAGCGGTGCGGGTCAGCAAGGCGGCGCTGGCCGTGTCGGCGACGTAGGCGAGCAGGCGGGGACCGGCGCCGCGGGCGGCGTCGGCCGGCGACGGCGCTTCACCGAGCAGGGTGGCGAGCAGGCTCATTGGTCCTCCTGGCTTCCGTTCAGGGCGGGGGCCAGCACGAAGGCGCTGGACGTGTTGCCCTTCACGAAGGGCTTCACCTGATCGGCGCGGTAGCGTTGGACGGCGCCGGCCATGCGCTGGCCGTCGGCGGGAACGGTGTCGCGGCCCTGGATCAGGTCGCGCGGGTCGGCCAGCATCAGCGCGAGGTTGCGCTGGTTGCTGCAGCCCAGCGCCGCGGTCGGGCTGTTCTGGTACCAGCCGCTGTAGATGTCGCTCCACGCCGCGCAGTCCGGGGCCAGCGCGACGTAGCTGGTCACCTGGAGCGCCGGGGCGCCGGTCTGGTCGGGGGCGAAGGTGACGTTCTCCGCCGGCACGCCGGCCCCGCCCAGCAGGGAGACGGTGGCGGCCTGCGCCGGGGTGGCGAGCGCCGGGCCGGTGACCGTCACGTGGGGGGTGGTGTCGCGGCCGAGCCCGGCCACCGTGCGGATCACCCGGTCGCGCTCCTGCGCCGTGATGGCGCCGCTGCGCGGGTCGATGGCGAAGGGGACGGCGTTGCTGAGCGCCCTCACGGCGGGCACTTGGGCGGCGGGCATCGGCGGGGGCGTCTGCGGCACAGCACAGCCGCCCAGCAGACCCGTGAGGAGTGGCAGAAGCAGCATCGGCGTTCGCATGGCTCTGGGCGGCGTGGCTCTGGTCATGGCGCTGTGCTCCGCGAAGGGGGTCATTGGAGGCTGAAGCCGGCGTCGCCGTGCAGGCGGGCGGCGCCCGGCCCGATCGCCAGCGGGGCGGTGCCGGCCGCGCTGTTGCCGCCCACCGGGGGCTGCAGGCTTTGGGCGCGGTTCAGGAAGATGCGCTCCACGTCGGTCGCCGCGACGAAGCCGTCGGTCGGGGCGGAGAGCGCGTTGGCGGCGGACACCGGGCGGACGAGGTAGGGGGTCACGACGATGACCAGCTCGGTCTCGTTGCGGCGGAACTTGCTGGAGTGGAACAGCGCCCCCAGCACCGGCACGTCGCCCAGCCCCGGCACGGCGTCCAGCGTCGCCGAGGTGTTGTTCTGGAGCAGGCCGGCGATGGCGAAGCTCTGCCCGCTGGCCAGTTCGATGGTCGTCTCGGCGCGGCGCACCGACAGGCCGGGGATGCGGATGGAGTCGACCACGACGGCGCCGTTGTTGGTCAGCTCGCTGACCTCCGGGCGGACGCGCATGCTGATCTGGCCGCCACCCAGCACGGTCGGGGTGAAGTCCAGGCTGACGCCGTACTTCTTGAACTGGATGGTGGTGGTGCGGTCGTACTGGGCGACCGGGATGGGGAACTCGCCGCCGGCCAGGAAGCTGGCGGTCTCGCCGGACAGGGCGGTCAGGTTCGGCTCGGCCAGCACGGTGATGAGACCGTCCTCGGCCAGCGCGTCGACCACCGTGTTGATGTCCACCCGCCCGTTGCTGGAGCGGTAGCTGCCGCCGATGGAGTTGGTCGGCGCTGCGGCGCGGATCAGGTTGCCGGCGGCGTCCAGGATGGTCCGTCCGGTGGCGATCCCGAAGGCGAAGGAGCCGATGTTGAACATGCTCTCGAAGTTGACGCCCAACTCCTTGGTCACCTGGCGCGACACCTCGGCGACGCGGACCCGCAGGTTGACCTGGGCGGGGGCGGCGACGGTCAGGCGGTTGGTGACGGTCTGCCCCTGCCCGACGTAGCGCTCGGCCAGCTCGACCATCTGCCGCGCCGTGGCGGGGGAGGAGACGGTGCCGGTCAGCGTGATGCCGGTGCCGGTGCTCTGCACGTCGATGGCGGCGTTGGGCACCTGGGCGACCAGCTTGGACCGCAGGTCGCCGACCGGCATGGTGACGACGACGCTGAAGGAGGCCAGCGGCTTGTTGTCCGCCGACAGGGCGTAGACGCTGGCCCGGCCCGGCGTCTTGGCGACGATGAAGAAGGCCTGCGGGCCGGACGCCTGGACGTCCGCGATCTCCGGGGCGGAGGTGAAGACGCTGGCCGCCGGGGCCGGCAGGTTGACCGGCTGCCCGCCGCCGACCTCCAGCGTGATCTCGCGGGGGCGCTGCTGGGATTGGGCCGGTGCCGCGGCCAGCGCCGCGAACAGCCCGGCCAGGAGGGCCGTCAGGATCTTGAAGGCCGCGACCCGGATTGTGGTGGTGATGGTCGTCGTCATGAATTCGTCCCCCCTGGGTCGGCGCGCCGGTTCAGCGTTCGAGCGTTTCCGTCTTGGAGCCGCGGATGATGAGCAGCGGCGGGCGGCGGGCGGCGGGCGCCTCCGCGCTGTGGGGTGTGGGAAGCTGGCGCAGGGCGGGCGACACGTCCTCGGCCCAGGTGGGTGCGGAAGCGGGCTCCGCCGCCCCGGCGGCGAGGGCGGTCTCGTCGGCGAGCAGGCTGCGCAGCGCCAGCGACAGCTTGCCCATGGCGGCGGCGACGGTGACCGTCTCGCTCTGGCGGGCGGTGACCTCCAGCGTCACGGTGCGCGGAACACGGCCATCCGGCCCGTTCTTCAGCATGCCGGCCTCGCCGAGCTGCTGGTCGATGGCGATGACGCGCAGGTTCTGCAGGACGGTCTCGCCGACCGCCCGGCTGCGCAGGTCGCGCCCCGCCTGGGATTCGAAATTCTGGGTCAGGATCAGGTCCACGCGGTCGCCGGGCCAGATCAGCCCGCCGGTTGCGCTGACCGCGTCCACCGCCACCGACACGGCGCGGCTGCCCGGCGACAGGACGGCGGCGAGGAAGCCGCGCTCCCCCGGCGCGACGATGTGGCCGGCCATGATCGGCTCGCCCGCCGCGAAGGACCGGCGGGTGACGGCGCCGCTGTAGGCGCTTTCCGCGACGCGGCCCCGCACCATGTAGCCGTCGCCGAGACGGCCCGGCGGCCAGGGCTCCCAGCGCAGATCCTCGGCGCGCAGCAGCATGCCGGTGGAGATCGGGCGGGCGGCGACCAGCACGGAGTCCATGGGCGCCGCGGGCGCCGGGACCGCGACGGCGGCGGTCGGTGCCGGCAGCATCGAGAAGGACACGTAGCCCACCAGCGACAGCCCGACGAGCAGCAGGGACAGGAATAGCACTCTCAGAACCATGCCGCTCCTCCGGTGGGGTTGGAGAGGGTGATCAGCCCGCCGGCGGCCAGGGCGACGCCATAGGGCACGGAATGGCGGGTGGCGACGCGGTGCGCCTCGGCCGCCAGGAGATGGGCGAGAAGGCGGACCGGCGTGGAGCGTCCGCCGCGGCGGCGCAGCAGCCGGCGCGCCGGGCGTGCCTTGCGCAGGGCCAGCCACCCGGCGAGATAGAGGAGGGAGAGCGCCCCGCCGGCCAGCGCGGTCGCGGTTGCGAAGGGCGCGGCCCGCTCCACCCCGACCAGCAGCAGGATGGAGGAGGCCAGCTTCACGTCCCCGCCGCCCAGCCAGCCCCGGCGGTGCAGGGCGCACAGGACGAGGAAGAGCGTGGCGGCGGCGGCAAGGCTGACCCAGGGAAAGGGGGAGCCCTGCCACAGCGGAAGCGCGAGGCCGAGGGTGGCGAGGAGGATCGACACCGTGTCCGGGATGATGCGCCGGCACAGGTCGTCCGCCGCCGCCCAGCCCAGCGCAAGCCCCGCCATGGGCGGTGCCAGGGAGAGGGGATCGAAGAGAGCGATCGTATCCATGGCGGGAGCTTCGCGTGGGAGGGGGGCTTGCGGCGTTTACTTCGGAATGGTCGTCGAGGTGCCGCTGACCGTGGTGCCGATGCCGGTGAACAGGGTGCTGACGTTGGTGCCGAAGGTGCGGGCGCCGCCGATGATGACGAGCGCGACCAGGGCCGCCGCCAGACCGTATTCGAGGGCCGTGATGCCCTTGCGGTCCTTGGTCGCGGCCTGGACCGGAGAAATGATGGCGCGGATGTTGGCGAACAGGGTCATTGATTGTCTCCGTTGATAATTGTGATGCGAAGGGTTTTCGCTTCGGGAAGATGAAGCGAAGAGGTTCGATTACTGATTTTCGGGGAATGCACGGCGTCTGTGATTTGAAGGATGGCGAAACACGGTATTTTAATAAACCTATCGATAGGAGTAGTCCGGCGGGCCTGTGCCGTTGTCTTCGCGATGTGCAACGCAACTTTTCGCGCCGTCTTCAGGCAAAGCGCGGAAGCCGCCGTGCTCGGCGGCGCTGTATCAAAGAAACGGGAAGAAATGCGCCGTGCGGAGAGTTGAATGCCGGTCGGATTGCTTTGAAAGGAAATCGTTAGAAATTGAAGTGATTATCGGGTTATGGCGGGATTGTGCCGTCACTGGGGCCGTCACTCCCTTCGCGACGCGCGGAACATTTGGAGTTCCGACGGTGGTGTCGCGTTCTCCGGAATGGCGGCGCGCTCTCCGGATGGCGAAGCAGAGTCGGTAGCCGGGTCGGGGTACCCTTTTCCGTCGGGCCGAAGCGCCCGGACCGGATCGACCGTCCGGGAGCGGCGCCGGACGAACGGGGCGGGGAGTTAATCCCGCCGGTTCTACGACCAGTGGCAATAGGTCGCACCTTCGTGATAATGAGAATAACTATCATCCAGGCCGAAGGGCATGGATACTGCCGGCGGTCCCCCGCCATGGATTGCGGCCATGGGCCACCGCCGTCAAGGAGCGAGAGTCAGGATGTCATTGTTCGGCAAATATGTTGCGCCGGCCGCGGCGCTGTCCGCCCTGTTGATCGCCAGCGCGTCCGGCATGGCCGCCGATCCAGCGGACCTGCAGAAGGCGGAGCTGCAGAAGGCCAAGGCCGAGCTGGGCAAGGCGCTGTTCTTCGACAACAACCTGTCTTCCACGCGCAGCCAGTCCTGCGCGACCTGCCACAACCCGGAATTCGGCTTCGCCGACCCGCGCGGTGCGGCCTCGCTGGGCGCGGACGGCAAGTCGCTGGGCGACCGCAACGCGCCGACCGCCGCCTACGCCCATCTCGCCCCGCGCTTCGGCTTCAAGGCGAGCGGGGTTCCCTTCGGCGGGCAGTTCCACGACGGCCGCGCCGCCACCCTTCAGGAGCAGGCCGGCGGGCCGCCGTTGAACCCCGCCGAGATGGGCATGGCCTCCAAGGCGGAGGTGCAGGGGCGGCTGAAGGAGAACGCGGACTACGCGCGCAGCTTCGTCGCCCTCTACGGCGCCGGGGTGCTGGACGACGCCGACCGCGCCTACGACGCGATGACCGACAGCATCGCCGCCTTCGAAAAGACCGACGTCTTCTCGCCCTTCGACTCCAAGTACGACCGCTATCTGCGCGGCGACTACAAGATGACCGGCGAGGAGGAACTGGGGATGACCCTGTTCTTCTCGCAGCAGTTCACCAACTGCAACGTCTGCCACAAGCTGAACGCGATGCCGGCGGCGACGAACGAGGTCTTCACCAACTACGAGTACCACAACATCGGCGTGCCGGTGAACGCGGAGCTGCGGGCGGCCAACGGGGTGGCGGCGACGCACATCGACCGCGGGCTGGCCGAGAATCCGGCGCTGAAGGGCCAGAAGGCCTATGAGGGGAAGTTCAAGACGCCGACCCTGCGCAACGTCGCGGTGACCGGCCCCTACATGCACAACGGCGTCTTCAAGGACCTGGAGACCGTCGTCCGCTTCTACAACAAGTACAACAGCCGCAAGCCGGCGGACCAGATCAACCCGGAAACCGGCAAGCCCTGGGGCAATCCGGAAATCGCCGCCACCGTCTCCATCAAGGAGCTGGAGGAGGGGCCGGCGCTCGACGACCGCCGAATCAAGGCGCTGGTCGCCTTCATGAAGACGCTGACCGACGCCCGTTACGAACCGCTTCTGAAGTGAGCGTGGGCGGGCGGGATCGCTTTCATGGCCCCGTCGCCCGCCGCAAATGCGGCCAACCCGCCGTCGCATTGCGATTGCATCTTGACAATGAGAGTGATTAGCGGCGCATGTTGAGAATGCTTCGCACTTTCATGGCTCTCACGCCAACGATCACCGACGCTTGAGGAGACCTTCATGTTCAAGCACGCCTCCGGCTTTGCCGCCGCGGCTCTCATCGCGCTGGCGCCGCTCGCCGCCGACGCCCAGTCGTCCAAGCCCGCCTACAAGGACGTGGTGAAGACCTACGCCGACATCGCCCAGGCCAGCTACGAGGACTCCGCCAGCACCGCCAAGGCGCTGAAGAAGGCCGTCGACGCGCTGGTGGCCAACCCGTCGGAGGCGACGCTGTCCGCCGCCCGCACGGCCTGGCTGAACGCCCGCGTCCCCTACATGCAGACCGAGGCCTTCCGCTTCGGCAACCCGATCGTCGACGAGTGGGAGGGCAAGGTCAACGCCTGGCCGCTCGACGAAGGCCTGATCGACTATGTCGACGACAGCTACGCCGGGGGCGACAGCAACCCCTTCGCCAAGGCCAACGTGATCGCCAACCCGAAGATCAAGGCCGGCGACAAGACCATCGACGCCCGCAAGATCACCAAGGAGCTGCTGGCCGACAAGCTGCACGAGGCCGGCAAGGTCGAGGCCAACGTGGCGACCGGCTACCACGCCGTCGAGTTCCTGCTGTGGGGCCAGGACCTGAACGGCACGGGCCCGGGCGCCGGCGACCGCAAGGCGACCGACTACGCCAAGGGCAAGGACTGCACGAACGGCCACTGCGACCGCCGCGCCCAGTTCCTGACCGTCGCCACCCAGATGCTGGTCGAGGATCTGGAGGAGATGGCCAAGTCCTGGGGCGCCAAGGGCAAGGCCCGCGCCTCCATCGCCAAGGCCAAGGAGTCGGAGGGCGTCGCCCGCATCCTGACCGGCCTCGGCAGCCTGAGCTACGGCGAGCTGGCCGGCGAGCGCATGAAGCTCGGCCTCATGCTGCACGATCCGGAGGAGGAGCATGACTGCTTCTCCGACAACACGCACAACTCGCACTATTACGACCAGGTCGGCATGGTGAACGTCTACAACGGGCGCTACACCCGCGTGGACGGCAAGGTCGTGACCGGCCCGTCGCTGTCGCAGCTTGTCGCCGCCACCGCGCCGGAGGCCGACGCCAAGGTGAAGGAGGCGATGACCGCCACCACCGCCGCCATGAAGGTCATGAAGGACACCGCCGACAGCGGCAAGATGGCCTACGACCAGATGATCGGCCCCGACAACGCCGAAGGCAACGCGATCATCTCGACCGCGGTGGACCGTCTGGTCGACCAGAAGAAGGCCCTGGAAGGCGTCGTCGCCGCCCTGGGCGTCTCGGTCGAACTGGCCGGTTCGAACAGCCTCGACAACCCGTCGGCGGTCGGGAAGTAAGACGTCGGCAAACAATCCGGCGGCAAGCAAGCCGACGGACCACGGGCCGCGGTCCTTTCCTTCCCGCGTGGGGCGGCGTTGTCCGCTCCCCGCCGACCGCCCGCGCGGGGGAGGGGCCGCGGCCCGGCCTTTTGAACTTTATAGAATGGGGCCTTCCGCCCGACCGATGCCCGCCCGACCGATGAAAGCCCGCCTCGCCTTCCTGCTCGCCCTGCTGCCGGCCCTGCCGGCGGTGGCGGGCGACCTCGACACCCGGATCGGCGAGAAGCTGTTCCGGCGGATGTGGGTCAGCGCCCCGACGGTGACGCACGCCAACGACGGGCTGGGGCCGCTCTACGACGCCCGCTCCTGCGCCGCCTGCCACCCGGCGGCCCGCCAGGGGCGGCCGCCCGATCCCGACACGCCGGACGACCGCGGCGTCGGCTACGCGCTGAAGCTCAGCGGCGACCCCGTCTATGGCCGGCAGATCCAGACCAACGCGGTGCTCGGCTTCGCCATCGAGGGCAAGCCGTCCCTGAGCTACCGCGAGGAGACGGTGCGCTTTCCCGACGGCGACACGGCGACGCTGCGCCGGCCGGTGGTGACGGTCACCGACCTCAATTACGGGCCGCTGGCCGAGGCGACGGCGATCTCCGCCCGCATCGCCCCGTCCGTGCGCGGCATGGGCCTGCTGGAGCGCATCCCCGAGGCCGACATCCTGGCCGGCGCCGATCCGGAGGACCGCGACGGCGACGGCATCGCCGGGCGCCCCAACTGGGTGGCGCCGGAGGGCACGCGGCAGCTCGGACGCTTCGGCTGGAAGGCCGTCCACCCGACGCTGCACCGCCAGAATTCGGAGGCCTTCAGCCTCGACATCGGCATGTCCACCCCGGCCTATCCCGAGCCCTGGGGCGATTGCACCCCGGCGCAGACCGAATGCCGGAACGCCCCGCACGGCGACTCCCCGCAGTATGAGGGGCTGGAGATCCCCTCCACGGTGATCGGGCTGATCGACGGCTATCTGCGCACCCTGCCGCCCGACGGCGGGCTGGAGGCGCCGCGCGACACGGCGGGCGGCGCGCTGTTCGCCTCCACCGGCTGCGCGTCCTGCCACCGCCCCTCCTTCACCACGGCGGAGGACGCGGCGCATCCCGCGCTGTCCCGCCGGACGATCTTCCCCTACAGCGACCTGCTGCTCCACGACCTAAGCGACGGCTTGGCCGACGGCGTGGCGATGGGCGAGGCGCGGGGCCGCGACTGGCGCACGACGCCGTTGTGGGGAATGAAGCGGCTGGCCGAGTCCGACGGCAAACTCGCCTTGCTCCACGACGGGCGGGCGCGCAGCGTCACCGAGGCCATCCTGTGGCACGGCGGCGAAGCAAGCAAGGCGCGCGGCGCCTTCATGGCCCTGCCGCGCGGCGACCGCGAAAAGTTGGTGCGTTTCGTTCTGGGGCTCTAAAGTCCACACGGTTTGAATGGCATAGGTGATGAGATGCAACGCCGCCGCATGATCGGCCTGATGTCGGCCGCCGCCCTGTCGATCCTTCTGCCGGGCCGCTTCGCCCTGGCGGCGCGGGAGCCGGCGGGGGACGCCGCCGTGCTGGGCGGTCTGGTCCGAACCCACGCCCTGCCGCGCTTCGACGCGCTGGCCGGTGCCGCCGGCATCTCCGCGGAGCGGCTGGCCCAGTTCGCCGCGGCGCCGACCGCGGACGGGCTGGAGAGTTGCCGCGCCGCCCACCGCGCCGTCTACGACGCCTGGGCCGGCGTCCAGCACCTGCGCGCCGGGCCGCTGTCGATGGAGCTGCGGGCCGACCGCATCGCCTTCTGGCCGGAGCGGGCCGGGGTGGTGCAGCGCCAGATCCTGGCCATGCTGAAGAACCGCGATCCGAAGCTGCTGGAGCCGGGCGGGCTGGCCCGCCAGAGCGCCGCGGTGCAGGGGCTGACCGCGCTGGAGCGGCTGCTGTTCGACGAGGGCCTCACCGCCGCGTCGTTCCAGGGCGACGAGGCCGGGCGCTTCCGCGGCGCGCTGGCCGCCGCGGTGGCGCAGAACGTCCTCACCATCGCCCGCGAGGTCCGCGACGGCTGGAAGGCGCTGGAGGCGCCGCTGACCGCCGGGGAGGCGACCGCGTTGGGACCTGATGCGGGCTCCGCGGTCAACACCCTCTTCTCCGGATCGCTCACCGCCCTGCAGGTGGTCGCCGACCAGAAGCTTCTGGCGCCGCTCGGCCCCAACGCCGGGGAGGCCAAGCCGGCGGTGGCCGAGGCGTTGCGCAGCGGCCAGTCGGCGCGCAACGTCCGCATCAACCTGGAGGCGCTGCGCGCCCTGCTGCTGGGCGAGGGCGGCGGGCCCGGCCTGACCGCGCTGCTGCCCGCCGGCGACGCCGGAGCCCAAGCCCGCCGCGCGCTGGAGGAGGGCTTCACCGCCGCGGTCCGCGCCGCCGAGGCGATCCCCGCGCCGATCAACGTCGCCGTCGCCGATCCGGCCAAGCGCAAGACCGTGGAGGCCACCCTGCAACGGGCCAAGGATCTGCGCAACCTGCTGACCGGCACCGTCGCGCCGCTGCTGGACATCAGCATCGGCTTCAACGAACTGGATGGAGATTGAGCGATGGACGCGACCCGCCGGGGCACCCTGCTCCTGATTGGCGGCGGCCTGCTTGGGGGCAGCGTCCTCGGGGGCGGCCTTCTCGGCGCACTCCTGGGGCCGGCGCGGGCGGAGACCGCCGGTGGCACGCTGTTCCTCAACGCCTACGCCACCGCGGCGGCTTCGCCGGACTATGGCGTGGCAGCGCTGGATGGGGTCGGTGGCGTGCGCTTCACCACCCCGACGCCGGGGCGCGCCCACGGCATCGTCGTTCACCCGACGCGGGCCGAGGCGGTCGCCTTCGCCCGCCGTCCGGGGCGCTGGTTCATGCCGATGTCGTTGGTTGACGGGCGTCCGGGGCCGGTGATCCGCGCGCCGGAGGACCGCCGCTTCACCGGCCATGGCGCCTTCTCCACCGACGGGCGGCTGCTCTACGTGGCGGAGGACGATGTGCCGCGCGAGACCGGGTCGATCGGCGTCTACGACGCGATGGACGGCTATCGCCGCGTCGGCGCGATGCCGACCCACGGGCTGGGGCCGCACGAGCTTCTGATGATCGCGGACGGCACGGTGCTGGCGGTCGGCAACGGCGGCGTCATCACCCACCCGGACACCGGCCGGGCCAAGCTGAACCTGGACGAGATGGACTCCTCGATCACCTACGTCGAGGTGGCGAGCGGGAAGCTGCTCGACCAGGTGCGCCTGCCGGAGGAGCACGCCAACCTCGGCATCCGCCACATCGCCGCCCTGGCCGACGGCGGCATCGCCTTCGGCGCGCAGGACGAGCGGCCCGTTGGCATGCTCCAGCCGCTGACCGGCACGCACCGTCCGGGCGGCGGCGCGGTGCGCCTGTTCGAGACTCCGGACGACGAGCTGTCCCGCTTCGAGGGCTACATCGGCAGCGTCGCGGCCGACAAGGGCAAGGTCGCGGCCAGCTCGCCCAAGGGCGGCATCATCGGGCTGTGGGACGACGCCACCGGCGCGTGGCTGGGGTCGGCGGCGCTGCCCGACGGCTGCGGCATCGCCCCGGACGGCGACGGCTTCCTGGCGAGCAGCGGGCTCGGCAATCTCCGGACGGTCGGCGCGGCGCCGGACCTGCCGGGCGACGGGCTGCGGCTGGCCGACTTCCGCTGGGACAATCATATGACGCGTTTTGCCACCTGACGCGCCGTCCGTAAGTCCCCCTATGAAAAAGCGCCGGGCGGCGGCCTGCAATGTGGCCCGCCGCCCGCGGTGCTGGTAGGCTTGGGATCACTGCCAAGACACTGCCGCCGGACGCCATGATCGTCGATGAATATCTGGGGTTTCGCGCCGGGGACGAGGTTCTGGACCTGGCGGAGCTGACCGCCGGAACCGCGCGCATCAAGGAACTTCACCTCGTGCCCAGCGACTGGGCGAACGGGCCGACCGTCATCGCCGTGATGGTCAACGGCGCCGAGCGGTACGTCATCCAGCTCAAAAAGGTGCAGATCCACGACGCGAAGGAGCCGGAGACCCGGAACCGCCGCGTCATTCCCCTGCGCCGCGACCCGCACTGACCCGTTTCCCGTTCCGGAGGGCGCCCCGTCGTGATGCGTGACTTCTGCCGGCCCGGGCGGTCGGCGCTGGTGGCGACGGAGGCCGCGGTGGCCACCTCGCACCCGCTGGCGAGCGCGGCGGCGCTCGACATCCTGGCGTCGGGCGGCAACGCCGTGGACGCGGCCATCGCCGCCGTCGCGGTGCAATGCGTGGTCGAGCCGCACATGACCGGCATCGGCGGCGATGCCTTCGCCCTCTACGCCCCGGCGAACGGGCCGGTGGTCGCCCTGAACGGCAGCGGGCGCGCTCCCGCCGCCGCAAGCGTCGAGCGTCTGGCCGGGCTGGGCGTCACCGGCGAGATCCCGCGCCACGGCGGCCACGCGGTCACCGTGCCGGGCGCCGTCGCCGCCTGGACGCGGCTGCACGCCGACCACGGGCGGCTGCCGCTCGACCGGGTCTTCCTCCGCGCCATCCGCTACGCCGAGGAGGGCTACGGCGTCTCCCCGCGGGTGGCCCAGGACTGGGCGGCGGCGGTCCCCCTGCTGGCGGCGGACGAGGGCTGCCGCGCCGTCTTCCTGCCCGGCGGCCGCGCCCCGCGCGCCGGGGAACGCCACGCCCAGCCGCGGCTCGGCCAACGGCTGCGGGACATCGCGGCCCACGGAGCGGCCGCCTTCTACGCGGGGGCAACGGCGGACTCGCTGGTCGGCTTCCTGCGCGCCCGCGGCGGGCTGCACACGCTGGACGACTTCGCGGCGGCGCAGGACGGGGCGGAGTATGTGACGCCCATCGCCACCGACTACCGCGGCCACGAAATCCTGGAATGCCCGCCGAACGGCCAGGGCCTCGCTGCGCTGATGATCCTCAACGCGCTGGGCGGCTTCGACCTGTCGCCGTCGGTCGGCGACGCCGACCGCCACCATCTGCACGCCGAGGCGACCAAGCTCGCTTACCACCATCGCGACGTCCTGGTGGGGGATGGCGGACCGGACGCCGTCGCCACGCTGCTGTCGGCGGAGGCAACGGCGGCGCTGCGCCGCCGCATCGACCCGACCCGCGCCCAGGCCCACGCCCTGTGGACGGAGGCAGAGCACAAGGACACGGTCTGCCTCAGCGTGGTCGACCGCGACGGCAACGCCATCTCCTTCATCAACTCGATCTTCCACAGCTTCGGCAGCGTGCAGCTCGACCCGGCGACCGGCGTCCTCCTGCACAGCCGCGGCACCTCCTTCCGCCTGACCGAGGGGCACCCCAACGCCCTGGCGCCGCGGCGCCGCCCGCTGCACACCATCATCCCCGGCCTGATCCGCAAGGACGGGCGCGCGGTCTGCCCCTTCGGCGTGATGGGTGGCCATTATCAGGCGGCGGGGCATGGCGCCTTCGTGTCGGCGGTCCTCGACCGTGGGCTGGACGTCCAGGCCGCCATCGACCAGCCGCGCAGCTTCGCCTTCAACGGCGTTCTGGAGATCGAGCCCACCGTGGCGGAGGACACCGCGGCGGAGCTGGCGCGCCGCGGCCATGCTGTGGTCCGCCGGGACGAGCCGATGGGCGGCGGGCAGGCGATCTGGATCGACCACGCGGCCGGCCTGCTGATCGCCGGCTCGGACCACCGCAAGGACGGCTGCGCCCTGGGGTTCTGACGGGGAGGCTGACGGGGGCCGGTGCGCCGCTCCCCGCCCGCCCCCTTCGCGTCAGGCGCCCACCACCGGCTCCACCGCGGCGGCGATGGACAGCAGGCGGCGGTCGGCCCCGGCCGCGCCGACCAGCATCAGGCCGCTGGGCAGGTCGCCGGCGCGCTGCATCGGCAAGCTGATGGCGCAGCGGTCCAGGAAGTTGAACAGGGCGCAGTTGCGCAGCAGCAGCAGGTTCAGCCGCGTGAACTCCGCGTCCTCGGCGAAGGCGTCGATGCGCGGCGCCAGCAGCGGCACGGTCGGCATCAGCAGCGCGTCATAGTCCGCCGTGGTCCGGTCGGTGCGGGCGATCAGGTCGGCGCGACGCTGCGCCACCTCGATGTAATCGACGGCGCTCATGGTCCGGCCGCGCTCGATCCGCACGCGGACGCGCGGGTCGTAGAGGTCGCCCTTCTCCGCCAGCAGGTCGCGGTGCCAGTGGGCCGCCTCCGCCGCGGGCAGGCCGCCCTTGGCGTTGGCCGGGCCGATCTCCGCCAACTCCGCCATGGGACTCTCGACGATGCGCGCCCCGGCCTCGGACAGGCGGCGGCAGGCGGTGTCGAAGGCGCTCGCCACCGCGTCCTCCATGCCGTCGAGGACCACCGTCTGCGGCACGGCGAAGCGCAGCCCGGCCAGCCCGACCGGCGGCGGCACCCACTCCGCCTCGCCGGCCAGGACGGCGTCGGCGATGGCGCAGCATTCCACCGTCCGGGCGAGCGGCCCGATGGAATCGAGCGACCAGGACAGCGGCAGGGCGCCGCGCAGCGACACCCGGCGTTGCGTCGGCTTGAAGCCGACGAGGCCGCAGAGCGCCGCCGGGATGCGGATCGAGCCGCCGGTGTCGGTGCCGAGCGCCAGCGGGACATGGCCCGCCGCCACCGACACCCCGGCGCCCGACGACGAACCGCCGGGGATGCGCGCGGGATCGGCGGGGTTGCCGGGGGTGCCGTAATGCGGGTTGATGCCGACGCCGGAGAAGGCGAACTCCGTCATGTTGGTCCGCCCCACCACCACCGCCCCGGCGGCGCGCAGCCGGGCCACCGCGTCGGCGTCGCGGCTGGCGGGGGCGGCGCCCTCCAGCGCCCGCGACCCGGCCCGCGTGACGTGGCCGGCCTCGTCGAACAGGTCCTTGACCGAGATCGGCAGGCCGGCCAGCGGGGAGGGGTGCTGCCCGGCCCGGCGCAGCAGGTCCTGGGCGTCCGCCGCCGCGCGGGCCGGATCGGCGTGCAGGGCGGTGTAGGTCTTGCGCGCCTCCTCGCCCCCGGCCGCGATGGCGGCGAGGGCGGCGTCGATGAGCCGGCGGCTGGTGGTGGCGTCGTCGTCGAGCCGGCGGGACAGGGTGGCGATGGTGGGCGTCGTCATGGCGGGAACCGACCGGGTTTGAAGGAGGGAAGGGGTATCAGGCGTCGCCGGCCAGAGCGCGCAGCTCGGCCAGCCGGGCGGGGGCCAGCGGGATGCCGTCGCGCAGGGTGCGGGCGCGGCGGGCGTAGCGGCGCTCGCCCGGCATGCGGTCCTGTCCCGCTTCCTTCACCTCGCCGATGAGGCCGGCGACGCGGTCGGCGAAGGCGCCGGTCCCACCGCGCTCCGGGTCGATGACGATGAAGAGCTGGCCGGTGCAGGGCGTCTCGGCGCCGGGATGGGCCGACCAGTCGACCTCGCGCGAGTATTTGCCGCCGGTCAGCGCCGCTGCCAGCACCTCGATCATGAAGGCGATGGAGCCGCCCTTGTGGCCGCCGAAGGGCAGCAGGGCGCCGCCGTCGAGGACGGCCTTGGGGTCGGTGGTCGGCTTGCCGTCGCGGTCCACGCCGGAGCCGGCGGGAATGGCGTGCCCCTCGCGCGCCGCGATGCGCACGTCGCCGTTGGCCATGGAACTGGCCGCCTGGTCGAAGACCATCGGGTCGCCGCCGGCCACCGGGGTGGCGAAGGCCATCGGATTGGTGCCGTAGACCGCGGCCTTGCCGCCCGGTGGCACGACGCAGGCGAAGCTGTTGACGAAGGAGAGCGCCACCAGCCCCTCCCGCGCGAAGGGCTCGACGTCCGGCCACAGGGCGCTGAAATGGTGGGAGTTGCGGATCGCCATCACGGCGACGCCGTTGTCGCGCACCATCTCCAGGAAGCGGTCGCGGGCGGCCAGGAAGGCGGGCTGGGTGAAGCCGTTGGCGGCGTCGACGCGCAGGAAGGCGGGACCGGCCTCCTCCACCGTCGGTTCGGCCCGCCCGTCCACCCAGCCGCTCTTCAGCGAGCCGACATAGCCGGGGATGCGGAACACGCCGTGGCTGGTGGAGCCGTCGCGCTCGCAGGACGCGCAGTTCTCCGCAAGGATCGCCGCCACCCGTTCCGACGCGCCGTGGCGCAGGAAGATGCGCTCCAGAAGGGCCACCAGATCGGCGAAGGCGACCGGCGTCGCGGCGTCCGCGGTCTGGGCGAAGGCCGCGGCGGCGCGGCGGCTGGGGGTCTCGTCACTCATGCTCGTCCCTTCCGGTTCTTGTGTTCTTTGTCTCGTGCTCTTCTTGCGGGCGTCCCGGACTCTTGGCGATCCGGTGACCACCGGGCGCACCATAGCGCGCCGCGGCGGCACGGGCGAAAGGGAATGGCGTCCGGGTCTCCGCAATCGACCCGGCGGCGTGGGATTGAAGGGCGGGCTTCGTTTGTAATCCTGAATGTGCGTAAGTATAACCAACTGACTTTGTTGGCGAATCGGACGGCGACGGGAACCATGTCGCCGCCGGGACCGTTGTCTGGGAGCCTGCCGGCCAACGGCGCATCCGCCGGTCGTCACGGTGCTCCGGCACGGAGGAGCGGCAAATTGCCGCGTTCATCGCCACGCGGGCGTGAAAGCGCGCGGAATCAGCCCTGCCATGCTTCCGGCGGGTGTTGACGGACAGATGTTGCGGTGCACAATAAGCAATGAACCGGACGAGCTTATAAAGTGCTTGTTCTGGATCAAGGTCACGGGCCTGCGTTCCTGTCAAACAGACGGGGACATTGCAGACGCCGGTTGCCGCGGTTGAGTGTTTTATCAGAGGGGCCACGATGCGCGATCATTCCAGCCGTCACGGTGATTCCGGTTTCGACGCCGGGGTTCTCTGGGGAACCTCCATCGCTGGCATCGCTCTGTCCGGTCTCATGGCGTTCACCTGGAATCCCGCGGACGCGTCCTCGTCCGGGCCGGCCTCGGCCATCATCGACCGCGGTGCCCACCAGCTCGAACACGCCGCCTGCACGGAGGCGCTGTCCACCCTGCTGGCCCGCTTCCGCGACAACCCGGACGTTCTCTGGATCTGGGTGGAGCAGAGCGTTCCGACGGGCCACGGACTGGTCGTGCGGACCAAGGCCACCTCGGTGTCGCCCGACGCGCCGCGGCCCTACGCCTTCCGTCCCAACGCCGCCGTGAATCCGGAACAGGCCTGCGGCTTCTCCAGCAATTCGGTCCACGCGCTGTCGATGGGCGGCATCGCCCAGCCCTACGAAGTGACCGCTCCCGATCCCTGGAGCGTGGCCGGCGGCCCGTAAAAAGCTTCGCCGAAAACGGCGTCAGGCCCGGGCGGCCCGCCGGATCCTCTTCTGGACATACATGGCGGCGTCGGCGGCGCGCAGCGCGTGGTCCGGCGTCGTGGCGCTCGGGTCGGCGCTGACCACGCCGACGCTCGCCCCCGGATAGTCGAAGGCGCAGCCGCCCAGCCGGTAGGCGCCGCGGATCAGCGGCTCCACCCGCTCGCGCAGCGCGTCGGCCGCCTCATCCCCCTCGGCGCCGGGCGTGGCGCCCATGCCGACGATGATGAATTCGTCGCCGCCCAGCCGGCCCAGCGTGTCGCCGGCCCGCAGTCCGGTGCCGATGCGCCGCCCCACCTCGGTCAGGAATTCGTCGCCGGCCTCGTGCCCGTGGGTGTCGTTGATGGCCTTGAAGCCGTCGAGGTCGATGAAGCCGATCAGCACGCTCTGTCCGGCCCGTTCGGCCAGGGCGAACAGCCGGTGCAGCTCCGCGACGACGGCGCGCCGGTTCGGCAGGCCGGTCAGCGCGTCGGTGTAGGAATAGGATTCCAGGGCCGCGTTCAGGTCGCGGAACTGGTTCAGAAGCTGTTCGCGCTGCACATGGAGGGCGATCAGCGAGGCGAACAGGCGCAGCACCTGCTCCCCCTTGGGCGTCAGCGGCTTCTGCTCCGAACTGGCCGCGCAGAGCGTGCCGAACAGGCTGCCGTCGTCGAGATGGACTGGCGTGCTGACATAGGTGCGGATGCCCAGCGCCGCCGCCGCCTCGGAGTCGCCCCAGCAGCTGGGCACGTCGTCGGTGTAGAGCTTCCCCTCGTCGAGCGCCCGCTTGCACAGCGTGCCCTCCCACGGAACGGCCAGCCCTTCGGGAATCGTCAGGGTCTTGGTGTTGCAGGAGAAGAGAATACGCTGGATTCCGTGTTCCAGTTCGATGCGGGTGAGGTAGGTGGCCTCCAGCTCCGTCACCAGCTCCAGAAGCGACAGCAGGGGCCGGGTCAGCTCCTCCACGGTCTTCGCCGACGACAGGGTGTCTGTAAGTTGTGCAAACAGTTCGTCGGCCATGCGTCCATTCACTCTGCGGGCAAGCGCTCAAACCCGCAATGCGTGCAGGAACGCAGTTTCATGTCCATCCACGGGAATTTTATTGGGCATCATACTAACGAATGGCCTATGGCTTGGGCAACAGTTGAATGATTTCACGTCCCTGGCGGTGCCGCCGGGCCTTGGCGGGGGCATCTGCCGAAAAATTCCGCATGGTGGCGTTTGACCGGGCAGGCCGTCGCGGAGTAACCCTTGCCGCGCAACCACCGACACGGGAACCGCAGTTCATGACAGCCCCGCGCGACCGGGTGCTGGACGTCCACGACCGTCCGCCCCCGGCCACCTTCCTCCTGCTCAGCCTCCAGCACCTGTTCGCCATGTTCGGCGCCAACGTGCTGGTGCCGATCCTCACCGGCCTCGACCCGTCGGTGGCGCTCGTCACCAGCGGCCTGGGCACCCTGATCTACCTGGCCTTCACCAAGTGGCGGCTGCCCGCCTATCTGGGCTCCTCCTTCGCCTTCATCGGCCCGATCGTCGCCGCCACCCAGATCGGCGGAACCGGCGGCGCGTTGGTCGGGGCCTGCGCGGCGGGGGCGGTCTATGTGGCGGTCGCCCTGCTGATCCGCGCCTTCGGCGTGCGCTGGCTGCTGGCCATCCTACCGCCCATCGTCGTCGGGCCGGTGATCGTGGTGATCGGCCTCGGCCTCGCCTCGGTCGCCGTGGGCATGGCGCAGAACACCGCGGGCGGCGGCGCATACAGCCTGCCGCACTTCCTGCTCGCGCTGGCGACGCTGGGCAGCATCTTCCTCTACTCCATCGTGCTGCGCGGCTTCTTCACGGTGGTGCCGATCCTGCTGGGCATCCTGACCGGCTATGTTCTGGGCGTGGTCTTCGGCATGGTGGACTTCGGGCCGGTCGCCGCCGCGCCCTTCCTGCGTATGCCCGACTTCCACCTGCTGTTCTCCGGCATGAAGGAGGGCGTGTCGGCCTGGGCGATGATCCTGCTGGTGGCGCCGGTGGCTCTGGTCACCATCGCGGAGCACATCGGCGGGCAGATCGTGCTGAGCCGTGTCGTCGGCCGCAACTTCATCGCCGATCCGGGCCTGCACCGCTCGGTGTTCGGCGACGGCGTGGCGACCATGGTGGCGGGTGTGCTGGGCGGACCCCCGGCGACGACCTACGGCGAGAACATCGGCGTGCTGGCGGTGACCCGCGTCTTCAGCGTGTGGGTGATCGGCGGGGCGGCGACCCTTGCCATCATCCTGGGCTTCGTGGGCAAGCTGTCGGCCTTCCTGTCGAGCATCCCCACGGCGGTGATGGGCGGCGTGTCCATCGCCCTGTTCGGCGTCATCGCCTCCTCGGGCATCCGCACGCTGATCGAGGGCAAGGTCGATCTGGGCGACAAGCGCAACCTGCTGATCTCCTCGACCATCCTGGTGATCGGCATCGGCGGGGCGTCGCTGAAGTTCGGCGACGGCGGCTTCGTCGTCTCCTCGATGGCGCTGTCGGCGCTGATGGGCGTCGTCCTGAACGCGGTCCTGCCGGGCCGCGGCACCGGCGGCGACGCCGAGGCCATCCTGTCCTCCGACCACATCTGAGCAACCGGATCGCGGCCGGCCAAGGCGGAGCCCTCCCGGGGGCTCCGCCTTTTTTATTTCCCGGCCTCTTTATTCCTCTGCTTGGCCCATCAGGATCGCGTCGATCCGCCCGACCAGCTCGTCGATCCGGTAGGGCTTCGCCAGCACCGGGATGCCGGTGGCGCGGGCGATGTCCTCGCTGTAGCCGGTCGCCAGGATGACCGGCAGGCTGGGCCGCCGCTCGCGGGCCTCGCGGGCCAGATCGATGCCGCTCATTCCACCGGGCATCACCACGTCGCTCAGCAGCACGTCGACCCCGTCGTCCGCCAGATGGGGCAGCGCCTCCTCGGCGTTCGCGGCGGACAGCACGGCGAACCCGGCGTCCTCCAGTGCGGTGCTGACGGTCATGGCAACGATGGGATCGTCCTCCACCACAAGGACGCGGCCATGACGCCGCGCGCCGCCCGACGGCGGCACGATGGCGACGGGAAGGGCGGGCTCCACCGCCGGAGCCACGCCGGAGCGCCGGAGCAGCAGATGCACCGTCGTGCCGTGGTCCGGCGCGCTGTCGATCCAGGCGGTGCCGCCGGCCTGCCGGGCGAGGCCGTAGACCTGGGCCAGCCCCAGCCCCGTCCCCTTGCCGAGGTCCTTGGTCGTGAAGAACGGCTCGAAGGCGCGGGCGGCGACCGCGGCGGGCATGCCGCAGCCGGTGTCCGACACCGACAGGTGCAGGAAGTCACCCTCCACTCCCCGCGGATCGCCGGCCGCAAACACGCTGTTGACCGCCTCCACCGTCAGCCGCCCGCCGGACGGCATGGCGTCGCGCGCGTTGACGGCGAGGTTGATGACCGCCAGCTCGAACTGGGTCGGGTCGACCTCGACGGGCCAGAGATCGTCACCGAGGCGCAGCTCCAGCGCGATGTCGGCGCGCAGCGCCCGCTCCAGCAGCGCCGACATGGCGAGCACCCGGTCGCGCACGCCGATGGATTCCGGGCGCAGGCTGTCGCGCCGGGCGAAGGCCATGAGCTGCTGCACCAGCTTGGCCCCGCGCCCCACCGCCTGCTGGCCGGCGTCGAGCAGGACATGGACCTGCGGCTCCCCGGTGCGGCGCCCGATCATCGACAGGCAGCCTTCCAACGCCTGGAGCAGGTTGTTGAAGTCATGGGCCACGCCGCCGGTCAACTGGCCGACCGCCTCCATCTTCTGGGCCTGGCGAAGCTGCTCCTCGGTCTGCCGCAAGGCGGCGTCGGCCTCCTTCTGGGCGGTGATGTCGCGGCCCACGGCGTGGATGAAGCGGTCGTCCGGCACGGCGACCCAGGACAGCCAGAGGTAATGACCGTCCTTGTGGTGGTAGCGGTTCTCGAAGCGCGGCGTGGTGTGCCCGGCGCCCAGCCGCGCCGCCTCGGCCCGCGTGCGCTCCAGATCGTCCGGATGCACGAAGTCGAAGAAGCTGCGCGCCGCCAATTCCTCCTCGGTCCAGCCAAGCAGGCTGGTCCAGGCTGGGTTCACCGCGGTGATGGTGCCGTCGAAGCGCGCCACCAGCATGACGTCGGTGGACAGGCGCCACATGCGGTCGCGGTCGGCGGTGCGCTCGGCGACGCGCTGCTCCAGCGTGGCGTTCAGATCGCGCAGCGCGTTCTCGGCATGCTTGGCCTCGGTGACGTCGCTGCCTTCGCAGAAGATCCCGGTCACCCGCCCGACAGCGTCCTTGATCGGCTGGTAGATGAAGGTGATGAAGCGTTCCTCCACCGGCGCCCCGGGGTGGCGGGCGACGCGCACCGGCAGGGCGTGTCCGACAAAGGGCTTCCCGCCGTCGTACACGCGGCCCAGCAACTCGAAGAAGCCCTGGCCGGCGACCTCCGGCATGGCCTCGTGCACCGGCTTGCCGATCAGGGGTCGGTCGCCGACCAGTTGCCGGTAGGAGTCGTTGGCCAGCTCGAACACATGGTCGGGGCCGCGCAGCACGCACATGAAGTTGGGCGACTGCCGGAAGAGGTTGCGCATCTGCTCCCCCTCCGCGGCCAGACGGGCGTTGGCGCGGTGCAGCGATTCCTCCGCCTGGGCGCGCTCCAGCGCCGACCATGTGCGCTCCGCCACCTCCTCGACCAGACGGACCTCGTCGGGGTGCCAGTGCCGGGGCTTCCGGTCGTGGACGTAGAGGAGGGCGACCATCCGCCCGTTCTTCACGAGGCTGGTGGTGACGGCGGAGGCGATGTTCAGCGCGGCCAAGGCGGCCTGCCGGTCCGGCGTGGCGAAGCGCGAGTCCACCGCGGCGTCGTGGATGGTCAGCGTCCCGCCGCTGCGCAGCGTGTCCAGAAGCTCCGGTCCGAAGCTCAGCAGGTCATGGGTGCCGGCCTGATGGTCGACGCTGCCGTCGGTCCAGTTCCGCTCCGTCGTGAAGAAGCGGGCGGTTTCGTCGACCACGCCGTAACCAACGCGGCTGACCCCCAGGTGACGGCCCAGAGCCTCCTCCGCCGCCGCGGCCACGGCGAACGGGTTGGCGAGTTGGCGCAGCCGCGCCTCCAGCTTCAGGTGGAAGTCGGTGCGCCGGGCGGCGAGCACCTGCGAGGTCGTCTCGATGGCGGCGCAGAACATGCCGGGGATACGCCCGTCCTCGCCGCGCACCGGGGTGTAGGAGAAGGTGAACCAGGCGTCCTCGCGGAAGCCCCGGCGCTCCATCGGGATCAGCAAATCCTCGTACCAGGACGCCTCGCCGGCCAGCGTGCGGTCGACCAGCGGCTTGATCTGGTCCCAGATGTCCCACCACACCTCGGCGAATGGGCGGCCGAGCGCCTCCGGATGCTTGGACCCGAAGATCGGCACATAGCCGTCGTTGTAGAGGAACGACAGCTCCGGCCCCCAGGCCACGAACATCGCCTGGCGGGAGGACAGGACGACGCTGACGATGGTGCGCAGACTCTGCGGCCAGCCCTCCGGCGGGCCGAGCGCCGTGGACGCCCAGTCGTGGGAGCGCATCCGCTCCCCCATCTCGCCGCCGCCCGACAGGAAATCGAGGTCGCCGCCCATCACCGGCAGGTCCGTCATGGGCCTGCCCCACGGGTTTTTCGCGAAATGGATGTGCTTTGTTTGGGAGTGCTATCGTCGGTCGTGGCTTTCATCGAGCTTTCGGGCCGAGGCGAGGTTGCGTCTGGTGTCTTAACACACGACGCGCGGAAAGATAGCCCGTCGAAGGGTGGTCTTCCCTAACCGATCCGGCTGATGCGACCTCCGCGCCACGGTGCGGAGGCCGCCCGGCAGGCCCTGTCTATTCCGCCGCGAAGCCCTGCGCCTGGAGTTGCCACAAGGAGTTGAACAAGCCGCCGCGCCGCCGCAACTCCGTGGGATGGCCGTCCTCG
Organism: Azospirillum brasilense; assembly: GCF_007827815.1. GTDB lineage: Bacteria > Pseudomonadota > Alphaproteobacteria > Azospirillales > Azospirillaceae > Azospirillum > Azospirillum brasilense_C. The sequence goes on from NZ_VITH01000009.1 coordinate 33,134, forward strand.
GCGATGCGGCCGTCCACCAGGACCAGCACGCGGTCGAAGGCCGACACGGTGGACAGGCGGTGCGCCACCGCGACCACGGTCCGCCCCTGGGCCAGATCGGCCAGCGCCGCCTGGATCTCCTGCTCCGACTGGGTGTCAAGGGCGGAGGTCGCCTCGTCGAGGATCAGGATCGGCGCGTTCTTCAGGAAAGCGCGGGCGATGCCCAGCCGCTGCCGCTGCCCGCCCGACAACCGCACGCCGCGCTCGCCGACCAGCGTGCCGTAGCCCTCCGGCAACTGCCGGATGAAGCCGTCGCAGAAGGCGTGGCGGGCTGCCTCGAACACCTCCTCGTCGCTGGCGTCGGGGCGGCCGTAGCGGATGTTCTCCAGGATCGGGCGGTGGAACAGCGCGATGTCCTGCGGCACCACGGCGATCTTGGCCCGCAGGTCGTCCTGGGCGAGCGCGGTCAGCGGCTGGCCGTCGATGAGGATGTCGCCGCGCTGCACGTCGTCCAGCCGCTGGATCAGGCTGATGAGGGTGGATTTGCCGGCCCCCGACGGCCCGACCAGCCCGACCTTCTGCCCGGCCGGGATGGTCAGGTTGAAGTCCTCCAGCACCTTGCGCCCTTCGGGATAGCGGTAGGAGACCCGGTCAAAGGCGATGGCGCCGCCGCCGGGCTTGGCGGGTTCGGCCGGCACGGGGTCGAGCACGTCGTGCGGGCGGGCGATCACCCGCAGGCTCTCGTCGATGGCGCTGACCTGCTGGGTGGCGGTGACCAGCGCGAAGGCGAGGTCGCGGGAGCCGTGCAGGATGCGGAAGGTCAGCGCGCTGACGATCACCACGTCGCCGGTGGTGATCGTGCCGTCCCGCCACAGCAGCAGCGCCCACAGCAGCATCGACCCGGCCATCACCCAGAGGCAGATGTCGTGGACGACGCGGGTCTTCTCCAGATGCATCCAGCTCCGGCGGTGCGCCCCGGCCTCCACCGTGAAGGCCTGCCGCAGGCGCTCGCGTTCGCGCCCGCGGGCGGAGAAGGCCTTCACCGTCCAGACGTTGGACACCACGTCGACCAGCTCGCCATTGGTGCGGGCGGACTGTTCGGCGAAGGCGTGGTGCACCGTCCGGCCGCGCAGCCCCAGCCCGACGATGGCGACGGCGACCACCACGGCGAACATCACCAGCGCCGCCGCCATCCCCCAATGGATGGTCAGCAGCACCAGCACCGCCCCCAGGAAATCGGTGACCGGCGGGACGATGCTCCAGGTCAGGGTGCGGAAGATGGTGGTGGCGGCGTTCTCGGTGGCGGCGATGCGGTTGCCGAGCGACCCGGCCAGATGCTCCGAGAAGTAGCGCATCGAATGGCCGGTCAGGTGCCGGAACAGGTCCAGCCGCATGTCCACGCCGGTCGCCAGCACCGTCCGGCAGCCGAGCCAGCCGCCCAGCCGCCACAGCACGTTCTCCGCCGCGATGAAGCCCAAGAACAGGCCGAGCGGAGTCCAGACGTCCGCCGCCGCCCGGTCGGGGGAGGCCATGGCGTCGATCAGCAGCTTCATCCCGTACTGCACGGCGACCGCGCAGCCCGCCGCCGCCACGATCACCGAGAACAGCCCGCCGAACGACCAGGGCCGCCGCCGGATGTAGCGCAGCAGGAAGCGGCCGGGACGGTCCGGGATGGTGTCCGTGTTGGAACCGCTCATTGAGCCGCCTGGAGTTCCGGCCGGGTGGATTGCGGCTGGCTGAGCAGCGCGCCGACGCGGGCCTGCGCGCGCTCCAGGGCGGCGGCCAGCGGCTGATACAGGCAACGCCCGCCATCCTCGTCGCACAGGCCGTAGAGTCCGGTCTCGCAATGGCGGTCGTTGGCCCAGCCGGGATAGTCGAGGATCGGGTAGAGGCAGACGCCCTCCACCGGCACATTGGCCTTCAGAGCCGCGATCACCTCCCCCGTCACATAGTCGAGCCAGGGCGCGCGGGCGTCGCCCTCGGCGCCGGTTTCGGCCACCAGGACCGGGCGGCCGTAACGCCGGTGCACCTCCGCCAGGATGTCGGCGAAGGGGCGGTAGCGCGGGTCGTCGCGCCCGATGGTGCCGCCCTTCAGGAACCACTGGTTGTCGGAGTAGTAGTTGACCCCGATGACGTCCAGATACTCCGGCTTGCCGCCCAACCCCGGCCAGGCGTAGCCGCCGATCATGTCCCACGCCTCGTACTGGGCCAGCCGGGCCTCCTCCGCGGCCCCGGCGTCGCCCTTGCGGTCGGGGCGGGGCAGCACGTTGATGACCGGATCGACCTGAACGATGCGGGCGCGCGGGTCGGCGGCGCGGATCGCGTCGATTGCCGCGATGCTGGCGCGGACGAGCTGGTGCTTGAGTTCGGCCCCGCGGCGCTCGGCCATCGGGTTGAAGCGCTTCATGTCACCGCCGGCCCAGGCCCAGTAAGAGATTTCATTGACCGGGCAATATGCGGGCGCCTCCACGCCCTCGTCGCGCAGCAGGGCGGCTGTGGCTCCGGCGAAGCGGGCGAAGCGCTCCACGAAGGCGGGGCGCCAGACGTCGATGTCGTCCGGCCAGCCGTAATGGCAGAGGTCCCAGATCACCCGGACCCCGGCCTCCCGCGCCGCGCGGACCATGGGCAGCAGGCTGGACCAGTCGTAGTGGCCCGGCGTGGTTTCGATGAGGTGCCAGCGCACGCCGTCGCGCACGCTGCGCAGGCCGTGCGCGGCCATGCGTTGATAGTCCTGCGCGGCCAGCCGGTCGTGGCCGGTCGCCGCGATCAGGTCGAGCCGGCGCCCGTCGTGCCGCCGGTGCGTCGAGCATTCGAAGCCGCCGAGGAAGACGCTGTCGAACAGGGTGGGGGTGTGCATGGGGGGTGCTCTTTGTAGAAGGCGGGGAGTTGGGAAGGCATTGCCCCCTCCCTAACCCTCCCCCGCTTCGCAGGGGAGGGGATTAAGCTCCCTCTCCCGCGCAGCGGGGGAGGGAAGGGGCCCGCGGCGAAGCCGTGGGAAGGGTGGGGGCAAGGGTGCGCCTAATCCCCCATCCCCGCGACCCGCACCTCCCGCTCCGCGCCCAGCGAGCCGAAGGCCCGCGCGGCGGCGGCGAGACCGCGGCTCTGCTGCTCCTCCTTCTCCAGGCGGGCGTAGACCGCGAGCGCCTGCGCTACCACTTGGTCCATGTTGTAGTAGCGGTAGGTGCCGAGCCGGCCCAGGAAGATCACGTCCGGGGTGTTGTCGGCCAGCGCCTGGTACTTGCGGAACAGCTCCTGGTTCTCCGGGCGGGGGATCGGGTAGTAGGGATCGCCCTGCGCGGAGGGGTACTCGTAGGTGATGCTGGTCTTCGGGTGGCTTTGCCCGGTCAGGTGCTTGTACTCGGTGACGCGGGTGTAGGGCACCGCCTCCGACGGCTCGTTCACCACGGCGGCGGGCTGGAACCACTCCCGGTCAACGGTCTCGTGCCGGAAGGTCAGGGAGCGGTAGGGCAGCTTGCCGAAGCGGTGGCCGAAATACTCGTCGATCGGGCCGGTGAAGACGATGCGGTCGTAGGCGATCTCGTCGCGCACGTCGTCGAAATCGGTGTTCAGCATCACCTTGATGTTCGGGTGGTCGAGCATGCTCTCGAACATGCGCGTGTAGCCGTTCAGCGGCATCGCCTGGAAGCTGTCGCCGAAATAGCGGTCGTCGTCGTTGGTCCGCGTCGGCACGCGGGCGGTCACCGCCTTGTCGAGCTGCGACGGGTCGAGGCCCCACTGCTTGCGGGTGTAGCCGCGGAAGAACTTTTCGTACAGCTCCCGCCCGACCGCGCCGACCACCACGTCCTCCGAGGTGCGGACGTCGGCCACCGGTTCCGCCCGGCTCTTCAAGAACTCCGCGACGCCGGCCTCGTCGAGGTCCAGCCCGTAGAGCTGGTTGACCGTCGTCCGGTTGATCGGGATGGGGACGAGCCGCTCGTCCACCCGCGCCAGGACGCGGTGCTCGTAGGGGCGCCACTTGGTGAAGCGCGACAGATAGTCGGCGACCGGCTTGGCGTTGGTGTGGAAAATGTGCGGGCCGTAGCGGTGGATCAGCACACCGGCATCGTCGTAATGATCGTAGGCGTTGCCGCCGATGTGCGGACGCCGGTCGATCAGCAGGACGCGCTTGTTCAACCCCGCCGCCAGACGTTCCGCCAGCACGCTGCCGGCGAAGCCCGCCCCGACGATCAGATAGTCGAAGCCGGAGCGGCGGCCGGCGGCGCGCCCGTTGGCGTGCTTGGCCGGATGCCTGGACGGATGGATCGCCGGCGCCGGGCGGTGGGCCGGCGGCGCGGCGCGGCCGCGCTGGCGGGCCTGCTCCATCAGCGTCTTCATGCGGCCCTGGGTCTTGTCCCAGGACATGTCGCGCAGGACATGGTCCGCGGTGGCGCGCAGCCGTTCCGGGTCGGCGGCGTCGGCCAGGGCGGCCGCGACGGCGGCGACGAAATCCTCCGGCGCGTCGGCGATGCGCACGACCCCGCTGTCGCCATAGCCGCGCACCACGTCGGTGATCGAGGTGGAGACGACCGGGCGCCCGGCGGCCAGATATTCCGGCGTCTTGGTCGGGCTGATGAAGCGGGTGGATTCGTTGCGCGCGAAGGGCATCAGGGCGACGTCCCAGCCCGCCAGATAGTGCGGCAGGTCGTCGTAGCTCTTCGGGCCGAGATAGTGGATGTTCGGACGGTGGGGCAGATCGGCCGGGTCGATCTTCACCACCGGGCCGACCAGGACGAACTGCCAGTCGGGCCGGGCCGCGGCGGCGGCGTCGAGCAGGGCGATGTCCAGCCGCTCGTCGATGACGCCGTAGAAGCCGAGCCGCGGGTGCGGGATGGCCGCCTGATCGGCGGGCTCCTCGACGATGCCGCGGGCGGCGGCGAAATGGGCGACGTCGACGCTGCTGGGAAAGGGGTGGGCGTTGGGGTGCAGGGTGCGCTTGGCCTCGTAGAGGCTGACGCCGCCGGTGAACACCACGTCGGCCCGCGCCATCAGCTGCCGCTCGCGCTCGACCAGTTCCGGCGGCGCGCCGTGGAAGGCCGAAAGCTCGTCCATGCAGTCGTAGACCACCAGCGCCCCGCGCAGATGCCCGGACAGGCCGAGGCTCATCGGCGTGTAGTACCAGAGGATCGGGTCGGTCACCCCCTCCTCGGCCAGATAGCGGTCGAGAAGCTGGCGCTGGGCGGTGACGGCCGCCTCGCCGTCCAGGCCGGCGGGCAGGCGGGGCACCAGGACGAGGACGCCCTCATCCTCGCGCACGTCCAGCCAGGGCTCGGGCGTGTCGTTGTGGATCGGCTCCTCGACGAACAGCACGCGGTGGTCACGCGCGAATCGCGACATAAGATGTTGTGGACGCTGATAAACGAAGCTCCAGCGCAGGTGCGAAAAGCAGATCAGGGTCTGCGAGGGTGGAGCGGTGATCTCGGAGTGTGGAGAGTCGGCGGTCGGACGTGTTCTTTTTCGGTTTCTGCCGATTGGGAACTGGTGTTGGCCGGCCCAACTCATGTTTCCATCCTCTCATCAATGACGTATCGTCGGGTTGCCGCCGGGAATTCGCCACGAATACAGTGGATTTTTGCGGCGCAGCGGAATGGCGTCGAAAACCGGAAACCAATAACGGGGTCGGCCGGGGTGGGTTCCGTGACAGAAATGCGCTGCGGAAACGGTTCCCCGAATTCTCACCGCTCGTTCTTTTGCGCCGGGTTGGCTGGGGTAAGCGCATATTTCAGCGGGCGGGGGCGATGGTTGGGGAGGACTGTGCGTCTCCGCTGTCTTTCGACGCACGCGGAAACGGTGACGTTTCTTTCCCTTCACTACACCTGAGCGGGTGCCAACTTTCGGAAATTAATGCGCATGACGGATTTTCCGTTCATAGTGCATTCAAGGAGTCGGGGAAGTTTGGAAGGAGACGAGGGATGTGCCGAATTTTTGCCGGTCAGGACCCGGAGCGCTTCCGCATGGTAACCCGGCGGGTCCGCCTCAGCGGTCACTCGACGAGCGTCTGTCTGGAGGCGGCCTTCTGGGACGCGCTGGAGGAAATCGCGGCGATGCAGGGCGTCTCGCTGGGCCGCTTCTTGTCAAAGTTGCACGACGAAGTCTTGGCCCGCGGGGTGGAGCGGCGCAACTTCGCCGGCCTGCTGCGCTGCGCCTGCCTGACCTACGCCCAGGAGGTGAAGGGCCACCGCCCCTGCGTGGAGGAGCTGGAGCGGGAGGCGCGCACCGATTTCGCCGCGGTGGCCGCCGCCGGTCTTCCGGCGCGGATTCCGGCCGCCGTCACCGCCCCGGAAAAAGAACGCGAGACGGCCTGAGCGCAAAAGAGTGCCCCCCTCCTCCGTCCGGAAGAGAGGGGCTGTAATCCGCGCGGCGTCCCGAATAATGGGACAGTACAGGGTCAGATCGCGTTCTTGGCCATTTGGCCGGCGATGTAGTCGGCTTGCCGCAACGCCAGAGCGACAATGGTCAGGGTGGGGTTTTCGGCGCCGCCGGTGGTGAACTGCGAGCCGTCGGAGACGAACAGGTTCGCCACGTCGTGGGTCTGGCCCCACTTGTTCACCACGCCGTCGCGCGCCTTCTCGCTCATCCGGTTGGTGCCCAGATTGTGGGTGGACGGGTAGGGCGGCGTCGGGAAGCTGCGGGTCGCCCCCACCGACTCATACAGCGCCATTCCCTGGCGGTAGGCGTGCTGGCGCATGGCGACGTCGTTGGGGTGGTCGTCGAAATGGACGTTGGGAACGGGCATCCCGTGCTTGTCCTTTTTGTCGGCGTGCAGGGTGATGCGGTTGCTCTCCTGCGGCATGTCTTCGCCGACCAGCCACATGCCGGCCATATGGTCGTAGCCGTCGAGCGCCGAGGTGAATTCCCGCCCCCAGGCGCCGGGGTCGAGGAAAGCGGCCATGAAGGGCAGGCCGAGCGACAGGGTCTCCATCTCGTACCCGCCGACGAAGCCGCGGTCGGGCTTGTTCTTCGCCTCGTCGCGGATGATGCCGGCCATGGTGGTGCCGCGGTACATGCGCACCGGCTTCTCGAATACGCCGTACACCGAGCCGGTCATGTGCCGCATGTAGTTCCGCCCCACTTGGCCGGAGGAGTTGGCGAGACCGTCCGGGAACAGCGAGGAGGCGGAGTTCAGCAACAGCCGGGGGCTTTCGATGGAGTTGCCGGCCACCGCGACGATGCGGGCCTTCTGGCGCTGGATCGCCCCGTCCTTGTCGGCGTAGACGACGCCGGTCACCTTGCCTTTGGCGTCATGCTCGATCTTCAGCACCTGGGCGTTGGCGCGGACCTCCAGCTTGCCGGTCTCCTCGCCCTTGGGGATCTCGGCGATCAGGGTCGACCATTTCGCCCCGGATTTGCAGCCCTGGAAACAGAAGCCGATCTGCTGGCAACTCCCGCGCCCGTCGCGGGGCTCCGAGTTGATGGCCATGTTGCCGGTGTGGCACTCCTTGTAGCCCATCTTGTCGGCGCCGGCCTTCAGGACCTTGAAGTTGTTGTTGCCGGGCAGGCCGGGGATGCCGTTGGTGCGGGTGACGCCCATGCGGTCCTCCGCCTTGGCGTACCAGGGCTCCAGCTCCTCCAGCGTGATCGGCCAGTCCAGCAGGTTGGCTCCGGCGACCTCGCCGTAGGCGGTGCGCGTCTTGAACTCGTGCGGCTGGAAGCGCAGCGCCGCACCCGCCCAGTGCACGGTGGAGCCGCCGACCGCCTTGACGATCCAGGCCGGCAGGCCGGGAAAGTCGCGCGACACCCGCCAGCTTCCCGAGGTGGTGCGCGGGTCGAGCCAGGAGATCTGGGCGAAGCTGGCCCATTCGTCGTTCTGGAAATCCTCCATGTTGTGGCGGCCGCCGGCTTCCAGGATCACCGTCTTGATGCCCTTCAGCGCCAGTTGGGTGCCCAGCGTGCCGCCGCCGGCCCCGGAGCCCACGATCACCACGACGCTGTCGTCGTTCAGGTCGAATTTCGCTGCCATGGCTGAAACATCCTTCCTGGGACGGTGGTCAGAGCCACTCGATGTCGTTGAATCCGCGGTCGATGTAGCCGCCCTTGGCCGCGCTCTCGCCCTCGTAGCCGAAGAGCGGCCAGACCTCCTGGTTGTTGTAGATCCCGGTGACCAGCCCGCCGCGCACCGTCTGGAAGAAGGGATCGGCCTCGATCTCATGCAGCAGCCGGACCCGGTCGGCCTCCCAGCCGACCTCCGCGTAGGGCGCGTCGTGCTTGGCCTTGGCCAGCCGGTCGAGCTTCGCCATGCCGGATTCGTACAGCTCCTTGAGCGCGGCGTCGGCGGCCGCCTTCTCGTCCTGGGCCTTCATGGCGACGGCGTAGAAGCGGTCGGCCAGCCGGTCGTGCGGGTAGATGTCCCGCGACACCCGGATCAGCGAGCGCATGGTGTCGGGCGCCAGCGCTTTGGTCTCATACCCCCAGGCCTCGCGCGGGCAGAGGATCGCCCCGCCCGACACCAGGATGGCCGTCGCCGCGGCGGCGGTGGCCGAGGCCGCCAGGAAGGCGCGCCGGTGCATGGTGTGATTGGAGGTGGGTTTTGCTGTTGTGCTCGTCGGAGAACGCATGGCTTCCTCCCAAGACCGATTATGATTTTTGCTTCGAAGGGGCCGCGCCCGTGTCAGCGGTAGCGGCCGTGGCGCTGGAGGACCTCGATCTTGTAGCCGTCGGGGTCCTGGACGAAAAAGAAGCGGGCCATCAGCGCGCCGTCCCGCGCGAACTCCTTGATCGGGTTGGGGCCGTAGCCGAGCGCGGTGAAACGCCGGTGTTCCCCGTCCAGATCGTCGACGCAGACGGCCAGATGGCCGTAGCCGTCGCCGTGGGCGTAGGGCTCGCTGCGGCCGTGGTTGATGGTCAGCTCGATCTCGAAGTCGTTTTCGGCGTTGCGCAGATAGACCAGGGTGAAGCCGTCGAAGGCGTAGCGGTCGGCGCATTCCAGGCCGAACGCGCGCGCGTAGAAGTCCCGCGACCGCTCCTCGTCGAGGACCCGGATCATCATGTGGATGGCCTTGGCCATGGGGGCTGGCTCCGTTCCGGTTGGTGGCTCCAGTGTGAATGTTAGTGATGCGGATTGTCCGTGTGGCAGTAAGTATCTACTACAGGCCGGACGCGAAGGGGGTAGCCCGGACGGCGTCCGCTCATCCCTGCTTTCGGGACGGCGTTCCAGCCGCGATGGCGTATCCTCACGGCCTGGAAAAGGAGCGTCCCATGCGACACAGGACGGGCCGAACCCTCGCTGCGGCGGGCCTCGCCTCGCTGCTGGTCATGGCCGCGCCGGCGGCCAATGCCGCGTCGCCCGCATCGGAGGGGCGGGCGGAATGGCGTGGCTGGCTGTCCGACGGCGCGGGCGGGCTGCGCGACGGGGCGGAGCGCGCGATCATCCTCGGGGGTGCCCTGCTGTACCAGAACCGGCATACGGTGGCGGGGCTGACGCTCGGCTGTCTGGCAGGCGGTGCGATGGGGGCGACGGGCGCCGTTGCGGCGGGGGCGGCGACCGGCGGGGCCGCCCTGCCGGCGACCGGCCCGGCCGCGGCGCTGTGCTGCGCCCTAGGCGCTGCGGCGGGCGGCGCGATGGGCCGCCCGCTCGACCAGCCGATGGAGTAGCCGCCGCCACCCTGCGTTGGGGAACCATCGTCGGCACCTTCAGTTTGCCTACGAATGGTGAGCGGTGCCGACCCTCACCCATCGCAGCACGGAGGACGGCGCATGGCGCGGCAGATCCCTCTCGATTCCGCGGGGCGGGCCGACGATCCGGAGCGGGACCGGGCGCGCGACGACGGCACGCACGAGATCGCCCCCGATCTGGCCTACCGGCGGCTCGCCATCGTCAACGTGGTCTTCGTCGGTGCGCCGGGGTCCGGCGACCGGCCCAACAGCGACCGACCCGGCAATGACCGTCAATGGGTGCTGATCGACGCCGGCGTGATGGGCACGGCGGGTCTCATCGCCAAGGCGGCGGCGGAGCGGTTCGGGCCGGACTCGCGGCCCGCGGCCATCGTGATGACCCACGGGCATTTCGACCATGTCGGCGCCCTTGAGGAACTGGCCGAGCGCTGGGACGCGCCGGTCTACGCCCATGGGCTGGAGCACCCCTATCTCGACGGCAGCGCGTCCTACCCACCGCCCGATCCGTCGGTCGGCGGCGGCCTGATGTCCCTGATGGCGCCGCTCTACCCCCGCGGACCGGTGAATGTGGGCGGCCGGTTGCGCCGCCTTCCGGAGGACGGCAGCGTGCCGGGCATGCCGGGATGGCGCTGGCTCGCGACGCCGGGGCACAGCCCCGGACACGTCTCCTTCTGGCGTGCGGCGGACCGCAGCCTCATCGCGGGCGACGCCTTCATCACGACACGCCAGGAATCCGCCTACGCCGTGGCCATGCAGGACCCGGAGATGCACGGCCCGCCCATGTACTACACGACGGATTGGCAGAAGGCGGGGGACTCTGTGGTTGTGTTGGCTGGGTTGGAGCCCGACCGTGTGGTCACCGGCCACGGTCCCGCCATGCGGGGCGGCGGCATGCGGGCGGCGCTCCATGAGCTTGCCCGCGATTTCGACCGGATCGCCGTACCGGACCACGGGACCTACGTCGACGCCCCCGCTCGCGCCGAGGACGGCAGCGCCTACCGGCCGCCCTGATCCGTCGGTCCGCTCATCCTTTCCAGAAGGGCTTGTCCATCTCCTCGCGCGCCGCCGCCTCGTCGAAGCCGAGGTCGGCCCAGAGATGCGCGTCCATGCGGGCCAAGGCACGGCGCAGCGCCCGCCGCTCCCGCCAGCCGGTCAGGCGGGCGAGCCAGGAGCCGGCGGTGGGGTCGGCGGTCGCTCCGCTGCGCCGCTTGTCGTGCGTTCCGCTCATGCTCGTCATGCGGCCCTCCCGCCGGTCGGTCATTCCTCGAAGCCGGAAAATCGCGCGTCGGTGCGTGGACGACAAACCATGCTTTCTCATAAGATGGATGAGCGAAAGTCATCCATGGAGCATCCGATGCGGCGCGCCCTGCCGCCCCTTCACGCCCTGCGCGCCTTCGAGGCGGCGGCCCGCCACGAGAGTTTCTCCAAGGCGGCGGACGAGCTGTGCGTGACGCAGGGCGCGGTCAGCCGGCAGATCATGGGGCTGGAGGAGTGGTTGGGCGTGCCGCTGTTCCGGCGGCTGACCCGCCGGGTCGAGCTGACCGACGACGGGCGCGCCCTGCTGCCGGTGCTGTCGGAGTCCTTCGACCGGATCGCCGGCACGGCGGCGCGGCTGGCGGCGCGGGGGCGGGACCTGCGGATCAGGGTGGCCTTCTCCTTCGGCATCCGCTGGCTGATGCCGCGGCTGGTCCGCTTCCAGGCGCGCCACCCCGACGTGCAGGTGCGGGTGACCGTCGCCTGGACCAGCGGGCTTGAGTTCGACCCGCAGGAGTTCGACGCCGCCATCCCCTATTGCCGGGAGGTGCCGCCCGGCGTCTCCGCCGTGGAGGTGCTGCCGGAACGCCTGACGGTGGTCTGCCCGCCGGCTCTGGCGGAGCGGCTGCGGGTGCCGATGGACCTCGGCGCCATCCCGCTGCTGCACGGCTGTTCGGAGGGGCAGGACTGGCGGGCCTGGCTGGCCGCGGCGGGGCTGCCCTTCTTCGAGGCGCTGCGCCAGGGCGCGGTGTTCGACGCCATGGACCCGGCGATGCAGGCCGCCGCCGCCGGCATGGGCGCCACCGTCGCCGACCGCATGCTGTGCGCCGAGGATGTGGCGGCCGGGCGGCTCGTCCTGCCCTTCCCGGAGATCGAGGCGTCGTCCGGCAGCTATTGGTTCGTCTGCCCGGAGGGGATGCAGGATCGTCCGGCCGTCGCCGCCTTCCGCGGCTGGCTGTTGGAGGAGGCGCGCGATGGGACAATGCAACAAAGCGCTGCGGCGGCTGTTTCCCCGGTTTGAGCCGAAACCTTGACCGGGGGAGCGCCGCCATGGGAGCGCAGGGAGAGCCGCGCCGGGAACTCGACGAGGACACCATCGCCTTCGCCGGCAAGCTGTTCCACTGGGCGCGCTCCGGCGGCACCGCAGAGCTGACGGAACTGCTGGAGATGGGCCTGCCGGCCAACCTGCGCAACGACAAGGGCGACAGCCTGCTGATGCTGGCCAGCTACCACGGCCACGCCGAGCTGGCCCGCAACCTGATGCGCCACGGCGCCGATCCGGAGCTGGCGAACGACCGCGGGCAGACCCCGCTGGCCGCCGCCGCCTTCAAGGGGGATGAGGCGGTGCTGCGGGTTCTGCTGGAGGAAGGCGCCGCCGTGGACGGCTGCGGGCCGGACGGGCGGACGGCGCTGATGACCGCCGCCATGTTCGACCGTGTCGCGATGGTGGAGTTCCTGCTGGCCCGCGGCGCCGATCCCGACGCACGGGACGCCCGCGGCCTGACCGCCCGTGAGGCGGCGCTCGCCATGGGCGCCGCCAACGCCGCCGCCCGTCTGACGCTTGGCGGACAGCCCGTTTAGCGGGGCGGCCCCATGTCCATCAGCTTGCGGCGCCCCTCGGGCGACAGTTGGCCGAGCACCTCGATCACGCGGCTGTCCATCCGGCCGCGCAATTCGGCCTCCGTCGCGTGGGCCTGTTCGAGCGAAAGGCGCAGGCCGTCCGGGTCAAAGATTGGGGCTTTTATGCTCTCGCGAATCTGGTGGCGCATCGCCTCCATGTTCTGATGCATGCGCTCGATCGACGTGCGCTCCGCCTCGTAGCCGCGCCGCAGGATCGCCGCGTCGGCAGGCGACAGCGCGCGCTCCGCCCGTTCGACGAAGCGTGCGATTCCCTGGCCGGGATCGGGCGGCGGCGGTGGGGGCATGAGGTGCAGCGCCTGCGCGGCCAGGATGCCGCCCAACAGCATGTTCATGCCGAGCGAGCCGACCAGCAGGTACCAGGGCCAGCGGCGCGGGGCGGCTGGACCGGCGATGGGACGGCTCATCGGATCGCCCCCAGATAGCTGCTGTTCACCACCACCTCCGCGTAACCGTTCGCCTGGGCGCTCTGCACCGGCAGGACTCCCTGGGCGGCGGCAAGGAATCCCGTCATCCCCATGACCGCGAGGAATCCCGCGGCCGGCCAGAAGCGGATGGGCGGTGCCGACAGGGTCCAGGGAGCGGGGGCACGCTCCACCGGCGGCGCGTCAAGCCGCGCGGCGATGCCGTCCATCACCCGCCGCACGCTGTCCTCGTCCACCGCCGGAGCGGCGCGGTCGAGCAGGGCGTCCAGCACCGCGGCGTCGGCCAGGATGGCCCGTGCCTCGGCGGAGTCTTCAAGAAGGGTCAGGGCATCGACGCCGTCCGTCGCAGGCCAGCGGTCGATGTCGCCGCCGTAGAGGTCGGCGAAGCGCTTAAACTCTTTGAGTGTCATTTCTCGTCGCCGTCCTTCTGACGGATCAGGGAGTTGAGACGGGTGCGGACCATACGCCGCGCCCGGACCAGCAGGCTTTCCATGGCCGAAACCGAGACCTTCAGAACCTCCGATGCTTCCGCGCAGCTCATCTCCTGGTAGTAGCACAGGCTGAGCGCCGCCCGCTGCCGATCCGGCAAGGCGGCGATCGCCGCGTCGACCGCCGCACCGAGCTGGCGCTCCGCCAGCAGCCCGTCGGCGCCGATGGCCGGGTCGGCCACCTCCACCGCGTCGTCCAAGGGCTGGAAGCTCCTGCGTCGGCGGTAGTCGATCGAGCGGTTGACGACGATCCGGTAAAGCCACGTGGAGAAGCGGGTGCCGTCGCCGCGCCAGCGGTCGGCGTGCGTCCAGATCTGCAGGAAGGCGTCCTGCACGACCTCCTCCGCGTCGCTCGCGTTGCCGACCACCCGGTGGGCGAGCGCGAGGCTCCGGCGCAGGTGACGGCGGGTCAGCCGGTCGAAGGCCGCCCGGTTCCCCGCGGCCGTTTCGGCCATCAGCGATTCGTCGTCATCCTCGTCGATCACCGCCACGCGGCCATCCTCTGCTCCTTCCCGGGCCCTGGCCTGAATCCGGGGCCGTCCGGCCGGCTCCAGGAACCCTGCTGGTGGTGATACGCGGGCGCTTGGGACCTCCTGCGCGGTCCGGAGCGAAAATTTGCGGCCGGTCGATCCCGGCGACGCCAAGGCATTCGTACCCGCGGCCGCGTGGGCGCGCTACACTGCGCGTCCCGAAACACCGTCCCCCCAATCCCGTCAGCGGGCCAGACACACGGACCGTCATGAGCGCCAGCCGCGATTCTTCCCCCGCCACGCTCCAGAAGACGCTGACGCAGGCCGTCGCCCACCACCAGAACGGACGGCTGGTAGAGGCGCGGCCCCTCTACGAGCGGGTGCTGCGCCAGATGCCGGAGCAGAGCGACGCGCTGCATCTGCTGGGCCTGCTGACGGCGCAGACCGGCGATCCGGAATCCGGGATCGCGCTGATCCGCAAGGCGGTGGCGCAGGACGGCGCCCAGCCGGTCTTCCGCCTCAACCTGGGCCGGGTGCTGGAGGCTGTCGGGCGCTGGGCGGATGCCGCGGATGCCTACGGCCACGCCGCCCGCCTCGCCCCGCTGGTCCCCGACCATCACCGGCTGGAGGCCGCCGCCCAAACCAAGCTGGGCCGTGCGGAGGCCGCAGCACGAGCCTTCCGCCGCCTGCTGGCGCTGGCGCCGGAAGACGGCGAGGCCGTAAACGCGTTGGCCGACGCGCTGTATGATCTGGGGCGGCCCGGCTTGGCGGCGGACTGGTACGGGCGGGCATCGGCGCTTGCCCCCGGCGAGGTGCTGGCGGTCTACAACCAGGGGGCGGCGCTGCGCGATGCCGTGCGTCCGCGCGACGCGCTCGCCGCCTTCCGCCGCGCCGCCGCCCTGGCGCCGCTGCTGGTCCAGGCGCAGGAGCAGGTGACCGGCCTATGCCACGCGCTGGGCGACATGGGCGGCACGGTCGAGGCCGGGCGCCGGCTGATGGCGCTGGAGCCGGGCCATGGCGAAGGCGCGAAGATCCTGGGCGCGGCGCTGGCCGCAGCGGGGCCGTGGCGCGAGGGGGCGGCGTGGCTGGAGCGGGCGGCGGTGCTGGCTCCGGCTCCCGACGCTCTATTGGTGCTCGGCAACCTCTGGCAGGAGCGGGGGCATCCCGCGGCGGCGCCGCGCTGCTACCGGCGCGCCCTGGCGCTCGCCCCGGGCTCCGCGACGGCGCTGACCGGGCTGGGCATGGCGCTGTCGGCCCTGGGTGCGATGGAGGAAGCCATGATCGCTGCCCGCCGCGCCGTCCGCGCCGACCCGGAGGAGGCCGGCCATGCCCTCAACGCCGGGGCCGTCGAGCACCGGGCAAAGCGTCCCGAGGAAGCGCGGGCGTGGTTCCGCCGCGCGCTGGCCCTGCAGCCCGACGGCGCGGCCGGCTGGACCAACCTCGGATCCCACGCCATCGACGCGGGCGCCTTCGACGACGCGCTGACCCTGCTGCGGCGGGCGCTGACCCTGCGCACGGCGGAGCGGGAGGCGCTGGCCAGCTCCAACCTGGGCGTCGCCCTGATGGCGCTGGGCCGCCACGGCGAGGCGGTGGCCGCCCTGCGCGCCGCCCTGGACCGCGCGCCGCAGGACGCGGAGGTGCGTTCCAACCTGCTGTTCTGCCTGTGCTTCGCCGAAGAGGCCGACCTCGGCGCAGTGTTCGACGAGCACCGGCGGTTCGAGCGCGCCGTGATGCCGTTGCCGCCCGCCGTTCCGCGCTTCGACGCGGTGAATCGCAACCCGGAGCGCCGCCTGCGCGTCGGCTACCTGTCGCCGGATTTCCAGCGCTACCCGGGGCCGGGCTATCACTTCCTGCTGCCGCTGATCGAGCGCCACGACCGGTCGGCGGTGGAGGTGACCTGCTATTACGCCGACCTGCCGAAGGACGCGGCGACGGACCGCTTCGCGGCGCTGGCCGACCGCTGGCGCCCCGTCGCGGCCCTGCCGGACGGCGAGTTGGAGCGGCTGATCCGGGCGGACGGCATCGACGTGCTGGTGGACTGCGGCGGGCACATGTCGCGCAACCGCATGCCGCTGTTCATCCGCCGCCCGGCGCCGGTCCAGGTCAGCCTGCCGCTCTACCCGAACACGACGGGGCTGACGGCCATGGACTACCAGTTCTCCGACCACCGCTTCGCCGCGGCGAACGCCGACGCCCTGCACACCGAGACGCTGATCCGCCTGCCGGGAAGCGTGCTGTGCTACCGCCCTGCGGAGTCCGCTGTGACACCGCCGGACCGTCCGCCGGTGGAGATGGCGGGGGTGTTCACCTTCGGCTCCTTCAACAACCTGACCAAGCTGAACGCCTCGACGCTGGCGCTGTGGGGGCGGGTGCTGGCGGCGGTGCCGGAGGCGCGGCTGATGCTGAAATGGCGGGGGCTGTCCGGCGGCGGGGTGGCGCGGCGGGTGCTGGACGCCTTCGCCGCCCATGGGGTTGAGGAGTCGCGGCTGCTGCTGCGCGGCACCGCCCCGGACCCCTACGAGGATTACCGGCTGCTCGATTGCGCGCTGGACCCCGTCTTCGCCAACGGCGGCACGACGACCTGCGACGCGCTGTGGATGGGGGTTCCCGTGCTGTCCATCGCCGGGGAGGCGATGATCTCCCGCTGGGGCGCCACCATGCTCGGCAGCGTCGGGCTGGGCGGGCTGGTGGTGGAGCGCGAGGACGATTACGTGGCGCTCGCCGTCCGGCTGGCCACCGACCGCGCCTTCCTGGCGGCGCAGCGCGCGGGCTTGCGCGAGCGGATGGCGCGCTCCCCCCTGATGGACGAGGCGGGGTACGTCCGGGCGGTCGAAGCCGGCTACCGCTTGGCGTGGCGGCGCTGGTGCGCCGGCCTGCCGCCCGCCCGCATCGACATGAGCCCGGCATGACGGACGCCGTGTTCGACCTTTCGTCCGCCCGGCGCATCCTGGTGGTCAAGCTGGACGAGGCGGGCGACTTCGTGCTCGCCACACCCTTCCTGCGCGGGCTGCGGGCTTCGGCGCCGCAGGCGCGCATCCTGCTCGCGGTGCGCCCCGCCGTCGCCGACCTCGCCGAGACCTGCCCGCACGTCGACGCGGTGGTGGCGCCGCAGCCGAAGCCGGGCGGAGGCATCGACCTGCGCGGCGTCACGCCGGGCGGTGCGGCGGCCTTCGCGGAGGCGTTCCGCGCCGGCTTCGACCTGACTCTGGTCCCCCGCTACGATTTCGACCGCCACGGCGCCACGGCGCTCGCCGCGAACAGCCGCGCCCGCGCCGTTGTTGGATTCTCCGAGACGGTCACGCCCTGGAAGGCGTCGGGCAACGCCGGCTTCGACCGCGCCTACACCCACCGGCTGACGCCCCCGCCGGGACGCCACGAGGTGGAGCAGACCCTCGCCCTGCTGCGCTTCGCCGGCGGTGAACCGGACGGCGACGGGGTGGAACTGCGCCTGACCGCGGAGGACCGGGAGGAGGCGGCCCGTCGGCTGGCTGATGCGGTGGGGGAGCGGATCATCGCCGTGGCGCCGGGGGCCGCCGCTGTCCGCCGCGAATACCCGCCGGAGCGGCTGGCGGCGGTGGTCGCCGTGGTGGCGATCGCGCTCGGCGCGCGGGTGGCGGTTCTCGGCACGGAGCTGGAGCGGGCGGCGGCGGACCGGATCGCCTCGGCCCTGCCGGGGCGGGTGATCGACCTGACCGGGCGGACCGGCCTGCGCTTGGCGGCAGCGGTGATCGAGCGGGCGGCGGGGCTGATCGCCATGGATTCCGCCCCGGCCCATCTCGGGGCCGCCATGGGCGTGCCGGTTGCCGTCTTCTCCTGCCATCCGGAAGGTGGGGACCCCAACCACTTCCACGCGCCGGAGCGCTTCCGCCCCTGGTGCGCGCGGGCGCTGGTGTTGCGGCCCGCGGCGGCGCTTCCGCCTTGTCCACCGGAAAGCTGCACGGCGGCGGAGGCGCATTGCATCGCCTCGATCCCGCCGGAGCAGGCGGCGGCGCGCATTCTCGCCCTGTTCGGCGAGAGCGGCGGGGCGTCGCCGTGATTTGTCCGCCCCTCGGTCCCTGTGGCCGATGGGCAACCTTTGACGGCGCCGGCTCGGCGAAGCCCTTTTGGAGTGCCGCTTTCCGGCCTGTGGCAGGGCTGCATCACCCCCCGATATTTCGCGATACGGAAGCCACGCCCCTGGCACGAACGCCCTCGGAAACCGTATCTTATATGCATTGCAACATCAGCCGGTCCGTGAGGGATCATGAAGTCGTTCTTGTCCTCGCTTCAGCGGGATTGGGCGTCCTGGAGCCCGGTCGAGCGTTTCGTCGCCGTCGGCTTCGTCACGGCGGCTCCGGTCGCGTCTCTGGCTTTCCTGCTCACCCTCTGACCGGCCCTGAATCCGGCGCTGTCCTTGATCGGCGCCCGAAGCCACACGCACGCTTCCCTTGGCCCCGTCCTGCGTCCGGTGCGATACAGAAGGAGAGAAGGAACGGACGAACCGTTCCGGCAGGAGAGGGATGACGAATCATGGGCGATAAGGTTGCCATCATCACCGCGGGCGGCAGCGGCATGGGGGCCGCGGCGGCGCGGCGCCTCGCGGCGGACGGATTCAAGATCGCGGTGCTGTCCTCTTCCGGCAAGGGCGAGGCCCTGGCCGAGGAACTGGGCGGGATCGGCGTGACCGGCTCGAACCAGTCCGCCGAGGATCTGGAGCGTCTGGTGACCCGGACGATGGAGCGCTGGGGCCGCATCGACGCGCTGGTGAACAGCGCCGGCCACGGCCCGCGAAAAGGCCTGCTGGAACTGACCGACGAGGACTGGCACAAGGGGATCGAGGTCTATTTCCTGAATGTCGTCCGGGCGGTGCGGCTGGTGACCCCGGTCATGGTCGGGCAGAAGGGCGGGACGATCATCAACATCTCGACCGCCTGGGCCTTCGAGCCGAGCCCGATGTTCCCGACCTCCGCCGTCGCGCGGGCCGGGCTGGCCTCCTTCACCAAGCTGTTCGCCGACCAGTACGCCGCCGACAATGTGCGGATGAACAACGTGCTGCCCGGCTGGATCGACAGCCTGCCGGCGACCGAGGAGCGGCGCCAGGGCGTGCCGATGGCCCGCTACGGCAAGAGCGAGGAGATCGCGGCGACCGTCGCCTTCCTCGCCTCCGACGGGGCCGGCTACATCACCGGGCAGAACATCCGGGTGGACGGCGGCCTCATGCGGTCGGTCTGAGCACGCATAAAAAAACGGTGCGGATGGCGCTCCTTCCGGAACGCCGCCCGCACCGCGAGGTGAAGCGAGGGGGATCGCCTCAGCTCTTGTTGCCGACGATGGCCTGATACTGCTTCCAGATCTCAGGGTAACGCCGGACGTAGTCCTGGTTGACCTTGTTGGCGATCTCGCGGAACTTCGCCTGCTCGGCCTCGGGGGCCACGGCCAGACGCCCGCCCTGGGCGATCATCTGGTCCATGGTCTTCTTGTCGGCGTCGATGGCGCGCTGCCACTGCTTGGCGATGATCTCGTTGGTGGTCGTCTCCACCACCTGGCGCAGGTCGTCGGGCAGGCCCTTCATCCACTTGTCGTCGACCAGGACCGAGTAGGTGAGCAGGCTCATGCCCGGCACCAGCGAGGCGACCTTGGCGGCGTTGGTGCCGACCATCTCCCAGCCGCCGGCGGAGGTGTAGATGCCGTCGATGGCCCCCTGCATCAGCGCAGCCGCCATTTCGGAGGCGGGCATCGACACCGGGCTGGCCCCGAAGTCGCGCATCAGAAGCTGTAGGACGCGGCCGCCGGTCAGGCGGATCTTGCTGCCCTTCAGGTCGCCGACGGAGTCGACCTCCTTGTCCTTGAAGAGGAAGATCAGGTCGGCGGTGCGCATCAGCCCCATGACGCGGATGCCCTTGTCGGACACCAGCCCGGACAGCAGCTTGGAGACCTCCTGCGCGGTTTCCGGCTTGGACATCGCGGCGTCGGTGACGGCGAAGGGCAGGTTCACCACGCCGTACTGCGGGGCGATGCTCTCAAGCTGCACGCTGACCGGCCAGACCATGTGCACGGCGCCCGACCCGAGGGCGGCGACGGCGTCCTTGTCCTTGTAGAGCGTGCCGGAATGGAAGACCTTCGGCTTGATGCGGCCTTGCGAGCGCTCCTCGATGAGGGCCGCATACTCGTCCATCATCTTGGCGGTCCAGTGGGACGTCGCGATCTCGTCCGTCATCACCATCTCGACCGGCGCCGCCTGCGCGCGGGCCTGGCCCGGCGTCCCGGCGGCCAGCCCGGCCACGGTCATGCCGACCAGCAGCGTCTTCGCCCAGAACGGCCTGAACAGTGACGGATTGAACATCGGCTTCCCTCCCATGATTGCGTTCGGACGCTTCTGGCCCGCTTGTCCGAACGATCATAGGGGAAAACTGTGCGGTACGCCAACATTATTGTACGGACAACTCGGCGCGATGAGCTGATCCCGCGCCGCCCTTATGTTTTGCGGCGCGACCAGAACAGGACGGCCGCCGCCCCGGCCAGCGGGAAGGCCATCATCAGGGCGAAGGTCTCGCCATAGCTGCCGACGGTGTTGAACAGGGTGGCGAACAGCGCCGGCCCGACGACCACGCCGGAGAAGGTGAACATCAAGGCGCCGCCCGTCGCCGTGCTGGCCGTGCCCTTCGGCGCGACCCGCGCCACCTCCGCCAGGAACACGCCGTTCCAGCCGATGGCGGCGACGCCGAACACCGTCAGTACGCCGATCACCGCGGGCACCGGCCAACTCGGCCCCAGGCCGGCGGTGGCCAGGGCGGAGGCGGCGGACAGCCCGCCGATGCCGCCCAGCACCGCCACGCCGGAGCGCAGCCGGTCGGCCAGCAGCCCCCAGCCGATTCGCGCGGCCGCCCCCGCCGCCTGCATCACCGACACGGCCAGCCCGGCGGACACGATGGACCAGTGCAGATCGTGCACCAGCATGTTCACCGTGAAGGCCATCAGCGACAGCTGGATTGCCGAGAAGAAGAAGCCCATCAGGGCGAAGCCGCGCAGCGCCGGCACCCGCCAGACCAGCCTCGGCCCCTCCATCAGGTTGCCGCGAATCGGCAGGCCGGGGCTGCGGTCGTCGTCCCACACCCGGCGGCCCGGCGCGAAGATGACCAGCAGCAGGGCGAACATGGCGGCCACCGCCAGCGCCGCTCCCCGCCAGCCGGCGATCTCGCCGATCCCCGGCAGGGTGAGCCCGGCCAGCACGCCGGCCAGCGGCACGCCGGTCTGCTTCAGCGAGAAGACCAGATTGCGCCGGGCCGGCGGGGTGAAGCGGTTCAGCAGGTGGGAGGAGGAGGGGTTGACCAGCCCGTAGCCGATGCCGAGCAGCACCGACGCCAGCGCCGCGACCCACAAATAGCCGGTGGCGAGTCCCAGGCAACCGATCAGCCCCAGCGCCAGCGCCAGGACGCCCACCGTCCCGGCGCCCCAGCGGCGGACCACCAGCCCGGCGAAGGCCGACACCAGGGCGGCGGCGCTGTAGATGACGCTGATCTGGTAGCCGACCGCCTCCGACCCCACCCCCAGCGAGGCCGCGGCCAGCGGGGCGACCGTCGCCAGCGTCAGGACCGACAGGGTGGCGACGGTCTGGACGCTGGTCACCTCCGCCAGCAGGAGGGGAAAGGGGGCGGGCGGGGTTTCTTGCGTGGTCATGGGAGTCCGGACAAGTGGCGATGGCGCGGGGCGCATGAACGGGCAATCCCTGGCTACAGCATTCCGGCGCGGCGGGCCAATGCCAGGATTCGATGGGACCCCAGCACCAGGGGCCGCTCGACCAGCTTGCCGTCCAGAACGCAGACCCCGCCGCCCGCGGCCTCGAAGGCGGCCAGGACCCGCCCGGCGCGGAGGACCGCCTCCGGCGACGGGGTGTAGGCGTCGTGAATGGCGGCGATCTGCTTGGGGTGGATGGCCGAGCGCGCGGTGAAGCCGTGCAGGACGCTGCGCGCCAGCTCCTGGCGGTAGCCCTCCTCATCGTCCAGCGCGATCCACGGCATGTCCAGCGCGTCCAGCCCGAAGCGGGCGGCGGCGTGCACGATCCGGGTGCGGGCCTGTACCAGCGGCTCCCAGGACAGCGGCACGCGCAGCTCCGCCGACAGGTCGCCCCCGCCGAACATCAGGAAGGACAGGCGGGGGGAGGCCGCGGCGATCGCCATGACGTTCTCCAGCCCGTCGGCGCTCTCGATCAGCGCGCCGAGCGCGCCGGGCAGGCCGCGCTCGTCGAGAAGCCCGGCGGCCAGCCGGACGTCCTCGGCCCCGTCCACCTTCGGCAGCAGGATTCCCGCCCAGCGCGGCGCCGCGCCGTCCGGCAGATCGGTCAGCGCGAGGATGTCGAGCAGGCCGGTGCGGCTGCGCACCGAATTGGTTCGAACGAAAACCGCCGGGCCGCCCGCGCCGTCATGTTCCCGAAGAAAGGCACCGATGGCGGCGCGGGCGCTGTCCTTGTCGCCGGGGGCCACCGCGTCCTCCAGGTCGATGATGACCGCGTCGGCGCCGGCCCCCAGGGCCTTGGCGAAACGGTCCGGGCGGGCGCCGGGAACGAACAGGTAGGAGCGGCGGACCGGCGATTCCGGCGCCGTTGCTGCGTTCTGCGGATTGTTGGGCATGAAAACGCTTTCCAAGGGTGAGGGGGCGTGTTATTTGTACGTACAACATGCTATCACACGCGCTGAACATGTCACCTTGAAATGATCGGCGCCCCGCAATCATCCCTCCGATCCGCAGACAAGAGACGCCCGCCCATGCCCGATGTTCAGGAACCGCGGACCATCGTCGCCGACCTTGGCCGCTACCTTGAGGATTTCACCGTCGGCGATGTCTATGAGCACCGCCCCGGCCGGACCATCACCGAAGCGGACAACATCCAGTTCAGCCTGCTGACGATGAACCGCCACCCCATGCACTGCGACCACGCCTTCGCCGAGAAGTCGGAGTTCGGCAAGCCGCTGGTCAACAGCGGCCTGACGCTGGCCATGGTGCTGGGCATGACGGTGGACGACGTCTCCTACAAGTCCGTCGCCAACCTCGGCTGGAAGGAGATCAAGCTGGTCGCCCCGGTCTTCCCCGGCGACACGATCTACGCGCGCTCCAAGGTGCTGGACGTCCGCGAATCCAAGAAGCGCCCGACCCAGGGCATCGTGACCACCTACACCGAGGGCTACAAGGCCGACGGCACGGTCTTCGTGACCTTCGAGCGGGCCAGCCTCGTCCCCAAGCGGGGCCACGGCATCGGCGATTGATCCGCACAATCCGGAACCGACAGATGGCCTGAAAAGAACAAAAGGGAGGAACCATGCCCGCCACCGATCCGACCACCACATCCATCGCCAACACGCTGGCGGCCTTCGTCGCCGATACCCCCGACGACGCCATCCCGGCGGAGGTCCGCACCCGCGCGCCGCACCATATGCTGGACGCCGTGGGCATCGCGCTCGCCTCGACGCGTTACGACTTTGCCCACAAGACGCTGACCGCCCTGCGCGGGCTGGCGGGGGAGGGGCCGGTGCCGGTGATCGGCATGCCCGCCTCGCTGCCCGCCCGCGACGCGGCGACGGTCAACGGGCTGCTCTGCCACGGCCTCGACTACGACGACACCCACATCGGCGGCGTCATCCACCCGACCGCCAGCGTGATGCCCGCCGTCCTGTCGGCGGCGGCGATGACCGGGGCGGACGGCCGTTCCGTGGTCACCGCCTACGTGCTGGGCGTCGAGGTGGCGGCCCGGCTCGGCGCGGTGGCGCGCGGCGGCTTCCATCAGGTGGGCTTCCACCCGACGGGCATGATCGGCGTGTTCGGCTGCGCGTTGGCCGCCGGCCGTCTGCTCGGCCTGACCCGCGCGCAGATGGCCGCCGCCCAGGGCATCGCCCTGTCGATGGCGAGCGGCAGCCTGGAGTTCCTGGAGGACGGCGCCTGGAACAAGCGCCTGCATCCCGGCTGGGCGGCGGCGGCGGGCATCACCGCGGCGGCGCTGGCCCGCGAGGGCTTCAACGGCGTCACCCGCCCCTACGAGGGCCGCTTCGGCCTGTTCAACGCCTATCTCGGCAAGGAGGCCGGGCGCGCCGAGCTGGGCATCGCCACCGCCGGCCTCGGCGAGACGTGGGAGCTGATGGCGACGGCGATCAAGCCCTATCCGGCCTGCCACTTCACCCACGCCTGCGTGGACGCCGCCCTGGAGCTGCGCCGCGACGGCCTCGACCTCGCGCGCATCCGCCGCATCGAGGCGCTGGTGCCCGAGCAGGTGGTCAAGACCGTCTGCGAGCCGGAGGCCAACAAGAAGCGGCCGTCCAACTCCTACGACGCGCAGTTCAGCGTGCCCTTCCTGGTCGCCGCCGCGCTGGTGCGCGGGCGCCTGACCCTGGCGGAGCTGGAGAACGACGCGCTGGGCGACGCGGCGATCCTCGACATCGCGTCGAAGGTGTCCTACCGCCACGACCCCGACTCGCCCTTCCCCAAGGCCTATTCGGGCGAGCTGGTCATCACGCTCGACGACGGGCGCGAGCTGCGCCACCGCGAGCACATCAACCGGGGCGCCGCCGACCGCCCGCTGTCCAACGCCGAGATCGTGGACAAGTACCGCGGCAACGCCGCCATGGCCGTGAACGAGACCGCCGCGGCGCGCATCGCCGACGCCGTCCTCGGCCTCGACGCCAGCCCGCGCGCGGCGGACTCGCTGTCCGTCCTGTCGCCGTCCGTCCGCTGACCATCCATTCCGGGAAACACGCCATGAGCGACGCCAACACCATGACCGACGCGGAACGCGACGAGCAGGACCGCCTGATCCTCGACAGCGTGGACCGCTTCCTCGACCGCCACGTCCGGCCGGTCGCCCTGAAGCTGGAGCATGACGACGCATACCCCGACGAGATCGTCGAGCGGATGAAGGAGCTGGGCCTCTTCGGGGCGACGATCCCCGAGGAGTACGGCGGGCTGGGCCTGCGCCCCTCCACCTACGCCAAGATGATTGAGCGCATCTCGTCGGTGTGGATGTCGCTGTCCGGCATCATCAACTCGCACCTCATCATGGCCTTCATCGTCACCAAGACGGGGACGGAGGAGCAGAAGGCTGCCTTCCTGCCGCGCTTCGCCACCGGCGAGCTGCGCGGCGGCCTCGCTTTGACCGAGCCGGACTGCGGCACCGACCTGCAGGCCATCCGCACGGTGGCCAAGCGCGACGGCGACGATTACGTCATCAACGGCTCGAAGACCTGGATCACCAACGGCATCCAGGGAAGCTGCTTCGCCCTGCTGGTCAAGACCGACCCGACGGCGCAGCCCCGCCACAAGGGCATGACGATGTTCCTGGCCGAGAAGGGGCCGGGCTTCAAGGTCAGCCGCAAGCTGGAGAAGCTGGGCTACAAGGGCATCGATTCCGCCGAGCTGGTCTTTGAGGACTACCGCGTCCCGGCCGATCGGCTGATCGGTGGGGTCGAGGGCCGCGGCATGGCCTGCGCGATCTCCGGCCTGGAGCTGGGCCGCGTCAACGTGGCGTCGCGCGGCGTCGGCGTCGCCCAGGCGGCGCTGGACGAATCCGTGAAGTACAGCCAGCAGCGCAAGACCTTCGGCAAGCCGATCCACGAGCATCAGGCCGTGGCGATGAAGCTGGCCGACATGGCGACCCGCGTTTCCGCGGCGCGGCTTCTCGTGCAGCAGGCGGCCAAGGCGCTCGACCGCGGCGAGCGCTGCGACTACGAGGCCGGCATGGCCAAGCTCTTCGCCTCCGAAGCGGCGGTGGAGAACTCCCTGGACGCCATGCGCATCCACGGCGGCTACGGCTATTCCAAGGAGTTCGTGGTGGAGCGGCTCTACCGCGACGCCCCCCTGCTGTGCATCGGCGAGGGCACCAACGAGATCCAGCGCATCATCATCGCCAAGCGGCTGATCGAGCAGAATCCGGTGTGAGGACAAAAGCCCTCCCCTGCGAAAGCGGGGGAGGGTTGGGTGGGGGCCCGCTGCAACCACTCCCCACACACCCCGCACACCCCCATCAGGGAGACACCGCGTGCTACCCCTCGAAGGCGTCACCGTCATCGCCGTGGAGCAATACGGCGCCGGCCCGTTCGGCACCATGCTGCTGGCCGATCTCGGGGCCGAAGTCATCAAGGTCGAGAATCCCGCCGAAGGCGGCGAGGTCGGCCGGCATGTCGGCCCCCATTTCTTCGGCCCCGGCAACAGCCACTTCTACCAGTCCTTCAACCGCAACAAGCGCAGCATCACCCTCAACCTGAAGCACCCCGAGGGCATGGCGGTGCTGCACGAGCTGGTGCGCCACGCCGACGCCGTGCTGGACAACCTGCGCGGCGACCTGCCGGACAAGCTCGGCCTGACCTACGAGCATCTGAAGGCGGTCAACCCGAAGATCGTCTGCGCCCACCTGTCCGCCTACGGGCGCACGGGGCCGCGGCGGGCCTGGCCGGGCTACGACTATCTGATGCAGGCGGAGGCCGGCTACCTGTCGGTGACCGGCGAGCCGGACGGCCCGCCCGCCCGCTTCGGCATGTCGGTGGTCGACATGATGACCGGCCTGATGACCGCCTTCGGCCTCGTCTCCGGCGTGGTCGGGGCGCGGGCCAGCGGCAAGGGCTCGGACGTGGATGTCAGCCTGTTCGACACGGCGCTGCACAACATGACCTACCTCGCCACCTGGTATCTCAACGGCGGCCACAACCAGGGGCGGGAGCCGCGCTCCGCGCATCCCTCGCTGACCCCGTCGCAGCTCTACCGGACACGCGACGGCTGGCTGTTTGTGATGTGCAACAAGGAGAAGTTCTGGCCGGTCTTCTGCGACAAGATCGGCAAGCCGGAATGGGGCGACGACCCGCGCTTCCGCAGCTTCAAGGACCGGCTCGCCAACCGCGAGCTGCTCACCGTCCTTCTGGACGAGGTGCTCGGCCAGCGCGACACGGCGGAGTGGGTGGAGATCCTTGGCGGCGCCGTTCCCGCGGCCCCGGTCCTCGATATTGCGCAGTCGCTGGAGAACCCCTTTGTCCGCGACAGCGACCGGGTGGCCGACTTCGCCCAGCCGGACGGGTCCCGCGGTGTGCGGATGCTGACCGGGCCGGTGCGCATCGGCGGCGAGACGCTTCCCACCCGCACCGCCCCGGCGCTGGGCGCCGACACCGAGGACGTGCTGGGCCGCATCGGCATCGGACCGGAGCGCATCGCCGCCCTGCGCGAGCAGGGGGCGCTGTGAAAGCCGCCGTTCGCCCGGCCTCCGTTCGCCCGTCCGCCGCGGAGGGGCCGCGCTTCCAGGAGATCCTGGACGCGCTGCGCGCCGACATTTCGGACGGGCGGGTCGGGGTCGGCGAACGGCTGCCGACCGAGCAGGAGCTGTGCCTGCGCTTTTCCGCCAGCCGCTACACGGTGCGGGAGGCGCTGCGCCGGCTCCAGGATCTCGGCCTGATCGCGCGCCGGCAGGGCTCGGGATCGGTGGTGACCGCCGCCCGCCCCGACGGGCGGTTCCACAACACGCTGTCCAGCCTCGCGGAGATCGGGCAGTACGCCTCCTCCACCCGGCTGGAGGTGCTGGCGGTGGAGAAGATCCTGGTGGAGGGGCGGACGGCGGAGCTTCTGCGCTCCCAGCCGGACACGCCCTGGGTCCGGGTGGTGGCGCTGCGCCGCCAGCCGGGGGAGCGGACCCCGCTCTGCTACACCGAGGTGTTCCTGCCCGCCGCCTTCGACGACGTGGCCCAGGCCATCGGCACCTTTCCGGTCGCCGTCTACGCGGTGCTGGAAAGCCGCTACGGCCTGCGCATCGAGGAGGTCGTGCAGTCGATCGAGGCCACCTCGGCGGACGCCAATCTCGCGTCCCGCCTGTCGGTGGAGGTCGGCACCCCGATCCTGGTGGTGATCCGCCATTATCTGGACGCCGACGGAAACGCGCTGGAGGTTGCGGTCAGCAGCCACGCGGCCGGACGATACCGCTATGAAATGACGCTGCAACGATCCGGGTAAGGGGGCCGTTCAAGGCCCTGCCCGCGGCGAACGGCCGGAAGAGCCGCGCGGGACAGCACCGGAAGGGAGGGAAGGAATGACGGAAAACCTCATCGGGGACGCCGCCGCCTGCGCGCGGACCCTGGCCAGGATTCAGGGGGTGACCCTGGACGATGCCGACGCCGCCCTGTGCGGGCGTCTGCTGGCCGCCGTGCCGGGCCTGTTGGCCGCGGCGCATCCCGGCGGCTCGCTGTTCGACGTGCCGCTGGGCGCCCATGCCGTGGTGATTGCCGGGGAGCGGGCATGACCGATCCCACATCGCTGACCCTGACGGAGGCCGCAAGGGCGGTCCGCGACGGCATGCTGCGGGCGGAAGCCCTGGCCGACGCCTGCCTGGACCGCATCGCCCGGCTGAACCCGACGCTCAACGCCTTCCTGTCGGTCGAGCCGGAGGAGGCGCTGGCCGCCGCCCGCACCGCCGACGCGGAGGTTCGGGCCGGGCGGCTGCGCGGGCCGCTGCACGGCGTGCCCCTGGCCCACAAGGACATGTTCCACCGTGCCGGCAAGCGCTGCACCTGCGGCTCCCCGACCATCCGCGGCGGCTTCCGCCCGGAGCGGACGGCCACGGTGCTGGAGCGGCTGGACGCGGCGGGGGCGGTGACGCTCGGCACGCTGCACATGGCCGAGTTCGCCATGGGGCCGACCGGCCACAACGCCCATCTCGGGCGCTGCCGCAACCCCTGGGACCCCGACCGCATCACCGGCGGCTCCTCCTCCGGTTCCGGAGCGGCGGTGGCGGGGCGGTTGGCCTTCGGCTCGCTGGGATCGGACACCGGCGGGTCGGTTCGGCTTCCGGCGGCGCTGTGCGGCGTGGTCGGGCTGAAGCCGACGCAAGGGGCGACGCCGATGGACGGCGTGATGCCGCTGTCGGAAAGCCTGGACTGTGTCGGCCCGCTGGCGCGCAGCGCGGAGGACGCGGCGATGCTGTTCTCGGTCATCACCGGGCGGGCGGACGCAGCGGCGGCCATCGGTCAGGGGGTCGAGGGGCTGCGGCTGGGCATCCCGCGCCAATTCTACTACGACGGCCTGGACCCCGCCGTGGCCGACGCGCTGGAGCGGGCGCGGGCGGTGCTGGAGCGCGCCGGCGCCCGCGTCGTGGACGTGGACATCCCCGACCACGAGCCCTACGGCGACCTTGCCAACCTCGTCTTCACGCCGGAAGCGGCGGCCGTCCATGCGCCCTGGCTGCGCGAGCGTCCGCAGGACTACGGCCCGCAGGTCCGCGCGCGGCTTCTGCAGGGGCTGATGGTGCCGGCGGCCTCCTACCTCCAGGCGAAGCAGCTTCGCGCCCTTCATCTCCGGGCGATGATCGACGGCCCCTTCGCCCAATGCGACGCGCTGTTCGTCCCCGCTTTGCGGAGCCGCGTGCCGACCGCCGCCCAGACCGACGTGGGCGCCGGGCCGGCGATGGCCGCGGTGGTCGCCGGGGTGGCGGCGCTGACCCGCCCGGTTTCCTACCTCGGCCTGCCGGCGCTCGTCACGCCCGCCGGCTTCGATCCGGACGGGATGCCGATCGCCATGCAGCTCATCGCCCGCCCGCAGGCGGAAGCCACGCTGCTGCGCATCGCCGACGCCTACGAGCGCGCCACCGGCTGGCTGAGCCGCGTCCCCCAGACACAGGTCTTCTCGTGAAGGGAGTTCCACCCATGCCGGGAACCGATACTTTGACCTCCGCGGCACCCCCCGCGGCGCCCCCCCAGACCCAGGCGGTGGACGACGCCTTGCCGCCGGGCCGCGGCCTGCCGGGCTGGTGGAGCTTCATCGAGGACCGTCTCCTCCTGAACATCGCCACGATCCTGATGATGGCGGCCATCGGCATCATGTTCTACGAGGCGTCCAGCCGTTCCCTCCTGTCGGAAAGCCACTGGTGGGCGGAGGAGCTGGTCCGCTTCCTGGTGGTGTGGAGCGTCCTGCTGTCGCTGGGCGTCGGCACGCGGCACGGCCACTACATCCGCATGGACCTGCTGCTGAACATGCTGCCGCACCGGGTGCGGCTGGCCTTCGCCTGGCTGAACAGCCTGATCGGGCTGGCCTTCAGCGTGCTTCTGGTGATCGCCGGGTTCCAGGAGGTCGCGCATCTCCAGGCCATCGGCATGTTCACCGAATCCAACCTCGATCTGCCGCTGTGGACGGTCCGGCTGGTGCTGCCGCTGGGCGGGGTGCTCTACGGCTTCGCCTTCGTCGGCAACATCGTCCTGCTGCTGCGCGGCCACGATCCCGATCCGCCCGTCGAGGGCGAGAATCTCTGAACGACGGCTGAAAAAGGGGAGGAAACACCATGACCACCATCATCGCCGTCGTCAGCCTGCTGTTCTTCGTGGCGGCGGGCGTGCACATCGCCTTGGCGCTGGGCGTCATCGCGGTCGGCCTGCTGACCTTCAACTTCAACATCCCGGTCGTCCTGGTCGCGCAGATGGCCTGGGATTCCGTGGACAAATACGCGCTGGTCTGCATCCCGTTCTTCATCTTCGCCGGCAACCTGATGTCGCGCGGCAACCTCGCGCTGGTCATCCTGGAGCTGGTCGGGACGATCATCCGCTACTTCCGCGGCGGCATCGCCCTGGCGCTGGCCATGTCCAGCGTGTTCTTCGCGGCGGTCAACGGTTCGTCGGTGGCCTGCGCCGTGGCGCTCGGCCCGGCGGCGGTGAAGCTGATGCCGAAGGAGGGCTACCCGCCCCGCTTCGCCGCCTCGCTGGTGGCGGTCTGCGGCACGCTGGGACTGATGATCCCGCCGTCGCTGACCTTCATCCTGATCGGTTCCATCGTCGGGCTGCCGATCACCGACCTGTTCATCGCCGGCATCGTGCCCGGCCTGTTCGAGGCGTTCCTGCTCGGTCTCACCACGCTGATCGTCAGCCGGCTCAAGGGCTACGGCCATGTCGGCGAGCGTCCGGACTGGAAGGGCTTCGGCCAGCGTCTGCCGGGTGCCGCCGGGGCGCTGATGATGCCGGTGCTCATCATCGGCACGATCTACATGGGCTGGTTCACCCCGACCGAGGTGTCGGCGCTGGCCGCCATCTACGCGGTGATCCTGGTGACTGTGGTCTACCGCACGGCCAACCTCGCCGCGGTGTGGGAGACGGCGCGGGAGTCGGTGCTCCAGACCGTGATGATCTACGGCGTGCTGCTCGGTTCCGGCCTGCTGACCGCGGTGCTGACCCGCCTCGGCCTGTCCGCCGAACTGACCGCCATGCTGAAGGAGGCGCAGGTCTCCCCCTTCGAGTTCCTGGTGGCCGTCAATCTGCTGCTGCTCGTCATCGGCATGTTCCTGGACGGCGTGTCGATGATCGTGCTGCTGGCGCCGATCCTGTTCCCGATGGCGCAGGCGGTGGGGGTGAACCCGATCCACTTCGCCGTCATCATGACCGCTCTGGTGGAGGTGGCGACCCTGACGCCGCCGGTCGGGCTGAACCTGTTCGTGATGAGCCGCATCACCAAGATGCCGCTCCATTCCATCGTGAAGGGGGTGCTGCCCTTCTACGGGATGCGGGTGGTGGCCCTGCTCGTCATCAACGCCTTTCCGGCCCTGTCGCTGGTCCTGCTGAAGTAAGCCGTCCCTCGCGGATCATCCTCGTACGCCGGTTGCATCGGCGCCCCGCCTCGTCCATCTTCCGGCATCATGAGGGATGCGATGTCGGAAGAAGCGGACAGCCTGAAGGAAACCAGCGGAACGGATGGCGCGGTGGAGCGGGGGGAGACCCCGCTCTACCAGGAGATCGTCCGCACCCTGCTGGAGGAGATCGACGCCGGCGCCTACGCCGTCGGCGACCGCCTGCCGACCGAGCAGGAGCTGTGCAGCCGCTTCGCCGTCAGCCGCCACACGGTGCGCGAGGCGCTGCGCCGGCTTCAGGAGATGGGCTACATCCTACGCCGCCAGGGATCGGGATCGGTCCTGGCGGCGCGCCGCGCCGACGGACGCTTCGTCAATTCGATCAGCTCCCTGGACGAGCTGGTCCAGTATGCCACCTCGACCCGGCTGGAAATCCTCTCGGTGGACCGCATCATCGTGGAGGAGGAACTGGCCGGCCGGCTGGGCTGCCGCCCGGACACGCAGTGGTTCCGCGTCAGCGCCCTGCGCCGCACCCGCGAGACGTCGGAGCCCTTCTCCTACGTCGAGGTCTACATCGACGCCGCCTTTTCCGACGTGGTGCGCAACCTGGAGGTGGTGCAGTACGCCATCTACACGGTGCTGGAGCAGCGCTACGGCGTCCGCATCGCCGAGGTGATGCAGGACATCGAGGCCGCCCCCGCCAGCCTGAACGTCGCCTCGCGCCTGCATGTCCCGCCGCAGTCGCCGATCCTCGTCATCACCCGGCGCTATTTCACCGAGGACGGGCGTCTGGTGGAGATCGCGGTGAACACCCATCCCGGCGCCGGCTTCCGCTACACCATGGCCCTGCAGCGGCGCTGACCGCGCCTCAGCCGCTTTCGGGCGCGCAGCCGCCGGGGCGCGGCCGGCAGAGGTCCGGGTTTCCCTGGCAGCAATTCTCGGTCAGGAAGCCGAGCAGCGCCTGGAAGCGTTCGACATCGACGCTGTAGATGATCAGCCGGCCCTGGCGGCGCGACGCGACGAGCCCGGCGTTGCTCAATTGCGAGAGGTGGAACGACAGGGTCGCCGGGGCGAGACCCAGCCGCTCCGCCAGAACGCCCGCCGGCAGACCGTCCGGCCCCTGCTGCACCAGTTCCCGGAACGCGGCCAGCCGGTGTTCCTGCGCCAGCGCTCCCAGCCCGGCGATGACATCCTTGTCGTTCATGGCGCGCAGCCTATCGGACGGGCACCCCGCCAGCAAGCGCGCCGCCGGTCACCCACGAATCCACTCTTCCATATTTTGGCAAATATGGAAATATTAGGGCCCCAACGGCCCTGGCGGACACCCCCATGACAGCCATCACCATCTACCACAACCCGGATTGCGGCACCTCGCGCAACACGCTGGCCATGATCCGCAACAGCGGCGTCGAGCCGGTCGTCATCGAGTATCTGAAGACGCCGCCGAGCCGCCAGGACCTCGCCGATCTCATCCGCCGCATGGGCGTGCCGGTGCGCGCCGTGCTGCGCGAGAAGGGCACGCCCTACGCGGACCTCGGCCTCGGCGATCCGGCGCTCGGTGACGACCGGCTGCTCGACGCCATGATTGCCCACCCCATCCTCATCAACCGGCCGATCGTGGCGACGCCGCTCGGCGTGCGGCTGTGCCGGCCGTCGGAACGGGTGCTGGACATTCTCCCCGACCCACAGCGCGGCGCCTTCGCCAAGGAGGACGGCGAGGCGGTGGTGGACAGTTCCGGACGGCCCATCGGCCAGGCCCGGCGCGCGGATGGACCGGCATGACCGCGGACGTTCATCGGGAGCCGGCTCCCCGTCCGGCGATGGGCCTGTTCGAGCGCTATCTCAGCGTCTGGGTGGTCCTGTGCATCGTCGCGGGGATCGCCCTCGGCTCCGTGGCGCCGGGTCTGTTCCGGGCGATCGCGGCGGCGGAACTGGCCCAGGTCAATCTGCCGGTGGCGGTGCTGATCTGGCTGATGATCGTGCCGATGCTGCTGAAGATCGACCTCGGCGCGCTGGGCCGGGTGAGGGAGCATTGGCGTGGCGTCGGCGTGACGCTGTTCATCAACTGGGCGGTCAAGCCCTTCTCCATGGCGCTCCTGGGCAGCCTGTTCATCGGCCATCTGTTCGCGCCGCTGCTGCCGCAGGACCAGATTCCCTCCTACATCGCCGGGCTGATCCTACTGGCCGCCGCGCCCTGCACGGCCATGGTCTTCGTCTGGTCAAACCTGTGCGAGGGGGAGCCGCACTACACGCTGAGCCAGGTGGCGCTGAACGACCTCATCATGGTCTTCGCCTTCGCGCCGCTGGTCGGGCTGCTGCTCGGCGTCGCCTCGATCGCCGTGCCGTGGGGCACGCTGCTGCTGTCGGTGCTGCTCTACATCGTCATCCCCGTGGCGGCGGCCCAGCTGTGGCGGCGCGGCCTGCTGGCGTCGGGCGGGGAGGGGGCGTTGAATCGGACGCTGGGCGTGCTTCAGCCGCTGTCGCTTCTCGCCCTGCTGACCACGCTGGTCCTGCTGTTCGGCTTCCAGGGCGAGGCGATCCTGGCGCAGCCGCTGGTCATTCTGCTGCTGGCCGTGCCGATCCTGATCCAGGTCTATTTCAACGCGGGGCTGGCCTACTGGCTGTCACGCCGGTTCGGCGTGGCTTGGTGCGTCGCCGCTCCGGCGGCCCTGATCGGAGCGTCGAACTTCTTCGAGCTGGCGGTGGCGGCCGCCATCAGCCTGTTCGGTCTGGGCTCCGGCGCCGCGCTGGCCACCGTGGTCGGCGTGCTGGTGGAGGTGCCGGTGATGCTGTCGGTGGTCCGGATCGTGAAGCGGACTCGCGGTTGGTACGAGCGCGGGGCCGCCGCGCGCCCTTAACGCCGTCGCGGGTCGAGGCCCTCGCGCAGCCCTTCGGCCAGCAGGTTGACGGCCAGCGCGATGGCGGCGACGGTGACCGTCGTCGCGGCAATCAGGTGGGGGGCCTCGCGCAGGTCGGCCAGCCCGTCGCGGATCAGGGTGCCCAGCGACACCGCCGGCTCCTGGATGCCCAGTCCCAGGCCGCTCAGCGTCGCCTCCGCCACCATGACGGGACCGATGGACAGGGCGGCGCGGATGGCGACCGGCCCGGCGACCGCCGGCAGGAGATGGCGGCCGATCGTGTGCCGCGGCCCCGCGCCGAGGGCGGCGGCGGCGCGGACATGCTCGGCGGTCCGGTTCGACAGGGCCAGCGCCCGGCACCAGCGGACCTGCGAGGGCCACGCCGCCAGGGCGAGCGTCAGCACCATGGCCTCCGTCCCCGGGCCCAGCAGCGCTGCCGCGACGATGGCGAGCGACAGCTCGGGAAAGCCGTGCAGGAGGTCGGCGAGCCGCAGGACCACGGCGTCCGTGCGCCCGCCGATCCACCCCGCCACCCCGCCCGACGCGGCGCCCAGCGCCACCGCCAGGGCGAGCGCCAGCCCGGCGATGGCGAAGGAGGTTCCCGTCCCGGCGATCAGCCGGGCGGCGACGTCGCGGCCCAGCCCGTCGCAGCCCAGCGGGTGGGCGGCGGACGGCCCGGTCCAGGCCTGCCCGAGGTCCATGGTGGACGGGTCGAGCGGCAGGAAAAGGACGGCGATGGCCAGCGGCACCGCCAGCGCCGCGCTGAGCAGCAGGCCGGCGCGTCCGGAGCATGAGGCCGCCAGTCTCACGGCGCCTCGCCATCGGCGCGCAGCCGGGGATCGGCGAGGCCGATCAGCAGCTCGGCGATCAGGCTGATGGCGACCTGCAGCAGGACGAAGACCAGAACGGCGGCCCCGGCCACCGTGTGGTCGCGCGCCAGCACCGCCTGGACGGTCAGCCGCCCGATTCCAGGCAGGGCGAAGACGCTCTCCACCGCCGCCGTGGCGGTGAGGATCGTTCCGGCCACCGATCCGACCGCCGCCGCCAGTGGCACCAGGGCGTTGGGCAGGGCGTGGCGCAGCAGGACGGCGGGCCGCCCCAGCCCCTTGGCCCGGGCGGTGCGGATGAAGTCGCGCTCCAGCACCTCCATCAGTTGGGTCCGCGTCAGGCGGGCGACCACCGCCGCCGCCGGCAGGGCGAGCGCCGCCACTGCCCAGGGCGCTGTGCCGGACCCTGCCAGCATCAGCCACGTCGCCAGCGCCAGCGGCGGCACCGACAGGGCGAGCACCGACCCGATGGTCAGGGCCGTGCCCGGCCACGCCCGCCGGACGTCGGCGGCGGCGAGGCCCAGCGCGAGGCCGAGGGGCAGGGCGAGCGCCGCGGCGCCCGCCATCAGACCGAGCGTTACCGGCAGGGCGTCGCCCAGCAGCGCCGTCACCGGGACGCCGCTGTAGCGCAGCGAGTGGCCGAGGTCGCCGCGCAGCAGGTCCAGCGCGTAGGACAGGAATTGAACGGCCAGAGGCTGGTCCAGCCCGGCTTCTTCCCGCAGCCGGCGGATCATCTCCGGGTCGGCGGCCCGCCCGTCGACCATCAGCATCACCGGGTCGCCGGGAAGCGCGTGGGAGGCGAGAAAGCTCGCCAGCACGGCGGCTCCGGCCAGAATCAGCAGCCCCGGCAGACGCCGGGCCAGTCGCCCACCCAGTCGCCAGAGCGCAAGGCGGCGGCCGGGCCGGCGTTCCGTCATGGCAACCGGGCGGCGTGGTAGTCGGTCGTGCCGTCGGGCCGGATGACCAGCCCGGACACGCCCGGCCGCACCAGCGCCACGAACTGCGGCACCGGCAGAGGCAGCGCCACGGCCTGCTCGCGGAGCAGGGCCTCGGCGTCCCGGTAGAGCGCGTTGCGCGCGGCCGGGTCGGCGAGGCCGCGCGCCCGCTCCATGAGCCGGTCGAAGTCCGGGTTGCGCCAGTGGGTGCGGTTGGTCGGGCTGGCGCTGTGCCATTGGCTGGCGAGCTGGTCCATGGGATCGGGGAAATCCGCCGTCCAGCCGTTGATGAACAGCGCCTCGCGCCCCTCGTTGATCGCCGCCACGAAGGCCGCCCGCTCCTGGATGCGCACGCCGACCGGGATTCCCAGAACGGCGGTGAGCTGGGCGGCGAAATAGGTCGCCTCCTCCCGCACGTTGGGGCCGCCGGCGATCTGGAGCGGCGGCAGGCCGCGCCCCCCGGCATGGCCGGCTTCCGCCAGCAGCGCCTTGGCCCGGCCCGGATCGGCCGGCGGTGGCGGCGGCGCGTCGGGCTGGTAGCTCCCCAGGCCCGGCGTGACGAAGCCGTTGGTCAGCAGCGCCCGCCCGGCGTGGAGACCGTTCACCGTGGCGACGCGGTCCAGGGCGAGGCCGACCGCCTCGCGCACACGGCGGTCGCGGAAGGGCGGGTACAGATCCTGGTTCAGCGCGAGATAGCGCACCTGCGCGCGGGCAAAGGCAGCGACCTGCCCGTCGTAGCGCGGCTGGCGGACCACGGTGCGCACGGCGTTGTCGGGAAGCGGCGCGACGTCGAGCTCTCCAGCGTCGTAGCGCGCCAGCATCGTGTTGGTGTCGGGCAGCACCGCCAGCGACACCGCGTCCACGACGGGCGCGCCGTCCCAATAGCCGGCATGGGCCTCCAGGCGCACGGACTCGCCGCGCCGCCACGAGGTGAGGCGGAACGGCCCGGTGCCGCCGGACGTCCGCTCGTGCCACGCCGGCCCGAACTCGTCCGCCATCCCGCGGTCGACGAACAGGAACGGGTAGAGCGGGAACAGCGCGTCGGGTTTGGTCAGCCGCACGACGAGCGTGTGGGGACCGGGAATGGCGACGCCGGACAGCGCGGCGGCGGTCCCCTGCTGCAGCGCCGCGGCCCCCTCGACGCCGCGCAGGTAGAAGGCGCTGTAGCCGGGCTGCGGCTTGCGCGTCAGATGCTGTTCCCAGGTCCACAGCACATCGGCGGCCGTGAAGGGGCGTCCCGAATGGAAGCGCACGTCCGGGCGCAGGGTGAAGCGCCAGGTCCGCCCGCCGTCCGGCGTCTCCCACTGGGTGGCCAGCGCCGGAACGGCGTTGCCGGCGGCGTCGATGGCGGTGAAGCCCTCATAGACCTGCCGCAGGACGCCGGACGAGATCAGCCCGGGAAAGGCGAACGGGTCGATGGTCGTCAGATCGTCGGACAGGCTGGCCCGCAAGGTCCCCGCAGCGGCTGAAAAAGCGGGGCCCGCGACGCCGGCCACGATGGCCAGAGCGGTCAGGAGCAGGCGGAGAGGGGCGGGCAGAGGCATGGTGCGGGACGCTGCAGGGCGGTTGCCGGGGAGTGGGAGAATCAGACGCCCCTGCCTCCGTCATGGCCTCCAGCCAGAGCGGAGCCGGAACCGCGCCGGACGTCCGCCATATGTATGCACAAGAGTGCGTTCATATCCAGGTATTCGCGCGGTCGGCGATGCGTCAGGCACCATACCCGGATTCGATCAGGCGCGCGACCCGAAATGCCAGCAGATCGTCGTCACCTGCCGGACGATTCCCGCCTGGTTGCGCAGCCCCGTCTTGCCCAGGATGGACGAGACCTGATTGTAGACGGTGCGCCGCTCCACCCCGCGATCCTCGGCGATCTCGTCGACGCTCCGCCCGCTGCACAGGGCCAGCGCGATCTCGGCCTCCGAGCCGGTGATCTGGAGAAGCTCGGCGACGGTGCGCGCCGAGACGTCGGGCATCACCTCCGGATCGACGAGGGTCAGAAGCAGGATGCCGTTCATCGGACCGCCACCGCCGACGCTCTGGGCCGGTGGCTCCGACAGGGTGGCGAAATAGGGCGCCGGCTGGTCCAGGCGCGACACGCGCAGCGTGATCGGCGTGCGGGTGCGGCGGCGGAAGAAGCCGGCGGCCCGCTTGGAAAGCTCCGCCTGCTCGGTCGGGGCGTCGGGGATGCACAGCCGGCCGCCGACCACGGACAGCGCGTCGCCCCGCGACAGGATCGAGGCGAAGGACGCGTTGCCGTCGATGATCTGGCAGCGCGGCGTCAGCAGCGCCGCCGGGTAGGGCAGGGCGTCGAGAAGCCGGACGACGAAGGAGGGCCGGCCGGACTGCGGCAGCACGCTGCCGCCGTTCAGGGAAATCAGGCTGTCGTAGCCGCCCCGGACGCTGTCCTGGACGTTGCTGGTGACGTCGCGCCGGATCTGGTACCACCAGCCGTCCGTGTCGTCCAACCGTTCGTAGGTGATCTGGATGACCCGCCCGTCGGAGTGGAGCGTGAAGGACTGCCAGAACCGGTTGAAGCGGCGGAGGTCCTCGGCGTAGCCGATCCACCGCGCCGGGTCGGAATAGATGGTGTCCGAGCTGAATTTCTTGTGCTTCACGCACTCCCACACGATGTCGCGGAACGTCACCGAGCGCGAGAAGTCGATGAAGGGATAGATCGTCTTCTGCTTGTCGTTGGTCGCCAGGAGCGTGTCGCTCTTGTCGAAGACGGTGAGCGCCGCGTTCATGTCCCGGGCGCGGCTGGAGAGGTCATGGACGAGATCGGACATCACTCATTCCTCCCTTCACCGCGGGGTTGACGGAGCGCCCCCCGACCAGGGCCCGGGGCGCCGGTCGAGGGGCGTGCAATGCACTGCCGTTGGAATGAATTTAGCAGAAAACCGCCGGCATCATGCAACGGTCAATACGATGGTATGACGCTCAGGCCGCCTCGACCGTGAGATAGCAGCCGGCGAGCTCCTCCGTCCGCAGCTCCACGCCGAGCGTCGTCCGGAAGGCGTCCTGCGTGTTGGCGACGGCCTTCTGCCAGGCGGCGGCGTCGGGAGCGTCCGGATGGTGATGGACGCGGGCGCCGACCAGCCGCTTCATGTCCGCCTCGTAGCGGTCCATGAACAGGATGTGCTCGTGCCACGCCGCGTCCGCCGCCTTCGTCGGCACCAGGATCAGGTTCGGCTTCGCCGCCACGACGACGAGGAACTGGCGGTAGGCCTCGACCGATTCCGTGGCCTGCTCCGCCGTGTAGCCGGCCGTCTCGAGCCGCGCGTTGATGAAGGAGAGGTCCAGGTTCGCCGGCGGCACGGACGGGAGGCGTTCGCTGTTGTCGTTCATTCTCGATGATCCTTTCAGAAGGGAATGAGGGTCACTGCGGTCCTGGATGGCCTCCACCCGATGACGCCGGCCGGTCCGTCGCGGCGGGACGGCGGCCTCCGGCCCGTCCGGGCCGGTTCGATCGAGGAGAGGTGGCTGGCGGCGCTCCGCCGGCCGGGGCCTGGGCGCGGCACCGGCCGGGCTTGGTCCGGCTGCCGCCGGGGACAAACCGCCAAGGCTGCGTTCGTGTGCGCGACGCGTCCCGGTCGCTCGTGCACCAGGCCCGTCATGCACCCCTCCTGCATACCCGAGTGTATCTTAGTATCGGTTGTGCAAGTGCTCAAGAGCATATCGTGTATTTGTATTGAATCTGAACATTCAATTCTTTGCGATTGCATTCATACGCAACCAATTCCATGAAAGTCGTGGCGTGCGCCATGGATTCGAGGCCTCCGCGCAAAACCGGGGCATCGCATCGCGCCGTTCGGACGCATGAGCCTTTGCTTTGACGGGAATGGGATCAGGGGTAGGGTGGGGACGCCGCCGCTCAACCGTCCAGCGCCACCGCCTCCAGCGCCGGCAGGTCGCAGGCGAAGACGTTCGGCGCCTGCTCGACGACCAAGCCCGCGCGCTTGAACTCGGCGATGGTGCGGCTGGCCGTCTCCATGCCGACGCCGAGCATGGCGCCCAGATCCTCGCGGCCCGACAACAGGACCGGTTCGTCCGGGGCGTCGGCGGCGAGCTTCAGGAACAGGCGGGCCAGCCGCCGCCGGGCGCTGCCGGTGGACAGCTCGGTCAGCCACTCGTCGGCCTGGTGCAGGGATTGGTACCAGCGTTCCATCAGGCGGCCGTGCAGGCGCGGCGTCTCCTTGCTCAGCCGCTCGACCACCGCGCGGGGCAGGCGGCAGGTCTCGGCTTCCTGGAGCACGACGGCGGTGTGCTCGTAGGGCTTGCCGACCAGAACCTCAAGCCCGGCGACCGCGCCCTGGCGGAGCAGCCGGACGATGCGCTGCGTGCCGTCGGGGAGGAACTGGACCAGCTTCACCAGACCGCCGCGGATCGTGTAGAGGGAGCCGCCCTCGTCCCCGGCGCTGTAGAGCGTGGCGCCGGGCTGGAAGCGCAGTTCGTCGATGGGGATGTGGATCAGGTCGAAATCCTGGTCGCGCAGGTCGCCGAACAGGACGAGGTCCCGGATGGCGCAGCTGCTGCAGCGCGCGGCGCCCAGCCGCGCGGCGTCGATTCCGTTCCGATGCACCCCTGCCCGCCTTCCGTCCGCCGGACCCGTTCCGGTTCCGCCCGAAGCTCCGGAGCGAATTTTACGCGATCCGGTCGAAAAGTTCCAACTGCGTGGATCCGCCCCGGGCGACATCCCGTATCCTGTCCTACCCCTTCTTCCCACGTTGCGCGCAGCGAAAGGCAATCCATATGACCAATCGCTTATGCCCTTGTTCCGAAGTGGTATTGTCTCAGTTCCCCACCGTTGATAACCAAAGAGATGCCCGCCACGTCAAACATTCGACATTATCTGGAATCATCGAATAGACCGGACGGCGAG
Organism: Azospirillum brasilense; assembly: GCF_007827815.1. Classification (GTDB taxonomy): domain Bacteria; phylum Pseudomonadota; class Alphaproteobacteria; order Azospirillales; family Azospirillaceae; genus Azospirillum; species Azospirillum brasilense_C. Next base: position 74,035 of record NZ_VITH01000009.1, read on the forward strand.
CAGGGCATTAAGGAGCGACCTATTGGATTGTCTTTGGTTTCGGAGTGAACGCTGCCGCGAGGATCAGCGCCATGACCGTTGGTGATTTGGACCTCGACGCCTGCAGCCGGGAACCGATCCATCGCCCCGGCAGCATCCAGCCCCACGGCATCCTGTTGGCCGTCTCCGGAAGCGACGCCGGCGACACCCTGATCCAAGCCAGCGCCAACGCCGCGCCGGCGCTGTCGCTGCCGCTGGCGCAGGCGTTGGGTCAGCCGCTGGACCAGGCGCTGCACCCGCAGATCGCCACCGCCGTGCGCTCCTTCCTCGCCGCCGGTCCGGTTTCCTCCCGCCCGGTGCCGGTCATCTTGACCGACCTGCCCGGTGCCGGCCGTCACCAGCTTCTCGCCCATGCCGTCAATGATGCGGCGGGCAACCGCGTGGTGATCCTGGAGCTGGAGCGGCTGGACGGGTTGGAGACCAACCTCCTCGACCACGTCTACCCGCGCATGCGCGAAGCGCTGGAGCGGCTGGATGCGCTGAACGCGCCAGCGGACCTTCTGAGCTGCGCCGCGCGGGAGGTCCGGGCGTTGACCGGCTTCGACCGCGTGCTGATCTACCGCTTCGACGCCGACTGGCACGGCACGGTGGTGGCGGAGGACGGGAACGGGCGGCTGCCCTCCTACATGGACCTGCGCTTCCCCGCCTCCGACATTCCCACCCAGGCGCGCGAGCTGTACCGGCTGAACCGCCTGCGGCTGATCCCCGACGCCGGCTACGCCCCGGTGCCCCTGGTCGCGCTGTCCCCGGTCCCCGATGGCGCGCCGCCGCTCGACCTCAGCTTCTCCGTCCTGCGCAGCGTGTCGCCGGTGCATGTCCAGTACATGCGGAACATGGAAACCGCCTCCTCCATGTCGGTGTCGATCCTGCTGCATGGCGCCCTGTGGGGGTTGGTCTCCTGCCACCACCACGAGCCAAAGGCGGTGTCCTACGCCGTGCGCTCGGCCTGCGACCTGATCGCCCAGATCCTGTCGGTGCGCATCGCCGCGGTGGAGGACCGGCGCGACGCGGAGCACCGCATCGCCCTGCAATCCATCCAGGCGCGGCTGCTCGCCGCCATGGCCCAGGCCGACCCCTTCATCGCCGGCCTGACCGAGCATCCCGACGACCTGCTGCGCTTTGCCAACGCCAGCGGGGCCGCCGTCGTCTTCGAACGGCGCTGCACGCTGGTCGGCGACACCCCGACGGAAGAGCAGGTGCGCGACCTCGTGGACTGGCTGGCCAGCCAGGGCGAGCCGGAGCAGTTCGAGACCGACAGCCTGCCCGCTCTCTATCCGGCTGCCGCCGGCTTCGAGGGCAAGGCGGCGGGACTGCTGGCCATTGCCGTGTCGAAGCTGCACGCCAGCTACGTGCTGTGGTTCCGGCCCGAGGTGGTGCGCACCGTCCGCTGGGGCGGCGACCCGCGCAAGCCGCTCGACCGCGACGGGGTGGGCCTGAGCCCGCGCGCCTCCTTCGAGACGTGGAAGGAGACGGTGCGTCACCGTGCGCTGCCCTGGACCGCGGCGGAGCGCGACACCGCCGCGGCGCTGCGCCACGCCGTCATCGGCATCGTCCTGCGCAAGGCGGAGGAACTGGCCGCCCTGTCGCGGGAGCTGGCGCGCTCCAACAAGGAGCTGGAGTCCTTCTCCTACTCCGTCTCCCACGACCTGCGCGCGCCGTTCCGCCACATCGTCGGCTACGCCGAGCTGTTGCAGGAGCTGGAATCGGACCGGTTGAGCGACACCGGAAAGCGCTATCTGAACGTCATCGTGGACGCGGCCAACAGCGCCGGCACCCTGGTGGACAATCTGCTGCACTTCTCCCAGATGGGGCGCAGCGAGCTGACCCCCGTCTCGGTGAACATGAACGATCTGGTGGCGGAGGTGCGGGAGACGCTGGCCCCCGACACCGCCGGGCGGGCCATCGAGTGGGACATCGCCCCGTTGCCCACGGTGCGCGGCGATCCCGTGATGATGCGGCTGGTTCTGCAGAATCTTTTGTCGAACGCCATCAAATATTCCCGCAACCGGGAACCGGCGCGCATCGCCGTGGGTTGCGAGGACCGACCCACCGAAACCCTCTTCTTCGTCAGGGACAACGGGGTCGGTTTCAACCAGGCTTACGAGAAGAAGCTGTTCGGGGTGTTCCAACGGCTGCACCGCAACGAGGAGTTTGAAGGCATCGGCATCGGTCTGGCCAATGTGCGCCGCGCCGTGGACCGCCATGGCGGACGGACCTGGGCCGATGGGCGGCTCGACAAGGGGGCCATCTTCTACTTCACGCTGCCGAAGGCCGGGGCGGCGAAACCCGATCTGCGAGACCTCGATGAGTGACCTGAAACCCATCCTGCTGGTCGAAGACAACCCGCGGGACCTGGAGCTGACCCTGGCGGCGCTGGAGAAATGCCAGCTCGCCAACGACGTGATCGTCGCCCGCGACGGCGAGGAGGCTCTTGGCATGCTGACCCGGCGCGACCCGGAGACGGGCAAGCCGACCCAGCTTCCCGCGGTCGTCCTGCTCGACCTCAAACTGCCGAAGATCGACGGGCTGGAGGTTCTGGAGCGGGTCAAGAACGACCCCGAGACCCGGCACGTCCCCATCGTGATGCTCACCGCGTCGCGCGAGGAGAGCGACCTCGTGCGCAGCTACAAGCTGGGCGTGAACGCCTTCGTGGTGAAGCCGGTGGACTTCAAGGCCTTCTTCCAGGCGATCCGCGACCTGGGCGCCTTCTGGGCGATCCTGAACGAACCCCCGGTCGGCTGCGCCCGCCGCCCGGCCGGAACCCCGCCCGTGGGAAAAGGCGCCTGACGGAATGCCCTCCGCAATGCCCTCGGCGGTGACCATCCTGCATCTGGAAGACAGCCCGCTGGACTGCGAGCTGGCCTGCGCACGCCTGCGCAAGGCGGGAATCTCCTGCGACGTGACCCGCGTGGACACCCGCGCGGCCTTCGAGGCGGCGCTGGTCAAGGCGGCGGCGGACGGGCGGCGCTTCGACCTGATCCTGGCCGACTTCTCGCTGCCCGACTTCGACGGGCTGGAGGCGCTGGGCATCGCCAAGGCCCGCGCTCCGGAAACCCCCTTCCTGTTCCTCTCGGGCCGCATGGGGGAGGAGACGGCGGTGTCGGCGCTGAAGTTGGGCGCGCGCGACTATGTGCTGAAGCAGCGGCTGGCCCACCTGCCCGCCGCGGTGGAGCGGGCGATCGTCGAGGCGCGCACCCTGGCCGAGCGGCGGCTGGCCGAGGAGAATCTGCGCCGGCTGCGGCAGGCCATCGACGACATCCGCGACTACGCCATCGTCACGCTGGATCCGGAGGGCCGCATCACCTCGTGGAACGAGGGCAGCCGCCGCCTGTTCGGCCATACCGAGGAAGAGGCGCTGGGGCATCCGCTGTCCCTGCTCTTCGCGCCGGAGGAACGCTGCGCGGAGAACATCCGCGGCCTTCTGGCCAGTGTGGCGGAGAAGGAGCGTTGCGAGGTCGAATGGATCCACGCGGCGCGCGACGGGCGGCGCTTCTTCGGCTCCACCGTGCTGACCGTGGCGCGCGACGCCACGGGCGCGCTGGCCGCTTATTCGGTGGTGGTGCGCGACATCACCGACCGTCGCGCCTCGGAAATCGCGCTGCGCGACAGCGAGGCCAAGTTCCGCGCCATTGCGGAAAGCATGCCGCAGCTCGTCTGGTCGGCCCCGCCCGACGGGCTTCCCGACTACTACAACCTGCATTGGTTCGCCTACACCGGCACCCGGCCGGAAGCGATGACCGGCACCGCCTGGATGGAGGTGGTCCATCCGGACGACCGGGCGCGGACCGCCGCCCTGTGGACCAGCGCGGTGCGGTCCGGCGGCTCCTACGAGGTCGAGTACCGGCTGCGCGGCGCCGAGGACCGCTACCGCTGGTTCCTTGGGCGGGCGGTGCCGCTGCGCGACGGCGACGGGCGGATCACCCGCTGGTTCGGCACCTGCACCGACATCGACGACGCGGTGAAGGCCCGCGCGGCCCAGGCCGACGCCCGCGAGGATCTGGAGCGGCAGGTGGCCGAGCGCACGGCGGAGCTGGTGGCCGCCAACCGCCGGCTGCTGGGCGAGGTGGCGGAGCGCCAGCGCGCCCAGGCCGACCTCAGCGCGCTCTACACCAAGACGCCGGTGCCGCTGCACTCCCTGGACGCCGAGGGCCGGCTGCTGAGCGTCAGCGACCGCTGGCTGGAGTTCATGGGTTACGAGAGCCGGGGCCAGGTGCTCGGCCGCAACATCACGGAGTTCATGCCGCCGGACGTCGCGCGGGAGCACCGGGAGCACCGCTGGCCGGAGCTGCTGCGGCTCGGCGCCTTCCAGGACATGCCCTACCGCTTGGTCAAGCGGTCAGGGGAGGTCGCCGACGTCCTGGTGTCCGCGCGGATCGAGCGGGACGGGTGGGGCGGTTTCCTGCGCACCATGGCCGCCGTGGTCGACGTTTCCGCCCGGCTGCGCGCCGAGGCGGAGCGCGAGCGGGCCGAGGAGGCGCTGCGCCATTCCCAGAAGATGGACGCGCTGGGCCAGCTCACCGGCGGCATCGCCCACGATTTCAACAATCTGCTGACGGCGATCTCCGGCAACCTGGACCTGCTGCTGTCCCGTCTGGACACGGCGGAACGGGGCGATCTGCGCGACTACGCCAGCCACGCCAAGGTCGGGGCGACCCGCGCCGCCGGGCTGACGCAGCGCCTGCTCGCCTTCGCCCGGCGGCAGCCGCTGCGCCCCGACGCGACGGAGCCCTGCGTTCTGGTCGAGGGGATGGAGGACCTGCTGCGCCGCACGGTGGGCGAGCAGGTGTCCATCGCGACCGACTGCCCGCCCGACGTCTGGGCGGCGTGGTGCGATTCCAACCAGCTGGAGATCGCTCTCCTGAATCTGGTGGTCAACGCCCGCGACGCCATGCCGGACGGCGGGCGCATCACCATCACCGCCGCCAACGCCCGTCTGACGGCGGCCGACGTGGCGGGCGACGCCTCCGGGGCGGCACCCGGCGACTATGTGGTCCTGACCGTCGCCGACACCGGCATGGGCATGCCGCCCGACATCATCAAGCGCGCCTTCGACCCGTTCTTCACCACCAAGCCGATCGGGCAGGGGACCGGGCTGGGCCTGTCGCAGGTCTACGGCTTCGTCAGCCAGTCGCACGGGCTGGTGCGCATCGACAGCGAAGCCGGGCGGGGCACCGCCGTGCGCCTCTACCTGCCGCGCTGCGACGGAGAGGAGGGCGTTGGACTCCCGCAGGGGGGCGCTGCGGCGCCGGTCGCTGACGGCGCGATGGATGGTGTGGCGGACAACACCGCCGGAACCGTTCTGCTGGTCGAGGACGAGGCGCTGGTCCGCATGGTCGCGGTTCAGGCGCTGGAGGACGCCGGTCTGGACGTTGTCGAGGCGTCGGACGGGACCGAGGCGCTGGAACTGCTGGATGGCGGCCTGCGCGCCGATCTGGTGGTGACCGACGTCGGGCTTCCCGGCATGAACGGCCGGCAGCTCGCCGAGGCGGTGCGGGAGCGGCGGCCGGAGCTGGGCGTGCTGTTCATGACCGGCTATGCCTACGACGCCACGCTCGGCACCGGCATCCTGGAGCCCGGCTGCGAGGTGCTGCAGAAGCCCTTCGAGACGACGGCGCTGGTCGCCCGCGTCACCGGCATGCTGGCCAACATGCGCGGTGGCGGCGGTGCGGGAGGTGCTGGCACCCTGCGCGAATCTGTCCCGGAACGCCACTGCGACTGATGCGTTATCCTCCTCTAAGGACGAGTCCGGCCCCGCGCATGGACTCCGCGCGGGGGGAGGACGGGCGATGCTTCAGGTCTCCGAATCGCAGGTGCGCCTTGGGCTTTCGGCGCCGGACAAGACGGAGGCCATCCGCATCGCCGGGCGGGCGATGGTCGACAGTGGCCTGATCGAGCCAGGCTACATCGACAGCATGCTGGGCCGCGAGGCGGTGTCCGGCACCTATCTCGGCAGCGGCATCGCCATCCCCCACGGGCTTCCCGAGGCGCGTGATCTGGTGCGGCGGACCGGCGTGGTCGTCGTCCAGTTCCCGCAGGGCGTGGATTGGGGCGGCGGGGAGCCGGCGCGGCTGGTCGTCGGCATCGCCGCCAAGTCGGACGAGCACATCGCCGTGCTGCAACGGCTGACCGGCGTGCTTGGCGACCCGGCGGAGGCCGCACGGCTGGGCAGCACGGGCGACCCGTGCGCCATCATGGCCGTGCTGAACGGCGAGGCGCCCGCCGTGCCCGCGAACGAGTCGGTCGCGGCTCCCATCGATGGGGACTCCATAGACGTCACCGCTCCCTCGCCCCACGGCCTGCACGCCCGCCCGGCGACGGCGCTGGTCGAGGTCGCCAAGCGCTTCCGCGCGGAGGTCGCCGTCCGGCATGGCGGCGCCACGGCCAACGCCAAGAGCCTGATTTCCCTGCTGCGGCTTGGCGCGTCGGGCGGCCAGCCGCTGACCGTCACCGCGTCGGGCGAGGACGCGGCGGCGGCGCTCCAGGCCATCCGTGCCGCCTTCGAGGAGGGGCTGGACGAGCCGGTCACCGCGGCGGCGCCCGCGGAGGAGGCGGCGCCACGGACCGTCCCGGCCGATCTCGATTACGATGGGCGCGTGATCGCCGGCATCTCCGCCTCCCCCGGCGTCTCCACCGGCCCGGTCTGGAAGTTCCAGCGGGAGGAGCTGACGGTCGCCGAGACCGCCCCCGATCCCGAGGCGCAGCACCGCCGGCTCGATCAGGCGCTCGCCGCCGCCGCCGCCGACCTGCGCAACCTGTATGAGGAGTTCTGGAAGAAGGCCGGCGCCGCCAAGGCGGCCATTTTCAAGGCGCATCAGGAGCTTCTTGACGATCCCGAGATGGTCGCTGAGGCGCATGCCCTGATCGGCCAGGGCAAGAGCGCCGGCTGGGCGTGGCGCGCGGTCTACGAGGAGCGCGCCGGCACGCTGGCCCAGCTCGCCGACCCGCTGCTGGCCGGGCGGGCCGCCGACCTCAGCGACGTCGGACGCCGCGTGCTGCGGCTGCTCGCCGTGGTGACGGAGAGAGTGGCGGCGCTGCCGGACCACCCCGTCATCCTGCTGGCCGAGGATCTGGAACCGTCCGACACGGCGAAACTCGACCCGGCCAAGGTGCTGGGGCTGTGCACGGCGGGCGGCGGCGCCACCTCCCACACGGCGATCATCGCGCGCTCGCTGGACATCCCCGCGGTGGTCGCCGCCGGGCCGTCGGTGCTCGACCTGGAGAACGGGCGCACGGCGATCCTCGACGGCGACGGCGGCGTGCTGGTCGCCGACCCCAGCGAGCGCGACCGCGGACGCGCCGCCGAGGCCCGGATCAAGGTGGGCGAGCGGCGCGAGGCCGAGCGGCTCGACCGCTACAAGCCGGCCATCACCACGGACGGACGGCGCGTCGAGGTCGCCGCCAACATTTCCGATCCGGCGGAGGCGGTGCAGGCCGTGGAGGCGGGCGGCGAGGGCGTCGGACTGATGCGCACCGAGTTCCTGTTCCTCCAGCGCGACCTGCCGCCGGACGAGGAGGAGCAGTTCGTCGCCTACCGGACCATGGTGCGGGCGATGAACGGGCTGCCGATCATCCTGCGCACGCTGGACATCGGCGGCGACAAGAACGTCCCCTATCTTCGCATGCCGGCGGAGGGCAACCCCTTCCTGGGCGTGCGCGGCATCCGCCTGTGCTTCGAGCGGGAGGACCTGTTCCGCACCCAGCTCCGCGCCATGCTGCGGGCCTCGGCGGAGGGGCCGGTGCGCATCATGTACCCGATGATCGCCGCTCCGGCGGAGCTGGAGCGCGCCAAGGCGATCACCGAGGCGGTGCGGCGGGAACTGGACGTGCCGCCGGTCGAACTCGGCATCATGATCGAGGTGCCGTCCGCCGTGATGATGGCCGACCGGCTGGCGCGGGAGGTGTCCTTCTTCTCCATCGGCACCAACGACCTGACTCAGTATGTGCTGGCGATGGACCGGCTGCACCCGGTGCTGGCCCCGCAGGCCGACGGGCTGCACCCCGCCGTCCTGCGCATGGTGGAGCGCACGGTGGACGCCGCCCGCCGTGCCGGAATCTGGGTCGGCGCCTGCGGCGGGGTGGCCGGCGACCCGGCCGGGGCGGTGCTGCTGTCCGGGCTGGGCGTCGCCGAGCTGAGCGTCGCCATTCCCGCCGTCCCCTCGGTCAAGGCGCGGCTGCGCGCCATCGCCATGGCCGACGCCGAGCGCACCGCCCGGGAGGCGCTGGACTGCGCCGACGCGGCGGAGGTTCGGGCACTGGTCCGTCACCGTTTCGCCGACGCCGGAGGCGTGTCATGAGCGCACTGTCCACCCCACACCCCGGCGTCGTCACCGTGACGCTGAACGCCGCCATCGACCAGACGCTCGACGTGCCGGGTTTCGCCGCGGGAGCGGTCAACCGGGCGGTCGCCGAGACGCGGACGGCGGGTGGCAAGGGCATCAACGTCGCCGCCTTCCTGGCCGGCGCCGCCATCCCCGTCACCGCCACCGGCTTCCTCGGCGAGGAGAACAGCGCCGTCTTCGACACGCTGTTCCGCCGCCGCGGCATCCGCGACCGCTGCCTGCGCTTGGCCGGCCGCAGCCGGGTGAACATCAAGCTGGTGGACCGGGAAGGGCGCTCCGTCACCGACATCAACCTGCCGGGCCTGCATGTTCCGGCGGAAAGCTGGCGCGGGCTGCTGACCGTGGTGGACGACCTCGCCGTCACCAACCGGACCTTCGTCCTGTCGGGCAGCGTTCCGGCGGGCGTGCCGGACACCGCCTATGCCGAGATGGTCACCGCCCTGCACCGGCGCGGCGCCTTCGTGGTGGTGGACGCCAGCGGCCCGCCGCTGCGCCACGCCGTGGCCGCCCGCCCGGACATGGTGAAGCCCAACGCGGCGGAGCTGGCCGAACTGCTGGGCCGCCCGCTGAAGGATCGGGCCGAGGTGATGCGCGCCGCCCGTGAGCTGTCGGAGTCCGGCATCGCGCTGGTCGTCGTGTCGTTGGGGGCCGAAGGGGCGGTCTTCGTGGAAGGTGGCCGCGCCCTGCTGGCCGTGCCGCCGCCCGTCGAGGTCGCCAGCACGGTCGGCGCCGGGGACGCGATGGTCGCCGGGGTCGTGGCCGCCCGTCTGGAGGGCGGTGGGCTGGAGGAGTGCGCGCGGCGCGGCACCGCCTTCGCCGCCGGCACGCTGTCCCGCCTCGGCCCCGAACTGCCGCCGCCGGAGCGGCTCGCTGAACTGATGCGGGCCGTTCGGGTGGAAGACGCGCGGGTGGAAGAACTGTAAGGCGCTTTCAGCGCCGGAGGGATCGCGATGGCAAAGCTCGTGGCTGTGACCGCCTGCCCGACGGGGATCGCCCACACCGTCATGGCGGCCGAGGCGCTGCGCCGCACCGCCGCGCTGATGGGCCACGCCATCGCGGTGGAGACCCAGGGGTCGAACGGTGTGCAGACGCCGCTTTCCGCCGCCGACATCGCGGCGGCCGACGCGGTGATCCTGGCCACCGACATCGCCGTGGACGATTCCCGCTTCGCCGGCAAACCGATCCTGCGCACCTCCACCGCCGCCGCCATTCGCGACACCAAATCGGTGATCGGCAACGCCCTGGGCCATGCCCCCGGTGCGCAACCCAAAACCGCCGCTTCGCACCCCGCTCCGAAGCCGACCCCAACGGCGGTGCGCAGTCCCGGCCTGCTGGTCGCCATCACCGCCTGCCCGACCGGCATCGCCCACACCTTCATGGCGGCGGAGGCGCTGAAACAGGCCGCCCAGGCCAAGGGCTACCGCATCAAGGTCGAGACCCAGGGCTCGGTCGGTGCCAAGAACGCGCTGACCGAGGAGGAGATCGCCGAGGCCGAGGCCGTCATCATCGGCGCCGACACCCACGTCGCCACCGACCGCTTCGCCGGCAAGCGCCTGCTCAAGACCTCGGTGGGGGAGGCGCTGAAACAGCCCGCCCGCGTGATCGACGAGGCGCTCGCCCTGCCGGCCCCGGCCGCGACGGGGGGCGGCGCCGCGCCGGCCTATGCCGACGCGGTGTCGGGCGCCAAGGCGCGGCAGAAGGAGGCGCAGTCCGGCCCCTACAAGCATCTGCTGACCGGCGTGTCCTTCATGCTGCCCTTCGTGGTGGCCGGCGGTCTGCTCATCGCCCTGTCCTTCGTCTTCGGCATTGAGGCCTTCAAGGAGCCGGGCACCCTGCCGGCGGCGCTGATGCAGATCGGCGGGGAGGCGGCCTTCGGGCTGATGGTGCCGGTGCTGGCGGGCTACATCGCCTATTCCATCGCCGACCGGCCCGGCCTCGCCCCCGGGTTCATCGGCGGGATGCTGGCGGCCAAGATCGGCGCCGGCTTCCTGGGCGGCATCGTGGCGGGATTCCTGGCCGGCTACATCGCCCGCTGGCTGCGCGACACCATCCGGCTGCCGCAGACTCTGGAGGGGCTGAAGCCGGTGCTGATCATCCCGCTCCTGGGCACGCTGGCGGTCGGTCTGCTGATGGTCTACGTCATCGGGACGCCGGTCGCCGCGATCATGAACGGGCTGACGGCCTTCCTGCAGAGCATGACCGGGGCCAACGCGGTGGCGCTGGGCGCGCTGCTCGGCGCCATGATGGCGCTGGACATGGGCGGGCCGGTCAACAAGGCGGCCTACACTTTTGCGGTCGGGCTTCTCGCCTCCAACACCTACACGCCGATGGCCGCGGTGATGGCGGCGGGCATGACGCCGCCGCTCGGGCTGGCGCTCGCCACCATGGTCGTGCCCAGCCGCTTCACGATGCAGGAGCGCGAGGCGGGCAAGGCCGCCGGCGTGCTCGGCCTCGCCTTCATCACGGAAGGGGCGATTCCCTTCGCCGCCAAGGACCCGTTGCGCGTCATCCCCGCGGCCATGGCCGGGTCGGCGGTGGCCGGCGCCCTGTCGATGTGGTTCGGCTGCGGGTTGCGGGCGCCGCACGGCGGCGTCTTCGTGCTGGCGATCCCCAACGCGGTGGCGCCGCTCGGCCCCTATGTCCTGGCCATCGTCGCCGGGACCATCGTCACGACGCTCGGCCTGATGATCCTGAAGCGCCGCGTCGAGGCGGACCCGACCGCGGCGCCGACGCTCGGCACCGCCGCGCCGACCCCGACCAGCCCCGCGCCCAGTGGGGCCGGGCGCTGAGAGGGCAGGACCGTCACAGCCGCTGATTGCCGGCCTTACCACAAATTAGTTTTAATTTTCGCCAAAATTGAAAGAACTCGACAACTCCAGAGTGCTATCGCTAGCTTTGCGTTGTTCCGCCGCCGGTCTGTTCCGCAGTCCCCTGGAGGAACGGCAGCCGGCGGAGCGTGATGAGGATCTCGTATCGCATAGCGACGGTGGGTGGAATCCCGGTGGTCATCGCGGCGCTGATCGCGGTGTCGGCCTGGATCCTGCTGGAGCGTGCCGGCCGCTCGCGCGAGGCCGCGGTCCTGGCCGGCACCGTCTACCGCGAGATGATCGCCGCCACCGCGGCCCGCAACGACTTCATCCATTCCGCTCCGGAAAGCCGGCTTCCCCATGAGGTCACCTTCCGCCGCGCCACCCACGGCGCGCGGGCGGCGCTGGACGCGCTCGGCGGGCTGGCGGACCAGGGCATCCAGGCCGACGCCGTGGAGACCGCGCGCCGCGCGTCCGACCGTCACGCCGCCCGGCTGGAGGAGCTGGTCGAGGCGATCACCGTCAGCGACGCCCGTGCCCGCGGCATGGCGGAGCAGGAGGCGCGCCTGCTCGCCCTGGCCGAACAGGCGCGCCAGCGGCAGCACGCCGTCAACGCGGCGCTCGTCGCCTCCCTGGCCGAGTCCGACCGGCGGATGCATGCCGGTCGCGACCTGGTCGACGGCCTGCACGCGCTGCGGGAGGCGCTGTTGAACGCCCGGCTGGCCGCCATGGATGGGGCGGCCATCGCCGAACCTCCCGCTTCCCCGCCGGGATCACCGCCGCGCTCCGGCGGCTTGGCCCTCTGGCTGGACCGGGTGGAGCGGACCGCCGACGGTCTCGCCGCGTCGCTCGCCGCCGACACCGCCCATGGGGCGGCGCTGGACGAGCTGACCCGGTTGCGGGCCGAGCGGCTGGACCGGACCACGCTTCCGGAGCTGGCGCCGCGCTACGACGCATTCGCCGGGCGGCTGCTGAAAGCCGCCGACGCCGGCTACGGCGCCGTCCAGGACGAGGTGGCGGAGCTTCTGCGCCGCACCATGTCGGCCCACGCCATGGAGCAGGAGACCCAGACGCTCGCCATGACCGCCCTGACGCTCAGCGGGCGGACGCTGAGGGCGTTGGAGCGGCGCGATTCCCGCAGTCTGCGCGACGTCGTCACCGACAGCGGTCGGCTGCGCGACCGGGTGTCGGGGCTTCCCATCTCCCCGCTGATCCAGGACGGGATGCTGGCCGCCATCACGGCGTGGCGCGACGGGCTGGAGCGCACCACCGATGGGCTGGCCCGGCAGAACGGCGCCATCGCCGCCATGGACATGGACGCCGCGGCGGTGATGAGCACCGCCCGCCGCCTGAACGACCTGTTCCAGGACAGCGCGGTGGGCAGCGCCGACCTTCTGCGCTCGACCCTGCTCATCGGGGCGACCGTCGGCCTGCTGTTCGCCGCAAGCGCGGCGCTGCTGGTGGCCGGCGGGATCACGCGGCCCCTGCGCCGGCTGCAGAACGCGACGCGGCGGCTGGCCCGCGACCCGCGCGACGGGTTGGTGACCGACCTGGAGCGGCGGGACGAGCTGGGCGACATGGCCCGCGCCGTCCATCATTTCGCCGCCGAGATCACCCGCCGCGAGGACGAGTTGCGCCGCGCCAAGGAGCAGGCGGATTCGACCCTGGCGGAACTGCGGCGGACCCAGGCCCATCTGGTCCAGGCGGAGAAGCTGGCCGCGCTGGGGCAGGTGGTGGCCGGCGTAGCGCACGAGATCAACACGCCGCTTGGCATCACACTCACCACTTCGACCCTGATCAGCGAGAAGGTGCCGAAGATGAAGCATCTTCTCGAATCCGGGCACCTCCGCCGCCGCGAGCTGGAACGCTTCCTGACCGACATGGGCGATGTGTCCGAACTGCTGGTCAACAACACCGTCCGCGCGGCGGAACTGGTCCAGCGCTTCAAGGAGCTGGCGGTGGACCCGGCGGGCGAAACGCGCCGCCGATTCGACCTCCGCCTCTGCCTGATGCAGGCCGTCGAAGCGTTGGGGCCTTTCTGGGAACCCGGGGAGCATCGGGTTGTCGTGGATTGCCCGCCGGGATTGATGATGGACGGCTACCCGCAGGCCATCGCGCAGATCGTCTCCCACCTGCTGTTGAACGCGGTCAACCACGCCTTCGCGGACGGCGCGGGGGACGCCGGGCAGGGGGACGCCGGGCAGGGAGAGGTCCGGCAGCGGGGCACCGTAACGGTTTGCGCCGGCAAGGCCGCGGCGGGGGTCGTGGAACTGGCCGTCACCGACGACGGGCGGGGCATCCCGCCGGAGCTGCGGACGCGGATCTTCGATCCGTTCTTCACGACGCGCCGCGACCGCGGCCACGCCGGGCTCGGCCTGCACATCGTTCACAACACCGTCAACCAGCTCGGCGGCACCATCGCTCTGGAGGATGCGGAGGAGGCCGGCGGCGCCCGCTTCGTCGTCCGCCTGCCCTCCGCCACTCGGGTGAAAAAAGGCGCCTGATACGGGTGGATATTCCCTCCTGGTCTCGCGAAAACTTGCGCGCCATGCCGCTTCCGGTTTACTCCGGAGAGAATTCTCTTGGCGATTGCAATGCAAGGTTCGCGGCATGGCGACAATCGAGGAAGCCTATGGGGTTGCCATCGACCACCATCAGGCCGGTCGGCTGGACGAGGCGGCGATCATCTACCAGCGCATCCTGGACGCCGATCCGGAGCAGGCCCACGCCGCGCACCTGCTGGGCATCGTTGCCGGCCAACAGGGCCGTCATGGCGAAGCCGTCGCGCTGATCGGCGCCGCGGTGGCGCGGGACGGGCTGAACACCGACTTCCTTGGGAATCTGGGCGCGGCGTTGAAGGCGGCCGGTCGCTGCGACGAGGCCATCCGTCACCTCGCCCGCGCTTTGGCGCTGGAGCCGGCGGCGCGCGGCGTCCCGGGCAATCTCGGCTCCGCCTTGGCCGCCGATGGCCGGATCGGCGAGGCCGTGCCCTGGCTGGGACGCGCCGCCGCCCTTGACCCGGCGCAGTTTGAGACGTTCCTGAATCTGGGGATCGCGTTGCGCGACGCGGGCCGGTTCGACGAGGCGGAAGCGGCGCTGGAAACCGCCAAGGCCCTGCGCCCGGACCATCCGCACCCGGTCTGTGAGTTGGCGGTGCTGAAGCTGGCGCTCGGCGATTTCGAAGAGGGGCTGGCGCTTTACGAACGGCGCTGGGACTACACCGGCCAGACCGCCGCGGTGTCCGGCAAGGCGGTGTGGCGGGGCGAGGACATCGCCGGCAGAACCATCCTCCTCTATTACGAGCAGGGCCTGGGTGACACGCTGCAATTCGTCCGCTACGCGCCGCTGTTGGCCGACCGCGGCGCGCGGGTGCTGCTGATCGTCCAGCCGGAGCTGCGCCGCCTGCTGGCCTCGGTGCGGGGCATCGACCGTCTGGCCACCTACGACGACGCAGCGGCGCTGCCGGATTTCGACCTGTGCTGCCCGCTGATGAGCCTGCCCTTCGCCTTCGGCACGCGCATCGACGGGATACCCTCCGGGGTCCCCTACATCACGCCGCCCCCCGATCTGGTGGCGGCCTGGGCGGAGCGGCTCGGCTGGAACCAGACCGGAGACTCCGCCGGGAAGCGCCCGTTGCGCGTGGGACTCGTCTGGTCGGGCAACCCGCGGCGCCACGACCCCACCTCCCACGCGATGGACCGCCGCCGCAGCGTGCCTTTCGCGCTGATGGAGCCGCTGCTGTCGGTGCCGGGGATCGCGGCGGTCAGCCTCCAGGTCGGGGACGCGGCGGAACAGGCGCGGGCGGCCATCGCGGCGGGTCTGCTCATCGACCCCATGACGGGCGTCAGCGACTTCGCCGACACCGCGGCCATCGCGGCGCATCTCGACCTCGTCGTTACCGTGGACACGTCGGTCGCCCACCTCGCCGCCGCCATCGGGCGCCCGGTGTGGATGCTGTCGCGCTCCGATGCCTGCTGGCGTTGGTTGCGCGGGCGCGACGACAGCCCGTGGTACCCGACGATGCGCCTCTACCGGCAGGACTCGCCCGGCGACTGGGGGCCGGTCATGGCCCGCGTTGGCCATGACCTTGCCGCAGCCGCCGCGGCGCGGGATCAGAACTGCGCCGAGGCGCTCAGCAGGAAGGCCCGGCCCGGCTGGTAGAGCGGGGTGACGGTGCCGAACTCCTGCCCGTAGGTGGCGCGGTCGGCGTAGGTCTCGTCGAAGAGATTGCGGACGTCGAGGCGCAGCGCCAGGTTGGCGTGCTCCGGCAGCCGGTGCTCCACGAACAGGTTGGCCGTCTGATAGCCCTTCAGCGGCCGCTGCCCGGCCTGCACCTTGTCGTAATCGAGAACGAACTCCAGGTCGGCGCCCAGGGTCAGGTTCCAGGACTGCACGGTGTGGGCGCCGCCGACGGTGAAGACCTGCCCGATCGGTGTGGCGAGGTAGGTGCCCGTGTCGGAATCGGCGGGCAGCCCGTCGATCTTGACGTCGATGTCGGCGTATTTGGCGCGGATGAAGCCGTTCGTCCAGGCGTAGCCGAGACCCAGCTCATAGCCTTCCGACCGCACGTCGCGGGCGAGGGTGGCGCTCGTGGCGGCGAAGCGCGCGGCGCGGGCGTCGTCCAGCTTGGTGCGGAAGATCCGGCCTTCCGCGGTGAAGCCCTCGTAACGGGCCTCCAGCCCGGCGGTGCTGTTGTAGGCCGTCACCGGGCGCGGGCCGGTGCCGTAGTTCCAGGCCGGGTTCATGATGTAGTTCTCGGCCATCTGGACGCCGCCCCAACCGCGGGACACACCGGCCTTGGCGGTCAGGAAACGGGGCAGCAGGTCGAACTCACCAGACAGATTGTGGCTGAGGCCGTGGTTGGTCCATTCCCGTCCGGTCGTCCCCTCGAAGGTCTGGCGGTCGCCGCGCAGGCCGAAGGACAGGCGCAGCCGCTCCATCGGTTCCAGCCGGGCCTGACCGTACAGGCCATTGTTGCGCGCCCGCTCGGTCGCGGTCATCGTCCGGTCCCGGTAGTTGGCGCGGTCCACATAGAAGTCAGTGCCCGCCGTGACGGTGCCGATCCGGAAGCCGAAGGTGTTTTCCAGCTTGCCGTTGAAGGAACTGGTCGCCCCCTTGCCCGGATAGCTCCCCGGCACGGTGCTGCTGCCGACCGGGCGGGTGAAGATCGGCGTCTCCACGTCGGTGCGGCCGTAGGCGAGCACCAGCTTGGGGTTCCACAGCTCCGTCGGCAGGGCGTCGGTGTAGGTGAAGACCATGTTCTGGCGGTCGAGCGTGTAGTCGCGCACGCGCGGCTCCCAGGCCGGGCGGCCGGCCAGCGACCCGATGTTCGCGCGGAAGGGCCGCGGCGCGTCGTCGTAGACCCGCTCGTAGCTGGCCTGGAAGCGGTGGCCGCTCTCCGTCTGCACCGCCGCCTTGCCGAGGCCGCTGACCACGTCCGTCTCGGTGCCGTCCACCTTGCGCCCGTTGCCCGCGGTGTATTTGCCGCCCTTGCCGTAGGTCACGGTGCCCAGCGCCTCCAGCCCCTGGTGGCGCCCGAAGCCGGCGAGGTTGGTGGTCAGGCCGGAGCCGTTGCTGTTGAAGGTGGTCTTGCCGAAGCCGCCGATGCCGTCGCTCGCCAGGAAGTCGCTGGCGTCCTTGGTCTCGTAGGCGATGGAGCCGGCGAGCGCGCCCGGCCCGGCGTCGGCGGGGGCGACGCCGGCGTCCACCCGCGCCACCTTGAGCAGCGCCGGATCGATCAGCGTGGTGCCGTTGTGGTGGAAGACCTTGTTGTTTTGGCGGCTGCCGTCGATGGTGACCGCCAGATTGGTTTCCTCGACGCCGTTCACATAGACCTTCTGCGACATCGGCACGGAACTGCCCACGCGGATCGTCGGCTCGCCGGAGAAGACGTCGCGGAGGTCGCTGGGATTCTTGCGCTCCAGATCCTCCCTGGTGATGGTGACGGTGCCGTTTCCGCTGCCGGCGCCGGTCGAGGCGGTGACCGACACCGGCGCCAGCATTGTGGCGTCGCCGGTCGGGGCCGGAACCAGCGTCGCGGTGCCGGTGCCGGTCATGCGGTAGCCGACGCCCGTTGCGGACAGCAGCGTGTCGAGCGCCTGGGCGGGCGTCATGCTGCCCGACACCGGGCGGGAGCTGCGCCCGGCGGCCAGATCGGCGGAATAGCCGATCTGCCAGCCGGTCTGGCGCGCAAAGGCGTCGAGCGCCGCGGGCAGGGGCTGTGGCGGCAGCGCGAAGGTCATCGTCTGAGCGGCGCCAGGGGCGGGAGCGGCCGGCTGGGCCAGGGACGGGGAGGGGAGGGCCAGGACGCCGCCGAGCGCGGTGGTCGCCATCAGGGCCAGGATCAGATGCCGGGCGGCGGTTCCCCGCGCGCATACCAAGAACTTGCCTGTCGAAACCGTCCGGCCTTCCATTCCTCACAACTCCCGTCTGCGCTGGTGGCGGGGGCGTGATGACCGGCGTATGAACCGTGCCCCCTCTTTTCGGCAGACGCACGGGGGCGTGGCGTCTCACAAAAAAATCCCGAAAGAACGACAAACCCTATCGAAGCAGGATGAGTCCGGCAGGAAGCTCGGTCACGCGGGCTCCCACGACGTCGGCCAGCGAGCGGATTGCCGCCACGGGATCGTCCAGCCGGTAGTTTCCGCTGACCCGCGCGCCGGCCAGCCGGTCGCCGATCAGGACGATCGGTGCGCCGTGGTAACGCCGGAGCGTGTCGACGACCGCGGCGAAGGGCTGGTCGTGGAACACGCAGCGACCGTCCTTCCAGGCCAGCGCTTCCGCCGGGTCCGGGCGGGCGGGCGCCGACAGGCCGTCCACCGTGGCCGTCACCCGGTCACCCGGAACGAGAGACACCGTTTGCCCCGGCGCTTCCCTCCGGCTGACCGACACCCGCCCGCGCTCCAGGAAGACGGCGTCCTGCCCGCCGTCCGCCCGCACGGTGAAGGCGGTGCCGGTCACCTCCACCTCGCTGAAGCCGGCGGTGACGCGGAAGGGGTGGGCGGGGTCGCTGACCACGTCGAAGTAGGCCTGCCCGCGCAGCAGCCGGACGTGGCGCCGGCCCTCGGCGAAATCGAGCGCGACCGCGGAGTCGGTGTCGAGGATCAGCCGCGACCGGTCGGGCAGGGCGACCTCCCGCCGCTCCCCGGCGGCGGTGCGGTGGTCGGCGGTCAGGCGGAGCGCCAATGTGGGCTGGAGATGGACGCCGATGGCCAGCAGCAGCGCGGCGGCGGCCAGCGAGGCCCGCCATCCGCCAAACCGCCCGGACCTCCGCCGCGTCGCGGACCGGATGGCCGACGGCGAAGGGGTCGCCTGCGGGAAATGGGCGAGCGTCGACGCCTGCTGGAGTTCGGGCATGCTTCCGAGCGACGACAGGCGATCGAAGGCAGCGGCGTGGCGCGGGTCGCGGTTCCGCCATGCCTGATAGGCGGCGCGGGCGTCTGGGTCCACGGGCGCGTCGAGAAGCGTCACGAACCAGGTGAGCGCCTCGTCCGTGATCGGATCCGCATGCCGGTAGGCCCCGGCATCCTGTCCGCCGCCTGCCTTGTCCTGCTCCACGCTGGCCTTCCACTCTTCCTGTGATCGGACTCACGTAAGGTTGAGACGTTTCATCGCCCGCCGGGCCACAATCCGCAAACCGCAGCCCCCCGATGGTGATCGCTCCCGCACCCGTCCAACCGGCTTGACATCTGAAATTGAGAATCATTATCAATTTCGGCGTTGCAAGGCCGCCGATGTCGCACCGACCGCGGTGGTGTCTCCTCCGCCGTCGTACCGACAGGGCTATCATGTCCGCAAGCCTGATTGCGATCTATCTCGATCACCGCCGCTCGTTGTTCGGGTGCGCGATGAAGATCGTTCGCGATTTTCAGATTGCCGAGGACGTGCTGCAGGAAAGCTACCTGCGCGCCTGCAAGGCGGTGGAGAGGGGACCCATCGACAACGTCGGGGCTTTTCTTCACCGGACGGTCCACAACCTCGCGCTGGACCATCTCCGGCGCTGCCGGACCCAGGAGCGGTTCGAAGCCGGCCCGGCGGACACCGCCGAGGCGCTGGGCATCGCGTCGGAAACCCCGTCGGCGGAGGAGCGCCTGCTGCACCGCGAGCGGGTGTCGTGCTTCATGGACGCTCTCGACCGTCTGCCGGCGCGGGCCCGTCAGGTGTGGCTCCTGAACCGGGTCGAGGGCCTGTCCTATCCCCAGATCGCCGCCCATCTGGGCGTGTCGCCGGGCACGGTCTTCAACGACATGAAACTGGCGATGGGCCATTTCGTGGACGCCATGGCGCGCCGCGACCGCTCCGGAGCCACCGCTGCCCGGCCCGGCGGGACACTCTAGCCGCGAGAACACGCTCCCGAGCGGAAAGGGGGGGCCGAACCCCGGAGCACGGTAAGCCGATGCACGAATCCGGTGTTGGGTGTATGCATGACGGGTGTTTGTGTAAGTTGTCGCAAAAATTCCATAAGGTGTCTTATGGAAAATATACTGGCACAACTACCCATGAGGGTTTTTGTGTGGTATGTTCTCAATCCAGCGATGCGGGTTTGGCGATGTAGGCCTGGGACCGTGTTTCCGCGTCGTCACTCATCGAAGCTGGCAACAAGGATCGGGACTCATGAGCGTCATCAACGCTGCGGGTTCGCAAGCGGGCTTCCTTCGTCCGATTCGTCCGAACCCCGGCCCAGCCACGGACGTGTTTGCAAAGAAAGCGGACAACGCCACGACTGGTTTCAGACCAGCCTCCACGGTCGAGCTGTCGGATCGCGCCAAGGCGCTGCTGGCGAAAGCCGAGCATGAGAGCGCTGTTGCCAGCCGGCTTGCGGCGCATCTGGCCGGAGGCGGCCGCAATCCGGCGGCTCCCATGCCCCCTCTCGACGCGACACAATGGACCGACACCGATGGCGTGTCCTCGAAACCATCCGCGTCGAAGCAAGCGTTGGAGAGCATCGCCGCCGTCAAGGAATGGGCCAAGTCGGACGTCTTCCGGAACGCCGCCAACGCCGTTGCCGATGATCAGGTCCGACCCCTGGTTCGCGACGGCCGGCTTTCCCAATTGCCTGCCCTCGATGACGACCAGTTGAATCAGTTGAGCGAGGCGGAACGGAACGTCTACGGCACGGTCCGGTCTCTCCAGGGGCTCTATGACGGCATGCCGAAAACGATGGACCAAGCCCTGGCCGACCGGAAGGCGGTGGTGCTCGAAGCCTATCCGGATGAAATCAACCGCATGAGAAGCGGCCTCGCCTCCGGCTCCCTGAAGAAGGAGGATGGCTGGGAGGACATCATCGCCAGCCGCGAGTCCGAACTTGCCGCGGCCCGGCAAGGCACGATGACAATACACGCCGTGAACGACTCGAACCTTGTGCAGTCCAAGGGCGAGTTCACGGTCGCCCGCGACGGCAATGGCTGGAGCGCCCGTGGGATCACGGTGAACGGCAACGCCGCCGCCTTGCAGGAGACGTTCGGCACAAGGAACATGCAGGTCGGGTCCAGCCCCTACACCGGCGACTATGTGATCACTTGGTAAACCCGCCCGCTGCGCGGATGGGGCTGCCTGAGTGGGCAGGCAATTTTCACAGCGTGGAAATGTGCAAAAATTCGTAGTGGCCCTTCATTTCCCACGACATGGCTCCCCTTCCGGAAAGCGGCGTGCTAGGCTTTCATCCGGCCTGTTGAAAGGCCCATGACCGGACCGACGGCCGGACCGGTCGGGAACATCAGGACAAGCCTACCATGAATCACATCGTCGCCCCCTGCTTTCAGGATCGGGGCCTCAAGGACCAGAACCTCAAGGGGTTGGACCACCCGGAATCGCCCCTTCTGGAGGGCGTCGACGGCATGTGGGCGATGCTGCGTGCCGAGGCGGAGAACGTCGTTGTCAAGGAGCCGTGGCTGCGCCCCTTCATCGACACCGCCATCCTGCTGCACCATGACTTCCCGTCGGCGCTGGGCAGCCTGCTGGCGCGCAAGCTGGGCGACTCCTACATCTCCGCCGACCAGCTCGCCATGCTCGTGCGCTCGGCGGTCGCCGACGCGCCCTGCATCGTCGAGGAGGCCTGCTCCGACCTCCAGGCCATCTGCACGCGCGACCCGGCAGCCGACAATTGCCTGACGCCGTTCCTCTACTACAAGGGCTTCCACGCGCTGGAATGGCACCGCATCGGCCACTGGCTGTGGCGGCGCGAGCGGCGCGACCTCGCCCACTTCCTGCAAAGCCGGGTATCGGAAGTGTTCGCGGTGGACATCCACCCGGCGGTCCCGGTCGGGCGCGGCGTCTTCATCGACCACGGCACCGGCGTGGTGATCGGCGAGACCGCGGTGGTCGGCAACGACGTGTCGATCCTTCAGGAGGTCACGCTCGGCGGCACCGGCAAGGAGCATGGCGACCGCCACCCGAAGGTGCGCGACGGTGTCCTACTGTCCGCCGGGGCCAAGATTCTGGGCAACATCGAGATCGGCAGCCGCGCCAAGGTCGGAGCCGGCAGCGTGGTGCTGAAGGACGTGCCGCCCTGCGCCACCGTGGTCGGCGTCCCGGCGCGGATCGTCGGCTGGTGCCGCGACACGGTGCCGGCCCTTGCCATGGACCAGACGGTGCCGGAGCCGGAGTATCACATCTGACGGAACCGGCGGATTCCGGGCCGAACATCCTTCAGGGAAAGAAGATCTCCTCGATGGTCAGGCCGAACGTCCGGGCGATGGCGAAGGCCAGCGGAAGGCTGGGGTCGTAGCGCCCATTCTCGATCGAATTGACCGTCTGGCGGGACACCTGAAGGCGCTCCGCCAGCTCACTCTGGCTCCAGCCGCGGGCCGTGCGGATGTCTTTCACCGCGTTTCTCATCGGTAGCGCCACTGGGCGATGCACACCCCGACGACCCACAACACCGCCATGAGCGGCCAGACATGGAAGGCGCGCAGTTCCGGCGCGCCGGCACCTTCCGCAAAGCCCCAGGCGAAGGTCGCCAACGCCGTGCCCGTGAAGGACAGGGCGATCGCGTCGAACTGGATGCGGCGCTGAAACTCATCCATTCGCCGCAGCCCACGCAAGACCGTCCAGGCGACGGCGACCGTGCCGAGGATCGGCAAAAGCGCGAGCGCCATTTTCATCGCGCCTTCCGGTTGGAGTAACCGGGCCGCCGCGTTGGCGCCGAGCAGAAGCGCCGCGTAGAGAGCCAGAGCCCCGGACAATTCGACGCCGTAGCGCTTGATGCTGAACATCCCCCGCCCCTTACCATTCCGCCCAATGACAAGGAAGCTTTACATACGACGCCTTACCACTGTCAAGCATGCTTTACATCGCCTCGCACCGGACCACGATCAGGCCGGTCGGACGACGGGACCGCTCCGGAACTCCGGAGCGGTCATCTCCTCGCGGGTCAGGGCGATGAACAGGTCCACCACCGGGCTCTTGGAGCGGTTGGCGTCGAAGGCGACCTGGAAGGGCGCCTGATAGGACAGCACCTTCGGCAGCAGAATCCGCAGCCGCCCGGCCTTGACGTAGGGGGCCGCGTAATGGTCCGGCAGATAGCCGGCGTAGGCGCCGGACAGGATCAGCCGTGCCGCCCCCTCCATGTCGCTGACCGTCGCCTTGGGCGTTGAAATGGCGAAGATCTTCAGGTCGCGCGATCCCCAATAGCTGCGCGCGACCAGCCGGTAGCGGCGGATCTCGTCCAGGTCGATGGCCTCGTCCGGCAGGGTGAACAGCGGGTGCCCGTCCGCCACGCAGAAGTGGATCGTCTCGTTGTAGAGGTCCTGGTAGGACAGGCTCGGCACGATGCGCGGAAAGCTGGCAATGGCGAGTTGCAACTGCCCGCCGATGACGTCGCGCAGCAGTTCGTTCGGCGGGCGCACGTTGATGATCAGCGAGACCTCCGGTGCCGCCTCGGTGAAGCGGGCGAAGACGCGCTCCAGCGGGGCGCGCGGGTCGGTCAGCGTGTTGTCGACCAGCCCGACCGCCAGCGTGCCGGTCAGCCGCTCGCGCAGGCCGCGCACCCGCCCGCGGAAGCGGTCCAGCGAGTCGAACACGCGCCGCGCCTCGTCATAGACCGCCTGCCCTTCCGGGGTGAGCTGGAATCCCGACCGTCCCCGCCGGCACAGCCGCAGGCCCAACCGGGTCTCCAGATCGGCGAAATGGGTGGAGATGGTGGACAGCGACAGGTTCAGTTCGCTCTGCGCCGCACTGAATCCGCCGGCCTCGACGATGGTCATGAACAACCGCAACAGGCGCAGATCCACGGTTTCCAGCTGAATCATCGCCACGACGCCGCCCTCCCCTGCCCCGCCCGCCGCGTCCGGCACGCCCCATACTTCGACCCGGATCGAAGTAAGATACAAAACTTTCTGATTTTCGGGCAACGGCGCCGGGGGTCTAATGATCGCAGGCCACAATGCTGGCCTCACGAACAGATAAGCTCGTCCGCAAGGAAAGGTCGCATCCATGAACGAGACGACGGGTAAGCAGGGACTTCACGCCGCTTTGACCGGCGGCATCGGCCGCCGCGCCGTTCTGGCCGGAGCGGGCACGCTGGCCACGGTGGCCGCCATCGGTTTTCCGAACATCGTCCGCGCCCAGTCGAAGACGCTGAAGGTCGGCGTCTACGGCGGCTACTTCAAGGAATCCTTCGAGAAGCACATCTTCCCGGAATTCTCCAAGGCCACCGGCATCACGGTGGAGGCCATCGCCGAGCCGACCGGCGAAGCGTGGCTGGTCCAGCTCGAACAGGCGGCCCGCGCCCGTCAGGCGCCCGCCGACGTCTCGATGATGTCGCAGGTGGCGATGCTGAAGGGGGCCTCGGCAGAGCTGTGGGCGCCCTTCGACCTGTCGAAGATCCCCAACGCCGCCAAGGTCGTCCCGCACCTCGTCAACAAGTATCCGGACGGCAAGGTCAGCGGCATCGGCGCGGTGTCCTGGTACATCACGTTGGTCACCAACACCAAGAGCTACCCGCAGGCTCCGGACAGCTGGGCGGCCCTGTGGGACCCGGCGAACAAGGACAAGCTCGGCCTGCTGGCGCTGGTCAGCAACAGCTTCCTGCTGGAGGTCACGGCGGCGACCTTCTTCGGCGGCACCAAGCATCTCGACAGCGAGCAGGGGCAGCTCGACTGCTTCAAGAAGCTGGCGGAGCTGAAGTCCAACGTGAAGCTCTGGTACCGCGACGAGGCGCAGTTCGAGGCCTCGCTGAAGTCCGGCGAGATTCCGATGGGCCAGTACTACCACGACGTGACCGGCCTCGCCGCCGCGGACGGGCAGCCGGTGCGCTCGACCTTCCCGAAGGAGGGCGGCATCCTCGACTCCGGCAGTTGGGCGGTCACCCGCGCCTCCAAGGCCGGCGACCTCGCGCATGTCTTCGTGGACTACATGTGCCAGCCGTCGATCCAGGCCCTGCTGTCGCGCAAGGTCGGCACCGCCCCGACCATCGACCGCAAGATGACCGACCTGACGGACCAGGAGTTCGCCGCCGTGTCCTCCGACATCGCGCCGATCATCCCGCGCTATGACCTCTACACGAGCAAGTCCGACTGGCTGAACCAGAAGTGGACGGAAATGATCGTCGGGTAAGTGACAGCCCTTCTCCCCTGTGGGGAGAAGGGTATGGGATGAGGGGGCGGCCGCAGGCCGGACACGCACTGCAATGAGGCTGCGTTGACGCCCTATGGGCGCCCCCTCACCCTAACCCTCTCCCCAGAGGGGCGAGGGGAAAAGCCCGTTGTGAACGACAGTCAAAAAGCCATCCCATGTCAGCCCTTGTCCTCGACGGTCTCACCAAACGATACGGTCCCGTGACCGCGGTGCACGGCGCGTCGCTGCGCATCCCGCACGGGCAATTCGTCTGCCTGCTCGGCCCGTCCGGCTGCGGGAAGACGACGCTGCTGCGCATGATCGCCGGGCTGGAGGACCCCTCCGGCGGACGGCTGGTCATCGACGGGCGCGACATCACCACGGCCCCCGCCCACACGCGGGAATTCGGCATGGTGTTCCAGTCGCTGGCCCTCTTCCCGCACCTGACGGCGGGCGAGAACATCGCCTACCCCCTGCGCATCCGCGGCGTCCCGAAGGCCGAGCAGCGCAAGCGCGCCGACGAACTGCTGGAGCTGGTCCGCCTGCCCGGCGTCGCCGACCGGCCGGTCTCCAAGCTGTCGGGCGGGCAGCGGCAGCGCGTCGCGATCGCCCGCGCGCTGGCCCTGTCGCCCAAGCTGTTCCTGCTGGACGAGCCGCTGTCGGCGCTCGACGCCAAGCTGCGCGAGGCCATGCAGATCGAGCTGAAGCAGCTTCAGCAGCGGCTGGGCATCACCACCATCGTCGTCACCCACGACCAGCGGGAGGCGATGACCATGGCCGACCTCGTGGTGGTGATGTCGCAAGGCCGCATCCATCAGGCCGCCCCGCCGATGGAGGTCTACCGCCAGCCCGCCGACGCCTTCGTCGCCGACTTCATCGGCATGACCAACCTGCTGGAGGGCGAGGTCACCGCCCCTGGCACTGCCGCCGTGCCCGGCGGCACCCTGCATCTGCCCGAGTTGCCGCCGACGGGCCGCGTCCTGCTGTCCGTCAGGCCGGAGGACGTGATCGTCCACCCCGCGGGGATGGACGGGCCGAATCGGCTGACCGGCACGCTGTCCTTCATGCGCGACCTAGGCGCCAGCGTGGAGTTCCGCATCGACGTGGCCGGGAAGGAGATCGTCGCCCTGTCGCGCCCGCAGGACCGCCCGCCGGTCGCCCCCGGCGGCGCCCTGGCGGTGGAGTTCCCCCCGGCGGCCTGCGTCGTGCTGCCGCCAATGGCGGAGCGTCCGCAATGATCCGCCGCGCGCCCCGTGGCTTGGCCGAGCACGCGCCGATCCTCTTCCCGGCGCTGATGCTGGTCGTCTTCTTCGTCATCCCCTTCAGCCTGATGATCGCGGTCAGCGTCTTCCGGCGCGTGCCCGGCGGCTTCTACGAGCCGGACCTCGTCTTCGCCAATTACGAGCGGTTTCTGACCGCCTTCTTCGGCGGGGTGATGTCCTTCTCGCTGGGGCTGGCGGCGCTGGTCGCGGCGCTGTCGGTGGGCATCGCCTTCCCCTTCACCTACCGGCTGGTCAAGCTGCCGCGCAGGGCACAGATCCGCTGGCTGGTCTTCCTGCTGTCGATCCTGTCGCTGTCGGAAGTCATCATCGGCTTCGCCTGGTCCACCCTGCTGTCGCGCACCGCGGGCATCACCAACCTGTTCGTGGCGCTGGGCCTGATGGCCGAGCCGCAATCGCTCAGCCCGAGCTTCGGTGCGCTGCTGGCCGGGCTGGTCTATCAGGCCTTCCCCTACACGGTGCTGGTCCTCTACCCGGCGCTCGCCCGCCTCGACCCCTATCTGGAGGAGGCGGCACGCACGCTCGGCTCCTCGCCGCTGCGCGCCTTCTTCACGGTGGTGGTGCCGGCGCTGCGCAACACCATCGTGGCGACCACGATCATGGTGTTCGTCTTCGCGCTCGGCTCCTACCTGCTGCCGCAGCTTCTCGGACGGCCCCAGCATTGGACGCTGTCGGTGCTGATCACCGATCAGGCGATCTACCAGTCCAACATGCCCTTCGCGGCGGCCATGGCCGTCTTCCTGGTGCTGGTCAGCCTCGCCCTCGTCGGGCTGGCGCTGCTCGCCGGGCGGCGGGAGGAGACGGCCTGATGCTGATGCGCACGCTGAATTCCCTGGCCGCCGGCCTGATCGCCCTGGTCCTGGCCGCCCCCATCCTGGTGGTGGCCGGCGTCTCGGTGAACGAGAAGAAATCGCTGACCTTCCCGCCGCAGGGCTTCTCGCTCGCCTGGTACGCGGAGGTCTTCACCGATCCCGGCTGGCGCGGCGCACTGATCACCAGCCTCGTCGTCGCCACCCTGTCGGCGGCACTGGCGGTGCTGATCGCCTTCCCACTGGCCTGGTTCCTGTGGCGCTGGCGCGCCCCCTGGGCGCGGGCGTTCGAGGTGCTGGGCATGACGCCCTTCATCCTGCCGCCGGTCATCACCGCGCTGGGATTCCTCAGCTTCTGGGCCGCGGTCGGCGAGTACGGGTCGCCCTGGACGGTGGTGGTCAGCCACGCGGTGTTCTTCGTGACGCTGCCGCTGGTCACGCTGTCGCTGGGCTTCGGCGCGGTGGACCGCTCCTACGTCGAGGCGGCGGCGACCATGGGGGCGGACGACCGGACGGTGCTGCGCACGGTGGTGATGCCGCTGGTGCGGCCCTACGTGATCTCCGGCTTCGCCTTCGCCTTCGTGCTGTCGCTGAACGAGTACATCGTCGCCTACATGGTGGTCGGCTTCACGCTGGAAACGCTGCCCATCAAGATCTTCAACGCGCTCCGCTACGGCTACACGCCGACCATGGCCGCCGTGACGGTGCTGTTCGTGACGCTGACGGCGGTGGTCTTCGGGCTGATCGCGTGGTTCGGCGACCTGCCCCGCCTGCTCGGCGCCTGGGCCAAGAACGACTGACATCCAAAAACGACTGATACCCTTTTCCTCAGAGAGATTCGGACGATGATCGACCCTCAGAAGCTTGATCGTTTGCGTACGAAGTACAGCGGCTCCGGCGGCGACGACTTCCACGATCCGGAGTTCCAGCGGGTGGCCGCCCTCCAGTTCTCCGGCGGCAAGCGGGTGCAGCCCTTCGCCGGGGTGTCCACCCTGCTCGACGCCCCCTACCGCCCCGACGCGGCCGACGCCGCGGACTTCGGCGGGCTGGACATCGCGCTGATCGGCGTGCCGATGGACCTCGGCGTCACCAACCGGGCCGGCGCCCGCCTCGGCCCGCGCGCCGTGCGCGGGATGGAGCGCATCGGCCCCTACGAGCACGCCCTGCGCATGGTCCCGGCGGCCTCCTGCAAGCTCGCCGACGTGGGCGACGTGCCGCTGTCCAGCCGCTTCAGCCTGGAGTCCTGCCACGGCGACATCCAGGCCTTCTACAACCGCGTGATGGACGCCGGCGTCATCCCGCTGTCGGTCGGCGGCGACCATTCCATCACCTATTCGATCCTCAAGGCGCTGGGCCGCGAGCGTCCGGTGGGCATGATCCATTTCGACGCCCATTGCGACACCGGCGGCCCCTACGAGGGCGCCAAGTTCCACCACGGCGGCCCGTTCCGTCAGGCGGTGCTGGACGGCGTGCTGGATCCGGAGCGCACGGTGCAGATCGGCATCCGCGGCAGCACCGAGTATCTGTGGGAATTCTCCTACGACAGCGGCATGACCGTGATCCACGCGGAGGACATCCCGGAGCGCGGCATCGCGAACGTCATCGAGACGGCGCGCAAGGTGGTGGGCGACGGGCCGGTCTACGTTTCCTTCGACGTGGATTGCCTGGACCCGGTCTACGCCCCCGGCACCGGCACCCCGGAGGTCGGCGGCCTGACCACGCGGGAGGCGCTGGCAATCCTGCGCGGGCTGGACGGGCTGGACATCATCGGCGGCGACGTGGTGGAGGTGGCGCCCCAGTACGACGCGACGACCAACACCGCCCACGCCGGCGCGCAGATGCTGTTCGAAATCCTCTGCCTGTCGGTGCGCGCCCTCGCCAACCGCCAGGGCCGAGGCTGACCGCATGCGGCTAACCCTCTTCCAGACGGACGCGGAGCCCGGTGCGCTGCACCGCAACCTCGACCGTCTGGAACGGGCGGCGGCGGAGGCGGCACAGAACGGCTCCACCCTGCTGGTCGGTCCGGAAATGGGCCTGACCGGCTACGACATCGGCGCCGAGACGGTGCGCGCCCTGGCCGAGCCGGCGGACGGGCCGATGGCCGCGCGGGTTGCCGCCATCGCCCGGCGGCATGGCATCGCGCTGCTCTATGGCTATCCGGAGCGGGGAGCGGACGGCGCCGTTTACAACGCCGCGCAGCTGATCGGGTCGGACGGTCGGCCCCGGCTGAACCAGCGCAAGACCCATCTCTACGGCGATCTCGACCGCGGCTCCTTCGCGCCGGGCGGCAACACCTTCCCGACCACGGAGGCCGGCGGGATGCGGGTCGGCGTGGCGATCTGCTACGACGTGGAGTTCCCGGAGCTGGTGCGCCGCCACGCGCTGGCCGGGGTGGACGCGCTGCTGGTGCCGACCGCGCTGATGGCCCCCTACGAGATAGTCGCCACCACCATCGTCCCGGCCCGCGCCTTCGAGAACGGCATCTTCGTCGCCTACGCCAACCGCTGCGGGCGCGAGGGGACACTCGATTATTGCGGGCTCAGCAGCGTGGCGGCGCCGGACGGATCGGTGCTGGCGCGGGCCGGCGACGGCGAAGCTTTGTTGACCGTCAATCTTGACCCCGTCCTGCGCCGGGTCGGCACGCATCTGGCGGACCGCCGTCCGGACCTGTACGGTGCGGTCTCCAGCGCGCCTGGGAAGGGCGGTTCGTAGAGGAAGCACAGGAATATGCCGGTCACCATCGACGACATTCACGCCGCCGCCGAACGGCTGGCCGGACGCATCAGCCGCACGCCCTTCCTGCGCTCGGAAACCCTGTCGCAGATCACCGGCGCCGAGGTCTGGGTCAAGCTGGAAAACCTCCAGTTCACCGCGTCCTTCAAGGAGCGCGGGGCGGCCAACCGGCTGCTCCACCTGACGCCGGAGGAGCGGCGGGCCGGGGTGATCGCCATGTCGGCCGGCAACCACGCCCAGGCCGTGGCCTACCACGCGAAGCGGCTGGGCATCGCGGCGACCATCGTCATGCCGCGCTTCACTCCCTTCGTGAAGGTCAAGCGCACGCGCTACCACGGCGCCACCGTCATCCTGGAGGGCGACTCCCTGGCCGAAGCCGCGGCCTTCGCCCACGACCTCGCCAAGCGGGACGGGCTGGTCTTCGTCCATCCCTACGATGACGACGCGGTGATCGCGGGCCAGGGCACCGTCGTGCTGGAGATGCTGGCGGAGGTGCCGGACCTCGACGCGCTGGCCATCCCGGTGGGCGGCGGCGGACTGGCCGCCGGGGCCGCGGTCGCCGCCCGCGCGCTGCGGCCCGGCCTGGAGGTCGTCGGGGTGGAGGTGGAGACCTACCCCGCCGCCGCGCAGCGCCTCGCCGGGCAGCCGGTCAAGGTCGGCGGCCCGACCGTGGCCGAGGGCATCGCCGTGCGCGACGTCGGCGACCGGCCCATGGACATCCTGAAGCAGAACGGCTGCGACGTGGTGCTGGTGCCCGAAGCGGTGATCGAACGCGCCATCGCCATGCTGATCGAGGTGGAGAAGACCGTTGCGGAGGGCGCCGGGGCCGCCGGTCTGGCCGCCCTGCTCTTCCACCCCGAGCGCTTCCGCGGCAAGCGGGTCGGCCTGATCGTGTCGGGCGGCAACATCGACACGCGCACGCTCGCCAACGTGCTGATGCGCGGTTTTGCCCGCGACGGGCGCCTGATCAACCTGGACATCGACGTGGCCGACCAGCCCGGCGCGCTCGCCCAGGTGGCCCGCATCGTGGCGGAATGCGGCGGCAACATCATCGACGTGCAGCACCAGCGCCTGTTCGGCGCCTTCTCCGTCAAGTCCGCCGAGGTCGCCCTGCTGATCGAGGTCGAGGACGAGGGCCACGGCGACCGCATCACCGAAGCCCTGCGCGGCGCCGGCCTGCCCGTCCGCAAGGCGGTGGTGGCGGAAGCGGCGCAGCCGCTGTCCAGCGCGCGGCCCTGAGCGAACGCCCTTCGCTTGCAGCGCATTAGCCCTCTCCCCTCCGGGGAGAGGGTGGCCCGAAGGGCCGGTGAGGGGGGTGCGCTTTTGCCGGACGATCCGCCACGCGCAACCCCCTCACCCTACCCCTCTCCCCAGAGGGGAGAGGGGATATGGGGCTGCCCATGGATTGAGCATCCCTCCCGAGCACCGCCGTCTTTCGCGGCACATCCGGGCGGGCTCCACCACGATCCTCCGTCCCGCCGGTTGTGGCACGGGCCATGCATTTCGCGCCTGTTCATTCGCGGAGGTCATGGATCATGTCGTCGCTGGAATCACCAACCCGACCCCACCCGGTTGACGAGACGCTTCCGCTGCTGCGCCTGCTGGCGCTGGGCATGCAGCATGTGATGGTGATGTACGCGGGCGCCATCGCCGTGCCGCTCATCATCGGCGGCGCGCTGAAGCTGCCCAAGGACCAGATCGCCCTGCTCATCAACGCCGACCTGTTCGCCTGCGGCATCGTCACGCTGGTCCAGACGCTGGGCTTCTGGAAGTTCGGCATCCGCCTGCCGGTGATGATGGGCGTCACCTTCGCCGCGGTCGGGCCGATGGTCGCCATGGCGGGGAACCCGTCGCTGGGGCTTCTCGGCATCTACGGCGCGGTGATCGGGGCCGGCGTCTTCGCCACGCTGGCCGCCCCGCTGGTCGGGCGCCTGCTGCCGCTGTTCCCGCCGGTGGTGACGGGGACCGTAATCGCCATCATCGGCATCTCGCTGATGCGGGTGGGCATCACCTGGGCCGGCGGCGGGGCCGGGAACCCGAATTTCGGCGATCCGCTCTATCTCGGCGTCGCGCTGTTCGTGCTGGCGGTGATCCTGCTGGTGACCAAATACGCCAAGGGCTTCTGGGCCAACATCTCGGTCCTGCTGGGCATCGTCGCGGGCTTCGCCCTGACCATGGTGCTCGGGCTGGTCAGCTTCGACGGGGTGGGACAGGCCAAGTGGGTGGACGTGATCTACCCGTTCCAGTTCGGCATGCCGGTGTTCGAGTTCTGGTCGATCCTGACCATGTCGCTGGTGATGATCGTCGTGATGATCGAATCCACCGGCATGTTCCTGGCGGTCGGCGAGATGGTCGGCCGCCCGGTGACGCCGGAGCAGTTGACCCGCGGCCTGCGCACGGACGGGCTGGGCACGCTGATCGGCGGCGTCTTCAACACCTTCCCCTACACCTCCTTCTCGCAGAATGTCGGGCTGGTCGGGATCACCGGGGTGCGCAGCCGCTGGGTCTGCGTGGCCGGTGGGGCCATCCTGGTCGCCTTCGGCCTGTTTCCGAAGCTGGCGCATGTCGTCGCCTCCGTCCCGACCTATGTGCTGGGCGGAGCCGGCCTGGTGATGTTCGGCATGGTCGCGGCGACCGGCATCAAGATCCTGGCGAAGGTCGACTACACGACCAACCGCGGCAACATCTACGTCGTCGCCATCAGCATCAGCCTGGGCATGGTGCCGCTGGTCGCCGACAAGATCTTCCAGAAGATGCCGCCTTTCCTGTCGCCGCTCCTGCACAGCGGCATCCTGCTCGGCACCATCGCCGCGGTCCTGCTGAACCTGTTCTTCAACGGGCTGGGCAAAGCGACCAGCGAGGAGTTCGTCGCCGCCGCCAAAACCGCGGAGGCATAACCCTCTCCCGCCCCGGGAGAGGGAGGGACCCGCCACGCAGTGGCGGGCGGGTGAGGGTTCGGCGAGGAGCAGCGCCCTGATCCTCGGCTTTACCCTCACCCGCCCGCTTTCGCGGGCACCCTCTCCCCGGCGGGGAGAGGGAATTCAAGACGCTGTTTCAGCCCCTTACGCGGCCGGCTCGCTGCCGTAGACGGACTTGGTCTCCAGGAACTCCTCGAAACCGACCTCGCCCCACTCACGGCCGATGCCGGACTGCTTGTAACCGCCGAAGGGCGCCGCGAGGTCGATGGACGCGCCGTTCAGGTGCACCATGCCGGTGCGCAGACGCTTCGCCACCGCCCGCGCCTCGTCCACCGTGCCGGCGTAGACGTAGCCGGACAGGCCGTAGAGCGAGTCGTTGGCGCTGCGGATCGCCTCCTCGATGTCCTCGTAGGGGCGGATGGTCAGCACCGGGCCGAAGATTTCCTCGCGCATGATGGTCATGCTGTCGGTGGCGCGGCTGAAGACGGTGGGCTTGGCGAAGAAGCCGCGCTCCAGCCCCTCCGGACGGCCCGGACCGCCGCACAGCAGGGACGCCCCCTCCTCGATGCCGGCCTGGATCAGGCGCTGCACCCGCTCGTACTGGCGCTGGTTGGCGATCGGGCCGACGCCCGTGCGGTCGCCGCGCGGGTCGCCGACCACCAGACGGGCACAGACCTGGGCGGCGATCTTTTCCGCCTCGTCCAGGCGGGAGGCCGGGACGTACATGCGCGACGGCGCGTTGCAGCTCTGCCCGGTGTTGGACATCATCGACCGCACGCCGTGGGTCACCGCCTTCGTCAGGTCGGCGCTCTCGCAGATGATGTTGGCGGACTTGCCGCCCAGTTCCAGCGACACGCGCTTGATGCTGTCGGCGGCGTTGTGGGAGACCGACGCGCCGGCGCGGGTGGAGCCGGTCAGCGACACCATGTCGACCAGCGGGTGCGAGGCCAGCACCGGGCCGACCACCGCGCCGTCGCCGTAGAACATGTTGAAGACGCCCGCCGGCACGCCGGCCTCGTGCAGGATCTCGGCGAAGATCCAGGCCGAATAGGGGGAGAACTCGCTGGGCTTCAGCACCATCGTGCAGCCGGTGGCGAGCGCCGGGGCGACCTTGCAGGCGATCTGGTTGATCGGCCAGTTCCACGGCGTGATCATGGCACAGACGCCGACCGGTTCGCGCAGGATGCGGGTGGTGCCGCGGGTCCGCTCGAACGGGTATTCGCGGGCGGCCTCCAGGGCCGTCTTGAAATGGGCCAGCCCCATGAAGGCCTGCGCCGGCTTGGACAGCGCCGCCAGCGGCGCGCCCATCTCCTCGGTGATGGCGTCGGCGACCTCGTCCATGCGCTTCTCGAAGAGCGCGCAGACGGCGGCCAGCAGCTCCAGCCGCTCGTTCAGGGGGGTGCGGGAAAAGCCGTCGAAGGCGGCATGGGCCGCCGCCACCGCGCGCTGCGCGTCCTCCGGCCCGCCGAGCGCCACGGTGCCCGACACCTGCTCCGTCGCCGGGTTCAACACCTCCATCACGGTGGCGCCGGCCGCGGGGTCGGTCCAGGCGCCGCCGATGTAGAAGGATTGGCAGGTCTTCATCTCTAATCCCCTCGCTCTCTTGTCGTTGGCGTTTTCGGGTGATCCGATCCTGCCCCGTCCGGCGCCGTTTGCCAAAGCTTTCCATCGGGAAAAACCGGATAGGTCAGAAGACCGGACCCTGTTGACAGATCAATGGTTTCAAGCTCTGATCGTTGAACACATACGTGCCGCCGCCACAGTCACGGCGAGCCGAACGACAAGAATCGGGCTGCAACAACCGCGGTCCAAGGGCTGGGAGCCTGCTTCACGGGTACAATTCAAACGTACAATCAGGGGGACGAGGGATGGCCTTACGTGATCGGCATCGGCGTCTTGCGGATGCGCTGCGTTCAGGAACCTTGAAACACACCCTGCCGGCGGTGGCCGCCTTGGCCCTGCTGGCCGCCGTCCCGGCGCCGGTGCGGGCGGCGACCCTGACGGTCGGCACCTCGGCGGAGCCGAGCGCGCTCGATCCGCACTACCACAACCTCGGCCCCAACACGCGCGCCCGCAAGCATGTGTTCGAATCGCTGGTCAGCATGGACGCCAAGATGCGGCTCCAGCCCGAACTGGCGGAAAGCTGGCGCGCCGTCGACGAGACGACCTGGGAATTCACGCTGCGCAAGGGCGTGAAATTCCACGACGGCACGGAGTTCACCGCGCAGGACTTCATCTACTCGGTCTGCCGCATCCCGAACGTCGCCAACAGCCCGTCCTCCTTCACCGTCTACACCAAGGGCATCGCGGGGATCGAGGCGCCGGACCCGCACACCCTCGTCATCAAGACCGCCAAGCCCTACCCGCTTCTGCCGGTGGAGCTGTCGACCTTCGGCATCATCTCCGCCAAGGCGGCGGGCGGCGAGGCCGTCACCTTCGACAAGGCGGGCTGCAAGGCTGACTCCTGGCCGACCACCCAGGCCTTCAACGACGGCTCGCTGATGATCGGCACCGGGCCGTTCAGGCACAAGTCCTACACCAAGGGCGACCGGCAGGTGCTGGAGCGCAACCCCGACTATTGGGGCCCGCAACCGGCCTGGGATACCGTGGTCTTCCGCCCGATCACCAGCGACGGGCCGCGCGTCGCCGCCCTGCTGGCGGGCGACGTGGACATGATCGAATCGCCCCCGGTGCAGGACATCGAGCGGCTGAAGTCCGCCCCCAACGTCTCCCTGGCCCAGGCCCAGTCGAACCGCGTGATCTATCTGGCGCTGGGCGTCCAGGACACCCCGCCGACCATCACCGGGACCGACGGCAAGAATCCGTTGAAGGACCCGAAGGTGCGCAAGGCGTTGTCGCTGGCGGTGGACCGCGACGCCATCGTGAAGCGCATCATGATGGGCGTGGCGGAGCCGGCGAACCAGTACCTCCCCGCGGGCTTCTACGGCAACAACCCGGAAATCACCGTCGCCACCGACGCCAACAAGGCCAAGCAGCTCCTCGCCGAGGCCGGCTACCCGAAGGGCTTCCAGCTCACGCTCGGAACGCCGAACGACCGCTACATCAACGACGACAAGGTGGCCCAGGCGGTCGCCCAGATGTTCACCCGCATCGGCGTGCAGACGCAGGTCGACGCGACCACCGCCAACGTCTTCTTCTCCAAGCGCAACAAGCAGGAATACAGCGTCTTCCTGGCCGGCTGGGGAGCGGATTCGGGCGAGATGTCCTCGCCGCTGAAGGCGCTGATCGCCACGCCGATCAAGGAGAAGGGCTACGGCACCACCAACTACACCAGCTACTCCGACCCGGAGCTGGACGGGATGCTGGACACGGCGCTGGCAACGGTGGACGACGCGAAGCGGGAAAAGCTGCTCCAGGCCGCGGTGAAGCGGGCGGTGGACGCCGACATCATCATCCCGTTGCATTACGAGGTGACGGTCTGGGCGATGAAGAAGGGGCTGAGCTACGAACCGCGCGCTGACCAGTACACACTGGCGCAGAAGGTGACCCCCGCGAAGTGAGCGGAGCGAGCGCCGCCCTCTTTCCCTCTCCCCTCTGGGGAGAGGGTTAGGGTGAGGGGGTTGCGCTTCTATCGAACGCTCCGTAACGCGCATCCCACTCACCGGCCCTCCGGGCCACCCTCTCCCCGGAGGGGAGAGGGTTAGACAGTAGCGGAGCGCCATGCTTGTCTTCATCCTCCGGCGGCTGGCGCAGAGCGCGGTCGTCGTGATGGCGATGTCGGTGCTGGTCTTCGCCGGCATCTTCGCCATCGGCAATCCCATCGACGTGCTCATCAGCCCCGAGGCCGACGAGTTCGAACGCGCCGCCGCCATCGCGCGGCTGGGCCTCGACAAGCCCATGCACGAACAGTTCCTGCGCTTCGTGGACAGCGCGCTCGGCGGCGACCTCGGCACCAGCTTCGTCCATGGGGTGCCGGCGCTCGGCCTCGTGCTGCAGCGCTTCCCGGCGACGCTGGAGCTGGCGCTCTGCGCCATGCTGGTGGCGGTGGTGCTGGGCATCCCGCTGGGGCTGTGGGCCGGGCTGAAACCGGACAGCCTGGCCGGGCGGGTCATCATGACCGGCTCCATCCTCGGCTTCTCGCTGCCCACCTTCTGGGTTGGCATGATGCTCATCATGGCCTTCGCGGTGACGCTGGGCTGGCTGCCCGCGGGCGGTCGCGGCGAGACGGCGGGCCTGTTCGGCGTGCCGTGGAGCTTCCTGACCGCCGACGGGCTGGCCCATCTGATCCTGCCCGCCGTCAATCTGGCCCTGTTCAAGCTGTCGCTGGTCATCCGTCTGGCCCGCGCCGGCACGCGGGAGGTCGCCTTGCAGGACTATGTGAAGTTCGCCCGCGCCAAGGGGCTGGCGCCCGCGCGTGTGGTCGGGGTTCACATCCTGAAGAACATCATGATCCCGGTGGTCACCGTCCTGGGGCTGGAGTTGGGCAGCGTCATCGCCTTTTCCGTGGTCACGGAATCGGTCTTCGCCTGGCCGGGCATGGGCAAGCTGCTGATCGACAGCATCCTGCAGCTCGACCGGCCGGTGGTGATCGCCTATCTGCTGGTGACGGTGCTGCTGTTCGTCGTCATCAACCTGATCGTCGATCTGGTCTATTCGCTGCTCGACCCGCGAATCCGGCTGGGCGGGGGACGGGCATGAGCACCATCACGGCCAAGGCCCCGCCGGTCGAAACCCCCTTCCTGCGGCTGGCGCGGGACTTCGCGCGGTCGCGCACGGCGCTGGCCGGGCTGGCGGTGCTGGCGCTGATCGTGCTGGCCGCCCTGCTCGCCCGCTGGGTGGTGCCGCAAGACCCCTACGACCTCGCCCAGCTCGACATCCTCGACGGCATGATGGCGCCGGGGTCGCTGGGCGGCGGCGGCTGGACCTACTGGCTGGGCACCGACGACCAGGGGCGCGACATGCTGTCGGCCATCGTCTTCGGCCTGCGCACCAGCCTGCTGGTCGGGGTGGTCGCGACGCTGATCGCGCTCGCCGTCGGGGTGGCGGTCGGGCTGCTCGCCGCCTATGCGGGGGACCGGGTGGACGGGCTGGTCATGCGGCTGGTCGACATCCAGCTCTCCTTCCCGGCCATCCTGATCGCGCTGATCCTGCTGGCCCTGCTGGGCAAGGGCGTCGACAAGGTCATCGTCGCGCTGGCCGCCGTGCAGTGGGCCTACTACGCGCGGACCATCCGCGGTTCCGCCCTGGTGGAACGGCGCAAGGAATACATCGAGGCCGCGCAATGTCTTGCCCTGCCCCACCGGCGGATCATGATGCGCCACCTGCTGCCCAACTGCCTGCCGCCGCTGATCGTCGTGGCGACGGTGCAGGTCGCCCACGCCATCGCGCTGGAGGCGACGCTGAGCTTCCTCGGCGTCGGCGTGCCGGTGACCCAGCCGTCGCTGGGGATGCTGATCGCGTCGGGCTACCAGTACATGCTCTCGGGCGACTACTGGGTCAGCCTGTTCCCCGGCCTTGCCCTGCTGGTCACCATCGTGGCGATCAATCTGGTGGGGGACCGGCTGCGCGACGTCCTCAACCCGCGGCTCAACCATTGAAGATCAATCATTGAAAGGGGGCACGCGATGACCGAACCCCTGCTGCGCGTCGACGGGCTGAAGACCCATTTCCTGACCCGCGCCGGCACCGTGAAGGCGGTGGACGGGGTCGACCTGCGGCTCGACCGCGGCGAGATCCTCGGGCTGGTCGGCGAGTCCGGCTCCGGCAAGTCGGTGACCGGGCAATCCATCCTCGGCCTCGTCGATCCGCCGGGGCGGGTGGTCGGCGGCCGGGTGCTGTTCCAGGGCGAGGATCTGGTGGGCGCCGGGGAGAAGCGGCTGCGCGCCATCCGTGGGCGGCGCATCGCCATGATCTTCCAGGACCCGATGATGACGCTGAACCCGGTGCTGAGCATCGGCACGCAGATGGTCGAGGCCGTGCAGGCCCATGAGACGGTCGGCCGGGCCGAGGCGTGGGAGCGCTCGCGCCGGGCGCTGGCCCGTGTCGGCATCGCCTCGCCCGACGAGCGGCTGGCGTCCTACCCGCACCAGTTCTCCGGCGGGATGCGCCAGCGCGTGGCCATCGCCATCGCGCTGCTGCACTCCCCCGACCTGATCATCGCCGACGAGCCGACCACCGCGCTCGACGTGACCATCCAGGCGCAGATCCTGTTCGAGGTGCAGACGCTTTGCCGCGAGACGGGGACGGCGCTGATCTGGGTGACCCACGACCTCGCCGTTGTGTCGGCTCTGGCCGACCGGGTGGCGGTGATGTACGCCGGCCGGGTGGTGGAGACCGGGACGGTGACCGAGATCATCGGCAACCCGCGCCACCCCTA
Organism: Azospirillum brasilense; assembly: GCF_007827815.1. Taxonomy (GTDB): domain Bacteria; phylum Pseudomonadota; class Alphaproteobacteria; order Azospirillales; family Azospirillaceae; genus Azospirillum; species Azospirillum brasilense_C. The sequence continues at coordinate 112,851 of NZ_VITH01000009.1, forward strand.
CACCCGCGGCCTTCTGGAATCGGTGCCCAGCCGCAACCGGCGCGGCGTGCCGCTGCGCTCCATCCCCGGCATGACGCCCTCCGTCCTCGACCTGCCGGAGGGCTGCGCCTTCCGCCCGCGCTGCGACCGGTCCACCGGAGCCTGCACGACCATGCCCGAACTGGTGGGAGAGCGGGAGGATCGGGCTTGGCGCTGCTGGAACCCCGTCGGAGCCGAAGCGCGGGGAGACGCCGCATGAGCACCGCATCCATCATCGAACTGGACGGGCTGACCAAGCGCTTCTCGCGCAAGCTGGACGTGGTGGAGCGCTTCGCCCGCCGGCTGGGGGCGGCCATCGACGACCGGGCGGTGCAGGCGGTCAGCGGCGTGGACCTGTCCATCGCCGAGGGCGAGGTGGTCGGGCTGGTCGGCGAATCCGGCTGCGGCAAGAGCACGCTGGGCCGCATGGTCGCCGGCATCCTGCCGCCCAGCGCCGGCACCCTGCGCTGGCGCGGCCGCGACCTGCGGGAGCTGTCCCCCGCCGACCGCCACCACGCCAACCTGAAGATCCAGATGGTTTTCCAGGACCCCATGGCCTCGCTCAACCCGCGCCTGCGCGTGGCCGACATCGTCGGGGAGGCGCCGGTGGTCCACGGGCTGGTCCCCCGGCGGCAGGCGGAGGACTATGTGGCCGCGACCCTGCGGCAGGTCGGGCTGGACCCCGCCTATCTGCGGCGCTACCCGCACCAGTTCTCCGGCGGGCAGAGGCAGCGCATCGGCATCGCCCGCGCCCTGGCGGTGAAGCCGGACGTGCTGGTCTGCGACGAGTCCGTCGCGGCGCTCGACGTGTCGATCCAGGCGCAGATCATCAACCTGTTCATGCGCCTGCGCGAAGAGCTGTCGCTGACCTATCTCTTCATCAGCCACGACCTGGGCGTCGTGGAACACATTTCCGACCGCACCGCGATCATGTATCTTGGACGGATCGTGGAGTTGGCCCCGACACCGGAGCTGTTCGACAAACCCAATCATCCCTATGCCAAGGCGCTGTTGGACGAGGCGCCGCGCGTGTCCGTGGAGAAGCGGCGGTTCGCGCCGATCCGCGGAGAGATTCCATCGCCCCTCGACCCGCCGTCGGGCTGCGCCTTTCACCCGCGCTGCCCGCACGCGATGCCACGCTGTTCGGCGGAACGCCCGGCCCTGCGCGCGATCGCGCCCCGGCGCTGGTCCGCCTGCCATCTGAACGAAACCACAGGTCCATGATGCCCTCACCCGATCCCGCCGGCCCATCCGCGTGCAGCCCGCGCACGCTGGAGCTGCTGCGCGACCTGATCGCCTTCGACACGACCAGCCGCAACTCCAACCTCGACCTGATCCACTACATCCGCGACCATCTCGCGGCGCTGGGCGTGTCCAGCACGCTGGTGTTCAACGAGGAGCGGACCAAGGCCAACCTCTACGCCACCATCGGCCCGATGGACCGCGGCGGCGTCTGCCTGTCCGGCCACACCGACGTGGTGCCGGTGGACGACCAGGACTGGTCCAGCGATCCCTTCACCCTGACCGAGCGCGACGGCAAGCTGTTCGGGCGCGGCACGGCGGACATGAAGGGCTTCATCGCGGCGGCGCTGGCCATGGCGCCGGATTTCCTGGCCGCCAACCTGACGACGCCGGTCCATTACGCCTTCTCCTACGACGAGGAGCTGGGCTGCCTCGGCGTGCCCGGCCTGCTGACCCAGCTTGCCGGGATGACGGTAAAGCCGCGCCTGTGCATCGTTGGGGAGCCGACGCGGATGCGGGTGATCGTCGGCCACAAGGGCAAGGTGGCGCTGCGCTGCCGCGTCCACGGCCACGCCTGCCACTCCTCGCTCGCCCCGCATGGGGTGAACGCGGTGGAGTACGCGGCGGAGCTGGTGTCCTTCCTGCGCGGCATGGGCCGCCGCTTCGCCGAGCAGGGGCCGTTCGACCACGATTACGACATTCCCTACACCACGGTGCACACCGGGGTGATGGAGGGCGGCACCGCCCGCAACATCGTCCCCTCCGACGCCTCCTTCGAGTTCGAGATCCGGCATCTCGCCGACCACCCCGTGGCGCCGATGCTGAAGGAGCTGCGGGACTTCGCCAAGACGCTGGAGCCGGAAATGCGCGCCGTCCGCCCCGACGCCGGCTTCTCCTGGGAAACGCTGTCGGACAGCCCGGCGCTCGACACCCCACCGGAGTCGGAGGAGGTGACGCTGGTCAAGAACCTCGCCGAGCAGAACGGCCATGGCAAGGTGGCTTTCGGCACGGAGGGCGCGCTGTTCACCAGCATCGCCAACATCCCCGCCGTGGTCTGCGGCCCCGGCGACATCGAGCAGGCCCACAAGCCCGACGAGTATGTGGAGCTGAGCGAACTCGCCCGCGCCGAGCGCTTCCTGCACCGGCTGAGGGACGCCGCGAAGAAGGGCTTGTGACAAGAGGGCCTGCAACGCGGAAGGGCCGGAGCGTTGCCGCTCCGGCCCCCTTTTTTAAACTGTCCGTAGACCGTTGCGCTTCGCCGGTCAGTGGACCTCCACGCTGACGATGGCCGGCAGGGTGCGCAGGAAATTCGCACCCGTGTCGGTCGCCTCGACGACGAGGTGACCACAGCGGTCGTGCCCGCGCAGGCGGGCCTCCGCGCCCATGCCGGCGGTGCGCAGCACCTCCGACAGGTCGGACACCGCGGTGCGGACCCAAGCCCGATGCTCGGCCAGACTCTTGTACGCCGTTGCTTCCGAGTGATTCAGGGTAACGGTAAAGGTGTGCAGCTCGATGGTCATAAGAGCTCCGGAATGAACCGATTGTTCTGGGACAAGCTCAGTGTTTGACGCTGTTCGAGCATCCGCTCCGCCCCAACCGGACGGTGTGTGAAAACAAGCTGGAAAGGGACGTGCGGACACTTGCCGGTTGGCGGATTGAATCCGGGGATCAGCCGATCGGCGAAAAGGGTCCCTTTCGATTTGGGGAGCAAACAAACCGCAGTGTAATCGAAATCGGCGGCCGATGCTTGTGATATCGTGGGAACGCTGCTCTGCGCCAAGAGCGCTCACGGGACGCAAAAGGGGTAGCCGTGGCCCGGCCACCCCGCAACATGTTACGGCTCCGTCGGACCGCCCTCAATCCAGGAAGATGTCCGGCGCCAGCGGGGCGCCCGGCTTGACCGCGTAGGGCTCCAGGTCGGTGACGCCCTCCTCCGCCAGCACCTCGTCGTCGATGAAGAAGTGTCCGGTGCAGGTCCTGGCGTCGCGGGTCAGGATGGCGTGAGCGGCGTCGGCCAGGATTTCCGGCTTGCGGCAATTGTCGAACTCGGCGGCGCCCTTCAGCATGGCGATGGCCGCCGTGCCGATGATCGTGCGCGGCCACAGGGAATTCACGGCGACCTTGCCGCGGAACTCGGCGCTCATGCCCAGCGTGCACAGGCTCATCGCGTATTTGGCGATGGTGTAGGCGGTGTGGTGCTGAAACCAGCGCGGATTGAGGTTCAGCGGCGGCGACAGGGTCAGGATGTGCGGGTTCTCCGCCTTCAGCAGATGCGGCAGGCAGGCCTGGGCGCAGGCGAAGGTGCCCCGCCCGTTGACCCCCATCATCAGGTCCCAGCGCTTCAGCGGGGTGTCCAGCGTGCCGGTCAGGCTGATCGCGCTGGCGTTGTTGACCAGGATGTCGATGCCGCCGAACGCCTCCACCGTGCGGGCCACCGCCTCGGCCACCTGGGCATCGTCGCGGATGTCGCAGAGAATCGGCAGCCCCTTGCCGCCGGCAGCCTCGACCTCCTCCGCGGCGGAGAAGATGGTGCCGGGCAGCTTGGGGTGCGGCTCCGACGTCTTGGCCGCGATGACGACGTTGGCGCCGTCGCGGGCGGCGCGCAGCGCGATCGCCTTGCCGATGCCCCGGCTGGCGCCGGTGATGAACAGGGTCTTGCCCGTCAGCGTGCGCGCGTCCGTCATATCGCTTGCCCTCCCCATGGTTCTTCCGTCGGGGCTGGCCGCCGCGGCCGCCCTGTTTGTCGGCGATGCTAGCACAGATCACCCGGGGCTCGTCCAGACGCATGCGTCATTCAATTAACCTATGCGTCAACACACCCATCCCGTCTAGACTGCGCTTGCCCTTCTCGCTCGGGAACCCCGGCCGGTGCGTCGTCTTGCCCTTGCCTTCGCGCTGATCCTCACTGCGGCGCCCGCCTTCGCGCAGGCGGTGGCGCAGCACCTGTTCTTTGAAGCGGTGCCGGCAGGCGCCCCGCCCGGAGCGTCCTACGAGGCGCGGCAGCGCCTGACCGAGCAAGCCCGGACCGAGCTGCTGCCCGCCATCCTCGACGCCGCCGGCCTGGGTGGAGCGGTCGCGGTGGCCGACCTGCGGATGGGCGGCTACCGGCTCCAGACCAACCCATCGCTCCACCTGACCCTGCGGCTGGAGGACGCGCCCGCCGACCGGCTGGCCGGGGCCATCGCCTGGAGCCTCGAACAGGAGAGCGTCCTGGTGGCGGACTTCGACAGCGCGGACGGCGCCACCGGCTACGCCCTGGTCCGCTTTCCCGCCGACAGCCTGACGCCGGAGCGCGCCCAGCGCTTCTTCCTCGCCGCCGCGGCGGAGCATGAGGGGCTCGGTGGCGGCTACACCGCCTTCGGCGACACGCTGCTGTTCCTCAACTTGCGCGGCGACGACGGGACGCCCGACAGCGGCCTGCCCGACGAGGCCTTCGCGGAGTTCTTGCGCCGCGCCGCCGCCGCCTTCCCCGGTGCGGCCCTGGCCGCGACCGGACGCGCCGACGCGCGTCTCGTCCTCCAGCCGCCCCAGCCCGACAGCCCTGCCCTCGCCCCGCTGCGGGCGCGGCACGCGGCGCTGGTGTCCGAAATCCTGAGCGCCGAGCCCGCCCGATGACGACCCATCTCTCCCGCCGTTCCGTCCTGGCGCTCGGTGCTGCCGGCCTCGCCACGCTCGCCGCTCCGGCGCGGGCGCAGAACTTTGCGCCGGGCTTGCTTTACGCGGTCGGGCAGAAGTTCGACAAGAGCTTCAACGAGGGCGCCTTCACCGGCGCGGAGCGGTTCAAGGAGGCCACCGGGGTCGCCTACCGCGACTATCTGCCGGCCAGCACGGCGCAGTTCGAACAGGCGGTGGCCGCCCTGCTCCGCCGCGGCGTGACCGACCTCGCGCTGATCGGCTTCTACTACGCAGCCCCGCTCGCCAGCCTCGCGCCGAAACACCCCGCCGTCCGCTTCACCCTCGTCGACGCGGTGGTGGAGGCGCCAAACGTCCAGTCCGTGACCTTCAAGGAGCAGGAGGGGTCCTTCCTCGTCGGCATGCTGGCGGCCATGGCCTCGCGGACGGGAACCGTCGGCTTCATCGGGGCGCTGGACATCCCGCTGATCCGCAAGTTCATCGCCGGCTTCCAGCAGGGCGCCCGCCACGCCCGCCCGGACGTCGGCCTGTTGGTCAATTTCGTCGGCACCACCCCCGACGCCTTCAACGACCCGACCACCGGGGCCGAGGTGGCGAAGGCCCAGTTCCAGCGCGGTGCCGACGTGGTGTTCGCCGGGGCCGGCGTCTCCAACTTCGGCATCTTCGCGGCGGCCAAGGACGGCGGGCGTCTCGCCATCGGGGTGGACAGCAACCAGAACCACCTCTACCCGGGCACCATCCTGACCTCGATGCTGAAGCGGGTGGATCTGGCGGTGGAGCGCGCCTTCGGGGAGGGCCGCAGCGGCACCTGGACCCCCGGCCCGCGCGCCCTCGGGCTGGCCGAGCGCGGCGTCGATTACGCGCTGGACGACAACAACCGTGCATTGGTCACCCCCGCCATGAAGGACCGGCTGGAGGAGGCGCGCGAGGCGATCATCCAGGGCCGCATCCGGGTGGCGGAGGCTTCGTAAAACCGTCTCAGGCGTATTGCGGCTCGACCCCGACGGCGAAGCTCAGGTCGGCGCCGCGCAGGGTCTCCGCCGTGGCGCGGATGCGCGTCAGGTCGGTGCCGTGCAGGATGGCGCGGGCGAGGCTGGTGTCGCGCAGGTCGGCGCCGGTCAGGCTGGCCTCGGCGAGGTTGGTCGGCCACAGGCGGCTGCCGTCCCCGGCGAGGTCCACCGGGCGCAGCCGCGCCCGCCACAGCTTCGCCCCCGCCAGATTGGCGCCGCGCAGGTTGCAGCCGGACAGGTCGGCGCTGGTGAAGTCCGCTTCGCGCAGGTCGCAGTAGGACAGGTCCGCCATGACCAGCTTCGCCCCGGAGAAATCCGCCCCGCGCAGCCCGCAAAAGCGCATCACGCTGCCGGCCAGAAGCTGGTTGGCGAAGTTGTAGCCGCGCAGGTCGACGCGCTGCATCTCCAGCCTCAGGCCGGCGGCGGCGTTGCGCTCGACCCAGAGCTGGTGGGCGGAAATGCTGTCGGCCATCCGCCCGGCGAGGCTGACCAGTCCGGTGCCGTCCACGTCGATGCCGCGCCGCTCCAGCGTCTGGCGCAGCTCGTCGTCCAGCCGGGCGCCGCACAGCAGGGCGCCCTGCATCTCCACCCGCTCCATCACCGCGCCGATCAGATTGGCGCCGATCAGGATCGTCCCGGTCATGTCGCTGCCGGAAAAGGTCGCTCCGGCCATGTCGCAGCCGGAAAAGTCGCATTGCGCCAGACGGGCGTCGGACAGAATGGCGCGGGCCATCTTGGAGCCGATGAAGGTGGTGCTGCCGTCGGCGTTGCCCGCCGGCTTGCGCTCGTCGGCTCCCAGCATCATGCCCTTGCGCAGGTCGGCGCCGCGCAGGTTCGCCTCCTCCAGCGTGGCGCCCTCCACCCGCGCGCCGCGCAGATCGGCGCTTTCCAGGGACGCGCCGGTGAGTTCGGCCTTCGACAGGTCGGCGCCGAACAGATCGGTGCGCGACAGGTCGGCGCCGGTCAGCCGGGCGCTGCTCAGGTTCGCCCCGCTGAGCTTGGCGCTGCTGAGGTTGATGCGGCGCAGGCCCAGGCCCGACAGGTTGTGAAAGCTGAGGTCGGCGCAACGGCCCTTCATGCTGGGGTCGCGCGTCAGCCACTGCTGATGCCGGACCAGCGCGTTGCGGATCGCCCTCAGATATCGCTCTTCCACGTGCGACGTCTCCGCGCCGTCCGGCCGTCTCCACCGGCATCGCACGCCGGTTGAACGTTCGGGACCCTTGCCACGCTGGGATGTTACCAGAGCCGTCGGCAAAAAGCGAAAGCCCTGATCCGCCGCACTTCAGCGCAGCGTGTCGGTCAGACGCGCGCCCCGCGATGCCATCATGTAGAGGCCCATATGGTGCGCCGGCTCCTGCGGGTGGGCGGCCGTCTCCGGCAGGCCAAGCTCCTCCGCGACCTCCGCCGGCAGATCGTAGGTGGCGCAGCCCGGCTCGTAGACCACCACGTCCTTCAGCGTCGGCATCATGCCGTGGTTGCGCGCGGACAGCAGGGTCAGGACGAAATCCATCACGCAGACGTCGGTGCAGATGCCGACCGTGACGACCGACACCAGCCGGTTGCCGTTGACCCAGTCCACCAGCCGGTTGCGCCCGGCCTTGCCGGCCGCGCCCAACTCGGTCGCACCGATGAAGAAATTGATGCAGTCCTTGGCGATCAGGGTGGCCGACGGCTCCGACTCGAGCCAAGCCAGTTCGGACACCAGTTCGTCATGGCCGGTGCCGACCAGGCAGTGCGGGGGATAGGGCGGCTCCGGCCTGTCCGGGTCGTGACGGTCCAGGGAAACGCAGATCGGCCAGCCGGCCCCGGCGAAGCGGCGGGCCAGCCGGTCCGTCTCGGCGATCATGCGCTCCACCTGGGCGTTCGGCGCCGCCGGGGCGAGCGGACCGCAACCGACGGCGGCGAACCCCTTCACCTCGTCGATGATCACCAGCCCGGTGCCCCCGGCCGGCATGGCGTAATCGCCGAGAGCCACCGGAAAGGTGCGGCGGATGGTGTCCAGCGCCTCGTCGCTGCGAGTCATCAGGTCCAGCATGGGTCCTCCCTTCAAACGGTGGAAATGTCAGTCCTGTGACCAGGGGTGCGCAACATTTCAGGACTGTGTCCAAGCACTGCGACATTGTGGCCGAACGCTTGCGCATGGGTCAGAAAAGATCAATGGAATTCAGGCCGAACGACCTGTTGTTGCAATCGCGAGACATATTCCTGTCTGCATCCACCGGCCCATGCGACGGAATACCGCAATGCCAAGCGGTAAAACCCGGTCCTCAATGAAGACAACGCGAAGCTTCCGCCGCAACCATAAGGTACACCAATGGTTCTATCGGCCGAGTTCCTGGGCATGCTTCTGCTGGTCACCAGCGCCGCGGCGCTCGGCCTGTCCATCGTCATCGACGTCGGGCAGATCACGTCGGAGAAGGCGCGCCAGACCATGATGATGCGCCAGCACGACCGGAAGAAGACCGCGCTGGGCGAATGGAGCCGCAAGCTGGAGCAGCGGCAGGAGGAGATGACCGCCTTCCTGGCCCGCACCACCGAATGCAACGGGCGGCGGCAGAAGGCGCTGTCGGAAATCCGGGCGCTGGAACTCACCAAGGTGGAGTTCGTCCACGAGCTGGGGGACGGCGAGGAGGCCAGCGCCTTCTGGGTCCGGCTGACCGTGCAGGACGAATTCCCCGCCATCGAACGGCGCGACGTGATCTTCGCCCGCCAGATCTGGAGCTATTCGAACGTCGCCCATGTCTGGACCTATTCGGCCGATCAGGCTGCGGCGATGGCGCGCGTCGCCTTCACCGTGAAGAACGGCGTCCTGCCGACCATGGTCGTCCCGCTCGCCCATGCCCCCGACCCCGACGCGCAAGGAGAGGCGGCATGACCGGGATGATGCTCTACCTCAGCCTCGGGCTGATGGTGCTGACGGTGCTGTCCAACCGCTACTGGCGGCGCCAGTTGGAGGGGTTGCGGCAGGGCCAGCTGCGCATCCGCGAGAAGATGGAGGAAGTTGGGAAGGACGTGGAGGACATCGCCAACGCCTATTCCCAGATTACCCAGAAGCACGCCGAGGCCGAGAAGCGCGCCCTGAAGGCGGAGCAGGACATGCAGGCCGCCCTGAACGAACTGGAGGCGCGGCAGGCGGCACCGGTCGTGCGCTATCACGTCTTCGACCGCTCCGAGCCCCGTCCGGGCCGCTTCTGGGAGGCCGCGGTGCGCCACGTGCCGAGCGACGCGACGGTGATGACGGGGCAGCGCGGCTGGATGGGCATCCGCCGCTGCCTCCTGACCGCCGAAACGGAACGGGAGGTGCGCGAGCGCGTCAGCGCCCGCTACCCGCGCAAGGCGGGATTCCAGGTGTTGGAGGTGGTGCCCTGCCGGGTCGCCGGCCTGTCGGTGAACCGCATCCCCGAACTCAGCACCTTCCGGCGCTCCGCCCCGCCGGAGGAAGCAGCGCGCGCTCCCCGCCGGGCCGCCGCCGGCCGTTGACGGGCATCCGGCCCGCGGGGAAAGGGCGGCGCCCCTCCCCGCAAGCCGAATGCCTCATCAGCGCTTCCGCGTCAGCAGTACTTGCGCAGCATGTCGCGGACCTTGTCCGCCATGTCCGGACGGCGCAGCGCGTGGGCCAGCGTGGCCTCGATGAAGCCGACCTTGTCGCCGCAGTCGTAACGGGTGCCTTCGAAGCGCAGGCCATGGAACGGCTGCGTGCCGATCAGCTTGGCCATGGCGTCGGTCAGCTGGATCTCGTTGCCGGCGCCGCGCTGCTGCTTTTCCAGATGATCGAACACCTCCGGCTGCAGGATGTAGCGGCCGATGATGGACAGGGTGGAGGGCGCCTCTTCCGGCTTCGGCTTCTCGACGAGGCCGCGCACGGTGGCCAGACGGCCGTCGTCCTTCTCCACGTCCAGGATGCCGTAGCTGCTGGTCCGCTCGCGCGGGACGTCCACGACGGCGACGATGTTGCCGCCCACTTCGTTGTAGGCGTCGACCATCTGCTTCAGGCAGGGGGTGTCGCCCTGGACGAAGTCGTCGGGCAGGACGATGGCGAAGGGATCGTTGCCGATCACCGCCCGCGCGCACCACACCGCGTGGCCGAGGCCCAGCGGGACCTGCTGGCGCGTGTAGAAGCAGCGGCCCGGCGCGATCTCGCTGTGGCGCACCACATCGAGGGCATCCTGCTTGCCGCGCTCCTCAAGGGTGCGGTTCAGCTCCGTGTCGGTGTCGAAATGGTCTTCGATGGCGCGCTTGCTGCGGCCCGTGACGAACACAAAATCCTCGATGCCGGCGGCCCGCGCCTCTTCCACGGCATGCTGAAGCAGAGGCCGATCGACCAAAGGCAGCATTTCCTTTGGAATCGCCTTGGTCGCCGGCAGAAAGCGCGTACCGAGACCGGCGACGGGGAACACCACCTTGCGCACAGGCTTTCGCATTGGGGTTCTCTTGTGGTTGCTTGAGGAAATACTTCGAATATGGAGACGATTCGCAGATTTGCAAAACGCTCGTCCAGCTTTCTGCCACAGGCAATTCGGTGACGCAACTCCCCTTCCGTAACCCGGCAAAAGGTTAGTTGCGCAGCAGCAAATCCTTCGCTTGGTTGATCTTGGCTGCCAAATAGGTGGACCCCCCATGATCTGGATGCACTTTCATCATCAGCCGTCGGTGGGCGTCCTTTACCTGTTCGGGTGTGGCTCCGGGCGACAACCCCAAAATATCATAGGCCTCGTCACGGGTCATAGAACCGCCGCCACCGCGGCCGCCACTGTCCTTCGAACCGGAATTGTTTGACGACCCAGCAGATTGTTCCTCCGCCGTCTGCCAGCCGGGATGGGAACGCTCCAGCCACGCTTCCAGGACGGAGGCCGATTGGGGATCGTCGCGCCGGCACTCCTCCAGCAGCGCCAGCACCTGCCCCAGCGTCAGCGACTCCAGCGTCCGCCCACGCCACGGCCCGTGCAAAACCTCTCCTGCCATCGCCCCGGTGTCGTGCTGCAGCGTCATCCGCAGATAGAGCGTCTCGATCTGCGAGGTCTGCCCGCCGCTTGCCGCTCCGTAGGACGCGGGGCGGAAAGCGTCGCGCAACGTCCGCCAGCGCGTCAGCAGCGGAAAGGCCAGCGCCCCCAGCATCATGGCGGTGCCCAGCCGCCCGGTCAGAGTGAGCACGACGACCGTCACCGCCGCCAGCGCGATTCCGCCATAGCGCACCGCGGTGGCGAGCGTCCTCGGGTCCGCGGACACGAAGACGCGGGCCAGCATGGCGAGACCGGCCACCAGCGCGATGCCCAGGAGGAAAAACCCAAACATCCCGCTCTGTTCCTTCCCTAGCCGAATCCTGCCCTATGATGCATGGCTTTGCCCGCCGCGTCCCCCCTGACCGTTGCCAAGCTGGCTGGTGAGCAGCCGCACCGCGTCGCCCCGCCCGCGGCTGTAATGCTCCAGCGCCGCCCGGCCGCCCGCCGCGTAGACGGCAACCGCGCTCAGCAGATCCCGCAATTGCTGCGCGGAGGAGCCGTCGAACGGGCAATAGGCGCCGCCGCTGAGCCGCGCGATGGTCTGGAAAGCGCGCTTGGCGATCAGGTCCCCACGCTCGTGGAAGATGAAGACCGGGACGCCGAGCAACCCCAACTGGCCCGCCTGATGGGCGAGCTGATCGACGTCCTCCTCCATGCAGTCGCCGACGAAGACCAGCGCGTTGACCTTGCGGTCCCGCGTCTGCTTGATGCAATGCCCCAGCACACGCGTGATCTGGGTCTGCCCGGCCATGCAGGACACCGCGGTCATCCGCCGCAGCAGGTCCTGCGCGTTGCCAACCCACGGGCTGGCTTGGCATTCACGGAATCCCCGGTAGTAGACGAGCTGGATATCCAGCCCGCCCAGCGCGGAGGTCGCCTGGAACATCTCGCCCTGGATCTGGCAGGCGCGGTCCCAGGTCGGCTCGCGGCTGGCCGTGGCGTCCATGGCGAACATCAGCCGCCCGCGCGGCCCCCCCGTCGCCCGCGGCAGGGCCGCCACGCGGCTCAGGAAATCATCCACCTCGCTCTGCGTGGACCGCTGCTGCGCCGGGAGATTGTCGCGTTCAGCCATTGCACGCATCCCTTCGCCACGGTGAGTCGTCATTCCGTACAGATGGGCGGCGCGGCGGCATGGGTCCAGACTCGTCCATCCAGACTTCGTCCACGGCGCCGCCCGTTGGGCAACAGGCCGCGCGCCGATAGGGTTCCGCGGCGCAACACCGCCGGCGGGCTTGCCCCTCCCCCCGCGCCGTGCTTGGGTGGCGCCCATGAGCGACGCCGGCACCACCTTCACCCCCACCACGCTGCGCGACCGGATCCTGCACGAGGATTCGGACGTCTTCATCATCGACAAGCCCGCCGGGCTGGCCGTGCACAAGGCCGGGCGGATCACCGACCATCTCGACCTCTACCTGCCTTTCCTGGCGGAGGGGGACGGCACGCCGCCGCGGCTGGCCCACCGGCTGGACCGCGACACGGCGGGCTGCCTCGTGCTCGGCCGGTCGCTCTGGGCGCTGAAGCGGCTGGGCGACATGTTCGCCGCCGGCCATGTCGAGAAGACCTACTGGGCGGTCAGCGAGGGCATTCCGGAGGCGGCGGAAGGAGTCATCGACTTCCCGCTGCTGAAGCTGCTGAACCCCGGCGCCTGGAACATCGTGACGCACCCCACCGGCCAGCCCGCCGTCACCGAGTACAAGGTCCTGGGAACCGGCAACGGGCGGGCCTGGCTGGAGCTGCGGCCGCGGACCGGGCGCACCCACCAGCTCCGCGTCCACAGCGCGGCCATCGGCTGCCCGCTGGTGGGAGAGCCCTATTACGGTCCGGTGCGCGTGCCGCCGGGAAACCTGCACCTGCTGGCGCGGTCGGTCACCTTCACCATGGCCTTCGACCGCGAACCGGTCACCGCCGTGGCGCCGCCCCCGCCGCACATGCGCGACGCGCTGGCCGCCTGCGGCTGGACGGAGCAAAGCGGGGCGTAAGGGTCAGCGCGCGACCTCGGTGACGCCGTCGGCCAGCCAGACCATGCGGCCAAGCTCTGCGTCGCCGCCGCGCAGGGCCTTGCCCTTGGCGACCACCGTCCGTCCGGTGTTGTCCTGGATCGGCCCGCGGAAGACGGCGGCGTTGCCATTGGCGAGCTGCATCCGCGCCGCGTCGGCGTGGGCCCGCGCCTCCACCCCCACCGCCGGCCCATAGGCGGTGTTGCGGACGAAGCCCTGGTCGAAGCCACCCTGGCGCAGATGTTTCCACGGCTTTCCCGCGGCGATCAGCGCGACGGCCTCGGCGTAGGCCTTCTCCCAGGCCCATTCGGCCCCGGTCAGGAAGCCTTGCGGCGCGAAGGCGGTCAGGTCGGTGTGCAAGCCGCAGCACAGGATGCCGTGCGCCTCCGCCACCTCGCAGACCGGACGCGCTCCGTCGAGCTGGGCAGCCAGCACGTCGGCACCGCCGTCGGCCAGCGCGCGCGCGGCTTCGGCGACCTGCCGCGGCGTCGCCGCCTCGCCGACGAAGGCGACGCGCAGCGCGGTGGCGGAATCAGCGCGCCGGGCGCCCAGCGCGAAGGCGTTCACGCAGCGCAGCACGTCCGGAGCGGGGTGGGAGGCCACGAGGCCGATGATCTTCGCCCGGCTGGCGTAGCCGGCAACGAGGCCGGAGATGTGCTGCGCTTCCTCGATATACCCTTCGAAGAAGCCGGTGTTGATCGGCAGCCGGTCGCGGTCCAGCGGCGCGCCGGAAAACAGGAACACCGTGTCGCGGTGGGCGTCGGCCTGGGCCAGCAGCCCCGGCAGGGCGTCGCCTGCGGCGGTGACGATGACGACCCGGCAGCCCTCGGGACCGACCAGCTCCTCCGCCGTGGCGGCCAGCGTGCCGGCGACGTGCTCCCGCTCCTCCAGCCGCAGGCCGGGCAGGCTGGTCAGGGCGCGGGCGGCCTCCGCATGGGCCTGATTGAAGCCGAAATCCGCCCGGTCGCCGCAATAGAGGACGCCGACGCCCAAGTCCGACGATCCAAGGGCGGACGATGCCGAGGGTGCCGATTGCCCCAACGCCTGGGGCGCCGTCAGAAGCATGGCCGCGGCCCCAAAGGCGCCCCCGAACGCCCGGAGGACATCCCGGCGGTTATGGGTCACTGTCTTCATGCCCGCCTCCCGATGACGGGGGACTATAACCCTTGGAGGATGGTCAGACCAAGCAATTCGCCTCAATTCCCACGCCGACGCCCGTCCGGCGCCTCAAAAAGGCGCATCGCGCAGCGGAACCAGCGTCCCGTCCGGCCAATGCAGCAGGTGGCTGGCGCAGCGACGGCAGTCGCTGCTGCCGAAGCCGGGAACCGGCACGGGAAGCCCGGACAGGGCGGCGACCAGGGCGCATTCGTCACCACCAGGAACGATCCAGGCACCGAGCATCCGCCCCGCCGCGGTCAGCCGGTCGATGTGCCAGCGCTCCGGCTTGCCCTGGCGGAAATGGCGCCCGACCCGCGCTCGCAGGCCCCCCGGCCCCCGCGCGCTGCCGCAATAGAGGTAGCGGCCCGGCGCCAGAACGCGTTCCGGCCGGCCGGGGAGGCGAAGCGGCAGATCCTTCTCCAGCGCAATCAGCAGCACATAGGCGCCGGGATCGGGCGGCAGATTGTCGGGGCGGTCGTGGAAGCGCGGATCGGACGGCATGGCCGCGCCAGTCTACGCCCGCCGGGCCGTCGGGGCACCTGTGCCATTCGGACCTTTCGCCCCAGCGGCGCGCTCTGCTATCACGCCCGCATCATGTCCCTGCTCGACCCGCTGTTCCGCCAGCATCTCGACCGCCTCGACCGGCGCCACGCGCGCCGCCATCTGCTGCCCGTGCGCCCGGAGGGGGCTGGGCGCATCCGGCGCGGCGGGCGGACGCTGCTGAATTTCTCCAGCAACGACTATCTCGGCCTCGCCTCCCATCCGCTGCTGGTGGAGCGTGCCGGCGACTGGGCGCGGCGCTGGGGTGCCGGGGCGACGGCGTCGCGCCTCGTCTGCGGCACGCTGGAGCTTCACGCGGAGGTCGAGGTGAAGCTCGCCCGGCTGAAGGGCACGGAGGCGGCGCTTCTGTTCAATTCCGGCTGGCAGGCCAACGCCGCGGTCCTGCCGGCGCTGTTCGACCGGGAGCTTCTGGGCGGCGACGCGCTGGTCTTCACCGACCGGCTGAACCACGCCAGCCTGCACCATGGCTGCGCCGCCGCCGGAGTGCGGCAGATCCGCTTCCGTCACAACGACCTCGACCATCTGGAAACCCTGCTGACCCAGCGCGCGGGCGAGCCCGGCACGCGCTTCATCGTCACGGAGAGCGTCTTCAGCATGGACGGCGACCGCGCCGATGTGCCGGCGCTGGCCGCGCTGGCGGAGCGGCACGGCGCCTTCCTGTTCCTCGACGAGGCGCACGCGACCGGCGTGCTCGGCCCGCGCGGGATGGGGCTGGCGGCGCTGGGCGGCGGGCGCGTGGACCTCGCCATGGGCACCTTCAGCAAGGCGCTGGGCGGCTTCGGCGCCTATGTGGCGGGGTCGAGGGCGCTCTGCGACTATCTGGTGAACCGCTGCGGCGGGCTGATCTACGCCACCGCCCTGCCGCCCGCCGTGCTGGGGGCGATGGACGCCGCGCTTGACCTCGTGCCGACGTTGGACGCCGAGCGCGCCCGGCTCCAGGCCATGGCGGAACGGCTGCGTGCCGCCTTCGACGGGCTGGGCATCGCCACGGCGGGGTCGAGCACGCAGATCGTCCCAGCCATGATCGGGGCGGAGGAGGACGCGCTCGCCCTCAGCCGGCGGCTGGAGGAGCGCGGCATCCTGGGCATCGCCATCCGCCCGCCGACCGTGCCACCGGGCACCAGCCGTCTGCGCTTCGCCCTGTCCGCCGCCCACACGGACGCCGATCTGGAGACGTTGGTGAGCGCGGTGGCCGACGCCTGGAGCCGGCGATGACCCAGCCCATAATGACCGCACCGCTGTTCGTGTTCGCCCATGGCTGGGGATTCGGCCCCGCCGTCTGGGACGGGGTGCGGAGCGCTCTTTCCGAGGGGGAGAGCGTGGCGGTGGATCTCGGCTTCTATGGCCCGCCGTCGCTTCCCGATCTTCCCGCCGGGCGCCCCGTCGTCGCGGTCGGCCACTCCTTCGGGGGGCTATGGCTGCTGCACGAGCGGCCCTTCGCCTGGGACGGGCTGGTGCTGGTCAACGGCTTCCCCCGCTTCACCGAGGGCGACGGCTTCGCCCCCGCCACGCCGCGCCGGCTGCTGGACCGCATGCTCGCGCGCTTCGCCGCCGCGCCGGAGTCGGTGACCGCCGACTTCCTGCGCCGCTGCGGCGTCGAAGCTCCGCTGACTGAGGGCCTGGACACGGCCCGGCTGGGTGAGGCGTTGCGGGCGCTGCGCGACTGGGACGCCCGCGCTGCGCTCACCGGCCCGGTGCTGGCCTTGGCGGGAGCGCAGGACCCCATCGTCCCCCCGACCATGACCGAACAGGCGTTTCGCAACCACTCTGTCCCTCCCCCCTCCGGGGAGAGGGTGGCGCCGAAGGCGCCGGGTGAGGGGGGGCTCGGGGAACCGGACGATCAGGCATTGCGCAACCCCCTCACCCTAACCCTCTCCCCAGAGGGGAGAGGGGATGATGGATGCGGTCGGATTTCGGTCGAATGGCACACCGAAGGCGGGCATCTGCTGCCGCTGACCGCGCCGGGCTGGTGCGCCGAGCGGATCGCCGCCTTTGCCGCCGGACTGACCGCATGACCGCCGACCCGCGCAAGGCCGCCATCGCCGCCGCCTTCGGCAAGGCCGCCCCTTGCTACGAGGAACACGCCGCCGTGCAGCGCATCGCGGCGGAGCGTCTGGCGGAGCGCGTCGCCCGCCTGCCCTTGCCGCCCCGCCCCCGCGTGCTGGAGATCGGCTGCGGCACCGGCTTCCTCAGCCGCGCCCTGCGCGAGCGGATCGGACCGGCGGACTGGCTGTTCACCGACCTGTCGCCGGACATGCTGGCGCGCTGCCGCGCCGCGCTGGGCGACCCGGCCGATTCCGAATTCCGGATCATGGATGGGGAACAGCCGGACCTCGACGGCCCCTTCGACCTCATCGTCTCAAGTCTCGCCCTGCAATGGTTCCGCGACTCCGCCGCCGCCCTGGCGCGCTGGGTGGGGCTGCTGGCGCCGGGCGGGCGAATCGCCGTCGCCACGCTCGCCGCCGACAGCTTCCGTGAGTGGCGGGAGGCCCATCACGCGCTGGGGCTGGAGGCCGGGATTCCCGCCTACCCCACCCGCCATGACCTCGACCGGCTGTGGCCCGCCGGGGGCAGCGGATCGGTCGAGGAGGAGCGGCTGCTCCGCCGTCACGCCGACGGTCTGGAGTTCCTGGCCGAACTGAAGGGCATCGGCGCCCACCTGCCGGCGGAGGGCCGCCGCCCCCTGCCGCCGGGCGCCCTGCGCCGCGTGCTGCGCCGGCTGGAACGGCCCGAAGGACTGACCATGACCCACCACATCGCCTACGGCCTGTTCCGCAAGGACGGCGCCCGGCCCCGCGGGGTGTTCGTCACCGGCACCGACACCGGCGTCGGCAAGACGCTGGTCTCCGCGTGCCTCGCGCGGGCCTGGGACGCCGCCTATTGGAAGCCGCTGCAAACCGGCCTGAAGGACGAACCGGGCGACACCCCCACCGTCACCGCCCTCGCCGCCCTGCCTGCGGAACGCGTGCATCCGCCGGCCTACGCGCTGGCCGAGCCGCTGTCCCCGCATGCCGCGGCGGAGCTGGAGGGCGTCGCCATCGACCCCGGCGCCCTGGCCCTGCCCGACACCGGCCGCCCGCTGGTGGTGGAGGGGGCGGGCGGGCTGATGGTGCCGGTGACGGAGGACGTCTTCATCATCGACCTGATCGCCCGCTTCGGCCTGCCGGTGGTGCTGGTGGCGCGCAGCACGCTCGGCACCATCAACCACACGCTGCTCAGCCTGGAGGCATTGCGGGCGCGCGGGCTGGCGGTGGCCGGGGTGGTGCTGAACGGCCCGCTCAACCCCGGCAACCGCGCCGCCATCGAGCGGTTCGGCAAGGTCCGCGTGCTGGCCGAGATCCCAACGCTCGACCGAATCGACGCCGAAACCGTCGCGGAAGCGGCGGCGCTCATCCCTTCCTTCGACAGCGTGTTTTCATGACCGACACCGTTTCTCTCGACCGCCTTCACGTCTGGCACCCCTTCACCCAGGCGCAGACCGCGCCGGAGCCGCTGGCGGTCACCCACGGCAAAGGGGTCAGCCTGTTCACCGAGGACGGGCGGGAAATCCTCGACCTCATCTCCTCCTGGTGGGTGAACCTGCACGGACACGCCCACCCGGCCATCGCCGGGGCCATCGCGGAGCAGGCGCACCGGCTGGAGCAGGTGATCTTCGCCGACTTCACCCACAGCCCCGCCGCGCGCCTCGCCGCCCGGCTGGCCGAGGTGCTGCCGGGAAATCTCGACCGCGTCTTCTACTCCGACAACGGCTCGACCGCGGTGGAGGTGGCGCTGAAGCTCGCCTGGCAGTACTGGCGCAACAACGGCAAGGGCCAGCGCCGCCGCTTCCTCGCCTTCGAGGGCAGCTACCACGGCGACACCTTTGGCGCGATGGCGGCGGGGGTCGGCTCCGGCTTCTACGCGCCGTTCCAGGAGCTTCTCTTCGCCGTCGACCGCATGCCCTACCCCGCCACCTGGGACGGCGACCCGGAGGTCGAGGAGAAGGAGGCCGCGGCGCTGGACTGGCTCGACCGCTGGCTGGCTGCCAACGGGACGGAGATGGTCGCCGTCATCATCGAACCGCTGGTCCAGGGCGCTTCGGGCATGCGCTTCTGCCGTCCGGAGTTCCTGCGGGCCATGGCGGCGCGGGTGCGGGCGGCGGGCGGTCTGGTGATCTTCGACGAGGTGATGACCGGCTTCGGCCGCACCGGCGCCCTGTTCGCCAGCCACAGGGCCGGAGTCGCCCCGGACCTGATCTGCCTGTCCAAGGGGCTGACCGGCGGTTTCCTGCCGCTGTCGGTCACCGCCTGCGGTGCCTCGATCTACGAGGCGTTCCTCGGCGCCGGCTTCGACCGCGCCTTCGCCCACGGCCACAGCTTCACCGCCAACCCGCTGGGCTGCGCCGCCGCCCTGGCCTCGCTGGAGCTGACCACCTCGGCGGAGACCGCCGCCAACCTCGCGCGCATCGAGGCGCAGCACCGCGCCGCCATCGCCGACCTGTCTCGGCACCCGAAGCTGTCGCGCGGGCGCGTCATGGGCACCATCGCCGCCATCGAGGTGACCGACGCGCAGGGCTACACCGCCGCGGTCGGGCAGACGCTGAAGCGCTTCTTCCTGGAGCGGGGATTGCTGCTGCGCCCGCTCGGCCCCGTGATATACCTGCTGCCGCCCTACTGCGTGACGGACGGGCAGCTGGACCGCGCCTACGCCGCGATCCGCGACGCCGCCGATACCCTTCTCTGATCTGCCTTTTTCCCGAGGACCGACCATGCCCGACACCGCCATGCAGACCGCGGACGCCGCCGCCTCCACCATCGCCCGGCGCTGGACCCGCGAGGACATCCTGGCCCTGTTCGAGCTGCCCTTCATGGAGCTGCTGCACCGCGCCCACGAGACGCACCGCCAGCACCACGACCCGAACAAGGTCCAGCTCTCCACCCTGCTGAACATCAAGACCGGCGGCTGCCAGGAGGACTGCAAGTACTGCGCGCAGAGCGTGAAGTACGACACCGGCGTCGAGGCGGAGAAGCTGCTGGACCGCGCCCAGGTGCGCGCCGCCGCGGAGAAGGCCAAGCAGGCGGGCGCCGGCCGCTTCTGCATGGGTGCTGCGTGGCGCGAGCTGAAGGACCGTGACGTCGAGAAGCTGGCGAACATCGTCCGCGACGTGAAGGACCTGGGGCTGGAGGCCTGCATGACGCTGGGCATGCTGACCCGCCCGCAGGCCGACGCGCTGAAGGACGCGGGCCTCGACTACTACAACCACAACCTCGACACGTCGGAGGAGTTCTACGAGCAGATCGTCTCCACCCACAGCTACCGCGACCGGCTGGACACGCTGGCCAACGTCCGCGACGCCGGGCTGAAGGTCTGCTCCGGCGGCATCGTCGGGCTGGGGGAGAGCCGCACCGACCGCGCCGGCCTGCTGGAGACTTTGGCGAACCTGTCGCCGCAGCCGGAGAGCGTGCCGATCAACAAGCTGGTGTCGGTCGCCGGCACCCCGCTGGGCGGCGTCGACGCGCTGGACGCCTTCGAGTTCATCCGCACCATCGCGGTCGCCCGCATCCTGATGCCGCGCTCCTACGTCCGCCTGTCGGCGGGCCGCCGCTCGCTCAGCGACGAGGGGCAGGCGCTCTGTTTCTACGCCGGCGCGAACTCCATCTTCTATGGGGACAAGCTGCTGACCACCGGCAACCCGGAGCATGAGGCCGACCGGCGGCTGTTCGACCGGCTGGGGCTGGAGGCCGACGGCGGCGCCCACTGACGCGCCGGCGTCCCCGGCCCCTGCGCAAGAAAAGCCAAGGGGAGGACGCCGAGCATGGATGACATCGCCGCCAAAGCACCCAAGACCCACTACACCTCGGCGGAGGTCACGGCCCTGTCGCATCTCTACAGGGCCGAGATCTACCGCAGCACCGTCTGGCGCACCCGGCTGGACGCCACCACCAACTGGGCGGTGGTGACCACCGGGATCGCCCTGTCGCTGACCTTCAGCAGCGCCACCGCCTCCCCCCTGCCGCTGGTGCTGGTGGGGCTTCTGGTCGCCGTGTTCCTCTACATCGAGGCGCGGCGCTACCGCTTCTTCGACTTCTGGCGAATCCGCGCCCATGTGCTGGAGCTGTACTTTCTCGGCCCCATCCTGCGCGGCCAGGGCGACCAGTTCGCCCGGGGCTGGAACGAGACGCTGTTCCAGGACTACCAGCACCCCAACCTGCACATCACCTACCTGGAGGCGGTGGGGCGCCGGCTGCGGCGGAACTACGGCTGGATCTTCCTGATCCAGGTGGTGGCCTATCTGGGCAAGCTGATGATCCATCCGGTCCCGCTGTCGAGCCTGGAGGAACTGTTCGCGCGGGCGACCATCGGGCCGGTGCCGGGGGAGATCGTCCTGCTGTGTGGCCTCGCCTTCCACGGCACCTGGATGGCCATCGCCTTCCGGACCTTCCGCAGCCGCCGCGGCGCCGACCGCGAACGCCCGCCCCCGCCAGCCACCGACGCCGTGCTCGATCTGGCGCGGGGGCCGTGAGGGCCGCGGCGGATTTCCCTTTTCGCGCAATGGATAAGGGGTAGTTTTCCGTCCGGCCTGCCCCTTTTGCGCGCCGTGGCATAAATGGGATCAGCACCGTCGCGCTCACGCTATGCAACGGATCGTCTTGTGTTCTCCTTCCGCGGGGGGCTAGAAGGGGCTCCATCGGATGCGGTTGCGCGGTCATACCAGAAGGACACCCGTTCGCAGGACGGATCTTCACCGGTTCCCCGCACAGCCGACGGCCGGACGACCATAGAGGTGAACGAGGATTTCACGATGGCGAGCCAGGGCGAGAACAAGTGGGTTTACTGCTTCGGTGCCGATGCCACCGAAGGCCGGGCGGATATGAAGAACCTGCTCGGCGGCAAGGGAGCCAATCTGGCCGAGATGGCCAATCTGGGCCTCCCGGTTCCTCCGGGTTTCACCATCACAACCGAGGTCTGCACCTATTTCTATGCCAACGGCCGCAACTATCCGCCGGAGCTGAAGGCCCAGGTGGAAGCCGCGGTGAAGGGGCTGGAGCAGGCCATGGGCGCCACCTTCGGCGATCCGGCCAACCCGCTGCTGGTCTCGGTGCGCTCCGGCGCCCGCGCCTCCATGCCGGGCATGATGGACACGGTGCTGAATCTCGGGCTGAACGACGCGACCGCCGCCGGCCTCGCCAAGCGCTCGGGCGACGCCCGATTCGCCTACGACAGCTACCGCCGCTTCATCCAGATGTACTCGAACGTGGTGCTGGACGTTGACCACCACCATTTCGAGGAGATCCTGGACAACCACAAGCGCGACAAGAACCACAACCTCGACACCGACCTGAGCGCCGCCGATTGGCAGGCCGTCATCGAGGACTACAAGAAGGCCGTCGAGCACGAGCTCGGCAGGCCCTTCCCGCAGGACGTCCAGGAGCAGCTGTGGGGCGCCGTCGGCGCCGTGTTCGGCTCGTGGATGAACGCCCGCGCCATCACCTACCGCAAGCTGCACGACATCCCCGCCGACTGGGGCACCGCCGTCAACGTGCAGTGCATGGTGTTCGGCAACATGGGCAACGACTGCGCAACCGGCGTGGCCTTCACCCGCAACCCGTCCACCGGCGAGAACGCCTTCTACGGCGAGTACCTCGTCAATGCCCAGGGCGAGGACGTGGTCGCCGGCATCCGTACGCCGCAGCACCTGACCATCGCCGGCAAGGAGGCCAACAAGTCCGACCTCCCCGCCATGGAAGAGGTCATGCCGGAGGTCTTCAACCAGCTCAATGAGGTCCGCCTCACGCTGGAGAAGCACTACCGCGACATGCAGGACATCGAGTTCACGGTCCAGCAGAACAAGCTGTTCATGCTGCAGACCCGCAACGGCAAGCGCACCGCCCCGGCGGCGCTGAAGATCGCCGTCGACCTCGCCGAGGAAGGGCTGATCGACAAGGCGGAGGCCGTGCGCCGCATCGACCCGGCCTCGCTCGACCAGCTCCTCCACCCGACGCTGGACCCGAAGGCGGAGCGCAAGGTCATCGCCAAGGGCCTGCCGGCGTCGCCGGGTGCGGCCTCGGGCAAGGTCGTCTTCACCGCCGACGAGGCGGAGACGCTGGCCGGCCAGGGCGAGGCGGTCATCCTCTGCCGCGTGGAGACCTCGCCCGAGGACATCCACGGCATGCACGCCGCCCGCGGCATCCTGACCACCCGCGGCGGCATGACCAGCCACGCCGCCGTGGTGGCCCGCGGCATGGGCCGCGCCTGCGTGTCGGGCGCCGGTGACCTGCGCGTGGACTACAAGTCCAAGATCATGTCGGTCCGCGGCGTCACCATCAAGGAAGGCGACATCGTCACCATCGACGGCTCGACCGGCGAGGTGATGCTGGGCCAGGTGCCGACGATCCAGCCGGAGCTGTCGGGCGACTTCGCCACGCTGATGGGCTGGGCCGATTCGCTGCGCCGCATGAAGATCCGCACCAACGCTGAGACCCCGCTGGACGCCCGCACCGCGCGGAAGTTCGGCGCCGAGGGCATCGGCCTGTCGCGCACCGAGCACATGTTCTTCGACCCGGACCGCATCCTGGCGGTGCGCGAGATGATCCTGGCCGAGAGCGAGGCCGGCCGCCGCGCCGCGCTGGCCAAGCTGGAGCCCTTCCAGAAGAAGGACTTCGTCGAGCTGTTCACGATCATGTCGGGCCTGCCGGTGACCATCCGCCTGCTCGACCCGCCGCTGCACGAGTTCCTGCCCAACACCGAGGCGGAGATGGCGGAGGTCGCCAAGGCCACCGGCACCGACCAGCTCAAGGTGAACCACCGCGTGGTGCAGCTCCACGAGGCCAACCCGATGCTCGGCCATCGCGGCTGCCGCCTCGGCATCACCTATCCCGAGATCTACGAGATGCAGGCCCGCGCCATCTTCAGCGCGGTCGCCGAGGTCTCCAAGACCAGGGGCGAGACGGTGATGCCGGAGGTCATGATCCCGCTCATCGTGACCAAGAAGGAGCTGGACATCCTCAAGGCGGTCATCGACCGCGTCGCCAAGGAGGTCATGGACTCCACCGGCGTCACGTTCGAGTACATGGTCGGCACGATGATCGAGCTGCCGCGCGCGGCGCTGAAGGCCGATGAGATCGCCGAGACGGCGGAGTTCTTCTCCTACGGTACGAACGACCTGACCCAGACGACCTTCGGCCTGTCGCGCGACGACGCCGGCGCCTTCCTGCCGGAGTACCAGCGCCAGGGCATCCTGGAGCACGACCCGTTCCAGACGCTGGACCAGGACTGCGTCGGCGAGCTGATCGCCATCGCCACGGAGCGCGGCCGCAAGGTCCGTCCGAACATCAAGCTCGGCATCTGCGGCGAGCATGGCGGCGACCCGGCCTCCATCTCCTTCTGCGAGAAGGTTGGGCTGGATTACGTGTCCTGCTCGCCCTACCGCGTGCCGATCGCCCGTCTGGCCGCCGCCCAGGCGGCGCTCGACGCCGACACGGTGAAGCGCGACTGACCGGTACCCGACGACGCGAAGGCCCCCACCCTTGGGGGCCTTCGTTTTTTGAGGGATGGTTCCGTGGACACTGACGCCGCCCTGCCGACCCGGCACATCGACCGTTTGACCGACCGTCTCGGCGCCTGCCTCGACGAGGGTGAGGGGCCCGCCGCCGCCAACGCCGCGGTGGTGGCGGTCCGTTCGGGTTCACGCTCCTGGACCGTCGGCCTGATCCGCGGCGATGCGGCGCCTCCGCCGGTCACCGCCCGCTTCCTCGTCTACAGCATCACCAAGACCCTGACCGCCGCCGCCCTGCTGCGCCTGTGCGCGCAAGGGCTGATCGACCCCGATGCCCCGCTGGACCGCTGGCTGCCCGACTTCGCGGCGGCCGACCGGATGACCCTGGCCCAGCTTCTGTCCCACCGCGCGGGCCTGCGCAATTACGGCGGCAGCCCGGCCTACCACGCCGCCGTTCGGGCCGGCGAGGCCCCCTGGAGCGAGGACGGTTTCCTGGAGCGCTGCCGCGCCGCCGACCTGTTCGCCCCGCCGGGGCGCGAGTTCTCCTATTCCAACATCGGCTATCTGCTGGCGAAGCGGGTGCTGGAGCGGGTCACCGACCTGCCCTTCGCCCAGGCTCTCGACCGCGAGCTGTTCGCCCCGCTGGGCCTGACCGGCTGGTCTGTGCCGACGGAGCGTGGCGACCTGTCCGGCCTGTGGACCGGCCCCAGCCCCTATCTCGGCGGCAAGGACGGCCCGCCCGCCGACGTGGCCGTCCGCTACCATCCCGGCTGGGTGGCCCATGGCGTGGTGGCGGCGACGGCGGCGGACATCGCCGATCTTCTCCACGCGCTGTTCGCCGGCGGCCTGCTGCCCGGCGCCGAGGCGGCGCGCATGCACGACTCCCTGCCGGTTCCCGGCACCATGCGCGGCCGTCCCTGGGTGGAGCCGGGTTACGGCCTCGGCCTGATGGTGGAGCGCGACGCGCAGGCCGGCCCCTATTGGGGGCACACCGGCGGCGGGCCGGGCGGGTCGGCCTGCGCCTACCACTTCCCCGCCCGCGCCGCCGGCGAGGAGCCGGTGACCGTCGCCCTCTTCACCGACGGCGAGGACAACGACCAAGCGGAGTGGATGACCGTGGAGGCCGCGGAAATCCTGCGCGAGTGACCCGTCAGCGCCATTCGATCAGCGCCGCTCGAACAGCTCCATCTCGCCCTCCAGGGGAGAGCGCCGCAGCGCCTGGAGATAGTCCATTTCCTGATGCACCGTTTCCCGCTCCGCCTCGGGGCGCAGCAGGCGGCGGAAAGCCCGCCCGGTGGCCGGAAAGAAATGGATGCGCCGGCCCTTCTCCCCGCCCAGGTCGCGAACGGCCAGGGAAAGCCCCTCCCGCTGGACATAGTCCACCGCAAAGGCGGCGTTGGCGGCGCCGACGTCCAGGCTGGTGTCGATGACGCGGGCGGCCCCGAACAGCTTGACCTCCATCCGCTCGCGCCGGGCGCCGCGCTCCAGCAGGTCGTTGATCAGCCACTCCATCGCCACGCTGCCGTAACGGGTCGCCACCCCATAGCCCTCGCCACCGGACGGGGAGCCGGGCAACAGGAAGTGGTTCATGCCGCCGATCCGGGCGACCGGATCGTTGATGCAGGCGGCGACGCAGGACCCGAGCGTGGTCACCAGCATGTCGTCGTCGCGGCCGGAGATCCGGTGATGGCCGAGCACCACCGGCACCACATAAGCTCCGAACTCGCGGTCCAGATAGCTACCGTCCGCGCGAGCCCCGTCGCCGTCCGCGCCGCGGCCGTCGAATCCGGCGGAGGATTGGAAGTGGAAAGGTCCGGACAGGGGCATCACCGTCAGCCTGGATGAGGCGGGAAACGTCGACGACGGTAACCCGTGGTACTTAAGGAAAATACAACAAATCCGTATGCCCCGCCGACCGGCCCGGCACCGGAGCGCATGTCACAGCAGCACGATCCAGGAGGCCTCCCGCCCCTTCGGCGCGGCGCGCGCCCGCAACAGCACCCGCTGGCCGGAGTCCAGGCCGGTCAGGTTGCAGCGGCGCAGGACGCTTTTGTGCACGAAGACGTCCTTGGCCCCGTCGTCCGCGGTGACGAACCCGAAGCCCTGCTCCGGCTTGAACCACTTCACGGTGCCCGTCAGTTCCTCCTCGGGGCCGGACGCCGCGGTGGGGGGCGCGCTGCGGCTTTCGGCGGGCGTGCCGGTGCTCAGCACCTCCAGGATGTCGGCCACCTGCGGACCCTTGCCGCCCGGAACCACCCGGCACAGAAGCTCCGCCCCCTCGCCGATCTCGTGCAGCCCGGCCCGGTTCAGGACGGAGATGTGCAGGAAGGCGTCGGTCGTCCCGTCCTGCGGTGCCGCGAAGCCGAAGCCCTTGACCGGATCGAACCATTTCACCAGAGCCCGGACCTGGGCGCCTTCGCCCGGAAAGGCGACTCCCAGGACGCCGCTGGAGTGCGAATCGGCTGTAGACACGAGTCCGAACCTTTCGGTCGAGGCGCCAAGCGCGGTGAGCGGGGCCGGCGCCGCCCGGCTTCGCCGGATCGTCCGCCAAGCGTGAATTTAGCCACACAGAAAATAGGGGTTCCAGCGTAATTTTTTCTTCACAACCACCGTTTGCCTCTGGCGACGCCCCCGTTGCAGGGACCATTTCTCCAAGGGACGGGTTACGAAAAAGGCTACAATGAGCCAAAGGCCCGCAAGCAAGCCCGAAGGGGCACTGCGGCCGAACAAAAACAGACCATGGGAGGGAAAACGATGATGGGGGATGCGGCCCGCAAACTGCCGGAGCAGAGCTGGACCCTGGGCTACCCGCCCGACGTGGACTGGAACGCGCCGATTCCGGTGAAGCCGCTGACCGCGCTGCTGGAGGACGCGGCGGCCCGTTTCGCCGAACGCCCCTTCCTGGACTTCATGGGCAAGCGCTCGACCTACGCGGAGGTGGCGCGGATGGTGGACCGCGCCGCCCGCGGCTTCCAGGCGATCGGCGTCGGCAAGGGCGTGCGCGTCGGTCTTTTCCTGCCCAACACGCCCTACTACGTGATCTGCTATTTCGCGATCCTAAAGGCCGGCGGGACGGTGGTGAACTTCAACCCCCTCTACGCCGAGCGGGAGCTGCACCACCAGATCACCGACAGCGGCGTCGAGCTGATGGTCACGCTCGACCTCAAGGTGCTCTACGGCAAGATGGCGCGGATGCTCGCCGAATCGGGACTGAAGCGGCTGGTGATCTGCCCGATGGCCGACATCCTGCCCTTCCCCAAGAACTGGCTGTTCCCGATCGTCAAGCGGGCGGAGCTGGCGCGCATCCCCGCGGACGACCGCCACCTGTCCTTCCGCCGGCTCGTCGCCAACGACGGCGCCCCGAAGCCGGTCGCCATCGACCCGGCGGAGGACGTGGCGGTGCTGCAATACACCGGCGGGACCACCGGCGTGCCCAAGGGCGCCATGCTGACCCACGCCAACCTCTACGCCAACACCGAGCAGTGCAGTCTGTGGTTCGTCGGCGCGCGGCAGGGGGAGGAGCGGATGCTGGGCGTCCTGCCCTTCTTCCACGTCTTCGCCATGACCGTGGTGATGAACTTCAGCATCCGCATCGGGGCGGAGATCGTCATGCTGCCCCGCTTCGAGCTGGACCAGGTGATGGAGACCATCCACGCCAGGAAGCCGACGCTGTTCCCGGCGGTGCCGACCATCTACACGGCGATCAACCACCACAGGCATCTCGAGAAATACGACCTTTCCTCGATCCGCTACTGCCTGTCGGGCGGCGCGCCCCTGCCGGTGGAGGTCAAGGAGGCGTTCGAGCGGAACACCGGCTGCGTCCTGGTGGAGGGCTACGGCCTGTCCGAATCCTCGCCGGTCGCCACGGCGAATCCGGTGACCGGGCTGAACAAGGCCGGCTCCATCGGCCTGCCCCTGCCCGGCACGCTGATCGAGATCGTCAGCCTGGAGGAGCCGCGCCGCGTCCTGCCCGTCGGCGAGAAGGGCGAGGTGTGCATCCGCGGCCCGCAGGTGATGAAGGGCTACTGGAACAAGCCGTCCGAAACGGCACTGACCCTGGTGGACGGGCGCCTGCACACCGGCGACGTCGGCTACATGGACGAGGACGGCTACACCCACATCGTCGACCGCATCAAGGACATGATCCTGTGCAGCGGCTTCAACGTCTACCCGCGCAACGTCGAGGAGGCGATCTACCTGCACCCCGCCGTCGCGGAATGCGTGGTCGCCGGGCTGCCCGACGAGTACCGCGGCCAGACGGTGAAGGCCTACATCCGCGTCGACGACGGCAAGGCCCTGACGCGGGAGGAACTGATCGACTTCCTCAAGGACAAGCTCTCCCCGATCGAGATGCCCAAGGCGGTCGAGTTCCGCGGCGAACTGCCCAAGACGATGATCGGCAAGCTGTCGCGCAAGGCCCTGCTCGACGAGGAGGAGGCGCGGCGCAAGGGCGCGTAAGGGGCCGCGAGACCTTGCGAAACCGCCTCTTTCGGAACCGCAGGGCGGCCATACGCCCCACCCCACCTTGCGGCCCCGCCCCCCGGACCCTATAAGGACGCTCGTCCTTTCTTTCGGTCCGGCGGCAAGGAAAAGCGCATGATCGTGGTCACCGGTGGGGCCGGTTTCATCGGTTCGAACCTCGTGGCGGCCCTGGCCGCGCGCGGGATCACCAACGTCGCGGTGATCGACCGCTTCGGCGACGGGGAGAAGTGGCAGAATCTCGCCAAGCGGGAACTCGCCACCCTCGTCGCGCCGGAGAACGCGCTCGCCTTCCTCGACCAGCACGCCGCGGAGATCGACGTGATCTTCCACCTCGGCGCCATCTCGGCGACGACGGAGCGCGACGTGGACCGGATCGTCGCCAACAACGTGGCGCTGACGCTGGATCTGTGGCGTTGGTCCTCCTGGCGGGGGGCGCGGCTGATCTACGCCTCCTCCGCTGCGACCTACGGCGACGGCTCCGCCGGCTTCGACGACGACGGGTCGCCGGAGGCGCTGGCCGCACTGCGCCCGCTCAACGCCTATGGCTGGTCCAAGCACCTGATCGACCGCCGCGTCGCCCGCGTGGTGACCGAGGGCGACATCGTGCCGCCGCAATGGGCGGGCCTGAAGTTCTTCAACGTCTACGGCCCGAACGAGCGGCACAAGGACGACATGATGAGCGTCGTCGCCAAGCTGCACCCCAAGCTGAAGGCCGGCGAGCCGGCGCGGCTGTTCAAGTCGCACCGTCCGGAGTTCGAGGACGGCGGCCAGCTCCGCGACTTCATCTTCGTCGACGACTGCGTGGCGGTGATGCTCTGGCTCTACGACAACCCGCAGGTCAGCGGGCTGTTCAACGTCGGCACCGGCAAGGCCCGCAGCTTCAAGGATCTGGCGCTCGCCACCTTCGCCGCTCTGGGGCTGGAGCCGCGCGTCGAGTATTTCGACATGCCGACCGAACTTCAGGGCAAATACCAGTATTTCACCGAGGCGCGCACCGAACGCCTGCGCGCCGCCGGCTTCGACCAGCCCTTCACCGAGCTGGAGGAGGGCGTGCGCCGCTACGTCCAGGATTTCCTGTCGCAGCCCGACCCCTACCGCTGACGGCCCCGCCTCCCCCGCCGTGAAGGGGGCGCCGGCACACCGGCCCCGACAACATGGCCCAAACAACATAAGGCACCCGCCGCGCATGCTCGCCATCGCCTTTCCCGCCATTGACCCCGTGGCGTTCGAACTCGGGCCGATCGTCATCCGCTGGTACGCGCTGGCCTATCTGGCGGGCTTCGTGCTCGGCTGGCGCTACTGCCTGGCGCTGGCCCGCAGCACGCCGGGCCGTCCCTCGGCGGAGGATTACGACGACTTCCTGACCTGGGCCGTGGTCGGCGTCATCCTGGGCGGGCGGATCGGCTACGTGCTGTTCTACAACCTGCCCTTCTACCTCCAGAATCCGCTCGATGCGCTGATGGTCTGGCACGGCGGCATGTCCTTCCACGGCGGGTTGATCGGCGTGTTGGGCGCCATCCTGCTGTTCTGCTGGAAGCGCGGGCTGTCGCCGCTGGCCTTCGGCGACCTGATCGCCGCGGCGGCCCCCATCGGCCTGTTCTTCGGCCGCATCGCCAACTTCATCAACGGCGAGCTGTACGGCCGCCCGGCGCCCGACGTGTCCTGGGCGGTGGTGTTCCCGCGCGACCCGCTGCAGGTGCCGCGGCACCCGAGCCAGCTCTACGAGTCCTTCCTCGAGGGGGCGGTGCTGTTCGTCCTGCTGGCCATCCTGGTGCGGATGCCCGCCGTGCGCGGGCGGGCCGGCATGACCGCGGGCATCTTCTTCATCGGCTACGGCCTGTCGCGCATCATCGCGGAGTTCTTCCGCGAGCCGGACGCCCAGCTCGGATTCCTCTACGCCGGGGCGACGATGGGACAACTTCTGTCGGTGCCGATGGTTCTGTTCGGTGTGTGGCTGGTCGCCCAGGCCCGCCGCCGCCCCGCCGCCATCTGAGGTCGGAAGGTCCCGTCATGAGTGATGCCGCCCCGGACAGCCTCGCCCACCACCTCGCCCGCCGCATCCTGATGGACGGGCCGCTGTCGGTCGCCGCCTTCATGGCGGAGGCGCTGGGGCATCCGCGCTTCGGCTACTACATGCGCCAAGACCCCTTCGGCGTGTCCGGCGACTTCACCACCGCCCCGGAAATCAGCCAGATGTTCGGCGAGCTGGCCGGGCTGTGGTGCGTCGACAGCTGGGCGCGGCTGGGCGGCCCCGCCCCCTTTCACCTGGTGGAGTTGGGGCCGGGCCGCGGCACGCTGATGCAGGACGCCCTGCGCGCCGCCGCGCTGGTCCCCGCCTTCCGCGAGGCCGTCCAGGTCCATCTGGTGGAGACCAGCCCGACCCTGCGCGCCCGCCAGAAGGAAACCCTGGCCGGCATCCCGGTCGCGTGGCACAACCGGTTGGAGGACGTACCCGAAGGCCCGACCCTGATCCTCGCCAACGAATTCTTCGACGCCCTGCCCATCCGTCAGGTCCAGAAGACCAACCACGGCTGGTTCGAGCGGCTGATCGACATCGATCCCGCCGCGCCCGCCGATACGGCGGCCGACACGCCCCGCTTCCGCTTCGTCCTCGAGGCCTTCGGCAGCGCCGGCGCCCGGCTGATCCCGCCGGCCCTGCGCGACGCCCCGGAGGGCAGCGTGGTCGAGGTCTCCCCGGCCTCCCAGGCGGTGGCCCGGCTGATCGGGGAGCGTCTGGCGGCCCATCCCGGAGCGGCCCTGGTCATCGACTACGGCTACCGCGGCGGGCCGGCGGTCGGCGACACGCTCCAGGCGCTGCGCCGCCACGCCTACGCCCCGGTGCTGGATGCGCCGGGCGAGGCCGACCTGACCGCCCATGTGGATTTCGCCGCCATCGCCGCCGCCGCGCGCGAGGGCGGTGCGGAGGGCTTCGGGCCGGTGGATCAGGGCGACTGGCTGGCCCGGCTGGGCATCCAGCCGCGCGCCGCAGCGCTGAAGCGCAGCGCCACGACGAAGCAGGCCGCGGACATCGACTCCGCGCTGGCCCGCTTGATCGCGCCCGACCAAATGGGCACCCTCTTCAAGGTGTTGGCCCTCGCCTCCCCCGGCCTCGGGCCTCCGGCGGGCTTCGAAAGCCCGGATC
Organism: Azospirillum brasilense; assembly: GCF_007827815.1. Taxonomy (GTDB): domain Bacteria; phylum Pseudomonadota; class Alphaproteobacteria; order Azospirillales; family Azospirillaceae; genus Azospirillum; species Azospirillum brasilense_C. Next base: position 144,569 of record NZ_VITH01000009.1, read on the forward strand.
TGGCATCCTGAACACTGGCATCCGAACAAGAGACCGCGACAGCAAAGGGACGGGTTCGTGATTACGCTTGGCGCGCTGAACGACATCACCCACATCCGACACGCCTTCTTCACCCGCACCGGCGGCGTGTCGACGGGGCTGTACGCCTCGCTGAACGTCGGCTTCGGCTCCGGGGACGCGCCCGCCGCCGTGGCGGAGAACCGCGCGCGCGCCGCCGCCCGCATGGACGTCCCGCCGGAGCGGCTCGTCACCTGCTATCAGGTGCACAGCCCGACCTGCGTCGCCGTGACCGAGCCCTGGGCGCCCGATCAGGCACCGCACGCCGACGCCATGGCGACCGACCGTCCGGGGATCGCGCTGGGCATCCTCACCGCCGACTGCGCCCCGGTGCTGTTCGCCGACGAGAAGGCCCGCGTCATCGGCGCCGCCCACGCCGGCTGGAAGGGCGCCAAGGGCGGCGTTCTGGAGGCGACCATCGCGCGGATGGAGGAGCTGGGCGCCAAGCGCAACCGCATCGTCGCCGCCATCGGCCCCTGCATCGCCCAGCGCTCCTACGAGGTCGGGCCCGAATTTCCCGCGCCCTTCCTGGATGAGGACCCGCGCAACCGCGATTATTTCGCCCCGGCTCGCCGCCCGGACCATTTCCTGTTCGATCTGGCCGGCTACATCACCCGCCGCCTGGGCGACACCGGCGTGGAGATCATTCAGCGCTGCCCCAACGACACGGTGGTCGAGGAGGACCGCTTCTTCAGCTACCGCCGGTCCTGCCTGCGCGGCGAAAAGGACTATGGACGCGGCCTGTCGGCCATCGTCCTCCAGGGCTGACCGCGCGCGGGAAATTGCTCGCCCCAAAATTGTTCTTACCTCTGACTGATTGCGATACGACCCATTTCGGGTAAGATCAAGTCTCATGGGTAGGGACATTCCGGAGGGGGACGCCGGCATGACGATGGACGCGCACCGGGAGGCGACGCTGGGGGGCGAGGGACGGAACGGCGATGGGCGGAGCGACTGGCGCAGCGCGCGGATGGTGCTCGACAACGGCGGGCTGGACGCCGATCACCGGATGCAGCACGAGTTGATCCGCCGCTTCGTCGCCCTGCCGGGCGAGGAAGCCGAACGCAAGCCGGCGCTGGCTCTGCTGAACGAGCTGCGCCGCGTCTCGGTCCGCCATTTCCTGCGGGAGGAGCGGGTCCAGGCCTCGATGCGCTACCCGCATCTGGAAGAGCACCGGGCGCAGCACCGCCGGCTGGCCACCCTGCTGGACGACATCATCGGGCAGGTGGACGCCGAGGAGTCGGCGTTCGAGTACGCCTACGTGAAGGGCAAGGCGGACGAGCTTCTGCAATTCTGGTTCTTCGACCATTTCGTGAAGGCCGACCTGCCCATGAAAACGCACCTTGCGAAGTTCGCGGTGCGGTGATGCGCAGACGTCCTGCCGCCACGCTTGCGCCATGCGGGAATCGCAGGGCCGGCTGGCTGCGGCGTCTTGAACCGCCCGTCATGGAACGTTTACATGGGTGCGGCCCTTTGTTATGGTCCGCCGCGTTTTCAAGGGGCGGCGTCGGCAAGGGACTGACGGGCGCACCGGAACCTATTCCCTGCAGAGAGAGCCGACTGCGATGAAGGTGCTTGCCGGCAACAGCAACCGTCCGCTGGCCGAGGCCATCTCCACCTGTCTCGGCGTGCCGCTGACCAAAGCGAGCATCCGCCGTTTTTCGGACATGGAGGTGTTCGTCGAAATCCTGGAGAACGTGCGCGGCGAAGACGTGTTCGTGGTCCAGTCGACGTCGTTCCCGGCCAACGACAACCTGATGGAGCTGCTGGTCACCATCGACGCCCTGCGTCGCGGGTCGGCCCGGCGCATCACGGCGGTCCTCCCCTACTACGGCTACGCGCGCCAGGATCGGAAGACCGGCCCGCGCACGCCGATCTCGGCCAAGCTGGTCGCCAACCTGATCACCCAGGCCGGCGCCAACCGCGTGCTGACCATGGACCTGCACGCGGGTCAGATCCAGGGCTTCTTCGACATCCCGACCGACAACCTGATGGCCGCCCCGGTGTTCGAGAAGGACATTCGCGCGACCTTCGAGGACATCGGCGAGGTGACGATGGTGTCGCCCGACGTCGGCGGCGTGGTGCGCGCCCGCTCGCTGGCCAAGCGGCTGGACGCCGATCTCGCCATCATCGACAAGCGGCGTGAGCGCGCCGGCGTGTCGGAGGTGATGAACATCATCGGCGACGTCAAGAACCGCCGCTGCATCCTGCTCGACGACATCGTGGATTCGGGCGGCACGCTGTGCAACGCCGCGGTCGCCCTGATGGACGCCGGCGCGAAGTCGGTCCACGCCTACTGCACCCACGGCGTGCTGTCCGGCGGTGCGGTGGCCCGCGTGGCCGTGTCGCCGCTGGAGCAGCTGGTCACCACCGACAGCATCCAGGCGACCGAAGCCGTGCGCGTGTCCCGCAACATCCGCCAGCTCACCATCGCCCCGCTGCTCGCCGACGCGATCACCCGCATCAGCGAAGAGCGTTCGGTGTCGAGCCTGTTCTCGTAACAGCGCTCCATCCCACGTGGAAAGCCCTTCCCCTTCGCGGGGGAAGGGTTTTTTTCTTGGGCTTCCCGGCCGTCCTCCGCGCGTTTCCGGACTCTGTCCTTGACGCCGCGCCCGGCATGGCTTAATCACCGCGCCCACGCGTCAGCACCCCTGGAGGCTGGCGCTTTTTTCCGTTCAAGGAGTTTTCCGATGACGCAGATCGTTCCGCTCAGCGCCGAAGCGCGCGACCGGGCCGGCAAGGGGACCGCCCGCCAGACCCGTCGTGATGGCCGTATCCCGGCCGTGATCTACGGTGGCAAGCAGGCCCCCATCATGATTTCGCTGGAGAAGTTCGCGTTCACCCGCGTTCTGAACCAGGCGGGCTTCTTCACGCACCTGTTCGACGTCACCGTCGATGGCGCCACCCACCGGGTCCTGCCGCGCGACGTGCAGTTCCATCCGGTCACCGACGTCCCGCTGCACGTCGACTTCCTGCGCGTCTCCGCCGAAACCCGCACCACCGTGCAGGTTCCGGTCGAGTTCGTCGACCAGGAGAAGTCGCCGGGCCTGAAGCGCGGCGGCGTGCTCAACATCGTCCGCCACGAGCTGGACGTGACCGTCTCCGCCGGCAACATCCCGGAGCAGATCACGATCTCCTGCGAGGGCTACGACGTCGGCGATTCGATCCACATCTCTTCGGTGAAGCTGCCGGAGGGTGTCGCCTCGACCATCACCGACCGCGACTTCACGATCGCCACGATCGTCGCCCCGTCGGGCCTGAAGTCCGAAGAGGCCGAGGGCACCGAGGCTGCCGCTTCCTGATCGGAAGCCACCTTTGGGTGTTTGCGACAGGGGGCTTCGGCCCCCTGTTTCGTTTCCGGCTCACGCCGTTCCGAGATGAGGAGACTGTGCCATGCTGCTGCTGGTGGGACTGGGCAACCCTGGCGCCGAATACGCGCGCAACCGGCACAACATCGGCTTCATGGCGGTGGAGGAGATCGCCCGCCGCCACGGCTTCGGCCCCTGGCGCAAGCGCTTTCAGGGCCAGACGGCCGAGGGCACCATCGGCGGCGAGAAGGTGATCGCGCTGGAGCCGCTGACCTTCATGAACCTGTCGGGCCAGTCGGTCACCGCAGCCGTCCAGTTCTTCAAGATGAAGCCCGAGGACGTTGTCGTCATCCATGACGAGCTGGACCTGCCGCCCGGCAAGCTCCGCGTCAAGAAGGGTGGCGGCCACGGCGGGCACAACGGCCTGCGCTCCATCGACGCGCATCTCGGCAAGGAATACTGGCGCATCCGCCTGGGCATCGGCCATCCCGGCGACAAGGACCGGGTCAGCGGTTATGTGCTCCACGACTTCGCCAAGGCCGAGCAGAGCTGGCTCGACCCGCTGATCGACGCCGTCGCCGACGCCTTTCCGCTGGTCGTGAAGGGGCAGCCCGAGAATTTCATGAACAAGGTCACCCTGGCGACGGCCCCCTGAGGCGGGGTGCCGCCCGTGTCGGACCGCGAAAAGGCGGGCCTCCCGCCGGTCGGACGGGCCCTGGCCGGTCGCGTGACAAAACCTCCCGACGACAGGACGTCCGCCGCCGGCCACCCCCTCACCCCCTCCCGGCAAAGATTTTTTCTCCGGTCGATCTATCGATTGCGAATGATTCGCATTCATGGTTAGGAGTGGCTTTCACGGGTCTGGGAACGGGTGTTGCCGAGGTCATGGCTGAACGAGACCGGTCTTCCCTGCTGGGTTTGCTGCTCGACCATTATGAGGAGATGACGGGCCATCTGGCCCGGCGCCTGGGGTCGCTGTGCCTGGCCGAGGACGTCGTGCAGGACACCTACCTGCGCCTGCGCAGCCTGACCGCGCTGCCGGAGATCGACAACCCGCGCTCCTACCTCTACCGCATGGCCGACAACATCGCGCTGGACCGGTTGCGCGCGGAAACCCGCCGGGGGCGCCGCTTCGCCCCGGCGGAGCTTGGACTCGACCAGCCGCTCGACGAACCGGACGCCGAGGCGACGCTGGAGCACAAGCAGCGGCTGGAGCGGCTGAGCCACGCGCTGGCGGAACTGCCGCCGCGCTGCCGCGAGGTGTTCCTGCTGCACAAATTCGACGGGCTGAGCCACGCCGACATCGCCGCGCGCCTCGGCATCTCGCGCAGCATGGTGGAGAAGCATGTCATGAAGGCCCTGGCCCATTGCCGCGACCGGCTGGCGCTCTGATGGAGCGCGAGCGCGACCAGCCGGACTTGCCGGACGACCCGCGGGACGCGGCCCTGGCGTGGTTTGTGCGCCTGGAGTCGGGCGACGCCGACGCGGCGGACCGCCGGGCCTTTCACGCCTGGTTGGCGCAGGACCCGGCCCACCGCCGCGAATATGACCGGCTGGCCGGGCTGTGGGGCGATCTGGACCGGGTGCCCGATCCGCGCCGGGCCCAACGGGCCGCACCGACGCGCCGCCGTTTCCTGGCCGGCGCCGCCGTCGGCGGGGCGGCGGCCTGCGCCGCGGCGCTGGGCGGCGCGGTGGTCCTGACCGGCTGGCCGGGCGACCTGACGACCGGGATCGGGGAACGGCGGACGGTGACACTGGACGACGGCTCGGTCCTCACCCTGGACGCCGACAGCGCGCTGTCCGTCGCCTTCACCGCCGGCGAACGGCGCGTCCGTCTGACCGGGGGGCGGGCGCATTTCGTGACCGCTCCGGACCCAGGGCGCCCCTTCGTCGTCACCTGCGCCGAGGGACGGATCGCCACCGCCGACGCCAGCTTCGTGGTGCACCGCTGCCTGGACTCCGTGGTGGTGGCGGTGGAGTCCGGAACGACCAGCCTGACCACCGGGATGGAGCCCCCCCTTCCCATCGCCGCCGGACAAAGCCGGTCCTACGGCCCCGAGGGCCCTGGCCCGCTGCTGAGCCAGGGCGTGGCGGTGGAGAACGCATGGCGGCACGGCCGGCTGGTCTTCCAGGGACAGCCGCTCGACGCGGTGATCGCGGACCTCAACCGCTACCACCCCGCCCGCATCGTGCTGTGGGACCGCCCGCTCGCCGGCCTGCGCTTCGACGGCAGCGTGGACATCAGCCGGCCGGACGCCGCCCTGAACGCCATTCTCCGCACGCTTCCCTTGCGCACGCTGCGTCCCGTTCCCGGCTTGGTCATCATCCGTTCCGTTTAGCCGGTTCGCGTCGAATTTTTTCCAAATCGAGGTGAGGGAGACCCCACCGACCATCGTCATGAGCTGCATACACGAAAATGCAACTCATTCGCAAAAAGGCGGGATCTGGTGATGATCGATGGCGGGGGGCGCCGGCTGCGGGGGCAGACGGCGCGCGTGAACACGGTGTGGGGAACCAGGCTGCGGGGCGGTTGGACTCCGGCGTTGTTGGGCATGCTGCTGGCATCGACCGCACTGCACGGCGCGCTGGCGGCGCCCGCGACGACCCATGAGGCGCCCGTGCAGGTGGCCCAGCAGGGCCGGACCGTCGCCTTCGCCATCGCCGCCGGACCGCTGCCGGGGGTGCTCGCCGCCTACGGGCAGGCCACCGGTTTCCAGGTCCTCTACCCCTCCGAGATCGCGCAGGGCGTTTCCTCGCCGGGGGTGACGGGCACCCTGGCTCCGCAGGACGCGCTGATCCGGCTGCTGGCCGGCACCGGCCTGATCGCGCGCTTCGTCGATCCCGACACGGTGACGCTGGAGAAGCTGCCGACCCAGGCCGGGGGAGCGGCGGTGCTCGACCCGGTGACCGTTCAGGGCGGGCTGTCCAGCGATCCCGGCCGCAGCGAGGGCACCGGCTCCTACACCATCGGATCGACCGACAGCGCCACCAAGCTGAACCTGTCCCCGCGCGAGACGCCGCAGTCGGTCAGCGTGATGACCCGCCAGCGCATGGAGGACCAGGGTCTGAACGAGATCCGCGACGTGCTCAACCAGACGGTGGGCGTGACGCGGATGCAGCGCGGCGCGATGGGCAGCGACGGGGACGAGGTCTACGCCCGCGGCTTCCCGGTAACGAACTATCAGGTCAACGGCATCCCGCGCTCGACCGTGTACGGGTTCGACGATTCCATCTCCGACATGGCGGTGTTCGACCGGGTCGAGGTGGTGCGCGGCGCGTCCGGCCTGCTGAACGGCATCGGCGAGCCGTCGGCCTCGGTCAATCTGGTCCGCAAGCGTCCGACCCCGACCCTCCAGGGCTACGCCGAGGGGCAGATCGGCTCCTGGGAGCGCTACCGCGGCGAGGCCGACCTGTCGGGCCCGCTGACCGGGAACGGCCGCCTGCGCGGGCGCGTCGTCGGCGCCTATCAGGACAACGAGAGCTTCATCGACCGCCTGCACGGGCGCAAGAAGGTGCTCTACGGAGTCCTGGAGGCCGACGTCACCGACGACACCACCTGGACGGTCGGCGTCGAGTACCAGAAGCACCGCTCCGACAACGCCTCCAACTCCGGCTTCCCGCTGTTCTACAGCGACGGGACGAAGACGGACTTCCCCCGCTCCTACAACAGCGGCGCCCGCTGGGCCTACCACATGCACGACAACCTGACGGTCTTCAGCGAGCTGAAGCATCGCTTCGGGGACGGCTGGACGGCGACGCTGAACGTGGAGCGCAACAACCGCGAATACGACAGCCTGCTCGGCTTCGGCACCCGCGGCGACCTGAACCGGGACGGCACCGGCTTGGGCGTCTGGGCGGGCCGCTGGAATTCGGACCTGGAGCAGACTTCGGTCAGCGCCGACCTGAACGGCGGCTTCGACCTGTTCGGGCGGCGGCACGACCTGATGGCCGGCGTCAGCGGCTATTACGCCAAGCGCGAGGGGCTCAGCCATCCGCTCTGGTACATTCCCGGCTACGATCCTTCGATCCCCAACTACTTCACCTGGAACGGCAGCATCGCCCAGCCGACGCTCAACCCGACCGGCCGGTCGCAGACCGACGAGCGCCAGATGGCCGCCTACGCCGCGACCCGCCTGCGCCCGCTCGACCCCCTGTCGATCATCCTCGGCAGCCGCATCAGCCGGTGGGAGCAGATCGAGAAGAGCAGCCCGAACGCGGGGGCGGGAAGCTACACCAAGCGGGCGGAGAACGGCGTGCTCACGCCCTACGCCGGTGTCATGCTCGACCTGACCGACATCTGGTCGGTTTACGCCAGCTACACCAGCATCTTCAAACCGCAGAACTACAAGGACGCCAGCGGCCGGTCCCTCGACCCGCTGGACGGCGACGCCTACGAGGCCGGCGTGAAGGCCGAGTTCTTCGGCGGCGCCCTGAACGCCAGCGCCGCCGTGTTCCTGATCAAGCAGAACAACCTGGGCGAGATCGATCCCGGCCGCTTCGCCCCGAACGGCACGCAGGCCTACCGGGCGGTGAAGGGTGCGGAAAGCAAGGGCTTCGACCTGGAGATCGCCGGTGAGGTGATGGCCGGCTGGCAGGTCGGCGGCGGCTACAGCCACACCTCGGTCAAGAACGCCGACGGCCAGCGGATCATGACCTATGTGCCGCGCGACAGCGTCAAGCTGTTCACCACCTACCGCCTGCCGGGCGCCTGGGACCGCCTGACGGTGGGCGGCAATCTCCGGTGGGAAGGGGACGTCTACGCCGGGACCGGCGCCGAGCGCTACGACCGCGACGGCTACGCGGTGGTCGATCTGATGACCCGCTATCAGATCACCGAGAAGGTGTCGGCCACGCTGAACGTCAACAACCTGTTCGACAAGAAGTATCTGAGCAACATCGACGTCTCCGGCTACTACGGCGAGCCGCGCAACGTCCTGCTGTCCCTGCGGGCGACGTGGTGATGGCGGCGCGGCGGTCGGCGGCGGCTTCCGGTTCCCGGCGCGGTGTCCGCCGCGGCCTCGCCGCCGCCGCGCTGGTGCTCGGCGGGCTGGCCTCCGCCGCCCTGCTGCGCCCGGCCGATCCCGCCGCCTCGGCGGAGGTGGCGGTGGTCGGCCGCGGCACGGTCGAGGACACGGTCACGGCGCTCGGCAAGATCCAGCCGCGCGCCTACGTCGATGTCGGCGCCCAGGTGTCCGGCCAGTTGACCCGACTGCACGTGACGGTCGGGCAGATGGTCCGCGAGGGCGATCTGCTGGCCGAGATCGACCCCGCCCTGCAACAGGCCAAGGTCGAGGCCGGGCGGGCCGAGCGCGCCCGCCTGACCGCCCTGCTGGCCGAGCAGCGGGCGCGCGCCGACTTCGCCGAGGCCCAGCTGGCCCGTCAGGCGGCGCTGCGGCGCAGCGGGTCGGGGCGCGGCGAGGCCTTCGACCAGGCCCGGATGGAGGCGCGCATCGCCGCCGCCCAGGTCGAGGCCACCCAGGCGCAGATCCGCCAGACGGACTCGACCCTCCAGGCCGACGAGGCGCAGCTCGGCTACACCCGCATCTACGCGCCGATGAGCGGCACGCTGATCGCGGTGGACGCCCGCCAGGGCCAGACCATCAATTCCGCCTACGAGGCGCCGGTGCTGATGCGGATCGCCGACCTGTCGGCGATGACCGTGTGGACCCAGGTGTCGGAAGCCGACGTGACGCGGCTGACCGACGGCATGCCGCTCTACTTCACGACGCTCGGCCATCCGGGACGGCGCTGGACCGCGCGCCTGCATGAGATTCTGCCCGCCCCGCCGAAGCCGCCGGCCTCGGGCAACGGCGGCTCGTCCGCGTCCGGCGGCGGCGGGGCCACCAACAGCGTCGTGCTCTACACCGCGCTGTTCGAAATCGCCAACGACCGGGGGGAGCTGCGCCCGGACATGACCGCCCAGGTCTTCTTCGTGGCCGCCGCGGCCAGGGACGCCGTCACGGTGCCGGTCGCCGCCCTGAACCCGGTTGCCCCGCCCCCGGCCGACACGGCGGCGGAACGGCACCGCGTGACGCTGATCGGCAGCGGCGGCGCCATCGAGACGCGCGAGGTCCGCGTCGGGGTGCGCGACCGCTTCAACGCCCAGATCCTGGAGGGTCTGGCCGAAGGCGAGCGGATCGTGGTCGGCTGGAAAACCGACGACGGCCGCCCGCCCAAAATCGGGTTCCGGCTGTGAGCGGCCCGCTCCTCGTCCTGGAGGACATCCGCAAGACCTACATCAGCGGTGGCCCCGGCGGCGGCGGCGTGGCGGTCGAGGTGCTGCGCGGCGTTTCCCTGACCGTCGAGGCGGGGGAGTTCGTCGCCATCGTCGGCAGCTCCGGCTCCGGCAAATCGACGCTGATGAACATTCTCGGCGGGCTCGACCGCCCGACCTCCGGACGCTACCGCGTCGACGGGCGCGACGTGACGGCGCTGGAGGGCGACGAGCGGGCGGCGCTGCGGCGCGACGGCTTCGGCTTCGTCTTCCAGCACTACCATCTGATCCCCGGCACGACGGCGCAGGAGAATGTCGAGATGCCGGGCCGCTACGCGGGCCTGCCCGCCGCGCTGCGCGAAGGCCGCGCCGTGGAGTTGCTCGGCCGCCTGGGGCTGGAGGAGCGGCGCCATCACCGCCCCAACCAGCTTTCGGGCGGCCAGCAACAGCGCGTGTCCATCGCACGGGCACTGATGAACGACGCCCCGGTGATCCTGGCCGACGAGCCGACCGGTGCCTTGGACAGCGCCAGCGGGGCGGAGGTGGTGGCGCTGCTGCGCGAGCTGTCCGCCGCCGGGCGCACGGTGATCCTCATCACCCACGACCGCAAGGTGGCGGAGGCCGCCGGCCGGGTGATCGAAATGCGCGACGGCCGCATCGTCGCCGACAGCGGCCGCCCGGCCCCGTTGCCGGCGGCCCCCTCCCCCGCCCCGGCGGAACGCCCGGACGTCGGCGCCTCCCTGTGGACCGACGCAGGGGAAGCCCTGTCGGCGGCGCTGCGGTCGCTGGGAGCCAACGGCTTCCGGACGGCGCTGACCCTGCTCGGCATCGTCATCGGCGTGGCGTCCGTGATCGCCCTGCTCGCCATCGGCGAGGGCGCCAAGCAGGCGGTGATGGCGCGGGTCGGCGCGCTGGGGGTCAATCTGGTCTATGTCGTGGCGGGCAGCGGCGATCCCCGCCTGCCGGCCACGCCGCTGACCGAGGCGGACGGCGAGGCCATCCTGGACTTGCCCAACGTCGAGAGCGTGATGCCCTTCCTCGCCGCGCCGGTGATGGCCCGCCACGGCAACATCGACCACCGCACCGAAGTCCTGGCGACCTCGGCGTCGCTGCCGCTGACCCACCGCTGGCCGGTCGCCCAGGGGGTCTTCTTCACCCGCGCCGACGAGCGGGCCGGGGCGGCGGTGGCGGTTCTCGGCCACCGCGTCGCCGAACGGCTGTTCCCGCGCGGGGAGTCGCCGCTGGGCAAGCATGTGCTGGTCAACAACATCCCCTTCCTGGTCACCGGCGTGATGGCGCAGAAGGGCGACCTGACCGGCAACCAGAGCACCGATGACTGGGTGTTCGTGCCGCTGTCCACCGGCGTGCAACGGCTGATCGGCAAGCCGGACCTGGAGTTGATCCTCGTCTCGGTGCACGACGTGGGGCGGATCGCGCAGACCCGCGACGCCATCCACGCCCTGATCGCCGGGCGTCACGGCCAGGAGGATTTCCAGATCCACGACGGGACCGCGCGCATCCAGGCGGCGGCGGAGACCCAGGACACCATGACGCTGCTGCTCGGCTGCGCCGCGGTCATCACGCTGCTGGTCGGCGGCATCGGGGTCATGAACATCATGCTGGTCAGCGTGACCGAGCGGACCCGCGAGATCGGCATCCGCATGGCCGTCGGCGCCCGCGCCGCCGACATCGAGCGGCAGTTCCTGATGGAGGCGGCGCTGGTCGCCGGGCTGGGCGGGCTGGCCGGGGTGGCGCTGGGGCTGGCCGGCGGCGCGGTGATCGGGCTGCTGGCGATGCCGGTGGTCTTCACCGCGACGGCGATCGCCGGGGCGGTGGCGTCCGCCGTGCTGACCGGCATGGTCTTCGGCCTGATCCCCGCCCGCCGCGCCGCCCGGCTCGACCCGGTGGCGGCGCTGGCGAGCGAGTGATCGGGGTGTTGCCCCCTCCCTAACCCTCCCCCGCTTCGCAGGGGAGGGAGAAAAAAAGTCCCCTCCCCTGCGAAGCGGGGGAGGGTTAGGGAGGGGGCAATGAGTTTCAGGGAGGGAGCAACCCCGCCTCCACCTGCTCCGCCATCCGTGCCAGCGCCGTGTCCATCGCCGCCGGCGGGCCGCTCTCCAGACTGTCCAGCACGATCAGCCGGGCGCCGCCGTCCGCCACCGCCCGGGCGATCTCCGGTGCCGGCGGACGGTGGTGCAGCACGACGGGAATCGCCTCGGCCTTCAGGGTAGCGGTCAGCTCGGCCAGACGCTCCGGCGTCCAGTCACGGTCGTCGCGGGTCCAGACCCGGCGCAGGTCGAGCCCGAGGTCGGCGGCCAGCGTGGCGAAGCGGTCGGACAGCGCCGCCGCCGACGGGTCCGGCAACGCGGCGAACGCCTGCGCCGACCGGGAGGACACAGTCAGCAACCCGCGCTTCAGGGCGGCGAGATTCGCGTCGATGGCATCCTTGGAAGCGGGATAGAGGCGCCGCAGGTCGGCGGCGAGGATGTCGGCCATCCGCCCGGCGTTGGCGATGCCCAGCCAGGGGAAGGCCGCACCGCCGCTGACCGCGATCCCCGGCAAGGCGCCGTCCACCGGCCGGGCGGCGTCGATCTCGACGAGGCGGATGTTGGCGCGCCGCGCCAGCGGGTAGAGCGGGTCCTCGGCCCAGGCGGAGCGCAGGGTCAGCACCGCGTCGGCCTTGCGGGCGGCCTCCGCCAGCCTGGCCTCGCCGCGCCCGCTCAGGAAGGCGTGCTGGCGCCCCATGGGGATGGCCGGCGGAACCACCGCCTCCACCGCCACCGGCGTGCCCTTCGTCAGCGCCTGGGCCAGCCCGGCGGTGACCGGATGCCCGGCCAGCACCGTCTCGGCGGAGGCGCCCGCCACCGTGGACAGCAGCAGGAGCGCCGCGAGCGTGACGCGCTTCATCCCTCTTCCCCTTTCATGAACAGGCGCGCCAGCAGCGCGCCCAAAAACAGCAGCCCCGCCGCCAGGATGATGGCGCCGCCCGACGGCACCGGCAGGGCGAGTTGCACGGGCAGCAGGATTCCGGCCACCGCCGCCACACTGGCGAAGGCGACCGACAGCAGGAAGAAGCCGCGCAGCGACGAGGCGACGACCCGCGCCGCGGCGGCGGGAATGACCAGCAGCGCCCCAACCAGGATCGCGCCGATGATCTTGACCGACGCGACGGTGACCACGGTCACCAGCACGATGAACAGATAGTCCAGCCCCTTCACCGGCACGCCGCGCACCCGCGCCAGCGCCGGGTTGAAGCTGGCCAGCAGCAGCCGGTTGAACAGCGGCAGCATCAGCGCGGTCACCCCGAGGGCCACCACCAGCAGCACGGTCAGGTCGCCGTCGTCCACCGTCAGGACCGAGCCGAACAGCACATTCTCCAGGATGTGGATGTTGACCCGGCTCGCCAGGATCAGCAGCAGGCTGGCGCCCAGCGCCAGCGACACCGACAGGAAGACGCCGATCAGCGTGTCGGCGGTCAGGTTGCTGCGGTTGCGCGTGTAGTTGACCAGCAGCGCGAACAGCAGGCAGTAGCCGAACAGGCTGGCGTAGGGGCCGGTGTAGGGCTCCCCCACCAGGATGCCGATGGCGACGCCGGTCAGCGCGGCGTGGCCGACCGCTTCGGAAAAGAAGGCCAGCCGCTTGGTCACCACCAGCGTGCCGAGCCCGCCAAGCACCGGACCGATGACCAGCCCGGACAGCAGCGCGTTGACGAGAAAGCCGTGGGTCAGGCCGGCGGGCAGCAGCCCGGCCCCGGCCCAGCCCTGGATCAGGGCGCGCAACGCCTCGAAGCTCATGACGCGATCCTCTCGGCTCCGGCGCGGCGCGGAACCGCCGAGAACAGGTCGAACACCCGCTCCGGCGACAGCATCTCCAGCGGGGCGCCGTCGAACAGCACGCGCCGGTTCAGGCCGGTCACCCGCGTCGCCAGCCGGCGCACCTGGGCCAGATCGTGCTCCACCCACAGGACGGTGGTTCCGGCGGCCGACAGCTCGGCCAGCAGGGTTTCGAAGATGGCGATCCCGGCCTCGTCGAGCGCGGTCATCGGCTCGTCCAGAACGATCAGGTCCGGCGCCGGGATCAGCGCCTGGGCGAGCAGGACGCGCTGCCGCTCGCCTCCCGACAGGGCGCCGAAGCGGCGGCGGGCCTTGCCGGCCATGCCGACGCGGTCCAGCGCCGCGCCATAGTCGATGCGGCGGTCCGGCCCGAGGAAGGCGGGGCGGCGCTGGCACAGCACGGCCAGGAAGTCCTCCACCGTCAGCGGCAGGCCGCGGTCGAACTCCACCGATTGCGGCACGTAGGCGACGGTGCCCGGCCCGTTGCCCGGCCAGTCGAGCCGGATCGTCCCGCGGTGCGGCGCCTGACCGAGCAGGGCGCGGATCAGCGACGACTTGCCGCCGCCGTTGGGACCGACCAGCGCGTGGACGGTGCCCGCCGCGACGCGCAGGGACACCTCGTCGAGGATCACCGTGCGGCCCAGCGTCAGGCCCACCGCGTCGAACAGGATGGCGGGACCCGTCACGGCGCCGCCTCGACCATCGCCAGAACCAGCGTGTCGAGGTTGCGGGCCATCTCGCGCTCGAACAGGTCGGGCGCGTAGTCGCCGTGCGCGATGTGGGAGAAGGCGTAGAGCCGGATGCCGGTCTCGCGCCGGATCGTCTCCACATAGGCGCTGGGGAAGTTCAGCTCCGAGAAGATCACCTGCACGTCGAGCTTGCGCATCGTCGCGATGGTCTCGGCGAGCTGGGCCGGGCTGGGCTCGATGCCGTGGGCGGGCTCGACGACGGCGGAGACCTCCAGCCCGAACTCCCGCAGCAGGTAATCGTAGGCGCCGTGGATGGTGGCGACGCGCAGGCTGGCGGTGCCCGCCGTCGCCAGCTTCGCCAGCGCGTCGGCCCGCAGCTGGCGCAGGCGGCGGGCATAGGCGCGGGCGTTGGCGGCGTAGGCGGCGGCGTTGTCCGGGTCGAGCCGCCCCAGCTCGCGCGCGATGGTCGAAACCTGGAGGACCGAATTGGTGATCGACAGGAAGCTGTGCGGGTTGACCACCTTCCCCGCCGCCCGCGCCGCCGTTCCCGCGGCGGGCAGCAGCGGCACGTCGGCGTTGGATTCGACCACCGGCAGCGACGGCTTCGCCGAGGCGGCGATCATCCGCCCGGCGAAATCGTCGTGCCCGATGCCGTTCAGGACGATGGCGTCCAGCCCGCCGATGCGCTGGATGTCCTCCGGGCGCGGTTCGTAGGCGTGCGGGTTGAAGCCGGCGGGGATGATCGGCACGACCTCGGCCGCGTCGCCGACGATGTTGGCGACGTAGGAATAGTAGGGGTGCAAGGTGACCCCGAAGCGGCGACGCCCGGCGGGAGCCGCGACGGCGCGAACGGGCATGGTCGCGGCGGGCATGGCCGCGGCGGCCAGGGCGCCGGCCAGGATCAGGCGGCGGCTCGGAAGAGTGCTGGTCATCGGGTCACCCCGGCGGTGAAGGTGGAGACGATCCGCTTCCAGCCGGCGGCGGCCAGGGCCGCGTCCTCCGGTGGGGCGGGAGGGGCTTCGGCGGCGCGCTTCAGCCAGATGTCGGCCCCATGGCCGTCCAGCCGCAGCACCAGGGACCCGGCCAGCTCCGGCGCGGCGGAAACGCCGGCGTAGGCGATCCCGTCGCCGGTTTCGGCGAAGGGCCCGGCAAAGGTCCAGGCGTGGCCGCCGCGCGCCGCCGCGCTGGGATCGGCGGCGAAGGGCGGCAGCGCCTCGGCGGCCAGCTCCTCCGGCGTCGGCGCCCGGCCCTCCGCCTCCCGCAGAGCGGCGATCTCCTCCCCCGCCGCCTTCAGGTCGGCGTAGAGGCCCTGCTCGGCGGCGGTCAGGCCGGTGCGGGAGTCGATGAGGTGGGCGGCCAGCGGGGCGTCCGCCTCCGGAACGGCGCGCAGCCCGACCGCCAGGGCGGCGGACACGAGAATGGCCCCGGCGGCCAACGCGACCCATAGGGTCTCGCGCTCGGCCCCGGCGCGGCGGACGATCTGGTGATGCATGGTTCCGGCTTCGCTGGGGGCGCTACTTGATCGCCGTGTGCTCGATCTCGACCGTGTGGCCGGGGCCGGCGTCGAACAGGACGTAGAAGTCCTGCGCGGGACGCTGGAAGGACAGCGTGGAATCCGGTCCCAGCTTGCCCTTGACCAGCACCTGCTCGTCGTAGGCGATGACGTCCAGAACGACGCCGGGCGCCTTCGAGCCGTCGGAGAAGCCGCCGGTGCATTGCACGGTCTCACCCTCCACCATCCGGCATTCGCAGATCGGGTAGTGGGCCTGCGCCGCACCGGCGGCGCACAGGGCGAACAGCCCCGCCAGGGCGAACAGGCGGTGGGTCTTCATCGCTTTCCTCCGAAAATCTCGCCCAGCGGCAGGGACGCCTGATGCACCCCGCCGCTCCAATCCTCCATGGTCACCCACAGCTCCTCCCGGCCGCCAAGCTCGTCCGGAACCGTCACGTCGGCCTCCCGCTCATAGGGATTGCCGAAGGCGAGCGCGCCGGCGGTGCGCAGACTGCGCGGCTTGCCGACGCGCAGGAACACGCCGCGCACCCGGTCGATGTCGGCGGGACGGATGTGGATGCGGTATTCCTTCATCCGCTCCCCCGTCGGCATGCGGGCGGGCGCCTCGTCGTAGGTCGCCAGCGTCACCGGAAAGGGGCCGACGGCGATGTCCCGCCGGATCTCGGGCGGGACGAAAATCGGCTTCGGGCTGAAATAGTCGGGCAGGAAGGGCAGCGGCACCAGCATCATCAGGGCGCTGAGATGGAACTTGCCGCGTTGCCAGTAATGCCGCATCGAGTCATTACGCATTGGACGGGCCCTCCGCCAGCCGCGCCCCGCGCCGGACGCCGCGCACCGCCTCGACCGTGGCGCGGGCGGTGCGCTTCATCCAGATCAGCATGCCGCTGAAGACCAGCGTGGTCATCAGCAGGCCGAAGGCGAACCACACCAGCTTGACCGGCAGACCGCCGAAATCGCCGGTGTGCAAGGCGCGCATGATGGTGCGGGTCAGCTCGATGCCGGACGCCGCCTCCATCCCGCCCTCGATGAGGATCACCTCGGCGGTGAAGGGATTCACCCGGACATAGTCGGGCAGCAGCGGCACCTGCCCGCTGGACGCCGCCACCGTGGCCGGATCATAGGCGGTGCCGGGCAGCGACAGGTAGCGCAGCCGCATGTCCGGCAGGGCCGCCTGGGCGCTGGCCAGGACGGCGTCAACGTCCGGTCTCGGCGCGGTCGCGCTCACCGGGATCTGGTCGCGGGCCAGCAGCACCGGCGCCTTCCCGCCGCCCAGCCCCATCCCGAGATGGAACAGCATCATGTAGATGAGGAACCACAGGCTGGTGACCGAGATGACCGCGATGAACCAGATCGACCATGTGCCGGCGACGCGGTGCAGATCGCCCCACATCACCCGCGGCGCCTGCCGCCAGCGGATGCGCGGCTGGTAGAAGGATTTCCAGAAGCGCTTGTAGACCACCAGCCCGGTGACCAGCGACCCGACGAGGGGGATGGCCAGCAGGGTCACGAGGTACCAGCCCACGGGGAAGGTCATCAGCCAGCCGTGCAGGGCGCGGACGAAGGCTTGGAACGAGTTGCCGGTGGACAGCCCCTGCACCGCCCCGCTGACCGGGTTGACCCAGGCGGTGGTGGAGGTGCCGTCGGGCATCGACATGCGGGCGCTGACCGCCATGTGGGAGCCGCCCCAGCTCAGCGAACTCACCCGCCCGCCCGGCGCCGCGGCCTCGGCGGCGGCGATCAGCGCGCTGGCCGGCAGCGGCTCCCCGGCGCCCGACGCCCGCATGGCCGGGTTGACCAGCCACATGATCTCGGTGCTGACCACGGCGACGGTCCCGGTCAGGCAGACGAAGAACAGGAAGGCCCACAGGGGCATGGCCAGCCAGGAGTGCCACAGGAACCACAGCCGCGTGCGCGACTTGCCAACGCTCATCTCGTCCTCATCCGCAAGGAACCACCGCTCCGACTCTCCAGACGACCGGACCGACCCGTCGCCTCACGGTCAAATGCGAAGAATTCTCATTTTCGTTTTGCGGCAAGGAACGGAAGGCGGGCGTAAAGCCCGATCTGGCGGGCCTTACGCCCGAGAATTGGAAACGTTGGTCGCCACGGTCACCAAACCGGAGGGGTCACGCCTCCGCCGGGGTGCCGCCGCGGCCGGTCCAGACGGCCAGCAGGCCCTTCTGCAGCAGGATGAAGACGAACAGCAGGACGCCGATGGCGATCTTCGTCCACCAGCTGCTCAGACTGCCGTCGAAGGTGATGTAGGTCTGGATCAGGCCCTGGATCAGCAAGCCGATGAAGGTGCCGATCACGTAGCCGTAGCCGCCGGTCAGCTGGGTGCCACCGATCACCACCGCGGTGATGGTGTCCAGCTCCACCCCCGTCGCCGCCAGCGAGTAGCCGGCCCCGGTGTAGAGCGAGAAGACAATTCCCGCCAGCCCGGCCAGCAGCCCCGACAGGGCGTAGACCGCCACCGTGGTGCGGCCGACCGGCACGCCCATCAGCTCCGCCGACTGGCGGTTGCCGCCCAGCGCGTAGAGGTTGGCGCCGAAGCGGGTCCAGTGGGCGCAGACCACCGCGGCAGCAACCACCCCCAGCATCAGCAGCGCCGGCAGGGTCAGCTTGCCGCCGCCGTCGAAACGCAGCGCCAGATCGCCCAGCTCGGCGTAGAGCGGGTGGTTGATCGGGATGGAATCGGTGCTCAGCACGAAGCCGAGGCCGCGGGCGACGAACATGCCGGCCAGAGTGACGATGAAGGGCGGCATCTGGAAGACGTGGATGACGGCGCCCATCGCCGCGCCGAAGCCGCCCGCCACCGCCAGCGCCGCGGCGAAGGCGGAGACGGGGTGCCAGCCGCCCTGCTCGATCAGCACCGCCAGCAGGACGGTGGTGAAGCCGATCACCGCCCCCACCGACAGGTCGATGCCGCCCGACAGGATCACGAACGTCATGCCGACCGCCGTGATGCCGAGGAAGGCGTTGTCGGTCAGCAGGTTGCCGACGACCCGCAGCGAGGCGAAAGCGGGGAACTGCGCGGCGCAGAGCAGGAAGCCGACCACCAGGACGGCGCTGGTCACCAGCAGGGGAAGGAAACGGTGGATCATGGCGTCACGCTCCCGCGCTCGGGCTTGGGCTCTCGGGCTTGGCCCGTGGCGGGGTCGGCGGCCGGACCGGCGGCTGGGCGGGCCGGGGGCCGGCCGGGCGCGGCAGGAACAGGGTCAGGGTCGGCGACTGCAGAAGCAGGACCACCATCAGGACGCCCGCCTTGACGATCAGGTTGAACTCCGGCTTGAAGCCGCTCAGCAGGATGCCGGTGTTCATCGCCTGGAGGATCAGCGCCCCGACCACCGACAGCAGCAGCCCGAACCGGCCGCCGAGCAGGGACGTGCCGCCGACCACCACCGCCAGGATGGCGTCCAGCTCCAGCCACAGGCCGGCGTTGTTGGCGTCGGCGCCGCGGATGTCGGCGGCGACCACCAGACCGGCAACCGCGGCGCACAGGCCGCACCAGACATAGACGGCGATCAGCACGACCGGCGTGTTGACGCCCGCCCCGGCGCTGGACAGCCGGTTGACGCCGACCGCCTCGATCATCAGCCCCAGCGCGGTCATCCGGACCAGCAGCGCGGTCACCCCCAGCAGGACGGCGGTGATGACCACCGGCATCGGCACGGTCAGGAACGACCCGCTGCCGATGAAGGCGAGGCCGGGGCTGGTGAAGGTGACGATCTGCCCCTCGGTGACCAGCTGGGCGATGCCGCGGCCGGCGACCATCAGGATCAGCGTGGCGATGATCGGCTGGATGCGCAGGACCGCCACCAGCAACCCGTTCCACAGGCCGCAGAGCAGGCCGGCGCCCAGCGACGCTGCCAGAACCGGGAGCAACCCCCAGCCCGCCTGGGTCAGGGTGGCGGCGACCGCGCCGGAGATCGCCATCACCGCGCCCACCGACAGGTCGACGCCGCGGGTGGCGATGACCATCGTCATGCCGATGGCGAGCAGCGCCACCGGAGCGCCGCGGTTCAGCACGTCGATCAGGCTGCCGAACAGCCGGCCGTCCTGCAGGCGGATGGAGAAGAAGTCGGGGAAGAGCAGCCAGTTGGCCAGCAGCACGGCGGCCAGCGCGCCGTATTGCGGCAGGTTGCGCGACGGGCCGGGGGCCGACCGCGTCATGGGCGCGGCTCCACGGGAACGGACTCCGACGCGATGGCGGCGACGATGCGGTCCACGGCAACCTCCCCTCCCCTCAGCTCCGCGACATGGCGGCGGTCGCGCAGCACGACGACGCGGCGGCTGTAGGCGACGATCTCCTCCAGCTCCGACGAGACGACCAGCAGGGCCATGCCGTCGGCGCACAGCCGCTCGATCAGACGGATGATCTCGGCGTGGGCGCCGACGTCGATGCCGCGCGTCGGCTCGTCGAGGATCAGCAGGCGCGGCTCGGTCGCCAGCCAGCGGGCGAGCAGCGCCTTCTGCTGGTTGCCGCCGGACAGCAGCTGGATCGGCTGCTCGGCGTGCGGCGTGCGGATGTCGAGCAGGCGGATGAAGCGGTCGGCGATCTCCTCCTGGCGGCGGCGCGGGATTGGCCGTAGCCAGCCCTGCCGCGCCTGGAGCGCCAGGATGATGTTCTCGCGCACCGACAGCGCGCCGACGATGCCCTCCTTCTTGCGGTCCTCCGGGCAGAAGCCGAAGCCGAGCCGGATGGCGTCGCGCGGCCCGCGCAGCCGCACCGCTTGGCCGTCCACCGCCGCCTCGCCGCGGTCGGCGCGGTCCATACCGAAGACCAGCCGCGCCGTCTCCGTCCGTCCGGAGCCGAGCAGACCGGCGAGCCCGACCACCTCGCCGGGGCGGATGGCGAGGTCGAAGGGCTCGACGCTGCGCGCCTTGCCGTAGCCGCGGAAGCGGACCAGCGGCGGCCGGGCGTCCTCCTCGGCGTCGTCGACCGGCGGGGCAATGCGGTGGGCCGCCGCCTCCAGCTCCCGCCCCAGCATCATGGCGACGAGGTCGAGGCGCGGCAGCTCCGCGGTGCGCCGCTCCCCCACCAGACGGCCGTTGCGCAGCACGGTGATGCGATCGCACAGCGCGTAGACCTGATCGAGGAAATGGGTGACGAAGACGATGCCGATGCCGCGCGAGCGCAGGGTCCGCATCACCTTGAAGAGGACCGCCACCTCCTGCGCGTCGAGGCTGGCGGTCGGCTCGTCGAGGATCAGTACCTTGGCCGACATGTCCACCGCGCGGGCGATGGCGACGATCTGCTGGGTCGCCACCGAGAAGCGGCCGAGCGGCGCCGTCACGTCGAGGGTCAGGCCATAGGGGATCAGCACCGCCCGCGCCCGCCGCCGCATGGCGCCGCGGTCGACCAAGCCGAAGCGCATCCCGAAACGCATCGGCTGCCGGCCGAGGAACAGGTTCTCCGCCACCGACAGGTTCGGCAGCAGGTTCACCTCCTGATAGACGGTGCCGATGTGCAGGCGCTGCGCTTCCTCCACGCCGCGGGGGGCTATGGTCCGCCCCTCCAGCGTCACGGTGCCGGCGTCGCGCTGGTAGACGCCGGTCAGCGTCTTGATCAGCGTCGACTTGCCGGCACCGTTCTCGCCGAGCAGGGCATGGATCTCGCCGTGGCGCACGGTGAAGTCGACGCCATCCAGCGCCTGGACGCCCAGGAAGGCCTTGGACAAGCCGCGCACCGCCAGTAGCGGCGACGACGCGGTGGGGGTGGGGTCCGTCATGCGGGGGGCCTCGCCGGCGGTGCCGTGGGACGGCCGGGTCAGTAGGCGTCCTTGCGGCGTTCGTACTCGGCCTTGGCGGTGTCGGGGGTGAACAGCGCCGACTCCGTCTGAATCCACTTCGGCGGCGCCTTGCCGTCCTTCTTGAAGGCGATCAGCGCGTCGAAGGCCGGGCCGGCCATGTTCGGCGTCAGCTCCACGGTCGCGTTGGCCTCGCCCTCGGCCATCGCCTTGAAGATGTCGGGCACGCCGTCGATGGACACGACCAGGATGTCCTTGCCCGGCTTCAGCCCGGCCTCCTTGATCGCCTGGATGGCGCCGACCGCCATGTCGTCGTTGTGGGCGTAGACCGCGCAGATGCCCTTGCCGCCGTTCTCCGCCTTGATGAAGCTCTCCATCACCTCCTTGCCCTTGGCGCGGGTGAAGTCGCCGGACTGGGTGCGGACGATCTTCATGCCGGGAGTCTTGGCGACGACCTCGTCGAAGCCCTTCTTGCGGTTGATGGCCGGGGAGGAGCCGACGGTGCCCTGGAGTTCGACCACGTTGCAGGTGCCGCCGGTCTGCTTGGCCAGCCATTCGCCGGCGACCCGGCCCTCCAGCACCGTATCGGAGGTGACGGCGGTCATGTAGAGGCCGGGGTCCCTGGTCTCGATCTGGCGGTCGAGCAGGACGACGGGGATCTTCGCCTCCTTGGCCTCCTTCAGCACCGAATCCCAGCCGGTCGCCACCACGGGGGCGATGAAGATGGCGTCCACGCCCTGGGCGACGAAGGAGCGCACGGCCTTGATCTGGTTTTCCTGCTTCTGCTGGGCGTCGGAGATCTTCAGGTCGATCCCGCGCTTCTCCGCCTCCGTCTTGGCGGTCTTGGTCTCGGCGGCGCGCCAGCCCGATTCCGAGCCGATCTGCGAGAAGCCGACCACCAGCTTCTTGTCGGCGGCCTGCGCGCCGCCGAGCCCGATCAACAAGGCCGCGGCGGCAGCGGCGGAGATCAGCCATGTCCTGGACATACCGTTTCACTCCCCTGGGGTGTCTTGTCATCGATCCGGGCGGCGCCCGCTCGTATCTGTTCGTTGTGCCAACTTTAGGCATCGAAAACCATATCTGTCCAATACGATTCTCGACCGAAGCGATACCGAAACCGGCATGATCGCCCGATGCGGGCAAAGCCTTGCCGGTCCTTCCCTCACCCTTGTCCGGGCACGCCATCGATCCGTCGCGACAGGCGGAGCGGATTGCCGTCGCGCAGCGCCTCCGGCAGCAGGGCGGCGGGAATGTCCTGGTAGCAGACCGGGCGCAGAAAGCGCCGGATCGCCAAGGTGCCGACCGAGGTGGTCCGGCTGTCCGAGGTCGCCGGGAAGGGGCCGCCATGGACCATGGCGTGGCAGACCTCGACGCCGGTCGGCCAGCCGTTGGCCAGGATGCGGCCCGCCTTGCGCTCCAGCGTCGGCAGCAGCGCGGCCACGGCGTCGCCGTCCGCCGGCTCCATCTGCACGGTCGCGGTGAGCTGGCCCTCCAGCCGCTCGGCGACGGTCCGCATCGCCGCCGCGTCCGGGCAGCGGATCAGCAGCGACGCCGCCCCGAACACCTCGTCCTGCAGACCCGGCTCGGCGAGGAAGGCGTCGGCCGTCGTCCCGAACAGGGCGGCTTGCGCCTGGTTGGGGCCGGAACAGGCCAGCCCGCGGGCGAGTGTCGCCACGGCGGCGCTGCCGGACAGCCGTGCCACCCCCGAATCATAGGCGGCGTGGATGGCCGGGGTCAGCATGGTCGAGGCGGCGCTGCCGCCCAGCGCGTCCAGCGCGGCGGCGGTGAAGCGGTCGAGGTCCGGCCCGTCGACGCCCAGCAGGATGCCGGGGTTGGTGCAGAACTGGCCGGCGCCCATGGTCAGCGAGGCCACGAAGCCCTTGCCCAGCGCCTCGGCCCGCGCGGCCAATGCTGCCGGCATCAGGAATACCGGGTTGATGCTGCTCATCTCCGCATAGACCGGGATCGGCTCGGGCCGGCGGGCCGCCGCTTCCATCAAGGCCAAGCCGCCGCCGCGCGAGCCGGTGAAGCCCACCGCTTTGATGCGCGGGTCGGTGACCAGCGCCGTTCCGATGGGGTTGCCGACGCCGAACAGCAGCGAGAAGACGCCCTCGGGCAGACCGCAGGACGCCACCGCCGCCTGGATGGCCCGGCCGACCAGCTCCGACGTGCCGGGGTGGGCGGAATGGCCCTTGACCACCACCGGGCAGCCGGCGGCCAGCGCCGACGCGGTGTCGCCGCCGGCCACCGAGAAGGCCAACGGGAAATTCGACGCGCCGAACACCGCAACCGGCCCGAGCGGGATGTGGCGCTGCCGGACGTCGGGGCGCGGCAGCGGCGTACGCTCCGGCTGGGCCGGGTCGATGCGGGCCTCCAGCCAGCCGCCCTCGCGCACCGTCTGGGCGAACAGGCGGAGCTGGCCGACGGTGCGGCCCCTCTCCCCCTCCAGCCGGGGGCGCGGCAGGCCGCTCTCGGCCATGGCGCGGACGATCAGCGCGTCGCCGAGGTCGAGGATGTTCGCGGCGATGGTTTCCAGGAAGGCGGCCCGCGCCTCCAGCCCAGTCTCGCGGAAGGCGTCGAAGGCGGCCCAGGCCAGCGCGCAGGCGCGCTCGACCTCCGCCGCCCCGCCGCCGCCGAAGACCGGCTCCAGCTCCGCGCCGGTGGCGGGATCGACGGCGCGGAACGCGCCGTCGGAACCGCGGTGGCTCTCGGCGCCGATCAGCATCTCGCCGGTGATGGTCATCATGGGTCTCCCGGTTTGGCGAGGGGGACGCCGTCCTCAGCGCGCCCAGCGCAGGACCAGCGGGTCGAGGCGGCGGGCGGCGTCGAGCAGGCCGGCGCGGCTGGCCGGTTGCGGGTCCGCCAGCGGGTGGCGCACGGAGTCGCAGGCGATGATGCCGCCCTCCTTCATCAGGATCTTGGCGGTGGCGAGCCCGCATTGGCGGTTCTCGTGGTTGATCAGCGGCAGCCAGCGCCCGTAGGCCACCACCGCCGCCTCGCGGTCGCCGGCCAGGAAGGGGTCGATGATCTGGCGGATGCCGTCGGGATAGCCGCCGCCGGTCATGGCGCCGGTCGCCCCGGCGTCGAGGTCGGCCAACAGGGTGATCGCCTCCTCGCCGTCCCACGGCCCTTCGATGGCGTCGCCGCCCAGCTCGATCAGCCGGCGCAGCTTGGCGGCGGCCTGCGGCACCTCGACCTTGAAATAGGCGACGTTGGCGATCTCCCGCGCCATGCGGGCCAGCAGTTCCGCCGACAGAGCGGTGCCGCTGACCGGGGCGTCCTGGATCATGATCGGGATGTCGATGGCGTCGGACACCCGCTGGAAGAACGCGACGATGCCCGCCTCGGGCACGCGGATGGTGGCGCCGTGGTAGGGCGGCATGACCATCACCATGGCGGCCCCCAGCTCCTGGGCGCGGCGGCTGCGCGCGGCGCAGGCGGCGGTGCTGAAATGGGTGGTGGTGACGATGACCGGCACCCGCCCGGCGACGTGGCCGAGGATCGTCTCCATCAGCAGCTCGCGCTCGGCGTCGGTCAGCACGAACTGCTCGGAGAAGTTGGCGAGGATGCACAGGCCGTCGGAGCCGGCGTCGATCATGAAATCGACGCAGCGCGTCTGCCCGGCGAGGTCGAGGTCCCCCGTTTCGGTGAAGATGGTGGGAACAACGGGGAACACTCCCCGATAGGGACGGGCGCTGGTAGCCATGGCCGTTGGGGTCCTTCTGTCGGGTGAATTGCAGGCCGGGTCAGCCGGGCGGATGCCCGAAGCGGCCGGGGGGCAGGCCGCGAACGCCGCCGGGATCGCACTCGAACAGCGCGCCGGCCAGCGGTTCGTCCGGTCGGCCGTCGCGCCCGATGCCGTGCGCTGCGGTGGTCACGAACAGCCGGTCGAGGGCGGCGCCGGCGAAAACGCAGGAGGTGACCCGCGACACCGGCAGCGCGATCGCGCGGTCGAGCGTGCCGTCGGGCCGGAAGCGGCTGACCCGCCCGCCGTCCCAATGGGCCACCCACAGGCCGCCCTCGGCGTCGCAGGTCATGCCGTCGGGATAGCCGTCGGCCTCGGCGAAGCGGATGTGGGCGTGCTTGCCGGACAGCCGCCCCGCGCCGTCCAGGTCGAAGGCGTGGATCGTCCGCGCCGCACTGTCGGTGTGGTAGAGCGTCCGCCCGTCCGGCGCCAGCGCCGGGCCGTTGGCGACGGTGTAGCCCTCGTCCACGCGCGCGATCGACCCGTCGGGGTCGAGCCGGTGGAAGGCGCCGGACGGCGTTTCCTCCCCGTCGTCCATGCTGCCGATCCACAAGCGCCCCTGCGCGTCGGCCTTGGCGTCGTTCAGCCGGTTGCCCGGCCGGTCGGGGTCGATCCGCGCCAGTTCCCCGGCGATCACCACGCGGCCCGGCTCCAGCCGCAACCGCACCACCCGGCGCGAGCGCAGCCCGGCGATAAAGCCGTCGCCATCGGCGCACTCCACCAGCCAGCAGGCGGCGTCCTCCAGCGCCCAATCCGTTTGGCTCCCGTCGTCGAGCCCGTGGCGCAGGATCCGCGACCCGTGGATGTCGACGAAGAAGACGGCGCCCTGCCCCGGCGACCACAGCGGGCCCTCGCCCAGGAGCGCGCGGGCGGGCCAGACGCAACGAACCTCCTGCGGCATGCCGTCTCGCCTCCCCCTTGCGGTCCCGTTCCGAATTTTGTTGACCATGCGAACAATAGAGAGCGTTCTGATACTCGTCCAATACGAATATCGGCGCCGGCGATACGAGATTTCGTATATCGGCGTCGTCGCCAGACCGGAGGCCCCCGCCCGTGACCCCGCACCGTTTCCCGGCCAACTGGTTCCTCAAGGCCCGGCTGAAGCTGCGCCATCTCCAGCTCTTCGTGGCGCTGGACGAGCACCGCAACCTGCACCGCGCCGCCGCCAGCCTGACCATGTCGCAGCCGGCCGCCTCGAAGCTGCTGGGCGATCTGGAGGAGTCGCTGGGCGTCACCCTGTTCGAGCGCCATGGCCGCGGCGTCGAGCCGAACTGGTACGGCGGCCTGATGATCCGGCACGCGCGGGCGATCCTCAGCGGCCTGCAGGAGGCGGGGGAGGAGCTGAACGACCTGCTGGCCGGCCACAGCGGCAGCGTCTCCATCGGCACGGTGATGGCCCCGGCGGTGGAACTGGTGGTGCCGGTGATCACCACGCTGACCCGCGACCATCCCGACCTGAAGATCGCCGTGGCGGTGGAAACCAGCGACGTGCTGGCCGAGCGGGTGCAGCAGGGCGTCATGGATTTCGCGGTCGGCCGCCTGCCCGGCCACGTCGACGCCGCGTGCTTCGAGTATCAGGAGATCAGCAGCGAGGAGCTGTGCTTCGTCTGCCGCGACGGCCACCCGCTGCTGCGGCTCGGCCGCCCGCTGACCGCCGCCGATCTGGTGGACGCCACCTGGATTCTCCAGCCCTCGGGAAGCCTGCTGCGCAGCCGGGTCGAGGCGCTGTTCCGCGCAGAGGGGGTGCCGCCGCCGCGCAAGGTGATCGAAAGCGCCTCCCCGGTCATCTCCCTGGCGATGGTGGCCGAGAACGATTCGGTGACCGTCTTCGCCCGCGCGCTCGCCCAGGTGTTCTCCCCCACCGGCAGCTGCACCATCGTGCCCTTCCACAAGCGCTTCAGCGTCGAGCCCTACGGCATTTTCTGGCTGAAGGACCGCCCGCTGTCGCCGGGCGCCCGCACCGCCCTGGCCGCCTTGCGCGCGGCGTCCGACGCCAAGATGCGCCGCGCGCTGGAAACGCCGCAGCCGAGCCCTTCAAGCGATATACAAATGCATATGGATTCCGCCAATAATCGTATTTGACAGTTATGGTTTTTCGGCCGATTGCTAGCCTTACAAACATTGCGCCACCCGACACCCGTTCAAGAGCCGCGGGTGTGGCCAACCCGGTGCCGCAGAAGGGGGAGGAAATCGGCCCATGTCTTCTTCGTTCACGACCACACTGGCCGGGATGGCCGTCGGCGTGCTGGCCCTCACCGTCGCCGCCGCGCCGACCCTGGCGCAGGACAAGCCGACCGTCGGCATCGCGATGCCCACCAAGTCCTCGGCCCGCTGGATCGACGACGGCAACAACATGGTCAAGCAGTTCCAGGCCAAGGGCTACAAGACCGACCTGCAATACGCCGAGGACGACATCCCCAACCAGCTCGCCCAGATCGAGACGATGGTCGCCAAGAACAGCAAGGTTCTGGTGATCGCCGCCATCGACGGCACGACTCTGACTGACGTGCTCCAGCAGGCCAAGGACCGCGGGGTGAAGGTCATCGCCTACGACCGGCTGATCCGCGGGTCGGAGAACGTGGACTATTACGCGACCTTCGACAATTTCCAGGTCGGCGTTCTCCAGGGCAGCTACATCGTCGACGCGCTGGGCCTGAAGGACGGCAAGGGTCCCTTCACCATCGAGCTGTTCGGCGGCTCCCCCGACGACAACAACGCCTATTTCTTCTACAACGGCGCCATGTCGGTGCTGCAGCCCCACATCGACAGCGGCAGGTTGAAGGTGGGCAGCGGTCAGGTGGGGATGGACAAGGTGTCCACCCTGCGCTGGGACGGCGCCACCGCCCAGGCCCGCATGGACAACCTGCTGAGCGCCTTCTACGGCAACCGCCGCGTCGACGCCGTGCTGTCGCCCTACGACGGGATCAGCATCGGCATCATCTCCTCGCTGAAGGGGGTCGGCTACGGCTCGCCGTCGCAGCCGATGCCGGTGGTGACCGGCCAGGACGCCGAGGTGCCCTCGATCAAGTCGATCCTGGCGGGCGAGCAGCGCGCCACCGTCTTCAAGGACACCCGCGAACTGGCCCGGGTCACGGTCGAGATGGTCGACGCGGTTCTGGGCGGCGGCACGCCGCCGGTCAACGACACCAAGACTTACGACAACGGCAAGAAGGTCGTCCCGGCCTACCTGCTGAAGCCGGTGAGCGTGGACGCGTCCAACTGGAAAAGCACGCTGGTCGACAGCGGCTACTACACCGAAGCCCAGGTCAAGTGACGAAGCGGCGCGGGGCGGGCGCCGGGCGGCGCCCCCCGCAACCGGCCTGAGTTTGATCGCGCGATCGGAGGATTCTCATGGACTCCATCCTGGAGCGGTCCAGTCTGGCGATGCCGATACTGGAGATGAAGGGCATCACCAAGACGTTTCCCGGCGTGAAGGCGCTGGACGACGTCAACCTGTCGGTCCGCGAGGGCGAGATCCACGCATTGATCGGCGAGAACGGCGCCGGCAAGTCGACGCTGATGAAGGTGCTGAGCGGGGTCTACCCGCAAGGCAGCTTCGACGGCGAGATCCGCTTCCGCGGCCAGCCTCAGGCCTTCCGCGGCATCGCCGACAGCGAGCGGCAAGGCATCATCATCATCCACCAGGAACTCGCCCTGGTTCCCCTGCTGTCGATCACCGAGAACCTGTTCCTCGGCAACGAGCAGGCGAGCCGTGGCGTGATCGACTGGGACGCCGCCACGCTGCGGGCGCGGGAGCTGCTGCGCCTCGTCGGGCTGCACGACCCGCCGGAGACCCTGATCACCGACATCGGCGTCGGCAAGCAGCAGCTCGTGGAGATCGCCAAGGCGCTGTCCAAGGAGGTCAAGCTGCTGATCCTGGACGAGCCGACCGCCAGCCTGAACGAGAGCGACAGCGACGCCCTGCTGGAATTGCTGCTGCGCTTCAAGGCGCGCGGCATCGCCTCCATCCTCATCTCGCACAAGCTGAACGAGATCGCCAAGGTCGCCGACCGGGTGACCATCCTGCGCGACGGCACGACGGTGGAGACGCTGGACTGCCGCGAGGCCGTGGTCAGCCAGGACCGCATCATCCGCGGCATGGTTGGGCGCGCCCTGTCCGACCGTTACCCCAAACGGACTACCGTACCCGGCGAGGTGCTGTTCGAGGTGAAGGGGTGGAGCGCCGACCACCCGGCCCATCCCGGCCGGCGCATCGTCCGCGACGTGAACCTGACCGTCCGCCGCGGCGAGGTGGTGGGCATCGCCGGGCTGATGGGCGCCGGCCGCACCGAGTTCGCGATGAGCCTGTTCGGCCGCTCCTACGGCCGCAACATCCGCGGGCAGGCCTTCCTCGACGGGCGGGAGATCGACGTCTCCACCATCAGCCGGGCCATGGCGAACGGCCTCGCCTACGCGACGGAGGACCGCAAGCATCTCGGCCTCGTGCTCGACAACGACATCCGCCACAACGTCACGCTGGCGAACCTCAAGGGGGTGGCGAAGCGCTGGGTCATCGACCATGAGCAGGAGGTCCAGGTGGCCGAGGAGTTCCGGCGTCGGCTGCGCATCCGCTGCGCCGACGTGTTCCAGGAGACGGTCAACCTGTCGGGCGGCAACCAGCAGAAGGTCGTGCTCAGCAAGTGGCTGTTCGCCGACCCGCAGGTGCTGATCCTCGACGAGCCGACCCGCGGCATCGACGTCGGCGCCAAGTACGAGATCTACACCATCATCAACCAGCTGGTCGCCGAGGGCCGGGGCGTCGTGCTGATCTCCTCGGAGATGCCGGAGCTGCTGGGCGTCGCCGACCGCATCTATGTGATGAACGCCGGTGAAATGGTCGCCGAGATGCCGGCGGCCGAAGCCAGCCAGGAGAAAATCATGGGAGCGATCATGCGCTCCGGCGAGACGCTGATGTCCGGGGAGGCTCTGCCATGAGTGCCGAACTCAACCTTCCGGCGCGCGGCCCGCGGGTGTCCATGGGACGGTTCGTGAAGGCGCACATGCGCGAGTACGGCATGCTGCTGTCGCTCGTCGCCATCGTCCTGTTCTTCCAGTACATGACCGACGGCACGCTGCTGCAGCCGCTGAACCTGACCAACCTCGTGCTGCAGAACAGCTACATCGTCATCATGGCGCTGGGCATGCTGCTGGTGATCGTCGCCGGGCACATCGATCTCTCGGTGGGCTCGGTCGTCGCCCTCATCGGCGCGCTGGCGGCGACGCTGATGGTGCGGCTTCACCTGGACTTCGTCACCACGACGCTGCTGTGTCTGCTGGCCGGGGCGGCGATCGGGGCGGTGCAGGGCTTCTGGGTCGCCTATTTGCGCATCCCCTCCTTCATCGTGACGCTGGCCGGCATGCTGGTCTTCCGCGGCCTGTGCCTGATCCTGCTGGCCGGTCAGTCGGTCGGCCCCTTCCCGGTGGAGTTCCAACGCCTCAGCTCCGGCTTCATCCCGGACTTCCTGGCGCTGGACGCTTTCAACCTGGGCAAGTTCCACCTGACCAGCCTGCTGCTCTGCGCGGCCGTGGCCGCCGCGCTGGTGGCGATGAACACCAGGGCGCGCCTGCGCCGGCAGAGCGTCGCCATCGAGCAGGAGCCGCTGCCGCTGTTCGTGGCGAAGAACGTCGCGCTGGCCGCCGTGCTGATCTATGTCGGGCAGCTGATGGCCTCCTACCGCGGCCTGCCCAACGTGCTGATCATCATGAGCGTGCTGATCGCGCTCTACAGCTTCGTCACCCGCAACACCACGGTGGGGCGGCGCGTCTACGCGCTGGGTGGCAACGAGAAGGCGGCCAAGCTGTCCGGCATCGACACCCGGCGGCTCAGCTTCTACACCTTCGTCAATATGGGGGTGCTGGCGGCGCTGGCCGGGCTGATCTTCGCCGCGAGGCTGAACACCGCCACGCCGAAGGCCGGCGTCTCGTTCGAGCTGGACGTGATCGCCGCCTGCTTCATCGGCGGCGCGTCGGCGTCGGGCGGGGTGGGCCGGGTGACCGGGGCGGTGATCGGCGCCTTCATCATGGGCGTGATGAACAACGGCATGTCGATCCTGGGCATCGGCATCGACTGGCAGCAGGTCATCAAGGGCATGGTGCTGCTCGCCGCCGTCACCATCGACGTCTACAACAAGAACAAGGCGTGAGGACCGTCATGACCCGTCCCACCCCCCTTCCCCCCGGCCCGCTCACACTCGGCATTGTCGGCTTCGGCAAGATCGCCCGCGACCAGCATGTCCCGGCCATCGCCGCCACCGGCCTGTTCCGTCTCGCCGCGGTGGTCAGCCCGCACGGCGCCACCCCGGAGGAAACCGGGCTCGGCGACGTGCCGGTCTTCCGCAGCCAGGGGGAGATGCTGGCCGCCCTGCCCCGCCTCGACGCCGTGGCGATCTGCACGCCGCCCGCCGTCCGCCACGCCCTGACGGTGGAGGCGCTGTGCGCCGGCAAGCATGTCCTGATCGAGAAGCCGCCGGCCGCCACCCTGACGGAGCTGCGCCTCCTGCTCGACGCGGCGGAGGGCGCCAAGCGCACGCTGTTCGCCGCGTGGCACTCCCGCTTCAACGCGGCGGTCGAGGAGACGCGGCGGCGGCTGGCCGGCGCCACCGTCCGTCACGCCGCCATCACCTGGAAGGAGGACGTGCGCCGCTGGCATCCCGGCCAGGACTGGATCTTCGCGGCGGGGGGCTTCGGCGTCTTCGATCCGGGCATCAACGCCCTGTCGATCCTGACCGAGATCCTGCCGGCCCCCGTCGTCGTCCGCGACGCCGAGCTGCGGGTCCCCGCCAACCGCGACACGCCCATCGCCGCGACGCTGAGGATGGAAGGCGTTGCGGGCTCCGCCGTCGGAACGGTCACCGCCGCCTTCGACTTCCTCCAGGAGGGCGAGCAGACCTGGACCATCGCCATCGAGACGGAGAATGGACGGCTCGACCTGACCCACGGCGGGACGCGGCTGAGCGTGAACGGCGTGCCCGTGCTGGCCGAACCCGACGCCGAGTACCAGGGCATCTACCGCCGCTTCCACCATCTGATCGCGGACACGGCCGGCGACGTCGACGCCCGTCCGCTGCAACTGGTCGCCGACGCCTGTCTGGTCGGGCGCTGGCGCACCGCCGACGCCTTTCACTGGTAAAGCGCCGGGCGCACCGCCCGGCCGACTCCCAACGACGCCCCGAACGAGGCTCCGAACGACCCCGGCGCCGGCCGCCCCCGGTCCGCGCCCCCAACCCGAATTGGTGCCGACATGTCCGATACGAAGCCCTCTCCCCAGCACCCGGAAATCGGCTCCGGCCGGCGGCTGCGGTCGCGCGCGTGGTTCGACAACCCCGACAACCCCGACATGACCGCGCTCTATCTGGAGCGTTACCTGAATTTCGGGCTGACGCGGGAAGAGCTGCAGTCGGGCGCGCCGATCATCGGGATCGCACAGACCGGTTCCGACCTCAGCCCCTGCAACCGGCACCATCTGGTCCTGGCCGAACGGCTGCGCGAGGGCATCCGCACCGCCGGCGGCATCGCCATCGAGTTCCCCGTCCACCCGATCCAGGAGACCGGCAAGCGGCCGACCGCCTCGATCGACCGCAACCTCGCCTATCTCGGCTTGGTCGAGGTGCTGCACGGCTACCCGCTCGACGGGGTGGTGCTGACCATCGGCTGCGACAAGACCACCCCCGCCTGCCTGATGGCGGCGGCCACCGTGAACATCCCGGCCATCGCCCTGTCGGTCGGCCCGATGCTGAACGGCTGGTTCCGCGGCGAGCGCACCGGCTCGGGCACCATCGTGTGGAAAGCGCGCCAGATGATGGCGGCCGGCGAGATCGACTATCAGGGCTTCATCGAGCTGGTGGCGTCGTCGGCCCCCTCGACCGGCTACTGCAACACGATGGGCACGGCCTCCACGATGAACTCGCTGGCCGAGGTGCTGGGCATGCAGCTTCCCGGCTCCGCCGCCATCCCCGCCCCCTACCGCGAGCGCCAGCAGGCCGCCTACGAGACCGGCAAGCGCATCGTCGAGATGGTCCGCGAAGACCTCAAGCCCTCCGACATCCTGACCCACGACGCCTTCCTCAACGCCATCGTCGTCAACTCCGCCATCGGCGGCTCGACCAACGCTCCGATCCACATCAACGCCATCGCCAAGCACATCGGCGTGCCGCTGACGGTGGAGGATTGGCAGACCCACGGGCACGACGTGCCGCTGCTGGTCAACCTCCAGCCGGCCGGCGAGTATCTGGGCGAGGACTTCCACCGCGCCGGCGGGGTGCCCGCGGTCGTCGCCCAGCTGATGGGCAAGGGGCTGATCCGCGAGGGGGCGCCCACCGTCAACGGCCGGACCATCGGCGAGAACTGCCGCCACCAGCCGATCCTCGACACGCGGGTGATCCACCCCATCGACGAGCCGCTGATGCCCAACGCCGGCTTCGTGGTGCTGCGTGGCAACCTGTTCGGCGCCGCCATCATGAAGACCAGCGTCATCTCCGACGAGTTCCGCGAACGCTACCTGTCCAACCCCCAGGACCCGGAGGCGTTCGAGGGCAAGGTCGTCGTCTTCGACGGGCCGGAGGACTACCATCACCGCATCGACGACCCCGACCTGGGCATCGACGCCTACACCATCCTGGTCATCCGCGGCACCGGCCCCATCGGCTATCCAGGGGCGGCGGAGGTGGTCAACATGCGGCCCCCCGCCACGCTGATCAAACAGGGTGTCCATTCCCTTCCCTGCATCGGCGACGGCCGCCAGTCCGGCACGTCGGGATCGCCCTCCATCCTCAACGCGTCCCCAGAGGCGGCGGCGGGCGGCGGGCTGGCCCTGCTGCGCAGCGGCGACCGGGTGCGCATCGACCTGCGCCGCGGCAGCGCCGACATCCTGATTTCCGAGGGCGAGCTGGCCGACCGCCGCGCCGCGCTGGAGGCCGCGGGCGGCTATCCGATCCCGCCGTCGCAGACGCCCTGGCAGGAGATCCAGCGCGGCATCGTCGACCAGCTCGACGAGGGCATGGTGCTGAAGCCCGCCGTCAAGTACCAGCGCGTCGCCCAGACCATGGGCATCCCGCGCGACAATCACTGACTCCAGGAGGACCGGAAGCGCGCCATCCCGCCGAACGGACTGGCCAGCGGGATGGCCGGGCGCGCCGCCGAGCGGGTGGAGCGAGGCGCTGTCAAGAGGCGGTCGCGCGCAGGCAGAGAGCGCGGGCGACGCTTCATTTGCTTGCTGCCACCCCATACATGAGCGGAATGCTGGGCATAGTCTCCGGCGGCTTCCAGCGCTTGCCGTCAAGCGCACGCATGCCCTCGAAACCGCGCCAACCGTTCGAGTAGGGATACTCGACCAACCGGTCGAGAGTCAGTCCGGCTCGGATGAGCGCTGACACGACGTCGCCGATCCCCCAGTAGAACTCGAAACAAGGGTGCGGATTGACGAAGCCCTCAATTCCGGCCTGATAACCGTCAAGAGCCAAGCCGCCGCCCGACTCTGCCACGTAATCGCCGACCCCGGACTCCCTGATGGGCTCGGTTCGGAAGTAATCGTAGTGCGGCTGCCATTGCTCATCGAAAACCATGGCATAGGGGTGAAATTCCACAAGGACGAAGCGTCCCCCCGGCCTGAGCACAGAAGAGATGCCCCGCGCCCATGTGTCGATGTCGGACAGCCAGCAGATGGTTCCATAGGAGGCGAAGACGCGATCGAACGTCCGCCCGTCCCTGGTCGCCCGCTCGAACCATTCGAACAGGTCCTCACGCTCGAAGCGGGCGGGAATGCCGCTTTCATCGGAAAGCCGGGAGGCGAAATCGATGGCCTCGTCGGAGATGTCGACACCGGTCACCCTGGCGCCAAGATTCGCGAGACTCACGCTGTCCTGCCCGGCGTTGCACTGAAGGTGCAGGAGATCCATGCCGGCAATGTCACCAAGCAGAGTCAACTCTTCATCGTAAAGCGTGCTGCCGCCCTTCCGAAAGAAATCGGCCTGATCGCCTTTGTGGCTGTTGTGCGCAACGGTTGCTGCGTTCCAGGACCTGCGATTGGCCTCGTGCATCTCATGCGGCATGGATATCCTCGCAATCTCCGGGCGAACGCCACGCAAACACACACCGGCTCCAGCCGCAACATCGGAACGCCCGGAGGCCGCTTGCGCTGGCGGAACTCTCCGGCATCGCCGCCTTCCCTCCTCCCTGAAAAAATGTTCGCCCCTTCCTCAAAATCGGCTTGCGCGACGCGCTGATATATTAATATGCTCTTTCTCAAGGAACAGCACGGAACGGCCTCGGATGGGGCACGGGCCGGCGCATGGGGAGGACTGCAATGGCTTCGACCTCCAGGCCCGCCCTGGACGCCCAACCGCCCGGAACCGCTCCGGGGACCGTGCCCGGCAAGGCGCCCAAAACCGTTTTGGGAACCGCGAAGGAACCGCGCCTGTCCGCCCGCGCCACGGCCACCGCGGAGATCTACCGGTCGCTGCGCGGGGACATCGTGGCCATGCGGCGCAAGCCGGGGGAGCCCATTGTGGAGAAGCACGTCGCGGAGTCCTTCGGCGTCAGCCGCACACCGGTGCGTGAGGCTCTGCTGCGGCTGGCCGACGACGGGCTGGTCGAGATCTTCCCGCAGTCCGGCACCTTCGTTGCCCGCATCCCGGTCAACGCCCTGCCCGAAGCGGTGGTGATCCGCACCTCGTTGGAATGCACCGCGGTCCGCTACGCCGCCGTCCGTGCCGCGCGCAGCCAGATCGCAGCGCTGCGGGCCAACATCCTGCTCCAGCAGGAGACGATGGCGGCGGGCGACCTCGACGGCTTCCACGAGGCGGACGAGGCGTTCCACAGCCTGATTTCCGAGATCGCCGGCTTCCCCGGCCTGTGGAACATGGCCCAGCAGGTGAAGATGCAGGTGGACCGCTACCGCCGCCTGACCCTGCCGGAGCCCGGCCGCATCCCGCATGTGCTGGCCGAGCACGGCGGCATCGTCGACGCCATCGCCGCGCGCGACCCGGCCGAGGCGGAGCGGCTGATGACGATCCATCTCGGCGCCCTGCTGGAGTCCGTTCCGAACACCCAGGGGGCCAACCCCTTCTTCTTCTCCGGCGCGCAGCCGGACGACCCGTCGAAGACGAAGAAAGAAAGCACCCCGTCATGACCAACCCCTTCGACCTCACCGGCAAGACCGCCCTGGTCACCGGCGGCAACGGCGGCATCGGGCAGGCCATCGCGGTCGCCCTGGCGCGGGCCGGCGCCGACGTCGCCGTGGCCGGGCGCACCCCGCCGGATGAGACGCGGGCGCTGGTCGAGGGGCTGGGCCGCCGCTTCGCCGCCATCCCCGCCGACCTGTCGAGCATCGCCCCGGTCCCCGCACTGATGGAGGAGACGGTCGGCACGCTCGGCGGGCTGGACATCCTGGTCAACAACGCCGGGCTGATCCGCCGCGACGACCCGCTGGACTTCACCGAGGCCGACTGGGACGCGGTGATGGACGTGAACCTGAAGTCGGTCTTCTTCCTCTGCCAGGCCTTCGGGCGCTACGCGCTGGGCAACGGGCGGAAGGGCAAGATCATCAACATCGCGTCCATGCTGTCCTTCCAGGGCGGCATCCGCGTGCCCTCCTACGCGGCGTCGAAGAGCGGCATCGCCGGGATCACCCGGCTGCTCGCCAACGAATGGGCCGGCAAGGGCATCAACGTGAACGCCATCGCGCCGGGCTACGTCGCGACCAGCGTCACCACCGCGCTGCGCGCCGACGAGCGCCGCAACGCCGAAATTCTGGCCCGCATCCCCGCCGGACGCTGGAGCGAGCCCGCCGATATGGGCGGTCCCGCGGTGTTCCTGGCGTCCGATGCGTCCGATTACGTCCACGGCACGATCCTGCCGGTGGATGGCGGCTGGCTCGCCCGCTGACGAGTCGCCGGTAGCAGTAAAGGGAAGACGAGGATGAGCACGGACGTTTTCGTGATCGACGAGGCGGTGGCGTGGCAGGACCTGGGCGCCGGGGTGCGCCGCAAGATCCTCGGCCACAACGACGCCATGATGATGGTGCGCGTGGAGTTCGAGACCGGCGCCATCGGGCCGCAGCACCGCCACCCGCACGTCCAGTGCGCCGTGGTCGAGAAGGGCGCCTTCGACGTCACCATCGAGGGCGTCACCCGGCGGCTGGGCACCGGCGACGGCTACATGGTGCCGTCCAACGCCCTGCACGGCGTCGTGGCGCTGGAGCCGGGAGTCCTGCTCGACATCTTCACACCCCCGCGCGAGGACTTCCTCGCCTGACGGATCACCCCTGACATCACCCGCCGTCCGGCGCGCGGGAACACGCGCCGGACGGCTCCCGGACCCAACCGTCCAAACCAAAGAACCAGCCTGAAGCTGCCGAACAATCGCCAGGAGGACACGCTATGCATCTTTCGACCCGCGGTATCCGCGCCGCCCTTCTCGCCGCCTGCGCGGCCTGCACCCTGCTCGCCACCCCGGTCGTGGCCCGCGATTTCCGCTCCGCGGACATCCACCCGGCCGACTACCCGACCGTCGAGGCCGTGAAGTACGTCGACAAGCTCCTGAAGGAGCGGACCGGCGGCAAGCTCGGCGTGAAGGTCTACCCGAACGGCGCGCTCGGCACCGAGAAGGACACCATCGAGCAGCTGAAGATCGGCGGGCTCGACATGATGCGCATCAACGTCGCGCCGCTGAACAACGTCGTCCCGGAGACGATGGTCACCGCCCTGCCCTTCATCTTCCGCTCCACCGAGCACATGCGCGCCGTGCTGGACGGCCCGATCGGCGACGAGATCCTGGCCGCCATGGAAAGCCAGGGCATGGTCGGCCTGGCCTTCTACGACAGCGGCTCGCGCAGCATGTATTCGGCCGCCAAGCCCTACAAGACGCTGGCTGACATGAAGGGCGCCAAGATCCGCGTCCAGCAGTCCGACCTGTTCGTCGCCATGATCCAGGCGCTGGGCGCCAACGCCACGCCGATGCCCTTCGGCGAGGTCTACACCGCGCTGAAGACCGGCATCGTCGACGCGGCGGAGAACAACTACCCGTCCTACGAGTCCTCGCGCCACTTCGAGGCCGCCAAGTACTTCACCCTGACCGAGCACGCGATGGCGCCGGAAGTGCTGGTCTTCTCCAAGGTCTCGTGGGACCGCCTGTCCAAGGACGACCAGGCCGCCATCCGCAAGGCCGCCAAGGACTCCGTGCCCTACATGCGCAAGCTGTGGGACGAGCGTGAGATGAAGTCCAAGGAAGTCGT
This sequence comes from Azospirillum brasilense, assembly GCF_007827815.1. Classification (GTDB taxonomy): domain Bacteria; phylum Pseudomonadota; class Alphaproteobacteria; order Azospirillales; family Azospirillaceae; genus Azospirillum; species Azospirillum brasilense_C. Next base: position 182,903 of record NZ_VITH01000009.1, read on the forward strand.
CGTGAAGGCCGGCGCCCAGATCGTCGAGGTCGCGAACAAGCAGGAGTTCATCGACGCGATGGCTCCCGTCTACAAGCAGTTCGCGAGCACGCCGAAGCTGGACGGCCTCGTGAAGCGCATCCAGGACACGAAGTAAGCACAGTCGAACGCGGCGCTTCCCTTCGGCGGACCGAAGGGCGGCGCCGCGTCCTTTGAGGGGAGCCGGCGGCATGGAAATCGAGCTGCAAGCAATGGATCACAGCCCCCCGCAGAGCGCGGGCCTGCTGACGCGGGTGAACGCGCGGCTGGCATGGTCGGGGATGTGCGTGGCGATGGTCGGCCTGATGGCCATCGTCTGTGTGGTGTTCTATCAGGTCTTCGGCCGCTACGTGCTGAACGACTCGCCGACCTGGGCGGAGAGCCTGGCCATCGTGCTGGTCCTCTACGTCACCCTCATCGGCGCCGCCGTCGGCGTCCGCGACGCCGGCCACATCGGCCTGGAATCCTTCCTCGTCATGCTGCCCGACGCCATCCGCCGCAAGGTCGAGATCGTCATCTACGCCCTCGTCGGCGTCTTCGGCGCCTGCATGGCCTACAACGGCTGGGTCCTCGGCACCTCCGTCGCCGCCTACTACATCCCCAACCTGCACGTCTCCGAAGCCGTCCGCTACATCCCGCTCGTGCTCTCCGGCGTCCTGATCGTGCTCTTCGCCATCGAACACGTCGTCGCCATCATCCGCGGCGAGGAGGTCGCGCCGTCATGGAACTGACCATCCTTTCCATCAGCTTCTTCGGCTTCCTCGTCCTGGGCATCCCGGTCGCCTTCGCCATCGGCCTGTCGGCGCTCTGCACCATCCTCTACGAGGGCCTCCCCGTCGCCGTCATCTTCCAGCAGATGATGTCCGGCATGAACGTCTTCTCCTTCCTCGCCATCCCCTTCTTCGTCTTCTCCGGCGAGCTGATGCTCCACGGCGGCGTCGCCGACAAGATCGTCGCCACCGCCAAGAACATGGTCGGCCACATCCGCGGCGGCCTCGGCATGTCCAACGTCGTCGCCTGCACGCTGTTCGGCGGCGTCGCCGGCTCCCCCGTCGCCGACGTCTCGGCCATGGGCGCGGTGATGATCCCGATGATGAAGCGCGAGGGCTACCACGCCGACTACGCCGTCAACGTCACCACCCACGCCGCTCTCGTCGGCGCGCTGATGCCGACCAGCCACAACATGATCATCTACGCGCTGGCCGCCGGCGGCAAAGCCTCCATCGGCGCGCTGATCGCCGCGGGCATCGTCCCGGCCCTGCTGCTGATGGTCTGCAACCTGGGTGCCGCCTACTACGTCGCGGTCAAGCGCGGCTATCCCCCCGGCACCTTCCCCGGCTGGTCCATCCTGGGCCGCTCCTTCGCCGCCGCTGCCCCCGGCCTGCTCATCGTCGTCATCATCCTGGCCGGCATCACGTCGGGCGTCTTCACCGCCACCGAGTCCGCCTCCATCGCGGTGATCTACGCGCTGCTGCTCACCACCTTCGTCTACCGCACGCTGACCTGGGAGCATTTCCTGGCGGCGGCCGCCAAGACGGTCAAAACGACCGGCGTGGTCCTGCTGCTGATCGGCGTCTCGACGATGTTCCAGTACATCATGGGGCTGTATCAGGTGGCCGAGATCACCGGCGAGCTGATGGCCGGCATCTCGACCAACCCGCTGGTCATCTTCCTGCTGATCAACATCATCCTGTTCCTGCTCGGCACCTTCATGGACATGGCGAGCACGATCCTGATCTGCACGCCGATCTTCCTGCCCATCGCCATGCAGTACGGCATGGACCCGGTGCAGTTCGGCATCGTCATGCTGATCAACTGCGCGCTCGGCCTCAACACGCCGCCGGTCGGCACCACCCAGTTCATCGGCTGCGCCATCGGCGAGATCTCCGTCGGGCAGGTCATGCGCTCCATCCTCCCCTTCTACGGCGCCCTGTTCGTCACCCTCCTCCTCGTCACGTACGTCCCGGCCTTCTCCCTCTGGCTCCCCCATCTCCTCATGCGCTGAGGCGACGGTCCGCCCGCTCCCGCTCTGGAAGGACGCTTCCCTGCCGCTGTCGCCGGAAGGCGACGGCGGCAAGCCAGGCTCCGATCAGCAGGGCCGTCCCATCCACCACCATCACCGCCGTCACCCCGAACCAGGGTACGGCCGGAGAGAGCCCCAGCCGCAAAAGCGGCAAACCGGCGTAGGCCAGGGCGAGCATGGGCAGGGCCACCCGCTCCAGCGACGCGCGCCGGCGATCCAGCCAGGGCAGCAGATAAAACAGGATCACCGACGCCGACGCGGCGAACAGAATTCCGCCATGGGTCGCGCCGGTCAGCAGATTGTCGGCCAGCAGCAGCAACGGCAGCAGCAGATAGAGCGCGTTGTTGGCATTGAACAAGCGGCGGGACAGGGTGAGTTGGTCCTGCGGCCGCCGCTCCTCCTTCGCCGCCCGCAACCAGAGCAGCTTCATGCCGGAATCCACGATCCACAGGCACAGAACGCCGAGCAGGCAATAGATCAGCGCCGTGCCGGCACCGCCGAAGCGGGCGTAGTGCAGTGGCCGCAGCGCGCTTTCCACCACGCCCCCCCAGCCGCCGTCACGGGAATCGCGCACGGTGCCGATCGTCCCGTCGGCAAGGCTGCACATGGCGCGCAGGCTGCCGGCCCCCTCGCCCGCCCAGGTGAGCCGTCCACGGGGGATGCCCTCGACCATCAGCCGGTCCCCCTGCCGCTGCAGGCGCCCGATGCGGCTGTCGGGAAAGCGCTCCGCGAAACCGTCGAGGCACAGGGCCAGCCCGTCCGGCACCACGTCGGTCACGCTGCGCCCCGGGGCTGCGGGAGCGTCGCCGTCATCGCTCAGCAGGGCGCGGGCCGCCTGCGGGCTTCCACCGGCCTGCAGCACCGCGTCGAGCGGCTGGCTGGCCACCTTCAGCCCGAGAATGCCGCCGCTCAACCCCATGAGGAACAGGTACGGGATCAGCCAGAAACCAAACCGCTTGTGCGCGTCGCTGAGGTCGATCAGGCGGGACCGGCGGCGCCAGCTCCACGCCTCGGCGATCACCTTGCCGTGGATGAACAGGCCCGTCCCGACGAGCAGGACGATCAGAACGCCCGCCACGCCCATCAGGAAGCGCCCGTAGGGCTTGGGCAGCAGCAGGTCGGTGTGGATGCGGCGGAACAGGGAGTCGGTCAGCACGCCGTTCCACGGCGCCATGACGTCGGCGGCGGGATTCACCATCAGATTCGTCAGGGGCGCGCCCTCTCCGAAGCGGCCCGAGACAATGAAGAAGTCGCGCAACGGCGTCGGTGCCATCATGGTCCAGTCGAGACCGACGGCGTGGCGCGCCGCAACCGCGCGCAATGCCTCGGCCGCGGTGGGAAGCGGCCGTCCGGCGGCCTCCGCCAGACCCGGCATCATCCAGGGACGCACGAAATCGGCGTAGAACGCCAGCACCCCGGTCCACAGCGACCAGGAGATCAACAGGCAGAACAGCAGGCTGATCAGGCGGTGGATCGACAACAGGCGCGCGGACGCTGACTGGCTGAGCATGGCCTTCCCTAACGGCTGAGGTCCTTGCGGCCGCTTTGCGGCTTGGCCGGCCGCGGACCGGCGATCCACAGCATGACGAACAACAGGCATGTCCAGACGACGGGCCCGGCCACCATCACGATGTGGACACGATCGACCCCGGCGACCCCGGCCGCGGCGCACAGGCCGGAGACGGCCGCCAGCGACAGCGGCAGACCGACCAGCAGGCCGACCAGCGAGACCAGGAGGACGCGGAGGGCATCCCGTGTCATCGCCGCCGCTCCGGCCGGGGCGGCTCGCGCAGGAGGGCGGTCAGCGCGCTGCCGATCAGCCCCGCCTCCATCACCCCGAGCAACAGGCCGGCCTCCCACCCCAGGCTGACGACCGCCACGGCGAGCAGCACGGCCTGGAGCGCCCAGAGGACGCCCCACAGCCGGCGGCGGTCGCGCCGGTCGAGCGGATGCCGCCTAGAAGTCAAAGCTGACGCCGCCATAGACGGTGCGCGGCGCCCCCGCCGACACCCGGTAGGTGCCGCCCGACGCGGTCAGGTAGGACTTGTCGGTGAGGTTCTTGACGCCGAGGTCCAGGCGGACCTTCTTCTCGCCGACCGGGATGTAATACCAGACGCCGGTGTCGACCAGCGTGTAGCTGCCCAGTTCGAAGCTGTGCTGGGCATCGCCGTAACGGTTGCCGACCAGCGTCACGCCCGCCCCCAGGCCAAGGCCGACCAGCGGGCTCGACGGGTCCTTGAACTCGTAGCTTGACCACAGGCTCGCGTTGTGGGTCGGGACGTTCGTCGGCCGGTTGCCGTCGATGGTCCGGTCGACGCTCTCCAATTCGGCATCGACATAGCCGACGGCGGCGCGGATGTTCCAGCCCTCGACCGGGTTGCCGACCACCGACAGCTCGGCGCCGCGCGACCTCTGCCCCCCGGTCAGCACGGCGACGCCGTTGGACGATTCGACGACGTTGCTCTGCTTGATGTCGAACAGGGCCGCGGTCATGAACAGCCGCTCGCCCATCAGGTTGATCTTGGAGCCGACCTCGTACTGGCGCCCCTTCTCCGCCGGGAAGACCTGGGTGTCGCCGTTGTAGAAATTGTGCGGCTGGAAGGTGTCGGCGTAGTTGGCGAAGAAGGAGACGTCCTCCATCGCCTTCCACATCACCCCGGCGGTCTTGGTCAGGTTGCGGTCGACCGGATAGGAGCCGACCGTGGTGCCGCGGCCCAGCAGATTCTCGACGCGCGCGCTGCCCTTGGAGAGTTCGTAACGGCCGCCCAGCGTCAGGGTCACCGTCGGCAGCAGGGCGATGTCGGCCTGGACGAAGGGACCGAAGTCGGTCTGTTCGACCCGGCGCGCCGTCCGCGCCGTCGGCCGCGCGCTGTTGTCGATCAGCCGCCAGCTCGCCGGGTTGGCCACGGTCCCGCCCACCTGGTCGGCGCCGGTGTAATTGATCCAGCTTTCCTTCTGGCGGCGGTACTCGATGCCCGTCGCGACCTTGACCGGCAGCAGGGCCTCGAACTCGCCCCGGGTCTGCAGCCGGCCGAAGAACGTGTCCAGGTTGCGGTCGTCGTTGCCTTCGACCCGGCGGACCAGCAGCCCGTTCGACTGGATGCTGCGCACCTCGGTGTGGATCTCGTCGGTGCGCTCATGGTTGTAGAACAGCTTGCCTTCGAGCATCCACCGGTCGGACCGCAGCGGGATCGCGACGTCGACCTCGCCCTGATGGTAGGTGGAATCCCGCTTGGTGAAGCCGGCGTCGTAGCGGGTCGAGCGCGCGACGTCGGCGACGGCGCGGCGGCCGCCGCCGGTCGGATAGGTGATGAAGCCGCGGTCGAGCGGCCGCTTGTCCTTGCTGAACTCGTAGCCCACCGTCACGCTGGCTCCGTCGGCGCCGATCCAGCTCAGGGTCGGGGCGAGGAACTGGCGCTGGACCAGCGTGTCGTCACGGAAGCTGTCGCTCGATTCGGCGCTGCCGACGATGCGGTATGCGAAGGACTCCGACAGCGGGCCCGTGCTGTCGAACATGGCCTGCCGCTCGCCATACGAATCGAAATTGGTCTCCAGGTGGTTGCGCGCGGTCCAGCTCGGCTTCTTCGTGGTGATGTTGACCAGACCGCCCGGCGTCATCTGGCCGATGTCGGACACCGGCCCCTTGATGATCTGGATGCTTTCGATCGTGCTGGGATCGATGCGGCTGTTGCTCTTCAAACGCACGCCGTTGCGGTAGACATCGTCACGGCGACGAAAGCCGCGGATGATGTAGTCTTCGCGCGTTCCGCCGTAACCATCGTTGTTCACGACGTTGGGGAAGTACCGGTAAACCTCCTCCATCTCGCGGGCATGCTGGTCCTGCAACAGCTGCTCGGGGATCACGTCGATCGTGCGGGGGATCTCGGTGATGTCGTTGTTCAGCCGGCTGCCGACGTCGGACAGGCGGCTGTCGTAGCGGGCCTGCGGCGTTCCCTCGACCATCAGGGCGTCGAGGACGGCCGGTCCTTCCGCCTTGGGCGGGCTCGCCTCCGGAGCCCTATCCTGGGCCACGGCGTCGCCGGCCAGCATTCCCGGTCCGGCCAGGGCGATCGCCCAAAGCAGGACGGCCCGCGATGCCCCGTGTTTCAATCCGTCCAAGACCGACCCCCGATTCGCCGGGCATGCACGCCCCTGCCCACTCCACGTCTTCATAAAGCCCCCCACAGGCACGCCGCATCGATCGCAGGCATCAAATGATATTAATAGTCATTCTCATTTTTTGCGCCCAAGACCCCCGGTCGGAGGAGCGGTTATCACCCCACCGGTCCTTGCGCTCATCGGCCTTCACGACTCCGATAAGGGACCAGCTCCCAAAAAGCGGTGCGCGAAGGTTGTTTGTGAACATACACAAGCACGCTCAAATTTTGAAACTGAAAATGATTCTCATTTGCTTTAAGGGCTCGCGCCACGGCTGTGCCGGGGTTGCCCGCGCGGCCCCGGATCGGCAACACCGGGCACGCCATGCGGCGAAGCGACGTCCCGAGGGTCATGAAAAAGGGCCGCGCCGGGATGCCGGCGCGGCCCTTTTTCATGACGTCTGCCTTCGATGGATCAGCCGGCTTCGGCGTTCGACGAGTTCTGCCACAGGTTCAGACCGCCATCGACGGCGTGGCGGTCGATCTCGGCCAGTTCCTCCGGCGTGAAAGCGGTGTTCTTCAGCGCATCGAGCGAGTTGTCGAGCTGCTCCACATTGCGGGCGCCGATCAGGGCGGAGGTCACCCGCGGGTCGCGCAGCACCCAGGCGATGGCCATCTGGGCCAGCGTCTGGCCGCGCCGTGTGGCGATGGCGTCCAGGGCGCGCACGCGCTCCAGATTCTCCGGCGACAGGAAATGCGCCTTGAGCGTGCCGCCCTTGGCGGCGCGGGCGTCGGTGGGCTGGCCGTTCAGATACTTGGTGGTCAGCATGCCCTGGGCCAGCGGCGAGAAGGCGATGCAGCCAATCCCGGTCTCTTCCAGCGCGTCGAGCAGACCGCCCTCGATCCAGCGGTTCAGCATGGAATAGGACGGCTGGTGGATCAGGCAGGGCGTGCCGAGGTCCTTGAGGATCGCCGCCGCCCGCCGGGTCATCTCCGGCGAGTAGGAGGAGATACCGACATAGAGCGCCTTGCCCTGTCGCACGGCGTGGTCGAGCGCGCCCATCGTCTCCTCCAGCGGGGTGCGCGGATCGACGCGGTGCGAGTAGAAGATGTCCACATAGTCGAGCCCCATCCGCGTGAGGCTCTGATCCAGGCTCGCCGTCAGGTACTTGCGCGAGCCCCAGCTTCCATAGGGGCCAAGCCACATGTCGTAGCCGGCCTTGGTGGAAACAATCATCTCGTCGCGGTGGGCCTTGAAGTCGGTCGCCAGGACGCGCCCGAAATTCTCCTCGGCCGACCCGGGCGGCGGGCCATAGTTGTTGGCGAGGTCGAAATGGGTGACGCCGCGGTCGAAGGCCCGGCGCAGCACGGCGCGCCCGGTCTCGAACACGTCGGTGCCGCCGAAATTCTGCCACAGCCCCAGCGAAATGGCCGGCAGGTCGAGCCCGCTCCGCCCGCTGCGGCGGTAGGTCATGCCCGTGTAGCGGGCCGGATCGGCGCGGTAGAGCGATTGCATCGCGGTCTCCTGGCTGTCTTGCGCGGTGTTGGGAGGAACGTGACTGATATATTAGAAATCAGCCGCAATCCAAAGCCAAGAGCGCACAACGGCGTCAGACCGGCTCGGCCTCGTCCTCCGAGGGGGCGGTGAAGTAGAGCGGGTTGGCCTTCTGCGCGTCGGCGATGGTGACCTGGAGATAGTCCAGATGCAGGTCGATGGCCTTGGCCGCCGCCTCCGGGTCGTTGTTGGCGATGGCCTCGATGATGACCGAATGCTCGGCGATCACGTCCGGCACACGCCCCAGAACCGGCAGGGTCAACAGGCGGTAGCGGTCCACCTGCACCTTCACCTGCTGCGTCAGGTTCCAGAACCCGGGGTAGCCGGCGGTCTCCGCCAGCAGCGCATGGAAGGTCTCGTCGGCCTGGTGGAAGCCTTCGAAATTCTGGGCTGCCTCCATCTCGCGCTGGAGTTCCAGATTGGCGCGCAGCTTGGCGATCTGGCTGCGGGTGGCGCGCTTGGCGGCGTAGCGGACGGTCGCCTCCTCCAGCGCCTTGCGGATGGCGATGGCTTCCGGCAGGGCGCCCAGCGGGATGCGGGAGACGAAGGTGCCCGATTGCGGGAAGATCTCGATCAGCCCCTCGTCCGCCAGACGCAGCACGGCCTCGCGCACCGGGGTGCGGCTGACGCCGTAGTCCTGGGCGATCACCTTCTCGGCGACCGGCTCGCCCGGCTTGCGGCGGAGCGAGACGATCTCGTTGCGCAGGTCGCGGTAGATCGTGGCGGCCACGGTGGTGCCGCGCTGGGCCGGGCGGGCGACCGCCGCCGCCGTGCGGCGCCGGGTCCGCGCCTTGACGCCCGCCGCCTGTTCCGAATCCGCCGTCGATGTCTGCGCCGCCTTTTTCAACACCCGCTCCTGCCAGGACGATTCAAGGGCGCCGGTGCTCCGGGATGCCGGCGCCGAACCCGCTGGTTCACGCCGCAGACGGTCCGCCCTTCATCGCAATATACTAATACCCGGCGCGGTGGGTCAAACGCCTTGGCCCGGCGGGGCGCCCCGGTTCCGCGCCAGTTTGTCCCACCGGGAAGCGCGTTGCACCGTCCGGAAGTATACTAGTATATTGAAAGAAGCTCCACCGCGGAGCGCACAGCCGCAAGGACTTTCACCGTGGACCGCAAACGCATCGCCCTCGTCGCCCACGACGCCCGCAAGCCCGACCTGATCGGCTGGCTCGGCGCCAACATCCGCGCGCTGGAGGGCAACGTCTTCTGGTCCACCGGCACCACCGGACGGCTGGTCCGGGAGGCCCATCCCCAGCTGGACATCACCTCGCTGAAGAGCGGTCCGCTGGGCGGCGACCAGCAGATCGGCGCGATGATCGCGGAGGGCCGGATCGACCTGCTCGTCTTCTTCGTCGACCCGATGACCGCCCAGCCCCACGACGTGGACGTGAAGGCGCTGACCCGCCTCGCCACGCTCTACAACATCCCGATGGCCTGCAACGAGGCGACCGCCGACATGGTGATCTCCTCCCCCCTCTTCACCAGCGGCTACCGCCCGCGGGCTGTGGACTTCGCCGCCCACGATTCGCGCCGCCTCTGACCGGCCCCGCCGAGCCGGCCCCCTTGAATTGCGCGGCGCGCCGACTGATTTGTGGGCGGGACGCACAAAGTCCTTGCATTCGGAACTGATATATTAATATATTCCGACATGCGGGGCGCCACCGGCGCAGCACCACGCGCCGCACCCGAACCACCCATTCAAATGGGCACCGGACCCCCGTCCGGCATCCCTCTTTCCGGAGATGAACGATGCTCCACCCCGACCGCCTCTTCCCCAGCGATCCCACGCAGCGCGACATCGCGCGCCGGCTGTACGCGGAGGTGGGCCACCTGCCGATCATCAGTCCGCACGGCCACACGGACCCGTCCTGGTTCGCCAAGAACGAGGCGTTCCCGAACCCGGCGTCGCTGTTCGTGGTGCCCGACCATTACGCCTTCCGCATGCTCTACAGCCAGGGCGTGGCGTTGGAAGGCCTGGGCGTGCCGCGCACGGACGGCGGGGCGGTGGAGAGCGACCCGCGCAAGATCTGGCGCCAGCTCGCCCAGAACTGGCACCTGTTCCGCGGCACCCCGACGCGGATGTGGCTCGACCACGCCTTTGAGACGGTGTTCGGCGTGACGGAGCGGCTGAGCGGGGCCAGCGCCGACCGCATCTTCGACCAGATCGACGCCTGCCTGCAGAAGCCGGAGTTCCTGCCGCGCGCCCTGTTCGAGCGCTTCAACATCGAGCTGCTGGCGACCACGGAGTCGCCGCTCGACACGCTGGAGCATCACCGCGCCATCCGCGAGAGCGGCTGGAAGGGCCGCGTCATCACCGCCTTCCGCCCGGACCCGGTCGTCGATCCGGAGTTCGAGGGCTTCCAGGCCAATGTGGAAACGCTGGGCGCGCTGTCCGGTGAGAACACCGGCACCTGGGCCGGCTACCTCGCCGCCCTGCGCAACCGCCGCCAGTATTTCAAGGAGGTCGGCGGCGCCACCTCGACCGACCACGGCCACGCCACGGCGACCACCGCGGACCTGTCGGACGCCGACGCCGAGCGGCTCTTCGAAAAGGCGCTGCGCGGCACCATCACGGCGGCCGAGGCGGAGCTCTTCCGCGGCCAGATGCTGACCGAGATGGCCAAGATGAGCCTAGACGACGGGCTGGTCATGCAGATCCACCCCGGCAGCTTCCGCAACCACAACCCGAACCTCTTCGAGCGCTTCGGCCGCGACAAGGGCGCCGACATCCCGACCGGCACCGAGTATGTGCGGGCGCTGAAGCCGCTGCTGGACCGCGTCGGCAACGAGCGCGACCTGACCATCATCCTGTTCACCCTGGACGAGACCAGCTACGCCCGCGAGCTGGCGCCGCTGGCCGGCCATTACCCGGCGCTGCGCGTCGGCCCGGCCTGGTGGTTCCACGACAGCCCCGAGGGAATGCGCCGCTACCGCGAGATGATCACGGAGACGGCCGGCTTCTACAACACGGTCGGCTTCAACGACGACACGCGCGCCTTCTGCTCCATCCCGGCCCGCCACGATGTGGCCCGCCGCGTGGACTGCGCCTTCCTGGCCCGCCTCGTCGCCGAGCACCGGCTGGAGGAGGACGAGGCCGCGGAGGTGGCGGTGGATCTCGCCTACACGCTGGCGAAGAAGGCCTACAAGCTCTGACGTGAAGCCCCTCTCCCCTCCGGGGAGAGGGTGGCGCCAACGGCGCCGGGTGAGGGGGTTGCGCTTTTGCCGGACATCCCGCCACGCGCATCCCCCTCACCCTGCCCCTCTCCCCAGGGGGGAGAGGGAATCTCCATGAGAGGACCACCACCATGGCATCGCTGACCATCCGCCTGCACCCCGCGGACAACGTCGTCGTTGCCGGCGCCGACCTGCCGGAGGGCACCCCCCTGCCCGACACCGACGTCGTCGCCCGGACCACGATCCCCTCCGGCCACAAGGTCGCGGTGCAGGCCATCGCGGTCGGCGAGCCGGTGCGCAAGTACAACCAAGTCATCGGTTTCGCGACCGCCCCCATCGCGCCGGGCGACCATGTCCATGTCCACAACATCGGCATCGGCGACAGCTTCGAGCGCGACTACGCCTTCGGCGCCGACGTCCATCCCACCGACCTCGTGCCGGAGGCGGAGCGCGCCACCTTCCAGGGCATCGTCCGCCCGGACGGGCGCGTGGCGACCCGCAACTACATCGGCATCCTGACCACGGTGAACTGCTCGGCCACCGCCGCGCGGATGATCGCCGACCAGTTCCGCGGCGACGCGCTGGCCGCCTACCCCAACATCGACGGGGTGGTCGCACTGACCCATTCCTACGGCTGCGGCATGGGCTCGCAGGGCGACGCCATCGACGCGCTGCGCCGGACCATCGCCGGCTACGCCCGCCACCCCAACTTCGCCGCCGTGCTCGTGCTCGGCCTCGGCTGCGAGGTGAACCAGATCGACAAGCTGGTCGAGGTCGAGGGGCTGACCGTCGGCGACACGCTGCAGACGCTGGCGATCCAGGAGAGCGGCGGCACCGCCGCCACCGTGCGGGCGAGCGTGGAGCGCATCCGCGCCCTGCTGCCCCGCGTCAACGACGTGACGCGCGAGACCGTGCCGGCCAGCCACCTGATCCTGGCCCTGCAATGCGGCGGGTCGGACGGCTATTCGGGAATCACCGCCAACCCGGCGCTGGGCCACGCCGTGGACCTGCTGATCCGCAACGGCGGCACCGCGGTGCTGAGCGAGACGCCGGAGGTCTATGGCGCCGAGCATCTGCTGACCCGCCGCGCCGTCAGCCCGGCGGTCGGCGGGGCGCTGGTCGAGCGCATCCGCTGGTGGGAGGACTACACCAGCCGCACCGGCGGCGAGATGAACAACAACCCGTCCCCCGGCAACAAGAAGGGCGGCCTGACCACCATCCTGGAGAAGTCGCTGGGCGCCGTCGCCAAGGCCGGCACGACCAACCTCGTCGAGGTGGTGCGCTACGCCGAGCCGATCACCGGGCCGGGCCTCGTCTTCATGGACACGCCGGGCTACGACCCGGTGTCGGCTACGGGACAGGTGGCGGGCGGCGCCAACGTGCTGTGCTTCACCACGGGCCGTGGCTCCGTCTTCGGCTGCAAGCCGACGCCGTCGCTGAAGCTCGCCACCAACACGGCGCTGTTCCGCAAGATGCCCGACGACATGGACATCGACTGCGGCCCCATCGCCACCGGCGACGCGACCATCGAGGAGGTCGGGCGGGCGATCTTCCAGCTCATCCTCGACACCGCGTCGGGTCGGAAGACCAAGAGCGAGGAGCTGGGCTTCGGCTCCGACGAGTTCACGCCCTGGCAGATGGGCGCCGTCATGTGAGCGAAAGGGCTTGCGCGCTCAGTGATATACTAGTATAAGTGTTTTCGTTCGGTTATCCTTTGAAACCCAGTTGGCAGGCCGCACCATGCGCGTGGTTCCGCCGAGTGACGTTTCTCCAAAGTGCGACTTCAGACCGCCGGGGCACGCTCCGGCGGTCTTTTCTTTTCGGGCTCCGGCGATCCGGCGGCGGCGCGCAGCCAGTCGCGGAAAACGGTGAAGCCTGGCTCCCGGTGCCGCGCCGGCCGCGAGACCAGATACCACGCCCGCCCCATCGGCACGGCCAGCGCGAAGGGCGTGACCAGCCGGCCCGCCGCCAGATCGTCGGCGATGTAGAGCCGCGCCCCCAGCGCCACCCCTACCCCGTCCGCCGCCGCCTGCAAGGTCATGGCGTAGCTGCCGAAGGACAGCCCCTTCGCGGCCGGCGGCGTCAGCCCGGCCGAGGCGAACCAGTGCGGCCAGTCGTCCGCCCAGTGCGACACCGAGAGCAGCGTCGCCGACAGCAGATCCTCCGGACGGCGCAGGCTCCGCGCCAGGGCCGGCGCGCAGACCGGCAGCATGTCGGCGGTGAACAGCTCCTCCACCTCGTAGCCCGGCCAATGCCCGTCGCCCAGCAGCAGGGCGCAGGTCCAGTCCTCGCGGATCGGCGCACCGGCGCCGCCGGTGGCGATGCGCACCTCCACGTCGGGGTGGCTCTCGTGGAAGGCCGACAGGCGCGGGATCAGCCAGCGCACCGCGAAGGTGGCGCCCACCCCGAGCGTCAGCACCGGGCCGTCGCGCATGGTGGCGACCCGTTCCACACTGTCCGCGATCGCGTCGAAGGCGCCGGTCAGGCCGGGCTGCAACGCCCGCCCGCGGTCGGTCAGCTCCAGCGCGTTGGCCCGCCGCTCGAACAGCGGGAAGCCCATCCGCTCCTCCAGCAGCCGCACCATGCGGCTGACCGCGGCCTGCGAGACGTTCAGCTCGCCCGCCGCCCCGGTGAAGCTGCCGTGCCGGGCCGCGGCCTCGAACGCCCGCAAGGCGTTCAGCGATGGCAGGCGCCGCATCCGATCCCTCCCTCACGCACCCCAACATTTCCTGGGGGTCAGCATCAGACAATCCCGTTTGCGGCGCAAGCGCGCCAGGGGCATGATGCCGTCCACAGCCAAAGAAAACTTTCGGATGAGCGGGATGCTGACGGTTCCCCTGACCCTCGGACTCGGCCTTGCGGCGCTGGTGACCTCGTTCCTGTCGGGCCTGTTCGGCATGGCCGGCGGCATGGTGCTGATGGGGCTGCTGCTGGTGCTGCTGCCGGTGTCCTCGGCGATGCTGCTGCACGGGATCACGCAGATGACCGCCAACGGCTGGCGGGCGTGGCTGTGGCGGCGGCACGTGCAATGGGGGATCGTGGTCCGGTTCCTGTTGGGCGGGGCGGTGGCGGTCGGCGTCTTCACCCTGATCCGCTACGTGCCCGGCAAGGCGGAATCGCTGATCCTGCTGGGCCTGTCGCCCTTCATGGCGATGGCGGTTCCGTCGCACTGGTCGCCGAACGTATCGCGGCGCGGCCACAGCACGCTGGCCGGTCTTCTGTGCATGGGCGTGCAGCTGATCGCCGGCATCTCGGGGCCGCTGCTCGACGTCTTCTTCGTGAAGTCCAGCCTGTCGCGGCAGAGCGTCGTCGCGACCAAGGCGACGATGCAGGTCTTCGGCCACCTGTTCAAGACGGTCTATTTCGGCTCCCTGGTCGCGGCGTCGGAGGCGGAGGCGCTGGACATCACAGTGACGGCCCTGTGCATCGGCATGGCGGTTCTGGGGACGAACCTGTCGCGCCGCGTGCTCGACGCCATGAGCGACGCCCAGTTCCGCAGCTGGAGCCAGCGTCTGGTCGCCCTGACCGGCACCGTCTATCTCGGCCAGGGCCTGTTCCTGCTGGTGGTGCGGTAGCTTCCGGGGGCGTTTGCCCCCACCCCGGCCCTCCCCCGCTTCGCAGGGGAGGGTTAGGGAGGGGGCAAAACGCTCCTCCCCATCACCCCGGCGGGGGGAAAACCGCCACGAACCGGTCTCCGCCTCTTCCGGGTGGAGCGCCGAAAATTTGCGTGCCTGGGTGGTGGCTGACAGGTTCATGACAGGTTCGCCTGCTAAACAGTTGGAACAACCAACCACCGTTCCCGGAACCTCCACCATGGCGACCGAATCCGCAGCCCGAAAGCCGGCGGAACCCACGGCGAAGACCGCATCGGCGGACGAGCGGACCCCGCTCTTTTACGGCGCCGCCTGCGGCGCGGGGGCCGGCGGCTCCGTCCTCCTCTACGAGGCGCGCCCGCAGAGCTCCACCGCCAAGGCCCTGTAAGGCGCAGCAAGCGCCGTCCAAAAAAGCAAAAAGCCCACTCGGAGGAAACACCATGAGCCTCGGCAACCCCGCCAAGGGGATGCTGGCGGCGGCCGTGCTGGCCGCTGCCGCCCTGTTCGCCGCTCCCGCGTCGGCGGAGATCAAGAATCTCGAGATCATCGCGCCGGCCAACGCCGGCGGCGGCTATGACCAGCACGCGCGCGCCATGCAGCAGGTTTTGCAGGAGCACAAGCTGGCCTCCAGCGTCCAGGTGGTCAACATCCCGGGGGCCGGCGGCACCATCGGCCTCAGCCAGTTCGTCACCGCCAAGAAGCGCAACCCCGGCCTGATGATCTCCGGCCTCGGCATGATCGGGGCGATCTTGATCAACAAGTCGCCGGTGTCGCTCGATCAGGTGACCCCGCTGGCCCGCCTGACCGGCGAGTACCAGCCCATCGTCGTGGCCGCGGATTCGCCGCTGAAGACGCTCGACGACCTCGTGAAGAAGTTCAAGGCCGACCCCGGCTCGGTCTCCTGGGGCGGCTTCGCCGTCGGCAGCCCCGACCACATCCTCTACGGCCTGCTGGTCAAGGCGATCGGCGGCGACGTCTCCAAGATGAACTACATCGCCGCCGGTGCCGGCGGCGAGATGATGGCCTCGGTGCTTGGCGGCCACATCACCGTAGCAACCGGTGGCTACAACGAGATGGCCTCGCAGCTCCAGGCCGGAAAGCTGCGCGCCCTGGCGATCTCAGCCCCGCAGCGTCTTCCCGGCATTGACGTCCCGACCTTCAAGGAGCAGGGCGTGGACGTCGAGCTGGTGAACTGGCGCGCCGTGATGGCGCCGGGCAACCTGAAGGCGTCGGAGAAGCAGGTGCTGGAGGACGCGGTCGGCGCCATGGTCCGCACCGACGAGTGGAAGCGCATCGCAGAAGAGCGCGGCTGGATCGACCTCTACCTGCCGCCCGACCAATTCGCCGCCTTCGTGAAGGACGAGCGGACCCGGATCGAAGGCGTCCTGACGGAACTCGGCCTCGTCAAGTGACCAACAGCCGGCGGTGATCCGCCGGGTCTCAGAACAAAACACACCCATGGAGCGAAGCGTCATGACCATCCGCATGCCGGGCGCCGTGAAGGGCGTCCTGACCGCCGCCGTCCTCGCCACGGCCGCCCTCGCCGCCACCCCGTCGCTGGCCGAGATCAAGGGGCTGGAGATCATCGCCCCGGCCAGCCCCGGCGGCGGCTGGGACCAGCACGCCCGCACCCTCCAGCAGGTTCTCCAGGACCAGAAGCTGGCCTCCGGCATCCAGGTCGTGAACATCCCCGGTGCCGGCGGCACGGTCGGCCTCGCCCAGTTCGTCACCGCCAAGAAGCGCTCGCCGACGATCCTGGTCGGCGGCCAGATCATGCTGGGCGCCATCGTCACCAACAAGTCGGCGGTGACGCTCGACCAGGTGACCCCGCTGGCCCGCCTGACCGGCGAATACACCGCCATCGTCGTCCCGCCGGACTCGCCCATCAAGACCTTCGACGACCTGATCAAGAAGTTCAAGGCGGACCCCGGCTCGGTCTCCTGGGGCGGCGGCTCGGCGGGCGGCAGTGACCAGATCCTCGCCGGGCTGATCGCCAAGGCGGTCGGCGTCGATCCCAACAAGGTCAACTACGTCGCCACCGCGGGCGGCGGCGAGCTGCTGGCCTCGGCGCTCGGCGGCCATGTGACGCTGGGCATGGGCGGCTACAGCGAGTTCGCCCCGCAGTTCCAGGCGGGCAAGCTGCGCGCCATCGCCGTCTCCGCTCCGCAACGCCTTCCGGGCTCCGACACGCCGACCCTCAAGGAGCAGGGCGTCGACCTGGAGTTCGTGAACTGGCGCGGCGTCTTCGCCCAGTCCTCCGCCAAGCCGGCCGAGCTGAAGGAACTCCAGGAGGCCGTCGCCAAGGCCGTCGCCAGCGACGAGTGGAAGCAGGCCGTGAAGCAGCGCGGCTGGATCGACCTCTACCAGCCCTCCGCCGAGTTCGCCTCCTTCCTGAAGCAGGAGCGCGCGCAGATCGAAGGCACGCTGAAGGACATCGGCCTCGTGAAGTAAGGACCGCAAGGGGTGGGCGCGGTCGCCGCGCCCACCGGTCCGCAAAAAACAGTCTGGGAGGATGAACCAATGACCACCGGTCGGAGCATGCGCGCCGGAGAGGCGGTGCTGGGCGGCGGGCTGATCGCCCTGGGGGGCTTGATCGCGGTCGAAACCATGCTGACCCCGAGCGTCGGCCGGGCGGTGGTCGGCCCCGCCCTGTTCCCCTACCTGATCTCGGGCGGCCTCGTCCTGGTCGGCCTGTCCCTGCTGCGCGAGGCCTTCGCCGGGGCCGTCGCCCACGCCGAAGGGCTGGAGCTGGACCTCTGGGCGGTGGCGCTGGTCGCGGCGGGGCTGGCCGTCCAGTTCCTGCTGCTCGACACGCTGGGCTGGATCCCCTCCACCACCATTCTGTTCGCCGCGGTCTCCCGCGCCTTCGGCGGCCGGCGGCTGGTGGTCAATCTCGCCATCGGGCTGGCGCTCGCCGCCTTCACCTTCGTGGCCTTCAATTACGGGCTCGGCCTGAACCTGCCCGAGGGCAGCATCGTCGAACGGCTCACGTCAGCCGACGCCGAATAAGCCCCGCCTCGGGAAGGAAACTGCACAATGGACACCCTTGCCGCCCTGGGCCACGGCTTCCTCGTGGCGCTGACCCCCTACAACCTTCTGTGGTCGGCGATCGGCGTGACGGTCGGCACCGCGGTCGGCGTGCTGCCCGGCATCGGCCCGGCGCTGACCGTGGCGCTGCTGCTGCCGGTCACCTACGGGCTGGAGCCGACCTCCGCCTTCATCATGTTCGCCGGCATCTATTACGGCGCGATGTACGGCGGCTCGACGACCTCGATCCTGCTGAACGCGCCGGGCGAGTCCGGCAGCATCGTCACCGCCATCGACGGCCACGCCATGGCCCGCCAGGGCCGCGGCGCCCAGGCGCTGGCGACCGCCGCCATCGGCTCCTTCATCGCCGGCACCATCGCCACCGCGGCGCTGACCTTCGTCGCCCCGCTGATGGTCAAGATGGCCCTGCTGTTCGGCCCGGCCGAGTATTTCGCGCTGATGGTTCTGGCGCTGACCACCGTCACCGCGGTGCTGGGCAGCTCGCTGGCGCGCGGTCTGGCGAGCCTGTTCCTCGGGCTGGCGCTGGGGCTGGTCGGCATCGACATGCAGACCGGTCAGGCGCGGCTGGCCTTCGGCGTGCCGGAGTTGCTCGACGGCATCGACACGGTGGTCGTCGCGGTCGGCCTGTTCGCGGTCGGCGAGACGCTCTACGTCGCCTCCCGCCACCGCTTCGAGACGGAGGAGATCTACGCGCTCAAGGGTTCCAAATGGATGAGCCGCGAGGACTGGTCGCGCTCGTGGAAGCCGTGGCTGCGCGGCACGCTGCTGGGCTTCCCCATCGGCACCCTGCCGGCCGGCGGCAGCGAGATCCCGACCTTCCTGTCCTATCTGGTCGAGAAGCGTCTGGCGAAGAAGCCGGAGGAGTTCGGCAAGGGCGCCATCGAGGCCGTCGCCGGTCCGGAGGCCGCCAACAACGCGTCGGCCGCCGGCGTGCTGGCGCCGCTGCTCTCGCTCGGCCTGCCGACCTCGGCGACCGCCGCCATCATGCTGGCCGCCTTCCAGCAGTACGGCCTGCAGCCCGGCCCGACGCTGTTCGACAACAACCCCGAGCTGGTCTGGGGCATGATCGCCAGCCTCTACATCGGCAACGTGCTGCTGCTGGTGCTGAACCTGCCGCTGGTCGGCTTCTGGGTGAAGCTGCTGCTGATTCCGCGGCCCTGGCTGTATGCCGGCATTCTGGTCTTCTCGTCGCTCGGCTCCTACACGCTGAACAACAACGTCATCGATCTGGTCATCCTGTGGGTGATCGGGCTGGCCGGCTTCGGGATGCGCGTGCTGAACGTGCCGGTGGCGCCCTGTGTGGTCGGGCTGATCCTGGGTCCGCTGGCCGAACAGCAATTCCGCCGGGCGCTGGCCATCAGCCAGGGCGACCCGTCGGTCTTCCTGACCCACCCGATCTCGGCGGTCCTGCTGATCATCGCCGCCCTGCTGGTGATCGGTCCGATGGTCCTGCGCTACCGCGGCAACGGGGCGGGCAAGAGCGACGGCGCCTCGCCCTCCGGCAGCCATCCCGCGACGTAAGACCGCCATCCCGCGAAGGACTTCTCCATGGAAAGCGTTGATCTCTGGTCGCAGCTCGCCGCCCTCGGGCAGGTGGTCGCCATCGACCTCGTTCTCGCCGGCGACAACGCCATCGTGGTCGGCATGGCCGCCGCCGCGGTGCCGCTGGCGCAGCGCCGCAAGGTGATCTTCTGGGGCATCGGCGCCGCCATCGTCCTGCGCATCTTCTTCGCGCTGATCACCACCCAGCTTCTCGCCATCATCGGGCTGACGCTCGCCGGCGGCGTGCTGCTGCTCTGGGTCTGCTGGAAGATGTTCCGCGAGTTGCGCTCCCACGGCTCGGACGAGGTGGCGCCCGACGAGGCGATGGACGCCCCCGACGCGCCGGTGGGCGTGGCGGGAAACACCGCCGCTGGTGCCGCGGTCGGGGGCGTCACGGTGGGTGCGGCCATCTGGCAGATCGTCGTGGCCGACGTGTCGATGTCGCTCGACAACGTTCTGGCGGTGGCCGGTGCGGCCAAGGACCACCCGACCATCCTGGTCATCGGCCTGCTGCTCTCCGTCGTGCTGATGGGGGCGGCGGCCAACATGATCGCGCATGTCCTGCACAAGCATCGTTGGATCGGCTGGGTCGGTCTCGCCATCATCACCTATGTGGCGCTCGACATGATCTGGCGCGGCAGCAACGAAGTCCTCATGCACACCTCCTGGCTCTCGTGACGGAGCGACTCCGATGATGAAGAAGGTTCTCGTTCCCCTGACCGGGCGGCCGCTGGACCGCCGCGCCATCGCCACGGCCTTTCTGCTCGCCGACCGCTTCCGCGCCCATGTGGAGGGGTTGAGCGTCATGCCGCAGGTCGAAATCCGCACCTCCGTCGAAAGCGCCGCGATCCCCAAGGCGCTGGTCGAGCAGCTCATCCGCATCGGGCAGGAGGATCAGGCTCGGGTGGTCGATTCCGCCCACGCGCTGTTCGAGGAGTTCCGCAGCCGCTTCGCCGCCGCCGAGGCGGACAGCCTGACCGGCGGCGTCGCGGGCGCGGAGGGTCCGACCGCCTCCTGGCAGCAGGCGACCGGCCCGCTGGCCGAGACGCTGGCGGAGGAGGCGCGGCTCGCCGATCTGGTGGTGATCGCCCAGACCTCCGATGGCACCAACGCCATGGGTCCGGCCATCGAGGCGACCCTGTTCGGCTCCGGCCGCCCGCTGCTGCTGGCTCCGGCGGCCGAACCGGCGTCGGTCGGCTCCGCGGTCGCCGTGGCCTGGGACGGCGGGGCGGCCGCCGCGCGGGCGGTCGCTGCGGCTCTGCCGCTTCTGCAGCGCGCCGGCAAGGCGGTCATCCTGTCGGCCGAGGTCGCCGATCCCGGGCGCGCGTCCGACCCCGACCGCCTGTCGGCCTACCTCGCCATGCACGGCGTCGCGGTGTCGATCCGCCGGGTCGCGGCGTCGGGCCGCGCGGTCGGGCGGGCCTTGCAGGAGACGGCGGCGGAGGCCGGCTGCGATCTGCTGGTGATGGGCGCCTACGGCCACAGCCGTGTCCGCGAACGGGTGTGGGGCGGCGTGACGCTCGACGTGCTGCGCGAGCCGCCCATCCTTCCCATCTTCATGGCGCACTGATACATGGATTCGTGCCCCCTCTCTCCTCTGGGAGGGGGCATGAAGGCCGGAGACGGACCATGCGCATACTCGTCGTCGAGGACACCGAGGATCTGGCCGACGCCATCGTCCACCGGCTGCGCAAGCTGGGCTACGCCGTCGACTGGGCGCCGACCGGGGACGAGGCGGAGGAGCTGCTGCGCCAGGAGGCGTACCAGCTCGTCCTGCTCGACATCATGCTGCCGGGGGTGGACGGGCAGACCCTGCTGAACCGCCTGCGCCAGCGCCGCGACGCCACGCCGGTGCTGGTGATGACCGCCCGCTCCCAGGTGAATGTCCGGGTCGACCTGCTCGACCTCGGCGCCGACGACTTCATCGTGAAGCCCTTCGACCTGCGGGAGCTGGAGGCCCGCTGCCGCGCCCTGCTGCGCCGCTCGCACGGGCTCGCCTCCTCGCGCACGCAGTTCGGCAATCTGATCTTCGACGCGGCGGCCAAGAAGGTGCTGGTCGACGGCCGGCCCGTCGATCTGGGGGGCCGCGAGTTCCGCCTGCTGGAGCTGTTCCTCAGCAACCTGAACACCGTCCTGTCCAAGGAGGATCTGATGGACCGGCTGTTCAGCCTCGACCAGCCGACCGCGCTGAACGCCATCGAGTTGTATGTCTCCCGCCTCCGGCGCAAGCTGGAGGGCGCGTCGGTGGAGATCCGGACGGTTCGGGGGCTGGGGTATGTGGCGGAAGTGTGTGCCGAAGGCTGAGGGATTCTCGCTGCGGCGGCGGCTGTTCATCCGGCTGCTCGGCGTGCTGGCCGTCCTGACCGCCGGGCTGTTCCTGTTCATCAGCGCCTACGCCCAGCGCGCCGCCGACGCCGCCTTCGACCGGCTGCTGATGGCGTCGGCCCTGTCGATCTCCGACACGGTGCGGGTGGAGGACGGTCGCTTCTCCGTCGACCTGCCCTACTCCTCGCTGGGCATCCTGGCCCAGGCGCGGCGCGACCGCGTGTTCTACCGGATCACCGCCCCGGACGGCGAACTGGTCACCGGCTACCATGACCTGCCGGTGGCTCCCGCCAAGACTGGGGTCGCCGGCGCGGCCGGCGGCGAGTCCGCCACGCGGTTCGAGAACGCCAGCTTCCGCGGCATGCCGGTGCGCGTCGCCGTCCTGAAGCGCTTCGCCACGCAGCCGGAGCTTGGCGGCTGGGTCACCATCGCCGTCGCCCAGACGCGGGAGGAGCGCGGGGCATTGGCCCGCGACATCCTGGCGAACGCCTTCCTGCCCATCGCCTTCACCGTCGTCGCGGCGGGCGGGCTGATCTGGTTCGGGGTGCGGCAGGCGCTGGCCCCGCTGGGGTCGCTGGAGCGGATGATCCGCGAGCGGCAGCCCCACGACTTCTCCCCCATCGCCATGCCGCCGCCGCAGGAGGTCTCCCAGCTCGTCCAGGCGATCAACCAGCTCATGGCCCGGCTCCAATCCAACCTCGACACCATGCAGACCTTCCTGGCCGACGCCGCCCACCAGATCCGCACGCCGCTGGCCAGCCTGCGCCTGCAGGCCGAACTCGCCATCGACGAGGATGATCCCGACGCGCTCCACCGCATCGCCCAGCGCGTGCACCGCAACGCGGTGGAGGCCAGCCAGCTGACCAGCCAGCTCCTCAACCACGCCATGGTGATCCACCGCAGCGAGGCGTTGAAGCCGGAGGACGTCGATCTCGGCGCCCTGCTGGAGCAGGTGTTCCAGCGCGCCCGCGCGGTGGCCGGCGACACGGCGATCCGCCTGGACATCGACCGCGCGGCGGAGCCGGCCACCGTCCCCGGCGACGCCATCAGCCTGCGCGAGGCGCTGACCAATTTGCTGGACAACGCGGTGAAGTACGCCGGCCCGTCCGGCCCCATCGACCTGACGCTGACCCCGCGGCCGGCCGGGCGCGGCCTGCGCGTGGAGATCGCCGACCGCGGCCCCGGCGTGCCGGACGCCGAGAAGCGCCGCGTGCTGGAGCGGTTCGGGCGCGGCAGCTCCGCCGCCGGGGTGGCGGGCAGCGGGCTCGGCCTCGCCATCGTCACCTCGGTGGTGGAGGCGCACGGGGCGGCCTTCACGCTGCTCGACCGTCCCGGCGGCGGGCTGGTCGCGCGCATCGACTTCCCGGAGGTGGGCGGCACCACCCCGGCGGGCGGAGGAGGGGCCGCGCGGGCGCTGCTTCCCCTGCTGGTCCTCTGCGCCCTGCTGTGGTCCCCCTGGGCGCCGTCCGCGCAGGCGGCGCAATTGCTCACCTACCCGGCCCCCGGCGGCGAACGGGAGCGGCTGCGCATCCATTCCGCCACCGACCGGCAGGCCATCGAGCCGCTGGTCCTCGACTTCCAGCAGCTCCGCCCCGACGTCACCATCGAGTACAAGGACATGGACACCGCCGACCTCTACGCCGAGGCGGTCGCCGCGCCGGCCAAGGGGGCGGCGACCAATGGTGCGACGGCGGAGACGCCCGACCTGCTCATCAGCTCCGCCTCCGACCTGCAGGTGAAGCTGGTCAACGACGGTTACACCCAGCCCCACCGCTCCGCCCTGACGGATGCCCTGCCGGACTGGGCGAACTGGCGGGACGAGGCCTTCGGCTTTACCTTCGAGCCGGCGGTGATCGCTTACAACCGCGACCGTCTGCCGGACACGGAGGTGCCGCGCACGCGCCCGGCGCTGATCCGGCTGCTGCGCGACGACCCGGTGCGCTTCGGCCGGCGCGTCGCCACCTACGACACCGCCACCAGCGGCATCGGCTATCTGCTGGCCGCCCACGACGCCCTGCTGTTCGGCCAGTACTGGCAGCTCGTCGCGGTTATGGGCAACGCCCAGGCACGGCTGGCCTGCTGCTCCGGCGACATCCTCGACCTGGTGGAGCGCGGCGAGGTGCTGATCGCCTACAACGTCCTCGGCTCCTATGCGCGGGCGCGGGCCGCCGCCGGGGCGCCCATCGGCATCGTGGTGCCGGAGGACTACACGCTGGTCATCTCCCGCGTCGCGGTGATCCCCCGGACGGCGCCCCGCCCGCAGCTCGCCGGGGAATTCATCGACTATCTGCTGTCGCCGCGCGGGCAGGAGGTGGTGGCCGACCGCTCCGCCCTCTACGCCATCTCCTCCGGCATCAAGCGGGAGGCGTCGGCGTCGGGCCTGCGCTCCAGCACGGCGGCACCGCTGCACCCCATCGCCCTCAGCCCGGCCCTGCTGGTCTTCCTCGACCGGCTAAAGCGGGAGCGCTTCCTCCAGCAATGGCAGTCGGCGATCTTGCTGCCCTGAGCCGGCGGCGAAGGGCGGGAGAGCGGCGGCGACGGCGCTCTCAATCGGTGTCCGTCGGCCGCTCCAGCCGGTCGAGAAGCTCGTCCCGCCCGGCGCGAGTCAGGTCGAGCGGCAGCGCCGTCCCGGCGGAGAGGCTGACGCTGTCCCCGGCCCCCGCCAGCCCGCGCAGCCGCTCCAGCAGCCGGTCGGCCCGCTCCGCCAGCCGGGCGCGGACGGCGAGGTCCAACGTCGCGGTGATGGCCCCCGGCAGCGCCAGCACCAGCGCGGCGACGGCGGCGTAATCGGCGAGATCGCCGCGCTGCGTCCCCGCCGCCGCCGGCGCCCCCCGCCGCTCCGGCACGGCACCGAGCGCCTCCGCGAAGAAAGCCTCCAACTCGATGGCGAGAGCGCCGGCATTGGGGCCGGCGATGTGGATGGTGACGGTCATGGTGCGGCCTTTCGAATCTCTGCCTGAAGTGTACGGACATGGGCGAGTCCGTCGGCATCCTTGAGCTTGGCGTAAGCCCCCTCCGCCTCGTCGAGCACGCGCAGGGCCTCGTCGGTTTTTCCATCCATCGCCAGAACTTGGCCGTGCAACGCCCCGACCGGCCCGATGAAATCGACCCGCCCCAGCTTTCGGCTATGGGCGTAGCTCTCCGCCAACTCGTCGGCGATCATACCGGCCTCCCCGTTGTACAGCCCTCCCCGCTCCAAGCGAAGGGAAGCGCAGGAGAAGCGGATATGGGCAAGACTATCCATATCCCAAAGCCGCTGGGCGACCGGCAAGCGTTCTTCCAGATGAATGCGCAGAGCCTCGTCTATTTCCCCACGGTTGGTCAGGATATCAGCGATTCTTCCCATAGTAATGGCACATGACCGCACGTCACCCAGAAGCTTGAATACCGGCAGCTCTTCCTCGCGTCGGATGCGCAGAGCTTCGTCTATCTCGCCACGGCTGGTCAGGATGTCGGCGATCTTACTCATGGTAATGGCACATGACCGCACGTCGCCCAGACGCTTGAATACCGGCAGCTCTTCCTCGCGTCGGATGCGCAAAGCTTCGTCTATCTCGCCACGGCTGGTCAGGATATCGGCAATCTTACTCATGGTAATGGCACATGACCGAACGTCACCCAGACGCTCGAACACCGGTAGTTCCTCCTCGCGCCGGATGCGCAGAGCCTCGTTCGTCTCGCCGCGGCCGGTCAGGATATCGGCAATCTTGCTCATGGTAATGGCGCGCTCTCGCACATTACCCAGACGCTCGAATACCGGTAGTTCTTCTTCGCGTCGGATGCGCAGAGCTTCGTCAATCTCGCCACAGCGGGTAAGAATGTCGGCGATACGGCCCATGGTGATGGCGCGGTCTCCCACATATCCCAGACGCTCGAAAACCGGTAATTGCTCCTCACGCAGGATGCGCAGAGCTTCGTCCGTCTCGCCACGGCTGGTCAGGATGTCGGAGATCTTGCCCATAGTAACGGCGCGCGACCGCACATCGCCCAGACGCTCATAAACCAGCAGTTCCTCTTCGCGCCGGATGCGCAAAGCTTCGTCCTTCTCACCGCGAATAGTCAGGATGTCGGCAATCTGGCCCATGGCAATAGCACGCGAGCGCACATCGCCCAGACGTTCAAAGATCGGCAGTTGCTCTTCGTATCGGATGCTCAGTGCTTTATTGATCTCCCCTCGACCGACCAAGATGTCGGCGATCCGGCCCATTGTAGCGGCATACTCACGCACATCTCCCAGATACTCGTAAACCGGCAACTGCTCCTCGCGCCGAATGCGAAGAGCTTCATCCATCTCGCCCCGCTCGGTCAGAACGTCAGCGATCCGGCCCATGGTGACAGCGCGCGACCGTACGTCGCCCAAACGTTCGAATACCGGTAACTCTACCTCACGCCGGATGCGCAAAGCCTCGTCCACTTCGCCACGGTCAGTCAGGATGTCGGCGATCCGGCCCATGATGGCAGCGCGCGACCGCGCATCGTCCAGCGATCCGAAGCGCTGCACGGCGTCCCGAAGCAGACCCTCCGCTTTCTCCACATGCCCGGTCTGAATCAGGCGGTTCGCCCAATTAACCAACACCATCGCATCCGTGCGCGGGTCGGCGCCGGCCATCCCCGTCGCCCGCGCGAGAAAATTTTCTTGATATTCAACTTTTCCGAGACGTTCGGCGCACTCCACGCCGAGCCGCAGCAGCGGCAGGCTGGGTGGGGCTCCCATGTGGTCCAGTTGCCCGATCGCCTGCTCGACCAACTGCCACGCCTGCTCTGCCTCGCGAATCCCGTTGAACAGGTACCGCCCCCCCTCATGAGCCGCCGTGTCCAGGATGCCCGCTGGCCCACCCGCGAGCAACGCCAGCCGGGCCAATTCCACGGCGCGCGGATCGAACGGCAGATCGCCATCCCCATCGACCCAGGCCGCGTGCAGCGGCCCCACCACCGCCGCCGCGAGATGCGCCTGATCCCCCTCCGACAGCCCGGGCGCCAGCGGGCGGGCCAGCGGGTTGACCGCGCTGTCCGCCCCCGCCCCGCCATAGCGGTCGAGCAGCCCCAGCCCGTGCAGCCGCTCCACCGCCGCGCGCGGGTTGGCGACCGTGGCGGCGGTGCCCGCCGCCTCCAGGACCGTGCGGGGGACCGGACGCTCGAACAGCGCCGCGGCGGCGAACTGGCGGGCTTCGCTCGGGGTCAGCATGGCGCGGCAGGCGCCCAGCGACACGCGGTCGAAGAACTCCTTGGCGGCGCTGTCCCCCTCCGGCACGGCGCCGCTGTCCAGATAGCCCTCCACCGCCGCCACCGCCCGCTCCGCCGCGGCCCGGGCGGCGGCAGGGTCGGCGATGTCCAGCAGCGGGCGGGTCAGGATTTCCTGCAATCCCGGATTGCCGCCCGCCACCGCGCGAATCCGCTGTTCCAGCGCGTCCAGCGCGGGGTCCTTCCCGGCGGGGCGCTCCTTGTGCCTGATGCGGACGGCGGCGCGCATCTGCTTGGTGCGCTGCGCCTCGTCCATCGGCGGCAGCGGGACCGCCGTCAGGCTCGCCGCCAGATCCTTGCCGGTCGCGTCGCCCAGAGCGAAACTGTAGCGGCTGGTGATCAGCAACCGCGATTTGGTGGCCCGCCCGGTCTCGCGGAAGGCGCCGACGATGGCCGCCATGACCGCCGCCGCCTCCGGCGTGCGGAAGGGCGTCGCGGCCTCGTCCGTCCGGGGGTCGGCGAGGCATCGCTCCAGATCGTCCACGATCAGCAGCACCGGGCGCGTTCCGCCATGCCCGCTAAAGTCATTCTTCAACAGTTTCCGGATGACCGGCTTCAGCGCGGCGGGCGAGCGGAGGATGTCCGCCTCATGGGCGTCCAGAACGCCTTGCTGGGCGTCCTCCGGCAGGGCGTCGACCAGCGCGCGGAGCACCGCGTGGGCGTCGTAGCGTTCGAACAGGACGGCCACCGCGTGGGTGTCCTTCAGCCGGTCGGCGATGCGCTCCGCGAGGCTCGACTTGCCGAGGTTGCCCATGCCCTGGATCAGCAGGCCGGTGGCGCCGCCCGCCCAGGCCCGGAACGCCGCCTGGATGGAGCGGCGGCGGCCGACGAACTGCTCCGGGGTCGCGACCTTGACCCGCTCCTCCTTGTCGAGATAGGCGCCGGCCTTGCGTTCCGGAAAGGCCCGCGTGTCCAGGGCGGGATCGCACAGCGCCCCGCCGCCGCCCGGCCCGAGCCAGACGCGCGCCAGATGCCAGTGGCTGCCCTGGGTCCGGTCCCTCCGATGGTCGGCCAGCACGCCGCGCCGGGCCACGGCGGCGGCGTGGACAACGCTCTGCCCGCCGGCCAGTTCGCCGTAGAACAGGGCGGCGAAGCGGGTGGCGTCCAGATCGTGGACCGAGCCATCCCACCCCAGCGCGTTGGGCACCCCGCTCTGCACCAGCGCCTGAACGAAGGACCCGGCGCCGCCCGCCGCCTGCTCCGCGGTGCGGCAAGCCGACAGGAAGACCAGCTTCGGGCGGTGCCGCGAATCGCCCAGGATTCCGCACAGGTCGCCGGGGGACACCCGGTGCAGCCCGCCCTCCGGGGTTTCCAGCGCCAGGAACGGCTCCGCTTCCCCCACGTCGCCGTGGCCGGTGAGGTGAAGCACGTCCCAGCGGGCCGATTGCCGCAGGCGCCGCCGCAACCCCTCCAGACTGCCGCTCTCCTCCACCGACAGATGGGCGCCAAGCCCCTGCGTGGCCTCCAGGAAGGCCAGCTCCTCCCGCTCGTAATCGAGAACCTTCTGCCCCTCGACCTCCGCCGCCATGAACAGGGCGGCGATGTCGCCGAACGCCGGGGGATCTCCGCTCCCCGCCACCGCCGCGCCGCCCAGCCGGCGGGCGACGAGGAACAGCCGCCGCGCGTCCTCCGCCAGGAAGAAGCCCTGGTGGGTCAGCAACTCCCACGGCACGTCGAGCAACGCCCGGGCGCCCTCGTCCGGCGCGCCGGAGGCGAGGACCTCCAGCGTGACCGGGCCGGTGCTGCCCTCGATGCATGCGTCCAGCCAACGGTCGCCGCCGTTCAAAAAGGCGGCGATCTCCCGACCGATAGCCGGCAGCCCGTCCGGGTCGCGCGTCCGCACCAGCGTGCCGTAGGCGCGCGACCAGCCGGTCAACCGGGCGAGGCCCGCCGGTCCGAAGGGCCGGACCACGGTGCGGCCGCCGGGGGCGGCGTCGACGCACAGCAGCCCATCCCCCGACATCTGAACGCGCAAATCCGCCATGCAACCACCGCCTTCTGCGGGAAACCGTTCCGAGCGGCAAATCCTATGGGCATTCGCGCCAAATGCAAAACCACTTTTCGGCATCTTGGCGCGGCAGCCATACCGTGATGGAACGCCCCTCTCCCAGCCGTTTGCGGATTCGCAAAGGCGCCGCCGCACCGTCCCGCTAGCCTGCGGGGACGGGCCGAACCACGGACGAGCATGATGAGCGTTTCCACCACCGACCGGCAGACCGCCACGCACCCCGCGGACCCCGCGCGCAAGGGCGGCCTCTACGCCAAGCACAACAAGATCTACCCGAAGTCGGTCGCCGGCGCCTTCCGCCGGCTGAAATGGCTGACGCTGATCCTTCTGCTCGGCCTTTACTACGTCACCCCCTGGATTCGCTGGGATCGCGGCCCCAACGCGCCGGACCAGGCAGTGCTGGTGGATATGCCGGGCCGCCGCCTGTACTTCTTCTTCATCGAGCTGTGGCCGCAGCAGGTCTATTACCTGACCGGCGCGCTGATCCTGGGGGCCATCGGCCTGTTCCTGGCGACCGCACTGGCCGGCCGCGTCTGGTGCGGCTACGCCTGCCCGCAGACGGTGTGGAGCGACCTGTTCCTGTGGGTGGAGCGCCGGATCGAGGGCGACCGCGGCGACCGCATCCGCCTCGACAACGCCCCCTGGTCGCCGGCCAAGCTGGGCAGGAAGGCGGCCAAGCACGCCGCGTGGCTGCTGATCGCGCTGCTGACCGGCGGCGCCTGGGTCTTCTACTTCAACGACGCCCCGACCCTGGCGCTGGAGATGCTGCGGTTCGAGGCGTCCTCAAGCGTGCTGCTGTTCATCGGGCTGTTCACCGCGACCACCTATCTGCTGGCCGGCCACGCGCGCGAGCAGGTGTGCATCTACATGTGCCCCTGGCCGCGCTTCCAGGCGGCGATGCAGGACGAGGAGAGCCTGACCGTCACCTATGAGGACTGGCGCGGCGAGGGCCGCGGCCACCTGAAGCGCTCGCAAAGCTGGGAGGAGCGCCGGGCGGCGGGGCTGGGCGACTGCATCGACTGCGGGGCCTGCGTCCATGTCTGCCCGACCGGGGTGGACATCCGCAACGGCCCGCAGCTCGCCTGCATCGGCTGCGGCCTGTGCGTGGACGCCTGCAACGACGTGATGGCGAAGATCGGGCGGCCCGGCGATCTGGTCCGCTTCGATTCCCTGAACGCCCAGATCGCGCGGGCCAACGGCGCCAAGCCGGCCTTCAAGCCGATCCGCCCGCGCACCATCATCTACGCGCTGCTGCTGACCGTCGTCGGCGGGATGATGGCCGCCGGGCTGGTGCTGACGCCGAAGGTGGACGTGAACATCCTGCGCGACCGCGCGCCGCTGTTCGTCACCCTGTCCAACGGCGACGTCCAGAACGCCTACACGGTCAAGGTTCTGAACATGACTCGGGAGGCCCAGACCTACCGCCTGTCCTTCAGCGGGCTTCCCGGCGCCGTCCTGTCGGTGGCCGGCGGCGAGGGCGAGGCGGCGGAGGGCTCCGTCCTGGTCCAGGCCGATCCCGACAGCGTGGCGACCCACCGCGTGCTGGTCCGCGTGCCGCAGGGGGCGCTGCGCCAGCCCTCGACCCCAACGGCCTTCGTCGTCACCCGCCAGCCGGACGGGCTGACCGTCCAGCACGAGACCGTCTTCCTCGGTCCCTGATCCCCTCTTCCTCGTCCACCAAGGAGAGCGTGCCATGAACTTCGACACCACCACCTACATCGCCCTGGTCGGCGCCCTCAGCGTGTTCGTCGTGACCATCGGCGTCTTCGCCTTCCTGCTGACCCGCAAGGGCAAGTGACCGCTTCGGCGGCGAGGCGGGTGTCCGGTCCCCCGGGCGCCCTCCTTCCGCCCGGGGGGCCGGTTGCCTGGAGCGCCGGACCTGGTGCATAACGGCGTTCGCCGGGAACCTCCCCCGCGAACGGCGTCGTGAAGGGTCCATCGATGGAAGTGCTGCGATTCGCGCCGGAGGACTTCTCCGACGAACTTCTCTCGCTCGAAGTCGCCAAGCTCATCAAGGACGAAACGCCTCCGGCCGAACCGCTCACCTTCCATGCCTATTGGGACGGCGCGCTGAACGAGAAGCACCTGATTTCGGTGAAAAGCTGCCATCTGTTCAATGTGCGCGGCAAGGCAAACAGGATCATCGTCTGGACGCAGAACGGCGTCGACAACGCGTATCGGAATGAAATCGCAAAATACGCGGAGATCCGTGCCTTCTCCGAGCGCGACGAATGCCGCGGGACCTTTCTTGAAGGCTATGATTTCGGGCGGTCGCTCGACGCGTCCTTCTATTCCGACATCGTCCGCTACATCCTGCTCTACAAACACGGCGGCGTGTGGTTCGACCTCGACTGCCTGTTCCTGCGGAGCGTCACACCCCTCCTGAACCAGTTTCCCGGCAAGATCCTGGCCTACCGCTGGGAGCGGCAGAGCTATCCCAACGGCGCGCTCTACATCTCCCCGACGCCGCGGTCGGAGGCGATGAAGGGCAACATCGCGTTCATCCGGAACCGCGGCCGCGGCTGGGGCTTCCAGCAGGCCGGCCTGGTCTACGACACGCCGTTGGACATCCTCGTGCTGCCGTGCCCCTGGTTCGACGCCGGGTGGATCGATAATCCCGTTCTGCACTTCAAGGATTTCATGAGGGCGTCGCCGGTCGCCTTCGACCTCGACAGCTTCTTCCCCGGCGCCTTCTGCTTCCATTGGCACAACAAGTGGCGCGACGTTATCGAGCCGACGAGCCCTATGGATCGGCTCGCCCGCGACATTGACCGCCGGCTGTCCCTGGGGGGCTGACCGCCACCGCGATCATCGCCGCCCGCCCGTGTTGAAGCCCCGACGCCGGACAGAACAGGACGGAGCGGGGACCCACCATGACCACGACGCTGACGGGAAGCGCCGACCGCCTGGAGGCGGGCGGCTGGGCGGCCAGCAGCAACGTCTGGAATCCGGGCGGCTACCGCAACGGCAAGGACTTCACCCAGTCCATCGCCATCGATGAGGCGACCTTCCCGAACGGGACGGTGATCAGTTGGAACTGGCCCTACGACAGCCGGCGCGCCCTGACCTACGAGAATTACCCGGTGCGGGCCTACCCGGAGCTGACCCACGGGATCAATCCGTGGAACGGCGCGCCGTCCACCAGCACGGTCCTGCCGGCGCGGATCGCCGACCTGCCGAATTTCGACGTGACCTACAAGGTCGGCCTGACCGGTCCCCCGAACCTCTACAACGTTGCCGTCAGCCTGTGGATCGGCGACGACCCGAACAAGGGGATCGAGGGGGTGACCGACGAGGTGATGGTGTGGCTGCACAGCGGCTATTTCACCCCCGCCGGGGAGCCGGTCGCGACGCTGACCGACGCGCAGGGGGACGCCACGCTGTGGAACAAGCCGGTGTTCAGCGGCGGGGTCGACGGCAACCCGATCGACTGGGAATACACGGTCCTGCAATACGGCGACGACCGGCTGGCCGGAACGCTGGACCTGGACGGGCTGCTGGACGAGCTTCAGACCCGTGGCATCGTCAGCGAGACGGACTGGGTTCTTGGCTTCCAGTTCGGCGCCGAGGTCGCGGCGGGCGCCGGATCGATGACGGTCGATCAGCTGGCCGTGGATTTCGCGGCGCCACCGACGCCGGTTCTGACTCCAACCCCGGCTCCGGCGGCGGTCACGACGCCGCCGGAGCCGGTGATCGGGGTGGTGCCGTCGGCGTAGGGGGGGGGCGGCCATGACGGCCCCCCACCCCCAATCCCCGACGGATCAGCCGGCCAGCGACTTGCCGGAAGCGCCCAGATCGGCGAAGGCCTCGTCCAGGCGGCGGACCATGCCCTGCTCGCCCAGGCGCAGCCACTTGCGCGGGTCGTACAGCTTCTTCAGCGGCTTGCCCGACTGCGGGTCGATCTGATGGCGGAAGGCCGCCTCGTTCTCCAGCACGAAGCCGCCGATGGACTCGGCGAAGGCGAACTGGGTGTCGGTGTCGATGTTCATCTTGAACACGCCGAAGCCGACCGCCTGGGCGATCTTCTCCTTCTCCGACCCCGAACCGCCGTGGAACACCAGGGCCAGCGGCTTGGCGCCGCCGCCGTGACGCTCCGCCACCAGCGCCTGCGAGGCGCCGAGAATCTCCGGACGCAGCTTGACGTTGCCCGGCGCGTAGACGCCGTGCACGTTGCCGAAGGAGGCCGCGACCGAGAAGTGGCCGATGGGCGACAGCTCCTCATAGGCGCGCAGCACGTCTTCCGGCTGGGTGTAGAGGTGGGCGTTGTTGGCGGCGTCCAGGTCCTCCGACCCGATGCCGTCCTCCTCGCCGCCGGTCACGCCCAGTTCGATCTCCAGGCTCATGCCCAGCGGGGCGAGGCGCTTGAGGACGCGGGCGCATTCCGACAGGTTGAAGTCCAGCGACTCCTCCGACAGGTCGAGCATGTGCGAGCTGAACAGCGGGCGGCCGGTGCGGCGGAAATGCTCCTCGCCGTGGTCGATCATGCCCTCGACCCAGGGGATCAGGCCCTTGTTGGCGTGGTCGGTGTGCAGGACGACGCAGACGCCATACTGCTCGGCCAGCAGATGGACGTGCTGGGCCGCCGACACGGCGCCGAGGATGCGCGCCTGGAGCGCGTCCTTCATGCCCTCGCCGGCGTAGAAGCGGGCGCCGCCGTTGGAGAGCTGCACGATCACGTCGGAGCGGTTCTTCGCCGCCGCCTCGAGGACGGCGTTGATGCCGTTGGTGCCGACCACGTTGACCGCCGGCAGAGCGTAACCGCCGTCCTGGCAGGCGGCGATCAGCGCGCGGTAGTCCTCTCCGGTCACGACGCCGGGCTTCAGTCGGGTCGGGGCAGACATGGGTGAATTCCTCCCTCGGAAAAATACTGCCTTGAAACTTTGGTTCAAACGTCGGTTCGATCGTTCGGCCAAGCCCCATATGGGCATGGGACCGGCGAACGCCACGCGCTCTTTTTGCCACTTCCCGCGCCGGAACGCTGCAAAAGACTTGCCGCGAAAGCCACCCTGGACCTGTGACGAAAAGACCCGCGGCACCGCGCGGGACAGCAACAGCAAGGAGACCGGACCATGGACGCTCACTGTGTCTGGGAGGCGGGCGCGCAGCTCGGCGAGGGGCCGGTCTGGTCGCCCTCGCGCGCCGCCCTGTTCGCCGTGGACATCCGCGGGTCGCGCCTGCTGCGCTACACCCCCGCCGACGGCCAGGGGCGCTCCTGGCCGCTGGAGGAGGCCGCCTGCTGGCTGGTCGAGCGGGCGGACGGCGCCGGCTTCGTCGCCGGGCTGCGCTCCCGCCGGCTGGTCGGCCTGACGCTCGACGGCGACCGGCTCTCGGTCGGAGCCGAGTTGCTGCGGCTGGAGGAGGACAGGCCCGGCAACCGGCTGAACGACGCCATGGCCGACGCGGCGGGCCGGCTGTGGGTGGGCAGCATGGACGACGCGGAACAGGAAGCCTCCGGCGCCCTCTACCGCGTCGGGCCGGATGACGGTTCCGTGGCGCGGGTGGACGAGGGCTACACGGTCAGCAACGGCCCGGCCCTGTCCCCGGACGGCCGGACGCTCTACCACACCGACAGCCCGTCCCGGACCATCTTCGCCTTCACCCTGGCCGGGGACGGTTCACTGTCCGACAAGCGCGCCCACATCCGCTTCGGCGAGGACGATGGTTATCCCGACGGCATGACCTGCGACGCCGAGGGCTATCTCTGGGTCGCCCACTGGAGCGGCGGGCGGGTCAGCCGCTTCCGGCCCGATGGGACGCTGGACCGGGTGGTGCGGCTGCCGGTGTCCAACGTGACCTCCTGCGCCTTCGGCGGGCCGGGGCTGGACCGGCTGTTCATCACCACCGCCGCTGCCACCAGCCAGGACGCGCCGGCCGGGGAACCGCTGGCCGGCGGGCTGTTCGCCTGCACGCCCGGAGTCGCCGGGCTGCCGGCGGGTCGGTTCGGCGTGCCCTGAACACGCCGCCGGTCCCAGGCTCGAGCCTTGCCAGCGGATTTGATATACTAGTATAAATGCGACGCTGACCAGCAGCCGTCACCGCATGGCGGAAGGATCGCGCGCCATCGTGGCGGGCCCTTCCGCCAAGTGATAGATCTGTGCGTACGCCGCAGCGCAACCGTCGCCCCCGGGCGGCGGCGTCCGCAACCGTGCCGAAGCCGTTCTCCCACAAGGGAAAAAGGGCTTTAGCGGGTGCAGCAAACTGCTTTACAGTTGCACGCCGATCCTTTCGACGGTTCCACCTTCGCACAGCCGGAGCGACCCACGATGACCACCGACGCCGCCCTCCGTCCCGACGCTCCGGCCAACACCATCGATACCGGCACCGACACCGGCATCGACGACAAGGATTTCCCGCTGCGCGAGGACATCCGCCTGCTCGGCCGCCTGCTCGGCGACACGGTGCGCGAGCAGGAAGGCGACGGCGTCTACGGCGTCATCGAGAGCGTGCGCCAGGCCTCGGTGCGCTTCAACCGCGACGACGACGACTCCGCCCGCCGCGAGATGGCCGAGATCCTGAACGGCCTGCCGCGCGACACGATGATGTCGGTGGTGCGCGCCTTCTCCTACTTCCTGCACCTCGCCAACATCGCCGAGGACCAGCACCACATCCGGCGCACCCGCGACCACGCCATCGCCGGCTCGCCGGCGCGCGAAGGCACCCTGCCCTACGCGCTGGAGCGGCTGGAGGCCGCCGGCGTCGACCCGGACCGGCTGGCCGGCATGCTGGACATCGCCCAGGTCAGCCCGGTGCTGACCGCCCACCCGACCGAGGTCCAGCGCAAGAGCATCCTGGCGCTGGAGCACAAGGTGGCGTCCCTGCTCGACACCCGCGACCGGTCCCGCCTGACGCCGGAGGAGGCGGAGGCCAACATGGACGCGCTGCAGGAGGCCATCCTGACCCTGTGGCGCACCCGCATGCTGCGCCCTCAGCGCCTCGCCGTGATCGACGAGGTGAAGAACGGCATCTCCTACTACACCGACACCTTCTTCTCCGAGCTGCCGAAGCTGTTCTGCCGCTTCGAGGATCTGCTGGCCAAGCGCTTCCCCGAGCGGGAGTGGTCGCTGCCGCCCTATTTCCGCATCGGTTCCTGGATCGGCGGCGACCGCGACGGCAACCCCTTCGTCACGGCACCGATCCTGCGGGAGGCGATGCGCCTGCAATCGACCGCCGCGCTCGACCACTATCTGACCGAGATCCACGAGCTGGGCGGCGAACTGCCGCTGTCCGAGCTGCTGCTCGGCACCTCTCCGGAGCTGGAGGACCTGGCCAAGCGCTCGCCCGACCATTCGCCGCACCGCGCCGACGAACCGTTCCGCCGCGCCCTGACCGGCATCTACGCCCGTCTGGCGGCGACCTCGCGCACGCTCGACCAGCATGAGGCGCTGCGCAACGCGGTCGGCAAGGGCGATCCCTATGCCACCAGCGCCGAGCTGCTGGCCGACCTGGAGGTGCTGGCCGCCTCGCTGAAGGCCCACGGGGCGGGCCGTCTGGCCGCCGGGCGGCTGCGCCGCCTGATCATCGCGGTGAAGACCTTCGGCTTCCATCTGGCGCCCATCGACCTGCGCCAGAACTCCGACGTCCACCAGCGCACGGTGGCGGAGCTGCTGGCCGTCGCCGGGCGCTGCGCCGACTACGCCGCCTTGTCGGAGGACGAGCGCATCGCCCTGCTGGCCGAGGAAATCCAGAGCCCGCGCCCGCTCCACTCGCCCTACCACGCCTATTCGGAGGAGACGGCGGGCGAGCTGGCGATCTTCTTCGCCGCCCGCCAGCTGCGCGAGACCTACGGACCCGCCGCCCTGCCGAACAGCATCATCTCCAAGACGGACGGCGCGTCCGACCTGCTGGAGGTCGCGCTGCTTCTCAAGGAATCCGGCCTGCTGCGCCCGGAGGCGGGCGGCGAGCCGGCGCTCGGCCTCAACATCGTCCCGCTGTTCGAGACCATCGAGGATCTCCGGCAGGCCCCGGCGACGATGGAGCGGCTGTTCACCCTGCCCGCCTACCGCGCCCTGGTCACCTCGCGCGGGGACGAGCAGGAGGTGATGCTCGGCTATTCGGACAGCAACAAGGACGGCGGCTTCCTGACCTCCGGCTGGGAGCTGTACAAGGCGGAGATCGAGCTGGCGAAGCTGTTCGACCGCCACGGCGTGCGCATGCGGCTGTTCCACGGCCGCGGCGGCTCGGTCGGCCGCGGCGGCGGCCCCAGCTATCAGGCCATCCTGGCCCAGCCGACCGGCGCGGTGTCGGGCCAGATCCGCATCACCGAGCAGGGCGAGGTCATCGCGTCGAAGTACGGGCGCCCCGAGGTCGGGCAGCGCAACCTGGAAGTCCTGACCGCGGCGACGCTGGAGGCCACGCTGCTCGACCTGGAGAACCGCGTCGAGCCGGCGGAGTCCTTCTACGCGGCGATGGAGCGGCTGTCGGAGCTGGCCTTCGGCGCCTACCGCGGGCTGGTCTACGAGACGCCGGGCTTCACCCAGTATTTCCGCACGGCGACGCCGATCTCGGAAATCGCCACGCTGAACATCGGCAGCCGCCCGGCCTCGCGCACCAAGTCGGACCGCATCGAGGACCTGCGCGCCATTCCCTGGGTCTTCTCCTGGGCGCAATGCCGTTTGATGCTGCCGGGCTGGTACGGCTTCGGCAGCGCCGTGGAGGCGTGGCTGAAGGAGGAGCCGGACGGGCTGGCCCTGCTCCAGCGCATGAACCGCGCCTGGCCCTTCTTCAAGTCGCTGCTGTCCAACATGGACATGGTGCTGGCCAAGAGCGACCTCGCCATCGCTTCGCGCTACGCCGAGCTGGTGGAGGACGTTGAGCTGCGCGAGCGCATCTTCGGCCGCATCCGCGAGGAGTGGCAGCGCACCCGCCGTCATCTGCTGGCCATCGCCGGCCATGACGAGCTGCTGGGCGAGAACCCGCTGCTGGCGCGGTCGATCCGCAACCGCTTCCCCTACATGGACCCGCTGAACCACGTCCAGGTCGAGCTTCTGCGGCGCCACCGCGCCGGCAGCAGCGACGAGCGGGTGCGGCGCGGCATCCTGATGTCGATCAACGGCGTCGCCGCCGGCCTGCGCAACAGCGGCTGATCCCGCGAGCACCGCGCCATCCCGTCGCTCCGGCGGGATGGTGTGGTGTGGCGCATCGGGAGGGCGCCACCGAAAATGCACGGGGAAAAGGGTTGCCATCCCCGATTTCGCACTTGCGTTCGTAGTAATATACTAGTATGTTTCTTCTTGTGTTCAAGCGTTGTGGGCCGCCGTTGCGGCGGCTGGTGCGACGTCCTGGACGTTTCCTCCCTAGACTCGAAGGCCATCGGGGACCACCCCGGTGGCCTTTTTTCTGTGCACGCTTTGGCTGTGGAGCCTGTTATCGTGATGGGAGGAAAGGAGGTCCCATGCATCCGATGCCGCGCGACTCCAGACCGGACGGCACGTTTGCCCCGCTGTCGGAGGGCTGCCGCTTCGTGATGAACCGCCGCGAGCGCCACGACTCCGACATCGTCGAAACCCGCCTCATGCTCCGCAAGGCCATCCGTGTGATGGGCGAGGAGGCGGCCGGCATGGTTTACGAACCGGAGCGCCTCACACGGAAGGGCGCCGCAACCGGCGCGGCCTTCCGCTCCACGCCCGCACCGAACGTTGACGCGTGACCTGATCAAGGCCGTCCGCACCAATGCGGCGCTGGACTCGGCGGGCGCGTTGCCGTGTCGCGCACATTGACAATCCATACAATGCGGGGTGTAATGTCTGGAAGGGAGTGCCCCGTCTCCCTGCAAGGATCGCCATGCCACCGTTTTCCACCCCCCAAACCTCCTCCCTCCCCGCCGCCCAGGCCGTCGATTGGGCGCCGTCCCTGGAGGACCGCAGCCGGCCCGTCTACATCGCCATCGCGGACGCCATCGCGGCGGACATCGGGGCGGGGCGGCTGAGGCCCGGCGACCGGCTGCCGCCGCAGCGGATCCTGGCCGACCGGCTGGGCATCGACTTCACCACCGTCAGCCGCGCCTATGGGGAGGCGCGCCACCGCGGGCTGGTCGACGCGCGGGTCGGGCAGGGCACCTTCGTGCGCAAGACCAGCCATGTTCCCCCGCCCTTCGCCGCGGAGCCGCACACCACCGCGGGCACCGTGCCGCTGGCCGTCAGCATGGCGATGAACCAGCCGCCGCAGCCGGAGGACTCCGCCTCCCTCACCGCCCGCATGACCCGCGGGGTCGCTGCGGCCACGGCGGCTCTGGGCTTGCCGGACCTGCTGCGTTACCCGGACGGGGCCGACAGCCCGGACGACCGCGAAGCGGCGGTGCGCTGGCTGCGCCACCGCCTGCCCGGCCTGACGGCGGAGCGGGTGCTGGTGGCGCCCGGCACGCAGGCCGCCCTGCTCGCCCTGCTCTCCGCCCTGGCCCGCCCCGGCGATACGGTCTGCGCGGAGGCGCTGACCTATCCCGGCTTCCGCGCCGCCGCGGCCCAGCTCGGGCTGCGGGTGGTCGGCGTCCCGATGGACGCGGACGGCATCGACCCCGACGCGCTGCGCGCCGCGCTGGCCGAGCACCGGCCCAAGGCGCTCTACTGCATCCCGACTTTCCACAACCCGACCACCGCGACCATGCCGGAGGAGCGGCGGCGGGCGGTCGTCGCGGCGTTGCGCGAGCACGGCGTTCCGGTGATCGAGGACGACATCTACGGCCCGTTGCCGGAATCGGCGCCGCCGCCGCTCGCCGCCTTCGCGCCGGAGCTGGCCTACCACGTCGCCGGGCTTGCCAAATGCGTGTCCCCGGCGCTGCGCATCGCCTATGTGGCGGCGCCCGACGCCCGGCAGGCCCGCCGGGTGGCGGTGGCGCAGCGGGCGACCACGCTGATCGCCGCCCCGCTGTCCGCCGCCATCGCCCGGCTGTGGATCGCCGACGGCACCGCCGAAGCCGTGCGCGACGCCATCCGGGCGGAGGCCATGGCCCGCCGGGCGCTCGCCGAATCGCTCCTGCCGGCGGAGCGGATCGTCACCAAGCGCGAGGCCTTCCACCTCTGGCTCACCCTGCCGGACGGCTGGGCCGGCGGGGAGTTCACCGCCCATCTGCGCAGCCGGGGCATCTCGGCGGTGGCCGCGGAGGCCTTCGCCACCACGCCGGACGTGCCCGCGGCCCTGCGCTTCTGCCTGGGCGCCCCGCTCGACCGCGACGAGACCCGCCGCGCGCTGGAGATCCTGGCCGACGCCCTGGTCCTGCCCCCCGCCACCGCCGGCGTGATCATCTGAGGCCCATCAAAGCCTGCTTCAGAGTGTCGCATTGCTGGGATCGCCCCCTGAAGAATCAAGGATTTCCATACACGGCCTTTATTGAATGCATTCAATCGCGCTTGCAGAGTCGGCGATTGAAGGCATACAGTCGGCGCCATGCCGCAAGCCACCGCTCGGGTGGTGCGGATGTTTGCGCAGAGGCACGCCATGCAGAATCTCGCCCGCTCGTCCAGCCTTCCCCCGCCGCCCTCCGCTCCGGCCCACTCTCCTACGGCCCCGTCCAGCCCGGCTTCCTCGACCCCGGCTCCGTTCTACGCTTCGCACCAGAAGATCTATCCGAAGGCGGCGCGCGGCCGGTTCCGCCGCATCAAGTCGGCGCTGATGGTGGGCCTGCTGGCGCTGTTCATGCTGCTGCCCTGGCTGCGCTGGGATCGCGGGGCCGGCCTGCCCAACCAGGCGATCCTGTTCGATCTCGACAGCCAGCGCTTCTACCTGTTCGCCCTCGAACTCTGGCCGCAGCACATCTACTACCTGACGGGCGCGATGATCCTGGCGGCGGTCGGCCTGTTCCTGGCGACCGCACTCGCCGGCCGCGTCTGGTGCGGCTACACCTGCCCGCAGACGGTGTGGACGGACCTCTACGTCAAGGTGGAGGAATGGATCGAGGGCGACCGCGGTGCCCGCATCCGGCTGGACAAGGGCCCGCGCGACGCCGGCTGGCTGGCCAAGAAGACGGCCAAGCACGCGGTCTGGCTGCTGATCGCCCTGGCGACCGGGGCCTCGGCCCTCTTCTACTTCGTGGACGCGCCGGGCTACGTCACGGACCTGCTGCGCTTCCAGCCGGGGCCGGTGGCGACCGGCTGGATCCTGTTCATGACCGCCTGCACCTACGCCATGGCCGGCTTCATGCGCGAGCAGATGTGCGTCTATGTCTGCCCCTGGCCGCGCATCCAGGCCGCCCTGCTCGACGACGAGAGCCTGACCGTCACCTATCAGGACTGGCGCGGCGACGGCCGGGCACCGCTGCGCAAGGAGCAGAGCTGGGCGGAGCGCTCCGCCGAAGGGTTGGGCGACTGCATTGACTGCAGGGCCTGCGTCCAGGTCTGCCCGACCGGCATCGACATCCGCGACGGCCTCCAGATGGACTGCATCAGCTGCGGCCTGTGCATCGACGCCTGCGACGACGTGATGGGCCGCATCGGGCGCCCCGGCGGGCTGATCCGCTACGACACCCAGTCCGCCCAGGAGGCCAAGGCGGTGGCCCGCAAGCCGGAGCCCTACCGGCTGGTCCGCCCGCGCACCATCATCTACTCGCTGGTGATGCTGGTGGTCGGCGGGATGATGACGCTGGGCGTGCTGCTGGAGCCGACGGTGGACGTCTCCGTCCTGCGCGACCGGGCGCCGCTCTACGTCACCCTGTCCGACGGCGCGATCCAGAACAGCTACACGGTCAAGATCTCCAACATGACCCGCGCTCCGCAGAGCTACCGCCTGACCGTCTCCGGCCCCCGCGGCGCCACGGTGACGGCGGCCGGCGGTGCGGGGGCCGACGGCGCGGCGCCGGTGCTGGGCGCCGAGCCCGACACGGTGCAGACCCACCGCGTCCATGTCCGCGCCCCGGCGGGGGCCGCGGTGGCCGGCTCCATGCCGTTGACCCTCACCCTGACCCGCCTGTCGGACGGCACGGTCCATCACGCCGAGACGGTGTTCCTGGCTCCGTGACGCGGTTCAGAGGGGACCGTCGCGATCGCGGTCGCGGCGGTCCCGAGGCGGCGCGTGGCCGATGATGGCGCTGAAGCCGAACAGCAGGAGCAGGACGCCCATCACGATCTCGATCCCGCAGATCAGCCGCACCGCCCCCGTCACCGGGTGGATGTCGCCGTAGCCGACCGTGGCGAAGGTGACCAGCGAAAAGTACAGCCCCTCCGGAAAGGTCAGGTCGCGGCGCACGCCGTCGATGATGAAGTTCGGCTCCACCATGAAGCGGTCGAGGATGGTGTAGAAGGCGCCGAACATGATGATGCACAGGGAATAGAAAGTCAGGAAGGCGAAGGCCGGCAGCACCAGCCGGGCCGCCTGCTGGAAGAAGCCCTCGAACAACAGCCCGGCGTCGAGCAGGAAGACGGCGATGTCGCGGGCGACCAGGGCGACGACGACGCCGATGGCGGACATCGACAGCAGGAAGATCGCCGTCAGCGTCTCCGGCGGGACTTCCCGCCCCGGCAGCAGGAAGGTCAGCGCGCCGATTCCCCAGACCGGGGCCATCCACAGGAAGATGCGGTCGAAATGCCCGCCGTCGCGCAGGCGCCGCGACATCACGATGCTGCGGATCGTGTCGGCCCGCCACCACGCGCCCCCCAGGAAGGCGATCAGCGGGATCGCGAAGGCGGCGGCCTGGATGTGCGACGGGATGCTGTGGAAGTTGCTTTCCAGGAAGAAGACGAAGACGCAGGCGTAGACGCCGATGAAATTCGCCAGTGCCAGGCTGAAGAACTGGCTGCCCGGAAACAGATAGTGGAAGGCCCCGACGACGAGGCCGACCGACCCCAGCAGGGCGAAGGCCAGATCGCCCGACACCGAGCGGATGGACAGGGCGATCATCCCCTGCATCAGCGCGGTCAGCACCGCGCCGGTCAGCCAGGACCGGCGGGCGCGCGGCCGGGACGTATGGGCGGGGCCGGCGGCCTTGCTGGAGCGGCGGTCGGGGAGGATCTGGTCCATGCGCGAACCGGTTGTCGGTGGTGCCCACCTTATAGCGCCACCGCCGGTCCCGATGGCAGGACTTTCAACCGCCCTCCCCCAACGGGCCTTGCTGTGCGGCGGGCCTTACCAGCCGCCGGTGGACAGCCAGCGCTCCACCATGTCCAGACGGTCCCAGCCCCAGAAGGGCTCGTCATCGACGATGACGAAGGGGGACCCGAAGACGCCGCGGTCCACCGCCGCGTCGTTCTCGGCGCGCAGACGATCCTTGACGGTCTGGTCCTGGAGGGCCGCGGTCACCGCCGCCCGGTCGTGGCCGAGCGTGCCGGCGATCTCCACCACCGTCTCGGCGGGGCCGATGTCGCGCCCCTCCCCCCAATGGGCATGGTAGAGGGTGC
The DNA here is from genome assembly GCF_007827815.1 of Azospirillum brasilense. Classification (GTDB taxonomy): domain Bacteria; phylum Pseudomonadota; class Alphaproteobacteria; order Azospirillales; family Azospirillaceae; genus Azospirillum; species Azospirillum brasilense_C. The sequence continues at coordinate 225,851 of NZ_VITH01000009.1, forward strand.
GGGCCAGCAGCTTCGCCTGCTCGGAATGCTCGTCGGTCAGCCAGTAGAAGGCGCGCGACGCCGCGACGCTGTTGGCGGGGGCCGAATCGGGGTAGGTGAAGGGCGCCTTGGTCAGCCGGGCGATCCGGCCCACGTCATGGACCAGATACTCGCCGCGCAACGGCTGCTGGAGGTTCGGCTTCATCCCCGTCACCTTGAAGATGGCGCCGAGCAGGATCGGGCGCCACGTGACGGTGCGGCCATGCGCCGCGGCCAGCTCCTCGATGCGGCGGCTGGCGAAATAGCCGTAGGGCGAGGCGAAGTCGAAGTAGAAATCGATGGGGTCGGCCATCCGCGCATCCTCCCGGTTCTGCTTTTCCGGAAAGGCTAGCGCGCGCCGAAGGTTCCGTCCAGCCGCCGACCGGCTGATCCCCGGCCGATCCCCAGATGACCCGCCGGGTGGTCAGACGGCCTTCGCCGCGTCAGACCGTCTTCACCTTGGCGTCGAAGACATAGCCGGCGCCGCGCTCGGTCTTGATGATGCGCGGTTCCTTCGGGTTCGCCTCGATCTTGCGGCGCAGCCGCAGGATCAGCACGTCGATGGAGCGGTCGAACACCTCCGCCCCGTCGGCGCGGGTCGGTCGCGGGTCAGCACGCGCTGCGGACGCTTCACGAAGGCGGCGAGCAGGCCGAACTCGGCCTTGGTCAGCTCCACCTCGCGCCCGTCCTGGCTGCGCAGGCGCTGGGCGGTCAGGTCCAGTTCCCAGTTGGCGAACTGCACGACGGCGCGCAGGTCGTCGGGGCTGCGCGGCGGGCGCCCCTCGCCGGAGACGCGGCGCAGCACAGCCTTGATGCGGGCCAGAAGCTCGCGCGGGTTGAACGGCTTGGTCAGGTAGTCGTCGGCGCCCAGCTCCAGCCCGACGATGCGGTCCACGTCCTGGTCCTTCGACGACAGGATGATGACGGGGATGTGCGACTCGGTGCGGATCTGGCGGACCAGCCCCAGCCCGTCGCCGTCGGGAAGCCGGAGGTCGCAGACCACCAGATCGACGGGATCGCTCTCCAACGCCTTTTTCGCCGCGGCCGTGTCCGGTGCGGTGGTCACACGGTAGCCTTCCGAAGCCAGATAGGACTCCAGAAGTTCGCGCACCGGCTCGTCATCATCGACCGCGAGAATATGCATGGCCGTTACCTCCCGCTCTCTTCATAGCTCACCGCCGTAGGTGCACGCAATCGGTTACAAGCCCGTAACAGGCACTCGCCGCACGACCGATGGGTGAATCGGCTGAAACATCCTACCGTGCGGTCGAAACGAAAAAGCCGATTTCCTGAAATCACGCGGTCATCACAGGTTGGTTTATTCCTCTCAGCCGCGAGGCGGAAGGCAAAAGCCCGCACCAGAGGGGAACTAAGATGCTCGTGCTCGACCAGTGCCTGGAACGGATGGCCCATCTCGACCGCGCCGACCGGCTGCTGAACGAGGTGCGCGTCTACAACAACCGCCTGCCGATCCGCGAAGCGCTGGCCCAGCACCGCGCGCTGCTGACCGAAGCCCGCCGCCACATCGAATCGGCGCGCACGCTGGTCGGCGAGCTGTGAACCGCCACGCGCCGGGGACAGGCGCCCCTCAGCAGCGCGCGGTGACCTCGATCTCGATCCGCGCCTGCGGGTCGGCCAGCGGGCAGACCATGGTCCTGCCGATGGGCGGCCGGTCGCCGAACGCCTCCGCCAGGATCGGCTGAACCCGCGGGAAATCGGCGGCGTCCGCCAGATAGACCCGCATCCGCACCACATCCGGCAAATCCGCTTCCGACCGCCGCAGCGTCCGGCGGATGTTGCGCAGGGTCTGGCGCGCCTGCTCCTCCACATCGACGGCCATCGTCCGGCGCTCCGCATCGAAGCCGGAGGTGCCCGACACGAACACCCACCGCCGGTCCGGAGCGCCCGCCCCGTCGGTCACCAGAGCCCGCGCGCGGACTTCCCACCGGCCATCGGGCACCCCGCCGGCCGGGCCGCCGGCTCCGCTCCCGCCACGATCCATGGCGCTTCCATCCCTTGTCGTTGGCGTTCTTTATAATCAGCAAAACCGATTTGGCGCCTTTATGTCACAGGGCGCCGAATCCGCACAAAGCCTGACCGTCGGCGGTTCCGCGGCATGTCGGCGCGGTTTGCGCCTTTCCGCCCGCCCCAATCTTTCCCAAATCCAAGCGTAAGCCGGGCCAGGAAGCCGGGCTTAGTCCGTCAGGCCAAGAACGCCCAATCGTCCATAACGGGAGAAACCCGCATGTCCGGGATCACGAAAGCCGCCCTCTTCACCCTCGCCGTGCCGCTGCTGGCCGCCCCCGCCCTGGCGGCGGACCAGCCGCCGGGAGCGCTGGCGCTGAAGCGGGTGCTGCTGTCCACCGGCGGCGTCGGCTATTTCGAGCATGAGGCGCGCGTCTCCGGCGACGCCGCGCTGACCCTGGAGGTGCGCCGCGACCAGGTGGACGACGTCCTGAAGAGCATCGTGGTCTACGACGACCGCGGCGGAATCGGCACGGTGGACCTGCCGGGCCAGGAACCGCTGGAGACCGCCTTCCGTGAACTGCCCTTCACGCCGCAGGATCTCGCCTCCCCCACCGCGCTCCTGAACGCCATGAAGGGGGCGGAGGTTCAGACCAGCGGTTCCCGCGCGGTGTCGGGCCGGCTGCTCTCGGTGACCGAGGAATACACCCAGCTTCCCAACGGCGGCGGCACCGTCACCCGCAACCGCGTCAGCCTGATGACCGCGGAGGGGCTGCGCCAGCTCGTCCTGGAGGAGACCGATTCCCTGCGCTTCGCCGACCCGCGGGTGCAGGCGCAGCTCGACTCGGCGCTGGCCGCCGTCGCCGGGGCCGCGGGCAAGGAGCGGCGGCGCCTGTCCATCCGCACCACCGCGCCGCAGACGGACGCGGGCGCGGAGCGCACCGTGCGCGTCGCCTATGTGGTCGCCGCCCCGCTGTGGAAGGCGACCTACCGCCTGACCCTGCCCGAATCGGCGCCCGGAGCGGCGAAGGGAAGCGAGGGCGGCACCGGCGATCTGCAGGGCTGGGCCGTGCTGGAGAATCTCAGCGGCGACGACTGGAAGGGGGTGGAGCTGTCGGTGGCGTCGGGCAACCCGGTGACCTTCCGGCAGGCGCTCTACTCCGCCTATTTCGTGAACCGGCCGGAGGTGCCGGTGGAGGTGCTGGGCCGCGTCCTGCCGCCGCCCGACGAGGGGGCCGTGGCCGCCGACGTGATGGCAAAGGCGCAGGATTCGGCCATCCGCTCGCGCGCCGCCACCGAGTCCGGCGCCCCGACCGCCATGGCCGCCCCGCCCCCGCCCGCTCCGGTGATGAACGCGCCCTACGCCGGGGCGATGCCGCAGCGCGCGGCGGAGACCACCCCAGCCGAAAGCACGGAGGCGACGGCCCAGGTGCTGTTCCGCTACCCGCAGCCGGTGACCTTGGCCAACGGCGGCACGATGATGATGCCGATCACCGCCCGCGCCATCCCGGCGGAGCGGCTGTCGCTCTACCAGCCCAACACCCAGCCGCGCCACCCGCTGGCCGCGCTGCGCCTCAGCAACGGCGATTCGGGCGAGACCGGCCTGCCGCCGGGCGTGCTGACGCTCTATGAGCGGATCGGCGGAGCCGCCGCCTATGTGGGCGACGCGCGGCTGGCCACCCTTCCGGCGGGCGAAAGCCGGATCCTCAGCTTCGCGGTGGATCAGGCGGTGACGGTGGACCGCTCCGAGCAGCCGAGCCGCACCCTGTCCCGCGCCACCCTGGCCGACGGGGTGCTGCAGCTGACCGTGACCGACCGCCAGACCACCACCTACCGGATCGCCGGCGCGGCGGGCGAGGACCGCACCGTCATCGTCGAGCACCCGCGGCGTTCCGGCTGGGAGCTGGTGCCGCCTTCGGGTGGGGCCACCGGCGGGGCCGCTCCCGACCTGACGGCCGATGCCTACCGCCTGCCGGTGGCGGTGCCCGCCGGCCAGACGGTGACCCTGGCGGTCGCTCTGGAGCGCCCGCGGATCGAGCGCTTCGGCATCTCGGAAATGTCGCCGGAGCAGGTGCGGGCCTACGCCTCCTCCACGGAGCTGCCGGCCGCGGCGCGCGAGGCCCTGGCAAAGGTCGCGACGCTGCGCGGCGCCGTCGCCGACAAGGAGCGCCGCGTCGGCGAGTTGGAGCGCGAACAGGCTGAGATCGGCAAGGAGCAGGAGCGACTGCGCCAGAACCTCGCCACGCTGCCGCGCGACAGCGACCTGTTCAAGCGGACCATCGCCAAGATGGGCGAGCAGGAAACCCGCCTGGACGGTCTGTCCCGCGAGCTGTCCACCGCCCGCAAGGAGGCCGACACCGCCCGCAACACGCTGCGCGATCAGGTGCGCGGCATGACGTTCTGACGGTGAGGAGGCGCCGTCACCAAGGCAGCGGAGACACGCCGAACAGCATCCGGTGCAGGTGCAGCAGACCGCCATAGACCAGCAGAGCCACCGCCGGGCGCCACCAGCCGATCTCCTTCAAGACGAGGCTTTGGCGCCCGGCCAGGATCGCCGCGAAGGGCAGGTTGGAGGTGCGCGCGGCGTAGCGGTCCCAATCGGCCCCCAACCGCCGCGCCAGCTTCGCGTCGATCAGGATGCTACCGCCCAGCGCCAGCAGGGCGAGCGTGCCGAACAGGATCAGCGAGGCCAGATCGCCGTTCGGCACCATATGGGCGACCGCCCACAGCCCGACTCCCCACAGGAACGGGTTGCGCGTCACCCGCAGGATGCCGCGGACCGGCTCGTGGTCGCCGGTCAGCAGCCTCTCCTGCCCGACCGAGGTCGGGTTCGGGGTGGAAAGGCCGGCGACGAGCAGGAACAGCGCCACCGGCACCAGCAGGATCGGCACCCAGGCCAGCCCGCCGGCGGGCGGCCACAGCGGCACATGGGGCGCCGCGTTGTAGGCCGCCACCAGCCACCAGAAGGCCAGCGCCGAGACCAGCGAATAGAGGCCGAGATAGGGCTTCTCGCCCAGCCGTCCGACCAGTGCGGCGCGCAGCGGCGTGCTGGAAATGCCGAAATGCGTCAGCAGCAGGAACAGCCCCGCGGCCGACAGATGGGCGATGGTCCCGGTCATGAGCGGTCTCCCGGTCGCGTCCTACACCCCTCGTAAAGCGCCCTCGTCAGGCGCCCTTGTCCAGCGTCGTGCCGCTGCAATAGGCCCAATCGTCGCCGTGCAGGCCGAAGAACAGGGCCACCGGCTGCTTGCCGGAGCGGTCGATGACCACGCGGAAGCGGTTGCCGGTGCAGGCACCCGCCGCCTGCTTCTGGTAAGGCAGCTTGACGCTCTTGGACTTCAGGCAGGAATCAGCGGCCTTGGGCGGGTTGGCCGACGCGTCGATGCGCTTGCCGTTCAGCACCATGTAATAGTTGGTAGCCTGCCCACCCTTCACCTCGGCTTTCACCTCGATCTTGCCGAATCGGGACTTGTAGAGGCCGGCGTCGGTTTCGCCGTCCGGCGCGCCGGGAGCGATGGCGCGGAAGGACACGGCGCCGCAGGCCGGCGGCTCCTTCTTTTGGGCAAGGGCCGGCTGGGCAAGCGCAATGGTGGCGGCGCCCGCGATCAACGCGGCACCGAAAAGACGCGACAGCGGCATGCGAACCTCCTGGATCGGATGGAAGGGGATGGGCGGGTCAGGCGGTGGCTTGGCAGAACAGGGTCTGCTGCATGATGGCGCAGTCCTTCTCCACCCCGCCGTCGAGCATCGAAATCTCGACGCTGGTGACGGTCAGGGTGCGGCCCGGCTTCAACACGCGGGCGCGGGCGATCATCACCTCGCCCTTGGCCGGCGCCATCAGGTTGACCTTGAACTCCACCGCCAGGACCTCGCTGCCCGCCGGCATCAGCGTGTAGCCGGCGTAGCCCCCGGCGTTGTCGGCCAGCGTGCTGACCATGCCCGCGTGGAAAAAGCCGTGCTGCTGCGTCAGGTCGGTGCGGAACGGCAGGCGCATCTCGCAGAAGCCGGGCTCCAGCCGCGTCAGCTCGATCCCCAGCGTCTTGCAGATCGGCTGGCGCTCGAAGCCGGCGCGGCAGCGCGCCTCCCAGTCCGGATCGCGCGGTTCGAAGGTCTTGGGCACGTCTCGGGTCCCTCTGATCGTGTTCGGGGGGTTGAAATCGGACGGCCCCTACCCTGCGCCAGCCTTACGTTCCGATCAAGCCGAGCTGCGGGCTCGACGCCTCCGCGAAGGCGCGTTTCGGCATGCGCCCGGCCAGACGGGCCGCCCGCCCCGCCGCCACCGCGTCGCGCATCGCCGCCGCCATGCGCACCGGATCGCGCGCCTTCGACACCGCGGTGTTCAGCAGGACGGCGGCGCAGCCCAGCTCCATCGCCAGGGCGGCATCCGACGCCGTACCGATCCCGGCGTCCAGGACCACCGGCACCGGGCTGCGCGCGCAGATCGTCTCGATGGCGTGCGGGTTGCGGATGCCCAGCCCCGAGCCGATGAAGGCGCCCAGCGGCATCACCGCCGCAGCACCCAGGTCGGCGAGCTTGCGGCAGGTCACCGGATCGTCGTTGCAGTAGGGCAGAACGGTAAAGCCGTCGCCCACCAACTCCTCGGTCGCGCGCAGCAGTTCTTCCACATCGGGGTAGAGCAGTTCGCGGTCGCCGATGACCTCCAGCTTGATCCAGTCCACACCCAGCGCCTCGCGGGCGAGCTGCGCGGTCAGCACCGCCTCCTTGGCGGTCAGGCAGCCGGCGGTGTTGGGCAGCAGCCCCGCGCGGTCGCCGATGACGTCGACGAGGCTTTCCGAATAGCCGTCCAGGCTGATGCGGCGGATGGCCAGCGTGACCAGTTCGCTGCCGCTGGCCTCCAGCGCGTCGAGCATGACCTGCTGGTTCGGATAACCAGCGGTGCCGAGAAACAGGCGCGAGCGGAACTCGCGGCCCGCTATGGTGAGCGTGTCGTTCATGGGTGTTTCCTCGATGATTGATATCCCCTCTCCCGCCTCGGGAGAGGGGAGGGGCCCGCGCGAAGCGCGGGAAGGGTGAGGGTGCCGCCGAGGATCAGCGCCTTGATCCTTGCACGACCCTCACCCGCCCGCTGCGCGGGCACCCTCTCCCGGGACGGGAGAGGGATTGGGCGCCGCCTTTGCGGGAAAAACATCAAGGGACGTGGCGGGCGAGAGGTTCAGCCGCCTTGGACGGGCCGGATGATCTCCAGGGCGTCGCCCGCGGACAGGGCCGTCTCATCCCAGCGGCGGGACGGCAGGACGGCGCCATTGAGAGCGACGGCGACCCCGCGAGTCCCCGCGGCGATACCGCGGTCGGCCAGCAGGGCGGCGACGGTCGGAACGTTCAGCTCCTCCTCCCGCCCATTGACGCGGATGCGCGCGCTCATGCCGCGGCTCCCCTGGGCTGGGCGAAGCGGTCGAGCGCGAAGGGGAGGATCACCGGATCGCTTTCCCCGGTCAGGACCAGCCGCGCCACCGAATCCGCGGTGACCGGGGTCAGCAGGATGCCGTTGCGGTGGTGCCCGGTGGCGTAGACCAGCCCCTCCACCTCCGAGAGGCCGAGGATCGGGGCGTCGTCGCGGGTGCCGGGGCGGAAGCCGGCCCATGCCTCCTCGATGGGCAGTTCGGCGATGCCCGGCAGGGCGCGCCACGCCCCCTCCAGCAGGGCGAACTGGCCCCCGGCGGTCAGCCGGTCGTCGAAGCCGCGCTCCTCCGTCGTGGCGCCGACCAGCAGCCGCCCGTCCAGCCGCGGGATCAGGTAGGTGCCGGGCGTCCACACCACATGGCGCAGCAGCGGCAACCGGGCGTCCATGCGCAGGCAGAGCATCTGGCCCTTCACCGGGCGCACCGGCGGCCGCACCGCCGGGGACAGCCCGTCGATCCAGCCCGACCACGCCCCGGCGGCCAGAACCACCCGGTCGGCCTCGAACAGCCGGTCGCCGACCTGGACGCCAACGGCGCGACCACCACGGACCTCGATGCGGCCGATCTCTGCATACTCGTGCACCACGGCACCGGCCCGCAAAGCGGCGGCATGCAGGGCGGCGGCAACCTTGCGGTTGTCCACCTGATGGTCGCCGGCGCAGAACAGCGCACCGGCCACGCCCGGCTGGAGATAGGGCTCGCGCCGCCGCACCTCCGCCCCGCTCAGCCATTCCACCGGCAGGCCAAGCTTGGTCTGGAAGTCGTGCAGGAAGCGCACCTTGGCCGCGTCGTCGGCGTTCAGCGCGATGACCATCGTGCCTTCGCCGCGCAGGTCCACCGCCATGCCGGAAGCGGCCTCCAGCTCCGCCGCGAAGGCGGGCCACAGGTCCTGCGAGGCGCGGGTCAACGGCAGAAGGTTCTCTTCGCCGGGTTCGGTTTCCACGCAGGCGGCGAGCATGCCCCCCGCGGCGTGGCTGGCGCCCCGGCCGGCGGCGCCGCGGTCGAAGACCTCGACCCGGCAGCCGGCGGCGGCCAGCCTCCAGGCGATGGACAGGCCGATCACCCCGGCGCCGATCACGGCGACGGTGGGTTTTGCGGAATCAGAATGAAATAAGGGCGCGGATACCATGCGGCGGCTCCCTTCGCTGGCATTATCCAGACAGGTTCGATGGGTGTGATCTCAGCCGCGCGAGCGCATCCCGCACGGCACCCCAGCCAATGCCCGGATCATCCGGAAGAGAGCCGCCTTTGGCAAGTCCCTTTTCGTTGGTCACAACAACAAAAGCGACGCCAGCCCCAGGAAGGACAGGAAGCCGATGACGTCGGTCATGGTGGTCAGGAAGACCGAACTCGCCACCGCCGGATCGACGCCCATCCGGTCCAGCCCGATGGGAATCAGCACCCCGCACAGCCCGGCGACGAACAGGTTGATGACCATGGCGCAGCCGATGACGAGGCCGATCATCGGCTCGAACCACGTCGCGGCGATGGCCCCCACCAGCGTGGCGAAGACGGCGCCGTTGAGCAGACCGACCAGAACCTCCTTGCCCACCACGCGGGGCGCGTTGGAGGACGACAGCTCGCGCGTCGCCAGGGCGCGCACCGCCACGGTCAGCGTCTGGGTCCCGGCGTTGCCGCCCATCGAGGCGGTGATCGGCATCAGCACGGCCAGCGCCACGATCTGTTCGATGGTCGCCTCGAACAGCGAGATGACGCCCGCCGCCGCAAAGGCGGTGAACAGGTTCAGCCCCAGCCAGGAAATGCGCGAGCGCGAGGTTTCCAGCACCGAGCGGTAGATCGAGGTGTCGCCGACGCCGCCCAGCTTGCCGATGTCGTCCTCGGCCTCCTCGTCGATGATGTGGACCACGTCGTCGACGGTGATGACGCCGATCAGCCGCCCGCCGGCATCCACCACGGGGGCGGAGACCAGGGCGTATTGGCGGAACAGGTTCGCCACCTCCTCCTGGTCCATGGTGGCGGGGATGGTGTCCACCTCCTCCGTCACCAGATCGGCGATGCGGACGGACCGCTTCTGGCGCAGCAGGCGCGACAGCGGCACCGCCCCGACCACCCGGTGCATCGGATCGACGACGAAGATGTCGTAGAAGTCCTCCGGCAGCTCATCGGTGGTGGCGCGGACATAATCGATGGTCTTGCCCACCGTCCAGAACTGCGGGACCGCCACCAGATCGCGCTGCATCAGGCGGCCGGCGGTGTATTCGTCGTAGGTCAGGTTCTCCTGGACCAGCGCGCGGTCGGCGGCCGGCAGATTCTCCAGAACCTCGCGCCGGGTGTCCTCGTCCAGGTCCTCGATGACGTCGACGGCGTCGTCGGTGTCCAGCTCCGCGACGGCGGCGGCCAGCTCCTTCGGCTCGAACAGCTCGACGATCTCCTCGCGGAGATCGGGGTTGAGGTAGCTCAGCACCTCGCCGTCGAAGTCGGGGCGCAGGACGCCGACCAGCGCCTCGCGGTCGTCGTGGCCGAGCTGTTCGATCAGGTCGGCGATGTCGGCGGGGTGCAGCGTGTCCAGCTCGGCGCGCAGATCGTCGCGCCATCCGGCGTGCAGCCGTTCGACGATCTCCTCCACGAACTCCGGCTCAACACCGTAGGCGCGCTCCTCCTCGCCGTCCTCGCGGGGCGGGGCGGGGCGTTCGGCCGGGTGCGGCACATCGTCCTGGATACGATCCGGTTCCTGGCGGTCGGTGTGCATGGCGGCACCCTCCCTTTACGATGGCAATGCGGCGTGACGGCATGGTCCTGCGATCGGCCGACCATGGCGCACCGGCGTTTGCGGGTTGGTGGGGAGCCCTCGCGGAATCCCGCCGGGGCGCCCACCGAATATAGGTGTGCCGCTGTTTTGTCCAGCCCGGCGGACCGGTCCGGGCCCTCCGGCCTTGCGCGCAATTGCTTGCGCGGGCTTCACAATTCGTGCACCCATAATGCGCGCGGGGCTTTCCACCTCGCGCAGCCCGAGAAGAACCGACACCACCGGCCAGCGGATGTGACGATGGAGTACGCCTACACCGACATCGACGGTCAGGAGGGGATCATGCTGTCGGGGCGTTTCACCTACGACGACAGCCGCAAGTTCCACGACCTGCTGGCGGATTGGGACATCGGCGCGCGGCCCGAGGTGCGGCTGGACCTGCGTTATCTGACCTTTCTCGACTCCGCGGCAATCGGCATGCTGTTCGTCCTTGCCAACCGTTGCCGCGACGCCAAGGGTCTGGTGACGGTGCACAACGCGCAGCCCTACATCGTGCAGACCATGCGGCGCGTGGCGCTCGACCAGTATGTGGAGTTCCGCTGAGGCGGAGCGGCCCGAAAGAAACAGCCCTGATCCGGGCGGCCTGAAAACGAAAAAGCCCGCTGTGGTCCGATGGACCGGCGGGCTTTTCGTTTGTTTGCCTGATCCCCCGTTTCGGGGGGATGGTGCGGTCGAGAAGACTCGAACTTCCACGGCATCTCTGCCACAGCGACCTCAACGCTGCGCGTCTACCAATTCCGCCACGACCGCACAAGGCTGGTAGAACCGACGACAGGATCACTCCCGTCATCGGGTGGAGCGGGGGAATAGCAGATCCCCAACGACCGATCAAGCGGCGTCTCGCGTTTTTGCCAAAGAAAGTTCATAACGTCGGGATGACCGACCTCACCGCCCCCGTTCCGCCCGCCCCCGACGCCATCGGCGATGCCGTTCCCGCCCCGGCCAGGGCGGTGGAGTGGCGCATCAGCGACACGCCCGTCCCCTACCCCGACGCGCTGGCCGAGATGGAGGCGCGCGTCGAGGCCATCCGCGCCGGCACCGCGCCGGAGCTGGTCTGGCTGCTGGAGCACCCGCCCCTCTACACCGCCGGAACCAGCGCGCGGGAGGAAGACCTGCTGGAGCCGGGCCGCTTCCCCGTCTATCAGGCCGGGCGCGGCGGGCAGTTCACCTACCATGGGCCGGGGCAGCGCGTGGCCTATGTGATGCTCGACCTGAAGACGCGCGGCGCCGACATCCGCGCCTTCGTCCAGGATCTGGAGGAGTGGCTGATCCGCACGCTGGCCGCCTTCAACATCCGCGGCGAGCGGCGGGAGGGCCGCGTCGGCATCTGGGTGGACAAGGGACCTTACGGCGGCGCCCCCGGCCAGGAGGACAAGATCGCCGCGATCGGCGTGCGGGTGCGCCGCTGGGTCAGCTTCCATGGCGTCGCCCTGAACGTGGAGCCGGACCTGTCGCACTTCGCCGGCATCGTCCCATGCGGCATCAGCGAGCATGGGGTGACCTCCATCGTCGCGCTCGGCCATCTCGTCGCCATGGAGGATGTGGACGCCGCCCTGATCGCCAGCTTCGCGGAGGTCTTCGGCGGCGGGCCGGAAGGGGAATGAGCCCTACCGCTTCGGCGCCCCGGCGGGCTGCGCGTCGTTGAGGACGCGCAGATCCTCGTTGGTGATCGACACGATGGTGCAGCCGGTGCTGTCGCCGTTGCGGAACAGGTAGATCAGCTTGCGGTTCGCCTGCTTCTTCGGGTCGTGCAGGTTCAGGCCGTGACCGAAGGCGACGCCCAGGACCTCGCCTTTGAAAATGGCGCGGTAGCGCATGGGCATTTGCTCCCGGAACTGGCGGGAGGCGCAGGATTTGCTCAGTTCCTTCTCGAAGGTCCCGGCGTGCCGCCAGTCCTGGGTGGAGCGGATCGTCACCCATTGCGGCGGCAGCGGGAACTGGACGACCGGCGGCGACAGCGGCAGGTCGTAGCCGCCGGGCGGCACCGGCGGCATGTGCCCCGGCTCCGTCCGGTCAAGCGGCCCCTTGGCCCAGGCGGCTCCGGTTGCCAACACGCCGAGCGACAGGAGGGCGCCGCACAGGAGCCGAAGCGCTGATTTTGGCCTTTTGCCGCTCATCCCGACCCGAGTGCCCCCACCCTAACCCTCCCCCGCTTCGCAGGGGAGGGGACTGCCGCCGCTTCGCGATACACTCCCTCCCCTGCGATAGCGGGGGAGGGTCGGGGTGGGGGCAAGGCTAAACAGCCCCTCATCCACGCCCGACAGCCTAGCCCCGCCGGACTAACAGAACGCTAACCATCCCACCGTCACAGCGTCGGGCGCTGCTCGAAGACGCCCGGACCGGGATCGCGGGCGGGCTCGACGGCGATGTCGCTGACGATGGCGGCGGAGGGGCCGCGGCGGCAGGCCTCCAGCATGCGGTCCACGGCGTCCGCCGGGCCGGCGAACAGCGCCTCCACCGTGCCGTCGCCGCGGTTGCGCACCCAGCCGTCCAGCCCTAGCCGGTTCGCCGTCTCCACGGTCCAGCCGCGGTACCACACGCCCTGCACCTTGCCATGAATGCGGGCCAGCACGGCCTTGCGGTCTTCCTTATCCGCCATTCCCATCCCCGGTGTCGTTTCCATGAGGCGAAGGACAATAGGACAGGCGCCGGTTCCGGAAAAGCCGGCGCCCTCCCCTCCCCCAATGAACAGTGCCGCCAACCATTCGTCGGCGTATCATCCCTTGCATGGCGGGGCGCGGGATCTCCTGTGACCGCCGGGCCGCGACAGCGAAGGCCGCGACCGGGCACGGGCGGGCTCGCGTTCCCTGAACGAACGGTTCGGGAGGAACGGACATGACCATCCGAAACCCTGTGGAATGGGGAGCGGCCCATTTCAAATCCTGGTCCCACGGCCTGGCCGAGGCGGGTCACGCCATCGCCCCGCCGGCGGCGGAGCGGGCGGCGCTGGAGCCGACCGTGCGGCGCATCCGCAGCGACGATCTGCGTGACGCGCTGAGGAAGGGGCTCCATGACTTCATGGCCTGCCGCACCGACGTCCTGTTCATCGCCCTGATCTACCCGCTGGTCGGGCTGCTGCTGGCCGAGGTGGTCTTCGACCAGAACGCGCTGCACCTGCTGTTTCCGCTGGCCTCCGGCTTCGTGCTGATCGGCCCCTTCGCCGCGGTCGGCCTCTATGAGATGAGCCGCCGGCGCGAGCGGGGCGAGCACGTGTCCTGGGCGGACGCCTTCGGCGTGGCGCGCTCCCCGGCCTTCGGGGCGATCCTGGCGATGGGGGCGATCCTGACGGCGGTGTTCCTGCTGTGGCTGGTGGCGGCGCAGCTCATCTACATGGCGACTCTCGCCCCGCTGGCGCCGGAGGGCTGGAGCGCCTTCGTCCAAGCCCTGTTCACCACCCGCGCCGGCTGGAGCATGATCGTTCTCGGGATGGGTGTCGGCTTCCTGTTCGCCGTCCTGGTGCTGGCGATCAGCGTGGTCAGCTTCCCGCTCCTCATGGACCGCCGGGTCGGCGTGGCGACGGCCATCCGCACCTCCGTTCGTGCCACCCTGAGGAATCCCGAACCCATGGCGCTCTGGGGCCTGATCGTGGCGGGAGGGCTGCTGCTCGGCTCGCTGCCCGCCTTCGTCGGGCTGGTGATCGTCATGCCGGTGCTCGGCCACGCCACGTGGCACCTCTACCGGCGCCTGATTCCGGAGTGAGACGGCCGGGTTAGCCACAGGCCGGCACCTGCAGGGCGGGAAGCCCGTTCCACAGGATGGCAACCAGCGAACCCGCGGCGGCGAGCCCGGTGAACAGGCGGATGAAGCGGCGCGGGTCCTCGCTGGTCCGCCGGCCCGGCGCGGCGCCCCACAGCGCCGCCGCCAGCACGCCCGCGGCCAGCAGCAGAGCGACCGCCGTGGCGCCGAGGATCAGCACCACCGCGACGGGGTGGCCGTACAGTTCCACCCCGTCCCACTCGCGGGCGCAGATCAGCCCGTTGATGCCGTAGACCGCGGCGAAATGGACCGCCCAGATCAGGAAGGCCGACATCATCCCGGTGAAGGTCGCAGTGAACGCCGTCCTTTCCATGGTCCACCTCACACGGCCAGACGCGGAAACAGATGCACCAGCAGGAGGGACACGATCCCCTGCCCGCAGGTGTAGAGCCACACCAGCATCACATTGTCGAAGGTAACGCGGCGCCGCGCGTGCAGCCGCCCGGCGAAGGAGCGCGCCAGCGTGAAGCCGGTCATCAGGACCAGGATCACGACGTGGAAGACCTGCCAGGAGGCCAGCATGTAGACGATGGCGCCATAGGCGCTCTCCGACGCCACGAGGCCGCTGGCGATGCGGTTGTAGGGCTCTGCCACCGCGGCGGCCAGCATCAGCAGGAGACCGGCAAGCAGGAGGCCCCGCGTCGCCCAGGGGCGGTTGCCGGCCACGGCGCGGCTCGCCAGCAGCATCGCCCCCGCCGCCACGACCCAGAGCGCCGCTTCGCCGAACAGCCATCCCAGCCCCGGCAGGGCGTCGGTGCCCACCGGCCAGACGTCCGGGCTGACCGTCCACAGGAAGACGTAAGTGAAGCACAGGCAGGCGAAGGCCGTCCCGTCCACCAGCAACAGGACCGCCGTCCCCCACCAGGAATGGTTCTCCGATCCCTGGAGATAGACCGGCACCCGCCAGCCGCCGCCGACGTCCTGCGGCGGATGGTCGGCCCCCTTGTCCAGGCTCCACACCCACCAGAAGACCGAGGCGATGGCCAACACCCCCGGCACCAGCGACACCCAGTAGAGCTGCACCGCCAGACAGATGAAGTGGGCGGCGGTGAACAGCCCGGCGAGGAAGTGGCTCCAGTGTGGGCCGGGCATCGGCATCAGATACTGGGGCCGTGCCTCGATCGGGCTGGTCACGATGGTTTCACGCCGGCGGGTCGGGGCGCCGGGCAGGTAATGGGCGCCCTCCTGCACCTCACGCGACAGGCTCGGGTTGTCCCACAGCGGGTAGAGCGAGCGGACGTGCGGGATGCTGCGCGTGGCGTAATTGTCGTTCGGGATCCATTCCAGCGTCCCCGCCTTCCACGGATTCTCCGGCGCCGGGCGACCCCGGCCGAAGGCGTCGCGCGCCATGTCGATCAGCACCAGCAGGACGCCGAAGGCCATCACGAAGGCCCCGACGGTCGAGACCATGTTCAGGACGTTCCAGCCGAGATCGCCCGGGTAGGTGTAGACGCGCCGTGGCATGCCCATCAGGCCGCTGACATGCATGGGGAAGAAGGCGACGTTGAAGCCGATGAACATCATCCAGAAGGCCCAGCGCCCCAGCCGCTCCGACAGCATGGTGCCCTTCAGCGTCGGCCACCAGTGATACAGCCCGGCGAAGACCGGGAAGACCATGCCGCCGATCAGCACGTAATGCAGGTGCGCCACCACGAAGTAGCTGTCATGGGCCTGCCAGTCGAAGGGGATGACCGCCACCATCACGCCGGTCAGCCCGCCGGCCACGAAGATGAACAGGAAGCCCAGCAGGAACCACGTCGCCACCGTCCATTGCAGCCGCCCCTTGCCCAGCGTGGCGATCCAGGCGAAGACCTGGATGCCGGCGGGCACCGACACGGCCATGCTGGCGGCGGAAAAGAAGCTGAGGCTCAGCGGCGGGATGCCGGTGGCGAACATGTGGTGCACCCACAGGCCGAAGCTGAAGAAGCCCGTGCCGACCAGCGCCACCACCACCCAGTCGTGGCCGACCAGCGGCCGCTGCGCCAGCGCCGGCACCATCATCGACACCAGCCCCGCCGCCGGCAGGAAGATGATGTAGACCTCGGGATGGCCGAAGAACCAGAACAGGTGCTGCCAGAGCAGTGGGGCGCCGCCCCGCTCCGCGATGAAGAAGGGCCAGTCGAAGGCGCGCTCGATCTCCAGAAGCGCGGTCGCGACGATCACCGCCGGGAAGGCGAAGACGATCATCCCCGCCATGACCAGCATCGACCAGCAGTAGACCGGGATCTTGTCCAGCGTCATGCCGGGCGGCCGGGTGCGCAGGATGCCGACGATGATCTCGATGGCCCCGGCGATGGCCGATATCTCGATGAAGCCGATGCCGAGCAGCCAGAAATCGGCGTTGATGCCCGGCGAGAACTTCATGCTGGTCAGCGGCGGGTACATGAACCAGCCGCCGTCCGGCGCCACCTCGAAGATCAGCGAGCAGAAGAAGGCCAGCCCGCCGAACAGATAGGCCCAGAAGGCGAAGGCCGACAGCCGCGGAAAGGGCAGGTCGCGCGCCGCCAGCATGGAGGGCAGCAGGAAGACGCCGATGGCCTCGACGATGGGCACGGCGAACAGGAACATCATGCCTGTGCCGTGCACGGTGAAGAACTGGTTGTAGAGGCTGTGCCCCAGCACGTCGTTCTCCGGCACGGCGAGCTGCGTCCGCATGACCAGCGCCAGCGTGCCCGAGATGACGAAGAACAGCAGCGCCGTGGCGATGTACATCACCCCGATGATGTTGTTGTTCACCTCCTTCAGCAGGCCGAGGCCGGAGGTCGGCTTCCAGGCGCGCTTCAGCGCCTCCAGCTCCTCCTTCGGGCGCGGCAGGCGGTTGGGCAGGGCGGCATCGTCGAGCGGCGGGGTCATTTCAGGCTCTCCAGCCAGACGGCGATGGCGTGCAGATCGTCGCCGCCCAGGATCGGGAAGGACGGCATGCGGTTCTCCGGCTTGATGTGCTGCGCCCCGGCGATCCAGCCGGCCAGGGCCTCCGGCGTGTTGGGCAGCGTCCCGGCGGCCAGAGCACCGCGCCCGCCGACATGGGTCAGGTCCGGCCCGGCCGCCCCGTTGGCCGGCGTCCCGCGCACCGTGTGGCAGGACCCGCAGCCGGCACGCAGGAAGGCGTCGCGCCCGGCGGTCTGCTGCGGCCCTTCAGGTTCGGCGGCGGGGCGGCGCTCGGCGGCCAGCCATTCCTCGAAGCGGTCGGGCGGCTCCACCACCACGTCGAAGGCCATCAGCGCGTGCTGGGCGCCGCAGTATTCGGCGCACTGGCCGCGGTAGGTGCCGGGCCGCTCCCCGACCAGGATCAGCCGGTTCTCGTGGCCGGGGATCATGTCCATCTTGCCGCCCAGGCTGGGCACCCAGAAGCTGTGGATGACGTCCGCCGCGGTCACCACCACCTCCACCGGCCGCCCGGCCGGGATGACGAGGCGGTTGGCGGTGCGCAGAACCTCACCCCCCTCCACCCTCACGTCGGGATAGCGGACCTCCCACCACCACATATAGCCGGTGACCTCGATGCGCAGCGGCTCCACCCCGCCGGTGTCCGACAATTGCCGGGCCACGGCGAACTCGTAGACCTGAAGCGCGGTCAGCGTGACGATGGGAAAGACGAGGCCGCCGCCGATGATCCAGGCGCGGCCTCCGGGAAAGCGTTCCGGCCGGGCGATGACGGCGTACCCCGCCAGCGCCATGACGAAAAGGAAGATGACCCCGCCCCCGGCGACCAGAATCAGCGTCAGGTCGAGGATCGCCTCGGCGTTGCGTCCGGCGGGGTGGAGCGCGGATTGCGGCCCCCGCTCGCAGGCCGCCAGGAGCCCCATTCCGCCAGCCAGGGCCGCCCCCCGCCAATTCCGTCTGCGTCCCTCGCTGCGGCCAGACCTGCGGTCCATGCACCCCCCTCGCGGCGTTGGCCCGCGGCGGCGGGCGTCGTCGTTGCACGGCTAAACTCACGGCAAGGCCGCAGGTTCCGCCGGAACTTCGGTCGGCGGGGGAGCATTCACTCGGGGACGAACACCAACAACCGGCGGAGCGTCCCATCCATGCGCAGAGTTCTGACGATCATCGGGCTGGTTCTGGGCGCCCAAGCGGTGGGGGGCTTCCTGTTCGCCTGGTCGGGGCTCTACAGCATCGCCGCCAGCAAGGAACACTGGCCGCCGGTCCACTGGTTCTTCAGCATGGCGATGCGCAGCTCCATCGAGACGCACGCCGCTTTCGTGAGCGATCCGCCCGACCTGGACGACCCGGCGCTGATCCGGCGCGGCGCCGGCCATTACGAGGACGGCTGCGCCCCCTGCCACGGCGCGCCCGACGTCGGGCGCAACCCGATCTCGCGCCACATGCTGCCCGCCCCGCCCTTCCTGCCGGGCCATGCCGGGGACTGGACGGACAAGCAGCTCTACTGGATCACCTACAACGGCATCAAATACGCCGGCATGCCCGCCTGGCCGGCGCAGGCGCGCGACGACGAGCCCTGGGCGGTGGCCGCTTTCCTGCGCCGGCTCGACGGCATGAGCGCCGAGGAGTACCGCCGCCTCGCCTTCGGGGAGACGACGCCGGACGGCGACCGCTCGGCGCTGAGTGACTTGGCGATGCTGGACGGTTCCGCCCGCGAGGTGCTGGACAACTGCGCGCGCTGCCACGGCTATGACGGCGCCGGGGGCGGCCCCGGAGACAGCGCCTCCGCCTTCCCCCGCCTGTCGGACCAGAACGCCGCGTATCTCTTCCACGCGCTGAAGGCCTACGCCGAGGGCGGGCGGCACAGCGGCATCATGCAGCCGGTGGCCGCCGGGCTGGACGAGCCGATCCTGCGAACCCTGGCCGACCACTATGCAAGGCAGAGGGCGCCCTACCCGCCGCCGCCCGCCGACGCCGATCCGGCCCTGCTGGCGCTGGGCGCACGGCTGGCCGAGTCCGGCGACCGCGACACCGGCGTGCCGGCCTGCTCCGGTTGCCATGGCGAGGACCGCGACCCGCGCTACCCCCGCCTCGACGGGCAGCACGCGAGCTACATCGCCGACCAGCTCCGTCTCTGGCAGAGGGACGCGCACGGCGACACACCGCTGTCCAGGATCATGGGCGCCGCCGTGCGCAACCTGACGGAGGAGCAGATCCGCGCCCTGTCGCTGCACTACGCGCAGAGCCGACCGCGGGAGACGGCGGGCGAGGACAGCGCGCGCTGAGCCCCGGCCATCCATGGCCGAGCGCCCTATTTCACAAACCGAAAAAGTGGCATGTCCATTTTCACAGATTCAATTCACTTTCCGCCTTGACCGAATGCCCACTCTCATTGTAGATAAAAAGCCGGACGCCCAAGGGGGGCGCCCCGCGGCAATTTGATCGCCAGCTTGCGCCGCGTCACCAAACGCTAAAGCGCCACGATACCGGTCGTGGAACTCTGGAAGGAGTGACCGGAATGACCATGATGACCCTCCCCTCCCCAGCCGATCGGACCGGCACCGCGACGGACCTGTGTTGCCGAATGCGCAACGCCTCGTGTCGCCGCTGACCCCAGCGCGCCAACCCGTCCCGTCCAGCATCCGATCCGCATGAAACCCGCGCGCCGCAGCGCCGCGGGCCGAGGGAGAACACCGTCATGAGCGCCTCCAACGCCTACGCCATCGAGGTCCAGGGCCGGTCCGCCGGCATCGTCGTCGCCGGCCAGGGCGGCTTCACCTTCTTCGTGTCCGACTGGTCCTTCAAGGACCTCGACCGCCAGACCTTCCGCAACGTCGGACAGGCCGAGCGCGCCGCCAAGCAGTTGGCGGCCCGGCGCTCCGGCGTGCGGCGGCGCTGATCGCGCCCGCATTTCACACCGACCCCGCGCCCGATCCGACCATTCCACACCGCGCACAGAGGACCCGTTCCGTGAAAGCCTTTCTGACGTCCATTGTCACCGCCGCCCTTCTCACCGTCTCCACCGGCGCCGGCGCCGCGGCCCTGAAGCTCGGCGTGTCCGCCGGTCCCTATGGCGAGATCCTGGAATACACGGCGAAGATCGCCGCCAAGGAGGGCCTGAAGGCGGAGGTCATCGAGTTCACCGACTGGAACATGCCCAACGCCGCCCTCCAGTCCGGCGACATCGACGCCAACAACTTCCAGCACCAGCCCTTCCTGGACAATCAGATCAAGCAGCGCGGCTACGACATCGTGCCGGTCGCCAAGAGCATCGTCGTGCCCATGGGCATCTACGCGAAGAAGGTCCAGTCGCTGGCCGACCTGAAGGAGGGGGCCAGCGTCTCCATCCCCAACGACCCGACCAACGGCGCCCGCGCGCTGTTCCTGCTGGCCAAGGCCGGGGTGATCGGGCTGAAGGACGGGGCGGGCCTGAACACCTCCATCGCCGACATCGCGTCCAACCCGAAGAAGATCAAGCTGGTCGAGCTGGACGCCGCCCAGCTTCCGCGGTCGCTGGACGACGTGGACGCCTCGGTCATCACGCTGAACTACGCGGTCCTGGCGGGCCTGAGCCCGAAGACCGCCCTGGTTCTGGAGGACGACCAGTCGAAATGGCACCTCGTCTGGGCCGTCCGCAAGGACCGCGCGGAAGACCCGGCGATCAAGCGCTTCATCGAGCTGTACCGCTCCGCCGAGGTGCGCGACTTCATCAACACGCGCTTCAACGGCACCATCATCCCGACTTGGTGAGCGCCGCCGGTTGTCATAACCCTCTCCCCTCCGGGGAGAGGGTGGCCCGGAGGGCCGGTGAGGGGGTTGTGCTTTTGCCGGACGTGGCGCCACGCGCAACCCCCTCACCCTGCCCCTCTCCCCGGAGGGGAGAGGGAATTGCGAAAGTGATTTTTTTCAGGAAGCTCCGTCATGACCGGCCCGTTCAGCCGCACCGCCTCGATCTTCGACCGCGGTCTCGCCCCCGACCCCGCGAACCACGTCCCGCTCAGCCCGCTCAGCTTCCTGAAACGCGCGGCGAAGGTCTATCCGGACAGGCCGGCCATCCGTCACGGCCGCCGCACCATCACCTACGCGCAGTTCCACGACCGGGTGCGGCGCTTCGCCGGAGCACTGCTGCGGGCCGGGGTGAGGCGCGGCGACACGGTGTCGGTGCTGGCGCCCAACGTCCCGGCGCTGCTGGAGGCCCATTACGCGGTGCCGCTGGCCGGCGCGGTCCTGAACGCGCTGAACACCCGGCTGGACGCCGCGGCCATCGCCTTCATCCTGGACCACAGCGAGACGAAGCTGCTGATCGTGGACCGCGAGTTGTCGCCGGTCGCCAAGGCGGCGCTCACCCGGACGGAGCGTCCCATCACGCTGGTGGAGATCGCCGACGAGCAGGCGCCCGACACGCCGTCGCTGGGGGCCGTGGAGTATGAGGACTTCCTCGCCGCCGCCGACCCCGCCCCCTGGCGCGGGCCGGACGACGAGTGGCAGGCCATCGCGCTGAACTACACCAGCGGCACCACCGGCAACCCCAAAGGCGTCGTCTACCACCACCGCGGCGCCTACCTGAACGCGCTGGGCAACGCCTTTACCCTGAACGTCCGGCCGGAGAGCGTCTTCCTGTGGACGCTGCCGATGTTCCATTGCAACGGCTGGACCTACAGCTGGGCGGTCACCGCCGCGGGCGGCACCCATGTCTGCCTGCGCCGGGTGGAGCCGGCGGCGATCTTCGACGCCATCGCGGAGCTGGGCGTCACCCATCTGTGCGGCGCGCCGATCGTCCTGAACATGCTGATCCACGCCCCGGCACCGGTGCGGCGCCCCGCCCCCCGCCGGGTCATCGTGGGCACCGGCGGCGCCGCCCCGCCCTCCGCGGTCCTGGCCGGCATGGCGGCGCTGGGCTTCGAGGTGGTGCACATGTACGGGCTGACCGAATGCTACGGCCCGGCCACCGTCTGCGCCCCGCAGGAGGGATGGGAGGATCTCGACGCCGACGGGCTGGCCCTGCAATTCGCGCGGCAAGGGGTGAACCACGTCGCCGTGGAGGACGCCACCGTGCTCGACCGCGAGACCGGCCGGCCGGTGCCCGCCGACGCGCAGACCATCGGCGAGATCGCGCTGCGCGGCAACACGGTGATGAAGGGCTATCTGAAGAACCCCGCGGCGACGAAGGAGGCGCTGAAGGACGGCTGGTTCCGCACCGGGGACCTGGGCGTGCTGCACCCCGACGGCTATATCGAGGTGAAGGACCGCAGCAAGGACATCATCATATCCGGCGGCGAGAACATCTCGTCCCTGGAGGTGGAGGAAGCGTTGTACCGGCACCCCGCCGTTCTGGAGGCCGCCGTGGTCGCCCGCCCCGACGACCGTTGGGGGGAGAGCCCCTGCGCCTTCGTGACGGTGAAGCCCGGCGCGGCGCGCCCCTCTGAGTCCGACATAATTCAATGGTGCCGCGACCGCATTGCGCACTACAAGGTGCCGCGCACCGTTGTGTTCAGCGATCTGCCGAAGACATCGACCGGTAAAATCCAGAAGACCGTCCTGCGCGACGCGGCCCGCGATCTGGGCGCGCGTCGGGAGGCCAAGAGCGTATGATAACCTTCGAACAGCTTCAGAAAACCTACCCGTCCCGCGGCACCGGCCAGCCGGTCCAGGCGCTCGCCGACATCGACCTGACCATCGGGCGCGGCGAGATCTACGGCATCATCGGCCGGTCGGGCGCCGGCAAATCCACGCTGCTGCGCACCGTGAACCTGCTGGAGAAGCCGACCTCGGGCCGCGTGCTGGTCGACGGGGTGGACGTCACCGCCCTGTCGCCGCGCGATCTGCGCGAAGCGCGGCACAGCATCGGCATGATCTTCCAGCACTTCAACCTGCTGTCCTCGCGCACGGTGTTCGACAACGTCGCCCTGCCGCTGGAGCTGGCCGGGGTGGCGAAGGCGCAGATCCGCGCGACGGTGGAGCCGCTGCTCGACCTCGTGGGCCTCACCGACAAGCGCGACCGCTACCCGGCGGAGCTGTCGGGCGGGCAGAAGCAGCGCGTCGGCATCGCCCGCGCGCTGGCCAGCAAGCCCAAGGTGCTGCTGTCGGACGAGGCGACCTCCGCCCTCGATCCGGAGACGACGACCCAGATCCTCCACCTGCTGGCCGACATCAACAAGCGGCTGGGGCTGACCATCGTTTTGATCACCCACGAGATCGCCGTCATCAAGGAGATCTGCCACAAGGTGGCGGTGATGGAGAACGGGCGGATCATCGAGCAGGGGCCGGTCTTCGACATCTTCGCGCACCCCAAGCACGAGACGACGAAGACCTTCGTCGACCCGGTCATCAACCGCGGCATCCCGGACAGTCTGCGCGCCCGCCTGTCGGCCACGCCGGTGCCGGGGTCGAACATGGTGCTGCGCATCACCTTTACCGGCGAGCGCGCGACCTCCCCGGTCATCAGCGCGATCAGCCGCAAGCTGAACCTGGACCTGAACATCTGGCACGGCCAGATCGACGAGATCCAGGGCGCGCCCTTCGGAACGCTGGTGGTGGAGGCCATCGGCAACCCGCAGTCCATCGAGGCGGCCATCAGCCTCCTGAACGTCAACAAGCTCGGTGTCGAGGTGCTCGGTCATGCTGTCCCCGGAAATCTACGCGCTGCTGTTTAAGGCGCTTCTCGACACGCTCTACATGGTGGCGGTGTCGGGCCTCCTGGGCACGGCGCTGGGCCTTCCGCTGGGCGTGCTCCTGGCCGTCACCGGCCGGGGGGAGCTGCTGCAGAATCTTGCCTTCAACCGGATCGCCGGCGTGCTGGTGAACATGACGCGCTCCACCCCCTTCATCATCCTGGTGGTGGCGATCATCCCCTTCACCCGCCTGATCGCCGGCACCTCCATCGGCACCGCCGCGGCCATTGTGCCGCTGACGGTCGCCGCCGTGCCCTTCATCGCCCGCATCGTCGAGGGCGCCGTGCGCGAGGTCGACCGCGGCCTGATCGAGGCGGCGCAATCCATGGGCGCCACGCCCTTCCAGATCATCCGCAAGGTCCTGCTGCCGGAGGCGATGCCCGCCATCGCGCTGGGCCTGACCCTGTCGGTGGTCAGCCTGATCGGCTATTCGGCCATGGTGGGTGCCGTGGGCGGCGGCGGCCTGGGCGACCTCGGCATCCGCTACGGCTACCAGCGCTTCCTGCCGGAGGTGATGCTGGCCGTGGTCGTCGTGCTGATCGTGCTGGTGCAGATCGTTCAATCGACGGGCGACTGGATCGCCCGCCGCGTCAACAAACGCAACCTGAAGTCCTGAGGAGTTGGAGATGGTCCGTACCCGTGTGCTCGGCGCGGCCTTTGGTCTGGTGGCCGGCATCGCGACCCTGGCGACCGCCGTCGGCGCGTCGGCCGAAGCCCTGAAGATCGGCGTCACCCCCGGCCCGCACGGCCAGATCTTCGAGAAGGTCAAGCCGCTGGCCGCCAAGGAGGGCCTCGACCTGACGGTTCTGGAGTTCTCCGACTACGTCATCCCGAACCAGGCGTTGGCCCAGGGCGACCTGAACGCCAACTCCTTCCAGCACCAGCCCTACCTGGACAACCAGGTGAAGGACCGCGGCTATGAGCTGGTCAGCGTCGCCAAGACGGTGATCTTCCCGATGGGCGTCTACTCGAAGAAGGTGAAGAGCCTGGACGAGCTGCCCGACGGCGCCAAGGTCTCCATCCCCAACGACCCGACCAACGGTGGCCGCGCCCTGCTGCTGCTCCAGGCCAAGGGGCTGCTGAAGGTGAAGGAGAGCGCCGGCCTGAAGGCCTCGCCGCTCGACATTTCCGACAACCCGAAGAAGCTGCAGATCCTGGAGCTGGACGCCGCCCAGCTTCCGCGCTCGCTGGACGACGTGACCGTGGCGGTCATCAACACCAACTTCGCCATGGAGTCCGGCCTGGACCCGAACAAGGACGCCATCGCCCGCGAGGCCAGCGAGAGCCCCTACGCCAACGTCATCGCCGTCCGCAAGGCCGACCAGGACAAGCCGTGGGTCGCCACGCTGGTGAAGGTGTACCAGAGCGACGAGGTGAAGCAGTTCATCCTCGACCGCTTCAAGGGCGCGGTGGTCCCGGCCTGGTAACCAGCGGGGAGGACAGCCCTTCCAACGTCCTGGAGAAGCCCTGGTCCGGTCAACGGACCGGGGCTTCTCCGTTTTGGCGTGCTCCTCATCGCGCTCAAGCGCTCCGCCTGCGGCAAAAACGCCCGTTCCGATCATGGGCTCCGGTTCCCCCTTTCGCCCTCATAACTGATATATTAATATATCCAATATCCTTCCGGCATCCTCCGGTCCAAGGGGCACCCACGCCATGACGCCTTATGCCGACCTCCGGCGCGAGGATTTCCGCGCCACCATCGACGGCACGCCGACCGACCTGTTCACCCTGCGCAACCGCCGGGGCATGGCCGTGCGCATCACCAATTACGGCTGCAAGATCGTCCAGATCCTGGCGCCCGACCGCGACGGCGCCCTCGGCGACGTGGTGCAGGGCTACGAGACGCTGGAGCAGACGATGGCCGGCCAGCCCTCCATGGGCTCCTTCATCGGGCGCTATTGCGGGCGCATCGGCGGCGGACGCTTCACGCTGGGCGGGGTGGAGCA
Source organism: Azospirillum brasilense (assembly GCF_007827815.1). Taxonomy (GTDB): domain Bacteria; phylum Pseudomonadota; class Alphaproteobacteria; order Azospirillales; family Azospirillaceae; genus Azospirillum; species Azospirillum brasilense_C. The sequence goes on from NZ_VITH01000009.1 coordinate 251,274, forward strand.
CCGCACCGCCGTCAACGCGCCGCCCAACACGCTGCACGGCGGCCAGCGCGGCTCGCGCTTCCGCACCTTCGCCGCCCGGCAACTGGACGAGACGAGCCTGGAGCTGACCCACGTCTTCCAGGACGGGGAGGAGGGCTTTCCCGGCACCCTGCCCGTCCGGCTGGTCTATGCGCTGGACGAGGACAACGCCCTGACCATCGCCTGGACCGCCGTGGCGGCGGACAAGGCGACCGTGGCGAACTTCACCGACCACAGCTTCTTCAACCTGTCGGGCGACGCCGGGTCCTCCATCCTCGACCATGTGGCGACGGTCAACGGCGGCCGCTATCTGGCGCTTGATGCCACCGCCGTCCCCACCGGGGAGCTGGTGGACGTGACCGGCACCCCACTCGACTTCCGCAGCCCCGCCGCCTTCGGCGCGCGGATCGGCGCCGACCATCCGATGCTGGCGCTCGGCAAGGGCTACGACCTGCATTACGCGGTGGACAAGCCGGAGGGCGCGCTGGGGCTGCACGCCCGCGTCCTCCATCCGGGCAGCGGACGGGTGCTGGAGGTCCTCTCCACCGAACCCGGCCTGCAGGTCTACACCGGCAATTTCCTCGATGGCCAGACGCCGCGCGACCTGGGCAAGGGCGGGACGCTCTACACCCGGCACAGCGCCTTCTGCCTGGAGCCGTCGCACTTCCCCAACGCCGTCAACATCCCGTCCTTCCCCTCCACCGCGCTGGCCCCCGGCCAATGGTACGCGGGCCGCATCGTCTACCGCTTCGGCATCGCCTGAACGCCCCGCCAGCGCCTTCCGATTTTCAAAGGACCCTCCGTCATGCCTCTTCTCTCCCGTGACCCGCTCGCCGCCGGCGCCTTCGATGTGGCGCACACGGCGGGCGCCCCGCGGCTGCCCGTCACCGTCCTTCAGATCGGCGACGGCAACTTCCTGCGCGGCTTCGTCGATTGGATGGTGGACGTCGCCAACGGCGCCGGGCTGATGAGCGCCGGGGTCGCCGTCGCCCAGCCGCTGGACCAGGGCGTCGCCGGCCCGCTGACCGCGCAGGAGGGGCTCTACACCATCCTGCTGCGCGGCATCGAGCGGGGCGCGGCGGTCGAATCCCGCCGGGTGGTGAGCTGTGTGTCCGAGGCGCTGAACCCCTATGCGGAGTGGGACCGCATGCTGGCCCTCGCCACGTCCCCGGCGCTGCGCTTCCTGGTGTCCAACACGACGGAGGCCGGCATCGCCGACGTGGCGGAACCCTACACCCCCGGCGCCAGCCAGCAGAGCTTCCCGGCCAAGGTCGCGGCGCTGCTGCACGCCCGCTTCACCGCGCTGGGCGGCACGCCGGAGAGCGGCCTCGTCCTGCTGCCCTGCGAGCTGATCGAGGCCAACGGCGCCAAGCTGAAGCGGATCGTCCTGGCCCACGCCAAACGCTGGGGCCTGGAATCCGGCTTCACCACCTGGGTCGAGGCGCACAACCACTTCCTGAACACGCTGGTCGACCGCATCGTCCCCGGCTACCCGCGCGACGAGGCCGCGGCGCTCGCCGCCGCATGGGGCTATGAGGACCCGCTGGCCGTGGCCGGCGAGCCCTTCCATGTCTGGGTCATCGAAGGCCCGGCGGCCCTGGCCGAGGAGTTCCCGCTGCACAGGGCCGGGCTGAACGTGGTCTGGACCGACGACCTGCAGCCCTACCGCACGCGCAAGGTGCGCATCCTCAACGGCGCCCACACCGCCGGCGCCCTCGCCGCCTTCGTGGCGGGGGTGGACACGGTGAAGGGCATGATGGACGACGCCACCCTGTCCGCCTACCTGAACACGGTGATGTTCGGCGAGATTGTGCCCTTCGTGCCCCTGCCGGACGCCGAGCGCCAGGACTACGCCCGCACCATCATGGAGCGCTTCGGCAACCCCCACATCCGGCACGAGCTGATCGCCATCTCGCTGAACTCGGTGTCGAAGTGGCAGGTCCGCGTGCTGCCCAGCTTGAAGGATTACGCCGCCGCCCATGGCGAGGCGCCGGACGGCCTGTCCTTCTCGCTGGCCGCCCTGCTGCGTTTCTACAAGGGCACGCCGGCGGCGGACGGCGCCTGCACCGGCAACCGCGACGCCGGTCCCTACCCGATTCGCGACGACGCGGCGGTGCTGACGGCGCTGTCCGGCGCCTGGGCCGCGCATGGCGACGACCCGGCGGCGCTGGTGGACGCCGTGCTGTCCAACGCCGCGCTGTGGGGCGAGGACCTGACCCGCATCCCCGGTCTGGCCCACCGCACCGCCGTTCATCTGGCGGTGATCGAGGAGCGCGGCATGCGCAGCGCTTTGGAAGCGTTGGTGAGCTGATTTAACCCTCTCCCCTCCGCTCACGCGCAAACGAAGTTTGCGCTGACGCGACAGGCGGACCTTCGGTCCGCCGAAAGCGGGGAGAGGGTGGCCCGGAGGGCCGGTGAGGGGGATGCGCGTGGCGGTACGTCCGGCATGAGCGCAACCCCCTCACCCTAACCCTCTCCCAGGGGGAGAGGGGAACGTCCCATATCCACAACCGCTATATACCTTCACGTACAACGGCCTGTTGACAGCGTCCCGCCAGCGCAGTATCCGAATCGATACAGCGTCGGGCGAGTCACCATTCCGCAACGAACCGAAGGAACCGTGTCCATGCGTTTGAAAGCCCTCGCCCTCGCCTTCGGGCTGCTGGCCCTCCAGACCGCCGCCCAGACCGCTGCGGTCGCCGCCCAGGACCTCCATGCCTATGTCGGCGCCGGCCTCCGCCCGCCGGTCGAGGCGCTGATCGAGGACTTCCGCAAGGAGACCGGGATCACCGTGACGGCCGAGTATGGCGGGTCGGGCCAGCTTCTCGCCCGCTTCACCGAGACGAAGGCCGGCGACCTGTTCATCCCCGGCACGACCTTCTACACCGACAAGCTGAAGGAGCTGGACGCCGTCGCCGACCTGACGGTGCTGGTGGTGCACGGCCCCGTGCTGGCCGTGGCGCCGGGCAAGGCCGAGGCGATCCGCGGTTTCGCCGACCTCGCCAAGCCGGGCGTCCGCGTCGGGCTCGGCGACCCGCAGGCGATGGCGCTGGGCCGCACGGCGGAGGACATCCTGGACAAGTCCGGCCAGGGCGAGGCGATCCGCCGCAACGTCACCGTCCGCGCCGCGACCGTGAAGCAGCTCGCTCTCTATGTGCTGGACGGCAACGTCGACGCCGCCATCATCGGCGCGTCGGAGGCCGCGCAGAATCCCGGCAAGCTGTCCGTCCTCGCCATCCCGCCGGACTGGTACGAGGCCGAATACGCCCCCGTCGCCGTGCTGAAGACCAGCGCCGCGCCGGAGGCCGCCAAGCGCTTCGCCGATTTCCTGGCCTCGGACGCCGGCCTCGCCACCTTCCAGCGCTTCGGCTTCCCGCCCGCTCCGAAGATGTGACGGATGGGCTTCGCTGCCCTGCTGGCCCTGCCGCTCGCCATCGTCGCGCTGACGATCGCGGGCGTGCTGGGCGCCCTGCTCGCCCGCCTGCCCCCGGCCGATCTGTGGACCGCCCTGACCGCGGCGGAGACCCTGTTCGCGCTGCGGCTGTCGGCGCTGACCTCGGTCGCGGCGCTGGGAATCGCGCTGGTCCTCGGCCTGCCGGCGGCCTACCTGATGGCGCATTGGCGCTTTCCGGGAAAGATGCTGCTCGACACGCTGCTCGACGTGCCGCTGGTCATGCCGCCGCTGGTCGCCGGGCTGGGGCTGCTGTTCCTGCTCGGCCGCAACGGGCCGGTTCCCGCGCTGGGGATGGAGTTGCTGTTCTCCCCCGCGGGCGTGGTGCTGGCCCTGGCCTTCGTGTCCACCGCCGTGGTGGTGCGCACCGCAACGGCGGCCTTCCGGTCCGTCGCCCCCGGCTATGCCGTCGCGGCGCAGTCGCTGGGCGCCACCCCGTGGACCGTGTTCTGGCGGGTGGAGCTGCCGCTGGCCGCCCGGGGGGTCGCGGCGGGCGCCGTGCTGGCCTGGGCGCGGGCGCTGGGCGAGTTCGGCGCCACGCTGATGGTCGCCGGGGCCACGCGCCTGAAGACCGAGACGCTGCCCATAGCCGTCTTCCTCAACATCGCGACCGGGGAGACCGGCATCGCCGTGGCTTGCGCCCTCCTGCTTCTGGCGACGGCTCTGCTGATGCTGGTGGCGATGCGGCTGCTCGGTGCGCAGCGGAACGACAGGGTCAGCCGCGGGTCCGCAGCCGGTTGCGGACCCGCTTGAGCGGCTGCTTCAGCTCCATGGCGTCGAGCAGTCCCACCGCCGCCTGCCGCAGCGACGCGGCGGCGCCCTTCATTGCCCGGACGGGAGAGGGCTCGGGACGACCGGGATCGGGTTGCCCGAAGTCCGGTTGGATGGCGTGCACCCGCTCCTTCAGCCGCTCCAGCCATTCCCCCTCGACCTCGTGCTGGCGGGCGTAGTCGAGGATGGAGCGGAGTTCCGCCGCCTGCGGCTCGTTGCGCACGGGAATGCCGGCGATGCGGCTCGGGTCCAGCGGCCCGTCGAAGCAGTCCGGGGCGAGCACACCGGCGGCGGCGAAGTTCATTCGGGTGCGCACGCACTTCTCGCAGACGCCGCAGTTCCGGAACTGCTGCGCCCCCTCCCAGCAGACGCGCAGGGAACCCACCGCCTCCGGGTAAGCGGCGACCGCCGCCGCCTTCTCCGTCCGGGAATAGGCGGCGCCGTCGTGGACGATGGAGAAGCCGTCGCCGGACAGCAGGTGGTCGGCGATCGGCGTGGTGCCGTAGGGGATGACCAGCGCGTCGTACGGCTTGGTGCTCCCGATCAGCCCGAACTCGAACTCCGCTTCGTGGAGGTGCAGGCAGGCCGCCAGCTCCGCCGCGTGGGAGTCCTGCCAGTTCTGGAGATGCAGCTCCTTGCTGTTGGTGCGCACCACGCGCAGCTCCAGCCCGACCAGATCGCGGAAGGGCCGGGTGCGCTCGACCAGCCGCTCGAAATCCTCGGCCCGGTCCAGTTCCACGTCGAAACCATGCACCATCAGCAGGGCGCCAACGGTGTGGCGGCGCTCCGGCGGCAGGAGCAGCCGGTGGCGCAGGATGGTGAAGGTGCTGTCGAGCCCGCTGGAATAGGCGGCGATGGCCCGGCGCCCCGGCTTGGGCGCGTTGCGGTCGACGACCCTCTCCGGGATGATCTCGACGGTCCGGTAGCGGTCGGGACGCCAGCGTCGCCACACCCCCTGGAGCGCGTCGATGTTGTGCAGCGCCGTTCGGGTCAGCGGCCCGTGCACATGGACAGGAAGGCCCCGCTCCATGGCGTGAAACAGGACGGCCATCACCGTCCCGTCCATCGGCCGGTCCGCCGCGGTCCCGGCCGGCTCCTCGAATTCGTAGACGACGCGGTGCCGGCGGCGGGTGCCGTCCTCGGACAGCAGGACGGTGCGGCGGACCAGCCCGCCGCTCGCCGTCTCCTCGACCCCGATGTGCAGCCCCTTGCCCGCCATGCCCGCCGACGCCCTCTTCAGCCCGTGTTCCGGGATGACAGACGGATGCGGGGGGCAAACGTTCCCGGAGGTCTCAGCGTTTCCAATCGGCGAGCCAGCTGTCGATGTAGTTGGTCAGCTTGCCGTAGGAGTTGTCGCGCACCTGCACCGGCAACCCCATCATCAGGGCGAGCAGCATTCCGTGCAGGCGGTTGGTGACCACGGCGTTGGCCGCGCCGAAATGGGCCACGGCCTTGCGGACCAGCCGGTCGCGGATGGGGTACCAGCCGCGCAGCGGGTCGGCGGGCAGCGGCACCGCGTCGTCCAACCGGATCAGCCGGGCGGCCAGGGCAAAGCCGGCGAAGTCCTCCGGACCGCACAGGTCCTCCCAGTCGAAGACCGGCGAGTCCTGGCGCAGCCAGTGGCGCCCCGCGCATTCCTGGTCGCGCCGGGCCATCACGAGCAGGGTGGTGTCGTGGGCCGGGCGCACCGGCGTCAGCCGCGTCGGGTAGCGCGTCAGGTAATGGGCAAGGTCCGGCACCTGGATCGCCCGCTCCCCGAGAAAGGGCCGCACCAGATCGAGCGACGGCGCGTCGCGCGCCATGAAGACCAGATTGCGGTGGGCCGCCCAGCGCTTCATGTCGTGGCGCAGCCGGTCGCGGTCGCGGTAGTAGACGGTCTGCGGCAGCAGCACGACGCGGCTGGACGGGAAGCTCTCCAGCACCTTCTGCCGGAACGTCTCGTGATGGGGGTAGAGGTCACCGAAATTGCCGCCGCCGTGCAGCAGGATCGCCGCCTGCCCGTCGCGCTGGCGGCGCAGCAGGCGCCGGGCGTTGCCCAGCGTCACCCGCTCGCGGATCTCCACGCCGCCGTCGGCGAACAGCGTCTCCGCCCCCTGGTTGATCAGCAGATCCCCGACGTTCAGATGGACCGGGATGTCCGCATAGACGGCCGGCCCGCTGCCCAGATGCGGAAGCACCAGATCCCGCACCCGCAGCGACAGCGCCTCCAGGGCCGCAAGGTCCGGGTCCAGCCAGAGGTCCGCCGCACCGGCGGCAGCCCCGCCGGCAGCTCCTCCACCACCAGACCCGGCGGCCGCGCGCCCCCCGGCACCGCCGTCATAACACCACGTATCCATGGCCAATGGCCGCCCCCGCAGAAGATTGGTCCCGGAACATTGGTTGCCGGCCCCGCAGATGGAAGAGAAGTGACACGCCCCGGTCCAATGTGAATGGGAGTGATGCGTGAAAGTTCGCTCCCAAAGGAATGCGCCTGAATTTGCCGGCTCCATCCATCCGAATCGACGCAGAGCTTTTGCGGTACCCGTTCCGGCGCGGTCGGGCCGCGCCGGAAACTTCGTGTTCATATGGTTTGTTCGCACACCAATTCGGTCATCATGCCCGTCGCCATGTGCAGAAGGTTGTGACAGTGCAGCGGCCAGCGTCCGGGATTGTCGGCGTCGAAGGCGATGGTGGCGGACCCGTTCATCGGCACCAGCACCGTGTCGCGCACCGCCCCGGCCAGCGCCGTCCCGTTGAGCGCGGTCACCTGGAAATGCTGGCCGTGCAGGTGCATCGGGTGGGCCATCGGGCTTTCGTTGACCATGGTGATGCTGACCCGCTGCCCCTTGCGGACGGTCAGCGGCCGGTGCTCGCCGAAGGGGCGGTCGTCGATGGTCCAGACATAGGGGGCCATGCCGCCGGTCAGCCGGATGGTGAAGGCCGCCCCCTCCGGACGCTCCGACAGCGGGTCGAGCGCCGTCAGCCGCCGCTCCAGCGACAGGTCCACCGGCCCGGCCGCGGCGTCCGCAAGGCCGGCGGTCCTGCCCACCGCGGCGCCGGGGGTGGCGAGGACGATGCCGGTGCGCTGGCGCTCCCCTTCCCGCTGCGCCAGGATGGGGAAGGCGCCGCCTTCGGCGGGAAGCTGGACGAGGATGTCCAGCCGCTGGCCCATGACCATGCCGAAGCGCCGCCCGCTCACCGGCTGCACCGGGTTGCCGTCCGCCGCGACCACCGTTCCGTCGAGGGCGCCGAGGTCGATGTGGAAGGCCGTGGAGGTCGCCCCGTTGATCAGCCGCAGCCGGACCCGCCCGCCGCGCTCCACCCGCACCACCTCCGGGTCGTCGAGCGTGCGGTCGTTGGCGAGGTAGGCGTCGTACTCCACGTCGTTGAGGTCCATGGCGGCCATGGTCATGCCGCCCATGCCCTTCATGTCTCCCATCCCCTTCATGTTCGAGTGGTCCATCATCGGCATGGCCCCGCCATGCCCGCTGCCATGGCCGCCGTGGCCGCTTCCATGCCCGCCGCCGTGTTTCATGCCACCACCAGTCAGCCCGGCGAGCACCTCGGCGGGGTCCTTGAAGGTGAAATCGTGCAGCAGCACGGTGACCTCCTGCGCGTCCGCGCGCTGGTCGTCGGCGGTGCGGACGATCAACGGGGCCGCCATCAAAAGCTGCTCCTGAAGGCCGTGGTGCGAATGCATCCAGTGCGTGCCCGGCCGCGGCTCGAAATCGTAGCCCTGGCTGGCGCCGTCGCGGATCAGCGGGCGGTTCGCGTCGGCCACGCCGTCCTGGGCGTAGGGCGGGGTCATGCCGTGCCAGTGGATGACCGTGTCCTCCCCGGCCCGGTTCGCCAGATCGACCAGGAAACGCTGCCCCGGATCGAGGAACAGGCCGGAGGTGCTGTCCGGCTGGCGGATGCCGAAGACGGAGGCGGGTTTGCCCATCACCTCAAGAACGCGCCGCTCGACGGCGAGGCGGAGGGGCGCCGCGGCCCGTGCCTGCCGCGCGACGGCGGGAATCAGGGTGGAGAGGCCGCCCAGCGCGGCGGCCGAAGCCGCGGACGCCAGGAAACGGCGGCGGGTCTGAAGACTCGTCATGATGCGATGATCCGTTTTCGGGGAATGCCGGCCCAGGGCGCGCGAAGGCGCGGCTCGGGCATGAAGTCCGCTCAAACGGCCATGCGCGGTGGTCTGAGGGCGGGCGGCGGGCCGATTCCCTCCGGCAACAGGCCGGTCGGCCGGAAGCGCGCGGACGCGCGGAGCGGCGGCGCCGGAAAAACCGCTGTGGTGGCGATGCCCGACAGCATCATCGGGCAGGTCCCGCCACAGGACAGCCCTTTCCGGCCGGCGCAGGCCTCGTCCGCCGGGGGCGCATGGTCGGCATCGGCCACCCAGACCCCAACGGCCGGCGTCGGCGCCGAGGATGCGGCATGGCCTTGAGCATGGGGGCCAGCATGGGCGCCGGCATGAACGTGCGCCTGCGCGGCGGACGGCGCGAACAGCGCCAGCGCGGCGAGCAGGAGCAGCCCCGCCACCAGCCGCCCGATCGGCGCCATCCCGCCAAGGGGGCATCCACCCCGCGCCATCGCCGTTTCCCGTTGCTGCATCGGCATCACACCGCACAGTCTCCACCTTCCAGCGGCGGGAAGGTCAAGCGCTAATTCGCGCCCGCACGCCGCTCCAACGACCGGTCTGGACAGCCCGGACGCGCCGTGGTATCCCCAGCCCGAACAAAGTGAGTTAGTGCTCACTTATGCTATAAGGTTAATCATGGGACGGCTGGACAACTCGGCCCGGCGCGCGGCGATCATCGACGCGGCCCTTCCGCTGTTTGCGCGCAAGGGATTCGCCGCCACCACGACCAAGGAGATCGCGCAGGCCGCCGGTGTGTCGGAGGCTCTGATCTTCAAGCATTTCCCCAGCAAGGCCGCTCTCTACGAGGCGATCTTCCGCTCCTGCGTGGACGGCGACGAGGATCTCGCGAAGCTGCTGGCGATGCCGCCCAGCACCGAGACGCTCGCCGCCTACGTCCAGGCGATGGTGAGCTGCTATGTCAGCGAGCTGCCCAGCGACCGCGACACCATGCTCCCCCGCTACCGGCTCTATTTCATGAGCCTGCTGGAGGATGGTGAGTTCGCCCACATGGTGCGCCGCTGGATGTCGGAGCACATCGCGCCGCCCTTCGTGGCCTCGCTGCAGGCCGCACGCGACTCAGGCGACCTCATCCCCTCGGCCCCGGTGACGGAGAACGCCTTCTGGCTGGCCGAGATGCTGGGCTCCACCCTGGCGACCATTCACCTGCCGCCGACGCCGCTCGTCCCCTCCTTGGCCGAGCCGCGGCGCACCATCCGCGACGCGGTCGCCTTCATCCTGCGCGGCCTTGGCCTGCGGGAGGAAGCGGTCGCCCTTTACACGCCTTTATTGCATTGCACCCAATCAACAGAACCAGAACCGACCTGTTCGAGAGAGGCTGATCGTGACGAGTGATATCCACCATTCCGCTCACGCGCCAGAGCGGACCACCGCACGCCGTCCGGTCACCCGCGGGCGGCTGGCGTTCCGCATCATCATCATGGCCATCATCCTGGCCGTGCTGTTGGGCGGCCTGTACGCCTTCAACAACTTCCGGAACAAGGCCATCGCCGACTTCTTCGCCGGCAACAAGCCTCCGCCGACCCCCGTCTCGGTTGCCGAGGCGGCGGCGCAGTCCGTTCCCAAATACACCAGCGCCATCGGCACCCTGACCGCCAGCCGTCAGGTCACCGTGGCGCCGGAGGTGGTCGGGCGCGTGACCCAGATCTTCTTCGAATCGGGCGCCACCGTGAAGGCCGGCGCGCCGCTGGTGCAACTCAACGATGCCACCGAGCAGGCCGACGTGCTGGCCTTCCGCGCCCAGGCGAAGCTGGCCGAGAACAACCTGCAACGCGCCCGCAACCTGCTGCGCAACCAGGCCGGCCCGCAGGTCACCGTGGACCAGAACCAGGCCCAGCTCGACGAGGCCAACGCCAACATCAAGAAGACCGAGGCGCTGATCGCCCAGAAGCTGATCCGCGCCCCCTTCGACGGCGAGCTGGGCATCCGGCAGGTGAATGTCGGCGAGTATGTCAGCGCCGGCGGCCCCGTCGTCACGCTGACCGACCTGTCCAACCTGTTCGTCGACTTCACCCTGCCCGAGCAGGCGCTGAGCCAGATCCGCGTCGGCCAGCCGGTGCTGATCTCCGCCGACGCCGCCCCCGGCGCCAACTTCGACGCGGTGATCTCGACCATCGAGCCGCAGGTCAGCCCGGACACCCGCGCCATCAAGGTGCGCGCGACGCTGAAGAATCCGGAGCGCAAGCTGCTGCCCGGCATGTTCGCCAACATCCGCGTCGTCCAGCCGCCGGCCCAGAACCGCATCGTCATCCCGGAAACCGCGGTGGACTACACGGTCTACGGCGACAGCGTCTTCGTCGTCGCCGCCAAGAAGGATGCCGAGGGCAAGGACGGCCATGTCGCCAACCGCGTCCCGGTGAAGACGGGCGACCGCTTCGACGGCAAGGTGGAGATCCTCGACGGGGTGAAGCCCGGCGACCGGGTGGTGTCCTCCGGCCAGCTCAAGCTGAACAACGGCGCCGCCGTGGTGCCGACGGAAGCGAGCGCGCTGGTGCCGCCGCAGACCGTTCCGCGCAACTGAGGACCCGGCCATGTCATTCACCGACATCTTCATCCGACGGCCGGTCCTGGCGCTGGTGGTCAGCCTGCTGATCCTGCTGGTCGGCGTCCGGTCGCTGACGGATCTGCCGATCCGGCAGTATCCGGAGCTGCAGAACACCGTCATCACCATCACCACCTCCTACGCCGGCGCTTCTCCCGACCTGATGCAGGGCTTCATCACGACGCCCATCGAGCAGGCGGTGGCGACGGCGGAAGGCATTGACTACATCACCTCCTCCTCCACCCAGGGGGTGAGCCTCGTCACCGCCTACATCCGGCTGAACTTCAACCCCAACGTCGCGATGACCGACGTGATGTCGAAGGTGCAGCAGGTCAAATACCAGCTTCCGCGCGAGGCCAACGACCCCGTGATCCTGAAGTCCACGGGCGAGACGACCTCCATCCTCTACATGGGCTTCGCCAGCCCGGAGCTGTCCGGGGCGGCCATCTCCGACTATCTGACGCGCGTCGTGCAGCCGCTGCTGTCCACCGTGTCCGGCGTCGCCGAGGCGCAGATCCTGGGCGGGCAGACCTTCGCCATGCGCGTCTGGCTCGACCCCGACCGGATGGCCGCGCGCAACATCGCCGCCGCCGACGTGCGGGCGGCGATCCAGGCCAACAACTACCAGTCGGCCCCCGGGCAATCGAAGGGCGTCTTCGTCGTCTCCAACATCACCACCAACACCGGCCTGACCGACGTCGAGCAGTTCCGGCAGATGGTGGTGAAGTCCAAGGACGGCGCGCTGGTCCGCATGAAGGACATCGCCGAGATCGAGCTGGGCGCGCAAAGCTCCAACGCCAGCGTGTCGATGAACGGCCAGCAGGCGATCTTCATCGGCATCAACTCCACGCCGACCGGCAACCCGCTGACCATCGTGGAGGACATCCGCAAGCTGGTGCCGGAGCTTGAGCGCAACCTGCCGCCGTCGCTGAAGATGGAGATCGTCTACGACTCCACCCGCTTCATCCAGGCCTCGATCGACGAGGTGCAGAAGACGCTGCTGGAGGCGGTCGGCATCGTCATCGTGGTGATCTTCCTGTTCCTGGGCTCCTTCCGCTCGGTGCTGATCCCCATCGTGACCATCCCGCTGTCCATCGTGGGTGCCGCGACGATCATGCTGGCGATGGGCTTCAGCCTGAACCTGCTGACGCTGCTCGCCATGGTGCTGGCCATCGGCCTCGTGGTGGACGACGCCATCGTCGTGGTGGAGAACGTCCACCGCCACCTGGAGGAGGGAAAGTCGCCCGTCGAATCCGCGCTGATCGGCGCGCGGGAAATCATCGGGCCGATCATTTCCATGACCATCACGCTGGCCGCCGTGTACGCCCCCATCGGCTTCCTCGGCGGGCTGACCGGCGCGCTGTTCCGCGAGTTCGCCTTCACCTTGGCGGGATCGGTCATCATCTCCGGCGTGGTGGCGCTGACGCTGTCGCCGATGATGTGCTCGCTCCTGCTGACCCGCGACATGAACGAGGGCCGCTTCGCCCGCTTCGTCGACCGCACCTTCGAGAAGCTGTCCGGCTGGTACGGGCGGCGTCTGGGCGGCGCGCTGGACTACCGGGCGGCGACCCTGCTGTTCGGCTTCGGCGTTCTGCTGAGCGTCGGCTTCCTCTTCGCCAACACCATGTCGGAGCTGGCGCCGGAGGAGGACCAGGGCATCCTGTTCGGCATCACCAAGGGGCCGCAGTACGCCAACCTCGATTACATGGACGCCTACGGGCGCGAGATGGACGAGGTGTTCGCCCAATACCCGGAGACCGACACCCGCTTCGTGCTGAACGGCCTGCCGACCCTGACCCAGGGCTTCGCCGGCATGATCCTGAAGCCGTGGGACGAGCGCACCCGCAGCGCCAAGGAGCTGCAGCCGCTGGTCCAGGCCGACCTCGGCAAGGTGGCCGGCACGCAGGTGTTCCTGGTGTCGCCGCCGGCCCTGCCCGGCTCCACCGGCGGCCTGCCGGTCCAGATGGTCATCAACAGTCCCGGCGATTACCAGACCATCTTCAACGCCATGGAGCGGATCAAGGCCGCCGCCATGGAAAGCGGCATGTTCATCGTCACCGACAGCGACCTGCAGTTCAACAGCCCGGTCGTCCGGCTGCACGTCGACCGGTCGAAGGCGGCGGACCTCGGCCTGTCCATGCAGTCGATCGGCGACACGCTGGCGGTCCTGGTCGGCGGCAACTACGTCAACCGCTTCAACCTGAACGGCCGCTCCTACGAGGTCATCCCGCAGGTGCCGCGCGACAAGCGCCTGACGCCGGAGACGCTGACCCGCTACTACGTCACCGCGGGCAACGGCGCGCAGATCCCGCTGTCCACCGTCGTCTCGATCGAGATGGCGACGGAGCCGAACGCCCTGACCAAGTACAACCAGCTTCCCTCCGCGACCTTCTCCGCGGTGCCGATGCCGGGCGTGACGATGGGCCAGGCCGTGGAGTTCCTGGAGCGGCAGGCCCGCGAGGTCCTGCCCGCCGGCTTCGGCCATTCCTACCTGTCGGAGTCGCGCCAGTACGTGACCGAGGGCAACCAGCTCATGGTCACCTTTGTCTTCGCGCTGGTGGTGATCTATCTGGTGCTGGCCGCGCAGTTCGAATCGCTGCGTGACCCGCTGGTGATCCTGATCTCGGTGCCGATGTCGATCTGCGGCGCGCTGCTGCCGCTGTTCTTCGGGCTGTCCACCATGAACATCTACACCCAGGTGGGTCTGGTGACTCTGATCGGCCTGATCAGCAAGCACGGCATCCTGATGGTGGAGTTCGCCCGCGAGATGCAGATCAACGAGCGGGTGGACCGCCGCACCGCCATCGAGCACGCGGCCCGCGTCCGCCTGCGCCCGATCCTGATGACCACAGCGGCGATGGTGGTGGGCCTCCTGCCCCTGCTGACCGCCGCCGGCGCCGGAGCGGCCAGCCGCTTCTCCATCGGTCTGGTGATCGTGTCGGGCATGCTGATCGGCACGCTGTTCACGCTGTTCGTCCTGCCGGCGGTCTACACCGTGCTGGCGAAGGACCACTACGCGGCGTCGGTCTCCCGCCGCGCGCGGGAGATCGCGGCGGCCTCGCAGTAAGGCCGGCCCGACCGCAGCCCGTCGAAAAAAGACCCCCTCGCCTTGCACGGGCGAGGGGGTCTTTTTCTTTTCCGGCCCGCCCTTATCGGGGCAAGGCGGCGGCCACGGCGACGGAGAGCGGCGTGGTCGGGTGCCCGATCAGCGCCGACAGCTGGCGCCCGTCGTCGAACAGCGCGCCCCTCGACGCGTCGGCGTCCCAGGAGGCGATGCCCTTCGCGAAGGCTTCCGGAAGGCCGAAGCCGGCGAGGATGGCCGCGTAATCCGCCTCCGGCAGGTTCCGGTAAGGGATGTCCTTGCCGGACTGGCGGGAAATTTCGGCGGCGAGGTCGGTCAGCGTCACCGCCTCGTCGCCGGCCAGCTCGTAGGTCTTGCCCTCATGGCCGGTGCCGGTCAGCACCGCCACCGCCGCGTCGGCGTAGTCGGCGCGCGTGGCGGAGGAGATCCGCCCGTCGCCGGCGCTGCCGATGAAGGCGCCCCCGGCCAGCGCGGCGCCGACCGAGCCGGTGTGATTCTCGGTGTACCAGCCGTTGCGCAGGATCGTGAAGGGAATGCCCGACGCCGTGATGTCCGCCTCGGTCGCCCGGTGCTCCTCGGCGAGGCTCAGCGGCGAGCGGTCGGCGTGGAGCAGGCTGGTGTAGACGATGCGGCCGACGCCCGCCGCCTTGGCGGCGTTGACGACGTTGCGGTGCTGCGCCGCCCGCTGCCCGATCTCGTTCGACGAGATGAGCAGCAGCGTGTCGACTCCGGACAGCGCGCGGGCGAGCGTCTCGGGGTTGCCGTAGTCGGCCTCGCGGGCTTCGACCCCGAGGTCGGCGGCCTTGGCGGAGGAGCGCACCAGGGCGACGATGCCGGAGGCCGGAAGCGTCTCCTTCAGGCGGGCGATGACGAGGCGGCCAAGCTGGCCGGTGGCACCGGTGACGGCGATGGTCATGGTCGGGTGTCCCGTTTGCGGTTGGGTGGTGACCACCTACCTAAGCCACTTGCTTACTTTTCGTAAGTACGTACATAAATGTAAGTGTGAAGATTCCTGGCGGGAGAAGGACGACCATGCCGGAGCCGGACAATGACTACATTCCGCTGCCGCTGTCGGAGCGGATGCAGCGCGGCGACCTGATGGCCGTGGCCTGCCCCTCGCGGGAGGTGCTGAAACACGTCACCAGCCGCTGGGGCGTGCTGGTCCTGATCGCCCTGGAAAGCGGAACGCTGCGCTTCAGCGAACTCCGCCGCACCATCGGCGGGGTCAGCGAACGGATGCTGGCCCAGACGCTGCAATGGCTGGAGGGCGACGGGCTGGTCAAACGCACCGCCCACGACGTGGTGCCACCCCATGTCGACTACAGCCTGACGCCGCTGGGCCGGGAGGCCGCCGAGAAGGTGCGCCTTCTCGCCGACTGGATCGAATTCAACCTGCCGCGGATCGCCGAGGGCTGGACGAGCCGGCAGCACGAGGGCCGGCAGGACGCCGCGGCCGACTGACCTGTCCTACAAAAAATGCCGCCGGACGCGAGGGGGTGCGTCCGGCGGCGCCGAGTGTTCGGGAGCTGGGCTCAGCCGGTCACGGCGGCCTCTTCAGGCTGCGCCGCCGCCGACACCCCCAGCCGCTTCGCGATGCCCGCGCCATAGGCAGGGTCCGCCGCGAAGAAGTGCGCCAACTGCCGCCGCTGGATGAAGCCCGGCGCCTCCCCCAGCGAGTTGGCGATGGTGTCCATCAGCCGCCCCTGCGCCTCCGCCCCGATCAGGCGGAACAGCGCGCCGGCCTGGGCGTAGTCATCGTTGCCCTCGCGGTGGTCATAGCGGGCGGCGTCGCCGGCGATGCGCAGCGGCGGTTCGGCCACCGCGCGGTTCTGCACCGGCCCGCCGAAGCTGTTGGGCTCGTAATTCGGGCTGCCGCCGCCGTTGCCGTCGAAGCGCATGGCGCCGTCGCGCTGGTGGTTGCGGACCTCCGCGGCGTGCGGGCGGTTGACCGGCAGCGCCTGATGGTTGGCGCCCAGCCGGTAGCGGTGCGCGTCGGCGTAGGCGAACAGGCGCCCTTGCAGCATCTTGTCCGGGCTGAAGGAAACGCCGGGCACCACATTGGCCGGGCTGAAGGCGGCCTGCTCGACCTCCGCGAAGTAGTTCTGCGGGTTGCGGTTCAGCACCAGCTCGCCGATCTCGACCAGCGGGTAATCGGCGTGCGGCCACACCTTGGTCACGTCGAACGGGTTGATGCGATAGGAGTCGGCCTCGACCTCCGGCATGATCTGCACCGAGACGGTCCAGGCCGGGAAATCGCCGTCGCGGATGGCGGCGAACAGGTCGCGGGTGGCGTGGTCGGGATCGACGCCGGCCATGCGCACCGCCTGATCCGCCGTGAAGTTCTGGATGCCCTGGCGGGTCTTGAAGTGGACCTTGACCCAGAAGCGCTCGCCCGCCGCGTTGATCCACGAGAAGGTGTGGCTGGAGAAGCCGTCCATGTGGCGGTAGCCGCGCGGCGTGCCGCGGTCGCTGAACAGGATCGTCAACTGGTGCATCGTCTCCGGCGACAGCGAGAAGAAGTCCCAGACCGCGGTCGGGTCCTTCAGGTTGGTCGCCGGGTTGCGCTTCTGCGTGTGGATGAAATCCGGGAATTTCAGCGGGTCGCGGACGAAGAAGACCGGCGTGTTGTTGCCGACCAGATCGTAATTGCCGTCCTCGGTGTAAAACTTGACGGCGAAGCCGCGCGGGTCGCGCTCGGCGTCGGCGGAGCCCTTCTCGCCGCCGACGGTGGAGAAGCGCAGAAAGACCTCCGTCTCTTTGCCCACCTCCGACAGGAACCTCGCCGACGTGTAGGGCGTCACGTCCTTCGTCACCCGGAAGACGCCGTAGGCGCCGGCCCCCTTGGCGTGGACCACCCGTTCCGGGATGCGTTCGCGGTTGAAGTGGGCCAGCTTCTCGATCAGGTGGAAATCCTGCATCAGCACCGGACCGCGCGGGCCGGCGGTCAACGAATTCTGGTTGTCGGCGACGGGGATGCCGGCTCCCGTTGTCAGGCCGGTGGTGGTCAGGGTGCTCATGGCTCAACTCCTTCTGGCGTTTCTTATGGTGGGCGTCTTGTCGGTCGCCGTGTCTGCTTTGCCCCCTGGTTATCCCGCCGCGTCGTTGATATATCCAAGACATCGTTTCAAATGCTTCGATAGCCAAAACCTATGAATATCGCCGGTCTCTCCCTTCGCGATCTGGAATATGTGGTGGCGGTGGCCGAGCAGCGGCATTTCGGCAAGGCGGCGGAGCGCTGCTCGGTCAGCCAGCCGTCGCTGAGCGCGCAGATCCGCAAGCTCGAAGACCTTCTCGGCATCCCTCTGTTCGAGCGGACGAGCCGCCGCGTGCTGCCCACCCCGC
Organism: Azospirillum brasilense; assembly: GCF_007827815.1. Taxonomy (GTDB): domain Bacteria; phylum Pseudomonadota; class Alphaproteobacteria; order Azospirillales; family Azospirillaceae; genus Azospirillum; species Azospirillum brasilense_C. Next base: position 268,609 of record NZ_VITH01000009.1, read on the forward strand.
AGGGGGAGGTGGTGATCCGCCAGGCGCGCGTCGTCCTGGAGGAAGCGCGCCGCCTGCTGGCGCTGGCCCGCGGAACGGCGGATGGCCTGCACGGCCCGCTCGCCATCGCGGCGATTCAGACGCTGGGACCGTACCTGTTCCCCCACGTCCTGCCCGCGATGCGCCGGCACCTGCCCGATGTCCAGCTCGTGCTGTCCGAGGGCCGCACAGACGGCCTGCTGGAGGAGTTGCGCGAGGGGCGGCTCGACGCGGTCCTGCTCGCCCTGCCCGTCGAAGCGGAAGGGCTGACCTGCGACGCCCTGTTCTTCGAGCCCTTCGTGCTGGCCCACCCCACCGGCCACCGGCTGGAAAGCCTGCCCTCCATCGCCCTGGCCGACCTCGACCCAGGCGAACTGGTGCTGCTGGAGGAAGGGCACTGCCTGCGCGATCAGGCGCTGGCCGCCTGCGGCGCCACCACGCGCGGCATGCGCCACGCCACCGGGCTGGAGACGTTGCGCCACATGGTCGCCAGCGGCACCGGCTACACGCTGATGCCGCGGCTCGCCACCGGCGACGGGGAGGCGGCGACAGTGGGCGGGCTGGTCGCCTACCGCGCCTTCCAGGACGACCCGCCGGGCCGGGTCATCGGGCTGGTCTGGCGGGCCAGCGACCCGCGCGCCGCCGGCTTCCGCGCGCTCGCCCGGAGCTTGCGCGACGCCACTCCGCCCGGCCTGCGCCGGATCGACGGCTCAGCCGACGCCTGACTCCGGCTCCGCCATGAAGGCGAGGTGGTGCAGGACGATCCCGCTGGTCGTGGCGACGTTCAAGGAATCGAAATCCGGCGCCATGGGGATGCGCACCGTCCGCGTCCGCGCCAGGACCGACGCCGGCAGGCCCGGCCCCTCCGACCCCAGAAGCAGCGCCGCGCGCTCCGGACGGCGCAGCCCCGCCAGGGTCACCGCGCCCGCCGGGCTCAGCGAGAGGACAGCAAAGCCATGCCGCTCCAGCAGGGCGACCGGGTCGGTTCCCGCCGGAATCCGCAAGAAGGGCACCCGCAGCGCCGCCCCGACCGACACGCGGATCGCCTTGCGGTAGAGCGGGTCGCAGCAGCCGGAATCGAGCAGCACCGCGTCCACACCGAAGGCCGCCGCGTTGCGGAAGATGCCGCCCACATTGTCGTGGTTGCCGATCCCGCACAGCACCAGCACGGTCGCCCGCGGTCCCAGCGCGGCCAGAAGCGCGTCCGGCTCGGGCATCGCCGCCGCCCGCCCCAGCCCCAGGATGCCACGGTGCAGGGGGAAGCCGGCGATGGCGTCCAGCACCTCCTGCCGGGCGCTGTAGACCGGCACCGCGGCGGGCAGCGCCTCCAGCATCGGCGCCAGCCCGGCGATCCGCTTGTCGGCGATCAGCAGCGACAGGGTTTCATGGCGCGAGGCGGTCAGCAGCGTCCGCAGCACCACCGCCCCCTCGGCGATGAAGCGCCCCTCCCGCCCCACGAGGTCGCGCTCCTTCACATCGCGGTAGGCGGCGATCCGCGGGTCGTCCGGGGCGTCGATGGGGATGATGGAGGGGGGAATGATGGTTGGCATGGGCGCCTGTGTAGCGCCCCTGCCGCCCCATCGGAAGTCCGGAAAGTGCGGGGCCGATGTGAAGGGGGCCACTTCCCCACCGGCCAAAGCCCGTTAGACAGGGCCGGCAACGCGGGGCGGCAGTCCCCGCCCGAACGGAGGAATCGTCCATGCCGACCCTGCCCGTCGTCCGCGCCTTCGGCGCAACCCTGCCGAAATCACTCGCCTCCGCCCTGCTGGGTACCTTCCGCAAACTGATGGAGCGCCGGACGCAAAGAGCCGCCACCCTCGACCGCCTCGACGACCGATTGCTGAGGGACATCGGCGTCAGCCGCAGCGACCTGATGGCCGCGGAGCGCCTGGGGAAACCGCCCCGGCGCCGCGGTGGCCGCTGAATCGGTGCTTACGATTTTCCCGCCGGAGTCACCCGCAGGATCTCGCCCCTATTCTCATCGGTCAGCAGATAGAGCGCCCCGTCCGGCCCCTGGCTGACCTGCCGGATGCGCTTGCCGAGATCGCGGAACATGCGCTCCTCGTGCTTGACCTTGTTGCCGTCGAGTTCGAGCCGGACGACCTCCTTGGTGGCCAGACCACCGTTGAAGAGGCTGCCCTTCCAGCCCGGCACCGTGTCCGCCGTGTAGAAGGTCATGCCGGAGGAGCCGATGACCGGGGTCCACTGGTACACCGGTTCCTCCATGCCGGGCGCGCTCGACTTGCCCGTCCCGATCGGCGTCCCGTTGTAGTTCACGCCGTAGGAGACCACCGGCCAGCCGTAATTCTTCCCCGGCTCCGGCACATTGACCTCGTCGCCGCCGCGCGGGCCGTGCTCGTTGATCCACAGCGCGCCGGTCTGCGGATTCAGGGCGGCGCCCTGGATGTTGCGGTGACCGTAGGACCAGATTTCCGGCAACGCGCCGGACCGGTTCACGAAGGGGTTGTCGGCGGGCACGGAGCCGTCGCGGTTGATCCGCACCACCTTGCCCAGATGCGAGTCGAGGTCCTGGGCCTGCGTCCGGAACTGCTCCAGCGAACGCTCGCCCAGAGTCACGTACAGATGGCCCTGCCGGTCGAAGACCAGCCGGGAGCCGTAATGCATCCGGCTTTCCACCTTGGGCTTCTGCGAGAAGATCACCCGGACGTCGGTCAGGGCGGTCTCGTCGGCGTTCAACGCGCCGCGCGCCACGGCGGTGGAGTTGGTGCCGTCCTCCGTCCCCGGCTCGGAAAAGCTGAGATAGACGAGGCGGTTCTGCGCAAAGTCCGGGTCCAGCGCCACGTCGAGCAGGCCACCCTGCCCACGGTCGTCGACCTTCGGCACGCCCTTCACCGGGGCGGACACGCTGCCGTCCGGCGCCACGATGCGCAACCGGCCGTCCTTCTCGGTCACCAGCATCCGCCCATCGGGCAGGAAGGCCAGTCCCCAGGGATGGCTGAGGCCGCTGGCGATGGTTTTCACCGACACCATCGCTTTTTCGGTTTTGAACACCTTGTCCACGGCGCTCGCGTCGGTGACGCTCAGGCACGCCGCAAGGGTGGTGGCGGTCATCAGGGCGGCGGTTCGGCCCATGCGCATTCCTCGTCCTCCCGCATCGTCGCTGTCGATGGGTAGGTGGGGGCGCCACCGCCACGAACAAGACGCCCGACGCCATGTCACCCCCATTACACCCCTGATCCTTCGATCGCTTGCCCGCCTGCCTCTCGCCCGCTCTGCGAAGACGCCGCCGATCAAACCCAGCGATGGAAAACAGTTCGGGTGGCTGCTGGCCGATGGGGTGGTGTGCGCTGCGATGGCGGTGGCCGCACCCGATACGCCCCTCGAAGCCGTGTTGATGTCGGCTTGGAAACAGGGGGGCCGGAAATGGGAAAAGCCAGCAACCCGTCGGGGTTGCTGGCTTCATGATGGTGGAGCCAAGGAGGATCGAACTCCTGACCTCTACAATGCCATTGTAGCGCTCTCCCAGCTGAGCTATGGCCCCACTATAGTCACAGACCAACACAAGAAGTGTTGGTGCGCTTGGAGGGACTCGAACCCCCACGGCCTTTCAGCCACTAGGACCTGAACCTAGCGCGTCTACCAATTCCGCCACAAGCGCAACGTCTACTCTTTGCATCCCGCGTCTCTTGGGGTGACGCGGGAGCGCTGATATAGCCGTGCCAATGGCGGGGCTCAAGCGAAATCGACATGGCCCCGTCACTTTTTTGCAAGACCGCGGGAGGGAGCGCCAGCCGCCTACTCCGCCGCCCCGGCGTGGCGCATCCGGCCAGCATCGGCGGCTCCCGCTTTGGCAAGCGCCTCGGCGGCGCCGCGGGCGATGTGCAGCGTGCGCTGCGGCAGCGGGAAGTCGATTCCCAGCTCGATGAAGCGCGCCTTCATGCGGCCGTTGAACGCACGCCCGACGTTCCACTGCTGGATCGGCAGCGTCTTGATGCGCGCCTTGATGACCGCCGCGGACTCTTGGAAGGAATCGACGCCCAGCACCTCCAGCGGTTCCAGGATGAGCGGCGCGAAGCGCGGGTCCTTGCGCAGCTCGTCGCCGATGTCGTGCAGAACGGAGACCACGCGGTCGGCGTTCTCGTGATAGGGGATCGCCACGTCGAACACGTAGTAGCTGAAGTCCTTCGTCATGTTCGACACGCTGGTGACCGCGCTGAAGGGGATGGTGTGGACCGTCCCGTCGAAGTCGCGCAGGCGGATGGTGCGGATGTTCATCCCCTCCACCAGACCGCCCTTGCCGCCGACATTGACGACATCGCCGACCGAGATGGTGTCCTCGAACAGGATGAACAGGCCGGTGATGACGTCCTTGACCAGGGTCTGCGCGCCGAAGCCGACGGCGAGGCCGACCACGCCGGCACCGGCCAGCAGCGGCCCGATGTTCAAGCCCAACTCCGACAGGGTGATCAGCGTGACCAGCGTCAGCAGGACCACCAGCAGCGCGCTGCGCAGCAGTGGCAGCAGGGTGCGCACCCGCGCGCTGCGCTGGATGGCCCGCCCGTTGCGGTCCGTCGTCGCCAGATGGCGCTCGATCAGGCCGTTGGTCACCTCCCACACGGCGAGCGCGATGGCGCCGACCAGCAGGAGGGACAGGCCCGACGCCACGATGCGCAGGCCGATGGCCGTCTGCAGCCAGCCCCAGACATCCAGCCCCCAGGCGCTCAGAACCACCAGCCCGCCCAGCACGGCCACCACCGCGTGCAGCAGCCGCGCGGTGGGGGCAACGTAGCGGCGCAGCCGCCCCGCCGCCCAGGCGGAGTGTCCGCGCCGGCGGTCCATGCGCTCCAGGATCGCCGCGGCGGCGCGGGTGATCCCCCGCCCGATCAGCCGCGCGACCCCGGCGATCACCAGGGTCACGGCCGTTGCCTGGACCACGAACAGCAGCCCGCCGCTGATCTCCAGCGCCCAGATGCCGAACAGGACGATGATGTAGAGGATGGCGATGGCGTGCCAGACGTCGGCCACGCGGCGGCCGGCGGCGCGCAGCATCCGGCCCGCCCCGGCGGCGCGCCGTCCGGGCGGAACCGGCGACACCACGTCGGACAGCGGCTGCGCCGCCGCGATCCCGCCGCGCAGGCGTGCGGCCACCGCCTCCCGGCTTTGCAGCACCAGCACCGCCAGCATGACGGCGACCAGCAGGCCGACCAGGGTCACCAGCGCGCTGTAGCTCTGCGCCGGCAGGCCGAGCCGCCGAGCCGCCTCGGCCAGGAACATGCCGTAGAGCGTGGTGATGGCGATGGTCCGGCACCAGCGCAGCAGCCGCAGGGCCGAGCCGTCGCTCATCGGGATCAGCCGCAGGTTGGGCGAGGCCGGGGCGAGCAGCGCCCGGACCACCAGAAGGACGATCTGCACGAAGATGCTGGCGTTGAGGAAGGTGACGCCCAGCACCCGCACCACCGGGGGCGGGTCGAACAGCGCCAGCACGCCGAAGCCGGCGGCGGCGAAGGCCACGATGGGCGCCAGATCGAACAGCGACCGCACCAGCAGCAGCGGCACCTTGGCGAGGGTTGAAGGGATGGGCCGGGCCGCCAGCATGGCGCGCGGGCGCCGCAGCGTGCGGATGGCGATCAGCCGGGCGCCCTGCCCGACCACCACCACCAGCACCAGTTCGGCGACCAGCCAGCCCCAGGCGGCGCGCTGCGCCGGGTCGGAGACCTGCCGCTCCAGCCAATGCAGCCCCTGCGGCGCGTTGAGCAGGGCGTCGCCGGCCAGCGCGGCCTCCTGCCCCAGCCCGTCGAGCCGGTTCGACAGCAGGGTGAGCAGGCGGGTGCCGATCCCCTCCGGTTCCGCCGGTGACACGGCGGCCTCCGCCTGCTCCAGGGCGCGGAGCTGGCCGAGCAGGGCGGCGCGGCGGTCCGGGTCCTCCAGCGTCTGGCGCAGGCGGGCGATCTCCTCCGGGTTGGGCGCCGCCTCGGCCTGGGCCGTCGGGGCCGGCGTCGGGATCTGCGCCGAGGCCGGGGTCGCGATCCCCCCAAGCGCGGCGGTCAGCAGGAGAAGGAGGGCGAGAAGGCCGCGCAGGGCGCGGAGGCGGGCGGCGGGAAGCCGTGGGGCACGGTCGTCGGAAGTCATCGTCCTCTGGCGGTTCCGTTTTCAGGGCGGTTCCGGTCTTCAGGGAAGACCTTTGGAGCGGTCCGGGTGACGGGTCCAACCCAGGCCAACAGCGCCGGGCACGATTTGTCTTGCAACGCAGCAACCGCGACATTTTGTCCGGAGGGCCGGCCGCACCGCCCTCCGCTCTTGCGCATCAATCTAATATACTAGTATATATCTCAACGAAGCCCGGAAGCGCCCGCGCCCTGGCGCGGCGGGCCGCCCGATCCGGCGCCCCTTTCCCACCGGCCCTGGCCGGCGCCGCCCCCGATCCCGTCCGGGGCCGCGAACACCAGCGGAGAACAGCATGTCCGTGAAGGTAGCGATCAACGGTTTTGGCCGCATCGGCCGTCTGGTTCTGCGGTCCATCTACGAGAGCGGCCGCAAGGACGTCGAGGTCGTGGCGATCAACGATCTGGCCGACCTCAAGGCCAACGCTCACCTGCTGAAGTACGACAGCGTCCACGGCCGCTTCCCCGGCACGATCGAAGTCCAGGACGGCGCGCTGGTCGTCAACGGCCACTCGATCAAGGTCGTGCAGGAGCGTGACCCGGCCAAGCTGCCGTGGAAGGAACTGGGCATCCAGATCGCCATGGAATGCTCGGGCATCTTCACCAAGCGCGCCGACGCCGCCAAGCACCTGGAAGCGGGTGCCGAGAAGGTGCTGAT
>NZ_VITH01000010.1:0-132570 GCF_007827815.1 Azospirillum brasilense
CCGCTGTGGAAAACCGGCCCGCCTACGCCAGCTCTGGGGGGCGCTTCGGCGGGCCGGTTCCCCACAGCTCCTACACCACGTTCAGGGACGTGACCTGGGAAAGCGCACGATCTCGATTTCGGTCTCCCCGCGTTCCGCCGCCGTGCGCACGGCGCGGGTGAAGCGCTCCTTGGCGTCGGGGCGGATGTGCTGGTGCATGAAGGCGTCGTGGATCGCGGTCTGCTCCTCCTGCCTTTTCTTCTCAAGCTCTTGCGCCTCCTTCCGCCGCGCCATCTCCTGCGCTTCGGTGATCGCGTGGAGATCCTTGGGCGTGATGAGGGCGCCGCCAAGCGGGGAGGTCTGAGGGGTGGACGGATCGTCTGCGGGCATGTCGCATGTCTCCCGGTAAAGGCCGTCGGCCTTGTCGGTTCGGAGTGCGGTTCGTTCAGGGACGTCCCGGACGCCGCACCGCGGCCCGCAAGATCCCGGCGGGACGCGCGTCATGCAGGGTGGCACGCGGACCGGCGCCCCGTCCATCACCGGCACACCCACCACCCGCGCACGGCAAAGCCGCCGCCGGGCTCGGCGGCGGCTGAAGCGCCTGGGAATGATGAAACGGAGTCTTGGTGCAGGAGCCGGGCGGCGGACTGCCGTTATCCGAAAATCGCCAGCCCGATCACCGTCGCGGCGAAGGCGCCCACGGCCGAAGCGAGGGCGGCGATGATGGTGGGGGCGTGCGACTTGGCCGACTTGACCTTCAGCGCGTCGTCGAAGCCGCGCAGCGTCGTGTCCATGCGGACGAGGAAGACCTCCAGCCCGGCCACCCGCTCCTGCAGGCTGTGCAGCGCGTCCGACAGGGCAGCCTGCTGCGCCGCGGTGGCTCCGGCTCCGGCCTGGCCGGCGGCGATGCGCTCCTGCGTCTCGCGCAGCAGCCGGGCGATGCCCTGCTGGCCGGCGGCGATCTGCTGGTGGTCGCGGCGGGCGGCGTCCAGCCCGGCGCCGATGCGCACCAGATGCGGGGCGAGCGTGCGCTCCAGCAGCTTTTCCTCGGCGCTCGGCTGGGCGAAGGTGGCGATCGTGCCGGTGCTGGGCGCAGCGGCCACGGCGACGACGCGCGTTGGGTCGAGCCCGGCCGGAATCTCAAGATCGGCTTCGAAGGCGTGATGCCCGTCGCCGAAGTTGCCGCCCACCAGATCCTCGCGCGGGCGGTCGGCCAGCGCGCGCCCCAGGACGATGCTGCGGCCGTCCGGCATCTCGGCGCGGAACTCCACCGTCAGGCGGTCGGCGGGGTAGGAGCGGTCCCAGGCCCAGCCGTAGATCCGTCCGGCCTGGACGGCGTCCACCCGGCCTTCGATGACGGACGCCGCAGGTTCCGCCGCGACGGGGGTGGAGGACAGGGTATCGGGCGTGGCGACGTCGGGCATGGCGGGCACTCGCGGAATGGTTGAATTCCCTCTCCCCTCTGGGGAGAGGGTTAGGGTGAGGGGGGTGCGCCTGTGCCGGACGTGCCGCCAAGCACAACCCCCTCACCGGCCCTCCGGGCCACCCTCTCCCCAGAGGGGAGAGGGTTATGAAAGTGCTTTTCTGGAAGAGCGGCAACCGCCGTCAGGCCGCCTTGCGCTGCGGGGTCTTGCGCGCGGTCGGGCTGGGCATGCGGTGCGGGATGTAGTTCTCGTCCAGGAACTCCCGCATGTCGCGGTAGCGCTGGTAGAAGGTGCGGTTGAACTTCTCGAACAGGCTCTGGTCCCAGTATTCCTCCAGGACGAAGGGCTTGTCGGAGTAGACGTCGTAGCAGGGAATCGCGAAGGTCTCGGCGAACTCCGCCGTGCGGCTGTCGTAGCTGAAGTAGACCGACGGCGTGCCGTTCGACAGCGCCATCAGGTTGCCGTGCAGGCGGTAGCCCAGCACGAGGTCCTTCGAGCGCACGATGCTCTCATAGTCGGCGACGACGTCCGAGTACCACAGGCGCGAGCGGTACAGCTCGTCCAGTTCCTCGTCGAAGTACCAGTTCTTCAGCCAGTTGTTGTTGTGCAGTTCGTCCCAGGCCTCGGCCTTCTGCTCGTCGGTGCCCCAGAGCAGCTTCTTCTCCTCGACCTCGCCCTGCATCATCAGGACGGTGTCGAAGCGGCGGCTCATGTCCTTGACGAAGTCGCGGTGGCGGGTGAGGTAGGTCTTCACGTCCGGCGAATAGTGGCTGGACACCTCGCGGCGCATCGTGATGCCGACGTTGCGCACGCTGTCCAGCGACGGCAGGTCGATGCGCAGCTCCGGATCGCGGTTGCGGAAGGCGGTCGGGCAGCCGACGATGCGCACGTTCTTGATGCCGAGGTCCCACAGCACTTCGGCGGTGTAGGTGCCGCGCACGCCCAGCGTCGTCGACTTGTCGGCGAACATCTGCCAGATGCGCTTGCTCTCGTCCGACAGCGTCAGCTTGCCGGTGGCCGGGGCCTGGGCGCCGACGCCGAAGGCGATGACCGGGATGCGCAGCTTGGACAGCACCTGTTCGGTGCCCTCCGGCCAGGTCATGTGGTCGTGGATGTAGTTCGACCCGCGCAGGAAGACGTAATCGTATTCGGCATTGGCCCGGTCCACCACCTCCTGCTTGAACTCGCGGATCTCCACGACGTCGAGACGGTCGAAGGTCAGCAGCTTCAGCGAGGAATCGTAGACGAAGGCGTCGCCGATGTTGTGGTAATGATTGATGCTACGCTGAATGTTCTGGTAGCTGTACCACCGCACGCAGTCATGGTCGTAGACTTCGCCGGAGGGAATCATGACTAGGATGTTAGCCAATTCAATTCTCCTGGGGTCGGGGTGGTGGAGGGTTGCGAGGTTCGGGCTTTGTCTTGATGAATTTTAGCCGCTTTGGGACGGCTCAACCCGGATCATTATTCGGACCAGATCGCGATCCCTGGTCGGCTTGCAGTTCTTCTGGGCAAGCCGGGTCAGGTAGAGCCAGGCGTTTCCATCCGTGTCCTCGAAATTCCGGCTTCTGGCGTCCGGATCGAGAATGGCCGGGTAGTAGAAGGTCTCGTCCACGGCACAATTCTTGTCGGTGAGCAGCGGTGCCGCCCAGGCGAGACGCGGGGCGGACCAGCCGATCAGGTCGGCGGAGGTCGACACCCACACGCCGGACACCGGCTCCGCCCCTTTGCGCTCCGCGCGCCGTCCCGCCATCACCGCGACGTAGAGGCCGCTCGGCGTGTGGCGGACGAGGCTGGTGACGGTGAAGGGCAGGCGGTCGGGCGGCAGCGGCGCGCAGACCGACGCCTCGGGGTCGGCCTCACCCTGGGTGTAGGGGTCGCGGAAGCGGACGGTGAAGTCCCGCCCGTCCCACGCCCGCCACGACGCCGGATCCGCGAGGTCGCGGGTGCGCATCAGGCAGACGCCGCGCTTCTGCGCGCCGATGCCCTCGGCAAAGGCCATGGCGTAGTACCAGCCGTCGCGCTCGACAATGTTGCTCGGCGCGAACAGCCCGGCGCGCTTCCCCAGATCGCCGCGGAAGCGGTAGGGCACCCCGGCGACGTAGCGCGCCGGTCCGAAGCTCTGCCCGCCGTCGTGCGAGACGGTGAGGGTCAGCGCGTTCCACCAGCAGGCCATGTAGTCGCCGGTCGGGCAGAGGTCGCGGCGCTTGTGGCCGTGATACTCGTTGTGGACCAGCCCGTAGACGGTCGTGCCGTCCAGCGTGTAGGGCGAGGTCAGCCAGCCCATGTCGTCGAACCGCGCCGGGTCGTCGCGCTTGGCCGACTGGAAGACGACGCGACAGCCGTGGTGCAACTCGTTCAGCGACGGGCCGCTGAGGATGCGGGCGCGGGTGTGCGCGGCGAGCAGCCGGAGGCTGCCGTCCGCCGTCTTCCAGGCGCGCGCCGGGGCGTCCGGCACGTCCCAGTCCTCGCAGGCCTGGGTGCGGTGGTCGTAGACGGTCTCAAGCGCGGCGTCCGTGGGGACACTGACGCGGAGGTCGGCGGCGGTGGCGGGGGTTGAGAGGAGGAGGGTGCAGGCGATCAGGGCCATGGTGCATTGCCCCCTCCCTAACCCTCCCCCGCCTTTGGCGGTGGAGGGAACTGCCGCCGCTCTGCTCCCGCCCCCTCTCCCGCGCAGCGGGGGAGGGTTGGGGAGGGGGCCACGGTTGTCCTGCACGAACATCCCCATCACGGCTTCTGCGCCACCGCCCGCTCGGGCATCGACACGGCACCGCCGCCCGCGTTCGCGATCAGCGCGTCGAACACGTCGGCGTGGCGGCGGGCGCTTTCCGCGCGGTCGATGGGGCGGCGGATGCGCATGCGCAGGCGGTCCCACAGCTCCGGCGTGGTCAGAGCCTCGGTCAGACGGTCCACCAGATCCTCGACGCTGGCGTTGCGGAAATGCAGGCCGTCCACGCCGTGGGTGACCTTCTCGCCCATGCCGCCGATGTTGCTGGAGATAATCGGGCGGCCGTGCAGGAAGGCTTCCTGGATCACCACCGGCGAGTTCTCCCACCAGATGGACGGCATCACCACCCAGTCCACGTCCTTCATCAGGCCGGGCAGTTCGGCGGAGCGGTAGCTGCCGTAGAAGCGCACGCGGTCGCCGGCGCGCTCCACCGCCTCGTTGAATTTCTTCTGGTAGGCCTCGGGCTGGCGCTCCAGGTTGCCGCCGAAGATCATCAGCGCGCCGTCCTCGCCCCAGGCCTTCTCGGAGACCCGGCCGATCGCCTCGACCAGCACATGGGCGCCCTTGAACTCGGTGAGCTGGCCGAAGAAGGCGAAGCGGTTGCGCTTGCCGCCGCGGGCCAGCGGGCGGGGCGGGGCGATGCCCTCGACGGTCAGGCCGTTCTCGATCATGCGGAACTTCTCGCGGGGCAGGCCCCAGTCGACGTAGCGGTCGATCAGGAAGTTCGACGGGCTGACGTAGAAGTCCGCCTGCTCCAGGAAGGTCTTCAGGAACAGCTCACGCTTGAAGAACTGCGCCTCGCCGATGTGCGGGAAGCAGCCGGCGCAGTCGGCCGGGCTGGCGCGGTAGCACAGCGTGTTGCGGCTGGTCTTCACCATCTGGCCGTGGTGGTGGCAGATGGACAGATACTCGTGGAAGGTCACCACGATCGGCACGCGGGGCAGGGCCTGCCGGATCGCCTGGATCGTCTCGATGCCCAGACCCAGGAAATGGTGGAAGTTCACCACGTCCGGCTGGAGGTCACGGACGTAGCGGACGAAGTCCTTCTCCAGCCCCGGCAGGTTGCGGTTCGACAGCCGGAAATGGTCGTAGTCGTTGGCGTAGTAGAGGACCTCCCGCTCCTTCTGGCGCAGCGCCATCAGGGCGGAGCTGCCGTGCGGCGTGACCGGCGGGGAGGTGCGGGCCAGGTAATGGCTCTCCCAGCCCGGCAGGTCGTGCAGCCCCTGGTGCAGGTTGTAGGAGGCGACCTCCGCGCCGCCCAGCGAGAAGGCGGGATGGCCGTGGCTGATGATCAGGACGCGCTTGTTGCTCATGGTCGGGCCGATCTCGAATAGGGCTGGGTTCAGGCGGCGGCGCGGGCGGACCAGATGTCCTCGAAGCTCCAGCGGTCCACCATGGCGCCGGCGCGGCGCCAGCGGTCGGCGTGCGCGTCGCGCGGCTGCTCGTCCAGCGCCACCAGGGTGACGCGGGGCAGCCAGACGCAGGCCCCGCCCAACGCGCGCAGGCGCAGGCAGAGGTCCAGCCCCTTGTGGTCGGCCCCCATGTAGGAGCCCATCGTCGCCAGCGCCCGGACCAGCGCGTCCTTGGGCAGCAGCGCGCATTCCGGGGCGGCGGCGTCCACCGCCGCGGCGTCCTGCTCCTTCAGCCAGTCGCGCGGGTAGCCGGCGAAGCGGCGCTCGAAGGTCTTGGCTCCGTCCGAATCCTCCACCGCCATGATGCCGGCGAAGCGGATCGAATGGTCCTCGTAGAGCAGCGTCGGGCTGACCATCACCGGCCCGCCGGACTTGCGCGATACCCGTTCCAGCGCCGACAGCCAGCCCTTCTCGGTCGGCAGCACGGAGGGGGAGAGCGTCAGCACCCGCTCGCCGCGGGCGTGGGGCAGGGCGGCGGCCATCGCCTCGAAGGCGTCGGTGGCGTCGGGCGCGGCGACGAAGGTGACGGCCATGCGGTAGAAGGCGGCGGCCTGACGGACCGCCCCGCCCAGCCGCTCGTGCGTGCCGGCGGCGGCGACCACCAGCAGTTCGGTCTCGGCGAAGTCCGGGTCGATGGCGAGACGGGCGATGTTGAGGTCCACGTCCTCGCGACCGTCGGTCACCGGCAGGATCACCGAGACGCGCGGCGCCTTCACCGGATGGCCCATCGGGTGAACGCCGGTCGACGGCAATGCACCGGAGCGGGCGCGGGCGGTGCGCAGCATCGGGCCGACATGGCGGGCGATCAGCGTGTCGATGGACGGGCTGTCCAGGTTGACCAGCGACAGCATGCGGCGCAGCGCCTCCGGGGCCGGCGGCAGGCAGCTCAGCGGCAGGAAGGCGAAGCGGTCGTCGGCCAGCTCCAGCTCCAGATGGAACTCGGCGCCCGGGGGCAGGCCCGACGGCTCGGCGGCGAAGGCGGTGAAGCCATGCTGGTCCTGGCCGGGGATCATGCGCCCGGCGAACAGACCGTCATGCTGGAAGGCTTCCGTCACGTCGCGGCGGGCCAGACGCGACCAGCCCTCGTCGAGCCGGACGGCGACGCCCGGCCCCTTCAGCGTGACGGCGCGGACCTGCCGCGTCGGGTCGAGCAGCCAGCCGGCGACGAACAGCCCGGCCCCCGGCACGCGCAGCGCCATGTCCAGCCCGGTCCGCACCGGGATGTCGAGGCGTGACACCGTTTCCGCACCGTCGTAGCGCGACGCGGCGATGCGCGTCATCCGCTGGCGCGTCTCGGCGTCCCGGATGTTGCCCAGCATGTCGCGCACATGGGCGGAGGCCACGCCATCGGGCAGGATGGTGCGGTGCTCGAAGATCTCCAGATGGCGCCAGCCCTCGGCGGCGCGGTAGTGGATGCGGCGGATGGCGGTGGGAAGCGGGGTCTGGTCGGTCAGCACCGCCATCACGCCCGACGCCTCCGGCGGCAGGTCGGGGCGGGCGAAGGCTCCGGCGGTGGCGCGGTAGGCGGCGGTCTCCTCCGCCTCGATCAGGATCTTCTGGGCGCCGTTGCGGAAGCTGCGCGCCCAGCCCTGGAGCATCAGGCTGCCGTCGCGGAAGCGACCGAACACCTCGGCGAAGCCGTCCGGCTGCGACACCTCCTGGGCGAGGCCCGAGAGCAGGCGGCCGATGCGGTCGGACTCGCCCTCCGACGAGGCGGCGAGCTGGATCGCGAAATCCAGCGCCACGGCCAGCGCGCCGGGCTGGAAGCCCTTCAGCGCCGAGACGAGGTGCGACGGGTTGGTGCGGACGTTGGACAGGCGCGGCAGGACGAGGCGTTCCCCCGTCTCGTCCGCCAACTCGACGCGCGACGGGCGCATCTGCGCCAACCCCGGCACGCGGATGCCGCCGAGGAACCAGCGCTCGCCCTCCGCATCGGCCCAGGAGCGTCCGGCGTAGCGGCCCTCCACCGACCCGTCGAGATGCACGGCGCCCTGCGCGGGCAGCGCCCGGTCGATGGCGCCGAACAGGACGAGCGTGTCGTCGTCAAGAAGAATGGCCGCCGTGATGTCGGCCTTGGTGATCGGTTCCTTCATCCCGCGATGCTCCCCGCAATCGAGCCCTGCCCATGTGTTTGCCCATGCGATCCCCCCGGACCATTCATTATGTCGTCATAGAGAATGACGTGTTTTTCGGCGGACTCTTCGGTCGTCGGGACCGCCGGCATGTTGGAGACGAGCCGGTCCCAAAGCCCCGGCTCGGTCATCGCGCGCGTCATCACGCGCGCCAGATCCGCGGCGTCCCCCGCCCGGAAATGCAGCCCGTCCACCCCATCGGTCACCGATTCCGCCATGCCGCCGATGCCGCTGCAGATGACCGGACGGCGGTGCTGGAAGGCTTCGCGGATGACCAGCGGGGCGTTCTCCCACCAGATCGACGGCATCACCACCCAATCGGCGGCGGCCATCAGCTCGGGCATCTCCTCGCGCCGGTAGGGACCGTGGCGGACGGCGGTGCCGCGGGCGCCCTTGAAGCCCTGCTCGACCTTGTCCTTGAAGGCATCGGTCTGGAAGGGCGCGCCGCCATGGACGGCCAGCGTCAGGTCCTGCCCCTGCTTCTCCAGCCGGGCGGCGGCGTCCAGCGCGACGGTGATCCCCTTGAAGGGATTCAGGTTGCCGAAATAGGCGAAGGCGTTGCGCGGCGCGCCCGCGGGCAGCGGCCGGTGCGGCGCCGGACGGACCGCCGGGCGCCCGTTCTCCATGACGGAAATGCTGTCCGGGTCGATGCCCCAGGCGATGTAGCGGTCGCGCAGGAAGGCGCTGGGTGCCAGGAAATGATCGACCAGCCCGAACATCGCCTTGATGTGCTTGTCGCGCAGCACGAACTGGTCGGCCGGCCGGTCGGGGAAGCAGCGGTGGCAGGCGTCGGGCGAGGCCATGCGGCAAAGGGCATGGCCGTTCGTCGTCACCATCTGCCCGTCGTTGGCGCAGATCGGGTAGTAGTCGTGCAGCGTGTAGACGATGCGCGCCCGCGGGCAGACGCGGCGGATCAGGAACAGCATCTCCACACCCAGCAGCAAGGTGTGGTGGATGTGCACGATGTCCGGCTGGAAGGCGCGCAGCAGGTTCGACAGGTCGGGCACGATGCCGTGCAGGTCGATCTGGCTCTGGAAGAAGTGATCGAAATGCCCGGCCCACAGCACCACCTCGTCGGCGCTGCGACCCAGCGTCTGGAGGTTGGTTCCGGGCTTGCGGTCGCGGTGGACGCCGTTGGTGCAGGCGAGGAACAGGGCCTCCGCCCCCTTGGCCTTCAGGCTGCCGAACAGCTCGTGCGCGAAGATCTCCGTGCCGCCGGGGTGCAGGCTGGGGTGGTTGTGGGCGACGACGAGGACGCGGGGCAGGCTCATCGCGCGCCCTCCTTTTCCAGAACCAGGAGATCCTGGAAGTTCTCGGCGTTGCGCTGCCCGCTCCAATGGCCGCGCAGAACCGGGCGCGCCGGGCGCAGCCCCTGTTCCGCGAAGGTGCCGAGCAGGAAGGATTCGCCGTAGGCGACGGCGGCGTTCGGGTTGGCCTCGTCGGCGATGAACTCCGGCCCGGCCGCCTCGAGGAAGGCCGGGCGGGCGGTCTTCTTCGCGATGCCGTCCCGCGCGCGGGCGTCCACCAGGAACAGGCTGAGGAAGCAGCGCCCGCCCGGCTTCAGCACGCGGGCGATCTCCGCCGCGTAGCGCACCGTCTCCGCCGTCCGCAGATGGGTGATGACCGAGGTCAGGATCACGAAGTCGTGGCCGCCGTCGGGGAAGGGGAGGCGGGTCTGCGCCGCGTCCTCCGCCCCGCCGGGGTTGTACAGCGCGTTCGCCACGTCGAGCGTCCGGAAGCGGAACTCCGGATAGGCCGGGGTGATCGTCTCCGCGCACCAGCGGATGCCGTCCTCGACGATGTCCACGCCGTCGTAGCTGGAGTCGAGATACTGGGTCAGCGGCACGGCCATGCGCCCGATGCCGCAGCCGATCTCCAGCACGCGGTGCTTCGGCTTCAGCCCGCCGACGCGCACGAAGTGGCGCAGGAACTCCGCCCCGATGGCCCGGAAATCGCCGTCGCCGATGAACACGCGGTCCGGCGGCGGCACGGGCAGGAAGCGGTTGCGGGCGATCTGCGCGCACAGCCACTCCAGCCGCGGGTCGGTGTTGCGGCGCAGGACGGCGAGGCGGCGCCCGGTGAGGATCTCGTTCATCAGGTCAGCTCCGGTTCCGGTTGGCGCGCCCGAACAGGCGGGATTTGCCCGGAACGGCAACGGGAAGGGCGGTGTCCGTTGGGACGCCCGCCGACAGGGGGCGCATCAGGCTGTCCTCCAGCGCGGGCGGCGGCGCGTTCCAGTCGCGGGCGGCCAGCTCCTCCATCATCGCGGCCCAGCGGCGGGCGTGGAGCCAGCCGTTGTATTCGGAGGCGACGCCGCGGGTGTAGCCCTGGTGCCGGCTGATCGAGCGGCGCTCCAGATGGTACAGCTCGACCGAGGGGACGTAGCGGATGTCCAGCCCGGCCTTGCGGATGCGCAGACAGAGGTCGGAGTCCTCGTAGTCGCCGATGACGTAGTCCTCGCAGAAGCCGCCCACCGCGTCGAAGGTCTCGCGGGTCATCATCAGGCAGGCGCCGGTCACGCCGGGCACGCTGCGCTCCCGCCGGGCGGGCAGGAAGTCGCGCGGCAGCCCCTTGAAAAAGTGATGGTTGTACCAGCGCCCACGGACGTCGCGGTCGAAGTACAGCCCGGCGTGCTGCAGGCTGTCGTCGTCGAACAGCAGTTTCGGCCCGACCGCCCCGGTGCCCGGCGTGCGCTCCAGCGCGCCGAGCAGGACGGGCAGCCAGCCGGGCTGGTCAGGGATCACGTCGGAATTCAGGAACAGCAGCGTCCGCCCGCTGGAGGCCGCGACACCCGTGTTGTTGGCCGCCGAGTAGCCGTGGTTGGCCGGCTGCACCAGCACCCGCATCGGCAGGCCGTAGAGCGCGTGGAAGCCGTGCAGCATGTGCACCAGCTCGTCGCGCTGCTCCGGGCTGTCGAGCACGAAAATCAGCTCCGCCCCGGCCATGCCGGGATCGGTGGCGAAGCTGGAGAGCTGGAAGCGCAGGAACTCCAGCGCCTTGTAGAGCGGGATGATGACCGAGACGGCGGGCGTTTCCGGGCCACGCCCGAAGCTGACGATCTCCGGCTCCCCGCGGCTCGCCATATGGGCGGCGTGGAGCGGCGCGACGGCCGGGGCGATCACAGTTTCCAGAACCAGCGGCGTCGCGTGCTGCGGCGGCAGGCTGCCCAGAACCGCGGCGCGGGCGTCGGCGGGCGACAGCGGGCGCAGCGGCGGCACCAGCCGAATCGACCCGCCGGAGCCGAGGCGAAGCTCCGCATGGACCTGAAGCGCCGCGGCGGGCTCGGGCGCGCCGGGCAGGTAGGCGACGAAGCCGCTGCGGTCGGTGGACGGCGCGGTGCCGAACAGCTTCGCCACATCCTCGCGCGGGAAACGGTGCTCCAGAACCTCCAGCCGGCGCTCGCCGCCGAAGGGCGTGTGCACGGTGAGGCCGCCCGACAGGCCGTGCGGGTCGTGCACCCAGCCGGCCAGGAACAACCCGCCGTCACCGGTCGGCACGGCGAGGTCGAGGGCGGCGCCGATGGAGCGCTTGGCATCGGCGACCTGCCGCTTGGGCATCGGGGCGAGCACCTGAAGCTCGCGCACCGCCGCCGCCGCCGTGGCGTCCGACCGCCCGCGTTGGGCGAGCGCGTTCAGGATGTACTGGCGCAGTTCCAGCGGCGTGTCGCGGCGCGTGGACAGCCGCTCGGTCAGGCTCGGCAAGTTGGGCGCCACGGCCGAGAAGGCGCGGCAGGCCAGCCCGTTGCGGCCCAGCACCACCAGCAGGTTGCCCGGCGCGCACAGCGCCTTGTCGACCAGCAGCGACATGGCCGCGCGACCCCGCCGATCCAGGGCGGAGCCGACGCAGACGTCGAAGGGGGAGGGGCCGACGGCGCCCGCCGTGATGATGACCGCCCCCGTCACCTCGCCGAAGCCCGACGACAGCGAGCCGCCGCAGAGCAGAAGCTCGTCGGTCGCCAGGGCGCGGGCGACCAGGGGGGAGGGGGTGGGCGACAGCTCCAGCACCATGCGGCGGCAGACCGCGGCGAAGCCGGCGTCGCTGCGCAGCGCCGGGGTGGAGCGCGCGAAATCAAAAAGAAAGCGGACCACGCGCAGCCGCGACGGCGCGTCGAGGCTGCCGAGCAGGAAGGCGGGGTCGGGGTCGGGAACCTGCGGTTCGGCCAGGACCTCCGCGACGACGCGGCTCTGGGCCACGAAACGGACGGGCGCACCGGAGGTCCGGGGCGCCCGCAGGATCGACAGCACCCGCTGCCCACCCCAGCTCGTCCGCACGGACAAGGTGGTGTAGGGCGGCCGGACCTCCTCGCCGTCGAGGGTGGGAACGACGCGGCCGGAAGGCTCCGGTCCGTCGCTCTCCCACGAGGCGAGCACGAAGTCGTCGCCGAGCGCATGGAGCTGGGCGGACGCGATGGAGGCGGAGGCCGGCAGGACGGCGAGCACGGTCATGCGTTCCTTAGCCGGACCCATCGGCGGCGTGAATGCAGCACGCCGCCGGTCCGGTTCCTGGGTGGATTACGTCTTTAGTGAATGACGAAGAAGTCGTTCGGGTTGTTGTGAACTTCGTCGGCCGAAACGCCCTTCAGCATGATGCTGTCGCCGTTGCCGAGATCGATGACGGCGTTGCCGCCCATGTCGGTGACGCGGGCCGCCAGATCGGAGGCGTCGTTGATCTCCAGGCCGTTGATGTTGCGCTCGATCTGGAGGATGTCCTCGCCGGCGCGGAAGTCGAGAACGACGTCCTGGCCGCCGCCGCCCGAGAAGACGAAGATGTCGTTCCCGGCGCCGCCGACGAGGATGTCGTTGCCCGCACCGCCTTCCAGGATGTCGTTGCCCGCACCGCCATCCAGGTAGTCGTCGCCCTCGCCACCCTTGAGGATGTCGTCGCCGGTGCCGCCCATCAGGATGTCGTTGCCCGCACCGCCATCCAGGTAGTCGTTGTGGCCGCCGCCCATCAGGACGTCGTCGCCGTTGCCGCCGCGCAGAATGTCGGCGCCGTCGCCGCCGCTCAGGACATCGTCGCCGTTGCCGCCGTCGAGGATGTCGTTGCCGCGGCCGCCGATCAGCACGTCGTCGCCGTTGCCGCCGGACAGGTAATCGTCGCCGTCCCCGCCATCCAGCGTGTCGTTGCCGTTGCCGCCGTCCAGGACGTCGGCCCCGCTGCCGCCGCTCAGCAGATCGTCGCCGTTGCCGCCGAACAGGGCGTCGCGGCCGTCGCCGCCCAGGATGGTGTCGTGGCCGTTGCCACCCATCAGGATGTCATCGCCCTTACCGCCGTCGATGAAGTCGTTGCCGTTGGTGCCGGTGATGACGTCGTCATAGTTGCCGCCAGGAAGGGTGGCCATGAATCATACTCCTTAACGATGGGATTCGGTGGGGTGGGGGATTTCCTACCCCGAAATGGCGAGGTACCACTAAGCCTTTACCCAAATACCGTTCGGCATGGCTGTGACAAACATAAGGTCAAACCCAGGCAAATCTTGAGTTCATAGAGTCAAAACACAATAATCATCAACGTTCATTACGTCATTGCTGTCACCTTGGCTTCAAAGCCCTTCGAAAATCTAAACATCTAATTTTGGACGTGGCGCTTGATGAGGGTTTTTAGGACCCCAATTCAAGGCGACGACTCATGGTTAATGGAAGATTTTGAATTGTTCGTCCATAATACTTTCAAAGTTGCCGGGAAGAGGTTTTGTCGAATTTCGACGAAATGCCGTGAAATGACCCGCAAGTCCTATGCGTTTGGCTTAGGATTATGCCGTTGATCATTGCCCAATGGTGGCGCTGCCCGATGCTGCGGCGCATTCAAAACCACGACCTTTTTAAAAATTCGCGGGCGAAGGGGGAGGATTTTAAAAGCCGGAATTTGAAAGCGGCGGCTGCGCCGCGTGGCCCGGTTGCGGCGACGGGCGTCCGGAAAACACGCCTGGGGCCCGCCCGGCCGGGCGCTCCGACGGGTCCGGAGCGCTCCGGCGGTCCGCCGCGGTCGGGCCGAAGGCTGCCGGATGGCCGTCACCGATGCCCTTGGGAGGGGCCAAAATTTTTGTCTTGCGTTGCTGTCCGGCGTCCGGGCCGGTTCAGACTTTGCCTGTTTCCGCGGCGTCCAGGGCGACCCGCGCCAACTGCATCAGCTTGTCGTCGACCGCCGCCCGGTCATAGCCGGGGCTGTCGGCCAGCGAATCGCGCAGGCGCATGGCGATGAACTCGCCGGTGTGGTGCTTGTCGTAGAGATGGACGTCGCCGATGGCGTCGGCGACGCGCTTCAGGGTGTTCCGGTCCCACTGTGTGGTCATGCTCGCACGGTCCTTTCTTTGCCTGCTGGCCTTTTCTTGCCTGCTGGGCAACGGAGGAGCGTGCGAAATGATCCGGTGCGGGGCCGCCGCGGTCAGTTCTCGCGGAAGGCGCGGTTCATGCCGTCGGTCAGCGGCGTCAGGAAATACTCGATGGCCTTCCGGGTGTGCCCGTGGATCATCACCTCGGTCGGCATGCCGGGATGCAAATCCACGTTCGGCAGGGCCTTCAGCGCCGCGGCGTCGAGGCTGATCCGGGCGAGGAAATAGGCCTGCCCGGTGCGCTCGTCCTCGAGCTGGTCGGCGGAGAGGGTCAGCACCTTCCCCTGGACCGGCGGCACCAGCCGCTGGCGGTAGCCGACCAGCCGCACCATCGAACTGCCGCCCACGTCGATGTTCTGCACGTCGGCGGGGGAGACGCGGGCCTCGACGATCAGCCCGTCGTCCTGCGGGACGATGTCGAGGATGCCCTGGCCCGCCGGGATGACGCCGCCCGGCGTGTAGAAGCGCAGGTTGGTGACCCGGCCCGCCTGGGGGGAGACGAGTTCCTGGCGCTTCAGCACGTCGCCGGCGCTGCGCAGCCGCTCCGACAGGTCGGAGACGGTGGCCTGGATGGTCTGAAGCTCGTTCCCGACCTCCGACCGGCGGGTGTTGCCGAGGTTGATGATCTCCAGCTCCGCGGCGGCGATGCCCTGCTCGGCCTTCGACTTGTCGGCCTGGATCTCGCCCAGCCGGCCCTTGGTGTCGGCGACGTTGCGCTGAAGCTCCAGCATGCGCGGCTTGCGCTCGTAGCCCTTGGCGAGCAGCGTCTCGACGATCCGCAGCTCGTCCTGGGTGTAGCGCAGCCGGTCGTTGGCGGCGACGCGCTGCGAATCGAGCGCCACCAGCTCGTCGCGGAGCTGGCCGATGCGCTTGCGCTGGATGGAGATCTGCCCCTCATAGGCGTCGCGCCGCGATTCGAACAGGCGCTGTTCGGCGGCCAACGCCTCGGCGGCGACCGAGCTGGTCTTGGCGGCGGCCACCAGTTCGTCGGCGTAGACCGGGGCCTTGGCGTCGGTCTGCTCGGCCCGCAGCCGGGCGAGGCGGGCCAGCGAGGTCCAGTATTGCCCGT
Source organism: Azospirillum brasilense (assembly GCF_007827815.1). GTDB lineage: Bacteria > Pseudomonadota > Alphaproteobacteria > Azospirillales > Azospirillaceae > Azospirillum > Azospirillum brasilense_C. The sequence continues at coordinate 15,076 of NZ_VITH01000010.1, forward strand.
GAAGCTGGGCGACCACCGCGCCGCTCTGCGTGGTGTCGAGCCGCAGCAGGACCTGCCCGGCCGTCACCATGTCGCCGTCCTTGACCAGCAGTTCGCTGAGGATGCCGCCCTCCAGGTGGGAGAGGGTCTTGCGGTGGCTTTCCACCATGATGGTGCCGGGCGCGATGGCCGCGCTGTCCAGGCTGGCGGTGAAGGCCCAGCCGAAGAAGCCGCCGAAGCCGATGGCGACGGCCAGAGCCCCGGCCAGCGCGGTGCCGCGCAGCGTCGGTTCGTGCGGCGTCACGTCGATGACCGGTGACCAGGCGGCGGTGAGAGAGGATGGTGCGTTCGCGGGCTGGGAAAGCGTCGTGTCGGTCATGCGGATTCTCCCGTCCGGACCAGCCGGGCCACCTTCACGGCGCCGCCGGGCTGGACCATCTTCAGCACGTCGGTGCGTTCGCCGAAATGCTCGACCATGCCGTCCTTGAGGACGAGCAGCTTGTCGGCGACCGACACGATGGAGGGGCGATGCGCGACCATCACGATGGTGGCGCCGTCGCGCCGCGCGTGGTTGATCGCGGTCAGCAGCGCCTGCTCGCCCTCATGGTCGAGGTTGGAGTTCGGCTCGTCCAGCACGATCAGGCGGGGCTTGCCGAACAGTGCGCGGGCCAGCGCGATGCGCTGCCGCTGGCCGCCGGACAGGGCGAAGGCGTTCTCGCCGACCGGCGTGTCGTAGCCGAAGGGCAGGCGCCCGATCATGTCGTGGACGCCGGCCAGCCGGGCGGCGCGCACGATCTCGGCCGGGTCGGCCTGGGCCATGCGGGCGATGTTCTCGCCGATGGTGCCGTCGAGCAGGGCGACCGACTGCGGCACATAGCCGACATACTGGCCGAAGCTCTCGCGCTCCCAGAGGAAGGTGCTGGTGCCGTCCAGGTAGATGCCGCCGGCGGTGGGCTCCCAGATGCCGACGAGCAGGCGGGCGAGGGTCGATTTGCCGGCGCCCGACGGGCCGATGATGCCCAGCACTTCCCCCGGCTCCAGCGCGAAGGAGACGCCGCGCAGAACCGGGCGCTGCAGGCCCTTCGGCACGTGGCTGACGCGGTCGACGGCCAGCCGCCCGTCGGGGCGGGGCAGCGGCATGGTGCTGCGCCGCGCGCCCTCGCCGTTCAGAAGCTCGCGGATTCGCTTGTGGGCGGTCTGGGCGACGACCCACTGCCGCCAGTTCTCCACCAGATGCTCGAAGGGCTGGAGCAGGCGGGCCATGATGATGCCGGTGGCAATCATGCTGCCCGGCGACGCCTCGTTCCGGATGACCAGGGCGGCGCCCGCGGAGATGGTGGCGATCTGCAGGATCAGGCGCAGCGAGCGGGAGGCCGAGGCCATGCCGCGCGACAGCACCACGCCGCGGTCGATCAGCGAGGCGGAGCCGATCTGCGCCATCTGCCAGCGCCGGGCCAGCGGCGGCAGCATGCCCATGGCCTCGATGGCCTCGGCGTGGCGGACGGTGCTGGCGACGTCGGCGAAAACCTTGGCCGAGGCCTCGTTCGCCTCGGCGATGGGGCGGCGGGTCAGCGCGTCGGTCAGCGCGTTCATGGTCAGCAGCAGCAGCGCCGACCCCACCGCGATCCAGCCGTAGATCGGGTGCAGGATGAACAGGATGACCAGGAAGATCGGCGTCCACAGCAGGTCCAGCGGCACCACCACGGCGTTGCTGGTCATGAAATTGCGCAGGTCGTTCAGGTCGCGCATCGTCTGGCCGGCGTTGCGCGTCCCGCCGCCCAGCGCGTCCACGATGGCCGCCTGCAGCGCCGGCACGTTGAAGCGGTGCGCGATGACCGCCCCGCAGACCAGGAAGGCGCGCGCTCGGATGAAGTCCAGCACGCCGTACAGCACCAGCCCGCCCACGGAGATCACCGCGAGCATCGTCAGCGTCTCCAGGCTGCGGCTGCTCATCACGCGGTCGTAGACCTGCATCGTGTAGAGCGGCACCACCAGCATCAGGATGTTGACGAAGAAGGTGAGCGCGCCGGCCAGCAGCAGGCCGCGCCCAATCTTCCGGTAGGCTTGGGTCAGCAGGGTCCGATCCATACCGCTCATGCCAGTTCCTTTTCTTGCGTCCCGCGTTCCGGCCGCGTTCCGGAGTCCCGCGTTCTCAGGTTTTGGGACGGGCCATGAAGCCGGTCATGCAAAGGGCTTCATGGTTAATGAAGTGTTGAAGCGCGGCCATGCCGCATGAACTCCTTTTGAGACGAAGTCCGGACAAAGGCCGCCCATTGCGGGGAGTCTGCCGCGCGCCATTTCCGCTTACGTCCGGCGCTGCGCTGCGGCGTGTGACAAGTTTGAGCCCTTACCCCGTCCGGCGCCGATCGAAAGGGGTATTTGCAGCGCTGTAAAATGTTGTTCCAAAACATTTTTCTGATGAGGCTCTGCGCCTTCCCCGGTGCTCGTGTCTCTTTTTCGTCAACTGGCCTTCCGCCTGAATTGACGGCATGGTGCATCGCGGAACTCTTGCACTTGCCACCGGGGGATGTACGATCCTTTGATGCCGGCGGGTGCCTGGACTGACGAATATTTCTCAAATCCAAGGAATATTTACGATGAACACGCCCCAGACCGTACTCGTGACCGGCGGTGCCGGCTATGTCGGCAGTCACTGCGTGGCCGAACTGCTCGACCGCGGCTTCCGGGTCGTCGTGCTCGACAACCTGCGCCAGGGCCACCGCGCCGCCGTGCCGTCCGACGCCGCCTTCGTGGAGGCCGACCTCGCCGACACCGACGCGCTGACCCGCGTCTTCGCCGAATGGCGCTTCGACGCGGTGTTCCATTTCGCCGCTCTGTCGCTGGTCGGTGAATCGATGCGCGACCCGCACCTCTATCTGCACGGCAACACCGTCAACTCGCTGAACCTGATCCGCGCGGCGACCACGGCCGGCGTGCGCAAGATGGTCTTCTCCTCGACCGCCAACCTGTTCGGCACGCCGGAGCGCCTGCCGATCGACGAGGACACCACCATCGACCCCGGCAGCCCCTACGGCGAATCCAAGTTCTTCATCGAGCGCGCGCTGCACTGGGCGGACCGCTGCCATGGCCTGCGCTCCGCCTGCCTGCGCTACTTCAACGCCGCCGGCGCACACCCGAACGGCACGCTGGGCGAGGATCATGCCCCGGAAACCCATCTGATCCCGCTGGTGCTGGACGCGGCCAGCGGCCGGCGTTCGCACATCGAGATCTTCGGCGACGACTACCCGACGCCGGACGGCACCTGCGTGCGCGACTACATCCATGTCTGCGATCTCGCCGACGCGCATCTGCGGGTGCTGCCGGCGCTGGAGACGCGCAGCGTCCGCTTCAACCTGGGCAACGGCACGGGCTACAGCGTCCGCGAGGTGATCCAGGCGACGGAGCGCGTCACCGGCCTGACGGTCCCGGTCAAGGTCGGGCCGCGCCGCGCCGGCGATCCGGCGGTGCTGATCGCCTCGTCGGAGCGCATCCGGGGCGAGCTGGGCTGGTCCCCGCGCTTCCCCGATCTGGACAGCATCATCGGCAGCGCGTGGGAATGGCGCCGCCGCCATCCGGGCGGCTACCGCGGCCCGGCCGTGGCGCAGGCCGCCGAGTGACGGAGAGACGAGGAATGAGCACGCAGCGCCGGGCGGGCGCCGACGCCAAGCCGGCCGAAGCCAGGTCGGACGCCGTCGATGCGGCGGAACTGGCCGAGTATCACGGGCTCGCCCGGTTGATCGAACGGATGCACCGCCGGTTCCTCGACGTCGTGCGGGCCGGTCTGCTCCGGCAGGGGATCGACGACATCGGGCCGGTCCAGGCGCTGATGGTCATGCTGATCGGCGACGACGAGCCGTCGGTCCGCGACCTGATGGAGCGTGGCTATTACCTGGGGTCCAACGCCTCCTACAGCCTGAAGATCCTGGTTGAGGCCGGCTACATCGACCGCGGCGCCAGTCAGCGCGATCGCCGCACGGCCCGGCTGCGCCTGACCGACAAGGGCCGGACGCTGCGCGACGATCTGTTCAAGCTGGAGCAGGTGCAGGCCACGGCGCTGGTCCGCAACGAGGCGGAGGCGGCCGACCTGAAGGCCGCCTACCGCACGCTTCGCCGGCTCGACCGCATCTGGGGCGACATGGTCCGCTACGCCGGCCAGGGACTCGATTGAGTGGCTCGATTGATCCGCCTTATGCTTCTCCCACCCGCAGGCATCCGCACATGAGCGATTCATCCCTGTCCATCCGCGACGTCGAGCGCCTGCTCGACTCCTCGTCGGCGGAGGCCCGCATCGACACGATGCAGAAGCTGGCCGGCGATCTGGAGAAAGGCGGCTTGACCGACGCCGAACGGTCGCTGGCCCTGGAGGTCATGCACTGTTTCGCCGCCGACGCCCAGGTCGCGGTGCGCGAGGCGGTGGCCTGGCAGATCCGCAACAACGCCATGCTGACCTCGGAGTTGGCCGAGCGGTTGGTGAGGGACGTGGCCCGCGTGGCCTTCCCGATCCTGCGCGACGCCGGAAGCCTCAGCGACGAGCTGCTGCTCGACGTGCTGGCCGACCCCGACGCCGGCAAGCACATGGCCGTCGCCAACCGCCACACCGTGTCGGCGCGGGTGGCCGGAGCCGTCGTCGAGACCGGCAACGTCGCGGTGGTGACCGCCCTGCTGCGCAACCCCGGCGCGGAACTGGCCGAGCCGGCGCTGCACCGGGCCTTGGACCGCTTCGGCCGGGTGCGCATGGTCAGCGAGGCCGCGGCGACCCGCCCCGGCCTGCCGCTGGCCGTGGTGGAGCGGCTGATCGCCTTCGTGTCCGACGCGATGCGCGCCACGCTGGCCCACAGCCATGGCCTGTCCAAGGATCTGGTGGACCGGCTGGCCAACCGCGGGCGCGAGTCGGCGACGCTGCGGCTGCTGCGCCCGGCGCTGCGCGGCGACGAGGATGTGGAGGCGGTGGCCCGCTGGCTGCACGCCAACGGGCGCTTCACCGCGGCGCTGCTGTTCCGCGTGCTGTGCGCGGGCGATGTGGCGCTGTTCGCGGCGGGGCTCGGGGCGAAGGCGGGCATCCCGGCGGAGAACGCCCGCAGGCTGGCCTGGGACGACGGGGCGCTGGGGTTGCGGGCGGTGCTGAAGAAGGCGTCGGTCGCGCCGGTGCTGGTGCCGCCCTTCCAGGTGGCGATCGCCACCGCCAAGCGCATGGGCTACGAGGGCAGCGACAACCGCCGCGACGATTTCCAGGCGGAGGTCATGGCCGACCTGTTCGCCGCCCTGACCCCGACGAACGAGTGGGTGGTGGACGAGCTGCTGGTGCAGTTGTTCGACGGCGCGTCGGACGAGGTGATCGACCGCGCGCTGGATCAGGCGGGCTTGCCCTTCGCGCCGGTGCGCGGGACGGGGACGTAACTTGCGGGTGGGGCGACGCTTGCCCCCTCCCTAACCCTCCCCCGCTTCGCAGGGGAGGGGATTGGTCTCCCTCTCCTGCGAAGCGGGGGAGGGAAGGGGCCCGCGGCGAAGCCGTGGGAAGGGTGGGGGCAACGCGCCTACACTCCCTCCGGCACCAGCACCTTCCCGCAAATGTCCCGCGCCTTCTCGAACCGGTCCGGCGCGGCGGAGCGGGCCAGCAGCCCCTCCCCGAAAATGAACGAGTAGAACAGATAGGCCCGCGCGAAGGCGTCGTCGGAGTCCAGCCCCAGGCCGGCGAACAGGTCCGACACGCAGCGCAGGCGTTCGCGGTCGACCTCGGCCACGATCTCGGACGCGCGGGGATCGCGGCGCGCCCAGTCGCGCATCGCCAGTTCGATGGCGATGCCGCGCGGGTTGCTGCTGCCGCCGTAGAGCGACAGCACGTAGCGCAACCCCTCGGCGGGCGTGCGGCCGTCTAGACGGGTCTGCGCCTTGATCGCCTCGATGCGGCCGGTCTTCCAGCCCTCCAGCATCGCCTCCACCAACTCCATCCGGTCGCGGAAATGCCAGTAGAAGCTGCCCTTGGTCACCTTCAGCCGCTTGGCCAGAAGCTCGACCCGCACCTGCTCGACGCCGCCCTCCGCCAGGGCGGAGAAGGCGGCGGACAGCCAGGATTCGCGGTTCAGCGTCTTCGCTTCCATCGGCAACACTCCGGAGACCATACGGCAGCGTATCGATTCGCCGATGGCCTGTCCACAACCCGCCGGGCGGAACGAGCGCCGAACCTTATACGGATTTGACCGGAGAGGAAAAGCCGGGCGCGCCTCAGCGCGCCTTTGCCGCGGTGAACAGGTCCTTGTGGGCGTCGCGCAGCAGGTTCTTCTGCACCTTGCCCATGGCGTTGCGCGGCAGCTCGTCCATGAAGAAGACGCGCTTGGGCACCTTGAAGTTGGCGAGCTGCTCCTTGCAGACGGCGATCACCGCCGCCTCGTCCGGTGCGGCGCCGCCGGGCTTGCGCAGGACGACGGCGGTCACCGCCTCGCCGAAGTCGGGGTGCGGCACGCCGACCACCGCCGATTCGACGACGCCATCGATGCCGTCGATCACCGTCTCGACCTCCTTCGGGTAGACGTTGAAGCCGCCGGAGATGATGAGGTCCTTGGCACGCCCGACGATGTGGACGTAGCCGCGCCCGTCCACCTTGCCAACGTCGCCGGTGATGAAGAAGCCGTCCGGCTTGATTTCCTGCTTCGTCTTCTCGGGCATCCGCCAATAGCCGGAAAAGACGTTCGGCCCGGCCACCTCGATGATGCCGATCTCGTCGGTGCCGAGGCTGGCGCCGGTCTCCGGGTCGACCACGCGCACGGAGACCTCCGGCAGCGGGAAGCCGACCGTGCCGGGGATGCGGTCGCCGTCCAGCGGGTTGGAGGTCAGCATGCCGGTTTCCGTCATGCCGTAGCGCTCCAGGATGGCGTGGCCGGTGCGGGTGGAGAACTCCTTGTGCGTGTCGGCGAGCAGCGGCGCCGAGCCGGAGACGAACAGCCGCATGTGCGCCGTCGCCTCGCGCGTCAGGCCGGGATGGGCGAGCAGGCGGGTGTAGAAGGTCGGCACACCCATCATCATCGTGGCGCGCGGCAGCAGCCCCATCACCTGCTCGGCGTCGAACTTCGGCAGGAACAGCATGGAGGAGCCGTTCAGCAGCACGCAGTTGGTCGCCACGAATAGGCCGTGCGTGTGGAAGATCGGCAGGGCGTGCAGCAGCACGTCGTCCGGCTGAAAGCCCCAGTATGTGTGCAGTGTCAGCGCGTTGGAGCCGAGGTTGCGGTGGCTCATCATCGCGCCCTTCGACCGCCCGGTGGTGCCGGAGGTGTAGAGGATCGCGGCGAGGTCGTCGGGCTCGGCCGGGACGGTCGCGAAGTCCGTACCCTTGCCGGCGGCCTGCTCCGGCAGCGTGCCCTCGCCATGGGTGCCGAGCGTCAGCAGATGGGCGACCTTGGCCTTGTCGGCGACATCGCGCAGCGCGTCGGCGGATTCGGGGCGGGCGACGAAGACGTGCGGCTCGGCATCGGTCAGGAAATACTCGACCTCCGCCTTCGTGTAGGCCGGGTTCAGCGGCAGGAAGACGCCGCCCGCCCGCACGGTGGCGAGGTAGAGGATGATGTTCTCGACCGACTTCTCCACCTGCACGGCGACCCGGTCGCCCTTCTTCAGGCCGAGGTCGGCGAGCAGGTTGGCGTAGCGGCCGGTCAGCGCTTCAAGGTCGCCATAGGTGACGGTGCGCGCCTTGTCGGTGCCGGGCTCGGTCTCGGCGAAGGGGCGGCTGCGGTCCGCCGGAAAGCGGGAACGGAACAGCTCGAACAGGTTGCCACCCACGTCGGACATTGTGATTCCCTCCATGCACCCGGTGATCCGGTGCCCAGGATTTAGCACAGGCACCTGCTGTCGGCCACATCTTTGTATACGGAAGACCGGGTTATTGTATTTCGTTTCCGCCCATGATGGACACGAACTCGGTGAAGATGTCGATCTGGATGGTCACATGCCGCCGCATGGCGGCGTAGGCGGCCTCCGGCTCGCCGGCCAGGATCGCCTCCACCACGTCGTCATGCTCCGTGAAGCTGTCCTTGACGCGGTTGGGATGGTTGAGCTGGTAGCGGCGGTAGGGGGCCAGCCGGGCGAACAGGCCGCGCGCGATTTCCTGCAGCGGCTCGTTGTGGCTGCCGGCCTGGACCGCCTCGTGGAAGGAGCGGTTGACCGCGTAGTAGGCGTCCAGCTCCCGCGCCTCCATATGCGCCTTCGATGTGTCGTGCAGGCGCTTCAGGGCCTGCTTCTCCTCCTCCGACATGCGGCGGGCGGCGAAGCGGGCGCACAGCCCCTCGATTTCCGACATCACTTCGAACATCTGCACCATGCGGTGCAGCTTCAGCGGCGCCACCACCGCCCCCTGTCGCGGCTGCTTCTCCACCAGCCCGGCATGGACGAGCTGCAGGATCGCCTCGCGGATCGGGGTGCGGGAGATGTTGAAGCGCTGGGCAAGACTTTCCTCGTCCAGCCGCGTTCCGGGGCGCAGCCGGCCCAGGAAGATGTCCTCCTCGATGGCGAGCCGCACCTCGTCGGCGCGGGTGGCACCCTTGTCTGCGGCCTTATTGGCGGCAATCCGGTCGCTCATCCCGAGCGTGTCCCCTTCCTCGTCCGCGGCCTTCCGCCGCTCCTGTCTCTGTATACAAGAGATGGACAGCGCGTATCCAGCATGATAGTCCTTCCATCCAACAATGAGAACCGGAGATCCGCCTTGGACTCCGGGCCACTGCGGTTCTGGGGAGGATGCGCATGGATTTTGCGCTTTCGGAGGAGCAGCAGGCGTTCCGCGACACGGCGCGCGACTTCGCGCAGCAGGAAATGGCGCCGAACGCCGCGCACTGGGATGAGAACAGCGTCTTTCCCGTCGACACCCTGAGGCAGGCCGCCGCCCTCGGCTTCGCCGGCATCTATGTGGGGGAGGAGTTCGGCGGCTCCGGACTCGGGCGGCTGGACGCGGCGCTGATCTTCGAGGAGTTGTCGGCGGCCTGCCCGTCCACAGCGGCCTACATCTCCATCCACAACATGGCCTCCTGGATGATCGACCGCTTCGGCAATCCGGGGCAGCGCGAGCGCTTCCTGCCCAAGCTGACGAGCATGGAGCATTTCGCCAGCTATTGCCTGACCGAGCCGGGGGCAGGGTCCGACGCCGCCTCCCTGCGCACGCGGGCGGAGCGGGACGGCGACCATTACGTGCTGAACGGATCGAAGGCCTTCATCTCCGGCGGCGGCACGTCGGACGTCTATGTCTGCATGGTCCGCACCGGCGAGCCCGGCCCCAAGGGCATCTCCTGCATCGTCGTGGAGAAGGGCACGTCCGGCCTGTCCTTCGGCAAGCAGGAGCACAAGCTCGGCTGGAAAAGCCAGCCGACGTCGGCGGTCATCTTCGAGAACTGCCGCGTCCCCGTCGCCAACCGCATCGGCGAAGAGGGGGAGGGCTTCCGCATCGCCATGAAGGGGCTGGACGGCGGCCGCCTGAACATCGCCGCCTGCTCTGTCGGCGGGGCGCGCTTCTGCCTGGAACAGGCCATTGCCTACACCACGGAGCGCAAGCAGTTCGGCAAGCCGCTAAACGCCTTCCAGGCCTTGCAGTTCAAGCTGGCCGACATGGCGACGGAGTTGGACGCCGCCCGGCTGATGCTGCACCGCGCCGCCGCCAGCCTCGACGCTGGATCGCCGGAGGCGACGGCCCATTGCGCCATGGCCAAGCGCTTCGCCACCGACGCGGGGTTCCAGGTGGTGAACGAGGCGCTGCAGCTTCACGGTGGGTATGGCTACATCAAGGAGTACCCGATCGAGCGGATTTTCCGCGACCTGCGGGTTCACCAGATTCTCGAAGGCACCAACGAAATCATGCGCGTCATCATCGCCCGCCATCTGACCGGCGGCTGACGGCGGCACAACAAACAACGTCACAGTAAGACGAGGGGAAACGCTATGGCGACGATCGCCTTTATCGGGCTGGGCAACATGGGTGCGCCGATGATGCGCAACCTGCTGAAGGCCGGCCACACCGTCCTGGCCTTCGACCTGTCGGAAGCCGCCTGCACCGCCGCGCGCGACGCCGGCGCCACCATCGCCACCGGCCCCGGCGCGGCGGCGGGGGAGGCCGAGGTGGTCGTGACCATGCTGCCCGCCGGCAAGCATGTGCGTGAGGTCTACACGGCGCCGGACGGCATCATCGCCAAGGCCAAGCCGGGCAGCCTGTTCATCGACAGCTCCACGGTCGATGTTGAGAGCGCCCGCGCCGTCGCCGCGGCGGCGGAAGCGGCGGGCCACGCCATGGTCGACGCGCCGGTGTCCGGCGGCGTCGGCGGGGCCGAGGCGGCGACGCTGACCTTCATGGTCGGCGGCAGCGACACCGCCTTCCGCCGCGCCGAGCCGATCCTGTCGGCCATGGGCAAGGCCATCGTGCACACCGGCGGGCCGGGCAACGGCCAAGCCGCGAAGATCTGCAACAACATGATCCTCGGCATCTCGATGCTCGGCGTGTCGGAAGCCTTCGCGCTCGCCGAGAAGCTGGGGCTGGAGTCGCAGAAGCTGTTCGACGTGGCGTCCAAGTCGTCAGGCCAGTGCTGGTCGCTGACCAGCTACTGCCCGGTGCCGGGTCCGGTCCCGACCTCGCCGGCCAACCGCGACTACCAGCCGGGCTTCGCCGCGGCGCTGATGCTGAAGGACCTGAAGCTGGCGGTCGAGGCCGGGCAGAGCACCGGCAGCCCGCTGCCGCTCGGCGGCGAGGCCGCGCAGATGTACGCGCTGTTCTGCAACGCCGGTTTCGGAGGCCAGGACTTCTCGGGCATCGTCAATCTGCTGCGCGGGAAGCCGTAAGGGCGGTCACGGTGCCCCCTCCCTAACCCTCCCCCGCCATTGGCGAGGGAGGGAATTTTCTCCCTCTTCCGCGAAAGCGGGGGAGGGCCGGGGAGGGGGCAAGCGCCTCCCCCTCAATCCGCCTGCTGCATGACGATGGCGTCCGACGCCCGGCCGCGGAAATGGATGTTGCCGTCGCCGTCCAGGAACGCCCAGTCGCCGGTCAGGTAGTAGCGGCGACCATGGCGGAAGCGGGCGGCGGTGCGTCCCGGATCGTTGGCGTAGGCGTCGAACCAGAAGAGCGGCGAGGACTCCACGTCGATGGCGATCTCGCCCGCGCCGCCGACCGGCGCTTCGCGGCCCTGCGGGTCGAGGATGACCACGCGGAAGCCCGGCAGGGGCCGCCCCAGCGAGGAATCGGCGGTGCGGTCGGCGTGGCCGGGGTCGTAGCGGTTCATCATGAAGATGCCGGTCTCGCGCTGCCCGTACTGGTCGAGCAGGGGGACGCTGACCACCCGGTTGGCCCAGCCGATCAGTTCCGGCGGCAGCGGTTCGCCGACCACCGACAGGATGCGCAGCGCCAGCTTGTGCGGGCCGCCCTCCGGGTCGGCGCTGTGCCAGGCGCGGATCTGCGAGGGCGCACAGGTCAGGTTGGTGACGCCGAACTTCGTCAGCATGCGGTAGCCCTGCCGCACGTCGTACGGGCCGTCGCAGAAGATCGTCGTGCGCCCGAGCAGCAGCGGCCCGACCAGCCCGTAATAGGCGCCGTAGGCCCAGCCGGGATCGGCCATGTTCCAATAGATGTCGTCGTCGCGCAGGTCGAGGCCGATTCGCATGTACTGCTCGATCCCGGCCAGCGCCATCACGGGCAGCGAGACGCCGAGCGGCTTCGGCTCCGCCTCGGAGGTGTAGATCAGCGCGAAGGCGTCGCGGTCGGCGTAGCGGGCGATGTCGGGCAAGGGGACCGATTCATGAAGGGCCGACCAGAAGGGCACCGCGTCGGCGCCGGGGCCGAAGGCCTCGTCGCCCTCCACCATCACCACGGGGCGGCTGTTGTCGCGCGGGATCTTGCGGCGCAGGAAACCGGTGGTGACGATCGCCCGCGCCTCGCTGTCGGCCAGCCGGTAGGCGACCGCGGCGGCGGAATAGGTGGTGAAAAGCGGCATGTAGACGCCGCCCAACCGCCAGATCGCCAGCGCGGCAATCAGCAGCTCCGCGCCCTTGGGAAGCAGCACCGCCACGCGGTCGCCGCGCCCAACGCCGAGGCCGCGCAGCACCGCGGCGAAGCGCGCCGAATCGCGGGCCAGCCGGGCGAAGCTCAGTTCCGTCGTCTGGCCGGCCACGCTCTCGTGCAGCAGGGCGGCGCGGGCGCCGTCGGCGCGGGCGTGGCGGTCGCACAGCAGATCGGCGAGCGGAATCGCGTCACCTTGATAGTCCGGCCGCAGGAAGGCGGTCGGCTGAACAGTGGCCGGACCGGGCGCTGCCGCTTCGCCTCCAGGGCGGTGGCGGGCGGCGGCGATGCGACCCAGCGAATCCAGCTCCGGCCCCAGATGATAGCGGCGGCTGCGCGGGTCCTGGTCGATGAAACGCTCCCGCGCCAGCGCGGTCAGCAGCCGGTGCGCGGTCGCCTTGGACAGGGCGGTGTCGCCCATCAGGTCGGCCAGACGCGCGCCCTCCGCCCCGTGCGAGGCGACGGCGCGCAGCAGGGCCAGCGCGCGCTCCAGGCTTTGCGTGCCGCCGGACGCACCAGCGGGGGCGGCTTCGGTGTCGGAATCAGGCCGGGTCATGATGGGGTCCATATTATGGACCTTCGGGCCCGATGTCGCTGCAAAAAACATGCATACACGGAATGTCCGTGTTGAAAACGGTGCGCATCACAGGCTATAGTTCAGACGTTGCACAAAGGACGGTCCACAATATGGACCAGTTCGCTAGGCCAACGATCCAGCGAACGATAAAAAAGGCAGTTCCACAGCAACGGAGGAGGAAATGTCAGGCGCGCCCGTCGCATCGCCACGCGGTTACGCCCATCCGGCCGACGCCACCCGCGCGGCCTCCCCATCGGACACCATCTTCGAAGCCCGGGGCGTGTCCTTGCGCTTTGGCGGCGTGCAGGCGCTGACCGACGTCGGTTTCAGCATCCGCAAGGGGGAGCTGTTCTCCATCATCGGCCCGAACGGTGCGGGCAAGACCTCCATGGTCAACTGCATCTCCGGCCGCTACCGGCCCACCGACGGAAAGGTCTATTTCAAGGGCCAGGACATCACGGGCATGACGCCCAACCACCGCGCCTCGCTCGGCATCGGGCGCACCTTCCAGAATCTGGCGCTGTTCGGCCACATGACGGTGCTCGACAACATCATGGTCGGGCGCCATCACCTGCTGAAGAACAACTTCTTCACCGGCTCGCTCTACTGGCTGACCGGCGCCCGCAAGGAGGAACTGGCCCACCGCCGCGAGGTCGAGGAGATCATCGACTTCCTGGAAATCCAGCATGTGCGCAAGGCCACCGCCGGCACGCTGTCCTACGGCCTGCGCAAGCGGGTGGAGCTGGCCCGCGCCATCGCGCTGAAGCCCGACCTGATCCTCCTGGACGAGCCCATGGCGGGCATGAACCTGGAGGAGAAGGAGGACATGGCCCGCTACATCGTCGACCTGAACGAGGAGTTCGGCATGACGGTGGTGATGATCGAGCACGACATGGGCGTCGTGATGGACATCTCCCACCGCGTGATCGTCCTGGAGTTCGGCAAGAAGATCGCCGAGGGCACGCCGGAGGAGGTCCTGGCCGACCCGCGCGTCAAGCGCGCCTATCTCGGCGAGGACGACGAGGAGGACGAGGCCGTGGCCCCACCGCCCAAGCAGGAGGTCGCGTGATGTCCCTTCCTGATATCAAGACCCACGACACGCTGCCGAAGCTGCTGACCCTGCACGCCCGCGAGCATGGCGGCGACGTCGCCATGCGCGAGAAGGATTTCGGCATCTGGCGCGAGTTCACCTGGGCGGACATGCACGCCCGCGTGCGCGCCTTCACGCTCGGCCTCATCAAGTTGGGCGTGGAGCGCGGCCATGTGGTGGCCCTGCTCGGCGACAACCGGCCCGACTGGGTGATGGGCGAGATCGCCGCCCACGCCATGGGCGCCATGAGCCTGGGCATCTACCGCGACGCCATGGATGAGGAGGTCGCCTACCTCATCACCTACGCCGACGTCCACGTCATCTTCGCGGAGGACGAGGAGCAGGTCGACAAGCTGCTGAATCTCGGCGAGCGCCTGCCGACGCTGAAGCACATCATCTATTCCGACCCCCGCGGCATGCGCAAATACAGCGACCCGCGCCTGATGGAGGCGGCGGAGCTGGTGAAGCTGGGCAACGCGCTGCACGCCGAGAAGCCGAACCTCTACGAGGAGCTGGTCGGCGCGACGCGCGGCGACGATGTGGCGGTGCTCTGCACCACCTCGGGCACCACCTCGAACCCGAAGCTGGCGATGCTGCCGGCCGGGCGGCTGATCCGCCACGTCGCCAGCTACCTGTCGGTGGACCCCAAGGGGCCGACCGACGAGTATGTGTCGGTGCTGCCGCTGTCCTGGATCATGGAGCAGATCTACGCCGTCGGCATGGGCATGGTGTCGCGGATGCGCGTGAACTTCGTCGAGGAAGCCGAGACGATGATGAACGACTTCCGCGAGATCGGGCCGAGCTTCGTGCTGTTCGCCCCCCGCCTGTGGGAGCAGATCGCCGCTGACGTGCGCGCCCGCATGATGGACGCCTCCCCCTTCAAGCAGAAGATGTACGATTACGGCATGAAGCTGGGGCTGGAGGCGCTTGCCAACGGCACGCGCTCCGCCGTCGCCGACCGCATTCTCTTCGCAGCGCTGCGAGACCGCCTGGGCTTCACCAACCTGAAGTCGGCGGCGACCGGCGGTGCCGCGCTCGGCCCCGACACCTTCAAGTTCTTCCAGGCGCTGGGCGTGCCGCTGCGCCAGATCTACGGCCAGACGGAGACGATGGGCGCCTACACGGTGCACCGCTCGGACGACGTGGACTTCGACACGGTGGGCGTGCCCTTCGACGACGGCGTCAAGGTCAAGGTGATCGAGCCCGACCAGAACGGCATCGGCGAGATCGTGGTCAGCCATCCCAACATGTTCGCCGGCTACTACCGCAACGAGGCCTCGACCACGGCGGACCTGCGCGACGGCTGGATGCACACGGGTGACGCCGGCTTCTTCGACAAGAAGGGCCATCTGGTCATCATCGACCGCATCAAGGACATCGCCACCACCAGCAACAACGACCGCTTCAGCCCGCAGTACATCGAGAACAAGCTGAAGTTCAGCCCCTACGTGGCCGAGGCGGTGATCCTGGGCAACAAGCGGCCCTACCTGTCGGCGATCATCTGCATCCGCTTCCCCATCGTGTCGAAGTGGGCGGAGAAGAACCGCATCGCCTTCACAACTTATTCCGATCTGGCGTCCAAGCCGGAGGTCTACGAGCTGCTGCGCCAGGAGGTGGAGCGGGTGAACGCGACGCTGCCGGAGTTCCAGCGCATCACCAAGTTCCTGCTGCTCTACAAGGAACTGGACGCCGACGACGGCGAGCTGACCCGCACCCGCAAGGTGCGGCGCGGCGTGATCGCCGAAAAATACGGCGAGATCATCGACTCCATCTACGCGGGCCAGCCGGCCATCGACGTGGACACCACCATCACCTTCCAGGACGGCACCAAGCAGCGCATCCGCACCGTGCTGAAGGTGATCGACCTGCTGCCCACGCCGGCCAAGAAGCCGGCGCAGGCCGCGGCGTGAGGGGGCGGTGATGCGCCACGCCAGAAAATCCCTCTCCCGTCCCGGGAGAGGGAAGGGGCCCGCGCACAGCGCGGGAAGGGTGAGGGTGTCGGCAATGGGCCGGCGCTCGATCCTCGAATGCACCCTCACCCGGCCCTGCGGGCCACCCTCTCCCGGGACGGGAGAGGGGATTGAGAACGAGGCCACGCCATGACCTTGCTCTTCCAGCTTCTCGTCAACGGACTGATCGTCGGCGCGCTGTACGGCGTCGTGGCGATGTCCTTCGTGCTGATCTACAAGGCCAGCCGCATCGTGAACTTCGCCCAGGGCGAGTTCCTGCTGATCGGCGCCTGGACCTGCTGGTGGCTGCTGACCTCCTGGCAGCTGCCCTTCTGGATCGGCTTCCCGATCACGCTGGCCTTCATGCTGGTCTTCGGCATCGTGCTTCAGGTCGTCGTGCTGCGGCCGATGATCGGGGAGCCGATCATCTCCGTCATCATGGTCACCATCGGCCTGTCGATCTTCTTCCAGGCGCTGATGAAGTGGATGTTCGGCGTCTTCGCCAAGCCGTTCCCGACCATCTTCGCCAGCCCGACCGTGAACATCCTCGGGCTCGACGTGCAGACCGTCTATGTGATGAGCCTGGTCATCTCGCTGCTGATCATGGCGGGCTTCGGCTGGTTCTTCAAATACTCGCGCATGGGGCTGGCGATGCGGGCGACCGCCTTCGACCAGCAGGTGGCGCAGTCGCTGGGCATCTCCGTCCGCCACATGTTCGCGATGAGCTGGGCGATCTCCGCCATGGTGTCGGCGGTGGCCGGCGTCACGGTCGGCGTCGTCAACGGCGTGTCCTCCGCGCTCTCCTTCTTCGGCATCAAGGTCTTCCCGGCGGTCATCCTCGGCGGGCTG
Organism: Azospirillum brasilense; assembly: GCF_007827815.1. Classification (GTDB taxonomy): domain Bacteria; phylum Pseudomonadota; class Alphaproteobacteria; order Azospirillales; family Azospirillaceae; genus Azospirillum; species Azospirillum brasilense_C. The sequence goes on from NZ_VITH01000010.1 coordinate 31,533, forward strand.
GACAGCGTGGCCGGGGCGGTGCTGGGCGGCCTGATCGTCGGCGTGCTGGAGAATCTCGCGCACTACCTGGACAGCCAGTGGCTGAACTGGGGCAACATGTACGAGATCGCCCCCTTCTACGTCCTGATCGTCATCCTGATGATCAAGCCCTACGGCCTCTTCGGCACCAAGGACATCGAGCGCGTGTAAGGAGCGGCCGCAACCATGGCGAACATCAGTCTCATCCCCTGCGGCGACTTCAAGACCCGGTACGCCGCCGACACGACCATCTTCCCGACCAAGACCAGCCGCAACTTCGCGATCCTGGGCGTGGCGCTGCTTCTGCTCTGCCCGGCCTTCATGGACCGCTACTGGCTGAACCTGTGCATCCAGATCGGCTATCTCGGCATCGCGGCGCTGGGGCTGAACATCCTGGTCGGCTTCACTGGCCAGATCTCCATCGGGCACGCCGCCTTCTTCGGCTTCGGCGCCTTCTCGTCGGCGTGGCTGTCGAACAGCTTCGGCATCCCGGTGGCGCTCGCCATCCCGCTGGCCGGCGTGATGACCACCGGCGTCGGCATGCTGTTCGGCATCCCGGCGGCGCGGCTGAAGGGCCTGTACCTCGCCATCGCCACTCTGGCGGCGCAGTACATCCTTCAGGACTTCTTCTCGCGGGCGGACTGGTTCACGGGGGGAACCGCCGGCACCATCGCGGAGCCGTTCACCCTGTTCGGCTACGCCTTCGACACCGACGAGAGCTTCTTCTACGTCGTGCTGGTCTATGTGGTCGTCATGTACATCCTGGCGACCAACCTGATGCGGTCGCGCGACGGGCGGGCGCTGGTGGCGGTGCGTGACCATTATCTCTCCGCCGAGATCATGGGCATCAACCTGACCAAGTACCGCACGATGTCCTTCGGCATCTCGTCCTTCTACGCCGGCATCGGCGGCGCGCTCTACGCCCACTACCTTCAGTTCGTGTCGGTGGAAGGCTTCACGATCCTCTTCTCGATCCAGTTCCTCGGCATGATCATCATCGGGGGTCTGGGTTCGATCATGGGGTCGCTGATGGGCACCGCCTTCATGGTGCTGCTGCCGGAGGTGATGCAGGCCATCACCACGGCGCTGTCCGGCACCGCCATCGACGCCGCGCTGAACCTGAGGGAGGCCATCGCCTTCCTGCGCGAAATGGCCATCGGCCTGGTCATCATCCTGTTCCTGGTCTTCGAGCCGGACGGGCTGGCCCACCGCTGGAAGCAGATCAAGGCCTACTGGAAGCTCTACCCGTTCTCGCACTAAGGCCCTTTTCGCACATCGGCTTCTGAAAAACATAACGACTGGGAGAAAACGCACCATGACCATGAAGACCGTCCTGCTGGCGTCCGCCGCCGTCGTCCTGCTCGGCACCGGGGCCGCCAACGCCCAGAAGATCCCGGTCGGCCATCTCGCCGACCAGTCCGGCGCCACGTCGGACGTGGGCGTGCCCTTCGGCCAGGGCGTCGCCGACGCGCTCGCCTACATCAACAAGAACGGCGGCGTCGGCGGCACGACGATGGACGTCGAGACGGTGGACTACGGCTATCAGGCGCCGCGCGCCATCAGCCAGTACAAGAAGTGGTCGTCGGGCAGCGGCAAGGTCGCGGCGATCCAGGGCTGGGGCACCGCCGACACCGAGGCGTTGACCGGCTTCGTCGGCAAGGACGAAATCCCCTATTATTCCGGCTCCTACTCGGGCCACCTGACCGACCCGACCGGCAACGGCCCGCACGGCTCCAAGCCGGCCCCCTACAACTTCTTCTACGGCCCGTCCTACTCCGACGGCCTGCGCGCCATGCTGATGTGGGCGGCCGAGGACTGGAAGACGAAGGGCGGTTCGGGCAAGCCGAAGTACGTCCACATGGGCGCCAACCACCCCTACCCGAACGCCCCGAAGGAGGCCGGTGAGCAACTCGCCAAGGAGCTGGGCTTCGACGTCCTGCCGGCGGTGCAGTTCGCCCTGACGCCGGGCGACTACACCGCCCAGTGCCTGACGCTGAAGCAGGCCGGCGCCAACTATGCCTATCTCGGCAACACGGCGGGCTCGAACATCTCCGTGCTGAAGGCCTGCCAGACGGTCGGCGCCCAGGTGCAGTTCATGGGCAACGTCTGGGGCATGGACGAGAACGCCGCCAAGGCCGCCGGCTCCGCCGCCAACGGCGTGATCTTCCCGGTGCGCACCGCGGCGATCTGGGGCGGCGACGCGCCGGGCATGAAGATCGTCAAGGAAATCTCCAAAGTCTCCGATGCCGCCGGCACCGCTTACCGTCCGGTGCACTACGTGTCGGGCATTTGCTCCGCCTTCTACATGAAGGAAGCCATGGACTGGGCGAAGCAGAACGGCGGCGTGACCGGCCCGAACATCCGCAAGGGCATGTACCAGAAGAAGGATTGGGTGCCGGCGGGGCTGGAGGGCGTCTGCGTGCCGTCCACCTGGACCGAGACCGATCACCGCGGCATGGACAAGGTCAACCTGTACCGCGCCAACGTGTCCGGCGACACCGGCGGTTCGGTGGACGAGCTGGTGAAGGCCGGCACGATCAAGCTGGAGAAGATCGCCACCGTCGACGTCCCGCGCAAGCCGGAGTGGCTGGGCTGGTAAGCCGGACCGCCCCCGCCGCCGCCGTGAAAGGCCGGCGGCGGGGGCACCCGTCCCGTCTCACTGCATCAGGTGCCGCATCATGAACGCCGCCACCGCGACCGCCGCGGTCACTCCCGCCAGCGCTCCGGCGCCGGTTCCCGGCACGGCCAAGGCGCCGCTGCTGTCCGTCAACAACATCGAGGTCGTCTACAACGACGTCATCCTGGTGCTCCGCGGCCTCAGCCTGGAAGTGCCGGAAGGGGAGATCGTCGCCCTGCTGGGCGCCAACGGCGCCGGCAAATCGACGACGCTCAAGGCCATCTCCGGGCTGCTGAAGACCGAGGACGGCGAGGTCACGCGCGGCGACATCTCCTTTGGTGGCGAGCGCATCAACGGCATCGACCCCGACAAGATCGTCCGGCGCGGCATCTTCCAGGTGATGGAGGGCCGCCGCATCATCGGCGACATGACCTGCCAGGAGAATTTGCGCCTCGGCGCCTTCACCCGCCGCGACGGCGGCGTGAAGGACGACATCGAGATGGTTTATCACTATTTCCCCCGCCTGAAGGAACGCACCGGCCTCGCCGGCTACCTGTCCGGCGGCGAGCAGCAAATGCTGGCCATCGGGCGCGCGATGATGGCGCGGCCGAAGCTGATCCTGATGGATGAGCCGTCGATGGGCCTGTCGCCGCTGATGGTGAAGGAGGTCTTCAGCATCATCCGGCAGATCAACAAGGACCTGGGCGTCACCATCCTGCTGGTCGAGCAGAACGCCCGCATGGCGCTCCAGGCCGCGACGCGCGGCTACATCATGGAGAACGGCAAGGTCGTTCTCGACGGCACCGCCGAAGAGCTGCGCAACAACGAGGACGTGAAGGAATTCTACCTCGGCGGCGGCAACGAAGAACGCAAGAGCTTCAAGAACCTCAAGAGCTTCAAGCGCCGGAAGCGCTGGATTTGAACGTTTCCCTCTCCCCTCCGGGGAGAGGGTGGCCCGAAGGGTCGGGTGAGGGGGTTGCGCTTTTGCCGGACGTGCCACCAAGCGCAACCCCCTCACCCTGACCCTCTCCCCAGAGGGGAGAGGGGACAAGAAAAACAGCCGGGAGGCATCGGTGTCCGACACTTACGATCAACTCGAAACCCGCTCCCCCGACCGGCGCGAGGCGGAGCTGTTCGCGGCGCTGCCGGCGCAGATCGCCCACGCCAAGGCGAACGCGCCCTATTTCACCCGCCTGCTCGCCGATGTGGACCCCGCCGCCATTCGTGACCGCGCGGCGCTCGCCGCGCTGCCGGTGACGCGCAAGTCGGACCTGATCGCGCTGCAGAAGGAGGCGCCGCCCTTCGGCGGGATGACCACCGTCGCCATCGGGCGGCTGGCCCGCGTCTTCGCCTCGCCCGGCCCGATCCACGATCCGGAGGCGCACGGCACGGACCCCTGGCGCACCGCGCGGGCGCTCTACGCCTCGGGCATCCGCGGCGGCGACCTCGTGCAGAACTGCTTCGCCTACCACCTGACCCCCGCCGGCTCGATGTTCGAGACCGGCGCGCACGCGCTGGGCTGCGCCGTCATCCCCGCCGGTGTCGGCAACACGGAGATGCAGGCCCAAGTGGCCGCCCATCTGAAGCCGCGGGCCTACATCGGCACGCCCGACTTCCTGAAGATTATCCTGGAGAAGGGCGACGAGCTGGGTCTGGACCTGTCGTCCATCGCGATCGGCCATCTGACCGGCGGTCCCTTCCTGCCGGACGCCCGCGCCTATTACGAGGGGCGCGGCATCGCCGCCTACCAGAGCTACGGCACCGCCGACCTCGGCCTCGTCGCCTACGAGACGACGGCCCGCGCCGGGCTGGTGGTGGAAGAGGGGGTGATCGTCGAAATCGTCCGCCCCGGCACCGGCGACCCCGTTCCGGAGGGCGAGGTGGGGGAGGTCGTCGTCACCACCTTCAACCAGGCCTACCCGCTGCTCCGCTTCGCCACCGGCGACCTGTCGGCCGTGCTGCCGGGCGAAAGCCCCTGCGGGCGCACCAACATGCGGCTGAAGGGCTGGATGGGCCGCGCCGACCAGACCACCAAGGTCAAGGGCATGTTCGTCCACCCGCAGCAGATCGCCGAAGTGCTGCGCCGCCACCCGCAGATCGGCAAGGCCCGCCTCGTCGTCGGGCGGGAGGACGCCAACGACACCATGACCCTGCGCTGCGAGTCGCCCGAGTCCGGCGAGGCTTTGGCGGCGTCGGTGCGTGAAACTCTGGCCGCCGTCACCAAATTGAAGGGTGTCGTGGAGTTCGCGGCCCCCGGCAGCCTGCCCAACGACGGCAAGGTCATCGAAGACGCCCGCGCCTGAGAACTGCTGCCAACCGAAAACAACGATAACCGACCCGATACACACGAGGACCTTTTCGCCATGAGCGTCAGCACCGACCTCCAGCTCGACCCCTTCGCGCTCGCCAGGGAGCTGTCGGGCAAGCATTTCTTCGGCGGCGAGTTCCGCCCGGCCTCCTCCGGCAAGGGCTTCCCCGTCGTGAACCCGGCGACCGGCGAGACCGTGGCCGAGGCCGCCTTCGGCGAGGCGGCGGACGTGGACGCCGCGGTGGCCGCCGCGGTGGCCGCGCAGAAGGAATGGGCCAAGCGCCCGGTGCGCGAGCGCGGCAAGCTGGTCGCCGAATGCGGGCGCGTGCTCGACGCCCACAAGGAGGAAATCGCCAAGCTGATCGCGCTGGAGACCGGCAAGGCCCTGCGCACCGAATCGCGCGTCGAGGCCGGCGTCCTGTCCGACGCCTTCGTCTTCTTCGGCGGCCTGGCGCCGGAGCTGAAGGGCGAAACCATCCCCTTCAACCCGTCCATGCTGACCATGACGGTGCGTGAGCCGGTGGGCGTGGTCGGGGCGATCATCCCGTGGAACGTGCCGCTGCTGCTGATGGCGCTGAAGATCGCCCCGGCGATGGTCGCGGGCAACGCCGTGGTGGTGAAGTCGGCGGAGGAGGCGCCGCTTGCCGTCCTGCGCGTCGTGCAGCTGATCAACACGGTGATTCCGGCGGGGGTGGTGAACATCCTGTCGGGCTACGGCCCGGAATGCGGCGCCCCGCTGGTGGCGCACAAGGATGTGAAGAAGGTGACCTTCACCGGCTCCGTCGAGACCGGCAAGATCGTCTACAAGACCGCCGCCGAGAAGCTGATCCCGGTGACGCTGGAACTGGGCGGCAAGAGCCCGATGATCGTCTGCGGCGACGCCGACCTCGACCAGGCCATCGCGGGCGCCATCGCCGGCATGCGCTTCACCCGCCAGGGCCAGAGCTGCACCGCCTCCTCGCGCATCTTCGTCCATGACAGCATCCACGACGCCTTCGTGGAAAAGCTGAAGGAGAAGGTGAACGCCATGAAGATGGGCGACCCGCTGGACGAGTCGACCGACATCGGCACCATCGTCTCGCCGCAGCAGCTCGACCGGGTGCAGAGCTACATCGCCATCGGCAAGGAAGGCGGGGCGACTCCGCATGTCTGCTCGGCCATGCCGTCCGACCCGAAACTGACCAAGGGCCTGTACGTGCAGCCGCACATCTTCACCGGTGTGAAGAACAGCGACCGCATCGCGCAGGAGGAGATTTTCGGCCCGGTCTGCTGCGTCATCCGCTGGACCGACTACGAGGAGGTCATCGCCCAGGCCAACGACACCGAATACGGCCTCGCCGCGACCATCTGGACGCGCGACCTCAAGGTGGCGATGGACGCGGTGCACCGGCTGGAGGCCGGATTCGTGCAGGTGAACCAGAATCTGGTCGTGCAGCCGAACCTGTCCTACGGCGGCGTGAAGTCCTCCGGCCTCGGCAAGGAAGCCTCGCTGGAAGCGATGCTGGAGCACTTCACCCACAAGAAGACGATCATCATCAACATGAAGTGATCGGAGCCTCTTGGCCTTCCTCCGGAAGGGGGTGGGCCAAGAGGCCTTGCCACGCCCATTTCCATACGCTACCGTACGGCTCCATACGTCGCCGTATGGCGGGAACGAAGAACAGACCTCCGGGGGGAGCGCCAACACCATGCTGTCGAACCAGTATCCGACCCTGAACTTCGACCTCGGCGAATCCGCGGACATGCTGCGCGACACGGTGCGCAGCTTCGCCGCCGACGAGATCGCGCCCCGCGCCGCCGAGATCGACCGCACCAACGAGTTCCCGAACGAGCTGTGGCGCAAGTTCGGCGACCTCGGCGTGCTCGGCATCACGGCGGAGGAGGAATACGGCGGCGCCGGCATGGGCTACCTGGAGCATGTCGTGGCGATGGAGGAAATCTCCCGCGCCTCGGCCTCGGTCGGCCTCAGCTACGGCGCGCACTCCAACCTCTGCGTCAACCAGATCCGCAAGAACGGCACGGCGGAGCAGAAGAGCCGCTACCTCCCGAAGCTGATCTCCGGCGAGCACATCGGCGCCCTCGCCATGTCGGAGCCGAACGCCGGGTCCGACGTGGTGTCGATGAAGCTGCGCGCCGAGAAGAAGGGCGACCGCTACGTGCTGAACGGCACGAAGATGTGGATCACCAACGGGCCCGACGCCGACACGCTGGTGGTCTACGCCAAGACCGACGTTAACGCCGGCCCGCGCGGGATCACCGCCTTCCTGATCGAGAAGTCCTTCAAGGGCTTCTCCGTCGCGCAGAAGCTCGACAAGCTGGGCATGCGCGGCTCCAACACCGGCGAGCTGGTGTTCGAGAACTGCGAGGTGCCGGAGGAGAACATCCTGGGCGGCGTCGGGCGTGGCGTGAACGTGCTGATGTCCGGCCTCGACTATGAGCGCGCGGTGCTGGCCGGCGGGCCGCTCGGCATCATGCAGGCCTGCATGGACGTGGTGGTTCCCTACCTGCACGACCGCAAGCAGTTCGGCCAGCCGATCGGCGAGTTCCAGCTCATGCAGGGCAAGCTGGCCGACATGTACACGATCATGAACGCCGCCAAGGCCTATGTGTACGCCGTCGCCAAGGCCTGCGACCGCGGTGAGACGGCCCGCAAGGACGCCGCCGGGGCGATTCTCTTTGCCGCCGAAAAGGCGACCTGGATGGCGCTGGAGGCCATTCAGACTCTGGGCGGCAATGGCTACATCAACGAGTACCCGACGGGCCGCCTGCTGCGCGACGCCAAGCTCTACGAGATCGGCGCCGGCACCAGCGAGATCCGCCGCATGCTGATCGGGCGCGAGCTGTTCAAGGAAACGGCCTAAGGAAAACGGCGCAAGGCCGGAGGGAAGGGAAAGAGCATGACCGATACCGTTGTGATCGCGGGCGCCGCCCGCACCCCGATGGGCGGCTTCCAGGGCGACTTGCAGGGGCTGACCGCACCGCAGCTCGGCTCCGCCGCCATCAAGGCCGCGCTGGAGCGTGCCGGGGTCAAGCCGGACGCCGTGGACGAGGTGTTCATGGGCAACGTCCTGCCCGCCGGCCTTGGGCAGGCGCCGGCCCGTCAGGCGTCGCTCGGCGCCGGAATTCCGGAGGCTGCCGGTTGCACGACCATCTCCAAGGTCTGCGGGTCGGGCATGAAGGCGGTGATGCTCGCCACCGACCTCATCAAGGCCGGTTCGGCGGAGATCATGGTGGCCGGCGGCATGGAGAGCATGTCCAACGCCCCCTATCTGCTGGACCGCGCGCGCGGCGGCTACCGCATGGGCCATGGCCGCGTGCTCGACCACATGTTCCTCGACGGGCTGGAGGACGCCTATGACCGCGGGCGCCTGATGGGCACCTTCGCCGAGGAATGCGCCACCCACTACCAGTTCACGCGCGAGGCGCAGGACAACTACGCCATCGAGAGCCTGAACCGCGCCCGCCGCGCCACCGAGGACGGCAGCTTCGTCAAGGAGATCACCGCGGTCACGGTGAAGGGCCGCAAGGGCGACACGGTGGTGGAGAAGGACGAGCAGCCGCTGAAGGCCGACCCGGCCAAGATCCCGACGCTGAAGCCCGCCTTCGCCAAGGACGGCACGGTGACGGCGGCCAACGCCTCCTCCATTTCGGATGGCGCGGCGGCGCTGGTGCTGACCACCCGCTCCAACGCCGAGAAACTCGGCCTGCCGATCCTGGCGGAGATCAAGGCCCACGCCAACCACGCCCAGGCCCCGGCCTGGTTCACCACGGCCCCCGTGGGCGCGATCAACAAGGTGCTGGAGCGCGCCGGCTGGTCGGCCAAGGACGTGGACCTCTACGAGCTGAACGAGGCCTTCGCCGTGGTCGCCATGGCGGCGATGCGCGAACTCGACATCCCGCACGACAAGATCAACGTGCATGGCGGTGCCTGCGCGCTCGGCCATCCCATCGGCGCGTCGGGCGCGCGCATCCTCGTCACGCTGCTGGCGGCGCTGGAGAAGAACGGGCTGAAGCGCGGCGTCGCCTCGCTGTGCATCGGCGGCGGCGAGGCCACGGCTGTGGCGGTGGAGTTGGTGTAAGGCAACTGTGCCCCCTCCCTAGCCCTCCCCCGCTGCGCGGGAGAGGGGACTAAGCTCCCTCCACCGCGCAGCGGGGGAGGGTCGGGGAGGGGGCAGAAAGCGTGCGGGAGGGAAAGCAATGCGGCTGACGGAAGAGCAGCGGATGGTGCGCGACATGGCGCGGGACTTCGCGGCGGAACGGCTGGCGCCCACCGCCGCCGAGCGCGACCGCACCGGCGCCTTCCCCAAGGAGGAGCTGGCCGAGATGGGCCGGCTCGGCCTGATGGGCATGCTGGTGCCGGAGGAATTCGACGGCGCCGGCACCGACCACATCGCCTACGCGCTCGCCATCGAGGAGATCGCGGCGGGCGACGGCGCCATTTCCACCATCATGAGCGTGCACAACTCCGTCGGCTGCATGCCGATCCTGAAGTTCGGCAGCGCCGAGCAGAAGGAGCGCTTCCTGAAGCCGATGGCCCGCGGCGAGCAGCTCGGCTGCTTCTGCCTGACCGAGCCGCAGGCGGGGTCCGACGCCGCCGCCATCAAGACCCGCGCGCGCCGCGACGGCAACCACTGGGTCCTCAACGGCACGAAGCAGTTCATCACGTCGGGCAAGAACGCCGACGTCGCCATCGTCTTCGCGGTCAGCGACCCCGACGCCGGCAAGAAGGGCATCACCGCCTTCATCGTGCCGACCGACACCCCCGGCTTCCAGGTCGCGCGGGTCGAGGAGAAGCTTGGGCAGAGCTGTTCCGACACCTGCCAGATCGTGCTGGAGGACTGCCGCATCCCCGCCGACCTGATGCTGGGCGCGGAGGGCGGCGGCTACCGGGTGGCGCTTGCCAACCTGGAGGGCGGGCGCATCGGCATCGCCTCGCAGTCGGTGGGCATGGCCCGTTCCGCGCTCGACCACGCCACCCGCTACGCCCAGGAGCGGCAGAGCATGGGCGTGCCGATCATCCAGCATCAGGCGGTGGCCTTCCGGCTGGCCGACATGGCGACGAAGGTGGAGGCCGCGCGCCAGCTCGTCCTGCACGCCGCGAGCCTGCGCGACGCCGGCGAGCCCTGCCTGAAGGAGGCGGCGATGGCGAAGCTGTTCGCCTCGGAGATCGCCGAGCGCGTCTGCTCCGACGCCATCCAGATCCATGGCGGCTACGGCTACCTGAACGATTTCCCGGTGGAGCGCATTTATAGAGACGTGCGCGTCTGCCAGATTTACGAGGGCACGAGCGACATCCAGCGGCTGGTCATCAGCCGCGCCCTGATGCAGTAGAACAAGAAGAGACGGGAGGACGACGGCCATGACCGTCCTGAAGAGCGCCCTGAACCCGCGCTCCGCCGAGTTCCAGACGAACGCCGACGCCATGTCCGCCCTGGTCGCCGACCTGCGTGAGAAGGTGGGCGCGATCAAGCAGGGCGGCGGCGCGAAGGCCCGCGACAAGCACCTGTCCCGCGGCAAGCTGCTGCCGCGCGAGCGCATCCGCCAGCTCCTCGACGTGGGATCGCCCTTCCTGGAGCTGTCGCAGATGGCCGCCCACAAGGTCTATGACGACGACATCCCGGCGGCGGGCATCATCACCGGCATCGGCAGCGTGGCCGGGCAGGAATGCATGGTGGTCGTCAACGACGCCACGGTGAAGGGCGGCACCTACTTCCCCCTGACCGTCAAGAAGCACCTGCGCGCCCAGGAAGTGGCGCAGCAGAACAACCTTCCCTGCATCTATCTCGTCGATTCGGGCGGCGCCAACCTGCCGAACCAGGACGAGGTGTTCCCCGACCGCGACCATTTCGGCCGCATCTTCTTCAACCAGGCCAACATGTCGGCCCAGGGCATCCCGCAGATCGCGGTGGTGATGGGAAGCTGCACGGCGGGCGGCGCCTATGTGCCCGCCATGTCGGACGAGGCGATCATCGTGCGCAACCAGGGCACCATCTTCCTCGGCGGCCCGCCGCTGGTGAAGGCGGCGACCGGCGAGGTGGTGTCGGCGGAGGACCTCGGCGGGGCCGACGTGCACTCCCGCACCTCCGGCGTGACCGACCATTACGCGATGAACGACGCCCACGCGCTCGCCATAGCGCGCAAGGTCGTGTCGAACCTGAACCGCAGCAAGCGCATCGACATGGATCTGCGCGAGCCGCAGGAGCCGGCCTACGACCCGCGCGAGCTCTACGGCGTCATCCCCAGCGACCCGCGCAAGCCGTTCGACGTGCGAGAGGTCATCGCCCGCGTGGTCGACGGCTCGGTGCTGGACGAGTTCAAGCCGCTCTACGGGACGACGCTGGTCTGCGGCTTCGCCCACATCTTCGGCTACCCGGTCGGCATCATCGCCAACAACGGCATCCTGTTCAGCGAATCCGCCCTGAAGGGCGCGCATTTCGTCGAGCTGTGCTGCCAGCGCGGCATTCCGCTGGTCTTCCTGCAGAACATCACCGGCTTCATGGTCGGGCGGAAGTACGAGGCGGGCGGCATCGCCAAGGACGGCGCGAAGCTGGTCACCGCCGTCGCCTGCGCCAAGGTGCCGAAATTCACCGTCATCATCGGCGGCAGCTATGGCGCCGGCAACTACGGCATGTGCGGGCGCGCCTACAGCCCGCGCTTCCTGTGGATGTGGCCGAACTCGCGCATCTCGGTGATGGGCGGGGAACAGGCGGCAGGCGTGCTCGCCCAGGTCCGGCGCGATGCCATGGAATCCCAGGGCAGGAGCTGGGCACCGGAGGAGGAGGAGGCCTTCAAGGCCCCGATCCGCCAGCAGTATGAAGACCAGGGCCATCCCTACTACGCCTCCGCCCGGCTGTGGGACGACGGCATCATCGACCCGGCGGACACGCGCATGGTGCTCGGCCTCGGCCTGTCTGCGTCGCTGAACGCCCCGGTTGAGAAGACCACCTTCGGCGTGTTCCGGATGTGAGCGGGGAGATGACGAGCATGAGCGACATTTTGATCGACATCGCCGCCAGCGGCGTCGCCGCCGTCACGATGAACCGGGCGGAGGTGCACAACGCCTTCAACGAGCGGGTCATCGCCGATCTGACCGACGCCTTCCTCAGCCTGGGGTCGAACCCGGACGTCCGCGCCATCCTGCTGCGTGGCGCGGGGAAGAGCTTCTCCGCCGGGGCCGACCTTGGCTGGATGAAGAAGATGGCGGGCTACAGCCACGGCGAGAACGTCGAGGACGCCATGGGCCTCGCCACCATGCTGCGCACGCTGGACGAATGCCCGAAGCCGACCATCGCCGTGGTGCAGGGGCCGGCCTTCGGCGGCGGGGTGGGGCTGGTCGCCGCCTGCGACATCGCCATATCCGCCGAGACTGCCAGCTTCGCCCTGACCGAGGTGCGGCTGGGCCTGATCCCCGCGGTCGTCAGCCCCTATGTGGTGGCCGCGATGGGCGAGCGCGCCTGCCGCCGCTACTTCCTGACGGCGGAGCGCTTCTCCGCCGCCGAGGCGATGCGGCTCGGCCTGCTGCACCAGACCGTTCCGGCGGCGGAGCTGGACGCCGCGGTCGAGGCGATGGTCCGCAACCTGCTGCAATGCGGCCCGGCCTCCCAGACCGCGGCGAAGGAGCTGATCCGCGCGGTGGCGCGCCGCCCGCTGGACGACGCGCTGGTCCGCGGCACGGCGGAGCGCATCGCCCGCCAGCGCGCGAGCGACGAGGGGAGGGAGGGCGTCGGCGCCTTCCTGGAGAAACGCGAACCGGCGTGGCGGAGCTGACGGACCATGTTCGACAAGATTCTGATCGCAAACCGCGGCGAGATCGCCTGCCGCGTCATCCGCACCGCCCGCCGCATGGGCATCCGCACCGTCGCCGTCTACTCGGAGGCCGACGCCCGCGCCATGCATGTGGAGATGGCCGACGAGGCCGTCTGCATCGGCCCGGCGCCGGTCGGCGAGAGCTACCTGCGTGGCGACGCGATCCTTGAGGTCGCGAAGCGCACCGGCGCCCAGGCCATCCACCCCGGCTACGGCTTCCTGTCGGAGAACGCCGGCTTCGCGGCGGCCTGCGCCGAGGCTGGCGTGGTCTTCATCGGCCCGCCGATCGAGGCCATCCGCGTCATGGGCTCCAAGGCGGAATCCAAGCGCGTGATGTCCCAGGCCGACGTGCCGCTGGTCCCCGGCTTCCACGGCGAGGCCCAGGACCTGGAAACACTGAGCGCGGAGGCCGAGCGCATCGGTTATCCCGTGCTGGTCAAGGCCTCGGCGGGCGGCGGCGGCAAGGGCATGCGCGTGGTCCGCGCCGCCGGCGAGTTCGCCGACGCGGTGGCCGGCGCCAAGCGCGAGGCCAAGGCCGCCTTCGGCGACGACAGCGTGCTTCTGGAGAAGTATCTGGGCCGCCCACGCCATGTCGAGATCCAGGTCTTCTGTGACGCCCACGGCAACGGCGTCTATCTGTTCGAGCGCGACTGCTCGATCCAGCGCCGCCACCAGAAGGTGATCGAGGAGGCCCCGGCCCCGGCGCTGCCCGACGACCTGCGCCGCCGCATGGGCGAGGCCGCGGTGGCCGCCGCCAAGGCGGTGAACTACGTCGGCGCCGGCACCGTGGAATTCCTCTACGAGGACGGCGGCTTCTACTTCATCGAGATGAACACCCGCCTCCAGGTGGAGCATCCGGTGACCGAGAAGATCACCGGTCAGGACCTCGTCGAGTGGCAGCTGCGCGTCGCCGCCGGCGGCACTCTGCCGCTGATGCAGGACCAGCTCACCCGCCGCGGCCACGCCTTCGAGGCGCGTCTCTACGCGGAGGACCCGCAGCGGGAGTTCCTGCCGGCCATCGGCAAGCTGGTCCGCCTGCGCCCGCCCGCCGAGAACGAGCATGTCCGGGTGGACACCGGCGTCCGCGAGGGCGACGAGGTCACCATGTTCTACGACCCGATGATCGCCAAGCTGATCGTCTGGGACGAGGACCGTGACGCCGCACTCCGCCGCCTGCGCGTGGCGCTCGCCGCCTACGAGGTGGTCGGGGTGACCACCAACGTGGCCTTCCTCGGCGCCATCGCCGGGCATCCGGCCTTCCGCGCGGTGGAGATCGACACCGGCTTCATCGAGCGGCATCGCGCCGACCTGCTGCCCCCGCCGGCCCCGGTGCCGGACCGCGGGCTGGCCATCGCGGCGCTCAGCGTGCTTCTGCGCCGCAACGCGGACACGCGCAAGGCCCGCCGCGCCGCGTCGGACCCCTGGTCGCCCTGGCTGTCGGCCAGCGGCTGGCGCCTCAACGACGACAACCATCACGACCTACGCCTGCTCGACGGCGACACGCCGCGCGCCCTGACCCTGCATTTCCGCCCCGACGGCTACGAGATCGAGGTGGAGGGCCGCCCGGCCATCAAGGCGGAGCGGGTGACGCTCGACGGCGAGACGCTGACCGCCACCATCGACGCGGTGCGCACCCGCGCCACGGTGGTCTGCCAGGGTCTGGACCTGACCATCCTGTCGGACGGATCGGTGTGGCGCCTGCATCTGGACGACCCGACCGCCCGCGCCGCGGAGCAGGAGGGCGGGTCCGGCCGCCTCACCGCGCCGATGCCGGGTACCGTCGTCCGTGTGCTGGTCGAGCCCGGCCAGACGGTGGAGGCGGGCGCGCCGCTGATGCTGCTGGAGGCGATGAAGATGGAGCACACCATCAAGGCCCCCGCCGCCGGCACGGTCAGCGCCGTCAACTTCGCGGCGGGCGATCAGGTGTCCGAAGGCGTGGACCTGCTGGTCCTCGACGTGGCGGAGGGATGAGCATGCGCTTGCCCAAGAGCGTCCGCATGGTGGAGGTCGGCCCGCGCGACGGCCTCCAGAACGAGAAGCAGATCGTCCCGACCGCGGTGAAGATCGGTCTGGTCGACCGGCTGACCGACGCCGGGCTGACCGCCATCGAGGCGGGCAGCTTCGTGTCGCCCAAATGGGTGCCGCAGATGGCCGACACGACGGACGTCTTCGCCGGCATCCGGCGCAAGGAGGGGGTGCGCTACGTCGCCCTCACCCCGAACGCCAAGGGGCTGGAGGGCGCGCTCGCCGCCCGCGCCGACGAGGTGGCGGTCTTCGCCGCCGCGTCGGAGAGCTTCAGCCAAAAGAACATCAACTGCTCCATCGCCGAAAGCCTGGATCGCTTCGTCCCGGTGCTGGAGCAGGCGAAAGCGCAGGGGGTGCCCGTGCGCGGCTACGTCTCCTGCGTGCTCGGCTGTCCCTACGAGGGGGAGATCGCGCCTGCGGCGGTGGCCGAGGTGGCGGGGCGGCTGCTCGACATGGGCTGCTACGAGGTCTCGCTTGGCGACACCATCGGCACCGGCACGCCGGCCAAGGCCCAGGCGATGATCGCGGCGGTGGCGGAGCGCGTGCCGATGGAGCGCTTGGCGGTGCATTTCCACGACACCTATGGCCAGGCGCTCGCCAACATCCTGGCGACGCTGGAAATGGGCGTGGCGGTGGTGGACAGCTCGGTCGCCGGGCTGGGCGGCTGCCCCTACGCCAAGGGGGCGTCGGGCAACGTGGCGAGCGAGGACGTGCTCTACATGCTGAACGGGCTGGGCGTCGAAACGGGGGTGGATCTGGACCGGCTCGTGGCGGCTGGCGCTTATATCAGCGATGCCATCGGCCGCCCGACCGCCTCGAAGGTCGCCCGCGCGCGGGGATGTGCGTAAAACACGGGGAAGAGGGAAGGGAAGGGCGCCATGAGCTTCACGAACCTGCTGGTGCATGTGGACGACAGCGACCGCTGCGGGGAGCGGCTGAGCGTCGCCCTGACCCTGGCGCAGACACATGGCGCCGCGCTGACCGGCCTGTTCGCGCAAAGCGACAGCTCCGGCGCCGGCATCGTCACGCGCAAGGCCGGCCCGGCGCTGACCCAGGCGGCGCAGCGGGCGCGGGAGCTGTTCGAGGAGAAGGCCCGCGAGGCCGGGGTGACGACGCGCTGGTGGCAGCTCAGCCACGGCGAGTACGGCCATGTGATCGCCGAGACGGTGATCTGCTCGCGCTACGTCGACCTCGCCGTCTTCGGCCAGCACGATCCGGAGGACAGCCGCGTCCCGGCGGACCTGCTCGAAGAGGTGGTGCTGAACGCCGGGCGCCCGATCCTGGTCGTGCCGCACAGCGGCAGCTACCCGCAACTCGCCGACCGCCCGGTGATCGCCTGGAACGGCAGCCGCGAGGCCGCCCGCGCCGTCAACGACGCGCTGCCGCTGCTGAAGCAGGCCAGTTCCGTGCTCCTGCTCGCCTTCCACACCCAGCCGCGGGCGGAGGGGGGCGGCAACGTCCCGCAGGTCGATATCCTTGAGCATCTGGCGAGCCATGGCGTGACGGCCACGCAGGAGCGCATGACCATCGCCAGCATGACCCCCATGGACGCCGTGCTGTCGCGCGCCTCGGACCATGGCGCCGATCTTCTGGTGATGGGTGGTTTCGGCGGCTATGGCGGCTCGCTGTTCCCGCTGTTCGGGCGGGGCAGCAACACCCGCCAGATCCTGCGCCAGATGACCCTTCCCGTTCTGTTGTCGCACTGACCGACGTTGTTCGCACGAAACAAGGAAAGAAGAAGAAATGGCTGACGAGATGGCTCGCGACCCGCGCGAGGTGATGGAGTACGACGTCCTTGTCGTCGGAGCCGGCCCGTCGGGCCTGAGCGCGGCCATCCGCCTGAAACAGCTCGCCAACGAGGCGGGGCAGGAGCTGTCGGTCTGCGTCGTCGAGAAGGGCTCGGAGGTCGGCGCCCACCTGCTCTCCGGCGCGGTGTTCGAGCCGCACGCGCTCGACGAGCTGATCCCCGACTGGAAGGACAAGGGCGCGCCCCTGACCACCCCGGCGCGCGAGGACCGCTTCCTCTTCCTCACCGAGACCAAGGCGCTGAAGTCGCCCTTCGCCCCGCCGCAGATGCACAATCACGGCAACTACATCATCTCCCTCGGCAACCTCGCCCGCTGGATGGCCGGGCAGGCCGAGGAGCTGGGTGTCGAGATCTACCCCGGCTTCGCCGCGGCGGAGGTGCTCTACGACGACAGCGGCGCGGTCAAGGGTGTGGCCACCGGCGACATGGGCATCGGCAAGGACGGCGAGAAGACCGCCAATTACACGCCGGGCATGGAGCTGCACGCCCGGCAGACCATCTTCGCCGAGGGCTGCCGCGGCTCGCTGACCAAGACGCTGTTCGAGCGCTTCGACCTGCGCCGCGACGCCGACCCGCAGACCTACGGCATCGGCATCAAGGAGCTGTGGGAGGTCGAACCCGCCAAGTCGCAGCCCGGCCTGATCGTCCACACCATCGGCTGGCCGATGGACCCCAAGACCTACGGCGGCTCCTGGCTCTACCACATGGAGGGCAACCTGGTGTCGGTCGGCTTCGTGGTCGGGCTCGACTACGAGAACCCGCACCTGTCGCCCTTCGAGGAGTTCCAGCGCTACAAGACCCACCCGGCGATCCGCCCGACCTTCGAGGGTGGGCGGCGCATCGCCTATGGCGCGCGGGCGCTCAGCGAGGGCGGCTTCCAGTCGATCCCCAAGCTGACCTTTCCCGGCGGTCTGATCGTCGGCGACGCGGCGGGCTTCCTCAACGTGCCCAAGATCAAGGGCAACCACACCGCGATGAAGTCGGGCATGCTGGCGGCTGAGGCGGTGCACGAGCTTCTGTCGGCCCAGACCAATAGCGAGGCGCCGGCGCGCGAGGCGGTGGCCTATCCGGAGAAGCTGAAGGCGTCCTGGGTGTGGTCGGAGCTTCACGCGGTGCGCAACATCCGTCCGGGCTTCCAGAAGGGGCTGTGGGCGGGTCTGGCCAACGCGGCCTACGAGACGGCGACCAAGGGCAAGTCGCCGTGGACGCTGCACCACCGGCACGGCGATCACGAGACGCTGAAGAAGGCGTCGGAGATGCCGAAGATCGCCTATCCCAAGCCGGACGGGGTGGTGTCGTTCGACCGGCTGTCCTCGGTGTATCTGTCGAACACCAACCACGAGGAGGACCAGCCGGCGCACCTGACGCTGAAGGACGCGTCGGTGCCGATCGCGGTCAATCTGGCGCTCTACGACGCTCCGGAGACGCGCTACTGCCCGGCGGGGGTGTACGAGATCGTGCGGGCGGAGGACGGCCGCGATCCGCGGCTGCAGATCAACGCGCAGAACTGCGTGCACTGCAAGACCTGCGACATCAAGGACCCCACCCAGAACATCAACTGGGTCGTCCCGGAGGGCGGTGGGGGACCGAACTATCCGGGCGGGATGTGACGCTTCAACCCTCTCCCCTCCGGGGAGAGGGGACTTCGATAACGACAGCAGGGGGGAAACACGATGCAGATCAACGGTCAGGCCGCCATCGTCACCGGTGGCGCCTCCGGCATGGGGGCGGAAACCGCGCGCCATCTGGCGAAGCTGGGTGCAAAGGTCACTGTCCTCGACATGAACGAGGCGGCGGTCAAGCAGGTCGCCGAGGAGATCGGCGGCCTGGGCCTGCTCTGCGACGTGTCGAGCGCGGAGTCGGCGGAGAAGGCCGTGGCCGAGGCCTGGGCTGCCCATGGCCCGGCCCGCATCGCGGTCAACTGCGCGGGCGTCGCCCCGGCCAAGCGCATCGTCGGGCGCGACGGCCCGATGGCGCTGGACGATTTCCGCAAGGTGATCGAGGTCAACCTGATCGGCACCTTCAACATGTTGCGCCTCGCCGCCGCGGACATGGGCACGCTCGACCCGCTGGAATCGGGGGAGCGCGGGGTGATCGTCAACACCGCCTCCGTCGCCGCCTATGAGGGCCAGATCGGGCAGGCCGCCTACGCCTCGTCGAAGGGCGGCATCGTCGCCCTGACCATCTGCGCCGCCCGCGATCTGGCGCGCAGCGGCGTGCGTGTCATGACCATCGCGCCGGGTCTGATCGGCACGCCGATGCTGCTGAACATGCCGCAGGAGGTGCAGGACAGCCTCGCCGCCACGGTGCCCTTCCCGAAGCGCTTCGGCCAGCCGTCCGAATACGCCCGCCTCGTGCAGCACATTCTGGAGAACGAGATGTTGAACGGCGAGGTGATCCGGCTGGACGGCGCCATCCGCATGGCGCCGCAGTAACGGGATTCGGCGGATCGGTGTCATGGTTCTTCTCCGCGCTGCGAAACAGCGCGGAGAAGGGGAGGGCGTCGAACGACGATCGTCCTCCGCCTCAATCGTCCCAGATCGGCAGGCTGCCGAGTTGCGCGTTGGTCAGTGCGGTCGTCAGGGCCCGCCCGTCGTCGCGCAACTGGTCCAGCCCGACAATCACCTCCTTGTCGCCGATCCCCACGCCGTGCTCCACGTCCACCACCACGGCGACCGGCTGACCGGAGGCGTCCATCAGCACCTCCTCCACCTCGCCGATCTTCGTGCCGTCCGGCCCCATGACGTCCATGTCGTCCAATTGCCCGACTGTCCGCTTGAGCGACGGCACCATGACGTTGTCGTCCTTGACCTCCCGATAGGCGTTGGCCGGGTTGGTGATGGCGGCGCTCTGCTGGGCGAGCGAAGGACCGGCGACCATCATGACAAGGGTGACCGCCGTTGCGGAAAGGAGCTTTCTCATCGCATTGCTCTCCTGCTGCTGACCGTGCAACAACATGGAGCCGCCGGCACGGTTCCATCCGATGCGCCGGTGCGCACCGTCCGATTGTGCGGGAACCGCTCATGCTCCGATTTGCCACGACCGTGCTGCTGGCGACCTTGTCCGGCTTCGGCATTCAGACCGCGCAGGCGGAATCCGTGACAGCCGAGGCCATGAAGGAAGCCCGCAGGATGGAACAGTTCGATGTGCGCGCCGACCGGACGGGACTGGATTACCGGATCTTTCTCGTCCGCCCCGCGCAACCGCCGCCACCCGGCGGATATCCGGTCATCTACCTGCTGGACGGCAACGCGACCGTGCCGATGATGGAGACGGTCATCGGTCCGAGCCCGCCGGATCCCTACAGTTCCGCGGTGATCGTTGGAATCGGCTATCCGACCGATGGGCCGTTTGACATCCTGCGCCGCTACCGCGATCTGACCCCGCCAACCCCGCCGGAGTTCATTCCTCCGTCGCGGGATGGCGCCTCCGTCATCGAAACCGGCGGGCGCGACGATTTTCTTGCCTTCATCGAGACGCAGGTGATCCCGGCCGTTGAGGCACGCCTGCCCGCCGACCGGCAGCGCCGGACCTTGTTCGGCCACTCGCTGGGCGGGCTGTTCTCCCTCTACGTCTTCTACACCAGAGGAGATCTGTTCCAGACCTACATCGCCGCCGATCCGGCGGTCTGGTGGAGCGGGCAAGCCATCCTGGGCGAGCAGGCGGCGTTTCTGGAGCGTTCGAAGACGACGGGCGTGCCGCCCGGCACGGCTCTTCTGATCGAAACGTCCGGCAAGCTGGTGGAGCGCCCCTTGCCCCAGGCGGACGCCGAGCGGTTGAAGCGATTGCGCTCCGGACAGACGGGGAGGGAGGTCGTCGCCACCCTGGCGACGGTTCCGGGTTTGCG
This sequence comes from Azospirillum brasilense, assembly GCF_007827815.1. GTDB lineage: Bacteria > Pseudomonadota > Alphaproteobacteria > Azospirillales > Azospirillaceae > Azospirillum > Azospirillum brasilense_C. The sequence goes on from NZ_VITH01000010.1 coordinate 51,961, forward strand.
CCTCGCCTTCCATGATTTCGTCGAGGAAAGCCACGGTTCCATGCTGCCGCTCGCCGTGGCCGATGCCCTGCGCTTCTCCTTCGGTCGAAACCCGGATTGATTCAGGCATCAACGCGGGCTCGCGGACAGCGGGGGACCTTTCGGATCGCCCGGCGCTCCCCACATGTGAAGCGACGTCCGCACAAGGCGGACGGCCAGATGAGGGAGCGGATTCCTTGACCGTGCAGTCGATCTTCATGCCCGAGGCCATTTATCGGTACATGCTCGACGCTTCCCTGCGCGAAACGCCCATCCAGGCGTCGCTGCGCGCCGAGACGGCCACAATGACCGAGGCCCATTACCAGATCGCGCCCGAGGAAGGCCAACTCCTGGCTTTCCTGGTCGAGATGATCGGCGCGCGCCGCACCCTGGACATCGGAACCTTCACCGGCTACAGCGCGCTGACGGTGGCGCTGACGCTGCCGGAGGATGGCCGGGTGGTCAGCCTCGACATCAACGAGCAATGGACCGCCCAGGCTCGCGCGGCTTGGAGCAGGGCCGAGGTCGCGGGCAAGATCGACCTGCGCATCGGGCCGGCGCTCGACAGCCTCGACAATCTCGTCGCTGACGGTGCCGGCGATTCGTTCGATTTCGCCTTCATCGACGCCGACAAGGAGAATTACGACGCCTACTACGAACGGTGCCTGCGTCTGGTGAGGCGCGGTGGCCTGATCGTGGTGGACAACACCCTGTGGCGAGGACGAGTCGCCGATCCCAGTGACCGCAAGCACAAGACCGAAGCCATCCGCGCCTTCAATACGGCCCGTCTGGAGGACGAGAGGGTGGCCCTGTGCATGTTGCCCGTGGGCGATGGCGTGACCCTGCTGCGGCGGCGCTGACCGTCGAGACCGCCCCCCGGACTGCAAAGCAGGCGCACGAATCCATCCGCTGGCCTGTTCCGCTGCGGCTTGGTGCCACTTGCAGTCAAAAGTCCCATAAGGAGCATTATGGAAAATAGACTGAGGAAATCCGTGACAACGTACCTTTGACGACGATCCTTATGGAGACGTGATAAATTTTGCTCTATCTCATTAGAGGTATCGCCCACACCTGATCTCACCGCGGCGATGTTGATGGTCGATCGCACATGATGTCAGGTTCGGGCCTTTCCACCCTTCACATTTTCGCCTCCGCAACGAAGCGGCGGCGACAGCCCCTCGGGTTTCTCTCCGCAGCCCTGCTGGCGGCGATCGCCCACGTCCCGTTGACTGGCCCGGTCCACGCCGCGGACCAGCCGCACCTTGCCACCGTCACCACACTGCGCAAGGATGCGGACAGCCAGCCGGCCAAGATGCTCCAGTTCGGCGTCTACCGGACGGAAGCTGACGCCTGGGTCGCCTGGAAGGCCGTCGTCCGGCGCCAGCCCGACATGGTCGCCGACCTGGTCCCCCGAGTCGCCCCGCAACGGCCCGGTGTTCCCGACTCCGGCTTCGTTCTGCGGGCCGCCCCCCTGCCCGACCTCGACCCCAACTTCGTCTGCCGCCGGATCGTCGGCGGCGGCGGCAGTTGCCTCGTGGTCGACGCCGCCGAGCGGCCGGCCGCAGCCCCAACCGCCGCACCGGAGGACAACGACCACAACGGCGTCGTCACCTACAGCCCGGACCAGAGCCGGGAAATGCAGGAGATCGAGCGGCAGGCGTCGCGCCTGTCGCGGATCGCCGCCATCGTGCCCGGCAACGAGGCACGGGTTGACATCGGGGCGTTGAAGGCCAGTCGCTGGAACCTCTGCTCCCTGACCTTCGACGACGGGCCACATCCGTCGGTGACTCCGCGGATCCTCGACATCCTGCGCAGCGAGGGCGTGCGGGCGACCTTCTTCCCGATCGGCAACGTCGCGGTCCGCCACCCGCGGATCATCCAACGCATCGTTCAGGAGGGGCATGAGGTCGGCAACCACAGCCTGACCCACCCCAACATGCGCACCCTGAACACCGAGGCGCAACGCGCGCAGATCGCGGAAACGAATCGCATCCTGTCCCAGTCCGGCGCCGACCCGGTGCTGTTCCGCCCGCCCGCCGGACGCTGGAACAACGACACGCTGAACGCCGTCGAACAGGAAAAGATGAGCCCGGCGCTGTGGAACGTCGACACGCGCGACTGGTTCACCCGCGATGCCGGCAAGATCATGGCTCAACTCGAAGCGACCGGCACCATCGGCAGCGTTGTCCTGATGCACACCACCTACAACGCGACGGCGGAAGCCCTTCCCCGGGCCATCGGCCTGCTGCGCACGCGCGGTTGCCGCTTCGTCACCCTGTCGGAATGGATCACCAGCCTGAACAGCCTCGCCACGCCGCGCATCGCGCAGCGCTGAGGAGGGAAAGCAGAATCGGTGCCGGACGGCCCCGCCGCCTCTTTCCCGGCTGTCGGGAAAGAGGCGGTTCGGAACGGACGCGTGGTCAGGCGACGTTCTTGGCGCGGCCGCGGCGGGCCGGCTTCGCCGGAGCGGCGGCCTTCTTGCCGAGACCGATCGACTTGGCGAAGGCGGACCGCTGCTCCGCATAGTTCGGGGCGGTCATCGGATAGTCCGCGGGCAGGCCCCATTTGCGGCGGTATTCGTCCGGAGTCATTCCATAAGCCGTGCGCAGATAGCGCTTCAGCATCTTCAGCTTCTTACCGTCCTCAAGGCAGACGATGTAGTCCGGCATCACCGACTTCTTCACCGGCACGGCAGGGCGCAGTTCCACCGCCTCCGGCTCCACCGGACGACCCGTGCCCGACAGACTTTGGTGGACGATCCGGATGAGGTTCGGAAGATCATTCACCGCGATCTGGTTCGAGCGGACATAAGACGCAACGATCTTACCCGTCATGGCGACCAGATCGCTGGCCGAATTCTCAGAACCGTCGGTGTCGCTGCTTTGCATGTCAGTTTCCTTCGAGAACGAATGATCCAGAACGGAGGATGGGCAAAGTGATGCGCAAAGCGCAAGCCTGTGCATCAGGTTTAACATGCAAATGTGTAATGTGTTTCACGCAGGACACGCGGCCGGACGGTCCAGTCGAACGGAAATAGTAGGCTCCGGCGGCGAAATCCCTGCCCGTTCAGGCGGCGGAATGCGCGCTCCTAATCAGGTCGGCGTACCAGCGGGCCGAGGCTTTCGGCGTGCGTTTCTGCGATTCGAAGTCGACGTGGACGATGCCGAAACGGTTGCCGTACCCGCTTCCCCACTCGAAATTATCCAGAAGCGACCAGACGAAGTAACCGCGCACATCCGCTCCGCCGCGAATCGCCTCGTGCATTGAGGCGTTATAGAGTCGCAGGTAGTTGATTCGGTGCTGGTCGTCGATGACACCCGATTCGTCCGGCGAATCGCTGCCGCCGCAACCGTTTTCCGTAATGACGATGGGCATGCGGTAACGGCGGGTGATGTCCAGCAGCTCGTCGCGGAAGGCGTCGGGGAAAACCGCCCATCCGACACCATAGGTCGGCGAATCGGGGGGCGCGTCGCCCCAGCCGTAACCCCAGGTGGTGCCGGGGGTCGCGCGGGCGAAGATCGGGCCGTAGTGGTTCAGGCCGAACCAGTCCATGGGCCGGCAGATTCGCGCCATGTCGCCCGCCTTCACGTAAGGCTCGATGGCGCGGGCGACGCGCGGCGGGTAGTGGCCGAGGAGCTGCGGATCGCAGAAGGTCAGGTTCCAGTGCTCGTCCAGCAGGGCGGCGGCCTCCGCGTTCTCGGGCCGGCCGCCTTCCGGCAGCACGCGTTGGCGGTTGTGCACCGCCCCGATGGACGCGCCGGGGACCAAGTCACGGATCACGTCCACCCCGGCCCCATGGGCAAGGTTGACATGGTGGATGGCCCGCAGATGCTGGTCGCGGTCGGTGATGCCGGGGGCCGCCCAGGGAATGGCGTAGCCGAACAGGGTGAAGACGGAGAACTCGTTGAAGGTGATCCAACGCTTCACCCGGTCGCCGTAGCGCCGCGCCAACAGCGCCGTGTAATCGGCGTACCAGCCGGCGCTGTCCCGGCTCGCCCAGCCGCCGCGGTCCTGCAGGGCCTGCGGCAGGTCCCAGTGATAGACGCACAGCCAGGGCTCGATCCCCACCCCCAGCACCGCGTCGATCAGGCGGTCGTAGAAGTCCAGACCCGGTTGGTTGACCGCCCCCCGCCCGCGCGGCAGCACCCTGGGCCACGCCACGGAGAATCGGTAGGCATCCACCCCCAGCCCGCTCATCAGCGCGACGTCCTCGGCGTAGCGGTGATAATGGTCGCAGGCGACGTCGCCGGTGTCGCCGTTCACCACACCGCCCGCCGTGCGGCAGCGCGTGTCCCAGATGCTCGGACCGCGCCCGTCCGCCGCCGCGGCACCCTCGATCTGATAGGCGGAGGTGGAGACCCCCCAGACAAAATCCTTCGGCAGCTCCGCCATCGCCGTCTCCGTCCACAACCAGGGTCCATACCCATACTACCTTTGGCGGAATGGTCAAGAAACAGGCATAATGACGGGCGAATGGTTCGACGGAGCGATCTCCCTTGGAACATAAGGCTGTGGAACGGCGAGCGATGCCCCTCTTCCCCTCCCGTTTTCCCGATGGCTTCCTGTGGGGGACCTCCACATCGGCGTTCCAGGTCGAGGGGGCGGCGGCCGAGGATGGACGGGCGCCCAGCATCTGGGACCACTTTTGCCGCCTGAAAGGCCGGGTGGACAACGGCGACACCGGCGACGTCGCCTGCGACCACTACCACCGCTACGCCGAGGACGTCGCGCTGATGCGGGACATCGGGGTCGGCGCCTACCGATTCTCGATCTCCTGGCCGCGCGTGCTGCCGCGCGGGCGCGAGGCGGTGAACGAGGCCGGGCTGGACTTCTACGACCGCCTGATCGACCGCTTGCTGGAGGCTGGCATCGAGCCCTGGGCCTGCCTCTACCATTGGGACCTGCCACAGGCCCTGCAGGAGCGCGGCGGCTGGGCGAACCGGGACAGCGCCGGCTGGTACGCGGACTACGCCGTCCTCTGCGCCCGCCGCTTCGGCGACCGGGTGACGCGCTGGGCGACCTTCAACGAGTTCTCGGTCTTCACCCTGTTCGGCTACGCGCTCGGCTGGGGCGCGCCCAGCGTGTCCGACCGCGGTGAGCATCTGAAGGTCATCCACCACACCAACCTCGCCCACGGGGCCGGGGTGGACGTGCTGCGCGCCCTGGTCCCCGGCGCGTCCATAGGGGCGGTGCACAGTTTCCAGCCCTGCCGCCCCGCCGACCCGGCGCCCGAACACGTCGAGGCGGCGGCCCTGTTCGACGAGCTGTGGAACCTGTGCTTCCCCGACGCGCAGATTCTGGGGCGCTACCCGCCGCGCATCGCCCGCGCCATCGAGCCCTACGTCCGGGCCGGCGACATGGCGCGGATCTGCCGGCCGGTGGATTGGTTCGGCATGAACCATTACGCCCCCCTCTTCGCCCAGGCTGAACCCGGCGCCGTGTGGGGCTGCGGCTTCGGCGCCCCGCCGGAGGGCATGCCGCGCACCGACATCGGCTGGCCGCTCCAGCCCGGCGCCTTTCACGAAGCGTTGCTGCAGGCCACCGCCCGCTACCGCCTGCCGGTCTATGTGACGGAGAACGGCTACGGCACCAAGGCGCCGGAGGCCCCGGACGCGCAGGGGATCGTGATGGACCGGGAGCGGCTGGACTATCTGCAGGCCTGCATCGGCGAGATGGCCCGGGCGCTGAAGGACGGGGCCGACGTGCGCGGCTACTTCGTGTGGTCGCTGCTCGACAACTTCGAATGGGGCGGCGGCTACGGCACGCGGTTCGGCATCGTCCATGTGGACTTCGCGACGCAGAAACGCACGTTGAAGGAGTCCGGCAAGTGGTATTCGGCGCTGATCGGTGGCGCGTTGGTCGGTCAAACCGCCGCCACGCCGGAGACGGGCAGGTTCGCCGGCCGCTCCTGAATCTCCTCGCCCGTATAGACCGGACAATTCCGGCACACGCCGGGCAAAGCCGCCTCGTCGCCGGCCATCATGGCAAGCCTCACCGCCCGGTAGCGCTCACCGTTCCAGATGTCCGCCAGGGAGCCCTGCCTCAGGTTGCCCATGACCTCGATGCCGGAGATGTCGTAACAGCAGAGCGTCACATCGCCGTTGGGACGGATCACCGATTCCGTGAAAGGCGCACCGCAGAATCCGCGGCGCCGTCCCGGATTGACGTCGACCGTCAGCGCCTCTTCCTCTCCCGTCTGTGTCCAGCCCGGCCATTTGTAGGCGTAGTTCGTGGCGATCGGCAGGCCGGGAAAATCCTTGATCAGAAAGGCCGGAGTCGCAGCGGTCGGCGGGTCCCCCGGGCGGCGCAGAATGTTGTTGGAGATGATCAACTGCACGCCGGCGGGTTCCAGGTAACGGCGCATCAGGGTCAGGTTCCGGCGCACCGTCGGATAGTGGGAGCCCCGGCGGATGGCGTCATTCTCCTCCGGCGAGCGACCGTCAATCGACACATAGATCTTTTCCACCCCGCAATCCGCCAGGGCGCGGCATCGCTCTTCGGTCGCCAGCATGGCGTTGGTGACGAAATGGATCTGATTGATCGACGTCTCGTCCCTCAGGCGCCGGATCATCGCTTCCAGGTGGGGATTCATCAGCGGCTCCCCTCCCAGATACATGACGCAACTGACCAGCGCCTCTGTTCCCTTGAGATCCCGCAGTATGTGCTCGAACAGGTCCGCCTTCAGCAAACGGCGTTCGGTGCTGTGGTAGGCCACGCCGGTGGTGCAGTGACGGCAACGCAGGTTGCATGCGCTGGAGGACTCAATGCGGACCCTCATCGGCAGCATGGCCGTTCCGGCGCTTCCCTGCCCGCTCCAGCCATTGAGGGCGACGGCGGCGGCTCGCCGGTAGTCATCGACATCGATGCAGCGGAGCACCAGCCGGTGCAGAGCCATTTTGGCTCCCAGCCTCACGGTCGCGTCCGCGGAGTTGACCAGGGTGTGCAGGAGGGTGGTGGCCTCCTCGATGCGGCCGAGCTCGGACAAGGCGAGGCCATGTTCGTAGACGAGGGACTCCTGGCGGGGGTCCAGCCGGAGGGCGCGGCCATGGGTCCGTTCGGCAGCGACGGTGTCCCCCTGCCCCGCCTCGGCACGGCCGAGCGCCGTCAGCATGGCAGGGCGGTGGGGTTCGAGAGCGACCGCGGCCCGCGCCTGGAGCGCGGCCCCCGAGGCATCTCCGATGCGGTTGAGCACCCCCGCCAGATTGAGACGGCTGTTTGCCCCAAGCGGCTGCTGAACGACCGCCATCCGATAGGCCACCGCGGCCTCCAGCGACCGCTCCGCCTGGACCAGGGCGTTGCCGTGGTTGAAGTGGCACTCGGGAAAGACCGGCCGCAGCACCGTCGCGCGGCGATAGGAGTCGAGCGCCTTCTCAAGATCGCCCGCTTGCCGCAACGCACCGCCGAGAACGTGCAGCGCCTCCGCCGAGCCGGGATTGGCTGCGACCGCGCAACACAGGCGCGCGCAAGCCGCCTTGGCGGCCCCCGACTGCAAAGCGACCAGCCCCCACAGCCGCAGCGTGTCCGCATGGTCCGGCACCGCGTGCAGCACGGCGCGGTAAGCCGTATCCGCTTCCGGCAGGCGTCCCTGCTGATGCAGCGCCACCGCCTGCCGGAAACTCACGGAAAAATCCTGCATGACTCCAGCCCCTTGCACCTGCGCCCCGTCGAGTCGTCGCGGCTCAAGGAAGCACCCCCATGACGAGAAATGCAATCCTATGGATCACGCTTTGGGTAGATGGTTGAGGACGATGGATTCCCTGGGATAGAAACATCCACCACCCCGACGAACCAGGGACGTTCTCCATGAGTGCGCCAGTTCCTTCCGAAACGCTCCTGGCGAACGCGATGGCTCTGCACCGGACCGGCAACCTTGCCGGCGCCGAACCGCTGTACCGCACCCTCCTGGAACGGCAGCCCGACCATCCCGACGCGCTGCATCTCCTCGGGGTGCTGCGGAGCCAGGCCGGCGATCCGGCGGAGGGAGCTTCCCTGATCGCCGAGGCCATCGCCCGTCGCGGCACTGTCGCCGCCTACCACGCCAACCTCGCGCTTGCATTGAAGGCGCTCGGGTGCTTCGACAAGGCGGAGGCGGCGCTGCGGAGCGCCATCGCCCTAGCCCCGGGAGTGGGCCCGCTCGTCGCGCTGGGGGGCGTGCGGCGGGCCGGCGGCCGCTATGCCGAAGCACTGGCCGTCTACCGCGCCGCCCAGACCATCGATCCGGGTGACGGTGCCGCGCAGGAGGGAATCGCCCATGCCGTCTCTGAACTCGCCAGGATGGATTCCGGCAAGCCGGCCTCGGCCCTGACGGCCTACCGCCGGGCCTTCCGGCTCCGCCCCGCCGCGCCCTATGCGGCTTACAATTTCGCCCTGACGCTTCAGAAGGCCGGGGAAACCGGGGCCGCCATTCCAATTTTCCAGGCGGCGGCGGCCCTCGACCCGGCCGAACCGGCGGTGCTCTCCGGACTCGGGCTGGCCCTGCTCCCGGTGGCGCACGGCGACCGGGCCGCCGCGATGCGCGCGCAGGCAATCCTCGCGCGGGTGGCCCGGCTGCGCCCGCGCGACGCGCAAGACCGCTTCCATCTGGCCGAGGCCGCCCAGGCGGCGGGGGATGCCGACAGCGCCGCAACGGCCTACAAGGACACGGCGGCCCTGCGCCCCACGGACTACACGGCGTGGGAGAACGCCGCCCTCCTCGACGCGCGTGGCGACCGTCTTGCCGCCCTCGCCGTCCATGCCGGCGGGCTGATGGCTGCGGCGCGGGCGAAGCATCTGTTCTGGAAGGCGCCCGTCTACATCGCCATGCATGTGGCGAACGACCGGATCGCGGCGGGACGACCGGACGCCGCGAAGCTGGCGCTCGACCATTTCCGTCAGGCCGCGGCGGACGAGAACCGGGACCTGCTGCCCTGGATCGATTTCCTGCGCGGCTCGCTGCTCCTGCGCATGCCGGGGGACGAGGCGGCAGGGAACAAGGCGGCAGGCCGGGCCGTGCTGAAGACGCTGGTCCCCGCCCTGCCCTTTCTGCGCCACGTCACGTTCGGCGACGATTTCGACGCCCTCTGCCGGTCGGTTTCGCCAAAGGAACGCGCGGACCACCGGGCGGGCTTCCAGTCGGAACCAGCCGCCGCAGGTGCGGGACCGTTGCTGTTCGCAGCCTGTGACGACCGCTACCTGCGGCTGTTCGCAGCCTCTCTTCTGCTGACGGTGGACGCCTTCTGCGGCGAGGGGCAGCGGGTCCACCTCCACATCGCCGACCCCGGCCCGGACATCGCGGAGGTCGTCTCCAGCCTGCGGGCGCCGCTGCGGCGCTGCCGCCTCACCATCAGCACCGAGCGGACGCCGCCGGATCTCGATCCGGCAAGCCGGTGCACCCTCTACACCTGCCTGCGCCTGATGAGGGCGCCGGACGTGCTGGACCTCCACGGGCATCCGCCGCTGGTCATGATCGACATCGACGCTCTGCTGCCGATCGACCCGCGACGCCTCGTCGACGCCATGGCGCCGGAAGAAGAGGCGATGCTCATCCATCGCCCGGACAGCCTGGACTATCTCTACAACACCATCAGCAACGGCCTGATCGTGCTGCGCCCGAGCGATGCCATGCTGGAGGTTCTGGAGCGCACGGCCACCGTCCTCCTGCATTGGCAGCGGCAGCGCAGCATGGCCTATTTCCTCGACCAGATGGCGCTGATCCAGGGGTTCGCGGATGTGGAGCGCCGGCGCGGCGCGGTCGGCATCCTGCCGATCGAGGAACTGGGCCGCCGCCTTGGCGTGTCCAACGTCTTCCTGCCGTTTTTCGACGAGAAGCACCGCGCCGGCTTCACCGACCGGATGTCCGCGCTGACGGACCGCATCCATGAGGAAACGCGGACCGAGGGCCGCTCCGAGGAGGAACGTCGCGCCGCCTTGACCGACTTGGTGCGCCGGCTTCAGGCCGCGACGCACACGCCGCGGTAGAAGGCTCGCTACTCCGCGACCGCTGCGATCCTCCGATCCCCACAAGGCACCTCGCGCACCCGAACGGTGTCGTCCGTCCGGTCGAGCAGCAGCTTGCGGCGGTGGTGCGCCTCCAGTCCGGGGTGGCTGCCGATGGTGATCAGGGTGGCGTCGGGGAACTCGGCGTCGATCAGGCGCAGCATCGCCTCCTCGGTCCGCGGGTCCAGGCTGTCGGTGGAGTCCTCCAGGAAGATCCAGTCGGGACGGTGGACCAGAAGACGGGCGAAGCCCAGCAACTGCTGCTCCGGCACCGCCAGGACCTCGTCCCAGCTGTCGAGCTCGTCCAGCCGCGGCCGCAGATGGCCGAGCCCGACCCGCTCCAGCGCCGCCGTCGCCGCGGCATCGCCCACCGTCTCCACACCCAGGGGATAGCTGAGGGCGGCGCGCAGCGTGTCGTGCGGCAGATAGGGGCGCTCGGCCATGAAGAACACGCGGGAGAGGGCGGGCAGCACGACGCTTCCCCCGCCCCAGGGCCAGACCCGCGCCACCGCCCGGAACAGCCGCACCGCCGCCGCCGGATCGCCGACGATCAGCACACGCTCGCCGGGGCGGATCTCCAGGTCGAAGGGCTCCACCACCCGGCGCCCGTCCGGCTCGGCGATGGACAGGCCGCGGAAGCTCAGGCTGTGCCCGCCCTCGCTGCGCTCCACGGTGATGCGCTCCGTCCCCTCCCCGCCGATCTCGCGGTCCAGGCGCTGGAGCGCCTCGTGCAGGCCCAGCACGCGCTCCACCGAGGCCTTCCATTCCGCGGCGCGGGCGAGGTTGTCGATCGGCCAGGACAGCGCGCCGACCGTCTGCTGGAAGGCCTGCGCCGTCTGCATCAGCACGCCGAGCGAGATGGCTCCGGCGATGTAGCTGGGCGACGCGACGAGGATCGGGAAGACGGCCGACAGCACCGAATAGGCGGCGCTGAAGACCATCATGTTGGACAGGGCGTGGGTCTGGCCGTTCCAGCCCCGCTGCACCCCGCCGAACAGCAGACGCAGCCGGTCGCGCTCCCCCGACTCGCCGTGCAGGAGCGCCACGTCCTGCGCGTTCTCCCGCACGCGGGCGAGGCCGAAGCGGAAGGACGCCTCGTGCCCCTGCCGCCGGTTCACCGCCTTGACCAGCGGCTTTCCCATCAGCAGGGCGATGCTCGTTCCGACCGCCGCGTAGACCAGGGCGATGTAGAGAAGATAGCCCGGCACGTGGAACGTGCTCCCGGCCAGCGTCACCTCCGGCGCCCCGGACAGCCGCCACAGGATGTTGGTGAAGCTGATCAGCAGCAGCGCGCAATAGGACAGCGACAGGACGAGGTCGATGGCCGCCTCGGTCGCGATGCGGATGTCCTCGGCGATGCGCCCGTCCGGGTTGTCGTGGTCGCCGGGCAGATAGGTCACCTGATGCTGCCGGCCGCGCGTCAGCCAGTCGCCCAGAAGCTTGTGGGTCAGCCAGGTGCGCCAGCCCAGTTGCAGGCGGCGCTTCACCCGCAGATGCAGGATGGTGTTGGCGATGTTGAACAGGATGATCCCGCCCGCCGCGGCGATCATCAGCAGGAAGCGGTCCATCGAGCGCTGCTCCAGCGCGTCGAACAGGTGTTGGCTCCACAGGTTCAGCAGGATGGGAACGACCACCTGCCCGACCGTCAGCAGCCCCAGCGCACCGGCGAGAAGCCACACGGTCCAGTTCCGGCCGTCCGACTGAGGGCCGTCCGACTGAGGGCCGTTCGACTGGGAACCTCCGGACCAGAAGCCGCCGGCAAGATGGAGGAAACGGCGGGTGAAACCGGATCGGTCCGGCGTCCTGGACGCGATCGACATGGCCCTTCACCCCCTGGGCTTGAAGCAAGACCTCCTTTACCCTAACGAACAGTTTATTACCAACAGCTTGCCCCGCACCGCACCAAAGCTCTGGCGCACCGCCACAAAGTCATAGTTGGTCACGGCGTGGCGGCGACCCCGTCCGCCGCCGCCGGCAGGAGGGGCGGGATGGTCCAGGCGGTGCGGGAATCGATCTCCAGCTCGAAATCGGAAAAGAGGGTGCGCCCGTACAGGCCATGGCCACCGTCCGGGATGTCGGTGAAAAGATGAAGCGCCATCGGCCCCGACCAGGGCGCCGCCAGAACCGCTGCGAGGTCGAGCGGTCGGCGCGGCGCCTCCAGCACCATCCAGCCGCTGGAAGCGAGGATGCCCTCCTCCCGCTCCGCCTCGTCCACTGTCAGCGACGGCGGCGCCACCACCAGCTTGCAGGCGATGGGAGTGCGGCAGCGCGGATCGTCGACCACCGCACGCGCCCGAACCGCCACGGCGCCCGGCACCTCGTCCAGCGGAATGTGGGCCGCGGTGACGACGCCGTGCAGCGGGTGGAGCAGGATGCGCCCGCCACGCAGCAGGCCGAACCAGGGAAAGGTCGCCTCGAACTCGCGCCCCTTACGCACCTGCGCCAAAACCGGCTGGGTCAGCGGCCAGACCAGATGGTCCGGCGCGGAATGCGGCGCCAGATGCGCCGCAGCACCGTACTCCAACCCCGGCAGCCCGCCCCACAGCCGCAGCGCCAGCATGGCCGGCTGCCCGACGGCGCGGGCCGGCGGCGCGACGGCGTATTCGTCCAGCAGACCGGCCTGGGCCAGCGACAGGCGCGGCGCCTCCGTCACCACCCCGATGGCGCCGATCCGCAGGTCGAGAAGACGATCCATCCGGGTGCAGGCGGCGGGCAGGCGCAACGGCAGCCACCCGGACCGCAGATCGCCGAAGGACAGCACCCATTCCGCGATGGTCTCGCCGGTCTCAACGCCGGTCAGGGCGACGGCGAGCACCCCGCTTCCCTTCGGCGCCTGATCGATGTGCAGGTCGAGTCCCGCCAGCCCCCGCGCCCCCGCCGGCAGGCGCTGCACGATCTCGGCCGCGCCCGCGGGATTCCGGCCATGGCGCAGCGGCACCGGCAGCGCTCCGACCGGGCGCGGCGTGGCGAAGACCAGCCGCGGCGGGCTGAGGCGCAGGGCGTCGAGAAGTTCCACCGCCTCGGGCGGCAGGCGTACGGAGCGGCCCCATTCCTCGCGCAGGGTGGACAGGGTGCGCTGAAGCCCGGCGTTGCGGCGGTGCAGCCCGTCGATCTCCCCGAAGGCCTGGGCCAACAGACGGTGCAGCAGCGTGGACGCGTCGCCCGTCACCAGCGGCGGCGCGCTGTCCGGCCCGCCGGCCTCCTCCCACCAGCCGAGCAGCCGCTCGGCGTCCCGCCGCGCCGCCTCGTCGCCGCACCACACCGCCCGGACGGCGGACGGCGGGATGGCCAGCGTGCGCAACGCCGCGCCCTCTTCCACCCCGGCGTCCCCGGACAGCAGCAGATGGCCGCCGTCGTGACGGACCAGCCGCAGCACACGAAGAGGAATGCCATCAAGCTCCATCCCACAGCCGACGGCGATGAGCGCCGGCGTGCCGTCGTAGAGGGGGGCGAACTGGGCCGCGGGGGTGGAGAGCTTCATGATGACACCCTTTTCAGGCGGCCGCGGTTGGTTCGGGAAGGCAGGAGGACAGGGGCGCGCAGGCGGCCCATTCGGGATCGGCATCCGGCTCCGCCGCATCCTCCCAGCGCCGCAGCTTGTCGGGTGGGAAACCTAAAGCCTGGCACAGGCGGAAGGTCCGGGCATCGAGGGTCACAATGGTCTGGTAGGCATGCTCGAACGCGGCGCAGCCGTTGACCGCGTCGGCCAGGGACGGCGCGTCCGGGACGGCGGACGCTCCCAGCAGCGCCCAGCCCGTGACGCCGAGCGCGCGCAGACGACCCATCAGCGGGTGCGCCGCGCCATGCCGTACGGTCACCACCAGATCAAAGACCGCCAGCGTGCCGACCGCCCTGTCCTCCTCCACCGCGTCCAAGGGGCGCAGCGGGGTGCCCAGATAAGCGTCGCGGTGGGTCAGCGGGCGTTCGGGCATTACCAGGGGCAGCGGGTGGGGGATCACCGACGCGAAGGCCGCCGCCGCGGTCAGGGACAGGGTCCCGCCGCCCAGCGCCACCAGATGCGCGTCATAGCCCCTCCCGACCAGCCAGCGGGCCAGGCGCGCGGCGGTCTCCAGCGCCCCTGCGTCGGCGGGATCGGCCACCAGCGCGGCCAAACGCCGGTTCCCCGCGGGGGGAAGCAGCGGCAGCACCGAGGGCAGCCGATGCACGGTCTCGTAGACATCCTCCGGCGTGGCGACTCCGGCGCGGTAGCGGTCGATCGGCGCCGCCGCCCAGCCGCCGTTGGCCGGCCGCGACCACGCCGCGGCCATCGCCTCGCGCAGTGCGGACAGGGCGGAGTCCGCGCCGGGCGGTGGCTGCACCGCGCCGGGCAGCGCCAGGGTGAGGCTCAGCCGGGCCTCGGCGCAGGGCTTCCGGGGGTCTCGCTCCAGCAGGGGAACGCCCACCGGCTGGCGCCGCACGAGGTCGAGCAGGGCCGCGGTCGGCAGCATCGCCATCGCCGCCCCGCCATCCGGCAAGGGGAACGGCGTGTCCGCCTGCAGCCCCACCGGGGTGCCGGACCAGGACAGCACGCCACCGCTTTCCACCGCCCGTGCCGTCACCGCGGCACGCACCAGGGTCGCCTGGGCCGCCGCGCGCTCCAGCAGCCACAGCGTGCCGCGCAGCAGCCGGTGGCGCTTCAGCAGGTCGTAAAGGCTGGAATCCATCACCGCCAGCAGGCCGGGGCACTCCCCATAGCCGGGCCGTTCCGGCGCGCGCAGGGCACGGCGCACAAAGTCGGCAAGCGGCAGGTCTTCCTCCCCCGCCTCAGGGTCGGTGACGCAGCGGACGATGGCGCGGTCGGGCAGATGAACGGCGTAGCGCCGGCCGACCGCCGCCTCCGCCCGCAGCACGGCCCGGACCGCGAACAGCGCGGGGTGGCGCTTCTGGATGTGGGTCAGGATGGGGCGGTAGTCGCGCTCCGATTCGGTCAGCATGCTCTCGCCGCGGCGGCGGTAGCCGAAACCGGTGCCCGGCACATGGACCCCGTGGAAGCCGCGCTCCAGCCCTTGCAGCCAGAACTCCCAATCCTCGCTGCCCTGGCGCATCGCCTCGTCGAAGCGGGCGCCGCTGTCGAGCAGGCGGCGCGATGCCATGCTGCCCGCCTCGCTGACATTGCGGAACAGATGCTCCAGCGGCGAATAGGCGCCGGACATGTCGCAGAACTCGAAGAAGCCGAACTTGTCGACGTCCGGATAGGCCCAGCCGACCTCCGGTCCGGCCACCCGCAACGCGTCCAGCATCCGTTGCAGCAGATGGGGCCGGATGCGATTGTCGGAGTCGAGGAAGTAGACGGCCTCCAGCGCCGGAAAGGCGTCCAGGGCGAAGGCGATCCCGCTGTTGCGCGCCGCGCTCAGCCCGGCGTTGCGCTTGCGCAGATGGAAGAGTCGCCCCGGATGCGCCGCGGCGAACTCCCGGCACACCCGTTCCGTTTCCGGAAAGGGGCAGCCGTCGTTGACCACCACCACGGCGTAAGCGAAGTCCGTGTCCTGGGCGAGCGCGGTGGACAGCGTCTCGACCAGCAGGCCCGAATGCTTGTGGGTCGGCACGACGATGGCCGCGCGGACGTTTTCGGCGTCACAGGACCCTGAGGCGGTGTGAGTTCCAACGGAATGCATGGGCGAACGCAGTGGTGACACGACACCGTCGATAGCACCGCTTCCGCTTGAGTCCGATGTGACAATTCGGGGACAGGAATGTTTTGGTCCACACACATCCTATGCTTGAACTCGGATGATATGAAAAAGCCAACGCTGAGTACATCCCAGGCTACTTGTTCACGTTCCCCAAAGTCATCTGGGACATCCCTTCCTCGGACAGATACTTTTGCGCAAAATCCTTGGATTAGCTCGAAAGCACCTTGTCAAAAGTCGCGGAGTTGAATCCCAGATCCTTTAATTTCTGCCCAGCCGCCTGCTCTTTCGACGTTGCGAAGAAACGCTCATCGCCCCCTTTGAGGGTGTAGGCTTTCATGGGCATGCCGATACCAGCCAGTTGATCCCACGAATTCTGCATGTCCTTCAGGTCTTCGCTCAACTTGCTCAGCGCGGCCAAGCGGTCTTGAGGACTCACCCCTGGTGCATGCATGGCGGCGCGCCGGCTCTCCAACTCCGATTCCATACGATCCGAGATGGCCTTCATGCTTTTCTGCCGCGCCTCGCCTTCAGGGGTGCGCCCAGCCTCGGCGTCCTCCCTGGCGGACTGCCAGAACGCCTTCTTGCGCTCCGACTTCAGGGCGGACGACAGCGCGTCGTTGAGTTCGTCCGCCGACAGCGCCTCGCTGGAAACGAGCTTGCCCAGGGAGGTCCGATCCTCCGCAGAGAGATTCGTGAACAGGTCGAGCGCGTCGCCCTTGAGCGCCGACGCCAGATCGCTCAGATCGACCTTGTCGGTCTTGGAGGCGGCCGGTCCGCTCCCGTCCGTGGCGCCGGCCTTCGCAGCGGCGGGTTTCGCCTGCACGGAGGCCGCGGCGGTGGCCTGGAACAAGGATGCCGAAACGTCGGAAATTCCCATGGCTTCCTCCGGTGATCCTGAACGCAAGGCGTGCGATACCGGATCATCTGCAGCCAACATTGTGAAGAATAAATTAATATGGAATTCTTAATTTTCTAATGATTAGCTCTCGAGCCATCAATGATCCGAAATCTCCACTCTCCGAAAGAAGAACAGGCCGACGGAGCATCGCTCCGCACAGCCTGCTTTCCTATTCTTCACGCGAATTCAAGCCGCCCGCTCTTTGCCACCTCGCTCAGGAAATGGTAACTGTCCTTGGGCGTGCGGACCAGCGTGTCATAGTCGACGCGGACGATGCCGAACCGCTTCGACAGGCCGAAGGCCCATTCGAAATTGTCCAGCAGGCTCCAGCACAGATAGCCCTTCACGTTGCAGCCATCAGCCAGGGCGCGGCCGACCGACGCCACATGGTCGCGCAGGAAGGCCACACGCTCCGCGTCATGCACCCGCCCGTCCGGCGTCACCACGTCGTCATAGGCCGCACCATTCTCCGCGACGAAGACGGCGGGGTTGCCGTAGTCGCGCTTGAATTCCATCAGCAGGTCGTAGAGGCCGTCGGGCTGGACCGGCCAAGCCATGGCGGTCCAACGGTCGCAATGGGCGTCGCCCCACCACACATCGAACGGATGCCCCGTCTCGTGCTTCATGGTCATGCGCGAGTAGTAGTTGATGCCCAGCAGGTCGATGGGAAAGCGGATCGCCTCCTCGTCGCCCGGCAGAACGAAGTCCTTCATCCGCTCGGCCATCAGTTCCGGGATCTTGCCACGCATCACGCCGTCCAGGGCCACGCGGTTCCACACCGCGTCCCAGCGGGCCGCCGCCGCGACGTCCTCTGGCCGGTCGCTCTCGGCCCGGCAGGGCTGGAGGTTGATGACGGTGCCCAGCGTCAGGCCCGCATGCTCGGCAGCGATGGCGCGGAGCGCCGCGCCCTGCGCCAGACTCTGGTGATGCAGGGCGCGCAGGATGCCGGCCTCGCCCAGCTTGTGGCCGGGCGCGTGCTCCCCGGTGCCGTAGCCGTGGGTGGCGACCACGTTCGGCTCGTTCAGCATCATCCAGTCCTTCACCCGGTCGGCCAGCCGGGCGGCGACGATGCGGGCGTAGTCGGCGAAGGGGCCGACGATCTCCCGGCCCTGCCAGCCTCCGTGGTCTTCCAGAGGTTGCGGCAGGTCCCAATGGTACAGGCAGGCCATCGGCCGGATGCCGGCGGCCAGCAGCCCGTCCACCAGCCGGTCGTAGAAGTCGAGTCCCGCCGCGTTCACCGCCCCCGTCCCGCTCGGCAGGATGCGCGGCCAGGCGACGGAGAAGCGGTAGGCGTTGAACCCCGCGTCCTTCATCAGCGCGATGTCTTCCGCCCAACGATGGTAGTGGTCGCAGGCGATGGCGGCGCTGCTGCCGTCCTGGATGCGCCCGGCGTCGGTGAAGCTGTCCCACACGCAGGGACCGCGCCCGTCCTCGTGAATCGCCCCCTCGATCTGATAGGCCGCGGTTGACGCCCCCCACAGGAAGTCCTTGGGAAAGGTGAAGAGTGCCATGACGGGGACTCCCTTGAAGTGATTATGCTGCTGGCGCACTGTCGCGAGCGCGAAAATCATGTTGCACAAGCGAAGAGATCACCACACTTATTCTGACCATCCGGTATAGTCTCTCTGTCTTAACAAGTGTATGCTTCACCAAAGGCGGCTGCCCTGACAAATCAGCACAGCAGCATTCCCGCCGGCGGGAGGCATCCCATGGCCGTTACCACTCGCAAAACCACCAAGATCGTCTTCCTGGGCGCCGGCAGCGCGGCCTTCGGGCTCAGCATGTACCGCGACCTCTTCACCACGACGGAGCTTGCGGGCAGCACCCTGACTCTGGTGGACACGAATCCGGCGGCGCTCGACCGCATGACGGCGCTCGCCCGGTTGCTGAACGCCAAGGGCGCCGCCGGCCTCATCATCGAACAGACCACCGACCGCCGCGCCGCTCTGGACGGTGCCGAGTTCGTCGTCAACTCCGTCGCCATCGACCGCAACCGCCTGTGGAAGCTCGATTTCGAGGTGCCGAAGAAGCACGGCATCCGCCACACGCTGGGCGAGAACGGCGGCCCCGGCGGCCTGTTCTTCACGCTGCGCACCCTGCCCCTGATCTTCGACTTCGCCCGCGACATCGAGGAGCTGTGCCCGGACGCCCAGTTCATCAACCTGTCGAATCCGGAAAGCCGTGTCGTCCTCGGCCTCGGCAAGTACACGAAGGTCAAGACGCTGGGGCTGTGCCACGGCATCTTCCTGGCGCGCTGGTTCATCTGCCAGATCCTCGGCATGGCCGAGAAGGAGGTGGAGGTCTGGGGGGCCGGGCTGAACCACTTCCAATGGCTGATGCACATCCGCGACAGGGCGAGCGGACGCGACCTCTACCCGCTGCTGCGCGAGCGGGAGAAGACCCACGACCCGTCCTTCACACCGCTGACCCGTCGCCTGTTCACCAGCTTCGGCCTGTGGCCGACCTGCAGCGACGATCATATGGGCGAATACCTCCCCTACGGCTGGGAAGGCGGGGAGCATGGATTTGACTTCGCGGAGGACGAGCGCGGGCGCGGCATCCTCAATGCGCTGATGGACGGGACGATCGCCGGGACGACGCCGGTGCCCGATGACTGGACGCAGCCATCCTGGGGCGAGCGGGCGGTGCAGGTCATCGCCGGGGTGCTGCACAACCAAAAACGCTTCATTGAATCGGGGATCGTCTACAACCAGGGTGCCATCCCCAACCTGCCGCCCGATCTGGCGGTGGAGGTGCCGCTGCTGGCCGACGCGGCAGGCGTCCACCCGGTCTCGCTCGGCCCCCTGCCCGACCCGATCGCCAAATTGCTGCACGTCCAGGCGAGCGTGCAGCAACTGTCCGTCGAGGCGGCGGTCCACGCCTCGAAAGACTTGGCGCTCCAGGCTCTGCTGATCGACCCGGTGGTGAATTCCACCGACGCCGCCGTGAAGATCCTGGATGAACTGTGGGAGGCGAACCGGCCCTACATCCGCGCCTGTGTGTAGGAACGCGCAGGGCCGGTGCGGGTCAATGGGCCGGTTCGGTGTCCGACGCGGCCGGCTTGCGGCGACCGCGCGGGGCGACCGGCTTCACCGTTTCCGCCTTCACGGGTTCCGCCTTCACGGCCTTGGCACGGGGCGCCTTCGCCGCCTTCGGGGCCTCCGGAACCGGCACCGCGACCGGGGTTTCGGCGGAGGATTCGTTTGCCGCGACCGGTTCGGCCTTGGCCTTGCGGGCGCGCGGCGTCTTCGGCGCGACGGCCTCCTCGACGACATCGACCACGGCATTCAAGCCGACGCCCAGCAGTTCGGTCGCCGCCGTCTTGGTCCGGCGGACCGCCTTCTTCACGGCGCCCTTGGCGGCGTCCTTGACGGCCGCGACCATGGCGACCGGCTCCGCCGTGGTCACCGTGCGATCCTCGGCTTCGATCTCGGCGCAGGCTTGCGCCCAATGCTGTTCCCCCCGTCCCTCCGGTCGCCCGTCGCGCTCCCAGATTTCATAGGCGCGGTGGCGGATGCGGTCCTCACGATCGCCTTGCATTCTTCCGTCTCCAAATGGGCTTGGTCCAAGTGGGCATGGCCGCAGAAACATCGACGCTCAAGGAAAACGGCGTCCTGCGCCCGTGGGTTCCCGTTTTAGTGCCCGGTTTATGTGACGATAAACGTACACAAAGAAAGCGTGCCTTAGTTCATAGGAAATTCATAGGCCCATTGCTTGTCCCGCCTCGACAGACAGCGGACGGTGATAGACCATGCGTCGGTGGCGCGCACCCGCACCGGCGCTGGGTTGGCTTGCGGTCCGCATAGAACCCTTCGCCGGGTTGTAGCGGAGCGGCCGGCCCCAGTAACTTCGGGTGAAACGTCTTGGCAGGGGGCCGTTTGCGGCCCAGAGCCGTCACGGAAGGCAAAGAGTTCAGCGCATGTCCCTTGATCCCTTGCTTCAAGCCAACCGTATCCTGACCGAAGCCATCAGCAATTACCTCCAATCCTCCAACGAGCTTGCCGCGGCGGCGGAGCGGGCAACGGCGGCCAGCGCCGGGCGCGACGCGACCACCCGGCGGCTGGCCTTCCAGGAGTTGTCGGAGCGCGGAAACCAGGCGCGCTTCGCCAAGAAGCACCTGACCGACACGGTGCGCCGCCTGCGGGCCACCCTGCCGCCGGCCCAGATCGAGGCGGTGGCGGCGAAGCTGGACGGGCGCGAGAGCGCGGAGAGCGCGCTGACGCTGGTGCGCACGATCCTCACCGAGAGGGCCTGGTCAGCGGCCTGACCGCTCCTCCGTTCTCCCGGAGACGGTCCGCCTTGAGCGATCCCGCGTTGCGACCGGTTGAGCGGCGCTCCCGCTGGCGGAGCGCCGCTCAACCGGTGTTTGCCGTTGGCCGCTATGCCCGCGTAATCCGGACGACTCATTTGACATCGTTGGATGCAGGCCCCAGTGTCTGACTGCTAAAGATTATCACAAGCGTGGGGCCGGCGCCGCCGTCCCGCAGAATGGATCGCAAGGGTGCAGGACGTCTCCAAGGCGATGATCGCCCGCTTGGTCGGTTTCGACACGGTTTCGCGCCGCTCCAACATGGCGCTGATCGACTGGGTTCGGGATTATCTCGCCGGGCATGGCGTGGAGAGCCGGCTCGTGCCCAGCCCGGACGGCGCCAAGGCGAACCTGTTCGCCACCATCGGCCCGATGACCGAGGGCGGCGTGGTGCTGTCGGCCCACACCGACGTCGTCCCGGTGGACGGGCAGCCCTGGGACACCGATCCCTTCACCCTGGTCGAGCGCGACGGCCGCCTCTACGGGCGCGGCACCGCCGACATGAAGAGTTTCCCCGCCGTGGCGCTCGCCCTGCTGCCGGAGTTCCTGGCGGCCGGGCTGAAGCGGCCGCTGCATCTGGCGCTGTCCTACGACGAGGAGGTCGGCTGCATCGGCGCGCCGGCCATGATCGCCCGCATCGCCGATGAGTTGCCGCGCCCCAGCGCCGTCATCGTCGGCGAACCGACCTCGATGGGGGTCGTGCTGGCCCACAAGGGCTGCTACGTGCTGCGCACCACGGTCACCGGGCACGAGGTCCATTCGTCCCAGATCGACCGCGGGGTCAGCGCCGTGATGACCGCGGCGCGGCTCGTCAATCTCGTGGGTGACATGGCGGCGGAGAACGCCGCCGCCGCGGACCGCGCCTGCGGCTTCGACCCGCCCTTCACCACGTTGCAGGTCGGCACCATCGAGGGCGGCACGGCGGCCAACATCACCGCACGCCACTGCTCCTTCGTCTGGGACATCCGTCCGCTGCCCGGCGACGACTGGACGCGCTACCGCGACCGCTTCGAAGCGGAATGCGAGCGGCTGCGCGCCGCCATGCGGCGGATCAGCCCGGATTGCGACATCCGCACCGAGCAGCTCGCCGGGGTCCCCGGGCTGGCGCCGGAGCCGGACGGGCCGGCCGCCCAACTCTGTCACGCCCTGACCGGGCGCAACGACACCGGCATGGTCTCCTTCGCGGCGGAGGCCGGGCAGTTCCAGGAGGCCGGCCTGTCCACCGTGCTCTGCGGACCGGGCTCCATCGATCAGGCGCATCAGCCCAACGAATACATCGACACCGCCCAGGTGACGGCCTGCGAAGGCTTCCTCCGGGATCTCGTCCGCCGGCTGGCCGCCTGACCCGCAACGGGGTGCGGCGGAGCGTCACGCCGGATCACAATACAGACGGCCTTTTTATTCAGACCGCGATCAATGGAAGGAACCAATTGTTGGATCGACGGCGCCTTGTTGCTGAATCGCCTAGAGCACTCCCAATTTGGCCTATGCCGTCGACGGGGGAGACTTTGACGGCGTTCCTGTCGCACTGTGCCCGGGGGCGCCGGTGCCGCGGCGCGTCCATGGAAACGGGAGCGCCGGTGCATGGTTGATCTGAGCGACCTTGAGCGCGACGCGCTGACCGAGCTGGTGAACATGGGCGTCGGCCGTGCCGCGACCAACCTCAGCCGCATGGTCGCCGATCAGGTCCTGCTGTCCGTTCCCTCCATCGAGATCGTCAGCCGCAACGACGCCGCCGGCCTTCTGGCCGCGCGCGAGAAGATGAGCCTCGTCGCGGTCGAGCAGCGTTTCGACGGGTCCTTTTCCGGCCGCGCCCTGTTGATCTTCCCCGAGACCAACAGCCTGGAGCTGGCCCGCGCCGTCCTCGGCAGCGAGCTGAGCCTGGAGGAGATCGTCGATCTCGAGCAGGACGCGCTGGCGGAGATCGGCAACATCATCCTCAACGGCTGCCTGGTCGTGATGGCCAACACGTTGAAGGACAATCTGGACATCTCGCTGCCCAGCGTGTTGCGCGGTGACAGCGACCGCATCTTCCAAAGCAACGGGCCGAACCCCGACGAGCTGGTGATGTTCCTCTACATCGACTTCCTGATCCGCAGCCGGAGCATCCGCGGCTACATCGCGTTGCTCATGGGCCTGTCGTCTCTGGAGTCGCTGAAGGGACTGATCCATGGATTCATCGACCGCATCGCCTCCGGAACGCCCGATGGAACCGACCGAGTTTAAGCGCATGCCCTGGCTGGATGGCCTTCTCGACGCGATGGACGCCGGCATCGTGGTGCTGGATCGCCATGGCCGCGTCCAGTACTGGAACCGCTGGATGGAAAGGGCGTCCGGCACCGCCGAGCCCGACATCCACGGGCGGGAGCTGGTGGAGGCCCTGCCGTCGCTGCGCGACACCCGGCTGCACAACGCGGTGCGCGACGTGCTGGAAACCGGAGCGCCCAGCGTCCTGTCCCACACACTGAATCCGGTGCTGTTCCCGCTGCGCTGTCCCGACGGGCGGCGGATGGTCCACAACGTGCTGATCCGCCCCTTCACCGTCGCCAACGCCTCCTACTGCCTGATCCAGGTGACCGACGTCACGGCGGTGGTCAACCGCGAGCGGGTCCTGCGCGAGCAGCGCGACGCGCGCTACCGCGCCATCGTGGACACCGCCCCCGACGCTATCGTCACCACCGACACGCGCGGCGTCGTACAATGGGCCAACGGGGCCGCCGCCCGACAATTCGGTTTCCAGCCCAACGAGCTGATCGGCCAGCATGTCAGCCTCTTCCTCGCCGAAGGTTCCCCCGACTGGTCCGGCCTGCTGGAGCGCGATCCGACCGGACGCCCGGCCCCGGTGGAGCTGATCGGGCGCAAGCGCGACGGCACCCGCATCGACCTGGAGGTCTCGCTGGCCCGCTGGGAGTCGGAGGGGCGGAGCTTCATCACCGGCGTGCTGCGCGACATCACCGAACGCCGCCGCACCCGTGAGGAGCTGAAGGCCAACGCGCTCGCCATGCGCCAGCTTGCCGAGCAGACCAAGGCCACGCTCGACGCGCTGCCGGCGCACATCGCCGTCCTCGACCACGGCGGGCACATCATCTCGGTCAACAAGGCCTGGGCGGAAAGCGGACCGCAGGCCGGCTTCCTCGGCGACGGATCGGCCATCGGAGACGACTATCTGGAGGCCTGCGCCGCCATTCGCAGCGGGGCGGAGCACGCCGACGCACTGATCGAGGGGCTGCGCGGCCTGCTGCGCGGCGGGGCGCCGGTGTCCATCGAATATCCGGGCCTGTCCGACGCCGGGCCGCGCTGGTACCGCTGCCTGGCCGCGCCGATGGCCGCCGGGCCCTTCGGCGGCGCCGTGCTGATGCACATCGACGTCACCGAGATCAAGTCCATGGAGGCGGCGCTGCGCAAGCTGGTGGGCCAGAAGTCCACGCTGCTGCGCGAAGTGAACCACCGGGTGAAGAACAGCCTGCAGCTCGTCTCCAGCCTGCTGACGCTGCAGACCATGAGTTTGCCGGGCGCCGCCGAGCGGGTTCATTTCCAGGACGCCCGCAGCCGCATCGACGCCATCGCGCGGGTGCACAGCCGGCTCTACCAGACCGAGCAGTTCCAGACCATCGAGTTCGGCAGCTACTTGAACGAGCTGTGCGCCGACCTGTCCCGCGCGTCGGGCGGCGACACGCTGGGCTCCATCGAGGTGCGGGCCGAGCGCGTCGACCTGCCCATCGATCAGGCGGCACCGCTGGGGCTGATCGCCAACGAACTGATCACCAACGCCATCAAGCATCGCGGGTCCTCGCCCGCCAACGTGCTGGTGTCGCTCGACCGAACCGATGACTTGCTGGCGCTGACCGTGACCGACCAGGGTCCCGGCCTGCCCGCCGGCTTCGACATGCGGCGGTCGCGGAGCCTCGGCATGCGGCTGGTCACCAGCCTGACCGGTCAGGTCGGGGCGACGGTCACGCTGATGCCGGTGGAACGGGGCGCCTCCTTCCGCATCGCGCTGACCATGCCGGAAACGCGCGGCCCCATCCTGGAAGACAGCGCTGCGGAGTGGAACGGATGAAGATCCTTCTCGTCGAGGACGAGGTCCTCATCGCCATGGAGCAGAGCTTCTATCTGGAATCCGCCGGGCACGAGGTGCACGGGCCGGCCTCCACCAGCGAAAAGGCGCTGGTCCTGGCGCAGGAGGTCAAGCCGGACTTGGCCTTGGTGGACATCCATCTCGCCCAGGGCTCCAGCGGAATCGACGCGGCCCGCCGGATGACCGCGCTGGGCATCCCCTGCCTGTTCGTCACCTCCTACCGCGAGGAGGTGGAGCCGACGCGCGAATACGGGGTGGGCTGCCTGCCCAAGCCCTTTTCGCAAACCTCGCTGGTCTCGGCGGTCGAGGTGGTCAGCGCCATCCTGGCCGGGCGGACGCCCACCAAGGTTCCCGACACGATGGAGCTGTTCTCCTAAAGCGAACTTCCGTTCGCTTTAGACTCAGATCGCCTCATTCGCCGGCGGGCTCCGGTCGCATGTGCGACCGGGACCGCCGCCGCGGTCCAAAGCGGATTGCAATCCGCTTTAAGCGCCGTCCGCCACCGGCGCGGGAGGCGAAAGCGGTTCACGCGCTACCGCTTGCCCAGCACCGGCATCACCCAGCCCTTCAGGAAGGCGTCCTCCGGCGGCACCGCGACCGGCTTCCCGTCCGCCAGCAGCACCTGCAGCAAGGCGGTGTGCAGAGCGGTGCAGCCGCCGAGGTCCAGCCGGGGGGCCTCCACGGCACACAGCCATTCGGCCAGCGGGATCGCCTCCTCCACCGTGCAGGCGCCTTCGAAACGGGCGGTACGGTCCTCGAAACGGATGGGCATCACAGCAGCTCCCGCAGGTTGAGGGCGAGCAGAAGCCGCCCGTCGCCGAGCACCGCCGTGCCGGCGTAGCCGCGCAGCCGGGCGAGCAACCCGGTCATCGGCTTCAGAACCACCTCGGCGCGTTCGCGGAAGGCGTCCACGACCAGCGCCACCGGCTGCCCGCCGAGGTCCACCAGAAGCACCGCCTCACCGCGGCGCTCCCGCTCGTCCTCCGGCAGGTTGAGCAGGCGGCGCAGCCGCAGCAACGGAACCACCGCGTCCTGCACGACGACGCTCTCCGCGTGCTTCATCCGGCGGATCGCGCCGTGGGGAACGCGCTGCATGCCGGTGACCAGCGTGACCGGAAAGCCGTAGAGCGCGCCAGCCGTCTCCACCGTCACCAGCCGGGTGACCATCATCGTCAGCGGCAGGACGAGGCGGAAACGCGTCCCGACGCCGGGGGTCGAGGCGACCTCCACCCGTCCGCCCGCCTGCTCCACCGCGCCGCGCACGGCGTCCATCCCCACCCCGCGGCCCGACAGGTCCGACACCGTGGCCGAGGTGCTGAGCCCCGGCAGGAAGATCAGGCGCAAAGCCTCGGATTCGGTCAGGGCCGCCGCCTGCTCCGCCGTCAGGGCGCCCGCCGCCACCGCCTTGCGGCGCACCGCCTCCGCGTCGATGCCCGCCCCATCGTCGGAGACCTCCACCACCACACCGCCGCTGTCCTGGAAGGCCTGGACGCGAATCGCCGCCACCTCCGGCTTGCCGGCGGCGCGGCGGCGCTCCGGCGGTTCGACGCCATGGTCCAGGGCGTTGCGGACGAGGTGCAGCAGCGGTTCGCCCAGGATGTCGAGGATGTCCTTGTCCGCCTCCGTCTCGCCGCCGGAAAGATGCAGCTCGACCGGCTTGCCGAGCCGCCGCGCGGTGTCGCGGACCAGCCGGGGCAGCGGATCGAAGACGCGCGACAGCGGCAGCAGGCGCAAGCGCAGCACCGCGTCCTGCAGGTCGCCGACGATGGAGTCGATGCGGCCGTGAGCCTCCTTGATGCCCTGGGCCAGCGCGTCGGCGCTGCGTCCCTCCTGCGCCTCGCGGGCGAGATAGGGCAGGCTTCCCTTGGCGACGACCAGTTCGGCGACCAGCGCCATCAGCCGGTCCATGCGCTCCGCGTCCACCCGCAACCCCCGCCGCGCCGGGCCTGCCGGAATCGCGGGCGTCGCCGCCGCCGGGCCATCCGCCAGGGATTCAAGGCAGCGGATGAGCGCGGGCGTCGGGCCTTCTGCAGCGCGGTCCAGCGCCGCTCCCTCGGTGTTCCGCCCCTCGGCGGCCAGGATGTTGCGCGCCGCCCGCAGCACCGCCGCCCGGCGGGACGCGGTCTCCTCGTCGCTGCCGGGCAGGCCGAGGATGCGCGCCTGTTCCCGCAGCAGGGCCGTCGCGAGGCTGGCTGGCGCGAGGCTGGCTGGCGCGGCGGGGGGCGCGGTCTCGGCAGTCGGGGAAGGAATGGCGACGGTGGCGAGCGCCACCTGATCGGGAACGCCACGGAACAGACGCGTCAGCTCGTCCTTCGGCGCGCCGCTGAGCGCGCGGAAACGCAGGGCGCAGCGGTAGGGATCGAGGTCGGTCAGCGGCGGCCAAGCCCCGGCGGACTCAATGCGCAGCAGCAGCAGATCGGGGATGCGGCGGCACAGGTCGAGCGGATCGTCCCCGGCGAAGAAGCAGTCCTCCGCCGGGTCGTAGGCGATGGCGGTGACGGTGCGCCCGGCGGCCTTGGCCCGGTCGGCCTCCGGCAGCTCGTCCACCCAGGCGAAGCCGGCGGGCGTGCCGCCGTCCGCGGCCTCCGCCGGCCCGCCGAGGGCGGCGCGCAGCCCAACCTCCTGCGCCCGCGCGCGCGCGTCGGCATCGTCGGGAAGCGATTGGCTGAGTTCCAGGCCGTCGACCCACGCGGCGCTGGTGTCGAGCAACTCAAGAAGCCGGTCGGCCAGATCGCCGGTCATGGCGGCGCGCCCGTCGCGCACGGCCATCAGCGCGTCCTCGCCGGCATGGACCATGCGGGTGAAGGGCGCCATGTCGAACAGGCCGGTCGCGCCCTTCAGCGTGTGCAGCGCGCGGAACAGGTCGTTGACCGCGGCCTTGTCGGCCGGGTCGCGCTCCAGCCGCAGCAGCGCGGCGCCCGCCGCCTCCAGCAACTCGCGCGATTCGAGGACGAACTGCTCGAACAGCGCGCTCATGACCGTGCCTCCCGGCCGGTCAGCAGGCGGGCGGCGGCGGTGAGGTCGGCGGGGCGCACCGGCTTCACAAAGTACCAGTTGGCCCCGGCGAGCAGCGCCTTCTCGCGGTCGCTGTCCTTGGATTCGGTGCTGATCATGATCGCCGGCACGTCGCGCAGGGTGTGCTCCTGCCGCAGGCGGCGCAGCATGGTGTAGCCGTCCATCTTCTGCATGTTGATGTCCACGATCAGTAGGTCCGGCGTGGAGGACAGCGCGTGCTCCAGCCCGTCGATCCCGTTCACCGCCTCGTCGACCCGAAAGCCGTCAGACTCCAGAACCTGCCGGGTGTAGGCCCGCACGGTCACGGCGTCGTCGACCACGAGGACGCGGGGTTGTGGGGCGCGGGGCTGGGGATTGGGTCGGTCGGTCACCGCACGGCCTCCTTAACTCTGGGGCTTCTGATAGAGGATGGCGTCGGGGAACCGGCGCGGCACGAACAGGGAGGACATCCGGCTCATGCTTTCCGAATGGCCGAGGCAGATGAACCCGTTGGGCGACAGCGCGTCGTAGAACATCGACGCCGCCTCGCGCCGCCCCAGATCGTCGAAATAGATCAGCAGATTGCGGCAGAAGATGACGTCCATGCCACGGAAATCCGCCATTTGCCGCGGATCGGCGATGTTCACCAGCGAGAAGTCGATGGAGTCCCGCAACTCCTCCATGATCTGCCAGCTCTGGTCGTCGAGACGGGTGAAGTATTTGGCGACGAGGTCGCGCGGCAACGCCTGGAGCGACCGCTCCTCGTAGATTCCCTCCTGCGCGCGGGCCAGCACCTGGCTGTCGATGTCGGAGGCGTAAAGCTCGATCTCGAAATCGTCCACCCGGCTCCACCGCTCCAGCAGTGTGATGGCGATGGAATAAGGCTCCTCGCCGGTGGCGCAGCCGGCCGACCAGATGCGCACCCGGCTGCCCAGCGGGCGCCCGCGCACAACCTCGTCCAGCGCGGCGTTCACCAGGCAATCGAGCTGGTACAGTTCGCGAAAGAAATAGGTCTCGTTCACCGTCATCCGGTTGACGAGAAGCTGCAGTTCCTCGCCCGACGCCTGGAAGCGCAGCAGGTTCAGATACTGGCGGAAATGCTCGGCGCCGACCGCCGCCATCCGCTCCGACACGCGGCGGTCGACGAAGTAGCGCTTGGCCTCGGTGAAGGACAGGCCGGTGCGTTCCCGCAAGAACCGGCAGAAGACGTCGTAATCCGCAGCGCTCAAGCCGGCGGTGTCCCCCTTGTCCGAAGGCCCCTTGTTCGAAGGCCCTTTGTCCGAAGGCAGGCTCATTCAGGCTCCGGAAAACAGGCGGCGGGCCGCGTCGACGGAAAAGGCGACGAAGGGATCGTCCGGAAAGCGCCCGGACAACCGCTCGACGACCGGCAGGGCCGCGGGATCGCCGCTCTCCATCAACGCCTCCACCGCGGACAGGCAGACATTCACATGCGGATCACGGTCGATCACCCCGGCCAGCCGGTCCAGCCGGTCCGGATGGGGCAGCTTGCCCACGAGCTGGGCCGCGAAGATGCGCAGGTCCGAATCCGCGGCGGTCAGCAGCGGGGCGACCTCCGGCATCACCACGGCGGCGGGCATCTGCTGGAGGCTCTCGATCACGCCGTTGCGCAGCCCGACGTCCTCGCTCGCCAGATGGGGAACCAGCGCCGCCGCGGCCGCCGCGGAGCCAATGCGGACCAGCGCGGTGAGGAGGGTTTCACGGACGCTCGCATCGGCCTCGCGCGCCAGCCGCGCGGACAGGGCGGGCACGGCGTCGGGACGCTCGCCGAGGACGTGGGCGGCCTGACGCCGCCGGGCCGGATCGGCATCCTCCAGCCACGCCAGCGGATCGCCACCTTCGGTGGCGCCCGCCGGCTTCGCTCCGTCGAACTTCCGGGCCTTCACCAGAGCCATGCCACCGCCTCCACACCTGTCGCGTTCATCCCATCACCCGCCAGCCATCACCCGCCAGCCATCACCCGCCAGCCATCACCCAGCGCGTCACCTGCTGGGCCACCCGGTCGGACGGCAGCACCATGTCGGCGCCGCCGCGGCGGATCAGCTCCTGCGGCATCCCGAACACGACGGCGCTGGCTTCCGCCTCCGCGATGGTCCGGCCGCCCTGGCGGCGCAGCTCCGCCATCGAAACCGCGCCATCGGACCCCATGCCCGTCAGGAGAACACCGATCAGCCGCGACGGTGCCACGGCGCGCAGGGCGCTTTCGACCATACGATCGACGTTGGGATGCCAGCTCCGCCGCTCGTCCATCGGAACGGGTTGGGCGCAGAGCCGTCCGCCGCGCCGGACGATCTGGAGGTCGGCACCGCCGCGCGCGATGCAGGCCATCCCCGGCTGGAGCGGCGTGGTCGTCGCCGCCTCCACCACCGTCACCGCGGAAATGGTGTCGAGACGACGGGCCAGCGGTCCGGTGAAGCTGGCGGGCATGTGCTGGACCACCACCACCGGCCAGGGGAAATCCGCCGGCAGAAGCGGCAGGATGTCCTCCAGCGTGCGCGGCCCGCCGGTGGACACGCCGACCAGCACCAACCCCTCGCCCGGCTTTTCGTCGCCGCCGTCGCTGTCCTCGTCGCCGTCGGCCGCGGTCCGCGGCTTGGACAGGGGAGCGTCGGCCAGGAAATCCTCGCCGACGATGCGCTCGCGCGCCCGGCGCAGCCGTTCCCGCAGCCCCAGCACCCGACGCGGGCGCGACCCGGCGGCGGCGCGCACGGTGGCGACCAGCTCCTCGGCGATGCCGGCGATGGCCCCGACTCCCGTCGGCTTGCGCACCGCCTCGACCGCCCCCAGGCGCAGCGCCTCCAGGGTCACCTCCGCCCCATCCGCGGTCAGCGCCGACACCATCACCACCGGCTTGGGATGCTCGATCATGATGCGCTTCAGGCAAGCAAGGCCGTCCATGCCGGGCATCGTGACGTCCAGGGTCACCACATCCGGATCGAAGGCGGGCAGCCGTTCCAGCGCCTCCGCCCCGTCGGCGGCGGTCTCCACCGCGAAGCCGGCGGACGAGAGGATGTCGCCGATGCGCCGCCGCATCAGCGCCGAATCATCGACGACCAGGACCTTCACCATGACAGAACCACCTTCCGATCAGACGGTGGCCAGGAGGTCGGCGAGCTGGTCCATGTCCAGCAATTCCGCCGGGTCCATCAGCAGGATCATCCGCCGTTCCCCGGCGCTCTCCAGCGCGCCGATGCGGCGGATCAGCCGGTGCTGCGCCTGCGACACGACCGGGGCCGGACCGATGGCGCTGTCCGGAAGCCGGACGATCCCGGCCATGCCGTCCACGAGCAGTCCGGCGCGGGCCGTCCCGGCGGCGATCACGACCACGCGGCCCCGCTGCTCAGCGCTCCCATGCCCGTCGGGCAGGCGCAACAGGCGGCGCAGCGCGACCAGCGGCAGAACGGCGCCGCGCAGGGTCGTCACGCCGCTGACGAAGTCCGGCGCGTTGGGCAGTGGGGTCACCGCGTCGGGCTGGCGCAGCACCTCCTGCACCGCCGCGACCGGAAGGCCGTAGTCCGCCCCGGCCAGCCGGAACACCACGAAGGCCTCCGCCCGCTCCGCCTCCGCGTCCATCGCCACAGCCACCTCCCCTTCGCGCCGCTGGGCAAGACCGCCCAAGCCGGCGCCATCGCCCGCTCCATGGCGGAACAGCCGTTCCGCCGACAGGACCGGGACCAGCCGCGCGCCGCCGTCCAGCCGCGCGATGCCATCCATGTCCTCGAACTCCGCCTCCCGCGCCATCAGCGGCGGCACCGCATCGATGCGTCCGCGGGGAACCCGCAGGATCTCCCGCACATCCTCCACCGCCACGCCGACCAGCCCTTCCGCCGTGCGCAGAACGGCCACCTTGCCGCGGCCCGCCCCCTTCTGGGCGTCGAGCCCGAACAGCTCCCGCAGCCCGACCAGGGGAAGCAGCGCGTCGCGCAGTGTCATCATGCCCAGAAGATGGGGACGGGCACGGGGGATGCGGGTCACCGTCTCCGGAACCGGAACGACCTCCCGCACCGCCGCCACCGGCAGCGCGAACTCCTGCTCCGCAACGGTGAGGACGACGAGTTGTTCCTCGTCCTGGCGCACCGTCCCGGCGCTCTTCGGCTGGGGCGCCGCGCTGAAATCGGCGATTCCCGCCGGCCCCCGGCCGAGGTCGGCGAACTGGCGCTCGATCAGCGGGCCGGGGTCGAGGATCAGCGCGCCGCTCCCCGCGGCCCCGTTTCCGGCCCGGATCGCGCCGGCCAGAAGATCGGCGTCGATGGAGGGATCGGGTGCCGCCCCGGAATCGGCGATGCGGTCCTCGTCCACGGCGGACAGGCCCGACACGCGGTCCACCAGCAGGCCGACCGGCTGGCCGTTGTGACGGACGATCAGCAGCCGCGCCGCCTTCGTCTGCCCATCATCGGTTCCACCCTCCCCGGCCCCGGTTTGGCCCAGGACACGGCGCAGCCCGATGACCGGCAGGACGGCGCCGCGCCGTCGGGCGAGCCCCTCCAGGGCGGGTGGGCCCAGGGGAATCGACACCAGCGCCGGCGGGCGCAGGATCTCCAGCACGCCGTCGAGCGGCAGGGCCATCTCCACGCCGCCGACCGTGAAAAGCACGAAGGAACGCACGCCGTCGCGGCGGATGATCGCGGCCATCGGTCGTCTCCCCGCCGGCCGGTCAGCCGGCCCCTTGCAGTTCTTCGGCCATGGCGGCGATCTCCTCGATGGCGGCGGCCAGTTCCTCGGCACCCTTGGCCTGCTCGCGCGCGGCCTTGGCCGCCTCGTTGGCCGAGCGGTTGGCCTGGTTGGCCGCCGTGGCGACCTGCTCGACGCCCTTCTGCGCCTCCGCCACGGCGCGCTGGACCTCGCCGGCGTTCTCGACGATCTCGCGGCTGCCGGATGTCACGGTGCGCAGGTCGGCGATGGCGGCGGCGAGGCTGCCGGCGAACTCCTGGTGACGCAGGGACTGGCGCGCCGTTTCGCTCCCGATGTCCTCGATGTCGCGGCGGACGCGCCCGATCTGGTCCTGGATGGCGTGGACGATGTCTTTCACCCGCTCGACATTCTCCGAGCTGTCGCGGGCGAGGTTGCGGATGTCGTTGCTGACGACGGTGAAGCCGCGCCCGAACTCCCCGGCCCGCGCCGCCTCGATCGAGCCGCTGACCGCCAGCATGCCGGTCTGGATGGCGATGATGGAGATGGCGTCGACCACCTTGTCGATGCGCCGCCCGATCTGTTCCATGGAGCCGATCCGCTCCACCGTGCGCAGGCTGGCGGCCACCGCCTCGCCCACCCCGGCGGTCAGCGCGCCCACCATGTCCTGCGTCTCGGACAGCAGCGCCTCCAGGCCGACGCAGCGCTGAAGAGCCTCCTCGGCGCGGCTGTGGCCGAGCCGGGCGCTGGCCTCGATCTCGGCGATGGCGCTGCTCGACTGGTGGGTCGCCGCCCCCTGGGCCTGGGCGCCGCGCGAAATCTGGGTGATCGCCGCCATGATCTGGGCGGCGGCGCGGTTGATCTCCTCGATGGCGGCGGAGAGCTGCTCGGCGGCCGACGCGAGGTCGCCGGCGGCGCGGTGGACGTCGGTGTTGCCGGTCAGCTCGTCGGCCAGATCGGACAGCTGGCCGGCGGCCTGCTCGCTCTGGGCCAGGGCCTTGGCCTGCTCGCCGACCGTCTTCAGCGCCTCCTCGCTGGCCGCAGCCTGCTCCTCCGCGGCGGAGGCGACGCTCTCGGCGCCCCGCTGCGCCTCCCGCCCGGCGGAATCGGCCTCCAGCGCGGCCTTGATGGTCTCCTGGGCGCCGCGGGCAATGTCGCCCATGCCGTCGCGCACCCGGTCGAGCTGGCCGGCGATCCGGCGCCCCCGGTCCACCTCGGCCTTGGACGCGTCGGCGCCGGCGACGATGCTCTCGGCGATGGCGCCGACCGCCTTCTGGATCTCCTCGACCATGCGGTTGATCTCGTTGGCGGACCGTTCGGAGCGCTCGGCCAGGGCCTGCACCTCGTCGGCCACCACGGCGAAGCCGCGCCCGGCGTCACCCGCGCGGGCGGCCTCGATGGCAGCGTTCAGGGCCAGGAGGTTGGTCTGGTCGGCCATGACCGCCACCCCCTCGACGATGGTGCCGATCTCCGCCGCCTGCCGCTCCAGATCGCGGACCAGGGCGACGGCGGCCTCCTGGCGCGCGGCGGCGCGGACCAGCCCATCGACGGAGGTCAGGATCTGGCCGCTGACGTCCTTCATCAGCGCCTGCAGCGCCTCGATGCGCGACAGCGACGATTCGGCATTGCCGCGCGCCCGTCCGATCAGGCTGGCGCTGCGGTCGATCATCCGCTGCGACTGCTGGGTGGCGCTGGCCGCCTCCTCCGCACCGGCGGCGACCTGTTCCATCGCCTTGCGCAGCTCCTCGGCGGCGGCGGCGGCCTGGGTCACGCCGCTGGCCAGCTCATTCGCGGCGGCGGCAATGCCCTCCGCCGCCTTGCGCCGCCGGTTGCCGGCGCGGGCGCGCCGCCGCACCTCCGCCGCGCGGCGGGTCGACAGGGCGTTGTCGGGCTGGTTGGGCAGAGCGGCGTCGTTGGGAAGCACCGTCGCGTCCTCGCCGCCATCCGCGTTGCGGGAGGCGCTCGCCGTGTCGATCCGCTTCTTCTTGACCAAGGCCATGATCCAAACCCCTTGCCCCGTGAGCCCGTGTTTCTCTGTCGGGGTCTCTTGTTGATTGGCGTGTGTCGATTGCCGCCGGGTGACGGCCCTCAGGCCAGCACCCGGCCGATGTAGCGCCCGATCGCCGCCTTCAGCTCCACCGCCGATCCGGCGTCAAGCGCCAGGACGACCGTCCCCTCGACATCGTGGGGCGGCGTGCGGAAGGTGACGTGGAACAGGATGGCCTGCGCCTCCGCCGTCAGGGCGACGCCGCAGCGCTCCAGGAGGCCGTCCCCCACCCCGCGCAGAACCTGAGGCAGGGTGGTGCCGACCGCGACGCCCAGCAGATTGCCCATGGAGGACAGGCAGCTGTTCAGAACGATGTTGCCGACCTCGGCGAGCGCCTCCTCCACCAGCTCCGCCGCGTCCTCCTTGGGGACGCCGGGCGGCAGGGCGGCGGCGGCGAGCGGCAGGCCGCTGCGCTCGGGCATCAGCAGGATCGCCGAGCCGAGGAAAGTCCCGGACAGACACTCCGTCACCGCGATCAGCGCCCCCGGCAGCGCCGACCGAAGCAGGCCGGCGACCCGGTCGCCGGGAACGAGGCTGACCATCGGCACGGAGAGCTCCACCGGCCCACCGATCATCCGGCTGAGCGCCGTGGATGCCCGGCCGACGCCGATGTTTCCCAGCTCCGTCAGCGCGTCGCGTTCCAGATCGTCCAGCTCAAGCACCATGGGGATCGGGTCCATCGGCGCGCGCCGGCCGGACCGTGCCGGTCAACCGGCGCCCCCGCCGGACCCATCGTTGGAGGACGGGCGGCGCGGCAGGCTGGCGGCGGTCAGGAAGCGGGCCATCTGCTCCTCCTCCAGCGGCTTGGGCATGAAGGCGGCGCCCAGCGCGCGGATGCCGGACACCACCGAATCCTGGGCGTTGGCCGTGATGATGGCGACGCGGATGTCCGGCTTCGCCTGCAGCAGGCGGGCGGCGGCCTCCAGGCCGTTGTCGCCCGGCATGTTGAAGTCGATTATGGCGATATGGATATCACCTTCGTCCAGTTTTCCATAAAGCTCAGCGCTGTTCGCCGCTTCGATGACCGTCCAATCCGGCTTGTTCCGAAGTATTATGCCGCGGACATGCATGCGGGACAGCTTGCTGTCGTCCACGACGATTACGGTCTTGCTCAACGCCTGTGCTCCGGGAGGAGAGAAAATTTGAATTGTGAAGCGATTATAACCACGGCCACGCCATGCGCCAGCATGGATTGCGGTCCGCAATCAGCGTTTTTCGACGAGCCTCCCCTTGGCCCGCTGCGGTGGCTTTGCTAACAGAGGATTGGCCGACAAGGCGATGCGCACAGGGCCATGCACTCCGGGGGGCCGTCCGTGGACGATTTCATCAGCGCGCTCGTGGTGTTTCTCGTCGTGGTCGATCCGATCGGGCTGGTTCCGATCTATCTCGGCCTCACCCGCGGCTTCGACAGCCGGCGCAAGCGCACCATCGCGCTGCGCGGGCCGCTGATCAGCTTCGCCATCATCGTCTTCTTCGCCTATCTGGGCGAACTGGTGCTGAGCGCCCTGTCCATCGGCATGCCGGCCTTCCGCATCGCCGGCGGCGCGCTGCTGTTCTGGATCGCCTTCGAGATGCTGTTCCAGCGCCGGGCCGAGCGCAAGGAACGCACCGCCGACGACGCCCGGACGGAGGAGGAGGCCCACGACCTCGCCGTCTTCCCACTGGCGATCCCGTTGAT
Source organism: Azospirillum brasilense (assembly GCF_007827815.1). Taxonomy (GTDB): domain Bacteria; phylum Pseudomonadota; class Alphaproteobacteria; order Azospirillales; family Azospirillaceae; genus Azospirillum; species Azospirillum brasilense_C. The sequence continues at coordinate 88,238 of NZ_VITH01000010.1, forward strand.
CGCCGGGCCGGGCGCCATCACCTCGACCCTGCTGCTGATGGACCGCTACGGCGCGACGTTGGCCGGCCAGGGCATGGTGCTGGGCGCCGCCGCGGTCGCCGTTGGCAGCGTCATGGCGCTGCTGGTCGTCGCCGATCTGGTGAACAAACTGCTCGGCCGCACGGTGATCCACACGGTCAGCCGCGTGCTGGGCATCGTCCTGGCGGCGCTGGCCGCCCAGACGATCATCGAAGGCATCACCGCCGTCTATCCGCCGCACTGATATCCACAGAGGGACAACCGACCATGGACCGGCACACGCTCAGCAACGGGCGCCTCGGCGCCGCGATCAAGGCCGACGGGGCGGAACTGTGCTCGCTGTCCCTCGACGGGCGGGAACTGCTCTGGCAAGCCGGTCCGGAATGGCCGCGCCACGCCCCCGTGCTGTTCCCCATCGTCGGGCGGCTGAAGGACGACACGCTGCGCCACCAGGAGCAGACCTACCGCATGACGCAGCACGGCTTCGCCCGCGACCGCCGCTTCGCCTGGGAGGAGCACACCGCGACCCTCTGCCGCCTGTCGCTGTCCGACGACGCGCAGACCCGCGCGCTCTACCCCTTCGCCTTCCATTTGGAGCTGATGTTCGAGCTCGACGCGGACGGGCTGACCATCCGCCACCGCATCACCAATCCGGGCGATGAGGCGCTGCCCACCTCGCTCGGCGTGCATCCGGCCTTCCTCTGGCCGTTGCGGGACGGCGTGCCGAAGGAGGCGCACGATCTTCTGTTCGAAGCCGACGAGCCCGAACCGATCCGCCGCGTTGAGGGCGGCCTGCTGGCGCCGCGGCCCGAGCCGACGCCCGTCGAGGGCCGCCGCCTGCCGCTGACCGAGGCGTTGTTCACGCGCGACGCGGTGATCCTCGACCGGCCGGCCAGCCGCTCCGTCCGTTACGGCGCTCCCGGCACCCCGGCCATCACCGTCTCCTGGGACGGCTTCCGCGAGTTGGGCATCTGGTCGAAGCCGGCCGGCGCGCCCTTCCTGTGCATCGAGCCCTGGCACGGCCACGCCTCCCCGGCGGAGTTCGACGGGGAGTTCGTGGACAAGCCGGGGCTGCTGCACATCGCCCCCGGAGCGACGCGGGAGCTGAGCTACCGCATCGCCGTGGGGTAAAGGGCCGGCGTTCCGTCAGCCGCGCTTGTTCAGCGGAACGAAAGCGCGGCCCGGATTGCCGGTGTAGAGCTGGCGGGGGCGACCGATCTTCTGCTGCGGGTCCTCGATCATCTCCTGCCACTGGGAAATCCAGCCGACGGTGCGGGCCAGCGCGAACAGCACGGTGAACATGCTGGTCGGGAAGCCCATCGCCTTCAGGATGATGCCCGAGTAGAAATCGACGTTCGGATACAGCTTCTTCTCGACGAAGTAGGGGTCCTCCAGCGCGATCTTCTCCAGCTCCATGGCGATGGCGAGGTGCGGCTCGTCCTTGATGCCCAGCACGTCCAGAACCTCATAGCAGGTCTGGCGCATGATCTTGGCGCGCGGGTCGTAGTTCTTGTAGACCCGGTGGCCGAAGCCCATCAGTCGGAAGGGATCGTTCTTGTCTTTGGCCCGCTTGATGAATTCGGGGATGCGCTCGACCGAGCCGATCTCCTCCAGCATCAGCAGCACGGCCTCGTTGGCGCCGCCGTGGGCCGGACCCCACAGCGCCGCGATGCCCGAGGCGATGCAGGCGAAGGGGTTGGCGTGCGACGAGCCGGCCAGCCGCACCGTGGAGGTCGAGGCGTTCTGCTCGTGGTCGGCGTGCAGGATGAAGATCTTGTCCATGGCGCGGGCCAGGACCGGATCGACCTTCCAGGTCTCGCACGGCGTCCCGAAAGTCATGTAAAGGAAGTTTTCCGCGTAGCTGAGGTCGTTGCGCGGATACATGAAGGGCTGGCCGACCGAGTATTTGTAGGCCATGGCGGCCATGGTCGGCATCTTGGCGATCAGCCGGTGCGCGGCGATCATCCGCTGGCGCGGGTCGAGGATGTCCGTCGAGTCGTGGTAAAAGGCCGACAGCGCGCCGGTCACCCCGCACATCACCGCCATGGGGTGCGCGTCGCGGCGGAACCCGCTGTAGAAGCGGCTCAACTGCTCGTGCACCATGGTGTGGTAGGTGATGGTGCGCTCGAACTCCTCCTTCTGCTGCGGATCCGGCAGTTCGCCGCGAAGGAGCAGGTGGCAGACCTCCAGATAATCGCAGTTCTCGGCCAGATCCTGGATGGCGTAGCCGCGGTGCAGGAGGATGCCCTCGTCGCCGTCGATGTAGGTGATCGCCGACTCGCAGCTCGCCGTCGAGGTGAAGCCGGGATCGAAGGTGAAGTAGCCGGTTTCGGCGTAGAGCTTGCGCACGTCGATGGCGCGCGGGCCGGTTTCGCCTTCCAGCAGCGGCAGCCTGACGGTTTTCCCGGTCGTGTCGTCGGTGACCGTGATGGTCCCGACCTGCTTGACCTCGCCGCGCCAGACCGGCCGGCCCTTGCTGCTCTCCATCGGCCCCTCCTTATGCACGCGTCATCGGGCGTGACGCTGTTTCGTTGCACGTAGGAGACTGTATGAATGGGGGGTGTCGTCAATAGCACTCCCGATAGATGCCACCCCGCCGGGCATAGGCCATCAGAAGATTCCCGCCTCCAGCCCGGCGGCCATCAGCAGCCCAAGCTCCTCGCAGGAGGCGGCGAAATCGTCGCGGTAGGGGCCGCGGCAGACCAGCGGGTCCTGCACCGGACGCCAGCGCAGCCCCGTCGTGATGGAGGCGACGGCGCGGCAAGTCCCCGTCCCGTCATGGCCCGCCCGGACGAACAGCGCGTAGGGCATCCCCTGCGTGCGCTCCAGGCAGGGGTAATAGCTGCGGTCGAAGAAATCCTTGAGCGCCCCGCTCATGGTGCCCAGATTCTCGGTCGTCCCGAGGATCACGCCCTGCGACTCCAGCACGTCCTCCGGCCCGGCCTCCAGCGGCGGCTTCGCCACCACCTCAACCCCCTGCACCTCGGGCGACCGCGCCCCGCGCAGCACGGCGTCCAGCAGCGCCCGCGTGTTGGGCGACGGGCAATGGGCGACGACGAGGAGGCGTTTGGGCGGCATGATTCGTCCTTTCCACGGCGACTCTACCAACAACACAGGAGGACGTCCCATGAGCGAAGACGCGCGCCGCCTCGTCGTCGTCACGGGTGGCCCCGGCTCCGGGAAAAGCACGCTGATCGACGCGCTGGCCCGCGAAGGCTACGCCCACAGCGTGGAAGCGGGCCGCGCCATCATCCAGGACCAGACGGCCATCGGCGGTCCGGCGCTGCCTTGGATCGACCCGTCGGCCTTCGCGGAGCTGATGCTGTGCTGGGAACTGCGCTCCCTCCGCCTCGCGCGGGAGCAGGCGGGAACGGTCTTCTTCGACCGCGGCATCCCGGACGTCATCGGCTACCTGCGCCTGATGAAGCGTCCGGTTCCCGCGCATCTGGAAACGGCGGCCCGCCGCTTCCGCTATCACCGGACCGTCTTCGTGGCACCGCCTTGGCCGGAGATTTTCGGGACGGACACCGAGCGCCGGCAGACCCTCGCCGAAGCCGTGGCGACCCACGACGCCATGGTCGAGACTTACGGCGGGCTGGGTTACGAGCTGGTCACACTGCCCAAGGCGCCGGTGGCGGAGCGGCTGCGCTTCGTCCTGGAGCAGCTTGGCGGACCGGGGCCGATCACGCCCGCCCCGCTCACGCCATGAGCTGACCGCCGTTCACCTCGATCACCTGCCCGGTGATGTAGCCGCTGAGCGCCTCCGACGCCAGGAACAGATAGGCGCCGACGCAGTCCTCCGCCGTGCCCAGCCGGCCCAACGGGATGCGCGCCGCCGTCGCCGCCAGCTTCTCCGGCGAGGAGTAGCGCTGGTGGAAATCGGTGTCGATGGTGCCGGGCGAGACGGCGTTGACGCGGATGCGGTCCGGCGCCAGTTCCGCCGCCAGGGAGCGGGTGAAGGTCGAGACGAAGGCCTTCGACGCGCTGTAGATCGAGGAGCCGGGGCTGCCTCCCGTGCGGGCGGAGATGGAGACGGTGTTGACGATGGCCCCGCACCCCGCGGCGCGCAACGCCGGCAGGGCACGCCGGCAGGCCACGACGACGGAGCGCAGGTTGAGGTCGATCACCTCGTCCAGGAAATCGTCGCCGATCCGCTCCAGCGGCACCCGCCCGACCATGGTGCCGGCGTTGTTGACGAGGATGTCCAGCCCGCCCAGCGCCTGCACCGCCGCGTCCACCGCCGACTCCACGGCGCGCGGGTCGCGGAAGTCGCCGCTGACGGCGTAGACCTCCGTCCCGCCCGCAGTGAGGGCGAGCGCCAGCCGGGCCGCGGCGTCGTTGCCACCGGAGCCGTGGAGCGCCACCCGCGCGCCCAGGCTGGCGAAGGCGGTGCCCACCGCCGCCCCGATGCCCCGGCTGCTGCCGGTCACCAGCACGCGCTTGCCGCGCAGATCCTCGCCCAACAAAGTCATGGCTCCGGCCCCTCAGCGTTCGCGGCGCACGCGGCGCACCGCGTCCAGCCAGCCGTCGTACAGGCGGGCGCGCTTGGCCGCGTCCATCCGCGGCTCGAACCGGCGGTCGCAACGCCAGGCGCCGGCCAGCGCCGCCTGATCGCGGTAGACTCCGGCCTTCAACCCGGCCAGCCCGGCGGCGCCCAGCGCGGTCGTCTCGATCACCGCCGGGCGTTCCACCGGCAGGTCCAGCACGTCGGCCAGGAACTGGCACAGCCAGTCGTTCGCCGCCATGCCGCCGTCCACCCGCAGCGCGTCGGAGGTCGCCGTGTGCGCGGCCGACCAATCGGAAACCATGGCGTCCCGTAGATCGCGGGTCTGGAAGGCCACCGCCTCCAATGCGGCGCGGGCGATGTGGGCCGGGCCGGCGTCCAGCGTCAGGCCGAAGATGGCGGCGCGGGCCTCCGGGTCCCAATGGGGGGCGCCCAGGCCCACGAAGGCCGGCACCAGATAGACGCCGTGGCTGTCCGGAACGCGGGTCGCCATGTCGTCGGTCTGGGAGGCGTGGGTGATGATCCCCAGCCCGTCGCGCAGCCATTTGATGGCCGCCCCGGCGATGAAGATGGAGCCCTCCAGCGCGTAGGTCGTCCGCCCGTCGAGCCGGTAGGCCACCGTGGTCAGCATGTTGGCGCGCGATTCCACCGGCTCGTCGCCGGTGTTCAGCAGGGCGAAGCAGCCGGTGCCGTAGGTCGATTTCACCATGCCCGGCTGGAAGCAGGCCTGCCCGAAGGTGGCCGCCTGCTGGTCGCCGGCGATGCCGGTGATCGGGATGGCGCGGCCCAGCAGGTCCGGCTCCGTCGCGCCGAACTCGGCGCTGCTGTCCAGCACCTCCGGCATCATGGCGCGGGGGATGCGGAACAGGGCGAGCAGCTCGTCGTCCCAGTCCTGGCGGTGGATGTCGAAGACCATGCTGCGCGAGGCGTTGGTCGCGTCGGTGGCGTGCACCCGCCCGCCGGTCAGCCGGTGCAGCAGGAAGCTGTCGATGGTGCCGAAGCACAGCTCACCCCGCTCCGCCCGCTCCCGCGCGCCGGGGACATGGTCGAGAATCCAGGCGATCTTGGTGGCGGAGAAGTAGGAATCGATCAGCAGCCCGGTCTTGCGCCGCACCAGCGGCCCGCAGCCCTCCTCGACCAGCTTGCGGCAGAGGTCGGATGTGCGGCGGTCCTGCCAGACGATGGCGCGGTGCACCGGCTCGCCGGTACGGCGGTCCCAGACGACGGTGGTTTCGCGCTGGTTGGTGATGCCGATGGCGGCGATGTCCGCGGCGCTCAGCCCGGCCTCGTCCACGGCGCCCCGCATCACCGCCACGGTGTCGCGCCAGATGTCCTCCGGATCGTGCTCCACCCAGCCGTCGGCGGGATAATGCTGCGCGAACTCGCGCCGGGCGATCCCGGCGGGAACGCCCCGCCGGTCGAAGACGATGGCGCGGGTGGAGGTGGTCCCCTGGTCGATGGCGAGGACGTGGCCGGCTTCAGGCATGGTCTTTCCTATGGTCTTTCTTCTTTCCCCTCTCCCCTCTGGGGAGAGGGTTTAGGGTGAGGGGGTTGCGCTTGGCGGTGCGTCCGGCAAAAGCGCATCCCCCTCACCCTGCCCTCTCCCCAGAGGGGAGAGGATTATCTCAAGGTGTTTACGACATCACTGCGCCATGGCGGCCTTCTTCGGCGGCGAGGCCGGCCAGGACTTGATGAGCTGGTCGTAGTCCACCGTCTCGCCCTTGGGCTTCTCGTTGGACAGCTTGCGCTGCGGCGCGGTGGTGCCGTCCTTCTCGGCCTTGGCGAACCAGAACTCCGCCGACTCCTTCTTGTTCAGCTTCGGCCCGCATTCGCCCTGCACGCCCGACCGCTCCAGACGCTCCATTACCGAGTCCTGGGCCGCGGCCAGCGCGTCCATCGCCGCCTGCGGCGTCTTGGCGCCGGAAGAGGCGTCGCCGATGTTCTGCCACCAGAGCTGCGCCAGCTTCGGGTAATCCGGCACGTTCACGCCGGTCGGCGTCCACTGCACGCGCGCCGGGGAGCGGTAGAACTCGACCAGCCCGCCCAGCTTCGGCGCGCGTTCGGTGAAGCTCTTGTCCCAGATGTCGCTTTCCCGGATGAAGGTCAGGCCGACATGGCTCTTTTTCAGGCTGACCGACTTGGACATGGTGAACTGGGCGTAGAGCCACGCCGCCTTGCGGCGGTCCACCGGGGTGGATTTCAGCAGCGTCCAGGACCCGGCGTCCTGATAGCCCAGCTTCATGCCGTCCTTCCAGTAGGCGCCCTTTGGCGACGGGGCCATGCGCCATTTCGGCGTGCCGTCGGCGTTCACCACCGGCAAACCGTCCTTCACCATGTCGGCGGTGAAGGCGGTGTACCAGAACATCTGCTGCGCGACGTTGCCCTGGGCCGGCACCGGACCGGATTCGGAGAAGGTCATGCCGGCGGCCTGCGGCGGCGCGTATTTCTTCAGCCACTCCACGTATTTGGTGACGGAGTAGACCGCGGCGGGGCCGTTGGTGTCGCCGCCCCGCTCGACGGAGGAGCCGACCGGGCTGCAGCCCTCCATGCGGATGCCCCACTCGTCCACCGGCTTGCCGTTGGGCAGGCCCTTGTCGCCGTTGCCGGCCATCGACAGCCACGCGTCGGTGAAGCGCCAGCCCAGCGACGGGTCCTTCTTGCCGTAGTCCATGTGGCCGTAGACCTTGACGCCGTCGATCTCCTTCACGTCGTTGGTGAAGAACTCGGCGATGTCCTCATAGGCCGACCAGTTGACCGGGACGCCCAGCTCGTAGCCGTACTTGGCCTTGAACTTCTCCTTCAGGTCCGGGCGCTGGAACCAGTCGTAGCGGAACCAGTAGAGGTTGGCGAACTGCTGGTCGGGAAGCTGATAGAGCTTGCCGTCCGGACCGGTGCCGAAGGATTTGCCGATGAAGTCGTTCACGTCCAGCGTGGGGGACGTGACGTCCTTGCCCTCCCCCTCCATCCAGTCGCTGAGCGCCACGGCCTGCTTGTAGCGGAAATGGGTGCCGATCAGGTCGCTGTCGTTGATCCAGGCGTCGTAGATGTTCTTGCCGGACTGCATCTGAGTCTGGATCTTCTCGACCACGTCGCCTTCCTGGATCAGGTCGTGGCGCAGCTTGATGCCGGTGATCTCGCTGAAGGCCTTGGCGAGCGTCCGGGCTTCGTACTCATGGGTGGTGATGGTTTCGGAGACGACGTTGATCTCCATCCCGGCGAAGGGCTTGGCGGCGTCGATGAACCACTGCATTTCCTTCAGCTGATCCTCCTTCGACAGGGTCGAAGGCTGGAACTCGCTGTCGATCCAGCGCTTGGCCGCCTCGATGTCGGCGAAGGCCGGGGCTGATGACAGAAGAAGCGCCGCCGCGGATGCGGAGGCGAGATACAGGGTACGCATCGTTTATTCCTCCCGTTTCCATTGTTATAGGCCCGTTCCGGCCGACACAGGCCGGCCGTCACACCCAGCGGAAGACCGCCGCGGCGTAGAGAAGCGAAAGCGCGGTCGCGTAGTGCACCTCCCCGCCCACCAGCCCCAGCCAGGCGAGGTGGATGAAGGCGCTGCCGAGCAGCGTGATGAACAGCCGGTCGCCGCGCGTCGTGGTGATGCCCAGCACGCCGGGGCGCGCCACCTCCGGCCGGTTGAGCGCCAGGACGGTCAGCAGGGTCAGCAGCCCGGCGATGACGGCGAAGAAGGCGCCGGTCTGCCAAGTCCAGGCCATCCAGGCGAGATGTTCGGTGACGGTGTCCATGGCGGCGTCCTCCCTCCCGTCAGACGCGGCCCAGGGCGAAGCCCTTGGCGATGTAGTTGCGCACGAACCAGATCACCAGCGCGCCGGGCAGGATGGTCAGCACCCCCGCCGCCGCCAGCAGCCCCCAGTCCATACCGGAGGCCGAGACGGTGCGCGTCATCGTCGCCGCGATGGGCTTGGCGTCCACCGAGGTCAGGGTGCGCGCCAGCAGCAGCTCGACCCAGCTGAACATGAAGCAGAAGAAGGCGGTGACGCCGATCCCGCTGGCCACCAGCGGCATGAAGATCTTCACGAAGAAACGCGGAAAGCTGTAGCCGTCGAGATAGGCGGTCTCGTCGATCTCCCGCGGTACCCCGGACATGAAGCCCTCCAGAATCCACACCGCCAGCGGGACGTTGAACAGGCAGTGGGCCAGAGCCACGGCCAGCGGCGTGTCGAACAGCCCGATGGCGGAATAGAGGTTGAAGAAGGGCAGCGCGAAGACCGCCGCCGGGGCCATGCGGTTGGACAGCAGCCAGAAGAACAGATGCTTGTCGCCGACGAAGCGGTAGCGCGAGAAGGCGTAGGCCGCCGGCAAAGCCAGCGCGATCGACAGCACCGTGTTCAGCGCCACATATTGCAGCGAGTTCAGATAGCCCGAATACCAGGACGAATCGGTGAAGATCCGCCGGTAATTCTCGAAGGTCAGGGTGTGCGGCCACAGCGTCAGGCCGCTGACGATCTCGGTGTTCGTCTTCAGGCTCATGTTCACGAGCCAGTAGATCGGCAGCATCAGGAACAGGATGTAGAGCGTGAGGACGATCCGTGCGCGCAGCATGGCCCGTTTCCTTTGCTAGTTCCGTTGCGCGTCCATGCGGGTCATGACCGTGTAGAAGACCCAGCAGACCGCCAGGATGATCAGGTTGTAGACGATGGACAGCGCCGCCGCCTTGCCCAGGTCGAACTGCCCCAGCGCCAGCTTCACGAGGTCGATCGATACGAAGGTCGTCGAGTTGCCGGGACCGCCGCCGGTCACGACGAAGGGCTCGGTGTAGATCATGAAGCTGTCCATGAAGCGCAGCAGCACGGCGATCAGCAGCACCCGGTGCATCTTCGGCAATTGGATGTTGCGGAACACCGCCCAGCGCGACGCCCCGTCGATGCGGGCCGCCTGATAGAAGGCGTCGGGGATGGAGCGCAGGCCGGCGTAGCAGAGCAGCGCCACCAGCGAGGTCCAGTGCCAGACATCCATCGTCACGATGGTCACCCAGGCTGACAGCGGGTCCGCCGTGTAGTTGTAGGGAATGCCCAGCCGGTTCACCGCCCAGCCCAACAGGCCGATGTCCTCGCGGGCGAAGATCTGCCAGATGGTGCCGACGACGTTCCACGGGATCAACAGCGGCAGCGCCAGCACCACCAGGGTCGCCGCCACCCGCCAGCCGTGGCGCGGCATGCTCAGAGCCACGGCGATGCCCAGCGGCACCTCGATCAGCAGGATCAGCAGCGAGAACAGCAGGTTGCGCCACAGCGCGTCGAAGAAGCGCCCGCCGAGGTCGGTGGAGGGGTCGAGAAGCTCCTGGTACCAGCCGATGCCGTTCCAGAAGAACTGGTTGTTCCCGAAGGTGTCCTGCACCGAGTAGTTGACCACCGTCATCAGCGGCAGGATGGCCGAGAAGGCGACGATCAGCAGAACCGGCAGGACCAGCAGCCATGCCCCCTGGTTGACGGGTTTATCCATCACGCCGCCTCCCCTTCCACGAGCGTTCCGTCCGCGTAGACATGCACCATGGCGGGGTCGAGCAGCAGCGACGCCTCGTCCCCCGCCAGCGTCAGATCCTCCGGCACCGTCGCCGCCATCGGCAGGCCCGACAGCTCCACCCGCGCGATGCGCGTGCGCCCCAGATCGTCCAGCCGGCGCACCCGCACCGGCACGCCGCCGGCCCCGGCGGGCGCCAGCGTGGCGAATTCCGGCCGCACGCCGATCTCGATCTTTGCTCCGCCATTCAGGGCTGGAAAGCCGCGGCGCAGCGCGATGACGTGCCCGCCGACCCGCGCGGCGCGGCCCGACACCTCGGCCGGCAGGACGTTCATGCCCGGCGATCCGATGAAATGTCCGACGAAGACGTGGGCCGGGCGCTCGAACAGCTCCTGCGGGCGCCCCACCTGCACGACGCGCCCGTCATGCATCACCACCACCTTGTCGGCGAAGGTGAGCGCCTCCGTCTGGTCGTGGGTCACGTAGATCATCGTCAGGTCGAGCGCGCGGTGCAGCGCCTTCAGCTTCGACCGCAGCTCCCATTTCAGATGGGGGTCGATGACGGTCAGCGGCTCGTCGAAGAGGATGGCCGCCACGTCCGGGCGGACCAGCCCGCGCCCCAGCGAAATCTTCTGCTTGGCGTCGGCGGTCAGGTTCCGCCCACGCCGGTTCAGGTCCGCCGTCAGGTCGAGCAGCCCGGCGATCTCCCGCACCCGCGCGTCGAGCGGCGCCCCGCGCAGGCCGCGGTTGCGCAGCGGGAAGGCGAGGTTCTCGTAGACCGTCATGGTGTCGTAGACGACGGGGAACTGGAAGACCTGGGCGATGTTGCGCGCTTCGGTCGGCAGGGCCGTCACGTCCTTGCCGTCGAACAGCACCCGCCCCTCGCTGGGGGTCAGCAGGCCGGAAATGATGTTCAGCAGCGTGGTCTTGCCGCAGCCCGACGGCCCGAGCAGCGCGTAGGCGCCGCCTTGCTCCCACACATGGGTCATCGGCTTCAGCGCGTAGTCGTCGTCGCTCTTCGGGTTGGGGGTGTAGCTGTGGCCAAGGGATTGAAGGTCGATGCGCGCCATGCCGTCCGCCCTCCCGTCACGCCGCCATGACCAGCGGCGGCGCCGCGGCCAGCCGCCCGTCATGGCCGAACACGAACAGCCGCCGCGGGTCGATGAAGCACTCGATCCGCTCGCCCGGCTCGACCTCCAGCACGCCACGCGTGACGGCGACCCAGCGGTCGGTTCCGCCATCGGTGCGCGGCAGGTCGATGTGGACGAAGCTCTCGGAGCCGGTGATCTCGCTGACCGCCACCGCACCGCTCAAGCACAGCGCGTCGGCGTGGGGCCGCGTCAGGTGCAGGTGGTCGGCGCGGAAGCCGATGGTGTAGTCGTCGTCCGGCAGCTCCGCCAGCACGCCGCGCGCCGGCCCATGCTCGCCCGTCGCCAGAACGATCTGCAAGCCGCGCTTGTGCACCCGCATGGTGTTGAGCGGCGGGTCGGAGAAGACGCGCGCGCTGGTCAGGTTGGCCGGGCGGCGGTAGACGTCCGGCGTGCGCCCGAACTGCGCCAGCCGCCCTTCCCACAGCGTCGCCGTGTTGCCGCGGAGCAGCAGCGCCTCCGCCGGCTCCGTCGTCGCGTAGACGAAGACGGCGCCGGTCGCGGCGAAGATCTTCGGCAGCTCCTCCCGCAGCTCCTCGCGCAGCTTGTAATCCAAATTGGCCAGCGGCTCGTCGAGCAGGACGAGCTGCGCCTCTTTCACCAAGGCGCGGGCGATGGCGGTGCGCTGCTGCTGGCCGCCGGACAGCTGCTGCGGCGTGCGGTGCAGGTAGGGCTCCAGCTTCAGCAGGCGCGCGGCCTCCCGCACCTTGCGGTCGATCTCGTCCTTGGGCCGGCGGGCGACCCGCAGGGGCGAGGCGATGTTCTCGTAGACGGTCAGGGAGGGGTAGTTGATGAACTGCTGGTAGACCATGGCGACGGAACGTTCGCGGACGTGCCGCCCCGTCACGTCCACCCCGTCCACCAGCACACGCCCGGCGCTGGGCACGTCCAGCCCGGCCATCAGCCGCATCAGCGACGTCTTGCCCGACAGGGTCGGCCCCAGCAGAACGTTCAGCGACCCACGCTCCAGGCTCAGCGACACGTTCTCCAGGTGAACGTGGCCGCCGACATGCCTGCTGACCTTGTCCAGAACCAAGCCCACCGGCCTTCCTCCCCAATATTCATTTTTTCTTTATTGAGATGGTTCTTGTCGCTGTGTTTTCAGCCGCTGTTCCACGCCCCCTATTCGGCGGCGTCGGATGCCCTCTCCCTCCGGCTGCGCTCCTCGGTCATGAAGGCGTCGAGCGCCTGGGTCTGGGCGGCGTCCAGCCGCAGCCCCAGCTTGGTCCGGCGCCACAGCACGTCCTCGGCGGTCTCCGCCCATTCCTCCGTCATCAGATAGCGGACCTCGGCCTCGGTCAGGGTCCCGCCGAAGTCGCGGCCCAGATCCTCCGGCCGTGCGGCGCTGTCGAGAATCCGGCGGGCGCGGGTGCCGTAGGTGCGCACCAGCCGCTCCAGATGCGGCTGGGTCAGGAAGGGCGCCCGCCCGCGCAGCTCGGCGGCCAGCGCCGCCCCGCCGTCCACCGGGAAATCGCCGCCCGGCAGGGTGCCGGCGCTGCTCCAGTCCGAAGCTCCGGGTGCGAGCTTCGGCAGGAAGGGCGCCAGCTTGGCGATGGCCGCGTCGGCCAGACGGCGGTAGGTGGTGATCTTGCCGCCGAAGATGTTGAGCAGCGCCGCCTTGCCGTCACCCGGCGCGTCGAGCGCCAGCACATAGTCGCGGGTCGCCGCCTGCGCCGTCGAGGCGCCGTCGTCGTACAGCGGGCGGACGCCGGAATAGGTCCACACCACATCGGCGGGCGTCACCGGCTTGGCGAAATAATCGCCGGCGGCGGCGCAGAGATAGGCGATCTCCGCCTCCGACGCGCGGACGTCCGCCGGATCGCCCTGGTAGTCGTTGTCGGTGGTGCCGATCAGGGTGAAGTCGCGCTCGTAGGGGATGGCGAAGACGATGCGCTTGTCGGCGTTCTGGAAGATGTAGCAGCGGTCGTGGTCGAACAGCTTCGGCACCACGATGTGCGAGCCCTGGACCAGACGGATGCGCGCGTCCACCGTGGACCGCGCCCCCTGCCGCATCACCTCCGACACCCAGGGGCCGGCGGCGTTCACAAGGGCGCGGGCGCGGATGCTGCTGCGCTGGCCGCTGCGTGTGTCCTCCACCGTCACGGTCCAGAGGCCATCCTCGCGGACAGCGCCCAGGAAGCGGGTGCGGGTGCGGATCGTCGCGCCCATGCGGGCGGCGTCCTGCGCGTTCAGGACCACCAGACGCGCGTCGTCGACCCAGCAATCCGAATATTCGAAAGCGCGACCGAAACCGGGCTTCAGCGGCTTTCCCGCCGGATCGCCGCGCAGATCGAGCCCGCGCGTGCCCGGCAGCCTCTCCCGCCCGCCGAGATGGTCGTAGAGGAACAGGCCCAGCCGCAGGAACCAGGAGGGCCGCAGGCCGGGCAGATGGGGCAGAACGAAGCGCAGCGGCCAGATGATGTGCGGCGCCATGCGCCACAGCACCTCGCGCTCGCGCAGCGCCTCGCGGACCAGCCGGAACTCATAATATTCCAGGTAGCGCAGGCCGCCGTGGATCAGCTTGGTCGAGGCCGAGGACGTGCCCGACGCCAGATCCTTCTGTTCGCACAGATAGACGGAGCAGCCCCGCCCCGCGGCATCGCGCGCGATGCCACAGCCGTTGATGCCGCCGCCGACGATGGCAAGGTCGTAGACCCCGGCCATCCATCCCTCCTCTCCGCTGTGCGCCCGCCCCTTGCGGTCTGCGCCTTTGTTTTCGTTTCAAACGGTAGCCGAGGGTTCGACGGGCCGCAATACGAAAAAAGTGAAAGCGATACGAAAGGTCATGGCGCCATCCACCCTCCCTCGTTGGGAGAGCCGGTGAACTCCCACGGCGCCGGCGGGTTATCCAGGCAACCGGAAGCGGAGGATCGCGTGTTCGAGTGGATCGCAGACATGGTCGAAGGCGGCGGCTACGCCGGCATCGCGCTTCTGATGCTGCTGGAGAACGTCTTTCCGCCCATCCCATCGGAACTCATCATGCCCCTGGCCGGCTTCGTCGCCGCCCGCGGCGACCTCAGCCTGCCGCTGGTGGTGCTGGCGGGCACGGTGGGGTCGGTGGCCGGAGCGCTGTTCTGGTACTACGCCGGGCGGTGGCTGGGCAGCGAGCGGCTGAAGCGGCTGGCTGCCCGCCATGGCCGCTGGCTGACCGTGGCTCCCGCGCAGGTCGACGAGGCGACGGGCTGGTTCCGCCGCCACAGCGCGGCATCGGTGCTGATCGGGCGGCTGATCCCGGCGGTGCGCACGCTGATTTCCGTCCCCGCCGGGATCGCCGGGATGGGGCTGGTGCGCTTCCTGGTCTATTCGACCCTCGGAACGGCCCTGTGGTCGCTGGTCCTGGCCGGCGCCGGCTATCTGCTGGAGGGCCAATACGACAAGGTGTCGGGCTGGATGGACCCGGTGGCCAAGCTGGTCATCGCCGCCTTCGCCGGCTGGTACGCGTACCGCGTCGCCACCTTCCGTCCGCAGGAGCAGAACTGACGGGGAGTGCCCCCGTCAGTGTCCGCTGAGCCGGCCTCCCTCACTCCTTGGCATCGTCCTTCGAACCGCGGGTGGGCAGGTCCTTGCGTTTGGCGGACGCCATCTCCCGCAGTTCCTTTTCGCTCATCGATTTCGCCATGTCCTTCGACGCGCCGCGCAGACTGGACTCCGGCTGCTCGCCGCGCTTAGCCGCCAGCGCCGCGCCGGCGGCCATCTGCTGCTTCTTGGATTCCGCCTTGCTCATCCGATCCCTCCACCTGTGATGTGAAAGCGCTTTCCATCAACAGGATGGGGAGGGGTTTCGTCGTGCCAGCGAGCGCTGCAACCTTTGATGAGCCGCCGCGCTCCGTCTGCCCCGCCACGATCGGAGCAACCCTCGCCAAAGCAGGATAACCACACGTTGGTGTGTCGATAGCATTCCGCATTCGTAATGTGGCTTTCTCTTCTGTCAAAATTTCTTTGAGTTGCATCATGCGTTGACAATCCCCTTTTAGGACGTATTCTCGGCGACCTAATCCCTTTTTGGGACGCATATGACGTTTCTGTAAAAACTCGTCGCAAATTGTCCCGTCGGATCATTGCAACGCCGAAGGAATTGTGGGGACTTCGATGCCCGACACCACGCCGCACCTCCCCACCGAACACCTTCATCTGTCCAACAGCTTCGGGCCGGTCAGACTTTGGCCCGATCTTCGTCTGCATGAGGGATTCGAACGGCTTGCGGACCGGCATCCCACCGCCCCGGCGGTTGTGACGGAGAACGGAACCCTGGATTACGCCGGGTTGGACGCGGCGGCCAACGCGCTGGCCCACGCGCTGCTGGCCTTCGGGTTGCATCGGGAAGAGCCGGTCGGCGTGCTGACGGAGCGGTCGGGCGCGCTGCCGCAGGCGTTCCTCGGCATCCTCAAGGCGGACGGCGTCTATGTTCCGATGGTCGCCGACCTGCCGGCGGAGCGGCTGGCGAACATGGCGCGGCAAGCGGGGATGCGGCTGCTGATCGCGCTGGACGGGGTGGCCCCGCCGGACGCGCTGACCGATGCCCTGGCCGCCAACGGCCGGCCGGAGCGGCCGCAGGCCGTCCTGCGCCCCGAAGCCCTGGACGGCGACAGCCTCGCCAAGGCGACGGAACGCCCGGATCGGTCCGGCCCGGTGAACGGGCTGGCAAGCGGACTGGCGGTCATTCTCTTCACCTCCGGGTCCACCGGCCAGCCGAAGGGCGTGCTGATCCAGCACGACGCCTGCGTGAATCTGGCGCTCGGCCACACGGAGGCGCAGGGCGTCGGGCCGGGCGACCGGGTGCTGCTGTCCACCTCCCCCGGCTTCATCCTGGGATTCCGCGAGCTGTGCCTGCCGCTGCTCTCGGGGGCCGCCTACGTCCCGGCCTCACGCGCGCTGATCGACGATCCGGCCCGGCTGCTCGACCATATGGCCCGGTTGGGCGTGACCATCGCGCTGTTCACGCCGTCCTACCTGCGGCTGCTGCGTGGCGCCGTGCCGGCGGGGCTGCGCATGATCCTGACCGCCGGGGAACGGCCCAACCCCGACGACGCGCGGCATTACGCCCGCCATCTCGACTATTGGAACATGCACGGCGCCACCGAGGTCTGCGGCACCATCTGCATGCACAAGGTGAATCCGGACGGCGACGGCCCGCTGCCCAGCGGGCGGCCTTTCACCAACAACGCCGTCCATCTGCTCGACCGCCATGGCAATGAGGTGCCCGGCGGCGCGGTCGGTGAGATCCATGTCGTCGGACGGGGCGTCTCGCGCGGCTACCTGAACCAGCCCGAGCTGACGGCGGAGAATTTCGTCGAGACACGCTTCGGGCGCGCCTACCGCACGCATGACCTGGGACGCTGGAACCGAGACGGCGACCTGGAGACGCTGGGCCGCGCCGACGACATGGTGAAGGTGTCCGGGCAGTCGGTGTCGCTGGGCGAGATCGAGCGGACGCTGTTGCGCCACCCGCTGGTCAGCCGCGCCGCCGCCGTTCAGCACCAGGGCCGCCTGACCGCCATCGTTGAGAGCGCCGATCCGGAGGCGGCCCAGTCGGAAGACTGGCGCGCCTTCCTCGGCCGCAGCCTGCCCGCCTACATGGTGCCCGCTCGGGTGAAGGCCGTGGCCCGCATGCCGATCAGCTCCGCCGGCAAGACCGACCGCCGCGCCCTGCTGACGCTCGCCGAAGAGGCGTTGACCGCGGGGCGCGGCACGGGCGGAACACCGCCGCAAGGCGATCTGGAACGGGCCATTGCCACGGTGTGGGAGGAGGTGCTGGACACCCGCCCGGTGATGCGGGACGACCCGTTCTTCGCCATCGGCGGCACCAGCCTGCTCGCCATCGCGGTCGGGCAGCGCCTCCACGCGCTCGGCCATCCGGTGACGGTGCCGGTGATCCTGGCCTCCCGAACGGTGGAGACGCTGGCCCGCCGCATCGCGGAACAGAAGGGAGAGGACACCGAGCCGCCGGACCTGGGCGAAGGTCCCGCCACCGCCGGACAGGAGGATTTCTGGGTCGCCGCCAAGCTCGGCCTCGCCGCCGCCGGGTCGCACGTCGTGCGCGCCCTGTCGGTGCGCGGCCCCGTTCCGGAGGTGGAGCGCTGGCGCGCCGCCTGGGCCGCTCTGCTGGAGCGTCACCCGGCCCTGCGCACCGCCTTCCACGCCGACGCCGACGGACGGGTGCGCTGGCGCACGGTTCCCACCGCCGCCCTGCCGCCCGCAGCCGGCTTCTCCATCGACCGCTGTCACCTCCCGGAGGAGGCGCGGGAACTGATCGCCGGCTATGCCGAGACGCCCTTCGCCCTGAGCGAGGCACCGCTGGCCCGCGCCGGCCTGATGCTCATCGAGTCCGGCAACGAGACGCTGTTCTGGTTCGTGCTGCACCACGCCGTGGTGGACGGCCAGTCCGCCCGCACCGTGCAGGAGGACGTTCTGTCCCTGCTGCTGGGCCGCCCCCTGCCCCCGGCGGCGCACGGAATCGCGCTGGCGGCGCGGGACGAGGCGCGCCATCTCCGTTCCGACCGGGCGGCGCAGGACCGCGCCTTCTGGCAAGCCAAACTGGACGCCCTGCCGCCGGAGGCGTTCGAAGAGCTTCCGCTCGACCAGCCGCGCCCCACCACGCCCGGCGGTCGTTCCGCCCCGCCCCTGGCCGAGCGGCTGGACGCCGCGACCACCGCGGCCCTTGCAGCCATCGCGAAGGCGCAGGGCGTCGGCCTGCACGGCCTGCTGCTGGCGATCCTGGCGGCGGAGGCGCGGCGGCGCGGCGGGCGGTCCGACCTGATCCTGGGCACCGGCGTCTCCCTGCGCCCGGCGGGAGCGGAGGACACCGTCGGGCATTTCGTCAATCTGGTGCCGGTCCTTCTTCCGGGCACCACGGCGGCATTGGCCGCACAGGTCCGCACCGCCCAGGACGCGCTGACCGAGGCGGTCGGACACGCCGGCCTGCCCGCCAATCTGATCCAGCGTGAATTCCGCCAGCGCCACCCCGACGCTCTGCCGCCCGCCCGGCCCAACCTCTTCGCGGTGTCGCTGACCGCCAACCCGCCACGGACCAGCGCCGATCCGGTCAGCGGCCTGTCGCTGTCCCCACGACGCCTGCCCGGCGCGCTCGCCCACCCCGCCGCCGGCCTCGACCTCGCTTTCAGCCACGAGCCGGTAACGGCGGAGGGTGGCGACGGGCTGGAACTGGCGCTGCTGTGGAACCCGGACGTTTACACAGAGACCACCGCGCGCTCCTGGCTGGCCGCCTTCGCCGCCTGGGCGCGCTGGCTGGCCGCCGACCCGACGCGCCTGGACTCCCCGCTGCCCGCCCTGCTCCCGGAGGAGTCGGTCCTGCTCAAGCGTTGGGAGTTTGGCGAGGAGCGTCCCCGCCCGGCCCGCCGCGCCCATGAGCTGTTCGCTGAAATCGCCGCCCACCAGCCGGATCGCCCCGCCGTGGTCACCCGCAGCGGCGTGCGGACCTATGGCGACCTGAACCGGGACGCCGACCGCATCGCCGCCGCCCTGCTGGGCCGCGGCGTGGCGCGGCAGGACGCCGTGGCGGTGCTGACCGGCTGCGCGCCGGGCCTGCCCGCGGCGGTGCTCGGCGTCTGGAAGGCCGGGGCGGCCTATCTGCCGCTGGCCCACGACCTGCCGCCGGAGCGCATGGCCTACATGGTCCGCGACGCCGGCGTCCGGCTGCTGATCGCGCTGGACGGCCAGCCCGTCCCGCCCGCCCTGGCCGAGGCCGTGCCGACGCTGATCCGCCCCGAGATCCTCGAAGGGTCCGCCGCACCGACCGTCGTGGCCGGGGCGCCGGACGACCTTGCCTACATCATCTACACCTCCGGCACGACCGGGCATCCGAAGGGCGTGGCGGTCCGTCACGACGGTTTCGTCAACGCCGCGCTGGCGACCGGGGAGACGGTCAGCCTGCGGGCCGACGACCGCATGGCG
Organism: Azospirillum brasilense; assembly: GCF_007827815.1. Taxonomy (GTDB): domain Bacteria; phylum Pseudomonadota; class Alphaproteobacteria; order Azospirillales; family Azospirillaceae; genus Azospirillum; species Azospirillum brasilense_C. The sequence goes on from NZ_VITH01000010.1 coordinate 107,303, forward strand.
CTGGCGGCAACGCCGGGATTCGACGCCTCGCTGTGGGAACTCGGGTTGGCGCTGCTGCACGGGATGGCGCTGGTGCCGGTGCCGCCGGAGTTGCGCGACGATCCCTGGGCGCTGAAGGATGCTTATGCGGCGTTGGGCGTGACCGTGGCCTTCCACGCCCCGTCCTACCTGCGGGTCAGCCAGGAGAAGCCGTTCCGCGGCCTGCGAGTCCTGCTGACCGGCGGTGAGGCGCCGAACGCCGACGACGCCCGCCACCACGCCGCCGATCTGGCCTTCTGGAACGCCTACGGCCCCACCGAGGCGAGCATCCTCGTGTCGATGGGCCCCATCTTGCCGGACAGCGGACGCGGCGGGCCGGTGCCCGCCGGGCGCCCGCTGCCCAACACCCGCGTCACGCTGCGCCGTCCGGATGGCACGCCGGTTCCCCCGGGCCTGCCGGGAGAACTGTGGCTGGGCGGGGTTGGACTGGCCCGCGGCTACCTCAACAACCCCGACCTGACCGCCCGCGCCTTCGTCGAGACGGCGGAGGGCCGCTTCTACCGCACCGGCGATCTCGGGCGCTGGACGGCGGACGGCCAACTGGTCCTGTGCGGACGCATCGACCATCAGGTGAAGCTGCACGGCCAGCGCGTCGAGCTTGCCGAGATCGAGCAGGACCTGCTGGCCCATCCCGCCGCCGCGCAGGCCGTCGTGCTGGTGGACGCCGCGGCGGAGGGCACCAAGGCGTTGCGCGCCTTCGTCCGCGCCAAGGACGGCGCTGCCCTGCCGGACGAGGAGGCGTGGCGCGCCTTCCTTGCCGACCGTCTGCCCGCCTTCATGGTGCCGGCCAGCGTGACGGCGGTGGACAGCATTCCCCTGACGCCCGCGGGCAAGATCGACCGAGACGCCCTGCTCCGCCTCGCATACGCCCATGGCGATGCCACCACGGCGAAGCGGCAGGCGCCGCGGGACGGGCTCGAACACAGCATTGCCGCCCTGTGGGGCGGCCTGTTGGGCGAGGAGGTCGCGCGCACCGACAATTTCTTCGCGCTCGGCGGCAACAGCCTGCTGGCGGTGACCATCGCGCACCGGCTGTCCCAGGAGCTGGGTGTGGCCGTCCCGGCGCGCGCCCTGTTCGCCGCCCCGACCCTGGCCGGCTTCGCCCGCAAAGTGGCGGAGCTGAGCGAGGCAGATGCGCCGCAGGCCGACGCGGACGAGTCCGACCTCGCCACCGAAGGGGAGCGCGAATTCTGGGTGGCCGAGGCGGCGGGGCTGGACACGCGGCCCTTCATCATCCCGGTGATCCGCGCCGTGGAGGGGGATATGCCGGACGCGGCCCGCTGGTCGAACGCCTGGACGGCGCTCGCCGAGCGGCACGAGGCGTTGCGCACGAGCTTCGCGGAGGACGCCGAAGGGCGGTTGCGCCGCCACATCACCCCCACCATCGACGTCACCCCGGAGCTGTCCAAGCAACCCGACCGCGCCGCGGCACTGGCCCACATTCGCGGCCGCCAGGGCCAGTCCTTCGTCATGGCGACCGCGCCGCTGTGGCGCGCCGGGCTGGTGACGCTGACGGACGGCGGCGCGGCGCTGTTCTGGATGGCGATCCATCATTCCATCGGCGACGGACGCTCGGTCGGCATCCTGCTGGAGGAACTGACCGCGTTGCTGGCGGGTGAGACCCTGCCTCTTCGGCCCACCCGCTACACCGCCATGGCCGCCCGCGAGCGGCGCTATCTGGACGGCCGGGACCGCGCGACGGACGAGGCCCATTGGCGGGACCTGCTGTCCGCTCTGCCCGCCGAGGCGTTCGACGACTGGCCGCTCGACACGCCACGCGCCGCCACGGCAGCACCGGGCAGCCATCGCTTCGAGTTGCGGTTGGACCCGGCCACCGCCTCGGGGCTGAAGACGGTCGCCCGCCGGCACGAGGCCAGCCTGCACGCCGTTCTGCTGACCCTGCTGGCGCGCGAGGTGCGGCGACGCACCGGGCGCGGCGCCGTCACCATCGGCACGACCGGCGACATCCGGGAAACCGCCGAGGACGCGCGGGTCGTCGGTTACGGCGTGAACATGCTGCCCTTGGCCTTGCATCCCGCTGCCGACACCCCATTCGGGGCGGAGCTGCGCGCCACCCAGGCGGCTCTGGCCAGGGCGCTGCAACACGCCCGCCTGCCCTTCGCGCGGATCTGCCACGGCTTCTGGACGGATCGCCCGCAGCAACGCGACCCGGCCCGCTACCCGCTGTTCGACATCGCGGTGACGGAGAATCCGCAGAGCGTGCCCGCCGCCGGCCCGCTGCGCCTCGTCCGCCCCGATGGCGACGGGCCGGCCTACGAGCGCACCGGCCATTCGCCCGGACAGGACATGGTGCTGATCCATGAAGGGCTGGCCGACGGCGGGCTGCTGCTGCAATGGCACGTCAATGCGGCACTCTACGCCAAGGACACGGCGGAGCGCTGGTTCGACGCGCTGGCCGGCTGGGCGCGCTGGCTGGGCGGCGACGCCGCCCGCGCCGACGTGTCGCCACCCGCCCTGCTGCCGGAGGAGGAGGCGACGCTCGCGGCGTGGGAACACGGCCCGGCGGTGGAGCGCCCGGCGCTGCCCTTCCACGCGCTGTTCGAGCGGCTGATCGACCGTCCCGGCACCGGCCAGGGCGGACGCCCGGCGGTCATCGCCCCCGACCGCGTCCTGACCTACCGCGCCGTCGAGGCGGAAGCCAACGCCATTGCCCACGCCCTGCGGGGACGCGGGGCGGAGCGCGGCAGCGTGGTCGGCGTGCTGACCGGCCGCTCGCCGAACCTTCCCGCTGCGCTTCTCGGCGTTTGGAAGGCGGGCGCGGTGTATCTGCCGCTCGCCGCCGATCTGCCGGCGGAACGGCTGGCCTTCATCGCCGGAGACGCCGGGGCGGCCCTGCTGCTGGCGCTGGACGGCGCTGCGGTGCCCGACGCGCTGTCCCCCCTGCCCCTTCTGCGTCCGGAGGACCTCTCCGCCGATTTCCGCACGGCGCAGGCCCACCGCCCGCAAGCCCCGCGTCCACAGGCTACGACCGGACCGGAGGACACCGCCTACATCCTCTACACCTCCGGCTCCACCGGCCGCCCCAAGGGCACGCCGGTCAGTCACGGCGCCTACGTAAACATGGTGCTGGGAGCCGTCGAAACCTTCGGCCTGACCGCCGAGGATCGGACGCTGATGTTCGCCTCGCCCTCCTTCGACGTGTCGCTGTCGGACATCGGCGTGCCACTGGCCGCCGGGGCGGCGCTCTGCGCCGTGCCCTACGAGGTGCTGAGCGCCCCGGCGCGCCTGATCGCCTTCCTGGCGGAGCAGCGGGTGACCGTTGCCGACCTCACCCCGACCTATCTGCGCCTGTTCGACGGGGCGAACCTGCCGTCGCTGCGCATCCTGGTGACCGGCGGCGAGGCGCCCCTTGCGGCCGACGTCCGGACCTACGCCGGGCGGCTGCGCTACTACAACGCCTACGGCCCGACCGAGAACACCATCACCAGCGCCATGGGGCTGTTGGGCACGGAGGACCGGGGCTTCCTGCCCGTTGGGCGCCCGCTTCCCAACACGTCGGTGCACATCCGCGACGCGGCGGGCCACCCGGTGCCTCCGGGCGCGGTGGGAGAGATCTGGCTGGGCGGCGCCAACCTCGCCCGCGGCTATCTGAACCGTCCTGAGCAGGAGGCGGCGGTCTTCGTCGGGACGGGACGCGGGCGGCACTATCGCTCCGGCGACCTCGGGCGCTGGCGGGCCGACGGCGAGTTGGAAGTGCTGGGCCGCATCGACGATCAGGTGAAGCTCAACGGCATCCGCATCGAACTCGGCGAGATCGAACAGGCGCTGGGCGCCCACCCCGACATCGCGCAGGCCGTGGCCCTCGTCCAGGGCAAGACCGGCGCCGCGCAGAGCCTGTGGGCCTTCGTCCGCCCCATCCCCGGCAAGCCGGTGCCAGCCGAGGACTCCTGGCGCGGCTGGCTGGCCGACCGGCTGCCCGCGGTGATGATCCCGGCCGGGGTGATCGCGGTGGAAACGGTGCCGGTGACGGCGTCGGGCAAGGTGGACCGCGCAGCGCTGCAAGGGCTGATCGCCGGCCACGCCCCGCAAGGAGCGCGGATGGCGCCGCAGGGCCGGCTTGAGGAGACCGTCGCCCGCATCTGGGCGGAGCGGTTGGGCCGCGGCCCGGTCTGGCGCGACGACAATTTCTTCGCGCTCGGCGGCCACAGCCTGCTCGCCATCGCCGTCGCCCACGCGCTGGAAGCGGAGCTGGGACACCCCGTCTCCGCCCGCGACCTGTTCACCGAGCCGACCCTGCGCGGTTTCGCCGCCCGCCTCGCCGCCACAGCTCCCGTGGATGCCCCAACCGACGCCGAATCCGACCGCGCGACCGAAGGCCAGCGGGAGTTCTGGGTGGCCGAGCAGGCCGGGCTGGACACCCGCGGCTTCACCATCCCCCTGACGCTGTCGGTGGAGGGCGACGTCCCGACCGACGAACGCTGGCAAGCCGCCTGGACCGCCCTGGCGGAGCGGCACGAGGCGTTGCGCACCGGTTTCCAAGAGGACGAAGGCGGCACGCTCCGCCGTGTCGTCCAAACCACGACCACCGACCTGGAAACTGTCACGGCCTCCGACCGCGCCGCCGCGCTCGACCTCATCCGGAAACGCCAGGCGGCGCCCTTCGCCATGGCCGCTCCGCCGCTGTGGCGGGCCGGGCTGGTGCGGGTGGCGGACGGCAGCGGCACCCTGTTCTGGCTGGCTCTGCACCATTCCATCGGCGACGGGATGTCGCTCGGCCTGCTGGCGGACGACCTCGCGGCGATTCTGCGCGGGGTGTCCCTGCCCGGCCGCGCCCCCGGCTTCGGCCGCTCCGCCGCGCGGGAGGAAGCCTATCTCGCCGGTGAGGCCGCCTGGGCGGACGCGGAGCGTTGGCAACGCCTGCTCGCTGGGATCGACCCCGCCGCCTTCGAGGAATGGCCGCTCGACAACACCCGTCCGCCGGTGCGCAGCACCGAAACGGCCAAGGGAAGCCATTGCCACCGCGTCCGCCTCACCCCGGACGTGGCGGAGGCGTTGCGCGCCCTCGCCCGGCGCAACGGCGCCAGCTTGCACGCCCTGATGATGACGCTGATGGCGCATGAGGTGCGGCGCCGCACCGGCCGGGCAGCGTTCCTGATGGGCACCGCCGCCTCCACCCGCGAAACGGCGGAGGAGGCGGGCGTCGTCGGCTACTATGTCAACATGCTGCCGGTGCCTTTCCGGGTGGACCGGAGCGAGCCGCTGGAATCGGCGGTCAAGGCCACGCAAGGCCGTCTGGCGGAAGCGTTGCGCCATGGCCGCCAGCCCTTCGCCCGCATCCACCCGGAGTTCCGCCGCAGCCAGCCGCAGGCGCATCATCCGGCCCGCTACCCGCTGTTCGATCTGGCGGTGACGGAAAATCCGGCGATGCCCGCCCCGCCCTGCGACGGGCTTCGCTTCGCGGCCATCGACACGTTTGACGGCCACGACATCCAATACGAGCTGCGCCACAGCGCCCCCGCCCAGGACCTCGTCCTGGTGCATGAGGGGCAGGCGGATGGCGGGCTGATCCTCCAGCTCTACGCCAACGCTGCCCTTTACGAACGGGAGACCGCGCAGGCCTGGACCGCGGGGCTGGCCGGCTGGGCGCGGCGGCTGGCCGATCCGCAGCAGACGCCGGGCGACCCGCTGCCCGCGCTGCTGCCGGACGAGGAAACGCTGCTCGCCGCGTGGGAGCGCGGCCCGGCGATGCCGCACCCGGTTCGCTGCTTCCACCACCAGTTCGCCGCGCTGGCGCGCTCGCAGCCGGACCGCCCAGCCCTCATCACCGACGACGGCGCGGTCAGCTACGCCGCGATGAACGCCCGTGCCAACGCGCTGGCCCACGCACTGCTGACGCAGGGCTTGCGGACCGGCGACGCGGTCGGCGTCCTGACGGAGCGCTCGCCCGCCCTGCCCGAGGCGGTGCTGGCGATCTGGAAGGCCGGGGCCGCCTATCTGCCGCTGACCCGCGACCTGCCGGAGGACCGGCTGGCCTTCATCGCCCGCGACGCCGCCATCCGCGTCGTCGTGGCGCTGGACGGCCATGCCCTGCCCGACGCGCTGGCGCAGGCCGGTTACGCCGTCCTTCGCCCGGAATCCCTGACCGAAGAATTCCGCGCCGCAAACGCTCAGGAGCCGGAGGCCGGCACGCGCAGCACGCCGGGCGATCCCGCCTACATCATCCACACCTCGGGATCGACCGGGGTGCCGAAGGGGGTCGTGCTGCATCACGGCGGGCTGCTGAACCTCGGCCTGTCGATGGCGCGGATGATGGGCGTCCAGCCGGACGAACGGACGCTCCTCAGTTCCTCCCCCTCCTTCGACGCCTGGATCTCCGATTCCGTGATGACCTGGGCGACCGGTGGCGCCCTGGTTCCCATCCGCCGTACCGAGATGGACGACACCGCCGGGCTGCGCGCCAAGATGGAACGGCTGGGCGTCACCTCCGCCACCCTGCCGCCCTCCTACCTGCGGCTGTTCGAGCAGGCGGACCTGCCGACCCTGCGCATCCTGATGACGGTGGGCGAGCCGCCCAACGCCGCCGACGCCCTGCACTACGCGGCCCGGCTGCGCTACATCAACGGCTACGGCCCGACCGAGAACACCGCCGCGGCCAGCATCGGCATCCTGTCCCCGTACTCGCCGTGGATGAGCGCCGGACGCCCGCTGCCCAACACCGCCATCCACATCTTGGACGAGGACGGCGAACCGGTTCCCCCCGGCGCCGTCGGCCATGTCTGGCTGAGCGGCCTGGGGCTGGCCATCGGCTACCTGAACCGGCCCGACCTGACCGCCGCCGCCTTCGTGGAGACGGCGAAGGGCCGCCGCTACCGCACCGGCGACCTCGGCCGCTGGCTGCCCAACGGGGAGCTGCTGGTCCTCGGCCGGTCGGACAGCCAAGTGAAGCTGCGCGGCCAGCGCGTCGAGCTGGGCGAGATCGAGCACCGTCTGGAAGCTCATCCCGGCGTGCAGCAGGCGGTGGCCTTGGTGGACACGCCGCCGGGCGGTGCCCAAACGCTGTGGGCCTTCGTCAGCCTCGCGCCCGACGCCGCGGAACCGACGCAGGCCGCCTGGGCCGCCCATGCGGCTGCGGCGCTGCCCGCCTACATGGTGCCGGCGGCGGTGATCCGGGTGCCCGCGATCCCGGTGACGGTGGCCGGCAAGGTCGACCGCAAGGCGCTGCTGCAGGCGCTGGCCAACCACGCGCCCTCCGACGGCACGGCCTCCGGCGCCTACACCCCGCCGCGCAACGCGGTGGAGCAGCGGGTGGCGGAGCTGTGGGCGGAGCAGCTTCAGCGGCCCGTTCCGGGGCGCGAGGCCGGCTTCTTCGAGCTGGGCGGCGACAGCCTGCGGGCGATCGCCGTGGTGAACCGCCTGCGTCGAGAATTCGCCTGCAAGATCAACGACCTCTACGAAGCCCCAGCGCTGGCGGAATTCGCGCTGCGCCTGCGGCCCCAGCCGGACCATCTGCACCGGGTGATCGCCGCCGTCCGATCCCACTGGCAGGACTATCAGGCGACCCTCCCCGCCTTCGACGCCGCCCGCGACCGCGCGCTGGCCGAGCAGCAGCAAGCCTATGAGGCACGGAACGCGGCCTACGACGCCTTCGACGGGACGGAGCGGCGCGACTACGGCGAGGTGCTGCTGACCGGCGCCACCGGCTATCTCGGCGCGTACCTGCTGCGGGAACTTCTGTCCGACCCGGCGCGGCGGGTTACTGCGTTGGTCCGCGGGGCCGATGACCGGACCGCCCACGCCCGGCTCGGCCGCGTGCTGGCCGGCTATTTCGGGGCGGCGGGCGGGGCCACGCTGATCGGCGATCCGCGCCTGACCGTGCGGGCCGGTGACCTGCGCCGCGACGGGCTGGGCCTCACACCCACGGTGCACGGCGCGCTGGCGGAGGGGGTGCGGGCGGTCTTCCACTGCGCGGCCAACGTCAATCATTTCGGCCATTACGCGGAGTTCCATGCCGACAATGTGGAGGCGACGCGCCGGCTCCTCGACCTCGCCGCCGCGCGGCGCGGCGACCCGGCGGACTTCCACCTGATCTCCACCCTGTCGGTCACCGGCAAGGCGCCGGAGGACGGCTTCAAACTGGTCACCGAATACGACGCGGTGCCGGACGTCCTCGACGAGAACTATTACGTCCGCAGCAAGCAGGAGGCGGAACGGCTGGTCACGGCGGCGCGCGGCGATCTGCGCAACGCCAGCATCCACCGCGTCGGCAACGTCGTCTTCGCGGCGGAGGGCGGGCCGCTGCAGTTGAACCTGCGGGACAACGCCTTCTTCCGGCAACTGGCCGCCTTCGTGCGGCTGGGGGTGGTGCCCGACGATTCCCACGTCTGGCTCTGCCACGTCGATCGCGTGGCCCGTGCGGTGGCTCTGCTGGCCGGCGCCGCCGGCCTCGCCAACGAGACGCATCATGTGGAGAACCACCGCCGGGACACGCTGGCCGATTTCGTCACCTCGGCGGCGGGGATGGCGGGGGCGGTGCGGGCGGTCGGCTTCGACGCCCTGCTCGACCGGCTGGAGCGCGCCATCGGCGAACCCGACATGGACGGCGCCTTGGCCCAGACGCTGGAGGGCTTCGGCCTTTACAGCGGGCGCTCCCCCCAGGCGCGCGGGCGGCGGCAGGAGCTGACCTCCGAACGCACGCAAGCGCTGCTCGGCCGCATGGGCTTCGGCTGGCCGCCGGTTCCCCGCGCCGGGCAGGCCGACATGCTGTGCGCCGCCGCGGATCTTTTCTCCCGATGACCGCCTCCGGAGCCACCATGCTGACCCATGTCCAGGATCTCGGCTTCCGCACCGGGGAGTTCAGCGTGGAGCCGCTGCCCGACACCGAGGCAGCGCGTGCGCTGGCCGTCCTGTCCGCCCGCCACGGGACGGAAACCGACGCCGCCGCCCTCGTCCCGGACGGGCGGGAAACCGAGCTGCGCGGCGAACTGGCGGAGGCCGCGCCCGGCCTGTCCGCCCTGGCCACGGCGATCCGCGACCGGCTGGAGACCAGCCACAGCGGCGTGCTGATCCGCCGCGCCCATCTCGGCGGTCACGATCTCGACACCCGGCGCCGCCTGCTCTACGCGCTGGCCGTCGGCATCGGCGCGCCGACCGCGACCGACCGGATCGACCGCAAGGTGGTGTGGGACATCAAGCTCCGCCCCGAGCTGGTGCGCAGCGGCGCCGCCTCCACCTTCTCGGAGCACGCGGACGAGGCCGATTTCCACACCGACACCCAGTATTTCCCGGACCCCGAACGCTACATGCTGCTCTATTTCGCTCGGGCGGCGGCCTGCGGCGGCGGGCGGTCCAGCCTGCGCGACGCCCGCTGCGTCCGCGCGGCTCTGGCCGGCAGCGAGGAGGGGCGCTGGGCGCTTGACCTTCTGTCGCGGACGGCGCTGCCCTTCCGCATTCCCGCCACCTTCACCCGCACCGGGTCGCGCGACGCGGTGGAGGTGACCTTCGCCACCGTCTTCGGCGACCGCCCGCTCATCCGTTTCCGCACCGACACGCTGCGCCGCGGCCTCGCCGCCCGACCGGAGCACGACACCCCGGAGGTCCGCCGCGCGCTCGCCATCCTCCAGGCGGAACTGGACAACCCGGCGCAGCGGCTGGAGACCTTCATGGAGTCCGACAGCCTGCTGGCGATGAACAACCACGAGGCGCTCCACGGGCGCGGCGCCTTCGCCGACCCGGACCGCCACGCGCTGCGCATCCGCATCGACGACGGCACCCCGCAGGATCACGCGCGATGAACCTCCTCCGCTTGCTGGGACGGCTGGGACCGGCGCCGCTGCGCCGTCTGGTTCTCTATGCGCTGGGGTCGGCCCTCTTCTCCACGCTGGTGCTGGCTCTGGTCAACCGGGGAGCGGAGGAGATCGCCGCGGAGAAGGCCGACTTCGTCAACGTGCCGCTGGCCGCCGCCTTCGTCGCCAGCGTCCTCCTCTACATGCTCCTGGAAGGCCGCATGGTCGCCCACCTGTCGGCGGACGCGGAGGAGGTGGTGGACAGCCTGCGCATGCGGCTGCTCGACCAGATCCGCCGCGCCGACCTGTGGAAGCTGGAACGCTTCGGCCAGACCCCGCTGTTCGAAAGCGTGACGCAGAGCAGCCAGCTCATTTCGCAGAATTCGCAGTTCCTGGCGCTGACCGTGCGCTCGGTCCTGCTGACCGGGACGATCCTGCTCTACATTGCCACCATCTCGCCGGTCGCCTTCCTGCTGATCGGCGGGCTGCTCGGTGCCGGGACATGGTTCTACATCCGGCTGGGCCGCGCGCTGGAGGAGCGACAGCGCGCCATGATGGCGGAGGAGGCCATCCTGTTCGAAGGCGTGTCGGACCTGTTCGACGGCTTCAAGGAACAGCGGCTGAACAGCGCCCGCAGCCGCGACCTGAACGACGCCTTCGCCACGGTCTCCGGCCGCACCATCACCGCCCGAGGCGCGGTGCACCTGCACACCTGGCAGCAGTTCGTGTTCGGCGAATGCGCCTTCAACCTGATGCTGGGCGTGGTCGTCTTCGTCGTGCCGTCCTACTCCAGCGCCATCTCGGCGGAGCTGGTGAAGATCACCGCCGCCATCTTCTTCATGTCGGCCCCGGTCTTCGGGCTGATGCAGTCGCTGGCGGTGATGAGCGCCGCGGAGGCCGCCGCCGGGCGCATGATGGCTCTGGAAGGCCAGCTTTCGGAGTTGGCGGAGGCCGGGAGCGATGGCCCCGCCCTGCCGGTGCCCGTCAACTTCGCCAAGGTGACGATGGAGGGGATGGAGTTCGCCTTCCCCGCCCCGCCGGGCGAGCCGCCCTTCGCGGTCGGCCCCTTCGACCTGACCATCCGGCGCGGCGAGGTGATCTTCATCACCGGCGGCAACGGGTCGGGCAAATCGACCTTCATCAAGCTGCTGACCGGACTCTACCACCCGCTGCGCGGGCGGATCACGGTGGACGGGGTGCCGGTCGGGCCGCAGCGCATCGCCGCCTACCGCGAGCTGATGGCGACCGTCTTCGCCGATTTCCACCTGTTCGCCCGGCTCTACGGCCAGGACGCCATCAACCCTGTGGAGGCCGCCGAACTGATGCGCTGGATGGAGATGGAGCGGGTCACCGCCCTGGAGGGCGACCGCTTCGGACGGCGCGACCTGTCCGCCGGCCAGCGCAAGCGGCTGGGCCTCGTCGCGGCGATCCTGGAGAAGGCCCCGATCCTGATCTTCGACGAATGGGCCGCCGACCAGGACCCGCATTTCCGCTTCAAGTTCTACCGGGAAGTCGTGCCGGAGTTGAAGCGGCGCGGCCTGACCATCGTGGCGGTGACCCACGACGACCATTACTTCGACGTCGCCGACCGCCGCCTGCACATGGAGGAAGGCCGCCTGACCGAACTCGCCCATAAGACGGAGGGCGTATCATGAGGCTGGCCGCCATCGTCCTGCGCGAGCTTCCGGACAATCTGCGCACGCTCGCCCTGATGAACGTCCTGTCGGCGATCGCGACCGCGGCGCTGCTCTGGCTGGTCGACGCCGCCGCCAAGGACGCCGCCAAGGACATCGTCAGCCCGCGGCTTCTGGTGATGTACGCGGTCACGGTGACGCTGTTCGGGGTGACCCACAATTACGCTCTGGTCACCGCGTCCCAGGACGCCGAGCGGCTGATCCACAAGATCCGCCTGCGCCTGTTCGATCTGGTGCGCCGCGCCGACCTCGTGACCGTGGACCGCATCGGACGGGCGTCCCTGCACGGCGTGCTGACCCAGGACACCCAGACGCTGGCCCAGACCCTGCCCCTTCTGGCGATCGGCGGGCAGCAGGCGGTGATGCTGGTCTTCCTGGCGGTCTATCTGGCCTGGCTGTCGCCGCTGGCCTGTGTGATGGCCTTCGCCTTCGCCGGGATCGCCGTGGCCGTGAAGGTGGCGCGGGTGCAGCGCCTGCGCCGCAACATGATGGAGGCGGCGGCGGCGGAATCGCGCGTCTTCGACGGGCTGACCGACCTGCTGCGCGGCTTCAAGGAGGTGCGGATGAACCGCCGCCGCGGCGACGGGCTGATCCGCGACCTCGCCGACGCCTCGTCCCGGGCGCGGGCGGTGAACGTCGACATGAAGGAGCGGTGGGGCCGCAACTTCGCGCTGGTCGAGGGGATGTTCTACACGCTGATCGGCATGATGGTCTTCGTCGTGCCGCTGTTCACCACCGGCTATCACACGGTGGTGGTGGCGGCGACCACGGCGGCGCTGTTCATCGTCGGGCCGGTCAGCACCGTGTCCTTCGTCACCCCGCTGGTCGCCCAGACCGAAATGGCCCTGTCCAACATCGAGGCTATGGAGGAACGGCTGCGCGCCGCCGCCGGCAGCGCCCCGGACAAGGGGACGGAGCGGCTGCCCGGCCCGCCCACGCGCATCGCGCTGACCGACGCCACCTTCGCCTATCACGACGACGCAGGCGCGCCCGTCTTTGCCGTGGGGCCGCTGTCGGCGGAGTTCCGGGCGGGCGAGATCACCTTCGTCACCGGCGGCAACGGCTCCGGCAAATCCACGATGCTGCGCCTGCTGACCGGGCTGATGCCGCTGGACGGCGGCCAACTCCTCGCCGACGGGGAACCGGTGCCGGCGGAACGGATGCAGAGTTACCGCGACATGATCTCCGCCATCTTCTCCGACTACCACCTGTCGCGCCGCCTCTACGGCGTCGCCGACCCTGACCCGGCGCGCGTCCGCGCCCTGCTGGAGCGGCTGGAGATGCAGGACAAGGTGACGGTCGCGGACGGCGGCTTCAGCACCGTCGCCCTGTCCACCGGCCAGCGCAAACGCCTCGCCCTGGTGGTCGCGCAGTTGGAGGACAAGCCGGTCATCGTGCTGGACGAATGGGCCGCCGACCAGGACCCGCATTTCCGCCGCGTCTTCTACGAAGAACTGCTCCCCGAGTTGAAGGCCCTGGGCAAGATCGTCATCTGCGTGACCCACGACGAGCGCTGGTTCGGCCTCGCCGACCGCGTCTATCACATGAACGAGGGCCGCATCGAGGAAGGCCACGGCCACCCTCACCTGTTCGCGCTGGAGCCGGCGTGATGGCCCCGCCCCTGTCCTCGCCACTGTCCTCCACCCTGCCCTCCTGGCTGCAAGGCTTCCGGACGGCTTCGGCGCCGCGCCGCACCCTGGCCTGCTTCCCCTACGCCGGGGCCGGGGCCGCCGTCTTCCGGGACTGGGCGTCGCACGTCGGGCCGGACACCGAGTTGCTGGCCGTGCGCCTTCCGGGACGGGAGAGCCGCATCGGCGAGCCGCCGCTGCACCGGGTGGAGGAGGCCGTACCCGCCCTCCTGGCGGCGCTGGAGCCGCTGGGCGAACGGCCGCTGATCCTGTTCGGCCACTCGCTGGGCGCGGCGCTGGCCTACGCCACCGCCCGTGCGCTGGCGGCGCATGGTCGCCCGCCCGCCCTGCTGGCGGTGTCGGGGCGCCGGGCGCCCCACCTTCCGTCGCGGCGGCCACCCGTCGATGGCCTGGACGATGCGGACTTCCGCGCCCGCCTCGCCGCGCTGGGCGGCACCCCGCCCGAGGTGCTGGCCTGCGACGACCTGATGGAGCTGATGCTGCCCATGCTGCGCGCCGACTTCGCCATGTCCGATGGGTTCCTCGAACCTGATCCGCCGCCGCTTCCGGTGCCGATCCTGGCCTTCGCCGGGGCGGAGGACACCGAGGCCATGGTGGCGGAGGTCGCCGGGTGGGAACGGCTGGCCGGGGCGGGATTCAGCCTGTGCACGCTTCCCGGCGGCCATTTCTTCCTGCACGAGCAGCACGCGGTGATTGCCGAACATCTGACGGAAGAAAATTTATGAAACGACAATTGAGCGTTGATATTCTTTTTGATGGCAAATCCTTTGACGAAGACAACCGCATTCGTTAGCCCATATGACGGTGCCGCCGACAACCACCGGCGGCGTTTTCGGAGCGGGCCGTCCCTTCGGGGCCGACAGTCGCCGCGGGCCATCCGGTGCGCGGCGTTCATTGCTGATTTTCTCTCGACAACGTCCCTTTTTGGAGCACCACAGCATGGTCAGTGAGAAGGATACACCGGGCGGCAAGGCGAAGCCGGACACGGCGGTCGCCCCGGTCTCCACCCCGGCTCCGGAGGCCGTGACGGCCGCCCCCGAAACCGCCCCCCACAGCGCCAACACGTCCGAAACCGCCCCGGCCGCTCCGGCCGCTCCGGCCTCCACCGAGGCGCAGGCGGCGGAGATCATCCGCAAGCATGTGCTGCTGTCCGCCGCCGCGGGCGTCATCCCGCTGAACTTCGTCGACACGGCGGCGCTCGCCGTCGTCCAGCTCCGCCTGCTCAAGGAGCTGTCGGAACTGCACGGCGTCGATTTCCGCGGCGACATCGGCCGCTCCGCGGTCGGCGCGCTGTTCGCCACGGTCGCTCCGACCGCCCTGGCCGGCGGCCTGCTCGGCTCGATGGCGTTCAACATGGCCCTGCGCTCGGTGCCGGTGATCGGCACGGTGACGCGGCTGGCCACCCAGCCGGCCTTCAACAGCGCCTTCACCTACGCGCTGGGCAAGGTCTTCCAGCAGCACTTCGCCTCGGGCGGCACCTTCCTGACCTTCCAGCCGGAAAAGGTGAAGACCTATTTCCGCGAGAAGTTCGAGGAGGCCCGCCGCCGCAAGGGCGCGGCGCCGGAGGCGGCCCAGGCCGTGGCCTGACCGCGGCACCCGGGCCCCACCGAAGACCGGGAGGACGGGCGGGGACGTCTCCGCGCTGCCCCGCCCCCCTCCGGGCGCCTTCACCCTTCCGCCCTGCTCCTCCTTCCAAGGCCGGACGCGCATGCCTCTTGTCCTCGTCATGCTCTATCTCGTCGCCTGTCTGGTGTGCGCCGTCATGGGCCGCAACACGACGATCGGCTTCATCGGCCATTTCCTGCTGGCCTTCTTCCTGACCCCGCCGGTGAACTTCGTGATCCAGGCGGTGGGGCGTCCCAGCACGCGGGAACGTGAGAAGATACTGACGACGAGACCGCGATGACCACTCTGGATCCGTCCGCCGGGGACGGCCTCGCCCGCGCGCCGTTGCCGCAGCGCGCCGGCCTCTGGCTGAAACGGCGCAGCGTGTCGATCTACGCGCTGACGCTGACCCTGATCCTCGGTTTTCTCGCCATCGCCCCCGCCGTCTTCGTCGAGGTTCCCTCCGGCCATGTCGGCGTGCTGTGGCTGCGCTTCTTCGGCGGCACGGTCACCGACCGGGTCTACAGCGAGGGCACCCACCTGATCTTCCCGTGGGACCGGGTGACGATGTACGACGTGCGCCTGCGCACCGACACCCGCACCTACGAGGCGGTGGCGGCCAACGGCATGTCGATGACGGTGACCGTGGCCCTGCGCTACCGCGTCAACCCGCCCGCCGCCGGTCTGCTCCACAAGCTGGCCGGTGACGATTACGCGGAAAAGCTGGTGCATCCGGAGATCGCCAGCCTCGTCTACGAATTCGTGTCGAAGCACAATCCGGAGAATTTCTATTCGATCAACCGGGCGGACATCCAAGGCTTCCTGTTGACCGAGGCACGCCGCCAATTCCCGGCGCCGCCGACCGATCTGCAAGCGCTGAAGCTGCCTCCGGGCGCGATCGCCGACGATTACAGCTCCGTAATGATCCGGGTGGAGGACGTGCTGGTGGCCGGGGTCAGTTTCCCGCCGCTGGTCCGCCAAGCCATCGACCGCAAGATCGAGCAGCAACAGATCATGGAGGAATACGACTTCCGCATCGCCCGCGAGGCCAAGGAGCGCGACCGCAAGCGGATCGAGGCGGAAGGCGTGCGCGACTTCCAGGACATCGTCGCCCGCAACATCACGCCGGAGTATCTGCGCCTGCGCGGCATCGAGGCGACGCGGGCCTTCGCCACCTCCTCGAACGCCAAGACCATCATCATCGGCGGGCGCGACGGCCTGCCGGTCATCTTGAACACCGGCGACGACGCCAAGTCGGGAGCGGGAGCGTCGGGAACGGGAGCGTCGGGAACGGCGGCCGGGACCGCAGCCCCTCACGAAACCGCCGCGAAGGAGCCGGATGGCCTCGCCGGCCGCCTGTCCACCCTGGACGAGCCGCCGCCGGAGAACAGCGCGCCGGAGACCCCGCCGGACGCCGCCGGGCGCTGAGGCCCGGCGGGACCGCCGTCGCCAGGGAGGCCGGCTACTCGGCGGCCTCGGCGAGGGTCCGGGCGAAATCGCGCTCCAGCTCGTCGAGCAGGCGGACCACCTCCGCCGACGCCCGCTTCATCTCGCCGGCGTGGCGCTCGGCCTCCAAGCGGTTGCCGGCCTGGAGGGCGAGCAGCGTCTCACGGCCCGATTCATGGACGGTGCGGTGCGGCGTCGCCATGCCCTTGTAGGTCGACAGGCGCATCGTCCGGGGATCGTTCACGCTGTCGTACCAGCGACCGAGGCGGCAGGAGTGGTGGGTCGACAGATCGGCCGGCAGAAGCGTGCGCTGGCCGCCCACCGCCTCCATGATTTTGTCCACGAAGGCGAGATGGTCCTGCTTGGCGAGACGAACCAGTTCGCCCACCCCATCGCGGCTCATGCGGTCCACCTCCTCGCGGCCGATCTTGCGCTCGTCGAAGCGGATGTGCAGCCGGTTGGCGTGCCGCGCCACCACCGAACCGCGCAGCGACAGCTTGTAGCCGGGAAGCGACACGGTGACCTGCCCGCCGCTGGGCGCCGCGCCCTTCGTCTCGGCGTAGCAGCCGCATTCCGAGATGTCGCGGACCAGGGCCGGCGTCTGGTCCACGCTGCCGTCGAGCAGCACCGGACGGCGGCGCGTGTGGCGCCGGTTCGCCAGATCGGAGGAGGTGCGGATGGCCCGCGCCAGCAGGGACGGCAGGGTGTCCAGCGCCTCCTGCATGCGGTTGGCGCTTTCACCGACCGTGTAGGCCACGGTGGTGGCGCGCTCGGTCTCGCCGCCGACCTCGGTCATCCGGCTGGCGATGCCGCGGAAGATGCCGGCGACCTCGCCGATGTTGCGGGCGATCTCGCGCGAGGCGGAGGACTGCTCCTCCACCGCCGCGGCGATCGAGGAATTGATCTCCTGCATGGTGGTGATGGTGGTGGCCACCCCGTCCATGCCGGTGATCGCCTGCTCGGCCACCGCCTGGATGGCGCCGACCTTGGCGGCGATCTCGTCCGCCGCCTTGGCCGACTGCCCGGCGAGGTTTTTCACCTCGGTCGCCACCACGGCGAAGCCCTTGCCGGCTTCCCCGGCCCGCGCCGCCTCGATGGTCGCGTTCAGCGCCAGCAGGTTGGTCTGTCCGGCGATGGCGCGGATGATGTTCAGGATGCCGCCGATCTCCTGCGCCGCGGTGCTGAGCTGCGCCATGATCTGGCGGGCCTCGCCGCTCTTCTCCACCGCCTCGCCGGCGATCCGGGACGCGCCGCTGACCTGCACCGAGATTTCGCCGACCGCGGCCTGGAGTTGCTCCGCCCCCGCGGCGACCGTCTGGGCGGCGTCCAGGGCCTCCGCCGTGTCGGCCGACGTGCCGGTGATGCTGTCCTTCACGGACGCGCAGACGCTGTCCAGGTCACCGACCGTGCGGCGCAGGTCGGCGGTGTAGCTGGCGACGCTGTCCACCACGTCGTTGGCCTCGTGGTCGATGGAATCGACCATCGCGTCCACCGCCTGGAGCCGCTCGTCGATCAGCCGGTCCCAGTAGACGGACAGGGCGGCGTCCAGGTCCATCAGCACCGCCGAGACCACGGCGCGCTGCATGGTCACGATGGAGCCGAGACGGCCGCCGGTCAGCAGCGTTCCGCCCATGCTCTGCGCCAGGGCGGCCATGATCTCGCCCAGGATGAAGGCGTAGCCGCCGACGTACCAGCTCGGGCTCAGCCCGATGCGGTGATGGGCGATGCCGACGGCGCGCACCGATTCCTTGTAGCTGTCGTCGAAGCGGCCCTCGAACAGGCGGGTCCAGTGCGCGATCTGGGCGCGTTTGGCCCCCTCGACCTGCGCCGGGTTGGCGAACAGGCGGGCCAGTTCGGGCTGCGACAACGTGCGGGCGTAGAAGCGGTCCAGAATCCCCGGCAGAGCACGGGCGATGATCGGCGACGCCTGCTGCAGACTGCTGACCGCCTCCTGTCCCAGATCGAAATAGGCGGTCTTGGCGACATCCAGGGCGTGAAGGGAATCCGGCATGGTGAATGTTTGTATTCTGTAATGAAGGAACACCAACCGATAACATTTCCGCCACACCGAAGGTATCGTTAAAAGGATTACGCATGCGGCATGCTGTCCCACTTCATGATTAACAGATGGTTTATTTAGTACACTGCCGAAATGGATCGCAGTGAATAAGCCTGACGTTACAACAGCTTTCCTCCAAATGGGCACTCGGCGCCGCAACAACACCTTCACATTGCATCGCCGTGGCACGTCCAGCGGTTGACAAAACCATTTGTTACAAATGCGCGACAAAGGTTACCAATGCCGCCGCCCCGCTGCCGCCGGGGCGATCCGACGGTATTTCAAGGAGTTTTCGGCCGATGAACCCCCTCCGGACGCTCAGCCTCGCCACCAAGCTGACCATTCTGTGCACGCTCGGCCTGATCGCCCTGTCGGGCGCGCTGACCTACGCGACGATCGTCAAGGTCACCGCCAGCATCGGGAAGGACGCGGCGGAGCGGAGGGAGCAGGCAATCACCAACTTCCGGATGCTGCTCGACCAGAAAGGGTCGGAGTACCGGCTCAAGGACGGGGCGCTCTACATCGACGACGTCAAGCTGGACGGCGCGAACGACATCGTCGACACCGTCCGCAGCGTGACCGGCGGCGTGGCCACCATCTTCCGCGGCGACACCCGCGTGGCGACCAACATCCACAACCCGGACGGCAGCCGGGCCGTCGGGACGAAGCTCGCCCGCGGTCCGGTCTACAGCGCCGTCATCGACGGCAAGGAACCGTTCCGCGGCGAGGCCGACATCCTGGGCGAGGCCTATTTCACCGCCTACGACCCGATCATCGACCAGAGCGGCGAGGTCATCGGTGTCCTGTTCGTCGGCCTGAAGAAGAGCGTCGCCCTGGGCGTTCTGGAGGAGGTGGTGCCCAACATCATCCAGGTGGCGGCGGTCATCACCATCGGCATGGCCCTGGTGATGCTGCTGGTGGTCCGGCGCCAGTTCCGCACGCTGGACCAGATCCGCGGCACCATGTTCCAGCTGGCGGACGAACATTACGAGGTGGCGGTGCCCGGCCTGGACCGCCAGGACGAGATCGGCGCCATGGCCAAGACCGTCGAAATCTTCCGTCTGAAGGGGATCGACAACCAGCGCCTGCGCGAGGCGCAGGAGCGCGAACGCCGCGAGGCCGAGGCCGCCAAGATCGCCGCACTGGAATCCATGGCCCGCACCGTGGAGCAGGAGACCCGCACCGCCGTGGACCGCGTCGCCGAACGCTCCGTCTCGATGGACAGCAACGCCCAGGCGATGGCCAGCTCGGCCGAGACCGTCTCCGCCAATTCGCAGAGCGTGGCGGCGGCGGCGGAGCAGGCGCTGGGCAACGCCCAGGCCGTGGCGGCGGCGACCGATCAGCTCACCGCCTCCATCGCCGAGATCACCGGTCAGGTCACCTTCGCCAGCCAGATTTCCCGCCGCGCCGTGGAAAGCGGCCGCAAGACCGAGGACGTGGTGCTCTCCCTGTCCGAGGCCATCGGCCACATCGGGGAGGTCGCCACCTTCATCCAGGACATCGCCAGCCAGACCAACCTCCTGGCGCTCAACGCAACCATCGAGGCGGCGCGCGCCGGGGAAGCCGGCAAGGGCTTCGCCGTGGTCGCCCAGGAGGTGAAGAACCTCGCCACCCAGACCTCCAAGTCGGCGGAGGAGATTTCCCGCCAGATCACCGACCTGCAGAGCATGACCGCCGGGGCCGTCGACGCGGTGCAGGACATCGGGCGGACCATCACCGAGATCGACGGGGTCGCCAGCAGCATCGCCAGCGCCATGGACGAGCAGGGCGCGGCGACCAGCGAAATCTCCCGCAACGTTGGCCAGACCGCCGCCGCGGCGCAGGAGGTGTCGTCCCGCATCGCCCATGTGTCGGAAGAGGCGGCGGTGACCGGCAGCCGCGCCGACGAGGTCCGCCGCGTGGCGTCCGACGTGGCGGGGAGCATCGACCATCTCCGCGAGATGCTGGTCCGCGCCGTGCGCACCGCGACGCCGGAGGTGGACCGCCGCCGCGCCCCGCGTTTCGAGGTCGACCTGCCCTGCACCATCGCCGGGGCGGGAGGATCGCTGACGGGCCGGCTCGCCAACCTGTCCGAGGGCGGCGCCACCATTCGCGGCTTGGACCGGTCGCAGGTCGGCGGCCGCGGCGTGCTGACCATCCCCGGCTGCGCCGTTTCCCTTCCCTTTGTGGTGCTGGGCGGCAAGGAGCAGGATTTGCATATCCGGTTCGAACTGACGCCGGACATCGCCGACCGCTTCGCCGCGGACGTCCAACGCCTCACCACCGGCCTGCACCCGCTTCCGGCGGTCGCCTGAGTCGGATCATCGGGCCAAGCCTGCCGCCGTTCCGGCAGGCTTGGCCAAGGAGGCCCGGGCGCTAGGGCAGTTGCGCGAGCGGGCTGCCGAGCGCGCGCAGTTCGCGCGCGTGCATCTGCAGGCCGGGCAGCCATTTGGCGGCGAAGGCCCGGACGTCCGGATCGGTCCCGCCCTGGGATTGGGCGTTGAACAGGGCGATCGACACGTCGTGCTCGGCGATCTGCTGCTGCAGATACTGCCGGTCGAACGCGGCGCCCTGAAGCGAGGCCAGCGCGTCGGCGACCGCCTGACGACCGGGATCCGGGTCGGTGGGAGGCGTGACGCCCTTGGCTTGGGCCAGCCGGGCGAGTTCCTGGTTGGCCTGGGTGTGGTCGGCGGCGATGCGCCGGCCGAGGTCGCGCACGGTGGCGCTGGACGCCTGCCGCTGGGCCAGCGTGCCCATCGCCACCTCGCCGAAGCCGCCATAGGCCGCCTGGGTCAGGAAGGACTGATCCGCCACCGTCAGCGTCGATGAGGCGCCCGACCCGGCGCTTCCCACCTGGGACGATGAGGCCCCGGAACTTCCCAACGGCGGCACGAGGCCCGGCTCGCTCGAACAGGCGGCGAGCGTGAGGATGGACAGGGCAGCAAGGGCCGCGGTTCGCAACATCGGCATTCCGACCTCCCGATCTACAATCTTGCGTTGGGACACACCGGTCCCCCAACAGCCTCCTGTTCTCCTTGTGCCTGGCGATGAGCGTTTTTACGGGTCCCCTGCCCACAAGCGCAGGTTGACCAATGCCATCCTCATAGGATGGACCGCAAGGAGGCGGACGGCCCTGTCCGGACGGGCGTGCCCTTGCGGCTGGGCGCCGGGACCGGGAGGGGGCGTTGCCCCTCCCGGTCACGCGGCACGTATCCTCGCGGACGCGTCAGCTGTTCTTCTTCAGGAAGGCAATCAGGTCCTTGCGGGCCTGCTCGTTCTTCACGCCGGCAAAGGCCATCTTGTTGCCGGGCACGGCGGCCTTCGGATCGGTCAGGTACTTGTCGAGATTGGCCTCGTCCC
Organism: Azospirillum brasilense; assembly: GCF_007827815.1. Taxonomy (GTDB): domain Bacteria; phylum Pseudomonadota; class Alphaproteobacteria; order Azospirillales; family Azospirillaceae; genus Azospirillum; species Azospirillum brasilense_C. The sequence continues at coordinate 128,877 of NZ_VITH01000010.1, forward strand.
AGGTCAGGCCGGCGCCCTTCATCGCATCGGAATACTTGAAGCTCTCGATGGAGCCCGACGGGCGGCCGACGACACCGTGCAGGTTCGGGCCGACGCGGTTCGGGCCGCCGGCCTCGATGGTGTGGCAGGCCTTGCACTGGTTGAACACCTTCTCGCCCGCATCGGCATCCTGCGCCGAGGCGATGCCGGGAAGGGCGGCGAACAGGCCAAAGGCCAGCACGGCAACACTACGCTTCATTGCACTATCCTTGATTGTCTGTGCCCAAAAGACAGGCACGGCCACCCAAGCTCCACAGGACACCCTGTGCTGATCGCTTCGCCACAATCAATATTCATCGGTTCGGTGCGCGGCGGCCGCCGGTCCGTTACTTGGCCTCGATCATGACAAGCGGCTTGGAAAACCGACCGCCCCTCGGCCGGCGTTTTAATCCCGCGATGCTGGCATGCACAATGCCGGGTATGGGCCGAGAGGAGGCCCTGCGACAAAATGCCCGACTCTTTGCGAAAATTTTTCGGGATTAAAATTTGCGGTCACTTCAACCGGCAATGCACCAGCGTCGTTCCGGTGGTGTTGGCCTTCTCGATGTCGGTGTCGCGCAGATCGGCACCCGACAGGTTGCAGTTGGTCAGGTCCGCCCCGGCCAACCGCGCGCCCCGCAGGTCGGCGCCGCGGATGTCGCTGTCGGCCAGCTGGGCGTTGCGCAGATTGGTCGGCCACATCCGTCCGGTGGGCTGGCCGTTGGCCGCCAGCAGCTCGATGGCGCGCATCACCGCGTTGCGCATCATGGCGCGGGTCAGATCGCAGCCCTCGAAGCTGGCTCCGGACAGTTCCGAATTCTCGAAGCAGGCTTCGCGCATGCGGCAGCCGGGGAACTGGGCGATCTGCAACTTGCAGTCGCGGAAGCTCGCCCGCGTGAAGTCGCAATTGCGGAAGATCGCCCCGCTCAGGTCGCAGCCGTCGAAATCGGTCCCGACGAAGGCCCCGTCCGACACGTCGAACCGCTTGCCCTGCTTGCCGTTGCTGTTGATCCAGCGGACATGGCCCTCCAGCCCCTCCCGGATCTCCGGCGGAAAGTCGGACTGGTCGCGGTGATAGATGGCCCCCGTCATTCGCGCCTCCGCCCAATCGGCGGTGGCCATGGCGACGTTGCGCAATTCGGCGTCGCGCAGATCGCACCCCTGGAAGGTCGCGCCGGCGACGGCGGCGTTGTTCAGGATGGCGCCCTTCAGCTTCGCCATGCTGAAATCGGCGCCGCGCAGGTCGGCGCCGCTGAGGTTGGCGCCGAACAGGGCGGCGTTGCTGAAGTCCGCCCCCTCCAGGTTGGCGCGGGTCAGGTTGGCGTTGGTCAGATCGGCGTCGGTGAAGTTCGCGTTGACCAGCACGGCTTCGCGAAGCTCCGCCTCCTGCCGGGCCTTGCGCCGGTCCTTCCACAGAACGAGCTGGCCGGGGCGGAGGTCCGCCCGCTCGAACAGGGTGTTGCGCAAGCACGCCTTGGTGAAGTTCGCCCCGCGCATGTCCGCCCCGACCAGCGAGGCCTCCCGCAGGTCGGCGGACACGAAGCTGGCGCCGAACAGATCCGCCCCATCGAAATTGCAGCGCTGAAGAACGCTGCGCCGGAAATTCGCTCCGGTCAGGATGGCGTCCGACAGGACCAGACCCGACAGGTCGAAGCCGGTCAGGTCCGCCGCTTTCAATTGGAGACGCAGACCGTTCGGGCGCGCGCTCAGATAGAGCCTGTGGGCTCTGATGGCCTGCGCGAGATCCTCCAGGCTCAGGTCCGCCCCATCGCCCGGCCCGCTTGTCGGGGCAATGCTCATCCCGGTCCTCAGCACCCCTTGGTCGAGTCCACGCGCGCCCCGTGGACAGTGGCAAGATTACGCATAAAATTACTTGCAAAATTGTTAAGAAGCCTGCACACCGCCACATGGCAGCCGCGCGTTCGTACGGATTTTCCAGTCAACGCCAAGCAATGACGACCTGAACGCGGCCAATCGGCGCTATTCCATAACGTGGCTAAGGAATAGGACTGCCCTCTTTTGGGGTGCGCTCACTCTATTGGGCATAACCTGTAGGGGGTATTTGACCTTTTCTCCCTTAATTGCCTCACCCCTCCGTGCTACTCGTCCCGGTCAGCTTCGCCGGCATCCGACGCCTCTGCTCGGGTTCCGGCGGCGGGCAGGACGGCACGCCTCGTCGACGCCGTTCCCGCTCCGCAGCCGGCAGAACGACAAGAGGGAAAAGGGATGACCAACCCGATCAACAGGTCACCACGGGCCGTGGCGGACGGGACCGCCGCCGCCGAAGCCACCCCCGTCCGGGTCCTGGTCGTCGAGGATGAGACGATCGTCGCCATGTATCTGACCGATATGTTGGAGGAGTTGTCCTACGAGGTGTGCGGCGTCGCCGCCAACGCCGCCGACGCGCTGAAGATCGCGGAGCGGGAGCGCCCCGCCCTGGCCCTGGTGGACATCGGCCTCGCCGGCCCGCAGGACGGCATCGAGACCGCGCAGGCTCTGCGCGAGCGCTTCGCCGTGGGCAGCATCTTCATGTCCGGGGCCAGCGACCCCGTCCTGCTGGAGCGCGCCCGCGCCGCCGGCTCACACGGCTTCATCCAGAAGCCTTATGACGAGCGCCAGCTGAAGACCCTGCTGAACAACGCCGCCCCCCGGCATTAGCCCCCACCGCCTTCCGCTTGCCGTCCCATGGCTGCGCCGCTCCGGCGCGCGGCCATTCCGGCGTTCCGCCGGGCGCGCGCCAACCCTGCGCGAGAGGACATCCGAGACACAGGCCTGGACTTCTTAGGGACCATCGCGTCATGACGATGACGGACGCTCACGACCGGCTTTCTCCCCAGCTTCTCCTGCGCGCGCTGCGCCAGTTCCGCAAGGGCGACTTCTCCGTGCGCCTGCCGCTGGACCTGGATGGGCTGGACGGCGAGATCGCCGCCGCCTTCAACGACGTGGTGGAGATGAACGAAGCCCTGGTGGAGGACGTCGGCCGGGTCAGCGTCGCCATCGGGAAGGAGGGGCGCATCGGCCAGCGCGTCCGCCTGCCCACCGCCTCGGGCGGCTGGGGCGCCTGCGTGGACAGCGTCAACGCCATGGTCGCCGACCTGACGCAGCCGACCCAGGAGATGGCCCGCGTCATCGGCGCGGTCGCCAAGGGCGACCTGTCGCAGTCCATGCCGCTGGAGGTCGACGGGCGCCCGCTGCAGGGCGAGTTCCGGCAGACCGCCCGCACGGTCAACCGGATGGTCGAGCAGCTCGTCACCGTGACGGCGGAGCTGACGCGGGTCGCCCGCGAGGTCGGCATCGAGGGCAAGCTGGGCGAGCAGGCCCAGGTCAAGGACGTCGCCGGCACCTGGAAGGACCTCACCGACAACGTCAACCTGATGGCCGCCAACCTGACGGCCCAGGTCCGCAACATCGCCGACGTCACCACGGCGGTGGCGAAGGGCGACCTGTCGCGCAAGATCACCGTCGACGTGAAGGGTGAGATCCGCGAGCTGAAGGACACCATCAACACGATGGTCGACCAGCTCAACAGCTTCGCCTCGGAAGTCACCCGCGTGGCGCGCGAGGTCGGCAGCGAGGGCAAACTGGGCGGTCAGGCCCAGGTGAAGGGCGTCGCCGGCACCTGGAAGGACCTCACCGACAACGTCAACCTGCTGACCGGCAACCTGACCAATCAGGT
>NZ_VITH01000010.1:132669-273542 GCF_007827815.1 Azospirillum brasilense
TGACCAATCAGGTGCGCAACATCGCCGACGTCACCACGGCGGTGGCCAACGGCGACCTGTCGCGCAAGATCACCGTCGACGTGAAGGGCGAGATCCTGGAGCTGAAGGACACCATCAACACGATGGTCGACCAGCTCAACAGCTTCGCCTCGGAAGTCACCCGCGTGGCGCGCGAGGTCGGCACCGAGGGCAAGCTGGGCGGTCAGGCCCAGGTGAAGGGTGTCGCCGGCACCTGGAAGGACCTCACCGACAACGTCAACATGATGGCCGCCAACCTGACCGGTCAGGTGCGCGGCATCGCCGAGGTCGTGACGGCGGTCGCCGAGGGCAACCTGAAGCGCAAGCTGACCGTCGCGGCGCGCGGCGAGATCGCGGCGCTGGCCGACACCATCAACGGCGTGATCGAGACGCTGGCCATCTTCGCCGATCAGGTCACCAACGTGGCGCGCGAGGTCGGCATCGAAGGCAAGCTCGGCGGACAGGCGAAGGTGCCCGGTGCCACCGGCGTCTGGGGCGACCTGACCGACAACGTGAACCAGCTGGCCGCCAACCTGACCACCCAGGTCCGCGCCATCGCCGAGGTGGCGACCGCGGTGACCAAGGGCGACCTCACCCGCTCCATCGCCGTCGAGGCGTCGGGCGAGGTGGCGGCGCTGAAGGACAACATCAACGAGATGATCCGCAACCTGCGCGACACGACGCAGAAGAACGCGGAACAGGACTGGCTGAAGACCAACATCGCCAAATTCACCCGCATGCTGCAGGGCGAGCGCGATCTGGTCACCGTCACCAACATGATCCTGTCGGAGATCGCGCCGCTGGTGAACGCCCAGCACGGCGTCTTCTACGTCACCAGCCGCGAGGGCGACGAGCCGGTCCTCGATCTGGTCGCCAGCTACGCCCTGAAGGAGCGCGACGGGCTGGGCACCCGCTTCACGCTGAAGCAGGGTCTGGTCGGCCAGTGCGCGCACGAGAAGAAGCCGATCCTGCTGACCAATGTGCCGAAGGACTATGTGCGCATCAGCTCCGGTCTGGGCGAGGCGGCGCCGCTGAACATCATCGTCCTGCCCGTGCTGTTCGAGAACGACGTGAACGCCGTGCTGGAGCTGGCCTCCTTCGGCCATTTCAGCGAGACGCACCGCACCTTCCTGGAGCAGCTGACGGAAAGCATCGGGATCGTCCTCAACACCATCGCCACCAACATGCGGACCGAGGGGCTGCTGAAGCAGTCGCAGCGCCTGACCGCCGAGTTGCAGAGCCAGCAGGAGGAGCTGAAGACCACCAACGAGCGGCTGGAGCACCAGGCCGCCTCGCTCCGCCAGTCGGAGGAGCTGCTGATGGCCCAGCAGGAGAAGCTGCGCCAGACCAACGAGGCGCTGGAGGAGAAGGCCGAACAGCTCTCCCTCACCTCCAAGTACAAGTCGCAGTTCCTGGCGAACATGAGCCACGAGCTGCGCACCCCGCTGAACAGCCTGCTGATCCTGTCCAAGCTGCTGTCCGACAACGGCGACCACAACCTGACCCCCCGGCAGGTGGAGTTCGCCCGCACCATCCACGCCGCCGGCTCCGATCTGCTGAATCTCATCAACGACATCCTCGACCTGTCGAAGATCGAGTCCGGCACGGTCACGCTGGAGATCGGTGCCGTCGTGCTGGACGACCTGCGCGGCCATGTCGAGCGCACCTTCGCCCAGCTCGCCGAGGAAAAGGGGCTGCGCTTCGACATCGACATGACCCAGCCGCTGCCCGTGGCCATCCAGACCGACCAGAAGCGGCTGGAGCAGGTGCTGAACAACCTGCTGTCCAACGCTTTCAAGTTCACCGAGACCGGCGGCGTCACCTTCCGCGTCGGGCTGGCCAGCGAGGGCTGGAGTGCCGCCCACCCCGTGCTGAACGCGGCGGAGGGTGTGCTGGCCTTCACCGTCGTCGACACCGGCATCGGCATCCCCGAGAACAAGCAGCGCATCATCTTCGAGGCGTTCCAGCAGGCCGACGGCACGACCAGCCGCAAATACGGCGGCACCGGCCTCGGCCTGTCGATCAGCCGCGAGATCGCCCGCCTGCTGGGCGGCGAAATCCGCGTGCAGAGCGAATCCGGGGCGGGCAGCGCCTTCACGCTCTACGTGCCGATGGAATTCGACGTCGCCCGCTACGGCGACCCGGCACCGAAGCTGGCCCCCTTCCCCACCCCGACGCGGCCTATCGTCGTGCCGGGGCCGGAGGAGCGGCTGGCGCTGCCGCTGCACCCCCCCGTCGCCGACGACCGCGAGCGCATCCGCCCCGGCGACCCGGTGGTGCTCATCGTCGAGGACGACGTGAAGTTCGCCTCGATCCTGGTCGATCTGGCGCGGGAGAAGGGCTTCAAGGCGATCCTCTCCCACGCCGGAAGCCCGGCCATGCCGATGGCCCGCAAGTACCGCCCGGACGCGGTGATGCTGGACATCGGACTGCCGGACATCGACGGCTGGGCGCTGCTCGACCTGCTGAAGCGCGACCCGCACACCCGCCACATCCCGGTGCACGTCATCTCCGCCAAGGAGGAGCGGCGCCGCGGCCTCGCCATGGGCGCCTTCGACTACACCGAGAAGCCGGCCGACCGCGAGGCGATCTTCGCGGCGCTCGCCAAGGTCAAGGGCTTCGTGGAGCGCCACCAGCGCCGGCTGCTGATCGTCGAGAAGGTCCCCAACCCGGAGACCGGCGGCATCGCCGGCCTGATCGACCACGATAAGGGCGGTGACGACATCGACATCAGCACCGTCGCCTCCGCCGAAGCCGCCCGCGCCCTGCTGGCGCAGGAGCGGTTCGACTGCATGGTGCTCGACCTGACGATCCCCCAGCCCAGCGACTTCGAGCTGATCGACAGCCTGCGCACCCGCGATTCCACCGCCTGGATGCCGGTCGTCGCCTATGTCAGCGACGCGATCGCGCCGGAGGACGAGGCGCGGCTGCGCCGGCTGGCCGAAACGGTGGTGCTGCGCAGCGTGCATTCCGCGGACTCGCTGCTCGACGAGACGGCGCTGTTCCTGCACCGCGCGGTGGACCGGCTGCCCGACGACAAGCGCAACGCGCTCGACCAGATCCGCCAGCGCGACCCGGTGCTGGCGGGGCGCAAGGCGCTGATCGTGGACGACGATTTCCGCAACATCTTCTCGCTCGCCAGCGTCCTGGAGGCCCATGACATGACGGTGCTGCACGCCGAGAGCGGGCCGGAGGGGCTGGACCTGCTGAAGGCGCACCCCGACCTCGACGTGGCGCTGGTGGACATCATGATGCCGCTGATGGACGGCTATCAGACCATCCGGGAAATCCGCGCGACGGCGGCCGGGCGCGGCTTGCCGGTGATCGCCGTCACCGCCAAGGCGATGAAGGGCGACCGCGAGAAGTGCATCGAGGCGGGGGCGACCGACTATCTCGCCAAGCCGGTGGACATCGACCACCTGCTGTCGCTGTTGCGGGTCTGGGCCGGACGCCGGCAGGATGCCGGCTCCACCGATGGCCCCGCCGACAGCCCCTCCATGGGCCACGACGCCGGACAGGAGTGAGGAGACGTCCATGCCCCACACTCTGATGCCCCACAACCAGACTCCCGCGGGCTTCGCCGAGATCGACGACGCCGGCCTGCCGCCGCCGGAGGTCCGCGTGCTCGTCGTCGACGACGACCCGCGGAACCTGCTGGCAATGCGGGAGACCCTGGCCGACCTCGACGCCACGGTGATCCTCGCCCGCTCCGGCGAGGAAGCGCTGAAGCGTATTCTCGACCAGGACTTCGCGGCGATCCTGATGGACGTCCACATGCCGGGCATGGACGGCTACGAGACGGCGGAGCTGATCCGCAACCGCCGCAAATCGCGGCACATCCCCATCCTGTTCCTGACGGCCATCAACAAGGACGAGATGCACATCTTCCGCGGCTATTCCGCGGGAGCGGTCGACTACATGTTCAAGCCGGTGGACCCGGTGATCCTGCGCAGCAAGGTCACCGTCTTCGTCGAGCTGTACCGCAAGACCGAGGAGGTCAAGCGCCAGGCCGCCCTGCGCGAGCGGCTGATGGCCGAGAACTACCGCGTGCGGGCGGAGAAGCTGGAGGCCGAGCAGGCGCTGCGCCGGTCGGAGGAGCGGCAGGCGATGATCGCCCGCTCCCTGCCGATCGTGCTCTACACCGCCGGGCCGGAGCGCGGCACGCCCTTCCGCTACGTCACCGAGAATGTCGAGGCGCTGTTCGGCTTCCCCGCCGAGCGCTTCCTGACGGATGGCGGCTTCTGGGAATCGCGCCTGCACCCGGACGACCGCGAGCGCGCCGCCGTCCAGTTCGACGCGATGCGGCAGGGCGGCGTGTCCACGGTCGAGTACCGCTGGCGCGCCGCCGACGGGCAATACCGGACGCTCCTTGAAAAGGCCATGCTGCTGCCGGGCGAGGACGGTCGGCCGCCGGAACTCTGCGGCACGGTGCTGGACGTCACCGACACGCGGGAGCTTCAGCTCCAGCTCGCCCATGTCCAGAAGATGGAGACCATCGGCCAGTTGACCGGGGGCATCGCCCACGACTTCAACAACATGCTGACCGTGGTCATCGGCAGCCTGGAGCGGCTGGGCCGCATGGCCTTCGACGACCCCAAGGCGGCGCGGCGGGTGGAGATGGCCCTGCAGGCGTCGCTGCGCTGCTCCGACCTGACGCGGCGGCTGCTCGCCTTCGCGCGGCGCCAGCAGCTCCATCCCGAGAGCGTGGACATGGAGGCGCTGGTCCGCAACATGGGCGAGCTGATGGAGCGCACGCTCGGCTCGGCGATCACCGTCGAGATCGACAGCGCGCCATCCCTCTGCCCGGCGCTGGTGGACCGCACCCAGGCGGAATCGGCCCTGCTGAACCTCGTCATCAACGCCCGCGACGCCATGCCGGCGGGCGGCACACTGACCATCGCCACCGCGATGGTGGAGGCCAGGGAGGGGGACGCGGAGTTGCGCCCCGGACGCTACGTGCGGATGACCGTGAGCGACACCGGTTGCGGCATGCCGCCCGAGGTCCTGGCCCGCGCCTTCGAGCCCTTCTTCACCACCAAGGAGATCGGCAAGGGCACCGGGTTGGGGCTGAGCATGATCCACGGCTTCGTGAAGCAGTCGGGCGGGCTGATCCGGGTGGAGAGCGAGCCGGGCCGCGGCACCTCCTTCCACCTCCATCTGCCCTGCGCGCCGGCCGCCGTCCGCTTGGCGAAGACGCCGGAGGACCGCGAGGACACCGGACCACTGCCCGGCCAGGGCGAGGTGATCCTGGTGGTCGACGACGACCGCGACGTGCGTCAGGTCGCCGTGCTGACCCTCCAGGATCTCGGCTACACCGTGGTCGAGGCGGAGAACGGGCCGGAGGCGCTGGCGGTGCTGGCCGGGGAGCCGCGGGTGGACCTGCTCTTCACCGACGTGGTGATGCCGGGCGGCATGAACGGGCTGGAACTGGCCCAGGAGGCGCAGCGCCGCCATCCGGGCCTGAAGGCGCTCTACGCCTCCGGTTACGCCCATGGCGTGGACGGCGGCCTGGGCGGTGACGGGCCGGGCGCAGAGTTCCTGATCAAGCCCTACCGCGACCGCGACCTCGCCCGCGCCGTGCGCAAGGCGCTGTGCGGAGGCGTGGCGGAGGCGCGCCCGGAGTTGAAGAGCGCCTGATGATTGCCATTTTCATCGAAGGTCATCGTTTTCATCAAAGGTCATTGTCGCCCTTTTGCCCCAACCGTGAGCGGGGCCGCGGTGATCAGATGACCGTCGCCTTGCAATAAAGGAGTAGTCGACGTGCCTGCTGTCCGCCTGTCCGGGATCCGCTTCGCCTCCGTCCTGTGCCTTGGCCTGTCGGTCGCCCTGCCCCTGACCGCCACGCCCGCCGCGGCGCAGGTGTTCACCCAGGGCGGTTACGGCGCGCCGACCCAGACCAACCCGCAGGGCGGCCCGCTCGGCAACGGCGGCAACAACACCACCTTCGGCATCGACAACGACCTGCTGGGCAAGCTCGGCGGCGCCGCCGTCGGCGCGCTCGCCGGCTCGCAGATCGGCAAGGGCAGCGGCAACCTGCTGGCCATCGGCGCCGGCGGCCTGCTCGGCTACTTCGCCGGCGGCTACCTGATGGAGCAGCTGAGCCCGGGCAGCCGCAACGCGGCGCAGACCGCCGAGACCCGCGCGCTCGACGCGCCGGTCGGCCAGACCATCCGCTGGAACAGCCCGGACAGCACCAACACCAGCGGCACCATCACCCCGATCCGCGCCGGGCGCGATTCCGCCGGGCGCGAGTGCAAGGAATTCCAGCACAAGGTGACCATCGACGGCCGCCAGGAGTCCGCCACCGGCACCGCCTGCCGCGGCGACGACGGCCAGTGGCGCCTCGCCGCGACTCCCTGATCGTCTCCCGGTCCCCGGCAGTTCCGGCGACCGCGTCGCCTCACGGCAGGGAGCCGCCGGTCAGGGTCTCCGAGACGCTCCACAGCCGTTCGGCCAGCGCGTCGTCCGCCGCCCAGGGATGGACGCCGCGCCGCCCCGTCGCCGCGCTGTGGACCGGGGCGACGTCGCAATCCTCGCAATAGAGTCCGCCGAGGCCGTCGAGTCGCGGGCTGGTCGCGCACCACACGCTGGTGGCCGCCCCCTGGGCGACGGTCTTCATCCCGCGGGACGGGTCGATGCGCGGGCGCCCCTCCGCGTCCAGCGCGTCGAAGCCAGCGATCTCCGCGGCGGTCAGATGGCGGGCCAGCTCGGTGAGAATCTGCCCCGGATGCAGCGAGAAGGCGCGCACCCCATGCTCCCGGCCGCGGCGGTCCAGGGCGATGGCGAACAGCGCGTTGGCCGTCTTGGACTGGCCGTAGGCGATCCACTTGTCATAGGGGCGCCGCGCGAAGTCGAGGTCGTCGAAGTCGACTCCGGCGATCTGGTGACCGCGCGACGAGACCGACACGACGCGCGCGCCGCCCGCCGCCGCCCCCGCTGAGAGAAGCGCCGGCCACAGGGCCAGGGTGAGCCGGAAATGACCGAGATGATTCGTCGCGAACTGCCCCTCGCGCCCGTCGGCGTCGCGGTGAAGCGGCGTCGCCATGATCCCAGCGCTGTTGACGAGGATCGACAGCGGCCGTCCGGACGCCCGGAAGCGCCCGGCGAAGGCGGCGACCGAGGCGGCGTCCGCAAGGTCCAGCGATTCCAGCTCGACGCGATCGAGACCGGTCAGCGCGGCCGCCGCGCGAACGCTGTCCCGCGCCGGCACGATCACCGTCGCGCCGGCCTCGGCCAGCGCGCGCGTCGTCTCAAGCCCGATGCCGGAATAGCCGCCGGTGACGATCGCCACCCTCCTGCCGAGATCGATGCCGCGGATAGCCTCGGCGGCGGTGGTGGCGGGGCCGAAGCCGGACCCGATGGGCGTCTGGTCGGGGTGTATCATTGGGAGCCTCCTCGCTGGGCGTGGCGTCGGACCCCGTTGTCGCCTATATGCCCAGGATGATCCATCCATCCCCGTCCGGAATCCTGTCGTGATCGTCCAGAACGCCCCCGCCGACGTGCTGTCGGACGTGCTTCGCCTGATGCAGGCCCGGACCCTGTGCTCGGCACGCTTCGCCGCCCGGGGGAATTGGTCGATCCGCTTCCGGCCGCCGCACACCATCAAGTTCAATGTGGTCACGGCCGGCGCCTGCTGGATTCGCGCGGACGGGCCGGACGGAATGGACGCGCCGCAGCGCCTCGGCGCCGGCGACTGCTTCGTGGTGGTGCGCGGCGGCTTTGTCCTGGCGAGCGCGCCGGACCTGCCCCCGGTTCCGGCCGACGAAGTGTTCCGGGGATCGGATGGCGTGGCCCAGATGGATTCGGGGTCCGGCGCGCCCGGCGGCGACGAGGTGCGCTTCCTCGGCGGCAGCGTGTGGTTCGACCGGCTGGACGGCGGCCTGCTGTTCGACCTGCTGCCGCACCTGCTGATGATCCGCGGCGGCGCTCCGGGGGCCGCGCCGGTGGGCTGGCTGCTGGAGCAGCTCGACCAGGAATGGCGCGGCGGCACGGCGGGGTCACAACTCGCCTGCAACGACCTGCTGCGCCTGATGTTCATCCACACCCTGCGGACGCATCTGAGCGAACAGCCGCCGCGGGGGGCCAATTGGCTGGCGGCCAGCCTCGACCCCTCGATCGGCCGGGTTCTCGGCGCCATCCACGCCGAGCCGTGCCGCAACTGGACGCTGGCTGAACTGGCGGGCATCGCCGGGCGGTCGCGCTCCAGCTTCGCCGCCGCCTTTCGCGAGCGCGTCGGCATGCCCCCGATCGATTACCTGCTGCGCTGGCGCATGCGCCTCGCCGCCACGCGGCTGCGGCAGGGGCAGGAGCCCGTCTCGGCCATCGCCGCCTCGCTGGGCTACCTGTCGGACAGTGCCTTCAGCGCCACCTTCCGGCGCATCATGGGCATCTCACCGGCGCGCTACCGGACGGATACGGAGAGGGATGCCGTTTTGGACCATGGCTCCGCGATCACGCGTTGAGCGGACTGCCCGGGCGTCGCGCGGAAGCGCGACGGGACCGGTGGCGGCGGGAGACCGGAACGCGTATGGTGCGGAGACTTGTTCGCCTCTCGTTTTTTCAGGACCCTTCCGCCTTGGACCAGACCACCGCTTCCACGCCCCAATCCGCCACCATCGCCGAGCGGGTCGCCAAGACCGGCATCGACGAGGCGATGATCGAAGCTCTCGTCCGCACCTTCTACGGCAAGATCCGCGACGACGCCCTGCTCGGCCCGGTCTTCGGCACGGCGATCACCGACTGGGAGCCGCATCTGCTGAAGATGATCGACTTCTGGTCCTCGGTCGCCCTGCTGACCCACCGCTACGACGGGCGCCCTCTGCCCGCCCACGTCCGCTTCGACATCGGGCCGGCGCATTTCGAGCGCTGGCTGGAACTGTTCCGCGAGACGACGACCGAGGTCTGCACGCCCGAGGCCGCCGCCTTCTTCGAGGACCGCGCGGTCAACATCGGGCGCAGCATCCAGATGGGGGTGGATTTCTTCCGCAAGCAGGCCGCGGCCGACGCTGGCGTTGCCCGCTGATCAGGCGCCGCGCACCGGCTTGCCCTTCACCCCCCAGCTCTCCGTGAAGTCGCGCACGCCGGGGATGGTCATCATGTGGGCGTCCTTGACGTAGACGAACTGCTTGGGGCCAAGCTCGTACTCCATCATGGTGATGCCCTTGGCCCGGCAGCGCTTCTGTTCCTCCGCCCGGATGGGGCGGTCGGACACCACCATGTCGGGATGCTCCAGCCCGACCCCGGCGCAGAAGCTGCGGAAGCCGCTGTTGGTGCCCTCGGCGACCAAGCGCGGCTGGGTGTCGGGCGTGCTGTCGAAGCGGCTGGCCGCGGTGCCGACCGCCCCGCGCATGGACGGGCTGCCGACGATCCAGATGCCGCGCTCCTGCGGCGGCGGCTTCGGCACGGTCGGGGGCGGCAGGGTGGCGGTCTGCTGCGGCGACGGGAATCCGGGGAACTGGCAGCCGGCCAGCGCCGCCGCGACGGCGACCATGGCAAGGCCTTTCGACAGGGATGGCACGCTGGTGTCTCCTCCAGAACTCTTTCACGGCACGGCGCCATCGGCGCCGCTGGTGGTAGCAACGCTCAAGCCGGCCCGATGGCTCCAAGATGGCGGGCCAGCGCCTCTTCGAGAAGGCGCGGCGTCACCGGCTTGTGCATCAGGCCGAGGCCATGGCGCGCGGCGTCGCGCTGCGGTTCCGGCCCGATCTCCCCGGTGACGATCAGGCCCGGAACGTCCTCGCCGAACAGGTCGCGGATGCGCAGGATGGCCTCGGTGCCGACGCGGCCCTGGCGCAGCCGGTAGTCGGCCAGCACGATGTCCGGACGCCTCCCGCCGCTGCGCAGCTGCTCCAGCGCCTCGCCGGTGCTCCCGGCGGACAGCACCTCGAACCCCCATTCGCCGAGCATCGCCGCCAGCCCCAGCAGAACGATGGCGTCGTCCTCCACGACCACGGCCAGCCGGCCGTCCCCGGTCGCCGTCGCCGCCTCGTCCCGCGCCATTCGGGCGGGCGGTGGGGGATGCGGCGCGTTGTGGCGGACCAGCGGCACGCTGACCGAGAAGATCGATCCGTGCTGCGGACGCGACACCAGATCGACCGGGTGATCGAGCAAACGCGACAGCCGCCGCACGATGGCGAGCCCGAGGCCGAGGCCCTGGTCGCGGTCGCGCTCCGGGTTGCCGATCTGGTGGAACTCCTCGAAAATGCGCTCCCGCTGGTCGGGTGGGATGCCCAAGCCGGTGTCGTGCACCTCGACGCACAGGCGGGTTCCCTGGGGCCGGCAATCGACCATGATGCGGCCGCGGTCGGTGTAGCGGATGGCGTTGTCGACCAGATTGCGCAGCATCCGCCCCAGCAGGACACGGTCGCTGCGCACCGTGCCGGTGAAAGGCACGACCCGCCAGTCCAGCCCCTTGGCCTCGGCCAGCGGGGCGTAGGCGGCGGACAGCGGGCCGAGCAGGTCGGCGACCGGGAATTCCTCGATCTGCGGCGCCACCACTCCGGCGTCGAGGCGCGACACGTCGAGCAGGCTGTCCAGAAGATCCTTCAGCGTGTCCAATCCCTGCTGGAGCCGGTCGAGCGCCCGCTGCCCGGCCTCGCCGGCGACGTGCGGGCCGAGCGCCCCGGCGAACAGCAGGATCGACTGCATGGGCTGGCGCAGGTCGTGGCTGGCCGCGGCGAGGAAACGGCCCTTGGAGCGGTCGGCCTCCTCCGCCGCCTGCTGGGCGCGCCGGATGTCATGGATGTCCACCGCCGTGCCGATCCAGGAAACGATGCTCCCCTTTTCCCGCACCGGCACCACGCGGCACTGGTGCCAGCGCCACGCCCCGTCGGCGCGCCGCATCCGGATGTTGCTCTGATAGGGCGTGCCGGCGGCGATCGACCGCGTCCGCAGTTCCAGATACGCGGCGCGGTCGTCCGGATGGAAGCCCTGCCACGCCGACATGGTCTCCGGGTCCTGCCCGGTGTAGGCGCGCAATTCCTCATTGTAGTATTCGGGCGTGCCGTCGGAGCGGTTGATCCACATGAGCAGCGGCGTGTTGTCCACCAGCGTGCGGAACCGCGCCTCGCTCGACCGCAGCGCCTCCTCCGCGCGCTTGCGGGCGGTGATGTCGCGGGCCACCCCGACGACGCCGGTGGTGCTTCCGCCGTCGTCGCGCAAGGGCATCACGCTGATCATCAGGACGCGCCGCCCGTCCTCCGTCGGGAAGGGCAACTCCTCCTCGACCGTCTCCTCCCGCCCGGTGGCGATCACCCGCCCGCACAGGTCGTCGAGGCGCTTCGCCTCCTCCGGCGGAAACAGGTCGCCGCCGGTCAACCCCGCCACCGCGTCCCGCGTCCGGCCGAACAGGCGCGCGGTCGCGGCGTTGACCAGGGTGAAGCGGCGCTCGCGGTCCTTGGTGAAGATCGGGTCGGTGACGCTCTCCAGAAGGCTTTCCAGCAGGGTGTTCTTGTCCCGCAGCAGCCGTTCGGCCGCCTGGGCGGCACGGCGGGCGGTCTGGGATTCCATCTCGTGCATGGCGAGGCGGGCAAACTCCTCCAGATCCCGCTCGTCCTCCGCGCTGAACTCGGGGTGGGGCTCATGGTCGAGGAGGGAGAAGGTGCCGATCCGCAAGCCATCCGGCGTGATCAGCGGCGCCCCGGCGTAGAAGCGCAGATGCGGCGGCCCGGCGACCGCCTCATGATCGGCGAAGCGGTCGTCCTCCAGCGCGTCGCGGACGACCAGCACCGCGTCGCCGAGGAGGGCGAAGGGGCAGAAGGGCAGCCGCAGCTCGGCGGGCACCGTCTCCATCCCATAGCCGGCCTTGGACCATTGCCGGGTCCCGTCCAACAGGTTGACCGTCACGACGGGCATGCGGAAGTGACGGGCACCCAGCCGGGCCAAGCGGTTGAAGACCGCTTCCGGTGGCGTGTCCAGCGCGCCGTCGCTCTCCAGCCGGTCCAGCCGGGCGCGCTCAGTCGAAGGCCATGGCGGCTCTGTGCTGGTCAACGTGGCCCCTTCAGGCAGGACTCGACGCAAGACGCGGACAAGACACCGGGGAACGGGTCCGGCCCCGCCTTTCCTATGATGTGGGCAAGCTCAAGGCGCAAGGAAAGACACGGAGCCGGTTTCCCTTCCGCCTGCCAATGGTCTGCGGCACAATTGCTTTGAATGCAAACCCTTTGAGTCCGGGCAATGGACCGCCCGCGACCCCACATGGCGAAAAGCCGTTCCCCGTCCCCACCCGGAGCACAGAATGCCGGAGCACAGCATGAAGGACAGCAGGCCGAACCACGAATCCGCCGCCTACCGCATCGCCTTCGAGGACCGCGATTTCCTGTTGAGCGAGCCGATGCGCGGGGTGCGCTTCATGCTCGAATACGCCAAGCCGGAGTCGGAGCTGAAGGCCTGGGGCATCCGGTCCACCATCGTGGTCTACGGCAGCGCGCGGGTCCCCTCGCCGGAACGGGCAGAGCAGCTTCTCCGCGACGCCCGCACGCCCGAGGAACGGCAGCAGGCCGAGCGGCGGGCCAAGCAGGCGGCCTGGTACGAGGAGGCGCGAACCTTCGGCCGCATCGTGTCGGAACGCGGCGGCGCCCTGGCGCCGACCGAGGATGGGCAGCGCGACAACGTGATCGCCACCGGCGGCGGTCCTGGCCTGATGGAGGCCGCCAACCGCGGCGCGCAGGAGGCCGGGGCGCCGAGCATCGGCTTCAACATCAGCCTGCCGCAGGAACCGCACCCCAACCCCTACAGCACGCCGGAGCTGACCTTCCGCTTCCACTATTTCGCCATCCGGAAAATGCATCTGGCGATGCGCGCCAACGGGCTGGCGATCTTCCCCGGCGGCTTCGGCACCTTCGACGAGGCGTTCGAGATCCTGAACCTGCGCAACACCAACAAGGCGTCGCGCCTGCCCATCGTCTTCGTCGGTCGCGACTACTGGAACGAGGTGGTGAATTTCCGCGCCCTGGCCGACCACGGCATGATCAGCGCCGGCGACCTGGAGCTGTTCGACATCGCCGACACGGCGGAGGAGGCGTGGGACTGCATGACCCGGCTCGGCCTCAAGCGCGGCAACCCGCCGCTCGGCCCCGCCGGCACAGGCATGTCGGCGTCCGAGGAGAACTGAGGCTCAACCGGGCGGAGGACTGTCGGCGGCCGGAGCCGTCGGCGCGGGAGCGCTCAGCGCCACCCGCCCGACGCCCGGGATCTTGAACGCGAGATCGAAGGGATCGACCCCGAAGGTCATGCCCAGCAGGTTCACCTCGAACCCCTCCTCCCTGGCCAGGAGGAGGCCGGCAAGGCCGAACAGGCTGACCTGCCAGCCGGTGCCGCTGGGCGCCCGCGCGATCAGGCCGGTGCCCAGATAGTCCTTGCCCAGCGCCGTCGAGGGAAGGTCGAGCCGCAGCTCCGGCACCGCCCGCCCCACCCAGGCGGCGAAGGTGTTGCTGTTGGGGCCAGGCCAGATGCGGTATTCCCCGGCGTAGGGGTAGCTTTGAGCCGCTTCGGCGATCTTGGGGATGGCGGCCTCGGCGGCGGGACCGCGCAGTTCGGCCAGCACGGCGGGGGCGGAGCCGAACCAGCGCCCGTCCGGATCGCGGTTGCTGACCGCCACCGCCGGCAGGCCGCGGTAGACCCGCCAGCCGATCACCTCGTAGACGGTGTAGGCCGACGCCCCCGCCGGCTTCACCGCGAACCACGGGTGCGTGCCGAAGGCGCCGCGCCAGGACAGGGCGCGGGCGGCGTAGACCTGCACCACCGCTTCCGGCGTCGTGGCCGCATCGGGGGCGAGGCCGACCGACCTGCGGTCCGCCCGGCTCCAGTCCACGCCGAGCGTCGCCGTTCCCGACGCGATCACGAAGGCCGGACCGGCCAGCAGCAGGACCAGCGTCATCAAAATCACCAGGATGGTGGCCGTCATTCTTTTCCGCACCGCTCCCTCTCGCCTGATGGGCCGTTTCCCAGATAGGCTGTCATCGCCCGGCCCGCCACCGATGTTGTGCGTCGGGGACCATTCGGATGGTTCATCACCGGACGAATTGCAGAAGGAGCGCACCGATGCCCGCCGCCGACCCGACCGACCTTGTGGACCGCATCACCCGGCAGGCGCCGACCCGCGCCGCGACAATGGAGGTCGCCCGCGCGCTCGGCTGGACCACCGGACCGAGCCGCAAGGGATGGAAGGTGGTGCAGCCCACCGGCTATGTCGGCGGCATGGTCGTCCCGCCCAGCGCCGACACCGCCGCCGCCGAGGCGTGGTTCGACCCCGAGGGGACGGAACGCGGCCTCGCCGGTCCCAACGCGGAATTCCCACCCTACCTGACCAGCCTGGACACCGCCCTGGCCGCCATCCCTGCGGCGGAGCGGGCGACCACCCTGCGGGCCGCGCTCGACCGTCACCGGGCGTGGCAGGAGGAGACCGGCCGGGACGACGCGGCGCTCAGCCGCTTGCCCGCCTTCGTCATCGCGGCATGGCTGTGGGTTAAGCCGGCGGCGTGACGGGCGTCACTCCGCGGCTCCGCTCTCCTTGCCGGTGCCATTCATGGCCTGGGCGGCGGCGAAGCCGATGATCCGGTTTGCGGCGTCCGGATCGTCCACCCGCACCACCACGCCGCGCCCGACCAGATGGATGCCGTGGTCCTGGAAGGCGCGGATCAGGCGATGGTACGCCTCGCGCCGGATGACGAACTGCTCGTTGGGCTTGGTGATGAACTTGACGCCGATGATCGCCGCGTCGTCCTCCACCCGCCGCACGCCCTGGGACTTCAACGGTTCGATGAAGCTCGGCCCCATCTCCGGGTCGGCGGACAGCTCCTTGCCGACGTCCTTCACCAGCTTTTTGACCAGCCCCATGTCGGTCTCCGGCGGGACACGGAACTCCAGGCGCATCAGCGCCCAGTCGCGGCTGTAGTTGGTCAGCGCCTTGATCTGGCCGAAGGGCAGCGTGTGCACCGCACCGCGGTGGTGGCGCAGCTTCAGCGAGCGCAGGGAAATGCCTTCCACCGTGCCGCGCAGGTTGCCGACCTCCACATAGTCGCCCATGTGGAACGCGTCCTCCAGCAGGAAGAAGACGCCGGCCAGGATATCGGCAATGGTCGATTGCGCGCCCAGTCCGATGGCGATGCCGACCACTCCCGCCCCGGCGAGCAGCGGCCCGATCTCGATGCCCAGCGAGGAGAGGACGATCATGACGACGATGGCGACCAGCACGACCTGAAGGAACTTGCGCAGCAGCGGCAGCAGCGTCGCCAGCCGCTGCCCGCGCGACGACACCCCGTCGTGCCGGGCCTCCTCCAGCGTCCGGTCGATCGCCCGCACCACCATCGTCCAGGCGACGTAGCCCAGCAGAAGCACGACCGTCACGTTGAACAGCAGCCGCAGGGCGATGCCGGTCGCTCCGGTCGCCTGCTCCACCCGGAATCCCCAGATGGCCGCGGTGGCGAAGACGCCGACGACGAACAGGGCCAACCACAGCGCCCGCATCACCCGCGCCACCGCGGCCTTCCCCGCCTCCGTCTCCTCCCCCCGGTAGAAGCGCGCGAGGGGGCGTTGGGCCATCAGCGCGATGGCCGGCACGGCCAACGCCACAAGCAGGCTGGCGAGCATCCGCGGCCCTGTCGCCGGCTCCAGCCGCACCGCCGCCGCCGCGACGACCAGCCACAAGGCGACGAGATAGACCGACGCCACAACTGCCCACAATCCCAGCGTGGGGTGGTCCTTCACCTCGACGCCCAATGGGCGGGCGATGGCCCGCGCCACCGGAGCACGCCCGCGCCACACACGGTACAGCAGATACAGGAAGGGCACGGTGCTCAGCGGCAGGCCGATCGCGACGATGGCGTTGCCACCGACCCCCAACGCCAGCAGAAGATCGATCAGCCCGAGCACCGTCGCGGCCAACGTCACGGTGACCACGCCCGTGCGGTGCAGGGAGCGCGCGTCGGCGTCCTCCAGCGGGATCAGGCGCAGCCTGGGGCGCCTCGGCGCGCAGAGGAAGCGGATCAGCCGGTCGGTGAGCAGAACGGTCAGCGCCGCCTGGAGCACCGCCAGAAGGACGGCCGGGGCCGCGGGATGCGGCGGACGCACGATCGCGTAGACGACCAGCACGCCGAGCGCGAAGGCGCCCACCGGCACCAGCCCGAGCACGAAGCGCAACGCGCCGGTCAGCAGCGGCGCCCCGCCGTCCGCCTCCAGCTTGCGGAGCGGCCCCGCCAGGACCCGGCTCGTCAGCAGCGCCGCCGCCGTCCCCGCCGCGAAGAGGATCAGCAAGCCGCGCAGCAGGCGCAGCGGGTTCACCGCCGCCTCCCGCCCGTTGGGGCGGGCGAAGGCGTCCGACAGGATCGTGGGAAGCTGTGGATAGGTGGCGGCGACCGCCTCCAGCCGCTCGGCATACACCTCCAGCGCCGTCGCCGGCCCGCCGGCCGCAGGCGCGTGGGCATCGGGCGTCTGCGCCGCGGCCCATCCGGACGGCGAGGCGGCAAACAGCAGGGCGGCAAGCAAGGCAAGGGCCGGCCACCGGGCCAACCTGCGGCGCGTCCCCGAATCTTCGTTCATAGGGGCCATCCTGCCGGAGAGCGACGGAGCGGTGCCCATCGGGCGGAAAAGTCCGCGCCGATGACGTGGACCGACAATGGGAAACGCTCGTCTGTCCCTTGATGAGGAAGCCAGTACGTTACCGTTGCCTATCGGACGGTCCCGCGGCGGAACGCGCACCGTGACCCTGACTTTGGAAGATCGCGGAGCATGACCGGAGCATGAAAACGGCCGGAGGCCGCCGCCCGCCGATGGGTGGAGCGTATGTTACCGTAACAGCCCGGTTCGTGACCTGCCTTCACATGCGGTCGTCCTAAATCGTTCCTAGAATGCCCGGATTCGAAAACGGTCATAAGGAACCGCCGCATGCGCCTTTTACCCATCCTTTCCTTTGCCTTCGGGCTTCCCGCCGTCGCTCTGGCGCTGACGCTGGCCGCAGCCGCCCCGGCGCAGGCGCAGTTCGGCCTGTTTCTCGGCGGGCGCGGCGGGGTGGATCTGACGGACGAGGATTGGGACCTGTTCCGCAAGGCGCTGGGCGATGCCCTGACCCCCATGGAGGCGGGACGGCGCACCGAGTGGAACAACCCGAAAACCGGGGTGCGCGGCGACGTCACCGTGCAGAGGGTCCACGAGCGCGACGGCGCACCCTGCGGGGACGTTCAGGCCAACTTCATCCGGCGCACCGTCCAGCCCTACACGCTGACCTTCTGCAAGATGCCCAACGGGCGGTGGGCGATCGCGCCCTGACCGTCGCTCGGCCCTTCAGAACCCGGTTTCGCGGATCAGCACGGCCAGCGCGGTGCGCCAGAAGCGGTCGGCCAGGCTGCGCGCCTCGCCGTCCACGCGGGCCACGCCGCGCATCTGGTGGGCGGGTGCCGCCTGCGTCCGGTCCAGCGGCGCCAGGGTCACCCGGTAGACCGCCTCCAGCGGCTTCAGGTTGGAGCGCGCGGCTTCGGTGTTCGTCCGCCCCATCGAGGGGCCGGTCTGGCTGTCCACGGCGATCGGACCGCCGTGGAGCGAGGCCAGGGCGGGAACGTCCAGCCCCTTCACGCTCACCCGGTCCACCGCCGTCACCCGCGCCGCCATGCGGGGGCGCAGCGGATCGTCGGCATGGAAGACCGCCTCCGCCCCGACCGCGACGCGGGTGAGGTCGTTCTCGGCGACATAGCCGACCAGCTCGCCGCCGCCGTCGGCGACGATCTGGCCAAGCGCCAGCGACGGCCCCACCCAGCGCCCGGGGCGCAGCGCGTCGGCGACGTCCACCACCTTCCCGGCGATGGGCGCGCGGATCTCCAGCCGGGCGAGACCGTCCAGCAGTCCCTGCCGGTCGGCCAGCCCGGCGGCCAGATCCTCCTCCATCACGCGCACACGGTCCAGCCCGTCGCGGGCGGCCAGCATGCGGTCGATGCGGTCCTGGGCCAGCGCGATGCGCAGTTCCGACTGCTGCAGCTTGCTGGTCAGCTCCGGGGCTTCCAGACGGAAGAGCAGATCGCCCGCGGCCACGCGCTGGCCGGGCTGGACCAGCACTTCGGCAACGCGGGACGGCACCGGGGCGAACAGGGTCGAGAACCCCTCGGCCCGCCACACCGACGGCACGGCGATGGTTCCGGTGACCGGCATGAAGGCCAGCCAGAGCAGTGCGGTCAGGCCGCCCAGGGTCATCAGGAGGTTGCGGTTGAGCCTGAAGCTGCCCCGCCGCTCCCACCAGGCCGCCGCCTCGTTGAAGAACGGGCGCAGGATGAACCAGCCGACTTCCACCGCGAACAGCACGATGCCCAACACCTTGATGAAGACGTGATAGACCAGCACCGCGATGCCGATGAACAGCACCAGCCGGTAGACCCAGGTGGCGAAGGCGTAGACCAGCATCACCCGGTGCATCCACGGATCGAACCGCTCCGGCACCTCGTCGCCCAGGCCGAACAGCCATTCCCGCAGCCGCCAGCGGGCCAGCGCGAAGGCGCGGTCCTGCAGGTTCGGAACGTCCAGCGCATCGGCCAGCAGATAATAGCCGTCGAACCGCATGAAGGGGCTGAGGTTGATGGTCAGGGTCGTCACCCAGCTCACCGTCGCCACGAAGAAGGCGGCGCTGCGCAGCGGCCCGTCGGGCAGGAAGCTCCAGGCCAGCGTGGCGAAGGCGGCCAGCGCCAGTTCGGTCAGCATCCCGGCCGCCGCGATGTGCAGCCGGGCGCGGCGGGAGACAAGCCGCCACGCATCGTTGGTGTCGGTGTAGAGCACCGGCCACAACACCAGGAAGGCCGCCCCCATGGTCGGCACCCGGCAGCCGAACCGCTTCGCGGTGTAGGCGTGCCCCAGCTCGTGCAGTGTCTTGGTCACCAGCAGGGTCAGGCCGTAGAAGGCCATGCCCTCCGGCGTGAAGAAATGCAGGAAGGTGTGGGCGAAGCTGTCCCACTGGCGCATTGCCAGGATGATGCCGAGAATTCCCGCGCCGATCACCGTCCACAGCCAGCCGCGGCTGTAGAAGGGCGCCACGTAGCGCACCGTCGCGTTGAGGAAGGCGTCGGGACGGACCAGCGGGATGCGGAAGAACAGGTAATTGTGCAGCAGCCACATCCACCAGGACGTGCGCCGCGCCGCCGTCTGCTTCGCCAGGAAATCGACGTCGGCGCCCTGGGTCAGGTTGCTGGAGACCAGGAACTTGTAGAGGCCGACGACATCCTCCGCCTCCGGCTCCAGGACCGTTTCGGCGGCCACCGCGGCGGCGATGGCGCGAGGCGATCCGTGATGCCAGCGGGCGATGACCTCGAAGGCGCCGTGGCCGATGCGGAAGTAGCGGTTGCGCACCGGATCGTGGATCGTCCAGCAGGGCGACCCGTCCGCCGCCGGCGGCGCCGGCAACAGTTGCAGGTCCTCGCGCAGTGGCGCCAGCCGCACGCTGTCCAGCGGGTCCGCCGGCGTGACCACCGCCGGCCCCGTCGTCATGCCGATGGCGGCGGCGCCCATGGCTCAGAGCCCCACGGTCTGGCGCAACGCCGCCAGCGGGCGGCGGAACAGGTAGAAGGCCAGCGGCACCCGCTCGCCCTGGATCTTGGCGGTGCCGCGCAACCCGATGCGCGGGGTCGGCTGGTCCGGCGCCAGATCGGCACGGACGCGGTAGGCCAGGACACCGCCCTGGGTCAGCCCCGGTTCGTAGCTGGCGTGCGAGACGGTTGCGCGGAGCGGGCGCAGGGGATCGACGTTCAGATAGAGGCTGACCACCGCCCCCTCCTGGAGCACGATCGCGTCGTTCACCGGGACATGCACATCCACCTCCGCGGCCTGCGGATCGGCAAGGGTCAGGATGCGCTCGCCAACCGCCACCGGCTTGCCCAGCCAGTCGTTGGCGTCGGTGAAGACGGCGATGCCCGTGCGCTCGGCCTTCACGGTGACGCGGTCCATCAGATCGCGGGCGAAGTCCATCTCCGCCCGCCGCAGCTCCACCTGGGTCTTCAACTGGGCGATGCGCGCCTTGCTCAGCGGATCGGTGAAGGCCCCCTGCGAAGCCGTCAGCAATTCCGCCTCCGCCGAGGCCAGCGCCTTGCGCGCCACCTCCAGGCGGCTCTTCAGTACCGTCGCTTCGAAGGTGAACAGCGGCTGGCCGGTGGTCACCGGTTCGTTCGGCTGGACGTGGAAGCGCTCGATCACGCCCTCCAGCGGCGCGCTGACGATCAGCGGATCGCGCGGCGCCACCTCCGCCGGGGCCAAGGTCGATTGCGGCACCGGGATGGCCAGGACCGCCGCCAGGACCGCCACCACCGCCAGCGCCCACACCCCCTTGCGCGCCCGCATGGTGGAGCGGCGCCCGGCCCGGGTCAACGCCCACCAGGCGTGCCCATAGCCACCGGAAAGCTGCGCGAGCAGCACCTTCTCCCCGTCCGTCCACGCGTCGTCACGCGCCAGCCACAAAACCGCCGCGACCGTGCCGTCCGGCGCCGGCAGCGGCACCCACAACGCCTGCGCCGGCCCCCACTGCCCCCACTCGCGGGCCAGTGCGGGGGGCACCTCCGTGGGCGCGATGCCGTGCAGGCTGTGCGCCTCCGCTCCGGCGGCGATGGCCGTCGCGGCCGCCTCCAGCCAGCGGGTGAAGGGAGCGTCGCGTTCCGGAACCGCGATGTTGGACACCGCCTCCAGCCGCGCCTTGCCGGACGGCGCGAGGGTCAGGAAGACCGCCTGCTGGTAGGCGATCATCCGCCGCGTCTGGTTCACCAGCAGGAAGCGCAGCGCTTCCGGGTTCTGGGCCTGCCGGGCCTCCTGCTGCAGGTTCAGGAGGAGCAGGAGGCTGTTCAGCGGGTTGGCCGCTTCCATCCGGACGGATGTGACGTCATCGGGCACCTTTGGCCTCCTCCGGCGCATTGAAGCGGGCGGTTCCGCTCATGCCGGCGACCAGGTTCGCGGCGTTGCCCTGCTTGTCGGCCTGCAGCTTGCCCGTCACCTTCAGCGACTGGCTGACCGGATCGACGCGGGCGCCGATCAGGGTCACCTCGCCGTCCAGAGCCTCGCCCGTCTCGTCGATGCGCAGTTCGAACCGCTGGCCGGCCTTCAGCCAGACCAGCCAGGAGGACGGAACGATCAGTTCCACCCGCAGATCGCGATCGGACAGCACTTCGAGCAGGGCCGTGCCGGCGGGGACCGACTCATGCTCGCGGATCCGCTGCTCCACCACCTTGCCGTCGAAGGGGGCCTTCACGTCGCAGCGGCGGACCTCGATCTCCGCCTTGCGCAGATCGGCGCGGGCGGCTTCGGCCTTGACCTCGGCCATCTCCACCTCGGCTCCGCCGATGGACTTCAGCTGCTCCAGCCGGCGGCTCTGCCGCACCGTGACGTCGGCGGCGCGCAGGTTGGCGCGGGCCGCATCGACCGCCGCCTGGTAATGGCTGCAGTCGAAGGCGACCAGCGTCTGGCCCGCCTTGAAGGATTGCCCCGCCTCCACGGTCATCCGCCCGATGCGCCCGGCGATCTCGCTGGACAGCACGGCGTGCTGACGCGCCTCGATCAGCGCGCGCACGCCGCCTTCGGGAGCCGGCGCCGGATCAGCGGCGGCAAGCGGCAGGGGGACCAGCGCGATAGACAGCGCGGCGAGGATACGTGAGGGGCGAAATCGGCACATCATGGCAGAGATTTTCTGCACCCTTTGCTTCGGAAGCGCAACGATCCAGGGATGGCAAGCGGTTCTGTACGCTTATTTGTTTCAGCACCGGCGCACCGGCACAGCCGAAAGGGGACGGCGCCGGTGCGCCGCCCCATCGGCGTCAGCGCGCGGAGGGGCGCCCCAGCGGAGCCAGAGCGCTCGTCGGCACCGAATAGACCTTCACCGGCTCCGAGCGGGTGGACGGGCTGTAGGACACCGTCATCGGCGTGGTCATCGAGGCGGCCGGCGGCTGCGGCAGGTCCGCCACCGTCACGCGCTCCGGCGCCGCCGCTTTGCGCTCCGCCGGTTCGTCGCCGCGGGCGGCGACCGGGGCGGTCTTCGGCTCGGCCACCGTCGCGACCGGAGCCTTCTCCGACGGGGCCTTTTCGGAGGTCGTCGCGGGAACCAGGAGGTCCTGGAGGCGCGCCGTGCCTCCGGCCTTCTGCTGCCAGGCGCCCAGCCCGTCGGACACGGCCTGACGCAGGGTCGCGAGATCCTGGGACGGCACGGCCTCCGGCATCGGATCGACGCCCGCCGACACCATGACGCGGGCGTAGGCGTTCTGCAGGTCGGCGTAGACGAGATCGCGCCGCAGGTCGGAAACCAGCTCCGACACCTCGGCCTGGATCACGCTCATGTCGCCCTGCTGGCCGACCGTGCTGCTGTTGACGTACTGCTGCCGGATGCGGCGGTCGATCGAGGCCTGTTCGGCGTTGAGCGAGAACTCCTGCGCCAATTCGCGGAACTGCACCATCGCCACGCGCACCTGGCTCAGCACCGCCACGCTCAGCGCCTGACGGCGGAAGGCGACCAGCTCCTCCTGCGCCTTGGAGAAGGCGTGGGTGTCCGGCGCGGCGGCCAGGGACAGGATGTTCCACGACACCCGCGCTCCGTAATCGGCCCAGCGCTGGTTCAGAAGGAAGCTGTTGCTGTCGTAGTGCAGGCCGGCGTTCAGGTCGATGCCCGGCAGCAGCTTCAGCAGGGCGCGGCGCGTCTCGTCGGCGGTGATGCGGGCGTTGTAGGACTCCTCCAGCAGCTCCGGACGGTTGAGGAGCGCGTAGCTTTCCAGGGACTCGACCGAGGCGGTGATCGCCGGGACGTCCTTGCCGCCAACGTCCGGCGGCATCTGGATGGTGAAGTTCTCACCCGGCGGCAGGCCCATCAGCGCGCCGAGCTGGGACTTGGCGGCAACCAGCTCGCGCCGCAGCGTCTGCAGCTGGCGCAGCGTGTCGACCAGCGCCCGCTGATAGGACAGGGTCTGCAGCGGTGCCTGGACGCGCTGGGCTTCCAGGGCGTTCGCGTTCTTGCGCGCCGCCTCGATCCGCTTCTCCAGCGGCTCGATCCGCTTCAGCAGCCGCTCCGCCGCGACCGTGCGCCAATAGGAGGTGCGGACGTCCTGCAGGATGCCCTGGACGACGCGGCGGCGCCGCTCGTCGGCGATCAGGACGAGGTTGGAGTTCTGGCGGGCGCGCAGATAGCTGACGCCGAAATCGAGAATGTTCCAGGTGAAGCCCAGGTCGGCGGTCCGGCGGTGCCGGTCGGTGGCCGTGGTGCTCTCGCCGGTGCGGCGGCCGGTGGCGAGGTTGAGACTTTCCGACCCGGATTCGTTGTCGCGCCCGGTGTAGCCCGCCCCCGCCACGAGGCGCGGCAGCATGTCGAACCGCGACAGGTCGAGCTGCTGGTTGGCGACCGCCATCTCCATCAGCTTCACACGTTCGTCGAGGTTGTACTTGATGGCCCGCGCCATCGCCTCGTGCATCGACACCGGGCCGGCGATCGGCTCCTGCGGCGACATGATGACCGACATGTCCTCGCGGAGGCGGGACACGTTCTCGTCATCGGTCAGCGGCTTCGGGCTGATGGAGCATCCGCTGGCGACCAGCGCGACGGCCGCCAGGGCGAAGGACGCGCGGGCCTTGTGGCCCCGCGGCCGGGGGGAGGAAGCGAACCGGGTCATTCTCGTCGGCAATCCATTTGGAAAGAAAAGCTCAAGCGGGGAAGACGGCGATGGAAGGCGCGGACGGCGCTAGGCCGCCCGGCTTCCCGGAGGAACATGCGTGGTGAGCGCGGCGAGCAACGCCGCGCTCTGGGCGTCGGCGGCGCCATGGATCTGGGCGACCTGACGGGAGAAGGCCGGGCGAGCCAACGAGGTCCCGTCGAGGTCGGCGCGCGGACCGGGAGCCGGCGCCTGCCCGTCCGGCGCCGGCGGAGCGGAGCCGGGGTCACCGCCCGACGGCGCGTCGCCGGCCGGCGGCTGCCCCTGCGGCTGGCCTTGCCCCTGCGACCGACCTTGCGGGGCAGCCGAGTTGGCGGGCCGGTTGCCCGGCGCGTTCTCGATGGTGGAGCTGGGGCCCGTCTGGCCGCCGGGCCGGTTGCCCGGGGCGCTGCCCAGCCCACCGGCCGCGGTGCCGGGACCGCCCGGGGCCGCGGGGCCGCCAGGAGCACCGCCGGAGGCCGCTCCGGCCGCGCTGCCCGGGCCGCCGACGCCGCCTTGGCCGACGCCGCCGTTCAGACCGCCGTTGCCCGTTCCGGCGCCCGTCGCCGCGCCGCCGGCCGCCGGTCCACCCGGCGCCGGCCCGCCGGTGCCAAGGCCAGCGCCCGAAACGCCACCCGCCGGACCGCCGAACGCGCCGCCGGAGCCGGCACCCGGACCGGCGCCGAGCCCGCCCGCAGCGGCGCCGCCCAGGCCCGAATTGCCCAAACCCGAGCCGCCCAGGCTTGACCCACCCAGAGTCGAACCGCCACCAACGCCGCCGCCCAGAGCGCCCCCGAGGCCGCCGCCGCCGCTGACGACACCGCTCAACCCCGAATTGCTCGCTCCGCCGGTGCCGCCGCCCAGAACCCCGCTGGACGAACTCGCCGTGCCGCCGCCGGAGGGCGCCCCGCCCATCGCCGAGATGGTGATCGAACGCCCGGCATCGCTGCTGGTCGAGTTGCCGATGGCGCCGATGGTGATCGAACGCCCGGCGTCCGTGCTGCTGTTCCCGTTGCCGGCGGCGCCCCCGCTGCTGATCGACGAGCTGGTGATGACGCGGCCCGCGTCGCTGCTCGTCTGCAGGCCGGGCAGGGTCGGCGCGGTGCCCAGAGTCGGACCGGTCGTCTGCGTTACCCCCGTCCCGGTCGCCGCTCCCACCGCGGAGTTGGACGAGGACGCCGCCGTCGTCGTGTTCCCGGTGGAGGCGGCGACCACCACAACCGGCGGTGGCGGAGGAGGCGCGACCGAATAGGTGGTCGTGCCGGCGTTGCCGGTGTTGCCCACGGCGTCACTCGCCTTGGCCGAGATCACATAGCTGCCGACGCTCAGGTCAGCGGCCAGCGCCAGCTGCCACGAACCAGTCGCGCCGGCGCGCGCGGTGCCGACCGCCTGCCCGTTGATCGTCACGCTGATCAGGCTGTTCGCCTCGGCGGTGCCCTGCACGACCGGCGTGCTGCCGGCGGTGGTGTTCAGGGTGACCGTCGGGGCGGCCGGCGGCGTGGTGTCGATGGTCAGGGTGGTGGCCGCCGACAGGCTGCTGACGTTGCCCGCCCGATCGGTGGCCTGCACCTGGAGGCTGTGCGTGCCGTCGGCCAACGCCGCCGTGAACTGGAAGGTCCAGGCGCCGTTGGCGTCGGCGACCGCCGTTCCGGCAACCTTGCCGTCGACCAGCAGGCTGACCGTGCTGCCGGCCTCCGTCGTTCCGGCGAGGGTCGGCGTCGCGATCCCGGAGATGCGCTCGCCCGCCGTGGCACCGGCGACGGTGGCGCTGGTCACCGACGGCGCGGGCGTCACCGGCACCGCGGTGTCGATCACCACGACCAGCGCGTCGGACGGATCGCTGACGATGCCGAACCGGTTGGTCGCCGTGGTCGTGACGTTGTGGGTCCCGTCGGTCAGCGCCGTCTGGAGGCGATGGACCCAGAAGCCGTTCTCGTCGGCCACCGTGGTTCCAACCGCCTTGCCGTCCACCAGCACGGTGACCGTGGCGTTCGGCTCGGCGGTGCCGGACAGAGTCGGCCTCGTCACGTTGGTCAGCCGGTCCGTCGCCGACGCGCCGGAGTCGGACAGGCCGCTCAGCGCCGTCCCGACGGGCTTCGCCGGGATCGGGGTGTCGATGCGCACTTGGCTGGTGTCGCCCACCCCCTTCAGGGTCGTCACCAGCGGCCCCTGGGCCGCGTCCGTCACGATGGAGCCGTTCAGCGCCAGCCCCAGCACCGCGATGCCCTGCGGCGCGCGGTCGCCGACCGGAACGACGTAGTCGAACCGCAGCAGCGTGGCGGTGCTGCCCGCCGCGTTGTAGGCGGCGTTGCGGATCTCGCTGCCCACCGCCAGCTCGAGAACCGGAGCGCCGCCGTTGATGATCGACGCTTCGCTGAGCTGCACGAAGAAGCTCACCGTATCGCCCGGCAGATAGGTCCGCGCCGGCGGAGGCGTGACGCTGACCACCGACGGCGGCGTGCGGTCCACCGACACGTTGCGCGTCGCCTGGATCGGGTTGCCCGCCGAGTCGCTGAGGCTTGCGGTGATGGTGTAGCTGGCGCCGTCGGTCAGCGCCAGCAGGTCGGCGGACGGGACGGTCAGGCTCCAGCGGTTGCTGGTCACCGTCGTGCTGTAGGTCTTGCCGTTCAGCGTTACCGTGACCGTCTGACCGTCCTCGACACCGTTGGTGACGCCCGACACCGTCTGCCCCACGGCGCTGTCCGCCGCGTTCAGCACATTGTCGCCCGCCACGGTGGCGATGGCGAGAAGCGGCGTGGTGCGGTCGACCAGGATGCTGCGCGTCGCCTGGACTGCGGCGTTGCCCGCCACGTCCGTCAGATCGGCGGTGATGGCGTATGTGCCGCCGTCCGTCAGGCCCTGCAGGTCGGCGGAGGGGATGGCGAGGCTCCAGGCGTTGTTGGTCACCGTCGCGCTGTAGGTCTTGCCGTTCAGCGTCACCGTGACCGTCTGGCCGTCCTCGACCCCGGTCGTGGTGCCGGCCACCGTCTGGGGCACCGCGCTTTCCGCGGCGTTCAGCACATTGTCGCCCGTCACCGCGGTGATCGCGACGGTCGGCGCCGTGCGGTCGAAAGTGACGGTCCGCGTGGCGGAATCGGTGCTCTCCATCCCGGCGATCGCTTGGCGCACGGTGAAGTCAACCGCACCGTTGAACCCGGACACGTCGACGCCGGTGAAGCTGTAGACGCCCGACGCGTCGGCGGTGGCGGTCGCCAGCAGCGAACCGTTGGCGTAGAGCCGCACGGTCGTGTTGGCGTTGGCGCCACTGCCGTCGAAGGTAACGCTGCTCGCCTTGGTGATGTTGTCGGAATTGCTGATGCCCGTGTCCGAGCCGGGGGCGAGGCTCAAGGTGTTCGCCAGGGCCGCCGGGGTGATCGCGAGGCTGGCGGTGTCCGTGGCCGTGGAGAAGGCCGAGGTCCCGCCGCCGCCCGCCGTCGCCACCTTGGTCCCGGCGGTGCCGCTGCTCCGGTCCCAGGCGCGGAAGGTGATCGCCGCGCTGAGGATGCCCGCGTTGGCACCCGTCGGCTGATAGTAGAGCCGGTCGGTCGTGCGCAACAGAAGCGCGTTCCCGCTGTCGTTCACCGTGCCGACGGCGGTCCAGCTGGAGCCGCCGTCGGTGCTGTAGAACCAAGTGCCGCCTTCCGACACGTCCACGCCAACCAGCGCGATGCCGGTGACGGCGCCGCTGTCCACATCGGTCACGTTGGCGCCGAGCGCCACCAGGGACGACACGGCCACGCCGACGGCGCCGTTGGGCGCACCCGCGGCCTGGGCAACGCTGGGCAGGGTCAGGACGGTGTCGGTCAGCACGGGAGCGTCGTTTACCGCGCTCACGGCGAGCCCCGCCGTGGCGCTGTTGGTGCTGAACTGACGGCCCGCCCCCTGCCCGCCGTTCGCGGTGGTGTCGTTGCCGACCGTGGTCCCAGCCGTACCGCTGGTCTGATCCCACGCCTTGAAGGTAATGCCGTTGGCGACCGATCCGTTGTAATCGGTGTTCGGCACGAAGCGCACACGGTCGGTGCTGGCGAGCAGCAGGGCCGACGTGCCCGAGACGCCGGTGATGGCGGTCCAGCTCCCGGCCCCGGTCTTGTACTGCCACGTGCCGTTGGCGGTGTCGGTCGCGGTGATCGCGATGCCCAGGGCATTGCCGTCGACATCCGTGGCGGTGCCGGCGGAGGCCAGGATGGAGGCCACGGTGTCGCCGTTGTTGCCGGTGGCATCCTCGTCGATGGTGGTCAGGCTGCGCGCGTCGGTGCTCAGCACCGGCGCGCTGTTCAGGATCGCCGTGTACGTCGACGGGGCCGTCTGCGTGCCGCCCTTGCCGTCGTTGGCCGTCACCACGACGCGCAGATATTTGTGCGCATCGGACGTGGTCAGGGTGTAGTTCGAGCTGGTCGCCCCGCTGATCGAGGCGGCGTTGGTGCCGTTGGTGTCGTCCGCCCGGTACCACTGGTAGGTGAAGCTCCGGCCGTCGCCGTCCGCGTCGCTCCAGGTGCCGTTCGTGGTCGACAGCGCGTTGCCCACCGTCGCCGTGCCGCTCACGCTGGGCACCGCGCTGTTCACCGGCACGCTGTTGGTGATCTCGGTGTAGGCCGAGGTCGCCGTCTGGGTGCCGCCCTTGCCGTCGTTGGCCGTCACCACGACGCGCAGGTACTTGTGCGCGTCCGACGTCGTCAGCGTGTAGTTCGAGCTGGTCGCCCCGCTGATCGAGGCGGCGTTGGTGCCGTTGGTGTCGTCGGCGCGGTACCACTGGTAGGTGAAGCTGCGACCGTCACCGTCCGCGTCGCTCCAGGTGCCGTTCGTCGTGCTGAGAGCGTTGCCGACCGTCGCGGTGCCGCTCACGTTGGGCACCGCGCTGTTCACCGGCGCACTGTTGGTGATCTCGGTGTAGGCCGAGGTCGCCGTCTGCGTGCCGCCCTTGCCGTCGTTGGCCGTCACCACGACGCGCAGGTATTTGTGCGCGTCCGACGTGGTCAGCGTGTAGTTCGAGCTGGTCGCCCCGCTGATCGAGGCGGCGTTGGTGCCGTTGGTGTCGTCAGCCCGATACCATTGGTAGGTGAAGCTGCGACCATCACCGTCCGCGTCGCTCCAGGTGCCGTTGGTGGTCGACAGCGCGTTGCCCACCGTCGCGGTGCCGCTCACGCTGGGCACCGCGCTGTTCACCGGCGCGCTGTTGGTGATCTCGGTGTAGGCCGAGGTCGCCGTCTGGGTGCCGCCCTTGCCGTCGTTCGCCGTCACCACGACGCGCAGGTATTTGTGCGCGTCCGACGTGGTCAGCGTGTAGTTCGAGCTGGTCGCTCCGCTGATCGACGCGGCGTTGGTCCCGTTGGTGTCGTCTGCCCGGTACCATTGGTAGGTGAAGCTCCGACCATCGCCGTCCGCGTCGCTCCAGGTGCCGTTCGTCGTGCTGAGAGCGTTGCCGACCGTCGCCGTGCCGCTCACGCTGGGAACCACGCTGTTCACTGGCGCGCTGTTGGTGATCGCGGTGTAGGCGGAATAGGCGGTCGTCGTGTTGGAGTTGCCGTCGTTGGCGATCACCGCCACGCGCAGGTACTTGTGCGCGTCGGACGTCGTCAGCGTGTAGCTGGCGCCCGTCGCTCCGCTGATCGAGGCTGCGTTGGTGCCGTTGGTGTCGTCCGCCCGGTACCACTGGTAGGTGTAGGTCAGCGAGTCGCCGTCGGGGTCGGTCCAGGTGCCGTTCCCCCGGGTCAACGCGTTGCCCACCGTCGCCGTCCCAGACACGGTCGGAGCAACCGTGTTCACCGGCGCGCCGTTGCCCGCCGCCGTCACCTGCGACGAGTACACCGACGTCGCCGTCTGGGTGCCGCCCTTGCCGTCGTTCGCCGTCACCACCACACGCAGGTACTTGTTCAGGTCACCCGCCGCCAGCGTGTAGCTTGAGCTGGTCGCCCCGCTGATCGAGGCCGCGTTGGTGCCGTTGGTATCATCCGCCCGGTACCACTGGTAGGTGTAGGTCTGGTTGTCGCCGTCCGCGTCGCTCCAGGTGCCGTTCGTGGTCGACAGCGCGTTGCCCACCGTCGCGGTGCCGCTCACGCTGGGCACCGCGCTGTTCACCGGCGCGCTGTTGGTGATCTCGGTGTAGGCCGACGTCGCCGTCTGCGTGCCGCCCTTGCCGTCGTTGGCCATCACCACGACGCGCAGGTACTTGTGAGCGTCCGACGTGGTCAGCGTGTAGTTCGAGCTGGTCGCCCCGCTGATCGACGCGGCGTTGGTCCCGTTGGTGTCGTCGGCCCGATACCATTGGTAGGTGAAGCTCCGACCATCGCCGTCCGCGTCGCTCCAGGTGCCGTTGGTGGTCGACAGCGCGTTGCCGACCGTCGCCGTGCCGCTCACGCTGGGCACCGCGCTGTTCACCGGCGCGCTGTTCAGGATCGCCGTATAGGTGGAATAGGCGGTCGTCGTGTTGGAGTTGCCGTCGTTGGCAACCACCGCCACGCGCAGGTACTTGTGCGCGTCCGACGTCGTCAGCGTGTAGCTGGCGCCCGTCGCTCCGCTGATCGAGGCTGCGTTGGTCCCGTTGGTGTCGTCCGCCCGGTACCACTGGTAGGTGTAGGTCAGCGAGTCGCCGTCGGGGTCGGTCCAGGTGCCGTTCCCCCGGGTCAACGCGTTGCCCACCGTCGCCGTCCCAGACACGGTCGGAGCAACCGTGTTCACCGGCGCGCCGTTGCCCGCCGCCGTCACCTGCGACGAGTACACCGACGTCGCCGTCTGGGTGCCGCCCTTGCCGTCGTTGGCCGTCACCACCACACGCAGGTACTTGTTCAGGTCACCCGCCGCCAGCGTGTAGCTTGAGCTGGTCGCCCCGCTGATCGAGGCCGCGTTGGTGCCGTTGGTATCATCCGCCCGGTACCACTGGTAGGTGTAGGTCTGGTTGTCGCCATCCGCGTCGCTCCAGGTGCCGTTCGTGGTCGACAGAGCGTTGCCGACCGTCGCCGTGCCGCTCACGCTGGGCACCGCGCTGTTCACTGGTGTACTGTTGGTGATCTCGGTGTAGGCGGAATAGGCGGTCGTTGCGTTGGAGTTGCCGTCGTTGGCGATCACCGCCACGCGCAGGTACTTGTGCGCGTCGGACGTCGTCAGCGTGTAGCTGGCGCCCGTCGCCCCGCTGATCGAGGCCGCGTTGGTCCCGTTGGTATCGTCGGCCCGGTACCACTGGTAGGTGTAGGTCAGCGAGTCGCCGTCGGGGTCGGTCCAGGTGCCGTTCCCCCGGGTCAACGCATTGCCCACCGTCGCCGTCCCAGACACGGTCGGAACAACCGTGTTCACCGGCGCGCCGTTGCCCGCCGCCGTCACCTGCGACGAGTACACCGACGTCGCCGTCTGGGTGCCGCCCTTGCCGTCGTTGGCCGTCACCACCACACGCAGGTACTTGTTCAGGTCACCCGCCGCCAGCGTGTAGCTTGAGCTGGTCGCCCCGCTGATCGAGGCCGCGTTGGTGCCGTTGGTGTCGTCCGCCCGGTACCACTGGTAGGTATAGGTCTGGTTGTCGCCGTCCGCGTCGCTCCAGGTGCCGTTGGTGGTCGACAGCGCGTTGCCGACCGTCGCGGTGCCGCTCACGCTGGGAACCACGCTGTTCACTGGTGTACTGTTGGTGATCTCGGTGTAGGCGGAATAGGCGGTCGTTGCGTTGGAGTTGCCGTCGTTGGCGATCACCGCCACGCGCAGGTACTTGTGCGCGTCGGACGTCGTCAGCGTGTAGCTGGCGCTCGTCGCCCCGCTGATCGAGGCGGCGTTGGTCCCGTTGGTGTCGTCCGCCCGATACCACTGGTAAGTGTAGGTCAGCGAGTCGCCGTCCGGGTCGGTCCAGGTGCCGGTCCCACCGCTCAGGGCGTTGCCCACCGTCGCCGTGCCGCTCACATTCGGCACCACGCTGTTCACCGGTGCACCGTTGGAGGGTGAGCCCCCCCCAAGGGTGATGGAACTGGTCCGCGCGGTGCTGGTCGTTTCGCCGTCGTTGACGGTGACCGTCGCGGTGCGGGTGCCCGCCGTGGCGCTGCCGGCGGTGTTCTTGTACTGGATGAGTTGGATCACCGCCTGGTAACCCGCCACGCTGGCGGCGCCCCGCAGGGTGATCGTCGACGTATCGTTGCCGGTGACACTGATGCCGTAGGTCTTGGCCGTCGCCACGGAGGCCGCCAGCATGCTCAGCACTTCCGCGCCGCCGTCCGACGTGCCGGACAGGGCGATGGTGGCGCCGAGCAGGCGGGTGTCGCTGTCCGTCTGGGCCAGAACGGCGTTTGGAGCGATCAGCACGCCGGAAGCGGGGGTGGAGGTGCTGACGGACTCCCCTGTGCCGGCGCCCGCCCCGTTCAGGTCGACGGTCGGATCGCCCGCGTTCCAATGCACCTCGTAAGCGCCGAGGTCGAGGGCACCATCACGGATGCGGTCGATTCCGCGGATGTCGTAGCTGCCGCCGTAGCGGTTCGCGTTGCTACTATCGCCGGCGTTGATGAAGGTCGTCGCGGTCGAGGCCGGACGATAATCGCGCAGGCTCTTTGTGGCGTTGGTGGAGTCGACAAAGATCGCGTTGCCGGTGATGGCGCCCTGATAATTGTTGCCTGCGTTCAGAGTGATCTTGTCACTGTTGTAAATGATGGCGTTCGGATCGGCAAAACTCGTCCCGCCAAGGCTACCGGAATTCCCCGCAATGATCGTGTTGTAAACGTTCACGGTTGCCGATGCACCGGAATAGGTGCCGATGCCCGACGTCTTGACACTGGTAGCGCCGGCATCATTGTTAACATAGCTGTTGTTGACAATGGTGACGTTGCGTATGTTTACCGTATAGGCAGCGGTGTTGTGCGTTTGCGCAATAATGGAGCCCGGATAGAGAGCCGAATTCGAGCCCATGTTCATGACGTAGCTGTTGTCTGCAAACAGACTGTTCTCGATCGTCAGCGTGTCGTTCACCTGCGTGCGGACGACCGCGAAGCCCGCCGTACCGACCACCACACCTGTGTTGTCGCGAAAAACCGAGTTTTTGATCGTCACGGATGTGGACGCGGTGGTCGTGACGATGACGTTGTTCAGGTTGTCCTTGAAGGTCGCGCCATCCACTTCGAGCGACCCGTTCTGCACCGTCAGCGGGCCCTGCAGGGCGGAGCCCGAATAAAAGCGCTCCATAATCACGTTCTTGACCGTCAACGTCTTGCCGGCCGCATTGAAGAGGATGCCCCGGTAGTCCGTCGTTGCGGGCACGGTGCCGGTGTTGGCGCCGGAGATCGTGATGTCGGCGATACCGTCGCCGTCCACGTCGCCGTTGATCGTGAAGTTCTGAGCCGCCGCTGTCAGGAGACTTGTCGTGACGCCCAGGGAAATCTTGCTGGACACCAGCGTCGAGCTGAACTCGATCACGTCCCCGGCGGCCGCGTTCGTGATCGCATGGTTCAACGATCCCGCCGTCGTTCCGGTTGCCGAGGTGACGACAACGGTTCCCAGCCGGCCGCTGAAGGTCTCCATGGACGCGCGGGCGAAGGGAGTCGCCGCCTCGATGGCCCCGCTTTGCACCTCCAGCGACCAGTTCTGGCCGGCGGCGTTGCCGGTCTCGTCGCTGGACACCGCCACGTCGGCCCCGGTGAGCCGATGGATCGTCTGGACGAACTCCTGCCCCGCCTGACCGGCGCCCACATTGCAGGCGTAGAAAAGAAGATCGCCGCCGGGCTTCAGCGCGGCGCCGATCGCCTGGAGATCCTGGGCGCGATTCGCCAAGCCGTCCGCCCAATAGGCGCGGCCGGCGATGTAGAGATGGCCCTCGTTGCCGTGGCTGACGACCTGGACGGAATCAAGGCCGGACATCCCCGACAGCGCCTTCGCCATCTGGCCGAGCGCCTCCTGCTGGGGGTCGAGCAGGACGACCTTGGCATCGGGCGCGATGTCCTTGAGCAGCGTCTGGTAGTCGGACACGCTGGTGTCGACGAACACCACCGACCGGGCCGGTCCCTGGAGCCCGGCGAGCCGCGCCGTCACCGCCGCGGGCTCGGTGAGCGACGGGGCGGAGGCCGCCGGAGGCGACGCCGCGGCGGGAACGGTCGACTCCTTGACGGCCCAATCGGCCAGCTTGTCGGCATCGGTGGCTTTGCCGGCGCCCTTGTCGCCCGGCGCGGGCTGGTCGGGTTGATGATGGACCTCCGCGGCGGTGGCGGCACCCGCAGCGTCGAACATGAAGCGCGGCTCGAGAGCCATCGCGAACATCGATGAGGACGGCTTATGCGTCTTGCCGGGCCGCCCAGTCTCACCGTTGCCGTTCGAACCACGCTTGCGCGCCATCATCCGTCTCCCGCCATACGCGACACCGCCCGACCGTAAGCCGAAGGCAGTCACCAAAAAGTGAATAGCTTGCGGAAGAGTACCACCTTTTCGCAGTGGTTGACAGCGCGTGTGTCTATAAAGACAGCAAAAGAGGCGACCGATTTGCATCGATTCGCGTCATTGGGGAGAGGAGAGCGTCATAAATCGACGCATTTGTTTCTGTACAGCGAACTCTATTTCATTGCTGAAACGAAAGCATATGTTGGTATGCTTTTCACGCCGCGCTTTCTCCCCTGGCGAGCGCACGGCTTGGCGGCGTCAACCATTTGCGTGCAAAACACCGCACACCGATGTCACAGGTCCGGAACGCCGTGACCATGCCGGTGCTCGCCACTGAGGACGCGGACTGTCTGACCGCGTCACCAAGGAACCAGCGTCAGGACGCTCCGCCCTGCTGCATCTGGGCCGGCAGAATCTGCGGCGGCAGATGCCGGATTCCCGGATGACCGGGCGGAAGCCAGATCAGTTCCAGGGACGGCGACGTCTTCGCCAGAAGATCGAAGCCGAGCCGATGGTAAAACCAGTGGACGCGGGTCTCCACCTCGGCCACCGACAAGGTGATCGGCATGCGCATTTGTGCCGCGGTCCCTTGGAAGCTGCGCAGCAGATCGGTGCCGATGCCCTTGCCGCGGGCCAGACGGTGGATCTCCACCTCCGACACGCGCCAGTCGTAGCGGCCGAGATCCATGACGATCCGCCCCACCGGCTGGCCCGTCTTCTCGACGACGAAATCCAGATGCTCCGGATAGCGGGATTCCTGCCCCATGCGCCGGGCGCTGTACTGCTGTTCGTAAAGCGTCCGGATGAAGTCACGGTCATGGTGCGCCTTGGCCAGCCAGGGGCGCGCGTCCATGAACAGGCCCATCAGGAAATCCTCGTCCGATGGGCGGGGGAACCGCACCGTCAATCCGCCAAGCAGCGGCAGCGACCCATTCAGAGCAGCCATCGGCCACACCCCTTCCGGTAGCACAAGCGTGCGCCCTGAATAGCTGAAGATGCGGTCCCGACGCAAGAATCGCCACCATGGACCATCGGCGCGACGATGGCTGAACGAGTCGTCCGCCCCCGCCGCGCGCGCCTGCCCGGCGCGCGCGGCCCAGCGACCATGTTCCGCAACGGCTCGACACCGTCGGCGCTCCACCGCCGATTCGATGGCTGGCAAATGCATACGGCAATATGCAACCGAAGGGTTTTATTACAATGATTGTAACCGGAAAAATGTCATTTTGTATCGCCTATTGCTCGCGCCTTAGCCTATTAGGAGAATATGTCGGTATGTTTTCCATCACATTCGGCGGCGTGGCGCGTCGTTGGTGAGACGCTGGCCGAAGGCCGCCGCAACCGGTTTCATAAAACAGGAGGTGTCGTCATGGAAGTCTACCTCGGCCTGGTTTTCCCGTTCACCGGCGCCTATGCCCCCCAGTACACGGCCCAGTGCCTGGGCCAGCAGATGCAGGTCGGCCAGAACCAAGCCCTGTTCGCGGTCACCGGCGCGATGTACGGCGGCAACGGCACGACCAACTTCAACCTGCCGGACCTGCGCGGCCGCGTGATGGTCGGTTCGGGCACCAGCCCCTACCTCAACAACCAGACGCTCAACCCGGGGAACTTCGGCGGCGTCGCGAACAACACGCTCACCCAGCAGAATCTGCCGGCGCACATCCACGCCGCGACCTTCTCGCCGGTCGGCAGCAGCACCAGCGCGACCGTCACCGCCGCCGCGGCCATCCCGGTGAGCACCGTCGTCGGCGCCAGCAGCACCCCGGCGGGCGGCAACAACTATCTCGGCGCCCTCCGGCTCAACGACACCGTCGGCGCCGGCATCGAGCTGGAGGGTCCCTACAGCTCCGGCACCGCGCCGAACGGTTCGGCCCTGGTCGGTTCGGCCACCGGCACCGTCACGATGGGCGGACTGACGGGCACGGTCAGCATTTCTGCGGGCGGCGGCGTCACCGCCCCGACTCCGGTGAACAACATGCAGCCCTATCTGGCTTTGACCATGCTGATCGTCACCAGCGGCATCTTCCCGATGCGCGACTGATCCGGGATCACTCCCCGATCGTCGACCACCGGATGGACGGATGCGGCGTTTTGGCTTTGCACGCCCGGAACGACCGCCGCACTTCAAGACCCTGAGCCCGGACCTTTGAGATGACCATCGACATCGCCTCCATCTCCCACGAGATGTTCGCTCCGCATCTCGGCCAGACGTTCCGTTTCGTGGCCCCGGAGGACGGGTCCGTGATCACGGAGGTCGAACTGACGAAGCTGACGCCGCGGCCGGAATGCACGCCGCGCTGGGCAAAACGCACGTCCTTTTCGGCTCTGTTCGAAACCTACGGCACCAGCCAGCTGTGGAACGGCTATTTCCAGATCGACCATCCGACGATGGGATTGCTGGGCCCCTTCTACATCGTGCGGATCATTCCGCGCGACCCCGGGCGGGGCTGCTTCGAGCTGGTCCTGAACTGAGTCCGGCCGCCGGTTCCTTCGCACACCATCGTGCACCGTCCGTCCCAGCGCATCGATTCCACCGGAGATTTCGCCATGGATTTCTACATAGGATCCGTCTTTCCATTCGCCGGCAGCTTCGCCCCCGTAAACACGCAACAATGCCTGGGACAAGCGGTCAACTCGGCGCAGTTCCAAGCCCTGTGGGCGATCACGGCCGGGGCCTTCGGCAGCGCGAAGGACAACTCGACGTTCAACCTGCCGGACCTGCGCGGCCGCGTGATGGTGGGGCCGGGGACCAGCCCCTACACCAGCACCACGCTCATCAACGGCTACGCGGGCGGGAAGCAGTACACGACGATCATCGGCAACAATCTGCCGATGCACACCCACGGGGCCGCCTTCCAGGGTGGCAGCGCGGGCGGCACCGTCCCGTTCAACGCGACGGTCACCGTTCCGCTGAACCCGGCGGTCGGCACCGGCAACATCCCGTCCGCCATTCCCGCGGTGCTGGGTGGCCAGTTCGTCGACCCGAGCACCGACGTGAGCGTCGACGGCCCCTACATCCCGGCCTCCAGCCTGCCGACGCCGCCGACCGGAAGCTCGCTGACGGGCGCGCTCTCCTCGCAGGGCACGGTCAGCGGCGGCCCCACAGGCGCCACCGTGGCGGTGAGCCCGGGCGGCGGCGTCGTCTCAACCCCGGTCGCCCTCAACAACCTGCAGCCCTACCAGTCGCTGTTCTTCTTCATCTTCATGCTGGGCTATTTCCCGTCGCGTGATTGACGCGGAGCGCCCCGGTCCCTTCCGGTGGGCCGGGGCCCCTTCCCCGCAGGGCATCGGCCGCCCCCGTGCCGATGCGGTCCAGCAACTCGTCCAGAAGATCGGCGAAGCGCTCCCGCGCGGCGCGCTCCATCAGGCTGTGATCGGCCCCGGCGAGGCGCTCCATC
The DNA here is from genome assembly GCF_007827815.1 of Azospirillum brasilense. GTDB lineage: Bacteria > Pseudomonadota > Alphaproteobacteria > Azospirillales > Azospirillaceae > Azospirillum > Azospirillum brasilense_C. Next base: position 170,033 of record NZ_VITH01000010.1, read on the forward strand.
CACAGCCCGCCCATCCGGCGCAACCGTCCGCCGTCCGTCCCGGCCTGCGCCTCCAGCTCGCCCAGCGTCACATCGCCCGCGCTGTGCACCATCAGCGTGCGGACTCCGCGGTCGGCCAACGCCTGGAAGGCGTGGAGCACATCGTCGCGGGCGTAGCCGCGCCCCGTCAGCCCGGCGCGCAACCGCCCCGCCCCGATGCGCAGGCGGCGGGCCGCGCGCTCCGACAGGCCACGGGCGACGCGCGACGCCTTGCGATCCTGGCGCAGGATGGCCCGCCACACCGCCGGCTCGGTCAGCCGGGGCAGATAGGCGGCGGCCGGCTTCACCGCGCTCCCGATGGCCTCCTCCTGCGTCACTCCGTCCCCCAGCGCGAAGCGGCCTGGATTGACCAGCGCCAGCCCCACGACCCGCGGGTCGGCCAGCGCGACGCGCAGCGCCACCGCCGCCCCGGCGCACAGCCCCACGGCCACGGCGGCGCCATGCCCCGCCGCCGCCAGCGCGCCCAACCCGGCCTGCGCATCCTCCACCATGTCGCGGCAATAGATCAGCCCGTCGCGGCGCCCCGGTTTCGACGCGCTGTCCCCCAGCCCGCCCAGGTCCATCCGCAGCGACGCGATCCCCCGCGCCGCCAGCCGGCGGGCCAGCCGCACCGACATGCGCCCGGTACCGCTGTGCGGCGTGGCGCCGCTGTTCAGCAGAAGCACGGCGGGACGGCCGGCGGGGGTCGCGGTGTCGGGTTCGCAGAGGATGCCGAACAGACCCGCGCCGGCACCGAAGCGGAGCGGGCGCTCCACCGCGCCGGCAAGGCGCAACCGGGGTTCGGGCGGATGCACGGTCGAGGCCGTTCCGGTGGACGCTGGATCCGACGACAGCCAAGCCGCCGTCCGCGCGAAGGCCGAACAGTCCGAAGCGGCGTTCTGGACGCTGGTCATCAGCCGCGCGTGATCCGGGAAGGGCGCCTCCTCCACGGCGGCGCCCAGCGCGCGGAACCGCTCCGCCACGGCGGCGGCGCGGCCCTCCGGTCGGTCGAGGATCAGCACGCGCGGCGCTGGGACCTCGGTCAGCCGCACAAGATCGAGCCCACGCAACGCCTCCGCCGTCTCCAGGGTCAGGCGGAAGCCGGCGCTGTCGATCCCCTCCGGCCCCACCGCCGGCGGGGCGCCCGCCGGCCGGTCGGCAAGCAGAGCCACCGCCCGCAATTCCTGCAGGAAGGCGCGGCCTGAAGGAAAGGGGGAGAGCAGGACCAGGGCGTCCGCCGCCGCCCGGCGCGCCGCCGCCGCGGCGAGCAGCCCGCCAAGCCGCAACCCCACCAGGGTCACCTCCTCCACCCCAGCCACGGCGCGCAGGTGGTCGGCGGCGGCGCGGATGCCGTCGAGCCACGCCTCCAGCCGGGCCGGATCGTCCTCGGCGCCGGCGCTGTTTCCGGTGCCGGGATAATCGAAACGCAGAACCGGCAGCCCCGCCGCGGCCAGAGCCTGCGCAAAGCCGCGCCACGGCCGATGGGTGGCCAGCGCCTCACTGCCATAGGGCGCGCACAGCACGACGCCGCGCCGCCCGGCGGCCGGGTGCAGCCAGCCGAAACAGCCCTCGAACAGAACGGGTGCGGCAGGGTCGGATGTGAGCCGATCGGGTGTCATGCGGTCCACCGGTAGCGCGTCGGGTCCAGACCGTTCAACGCATGGACCTCGCCATCGGGCACCGCGGCACCGGGATGGCGCTGGATCAACCGCAACCGACGTTCCTTCCCCGGCGGCAGATGGAACCACTCCTCCTCCCCCCGAAACCCGTCATCCTCGATGTGGACGGAACGGGCGAGGCGCCGGCTCGACAGGATCAGCGCCCAGCCCTCGTCCGTTCGCTCCACGCGGGCGCCGAGGCCCAGCTCCGCGCGCTCCATCCGCCCGCCTTGGAGAAAGTGGAAGGCGTCCGCCACCAGCGCTCCGGACCGCGGGTCGGACAGCGCCGCCACCACCGAGTCGTGGGTGGGCGGACCGAACCGGTAAGCACCGGTCAGATCGATGAAGCGGTCGGCGAGAGACGACGCCGGCATGGCGTGGGCGCTGCGCGGCGGCAGGGTGAGCGAGCGCTCGGCCCGCAGCACCGGGACCTCGCCCCGCCGCAGGGCAGTCAGGGTCAGCACCGCCTCCACAGGTTCCGCCGTCTCGTTCAGCAAGTGGATCGCCAGCCCGTTCACCCCCTCGTCGGTCAGCAGCACCTGCACCGGCCGGAAGGCGCGGTGCAGCGCGTACCACGCCGCCTTCGGCACGCCCGCGGAATCGACCACGCCCCAGCCGGCCCCCGGCCAGACGTCCTGGAACATCCAGACCAGCCCGCCCGCGCAGGAGGAACCGGCACGCCGCCATTCCGCGAAGACGGCCTCCATGACCTCACCGGTCACGGCGCGCGACAGCCGCGCGTAGCGGTCGGGGTCCTCATAGCGCAGGATCATGGGATCGCCGCCGTGCAGCGTCCGCAAGTAATGGTCCCGCACATCCTCGAAATCCCACGGGGCGCCGGGGTCGCGCGGCACGCGCGCCTTCCAGCGCGGGTCGTGGACCGCCGGCACGCCGGGCAGCGCCCCGGCGGCCGGCATGTTGGCAAAGGCGAGGCACTCGGAGGCGAAGCGAACATTCGCCCGGCGCGCGTCCTCCAGCGGGCGGAGATAGGCGCCGACTCCGTAGTAATGGGTCACCCCCGCGTCGGCGGCGAAGGGCAGCGGCCCGCCGGTCGGGGAGTTGGCGATGTAGGGCACGTCGGGCCGCCCCCGTTCCGCCTCGTCGCGCAGGACGGTGTCGAACAGCGGTTGGCTCCAGCGCTCGCGCGGCAGGCCGAGCATGGCCGCCTGCTGCTCCGCCTCGCTGCCGCCGCACAGCACGGCCAGTGACGGCGACGCCTGGACCCGGTCGAGGAATTGCGCCGCCTCTTGCCGCACGCCGTCGAGGAACGGCTCGTCGGCCGGATAGTCGAAATTGGCGAACATGAAGTCCTGCCAGACGAGGATCCCCATCGCGTCGCACAGGTCGAAGAAGGCATCCGCCTCGTAGGCGGCGATGCCCGGCACCCGCAGCATGGTCATGCCGGCCTGCCGTGCCAGCTCCAGCCAGGGAGCGTAGGCGTCCCGCGTTCCCGGCAGGGCCACAATGTCCGGGCTGCTCCAGCAGGCGCCGCGGCAGAAAACCCGCTCCCCGTTGATGCGCAGGGCGAAGCCGTCGCCGGGCTCGCGCTCGATGCGGCGGAAGCCGGTGCGACCGAGGCCGACGCGCGCGTCGCCGACCGACGCGCGCACGGCGTGGAGCGTCGGCTTGCCGTGGCTGTGCGGCCACCAGGGCTCGATCTCCGGCAGACGGAGTTCACCGCTCAGCTCCCCCTGCCCGGTCCAGCGGAGCGGAGCGCGCGCCTCTCCCACCTCCAGCCAGCCCGGCGGCCGAGCGGAGCCGCCCCAATCCGCCGCCAGCGTCAGGGACAGGCGCCCGTCCCGCCCCTCCAGCGTGGCCCGCAGGTCCGCCGAGCGGACGCGCAACGGTCCATCCTCCGTGATCAGCTCCACCGGGCGCCAGGGGCCGACCACCGGCACGGGCGGGCACCAGCCGGGCATGTGCCCCAGCAGCGTCGTCCGCACGGCGCGCAGACCCGCCGGCTCGGCCAGCCGGACCGGCCAGCGCCCGCGCCCATTTCGTCCCTTCAGCACCGGGTTCAGGGCGCGGAAGACGAGGCGCAGCGCGTGCGTCCCGCACAGCGTCACCGGAACGTCGTGGCTCTGGAACATGCTGTCGCTGGACAGGATGCGCTTTCCGTCCAGCCAGACCTCCGTGACGGTGGCGAGGCCGTGGAAGCGCAGCGTGCAGGCCACCTCACCGGTCAGCCGCAACCGGTACCAGACGTCGCGGTCGTGCAGGGGCAGCGGATCACCCAGCCGGTAGAGCCCGGCCGCGCGCAGCGCCTGGGCGACGGTGCCCGGCACCGGGGCGGGCAGCCAGTCGCCGCCGGGCACCGCTCCCGGCTCGGTCACGCACAGTTCCCAGCCCTCGGACAGGGGCGTCACGCAGCGGCCCGTCACGGCGTGGAGGCGCGCCATCCTCCGTCACCCGCAGCTACGGGCCAGCGCGCCGAGCGCGCGGTCGTAGGCGCGCTCCATCGCCTCCAGCGGCTCCGCGTGATCGCCGAAGCGCCGCCGGTGCACGCCGCGCGCGAGCTGGAACTGGAGCGCCTTGGCGGTCGCGGAAAGGGTGGCGCAGGCCTCCGCCGCGTCCGCCGGCCCGCCGATCCAGCGCGCATACATCCCCAGAAGCTCGAAGTTCGCCCCGACCTGCCGCAGCGTGTTGAAGGCGTAGAGGTGGAAATAGTCCATCGGCCGGGCGGCCAGGACCTCCAGATGCTCCGGCAGCGCGGCGCGGAAGGCGGCGATGGGGTTGCCCGCCGGACGGCGGCGCAGATGGTCGGACAACAGCGCGCGTGACGCCTCGATCAAAGTGTCCCCTGCCAGGGCCGGGCCGCCGCGCTTCACGAACTCCACGTAGGGGAACAGCGGTGCCGGGGCGAACAGGCCGTCGTAGTCTTCCCCCTCCAGCGTGAAGCGCCCGGCGTTGTGGATGTAATCGAGCCATCGCGCGCCCGCGTCCAGGCCGAGGATCGCGATGGTGGTCTTGACGTGCTGCGCGCGGTAGGAGGTCCCCCGCGTGTCCGGCAGATGAAAGCCGTCGACCTCGACCAGCACCGGACGACCGCGCGCCACCTGCACCGCCGCGTGGGTGTCCACCCGGTCGTAGAGGGCGAGTTCCTGCACCTCCAGCCCGTAGAGGCGGCGCAGGTCTTCCAACGGCACCTTGAAGAAGGTGAACTGGTCGCCTTCGAAATCCTGCGCGACGGTGAAGGCCAGGGCGGCCATCGGCTCCATCCCAAGCGCCCGCAGCAGCCCGAGCCACAGATCGGTGTAGCAGTTGGTCTCCGCCCAGTCGCGGTCCGGCCTGTCGAGCGGATGCGCCATGCCCGGCCTCCCCTGCCCGCTCAGCCCCACAGGACGGCGCGCACCGCGGCGGGCCACGCCTTCACGTCCAGGCCGTGATGGCGGAACAGCGCCAGCGCCACCCGTTCCATCCCGAAGCCGACGCAGGCCGTGTGGGCGACCGCCCCATCGGGCGTCCGCAGGTCCCAGAGCAGCCCGAAATGGTCCTGGTGGTAATTGAAGCTGAGGCAGGCGGTCGGCTGGTCCGCCGACGCGATGGGGATCAGCAACTCGAACTTCAGCCCCTGGTCGCGCTGGCTGGCCGCCAGCATCCGCCCGGCCCGCCCGAAAAAGGGGTCGTTCGCCAGATCGACGGCCACCGGCAGGGCCAGCGATTCCATCAGCGCCCGTCCCCGCTCCACCCAGCTTTGCCGGAACTCCATCACCTGCTCCGGCGTGCCGGCGCGCACATACTCGCGCATCCGGAACAGCTGCATCCGCGCCGGGTCCAGCGACGGCTCGTGGCGGAAGCAATAGGAATAGACATCGACCAGCGCGCCTTCGGCGGCCAGCGGCCCGCGCTCGGCGATGGTCGGATAGACGGGGTAGCAGGCGGCAGGGGTCAGGACAACGTTGGTCGCCATCTGGGAGTCGGTCCACTCCTCCCCTTCCTCCAGCCGGCGCAACAGGGACTGGTGGGCGCGTTCGTCGCCCTTGAAGGCGTGAACCGTGCCGGCGAGGTGCGGAAAGCTTTTCAGATAGCCGCTCTGCTCGAACTGGTGGCGAGCCACCCCCGGGGGGAAGCGCATGACGTCCGCCCCGTCGCCGCCGCCCCAGGTGGTGATCAGGTCGTTGAAGCGCTCCACCACGTCTTCGAAGACGCCGCTGCGGCCGTACAGCCCGTCGACGCCCGTGGGGATCAGCAGCCCGGCCGCGACCAGCGCGTCGCGGAACGCCGCCTGCCCATTCTCCACCGGTGTGCCTTCTGCCCGCATGTCCATCCGCCGCATTCCGTTCCGAAAAAGTCTCAGCCGAAGAGAGAGCCGTTGTCCCTGTGCGCCAGCAGCAGGTTCGCCGTGTTGCCCAGAATCCGGTCGTTGTTGATCATTAGCGGCGCCGAGTGCGCGTCGCGCAGATGACGGCCCAGGCTGTGGGGACTGTCGTTGCGGTAGGCGGACAGCCCACCCGCCAACATCGCCTGCCCGACGATCCGGACCACCATCTCCGCCGCTTCGGTCTTCAGCGTGTTCATGGCGACGGCGAAGCCCAGGGCGGTGAGGCGGTCGGGATCGTCGGCCGCCTCCTCGAACCGGGCAAGCGCGCCGCGCACCATCCCGCGCATCGCCTGAAGCCCGGCGGTCGCCTCGGCCAGCCGGCGCGCGCCCGGCGGCGGGGTGCCGGGACGCTTGCGCGCCTCCGCCCGGATGAAGGCGGCGGACCGCGCCACCGCGTCGGTCGCGATGCCCAGCCAGACGCTGCTCCACAGGATGTGGGTCACCGGCAGCATGGTCCGGGCGGAGATGTCGGCGTAGGGCAGCGGCAGGATCTGCGCCCGCTCGGCTTCCGCCACCAGACGGTAGCCGACGCTGCGGGTGCCGCGCATGCCCAGCGTGTCCCAGCCGCCGATCTCCTCCAACTGCGTTTGACCGCGCAGGACCGGCACGATGACCTGATCGGAGGGCGGCGAATCCGCCCCGCGCCGCGCCGTCACCAGGATCGCGTCGGCCTCCGCCCCGTAGGAGATGACCGTCGCCTGCTTCTCCAGCCGGAAGGCGCCACCGGGCTCTTCCCCGACGGCGCAGGCGCTGGAGCGAACGTCGCCGCCGATTCCGGCCTCGGTGGTGGCGGAGGCGAGCAGAAGCTGCTCCCCGGCCAGCCGCTCCAGAAAGCCGCGGTGCCAGGCGCTGTCCTGGCCGTGGCGGACGAGGCAGGCCACCTGGATCTGGTGCATGGCGTAGATCAGCCCGCTGGACGGGCATTTCTGCGCCAGGGCGTGGGCCACCGCCGCCACGTCGGCCAGACCACCCCCGCCGCCGCCGAAATCCCGCGGCACCATCAGGCCAAGGAGCCGCGCCTCCTTCAGGGCTGCGAAGGCTTCCGCGGGGAAGCGCGCCTCACGGTCGACGCTGTCGGCATGGCGTCCGGCGATGGCGGCGGCTTCCGCAGCGACCTCCGGGGCCATCGCCGCCGGACCGTCGGGCGCAGCCGCTCTCATCCAGCCCCCAAGCCGCCCGGCGCCCCGTCCAGCAGGCCGGCGACCGCCGCGCGGATCGCCGCGATGCTCTCGAACGTGCGACGGCGCAACAGATGCTCCGGGAACTCGACGCCGTAGCGCTCCTCCAGAGCCAGCATCAGGTTCACCGACCCGTGGGAGGTCAGACCGGCGGCGTAGAGGTCGTCCTCATCGGACAGGGTGGAGGCGTCGATGGCCAGCCAGCCGCTGTCGGCGAGAAGCGCCCGGATGTCGGCCGTGCTGACCGCCGAAGCATCGCCGCCCCGCGGCGCCGACCCAGCGGCGATCTGCCAATCCGGTTGGCGCATGCTCATTCCCCTTACCCCCTATTCAACCTCTGGCTTTTCCAACCCCGGCACAACGCCACAAAACCTTAATTGTTCTGCGCTTCACGCTGCTTTTCCGTATGCCCCGGATGCTTTTCGGATGCCAACCGCTCCTCTTGCTTAACACCTGTGGCGATTGCCGTTTCCCCGGACGGCTCTACCTTCTCCGGCGGTTCATCCAACACTCAAGGAATCGGGAGGTCACCATGGCTGTGCGGCAATCGGATGCGGAATGGCGGGGCAATCTGGCCCAGGGGTCGGGCACGATGCGGCTGGGCAGCGGTGCCTTCGAGGGCGCCTACTCGTTTCCGTCACGCTTTGAGAACGGCACCGGCACCAACCCGGAGGAACTGATCGCCGCCGCGCACGCCGGCTGCTTCTCGATGGCGCTGTCCGCCGGCCTGTCGAAGGCCGGGCACACGCCGACCCGCGTGCACACCACCGCCCGCGTCCATCTGGACAAGGCCGGCGACGGGTTCGCCATCACGAAGGTCGAACTGGACTGCGAGGCCGAGATCCCCGGCATCGACGCCGAGACCTTCCGGCAGCAGGCCGAGGGTGCGAAGAAAAACTGCCCGGTGTCCAAGGCGTTGACCGGAACCGAAATCACCCTGAACGCCCGGCTTCTCTGATCGCATCCGGCCCGGCGGCCTGCGAAGGCGCAGCGACCGCCGGGCCGGCACCGCTTCACCCATTAACCTCCGGTGCGGGAATTTGCCACATCGACACGGCCGAAGCGGGGCTGCGGTCCGATGTGAATACGGTTTTTGACAATTTTCTGCATTTTCAAATCAGCCCATTCTTGAAATCGTTAATTGAGAGCATGCCAACATACTGCATAACTTGGCTAAACCTGCGCACTCCCCAACGGGCAAGACCCCACTCCAACTTTCACTGCGCAAGTATCCATAAATCCATCACCTCTTTTCCTGCATAATTTAAATGATTTGGCAAAAAATAAATTTCGAATTCTCATACGTTTGTATATTTTATCTTGGCGGCAAAGCGACGCACCCGTTATGATCGAACGGTGTAAACCATTGGTCGTAACGCTTACGCCCCGCTCGCAAGGTGAATCGCCCATGCCGCCGTCGCCGTCTCCCCTCGAGTCGATCCGCCAAAGCCTGATGTCGGGCGGGCGCCTGCCGGCGGTGGTCGCCGCCCCCGTCGCGCTCGGCGTGTCGCTGGCCGCAAGTGCAGCGCCGATGGACACGCTGACGACGGTCCAGAACCAGACCTTCTATCCGACCGCCGGCAACATCCTCATCACCAGCACCGGCGGCGTCGTCGACAGCGGCACCGGCAACCAGTACACCGACCTGACCACCGGCGTGTGGGTCAAGTCGTCCGGCGGATGGACCCTGACCAACCAGGGCACGATCAAGATTTCGGTCGACACCAACTTCTATCAGGCCGACGGCATTTACGCTCAAACCTACGGCACCATCATCAATTCCGGATTGATCTCGGTGCCGAAGACCTACCACGGCATCCTCCTGGCGAACTCGGCGGGTTCGCTGACATCGGTCATCGAAAACACCGGAACGATCATCGGCAATTGGTCCGCCATTGAAAGCTCCCACGCCCTCACCCTCACCAACGGGTCCCCGTCCAACAGCGCCGCTCTGATCAAAAACGTGCGGCCGGCGACGGACCCCATGCAGACGGATTATGCGGCGGTCTCAGCCGCCTCCATTTCCAAGCAGTCCACCGTCACCAACTACGGCACGATCATCGGCACCGGCGACGTGCTGTCTGTCACCGGCCCGTCGACCATCGTCAACCACGGCACCATCGCCGCCGGAAGCGGTTTCAGCGCGATCAAGACCTTCGGCTTCGGGACGGGCAGCTTCATCAACCTGAAGGACGGCAGCGTGCTGGTCGGCGGCATCCAGGCCGGAGGGCAGAACCAAGTCCTTCTTCTGGAGGGCGGCGGCACCCTGTCCGGACCGGTGTCCGGCCTGACCACCCTCAACGTCAACGGAACGGAGTGGACGCTGGGGGGTGCGAGTTCGGCCACGACCACGAATCTCCAGGCCGGCACGCTGCGCGTCAACGGCTCCCTCACCACCGGTCTGCAACTCAGCAGCGGAACGACGCTGACGGGCACCGGAACGGTCGTCGGCAACGTGACCAGCCTGTCCGGGACGACCGTGACCCCCGGCGGCTCCGGCGCGCCCGGCACCCTGACGGTTACCGGCAACTACACGCAGCAGAGCGACAGCACGCTGGCGATCCGGACGACCTCCTCCGCGGCCAGCAAGCTGGCCGTCACCGGCACCGCCACGATCGGCGGCGACCTGTCCGTCACCTCCACCGGCAGCGGCTACGGCGACAGCACGACCTACACCATTGTGACCGCAACGGGTGGTGTGTCCGGCGCCTTCACCGCGATCACCGGCAGCGACGCGACGCTGACCCCGACGGCCACCTTCGACACGGCGAACAACCGGATTCAGCTCACCCTGACCAAGGTGACGCCACAGCCTGAACCGGAGCCCGAACCGGAGCCCGAGCCCGAGCCCAATCCGAACCCGAATCCCAACCCCGGTCCCGGACCGACGCCGAACCCCGATCCCACGCCCACTCCGACGCCCACTCCGCCTCCAACGCCTCCGGCAACCGGCGTGATCGACACCAGCCGCCCCAGCTTCTCCAACAGCGACGGCGCGGTCCAGGGCAGCTCGGTCACCTTCGACGGCGGCACGCTGCGCCCGGCGTCGCCGCTGACCGTCGGCCAGTCGGTCACCGTGACCAGCCAGGGCGGCACCATCGCTCCCAACGGCAGCACCGTCACCCTGGCGGGCGCCGTCGGCGGCAGCGGCGCGCTGACCGCGTCCGGCCCCGGCACGGTGGTCGTCTCCGGCCAGCTCGCCAACGCCGGCGGCCTGTCGGTGGGCGACGGCACGGCGCTGACCATCGCCAGCAGCGGCGTGGTCGCGGGCGGCACGCTGGCCCTAAACAACGGCGGCAGCGCCACGGTCGGCGGCGTCGTGGCCGTCCCGGTGACGGTGGCCCGCGGCGGCGCCATGACCGTCGTCGAGGGCGGCGGCGTCGGCGGCACCCTAGCGGTGGAGGGCGGCACCCTGACCGTCGCCGCCTATGGCGCGGTCAACGGTGCGGTCACCGTGACCTCCGGCGGCAGCGCCACCCTGGCCGGCGCCGTCATGGCCCCGGTCACGGTGGGCGACGGCACCGTCACTGTGTCCGCCACCGGCATCACCGGCGCGGTCAATGTGGGGAATGGCGGTTCGGCGACCGTGAATGGCGTGGTCTCCGGCTCGCTGACCACCAGCGCCGGCTCGACCTTCAGCGGCGGCGGCACCGTCCGCGGCCCGGCCACGCTGGCCGGCACCGTGTCTCCGGGCAATTCCCCCGGCGTGCTGACCTTCCAGTCCGCGGTGACCCTGACCGGCACCAGCGTCCTGAACGCCGAGATCGATGGCCCGACCGCCGGCTTCGGCGCCGGCAACCACGACCAGATCCGGGTGCAGGGGGCGTCCTTCACCGCCGCCGGCACGCTGGCTCCGGTGCTGCGCAGCATCAGCGGCGACGCCACCAACGCCTACACCGCCACGCTGGGCCAGAGCTTCACCATCGTCCAGGCGGACGGCGGCGTGACCGGTGGCTTCGCCGCCGTGACGCAGCCGACGGCGGGGCTGGAGACCGGCACCCGCTTCGACACGCTGTACGACGCCACCACCGTCCGGCTGGTGGTCACGCCGACCAACTACGCGGTCCGCGGCGGCACGCGCAACCAGCAGGCCGCCGGCGCGGCGGTGGACGCGCTGCGTCCCGCCGCCGGGGCGCGGCTGGAGGGCGTCGCCGCCCCGCTGTTCAACGGCCTCTACGGCCTGCCGGGCAACGGCATCGCCGGGGCGCTCGACCAGCTCTCGGGCAAGCTGCACGCCGACACGCTGGCCGCCGACCGCACCAGCCGCCGCCTGTTCGGCAGCGCGGTGGAAGGCCGCCTGTCGGCGCTGCGCGGAGGCACGGCGTCCTCCTCCGGCGTCCGGCTGGCCGGCAGCGGCAACGGCACGAGCGCCGTGGGCGAAACCGGTGAGGCCCGCGGCTCGGGCGGCGTGTGGGGCCAGCCGCTGGCGGCCTACAGCCGGACCGGCTCGGACGGCAACGCCGCCGGCACCACCGAGCGCATCGGCGGTTTCCTGCTGGGCGCCGACCACAGCTATGAGAATGGCGTGAGCGGCGGCGTGGCGCTCGGCTACCTGCGCAACCGCGTCACCTCGCGCGACGGGCTGGGCAAGGCCGACGTGGACAGCTATCAGGCGACGCTCTACGGCTCCTGGAACCTGCGCGGCGCGGCGGACAGCCCCTATGTCGAGGGCGCCATCGGCTACGGCTACGCCAACTACGACGCCTCGCGCGGGATCGCCTTCGGCACTCTGGGCCAGGGCGCCAGCGGCAGCGCCGACGGTCATGATTTCTCCGCCGAGATCGCCGCCGGGCACCGCATGGCCTTCGCCGGGTCGGACAGCGCCTGGATCGAGCCGCGGGCCGGCCTGCGCTTCGACCGCATCACCCGCGAGGCCTTCCGCGAGTCCGGCGGCGGCGTGGCGCTGGACGTCGAGGCGGCGGGCTGGACCAGCCTGCGCAGCGCGGTCGGCGTGCGCGCCGGCACCAGCGTGACGGTGGGCGGCTGGCGCCTGCTGCCCAACGCCGCCCTGGCGTGGGAGCATGACTTCGCCGACGCCACCGCCTCCACCACCAACCGTCTGGGCGGGGTGGCCTTCACCGCCGACGCCAGCAAGCCGGGCCGCGACGCCCTGGTGATCGGCGCCGGGCTGGGCGTGGCTCTCGACGACCGGCTGACCGCCACCATCGGCGTTCAGGACGCGATCCGCGCCCGCGAGAACACGGTGTCGGCGACCGCCGGCCTGAAGTGGAAGCTGTGAGGACCAGGACGGCGATGCGCAAGGCCATCATCACGGGAGCGCTGGCGGCGCTCCCCCTCCTCTTCGCGGGCGGAGCGCCCGCCGGAGCTGTGGAGCCGGGCAAGACCTTCGGCGACTGGCAGACCGAATGCGAGACGCCGCCCGACGGCAAGCCCCGCTGCTTCATCTCGCAGACCCGCGTGATGGAGAACAAGGAGGCGAAGCAGGCGACCCGCATCCTCAAGGCTTCGGTGGGCTATTTCGCCCCGGACGGCAAGGGTGTGATGGTCGTCATCCTGCCGCTGGGCGTCGACCTGCACGCCGGGGCGGCGCTGACCATCGACGACGGCAAGCCGCTGCCGCTGACCTACCAGCAGTGCATCCAGGACGGCTGCCTCGCCAACGCCCCGATGGACGAGGCGACGCTGACCGCGCTGCGCCGCTCCAAGGGCGCGCAGATCACCGTCCGCCCCTATGGCGGGACGCAGGCCGTAGCCTTCCCGCTCTCCACCAAAGGGATCACCGACGGCTTGGCCGCCCTGAAGCCCTGATGTTGCGTCCGGTCACCGCGGCGACGGCGCCGCGGATGGCCTCATCCCACCGTCCGGGCGTCGGCTGCCGGTGCAGCGTGACGGTGGGATACCAGGGCGTGCCGCCGCGGCCGAGCAGCCAGCGCCAGTCCGGCGCGTAGGGCAGCAGAACCGCGGTCGGGCGCCCCATCGCCCCGGCCAGATGGGCGACCGCCGTGTCCACGCAGACCACATGGTCGAGCTGCTCCAGCACCGCCATGGTGTCGGCGAAACTCTCCAGCTCCGGCCCCAGATCGACCAGCGGTGCCGTCCCGTAATAGCGGGCGGCCTCGGCCTGCGCCGGCCCCTTCTGAAGCGACACCAGCGCGGTCTTCTCCAGCGCGAAGAACGGCGCCAGCCGCGCGAGAGGCAGGGAGCGGTTGCGGTCGTTGCCATGGCTCGGGCGCCCCGCCCAGACCAGCCCGACGCGGCGGTAGCCGCGGGGGAGCAGCCCGTCCAGACGCTCCGCCCAGCGCTCTACCCGCTCCGGCTCGGCCCGCAGGCTGGGGAGCGGCGCCGGTATCGTGTCCGGCCTCGTGCCGAACAGCCCCGGCAGGCTGGACAGCTCGGCGTGGGCAGCGAAGGGCGGCGCCTCCTCCCAATCGGTGACCGTCCGGCAACCGCCGGGAAGGGACCGGATCACCGGCCGCATGTCCGGGCTGCAGGCGACCACGAGATTCCGGCAGAGCGCCGCCGCCATCGGCAGGTAGCGGGCGAACTGGATGGTGTCGCCGAAGCCCTGGTCGGCAACCAGCAGAAGAGTGCCCTCGGGCAAGGGGCGGCCATCCCAGGACCGTGCGGCGGTGTGCCCATGCCGCTCCAGGACGGCGGGCGGAATCAGCGGCGGCACGCCGGGAAGGCGCCAGCGCCAGTCATATTCGCGCCAGCCTTCCTCCCATTGCCCGGAGAGCAGCAGCCCCTCGGCCAGTTCGAAATGCGGACCCGGCGCGTCCGGGGCGAGCCGGACGGCCCGCCGCTCGCAGGCGATGGACGCCGCGACCCCAAGCCGGTCGTAGAGAGCCAAGCCCAGATTGTACCAGCCCGCCGCGTCGCCGGGGTCGAGCGTGACGGCGCGGCGGCCATGGGCGGCGGCCTCGTCCAGCCGGCCTTCGCGGCGGCGGATTTCGCAGAGGTCGCTGTCGGACGGGGGCATGGGTGGCATGCTACAGGCTGTAGCCCAGCCCGAGAATGACCGGCTCCAGGATCGGGATCGCTGGCTTCAGATGAGTCCTGTAGGCGCGGTGACGGTCGATGGAGCGGCTGTAGAGCTTTTCCGCGACCTGGGCGTGGCTGGGCGTGCGGGCGTGGCGCCGGTTCTCCTCGAAGCGCAGGCAACGGCGGTCGAAACCCAGCCCCAGGAAGCCCAGCAAGCGCCGCACCGCCGGTTCCGGCTCCCGCACCAGATCCTCGTAGCGCAGCGGCAAGTAGCGCAACGGCATCTCCCGCCGGTAATGCTCCACCAGATCGAACACCCGCAGGACGTGGCGCGCCGCCGTCTCGACATCGTTGGCGCAATGGAAGCCGTGGGTGAGGTTGGTGCCCATCATCGACAGCACCACGTCCAGCGGATGGCGCAGCACATGCACCACCGGCGCCGAGGGGAACATCAGCGCGATCAGGCCGAGATGCGTCTCGTTGAAGGGCATCTTGTCGGTGAACAGCGTGTGGCCGGGCTTGGCCGGAACCAGCTTGCGGGCGTGGCGGAGGTAGGCGTCGCGCAGCCGCTCCAGCCCGTCTCGCTGGTCGCCCATCCACAGCTCCGACAGCGCTTCGGGATAGCCGAGCGGGCTGCCCAGTGTCTGCGGCAGCGCCCGGACCACCGCGCCGAGCGACGGCAGTTCGTCCCCCGCAGCGATGGCCGGATGGCTGGAGAGGATCTGCTCGACCAGCGTGGTGCCGGAACGCGGGGCGCCCACGATGAAGACTGGCTGCGGGCCGGCGGCGGGCGTGGCGGGCCGCGGCATCAGGCGCAGGCGCGGCGCCACGAAAAAGGTGGCGAGGCGCGCGATGAGGTCCACCGCCTCCTCCTCGCCGTAGCGGCGCCCGGCCTGCCGCAGCAGCGCCTTGCCGGCGGCGAAGGCGGCGAAGGCCTCGTCGTGACGGCCCAACCGGTCGAGAATGCGCCCGGTCTCCAGCAGCGCGTCGGGGTCGGTGCCGCCATGGCGGGCGGCCGAGGCGTGCAGGACGGCCAGCGCCGGCTGTCCGGCCCCCTGCCGGGCCAGCAGGGCCGCCGCGAAGGTGTCGGCGCCACGGTGGCCGGGGTCGAGACGCCGGGCACGGTCGACCAGCCGTTGCGCGGCGGGAAGATCGCGGGCGGCGTCCTCGGTCTGCGCCCAGCCGTGCCAAGTCAGGGCGATGGACGGATGCAGCGCCGCGGCCCGGCGGTAGGTCCGCCGCGCCTCCTCCAGCCGGCCCTGCCGGGTCAGGCTCCAGGCGAGGTTGGCGACCGTCGCGGCGTCCGGCGGCGCCAGGGCCAGCGCCCGGCGGTAATGGAACTCGGCGGCCTGGGGCCGGTGGGTGTCGGCCAGCACCAGCGCCATCAGCGTGTGGCAGCGCGCGTCCTCCGGCGCCAGCCGGACCGCGTTGCGGGCGTGAGGCTCGGCGTCAGCCGCGCGACCGGCCTGGAACAGCCGCCCGGCCAGCTCCTGCGTCGCCGCGAGATCGTCGGGAGCGGCCCGCAACCGCCGCTCCAGCGCCGCGGCGTCGGGGGCGCCGCTCGGAGGGGCGTCGGGCGTGGTCGGCATGACAGGCGGGTCCCATGGCGGCTGAACGCCCTCATGGGCGCGTGGTACGGCGCCAGGATAGGGAAGCGCATGGGTGGCGGCAAGGGGCGTTCCCTCTCCCCTCTGGGGAGAGGGTTAGGGTGAGGGGGTTGCGCTTTTGCCGGACGTACCGAAACGCACATCCCCCTCACCGGCCCTCCGGGCCACCCTCTCCCCAGAGGGGAGAGGGTTATGAACGCGAAATGCAATGGCTTTGGCGCCCTACCGCCCCACCCAGACCGGACGGCGCTTCTCCAGGAAGGCCGCGATGCCCTCCTGATAGTCGGCGGAGAGGTAGCAGAGGCGCAGCAGGTCGGCGTCGCCGTCCGCCGGCAGCCCATGGTCGCGCCAGCGGCGCAGCGCCTCGCGCGTCGTCCACAGGGTCAGCGGGGCGAGGCTCGCCAACTCCTCGGCCAGCTCCTGGGTGCGCTCGGCGAGGTCGTCGTCCGGCACGACGCCGCGCAGGGCACCGGCGCCGGCCAAGTCGTCGGCGCTCAGCAGGCGGGCGCTGAAGATCATCTCCTTGGTCCGCGCGGTGCCGAGGATCGCGGCCAGCCGGGCGAGGTTCTTGATGCTCAGGCAGTTGCCGACCGTGCGGGCGATGGGGAAGCCGAAGCGCACCGACGGCGTGGCGATGCGCACGTCGCAGCAGGCGGCGAGCAGAGCCCCCTCCCCAACGCAGGCGCCGGCCAGGGCGGCGATGGTGGGAACGCGCACCGCCTCCAGCGCCATCGCCGCGGTCTCCGCGCGGTCCTCCAGAATCGTGTAGTCCTCCGGTGTCTTGACGCTCTGCAGGCAGGAGAGGTCGGCGCCGGCCATGAAGGCGGGCTTGTCGCCGGCGGCACCGGTCAGCACCAGGGCCTTCACCGCCGGGTCGGCATTGACCTCCCGGCAGATGTCGATCAGCCGGTCCTCCATCCAGGGGGTAATGGCGTTGCGCGCCTTGGGACGGTTGAAGATCACCCACTGGACGGCGCCCCGCCGCTCGGTCAGGATTTCGGGCAAGGCGTCGGCCTCGCCGGTCGTGGCGATGGTCATCGTTCGGACTTTCTTGGTTTTAAGCCGCGATCAGGCCGCCGGCCCGAGGATCTGGCAGGAGCCGATGGGAAGAAGCGCCGTCACCACGCTGCCCGGAGCGAAGCTCTGAGCGGGCGGAATGAAGGCGCGCAGTGTCCGGCCGCTCCCCAGATCCACCAGCACGTCGCGATACTCCCCGAGATAGGCGGAGCGCTGGACCGTGCCGGACAGCACGTTGCAGCCCTCGGCGTCCGGCGCTTGGTCCGCGCCAAACAGCCGGACCTGGGAAGGCCGCACGCACAGCGACACCGTCCCGCCATGCGCCGCGCCGCTGCGGTCCGGGGCGGTCAGCACATGGCCGCCGACGCGGATGGCGCCGTTGCCCTCGCTGGTCCCGGCCAGTTCGTTGTTGGCACCGATGAAGGTGGCGACGAAGGCGTTGGACGGCCGCTCGAAGATGTCTTCCGGCGAACCGAGCTGCTGGAGATGGCCCGACTTCATGACGGCGATGCGGTCGGCGGTGACCAGCGCCTCCGACTGGTCGTGGGTGACGTAGACGGTGGTCAGGCCCAGCAGGTCGTGGACCTGCCGGATCTCGAACCGCATCTCCTCGCGCAGATGGGCGTCGAGGTTGGACAGCGGCTCGTCGAGCAGGAGGATGCGCGGTTCCACCGCCAGCGCGCGGGCCAGCGCCACGCGCTGCTGCTGGCCGCCCGACAGCTCCGACGGGTAGCGGTCGCGCAGCGCCTCCAGCCGGACGGTGCGCAGCGTGCGGTCCAGCCGCTCGGCGATCTCCGCCTTCGGCAGGCGGCGGATGGCGAGGCCGAAGGCCACATTCTCCGCCACGGTCTTGTGCGGCCACACCGCGTAGTTCTGGAAGACCAGGGAGATGCCGCGCTTCTCCGGCGGCAGCACCCCGCGCGCCGAGGACAGCAGCACGTCGTCGGCCCAGATCTCGCCCTCCGTCGGCGCCTCGAACCCGGCGAGGAGCTGGAGCGTCGTGGACTTGCCGCAGCCCGACGGGCCGAGCAGGGCCAGCAGCGTGCCGTTGGGGACCTGCAGGTCGATGCCGTGCAGCGCGGTGTAGGTGCCGAAGGACTTGCGGAGGTTCTTGATGCGGATCCCGCTCATGTGGGGAGAACTCCTTCCGCCGGGGCGGTTTTACGGCCGGATTTGCGAGAGGTGCGGCGCACGGTGGTCAGGCGCGTCAGGGGACCGGCGGCGGCCACCAGCGCCAGCGTGATGAGGAGGAGAAGGACGCTCATGGCGCAGACGGCCTCGTAATTGCCGCCGTCCTTGGCGTTGTAGATCAGCGTGGTCATCACGTTGGTCTTGGGCGTGATGAGGAAGACGGCCACCGACAGCTCCCGGATGATCGGGATGAAGACCAGGAACCAGCCCGACAGCAGCCCGCCGCCCATCAGCGGGATGGTGATGGACAGGAAGGTCCGCCCCTCCCCCGCACCCAGGCTGCGGGCGGCGCGCTCCAGCTCCGGCCCGATGCCCTTCAGGATCGACCCGCCATGGGCGTAGGCGATGGGCAGGAAGGTCGCCGCGAAGGCCGCGACCAGCAAAAGCGGTGTGCCGTAGAGGTTGAGCGGCGCCCGCGTGTAGGCGGCGAAGAAGCCGACCGACATGACGATGCCGGGGATGATGATGGGAACGGTGGTCACCGCGCCGAACAGGCTGGCGCCGAAGACCATCCGCCGCTCCACGATGTAGGCGACCACGGTGCCGAGCATCACGCACAGCGTCGCGGCGAACGTCGAGAACAGCAGTGAGTTGACGATGGCGGTGTGCGTCTCCGAATTGCCGAACAGCGCCCACCAGTACCAGTGCAGCGACAGGTTCTCCCACGACAGGCCCTGGCCCCAGGCGCGGGTCAGCGACACCAGCAGCAGCGCCGCGTAGGGCAGGAACACCGAGACCAGCGGCAGCAGCAGCGCCGCCCCGAAGGCCGGCCAGCGGGCGGCGCCCAGCGCGATCCGCCGCCCCGCCCGGCTCTTGCCGGAGATGGTGATGAACTGCTTGCGGCCCAGGATGCGGCGGCGCATCCAGAACAGCATGGCGGTGACCAGCAGCAGCGGCATGCAGTAAGCGGCCGCCATGTAGATTTCCGGCGGGAAGAGCTGGTAGAACTCCGCCAGCTTGGTCGTCACCACCGGGATGCCGGTCGGCGTCAGCAGGAAGGCCGGGACACCGAACAGCGTCAGCCCCTGGATGAAGGACAGGATGAAGCTGGCGATCACCGCCGGGGTGACCAGCGGGATCGTGATGCTGAGCATGGTGCGCAGCGTGCCGGAGCCCAGCGTGGCGGCGGCGTCCTCAAGCTCCACGGCCATCTCGTCGAGCGCGCTCGACACCATGGTGAAGCTGTAGGGGACGGTGTAGATGCCGCAGATGAAGATCGCCCCGGTCATCGAATAGATGTTCAGCAGCGGCCCGGCCTCCGCCCCGGCGAGCGAGCGCCACAGCGCGTTCAGCCAGCCGGAGTTGGGCGCCGCCAGCAGAATCCAGCCGGTCGCCCCGATGAAGGACGGGGTGACGAAGGCGGTCATCGTCAGCACGCGGATGGTGCGGCGGAACGGCAGGTCGGTCCGCGACACCAGCCAGGCCAGCGGCACGCCGATGCCGACGGCGATCACCGCGGTCGCCACGGCGAGGAGCAGCGAGTTGAACAGCGGCTCCAGCAGGTCCACCGACTGGAAGATGCGCGTGTAGTTGCCGAGCGTCCAGGCGCCGGTGATGTCGTCGTGGAAGCTGTTGTTGAGAACCCAGCCGAAGGGCAGGACCACCAACAGGAAGAGAAGAAGGGCGACGGCGCCGAAGACCACGGTCCGGGCGAGCGGCACGCGGGCCATCGCCGGGCGCGCGGTCGCCGCGGCTGCGCTGTCTGGGCTGTCCGTTGAAATGACCCCCATAGGGTCCGCCTCCATTGTCCGTACCATCCCTCGCCCCTCCGGGGAGAGGGTGGCGCCAAAGGCGCCGGGTGAGGGGGTTGCGCTTTTGCCGAACGTATCGACACGTGCAACCCCCTCACCCTAACCCTCTCCCCAAGGGGAGAGGGAAACAGCGATCAGCGCACCAGTTCCTTCCACTTGGCGATGCCTTCCGCGACCTCCGGGCCGAGGTCGTCGCCGGTGTTGCGGGTCCACTTCAACTGGTCCAGCGACCGCCCTTCCGCCCAGGGCACGTCCTTGCGCAGCGTCGGCCAGAAGTTCTTCTGGAGGATCATCGACACCTCCGTGGAATAGAGGAAGTTGGTGAACAGCCGGGCGGCGTTCGGGTGCGGGGCCTTCGCCAGGATGCCGGTGACGCCCAGATTCAGGATGGCGTCGTCGGATGGCGCCACCACGTCGATGGGGTTGCCGGCGGCCTTCTGGGTCAGCGTGTAGCTGAAGGGCGCGCCGGAACCGACGACGCGCTCACCGGCCAGGATGTCGGTCACGGTGTCGACGTTGGACTGGCCGACCTTCGGCTTCTGCTTGCCGAAGGCGCGCAGGAAGTCGTCGCCGTACTTGCGGCGGATGGCGACCACCCAGTTCGCCACGTCGCCGGAGAAGGCCGGGCTGCCTGTGGTGATCTTGCCCTGCCACTGGTCCTCCAGCAGCGCCTGCCAGCTCTGCGGCGGGGACTGGACCTTGCCCGGCGCGAAGTTGATGCTGGTCAGGCTGATGGCGCCGACATGGAACATCTTGTCCGGGTCGAGGGTGCGGAAGGCGTCCGGAATGTGCACGCCGTCCACCGGCTCGAAGGGCGCCAGCGCGCCGATCTTCTTCAGCTCGGTGTAGTGCAACATGTTGGTGGTGCCCAGCGAGTCGCACTCATGGACGCCGCTCTGCAACTCCATGCGCAGGCGGGTGTAGACGGTCTGCGAGGCTTGGCGGAGCAGGTTGACCTCGATGCCCGGATACTTCGCCTTGAAGGCGTCGCGGATCGCCTCCATCGTCTGCTGCTCGTAGGAGCCCCAGTAGAGGGTCAGGGCGCCTTCCTTCTTGGCAGCGGCGTAGAGCGGATCGTCCGCCGCCGACGCGATGCGCGAGAAGGCGGTGCCGGCCAGCCCGCCGGTCACCAGGGCGGTGCCGACGAGTCCGCCGGTCTGGAGAAGGCGGCGGCGCGAGAATTCCATCATGTTGCCAATCCCTGTCTTGTTGTTGCGGTTCCGCCGTTTCGGCGTCGTTCTTCGTTCTTCAGTAAAAATCAGTAGTCGCCGGTGGTCGCCCCACCGTCGGCGACGATGGTCTGGCCGGTGACGTAGGCCGCGTCGTCGGACGCCAGGAAGGCGACGACGGCGGCGATCTCCGCCGGCTTGCCCAGCCGCCCGATGGGCGTCTTCTCCAGCCATTGCGCGCGCACCGCGTCGGGCACGCCCTCGACGATGGCGGTCTCCACGACGCCCGGAGCGACGGCGTTGACCAGGATGCCGCGGCGCGCCCCTTCCAGGGCGGCGGTGCGGGTCAGCCCGACCACCCCGGCCTTGGAGGCGGAGTAGTTGGCCTGCCCGAAGGTCCCCAGGATCGCCGTGGAGGCGATGTTGACGATGCGCCCCCAGCCGCGGTCGCCGACCAGCCGGAAGGCCGTCTGGCAGCCCAGCCAGGTGCCGCGCAGATTCACGTCGATGACGGCGCTCCATTCCGCGTCGGTCATCTTGGGCAGCGAGCGATCGCGGACGATGCCGGCGACGTTGACCATGATGTCCACGCCCCTGAAAGCCTCGGGCAGGCCGGTCACGGCGGCCCCCCAGCTTTCCCGGTCGGCGACGTTCAGCGCGGTGGCGTGGGCTTGAGCCCCCTCGGCGCGCAACGCGGCGGCGACGGTCTCGGCGGTCTCTGCCCCGATGTCGGCGACGACGACCGCCGCCCCCTCCGCGGCCAGCCGCTCGCAGACGGCGCACCCGATGCCGCCGCCGCCGCCGGTGACGAAGGCGACACGGCCGGCGAGACGGTTGGAGTGAGCGACAGCGGAACTCATGCCTGCGCCTCCTTGCGGGCGATGGAGAGCACGTCCTCGCCCTCCTGCACGGTCTCGCCGCGCTGGTTCTTCACGGTGATGGCGACGCGGACGATGCCGCGGTCGGGCTTGGAGGCGCTGGGACGGACCTCCGCCACCTCCGCCTCGTAATGCACGGTATCGCCGGCAAAGACCGGGCCGACGAAACGGCGGCGCGTCTCCAGGAAGGCGAGGATCGCCCAGTCGTCGATGGCCGAGCGCAGCCCGGTGCTGAGCGAGTGGGTCAGCATGCCATGGGCGATGGTCCGCCCGAAGCCGTTGGCCTTGGCGGCTTCGGCGTCCATGTGCAGCGGGTTGAAGTCGCCGGTCAGCCCGGCGAACCAGACGATGTGCGCCTCGGTGACAGTGACGCGTGAGGAGCGCGTCCGGTCGCCCGGCTTGATGTCGTCGAGATGGATGGTGGTCATTCTAGGGCACCCTCAGTCGGGAGTCCGCGGGCGGAACACGGGGAGGCTGATCGCCTCGTCGAGCTGGTGGAAGGCCACGGCGAGCGGCAGCCCGGCCCGCAGATCGGCCTCCGCCACCCCCTCGACGCGGGAGAAGACGGTGACGCCCTCCTCCAGCCGGATCAGGGCGCAGACGTAGGGATCGCCGCGCTGGTTGCCGCGGTGGACGACCGAATAGGTCAGCAGCTCGCCGCGCCCGCTCGCCTCGACCCACTCCGGGCGGGCGTGCGGGGCGTGGATGGAATGGGCGCGCGGGTACCACTGGAAGCGCCCGGTCTCCGGGCAGCGCTGGATCAGGAAGCGCCCCTCGCGCGCCGCCTCCCAGAAAGGGGCGGAGGTCTCGTCCTGGACGGGCGGGATGGTCATGCTGGTCGTTGGGGCGGTCATCAGGCACCTTACCGGGCAAGGATGGCGGTGGCGGCGGAGCAGAAGGTGCCGCCCAGCCCATGGGCCAGGGCGATGCGGGCGTCGGGCACCTGGACGCCCGGCCCCTCGCCGCGGAGCTGGCGGACGCTCTCGATCAGGGTGAAGATGCCGCGCTTGCCGGGATGGTTGGACGACAGCCCGCCGCCGTCGGTGTTGGTCGGCAGGCGGCCGCCCAGCGTCAGGTTGCCGTCCGCGACGAAGGCGCCGCTCTCCCCGCGCCCGCAGAAGCCGAGATCCTCCAGCGCCAGCATCGGCGTGATGGTGAAGGCGTCGTAGATCTGCGCCACGTCGATCTCGCCGGGGGTCAGCCCCGCCATGGCGAAGGCGCGCGGGCCGGACAGCGCCGCCGGGGTGGTCAGGTCGTCGGGAATCTGGCTGTTCTGGGTGCGCGCCACGGCGGCCCCGTAGCCGACCAGATGGACCGGCGGCTTCTTCAGGTCGCGCGCCCGCTCCCGGCTGGTCATCACGACGGCGCCGCCGCCGTCGGTCACCACGCAGCAGTCCAGCCGGTGCAGCGGCGACGCGATCATCGGCGAGGCCAGCACGTCGTCCACCGTGATCGGCTTGCGCAGCCGTGCGTCCGGGTTCGTCGCGGCGTGCTCGCGGAAGGTCACGGCCACCTGGGCAAGCTGTTCCGGCGTGGTGCCATACAGGTCCATATGGCGACGGGCGAACAGGCCGTAGGTCGAAATCAGCGTCGGCGCGTAGGGAATCTCATACTGGCCGGGGCCGGCGGGGAAGACGAACGGGTCGAAGGACGGGCTGCTCAGTGGCCACCAGCGCGGGCAGGCGGCGTAGCTGATGACCACCACCTCGGCCAGCCCGGTGGCGATGGCCGCCGCCGCCTGCCCGGCCTGGAGGATGTAGGAGCAGCCGCCGACGTCGGTGCTGTTCACGTAGGTCGGCGCGATCCCGATGTATTCGGCCAGTTCGACCACATCCATGGTGCTGCCGCCCTCGGCCCAGTCGCCGGAGGCCGCGCACAGCCCGTCCACGTCCTTCAGCGTCAGCCCGGCGTCGTCCAGCGCGCCGAGGATGCAGTCCATCTGAAGGGCGAAGGGGTGGACGCGCGGCGCATCCCGGCGGGGCGATTCAAAAACGCCGGCGATGGCCGCCTTTCCCGAAAGATCGATCACGCGCGGGTTGTCCTTTCCTGGTTGTGGAAGGCCGCGCATCGCTGCCGCGACGCGCGCCGAGCGGCTTCAGTGGACAGGCGATGGGAGTAAAGAGATCACCCGTCTCGGAAATCGCGAAGAATTTCCGATGGCCGGCAGAGAGTTCGATCAGGCCGATCCGCTCCCGGCAAGATCAAGACTACCGGACACAGTTCGTGTCACAAGCAGAAAAAACGATGCGGTCCGGTGCACGGAACGCACCAATGTCACACCCGGCTAATCCACGGAACGGTGCCTTCCATGCACCGGATTGGGCCAAACTAAGCGATTGTTTTCCGGCCGCCGTGGCGCAAGCCTTTGGGTATCGCATTCCCGCCGCCGCCCTGGACCGGACCGGTTTCCAGCCGGGCGCGCGGCCCCGCCCGGACCGCCTGCGCGGCGTCCGGCCATCCGAAGGATCATGCATGCTCAACACCGATACGCAACGCCGCGAAGGCCCCCTGGCCGGCGTGCGCGTGGTCGATCTCACGCACATGTTGGCCGGCCCCTACAGCACGTGGCTGCTCGGCGCGCTGGGGGCGGAGGTCATCAAGATCGAGCGTCCCGGCAAGGGCGATTTCACCCGCATCATTGCCCCCTTCAGCGAGGAGGAGAGCATTTACTTCCTCAGCGTCAACCGCAACAAGCGGAGTCTGACGCTCAACTTGAAGGACGAAAAAGGGAAGGAGATTTTCAAGAGAATTGTCGCCACCTGCGACGTGCTGGTGGAGAACAACCGGGCCGGGGCGATGGACCGGCTGGGGCTGGGCTACACCGACCTGAAGGCCGTCAATCCGCGGCTGGTCTACGCCTCGATCTCCGGCTTCGGGCAGGACGGCCCCTACCGCCACCGCCCCTGCTTCGACGTGGTGGCGCAGGCGATGTCCGGCATGATGAGCATCACCGGCGAGCCGGGCGGCGATCCCTGCCGGGTCGGCGCGTCCATCGGCGACATCGGGTCGAGCCTGTTCGCCGCCGTCGGCATCCTCGCCGCCCTGCAGAAGCGGACGGCCACCGGCGAAGGCAGCTTCATCGACGTGGCGATGCTGGATTGCCAGCTCGCCCTGATGGAGAACGCCATCGCCCGCTTCCTGAACGCCGGGGAGACGCCGCGGGCGCTGGGCAGCCGCCACCCGCTGATCGCCCCCTTCCAGGCCTTCCCCACCGCCGACAAGCCGATCGCCATCTGCGTTGACACCAACGAGCAATGGGACCGGATGTGCCGCGCCATGGGGCTGGAGCATCTGCTGTCCGACCCGCGCTTCCCCACAGGCTCGGCCCGCAACGCCAACCATGCGGAGCTGGAGCCGCTGCTGCGCGAGGTCTTCCTCACCCGCGGGCGCGACGCGTGGCTGGACGCGATGGAGGACGCCGACGTGCCGGCCAGCCCGATAAACAGCGTGCCGGACGCGCTGAACGATCCCCAGGTGGTCCACCGCAAGATGGTCGTCGAAGTGCCGGAGGGCTCGGGCAAGCGCTTCGCCGCCGTCCCGATCACCATGCCGGAAGCCCCCCTGCCCGCCGAAAGCCCGGCGCCGCGGCTGGGCGAGCACACCGACGCGATCCTCGCGGATCTCGGCTTCAGCCCCGACGAGATCGGCGCCTTCCGTCGCGACGCGGTGGTGTGATGGCCGGCGGCGCGGAGGGAGAGCGGCGGGTGGCGGGCGGCGAAGGGGCGCGTGCGGTGCTGGCGGAAATGTTTCATACTGCCGCCGGAATCACTCCCAGCCTCGCCCCGGCTTCCGTCCACAGCCCAAAGGTCCGCATGGCGCGCCGCCTTCCGCCCCTTCTCGCCCTCCGCGCCTTCGACATCTTCGCCCGCCAGGGCACGGTGCGGGCCGCCGCCGACGAGCTGGCGGTGTCCCACACGGTGGTGTCGCGCCACATCCAGAATCTGGAACAGGCGGTGGGTGTGAAGCTGGTGGCGAAGTCGGGGCGGGGCCTGTCCCTGACCCGCGAGGGCATCCGCTACGCCGCCCAGCTCCGCCGCGCCTTCGACCTGATCGGCGAGGCCAGCAACGAGCTGCGCAACGGCGGGATGGAGGCGGTGCACATCTGCTGCCTCGCCGGGCTGGCCTCGCGCTGCCTGCTCGCGCGCCTGCCCGAGCTGGAGGAGGCGCTGACCGGGCGGGAAGTGATCCTGCAGCCGACCTCGACCCGCCCCGACTTCAGCCGGGAGGAGGCCGACGCCGAGATCATGTATCTGGAGGATGGCGGCTCCGTCGCCGACGGGCTGCGCTCGGAGATGTTCGCGCGGCCGCGCATCCTCGCCATCGCCAGCCCGGAGTTCAAGGCGCGCTACCCCGACGTGCGCACGCCCGCCGACCTCGTCGGCCTGCCGCTGATCCACGAGCAGTCCACCGGCATGTGGGAAGCCTGGCTGGAGGAGGCCGGCATCGCCGACATCCCCCGGCTGCGCGGCCCCCGGCTGTGGCAGGCGCACCTGACCATCGAGGCGGCCCGGCTGGGGCGCGGCGTGGCCCTGGTCAGCGATCTGCTGGTGACCGAGCCGCTGGCCAACGGCGAACTGGTGGAGATGGTCGACAGCAACGTCACCATCGGCGGCTATTACTTCATCGCCCCGGTCCACCGCTGGAACACGCCGGTCATCTCGGCCATCCGGCAATGGCTGCGCGGCGTCTTCCCGCCGGACCAGACCTCCCCCCTCCAAGGCACCCCATGACCCAGGACCACGCCCTGCCGCCGGACATCCTGCTGTCCGGCGTGCACACCGTCGACGAAAGCTGGATCGACCTTTACGGCCACATGAACATGGTGCGCTACGTCGCCCTGTTCGACGAGGTCGGCTACGCCCTGATGGAACGGTGGGGGCTGGGCGAGACCTACACGCGGGACGAAGGGTTCGGCCTGTTCGTCGTCGATGTGGCGGTGCATTACCGGCGGGAGCTGCGCGCCGGCACGCCCTTGCAAGTGGCCCTGCGGCTGCTCGACGCCGATGACAAGCGGTTGCTGAGCCTGCTGGAGATCCGACGGGCCGACGACGGGACGGTCGCCGCGACCATGGAGCAGCTCTCGATCCACGTCGATCTGGGCTCCCGCAAGGTGACGCCCCTCCCGCCCGCCGTGGCGGAGCGCCTGCGCGCCCTGGCGGCGGCACAGTCCGCCTTTCCCCTCCCGCCCCGCCACCGGCGGCGGCTGCATCTGGCGCCCAATCCCTCTCCCGCCCCGGGAGAGGGTGGCGCCGAAGGCGCCGGGTGAGGGTCGTGCGAGGATCAGGGCGCTGATTCTCGGCTTCACCCTCACCCTTCCCACGCTTTGCGTGGGCCCCTTCCCTCTCCCGCCCCGGGAGAGGGAAGTCTGTAAGCAACAGAACTGGTTGCCGGCCGGCGGGACCTTCACGATATGTCCGCCATGACTCATCTGCGCATCGCGTTGCGGCTGGCTTGGCGGGACCTGCGGGGCGGCGTCGCCGGACTTTGGATCGTCGTCCTCGGGGTGGCGCTGGGCACCGCCATGATGGCCGCCGTCGGCTCGCTCAGCGGCGGCGTGCTGGAGGGGATGCGGGCCACCGCGCGCGAAGCGGTCGGCGGTGACCTCTCCCTGCGCCTGTTCCACGCACCGGCCACGCCGGAGCAACGGGCCGTCCTCGACACGATGGGCAGGGTCGGCGAGACCGCGGAACTGCGTCCCGGCGCCTCGACGGTGACCGGCAGCGCCCGCGCCCTGGTCGAGTTGAAGGCGGTCGAAGGAAGTTACCCGCTGGTCGGCACGGCGACGGTGTCCGGCGCCCCGTCCCTGGCCGACGCTCTGGCCCAGCGCGACGGGCGATGGGGGGCGGCTGTGTCCGCCGACCTCCTCGACGCGCTGGCGCTGGGCGTCGGTGACCGGCTGCGGCTCGGGGCCGCCGAGGTCGCGATCCGCGCCGTGCTGGAGCATGAGCCGGATCGGGCTTTCCGCGCCTTCTCCCTCGGCCCGCGCGTCGTCATCGACCGCCGGGCGCTGGACGCGACGGGCCTCGCGGAGCCGGGGATGCCCGTCTACTGGTATTATCGCCTCGTGCTGCCCGAAACCGTCCGGTCCGACGCCGTCCTACGCGATCTGGAAGACCACTTCCCCGACGCCGGATGGCGGATCGTCGATGCCTCGCACGGCATTCCGGGCGTGGACCGCACCGTGCAGCTCGTCCGCGCGCTGTTCCTTCTGGGGTCGCTGTCCATCCTGCTGATCGGCGGCGTTGGCATCGGCCGGGCGCTGTCGGCGCACCTTGCCCGGCGGTTGCCGGTCCTGGCGACGCTGAAGGCGTTGGGCGGTTCGCCACGCCTGCTCTTCACCGCCTTCCTGCTGCAAACGCTGGCCGTGGTCGGCGTGGCGCTGCTGATCGGCGTGACGACCGGCGCCCTGCTGGCCACCATGGCGGTGAACGCGCTGCCGCTCGACTGGATGCCGGAGACGGGCGGCGCCGTCGATCCGGCGGCCCTGCTGCTGGCGGGGGCGGTCGGGCTGCTGGCCGCGCTGCTCTGCGCCGTGCCGCCGCTGGCCCGCGCCGCCGGGACCAGCCCCGCCGCAATCTGGCGGGGGGCGGTGGATGGCTTGTCCCAGCCGTTGGGGTGGCGGACCCGTGGCGCTGTCGCGCTGCTCGGGCTGGGGCTCGCCGGTCTGCTCGCCGCCTGGACGGGGATGCCGCTCGCCGTCGCCGGCTTCCTACTCGTCGCGGTGCTGGTTGCGACCGGCTTCGCGTTGCTGGGGCGGGGGCTCGCCTGGGTGGCCCGCCGGCTGGCGCGCGGGCGGCGGGCGGCGGTCCGGCTGGCCGTCGCCAACCTCGGTCGGCCCGGCGCGCCGATGGTCCCGGTGGCCGTGGCGCTGGGCATCGGCCTGACCCTGCTGGTGGCGGTCGGCGTGGTCGGACGGTCGGCGACCGGCCATGTCGCGGCGACGCTGCCGGCGCAGACGCCCTCCGTTGTCGTGCTGAACGTTCCCCCGCCGGACGGCATCGGCTTGAGCGAGCGCCTGACCTCCCTGCCCGGCGTCGGGCGGGTCGAGACGGCGCCTTTCCTGCACGCCAGGATCAGCCGCCTCAACGGAGTCGCCATCACCGAGGCGAATGCCCCGCGCTCCGTCGGCTGGGCGGTGCGCGGCGACCGCGGCCTGTCCTGGCGCGCCCGCCCCGCTACCACCGACCGGATCGTCGCGGGGAGCTGGTGGCCCGAGGGCTATACCGGCCCGCCGCTCGCCTCGCTGGACGCGCAGGTCGCCCGCCGGCTGGGGCTGGCGGTGGGGGACAGTCTCACGCTGGCCCTGGCGAGCGGTCCGGTGACCGCGACGATCGCCAACCTCCGGCGCATCGACTGGACGCGGCTGGACCTGGATTTTCCGGTTCTCCTCTCCCCCTTCCCCGAACCGCCGCCGCACAGCCTCGTCGCCGCCGTCTGGTCCTCGCCCGAGGCGGTTCCGGCGGTTGAGGCGGCGGTGGCACAGGCAGTCCCGCAAGCCCCCACGATCCGCGTGGCGGCGGTCCTGGACACGCTGGGTTCGACCGTCCAGACCGTGCGCCGGCTGCTGGATGGCCTGTCCGCCGTCGCCCTCGGCGCGGCGGCCGTGGTCCTTCTCGGCGCCGTCGCCAGCAGCGCCCGGCGGCGGCTTCAGGAGATGGCGATCCTGCACGCCCTCGGAGTCGGCCGGCGTTCGATGGTCCAGGCGGTGGTGCTGGAATTCGTCCTTCTGGGCGCCGCCGTCGCCGCGGTCGCGGTGCCGCTCGGCTGGGCCGGCGGCGCGGCGGTGGTCGCCAGCCTTGCCGACGGCGCGCCCCTGCCCGGAGGCGCTGTCCCCCTGGCCGCCTTCCTCGGCACCGTCGCTGCGATGGCGGCGGTCGGGGCGGTGCTGGTGGCGTGCCTGCCGCGACAGGACGTGATGCGGCGGTTGCGCAGCGACTCGCTGTCCGCCTGACCCGCCCACCCGTCAGGCCATCTCCGCCGCCGGGATGATGCCGTCGGTCAGCAGGGCGTTGAGCAGGCCGACATGCCCATCCGACCGCGCCGGCCGGCCGGGGTCGGAGGTGACGACGACGGTCAGCCCCAGGCTGGGC
The DNA here is from genome assembly GCF_007827815.1 of Azospirillum brasilense. GTDB lineage: Bacteria > Pseudomonadota > Alphaproteobacteria > Azospirillales > Azospirillaceae > Azospirillum > Azospirillum brasilense_C. The sequence continues at coordinate 199,853 of NZ_VITH01000010.1, forward strand.
ACCAGATAGAGCATCTGCCCGCCATAGCCGCGCGCGTAGGCGATGCGGTGCCCCTTCGCCGTGGCGAGAAACCAGCCATACCCGTAATCGTCGCCGGAGAAGGGGGAGCGCGTGCGCGGCACCCACGACGCCTCCACCCAGGCGGCGCTGATGACTTGGCGTCCGTTCCACAGCCCGCCCTGCCGCCACAGCTCGCCGAAGCGGAAGAGGTCGAGCGGCGACAGCGCCATGTTGTTGCCGCCGAGATAGAAGCCCTGTGGGTCGCGCGTCCAGGACGGCACCTCAATCCCCAGCGGCTCGCCCAGCCAGTCCCGCGCCAAGTCTAGCAGGCTGCGCCCCGACGCGCTGGACAGCGCCGCGCCCAGCAGATGGTAGCTGCCGGTCGAATAGAGCATCCGCGCGCCCGGCTCGGTGACGAAGGGGCGACGCAGCGCGTCGACAACCCAGTTGCGGCTGTTGATCCAGCGGCCGTAGCCCGGCCCGGAGGTCGGTTCCAGACCGGCCCGCATGGTCAGAAGGTCGGCGATGGTGATCCTCCGTACCCGCGGATCGACGCCCGCCGGAACCAGCCCCGGCGCCGCCTCGGCCAGGGAGACGTCGACGCCGCGCAGGACGCCGCGGTCGATGGCAATGCCGGCGAGCGAGGCGGCGATGGTTTTGGACACCGACTTCACGTTGACGGCACGGTTCACCGCCGGTCCGCGGAAGGCCTCCGCCGACACCACCGCGCCGTTCCGACCGATGACCAGCGCGTGAATCTGGTCGAGTGCCGCCGCGCGCTTGATCGCCCGGTCCAGCAAGGCCGGGTCGAACCCGGCCCCGGGCGCGGGTTGGGCGGCAAGCAGCGGGCGCGTCAGGGCGCCGCCGAGGGACGCGGCAACGACGGCGGCGGTGGCGGCGAGGACGGTGCGGCGGCTGAGCCGGTACGGCGGTGTCGAGGTCATCCCGGTTATGTGGCCCCGCGTCGCCGCCATCCAAGATTGCCCCGGAATCCCTGATCGGACTTTGTCTCACCCAACCCCGCATCCGCCGCTTGCCTCCCCTCCCCATGGGAACATATTAAGAACGAACACGCAGCGTGGGATGGGACGATGGACGACGCCTTGATCGAGAAGCTCGGCATTCTGGCCGATGCGGCGAAATACGACGCCTCCTGCGCCTCGTCCGGCGCCAAGCCGCGCAGCGGCGGCAAGGAAGGGCTGGGCTCGACCACCGGCGCCGGCATCTGCCACGCCTACACGCCGGACGGGCGCTGCGTCTCGCTCCTCAAGATCCTGCTGACCAACCACTGCCTGTTCGACTGTGTGTACTGCATCAACCGGCGCTCCTCCAACGTCCGCCGCGCCCGCTTCACGGTGGCGGAGGTGGTGGAACTGACCCTGGGTTTCTACAAGCGCAACTGCATCGAGGGGCTGTTCCTGTCCTCCGGCATCATCCGCTCGCCGGACCACACGATGGAGCAGATGATGCTGGTGGCGCGGACGCTGCGGCGCGACCACGGCTTCGCCGGCTACATCCATCTGAAGACCATTCCCGAGGCCAGCCCCTGGCTGATCGAGCAGGCCGGGCTGTGGGCGGACCGCCTGTCGATCAACCTTGAACTGCCCACCGACCACAGCCTGAAGGCCTTCGCGCCGGAGAAGAACGGCGGCACCATCAAGGCGGTGATGGGCCAGGTCAACGAACGCATCGTCGAGGCCAAGGAGGAGCGCCGCCGCTTCTCCCCCGCCGGCCAGAGCACCCAATTGATTGTCGGCGCCGACGACGCCACCGACCGCTCGGTCCTGGAGACCAGCGGCACGCTCTACCAGCGCTACGGGCTGCGCCGCGTCTATTATTCCGCCTTCAGCCCGATCCCGGAGGCCAGCTCGGTCCTGCCGGTCAAGCCGCCGCCGCTGCAACGGGAGAACCGGCTGTATCAGGCCGACTGGCTGCTGCGCTATTACGGCTTCACGGTGGAGGAGATCGCGTCCGGCGGCGAAGGCGGGATGCTCGACCTCGGCATCGACCCCAAGCTGGCCTGGGCGCTGAAGAACCGCGAGCGCTTCCCGGTCGACGTCAACCGCGCCGACCGCGAGATGCTGCTGCGGGTGCCGGGGCTGGGCGCCCGCGCCGTGGACAAGATCCTGTCGGCGCGCCGCCACACCCGCCTGCGCATGGAGGATCTGGGGCGGCTGTCGAACGGGCTGCGGCGCGCCCGCCCTTTCCTGATCGCCGCCGATTACCACCCCGCGGGCGGGCTGACCGACCGCCTGGACCTGCGCCAGCGGCTCGTTACGCCGTCCAGCCAGTTGAGCCTGTTCTGACGATGCGCACGATCACCTTGCGGGAGGGGGCGGACCTCGACGGCTTCCGCCGGGCGGTGCGCCGCCTCGCCGCCGCCCGGACGGCGCCCGAGGCGGTGCTGTGGAGCGTCGGCGCGCCGTCGCTGTTCGGCGACGAAGCACCCGCGTTTGAAAACGGTGCCCCGGTCCTCCTGCCCCAGGCGGTCGGCCGGTTGATCGAAACCGTCGTCTGCCACAGCGATCCGGAGCGCTACGCTCTGCTGCACCGGCTGGTCTGGCGGGTGCTGAACGGGGAGAGGGCGCTGCTCGACCAGCACGCCGACCCGCTGGTGCACCGGCTGGAGCGGCTCGACAAGGCGGTGCGCCGGGACATCCACAAGATGCACGCCTTCCTGCGCTTCCGCGCCCTACCGGACCCGGCCGGTGGGGAGCGTTACGTCGCGTGGTTCGAGCCCGACCACCACATCGTCGAGGCCGTCGCCCCCTTCTTCGTCGAGCGTTTCGAAAGCATGGTGTGGACGATCCTGACGCCGAAGGGCTCGTTGCACTGGGACCGCCACCGCCTGATGACCGGGCCGCCCGCCGAACGTCCGGACTCCTTGGCCGACGACCGCTTCGCCGAGGGCTGGCTGCGCTATTACGAAAGCACCTTCAACCCGGCGCGGGTCAACCCGACGGCCATGCGGGCGGAGATGCCGCGGAAATTCTGGGCCAACATGCCGGAGACGGCGGCCATCCCGGCCATGGTCCGCGCCGCCCCCGCCCGCGTCCAGGCGATGCTGGAGGCAGAGGCCGCCATCCCGCGCCGCCGCATGCCGGAGAAGGCGGTGGCGGCGATGGCCCGGCAGGCCCCGGACAGCCTCGCCGACCTGAACCGCCTGATCCAACGCTCCGAGCCGCTGGTGCCGGGGGCGACGCAGGCGGTGCCGGGCGAGGGGCCGGAGGGTGCGGCCATCGCCATCGTCGGCGAGCAGCCGGGCGACCAGGAGGACCGCGAGGGCCGTCCCTTCGTCGGTCCCGCCGGCCAGTTGCTGACCGCCGCTCTGGAGGAAGCCGGAATCGACCGCGGCGGCCTCTATCTGACCAACGCCGTCAAGCATTTCAAATTCGTCCAGCGCGGCAAGCGGCGCATCCACCAGTCCCCCACCGCCGGCGAGGTCAAGCATTACCGCTGGTGGCTGATGACGGAGCTGGGCTTCGTCCGCCCCCGCCTCGTCGTCGCGCTGGGCGCCACGGCGGCCCTGGCTCTGAGCGGCCGGCCCGTTTCGGTGCTGCGCGAGCGCGGTCCGATGGCCTTCGACGGTTGGGACGGCTTCGTCACCGTCCACCCCTCCTACCTGCTGCGGCTTCCAGGGGAGGAGGAGCGACGGCGGGCGCAGGCAGAGTTCGTGGCCGACCTGCGCCGGGCCGCGGCGCTGGCGTGAGGCGGCGTCAGGCCGTCTCCCGTGTCGCGGCCCTCACGCGCCCTGCTGCTTGAACCGCTTGCCCACGGTGCACTGGATGCGCTGAAGCTCGTACTTCGGGTGGTCGTTGATCCACTTGGCGCTCTCGATCTGGCCGGCGATCGGGCAGCTCGACATGGTCAGGGGTTCGGTGTCGGGAACCATCGGATTGATGGTGCGGCACTGGGTCGGGTCGGACGCCAAGCAGAAGATCATCGACAGGGTAACAAACATCGGGCGCTCCAAAACGCAACGGCACGGCTGTGCCAACATCGTGGGGATCAGCGAGAGCAAGCCGCATGCCATGCCCAGGACGAGGACAGGATTGCGCGATTCCGGCTGCTCGGAAATGAGCCAAACCACAGGGCGCCGAATCATTAGGCATCGAAGGTTAACCAATGCCTAAACGTTGGGAGTTTGCAAAGCCGTTGGTGCAACGGATGAAACGGAACGGGCCGCAAGGTCAGAGAAGCCTTCGCACAAGTCTGGAGTCGGCGCGCCGTAGATCAACGGAACGTTGAGTGATGTGTTTTCTATCCTTGAAGCAACCAGCGCTGGCGTCAGGCACCGGGCTGTTCGCACCGCCATTGACGGACGTTCCAGTTGGGATGCTCCATGAGCCAGTGCACGACGTGGACATAGCTGTTGCGGGTGCACTCCACCGCGGTCGGGTACCGTTCGATGGAGAGGGGGCGTTCGATGGAGCATTGGTCCGGCCGCAGGGCCAGACAGATCACCATGACCAGTTCAAACATGAGTCACCATTCCCGTACCGAAGAGCGGTCCTGAAAGATCGGGCCTGAAAAGTCGATGAGCCGACGCCTTCGGCCGTTTCACCAAAGTGGACGAAGGCCGGAACACGCTTATCAACAGGCGCCGACACCGATCGGGCCGTGTTGCTTTGCAGCAAAAATTGCTGCTTCGCACAAAAATCGCCGCGAAAACTGCAAATAAATAAATCGCAAAATCATCTTTTGAAGGATTATCAACTTACCACCAATTTGCGGCCATCTCCGGACAAAACAGTTAGCAGCCGATTGTTTTGCGTTTTCTATTCGGCAGAGCCTTGACGAGAACATGGTCCCAATATAGCATTAAGTCCCAATTTGGCGTCAGCTTTTCTGAATATTGAGTTTAGAACAAAGCACACCGCGCGACAACATACGCGCGACAACGCCCTTTTGCACTCATCGCCGCGCCGATAAACAAAAAGCCCATTGGTTTTTGGGTAAACAATAAGCGCCACCACGGGAGGGATCGTCATGAAGGTATTGTCTCGCTGGCTTCTGGCGTCAGTCGCCATCGTCGCAGCCGGCTCGGTTTCCGCGAACGACAGTATTCTGAAGAATGAAGCGAACCCCAACAACTGGGCGTCCCAGCTCGGCAACTATGCCGGACAGCGGTACAGCCCGCTCAACCAGATCACCACCGACAACGTCAAGAACCTGCAGGTCGCGTGGTCGTTCTCGACCGGGGTTCTGCGCGGCCATGAGGGCGGGCCGATCGTCGTCGGCGACGTGATGTACATCCACACGCCGTTCCCCAACAAGGTTTTCGCGCTCGACCTCAACAACCCGGGGCGGGTCATCTGGAAATATGAATCGGTCCAGGACCCGACCGTCATCCCGGTGATGTGCTGCGACACCGTCAACCGCGGTGTCGCGGTCGCCGACGGCAAGGTCTTCCTGGCCCAGGCGGACAACACGCTGGTGGCGCTCGACGCCAAGACCGGCAAGGAGATGTGGAAAGCCAAGAACGGCGACCACACCAAGGGCGAGACCCTGACGGCGGCTCCGCTGGTGGTCAAGGACAAGGTCTTCGTCGGCATCAGCGGCGGCGAGTTCGGCGTGCGCGGGCATTTGACGGCCTACGACACCAACAGCGGCAAGATGGTGTGGCGGGCCTTCTCGACCGGTCCCGACACCGACGTGAAGATCGACCCGTCGAAGACGATGATGATGGGCAAGCCGATCGGGCAGAAGGATCTCGGCGTCTCGACCTGGCCGGGCGAGGAATGGAAACGCGGCGGCGGAACGACCTGGGGCTGGTACACCTACGATCCGGCGCTCAACCTGATCTATTACGGCACCGGCAACCCCGGCACCTGGAACCCGACGCAGCGGGCCGTCGACAAGGACCGGGCCAAGAGCGACAACAAATGGTCGATGACCATCTTCGCCCGCGATCCCGACACCGGTGAGGCGAAGTGGGTCTACCAGAAGACGCCCTTCGACGAATGGGACTTCGACGGCGTCAACGAGAACATCCTCGCCGACATCAACATGAACGGCCAGCAGCGCAAGGTGCTGGTCAACTTCGACCGCAACGGCTTCGCCTACACCCTGGACCGAGCGACCGGCGAGCTGCTCGTCGCGCAGAAGTTCGATCCGACGGTCAACTGGGCGACCGACGTCGACATGAAGACCGGACGGCCGAACGTCGTCGACAAATACAGCACCTTCGCCAACGGCGAGGACAAGAACACCGCGGCCGTCTGCCCGGCGGCGCTCGGCAGCAAGGACCAGCAGCCGGCCTCCTTCTCGCCGGACACCGGCCTGTTCTACGTCCCGACCAACCACATCTGCATGGACTATGAGCCGTTCTCCGTCTCCTACACGGCGGGGCAGGCCTATGTCGGCTCGACCGTGTCCATGTACCCGACGCCGAATTCGCACGGCGGCATGGGCAACTTCATCGCCTGGGACGCGGCGGCCGGCAAGATCGTCTGGTCGCGGCCGGAGCGCTTCGCGGTGTGGAGCGGCGCTTTGTCCACCAAGGGCGGCGTCGCCTATTACGGGACGCTGGAAGGCTACCTCGTCGCCGTCGACATGAAGGACGGCAAGGAACTGTGGCGGTTCAAGACCCCGTCCGGCATCATCGGCAACATCAACACCTACACCCACAACGGCAAGCAGTATGTGGCCGTCCTGTCGGGCGTCGGCGGCTGGGCCGGCATCGGCCTCGCCGCGGGCCTGACCCAGGAAGCCGGGGCGCAGGCTTGGCACAACGCCGTCCATCCCGGACACACCGAGGGCGGAGGGGTGGCGACCGCCGGCCTCGGCGCGGTGGGCGCCCACCAGTCGCTGGGCGAATACACCCAGCTCGGCGGCGTCCTGACGGTGTTCCACGTTCCGGACCAGAAGTGATCGGCAGACCTGCCCCCGGTGCCGCAAGGCACCGGGGGTTTTGCTTTAGAGCCTTCGGCATTCACTGGGCCCCGGCTTCCGGGCAAGGATCTCGACATCCATGAAACGCAGATTTGTGCAACGCAGACTTGGCTTGCTGACCGGTGCGCTGACGGTGGGCACCGTCGCCTGTTTCGCCGCCCTGGCGCAGGACGCGCCGACGACCCCCGACGGGACACCGACCTACATCGTCAAGGACGGTCAGGTGGACAAGGGAACCTACAACGGCTACCGCCGCTTCCACGCGACCTGCCACACCTGCCACGGCTTCGACGCGTCGGGGTCGTCCTTCGCCCCCAGCCTCGCGGACTCGCTCAAACGCCTCAGCTACGACGAGTTCAAGGAGGTCGTCGTCAACGGCCGCCAGAACCAGGGCGCCACCGGCGACAAGGTGATGCCCTCCTTCGGCCTCGACCCGAACATCATGGATCACCTGGACGACATCTACCGCTACCTGAAGGCGCGGGCCGACGGCGCGCTGCCCGGCGGACGCCCGCAACGCATCGGCGGCTGATCCGGCAGGGAGGTCCTTCATGGCACGTTCTTCCACGCCCATCGCCCTTGCCGTCGTCGGCGCCGCGACTCTGCTCTCCGTCACCCTGCCGGCCCACGCCGTCGAGGTGACGGAGCGCGAGAGCGTGCGCGTCTGCGCCGACGGCAACCTGCTGCCCTACTCCAACGAGAAAATGGAGGGCTTCGAGAACGAGATCGCCCGGCTGATCGGCGAGGATCTGAAGAAACCGGTGACCTATTACTGGTGGCCGCAGACCATCGGCTTCGTCCGCAACACGCTGCGCGCGCGGCAGTGCGACCTCGTCATGGGCACGGCGTCCGGTGAAGAGCTGATGCAGAACACCAACCCCTACTACCGCACCGTCTATTCCCTCGTCTACCGCACCAAATCAGGCATCAAGGCGGAAAGCGTGGGCGATCCATCGCTGAAAGACGCCCGCATCGGCGTCGTCGAGAAGACGCCCGCGGTCAACCTGCTGCGCCTCTACGGCATCACCCGGACGGAGCCCTACCAGCTCAACACCGACACACGCGCCAACAACCCGGCCCGCGACGCCATCGAAGACGTGGCGGCCGGCAAGACCGACGCCGCGGTGATCTGGGGACCGATCGCCGGTTACTTCGCCGCCCAGCAGACGGAGCCGCTGACCGTCGTGCCGCTGGTCAAGGAGTCGGCGGGCGCCCGGCTGCAATTCAACATCTCCATGGGCATCCGCTCCGACGAACCGGAGTGGAAACACTGGCTCAACGACTTCATCAAGCGCCGCCAGGACGACATCGACCGCATCCTGCTGCGCTACCACGTCCCGATCATCGGCCCGGACGGCGCGCTGAAGACCGCCGCCGCCATCGAGCCGCCGGGCTACCGGATGGACCAGTACCGCGCCCCGACCCCCGCCGGCCTGTCCGGCGCCTCCACCGTGACCCTGGCGGAGCTGCGGCGGCTGATCGAGCGTTTCCCCGACACGCGGCTGGTCGACGTGATGCCGGCGCCGCCGCGCCCGGCGGACCGTCCGGAGCCGGCCGTGTGGGTGCCGCCGCCCCGCCGCAGTCTGCCTGGGGCGGTCTGGCTTCCCAACACCGGCTACGGCAGCCTGTCGGGCGAGCAGGAGCGCTATTTCCGCGCCGGGCTGGAGACGGTGAGCCACGGCGATCGGGCCGCCCGGCTGGTCTTCTTCTGCGAACCGGACTGCTGGATGTCCTGGAACGCCGCCAAGCGCGCGGTGGAATGGGGCTATGGCAACGTCTACTGGTATTCCGACGGCGCCCAGCGCTGGCAGGAGGCGGGGTACGGGCTGGAGACGGTGCAGCCCTTCACCGGCGGTCCGTCGAACTGAGCGAACCCGCTCGCCTTAATCCAGGCGGGCGGCGATGTCCCGGGCGATGCGGCCGGCTTTCTGTTCGAGCTGGACCGGCTGCTCGCACAGCGCCGTCTGGTTGCGCCGCCGTTCGTCGAGGATGCGGCGGCGCCACGCGATCTCCTCCCGCAGAGCCGCCGCCTCGGGAGCGTCGGCGGGAAGCGTCTGAAAGCGGGTCAGCGCCGCATCGATGCTGTCGAGCAGAACGCGCTGCTGGTGGGCATAGCGCTTGATGGCCGAAATAGCCTGCCCACGCTCCTGGTTGAGCGCATCGAAGGCGCCGGCGAACAGGGCGGTGAGGGCAGCGTTGCGGTCCGCCGCTGCCCGGTCTGCTTCCAGCTGGTCGGCGAAGCGGTCGATCGCCGCCTGCTCCTGCTCCGGATCGAGCCGGCGGTCGAGAAGCTGCTTCAGGACCGGTTCGGTGCCGGGAATGTCGCGCCAGTCGCCTTCCTTCCCCTCGATGGGGTCTCCGGGCCAGATCTGGCCGGACGACAGGGTCGGCACGAGGATCTGGACGCAAGGCCAATCCGGGTCGCTCCCGGCGGCGGACGCCGGGACAGACGCCGCCGGGAGCGACGCCAGGGTGAGCAACGCGACGGCGAGGACAGCGGAGCGGTGACGCATGACGGGATTCTGCCGGACATCGGGCGCCCTTGCCCATTCACGCATTCGGATGAGACCGATGGAATCCGCCGCGATGGCGGCCCTGTCCCTGCTTCTGTCGACCTTCGTGGCCCCGGCTGCGGCGCAGACGCCCGCCAAAATCCTGCTCTTTGACCTCGAACTGGTGGACACCAGCCGGGAGCCCGCCGATCCGGACCATGCCGGACGGCTGGAGCGGGTGACGGCGCTGCTGCGCGACGGGCTGAAGGACGGCGGCTATGCGGTGACCGGCGTCCGCGACAGCGCCGTCGCGATGGAGGCGCCGGCCTCGCTCTACCGCTGCAACGGCTGCGAACGCGACCTTGGGCGCCGGGCCGGCGCCGACATCGTGGTGACGGGTTTCATCCATAAGATCAGCACGCTGATCCTCAACATGCAGATTATAATGCGCCGCACCGGAGATGGCAGCGGAGATGGCGAGGTCATCGCCGTCGCGAACGCGGACATCCGCGGCGACAACGAGCGGTCATGGCGGCGCGGCGTCGAATGGCTGCTGCGTAACCGCCTGCTGGCCGTTCCGCCGTCCGACCGGTGACGAGCCCTGACGACATCCGAGGCGGGGGAGCCAACCTTCGTCCGACACGGGGAGGAGGATCGCTTGGCCGACGACGCTTTGCTCTCCTATGTCCCGTACCGCCCGGCGGCGAGCCGCGTCCGGTACTACGACATCACGCTGCGCGACTATGTGGACCAGTTCCGGATCGGCGTCTGGGACGAGGAAAAGGAGCGCACGCAGCGCGTCCGGATCAACGTCTCGTTGACGCTGCCCTGGCCCGACCGGCCGATGACCGACAGCCTGGACGAGGTGCTGTCCTACGATTTCCTGATCGACGGCATCCGCGCCCTGCGCGACGGCGCCCATGTGAACCTCGTCGAGACGCTCGGCGACCGGATTCTCGCGCTGTGCTTCTCCAACCCGGATGTGACCCGCGCGCGGGTGCAGGTGGAGAAGCTGGACGTCGTCCCGGAATCCGGCGGAGTCGGCATCGTCATCGAGCGGTCCCGCCCCGAGGGAGCGCGAACGCCATCATGAGCAGCGCGCCGTTGTGGGTCGTGAAGTTGGGCGGCAGCCTGTGGCGCGCCCCGGAATTGCGGCGCTGGCTGGAAATCCTGGTCGCGGCGCGGCGTCTGCGGGTCGTGGTCGTCCCCGGCGGCGGCCCCTTCGCCGACGCCGTCCGCGACGCCCAGCCGGCGCTCGGCTTCGGCGACCGCGCCGCGCACCGCATGGCCCTGCTCGCCATGGAGCAGTATGGAACCGCCCTGGCCGACCTGGAGCCGCGGCTGTCCCCGGCGCGCAGCCTTGCCGATCTGCGCGGCCGGCCGAGCCCGACCGTCTGGATGCCCCTTCCCCTGGCGGATGACGCCGACGTGGCGGAAAGCTGGGACGTCACCTCCGACAGTCTGGCGGTCTGGCTGGCCGGGGCACTCGGCGCCACCTGCGCAATTCTCGTCAAGTCCGCCCCGTTGCCGGACGCGGCCGTCCCGGTGACCCGCCTCGTGGCCGACGGCGTCGTCGATCCGGCCTTGCCGGGCCGCATGGCGCGGTTCGGCGGGGCGGTGTGGTGCGTGTCGCGGGAAGATCATCGGCGTTTCGCCCGGGCGCTGGACCGCGGCAACCCCGGCGGAACCCGGCTGGTGCCGGCCGCCGAGGGGCAGGAGGCCGATCACCGGGATGGCGATCACCGGGACGCTGACCGCCGGGATTCCGATGGCCGCAACGTCTATGGCTGACGCCTCCGAACACATCCTGTTCCTGACCGGCGCGCTGGCCGAGACCCGCCTGCGTCATGTCCTGGCTTCCTTGGAACCTCTGGAATTCCGGGCCACCGTGGTCAATCTCGGCATCAAGGTCGCGGCGCTGGCGACGACGGAGATCGTGCTGCGCCGCCTCGCCTCGACCGAGGGGGCTGACCGCGTCCTGCTGCCGGGGCGGTTCCGCGGCGACCTCGCCCGGCTGTCCGCCCATTTCGGCGTGCCCTTCGAGCGCGGCCCCGACGAACTGGAGGATCTGCCCCAGCATTTCCGCCGTCAGGCCGCTCCGCTCGACCTCAGCCGCCACCATACGAAAATCTTCGCCGAGATCGTCGAGGCGCCGCTGCTCGGCGTGCCGGCGATCCTGGAGCGCGCCGCCCGCTTCGCGGCGGACGGGGCCGACGTGATCGACCTCGGCGGACTGCCCGACCATCCCTTCCCCCATCTGGAGGAGGCGGTGACGGCGCTGCGCGAGGCCGGTCACACGGTCAGCGTCGATTCCCTCGATCCCAGGGAGCTGTTGCGCGGCGCCGGAGCGGGGGCCGCCTACCTGCTCAGCCTGACCGAGGAGACCGCCTGGGTCGCCCGCGAGACCGACGCGGTGCCCATCGTCATCCCCACCACGCCGGGCGATCTCCCCTCGCTCGACCGGGCGCTGGACGCCATCCGCGGCGCCGGGCGGCGCTGCATCGCCGACCCGGTCCTGGAGCCGATCCACCATGGCTTCACCGACTCCCTGCTGCGCTACCGCGAAGTCCGGGCGCGCCATCCCAACCTGGAAATCCTGATGGGTGTCGGCAACGTCACCGAGCTGACCGACGCCGACACGCCGGGGATGACCGCGCTGCTGATGGGGATCGTCTCCGAGCTGCGCATCGACCACATCCTGACGGTGCAGGTCAGCCCCCATTGCCGCCGCACGATCCGCGAGTTCGACGCGGCGCGGCGCCAGTTCTTCGCCGCCGCGGAGGCCGGCGCCCTGCCCCGCAACTTCGGCAACGCCCTGCTCTGCCTGCGCGACCGCAAGCCCTTCACCAGCACGCCGGAACAGGTGGCCGACCTCGCCGCCCGCATCCGTGACCCGAACTACCGGATCGAGGTGACGGAACAAGGCGTCCATCTCTACAACCGCGATGGGCACCATGTGGCCGGCGATCCCTTCGCCCTGCTCCCCCACATCGATCCCCGAACCGATATGGGGCACGCCTTCTATCTCGGGGCGGAGCTGGCGCGCGCGCAGATCGCGTGGCAGCTCGGCAAGCGCTACAGCCAGGACAACGAACTGCGCTGGGGCGTGGCGGTGGACGCTCCGGAAGGCACGGGAGGGTGCGGGACATGACCTTCATCCGCGAAACCGTCATCACGAGCTGCGACGCGGCGGGCAACGTCCACGTGGCCCCCATGGGCGCTACGGTGACCGAGACCGGCTATGTCCTGGCCCCCTTCCGTCCCTCGCGCACGCTCGACAACCTGCTCGCCACGCGCTGCGCGGTGGTGAACTTCACCGACGACGTTCGGGTCTTCGCCGGCTGCGTCACCGGGCGGCGGCGCGACTGGCCGACCGTCCCGGCGGAACGCGTCCGCGGCGCGGTGCTTGCCGGGGCGCTGGCGCACGAGGAGGTGGAGGTGGCCGCAATCGAGGATGACGGCGTGCGCCCGCGTCTGGACTGCCGCCCGGTGCATCTCGCCACCCACCGGCCCTTCCGTGGCTTCAACCGGGCGCAGGCCGCGGTGGTGGAGGGGGCGATTCTGGTCAGCCGCCTGCACCTCCTGCCGACCGAAAAGGTCGACCGCGAAATCGACTATCTGTCCATCGCCATCGGCAAGACCGCCGGTCCTGACGAGTTGGAGGCGTGGGGCTGGCTGCTCGACCGCATCGCCGAACACCGGGCGGGCGGGGACGACGCGCCATGACCCGGCTGCTCGCCAGCGTCGCGTCCCTGACGGAATTGACGCTCGCCGCGCGGGGCGGGGCGGACATCCTGGATTTGAAGGCCCCCAAGGCGGGTGCGCTGGGCGCTTGGCCGTTGGACGGCATCGTGCGTGCCGTCGACACGGCCCGGCAGTGGCTCATCCGCGCGCCATTGAGCGCCACGGTGGGCGACCTGCCGATGGCGCCTGCGACCGTGACGAGGCGCGTGGCCGAGACCTGGGCCTGCGGCGTCGATTACGTGAAGATCGGTCTGTTTCCGTCCGGCGATCCGGCGGGCTGCGTGGCCGCGCTGGAGTCGGAGGCCCGGCGCGGCACCCGCATCGTCGCCGTGCTGTTCGCCGATCTTTGGACCGACCCCGGCACTCTGCTTCCCGACATCGCGAAAGCCGGCTTCGCCGGAGCCATGCTCGACACCGCCGGAAAGGGTTGCGGCGGGTTGCTACGGCACAAGACGGTCGACGAGGTGGAACGCTTCCTGGATCAGGCGCGCGGCCTCGGCCTGTTCACCGGCCTCGCCGGATCGCTGCGGCGGGACGACATTCCGGCCCTGCTGCCGCTCGCCCCCGATTATCTCGGCTTCCGCACCGCGCTGTGCGCCGGTGCCGACCGGGGCGGCGCGTTGGACCCGACCGCGCTCGCGGCGATCCGCGACGCCGTCCCGAGGCACCCCATCGGCGGGTGACGGCGCCGGGTGACGGCGACGGCTACTGCCCTGTGCCCGACTTTGGTGGTTCGGACGCGTTGGTGCCGCCCTGCGTCACCGACCCGCCACCGATGGTGCCCTGACGCTGTCCGGCCAGGGAGTTGTCCGGCAGAGCGCCCGTGCCGCTCGTGGCGCCGCCCGAGGAACCGGACGGCGACGTCTGAGGAGCAGTCGAGCCGGACGTTCCACTCTGGCCGCCGCCCTGCGTGACCCCGCCTCCGACGGTGCCCTGCCGCTGCCCGGCCAGGGAGTTGTCCGGCAGCGCCCCGGTCGACGGGCTGGTCTGGCTTCCGGAGCCTTGAGGCATCGCGCCGCTCGTGGATTGGGCGGACGCCGGGACCGCCGCCAGGGCGGCGGCAAAGGCCAGCGCGGATGCGCCGGCCAGGATGTTCACCTGTTTCATGGGACATGTCCTCCGGCAAATCATTCGGTGTTTTTTACGCCTCTAACCCGCGTCCTTCGTGCTGCGGTTCTGGCGGGACGCTTCGCCCATGCGGCCGATGTCCTCCTTCGCCCGCTCGTCCCGACCGGCGTCCTGCGGTTGGTCCTTCTTGAATTCCTGCTCACTGCCGAGAACGCTCTTCTCGCCGCGCGGCTGGTCCTGCGGTTTGTCGGAATTTCCCGTCATGACGTTTCCTCCACCCGAGCCCGCCCAGCGGGATGACCGGACGGTCGTCTGTTCCATCAACCGCAGGTCGCCGGGCACGGTTCCGCCCGTCGTGTCACCCCTGTTCCGCCTTATCCTTGTTCCGCCGGGCCGCCGCGGCGGGCCCAGAAGCCTCGTCCGGGATCGTAGGCGAGGATCGCCGCTCCCAGGAACAGCGCGAGGCAGGCGGTGACGGCCAGGAAGGCCGTGCCGTTGACTTGCAGGTACAGCGCGAAGCGGATCAGCTCGACGGCCTGCGTGAAGGGATTGATCCCGGCGATCCAGGCGAGCGTCGGGCTGCCCTCGCGGATGCGCCACAGCGGGTAGAGCGCCGAGGAGGCGAAGAACATCGGAAAGATGACGAAGTTCATCACGCCCGCAAAGTTCTCCAGTTGCCGGATGAAGGAGGACAGCAGCAGGCCGAGCGCGCCCAGCATCAGCCCGCTCAGCACCAGCGCCGGCAGCACCGCGAGATAGCCGAGTTCGGGCGGCTGGACGCCCCAGAACCAGGCGATGGCGAGGAAGACATAGACCTGGGCGATCGACACCAGAACGCCGGCCAGCAGTTTGCAGACCAGCAGGTACCAGCGCGGCAGCGGGCTGACCAGCAGGGTCTTCATGCTGCCCATCTCCCGGTCGTAGACCATGGACAGCGAACTCTGCATCCCGTTGAACAGCTGGATCATCGCCACCAGCCCCGGCGTCACGTAATCCTCGTAGAGGATGTAGGTCTCGTAGGGCGGAATGATCGACAGGCCGAGCACGGCGCGGAAGCCCACCGCGAAGATGGCCAGCCAGACCAGCGGGCGCACCAGGGCGGCGAAGAAGCGCTCGCGCTGGTGCACGAAGCGCAGCCCCTCGCGGACAATGACCGCGCGCAGGCAACGCCAGTGGAGCGTCGCGTTCATTCCCGGGTCCCCTTCGCCGTCAGCCGGGCGAAGGCGTCGCCCAGGGTCGCGGCGCCGGTGGCGGCGCACACCTCCTCCACCCGCCCGGCGGCCAGCACGCGCCCGCGGTGCAGCACCACGACGCCGTCGCCGTCGCGCGCCTCGTCGATCAGGTGGGTTGCCCACAGCACGGCCAGCCCGCGCTCCCGGCAGAGGTCGTGCACATGGTCGAGGACCTGCCGACGCAGCTCGATGTCGAGCCCGACGGTCGGCTCGTCCAGCAGCAGCAGGCTCGGGCGATGCAGCAGCGCGCGGGCGATCTCCACCCGTCGCCGCTGCCCACCGGACAGGGTGCGCACCCGCTCGTCCGCGCGCTCGGACAAACCGATGCGGGCCAGTTCCTCGCCCGCCCGGGCTTCGATGTCGGCGGATGCCAAGCCATGCAGCCCGCCGTGGTAGCGCAGGTTCTGGATGACGGTCAGATCCGGATCGAGTGTGGGCTGCTGGAACACCACGCCGATGCGCGCCAGCGCCTGGGCAGGGTGCCGGCGCATGTCGGCACCGAAGACGCGGATGCTCCCCTGGCGGGTGTTGTAGAGTCGCGTGATCAGCGAGAAGAGCGTCGTCTTGCCGGCACCGTTGAGCCCCAGCAGCACGGTGAACCGCCCCGCGGGAACGCCGAACGACACGCCGTCCAGCGCCGCCCGCGCCCCGAAGCTGTGGCTCAGCCCCTCGACCGCCAGGACCGGGGCCGCCGCGGCGTCACCGGAACGGGCTTGCGGGTCGGGTGGCGCGGTGTCGAAGCAATCCATGTCGTCTCCATCGCCGGGAGCCGTTGCGTTCGCCTGCTTAGCCCTCTCCTCTCCGGGGAGAGGGTGGCCCGCAGGGCCGATGAGGGGGATGTCCATGGCGGTATGTCCAGCAAAAGCGCAACCCCCTCACCCTAACCCTCTCCCCAGAGGGGAGAGGGGATATCGAAAGCCTCCATTACGGCTTGACGATCACGCCCCAGGGCGCGCCGCCGACCGAGATCGACTTCACGACCCGACCGCGCTCCAGATCCATCACCGACATGTCGTTGCTGACGCCGTTCGTCGTGTAGAGGCGCTTCTCGTCCGGCGACAGCGCCAGATTCCACACGCGCTGGCCGACGAGGTGGTAGCGCTTCACCTCGTAGGTCTTGGCGTCGATCTCGGCGACCCGGTTGGCCGGGCCGAGGGCGACGAAGGCCCGTTGCCCGTCGCTGGTCAGCTGGATGCCGACCGGCTGGATGGATTCGCGCGGCACGCCCTGGACCGCGAAGCTGATCTTATGAACGAGCTTGCGCGAGGCCGCGTCGATGACGCTGACCGTCCCACCGACCTCCGACGACACCCAGACGAACCGCCCGTCCCCGGTGAACTGGGCGACGCGCGGGCGCGCATCGACCAGCACGTTGTCGATGATCTTGTGCGATTCCGTGTCGATGAAATGGGCCATGTTCGTCGTTTCGGAGGTGTTCACCAGGATCTTGCCGTCCGGGCTGACGCCCATACCCTCCGGCTCCACCCCCACCTGGATCTCGCCGATGATCTTCTTGGTCGCGATGTCGACCACCGAGACCATGTTGTCGTCCTCGTTGGCGACGTAGAGCCGGTGCCCCTGCGGGTCCAGGACAAACAGCTCCGGATCGGGGCCGGAGGGCAGCCGGTCGACGACCTTCTGCGTCGCCACGTCGATGACGTCGATCCGGTTGTCGTCGCCGACGCAAACGAAGATCTGAGTCATGTCCTCGTTGAAGGTGATGCCGCGCGGCCGGCGGCCGACCTTGATCGTGGCGACCACCTGCAGCTTGCCGCCGTCCACCACCGAGACGGTGTTGCTCTTCTCGTTCGAGACGAAGATGGTGTCCGCCTGTGCGGGCTGGGCGACGGCGAAGCCCAGCAACGCTAAAGCGCCGATCCGGGCGGCTCCTCCGGTTAACGACATCACGTTCCCTCCCATGGTTGCCCCCTGCCGGGGCTTTTCTCAGCGGTTGCGGCACCGGCTTTCCGGGCGATCGTCGCCGAGCGTGTCGAGTTCCGAGAACTGGTGCAGGTAGCCCGGCTGCGGCGACACCGAGACGAGCACCCGCGGCCCGGCCAGCAGCACCGGCTGCCGAAGCTGCCCGTCCCAGTCACGGAAGGTCAGCCCCTGCCCCTTGAAGGCCGGCAGGGTGAAGTCCGGGCCGCGCACGAAGGCGGCGAGCGCCGCGGGGTCGGCGGACTTGGTGCGCGTCGCCGCCTCGCCCACCGCGCGGACGGCCATCCAGGCGGTGTAGTCGCGCGGTCGCATCCAGCGCCCAGCCTGCCGTTCGAAGCGGCTGTGGATCTGCGTCGCTCCCCACTGCTCGTGCACGCGCGACCACGCGGTCGGGACGAGCCCATGGGTGCCGACGACCGGGCGGGGCAGCCACGTCTGATAGAGCAGATACTCGCCGAACCCGTCCGCCTCGTCGGCGACGACCAGCACGTCGTGCTCGGTGCCCTGGGTGAAGGTGAGGATTTCCGACTGGACGGTGACATGCCCGGTGTCGACGCGGCGGTTCGCGTCCTCGAAGGTCCAGCGCTTCTCCTCGACGATTTTGGCGCGGTAGCGCTTGGCGGCGGCGCGGATCGCGTCGGCGTAGGCGGCGTCCTGCGGCGTCCGCCCGACCACCAGCAGCCAGTTCATCCATTTCCGCGAGGCGAGGTACTGGGCCAGCGCGTCGGCCTGCATCCGCCGGCTGGGCGTGACGTGCAACAGGTTGGCGCGGCAGCGCTCGTTGCGCAGGTCGTCGTCCGGGGCGCGGGTGTTGAAGATCAGCATGTCGGCCGCCTCGGGCGCCGCCGCGGCGGCGAGCAGGGCGTCCTCCTTCAGGTCGGCGACGAGCAGGCGCACACCCTGCCCGGCGAGGTCGCGCACGGCGTCCTCGACGCGCCCGTCCTCCGGCACCGTCACCTCGACCAGATCGAAGCGCTGGTTGAGGAACCGCCCGGTCGTGTTGTTGTCGGCGATGGCGAGGCGGGCGCCCTGGACGCCCTCGTCCTCCGACACCGGTTCAAGAAAGGTCTGGGGGATCCGCGGCTCCTCCGCGCGGGTCAGGTAGCCGATGCGTACCACCAGCGGATCGGCGCCCCGGGCCGGAGACCCGAACAGAACGGCCAGGGCGAGGGTCAGAAGGGCGACGGCCCGCAGCGCGGGAGGGCGTCCGCTAGGCCTCCGACACGATAAGCACTTCTCCGATCCCCCCGGCCGTCCGGTCGCCGATAAGGCGCCGGGCACGGGTGCCGGCGGTTGGGAATCCACTGGGCCAAGCCCCGCCATCGATCAGCTCCTTCCGCATCAGGTCCAGAAACAGCCAGTCGTTCATGCCGCCATCGACGAAGCCGGGCGTCACAGCCTCCGGCGCTCGCCGCAGCAGGATGGAGCCGCGGCGCATGGCCTGCCCCGCACCAGGACCGCAACCGGCACCGACGACGATGGTCCCGGCGATCATCCGGGCGCCGCACAGGCCTCCCACCCGTCCATGGACGGCGATCAGGCCACGGCGCATCCGCTCGCCGACCCGGTCGCCGGCGTTGCCCATGACGACGACGGAGCCGCCGCTCATGCCGCGCGTGCCGCCGGCCAGCGGTGCTCCCAGGAAGTCCCCGGCATCGCCCAAGACGCGCAGGCTCCCGCCGGCCATCCCGGCCGCTGCGAAGGCGCCGCAGTTGCCCTCGACGGTCAGCACGCCGCCGCGCATGGCGCTGCCGGCATAGGCGCCGCACTCCCCCTCGACCCGGAGTTCCCCGGCGGTCATGCCGCTTCCCACCCCGTCGAGCACCGCATCGCCGGGCTGCAGGACCAGACCACCGGAGGGGCCGCCGTCCTGAAGCGCGAACAGCGCGTCCAGTCGGTGACGCTCCCGCCCACGGACCAGCATCAGCCCGGCCAACGCCTCCCGACCGCCCTCAATCAGCCGGTCGGGCAGGACGCCGGTCATATCAATGGGCGGGCCGGCGGAGTCGCGGGTGGTGAGAATGAGTCCGCTCATGCCATCACCTCGTGCAGGCGGAACTGGTAGCGGCCGAGCTTGCCGCCGTAGTTGCCGGCGGTCACCGACACCACCCCGCCCGTGGCGCCCAGGTCGGCCACGGCGGCGATGCCCGCGCGCATGGCGGCGGCGACCGCCGCTTCGCTCACCCCGTCGATGACCAGTTCGAGAATGGACTCCACCCCCTCCGGCACCAAAGACGCCGGCACCGCCGCCCGCAGCGTCGGGCAGAAGGCGGTGTTGGTGGAGGCGATCAGCCCCTTGTACTTGCCGCCGATCTTGGAGCCGGAGCGGACCACCCCGCCGGGAAAGGGCAGAATGGCGCCCGGCACCTCGCGGATCGCCAGGACCGCGGCCTGCGCCGCCGCCAGACCGGAGCGGCGGTCTGCCGCCAGGATGATGAAGTTGCCGCCGCCGACGCCCTCCACCGCCGCGGTGGTCGCCTCGCACAGGAACTCGCCGTCCATGACCGGAATGCGCCAATAGCGCCGGCCGCCGACCCGCTTGGCGATCTGCCAGCCATCGCCGAAATAACGCAGCGCGTTGCCGAGCGGAATCGCAGCGCCCTCCCGCAGCCCGGCGTAGCAGGCCGTTCCGGGGCAGGTCATCACGCATTGCCCGACGCGGCGGGCCACCTGCTTCGCCAATTCCGCCTTCGACATGGCGAACAGCAGAACCGCCGCGCCGGGCCGGGAGTCCGGGGTCTCATCGGATGGCAACACACGTTCCATCGCCGCCTCGCAGCCGCAGGCGATCACCGAGGTGGCGAAGCCCGTCAGGCTGACCAACGCCGCCTGCACCCAGGCCGGCGTGTCGGCGGTGATCACCACCCGCGTGCCGAGCATGGGGAAGGCCTCGGCGAAGGTGTCCTCGATGTGGACGCCGTTGAGCCGCATCAGAAAGCTCCCGGCTGACACGCGTGGCGAACCAGGCCGTTGCCCCCGCGGATCTCCTCCTCCGCAATGCGGAAATGCGTCAGCCGCTGGCCCATGCGCTCGTCGAAGCGGCGCGCCATCCAGGATTCGATCTTTGGATCGTAAGCAGGCTCCACCACATGCGTGCGCCCCTGGAGGAACGCCACCACCACGCCGTCGCGGACGATCAGCCGGCCGTCCTTGAAGACGAGGTCCGGTGTCTCGAACATGGCGTGGCGGTCCGGCCGGTCGGTGTAGACCGTGATGTCGGCGACCGCCCCCGGACCGAGATGGCCGCGGTCGGTCAGGCCCAGGATGCGCGCCGGGGCGGCGCGGGTCATGGTGGCGATCTCGCCCAGCGAATACTCGCGCGTCAGCGACCCGAGGATGGTGTGCTCCGGCAACGCCGGGTGCAGCTCCGCCATCCGGGCGAGGCGGTGGTCGCGGTCCATCAGCAGGCGGATCAGCTCGGGGTAGCTGGTGAAGGGCGCGCCGTTGGGGTGGTCGGTGGTGAGGAAGATCCGCCAGGGGTCCTCGATCAGCAGGAACAGCTCCAGCCCGATCGCCCATTGCAGCGCGTTGACGAAGGCCTTGTCGCGGTAGCGGAAGGGCACGACGCCGCAGCCGGCGTCGCATTCGATGTCCATCATCACCCACTTCTTCGGGTGGGCGAGCCCGGCGTTGCCCATCTGCGCCATGGTGTCGGCCGAGGCGGTCACCGTCTGGCCGAACATGATCTGCCCGACATCCACCGAGATGTTGGGCCGGCGGTTGACCGCCTCGGCCACGCGCGCGGCGGCGGAGGAGAATTTCCGGTCGCCCTCCGCGCCATAGGCGTGGAACTGGACGTGGGTGAGGTGGAGCCGCAGGCCATCGACCGCCACGATGCTGTCGAGCGTCGCCTCGACGTTGCCCGGCACGCCGAGATTAAAGCCGTGCAGGTGCAGCGGGTGCGGGATGCCCAAACGTTGCACCGCCCCCGCCAGGGCAGTGAGGATGCGGCGCGGCGTGATGGCGTGGAAGGGGCCGTTCTCGTCCACGTCGAGGCGGCGCTGGTTGTACTTGAAGGCGTTGATACCGCCGGGATTCACCGCCTTGACGGCAAGGCTGCGCGTGGCGTTCAGCATGAAGCCGACGTAATCGGCCACCGCCTCCTCCCCGGCGCCGGAGGCGAGAAGCTCCAGCAGCAGGTCGTCATTGCCCAGCACCAGATAGCCGCCGGTGTCGATCAGCGGGATGTCCGCCATTTCCAGATGGGCGTGGCGGGCGTTGCTCGGCAGCATCGCCGGCTCGAAGGCCGCCGTGTAACCCATCTGGGCGTAGCGGCAGCCGGTGGCGTGGGTGGACGGGGTGGCGAGGCCGACGCATCCGCAAGGCTCCTGCGCCGCCATGCGATGCTCCTCGGCCATCAGCAGCCGCGCGATGTTGACCTTGCCGCCAGCGATGTGGCTGTGGATGTCGATGGCGCCGGCCATCACGACCCGCCCGGTCAGGTCGTGGACCTCGTCCGGCGCGGCGCCGGGTCCGGGATCGGCGACGATCCGGCCGTCCTGGAGGAACAGGTCGCCCACCGCGCCGTCGTGCCCGTTGGCCGGGTCGTAGATACGCCCCCCGGCAAGTTTCGTCAGCATGCGGGGGCCTCCTGCGGCAGGGCGGCGGCGATGGCCTTCAGCACGGCCGCGACGCCCGGCAAGCCACGGTCGATCAGGCCCCGCCCGCGCAGGGCGACCACGGTGTCGCTGCGGAAGACGTGGGCCGGGTGGTCAATGCCCGGCGTGCCGACGGGGATGAACACCGCCGGCTCGTCGGCAAAGGCCGTTCCCGGCGGGGCCAGGGCGACGACGGTCGTGTCCGCCGGGAAGGCGGGGACCTCCGGCCGGAAGGAGGACACCCACACCACCACGTCCGCCACCGCCGCGTAGCGCGCCCAGTCGAAGCGGTGGGGGTCGTGCCGCGGTGTTCCTCCGGCCAGCGACGTGCGCAGCGGCACGCCGAAGCGCCATGTGCAGACTTGGTTGACCCCGACGATGTTGTCGTGCCCGGCCAGCGGCAGGCCGGCGCAGCGGGTGTGGCGGTTCGCGTCGCGCACGAGGCCGACCAGCCGCTCGACCGTCAGGTCGGCGTGCGGCCCGGCAAATGCGGCGGCGCCCCAGGCCACGACGGCGTAGCGCGCCGTGCGCAGCCGCTCCGCCAGGGCGGCGATGTCGCCCGCTCCGATCCCGGCGGCTCCCGCCGCGCGGGACGGATCGGCCAAGGCCGCGGCCAGCGCCGCCGCCGCGTCCCCGGTCCGCGCCGGGTCTCCGGGCAGGACGGTGACGGGAAGACCCGAGAGCACGGCCCGCGTGGTGTCCAGCGGTTCGCCGCACAGGAACACCACCTCCCGTGATGGCGGCGTCTGGAAGGCCGGCGCCGGCGCCACCCAGCGCTCGAAGAGGCGCGGGTGCAGCGCCGCCGGGTCCGGTCCGGCCACCAGCAGCAGGTCGCAGCGGTTGCGCAGCTCGGCCAGGGTGGTGGCGATCCAGCCCGTGCGCTGGAGCACCGCCAGATTGCGGTACAGCCCGTCGGACAGCGCGTGATCGACCACCGCGCCCAGCCGTTCGGCGAGCGACAGGGCGGCCCGCGCCCCATCGACGTCGGTGCCGAGCCCGGCCACCAGAGGCGCCTGCGCCGCCCCCAGCAGCGCGGCGGCGGCCTCCACCGCCTCGGCGAGCGGCACCGGGACACCCGCCACGCGCGGGGGTTCAGCCACCGGCGTGTGGGAAAAGCGCTCGCGCGCGACCGGGCAATCGGTGGAGCGCACCGCCAGCGTCGACGGCGGCTCCTCCTCGACGGTCAGGTCGTCGCAGCCGAGGCCGCAGAACGGGCACACGACGTCGTGATGGACGACGGGGCGGCCGATGGGATGGGTTGGCCGGTCACTCGCCATGCCGTCAGTCGTATTTGATGTAGGCGAAGCGCGGATCGTCCTTGGGCGTCCCCTCCAGCGCGCCGCCGTCGCGGGCGGGCTGCCACTGGATGACCTCCTCGATCTTGCGGGCGAGGTCGAAGTCCTTGTCGGTGATGCCCTTGGCCGAATGGGTTTTCAGCCGCACCTCGACCCAGGCGTAGGAGGCGGTGAGGTCCGGGTGGTGCCACGCGGCCTCGGCCAGATGGCCGACCGTGTTGATCACCATCAGGGTGCCCTTCCAACTGTTCGTCTTGTACTTCCGCCGGATCCAGCCGTCCTCGAACCGCCACCGCGGCAATAATTGCTGCAGTCGCTCAACAACCTCAGTATCGGAATAGGTGGCTTCCTGAACCGCGGTCATGTCTTCCTCCCCGAAGCGACCGAACAGTCCTCACCCCGAAGAGGTATATACTATTGGATCGGGGTCTTTCTTTAATGAAAGATTATCATGATCAAAAGAACGACGCAACTTTCCTTAAGCGAGTGAGGGCCACATGCCACTCGGCGTCGATGAAGTCAGGGAGTTGCGGGTCACGGCCCCCGCGCGGTTGCATCTGGGGTTTCTCGATATGAATGGCGGTCTCGGCCGCCGCTTCGGCAGTCTGGGCCTGACGCTCGACGGGATGGCGACGACCCTCCGCGCGCGACCGTCCGACCGCCTCTGCGCGAGCGGCCCGTCGGCGGAGCGTGCGCTGAAGGCCGCGCGGGCGGTCTGCGACCGTTTCCGCTGGCCGGCGCGCGCCGAACTGACGGTTGAGGAGGCCATTCCCGAACATGTCGGGCTTGGCTCCGGCACCCAGCTCGGTCTGGCGGTCGGCACCGCGCTCGCGCATCTGCACGGGCGGCCCTCGACGGTGCGCCGCCTCGCCGCGGAGCTGGAGCGCGGCGCCCGTTCCGGCATCGGGATCGGCGCCTTCGAGAATGGCGGCGTCATCCTGGACGGCGGCCGGGGGGCGGACGACGCGCCGCCGCCCATCGTCGCGCGCCTGCCCTTTCCGGAGTCCTGGCGGGTTCTGCTGATCCTGCACCGCGACGGTCAGGGGCTGCATGGCACCGCCGAATTGCAGGCCTTCAAGGCGCTGCCGCCCTTTCCGGCGGAGCGGGCCGGGCATCTCTGCCGCCTGATCGTCATGGCGGCCCTTCCAGCGCTGATCGAGGGCGATGCCGACCGTTTCGGGCGGGCGGTGGGCGAGTTGCAACGCACGGTGGGCGACCATTTCGCCCCGGTCCAGGGCGGGCGCTTCACCAGCCCCCTGGTCGCCGAGGCGCTGGCGTGGCTGGAGACCGAAGGCATTCCCGGCGTGGGACAGACGTCCTGGGGGCCGACCGGCTTCGCCATCGTCGGCGACGCCCGGCGGGCCGAGGCCCTGCTGGCGGAGGCCCGGCGCCGCTGGGCGGGCTCTGCGCTGGACTTCCATCTGGCCCGTGGCCGCAACGACGGCGCGACGCTGGAATCCACCACCGACCGGGTGGTGCTGCGGGCCTCCTGACCCCTCACACCCGAGCCAAGCGGGAGGCGCGCGATGGCCGCACCCTATGTTCTGCACATGCTGACGCCGCTGAAGCACGTCAGCGCCTTCGACGTCAACATGGCGGCGGACGCCGGCATGGGGCCGCTGTTCCCCTACACCGGCGTCGCGCTGGAGGAGGTCACCGGCATCACCCAGGACGCGATGTTCTCCCGCGATCCGGCGAACGCGGCGCGCACCGGGCTGTTCATCGGCGGGCGCGACGCGGTCCTGGCTCTCGACATGATGGACGCCGCCCGCAAGGCCATGTTCGCACCCTTCACCATATCGGTCATGGTCGATCCATCGGGGGCCTTCACGACGGCCGGCGCCATGGTCGCCGTCGTCGAGCGCGCCCTGCGCCGCAGCCACCCGGACGGGATCAAGGGGCTGACCCTCAAGGTCTTCGGCGCGACCGGCGTGGTCGGCGGAATCGCCGCGGTGATCGCGGCGCTGGCCGGCGCGCGCGTCACCTTGGTCAGCCACCGCGGCCTGTCCGGCGTGGAGCCCAAGGCCGCCGAGTTCCGCCGCCGCTTCGGGGTGGAGCTGGCCTGCGCCGACGCGCCCGACGACGCGGCCCGGGAAGCGCTGCTCGCCGATGCCGAGGTGGTGTTCGGCTGTGGGCGGGCCGGCGTGCAGATCCTGTCGGCGCGCAACCTTGCCGCGGCGGGCCGCCTGCTGGTTGCGGCGGACATCAACGCGGTGCCGCCATCCGGCATCGAAGGGGTCGGCCCCAAGGACAACGGGACGCCGCTTCCCGGCGGGCACGGCGTCGGCGTCGGCGCGCTGGCGGTCGGCGCGGTCAAGTTCCGGGTGCAGCACGCCCTGCTGACTCGTCTCGCCGCGACGAAGACGGCGGTGTATCTGGATTTCTGCGATGCCTACGACGCCGCCCGCCAGATCGCCGGCTGAGGCGGTGGCAAAACCGGTCGCGGAGGGGCCGGACATCGTCGTCGCGGCCCTGTCGGCGCGGGCGCTCGCCGCCGCCGCCCGCCGCGCCGGCCGGCGTCCGGCGGCCGTCGATCTGTTCGCCGATCGGGACACCGCACAGATTGCAGACCCCTGCCTCCGCCTGGACTCCGACACTCTGCGCCTGGACCCCGCCGCCCTTCGCGACGCCCTGGCGAGGCCCGACCTGCGAGACCTGCCGCTGGTCTACGGCGCCGGCGTCGAGGACGATCCAACGCTGCTGGCGCGCCTCGCGGAGGATCACCCCCTGATGGGCAACCGGGCCGAGGTGGTGGCGCGCGTCAAGGACCCGTTCCGCTTCGCCGCCACTCTGGACCGCCTCGGCGTTCCCCACCCCCCGGTCGCGTCGGCTTGGGACGGATCGTCCGGCGACCATCTGCGGAAGCGGATCGGCGGCAGCGGTGGCGCGCACATCACCCCAGCGACGGCGGGGGACGCCGGGCCGGGCTGGTACGTCCAACGCCGCGTCGCCGGCCATGCGGTGTCGGTCCTCTTCCTCGCGGACGGCGCCCGCGCGCTCATCGTCGGTTTGAGCCGGCAATGGACCGCGCCCACCCCGGAATGCCCTTATCGCTACGGCGGAGCGGCCGGACCCTGGCGCTGTCCGGAGCGCTGGACCCGGATTTTGCCCGCCCTGATCGACGGCCTCGCGGCGGCGTTCGAGCTGGTCGGGCTGAACAGCGCCGATTTCCTGGTGGCCGGGTCGGACTTCCATCTGTTGGAGATCAACCCGCGACCCGGCGCGACGCTGGACGTCTTCGACCGCCCGCCGATGCCGCCCTTGTTCGGCCTCCACCTGGACGCCTGCTCCGGGCGCCTGCCCGAGCGACTTCCGAAGCTGTTGGAGTGTCGGGCGGCGTTGGTGCTCTACGCCGACGCCGCTACCCGGATCGAGGCGGGCCGGCGTTGGCCGGCCTGGACCGCGGACCGACCGGCGGCGCCGACCGTCATCGGGCGCGACGAGCCGGTCTGCACCGTGTTCGGGGAGGGTCCGAGCGCCACCGCGGCACGGCGTCATGGCGAACGGCGGCAACGCGACCTGACGGCCTACGCCGCAATGGAGATGCAGTGATGACCACGGAAGACTCCGCTGACCTGTGCCGGAGGTACGCGCACGCGTTATCCCCTCTCCCCTCCGGGGAGAGGGTCAGGGTGAGGGGGGTGCGCTTGTGCCGAACGTGGCGCCATGCACGCCCCCTTCACCGGCTCTCAGCGGACGCCAGAGGCACCCGCCTGCCGCCGTCAGCTCAAACTCCGTTTGCGCGTGAGCAGAAGGGAGAGGGCTAAAATGGCCAAGCCCAACACCCCTGATCCGCGCCCAAGCCTCGCCGCGCTGTCGGCGCCGTTGGTCGAACGGTTGGTCGCCGATGCCCCGGTGCTTCGCCTCGGCATCGAGAGGGTCGGCGGGGCCTGCGTCATCGATGCCGGGATCGGCCATCCCGGCGGGCTGGAAGCCGGACGGCGCATCGCCGAACTGTGCATGGGCGGCCTTGGCCGCGCAACGCTTGGCCCGATCCCCGGCCCGCCGTCCTGGCCGTTCGGCGTCACCGTCCACAGCGCGCAGCCGGTCCTCGCCTGCCTCGGCAGCCAATACGCCGGCTGGAGCCTCAGCCACGGCAGCGGCAAGGGCGCCTTCTCCGCGCTGGGCTCCGGTCCCGGCCGCGCGCTGGCCCGGCAGGAGGCGCTGTTCGACGAGCTGGACTACCGCGACACCGCCGACGCGGCGGCCTTCGTCATGGAGGCGACGGCGCTGCCTCCCACCGAGCTGGTCGCCCACATCGCCGCCACCTGCGGCATCGCCGCGGATCGGTTGACCCTGGTCCTCACCCCGACGCAGAGCCTCGCCGGGACCACCCAGGTGGTCGCCCGCGTGCTGGAGGTCGCCCTGCACAAGCTGCACGCGCTCGGCTTCCCGCTCGACCGCGTCGTCGATGGCATCGGCATGGCGCCGCTCCCACCGCCGGGCGGCGGTTTCCTCACCGCGATGGGCCGCACCAACGACGCGATCCTCTACGGCGGCACCGTCCATCTGCACGTCGCCGGCCCGGACGACGCGGCGGAGGATCTGGCGCACCGCCTGCCCTCCTCCGCCTCCCGCGACCATGGACGCCCCTTCGCGGAGGTCTTCGCGGCGGCGAAGGGAGACTTCTACGCCATCGATTCCATGCTGTTCAGCCCGGCGCGCGTGACCGTCACCGCGCTGGACAGCGGGCGCAGCTTCCAGAGCGGAACCCTGGCGCCGGACCTCGTGGAGCGCTCGTTCCGCGATGTCCGGTGAGCGCGCCGCCCTGATCCTCACCGAGCGGCCCGACTGGCACACCCCGCGGCTGGTCCGGGCCATCGAGGCACGCGGCCTGCCCTGCCGCTGCGTCTCGCCGCGACACTGCGGAATCGCCGTCGGCCACACGGCGACCGGCCTGCTGATCCCCGGCTTCGAGGACGCGCTGCCCGCTGGCGTCTTCGTCCGCGCGGTCGGCCAGGGCAGCTTCGAGCAGGTGACTCTGCGCCTCGGCGTGCTCCATGCGCTGAACGACCTCGGGGTGCCGGTCCACAACGACGCGCGGGCCATCGAGCGCTGCGTGGACAAGAGCATGACGAGCTTCCTTCTCGCCCGCGCCGGCCTGCCGACCCCGCCGGCCCTCGCCACGCAGGAGGCCGAACCGGCCCGATGCATCCTCGACGATGCGCCCGACCAAGTGCTGAAACCGCTGTTCGGCGCGCAGGGACGCGGCCTGCAACGGCTGGACGGACCCGATGCGCTGCCTGATGCCGAAGCGGTCGGCGGCGTCTACTACCTCCAGCCCTTCATTCCGCCGCGGACCGAGGGCGCGTGGCAGGACCGCCGCGTCTTCGTGACAGGCGGGCGGGCGGTCGCCGCGATGACCCGGCATGGGCCGAGCTGGATCACCAACGTCCATCAGGGGGCAACGTGCGAGGCCGCTCCCGCCGACGACGAACCCGCCGCGCTCGCCGTCCGCGCCGCGGCCGCGGTTGGCGCGCGCTACGCTGGCGTCGACCTGATCCAGGACCGGGCTGGGCGCTGGCTGGTGCTGGAGGTCAACAGCATGCCGGCGTGGCAGGGCCTTCAGCGGGTCAGCGCGGTGGACATCGCCGACGCCCTGGCCGCCGACTTCGTGGAGCGGGTGGGCGCAGGATCGGCGGGCGCATGATCGACTGGGCACCGATCCCCCCCGATCCGGCGTCCGGCGTGGCCGGCGCCTACCGCGCCGCCTGCCATCTGGAGCTGCGCGCGCTGAAGCCCGGCAACGTGCACGTCCACGCCGAGGGGCACGGCATGACCGTCGCCCAGTTCCTCGCCAGCGCCGAGGCGACCGCGCCCATCCTCGCGCGGCCGGGGCTGGGCGTCGGGGAGCGGCTGCACGCCGCCGTCCGCGCCACGCGGGACGCCGCCGGCTGCAACACCAACCTCGGTATCCTGCTGTTGGCCGCACCGCTGGCCCAGGCCGCGCTGCTGCCCGGAAACACCCCCTTGCGCGACCGGCTGGGCCATGTCCTCGCCGGCCTGACGGTGGCAGACGCCGATCTGGCATTCCAGGCCATCGCGCTGGCCGCTCCCGCCGGGTTGGGCCGCGTGGACGGAGCGGACGTGCACGCACCGGCGCGGGTCACTCTGCTCGACGCCATGCGGGAGGCGCAGGACCGCGACAGCATCGCCCGGCAATACGCGACGGGTTTCACGGACGTTTTCGACACCGGCGTGCCGAGCCTGCGGCGATGGCTGGCCGCCGGGGCGGATTTCGAGCAGGCCACGGAAATGATTTATGTCGAATTTCTCGCCACTTTGCCCGACAGCCATGTCATCCGAAAATACGGGCGGGAGCGTTCTGAATGGTTACGCGCGCGGGCTTCGGAATTGAGGGAAAACACGGCCCCGGATCGTGCATTCACGCTAACGCGATCGCGCTTGGCGGAACTGGACCGGGACCTCAAATACAATGGCGTCAACCCGGGAACGACCGCGGATATTGTCGTGGGTTGCCTTCTTGCGTTCTGGCTCATGCAATCCCCGCAGCCGCCCGTCATAACGGACGTTCTTCGAAAAGACGCGCTCCACGAAGAACGCCGGCAACACTAGGGAGAGAGGACATGCCGATGTGGGGAGGACAGTCCACGAAGATCAACCGCGTGCTCGTCGGTGAGTCGCTGGTCGGTGATGGGAACGAGGTCGCCCACATCGACCTGATCATGGGACCGCGCGGCAGCGCCGTGGAAACGGCCTTCTGCAACGCGCTGACCAACAACAAGGACGGCTTCACCGCCCTTCTCGCGGTCGTCGCACCCAACCTGATGTGCAAGCCGGCGACCATCCTGTTCAACAAGGTCACCATCAAGGGCGCGGAACAGGCCGTGCAGATGTTCGGCCCCGCCCAGCACGCGGTCGCCAAGGCGGTCGCCGACTGCGTGTCGGAAGGCACCATCCCGCAGGACGAGATCGACAACATCTTCATCTGCGTCGGCGTCTTCATCCATTGGGAGGCCAAGGACAACGCCAAGATCCAGGACTACAACTACCGCGCCACCAAGGAGGCCATCGAACGCGCGGTCGCCAGCTTCCCCAGCGCCCAGGACCTGATGAACCAGAAGGACAAGGTGAAGCACCCCTTCGCCGCGTGACCGGTTCACCGGGACAGGGCTGCCAGTTCCGCGCCGCCGATGCGGCCGTCGTGCAGCGCCGTCGCCACCAGGGCGCCGGCGCCGCCGCGGGCTGCAAGGTCACGGAGATCGCCGCCGTCGCGCACCCCGCCGGCGGCGAACAGGCTGGCCTGCGGCCCGATCCGGCCGATCTCGGCGAGGCGGCTCCAGTCCGGCCCTTCCCCGGAACCGACGCGGGCCAGGGTCATGACGATGATCCGCTGCGGCCACAGGTCGGCACGCTCCAACAGGCCGGGCGGCCCGACGAAGCGGTCGCGGAAGTCGAGCGAGAGAATCACCCGGTCCCAGACCGGATCGGCTTTCAGCGCGGTGAGCGGCGCAAGACCGTCCAGGCTCTCGCTGCCAAGCACCGGGTCGCCAAGCCCCGACCCGACGAAGCCGCGCACCGCGTCGGCGGTGCGGAACCCGGCATCGACCCAGAACGCAACCTCCGGAAAGGCCGCCTTCAGCCGCGCCAGCGTCAAGCGATTGTCCCCGGTGCCCTGGATGGCATCGAGATCGGCGGCGTAGACGATGCGGAAGGGATGCAGACGCAGCAGGCCGCCGACCACCGCCACCGGGTCGTTGCCGTCACAGAGCGACGAGCGCAGCGGCGGGTAGCGACCCCGGTCGCCGCGACGGGCGTGCACCACGCCGCCCTCCCTCAGGTCGATCACCGGAACGACATGGACCATCTTGCCCTCCCTCGGCTGCATGGTGACAGACGGCGTGCGCATCCTGGCGGCATGCGCATCCTGGTTGTCGAGTTCGTGACCGGCGGCGGCATGCCTTCGGAGAGCGCCATCCCGGCCAGCCTCGCCCGCGAGGGCGACCTGATGCTCCACGCCCTGCTGGCCGACCTGCTGGACGTGCCGGGGGTGGCGGTGACGGTCACCCGCGACGCCCGCCTTCCGCCGCTCGCACTCCCGGTGCGCAGCATAACCATCACCGACCCGCGCGAGTCCTGGTCGCTTTGGGAGGATCTCGCCCGGCAAGCCGACGGCGTCTGGCCGATCGCCCCGGAGACGGACGGCGCGCTGGAGCGCTTCAGCCGCATGGTCGAGGCCAGCGGGCGCCGCCTGCTCAACAGCCGCACCGACGCGGTGGCCGTGGCGTCCAGCAAGGCGGCGACCGCGGCCGTGTTGTCGGCGGCCGGCCTGCCGGTCGTCCCGGTCCGGCCGGTCAGTGCGGACGATCCGCCGGGCGGCGGCCCCTGGGTGGTCAAGCCCGACGACGGGGCCGGCTGCGTCGACACCCGGCTGATCCGCGGCCACGCCGAGTGGCGGGGCTGGCTGGCAGAGGCCGACCGCAGCGGTTTCGTGGTGCAGCCCTTCCAGCCCGGCATCCCAGCCAGCCTGTCGATGCTCTGCCGCGACGGGCGGGCTTGGCCGCTGACCGCCAACCGCCAGGATGTGTCTCTGACCGGCGGCGTCTTTTCCTATGGCGGTGGGCTCGTCGGCGGGATGACGCTGTCCCCGGCTCTCTCCGACCTTGCGCGGGGCGTCGCGGCGACGCTGCCCGGCCTGTTCGGCTGCGTGGGCGTCGATGTCATCGTCGGTCCGGACGGGCCGACCATCATCGAGGTCAACCCGCGCCTGACCACCTCCTCGGTGGGGTTGCGGCGCGCGACGGGGCTGAACGTCGCCGCGGCGGTGCTGGATCTGGCGCGCGACCCGCCGGTCCCGCCGCAGCCGGTGGAGCGCATCGAACCGGTCCTTCTGACGTTGGAGGCGTGAGTCATGCATGGCGGCGCATTGATCGGACTGGACATCGGCGGAGCGCACCTGAAGGCCGCCCTGTTCAATGAGGCGGGAACGCTCCGCGACCTCGACCAATGGCCCTGCCCGCTCTGGCTGGGCCTCGACCGGCTGGAGCAGGCCATGGCGGCGGTGCTCGCCCGTTGGGGCCGGCCGCAACGGGTCGCCGCGACGATGACGGGCGAGTTGGCCGACCTGTTCGACGACCGCACCGACGGCGTACGCCGGATCGCCGCCACCCTGCGCTCCGCCCTGCCCGCTGCGGCGGTCAGCGTCTTCGCCGGTCCGCGCGGGCTGGTGCCGGTCGACGCGGTTTCCGACTGCGCGGAGGCGGTGGCTTCCGCCAACTGGTACGCCACGGCACTGGTCGCCGCGGCGGGCGGCGACGGCATCCTGCTGGATGTCGGCAGCACGACGACCGACATCGTCCCGCTCATTGGCGGCGGACCGCGCCACGCCGGCTATTCCGACGCGGAGCGGCTGGACAGCGGCGAGCTGGTCTACACCGGCGTCGTGCGCACCCCGGTCATGGCGGTTGCCCGCGCCGTTCCCTACGACGGACGCTCGCGCGCGCTGATGGCGGAGCTGTTCGCGACCATGGCCGACGTTCACCGCCTGACCGGCACGCTGCCGGAGGGCGTCGACCAGCACGCCACGGCGGACGGGCGCGACCACGGCGTCACGGCCAGCGCCCGGCGCCTGCTGCGGATGGTCGGCGACGACCTGGACCCGGACGGCCTCACGAAGGCCCGCCGCCTCGCCCACCACCTCGCGGAGCGCCAGCTCCGCCAGATCGAGGACGCGCTCGACCTCGTGCTGTCGCGGGGCCAAGCGGCGGATGGCGTGCCGCTCGTCGGGGCTGGGGTCGGCCGCTTCCTGGTGCGGCGTCTGGCCGAGCGCCGGGGTTCGCCCTATCGGGATTTCGAGGCGCATCGGACGGTGGCGCCGGCCTTGCGGGAGCGCGCGGGATGGTTCGCCCCCGCCGTCAGCGTCGGCTGGCTGGCCATCGAGGGTGCGCCGCACAAACACCTTTGCCCGGTTGCCGGGCCCGCCGACGCGGTTTCATACTTGCCCGATTGAACACAGGAGCAGGACCGGACGATGGCTGCTGCGGCCACGTTCCTCCGGCCGTCC
This sequence comes from Azospirillum brasilense, assembly GCF_007827815.1. GTDB lineage: Bacteria > Pseudomonadota > Alphaproteobacteria > Azospirillales > Azospirillaceae > Azospirillum > Azospirillum brasilense_C. The sequence goes on from NZ_VITH01000010.1 coordinate 233,138, forward strand.
GCGCGCGCGGCGCTGGCCGGCGTCTGGCTGTTTTGGTCGGCCCCGGCGACGGCTGATCCCCTGCCCGTGTTCGAGGTTGCCCCCGGCGTGTTCGTGCACGCCGGCCGCCACGAGGAAACCGACGAGGCCAACGGCGGCGACATCGCCAACTGCGGTTTCATCGTCGGGAACGACGCCGTCGCGGTGATCGACAGCGGCGGCTCCCCGACCATCGGGCATCGGTTGCGCGACGCGATCCGGGTCCACACCGACCGGCCCATCCGCTACGTCGTCAACACCCACATGCACCCGGACCATGCGCTGGGGAACGTGGCCTTCCTTCCCGACCGGCCGGACTTCGTCGCGCATGTCCGCTTCCAGGCGGCCCTGGCGGCGCGCATGGACCATTACCGGCAGGCGTTCGACGACGCGGTCGGCACGGCGGCCGCCACGGAGGTCCGGCTCATCCCGCCGACCGTCGTGGTCACCGACCGCCTGGAGCTGGATCTGGGCGGACGCGTGCTCGACCTCGTGGCGTGGCCGGTGGCCCACACCGACAACGACCTGACGGTGCTCGACCGGCAGACCAGGACGCTGTGGGCCGGGGACCTGCTGTTCATGGAGCGGGCGCCGGCCATCGACGGCTCCGTCCTCGGCTGGCTGCGCACCCTCGACGCCCTGGCCGCCGAACCGGCAACGCGCGTGGTTCCCGGTCACGGCCCGCCCTCCGCCCCCTGGCCCGACGCCGCCGTGGACCTGCGCCGCTATCTGGGCCGGGTGGTCGAGGGCGTCCGCAAGGTCCAGGCCGCCCACGGCACCATCCAACAGGCGGTCGACACGGTCGCCGCCGACGAGGCGCCGCGCTGGCGCCTGTTCGACTCCTACAACCCGCGCAACGTGACGGCGGCCTTCGCCGAACTGGAATGGGAATGACAGCATGACCACACCGCACCGGACCATCCGCACATTGTCGGGCGCCGCACTGGCGGGAGCGGCGTGGCTGTGCCTGGGCAGTGCCGGCGCCCTGGCGGCCTCGCCCCAGGAGGAGCGCTGGGACCTGCTGCGCGACATGTATTTCTCAGGCCGCACCGTCGAGGACGCCGGCCCCCTCCTCAGCCTGGAGGCGCCCAAGCGCGCCAACGACGCGGCGGTCGTGCCCATCCGGATCGTGACGGCGCCGGGCAACGGCGTCGCGGTGACCGCGGTCCATCTCATCGTCGACGAGAATCCGGTGCCGATGGCCGCGACCTTCCGCTTCCCCCACGGCGACAACCCGCAGGCGATCGACACACGCCTGCGGGTCAACGCCTACACAAACATCACCGCCGTCGCCGAGACCAGCGACGGGCGGCTGCTCCGCACCACGCAATTCGTCAAGGCGTCCGGAGGATGCTCCGCCCCGGCGTTGAAGAACGCCCAGCTCGCCGTCGCCCGCATGGGCAAGATGAAGCTGAACCTTCCTGACAGCATTGTCGCCGGGAAGCCGCTGACCGCGCAATTGCTGATCAGCCACCCCAACTACACCGGCATGCAGTACGACCAGATCAACTATTATTTCATCCCGGCCCATTACGTGAAGACCGTCGCCATCCGCTACAACGGGCAACCGGTGCTCGACGTGCAGTCGGACATATCGTTGAGCGAGGACCCCAGCATCCATTTCTCCCTGGTGCCGGAGGAGCAGGGCACGCTGGAGGTCACCGCCGAGGATTCGAATGGGCGGGTCTTCCAGGAAAGCTGGCCGATCCGCGCCAACTCCGGTTCGTGAAGGTCGCCTGCGCCGCCGCCGAACCGGTCAGAAGCATTTCAGGTCGGCGGCGACCTGGGCCTGCCGGAACTCGTTCAGCAGGTCCTTGATCCACCCGACGTCGCGCATCAGTGCGGCGCGCTCGCCGGGGGCCTCCTGCATGCCCCGCGCGGTCTCCACCGCCACATAGCTGTCGTAAGGGAAATGCGCGGCGATCTCGTCGATGCTGCAGGAGCATTTGCGCACGACGTCCGGCCCCTGGCCGTTGGACAGCATGCAGCCGAGGACGTAATCGACGCGGGCGTAGGTGGGGTAGCCGTCCTCGGCCCGCGCCGCCCCGCAACCGATCAGAACCGCGATCAACGCAACCGGAACACCATTCCTCATCATCGGGTCGGGTCCTTGCTGGCCTGTCCGAAGAAGCGCACCCTCATGGTGTGATGATCAAGCGCGCCGTCTCAAGCACGCATTCGGGTGTTTCTCCGGGATTGACCGGTCATTCGACATGGAGACCAAATAAATGCGGCCGACCTTCATCATAAAAACTTCCTACGGATTTTCCGTTTGGCTACCCGTTCGGAGAATGGCCGAGCCGGCATTGGGCCGGTAGGCTTCCTCGAGAGGACCAACCGTGAATGGTCCTGTCCAACCATTTTGGTTCAACCATTGTGGAACAGAGGGAGGGCATCATGAAAACGTGGCGCAAACCACAAATCCGTGTGATCGCCGTCGGCACCGAAATCAACGCCTACGCCTGCGCCCAGCTTTGAGGGCGTGGCGGCGGCATGACCGCGTGCCTCTCACACCACCACCGGCTTTCCGGCGGGCAGCGGCGCATCTCGCCTCCGCTGCCCGCTCAGCCGTTTCGACACCACCACCGGCCGAAAGCCGGCCGGTTGCCGCGCCCGGTGATCACGGACAGTGATCACGCACGGCGATCACGCGGGGCGCAACGGGTCGAACCGGGCGAACCACTGGCCCGCGCCATCCGGCTCCGCGGCATCATAATGCAGCGAAGACAGGCGCAGACGGCCGGCGCCCTCCAGCCGTGGCCCCGTCGCCATGGTGTGAAAGCCCTCTCCCCCCACCACTCGGTGGGCGATGGTGAGGTAGAGCCGCGACAGCGCCCCATCCCGCAGCATGGTGGACAGCATGCGGGGGCCGGTCAGCAGATACACGCTGCGAAAGCCGAGCCTGCCGAGTTCGCGGACCAGCGGAGCGCCCTCCACCGACTCCCCCCCTCCGGCGACGAACACTGGGACGCCGCGGGCCCGCAGCGCGTCGACCCGGTCGGGCGGGGCCTGCCGCCCCGTCGCGACCAGAACGCGCTGCTTCCCGCGGATGATGGACTCCGGCATCGGGAAGTCGAGGCTGGCGCTGGCGATCACGACGGCGGGCTGGGCGGACAGGCCGTTCTCCCGCCGCCAGTCCGCCAGGTCACGATCCGTGGCCCGCGTCCCGATCTGCAACACATCGTCCAGCCGGCCCGCCGCGAGGTCGCGCAGGTAGCCGCCATGGGTGACCAGACAATCGGCCTGGGCCTGCAGTTCGAGGAACAGGCGGAAGTCGTTCCCGCTGGTGATCTCGACGGGGAGGTGACTGTCGCCGCTGATGGCGTCCGACACAGCGATGCGCCCGTCGAGGCTGCCGACGAAGCTCGCATAGACGAAGGGCGCACCGGCGCCGCCCAGGGTGTGCAGCGCGTCGGCCAGACAGAGCCCGGCCAACGCCACCTCCTCGGGCGGCCCCGGAAAAAGCCTCAGCACGCGCGCAGCCATTCCCTACGATAGCACCGCCGCTCGCCTGGCCAACAGCGCGGAAGGAGGGGCGCGCCGCCCCCTCCCGGTCAGGAGAACCAGCGGGCGACGTCACCGGTCTGCCCGACGATGGTGATGCTCACCCCCGGACGCAGGTCGAGCACGGTGCTGCCGTTCACCACCCGCGCCGACGCGATCACGGCCCGAAGGTCGAGCGAGGGGTCGAACAACGCCAGCCGGTCGGTGCCCGGCGTGAAGTCCATCACCATGGACCCGCCGGAGGCACTGCCGAAGGCGAAGACGTCCGCTCCGGCACCGCCCCACACCGTGTCGGCCCCCTGGTCGAGGAACAGGAGATCGTCGCCCGCCCCGCCGGACATCACGTCGTCGCCGGCCCCGCCGAACAGCGTGTCGTTGCCGTCCTCGCCGAACAGCGTGTCGTTGCCCGCCCCGCCATCGGCCAGATCGTTGCCCGTCCCGAGCGACAGGATGTCGTCGCCGGCCCCACCGAACAACGTGTCGTTGCCTTCCTCGCCGAACAGCGTGTCGTTGCCCGCCCCGCCGTCGGCCAGATCGTTGCCCGTCCCGAGCGACAGGATGTCGTCGCCGTCCTCGCCAAACAGCGTGTCGTCGCCGTCGCCGCCGAAGAGGGTGTCGTTGCCGGTGCCGCCGAACAGGGCGTCGTTGCCGCCTTCGCCGATCAGGATGTCGTTGCCGGCACCGCCGCCCATCGTGTCGTTGCCGGCCCCGCCGCCCATCGTGTCGTTGTCGGCGCCGCCGTCCATCAGGTCGTCGCCGTCGCCGCCGTGCATCAGGTCGTCGCCGTCGTCGCCATACAGCGTGTCGTTGCCGAGCGTGCTGGCCACCGTGTCGTTGCCGCCGCCGCCCGACAGGAGATCGTCGCCGGGGCCGAGGATGATCGACTGGCTGCTGGCGTCGCCATACACCACTTGGTTGCCCTCGCCGCCGACCAGCGTCGCCGAACCGATCACCGCGACGAAGGACACCCTGTCGAGCTGGACGGTCAGCGGTCCCGCGGCCCCGGTCGTGTCGATGACCAGGGCAGTCGGCATGGAGGAGCCCACCGCGGCACCGGTGACCCTGACCGCCGCCCCCGGCGTGGCCGGCGCGGTGAAGGCGAGCGTGCGCAGCAGCAGGGAAGCCTGCTGCGACAGCGTGCCCAGGTACCGGAGGCCGCCGCTGGAAAGGTCCGACCGCGAGGTCGATCCCGCCGTCGTGCGCGCCTCGATCGCGCGGATCAGGTCGGCCTGCGCCAGGGTTGCCCCCTCGCGGTCCGCCGGGCCGCTCGCCGTCACGCCGACTCCGGTCGGCAGACCGACCTGCAGCGTGGTCATCAGCGTTGCCTGTCCGCTGGTGGGATCGGTCACCGTCTCCCGGACCAGCGGCACGTCGGCCAGCGCGGCGTTCGGGCTGCCAGGGTCCTCCACGCGGCCGACGGCGGGCGCCTGGATCACCACCGTGCTGAAGGACCTTCCGTTGACCTGCGACGCGAGCGTCTGGACCTTGGTGCCGTCCACCACCGCTCCGGCCGCCTTCGCCGCGGTCGCCGTCCCGGCCGCCGAGACGTTGCCCGCCGCGTCGGTCAGCGTGACCGCCAGGGACAGCGTCCCGTCGAACAGGCCGGACACGTCGATGCCGCCGACCGTGCCGCCCGGCCCGGTGAGCGTTCCGGTCCCCGTCAGCGGATCGCCGCCCCCCGATGAGGTCAGTGTCCAGCGGTAGGCCGTCCCGCTCTCCCCGCCGGACAGGACGAACCCGACGTTGGTTTGCCGGGCCTGGTCGATGGACGCGTCGTTGAAGACCACCGAGGGCGTCGTCGGAGCGACGGTGTCGATGGACACCGACCGGGCGCCGGACAGCGGACCGGTGTTGCCGGCCGCGTCGGTCGCCCGCGCGGTGAAGCTATGGCCGCCGTCCGAGAGCGGCGTCGCGCTGAGGTCGACGACCCAGGCGCCTTGCGCGTCGGCGGTGACGGTCGCCACCTCCGTCCCGCCGTCGGACAGGGCGACGCGGCTGTTGGCTTCCGCCGTGCCCCGCACGAACAGCCGGTTGCGGTTGGTGACGGTCACCGGCTGCGCGCCGGCGGAGTCGATGCTCACGGCGGTGATGGTCGGGCTGGCCGGCGGCGTGACGTCCACCATCGGCAGGGTCAGCGTGCCGGTGGCCGGCGTGGTGACCCCGTCGCTGACGGTCACCGCGACCGTCGCGGTGGCGGCGGTGCCGCCGGTGATCCGCAGGGCGGCCAGCGTCGCGTTCACGTCGGCGACCGATCCGCTGATGGTCATCGTGCCGTTGCCCGCCGTCGCGACGCTCGCCTGCCCCGCCGCCGTGGCTCCCAGGATCGCCTGGGACGGGGTCAGGGTCACCGTGATCGACGGGCTGTCCGGATCGGTGACCTGGATGCCCGCCAGCGCCGTGTCGAGGCCCTGGTCCAGCGTGATCGGTTGCGGCAGGGTGAGCGTCGGGGCGACCAGGACCACCGGATCAGTGATGGTCACCGCGATGGTCGCCTCGGCGTCGGTCGTCAGCGTGCCGAGGTCGCTGGTCGTCACCCGGATCGTCCCGGCGGTCTGGCCCGCGGTGCCGGTGAAGGTCAGGGTGGCCAACGTCGCCGTGATGTCGGCCTGGGTGCCGAGCAGGCGCCAGACGCCCGCCGACGGCTGGGTCAGGGTCACCCCGCCCTGCGCCGTCAGAGCCAGCGCGCCGTTGGTGGGCGTCAGCGTGACCTGGAGGGTCGGGCTGTCATAGTCGCTGACCGACAGGCCGCTCACCGCCGTCGCCACACCGGACACCACCGACAGGCTGGCGGGCGCGCTGTGCTCCGGCGAGGACAGCACGCCGATGACCAGCAGGCTGTCCGCATCGGGGGTCAGCGGCTGGTCGTCGGAGGATTCGAAGCGGATCGACGCGCTGGTGACGTTGCGCGACGCGGTGAACTCAAGCTGCTGCAGCGTGCGGTTCACGTCCTCCAGCGAGCCGGTGAGCCGGACCTTGCCGTTGCCGAGGTCGCTCGTCGTGGCCGAGCCGAAGAGCGGCAGGGTGAGCGTGCCGTTGGTCGGAGTCAGCACGACGGTCATCGTGCCGCCGTCGATGTCGGTGATCTCCAGCCCCAGCACCTCGGTCGAGCGGCCGGCGACGATGGTCGGGCTGCTCGGCAGCACGTTGGCCGGCGCCGACTGGACGGCGATGGCGAGCGTGCCCGAAGCGTCCGGCGTCGACGGATCGCCGTCGGCCACCGTCACCGCGATGCTGGCCGCCGTGTGCCCGCCGGCCCCGGTGAAGACCAGCGAGGCCAGCGTCGTGTTGACGTCGGCCACGCTGCCGCTGATCGTCACGGTGCCGTCGCCGGCCGTGCTGATGGCGGCAGGCCCGGCGAGGCCGAGGCTGCCGTTGCCGGGCGTCAGGGTCACCGTCACCGTGGCGCTGTCGCCGTCCATCACCGACAGGCCGGCGATGGCCGCCGCCGTTCCCGCCACCACCGTCGGGGCGGTGGGCAGGGTCAGCGTCGGATCGATCGGGTCCTCGTTGCGGATGGTCCCGGACGCCGACGCCGTTTCGATCGCGGTCGCCGTGACGGACGGGTTGGACAGGGTGACGGTGAAGGTCTCGTCCGGCTCGATGTCGGTGTCGCCCGACACCAGGATGGTGATGGTCTTCGTCGTTTCGCCGTCGGCGAAGGAGACCGTGCCCGACGGCAGGGTTCCGCCGAAATCGGCGGCGTCGAGCGTGGCGCCGCCCGGCCCGTCGCTGGCCGCGACCGCCCAGGCCACCGTCAGGACGCCGCTGGCGCTGCCGGCGCGGGTGACGGTGAAGGTGAAGGCGGTGGTTCCGCTGTCTCCTTCCCGCTTGTCGGCATCGGTCGCCGCGATGGCGAGGCGCGACGGAATGACCACGGCCACCTGGGCCGCGCTGATCTGCTGTTGCAGGTTGGTGCCGGTGAAGGCGGCGACCGCACCCGACACGTCGCCGGCGGCGGTGCCGTTGCGCAGCTCGTCCGCCGCCGTGCCCTGGGCCACCACCTGGGCCTGGGCCATCTGGGTCAGCCCGTCGACGCCGCCGCTGTTGGTCGTTCCGGCGGTGATGACGGCGCCGTTCGACGCGGCGATGACGTTGGCGGCGCCGCCCGTCACCGCGGCCAGCCTCACGCTGTCCACGGCCCCGATGCGCGCGCCGGCGGCGGCCAGGATGGCGGCCAGGACCGCCGGATCGGCGAGGTCGATGGTGCCGCCCGCCGGCACGGCCTTGATCGCGTCGGCGATGGCGCCGACCAGCGCCCGCCCGATCACGCCGCTGGCCCGCGGCGCGCCGATCACCACCCCGGCGAGCACGGCGCTGCCCTGGACGATCACGTTGGCGACGCTGGCCGCCGCGGCCTGGGTCTTCAGCGCGGTCGCGATGGCCGCGGCGTCCGCCCCGGCCGTGGTGACCGCGACGATGGGGTCGTAGGCGAGCAGGTCGAGGCCGGCGTCGAGCCCGAGCTTGCTCTTCAGCTCGGTCGCCGCCGCGGCGATCTCGCCGTCCGTCCCGGCGAGCCCCGCCATGCCCATGATGATGGTGGTCAGCGGCGTGATGACCGACGCCGAGCCCGGCGCCTCGTAGACGCCGGTGAAGGCCAGGTTGGTCGAGATGTCGGTGCCGCCGATCATGACGATGGGGCCGGACCCGCCGGGGATCGACCAGCTCCCCACCGCGTTGGTGGTCCCGAAGGCCTCGCCGTCGTCGAGCTGGCCGTTGGCATTGGCGTCGGCGAAGACCGTGGCGCCGGCGATGTAACCGTCGATGGCGTGGCCGCCGCGGACATTGACCATGACATGGCTGGTGACCGGCGCCGCGCTGCCGAAGGACAGGCCGGTGACGGTGTTGCCGGCGCTGTCGCGGATCTGCGCGCCGTTCAGGTCGATGGCCCCGGCGACGGCAATGCCGTCGCTGTCCAGATCGTCCGCTCCAACCGCGTAGCGGAACACCAGATTGCCGGAGTCCACGCGCAGGAAGGTGGCGTAGCGGGTCTGGGTTCCGATGGTCAGCGCCAGCCGCGGCGCGCCGCTGCCGGAGACGCTGACCGCGTCGCTGAAGGATACGGTGAAGTCCAGGGTGTCGCCGCGCGCCGCCAGATAGCGGCCGACCGCCGGGCCGCTCACCGCGGTGATGGTCGCGGCGTGGTCGTCGTTGAGGATGGTGCCGATCGCGGTGGCGTTCTCCACCGTGATCTTGGCCTCGGCCACCGTGGTCGAGGGGGAGAAGAGCAGGACCCGGAACCGCTCGTTGGCTTCCACCAGCCGGTCCCCGCTGATCGGAATGGTGATGGTCCTGCTGGTTTCGCCGGCGGCGAAGGTGACGGTGCCGCTGGGCAGCGTGCCGCCGAAGTCGGCGGCGTCCGCGAGGCTGCCGCTCAGGCCGGTCGTGTCGACCTGCCACTTGACCGTGGTGGCGCCCGAGGTGTCGCCCCGCCGGGTGATGGTGTAGGTCAGGCCGGTGGAGCCGCTGTTGCCCTCGGCGATCGACAGGCTGGACGGGGTGAGGCTCAGCCATTGCACCGGCGTCAGGCTGATCGTCACCGCGCGGCCGACCAGGTTGGTCCCGTCGGACACGGCGTAGCTGAAGGACCCCGCCGCTCCGGTCGCGCCGAAGGGCGGCGTGTAGATCACCGCGGCGAGCTGGTCCGGCGTCAACGTGTCGCCGACGCTGAGCGCCGTGCCGTCGTAGCGCTGGAGCGTTCCGACCGTGGGCAGGCCGGTGACCGTGACGGTCAGCGGGTCGCCTTCCGGATCGACCGGCTTGTCGATCGACAGGCCGACGCGGCTGGAATTCTGGTCGATGGCGACGTGCTTGGCCTCCTGCACCGCCGGGGCGGTGTTGACGCCCCGCACGGTGATGGTCAGCGTCGCGGTCGAGGTCGCGCCGGCCTGGTCGGTGACGGTGTAGCTGACCGTCTCCTGCCGGGTCTGGCCGAACAGCAGCGTGCCGTATCCGCCCGCCGGATCGAAGCTGTAGCCACCGTCGGCGTTCAGCGTCAGCCGGCCGCCGCCGGCCAGGGTGATCGCCTGGCCGACGTTGGCGGCGTCGCCGTTCACCGCGCTCACGGTCAGCCGGTCGCCGGCGTCCGGGTCCGTGTCGTTGGCAAGCACGCCGCTCGACGCGATCACCGTGACCGGGGTGAGCCGGTCGGTGTCGCCCGTGTCGTTCACCGCGACCGGCGCGTCGTTGACGTTGGCGACTTGGATGGTCAGCAGGTCCGTGACCGTCGCGCCGGAGGAATCGGTCGCGGTGACGCGCACCGTCCGGGTGCCGACATCGGCATTGCCCGGCGTGCCGGACAGCCGCCCGGTGGCCGCGTCGAAGCTGAGCCAGGCGGGCAGCGCCGAACCGTCACCGCTGGTCGCGCTGAAGGTGAGGCTGTCGCCGGTGTCGGCGTCGGTGAAGGTCCCTGCCGGGATCGTGTAGGAGAAGGCCTGCCCCTGGTCCACGTTGCGGGTGCCGAGCGCCTGGGCCAGAACCGGCGCGTCGTTGACCGACAGGACGCTGATGCTGGTCGTGCTGCTCGTCACCGACGCGCCGTCCGCGTCGGTGACCGTCACGGTGAAGGCGGTCGTCTGCTGAGTGCCCGGGGCGGCCCGGTTGGCCGTCGGCTGGAAATCAAGCAGCCGCAGGGCTGCCTGGGCCGCCGCCGCCGAGCCGGCGGCCAGAGTGTAGGTTCCGGCGGACGACTTCACAAACCCACTGGCGGTGAGGCTGGCGGCGGTGAAGGCGCCGGTGGCGTCTCCGACCGTGCCGCCCGAATCGTGGACTGTGACCACGACCGTCTGGGCTTGCGCGGTCTGGTTGTCGGAAACGGTCAGGCTGGTGAAGGGCTGGAGGCTGGCGGTGTCGTTGGCCGCTTGGCCAGCCATGGCACCGCCGATGACGGGCGCCGTGTTGCCGGATGGAGTCCGGGTGTCGATGGCATAGCCGATCGAGGTCGCCGACGCCGCCGGAGTGTTTCCGGCGGTGTCGCTCCAGCCAGTGGCAACGGTGATACGGCTGTCGGCAGCGAGCGTCTCCGCGCTGGGAGTCAGTATGGCCGTGTAAACCAACCCGTCGCTGCCGGGCAGGACGGACAGGTCCGACAGCGTCCCGTTCTGCGCGGAGACGGCTGACAGGGAAAAACCGACCGGCGCCTCGCTGAAGGTGAAGGTGACGGTTGCCGTCTCCCCCAAACCGAGCGTCGTCTTGTCCAGCGCGACGGTAACGGACGGCGCTCCGCTGTCGACGGTGACGGTGAGAGCGGAGGAAGCCGTGGAAGTGTTGCCGGCGGCGTCGGTCACCATGGCGGTAAGCGTGTGGGCACCGTCGCCGAGCGAGCCTGCCGTGATGCTCCAGGCCCCCGCCGCCGAAGCCGTCACCGTGCCAAGAGCCGTCGCGCCTTCGTACAGCACCACAACGCCGGCCTCGGCCACCGTCCCGGTGATCACCGGAGCCGTCACGTTGGTCAGCGTGTCCGACGTCAAGCCGCTGTTCGAAGCGGACGCCAACGCCAGGGCGGAAGGAGCATTGGCGCTGGTATCAATGGTCACGGTGAGAGCGGAGGAGACGGACGACGTGTTGCCGGCCGCATCGGTCACCGTGGCGGTCAGCGTGTGCGCGCCATCGCCCAGCGAGGCCGCCGTGATGCTCCAGGCCCCCGCCGCCGAAGCCGTCACCGTGCCAAGAGCCGCCGCGCCTTCGTACAGCACCACAACGCCAGCCTCGGCCACCGTCCCGGTGACCACCGGAGCCGTCACGTTGGTCAGCGTGTCCGACGTCAAGCCGCTGTTCGAAGCCGTGGACAGAGCAAGACTGGTCGGCGACGACGCGCTGGTGTCGATGGTGACGGTGAGAGCGGAGGAGACGGACGACGTGTTGCCGGCCGCATCGGTCACCGTGGCGGTCAGCGTATGAGCCCCGTCGCCCAGCGAGCCTGCCGTGATGCTCCAAGCCCCCGCCGCCGAAGCCGTCACCGTGCCAAGAGCCGTCGCGCCTTCGTACAGCACGACCACGCCAGCCTCGGCCACCGTCCCGGTGATCACCGGGGCCGTCACGTTGGTCAGCGTGTCCGACGTCGAACCGCTGTTCGAAGCCGTGGACAGAGCAAGACTGGTTGGCGACGACGCGCTGGTGTCGATGGTGACGGTCAGCGCGGTCGAGCTGGACGACGTGTTGCCGGCGGCGTCGCTCACCGTGGCGGTCAGCGTGTGCGCGCCGTCGCCCAGCGAGGCCGCGGTGATGCTCCAGGCTCCGGCCGCTGATGCCGTCATCGTGCCAAGAGCCGTCGCGCCTTCGTACAGAACCACCACGCCGGCCTCGGCCACGCTGCCGGTGATCGCCGGGGCCGTCACGTTGGTCAGCGTGTCCGACGTCAAGCCGCTGTTCGAAGCTGCAGCGAGCGCCAGGGCGGAAGGAGCGTGGGCGCTGGTGTCGATGGTCACGAGGAGCGAACCTGACAATTCGCTCTCGACGCCGGATGAGACCACCGTGGCCGTCAAGGTCCAGGTCCCGTCGGCCAGCGTCGTGCTCGGAACCACCGACCAGTCGCCGGAACCGTTGACGGTTCCCGTCCCGATCTCGACACCGTTTCCGTATAGGCGCACAAGGACGCCGGGGTCGGCAGTTCCCGTCAGCGTAGGCTGGGACGCGTTTGTCACCGCGTCACCGGCCGTTCCGCTGTCCGACGCCGGGCTGAGGACCGGGATGGACGGGCCGACCGGCAGGACGATCAGCGTGTCGGTGCCGTTGAGCGTCAGGGTCTGGAACGGCGTGAAGACGGTCTCGACACCGGAAACGAAGAGCGTCCCATGGTTGCCGGCAGGGGTGAAGGTCACCACGTCGTTGCCGACGCCGCCGATCAGGGTTTGCAGCTCGGTCACGGTGAGCGTGTTGCCCGCACTGTCACCCAGCGTCACCACGTCGAGGCCGGAACCGCCCGTCAGCGTCTCGACGCCGCTCACCAGCAGCGTGTTGCCGGCGCCGCCCAGCGTCACCACGTCGGTGCCGACGCCGCCCGTCAGCGTCTCGAGGCCGCTCACCAGCAGCGTGTTGCCGGCGCTGCCCAGTTCCACCAGGTCGGTGCCGATGCCGCCGACCACCGTCTCGACACCGTCCACCAGCAGCGTGTTGCCGGCGCTGCCCAGTTCCACCAGGTCGGTGCCGGACGTGCCGATCAGCGTCTCGATCCGCCACACCGTGAGCGTGTTGCCGGCACTGTCGCCGAGCGTCACGATGTCGAGGCCGCTGCCGCCCTTGATCGTTTCGACACCGCTTGCCGTCATCACGTTGCCGCCGGTGCCGAACGTCACGACGTCGGTGCCGGAACCGCCGGTCAGCGTCTCCAGCAACCGGACAAACAGCGTGTTGCCGCCGCTGCCCAGCGTCACCACATCTGTGCCGGAGCCGCCAAACAGCGTCTCGACCTCCGACACCTCGATGGTGTTGCCGCCGCTGCCCAGCGTCACAACGTCGGTCGCGGTGCCGCCGGTCAGAGTCTCGATGTGGCTCACCAGGATGGTGCTTCCCCACGTCGTACCGAAGGACACCACGTCGGTGCCGGACCCGCCGGTCAGGGTTTCCAGCCGGGACACCGACATCGTGTTGCCACCGTCACCGAGCGTCACGAACTCCTGGCCGGTGTTGCCGTTCAAAGTCTCGATGCCGCTGACCAGCGCGGTCAACCCGGAGCCGCTGACCGTCAGCACGTCGGTGCCGGTGCCGCCGATCACCGTTTCCAGAGCGCTCACCAGCATGGTGCTGCCGGCTCCGCCCAGCGTCACAACGTCGACGCCGGAGGCGCCGATCAACGATTCCAGAAGGGACACCGTCAGCGTGTTCCCACCCGTGAGCAGCGTCGCCACGTCGGTGCCGACACCGCCGGTCAAGGTCTCGACGCCGCCCACCCGCATCGTGGAGCCGCCGGTGCCCACGGTCACGACGTCGGTGCCGGCCCCGCCGATCACCGTCTCCAACAGCCGGATCGTCAGCGTGTTGCCGCTGCTGTCGAGGTTCACGGTGTCGGAGCCGGTGCTACCGATCAGCGTTTCGAAGAAACTCACCGACACGGTGTTGCCACCGGTGCCCAGCGTCACGAAATCGGCGCCCGCCCCGCCGATCAGCGTCTCGGTCAACCGCACCAACAGCGTGTTGCCGTTGCTGTCGAGGCTCACGATGTCGGCGCCGGTGCCACCGATCAGCGTTTCGACGAGACTCACCGACACGGTGTTGCCGCCGCTGCTCAGAGTCACCACGTCGGTGCCGGTTCCACCCGTCAGCGTTTCGACGCCCCGTATCAGCAACGAAGTGCCGCCGGTGCCCAACGTCACGTTGTCCGTGCCGGAGCCGCCGAGCACCTGCTCGATCAGCCGGACCAGCACCGTGCTGCCGAGACTGCTCGACATCACCACGTCGGTGCCGGTGCCGCCCGTCAGCGTCTCGACGCCGCCCACCAGCACCGTGTTGCCGCCGCTGCCCAGCGTCACGACGTCGGTGCCGACGCCGCCCGTCAGAGTCTCCAGCTTCGACACGGTCAGCGTGTTGCCCGCGCTGTCGCCCAGCGTCACCACGTCGGTGCCGATGCCGCCGGTCAGCGTCTCGACGCCCTCCGCCAGCATCGTGTTGCCGCTGCTGCCCAGAATCACCACATCGGTGCCCACACCGCCGGTCAGCGTCTCGACGCCGCCCACCAGCATCGTGTTGCCGAGCGAGCCCAGCGTCACCACGTCGGTGCCCACACCGCCGAGCAGCGTCTCGACGCCGCTCACCAGAATGGTGTTGCCGCCGCCGGCCAGGATCACCAGGTCGGTGGCGGAGCTGCCGGTCAGTGTCTCGACCCCGGAGACGGTGTAGGTCGCCCCGATCTCGACCAGCGACACCACGTCGACGCCGGTGCCGCCGGTCAGCGTGTTGATCTGCGACAGCGCGATCGTGTTTCCGGCATTGCCCAGCGTCACGACGACCGGGGCGACGTTGCGGAAATACTCCACATCGCCTCCGTCGACGCCGACCACCAGATCAATGTCGCCGTCGCCGTCGAGATCGCCCAGCGCCGGCCGCGGGTACGCTCCGGGGCCGATGGCCCCGTAGGGATTCGTGGCGAGCAACGAAAAGGTCGGCGCCGCCGCCGTGCCGACGTTGACGTAGACGTTGCTCTTGGTGATGAGGTCGACGAGACCGTCCCCGTTGATGTCCGCCAGCGCGGGCGACGCGTAGCCATCGATGTTACGGGTCAGGCCGAAGGGATTGGTTCCTGCCAGCGTGAAGGTCGGCGACAGCGTCGAGCCGTTGTTGCGGTAAAAGAGAATGTCCCCGCTCGAATTGCCGATCAGCAGGTCGAGGTCGCCATCGGCGTCCAGGTCGGCGAAGCTCGGCGCCCCGTAACTTCCAGCGCTCTGGATGCCGAACAGGCCGGTGCCTTCCAGCGAGAAGGTCGGCGTCTGCGCCGAGGTTCCGTTGTTGCGGAAGAACAGGGTGGTGCCGGCGTGGTTGCCGATGAACAGGTCGAGATCACCGTCGCCGTCGATGTCCACCAGACCGGGAAGCGCGCCGCCCGCGCTGACGTTGGTGATTCCGAACGGGTTGGTGCTGTCCAGCGTGAAGGTCGGCGACAGGGTCGTGCCGGTGTTCCGGAAGAAAAGCGTGTTGCCGTCCGCGTTGCCGACCAGGACGTCGAGATCGCCGTCACCATCAAGGTCGACCAGCACCGGAGCGGCCTCGCTTCCGGTGTCGGAGAGGCCGAAGCTGTTGGTGCCGATCATAGTGAAGGTTGGATTCGCCACGGTGCTTCAGCCCTCACGTCAACGCAGCCGGCCCGGACACCGGTCTTAGTTCGATCAATGAACTATCAAGAGCTAATTAATGGTATATAAATTGCCTCCAAAACGCGTTACCGGATAGTAACAGTGGCGTTTGCGCGCCTGAATCCTTACTTTTCGAATATTTTCTTGCTCTGCAAGAAAACACGCATATGTCGATCGGAAGCAAACATATTGCACGGGCAGGTATCGTCCGGAGATTGAAACCAAAACCGAAGGTTAGCGCAGGAGCGGGAAAGCCGCGCTCAATCGGAACGAAAAAGAATGATTGCCGTGGCATGACGGCCGAACGGCCAGCGCCGCCGCAAGGATCGGTCGGGCAGCGGGGTAGCGTTCAATAGCCCCCTCCGTTCGCCGATGTGCGCTTGCATGCCGCCGGAAGCCGCCGGAAGCCCCCACGGCGGCGACTCGGCCTCCACCGCGAACGGCGAGGCCCCCGGGAGAGCGAAGGCGCCGGCCAGCTCCCCCGGTGTGCTCACTGCGCGGCGTCGGGCACCAGGCTGTCGACGATGCGCACCAGATCCACCACCGACCGCACCCCCATCTTGCGCATGGCTTGGCCGCGGTGCAGCTTCACCGTCGCTTCGCTGAGGTCGAGGTCACCGGCGATCTGCTTGTTGCGCAGGCCGGACACCACCATCATCGCGACCTCGCGTTCACGCACGGTCAGCGTGTCGAAGCGGGCGCGCTGGGCGACGAGGCTGCGCTCCTGCTCGCGCTGCTCGCCATGCCGGGCGATGGCGGCGTGGATCGCGTCCAGCAGGTTCTGGTGATGGACCGGCTTGGTCAGGAACTCGAAGGCTCCCGCCTTCATCGCGCGGACCGACATCGGAACATCGCCATGCCCGGTGATGAAGATCACCGGAAGGCTGTTGCCGCAGCGCGCCAGCTCCGCCTGGAAATCCAACCCGCTGCGGCCCGGCAACCGCACGTCCAGCACCATGCAGCCGACGTCGATGGCCGGTTGCCGGTCGACATACTGCTGCACCGATCCGAAGCTCCGGACCGGCAGGCCGACGGAGTCGAGCAGCCCCTCCAGCGCTTCGCGGACGGCTTCGTCGTCGTCGATGACCACCACGGTCACCGTTGGTTCGGCATCGCGCGCACCCATCAGGCTTCTCCCAGCGCGACCGGAAGCACGGCTTCGAACACGCTGCCGCACGGTGTTCCCGGGGTCGCTGTCAGCCGCCCGCCATGCAACTCCACAATGGACCGGCTGATCGACAGCCCCATGCCCAGCCCGTCGGGCTTTGTGCTGTACAGGGCGCGGAACAGGACCTCCGGATCGGTGTCCGCGAGGCCCGGCCCGCTGTCCTCGACGCGGATGGCGATCCCGCCGTCGCCGCCGGCCGTCGCGACGCGCAGACGCCGCAGCGGCAGGCCGGGGTCGGCCATCGCTTCGATCGCGTTCATCACCAGATTGAGGATGAGCTGCTGCAACTGCACCCGGTCGCCATGGACCCGCGGCGGGTCCGCCCGGAGATCGGTTTCCACGGCGATGCGGGCGCGGCGCAGCTCCGCCCGCACCAGCGCCAGCGTCTCGTCGACGAGGGCGTTGACGTCGACCCATCCCGGATCGGCCGGGGCCCGCCGCGCCAGCGCGTGAATGCTGCGGACCACGTCGCCGGCCCGCTGGGCGTCGCGCACGATCCGCTCCGCCACGGCGCGGGTCTTGCCGAGGTCGGGGGCCGGCTGCGACAGGTGCTGGAGGCAGGTGCCGGCGTTGGTGATGATCGCCATCAGAGGCTGGTTCACCTCGTGCGCGACGGCGGCGGCCAGCTCCCCCATCATGGTCAGCCGGCCGACATGGGCGAGGTCGGCCTGGGCCTTGCGCAGGGCCTCGGCAACGCGGCGGCGCTGGGTCAGGTCGCTGAACACCAGGATGGAGCCCACCACCTCCCCGCGGTCGTCGATGATGGCGGAGCAGCGTTCCTCCACCACGATTCCGGCCACCCCGGTTTCGGCCGTCTGGGAATTGGCCGCCTGGGGCGGAGCCAGCGCCGTTTCACCGCGGGGCAGCAGGCGGGACAGCCGTTCCGGCGGGGCGTGGGCCCCCCGGTGCCGGACAAGGGCGGAGAAATCCTCCTGCGGCTCCTGCGTCTCCTCGTCCAGGGCGACGAAGACAGCGGTGAGCGGCTTTCCGGCCGCTTCCGCCGCCGTCCAGCCGGTCATCGTCTCCGCCACCCGGTTCATGAAGTCGACGCGGCCGTCGCGGTCGCACAGGATCACGCCGTCGCGAATGCTGGCGAGCGTGGCGGCGTAGCGCCGTTCGCTCATACGCAACCTGGCGTCGCTGGCCTGCTTGTAGAGCGCCATCTGGATGACCGTGCGCATCTGCGGTTCTTCGAGGGGCTTCAGCAGATAACCGAAGGGTTCCGTCCGGCTGGCGCGCTCCACGACGTCGTCGTTGGCGTAGGCGGTGAGGAAGACGACGGGGATGCGCTGGGCCTCGCGAATCCGGCGGGCCGCCTCGATCCCGTCCATCTCCCCGTCCAGGCGGATGTCCATCAGCACCAGGTCGGGCTGGTGGTGGACGGCCAGCCGCACCGCCTCCTCGCCGCTGGTCGACAGGCCGACCACGACATGGCCCATTCGGGAAACCTGATGCTGGATATCACGCGCGACGATGCGGTCGTCTTCAACGATCAGGATACGGGCCGCAATCATTCATGTCCCCGATGACGCCCCTTCAAGGGAAAGGCGACGACGAATTCTGTTCCTGTGCCGGGGTTGTATTCCAACGAACCGCGCAACTGTTCGGTCAAGTCGGCGATCAGTTGGAAGCCGAGCGTGTCCATCCTATCGGGATCATACCCACCGGGCAAGCCCACGCCGTCGTCACGTACGGTCAGCCGGCACTCCCGTCCATCCACCGCGAGGACCACGCCCAACACCCCACCCCGCCCACCGGGAAAGGCGTGCTTCAGGGCGTTGGAAACCAGTTCGTTGACGATCAGGCCGCAGGGCACCGCGCGGTCGAGGTCAAGCTGCAGGTCGGCCATCTCGGTTACCAGCCGCACCGCGCCGGCCTGCCGGGCGTAGGCGCGCAGCAGATGGGCGCACACCGATTCCAGATGCTCGCGCATCGGCACGCGCGCGAAGTTGCCGAGGCGGTAGAGGTTCTCGTGCACCAGCGCCATCGACCGCACGCGATCGCGGCTGTCCGCGAACAGGGCTGCGACCGCCTCGTCCTCGATCCGGCGGGCCTGGAGGTTGAGAAGGCTGGTGACCAGCTGCAGGTTGTTCTTCACCCGGTGATGGATCTCCTTCAGCAGCGCCTCCTTCTCGTCCAGCGTCGCGGTCTCCAGCGCCGCCGCGGCCTGGGCTCCGAGCAGCGTCAGGATGCTGACCCGCTGCGGCGTGAAGGCGTGGGTGGCCAGCGCGTTCTCCAGATGCAGCAGCCCGACGACGCGGCGGCGGCGGACCAGCGGCATGCACAGGATGGAGCGCGCCTCGGTCTGACGGACATAGGGATCGCCGGAGAAGGGACCCGACGCCCGCGTGTCGTCGACGATCACTGCCTCCTGGTCACGGATCGCGCCGTGGACGACGGCGTGGGGCAGCGGGATGCGCGCGGCATCCTCCCGGACCAGCCGGACCGACACGCCATAGAGTCCGGTCGTCGCCTCCGCCTCCACCCGCAGCCCGTCGCCGCGGGCGAGGATCAGCAGGCCACGGCTGGCCCCGGCATGCTCCAGCACCACGGTCAGCAGGGTGGTGGTGAGCTGCTCCACACTCGCCTGGTCGGCGACCGCGCGCAGCGTCCCAAGGAGCGCCGCCGGATCGAGCCCGTCGAAGCCCCGCGGCGCCTCCGGCAAGGCCGGCTCGACCGTATCCAAGGCAAGGGCGGGATGGCGCCCGGCCAGCTGCGCCACCTTGGCGGTGGCTCCCCACCGCGCATAGGCCTCGGCCGCGTCGCGGATGCAGGCGCGCTCCAGCGTCGCCACCCCCAGCCGACGGTAGTGGCCGGCGGCGCGTTCGTGGGCCAGCGCCTCCACATGCGGCAGGGCGCTGCGCCGGGCCGCCTCGACCGCGCGGTCGTAGCCGCGCATCGCCTCCTCCGTCCGCCCCTCGGTCCGCGCCGCCTCCGCCTCGACGAGAGCGAAGCGGGCGGCGAAGCTGTCGGGGCCGTGGCCCGCCCAATCGCGCAGTTGAGCGCGATGCCGGTCCAGCGCCGCGGCGTGGCGGGCGCGCCGGTCCGGTGGGGCGTCGTCCATCGCCCCGGCCCGGGCCAGGGCGGCGTGGAAGTGGAATTCGGCCATCTCCCAATGGCCCGACGTGGTCCACAGCAGCCCTTCCGCCCGTTCCGCCGCCTCGACCGCCGCCGTCATCGCGCCGGCGACGCAGCGGAGCTGGAGGGTGCGGATCCAGTGCCAGCAGGTGGCGATGTCCAGGCTCGGGTTGGCCAGCAGCCGCGCCTCGAAGGCGGCGTTGTCGAAGCCCTGCCCGTCGAAGGCGTCGAGCGCATCGGTCTGGCCGCGCAAGGCCCGCATCAGTTGGAGCTGGGTGGTCAGGATGTCGGCGCAGAGCCCGAACCTCACCTGCCGGACATGGGCGAGGCGCGACTCGGCCGTGCGCTGGACCGTCGCCAGCGGATCGCCCGACGCCAGCATGCTGGTGACCAGGGTGACGCTGGTGAAACCGCCATAGGTGACGTCGCCGGCCTCCCGCGCCTCGTCGAAGGCGCGCAGCAGCAGGGCGCGCTCGCTGCGGATGTCGCGGGTCCAGGGCACGACATGATAGGCGAAGGTCATCAGCACCCGCGCCCGGTAACGCGTCGGCCCCTGCCGCTCCGCCAGATCGTAGCCGAGGCGGCCGAAGTCGTAGCCGGCGGCGTAGTCGCCGAAACACGGGCCGGCCATCATGCCGAGATAGGCGAAACCCAGGGCGGAGGCGTCGCTGCGCCCGTTCCGCAGGGTCAGGTTGGCCATCCGCCCGAGGATCAGGCAGACGAGGTTGCGGTCGCTGAAGAAGGCCGGCGGCAGGGCGGCGGCCAGCACGTCCAGCGTCGCCCGGCTGTCGGGATCGGGGTCGGCGTCCAGCGCGGCCAGCGAAGCGATGGGCCGGCCGGCGATGGCCGCCCGCAGCCGCTCATACTCCTCCTGGGCCAGGGCGGCCGGGGGATGGGCGGGCCAGTCGATCCCCACCCCGCGCAGATAGGCCAGACAGGACTCGACGGCGCGGTCGCTGCGGTCGATGGCGGTGAAGACGGTGACGAGCAGCGCGGTGATCGCGGCGCGGTCCGCCGGCGCCCCGGCCCGTCCGGCAAGGGCGAGCAGACGCCGCTCCGCCTGCTGCAGGTCGCCGCAGAGGAACTCGCATTCCGCCCGGAGATGCTCCAGCGCGAAGGCCAGCCGCCCGGCCTCCGGCCCGTCCAACGGTTCTTCCACCGGCTCTTCCACCGGCCCGGCCCCGCCGCCCTCCAGCAGGCGCAGGCCGCCCAGCGCGTGGGCCAGCGCCGCGCCGTGGGCGCTGGCCGCCTTGGCCTGATGGCCGGCGGCGAGGTGGAGCGCGGCCACCTCCGCCCGCTCCCGCCCGTCCCGGACCAGGGAGAGGCAACGGTCGTACTGGCCGACCACCGCGAACAGCCGCTCCCCCGTCAGGTCGGCCGCGAAGCCGCGGCGCAGCGCGCGGGCGATGCCGAGGTGGAGCGGGCCGCGCAAGTCCTCCGGCACCAGGGCGTAGGCCCCCTCCTGCACCCGGTCGTGGAGGAAGCGGACCCCGTCCTCGCCGCGCAGGATCAGCCCCTCGGCCAGCACCGGCTCCAGGTGGCGCGCCGTCTCCTCCTCGGTCAGACCGGCGGCGAGGGCCAGGGTGGACAGCCGGACGGCGGCGCCGAGCGCGGCGTGGCGGAACAGCAGGTCGCGCGCCGGCACCGGAAAGCGGGCCAGCCGCTCGCCCATCAACGTGGCGATGCCGGACCCCGCCGGCGCCCGCTCCACCGCCGCGAGGTCCCAGTCCCAGCGGCGGGCATCGCGGTTGAACCACAGCCGGCCGGAGCGCTCCAGTTCGGTCAGCAGCTGGACCGCGAAGAAGGCGTTGCCGCCGGTCCGCTCCTGCAGCCGGTCGGCGAGCGCCGCCACCTCGTCGGGCCGGCGGTCCAGACCGTCGGCGATCAGGCGGCGCAGGTCGTCGGAGGACAGCGGCCCCAGCGCGATCCGCTCGCCGTCGATCGCGGCACCGGCCGCCGCGACCCGGCCCATCAGCGCCTGCAGCGGGTGGCCGTCTCCGACCTCGTCGCTTCGGTAGGCGCCGACCAGCAGCAGATGGTCCATGCCGCCATCGGCGACGAGACGGTCCAGCAGATCCAGCGTCGCGCCGTCCAGCCATTGCAGGTCATCGAGGAACAGGACCAGGGGATGGTCCGGACGGGCGAAGCACTGCAGCACGCGCCGGAACAGCAGGTCGAAGCGGTTCTGGGCCTCGCGCGGCGGCAAGGGTGGGACGGCGGGCTGCGCGCCGATCAGCACGGCGAGATTCGGGATCAGCGCGGTCATCAGGGCGCCGCCCTCGCCCACCGCCTCCGCCAGGGCGCGGCGCCAGTGCTCGCGATGCGGGGCCGGCAGCGCCAGGATGCGGGCGACCAGCCCGCGAAAGGCCTCCGCGAGGCTGGCATAGGGACGGTCCCGCTCGCCCTGGTCGAACTTGCCGCCGGCGAACAGGCCCTGCGGCGGCACCACACGCCCCTCCAGGGAGCGGGCGACCGCCGACTTGCCGACTCCTGACCGGCCGGCGATCAGGACGATGCCCATCCGGCCGCGGGCGGCGACCCGCTCGAAAGCGGCCTCCAGGACGGCGGTCGGCTCGTCCCGCCCGTAGAGGCCCGGCGGCGGCACCAGCCCCTCCGGCAGATCGCGGCGGCCGACCGGAAAGGCGGAAATTCGACCCTCCGTGTCCCAGAGCCGCAGCGCGTGGCCGAGGTCGCGGACGAGGCCGTCGGCGGTCTGGTAGCGGTCCTCCGCCATCTTGGCGAGCAGCCGCAGCAGGATGTCGGCGATGGCGACCGGCAGGTCGGGCGCGTGGCGGGCCGGCGGGATGGGGGCCCGCGCGAGATGGCAGTGCACCCATTCCATTGCATCGCCGGCCGCGAAGGGAAGCGCGCCGGTGAACAGTTCGTAGAGCGTGACGCCGAGCGCGTAGAGGTCGCTGCGGCGGTCGACCGGCCGGCCGGTCCGCCCCGACTGTTCGGGCGCCATGTAGGGCAGCAGCGCGTCCGGCCGCTCGTCGGCCCGGGACGGCGATGGCGGCACGGGCATGGGACAGGCCCGGCCAAAGCCGGTCAGGTGCACCGCGCCGTCGTCGTCGACCAGCAGGTTGAACGGCCGCAGATCGCCGTGCATCAGGCCGCGGCGGTGCAGCTCCGCCACCGCCTCCGCGATGCGCAGCGCCAGGGCGAGCCGCTGGCGGAAGGGCATCACCGGCACGGACAGCGCCGAGAGCGGTTGGCCGCCCGGATCGGCCAGGGTCAGGACCGGGGCCATGCCATGCGGCAGAAGGTCGAGCGGCTTGACCGCCCAGGCGGGATCGAGCCGGCGGGCCAAGGCGTGCTCCCGCCGCAGCCGGTCGAGCGCGGCGTCGGACCGTCTCACCGGAGCGTCCGGACCTGCCGGACCGCTTGGCGGAGTCACGGCCATGCGGGCGAGGATGGGAAAGGGCCGGTCCGGCCGCGTCACGCGCAGCAGCCGGCTTTCCCCGTCGCTGCCCAGGACGCGGCTGCCCGAACCGGCTTCCATCAGATGATCGACGCTGAGTTCCATGGATCGGTCCCTTTTCCCCGGCCCCCATGGTAGCGGCTTTCCGCCGCCGAGGGGGACTCCGCCGAGGACGGCTCCGCCGGCCGTTGGCCCGGTCTTGACCGGCCTCCGCCCACACTTAGCTTTGCTTGCGGCCCGATCGGCGCCGGCATCCCCCCGTCGACGGTCACCGACACCCAGGTCCGGCTGCAGGAGAGCGCCATGGTCGACGCCATCATCATCGGAGCCGGCCAGGCCGGACCACCGCTCGCCGAGCGCCTCACCGCCGCCGGCATGACCGTCGCGGTCATCGAACGCAAGCACTTCGGCGGCACCTGCGTGAACACCGGCTGCACCCCGACCAAGACGCTGGTCGCCAGCGCCCGCGTCGCCCGGATGGCCCAGCGGGCCGCCGAATACGGCGTGATGCTGGACGGCCCGGTGCGCGTCGACATGGCCAGGGTCAAGGCGCGCAAGGACGCCGTCTCCGGCCGGTCGCGCCAGAACGTCGAGCGCTGGCTGCGCGGCATGCCCGGCTGCCGGGTGCTGCAGGGCCACGCCCGCTTCGAATCCCCCAACAGCGTGCGCGTCGGCGACGAGGTGCTGACGGCGGAGCGCATCTTCATCAACGTCGGCGCACGCGCCGCGGTGCCGGACATGCCGGGGGTGCGCGACGTCGGCCTCCTGACCAGCGGCACGATCCTCGACCTCGACCATGTTCCGCGCCATCTGGTGGTGGTCGGCGGCAGCTACATCGGCCTGGAATTCGCGCAGATGTACCGCCGCTTCGGCGCCGAGGTGACCGTCGTGGAGAAGGGCGACCGGCTGATCGCGCGCGAGGACCCCGACGTTTCCGCGGCGATCCGCGACCTGCTGGAGGCGGAGGGGGTGACGGTCCGCCTGTCGGCCGACTGCATCCGCTTCGCCCCGCACGACGACGGCGTGGAGGTGGGCGTGACCTGCGCCTCCGGAGCGCCTTCGGTGGTGGGAAGCCACGCGCTGCTGGCGGTGGGGCGCCAGCCCAACACCGACGACCTCGGGCTCGACCGCGCCGGGGTGGCGACCGACGCCCGGGGCACCATCACGGTGGACGACACGCTGCGGACCAACGTGCCGGGCATCTGGGCGATGGGCGACTGCAACGGGCGTGGCGCCTTCACCCACACCGCCTACAACGACTTCGAGATCGTCGCGGCGAACCTGCTCGATGGGGATCGGCGCAGCGTGGACGACCGCATCCAGGCCTACGCGCTCTACACCGACCCGCCGCTTGCCCGCGTCGGCATGACCGACGAGGCGGTCCGCCGCTCCGGCCGGCGCGCGCTGGTCGGCATGCGGCCGATGACCCGCGTCGGGCGCGCGGTCGAGAAGGGCGAGACACAGGGCTTCATGCGGATCGTCGTCGACGCCGACAGCCGGGAGATCCTGGGCGCCGCCATCCTCGGCCCCGGCGGCGACGAGGCCATCCACGGCGTGCTGGACCTGATGTACGCCAAGGCGCCCTACCCCACCTTGCAGCGCGCCGTCCACATCCACCCCACGGTGGCTGAACTGCTGCCGACCCTGCTGGGCGAGCTGAAGCCGTTGGACTAGCGGCCCGACGGCGGTGGTGGCGACAATGGCGGTGGCGCAGGGCAGTCCTGCGCTGGCGCAACGGCAAAATCCTTGACTGCCGCGCCCCCCGGTTTATTTTGGATCATATGATCTAAAACACCGGGAGGCGGTATCCATGGCTCGGCCGCGGACGTTCGATGAGACGGCGGTGCTGGACGCGGCGGTGGACCGCTTCTGGACCCAGGGGTACGAGGCGACCTCCACCCGCGAGCTGGCGGACAGCATGCGCATGACGCTCGCCAGCATGCACAACGCCTTCGGCGACAAGCGGGCGCTGTTCCGCCGCGCCCTGGAGCATTACCTGGACGGCTCGTTGCGCGCCCGCATCGCCCGGCACGAGGCGGCGCCGTCGCCGGCCATGGCCATCGCCGGCTTCCTGCGCGAAAGCATCGAGCGCTCGCTCGGCGACGGGTGCCGGCGCGGCTGCCTGCTGGTGAATTCCGCGCTGGAGGTCACGCCGGACAACCCCGACCTGCGCGACTTCCTGAACGCGGAACTGGCGACCATCGAGGATTTCTTCCGCCGCTGCCTCGACAGGGGGCGGCGGAGCGGCGAGATCCCGGCCGGCATCCCCGAGGGCGACGCGGCCCGCCTGCTCTTCTCCACCCTGTTGGGCATCCGCGTCCTGGCCCGCATCCGCCCCGAGCGCGACCTGCTGGAGGGGGCGGCGCGCGGCGCCCTGGCCAGCCTGGGGCTGCCGCCGATGCCGGACTTCTGAGCCGGAGTCCGGCCCCGCCGCGCCGGATCGCCCCCACCCATTTCCTCCCGGTCAACGGGCGGCCCGCTGCGGCGGAGCCGCAACAGGGACGTACGCCCATGAACAGGACCTCCGCAACCGCAGCCATGGACCGCCTCGACGGCGCCGCCTGGATGGCGACCCTCGCCGGCATGGCGGGAAGCCTCGTCGCCATCGGCTTGGCGCGCTTCGCCTACACGCCGCTGGTCCCCTCGCTGATCGGGGCGCATTGGTTCTCCGCCGCCGACGCGGTGACGCTGGGAGCGGCGAACTTCGCCGGCTATCTGGCGGGCGCCCTGCTCGGCCGGCCGCTGGCCAGCCGGCTGCCCAACCGGGCGCTGCTGCGGGCTCTGATGCTGACGGCCTCCCTCGCCTTCATCGCCTGCGCCTACCCGCTCTCGCTCGGCTGGTTCTTCGGCTGGCGCTTCGTCTCGGGCTTGGCCGGGGGCGCCATCATGGTCCTGGTCGCGACCACCATCCTGCCCCACATCCCGGCGGGACGGCGCGGCTTCGTCAGCGGGATGATCTTCCTCGGCATCGGGCTGGGGATCGCGGCCTCCGGCACCGCCGTGCCGGCGCTGATGCGGCTGGGGTTGCACGAGACGTGGCTGGGGCTGGGCGGGCTGTCGCTGCTGCTGACCGCCCTGTCCTGGTTCGGCTGGCCGCCGTCGGCGCCGCCGCAGGCGACCGCCGCCCCGCCGGTGGAGCACGCCCCGCGGCACGAAGGGCGGGTCCTCCGCTCGCTCTACGCCGAATACGCGCTGAACGCGCTGGGGCTGGTGCCGGTCATGCTGCTGCTGGTCGATTACGTCGCCCGCGGCCTGAACCAGGGCGCGGACGTCGGCGCCCTCTGCTGGGTCCTGTACGGCGTGGCGTCGGTGGCGGGACCGGTCATCGCCGGAACGCTGGCCGACCGCATCGGTTATGCCGCGGCCTACCGCATCGCCCTGCTGCTCCAGGCGGTCGCCGTGGCCGCCCTGGCGGTGAGCGGCCAGCCGCTGGTGGTCGGGATCGCGACGGTCGTCCTCGGCGCCCTGACGCCGGGCGTGGTTCCCCTGGTGCTCGGCCGCATCCATGAACTGCTGCCGCGCAGCCCGTCGGAACAGCGCGCCGCCTGGAGCCGGGCGACCACCGCCTTCGCCCTGTTCCAGGCGTTGGGCGGCTACGGCTACTCCTCCCTGTTCGCCCACAGCGGGGGGAGCTACGCCGCGGTCTTCCTGTGCGGCGCCGTCGCCCTGGTGGTGGCGCTGGGGACCGACATCGCCGTCAACGCCCGGCGCCTCCGCCGGCGGACGGAGGGTTGACCCCCGGATGGCGGCTCCGGCGGAGGGACCGCCCGTCCGGGCCTTGCCCTCTCTGTGCGGTGCTCAGATCAGGACCGGGGCGGCCCAGGGATCGTAGGGAACCAGGGCCCCACGCGTCGGGTCGGGCCGATGGAAGCCGCCGGCGCCGCGGTTGAGCATGGTCGCGACGAAGGAGAAGGAGCTGTTGGAGATGGCCACCCGGTCGGCGTGGCAGAGGACGTGGAAATCGGTGAAGAATTCCGCCCCCGCGACCGGCTCGGCGAGGTCGCGGCCGGTGACGGGGCGGTAGGCGGCGAACGCCGGCACCTCGGCCGGGTCGTCGGTCGCGATGAACAGGAGCGGCCGGTCGAGCGTCGGCCAGACGGTCTCCAGCCAGCGCAGATACCAGGACGTCGGGGCGATCCAGAACCGCCCCCAGCCGAAGTCCCCGCGCCGCAGGTGCAGCGCCACGATGGTCCGTCCAGCACCGCGCAGACGGCCGAGCAGCGCGTCCGCATGGGATTGGAGATGACGGCCCGGCGTGAACAGCGTGCGGAACTCCTCCTTGAACGGCGCCAGGGGCGTGGTGTCGCCGCAGAAATAGCCGGACACGTCGCGGTCCGCCAACGCCGCGGCGGGCGCGCCGGAGAGCCCGGCGATCACGGCACGCTCCCCGTCCGCCTCCGCCACGCGCGGCAGCGCGGGGCCGGGCAGCGGATCGTCGTGGTCGTACAGGTGGCGGCCGAGCCAGGGGGGAACCTCCAGGGTGAGGCCGTGCCGGGCCGCGTAGAGGCGCAGGGCGCCGTACTGGAGGAGCTGGTTGCCGAAGCGTCCGTTGCGCCCGAGGGCGGTCGAGGCGAGGCGGCACCCCGGCCCGCCCGCCGCCACCGGTGACGGCGGCGGTCCCCAGCGACGCGCCAAGAGGGACAGCGCGCGGCGGGTGAAGGCCGCGCCGAACCCGGGGTTGCAGCGGATCGCCCGCTCCCAGGCCACCAGAGCGGCGTCGGGATGGCCGAGCGATTCCAGGGCCTCGGCCAGCGCCGCGTGGCCGTTGTACAGCTCCGGGCCGAGCCGCACAGCCTGCCGGGCGTGCTCCACCGCCGCCGCCGCATCGCCGAGGGCCAGGGCGGCGTCCGCACAGTCCGCGTTGAGATCGGGCCGCATCGGGTCCAGCCGGAGCGCGCGCTCCAGTTCCCGCGCGCCCTGCCGGTCCTGCCCGAGCCGGCGGCTCGCACGCCCCAGCAGGGTCTGGGCGTTGGTGAGGCCCGGCTGGAGCGTCAGGGCACGGCGCAGCCGGGGCACAGCCTGGGCATGGGCGTCGGCGCCGACCAGCATGGAGCCGAGATTGCACCACGCGGCGGCCGCGCCGGGGTGAAGGCGCGCGACCGCCCCGAAGGCCCCCAGCGCAAGCCGGTCGCGCCGCAGCCGGTGCGCGAGCAACCCCAACTCGAACCAGGCTTCGGTGCGGCCGGGGTCCTCGGCGGCGGCGCGGGTCAGCGCGGCGACCGCGCGATCGGGCTGCCCGGACTGGATGGCCTCCTTCGCCACCGCCACGAGGTTGATGGCGCCCGGGGCAATGGGTAGGGGGGCAGTGGGGACAGGGTCGATGGCACGCGGGGCGTCCCGGCTTTCCGAAAGGTCCGCCGCCGGGGTCGGAGACGGACCCCCGGCTTTCCCCTTGGCCGTGAGAAACGGCGGTCCGGTCCAGCCGCCGTCGCGCAGAAGCGCGTCTCTCCTGGCGTTCAGCGCGTGGAGGTGGCGCTGGGTCAGGATCTCGATCGCGACGAAGCGGGAGTCGGACGTGACCTGCTCGGTCGGCTTGGCGCCGCTGGTCATCGTCTGGCGCTGCCGCGCCAGGGCGTTGTCCGCCCGCATCGTGTAGTGGACCGTCTTCTCCGCGATCCGGACGCCGCCGAACATGCTGTGAAGCGCCCGGCCGTAGGCCACGTCGTCGGCCACGGCCGGGTGGAACGGCGCCTCCTCCGGGAAGCCGCCGATCATGTCGTGGCAGACACGCCGAACGCAGAGGTTGCAAGGGTAGCTCAGCTCCGACGCCTCGCGCCACGCGGGGGTGATCTCATGGTCGATGCTGTCGAACCGCATCCCAGTGCGGACGAACCCGGCGTCGGGGGTATGGTCCAGCACCGTCGCCGTCAGCAGGAAATGCCGCTCGAAGAAGTAATCGTCGGCGTCGAGGAACCAGATGTACCGGCCGAGCCCCGCGGCGGCGCCGATGTTGCGCGACCGCCCCGCCCCCTGGTTGCGGTTGTTCGCGATCAGCGCGACGCTCTGCTCCGGATGCTCCCGCGCCCAGCGCAGGACCCGCGACGCCGTCCCGTCGGGGGAGGCGTCGTCGACGACGCAGACATGGATCCGCGCCCGCGGGTCCCGCACCGCCTCGCGGTAGACGCGGGCCGCCGCCGCGACGCTGTCCAACGCCCGTTCGATGGTGTCCTCCATCCGGTGCGCGGGGATCACCACGGTGCCGAGAACGTCGGTGTCGGCCTTGTGGCGCGCGATCCCCCTCAGGGCGACCCCCAGACCGCAGTCCCCGGAGCCCGCGGCCGCGTGAAGCCGCTCGGCCTCCGCGTCGCGCCCCTGGACCAGCCGCAAGATGCCCAGCGCGCGGGCGAGGCTGCCCTGTGGCGGGACGAGGCGAACGAAGGGCTCCAGCAGCGTTGCCGCCGCGTCGGTCGCCCCCTCCTGCACGCGCGCCAGGGCCTGGCTGGCGGCAACGCTCAGGGGCTCCCCGATCTGACGGCCGAGCGCCTCGACGTCGCCGTGCAGGCGGGCCGCCCGGACGAACAGCGCGATCGCCCGCAGGCCGTCGCCCGCCGCGCGGGCGGCATGCGCCGCGTGCTGCCACGCGACCGCGTCGGCCGGGTCGTTCGCCAGCGCCCGCCGGTGGATAGGAACCCCTTCCGTGGCCTCGGCATCCCGCGCCATCCCTAGGCCACCGCCGCCACGAAGGTTTCGGCGAAGGCGCGCCACGTCCGCTCGCCGCGCAGGAAGGCCCGCGCCGCATCGGCGCGGGCGCGGGCAGCGGCGCGGTCCGTATAGAGGGTTTCGAGATGGGCGACGGCCTCCTCGACGGAGGATTCCCCCCACCCGCGGCGCCGGCCGCCTTGACCTGATGCGGGGTCGGACACCGGGTCCTGCCGGGACAGCGGCAGGCAGTTGCCGTCGCGGATCAGGTCGAGATGGCCGGTGTTGGCCGACAGGATGACCGGCACGCCGCAGGCCATCGCCTCCATGGCGACGAGGTTGGTCGCCCCTTCGCAGCGGTTGGGGAAGAGGGCGGCGTGGCAGTCCGCCAGGATGGCGGCGATCTGGCCGCGCTTGAGAAAGCCCATGTCGACGAAGCCCTCCGGTGGCACGCCACAATCCATCGCCCACTCCACGATGCGCAGCTTGCGGTTGTCGCCAACGGCAGGAGCGGAGGGCACCAGCGGAGACTCGGCGATGTCGGTCGAGGTGTGCGGCCAGGGGTTGTGCCACGCGGTGACCAGAAGCGCATCGGGATGGCGTTCATGGAACCGGCGGAAAGCGGCGAGCACGATGTCCTGCCCCTTGCGGAACTCGATCTTCCCGCCCGAGAAGACGACGAAGCGGTCGCCAAAGCGCCCGGCCGGAGGGACCGGCGCCAGTTCGTCCGGGTCCACGCCCTGGAAGGCGCAGCCGACGTCGGTGATGCCCTGTTCGGCCAGCAGCGCCCGGTTGTACTCGGAATGGACCACGAGCTTGTCGTAGCTCCGCGCGCGGCGCAGCGTGTCCTCGTCGAACAGGGTGTCCTCGAAGGCGATGACCCCGACGTTGCGGCTGCCGCGGAACCGGGCGGAGAACGGCCCGGCGACGAAGCCGTTGCCGAGCGCGTGCAGGACGGTGCAGTCGTTGAGGCCGAGCATGCGGTTGCCCGACCGCTCGGCGATGGCGGTGATCTGCCGATGACCGTCCATCAGGCTTTCCAGCTTTTCCCGGTTCTCCGGCCGCAGGGAGGACAGAAGCGGTTTTTCCAGCAGGAGCGGCGGGCGTCCCTGGTCGATCAGATGCAACGCCGTATGGACGCCGACCAGACCCCAGCCGTGGACCTCCGAAAGCTGCCACGTCAATGCCAGATTCTGCGCCAGATTTTGCTCCACGCGCGGGGTCCCGCCATCCACCGCTGCCAACTCCGTCACGCGCCACACATCCTTTTTGCCCATGGCCTTGGATGGTAGGATAGCAGAACGCGGGCGCTGATCCACAGCGCGAGCCGCTGTTCCGCGCCAGCCATCACGTGCGAGCCAGTCAGCCCGAGCCAGCATGACCGTCAAGATCGCCTTTCTCGACCCGGCGGGTGGGGACTACACGCCGGACACGCCAAGGCTGCACCCGCTCGGCGGCTCGCAGTCGGCCCTGTGCTACCTCGCCGAGGCGCTGGCCGCCGCCGGGCTTGAGGTCACGCTGGTCAACGGCACACGGACGCCCGGCCTGGTGCGCGGGGTGCGCTGCCTGCCCGCCGGCGCGGTGTCCTGGGAGGACCTGCGCGCCTTCGACGTCGTGGTGCTGCTCAACGGCTGTCCGACGGAGGCGCTGACCCGGCTGCGCGCGACCCTCGACGGCGGGCGGAAGCTGCTTCTGTGGATGCAGCACGCGGTCGACCAACCCGCCGCCCAATGCCTCGCCGAGCCGGAGGCCCGCGCCTGCTGGGACGGCTACGCCTTCGTCAGCCGCTGGCAGATGGACGGCTACGTCACGGCGTTCGGCCTCGACCGCCGGCTCTGCCGCATCCTGCGCAACGGCATCGCGCCCGCCTTCTCCGGCCTGTTCCCGCCAGGGGCCGACATCAGGGCGGCGAAGCCCTGGCCGCCGGTCCTGGCCTACACCAGCACGCCCTTCCGCGGCCTCGACGTGCTGCTCGACAGCGTTCCCCGCCTGCGGGCGGCGATCCCCGGAACCACCGTCCGGGTGTTCTCCAGCCTGGACGGCTATCAGGTTCCCGCCGACCGCGACCCCTACGGCGCCCTCTACCGGCGCTGCCGGGAGACCGAGGGCGTGGAGTATGTGGGGGCGGTCTCCCAAAGCGCCCTGGCCGAAGCCTTGCGCGACGCGACCGGCCTCGCCTACCCCAACCGCTTCGCCGAGACCTCCTGCATCGCCGTCATGGAGGCGCTGGCCGCCGGCTGCCTCATCGTGTCCAGCGCGCTGGGGGCGCTGCCGGAAACCACGGCCGGCTTCGCCCGGCTGATCCCGGTGCCGGAGGACCCGGCGGAACACGCCGTCCGCTTCGCCGAAGCCGCCCGGACGGCCCTGCTCCAGTGGCGCGACGAGGGCGCGGCCACCGGCCGCCGGCTTCGCGAACAGGTGGATCACGTCAGCACCGGGATGAGCTGGGCCGGAAGGGCCGGGGACTGGCTGGCGTGGTTCGACGAGCTGAGAGGCGATCGCAAGGATGCTCCAGCGGCGGGCACGGCGGGGGCGGCCGTCACCGCCAGTCTGGCCGATGCGCAGCAGCGCCTGCTGAACGCCCTGAGCACCCACCTGAACGCCCGCCCTCCAGCCGAGGAGGAACTGGCCTGGCGGGCGGAGGCGCGGGCGCTGATCGCGCTCGTCGAGCAGTCCCTGCGGCTTGACCACAACACGGAGGAGAACCGGTCGGCCGTCTGGACGACGCTGCGCGGGTTCGACGCTTGGTTCGCCTACGTCACGACGCTGACGGACACGCCGCCGCCCGCGGCCCCGCCACCCGGCGGGCGCCGGATCTACGACTGCTTCCAGTTCTACAACGAACTGGACCTCCTGGAGGTGCGGCTGGCCGAGCTGGACGCGGTGGTTGACCGCTTCGTCCTGGTCGAGGCGACCTTCACCCACGCCGGCGATCCCAAGCCCCTCCATTACGCGGAAAACCGCGCGCGGTTCGCGGCCTACGCCGACAAGATCATCCACGTCGTCGTCGACGACGATCCCGGCGGCTTCGCGTGGCAGCGCGAGGCCCACCAGCGCGACGCGATCACCCGCGGCCTCGGCGGCTGCGACCCGACGGACATGATCATCGTCTCGGACGCCGATGAGATCCTCCGCCCCTGGGTGATCGAGCGGCTGCGCCGGGAACCGGACGACGGCCGCTCGCTGTTCGCTCCGCACCTCGACATCTTCCTGTATTTCCTCGACCTCAAGTCGCCCGATCCCTGGGTGTCGGTGGCCGCCGCGCCCTGGGAGCTGATCCGCCGGATCGGCGCCAACCGCGCCCGCTACCTGACCAAGCTGGGGCATGGGCGCGTCGTCCCGGACGCCGGCTGGCATTTCACCTGGATGGGCGGGATCGAGCGCTTCCGCGCCAAGCTGCAGGCCTTCGCGCACCGCGAGATGATCGCGGCCTTCGATCAGGACCCGGCGGCGAACCGCGAACGGCTGGACCGCTTCTACGCCACCGGGCGCTTTGACGGCGGTGCGGTTCCCGGCATGTGGACGGCCGTGGTTCCCGTCCCCATCGACGCCGGCTTCCCGCGGCTGATCCGCGAGCGGATCGACCATTTCCGCGCGCTCGGCTGGATCTCGCCGGACGCCGGCCCGCCGGTCCCACCGGAGCCGGTCGCGAACTCCGGGTCGGAGCATCGTCGTGCTCTGGTCCTCGACCCCGCCTCCATCGACGCCTTCCATGCCCTGGCGATGGAGCGGCTCGGCCGCAACACACCGGAGGAGGCGGTCAGGCCGCTGCGCCGCTGCGCCTCCCTCGATCCCTTCGGCACCTTCCACCGCTCCCACCTCGCCCACGCGCTGCTGATGCGCCAGCGCTACGGCGAGGCGGAGGACGTGCTGCGGGAGTTGGTCCGCCTCGCCCCCGACGACCATCGCGCCCGCGCCAACCTGGGCATCGCGCTGAAGAATCTGGGCCGCCACGACGAGGCGGTCGGCGTCGGCCGGCAGGCGCAGGCGCTGGCCCCCGCCGAACCCGGCGTGCTCAGCAATCTGGGGCTCGCTCTTTCCCTGCGGACCGGCGGGGACGAAGAGGCGGCCCGCGTCCTGCATCGGGCGGTGGCGATCGACGCGGATTTCACCACGGCCCGGCTGAATCTCGGGCTGGTGCTCAGCAAGCTGCGGCGCATCGGGGAGGCGGAGGCCGAGTGCCACCGCCTCCTCGACCGCGACCCCGACCATGCCGAGGCGCACACCCTGCTGGGCACCTGCCTGCTGCTGCGCGGCGAGCTGGAGGCGGGATTCCGGGAATACGAATGGCGCACCCGTCTGGCCGACCGTCAGGTCGCGCCGCGCGGCCTGCCGACCCCGGTGTGGGAGGGTGGAAACCCGGAGGGCCTGACCATCCTGCTGCACGACGAACAGGGGCTCGGCGACGGCATCCAGTTCGCCCGCTACGCCCCCCTGCTGCGCCGCCGGGGCGCCCGCGTGCTCGTCGAGTGCAGCGAGCTGCTCGTCCGCCTGTTCGCCACGCTCCCCGGTGTGGACGGGGTCGTCGGCCGCTCCGACGCGCCACCGCCGCACGACGTCCACGCCGCTCTGCTCAGCCTGCCCCACCGGCTCGGCACCACGCTGGCGACCGTCCCCGCCGAGGTCCCCTACCTGCACGCCGAACCGGACAGGGTCGGGTTCTGGCGGCAGAGGCTGGGTCGGAAGACAGGAGAACGGTTGCGGGTCGGGCTGGTGTGGGCCGGCAACCCCGAGTTCAAGGACGACCGCCGGCGTTCGCCGGGGCTGGCCGCCCTGCGGCCGCTGCTGGACGTTCCGGGCGTCGCCTTCTACGGCCTTCAAAAGGGGGCCGGACGGCGGGACCTGGAGACCTGCGGCCCGCTGCCGTCCTCCTTCACCGACCTCGGCGCGGAGATCGCCGACTTCGCCGACACCGCGGCGATCATGGAAAACCTCGACCTCGTCATCAGTTCCTGCACCGCGCCGGCCCATCTGGCCGGGGCGCTCGGCCGGCCGGTCTGGACCCTGCTGCCGGACATCGCCGACTGGCGCTGGCTGGAGCGCGGCGACACCACCCCCTGGTACCCGACCATGCGCCTGTTCCGTCAAGCGGCGCCGGGCGACTGGGCATCCGTCGTCGTCGACGTGCGGGCGGCGCTGGAGCAGGCCGCGGCCAAAGCCTTGGCTACAGGGACGGCACCGTGAAGGACTCCGGCGGCAGGCCGGCGGCGTGCCGGTTCCACATCGTCCGGTAGGCCATCTCCAGGTGACGGGTGAAGCGGGGGCTGTCGAACAGCGGCGCCGTTGCCCGCCCGGCGTCGAGGCGGCGGCGGTAGCCGGCGAGCCTCGCCGGATCGCCGGCCAGCCGGACCGCCAGCGCCTCGTAGGCATCAGCGCTGGTGGTGACCGTCTCGGGCAGGCCGGCGGCGTTCAGCAGACCGGCGGCCACACGCGACGCGAAGGTATCCCCCATCCGCGTCACCACCGGCAGCCCCATCCACAGGGCGTCCGAAACGGTGGTGTGGCCGGTGTAGGGAAAGCTGTCGAGGAACAGGTCGGCCAAGCGGTAGCGGGCGAGGTGCGCGGCCTGCGGTCGGTGGGGGGCGAAGACCAGACGGTCGGGGTCGTCCCCGCGCCGCACCGCCTCCCGCCGCAGGTTGTCCACACCCTCACGGCCGGGATGCTGCAGCCACAGCACACTCCCCGGCACCCGCCCCAGAACCCGCATCCACAACCCGAATTGCGACGGCGTGACCTTGAACGGCGCGTTGAACGCGCAGAAGACGAAACCGTCCGGCGGCAGGCCGCAGGCGGCGCGCTCCGGCAGCGGCGCGTCCAACGGCCGGCGCCGGTCGTTG
Organism: Azospirillum brasilense; assembly: GCF_007827815.1. GTDB lineage: Bacteria > Pseudomonadota > Alphaproteobacteria > Azospirillales > Azospirillaceae > Azospirillum > Azospirillum brasilense_C. Next base: position 268,583 of record NZ_VITH01000010.1, read on the forward strand.
ACCTGATAGGAGTCCGGCATGATGACCAGCCGCTCCCGGTAATGGGGCTGATGCTCCGGCGGCGTGACGAAGCGGTCGCCGATGAGATAGTCGACGGCGTCGCCGCCCATCGGCCCCGGATAGCCGAGATAGGCGACCTGCACCGGCGCGAGCCGGCGCGCCAGGAGATCGAAGCGGACGTGCCGCGTGTAGCCCTTCAGATCCACCGAGATGTGGACGCCCTCGGCCGCGAGCAGCGCCTGCACCGCATCGGCATCGGTCCCGCGGATGTCGTGGAAGGTGTCAAAGGCGGCCTCCAGCCGACGGCGCATCGGGCCGCCGTCGTCGGGACCGTAGGAACAGGCGATGACGCGAAAGCGGTTGCGGTCGTGCAGCTCGAACAGCTCGGCCGCCAGATAGGCGGTGGCGTGCTCATGAAAGTCGGCGGAGAGGTAGGCGACGGTGAGCCGGCCATCGGGACCGGGAGCCGGCGCCACCGGAGCCGCCGCGACGGCTTGCGGGGTGCCCATCGGTCGCACCACCGCACGGTGGAAATGGCGGGCGGCGCGGTCCTGCTGCGCCGGGCTGGTGTCGATCAGCAGGGTGAGCAGCGGCAGGGCGATCCCCCGGTCGCTGTCGATGACCGCCAGCACCTCTTGGCACAGGGCGTCGTACGCGCTCCAGTCGCAGTGGGAGAGGGCGGCATGGAGCCGGTCGCCGAGGGATTCGGTGCGGCCGGGATCGAGCCGGCAGGCCCGCCCGTAGGCGGTCGCCGCCGCGCCGAACGCGCCGCCATCGCGCCACGCGTGGCCGGACTCGCGCCACGCCTCGGCGTTGTCCGGCGACAGCGCCACCGCCCGGCGCAGGGCGGTCCGCGCCGCCACGGTCCGGCCCAGTTCGCGAAGCATCGCGCCGAGAGCGGTGACCTGCCCGGCATCGGCCGGTCGGGGGGACAGCCGGATCGCCCGCGCCTGGAGCGCCACTGCCTCGGCAAGACGGCCCCGGCGGCGCAGCACAAGCGCCAGATTGAGGCAGGCGTCGGTCAGATCCGGCTCCAGGGCGAGGGTGACGGCGAAGCGGCGCTGCGATTCCTCCATCCGCCCCAGCGCGAAGGCGACGACACCCAGAAGGAAGGAGGCGCCGGGATGGTCGGGCTTGACGGCCAGGATCGCACGGCACACCGCGCCACACTCGGCGTGCCGTCCGTCCTGGTGCAGCGTCACGGCGTAGCCCAGCGCTTCGGCGGGGGATGCAAAGTGCCGGGCCGTGGTCATGCTTCCCCTCGGTGCCGCCGCCCCTCCCAGCGCACCGGTGCGGGAGTGGCCGGGGAGCGTGAATTCCTCACGAAAAGAGTTACCATCCGGCGCGGCATTTCCAAACCCATTTGCCGGGTCGACCAATCGGATGGAGAGGGCAGGTGATCGAAGAGGCGTCGGGCGGGTCCGGCGAGGCGTTCGGCCGATGCTTCGGCTCCGGCCTCGGTCACGTCGAGGCCGAATCGCTGGACCAGGCGGCGCGCTCCTTTCAGGCGGCGGCGGCGATCCGGCCCGAGCATCCGGTGGTCTGGTTCGTCTTGGGGACGGTCCTGCGCGGCCTGGGGCGCCTGGACAGGGCCGCGCCGGCGCTGCGGGCCGCCCATCGCCTGCGGCCGGACGATGCCGACACGCTGTTCCAGTACGCATCGCTGCTGATCGAGCGCCGCCTCCCCGGAGAGGCGATGGCGCCGCTTCTCCGGCTCGTTGCGCTGCGCCCCGATTACCCGGAGGCGGCGTTCACCCTGGGCAACGCGCTGATGGCCGTGGACGAGACCGAACGGGCCGAAGCCGCCTACCGGTTGGCCGTCCTGCTGGAACCGGGCGCGGCGGCGGCCAACAACAACCGGGGGGCGGCGATTCTCTCCCAAGGCCGGCCGGAGGAGGCCGCGGTCAGCTACCGTCGGGCCGTCCATATCGAGCCGGCGTCGCCTGAACATCACAAGAATCTCGGCGTCAGCCTGCTCACCGCCGGAAACTTCGAGGACGGCGCGCCCGAGTATGAATGGCGCAGCCGGCAAGCCGTCTGGCAATGGAACCGCGAGCGTCCCGGCACGCCGCTGTGGGACGGCGGCCCGCTGGCGGGCAAGACCATCCTGGTCCATTTCGAGCAGGGGCTCGGCGACACCGTGCAGTTCATCCGCTACATGGCGGTGCTCAAGGCCATGGGCGCCCGCACCGTCTTTGAATGCCAGCCCCCGCTCAAGCGCCTCCTCGCCGGTGTTCCCGGCATCGATGCGCTGGTCGCGCACGGCGAGCCGCTTCCCGAGGCCGATTGCCTCCTGCCCCTGATGAGCCTGCCCCACCGCTGCCGGACGACGGCGGCGACGATTCCCTGCGGCGTTCCGTATCTGCGGGCCGATCCGGACCGCGTGGCCTTCTGGCGGCGGCGGATCGCCGAGGCGGGTCGGCCGGGAGACTTGCGTGTGGGCATCCAGTGGCGCGCCGCGGGGACCGACCGCTCGATTCCACTGGAACGCTTCGCACGCTTGGCGCACCTTTCCGGGGTGCGGCTGTTCAGCCTGCAGAAGGCGGACGGCCCCGGCCGGTGGGAGCGGCCCGACGACCCTCCGGGAATCGTTTCGCTGCCGGACAGGGACGGGAAAGGCGAGGATGAAGGGTTTGTCGACACCGCCGCGATCATCGAGTCCATGGACCTGATCGTCGCCTGCGATTCCGTGGTCGGCCACATCGCCGGAGCCATGGGGCGCCCGGTGTTCTTGGCCTTGCCCTGGCTGGGCGACTGGCGCTGGATGCGCCTTCCCGACCGCACGCCCTGGTATCCGGCGACCCGCCTGTTCCGCATGACGCGCCGGAACGACTGGGATGGGGTGATGGCCCGGATTGCCGCCGAGATCACCGCCAAAGCCGCCCGGCGCGCCGTGGGGACGCCATGACGGGCAGCACCACGGCGGGCACTGGGGGGGCGGGCAGCGCGGCGGCCGGCATCGAGGCGGCGTCCCGGCTTTATCAGGCCGGGCGGTTGGCCGAGTCCATCGACACCTGCCGGGCCGTGCTCGCGGTGGAGCCGCGACAGCCCGAGGCGCTCAACCTGCTGGGCGTCGCGCTGTTCTCGGCCGGCCAGGACGGCGCGGCCAGGGAGGTGCTGTGCGAGGCTGCCCGCATCGATCCGCTCAGCTCCGCGGCGCTGACCAACCTCGGCATCGTCCTGCAGCACCGCCGGGAATGGTCGGCCGCCGCGCGCACCCTACGCGCGCTGGCGGCGCTGCAGCCGGAGGCCGCAACCGCCGTCAGCCGGTTGGGCGTGGTGTCGCAGGAAACGGGGGACCTGGACGGTTCCGCCCGGTTGCTGAGGCGCGCCGCGCGCCTCAACCCCGACGCGGGCGTGCAGTGGTACAATCTTGGCTTGGTCTCGATGCTCACCGGCGACATGGCGGCGGCGGCCCGGGCTCTGCGCCGGGCGATCGCCATCGCGCCCGATGGCGCTTCCGCTCAGAGCCAGCTTGGCGAAACGCTGCTTCGCCTCGGGCGGCTGGACGAGGCTTCCCGGGCCTTCCAGCGCGCGCTCCGGCTCGACTCGTCCGCCGTTGATCCGACCATCGGGCTGGCCCGCTGCGGGCGTTACCGGACCGCCGCATCGGCGGTGCGGGCCCCGGAGTCGAAGACAGGGTCGAAAGCAGTGCCGGAACCAGGACTGGCGGTCCGCGGCGCGCTCGAAAGCGCCACGGGCTACGGCTATTTCTGCCAGCGCTTCATCCGGACGCTGCGCCAACGGGCCGTGCCCCTCCAGGCGATCGGGATCTTCGGTCATGAATCCTGGAAAGAGGAAAATCTCGACCCGCCGGTTCCCGCCAAGGCCCTGGTGAACTTCCTCATCCCGCTGGCGGTCGAGCGCGTGCCCGGCCTGGCCACGGTGACCTACACGATGTTCGAGGGAACCCGGATACCGCCGGCGTGGCGGCGCCAGAGCGAGCACAGCGATCTCATCATCGTGCCGACGGAGTCGTCCCGCATGGCCTGGGCGGCGCAGGGCTTTCCGGAGGATCGTCTGCGGGTTTGTCCCCTGGGGGTCGATCCGGAGGACTCCGATGGCGGCAGCGGCGTGCCAACTCTGGTCGATCCGCGCGGACGGCTGGTCTCCAGCTACCGGCACCGCTTCATCAATGTCTCGGATTTCATTCCCCGCAAGAACATCGACGGGCTGCTGCGGGTCTGGCTGCGCGCCACCGCGCGCGGCGACGACGCGGTGCTCATCCTCAAGCTGGGCAAGGGGAACAACCCGGCCTTCGCCGCGGAACTTGGTGAACTGGTCCTCCGGACGGAGGCCGCCGTCGGGAAGCGGATGGCCGACGCGGCGCCGGTGGTGCTGATCAACCAGCTCCTGTCGGACGCCGACATGGCTGGGCTGTTGCGGGCGGCGACCCATTACTGGAGCATGTCGCACGGCGAGGGCTGGGACCTGCCACTCTCCAAGGCCGGGGCGCTGGGGTTGAGCCTGATCGCGCCGCGCCACTCATCCTACATGGATTACCTCGACGATCGGGTGGCCCGGCTGATCCCGGCGTCCGTCCGCCCCGCCCGCCTGCCCTACAGCACGGAGCACTACGCGCCGTTCCACGGGCTCGACTGGTGGGACCCGGACGAGGACGCCGCCGTCGAAATCCTCGGCGCCATCATCCACGGCGACGACTCCGGCCGCCCGTCGGCCCGCGACCATCTGGTGCAGGGCTTCACCTGGGCCCGCGCGGCGGAGCGCCTGCTCGCCATCCTCGACGACGCCGGCCTGCGCTGAACGGAAAACCGGCCGAAGCGACTCTGGTGAGGGCTTTGGCGCTCCGACCGGCGTGAGGGCGGCGGCCCCCGAACGAGGAGGCCGCCGCCGATGGGTTGCGGGCGTCGCTCCTGTTGTCAGGCGAACCAGGCGGCGACGTTGCCGGTCTGTCCGACGATGGTGATGCGGTTGCCCCCGCCGACGTCGAGGGTGGTGT
>NZ_VITH01000011.1 GCF_007827815.1 Azospirillum brasilense
CGCGGCATCGTCAAGGTCGGCGAGGAAGTCGAGATCGTCGGTCTGAAGACCACGGTCAAGACCACCGTGACCGGCGTCGAGATGTTCCGCAAGCTCCTCGACTCGGGTGAGGCGGGCGACAACATCGGCGCGCTGCTGCGCGGCACGAAGCGTGAGGACGTCGAGCGCGGCCAGGTTCTGGCCAAGCCGGGCAGCATCACGCCGCACACCACCTTCAAGGCCGAGGCCTACATCCTGACGAAGGAAGAGGGTGGCCGCCACACGCCGTTCTTCACCAACTACCGTCCGCAGTTCTACTTCCGCACGACCGACGTGACGGGCATGGTGAAGCTGCCGGAAGGCACCGAGATGGTGATGCCGGGCGACAACATCTCCATGGAAGTCGAGCTGATCGCTCCGATCGCCATGGACGAGGGCCTGCGCTTCGCCATCCGCGAAGGTGGCCGCACGGTCGGCGCCGGCGTCGTCGCCTCGATCATCAAGTAAGCGTCTGTTTTGCGAAGGGGGGCCGGCCTGCGGGCCGGCCCCTTTTTGCATGGCCGATCCGCGATAATGCGGCGTGGCGCGCCGAACCGGGCCGATCCCGTCACCCTCCTGTCACAGGTGGGAAAATGTGGGTTGACACCAGGGCGCCCAGGGCATACACGTTACGCCCTCTGGAATTTGGGTTGGTAGTAGGCACGTCCGGCCTAGACGCAGCCCGATCACGAACGGCACCGCAAGCTCCACTTGCACCGGTTGCTGCCAGGAACATCCATCCGCATTGCGATGCGGGGGATGTTCTTTTTCGTATCGGCCGTCAGATCGGACAGACGAACCGCCGCCCACCGCTTCGGTGAGCCGGCGTAGGTTCGCCTGCCGCCGCGGGTCCCCGGGGGACTGATTTTGGGGTGCCGGTGACGCAGTCGCGTCATCGAAACGAGGTGCAAGGGACGTTTGGACATGGACAGCCAGAACATCCGCATCCGCTTGAAGGCGTTTGACCATCGCGTGCTCGACCAGTCGACCAGCGAGATCGTCAACACCGCCAAGCGGACCGGTGCTCGGGTGCGGGGCCCGATCCCGCTGCCGACGCAGATCGAGAAGTTTACGGTGAACCGCTCGCCGCACGTCGACAAGAAGTCGCGCGAGCAGTTCGAAATCCGCACCCACAAGCGTCTGCTCGACATCGTCGATCCGACGCCGCAGACGGTGGACGCGCTGATGAAGCTCGACCTCGCTGCCGGTGTGGACGTCGAGATCAAGCTCTAATTCGTTGCTGTTGAGGGACCTCTCCCTCCGAGGATGTCCCTGGTCAGGAGATAAAGAACAATGCGATCCGGTTTGATCGCGCAGAAAGTCGGCATGACCCGCGTCTTCACGGACGACGGGCAGCACGTGCCGGTGACTGTGCTGAAAGTCGACAGCTGCCAGGTCGTCGCCGTTCGCACCGAGGACAAGGATGGCTACACCGCCGTCCAGCTCGGCGCAGGCGCCATCAAGGTGAAGAACGTCACGAAGCCGCAGCGCGGGCATTTTGCCAAGGCGCGCGTCGAGCCCAAGCGCAAGCTGGTCGAGTTCCGCGTCGATGCCGACGCGCTGATCGAGGTCGGCGCCGAGCTCTCGGCTGCGCATTTCCTCCCGGGCCAGTTCGTCGACGTCACCGGCACTTCCATCGGTAAGGGCTTCGCCGGTCCGATGAAGCGCTGGAACTTCGGTGGTCTGCGCGCGACGCACGGCGTGTCGGTGTCGCACCGCTCGCACGGTTCGACGGGTAACCGCCAGGACCCCGGCAAGGTCTTCAAGAACAAGAAGATGGCCGGTCATCTCGGCGACGAGAAGGTCACGGTTCTGAACCTGAAGGTCGTGTCGGTCGATGAGGACCGCGGTCTGATCTTCCTCAAGGGTGCCGTTCCGGGCGCCGAGGGGGCTTGGCTCCGCATCCGCGACGCGGTGAAGAAGAAGGCTCCGGAAGGACTGCCGTTCCCCGCGGGGATCAAGGCTGCGCCGGCCGCTGAAGCCGCCGCCGAGCCGCAGGAGTGATGGCCATGAAGGCGACCATTAAGAACCTGAACAACGAGACCGTCGGCGAGATCGAGCTGGCTGACGAGGTCTTCGGCCTTCCGTCCCGCACGGACATCCTGGCCCGCATGGTCAACTGGCAGCTGGCCAAGCGCCGCGCCGGCAACCACAAGACCAAGACGGTCAGCGAGATCTCCGGCACCGGCAAGAAGCCGTACCGCCAGAAGGGCACCGGCCGCGCCCGTCAGGGCTCCATGCGTTCCGCCCAGTTCCGTGGCGGCGCGACCATCTTCGGCCCGGTCGTCCGCTCGCACGAGCATGACCTGACCAAGAAGGTCCGCAAGCTGGCCCTGAAGACCGCGCTGTCCACCAAGGCCGCGGAAGGCAAGCTCCTGGTCCTCGACGCCGCTTCGGCCGAGAGCCACAAGACCAAGGAACTGGCTGTCCGTCTCGCTTCGCTCGGCCTGACCTCGGCTCTGATCATCGATGGCGCCAACCTGAACGAGAACTTCGCTCGGGCCTCGCGCAACATCCCGCTGATCGACGTGCTGCCGGAGCAGGGCGCCAACGTCTACGACATTCTTCGCCGCGATACGCTGGTCCTGACCCGCAACGCGGTCGAGCAGCTGGAGGCTCGCCTGAAATGAGCAAGCAGTCGAAACCTGCGGTGAGCCAGGAGCGGATGTACGACCTCATCCTGGCTCCGGTGATCACCGAGAAGTCGACGATGGCGTCGGAGCACAATCAGGTGACGTTCCGCGTGCCGCTGTCGGCGACCAAGCCGGAGATCAAGTCGGCTGTCGAGGGGCTGTTCAACGTGAAGGTGACGGCGGTCAACACCCTGGTTACCAAGGGCAAGACCAAGCGCTTCCGCGGGACCATCGGCCGTCGCTCGGACTTCAAGAAGGCCGTCGTGACCCTCGCCGAGGGGAACAAGATCGACGTGACCACGGGCATCTGAGCGGGAGTGTGATCCGATGGCTCTGAAGCAATATCGCCCAATTACGCCGTCGCTCCGCCAGCTGGTCATCGTCGACCGCTCGGAGCTGTGGAAGGGCAAGCCGGTCAAGACCCTCACCGAGGGCCTGACCAAGTCCGGCGGCCGCAACAACACCGGCCGCATCACCGCGCGCCGGATGGGTGGCGGTCACAAGCGCGTCTACCGTCTGGTGGACTTCAAGCGCCGCAAGTTCAACGTCCCGGCGACTGTCGAGCGCCTGGAGTACGATCCGAACCGCACGGCCTTCATCGCCCTCATCAAGTATGAGGACGGCACCATGTCCTACATTCTGGCGCCGCAGCGCCTGAAGGTGGGCGACACGGTGATCGCCGGCGAGAAGGTGGATGTGAAGCCCGGCAACGCCATGCCGCTGAAGAACATCCCGGTCGGTTCGGTGCTGCACAACGTCGAGCTGAAGCCCGGCAAGGGTGGTCAGCTGGCCCGTTCGGCCGGCACCTACCTGCAGCTGGTTGGCCGCGACGGCGGGTACGCCCAGCTGAAGCTGCCCTCGGGCGAGCTTCGCGTGGTCCGCGGCGACTGCATGGCCACCCTGGGTGCCGTGTCGAACCCGGACAACATGAACACCAACAAGGGCAAGGCCGGTCGCAGCCGTTGGCTGGGCATCCGTCCGTCCGTCCGTGGTGTCGCCATGAACCCGATCGACCACCCGCACGGTGGTGGTGAAGGGCGCACCTCGGGTGGCCGTCATCCGGTCACGCCGTGGGGCAAGCCGACCAAGGGCAAGAAGACTCGTCACAACAAGAAGACGGATGGCCTGATCCTGCGCCGCCGTCATTCGAAGTAAGGAGGGCGGACGATGGCACGCTCCGTTTGGAAGGGCCCGTTCGTCGACGGCTACCTGCTCAAGAAGGCGGACAAGTCGCGGGCCTCGGGCCGCAACGAGATCATCAAGATCTGGTCGCGCCGCTCGACGATCCTGCCGCAGTTCGTGGGTCTCACGTTCGGCGTGTACAATGGCCACAAGTTCCTGCCGGTTCTGGTGACCGAGAACATGATCGGCCACAAGTTCGGTGAGTTCGCTCCGACGCGCACCTTCTACGGGCACGCGGCGGACAAGAAGGCGAAGAGGAAGTAAGCCATGGGCAAGCCCTCCAACCCCAGCCGTATCGCGGAGAACGAGGCGATCGCCTCCAATCCGATGATCCGCACCAGCCCGCGCAAGCTGAACCTCGTCGCCCAGCTCATCCGGAACAAGGATGCCAGCAGCGCCGTGGCCGAGCTGACCTTCTCCAAGCGCCGCATCGCCGGCGAGGTGAAGAAGGTTCTGCAGGCCGCGATCGCCAACGCCGAGAACAACCATCAGCTCGATGTGGACCGCCTGTACGTCTCCTCGGCGACGGTCGGCCGCGCCCTGGTGATGAAGCGCTTCCACGCCCGTGCCCGTGGCCGTGGCGCGCGGGTCGAGAAGCTGTTCTCCAACCTGACGATCATCGTGCGTGAGCGCGAAGCCGCCGCTGCCGAAGGGGCCGAGTAAGATGGGTCAGAAAGTCAATCCGATCGGGCTGCGCCTCGGCATCAACCGGACCTGGGACAGCCGTTGGTTCGCCAAGCGCGACTACGCCAACCTGCTGCACCAGGACCTGAAGCTGCGCGGCTATCTGCAGGGTCGCCTGCAGCAGGCCGGCTGCTCGCGCGTCATCATCGAGCGTCCGGCCAAGAAGGCCCGCGTCACCATCCACTCGGCCCGTCCCGGCGTGGTGATCGGCAAGAAGGGCGCGGACATCGAGAAGCTGCGCACCGAGCTGTCGAAGATGGCCGGCGGCGAGGTGAGCCTGAACATCATCGAGATCCGCAAGCCGGAGATCGATGCCAAGCTCATCGCCGAGAACATCTCCAGCCAGCTCGAGCGCCGGGTCGCCTTCCGTCGCGCCATGAAGCGCGCCGTTCAGTCGGCCATGCGTCTGGGCGCCCAGGGCATCCGGATCAACTGCTCCGGTCGTCTCGGCGGCGCCGAGATCGCCCGCCTGGAGTGGTACCGCGAGGGCCGCGTTCCGCTGCACACCCTGCGTGCGGACATCGACTACGGCACCGCGACCGCGAAGACCACCTACGGCACCTGCGGTGTCAAGGTGTGGGTCTTCAAGGGCGAGATCATGGCGCACGACCCGATGGCGCAGGACAAGCGCATGGGCACCGAGCCGGTGTCGACCGATGGCGAGCCGCGGCGCGAGCGTCGCGAGCGTGGTGACCGTGAGGAGCGTGGGGGCCGTGGTCGCGGCGACCGTGACCGCTCTGAGCGGGCTGACCGCTAGTAAGGGGCACGAGCGATGCTTTCTCCGAAGCGTACCAAGTACCGCAAGGCCCACAAGGGCCGCATCCACGGCAACGCGAAGGGCGGCACCCAGCTGAACTTCGGCTCCTTCGGGCTCAAGGCCCTGGAGCCGGAGCGCATCACGGCCCGCCAGATCGAGGCGGCCCGCCGCGCGATCACCCGCGCCATGAAGCGTCAGGGCCGCGTGTGGATCCGCGTGTTCCCGGACCTGCCGGTCTCCACCAAGCCCGCCGAAGTCCGCATGGGTTCCGGTAAGGGCACGCCCGAGTACTGGGCGGCCCGCGTTCATCCCGGCCGCATCCTGTTTGAGCTGGACGGCGTGCCCGCGGATGTGGCAAAGCAGGCGTTCGCCCTGGCGGCCGCCAAGCTGCCGATCAAGACCAAGCTGGTGACCCGCCTCGGCGGCGGTGAGGAGGTGGCGGCATGAAGCCCGTCGACGTTCGTGCGAAGAGCACCGAGGAGCTGAACGATCAGCTCCTCCAGCTCAAGAAGGAACAGTTCAACCTGCGTTTCCAGCGGGCCTCCGGCCAGCTGGAGAACACCGCGCGGGTGCGAGTGGTGCGTCGCGACATCGCGCGCATCAAGACGATCCTCGGCGAGCGCACGCGCTCGGCCGAAGCCGGCAAGTAAGGAGGGCTACCTATGCCTCGCCGCGTTCTGCAGGGCACGGTGGTCAGCGACAAGGGCGACAAGACGGTTATCGTCCTGGTCGAGCGCCGCGTCATGCACCCCGTGTACAAGAAGTTCATTCGTCAGTCGAAGAAGTACGCCGCCCACGACGAGGGCAACCAGTTCAAGGTCGGCGATACCGTTTCGATCATCGAATGCCGCCCGATCTCCAAGCGCAAGCGCTGGACGGTCGTGCTTGAGTCCGCCGCCGTTAGCGGCGCCGCGTAAACGGAAGGGTACAAACCATGATCCAGATGCAAACCAACCTGGAAGTCGCCGACAATAGCGGGGCGCGCCGGGTGCAGTGCATCAAGGTGCTTGGCGGGTCCAAGCGGAAGGTGGCCACCGTCGGCGACGTCATCGTCGTCTCCGTCAAGGAGGCCATTCCGAAGGGTCGCGTCAAGAAGGGCGACGTGCATCGCGCCGTCATCGTCCGCACCGCGAAGGAACTGCGCCGGGAGGACGGGTCCGCGATCCGTTTCGACCGCAATGCCGCCGTGCTGATCAACAAGCAGGGCGAGCCGATCGGCACGCGTATCTTCGGGCCGGTCACTCGTGAGCTTCGCGGCAAGAAGTTCATGAAGATCATCTCGCTGGCGCCGGAGGTGCTGTGATGGCCGCGAAGATCAAGACCAAGGACAAGGTCGTCATCCTTGCCGGCAAGGACAAGGGGAAGACCGGTGAGGTCCTCAAGGTCATCCCGGCGGAAAACCGTGTCGTCGTGCAGGGCGTGAACGTGGTGAAGAAGCACCAGCGTCCGAGCGCCACCTCGCAGGGCGGCATCGTTGAGTTCGAGGCGCCCATCAACGTCTCGAACGTTGCTCATGTCGACCCCAAGGACGGCAAGCCGACCCGCGTCGGTTTCAAGGTCCTTGAGGATGGCCGCAAGGTGCGTGTCGCCAAGCGGTCCGGCGAAGTCATCGACGTGTGAGGACCGGACCAATGGCTGCACGTTTGAAGGAAGTGTACGACTCCAAGATCCGCGCCGCGCTCAAGGCTGAGTTCGGCTACGCGAACGACATGGAAGTTCCGCGGATCGAGAAGATCGTCATCAACATGGGTGTCGGCGAAGCTGTCGGCGACTCCAAGAAGATCCAGAATGCGGTGAGCGAACTGACGGCGATCAGCGGCCAGAAGCCGATCGTCACGAAGTCCCGCAAGTCGATCGCGCAGTTCAAGCTGCGTGAGGGCATGGCGATCGGGTGCAAGGTCACGCTCCGTCGTGAGCGGATGTACGAGTTCCTGGATCGCCTGGTCACGATCGCGTTGCCGCGTGTCCGCGACTTCCGCGGCATTCCCGGCAACAGCTTCGACGGCCGTGGCAACTATGCCATGGGCGTGAAGGAGCAGATCATTTTCCCGGAGATCGACTACGACAAGATCGATCAGATCCGCGGCATGGACATCATTTTCGTCACCTCGGCGAAGACCGACAAGGAGGCCAAGGCTCTCCTGAAGGCCTTCGACATGCCGTTTGTGGCCTGATTGGCTGGAGCACGACCCCATGGCTAAGACCAGTGCCATCGAGAAGAACAAGCGTCGCACCAAGCTGGTGAAGCAGTTCGCCAACAAGCGTGCCCGCCTGAAGGCCATCGCCTCCGATCGCTCCCTCCCGCCGGAAGAGCAGTTCGCCGCCCGCCTCAAGCTGGCCGAAATGCCGCGCAACTCGTCGAAGGTGCGCATCCGCAACCGCTGCGAAATGACCGGCCGTCCGCGGGCGTTCTATCGCAAGTTCAAGCTGTCCCGCGTCACCCTCCGTGAACTGGCCTCCACTGGCCAGATCCCGGGGATGGTGAAGTCGAGCTGGTAAGGAGGGTCGGAGAATGTCTTTGAGCGATCCGCTCGGCGATATGCTGACCCGCATTCGCAACGGTCAGCACGCCCGTATGTCTGTTGTGCAGAGCCCGGCGTCGAAGCTGCGCAGCAACGTGCTTGAGGTTCTCAAGCGCGAGGGTTACATCCGCGGCTACTCCGAGGAGGAGCTGCGCCCCGGCATCAAGAACCTGAAGATCGAGCTGAAGTATCACGAAGGCGAGCCTGTGATTAAGCAGATCGCCCGCGTGTCGAAGCCCGGCCGCCGCGTCTATTCGAAGATCACCGATCTGCCCCGCGTCTTCAACGGCCTCGGCATCGCGATCCTCTCCACGCCGCGCGGCGTGATGTCGGACAATGAGGCCCGCGCCGCCAACGTCGGCGGTGAAGTCCTCTGCCGCGTGTTCTAAGGGGGACCCTTCGATGTCGCGCATTGGAAAGCATCCCGTGCCGGTTCCGGCTGGTGTTGACGTCTCCGTCAACGGCCAGCAGGTGTCGGCCAAGGGCAAGCTGGGTTCGCTCAGCCTGACCCTCATCGACGACATCACGGCCAAGCTGGAAGACGGCAAGGTCGTGGTGGCCCCGGCGAACGACAGCAAGCGCGCCCGCATCATGTGGGCAACCTCGCGCACCCTGATCAACAACATGGTCACGGGCGTCAACCAGGGCTTCACCATCAACCTCGAGATCAACGGCGTCGGTTACCGTGCCGCCGTGCAGGGCAAGGAGCTGGTCATGCAGCTCGGCTACTCGCACGACGTCAAGTACCCGATCCCGGAGGGCATCACCATCAAGTGTGACAAGCCCACCGCGATCTCGGTGTCGGGCTTCGACAAGCAGAAGGTCGGTCAGGTGGCCGCGGAGATCCGTGGTTGGAAGAAGCCGGAGCCCTATAAGGGCAAGGGCATCAAGTACGACACCGAGACGATCATCCGCAAGGAAGGCAAGAAGAAGTAAGGTCCGCCATGCTCAAGCCAAAGCAACTCCACGAGCGCCGCAAGCAGCGCGTGCGCGCGCAGATTGCCAAGAAGGCCGGCGGGCGGGCTCGCCTTTCGGTTTTCCGGTCCAATCTGCACATCTACGCCCAGATCATCGACGACGAGAACGGCCGCACGGTCGCCTCGGCCTCGTCCGTGGAAAAGGAGCTGCGCGAGCAGCTCAAGCACGGTGGGAACGTCGAAGCCGCCCAGAAGATCGGTGCGCTCATCGCTGAGCGCGCCAAGGCGGCGGGCGTCACCGAGGTCGTGTTCGACCGTGGTGGCTACATTTACCACGGCCGGGTCAAGGCCCTGGCTGACGCCGCCCGCGAGGGCGGGCTGTCGTTCTAAGGAGGCTCCGAAATGGCACGTGAAAGAGGCGAGCGGAGCGACCGTGATCGGCAGCCGCGCGATCGCGACCGGGAAGAGAGCGAGCTGATCGAAAAGCTCGTTGGGATCAACCGCGTCGCCAAGGTTGTGAAGGGCGGCCGTCGCTTCGGCTTCGCCGCCCTGGTGGTGGTCGGTGACGGCAAGGGCCGCGTCGGCGTCGGATCGGGCAAGGCCCGTGAAGTGCCGGAGGCGATCCGCAAGGCCACCGACCAGGCGAAGCGCGGCATGATCCGCGTTCCGCTGCGCGAAGGCCGCACGCTGCACCACGACTCCAACGGTCACTTCGGTGCCGGCAAGGTCGTGCTGCGCACCGCCCCGGCCGGTACCGGCATCATCGCCGGCGGTCCGATGCGCGCGATCTTCGAGGCGCTGGGTGTGCAGGACGTGGTGACGAAGTCCATCGGCACCTCGAACCCGCACAACATGATCAAGGCGACCTTCGACGCCCTGTCGCAGGTTTCCAGCCCGCGCAGCGTCGCCGCCCGTCGCGGCCGTCGCGTGAGCGACATCCTCGGCAAGCGTGAAACCGGCGCTGCCGGTGCGCAGGAGGCTTGATCATGGCCGAGAAGAAGACCGTCATCGTCACCCAGACCGGCAGCCCGATCGGCCGCAAGCACGACCAGCGCGAAACGCTGGTCGGTCTGGGTCTCAACAAGCTGCACCGGACCCGCGAACTGGAGGACACTCCGGCCGTGCGGGGCATGATCGCCAAGGTCGCGCACCTGGTCCGCGTCGAGAACGAGGGCTGAACCCATGACGAAGCTGAACGATCTCCGGGACAACCCCGGTGCCCGTAAGGAGCGCATGCGCGTCGGCCGCGGTATCGGTTCGGGCAAGGGCAAGACCGGCGGCCGTGGCGTCAAGGGTCAGACCTCGCGCACCGGCGTGGCCATCAACGGCTTTGAAGGCGGCCAGATGCCCCTTCACCGCCGCCTTCCGAAGCGCGGTTTCCGCAACATCTTCGCGAAGGAATACTCGGTCGTGAACCTGGGCCTGGTCCAGAAGTTCATCGACGCCGGCAAGCTCGACGCCAGCCAGACCATCGATGCGGTGGCTCTGGAAGCGGCGGGCGTCACCGGCAAGGTGAAGAAGGACGGCATCCGTCTGCTGGGCAAGGGCGCCCTGACGACGAAGGCCAGCTTCACCGTGGCCGGCGCCTCCAAGTCGGCTGTGGAAGCGGTCGAGAAGGCGGGTGGCAGCGTCACGCTGACCGCGTCCGCCGCCGAAGCCGCCGAGTGATCGGAAGCCCGCGCTTGCGCGCGGGCATCTTCCGGCACTAAATGAAGCGAAGTTGCGAGGGGCGGCCTGCATCCTGCAGGACCGCCCGTTCGTGCATTAGGGACAGGGATACGACCCATGGCATCAGCGGCCGAGCAGCTTGCCGCGAACATTAATTTCGGGGCCTTCTCCAAGGCGACCGAGCTGAAGAAGCGGATCTGGTTCACCCTTGGTGCCTTGATCATCTACCGCCTGGGCACCTACATCCCGATTCCGGGCGTCAACCCGCAGATCCTGGCCGATATTTTCCGGCAGCAGGGCGGGGGCATCCTGGGCATGTTCGACATGCTGGCCGGCGGCGCGCTGCACCGCATGACGATCTTCGCGCTCAACATCATGCCGTACATTTCGGCCTCCATCATCGTGCAGCTTCTGACCGCGGTGTCGCCGCAGATGGAAGCGCTGAAGAAGGAGGGCGAATCGGGCCGCAAGAAGCTGAACCAGTACACCCGCTACGGCACCGTCCTTCTGGCGACCGTGCAGGCCTGG
The DNA here is from genome assembly GCF_007827815.1 of Azospirillum brasilense. GTDB lineage: Bacteria > Pseudomonadota > Alphaproteobacteria > Azospirillales > Azospirillaceae > Azospirillum > Azospirillum brasilense_C. The sequence goes on from NZ_VITH01000011.1 coordinate 10,910, forward strand.
GGCTTGGCGGTGGGGCTTGAAGCGATGACCGGCGCGTCCGGCGCCGCGGTTCCGGAACCGGGGCTGTTCTTCAAGATCGCCACGGTCATCACGCTGGTCGGCGGCACCATGTTCCTGATGTGGCTGGGCGAGCAGATCACCGCCCGCGGCATCGGCAACGGCATCTCCCTCATCATCTTCGCCGGTATCGTCGCCGAGCTGCCGCGCGCGCTCGTCAGCACGCTGGAGCTGGGCCGCACCGGCGCGCTGTCCACGCTGTTCATCGTCTTCCTGCTGCTGATGGCGGTGGGGGTCGTGTTCTTCATCGTCTTCATGGAGCGCGCGCAGCGCCGTCTGCTGATCCAGTACCCGAAGCGGCAGATGGGCAACCGCGTGTTCGGCGGCGAAGCGTCGCACCTGCCGCTGAAGCTGAACACGTCGGGCGTCATCCCGCCGATCTTCGCGTCGTCGCTGCTGCTGCTGCCGCTGACCGCGGTCGGCTTTGCCGGCGGCGAGGGTCCGGAGTGGTTGCAGACCGTCACGCGCTATCTGGCGCACGGCACGCCGCTCTACATGATCCTGTATTCGGCGCTGATCATCTTCTTCTGCTTCTTCTACACGGCCATCGTCTTCAACCCCGCGGACACGGCCGAGAACCTGCGTAAGTATGGCGGCTTCATTCCCGGCATCCGTCCGGGAAAGAACACCGCGGACTACATCGACTACGTGCTGACCCGCCTGACGGTGATCGGTTCGGCCTACCTTGTGGCGGTTTGTCTCCTCCCCGAAATCCTGATTTCCCAGCATTCGGTTCCGTTCTATTTTGGCGGCACCAGCCTGCTGATCGTGGTCACGGTGACGATGGACACGGTTGCGCAGATTCATTCCCATCTGCTGGCCCACCAGTATGAGGGGCTGATTAAAAAAGCGAAGCTTCGGGGGAGAAAGTAATGAATCTCATTCTGCTCGGACCGCCGGGCGCCGGGAAGGGGACCCAGGCGCGGCGTCTCGAAGACACGCGCGGGCTCGTCCAGCTTTCTACGGGCGATATGCTCCGCGCGATGGTCGCCGAGGGTGGTCCGCTTGGGCAGCAGGCGAAGGACATCATGTCCGCCGGCAAATTGATGCCGGATGAGCTGATGGTCAAAATCATCGCTGAACGCATTTCCAAGCCGGATGTCGCCAACGGCTTCATCCTCGACGGTTTCCCGCGGACGGTCGCCCAGGCCGAGGCGCTGGACACCATGCTGTCGGACAAGGGCCTGAAGCTCGATCACGTGATCGAGATGAAGGTCGTCGACGACATCCTGGTCGAGCGCATCACCGGCCGTTACACCTGCGCCAAGTGTGGCAAGGGTTATCACGACGTCTTCGAGAAGCCGAAGGTCGAGGGTGTGTGCGACGTTTGCGGCAGCACGGAGTTCAAGCGCCGGGCCGACGACAACGCCGACACGGTGAAAACCCGCCTCGCCCAGTATCACGAGCAGACCGCGCCGATCCTTCCGTACTACCAGAGCCGTGGCGTTCTGAAGACGGTGGACGGCATGGCCGAGATCGACGATGTGACGAAGCAGATCGAGGGCATCCTGGCGGCCTGACCGGGCCGCCAAACCGGGATCCCCACGATCGGTTGAACAAGGAAAAGTCGCAAGGATCTCCGGATCCTTGCGGCTTTTTTCATGCCCTGGCGACGGGGCGGGGAGGGTGGTCCTCCCCGGTGGCGGCGTTCGTTGTTACGGGGCGCCGTCGGTGTCGGGGCGGGAGAGGTCCTCCGCCTTGCGGCTCAGATCGTTGTAGCGGTCGAGCACCCAGCCGAGGTGATCGGCCGCCGCCGCCGCCGCGGCATCGGCGTCACGGCGTTTGATGGCGTCGTAGATGGCGTGGTGATGATCGATCATCAGCGCCTCGCGGCCCAGCGCGAAGGGCTCGGTGTGATGGTATTCCATCATCTGGCCGAGGATGTCGCGGATGGTCGCCAGCAGATGCAGATAGACCGGGCTTCCCGCCGCCTGCGCGACGGCGAGGTGGAAGTCCATGTCGTCAGCGGCCTGCTTGCCGTCCCGGCCCGTCTCGCCCATGGCGGCGAGGACCCGCCCGATGTGGTCGATCTGCTCCTGCGTCGCGCGCTCGGTGGCGCGCCGGGCCGCCCAGCTCTCCAGGGCCTGCCGAATCTCCACGAGGTCGCAAAGGTTGGCGTGCTTCACCCGGACCATCTCGGTCAGCGCGCCGTCCATCGCCCCGGCGGAGGACACCACCCGTGTGCCGCCGCCTTGCACGGCGGTCAGGAAACCCTGGGTCTTCAGTTTCTGCAGGGCCGCGCGCACCGACACCCGGCTGACATGGAGTTGCTCGGCGAGTTGACGCTCGCCCGGCAGGCGCTCTCCCGGAACCAGTTCGCCGCGGGCGATCCGTTCGAGAAGCCGTTCCGCCACCCATTCGGAAATGCGCTGGGAGGAGGGCGGTACGTGGTGGGGTTCTTCGGTGTCGGACACGGTGTCATGCCCTTTCATCAGCAATCGGTCATAGGTCGTACCCGAGTCGGGCAAATCACGTCAACTCGCATCCGGACGGCGGCGTATGGTCCGCTCCGTCCGTGCTTTTCATCGGCTCCCGCGCCGCGCCACCAAGATGCCCGCCAGTACCACGGTGCCGCCGACCGCCTGGAACGCGCCGAGCGGTTCGGCGAGGAGCGCCCAGGCCAGAACCGCCGCGGCGGCCGGCTGGAGCAACAGGCTGACCGAGGAGAAGGCGGCGGGCAGATGGGCCAGCGCGTAGGCGATCAGGCTCTGACCGCCGGCGTGGCTGACCAGGGCGAGGCCCAGAAGAACGCCCCAGCCGCCGAGCGAGCCGGCGATCAGGCTCTCCCCAGACAGCAGGGCGATGGGCAGCAAGGCGAGGCCGGTGACGATCCCGCTCCAGGTCATGATGGTGGCGGTGGAGAACTCCGCCCGCAGCCGCCCGACCATCAGGAAATAGCCGCTGTAGAACACCGCGGTCAGCAGCCCCAGTGCGTCGCCGAACAGGTGGTCGGGGCTCAGTTGCAGGCTTTGCCCCATCAGGATGATGGCGCCGCACAGGGAGAGGGCGAGTCCGGTGAGGAAGGTCCGGCTGAACCGTTCCTTGAACACCAGCCAGGACACCAGCGTCACGAAGATCGGCGCGAAGTTGGCGAGCAGTGTGGAGTTGGCGACGGAGGTGTAGCGGATCGACCAGTGCCAGATGGCGAGGTCGCCCGCGAAGAACAGGCCGGCGGCGGTCAGCCGGGCGTAGTCGCGCCGCGACGAGGGCTTGCGCGCGCGCGCGCCGCCCTTCGGCTCCACGGCCATCCAGACCCACAAGGCGGGGATGGCGAAGGCCAGCCGCCAGAAGGCGGTGGCGCTCGGTCCCAGTTCGGACAGGCGCACGAAAATCGGGGCGAAGGCGATGCCCAGCGCCCCGGTCAGGAGAGCGATCAGCGCGATCCGCTGCGCGGAGTCGACGCGCGCGACGGGGGCGAGGGTGCTGGCGTCCGGCATGGCGTCCGTTATAGCGGACGCAACCTGCAGGCGCCATGTTCCCCCGCCGCATGGCACGTCTGCGGAAGGCCCGGATTGTGGGACATTGCCGCGACGACGGGATCATCCAGGCGTCCCGGCCGTTGCCCTCGGACCAACCGGCGGGAACTTCCGCTGCGCCCGAGACCCTGCAATACTGTGCCACCATGACGCAGCGATCCCCCTGCAAGCCCGCCGAACACCTCCGACCGGTGACCCTGCCGTCGCCGCCGCGCGCCGCGCCGCCGTCGCCGTTGCTGGGTCCCGACGATCCGCCGCCGGTCACCGTCCTGCGCCCGGAGTCGGACAGTCCGGTGCTCCTGCTGTGCGACCACGCCTCGCGCGCCATCCCGAAGGCGCTGGGGACGCTGGGGCTGGACGAGACCAATCTGTGCCGGCACATCGCCTACGACATCGGCGCGGCCGAGGTGACGCGGCGGCTGTCGGAGCGGTTCGGCGCGACGGCGGTGCTGTCCGGCTATTCCCGGCTGGTCATCGATCCGAACCGCGCGTTGAACGATTCCACCGCGATCCCGGTGGTCAGCGACGATGTGGTGATCCCCGGCAACCGCGCCCTGGACCGCGCGGAGGAGGAGCGGCGCATCGACGCCATCTTCCGGCCCTATCACGCGGCGGTCGCCGCCGAGGTCGCCCGGCGGCGCGAGCGCGGGCAGGTGCCGGTGCTGCTGTCGATCCACAGCTTCACGCCGGCGATGCGCGGCGTCGCCCGGCCCTGGCACGTCGGCATCCTGTGGGACCATGACCCGCGCATCCCGATTCCGATGATCGCGCGGCTGCGCGCCGACGGGCGCTGGTGCGTCGGCGACAACGAGCCCTATTCGGGCCGGACGACCCTGGGCGGCACGGTGGAAAGCCACGCGACCCCCGCCGGACTGCCCAACGTCCTGGTCGAGGTGCGCCAGGACCTGATCGCCACGCCGGAGGGGGCGGCGCTGTGGGCGACGGTGCTGGGCGACGCTCTGGAGCCGATTCTGGCCGACCCCGGCCTCTACGAAATCAAACTGTTCCCGCGGGAGTGAGCGTTCATGGAGCCAGCCTTCACGCTGGGGCTTGAGGAAGAGTATCTGCTGGTGGACCGCAGCTCGCGGGACATCGCGCGCAACCCGCCGGACGAGATGCTGGAAGCCTGCCAGGAGCAGGCGCCGGGCCAGATCCATCCGGAGTTCCTGCGCTGCCAGATCGAGGTCGGCACACCGGTCTGCTCCACCCTGGCGGAGGCGCGGGCGGAGCTGGCGCGGCTGCGCGCGACGGTGGCCGGGGTGGCGCGCGCCCACAATCTGGCGCCCATCGCCGCTTCCACCCATCCCTTCGCCGCCTGGGAGCCGCAGAAGCACACCAACCGCGACCGCTACAACATGCTGGCCCGTGATCTGGGCGCGCCGGCGCGGCGGCTGATGATCTGCGGCATGCACGTCCATGTCGGGATCGAGGACGACGACCTGCGCATCGACCTGATGAACCAGGTCCGTTACTTCCTGCCGCATCTGCTGGCGCTGTCCACCTCCTCGCCCTTCTGGCGGGGGCAGGACATGCAGCGGAAATCCTACCGGCTGGCGGTGTGGAACGAACTGCCGCGCACCGGCATGCCCGACAGCTTCCAGAGCTTCGGCGAGTACCAGCAGCAGGTGAACGTCCTGGTCAACGCCGGGATCATCGAGGATGCGAGCAAGCTGTGGTGGGACATCCGCCCGTCCCAGCGTTTCCCGACGCTGGAGATGCGGATCACCGACGTCTGCACCCGCCTCGACGACGCGGTGACGGTGGCGGCGCTGTTCCGCTGCCTGCTGCGCATGCTGTGGCGGCTCCGGTCGAAGAACGTGACGTGGCGGCCCTACAAGAACCTGCTGATCGGCGAGAATCGCTGGCGGGCCCAGCGCTACGGGCTCGACGAGGGTTTGGTCGATTTCGGGCGCGGCACCATCGTTCCTTACGGCGACCTGATGGAGGAACTGATCGAGCTGACCCGCGAGGACGCGGAGCGCTTCGATTGTGTGGCCGAGGTCGCCAACGCCCGCGACATCATCCGGCGCGGCACCAGCGCCCATCGTCAGGTGGCGATCTACCGCGAGGCGCTGGAGCAGGGCGCCACCGGCTGGGAGGCTCTGGCCCAGGTGGTCGACTGGCTGGTCGAGGAGACGATGGTCGGGGTGGAGTGATCTGCCTCGACGGGTTGCTTCGAAATCCATGGCAACTTTCGGAAAGCCACTACTTGACCTTTGCGTCATCCAGCCATACCCTCGCCGCAAATCAGCTCACCGAGTTGAGCAGGGCAGGCAATAAAAACGAAGCAGCAGAGGGCCGCTCGCACCACGGGCGGCCCTTACCTTTTCAGGGGGATGGGAATGGCTGACGCCAAGTTCCTGAAGTTCGACACGCTGAGCCTGCACGCCGGCCAGCGGCCCGATCCGGCCACCGGGGCGCGGGCGGTGCCGATCTACCAATCCACGTCCTACGTCTTCGACGACACCGACCACGCCGCTTCGCTGTTCAACCTGGAACGGCCGGGCCACATCTATTCCCGCATCTCCAACCCCACGGTGGCGGTGCTGGAGGAACGGCTGGCTGCCCTGGACGGCGGTGTCGGCGCGGTCTGCACGGCCAGCGGTCAGGCGGCGCTGACGCTCGCCATCATGACGCTGATGGACGCCGGCGGGCACATCGTCGCCTCCTCCTCGATCTACGGCGGCAGCCGCAACCTGCTGGCCTACACGCTGCCGCGATTCGGCATCACCACGACCTTCGTGAGTCCGCGCGACCTCGACGGCTTCCGCGCGGCCATCCGGCCGGAGACACGGCTGCTGTTTGGCGAGGTGCTGGGCAATCCTGGGCTGGAGGTGCTCGACATCCCCGGCCTGTCGGTGATCGCCCATGACTCCGGCCTGCCGCTGATGGTCGACGCCACCTTCGTCACGCCCTACCTGTGCAAGCCGCTGAGCGTCGGCGCCGATCTGGTGATGCACTCCTGCACCAAATGGCTGGCCGGGCACGGCGTCGCCATCGGCGGCGTGGTGATCGACGGCGGCACCTTCGACTGGGAAGCGTCCGGCAAGTTTCCGACCCTGACCGAGCCCTACGCCGGCTATCACGGCATCGACTTCGCGGAGGAGTACGGGCCGGCGGCCTTCATCATGCGCGCCCGCGCCGAGGGGCTGCGCGACTTTGGCGCCTGCATGAGCCCGATGAACGCCTTCCAGATCCTCCAGGGCGTGGAGACGCTGCCGCTGCGCATGAAGGGCCACATCCACAACACCCGCAAGGTGCTGGGCTTCCTCGAATCCGAGGCCTACGCGGAAAACGGCAGCGTCGCCTGGGTCACCCACCCGGAGCTGCCCGACCATCCCGACCACCGGCTGCGCGCCCAGCTCCTGCCGCACGGCGCCGGCTCGATCATCTCCTTCGGCATCAAGGGCGGGCGGGAGGCCGGGCGGCGCTTCATCGAGAAGCTGGCGCTGTTCTCCCACCTCGCCAACGTCGGCGACGCCAAGTCGCTGGTCATCCACCCCGCCAGCACCACCCACGCCCAGCTCGACGCCGAGGCGCTCGCCGCCGCCGGGGTGGGGGAGGACATGATCCGCCTGTCCATCGGGCTGGAGGATTGCGACGACCTGATCGACGATCTGCGCCAGGCGCTGCGCGCCGCGACGAAGGCGTGAGGAGGCTGCCATGGACCTGACCGTCAACGGCCAAACCGTCTACGCCCACACCGGCGGACGGCCCTTCGACCCGGCGCGTCCGGCGATCGTGCTGATCCACGGTGCCGGCATGGATCACACGGTGTGGAGTCTGCAAAGCCGCTACCTCGCCCATCACGGGCGGTCGGTCCTGGCGGTCGATCTGCCGGGCCATGGCCGCTCCGCCGGGGCGCCGCTGCCATCCATCGAAGAGTTGGCCGACTGGGTCGTGGCGCTGCTGGACGCGGCGGGTGTGGCGAAGGTGGCGCTCGCCGGCCATTCCATGGGCGCCCTGGTGGCCCTGGAGACCGCGGCGCGGCACGGCGACCGGATCGAATCGCTGGCCCTGCTGGGCGTGGCGGAGACGATGCCGGTCCATCCCGACCTGCTTGCCGCCGCGGCGCTGAACGACCCGTCCGCCATCGAGCTGGTGGTCGGCTGGGGGCACGGGCCTTGCGGTCATGTCGGCGGTGCCGCGGCGCCCGGCCTGTCGCTGGTGCCCGGCGGACGGCGCCTGATGCAGCGGGCGCGGCCCGGCGTGCTGGGTGTCGATCTCGGCGCCTGCAACGCCTATGGCCGCGGTGGTGCGGCCGCCGCGGCGGTGTCCTGCCCGGCACTGTTCCTGTTGGGCGGAGTCGACCGCATGACTCCGGCAAAATCGGGCAAGGCGCTTGCTGCCAAAGTCAGTGGCTCTGAAGTCGTTCTGCTGTCCGGCATAGGCCATATGGTTATGACGGAAGCGCCAAACGCAACCACAGATGCTTTTTCGGCCCGGTTTGCTGCCCGCTAAGCCTGTTGTTTCTTCGTTGATTACAGTCTCATCATGAATCGTTAACAGGTTCGCGTCTTACTGTTCTGCACTGAAGCGGCGATGCGGAATGGTGAGCTGTGCGAAGTCTTGAGCGGTCTGTCCATGCCTTGATGGCGGTTGCCGGCGATATCGTCGCGCTGGTGGCGCCGGACGGGCGGTTTGCCGATGTGGGAGCCGGGGCGCTCCGCGTGCTCGGCACTCCGCCGGAGGCGCTGCTGGGGACCGCCCTGCTGGATTGCGTCCATCCGGATGACCGGGAGGCGGTCGCCCGCGGTCTCGCCCGGCAGAATGTCGGACCGTCCGGTGACGGGCCAAGCGACGATGGATCGCCCGGCGACGCCGTTGGTCCGTTCGCCTGCCGGCTGCGCCACGCGGCGGGCGGCTGGCGGCATGTGGAGGTGACGGCCTTGCGCCGCATGGGCGACGCCGGTGCCCCGGAAACCGTCCTCCACGCCCGTGACGTCACCGACCGCGTGGAAGCCGGGGAGCGGCTGCGGGCGAGCGAAGCGCGTTACCAGACGCTGGCCCGCTCCGCTCCGATCGGCCTGTTCGAGACGGATCGCGACGGCGGAATCGCGTCGGCCAACCCGCGCTTCGCCGCCATCGCCGGACTGCCGCCCGATGCCCTGCAGGGCCATGCCTGGCTGGCGGCCGTGCATCCGGACGACCGGCCGCGGCTTGAGGCCGACTGGGCGGAGGCCGTGGCGTCGGGCCAGCCCATTCTCCTGAATGTCCGGTTCCGCGGCGCCGACGGCACGATCACCTTCGCCCTGTGCCAGGGCTCGCCGCTGACCGACGTGGATGGGCGGGTGCAGGGCTGGGTCGGCACGCTGAGCGACATGACTGAATATGTGCGGACGGTCGACGCGCTGCTAATGGCGGAGGCCCGGACCAACGCCATCGTGGACGCCGCGGCCGACGCCATCGTCACCATGGATGGGGAGGGCATCGTCCACAGCTTCAACCCGGCGGCGGAGGCGATGTTCGGCATTCCGGCCGTCGACATGCTGTGGAATCGGGTCGACCGGCTGATCCCCGGCATCGCGACGCTGCTCCAGGATGGCGGGCTGGCCGTCTACCAGCCGGGCGGCGAGGCCCATGGCGCCGGGGCCGTGCAGGAGGCCGTCGCGGTGCGGCGTGGTGGCGACCGCTTTCCCATCGAACTGTCGGTGAGCGCGGTGGAAACCGGTGGACGACGGGTCTTCACCGGCATCATCCGCGACATCACCGCGCGCAAGCGGAGCGAAAGCGACCTGATCGCCGCGAAGGAGGCCGCCGAATCGGCGGACCGCGCCAAGTCGACCTTCCTCCAGGTGATGAGCCACGAATTGCGGACCCCGCTGAACGCGGTCATCGGCTTCGCCCAGGTGATCGAGATGCGGCTGCTCGGCGCGGCCGAGGTGGACCGCTACATCGACTACGCGGGCTCGATCCGCCAGTCGGGCGAGCATCTGCTGGCGATCATCGACGACATCCTGGACATCACGACCATCGAGGCCGGCGGGCTGCGCTTGAACGAGACGCCCGTCGAACCGTCCGCCCTGGTGGGGGAGGCGCTGAACCTCGTCGCCATCCAGTCGGGCAAACGCGGCGTGCCGATCCACATCGACCTGGAGGATGGCCTGCCGACGCTGACCGGCGACGCGCTGCGCCTGCGGCAGGTCCTGGTGAACCTGCTGTCGAACGCCGTCAAGTTCTCCAACCCCGGAGAGCCTGCCCTGATCCGGGCGCGTCGCGGAAGCGACGGCGGGCTGGAACTGTCGGTGACGGACACCGGGATCGGCATCGCGGCGGAGGATCTGCCGAAGGCGATGACCCCCTTCGTCCAGGTCGACCAGTCGATGGCGCGGCGCTACGAGGGGATGGGGCTCGGCCTGTCCATCTCGAAGCGACTGGTCGAGGCCCATGGCGGCACCCTGCGCATCGCCAGCGTGCCGGGGCAGGGAACGACGGTGACCGTGGCCTTGCCGCCCGGCCGGGTCATGGCCGACGCATGAGGGGGGCGGACTCCGATGAACACAGAAACGGCGCCCCGGTTTCCCGGAGCGCCGTATGGACGTGTGGTGCCTTGCGGTTAGGCGGCCTGCTGGGTCAGGGCGGGCTTCGCCGCGCTGTTGGTGCCGATCTGGATGGTCCGCGGCTTCATCGTCTCCGGCACCTCGCGCACCAGATCAATGTGGAGCAGCCCGTTCAGCAGATTGGCGTTGCCCACCTTGATGAAGTCGGCAAGCTGAAAGCGGCGCTCGAAAGCGCGGCCGGCAATACCCCGGTAGAGGAATTGGCCGGTCTCCTGTTCCTTCTTAGCTTTCCCTGTGACCACCAGAGAGTTCTGCTGAGCGGTGATCTCCAGGTCCTCCGGGCCAAAGCCGGCGACGGCCATGGTGATCCGGTAAGCGTCGTCGCCCGTCTTCTCGATGTTGTAGGGCGGGTAGGACGCGGCGGCCTCGTCGCCGGTCATCGCGTTCTCCAGGAGGCGCGAGAGGCGGTCGAACCCGACGGTCGAACGGAACAGGGGCGAAAGGTCGTAGGAGCGCATGACATATCCTCCAAATGAGCGATACAGCGATCGGAGACCACGATCGTCGTCGGTCCCCGGTTTTGCGGTTCCGGCGAACCCCAACTGGGCGTCCGCCGACACCGCGACAGATAAGCGAGCGACTTGCCCGTTCAAGAGGGCGTTTTTTGAAATTCGCCGGACCGCGCCGTCACCGTCCAGCGGACGGCCGGGCGGGGTTCATAACCACTCATCGATTGTTAATCAGTTGCGGCGAGGCTCGGAATCGGGCCATTCGGCCGCGGGAGGGGTACGGCCGTGATGGAAACACCGACCTTCTTCAACGGGACTTACGACGAGACGATGGCGCTGCTGATCGAGGCGCGCAATTACATCGCCTATCACGACGCCGTCAGCCATCGGGCGCTGCCGCCCCAGGTCCGGCTTCAGATCTCGTACGAATCCATGCGGGTGACCAGCCGCCTGACCCAGGTGATGGCTTGGCTGCTGGCGCAGAAGGCCGTCCATGCCGGGGAGATGACCCGCGAGCAGGCGGCGAGCGACGACTTCGCCCTGTCGGGCGGGGACATCTGCACCGATCCCTCCGGCCCCGACAACGAGCAATTGCCCGAAGGCCTGCGCAGCCTTCTGGAGCGCAGCCACCGGCTCTACATGCGCGTCGCCCGCCTGGATGAGCGCGCCCGTGACGCGGTGGCGCTGGCCGGCTGACGGCCGGCCTTCTCAAAAGCCGCAAACGCGAAAAGGGCGTCCGGCGGACCGGACGCCCCATTTCGTTTTGCGGACGAAGAAGATTACTTCTTCAGGCCGAAGCTCGCGAAGCGCTTGTTGAACTTGGCGATCTGGCCGCCCGTGTCCAGCAGCTTCTGCACGCCGGTCCAGGCCGGGTGCGACTTCGGGTCGATGTCGAGGCGCAGCGTATCGCCCGGCTTGCCCATCGTGGAGCGGGTCTTGAACGTGCTGCCGTCGGTCATCACCACGTTGATCTCGTGGTAGTCGGGATGGATATCAGTCTTCATGGCCGGGGTTCCTGCAAAGCGAGCGCGGTCTATAGCAAAGCATGCGGCATGATGCAACCGCGTTCCTGCGCCGGAAAAGGCGGCCGGTTCTTGCGGACCGCCGTGATGCCGTGCCGTCGTGTCCGCCCGGTTCAATCCGCCGGCCGCACCATACCTTGTTCATAGGCCCCCCCCTTGCTATATGCCGGGTTTGCCTCCGTGCACCGTCTGCACATCGTCCTGCCGCTGGGGAGCCCCGGTGTCCCGTCCGTCGTCGAAGTCCGATCCGGTGTCCGAAGCGACGCCTTCCGCCGCAACGCGCCGACGCAACCTGTCGCCGCTGCGCCGGCTCTTTCCCTTCCTGTGGCCGTACCGGCTGCAGATCCTGGGGGCCATGCTGGCCCTGACCGTGGCCGCCGGGACCGTTCTGGGGCTGGGGCAGGGCATGCGCGTCCTGGTGGACCAAGGCTTCGTCGCGGGCGATTCGGCTCTGCTCGACCGGGCGCTCCTGGTGCTGCTGGTGGTCATCGTGCTGATGGCCGCCTCGACCTTCGGGCGCTTCTATCTGGTGAGCTGGATCGGCGAGCGGGTGGTGGCCGACATCCGCCGCGCCGTCTACAGCCATGTGGTGACGCTGTCCCCAGGCTTCTTCGAAACGACCAAGACCGGCGAGATCCTGACGCGTCTGACCACCGACACCGAGGTGCTGCAGACCGTGGTTGGGTCCTCCGTCTCGATCGCGCTGCGCAACACGCTGATGTTCGTCGGCGGCACGGCGATGCTGCTGGTGACCTCGCCGAAGCTGGCTGGGCTGGTGTTCCTTGGCGTGCCGGTGGTCATCCTGCCGATCATCATCCTGGGGCGTCGGGTGCGCGCCCTGTCGCGGGCGAGCCAGGACAAGATCGCCGACCTCGGCTCCTTCGTCGAGGAGACGCTGGGCGCCATCCGCACCATGCAGGCCTACACGCACGAAACCATCGACCGCAGCCTGTTCGGCGGGCGGGTCGAGGACGCCTTCGCCACCGCCCGGCGGCGGGTGACGGTGCGGGCCATCATGACGATGATCGTCATCGTGCTGGTCTTCGGCTCCGTCGGCCTCATTCTGTGGATCGGCGGGCACGACGTGCTGGCCGGGCGGCTGACGGTCGGGCAGCTTTCGGCCTTCGTCATCTATTCGGTGGTCGTCGCCGGCTCGGTCGGGGCGATCAGCGAGGTGGCCGGCGACCTGCAGCGCGCCGCCGGCGCCACGGAGCGGCTGTTCGACCTGCTCGACACCGAACCGGAGATCCGCGCCCCGGCCAACCCGCGCGCCCTGCCGGAACCGGCGCAGGGCGCGCTGTCCTTCCGCGACGTGCGCTTCCACTACCCGTCGCGGCCGGACTGGGCGGCGCTCAAGGACTTCTCGCTGGAGATCGAGCCGGGCGAGACGGTGGCCCTGGTCGGCCCGTCGGGGTCCGGCAAATCCACGGTGTTCCAGCTTCTGCTGCGCTTCTACGACCCGCAGGCCGGGGCGGTCACCCTCGACGGGGTGGACGTCCGCGACGCCGACCCGGTGGAGGTGCGGCGGCGGCTCGGCCTCGTCGCGCAGGACCCGGTGGTCTTCTCCGCCAACGCCTGGGAAAACATCCGCTACGGGCGTCCGGACGCCAGCGACGCCGAGGTGCTCGCCGCCGCCGAGGCCGCCCACGCGCTGGAGTTCCTGCAGGCCCTGCCGGAAGGGCTGGACACCTTCCTCGGCGAGAAGGGCGTGCGGCTGTCCGGCGGGCAGCGCCAGCGCCTGTCCATCGCGCGGGCCATCCTGCGCGACCCGCCGGTGCTTCTGCTCGACGAGGCGACCAGCGCGCTCGATGCGGAGAGCGAGCGCATGGTGCAGGACGCGCTGGACAAGCTGATGACCCGGCGCACCACCATCATCATCGCCCACCGTCTGGCGACCGTCCTCAACGCCGACCGGATCGTGGTGATGGAGCAGGGGCGCGTCGTCGCCACCGGGCGCCACGCCGATCTGGTCCGCGAGGGCGGTCTTTACGCCCGGCTTGCCGCGCTCCAGTTCGACCGCGCGGCGGACGAGGCCGGGCTGGTCGGGGGCTGAAGAGCCCGCCACCGTTCGGGCGCCGGGTGCGGAACCCGTCCGCGCCCGCGGCGGTTGTCGGGCCATGTCCACAGACACGACTTATCCTCCGTCACCGGCACAGGCCGCGACCGGGCTTTCCTGGGCGGGATACCTGCTGGGCTTCGCGCTCGGCGGCTTCTTCGACGGGATTCTGCTGCATCAGGTGCTGCAGTGGCATCACCTGCTGTCGGCCGTCGAATCGTCCGCCGTCCAGGACATCCGCGTCCAGATCCTGGCGGACGGCCTGTTCCACGCCGCGATGTACCTCGTCGCGGCGGGCGGTCTGTGGCTGCTGTGGCGGAGCCGGCGCCGCTTCGCCGAAGCGGGGGCGGACCGTCTCCTGGCCGCCAACGCGCTGATCGGCTTCGGCGTCTGGCACATCATCGACGGCGTCCTGTCCCACTGGATTCTCGGCATCCACCGCATCCGCATGGACTCGGCAAATCCCTTGCTGTGGGACCTGCTGTGGTTCGTCGTCTTCGGAGTCGCCGTCGTCGCGGCGGGCTGGCGGTTGCGGCGCGGCGGGGGAGCGGGTGGGGGTGGTCGCCTCGCGCCGGTCGCCGTGACGCCCATCGTCCTGACGCCCATCGTCCTGACGCTGGCGGTTCTGGTCGCCGGACCGGTCGCCGCCTTGCCGCCGCCCGGCGTGACCACGGTGATGGTGTTGTTCCAGCCCGGCACGACGGCGACGGATGTCTTCGCCGCGGTGGCGGCGGTGGACGGGCGGACGGTCTGGCAGGACCCTTCCGGCCAGCTCTGGGCCATCGACCTGGGCGAGGGCGGCAGCGCGGCGGCGCTCTACCGGCACGGCGCCCTGCTGGTCAGCAACACGCTGCTGCCGACTGGCTGTCTCGACTGGTTCCGGACCTGACGCCGGTCACGCCACGCCGAGACGGTGCAGGGTGGGCAGGCGCAGACGGGTGAAGCGGTCGAAGCGGGCGCGCAACTCCGCCAGATTGGCCTCCTCGCCATCGAGCCGCGCGCCGTCGCGCGTCAGGGCGAGCCCATCGGCCGACAGGGCCTCCCAAGCGGTCGCCGCGGGGTCGGCACCGCTGCGCCGGGCCAGCAGGAACAGCGCTTCCAGCCGCGACACCGCGACGCCGGAGCCGAGGACGGGTGACGCCAGAGTGTCCAGCGTGTCGTCGCGGCGGTTGCGGTCCAGGATGGCGGCGTTGAAGCGGTCGGCCTGGAGCGCGCGCGCCGCCTGACCGGCCTCGGGCAGGGCGGGCGCCACCAGCGCCAGGCTGGTCAGGATCATCAGGGCACGCAGCACCGCCTCCTCGCCGTGGCGGGCGAGGGCGGGCAGGGCGGCCAACTCGCCCAGCGTCGGGGTGCCGGCGGCCAGCGCCTCGGCCAGCGGGCCGTGCAGGTCCTGCGGCAGGGGCACGCGCCCGACCGGGGCCAGCACCATCTCCGGCAGGTCGTCGGGCGGTACGAGAAGGGCGAAGCGGGTGGCGCGCAGCCGGTCCCGCCGCTCCGCCGCGGTCAGCCGCTCCGCCCCCTTCACAAAGAGGTCGCGGCGGAAGGCGCGGTTGGTCAGCAGGTCGCGCAAGGTCTCGCGGTAGGCCGGGTCGCGCGCCTCGGCCAGCAGGGGCAGGGCGTCCGGCGGCAGGGACAGCTCGTCCATCTGCTCCATCGGGACGGCGGGGCCGGCGAAGTCCAGCTTGGCGGCGGCCAGTTCCCGCGCCACGTCGGCGTGGTAAAAGGCGGTCCAGTCGCGGTTCAGGTATTCGTGGGCGATGTAGTTGGGCGACTTGCGCTTCAGCGAGTCCAGGCGCGCCGGCAGCGCGTCGGCCTGGGCGAACCAGCCGGCGTTGAGGGCGGTCAGGCGGCTGGCGAAGGCCACGGCCTCCTCGATCCGCTCCGGCAGGGGGCCGGTGCGGTCGGCGCAATGCTCGACCAGGACGCGGCGCAGCGGCATGTAGGCGAGCGTGCCGGGCAGGGCGTTGTAGCTGACGAAGACCAGCCCGCCGGGCTTGAGCCGCCGCTTCAGCAGGTCCACCAGGATCGCCCGGTTCTCCGCGCTGACCCAGGACCAGACACCGTGCAACGTGACGATGTCCAGATCCTTGGTCCCGTTTTGGGCGTAATCGGCGAAGCTCTCTTCCAGGAAAGCGGCGTTGCCCAGCCCGGCCTCGGCGGCGAGGCGCTGGGCGCCGGCGATGTGGCCGGGGTTGAAGTCCACCGCCTCGAAGCGGGCGTCGGGATGGCAGCCGGCCAGGACGGCGCTGCTCACCCCGTGGCCGCAGCCGATCTCTGCGCAGGCGAAGGACCCGGCGAGGTCCATCGGAGGCCGCCAGCCGCGCAGGGTCAGCGCGAAGGACAGCAGCGCCGGCGACAATTCCCGGTAGAAGGCGTGGATGTAGCCGATCCCGCCCACATAGCCCTCGGTCCAGCCCTGCATCGTCCCCGCTCCTCCCAATCGCTGGGGAAGGGTGATAGCGCCGGGCTTGGCCGGCTGTCAAAGAAGGCGGTCCAAAGACCCTCCCGAAGGCGGCTGCGAAGGGTGTGTGCGGAGCCGGAACGAGCCCTGTCAAAAAAATGCGATCCTATCCATTTTGGTATCGACAAGCCCCGGACCCTTCGTTATAAACCGCGCCACACCGGCCGGGACGACGGCTTGGCCGGACAGGAACCCTAGTCGATACGGTCAGGCACCCCCTGACGCAGAGACGAAGGCTTCGGTGCCGGTGTGAACGAGAAGTGATGGGCGCATAGCTCAGTTGGTAGAGCAGCTGACTCTTAATCAGCGGGTCCAAGGTTCGAGTCCTTGTGCGCCCACCATCACTTTCCGGATCGAAAGGGATCGCTCCCAAGACCCCTTTCATGCCTCCGGGTGCTTCGGTCCCCGGATGGGAATGGGCGCATAGCTCAGTTGGTAGAGCAGCTGACTCTTAATCAGCGGGTCCAAGGTTCGAGTCCTTGTGCGCCCACCATTCCCAGGACAACGGCACGACAGCGACGCACACAAAAGGGCTGCCCTCGGGCGGCCCTTTGTGCGTTCGGGGCTCTGCTTGCGCGATCACGCCTCATCGGCGCCGGGGCGGCGGGGGACGAGCAGGTTGGCGGTCATCTGCTGAACGATCGCGCCATCCTGGTTGAACGTGGTGGTGCGCACGCGGGCGATGCCGCGGTCGGGGCGCTTGGCCGAGACGCGGACCTCCAGGATCTCGCTCTCGATGCGCAATGCATCGCCGGGGCGGGTGGGCAGGGGCCAGCGGATATCCTCCACCCCCATCCCGACGAAGCCGCCGGCGAGCGCGCCGTCCCCGGTGACGATCATCCGCATGGTCAGCCCGGCGGTGTGCCAGCCGCTGGCCGCCAGCCCGCCGAAGACGCTGTCCCGCGCCGCCTCGGGGTCGAGGTGGAAGGGTTGCGGGTCGAATTGCCGCGCGAAGGCGACGATGTCCTCCTCCGTCACGGTCACCGGGCCACCGGTGAAACGGTCGCCGGGGGTCAGATCGTCCAGATAGCGCATGGGGTGGTGAACTCCCGTCGCGGGTTGCTTCGTTGCCCTGCATTAATCTTTGCGGGGCGGGAACGAAAGCGATACCTGCCACGCAAAAATTGCAAAGCTCCCCGGACGCAAAATGTCGGGGCGGAAAACACGCTCCGTTCCTGCGCCGGAACACAAAACAACGACGCCGCAGGGCGGGCCTGCGGCGGTCTGGTCCGGACGGACGGCGAGCGGAGAGTCGCTTATTCGGCGGCGGTGCTGGCCATGCGGCTGCGCACGGACGGCGGCGGCTGGTTCCCACGATAGTCCTGCAGCCGCGTGGCCCGCAGACCCCGCATGCCGTGGCTGTCGATCAGCCGCTGCCAGGACAGGAATTCCTCCACGGACAGGGTGTAGCGGCGGCACGCTTCCTCAAGGCTGATCAGCCCCGAACGCACGCCGGCCACAACCTCCGCCTTGCGCCGCATCACCCAGCGCTTGGTGTCCGGAGGGGGAAGATCATTTTCTGTCATCGGCCGTCCTGCTGGACCGATGACCGACGCTCCACTGGAGCCATCGTCGCTCATTTCAAGCTCGCGAGATGACATGCGCGGACGCTCCACCATCAGCAGTGTATTCCACGATTTGGTGGTAACCTACCCCTTCTCCGCTTAACAAAAGCCTAAACGATAGGGTTAATGTTTTAAGCATAAAAGGCATGGCGCATAGGCCCGTCCGGACCTCTGCCCATGCCTTTGACCATGCCTTTGACCATGCCTTCGGAAGACGCCGAAGCGGATGGGCGGGACGCCCTCAGTACACCTTGGAGAGCTTGGACAGCGGAACCTCGACGCTGCCGACGGACATCACCGTTTCGCCGTCCTTGTTGGACCCGATGCCGCTGACCGTGCCGAAGGTGAAGGGGGTCGCCTTGATGATGTCGTCCTTCTTCTCGGACACCGGGGCGATGTTCAGGCGGTACTGGCCCGGCTGGACGGCGTTGCCGCCGTCGTCCTTGAAATCCCAGTTCACGACGTGCTTGGTGCCGGCGGCGGTCTCGCCGGTCATCGACCGGACGACGCGGTTCTTGCTGTCCAGGATGTCCACGCGCACCGACTTGGCGGACTTCTCCAGCTCGTAGGCCAGCGGGGCCGCCGTCATGCCCTGGGTGTAGTCGAAGCTGTCGCCCTCGAAGGTGACCGTGCGGCCCAGATAGGCGAGGTTGGTCGAGTTGGTCGAGGCGTTCTGCAGCTTCAGCAGCTTGTCGAGCCGGCTGTTGGTGCCGATGTTCTGCTCCACGTTCGCGAAATCGACCAACTGCTTGGTCATGTCGTTCGTGTCCATGGGCTTCAGCGGGTCCTGGTTCTGCATCTGCGTGGTCAGCAGCTTCAGGAAATGCTCGAAGTTGTCGCCCAGCCCCTTCACCGCGGTGTCGAGTTTCTGCTCGTCGGCGGTCTTGGTGGTCTTGGTGGAAGTGTCGGTCTTGGTCTTGGTCTGGTTGGTGTTCCAGCTGCTGCCGTAGTCGGTGTTGGTGGTGGCCATGGTCGTCGTCCTTCGCTGGAATGGCTGCAGCTGGTCTGAATCAGGCTTGGATATCGACGCGGCCCGGGGCCAGCGTCAGGGTGTAGGCGGCCTGCGCATCCTCCACCTCGCCCGTGCCGCCACCGAAGCCGCGGCCCCGTCGGCCCGAGCCGCCCTGCCGTCCCGACTCCTGGAACGACTGGCCGCCTTCGCCGCGCAGGCTGAAGTTGAGGCTGTTGCTGTCCGCCTTCAGCCCGGCATCTTGCAAGGCGCGTTCCAGATTGCGGCTGTCGCGCTGCAGAAGTTCGAGGGTCTGGGCCTTTTCCACGGCGACCGACGCGGTGACCCGCCCGTCCTGGCCGATGTCCAGCTTGATGTCGATGCGGCCCAGCTCGGCGGGGCGCAGGTTGATGGTGAACTGGTCGTTACCGTCCGACACGTTCTTGCTGATGTGGACGGCCACCTGCTCCTGGACGCCCATCGGCAGACCGGCGGACCCGCGGGACGGGCGGAGTTGCGTCGTGGTCAGCCCCGTCTCCACGCCGCTCGCCGTGTGGGTGCCCTCGATCCCGGCGAAAACCGCGTGCGTCGGGGTGGTGGCGTGCGGGGCGCCGTCGGCCGGCGGCGGCGCGTCCGCAGCGGCCGCAGCGGCGGCGTTGAGGAACGCGCTTTGCCCGGCAGGCTTTGCCGGGTCGGCAAGCGGTGCCTGGGGTGCCGGCGGCTGGGCCAGGGACGCGGCGTTGCCGTTCGGGTCCGGGTTGCCGCGGTTGCCGGCGTTGGCACCGGCGTCGCCGTCCGCCCCGGTCCGTGTCGCGCCCTTAGCCTTGGCCGCGGCAAGCTCATTCGGGGATTGCGGAAGCGGCGCGCTGTCGTCGTTCGGCAGGTCGGCGACGGGCAGCGCGCCGGAGGACAGCGCATCGGCCGTCGCCGGCTTGTCCTTGGCGGCGTCCTTCGCCTCGGCGTGGTGCGCCGGCAGCTCGGGCTGCGGGACGGCCTGGACCGGTGCCGCGTCAACCGGCGTTGGCGTCGCTTGCGCAACCGGCTTGGCCGCCGCGGCCGCCGTCACGGTCTCGTCGGCGGCGGGCTTGGTCTTGCCGTCCGGATGAGGAGCGCCGGCGGCGGCCAGGGCAGCCGCGGCGGCTTCCGCGGCGGCCAAGGCGGCATCGGTGGCGGGGGCACCGGCCAAGGGCGCCTTCTCGTCGTCCGGAACCGGGGCGGCGGGCGGCGTTGTCGCGGCCGTCGCCTCGACCGTGCCGTCCTCCGTCGCCTTGTCGGCCGCGTCGTCGGGCCGCCCGTTGGCCAGCGGGGCGGGGACCAGCGGGGCGACGGCCAGCGCCAGGGCGGCCTCGCGGTCGGTCAGGACGGCGGACTGGTCGGCCGTGACCATCTCCACGGTGGTCTCGGTCACCGTGACGGTCAAGTCGAGGATCACCGCCTCGCCGGTCCCGTCGTCGCCCTGACCGCCGGCTCCGTCCCGGGCGCCACCGTCGCCCGTCGCGTCGTTGGCGTCGTCCGGCAGGAGCGTCCCGGCCGTGTCGGCGGCAAGGTCGGCGCCGGTGGTGACGCCGGCGGGCGTCGCCTTGGCCGCATCATCGAGCGCCGCCTTGGCGTTTGCGGCCTTCGCCTCCTTGGCCGTGGCGTGGGCCGAGGCGGCGGCCTCCCGCCGTTCGGTGCGCGTCGCGTGGGCGGAGTCGCCGGCCTTGGCCGCGTCGAACGCGCGGCTGTCCTTCCGCTCGGCGGTGCGCTGGGCCTCGTCCTTGCGGGCGGCGCGGGCGTCGGCCTGGGTGTTCGCGTCGGCGGCCTGGCGCGGTTTGGCCGGTTCCGCGCGGATGGGGTCGGGGCGAGGAGGCGGGCTGCGTTCCGCGGCCTTGCGCTCGGCGGCCCGGTTGGCGGCCGTCCGATCGGCGGCGGCTTGGTCGGCGGCGCTCGCCGCGGCGCTGCGGCGCTCCTGGGCGGAGGCCTCCGCCTGGACCTGATCGCGCTTGCGGGTGGCGGCCTCGGTGATCAGCCGATCCATCATGGAGGCGAACTTGTCGCTTCGCGGGGCCGTGTTCTGGCTGGACGAGGTCTGGCCCCGGACCAGGCTTTCGAACGCGGAGGGCGCGGTGTTCGTTTGGATGGCCATGGAAGGGATTCCCCGAAGCGGACAAGTGCACCCCATCCGGAAGCAACTAACGGGCCAGTTCCCGGCCGGTGCCGGTGGGTCCGCTCGCCGTCCCGTGCCCGGCAGTTCCGTCCGCCGGGCGGCAAATTCCGCCGGGTGGCCGGCGCTTCTTGCCGGACCCGGAAACGCGGCAAGGGCCGCCCGGTCGGACGGCCCTTGCGACGGAGTCCGGTGCCTGCGGCGGCGTCAGAGCCGGGTGTTGAGCGTGGCGGAGGTGGATGGCCCGTGGCTCGGCGTGACGTAGGTCGCGCGCGGCGGAACCGGGGCGGTGCCATAGGCGGGGGTGGTGGTCTGCCGAGCGCGGTTGATGGCGCCGACCACGGTGTCCACCAGGATCTTCTGCGCCGCGCTGTTCCGGCGGAGCGCGTCGGCGTTGGCCGCGGAGGCCTCGTACAACCCGCGCGTCGCCTCGCGCAGCGCGGCCTTGGCCTCGTCGGGCAGGGCGGCCATGCCCTCGCGGTCCACGCGCAGCAGGCGCGACACCTCTTCGTAGACCAGCATCATCGGCTGCTTCTCGCGCCCCAGCCGGGCCAGCTCGGCGCTGGTGCAGTGGCGCATGACCGCCTCGGTCTCGCGCGCCAGATGCGCGCTCAGCCGGTCCATCAGCTCGACCAGGGCGGCGGCGCGCTCCTCGGCGTTCTTGGGCAGATTGGCGGCGGGAGCCTTGGACGGCTGCGGGAAACGGACGTCGACCTTATCCATGGGTGCCCTCCTGTGCGCGCAGAAGCTCGAGGTAAACCTGATCGGCGATGCCGAACCCGCCGCTGCGGGACACCTGCTTGCCGTACTCGTTGGTCAGCATGGAACGGAACATCTCCTCGGCATGGCCGCCGCCGAAGGTCTGGTCCACCTCGATCCCGTCGAACATGTGGCCCAGCATCTGGGAGACGAAGACGCTCTCGAACTCGTTGGCAGACTGGCGGATCTTGGCGCGGATCGCCGGGTCCACCTTGCTCTCGGCGCCTTTGGGATCGACCAGATCGGTCCGCACCGCCGTCCGGAAGCCCCCTTGCGCGTTGCCCTGGGCGTTCCCCTGGGCGCGCTCGGCGGCCGCGGGCAGGCGCGGGGGCGGAAGGCCGGGAAGGGAAAGCGTCGTATCCATCAGATCACCTCGATCTCCGCCTGCAGGGCTCCGGCGGCCTTGATCGACTGAAGGATGGCGATCATGTCCCGGGGGCCCACGCCAAGCGCATTCAAGGATTGTACCAACTCCTGGAGCGTCACCCCGGAATTCATCACGGCGAGGCGGTTGTTGGACTGGTCGTCCACCTGGATGTCGGTGCGCGGCACCACGGCGGTCTGGCCCTGGCTGAAGGGGCCGGGCTGGCTGACCTGCGGCGTCTCGGTGACGCGGATGGTCAGGTTGCCCTGGGCGATGGCGACGGTGGAGATGCGGACGTTCTCGCCCATCACGATCACCCCGGACTTTTCATCCACCACCACGCGGGCGACCTGGTCGGGGGTGATGCGGAGCTGCTCGATCTCGGTGATCAGGCCGACGATGTCGCCGCGCCGGGCCTCCGGCACGCTCAGCAGGACCGAGGCCGGGTCGGTGGCCTGGGCCCGGTTGCCGCGGAGCTGGATGTTGATGGCGGTGGCCACACGTTGGGCCGTGGTGAAGTCCGGGTTGCGCAGCGACAGGCGAAGCACCGGCAGCTCGGCCAGCGAGAACTGGATCTCGCGCTCGACGATGGCGCCCGAGGAAATGCGGCCGGAGGTGGGGACGCCGCGCGTCACGCTGGCCCCCTGGCCCTGGGCGGAGAAGCCGGACACCGCGATCGGCCCCTGGGCCACGGCGTAGACCTCGCCGTCGGCGCCCAGCAGCGGGGTGACCAGCAGCGTGCCGCCAAGCAGGCTCTTCGAATCGCCCATCGCCGACACGGTGGCGTCGATGCGCGTGCCCTGGGCGGAGTAGGGCGGCAGGGTCGCCGTCACCATCACCGCCGCCACGTTCTTGGTGCGCAGGTTGGTGCCGCGGGTGTTGACGCCCATCCGCTCCAGCATGCCGACCAAGCTCTGCTCGGTGAAGGGCGAGTTGTTGAGGCTGTCGCCCGTGCCGTTCAGGCCGACCACCAAGCCGTAACCGATCAGCATGTTGTCGCGCACGCCCTCGACGTCCACCACGTCCTTGATCCGCGCCGAGGAGGCCGAGGCCGGAGCCGACAGCGCCAGCAGCGCCGCGGCGAGCGCGGCCAGCATCGCGACCGCGCGCAGCACGGTCGCGGCACGCGGCATGATGGCACGGGGCAGGGCGGTGGCGGTCATGGCGGGAACACTCCTCAACGGCTGTCCCTTCCTATACAAATGGCGTGCCAGACGCGCGGACGGCA
Organism: Azospirillum brasilense; assembly: GCF_007827815.1. Taxonomy (GTDB): domain Bacteria; phylum Pseudomonadota; class Alphaproteobacteria; order Azospirillales; family Azospirillaceae; genus Azospirillum; species Azospirillum brasilense_C. The sequence goes on from NZ_VITH01000011.1 coordinate 33,999, forward strand.
GGCAAAGGGCAGGATCGGCAAGGGGAAGCGGCGGCGGCCGATGAAAAGGCCGGAAATTGGCACCGCGTCCGACCGCTTTATGTCACGGAAGCGGGGCAATTTTTGCCCGATTGCGGCAAACCTTGACCGGATGTTAAGGTGCTTCCATCTAGAGTATCGCGCTTTTCCGAAACCGGTTGCACGGAACATGAAAGTCGAAGGCCCCGGAAAACTTCGCGGCAGCAGCTCGGTCCGGCGCACGGGGAAGGCCGAAGGCTCGTCCGGCGCGTCCTTTTCCAAGCAGCTCGTCGGCGAGACCAACACCGCGCAGGGCGTCCATGCGGCGGCGCCGCTGGCCGGCATCGCCAGCGTGCTGGCGCTGCAGGAGGTGGACGACGCCACGGCCCGCGCCTCGCGCGGCAAGATGCGCGCCGAGGAGATGCTCGACAAGTTGGAGGAGATCCAGCACGGGCTTCTGGCCGGCACGCTTCCGGCGCAGAAGCTGATGGACCTCGTGAAGGTGGTGCAGTCGCGGCGCGTCCATGTGGACGATCCGCGTCTGGCCGACATTCTTGACCAGATCGACCTGCGCGCCCAGGTCGAGCTGGCGAAGCTCACCCCCTGAGCGCCTTTCCCAGCGCCGCAGGCCGCGGCGCCGGCGTCGGGCGGCCGGGGCCGCCGGCCATTGCGGCCATAGGATCGGCTTTTCGGCATCGGCCGTACGGCCATCGCCGGCGGTTTCACAAAACTTTGCTTCTCCAAGGGCTTGTTCGTGCTTCGATAGGCGAAGCGCGGGGTTGCGGTTGCCGGTGCGCCTACCTATACTCCGCGCCGCCCGGATCACCCTTTTGCGTTGGATGCTCTCGGATGTCGTCTCCGCTTCTGCCTAAGAACTACACCCCGTCGGAAGACGAGGAGTTCATGAATCCCGTCATGCGGGAATATTTCCGCCAGAAGCTGCTGCGCTGGCGCGCGGAGCTGCTGGCTGAATCCAGCGAGACCCTGAGCAGCCTTCAGGAAGGCGGCATCCAGGAACCGGACATCGCCGACCGTGCGTCGGCCGAAACCGACCGGGCGCTGGAACTCCGCACCCGCGACCGCGAGCGCAAGCTGATCTCCAAGATCGACGCGGCGCTGGAGCGGTTGCAGGATGGGGCCTACGGCTATTGCGAGGAAACGGGGGAGCCCATCTCCGTCCGCCGCCTCGACGCCCGTCCCATCGCGACGCTGAGCCTGGAAGCCCAGGAGCGGCACGAGCGCATGGAGCGCACCCAGCGCGACGACTGACGCGCCGGTTCATTTCCGGCGCTTCCGGCCGTGCCCAAGGACAAGCCTCCTCCGATCCCGGCGGGGGCTTTTGTCCGTTCTGGGACGGTGTCGGGGTGAGTTCCCGACGGCGTGCTGAGGAGGTTGCGGCCCGCCCCTCTGTCGGAGCTTGGTTCGCTCGGGCCGGCCGCGGGCCCGCTGCAATGAACCGTCACGCTACCGGCTCCGGCCGGTCCCGGCCAGCCTGGGAAACGGCTTGCCCCTCTCTGCCGCCGCCGCCACCAAACGACGAACGTCTTCCGATGGCGCCTCACCTTCTGGTGTGGCGCTTTCGCGCGTCCGGCTGCTCGCCCGGGTCGGTCCTCCACAACCCGATGGTGCGGGTTGCCAGAACGGCCTGTTGACGGTGAAATGGATGTCCTGAAGCGGATCGAGACATTGCAGGCCCTGGTCCGTGAGGCGCAGACACGCAGGAAGCGCCTCCTGGACCAATCCCATGAGCGCCTGCGCTCCGCCGAAAAGGCGTTGGAAGGGTCTCACCGCCTGCTGAAAGGGAAGCCCCATGGCCCAGGCCCATCAACCCGCGAACCACCCTGAGGCGCAGAACCCCGATGCCGAGGATTGGCGTCGGCGCAGCGAGGTGCGGCGCAGCCGGGCCGAAGAGGCCCGCATCGGGGCGGAGCGGATGCGGGAGGAGGCCGAAGAGGAACGGGTCGCGCATTTTCAGCGCAATGTCGAAGCGGAAGGGGCCCGGCTGATCGCGGAAGAGGGGCGGATCACCGGGGAAACGCGGCGCCAGGAAGCGGAGGAGGCGCGCATTCTGGACGAGGAGCTTCGCCGATCCGCCGAGATGGCCCGGCGGTCGGCGGAGGAGGCGCGCCTCTCCGAGGAACTGGCGCGGCAACTCCATGAGGCGACCCGGTGTTTTGCCGAGGAGGCCCGGCTTCATGCCGAGCAGGCGCGCGCCGACGCGGAGCGCGTCCGGGCGGTGAACGAGGAGCAGCGCCAGATCCTTGAGGAGATGCGGGAGACCGTCCGGCGTTACGAGGCGCTTCTGGCCGGGGGCGGGTGACGGGCCGCCCGGGCCCGGCGGGAAGAGGGTCGCCACCCACCCGAAACGATGGCCGCTGCTGCTCGGCCCTGCTCTCCAAGAGCGTCCCCTCTCAATCCTTGAGGGGCGCACCACGCCGCCGCACCCGCCATTGGTCATAAACGGTTTTGAATTTCCTTTTCGTACCCGCTTTGGTAGAACTTGATGGCGGGTGTGAGCACTTCGGTATGCCTGACAACGAGCCGTGGCGGTGCTGGTCCTGATGAGATCACAACGTTGGGCACAGGCCGGTGAAGCGCCGAGCGGTGAAGGGCAAGTTAAGCGCTGGCAAGCTGATCATCTGATGATGAAGGAATCGGGAAATGGCATTGAGATTTGCTGAGCGCATCGGTTCCAAGGACGGCGATGCCATGGCCGCCTCATCAAATACGGTGTTTTTCGGTCTGCAAGGCAATGATGTATTTTACGGTGGATATGGAATTGACTTCGTTTTCTTCCTTGGCGGCGCTGGGGACGATACTTATTCGATTCAATCACCGGGAGCGATTGTGATTGCCGACTCGGGTGGTTCTTCCGATCAATTGATCGCATCGGGAATCGGTGTCAGCAGACCGACGACGTACGCGGCGACGATCGATGGGCGCCATTTGGTGGTTGGCGACACGAAGTCGGGTCAGTTGGTGTATGTCCTCAATTATCTCGATCCTCAGTTCAAGATTGAGAAAATTACTTTATCCGATTCGGTCCATTCATATGACAGTATTATTTCTTTGCTTCCAAAGGCTCCCGGTTTTATTGGGAATTTATCATGGGAAGCGTTTACGGATCGTATGAAAATTACGCATCTGAACACTCCGGATGTCAACGAGGCGTTGGGCTATTATCTGAACCGCGAAGCTCTGCTCCAGACCCGAGCGACCATCGACTACAGAAAAGATCCGACCAACCGTGTCGCCGTCACGACCGGCGGTGCCAGTGTGGAGACCGCGATGGCCGCTTACACCGGTCCGGTGGCGGGAGTGGTGAACCAGCACATTGGCACCGATGCCGGCGAAGCGATCCGGGGCTCGAGTCGGGCCGATTTCATCAACGGGCTTGCGGGCGACGACGCGATCGACGGGCGGAATGGCGACGACGTCTTGGATGGCGGTTTGGGCTCCAACTTCCTGACCGGCGGCTGGGGCACGGACACATTCTTCGTCGATGGCCGCAGCGGCGGCGTGACCTGGTCCACCGTCACCGACCTGGAGGCGGGTGAATGGGTGACCACCTGGGGTTGGAAGGAGGGAGTCTCGAAACTGACTTGGCAGGAGATGGGCGGCGTCGAAGGCTACAAGGGTGCCACGGCTCACATCGATCTGGATGGCAACGGCAGCATCGACATGAGCATGACCGTTTCCGGCCAATCCTCCGGCTCGATCCTGACCACTCCGGGTCAGGTCGAGGGCAACGGATATCTCGCTTTCTGTCTCAAGTAAAAAAAGCGGCCCGCCCGATGTCATCGAGCGCAAAGCCTGATGCATCAGGCTTTGCGATTGCCCAACCCGCCGCCACGGCCATCGCGTGGCCGGCGCCCTCCTGCGATCCGGGCATCGGGCCGTGTGCGCCGGCGGGGATAGCCAGACCTCCACATGCAGCGTGCCGTTGCGGCCGGCTTGACCGTGCCCGGCGCGGTGCAGGCCCACGACGGCGGTGACACGCCCCGGGTGGGCAGGGAAGGGGACGGCAGAAGGCGCCGGGCGGCAGAAACTGCCGGCTCAGCGCGGGCAGCGCACGGCTGGACCGTGGCGCGACCACCGAAACACGCCTGTGCCGCGTCCGTGTCGCATGGCTGGTTCGGCGATGCGTGGAAGCCGGCCGGGATGCGGGTGTTCCTGTCGCGCCATGCAACGCGATGGAATGGGGTTCGGGCCCCCTTCCATCGTGTCGTTCTTCGTCTGCGTTTCTGCCCGATGTCCCCTGACCGTCCTCAGAAGGGCATGATGATGTCGAAGAGCTGCTGGCCGTAGCGGGGCTGCTGCACGTCGGTGATCTGGCCGCGTCCGCCGTAGGAGATGCGGGCCTCGGCGACCTTCTCGTAGCTGATGGTGTTCTGCGCGGTGATGTCCTCCGGCCGGATGACGCCGGTGATGATCAGGTCGCGCACCTCGTAATTCACCCGGACCTCCTGGCGGCCCTGGATCACCATGTTGCCGTTGGGCAGGGTCTGGGTGACCAGCGCGGCCACCTTCAGGGTGATCTGTTCCTTGCGGTTGATGGCGCCCTTGCCGTCGTTGGAGGTCGAGCTGTTCAGGTCCAGCAGGCTGCCGGCGTTCACCCCGTCGGGCAGCGCGCGCTGCAGCGCCTTGCCCTCGAAGCCGAACAGGCTCGGCATGCCGGCCTTCTCGGTGTTGCCGCGGGTGCGGGTGGTCTGATTGTTCATCTGCGCCTGATCGTTGATCTGGATGTCAACGGTCAGCAGGTCGCCGACCTTGGCGGCGCGCTGGTCCTTGAAGAAGGCCTTGGCGCCCGTCCGCCACAGCGAGTTCGGGTTGCGCTCCGTCGGCAGCGGGGTGGGCATCGGCAGGCTGACCGGCTGGTAGCCGGGCTGGGCCTGCGGGTCCTTGATCTTGGTGAGTTCCGGAGCGGAGCCGATGTCCGACACGCGCGACATGGCGTTGCAGGCGGGCAGACCGGCGGCGACGGCGGCGAGCAGAGCGAAGCGGAACGCCGTGCGGACCGTGTGCCTGGGGGCGGTCGTCTTGGGGGCGGGCATGGGAGCTTTCTCCTTACTTCGCGGTGAGGCCGGGCTTTGCCACGGCGACGATGTTGGGGCCCGCGACGGTCGCTTCGAGGATGCGGTTGGATTGGGTGTTGACGACGCGGATCACGTCGCCCCGGCCGCCGTCCTGCAGGGCCTTGCCCTGGACCGACAGGGTCAGGTTTTCGGTGGCCAGCGTGATGGTGACCAGCGCGCCCTTGTCGACGACCCGCGGCGACTGCAGGTCGCGCAGACGCACGGGCTGGTTCACCGGGACGCCGCGGCGCGGCGTCAGGCCGATGAGCTGGGCGTCGGTGGCGGCGATGTCGCTGCCGGCGAGGTCGGCGCGCACGTCCTGCCAGTCCACGTCGCCCGGGCCGATCACGTCGCCGGGCGCGATGCGCCGCGACAGCACCGGCACCTGCACCACGCCGTAGGCGCGGCCCGACACCGGGAGGCGCACGGCCGGGCGGGTATCGGCCACGATCATCTCCGCGGCGAAGCGGCCCTGCACCGGGTTGTAGTAGAGGTTCTCCACCGTCAGGCTGCCGGCGCCCGCCGGGGCGCGCAGCTCCACCGCCCGGTTGTCCAGCTCCATCTGCAGGCGGCCCGTGGTGATCTGGCGGGACAGCGCGTCGGACAGCACCGCCTCGACATGGGCCGGGCTGTAGACCACCGCCTGCGCCGCCGTCGTCGGGGTGCCGTCCATCGACTGGGCGAAGGCCGCCGGGCCGCCGGCGAGGGCGGCGGCGAGGAGGGCGGTGCCGAGGATGCGCAGGGCGGGGCGGGACATGGCGGGACTTCCTTGCAAAGACGAGCCTTAGGACGATGCCGGGATCAGCGGAGCTGCGAGGCCTGCTGCATCATCTCGTCGGTGGTCTTGATGACCTTGGAGTTCATCTCGTAGGCGCGCTGGGCGGAGATCAGGGTGGTGATCTCCTGCACGATGTTGACGTTGGAGGTCTCCAGCGCGCCCTGCACCACGCGGCCGAAACCGGGAGCGCCGGGGTTGCCGCCGACCGCCTCGCCCGACGCGCCGGTCTGCAGAAACAGGTTGTCGCCGACCGCTTCCAGGCCGGCGGCGTTGGCGAAGGTGGCGAGCTGGAGCTGGCCGACATTCTGCTGGGCCACCTGGCCGTCCAGCTTCACCATCACCTCGCCCGAGGCGTTGATGGCGACGTCCACCGCTTCCGCCGGGATGGTGATCGCCGGCTGCACCGGATAGCCGTCGGCGGTGACGATGATGCCCTCCGGCGACAGCTTGAAATTGCCGGCGCGGGTGTAGGCGGTGTCGCCGCTGGGGAGCTGCACCTGGAAATAGCCGGAGCCGTTGACGGCGACGTCCAGCTTGTTGTCGGTGACCGTCAGGTTGCCCTGCTCCAGCACGCGGGCCACCGCGGCGACGCGCACCCCGGCGCCCACCTGCACGCCGGTCGGCACGATGGTGCCGGCGTCCGACGAGGTGGAGCCGATGCGGCGGAAATTCTGGTAGAGCAGGTCCTGGAACTCGGCCCGCTGCTTCTTGAAGCCGGTCGTCGTCGCGTTGGCGATGTTGTTCGAGATGGTTTCGACGTTCAGCTGCTGGGCGATCATGCCGGTGGCGCCGATGGCGAGGCTGCGCATGGTTCTTGCTCCTTTACGCGGTCGATCAGGCCGTGCGGCCCAGCTTCTGGATGGCGCTGCGGATGCGCTCGTGCTCGTTCTCGATCAGCTTCTGGTTCGACTGGTACTGGCGCTGGATCTCGATCAGCGCCGTCATCTCGACCACCGGCTTCACGTTCGAATTCTCTAGCATTCCCTGTGCCACCTTCGTGTCGGCCGGGGCCGCCTGCGGCTCCTCGTCGCTGACGTAGAGGCCGGCCCCGACCTCGGTCATCAGCTGCTCGTTGCGGAAGGTGACGATGTTCAGCCGGCCGACCGGACCCAACTCGGTGGAGACGGTGCCGTCGCCGGACACCATGATGTCCTTGGTGCCGTTCGGGATGGCGAGCGGCTGGCCGTTGTCGCCCAGCACTGGCAGGCCGCCGCCGTCGACGATCTGGCGCTGGTCGTTCAGGCGGAAGTTGCCGGCGCGGGTGTAACGCGGGCCGCTCGCCGTATCGACCGTGAAGTAGCCGTGGCCGGTCAGCGCCATGTCCAGCGGGTTGCCGGTCTGCATCAATCCGCCGGCCGAGAGGTCGCGCACCACGGCGCGGTCCTGCACGAAGCTGATCTGCTCGTGCATGCCCGGACGCTCCAGGAACTCCGTGAACAGCATGCGCTGCTGCTTGAAGCCCGTGGTGTTCATGTTCGCGATGTTGTTCGAGATCACGTCCAGCTGGCGGCGCAGGGTCATCTGGCGCGACAGGGACACGTAGATCGGGTTTTCCATCGGCGGCCTCTTTCCATTCGGGCCGGGGAGCGTTCCGACCGGCGCAAATGGCAATGCACGGCGCGTGCCAAAGCGGGAATCTGCCGGAGTTGCGGCATGGAGGGCCGCCGCCGCCGTTGGGGAAGCGCCTGCCGGGCAAGAACTGCCGGTGGGATGGCAAGGGATGCCGCCCCCCGCCGGGCAAAAGCGTCCCGTTGCCGCGGCGCCGGCGGCGCGCGGGTCATGACGGCTCCCTCCGCCGGAGGCGGCGGGCATGGGCGGCTCCCGCCGCGGGAGGCGGCGGGCAGGGGACGCGGGCGGGATCGTGGAAAGGGGGCTTGCGGGCGTGGTTCGGGCGTTCGCTCCTTGGTTGACAGGGTTCTCCGGCGATGCCCCAATCAAGAACCGTGCCGCGGCCTTTGGTTGCGTGTCTGTCACAGCCCCGGACCCTGTCTGAAAGGCTTTGTTAACTATCCGAAAGATAGGGTTGCTGGGCTGGTAAGGCCACGCTCCGCCACCGCTCGCGCTTAGGATTCCATGACCGCGCACGCTGAAGACGACGTCCCGACCGATGGCCTGCCGCGCAAGAAATTCAGCGGCAAGAAACTGGTCCTCTTCGTCATCCTGCCGTTGGTGCTGCTGATCGGCGCCGGGGCGGGCGTGTATTTCAGCGGCCTGCTCGATTCGCTCCTCGGCAAGAAGGAGGAGCACGCGGAGGTGCCGGCGGAACCGGCGCAGCCCGATCCGCACGCGGCCCCGGTCTTCTACGACCTGCCGGACATGCTGGTGAACCTGAACAGCAGCGGCAAGCGTCCGGCCTTCCTGAAGATCAAGATCTCGATCCAGCTCGCGAAGGGCGAGGACATACCGGCGATCGAGCATGTGCTGCCGCGCATCATCGACAACTTCCAGGTCTATCTGCGCGAACTGCGGCTGGAGGATCTGAAGGGGTCGGCCGGCATGTACCGCCTGCGCCAGGAGCTGCTGATGCGGATCACCGCCTCCGCCCATCCGGTGAAGGTCAAGGACGTTCTGTTCAAGGAAATGCTGGTCCAGTAGGGGCGGCGGAAACGGGCCATGAGCAACACCGAGGAACTGAGCGAAGAAGAACGCCTTGCCGCCGAATGGGCCGCCCTCGCCGAAGACGGCGGCGACATGGGCGACATGGCGGACATGGGCGGCGGCGGTTCGACCCGCGTCCTGAACCAGGACGAGATCGACAGCCTGCTCGGCTTCGACCAGGGCGGGGCCGGGGACGGCGACAATTCCGGCATCATGGCGCTGGTCAATTCGGCGCTGGTCAACTACGAACGCCTGCCCATGCTGGAGGTGGTCTTCGACCGCCTCGTCCGCATGATGTCCACCAGCTTGCGCAACTTCACCTCCGACAACGTCGAGGTCAGCCTCGACCAGATCTCCTCGGTGCGCTTCGGCGACTACCTGAACTCGATCCCGCTGCCGGCCATGCTCTCCGTCTTCAAGGCGGAGGAGTGGGACAACTACGGCCTGATGGTCGTGGACTCGGCGCTGATCTACTCCATCGTCGACGTGCTGCTGGGCGGGCGGCGCGGCACCGCGGCGATGCGCATCGAGGGCCGCCCCTACACGACCATCGAGCGCAACCTCGTGGAGCGCATGGTCCATGTGGTGCTGTCCGACCTGTCCGCCGCCTTCGACCCGCTGTCGCCCGTCACCTTCCGCTTCGACCGGCTGGAGACCAACCCGCGCTTCGCGACCATCGCGCGCCCGGCCAACGCGGCGGTGCTGGTCAAGCTGCGCATCGACATGGAGGATCGCGGCGGCCGCCTGGAGCTGATGATCCCCTACGCGACGCTGGAGCCGGTGCGCGAGCTTCTGCTCCAGATGTTCATGGGTGAGAAGTTCGGCCGCGACTCAATCTGGGAAACCCACCTCGCCTCGGAACTGCTGGTCACCGACGTGGACATCTCCGCGGTGCTGGACGAGGTGACGATGACCCTGCACGACGTGCTGAACTGGCGCGTCGGCACCCGAATCCTTCTGAACGCCACGCCGGACGGCACCATCGAGCTGCGCTGCGGCGACGTTTCCATGTTCCAAGGCCGCATGGGCCGCAAGGGCGGGCACATCGCCGTGCGGATCGAGCGGGAGCTGCCCAAGCAGGAGGTCATGCGGCTATGAGCCCGACCCTCACGCTCGTCCTCGATCTGGTGATGGTGGGGCTGCTCGCCGCGACCATCGCCTACGCGATCATTTTGAACCGGCAGATCATCAAGCTGCGCGAGAGCCGCGGCGAGATGGCCGAGCTGGTGCGCGGCCTGAACGAGGCCATGTCGCGCGCCGAAACCGGCGTGCGCGGGCTGAAGAAGACGGCCCACGACACCGGCGACGACCTGCAGCGCACGGTCGCCAAGGCGCAGACCCTGCGCGACGAGCTGGAATTCATGATCGAGGCGGCCGACGCCATGGCCAACCGGCTGGGCAACGTCGGCGGGGAGCGCCCGAAGCCGGGCCCCGCAGCGCGTCCGGCGGCGCGCCCCGGCCTGTCCGCCCGTCCGCCCGTGGCCTCCCGCCCGGCCGTCGCCCCGCGCCCGATCGTCGAGGACGATCACGGTCACGACGACCATGATCACGACGACCACGATCTCCACGACGATGGCCACGATCTCCACGACGACGGCCACGACGATCACGACGACCTGCCGCCGCTGCGTTCCGCCGCGTTCCGGAACGAGCCGCTGCGCGCCGATCCATTGCGGGTCGATCCGCTGCGGGTCGATGCCCTGTCGCGGCGTCCGGCCCCGGTGTCCGATCCCATCGTGCGCGAGGGCGAGAGTCTGTCCCGCGCCGAACGTGAACTTCTGCAAGCCATCGAGAACGCCGGCAAGGGGGTCGGATGAGCGACGCCACCACCACGAAGGGCGCGACCGCCGCTGCCGGCGGGGAGCCCAAGGTCGTGATCCGCCCGGCCGGGGCCACCCCGACCGGCGTCCGCACCAGCCAGAGTGTGGCCGGCCAGCCGTCGGCTCCCGGCGCCGCGCAGGCCGCGGCCCAAATGGCGGCCCAAGCCGCCGCCAAGGCGAAGCCGAAGGCCAAGGTGAAGGCCAAGGCCAAGCGCAAGCCCGCCGTCCCGCGCCGTCCGCTGTCGGAGCGGATGCGCGAGAAGATGAAGGCATGGCGGTTCCGCATCCTGCCGCTGACCATCTTCGTCGCCGTCCTGATGCTCGGGGTGCGCGTCGGCGACCTGTGGCGGATCACCACGCGCGACGCCCGCCTGCCGGAATTCCCGGCGACCCTGGCCCAGGGGCAGAGCGGCCTTCCGGCCCCGCCGATGCAGCTTGCCGCCAACGGCGCCAAACCCTCGCCCGAACCGGCCCCGGCCCAGGGCGGGTCGAGCAACGGCGCGCCGCCCAACCCGACGCCGCCGGACAACGCCGCCCTTGGCCCGGTGAAGAACGAGGAGCTTCTCCAGCATTTCGCCGAGCGCCGCGCCGAGATCGAACGCCGCACCAAGGAACTGGAGCAGCGCGAAGCCCTGCTGACCGCCGCCGAGAAGCGCATCGATCAGAAGGTGCAGGAGATGGACAAGGTCCGCGCCGACATCCAGAAGCTGATGCGGCAGGGCGACGAGAAGCAGGCGGCCCAACTCGAAAGCCTCGTGAAGATCTACGAGACGATGAAGCCCAAGGAGGCCGCCCGCATCTTCGAAGAGCTGGACATGCCCGTCCTTCTGGGGGTGGTGGAGAAGATGAAGGAAACCAAGACGGCGCCGATCCTGGCCGCGATGGACCCCCTGAAGGCCAAGGAGCTGACCTCGGCGCTCATCGAACGGCGTGGCGTGCCCGCGGCACCGAAGAACTGAATACGCCCTTTGATTGCGGTTCCGGTGAGGCGGGTATGACCGAGCGGTTGGTCATACCCGTCGCCGGAGCCGCACCTACTGAATATAAGTACACGTACTGTCAGGATGGTAGACGGCCCGCGACGGTCGGCTTCGGTTCATGTTGGCTCCGGTGTGTTCGGGCAGCGCAAGTTTGCCCAACAGCAAAAGGAAGGAGACAAGATGAACGACCAGAACCAGGGCCGTAGCTCGGGCGGTCAGCACTCCGGCGGCAACTTCAAGAACGATCCGGAGCGTGCGGCGGAAGCCGGCCACAAGGGCGGTCAGGTTTCCGGCGGCAACTTCAAGAACGACCCGGAGCGCGCCTCCGAAGCCGGCCACAAGGGTGGCCAAGCGTCCGGCGGCAACTTCAAGAACGACCCGGAGCGTGCCTCCGAGGCCGGCCACAAGGGTGGTCAGGCGTCCGGCGGCAACTTCAAGAACGACCCGGAGCGTGCATCGGAAGCGGGCCGCAAGGGCGGCGAACACAGCCATGGCGGCGGGCGAAGCAGCGGGAGCTGATCGCCGGAACCCCGTCATCCCTGACGGATTCACCGCCAACGTGACCCAACCCAACAGTTGGTGTGCGCCACGGTGAAGAAGGGCCGCCCCCACGGGCGGCCCTTTGTCCGTTTGCGGACTCGAATTGAAACAAATTGCCGCAGCTCTCTTTAAAGTTCGGCAATGGCGAGCGCTGGTTGAAGGCGGGCGGGCGCAGAACAACGCTTCCGCTTTCCTTCCGGCCGTGTGATTCCGTCCCGTCTTTGCGTTGCAACGTTTCAGGCGCTTAACGGCGTGTTAACCGAGCGAAACTAGGGTTGGAAAGGCTGACGAGGCTCCGAGTCGGCGGCGGCCGTGCGAGGGCGCGAGGTTGGGTCGGACCCGCTTCGGGCGCCCGCGTCCGGGCCGGCCGACGCACCCGATCGCACGCAGGCCGGACAAGACCACGGAACGCTCACATCGGATCGCACATGGCCCCGCCCGTTTCCACCTCGCTCGCCGACCAGAAGCTCCTGCGCCAGCAGCTCGACGCCGCCCACGCCGAGGCGGCCCAGCCGTTGTCGCGCGAGGAGGTGACGGACATCGTCCGCTCCATCCTCGGCAGCATGGACGGCGACATCTCCGCCACCGACCTGCGCCTCTACAAGGAGGTGGTCGACCTCGCCCGCTTCATCGAGAGCGCCAAGCAGGAGCTGGCGGCGCTGCAGCCCGCGGAAATCCGCGACCAGCACATCCCCAACGCCACCGATGAACTGGACGCCGTCGTCGGCGCCACGGAACAGGCCACCTTCGCCATCTTCGACGCCTGCGACGTCATCACCGGCATCTCCGGCCAGATCGACCCGGAGAATTCCGCCAAGCTGACCGAGCAGGTGACCAAGATCTTCGAGGCCTGCAACTTCCAGGACATCACCGGCCAGCGCATCTCCAAGGTCGTGCGCACGCTCAAGCACATCGAATCGAAGGTCGACATGATCGTCGCGGCCTTCGGCGACGAGGTGCGGCAGAACCACACCCGTCCCGCCCCGGTGGTCGCCGCGGCTGACGTCCACACCGACGCGGCGCCGAACTTCGCCACCGACCGCCCGGCGGACGACCCGGAGGCCGGGCTGCTGCACGGGCCGCAGATGACCAGCGCCGCCATGGACCAGGACGAGATCGACCGCCTGCTGGCGAGCTTCGATTAATCCCATGGCTGCGCCCGGCCACAGGAAGCCGGACCTGTCGGGCAGCCGGCCGAACCCGAACAACGGAAGCATCGTGCTTCTGCTGTCGCTGTTCCTGCTGCTGCTCGTCTTCTTCATCGTGCTGAACGCCCAGTCCGTGCAGACCGCCCAGCGGGTGCGCACGGTCCTGGTGTCGCTGGAGCGCAGCTTTCCCGCCTTCTACATCGACCCCCGCCTGCGCGAGCCGGCCGACCCGCTGGCCTCCCGCGCCGGCACCGTCTTCGCCGTGCAGCGGCTGGACGGGCTGGGCAACCTGTTCGCCACCGCCATCGCCGTGGCGAAGGTGGACAGCGTCACGCCGGGCCGCCTGCTGGAGGTGCGCCTGCCCGCCGACGAGCTGTTCCTGCCCGGCACGGCCGATCTGCGCCCGGACCGCATCGGTCTGATCGACCGGGTGGCCGACGCGCTTCTGCAAAACCGTCCGGGCGAGCGGATCGAACTGGACGCGCTGCTGTCCATCGGTGGCGCGGGCGGTCCCAGCCAGCCGCCCGGCCCGGTGGTGCGGGCGGGCGCGCTGGCCCGGTTGCTGATCGCCGACGGGGCGCCGTCGGACGCGGTCACGGTGGGCATCGAGCGCGGCGCGCCGGGCGCCGTCCGCCTGCTGTTCAGCCTGCGCGCCATGGACGACCTTCCGGGGGGAGGGCGCCGATGATCCGCCTTCCCAAGCTGCCCAAGGCCGAGGACAAGAGCGGCGGCCACAACCGGACGATCTGGCTGATCAGCTTCACCGACCTGATGTCGCTGCTGCTCGCCTTCTTCGTGCTGATGTATTCGATGAGCGAGCCGGAGGCGCAGCGCTGGACCGGACTGGTCAAGTCGCTGTCGTCGGCCCGGTCCACCGCGGTCACCCCCTCCGCGACGCCGCCCGAGCCGAAGGCCGCCTTCAACGCCGCCACGGTGGAGTCATATTCGGCGATCAATCTGGATTATCTCAGCGCCCTGCTTCGTACCCAGACCGCGGCCAACGAGGATCTGGCGGCGGTGGAGGTGCGGCGGGAGGACGACCGCGTGGTGATCGGCCTGCCGGCCCATGTGATGTTCGACCCGACCGGCGGCAGCTTCACCGACCAGGGACGGCGGGTGCTGTATCTGCTGGGCGCGGCGGTGGGCCGGATCGGCAACCGGATCGAGGTCGTCGGCCACGCCGAGCGCGAGGACCAGTCCGCGGGGCTGGCCTGGGAACGCGCCCTGACGCGCGCGGTCGCCGTTGCGGCGCTGCTGCGCGAGACGGGCTACAAGCGCGACCTCGTGGCGCGCAGCCTGATGAGCGAAGCCCCCGGCATCGATCCGGTGCCCGGCGGGGCGCGGGTCGATGTGGTGGTGCGCGAGGAGACGGCGGGGCCGCCGGTGTCCGGACCGGCCGCCGCCGATGCGGACGTGGAGGAGTGAGAAGGATGGGGCGGGGCGGGGCACACCGGCGCTGGCTGAGCGGCTTCGTGGCCGCCACGGCTGTGCTCGCCGCCCAGGTCGCCGTCCCGCCGGCCGCCTGGGCGGTCGATGTGCCGGTGCGCGCCGCCACCCACAAGACCTTCGGGCGCATGGTCTTCGACTGGCCGCGGCAGACCGGCTACAGCGCGTCGGTGGAGGGCAACACGCTGGTCGTCCGCTTCGACGAGCCGATCAACGCCGCGCTGGACCGCACCGTGGCGGCCTTGCCCGGCTATCTGTCCGGGGTGAGGATCGGCGGCGACGGCAAGACGGTGACCTTCGACCTGAAGCGGCCGGTGACGCTGAAGAGTTTCCGCAACGGCAATGCCGTGGCGCTCGACCTGACCCCGGCCGCTGAGGCGCCGGCCCAAGCCCAAGCCCAAACCCAAGCGCCAGTCCCGGCCCCGGCCCAAACCCAGGCTCCGGCTGCAGCGGCCAAGACCGAGCCGCCGCCCGCCGCCGCCCCGGCGCGCTCCGCGGGGCGGGTGACGGTCAGCGCGGCCGACACGCCGGATCAGAGCCGCCTGTCCTTCACCTGGCCGGAGGGCGCCAACTACACGCTGCGCCGCGACGGCGCCTCGGCCACGCTGCTGTTCGACCGCAACGGCACCGCCGACCTGGCGCCGGTTGGCAAGACGGCCCTGCGCAACATCCAGAATGTGGAGCAGTTCCGGCAAGCCAACGGCGCGCTGGCGGTGACCTTCGCGGTGCCGCAGGACGCCGAGATCAAGGACAGCAAATCCGGCCGCTCCGTGGTGATCGACGTGCAGAATCCGGGCACGCGCGCCGGTCTGCCGACGGCCGACACGGCGAACGCGGCCCCGCCGTCCGGCGCCACCACGACCACGGTGCGTCCACCCTCGGCCACCGCCGCGGCCCCGCCGCCCGCGACGGCGACACCCCCGGCCGCCACTCCTCCCGCCGCCAGACCGGCGACGGCCTCCCCGCCGAAGGAGGTCGCGGCGGCTCCCGCGCCCGCCAAGGCCGAAGCCACCAAGCCCGAAGCGGCCAAACCCGAAACCGCGAAACCCGATCCGGCGAAAGCCGAGCCGCAGGGGCCGACCCTGGTGTTCGACGCGGGCGGCCCGGCGTCCATCGCCGTCTACCCGCGCGCCGGCCATCTCTACATCGTGTTCGACAAGCCCCTGCCCATCGGCGCGGGCAAGGCCGTGGGGACCGGCGCCGGGACGGTCGGTGCGATCGAGCCGGTGCCGGCCACCGGGGGCAGCGCCTTCCGCACCCGGATCGGCCCGCTGGTCTGGCCGAAGATCGAACGGCAGGGGACGAGCTGGAAGATCACGCCGACCAGCCGCCTGACCGGCACGCCGCCCTTCGAGCTGAAGATCGACCCGGAGCCGGATTTCCTGCTGGGCGCCCGCCTGCTGGTGCGCGCCGCGGACGCAGCGACCGTGGTGACGCTGTCCGATCCCGACGTCGGCGACCGCCTCCAGGTCGTGCCGCTGCCGGTTCCCGGCAACGCCATCCCTGAATCGCACCGCTACGCCGACCTGGAACTGTTGCCCAGCTACCAGGGCGTCGTCGTGCGGCCCATCGCCGACGCCATCACCGTGCGTCCGGTCAAGGAAGGGGTGGAGGTCACCGCGGCGGGGGGCCTGCACCTGTCGCCGATGGCCGACGCCGGAAGCCGCCCGGCGGCGCCCGCGCAGACGGCGTCGCTGCCGCCGCGACCGTCGCCCGGCGGCGCTTCGAACACACTGACTCCGCCGACCGATCCGAAGCCGGTGCCCTCCGGGCGCCGCCTGTTCGACCTGCCGGCCTGGAAGAAGGGCGACCTCGACCATTACACCGAGGCGCGGCAGAATCTTCAGCTCAACATCGTCAACGCGCCGGATTCCGAACGGCCCCGCGCCCAGCTCGACCTCGCCCGCTTCTATCTGGCGAACGGTTTCGGGCAGGAGGCCATCGGCATGATGGACGTCCTTCAGGAGGCCCAGCCCGATCTGGAAGGCTGGCCGGAATTCCGCGCCCTGCGCGGCGCCGCGCGCTTCCTGGCGGGCAACACCGACGCCGCGGCGGAGGATTTCGCCCATCCGAACCTCGCCAACAACGGCGAGGCTGCGCTGTGGCGCGCCGCCATCGCGGCGGACCGCAACGACTGGCCGGCGGCCCAGGCCGGCTTCAAGGCGGCGGCGCCGATCCTCAACTCCTACCCCGACCCGATCCTGACCAAGCTGGCGACCCGCGCCGCCGAGGCGGCGCTGAAGACCGGCGACGCGCCGTTCGCCAAGCGGCTGCTCGACCGCATCGTCGAGCGCGGCGGCACGGACGCCGAGGAGCGGCCCGACGTCCAGTATCTCCGCGGCCTCTACTACGCCCAGACCAACGAGCCGGAGCGGGCGCTGGAGCAACTGACCGCCTCCTACAACAGCCTCGACCGTTATTACCGGGCCAAGGCCGGGCTGGCGCTGGTGAACCTGCAACTGGCGGAGGGCCGCATGTCGCCGCCCGCCGCGGCGGAGCGGCTGGCCGGGTTGACCTTCACGTGGCGCGGCGACGAGCTGGAGATGCAGATCCGCCAGCGCATGGGCGAGGTGCTGATCGCCGCCGGCCAATACGCCGACGGCTTCAACGCCATGAAGGAGACCGCCGCCCTGGTCGCCGACACGCCGCGGGCCGAGGAGATCACCCGCGAGATGTCGCGCATCTTCGCCGACCTCTACAAGGACGGGGCGCAGAAGCTGCCGACCATCGAGGCGCTTCAGCTCTACGACCAGTTCCGCGAGCTGACTCCGGTGGGCGAGGCGGGCGACGAGGTCATCCGGCAGCTCGCCGAACGGCTGATCTCGGTGGACCTGCTGAACCGCGCCGCCGACTTGCTGCAGCATCAGGTGGAGTACCGCCTGTCGGGCGAGGACAAGGCGCGCGTCGGCACCCGGCTCGCCTCCGTCCGCCTGCTCGACAACAAGCCGGAGGACGCGTTGCGCGCGCTGGAGCTGTCCAACGTTCCGAACCTGCCGGCGGATCTGGTGGGCGAGCGCCGCCTGATGCAGGCCAAGGCGCTGGCCGAACTGGGCCGCGGCGACGAGGCGCTGCTGCTGCTGGCCGAGGACGACAGCAAGCCGGCCAACTCGCTGCGGGTGGACATCGCGTGGCGTGCCCAGAAATGGGAGGCCGCGGCCTTCGCGCTGAACAAGCTGATCGGTGCGCCGCCGCCGCCGACCCAGCCGATCAACCCGGCGACCTCGCAGCTCGTCCTGAATCGCGCGGTGGCGCTGGCCCTGGCGGGTGACGGCACGAACCTGAACCTGCTGCGCAAGGAATTCGGCTCGGCGATGACCAACGGTCCCGACGCCGACGCCTTCCGCGTGCTGACCCGGCCGGAGCAGGCGCTCGGCCTGATCGACGTCAACACCGTCCGCTCCCGCGTCGCCGAGGTGGACGTGTTCCAGAAGTTCCTGAAGAACTACCGCGGCAAGCAGAGCGCGGCGATCAACTAGGTCCCTCTCCGGATTCGACCGGCGCGGGAGGTTGTGGTAGGGTTTTGCATCGCAATGCATGCGTCCCAGGGGATTCGGTGATGGATCGCGAATCGGAAATCCTGTCGAAGCTCGATCAGCTCATCGATATGCAGCATGCCACTCAGGGCGACATCCGCGAGTTGAAGGGGCAGATGTCCATCATGCTGATGTGGCTGCAGTCCATGGATCAGCGTTTTTCGGCGCTGATGGCGCCGGTCAATCCACCGCGCAAGCCCGCAGCCTGACCTTCTCCCAATCACGAAAAAGCCCCTTCCGTTGGGAAGGGGCTTTTTCCATGAATACGACGGCGGGTGTCAGAGCTGGACCTTTCAGAGCTGGACCTGGGTGCCCAGTTCGACCACGCGGTTCGGCGGGATCTTGAAGAAGTCGGTGGCGCTGACCGCGGTGCGCGACATCACGACGAACAGCTTCTCCCGCCATTGGGCCATCTGCGGGTTGATGCGGGGGATCAGCGTCTCGCGGCCGAGGAAGAAGGAGGTCGTCATCACGTCGAACTCCAGCCCGAACGCCTTGCACAGCCGCAGCGCCTTGGGGATGTTCGGTTCCTGCGAGAAGCCGTAGCGCACCGTCAGGCGGTAGAAGCCGTCGGCCAGCCCCTCCAGGACGACGCGCTCCTTGGCCGGAACGCGGGGCACGTCCTCGACCATCACGGTCAGGAAGACGATGCGCTCGTGCATCACCTGATTGTGCTTCAGGTTGTGCAGCAGGGCGATCGGCACCGTGTCGGCGCTGGAGGTCAGGAAGATCGCCGTGCCCTTCACCCGCTGGATGTCGGAGGACTTGGCGTGTCGCTTGACGAAGCCGTCCAGCGGCAGGGAATCCTCGGCCAGCCGGCGGTTCAGCACGGCGCGGCCGCGGCGCCAGGTGGACATCAGGCCCAGAGTCACCGCGGCGATGACCAGCGGCACCCAGCCGCCGTGCGGGATCTTCACCGCGTTGGCGAGGAACAGCGCCAGATCGACGCTGAGGAACAGCGCGCCCAGCGCCAGACAGGCCGGCAGGCTCCAGCCCCAGCGGCGGTGCGCCACGACCAGCGCCAGGATGGTGGTGATGACCATGTCGCCGGTCACCGCGATGCCGTAGGCGGTCGCCAGCCGGCTGGAGGACTCGAACCACAGGACCAGCCCGATCACCGCGAACAGCAGGCCCCAGTTGGCGCGCGGGATGTAGATCTGCCCGCCTTCCTCCTGCGAGGTGTGGCGGATGTCCAGCCGCGGGCACAGGCCGAGCTGCACCGCCTGCCGGGTCAGCGAGAAGACGCCGGAGATCACCGCCTGGCTGGCGATCACCGCCGCGCAGGTCGACAGCAGGATCATCGGGTAGAGGCCCCATTCCGGCACCAGCAGGTAGAAGGGGCTGCGCACCGCCGTGGGGTCGCTCAGCAGCAGGGCGCACTGGCCGAGGTAGTTCAGCAGCAGCGCGGGCAGCACCACGGCCAGCCACGCCACCTTGATGGGGCGGCGGCCGAAATGGCCCATGTCGGCGTAGAGCGCCTCGCCCCCGGTGACCGCCAGAACGACGGCGCCCAGCACCAGGAAGCCGATCCAGCCGTTCGAGGCGAAGAAACGGACGGCGTGGCGCGGGTCGAGCGCGGCCAGGACCTGGGGCTCCTTGACCAGCTCGATCAGTCCGAGCAGGCCCAGCGTGGCGAACCACGCGACCATGATCGGACCGAACAGCCGGCCGACCTTCTCGGTGCCGTGGCTCTGGATTCCGAACAGGGCGATCAGGATGCCGACGGTCACCGGCACCACGACCCGCTCCAGCGCCGGCTGCGCCACCTCCAGCCCCTCCACCGCGGAGAGGACGGAAATGGCCGGGGTGATCATGCCGTCGCCATAGAACAGGGCGGCGCCGAACAGCCCCATCGCCATCAGGCCGGACAGCCGCCCGGTGGAATCGGGCCGGCTGTTGGTCGCCAGCGCCAGCAGGGCCAGGATGCCGCCTTCGCCCTTGTTGTCGGCGCGCATGACGAACAGCACGTATTTCACCGTGACCACGAGCACCAACGCCCAGAAGACCATGGACATGATGCCGAGGATGTTCTGCGGCGTCAGGGCGAGTCCATGCTCCGGCGAGAAGCATTCGCGCAGCGTGTAGAGCGGGCTGGTGCCGATGTCGCCGTAAACGACGCCAAGCGCACCGAGGGTGAGCGCGGCCAGCCTGCCCTTGTCGGGTGCCGCGGCTTTCAGGGTGGTGTCTGACATGTGGGACGTCGAGGAGGTCCGTTGGGAGTCCGAGCGGGGGACGAGAAAGCCACAAGCTGCGGGTACGGCGGCGGTCGGTGCGCTCGCGCAGGCCGATCCTCTTACGCTCTTCCCGGATCCGATACTAGCGCAAGCCGATGCGCCCGTCCGCAGGCCGTTTCACCTGCGACGATCTGGGCCATCGGCAATCCGAACTCCGGCCCCTACAGCGTGCCGAAGCTGCGGGCCAGCGACCCGGCGATCAGGTACCAGCCATCGACCAGCACGAAGAAGATGATCTTGAACGGGATCGCCACCATGGTCGGCGGCAGCATCATCATGCCCATCGACATCAGGATGGACGACACCACCATGTCGATGATCAGGAAGGGCAGGAACAGCAGGAAGCCGATCTCGAAGGCCCGCTTGATCTCCGAGATCATGAAGGCGGGGACCAGGACGTGCAGCGGGGTCTGCTCGGCGTCGGTCACGTTCTCGATGCGCGCCATGTCCATGAACAGGCGCAGGTCCTTCTCGCTGGTGTGCTTCAGCATGAACTCGCGCAGCGGGGCGACCGTGCGGCGGAACGCCTCCGTCTCGTCGATGTCCTGGTTGATCAGCGGCTGGATGCCCTGGTTGTAGGACCGCTCGAACACCGGGGCCATCACGAAGAAGGTCAGGAAGACCGCCAGCGACATCAGCACCGTGTTCGGCGGCACCTGCTGGATGCCCAGCGCCGAGCGCAGGAAGGACAGGACGATCACAATGCGCGTGAAGGCCGTCATCATGATCAGGATCGACGGCGCCAGCGACAGCACGGTGATCAGCGCGACCATCTGGACGATGCGTCCGGTGGTCGATCCCCCGGCGTCGCCCAGGTCGAAGGTCATGCTCTGCGCCAGCGCCGGCCCGGCGGCCAGCGCGCCGGCGATGCCGACCGCCAGCGCCAGCAGACCGGCGACCGCCAGCCGCCTCGTCGCGCCGGTGCCGGTCGTCATGACCGGTCTCCCGCCGACGGCAGGGGAGCGGGGCCCGTCGGGCGGGGCGGGGCCGGCGGCGGGGCGGAAGCCTCGGCCAGCGCGCCCTGGAAGCCGCCGCGCGGCGTCTGGTCGACCACCTGGTCGCCGAAGGCGCTCAGCAGCAGCAGATGCTCGCGGTCGTCGCGGCGGACCAGCACCAGCCGGCGCTTGCCGTCGAGCGGCAGCACCTCGACCACGCCCAGCCGGCGCTGGCGCCCGGACGTGGCGGTCATGCCGCCGAAGCCGATGCGGCGCATCACCCAGGCCACCAGCACGATCAGCGCGATGACGAAGGCGAGGGCGAGAACGAATTGGATGTACTGGTCGAGGCCCATGGATCAGGTCAGCTCTGTCGGGACGGCGTGGCCGGCGGGTCGGGCGGAAGGTCGCCGGGCGCGGCGGTGGTGCCGCGGCCATAGGCGGCGCTGGCGCGCTGGCGCGCGGTGTGGGGGTCGTGGCGTCCCTCGGTCGCGGCGGCCAGCGTCTCCCTCTGGCGGGTCAGCGCGGACGCGACGGCGTCCAGGGTCGGCAGCAGGCGCTCCAGGGCGGCGGCCAGTTCGGCGTCGCCGCGGGCCGACTGCGCCTCGGCGCACAGGGCGGCGACGCGGGTGTCGAGCCCGGTGAGGTCCGCGGCCAGCCCGGCCTCCATCTGGTCGCGGGTGTCCTCGAGCGCGGCGGCCAGCGCCTGGATGTCATGGAGGAGGGTGGCGGTGCCGGTCATGGGACCTCTCCGGCGGCCGGTTCGGCCGAGGGCGGCAGCGTGCCGTTGGCGCGGTAGACGTAGGCGAGGATCTCGGCCACGGCGGCGATGGCCTCGATGGGGATTTCCGAGTCGATGTCCACCGCCGACAGGATCTGCACGAGGTCGGCGTCCTCGCGCACCTTCACGCCGTTGGCGAAGGCCAGTTCCAGGATCTGCTCGGCCACATGGCCCTTGCCGGTGGCGACCACGCGGGGCAGGGACTGGTCGCCCAGCTCATACTTCAACGCGACCGCGACGGGCCGGTTGGGGAGGGGGCGGTGGTTCGGAGTCGGCTCGGACAAGGGGCTCCTGCCGGATGGCCTGTATCGATGGGCGTATCCTGGCGGAACATGCTTAACGAAGCATGAAGCTCAAGCGTGACAGCGGAGGGCAATGCGGTGCCCGTGGCCGGCGTGATGGGTGGGATTCATCTTTGATTAACTGAAACGGCGGAAGATCGGAATGCTGTGATGCATCCCGCCCGCCCTGGTGCGCGCCTTTGCGCGCCCGGGCGGCAGGCCCTCAGACCGGAACCCGGCGATGAATCTCGAAAACCTCGGCCTCTTCAAGCTGATGTCGCGCAAGATGGGCTGGCTGACCGAACGCCAGAACGTGATCGCGGCGAACATCGCGAACGCCGACACGCCGGATTACAAGGGCCGGGACCTGAAGCCCTTCACCTTCCGCGACGCCCTGTCCGACAGCCGCCGCCTCCAGCCCAGCGCGACCAACGCCTCGCATCTCCAGGGGACGCGCGGCGCGGGCGGGCTGAACCAGGAGCAGCGCCAGCGCAACCCCTACGAGACGTCGCCGGACGGCAACACCGTGGTCCTGGAAGAGCAGATGCTGAAGCAGGGCCAGACCGGCATGGACTTCCAGACGATCACGAACCTCTACAAGAAGCAGGTCAACCTGATCCGCTCCTCCATCCGCAGCGGCGGTTAAGGAACGGCGGGGGTCGGGCAGAAGGAGGCGGAACATGGATCTCTACACGTCGATGGCGGTGTCCGCGTCCGGCATGAAGGCGCAGGGCACGCGCCTGAAGACCATCGCGGAAAATCTGGCCAACGCCAACACGACGGCGGAAACGCCGGGCGATCTGCCCTACCGGCGCAAGGTCGTGATGTTCCAGAACGCCCTGGACCGCCAGATGGGGATCGATCTCGTCCGCGTCGCCAAGATCGACGTCGACAAGAAGGACTTCGAGCGGCGCTACGACCCCTCGCATCCGTCCGCGGACGCCGACGGCTACGTGCTGCTGCCCAACGTCAACTCGGTGGTCGAGGCGATGGACATGCGCGAGGCGCAGCGCTCTTACGAGGCCAACCTGTCGGCGGTGGACAGCGCCCGCCAGATGCTGACCCGCACCATCGACATCCTCCGCGCCTGACGCCGCGACGCTTTTTTGAAGGAAGGACGCCCGTCCCATGGTCAACCCGATCAACGCCGCCGCGGCCTACGCGAACACCGCCGCCTCCACGACCGGGCCGGGCATGGCCCCGCGCAACGGCGTCAGCTTCGGCGACGTGCTGGAGCAGACCGCCAAGGAGGTCATCGGCGACCTGAAGCAGGGCGAGACGATGACCGCCAAGGCCGCCGTCGGGCAGGCCGACCTGACCGACGTGGTCCAGGCCGTCACCAACGCCGAGGTGACGCTGCAGACCGTCACCGCCGTGCGCGACAAGGTGCTGACGGCCTATCAGGAAATCCTGCGCATGCCGATCTGACGGCGGCCGACGGACCCTGAGCACACGTGCCCTGAGCGAAGCATCATGAGCGAAACCGACGTCATCGAGATCTGCCGGACCTCCATCGTCACGCTGGTGTTCGTGGTGGCGCCGGTGCTGGTCGCCATGATGGTCGTCGGCACGGTGATCTCGGTGTTCCAGGCGGTCACCCAGATCAGCGAGCAGACTCTGGCCATGGTGCCAAAGGTCCTGCTGGTCTTCGGCCTGTCGATCCTGCTGATGCCCTTCATGCTGGGTGAACTGCGCTCCTTCTTCGAGCATGAGGTCGCCGACCGCATCGTCGCCATCGGCACCGGCGCCAACAGCGTCCCCAACGCCGGAAACCTGCCCGGCGGCGGCGGATGAACCTGCTCCAGCAGTTTCTGGGCGACCAGATCTTCCTCTGGTTGCTGGTGTTCGCGCGCGTCGGGACGGCCTTCAGCATCATGCCGACCATCGGCGACGCCTTCGTCTCCGCCCGCACGCGCCTTCTCTTTTCCGTCGCGGTCAGCGTTCTGGTGGCGCCGGTGCTGGGCGACCGCATGCCGCCGATGCCCGACAACATCTTTCGCCTGTTCGTCCTGATCGCCGGGGAGGTGACCGTCGGCATCTTCATGGGCACCGTCGCGCGCCTGCTGATGGGCGCCCTGGAGGTGGCCGGGACGATCATCGCGCTGCAGTCCGGCCTGTCGAACGCCCAGATGTTCAACCCGGCCATGGCGTCGCAGGGGTCGCTGCCCGGCGCCCTCCTGGGGTGGCTGGGGCTGCTGCTGATCTTCATCACCAACCTGCACCATCTGCTGATCATGGCGGTGGTGGACAGCTATTCGACCTTCGCGCCGGGGGCGGCGATCCCCATCGACGACATGGCGAACGTGGTCGGGCAGCTGGTCGGCAAGTCCTTCGTGCTGGGCGTGCAGATGGCGGCGCCGTTCCTGATTTCGGGCATGCTGTTCGCGCTGGCGCTGGGGCTGCTGAACAAGCTGGCGCCGCAGATCCAGGTGTTCTTCCTGTTCACCTCGCTCCAGGTCGCGCTGGGGCTGTTCATGTTCGCCCTGACGCTGGCGGCGATGATGATGTTCTGGCTGACCCACTTCGAGGCCGCCTTCGTCGATTTCCTGAGACCGGGCTGAGCGGGGAGAGAACCGGTGTCCGAAGACGCGGATGAATCATCCAAAACAGAAGACCCTACGCAAAAGAAGCTTGAAGAGGCCCACAAGCAGGGCCAGTACGCGATGACGCAGGAAATCGGCAATTGGCTGATGATCGCCGCGGCGCTGGTGATCCTGATCACGATCCTGCCCGGAACGCTGAAGGGCATGGTGCCCCGCCTGAACTTCTTCTTCGAGAACCTGGACCAGATCCCCATGGACCAGGGCGGGGTCGGCGCGGTCCTGATGCGGGTGATGAAGGACATCCTGTGGGCGCTGTGGCTGCCCATCCTGTTTCTTCTGTTCGCCGGGGTGATCGGCACCATCGGGCAGAAGGGCTTCAACGTCTCCTGGGAGTTGATCGCGCCGAAATTCAGCAAGCTGAACCCGATCTCCGGCATCGCCAACCTGTTCAGCGCCCAGAAGGGCGTTGACCTGCTGAAGAGCCTGGCCAAGGTCGCGGTGGTCGGCGTCGTCGCCTACATCGCGCTCCAGCCGATGATGCTCACCATCGGCCATTTCATCGGCATCGACATGATGATGCTGCTGCGTGAGATGGACGGACTGACCTTCCGGCTGCTGGCCGGCGTTCTGGCCATCCTGACCCTGATCGCCGGGGCCGACCTGTTCTGGCAGCGCCACAGCTTCGACAAGAAGATGCGCATGACCAAGCAGGAGGTGAAGGACGAGCACAAGCAGGCCGAAGGCGACCCGCACGTCAAGGGCCGCATCCGCCAGCTGCGTTTCGAGCGGGCGCGCAAGCGCATGATGGCGGCGGTGCCCAGCGCCGACGTGGTGGTGACCAACCCGACCCACTTCGCCGTCGCGCTGAAATACGACTCCACCACCATGGGCGCTCCGATGGTGGTGGCGAAGGGCGCCGACGCCGTCGCCTTCAAGATCCGCGAGATCGCCGAGGAGAACGGCGTGCCGGTGATGGAGAATCCGCCCCTCGCCCGTGCGCTCTATGCCGCATGCGATATCGACGAGGAGGTTCCGTCCGAGCACTATCGCGCCGTGGCGGAAGTCATTACCTATGTCTTCAAGCTGAAAGGACGCGCGGTGCGGAACTGAGGACCGTTCCCGGACCTTTCCTTGCGGCGAACGGCTGACCTGGAGTTCCGGTGGACGACACGACCTCTTCCTTTGCCGACAGCGCTCCCGCGGGCCATCGCAGCGATGGTGGTGCTGGGGTGGGGGAACGGCCCGGCGGCGCCGTCGCCACCGGGGTTCTGGCGGTCCTTCTTCTGGCCGGGCTGGTCGCGGCGGGGGCCGGGGTGCTTCTGGACCGCGACCCGCTGGCCTGGGTCGGCCTGACCACCGCGGGGGCGGGGGCGCTGGCGCTGGCGCTCCGCATGGTCCGCGCGCGGCGGCGGGTGGCCCGCGTCGGCTCCCTGCTGGGCAGCGCGCTGGAGGGGCTTCCCTCCGGCCAGCTCGTCTGCGACGGGGCCGGGCATGTGGTCTTCGTCAACAGCACCTTCCGGTCCCTGACCGGGTGGAGCGAGGGGGAGCCGCCGTTGCGCGCGCTCGAACGCCAGTTCGCCGACGATCCGGACAGCGCCGACGCCTTCCGCCGCCTGTGCGAACGGGTCAAGGGCGGCTATTCCGGCTCCATCGAGCTGGCGGTCCGCCAGCAGGGGCGCGCCGCCGAATGGCGCCGCATCCAGGGCCAGCCCATCGACGGGCACGCCGGGGCGGTGATGTGGCGCGTCGAGGACATCACCGCGCGGCGCGAGCTGGAGCAGGTGACGCGGCGCGAGCAGACCCAGCTCGTCGACTTCATGGACCACGCGCCGATCGGCTTCTTCTCGGTGGACCAGGACGGGCACTTCCAGTTCGTCAACGCGACCCTGGCGAAGTGGCTGGGCTGCTCGCCGGAGGATCTGGTCGAGGGCGGACGCCGCCTTCACGACGTTCTGGCCCATCCGCCCGCCGTTTCCGCTCCCTACGACTTCCTGGAGGGTGGCGGGCTGGAGCAGCGTGGCGAGATTGCCATGGACGGGCTCCAGGGCCGTCGCTTTCAGGCCTATGTCGCCCAGAGCGTGGTGAGGGGGGAGGACGGGCGGATTTCGCACACCCGCTCCGTCGTGCGCGACCTGACGCCGGAGCGCGAGTGGCAGGAGGCCCTGCGGCTGTCCGAGCAGCGCTTCCAGCGCTTCTTCGAGGACGCGCCCATCGGCATCGCGCTGGTGGACGAGGGCGGGCGGCTGGCCGAGTGCAACCAGGCCTTCCTGGCGCTGATCGGCAGCGAGGCCGGCAACATCCTCGGCCGGGCCATGGCCGACCTGATCGTCCCGGCCGAGCGCGCCATGGTGACCGAGCGGCTGACCGCCGTGCAGGGCGGCGCCGACCCCGCCGCCCCGCTGGAGGTGCGGCTGACCGGCGGGCGCGAGCTGGTGGCCCAGCTCTACGCGCGGCGGCTTGGCGGGGTGGGGCCGGAAGGGGCGGCGGGGTTGATCCTGCATTTCATCGACATGACCGAGCGCAAGGGGCTGGAGGCCCAGTTCGCCCAGTCGCAGAAGATGCAGGCGGTCGGCCAGCTGGCCGGCGGCGTCGCCCACGACTTCAACAACCTGCTGACCGCGATGATCGGCTTCTGCGATCTGCTGCTGCTGCGTCACAAGCCGGGCGACCAGTCCTTCAGCGACATCATGCAGATCAAGCAGAACGCCAACCGCGCCGCCAACCTCGTGCGCCAGCTTCTGGCCTTCTCGCGCCAGCAGACGCTGCAGCCGCGCATCCTCAGCGTGACCGATGTCCTGGCCGAGCTTGGCAACCTGATGCGCCGGCTGATCGGCGAGAACATCGAGCTGAAGATGCTCCACGGCCGGGACATCGGCTATGTGAAGGTCGACCAGAACCAGCTGGAGCAGGTCATCATCAACCTCGTGGTCAACGCGCGTGACGCCATGGCCGGGGGCGGGCGGTTGACCATCGTCACCTCCAACCATGTGGTGGAGCAGGCGCAGCGCCGCGAGCACGAGACCATTCCGGCCGGCGACTATGTGTCCATCGAGGTGATCGACACCGGCTGCGGCATCCCCAAGGAGAATCTCCAGCGCATCTTCGAGCCCTTTTTCACCACCAAGGGCGTCGGGTCGGGCACCGGGCTGGGACTGTCCACCGTTTACGGCATCGTCCGCCAGACCGGCGGATTCGTGCTGGTCGAATCGGAAAAGGGGGAGGGAACGACCTTCACCATCCTGCTGCCCCGCCACAAGGGCGAGGCCCGTCCCGACCAGGGCGAGCCGCGCGAGCGGCGCGGCAGCGACCTGACCGGCTCCGGCACCATCATGCTGGTCGAGGACGAGGACGCCGTGCGCGTCTTCTCAGCCCGCGCGCTGCGCAACAAGGGCTATCAGGTGCTGGAGGCCAAGAACGGCGAGGCGGCGTTGCAGCAGATCGGCACGGACGGCAGCCGCATCGACCTGCTGATCACCGACGTGGTGATGCCGCAGATGGACGGCCCGACCCTGGCTCGCCATGTCCGGCGGATGCGGCCCGACATGCGGGTGATCTTCATCTCCGGCTACGCCGAGGACCGGCTGGGCGAGATCGACGGGGTCGAGGTCGCCCACTTCCTGCCCAAGCCCTTCTCGCTCAAGCAGCTCGCCTCCAAGGTGAAGGAGGTCATCCGGGACGGGAAGTGACGCGGTTGGCGGAATAGGGCGGGGCCTTACCCGACCCGCCAGCCGTGATAGGCCCAGCGGTCCGTTCCCGGCACGTCGAGAGCCTCCCACCCGCGACGACCGGCGCCGATCGGGCGGTCCGACAGGACGAGCGCGCCCGGTGCCAGGAACGGCTCGATCAGGTCGCCGATCCAGCGGCGTATGCCGTCCTCCTCGTCCTCCCGCGCGCTGCCGATGTCGGCGTGGGCCAGCCGCACGCCGCCGCGGAAGCGCTCCGCCACGGCGGGCAGCGTGTCCCGGAAATCGCCGAGGAACAGCCGGTCCTCGTCCGGGCGCAGGGACGCGGGAACGCGCGCCCACATGTCGAAGACCAGGATGTCGCGCGGCGGGAACAGGCTGCGCAGATGGTCGTAGGTGCGGCCCTTCCCCAGACCGATCTCCATCACCAGACCGGGTGTTCCCGCGACCCAGCCGGCGGCCCAGCCGAGCGCGACGCGCTGGGTGGTGAGGCGGTCGATCATGCGGTCGAGCGTGGAGTGGGCGGTCGTCATGCGTGGCTTTTCGAAGTGTCGTTGGAGGGACAGCTCCTGTTGAACGCCGCAGTTGGAATTCCGTTGCATGGCGACGGATCGTTCCTAACTTGCAATGAGAACATTCGCGGAACTTAGGGCTTTGCGTGGGGGAACAAAGCTGGTACATTCCCTCTCACCGAATGACCGTTGGTGAGATCGTTGGCCCTGCGGCCGCGGATGTGATCTAACAAGGGGAGACGGGCATGTCGTCCGCACAGCTTCGTTTGGTCGAGAAGGATTCCATGGATAAGCAGAAGGCCCTGGATGCCGCTCTGGCGCAGATCGAGCGCGCCTTTGGCAAGGGCTCGATCATGAAGCTCGGCGCCCGCGAGAACACGGTCGAGACGGAGGTCGTTTCCACCGGCTCTCTCGGCCTCGACATCGCGCTGGGCATCGGCGGCCTGCCGCGCGGCCGCATCATCGAGATTTACGGCCCGGAAAGCTCGGGCAAGACGACGCTGGCTCTGCACGCCATCGCCCAGGCCCAGAAGGGCGGCGGCACCTGCGCCTTCGTGGACGCGGAGCACGCCCTGGACCCGTCCTATGCCCGCAAGCTGGGCGTCAACGTGGACGAGTTGCTGATCTCCCAGCCCGACGCCGGTGAGCAGGCGCTGGAGATCGCCGACACGCTGGTGCGCTCCGGCGCCGTCGACGTGCTGGTGGTCGACTCGGTGGCCGCCCTGGTGCCGCGCGCCGAGCTGGAAGGCGAGATGGGCGACAGCCACGTCGGCCTGCACGCCCGCCTGATGAGCCAGGCGCTGCGCAAGCTGACCGGCTCCATCGCCAAGTCGAACTGCCTGGTGATCTTCATCAACCAGATCCGCCTGAAGATCGGCGTGATGTTCGGCAACCCGGAGACGACGACGGGCGGCAACGCGCTGAAGTTCTACGCCTCCGTCCGTCTGGACATCCGCCGCATCGGCGCGATCAAGGACCGCGAGACGGTGGTGGGCAACCAGACCCGCGTGAAGGTGGTGAAGAACAAGATGGCCCCGCCGTTCCGCGTGGTCGAGTTCGACATCATGTACGGCGAGGGCGTGTCGAAGGTGGGCGAGCTTCTCGACCTCGGCATCCAGGCCGGCGTGGTGGAGAAGTCGGGCGCGTGGTTCAGCTACGACGGCACCCGCATCGGCCAGGGCCGCGAGAACGCCAAGAACTATCTGCGCAACAACCCGGCCACGGCCGACGCCATCGAGGCGAAAATCCGCGGCAACGCCGGCCTCGTCGCCGACGCCATGATGGGCACCCCGGAGGCCGACGGCGAGGCCGCCACGCCGGAGTGATCCCGGGCGGCAAGCCGGTTTCTCTGTGTGAAAGCCCCTCTCCGGTCCGCCGGGGAGGGGCTTTTCGCCGTCTTGCCGGGCGGCTGGAAAGACCTTACATTCAGGCTGGGCGGACGGGTGTTCCAGCACCCGTCCGCCGGCCCGGTCCTAGCGGTTCAGGATCTCAAGCAGCAGCTTGAGCGCCCGCAACAGCAGGATCAGGAGTTCGAGGATCTTTCTCATCCGTCGAGCCTCCTTACTGGCGGCGGGGCGGTGGCCAGTTCCACCGCCCGTCCGCGCTGACGATCATGCAAATGTGTGGCGCTCCGTCCACGCGGCCTGTCGCCGCGCGGGTGCCCGTCGCGGGCACTCTGTGGACAGCCACCGCAAGTCACGTTAAAAGCACGGTTCGGCCGCGAACAAGGCCGCGCCGCCGATTGTAGCCGACCGTAGCCGGAGCCTGGACAGCTTATGAAGACCGCCAACGACATCCGCCGCACGTTCCTGGACTTTTTCGCGAAGAACGGCCACCAGATCGTGGAGTCGTCGCCGCTGGTTCCGCGCAACGACCCGACGCTGATGTTCACGAACGCCGGCATGGTGCAGTTCAAGAACGTCTTCACCGGGGCGGAGCAGCGGCCTTATTCGCGCGCGACCACCTCGCAGAAGTGCGTGCGCGCGGGCGGCAAGCACAACGACCTGGACAACGTCGGCTACACGGCGCGGCACCACACCTTCTTCGAGATGCTGGGCAACTTCTCGTTCGGCGACTATTTCAAGGACGACGCGATCGCCTTCGCCTGGAACCTCGTGACGAAGGAGTTCGGGCTGCCGGCGGACAAGCTGCTGGTCACCGTCCACAGCTCCGACGAGGACGCGGCAGGCATCTGGCGCAAGGTCGCCGGCCTGTCGGACGACCGCATCATCCGCATCCCGACCGACGACAATTTCTGGCGCATGGGCGATACGGGTCCCTGCGGTCCGTGCTCGGAGATCTTCTTCGACCACGGTCCGCACATCGCCGGCGGTCCTCCGGGCTCGCCCGACCAGGACGGCGACCGCTTCATCGAGATCTGGAACCTCGTGTTCATGCAGTATGAGCAGCGCGGTCCCGACGACCTGATCGCCCTGCCCAAGCCGTCCATCGACACCGGCATGGGGCTGGAGCGTCTGGCCGCCGTGCTTCAGGGCAAGCACGACAACTACGACATCGACCTGATGCGGGCGCTGATCGTGGCGTCCGCCGAGGCGACGAAGACCGCGCCGGACGGCCCACACGCCGTCTCGCACCGCGTCATCGCCGACCATCTGCGCTCCTGCTGCTTCCTGATCGCCGACGGCGTGCTGCCGTCGAACGAGGGGCGCGGTTATGTGCTGCGCCGCATCATGCGCCGCGCCATGCGTCACGCCCACATGATCGGCGCCCGCGAACCGCTGATGCACCGCCTCGTCCCGGCGCTGATCCAGCAGATGGGCGACGCCTATCCGGAGCTGAACCGCGCCCGCGCCCTGATCGTCGAGACGCTGAAGCTGGAGGAGACCCGCTTCAAGCAGACGCTGGAGCGCGGCCTGCGCCTGCTGGAGGACGAGGTCGGCCGTCTGGGCGAGGGGCAGCCGCTGCCCGGCGACGTCGCCTTCAAGCTGTACGACACCTACGGCTTCCCGCTCGACCTGACCCAGGACGTGCTGCGCACCCAGGGCCGCCCGGTCGACGAAAGCGGCTTCAAGGCCGCCATGGACGAGCAGCGCCGCAAGGCCCGCGAGTCCTGGGCCGGCTCGGGCGAGGCGACGACCGAGAAGCTGTGGTACGAGCTGAAGGACGAGCTGGGCGCCACGGAGTTCTTCGGCTACGACACCGAGGTCGCCGAGGGCAAGGTGACCGCCATCGTCAAGGGCGACGCCCGCGTCGAGCAGGCCGCCGCCGGGGACGAGGTGCTGGTCATCGTGAACCAGACGCCCTTCTACGGTGAGTCGGGCGGTCAGGTCGGCGACGCCGGCGTGATCTTCTCCGCCGAGGGCACCGAGGTCGCCGTCTCCGACACCCAGAAGAAGCTGGGCGCCGTCTGGGCCCATGTCGGCACGGTCACCAAGGGCACGCTGAAGGTCGGCGACGTGGTGGAACTGCGCGTCGATACGGAGCGCCGCTCGGCCATCCGCGCCAACCACTCGGCCACCCACCTGCTGCACGAGGCGCTGCGCCGCCGCCTGGGCGAGCATGTCACCCAGAAGGGCTCGCTGGTCGCCCAGGAGCGCCTGCGCTTCGACATCAGCCAGCCAACCGGCCTGACTCCGGCGGACATCGCCGCGGTCGAGGACGAGGTGAACCGCCGCATCCTCGGCAACAGCGAGGTCGTCACCCGGCTGATGTCCCCGGACGAGGCCCGCGCGTCGGGCGCCATGGCCCTGTTCGGCGAGAAGTACGGCGACGAGGTGCGCGTCGTCTCCATGGGCGGTCCGCACGGCGAGCTGGACCGCGACTACTCCATCGAGCTGTGCGGCGGCACCCACGTCCGCCGCACCGGCGACATCGGCCTGTTCACCATCGTCGCCGAGGGCGCCGTCGCCGCCGGCGTCCGCCGCATCGAGGCGCTGACCGGCACCGGCGCCAAGGCGTGGCTGTCGGAGCGCGACCATCTGCTGACCGAGGCCGCGTCCGTCCTGAAGGTCCGTCCGGAGGACGTCCCCTCGCGCCTCGCCGCTCTGGTCGACGAGCGCAAGAAGATGGAGCGCGAGCTGGCCGAACTCCGTCGCCAAGTGGCCATGGGCGGTGGCGCCAAGGCCGAGGGCGGCAGCGAGGCCAAGGACGTCGCGGGCGTGAAGTTCGCCGCCCGCGTGGTCGAGGGCCTGCCGGCCAAGGATCTGAAGCCGATGGCCGACGAGCTGAAGAAGCAGGTCGGCTCCGGCGTGGTCGTCCTGATCGCCTCGAACGAAGGCAAGGCGTCCATCGTCGTCGGCGTCACCGACGACCTGACCGGCAAGATCAGCGCCGTCGATCTGGTGCGCGTCGGTGCGGAGGCTCTGGGTGGGAAGGGTGGCGGCGGCCGTCCGGACATGGCCCAGGCCGGTGGTCCGGACGCCGCGCTGGCGCCCGCCGCCGTCGAGGCCATCGAGAAGGCGGTGGCGGCGAAGGCCGCCTCCTAACCAGCACCGGCGAAGGCCGCCTCCTAACCGCGCCTATCGTCCGAGCGCACCGGCTCCAACGCGGGTGCGCTCGGGGGACGCTGGCGAATAACGAGGCCGGGGCGGTCGGGAATGCCGTAGCGCCGGTATTCCCGCGCCAGCTGGCCGGTCATGGCCAGCCCGGCCATGCGCACGTCCGCGGCCAGCGAGGCCAGCGGCGCGTCCAGCGTCTTGGGCCGATTGCGCTCCACCAGGAAATGCCCCAGCCACGCCGCGCCGTAGCCGACCAGCGGCGCCGCCACGAGCGCCCGCCAGTCACGGCGGGCCAGCCCCACCCCCAGCAGGGCGGCCGCCGACAGCGTGCCGGCGACGTGCAGCGCCCGGTTCGTCGGGTTGCGGTGCTGTTCCAGATAATCGGGCCAGAAATTGGGATCGGTCGCCATTGCGCTCTCCTTCCGCGGGGGAACGCCGGGTGGCCCGCGGCGGTTCCGTCTTGCATGACGCCCGCCGTGCTGGAAGGATGCGCGGGTCAACGAACGATACCGTGGAACCGACTGGCATGCGCTTCACCGGCACCGATTCCTACGTCGCCACCGACGACCTGATGGTGGCTGTCAACGCCGCCATCACGCTTGAGCGCCCGCTGCTGGTGAAGGGGGAGCCGGGGACCGGCAAGACCGTGCTGGCCCAGGAAGTCGCCCGCGCCCTGAACAAGCCGCTGCTCGCCTGGCACATCAAGTCCACCACCAAGGCGCAGCAGGGCCTCTACGAGTACGACGCGGTCAGCCGCCTGCGCGACAGCCAGCTCGGCGAGGAGCGGGTGCACGACATCGGCAACTACATCGTGCGCGGCAAGCTGTGGGAAGCGTTCGAGGCGCCCGAGCCCCCCGTGCTGCTGATCGACGAGATCGACAAAGCCGACATCGAGTTTCCCAACGACCTGCTGCTCGAACTCGATCGCATGGAGTTCCACGTCTACGAGACGCGGCAGACGGTCAAGGCGGCGCGGCGCCCCCTCGTCATCATCACGTCGAACAACGAGAAGGAACTGCCGGACGCCTTCCTGCGCCGCTGCTTCTTCCATTACATCCGCTTCCCCGACCGCGACACCATGGAGCGGATCGTCGATGTCCACTATCCCGGCCTGAAGCAGGACCTGCTGCGCGAGGCGATGTCGCTGTTCTACAGCCTGCGCGAGGTTCCGGGGCTGAAGAAGAAGCCATCCACGTCGGAGCTTCTCGACTGGATCAAGCTGCTGATGGTCGAGGATGTGGACCCCGAGACCCTGCGCGCCAAGGACGCCCGCAGCCTGATCCCGCCGCTGTGCGGCGCGCTTCTGAAGAACGAGCAGGATGTGCATCTGCTGGAACGGCTGGCTTTTCTCGCCAAACGGGAAGGGCGCTGAGGACGGCGGACCGGGTTTTTCCGGCCCGCATCATCCCGTTCCGCCAACGTTCCGGCCTGTCGCCCTCCTCCAAATGTTACACCTCATTCTCCGACAGCGCGGCCTCGGCCGGGGCGGAGGCCACCAGCGTGCCTTGGGGGGGGATGGGCGATGTCACCGGCCAGCGGGCGTCCAGAAGGCGGTCTCTGGCGATCCTGGCGATGCTGACACTGTTCGACTGGTTTCCGCCGAGAACGTGAAAGGCGTCCTCGTCCATGCCGGCGCAGAAGCCCACATGACCCTCCCATCCGGCCATCGAGCCGCGCCAGAACACCAAGATCGCCCCCCAGGACGGGGCGCAGGCCTTTCCAGCCTTGAGCCAGCTGCGGGCGCCGAGCGGGTTGCTGGGGAGTGCCTCCGACGGAAGGGTGGCGCCAATGCAATGCGCGACGAACAGGCCGCACCAGGGAATGTCATCGTCCGGGTAATGAAGGTCGAGGTCGTCGGCCCATTGCAGAATTATCTCGTTCGATCCGTGACCCGACACTTCCCTGGTGCCCATCAGCCGCTTGGCTTCGTCCATCCAGACCAGCGTGTCGGCGACACCGGGTGGGGACGCGCCCATGAAGAGCGCGCGCTCCGTATGGGCGTCGAGCGCTCCAGTGGGGATAAGTTCGTGCGCCTGTTGGAACGCGATGACCGCAGCGATGGTCTTTCGTCCCCAAACCCCGTCCAACGGTCCGGGGTCGAACCCTTTGGCCTGAAGCGCCGTCTGAACCGAGAGAATGCTCATCCTCTGCCTCCACATTGCTTTTGTGCGCAAATCTCCTGGGCGTCCCGTCTCGGATGATTTTTTGCGGGATATGCAAATCATCGGTGTTGCAATCATGCTTTGGCAAACGTGAAAATTGTCGATGCGGCGCTGAAAAACCGCTTTTGGGAAAGAACCCAGCGCTTCCTGATCGCTTCCATCAGGCGGGAAGGGCGGTTGGAAGGGCTTGACCCGGTCCGTGCTTCTGGGGCAGCCTGAACCCATGCAGTCGATCCCGCACCTGAACCGAATGCGAATTACCGCCCCGGCGCTCTGACAGAGGGCGCCGGACCGCGAGCGTTCGTTTTCGCAATCTGGTGTGGAGTGTGGCGTGTCCGTGCGCCCTGGGTCTTCCGGAACCCCTAATCCGGTCCATCACGATCCCATGATCCGTTGCTTCACGCGTCCGTTGCGCCCCCTGGCGGAGCGAATGCGGGGCTCCGCGCGAATTATCGTCCCGGTCCGCTGACGCGGGCCGGGTTTCGCGCCTTCCTTTTCCGCCCCCCGTTCATTCCCTCCGCCCGAGGACTCCCGCGATGCCGTCCGCGCACGCCACCTGTCTGCCTGCCGTTTCCTGTCGCCGCGACACCGAAGACCGCCAAACCAAAGACCGTCTGCCGCCCTGGCTTCCCTTCTCCGCCATCGAGGACGCCGCCGAGCGTCTGCGCGGGCGAATCGTCCGCACGCCGCTGCTGCACGCCTCGGCGCTGGGGCGGGACGTCTGGCTGAAGGCCGAGACCTTCCAGGCGACCGGTGCCTTCAAGGAGCGCGGTGCCCTGAACCGCCTGCTGCGTCTGACGGCGCTGGAGCGCGCGGCGGGCGTCGTCGCGATGTCGGCGGGAAACCACGCCGCCGGACTGGCGCTGCACGCGCAACGGCTGGGGGTGGCGGCGACCATCGTCATGCCGGTCACCGCGCCGCGCTGCAAGGTGGAGCGGACGGAGGCTCTGGGCGCCGAGGTCGTGCTGTCCGGGGCCAACGTGGGCGAGGCGAAGGCCCGCGCGCTGCAATTGGCGGCGGAGCGGCGACTGACCTTCGTGCATCCCTACGACGACCCGGACGTGATTGCGGGGCAGGGGACGGTGGGGCTGGAGGTGCTGGCCGACCGCCCGGACCTCGACACGCTGGTGGTGCCGGTGGGCGGCGGCGGTCTGCTGGCCGGGATGGCGGCGGCGGTGAAGGCGCGCAAGCCCTCCGTCGCCGTGGTCGGGGTGCGGCTGGCGCGCCGGCGGGGGCCGACCCTCGCGGACGGCATCGCCGTGGACGCGCTGGGCAAGCTCCCGCAGGCGCTGCTGGTCGGCTTCGTGGACGCCCTGGTCGAGGTGGAGGAGGGGGAAGTCGCGGCGGCGATGCGCACCCTGCACGGCGCCTTCGGCATGGTGGCGGAAGGTGCCGGGGCGGCGGCCGTGGCGGCGCTGCTGGCCGGGAAGCTGCCGAAGGAGGGGCGGACCGTCGCCGTGCTGTCCGGTCGCAACGTGGATTCCGACACTCTGGTGCGGACGCTCGCCGCCGCTTGATCGGCATCAATGACCGTGGGCCGGCACGGGACAAGGATCGACCTGCGGGCGCACCGTCGGAAGGGCGGTGGCCACGCAGGCAAAGGCCGGCTGTTTCCGTGACTCGTCTGGCGTCCCTCCTCGCGTTTGTGGTTCTCGCCGTCGGGCTTCTCGGCGGTGCCGTGCCCATGCGCGCGCCGGACCTCCCGGCACCGCACTGCGAGTCCACCGTGGTGCAGGATGCCGCGGACTGCGACATCCACCACCCGACGGACAGCCCGGCTCCGGAAAGGCCCCACGCGCACGGCACCGCCGGGTGTCTCTGCCTGAGCGGGGCCTGTGATCTGGCCGGCCTGCCGGCGCGCATCGGGGTGCCCTTCGGTCATCGCCTCGCGACCCTGCTTCCCGGCGCGGACGCCGAGCCCACCGCCACCGCCCACGCGCCGCCGCTGCCCCCGCCGCGCGCCTGACTCCCGTTCTGCCGTCGCCTTTTTCCCGACCCGCGGACGCGCCACGACCCGTGCCAGGACTTGTGCTTTACAAGGCACCGGCGCGCCCGCCGAACACGCGCGAGTCACCCCATGACCATGACCCACTACATGGAACTGCTGGCCGTCAACCAGCCCTGGAACCTGCTGATTTTCATGGCGGTCCCCGTCATCCTGGCCGAGACGGTGGCGATCAGCGAACTGTACCTGCTCTACACCCGTGACTACGACGGCCCGGTGCGGCGGCTGAACCGCTGGGCCGGCATCACCGTCGGCGTCTATTTCACGGGCGTCTTCGTCCACCTGATGCAGAACGCGGTCGTTCCGCTGACCGCGTCGGGCGGTTGGCGCGGGCCGGCGGACGTGCTGGCGGTGGGCTTCTACCTCGCCGGCATCGTCCCGCTCGGCGGCATCGCGCTGCTGGACCTCGGGCTGATCGGCCGGGGCCGCGGCGA
The DNA here is from genome assembly GCF_007827815.1 of Azospirillum brasilense. GTDB lineage: Bacteria > Pseudomonadota > Alphaproteobacteria > Azospirillales > Azospirillaceae > Azospirillum > Azospirillum brasilense_C. The sequence goes on from NZ_VITH01000011.1 coordinate 71,941, forward strand.
GCATGGCCGCATGGCGATCCACGCGGCCCTGGTCGGGCTGTTCCTGATCGTCGCCCACATCGCCATGATCTTCGGCATGCTGGACCCGACGCTGCTCACCGGTGCCGCCGCGGCCGGCGGGCACGCTATGCACTGAACGGATGCGGACTGTCCCTCTCCCGCCCCGGGAGAGGGACTCTTCAGGGCGCCATGAACACGCTGCGGTGCCGGCCGATCTCGCCGCTGGTCAGGTCGCGCGCCAGCACCGTCACATCGGTGGAGCCCGGCGCCGCGGCGCCCTGCGGGACGCGGACGAAGATGCGGTAGGTCGCCACCGAGTCCGCTTCCGCGCCCAGGGTCAGCGAACTTCCGGACTGGGCATCGACGCTGGCGACCGAGAGGTCGGCCTTTGCCAAACCCTCCACCGACAGGCGGTAGGTCCGCGCCTCGTGGGTCTTGTTGAGGATCTTGATGGTGTAGGCGTTCTGCACGTCGCCGTTCGACTGCTGCACGTAGAGCGGGGCGCGGTCGCGCAGCACGCTGACGTCCAGCGTCGGGCGCATGGCCAGCGAGATCGCCATGGCGCCGGCCACCACCAGGATGATGAGGGCGTAGATCACCGTGCGCGGGCGCAGCAGCCGCACCGGGGCGGCCTGGCCTTCGGCCTTGGCGACCTGGTTGGAGCGGGTGTCGAACAGGATCAGGTCGCCGGGGCGTCCGACCTGGGCCATCACGTCGTTGCAGGCGTCCACGCACAGGCCGCAGCCGATGCAGGAAATCTGCTGGCCCTTGCGGATGTCGGTGCCGGTCGGGCAGACATGGACGCACAGCTTGCAATCGACGCAGTCGCCCAGCCCCTCCGCCGTCCGCTCCTCCCAGCTCTGCGACTTGCGCAGCGGCGCGCGCCCTTCGCCGCGCCAGTCCTGGTAGGTGACGACGTAGGTGTCCTCGTCCACCATCGCCGCCTGGAAGCTGCGCCAGGGGCAGACATAGATGCAGATCTGCTCGCGCGCCCAGCCGGCGAAGAAATAGGTGGTGGCGGAGAACAGCCCGGCGAAGGCCAGGACCTTCCACGACACCTCGCCGGTCACGATCTCGCGCAGCAGGGTCGGGGCGTCGTTGAAGTAGAAGATCCAGGCGCCGCCGGTGACCAGGGAAATCACCAGCCAGATGACGTGCTTCGACGCCTTCAGCCCCAGCTTGCGCGCCGACATCGGCGCCTTGTCCAGCCGGATGCGCTCGGTGCGCGGTCCTTCCAGCTTGCGCTCCACCCACATGAACAGGTCGGTCCAGACCGTCTGCGGGCAGGCGTAGCCGCACCAGATGCGGCCGAGCAGGGTGGTGGCGAAGAAGATGCCGAAGGCGCCGATGATGAGCAGGCCGGTCAGGTAATAGACCTCCTGCGGCCAGATCTCGATCCACAGGAAGTAGGCGCGCCGGCCCACCATGTCGACCAGCACCGCCTGATCGGGAATGCCCGGCCCGCGCTCCCAGCGCAGCCAGGGCGTGACGTAGTAGATGCCGAGCAGGACCGCCAGCGCCAGCCATTTCAGGCGGCGGAAACGGCCATGGACGTCGGCGGCGTAGACCTTGGGGCGTTGCACGAACCAGCGCTCGCGTGGCTGGTCGGCATCACGGGCGGCGGGGGTTTGGGCGGCGGGGGAGGTGAGGGACATGGCGTGCGACCTTGCTTTGACGCGGCGGCCAACCTAGTCCCTCTTTTATAAGCCTTCCGTGATGTAGTCACACTGCGGTAAATCAGCCGCCGCAGCGGCAAAATGGGTCAGACCGCCTCGCCGCGCAGCTCGGCCAGCCCGTCCTCATAGGCGCGGTCGAACAGCGATTCCAGCCGGGCGTCGGTGCCGCGCAGGCCGGCGACGACCGCGTGCGCCCACTCGAAATACTCAACCTTGCGCTCCAGCGGCCAGTCGGCGGGCGGACTGTGCGCCATGGAGCGCAGGTTGGACACCTTGTCGGCCAGCTTCACCAGCTTGGCGCGGGCGGAGGCGGTGGGGGCGGCGTCGATCTGCCGCTGCTTGCGCTCCGCCTTGCGCAGGCGCTTGTCGTCGGTGGTCTCGGCGACGACGCCGGCGACCTCCGCCCCGAAATGCTGCTCGATCTCCTCATAGGAGGCGTCGGTGTCCTCCAGCGTGTCGTGCAGCAGCGCGGCGATGACCACCACCGGGTCATTGCCGGCCGTCGCCTCGGCGCACAGGAACGCCACCTCCGAGAGATGGTTGAGGTAGGGCTCGGCGCGCACGCCCTTGCGGCGCTGATCGATGTGCTTGTGCGCGGCGAACTCCAGCGCGCGGGCGAAGTCGAGAAGGGCTGTCATGGCGTTCCTGGCGGGTCGGCGCTACGATGAGGGCGGATGGGGACGAAACCCCACGGGGGGAAGCGGCATGTTCACGGGTTTCTTCTTCGAACTGCGCAAGGCGGGCGTGCCGGTCTCGCTGAACGAGTACCTGACGCTCATGGAGGCCATGAAGCGCGGCGTCGCCGACTTCCGCGTCGAAGACTTCTATTACCTCAGCCGGGCCTGTCTGGTGAAGGACGAGCGCAATCTCGACCGCTTCGACCGCGTGTTCGGGCAGGTCTTCAAGGGGCTGGAGGGGGCGGAGGGCGCCGGGGGCGACGAAATTCCCGTGGTCGATCTGCCGGAGGAGTGGCTGCGCAAGCTGGCCGAACGCTTCCTGACCGAGGAGGAGAAGGCGCAGATCCAGGCGCTGGGCGGCTGGGAAAAGCTGATGGAGACGCTGGCCGAGCGGCTGGCCGAGCAGAAGGGGCGGCATCAGGGCGGCTCCAAATGGATCGGCACCGCCGGCACCTCGCCCTTCGGCGCCTACGGCTACAACCCGGAGGGCGTGCGCATCGGTCAGCACGAATCCCGCCACCGCCGCGCCGTGAAGGTGTGGGACAAGCGGGAGTTCAAGAATCTGGACGATCAGGTCGAGATCGGCACCCGCAACATCAAGGTGGCGCTGCGCCGCCTGCGCAAGTTCGCCCGCACCGGGGCGGCCAGCGAGCTCGACCTGCCGGGCACCATCCGCGCCACCGCCAGCAACGCCGGCTGGCTGGACCTGAAGATGGTGCCGGAGCGGCACAACACGGTGAAGGTGCTGCTGTTCCTCGACATCGGGGGCTCGATGGACGACCACATCCGGCTGGTCGAGGAGTTGTTCTCGGCGGCGCGGGGCGAGTTCAAGCATCTGGAGCACTTCTACTTCCACAACTGCGTCTACGAGAGCGTGTGGCGCGACAACAAGCGCCGCCACGACGAGCGCACCCCGACCTGGGACGTGCTGCACACCTATCCCGCCGACTACAAGCTGGTCTTCGTCGGCGACGCGGCGATGAGCCCCTACGAGATCGCCTATGCCGGCGGCAGCGTCGAGCATTGGAACGAGGAATCGGGGCAGGTCTGGCTGCAGCGGATGCTGTCCGTTTACAGCCGCGCCGTCTGGCTCAACCCCACGCCGGAATCGCGCTGGGGCTACACGGAGAGCACGCGCATGCTGCAGCGGCTTCTGGGCGGCCGCATGTACCCGTTAACATTGCAGGGTCTGGACGCAGCGATGCGTGAGCTGGTGCGCTAAGCAGCTCCCGACAACCGCGTCCCTTCAAAAATCCAATCCAAAGCCGCGGGTTTTCAATCCATCGGCGTACGCCGAAATGGAAGATGTGCGTTGATGATTCCGGACGGGGTGGATTATCAATCACTGGCTGAGAAGAGCTCGCCAATGTTTGATTACTCGAACTGATTTGCTTCGGAAACGGAACGAGTTTGCGGTTTTCATAGATCAAGAAATCCGAGTCGTAAAGTTAAGTATCTGAACATTACTCGAAATTGTATTACTATATGATACAATCGGGGTCGGGCTTTCCTTCGTTTTAAACATTGATCGTCATTTCTGCGACTTCTCGGCAACATTCGTGGGCAAAGCATTGCTGAGAATCGTTCTGCCTTGAACGCATACGATTGCACTACGAAGCATGAAGCTTCCCGTTCACAGCATGCAGTCGATGAGGGTCAGGGAAAATGGAGGGTGTTCTTGCGCGCATCAGCATCAGCGGCAAAATCTACAGCGTTGTCGCGATTCTGGGTGTGGTGGCCGCTATCATTGGTGGCGTCGGCTCGTTCGGAATGCAGGCGTATGACGACAAGTTCGACCAGATTCAGAACTGGTCCCGGCGCGCCCTGATCAACGAGCAGATCAACAGCCTGATTTACAAGGTCGTCATGGACAGCCGCGGCATCTATGCCGCGGATGGGACGGCGGACGCGACGCCCTACGCCAAGAACATTGTCGGCGCCACCAGCGAACTGGAAAAGCTCGTGGGCAAGCTCGAATCTCTGCTGCCTCCGGAAAGCAAGGCCGCTTTCGGCGAGACGCAGCAGACGGCCCGCGCCTTCGTCCTGCACCGCAACGAGGTTGCCCGTCTCGGCATGGAGGTCGGCCCGGACAAGGCGCGCGAGCACGGCGACACCCCCGAGGCCCGCGCGCTGCGCAGCAAGCTGGGCCAGTTCTTGGAGAAGGCCTCCGAACGCAATATGCAGGGCATCGACAAGGCCAACGATGAGCTGACCGCTGTGAACAGCCTGATGACGACGCTCATGATGGTGGTCGGCATCGGCGGCGGACTCGGCGCGCTGGCGTTGAGCGTCCTGGTCGCTCGCGTCGGGATTTCCCGCCCGATCGCCGGAATCACCGGCGTCATGGAGCGGCTGGCAACGGGCGATACCTCGGTGACCGTTCCGGGCCTCGGCCGTGGCGACGAGATCGGCGGCATGGCCAAGGCGGTGGCGGTCTTCAAGGACAACGCCGTGGACCGCGAGCGCATGCGGGTCGCCGAGGAGGCGGAGCGCTTCGCCAAGGAGCGGCGCACCCACGCCGTCGAGGAACTGGTCCAGTCCTTCGACCGCAACGTCTCCGGCATCCTGCGCACCGTCGCCTCCGCCGCCACGGAGCTGGAGGCCACGGCGCAGAGCATGCTGACGACCGCCGACCAGACCAAGGGGCAGGCGGCCAGCACGGCGGCCGCGGCCGAGCAGGCGTCGGTCAACGTGCAGACCGTCGCCGCGGCGACCAACGAGCTGAGCGCGTCGATCAATGAGATCAGCGGTCAGGTGACGCGCTCGACCAACATCGCCAGCCACGCGGTGGGCGAGGCGCAGCAGACCAACGAGCGCGTCCAGGGCCTCGTCGCGCAGGCGCAGCGGATCGGCGACGTGGTGAAGCTGATCACCGACATCGCCAGCCAGACCAACCTGCTGGCGCTGAACGCGACGATCGAGGCGGCCCGCGCCGGCGAGGCCGGCAAGGGCTTCGCCGTCGTGGCGTCGGAAGTGAAGAACCTCGCCAACCAGACCGCCAAGGCGACCGAGGAGATCGCCTCCCAGATCGCCTCCATGCAGGAGGCCACCGGCGGGGCGGCGGCGGCCATCAACGGGATCGGCGACACCATCGGCACCATCAGCGAGATCGCCACGATCATCGCCTCGGCGGTCGAAGAGCAGGGGTCGGCGACCGGCGAGATCGCCCGCAACGTGCAGCAGGCCGCGCAGGGCACCCATCTGGTGACCACCAACATCACCGAAGTCAGCGACGGCGCCACCCAGACCGGCTCCGCCGCCACCCAGGTGCTGGGCGCCGCCGGCGAGTTGTCCCGCCAGTCGGAGGTCCTGCGGTCCGAGGTTGAGCGCTTCCTGGCCGGCATTCGCGCCGCGTAAGGGGCAGGGGGGAGCGGGCGGAGGGCGCCGGTCGCCTCCCGCCCATTTCCTCCTGAACGGACCGAACGGCGTTTGCCGGACCGAATTCCCGTTTCTATCGTCACGGCCAACCAGCGTTCGAAGGGAGAAGGCCGTGGCGAAATCCTATCTGGAGTCGTGGAAAAAGGCGAAGGACCGCTTCGAAAAGGCAACGGGCAAGAAGAAGCCCGACCCCAAGAGCCGCTTCGGCAAGCTGTTCAGCAAGATCAGCTCGACCGGCTTGGAGAGCGCGCTGAAGAGCTACGACGCCGCCACGACGATCAAGGACGCGCAGAAGCACGCCCGCGCCTTCCAGAGCGCGGCGGGCAACTACATCCCGACGCTCGATGCGGCCGGCAAGGCCGCCAAGCAGGACGGCGACACGGTCTACGCCGAGGCCTGCGCCGCCATGGTGGCGTCGCTGAGCAAGATCGCCGCCAACGTCGTGACGGATCTGGAGCGGTTCGACGATCTGCCCAAGGACATCGACGGGTACTTCAAGTCGCCTTACTGGTTCAAGCTGCTGCAGAAGCAGGCCAAGAAGGAATTCTCGATGGAGAACATCGAGCTGTACGACTTGATCCTGAAGCGCAAGCTTTCGAAGGAGGACGCGTCGGAAAAGGCCTATAAGGAATACGTCGACAGCAAGGCGCCCAAGGAAGTGAACATCAAGTCGGCAACTCGCAACGCGTGCAAGCAGGCCGCCGATCAGGGCAAGTGGAAGGCTATCCCGTGGGATGACGTCTTGTTCGATCTGGGCATCAATCTGGCCGACACCATCGGGCGGCTGCACAGCGATCTCGCCAAGGGCGAGGTCTGACGGCCGGCGGGCGGTTGACGGGGCGGGCCTCCGTCGTCACCTTGAAGGCTCGGGTCGAAGGGTCCGCTTTCAGGGACGGCATCGGGAGGCTCCGCCATGTACATCGCCATGAACCGTTTCCGCGTGCGTCCGGACGCGGAACAGGACTTCGAGGAGGTCTGGCTGAACCGCGAGGTCCATCTGAACACGGTTCCGGGCTTCGTGGAGTTCCACATGCTGCGCGGCCCTCGTTACGAGGACCATCGCCTCTACTCATCCCACACCGTTTGGGAGTCGGAGGCGGATTTCCAGGCCTGGACCCGCTCGGAGGCGTTCCGTGCCGCCCATCGCGGGGCGGGCGACCGCAAGCCGCTCTATCTCGGCCCGCCGCAGTTCGAAGGCTTCGAGGTGATCCAGACCGTGGGGCGCGAGGGCTGAAGCGGCACCGCCGCGCGCGCGGTCAGCGCTTCAGCGCGTCCTCGTCGCCGATCAGGCGGTGGGCGATGGCGACGGTGATGAGGCCGGCGAGCAGAAGGCCGTACTGCCATAGGCTGGACCAGTCGCCCGTCTGCACGTCGCCCGCCACCGCCTGGACCGGGCGCACGATCAATTGCCGCAGCAGCGTGATCATCGCCACCTCCAGGAAGACCCGCAGGTGGAAGCGGTTGGTCCGCACATAGTCGACCTCCGCGGAGATCAGCGCGGACAGCGTCCAGACGATGAACAGCACGCCGAGCGCGTGCAGGAAGCCGTGCGCGAGCTGGTCCTTCTGGAAGGCCGCCCAGGCTTCGATGAAGAATTCCCAGACCACCATGGCGCTCGCCGCGACCAGGGCGATTGCCAGGACGACGTGCAGCAGCCCGTTGAAGGACTTCAGGGCGCGGATCAGGCCCTGTTCGAGAAGGGAGTTGGGCGCGGTGCGGGGAAGCGATTGCAGCATCGTGGCGTGTCGCAAGGTCGAAGGGTGCGGGAAGATAGAAGCCCAACCCGGCGGACGCCCCCGCCGTTTTGCCATTGCCGCCATGGGGAAAACGCAAGCATTGCAGATCAGCGTCAAGTCGCCGCATCAATGGTCCCGGCTTTGCAGGTGGAGAAAATCACCGCCCATTGAACTCCGGGCCTGATTTCGTCTAGGGTCGCCGCGGTCCCTCCGGCGTCGTTCCTTCGAGGGCTCCCCCAGGAGTGAATGGATGCGCGAAACCACCCCCATCACGGTCGCCCGCGGCGACGGCATCGGTCCGGAGATCACCGACGCGGTGCTTCACGTGATGGAGGCCGCCGGCGCCCGCCTGAAGGTGGAGGAGGTGCCGGCGGGCGAGCAGGTCTACCGCCGCGGCCATCTGGGCGGGCTGGACGCCGCCGGCTGGGGGTCGATCCGCCGCACCCGCGTCTTCCTGAAGGGGCCGATCACCACGCCGCAGGGCTACGGCAACAAGTCGCTGAACGTCACCGCGCGGACCACGCTGGGGTTGTTCGCCAACGTGCGGCCCTGCGTGTCGCACCATCCCTATGTCCGCACGCGGCACCCGCGCATGGACGTGGTGATCATCCGCGAGAACGAGGAGGACCTCTACGCCGGGATCGAGCACCGCCAGACCGACGATGTGATCCAGTCGGTCAAGCTGATCTCCCGGCCGGGGTCTGAGCGCATCGTGCGCTACGCCTTCGACTACGCCCGCGCCAACCATCGGCGCAAGGTGACGGCCTTCGTCAAGGACAACGTCATGAAGATGACGGACGGGCTGTTCCTGAAGATCTTCAACGAGATCGCCGCCGAATATCCGGAGATCAAGGCCGACCACCTGATCGTCGACATCGGCGCCGCCCGTCTGGCCGACCAGCCGGAGCGCTTCGATGTGATCGTGACGCTGAACCTGTACGGCGACATCGTGTCGGACATCGCCGCCCAGATCACCGGCTCGGTCGGGCTGGCCGGGTCCGCCAACATCGGCGACGCCTGCGCCATGTTCGAGGCGATCCACGGCTCGGCGCCGATGATCGCGGGGCAGGGGATCGCCAACCCGTCGGGCCTGCTGATGGCCGCGGTGATGATGCTGGTCCACATCGGGCAGGGCGACGTGGCGGCGCGCATCCACAACGCCTGGCTCAAGACCATCGAGGATGGCGTCCACACCGTGGACATCTTCAACCGCGGGGTCAGCCGCCAGCGCGTCGGCACCCACGCCTTCACGAACGCGGTGGTGGAGCGGCTGGGCCAGATGCCGGTGACCCTGCCCACCGTCGGCTACGCCGTCACCGCGCGGCCCGCCTATGAGTCCGGGGTGCGGCTGTCGCCGCGCCGCAAGGCGGTGAAGGAGCTGGTCGGGGTGGACGTGTTCCTGCACTGGCCGGGCGGCAACCCGGACGAGTTGGCCGGGCTGGTCCTGCCGGTGGCCACCCCGGCGCTGCGCCTGTCCAGCATCTCCAACCGCTCGCAGAAGGTCTGGCCGGAGGGCAACATCGGCGTCTTCTGCACCGACCATTGGCGCTGCCGCTTCCTGGCGCCGGAGGGCGTGGCGGTCGGCCACGCCGACATCGTCGAGCTGCTGTCGGGCCTCGCCCGCGCCGGGCTGGACTTCACCCAGACCGAGAACCTGTGCAACTTCGACGGCAAGTCCGGCTTCTCGGCCACGTGACGCGCGAAGCGGTGGAATAATCCGCCGCCGCCGGGCGTCCAGACGGGCAGGACATCCTTCCAAGGGGAGCGCCGCCGCATGCCTCTGCCAATGCCGCCTCCCGACCCTCCTCCAACGGGCGGCCCGCCAGCCAATGGCCCTTCGGCCAATGGTCCGGTGGACGAGCGGGCCATCGCCGCGCAGGTGCCGCGGCTGCGCCGCTACGCCGCAGCACTGGCCGGCAACCTGTCCGACGCCGACGACCTTGTGCAGGACTGTATCGAGAAGGCGCTGGCCAACCGGCACACGCTGCGGGACGTCACCCGGCTTGGCGGCTGGCTGCTGTCGATCCTGCACAACCTGCACGTCTCCGGCCTGCGCTGGCGCCGCCGCCGCGGGCCGGAGGTGCCGGTGGAGGACCTCGCCAACGATCTCGCGCTCAGCGCCGCCCCCGCCGACCGGGCCGAGGTGCGGGATTTCGTGCGGGCCTTCAACCAACTGTCGGAGGAGCACCGGGCCGTGCTTCTGCTGACCGGGCTGGAGGGGCTGTCCTACCGCGAGGCGGCGGAGGTGCTGGGGGTTCCGGTGGGAACCGTCATGTCGCGGCTGGCCCGCGCCCGGGAAAAGCTGCGCGTCCTGCTGGACGGCGGGACGGAGCAGGCGGTGAGGAGGATCAAGTGATGGACACCGAACCGGACGCCCCGGTGACCGAGGCCGACCTGCACGCCTGGATGGATGGAGAACTGCCGGAGGACCGGCGCGGCGAGGTCGAGCGCCATCTGGCCGGCAATCCCGATCTGGCCCGCCGCTTCGAGCGCTACCGCGCCCAGCGGGCGATGCTTCAGGACACCTACGGCCCGCTGGTCGACCGTCCCTTGCCGGCGGCCCTGGTGCCGCCCTACGCCCGCACGGCCGGCCGGCCGGCGGCGCGCCCGCGGCGCTGGCTTCCGGCGCTGGCCGCCGCGGCGGTGCTGCTGGTCTTCGTGGCCGGCGGGGCGGGGGGCTGGTGGCTGCGCGGCTGGTCGGGCGGGACGGGCGGCAGTGGCGCGGCCTTCGTCGCCGACGCGGTGGCGGCGCATCGGGTTTTCGCGGTGGAGGTCCGCCACCCCGTGGAGGTTGGCGCCGACCAGGAGGCGCATCTCGTGGGCTGGCTGTCCAAGCGCCTGGGCAAGCCCCTGCAGGCGCCGCGGCTGGCCGCGAAGGGCTATGATCTGGTGGGTGGGCGGCTGCTCTCCGACGCGCGGGGGCCGGCGGCCCAACTCATGTACCAGGATGCGGCCGGTCGCCGCATCACCCTGTACATCCGTCCGGCCTCCGGCGCGCCGGACACGTCCTTCCGTTTTGCCCAGGACGGCAGCGTTCAGGCTTTCTACTGGCGGGACAACGGTTTGGCGTGGGCGGTAACGGGTGACCTCGACCGAGTGACCCTTTCGGCCATAGCCGAGGAGGTGTACGGCGCGTTGAACTCATAACACCCACAGACTTATGCACAGGAATGTTGCTCAAGCCCCCTATCCCTCTATCCGGCCATCTGGTAGCTTGGCCGGCGTTGGGCACAAAATATTGCGCCTTATGGAAAACGGCCGTCTGGTCGGAAGGTATAGTGGTTAACCAAGTCACCGGTTACCGGACCACGGGAGACAGGGGATGAGTTGGACGGACGAACGGGTTCAGCAGCTTAAGGACCTCTGGGCCCAGGGGCTGAGCGCGAGTGAAATCGCGGACATCCTGGGCGACATCACCCGCAACGCGGTGATCGGGAAGGCGCACCGCCTCGGCTTGTCGGGACGCCCGTCGCCGATCAAGAAGAAGCCGACCCGCGGGGCGACGATCCTCGCCTTGACCGAGCGCATGTGCAAATGGCCGGTCGGCGATCCGAAGCACCAGGACTTCCATTTCTGCGGCAAGCCCTCGCTGCCCGGACTGCCGTACTGCGCCGAGCACGCGGCGGTGGCCTACCAGCCGGCGTCCTCCGGCAAGAAGCGCGACGAGGACCGCAACACCGGCGACCGCACCGTCGGCGCCGCTTAGACTCTGTCGGATTTCTCCGCCGGATCCCTCCGCCGGATTTCCGGATTTCGGGCGCTCTTCACGCGGGCGCCCGCCCGACGCGGTGACCGGATCGGCAGCCGTAAGAGGAGCGCCGGTCAGATCGGCGCCGAAGTGATCGCCCACCAGCTTCCGGCGATCAGCATTGCCGACACGCCTGCCGCGGCCACGCCCAGACCGAGACCGGCGGCGACCGCCAGACCGTCCTTCACAATCAGCCCCAGCGCGATCACCAGCACCGCCAGACCGGGCAGGGTGTTGCCGAACGGGATGGGCAGGGCGATCAGAATTCCCATCACCAGCACGAAGAGGCCCAAGGGACGCTGCACCCCCTGATGGGTCAGCGATGGCCAGCGCGTGCGCAGCCGGGCCTCCAACCGCTCGATCAGCGGCGTTCCCTTCTCCACGATCTTTTCAAGCGTGCCGCGCGCGACGCGGCGGCGACCAAGCCAGCCCGGCACCTCCAGCCGGTCGCGGCCGACGATCATCTGGACCGCCACCAGCGCCAGCACCGTGCCGAAAATCAGTCCCGCCGGCAGCCCCGGCGTTGGAACCACGGCGGGGATCGCCAGCGCCAGCAGCAGGAAGCCCGGCGCACGATCGCCGAGATGGCCCAGCACCTCGCCCAATGATGGCTTGTCGCCGGTCATGCGCCCGTGCAGCCGTTTGAGCAGCGCGGACGCCCGAGCCGGGTCCTTCATGTCCATGTCCTGTTCCAAATCCCTGTTCCATGGTTGCCGCGTGGATGTGGTGGCGCGGCGGCTCACCGGAAAGGGGGGGCGCAGGGCACGGGCGGGAGTCAGTACTCCTCGACCTCGTGCTTCAACTGCACGAGGCGGCCGCTCAGCAGCGACAGCATGAGCTGCACCACCATCTCGTGCACGATCAGCGTGTGCGTGTTGCCGCTGTCCTGCATGTGCTGGCGCAGCGCCTCGCGCACCGCCGGAACGCCGGTCACGTCGATCAGCACGTCCACCGCCGCGCCGAGCCGGGCGAGGTCCATGAAATCGGTCGTGGTGGCGACGCCGCGGTCGCGTGCGAGCCGCATGCCGGGCGCCTCGGCGTCGAGGTCGGCGACGCCGAGAATCTCGACGAAGGGAGCGTCCAGAAGCCGCGTCAGCAGCGGCGTTCCGGTTTCGCCGGCGCCGATCACGGCGATGCGGAAGATGTCCTTGGCCATGGGAAAGTCTCGAATTCCGGTTCGTCAGGTCCGCGCCGGCATCGTGCCGCGCGGGCAAGAAAAAAGCGGGGAGCCGAAACTCCCCGCCACAACCTTACCTCGACCCGGCGTCCCGTTTGACCGGGACGCGTCGTCGCACCTGACGCGGAATGCGCGTTACGCCGAGGCGGCCATCTTCTTCTGCAGGTTCTCGTCGAGCTTGTCGAGGAACTGCTTGGTGGTCAGCCAGGGCTGATCCGGACCGATGAGGATCGCGAGATCCTTGGTCATGAAGCCCGACTCGACGGTCTCGACGCAGACGCGCTCCAGCGTCTCGGCGAACTTCACCACGTCCGGCGTGTTGTCGAACTTGCCGCGGTAGGCGAGGCCCTGCGTCCAGGCGTAGATCGAGGCGATCGGGTTGGTGGAGGTCTCCTTGCCCTTCTGGTGCTCGCGGTAGTGGCGGGTCACCGTGCCGTGGGCGGCCTCCGCCTCGACGGTCTTGCCGTCCGGCGTGATCAGCACCGAGGTCATCAGGCCCAGCGAGCCGAAGCCCTGCGCCACGATGTCCGACTGCACGTCGCCGTCGTAGTTCTTGCAGGCCCACACGAAGCCGCCTTCCCACTTCAGGGCCGAGGCGACCATGTCGTCAATCAGGCGGTGCTCGTAGACGAGGCCCTTGGCCTTGAACTGGGCGGCGTAATGCTCGTCGAACACCTTCTGGAAGATGTCCTTGAAGCGCCCGTCATAGGCCTTGAGGATCGTGTTCTTGGTCGACAGGTAGACCGGGTAGCCGCGCTCCAGGCCGTACATGAAGCTGGAGTGGGCGAAGCCCTCGATCGACTCGTCCAGGTTGTACATGCCCATGGCGACGCCGGAGGCGGGGAAGTCGTACACCTCGTGCTCGATCGGCTCGCCGCCGCCTTCCGGCACCCACCGGATGCTCAGCTTGCCCTTGCCGGGGACGACGAAGTCGGTGGCCTTGTACTGGTCGCCGAAGGCGTGGCGGCCGATGATGATCGGCTTGGTCCAGCCCGGAACGTAGCGCGGAACGTTGGAGCAGACGATCGGCTCGCGGAAGACGGTGCCGCCCAGGATGTTGCGGATCGTGCCGTTCGGCGACTTCCACATCTTCTTGAGATTGAACTCCGTCACCCGCGCCTCGTCCGGGGTGATGGTCGCGCACTTGACGCCGACGCCGTACTGCTTGATCGCGTTGGCCGATTCGACCGTCACCCGGTCGTCCGTCTTGTCGCGGTTCTCGACGCTGAGATCGTAGTATTTCAGGTCGATGTCGAGGTACGGCAGGATCAGCTTGTCCTTGATGAACTGCCAGATGATGCGCGTCATCTCGTCGCCGTCGAGTTCGACGACCGGATTGGCTACCTTGATCTTCGTCATGGGTGCGAGTTCTCCCCGAACGGGTAGGGGTTGTCTTATGCTTGGACGCCGGGCGCGCTGTGCGAGGGCACGGGCCGGGACCTCCATCCGAAGACGGGCCCCGGTTCCCCGGACGGAAACGGATGGCGGTTATATAGCACCGGGGCACCGCCGAAAGAAAGGACCGCGGGGCACCAAAACAGACGATATCGCGCTGAAAACGGCGCGATTTGCGCGATCTGGTCCTACCACTTGGTCTTTTCAGAGCTTTTGTGTGGGAATCTTCAGCGCGGGCTCCGGTTCATAGGCCAGCGCGGAAAACACGTCGTCCACGTCATCGACGACGGTGTACAGCGCGCGGTGCGCCGGCTGGGTGAAACCCTGCGCCACCGTATGGTCGATCAGGCCGAGCAAGGGGCGCCAGTAGCCGTCCACATCGGCGATCACCACCGGCTTGTCATGCAGACCCAGCTGCTTCCAGGTCAGAATCTCGAACGCCTCGTCGAGCGTGCCGAGACCACCCGGCAGCACCACGAAGGCGTCGGCGCGGTCCACCATCATCCGCTTGCGGGTGTGCATGCTGTCGACGACGTGCAGTTCGGTCAGGCCGGTGTGCTCGATCTCGGCGGACTGGATGTGCTCCGGTATGATGCCGATGACCTGCCCCCCGGCGGCCAGCGCCGCGTCGGCGGCGATTCCCATAAGCCCGACGCGCCCGCCGCCGTAGATGAGCTGGATGCCCCGCCGGGCGAGTCCGTCGCCCAACATATGGGCGGCCTCCTTGTGGACAGCGGCGACGCGGCTGGATGAGCCGCAATAGACGCAGACGGAATTCGGGGCTTTCATCGCTCACCCTTTCTCGCCGAATGGGTACACGTTCCGGTGACTGTTCCGGCGCGCCCGGCGGGGTCACCTAAAGCAAGGGAATAGCAAAGCCGGGGCGGCGTCTACCCGGACATCGGACTTCAGCCCATCGGGAGGGAATATTATGGATTCGCGCGTCGTCAATGCCCTGGCCGCCATTTCGGTGGCCACGTTCCTGTTCCTCGGCTTTGGCGGGGGCTTCGGCGGCGGGATCGGCTTTCTGACCGGCGGGGGCAAGGCGAACGCTGGCGGCGCCACGGCGGCTCGCGCCACGGAGACCAGCGTCTCCGCGGCCGATCTGTCCTCGGGCGACCTGTCCTCCGGCCGCCATTCCGAGACGGTCGCCAAGCTGGACAAGTGAGCCCGCCGACGCGGGCGGTGGGACCGTGCCGCCCGGCGGCGCGAAGGCGGTGGGCCGGTCCCGATGCGGCTATGCGTCTGCTCCATCGGCGGTGTTCAGTTCCGCCGCCGCAATCTGCTATCCTGTCGCAAGCCGGCGTGTCCGCCGGCAATGATGCGGCGGTGCTCCGGTGAAGCAAGCTCTCCTGTTCGGCGGTGCGGCGACGGTCGCTGCGGCCGCCGTTGTCGCGTATCTGGCCTTCGATCCGGCGTCCGCGCCGGGCACCCGCGCCGGCACGGCCGGGTCCGGAACAACCGTCGCGCTGGGCAGCGTGACCCCGGCCAAGCCGCCGGCCAGCGCGCCCGCCCCGGCGAAAGCCGCGGAGGAGCCCGCCGGTCCGCGCTTCGACATCGTGCGCGTCGCCCCGGACGGCGCCACCGTGATGGCCGGGCGCGCCACGCCGGGCTCGTCGGTGACCGTCCATGACGGGGAGCGCGCGCTGGGCTCCGTCAACGCCGACGCGCGCGGCGAATGGGTCCTTCTTCCCGACCAGCCCCTGGCTCCCGGAGCCCGCGAACTGAGCCTGTCGGAAAAGGCGACGCCCGCCGCCGAACCGACCCCGTCGGAGCGCGTCGTGGTCGTCGTGGTGCCCGACCCGCCGCCCGCCACCGGCGGGGCCTCTTCGGACGCGCCAACCGGTCCGCTGGCCGTCGCCATGCCGCGCGGCGGGCTGGGCGACGGGCAGGGGGGCAGCACCGTCCTCCAGGCGCCCAAGGGGCCGGCCGCGCCGGCGACCCGCGGCGTGGCGGCCCCGCCGCCGCCGGGGGGCGTGTCTCTGGAAAGCATGGATTACGACGCCGCCGGGCAGGTCGCCATGGGCGGCCGGGCGCAGCCGGGCAGCGCCGTGCAGCTCTATCTCGACAATCTGCTGGTCGGGAGCGCCCACACCGACCCGAACGGTCAATGGCGGCTGCGCCCGGAGCGTGCCGTGGCGCCGGGCGTCTACACGCTGCGCGCCGATCAGGTCACCGACTCGGGCAAGGTCACCGCCCGCGTCGAGCTGCCGGTGCAGGTGTCGGAGGTTCCGGCCAACCTGCCGGACGGCCGGTCGATGGTCGTCCAGCCCGGCAACAGCCTGTGGCGGATCGCCCGCTCCACCTACGGGCGCGGCGTGCAGTACACGATGATCTACGAGGCCAACCGCGGCCAGATCCGCGACCCGGACCTGATCTACCCCGGCCAGATCTTCGCGCTGCCGGTCTCGAACTGAGCGTTTTCGATCCGGGCTTACAGATAGGGAGCAAGCAGGCGCAGGAAGGGGCGCGCCTGCTGGAGCGCGACCACCGTCTGGTGGATGAGATCCTCCGGCGTTGCCTGCCCCTCGAACTCGGCTTCGGAGAACAGCAGGATCTTTTGGCCTTCCTGGATGAGGAAGCGGGTGCCCCGACGGTCCTGGATGCCGCGCAGGATCGCCAGGAGCTGGCGCCGCCGCTCCGGCGACTGGGCGGTGTAAGGGATGTGGCCGATCTCCGCCCACACCTGCGACCGCGACGTTTCCCCGTCGAAGCCGACAGCGATGCTGAAGGGCAGCCCGTCGGCCATGAAGTGCAGCCGCGCCGGGCGCGGCGGCTGGGCGATGCCCAGCACGCCCTCGGGAGTCATCACGAAGGTGTCGGGGCTGAAGGGCAGGGCGGTCTGCGAGACCTGCGCGAGCGACGGCATGGCCTGAAGGCGGGCGGCGGGAACGGACACGGGGGCTCGCTCATTCCTGTGGTGTCGGTGGCGTCACTCTGCTCCTTCCCTGCTAAAATTCTGTAAAGGGCGGGGGATGCTGTCTAGAATGCGCCGCTCCAACGATCCGAGGCTGAAGTAACCGGCGATGTCCGCCCTCAACACCGTAGTCGTTCCGATCCACCGCGCCGGCTGGCCGTTCATCGCCGCCTTCGCCGTGGTCTC
The DNA here is from genome assembly GCF_007827815.1 of Azospirillum brasilense. Lineage (GTDB taxonomy): Bacteria > Pseudomonadota > Alphaproteobacteria > Azospirillales > Azospirillaceae > Azospirillum > Azospirillum brasilense_C. The sequence goes on from NZ_VITH01000011.1 coordinate 88,831, forward strand.
CCTGATCCTCGGGCTTGCCGTGGCGAAACCGCTGGGCTGGCTGGGTCTCGTCCTCACCCTGTGGTGCGTGTATTTCTTCCGTGATCCCGATCGCGTGACGCCGACGCGGCCCGGCCTGCTGGTCAGCCCCGCCGATGGGCGCGTGACCATGATCGTTCCCGCGGTTCCGCCGCCGGAACTGGGCATGGGCGACACGCCGCTGACCCGCGTGAGCATCTTCCTCAACGTCTTCAACGTGCACGTCAACCGCGTGCCGGCGGACGGCACGGTGGTCGCGGCGGAGTATCACAAGGGCACCTTCGTGAACGCCGCGCTGGACAAGGCCAGCGAGGAGAACGAGCGCGCCGCCTTCCGCCACCGTCTTCCCGACGGGCGTGAGATTGCCTATGTGCAGATCGCCGGCCTCGTCGCCCGCCGCATCCTCTACTGGGTGAAGGCCGGCCAGGAGGTCAAGGCGGGCGAGCGGTTCGGCCTGATCCGATTCGGCAGCCGCACCGACGTCTATCTGCCGGACGGCGTCGTCCCGCTGGTCTGCGTCGGGCAGACGGCGATCGGCGGCGAGACCGTGCTGGCCGACCTGACCGCCACCGAACCGCAACGGCAGGGGGATGTCCGCCGATGAAGCGACCGGTCTTCAAGCCGGCAGTGTTCCGCAAGCGCCGGGCGCGCCGCCCGCATCCGCGGCTGAAGGGGTTGTCGATCAACCATCTTCTGCCCAACGTGCTGACGGTGCTGGCGCTGTGCTCCGGCCTGACGGCCATCCGCTTCGCCATGCACGAGCGCTGGGAGCAGGCGGTCGTCTGCATCGTCATCGCCGCGATCCTCGACGCGCTGGACGGGCGGATCGCCCGCCTGCTGAACGGGCAGAGCAAGTTCGGCGCGGAGCTGGACAGCCTGTCCGACGTCATCAGCTTCGGCGTGGCCCCCGCTTTCCTGATGTATCTGTGGGCGCTGAACGGCGCCGGCAGTCTGGGCTGGATCGCCGCCATGGCCTACGCGGTCTGCGCGGCGCTGCGGTTGGCCCGCTTCAACTCGCGCCTGGACGTCGACCTGCCGCCCTGGGCCTTCAACTACTTCACCGGCGTTCCCGCGCCGGCGGGTGCCGGTCTGGCCGTTCTTCCCATGGTCATCGGCTTCGAGGCCGGGCCGGACATCGCCGGCCACCCGGCCGTCGTCGTGCCCTGGACGCTGGCGATGGGCGGGCTGATGGTCAGCACGCTGCCCACCTTCTCCTTCAAGGGGATGCGGGTGCCGACCCAGTATGTGGTGCCGGGTCTGGTCGGCGTCGGCCTGCTCGCCGCCTCGCTGGTCAGCCAGCCCTGGTGGACGCTGGCCTTCCTCGGGCTGGCCTATCTGGCGAGCCTGCCCTTTTCGGTGGCGCAGTTCCGCAAGCTGCAGCAGGCCGCCCAACTGATGAAGGAGACGGAGGAGGCCCCGGCGGAGGAGGCGGTGGCCGCCGCCCCGGAAACGCCGCCTTCGTCGCCTGAGGTGGTGTCTGAAAAGACCAGGACGCCCTCGTCCGACTGACGCCGGACGCCCGCCCTCGCCGTCATTCGGCGGCGGCGGGCAGGTCCAGCGGCAGGGTCCGTTCGGTCACCGCGACCGCGAGCACCATCGGGATCTGGCGCAGGCAGTTGCCGACATGGTTCGACTCCGCGGCCACCATGCCGGTCATCTCGACCTCCACCGTCAGCTCGTCGCCCAGCAGGCGGCTGTTCAGCGACAGCGGAACGAGGCCGCGCTTGGCGAACAGCTCCAGCACGCGGGGCAGGGTGCCGGGATCGGCGTCGGCCTGCACGGCGAAGCGGACGAGACGGTTCGGATCGGTCGGACGGGATTCGGCGGCGGGCGCCGCCAGCGTGACGGCGGACAATGTGACGGTGGGCATGGGTCGCTCTTACCTTGGTCTTTAATCGATGAGTGCAGGGTCAGACCTGCAGACGCGCGAAAACCCCGGCTCTCACACGAGAACCGGGCTGCTAATTCGCAGACCCAGGGTAAGGTGGTGATCCATCATGACCACCAGGATAGGGCGATGGGCGGCCATGGTCAATGGAGTCGGGGAGTGAAGCTCATTAACCCTCTCCCCTCCGGGGAGAGGGGACATAGGCGGCGGCAACCAATAAATTCCATCCGACAGGACACGCGAAGCCATGAACGACAACGGCATCCACATCCGTCCGGCCGAGCCGGACGACGCGCCGGACTTGGCGCGGCTCATCGACATGGCCGGCGGCGGCGTCTACGAGTTCCTGCTCGACGGGCTGGTGCCCGGCCAGACGGCGGCGGAAATGCTGGTGCCGGGTCTGGCGGGCACATCGGGATCCTTTTCCCACCGCCATTCGGGCGTCGCGGAGGTGGCGGGGCGGATTGTCGGGGTCGCCCACGCCTACCCGGTGGATTGGATCAAGACCCAGGATTACAGCGGGCTGCCCGTCGACCGGCTGGCCCACATGGAGGACTTCAACCGGGTGCACGACTGGGGCAGCTATTTCCTGTCGGCGCTGGCCGTCGACCCGGCATGGCGCCGCCGCGGCATCGCCTCCCAACTCCTTGCCTGGGTCTACGAGCGGGCGCGCCGCGGCCGGTTCGACCGGGTGACCCTGCATGTCTGGGCCGACAACGCCGACGCCCGCCAACTCTACGCCAAGGAAGGCTTCGCCGAGATCGGCCGCGCCGAGATCCCCTGGCACGAGCGGTTGCCGCACCAGGGGGGAAGCGTGCTGCTCCGGCGTCCGGTCTGAGCCCGGCCTGATCGGCGGTCCGGTTACTTGCCCGGCTTCAGCTGGTCGCGGGTCAGCCAGAAGACCTCGCCGAAGCTGTTCGCGGTCTCCACCCAGAAGAAATCGAGGTCCGGATACTCGGCTTCCAGGATCTCGCGGCCCGTGCCGAACTCGCAGAGCAGACCGCCCTCCGGAGTCAGGTGCTTGGGCGCCTCCTTGAGGATGCGGCGCACGATGTCCAGCCCGTCGTCGCCCGACGCCAGGGCCATCTGCGGCTCGTGGCGGAACTCCGGCGGCAGGTTGGCCATCGCCTCGGCGTCCACATAGGGCGGGTTGGTGATGATGACATCGTACTTGCGGTTCTTCAGCGGCGCGAACAGGTCGCCGTGGTGCAGGGCGATGCGGTCCTCGAACCCGCTGTCGGCGACGTTGCGCTTGGCCACCTCCAGCGCGTCGGCGGACAGGTCCACCGCGTCCACCTGGGCCTCCGGGAAGATCTGCGCGGCCAGGATGGCGAGGCAGCCGGAGCCGGTGCACAGGTCAAGCACCCGCTCCACCTCCGTCGGGTCCTCCACCAGCGTGAAGTCGTCGCCGCCGATCAGGTCGGAGAACAGGATTTCCCCGATGTAGGAGCGCGGGACGATCACCCGCTCGTCCACATAGAAGGGGATGCCCTGGATGTAGGCCTTGTTCAGCAGGTAGGAGGCCGGCTTGCGCGTCTCCACGCGGGCGTGCAGCAGGTCGGCGACCTTGCGGCGCTCCGCCAGGGTCAGCCGGGCGTCCACATAGGGGTCGAGCTGGTCGATGGGCAGGCTCAGCCCTTCCAGCACCATGAACACCGCCTCGTCATGGGCGTTGGTGGTGCCGTGGCCGTAGTCCAGATCGGCCTCGGTGAAGCGGCTGACGCCGTAGCGGATCAGGTCGCGGACGGTGCGCAGCTCGGTCGCCGCGTCGGCGGGGGTGAGGTCCAGGGAGGGCTTGGTCACTTACAGGATCTCCAGAACGCTTTCCGGCGGACGGCCCACGCGGGCCTTGTCGCCCGTGACGACGATGGGCCGCTCGATGGCGGCCGGGTTGGCGGACAATGCGTCGATCAGGGCGTCGCCGTCGAGATCCTTGGCGATCCCGGCCTCCGCCGCCTCCTTGGCGCGCAGGATGTCGCGCGGGCCCTTGCCCAGCTTGCCCAGGATGGCCTTCAGCTCGGCGGGGGTGGGCGGGGTCTTCAGATACTCAACGACGGTGGGCTCGACGCCCCGGGACCTCAGAAGCTCCAGCGTCTGGCGCGACTTGGTGCAGCGCGGGTTGTGGTAGATGGTGATGTCGCTCATCCTGGTTTTTCCCTCGCTCTTGCCGGCCCAGTGATTGCCTTCGCCAGGAATACACCCGCCCCGCGTGCGGCGCCAACCCGCCATGCGGAATGGCGGCGGCAACGCAACATCCCTCGCGTGACAAGGCCGGCGCTTGGCATTACCTTGCGCGCTCGCATTATTGGCGGCCCGCCGCGTGCGGGGCCATTCATTTCGACGGATGCCGGCCGTGACGAAGCTCTCGCTCTCCAAGGACAAGATCAACATCCTGCTGCTCGAAGGCGTTCACGACAACGCCATCAACGAGCTGGCGCATGGCGGTTACGCCACCGTGGAGCGCCTGCCGCACGCGCTGGACGAATCGGAGCTGCTGGAGCGCATCGGGTCCGTCCACATGCTGGGCATCCGCTCGCGCACCCATCTGACCGCCAAGGTTCTTGAGGCCGCGACCCGCCTGTTCAGCGTCGGCTGCTTCTGCATCGGCACGAATCAGGTCGATTTGAAGGCCGCGCGCCGACTCGGCATCCCGGTCTTCAACGCGCCCTATTCGAACACCCGGTCGGTGGCGGAGCTGGTGATCGGCGAGGTCATCATGCTGATGCGCGGCATCTTCTCGAAGTCGAACCTCGTGCACGGCGGCGGCTGGATGAAGTCGGCCAAGGACTCGTACGAGATCCGCGGCAAGACGCTGGGCATCGTCGGCTACGGCCACATCGGCACCCAGGTGTCGATCATGGCCGAATCGATGGGCATGAAGGTCCGCTACTACGACGTCGTGAACAAGCTGGCGCTCGGCAACGCGCAGCCCTGCCACTCGCTGGAGGAGCTGCTGGCGGTGTCCGACGTGGTGACCCTGCACGTCCCCGACACCGCGCAGACCCGCGACATGATCGGCGAGGCGCAGATCCGCGCCATGAAGAAGGGCGCCCACCTGATCAACGCCGCCCGCGGCAAGGTCGTGGTGATCGAGGCGCTGGCCGCCGCCCTGAAGGACAAGCATCTGCTGGGTGCCGCCATCGACGTGTTCCCGAAGGAGCCGGGCGGCGACAAGGAGGTGTTCGAGAGCGCGCTGCGCGGGCTCGACAACGTCATCCTGACCCCGCACATCGGCGGCTCGACGATGGAAGCCCAGGCCAACATCGGCACCGAGGTGTCGCAGAAGCTGATCGAGTATTCGGACAACGGTTCGACCATGGGCGCCGTGAACTTCCCGCAGGTCGGCCTGCCGGTCGTCCACGCCGGCAGCACCCGCTTCCTGCACGTCCACGAGAACCGTCCGGGCGTGCTGCGCAAGATCAACGAGGTCTTCTCGGGCCGCAACCTGAACATCGCCGCGCAGTATCTCCAGACCGACCCGGAGCTGGGCTACGTCGTGGTGGATGTCGACGGCGACGTGGATGAGAGCGAGGTGGCGAGCGACCTGCGCGCCATCGAAGGCACGCTGAAGGCCCGCTACCTCTATCCGGGCAAGCGCTGAGACGTTGCGGCCCTTGCTCTCGGCGGGGGCCGCACCGACATAGGCGGAATGACCCTCCGCCTGTATCGACCGCGTCTGCGCGCCGGCCTCCTGACGCTCCTGTGCCTGGGTGGGGGAGGGCTTTGCTTCGCGGTGCCTGCGGCCGCGCAAACCGCGGTCGCCCAAGGCGGGGTCGCCGCCTGTCCGGACTTCGCGCCGGCCCGCGTGGTCCTTGATCTGCAGATCGCACCGCTGCGCACCGACTACAGCCAGTCGATCCGGCAGCTTGCCCAGAAGCCGGGGCGGCGCCCGGTCGCGGGGCGGACCGCCAATTCCCACACGCTGGGGTTGGCGGCCATCCAGTACAATCAGCAATGGCAGGCCGGAGTCATGACGGCGTCGCTGGGGCAGGGCCGCTACTGCGGCGCGGCGCAGACACTGACCGTCACCTTCGGTTATGACGAGCGGACCGTCTATGTCGCCCGCGAGCTGCCGCAGGGCAGTTGCATCCACGGCGAGGTCCTGGCCCACGAGATGCGCCACGTCACGGTGGACGAGCAGCTTCTGCGCGAGTATGTGCCGGTCCTGAAGCGCCGGCTGGAGGAGGTGGTCGGCCGCGCCGGCCCGGCCCAAGGGCGCTCCGAGCGGCAGGTCATGGCGGCGATCGAGCAGCCGATCAAGGCGGCGATGCGCCAGCTGATGGAGGAGTTCGGGCGCGAGCGGAACGCGCGTCAGGCCCGCATCGACACCCCGGCCGAGTACGAGCGCATCGGCCAGTCCTGCAACGGCGAGATCAACCGCTACCTCGGGCGCGTGTAAAGACTCCCCTCTCCCGTCCCGGGAGAGGGAGGGGCCCGCCGCGAATCGGTGGGAGGGTGAGGGTACTGCCAAGAATCCGCGCTCTGATCCTTGGACGACCCTCACCCGGCCCTTTGGGCCACCCTCTCCCGAGGTGGGAGAGGGATTTTGTCACCGCCGGCGGCCGCGTCCGGAGGCGTGGCGGTCGATGAATTCCGGCGGCTTGCGCGACACCCAGCGCAGAAAGGCGGCGATGTCCGGGTGGGCGCGCAGGCTGGCGATGGTGTGGTAGTGGTCGCGCAACTCCGCCTCGCTCAGCACCGTGTGGATCTTGGCGTGGCAGATGCGGTGCATGGTCACGGTGTCCCGTCCGCCGTAGGTGCGGGGGATCAGGTGATGCTCGTTCAGGCTGGGGCCGGGCACCATCGGACGCCCGCAGAGCGGGCAAGGCGGATGGAACGGGGCGGGCGGCGGCATCGGGCGTCCGGTTGGGAGTCTGGTCGGGCGGCGGCCGTCAGGTCGGAGGCGCCGGGGGCAGGGCGGCGCGGATGCGCGCGACCAGCTCGTCGGCCTGATAGGGCTTCTGGAGGATGGGCAGCCCGTCCAGCGCCGAGGCCCGCTGGATCTCCGCATAGCCGGTGACCATCAGGACCGGCAGGCCGGGGCGCCGGACCCGCAACTCCCGCACAAGCTCCAGCCCCGTCATGCCGGGCATCGCGTAATCGGTCAGCACGAGGTCCACCTCCGGGTCGCGGGCGAAGGCGTCCAGCGCATCGGGGCCGCTGGACGCCTCCATGATGCGGAAACCGGCATGCTCCAGAACCGTTGCGGTCGCCATGCGGACCAGCGCCTCGTCCTCCACCAGCAGGATGGTGGCGGGGCGGGGCGGGGACTGGACGGCGGCGGGCGGTTCGGCATCGTGGCCCGCCTCCTCCTCCGTGTCGGCCCGCGGCAGATAGAGTGTGACCGTCGTTCCGGTGCCCAGCCGGGTCGTCAGGACCACCGTCCCGCCGGACTGCGCGGCCAAGCCGTGCACCATCGACAGGCCCAGGCCGGTGCCGTGCCCGACGCCCTTCGTCGTGAAGAAGGGTTCGAAGGCGCGGGCCGCCGTCTCCTCGCTCATGCCGCTGCCGGTGTCGGTGACGGCGATGGACACGCAGTCCCCGGCCGCGAGGTCGAGCGGCCGTCCCTCCATGTCGTCCGGGCAATTGCCGGTGCGGATGGTCAGGGTGCCGCCCGCCGTCATGGCGTCCCGCGCGTTGATGGCGAGGTTGAGGATGGCCATTTCGAGCTGGTTCGGGTCGACCCGCGCCGGCCACAGGCTGGGGTCCGTCTCCGTCACGATGCGCGTGGTGCCGCCCAGCGTGCGCTCCAGCAGCCCGCCCATGCCGGTGACCAGGGCGCCGACGTCGACCGTCTTCGGCTCCAGCCGCTGCCGGCGGGAAAAGGCCAGCAGATGCTGGGTCAGGGTGGCGCCGCGCTCCACCGCCTTCTCCGCCATGTCGAGGGCCTGGGGGTGGGTGGACCCTCCGCTTTCCCCGGCGGCGCGCAGCAGGTAGAGCGAGGTCCCGATGGCCTGGAGCAGGTTGTTGAAGTCGTGGGCGATGCCGCCGGTGAGCTGACCGATGGCCTCCATCTTGCGGGCCTGGTGGAGCGTCTCCTCGATCTCGCGCAGGGCCTGGCCGGTGCGCTCCCGCTCCTCGACGTCGCGGGCGACGTGGTAGGCGCCGATGCGCCGCCCGCTGGAATCCAGGATGGTGCCGAAGGCCAGCTCGTAGCGCTTGCGCTGCAACGTGGGGTCGCCCAGCTCCTCCACGATGGTGAAACGCTCCCCGCCGAGCGCGCGGCTCCACAGCGACTCCATGGTGATCTGCGCGGTGGGCAGATGCTCCATCATCTCGGGCAGGCGCTGGCCGATGGCCGGGCGGTGGCCGTACAGTGCCTCGACCTCCCGCTGGTAGGCACCGTTGAACAGGATGTAGCGAAGCTCCTGGTCCACCGCGACGATCAGGTCGGTGGAGCTTTCGATGATCGCGGCGAACAGGCGGCGGTCGGAGGCGTGGCGGTCCACCAGCTCGCCCAGCTGCATCTCATGGGCGCGCCGCCGCTCCGTCACGTCCTCCAGGATGCCGACGGCGCGGGTGGTGCCGTCCGGGTCGGTCAGGCAGGAGCCGCGCATGGCCAGCCAACGCACCTGTCCGTCAGGCGAGCCCACGGGGAACTCCGCCTCCAGCTCGCCCTTCGACGGGTCGTCGCGGAAGAGGGCGGCGCGGACGGCGTTGCGGTGGTCGGCCGCGACGTTGCGGATCCAGGATTCGACCGAGGCCCCGTCGAGCACCGGGACGCCCAGCAGGGCCGCGGTGTGGTCCGAGCCGTGGAAGCGGCGGCTGCGCGTGTCGAAGCGCCAGACTCCCAGCCCGACCACCTCCATGACCAGCCGCTGCTGGGCCTCGCTGTCGCGCAGGCGGCGGGCCGCCCGGTTCAGCGCGCCGGCCACCGCGTTGACCTCGCGGATCGGCGCGGGGGCGGTCATCATCAGCGCGGCGTGCGGACCGTCGCGCCCCAGCGCCAGGGCGGAACCGGCCAGCGCGGCCACCGGATCGGCGATGCGCCGCCCGACCACCAAAGCCATCGCGAGACTGACGAGCAGCAGGATGCCGCCGCCGCATAAGACCAGCGTGACCGAGCGGCGCATGGGCTCGGTGATCAGCTCCTGCGGGACGCCGACGGCGACGGTCCAGCCCGACATCTCCGACCGCGCGAAGGCGTTGAACAGCGGCGTGCCATCCCGCGCCACGATGCCGAAGGAGCCGGAACTGGCCGAGGCGGTCCGGCGGAACACCTCCGCGGAAACCGGCGTGCCGGTGAAGGTCTCCTGCGAGGCGGTGCGGGTGATGACGACGCCCTGGCGGTCCCACAGCGCGGCGACCCAGCCGTCCGGGAGCCCCTGCTGGCGCAGCACCTCGATGAACATCTCGGTCGGGATGCTCATGGCCAGCACGCGCTCCGACGGTCCGTTCCGGGTGATCGGCAGCGCGACGGCGACCAGGGGGCGTTGGGCGACCGAGCCCATGAAGATTTCGGAGATCTGGGTCTGTCCGCTGTCCGCCGTCCGCCGGACCAGACCGGTCACCGCGGCGCGGGGAAGCGGCTCGCCGAACGGGCGGCGCGTGTTGATCAACTGCTGGCCCTGGGCGTTGCTCAGGACGATGTGGACGCCCTCGCGCCGGGCGCCCTTGTGCTGGAGCACTTCGGTCGCCTGCCGGTGGAAGGCGGCGAGATCGCCCCGCTCCAGATGGGGGGAGGTGGTCAGGACCTGGAGCGCCGTCTCCATCGCCATGAGTTCGCGGTCCACCGCGACGGCCAGGGTACGCGCCAGATCCTGGCCGGACCGCTCGATCGCCGCGCTCTGCGTCTCGGCCATGCGGAAGACCGTCCAGCCGGCGAAGCCCAGCATCGGCAGAAGCGCCGCCATGACCAGCAGCACCAGCCCGGTGCGCAGCGACAGGCCGCCGATCCAGGCTTGGTCGTCGCCCGCCACGCCGTCGTTGGCGGCGGTGGCGTCGTCATCCTGAGCGTGCACAGGCACGAGTTGTCATGCTCCGGTATGAATGGTGGGGGACGCGTCCGTAACCATCGCAGAGTCCGGCGGCAAAGGACACACCTTTGACGGAGCAGGGTTTTTATCGAAGGGGGTGGAAATTTCGGCCGGATCACCCATTCGGGCGATGCCGTTGCCGGGAGCGGTCCCGGCGGGGAAAAGGCGCGGGTGTGCGACGCTTCGCACGTCCGGACAAGAAAAAAGGGAGCCGCAACCGGCTCCCTTCCTCGCATCGGTCTTCGCGTCGGCCGGTGTGGCCGCGGGACGTCAGGCCGGCTGCTTGCCGTCCATCAGCGCCACGAAGCGGTCGAACAGATAATGGCTGTCCTGCGGGCCGGGCGAGGCCTCCGGATGGTACTGCACCGAGAAGACCGGCTTGTTCTTCAGCCGGATGCCCTCGTTGGTGCCGTCGAACAGGCTGACGTGGGTCACCTCGGCGTCGGCGGGCAGGGTCTCCTCCATCACCACGAAGCCATGGTTCTGGCTGGTGATCTCCACCCGGCCCGAGGCCAGGTCCTTGACCGGATGGTTGGCGCCGCGGTGGCCCAGCGGCATCTTCTTCGTCTTGGCGCCCAGCGCCAGCGACAGCATCTGGTGGCCCAGGCAGATGCCGAACATCGGCAGGCCGGTGTCCAGCAGGCCCTTGATCGTCGGCACGGCGTACTCGCCGGTGGCCGCGGGGTCGCCGGGGCCGTTGGACAGGAAGACGCCGTCCGGCTTGTGGCGCATCACGTCCTCGACGGTGGCGGTGCCCGGAACCACGGTCACCTTGCAGCCGGCCGCGGCGAGGCAGCGCAGGATGTTGCGCTTGGCGCCGAAATCGATCGCCACGACGTGGAAGCGCGGGCTCTCCTGCGTGGCGTAGCCGGCGCCGAGCGTCCAGGCGCCCTCATCCCAGCCGTAGGTCTGGCGGCAGGAGACGTCCTTGGCGAGGTCCATGCCCTCCAGCCCCGGCCAGCCCTTGGCCTTGGCGACCAGCGCGTCGAGGTCGAACTTGCCGTCCGGCGCGTGGGCGACGACGCCGTTCGGGGCGCCCAGGTCGCGGATGCGCCGGGTCAGGCGGCGGGTGTCCACCCCGGCCAGACCGACCAGACCGTAGCTCTTCAGCCAGTCGTCGAGATGGCGGGTGGCGCGCCAGTTCGACGGGTCGGTGACGTCGGCGCGCAGGATCAGGCCGCGCGCGGCGGGGGTCACCGTCTCGATGTCTTCCGGGTTGGCGCCGGTGTTGCCGATGTGGGGGAAGGTGAAGGTGATGATCTGGCCGGCGTAGCTGGGGTCGGTCAGGATTTCCTGATAGCCGGTCATCGAGGTGTTGAAGCACACCTCGCCCACCGAATCCCCCACCGCACCGATGCCTCGGCCCTTGAAGACGGTGCCGTCGGCCAGAACCAGGACACCGGTGTAAGCGCCGGCATCGCCCGCCGGGAGAGTCGATTGAGCCATCCTTCAGACCTTATCAAGAGCCGCCGCGGGCCACAAATTCCTGCATCGCGGAACGTCGGCGCCGCGTCCCGCCCCGCTGGGCGCACGCGTCGTCGTCGGTCCGTGCCCCGCCATCCCGGCTCCTTGCGGTTCGGGTGTCTGAGCCTGGATCGATTAGTCGGGACGGGTGAGCCGGTCAACCGTATATGACGATTGGTACCCCGATTTCCAGCGGCGCGTTTGCATAATCGCCGTGCTTCACCGGTGGGGCTTGACCGTTGGAGGGGCCTTCCGACGGGCTGTCGGGGGGTGCGGGGCGGGCCTTCGGAATTGACGTGGCAATCCGGAGCAAATTTAGGAATATTACCGGTTCGCGCCGAGTCCCCCGCGCCATGCCGCGGAGGACCGGGGGCGCGGATGCCGCCGGACGGCCGTCGATCGCTTCGACACGACGAACGCCCCGGACGACCGTTTGACGAACACACCTGACGAACACGAAGGACACACGCAATGCTGCGCACGCGCCTGAACGAGGCCTTGAAGCAGGCGATGCTCGCCAAGAACCAGCGCGCCGTCTCGACCGTGCGCCTGATCCTGGCCGCGCTGAAGGACCGGGACATCGCGGCGCGCTCGCGCGGTGTCACCGACGGCATCGACGAGGCGGAGATCCTGTCCATGCTGCAGACGATGATCAAGCAGCGCGGCGAGTCGATCAAGCTGTACGAGCAGGGCGGCCGCCTGGAACTGGCCGAGCAGGAGCGCGAGGAGATCACCATCATCGAGGGCTTCCTGCCCAAGCAGATGTCGGAGGCCGAGGTGGCCGCCGCCGTCAAGACGGTGGTGGACGAGATCGGTGCCACCTGCATCAAGGACATGGGCAAGGTGATGGCGGAGCTGAAGACCCGCTACGCCGGCCAGATGGACTTCGCCAAGGTCAGCGGCACCGTGAAGCAGCAGCTCTCGGCCTGCTGAGCGTGCGGTTTCCGATCTAGAACGGGGGCCTCCCGCCCATGGCCTTCCCGCCGCAATTCCTGGAAGAGCTGCGCACCCGTCTCGCCTTGTCGGACGTGGTGGGCAAGCGCCTGCGCCTGATCCGCGCCGGCCGCGAGTACAAGGCGCCGTGCCCCTTCCACAACGAGAAGTCGCCCTCCTTCTACGTCAATGACCAGAAGGGCTTCTTCCACTGCTTCGGCTGCGGGGCGCACGGCGACATCATCGGCTTCGTCATGCGCCACGACAACCTCGCCTTCCCGGAGGCGGTGGAGGCGCTGGCCGGCGAGGCGGGGCTGCCGGTCCCCCGCGCCACCGAGGAGGACAAGCAGCGCTACGAGCGGCGCAAGACGCTGCACGATCTGGTGGAGCAGGCCGCCCGCTGGTTCGAGCAGCAGCTTTACGCCCCCGTTGGGCGCGCCGGGCTGGAGTATTTCCAGCGCCGTGGGCTGGACACCGAGGGCATGGCGCGCTTCCGCCTGGGCTTCGCCCCCGGCGATTCCGGCGCGCTGCGCGGCCAGCTTCTGAAGCAGGGCTTCTCGGAAGAGGACATGGTGACCGCCGGCCTGCTGAAGCGGCCGGACGACGGGCGCACGCCCTACAGCTTCTTCCGCAACCGGGTGATCTTCCCGGTGACCGACCGGCGCGGCCGGGTGGTCGCCTTCGGCGGGCGCATCCTGGAGGGCGACGGTCCGAAATACGTCAACACCGCCGACACCCCGCTGTTCCACAAGGGCACGCTGTTGTACGGCCTGTCGCGGGCGCGGCAGGCGGCGGCGGACGGCAAGCCGGTGATCGTCGCCGAAGGCTACATGGACGTCATCGCGCTGGTCCGCGCCGGCTTCGAGGGCGCGGTGGCGCCGCTCGGCACCGCCCTGACCGAGACGCAGGTCCAGGAGCTGTGGAAGCTGATCCCCGACGCGGAGAAGGTGCCCTTCCTCTGCTTCGACGGCGACAACGCCGGGCGGCGCGCGGCGTGGCGGGCGGTGGAGCGCATCCTGCCCCACCTCGCCCCCGGCCACTCCGCCCGCGTCGCCTTCCTGCCGGAGGGCGAGGACCCCGACAGCCTGATCCGCCTGCACGGCCCCCGCGCCATGCAGGAGCTGCTGGGCGAGGCAATCCCGCTGTCCGAGGCAGTCTGGCGCATGGAGACCGAGGGCAAGCCCACCGACACGCCCGAATCGAAGGCGGCGGTGAAGGCCGCCCTGGACGCGCGGGTCGGGCAGATCGCCGACCGCGACGTGCAGGTCTTCTACCGCACCGAGATGCGCCGCCGCGTTGACGAGGCCTTCGCCCCGCCGCCGCGCCAGCGCTACGAGCGCGGTCCCTGGGTTCCGGGCGGTTCCTGGCAAGGCGGGGGGCAGGGCGGGGGGCGCTTCGGCCAGCAAACGCGCCGTCACACGCCGGGCCTGCCGGGCCTGCGCACCGCGCCGCCGCCCGGCCACCGCCGCCGCAACCCCGGCAACCTCGCCGCCGCGCGGGAGCGCGTTCTGCTCGCCGTGATCATCAATCATCCCGAGTTGTTTGATGAGTTGGGCGAATCGCTGGGCATGCTGCCGTTTCCCGACCGGGAATTGGAGGAATTGCGCCAAGCGGTCATTGGATTGCTTGCCGAACGCCGGGAAAACGACTCGGGACTTGACGCCGCATCGCTTTGTCGCCACTTGTCTTCCGCCGGCTATGATACCATTGTCCGCTCTCTGCTCAGCGAGTCGACCTATGTCCATGCCGGCTTTGCACGCCCGGACGCGTCCTCCTTGGACGCGAAACGGGGGTGGTGGCCGACATGGCATCATCTGCATCACAGGCAGGTGATGGCCGATTTGAGAGAAGCGGAGGCGGCTTTGGCCCGTGACAACAGCGAGGCGAACTTCGCGCGGGTCGTGGCCCTTCAACAGGAGGTCATCAGGTCCGGAATGGGTATGACGGATGACGAGGATCTCGACGATGCGTAGCGGCCAGCGCCGCCGGGCATGGTGCGGAAGGGAAGGGCCGGAGGGAATGAGACCCGGAGGGGTCTGGCCGGACACGGTCCGGAACGGTTCACAACCGGTTTAAGCAGGTGCGGATCGACAGCGGGGGGCCGCTGCGATGCGCGCTATGGGTTTTTATAATGGGGTAATGCGGGGGCATCGATCGCATGGCCACGAAAGCTGCGAACAGCGTTGAAGTTTCCGAAGCCCGGGACGAGGCCGGCGACGGCCCGCTCATGGACGGCATGGGTCTTGCCGTCAAGAAGATGATCGCCCGCGGCAAGGAGCGTGGCTACGTCACCTATGACGAGCTGAACGCTGCCCTGCCGCAGGACACGTCGTCTTCCGAGCAGATCGAAGACACGATGGCGATGCTCTCCGAGATGGGCATCAACATCGTCGAATCGGAAGAGCAGGATTCGGAAGGCAACGCCAACGCCGACGGCGAGGGCGAAGGCCGGTCCGCCGGCAATCTGGACGATGACGACATCGGCCGCACCGACGACCCCGTGCGCATGTATCTGCGCGAGATGGGCTCGGTCGAACTGCTGTCGCGCGAGGGCGAAATCGCCATCGCGAAGCGCATCGAGGCCGGGCGCGAGATGATGATCGGGGCGATCTGCGAATCGCCGCTGACCATCCGCGCCATCCTCGAGTGGCACGACGCCCTTATGGAAGGGAAGATGCTGCTGCGCGACATCATCGACCTGGACGCCACCTATGGCGGCGGCCCGGACGGTGAGGAGATCCCCGAAGGTCTGGCCGAGCCGGTGGAAGCCGCCCCGGAGGAGACCGAGGAGGAGCGACCGCCGCGTCCCGAGGGCGAAAGCGAGGAAGAGGGCGACGAGGACGGCGACAACAGCCTGTCCCTGTCGGCCATGGAAGCCGCGCTGAAGCCGCAGGTCATCGAGACCTTCGAGAAGATCAAGACCACCTACGACAAGCTGCACAAGCTGCACGAGGGCCGCATCGCGGCCATCCAGCGCGGCGAGGACGTGGCCAAGCAGTCGGACAAGAAGTACGACAAGCTCAAGACCGAGATGGTCGAGCTGATGAACACGGTGCGCCTGAACAACCAGCGCATCGAGCAGCTTGTCGAGCAGCTCTACGCCCTGAACCGCAAGCTGACCGGCTTCGAAGGCAAGCTGCTGCGCATGGCGACCGACTGCCGCGTGAAGCGCGAAGACTTCCTCAACCACTATTTCGGGCACGAACTCGACCCGAACTGGCTGGAGCGCATCCGTGGCCTGAACCCCAAGACCTGGGGCAAGTTCTACGACAAGTACGAGGCCGACATCCGCAAGACGCGCGACGGCGTGTCGAGCATCTCGGATGAGGCCAAGCTGCCGATCAGCGAGTTCCGCCGCATCGTCTCCACCGTCCAGAAGGGCGAGAAGGAAGCGAGCCGCGCGAAGAAGGAGATGGTCGAGGCCAACCTGCGCCTCGTGATCTCCATTGCGAAGAAGTACACGAACCGCGGCCTGCAGTTCCTGGACCTGATCCAGGAGGGCAACATCGGCCTGATGAAGGCGGTGGACAAGTTCGAGTACCGGCGCGGCTACAAGTTCTCGACCTACGCGACGTGGTGGATCCGTCAGGCGATCACCCGCTCGATCGCCGACCAGGCGCGGACCATCCGCATCCCGGTCCACATGATCGAGACGATCAACAAGCTGGTCCGCACCAGCCGCCAGATGCTGCACGAGATCGGCCGCGAGCCGACCCCGGAGGAGCTGGCGGAACGCCTGATGATGCCGCTGGAGAAGGTCCGCAAGGTCCTGAAGATCGCCAAGGAGCCGATCTCCCTCGAAACGCCGATCGGCGACGAGGAGGATTCGCATCTCGGCGACTTCATCGAGGACAAGAACGCGGTGCTGCCGCTCGACGCCGCCATCCAGGCGAACCTGCGCGAGACGACGACCCGTGTCCTGGCCTCGCTGACCCCGCGCGAGGAGCGTGTCCTGCGCATGCGCTTCGGCATCGGCATGAACACCGACCATACGCTGGAAGAGGTCGGCCAGCAGTTCAACGTGACGCGCGAGCGCATTCGCCAGATCGAGGCGAAGGCCCTGCGCAAGCTGAAGCACCCGTCGCGGTCGCGCAAGCTGCGCAGCTTCCTGGACACCTGAGGTTTCCGGGAACGAACGCTCCGCACGGATTGCGGCTGTATGAAAAGCGGGGGACCTTCGGGTCCCCTGTTTTCATTTCGGGCTCCGTCCCGCATCGAACGGGGTTGCATAAGTTCCCTCTTCTGGGCACATTCGGCATCCCTTGGTGGGGGCCTGTAGTTCAGCGGTTAGAACGCGCCGCTCATAACGGTGTTGTCGTCGGTTCGAATCCGGCCAGGCCCACCAAGCTTTTAAGGATTTCGGCAATTCGTCGGAGCCCTTGCCGTTGTCGTGGCACGCAGATGCCGGACTCCGTGCTCCGACACGGTGGCCATGTAGCCATCAGTTCCTGCCAAGTGACGACGCGCAGGGTGCCACCCGACACGCCCGTCTCCCCTCGCTGCAACACTTCCCATCGACATGAGAACTCCCCGAGTGTGTGGCGGCCTCGGCCAAAGCCGCGCGGGATCAGCTCGTGCCCAACCGATCGGTTGTGAATTCTCATCAGGAACCGGACGATCGGAGGCACTTCGAGAAATTGACTTCTCAAGATTGCAGATGTAGGAACTCATTCGCAATCGATGATGTTGAAGAGGGTGTGATGGCCGTCGTTCTGGGAACCGAAGGGTCGGATACTCTGCAAGCGGGTGCCAGCGGCGACACGCTGATGGGGGGCGGTGGAATGGACCTGCTGGTCGGCGATCTGGGGGCCGACCTGCTGATCGGCGGCGCGGGCGCGGACAGCCTGACCGGCGGCGCCGGCAACGATACCTTCCAATACGCCAACGCGAGCGATCTCTCCGGCGACGTGATCTTCGACTTCGCGTCTGGCGATCGTCTGGACCTGTCGGCGCTTCATGCCCGCTACATCGGCAATACCTTGTTTTTTTCCGGCGGCGGCGAAGCGCAGGTTGCTTCGATCACCAGTGGTGGGAACACCTATCTGTACGTCGACGGCAACGGCGACGGGATGGTCGACGCGACCGCGATGATCGTCGGCCAGCATGCGCTGGTGGAGGAAGCGCCGCATTCGGGCATCTTCCTGACGCGGAGCCAGCGCTTGGCCGGTACGGACGGTAACGATCGGCTGCTCGGCGGCTACGCGACCGACACGCTCGACGGTGGTGCCGGCGATGACACGCTTGTAGGCGGCTGGGCACCCGATGTTCTTCAGGGCGGGCTGGGCGCCGACCTGCTGATCGGCGGCGCCGGGATGGACAGCCTGAGCGGTGGCCTCGGCAACGACACCTTCCTCTACACGAGCGTCGGGGACATTGCCGGCGACTTGATCACCGATTTCACGGTGGGCGACCGTCTCGACCTGTCGGCCCTGCATGCGACCTACGTCGGCAACAGCGCAACGGTGGCGAACGGGCAGGCGCAGATCCGAACCTACACGGCGGGTAACCTTACGGTCCTTGCCGTCGACGCCAACGGCGATGGTTGGATCGACGCCACGCTCTCCCTGAGCAACCAGCCGGGCCTTGTGGAGGAGACGACCGGTTCGGGAATCTTCATCACCCAGTCCCTCTCACTGACTGGCGGCAACGGCGACGACAGCCTGACCGGCGATGTCGGCAGCGATTATCTCAACGGTGAAGACGGGAACGACACGCTGGTCGGCGGGCTCGGCAACGATTACCTCAACGGCGGGCTGGGCGCCGATCTGCTGATCGGCGGTGCCGGGATGGACAGCCTGTCCGGCGGCAACGGCAACGACACGCTCGATGGCGGCGCCGGCAAGGATTACCTCAACGGCGGCAGCGGCGACGACACCTTCCGTTACAGCGCGGCCACCGACATTGCCGGCGATTCGATCGCGGACCTGACCCACGGCGATCGCCTCGACCTGTCGGGACTGGGTGCCCGCTTCATCGGGACCGGCAATTTTTCCGGCACGGGTTCGGCGGAGATCCGGTACGTGGGCGGTGGATACGTCACGACGGTCTTGGTCGACTCCAACGGCGATGGCGTCGCGGACGCGTCGCTGACCATCTCCGGAGACCACGCCCTGACGGAGGAGGTGACCGGGAACGGCGTACTGCTGACGCCGAACCGCCAGATCAACGGGACCTCGGGGGACGACAGCCTGACCGGCTACGTCGGCAACGATTCCATCGACGGTGGAGACGGGAACGACACGCTGGTCGGCGGGCTCGGCAACGATTACATCAACGGTGGACTGGGCGCCGACCTGCTGATCGGCGGCGCCGGGATGGACAGCCTGTCCGGCGGCAACGGTGACGATACGCTCGACGGCGGGGCCGGCAACGATTACCTCAACGGCGGCAGCGGCAACGACACTTTCCGTTACAGCGGCGCGGGCGACGTCACGGGCGATCGCATCGGCGATTTCAGCTACGGGGACCGTCTCGACCTGTCGGCCCTGAACGCCCAATTCATCGGGACGGGCAGCTTCACTGCCGGCGGAACGGCCCAGATCCGTTACACGCCCGCGTCCAACTACAATTGGACGACGACGGTCAGCGTCGATGTGAACGGGGACGGCACGGCCGACGCGAGCCTGACGCTATACGGCAACATCACGTCCCTGGTCGAGGAATCGGCCGGTTCCGGCGTGCTCATTGCCCTGGACCGCAGCCAAACGGGGACGTCGGGAGCCGACAGCCTCGTCGGCAACGTTGCCGTCGACACGATCTACGGCCTGGATGGCGACGATACGCTCGACGGTGGGGCCGGCAACGACAGCCTGCTCGGCGGCAACGGCAACGACAGCCTGATCGGCGGGACCGGCAACGACACGCTGTTCGGTGATCTGGGCGACGACACGCTGATTGGTGGGGCTGGCAACGACAGCCTGTTCGGCGGAAACGGATCGGACAGCTTCGTCTTCGGAAGCGTGACCGACCTTGCCGGCGATACCATCTTCGACCTGAACCACACCGACCGCATCGACCTGTCGGCTCTCGGCGCCACCTTCCTCGGCACCTTCACGAACTCCTACGTGGCGTCCAACACCGGCCATGCGCAGATGTGGGCGGTCCAGTTTCTAGGAACGACCTCCCTCTACGTCGATGCGAACGGCGACGGCCTGTCGGATGGGGTGCTCACCCTGACCGGAGGGCCGGTCTTGGCGGAAACGGCCGCCGGCTCCGGCATCCTGGTCACGCAGACCCGGAATCTCACGGGAACGCCCGGCAACGACACGCTGACGGGCGATGTCGCGAACGATTCGCTGAGCGGTTCGTCGGGTGACGATGTGCTGATCGGCAATGCCGGCAACGACACGCTCGATGGAGGTGCCGGCAACGACACGCTCATCGGCGGTGCGGGCAACGACATCCTCTACGGCTCGTCCGGCGACGACGTCTACCTTTACACCAGCGCCGCCGACGCGTTTGGCGACTACATATCCGACAGCTTTGGGAGCGACCGTCTCGATTTCTCGGCTCTCGGGGCCACCTTCGTCGGTTCCGCCGCGTTCAGCGCGACCGGCAACGCCCAGTTCCGCGCCTATTACTCCGGTTACAGCTTCACCATCGCGTTCGACACGAATGGTGACGGCCTCACGGATGGGGCAATGTCGGCCTTCCTGCCCTACCCATCGGATACGCTGGTGGAAACCTCGGCGGGGTCGGGCGTTCTGATCCGCTCCTCGTTGCTGCCGGCTGTGGGGGGGCTTGTAGGAACGATCGGCAACGACACGCTGAACGGAACCGCTGGCAACGACACCATCGTCGGATTGGATGGCAACGATTTCCTGCTGGGCGGCACCGGCAACGACCGGCTGGATGGCGGGTCTGGCAACGACACGTTGGCTGGCGGGTCTGGCAACGACACGCTGGTTGGCGGAGCCGGCACGGATGTTGCGGTGTTCACCGGCATTTCCAGCAACTATTCGGTCCGGGGCGCGCCCGGCGGCGCGATCATCGTGACCGACCTGTCCGGGACCGAAGGCTCCGATCTGCTGAGCGGCGTGGAGATCCTGCGCTTTGCCGACGGCGACTTCGCGACGCCGAGTTCGGCCATTCGGCTGGACGTGGACGGCAACGGCAATGCCGACCTGATCTGGCAGGACGGCCAGGGCAGCCTGACGCTGTGGTCGATGAACGGTTCCGCAGTGACGGAGAAAGTCATCGGCAGCACCGGTTCGGCGGACTGGCAGCCGGCCGGCTTCGCCGACTTCAGCGGCGACGCCAAGGCCGATGTGCTGTGGCGTTCGGCCTCCAGCGGCATCATGTCGCTGTGGACGATGGATGGACAGGGCGGGGTGTCCGCGGTCAACGCGGTGGGCGACCCCGGCTCGACCGACTGGCAGATTGCGGCGACGCAGGACTTCAGCGGCGACGGCCAGACCGACATCCTGTGGCGCTCCGCCTCCAGCGGCATCATGTCGCTGTGGACGATGAACGGGCAGGGCGGGGTGTCCGCAGTGACGCCGGTGGGCGATCCCGGCTCGACCGACTGGCAGGTCGCGGCGGTGCAGGACTTCAGCGGCGACGGACAAGCCGACATCCTGTGGCGCTCGGCCTCGGCGGGCAACATGTCGCTGTGGACGATGAACGGCACCCAGGTGTCCCAGGTCAGCGTGGTCGGCGACCCCGGCTCGTTGGACTGGGTCATCGCGGGGACCGCCGACCTCACCGGCGACGGCCAGACCGACATCCTGTGGCGCTCCGCCTCCACGGGCAAGATGTCGCTGTGGGAGATGCACGGCACCAGCGTGTTCAAGGTGCAGCCGGTGGGCGACCCCGGTTCCACCGACTGGCGGGTCGCCAAGCTCGACGACTTCAGCGGTGATGGGCAGACCGATATCCTGTGGCGCTCCCAGAGCACCGGCGCCCTGTCGCTGTGGACCATGAACGGCACCAACGTGCAGTCGGCCCAGATGGTCTCGACCGCACCGAAGAGCGATTGGGCGCTGTTGTAGGACCCCGGCCTCCTGACGGAAGGAGGGATTCCGGACGACGACGCTGCTAGGATCAGGCTGCGGACGGTGAGCGGTGTCTCGCCGTCCGCGGTGCGGCAGCGGCGGCGTCCGGACCGACATAAGGCCACGGGACATCGGAATGGCGTTCGAGTTGAACTGGGATGGGCACGCGACCCTGTCCGCGTCCTGCCCCGCCTGCGGGCATGCCGGCTCCATGGACCGTGTGGTGACCGCCATTGGTCCGGCACTGCCGCCGGATGGCTTTCCCGTGCATGCCTGCGCTGCTTGCGGATCGCTGGTCTGCCCGACGCTTCTCAAGGGACAGCCGGCGCCATCCGCGCCGTCTCCGGCGGAGATGACGCCATCCGATTTGGCGCCAGTCGAGGACGCGGCGGTGCTGGGCTGCGACGAACTGGCCGTTGCGTTCTACCTTGAACAGGGGGCGGGACTGCTGTCCATGGCCGGCCAGCTGGGCGGCGTGGAGCCACGGCGGGTGCGCCGCTTTCTGGACGTCGGGTGCGGCTTCGGCTTCTCGCTGGACATCGCCCGGACGATGTTCGGGTGGGAGGTCCAGGGCGTCGATCCTGGTCCGTTGGCCCGGACCGGAGCCGCGACGCTCGGCCTCCCGATCTCGCACAAACTGCTTCCCCCGGTTCCGGCCGCCGGGGAAGAGCCGTTCGACCTTGTTTTCGCGAGCGAGGTGATCGAGCACGTTTGCGACCCGCAAGAGCTGGCGGCGTCCCTGCGGGCGCGGCTGGCTCCGGGCGGAGCGTTCCTGCTGTCGACGCCCAACGCTGCGGCGGTGAGCCGGCACACCTCGCTGGCCGTGTTGGTTCCGGCCTTGAGCATCGGGCACCACGTCACACTGTTCTCGCGCGCCGGGCTGGAATCCCTGCTTCGCCGGGTTGGCTTTACGGCCTTCTCGGTGGTGGAGACGCCAGCGACGCTGTTCGCCGTGGCCGGTCCGGACGCCGCCGCCTTGCCCGATCCGCTGCAGCCGCGGGGGCATGCGCTGTACGACGCCTATCTGGCGCGCCGTGCCGGTGATTTCGCGGCCAGCCACCCGCTGGGGCTCGGCCTGCGCCAGAGGATTCTGCGCCGGGCCACCCAGACCGGGGCCATCGTCGCGGCGCTGCCCGTCGGCAGGGAGGTCGCGGACGCGGTGTGCGCCGGCTGGGGAATTGATCTGGCCAACCCGGACGCGATCCTGGCCGATCCGCCGCCGGATGCCACGCCGGACGCCTACCATGACACGGCGCCCTTCTGCCTTCCCGGCCTGCTGCTGTGGCAGGGGATCCTGGCTTGGCGGCGGGAGGACGATCCGGCGCGGGCCGGGCGCCTGTTCGAAGCGGCCGCGCTTGTCGCCGACCGAGCCCGCGCGGCGTTGCGCCGCATCGGTGCCGATGATGGCGATACGGCGCGCGTCGGCTGGGAAGCCCGCGTCTACGCCGCCCAGATGCTGACCCGCCGCTGGCCGGAAGAAGCGGAGCGCCGGCTGCACGCAGCCCTGGCGACGGATGCGCCGCCCGAGGCCGTGATGCCGACGGATTTGCGGGTGGAACTGGCGCTCCGCGTCTTCGCGGGGCTGGCCGAATCAGGGCACGAGGCCATGGCGCGCCGTCTGGCGCCCCTGGTCGCGGCAACGCTGCCGGGGGACACGCCACGCGTTGCACGGGCACGCGACCTCGCCTGCCGCTGGCGCGACGAGGCTGCGTCGCGGCGGGGGACCGGCGGCGGAACGCAGCCATGACCCGCCGCGTCGGGACCCCGGCCTTGTGCGATGGCCTGACGCCGCTCGACACGCACTGCGCGGTCTGCGGCGCGGCCGGTCCACACGCCGCCATCGGGCGCATCGGGGACGCACGCGCGCCGGATTGGACGACCGGTGTCTGTCGGCGCTGCGGGCGCGCCTTCCTGGCCGGCCGCGCCGGCGACGGGTGGGCCGCGCTCGCCGCGCATGAAGCGGTTGCCGGCCTGGACGACCTGCCCGCCCCTGACGACTACGACGCGTGGGTGCGGCGCTACGACCGGCTCGGCGCGCCGGAAATGGCTTGGTTCGCCCGGCGTTCGGCCGATCCCGCGTTGCCGTCACTGCGTGTCCTTACGGTCGGCGATTCCGATCCCTGTCCGGGCGCGGTGGACGCGGAACTTCTCATTCTCCTGCACCCCCAGGCGCGCCTGCGACCGCACGCGCCCTACCTGTTCGCGGAGGCGGCGCGGCTTCATCCGGAGGCCGTCCTGTTCTACGGCGACGAGGACCGGATGGCCGCCGACGGGCGCCGCGAACGCCCCTTCTTCAAGCCGGCTTTCAGCCGTGATCTCTACGCGGAGCTGGACCTGCTGGCCGGCTGCTGCGCGGTCCGCACGGCGGCGCTGGCCACCCTTGGGGGGGCGGGCGCGCGGGCGCTGGTCGAGCGCCTTGCCGCGACCGCGCCGCGCGGCGGCGTGGTCCACATCCCGCATGTGCTGCATCACGCTTTGTCCGACGCGGCGCTGTCGCGCCGCCGCCGCTTGCCGGACGCGCCGATCCCGTTGCCGGTGGCGGCCGACGTCGGAACGGTTTCCGTCATCATCCCAACCCACAACCAGGGCGCGTTGCTGCGCGCCTGCGTGGACAGCCTGTTCCGCCTCAACCCGCAGACGGCGATCGAGCTGATCATCGTCGACAACAGCCGCTCGCCCGACTACCGAAAGGCGGTGGAGGCCGCGGCACCCGCCGGCCGCACCGTCATCCTGGACTGGCCGGAGCCCTTCAATTTCGCGCGCATGATGAACGCCGCGGCAGCGCGTGCCAGCGGCCGGACGCTCTGCTTCCTCAACGACGACACCGAGGGCGTGGCGGAGGGGTGGCTGATGGCGATGGCGCGGCACGCGCTTCGCCCGGACGTCGGGGCGGTCGGCGCACGGCTGCTGTACCCGGACGGATCGGTCCAGCACGGGGGCGTCCTGCTCACCGGGGCTTCGGGGGCCACCCATCTGCATCTGCGTGTACCGGCCGGCTCCGACGGGCATGGTGGTCTCGCCGGCCTGCGCCAGGAGGTTTCCGCGGTGACCGCCGCCTGCATGGTGGTGGAGCGGTCCCGCTTCCTGTCCGCCGGCGGCTTCGACGAGGAGGCCTTCGCCATCAATTTCAACGACGTCGACCTGTGCTTGCGGCTGGCATCGCGCGGGCTGGCGTCGCTCTACCTGCCGGAGGCGACGCTCCTCCACCATGAATCGGTGTCGCGTCGGGCGTCGGGTGCCGGTATGGCGGACGAGCGGGGACGGCGGGAATTGAACCGCCTTGTTGCCCAGTGGAATTTGGCCGGGAGGCCGGACCGCTACCACAACCCGAACCTGAGCATCGCCCTGCTCGACGGCGCGTTCGCCTTTCCACCGCGGGTTGCGCGTCCCTGGTTGGAGCACGGTGACGGACGGGGACCCGATGTGGGCAGCGTCCGTCCCCGTCCCGCCGATCCTGCCCCGCCCCAATCGGCGGAGGCGGGGGCGGACCGACGGTTGCGGAGAATGGAGGCCGCCCGGCGCTCCTGCGACGACGGCCGGGGCGACGAGGCGACGCGGGCGGCTTTGGCCGTGCTCGCCGATCCAGGCACCCCCCGGCCGATGGCCGCCGCCGCCGCCGCCGTCCTCGCGTTGTGCGCCGAGCGGTCGGGGGCGCGGGCGGTCGCCGAGTTGCTGATGCGAAACGCCGTCGGGCTCGATCCCACCCGCGCCGAGCACCTTCACAATCTGGGCAACCTGCAGGCCCGCGCCGGGCTTCTGGAGGAAGCGCGACGCACCTACGAGGGCCTGCTGGCAATGCGTCCCGATTTCCTGGAGAGCAGCCGCAGCCTGGCCGCCGTGTGCGAAGCGCTGGGCCAGGGCAGCCGGGCCGTGGCGTTGCTGTCCGCCGCCTGCTTCCACGTGCCGCATCGGACCGACCTGTGGTTGGCGCTGCTCGATACGGCGTGGCGCGCCGGTCATCTGGCCGATGTTCTCACCGCGGTCGGGCAAGTGGAACCAGTACGCGGGCTGGCTTTCGCACAGGCGGTGTTCCGGACATTGTCCATTCCGCACCGCGTCAGCCTGGTCGACCGGGAGGCTGCCGCGCGCAACCTTGACCTTGCCGGCCACACGGGCGCACCCGGTCCCGCGGAGGTCGCGCGGCAGCGGCGCGCGGTTCTCGGCGACGGCGTTCCGGAAAGGCCGACATCGACCGCCTGGATCGCGGCGGCCGACCGTCGGCTGCAACGACGGGTGGCCGCGGCGAGCGAGGCGGTCGACGGGGCCTCGGCCGTGCGCTTTTCCGTCGTCCTGCCGGTCTACAAGCCGGTTCCGGGCGATCTGGAGCGCGCCATCGACAGCGTGCGGCGTCAAAGTCACCCGAATTGGGAGTTGTGCATCGCGGACGACGCCTCCGGCGATCCGGACCTCACCGCCCTGCTGGCGCGCCGCGCGGCGGAGGATTCGCGGATCCGCGTGGCGGTGCGGCCGGAGCGTGGACACATTTCCGCGGCCAGCAACTCCGCGCTCGCGCTTGCGACCGGCGATTACGTTGTGCTTCTCGACCAGGACGACGAACTGGCCCCGGAGGCGTTGTTGCTGGTCGCCGACACCGTGCGGCGGGAAGGCCGGCCGGACATCGTCTTCTCCGACGAGGACCGTCTGACCGGCGCTGGGCAGCGGTTTTCCCCCTGCTTCAAGAAGGGGTGGGACCCCCTTCTGATGCTGCATCAGAACGCGGTTTCCCACCTCGGCGTGTTCCGGCGCGATGCCGTGCTGGCTGTTGGCGGCTTCCGCGTCGGCTATGAGGGCGCACAGGACCACGATCTGGCGTTGCGCGTCATGCGGCGGCCGACCGGTGGCGCGCCGCCGCGGGCGGTGCACATTCCGGCGCTGCTCTACCATTGGCGTGTCGGCGAAAACTCCACGGCGCTGTCGCTCGATGCGAAGCCCTACGCCATGGCGGCGGGCTGCCGGGCGGTCCAGGACCATCTCGACCAACGCCATCCCGGTTGCCGTGTGACAGCGCTCAAGTCGCAGGGTGGCTACCGGGTCCTCTGGGCGGAGCCGGCATCGCCGCCGCTGGTCAGCATCATCCTCACCGACACGGTGGACGCGGCCGCTGGCCGCGCGATCCGGGAGCAGATCGCCTTCTTCGGCCGGTGGCTGCGGGTGGAGATTCTGTTGCATCGGCCGGACGGCACGGCGCTCCGCATCGGCGAGGACGGCCGCGAAGATCCGCTCGGGCCTGCGGCGGCAAAGATGCCGCCGGGCACCGTGGCGAGGGGAGGAACACCCGCCGGACGGGCTGTCCTCGCCGCCGCGGCGGAGGGCGCGCTTCTCCTGTTCTGCCATTCGGTCGTGCGCTTCGACCAACTGGACTGGCTCGACGAACTGGTGCGTTTCATGGTGAACACCGACGTGGTGGCGGCTGGGCCCAAGCTCGTCGACGGAACCGGACAACTGGTCAGTTGCGGCCTGCTGCCGGACCGCCGCGTCCTGGCTTGGCGGGTCGGCCACGGCGCGTCGGCCCTCAGTCCGGGCTATTTTGGCCGGCTCGCTTTCAACCATCACGTTGTCCTGCTGGATGAGCTGTGTCTTCTCGTCCGGCGTGACGCCGTGGTGCGCAGCGGCTGGGGGGACGGGGCGGGGACGTACCGCAATTCGCTCGATCTGCTCGATCTTTTGATGCGGTTGCGGGAGGACGGCGGGACCTGCGCGGTGGTGCCAAGCGCGCTTGCCCTTCTGGACGCACCGGGCAAGTTCAATGTGGCCGTGCTCGCGCACGCCGACCCACAGGACACCGGGCGTTTCCTGCACCGGTGGGGGGAGCGCCTCGATCCGGAGTCCGTTCACAACAAGAACCTATCCCTCGGCGCGGATTGCTTCCGGTGCCGGACGGACGATGATCCGGGAGAGGCTGTCATGGATCGAAGCCCGGTCGTGGACGGGCGCTGTCGGGATGCTGTCGTGACGACGCGTTGAAGGCGGTGTCGTGTCCCGGTCAGCGTGACCGTCCCGGCGGCGTCGAGCAGAGTGTGGTCGGCCGACTCGGGACGGCTGGCGTCGGTCGGCAGGGCGGGCTGGGCTGGTTGCTTCGGCGTGGTGCGGAAAAACAAAAAACGCCGTCGGATCAGGCGATCCAACCGCGTTCGACGCAACATTTTGTGAGAGAGAGTGGCGCGCCCGAAGAGATTCGAACTCCTGACCCCCAGATTCGTAGTCTGGTGCTCTATCCAGCTGAGCTACGGGCGCTTCTCTCTGCCGCGGCGGCGGCGAGGCCGTCGTCTGCGGTGGCGCGGTTTTTAATCGGGGCTCGACCGGAAGGCAACCAAAATCGTCCGGCTCGTGAAATTTTTCCGGCAAGGGGATGTCAGCCCTTTGACGGACTCCAGAATGGCGGCGGTTGGGCTTACCTTTGCGTGGAGAGCGACCAGCCAGAAGGGCATTTGAGAACAGCTATGGGCATGACGTTTCTGAGCCGCGCCGCTATGGGGCCGGTGGGGTTGCTGACGGCGCTTTCCGTGACGGCGACGATCGGGGCGGCGGCAATCGGGACGGCACAGGCGGCGGACGACCGGTCCGGAGCCGCGGTCCTGGTCTCCGCGGCCATCGGCAACGAGGTCGTCCAGATGGTCGAACTCGGGCCGAAGGTCATCCAGGTGACCGTCAACGACCGCGTCGTCTACGAGGACCGCGAGGGGCGCACCGTGTCCTTCGTGAACGCCTACAACATGGAAGGGCGCTGGCTGGTGCTGCTTCAGGAGAGCGTGGACGGCAAATGCGCCGCGCGCTTCCGCGTGCTCGACCTCGGCGGAGCCAAGGCCTCCGTCTCGCTGCCGTTCGGGACCTGCAGCGACGCGCCGAAGGTGGAGCAGGCCGACCGGACACTGACCGTCTCGCTGCCCGCGACCGACGGAAAGAGCACGGCGGCCTGGAACTACCGGGACGGAATGCTCGTTCGCATGCGCTGAATGGAAAGGGAGCGGCGAGGACCGTGGGACATCTGAACCTCTGGCACGTCAACAAGGCGATCTCGCTTCTCGGCAGCACGTCCTTCGTGCTGCCGGTGGCGGGCATCCTGATCGTGATGCTGTGGCGCCGCCATTCGGCGGTCTCGGCGGCGCGCTGGCTGGCCGTGCTCGCCATGCTGATGGGCTCGGTGGCGCTTCTGAAGATCCTGGGGCACGCCTGCGGCATCCGCCTGTTCGACGACCGGCTGACCAGCCCCAGCGGCCACGCCGCCCTTGCCGCCGCCGTCTATGGGGCGGTCGGGGTGATGGCGGCGCGCTCGCTGGACGGCTGGCGGCGTGGCGTGGTGGTCCTCGGCGCCCTCGGCCTGGTGGTGGGGGTGGCGGCCTCGCGCATCCTGCTGCGCTACCATTCGGTGACGGAGGTGGTGGTCGGTCTCGTCCTTGGCGGGCTGGCGGTGGCGGCCTTCGCGCAAAGCTTCAACCGGCTCACCCCGTCGCGCCTGAACCTCAGCCCGCTGGTCCTCGCCCTGGTCGTCCTGTTTGGCGTCGCCACCTACGCGCTCGGCGATCGCACCAACGCGGAACCGATGCTGAAGCATTTCGCTTACTTGTTGCGTGAGGAATCGCCGGTCTGCGGCCCGATGCTGCCGCTGAACAGTTTCCTGGAACGGCTGTGACGGTTTTTTTCCTTTCCGGATGTGGTCGTCGTCCATGGCTGGACTTCGCTGGACTTGGCAACCGGAATGTTTGCCTTGTGGTGCCGGTTGAGGGTTGAGAGCGGGCTTGCGACGGGGCATGGTGTGGGCTTATACCGACGCCCCCGTTCCTGACCCGTTCTGCTTTTCGGTATCCCTTCCGGCCCATGTCGCTGTTCGGTTCCCTTCCTCGCGCCGCCGCCACCGCCAGCGCGACGGTCTCCTTTTCGCAGGAGGATCTGGCGCGCGTCTTCGATGCGAAGACGCTGCAGCGCGGCCGCACGCTCATCCTGACCGGGGCAGTGACGCTGCTGGAGGCAGAGGCGCGGATCGTCGCCGCCGTGACCGACCTCGGCCGGAGCCTGTCGGTGACCGTCGTCCCGGTGCGCGGGCGCAGCCGGGTGGTCTTCGACAAAAGCTGCACCTGCGGGCGCAACGCCTGCGCCCATATGGCCGCGGCGGCGCTGATGACGCTCGACGCCCGTCCGGAAGGGCGGCAGATGTCCCTGTTCGACGCGCCCCCGGCGGCCCATCCGGCGGGTGAACCGCCGACGCTCCAGGCGGTTCCTGATGCGGCCCCCGCGCCGCCGCCGGTTCCGGAACCGGTGCCCCCGCCGCCGCCCGATCCGGTGCTCAGCGTCCGCTGGACCCTGGAGCCGGGCAAGGACGAGGCGGCCATGTTCGTCTCCGCCGTGATCGCGGTGGAGGGGGCGGGGGAGGGCGACGACGTGTCCACCCCGGCCAGCCCGCGCGATGTGCTGGCCCGCGCGCCGCGCAGCCTGGACGGCGACGTGGACCGCGCCATCGCCCGGCTGCTCGGCGGTGGCGGGGTGGTGCGCACGCCGGTCGCCAAGAGCCGCGGCGACGTGGTGGACCGCATCCTGCGTCGGCTGCTCGGCTGCGGGCGGCTGCGCTGGCGCGGCGGCACGATGCTGGCGGAGGGGGCGGGGATGACCATCCGCGCCTTCCGCGACCCGGCGACGCGCAAGCTGCGCCCGACCGGCCTGCCGCCCGGCGCCGCGCTGATCAAGGGGTTGGGCTACTGGTGCGTCGATCCGAAGGCCGGCACCGTCTGCCCCGTCGAATTGCAGGTCGTCGAGGTGCCGAAGCCCAAGGCCGCGGTTCCCCCGCCCGCCGTCAAGGCAGCGCCCACGAAGGCGGTCCTCTCGAAAACGGTCCCCCTGAAGGCCGCCGCCCGGCCGGCAGCGGCCCGGTCCGTGCCCGAGCGCCCGGACTTCCCGGCGGCCTCCGCCTTCGCCGCGGGCATGCCCGGCGGCGTGCGCATGGGCTCTGACCCCGCCGCCACCATCGTCGAGCGTGACCCGCGCGTCGTCGCCCGGCTGGGCCGGGTGGTGTCGCCCGATGGCGGTCTGGTGGACGTGCTGCGGCTGGCCTTCGACTATGGCGAGGAAGATTCCCCTTCCGAGATCGAGCCCGACGACCAGCGCCAGTTTGCCCGCGTCGAGGAACCGGCCGGTGCGGTCTTCGTCCGTCGTGACAAGGCGCTGGAGCAGGGGGCGCTGGAAAGGCTGGCCGCCTTCGGCTTCGCCCAGGCGCGCATCGAGCCGCCCAAGGGTCAGTTGAACGCCCGCGGCACCCGCGTCCACTGGCTGACCGGCAAGGACGCCGAGGAGCGCTGGTCGGCCTTCCTGACCACCGAGGTGCCGGCCCTGCGCAAGGACGGCTGGACCGTCGAGATCGGCGCCGACTTCGGCACCCGCGTGGTCGAGGCGAACGAGGAGGTCGCGGTCGCCGTGCGCGACTCCGGCGACGGCTGGTTCGACCTCGACGTCGGCGTGGAGATCGACGGGGAGCGCCGCGCCCTGCTGCCCATCCTGGCGACGCTGATCGAGCGCGGCGGCATGGAGGCGACCCGCGTCATCGACGGGCGCGCCCATCTGGTGCTGGACGACGGCAACGTGCTGGCCCTGCCGGCGGAGCGGGTCGAACGGCTGCTCAGCGTCCTGGAATCCATGCTCGACAGCGGCCGGCGGCTCGACGACACGCTGAAGGTGCCGCTGACCGAGGCCGACGGCCTGCTGGACATCGACGATCTGATCGCCCGGCGCACCGAGGACACCGGCCAGATCGACCGCTACCTGCGCACCATCCAGGAGCAGGAGATGCCGGCGGAGATGGACCCGCCGCCGGGCTTCCAGGGGACGCTGCGCGACTACCAGCGCGTCGGCCTCGCCTGGATGCAGGGGCTGCGGGCCAACCGGGTCGCCGGCATCCTGGCCGACGACATGGGCCTCGGCAAGACCGCGCAGACGCTGGCCCACATCGCCCTGGAGGAGCAGGAGGGCCGGCTGACCGATCCCAGCCTCGTCGTCGTGCCGACAAGCCTCGTCCCCAACTGGGTGGCCGAGGCGCAGCGCTTCACGCCGCACCTGCGGGTGGTCGTGCTGCACGGGCTGGACCGGCACGAGAAGCTGGGCGACCTCGACCGCGCCCACATCGTGGTGACCACCTACGGCGTGGTCGGCCGCGACGTCGAGATGCTGAAACGCCGGACCTGGCACCTGCTGATCCTCGACGAGGCGCAGGCCATCAAGAACCCGGACAGCAAGGCGACGCGCGCCGTCTGCGCGCTGAACGCCCGCAACCGGCTCTGCCTGTCCGGCACGCCGGTGGAGAACAATCTCGGCGAGTTGTGGAGCCAGTTCGCCTTCCTGATGCCGGGCCTGCTCGGCGACCGCAAGGAGTTCGGGCGCCGCTACCGCACGCCCATCGAGAAGCGTGCCGACGGCACCCGCGCCAAGCAGTTGATGCGGCGCATCCGCCCGTTCCTGCTGCGCCGCACCAAGGAGGCGGTGGCCAAGGAACTGCCGCCGAAGACCGAGGTGGTGGTGCGCATCGATCTGGAACCGGCGCAGCGCGATCTCTATGAGACCATCCGCCTGTCGGTGAACGAGACGGTGCGGGCGGCGCTGGCGGTCAGCGGCGTGTCGCGCAACGCCATCACCATCATCGACGCACTCCTGAAGCTGCGGCAGGTCTGCTGCGACCCGCGTCTGGTCAAGATCCCCGCCGCCGGCAAGGTGAAGGAGACCGCCAAGCTCGACGCCCTGACCGACATGGTGATGGAGATGGTGCCGGAAGGCCGGCGCATCCTGATCTTCTCGCAGTTCACCTCCATGCTCGACCTCATCAAGCTGCGGCTGGAGGAGGCGAAGATCGGCTATGTCGAGCTGACCGGGCGCACGCTGGACCGCGCCGAGCCGGTCAACCGCTTCCAGAACCGCGAGGTGCCGGTCTTCCTCATCAGCCTGAAGGCGGGCGGGCGCGGCCTGAACCTGACGGCGGCGGACACGGTGATCCACTACGATCCCTGGTGGAACCCGGCGGCCGAGGATCAGGCGACCGACCGCGCCTACCGAATCGGGCAGGACAAGCCGGTCTTCGTCTACAAGCTGATCGCCGCGGACACGGTCGAGGAGCGCATCCTCGACCTGCAACGGCGCAAAGGAAACCTGTCCGACGCAACCATCGAGGGCAGCGGTCTCATCAGTGCACTTGAAGGCGGGGACATCGACTATCTGCTGGGTAGGGCGGCGGACTGACCGCACCCTCGGGATTACCGCCCTTCCCGGTCTGGCCTTCACGGCGCCTTGGCATAGATGCTTGATGACGAAAGCATCGCGTTCGTTTCCCTTGCAACGGGGAGGGCCATGGCATCGACGAAGCGGGACACCGCACCCGATCCGGAACGGCTCATCGGCGCGTGGCGCGACGCCGCCGCGGACGCCCGCCGTTGGCGTGACGATCCGGACCGCGTGGCCGCCCTGCGGGCGGCGCGCACCCGGCTGCATCAACCGCCACCACCACCGCCTCGCCCGCCCCAGCGGGTGCTGGCCGACGAGCTGCGCGCCGCCCGCGCCGCCTGGGAGGAGGGGCAGGGGCTGGACGGCTCCGCCCGTGCCCTGGCCTACGCCAACCTGAAGCGCTGGGAGCCCGGCCTGTTCGGCTACAGCGAGACGCAGCGGTCCACCGCCGGCAAGATCGCCGCGTCGGAAGCCGCGGAGTCGCGGCGCGACGAGCAGGAGCGGGCGGAGGCCCAGGCTCTGCTTCGTGCCTTCCGCCGCGTCCAGGAGCGTGCCCGCAACACAGCCCGCGCCGTGCAAGCCGACCCCCGAGCCCGCGCCATGGCCGCGGACGAGGGGCTGATGCTGCCGGAGGGCGGCCGGTCGGGCGGTGTGACGGCCCCGTGAAGCGCCGCCTCAAGGCCAACGACGATCAGGCGTCCTTCGCCCTGTCGCCCACGGCTTTGCCCGATGAGAAGCTGCTGGAGATCCACCGCCGGCTCTGCCTGATCTTCGGCTGCCCGATCGCCTATTTCCGCGCACTCGACCCGCTGAGCGAACTGGTGTCCTCGCTGCTGTCGCACCGCACGCGCAACGCGGCGTCGGGGGCGGCCTTCCGCGCCTTGCGGGCGCGCTGGGGGGAGGACTGGGAGGCGGTGCGCGACGCCGATCCGGCGGAGGTGCAGACGGTCATCGCCGGGGTGACGTGGCCGGAGCAGAAGGCGCCCCGCATCCAGGCGATCCTGCGGCGGATCACCGAACTGCGCGGCGGGCTGTCCCTGGATTTCCTGGCGGAGATGACGGTGCCGGAGGCGCGGGCCTGGCTGCAGGCGCTTCCCGGCGTCGGCCCGAAGACCAGCGCCGCGGTGATGAGCTTCAGCAGTCTGCGCCGTCCCGCCCTGCCGGTGGACAGCCACCATCACCGCGTCGCGGTGCGCACCGGGCTGATTCCTCCCAACGTGGCGGTCGGTCCGTCCCACACCGTTCTGGAGGCCCGGCTTCCTCCAGAGTGGACGGCCCAGCAGATCTACGACCATCACGAGGTGATGATGCTGCACGGGCAGCGGGTCTGTTTCTACCGCAACCCGGCCTGTGAGCGGTGCGCGCTGCTGGATTTGTGCCCGGAGGGGCAGGGGCGGATGGCGGGTGGGCCATCGCCCCAGGAAAGCCGGAAATAGGAAGTCAGGTGGCCTCGCCCGCCTTGCCCTTGTAGTTTTCGGCTTGGCGGCGGTCGTCTTCCAATTCGCGCGCCATCTCCCGGTCGATCTTCGGGTCGATGGATTTGGCTTCGTCCGCCAAGCCCTTGGCTTTGCGCGTGTCGCCCTGGGCCGCCGTTTCTATGGCCTCTTCGGCGAGATCGTGGGCTTTGCGGTGTTCTGGGCTCTGTTCATGCTTGCCGGTCATAAATGTCTCCTTGCCGAAAGAACGTCAATTGATGAGCGAGGGCGGGCGGCGCATGCCCGGCAGGGGGGAGGGGTTGCTGCGCTGCGGCCGCTCGCCACCAGAGGCGGCCTGTTCGGCGGCGTCGAGCATGGCTTCGGCCTGCCTCTGCACGGCGGCGGCGCGGGCCTGGTCCATGGGGTCGGTGCTTTCCTTCCGGACATAGCCGGCGGCCTGCTCGGCGAGGTCGAGGGTTTCGACCACCTCGTCCATCGTTTCCTCCAGCGCGGTCACATCGACCTTTTTGCCGGTCATTTCGTCGTCTCCGGTCGTTGCGGTTGGTGATGCCAACAGGAGCGGGACGGCGGCCGTTCCCGATTTGGTAATCCCGGCGGCTCCCAAAAAAAACGGGCCGAAAAAAATCGACGCGGGTGCGGGAATAGTTTTTTGCAGCGCACGTTCGTCTGTGTGTCCGGTGGCGCCCGCCACCCATCCTACCCAGGCTTGCGAAATCCCCACATGAGCAACCCGAAGCGTTCGATCCGGTCTGCGGCCTTGGCCGCGGCGATGCTCGCCGTGACTGCCGGCCACGCGTCCTTCTGGTCCTGGCGCAACGCGCCCACTCCTGTGGACGCCGTGCCGGGTCGCATCGAATCCGTCTCCTACTCCCCGTCGGGCCGCAGCTACGACCCGAACCACCAGCCGGTGGTCGATGCGGTGGAACTGGACCGCGACATGACCGCCATCGCCGGCTTCGCCGACGGTGTTCGCACCTACTCCACTCTGGGCTCCCAGGGCGACGTGCCGGCCATCGCCGCCAAGCATGGCCTGGACGTCACGCTGGGCGTCTGGCTGAGCGACGACAAGGCGCGCAACGAGCGCGAGGTCGCCCGCGCCATCGTGCTGTCGCGCACCGTGCGCGGCATCGAGCGCGTGGTGGTCGGCAACGAGACGCTGCTGCGCGCCGAGCTGACCGACGCGGAGCTGGCTTCCTACATCCGCCGCGTCCGCGCCGGCGTGCCGAAGCACATCAAGGTCGGCACCGCCGACGTGTGGTCGGAGATCGTCAAGGCCAAGGAGACCATCGCGGCGTCCGACTACATGGGCGTCCACGTCCTGCCCTACTGGGAAGGCGTGCCCGTGGAGAACGCTCTGACCTGGATCCGCGACCGGCTGGACACCGTGCGCAAGGCGCATCCGGGCAAGCCGCTGTTCGTAGGCGAGGTGGGCTGGCCGTCGGGCGGCGAGAACTTCCACGACGCCTACCCGACGCCGCAGGCCCAGGCCTTCGTCGTCCGCAACTTCGCCGCCGAGGCGGGGATGCTCGGCATCGACTACAACGTGGTCGAGGCGTTCGACGGCGTGTGGAAGTCCAGCATCGAAGGCTCGCCCGGCCCGACCTGGGGCGTGCTCGACGCCGACCGCGCGCCGAAATGGCCGCTGGCCGGCGACGTCCCGGCCCCCTGGGGCGACCGTGCCGGCGCCGCCGTGGCGCTGGCCCTCGGCCTCGCCTTGTCGGCCTTCGCCGCCTTCCGCCGCCGCACCAACATGACCTACGCGCTGGCCGCCTCGGTGGGCGCCAACATCGTCGGCTTCGGCGTCGGCTCGGCGGTCGCCGGCGCCTACGCGGAATACTTCACCTTCGGCGCCGCGACCACCTGGGGCTCCGCCTTCCTGCTGGGCGCCCTGATGATGTCGGTGGCCTTCGCCGACCTGACCGAGGTGGCCCGCCGCCTGTTCACCGGCCGCGCCCCGGCCCTGCTGCCGCGGGTTCCCGCGGTGCCGGAGCACAAGCCGATGGTGTCGGTGCACATCGCCGCCTGCCGCGAGCAGCCCGACGTGCTGGCCGCCACGCTGACCTCGCTGGCCCGCGTCGACTACCCGGACTACGAGGTGGTCGTCCTCATCAACAACACCGAGGACGAGGCGCTGGTCCGCCCGGTCGAGGAGCTGTGCGCCGAGCTGGGTCCGAAGTTCAAGTTCCACTGGTACAAGAAGATTTCCGGCTTCAAGGCCGGCGCGCTGAACGCCGCGCTGCGCCACACCGATCCGCGCGCCGAGATCGTCGCCGTGCTCGACGCCGACTACACGGTGGAGCCGGACTGGCTGAACAAGCTGGCCCCGACCTTCGCCGACTCGCGCGTCGGCATCGTCCAGGCCCCGCAGGAGCACCGCGACGGTCATGAGACGCCGCTGAAGGCCGCCATGACCGCCGAGTACCGCCCCTTCTTCGACGTCGGCATGCAGGAGGGGCTGACGTCCCAGGCCTTCGTCTGCCACGGCACGATGATCATGCTGCGCCGCTCCGCCATGGAGCAGGTCGGCGGTTGGTCGGAAGAGGGCATCTGCGAGGACACCGAGCTGGGCATCCGCATCCTGTCGGCCGGCTACCGCGCCGCCTACACGGACGAGCGGCTGGGCCAGGGCCTCGCCCCCGACAACTTCATGCAGTTCCGCAAGCAGCGCGACCGCTGGGTCTTCGGTTCGACCCAGATCCTGCGCGCCCACTGGCGGAAGTTCCTGCCCGGCGCCACGGAGCTGACGGTCGGCCAGAAGATCGGCTACCTGACCAACTGGGCGCGCTGGTGGTCCGACGCGGTGGGCGTGCTGGCCGCCGGCGCGGCGGTCACCTGGACCTTCGCGTCGCTGGTCCTGCCGCTGCACCTGCCGCCGGTCCAGGCCACCGCCGCGGTGCTGGGCGCCCTGGTCCTGCGCGCCGGGTCGAGCCTGCTGGCCTCGCGCTACGCCTCCGGCAACTCGTGGAAGGAGAGCTTCGGGGCCTGCGCCGTCGGCATGGCGCTGTCCACCACGGTGGCGCTGGCTGCGCTGCGCGGCGTGGTCCGCAAGCGCGACGCCTTCCGCGTCACCGCCAAGGGCGGCAAGCGGACCCAGGGCGCCTTCTGCGCCAAGCCGGAAGCCTGGCTGTCGGGTGCGCTGCTGGTCTCCGCGGTGACGGCGTGGTTCGCCAACCCGCTGGGCACCCTGTCGCTGGAGCTGTGGGCGATCCTGCTGACGGCGATGGCCGTGCCCAACCTGATGGCCGTGGGCCTCGCGATCGGCGACATGCTGCCCGCCGGCACCCCGCGCCTGGCGCCGCTGCCCGCCCCGCAGGGCGTGGTCCAGCCCGCCGCCGCGCAGGCCAAGGGCGCCAACGAGCCGGTCGCCGCGTAACCGCGCAACTCTGAACGGAGAAAGCCCCCTTGCCGTCGGCAAGGGGGCTTTTTCATGCCTGGGGGGAGGGCTCAGCGCTTGCCCTTCTTCCCCTGGATGCTGGTGATCTGCTGGGAGGCAAAGTTGCCCTGGCCCATGGCGGCGTTGAAGGCGGTGCCGACGTTGTTGAACTGGATGCCGCCGCTGGCCAGCGCCGCGGGCAGATGCGGCAGCGGGCCGAAGTTGCTCATCACCGGATCGAAGAAGCCCTCGGGCGGCGGGCCGCCGTTGCCGGTGGTCACGCCCGGCTGGGGCTTCGGGGTCGGAGCCTTGACCGGCGCCGGGGCCGAGGCCTGCACCGGAGCGGCGGCCTGGACCGGGGAGGCTGTTTGTCCCGAGGAGACGGGCGCCGCGGCCTGCTCTGAAACATTGCCACCAGCGACACCGCCCCCAGCGGACCCGTCGCCGCCCTGGATGACGTACTGTTCCGTCACGTTGCTGTCGCCGAAGGACAGGGCCAGCGAGCTGTCGAAGTTGTTCACGATGAAGGGCGCGTCGATGAAGGTGAAGTTCGGCACGATGGATTCCGGCGGCGGCTGGCGGCTGGCGGCCAGCGCCTGTCCCTTGTTGAAGCCGCCCAGGAAGCCGGCGTCGCCGCGGATCTTGGCAATGGCCTGCTGGTGGGTGGCCTGCCGGCTGACGGTGGGGTTGGTCACCGTCGCCCCCGGAGGCGCGCCGCGCCGGGCGGCGTTGACGAAGACGGGCTGGCGCGGCAGCAGCGGCGGCATCCCCATGCCCATCCCCATCGACATGCCGACCGCCGCGCCGAGCTGCGGGTTGACGGAGAAGCCGCCGGCGTCCTGGGCGGCGGCGCCCCCGCCCAGCAGCGCCAGGGCGGCGAGGCCGGACAGCAGCGGCGCGAAGCGGCGGATGCGGATCATGGCGGGGCTCCTCTGTTCGGCGGTGTGCGCTGATCCTAGGGCGGCCGACCGGGGAGCCGCTGTGAGGCGGACCACAGCTGGGGCGCTTTACGCCTCTTCCTCAAAAGGGAAGTTCTTGCCGAAGGGGTGGTCGGGCATCGGGGTGGCCTGCGGAGGCAGCGGCGGCATCGGCATCGGCTTGAGGTCCGGCTGCGACGGGCCGCGGCGGCAGGCGGTGTGGCCATTGACGGTCTCGCAGGTCAGCGCGCCCGGCCCGGTCACGCAGGTCGTCCGGTCGTTGACCGTCTGGCACGACAGCGAGCCCGAACCGCGGCTGCACACCGTCTTCCCGTTGACCGTCTGGCAGGCGAGGTTTTCGGCGGCGGCGGTCTGCGGGGTTCCGGCCAGGGTCAGGATGGCGGCGAGCGCACCGAAGACCGGCAGGGCGAAGCGGAGCATGGCGGCAGTCCTCCAATGAGGAGTCCGAATAGGGGGCGCCGCCGCGTGGGGCGGCGGCGCCGGATGGGTGGATCACTGGGCCTTGAAACCAAACAGGTTCTGCCCGGCGGCGTTGCCGATGCCGGCGGCGACGTTGGTCGTCACCCCGACGTTGGTGTCGAGCAGGCCGCCCTTGCCGAAGCCGAAGGTGACTCCGGTGACGTTCTGCTTGGCCTTGTTGCCGATGCCGGCGGCGACGTTGGTGGCGACGCCGACGTTGGTGTTCACCAGCGACCCGCCGGTGCCCTGCTGCATGGTGAAGACGTTCTGCTTGGCCTTGTTGCCGATTCCCGCCGCGAGGTTCGTGGCAACGCCGACGTTGGTGCTGGAGAGCGACGGCGCCGCGGCGAAGGGGCTGCCGAAGCCCGGCTGCATCATCATCGGGTTGACCGGCACGCCGCCGGTCTTGAGGTCGTTGGCGAAGGCGTGGGGGGCGGCGAGCAGCGTGGTGGCGGCGACGGCGATCAGGGTCAGGCGGCGCATGGGCTGGGTCTCCTCCGGAGGGGTGTGGCCGTGTGTGGCTCGATGTCCGTGGAGGAGAGGGTAGGCGGATGCCGCTTCCGCCGCTGTGGCCTGGTCCACAGTCGGGGGGTGATTTGGAGATGTTTGGGAAACTGTGGCCCCCTCCCTTACCCTCCCCCGCTGTCGCAGGGGAGGGGACCGTTCTCCCTCCCCTGCGACAGCGGGGGAGGGCCGGGGAGGGGGCAATCAGGCGCTCAGCGCGCGTGCTGATCCAGGAACTGGCGGCAGGAATCGAAGTCCTGGAGCACCGTGTCCGACAGCTCGACGCCCTTGCGGTCGGCGAGGCTGCGGGCGAAGGCGACCATCTTGTCGGTCGGGGCCTTGCGCCGCGCCCCGCTCGACGGTGCGGCGGTGGCCGGCGGGACGGCGGCCACCGGGCTGATCGAATCCGGAACCTCCGGCGCGGCCTTCGCCTTGCGGCTGCGACGGGGCGTCTTCGGGGCTTCGCCGTCCACGCCGACGGCGGCGACCGCCGCCTTGCGGGTGCGGGTGCGCGGCGGCGCTCCGGCGGCGCGCGGGCTCGTGGAGCGACGGCGCCCGGCGCCCCGTCCGGCGCGGATCGGGCCGCCGCGCACGCCGAGGTCCACCGCCGGCCCTTGGTTGCCGACCAGAACGCCGATCAGCCGCCCGGCCTCATCGGCGATGCCGTCGATGACGCTGCGGAAATCGGCGCGTCCGACCACCACCTCGTCCAGCCGCATTTCCCACAGGGCGGTGGTGCCGGGATCGACCAGCGTGGGGGCGGCGCCGCGCAGAGTCTCGAACAGCTGCAGCCCGGCGGGGGTGGGCACCAGCCACTTGCCGTCGGCGCCCAGCAGGTTCTGCCGCCGCAGGCCCTTGATGATCTCGGCGCGGGTGGCCGGGGTGCCGATGCCCTTGGCCTCCTTCAGCCGGTCGCGGAGCGCCGGGTCCTCGACGAAGCGCCAGGCGTTCTGCATGGCGTCGACCAGCGTGCCCTCATTGTAGCGCGGCGGCGCCTGGGTCCGCTTGGCTTCCACACGGGGGTCGGACAGGCGGGCGGGCTCGCCGTCGGCCAGCGGAGGCAGGGTCTGCTCCTCCTCCTTTTCGTCGGGCTTGCCGTCCGTCTCGGCGGAGCCGAAGGCCGCCTTCCAGCCGAGCTTCAGCGGGATGCGCCCAACCGCCCGGAAGACCACCGGCTTGCCCTCGACCGGCACGTTCATCAGGACGGTGGTCTGCCGGTACTCGTAGTCAGGCATGACAGCGGCGAGGTAGGAGCGGCAGATCAGCGCGTAGAGCCGCTTCTCATCGTCGGTCAGGCGGTTCAGCCGGCTTTCCAGATCGTCGAGCACGTTGACGTTGGGCACGATGGCGTGGTGCGACACGCCCTCCAGCGCCTTGTCGCAGAAATGGCCGGACTTGCCGCGGCGGATCACCGGGCGGGAAATGTCCAGATGGGCGAAGCCGCGCAGCCGGGTCAACGCCCCTGTGATCGCCGGGACGTCGGCGATCTGGTTCTCCGACAGATAGCGCGCCTCGGCGCGCGGGTAGGTGATGAGCTTCTTGCCCTCGCCGTCGTAAAGCTCCTGCGCGACCTCCAGCGTGCGGTCGGCGGTCCAGCCCCAGCGCTGGCCGCAGGTCTTCTGCAGAGCGGGCAGGTCGTAGAGCTTCGGCGGGGCCTGCCGCCGATCCTCCACCGTCACCGACAGCGGCCCGCCATGGCCGTCGGCGGCGCGGGCGATGGCCTCGGCGCGGGCGCGGTCCTTGATGCGGTCCTTCGGCGGCGGAGCGTGGCGCATCAGGAACGAGCCGCCCGCGGCGGTGGCCGTCGCCACGACCTCGAAATAATCCTCCGGCTTGAAGTTGCGGATTTCCAGCTCGCGCAGGCAGACGATGGACAAGGTCGGCGTCTTCACCCGCCCGATGCCGATCACCCCGCGCGTCCCCGGTGCCAGCAGCGTCTTGGTCGCCGTGCGGGTCAGGGAGAGGTTGAAGATCTGGTCGGCCTGCTGGCGGGCCACCGCCGCCTCGTAGAGCGGGCGAAGCTCGTTGTTCGGCTTCAGCTTGGCGAAGGCGTCGCGGATCGTCTTGGGGTCCTGGGCGGTGAACAGGGCGCGCTGCACCCGCCCGCGGAAGCCCAGATGCTCCAGGATCTCCTGCCCGATCAACTGGCCCTCGCGGTCGCAGTCGGTGGCGAGGATGACCTGGTCGCACCCCTTCAGCGCCGCCTTGATCGCCGCCAGCTTCGCCGTTTTGTTACCGCCGCTGTCCGGCCGGGTCGGGTAGAGTCCGTCGGGCTTCAGCAGGGTGGGCGCCCAGCGCTTCCAATCCGGGTTCACCTCGTCCGGTTCGGCCAGACGCAGCAGGTGCCCCTCGGCCGGCAGGATGCGCCCGTAGCGATCCCCCAGCGCGGCGCGCAGGTCCTTTGCCTGACTGGATTTTTCCGTGATGATGAGCGTGGCCATGACCGCCATGGTAAGACGAACATGAAAACGTATCAAGAACACTTGATGGCTGTCCTGCGCGGACTCGTGGTCGCCGCGCCGCTTCTCGCGGCCGCCCTCCCGGCGGCGGCGCAGAACCCGCTGCTGCCGGGGATCGGGGCGAAGGACCGGCGGGTGGTGGTCGACGCCGGCCACGCGCCGTGGAACAGCCTCGTCAAGGTGCAGAGCAATCTCGGCGCGCGCTGCACCGGCGTGCTGGTGGCGCCGCGCCGGGTGGTCACCGCCGCCCATTGCCTGCTCAACCGGGCGCAGCGCTTCCTGCCGGCCTCCTCCCTGCACGTGCTGTTCGGCTACGAGCGCGGGGAGTACCGGCAGCACCGCGCCGTCGCCGCGCTGGAGACCGGCGGCCCCTATGACAAGGAGCGGCGGCTCGACGGGCTGGTCGGCGACTGGGCGGTGTTGACGCTCGACGGCGACGCGCCGGAGGGGATGCCGCCGCTGCCGCTCGCCCGAGTCCCGCCGGAATTCGGCACGCCGCTGATGCTGGGCGGCTACAGCCAGGACCGGGCGCATCTCGTCACCGCCGACACCGCCTGCGCGGCGCGCGGCATCAACGACACCGACCGTGGGCCGCTGCTGGTCCATGATTGCGATGGGACGCGCGGGGTGAGCGGGGCGGCGCTGTTGGTCCGGACGTCCAACGGGGACGGGCAGGGCGATGGGGCGGGGGAGGGCTGGGCGGTGGCCGGCATCGCGGTGGCCGCGGTCAGCGGTCCGAACCCGCGCAACATCGCCGTGCCGAGCGCCGCTTTCGTGGCCGCGGTCGAAGGAAATACGCCTTCTTTGCGGTGATGCACGGGCGCGGGGCAGCTTTGAGCGGTGGCGCCTCATTTTTTGCTAGGCCCCTGGACGTGAATCGCATAGACGTACGCGCGTTCAAGACCCCGTAACCGGAGCCGTACCGATGTCGATCCAGCGCTTCCATTCCGGACCGCGCATGAGCCAGATGGTCATCCACAAGGACACGGTCTATCTGGCCGGCCAGGTGGCCAACGATCCGACTCCGGACGTGGAGACGCAGACCCGCCAGATCCTGGGCCAGATCGACGCCCTGCTGGCCGAGGGCGGCTCCGACAAGAGCAAGCTGCTGTCCGCCACCATCTATCTGACGGACATGTCCACCTTCGGCGCGATGAACAAGGTGTGGGAAGCCTGGGTCGATACGGCCAACCCGCCCGCCCGCGCCACCGTGGAAGCGAAGCTCGCCGCGCCGGAGTATCTCGTTGAAATTCAGGTGACGGCGGCCAAATAAGCTGCGTGACGGGGCGACCCGGCTCCCTCGGTTGGGGTTTGCCGGCGTGGCCCACCAGACTGTCAGGGCCGCGTGCTTCGAAAAAATCCGGAAGGCTTGACCTTCCGGATTTACAGAACGTTAATCACGCCTTAACAGATCATCCGTAAAACCCCGACCAACCTCTGCCGCCGGAGCGGACGACCGTCGTTGCGCTTCGATAGCTGCGTTACAGTAATGGATTCGCAACATGCCGCGCCAAACGCCTCTTTCTGACATCCGGAACATCGGCATCATCGCCCACGTCGATGCCGGCAAGACGACGACCACCGAGCGCATCCTGTACTACACCGGTCGTAAGCACACGATCATCGACGTGCACGAGACGAAGGACCTGAAGTCCTCGACGACGACCGACTACATGGAGCAGGAGCAGAAGCGCGGCATCACGATTCAGTCGGCTGCCGTCTCGACCTTCTGGCGCGGCAAGAAGATCAACGTCATCGACACCCCGGGCCACGTGGACTTCACCATCGAGGTGAACCGCTCGCTCCGCGTGCTCGACGGCGCGGTCGTCGTGTTCGACGGCGTGGCCGGCGTGGAGCCGCAGTCCGAGACCAACTGGCGCCTCGCGGACAACTACAACGTCCCGCGCATCTGCTACGTCAACAAGATGGATCGTTCGGGTGCGAACTTCCAGCGTTGCGTCGGCATGATCAAGAGCCGCCTGAACGCCCGCCCGGTCTGCATCCAGGTTCCGCTGGGCTCGGAAGACAACTTCCGCGGCATGGTCGACCTGATCGAGATGAAGGCGTACGTCTGGTTCTCGGACGACAAGGACGCCAAGTGGGAAATCTGGGACATCACCG
This sequence comes from Azospirillum brasilense, assembly GCF_007827815.1. Classification (GTDB taxonomy): domain Bacteria; phylum Pseudomonadota; class Alphaproteobacteria; order Azospirillales; family Azospirillaceae; genus Azospirillum; species Azospirillum brasilense_C. Next base: position 132,586 of record NZ_VITH01000011.1, read on the forward strand.
ACGATCTGGCGAGCAAGCTCAACCTGACCGTCAAGGAAGACCTGGACAACATCGCCAGCATCCCGGCCCTGCGCGCCGAGCTGGTCGACACCGCGCTCGAGATGGACGACGCGGCGATGGAAGCCTACCTGGAGTCGGGTGAGGAGCCGTCGGCCGACGTGCTGCGCACCTGCCTGCGCAAGGGCACCATCACCAGCACCTTCACCCCGGTTCTCTGCGGCTCGTCCTACAAGAACAAGGGCGTCTGCCAGGTTCTGGACGCGGTCGTCGACCTGCTGCCGGCCCCGACCGACGTCGAGGCCATCAAGACGGTGGACGAGGACGGCAACCCGAACGGTGAGCGTCTCAGCTCCGACGACGCGCCCTTCGCGGCGCTGGCCTTCAAGGTGCTGAACGACACCTACGGCTCGCTGACCTTCGTGCGCGTCTACTCGGGCGTTCTGACCAAGGGCATGTCGGTCCTGAACACGACCCGCGGCAAGCGCGAGAAGATCGGCCGTATGGTCGAGATGTTCGCCGCCCAGGCCAACCCGATCGAGGAAGCCCGCGCCGGCGACATCATCGCGCTCGTCTCCCTGCAGGAGACGGACACCGGTGACACGCTCTGCGACGCCGCCCACCCGGTGATCCTGGAGCGCATGCGCTTCCCCGACCCCGTCATCAGCGTCTCGGTCGAGCCGAAGACCAAGGGCGAGCAGGAGAAGTTCTCCATCGCGCTCGGCAAGATGGTTCGTGCGGACCCGTCGCTGCGTCTGGAGACCGACCGTGAAACCGGTCAGACCATCCTGCGCGGCATGGGCGAGCTGCACCTGGAAGTGACGCTGGACCGTCTGCGCACGGAGTTCGGCGTGGAAGGCAACATGGGCAAGCCCCAGGTCGCCTACCGCGAGACGATCACCAAGCCGGTCGAGTACACCTACACCCACAAGAAGCAGACCGGCGGTTCGGGCCAGTTCGCTGAAGTCAAGATCGTCTTCGAGCCGCTGGAGCGTGGCGAGGGCTTCGTGTTCAAGGACGAGACGGTCGGTGGCACGGTGCCGCGCGAATACGTCCCGTCGGTCGCCAAGGGCCTGGAAATGCAGAAGGAAGAGGGCGTGCTCGCCTCCTATCCGACTGTGGACTTCCGCGCCCGCCTGGTGGATGGCAAGTACCACGACGTCGACTCGAACGCCCTGACGTTCGAAATCGCCGCCAAGGCCTGCTTCCGTGAGGCCCTCAAGCAGGCCGGTCCGATCCTGCTCGAGCCGGTCATGAAGGTTGAGGTCGTCACCCCGGACGATTACCTGGGCGACGTCATCGGCGACGTGAACCGCCGCCGCGGCACGGTGCTGGGCCAGCTTGAGCGTGGCACCAACATCGCCGTGGAGGCTCATGTGCCGCTGAACGAGATGTTCGGCTACATCGGCCAGCTCCGCGGCATGACCTCGGGCCGTGCGTCCTACTCGATGGAGTTCAGCCACTACGAGCCGGTGCCGCGCAACGTCACCGACGAGATCGTGGCGGGCCGCAGCAAGGCCGCCTGATAACGGGCTGCTGCTTTCAGGGGAAGGGGCCGGCGAAGCGATTCGCCGGCCCTTTTTCTTTGTCCGGCGGGAACTTTGCCGGCTCCACCCCGGCCGGATGAGGGATTCTTCTTGCGGCGATACCACTTTCGGATCAGTGTTGCTGGTAAGTGACGCATCCCAGTTTTTGGGAATGACCCAGCGAATCTTCTTGCCCGTGGCCTTCCTGGCCCTTCTGTTCCTCGGCGCTTCCGGCCCCGGTTCGCAGGCCTGGGCAGGGCAGGAGGATGCGCGACTCGGCGGCTTGTTCCAGGACCTGCAGACCGCCGGCGACGCGGTCGCGGCGGAGGCGGTCGAGGACCGCATCTGGGACGTCTGGCTGGAACACCCCAGCGACGATCTCATCGTGCTGATGCACCACGGCGTGCAGAGCCTGAACGCCGACCGCTACGGCGAGGCGCTGGCGGCCTTCGACCAGGTGGTCGCCGCCGACCCGACCTACGCCGAGGGCTGGAACAAGCGGGCCAACGCCGAATACATGCTGGGGGATTACGACGCCGCGGTGCGCGACATCCGCCGGGTGCTGGCGCTGGAGCCGCGGCATTTCGGGGCGCTGGCCGGGCTGGGCCTCGTCTACCTCGCCATCGATCAGCCGGCGGGCGCGTTGCGCGCCTTCGACGCGGCGCTGGCCATCAACCCGCACCTCGACCGGGTCCGCCAGCAGGCCGCGACCATCCGCCTGCGCACGGCCGGTTCGGCGCTGTGATCGAGACGCGGCTTAATATTCCCTCCCTGAAAAACTTTTAATCCGCCTGCAAGCCCCCCGTGACTCGGCGCCCGCTACTTTCAGGGCAACGAACAACGCATGCCAGTCACGGAGAGCAACCGATGTCCACCCCCGCCAACGCCGGACGCGCCCCGCGGTCGAGCCGGGTGCGGCGTACCATCGCCGCCGTCCTCCTCGGCACCACGGTGCTGACCGGTCCGTTCCTGATCGCCAACCAGTCCACCGCCGTGGCCGCCGAAAGCGCCCTGACGCAGAACATGCCGGGCAGCTTCGCCGATCTGGCCGCCAAGGTGTCGCCCGCCGTGGTGAACGTCTCCACCACCCAGCAGGCCAAGGCCGAGCGCGGCAACCCGCGCATGCCCGGCTTCCCGCCGGGGTCGCCCTTCGAGGAATTCTTCCGCCAGTTCCAGGACCAGTTCGGCCAAAATGGCGGTCCGGGCGGTGGTCCGGGCGGCGACGACCAGTCCGAGGGTCCCTCCGAAGGCCAGCCGCGCGGCAAGGTCGGCTCGCTCGGCTCCGGCTTCATCATCGACGCGGCCGGCTATGTGGTGACCAACAACCACGTCATCGACGGCGCCGACGAGATCAAGGTCACGCTCCAGGACGGGACGGAACTTCCCGCCACGCTGGTCGGGCGCGACGCCAAGACCGACATCGCCCTGCTGAAGGTGAAGTCCGACAAGGCGCTGCCCGCGCTGGACTGGGGCGACAGCGACGCCGCCCGCGTCGGCGACTGGGTGATGGCCGTCGGCAACCCCTTCGGGCTGGGCGGCACGGTGACCAAGGGCATCATCTCGGCCCGCGGGCGCGACATCCACAGCGGCCCCTACGACGACTACCTGCAGCTCGACGCCGCCATCAACCGCGGCAACTCGGGCGGCCCGACCTTTACCCTGGACGGCCGGGTGATCGGCATCAACACCGCGATCTATTCGCCCAATGGCGGCTCGGTCGGCATCGGCTTCGCCATCCCGTCGAACATCGCCAAGCAGGTCGTTGCCCAGCTCAAGGAGAACGGCCATGTCGAGCGCGGCTGGCTGGGCGTGAAGATCCAGGAGATCTCGCCGGAGATCGCCGAGTCGGTCGGCCTGTCCCAGACCAAGGGCGCCCTGGTCGCCGAGGTGACCCCGGACAGCCCCGCGGCCAAGGCCGGCGTGCGCCAGGGCGACGTGATCCTGGCCTATGGCGGCAAGCCGGTGAACACGCTGCGCGACCTGACCCGCCGTGTGGCCGACACCAAGGCCGGCGACACGGTGGACATGACCGTGGTCCGCAAGGGCAAGGAGACGACGCTCAGCGCCCACATCGCGCCGCTGCCCGCCGAACAGCGCATGGCCGCCGCCGAGGGGACCGGGCCCGCCGCCGAGAGCGCGGTGGAGACCGTCAATGGGCTGAAGCTGGCCCCGCTGGATGGTGCCGCCCGCAGTCGCCTCGGGCTGGGCGAGGGCGTCAAGGGCGTGGTCGTCACCGCGGTTTCGCCGCAGGCCGGTGATCTGCCCGTCCGCCCGGGCGACGTGATCGTCAAGGTCGGCGACCACAGCGTGACCTCCCCCGCGGAGGTGACCAAGAGCCTGCACGAGGCCGAGAAGGATGGCCGCAAGGCGGTCCTGCTGCTGGTCAACCGCGGTGGCAATGAGAGTTTCGTCCCGCTGAAGCTCGTCAAGGCGTGACGCAGGGTAACACCGGCGATCCTCCCGTCTCCGGTGTGATGGGGTGGAGGATGTCCGTGGTGCGAACCCCCGCCGCGCGGACGTCCTCCCCCTTCGTGTCGTTTGGCCCTCTCCCCTCCCCGGAGGGGCGGGGGCATTCACCTTTGGACTCGCGGAAGGATGCGGTAGACTCATGCTCATGAAAGTCCTCGTCATCGAAGACGACCAGCAGGCCGCCTCCTACTTGGCCAAGGGGCTGAAAGAGGCCGGGCATGTCGTGGACGCCGCCAACGACGGCAAGGAGGGGCTGTTCCTGGCCGGCTCCGAGCATTACGACGTCATGATCGTGGACCGCATGCTGCCGGGCCGCGACGGGCTGTCGCTGGTCGAGATCCTGCGCGCCACCGGCAACGACACGCCGGTGCTGTTCCTGTCCGCGCTGGGCAGCGTCGACGACCGGGTGAAGGGGCTGAAGGCCGGTGGCGACGACTACCTGACCAAGCCCTTCGCCTTCTCCGAGCTGCTCGCCCGGATCGAGGTGCTGGTGCGCCGCCGCAGCGCCGCCCAGCCGCAGACCCGTCTGGCGGTCGCCGACCTGGAACTGGACCTGCTGTCGCGCACCGTCCGGCGGGCCGGCAAGTCCATCGACCTGCTGCCGCGGGAATTCGCCCTGCTGGAGTATCTGATGCGCAACGCCGGCAGCGTGGTGACCCGCACCATGATGCTGGAGAATGTGTGGGACTATCACTTCGACCCGCAGACCAACGTCATCGATGTGCACATCGCCCGCCTGCGCCAGAAGATCGACAAGGATTTCCCGACGCCGCTGATCCACACGGTGCGCGGCGCCGGCTACAGCCTGCGGGCGCCGCAATGATGATGGCGGCGGCTATGGTGGCGGACCGGGACGCGTGAAGGCGGTTCTTCCCACCCTGCGGCTTCTGCGCACCACGCCGTTCCGGCTGGCCCTGCTGTATCTCGGCCTCTTCGTCATTTCGGTCGGGGTGATCCTGGCCGTCGTCTACCGCTCCACCGCGGGCTTCCTGGAGGAGGAGATCGGCGCCACCATCGCGCTGGAGGTTGCCGGGCTTCAGGACCAGTACCGCAGCGCCGGCCTGCGCGGGCTGGTCGATTCCGTGCGCGAGCGCAGCGGCTATTCGCACACCAACTCCATCTACCTGCTGACCACGCCGGGCGGCGTCATCCTGGCCGGCAACCTGTCGGGCTGGCCCGACGCCACGGCGGGGCCGGGCGGCTGGACCCATTTCAAGATTTCCGACTATGGCGGGGTGAACAACCGGCCCTCCACCGCGATGGCGGTCAGCTTCATCCTGCCCGGCCAGTTCCGCCTTCTGGTGGGCCGCGACATGAGCGAGCTGGACCAGCTCCGCGGCCGCATGGTCGTGTCGCTGCGCTGGGTCTTCCTGGTGACGGTGGTGTTGGGGCTGGGCGGCGGGCTGCTGCTGGCGCGCGGCGCCATGCACCGGATCGAGGCGATCAACCGCACCACCCACCGCATCATGGCCGGCGACCTGTCGGGCCGGGTGCCGCGCGGCGGCGGCGGCGACGAGATCGACCGGCTGGCCGGCAACCTGAACGCCATGCTCGACCAGATCGAGCGGCTGATGACCGGCATGCGGCAGGTGACCGAGAGCGTGGCCCACGACCTGCGCACGCCGCTGTCGCGCCTCCGCGCCCGCGTCGAGCTGGCGCTGATCCGCGAGACCGACGACCCGGAGGTCTATCGCGCCGTGCTGCAGGACACGATCCTTGAGGCCGACCGGCTGCTCGCCACCTTCACCGCGCTGCTGTCCATCGCCGAGGCCGAGTCCGGCGCCAACCGCAAGGGACTGGAGCCGGTGCGGCTGGCCGACGTGGTGCGGCTGGCCGCCGACCTCTACGAACCGGTGGCGGAGGAGACGGGGCTGACGCTGGTCACCGACATCCGGGCCGAGCCGACCGTGCGTGGGAACGAGCAGCTGTTGGCGCAGGCGGTCTCGAACCTGCTGGACAACGCCATCAAATACACGCCGGAGGGCGGGCGCATCACTCTGCTGCTGGAAGGCGTCGGGCCGGGGCAGTCCGCCCGCATCACCGTGGCGGACAACGGTCCCGGTATCCCCGCCGACATGCGCGAGAAGGTGCTGGAGCGCTTCGTCCGGCTGGACGCCGCGCGGGCCTCGCCGGGAAACGGGCTGGGCCTCAGTCTCGTGGAGGCGGTGGCGCGGCTGCACGACGCGTCACTGCGGCTGGAGGACAACGAACCGGGCCTGAAGGTCGGCATCGTCTTCCCGCCGGACGCCGGCTGACACCGCCGACAGGGGCGCGCCCCCCACAAGAAAAGAGCCCGCCGTTTCCGGCGGGCTTTTGAGGTGACATCAGCGAGAATGACTCCTTGGCGTCAGACATGATATGGGGCGCCAACCGTCCGGGCGCATTCGGATAAGTGTATTAGCACGAAGGTGCTAGAGGGTTGGCGGTGCAACAGTTTCCTGCGGGCGGCGTTTGTCCATCGGACCGGCATGCCGGTGGCAACACGGCGGGAAGAGACGATGGACGCGACCAGACAGGTTCCCCTTCAGGCCTCGGTGCAGGCGGGGGAGCCGGCAACCGCCGGGCGGAACACCGCGACCGAACTGAAGCTGTTCACCTGGAAGATGCTGATCGCCGCCGGGGTGCTGGGGACGCTGTTCCTGGCCTGGCAGGTGGCCGACGCGCTGCTTCTGGTCTTCGCCGGCGTGCTGCTGGCGATCCTGTTCCAGCGCGTCGCCGGGCTGGTGCGGCGCTTCACCGGGCTGCCGCAGGGCTGGGCGCTCGGCGTCGTCCTTCTGCTGCTGGCGGTGCTGCTGATCGGTGGCGGCGTGCTGATGGGCCAGTCGGTGGTCAGCCAGTTCGACCAGCTCTCCAAACAGATTTCCGGCGCGGTTCAGCAGCTTCCCGGTTCGCTGCGCGACCAGATCGCGCAGCAGGGGCAGGACGCCTCCTCCTGGCTGAACCGGCTGCAGACGGTCGCCTCCAGCGTGATGTTCTTCCTGGGCGATCTGGTGGTGGTGATGTTCACGGCCATCTACCTCGCGGCCTCGCCCGGCGTCTACCAGCGCGGCGTCATCCTGCTGGTGCCGCCGCGCGGCCATGAGCGGGCGCGGGAGGTGCTGGACGTGATGGGCGACTCGCTGTGGAAGTGGCTGATCGGTCAGCTTTCGGCCATGGCCATCGTCGGCGTTCTGACCACCGCGGGCCTGCTGCTGCTGGGCATCCCGAGCGCCCCGGCGCTGGGCCTGTTGGCAGCCCTCCTGGAGTTTGTGCCGCTGATCGGCCCGTTCCTGGCGGCGGTTCCGGCGATCCTCATCGCCTTCGCCCAATCACCGCAGGATGCGCTTTGGGTGGCGCTGCTCTACCTGGCGATCCAGCAGGTCGAGGGCAACGTCGTCATGCCGCTGATGCAGAAGAAGGTGGTCGACCTGCCCCCGGTCATCACCATCGCGGCCATCGCGGCGGGGGGCGTGCTGTTCGGGCTGATGGGCATGTTCCTGGCCACGCCCTTCGCGGTGGTGATGCTGGTGCTGGTCAACATGCTCTACATCGAGGACAAGCTGGGCGAGGGGCGGCACTTCCCCAGCGAGGACTAGGCGTAGGCTGCCCGGACCTCAGGCGACCTCCGCCCCGGCCTTGGCGGCGTCGGCGGCGGAGCGCAGGGGAAGCTCCTTCAGGAACAGGGTCAGCACGAAGGACACCACGGCCAGCCCGGCGGCCAGCAGGAACAAGGTGGAGAAGCCGTGCTCGAACACCGACTGGGCGGTGGAGCGGGCGGCGGGGGCCAGATTGGCCAGGGCGGACGGGCCGCGCTCCATCACCTCGCGCCCGCTGATCCCGGGCAGGCCGGCGGCGTTCAGCCGGGCCTCGACGTCGGCGGCGAAGACCGCGCCGAACACCGCCACCCCGATCGACCCGCCGAGCGAGCGGAAGAAGCCGACCGAGGCCGTGGCCGCACCCAGGTCGCGCCGGTCCACCGCGTTCTGCACGGCGACGGTCATCACCGGCATGACCAGCCCCAGCCCGATGCCCAGCGGGACCAGGATCAGCGTGGACCACAGCCCGCTTTCCGACACCGTCGGCGACAGGCCGAGGGCCAGATACATCACAGCGGCCAGCGCCAGCCCGGCCAGCGGGAAGACCTTGTAGCGGCCCGACTTGGAAATCAGCCGACCGCCGCCCCCGGCGCCCAGCACCATGCCCAGCACCATTGGCAGCAGCAGGAAGCCCGACGTTGTGGCGCTGGTCCCGGCGACGAGCTGGGAGCGCAGCGGTAGATAGACGATGCCGGCGAACAGCACCATGGCCGACACCGCCACCACCGGGTTGGCGACCGCCACCACCGGCTCGCGGAACAGGTGCAGGGGCAGGATCGGCTCCTCCACCCGCCGCTCGTGCCACAGGAAGACCCCGAACATCATGACGCCCAGGACGCACAGGCCGAGGATCGTCGGGGAGGTCCAGGGCAGGGCGACCCCGGCGCGCGACACCACGAACAGCAGCGAGGTCACCGTGCCCATCAGCAGCGCCGCCCCCAGATAATCGATGGTCGGCTTCGCCCGCCCCGCCGGCAGGCGGTCGAGCGCCCGGCTGGTCATCAGCAGCGCCGCCGCCCCCAGCGGCAGGTTGATGAGGAAGATCCAGTGCCAGCTCAGCCGTTCCGTGAAGATGCCGCCCAGCAGCGGCCCGGCCACGCTGGACAGGGCGAAGATGCCGCCGATGTAGCCCTGGTAGCGCCCGCGCTCGCGCGGGGCGACCACGTCGCCGATGATGGTGAAGGCCAGCGCCATCAGGCCGCCGCCGCCCAGCCCCTGGATGCCGCGGAACAGGATGAGCTGCCCCATGCTCTGCGCCAGCGCGCACAGCACCGACCCGACCAGGAACAGGAAGATCGCCACCTGGAGCACCCGCTTGCGCCCGTAGAGGTCGCTCAGCTTGCCGTAGATCGGGGTGGTCGAGGTCGAGGCCAGCAGATAGGCGGTGACCACCCAGGGCAGGTTCTCCAGGCTTCCCAGGTCGTGGGCCATGGTCGGCAGGGCCGTCGCGACGATGGTCTGGTCCATCGCCGCCATCAGCATGGCGAGCGCCACCCCGCTGAACACCCGCATGATTTCGCGGTGGGTGAAGACGGCGTGGTCGTTGGAGGCGTCGGTCATGGTCTCGGTTCAGGCCGGAATGAACGGTGGGGCGTACCATAGCCCCCGCGACGCTCCGTGCAAGGACTCCGCCATGAATGGCTGCTAATCTCCCTTTCCACAGTCCGGAATAGTCGCGGTAACCCTTGATGCTGAGCGTCAGCAACCTGTCCACCCCCGTGCTGAAGCCGGCCACCTTCCGGCTGGACGCCGGGGAGTGCGTGGCCGTTCAGGGAAAGTCGGGGTCGGGGAAGTCCGTGCTCCTGCGCGCCCTGGCCGACCTCGACCCGTCGACGGGCGAGGTGCGGCTGAACGGCGATCTCCGGGAGGACATGCCCGCGCCGCTCTGGCGCCGCCGGGTCACCTACGTCGCCGCCGAGTCGGGCTGGTGGGAGGACCGGGTGGGCGCGCATTTCGCGCAGCCGGACCGCGCCGCCGCCCTTGCCGGGGCGCTGGGCCTGCCGGGGAAGGTGATGGACTGGCCGGTCGCCCGCCTGTCCACGGGGGAGCGGCAACGGCTGGCGCTGGTCCGCGCGTTGGTCCAGGAGCCGGAGGTGCTTCTGCTCGACGAGCCGACCGGCCCGCTGGACGCCGAGGCGACGGAGCGGGTGGAGGCGCTGCTGCGCGGCGAACTGGCCCGCGGGGCCGGGGTGCTGATCGTCACCCACGCGCCGGAGCAGGCGCTTCGGCTGGCCCGGCGGCATCTGCACGTCGCGGACGGCGTGGTGGCGGACGGCGTGGTGACGGAGGGGTAGGGCGATGCTGGTGTCCCTGCATTACACCGACCTCGCCGTGGCCGGGCTGCTCCTGCTGGTCAACGGCGGCCTGTCCCTGGCGCTGGATCTGGGGTTGGCGCGGCCGTTGCTGGTGGCGGCGCTGCGGATGGTCGTCCAGCTCTCGCTGGTCGGGCTGGTGCTGACCCGGCTGTTCGCCCTGGAATCGCCTTGGCTGACCCTGGGGGCGGCGCTGGTCATGCTGCTGTTCGCCGGCCAGGAGACGATGGCCCGGCAGGAGCGGCGGCTGGCCGGCTGGTGGTCCTACGGCATCGGCACCGGAGCGATGGGAACCGCAGCGGCGATCGTCCTGCTGCTCGGCCTGTCCACCGCGGTGCGGCCCGACCCCTGGTGGGACGCGCGCTACGCCATTCCCATGCTGGGCATGGTGCTGGGCAACGCGATGAGCGGGGTGGGGCTGGCCCTTCACACGCTGACCGCGACCGCGGCGCGGGAGCGGGCGGCCATCGAGGCGCAGCTCGCGCTGGGCCAGACCCGCTGGACGGCGCTGCGGCCCATCCTGCGCCACGCGCTGCGCACCGCGCTGATGCCGACGATCAACAGCATGGCGGCCATGGGGGTGGTGGCCCTGCCCGGCATGATGACCGGCCAGATCCTCTCCGGCGTCGATCCGGGGGAGGCGGTGAAGTACCAGATCCTGATCATGTTCCTGATCTCCGGCGCGACCGGGCTCGGCGTGCTGGCGGCGTCGCTGGCAACGGTGCGGCGGCTCAGCGACCGGCGGCACCGGCTGCGGCTCGACCGGCTGGTGCGGCGGCGGTAAAGCGGAAGGAACCCGGACGGGACCGCCGCCGTTGAACACCGATTGGTGTTCACCAACGGCGGCGGGGGTACGGGTCATGGCGCACATCGTGGAAATCCGGAACGGCGCGATCGTCGGCAACGACGAGCCCACGGACGAGTATCTGCCTGTCGGAACCCACATCGCCCAGGCCGACGGTTTCTATGTCAGCTTCGGCATGGACGTGGAGGGTCCCTACGCCCGCAACGAGGCCGACGAGCGGCTGAACCACCTGAAGCGCGCCACCCAGGCCGATCTGGAGCGTCCGTAAGGTTGCTGACCCTGCCCCCTCCCTAACCCTCCCCCGCTGCCGCAGGGGAGGGGACCGATCTCCCTCCCCTGTGAAGCGGGGGGAGGGCCGGGGTGGGGGCAAAGCGCCGCTACGTCGCCTCCGCCTCCGCGTCTCGGTGCTCCAGGCTGGCGCGCACGGTGCGGCGCAGGTCGTCGGGCTGGATGGGCTTGTGCAGCAGGGCGCATTGCGCGCCGGCCGCCTCGCGCAACCGGTCGGACGACGTGTCGCCGGTCAGCAGCACCCCCGGCAGGTCGGGACCGAAACGGCGGCGCAGCGTGTCCATCAGCATCAGCCCGGTGTCACCGTCCGGCAGGCGGTAGTCGGTCAGCACGAGGTCGGGCGCCAGCGTGCCGTCCACCAGCTCCAGCGCTTCCGCCACCGAGCCGGCCTCGGTCACGCGGTAGCCCCAACCCTCCAGCATCAGCGCCAGGGCCATGCGGATCACCGCGTCGTCCTCGACGAGCAGCACGGAGGCGTCGCCGTCCGCCTCGCCGCTTCCCGAGGCGTCGTCGTCCGCCGAATCCCCGCAATGCCGCTGGTCGAGAACGGCCGCCTGCGGCAGGGTCACGGCGAAGCATGACCCCTTGCCCGGCGCCGAGGTCACCTCGATGGTGCCGCCCAGCATGTGGATGAGGCGCCGCGCGATGCTGAGCCCCATGCCCAGCCCTTCCCGCCGGTCGCGGGCGGCGTTGCCGATTTGGTAAAAGTCCTGGAAGATGCGGTCGAGCTGGTTCTCCGGAATGCCGATTCCGGTGTCCCACACCTCGAACCGCAGGGCGCCGCCCCGCCGCCGCGCGCCGAACAGCACCCGGCCCTGCTTGGTGTAGCGGATGGCGTTGGTCAGCAGGTTGCGCAGCACGCGCTCCAGCAGGCCGCCGTCGGTGCAGGCGCTCAATCGCACCGGCACGGTGCGCAGCGTCAGGCCGGAGGAGGCGGCGACCGCCCGGAACTCGTTGTGCAGCCGCTCCATGATCGACCCGACCTCGACCGGGGCGCTGTGGGGGGTGACGAGGCCGGCTTCCAGCTTGGAGATGTCGAGCAGGCAGTCGAGCAGCCCGCCGAGCGAGGCCACCGTATCGCGCAACTGCGTGGCGATGCGCCGTGCGTCCTCCGGGATCGGCTCCTTCAGCAGCAGGCCCGACAGCAGGGTCAGCGCCTGGGCCGGCTGGCGCAGGTCGTGGCTGGCCGCCGCCATGAAACGCTCCTTGGCGTCCAGCGCCACGTTCAGGTCGCGCTCCATCGACTTGATGGCGGAGATGTCGGTGACGCTCGACACCACGGCCTCGGGCCGACCGTCGGCGCCGGGGACCGGGTGGCTGGAGACGCGCAGCCAGCGGGTCGGAGCCGCCGCCTCGTCACCCTCGGCGATGCCGACGATCTGTTCGACCACCGGCTTCCCGCTGCCCACCGCCTTGGCGGCGGGCGGCAGCCCGGTCAGGCGGGCGCCGTCGGCGCCGATGAAGCGCCGCCGCGCCGCGCGGCCCGCCCGGTCGCCCGGCTTGCGGCTTTCGAGGGGGCGGGCCAGGGGGTCGAGCAGCACCCCCGCCGGACCGGTCATCAGCCGCTCCGCCATGGCGTTGGCGACCATCACCGTGCCGTCCGCCGACCGCATGACCAACCCTTCGGACAGCGACTGGACGAGCGTGCGGTGCCGCCGCTCGCTCTCCGCCAAGGCTTGCTCGGCGGCCCGGCGGGCGGTCACGTCGCGGAAAGCCACCACCGCCCCGGTGATCGCCCCGTTCTGGAGGATCGGGGAGACGGTCAGCTCCGCCACGAAATCATCGGACCCCTGGCGGCGCAGGCGTCCGTCGGTCACCTGCCGGACCAGCCCGTCGGCCAGCGACAGCGTCAGGGCACGCCGGCCCTCTTCCTCGGCGTCGCCGCCGATCAGCGCGGTGAAGGAGCGGCCGACCAATTCGCTGGCGCCGAACCCGGTCATCGACTGGGCCGCCGTGTTCACGAAGGTGACGGCGCCGCGCGCGTCCAGGCCGCAGATTCCGTCGGCCACCGCCTGAAGAATGTGGTGATAGGCGGCGCGGGTGCGCTCCGCCTCGTCGCGGGCGTCTTGAAGCTCGCCGACCCAGGCGTTGCGTTCCGTCACGTCGGTGATGGTCAGCAGGACGTCGCCCTTGTCGACACCGTCCGGCCCGGCCTCCAGCTCCACGACCCGGGCGTCGGTCAACCCGTCGATGGCGCTCTGGGCGCCGACGAAGGCGTATTCCTGCCGTGTCCATTGGCCGGAATCGCGCAGCCGGGCGAGCGCCGTGAACAGCCGCCCGTGGTCCAGCGACTCCACCATCAGGGTCAGGGGACGGCCCTTCAGCCGGCGCAGCGGCAGGCCGAACTGCCGCTCCGCGGCGGCGTTGGCCTCGCAGATGATGCCGGCGGCGTTGACGGTGAAGCAGGCCAGCGGGACGGACTGGAAGAGCTGGAGATACTGGATGCGCGAGGCCTCCAGCGCCTGCTGGGCGGTGCGCAGCTCCTCGTTCTGGATCTCCAGCTCGGCCTGATGGACGTACAGCTCGTGCAGGACCTCCTTGAGCGTGGTCGCCGAGACCTCCGCCCCTTCGAAGCCGCCCGAGTTGAGGGCCTGTTCCGCGCGCTTGCGAAGCCGTTCGTTGCGGAATCCGTTCACGCCGCGCCCCCGGCCGCCGGGTCCTTGGCAGTGGATGGTCCGGATTTTTTCTGGCCGTTCCGCCGTCCGCTGGCGCGCAGTTCCATCCGCTTCCGGTTGGTGATGTCGATGTGGCTGACCACCGCTCCCCCTGACAATCCGGCCAGACGGCAGGCGTGCATCATGAACCAGCGCTCCTCCTTGTCGGAATGACAAGGGTATTCGATGGTGAACTGCTCGATGTCGCCGGACAGAATCCGGCGCAGCCCGTCGTTCACGGCACGGGCGATGTCTTCGCCTTCGGTTCCTTCCTCGGCGTTGCAGACATCAAGATAATTGGTTCCCGGCCCGCAACGGTCCAGCGCCGGGGCGCCGTTCTTCTCGCCGAACATGCGCCAGGCGTGGTTGACCATGGTGATGGCGCCATCGGAATCGATGACCGCCACATGCTCGGGCAGGCTGTCCAGCACCGTCTGGAGGCGGTGCTCCGCGGCCTTGGCGGCGGTGACGTCCACAAAGGTGACGACCACCCCGGCCACCTGGTTCTTCTCGGTCAGGTAGGGCAGGATCCGCGTCTGGATCCAGCGGTCGCCGCGCACCGGGACATGGCGTTCCACCGGATTGTGGTCGTGGAAGACCCGTTCGATGTCTTTGAGAAAATCCGGGTAGTCGATGTTGGTCGACAGGTGCGCGATCGATCGCCCGACATCGCGCGGGATGATGTTGATGAAGCGGGCCGCCGCCGGGGTGAAGCGCCGGATCACCATGCCGCTGTCCAGGAAGACCGTGCCGATCTCGGTCGAGCGCAGCAGGTTGTCCAGGTCGTTGGTAACCTCCGTCAACTCCTCCACCTTCGCCTGATACTCAGCGTTGACGGAATACAACTCCTCGTTGACTGACTGCAACTCTTCGTTGGTGCTCTGCAGTTCCTCGTTGGAGGCGAGAAGCTCCTCGTTGGTCGCCTGGAGTTCCTCGTTGGCGGTCTCCAGTTCCTCGATGGTGGCCTGGAGGTTCTCGCCGCGGGAGACCAGCTCCTGCTCCAGCCCACGGATGCGCTCCGCGGTGTCGGTGTCGAAGTCGAAGTCGCTGTCCGGCAGGGCCAGCGCCGGCGCGCTGGGGTCGAGCACGATCAGCGCAAAGCGCCGGCCGGTCTTGCGGGCGACGAAAGGCTTCACGCGCAAACTGACGGCGGGCAAGCCCTCGCGGTCCTTCACCGGGATGTTGGACAGGGCGAACTCCTCGCCGGAGCGGAAGGCCCGCGTCAGCGCGGTCCCAACCACCATGGAGACCGAGGAGGGCAGAAGCTTCAGCGCGTTCAGCGTGGCTTCGCCCGGCGGCACCTTCAGGATCGCCGACGCCTCGCCGAACACGTGCATGATGTTCATCTGCTCGTTGACCAGCAGGCTGGGCGGCACATAGGCCCGCATCAGGGTCGAGATCGCCTCGTCGATGGCGGCCCCTTCCTCCTGCGCTTGCGACATGGTCTCGTCGCCGTGGCGGTGCACCGGTGCGGCGACGGTGGGGACGAGCAGCCGCGACAGCCGGTGCGTCCCGGTGCGCAGGCTCTGGAACAGCTTGTTCCGGCTGTCCAGGACGTGGAACTCCGCCGACAGGTCGCCCAGCGTCTCGCTGGTGCCGAGGAACAGGAAGCCGCTCTGCCGCAGCGCGTACTGGAACAGGCTCAGCACCTTCCGTTGAAGCGGTGAGTCCATGTAGATCAGCAGATTCCGGCAGCTCACCAGGTCGATCTTGGTGAAGGGCGGATCGCGCATGATGTTGTGGGCGGCGAAGACCACCATCCGGCGGATGTCGCGCGACACCAGATAATGGTCGCCGCGGGCGATGAAGTAGCGGGTCAGCCGCTCGTTCGACACGTCCTCGGCGATGGAGCGCGGGTATTCGCCCAGGCTGGCGATCTCGATGCTGTCCTGGTCGATGTCGGTGGCGAAGATCTTGACGTCGAAGGACCGCCCCATCCGCTCCTGCGCCTCGGCGAACAGGATGGCGATGGAATAGGCCTCCTCGCCGGTGGCGCAGCCGCAGACCCATACGCGCACCATGTCGGTGGGGCTGCGCTTGGCCAACAGGGTCGGGATCACCTTGTCGGCGAGCGAGGAAAAGGCCCCCTCGTCGCGGAAGAAGCGCGTGACGCCGATCAGCATCTCCTTGTAGAGGCTGACCGTCTCGGCGCTGTTGCGGCGGAGCAGCGCGGCGTAGTCGCTCATCGAATCGAGGCCGGCGGTGTGCATCCGCCGCTCGATCCGGCGCAGCAGGGTCGCCAGCTTGTAATGCGAGAAATCAACGCCGGTGACCGAGCGGATGGCCGCCACGATCTGCGCCAGCGGGTCGTTCTCGCGGTCCTGCGGCTTGGCCGGGACGGGCAGGTTGCGCGACAGCACCCGGCCGGCGTGCTCGATCAGGGTGGCCGGCAGCTTGTCCGCCGTTTTCACGGCGTCCACCTGCCCGGTGGCAATGGCGCTGCGCGGCATGCCGTCGAACTGCGCCGATTCCGGGTCCTGCGCCGCGGCGAAGCCGCCCGCGGACTTGATCGCCAGAAGCCCGCGGGTGCCGTCCGACCCGGTGCCGGACAGCACGACGCCCAGCGCCCGCGGCCCCTGGTCCTTGGCGAGGGCGGTGAAGAAGATGTCGATGGGCAGGCTCATGCCCCCGGCGGCGTCCTTGGCGGTCAGGATCAGCCGCCCGTCCTCGATCGACAGGTGCTTGGCGGGGGGCAGCAGATAGACGGTGTTGCGCTCCACCGCCATGCCGTCGGCGGCCTGCACCACCGACATGGCGGTGTGCTTGGCCAGCAGATCGACCATCAGGCTCTTGTGGACTGGCGACAGATGCTGGACGACCACATAGGCGAGGTCGCTTTCTCCCGGCACGTTGTCGAAAAAGCGCTGGAGCGCCTCCAGGCCGCCGGCCGAAGCGCCGATGCCGACGATGCAGCAGACCCGGTCCCGCCCCTCCGGATAGGGACCATAGACGGAGACCGTTTCCTCACCCTCGTCGGGCGGGGACGGGGCATCGGCGACGGGGTGATCGGCGATGGAGTGATCGTTGTCTTCTGGTTCCACGGAGCACTTCAGGTCTGCGGGAGTAAAGGACGGCCTACCAAATTATTTGCCGTCTGACCGTGACATTCAAACCCTCCCTCGCGCGGCGTCTTTCCTTTTCCGTGCGCGCCGGCGGTTTTGAAACGGCGAAGGGTCTAGCGGCTATATAGGAAGGGCCCAGGCCAGTCAATCCGGACAATCCTCCCCTTGAAGGGGGGCGCCGCGTCGTCATTGCAAAGATGAGGCGGGCAGCGGGCGGCGCGCCGCTTTGAACGTTTCGCATATGACCAATGGATTTTCAGCGATGCATTTGCCGAGCGTCGAATTCGGCTTTGCTGACTCGGCGGGGCGAGACTTTCGAATGTGCCGTGGTTTTCCATATTCGATCCTTTTCAATGTCCTGAGATCAATTGCGTGAATTCATGGCACCATCGCACCCTGTTCCTTTTTCGATGGACCGCGCCTGATGGCGGGCGAGAAAGATAAAAATCGATGGGATTTGCCACCAGCGCACAGCTTACCCTGAACGTATGATGTGATACGGGCACAACACTGTGCAGGATCTGTTGCCCCGTTCGCTTATGTCGCTTTACGCGATTGGCGCTTTGCGCAATCTTTAATCCGTAGCCACTAATCATGAGAAACGTAGGAAAGGAGTGCGCCAGATGGAGCGCGAGGACGAATGTGCTCTCGACCGATATATCGCGGCGATTCCGCTTAACCTGAGAGTAGTGGCCAGGGCTGCTTATGAGGAGCTGTCGAACAATCCCTTCCTGCCGGTCTTTTCGAAGGACGAAATTGCGCGGTTGGTCTGCTCACCGGGATTTCAGAGTTACTTGGAAAGTGAGAACCGGACCAGCGCCGGTTCGCTGATGATGCTCTGTTCGGCGGGGTTTGCGACGCGCCATTGATGATGCGCCATTGACGACGCGCCTTCGTCACAACGCGACGCAGCCACTCTCCTGCAGGCCGGCGGCTGTCCCGCCGGCCTGAATTTTGTCCGAACGTATTACCGTTCGAGTCCCAGCGGCGGCATGCGCGCTTCCACCGCGCCGCTGCGGGCCGCCTGGACCAGCGGGGCCAGTTCGGCCAGCGCCGGGCGCAGACCCGCCAGCACCGCCACGGCCTCCACCAGATCGCCCTTGCCCGAGGCGAGGTCGAGGATTTCCCGGATCAGCGGCTTCGGGCGGGGGTAGCCGGTCACGGTGACCGGATCGTCCGGCCCCAGCTTCGCCGCCTGCTTGGCGAGCGTCAGCGCGGTGGCGACTCCGCCCAGCTCGTCGATCAGGCCGAGAGACTTGGCCTGGGCGCCGGTCCACACGCGGCCCTTGGCGGCGTCCCGCGCCTGTTCGGGTGTGAGGTGCCGGGCCTCCGCCACGCGGGACAGGAAGGTGGAATAGCTGCTGTCGATGATGGCGTTCAGCCGTTCCTCCCCGGCGGGGCCGAAGGGACGGAAGGGCGACCACAGGCCGGCGTTGGGCGCGGTGTCGAGGACGCCCCAATGCACGCCCAGCCGCTCCGACAGGCCGGCGACCGACATCTTGCCGGCGACCACGCCGATGGAGCCGGTCACCGTGGCGGGGGAGGCGACGATGCGGTCGGCGGCCAGCGCGATCCAATAGCCGCCGGACGCCGCCGTTCCGCCCATGGTGGCGATCACGGGCTTGCCCGACTGACGGGCCTTGACCAGGGCGCGGCGGATGGTTTCGGACGCGGTCACGCTGCCGCCGCCGCTGTCGATGCGGAACAGGATGGCCTTGACGTCGGGATCGTCCACCGCGTCCTCGATGGCCGATACGATCGTCTCCGAGCCGGCGGTGACCTCGCCCAGGCCGGGCTTGCCGCTGTCGCCGCCGGTGATGGTGCCGGTGGCGTGGATCAGCGCGATGGTCGGGCCGCTGCGATTGGGCGGGCCGGCGATGCCGAGATAGTCCGCCGCCTCCATTGTGTCGGCGTCGGGCGCGGCTCCGGCGCGGCGCAGCGCCTCCTCCCGCGCCTCGTCGGCGTAGCCGAGCCGGTCGACCAGCTTGGCGTCCACCGCCTCGCGGTCGATCAGGGGCGCGCGGTCCATGGCCGCCTTGACGGCGGCGGGGGGGAGGCGGCGGCTCACCGCCACCCCGTCGACGATCTGGTTGGTCAGGTCGCCGAGCAGCGACTCCATCATCTCGCGGTGGGCAGGCGTGAAGTCCGTCCGCATGACGCTGTCGGCGAGGCTCTTGTACTCCTCGCGTTGGAAGACCTGCGGCTGGATGTCCAGCTTGTCCAGCGCGCCGCGGGCGAAGGGGATCTGCGCCGACAGGCCGGTCAGGCCGAGCAGGCCGAGCGGCTGCATCCACACCTCGTCGAAGGCGCTGGCCAGCAGGTAGGAGCGGTTGCCCGCTCCGGTGTCGCCGTAGGATTCGGCGAAGGCGATGGCGAAGCGGCCCGACGCGCGGAACCGCTCCACCGCCGCCCGCAGCTCCTGCACCTGGGCGAAGCTGGCGCCGTCGCCGCCGAAGCGGGCGAGCACGCCCTTCACGCGCGGGTCGGTGCGCCCGCGTTCCAGCGCGTCGAGCACCTCCTGGAAGGTCGTCTCATGGCCGAGGAAGCTGCCCAGCCGGTCAACGCTCCCTTCCGCCAGCGGGTCGCGGAGGTCCAGCTCCAGCACGACGGTGTCGGGCAGGGAGGGCTCGTGCCGGACCGCCATGACGACCCCGGTGACCACGGCGGCCACCACGAGGAAGCCGATGAGGGCGAACAGGCGGACAAAGAACCTCAGCATCCGGGGGGCTCCGGTGGTTGCGCGGCGTCAGCGGTCCTGCTTGTGGTAGTCGCGGTTCGGCATCATGTCCACCGCCGAGGCGACGCGGTTCGACATGTTGTAGAAGGCGGCGGTGTCGGCGATGTCGAAGATGTCCTCCTCGCCGAAGCCGGCGTCGCGCAGCGCCTGCCGGTCCGGCTCGCCCATGGTCCAGGGCTCCTTGGTCAGCTTCCACGCGAAATCGAGCATGGCGCGCTGGCGCGGTTCCAGCGTGGCGGCGCGGTAGTTGAAGGCGAGCATCTCGCCCAGCTCCGGATCGCCGGACAGCTTGCGCACCGCCTGCCCGTGGGCGACGAGGCAGTAATAGCAATGGTTGGCCGAGGACACGACCACGGCGATCATTTCCCGCTCCAGCTTGGACAGGCCGCTCTCGCCGACCATCAGCTCGTTGTAGAGCTGGGCGAAGGTGCGCAGCTTCTTCGGGCGCAGGCTGTAGGCGCGCAGCACGTTGGGGACGAAGCCCAGCTTTTCCTCGCACTTGGCGAAGAGGGCAGCCATGTCCGGGTCGAGGTCGGGCGTCTCGGGAACGGGCAGGGCCATGACATGATCGGGCTGCGGCATCGCGGTGCTCTCCTCCGGTGTGTCGGCGTCGTTTCGGCCGGTGCAGTTTCGGCCGGTGCGGTTTTGGCCGACAGGGTAGCCGGGTGGCGGCGCTTCGCAAAGCCCCACCTCCGGTCAGGCGGCTCGGTGGCTCGCCGGAGGGTTGCAACCCAGCCTTTCGTACGTTGTCTCTCGCCAAGCGCCGCCGCCCATGCGAAGACTTGACCCGTTGCAACGCAGTGGTTCCAGCGATGAACGATCCGGGAGCCAGAGGCGCGCCCAGGCTCGGCCTCCTTTCGGTTCTGGTGGTCGAGGACAGCGCCTTCATCCGCAACGTGCTGACCGCCACGCTGCGCACCATCGGGGTCGGCGCGGTGCACGCCGAGCCCGGCGGGGCCGAGGCCATCCGCTTCCTGGAGGAGCGCCGCGCCGCCCTGCCGCCCGGCACGGCGCCGGTGGACGTGATCCTCTCCGATCTGGTGATGCCCGAGGTGGACGGGCTGATGCTGCTGCGCTGGCTGCGCTGCAGCCCGCGGTCGCCGGACCGTTTCCTGCCCGTGCTGATGCTGTCCGGCGCCGCCGACCGCCATTACGTGGAGCAGGCGCGCGACCTGGGCGCCACCGACTTCATCGCCAAGCCCTTCTCCGCCGCCACCATCGCCAGCCGCCTGCTGGCCGCCATCGCCCGGCCGCGGCGCTTCGTCCTCGCCAAGGGCTATTTCGGGCCGGACCGGCGGCGGACGCAACGCCCGGTGGCGATGGACTGCCGCATGACCGGCCCCGGTGAGGTCCTGGTGGTGCACAGCGCGTCCAAGGCGGTGGGCATCGACCGATTTCCGGTTGTCCATTTCGACCTGCCCAACCGGCTGGGCGCCAAGATGGGCATCGCGCCGAAGAACCCGGTGCCGACCCTGCCCGACGAGGTGTTGGCGGCGGCGGAGGCGGAGATCCAGAACCGGGCCGGCGATTACGCCACCTGGATCGCCGCGGAGGTGGACGAACTGGCCCGCCGCGTCGACCGGCTGGGCGTGGACGCTGCCGTGGTTCCGGCGGTGATGGCGCAGATCAACCGCTCCGCCCACGAGATGCGCGGGCAGGGCGGCATCTTCGGCTACCCGCTGATCACCCGCATCGCCAAGTCGCTCTACGAGGCGACGCAGGGCGGCTTCCCGGCTGTCACCGGCAACGAGCGCCTGCTGCTGAAGGCCCATGTGGACGCCATCCGGGCGGTGATGGCCGGGCGGATCAGCGGCGACGGCGGGGCGACCGGCCAGCAGCTTCTCGCCTCGCTGGACCGCGCCAAGAAGAAATACGCCAAGCCGGACGGCGAGGGCGATCCGGTCTGAGCGCCGCCGCTATTTCCAGCGGATGCCGGCCTCGCGGCGGATTTCCTCCATGCGCTCCAGCGCCGGCTTGAGGCCGTTCAGGGAGAAGCGCACCTCGGCCTTGCCGCCCGCCGGGGCGGAGCCGACGGCGGAGACTTCCTTGCCCGGAGTCAGCCGCTCGACCAGCTTGGCGTTGGTGTCCGGATCGATCACCGCGCAGGTGTTGGTTTCCCACTCGAAGCGTTCGCACGGGTATTCGGGTCGGAACAGCGCCCGATCCACCCAGACGCGGACGATCTTCGACAGGTCCATCGTCTGCTCGTCCAGCCGGAAACGCATCCCCTCCAGCCAGCGCTCGCTGGAGCGCAGCCAGACGAGGCGCGACCGCCGGTCGCTGCCGGGACGGGACAGCAGCTCGCATTCGACACGGCGCGGCTCGCTCCACACTTGGCAGTAGAGGCGCCAGTCCTTGAAGGTTTCCGCATGCTCGCGGAAGGCCGGAGGTTGCGCCTGAACGTGTTGAGCGGCGGCGGGGAGGGCGGCGAGGACCAGAACCCCCGCGATCACGCCGCCACGCCATGCAGCCGCGATGCGTCCCGGTCCCCGCATCGGCGTCAGCCCCGCGCGTAGGCGCGGTGGCGCAGCAGATGGTCGGCCAGCACGCAGGCCATCATCGCCTCGCCGACCGGGACGGCGCGGATGCCGACGCAGGGGTCGTGGCGGCCCTTGGTCAGGATGTCGGTGTCCTTGCCCTGCAGATCGACCGTCTGGCGCGGGGTGAGGATGGAGCTGGTCGGCTTCACCGCGAAGCGCACCACGACGTCCTGGCCGGTGGAGATGCCGCCGAGGATGCCGCCGGCGAGGTTGGACCGGAACTCCGGCTCGCCGTCTGGGCCGGCGCGCATCTCGTCGGCGTTCTGCTCGCCGGTCAGGGTGGCGGCCTCGAAGCCGTTGCCGATCTCCACGCCCTTGACGGCGTTGATGGTCATCATGGCGCGGGCGAGATCGCCGTCCAGCTTGTCGTAGAGCGGGTCGCCGAGCCCGGCGGGCAGGCCGGAGGCCACGACCTCCACCACCGCGCCGATGGAGGAGCCGCTCTTGCGGATGCCGTCCAGATAGTCGGCCCATTCGGTGGCGGCCTGCGGGTCGGGGCAGAAGAAGGGGTTGTTGTCGACCTCCGCCCAATCCCAGCGGCTGCGGTCCACCGTGTGCGGACCCATCTGCACCAGCGCGCCGCGGACGGTGACGCCGTCGCCCAGCACCTTGCGCGCCACGGCACCCGCCGCCACGCGGCAGGCCGTCTCGCGCGCCGAGGAGCGCCCGCCGCCGCGGTAATCGCGGATGCCGTACTTCTTCCAATAGGTGTAGTCGGCGTGGCCGGGCCGAAACTTGGACGCGATCTCGCTGTAGTCCTTGGACCGCTGGTCGGTGTTCTCGATCATCAGCGAGAGCGGCGTGCCTGTGGTCTGCCCTTCGAACACGCCGGACAAAATCCTGACCTGATCCGGCTCCTGGCGCTGGGTGGTGTAACGCGACTGGCCGGGGCGGCGCTTGTCGAGCCAGGGCTGGATGTCCGCCTCGGTCAGGGAGAGCAGCGACGGGCAGCCGTCCACCACCACGCCGATCGCCGGCCCATGGCTCTCGCCCCAGGTGGTGAAGCGGAAAAGCGTTCCGAAGCTGTTGCCGGCCATGGCGAGGACTCCCGATGCGACACGATCTGTCCGCACGACGTGCGGTGGAGCGCGTTTCTTGCGGCGTTTCGGCCGGCGCGTCAAGCGCGAGGGGCTTAAAAAGCACCCTTCTGCTCACGCCGGCGGTCGAGTGCCACCTCGAACTGGCGCAGCAGCTTGTGCGTGGCTTCGAAGTAGAGCTTGCGCTGCGGGTTGTTCTTCATGCAGCGGGCGTCCAGGTGGGACACGCTGGTCAAGGCGGAGACGCAGTAGCCGAGAAGCCAGTAATGCGAGCGGATCTTGCGCAGATAGTCGCGGAAGGGTTCCGGCTGGCCGGCCATGAAGGCGGAGAAGCTCGCCTCGTAGTCGGCGAGGATCTGCCGGATGTCCATCAGCGTGGTTTCCAGCAGCTTGCCCACCTTTTCGATGTGCATCAGAAGCTGGGTTTCATAGGGCTTGTGCATGCGGATATCGACCGGGATGCATTCCCGCGACTTCAGCCAGTTCAGGATGACCCGCGCCCGCGGCGCGATGCGGCGAAGCTGGTACTCGTAGAAGGTCGTGCCCTTCCAGGCGCTGAAGATCTGGTCCGCTTCGCTGCGGTCGATGCCGAAGGCCGAGACGAACAGGCCGGCCTCCTCAAGCTCGGGATTCCAGATCGCCTCCAGGAAACGTTCGATGCTCTGGGCACCGCTGCCGCCGCCGTCGATGGCCTTGCGCACGATGGGTTCGATGCGCGCCCGGATCAGGCGGCGGAGCTGCTGGTCCTCGGTGTCGCTGATCGCCCAGTGACGCTTGTCCACCGGGACCTTCTCGCCTTCGAAGCACGCTTTCAGCAGGAAGGCGTCCAGCGACGGCACGCTGTCGATCAGAGTGAGGGTGCGCAGGTCGGCGGCCGCGGCTTCGCTGTTGGCCTCGCCGATGCCGAACTGTTCGGCCAGCAGGAGGTTGCTGTTGCGGGCGCGCAGATAGATGGCGAGGCCGCCCGCTTCGGTGTGTTCGACGCTGTGCGGAATGTAGATGCCGGTTTCGACCGGGCGCGATGCGGCGTCGCCGTCCTCATCCTCGTCGGCGATGGGGTTGGCGTAATCGTCGGCGTCCTCGTCGAAATTCGGATACTTGAAGAGAATGGCCTTGTTCAACCCGCGGGCGCGGAACAGGCGGTTTTCTTCGGGAATGTCGCGGGTGATGGTGATCAAATTCATCGAGACGCTGGAGCCGCCGTAGAGAATCTGCTCCAGAATCGGGGACACCGAATCCGATTGACGCCGTGCACGCATCCGACCGTCACCTTCCGCAACCTTCCGTATGTGTGAAGAATAGCGGTATGCTGCGGCGCGCAAAAGTAAGTAATACGACGTTCGGTAAAAAATGTCTCAAATGGGGTAAGGGCGTTTCCGGCGGGCGTTCCGGAACGAACCGGACGCGCCCGCCGTCGCCGTGGGCCTTGGGATCAGGCGGGCTTGCCCGCGCCGCCCAGCGACCCCAGAAGCTGCGACACCTCGGCCGCCGCGTCCACCGCGACCATGCCGACGGTGTGGTAGCCGGAGTCGACGTGCATGACCTCGCCGGTCACGCCGGTGCCAAGATCGCTCAGCAGGAACAGGCCGGCGCCGCCGACCTCGCCGATGGTGACGTTGCGCTTCAGCGGGGCGTTCAGCTCGTTCCACTTCAGGATATAGCGGAAGTCACCGATGCCGCTGGCGGCCAGCGTCTTGATCGGGCCGGCGGAGATGGCATTGACGCGGATGTCCCGACCGCCCAAATCGACCGCCAGGTAACGCACGCTCGCCTCCAGCGCGGCCTTGGCGACACCCATCACGTTGTAGTGGGGCATCACGCGCTCGGCGCCGTAGTAGGAGAGGGTGAGCAGGCTGCCGCCGTCCTTCATCAGCGGGACGGCGCGCTGCGCCACCGCGGTGAAGGAGTAGCAGGAGATGTCCATCGTGCGCAGGAAGTTGGCCCGCGTCGTGTCGAGATAGAGGCCGTCCAGCTCGTTCTTGTCGGAAAAAGCGATCGCATGAACCAGGAAGTCCAGCTTGCCCCATTCCTTCTCGATGGCGGCGAAGGTCGCGTCGACGCTGGCCTCGTCGGTGACGTCGCAGGGCAGCAGCAGCGGGGCGTTGACCTGCTCGGCCAGCGGCTTCACGCGCTTCAGCAGCGCGTCACCCTGATAGGTGAAGGCCAGCTCGGCGCCGTGCTGCGCCAGCGTGGAGGCAATTCCCCAGGCGATCGACCGATCGTTCGCCACGCCCATGATCAGGCCGCGCTTGCCGTCCATGAGCGGCTTCGGGTTGGACATCCGTACCTCGTGCATCCAGAGTATGCTTTGAAAAGTGGGCCGCATCCTACACGAAAGACCGGCCCGGTCAAACCAAGGCGGGAGGCGTCCTGTGGCTGAAACCGAAGGCACTTCGAAAGGGGCGTGGAACCCCTTTGTGCGCGTTCGGGAAATCGGCGGCTTTATCGCCTATTCCTCCCTGCGCTTCTACAACGACAACTGCTTTCAGACCGCGGCCTCGCTGACCTACACCTCGCTGCTGGCGCTGGTGCCGCTGATGACCATCGGCTTCGCGATCTTTTCGGCCTTTCCCGCCTTTAACGCGCTGCAGTCGCGCATCCAGACATTGCTGTTCAAGAACCTCGTGCCGGAGAACAGCGACGCCATCCTGCAATATCTGGCGGCCTTCATGGCGAACGCCGGGCAGATGCCGGTGTTCGGCATCGTCGGGCTGGCGATGTCCGCCGTTCTGCTGATCTGGACCATTGAAGGCTCCTTCGCCACCGTCTGGCGGGTGCGGGAGCCGCGCTCCTACGTCACCCGCATCCTGTCCTTCTGGGCGGTGGTGTCGCTGAGCCCGCTGTTCGCCGGCGCCAGCCTGTCGCTGTCCAGCACCCTGTGGGCGGTGCTGCAGTTCGCCCATCTGGAGGGCTTCGCCGACCCGCTGGTGGGGATCGGGGCGATCCTGCCCTTCATGCTGCAGCTCGTCGGCTGCACGCTGCTCTACGTCATCATCCCGAACCGGGACGTCGGCTGGATGGACGCCGCCTGCGGCGGGGCGGTCGCCTCGCTGCTGCTGGAGACGTCCAAGGCGGGCTTCGCCATGTACATGAAGGAGTTCCCCGCCTACCAGACCATCTACGGCGCGCTGGCGACCGTGCCGATCTTCCTGTTCTGGCTCTACATCGCCTGGTCCACGGTGCTGTTCGGCGCGGTCATCACCGCCTCGCTGCCCGAATGGCGGGCCGGCAAGATCACCCGCGGCGGGCCGGAAGGGCTGCTGCCCGCGCAGCGGCTGGGGCTGGCGCTGGCCGTTTTGCACGAGCTGCTGGAGGGCACGCGGCTGGGCGTCGGCCTGCGGCGGCGGACGCTGGTCGGGCGCGTGCCGGTGGGCACGGTGCTGATCGACGGCATCCTGGAGCAGCTTCGCGACGCCCATTGGGTGGCCCACACCACGCACAACGCCTGGGTCGTCACCCGCGACCTCAGCGAGGCCACGCTGTTCGACCTGATGAAGGCGCTGGGCATCGGCCTGCGCGGCTCCGTCCGCGGGCTGGGAGGGCTGGAACTGCCCTGGCAGGACCGCACGGCCCACCTGCTGGAGCAGGCTGAGCGGGACCAGGAGGCGATCCTCGGAGTCCCGATCAAGGAGCTGCTGTCCGACCGGCTGCCGGAGGCGGAACCGGTCGAAACGGGGCCGCGGGAGCCGGAGTCGCAGGACACCGGACCGACCACGGGGGAGGGCTCCGGCGCGGTGCCGCTGCGCGCCAAGCGCTGGCCCTGAGCGCGGGCTATTGAGGCCCGCTACGCCCGGTACTTTCCGATGAGGTCGGCGGCGACGCCGTCCAGGTTGTTGTCGGCGGGCAGGGTCTGGACGTAGGAGCAGCCGCGGCAGGCGTCGATCTCGTCGCGCCGTCCCTCCAGATGCTTCAGCCGGAAGTCGCGCAGCCTCTCGCCGTTCCAGATGTCGCGCAGCGACTCCTTGGCGACGTTGCCGACGATGGTCCCCATGCTCCAGTCGGCGCAGCAGACCGACACCTCGCCGTTGAAGTTGATGGCCAGCTTGAGGAAGGGTTCCGAGCAGACCTTGCGGGCGGTGTCCGGGGCGGCGGCGAAGGCGCTCTCCTCGGCCAGCGCCTCGCCGTGCAGGGGATGGACGAACAGGCTGTCGGCAATTGGCGTGAAGGTGTCGATGAAGCTCTGCCGTTCCTCCTCGGTCAGCTCCACGTTGATGATCTTGCAGTGCAGATGGAAGTCGCGGCCCAGCTCCGTCTTGCGGCGGTAAAGGTGGGCCACATTGTCCACGATGGTCTGGAAGCGGTCGAAGCGCTGGGTGATGCGCTTGTACATGGCGTCGCTGGCGCCGTAGACGGAGACGCGCATGGCGTCCAGCCCGGCGGCCAGCAGGGCGTCCGCCCGCTCCGGCGTCAGCAGGGAGCCGTTGCTGGTCATCTCGACATGGCGGGCCAGGCCGCGCGATTTCAGAAGATGGACCATGTGTTCGATCCGCGTGTTCACCAGCGGCTCGCCGTCCTTGTAGAGGTGGACGGATTTGATCGGCGCGTCGAATTCGGCGATGTCGTCGGCAATCTTGCTGAACAGGTCGAACTTCATGGCGCCGCGCGGCCGGCCGACCTCCTTCAGCAGCTCCGGGTTCCCGGTGGCGCAGAAGACGCAGCGGAAGTTGCAGCCGTTCGACGGGTCGATCAGCAGCGAGAAGGGCGTGGTCAGCGGCAGCACCCGCGACAGGTCGTTGCGGTCGCGGTGACGGCCGTAGGGAATGTTCGCGGGGGCGGCCGTTTCGGTGCTCACTTCGGTCATGACCTTCGCCGGGCAGGGCTGCGGAAAGTGTGTGACTAGCAAGGGATCACGCGCACCGTAAAGGAATCCTTCATTCCGGCGACCGGACAGTGGCCCGGCGCCCCCAATGCCGCGGGCACAAGGTGGATTCCAGGGGCATGCTCGACAGTCTTTCCCATCGCATCGTCTACAGCGACCGCCGCTTCTACGCGTCCTTTCCCTCCGCGGCGACTCTGGACGACGGGCGGGTGCTGGTGGCCTTCCGGCGTGCCCGCGACCACCGCTGGCTTCACGGGGAGCCGGCGGAGGGCGGCGGCGACTTCACCAGCGTCGACCATGTGGACTCGCGCTCCCACCTCGTGATCCAACGCTTCACCCCGGATTTCGAGCCGGAGGGCGCGCCGCAGCCGCTGCCCGCCGACCCGGAGGCGGGCGACCAGGACCCCAGCCTGCTGGTCCTGCGCTCCGGGCGGATCGTCCTGGGCAGCTTCGGCTGGTACCCGATGTCGGCGCGCCACGGGCTGCGCCTGCGCGAGAAGGGCGTCCATCTGCTGGGCAACGCCGAAACGTCGGGCACCTTCTTCCTGTTCTGGGGCGGCAGCACCCGGTTCAGCGACGACGGGGGGCGGCACTGGTCGGCCCACCGCTACCTGCCGGAACTGCCTGACCAGGGGCCGATCCTGCCTGGTCTGCGCCCGATGCTGGGCGGTGCGGTGCGTGGCCGGGCGGTGGAGGCGCCGGACGGCACGCTGCTGATGGCGACCTACACGGGCGGCCCCTACACC
Organism: Azospirillum brasilense; assembly: GCF_007827815.1. Classification (GTDB taxonomy): domain Bacteria; phylum Pseudomonadota; class Alphaproteobacteria; order Azospirillales; family Azospirillaceae; genus Azospirillum; species Azospirillum brasilense_C. The sequence goes on from NZ_VITH01000011.1 coordinate 161,153, forward strand.
AGCTACCTGTTCGCCTCCCGCGACCGGGGGGAAAGCTGGGCGCTGCGCAGCACCATCGCCCGCGACCCGTCGGGTCGGGCCGGTTTCTGCGAGACCGCGCTCCACCTGACCGCGGACGGGCAACTCGTCGCCTTCCACCGCACCACAGGGCTGGGCGACCACCTCGCCACCTCGGTCTCCCACGATCTCGGGGAGAGCTGGGCACCGTGGATCGAGAGCGCGATCATCGGGCATCCCTACGACGCCTGCCCGCTGCCCGACGGGCGGCTGCTCGTCGTCTACGGCTACCGCCACCAGCCCTACGGGGTGCGCGCCCGGGTCTGGGACTGCCGACGGGAGACGCTGGAAAGCGCGCCGGAGATCGTCATCCGCGCCGACGCCCCGTCGCCCGACGTCGGCTATCCCTGGGCGACCGTGCTGGCGGACGGGCGGGTGGCGGTCTGCTACTACATCTGCGACGCGGCGGGCACGCGGCACATCCAGGCGACGCTGCTGCGCGTGAGCGGCTGATTGACGGGCCTCCGCGCACCTCCTATCGTCCCCGGCCATACCGCAATCCCATGTTCCGGGGAGTAGAGTGTCCATGAAGCCCGCCCGCCGGCCGTCGAACCCGCTGTTTTCCTCCGGCCCCTGCGCCAAGCGGCCCGGCTGGTCGCTGGACGCCCTGGACGGCGCGCTGCTCGGCCGCTCCCACCGCTCGAAGCCGGGCAAGGCGAAGCTGAAGGAGGTCATCGACCTCACCCGCGCCGTGCTGGCGATCCCCGGCGACTACCGCATCGGCATCGTCCCGGCCTCCGACACCGGCGCGGTGGAGATGGCGCTGTGGAACCTGCTGGGGCCGCGCGGCGTCGACATGATGGCCTGGGAGAGCTTCGGCAAGGAGTGGGTGACCGACGTCACCAAGCAGCTCCGCTTGTCCGACGTGCGGACCATCCAGGCTCCCTACGGCGAATTGCCGGACCTGTCGCAGGCCGATTTCCGCCGCGACGTGGTCTTCACCTGGAACGGCACGACGTCGGGCGTGCGCGTGCCGGACGGCGACTGGATCCCGGCGGACCGCGAGGGGCTGTCGATCTGCGACGCGACCTCCGCCGCCTTCGCCATGGACATTCCCTGGAGCAAGATCGACGTCGCCACCTGGTCCTGGCAGAAGGTGCTGGGCGGCGAGGCCGCGCACGGCATGCTGGTGCTCAGCCCGCGCGCCGTGGCGCGGCTGGAGGGCTTCCAGCCCGACCGTCCGCTGCCCAAGATTTTCCGCCTGACCAGTGGCGGCAAGCTGATCGAAGGCATCTTCGTCGGCGACACCATCAACACGCCGTCCATGCTCTGCGTCGAGGACGCCATCGACGGGCTGCGCTGGTCGCTGTCGGTCGGCGGCCTGACCCAGCTCATCCGCCGGTCGGAGCAGAACCTCCGCATCGTCTCGGAGTGGGTAGCGGCCTCGACCTGGGCCGGCTTCCTGGGGGACGATCCGGCGACGCGCTCCTGCACGTCGATCTGCCTGCGCTTCACCGACCCCGAGGTGACCGCCCTGACGCCGGAGGCCCAGGCAGACTTCGCCAAGAAGCTCGCCGCGCTTCTGGAGAAGGAGGAGGCCGCCTTCGACGCCGGCTCCTACCGCGACGCCCCTCCGGGCCTGCGTCTGTGGGGCGGCGCCACGGTGGAGAACGAGGACATGGAGGCGGTCCTGCCCTGGCTCGACTGGGCCTTCGCCACGGTCAAGGCGGAGACCTTCGGGCGCTGAACCTTGACGTCGGTACTACTGGGTAGTACTTGGTTGGTGAGGGAGGGCAACGCATGACCGTGAAGACCTCGATCTCGCTGACCGACGAACAGGAAGCCTTCGCACGCAGCCTTGTCGAGACCGGGCAGTATCCAAGCCTCAGCGCGGTGCTCCAGCGCGGTCTCGACATGCTTCGGCGCGACACCGAGAAAAGCAACGCCGAGATCGAAGCGCTGCGGATCCTGATCGACCAGCGCCGCGCCGGTGCATTCGTCGATCTTGATGACGGTGAATCTGAAACCCAGGCAATGCTGGAGCGCAAGCGGCGTGCGCGTGCGGCTCTATAAGGTCCGCCGTGCGGCCTCCGTTACCCGAGACCTCGACCTGATCGAGGATCATCTCGTTCAGGCTTATCGAGACCTGGGTGACGATGGGGAGCGCGCGATGGAACGGGCCGCCGGGCGGATCGACGACGCTCTTTCCTACATGCGGACGTTCGAGGACCATCCGCATCGTGGCACGGAGCATCCGGAAATCCGATCAGGCATCCGCACCGTGACCAGTCGGAATTTCATCTTCTATTTCGAAGTCGATGAAGGGCTGGTTGAGGTCCGGATTCTCGCCGTCTTCTTCGGTGGGGTGAATCACAGCCACCAGATTCTGGACAGGCTGCGCGGCTGAGCCACTCCGGCGCGGCCTTTTTCATGGCCCGCTCAGTCCCGCCAGAAGCTCGGCAGGATCAGCACCAGCACGGTGAAGACCTCCAGCCGGCCCAGCAGCATGGCGAAGCTCAGCACCCATTTTGCGGCGTCGGGCAGGGGGGCCATGGTGCCCGACGGGCCGACCACCGGCCCCAGCCCCGGCCCGGCATTGGCGAGCGCGGAAGCGACGGCGCTGGCCGCGCTCAGGTAGTCCACGCCCATCGCGGCGACCAGCAGCGACAGGATGCCGAAGGCCGCCATAAAGGCGAAGGCGAGGTTGATGACCGAGCCGACCACATCCTCGTCCAGCACCTTGCCCTGATAGAGCGGGACCAGCACGCGGTTCGGCTTCAGCATCCGCTGCATCTGGTTCAGCATCGACAGCGCCAGCACCTGCCAGCGGAAGACTTTGATCGACCCCGCCGTCGATCCGGTGCAGCCGCCGATGAAGTAGAAGAAGAAAAAGGCGACGACGGCGAAGCTGCCCCAGGTCGAATAGTCGGTGGAGACGAAGCCGGTCCCGGTGATGATCGAGGTGACGTTCACCGCCGAATGGCTCAACGCGTCCCAGAAGGGCAGGCCGACGACGGTGAAGGCCCACACCGTCATGGCGACCCCAGCCACCAGCAGGATCGCCAGCAGCGCGTTCACTTGGCTGTCGCCGGAGAGCGGCGCGTTGCGCTGGCCGCGCAGCAGGCGGATGTACCAGGTCAGGGGCAAGGCCCCGGAGATCATCGAAACGGTCGCCACCCACAGCACCGCGTGGGAATCGAACCAGCCGAGCGAGGCGTCCTTCGTCGAGAAGCCGCCGGTGGCGATGGAGGCCATGGCGTGGTTGATCGCGTCGAACCACGTCATGCCGGCCAGATGGTAGGCCGCCGCCGACAGGATGGTCAGCGCCAGATAGATCATGGCGATGGCCCCCGCTGTGTCCTGCACCGTGGCGAAGGGCTTGTCGCCCTTGTCGGAGGACTCGGTGCGGAAGAGCTGCATGCCGCCGACCCGCAGGATGGGCAGCACGGCGATGGCCATAACGATGATGCCGACGCCGCCGAACCAGTTCAGCAGCGACCGCCACAGCAGGACCCCCGGCGGGGCGTCGTCCAGCCCGACGATGACCGTGCCACCGGTGGTGGAGAGACCCGACATCGCCTCGTAATAGGCGTCGGTGAAGGACAGGCGGGCGGCGGAGATCATGAAGGGCAGGGCGCCGAAGGCCGCCAGGACGCACCAGGACAGCGTGGTCAGCAGGAAATGCTGCTTCACCGTGAAGCGCGCGTGCTCCTTGCTCGACGTCGCCAGGACCATGCCGCCGCTGACCGCCAGGGTCGCTGCGCTGGAACCGGCGAAGGCCGTCCAGTCGCGGTTGCCCGCCGCGGCGTCGGCCAGGGCCGGCACCAGCATGCCGAGCCCCAGGATGGTCAGAAGGATGCCGATGATGTGGAAGACCGGTCCCAGCGCAATTCCATTGCCGACGCCATTGCCCAAGGCTGTGCCCTTCGTCGCCGCGGAGGCCGATGGCGGCGCCCCGTCTTTCCCGATGTGATGCGCTGATTATCCAAAGGGCCCGGTGCTGTCCATCCGCATCGGGTTGTGTCCCGTTCGAGGGTCAGACGAAGCCGGCTTCTCCCAACATCCGGTAGAACTCCCGCAGGGCGCGCTGCTGCGCCGCCGCGTCGGGCAGGTCCTCCACGTACTTCCGGTCGAACTGCGGCTGGCGGAGATGCTCGACGACGCGGCGCCGGACCATCTCCAGGGCCCGCCGGCTGCGTAGGATTCCCGGCGCGCAGACCTGGAGAAGGCGATTCGCCCGCAGCCGCAGGGAATCAGCGGGATCGTCCAGCCGCTCCACCACGCGCTCTTCGGTGATGTAGGCCACCAGAAGCGCGTCGAGGTCGCCGGTCAGGCGGGTCCGCGGCTCCTCCGGCAGCGCCGACTCGGCGGCCTCGCAATAGAGCAGGGTCAGGGCTTCCAGATTGTCGCGCGGCGGCAGGCGGGGGTGGATGAAGCGGCCATAGCCTGCTGCGTTGCCGGTCAGCGCGTGCAGCAGCCGGGCGATGTCCCCGGCGTGCCCATGGCCGAGGTCGGAGTCGGCCAGCGCCAGAAGGAAGCGCACGCGGTCCCGCGCGTCGGGGATGCGGCCGGCCACCTCCGCGATGGCCTGCTTGCGTCCCGGCGCCCCGCCGCCCTCCAGGAAGCGCAGGTAGCGCAGGACCAGCGCCTCGGCCATCGGCCCGCCCCCGGCCGGTCCGTCGGGGCCGAGCGTGCGCTTGAGGATCTCCTGGAAGGCCTCCATCTCCAGCGACGGGTCGGAGCGGTAGAGCGGCTGCGTGCCCTTCAACTGGCGGCGCACCAGATCCAGGATGACCAGCCGCGTCTGGTCGAGGTCGTGGAAGGCGAGAAGCTCGTTCAACTGGATGGCGCGGTCGCCCTCCGCCCGCTTGGCCGGTGACAGGCGGCCCCGCGACAGATCGATCAGGTTGCACAGCGCCTCCGCGAGGCTGCCCTGGACGCCCAGAAGCTCCTGCGCGACGGACGGGGCGCCCAGAACATCGGCGATCACCCCGTCGAGCAGCCCCAGCGGGCGGTCGGCCGCCGCCCCGTCCTCCCGCGCCAATTCCCCCAGGAAATCCAGCTTGGCCAGCCAGTTGCGCATCTGCACCAGCTCGCGCGACAGGACCACGCGGGCGAGGAAGTCGCGTTCCGCCGCCGGCAGGCTGGAATCCAGCCGGTCGAACATGGGGCGGAAGCCGGTGGCGGCGATGGCCGGCAGGTCCTTGCGCGCGGCGGCGACCCGCGCCCGGTCGGTCAGCTCGTGCATCAGCAGGTTCAGCGCGTCGCGCCGCCCGCGCCCGTCCGTCCCGGCCTTCTCCGCCTGCAGGGTGGCGACCCGCCCGACGGCCGTCGGCACGAGGTTGTCGGTGTTGAGAAGCCGCGCCAGCTCCGCGTGATTGTGCAGCACCTCGGTCGGGGTGACGACGGCGCGCTCCACGTAATTGCGCAGGACGCGGTTCATCGTCATCCGGCTCTGCACGCCGTAGCAATGGTCGAGCGTGAGGCAGAGCGCCGGCGCCTCGTCGATCGGGGAGGCGGACACCGTGCGGGAGACCTGACGGAACTCCACGTGGACTTCCGTCTCAACGTGGCGGCCGTCCGGGCGGCGCCAGTCGCGCACCACCCGGATGCCCTCGATCCGGCCGCCGGACAGCGCCTTGCGGCCGAAGACCAGCGCCTCCGCCTCGGTGTCGAAGCGGCCTTCGAGGACCCAGTGGTCCTGCTGATAGATCTGCACTTCGTAGCTGGCGGACGGGCGTGCCATGGTGCCATTGCCCCGCTGCTGCTGGCACGGTTCGTACACAGGATGCCGGAGATTTCGCATCAAACTCAACAAAGATTCGATTGGAATGCATTCATGTTTCGAACCACCCCGAACCGGCGCCTGTGGCCGGCGCAGGGGAGACGGGCACGGGCTGCGGGGCTTTTCCGTTTGCATGAGGAAGGCGGGGTGGGGTATTGACCCGCTCCGTATGCCCGAGCACCGCATGCCCATCGGACTTGCGGGCTCTCGCCATGCCGACGGTTTGCCACCCATTCGACGAGACGACGCAGGCCATGCCCGCTGATTCCCTGAGTTCCGCCCTGTTGCCCGCCGGCCTGCACGACGTGCTGCCGCCCGAAGCGGCGCACGAAGCGGCGGCGGTGGCGCGCCTGCTGGCGGACTTCACGGCCCACGGCTATGAGCGCGTCGAGCCGCCGCTGGTCGAGTTCGAGGACAATCTGCTGTCCGGCTCCGGCGCCGCCATGGCGAAGCAGACCTTCCGGCTGATGGACCCGCTGTCACAGCGCATGATGGCCGTGCGCGCAGACATCACCCCGCAGATCGTGCGCATCGCCACCACCCGGCTGAAGAATGGCGCCCGCCCGGTGCGGCTGTGCTACGCCGGGCCGGTGCTGCGCGTGAAGGGCTCGCAGCTCCGTCCGGAGCGGCAGATCACCCAGGTCGGCGTCGAGCTGATCGGCCCGCTGGAGGCCGAGGCGGACGCCGAAGTGATCCTGCTCGCCGCCCACGCCCTGGAAGGGGTGGGGGTGCGGCACCTGTCCGTCGACCTCTGCGTTCCGACCATGGTGGCGCGCGTCTGCCGCGGCCTCGGGCTCGGCGAGGAGGAGACCGCCCGTCTGCGCGAGGCGTTGGACAAGAAGGACGCCGCGGCGGTGAGCGCGGTCGGCGGTCCGGCCGCCTCGCTGCTGCAAACGCTGATGGCCGCCTCCGGCCCGGCGGAGCGCGCCATGGAGGTGCTGTCGGCGCTGCCGCTGCCGGAAACGGCGGAGAAGGACCGGCGCCGCCTGACCGATGCCCTGCGCCTGTTGCGCGCCGCGCGCCCCGATCTGACGATCACCGTCGATCTGGTGGAGCATCGCGGCTTCGAATACCAGACCGGTCTCAGCTTCACCCTGTTCGCGCGCGACGTGCGCGGCGAACTGGGGGCGGGGGGCCGCTACCGCGCCGGGGTGCGTCCCGGCGTGGAGGAGGAGGGCGAGCCGGGGACCGGCTTCACCCTCTACATGGACACGCTCCTGCGCGCCGTTCCGGCGCCGGAGCCGGCCAAGCGCGTTTATGTGCCGCATGGCACCTCCTGGGCCGCGGCGGGCAAGCTGCGCGCCGAGGGCTGGATCACCGTGGCGGGGCTGGCCCCCGTGGCGGACGCGGCGGCGGAGGCCCGGCGGCTGGACTGCGGCCATCGGCTGGACGGCGGCACGGTCACGCCGCTGACCTGAGACTTCACGAGTGGCGACCCCCGCGCCGCGGGGGCGCCTTTGCATGGGCAACGTTTCTTTCTGCCTTCTTTTTTTGCGGAGACACACATGGCCAACGTGGCGGTGGTCGGCGCCCAGTGGGGCGACGAGGGCAAGGGCAAGATCGTCGACTGGCTGTCCAGCCGGGCCGACGTGGTGGTGCGCTTCCAGGGCGGTCACAACGCCGGCCACACGCTGGTGATCAACGGCGTGACGTACAAGCTGAGCCTGCTGCCTTCGGGCGTGGTTCGCTCCAACAAGCTGTCGATCATCGGCAACGGCGTCGTCTTCGACCCCTGGGCCTTCATCCGCGAAGTGACGGCGATCAAGAGCCAGGGCGTGGACGTGTCCCCCGCCACGCTCCAGGTCGCCGAGAACGTTCCGCTGATCCTCCCGGTCCACAGCGCGCTCGACAAGGCGCGCGAGGAGGCCCGCGGCGCCGGCAAGATCGGCACGACCGGCCGCGGCATTGGCCCGGCCTATGAGGACAAGGTGGCCCGCCGGGCCATCCGCCTGTGCGACCTCGGCGACGAGGCGGTGCTGAAGGAGAAGGTGGACGCCCTGCTGGCCCACCACAACCTGCTGCTCCGCGGCCTGGGCGCGCCGGAGATGACCCCGGCCGACATCCTGGACCCGCTGCGCGAGATCACCCCGCAGGTGCTGCCCTACGCCTCGGTCGTCTGGAAGACGCTGGACGAGCTGCGCCGCGCCGGCAAGCGCATCCTGTTCGAAGGCGCGCAGGGCCAGATGCTCGACATCGACCACGGCACCTATCCGTACGTCACCTCCTCCAACACGGTGGCCGGCAACGCCGCCGCCGGCAGCGGCATGGGCCCGCGCGCCGTCGGCTATGTGCTGGGCATCTGCAAGGCGTACACCACCCGCGTCGGTTCCGGCCCGTTCCCGACCGAGCTGTTCGACGACGTTGGCGAGCTGATCGGCCAGCGCGGCAAGGAGTTCGGCGTGGTCACCGGGCGCAAGCGCCGCTGCGGCTGGTTCGACGCCGTGATGGTCCGCCAGGCGGTGAAGACCGGCGGCATCGACGGCATCGCCATGACCAAGCTGGACGTGCTGGACGGCTTCGACGAGATCAAGGTCTGCGTCGGCTACCGCCTGGACGGGCAGGAGCTGGATTACTTCCCGGCCAACGCCGGCGCCCAGGCCCGCGTCGAGCCGATCTACGAGACCTTCGAAGGCTGGAAGGACAGCACCCAGGGCGCCCGCTCCTGGGCGGAGCTGCCGGCCCAGGCGGTGAAGTACGTCCGTCATGTGGAGGAGTTGATCCAGGCTCCGGTGGCCCTGCTGTCCACCAGCCCGGAGCGCGACGACACCATCCTGATGAACGACCCGTTCCAGGATTGATGTGAAGGTGTAGGCTTCGGGCCCCCTCCCTAACCCTCCCCCACCTTCGGTGAGGGAGGGGACGATCGCCCTCTCCCGCGAAGCGGGGGAGGGCCGGGGAGGGGGCCCGTCGCGACCACTTTCCCCGCGTTAACAATTTGTTTGCCCTTTTCGAGCGACTAAGGCTGGCACACGCTCGCAGGCTCCGGGGATTCGAACGCCATGCCATCCGATGCCATGACCGCAGCCGCCGCGGATCGGATGATGGCGAACGCCGACCCGGTCAAGCTGGCCGAGCGGTACGAGATCCTTCCCAGCGCGCCGCTCGCCGCCCTCAACACCATCGGCGGCAGCGCCTTCACGGCCAAGCCGCTGCGTGACAAGCGCTCCGAAGCCTTCGCCCTGATCGCCCACGGCGCCACGCTGGCGCGCACCGACATCGCCGCCACCGTCGCCAGCCTCGACAACCCGGCCCACATGCGCCTCCTCGACTGGGGCATGGTGGACTGGCCGGCGAGCCAGGGGCGGCGCCTCTGCATGATCTTCGAGCGTCCGGCGGGCAAGCGGCTGATGGGCAGCCTGACCGAAGCCACGGACCCGATCCCCGAAGACCATCTGACCCGGCAGATCATCCATCCGCTGGTCGCGGCGCTGAAGGAGCTGTCGAGCCGCGGCGTGGTCCATGGCGCGATCCGCCCGACCAACCTCTACTACCGCGATCTGGCCTCCAGCAGCCTGATGCTGGGCGAATGCCTGTCCACCCCGCCGGGCTACGGACAGACCGTTCTGCTGGAGACGGTGGAGCGCGGCATGGCCTCGCCGGCCGGGCGCGGCACCGGCACCATGGCCGACGACCTCTATTCGCTGGGCGTCACGCTGCTGCTCCTGCTGCTGGGGCGCAACCCGGTGGGGGCGGCGGAGGACGAGGCGATCCTCCAGGCGAAGATCGAGCGCGGATCCTATCCGGCGCTGGTCGGGCAGATGCGCCTTCCGCTGGCCATCAGCGAGGTGATCCGCGGCCTGCTGGTCGACGATCCCAAGCAGCGCTGGACGCTCCAGGACCTCGACCTGTGGGTCGCCGGGCGGCGTCTCAGCCCGAAGCAGCCGCAGGTGCCGCGCCGCGCCGCGCGGCCGCTGGAGTTCCAGGGGCAGGATTACTGGCATTGCCGCACGCTGGCCCGCGCCTTCGCCCGCCATGTGGCGCCGGCGGCTACGGTCATCGAGGGCGGCGAGCTGGACAAGTGGCTGCGCCGCTCCATGGGCGACGACGCGCGGGCGGAGGCGGTGGCGAACGCGGTGCAGACCGCCTCGACCACCGGCAAGGGCGGCAGCATGGCCGAACGGCTGGTCTCGCGCGTCTGCATGGCGCTCGACCCGGCGGCGCCCATCCGGTACCGCGGCAAGGCGATGATGCCCGACGGCATCGGCACCATGCTGGCCGACGCCTTCCTGCGCGGCGAGTCGCCCCAGCCCTCGGCCGAGGTGCTGGCCAACCAGCTCCCCATGTTCTGGGTGAGCGTGCAGAGCGACTTCAAGCCGGAGTTCGTGCCGATGGTGCAGAACTTCGACCAGGTCCGCGGCCTGCTGGACCGCACGGGCCACGGGCTGGGGGTGGAGCGCGTCCTGTATGAGATGAACCCGACCATGCCCTGCATCAGCCCGCTGGTCGCCAAGCAGATGCCGACCAACCCGGCGGAGCTGTTGCGCGCGCTCGACTGGACCGGGGCGGGGAGCGAGCGGCACAAGGACCCAATCGACCGCCACATCGCCGCCTTCCTGGCGGTGCGGCACCGGCGGACCGACGAGATGCTCTACACCCAGCTCGGTTCCAGCATCGAGCCGATGCGCCGGGTGATCGCCATGCTGACCATCCTGGCCGACGTGCAGGCGCGCACCGGCACCGACGGGCTGTCGCACCTCGCCGCCTGGGTGGTGTCGCTGCTCGATCCGGCCTTCCGCCGCTTCCACAGCCGGCCGCACCAGGACAACGTGCGCAAGCTGGCTGATTCCGCGGCCCACAACGGAAGGCTCGGCGACCTGCTGAAGATCGTCGACGATCCGGACGCGCTGCGCCGCGACAAGTTGGAGTTCGAGGCCGCCCAGATCGCCTACCGCGAGGCCGACGCCGAGATCAACAAGCTGCGGCAGAGCATCGGCGACCGGAACAGCATCATCGAATCCTCCGGCCGGCAGGTTGCGGCCATCGTGTCGAGCCTGCTGTCGACCCTCCTGGTCGGCGGCATCATCCTCTTCTTCGCCTTCTGACGGCGGCCTTCAAACCAAGAATCGGGGACCCCTAATGGCGCGCGGCGGCAAGAGCGGCGGGAAGAAGAAGAAGCGCAAGGGCAGCATGCTGACGCTGATCCTGCTGATCATCCCGGCGGGTCTGGTGGTGCTGCCCACCTCGATCCTGTTCGGCATCGGCATGATCCCGACCATCGTCGCCTACGTCACCGACCGCGACCCCGAGAAGTCGGCGCCGATCACCGTCGGCGGGCTGAACTTCTGCGGCTGCATGCCCTACGCCATCGAGCTGTGGAAGCACAACCACACCATCGGCGCCGCGGGGAAGATCTTCATGGACCCGCTGTCCTGGCTGGTGATGTACGGCGCCGCGGCGATCGGCTGGGCGCTCTATTTCGGCATCCCGCCGATGGTGGCGAATTTCGAGGTGATGCGCGCCGAGAAGCGGGTCGGCGCGCTGAAGGACGTGAAGGTCGGGCTGGTCCAGGAGTGGGGGCCGGAGGTCGCCGGCGACCTGTTCGACGAGGCCGGCGGCCTGTCGCCGGACGAGCACGACCAACTGGCCGAACCCGCGGGGGCGTGAGGGTACCACCCGATCGCTTCCGATATTCCCTCTCCCCTCTGGGGAGAGGGTTAGGGTGAGGGGCGTGCGCGTGGCGGGACGTTCGGCAAAAGCGCAACCCCCTCACCGCCCGCTTCGCGGGCACCCTCTCCCCGGAGGGGAGAGGGTTAAGATGAGACCGTCACCCGGCCAGCTTCTGCTCCACCGCGGCGTTGCGGATGGCCTTCTGGAGCTTCTCGAAGGCGCGCACCTCGATCTGGCGGACACGCTCGCGGCTGATGCCGTACTTCTGCGACAGGTCTTCCAGCGTGGTCGGGTTGTCGCGCAGGCGGCGCTCCTCCAGGATGTCGCGCTCGCGCTCGTTCAGATTCTCCATGGCCGCGGTCAGCAGCTTGCGCCGCTTGCCCAGCTCCTCGTTCTCGGCGAGCGAGATTTCCTGGTTCGCCGTCTCGTCGACCAGCCAGTCCTGCCACTCGCCCTCGCTGTCGGCGCGCAACGGCGCGTTCAGCGAATGGTCGGGCGCGCCGAGGCGGCGGTTCATGTTGACGACGTCCTGCTCCGGCACGTCCAGCGTCGTGGCGATGTGGCGCACCTGCTCGGGCGACATGTCGCCTTCCTCGATGGCCTGCATCTGGCCCTTCAGGCGGCGCAGGTTGAAGAACAGCTTCTTCTGGGCCGCCGTGGTGCCCATCTTCACCAGCGACCAGCTGTGCAGGATGTATTCCTGGATGGCGGCGCGAATCCACCACATGGCGTAGGTCGCCAGCCGGAAGCCGCGGTCGGGGTCGAACCGCTTCACCGCCTGCATCATGCCCACGTTGCCCTCGGAGATCAGCTCCGACAGCGGCAGGCCGTAGCCGCGGTAGCCCATGGCGATCTTCGCCACGAGCCGCAGATGGCTGGTCACCAGCTTGTGCGCGGCGTCCGAATCCTCGATCTCCTGCCAGCGCTTGGCCAGCATGTACTCCTCCTCCGCCGCGAGCATGGGGAACTTGCGGATTTCCTGGAGGTAGCGCGAGAGGTTGCTTTCGGAACTGATGACCGGAACGCTGGATATCGTCGCCATGTTGGACCCTCTCCGACGGCTGTTGTTCGTGCCTTCTCACGGGCACACGGCCGTTCACTGTTCTGCGCCGCCTCGCCGTCCGCTTGCCCGTTCGATCCGCCGGGGATGGTCCCGGATGCAAGCGTGAGCGCTGGTGGCTGTTGACGCGAAGAATAACCGACTTCTGCGCGCGGGTATAGTGGATTACAGGGATTCTAAGAAATCTGACAAATCTTTAATATCCGTGGGTAGAGGCGCCTGGAAGCGCACCGTCTCCCCTGTTGCGGGATGGCGGAAGATCAATCCCACGGCGTGCAACGCCTGCCGTGGAAAGCCAACAAACCGCTCGCGATCGGGTTCCGGCAGGGCAGAGGCGTGCTTGCCGCCGGCGCGGCCGGCACGCCCCTTGCCGTAGAGCGGGTCGCCCACGATGGGGTGGCCGATGTGCGCCATGTGGACGCGGATCTGGTGGGTGCGCCCGGTCTCCAGCGTGCATTCGACCAGCGCCAGCGCCGTGCCGAAGGAGCGGACGACGCGGTAGCGGGTCGCCGCGTGCTTTCCGCCGCCGGCGACCACGGCCATCTTCTTGCGGTCGGTGCTGCTGCGCCCGATGTTGCCCTCGATCCGGCCCTCGCGCGGGGAGGGGACCCCCCAGACCAGCGCCTGGTAGGTGCGGCTGAGCGTGCGGCCGGAGAACTGCTCCGTCAGCGCGTGGTGCGCGCGGTCGTTCTTGGCGACGACCATCAGGCCGCTGGTGTCCTTGTCGAGGCGGTGGACGATGCCCGGACGCCGCACGCCGCCGATCCCCGACAGGCTGTCGCCGCAATGGGCGAGCAGGGCGTTGACCAGCGTGCCGTCCGGATTGCCGGCGGCGGGGTGGACCACCATGCCCGCGGGCTTGTCGATCACCAACACGTCCTCATCCTCGTAGACCACGTCCAGGGGTATGTCCTGGGCCTCGGGCTGTGCAGGTTCAGCTTCGGGGATGAAAACGTCGAAAGTTTGTCCGGGCTTGACCTTGATGGACGGGTCGGTGACCGTCCGCCCGGTGCCGTCCTGCACGCAGCCCTTCTCCAGCAGCGCCTGCACGCGCGACCGCGACAGGCCGGGAAGGCCGGTGGCCAGGGCCTTGTCGAGCCGCTGGCCGCCGGCGTCGTCCGGAACGGTCCAGCGCTGCCGCTTGCCTTCGCCGGTTTCGCCGTCCTGCGTTCCGGTGTATTCGTCCTCATCATCGTCGAATTCGGTGCGTTCGGGCATCGTTCGGCAAAACTCCTCACATTCGCGCGAGAGTGGACCCCAAACCGTGCAGTTCCTCAAGGCACTCATCGTCATCATGGGCGTGATGATCATCGCCGGCTTCGCGTTCCTCGGCGTCGAACTCTACAAGCGCATCAACGATCCGGAGCGCCGGGCCGCCATGGACGCCGAGCGGGCAACCGTCGCCGCCGGCCGGACGGAGGAGGTCACGCTGGGCCTGCCGGCCGGCGCGCGTCTGGGCGAGCCGGTTGCCGTGGGCAACCGCGTCGTCTTCCGTGTCACCATACCGGACGCCGCGGACCGCCTTTATGTGATGGACCCGCGCACCGGCGCCATCGCCGTGACCGTCACCGCCGGAGCCGCCGCGCCATGACCGATGCCTTCCTGTACGACTTCCGCAGCGACAATGTGGCCGGCGCCGCGCCGGAGGTGGTGAACGCGCTGGCCGGGGCCGCGATCGGGTCCGCCGACCCCTATGGGCAGGACCCGCTGACCGCCAGCGTCACCCGCCGCCTGTCGGCCCTCTTCGAGGCGGAGGTGACGGTGTTCCCGGTCGCCACCGGGACGGCGGCCAACGCGCTGGCCCTGTCGGCTCTGGTCCCGCCCTACGGTGCGGTCTACTGCCACCAGGAAAGCCACATCCACGTTGACGAGTGCGGCGCGCCCGAGATGGCCACCGGCGGGGCCAAGCTGGTGCCGCTGGCGGGGGAGGGCGGGAAGCTGACTCCCGCCGCCCTGACCACGGCGCTGGCCGGGGCCGGCATCGGCGTGGTGCACCGGGTGCAACCGGCCGCCCTCAGCCTGACCCAGGCGACGGAGGCCGGCACGGTCTACCGCCCGCAGGAGGTGGCGGCCCTGACCGATGTCGCCCACGCCCACGGCATGGCGGTGCACATGGACGGCGCCCGCTTCGCCAACGCGGTGGCCCGGCTGGGCTGCGCCCCGGCGGAGTTGACCTGGAAGGCCGGGGTGGACGTGCTGTCGCTCGGCGGCACCAAGGGCGGCTGCCTCGCCGCGGAGGCCGTGGTGTTCTTCAACCCGGCGCTGGCCGAGGATTTCGGCTTCCTGCGCAAGCGGGCCGGGCATCTGGTGTCCAAGGGCCGCTTCCTGTCGGCGCAGCTCGACGCTTGGCTGGCCGACGACCTGTGGCTGCGGCTGGCCCGCCACGCCAACGCCATGGCCGACCGGCTGTCGCAGGGCCTCGCCGCCCTGCCGGGGGCGGAACTGGCCCATCCGGTGGAGGCCAACGAGGTCTTCGTGCGCCTGCCCGCCGCGCTGGCCGACGGGCTGGAGGCGGCGGGCTACCGTTTCTATCGCTGGGAGGGCGATCTGCTGCGCCTGGTCACCGCCTTCGACACGCCGCAGGCCGTCGTGAATTCTTTTCTGAAAATCGCCAAAGATCTGTCAGAAAAGGCTTGATCGGGCCGGGTGGGTTCGCTAAAAACCCGCCACGCCGACGACGCCACGTCGTCAGACGACGAAAGACTGTCCCCTTCGTCTAGAGGCCTAGGACACCGCCCTCTCACGGCGGTAACAGGGGTTCGAATCCCCTAGGGGACGCCACTTTCGTTCGGCTGGCAACCGAGCATCGCCCGATGAAGGTCCCCTTCGTCTAGAGGCCTAGGACACCGCCCTCTCACGGCGGTAACAGGGGTTCGAATCCCCTAGGGGACGCCATCCTTTCCGGCATCAACGATCCACGGCCCGCCCTTCGGCGGGCCGTCGTCGTTTCAGCGCCGTTTCGGCGCCCCCGTCAGGTCTTGCGGATCAGGAAGGACATGGAGTCCGCCGTCTCGTAGAGCGGAACGCCGCAGCGGCAGCGCAGCGCCGCGTAGTCGTAATCGCTGCTGCCGCATTTGTAGCAGCGCAACGGCAGCCGGGTGCGCCGGTACAGCTCGATCCCGGCGATGTCCGCGTGCAGCGCCTTCACCTCCGCCGCCGTGAAGAAATCCTGGGAGGCCAGATCGGCCGCCATGGCGTCGCTCAGCGGCATCCCCGTCGCCCGGATGTGCTGGAGGGCGAGCAGCACCTGCAGGCTGGTGGCCGGCGGACGCGGGTAGTCGGCGCAGTAGGCCCGGTACAGGCTGTGCTCCGGGTGGGAGGTGTGGATGTCCTCCAGGATGTACAGGCCGCCGCTGCGCAGATGGGGCAGGGACTGGGTCAGGCACCAAGCCTGATGCTGGGGGATGTGGCTGCCGTCCTCGATGATGAGGTCGAACTGGATGTTGTTGGCCCGCAGGCTGCGCCCGATGTGGTCGGGGTCGTTCTGGTCGAACCGCACATACTGGATGCGCTCATCCTGCGGCCAGTCCGGCTGCGGCTCCAGGATGTCGGCGCCGATGATGAAGGCGTCCGGGAACTGGGAGCGCAGCCAGCGGATCGAATCGCCGTGGAACACCCCGTATTCCAGGATGATCCGCACCGGACCCAGCGTCTGGAAGGCCTGACGGTAGGTGTCGACGTACTGGTGCCAGTAATGCTTGTCGGAGTTTGCCCCGTCCGCGCTGCTCATCGGTGGTCCCCGCTGTCGGCGATGCCCGATCCTACGGGAAATCGCCGGGCGGGTCCGCCGAATTGAGCGCGCAATCCAGTGGTGTCAGCGTTTCGAGGCGGCGCCTGAGCGGGAGACGCTCAGCTCGGCGACCTCCTCCTGCTTGGCGGCGGGCAGGCCGGCCGAGCGCGCCACGCTGGAATCGTGGGGGTGGACGCGGCGCGGGTAGACGCTGTGGACCTTCACCACATAGTCCTGCGTCTCGCGGTAGGGTGGAACGCCCTTGTACTGGACCACCGCCCCTTCGCCGGCGTTGTAGCCGGCCAGCGCCAGCGTGACGTTGCCGTCGAAATAGGCCAGCAGCCAGCGCAGATACTTCATGCCGCCGCGCAGGTTCTGCTCGGGGTCGAAGGGCTTGGTGACGCCGAAGCGTTCCGCCGTCTCGGGGATGAGCTGCATCAGCCCCATGGCGTTCTTTTCCGACACCACATCCACGCGGTAGCCGGACTCCACGGCGATCACCGCCAGCACCAGATCGGGGTCGAGCCCATAGGTGGGGGCCATCTTGGTGACCATGGCGCGGATTTCCTTGGGCGGCATGCGAATCACGCCCCAGCGCACGCTCGGCGGCTCGCAGCGGTCGGGGGCCTTGCCCGCTGCGCCCTTGCCGGTGCTGGCGAGCTTGACCATCTGCGCGGCGTCCTCGTTGCCCAGCAGGGCGGCGCGACGCAGCCAGGAGCGGCCCAGGTCCTCGTCCTTCGATACCGGGCCGCGCCCGGCCAGATGCATCCGCCCGGCGCGGTAGGCGGCCTCGGCGTAGTCCTGGCGGGCCGCCCGACAGTAGAGGGAGAGAGCCATCCGCTCGTCGCGGTTCACGCCTTTGCCGACCTCGTAGCGCATGGCCAGCTCGTATTGGGCGCGGGCGCTGCCCTTGCCGGCGAGCGCCTCCAGCGCGCGGATCGTGCGTTCGCCCGAGCTTTGAAAGGCGGGTGGTTGGGCCGCCGCCGTCTGGATCGCCGTCCGGTCCGGTGCGTCCTGGGCCATGGCCGGCGACGCCGTCAGAAAGGACGCGATCAGCCCGCCGGCGGCCAGCGCCACCGCGCTTTTCACCGCCTTGGCGCGCCTTTCCCCGATTGGTGAAGCGGACCGGTCTTTCGGCGTATGCGGGAAGATCGCTGCCCTAGAGCCAACGTCCGGCTGTCCGCTAAAGACGTAATGCGATATGGTTCCGGCCAAGAGAGGAAGCGGAACACAACGAGATAAGACTTCCGCAAAGGGACGGAAACGCCGCCTATACAGAGAAGAAGAACCGCTGGCAGCGGACCTGCGGAAGGATGAATGAGCGAATTCATCGTTGGCCATAGACATGGCTATCCCGCAAAGGAGATTTGAGGTCGGTTGGTGAAAGCCAGCCGGCCTTTTCCTTTTGAGCAAAGTCATGAAGCCTCCCGTATGTCCGGAGACGATACCTCATCTCCGATCGAACGCTACGGGAGCAATCGGGCAATCCACGGCATTTAGGGGTAATCTCGCCAAATTGTTAAGGGGCTTAGCCTTTTTCCCAACTGGCAGCCTCTGTGGTGCGCCATTACGTACTGATGGACCGACGATTGTCGTTGGAGAATCCGGTTATGCCCCGCGCGCATTCGGCGCAACGCGGGGGCCGGAGCGATGGTTCGGGCGTTTCGACACGCGCCCGGAATGATCGGGACATCTTTCGGTACACAGGGAGGCAGCGTTCCACCGATGGCGAACCACGTCGCGAGTTCCTTGCGCCGTCCGGCAAGCAGCCCCGCGCCGCTTGACCCCGTCGCCCTCAAGCCGGTGATGGGAAGCCGCCGTGCGGACGAGGACGAGTTGAACGTTGCGGTCGAAGCCGAGGATGGCATCGAAGCCGACGATCCGGCCGTCGACGAGGCGGTGGAAGGGGCGGCGGACGCGGCTCCGGCACCGCTGGCGCCCCCCGATCCGGCGATCATCGCTCAGATCGAGGCGGAGATCCCACGCCTGCGCCGTTTTGCCCGCGCCATGGTGCGTGACGCCACGCTGGCCGACGACCTCGTCCAAGAGTGTCTGGAGCGCGCCTTGTCGCGCCTGCATCTCTGGCGGCCCGGCAGCAACCTGCGCGCCTGGCTCTTCACCATTCTGCGCAACCTGCACATCAATGGCATCCGCCGCCGGCAGGCCGTCGTCGACATCGACGGGGAAGGGCAGGCGGCGATCGGCGCCGCCCATGGCGGGCAGTTCGTCCGGCTGGAGCTGCGCGACCTGAAGCGCGCGCTCGGCCTGCTGCCGACCGAGCAGCGCGAGGTGGTCCTGCTGATCGGGCTGGAAGGCATTTCTTACGGCGAGGCCGCCGATATCCTCGGCATTTCCATCGGCACCGTGAAGTCGCGCCTGTCGCGCGGACGGCGGGCCCTGCGCCAGCTCATGGAAGGGCACAGCCCGACCGACGAGGACTGATCCGTCCGCTCGCCCGGTCTCGCGTCTCAAAACCGCTTCTGCGTTATCCTCTGCGAGCGCACAGAGAAACCGGCAACGCTCCGGATGGGGCGTTGCCGGTCAGGTGCGAGGCTAACATCGAGAGGCTTTCGGGGTACTCGCGAGCCCGGTCTTCCGAGACGTGAAAGGCCGGGCAAGGGCGCGCTGCGGGAAACGCCCGCCCGGACGGTTCCGGGCGGGTGCTGGGTCTAGCGGCGCCTGACCAGGCCCAGAATCAAACTCGCCGCGAACAGGATCAGGAAAAGGAAGAACAGGATTTGCGCAATGCCCGAAGAGGCCGAGGCAATCCCACCGAAGCCGAGTGCGCCGGCGATCAGCGCGATCACGAAGAAAACAAGTGCCCAATAGAGCATCCTAACCTCCCTCGCTCGGTCCGAAGCGCGTCAAGGCTCGTCCGGCGCGCAGTCTGTTGAACGTCGTACTCTGTGAAGAGCGTGTCAGTATTGTGCAGAACACGGCTCAGCTTGGAAAGGTTCCCGGACCCGGCCGCCGCAAAGAGCTTTTTTTGGGTAGGGTCGGTTCCAAAAGGGGGAGGCGCATCCCGATAACGCTGGCTTGACCGCAACAACCGCCGATGAGCGCTGTTGTCGGGGTCGCCAGCCTGCTTGGTTCCGGCCGGGCGGGCGAAAAGGCGCAGCACCGCCTTGCCGGTGCGAGACGCCCTATCGAGAGAAGAGGATGCCATGAACGCCAAACTGTCCCTCGCCGTTCTCGCCGCGACCCTGGCCGCCGCCCCCGCCGCGATGGCCCAGACCTACCAGAACAACGCGCCGCAGGTGCCGTACGAGCGCTCCAGCCCGTCGGGCCTGCCGACCACCAGCCCGCAGGTGGAAAGTCTGCCCAACGAGCGGGCGGAGCCGTGGAGCGATCAGACCCAGAACCGCCAGACCCAGAATCGGATGCCGGACGGCCGCATGCCCGACCGCGTGACCAGCGGCAGCGCCGAATCCACCGTCGGCGCCGGCACCGCGGGCACCTACGGCAGCACCGGCAGCTATGGGGCGCCCGGCACCTACGGTTCGACCGGCACCATGAACAACGGCATGCCCAACAGCGGCGCCATGGGGACCACCGGTTCGGCCACCGGCACCATGCCCAACACCATGCAGGGCAACCGCCAGGTTATCATGAACGTCGACCCGAACACCGCCCAGCGCGCCGAACGCGGCCAGAACCGCAAGGAGCTGATGCAGACCTCGCTGCTGAACTATTTCAGCGCCGCCGGCTTCACCTCGGTCCGTGACTTCCGCAAGCAGGGCGAGAACTACGTGGCGGAGGCCCAGTCGGCCAACGGCACCTGGAGCACCGTGCTCCTCGACGCCAAGACCGGGACGATCTCCGAAATGCGCTGATCTCCGGATTATACGGATCTCAGCTTGCCGCGGCTCAGTCCATCAGCCGCGGCCATGACCCGGTCAGACGGCCGTAACCCGCCGACACCGACGCATCGTACAGGGGCAATGGCTGGCGCAGCTGTTGCCCCGCGTCGCGTCCAAGGGTGCGCACCGCGGTCGCCAGCCGCCCGGCCGGCGGCCAGGACCCGCCGGGGCTGAACGGCACTGTCAGCGCGATTCCCTGTTCCAGCCGCCCGCCGTACCGGCTCTGCGCGCCCTCCGGACCCTCGGTCCAGGTGACTTGGGCGGAGAGGCGGACGCCGCCGTCGAAGGCGCGCATCAGTTCGAGCGTGCCGCCCCAATCCCCGCCGAGATAGCGGCCCAGCCGCAGCACGCCCGTCGTAGCAGCCCCCGGCGCTTCCCAATAAAAGCTGGCGTGGCCGGTGTTGCGTCCGCTTTCCGGGGCAAGGCGCAGGGCGTCATCGGGCGGGCGCTTCCAGACGCGGTTGAGGTCGAGCCCGAGCGCCCAGCGCGCCGTCAGGGGGCGGTACAGCGCCTCGCCCCCCACGCCGCCGAACATCTCCTCGAAATGGCCGAGGGACAGGCGCGTGCCCCAGCGCTCGGAAGGCACGGCCAGCCACGCCGCGTACAGCCGCTCGACCGCGGCGCCGCGGTCGGCGTAGAGCGGCAGGTCGCTGCGCACCGGCTCCGCCGCCGGAAGGGCGTTGGTGTCGAGAAGATGGAGGTTGTGGCTGACGTTGATCCGCAGCCCTCCGCTGAGCACCAGCCCGCGCAGCGGTTCCATCGTCAGCACGGAGTCGCCGTAGGTCCGCTGCACCAGCGGCGCGCTCTGCTCGAACAGACTGGCTTCCACCGTTGGGATGATGGTCAGGGCGAGCCGCGCCGGCCAGTCCGGCGGGGGGGCGGCCGAGCGCTCGACGCGGGCGGTGCGCCAAATCTCCTCGGGGCTGCCGCGCTTGGCGGCCGCCTGCTCGACGGCGCGGCGCGACAGGGTGAGGGCGGTGCCGTCCAGCCCGGCGCTGCCGGTGGCGACGGTCAGCCATTCGACCTCCGGCGGGGCGCCATCGGCCAGCAGGCGGGCGGCGCGTCCCACCTCCCGTGCCAGAGGGGCGGTTCCGCCGCCCGCCGGGTCCAGCCACAGCGTGGCGTTGTGCTTGTCGATCCGCGCGGCACGGGCGGGCAGCCGGTGCAGCCGGGCCAGGGCTGCGATGTCCGTGGCGGGCAGGGCGGCCTCCGGCGCGGCGGGGCGGGCACCGACCATGGGCGGCGGGGCGCGCGGGGGGGTGTCGGTGTCCTCCCGCGGGTCGAAGCGGGCGGCGAGGCGCAGCATGGCCCGCGATCCCTGCTCGACGCCGGCTCCGACCTCCAGCCAGCGCCAGGGCCGATAGGCCAAACCCGCGTTCATTGGGATACCGGGCCGGAAATCCGGGTCGTCCTGCTGTTGGGCGCGGAAGCTGTCGGCGCTGTACTCCAGCTTGACGCTGAGCCCTTCCAGCGGCGTGTGCCACTCGACGCCGCTGAACAGAGCCGCGCGCTCCCCGGTGAACCACGCCTCCGGCCCGCGGGACGAGGCGTTGGCGGGATCGCGGTCGCGCTTGAAGCGTCCGCCGAGAGCGCGCAGCGGGTTGCGGACGTGCCCATAGTCGCCGAGCCCGCCCCAGCCGATGCCCAGGCTGAGATCGACATCCCACCAGCGCCGCGAGGCGACCAGATACTCTCCCGCGAAGCGGCCCTTGCCCGGCAGGTCCAGTCCGGTACCGGTGACGTCCCGCCCGCCGACCGCCAGCGCCGGCCACCACGGCCCTTCGCGCAGCAGGCGCAGCTTCGCGTCCACGCCCGGTTCGCTGAGGCCGTGCCAGCTCGGGTAGGTGCTGTTGCGCAGGGCGATGTCCAGGCTGGGAAGAAGATGCGCCCCGGCGAAGAGATGGCGGTGCAGACCGCCTAGGGCGGTCAGGCCGGCGGTGACGGTGCCGTCCGGCATGCCGCGCGCCGTCGGTGTCTGAAGCAGCCCGACGGTTCCCCAGTCGGACAGGGTCGCCTCAAGCCCCTCCGCCCGCGCGGGCAGGGAAACGATGGTTAGCGCCAGGACGAGGAGAACGCGGTTCACGCCATGGTAGAGCTTGTCGGGAGGATTTCCCGATCCATGGCATTTTCATGCGTATGAATGCAACCTTTATCCCTCTCCCCTCTGGGGAGAGGGTGCCCGCGAAGCGGGTGGGTGAGGGGGATGCGCGTGGCGGAGGGGTCGGCAAAAGCTCAACCCCCTCACCCCAACCCTCTCCCCGGAGGGGAGAGGGGGCAAGCGGGCTGATGCACGAGAAGCGTTACAGCGCCTCGGTGGTGCAAATCAGGCCCATCGTCTCGGCGGTGTTGGCGACGGCGGACAGGCAGGTGCCGGCGCGCTCCGGCGGGATCGAGACGGCGAAGCGGATGACGTAGCGCCCGCCCTCCCGCTCCGGCAGGGTCTGGGCGTCGAGCCGGACAATGTTCGCCTCGAACTGCGTGAAGATTTCCGACAAACGGGCGATCAGACCGGGCTGGTCACCGCCCGACACCTCCACGCGGTGGGTGATGCGGGCGAGCGGGCCGGGGTTGGGGTCGAAGTCGAAGGGCGTGACCTTGATCTGCGCGCCGGCCAACTCGGGCAGGCTCGCCAGCCCCTCCTGCACCTCCGCGACGGGGACGCCGTCCGGCAGTTCACAAACCGCCGAGAACTCCGCCCCGGACCCCATCACCGCGAAGGTCGCGTCGCGCAGGTTGGCCCCCAGCCCGAACAGATGGCCGGTGACCGCCGAGACGAGGCCGACGCGGTCGGGGCAGAAGGTCGAAACCAGCGCGAGGGACGACACGGGCAAAACCTCCGATGCAGGAAAGAGAAGCTGTGGCGGCGGTTAGGCCGCCGTGCCGCCCACGGTCAGGCCGTCCAGGCGCAGGGTCGGCTGGCCGACGCCCACGGGAACGCCCTGTCCATCCTTGCCGCAGGTGCCGACGCCGGGGTCGAGCTTCGTATCGTTGCCAATCATCGACACGCGGGTCAGGCTGTCCGGGCCGTTGCCGATCAGGGTCGCGCCCTTCACCGCCGGTCCGAGCTTGCCGTCCTCGATCAGGTAGGCCTCGTTGGCGGAGAAGACGAACTTGCCGCTGGTGATGTCCACCTGCCCGCCGCCGAAGTTCTTGGCGTAGAGGCCCTTCTTCACCGACTTGATGATCTCCTCCGGCTCATAGGCGCCGGGGCGCATCACGGTGTTGGTCATGCGCGGCATGGGGTGGCAGGCGAAGCTCTGGCGCCGCCCGTTGCCGGTCGGGCGCATCCCCATCAGCCGGGCGTTCATGCGGTCCTGCATGTAGCCGACCAGGATGCCGTCCTCGATCAGCGTCGTGCACTGGCCGGGGGTGCCCTCGTCGTCCACGGTGATCGAGCCGCGGCTGTTCTCGATGGTGCCGTCGTCCACGATGGTCACACCGGGGGCGGCGATGCGCTGGCCCATCAGCCCGGCGAAGGCCGAGGTCTTCTTGCGGTTGAAGTCGCCCTCCAGCCCGTGGCCGATGGCCTCGTGCAGCAGGATGCCCGGCCAGCCGTTGCCGAGAACGACGGTCATCTCGCCCGCCGGGGCCGGGACCGAGGACAGGTTGACGAGCGCGGAGCGCAGCGCCTCGTCCACGAAGGCCCGCCACGTCTCCGGCTGCATGTAGTGCTCGTAGGTGACGCGTCCGCCGCCGCCGTAGCCGCCCGTCTCCATGCGGTCTCCCTCGGCCACCACGACGGAGACGTTCAGCCGGACCAGCGGGCGCAGGTCGGCGACGCGCACGCCATCGGCGCGGATGATCTGCACCGCCTGCCATTCGCCGCTGATCGAGCAGGAGACCTGCCGCACCCGCGGGTCCTTGGCGCGGGCGTAGGCGTCGATCTCCGCCAGCAGCTTCACCTTGGCCTCGAAGGGGACCAGAGGCAGGGGGTTGTCCGGGATGTAGAGCGCGCGGTTGGTGCCGGCGGGCGGCTCGGCGAAGGTGCCGGCGTGCCCGGCCTGGACGGCGCGCACCGTCGCGGCGGCGCGGCGGATGGCGTCCTCGGACAGGCTGGAGGCGTGGGCGAAGCCGGTCGCCTCGTCGGCGATGGCGCGCAGGCCGAAGCCCTGGGTGGTGTCGAAGCTGGCCGCCTTGAGCTTACCGTCGTCCCAGCCCAGCGATTCGCTCTGCGAATATTCCAGATACAGTTCGCCATCGTCCGCCCCCCGCAGCGCGTCGGCCACCACCCCCTCGACACGGGAACGGTCCAGGCCGGCGCGGTTGAAGAACAGATCGTCGGTGACGGCAAGCGCGCTCATGGGAACTCCGGGGTATCGGTCTATCGTAGGACAACGATGCGGCACCGGCGCTCTCGCACCCGCACGCGCGATGTGGTCTAAAGATCAGACTTATAGTGTGGCGACGGGCGGACCATCCGGCAAGGCTCGTCGTCCATGGGCGGAAGGGGCTTGGAAGGGGAATGGCCGCGATGACCGACGATGCGCTGGCGATGGGCCGCACCGGCAACGGAGACGCGCGCTCCCTGGCCCACCCCCTGAAAAACCACGCCCTGCGCGTGACGCTGACCAACGAGGTGCACACCCGACCGCCGGAGGTGCTGACGACCCCGGTCCGCGCCACCATGCTGGCGATGCTGTCGGGGGAGGGCGCGTCGGAGGCAGACCGGCTGCATCTGGAGAAGCTGTGCGACTGGGCCGGCGTGCCGCGTCCGCCCGCCGGGGCCACCCATTACAGCGGCTCCTTCGGCAGCTTCCGCCTGAAGTGGGAGCGCCACACCGAATTCTCCACCTGGACCGTCTTCCGTCCCAACGCCGTGTCCCCGGCGAACGTGCTGGTCGATCCCTTCCTGGAACCGGCGCTGAACGCGGTGCCCAAGGAATGGCTGGCCGGGCTGCCGGGCGAGCTGATGGTCGGCGTTCATGTCGCCGTGCTCGACGCGGAATCGCCGGAGCCCTCGGCCAACATGCTGGCGGCGATGTTCGGCTCGCCGAGCTACATCGGGACGCGCATCTCCGGGCGGGCGGCGACGGCCTGGACCGACTTCCGCATTCATGGCGACGGCTTCTCGCGCATTTTGATCGCCGACCACGCGATGACCGCCAACCAGGCGGGCCGCGTCGTGCAGCGCCTGCTGGAGATCGAGACCTACCGGGTGATGGCGCTGCTGGCGCTGCCGGTGGCGCGCGGCGTGCTGCCGCGCATCGGCCCGATCGAGGCCGATCTGGCCGACCTGACCACCCGCATCGCCACCCTGCGCGGCCTGGACGACGAGCGCGAGCTGCTCGACCGGCTGACCCTGCTGGCCGCCCAGACCGAGCAGATCGCGGCGGAGACCGCCTACCGCTTCGGCGCGGCGCGGGCCTACTACAACCTTGTGGAAAAGCGCATCGTCGAGCTGCGCGAGATCCGCATCGAGGGGCTGCCCACGGTGGGCGAGTTCATGGACCGCCGCCTTGCCCCGGCGATCCGCACCTGCGAGGCGGTGGAATCGCGCCTGCAGGCGCTGTCCCAGCGCGTGGCCCGCGCCAGCGACCTGCTGCGCACCCGCGTGGAGATCGCCGTGGAGGGGCAGAACGCCGAGCTTCTCCTGTCCATGGACAAGCGGGCGCAGCTCCAGCTCCGCCTGCAGGAGACGGTGGAAGGGCTGTCGGTGGTGGCGATCAGCTACTACCTCGTCGGCATCGTCGGCTACGCCGCCAAGGGCGTGAAGGGACTCGGGATGAAGGTCGATCCCGACCTGCTGGTCGGGCTGATGATTCCCATCGTCATCGCCTTCGTCTGGTCCGGCGTGCGCCGAATCCGCAAAGTGATCACCAGCGGTCACTGACGGCCGCGGAGCTTTTCCGTTCTAACACGGTGGTGGGGTACCGCAGCGCAAACGGTGGCCGGATGGCGCCGTCCGCGCACGGTCGCTTGCGTCCCACACCAGGGACGTGCAAGCCTAAAAACTTGATTTTCCGAGACAATTCGCTGTACCATCAAACTGCGACAGCTTGTCGCAGTGCGAAGCCGATACGGAAACTCAACTTCTGTTCTTATGTGGGCTTGAAACCGGCATTGCGCCTATGTCCTTCGTGTAGGGACGCCTGACTTGTACCCAAGCGCAATGGAGGGTTAAGCTCGCGCTGCGGGGACCGTGTCGCCCTCAAACGGCACGCTCCCTGCATAGACCGGCACCGCCGCAACGCCCGGCCGCGCAACCGTCTGACAGAGACGGAGCGCACCAGGGAAACAGGGGCGAAGGCGGGTCCGGCGGGAAGGGACGACCGCCGTCCGCGACCGCGGGCGGCGGGCAACGAAGAGGGTGGGGATGAAGACGCAGACCCTGAACGCTGCCGTTCTGGCGGCGCTGACATCTTTGTGTGGATTTGCCGCGACCGGTTCCGCCGCCGAACCCCACCCCTGGCAACTGGGGCTTCAGGAGGCGGCCACCCCGGTCAAGCACGCCATGGATTCCTTCCACGACCTGCTGACGGTGATCATCGTCGCCATCGTCATTTTCGTGGCGGGGCTGCTGGGCTGGGTGGCGCTGCGCTTCAACGCCAAGAAGAACACCGTGCCGTCCACCACCTCGCACCACACGGTGCTGGAGATCGCCTGGACGGTCATTCCGGTCATCATCCTGATCGTCATCGCGGTTCCGTCCTTCAAGCTGCTCTACCAGGCGGAGCGGGTGCCGGAGTCGGAGATGACCATCAAGGTCACCGGGCGGCAGTGGTACTGGGACTACGAGTATCCCGACCACGGCAACATCGCCTTTTCCAGCTACATGATCCAGGAGTCGGAGCTGAAGCCCGGCCAGAAGCGCCTGCTGGAGGTCGACAACCGCGTGATCCTGCCGGTCGGCACGACCGTGCGCGTGCTGGTCACCGCGGGCGACGTCATCCATTCCTGGGCGGTGCCGAGCTTCGGCGTGAAGAAGGACGCCGTGCCGGGCCGGGCCAACGAGACCTGGGTGCGGATCGAGAAGGAAGGCGTCTATTACGGCCAGTGTTCCGAGATCTGCGGCGTGAACCACGCCTTCATGCCGATCGCGGTCGAGGCCGTCTCGAAGGAGGCCTTCAACCAGTGGGTCGAGAAGGCCAAGACCGCTTACGGAACCCCCGACACCAAGCGCGACGTGGCCCAGATGCCGTCCGCCGGGGCCGTCCAGTAAGCCTCATGCTTTGGATGCAGCGGCACCTCAAAGAAAAATCATTCCGCCGACGCGAGGGTTAGAGACATGGCAAACGCCAATCCGGGGGAAGCGCAGGGACACGGCCACGGGCATGACCATGACCACCACATGCCGGGCTTCGTCGAGCGTTGGTTCTTCTCCACGAACCACAAGGACATCGGGACGCTCTACCTGATCTTCTCGGTGATCGCCGGGCTGATCGGCGGCTTGTTCTCGGTCATCATGCGGCTGGAGCTTCAGTCGCCGGGCCTGCAGTTCGTCAGCGACGGGCAGGTCTGGAACGTGCTGATCACCGCGCACGGCCTGATCATGGTGTTCTTCGTGGTGATGCCGGCGCTGATCGGCGGCTTCGGCAACTGGTTCGTGCCGCTGATGATCGGCGCGCCCGACATGGCCTTCCCGCGGCTGAACAACATCAGCTTCTGGCTGATCGTCCCGGCCTTCCTGCTGCTGCTGGGCTCCGCCTTCGTGGGGCAGGGGGCCGGCACCGGCTGGACGATCTACCCGCCGCTGTCCTCGCCGCTGGGCCACAGCGGGCCGTCGGTGGACATGGCGATCTTCGCCCTTCACCTCGCCGGCGCCTCGTCGATCCTGGGTGCGGTGAACTTCATCACCACCATCTTCAACATGCGCGCGCCGGGCATGACGCTGCACAAGATGCCGCTGTTCGTCTGGGCGATGCTGGTGACCGCCTTCCTGCTGCTGCTGGCCGTGCCGGTGCTGGGCGGCGCCATCACCATGCTGCTGACCGACCGCAACTTCGGCACCAGCTTCTTCAATCCGGAGGGCGGCGGCGACCCGATCCTGTTCCAGCACCTGTTCTGGTTCTTCGGCCACCCCGAAGTCTACATCATGATCCTGCCGGCCTTCGGCATCATCAGCCACATCGTCTCGACCTTCTCGCACAAGCCGGTCTTCGGCTATCTGGGCATGGCCTACGCGATGGTCGCCATCGGCGTGGTCGGCTTCGTGGTGTGGGCGCACCACATGTACACGGTCGGCCTGGACGTCGACACCAAGGCTTACTTCACCGCCGCCACGATGATCATCGCGGTGCCGACGGGCGTGAAGATCTTCTCCTGGATCGCCACCATGTGGGGCGGGTCGATCGAGTTCAAGGTGCCGATGCTGTGGGCGCTCGGCTTCATCTTCCTGTTCACCGTCGGCGGCGTGACCGGCGTGGTGCTGGCCAACGGCGGCATGGACATCGTGCTTCACGACACCTACTACGTCGTCGCGCACTTCCACTATGTGCTGTCGCTGGGCGCGGTCTTCTCGATCTTCGCCGGCTGGTACTACTGGATCGGCAAGATGTCGGGGCGGCAGTATCCGGAGTTCTGGGGCAAGGTCCACTTCTGGACGACCTTCATCGGCGTGAACCTGGTCTTCTTCCCGCAGCATTTCCTGGGTCTGGCCGGCATGCCGCGCCGCATTCCGGATTACCCGGACGCCTACGCCGGCTGGAACATGATCTCGTCCTTCGGCGCCTATCTCTCCTTTGCGTCCACGCTTCTGTTCGTGTGGATCGCGTACAAGACCCTGCGCAGCGGCGAAAAGGTCGAGGCCGCCTACTGGGGCCCGCAGGCCGGCACGCTGGAGTGGACCGTGAGTTCGCCCCCGCCGTTCCACGCCTTCGAGACGCTGCCGCAGGTGAAGTGAACGTTCGTTCGTGACCATGACGCCGGGGGAGCCGGGAAGCTCCCTCCGGCCAGAGAGCCGAAAAGCCAGAGGATAGTGAAGTATGACGGACCTGAGCATTGAACGGGTCTCGACAGGTCCGGTCTCCGGATCGACGCCGGGTGACTACATCGAACTGCTCAAGCCGCGGGTGATGTCGCTCGTGGTGTTCACCGGGCTGGCCGGCATCGTGCTGGCGCCCGGCCACATCCACCCCGTGCTGGCGGCGGTGGCGGTGCTGTGCATCGCGGTCGGGGCCGGAGCCTCGGGCGCCATCAACATGTGGTACGACCGCGACATCGACGCGGTGATGTCGCGCACCATCCGCCGCCCGATCCCGTCGGGGCGGGTGGAGCCGGAGAACGCGCTGGCCTTCGGGGTGATCCTGGCCGCGGCGTCGGTCGTGGTGATGGGGCTGGCGGTCAACTGGGCGGCCTCGGCGCTGCTGGCGATGACCATCGGCTTCTACGTCTTCATCTACACCATGTGGCTGAAGCGGCGGACGCCGCAGAACATCGTGATCGGCGGGGCGGCCGGCGCCTTCCCGCCGATGATCGGCTGGGCGGCGGTGACGGGCGGGGTCGAACTGCCCTCCATCCTGCTGTTCCTGCTGATCTTCCTGTGGACGCCGCCGCACTTCTGGGCGCTGGCCCTGTTCCGCAACGGCGATTACACGCGCGCCGGGGTGCCGATGATGCCGGTGGTCGCCGGTCCGGATGCCACCAAGCGGCAGATGCTGGCCTACACGCTGGTCCTGCTGCCGGTCGCCGTGGCGCCGTACTTCCTGGGCACCGGCGGACTTGCCTATCTGATCGGGTCGAGCCTGCTGGGCGCCTTCTTCGTGCTGTGCGCGGTCCGCGTGCTGCGCGCCACTGACGACAAGCCGGCCAAGCAGATGTTCGGCTTCTCGATCCTCTACCTGTTCCTGCTGTTCGCCCTGCTGATGGGCGAGCATCTGGTGACCGGAATCCTGACGACCGGAGGCGGGGCATGACGATCATGGATGAATCCTACGAGGAACGCCGCAAGCGGCTGCGCGGGCGCAACTACGCGGTCCTGGCCGCGCTGATCGGTCTGGTGGTGATGTTCTACGTCATCACGCTGGTGCGGATGGGCGGGCACTGACCACGGGACGTTGAGCGGACAAACGGCAGGGGAGGAAACGGCGCCATGAGCGACCGGCCTGAAAACGACAAGGGGCTCCGGCGGAAGAACCGTCTGTTCATGGCCGGGCTGTTCGGCCTCGTCTTCGGGATGGTCGGGCTGGCCTACGCCTCGGTGCCGCTCTACGCGCTGTTCTGTCAGGTGACCGGCTTCGGCGGCACCACCCAGCGGGCCGACGCCGCGCCCGCGCGGCAGGTCGACCGCGTCATCAAGGTCCGCTTCAACGCCGACGTGAACCAGTCGCTGCCCTGGCGCTTCAAGCCGGAGCAGAAGGAGCTGACGGTGAAGCTGGGCGAGATGGGGCTGGCCGCCTATCAGGCCGCCAACCGGGTCGACCGGCCCACCGTGGGCACCGCGCTCTACAACGTCACGCCGGACAAGGTCGGCAAGTACTTCAACAAGATCGAGTGCTTCTGCTTCACCGAGCAGGTGCTGGAGCCCGGTCAGTCGGTGGACATGCCGGTGGCCTTCTTCGTCGATCCGGCCCTGGCCGACGATCCGGCGATGGAGGACGTGACCACCATCACCCTGTCCTACACCTTCTTCCGCGCCAAGGACGAGACCCAGGTGCTGGCGCAGCACGCGACGCAGGCCGCGGGTGCGAAAGGCACCGGGACCGCGGCGAACTGAAAAAAGAGACAGTCTGAACAGCAAATTAGGGCTGAACGAAGAAATCGGGCGAAACAAACCGGGGTTGGAAAGAGACGATGGCCGACATCACGCACGCGCAAATGCCGCATCCCCCAGCCTCCGCGCACGGCGCGGGCGAGGGCGCCGGCATCCCGCATCCCTACCATCTGGTGAAGCCGAGCCCCTGGCCTCTTCTGGGCGCCTTCGCCGCCGGTCTGTTCGCGACGGGCATGGTCATCTACATGCACGGCGGCGGCTGGCTGCTGGCCGCCCTCGGCTTCGTGTCCATCCTGGGCGTGATGTTCGGCTGGTGGCGCGACGTCATTAAGGAGGCGGTGCGCGAGAAGGCGCACACCCCGGTGGTGAAGATCGGCCTGCGCTACGGCATGGCGCTGTTCATCGCCTCGGAGGTGATGTTCTTCGCCGCCTTCTTCTGGGCCTTCTACGACGCGGCGCTCTACCCCAAGGTGTTCGCCGAGAACCCGCAGGGCGTCTGGCCACCGCCGAACATCACGGTGCTGGAGACCTTCCACCTGCCGCTGATGATGACGCTGATCCTGCTGCTGTCGGGCGTTACCGTCACCTGGGCGCACCACGCCATCCTCGAGGGCCGCAACAAGGAGGCGTCGCGCGCGCTGGGGCTGACCGTCCTGCTGGGGGTGATGTTCACCTTCTTCCAGGGCTGGGAATACGCCCACGCCGCCTTTGGCTTCAAGCAGGGCATCTACCCGTCGACCTTCTACATGGCGACCGGCTTCCACGGCTTCCACGTCATCATCGGCACCATCTTCCTGGCGGTCTGCTGGTTCCGCACCATGAAGGGCCACTTCACCCCGCGGAGCCATTTCGGCTTCGAGGCGGCGGCCTGGTACTGGCACTTCGTGGATGTGGTCTGGCTGTTCCTGTTCGTGTCGATCTACTGGTGGGGGTCGTTGGGCGCCGCCAGCGGCCACTGATCAATCCCCCTTGTCGCCTTGCGAAGCCCTTCTCCTCCACCGGGGGAGAGGGGCTTCCCGTTCCTGGAAGGAGGCGAATGATTTGAGCACGTACTACTCCAGCCCATCGCCCCTGACCGCCGGCCTGCGCTGCGCCTGCCCGCGCTGCGGACGGGGCAAGCTGTTCAACGGCTACCTGACGGTCAACGAGCGCTGTTCGGTGTGCAACCTGAACCTCGCCCGGCAGGACAGCGGCGACGGGCCGGCGGTCTTCCTGATCTTCATCCTGGGTTTCCTGGTCGTGCCGGTGGCGTTGTGGGTGTCGATGTCGGTGGACTGGCCGCTGTGGCTGCACGCCGTCGTCTGGAGCATCGTCGTGCTCGGGCTGGCGCTCGGCATGCTGCGCCCGGCCAAGGCCTATGTGGTAGCGCTCCAGTACCGCCACCGCCGCAACGAGCTGGAGGACCCGGACGAGTGACCATGAGCGCCGCCGCCGAACCCCGCCGCTTCCGCCCTTCGCTGTGGGCGACGCTGATCACCGTGCCCGCCGTGCTGGTCATGCTGGGGCTGGGCACGTGGCAGATGCAGCGGCTGGCGTGGAAGGAGGATCTGGTCCGCCGGGTGGAGCAGCGGCTGCACGCCGCCCCCATCCCGCTGCCCCCCACGATCGCCGATCCGGAGGCGTTGGAGTTCCGCCCGGTGACCGTCACCGGGCGCTTCCTGAACGACAAGGAATTGCTGCTGGTGGCCCGGCCCCGGCAGGGGCAGGCGGGCTACGAGCTGCTGACCCCGCTGCAGCGCCCGGTCGAGGACGGCGGCGGCGTGGTGCTGGTCAACCGCGGCTTCCTGCCCATGGACAAGCGCACCCCCGCCAGCCGTCTGGAGAGCCGGGTGGAGGGGCCGGTGACGGTCACCGGTCTGGTCCGCCTGCCGCAGCCCGCCGGCTGGTTCCAGCCGGGCAACCGGCCCGGAGCGGAATCCTGGATGCGGCTGGACCCGCCGGCCATGGCGGCCTCCGCCGGCCTGGAGACCGTCGCCCCGCTGGTGGTCGAGATAACTCCCGACCCGGCGCGCGGCAACGCGCCCCAGACCGGGATGCTGAACGGGATTCAGCCGCTCGTCGAGCTTCCCAACAACCATAGGCAATACGCGTTCACCTGGTATAGCCTCGCCGCGACGCTGGTCGTCGTCTATGTGCTGTCCCAACGCCGGAGAACCGGTCCGGCATCCTAGGAGTTGCGTCCATGACAGCCGCCTATCGGGAGCTGGAACGCCGTTTCGCCCGCATCGCCGCCATCGGCGACGCCCTGGGCATCCTGAGCTGGGACAGCCAGACCATGATGCCCGACGGCGCCAGCGACGGGCGGGCCGAGCAGACCGCCACCCTGACCGTGCTCGCCCACGAGCTGCAAACCGACCCCCGCGTGGCCGACTGGCTGGCGGAGGCCGAGGCGGCGGGAGGGCTGAACGATTGGCAGGCGGCCAACCTGCGGGAGATGCGGCGCACCCACCGCCACGCCACCGCCGTCCCCGGCGATCTGATCGAGGCGACCAGCAAGGCGATCTCGGCCTGCGAGATGACGTGGCGCAGCGCGCGGGCGGAAAGCGATTTCGCCAAGCTGCTGCCCAGCCTGTCGGAGGTGCTGCGCCGCGTGCGGGAGTGCGGCGAGGCCAAGGCGGCGACCATGGGCCTGTCGCCCTACGACGCCATGCTGGACGAGCACGATCCCGGCGCCCGCTCCGAGCGGATCGACGCCCTGTTCGCCGGTCTGGCCGGCTTCCTGCCGGAGCTGATCGGGCGCGTCCTCGACCGGCAGGCCGCCGAGCCGGCGCCGCTGCGGCCCGTGGGGCCCTTCGCCGTCGCCAACCAGAAGGCGCTGGGCGAGCGGCTGATGCGGGCGGCGGGCTTCGACTTCACCCGCGGGCGGCTGGACGTGTCGTTGCATCCCTTCTGCGGCGGCGCCACCGGCGACGTGCGCATCACCACCCGCTACGACGAGGACGACTTCACCAAGGCTCTGATGGGGGTGATGCACGAGACGGGGCACGCGCTCTATGAACAGGGGCGTCCGCGCGACTGGCTGAACCAGCCGGTCGGGCTGGCCCGCGGCATGGCGGTGCATGAGAGCCAGTCGCTGATCGTCGAGATGCAGGCCTGCCGCTCGCCGGAGTTCCTGTGCTGGCTGGCCCCGGTCGCGCAGGAGGCGTTCGGCGGTTCCGGCCCGGCCTGGGAGCCGGACAACCTGCGCCGCCTCTACAGCCGAGTGGAGCGCGGCTTCATCCGGGTGGACGCCGACGAGGTGACCTATCCGGCGCACATCATCCTGCGCTACCGGCTGGAGAAGGCGCTGATCGCCGGGGACTTGGCCTTGGCCGACCTGCCGGGCGCCTGGAACGACGGCATGAAGGACCTGGTCGGGGTGGCGCCGCCGAACGACCGGTTGGGCTGCCTTCAGGACATCCACTGGCCGTCCGGCGCCTGGGGCTACTTCCCCAGCTACACGCTGGGCGCCATGACCGCCGCCCAGCTGTTCGAGGCCGCGGCGAAGGCCGATCCGGACATCCGCCCGGCGCTGGCGCGCGGCGACCTCGGGCCGTTGGTGGCGTGGCTGGGAGCGAATGTGCACGGCAAGGGCTGTCTCTACGCGTCCGGCGATGAACTGCTGACGGCGGCCACCGGGCGGCCGTTGGATGCGGCGGTGTTCCGACGGCATCTGGAGAGCCGGTATCTGGGCGCCTGAGTGGAGCCTTTGCCCCCTCCCTAACCCTCCCCCGCTGACGCAGGGAAGGGGACTTATTCTCCCTCTCCCGCGAAGCGGGGGAGGGCCGGGGTGGGGGCAAGGGGGCGCCGAAACATGTTCGCTGATGCGGAAGAATCCGCATAATCCACCGAACGCAAAAGGCTGACCCGTAACCCTCCTTCGTTCCCGTGCGCCGCTTCGCGCCATCAAGCAATCAATCCGAAAAACAGCCTCAAGACAGCGCAAGCACTCGACGTGTCTTCCTTGTCTCAAATGTCTTCAAAATCCGCTCTTCCGGACATGGTCACACATGCCTTGGATTGCCGGAATTGAGCGACATTCCCGGCAATATTTCGTTAACCATAAGCCGCCAGCTTCCGGCCCAACGCGAATGGCAACGAGGGCTGAGCACAATGGGCATCGCCAAGGGCTTCCTACACACGGACGGCAACCAGATCGTCGATTCGTCGGGTCAGAACGTCAAGCTGACGGGCGTCAACTGGTTCGGCGGCGAGGGCTTCGTCTTCAACCCCAACGGCATGGACATGCGCGGGTACTGGGGGATGATGGAGCAGATGAAGGAGATGGGCTTCAACACCATCCGCCTGCCGTGGAGCGACGCGGCTCTGGACGCCGACCGGGCGACGGGCATCGACACCTCCAAGAATCCCGACCTCGCGAACAAGTCCCCGCTTGAGGTCATGGACAAGGTGATCGACTACGCCGGGCGCATCGGCATGAAGGTCATCCTCGACCACCATCGCTCCAGCGACGGTGCGTCGGCCAACGAGAACGGCCTGTGGTACGACGACAAGTACCCGGAGTCGAAGATGATCGAAAACTGGAAGATGCTGGCCGAGCGCTACAAGGGCAACGACACCGTCGTCGGCGCCGACCTGCACAACGAGCCGCACGGGCAGGCGACCTGGGGTGGCGGCGACAAGGCCACCGACTGGGCCTGGGCCGCGGAGCGCATCGGCAACGAAATCCAGTCCGTGAACAAGGATTGGCTGCTGCTGGTCGAGGGCGTCGAAATCCACGAGAACCAGTGGGAGTGGTGGGGCGGCAACCTGCGCGGCGCCAAGGACCGCCCGATCGAGTTCGACAATCCGGGCAAGCTGGTCTACTCGGTCCACTCCTACGGCCCGTCCATCCATGAGATGGAGTGGTTCAAGGCCAGCGACTACCCGAACAACCTGCCGGGCCAGTACACCGACAATTGGGGCTGGCTGCTGAAGGAAGACAAGGCGCCCGTGCTGGTCGGCGAGTTCGGCGGCAAGCTGGAGACCGACCAGGACAAGGCCTACATGGCTAAGCTGATCGACTACATGAACGGCGACCTGGACGGCAACGGCACCAACGACCTCGGCGCCGGCAAAGAAGGGGCGAGCTGGACCTACTGGTCGTGGAACCCGAACTCGGGCGACACCGGCGGCATCCTGAAGGACGATTGGCAGACGGTCGACCAGACCAAGTACAACGCCATCAAGGAAGGCCTGTTCGACGGCGTCAGCCCGGCCAAGGCCGCCTGGGCTCCGGCGAAGGCCCAGGCGCTGGGGGAGGGCGACATCAACGTCCTGTCCCACACGGTGGCCCAGCCGCAGGCGGCGGACCACAGCACCGCCGCCCTGGTGGACGCCGCGCTCGCCGCCCAGACGGTGGCGCTTCCGCCGGTCGACGCTGCGCACGATCCGTCGGCGCTGCATCACGACCCGCTGGACGTCCACACCGGCGCCTGATCGGCGGGCAGCATTCCACCGTCCCTCTCCCGGGGTGGGAGAGGGACGGTGGAATGCAACGCACCCGGAACCCGCCGCTTGCGCCGCGTGTGGGAGGGCGCTAACTATGCCCGTTCCACAAGAGTCGCCGGCCCGCCACAGCGTCGGCCACCTTCAGGCGTCGGAGAGTGTGCGTTGAAGTACGTCAGCACGCGGGGCCAGGCCCCGGTCCTGGGTTTCGAGGAAGTCCTTCTGGCCGGTCTCGCGCGTGACGGCGGCCTCTATGTCCCGGAAAGCTGGCCGCAGTTCTCGGCCGACGAGATCCGCGCGATGCGCGGCCTTCCCTACAGCGAGATCGCCGTGCGCGTCATGCTGCCCTTCCTGGGCGGCGCCATCGCCGAGGACGACTTCCGCGCCATCGTGAAGGACGCCTACGCCAGCTTCGACCACGCCGCGGTGGTGCCGCTGGTGCAGCTCGACCAGCGCATCTGGGTGATGGAGCTGTTCCACGGCCCCACGCTGGCCTTCAAGGATGTGGCGCTGCAACTGCTCGGCCGCCTGTTCGACCATGTGCTGGCCAAGCGCGGCGAGCGGGTGACCATCGTCGGCGCCACCTCGGGAGACACCGGTTCCGCCGCCATCGAGGCGTGCCGCGATCGCCAGAACGTGGACATCTTCATCCTGCACCCGAAGGGCCGCACGTCGGAGGTGCAGCGCCGCCAGATGACCAGCGTCCTGTCGGACAACGTGCACAACATCGCGCTGCACGGCACCTTCGACGACTGCCAGGATCTGGTGAAGGCGCTGTTCAACGACATGGCCTTCCGCGACAAGATGGGCCTGTCGGCGGTGAACTCGATCAACTGGGCGCGCATCATGGCCCAGATCGTCTATTACTTCGCCGCCGCGGTGGCGCTGGGCGCGCCCGACCGCAAGGTGGCCTTCACCGTGCCCACCGGCAATTTCGGCAACGTCTACGCCGCCTACGGCGCGCGGGCGATGGGCCTGCCGGTGGAGCGGCTGGTCGTGGGCTCCAACACCAACGACATCCTGGCCCGCTTTTTTGCCAGCGGCACCATGTCGGCGGCTCCGGTCGTGCCCACATTGAGTCCCAGCATGGACATCCAGATCTCCTCCAACTTCGAGCGGCTGCTGTTCGACCTGCTGGGCCGCGACGGCGCCGCCGTGCAGGCCGCCATGGAGCGGTTCCGTGCGGAGGGCAAATTCGCCGTCACCGACGAGCAACTGGCCGAGGCGCACGGCATCTTCACGGCCAATCGCGCGGATGATGCGCTGACCATGGACATCATCAAGGACGTCTGGAAAAAGACCGGCGGCTATCAGGTCGATCCGCACACCGCCGTCGGCATCCATTCCGCCATGGTGGCGCCGGTCGATCCGTCGGTGCCGGTGGTCGTGATGGCGACCGCGCATCCCGCCAAGTTCCCCGACGCCGTGGAGACGGCCACGGGCCGGCGCCCGGTCCTGCCGCCGCGCCTCGCCGACCTCTACGAGCGGGAGGAGCGGCTGTCGGAGCTGCCCAACGACGTGGCGGCGGTCCAGGAGTTCGTCGTCGCCCGCGCCCGCGCCGCCAAGGAGGCCGCATGAGCATCCGCGTGACCACGCTGCCGAACGGGCTGCGCGTCGCCACCGACACGATGCCCGGCGTGCAGTCGGTCTCGCTCGGCTGCTGGGTCGGGGTCGGCACGCGCAACGAGTCCGCGAACGTCAACGGCGTGGCGCATCTCGTCGAGCACATGCTGTTCAAGGGCACCGAGCGGCGCTCCGCCTTCCGCATCTCCGAGGAGATCGAGAATGTCGGCGGCCAGCTCAACGCCTACACGACGCGCGAGCAGACGGCCTATTACGCCAAGGTCCTGCACGAGGACACGGCGCTGGCGCTCGACCTCATCGCCGACATGCTCCAGAACTCCGTCCTCGACAGCGAGGAGCTGGTGCGGGAGCGCACGGTGGTGCTTCAGGAGATCGGCCAGTCCGCCGACACTCCCGACGACATCATCTTCGACCATTTCCAGTCGACCGCCTATCCGGGGCAGGCGCTGGGGCGTCCCGTCCTGGGGTCGTCGGAAATCGTCGGCGCCCTGTCGCGGCCGGCGCTGGTCGATTACATCGACGGCCATTACGGCGCGCCGGGCATCGTCCTGGCCGCCGCCGGGCGGCTGGAGCACGACCGGCTGGTCGACATGGCCCTGTCGGCCTTCGACGGGCTGTCCTCCCGCCCGGCGCCGGAATCCGAGGACGCGCGCTACGC
Source organism: Azospirillum brasilense (assembly GCF_007827815.1). Lineage (GTDB taxonomy): Bacteria > Pseudomonadota > Alphaproteobacteria > Azospirillales > Azospirillaceae > Azospirillum > Azospirillum brasilense_C. The sequence continues at coordinate 199,509 of NZ_VITH01000011.1, forward strand.
CGGGGGCGACTTCCGCGAGGCGCGGGACCTGGAGCAGATGCACCTCGTGCTGGGCTTCGACGGGGTGGGGGTGCACGACCCGGACTATTACGCCCATTCGGTGATGTCGACGCTGCTCGGCGGCGGCATGTCCTCCCGCCTCTTCCAGGAGGTGCGGGAGAAGCGCGGGCTGGTCTATTCCATCTACACCTTCTCCGGCGCCTACCGCGACGGCGGGCTGTTCGGCGTCTACGCCGGCACCGGCGAGGACGAGGTGGCAGAGCTGGTCCCGGTCGTCTGCGACGAGCTGATGCGGGTGACCGAGGACGTGACCGAGGAGGAGGTGGCGCGCGCCGCCGCCCAGCTCCGCGCCGGGACGCTGATGGCCCTGGAAAGCTCCATGTCGCGCTGCGAGCAGCTCGGCCAGCAGCTTCTGGTCTATGGGCGTCCCGTGCCGGTGGAGGAGATCGTCGAGAAGATCGGGGCGGTCGACCGCGAGTCCATCGTCCGCGTCGCCCGGCGCCTGCGCGAAAGCCGCCCCACCGTGGCGGCACTCGGCCCGATCGGACGGCTTGAGGAGTATGACCGCATCGCCGCGCGGTTCCGGTAAGGGACGCGCCAGGGTGGGAGGGGCAGCATGATCCGCCTGCTCGGCGGTGGTCTCATCAGCCCGCCGGCGGTCCGGCTCGACGGGCCGGTCTGCTACATCCGCCCGCCGCTGCCGCGGGACTGGCGGGAATGGGCCGACCTGCGGGCGGACTCCCGCGCTTTCCTGACCCCCTGGGAGCCGACCTGGCCGGCGGACGCGCTGACCCGCGCCGCCTTCGGGCGGCGGCTGCGGCGGCAGGCCCAGGAGTGGCGCGACGACCAGGGCTACAGCTTCCTCGTCTACGACCGCGCGACCGACCGGCTGGTCGGCGGGCTGGGGCTGACCAACCTGCGGCGTGGCGTGGCCCAGATGGCGACGCTCGGCTACTGGGTCGGGCAGCCCTACGCGCGCAACGGCTACATGTCCGGCGCGACCCGGCTGGTGCTGGATTTCGCCTTCGGGCAATTGGGGCTGCACCGGGTCGAGGCGGCCTGCCTGCCGACCAACGCGCCAAGCCGCGGCCTGCTGGAAAAGGTCGGCTTCACCCACGAAGGCTACGCGCGCGGCTATCTGCGCATCGACGGGGTGTGGCGGGATCATGTCCTCTACGCCATCCTGCGCGAGGAGTGGCAGGGATAACCCCTCCGGTCGGGGTGCCCGACTCCGGAATCCCAAGGGTTTGTCCCGGGCGGCTTAACCCATGGTTAAGGGAGCGGGCGCAGGCTGACGGCATGTCCTTCGCATCGCATGAGGCGGATATGTCGTCGAACCCCACCTATCCGAACGCCACTTGGACGAAAGAGGATTCCCTCACCTACGCCGTCGAACTGGACGGGCGCCGCGTCGATCTGCGCTATGAGGCGTCGGGTTTCCAGAGCGGCTGGGCGGTCTACGCCGGTGACGAGCTGGTCGAGCGGTGCAGCGAGCTCATGCAGGCCCGCGGCCTCGCCCTGGCGATCGCCAGCAAGGCCCCGTAACCGCGTTTTGACGTGAGGTCCCGCCGCTTGTTGCGCGGCGGGTTTGTTCCCCCTGGTGCGGAGCGGACGCCGTCAGGCGTGCCCGGCCTCCGCCGACAGCATGGACAGGCTGACGCCGAGCTTGGCGATCGAGCGCTCCCACTTGGTGTCCAGTTCGGGATCGAACAGCAGGGTCTCGTCGCAGGGCACGTTCAGCCAGCCGTTCGCCTGGATTTCCGCGTCCAATTGTCCCGGCCCCCAGCCGGCGTAGCCGAGCAGCAGGATGTTGCGGCGCGGTCCACGGTCCTCGGAAATCGCGCGCAGGATGTCGATGGTCGCGGTCAGCGCCACCTCGTCGTCCACCACCAGCGTGCCGTCCCGCACGTAATCGGTCGAATGCAGGACGAATCCGCGCCCGGACTCCACGGGACCGCCATAATGGACAGGCATGTTGGCGACCGGCTCCTGGATTTCGATCTCCAGCTGCTCCAGCAAATCCTCGAAGGTGACCGACCCGAACAGGCGATTGACAACGAGGCCCATGGCGCCGTCTTCGTTGTGGGCGCACATATAGATCACGGTCCGCTGGAAACGCGGGTCCGTCATGCCCGGCATGGCGATCAGCAACTGGCCGGTCAGATAGTCCGAGGACTTGGTCAGGTGCGGCATGGGCGCTATCCTTAGTGTCGGGGGACGGGCGGACCGTTTGGCGGCCGCCCGAAGCCGTCTTCGCCCGAGTGTGACAGCACGGGCCAAGCTTTGTCATCCATATACAGCCGCGGCCGATGGGCGGCCCGCTGCGTCTTGATATGAGAACAGTCGGTGCGATGAAAAGGTTTGTTCCGTTCCTGCTCGCCATCCTGGCCTTGGCCGCACCCGGAATGGGGAGGGCGGAGACCGGCTCCTGGGTCAAGTCCGGCCCGGTGGAGGCGCGGCTTATCGCATCGGTCCAGGGGGTGGGCGACCTCGCCAAAATCCCCCTGGGGCTGGAGGTCCGGCTGGAGCCGGGCTGGAAGACCTACTGGCGCACCCCGGGCGACGCCGGATTCGCGCCGCGTCTGGACTGGTCGGAGTCGCGGAACCTCACGGCGACGGAGCTGATCTACCCGGCCCCGCACCGCTTCACCGTGCTTGGCTTCGAGACGGCGGGCTACGACGCGGAGGTGCTGTTCCCCATCGCCGCCACACCGGCGGAGCCCGGCAAGCCGCTCGATCTCGCGTTGAAGGCGGAGTTGCTGGTCTGCTCGACCATCTGCGTGCCGGAGATGGTGGCGCTGTCCCTGTCCATCCCCGAGGGTCCGGCGACGCCGGGGCCGTCGGCCAACGACATCGCCCGCGCCCAATCCCTGGTGCCCGGTGATGGGCGGGCGTCCGGCCTGACGGTCACGGCGGTGCGCGGCCGGGGCGCCGTGCTGGAGATCGAGGTCACCGCCCGCGAGCCGATGGTCGCCCCCGACGTGTTCGTGGAGACCGACCCGCCGGTGACCTTCTCCGCGCCCAAGAGCCAGTTCCTCGACGGCGACCGGCGCGCGATCCTGCGGATGGACGCGACTGACCCGACGCCCGGCCTGGACCTCGCCGGACGGGTGATGACGCTGACGGTGGTGGACGGCAACCGGTCGGTGGAGGCTCCGGCGACCGCCGCTTCCGGTCTTGACGGCGCGACGGGGGCGGCTCCGACAGGGCTGCTGGCCATGCTGGGCGTTGCCCTGCTGGGCGGGCTGATCCTGAATCTGATGCCCTGCGTGCTGCCGGTGCTGTCGTTGAAGCTGCTGTCCATCGTCCAGCACGGTGGACGGGCGCCCGCGGCGGTGCGCGCCGGCTTCCTCGCCTCGGCGGCGGGCATCCTGACCTCCTTCCTGATCCTTGCCGGGGCGCTGGTCGCGGTGAAGGCGGCGGGCGGTGCGGTGGGCTGGGGCATCCAATTCCAGCAGCCGCTGTTCCTCGTCTTTATGGTCGTGCTGGTGACGCTGTTCGCCGCCAACCTGTGGGGTCTGTTCGAGCTTCCGCTGCCGCGCGCCGTGGCCGACCGGCTGGGCGGGCCGGAGGGGCAGGGGCTGGGAGGGCAGTTCGCGACGGGTGCCTTCGCCACGCTGCTCGCCACGCCCTGCTCCGCGCCATTCCTTGGGACGGCGGTGGGCTTCGCGCTGTCGCGCGGGGCGCCGGAGGTGTTCGCCATCTTCGCCGCGCTCGGCGTCGGGCTGGCGCTGCCCTATCTGTTGATCGCCGCCTTCCCGCGGGCCGCGCGGCTGCTGCCGCGCCCGGGGCGCTGGATGGTGGCGTTGCGCCGGGTGCTGGGCGGGGCGCTGGCCCTGACCGCGCTGTGGCTGCTGTCGGTGCTGGTCGTCCAGGTCGGCGAGGTGCCGGCGCTGGCCGTCGCCGTGCTGATGGGCGGTCTGGTCGCCGCGCTGTGGCTGGGCCGCCGGCTGGCGGAGACGGCGCGCTGGGCCGGGGCGGCGCTGGCCGGGCTGCTGGCCCTGGTGGCCTTCGCCGTTCCCGCCGTCTTCGGCCCCTCCGCCGGGGCGGCTCCGGTGGCCGAAAGCACGGCGGCGCGCTGGACCGTCTTCGACGAGGCCGCGATCCGCGAGCAGGTGGCCGCCGGGCGCACCGTCTTCGTGGACGTCACCGCCGACTGGTGCATCACCTGTCAGGCGAACAAGAAGCTGGTGCTGAACCGCGGCGCCGTCGCGCAGCGACTGGAGGACGCCGGGGCGGTGACCGCCATGCGCGCCGACTGGACCCGCCCGGACGAGGCCATCGCCCGCTACCTTGCCCGACACGGCCGCTATGGCATTCCCTTCAACATCGTCTATGGTCCGGGGGCTCCGGAGGGCATCGCGCTTCCGGAACTGCTGACCGAAGGGGCCGTCCTCGACGCGCTCGACCGGGCGTCCGGCAGGATCAAAAGCTGAAACACAAAAAATTGGGAGTTCAGGAGACATGACCATTCAAGTGGGCGACGCCATCCCGTCCGTCACGCTGAAGCATCTGACCGACAACGGGATGCAGGACATCACCACCGACGCGCTGTTCAAGGGCAAGACGGTTGTGCTGTTCTCCGTGCCGGGCGCCTTCACCCCGACCTGCTCCGCCAAGCACCTGCCGGGCTTCGTCCAGAAGGCCGAAGACCTGAAGGCCAAGGGGGTGGACGACATCGTCTGCCTCGCCGTCAACGATCCCTTCGTGATGCGCGCCTGGGGCGAGAAGAGCGGAGTCGGTGGCAAGGTCACCATGCTGCCGGACGGCAACGCCGCTCTGACCCAGGCGCTGGGCCTGACGATGGACGGCACGGGCTACGGCCTCGGCCTGCGCGGCCAGCGCTTCGCCCTGGTCGCCAAGGACGGCAAGGTCACCCACCTCGCCGTGGAGAAGCCCGGCCAGTTCGAGGTGTCCTCGGCCGAAGCGGTGCTGGGCGCCCTGTAAGGGGGCAGAGCAACCCAGGGCGCCATTACAAACCCTCTCCCCTCTGGGGAGAGGGTGGCCCGAAGGGCCGGTGAGGGGGTTGCGCTTGTGCCGGACGGTCCGCCACGCGCAACCCCCTCACCCTGACCCTCTCCCCAGAGGGGAGAGGGGATTTGAGGCCTCACCCCGCCTTCGTGCGGTCCCAGGTGGTGTCGGCCACGCCGCGTTCCCGCAGCTTCGCCTTCTGTACTTTGGCGGTCGGCGTCTTGGGGAAGGCGTCCACGATGTCGATGTAGCGGGGCTGGGCGTAGCGCGGCAGTTCGCGCTCGGCGTAGGCCGCCACGGACTCCGGCGTCAGGGCGGCGCCCGGTGCGGCGACCAGCGCGACCATGATCTCGTCCTCGGCGCCCGGAATGCCCGCCGGCACGGCGTAGGCGGCGACCTCCGCCACCCCCTCCAGCCGCGACAGCACCGTCTCCACCTCGTAGGACGAGACGTTCTCGCCGCGGCGGCGGATGCAGTCCTTGATGCGGTCGACGAAGGTGACGTAGCCCTCCGCGTCCATCACCGCGGCGTCGCCGGTGTGGAACCACAGGTTCCGCCATGCCTCCACCGTCTTGTCGGGCATCCGGTGATAGCCGGAGAGGAAGCCGAAGGCGGCCTTCGGGCGCACCATGACCTCGCCGACCTGACCGCGCGGCACGGGGATGTCGGTCTGCGGGTCGCGGATCTCCACCTCGAAGTAACGGTCGTAGACCTTGCCGCAGGTGCCGGGGCGCGGCTTGCCCATCTCGGCGTAGAGTGGGATGTTCACCTCGGTCATGCCGTAGAGGCTGATGACGTCGCGGACGCCGAACCGCTCGCGCAGCACCCGTTCGGTGTCCGCCGGGTTGGGGGCGGCGCCGACGAGGCGCAAGGGGTGGTCGCGGTCGTCGGGGCGCGGCGGCTGGGCGACCACGAAGGCGGTGACGGCGCCCAGCGAGTTGGTCACCGTGCAGCCGTGGCGCCGGATGTCGTCCAGCCAGGACGACGCGCTGAACCGCTCGCGCAGCACCGCCGACCCGCCGGAGATCATCGCGGCGTAGAGCTGCATGTAGAGCCCGTTGGCGTGGAACAGCGGCAGGCAGATGTAGAAGCGGTCCTCGTCGGTCAGCGCGAAGTTGTCGATGGAGCCCAGCCCGAACAGGAAGCCGTGGCCGTGCGGCATCAGCACGCCCTTTGACAGGCCGGTGGTGCCCGACGTGTACATGATGCAGGCGTCGTCACCGGCGCGGGGCAGGGGGCCGTCGTAGGGGGCGGCGTCGCGCCAGCCCTCCAGCGCGGTGTGCGGCGATCCCGCCGCCGCACCGGGCACCACCAGTCCGCGCAGGGCGGTCAGGCGCGGGGCGATGTCGGTGATGCGGTCGGCCAGAGCGGCGTCGACCACCGCCAGGGCGGCCCCGGCGTTCTCAAGCTGGTGCTCCAGGAAGCCGCCCTTCAGCTCGGTGTTCAGCGCGACCATGACGGCGCCCAGCCGCCCCAGCCCCAGCCACACGCGCACGAAGTCCAGCCCGTTCGGCAGCATCACCGCCACCGTGTCGCCCGGCTTCACACCCAGCCCGGTGAAGAAGCCGGCCACGCGGCCCGCCTGCTCCTGCGCCTCGGCGTAGGTGAGGGAGCCGCCGTTGTTCTCCTTGCCGGCGATCATCGTGACGAAGGTCTTGCCGCCGCGTTCGGCGGCCTGATGGGCCAGCACCTCGGGCAGCACCCAGCGGGCTTCGTTCCGCAAATGCGGATACATCTCGGTCTCCTCCCAACGATCTTTCGTCGTTCGTTATCGGAGGGAGCCTAGCGGGACGGCGGGGCCGCCGTCCACAAACCCTTGAGGATGGTCACCGTTCGCTGGACGGGTCAGCCCCGCCCGGCCTGCCGGACGTCGGCGACGCCCTGGCGGGCCAGCGCGTCGGCCCGCTCGTTCTCCGGATGGCCGGCGTGGCCGCGGACCCAGTGGAACTCGATCCGGTGCTGCCGCTTCGCCTCGTCCAGGCGCCGCCACAAATCCTCGTTCTTCACCGGCTTCTTGTCGGCGGTCTTCCAGCCACGGGCCTTCCAGCCGTGAATCCACTGGGTGATGCCGTTCTTCACATACTCGCTGTCGGTGTAGAGCCGCACCTCCATGGGCCGCTTCAGCGCTTCCAGCGCCTGGATGGCGGCCATCAGCTCCATGCGGTTGTTGGTGGTGGCCGGCTCGCCGCCGTACAGCTCCTTCTCCACCCCGTTGTAGCGCAGGATGGCGCCCCAGCCGCCGGGGCCGGGGTTGCCGCTGCAGGCGCCGTCGGTGAAGATGTCGACGACCTTCGGCGCGCTCTTGTCACCGTCGGTGCCGGTTCCGGTATCCGTCATGGCGTCAGACCTGATAGCTGCCGCCGTCGTCGAGCGCGTAGTCGCCGAGCCCGCGGACGGTCTGGTGGAAGCGCAGTTTGCGCAGATATTCCAGCGGGTCCTTCGGGCGCACGAAGGCACCCGGCGGATGGTTCAGCCAGTCGTAGAGGCGCGTCAACAGGAAGCGCAGGGCGCTGCCGCGGCACAGCCAGGGCAGGGCGGCCAGCTCCGCCGGCGACAGGGGGCGGACCTTCTGGTAGCTGGTCAGCAGCATCCGCGCCTTGGTGGCGTTGAACGATCCATCGACCTCGAAGCACCAGGCGTTCATGCAGATCGCGATGTCGTAGGCCAGGAAGTCGTTGCAGGCGAAGTAGAAGTCGATCAGGCCGGACAGCCCGTCGCCGCGGAAGAACACGTTGTCGGGGAACAGGTCGGCGTGGATGACCCCGGACGGCAGGCCGGCGGGCCAGTTGGCCTCCAGCGCGGCCAGTTCCGCCTCCAGCGTCGCGCGCAGGTCGCGGGCGACCTCGTCGGCGCGCGGCGCGCATTTTCCGGCCAAATCCTTCCAGCCGTCCAGCGAGAGGGCGTTGGGGCGCTCCATCCGGAAATCGGCGACGGCCAGATGCAGGCGGGCCAGCGCCGTCCCGAGCTCCGCGCAATGGTGCGGCGTGATGCGGCGCGGCCACATGCCGGCCAGGAAGGTGACGATCACCGCCGGACGCCCGGCCAGCTCGCGCAGGGACTGCCCATCCATGCCCTGGACCGGCAGCGGGCAGGCAATGCCCTTGTCGGCGAGATGCTCCATCAGGCCCAGGAAGAAGGGGAGGTCCTCCCGCCGGGTGCGCTTCTCGTAGAGCGTCAGGATGTAGGGGCCGCGCTCCGTCACCAGGAGGAAGTTGGAATTCTCCACCCCCTCCGCAATGCCCTTGCAGGACAGGACGGCGCCCAGATCGTACTGGGCGATGAAAGCGTTCAGCTCGTCGTCGGTGACTTCGGTGTATACGGCCATGCCAGCGCCTTACCGGGATTCGGGGCGCCGGTCAATGCTGCCGCAACCGTTCACCCCTGGGCCGCTCACAGCGCTATGCCGTCGTAAAGCGCCGCCAGGGGAAGCTCCGCCCCGATGGAGGCCAGCGGCAGCGTGGCGTCCTCGGTGAAATCCTCGACGATCCAGCGCCGTCCGTCGCGGCGCCAGAGCTGCGCCCGGACGGCGCGGCTGTCCAGCAGCAGCACCTCCTGCAGCGAAGGGATCTGCATGTAGTCGGGCACCTTGGTGCCGCGGTCGTGGCTGGCCGTGCTGTCGGACAGGATCTCGACCACCAGCACCGGATTCGGTGTCGAGCGCTGGCCGGGCTGGTGGGGCGAGCAGGTGACGGCGATGTCGGCCTCGTAAAAGCGGTCGGCGCGGTCGTCGCGTTCGATGGTCGTTTCCGTCAAGACTCGACAGGGTGGGCGGAGGCGCATGCCGATAGCGATGATGATCGCCGCCGTCAGCCGGCTGTGCGCCTGGGAGCACGCGTTCATCGCCCTCGGCTGCCCGCCGACCAGCTCGTAGCGCGTGTCCGGCTCCTGCCGGTCGGCCCAGGCGAGAAACTCGTCGATGTCCATCTTCTGGATGGCCGGCTTCTGGATGGCGGGCGCGCCCATGAACGTCTCCTTCGCGCTGGCCGGTCCCTGGATTATGCGGGTCTTTGCATTATGCGTCTGCCGGGACCGGACGGGAAGGGGCGCCGCCGTCCAGAAGCGGCTTCGGCAGCTTGAAGGTGATGTCCTCGAAGGCGGTGCGCAGCTCTTCCACCGTCACGGCATAGCGGGCGCGGGCGGCCTCCATGACCTCCTCCACCAGCACTTCGGGGGCCGACGCTCCGGCGGTGATGCCCAGCGTGGCGACTCCGTCCAGCGCCGACCAGTCGATGTCCGCTGCGCGCTGGACCAGCTGGGCGCGCTGGCAGCCGTGAATCTTCGCCACCTCGACCAGCCGCTTGGAGTTGGAGGAGTTCGGGGCGCCCAGCACCAGCAGGGCGTCCACCTTCGGCGCGATGGCCTTCACCGCCTGCTGGCGGTTGGTGGTGGCATAGCAGATGTCCTCCTTCTTCGGCCCGCCGATGGACGGGAAGCGGGCCTGGAGGGCGGCGACGATGCTCGCCGTCTCGTCCACCGACAGGGTGGTCTGGGTGGCGTAGGCGAGGTTCTCCGGGTCGTCCACCTGGACCATCGCCACGTCCTCCACCGTCTCAACCAGCACCACGGCGCCCTGGGGCAACTGGCCCATGGTGCCGATCACCTCCGGATGGCCGGCGTGGCCGATCAGCACGATCTGGCGCCCCTCGTTGAAGTGGCGCTCGGCCTCGCGGTGCACCTTGCTGACCAGCGGGCAGGTGGCGTCGAGATAGAACAGGCCGCGCTGCTCCGCCGCCGCCGGGACCGACTTCGGCACGCCGTGGGCGGAGAAGACCACCGGCACGCCGTCGGGCACCTGATCCAGCTCGTCGACGAAGATGGCGCCCTTGGCCTCCAGGCTCTGCACCACGAATCGGTTGTGGACGATCTCGTGCCGGACATAGACGGGGGCGCCGAACCGCTCCAGCGCCACCTCCACGATCTGGATCGCGCGGTCCACGCCGGCGCAGAAGCCACGGGGGGCCGCGAGCAGGATGGTCAGGGGCGTCTGGGTCATGCGCGTCGTTCCGGTGTCTCGAAAAAGGGGTGTAGGGGTTCGTTCGTCGCAGCGGCGGCGTGGCCTTGTGCCGGCCCCACCGCTTCTCTAAAGTCGTGGCAGAACACACCCTTCCAACCGTTAGGCCAGACCGATGGACCGCCGCCGCGACCGTAATATAGGAACCCCCGCCCGGAAAAGCCCGCGGGCGCTTGCATTTGCGAGTCTGGGTGTTCTGGCGCTCACCGGCTGCTCCGGACTCGGGGGCGGCACCAACGCGCCGGCGGATGCGGCCTTGGCCTGCCCGAAGGTGTCCATCGTCCGCGATCTGGCGGAGGTCACCCAGTTCCGCAACGGCGGCGGGCGCGACCTGACGGACGTGACCTCCCGCGCGGCTCTGGCCGACTATTCCGGCAACTGCGACTACACCAGCGACGGCGTCACGGTGAACGTGAACGTCTTCCTGATCGCGGAGCGCGGGCCGGCCATGCAGGGCAACACGGCGAATTACCGCTATTTCGTCGCCGTCGCCAAGCCGGGCGAGGAGGCGCCGACCACCAAGACGGAGTTCGACACCTCCGTGACCTTTGATGCCGGCAAGCTCCGCTCCGGCAGCCGCGAGGAACTGGCCCCGAAGATTCCGCTGCCCAAGGACGCCAACGGCAAGGATTGGAAGATTTTCCTAGGATTCCAGTTGACGCCGGAGCAGTTGGCCTTCAATCGGGCGCAGATGAAGCAGTAACGCCGGAAGGATGATAGGCAACGCCCGCGCCGAGTCGGGCGTTGCCTGTCTTACTCAATTCAAATGTATTCTGCCTTGTGCGGTTGACGAATCCGGCTTTGCCGGCTAAGGCTTGGCTACTGTATCGTTGTACTTTTAGCCCAACAGGGACGCGACCAGAAACGTTGCGTTCTTGTTTCCATAGAACGTGGTCGCGGCGTTGCTGTTGACGGCATACATTTCGACGTAATCGGTGCTGCCATTCAGATAGAGAATGTCTTCGACCGCTGCTGTATGACCGGTTTGCATGGAAGCGGACGCGCCCCAATATGCCCCACCTAATCCGTTTTTATAAATCATGACGCCATAATTGTGTCCGGAGGCAATCGCCACATTTGTTTGTGCGCGGATACAGTAATAACCGGAAACAGACGGTTTAAACCATTTGTTGGCTGTATCGAATTCATTGCCAACATTGAAGTCGATAGTGGAAAGATTGACTTTGGTCCAAGTGTTGGCTGCGACGCCGGTCTGGTCGGTGCCGCCTAAATGCGCGCGGCAGTACACCTTGGGGTTCTCGTGCATCTGGTCGAACAGGGCGCGTTCATCCGCGATGGCTTCGTTGCTGATGGTTTCGGTTGTGCTGTCCAGGAACACACGCGTGACGGGAAGCTTGCCGCTCGGAATGGCCGGCGGCGTCAGGCTGTTGGCGGTGCCGACCACGATGCCTGCCGCACCCGTCATTCGGTCCACCACCACGCGGTCGATGCGGAAGCCCGAGCCCGGCGGCGTGAAGGGACCGACGACCTGCGCGTTCACCTCAGTCAGGGTGGTGCCGTTCAGCAGGTGGCCGGGGTCGAGCGTGATGGTCAGATTGGGCGATACCTGGGCATGCGGGGCGAAGGGGCCCACGATGCGCTGGGCGACGGCCCAGTTGGCGGCGCTCTGGGACAGGTCGGTGGGGTTGAAGGTCTGGACGGACATGGAATGCTCCTTGGAGGATTTGGTGGCGCGGCGAGGGGCGGTTCGGCAGGGATCTCGTTGCGGACGAATGAAGGACTATCATCCTATTAATTGATAATAAAGACTATAATCCACTAAGTATCAGATTAAATTCCTTGACGCGCCGCGCGTGCGGCGGGTTCCTCCCTTGTCCGATTCGCTTAGAGGTGGCTGGCAGATGGCGGAAGCGATGCGGAGCGAAGGACGCTTGCGTTGTGTCTCGGGTCGGTTAGCCTTCGATGACGCGAACGAGGATCAGCCGTCGAAGAAAAGGGGAAGGCACATGCCCAGCGCACCGGTCGCCGCGACCAAGGAACCCATCGTCATCGAGCTGGAAGCCGGCAAGACCTATTGGTGGTGCCGCTGCGGGCGCAGCGCCAAGCAGCCGCTGTGCGACGGCAGCCACGCCGGCACTGGGCTGGAGCCGATGAAGTTCGCCCCCGCCACCTCCATGAAGGCGCGCTTCTGCGGCTGCAAGGCGACCAAGAAACCGCCTTTCTGCGACGGCAGCCATCTGGACCTGAAGTGAGCGTCGCCGGGACCCCAGCGAACCCCGATTGACATTCGCAAAGGTCCCGGTAGGTTAAGCGGCACAAGCCGACGATCCCTCGCGGGAGAGATCACTGGCCGGTTCACCGGACAGTGGCGCCGAAGGAGCAACCGCCCCGGAAACTCTCAGGCAAAAGGACCGCAAGGGGGATAAGGCAACTCTGGAAAGCAGCCCGGTCCGCGCACAGCGGATGACGGCTCACCGAAGGAGTAAACCGGTTGTCGAGGGTTGGACCCCGCCGGTGAATCTCTCAGGTCCAGGACAGAGGGGGCAGGACTCGCGCCAATCCCGGCGCGGGTTGTGCGACCCTATGTCGGAGGACCCGCGTGACCGAGGCTTCTGAGTCCCTCAAGACAACGCCGCTGCACAGCCTCCATCTGGAGCTGAAGGGCAAGATGGTGCCCTTCGCCGGCTACGACATGCCGGTGCAGTACCCGCTCGGCATCCTCAAGGAACACCAGCACACCCGCGCCAAGGCCGGGCTGTTCGACGTGTCGCACATGGGGCAGGTGCGCCTGACCGGCGAGGACCCGGCCGCCGCCCTGGAGTCGCTGGTTCCCGGCGACATCAAGGGGCTGGCCCGTGGGCGCATGCGCTACACGCTGTTTCTGAACGAGCAGGGCGGCATCCTGGATGACCTGATGGTCACCAACGCCGGCGATCACCTGTTCCTGGTCGTCAACGCCGCCCGCAAGGACCATGACGTCGCCCACATGCGCGAGCGGCTGAAGGGCAAGGCCGAGGTGGAACTGCTGGACGACCTCGCTTTGATGGCCCTGCAGGGGCCGGAGGCCGCGGCGGTGCTCGGGCGTTTCATCCCCGAAGCGGCCACCATGAAATTCATGAGCTACCTGCCGGCCACCTTCGACGGCATCCCGGTCATCGTCACCCGCTCCGGCTACACGGGCGAGGACGGCTACGAGATCTCCTGCGACACATCCGACGCCGAGACCATTGCCCGCGCCCTGCTGGCCGAGGACGAGGTCGAGGCCATCGGGCTGGGTGCCCGCGACTCGCTGCGGCTGGAGGCCGGCCTCTGCCTCTATGGCCACGACATCGACGAGACGACGACGCCGGTCGAAGCCGGGCTGGAATGGGCGCTGTCCAAGCGCCGCCGGGAGGAGGGCGGCTTTCCCGGCTACGCCATCATCAAGGACCAGCTCGCCAACGGCGCCCCGCGCCGCCGCGTCGGCATTCAGCCGGATGGCCGCCAGCCGGCCCGCGAGCACACCGACGTCTGCGACGCGGATGGGAAGAAGATCGGGGAGGTGACCAGTGGCGGCTTCGGCCCCACCGCCTCCGCCCCGGTCGCCATGGGCTATGTGGACCGCGCGCACGCCGCCGTGGGCACGCCGGTCCAGCTCATGGTCCGCGGCAAGCCGCTGGCCGCCAAGGTCGCCGCCATGCCCTTCGTGCCGCAGCGCTACTACCGCGGCTGAGAATTAGAAAACCGTTTCGAACAGGGGACAACCATGACCATCAAGTACACCAAGGACCATGAGTGGGTCCGCGTCGAGGGCGATGTCGGCACCGTCGGCGTCAGCGATCACGCCCAGCATCAGCTCGGCGACGTCGTGTTCGTCGAGCTGCCGGACGTCGGCCGCCAGCTCGCCCAGGGCAAGGAGGCCGCCGTCGTGGAGTCGGTGAAGGCCGCCAGCGACGTGTTCGCCCCGGTCTCCGGCGAGGTGATTGAGGCCAACGCCGATCTGGAGAACGACCCGTCGCTGGTCAACGCTGGGGCCGAGACCACCGGCTGGTTCTTCAAGCTGCGCCTCAGCAACCCGGCGGAGCTGGACGGGCTGATGGACGAAGCCGCCTACAAGGCTTTCGTGGAAGGGCAAGCCTGAGATGCGTTACCTGCCCCTGACCGAGGCCGACCGGCGCTCCATGCTGGAGGCCATCGGCGTGCCGTCGGTGGACGAGCTGTTCCGCGACGTGCCCGAGGCGGCCCGCCTCTCCGGCCCGATCAAGGGGCTGTCCAACCATATGGGCGAGCTTGAGGTCGACCGCGCCCTGTCGGCGATGGCGGGGAAGAACCTGCCCGCCGGCAGCGTGCCGAGCTTCCTCGGCGCCGGTGCCTACCGTCACCACATTCCGGCGACGGTGGACCATCTGGTGCAGCGCGGCGAGTTCCTGACCGCCTACACCCCGTACCAGCCGGAGGTGAGCCAGGGCACGCTGCAGGTCCTGTTCGAGTTCCAGACCCAGGTCTCGCTGTTGACCGGCATGGACGTCGCCAACGCCTCCATGTACGACGGCGCCACCGCCTGCGCGGAAGCCGTCATGATGGCCAACCGCGTCACCCGCCGGAAGAGGGCCGTGCTGTCCGGCGGCCTGCACCCGCATTACCGCGACACGACGACGACCGACGCCCGCTTCATCGGCTTCGAGACGGTGGTGATGCCGCCGGCCCCAACGGGCGGCGAGGACCTGCTGGCCGAGGTCGACGGCGACACCTCCTGCGTCGTCGTGCAGAATCCGGACGTGTTCGGCCATGTTCGCGACTACACGGAGCTGGGCAGGGCCTGCCAGGCCAAGGGCGCTCTACTGATCGTCGTGGTGACGGAGGCCGTGTCGCTCGGCCTGCTGACCCCGCCGGGCGAGATGGGCGCCGACATCGTGGCGGCGGAAGGCCAGTCGCTGGGCAACGCGCTGAATTTCGGCGGCCCCTATGTCGGGCTGTTCGCGGTGAAGGAGAAGCTGGTCCGCCAGATGCCGGGCCGCCTCTGCGGCCAGACGGTGGACGCCGACGGGCGGCGCGGCTTCGTGCTGACGCTCTCCACCCGCGAGCAGCACATCCGTCGCGAGAAGGCGACCTCGAACATCTGCACCAACTCCGGCCTGTGCGCGCTGGCCTTCTCCATCCACCTCAGCCTGCTCGGGGAGGAGGGCTTCACCCGGCTCGCCGAGATCAACCACGCCAAGGCCGTTCAACTGGCCGACAAGCTGGCTGGGGTGAAGGGTGTCGAGATCGTCAACGGCAGCTTCTTCAACGAATTCACGGTGAAGCTGCCGAAGCCGGCCGCGGAGGTCGTGGAGGCGCTGGCGCAACGCGGCATCCTGGGCGGCGTTCCGGTCTCCCGCCTGTTTGGCGGCGGGCTCGACGACCTGCTGATCGTGGCCGCCACCGAGACCAACACCGAGTCCGACATGGACGCCTTCGCCACCGCCCTCGCCGAGGTTCTGTGATGAGCATGAACAACCAGGGTCGCCCGACCGGCATCCAGAACACCGACAGCGCCGTCCCGGAGACCGTCACCGGCAACCGCGGCCTGCAGATCGAGGAGCCGCTGATCTTCGAACAGGACAGCGCCGGGCGTTGCGGCGTGGACCTGCCGGAGGTCCCCACGGTGGGCTCGCGCCTGGGGGCGGTGAAGCCGCGCGGCCGGATCGGCCTGCCGGGCCTCGCCGAGCCGCAGGTGGTCCGCCACTACACCCGCCTGTCGCAGAAGAACTACGCCATCGACAGCGGCCTGTACCCGCTCGGCTCCTGCACAATGAAGCACAACCCGCGCCTGAACGAGAAGATGGCACGGTTGCCGGGCTTCGCCGACGTGCACCCGCTCCAGCCCGAAAGCACGGTGCAGGGTGCCTTGGAACTGATGGCGGAGCTAGGCCGCTGGCTCGCCACGCTGACCGGCATGGCAGCGGTGACGCTGGCCCCGGCGGCGGGCGCGCACGGCGAGATGTGCGGCATCATGGCGATCCGCTCCGCCCACGACGCCAAGGGCGATAAGGGCCGCACCAAGATCCTCGTCCCGGAAAGCGCCCACGGCACCAACCCGGCGACCGCCGCCGCCTGCGGCTACGCCGTCGAGGCGATCCCGGCGACCGAGGACGGGCGCGTCGATCTGGAGGCGTTGAAGGCCAAGCTCGGCCCCGACGTCGCCGGTCTGATGCTGACCAACCCGAACACCTGCGGCCTGTTCGAGCGCGACATCATCACCATCGCCGAGGCGGTGCACGCGGCGGGCGCCTATTTCTACTGCGACGGCGCCAACTTCAACGCCATCGTCGGGCGGGTGCGTCCGGCCGACCTCGGCATCGACGTGATGCACATCAACCTGCACAAGACCTTCTCCACGCCGCATGGCGGCGGCGGTCCGGGCTCCGGCCCGGTGGTCTTCGCGGAGTCGCTGGCCCCCTTCGTCCCGGTGCCCTACGTGGTGCAGGACAAGGACGGCGCCTTCCGTCTGGTGGAGCAGGCCGGCGACGGCCCGGCCTTCGGGCGGATGAAGGCGTTCCACGGCCAGATGGGCATGTTCGTCCGCGCGCTCGCCTACATGATGAGCCACGGTGCCGACGGGCTGCGGCAGGTGGCCAACGACGCGGTGCTGAACGCGAACTACCTGCTGGCCCGCCTGCAGGACGTGATGACGCCCTCCTTCGACGGGCCGTGCATGCACGAATGCCTGTTCGACGACCGCTTCCTGAAGGGGACGGGGGTGACCACGCTCGACATCGCCAAGGCGCTGATCGACGAGGGCTTCCACCCGATGACCATGTACTTCCCGCTGGTCGTGCACGGCGCCCTGCTGATCGAGCCGACCGAGACCGAGTCGAAGGCCAGCCTGGACCAGTTCGTTACGGCGTTGCGCGCCCTGGCGGAGCGGGCCAAGTCCGGCGACGTGGCCTATTTCCAGGGTGCTCCGCGCCTGACCCCGCGCCGCCGCCTGGACGAGACCGCCGCGGCGCGCAAGCCGGTGCTGCGGTGGACGCCGGCGGTGGAGCCGGAGACGGTCGCGGCGGAGTAGGGCTTTGCCCCCTCCCTAACCCTCCCCCGCTCCGCAGGGGAGGGGATTAAGCTCCCTCTCCTGCGCAGCGGGGGAGGGAAGGGGCCCACGGCACAGCCGTGGGAAGGGTGGGGGCAACGCGACCCTCACCGCTGATCCAGCTTCACCTCGATCCGCCGGTTCCGCGCCAGCGCCTCGTCGCTGGTGCCGAGGTCGAGCGGCTGATACTCGCCGAAGCCGGCGGCGGCCAGACGGTCCGCCGGAATCCCCTGGTCGATCAAATACTTCACCACCGAGATCGCGCGCGCCGCCGACAGCTCCCAGTTCGAGGCGAACTGGATGCGCACCGGGCGCGAGTCGGTGTGGCCGTCCACCCGCAGCACCCAATTGATGTCCGGCGGAATCGTCCGGCCGATGTCGATCAGCGTGCGCGCCAGCTCCGCCAAACGCTGCTTGCCGGCTTCCTCCAGAGTCGCCGAGCCGGAGGGGAACAGCAGCTCCGACTGGAAGACGAAGCGGTCGCCGACGATGCGCACGTCGGGCCGGTTGCCCAGCGCCTCGCGCACCCGCCCGAAGAATTCCGAGCGGTAGCGGGCGAGGTCCTGCACCTTGGCGGCCAGCGCCTGGTTCAGCCGTGAGCCGAGTTCGGCGATCTGGACCTGCTGCTCCTCCGCCTTCTTCTCCGAAATCTCCAGCGCGGCGCCGATGCGGGCGAGTTGCTCGCGCAGGGCGGCCATCTGCCGGTTCAGCAGGTCGACCTGCTCGTTCGCCTTGCCGGTCGCGCCCTGCTCGGTGGACAGGGAAGCCATCAACTCGGTGATTCGGATGTCGCGCTTCTCGATGTCCTTCTGCGCGAGCATCGTCTTCTCGTCGGCGCTGGCGAGCCGCGTTTCCAGCGCCTTGGAGCGGTCGCGCTCCCCGCCCAGCTCGGTCAGCAGGGCCCGGCGCTGCTCCTCGGTCAGGCGCTGCTGGGCGGCGGCGGCGGCCAGCTCGCCCTCCAGCTTGGTCCGGGCCTCGCGCAGCGCCTTCAGGTCGGCCTGGAGGCTTGCGGCCTCGGCCAGCTTCAGCTCGATGGTCTCCTTGTCGGCGCGGATCGTGCGCTGCAACTCCTCCGCCGCGCGGGCGGCGTGGTCGAGGTCGCCCTGCAGCGTGGCGATGCGGTCGGTCATGGTGTCCCGCGCCGCGACGGAGCCCTGAAGCTCCGCCGAGAGCTGGGCGACGTTGATGCGCAGGTCGGCGTTGGCGTCCCGCTCCAGCGCCAGCAGGTCGTTCAGCTCCGCCACCTTGCGGTTCAGGCTGCCGAGCTGCTCGTCACGCCCGGTCAGGGCGGTCGCCATGTAGAACTGGGCGACGACGAAGATCATCAGCAGGAAGATGACCACCATGACGAGGGACGACAGCGCGTCCACCCATCCGGGCCATGCGCTGGCCTCGCGGTGGCCGTTGCGGCGGCTGATGCTGGGCATGGCGGGGTGTCCCTCCGGCGATTGAAACCCCTCTCCCGCCGCGGAAGAGGGGAGACAGGTCAGCGCTGTTCCGATTCCTCGGCCAGGGCGGCGATGGTGCGGGCCAGCAGCTTGATCTCGCTGCGGATCTCCTGCACCCCCTGGACCCGGCCGGTGGACGACTCCTCGACCAAGCGGGCGAGGTAGATGTCCATGTTGCGCAGATGCTGGCGCGAAGCGTCGTCGAACCCGCCGATGGCCGCGTCGGACAGCCGGTCGAGCAGCCCCTTCATCTCAAGCTGGCTCTCGCCCAGCCGCAGGAGGAGCTGCTGTTCGGCGCGCATCTGGTCGGTCAGCGTGCTCAGCCGTTCGGTCAAAGCCATCAGATTGGCGTTGGCCGAGCGGCGGCCCTCCTCGGCGGTGGCGACGGTGCGCTGGAGCGAGTCGAGGTTCTCCGCCGTTTGCTCCAGAAGCGCCGTCAGATAGGCCGGCATCGACTGGTCGCCGGTCTCCAGGCTGCCGCCGGCCCCGCTGGAGAGGCGGGTGGCGCCGGACAGCCAGTCCTCGACGTCCTGGAAGAAGCGGTTGTGCGCCTGGCTGGCCTGAAGCTCCAGGAAGCCCAGCACCAGCGAGCCCGCGAGACCGAACAGCGAGGAGCTGAAGGCCGTGCCCATGCCGGTCAGCGGCGCCTCCAGCCCGTGCTGGAGGTTGCTGAACATCGCCCCGACGTCGCCGCCCTGCACCGACAGCCCGCCGATGACCGAGCCGACCGACTGCACGGTGTGCAGCAGGCCCCAGAAGGTGCCGAGCAGGCCGAGGAAGATCAGCAGGCCGATCAGGTAGCGCGACAGCTCCCGCGACTCGTCCAGCCGAGACGCGATGCCGTCGAGCAGCGAGCGCATCGACAGCGCCGACAGGGTCAGCCGGCCGCGCCGTTCCCGCAGCATACGCGCCATCGGGGCGAGCAGCACCGGTTCCGGCGCGGCGACGGCCGGGTTGCCGGACTGGAAATGCTCCAGCCACGCCACTTCGGGCCGCAGCATCAGCACTTGGCGGAAGATGAACAGGATGCCGGCGAGCAGCGTGCCCAGGATCAGCCCGTTCAGCGCCGGGTTGTTCATGAAGGCGGCGCGCAGGGCCGGGAACAGCAAGGCCGTCACGCTTCCCACGACCACCAGGAAGAGGATCATCCGTGTCAGGAAGCGCTCCGGGCGCGTCATCGGGGAAGGCTCCTCAAGAGGGTGGGACGACGGGGCGATGGCGGCCATGGGCACTCTCGTCCAGGGGAAGGGGCAGGCGGTACCGGTTACAGAGAGCGGCTCACTGGTTCAGGAACTCCACGTCCAGCCGGTCCGGCGCGCCGCTGGCCGCCTCCATGCCCATGGCGCGGATGTCGACGCGGGTGCTGGCGATGCCGGCGGTCCCCAGTCGCTCACGGACGGCCAGCGCGCGGGCCAGCGACAGCTGACGCGCCTCGCGCGCCGTATCGGGCGTGCCGCTGGCGTAGGAGCGGATCTGCAGGCGAAGCTGCGGGTTGGCGGTCATGCGCTCGGCGATGGCGTCGAGCCGCGCCTGGGCCGGATCGGGCAGCGTGGTGGCCGCGCCGTCGAACAGGACGGTCAGCGGCTCCATCCGGGGCAGGGCGGGCGCCGTGGGCGCCTTCGGAGTCGGCGGCGGCAGGGCCGCGGTCTGCGTCCGGTCGGGCGGCGGGAAAGCCGCCGGCCGGTTGGAGGGCGGGACCGGCGGCGCGCCTTCCGGCATGGCCGGCGCCGCCGGGCTGGGTCCGACCGAAATCTGCGGCAGGTCCGGCGCGGTCATCAGCGTCGGTGCCCGGAAGACCGGCGGGGCCGGCGGGGCCGGCGGCGGGAAGATGTCCGGCCGCGGCGGGATTGGCAGCGGCTGGGCGTTCTCCAGCGTCAGCCCGCCCGCGTTGGCGGTTGCGGTCTGGGGCGGGGCGGCGCTGGTCGGGGGCGGCGGGGCGCCGGGCGAGGAGCAGGCGGCCACGGTCAGCGACAGCGCCACGGCCGCGGCGGTGGGGAGGACGCGCAGGGGTACCGGCCGCCCGGCGGGGGCGTTTGGAGAACCGCTCATGCGTCCGACAATCCTCATGGTGACCAGCGCGTTGTTCCCAATGACACGGAAAAGCGTTGGTACCATAGCCCTTCGATCGGCGTAGGGACAACGCCCTTTGGACCGCGCGGCGCGTTTCCCCACCAAAGCGCGGCCCTTGCTACCCCAACGTCATGAAGGGCTTATGGCTCGGCCGGAGGTCAGCCCTGACCGGCGTCCGCCGCACCGGCCGTGCCGGCGGGGGCTGAGCGCACCTTGCGTTCCGTGGCACCGCGCAGGATCTTGGCGATCGGCAGATGGAAGTGGGCGTTGGCCGCCAGGATCGTGCCGCCGAACACCGGGTTGCGCCCGCCGCCGATCTCGCCGACGAAGCCACCGGCCTCGGTGACCAGAAGCTGGCCGGCCGCGGCGTCCCAGGGGGCGAGACCGCGCTCCCAATAGCCGTCGTAGCGGCCCGCCGCGACGTAGGCGAGGTCGAGCGAGGCGGCGCCGAAGCGGCGGATGCCCGCGACTTCCTTCATCAGGGCCTCGGCCTCCACCAGGAAGCCGGCATGGTCGCCGCGGCCCTTGAAGGGGATGCCGGTGGCGATCACCGCGTCGGCAAGATTGCGGCGCTCCGACACGCGCAGGCGCTGGTGGTTGAGGAAGGCGCCCTGGCCCTTCTCGGCCCAGAACATCTGGTCATGCACCGGCTCGTACACGACGCCGGCGACGATCTCGCCGTTCTTCTCCGCGGCGATGGAGATCGCCCAATGCGGGATGCCGTGCAGGAAGTTGGTGGTGCCGTCCAGCGGATCGACGATCCAGCGGGCGGTCGGGTCGCTGCCCTTGCTGGCGCCCGTCTCCTCCATCAGGAAGCCGAAATCCGGGCGGGCCTTCTGCAGCTCTTCGCGCAGCAGCTTTTCCGCCTTCATGTCGGCGGCGGACACGAAGTCCGCCGGGCCCTTGCGCGACACCTGGAGGTGCTCGACCTCGCCGAAGTCGCGGACAAGGCCGCGGGCCGCCTTTTCGGCGGCGCGGACCATCACGTTGATAAGGGCGGAGCGGGTGGCCATGGGCGTGCTTTATCTCGTGCGGAACCGGAAAAAGAATACACCGGCCCCTGCCTTAAGCGAGAGCCGGTGCGCAGAAAATCAGCCGGGACGGTCAGTCCTTGGCGCGCTCGACATACTCGCCGGTCTGGGTGTCGACGACGACGCGGGTGCCCGACTCGATGTGCGGCGGGACCAGGATCGACACGCCGTTCTCCAGCTTCGCCGGCTTGTAGGAGGAGGAGGCCGTCTGGCCCTTCACCACCGGGTCGGCCTCGGTGATCTGCAGCGTGACCTTGCCGGGAATTTCGACGCCGAGCGGCGCGCCTTCGAAGGACTGCACGGTGACTTCCATGCCGTCCTGCAGGAACACCTTCTGGTCGCCGATGATCTCGCCGGGGATGGCGGTCTGCTCGTAGCTTTCCTTGTCCATGAAGGTGTAGCTGTCGCCTTCGGCGAACAGGAAGGTCATCTCGTGCTCGTCCAGGCGGGCGCGCTCGACCGTCTCCTGGGTGCGGAAGCGCTCGATCGACTTGTTGCCGGTGCGCACATCCTTCATTTCAAGCTGGATGAAGGCGCCGCCCTTGCCGGGCTGGACGATGGCGGTCTTCGTGATGACCCAGAGCTTCCCGTTATGCTCCAGCACATGGCCGGGACGCATCGTGTTGGCGTTGACCTTCATGACATACTCGTGATTTCCAGGAGACAGGCGGCGCGGAACCTAGCAGCTTGCCGGGCCGGTGGCAACGCCGGGCGGGGCTCAATCGGCGTTCCGTGCCTTCTTTGTCC
The DNA here is from genome assembly GCF_007827815.1 of Azospirillum brasilense. Lineage (GTDB taxonomy): Bacteria > Pseudomonadota > Alphaproteobacteria > Azospirillales > Azospirillaceae > Azospirillum > Azospirillum brasilense_C. Next base: position 221,793 of record NZ_VITH01000011.1, read on the forward strand.
ATTTTCGCCGCCGTTGCCACTCTGCTAAGCAGCACCATTACCCCGTCAGTGAAGGCCATCATGTCCCCCGTCACGCCGTCCTGGGCTCCCGAGACCTTCGCCCGCCGCCGCCCCCATCTGGCCGTGCGCGGCCGCGTGCTGGGCGCCGTCCGCCGCTTCTTCGAGGAGAACGCCTTCCTGGAGGTGGACACCCCGGCGCTGCAGGTTTCGCCGGGGATGGAGCCGCATCTCCAGGCCTTCGCGACGGAGCTGGTCGGGCCGCATCCCGACGACCGGCTGCGGCTGCACCTGCACACCAGCCCCGAATTCGCCATGAAGAAGCTGCTGGTGGCCGGGCTGCCGCGCATCTACCAGATCGCCCACGTCTTCCGGAACGGCGAGCGGTCGGCCACCCACGCGCCGGAATTCTCCATGCTCGAATGGTACCGGGCGGGGGAGGGCTACCGCACGCTGATCCGCGACTGCGAGGATCTGGTGCGCGAGGCCGCCGTCGCCGCGGGGCGGACGCGATTCGACTTCCGCAGCATGACCTGCGACCCCTTCAAGGAGTGGCGGGTGCTGACCGTGCAGGACGCCTTCCGCGAGTATGCGGGGATCGACCTGCTGGAAACCTTCGACGGCAGCCACGATCCCGACCCGGCCCCGCTGGCCGCCATGGCGCGGGCCATCGGCATCGCCCCGCACGATGGCGACCGCTGGGAGGACATCGTCTTCCGCATCATGTTCGACCGGATCGAGCCGCATCTGGGCGCGGGCGTTCCCTGCGTGCTGACCGACTATCCGGTCTGCATGGCCGCCCTGTCGCGCCCCAAGCCCGAGGACCCGCGGCTGGCCGAGCGGTTCGAGCTGTACGCCTGCGGCCTGGAGCTCGCCAACGCCTTCGGCGAGCTGACCGACGCCCGCGCCCAGCGCGCCCGCTTCGAGGCCGACATGGATTTGAAGGAGCGCATCTACGGCGACCGCTTCCCGGTGGACGAGGATTTCCTCGCCGCACTGGAGCACGGGATGCCGGAGTGCAGCGGCATCGCGCTCGGCTTCGACCGGCTGGTCATGCTGTGCAGCGGGGCGGAGCGCATCGACGAGGTGCTGTGGCTGCCGGTGGCGGGGGCCTGACCCCAACCCGCCACCGGTGCCGGCGGCCTCAGGCGGTGACGTCGATCACCACGCGGCCGCGCACCTGACCGGCGAGGATCCGGCCGGCCAGTTCCGGCAGCTTCGACATCGGCTCCACCGTGTACATCGCCTTCAGGTGGTCCTTGTCGAGGTCGCGGGCCAGCCGCGCCCAGGCGCGCTCGCGCCGTGCCGCCGGGGCCGCGACCGAATCGACGCCGATCAGGGTGACGCTGCGCAGGATGTGCGGCAGCACCGTGGCGGGCAGGTCGGCCGAGCCGGCCAAGCCGCAGGCGGCGATGGCGCCGCCCCAGACGGTCTGCGACAGGGCGTTGACCAGCGTGATGCCGCCCACCGAATCGACGCCGCCGGCCCAACGCTCCTTCTGCAGGGGCGGGCCTTTCTCCTGAAGGGCGGCGCGGTCGATGAAGCCGGTGGCGCCCAGGCCGGACAGATACTCGTGGGTCTCGGGCCGTCCGGTGGAGGCGGTGACCGGATAGCCGGCCTTGGCGAGCAGGGCGACCGCGACGGAACCGACGCCGCCGGCTGCTCCGGTGACCAGAACCTCCTTGCCGCCGGGCTGGATCGTGCCCCAATCCTCCAGCGCGTCGACGCAGAGCGCCGCGGTGTAGCCGGCGGTGCCGATGCCCATCGCCTCCTCCGGCGAGAAGACGTCCGGCAGCCGGGTCAGCCATTCCGGCTTCACGCGCTGGAACCGGCTGTAGCCGCCCCACTGGGTTTCCGACAGGCCCCAGCCGTTGACGATCACCTTGTCGCCGGCCTTCCAGTCGGCGGAGCGCGACTCCACCACCGTTCCGGCGAGGTCGATTCCGGCGACCATCGGCAGCTTGCGGGCGATCCGGCCCTTGCCGGAGACGGCGAGGCCGTCCTTGTAGTTCAGGGTGGAATAGGCGACCTCGACCAGCACGTCATGGTCGGGCAGGTCGGTCAGGCTCAGCGGCTTGAAGCCCCCCTTGGGCTTGCCGTCGGCGTCCTCGATGACGAAGGCGGTGAAGGTGTCGGCCATGCGGTTTCCTCTCCCGGGTCGGGTTCTTGATTGGGGGAAAGCCTAGCACGGACGCGGCGATGGACAAGAGGCGGGGACGGTGGAGCGAACGGGCGGCGCCCGCGCGCTCCACCGGGGTGCGGATCAGAAGGTGATCCTGGTCTGGAGCGCGATCACGTCCACATGGGCCTTGTAGTCGGCGGACAGGTTGCCGCGGAAGGCATCGCTGCCCGTCAGGTTGTCGCGCAGGTCGATCTTGGCCTTGTTGGCGAAGATGTGGCTGTAGCCGATGTCGGTCCGGATGCTGTCGGTGAACTGGTAGCCGGCGCCGATCGACACCCAGTAACGGTCCTCGTCCGGGATGCGCGGCGTGCGGTACTGGTCGCTGACCGGGGTCTGGTCATAGGCCACGCCGAAGCGCAGGGTCAGCTTCTCGTTCCACTTGTAGGCGGCGCCCAGCGCGAAGAACCAGGAATCGTCCCAGTTCTCGTCGGTCACCGTGTCGGTGCGCAGCGGGTTGCGGTAGCGGATGCGCAGTTCCTTGAAGCGCGACCAGTTGGTCCACTGTGCGTCGGCCATCACGGCGATGGAGCTGGTCAGCTCGTGGTAGGCGCCGAAGGAGATGATGTCCGGCGTGGCGACCTTCGCCCGCACCGGGGACCCGGCGAAGCTCGCCTGGAGGGCCGGCACGGCGGGAACGCCCTCGAACTTCGAATCGCCGTCGAGCTCGTGGGAGACGGAGGAGCGGTAGGAGACGCCGAAGCGGGTGCCCTTGACCGGCTCGTACAGCATGCCGGCGGTGAAGCCGACGCCCCAGTCGTCGCCCTTCACCTCGCCCACGCCGTCGCGCGATCCCGGCGCGATGGGGACCCCGGTCGCCGCCAGGATGGAGCCGAAATCCACCGCCTGGCTGAGGCGCGCCTTGGCGTACTGGAACTGCAGGCCGCCGGCGATGGTCAGGTCCGGCATCAGCCGGTAGGACACGGTCGGGGAGATGTTGATTGTCAGCAGGCTGGAATGGATGCCGTGGTAGCGGCCGGTCCAGCTTTCCGGATAGTCGGTGGACAGGCCCCATGGCGCGGTGATGGCGAGTCCCAGCTTGACGTCCGGCGACACCGTGTAGGCCAGATAGCCCGACGGAATCACCGCGTCCATGCCGATGTCGCCAGGGTCCGAGGTGCCCCGGATGGCGCTGCCGCCCAGCCGCGCGGCGCGGGTGCCGCGGGCGTTGCTGGTCTTCGAGGTCGGGAATACGCCGCTCAGCACGCCGACCGCCTGGTTCCCCTCGATGGCTCCCAGGGCCGCGGGGTTGAAGAACAGGCCGGTGGCGTCGCCCATGCCGTTGGCGGTGGCGCCTGCGAAGGAGGTGCCCTGGCCCGAGGCGCTCTGCTCCTTGAGCAGATAGCCGGCCGCGCCGGCCGGCAGCGGCGCCGCGATGGCGACGGCCGCCGCAGCGGCGAGCAGATTCCCCCTCAGTGACCCTTTGGACATGCGTTTCTCCCCAATTTCGTTATTTGACGCAATGATACACAAATTGACGTTAACGTAAAGTGGCCCCGCTGAAAAAATGTTGGGCCAACAAATTATGCGCCTGCGGGTGCACAGGGGAGGGGGAAATGCCCGCTATGGTCGATTCGTCGCGGGGCGGAGGCGTGGAGCGGGAAAGGGGGGTGGGGGTGTGAAAAGAGGGCTGTGAGGGCGCTCAGCCCAGCCAGCCGGCCACCATGGCCATGCCGGCGCCGATCACGCCCTGGGCGTCGGTCCAGATCAGCTTCGCCGTGATGGCGATGGAGGCGACGACCAGCATCGGCCGCACGATGGCGGCGCCGTTGCGGATGACCATGTGGGCGCCGACCTGCGCGCCGATCATCTGGCCCACCCCCATCAGCAGCCCGGCCACCCAGGCGATCTGGCCGCCGGCCAGGAAGAAGAGGAGGGCGGCGATGTTGCTGGTGAAGTTCAGCACCTTGGTGTGGGCGGTCGCCTTGCGCAGGTTGAAGCCGAGCAGCGAGACGAAGGCGATGGCGAAGAAGGTGCCGGTGCCCGGCCCAAGGAAACCGTCGTAGAAGCCGATCCCCGTCCCGGCGAGCAGGGCGAATCCGCGCTCCCCGATGCGCTGCTGGGCGTCGATCTCGCCGGCCTTCGGCGAGACGAGCAGCCAGACGGCGATGCCGATCAGCAGCACCGGGATGACGTTGCGCAGGAATCCCGGATCGATCATCTGGACGATGACGGCGCCCGCCGCGGAACCGGCGAAGGTGCAGCCGATCATCACCACCATGTCGCGCGGCTTCACCTCGCCGCCGCGGGTGAACTTCACCGCGGCGGAGAAGGAGCCGAAGCTGGATTGCAGCTTGTTCGTCGCCAGCGCCTGCGCCGGCGAAAGACCGGCCCAGAGCAGGGCGGGGAGGGTCAGAAGCCCGCCGCCCCCGGCGATGGCGTCGACGAAGCCCGCGACAAGGCCGACCGCGAACAGCGCGGACAGCGTCTCGATGGAAAGGAGGTCCATGATCCGGCGGCGGCCTTCGTTACCCTTCGGCCGCGGCGATGGCGGCGTTGAACGCCTTCACGGCGGCGCCCGGCCCATCGGGGTGGTTCCACACCGCGCCGACCACGGCCAGGAAATCGGCCCCGGCGCTCACCAGCGGCCCGCAATTCTCCTGGGTGATCCCACCGATGGCGACGCAGGGGACCTCCATCAGCTCCGACCACCACCGGAGCAGCTCCGGCTCCGCTTTGAATTCGGCGTCCTTGGTGGTGGTGGGGAAGAAGGCGCCGAAGGCGACGTAATCGGCCCCGGCCTCGCCCGCTTCCATGGCGAGATGGCGGCTGTCGTGGCAGGTCACGCCGACGATGGCGTCGTTGCCGACGATCCGCCGCGCCTGGGCGTAGGGCGTGTCCTTCTGCCCGACGTGCACGCCGTCGCATCCGGTCTCGCGGGCGAGCTGGGGATGGTCGTTCAGGATGAAGGCCACCCCGCGCTCCTGGGCGATCGGGCGCAGGGCGTCGCAGGCCCGGCGCACGGCGTCGTCGGAGCAGTCCTTCAAACGCAACTGGACGCAGGCGACATCGCCCGCGTCCAGCGCTTCGGTCAGTTTCGGCGCGAACGCCGCCGGTTCCAGGACCGGCGGCGTCACGAGGTAGAGCCGACAGGCGGTTTCGGTCACCCGAGGCGATCCTTACTCTTTGCCCTGATAGATCTTCATGATCCGGTCGAGCAGCTTCAAAGCGTCTTCGCGCGGGCGCTGGAAGGCGTTGCGGCCGATGATCGAGCCGTTGCCGCCACCGTCGCGGATCGCGCGGGCGTCCTCGAACACCGCGTCCTCGCCCTTGGTGGCGCCGCCCGAGAAGACCACGATGCGGCGGCCGTTGAAGGCGCACTGCATGATGTGGCGGACGCGGTCGGCCTGGGTGGCGATCGGGATGTTCTTGGACTCGTAGACCTTCTTGGCTTCCGCCTGCTCCAGATGGGCCGACGGCAGCTTCACCTTGATGATGTGGGCGCCGAGCAGCGCGGCCATGTGGGCGGCGTAGCCGATCACGTCGATGGCCAGCTCGCCCTCCTTGGAGATCGTGCCGCCGCGCGGGTAGGACCACAGGACGGTGGGCAGGCCGACCGACTTGGCCTCCTTCGACAGCTCGCGGATCTCCTCGTACTGGTCGTACATGGCGTCCGAGCCGGGGTAGATCGTGAAGCCGATGGCCGAGCAGCCGAGGCGCAGCGCGTCCTGCACCGAGGCGGTCACCGCTTGGTCGGCGTCCTCCTTCTGGCGCGACAGGCTGTTGGCGCTGTTCATCTTGAGGATCAGCGGGATCGAGCCGGCGAAGGTCGAGGCGCCGGCCTCCAGCGAGCCGAGCGGGGCGGCGTAGGCGTTGCAGCCGGCGTCGATGGCGAGCTGGTAATGGTAATGCGGGTCGTAGCCCGGCTCGTTCGGCGCAAAGCTGCGCGCCGGGCCGTGCTCGAAGCCCTGGTCGACGGGAAGGATCACCAGCTTGCCGGTGCCGCCCAGCTTGCCTTCCATCAGAATGCGGGCAAGGTTGGCCTTGACGCCCGGGGTGTCGCTTTCGTAGTTCGCAAGAATTTCCTTTACACGACGAGTGAGCTTCATCGGGCTCTTCCCCTTGGGGTTTCTGTCGGAAATGCGGCCCTCATAGCCCAGCGCGTGACTCTTTGCAACGTCGGCAGGGGGGATAGCGCAGCCCTCCTGCGGCGGCAAAGGGGCTTACCCGGGCGGGCGGGTGCGTGCGTCGCCGAAGGAGCAGGCACGGGGCGGCGGGCGGCGGCGTTCCGTCCGCCCTTTTATGTCACAGCACGGATTGGGCGATGACGTAGAGGCCGTAGCCGGCGCCCACCGCCACGGCCCAGGCCCCGGCGGCCAAGCCGGCCCAGACGACGAGCAGGCGGGCGCCGCGGATCTTCTCCACCTGCGGCGCGGGAAAGCGCGAGCCGCGCGGCAGCCCGTCCGGCCTCTCCGGATGGAGCAGGGCGGAGTCCTCACCCTTCAGCGGTGTGGCGTCCGCCGGGGGCCGCAGAGGTGTGGTCGTGGTCATGGGGGTGGTACCGCATCGTGATGATGAAATCACCATACACCACTTTTGATCGTGCGGATTCGGGGAAAAAGCGGTATCGCCTTGGGACTATTCCGTGACATGGCCATCGACCTGCCCGCCTAGCCAGTCCCGGCAGGCCCGCTGGGGATCGCGAACACCGCGCAGGTCGAGCGCTGCGGGAAGGGCTGTCAAAAGGCGGGCGCCGCGCTGCGCGGCGATGTCGGCCAACCGTTCGGCGACGTCCGCCCGCCCCGTGAACAGGACCGCATCAATCCCGGAGGTCAGCGCGGCCAGGGCGTCGCCGGGCCGGTCGGCGCAGTCGAGAACCGCGGTGATCGCAACCGCGGGGTGCTGGGCGGCGGCGCGGCCGACGACCGCGGCAAACCAGCCGGAGCCGGCGGAGGCCGCAGCACCGGGCGCGCTGATCAGCAGCAGCGGAACGCCGAGATCCGCCGCCACGGCGCAGGCGGCCTTGGCGTGGGGCAGGCTGTGGAAACGGATGGGGCGGCTGTGCGGGGGCGGGGTGGTCATGACGGGAAGAACCGGATGGGCGTTCCCCTATCCCCATTCCGGGAATTGAGGCAGGTCAAACCACGGGGGCGGAGGCGGGGCTATCCTTCCACCCCACGCATTCCTGGGGTCGCCGCCGATGATGGACTATAAGGGCTACAAGGCCCAGATCGATTTCGACGACGATGCCGGCATCTTCGTCGGCGCCGTCATCAACACGCGCGACGGCATCACCTTCACCGGCCGTTCGGTCGATGAGCTGCGCCGGGCCTTCCGCGAGGCCGTGGACGATTATCTGGCGATGGCCTGCGACATGGCGGGCAACACCGAGCAGCCCTATTCCGGCAAGCTCGCCATCCGCGTCAACCCGATGCTCCACCGTGCCATCGCCACCTGCGCCGAGCGCGAAGGCAAGAGCGTCGCCGCCTGGGTCGCCGACCAGTTGACGCAGGCCACGGGGATCAACGCCGTCAAGGCGGGGTGACCGCGGCCCTTTCGCGGCGGCGTGATCATGAAAAAGGGCGCCCCGTTAGGGCGCCCTTTCTCTTTGGCCGCAAGCCCTGGAAGGCTTACTTGGCGTTGGCCATGGCGACGGCGGTGTCGCTCATGCGGTTGGAGAAGCCCCACTCGTTGTCGTACCAGGTCATGATGCGGACGAAGTTGCCGTCGATGACCTTGGTCTCGTTCAGCGCGAAGATCGAGCTGTGCGGGTCGTGGTTGAAGTCGGTGGAGACCAGATCCTCGGTGTAGGCGCCCAGGATGCCCTTGAGCGGGCCGTTGGCGGCCTCGGAGATCGCCTTGGTGATCTCCTCCACCGTGGTGGCGCGCTTGGCGGTGAACTTGAAGTCGACCACCGAGACGTTGGGCGTCGGCACGCGCATGGCGGT
>NZ_VITH01000012.1 GCF_007827815.1 Azospirillum brasilense
CCCGCAGGCGGATTCGCAACGGCGCGTCGTCCATACGCCGGGAGCGGTAGCGGACCGATGAGCGGTCCACGCCGAGAATGGCGCACGCCCGCCGCGGGCTGATCCCATGCACCGCCTGCGCATGGGCCACAGCCGCTCGTCGAGCCGCGGGCGTCACCATTTTTTTGCGGCCAGATCCTTGAGCACCGCGTTGTCGAGCATCGCTTCGGCGAGCAGACGCTTCAGGCGGACGTTCTCGTCCTCCTGCGTTTTCAGCCGCTTGGCTTCCGACACCTCCAACCCGCCGTACTTCGCTTTCCACCGGAAGAACGTCGCCTCGCTGACGCCGTGCTAGCGACAGACCTCCGCCGTCGGCCTGCCGGCCTCCTGCTCGCGCAGGATCCCGATGATCTGTTCCTCGCTGAACCGGCTCTTCTGCATGTCCGTCTCCTTGCTCGACGGACTCTAACTCAGCGTGGAGGAGTTTCTGGGGAGCAGGTCACCGGGTCAGTCTTATTGTGGTTTCAGGGTCAATTCGTGTGTGGTTCAGGGTCAGTCTATCTGTGGTCCGACAATTCACCGGCGGCCGAACAGCCGTTCGATGTCAGACAGCTTCAGCTCCACATAGGTTGGGCGTCCGTGGTTGCACTGACCGCTGTGGGGGGTGGCCTCCATCTGGCGGAGCAGGGCGTTCATCTCCTCCACGCTCAGGCTCCGCCCGGCGCGGACGGAGCCGTGGCAGGCCATGGTGCCGCACACATGCTCCAGCCGCTCCTTCAGCGACAGCGCGTCGCCCAGCTCCGCCAGCTCCTCGGCAAGGTCGCGGACGAGGCTCTTGACGTCGCTCTGTCCCAGCAGCGCCGGCACCTCGCGCACCAGAACGCAGCCGGGGCCGAAGCCCTCCACCGCCAGACCCAGCTCCGCCAGCTCGGCGGCGCGGCCCAACAGGCGGTTGGCCGACGGCTCGTCCAGTTCCACCAGCTCCGGGATCAGCAGGGCCTGCCGCTTCACGCCGCCCTCCAGAAGCGCGGTCTTCATCCGTTCATAGACCAGCCGCTCATGGGCGGCGTGCTGGTCGACGATGACGATGCCCTCGGTGGTCTGGGCGACGATGTAGGTGTTGTGGACCTGGGCGCGGGCCGCCCCCAGCGGGTGGCTGTCCAGCGGCGGAGCGGCGGCGGCCTGCGCCGCGTAATCCGGCGGGCGGGCGGCGGGCGCGGCCTGCCAGCCGGCGAGGCGGCCCTGCAAGGGCGGAAGCGGCGCCTGATGGGGCGCCTGGAAGGCGGTCGCCCGGTCGGCCAGCCCGCGCGGCACGACGGAGCCGTAGCTGCCGCCCCAGGACTGCGCCGGCTGCGGTCCCGGGCTGCGGTAGGGCAGGGGGGAGGGCGACAGGATGGTTCCGTCCGCGTCCACCCCGCTCTCCGGGCGCAGCGCGCCCAGCGTCGCCAGCCCCACGGTGGTCGAGGCGCGGTGCCCGGCCTCGGCCAGCGCGTGCTTCAGGGCGCCGACGATCAGCCCGCGCACCAGGCCCTGGTCACGGAAGCGCACCTCCGCCTTGGCGGGGTGGACGTTCACGTCCACCTCCTGCGGGTCGAGGTCGAGGAACAGCGCCAGCATGGGGTGGCGGTCGCGCGGCAGGAAATCGGCGTAGGCCGCCCGCACCGCGCCGACCATCAGCTTGTCCCGCACCGGACGGCCGTTGACGAACAGGTGCTGGTGGCGGGCGGTGGGGCGGTGCAGGGTGGGCAGGCCGATCCAGCCGGCGAGCGTCACTCCCTCGCGCGCCGCCTGCACCGGCACGGCGTTGTCCTGGAAATCGCGGCCCATCAGGGCGCCCAGCCGGGTCAGCCGGGCGTCGAGCAGGTCGCCCTGCGCCGCCGACAGGCGCAGCGGGGAGCGGTTGTCGCCATCCAGCGTGAAGGCCACGCCGGGATGGGCCATGGCCAGCCGTTCGATGCAGTCGCCGATGTGGTCAAACTCGGTCCGGGAGGCCTTCAGGAACTTCAGGCGGGCGGGCACGGCGGCGAACAGGTCGCGCACCTCCACGCGGGTGCCCTGGGCCAGCGCGGCGGGCTGCGGAGTCCCCTTCAGGCCGGCGTCCACGGTCAGCGCCCAGGCGCTGTCGGCGCCGCGCGGGCGGCTGGTCAGGGTCAAGCGGCTGACCGCCCCGATGGAGGGCAGTGCTTCCCCCCGGAAGCCCAGTGAGCGGATGTCCAGCAGGTCGTCGGACGGCAGCTTGGAGGTGGCGTGCCGCTCGACGGCAAGGGCCAGCTCGTCCGGCGCCATGCCGCAGCCGTCGTCGGTGATGGTGATGAGCGATTTGCCGCCGTCGCGCACCACCACGTCGATGCGGGTGGCCCCGGCGTCGATGGCGTTCTCCACCAGTTCCTTGACGGCGGCGGCGGGCCGCTCGATCACCTCGCCGGCGGCGATTCGGTTGACGAGCGTGTCGGGCAGCATACGGATCGGCATGCGCCAAATATAGTAGGGCCACGCATGGAATGCCACCATGAGCGGGGGCTTGTGCGGGGAGGGACGGTGGCGGCCCTCAGGCCCCGGCGAACAGCCCCTTCAGCCCTTTCAGCAGGCCGGTGGCCATGCCGGTGGCGACGTCGTCCATGCCGACCGAACGGACCGAGGCGAGGACGCGGGCATTCGGACCCTGGGCCCCGTCGGTGACCGCCCACAGGCTGGCGCCCTGGCCGGGCCGGGTGTCGGTGAGGCGTCCCAGCGCTCCCCCCTTGATGGCGCCGAGCAGCGGGCCGCTGCGGTCGTCCCCGTCCTTCAGCGGGATCATGCGCACCGGGGTGTCCTTCCTGCCGGACAAGGCGTCGAGGCCGAGCCGGTCGAAGGCGACCTGCATTTCCTTGCCGCTGTTGGGCATGCCGATGCCGATCACGCCGGCTTCCTCCTTGGCGCTTTCCTCGAATGGGTCTTTCACCCCGGCGGCGCGCAGCGCGTCCGGCATCTCGGGTCTGCTGAGGCCGTTCTTCGCCGCCAGCCTGTCCAGCAGGCCATGCGCGGCGCCGCCCAGGACGATCGGCTGGTCCTCGGGCAGGTTGAGCGTCTGGCGCAGCATGCCCATCGCCTCCCGCATGTAGTCGGCCTGCTTGAGGTCATAGTCGCGGCGGGCGAGCATGGTCTCCATGCGCGCCGCCACCGGGTCCTTGGCCGCCGAGTCGTCGGCCTTCGGGACGGTGAAGGCGATGACTCCGGTCGTCATGGCCCGGAGCGCGTCGGGCGACAGGCTGACCGTGTCCACCGTGCCGTTGCGGCCGGTCGTTGGGGCGGCGGTTCCCGAAGCGGGGGCGTCGGGGCCCTTGGCCGGGGCCGGCTTGGCGGCCATGCCGAAGCTGGCGGGCGTTCCGCCGGTGACGTCGGTGACGGACATGCGCGCTTTCCCCCGCTTTTCGATGGAAGGGGCTTCGAACTGCATCCCCAGGTGGTTGTCGATAATGCCGTGTGCGGTCGAGGTTGTCCATGCGGCGGAACGGTCCGGCCGGGCTGCGGGCGCCCGGCCCGCTTCGTTCCCTCGGGCAATGAGTCGAGGGACGGCGCGTCGCCGTGTTCAGTGAAAAAATAAAGACGGAAATTTCGCTGTCATCTCCAGGAGAGTTTCATAAACATGCCAATGCATGTGGATGAATGAGACGTTTGAATATTGTTTCTTGCTGAGTAAATCTGCCGCTTCATCCAATTTATTTTGGGAGAAGTCCATGTCTGATACCTCCGTCACCTACGCCGCGCCGGTCGATGTTCCAGTGGCCCGGCAGCCCTTCGGCTTGGAGGGCTACAGCAACTCCCTCAACGTCACCATCGGCACGCCGAGCGGTCTGCTGCATGAGGTGCAGGTGGACACCGGATCGACCGGCGTCGTCATTCCCGCAACGCTGCTGATGGTCGACGGCGACACGTCGAAGGGGCTGGTCGCGGGCGTGGTGTCGCTCGGGCCGGCGCAGATCACCTATCACCCGTCGGGGAACACCCTGGCCGGTTGCCTCTATCTGGTGCCCAGCCTGTCGATCGGCGCGTCGCAGGACGATGCGAAGCAGGTCGCCTCGGTCTGCGAGGCCGGGCCGCTGGTGGTCTTCGGCGCGCAGTATGCCGGCAACACCGCCACACCCGATGTCCAGAACCCGGTCGATCCGGGCATGGGCATGATGGGCGTCGGCTTCGGCCGTCCGGCGTTGAGCTACACCGCGAACGCCGGCCAGTCCGATCAGGTCGTCTACACGCTGAGCAATCCGTTCCTGTCGGCGTCGGTGAACGGCCAGCCGCTCTACCCGTCCTATCTGCTGTCCTCGGCGGGGAGCGGGGCGAGCGGCTACATCACGCTGGGCGTGACGACCGCGGCGTTCACGGCCAGCCCCTTCAACGGCCAGACCGTCGCGCTGACCTCGGCCAAACCGCCGGTCACCGCCAACGTCACCAACGGCTGCAACTGCGCCCCGGCGTCGGGCACGCCCTGGCCGGCGGCGCCGACCCAGCCCTATTGGCTGACCGGCCCGGCGACCATCACCATCAGCACGGTCAACGACGCGCGGCCGCTCAAGGCCACCCTGCTGCTCGACAGCGGGGTCACCGGGGCGATGATGAGCGTTCCACAGGCGAAGGCCTGGACGGCCAATCTCGGCGGGGCGGAGATCACCGTCGCCGTGCCGAACGGGTCCAGCCCCGACGCGGAGCCGGTGATGACCTACAGCTTCGCCATGTCCAGCGCGGCCCCGGTCAAGGGCATCTTCGCCATCGACACCACGCTGTCCACCGCGGCGGCCCCGGCGTCGCTGGAGCCGGTCCTGCCGGACGCCGACATCGCCTTCGTCAACACGGGAATCAACCCGCTGCTGGCCTACAATTACTTCTTCGACGCGCAGCTGGGCCAAGTTGGCTTCGCCACCACAGCGGCGGTCACGCTGCCGTAAGCGGCAGCCGGTTCTGTCCGTGGAGCGCCCCGCCATCCCGTCTCGCCGTTGCGGGCCGGGACGGGCGGGGCGGTTCCAGGCACGGGGCGGTCACGCCGGGCCGGTCTTGTCGGCGGGGTGGCCGTCCTCCGGCGTTTCCGGTTCGCTGGGGGTGGCGGGGCAGCTGGCGCGGGACGGGCCGGTGACGACGTCGAAATCGAAATCAGACATGTTGGGACCTCCGGTTTGTCAGGGAGGCCGCCGTGACCGTCAGGGGGATTTTGCGTGCACCGCGTGCTGAAAACACAAAAGCCGCCTCGGGTCGGGCGGCTTTGGGTGCATCGTGGGTGTGCGATACCTATGCCGCCGGAATGTACCAGCGGTACCAAAATCGCCCCAGGAGGGCGGGAGAGGTGAGGCGCACGGGGTTCATGGCCTGCACCCTACGCCGGATCGCCGTGCCGCACAAGAGCTTCCTGCGGCCGGCGCCCGGCGCCTCGGTCATGCCGACGTGCGGCGCTCAGCGGTGCTTGCGGTACCAGCCGATCAGCCCGTTGGTCGAACTGTCGTGCCCCAGCGCGGCGGTCGGGCCGGTCTGGAGTTCGGGCAGGATCTTGCCGGCCAACTGCTTGCCCAGCTCCACGCCCCACTGGTCGAAGCTGTTGATGCTCCACACGATGCCCTGGACGAACACCTTGTGCTCGTACAGCGCGATCAGGGCGCCCAGCGTGCGCGGGTCCAGCTTTTTGAACAGGATGCTGTTGGACGGCTTGTTGCCCTCGAACACGCGGTGAGGGACCAGCGGCTCCACGGCCTCGGCCGGCTTGCCGGACTTGGCCATCTCGGCGCGCACCTCGTCGGCGGTCTTGCCGCGCATCAGGGCTTCCGGCTGGGCGAAGAAGTTCGACAGCAGGATGCGGTGATGGTCGCCGATCGGGTTGTGGGTTTCCGCCGGGGCCAGGAAGTCGGCGGGGACCAGCTCCGTCCCCTGGTGGATCAGCTGGTAGAAGGCGTGCTGGCCGTTGGTGCCCGGCTCGCCGAAGACCACCGGGCCGGTGGCGTAATCCACCCGCGCGCCCTGGCGGTCCACCGTCTTGCCGTTGCTCTCCATGTCCAACTGCTGGAGATAGGCGGGGAAGCGGTGCATGTACTGGTCATAGGGCAGCACGGCGTGGGACTTGGCGCCCCAGAAATTGACGTACCAGACGCCGAGCATCGCCATCAGCACCGGCATGTTGCGCTCCAGCGGCGCGGTGCGGAAATGCTCGTCCATGGCGTGGGCGCCGTCCAGCAACTCATAGAAGCGGTCCATGCCGATGCCGAGCGCGATGGACAGCCCGATCGCCGACCACAGCGAATAGCGCCCGCCGACCCAGTCCCAGAAGCCGAACATGTTGGCCGGGTCGATGCCGAACTTGCGCACCTCCGCCTCGTTGGTGGAGACGGCGACGAAATGCTTGGCGACATGGGCGGGGTCGCCGGCGCTCTCCAGGAACCAGCGCCGCGCGGTGTGGGCGTTGGTCAGCGTCTCCTGGGTGGTGAAGGTCTTGGACGCGATGACGAACAGCGTCGTCTCCGGGTCCAGCCATTCCAGCGTCTCGCTGATGTGGGTGCCGTCCACGTTGGAGACGAAATGCACGCCGATCTGCGGGTGCAGGTAGGGGGTCAGCGCCTCCGTCACCATCACCGGGCCGAGGTCGGACCCGCCGATGCCGATGTTGACGATGTCGGTGATCGGGTGGCCGGTGTAGCCGGTCCAGGCGCCGTCGCGGACCTGCCGGACGAAGCGCTCCATGCGGTGCAGGACGGCGTTCACCTCCGGCATCACGTCCTGGCCGTCCACCATGACCGGGCGGTTGGAGCGGTTGCGCAGCGCGGTGTGCAGGACGGCGCGGTCCTCGGTGATGTTGATCCGCTCCCCGGCGAACATGCGGTCGCGCCAGCCCTCCACGTCCTGCTGGCGGGCGAGGTCGAGCAGAAGGGTGCGAGTCTCCTCGGTGATCCGATTCTTCGAATAATCGAACAGCAGGCCGCAGGCTTCCAGGGAGAAGCGGTTGAAGCGGTCGGCGTCGGCGGCGAACAGGTCGCGCATATGGAGGGTCGAAACGTCCTGGCGGTGACGGGCCAGGGCTTCCCAGGCGGGCGAACGGGTGAGCGCTGACATTGGGATTTTGCCTCCTTCTCGCGTGCGCGGAGCCTAGCACCGATCCGTGCGCGCCGGGTACGCGCCAAAGCGGCGCATCCAACGTGCACAAAGGTCTAGGTGAAGCGGACTATGCGGGGCGGTGGATGAAACCGGCAACCGCTGCCCTGTGTTCTTTTCGGGACAGGAGGTGACCATGACCGATCCCAGCAAACCCGAACAGAATCCGCCGGTTCCGGTGGCCCCGGTTCCAGAGGATGAGGAACGCCGTGAGGACGGGCGGCCCGATCAGGTGGGCATCATCCCCGGCAAGGTGCCGGGCCGCCCCATTGACCCCGGTGATCCGCGCTTTCCGGGGAGCCAGCCGGATCTGGCGTGAGGGGGGTGGTCGCGTTGGGCCCCCACCCAACCCTCCCCCGCTTCGCAGGGGAGGGCTTTTCTCCTCCCCCTGCCAAGCGGGGGGAGGTCGGGAGGGGGCTCGTCGAAACACCGTTCCTCAACTTCCCCCGTCGATCGTCCGCGTCGCGGTCACCCCTTCCGGACGGCCGACCAGCACGGTCAGCAGCCGGTTGGGGTCGAGCAGCCGCTTGGCGACGCGCTGCACGTCCGCCTGGGTGACGCCGTTGATGAAGGCGTCGCGGCGGTCAAGATAGTCGATGCCCAAGTTGTCGCGCTTGACCTGGAGCAGGATGCGCGCGATGGCCTGGGTGCTGCCGAGCTGCAGCGGGAAACTGCCGGTGAGGTAGGTCTTGGCGTCGGCCAGCTCCTCCTCCGTCACGCCCTCGTCGGCCATGCGCTTCCATTCCTGGCGCATGATGTCCAGCGCCTGCCCGGCCTTGGCGTTCACCGTGTTGCCGCCGGCCATCACCAGCGCGGAATGGTCCATCGGGATCAGGTAGCTGTAAACGCCGTAGCTGAGGCCGCGCTTCTCCCGCACCTCCTCCATCAGGCGGGAGCCGAAGCCGCCGCCGCCCAGCACGTAGTTCATCACGGTCGCCGCGTACCAGTCGGGATCGGCGCGCTTCAGCCCGGTCTGGCCCATCAGCATGACCGTCTGCGCGGTCGGCCGGGTGGCGACCAGCGTCTCGCCCAGCCCCTTCGGCTCGACGTCGGGGATGGCGGCATTCGCGGAGGTGGCCGGCAGGCCGCCGAACACGTGGTCGAGCGCGCGGCCCAGATCCTCCGGGCTGATGTCGCCCGCCGCGGCGACGACCAGCCGGTCGCGCCCGAAGCCGGTCTTCACGAAGCCGCGCAGGTCGTCCGGGGTGATCGTCGGCAGCGACTCCAGCGTGCCGCGGATCTCGTCGCCGTAGGGATGGCCGGGGTAGGCCGTGGAGTAGAACAGCCGCCGTCCGACGTAGTTGGGGTCGGCCTGATCGCGGCGCAGGCTGGACAGCACGGCGGCGCGCATGCGCTCCACCGCCTCCGCGTCGAAGCGCGGCTCGGCCAGCGACAGGCGGGTCAGCTCGAACGCCTCGTCGCGGCGGTCGCTCAGCGTGCGTAGGCTGCCGCCGAAGCCGTCGCGCCCGGCGTCGTAGCCCAGCGCGATGGCGTTGTCCTGAAGCCGCGCGGCGAAGGCCTGGCTGTCGTAGGGGCCGGCGCCCTCGTCCAGCGTGCGCGCGGCGAGGTTGGCGAGGCCCTCCTTGCCCTTGGGGTCGGACGCCCCGGCCCCCTCGAAGGCCCATTCCAGGGCGATGATGGGGACCTTGTGGTCCTCGACCAGCCACGCCTCGATCCCGCCGGGGCTGACCACCCGCTTGATCTCGATGGCGGCGGCGGGGGTGGCGAAGGCGAAGGCGGTCAGGAGCAGGGTGAGGACCGTGACGATGACCCCCTCCCTAACCCTCCCCCTCTTCGAGGTGGAGGGGATCGGTTCGGCGCTCAGGCCCTCCACCGCGGAGCGGGGGAGGGAGGGACCCGCGGAGCGGGAGGGAGGGGGCACGATGCGTGCAATCATCTCAGCTTCCCTTGTCCTGGAGCGGCAGCAGAAGGCCGGTGACGTGGTTGGTCTGGCCGAGAACGGCGCGGGCGGCGGCGTTGACCTGATCGGCGGTCACCGCGTCGATGCGCACCGGCCAGTTCTCCACGTCGTCGATGCTCTGGCCGGTGGCGATGGCCGCACCCAGCGTCTGGGCCGGGCCGGTCAGGCTGTCGCGGGCGTAGGCGGCCTCGGCCAGCATGCGCTTCTTGGCGGTGGCCACCTCCTCCTCGGTCACGCCCTTCTCCACGACCTTCTGGATCTCGGCTTCCAGGGCCGCCTCCAGCTTGTCCATCGCGACGCCGGCCGCCGGCGAGGCGCCGGCCGCCAGCGAGGTCATGTCCCAGGACGACGGGCTGTAGCCCAGCCAGGCCGAGGTGGCGATGCGCTGGTCGACGACGAGGCTGCGGTAGAGACGGGAGGTCGGGCCGCCGCTCATGATCTCCGACAGAACCTGGAGCGGGTAGGCGTAGCCCTCCTTGTCGGTGCGGTAGGAGGGTGCGAGCCAGTTCCGCCGGATCGAGGGCTGGCGCACCTCGTCGTCGCGCAGGATGACCCGGCGGGCGGCGCTGATCGGCGGCTCCTGCACGCGGACGCGCTCCGGCACCGTGCGGGCGGGAATGCTGCCGTAGTATTTCTCGGCGAGCGGCTTCAGCTCCTCGGCCGTCACGTCGCCGGACACCACCAGCACGGCGTTGTTGGGCGCGTACCAGCTCTTGTAGAAGGACTCCGCCTCCTCCCGCGTCAGGGTGGCCATTTCCTGCGGCCAGCCGATGATCGGCGTGCCGTAGGGGTGGTGGACGTAGAGGGTGGCGTTGACCTGCTCGCCGATGCGGTCCGCGGGCTCGTTCTCGATGCGCTGGCGGCGCTCCTCGATGATGACGTCGCGCTCCGGATAGACCACCTGATCGGTGAGGCGGAGGTTCGACATGCGGTCGGCCTCCATCTTCATCACCAGCTCCAGCCGGTCGCGCGCCACGTTCTGGAAGTAGGCCGTGTAGTCCCAGGAGGTGAAGGCGTTGTCACGCCCGCCGTTCTTGGCGACGATTCGGGAGAAGGCGCCGGGCGGCACCTCCTCCGTCCCCTTGAACATCAGGTGCTCCAGGAAATGGGCGATTCCCGACACGCCGCGCGGCTCGTCCGCCGCGCCCACCTTGTACCAGACCATGTGGGTGACCACCGGCACGCGCTGGTTGGTCACCAGCACGACCTGCATGCCGTTGGACAGGGTGAAGGTCTCCGGGAAGAAGACGCCCTTTTCGGCGGCGAAGGCCGGCGTGGCGGCGGGGGCGCCGCCGGCCAGGGCGAAGGCCAGCAAGCCGGCGGCGGCGAGCCGGCGCCAGGGCCGTTTCCAGGGAGGGGGAGCGGTGGGGCCGTTGGGGAGCATGGGCCTCTCGTTGGCAGCGGAGGGAACGGGGCGGAGGGAACGGGAATGCAAAGGGGGCGTCCCCGTCCGGGAACGCCCCCTAGATACTGGTGCGGCGAGCCGCCCGGAACAATGCCCTGGAATCGGGCCCCTGAACGGAGCCCCGGAAGCGGCTTAGAACAGCCCTTCCAGCGGCGCCCGGCGCTTGCGCTCGATGGTCGGGACGGTGCCGTCGTTCAGCGCCTTGCCGGTGGCCTGGGCCTCGCGCAGGCGCTGGTTTTCCTTCTTCGGATCGACGATCTCGTAGGGCTGCTCCTGCGTCTGCCAGAACAGCAGGGAGTCGATCCAGCTCTTGTCGGCGACGACGAGCTGGGTCGTCTCCTGGTCGACCTTGTTGCGGATGCCCGGCTCGATGCCGCCCTTGGCGCCGGCCTGGGCGATCAGGGCCGACTCGCCGGCGGTGCCGGCGGTCGCCGTCCGGCCGCCCGCGGCGGTGGCACGCGACGAACCGCCGAAGACCGAGGCGGCGGCCACCGCGGACGACGTGGCGTCCTGCGGCCGCGCCGCGCCGGGGCGCGGCTCCGGCAGGCGGGTCAGGCTGGGCGGCATGGTCAGCGGCGCGCGGGACACGACGGTGAACTCGTCCGGGCTCGTGCGGTCGAGGCCGATGGAACGGCGGACGTCGGTGCATCCGGTGAGCGCCAGCGCGACGAGCGCCAAGCCCAGCAGCGGACCCCGCCCCAGGGCCCGCCCGAGGGAGCGAGTGGAGCGCCGCGCGATGGAGGAGGCGAAGGAAAGCATGGTCACGTTCGAGTCCCGTCGTCTAGTCGTCAGGCCGCTTGTCGTCGGGCCGCGTCCCTTATAGCGGCTCCGTCGCGTGAACTATTACGACTTTTCGCGGCCGGCGAACAGCCCATCCAGCACGAGAAGCGCCACGCCGACGCTGATTCCGCTGTCCGCCACGTTGAAGGCCCAGAAATGCCACCCTCCGATGTGGAAATCGAGGAAATCGGCGACGGCCCCGTAGAGGAAGCGGTCGATCACGTTGCCGATGGCTCCGCCGATGACCATGCCCAGGGCGAGCGCGAGGTAGCGCCGGTCGGCCTGCCGCAGCCAGAGCAGCAGCGCCACCACGATGGCGAAGGCCACCGCGGCCAGCACGTAGGGCATCCAGGCGTGGGAGCTGCCGAAGGTGCCGAAGCTGACCCCGGTGTTCCAGGCCAGCACGAGGTTGAAGAAGGGCGTGACCTCGATGACCCGTGGATAGGGCTGCATGACCACGTCGAGGATCCACCATTTGGTGAGCTGGTCGAGGACCACCACCAGCGCGGCAACGGACAGGCCGAAGACCGTGTAGCCGCGGCTGCCGGACGTGGAGAGGCTGCTCATGGAGTGCTCCGAAGAGTGAAAGGCGTCCAGGCCCCCTCCCTAACCCTCCCCCGCCTTCGGCGAGGGAGGGGATCAAACTCCCTCTCCCGCGAAGCGGGGGAGGGATGGGGAGGGGGCCCGCTGCGAATCAGAACGCCGGTTCCGCGTCCACGGCTTCGGCGCAACGGAGGCACAGCGTCGGGTGTGCGGCGTTCGTGCCGACCTCCGGAAGGATCTTCCAGCAGCGCTCGCACTTGCCCCCTTCGGCGAGGCCGGGCACCACCGCGATGCCGGCCACGTCGGGCAGGACGAACGCCCCCTCAGGGGCCGTGCCCTCCGCCACGGTGATCTGCGAGGTGATGCAGATCTCGGCGAAGTCCACGCCGTCGAGCAGCGCCTTGGTCGCCGCGTCCACGAAGACGGTCGGGTTGGCCTGCAGGGACGAGCCGATCCTCTTGTTGGCCCGCTCCAGCTCCAGCGCGCCGGTGACGGTGCGGCGGACGGTGCGGATGGACTCCCACTTGGCGGCGAGATCGTCGTTGCGCCACTCCGCCGGGATGGCCGGGAAGACGCGCAGATGGACGCTCTCCTCGCTCCAGCCCTCGACGCCGGTCAGGCCCTCGGGACGGGCGAGCCACGCCTCCTCCGCGGTGAAGCAGAGGATCGGGGCCAGCCACGCGGTCAGGGTGGAGAGCAGATGCTCCATCACCGTGCGGACCGAGCGGCGGCGGACCGAGCCCGGCGCGTCGCAGTACAGGCTGTCCTTGCGGACGTCGAAGTAGAAGGCCGACAGCTCCACCGCGCAGAAATTGTGGATCGCCACCGACAGATCGTGGAAGTCGTAGGCCTCGATCTTGGCGCGGACCAGCGCGTCCAGCTCCGACAGGCGGTGCAGGACCCAGCGCTCCAGCTCCGGCATCTCGGCGACGGCGATGCGCTCCGCCGGGGTGTAGTCGGCCAGCGCGCCGAGGATGTAGCGCAGCGTGTTGCGCAGGCGGCGGTAATGGTCGGCCTGGTACTTGATGATCTCCGGGCCGATGCGCTGGTCCTCGGTGTAGTCGGTGCTGACCACCCAGAGGCGCAGGATGTCGGCGCCGTACTTGTCGCAGACCTCCTGCGGGGCGACCACGTTGCCCAGCGACTTGGACATCTTGCGGCCCTGCTCGTCGAGCGTGAAGCCGTGCGTCAGCACCGCGTCGTAGGGGGCCCGGCCGCGCGTGCCGCAGCTTTCCAGCAGCGAGGAATGGAACCAGCCGCGGTGCTGGTCGGAACCTTCGAGGTACAGCGAGGCCGGCCACTTCAACTCCGGCCGCTGCTCCAGCACGAAGGCGTGGGTCGAGCCGGACTCGAACCACACATCCACGATGTCCCTGACCTGCTCGTAATCGTCGGCGCGGTAGGCGTTGCCGAGGAAGTCCTGCGCCGGGCGGGCGAACCACGCGTCGGAGCCTTCCTTCTCGAAGATGTCGGCGATGCGGTTGAACACCTCGGCGTCGCGCAGGATCGCGCCGTTGTCCTTGCGGACGAACAGGGCGATCGGCACACCCCAGGCGCGCTGGCGGCTGATGCACCAGTCCGGGCGCTGCTCGATCATCGCGCGGATGCGGTTCTCGCCCTGGGCCGGGAACCACGTCGTGTCGGAGATCGCTTGCAACGCCGTCTTGCGCAGGTCGTTCGTCTCCATGGAGATGAACCACTGCGGCGTGGTGCGGAAGATCAGCGGGGCCTTCGACCGCCAGGAATGCGGGTAGCTGTGCTTGATCTTGCCCTTGGCGAGCAGCGCCCCGACCTCCTGGAAGGCCTTCAGCACGGCGCCGTTGGCCTCGCCCGGCTTGCCTTCGGCGGTGTAGACGCGCAGGCCGGCGAACAGCGGGACGTGGTCGTAGTAGCGCCCGTCCTCGCCGACCGTCTGCGGCACCTCGATGCCGTTGGCCTGACCGAGATGGAAGTCGTCCTCGCCGTGGCCGGGGGCGATGTGGACGAAGCCGGTGCCGGCGTCGGTGGTGACGAAGTCGCCGGCCAGCAGCGGCACCTTGAAGTCGTAGCCGCTGCGGGTCAGCGGGTGGTGGCAGTAGCCGCCGGCCAGACGCGAGCCGGGGAAGCGGTGCAGCAGCCGCGCGTCGGTGATCTTGGTTTCCTTGAAGACGCTCTCGGCCAGCGCGGTGGCGACGACCAGCCGCTCGCCGACCTCGGCGAGGCTGCCCTCCTCGACCGCCAGCACCTTGTAGGTCGCGTATTCGATCTCGTCGCCGAAGGCGATGGCGCGGTTGCCCGGCAGGGTCCAGGGGGTGGTCGTCCAGATGACGATGTTGGCGTCGTCGACCTCCGGCGCCGGCGAGCCCCAGATGGCGAAGCGCGCGAAGACGGTGGTCGAGGTGTGGTCGTGGTACTCGATCTCCGCCTCGGCCAGCGCGGTCTTCTCCACCACCGACCACATGACCGGCTTGGCGCCCTTGTAGAGGCCGCCGTTCATGGCGAACTTGTGGATCTCGCGGACGATCTGCGCCTCGGCGGGCAGCGTCATGGTCAGGTACGGGTCGGCCCAGTTGCCCTCGACGCCCAGGCGGCGGAACTCACCGGCCTGGATGTCCACCCATTTCTGGGCGAACTGGCGGCACTCGGCGCGGAACTGGTTGAGCGGAACCTCGTCCTTGTCCTTGCCCTCGGCGCGGTACTTCTCCTCGATCTTCCACTCGATGGGCAGGCCGTGGCAGTCCCAGCCGGGGACGTAGTTGGAGTCGAAGCCCTGCATCTGGCGCGAGCGGACGATGACGTCCTTCAGCACCTTGTTGACGGCGTGGCCGATGTGGATGTTGCCGTTGGCGTAGGGCGGGCCGTCGTGCAGGACGAACTTCTCGCGGCCCTTCGCCGTCTCGCGCAGCCGCTGGAAGAGGCCCATGTCCTCCCAGCGCTTCAGCAGCTCCGGCTCCTTGGTGGGCAGGCCGCCGCGCATGGGGAAGTCGGTGCGGGGCAGGAAGACGGTGGACTTGTAGTCGCGGGTCATGTCGGGGATATCCTGAACCTGAAGCAGAACCGTCGGGCGGCAGCGGTCAGGCCCCCGACGCACGCACAAACGAGGCGGTCCCGGCCCCCCTCAGGAGGCCGGGTTGGTAATTCGCGCCATACGCGCCATGACCCACGCCGGATGCAGCATCGCGCGGGATATTAGCGGTGTGGGCGGTGCGGTCAAGGCGCGGCGCCTCCGGGTGCGTCAGTCGAAGCTGGCCTTGCCGCCGTGGGCGGCGGACCAGCCGACCGGGTCGTTCAGGAACTTCTCGACCTCCGACAGGGTGTTCTCGTCGAAGTACTGGTTCTCGCGGGCGACCTTCAGCACGTCCCACCAGGTGCACAGCTCGTGCAGGCGGACGCCGATGCGGTCCATGTTGGTCTTCGACTGCGGGAAAATGCCGTAGTGGAAGATCACGAAGCTGTCGGTCACGGTGGCCCCGCCGTTGCGCAGCGCCGTGACGAAGTTCTCCTTGCTCTTGCCGTCGGTGGCGAGGTCCTCGACCAGGATGACCCGCTGCCCCTCGGTCAGCACGCCCTCGATCTGGGCGTTGCGGCCGAAGCCCTTGGGCTTCTTGCGGACATACTGCATGGGCAGCTCCAGCCGCTCGGCGATCCAGGCGGCGAAGGGGATGCCCGCCGTCTCGCCGCCGGCCACCGCGTCGATGCTCTCGTAGCCGATTTCGCGCTCGATGGTCTGGACGGCGAAGTCCATCAGAGCCTTGCGGGCGCGCGGGAAGGACACGATGCGCCGGCAGTCGGTGTAGACCGGGCTCGCCCAGCCGGAGGTGAAGATGAAGGGCGTCTCGGCGTTGAAATGCAGCGCCTTGATTTCCAGCAGGATCTTCGCGGCGGTGGCGGCGATGGTAGCCCGGTCACCATTGGCAGGGGCGGGCAAAGCGGCGGTGGTCATGGCCTAACGGCTCCCAGGGAGGCTCAAACTGCCCCGTGTGTAGCCCCCCGGCGTGCGAATCGCAATGGGGCGGGCTTGCCCTGCGCCGTCACTTTCCCGGCAGCGCCAGCGTGATGCAGCGGGTCAGCACCGGGTTGCCGGTCATCTCGCGGTAGGCTTGGACGATGGCGGGCTCGGCGGTCTTGCACTGCTCCATCGTCTGGAACTCGATGGTGGTCGGGCCGCCCTGATTCAGGATGAACAGCAGAAGGATCACGCGGTCCATCGCTCAACCCTCCGTCCGCGGTTCCTTGGCCAGCACGGCGCGGGCGGCGTCGGCGTCCTGGACGATCTGGTCCTTCAGCTCGTTGAAGCTGCCGAACTTGCGCTCCGGCCGCAGGAACTCGATGAGCTGCACGCGCAGATGCTGGCCGTAGAGGTCGCCGTCGAAGTCGAGGATGTGGGTCTCCAGCCGTTCCACCGTTCCGCCCACGGTCGGGCGGCGGCCCAGGTTGGCGACGCCGTTGCGCCAGACCGTGCCGGCCCCCTGGTCCACTCCGGTGCGCACCGCGTAGACGCCGAAAGCGGGGCGCAGATAGTCGGCCAGCTCGACGTTGGCGGTCGGGAAGCCGATGGTGCGACCCTTGTGGTCGCCATGCTCCACGCGCCCCTCGATCTCCCAGGGGGCGCCGAGCAGCCGGGCGGCCTCGCGCGGGTCGCCGGCGATCAGGGCGTCGCGCACGCGGGTGGAGGAGTAGACGCCGTCCGCATCGTCGGCCACCGGCCCGACCTCGGTCACGCCGAAGCCGTGGGCCGCGCCGGCCTGCCGCAGCAGGGCGGGGTCGCCGCCGCGGCCGTGGCCGAACAGGAAGTCGTAGCCGCAGACGACGTGCCGGACGCCGAGCCCGGCCACCAGATCCTCCTGGATGAAGGCGTCGGCGGTCTTGTGCAGGAAGCTCTCGTCGAAATGGCAGACGAACAGCAGGTCGACCCCCAGCGCCTCGATGTGGCGGGCCTTGACGCGGAAGGGCGACAGGCGGAAGGGGGCGTCGTCCGGGCGGAAGACGGAGCGGGGGTGCGGCTCGAAGGTCATCACCGCCGACGGTGCGCCGAGATCGCGGGCGATCCGCTGGGCGGTGGCGATCACCGCCTGATGGCCGCGGTGCACCCCGTCGAAGTTGCCAAGGGCGACGACGGCCCCGCGGGCGTCCTCCGGCAGGTCGGCGGTGTGTCGGAACAATCGCATGCGTCACGCCCTGATGGTCTGCGGGCCGCGGACGGCCCCCGGAAACGATGGCGGCCCGCCGGGGCGGGCCATGCCATGGGCGTCTTATATAGACCGGTGCCGGCGCGTGGTCTACGCACCGGCGACCGGCACATCGTTTCGATCTGTACAGGCTTGCCCGCCTTGAGGGTTTGGCGGGGTCAGCCGCGCGACGGAACCATCAGCAGGGCCTCGCCCTCGATCACCACCGTCTCGCCGACGGTACAGACCGTGCGGACGACGACGCGGCGCTTCTCCGGGATCACCTCGGTGACGGTGGCGCGGGCGGTCACCGTGTCGCCGGCGCGGACCGGCGCCTTGAAGCGGACGGTCTGGCTCATGTAGATGGCGCCCGGACCCGGCAGCTTGGTGCCGAGAACGGCGGAGATGAAGCTGACGCTCAGCATGCCGTGGGCGATGCGGCCCTGGAACATGGTGCCGCTGGCGTATTCCTGGTTCAGGTGGACCGGGTTGGTGTCGCCGGAGATGCCGGCGAACAGCACGATGTCCGCCTCGGTAACCGTCTTCGCGAAGGACGCCGTCATGCCGACGGTCAAATCCTCGATGCAGTGGCCCTCGTTGTCCTTCAGGACTTGGCGAACATCATCCATACCGCGGTTCCTTTTCATCAAGCACCGGCCGGAAGCGCCGGCCGTGCGGTGCGACAACACGTATGGTGCAATGCGATATATGCACTGCAACCACGTGATGGCAACACGACTCGCCTGAAAAAGTGAAAAAACCGCTAACCTCTTTCGAAAGAGGAGGCAGTCGACGCGCTCCGCCTATTTCCCACCTATTTCCTGGGTCTCGGCGATTTCAGTTCCGTGACAGTAAAAGTACGGGGCGGGCAGTTAATATGTGTACTGACAATTCGTCTTGCTGCGCCGCGGAATGCGCGGCGGCTCGGGGGCTGACGGCTTGACTTCGCGCCGCGGCGGCCAACCGTCACCTTTCATCCCCCCGAACCGCGATGGAACCCGACCCATGCCCCACCGCTTCGCGCTGGTCACCGGCGGCACCTCCGGCATCGGCGCCGGCTTCGCCCGCGCCTTGCCCACCGACACCGGCCTTCTGCTGGCCGCCCGAAACGCCGAGGCCCTCAACACCGCGAAGACGGAGCTGGAGTCCGCCGGGCGCCGGGTCGAGGTGCTGGCCACCGACCTGACCACCGACGCGGGGCGGGACGCGCTGATCCAGAAGGCCGAGACGCTGGAGATCGACCTGCTCATCAACAACGCCGGGTCCGGCGCCTTCGGACCGGTGCTCGACAACAGCCCGGAGGCGGAGCGGACGACGGTGGAGCTGAATGTGGTGGCGACCACGGTGCTGACCCGTGCGCTGCTGCCCGGCATGATCGAACGGGCGGCCCGCGACGGGCGGCGGGCCGGTCTGATCCTGCTGTCGAGCACGGCGGCCTTCCAGCCGATCCCGTTCCTTGGGACCTACTGCGCCAGCAAGAGCTTCGTCCTGGCCTATGGCGAGGCGTTGGCGACGGAGCTGAAGCGCAAGCCGGTGGATGTGCTGGTGCTGTGCCCCGGCGCCACCCGCACCGCCTTCGGCAAGCGGGCGGGCTTCGCCCTGAACGCGCTGCCGGGGGCCGCCGATCCGCTGGACGTGGCGCGGGAAGGGTTGCAGGCGCTGGGGCGCCGCACGGTGCATGTGCATGGCTTCGGCACCCGCAACATGCTGCGCCCCTTCCTGTGGTCGCGCCACGCGGCGTCGGACGGGCTGGGCGCGCTGCTGGCCGCCTTCGACCGGGGGCAGCGCGCCAGTCGGTCCGTCCGCACACCGCGAGAGGGGGCTTAGCGGTCGGAGCCCGAACCGCTCTGCCGGTCGGCGGCGGACGAACCCGAGAGGGCGGCGCCGCTGCCCTTCTTCTGCGAGCCGGGCTGTTCCGCCACCTGCGTCTGGTCGGCCTTCTCGGCCTTGGCCTCGACCTTCTCCTTCACGGCCTCGGTCGGCTGTTCGGACGGCTTGGCCTCGACACGGACCGGGGCCACGCCGTCCTCGATCATGTCGAGCTGCTTGGCGGCCTTCTTCGACAGGTCGATGACCCGACCGTCCACATAGGGGCCGCGGTCGTTGATGATGACGTCGATGCTCTTGCCGTTGTCCTGGTTGGTCACGGTGACCTTGCTGCCCAGCGGCAGCTCGCGCGAGGCGGCGGTCGGCTTGTTCTGGTCGAAGCGCTCGCCGCTGGCCGTCTTCTTGCCATGGAAC
The DNA here is from genome assembly GCF_007827815.1 of Azospirillum brasilense. Classification (GTDB taxonomy): domain Bacteria; phylum Pseudomonadota; class Alphaproteobacteria; order Azospirillales; family Azospirillaceae; genus Azospirillum; species Azospirillum brasilense_C. The sequence continues at coordinate 19,121 of NZ_VITH01000012.1, forward strand.
GAGCCGCCGTAGAAGGACGCCTCGCCCTCGTGGACGAGCACCGGCTCGCCTTCGTCCGTGCGCTCCACGGCGATCGGCGGCACCGACGCGTCCTTGGGGCTTTGCGCTTTTGAGGAAGGCTGGGCCTGGGCGGCGGCCATGGGGGACAGGGTCAGGGACAGGGCGCAAAGCGCCATGGACAGTGTACGCACCATGTGCATTCGAATGTACCTCCCAATGGACCTCGACAACACCTGGGGGAGGACGGGGGTTCCACTGGATGGCCGGCGGATGGCCGCCGGACGCTGGACCCGCGCCGTGCGTTGATGCTTCAATCGTCCCGTCAGCGAGGGAGAGCGCAGGAATGGCCGTGAGCGTGGCGGATCTGGGTGTGGAGCCACGGTTCGGCTGGGTGACAATGGCGGACGGGACGCGGCTGCGCACCGCCCATTGGACGGCCACAAAAGTCCCGCCGCGCGGCGCCGCGCTGCTGCTGACCGGCCGGGCGGAGTTCATCGAGAAATACGCCGAGACGGCGGGGGAGATGCTGGCGCGTGGCTTCGAGGTCTTCGCCTTCGACTGGCGCAACCAGGGCCTGTCCGACCGGCCTCTGCCCAACCGGCAGATCCATCACCTGGACAGCTTCGACACGCTGGCCGGCGATCTCCACGAGGTGGTGGAGCAGCTGGTGAGGCCGCGGCAGCGCGGGCCGCTGCTGCTGGTCGCCCACAGCATGGGCGGGCTGGTCGCCCTGATGGCCCTGCTGCGCGACCCGGCCCTGTGCGACGCGGCGGTGCTGACCGCGCCGATGTTCGACATCTTCACCGGCCCGGTGCCGCGCCGCATGGCGGTCTGGCTGGCCGAGCGCCTCTGCGCCCGCGGGCGGGCCGCCGAATACGCCTTCGGCCAGCACGACTACGATCCGGTGGAGGGGCTGTTCACCCCGGTCAACCCGATCACCTCTGACCCCCGCCGCTACGCCACCTACCACGACGCCTTCCGTGACCGGCCCGAGCTGCGGGTGGGCGGGGTCAGCTTCGGCTGGGTGCGGGCGGCCCTGCGCGCCTCCGACCACATCCGCTTCACCGCCCCGCTGGAGCGGGTGACGACTCCCATCCTGCTGCTCAGCGCCCCCGCCGACGCCGTGGTCCGCTCGGAGGCGCACCGGCTGGCCGCCGCCCGGCTGGGCAACGCCGTGCTCAAGGAGCATCCCGACGCCAAGCACGAGCTGCTGATGGAGCGCGACGACGTCCGAGACCGGGTGTGGGCGGATATCGACGCCTTCCTGGCGGCCCTCCATCTGTAAGTCGGGCATCCGTAAGCCGGGCTGTGCTAGGTCCTTGGTATGGGCGCCTGGGTATGGGCGTCCGCGCGCCCACATGAGGGACGCTTTGCGACCGCTTTTCTGTTCAAGGGTCTGCCTTCCATGTCCGATTTCTGGAAAGAGTCCGGTTTCCATCTGCTGACGCGCGACGCCGACGGTTGGCTGACGGTCACGCCGGACTTCCTGCGCGCCTATCTGATGCGGCCGGAGATGCGCCCGCCCGAGGACGCCTGCGAGACCGAGCACACGCTGTTCGCCGGCCTGCTCGACGATCCCGCCCGCCCCGTCCCGCCGGGCATGGTCGAGGCGCTGGCCGACGCGGACGCGCGGGAGAACTGGGCGGTCTGGCTGGGCTTCCGCGACCGGCTGCTCGCCGCCGGCACGGTCGAGGGCTGCTACCTCCGCCTGTTCCGCGAGGGCGCGCGGGGCGTGCCGGGGCTGTTCATCGACCAGATGGCCCACGTGATCCTGCGCAACCTGCTGGACGGCACGCCGTCGGGCCTGCGCGCGCGGGCGGGGGAACTGTTCTTCCGGCCCCAGACGGTGTCGGTGGACGATGGGCGCGTCCGGCTGGCCGACAGCGAGACGGTGGAGATGCTGGCCGCGACCGGCGGCTTCGGCAGCCTGGGGCGGCTGGTGGTGGAGGCCGGGACCGCCCCGCGCTCCGTCGATCTCGACATCCTCGACGAGACCAACCACCCCCACTATTGGGCGCGCGACTCGCGGCACGACACCGTGCTCGATGTGACCTTCGCCGCGGCCGGGCTGGACGCGCTGTGCCGCGTCCTGGAGGGCTGGGTGGCGCATTTCCTGGGGGTGGCGGTGTCGATCCATCCCGTGCAGCGGATCAGCGACGAGCGCTGGGTTTGGCATGTCGGGCTGGACGGGGAGGCCACGGCGATCCTCAACGACCTCTACAACGGAGCGGAGGTGGGGGAGGACCGGCTCGCCCGCATCCTGTCGCTGTTCCGGCTGGAGTTCGCCGATCCCGCGGCCATGCGCGCCGACATCGCCGGACGGCCCGTCTATCTGGCCCTGGCGATGACCGCCGACCGCAAGCTGCGCCTGAAGCCGCAGAACCTGCTGGTCAATCTGCCTCTGGCGCAGATGAACTGACCGATAATCCTATAACCGTACTTTCGGTGTGACTATCTGCCGCCCCGGCTGCGGGTGGGCGACGGCTTATAAGGATGTTTCCTGAAGGGGGAAACGTCATGCAATTAAACACAACGCAGCCGAAGACGATGAAGCCGAACCTTGCCGACCCGCGCTGGCAGACGATGGAGTGGCAGAACGGCTTCGGCGTCGGGAACGCCGTGATCGACGCCGACCACAAGCGTCTGTTCGAATTGTTCAACGAATTCGTCACCGCGGTGAACGAGTTCCGCGCCGACAGCGAAATCCAGGATGTGCTGGGGGACCTGCTCGACTACACCGACACGCATTTCGACCGGGAAGAGACGCTGATGCGCGAGCACGGCTATCCCGATTACGCCGTCCACAAGGCGCTGCACGACAGCTTCGTCCGCCAGCTGCACGACGTGAACAGCGCTCTGGACGCGGGTGGGGAGAAGGGCGCCTTCGTGCTGGGCTTCCTCGCCAAGTGGCTGTCGGGCCACATCCTGGGCGTCGACATGAAGCTGGGCGCCTACCTGCGCGAGCGCGGCGTGGAGGCGTAAAAGGCAAAGCCCCTCCCCCGGGGTGGGAGAGGGGCTTTGCAGCCTGATGGTTACTGCTTGTTCGACTCGCCGCTGTGCTTCGGGCCGCGGTTCAGCGAAGTCATGCTGTCGTTGTACTGGAACTCCGGCATGTCGCGCACGCTCGCCTGGGTGACGTCGCGCAGCGTGATCGGGCCGTTGCCCGGCAGCACGTCGGCCAGCGCGATGTCGGCCGCGATCTCCTTGCCGCCGATGCCGAGGAAGCCGCCGCTCTGGATCACCAGGAGCTGCGCGTTGCCGTCCGGGCCGAGAATGACGTCGGTCACCTTGCCGACCTTCTCGCCGTCCGCCCCGATCACCGTGCGGCTCATCAGATGCTCGACGCTGGCGCCGCCCGTGGCGTTGCCTGTGGGGCCGGCCGGCCGGGCGCTCTGGCCCTGGTCCATGATGACCGAGTTGGGGGCCTGGGAGCTCGGGGCCTGGGTGGAGCCGCCGGTGCCGGTCTGGGCCGCGGCGGCGCCGGTCATCAGCGCCAGGGCGGACAGGGTCGCGATCACCGTCTTGTGCATGGAAGCTCTCCTCGTTGCACGAAACCGACCCTTCCAACCGGGGAAGGCGGGAAAGGTCACGCGGGGAGCCCTGTGACATCCTGCGGCTGATATCGTGCGGCGACTCGGGACGCGCTTTGAGAGGCCTCGCCACGGGGCCGGTCCAGCGGGCAAAAGTGGGTCTGCGGGTGTGGGAGCCGGAGAAGGGCGTACCGCCGATTCGCCCCCCGTGGCTCCTGCGGTCGGAGGGGGCCGGCGACCCCGCGAAAGTGACGGATTCCTTACAGAAATCGGGCGCCGGAGGCGTTCGGCGCGGGACTAGATGTGGGGGTGGGGTGATTTTTCCCGGGAACCGCCGGCGGCTTGGTCCGTTGACCTGACGCGCCATATCTAGGAGGTGGCTCCGCGTCAAGCACACAATATCTTGGGCCGGGCCTTGCTTGGTCCAAAGCTTGAGGCTAGGATGCGCACCAACATACAGGGTGTTGCGTTCGTCAGCCAGCGCGAGCTGCGCCGCACGGAGCGCGACACCTTTGTTCGCCAGCCAGAGGGAGCACGAGTCACATGCGGGTCCAGCGTCGTTTCACGAAAGAGGGTCAGGATGCTTACGCCGCTCTCGGCTTCCGCCGCACGACGAGCGAGATCCGCAACCCTGACGGCTCTGTGGTCTTCCAGCAGACGGACATCGAGGTTCCCGAGAATTACAGCCAAGTCGCCAGCGACATCCTGGCCCAGAAGTACTTCCGCAAGGCCGGCGTTCCGGTCGCCCTGAAGGCGGTCGAGGAGAACACCGTCCCGTCCTGGCTGTGGCGCAAGACCGCCGATGAATCGGCTCTGGCGGCGCTGCCGAAGGAGAAGCGCTATTCCGGCGAGAAGTCGGCCAAGCAGGTCTTCGACCGTCTGGCCGGCACCTGGACCTACTGGGGCTGGAAGGGCGGCTATTTCGACACCGAGGCCGACGCCCGCGCCTTCTTCGACGAGATGCGCTTCATGCTGGCCGCCCAGATGGCGGCCCCGAACAGCCCGCAGTGGTTCAACACCGGCCTGCACTGGGCCTACGGCATCGACGGCCCGAGCCAGGGCCACTTCTACGTCGATTTCAAGACCGGCCTGCTGACCTCGTCTGCCTCGGCCTACGAGCACCCGCAACCGCACGCCTGCTTCATCCAGTCCGTCGCCGACGATCTGGTGAACGAGGGCGGCATCATGGACCTGTGGGTCCGCGAGGCGCGCCTGTTCAAGTATGGCTCGGGCACCGGCTCCAACTTCTCCCGCCTGCGCGGCGAGGGTGAGAAGCTGGCTGGCGGCGGCAAGTCGTCGGGCCTGATGAGCTTCCTGAAGATCGGCGACCGCGCGGCGGGCGCCATCAAGTCGGGCGGCACCACCCGTCGTGCCGCCAAGATGGTCACGGTGGACATGGACCACCCGGACATCGAGGCCTACATCGACTGGAAGGTGACCGAGGAGCAGAAGGTCGCCGCGCTCGTCACCGGCTCGAAGATCTGCCAGCAGCACCTGACCGCCATCATGGCCGCCGCCCAGGACGGCCAGGACCCGAAGGTCAACAAGGAGCTGAAGAAGGCCATCGTCGCCGCCCGCAAGGCGCAGGTGCCGGAGAACTACGTCCAGCGCGTGATCCAGTTCGCCGGCCAGGGCTTCACCAGCCTCGAGTTCAAGACCTACAACACCGATTGGGATTCGGACGCCTACCTGACGGTGGCCGGCCAGAACTCCAACAACTCGGTGCGCATCTCCGACGACTTCATCCAGGCCGTCCTGAACGACGACGAGTGGAAGCTGATCCGCCGCACCGACGGCACGGTCCACCGCACGCTGCGCGCCCGCGACCTGTGGGACAAGGTCGGCTACGCCGCCTGGGCCTGCGCCGATCCGGGCGTGCAGTTCGACACCACGATCAACGACTGGCACACCTGCCCGGCCTCGGGGCGCATCAACGCCTCGAATCCGTGCTCGGAGTACATGTTCCTCGACGACACGGCCTGCAACCTCGCCTCGCTGAACCTGATGTCGTTCCGTCTGAAGGACGGTTCCTTCGACGTCGAGGCGTTCGAGCACGCCTGCCGCCTGTGGACCATGGTGCTGGAAATCTCCGTGCTGATGGCGCAGTTCCCGTCCAAGGAGATCGCCCAACTGTCCTACGAGTTCCGCACGCTGGGCCTGGGCTTCGCCAACCTCGGCGGCCTGCTGATGTCCTCCGGCCTGCCCTACGACTCGGCGGAAGGCCGCGCCTACTGCGCCGCCATCTCCGCGGTGATGACCGGCGTCGCCTACGCCACCTCCGCCGAGATGGCGCAGGAGCTGGGCGCCTTCCCGGCCTATGAGCAGAACCGCGACCACATGCTGCGGGTCATCCGCAACCACCGCCGCGCCGCCTGCGGCGAGATGGAGGGCTACGAGGGCCTGTCGGTCAAGCCGGTGCCCTTCGTCGCCGACGAGTGCCCGGAGCAGGAACTGGCGATGGCCGCCGTCCGCGCCTGGGACATGGCGCTGGAACTGGGCGAGCAGCACGGCTTCCGCAACGCCCAGGCCACGGTGGTCGCCCCGACCGGCACCATCGGTCTGGTCATGGATTGCGACACCACGGGCATCGAGCCGGACTTCGCGCTGGTGAAGTTCAAGAAGCTGGCCGGCGGCGGTTATTTCAAGATCGTCAACCGTCTGGTGCCGGAGGCCCTGCGCACGCTGGGCTACACCGCCGACGAGATCGCCGCGATCGAGCGCTACGCGGTCGGCCACGGCACGCTGAAGGGCGCCCCCGGCGTCAACCACGAGACCCTGGCCGCCAAGGGCTTCCCGGCCGAGGTGCTGGAGAAGCTGGAGGGCAACCTCGCCACCGCCTTCGACATCAAGTTCGCCTTCAACCGCTGGACGGTCGGCGCCGACGTCATCGTCGACACGCTGGGCATCCCCGCCGAGCAGATGGACGCCCCGGGCTTCGACCTGCTGACCGCTCTCGGCTTCACCAAGGCCGAGCTCGAGGCGGCGAACACCTTCTGCTGCGGCGCCATGACGCTGGAAGGCGCGCCCTTCCTGAAGGACGAGCATCTGCCGGTGTTCGACTGCGCCAACCCTTGCGGCCGCATCGGCAAGCGCTTCCTGTCCTGGGAATCGCACATCACCATGATGGCCGCCTCGCAGCCCTTCATCTCCGGCGCCATCTCCAAGACCATCAACATGCCGAACACGGCGACGGTCGAGGAGTGCAAGGACGCCTACCTTCTGTCCTGGCGCCTGGGCATCAAGGCCAACGCGCTGTACCGCGACGGCTCCAAGCTGAGCCAGCCGCTCTCCGCCGCCCTGCTGGACGACGAGGAGGACGCGGTCGAGGAGATCGTCGAGGCGGCGAACGCCACCCGCACCCAGATGGTCTCCGAGCGTATCGTCGAGAAGGTCGTGGAGCGGATCATCGAGCGCAAGCGCACCGAGCGCGAGCGCCTGCCGCACCGCCGCAAGGGCTACACCCAGAAGGCGACCGTCGGCGGCCACAAGATCTACCTGCGCACCGGCGAGTATGAGGACGGCCGCATCGGCGAGATCTTCATCGACATGCACAAGGAGGGCGCCGCCTTCCGCTCGCTGATGAACAACTTCGCCATCGCGGTGTCGATCGGCCTGCAGTACGGCGTGCCGCTGGAAGAGTTCGTGGAGGCCTTCACCTTCACCCGCTTCGAGCCGTCGGGCATGGTGACCGGCAACGACACCATCAAGATGGCGACCTCGGTCATCGACTACATCTTCCGCGAGATCGCCATCTCCTACCTGGGCCGCACCGATCTGGCGCACGCCACGCCGGAGGATCTGGTGCCCTTCACGGTCGGCAGCGGCGACAAGCAGGGCGACCTGCCGGAGACCGGCGCGGTCCAGCCGTCGGACATCGTCCGCAAGGTCGCGTCCACCGGCTATGTCCGCAACAACCTGCGCGTCCTGAACGGCGGGCAGACCCAGCGGGTCTCGGCCGCGGCGGCCCTGGCCGCCACCGGCACCGCGGCCCAGGCCACGGCGTCCGCCGCCCACGCGGCGGTGGCCTCCAGCCCGGCGGTCGGCGCCGCGGTGGTCCATGCCGGCGGCACGGCCCCGGTCGGCGGCACCACCGGCACGGCCTACGGCGGCAGCAACAGCGACCAGCGCTACGACCGCATCCGCGAGGCCCGCGCCCGCGGCTACGAGGGGGATCAGTGCGGGGAGTGCGGCAACATGACGCTTGTCCGCAACGGCACCTGCCTGAAGTGCGACACCTGCGGCTCCACCACGGGCTGCAGCTGAGGCCAGCCGGTTCCATCCCCGGCATGGCGTGGAAAAGGGGAGGTCCTCGGACCTCCCCTTTTTTCATGCGCACTTCTATGCGGCCTTCTATGCGGGCTCCGGTGAGAGCGCGCTCCGGCGGGGTCAGACCGGGATGTTGGGGAAGACGCGGCCGGACAGTTGGGCGTCGGCCAGTTCCGCCGGGACGGCGTCGCGCTCCTTCAGCCAGCGGGCGAACTGGCGGTCGGCGGAGTTGATGTGCAGCATCAGCCATTGCGGCAGGAAGCTCGCCAGATACTCGGCGATGTTCTCCTCCGGCACGTTGCCGGTGGTGAAGGCGTGCAGCTGCTCCCAGGCCAGGGAATGCTGGACGAGATGGTCGGCCAGGAAGGGATAGCCGGCCTCCTCCATCACCTTCTGCTCGCTGGCGAAGTGAATCTCCGTATAGACCACCGCGTCGGCCAGTGTCCGATAGACTTCCTTGCGGGAGCGGCCCTCGGCGACGGCGGTGTGGAAGGCCTGGACCAGTTCGATCCACTGCTTGTGCTGCTCGTCGATGTCCTCGATGCCCAGCGCAAGATCCTCGCTCCAGACGAGATCCTGAAAATTCTCGGTGGGCATGTCCATGATCGAAATGACTCGGCTTAAGGTGGTGGGAGTTTGGGCATCATAGTCCGGGTCGTATGTGCATCAATGGATTGAATTGAGATAAATTGTCGCGGTTTCGGCGGTGACCCGCGACGCGCGCCGAGGTTCCGCGTCCTTGCCGGAGGCCCGTTGCGGGTCAATATGCGGGCCAGTGACGACACAGCCGACGGGATGCGCCATGCGCCGTGCCATGAACCGCCGCCTCCGCCTTTTGCCGCTGCTCGCCGCGCTGGCGCTGCCGCCGCTCCACGCCGCGACGGCCCAGGACGCGGGGTCCCAGACCGCGCCCGCCCAGAATACGCCCGCCCAGAATGCCCCAGCCCAGAATGCCCCAGCCCAGAATGCCCCAGCCCAGAATGCGCCAGTCCAGAATGCGCCGAAGCCGGCGGAGCGGCCCGGCGGGTTCGACGCCCAGCGCAGCGAGACCAGGCACCAGCTGCCCCTGCCGTCCGGTCCGCTCGCCTACACGGCGGTGGCGGAGTTCCTGCCCCTGCGCGACGGCCAGCGCGACGAGGCGGCGGCCCGTGTCTTCACGGTCACCTACACACTGGACGGGGACGCACGGGAGGATGCGCCCCGCGGCCGGCGGCCGGTCGCCTTCGTGTTCAACGGCGGGCCGGGGGCGTCCTCGGCCTATCTGCATCTGGGCGCCCTGGGGCCGAAGGTGGTCGGCTTCAACGAGGACGGGTCGCTGACCCGCCCGCCGGCCCCGCTGCTCGACAACCCGGACAGCTGGCTGGCCTTCACCGATCTGGTCTTCGTCGATCCGGTCGGCACCGGCTACAGCCGGGGCATCCGGCGTGACGGTGGCAAGGAGGAGGGCGCGCGGCGGGAGGAGGATCCCGGCAAGCGTTTCTGGTCGGTCGACGCCGACAGCCGGGCCATGGCCGAGATTGTCCGCCTCTGGCTGACCCGCAACGGCCGTTGGGAGTCGCCGAAGTTCCTGGTGGGGGAAAGCTACGGCGGCTTCCGCATCGCCAAGATGGCCAACCGCCTGATCGGCGACACCGGCATTGCGGTCAACGGGCTCATCATGGTGTCGCCGGTGGTCGATTTCGCCACCATCCGCGGCGGCGGCGGGCTTCTGGTGCCGGCGCTGCGGCTGCCCTCCTACGCCGCCTCGGCTGCCGCCAACGGTCTGGTGTCCGGCACCCCGGAGCAGGCGGCGGCGGCGGCGGAGCGCTACGCGCTCGGCGGTTATCTCACCGGGCTGGCCGGGCTTGACTACCGCCGGGCCGGCGCGGCGCAGGGCTTCTTCGCCGAGGTGGCGCGGACCACCGGCCTGCCGGAGGAACTGGTGACCCGCTTCCGCGGCGAGATCCCCACCGATGTCTTCGCCCGCGAGCTGCTGCGCGGGAAGGGGCAGGTGACCAGCGTCTATGACGGCACCTTCACCGCCGCGGACCCCGACCCGTCGGCGGCGCGCCTTCCCTTCGATCCCTTCCTGAAGGGCACGGTGCCGACCTACACCACCGCCTTCGCAGCCTATGCCCACACGTGGCTGGGCGTGCGGACGGAGGTGCCGTTCGACCTGCTCAGCGACCGGGTGAACCGGGGCTGGGAGTGGCCACGCTCCGGCCAGCCCAGCGCGGTGGACGACCTCCAATCCGCCCTGACTCTGCAGCCGGCGCTGCGGGTGCTGATCGCCCATGGGCGCACCGACCTCATCACCCCCTACATGGCGTCGCGCTGGGTGGCGTCTCGCCTGGAGCTGCCGGAGGAGCAGGCCGACCGGGTCGCCGTGACGGTCTATGAGGGCGGGCACATGATGTACACCCGCGCGCCCGAGCGCGCGAAGCTGGCCGCCGACGCGCGGGCCCTGGTCGAGGCGGCGCTGCGGTAAGGTCGGCGGGCAGCCAATGGAATGTGACCAAAAGAAACAGGCGCCCCGGTCGGGGCGCCTGCTGCGCAATGCCTTTGCCTTGGCCTGTGGTCGCCGGCTGGACCTTGCCGGTTAGAACAGACGCAGGATCGACTGCTGCGACTGGTTGGCCAGCGAGAGGGCGATGGTGCCGAGCTGCTGACGGGTCTGCAGCATCAGCAGGCTCGCGCCTTCCTCGTTCTGGTCGGCCAGCGTCAGCTTGTTGGCGCCTTCGACCAGCACGTCGCTGAACTCCTTGGTGAAGGTCTCGCGGGTCGTGATGATGTTCAGGTTGGTCGACAGCGTCTGCGAGGCCGACCGCAGGGTCTGCTTCGCGTAGTCGATGCTGGAGACCGCCTTGTCGATGTCGGCGCGGTCGGTCCAATCGTTCTGCGCGTAGTCCAGACGCAGGCCCTGGCCGCTGGTGGTCAGGTTCTGGGACTGCACCGTGATCGCGTTGGTGTTGCGCTCGTTGAGCTGCACCGTCAGATCGTTCGAGGTGTTGGCGTCGGTCACCTGCACCGAGACCAGGTTGGCCGCGGAGTTGGCCGCCGCCGCCTGCTTGATGCTCTTCTGATCGACGTTGAAGCGCACCGTGCCGGTGTCGAACGCAAAGGAGTTCTCGCCTTCCGACAGCTTGCCCTCGCCGCGCTTGGACATGCCGTCGCGGGTCACCGTGGCGCCGTTCAGGTTGCTGACCTGGATCTGGATGTCGACCTTCTTCTCGATGACCGAGATGCCGTTGCCGTTGTTGGCGGCCTGCTCCAGAAGGTTGCGGTCCACCGTGAAGGACACGATGGTGCCCGACGCGAAGCTCTCGGAGATGCGCTTGGTCAGGGCGTTCTCGGCCGTCGCCTTGACGGTCATCTCGCGAGCGGCGTTGGTCGTCGTCGCGCCCGACAGCGTGATCGTGCCGGTCGAGCTGGTCGTGACGGTCTGGACGTCCTTGCCGCTGAGGCGGCCGTTGGCGCCCAGCGCGTTGTTGATCGACGCCTTCAGCTGGTTGGCGATGTTGATGCGGGCGGTCTGCCCGATCGACACGTCGCCGGCGGTGGCGGTGTAGGTGAAGGTCTGGTCTTCGACGGTGATGGTGAAGCTGTCGCCGGCCTCGATCGTCCCACCCATCGACACCTGGGTGATCTGCGCGGTGCCCGACTTGGCCGCGGTCGTCGTGTTGGCAGCCATGGTCTGGCTGTTGTCGAAGTAGGTGATCGTGCGCGACTCGTTGCCGTCCGTGATGATGAACGACCGCTCGCGGCCCTTGGCGCCGCGGACCTCGATCTGCACGTCGGAGAAGCTGCCGAGCGAGGTCGCCATCGTGCCGGAGAGCTTCAGGCCGACCAGGCCGTGGGCCATCTCAGCGCTGTTGATCTCGCCGGCCGCGCCCTCGATCGAGCCGTCGCCCTTGACGCGCACCGTGTAGGTGTCGGTCGACACGACGTTGGTGACGCGGGCGTTCTCGATGCCCTGGATGGTGTTGACGGCGCGGCGCGATTCGCTGGTGGAGTCCAGACGCAGGCCGTTGCCGGCCAGCAGGTTCTTGCCGGCATAGCCGCTGTCGCCGGCCAGCTTGTCGATCTGCTCCTTCAGCGCGTTGAACTGGGCGGACAGCGTCTTGCGGGTGGCGACGGAGCCGGCGTCGGTGCCGAGCGCGGAATAGGCGGCGGTGGTCAGGCCGCGCGCCTGCTCGATCATGCTTTCGATCGCGGTCACGCCCTTGTCGGCGGCCTTGATGGTGCTGATCGACTGACCCATGGCGTCCTTCAACGACGACAGGTCACCGGCGCGCTGGGTCAGGCTCTTCGCTGCGAAGAACGAAGTCGGGCCGTCGAGCGCCGAGTTGATCTTGTTGCCGGTCGAGAGGATGTTCTGCTTGACACCGATCTTGTCGTTCACGCTCTGCAGCTGCAGCAGATTCGTGCGCATTGACGCGGTGAGGGTGACGTCGTTGATGGCCATGGTTCCAAGTCTCCTTCTGAGGCTCGCCCCGCGGCTGGTGCTTGAAACCGAAGCGAGGCAACGTGCATTTGCGCGTTCCTCCCCTATCAAGACCCGTGCCAGTTCCTGAAAAACTCAATAAGCCATTGTTTTTGCGTCGGTTAATTGGGGGTTGCGCGATGCCTCGGCGATGATCGGCCGGACATCCCTTCCCATGCCGGTGGAAAGTTTTGCCGGGCAGAAAGGGTGTTGCGCCCCGGAGTCCGGGACAAAACTACCCAGTTGGGGGAGGTGCCGCGGGCGCCGGTAAGCTCTTGGTGCCGGCCGGGGAGGGGGCTATCGTCGGGGTATGGCGCCCAGCGGGCGCACCGATTGGGCCGCCAAGCACCGGAGTGTTCCCGGCGCCCGCAACAAAGACGGAGGGATGAAGCATGGCCGGACGCATCGAGGCGCGGCTTCAGGAGTTGGGGATCGAGCTGCCGCAGGCGGCGGCCCCGGTGGCGGCCTATGTGCCCTTCACCCTGTCGGGCAACACGCTCTACGTGTCGGGGCAGGTCACCGTGTGGAACGGCGAGCGCCGCTTCATCGGCAAGCTGGGCCAGGACTTCACGGTGGAGCAGGGCCAACAGGCGGCGCGGCTGTGCGCGCTGAACATCATCGCCCAGGCGAAGGCGGCCTGCGGCGGCGACCTCGACCGGGTGGCGCGCGTGCTGCGTCTGGGCGGCTTCGTGAACGGCACCCCGGACTTCCACGACCAGCCGCTGGTGATCAACGGCGCGTCGGAGCTGATGATGCAGGTCTTCGGCGACGCCGGGAAGCACGCCCGCGCCGCGGTCGGCGCCCCGTCGCTGCCCGGCAACGTGGCCGTCGAGGTGGACGCCATCCTCGAACTGGCCTGATCCAACCTTCGGATCGGGGGGAGGGGCGGGCCTCTTGCCGCGGCGCGGCGAAGCGCCCACCTCCCTCGGCGTATCCGCGAAGGAGAGAGCATGCCCGACGGCAAGGACACCGGCCCCGGCGCCGACCCGGAGGCCGGGGGGACGATCACCGTCAAGGTCCTGACCGGCATCGGCCAGGCCGATCCCCAGGAATGGGACGCCTGCGCCGGGCCGGACAACCCGTTCCTCAGCCACGCCTTCCTGCTGGCGCTGGAGGAATCGGGGTCGGCCATCGGCCGCACCGGCTGGCAGCCCAGCCACCTCGCCGCCCTCGACGGGGCGGGGCGGATCATCGGCGCGGTGCCGCTCTATCTGAAGAACCATTCCTACGGCGAGTATGTCTTCGACCACGCCTGGGCGCACGCCTATGAGCGGGCGGGCGGGCAGTATTACCCGAAGCTGCAATGCGCCGTGCCCTTCACCCCGGTTCCGGGGCCGCGCCTGCTCGTCCGGCAAGGGGCGGGGGAGGCGGTCGCCGGCGCCTTGATCCAGGGGATGGAGGAGGTGGCGCGGCGCTACGGCGTCTCCTCCGTCCATGTCACCTTTCCGGAGGAGGCCGACTGGCGCCGTCTCGGCGCGGCCGGCTGGCTGCTGCGGGAAGGCGTGCAGTATCATTGGGAGAACCGCGGCTACGCCAGCTTCGACGATTTCCTGGGAACGCTGAACAGCCGCAAGCGCAAGGCCATCCGCAAGGAGCGGCGCGAGGTGGCGGAGAGCAGCGTCCGGCTTCACAGCCTGACCGGCGCCGACCTGAAGCCGGAGCATTGGGACGCCTTCCACCGCTTCTATCTGGAGACCGCCGACCGGAAATGGGGCGGCGGCTATCTGAACCGTGCCTTCTTCCGGCTTCTGGGCGAGACCATGGCCGACCGGGTCATGCTGGTGATGTGCGAGGACAACGGGGAATGGGTGGCCGGCGCCCTGAACCTGATCGGGGCCGACGCCCTCTATGGCCGCAACTGGGGCTCCGACGGCAGCTACCGTTTCCTGCATTTCGAGGCGTGCTACTACCGCGCGCTGGACTTCGCCATCGAGCGCGGCCTCGGCCGGGTCGAGGCCGGCGCCCAGGGGGAGCACAAGATCCAGCGCGGCTATCTGCCGGTGCCGACCTACAGCGCCCACTGGGTGGCCGACCCCGGCTTCCACCGCGCCATCGCTGACTACCTGCGCCGCGAGCGGCCCGGCGTCGCGGCGGAGCGGGAGGCGCTGATGGAGCTGTCCCCCTACCGCCAGGATGGCGCATCGGAATGATTGCGGCGGATCAGTAGGGAACGCGGTCGGGCCGGGCGGCCCATTCGTCGAAGACCGCGCGCGCCTCGTCGGCCAGCAAACGCTGCATGGGGACCGCCCGCTGTTCCAGCGGCAGGGCGATTTCGGTGTAGAGGAAGGCGTCGTCGAAGCCGATGGCCGCCGCGTCGTCGCGTCCGTTGGCGTAGACGATGCGCCCGATCCGCGCCCAGTAGATGGCCGACAGGCACATCGGGCAGGGCTCGCAGCTCGTGTAGACGGTGGCGCCGGCGAGGCTGAAGCTGCCGAGGTCGCGGCAGGCGTTGCGGATGGCGACGACCTCGGCGTGCGCCGTCGGGTCGTTGCTGGAGGTCACGCAGTTCCAGCCCTCGCCGATGATCCGGCCGTCCCGCGCGATGACCGCGCCGAAGGGGCCGCCGGCGTTGCCCTGCATGTGTGTGCGGCTGAGCGCGATGGCGCGGCGCAGGCAATCGGTATCGAAACTCGTCATGATTTCCCTCTCCCAAGCCCCAACCGCGTTGTGGTTCAATCGTTTAGTGACTGTTCGACAGCCTCGGCCCGGCATGCGCACGGGGCATTGCAGGGGCGGCGGACGATTGGGGATTTCCCCTTTACTGCCCCTGCGCAAGGCGTAGTGTGGGCGGGACCAGCCGACCGACGGACCCGCCCGATGACCGACCGCACCATGGATTTCCTGAAGCAGGTGCGGGACCATCTATTCTATCTCAAACTGAAGCCGGGCGGGGTGCGCCTTCAGGCGAAGGGCGTCGATCTGTCGAGGCTGCGCCTGAAGGGCTTCAATCTGCAAACGGCCATCCTCACCCAGGGCAATTTCTCCGACGCCCAGCTCGAGGAGGTCAGCTTCGCCATGTCCGACCTGTTCGGGGCGAATTTCAGCCGGGCGAAGCTGGTGGGCTCCTCCTTCGCGCGGGCGGACCTGCGCGGGGCGAACTTTCTGAAGGCCGACCTGACCCGCACCGACTTCGAGGGGGCTGACCTGCGCCCCGGCCAGATCATGGTGCACCGCGCCGGGCGCGACGAGGATGAGGAGGAGCGGCGGCCGGCCAACCTGAAGGACGCGCGGCTGGACGGCGTCAGCTTCAAGGGCGCCGACCTCAGCCACGCCGAGTTGGCCAACGCCTCGACGGCCGGCGGTGACTTCAGCAACGCCAACCTGTTCGCCGCCAATCTGGCCGGTGCCGACCTGACCGAGGCGAATTTCAGCGGGGCCAAGATGAAGCGCGCCGTGCTGAACGGCGCCAACCTGACCCGCGCCGTCCTGCGCAACGCCGACCTGCGCGAGGCGACCCTGCGCAACGTCGATCTGACCGTGGCGGACACCCACGGCGCCAACCTGAGCGGCGCCGTCTACATGCGCAACGCCGACGCCCTGCCGACGCCGGTGCGCGGCGTGCTGGACGCCCACATCCTGTGGATCAACAGCGGCGGCGGGGCCGGGCTGCGGGCGGATTTCACCGGGATGGACCTGCGCGGGCTGGACCTGACCGCCTGCGACCTGTCGGGCGGGGTGTTCCGCGACGCCAACCTGGACGAGGCCCGGCTGTCCAACGCCTCGCTCTCGCTGGCCGATTTCGGCGGGGCCAGCCTGCGCCGGGCGCGGCTCGACCAGGCGGTCATGACCGGGGCGAACCTGAGCGGCGCCGACCTGACCGGGGCGGACCTCCACGGCGCCGACCTCGGCATGGTGGACCTGCGCAACCCGGACGGCACGCCGACCGGGCGGAGCTGGCCGGCCAACCTGACCGGCGCCACCCTGACCGCCGCCGACCTGCGCGGCGCCCGGCTGACCGGAGCGAAGCTGGCCGGCGCCAGTTTCGAGATGGCCAACCTCGCCTCCGCCGACCTGCGCGGCTGCGACGATGCGGCGGCGAACCTGTCGAAGGCCAGCCTGATGGGCGCCCGCAGGGGCCCGCTGGAGACGCGGCCGCCGCGCGACGGCGGCGGCCCCCTCATCGCCCTGTAACCGTTACTTCCAGGCGGCGAGCACCGCGGCGGCGGTGGAATCGCGCAAGGGCGCGCGTTCGGGCGGGGTGCCGCCGTCGACGCGCAGGCCCATCAGGGTCTCCACCAACGGCTCCGGCCCCGGCGTGACGCGGATCTGGCCGCGGGCGGCGATGTGCGGGTGGTCCGGCATCTCCGCCAGCGTCGGCAGCGCCTCGAAGCAGCAGTCCACGGGGTCGAGCAACCCCTTCCAATCGGCGAGACTGCGGCTGGCGAACAGGGCGTCTAGCTCCGCGATCAGGTCACTCTGGGGCAACGGGTCGCCCTGCCGGGCGGTCCAGTCGGGCCGTCCCACCGCCTCGCAGAAGCCTTGCCAGAACTTGGCCTCCAGCGCCGACAGGGTGGCGAAGCGGCCGTCGGCGGTGCGGTAGATGCGGTAGCAGGCGGCCCCGCCGGACAGCAGCGCCTCGCCGCGCCCCGGCACCTCGCCGCGGGCGTCGGCGGTCAGGTTGAAACCCTGCCAGCCCAGCACCGTCTCCATGATCGACAGGTCGAGGAAGCAGCCTTCGCCGCTGCGCTGGCGCCCGAACAGGGCGGCGACCACCGCCAGCGCCGCCTGCTGGGCCGAGGCGAAGTCGGCGACCGGCGGGTGGCTGATCGAGGGGCGGTCGGGCGTGCCCGAGGAGTCCAGGCCGCCGCCGACCGCCATGTAGTTCAGGTCATGGCCGGCCCGCCGGGCGTAAGGACCGCCGCTGCCCCAGCCGGACAGGCTGGCGTGGACCAGCCCTGGGTTCAGCGCGCGCAGCCGGGCGTGGCCCACCCCCAGCTTGTCCAGCACGCCGGGGCGGTAGCTTTCCACCAGGGCGTCGGCCCCGACGATCAAGGTCTCGAAGGCGGCGCGGTCGCCCTCGTCCTTCAGGTTCAGGCGGATGACCGTCTTGCCGGCGTTCAGCAGCTTGTAGGCGGCGGTCGTGCCGTCGGCGTCGGTGGGACCCATCCGGCGCAGCGGGTCGCCGCTCGGCGGCTCCACCTTCACCACTTCGGCGCCGAGGTCGGCCAGCATCTGGGCGGCGTAGGGCCCCGGCAGATACTGGCCGAGGTCGATGACGCGCAGTCCGCTCAGGAAGGGCAGGGGCATGGTGCGTTTCCTTGTTCTTCGTTTTTGGGGGTCTGTCTGGTGGCGCCGCCGGGACGAGTGTCCGCGATGGGGCGTCAGGAATGCAACCGTCCGCCCTTCACATTCGTGCCGCCTCCACCGTCGATATCAGACCGATGGTGAGGAGGAAAACATGTCCACGGCCAAGGCTTCCAAGTACAAGGTCTACAAGGATCACCGCAACGAATGGCGCTGGACCTTCCACGCCGCCAACGGCGAAGTCATCGCCGTCAGCAGCGAGGGCTACACGGCCGAGCGCGATTGCCTGCACGGCATCGTCCTGATGAAGGCGTCCAACGACGCGGTCGTCGTGGTCGAGGAATGATGGTCGAGGAATAACCGCCCGGCGGCCCGCCGACCGGACAAAAAGAAAGGGGGCCTTGCGGCCCCCTTTTTCGCGTTCCGTGCGAGCCGGCGTCATTCCGCCAGTTCGTGCACGACCTCGTCCTCGTCCTCGTCGCCGGAGCGCCGCTTGCGCGACCCCTCGGTGTACTCGAAGGCGGGCTTGTCGTCCTTCACGGTGACCTTGACCAGACCGCCCTTGGCGAGCTTGCCGAACAGCAGCTCCTCCGCCAGCGGCTTCTTCAGGTGCTCCTGGATCACGCGGCCCAGCGGACGCGCGCCGTAGAGCGGGTCGTAGCCCTTCTTGCCCAGCCACTCGCGGGCCTGATCGTCGAGTTCGATCGTGACGCCGCGGTCCTCGAGCTGCGCCTCCATCTGCATGATGAACTTGTCCACCACGCGGTTGATGACCTCCTGGGTCAGCGGCGCGAAGGGGATGATCGCATCCAGACGGTTGCGGAACTCCGGCGTGAACAGCTTCTCGACCGCTTCCATGTCCTCGCCGACCCGACGCTCGCGCTCGAAGCCGATGGCCGGCTTGGCCATGTCCGAGGCGCCCGCGTTGGAGGTCATGATGAGGATGACGTTGCGGAAGTCCACCGTCTTGCCGTTGTGGTCGGTCAGCTTGCCGTGATCCATGATCTGCAACAGGATGTTGAACAGATCCGGATGGGCTTTCTCGATCTCGTCGAGCAGCAGCACGCAATGCGGATGCTGGTCGATGGCGTCGGTCAGCAGGCCGCCCTGGTCGAACCCGACATAGCCCGGAGGGGCGCCGATCAGGCGGGAGACCGTGTGCCGCTCCATGTACTCCGACATGTCGAAGCGGGTCAGCTCGATGCCCAGCGTGAGGGAGAGCTGGCGGGCCACCTCGGTCTTGCCGACGCCGGTCGGGCCGGTGAACAGGTAGTTGCCGATCGGCTTCTCCGGTTCGCGCAGGCCGGCGCGGGCCAGCTTGATGGCGGAGACCAGCGCGTCGATGGCCTTGTTCTGGCCGAAGACCATGGTCTTCAGGTCGCGCTCCAGGTTGAGGAGCGTCTCCTTGTCGTCGCGGCTGACCGACTTCGGCGGGATGCGGGCGATCTTGGCGACCACCGCCTCCACGTCCTTGACGGAGATCTTCTTCTTCCGCTTGTTCTCCGGCAGCAGCATCTGCGCGGCGCCGACCTCGTCGATGATGTCGATGGCCTTGTCCGGCAGCTTGCGGTCGCCGATGTACTTCGCGGACAGCTCCACCGCCGAACGGATCGCGTCGTTGGTGTAGCTCACCCGGTGATGCTTTTCGTAGTAGGTCTTGATCCCCTGGAGGATCTTGATCGCATCCTCGACCGTCGGCTCGTTGACGTCGATCTTCTGGAAGCGCCGGACGAGCGCCCGGTCCTTCTCGAAATAGTTCCGGTATTCCTTGTAGGTCGTCGAACCGATGCAACGCAGCGAGCCGGAGGCGAGGGCCGGCTTCAGCAGGTTCGAGGCGTCCATCGCACCGCCCGAGGTCGCACCGGCGCCGATGACCGTGTGGATCTCGTCGATGAAGAGGACGGCACCTTCCGTGGCCTCCAGTTCGGAGACGACGGCCTTGAGGCGCTCTTCGAAGTCGCCGCGGTACCGCGTACCGGCGAGCAGGGAGCCCATGTCGAGCGCGAAGATGGTGGCGCCCTTCAGCACCTCCGGAACCTCGCCATGGACGATGCGGCGGGCCAGCCCCTCGGCGATGGCGGTCTTGCCGACACCGGGGTCACCGACATACAGCGGGTTGTTCTTCGACCGCCGGCACAGGATCTGGATGGTCCGTTCGACCTCCTGCTCCCGTCCGATCAGCGGATCGATCTTCCCGCTGGCCGCCTTCTTGTTCAGGTTGACGCAATAAGCCTCTAGGGCTTCGCTGCCTTTCTTCACGACCTTCTCCGCCGCCGCGTCCTCGTCGGCTCCGGTAACGCGCTTCGCTTCCGAGCGGCCCGGGGCCTTCGCGATTCCGTGAGAGATGTAGTTCACCGCGTCGAAACGGGTCATCTCCTGCTCCTGCAGGAAATAGACCGCGTGGCTTTCGCGTTCAGAGAACAGGGCGACGAGCACATTTGCTCCCGTCACCTCTTCACGCCCCGACGACTGGACGTGGATGGCCGCGCGTTGCAGCACCCGCTGGAAGCCAGCCGTCGGCTTGGCATCATCGGGCCTGTTCGTGATCAGGTTCGCAAGCTCGTTGTCGAGGTAATCCGAGAGTTCGGCGCGCAGTCGGTCCAGATCGACCCCACAAGCGCGCAAGACGGCCATGGCATCGGCATCCTCGGTCAATGCGAGCAGCAAGTGTTCGAGCGTCGCGTATTCGTGCCTGCGCTCGTTCGCATGGGCCAGGGCTCGGTGCAGCGTCTGTTCCAAGTTACGCGACAGCATCTGTGGCCTTAATCCTTTTCTAGCGTACATTGCAGCGGGTGCTGGTTCTGGCGCGCAAAGTCCATCACCTGCGTGACTTTCGTCTCCGCCACTTCGTAGGTGAACACGCCGCACAAGCCCACACCCCGCCGGTGCACATGCAGCATGATCCGCGTAGCCTCCTCGCGCGACTTGGCAAAGAAGCGCTCCAAGACATGAACGACGAATTCCATAGGTGTGTAGTCGTCGTTCAACATCAAGACCTTATACATCGAGGGCTTTTTAGTCTTAGGCTTGGTTTTGATAACCACGCCCGTGGTGGTGCCCTCGTCGCCGTGCTTGTCGTTTTCGGCCATGGTCTCAACAGGTCAACATCGCGATGTACGTCGCATGAATGATATGAGAACTCCGGGCGCGGTGGGAAGGGGCCGTTTTCGGTGAGTCCCCATTTGGGAGAGGCCCATTCGGAACAAGACCTGCCCGGCTACCCCGGAATTGGTGGATAAACCCGTGCGCTGCGGCGGAATGGCCGCACCGTCGTGCCATAAATGGCACGGCCGGCATCCTGTACATGTCCACCGCACCCAAAACAAACAAGCCCGGCGGTCGAAACCGCCGGGCTTACCCGGAACTTCACAATGCCGTGAGGCGGCAGGATTTAAAGCGGTACCGCCTTGCGCCGTCCGCACCCCCGGACGGTAGCGTCCCGGGGGCGACGGAGGTGGGAGCCGCCCCGGCCTCGCGGCCGGGTCTATGGAATTGCTGGCTCCGGGACATTTTGTCTCAGGCTGACGTCTGGGACCGGCCGGGATCAGGCGGCCTTCGCCGCGACCGGCTTGGACAGCGTCTCGACCGTGACCTGGAGGCGGTCGTTGATCGGCGCGAAGGCGTCCTTGGCGGTCTTCAGCGACAGCTCCTGCAGCTTGGCGCTCTCCTTGACGAAGGTCTCGAAGCTCGCCTTGGCGAAGCTGCTCTGCAGCTCGACCAGCTCCTGGACGGTCTTGACGGCCAGCAGGGCCTTGCCGGTGGCGGCGCTCTTTTCCAGCGAGGACTGGGTGAAGGAGGCGACCTGCTTGCCGGCTTCCTCGGCGCCCTTGGCGACGATGGTGCCCGACTTCACGACGGCGTCGACGTTGCCCTTGGTCAGGGCGGTCAGCTCGTCGAAGCCCTTGAGGAGCTGGGCGGAGGCCTTCTCGAACTGCTCCTGCTGGGCCTTGACCAGGCCGTCCACGTTCTGCTTGGCGGCGGAGACGGCGTCTTCGAAGGTCTTGGTGGCGGCGGCGAACTTGTCGGTCATGGAACGGCTCCTCGAATTTCATCGGGTTGACCCGCGCCGGACCCACCGATTGGCGACCGCGCGGATGATCCGACCAGCGACCCCGTGGTTTCGGGCGTCGGGTCGATGCTGCAATGCAACATGACTAAACTTAGGGCAGGCGCTTGCGCTTGTCAACGGGATTTTGTGCGGTGCACAAAAACTTTGACGCGTCCCGGAGGCCCCTTTGCGCGCGGAGCCCGGCCGTCGGGGGACGGCCGGGCTCCGTGGTGTCGCCGTGCCGGCGGATCAGGCCGCGATCGGCTTGGACAGCGTGCTGACGGTGACCGACACGCGGTCCTTCAGCGGGGTCAGGGCCGCCGTGGCGACGCGGGTGCCGATGCCCTGGAGGCGGGAGGACTCCGCGACGAAGGCGTCGAAGCTGGCCTTCACATACTCGCTCTGGAGATCGACGACCTCCTTCAGTGACTTGGCGGTCAACAGGGCCTTGCCGGTGGTGACCGACTTGTCGAAGGAGGCCTGGGCGTAGGCGGTCACCTCGCGGGTCAGCTCCTCCGCGCCCTGGGTGGCGATGCTGCCGCTCTGGATCAGCGCCTCGACGTTGGCCTTGTTCAGGGCCTGCAGCTCGGAGGAGATCTTCAGGAGCTGCGCGGACAGCTTCTCGACCTGCTCCTTGGTGGCGGAGGCGGTCTGCTCGAACGTCTTCGCGGCCTGCTCCTGGCCGGCCTTGACGAAGCCCTCGACCTGCTCCTTGGCCTGGGCGGCGGCGTTCTCGAACGCCTGGGTGGGGGCGGGGGCCGGCTTGGCCTTCGTCACGGTCGTCATGCCTTGCGTTCCTTCCTTCGTCGAAGCCCGGCGCGCAATACCCGGACCGGCGGACCGTCCGCCAGCGGGGCGCAGACCGGCTGCGTTGGGTGTGGTCCGGAGCGATGCCGGACCGGAAAAATGCTGCACTGCAGCAATGGCTAAACTATGGGCAGATGTCCGTGGAGTCAACAAAGAATCTTGTGCGTCGCACAATATATCAGTTGAGCCCGGTCCCTTTGCTTGGGCGGTACGGCGCAAGCCCACCGTTCCGCCCCATGGGAAATCCGATCCACTTCGGCTCGACTGGGCGGAGCCTTTACGAAAGCTTTACCGCCGATCCTGCCCAATCCTACCCTGCCCGCCGAAGGGACGCGCTTCGGCCAAAGGTCAGACCAACCGCGGCGGAACGTCGCAGCTTTCAGTTCGGGAACGTTCTTTCATGACCTATTGCCTCGGCATCAAGACCCGCGACGGCCTGATCGGCCTGTCCGACGGGCGCATCACCAGCGGCTCGCAGCTCTCGTCCGCGCGCAAGGTGACCATGGTGGGCAGCGGCGGCGACCGCTTCTTCATCCTGAATTCGGGCCTGCGCAGCGTGCGCGACAAGACGCTGGCCTACCTGCGTCGCGACATGTCCCGCCGCCGCGGCGAGACCTACCCGACCATGCTGGACGCGCTGTCGGCCTTCACCGCCTGCCTGCGCCAGGTGGCGGCGGAGGACAAGGAGGCGCTGGAGGCGTCCAAGCTGGCCTTCAACCTGCACGCCATCATCGGCGGACAGCTCGCCGAGGACCGCGAGCCCTACATGTTCCTGGTCTATCCGGAAGGCAACTGGATCGAGGTGGACGAGCGCACGCCCTACCTGTCGATCGGCGCCACCGCCTACGGCAAGCCGATCCTGGACCGCGCGCTGTCCTACAGCACGGACATGCAGACGGCGCTGAAGATCGCCTACCTGTCGTTCGACAGCACGCGCTTCTCGTCCAACGATGTCGGCTTCCCCATCGACATGGTGACCTTCAACGCCCAGGAGCGGCTGTGGCGCCAGTCGAACTTCGACTACGACGATCTGGTCGAGCAGCGCCTGTGGTGGAACCGCAACATCACCGAGTTGGCCCGGCGCATGCCGGACGGTCCGTGGGTGGACACGCTGCTGGCCGCCGGCGCGCGTGCGGATGTCGCTGAGGAAGAGGTGGTCTGAGGTGTGAAGCCTTGCCCCCTCCCTAACCCTCCCCCGCTATCGCAGGGGAGGGGACTGATCTCCCTCTCCCACGCAGCGGGGGAGGGCCGGGGAGGGGGCGATGTCAGCCCTGCCCGCTACTTCCCGGCGAACAGCCACGTCCCGAAGGGAGCGGTCGGCCCGATCAGCCCGTCGCGGCCCACCTGCACTTCGAACACCACGCCGGCGCTGTCCACCTGCCCGCCGGTCGGCAGGGTTCGCGGCGCGTCCTGCGGGCGCGGCAGGGCGGGGTAGGGCACGCCGGTCCCCTGCGCGCTGCCGTCCAGCTCCTTCAGCGGCCCGTCGAAGCGGATGTCGGAGAAGCGGTCGGACGGGTAAGGGTAGGCGTTGAAGAACCAGCTTCCCCGCCGGCAGCCGTTGATCAGCCAATAGACGCCGTTGGACGGCAGGCGCACCCCGCTCGGCGCCGGCTCGAAGGCGCCGCTCTCGTAGAGGCGCAGGACGAACAGGGCGAACTGGCGCGGCGAGAGCTGGGCCTTGGCGACCGGGCCGCGGGCGACCGCCGCCGGGTCGTCCAGGTCGATGCGGGCGAGGTCGGTGGCCTCCAGGACACGCGCCTCGACCAGCGCGCCGCCGGTGCCGCGGTCGCCGACGATGTCGTAGGTCCGCACATGCTTCTGGTAATCGGCGTTGAAGACCAGCCGGTAGCGGTCGGTCTCCCCCTTGGTGCAGGCGGCGCGCAGGTCGTCGCCGTTGAGGTAGCTGACCCAGGTGAGCTTGCGCGCCACCGGGTTGTCGGTCGGCCCGACCGAGGCGCAGCCGGCGAGAAGAACCGCAGCGGCCACCCCCAGCCCCATCACCGTCGCAATCCGTCCTCTACGTCCGTCCCGTGGGGCAGCGCGCGGAGTCGTCGGGCGTCGCTCGGGCGGGCGGGTCATGAGGTGCCTCGCGTCCAGTCGGGAGGGGGAAAAGGTCCTGCGCTTCCGGGAAGATGGATCGGCGGTCGCGCTCCTTCAACGCGGTTCGCCCCCGACGGGTCCACGCCTCATCCAATTTCGTCACAGCGCCACCGAAGAAATCAAAGCGGCAAATTAACGAATTGTCGCTAGACACTGATTTCCATGGAATTTACCATTGCGCCAAACAGCAAGTATTAGCCTTTGGCGGGGGCATCATGAACGTAACGGGCCAGACCGTTCGAAGCCTGCTTTTGGCGTTCGCTTGGAGCGGGCGCGAAACGGAGGGGGAACAGGCCACAGAACGTTTGGCGAATGGACGTTCGACTCTGAGAAGTGCCTTCAGCATTACCCCTTTCGTTCGGGGTCTGTGCGGCCGGGGGCTGTGCGGTGCCCTGGCGGTGCTGGCGGTGTCCGTCCTGGCGCCGCTGCCGGCGCTGGCCGCGAAATACGCGGCGATCGTCGTCGACGCGCGCACGGGTGAGGTGCTGCACGAGGAGAACGCCGACACCCTGACCTATCCGGCGTCGCTGACCAAGATGATGACGCTGTACCTGACCTTCGACGCGCTCGACGAGGGGCGGCTGCGGCTGGATCAGGCGCTGCCGGTCTCGGCCTGGGCGGAGGCGCAGTCGCCGACCAAGCTCGGGCTGCGCGCCGGCAAGACGCTGCGGGTGGAGCAGGCGATCCTCGGGCTGGTCACCAAATCGGCCAACGACGCCTCGGTCGTGCTGGCGGAGGCGCTGGGCGGCAGCGAGGCGAAGTTCGCCGAGATGATGACCCGCAAGGCCCGCGAACTGGGGATGCGCAACACCGTGTTCCGCAACTCCAACGGCCTGCCGAACATGCAGCAGGTGACCACCGCGCGCGACTTTTCGATCCTGTCGCGGGCCATGCTGTCCGACCACTCCCGCTACTATCCCTATTTCAGCCGGCGCGCTTTCGTCTATGGCGGGCGCAGCCTGAACAACCACAACCGGCTGATGTCGCGCTACGAGGGCATGGACGGCATCAAGACCGGCTACACGGTGGCCAGCGGCTTCAACCTCGCGGCGTCGGCGGTGCGCGACGGGCGCCGGCTGGTCGCCGTGGTGCTGGGCGGCAAGTCGGCGGCCTCGCGCGACGCCCGCATGGAGGCAATCCTCGACAAGGCGTTCGACAAGCCGAGTCGCGGCTCCGAGGCGCCGGTCGTCGCCCGCGCCGGGGACGAGGACGCGCCGCGCGCCACCGCCAAGGGCAGGCCGTCGGCCAAGCCGGAGACCATCGCGCAGCTCGCCTCCACCGTCTCGACCCCCGCCGCCGTCCGTCCGCCGGCCCGCGCCCGCGACGAGGACGCCGACACGAAGGTCGACGGGTCGAAGTGGGGCGTGCAGGTCGGCGCCTTCTCGACGCGGGAGGCCAGCAAGCGGGCGCTCTCCCAGGCGACCAAGCAGGCGCCCTTCCTGCTGCGCGCCGCCAAGCCGGCGGTGACCCCGGTGAAGGCGAACGGCGCCACCGTCTACCGCGCCCGCATGGTCGGGCTGGACGAGGGGACCGCCCGCAAGGTCTGCTCGGAACTGACCCGCAGCGGCCACCGCTGCGTCCCGGTGTCGCCGAACGAGAAGCTGTAAGCCGTCTCTTTTCCGCCACACGAAAAAAGGCGCAGCCGTGAGGCTGCGCCTTTTTTCGTGTCCGTGGAGTGGAGGCCGGTCAGGCGCCCGGCTCGTTGGCGTTCGGGAAGAACAGCGAATTGCCGTTGATCTTGTAGTCCGCGATGGCCTGCTGGCCCTCGGCGGAGACCAGCCAATCGACGAAGGCCTGCCCGTCGGCGGCCTTGACGTGGCTGAACTTGGCCGGGTTCACCAGCATCACGCCATACTGGTTGAACAGGCGCTTGTCGCCCTCCACCAGGATGTCGAGGTCGCCGCGATTCTTGAAGCTGAGCCAGGTGGCGCGGTCGGTCATGGCGTAGCCGCTCACCGCGGCGGCGGTGTTCAGCGTGGCGCCCATGCCCTGACCGATGGCGCGGTACCAGCCGTCACCCGTTGTGGGATCGACGCCGGCGGTCTTCCACAGCGCCTGCTCCGACTTGTGGGTGCCGCTGTCGTCGCCGCGCGACACGAAGGGGGCCTTGGCGGCGGCGATGCTCTTCAGCGCGGCGGACACGTCCTTGCTGCCGCCGACCTTGGCCGGGTCGGCCTTCGGCCCGACGATCACGAAGTCGTTGTACATGACCGGCTTGCGCTCGGTGCTGAAGCCCTCGGCGACGAACTTGTCCTCCGACGGCTTGTGATGGACGAACAGCACGTCGGCGTCGCCGCGCTTGGCGATGTCGATGGCCTGGCCGGTGCCCTTGGCGACCACGCGGACCTCGATCCCGGTCTTCTCAGTAAACTTCGGCAGGATCGACTTGAACAGCCCCGAATCCTCGGTTGAGGTGGTCGAGGCCACGGTGATGAAGCGGTCGGCGGCGGTGGTCGGCTGAACGGAGCCGAGCAGCAGAGCCGCCGCGGCGGCGCATCCCAGCACGAAAGAACGGCGCAGCATCGGACTATCCCTCTCCAGATTCTCGCCCGCCTTGGTTGCGGGCTGTGGCGGCGACTATGGGAAAGTTCGAAGGGCTTTGCAAATTTTCCAGAATCGTGGCGGTGGCTCAGGCCCGCCGCGTCTCCCGCACCATGGCGGCGGCGAAATTCACCGACAGCGACAGCGTCATCAGTATGACCCCGAGGCCGAGCGCCAGCGGCAGGTCGCCCTTGCTGGTCTCCAGCGCGATGGAGGTGGTCATGACGCGGGTCACCCGGTCGATGTTGCCGCCGACGATCATCACCGCTCCGACCTCGGCCGAGGCCCGGCCGAAGCCGGCCAGCACGATGGTCAGCAGGCTCCAGCGCGCCTCCGACAGCAGGGTGAACAGGGTGGTCACCGGCCCGGTCCCCATCACCCTCAGCAGGTCGCCATACTCCACCAGCAGATCCTCGACGATCTGGCGGGTCAGGGCGGCGACGATGGGGACGATCAGCAGGGTCTGGGCAACGATCATCGCGGTCGGGGTGAACAGCAGCCCCAGCACGCCCAGCGGGCCGGAGCGCGACAGGATCAGATAGACGATCAGCCCCACCACCACCGGCGGCAGCCCCATCGCCGTGTTCAGGAACAGGGTCACCGCGCGCCGTCCGGGAAAGCGGAAGGCGGCGACGGCGGCGCCCAGCGGCAGGCCGATCAGGGCCGACAGCAGAACGGCGGTCAGGCTGACGCGCAGCGACAGGCCGACGATCCCCACCAGACCGGGGTCGAAATCGGCGATCAGGTGGAAGGCGGTGACGAAGGCCAGACCGAACTCATGCATAAGGATACTCGTGCATACCAAGCGCTCGCGCGTCAAATCGGGGCCGCATCGCTTCCGTCTTGCGGGAGGCGATCATCCGCCGCTTGCCCCGGCGCGCAATCTTCCCCACTCTTCCGGTCATGGACCTCTCGGAATTCACCATAAGGCCGGACCCGGCGAATCCCAAGCTGACGGAGCGCGTTTCCGGGCTGGATCAGGACGGGCGCCCGGTGGAGGCGTCGGTCACCGTGGAACGGCCGCTGACGCTGTACCTGAACGGGCAGGAGATCGTCACCATGATGACGATCGCCGACTACCCTGATTATCTGGCGGTGGGCTATCTGCTCAACCAGAACATGCTGAAGCGCGACGACCGGATCACCGGCATCGACTACGACGAGGAGATTGACACCGTCGTCGTCCGCACCGAGCGCGCCACGAACTACGAGCAGAAGCTCAAGAAGAAGACGCTGACCTCCGGTTGCGCCCAGGGCACCGCCTTCGGCGACGTGATGGAGACCTTCGAGTCGGTGAAGCTGAACCCCGACGCGCGGCTGAAGACCTCTTGGATCTACGCCCTGTCGAAGAAGATCAACCTGACCCCCAGCCTGTATCTGGAGGCCGGCGCCATCCACGGCTGCGTGCTCTGCCAGGACGACCGCCCCCTCGTCTACATGGAGGACGTCGGGCGGCACAACGCGGTGGACAAGGTGGCGGGATACATGCACCTGCACGGCGTGCCGGCGCACGACAAGATCTTCTACACGACCGGGCGCCTGACTTCGGAGATGGTCATCAAGACGGTGCAGATGGGCATCCCGATCCTGATCTCCCGCTCCGGCTTCACCGCCTGGGGCGTGGAGCTTGGGCGGCAGGCCAACCTGACCATGGTCGGGCGGGCCAAGGGCAAGCGCTTCCTCGCCCTGGCCGGCACCGACCGGCTGGACTTCGACGCCGACCCGGCGTCGGTCGGCGACGAGGGCGGGCGCCACCAGCGCAAGGGGAGCCGCGATGACGAGTGAGGGCATTGCCGGCGTGCTGCTGGCCGGCGGCCTGTCGCGGCGCATGGGCGGCGGCGACAAGAGCCTGCGCACGCTCGGCGGGCGCAGCATCCTGGAGCGCATCGTCGCCACCGTACGCCCGCAGGTCGGGCCGCTGGTGCTGAACGCCAACGGCGACCCGGCGCGCTTCGCCGCCTTTGGCCTGCCGGTGGCGGCGGACGTGGTGGAGGGCTTCGCCGGGCCGCTGGCCGGTGTGCTGACCGGGATGGAATGGGCGCGGGCCAACGCGCCGGACTGCCGCTGGCTGGCCAGCTTCGCCACGGATGCGCCTTTCATCCCCAACGATTTGGTCGCGCGTCTGGCGGCGGCGGTGGAGCGCGAGGGCGCCGACCTCGCCTGCGCCCGCTCCGACGGGCGGGAGCATCCGGTCTTCGGGCTGTGGCGGGTGGACCTCGCCGACGACCTTCGCCGCGCCATGGTGGAGGAGGACATGCGCAAGGTGGACGCCTGGACCGCCCGATACCGTCTGGCGGTTGCCGACTTCGCCACCGATCCGGTAGACCCCTTCTTCAACACCAACCGTCCCGACGATCTGGCAGAGGCGGAACGGCTGATGGCGGCGGGACTGGTCCGATGAGTGAAGCGCTGAACAGAACCGAGACGATGGCCCTGGGCATCGTGCTGGAGCGCCGCAAGGGCACCAGCGCCTGGGCGGAGTGGGCGTGGCGCCCAGTCTCGGTGATCCCCGGCGCCCCGCCGGTCGACGGTCCCTGGCGGTTGCTGCGCGAGGGGGAGGGCTGGGCGCACTTCCACGCCGCGACCCTGCCGCTAGAGCTGTTCCGCAGCGACACCGAAGGCTACAAGCTGAACCTGTCGCAGGAGCCGCCGCGCCTGTGGGTCGTGCTGCGCCCGGACGAGACGGGCGAGCCGGGGGGCGTCGTGCCCTTCGTCGTCACCGCCTCCGCCCACGAATGCGAGGCCTATCAGGTCAGCGGCGTGGAGATGGTGGAAACGGTGCCGATGCCGCCGGAGGTCACGGCCCTGGTCCGCGACTTCACCGAGCAGCACCATGTGGATGTCCCCTTCGTGAAGCGCGAGCGCAAGCGGCACTTCCCGAAGCAGGGGTGATGAATTCTTGATGGGGCTCCGGCGCCGCGCCCCCCTCCCAACCTCCCCCCGCTGACGCAGGGGGAGGAGCTGATTCCCTCCCCTGCGGAGCGGGGGAGGGCTAGGGTGGGGGCAATGTCCGGCGATCCCCGAGACACACCGACATGACCGACGAATCCTTCCTCTCCCGCTGGTCCCGCCTGAAGCGGCAGCCCGCCGCCCCCGCCCTGGAGCCGGTAAAGCCTCTTCCTGAGGAACCGCCCGCGCAACTTCCGGTGGACGCAGAGGCCGAGCCGGCCGAGACCGCACCGGATTCCGATGACCCGCTGAAGGACCTCCCGCCCGTCGAAGAGCTGACGCTGGAGTCCGACTTCACCCCCTTCCTGCGGGCGGAGGTCCCGGACGACCTGCACCGGCAGGCGCTGCGAAAGCTGTGGACTTCCGACCCGGTTTTCGCCAACGACGACGGGCTGAAGGACTACGCCGACGACTACGCCAGCCTGTTCACCGGGTCCTCGCCGGTGAAGACGCTCTACCGCGTCGGCAAGGGTTTCCTCGACGCCGCCGAGGAAGCGGCGGAGAAGGCGGAGCAGGCGACCGGCGAGATGGGCGACGTCGATGAAGACGGGAAAGAAATCGTGGCGCTTCCCGAAGGTTCGGAGCCCGAGCAGACCCCCTCTGCTTCTCAGGAACCGGGTATCGATATGATAAAAAGAGCATAACGGTAGTCCAGCCCAAGTCGCGGTAAGCACACTTCTGAGTCAACCTTTGTTGACAAACACCGCGAATCTGCCCTTTAATATACCAATCCTGAATGTTAAGCCCCTGATATGGCGAGGCTTTTCGCGGGTGCAATATGAGGTTGTCGGTCCAGGGCGTCTCGGGCGCCGGCCCATGACGCCGTGAGACTGCAGCGGGCGAGCCAATGCGCCGCCGTTGTCGCGACGGGTGGGGCCGGGTGCCGGAGTTTTGCCGATCTGGTCCTTTCGTCGTGTCGGGAGGGATGAACGCCGTGTCCGTGGCCGGTGAACACGATCCGTCGGCCTTGCCGCCGGAGGAGATGCAGCGGGCGCAGCTCTACGCGCTGCTGGCGCGTCTGCTTGCCCGCCCGCCCGGCGGGGAGTTCCTGGCCGCCCTGTCGGCGCTGGACGGGTCGGCGCTGGACGGCGACGCGAGCCCCCTCGGGCAGGCGCTGCGCGGTCTGGCCGAGGCCGCCCGCGGCACGGACGCCGCCGCGGTGGAGGAGGAGTTCAACACCCTCTTCATCGGCGTCGGCGGCGGCATCCTGTCCCCCTACGGGTCCTACTATCTCACGGGTTTCCTTCACGAGAAGCCGCTGGCCGAGCTGCGCGGCGACATGGCGCTGCTGGGCATCGCCCGTGCCGACGACGTGAAGGAACCCGAAGACCACATCGCCGCCCTGGCCGAGATGATGGCGGGTCTGATCACCGGAGCCTTCGACGCCCCGGCCGATCTGGAGGCGCAGCGCCGCTTCTTCGACCGCCACATCGGCTCCTGGGCCGGCCGGTTCTTCACCGATCTGGAATCCACGCCGTCCGCCGCCTTCTACCGCGCGGTGGGCACGCTGGGTCACCGGTATCTGGAGGTCGAGGGCAAGGCCTTCGACATGGCGGCATGATCGGGCGGCGTGACGGGGCGGCCTGACCGCACACCGGCACCGCCGCCGAACAGACAGCCAAACAACGAGACCGGTCCACGACAAGGCCGGTCCGGAAACGCTCAAAACAAGGCCCGGAAACCGGGCGTCCCATCGGTCTTCAGTCTCGGGGAAGCCGCGAAGAATAGGGTGAAGCTATGACGGACAAGAAGGAAAAGACCACGCTGGCGCGGCGCGACCTGTTCCGCGCGGCTGGATTGGGCGTCGGCGCGCTGGGCGCCGCCGCCGTGGGCGCCGTGGCGGGTGCCGAGCCGGTGCAGGCCGCCGAGCCCGCCCCCGCCCAGGGCTACCGCGAGACCGACCATGTCCGGACGGTCTACGAACTGAGCCGCTTCTAAGAAGGACCGCCGCACATGCTGACAAAGAAGAAGGCGGCTGCTTCCGGCGGCCGTTCGCTGGCGAAGATGGTTTCCGGCTTGACCGGTAACACCGTCGACCGTCGTTCGTTCCTCCGCACCTCGGGCATCGCCGCCGGTGGCGCCGCCATCGCCGCCACCATGCCCTTCGGCATGGTGAAGAAGGCCGAGGCGGTGACCGCCACCCCCGCCGCGGGCGCGCCGGTCAAGCTGGTCAAGAACGTCTGCACCCACTGCTCGGTCGGCTGCACGGTCACCGCCGAGGTGCAGAACGGCGTGTGGATCGGCCAGGAGCCGAGCTTCGACAGCCCGATCAACCTGGGCGCCCATTGCGCCAAGGGTGCGGCTGTGCGCGAGCACGCCCACGGCGACCGCCGCCTGCGCTACCCGATGAAGATGGTGGACGGCAAGTGGACCCGGATCTCCTGGGACCAGGCCATCCAGGAGGTCGGCGACAAGCTGCTGGCGATCCGCGAGAAGTCCGGCCCGGATTCGGTCTTCTGGCTCGGCTCGGCCAAGCACAGCAACGAGCAGGCCTATCTGATCCGCAAGTTCGCCGCCTTCTGGGGCACGAACAACGTCGACCATCAGGCCCGCATCTGCCATTCCACCACCGTCGCCGGCGTGGCGAACGTGTGGGGCTATGGCGCCATGACGAACTCGTACAACGACATCCAGAAGTCGCGCGCGATGTTCTTCATCGGCTCCAACGCCGCGGAGGCCCACCCGGTCTCCATGCTCCACGTCCTGAAGGGCAAGGAGCAGAACAACGCCCCGCTGATCGTCGCCGATCCGCGCTTCACCCGCACCGCGGCCAAGGCCGACGAGTACATCCGCTTCCGCCCCGGCACCGACGTCGGCCTGATCTGGGGCATCCTCTGGCACATCTTCGAGAATGGCTGGGAGGACAAGGAGTACATCGCCAAGCGCGTCTACGGCATGGACGAGATCCGCGCCGAGGTCGCCAAGTGGACTCCGGAAGAGGTCGAGAAGGTCACCGGCGTTCCGGGCTCGCAGCTGAAGCGCGTCGCCCGCACGCTGGCCTCCAACCGTCCGGGCACGCTCGTCTGGTGCATGGGCGGCACGCAGCACCACATCGGCAACAACAACACCCGCGCCTACTGCGTGCTCCAGCTGGCGCTGGGCAACGTCGGCGTGACGGGCGGCGGCACCAACATCTTCCGCGGCCACGACAACGTGCAGGGCGCCACCGACTTCGGCGTCACCTCGGACTCGCTGCCCGGCTACTACGGTCTGGCGGAGGGCGCGTGGCGCCACTGGGCGCGCGTCTGGGACGTCTCCTATGACGAGGTCCTGGCCCGCTTCAAGGACAAGAAGCTGATGGAGGCCACCGGCATCCCGGTGTCCCGCTGGTTCGACGGCGTCCTGGAAGCCAAGGAGAACATGGACCAGCCCGAGAGCATCAAGGGCATGGTCTTCTGGGGTCACGCGCCGAACAGCCAGGTTCGCCTTCCGGACATGAAGAAGGCGATGGAGAAGCTGGAGCTGCTCGTCGTCGTCGATCCGTTCCCGACGATGACCGCCGTCCTGTCCGACCGCAAGGACAACTTCTACCTGCTGCCCGCCGCCACCCAGTTCGAGACCGTCGGGTCGCGCACCGCGTCCAACCGCTCGGTCCAGTGGTGCGACAAGATCATGGAGCCGCTCTTCGAGGCGAAGACGGACCATGAGATCATGTATCTGTTCGCCAAGAAGTTCGGCTTCGCCGAGCCGATGTTCAAGAACATCAAGCTCCACGGCAACGAGCCGGACATCGAGGACACCACGCGGGAGTGGAACCGCGGCATGTGGTCGGTCGGCTACACCGGCCAGTCGCCGGAGCGGCTGAAGCTGCACATGCAGCATCAGGCGACCTTCGACAAGACCACGCTGCGCGCCAACGGCGGCCCGTGCGACGGCGACTATTACGGCCTGCCGTGGCCCTGCTGGGGCACGCCGGAGATGAAGCATCCGGGCACGGCCAACCTCTACGACACCTCCCTGCCGGTCGCCGAGGGCGGCGGCGCCTTCCGCGCGCGCTTCGGCGTCGAGCGCAACGGCGTGACGCTGCTCGCCGAGGGCTCCTACCCGGTCGGGTCGGAGATCAAGGACGGCTACCCGGAAGTCACCTACGCCATGCTCGACAAGCTGGGCTGGACCGGGGAGCTGACCGAGGCCGAGATGGCCGTCATCAAGAAGATCGGCGGAGAGAAGATCGGCGCGGTGTCCTGGACCACCGACCTGTCGGGCGGCATCCAGCGCGTGGCGATCAAGCACGGCCTGAACCCGCCGGGCAACGCCAAGGCCCGCTGCGTCGCCTGGAACTTCCCGGACCCGGTGCCGGTGCACCGCGAGCCGCTCTACACGCCGCGCCGCGATCTGGTCGCCGAATACCCGACCTACAAGGACACCAAGTCCTGGCGTCTGCCGACGCTCTACAAGTCCATCCAGGACCGCGACGTGTCGAAGGAGTACCCGATCATCCTCACCTCCGGCCGTCTGGTCGAGTATGAGGGCGGCGGCGACGAGACCCGGTCGAACCCCTGGCTGGCCGAGCTTCAGCAGGACATGTTCGTCGAGATCAACCCGTTCGATGCCAACAACGCCGGCATCAAGGACGGCCAGATGGTCTGGGTCGAGGGTGCGGAGCAGGGCAAGGTGAAGGTCAAGGCCATGCTGACCGAGCGTGTCGGCCGCGGCGTCGCCTTCATGCCCTTCCACTTCGGCGGCCATTACCAGGGCCAGGATCTGCGCGCCAAGTACCCGCAGGGCGCCGACCCGATCGTGCTGGGCGAGGCGGCGAACACCGCCACGACCTACGGTTACGACTCGGTCACGCAGATGCAGGAAACCAAGACCACCCTCTGCCGGATCTCGGCGGCCTGAGACGCTAGGAGTTCATCACCATGGCCCGCATGAAATTCCTCTGCGACGCGGACCGCTGCATCGAATGCAACGCCTGCGTCACCGCCTGCAAGAACGAGCACGAGGTGCCCTGGGGCATCAACCGCCGCCGCGTCGTCACCATCAACGACGGCAAGCCGGGTGAGCGGTCGATCTCGGTCGCCTGCATGCATTGCTCCGACGCGCCCTGCAAGGCCGTCTGCCCGGTCGACTGCTTCTATCAGACCGAGCAGGGCGTGGTCCTGCACAACAAGGACCTGTGCATCGGCTGCGGCTACTGCTTCTACGCCTGCCCGTTCGGCGCCCCGCAGTACCCGCAGGCCGGCAACTTCGGCACCCGCGGCAAGATGGACAAGTGCACCTTCTGCGCCGGCGGCCCGGAGGCCGACAACACGGACGCGGAGTACAGGAAGTACGGCCGCAACCGTCTGGCCGAAGGCAAGCTGCCGCTCTGTGCCGAGATGTGCTCGACCAAGGCCCTGCTGGCCGGCGACGGCGACAAGGTGTCGGACATTTACCGCGAGCGCGTGGTCGCCCGCGGCTTCGGGTCCGGCGCCTGGGGCTGGGGCACCGCCTATCAGATGAAGGCGGGGTCGTGACCGTGATCCGCCGCACCGTTTGTGCGATGGCGCTTCTCCTCGTCACCCCGCTTCTGGCGGGGTGCAACGAGGAGGAGCAGGCGCGCCCGATCCATCTGGAGAAGGGCGTCTACCGCGGCGCCGCGGACAGTTCTCTGTCCGCGGATCAGGTCCAGGCGCTCCAGCAGCGCTCGGCCGGCCAGCGTTTCTGATTGGCGCGGTTCTCAAGGGAAGGGCTGACGCAATGACGTCGAATCATTCCAAGGGCGGGGTCGGCAGGACGCTGCACATCGTCCTGCTGGGCGTCGCCATGCTGGCGCTGACGCTGGTCATGGCCAACGTATCGGCCGCGTCGGCGGCGGAGGCGTTCCCGCCGGTCGCCAGCCAGCCGGCCGACGGCACCTCCAAGACCGACATGTGGCGGGGAATCCGCTCCGGCGAGCAGGGCTATGTCTCCATCCCCAACAAGAGCGCCGGCGTGCTGGTGCAGTCGGAAGGGGAACTGTGGCGCTCGGTCCGCAACGGCCCGCTGTCCACCTACGGCGGCTGGGCGCTGGGCGGCATGATCGGGCTGCTCGTCCTGTTCTTCCTGGTGCGCGGGCGCATCCGGATCGACGGCCAGAAGACCGGCCGGACCATCCAGCGCTTCAACGCCTTCGAGCGGGGTGTGCACTGGCTGACCGCCGGCAGCTTCGTCATCCTGGCCTTCACCGGGCTGAACGTGCTGTACGGGCGCTATACCGTGCTGCCGCTGCTGGGGCCGGAGGCGTTCGCCACGATGACCCAGTACGGCAAGTTCGCCCACAACTACCTGGGCTTCGCCTTCATGCTGGGCATCCTCCTCATCTTCGTGATGTGGGTGAAGCACAACATCCCGGAGCGCAACGACATCACCTGGGCGCTGAAGGCCGGCGGCCTGTTCAGCAAGGGCGTGCATCCGGCGGCGAAGAAGTTCAACGCCGGCCAGAAGGTGATCTTCTGGGCGACGGTGCTGGGCGGCGCGGCGCTGGGCTTCACGGGCGTGCAACTCCTGTGGCCCTTCTCCTTTGCCTCGCTGGCCGACCTGCAGCTCTATCAGCTGATCCACGCCGCGGTGGCGGTGGTGCTGACCGCGGTCATCATCGCGCACATCTACATCGGCTCGGTCGGCATGGAAGGCGCCTTCGACGCCATGGGCACGGGCGACGTCGAACTCCAGTGGGCGCGCGAGCACCACTCGCTGTGGGTTCAGGAGGTGACGGGAGAGACTCCGCGTTCGCACCACGGCCGCCACCGCGCGCCCGCCGAGTGAGGACACCAACCATGCGTTCCTTCCTGATCGGCCTGCTGCTGGCCGGGGCGCTCGCCGCTCCGGCCGCCGCCCAGACCTCCGACCAGACCTCTCCGGCGGCCAAGCCGGCGGACGAGGTGAAGCGGATCGTCGAGCAGACCTACAACGTGCAGGTCCTGCGCGTGACCGAGGCGGCGCTGGAGGACGGCACCGCCGTCTACAAGGTCGCCGCCATGATGCCGGGGACCGCCGGCAACGCGGCCTTCATGGTCAACACCCTGACCGTCGATGCGGCAACCGGTCTCGCGCTTCCGCCCTTCCGCCATCATGCGGCGGGTTACAGCCTGCCCCAGGGCGGCAGCTACGAGCCGAACCGGACCTCCAACAACCCCGCGGTCGCCCGCGGACACACCTGGCGCTGAGATTGCCGGGCGCCGAGAACGTCCCGCGTTGACACCTGTTACCCCCTGACCGGTGGCTGCGAGGCCGCCGGTCTTTTCCTTTTCGGGAGGCGGTTTGGGCATGGTGAGAGGGCGTCATCCGGGGAATCCACCGTGCCGCACCCGCCGCCGGCTGCTCGCGCTGGCCGCGGTCGCGCCCATCCTTGCCACCCCTCTGCTGTCCCGCGCCGCCGACCTGATCGGCCACGGCGCCATGGTCAACGCCGTCGCCGTGTCGCCCGACGGAACCCGCGTCCTGACGGGAAGCTGGGACTATTCGGCCATCCTCTGGGACCTCGCCTCCGGTACCCAGATCGCCTCCTTCCACGAGCACGCCGCTGGCGTCACCGCCGTGGCCTTCCTGCCGGACGGCACGCGCGCCCTGACCGGCAGCCGCGACGCCGCCATCATCCTTTGGGACCTGAAGAGCGAGCGGCCGCTGCGCCGCTTCGAGGGGCACACCGGCACCGTGGCCGGTCTGGCGGTAGCGCCGGACGGCCGCAGCTTCGCCTCCGCGGGCTGGGACTTCGCCATCCGCGTCTGGGATCCGGAGAGCGGTGCCGCGCTGCGGGTGCTGGAGGGGCATGGCGCCAATGTGAACGCCGTGGCCTACACCCCGGACGGCGGCCGGCTGGTCTCCGCCGGCTACGACTTCCAGATCCGCGTTTGGGACGCCGCGACCGGTCAGGAGAAAGCGGTTCTGGAAGGGCATGAGGGCAGCGTGAACGGTCTGGCCCTGTCCCCAGACGGACGGCTGGCGGTCACGGCGTCCAGCGACGAGACGGTGCGGCTGTGGGACCTTGAGGCCGGCATCCTCCTGCGCACGCTCTATGGGCACAGCGGCTTCGTCACCTCCGTCGCGGTCTCGCCCGATGGCAGGACCCTGCTGTCCGGCGGTGGAGGCGACCGGCGCGTCCGGTTGTGGGACACCGCCACCGGGCGGCAGCTCGCTTCCTTCCACGGCCATGAGAAACCGGTCCTGGCGGTCGCCTTCACCCCGGACGGGCAGGGCGCCCTGTCCGCCGGCTACGACGCGGTGGTCCGCCATTGGAGCCTGGTGAGCAAGGCCGACGCCGAGCGCCCATGATCCTCTTTCGGATGGCATGATTAGCCCTCTCCCCGGAGGGGAGAGGGGAATTGGAACATGCCTCAGTTCCCCCACCGAGCGTCCTTGACAGGCACCGTTCACCCATGGCCCGTTCGGCACTCCGTCGTTCCGGAATCGAGACCGCAGCCCATGACCAGCCTGTCCCACCCGGCGCAGCGCCGCGCCATCATCGACACCTGCCTCGCCATGAACGGGGCGGGCATCAACCAGGGCTCATCGGGCAACCTGTCGGTGCGGGTGGAGGGCGGCTTCCTCATCACGCCGAGCAGCCTGCCCTATGACGAGACGGCGCCAGAGGACATCGTGGAGATGGGCTTCGACGGCACCTATGTCGGCCGGCGGCGGCCCTCGTCGGAATGGCGCTTTCACCGCGACATCCTGAAGGCGCGGCCCGACGTGGATGTGGTGCTGCACGCCCATTCGACCTTCGCGACGGCGCTGGCCGTCCATGGCCGGGGCATCCCCAGCTTCCATTACATGGTGGCTCTGGCCGGCGGCGATTCGATCCGCTGCGCGCCCTACGCCACCTTCGGGACGCAGGAGCTGTCCGACCACGTCGTCGCGGCGCTGGAGGGGCGGCTGGCCTGCCTGCTGGCCAACCATGGCATGATCGTGCTGGGCAAGACGGTGAAAGGCGCGCTGGCGCTGGCGGTGGAGGTGGAGACTCTGGCCCGCCAGTATCTCCACGCCCACCTGCTGGGCGAGCCGGTCATACTACCGCCCGAGGAGATCGCGCGCGTCGCCGAGAAGATGCGCCGCATGAAGTATGGCCTGCCGCCCGACGAGGGTGCAGCGCTGGAGGACACCGCCCGCCCGCGCGAGGCCTGACGGCTGACGGCTGACGGCTCCCGGCGTCAGGAGGCCAGTTGGGCGACGGGGCGCAAGGGGCCGACGGTGACCAGCGGGCGCTTGGCCGCCCCGGCGGTGCCGACCTGGAGCGGGCGTTCCTCCGCCGGGGGCTGGTAGTAGGCGGGCAGGGCCACCGTGACGCGTGTGCCCTGACCGGGCTCGCTCGCCACCTCGATGTCGCCGCCGAGCATGGCGGCGTAATGGCCGACCAGCGTCAGGCCGAGCCCGGCGCCGCGCCGCCTGGGGCCGCTGCCGCCCTGGCCAGTTCCGCCCTGGACGAAGGGCTGGAACAGCCGGGCGGTCTGGCTGGTGGCGAAGCCGCTGCCGCTGTCGCTCACGGTGAAGCGCAGCCAGGGCTCGCCGTCGCGCTCGACCCGCTCGGCGGCCAGCCGGACGGCGCCGCCCTGGGTGAACTTGCAGGCGTTGTCCAGCAGGTTGAGAAGCGTTTGCCGGACCTTGCCGAAATCCGAATACATCTGGCCGAGCGCCGCAACCTCGGCCTGGAGCGTCACGTCGTTGCCGTTGAGGTCGGCGGCGGGCAGCGTGCGCTCCCGCGCCTCGATCAGCAGCCGGTGCACGTCGAAATCCTGAAGCACGACGTCCATGTTGCCGGCCTCGATGCGGGCGTAATCGAGAATCGCGTCGACCAGGGTGAGCATCTGCTCGCCGGTCCACTGGATCTGCTCGATGTCGGTCGCCAGTTCCCCGGCGCCCAGCCGGTGCAACTCGCCCATCAGCGACTGGCTGGAGGCGACGATCGCGTTGAGCGGGGCGTGAAGCTCCTGACCGATGTTGACCAGGAAATGGGTCTTCGCCTCGTTGGCGGCGTCGGCGCGCTCCTTGTCGCGCAGCAGCTGGCCGTGCCGGTCGGCGGCCTCCTGGCGCTGACGCTCCATCTCCGCCGTGTTGTCGCGCAGGATGCGGACGGCGCGGGCCATGACGGCCACCTCGTCCGCTCCGTCGTCCGGCGGCAGGGCGACGTCGGTCCGCCCGGCGGCGAGCGAGGTCACCGCGGCGGCCATGCCGGCGACCGGACGGGCGACCCGGCGGTTGACGAACCAAACCATCGCCAGCCCCGCCAGCGTCACCGCCAGCGCCGCCCACAGGGCGATGCGCAGCGTGCGCCAGGACTGGTCGGCCAGACCGCCGCGCAGTTCCGCCGCGACGGCGTCGTTGCGCTGGCGGATCTCCGCCGCGTGGGCGGCGACGGCGGCGGCGTTGGGCGTCAGCCGCTCGGCGCGCAGCCCGTCCTCGTCGGCCAGGGAGGCCTCGATGCTGTCCAGCACCCCGTCGATGCCGGCCAGCGCCGCCTCCACCTCGTCGATGGTCTGGCGGGTGCCGGGGACCCAGAGGTAACGGTTCATCTCCGCCAGCTTGGCGCGGGCGTTGCCCAGCTCGGCGCGCATGCGCAGCGAGTCGCGGTCGTCGCGCCGCGCGACGTAACGGCCGAGATGGTCCTGCATCATCAGGATGGCGACGGTCGCGTCGCCGGCCAGCGCCGCCGAATCGACGCCGCCCGCGTCCTTCAGCCGGCCCAGCCCGGCGCGGATCTGGGAAATCTGCGGCTCCAGCACCGACTCGGTCAGGCGGGCGCGCTCGCCGCGCAGGGCGACCAGCGCCTCGAAACCGCTCCAATAGGCGTCCAACGCCGCGCGCGCGCCCTCTACCGAACGGCGGTCGGCAGCGTCCTGCGCCATCCCGGCCAAGGCGCTCAGCCGTTCCAGAAGGCCGTCGCGGCGCAGCCCGGCGTCGAGCAGGCTCTGCTGCTCGCCCTCGGCCAGATGGTCGCGGACCGAGACCTCCAGGTCGCGCAGGCCGATGTCCAGGTCGGCGGCGGTCTGGGAGGCGTCGGCGTAGCCGGAGAAGGTGCCGACCTCGCGGCTGACTCCGTAGAGCGAGGCCACACCGATCAGCGCCAGCAGAAGGACCAGGGCCAGGACCACGCCGAAGCCCAGCCCGACGCGCGCGGCGAGCGTCAGCTCGTCCAGGCGGCGCAGGAGGCCGACCCCCGGAAGGGAGCGCGCGAGGCGGGCCGGGGCACCGGGGGAGGAGGGGGCGTCGCCGGACCGGGGCAGGGTTCCGTTCCGCGTCACGCCACGTCCCGTACGCGCTGTCGTTGGTAAGCCACGAGATCCGGCCGAAGGTTGCGGGCGGGAAAAGCCCGGCGTTGTCAGAAACCCCTCCGTGTGCACGGACGGGTGGCGCGGATTGTAGCTTGGCGCGGCAACGGCGCAAACAGACAAGTGCGTAAGGTTCAGCCCCCTTTAAACATCTCCCGCAGGGCTTCAGGCCGCGCCGTGGAAGGCGTAGGCTTGCATGCCGATGCTGCCATGCTCGAACCCGGCGTGAAGCCGCTCCGTTCGCACCGCGTCCCCGGCGGCCCCGAAGGCCACGGGCAGCGGCAGGAAATGCTCGTCGGTGGGATGCGCCGCCTTGGCCTGCGGGCAGAGCGTCTTCCAGCCGGCCAGCGACGCCTCGTCGCCCGCCGTCAGCACCCCGTCGAGCCAGCCGGCGAACTCCTCCGCCCAATCGGCCACGTCACTCTGGCCGAAGCGGAAGTCGCCGAGATTGTGGACGGCGCCGCCGCTGCCGAGAATCAGAACGCCCTCTTTCCGCAGGGGCGCCAGGGCGCGGCCGAGCGCGATGTGGTCGCCCGCGGTGGCGCCGGGCTGGACGGAGAGCTGGGCGACCGGGATGTCGGCCTCCGGGTACATCAGCATCATCGGGACCCAGGCGCCGTGGTCGAGCCCCTGGTCCGGGTCCACGGTGGCGCCGGTCAGCGCCCGCACGCGGTCGGCCAGCGCCGGGGCGCCGGGTGCCGCGTAGCGCATGGCGTAGAGGGCGCGGGGGAAGCCGTAGAAATCGTGGATGGTGTCCGGCTGCGTGGCGCCGCTGATTGCCGGGCTGCGGGTCGTCCAGTGCGCCGACACCGCGATCACCGCGCTCGGGCGGCCCAGCCGCTTGCCCAGACCGGCCAGGAAATGGCGGCCCGGCGAATCCTCAATGATCAGGGTGGGGGCACCGTGCGAGACGAAGACGCTGGGGAAGGCGGACGAGGGCAGGGCGGTGGCCGGCTGGGTCGTGGTCATGAAAGGGGCTCCGGGTTGCCGGACCATTCGACCAAAGAAAAACCCCGGCGCCTAGGCCGGGGTTTTTCGAAAGACTGTTGCCGGTGGGGCAACGATCTCAGTGCAGGTGCTTCGGCAGCTCGGCGATCGACTGTTCGATCAGCTTGTCCGCCTGGGCCGGCTGGATGCCGGTTTCCAGGATGCGGCGGCTGGCGTCCATGGCGATGTCGACGGTCAGGTTGCGGACCTCGGCCAGCGCCCCGGCTTCCGCCTGGGCGATGCGGTCCATGGCCTGGGCCTCGCGGCGCTTCAGCGACGCTTCGAGGTCGGCGCCGGCCTGCGAGCGGAGACGGTCGGCCTCCTCGCGGGCGTGGGCGATGATGGCCTCGGCCTCCTTCAGCGCGTCGCGCTGACGGCGCTGGTAGTTGGCGAGCAGCGCCTGGGCGTCTTCACGCAGGCGCTGGGCCTCGTCCAGCTCCGCACGGATCTTCTCGGCGCGGGCGTCGAGAAGGCCGGTGATCGCGCCGGACGCCTTCTTCCACACCAGGGCGGCGAAGATGATGAAGGCGATGGCGACCCACATTTCAGGCGTGTTCATGACCGGCGCTCCTCGATCACGGCGGCGACCGCCGCATCGGCCTGGGCCGCGTCGACGTTCAGCCCGGCCAGACGGCCGGCGACGTCGCGGGCGATGTCGGCGGAGATGGCGCGGACGTTGGCGACCGCCTGCTCCTTGGCAGTGGCGATGTTCGCCTCGGCGCTGCGCAGACGCTCGGCGTTCTCGGCGTTCAACTGGGCCTGGCGGGCGTGGTTGTTCGCGTCGATCTCGGCGGCCACCTGGGCGATCAGGGCCTGGGCTTCGGAACGGGCCCCGGCGAGGGACTGATCGACCTGGGCCATGGCGGCCTCGGCCTCTTCCTTGAGCGAAGCGGCCTTGCTCAGGTCGCGCGAAATGCGCTCCTGGCGCTCCTCCAGAACCTCGGCCACGCGCGGCAGCGCTTTCTTGGACAGGAGGTAGTAGAGGGTGATGAAGGTCAGCGCCAGCCAGAAGATCTGGGTGGGGAAGGTGGCGGGATTGAGCTGCGGCAGGCCGCCGGCGGCGTGCTCGCCGCCATGGGCGGCTTCCGGCGCGTGCTCCGCCGCCGCCGCCAGGACGTTACCGGCAAGCACGGTCAGAGTGGCGAGCGAGGCGCCCGCAGCACCCGACCAGCGGACCAGCCGTCGCTTGGCCAACAGGTTCGGCATGGATCGGTCCCCCTAGGCAAGAATGCGGCGCCGAAACTTCGAGAGCCCGGCGCCGCGTCAGAGCGAAATTAAAAGTTCGCTCCGGCCTTAGGCGAACAGGATCAGGAAGGCGATCAGCAGGGCGAACAGCGCGACGGCTTCCGTCAGCGCGAAGCCCAGAATGCCGATCGGGAAGACCTTCGGCTGGACGGCCGGGTTGCGGGCGATCGAACCGATCAGGGTCGAGAAGATGTTGCCGATACCCAGGCCGACGCCGGCGAGGGCGATAACGGCCAGACCGGCACCGACGTACTTGGCGGCTTCAGCTTCCATGGTACTCATTCCTCTAGGTAAGGGTGAACTGTGGTGGAAAAGGTAACGAGGTGATCCGGGTTGGCGCTGGTGCTCAGTGCAGTTCCAGCGCGTCGCGGATGTAGAGGCAGGTCAGGATCGAGAAGACGTAGGCTTGCAGGAACGCGACCAGGAACTCGAAGCCGGTCAGCGCGATGTTGATGGCCAGCGGGACGAGGCCGGCGAGGAAGCCGACGGCGCCCAGGCCGCTGATCATCATAACCGTGAAACCCGCGAACACCTTCAGCATGGTGTGACCGGCCATCATGTTGGCGAACAGTCGGATCGACAGGCTGACGGGGCGCATCAGGTAGGAGATCACCTCGATCGGGATCAGGATCGGGGCGAGCGCCAGCGGCGCGCCGTGCGGCATGAAGAAGCTGAAGAAATGCAGGCCGTGCTTCATCAGGGCCAGGACGGTCACGAACACGAACACCGTCGCCGCCAGCGTGAAGGTCACGATGATGTGGCTGGTGAAGGTGAAGGTGAACGGGATCATGCCGACGAGGTTGCCGAACAGCACGAACATGAAGATCGCGAAGACGAACGGGAAGTAGGGGCGGGCGTCATGCCCGGCGTTGTCCCGAACCATGTTCGCGACGAATTCGTAGAAGATCTCGGCCAGCGACTGCAGGCGGCCCGGAACCAGGGCGCGGCCAGACATGCCGAAGACGAGCAGCGCGTAGATCAGCGCGACCGCCACGACCATGAAGAAAGCCGAGTTCGTGAAGGACACGTCATACCCGGCGATCACGATCTGGAGGATCGGGTTGATCTGGAACTGGTGCAGCGGATCCAAGGTCGTCCTCACTCAGTGTGCGTCGCCGTTGGGGCGCTCGTTGTCATCCTCACGGGCCCGGCGGTAGCCGGGGGCTAATCCGAGCCCGGTGATGGCCCGGTAGACATTCAGAATTCCGGCCGCCGCGCCGA
Source organism: Azospirillum brasilense (assembly GCF_007827815.1). Lineage (GTDB taxonomy): Bacteria > Pseudomonadota > Alphaproteobacteria > Azospirillales > Azospirillaceae > Azospirillum > Azospirillum brasilense_C. Next base: position 63,746 of record NZ_VITH01000012.1, read on the forward strand.
GGAAGAACATGACGATCAATCCCCAGGGCGCCGTTCCGAGCCAGCGGTCGAGCAGAAGCCCGCCACCGACGCCAACGATCATGGCTGCGACCAGCTCGGTTCCGATTCGAAAGGCGATGCCGAGAGGACTCTGCGGCAGCCGGTGATATTTCCCCGGACCGCTCTGCGATTCCTTCCCTTCACGCGCCTTCTTCAGTCGGGCGTCAAGCTCTGCCAGAGACGGCGGGGGCTTTTCGTCGCTCATGTCGCTTCGTTGTCCCCGTTGTCTCGCAGCCACGCGAAAGCGGCGAGACCATACGGACAGGGCACAACCCTGTCAAGTCGCAAAACCCTTAATACAAGTGCTTGAAAACCCAACAAAACCGCGCCGAAACCTTGGTATTACCGGGTCAAAGGGCGCGGCTCCGCTCATGTTTTCCGTCAGCCGGCAATGCGGGTGCCCAGATCCTGGGCCACGCGGTCGGCGGTGGTGCCGGCCGGATACACCCCGAGGAAGCGCCCGTCGGGGCCCATCAGGTAAAGAAAACTGGAGTGATCCATCAAGTAATCCTCCGGCTTTCCGCCTTCCTGAGGCGCCTTGGCGTAATAGACCCGGTAGGCCTTGGCCGCCGCCTTCACCTGCTCCGGCGTGCCGGTCAGCCCGACCAGATTGGGGTGGAACAGGCCGACATAGTCCTTCAGATGCGCCACCGTGTCGCGCTCCGGGTCGACCGAGATGAACATCGGCTGCACCTTGTCCGCCTGCACGCCCAGCAGGTCCATGGCGCGGGCCATCGTGCCCAGCTCCGTCGGGCAGACGTCGGGGCAGTAGGTGTAGCCGAAATAGATCAGCAGATATTTGCCGCGATAGTCGGCGTCGGTGACCGTCTTGCCGTCCTGGTCGGTCAGGGTGAAGGGGCCGCCGATGGGCACGCTGCTCTGCACCGTGCTGGAGGCGTTGTCGACCTGCCACCAGGCGATGCCGGCGGCGATCACGAGCCCCACGACGGAGGCGGCGGCGATGCGGATGAGTCGGGCTTTCATGACCGACTGGAATGGGGCGGCGCACGGTTCAGGTCAAGAGGACAATCTGCCCAAGGAGCGAGCGCCGCGCGCTCACCAGAGGCGCCGCGCGGCCCAGCGCAGCGCCAGCGCCGCGGGGGCCGCCGCCAGCGCGATCGGCGCTAGGGTGGTCACGGTCAAGGTGCCGGTGGCGGCATAGACCGCGGCGGCAGCGATGCCGCCCGGCAGCAAAGCGAGGAGCAGCCAGGCCAGGCGGGGTTTCCAGACGGCGAAGTCGACCGTGCCCTTGGCCATCAGCCAGGCGACTCCCTCGAGAAGAGCATCGATGATCATGTCCATCGGGACTGCGGCCTCGTGTCCGGTTGCTCACGCCGCCTTGCGCGCCGGTTCGCCCGGGTGGGCCAGATGATGTCCGATCCGCTTGTCGAAGCGCTGGATGTGGCCGGTCAGCCAGTCGCGGAAGAGGGCCAGCAGGTCGTCGCCGACCCGCGGCTCCCCGGCCTCGAAGCGCTGCTTCAGCTCGGCCACGCGCTTGCGCAGGGCGTCGTGCTGCGCCTTGTGCTGAACGAAGTCGGGATAGCCCGACCGCTGCATCACCCGCTCCTCCTCCTCGAAATGCAGGACGGTGTAGGCGACGAGCTGGTCGATGGCCGAGCCGATGGCCTGCGGCACTTCGCCACCCCGGATGCGCCGGGCCGCCCGGTTGATCAGCGCCACCAGGATCATGTGGTCGTTGTCGATGTCCTCCTGCCCGACGGCCAGCGTGTCGTTCCAGGGCATGAAGACCTCCTCGCCGGCGGGGGCGAAGAGGGTGGCCAACTCCGCGCTGTTGATCGCCTCCACATTGACCAGGAAGGCGTCCACCAGGGCGCGCAGGGCACCGGCCTGCTGCGCCAGGCTCTCGGCGGCGTCGAGCAGGCCGTTGGCCGCTTTCTCCGTTTCCAGCGCGGAGACCGAGACCTCGTCGATGCTGGTGGAGACCTGCCGCGTGCCCTGCGCCGCCTCTCCCGCGCTGCGGGCGATCTCGCCGGTCGCCGCGCCCTGCTGCTGGACCGCGGCGGCGATGGAGGTGCCGATCTCGTCGCTGCGGGCGATGATCCCGGCGATCTCGCGGATGGCGGTGACGGCGCCCTGCGAGGCGTGCTGGACCTCGCTGATCTGGGCGGCGATCTCCTCGGTCGCCTTGGCGGTCTGGCCGGCGAGGTTCTTCACCTCGCCCGCCACCACGGCGAAGCCCTTGCCCATCTCGCCGGCCCGCGCGGCTTCGATGGTGGCGTTCAGCGCCAGCAGGTTGGTCTGGCTGGCGATGCTGGTGATGAGGTCGGCGACCTCGTTGATCTTCTGCGCGGCGTGGCCCAGCCCGTCGATGCGCTCGCTCGCCTGGCGGGAGGCGGTCACCGCCTGCATGGAGATGTGCGATGAGGTGGCGACCTGGGTGCCGATCTCGGCGATGGCGCTGCTCAGCTCCTCGGCGGCGGCGGCGACGGTCTGCACGTTCACCGAGGCCTGCTGCGACGCCCCGGCGACCGACGCCGCCTCGCGCATGTTGCGGTCGGCGGTGTCGGACAGCGAGCGCGCCGTGTTCTCCAGCGCCTGCACCGCCAGTCCGACCGCCCCGACCATGGCGGAAACCGTGGCGTCGAACCGCTCGGTCAGCCGCTCCAGGGCGCGGGCGCGCTGCCCGGTCACCCGGTGCTCCACCTGCTGACGCTCCCAATGGCGCCGCAGGTCGATCTGGTTGTTGCGGAAGACCTCCAGGGTGCGGGCCATCACGCCGATCTCGTCGCCGCGCCGCGTGCCGGACACCGTCACCGCGGTGTCGCCGCCGGCCAGCGTCTGCATCACCCCGGTCATCGCGTGCAGCGGGCGGACGATGGCCCGGCTGACCAGCAGGGCGATGCCCGTCGCCGCCAGGGCGATCAGCAGCCCCAGCCCGCCGAGGAACAGGGCGGCCTCGCGGAAGGCGGCGGCCACGTCGTCCACATAGATGCCGGACCCGATCAGCCAGCCCCAGGGTTCGAACCCGCGCACGTAGGAGATCTTCGGCACCGGCTCCGCCTGACCGGGTTTCGGCCACAGATAGTCGACGAAGCCGCCCTCCGCCGCGACACCGACGCGGGTCATCTCGACGAACAGCAGCTTGCCGTTCGGGTCGGCGGTGCGCGACTGGTCCTGCCCGTCCATCTCCGGGCGGATCGGGTGCATGATCATGCGCTGCGCACGGTCGACGACGAAGAAATACTCCGAGCCGGCGTAGCGCAGCCGGCGCAGCGCGTCCTTGGCCGCCGCCTGGGCGGCGTCGCGGGTCAGCGCGCCCTTGCGCTCCATCGCCTCGTAATGGGCGACGAGGCTGTGGGCGACCTCCACCACGCTGCGCGTCTTGTCCTGGCGGTCCTTCATCATCTCGGCCCGCAGGCCGAACAGGCTGACGGCGGCGATCAGGGCGAGCCCGACGGCCGCGACGCCCAGGATGACGGAGATCTTACCCTTGATGCTGATGCGCTCGAACACCTGACGATCCTCCGGAATTTTCTTGTTTCGGCGCGCGCGCCGGGTCCGGACGGGGCGGAAACCGTCCGGTAATTCTGCTAAATTTTTTGTTACTTTTGCTCCGGGGTCCTGATCGTCGTCAAGACGCATCAACCCAGGGTGAGAAAAGGTCGCGGCCATCCCGTCAAACGTTCGAAAAGACAGGCATTCTGCGCCGCAAAAATGGAAAGGGAGGCCCGCAGGCCTCCCTCAGTTGTGCGCGGCACACCGATGGCGATGCATCGGGGGCCTTCGTTTGCCGGCGTCTTCAGAGCACGGTCAGCATGCTGGCGACCAGGGGATGGCGGACGATGTCGGTGTCGCTCAGCCGGACGACGGCGATGCCCTCCACCGCCTCCAGCCGGCGCGCGATGTCGGCCAGACCCGACAGGTTGTCCAGAAGGTCCGTCTGGTCGGGGTCGCCGGTCAGGACCATGGTGGAGTGCCAGCCCAGCCGGGTCAGCAGCATCTTGATCTGGGCGTAGGTGCAATTCTGCGCCTCGTCGATCACCACGAAGGCGTTGTTCAGGGTGCGTCCGCGCATGAAGCCGACCGGCGCGATCTCGATGGTGCCGTCGGCCATCAGCGCGCGCAGGCGCTTGGCGCCCAGCCGCTCGCTCAGCGCGTCGTAGAGCGGGCGCAGGAAGGGAGCCATCTTCTCGTGCATGTCGCCCGGCAGATAGCCGATGCTCTCGCCCGCCTCGATGGCCGGGCGGGAGAGCACGATGCGGTCGACCTTGCCCTCCTCCAGCGCCTCCACCGCGGAGGAGATCGCCAGATAGGTCTTGCCGGTGCCGGCGGGGCCGAGCGCCACAACGAGGTTATGGTCCTTGATCGCCTCCATCAGCCTCTTCTGGTTGGGGCTCTGGGGCTTGACCTTGCGGAGATAGCTCTGGTCGCGGCGGTCGTCGCCGCCCACGGGGTCCCAGCCGGCGGCGGGGAACAGTGGGTGGACCGTCGACTCGGACGCTGAAACGGCGCTGCCTTTGGTCTGGCGTTTGGCCATATCGCTCTCCTAACGTCACGTTGGTGGGCGGCGGCTCCGGGCACAAAAAAACCTCCCGCGAGCGGGAGGTCGTCGATGCTGCTGTGCAGCAGGGTGGCCGGAGTCTGGCTTGCCGGTGCGAGGCGTGCGTCCCGTCGGCTGCGCCCGTCATGGGGTGCCGGCGACAATCGGACGCTCGGGAACGAAGCAGGATGCAAGCGGACCTCTTCGTCTGAATAGGAACCTCACATCACAAACATAGGTCGCGCGGCGGCGAAGGTCAGTCGAAATTGCGGGCATCGCAAAAGATTCACACAAGATGTTGTGGATGAGCCTCAGAGAGCGGCGGGGCGGCGACGGGCTACCGCCAGAGGCCGAGGGAACCCGGAGCGGCCGCGACGAAGGGATGTGCTGGTCGATCGCAAACCATCTCTGCGGGTGTCGCGGCGAGGGAAAGATGCCGCAGCGCGAAAAGGGCATAGTTCCGCAAAACCCTTTGCCCGGCGAATCGAGTTCCATTACCATACTTTGTGGTGAGACCTTTCGCTGACGCAACACATGGACCTCCAGCCCGGACGGGGATGCCCTGTTCCGGCCCGTGGCGCGTGTGTCCGGCGGTTGTCACTCCATCGGCGCCGGGAAAGGCTTGAACGGATGGGGTCCGCGCCGCTAGAACCCGGGTGGTTGACCCTTCCGCCCTGGTGCCTGGCCGATGGCCCCAGACATGCGGACGACACGGATTCGGCAGGAACACAAGCAGGATGGCAGCGGTGAGCAGCGCCAGGCAGGGTGCCGATCGGGACGGTCCGTTCCAGTTGCGGGGCAATTCCTTCACCATGATGGTGCTGAAGGTGAATGATCCGGCGTCGCCGGACTTCTTCACCCAGCTCGCCGTCAAGGTCCGACAGGCGCCCAATTTCTTCCGCAACGCCCCCGTCGTCCTCGATTTCGAGGAGCTGACGGAGGACACCCCGCGCTTCGACATCGCCGCCCTGGTGACCAACCTGCGCGCGCTGTACCTGCTGCCGGTCGGCTTCCGGGGCGGCCCGCGCGCGGTCCACGAGGGGGCGCTCGCCGCCGGGCTGACCCCGATGCCCGCCGGGCGCGCCGCCAAGCTGGAGTCCGCCGCGCCCCCCGCCGCCGACCCGCAGGCCGGCGCCGCCGCGATCCCGGCCCCGCCGCCCGAACCGATCTACCGCCCGGCGCTGCTGGTGACCGAGCCGGTGCGCTCCGGCCAGCAGATCTATGCCGAGAAGACGGATCTGGTCATCACCGCCCCGGTCTCCCCCGGCGCGGAGGTGGTGGCCGACGGCAACATCCATGTCTACGGCGCGCTGCGCGGGCGGGCGCTGGCCGGCGTGTCCGGCGACACCAACGCACGCATCTTCTGTCACAGCCTGGAGGCCGAGGTCGTCTCGGTGGCCGGGCTGTACCGCGTCAGCGAGGATTTTGGGAACGACGTGCTGAAGAAGCCGGTGCAGATCTTCCTGCGCGACGGCTATCTTCACATGGAGCCCCAGTGATGACGCTTTTGAGCGCTTTCGGTCGAACGGCCCTCTGTGCGAGGACGGTGTCACGCAAAGCGTGCCCGGCACAGACCCCGATCTGCGTAACCCGGTAACCGGACCTTGGCGGCAACATTTAGGAACGTGGGAGAAGCTCCGTTGGGCAAGATCATCGTCATGACTTCCGGCAAGGGCGGCGTCGGCAAGACGACCTCCTCCGCCGCTTTCGCGACCGGACTCGCCTTGCGCGGCTTCAAGACGGTCGTCATCGATTTCGACGTCGGGCTGCGCAACCTCGACCTCATCATGGGCTGCGAGCGGCGCGTGGTGTTCGACTTCATCAACGTCATCAACGGCGAAGCGAAGCTGAGCCAGGCGCTGATCAAGGACAAGCGCATCGACAACCTGTCGATCCTGCCGACCTCGCAGACCCGCGACAAGGACGCCCTGACCCGCGAAGGCGTGGAAAAGGTCCTGAACGAACTGTCCAAGGACTTCGACTACATCGTCTGCGACAGCCCGGCGGGCATCGAGCGGGGCGCCTTGATGGCGCTGTACTTCGCCGACCACGCGGTGATCGTGACCAACCCGGAAGTCTCGTCGGTGCGCGACAGCGACCGCATCCTCGGCGTGCTGGCTTCGCGCTCGCGCCGGGCGGAGCAGGGGCTGGAGCCGGTGACCCAGCAGCTCCTCCTCACCCGCTACGACCCGGAGCGGGTGGAGCGCGGCGAGATGCTGAAGGTCGACGACGTTCTGGAGATCCTGGCGATCCAGCTGCTCGGCGTGATCCCGGAGAGCCAGGCCGTGCTGCGCGCCTCCAACGTCGGCATGCCGGTCATCCTCGACGAGGCGTCCAACGCCGGCCAGGCCTACCTGGACGCGGTTTCCCGCTTCCTGGGCGAGGATGTCGAGCACCGCTTCGTCACGCCGCAGAAGAAGGGCCTGTTCAGCCGCCTCCTCCGGAGGTCCGCATGAGCATCTTCAGCTTTTTCCGGTCAGCCCCGCGCGCGTCGGCCGTCCAGGCCAAGGAGCGTCTCCAGATCGTCATGGCGCACGAGCGCGCCGGGCGGACGGGGCCGGACTATCTGCCGATGCTCCAGCAGGAGCTGCTGGCGGTCATCGCCAAGTACATCGACATCGACCAGAACAAGGTCGAGGTGAAGCTGGACCGCGGCGGCGACTGCTCGACCCTGGAGCTGAACATCGAGCTGCCGGCCCGCGAGGCCGCCGCCAAGGCGCTGAAGGAAAGCGCCAAGCTGGCGGTGGCCGGCAACCGCCCGGCGGCCAAGGACGGCGACGAGTCCGACGCGGTCAAGCTGGCCGCCGGTGGCTCCCTGACCAACGGCGGCGTCAAGAAGCGCCGCTGAACGTCCCGTGTGTCCGGTGAATCGATCCCGCCGCAGCCGGCCCGCTGCGGCGGGATTTTTCATGCCCTCCGGGAGGGGCGCCGCGCGGTCATAGGCCGCAGCTCCCGGCCGGGCTGGACTTCCGTGCGGGTTTACCTCCGCCGTTCGAAGAGGTATCAACGGATGAGAGCCCGTCAGGGACCGGCCCTCACCGGCCAAACCCTCACCGGGCAGCGTTGCGGCAGTGAGGGAGTGGCGGCCGATGTTCTTCGAATGCTCGCGGCTGATCGACGGCAACCAGCCGCGCCTGTCCAACGGCATCACCGTGACCGACGTCGACGGTGACGGGGCATTCGAGCTGGTGGTCACGGGCTACGCCACCAACAACCTCATTCTCAAATGGGACGGCTCCCGGCTGGTCGACATTGCCGGGCCGCTGCTGGCCGACCCGTCGGGCTGCGCGGTGGCCATCGCCGCCGCCGACGTGGACGGCGACGGGCGGGAGGAGCTGTATGTCCTGAACTCCGACCGGGCGAGCGGCCCGAAGGAGATGGGCGACCGGCTGTTCGCCTGCTTCGGCAAGCACTGGCTCGACCTGCTGGCCCAGCCGGAGAACGCCGGCATGGCGAACCGCGTCGCCGGACGCTCGGTGATCGCCATGGACCGGCACGGCCATGGCCGCTACGGATTCGTCGTGGCGGCCGACGGCGGTCCCTTCCGCCTGTTCGAACTGAGCCGCCGCGGGCGGCTGGAGGATGCGGCGGAAGACGCGGGCATCGACCTGATCGGCGCCGGGCGCGGGCTGCTCGCCCTGCCGTTCCTGTCCGACCGCGTCGACCTGTTCGCCTGCAACGAGGGTGGGCCGAACTTCCTGTTCCGCAATCTCGGCGACGGCACCTACGAGGAGATCGCCGAGGAGCGCGGCGTCGCCGATTCGCGTTTTGCCGGGCGGGCGGTGACCGCGGTGGACGGTCCGGGCTATGGCGGGTTCGGGCTTCTGGTCGGCGCCTGGGAAGGGCCGCAGCGCCTGTTCGTCCAGCGCTCCGGCGGTGGCTTCGTCGACGAGGCCGATCCCGAGATGTCCTTCCCGGGCCGGGTGTCCAGCGTGATCGCCGCCGATTTCGACAACGACGGCTACGAGGAGCTGTTCTTCAACCTGCACGGCGAGCCCAACCGCCTGTTCGCGTGGCGCGACGACCGCTGGCAGTCCATCGACCTCGGCGACGCGGCGGAGCCCAAGGGGCTGGGCACCGGGGCGGCGGTGGCCGACATCGACGGCGACGGGCGGCTGGAACTGCTCGTGGCCCACGGCAACGGGATCGGCGCCGGGCACGGTGGGGGGCATGGCGGCGGGCATGGCGGCGGATCGCCGCAGCCCCTGTCGCTCTACCGCACGGCGGCGAACCACAACGGGTGGCTGCGCGTGCTGCCCCTGACCCCCTACGGCGCGCCGGCGCGCGGCGCCGTGGTCACCTGCACGGCCAACGGGCGGCGGCAGGTGCGCTCCGTCTGCGCCGGGTCGGGCTATCTCTGCCAGATGGAGCCGGTGGCCCATTTCGGGCTGGGCAGCGCCCGCGGGGTGGAGCGGCTGGAGGTGCGCTGGCCCGACGGCATGACGGCCATCGTCGAGAATCCGCCCATCGGCCGGCTGCTGACCGTTCCCTATCCGCCGGAGTGAGCGGGCGGCGCCGATGGTGCGTCCGGGAAGCGGTTGAGCTGAATCATATTTCCGTCCGGCAATAAATTTAATCTTTTGTATAACTCGTCGGGTCTTTACTTTGCGGCGTCCGCCAGGGCCCGACGGGAACGCGCGGACGGGGAGATGTACGCCCTGTAACCGACCGCGAACCAATAAGGGGGCGCCGGGCTCTCGGCCCGCGACCGCAGGCACATGGCACACAGCGACGTTCTCAGCCCCGGCCCCCGCGACCGGACGCTGACCGGGGTCGAGCGGTTCTTCGACGCCGACGAGGTCATCGTTTCCAAGACCGACCTGAAGGGCCGGATCACCTACGCCAACCGGGTGTTCCAGCGCGTCGCCGGCTACAGCGAGGCGGAGCTGATGGGGGCGCCGCATTCCATCGTCCGCCATCCGGACATGCCGCGCTGCGTGTTCAAGCTGCTGTGGGACACGCTGGGGGCGGGGCAGGAGATCTTCGCCTATGTCGTGAACCGGGCGCGCAACGGCGACCATTACTGGGTCTTCGCCCACGTCACCCCCAGCTGCGACGTCAACGGCCGGCTCGTCGGCTACCACTCGTCGCGCCGGGTGCCGGACCGCAGCGCCATCGACAAGGTGGTGCCGCTCTACCGCACGCTTCTGGACATCGAAAACCGCCACGAAGACCGCAAGCAGGGCATGAACGAGGCCTTCGCCACCGTTGTCGGGCTGCTGACGGAGAAGGGGATCGGGTATGACGAATTCGTCTTCTCTCTCTAAGGCGTTCGGTCTGGGGGCGGTCGCCGCGCTGTTCGTCGCAGCGCTGTTGGTGACCGATGCGCTGGACTTCGGCGGCGCGCCGCTGCGCCTCGCGATCGGGGCCGCGGCGCTGGCCGCGCTGGTCGGCGTCATGCTGTGCATGGTGCGCGCCCGCGCCGCGGTGGGGCAGGCGGTGGCCGTCTGCCAGGCGGTGTCGCGCGGCGACTTCGAGGCGCGGGTCGTCAATGTCCGGGAGAAGGGCGACCTCGGCGAGCTGATGCACGCCCTGAACGACTCGATCGACCGCACCGACGCCTTCATCCGCGAGGCCACCGCCTCGATGAGCTACGTGTCGGCCAACAAGTATTTCCGGCGGATCGTGCTGAAGGGCATGCAGGGCAACTTCCTGCACGCCTCGCGCACCATCAACACCGCCACCGACGCCATCGCCGCCAAGGTGAAGGGCTTCGCCGGGGTGACCGACCGCTTCGAGACGCAGATCCGCGCGGTGTGCGAGCAGGTGTCCGGCACCGCCCACCAGCTGGAGATGTCGGCCCGCACCATGGAGACCGACGCCCAGACCGCCACCGGCAAGGCGTCCTCGGTCGCCGCCGCCGCGTCGCAGACCGGTTCCTCGGTCGGCAGCGTTGCCGCCGCGACGGAGGAGCTGTCCGCCTCCATCCGCGAGATCGCCCGCCAGGTCGAGGAGGTCGCCAAGGTCGCCGCCAACGCGGCGGGCGAGGCCGAGCGTTCCAACGCCCTGATCGCCGATCTGTCGGGCGCCGCCAAGACGGTGGGCGAGGTGGTCACCCTGATCAACGACATCGCCAGCCAGACCAACCTCCTGGCGCTCAACGCGACCATCGAGGCGGCCCGCGCCGGCGAGGCGGGCAAGGGCTTCGCCGTGGTGGCGCAGGAGGTCAAGCGGTTGGCCGACCAGACCGCCAAGGCCACCGGCGACATCGCCGGCCAGATCGCCGGCATCCAGTCCTCCACCGACGTGGCGGTCGCCTCCATCGTCGGCATCGGCCACACCATCCAGGACATCAACCAGATCGCCGGCGGCATCGCCGCGGGCATCGGGCAGCAGGGCTCGGCGATCCAGTCGATCGTCAGCAACATGGATCAGGCCGCCGCCGGCACCCGCGCCGTCACCGAGGACATCCAGGACGTCACCACCGCCGCCGAACGGACCAGCGGCACCGCCCACGAGGTGTTCGCCGCGTCGGAGCGGATGACCGTCCAGGCCGACCGCTTGACCCGCGAGGTGCAGCTTTTCCTGGACGAGATGCACAAGGTCGCGTGACGCTTTTTTGTGCAATGTCCCATTGTTTGTCCGAAAAATTGCACTTGCTTATAAGGTAGGCATTGATTAGCGACCCGGCATTTGCTTGTATGCTAAGCAGTGTCGGGGCGGCGCAATGGGTCCATGCGACCTTTTGCCTCATTTTTTAGGAGAAACCGGTGTTTTTGTTGCGGCGCACGCGGTGCGCGGGGTGCGGTGCGGCAGGGCCGCTGCCGCATGTGATTGTTCGGACTCCATTATGACGCCGAATTCATCACAATTTCGAAACTGACATCTCGAAAACGTTGAGGCCAATCCCGGGAGTTTGCGTGAAAACGCAGGCTTTCCAGGGCTTTGCGCGTCCTGATGGTTTCAGAAGGGCGGTTGGCACAGCGTTTGATGGTTAGACGTCTAAAAAAGATATCCCACCCAAACTCACAGAGGTGCTCGGGATGAGTGTGGCCGGAAACGAACTGTTCGAGCTTTCCCGGGGCGTCCTGGATGTCGCCTCCCGGAAGGTGTCTTTGATCGAAGACATCACCCGCCGCACCAAGATGCTGGCGATGAACGCCCTGATCGAAGCGTCGCGGGCGGGCGACGCCGGGCGGGGCTTCGCGGTGGTGGCGAACGAAGTCTCCGAGATTTCCAAGCAGGTGAACACCATCACCAAGGAGCTGCGGTCGGAGATCGTCTCCCGCGTCGATCACCTGACCACCACGGGCAGCGCCATGGTGCAGGAGATGCACGGGCGGCGTCTGGCCGACCTGTCGCTGAACATGATCGAGATCATCGACCGGAATCTGTACGAGCGGTCCTGCGACGTGCGCTGGTGGGCGACCGACAGCGCCGTGGTGGACTGCGCCGCCGACCCGACGGAGGTGAACCGCCAGCACGCCTCCCACCGTCTGAGCGTCATCCTGGAGTCCTACACCGTCTATCTCGACCTGTGGATCGCCGACCTGAAGGGCGAGGTGATCGCCACCGGCCGCCCCGGCCGCTACCCCGGTGCCCAGGGCGCCCGCGTGGGGGATGAGGGGTGGTTCCGTCAGGCGCTGGCCACGCGCAACGGCGGCGAGTTCACGGTGGGCGACGTGTCGCGCAACGGCCGCCTGGAGGACCGTGTAGTCGCCACCTACGCCACCGCGATCCGGCGCGGCGGCGAGGCGGACGGCGATCCCATCGGCGTGCTGGGCATCTTCTTCGACTGGGAGCCGCAGGCCGCGGCCGTCGTCCAGGGCGTGCGGCTGGAGGATGAGGAGCGCTCCCGTTCGCGCTGCCTTCTGCTCGACGCCCGGCACCGGGTGATCGCCTCCTCCGACGGGCGCGGCATCCTCAGCGAGACCGTCCAGCTCCGCCGCAGCGGGGAGAGCATGGGTCATTACGCCGACGGAACTGGACGCACCTACGGCTATGCCCTGACGCCGGGCTACGAGACCTACAAGGGGCTGGGCTGGTACGGGGTGATCGTGCAGGACCCGGACCCGCGCCAGCAACAGACGCCCGGGCCGGCAACCGCAGGTATGAATGGACGGATGGGAATGAACGGGGCCGGGCTTCACGGGTAAGGCTGGCATTCCCACCCTGCTCTGGTCATCGCGGCGGGTTTGCTTACACTTCGGGTCCGCCGCGTTGCTGGAGAGTTTCATGTCGTCCACCGCCCGCCGTCTTTACGTCCGCCGCGATACCTTCCCCATCGCGGGGACCTTCCGCATATCGCGCGGCGCCAAGACCGAGGCCGAGGTCGTGGTCGCCGAGGTGGTCGAATCCTGCAAGCGGGGCCGTGGGGAGTGCGTGCCCTACGCCCGCTACGGGGAGTCGCTGGACGAGACGGTCAAGACGCTGGAGTCCCTGGCCGGGGCGGTGGCGGACGGGCTGGACCGCGAGCGGCTGCGCGCTCTCCTGCCGCCGGGGGCCGCGCGCAACGCGCTGGACTGCGCGCTGTGGGACCTGGAGGCCAAACAGGCGGGCAAACCGGCGTGGCGGCTCGCCGGCTTGCCCGACGCGCCGAAGAAGCTGACCACCTGCTACACGCTGAGCGTGGACGAGCCCGCGGCGATGGCCGCCTCCGCCAAGGCGCGGGCGGCGGACCATCCGCTGCTGAAGATGAAGCTGACCGGGGAGGGCGACCTCGACCGCGTGCGCGCGGTGCGCGAGGCCGCCCCGACCACCCGCCTGATCGTTGACGCCAACGAGGCCTGGACCCTGGACATGCTCCGCCGCTTCGCCCCGGTGCTGGCCGATCTGGGGGTGGAGTTGATCGAGCAGCCGCTGCCCGCCGGCGAGGACGAGGCGCTGCGCGGCATCGATTGCCCCGTGCCGCTGGGCGCCGACGAATCCTGCCACGGGCTGGACTCGCTCAGCCGGTTGAAGGGCATCTACCGGGTGGTGAACATCAAGCTGGACAAGACCGGCGGTCTGACCGAGGCGTTGCTGCTGAAGCAGGCGGCGCAGGAGTCCGGCTTCGACATCATGGTCGGCTGCATGGTCGCCACCTCGCTCGCCATAGCGCCCGCCGTGCTGCTGGCCCAGGGCGCGCGCTACGTCGATCTCGATGGCCCGCTGTTGCTGGCCGAGGACCGCACGCCGGCCCTGCATTATGACGGCGGCACGCTGTGCCCGCCAGCCCCCGAACTCTGGGGATGAGCGTCCCGGCCGGCAACCTGCTGGCGGGCTTGCCGGACACTTCGCTTCCGGACGAACTTTTCACGACCCTGGCGGAAACCGCCGCGTCCTCCGGGGCGGTGCGCATCGAGCGCATCCTGTCCACCGGTCAGGCGTCCCCCGACGGATTCTGGTACGATCAGGGCTGGGACGAGTTCGTGCTCGTCGTCCAGGGCGCCGCCCAGCTGCAGCTTGAGGGCGAGGCCGAACGGATGCTCGGACCCGGCGACTGGATGATGATCCCCGCCAAGCGGCGCCACCGGGTGGCCTGGACCGATCCCGCGGCCCCGACCGTCTGGCTGGCCGTCCACATCGGCGAACAAAAACAACCGCCGCAAGCGGCAGGGCAGGGGAAGAACCAATGACCATCGACATCGCGCGCGCCCGCGCGGAGACGCCGGGCACCCGGCACGTCGTCCACTTCAACAACGCCGGTGCCGCCCTGCCGCCGCAGCCGGTGCTGGACGCCGTGACCGCTCATCTGGCGCTGGAGGCCACCATCGGCGGCTACGAGGCGGGCGAGCGCGCCGCCGACCGGCTGGAGGGCGTCTACGACTCCGTGGCCCGCCTGCTCGCCTGCTCGCGGGAGGAGGTGGCCCTGGCGGAGAACGCGACGGCGGCCTGGGGCATGGCCTTCAACGCGCTGGCCGCCCTGCCGGGGGAGGGCTTCCGGCCCGGCGACCGTATCCTGACGGCCCGCGCCGAATACGCCGCCAATTTGATCCCGTTCCTTCAGGCCTCCCGCCGCACCGGCGTGACGGTCGAGGTGATCCCCAGCGACGAGACCGGCCAGACCTCCGTCGCGGCGCTGGAGGCGATGATCGGGGAGCCGGGGAAGGGGCCGGTCAAGCTGATCGCCATCACCCACATCCCGACCAACGGCGGGCTGGTCAATCCGGCGGCCGCCATCGGGCGGGTGGCGCGGCGGCACGGCATCCCCTATCTGCTCGACGCCTGCCAGACGGTGGGCCAGATGCCGGTGGACGTCGAGGAGCTGGGCTGCGACTTCCTGTCGGCGACCGGGCGCAAGTTCCTGCGCGCGCCGCGGGGCACCGGCTTTCTCTATGTCCGCAAGGACTGGCTCGACCGCATCGAGCCGTACACGCTCGACCACAGCGGCGGCGCGCTGGCCGGGCCGGACCGCTACACCATGCGCCCCGACGCCCGCCGCTTCGAGATGTGGGAGAGCAACACCGCAGCCCGGCTCGGTCTGGGGGCGGCGGTGGATTACGCGCTGTCCTGGGGGCTGGAGGCGATCCGCGACCGCGCCTTCGCGCTGGCGGACAGGCTGCGGCACGGTCTGGGCGCGCTTCCCAGCGTGACGGTGCGCGATCTCGGGGCGGAGCGCTGCGCCATCGTCACCTTCACGGTGGATGGCCATGAGCCGCGGGCGATCAAGGCCGCTCTGCGCGGGCAGGGGATCAACCTGTCGGTGTCCTCAGCGCCCTCGACCCCTTTCGACATGGAGGCCCGCGGCCTGAGCGAGGTCGTTCGCGCCTCTCCGCACTATTACAACGACGAGGCGGAGGTCGAGCGGCTGCTGGCGGCGGTGAAGGCGCTGTAGGCGCTACATCACCGACTTCACGACGTCGGCCACCCCGTCCGCGTAGCGGTCCCAGGTCAGTCCGGCCAGGAAGGCGGCGCCCGCCCGCCCGATGGCCGCGGCGCGGGCGCGGTCGGCCCACAGACCCTCCAGCGCCGCGACGATCTCGTCCACGTCGCTCTCGCCCCAGCCATCAGCGCCGAAATTGGTCCGGATGGTGCCTTGCCGGGTCAGCGGGACGCAGCGGTCCGCCCCGATCAGGTCGAGGTGCCCGGTGTTGGCCGACAGGATGGCGGGGATGCCGCAGGCCATGCATTCCATGGCGACGAGGTTGGTCCCACCCTCGCCGCGGTTGGGGAACAGGCCGACGTCGACCTCGCGCAGGATGCGGGCCATGTCGGCGTTGGGCACCGGGCCGAGGTCCATCACCTGATCGGGCGGCACGCCGTTGGCGACCGCCCAGCCCGCGCCGTCGAACTGCCCGTTGTCGTGGAAGGGCACCGGCGCCACGGCGGGGTTGGCCTCCAGCGAACGGGCGCTTTCCGGCCAGGGGTTGTGCCACGCCGTCAGCAGCAGCGCCTCGGGATGGCGCTTGGCGAAGGCGCGGAAGCCGAGCAGGGCGAGGTCCTGCCCCTTGCGGAACTCCGGCTTGCCGCCGGAGAAGACGACGAAGCGGTCCTTGAACCAGCCGATCTTGGGAGCCGGGTGGAAATGGGTGGGATCGACGCCCTGCAGCACCGTCCGCACCCGCCCGATCCCGGCGCCGGTCAGCACCCGCTCGACGAAGCTCGACCCGGCGACGATGGCCGCGCAGTGCTCCGCCCGCGCGCGGCCTTCCGCGTCGATGGCGCTGTCCTCCAGATAGCAGACGCCGACGGTGGGCTGGCCCTTCACCGTCACCCCCTCCACCGACCGGCTGCCGACGAGGTTGTTGCCGAGCCCGCGCAGCACCGGCACCGACACGCCGATCTCCTGCCCGGCGTGGGGCGCGATCTGCCGGCACAGCGCTTCGGATTCGCGGACGAAGCCGGCCATGCGCCGCCATTCCAGAGGGGACAGCGCGATGTCCTCCAGCCGCAACGGCAGCGAGCAGACCGGCACCAGCCGCCCGCTGCGCGTCCAGCTCAGCGCCAGTTGCAGCCCATTGACGCCCCAGCCGCTGTAGCTGGACAGGCCCCATTGGATGACGGTGGGCTGCGCGGTGGGCATGGGATGCGCTCCGGGTTGGTGTTCCCTCGCCCCTCCGGGGAGAGGGTGGCCCGGAGGGCCGGGTGAGGGGGATGCGCTTGTGCCGGACGTAACGACACGCGCAACCCCCTCACCCTAACCCTCTCCCCGGAGGGGAGAGGGGAAAAGTTGAGGGGAGAGAGGAAAATCACCCGTGCCGCGCGGTGGGGGAGACGTCGCCCATGGATTCCGACACCGGGGCGTAGGGCTCGTCCATCAGCCCCTCGACCTTGGCGGCCATGATGAAGTCGTTCTCGTGCAGGCCCTTGATCTTGTGCGTCCAG
This sequence comes from Azospirillum brasilense, assembly GCF_007827815.1. Lineage (GTDB taxonomy): Bacteria > Pseudomonadota > Alphaproteobacteria > Azospirillales > Azospirillaceae > Azospirillum > Azospirillum brasilense_C. The sequence continues at coordinate 80,532 of NZ_VITH01000012.1, forward strand.
AAGGTGACGGTGCAGTGGCCCCAGCCATAGAGGATCTCGGCGTGGTGGCCCTCCGCCTCGCACAGGTCGCCGACGCGCATCGCGAAGTGCTGCGCCTCGCGGAAGTTGGCGAAGCGGTAGTCGCGCTCCAGCCGGTCGGGGTCCGGCCTGATCGACCAGCCGGGGACCTGCACCAGATAATTTTCCGCCATGGCGCGGTCCATCGGGGGAATGCCGCCGCGGCAGGGTTCGCAGCTCTTTCCCGCCAGCTCCTGGTGTGTCGCCATCTCGCGTCCTCCGGTGTTGTTGGTCTGGACTCCTCGTTTTGAACAATGCTGGGGCCAAAGCCTCCCAAGGACAAGCCTCCCGGCGGCAAGCCTCACGACCAGCAAGGGACGCGCGCATGACGGACCTGCCCTTCGCCGATTACCAGCAGCCCACCAAGACCAGCGCCGGGCCGCGCCTCGCCATCGTGGGGGAGGCGCCGGGGGCGGAGGAGGCGCGGCGGGGCGTGCCCTTCGTCGGGCGCAGCGGCCAGCTTCTCGACGAGACGCTGAAGGCGGCGGGGGTGGAGCGGGCGGAATGCCTCGTCGCCAACGTCTTCCGCCACCAGCCGCCGGGCAACAAGGTCGGGCATTTCTTCGCCTCGCGCACCCGTGCCAAGAAGGAGGGGCGGGCGCTGGACGAGCGCTGGGGGCCGTTCGGCACCTCCGACTGGGTGCTGGCGGAGTTCTCCGGCGAGATCGAGCATCTGCGGCGGACACTGGAGGGCTTCGCCCCCCGCGTCATCGTCGCGCTCGGCCGCACGCCGCTGTGGGCGCTGACCGGCCTGAACGGGATCATGCAGCTGCGCGGCACGGTGCAATCCTGCCGCCTCGTGCCGGGGGCGGAGGTGGTGGCGACCTTCCACCCCAGCTACATCCTGCGCGGCCAGCTCGCCGAGCAGCCGACCTTCCTGGCCGACCTGACACTGGCCGCCTCGCGGCTGACGGCCTGAGCGCCGTTACGCCCGCTCCGCGGCCTCGGCCAGACCGAGGAAGGCGGGAAGCTCGTGGGTGATGACGTAGGTCGGGATGGGGGCCAGGAAGTCGCGCATCCGGCCCTTCTCCATGAACCGCTTGCGGAAGCGGGAGTGGGTGAACAGGGTGCCCAGTTTCGGCACGATGCCGCCCGCGATGTAGATGCCGCCCCGTGCCCCCAGCGTCAAAGCGAGGTTGCCCGCCACGGTGCCGAGCATCGCGCAGAACATCTCCACCGCCTCCACGCAATGCGGGTTGGTGTTGGCGGTCGCCGCGTCCGACACCTGGGCCGGGGTGAAGGGCTCCGGCTCCTGGTGGTCGAGGACGCACAGCGCCTGATAGAGGTTGACCAGCCCCGGCCCGGACAGCACCCGCTCCGCCGATACATGGTCGAAGCTCTTGCGGAGCTGGGCCAGAACGGCGCTCTCGCGGTCGCTGACCGGCGCCATGGTGACGTGGCCACCCTCCGCGGCGAGCGCGGTCCAGCCTTCGGGACCGGGAACCAGCCCCGACACGCCCAGCCCGCTGCCCGGCCCGACCACGCCGACGACGCGGCCCGGCACCGGCGCTCCCTCGCCCACCTGACGGACGTCGGCGGCGGTGAGGCGGGGCACCGACAGGGCGACGGCGGTGAAGTCGTTGATGACGGCCAGCCGCTCCAACCCCAGCCTGCCGCGCACCTCGGCCGTGGAGAAGGACCAGCCGCGGTTGGTCATCAGCACCTCGTCGCCGGTCACCGGGCCGGCGATGGCGAAGGCGCCGCGGCTGGGCCGGGCGTCCGGCGGCATGCCGCCCAGATAGGCCAGCGCCGCCGCCTCCAGCGAGGGGAAGTCGGCGCAGCGCAGCACGCGCGAACCGTGGATGCCCGTGCCGTCGATCAGGCCGAAGCGGGCGTTGGTGGCGCCGATGTCGGCGACCAGGGTGACGGGGCCGGAAACGGCATTGCTGTCTGTGGTCATAGAATCAGTTTCACCCGTACGGCGCGCGCGTCAAGGCATCGACGTAGCTTTCCCGCCACCAGCCGATGTCGTGGCTGCGCAGGATGCGCATCATCGCGGCGTGGCGCTCCTTGCGCTCGGGCAGCGACATGGTCAGGGCGCGCTGCAGGGCGTCAGCCACCGCCTCGATGTCGAAGGGATTGACGATCAGCGCCGAATCGAGCTCCCGCGCCGCCCCGGCGAAGCTGGACAGCACCAGCACGCCGGGGTCGTCGGCGTCCTGGCAGGCGACATACTCCTTGGCGACGAGGTTCATGCCGTCGCGCAGCGGGGTGACCAGCCCGACATGGGCGGTGCGGTAGAAGCCGGCCAGCACGCGCCGCCCGAAGCTCTTGTTCAGGTAGCGGATCGGCACCCAGTCGAACTCGGCGAAGCGCCCGTTGATGCGGCCCGACAGCTCCGACAGCTCGCGCTTGATGGCGATGTATTCCGGCACGTCCTCGCGGCTCGGCGGGGCCACCTGGAGGAAGGAGACGCGGTTGCAATGCTCCGGATAGGTCGCCAGGAGCTGTTCGAAGGCCTGGAAGCGCTGCGGCAGGCCCTTCGAATAGTCCAGCCGGTCGACCCCGATGATCAGACGCCGCCCGACGAGGCTTTCCTTCAGCCGCTGGGTGTGACGGGAACGCACGGCGGTCTCGGCGATGCCCACCAGATTCTCGGTGTCGATGCTGATGGGGAAGGCGCGGGCCAGCAGCGTGCGGCCGAAGGCGTGGATCAGCATGCCGCCCTCGGGGCCGCGGTCCTCGACCTCGCCGTCCAGCTCCTGCCGGATGTAGTCGGCGAAACCGCGCAGATCCACATGGGTGTGGAAGCCGACGAGGTCGTAGGCGCACAGCTCGCGGATCAGCTCCCTGTGATTCGGCAGGGCCACCAGGATTTCCGGGGCGGGGAAAGGCGTATGCAGGAAGAAGCCCATGCGCTGGGTGCAGCCGCGCTGGCGCAATTCCTCGCCGAAGGGGATCAGGTGATAGTCGTGGACCCACACCATGTCGTCGGGGCTGAGCAACGGGACCAGCTTTTCCGCGAAATAGCCGTTGACCCGCTTGTAGCCCTCGCGGGTGCGGCGGCTGACCTCGATCAGGCCGACACGGTAGTGGAACAGCGGCCACAAGGTCTGGTTGGCAAAGCCGTTGTAATATTCCTCGAAGTCGCGGCGGCTGAGGTCCAGCGTCGCATAGGTCAGGCGCCCGACGTCGGTGCGCCGGGGCTCGCTCTGCGATTCCTCCTCGACCACCGTGCCGCTCCAGCCGAACCAGATGCCTCCGGTCTTCTTCAGCGCGGCCAGCACGGCCACGGCGAGGCCCCCGGCGGCTTGCTTGCCTTCATCAATGGGGGCGACGCGGTTGGATACGACGACCAGTCTGCTCACGTGGGTGGTTCTCCGGTGCCGGACGGCCGCGTGGTTGGGCGGCCGAATGGCGCGTGTCGGGGCGCACCCCGGGACGCGCAGGGACAAAACGACCGTGTGGGGGGTTGGTTCCCTATCGGTCGAATGGGTTATGCCGAAGGACCGGGGTGGGTTGGCGGACGCGCCGCCAGCCCCAGATTGTGCGGGAGCAGGACCGGGATTCTGTGTGCAATGCAGCATAAGCGGCTGTTTGCGCCACGACGAAGCTTTGTCTTAACTTTGGTTAAACCATTGAATGACATGCAAAAACATTTTCCCTCTTGATCCCTGAGCGGGACGTCATCATATTGTGCAGTGCGGCATTGATCGTGTCTGCGACACGGGCGGTGCCGTAACGCACTTCTTGGGCGTTTCCTCCCTAGACTCGGGCCGGGGCCTTTGCCCCGGCCTTTTTTTGTGCGCCGTCCAGGGCGGGGAAGGTTGGTCAGCGCGGCGCAAGGGGGCCGGGCGGCAGATGGGCGATGTTGTCGACCAGCTCGTGCATGTGGCGGGTCAGCACGGTCAGGAAGGGCAGGCGCGACAGCGTCGCCTCGTCCATGTAGAGGTCGCGGCTGATCTCGATCTGGAGCGCGTGGATGCCCTGGCGCGGGCGCCCGTAATGGCGGGTGGTGTAGCCGCCGGCGTAGGGCGCGTTGCGGCTGACCGTATAGCCCAGGCCGCGCAGGAAGCGCTCCGCCGTCTCGGTGACCGCGGGTGCGCAGGAATTGCCGAAACAATCCCCCAGCACGATGTCGCTGCGCCGGTTGTCGCGGTCGCCCAACCCGGGGGAGGGCATGGAATGGCAGTCGACCAGCACCGCGTGGCCAAAGCGGGCGCGGGTGTCCTCGACCAGCCGGCGCAGCGCGGTGTGGTAGGGGGTGTAGCATTGCTCCACCCGGCGCACCGCTTCGGAAAAGCGCAGCTTGCCGCGGTAGATGTCCTCGCCGTTGGCGACCACCCGCGCGATGGTGCCCAGCCCGGCGGCGACGCGCGGCGAGCGCGTGTTGACGTAGGGCGGCAGGGCGTCCGCGAACATCTCCGGGTCCAGCTCGTAGGCCTCGCGGTTGACGTCCAGGAAGGCGCGGGGGAACAGCGCGCGGATCAGCGGAATGCCCAGCGCCGGGGCGCCCGCGAAGATCTCGTCGACGAAGCAGTCTTCCGACTTGCGCAACGCGCGCGGGTCGAGCCGCGCCGCCGCCAGGAACTCGGCCGGGTAGCGGTTGCCGCTGTGCGGCGAGGCCAGCACCAGCGGCTTGGTCTGTTCGTCCGGGGCCAGAAGCTCGAAGGCCGGCTCCGGTGTGGCGGCGTCGACGGATGCATCCATGGCATGTGATGTAGTGGACCCGGACGGCTCTGTCACGCACCGTCCCGCTCACGCCCCAACAGAGGGAGGGGCGGAGCGTCCCGTTGGCGGAAAAATACGACGGGTCCGTCGCCGGGCGGCAAAAAAGTGAAAACGAGGCTTGCCAGACCCCCGGGATGATGGTACACCCCACGCCCACGCCGGACGGGACGCAAGACGGATGCCGAACCCCGAACCGACCGGCGGCACGGATGGGCGCGTAGCTCAGCGGGAGAGCACTACGTTGACATCGTAGGGGTCACAGGTTCAATCCCTGTCGCGCCCACCATCCTCGAAGGCCGGAACCCAGACGGGTTTCCGGCCTTCGCCATATCCGGGCCTTGCCATTCCGCCGGGCCTCGCCATTCTTCTGGGCAGGCGGCCCCCGCCCCGCCGGGCGAGGGCCTTGCCCGTCACGCCGCGTTGCGGTGCGGCGCCAAGCCGTGCGCCAGGGCCGCCAGATCACGCTCCAGCATCGACTGGTCGGCCTCCGGCAGGCTGAACTTCACGTGCAGCTGTCCCGGCTCGCAGGACTTCACCAGGAAGGGCACGGGGCGGGACAGGCCGGAGGCCCGCAGGGTGCCGGGCGTGCCAACCGTCATCATGGGCGCGTCCAGGATCATCGCACCGCCGGACGACAGGTTGACGATCCGCGCCGCCTTTCCCGTGCCGGCGCCGGCGCCGTCAATGGTGCAGGGCAGGTCGACCCGCAGGCGCGGCTTGTGGCGGCGGTCGACGTCGCTGGTCGCGGTGCGCACCACGCGAACCAGGACGCTTTGCAGGTCGTCGATGCTCCGCGCCACGTCGTCGGCGACGGCGCGCATGCCGCCGGCCCGCTCGCCGGTCTGGTTGGCCTCCTCCGACACCAGAGCGATCCGGCTGGACACCTCCTGGGCGGCGTGGCTGGTCTCGTTGACGGTGCGGGCGATTTCCCGGGTGGCGGCGTCCTGCTCCTCGACCGCCGCGGCGATGGAAGAGGAGATGTCCGACACCTGATCGATGCTCGCGGCGACCTCGCTCACCCGATCCACCGCCTGCCGGGTGACCGACTGCACGTCGGTGATCAGCGCCGCGATCTCCTCGGTGGAACGCGCGGTCTGGCTGGCCAGGTTCTTTACCTCCCCGGCGACGACGGCGAAGCCCTTGCCGGCCTCGCCGGCGCGCGCCGCCTCGATGGTGGCGTTCAGCGCCAGCAGGTTGGTCTGGCTGGCGATGTCGCCGATCAGCCGGGCCACGGCGCCGATGCGCTCCACCGCCGTCGACAGATGCGCGATGATCGCGCTGGCGGAGCTGGCCTTCTCCACGGCGCTCCCGGTCACCGCCACCGAGGCGGTCACCTGCCGGCCGATTTCCTGGATCGAGGCGGACAGCTCGTTGGCGGCGGCGGCGACCGTCTGGGCGTTGGCCAGGGCCTGGCTCGCCGCGGCGGCGACGGTCTGGGAGTTGTCGCTGACCATCCCGGCGGAGGCGGCCATCGCCTCGGCGTTGCCGGCCATCTGTCCGGCGTGCCGGGCGACCTGCTCAACGGCGGCGCGGGTCTCGCGCTCCACCGTGTCGGCCATGGCGGCCAGCGCCCGGCGCCGCTCCTCCTCGCCGGCCTCGCGGGCGCGCTCCTGTTCGGCGCGCAGGCGCTCGTTCTCCAGGCCGGCTTCGCGGAAGACGCGCACGGCATCGGCCATCTGGCCGATCTCGTCGCGGCGCCCGTCGAATCCGACCTCCATCCGCAGATTGCCGGCGGCCATGCCGGCCATGGTCAGCCGCACCCGGTCGATCGGGCCGATCACCGCCCGGCGCAGGAAGACGATGGAGGCGACGATCAGGAGCAGCGCCGCGGCGGCGGCGGCGATCAGCAGGGTTTCCAGCGTGGCCGTGGCGGACTCGATGTCGGTCACCGCCGCATCGAGGCCGCCCAGACGCTCCTCGCGGACCTGCTCCATGGTGGAGAGGAGCCGCTCCATCTCCTTGTCCATGCTCTCGGCGACCGCGTCGAACTGTCCCATCATGGCGTTGCCCGCTGACGGGCCGCCCTCCACGTAGGTTTGGGACATGCGCCGGCCCAGCTCGTAGAAGGGCGGAAAGGCGTCGCGGGTGGCGGCGATGCTCCGCACCATGTCCGTCAAATCCAGTTCCTGGGCGATGGCGTGGGCGTTCTCGGCGTGCTGGGTGAAAGCCTTTGCGAACTCCTCGGCCTTGGCGGGCCCGTCATCCAGACCGTCCAGCCCGCGGGTCGCCGACACGTCCGTCAACCACTGCTGAACCTGCGCCACATCGTAACGGATGTTGGCGATCGACTCGCTCAGCGGCACGATCTTGCGGCTCACCGCGTCGACGGTCTGGCGGACGTGGGAGAGATGGCGCTCCTGCAGCGATGTTTCTTTCCCGACAAAGAACGTTGCGATCGCCATGACGGAAAAAACGAACACAGAGGTCAGCGTTGCCTTTCGTCTGATGGTCATGGCGTGCAAGACATTCATAACAATGCTCCATTCCATATATTGCCGAGTTCTGCCTGCGGGCGACGGCTGTTTCGACGGGACAATTCATTCAATCATGCATGAAATCAAGTTTACCGTTGTTCCTATTACGAACACCAGGGATGCGCTTTCCATATGATCGAGTCTTAAAACTGGCATGAGGTGTTGATTCTTGGCAATTGGACGCTCGACGGATGATGTTCGTTCAGGAAAATGTTGTTTGGTGTCATTGTTTTTTGTTTGTCGTTCAATGATCGGTATTTCCCGTCTGTGAGAACTCATTTCATGTCTCGCCCCCGGTCATTCCGTTGCTGGCGCGCAAAGAAAAAGGCCCTCCCCCGCGAACGGGGAAGGGCCTCCGGAAAAGGGCCTGCGATGCGCGCCGGTTGACGCGCCGGCTTAGCCGGTGGTCTTCGCCTTGGCCTCGATGCGGCGGCGGTGCAGCACCGGTTCGGTGTAGCCGTTCGGCTGCTCGCGGCCCTTGAAGACGAGGTCGCAGGCGGCCTGGAAGGCGACGCTGCCGTCGAAGTCGGCGGCCATCGGGCGGTAGAGCGGATCGCCGGCGTTCTGCTTGTCCACCACGGCGGCCATGCGCTTCATCGTCTCCATGACCTGCGCCTCGCTGGTGATGCCGTGGAGCAGCCAGTTGGCGATGTGCTGGCTGGAGATGCGCAGCGTGGCGCGGTCCTCCATCAGCCCGACGTTGTTGATGTCCGGCACCTTGGAGCAGCCCACACCCTGGTCGATCCAGCGCACCACGTAGCCGAGGATGCCCTGGGCGTTGTTGTCCAGCTCCTGCTGGATCTCCTCTTCCGACCAGTTGGGGCGGTCGGCCAGCGGGATGGTCAGGATGGCGTCCAGGCTGGCGCGCTCGCGGCGGGCCAGCTCCTCCTGGCGGGCGGCGACGTTGACCTGATGGTAGTGCAGGGCGTGCAGCGTGGCCGCGGTGGGCGAGGGCACCCAGGCGGTGTTGGCGCCGGCCTGCGGGTGGACGATCTTGGCGGCCAGCATGTCGGCCATGCGGTCGGGCATCGCCCACATGCCCTTGCCGATCTGGGCGTGGCCCTTCAGCCCGCAGAGCAGGCCGGTGTCCACGTTCCAGTCCTCATAGGCCTTGATCCAGGCGGACGACTTCATGTCGTTCTTGCGGATCATCGGGCCGGCTTCCATGGCGGTGTGCATCTCGTCGCCGGTGCGGTCGAGGAAGCCGGTGTTGATGAACACCACGCGCGCCGCCGCGGCCCGGATGCACTCCTTGAGGTTCACCGTGGTGCGGCGCTCCTCGTCCATGATGCCCATCTTCAGCGTGTTGCGCGCGATGCCCAGCGCGTCCTCGACGCGGGCGAACAGCTCGTCCGCGAAGGCGACCTCCTCCGGCCCGTGCATCTTCGGCTTCACGATGTAGACGGAGCCGGCGCGGCTGTTGAGGCGGGGGCCCTTGACGTCGTGCAGCGCGATCAGCGAGGTGATCATGCCGTCGAGGATGCCTTCCGGCGCCTCGCTGCCGTCGTTGAGCAGGACCGCGCTGTTGGTCATCAGGTGACCGACGTTGCGGATCAGCATCAGACTGCGGCCGGGCAGGGTGATCGTCTCGCCGTTGCGGCTGGTGTAGCTGCGGTCGGGGTTCAGCCGGCGCTCCACCGTGCCGCTGCCCTTGGGGAAGCTGGCGGTCAGGCCGCCGGTCATCAGGCCCAGCCAGTTGCGGTAGGCCAGCACCTTGTCCTCGGCATCCACGGCGGCGACGGAGTCCTCGCAGTCCTGGATGGTGGTCAGAGCGGATTCGAGCACGAGGTCGGCGACGCCCGCCGCGTCGGTCTTGCCGATCGGGTGGCTGCGGTCGATGCGGATTTCCATGTGCAGGCCGTTGTCGGCCAGCAGGATGGCGGTCGGGGCGGACGGCGCGCCGTTGTAGCCGACCAGACGCTCCGGCTCGGCCAGGCCCGTGCTGCGGCCGTCCTTCAGCGCGACGACGAGGCGGCCGTTGTCCACCGTGTAGCCGGCGGCGTCGGCGTGCGACCCGTCGGACAGCGGGGCGGCGCGGTCCAGCACGTCGCGGGCGAAGGCGATGACCTTCTCGCCGCGCTTCGGGTTGTAGCCGGCGGTGCGCTCCGCCCCGTCCGTGTCGGGGATGGCGTCGGTGCCGTAGAGCGCGTCGTACAGGCTGCCCCAGCGGGCGTTGGCGGCGTTCAGCGCGTAGCGGGCGTTCATCACCGGCACGACGAGCTGCGGGCCGGCGGTCGTGGAGATCTCCGGGTCGACATTCTCGGTCGTCACGGCGAAGTTCGGGCCTTCCGGCAGGAGATAGCCGATCTCCTTGAGGAATTCGGTGTGGGCGGCGCGGTCCAGCGGCTGGCCGCGGCGGCTGCGGTACCACTCGTCGATCTGGGCCTGCAGCGCGTCCCGCTTGGCCAGCAGCGCGCGGTTGCGCGGGGCCAGATCGTGGAGGATCGCGTCAAGGCCCGACCAGAATTGCTCCGGCGTCACGCCGGTGCCCGGCAGGGCTTCGTTCTCGATGAAGCGGTGAAGCTCCGTGGCAACTTGCAAGCCGCCAACCTGAATGCGTTCCGTCACCATTGCTGCTCTTTCCTTCCGAAGTCGTAGACACCGCGGTTTTTCGGTTTGTCGTTCTTTGGCTGACGTTTTTTTCACCGCAATCCCGCTCCGGCGCGGTCCGTTCGGTCCGGTGTCCGGCGCGGGATTCGCGCGACAAGGTACACATTCGCGGCGTCGCGGTCTTCCCCGGAATTGTCTTGGCGAATTGCCGCGCTGCGGCGGTTGCGCGGGGAACTCCCCCAAAGGCCTGCCAGCACCTATGTTGGGTGGCATGAGCATATCCGGCCATGCACCCCCGGCGGCGGGCACGCCCGCGCGGGAGCCGCTGTCGGGGCTGGTGGAGCGGGTGACCTTCCACAGCCCGGAGACGGGATTCTGCGTGCTGCGGCTGAAGGTGCGCGGGCAGCGCGACCTCGTCACGCTGGTCGGCCACGCCGCCACCATCGGCGCGGGGGAGTTCGTGCAGGCCAGCGGCGTCTGGGTGAACGACCGCAACCACGGACTCCAGTTCAAGGCCGACTTCCTGCGCGCCACCCCGCCGACCACGGTGGAGGGCATCGAGAAGTATCTCGGCTCCGGCCTGATCCGCGGCATCGGGCCGGTCTACGCGAAGAAGATGGTCAAGGCCTTCGGCGAGGCGGTGTTCGACGTGATCGAGCAGGAGCCGGACCGGCTGCGGCAGGTCACCGGCATCGGGCCGAAGCGGGCGCAGCGCATCATCGCCGGCTGGGCCGACCAGAAGGTGATCCGCGAGATCATGATCTTCCTGCACAGCCACGGGGTCGGCACCTCGCGCGCGGTGCGCATCTTCAAGACCTACGGGCCGGACGCCATCCGGCTGATCACCGAGAACCCGTACCGGCTCGCCCGCGACATCCGCGGCATCGGCTTCAAGACGGCGGACGCGGTGGCCGCAAGGCTGGGCATCGAGAAGACCGCGATGATCCGGGCGCGGGCCGGCATCGGCTACGCCCTGGCCGAGGCGACCGACCAGGGCCATTGCGGCGTGCCGGTGGCCGAGCTGATCCCCATGGCGGTGAAGCTGCTGGAGATCGACGCCTCGATTCTGGAAACGGCGGCGGAACTGGAGCGGCAGGACGGCGCGGTGGTCGCCGACAGCCTGGGCGGCGAGCCCTGCCTGTTCCTGGCGAGCCTGCACCGGGCGGAACAGGCCATCGCCGACCGGCTGCGCCGTCTGGCCGGCGGTCCGCTGCCCTGGCCGGAGATCGACGCGGAGAAGGCCATTCCCTGGGTCGAGGCGAAGGCCGGGATCACGCTGGCCGAAGGGCAGCGCGAGGCGCTGCGCCAGGCGGCGACGTCGAAGCTGCTGGTCATCACCGGCGGTCCGGGGGTCGGCAAGACGACGCTGGTGAACAGCATCCTGACCATGCTGAAGGCCAAGAACGTGTCGATCGCGCTGGCCGCCCCGACGGGGCGTGCCGCCAAGCGGCTGAGCGAGAGCACCGGCATGGAGGCGCGGACCATCCACCGCCTGCTGGAGACCGACCCGCAGGCCGGCGGCTTCAAGCGCGACGAGACCAACCCGCTGGACTGCGACCTGCTGGTGGTGGACGAGACCAGCATGGTCGACGTGCCGCTGATGAACGCCCTGCTGCGCGCCGTGCCGGGGCGGGCCGCCCTTCTGCTGGTCGGCGACGTGGACCAGCTGCCCTCGGTCGGGCCGGGGCAGGTGCTGGGAGACGTGATCGGCTCCGGCGCGGTGCCGGTGGTCCGGCTGACCGAGATCTTCCGGCAGGCGGCGACCAGCCGCATCATCGTCAACGCCCACCGCATCAACGCCGGCCAGATGCCGGAGATGCCGAAGGCCGGGGAGGACAGCGACTTCTACTTCGTCGAGGCGGCGACTCCGGAGACCGGGGTGGCGAAGCTGATCGAGATGGTCCGCGACCGCATTCCCCGCCGCTTCGGCGCCGACCCGGTGCGCGACGTGCAGATCCTCTGCCCGATGAACCGTGGCGGCCTCGGCGCGCGGTCGCTGAACATCGAACTGCAGAGGGTGCTGAACCCGCCGGGCGAGTCCCGAGTCGAGCGATTCGGCTGGACCTTCGGCCCCGGCGACAAGGTCATGCAGGTCGAGAACAACTACGACAAGGAGGTCTACAACGGCGACCTCGGCATCGTATCCGCCGTCGATACCGAAGAAGGAACGTTAACTGCCACCTTCGACGGGCGCCCGGTGACCTATGATTTTGGAGAATTGGACGAGATCGTCCTCGCCTACGCGACGACGATCCACAAGAGCCAGGGGTCCGAATACCCGGTGGTCGTAATCCCGGTGGTGACCCAGCATTACACGATGCTCCACCGCAACCTGATCTATACCGGCGTGACGCGCGGCAAACGGTTGGTGATCATGCTCGGCCAGCGCCGCGCGCTTGCCATGGCGGTGCGTGGGACGCTGGGGCGGCGGCGCTGGACGAAGCTGGGGGAATGGCTGTCGCCTCTATGACTCTTGGCGGAAGACAACCATGTCGGGATTTTGTCACAGGCGTATGCGCGCGGGGTTTGCGGCGCCTGCCCCGGTGTGCGGAGCATCCGTCGTCGCGCGCTGTGGAAAATTTCCTAAGCTGTTCAATTGACGAAAGAAACCGCCGTCTTTCCGAGGGCGGGGCAGGGGCGCGCGTCCAGGGTCCGCCGGGCGTGGCACCGGGCGCCTTCGGGACCGGTACCCCTTCCGAACGGACGGAGTTCCCCCTGGCCGAATGTCGCAGGAAAGGGCGTCTGGCCTTTGGCGTGCTTGACGGACGGCTCGTACCCTGTGACAAAGATAATTCGGCATCCTCTATGAGCTTGAAGACACATGTTCGACCGCCCGCCCCGCCAGGGCTACCGCGCTCCCGAGATCACCAAGGCCAACGTCACCGCCACTGTGAAGTGGTTCAACCCCACCAAGGGGTTCGGCTTCGTGTCACCCGAGGACGGTTCGCCCGACGCCTTCCTGCACGTCTCCGCGGTTCAGGCCGCCGGCTATGACGCGCTCGACGAAGGCGCGACCATCGTTTGCGACCTCGCCCGCGGCCCGAAGGGTCCGCAGGTTGCTTCCATCCAATCCGTGGACACCTCCACCGCGTCCCGTTCGGCCCGTCCGGCCCGTCCGGGCGGCGCCGGTGGCTTTGGCGGCGGCGGTTATGACCGTGGCGGCTACGGCGGCGGCGGCGGTTACGACCGCGGCGGCTGGGGCAACGACGCCGGCGGCGGCGAAGAGGTCGACGGCACCGTCAAGTGGTTCAACGCCGACAAGGGTTTCGGCTTCATCACGCCGAGCACCGGTGGCAAGGACGTCTTCGTCCATGTGAACGTTCTGCGTCGCTCCGGCATGCAGACGCTCCAGGAAGGCGATCAGGTGCGCGTGACCGTCCGCCAGGGCCAGAAGGGTCCTGAGGCCGGCAAGGTCGAGTACCGCTAAGCCCGTCTTCAGCCTCTGAAGAACGGACTTTGAAGACCGGCCGGGGCGCTTCCGCAGGGAGGCGCCCCGGTTCGTTTCCAGGGTCCTCTATGCGGCCAGACCCATGGCCTTCAGGTCATCCTCCACCGTGCCGATCGGCATGATGTTGTAGGCGTCGACCAGAACCTTCAGCACCGCCGGCGTGACGAAGGCCGGCAGCTTGGGGCCGAGGCGGATGTTCTTCACCCCGAGGTGCAGCAGCGCCAGCAGGACGGCCACCGCCTTCTGCTCGTACCAGGAAATCACCAGCGACAGCGGCAGCTCGTTGACGCCAACGCCGAAGGCGTCGGCCAGCGCCTGGGCGACCTTCACCGCGGAATAGGCGTCGTTGCACTGGCCCATGTCGAGCAGGCGCGGCAGACCGGCGACGGTGCCGAGGTCCTGATCGATCACCCGGAATTTGCCGCAGCCCAGCGTCAGCACGACCGAGTCCCGGGGGAGGGCGGCAGCCATGTCGGTGTAGTAGCTGCGGGCGCTCTCCGCGCCGTCGCAGCCGCCGATCAGGGTGAAGTGGCGGATGGCGCCGCTCTTCACCGCCTCGACCACCGGACCGGCGACTCCCAGCACGGCGTCGTGATGGAAGCCGACGGTGTGGTGGCGCTCCGGCGACTCGTCGCCGAAGCCCTCGGCCGCCAGCGCCGCCGCGATGACGGGCGCGTAGTCGTGCCCCGCGACGTGGGGGACGCCCGGCCAGGCGACGAGGCCGGAGGTGAAGATGCGGTCGGCGTAGCCCGGCGCCGGCTGCTGGATGCAGTTGGTGGTCATCAGGATGGCGCCGGGGAAGGCGTCGAACTCGCCGCGCTGGCGCTGCCACGCGCCGCCGTAATGGCCGGCCAGATGCGGGTGCGCCTTGAGCGCCGGATAGCCGTGGGCGGGCAGCATCTCGCCGTGGGTGTAGACGTTGATGCCGGTGCCGGCGGTCTGCTTCAGCAGCTCCTCCAGGTCCTTCAGGTCGTGGCCCGACACCAGGATGGCCTTGCCCCTGACGTGGCCCATCCGCACGGGGGTCGGCACCGGGTGCCCGTAGGTCCCGGTGTTGGCGCCGTCCAGCAGGGCCAGAACCGACACGCTCATCGCCCCGGTGCGCAGCGATAGCTCCAGCAGCCCCTCGACGGTCGGCGCGTCCTCGGCCAGGGCGGTCAGCGCCTCCGCCATGAAGGCGTAAACGCCTGGGTCCTCGCGGCCGAGCAGGCGGGCGTGGCAGGCGTAGGCGGCGGCCCCCTTCAGCCCGTACAGCACCAGCTCCTGCAGGCCGGCGAGGTCGGGGCCGTGCGCCGCGATCCGGCGGTCGATGGAAACCTCCCGGCCCTGGGCGATCAGTCCCTCCAGATCGGCGGCGGGCGCCCAGGCGGCGGGGCCGTCCAGCGTCCCGGGACAGCGCTCGGCGTGCAGAGCGCGCAGCTCGTCGCGCAGGGCCGCGGCGCTGCGCAGCAGCGTCTCCAGCCGGGCCGGGTCGAAGTTGACGTTGGTCACCGTGGTGAACAGGGCGTCCAGAACGAAGGCATCCGCGTCGTTCCGGTGAATCCCCATCTTGCCCAAACGGTGCGCATACTGCGAGATTGCCTGGGCGGCGTGGACCAGCAGGTCCTGTAAAGCGGCGGTGTCGGGGGTCTTGCCGCAGGCCCCCTGGACGGTGCAGGCGGTGCCCCGCGTGGTCTGTTCGCACTGGTAGCAAAACATTCGGATGTCTCCCGCTGGGTGCGTGTCTCTGTTCGTTGAGCATCCTTGGGGGCGTCGGTGCGGGAGGGCTTGACCACGGTCAAGCCGGACGGCGCGGAACGGCAACCGCTGGTGCGGCGGAATGTCCCGTCCATCGGGAGACGGCACCGAGGGGAGGTTTGACGAGGTGAGGGAAGGCATGAGGAACGATCCGCCGGGCTTCCGGCCCCAGGACGCCGCGACGCTGCGGTCCAACGCGCTGTTCGGGCGGCTGCCCGACCGGTCGCTGGAGCTTCTCGTCAGCACCGCCCAGGTGCGCACGGTGCCGCGCGGCACCACCCTGTTCGTCCAGGACGAGGAGGCCGACCGTTTCTTCGCGCTGCTCGACGGCTGGGTGAAGCTCTACCGCCTGACCCGCGACGGGGCGGAGGCGGTGGTGACCATCGTCGCCCCCGGCGAGACCTTCGCCGAGGCCGCCATGTTCGCCAGCGGCAAGTTCCCGGTCTGCGCGGAGGCGGTCGCCGACTCGCGCGTCATGACCCTGACGGCGGAGGGCTTCGCCCGCTGCCTGCGCGAGGACGACCAGATCGCCTTCGCCATGCTGGGGTCGCTGTCGGTGCGGCTGCGCCACCTCGTCCAGCAGATCGAGCAGCTGCAGGTCCAGCCGACCGCCCAGCGGGTCGGCAGCTTCCTGCTGCGCTTCTGTCCGGAGGGTGGCGGCGCCACCAGCTTCGCTCTGCCCTTCGACAAGGCGCTGGTCGCGCGGCGCCTCGGCATGCAGCCGGAAACCTTCTCCCGCGCTCTGGCGAAGCTGCGCGGCGTCGGGGTTGAGACGCAAGGGGGAACGGTGTCCGTCGCCGATCTGGACGCGCTGCGCCGCTTCTGCAACGCCGAATCCGGCGGTGGCGACCACTGCGGCTGACGGCCAGGGCGCAGTCCTGGGTTGTCGGTGACGGCGGCGTCCCGCCGATGAAGGGTTGTGGCGGGCCGCAGGAGCATGTTCACGCGCGGCGGCGCTGTGATATCCTCCCGCGACCGAAGGCTGTCGGCGGTGCGGAGTGAGTTCGATGAGCGACGAGTTTCTTTTCGCCGACGACGAGCCGGGTATCGAGGCCGAGACGGCGAAGGAAACGGCGCCGGAGCCCGCCGACCCCTGGATCATCCTGATCGTCGACGACGATCCGGCCATCCACGCCACCACCAAGATGGTCCTGCGCGGCTTCACTTTCGAAGGCCGCCCGGCGCAGTTCCTCTCCGCCGGTACCGCGGCCGAGGCGCGCAGCCTGCTGGAGCAGAACCCGGCCATCGCCGTGGTGCTGCTGGACGTGGTGATGGAATCGGACGACGCCGGCCTGCGGCTGGTGCGCATGATCCGCAGCGAGCTGAACAACCGGCGCGTGCGCATCATCCTGCGCACCGGCCAGCCGGGGCAGGCGCCGGAACGCGACGTCATCCTGAACTACGACATCAACGACTACAAATCGAAGACGGAGCTGACGGCGCAGAAGCTGTTCACCTCGGTCGTCGCCGCCCTGCGCGGCTATCAGGACATCACCGCCATCGAGGACCACCGCCGGGGGCTGGAGCGAATCCTGGACGCCTCCTCCGCCCTGCTGGACAAGCGGACCATGGCGGAGTTCGTCCGCGGCGCGGTGTCGAAGATCGCCGAGATCTGCCCGCCCTGCGACGGCATCGCCCTGTGCAGCCGCTGGACGGAGGAGGAAACCGGCGGCGCCGCGCGCGATCCGCTGGTGCTGGGGGCCGGCGGCATCCACGCGGCGGCGGAGGGCAAGCCGGTGCGCGCCGCCCTGCCGGCGGAGGCGGCGGAGGCGGTGACCCAGGCGCTGGCCGACGGACGCAACCGCTACGAACGGGAGCGCAGCCTGCTGGTCTTCCGTTCCACCTCGCGGCACCACGACACGGTGTTCCACATCAGCCACCGGCGTCCCCTGACCGAGGACGAGCGGCGGCTGCTGGAGGTCTTCTGCTCCAAGATCGCGGTCGGCTTCGACAACGTGCATCTCTACGAGGAGCTGAGCGCGCTCAACCGCAACCTGGAAAGCCAGGTGGCCGACCGCACCCGCGAACTGGTCGCCGCGACCGAGGCGGCCGAGGCGGCGAGGGCGGAGGCGGAGGCGGCCAACCAGGCCAAGTCGCTGTTCCTGGCGACGATGAGCCACGAGATCCGCACCCCGATGAACGGCGTCCAGGGCATGCTGGAGCTGCTGGAATACACGCCGCTGACCCCCGAGCAGCAGGAGCTGGTCGCCGTCGTGCGCGATTCGGCGGGGGCGCTGCTGACCATCATCAACGACATCCTGGACTTCTCGAAGATTGAGGCCGGGCGGCTCGACCTGGAACGGGCCCCGGTGTCGCTGTCCGCGGTGGTGGAGGGCGTGGCCGAGACGCTGGCCCCGGCGGCGCGGCAGAAGGACCTGACCCTGCTCACCTACGTCGATCCCGACCTGCCGCCGCTGGTCATGGGCGATTCGGTGCGCATCCGGCAGGTGCTGTTCAACATCGCCGGCAACGCCGTGAAGTTCACCCCTTCCGGCTCGGTGCGCATCCGGGCCGAGCTGGCGCGTTTCGAGGAGGGGCGGGCGACCATCCGCATCACCGTGACCGACACCGGCATCGGCATCGCCAGGGAGGCGCAGGCGCAGCTCTTCCGCCCCTTCACCCAGGCGGAGGCCTCGACCACCCGGCGCTTCGGCGGGACCGGACTGGGGCTGTCGATCTGCCGCCGTCTGGCCGAGCTGATGGGCGGCGCGGTGGGGGTGGCGAGCGAGCCGGGCCGCGGCTCCGCCTTCTGGTTCACCTTCACCGCCGATCTCGCCCCGGACAGCGACGCCGTGGGTGTCGCCGCTCCGCCGCTGGCCGGGCTGTCGGTGCTGCTCCTGGCCGCCGACGCGGAGGAGCGGCAGTGCCTTGCCCGCTACCTGAGCACCGATGGCGCGGTGCTGCTGGACGCGCCGGACGCGGCGGCGGGGGGGCGGGCCCTGCCGCCCGGCACGCCTTGCGACGTCGTGCTCACCACCGCCGAGACCGATCTGCCGGTGCTGGACACCGCGGCGCCGGGGCTGGGGCGCGGGCGGGTGCTGCTGGGCGGGCGCGGCGCCTTGATCGACGCGGTCGCTCTGGCGCGCCCGGTGCGCCGCGGCCATCTGGTGCGCGCCGTGCTGGCCGCCGCGGGCCGTGGTCCGGCGGTCGAGGCCGAGGCGGGGCATCCCGGACCGGTCACGGCGTCCCTGATCGCGGAGGGTGACGCGCGGTCCCCCCGCATCCTGGTGGCCGAGGACCACCCGACCAACCGGCAGGTCATCCAGCGGCAGCTCGCCCTGCTCGGCCAGACGGCGGATTTGGCCGAGGACGGCGTCCAGGCGCTGGGACTGTGGCGCGACGGCGATTACGCGCTGCTGCTGACCGACTGCCAGATGCCGGAGATGGACGGCTTCGAGCTGACCCGCCTGATCCGCGCCGAGGAGGCGGCGAGCGGGCGTGCCCGCCTGCCCATCATCGCGGTCACCGCCAACGCCATGGCCGGCGAGGCGCAGCGCTGCCTGTCCGCGGGGATGGACGACGCCCTGTCGAAGCCGGTGGAGATCGGCCAGCTGCGCCGCCTGCTGGACCGCCATCTGCCGTCCCGCCCCGCCGCCGCACCAGCGCCGGTTGCGCCCCCGCCCGCCGTGGTGGGGAGCTCCGATTCCGACGCCCTGACCATCAATGCACCGCCCATCGATGTGGGAGTCCTGGCGACTCTGTTCGACGGCGACATGGAGTTCGTCGGGCAGTTGCTTCAGGAGTTCATCGTTTCCAACAGCGCCAGCCGCGACCGTCTGGTTGCCGCCCACGCGGTGGAGGATTGGGACGGCGTGCGGCAGGCCGCCCACAAGCTGGCCGGATCGTCCCGCACGGTGGGCGCGCGCGAGCTTGCGGCGGCGAGCGACGCCATCGAGCTGGCCTGCGTGGACCGCCGGCTGGACGGCATTGGCGCGCTGGTGACCCGCGTCGACCATGAGCTTGGCCGCGCCGCCGCTTTCATTCATGGCATGGCGCCGGCTTAGCGAGCCGTCGCCATGCCCTTCGGTCGATCAGGCGGTTCCCGAACGGTTCCTCAAGCGGCCATCGGCCGCAGGGCTCGGTCGCGGACCAGCGCATTGAACCGCTGTTCGAACCTGGCCTTCGCCTCGTCCGGCAACTCGAAACGGACGTGGCAGCTCTCGGCCCCGACCGTCACAACGGTGAAGGGCAGGGGCATGCCGAAGCCGTCGATGTGCAGCGTGCCGCGCGAACCGCTCATGGCGCCGTCCCAGACCTGCAGCGCAGCGCCGCTGGAGGACAGGTTGTGCAGGCGGCAGATCCGGTTGCCGGCGGGGGTGTCGGCGTGGGCGGGCAGATCCACCGAGTAGCGGGCCTCGCGGCGGCGGTCCACCTCGCTCATCGAGGTGCGGACGACACGGACCAGGGTGCCGCGCAGTTCCTCGATGCTTCCCGAGACGTCGTCGGCGATGACGCGCACGTCGGCGGCGTGGTCACCGGTGGCCTTCGCCTCGCTCGACACCTCGGCAATGCGGCGGGAAACCTCGCGCGCGGCTTCGGCGGTCTGGTTGACGCTGCGGCTGATCTCCTGGGTCGCGGCGGCCTGCTCCTCCATCGCGGCCGCGATCGCTCCGGCCACCTGATCCACTTCGCCGATGCTGCCGGTGATGGTGGAGACGGCGGCCACGGCGCCGCTGGTCGCCGCCTGGATCTCGCCGATCTGCTGGGCGATGTCCTCGGTCGCCTGTGCGGTCTGGCTTGCCAGATTCTTCACCTCGCTGGCCACCACGGCGAATCCCTTGCCGGCCTCGCCGGCCCTTGCGGCCTCGATGGTGGCGTTCAGCGCCAACAGATTGGTCTGGCTTGCGATGTTCTGGATAAGCTGGGCGACATCGCCGATCCTCTGCACCGCGTTGGACAGCGACTGGATGGTGCCGCGCGCCAGATCGCCGTTCTCCACGGCAATTCGGGTGATGCTGCTGGCCTGCGCCACCTGGGTGCCGATCTCGCGGATCGAGGCGGCCAACTCCTCCGAGGCGGCGGCGACGGTCTGGGCGTTGCGCAGGGCCTGCTCCGCCGCGGTGGCCACGGACTGGCTGTTCGCCCCGACCGCGCTCGCCGACTGGGCCATGGCAGCGGCGTTGCGTTCCATCCGCTCGGTGCGTTCGGACACTTGATCCACGGCGTTGCGGGTTTCGCGCTCCACCGTTTGCGCCATGTTCTCCAGCGCGTCGCGCTTGGCGATCTCGGCCTGCTCGCGTTGGCGCTCCTGCTCCCGGCGCATGCGCTGGTTCTCCAGCCCGTTGGCCTTGAACACCTCCACCGCCTGGGCCATCGCGCCGATCTCGTCGCGCCCGCCGGTCGCCGGCACGATGGTGTCATAGTCACCGCCGACGATGCGCCGCATCGTCTCGGTGAGCCGCGCCACCGGCCGTACGACGCGGAGCACCACCACCGCCATGCCCAGGATCACCATCACAGCGCCGATCCCCAGGAGCACCAGGGAGGTTACATTGGCGGTGGCGTGGGTGGCTTGAGCCTCCGCATAGCGCTCCCCGGCGACGCGCACCTGAAGGTCGATGAGTTGGCTGATGCCGTCGGTGACGGGGTCAATCGTCTGGTACAGTTCGTTCTTCACGTAAACGTCGAGGGCAGCGGCGTCCCGACCCGACAGGACGCCGATCAGCCGTTCCACCGCCGCGTCGGCTTTGGCCATTTCCGGCTTGATCCCATTCACCAGCGCCGTCTCTTCCTGG
Source organism: Azospirillum brasilense (assembly GCF_007827815.1). Taxonomy (GTDB): domain Bacteria; phylum Pseudomonadota; class Alphaproteobacteria; order Azospirillales; family Azospirillaceae; genus Azospirillum; species Azospirillum brasilense_C. Next base: position 101,204 of record NZ_VITH01000012.1, read on the forward strand.
TCGAGGTTGGTGCCGAGATAGGCGTTCCAGCGCTCGCGAATGTCATCCTTGGCCTTGCGGATGGAAGACAGGCTTTCGTTCCAGGTGAAGTTGCCATTGCGCGCCTTGTGCGAGGCATCGACGATGAAGACGGCATAGGCGTCGGAGATGATCTTGAGGTCTCGCAAGGGCAGAACGCGCTCATCGTGGACCGTGCGGAGATTCCCGTTCGCCACGTTGAGCGCGCGCAACCCTGCCAGATCGCTCAGCGCCAGCAGGGCGCCCAGCAGGCTGAGAACCGAGAGCAAAATGAATTTGATGGTGAATCTCATGAAGCGCTCCCTTTGTGCAGCGGATTCGGATCCGCCTGCGTCCGTTTCTTTTCGAGCGCCAATGTGAGCTTCAATAAGTAAATAAATTCAAAAGGCCGCCGCCATTCCTTCGTTGTAAGCGGTCATATGTTGGACATCAAGCGGCGGCCTTTTTGATATCTATCCTGCGTTATGCTTTGTATTGGTCTTTGTCATAGGGAGGGTTTGGAAAATTTCAGTGAACCTTTATTTCGTTGCCGTGATCCCGGCGATAAATGTGCACATGGTAGGCGGCCATCGGATTGCCCCGGACATACTCCAGCAGACGGCGTTCCATGTCCGGTGTGGCGTTGCGGATCAGCATCTGCCAAGCCGGCTCCATGGTGGCGCGCTGCGTCTCGTTGTGCGGCAGCATGATGAAGCCTGCCCATTCCGGCCGGAAGTCAGCGAGGTAGCTTTCGGCATAATGCCGCATCATGGATGCGTCATTGACGTTGACCGACTTCATGTTCTCGAAGCAGACACGAAGCTGCATGTTCCGTCTCCCTCGTTTCGCGAGTCTCGATACAACGGATATGTGCAGTGTTCGTCCCTTCCGCACCCATCCGACGGCTGAAAATTCGGGTGGGACCTGCCGCGCTCCCGCCATGAAGAAAACCCCTCCCCGCGGAGCGGGAAGGGGTTTCAGTCATGGCGGATAGGAGAGGGAGACGACCGGCGGAGCAGCGGCGAAAGCCGTAGGACCGCCGGTGCGTTCCTCAACCAAACTTATAACTGATGCCGTAGCCGCCCCGTGGGTAGTCCCACTGAATATTTTCCTTGTCCTGGCAGACCACGCGGCAGGTGCCGCATTCCAGGCAGCCATCGGTGGCCAGCGTCACGCTGCCCGTCTCGTTCTTGCTGTAGCAGGCGGCCGGGCAGCAGACGGTGCAGGCCTGGGACTCGCAGGACTTGCAGACCGCGTCGTTGCGGATCTGGATGTGCGGCCGGCTTTCGTCGACGATGTAGCGGTTCTGGTACAGCTTCTCTTCGATCTTGACCACGATGCTCATCGCACGGCCCTCACCAGCTTGATTGCGTCGCCGACCAGACCCATGATCGAGCGCTTCTTGACGAAGGACTTCATGATCTCCTTCTCCTTCGTCCTCTTGTCGACGCTGTCCACGGTGAACCAGCTGTGGGCCGCGGCGGTCAGCGTGTCGGGATAGGCGCCGAAGAACTGCTTGTTCTCGTGCATGATGCCCGGCAGGTTCCGGTACTTCTTCAGGTCCTTCATGATGAAGCTGTCGTCCAGCTTCTTCTTGTAGGCGGCGAGGTTGGCGGCGTTGAAGGGCTTGCCGGCCTGCTTCAGCTCGATCACCGTCTCTGCCGCCATGCGGCCCGACGCCATGGCGAGGTTGGAGCCCTCGCGGTGGGCGGCGTTGTTGAAGTGGGCGGCGTCGCCGACCACCATCCAGCCGTCGCCGTAGAGCTGCGGAACCGCCTTGTAGCCGCCCTCCGGGATCATGTGGGCGGCGTATTCCTTCATCTCCGCCCCTTCGATCAGCGGCTTGATGACGGGGTGGTTCTTCAGGTCCTCCAGCATCTTGTAGGGCGGGATGGCGCCCTCCTTGAAGTCGGAGATCAGGCAGCCGATGCCGATCGTCAGCGATTCCTTGTTGGTGTAGAGGAACGCCGTGCCGACCATGCCCTTGGTCACCTTGCCCATGATCTCGATGACCACGCCCTCTTCGTCCTTCAGGCCGAAGCGCTGCTGGATCAGTTCGGGATCGATGAACAGGATTTCCTTGACGGCCAGCGCGACGTTCTGCGGTGCCAGCTCCTGCTGGAAGCCGGTGCGGCGGGCGAGCAGGGCGTTCACGCCGTCGGCCATGATGACCACGTCGGCGTGGATCTCGCCGCCCTCGCGGTCGGTGCGCACGCCGATGACCTTGCCCGAGGCGTCGCGGATCAGCTCCGTCACCGTGGTCTCGCAGATCTGCAGGCCGCCGGCCTCGCGGATCTTTTCGGAGAACCACTTGTCGATGTTGGCGCGGATGATCGTGTAGCGGTTCGGCTTGTCGCTGTTGAAAGCCTCCGACCGGTAGTTGGTGCCGATGTAGTTGTCGTCGCCGAGCAGCCAGACGCGCTGTTCGATGATGTGGCGCTCGGTCGGGCAATCCTCGCGGAAGTCCGGGATGATCTTCTCCAGCTCGGCGGCGTACATGATGCCGCCCTGGACGTTCTTGGCGCCGGGATACTCCCCGCGCTCGAGCTGAAGAACGTTGAGGCCCTGCTTGGCCAGCGTGTAGGCCGCCGCGTTGCCGGACGGGCCGGCACCGATGACGATGGCGTCGAACTTTTCGACCATGTCCTGTTGGCTCCTTATCGTCCGGTTGCTTAGCCGGCCAGCCGGTTGACCGACAGGCGCTTGCCGAAGGCGTCGGTCAGGGCCGGCAGGATGGTCAGCGCGTCGCCGACCAGCCCGAGATGGGCGAAGTCGAAGATCGGCGCGTTGGGATCGGTGTTGATGGCCAGGATCAGGTCGGACTTCTCCATGCCGACCCGGTGCTGGATGGCGCCGGAGATGCCGGCGGCGATGTAGAGCTTCGGGCGCACCGTCTTGCCGGTCTGCCCGACCTGACGGTCGAAGCCGGTCCAGCCGGCCTGGACCAGCGGACGGGTCACCCCGACCTCGCCGCCCAGAACCTTGGCGAGGTCGAAGACCAGCTTCAGGTTCTCCGGCTTGCCGAGACCCTTGCCCGCCGCGACGATGATGTCGGCGAAGGCGAGCTGCGCCTCGTTCTGCTCGCGGTCGGCGATGAAGCTCAGCACCTTGGTGATGACGTCGTCCTCGCGCAGCGCCGGGAACACCTCGACCACGCGGCCGGTGCGGTTGTCGTCGCGGTCGGGCATCGACATCACGCGCGGCCGCACCGTGGCCATCTGCGGCCGGTAGGCCAGCGTCTGGATGGTGCAGAGCAGCGTGCCGCCGAAGGTCGGGCGGGTGGCCGCCAGCGACCGGTTGTCCATGTAGATGTCCAGCTCGGTGCAGTCGGCGGTCAGGCCGGTGGCGAGCGTGGTGGCGATGGCGCCGGCGAGGTCGCGGCCCAGCGTGGTGGCGCCCAGCAGCACGATCTCCGGCTTGTAGGTGTTGACCACGTCGGTCATCACCCGGGTGTAGGGATCGGTGCGGTAGTCGGCCAGGACCGGGTCGGTCACCTTGTAGACGACGTCGGCGCCGTAGGTGAAGGCGTCGCCGCAGATGGCGTTCAGCTCCGGGCTGTCGGCGCCCAGCACCACGGCCCCCACCTCGACCCCCAGCTTGTCGGCGAGCTTGCGGGCCTCGCCCACCAGCTCCCACGACACGGAATGGACGGAGCCGCGCTCCTGCTCCACGATCACCCAGATGCCCTTGTATTCCTTCAGGTGCTCGGGCAGTTGGAACTTGCGTCCCTGCGGCTTGCTTGGTTCGCTCATCGGGATGTCTCCGGCGGAGGATTCGTCAGGAACGGCGCGTCACAGCCCAGCGGCGGCGCGGGCGAGCAGCTCGTCGGCGAGTTTCGGCTGGGCGCCGAGAATGGCCTCGACCGCGGCGGCGGCCATAGCTTCGGCGCTGGGGGCTTCCGCGGTGGGGGCCTCGGCCTCGACCATCGTCGCCTTCTGGGCGCGCGGCTTGGGCACGAAGACCTTCGACACGACGGTGGGCGAGCCCTTCAGCCCGACCTTCGTCTCTTCGGCGCCGGTGGTGTCCTTGCTCCAGGTCTTCAGGCCGTAGCGGGCGGCGCGGAACATGTCGTCCATCTTGCCGAAGCGGATGGTGTTCGTGCCTTCCAGCATCGTGATCATGCAGGGCAGGGCGGTCTTCAGCACCTGCACGCCGCCTTCGGAGCGGCGGTGCACGACGATCTCCCGGGCGCCCTGGTCGATCGATTCAATCTTCGTGATGTAGGTGAGCTGCTGGAAGCCCAGCCGCGTGGCGATGCCCGGACCGACCTGCGCGGTGTCGCCGTCGACCGTCTGCTTGCCGCAGAAGACCAGATCGACCTGTTCCTCTTCCGACAGCTTCTTGATGGCGGAGGTCAGCGCGTAGGAGGTCGCCAGCGTGTCCGACCCGGCGAACTTGCGGTCGGTCAGCAGCACCGCGTCGTCGGCGCCCAGCGACAGCGCCTTGCGCAGCGAGGTTTCGGCCATCGGCGGCCCCATGGTCAGGACGGTCACGCGGGCGCCGACCTTGTCCTTGATCCGCAGCGCCTCCTCCAGCGAGAAGAGGTCGAAGGGGTTGATGATGGCCGGGACGCCCTGACGCATGATCGTGTTCGTCACGGGGTGGATGCGGATCTGGGCGCTGTCGGGCACCTGTTTGATACAGACAACGATGTGCATCCCGGTCTCCTTGACATTCCGCCGCCTGTCGCGCGGCGTGGCTACGGCCCTATCAGCAAGCGGCGTGCCAGTTCCGATGATCTTGATTAAGTTACTGGTTTTCATAGATTTTATGGCTGTTGAGAGATTGTCGCAAAAACGACAAAGGGCCGACGTGTCGGCTTCTCAACAGGGGTGTACGCCGCGGCCCGACGCGATCCCGGAGCCCCGTCCGCCCTCTGTCGCCTACCGGACAAACCCGACAACGGCTGCCCGTGGCGGGGACGGCCGGAAAACAGAACGGCCTGCGGACGCTCGCCGGTGGGCGGGTCCGCGGGCCGTTCCGGACACGAAGGACGAAAGGGGGTCAGGTCGGCAGCAGGGAGTCCAGCGGCACGAAACGGTCGGCCATCCGCTTGGCCTCGTCCTGGTGGACCTTGAAGGTCTTCTCGGCGATGGCGTTGGACACCACGAAGTCCTGGTAGGCGCGCTGCAGATGGGCGCTGTAACGGGCGGCCATGCCCTCGTCGTCCAGACCCTCCATGCCGGTGTCGGCGGACAGATAGTCGTGGAAGCGCTGCAGGATGTGCAGACGGTTCACGTTGACCACGCGCTGTTCGTAGCTGACGCCGAGGAAGCGCAGGAAGTCCTCCGCGGTCTCCAGATCCTCCAGATCGTCCTTGAAGCTCATGGCGGGGTCCTTTCCGTTCAGATGACGTAGTGATCGGCGCGCGCGCCGGTGTCGGAAGAATGAGGGTCGGGGTGTTCGTGATGGCGGTCGCCGCAGGCGTCCTGGTCGCACAGGTTGCCGCAACTCCGGCAGACGATGCCGTCGAGCGGCAGATCGTCCAGCCGGATCGCGCTCAGCGGCGGGGCGGGGTGGAGCGGGGCGGGGCGCGTGGCCTCCTCCGCCGCGTGGGCCTCCAGCCGGGCCTCGATGCGGTTGATGTGGTCGATCAGGCAGGCGATGGCCTTGCCGACCGGGTCGGGCATCAGGTGGTGGTCGAGGTCGATGCCGTGGGCGGCCAGCCGGCGCTGGGTGTCGGGGCGGACGACGCGGCCGGGGATGCCGACCACCGTCATGCCCTCCGGCACGTCCTTGGTCACTACGGAGTTGGCGCCGACGCGGCACTGGGCGCCGACGGTGATCGGCCCCAGGATCTTGGCCCCGGACCCGACCAGCACGCCGTCGCCCAGCGTCGGGTGCCGCTTGCCCTTGGACCAGGAGGTGCCGCCGAGAGTCACGCCGTGGTAGAGCGTCACATCGTCGCCGACCTCCGCCGTTTCGCCGATGACGACGCCGGCCCCGTGGTCGATGAAGAAGCGGCGGCCGATGGTGGCGCCGGGGTGGATGTCGATGTTGGTCAGGGCGCGGGCCAGATAGGACAGGAAACGCGCCGGCCAGCGCAGCCCCCGCCGCCACGCCGCGTTGGACAGCCGGTGGCACACCAGCGCGTGGATGCCAGGGTAGCAGGTCAGCACGTCGAGGACGTTGCGCGCCGCCGGGTCGCGGTCGAAGACGCAAGCGACGTCCTCGCGCAGCAGCCGCCACAGGCTGGTGTCCGTCATGGCGAGGTCCGGGTGGGCGTCGATCGCGGCCATGGAGTCCTCCGCATCACGAGGAGACGACGCTCCAGCGGGTGGCGTCGTCGTGGAAGGCGCGCAGCTCCTCCGCCGTCGGGGCGCGCTTGGCGCGGGTGGCGAGCGCGCGGACCCGCGGCAGCACCGCCTGGGCGGTGGCGTCGTCGCAGGCGATGCCGAGCTGGCCGTAGGCCATCTTCACCCCGGCCGTGCCGGAATGCTTGCCCAGCACGATGCGGTGCTCGCGCCCCACCTCGGCGGGGTCGAAATTCTGATAGGTCGCGCGGTCGCGCAGCAGCCCGTCGACGTGGATGCCGGCCTCGTGCGTGAAGACGGCGTCGCCGACGATCGACTTGTTGACCGCCACCGGCCGGTTGGAGGCGCGCTCGACGAGGTCGGAGATCGCCCCCAGCGCGCGGGTGTCCACCCCGCAGTCCTGCCCGTAGAGAACCTTCAGCGACACCACCACCTCCTCCAGCGGGGCGTTGCCGGCGCGCTCGCCCAGCCCGTTGACGGTGGTGTTGACGTGGGTCGCCCCGCCCAGCACGGCGGCCAGCGAGTTGGCGTTGGCGAGGCCGAGGTCGTCGTGGGCGTGGATCTCGATCTCCAGGTCGGTGGCCCGGCGCAGCCGTTCGATGCAGGCGCGCGTCTGGAAGGGGTCGAGCACGCCCAGCGTGTCGGCGAAGCGGAAGCGGCGGGCGCCGGCCTCCTGCGCCACCGTTGCCGCGGCGATCAGGAAATCCATGTCGGCGCGCGAGGAGTCCTCGCCGCCCAGGCTGACCTCCAGCCCGTGGTCGCGGGCCGTCTTGACCTTGCGTTCGATTTCCGACAAGGCCCAGGCCCGGCTGCGCTTCAGCTTCTTGGTGATGTGGATGTCGGAGACGGGCATCGACAGGTTGACGGTGCCGACGTTGCAGTCCAGCGCCGCCTTCAGGTCGGTGTCGTGCATGCGGCACCAGACCATCAGCCGGGCCTTCAGCCCCAGCGCGGCGACGGCGCGGATGCCTTCGCGCTCCTCCGGACCCATGGCGGGGATGCCGATCTCCAGTTCCGGAACGCCGGCCTCGTCAAGCGCGCGGGCGATGGCGATCTTCTCGTCGAGCGTGAAGGCGACCCCCGCCGTCTGCTCCCCGTCGCGCAGCGTCGTGTCGTTGATGATGGTGGAACCGGCCATCGGCATTCGGTCACATCCTCAATCTGCTGAGCTTAAACAGCGGTGGGTCTTGCCCCCTCCCTAACCCTCCCCCGCTTCGCGGGAGAGGGGACTGGCGCCGCTCTGCCCCCTCCACCGCGACAGCGGGGGAGGGATGGGGAGGGGGCCGGGAGGTGTGTTGTGTCGCAGACCGGGCCGGGGAACCGCGTCCCGGCGGGTGTCGTCGGGCGGGTTGCCGGGGCGCGGGTCCGGCCCGGCCTGCGATCTCGGTGTTACGAATAGATACTTCTACGAATAGACTGGGGCGAACTCCTTCGGCGCGCCCGCCTGCGACCAGTAGGGCGACAGCGAGCGCAGCTTCGCGATGATGCCGGGGACCACCGCGATCACCCGGTCGATCTCCTCCTCGGTCGTTTCGCGCGACAGGGAGAAGCGGGTGGCGCCGTGGGCGGCGGTGTAGGGCACGCCCATCGCCCGCATCACGTGGCTCGGCTCCAGCGACCCGGAGGTGCAGGCCGACCCCGACGAGGCGGCGATGCCGGCCTCGTTCAGCAGCAGGAGGATCGCCTCGCCCTCGATGTACTCGAAGGCGACGTTGCAGGTGTTGGGCAGGCGGTTGGCCGGGTTGCCGGTGACGAAGCAGTTGGGAACGGCGGCCAGGATGGCCTGCTCCAGCTTGTCGCGCAGCGCCTTCACCCGCGTGTTCTCGTCGGTCATGTGCATGAGCGCGAGCTGTGCCGCCGCCCCCAGTCCGACGATGCCCGGCGCGTTCTCCGTGCCGGCGCGGCGCGAGCGCTCCTGGTGGCCGCCGCGCAGCATCGGGCGGAAGCGCAGGCCGCGCTTGACGTAGAGCGCGCCGATGCCCTTGGGCGCGTGCAGCTTGTGGCCGGACAGCGACAGCATGTCCACGGCGCTGGTGGCGAGCGTCATCGGGATCTTGCCGACCGCCTGCACCGCGTCGGTGTGGAACACCGCACCGGCGGCCTTGGCGAGCTGGGCCAGCTCCTCGATCGGGAAGATCGTCCCGGTCTCGTTGTTCGCCCACATGATCGAGACGATGGCGACGTCCGGCCCCAGCGCCGCCTTGTAGGCGTCGAGGTCGAGGTTGCCCCGGTTGTCCACGCCGATGCGGTGGACGGTGTAGCCGCGCTTCTTCTCCAGATAGTCGCACAGCGCCAGGACGGCGGGGTGCTCGACCACGCTGGTGACGATGCTCTTCTTCTTCGGATAGGCCTCCAGCACCGACAGGATGGCGGTGTTGTCGCTCTCCGTGCCGCCGGAGGTGAAGACGATCTCGCTGTCATGGGCGGCGCCGAGCAGCGCCTGCACCTGCTTGCGCGCCCATTCGATCTTGCCGCCCACCGCGGCGCCGAAGCCGTGCATGGAGGAGGGGTTGCCGAACTGCTCGGTGAACAGCGGCAGCATCTCCGCCAGCACTTCCGGGTCGACGCGGGTGGTGGCGTTGTTGTCGAGGTAAATACCCTGTGCGGTCATGGCTCAGGCCCCCACCGGCAGGAGGGAGGCGGGCTTGACGCGGACGAACTCGCCCAGCGCCTCGACCAGCTTGGCCTGCACGCCCATCATGGTGCCGGCGGACTGCGAACAGCCGGAGCAGGCGCCGGTCAGCCGGACGTAGATGTCCTTGCCGTCGATGTCCACCAGCTCCACGTCGCCGCCGTCGCGCTGGATCTGCGGGCGCAGCTCCTCGATGGCAAACATGATCTTCTGCATGCGCTGCACGTTCGTGAGCTTCGCCGGGGCGGCCTCGGCCTTCGGGGCCAACGGCTTGATGGCGTCCAGCCCGACCGTGCCGGGAGCGTGGGACTTGGGCGGGGCCAGCGCGCCGGTCTTGGCGAGCACGGCCTCCAGCACCTCCTCGATCTTCTCGTGGCAGGTCTGGCAGGAGCCGCCGGCCTTGGTGTAGTGGGTGACCTCCTCCAGCGTGGTCAGGCTGTTGACGGTCACCGCGCGCTCGATCATCGCCGCGTCGATGCCGAAGCACTTGCAGACCAGCTCGCCTTCCTCGTGGTCGTCGACCCACTCCTCGCCCTTGAAGTTGGCGATGGCGGCGCGGAGCGCCTCGGCGCCCATGACCGAACAGTGCATCTTCTCCGGCGGCAGGCCGCCCAGATACTCGGCGATGTCGCGGTTGGTGACGGCCAGCGCCTCGTCCACCGTCTTGCCGATGATCATCTCCGTCAGCGCCGACGAGGACGCGATGGCCGAGCCGCAGCCGAAGGTCTGGAACTTCGCGTCCTCGATGACCTGGCTGTCGGGGTTGACCTTCATCATCAGCTTCAGGGCGTCGCCGCAGGTGATCGACCCGACCTCGCCCACGGCGTTCGCCTCATCCAGCGCGCCGGCGTTCTTCGGGTTGAAGAAGTGTTCCTTGACCTTGTCGGTGTAGTTCCACATGACGCCTTGCCTTTCCCGACGTTATCGGGTGGGGGGAGAGTGTTCGGGGTTAGTGGGCGGTGCCGCAGCCGCCGGCCGTCGGCGCGGAGGAACAGCTGCCCCCCGGACCCGCCGAGAAGGACTTGCCGCAGCCGCAGCTGCCCGTGGCGTTGGGGTTGTCGAACTTGAAGCCCGCGCCCTCGACCCCTTCGACGAAATCGACCACCACGCCGGTCAGGAAGGGCTGGCTGGTCGGGTCGACGAAGATCGTCACCGGGCCGAAGGTCAGCACGGCGTCTTCGTCGCCCGCCGTGGCCTCCAGCCCCATCTGGTACTTCATGCCGGCGCAGCCGCCGTCGGCCACCGCGATGCGCAGGCCGGCCGCGGCGCCGCCGGACTTCGCCAGCACGCGCTCCAGGGTGTTCACCGCCGCATCCGTCAGGGTCACCATGTCTGCCGCCTCCAAATGCTTCGTCGGGCATGCCGACCGTTCCTGGTCATAGGATCAGCAAGCGGCGTGCCAAAATTTAAGTCATTGATTTTGATGGATTGTCAGGTCGGGCGGCTGGTGTCTTCCCGACAATTGTCGGGTCGAGGCCATGTCGGCTTTGCGACATCTTGCGACGAAAGGACGCACAATTTGATTGTGGGCTTTTGCGAAACCGGCTTGCGGCCCATACAGGATTGTCGGACGGGCGCACGGTTTTGCGAAACAACGGAAGGGGACGGGTGATGGAGCGGCCGGTCGAATTGCGGATGTCCAACGGGCGGATGGCCTTCGGCGAGGTGCCCGAGCACATCGACGAGAAACTGCAGGAGGCGGTGAAGGCCCGCCCCGACGCCGCGGCCTGCGAGGCCCTGCTGTGGGAGGCCCACCGGATGGGGCCGCGCGTCCTGCCGGTCTTCTACGCGCTCTACAAATTCTACTTCAACCGCAAGCGCTTCGCGGACGCGGAGCGGGTGGCGATGATCGGGCTGGACGCGGCGGCGCGCGAGGGCGGCTATGCCGGCGACTGGCGGAGCCTGCGCGTGGACAGCGTGGATTGGACGAGGGAAGGGCCACCGCGCTTCACCCTGTTCACCCTGAAGGCGCTGGCCTTCATCAGCTTGCGCAGCGAGCGGGTGGAGGAGGCGAAGGCGATCCTCGCCAAGCTGACGGACATCGATCCGCAGGACCGGGTCGGCTACGGCGTCATCGCCGCACTGGCGAAGGGCCTGGGGGAGGAATGACTTGGGAAGAGGGGTGATTGACGGATCGGTTCCGTCAGTCACCCGACCCGAAGCACACGGCCTCCGCGCCGCAATCGCGGCAGACCGGGGCGCCGCAGGGGATCAGACCGTCCCGCGCGCAGAGGAAACGGTAGAGAAAAGCCTTCCAGCGGGTGCCGGCGGCGTTCAGCAGGGCCAGCGAGTCGAAATGACGCTCCATCAGCGCCGCGAGATGGCTCGGTCCGGCCAGACCGAGATCCCGCCACAGCTCACCCTCGTCGAGCATGGCCCGCGCCAGGATCGCGGCGAGCCAGTCCTCCTCCTCGATGCCCAGCGAGCGGTGGGCGAGCAGAAGGGCGGCGATGTCGTCCGCCTCGCTCCGGAGAAGCGGCGGCAGGGGGGTGGGCGAGCTGTCGGGAACCGGCAAGCCGGCCGCGAAGGCGCCGGGGAAATAGCGGTCGAGCAGCTGGGCGAGCGCCCGCTCGTCGAGACCCAGGGCGCCCGGGCCCGCCGGCCAACGGCGGGACAGGATGCAGGCGAACAGATGCGCGTCGAAGACGTTGCAGCGTCCCTGGCGGTCGGTCAGCCAGCGGTACAGCCGCGTGGTGTCGCCCACCCCCGGCGGGGCGGCGTGCAGGATGCCCATGGCTCCGTTCTCCGGGGGCGGGCGGCCGTCAGGCCGCTTCAGACAGGTTCAGGTGAGGTGGGCGACCCTCAGGCCGCCTGGGGCAAGTGGGTGATGCAGCTCTTGGAGCAGACCTTGCCGCAGCTCTCGCAGCCGATGCAGTTGCCGGCGTTCTTGACGCTCATGACTTTCTTCTCGGCCTCGTCGTCGAAGGCGTCGACGATGTCGCCGTCCTCGGTGATGCCGATCAGCTCCAGCACGTCGCGGCCGCAGACCTTGAAGCAGCGGCCACAGCCGATGCACATCTTCTGGTCAACGCTTTCCACGAATTTCGGCGTCCAGGCGGCGCCGCCGCGGGTGGTGCCGGTCACGAACTCAGCCATCGTCTGCTCCTCAATCGGGCTTGTTGTTGGGGTTTTTGGTGGGAATGGGCGTTGCCGTTGCCCCCTCCCTAACCCTCCCCCGCCTTTGGCGGTGGAGGGGACTGCCGCCGCTTCGCAAACGGCACCCTCTCCCGCGAGAGCGGGGGAGGGTCGGGGAGGGGGCAAGGTGTGTTCAGGCGGACGCCGTCTCCAGCGCCTTCAGCGCGGCGCGCTTCTCGGTCAGGGTCTTGTAGGCATCGTAGGTCTCCTGGGCGACCTGGAGGATGGACTGCCAGTTCTGCGGCAACTCCTCCGACAGGTCGTGCAGGTCCATCTTCTTTTGGGTCGCGCGGGCGTTGAGCTTCTTGACCTCGTCCTTCAGGGCGTCGATGTCGGACATGGCGGAACCCTCACAGATCGGCGACGTCGGGATATTTGCGGATCAGCGTCACAGCCTCTTCCACGACCTTGGCGCCGTCGGCGGCCAGCTTCTCCAGCGACGGGAAGCCGAAGCGGTGGACGTCGCGCAGATGCTTCGACACCACGACCAGCCGGCCGGTGGTCAGCACCATGCGGCCGAAGCCCTCGTGGCTCATCTTCATGATGGGGGAGGCGATGTGGCCGGTCTGCTTCTCGACCGTGATGCCGACGGCCTTGTAGAACAGCTCCAGCCGCCACAGCGTGTCGGGGTCCGGGTCGCCCATGATCGGAATGGCGGCGCGGGCCTCCTTGTCGAGGATGAAGGGCGCGAGGATCGTCTCGTCGCTCTTGCCTTCCCAGGCGCCGTAGCTGTCTTCGGCGCGGAACAGCATGACCAGGGTCTTCAGAAAGGCCTCGGCGAGATCGCTCCCGGCGGCCACGGTGGTGTCGGTCATGCTCTCAATCCTCCTCGTCGAAAGCCAGCTCCTGCGGCTGGCCGGCGTTCAGGGCCTTGCGCAGCCAGGGCGGCGGGTTGCCGTTGATGGTTTCGACCAGGCGGTCGAGCAGGGCGGTGATGGTCTCCGTGGCCTCCACCTTCACGGGGTGGATCTTCTTCGCCACCACGCGGGCGGCGGCGGAGGCGCCGATGGCCGACAGGTAGACGATGGCGCAGTCGGCCAGCGCGTCGAGCTTCGGGATCAGCTTGTCCTCGTTGCCGTCCTCGAACATCGAGCCACCGAACTGGCAGGTCTCGACCATCGTGTAGCCGGCCTTGTCCACCTCGTAGACCACGATGTTCTTGGCCCACCCGAAATGCGCGTCGACGTGCTGCATGTCCTGGGTGCAGAAAGCGACCTTCATGGAACCTCCTTTGCGGGGCCGGCCCTCCTCGGCCTGGCCCACCACACTCAGCCGGCGCTGCATCCGCATGATCCGCTCCCGCAGTGCTGGCCGTGTTCATGCCCGTCCCTGTGAGGATGACCGTGAGCGTGGCTGTGCTCGTCGTGGTCCATCTCGCGGGACAGGAACAGGTTGCCGATTTCGAACAGAAGCTCGCGGGTGCCGCGGTAGCCGACATGGACCTTCAGCCCGGCGCCCAGCCGGTCGAACATCGGGAGGCCCATGCGGTGCAGCGGCACGCCGATGCGCGCCGCCCCCTGCCGCCCGTGCGAGTTCGACACGATCAGGTCGGCGTCGCGGGCCAGCGTCTCCACGTCGGAATGGTCGCCGACCATGACGGTCGCGGCCTTCAGCTTCTCCAGGACGGCGGTCTGGGTGGGGGAGACGGCGGCGATCACCTCCGCCCCCATGTCCGCCAGGAAGCTGGTGACGGCGTAGAGCAGGTCCGGCTCCAGCGCCACGGCGATCCGCTTGCGGCTGTAGAAGAAGTGCCCGTCCAGCATCCCGTCCACCAGCGTCTCGCGCTGGCGCCGCAGCTTCGCCGACACCGGACGGCCCGACAGCTCCGACAGGGTGCGGACGAGGCGGTCCGACGCCTCCAGCCCGGTCAGCCGGTCGAAGAAGACGCTGCGCACGTCGGTCTTCAGTTCCAGCGCGGCGGCGGCGACGCGCATGTGCTCGCCCACCACCAGCGTGAGTTCCGACGCGCCCATGGACGCGATCCGCTCCACCGTCACGCCGCCCAGCGAGGTCGCCGTGAAGTCGTCGGGCTGGCGGCCCGACATGGACAGCGACAGGTCGGGCAGGAAGATCGGCGACAGGCCGAAGCTCTCGATGATGTCGCGCAGTTCTTCGACGTCGCCCGGCGACAGGTGGCAGCCGGCCAGCACATTGATCTGGCCCTTCACCGTGGTTTCCGACGGCTGGACCACCTCCTCGACGATGCCGGTCACCGCGGCGGAGAAGCCGTCCTCGAAGCCGCCGGAAAAGTCCGGGGTGTTGGCAAAGACCAGCTTCAGGCCGGCCAGGGCGGGGTTGCGCTGGCGGAACAGCGAATACTGGCCGGCCATGTCTTCGCCCTTGGTCTCGGTCACGCCGGTGGTGGCGACGCCGATCAGGGCGGGCGCGTTGCGCTCGTGGATGGTGCGGACGGCCTGCTCCAGATTCTCGTAGCCGCCGAGGATGGTCGAGACCTGATCCATCGCCGTGGTCTGGAGCGGAATGGCCTCGCGGAAATGGCGGACCAGCAGGACCAGCCCGAAGGCGGTGCAGCCCTGGCTGCCGTGGAACAGCGGCATGCAGCGGTCCACGCCGAGGAAGGCGAGCGCCGCGCCCAGCGGCTGGCTCATCTTCAGCGGGTTGGTGGAGGCCGCCTTGGCGGAATGGGGGAAGCGCTGGATGTTGCCCATGGCGGTTACGCTCCCACCGGCCGGGAGTCCGGCTTGGCGTCCGGTTTCAAGTCCCAGGGGGCGGCCAGACGCACCTGCCGCCAGATCGGGTTGGACAGGGTCTTGTCGATTTCCTCACACAGGTTGACGATGCCGTCATAGCCCGCGTAGGGGGTGTGGCGCTCCTGGTTCAGGTCGAGCCACGGCACCTTGGCCTTCAGCGCGATGAACTGCGACCGGCCGCCCGACATCATGATGTCGACCTCGCTGTCGCGCAGCATCTTGTAGATGTCGCGGGGCTTCAGGTCGTCCCACTGGTGGAACTCCTCCCCCTTCATCTTCTTGATGCGCTCCTTGTCCTCCTTGGTCGACTTCTTGGTGGAGGTGCCGACGATGGTCAGCCCGGCGCCCTCCAGCGCGGTGACCATCGACCAGCTCTTCACGCCGCCGGTGAACAGCAGGACGCGCTTGCCGTCGAAGCGCGGCTTGTAGGGTTCCAGGCGCCGCCAGACGCGGCTTTCCTCGCGGGCGATGACGCCCTCGGTGCGGTCGATGATCGCCTTGTCGGCGCCGCGCTCCACCAGCATGCGGGCCATGGTGCGCAGCGTGTCCGACATGTCCGACACGCCGTAGAAGGAGCCTTCGAAATAGGGGATGCCCCAGCGCTCCTGCATCTTGCGCCCAACATTCACCAGCGCCTGCGAGCAGACCACCATGGTCAGCCGCGCCCGGTGGGCCTGCGCCACCTCGTTGTAGCGCCCGTCGCCGGAGATGCAGGACAGGATGCGGATGCCGATCTCGTCGAGCAGCGGCTTCACCAGCCACAGCTCGCCGGCCAGATTGTATTCGCCGACGATGCAGATGTCGGTCGGGGTCGTGACCTCCGGCTCCACCGTGCCGATGACGTGGTCGAGCAGAGTTTCGCCGGCCAGCTTGTTGCCCAGGTTCTTCGAGCCCACGAAGCCCGGCGCCATCACCGGGATCACCGGCTTGCCCAGCTTCTTCGCGGCGAATTTGCAGACCGCCTCGATGTCGTCGCCGATCATGGCGGGGACGCAGGTCTGATAGACGAAGACGGCCGGCGGATCGTACTGCTGCACGATCTCCTTGATCGCCCGGTAGAGCTTCTTCTCGCCGCCATGGATGATGTCGAGTTCCGACATGTCCGTGGTGAAGCCGGTGCGGTAGAGCTGCGAGCCCGACGACTTGGTGCCGCGGTTGTCCCAGGAGTTGCCGAGGCAGGCGATCGGCCCGTGCACGAGGTGGGCGGCGTCGGCGATCGGCTGGAGCGCGATCATCGCGCCGTCATAGGCGCAGCCGCCGGCGGCCGCTCCGGGCTTCAGCGCCTTCGAGCAACCCTTCTTCCGCTCCTTCTCCGACTTGGCTTGGTTGGTGGAGCAACCGGGCTCGTTGAAGACGTCCTGGAGCTTTTCCTGGAGCATGACCTTCTCCCGCCATTGGCCGACATCGGCGCCTGTGAGCCGGTCATATGCAGGAGGTGTGCCAGACAGTGAATTGTTTATATTCAATAAGTTGTGGCAAGTGGCCCCGTGTGCGATACCCGACAATGGCGGACTTTGTCGGGTATCGCACAGCTTGGAGCGAGGAGGGCGCCGCGTAAGGCGGACGCCCTCAACGGGCCAGGACCTTGGCGGCTTCCTTGGTTTCCGAGACGGCCGCGGCGATCTGGGTGATCGCGGCGTTGATGGCGCCGATGTTGTGGTCGACGGCGTTGACCGAGGCCGAGGCGTTCTGCATGTTGGTCGACATGTCGCCGGTGACCGCGCTCTGCTCCTCCACCGCCCCGGCGGAGACGGTGACGAACTCCATCAGGTTGCCGGTCGCCTGACGGATGTTGCCCAGCGACGCGACCACGTCGGACGAGACGGCCTGCATCCCCTCGATCTCCTTGGTGATCTGGGCGGTCGCGCTGGCCGACTGGTTGGCGAGATTCTTGACCTCGTTGGCGACCACCGCGAAGCCGCGCCCGGCCTCGCCGGCCCGCGCCGCCTCGATGGTGGCGTTGAGCGCCAGCAGGTTGATCTGGCTGGCGATCGAGCTGATCAGGTCGACAATGCCGCCCATCGCCTTGGCGACCTCGGCCAGCCGCGCCGCCGCGCGGTCAGCGTTCTCCGTCTCATCCATCGCCGTGCTCGCCGCCTGGCGGGAGCGGATCATGCTGTCGGCGATCTCGCGGGCCGACGCGGCCAGCTCCTCCGCGCTCGCGGCGACGGTCTGGACGGTGCCCTGGGTCGCGCCCGACCGCTGGGCGGCGTCCTCGGCCTGCCGGCCGGCGGCGGAGAGCGCGGTGTCGATCTCGGTAAAGTTGTTGTCGATCAAGGACTTGAGCTGGTCCAGCAACTGCACCTGCTGGGTGATGTCGGTGGCGAACTTGACGATCTTGCTCAGCCGGTTGCTGCTGTCGAACACCGGGTTGTAGGAGGCCTGGATCCACACGACCCGCCCGCCCTTGCCGATCCGCTTGTACTGGGCGGCCTGGAAGCGGCCCTGCCGCAGGCTTTCCCAGAAGGCACGGTAGTCCGCGCCGCCGTGCTCGGCCGGATCGACGAAGGTGCTGTGGTGGCGCCCGGCGATCTCCGGCAACGTGTAGCCGAGCAGGGACAGGAAATTCTCGTTGGCGGTGATGACCGTGCCGTCCGGGGTGAACTCGATCACCGCCTGCGACTTCGAGATGGCCTCCGCCTTGCCGCGCAGATCGAGGTGCTCCCGGTGGCGCTCGGTGACGTCGGTGCAGACCTTCACCACCTTGTGGGTGACGCCCTGGCGGTTCTTGATCGGGTTGTAGGAGGCCTCGATCCAGACTTCCCGCCCGCCCTTGCCGATGCGCTTGTAGAGGGAGGACTGGAACTCGCCGCGACGCAGCCGCTCCCAGAAATCCTTGTATTCCGGGCCGTCCTGGAGGCTCGTCTCGACGAAGATGCGATGATGCTTCCCTTTGATCTCCTCGAAGCTGTATCCCATGCATCGGAGAAATTGGTCATTTGCCGACAATATGTTGCCAGATGTGTCAAAGGTAATGATGCCATTAGATTTGTCTAATGCGTCCGTGATCTCGGACGCCTCAGTATTTTTCGACTTTAGAAAGGCTTTAAAGGGCATGCCGATTATCCTTGACGCTTAAGACGGGAAAGATTTTTTGAGGCTATGGGGAGCTTGGATAAAAAATAATTAATTACTCTTGGTGTTGCGCTGCATCGCCCTGGTGGTGAAAGTAATCGCGAGCGCATATATTTTAAAAGATGTCGAACGATTGCAATTTTTTGTTGATGTTGTGGATGTTCAGTGGGTGGTGATCGCTGGGAGTTCGTGGCTTTCATGCGCCCCGGCCATTCAACCCATGGGAAATCGGCGCAGGAAACGGAGAGCGGTCGGGTATCGCCGCGCCGGACGCCCTTCGTCATGAAGCTGTGTGGAGGGGCGGGGTGCAGCGATCGCTGGGGGTGGGGCCGCACCCTTTCCACCAGGGGTGATGGCTCCGCCGGCCCGCTGTCAGGCCCCGCAAGACCACGGATCGGAAAAAGGAAAAGCCGGAGCCCACCTCGCGGCGGGCTCCGGCTCTCCGGGGAAGCGGCCGGGCAGGGGGATGGAGACCCCGCGCCGGCCGGGGGAGGTCAGCGCACCAGGTCGAACGAGTAGTCGGTCTCGCCGACGATGTTCGTGTTGGCGTCCATATCCTCGAAGATCCGATCCAGGATGCGCACCAGCACGTTCAGAGCGCCCTGGTAGCCCCAGGTCGGGTAACGGTGATGGTGGTGGCGGTCGAAGATCGGGTAGGTCAGGCGGATGAGCGGGATCTTGGTGTCGCGCTCCAGATACTTGCCGTAGCTGTTGCCGATGATGTAGTCGACCTTGTCGGTGAACAGCAGCGAGCGCAGGTGCCAGAGGTCCTTGCCGCCGTAGGCCTTGCCGGACTTGCCGAACGGCGAGGCGTCGAGCACCTTCTGAACCTGCTTCTCCCACTTCTTCGAGCCGGAGGTGGACAGGATGTGCACCGGCTCGGCGCCCAGCTCCATCAGGAACTTCGACATGCCCAGGCAGAAGTCCGGGTCGCCGTACACGGCGAAGCGCTTGCCGTGCAGGTGGGTGTGGCTGTCGGCGATGGCGTCGACGAGGCGGCCGCGCTCCAGCTTCAGCTCCGCCGGGACCGGCTTGCCGGACAGCTCGGCCAGCTTCATCAGAAGCTCGTCGGTGCCGGTGACGCCCATCGGGTAGTTGTACTTGGCGACCTGCTGGCCCTTCTCCTTGATGAACTGCAGGGACTGCGGGGTGCAGTATTCCTGCATGGAGATGGTGGCCTTGGCGTGGACGGCCTCCTTCGTGGCCTCCAGCGGGGTGCCGCCGTCATACATGCGGTACTCGCCGTCGGCCGGGGTGTCGAAGTTGTCCGACACGTCCGACAGGATCGTCAGGTCGATGCCGAACAGGCCGGCGATGCGCTTCAGCTCGCGGTTGTTGCCGACCGCGAAACCGTCGAAGCCCGGGATCAGGTTGATCTTCTCGTTCTTCGGGGTGTCGAAGTTCTCCGACGTGCCCCAGAAGTGGGTCAGAACGCCCTTGATCATGTTGTCGTAGCCGACGATGTGGCTGCCGACGAAGGCCGGGGTGTGGGCGAAGGGAACCGGGAAATCCGCCGGGACGCTTTCCTTGTTCTTCGCGTTGTTGATGAAGCCGGACAGATCGTCGCCGATGACTTCCGCCATGCAGGTGGTCAGCACGGCGATCATCTTCGGCTTGTACAGCGCGTAGGCGTTGGCCAGGCCGTCGATCATGTTGTTCAGACCGCCGAACACCGCCGCGTCTTCCGTCATCGACGAGGAGACCGCGGAGTTCGGCTCCTTGAAGTGGCGGGTGAGGTGCGTGCGGTAGTAGGCGACGCAGCCCTGCGAACCATGGACGAAGGGCAGGGTGCCCTCGAAGCCCTGGGCCGCGAACATCGCGCCGATCGGCTGGCAGGCCTTCGTCGGGTTGATGACGACCGCCTCACGGGCGAAGTTCTTTTCCTTGTACTCTTCCGTCTTGGTCCACGCGGAAACCCGGGCGACCTCTTCGTCGGAGTGGCCGTACTCGAACTCCGTCTTCTTGCGCTCGAGCAGCTCCTTGTATTCGGGCTGACGGAAGAGCGTGAAGTGGTCGATGACCTTGTCGGCGCTCTGGGAAACGGGGTGGGACATGCTCATTACTCCTATCTTCCAGAGGCCGCTTTAGAACGGAGCCTTCATGATGCCCCAGACGGGGTTGTTGATGGCCAGATCCATGTCGCGGGCGAAGATCGCGAAGCCGTCGTAGCCGTGATACGGACCCGAGTAATCCCAGGAATGCATCTGGCGGAAGGGCAGGCCCATCTTCTGGAAGACGTACTTTTCCTTGATGCCCGAGGCGACGAGGTCCGGACGCATCACCTCGACGAACTTCTCCAGTTCGAAGGCGGTGACGTCGTCGTAGATCAGCGTGCCTTCCTTCACGTAGTGCTGGGTGCGCTGATAGTCGTCGTTGTGGGCGAACTCGTAACCCGTGCCGACGATCTCCATGCCCAGGTCATGGTAGGCGTCGACCACGTGGCGCGGACGCAGGCCGCCGACGTAGATCATCACCTTCTTGCCTTCGAGCCGCGGCTTGAACTTGGCGATGACGGCGTCGACCATCGGCTGGTACTTGGCGATGACCTTCTCCGCGTTCTCCTTGATGGTGTCATCGAAGAGAGCGGCGATCTTGCGCAGGGACTCGGCGATCTGCGACGGGCCGAAGAAGTTGTACTCCATCCACGGAATACCGAACTTCTCTTCCATGTGGCGCGCGATGTAGTTCATCGAGCGGTAGCAGTGGATGAGGTTCACCTTCGCCTTCGGCGTGTTCTCCAGCTCGGCGAGCGTGCCGTCGCCCGACCACTGGGCGATCACGCGCAGGCCGATCTCCTCCAGCAGGATGCGGCTGGCCCAGGCGTCGCCACCGATGTTGTAGTCACCGATGATGGTGACGTCGTACGGGGTGGAGACGAAGCCTTCCTTCGGCTCGGTCTTCTCGAAGATCCAGTCGCGGATGACGTCGTTGGCGATGTGGTGGCCCAGCGACTGGGAAACGCCGCGGAAGCCTTCGCAACGGACCGGAACGACCGGCTTGCCCAGCTCCTCGGACTTGGCGCGGGCGACCGCCTCGATGTCGTCGCCGATCAGGCCGATCGGGCACTCGGACTGGATGGAGATGCCGTTGACGAGCGGGAACAGCTCGTTGATCTCCTCGATCACCTTGTGCAGCTTCTTGTCGCCGCCGAAGACGATGTCCTTCTCCTGGAAGTCGGAGGTGAAGTGCATCGTGCCCCAGCTGTCCACGCCGGTGTCGCCGACATAGTAGTTGCGGCGGCCGGACCAGGAGTAGTAGCCGCAGCCGACCGGGCCGTGGGAGATGTGGATCATGTCCTTGATCGGACCCCACACCACGCCCTTGGAACCGGCGTAGGCGCAACCACGGATGGTCATCACACCGGGGATCGACTTGATGTTCGACTTGACGCCGCAGTCCTTCGCCTCGGCTTCCAGCACGTTCAGGTGCTTGGCGCGGCGCTTGCGCGACTTCTCGGGATACGCTTCGAGAACCTTGTCGACGAGACCCTTGACGTCGACGCCTTCGTTCACGGACAGGCTCATGGTGCCAGTCTCCTGCATGCTCTCATTGTCCGCGCCACTTCAGCGCGGGACCGAGCCCCCTCTCTCCCACCCCGCGCACGAAGGCGGGGTGGGCTGGGGAGGGGGCCAGTTCAGACCTGTGCCCCGTCAGGGATCCAGGTGTCAGGCCTTGGCGGCTTCCTTGGCCTGGAGCTCGGCGAGCTGCTGCTCCTCCGACTTCATGATGCCGAAGTCCATCAGCATCTCTTCCAGCTCTTCCATCGTGATCGGGGTCGGGATGGTGCCCTTGCCCTTGTTCGCGTGGACCTTGTTGGCGAGCTGGCGGTATTCCTGGGCCTGCTGGCTGTCCGGCGCGTACTCGATCACGGTCATGCGGCGCAGCTCGGCGTGCTGCACGATGTTGTCGCGCGGCACGAAGTGGATGAGCTGGGTGCCGAGGCGGGCGGCCAGGGCCGAGGCGAGGTCGATTTCCTTGTCGGTCTGGCGCTCGTTGCAGATCAGGCCGCCGAGGCGCACGCCGCCGCTGTGGGCGTACTTCAGAATGCCCTTGGCGATGTTGTTGGCGGCGTAGAGCGCCATCATCTCACCGGACATGACGATGTAGATTTCCTGGGCCTTGTTCTCGCGGATGGGCATGGCGAAACCGCCGCACACCACGTCGCCCAGCACGTCGTAGGAGACGTAGTCGACGTCGTCGTAGGCGCCGTTCTCTTCCAGGAAGTTGATCGAGGTGATCACGCCGCGGCCGGCGCAGCCGACCCCCGGCTCCGGACCGCCGGACTCGACGCACTTGATGCCCTTGTAGCCGATCTTGAGAACGTCCTCGAGCTCCAGATCCTCGACCGAGCCGGCTTCGGCGGCGAGGTGCAGCACGGTGTCCTGCGCCTTGGCGTGCAGGATCAGGCGGGTCGAGTCGGCCTTCGGATCGCAGCCGACGATCAGGATCTTCTGATCCAGCTCGACCAGCGCGGCCAGGGTGTTCTGGGAGGTGGTGGACTTGCCGATACCGCCCTTACCGTAGAACGCAATCTGGCGCAAAGACATGGGAGGTTACTCCTTTGCTTGGGTCTACAGGGTGTCTTCAATTCCGGGGCGGCCTGCCCAGCGGCCGCTTCGACCCCTTCTCTGCATCCCCCGTGCCAGTTCGCGGAAAATTTTTAAGTCTTTGAAAGAAAACGAGAAAATAGATTGCGGACGAACGCGGTCCGCTTTGTCGGGCCTGTGACATACCCGACAAAGCCCGACATTTTGTCGGGTCTCTCGCAAAGAAAAGAAAGGGAGGGGCAGGTTGCGCTTTGACGGCCCAGGCGGCGGCGTCAGGCGGCGGCGTGGTTCAGCGCGTCGCGGGCGACGACGAGGCGCAGCGCCAGCGCCTCCAACTCTTCGCCGTCCTGGCCCATGTCATAGAGAAGCTGGGCCAGCGACTGGCCGCGGGCGAGCAGACGGCGCGCCTTGGCCGGGTCGGCGGGGCGGGCCAGCAGGATGCCGACGAGACGCTCCCCGGCGATGCCGGCCAGCGCGCGGCTGCGTTCGGCCAGACGGCGCTCCAGCGTGTCGAGCACCGGTGGGCGCCCGGCATGGTCGAGGTCGGTGCAGAACTGGTGCAGGGAGCGGAGCTGGCGCAGCAGCGCCTCGAACAGCAGCTCGTCCAGGTCCCCGCCGTTGGCGGCCTTTCCGACGAGATCGAACAGCGTGTCGGAAAGCCGCCACGCCGCCGACAGGCAATCGTTCATCGCCTTGCGGTCGGCGGGCTCGACGAAGGCGTTGGCCTCCTCGCGGTGCTCCTCCTGGTCGTCCAGGTTCCGCATCGCGACGACGAGCAGTCCGTCCACCGAGGCCAGCGTGGCGAGGCTGGCGTGCAGCGCCTTGATGCCGCGGTCGGCGCCGAAGCCGTCCATGGCCTCCGCCGCCCGGCGCAGGGCGTGGCGGGTCAAGCGGCGCGACTGGTAGACGACGTCGCGCAGCGCCACGGTGGCGCCCAGTGTCTCCAGCATCAGCCGCCGCGCCTCGAAGCGCAGCAGGGCGTGGGCGAGGCTGTCCATGGCGCCGGCGGTGACGCTTGCCGGATCGTCTTCCGCGGCCGCGACGGGCGCTTCGCCGCGGACCAGCCGGTCGGCGTCGGCGCGGGCGTCCGCCTCGATGGCCGACACCACCGACAGCACGGCGCCGCGCCCGGCGCCGCGCAGCAGGGCGACCAGGGCGCGCAGGGCGGTGGCCACCTCCAGCGCGCCGGGCAGGCCGTCCTCGGCGGTGCCCTTGTTGTGGACGACGCGGTCGATGAGATGATCACGCAGACGAGGCAGCAGAACATCCAGGATGATCGGCGCGGTGGGGCGCAGCAGCGCCTCCAGCAGACGGCCCTGCGGCTGGCCGAGCATGGCGGCCAGCGGGTTGACCGGCTTGGGCACCAGACGCGGGCGGTGGGGCTCCAGCAGGGTCAGCACCTCGTCGCCGCGCAGCGGGGTGATGGTGCCGCGCAGCAGCCGGGTGAGCGTCACGGCGTCGCGGGCTTCCCTGGCGCCACGCAGCGGAACCGGCGCCCGTCCCGAGCGCATCGGCATCTTTTCCGAGACGGCGGAAGGAAGAAGAACGCGCGGGGGCTGTGCCGCCCGGTTGCGCGTCTCCTGCTCCTTTCGCTTCATCGGCCACATGGCCTTGCCTCGTCTTGCGGTGCACTGAATCCCGGTCGAAGAACTATGGTGTCGTCTCATCATCCGTTCAAACGGATATTTTTAAGATATTTGGAGTAAGCCAAAAGTTGCTATGGATGTTTAATCGAATTGTTTTTGAATTCGAAATTTATTGTGAAGAGACGGCTTCACCCCATCATGACGCGGGCCCTTGGCGGATGCGCCGGTTCGCGGTATCCATGAAAGAATTGTGGATTTCGGGAATGTCATGGCGGACGGTTCGGCGAGCGGTGGGGTGCGGGATGCGCGGGGGCGGCTGATCGATCCGGATTCGCCGCTGGCGCTGAAGGCGCATCGCACCAACCTGCTGAACGTGACGGCGGAAGCGCTGTGTGCGGAATCGTTCAACGACGAACCGCGGCGCCTGCGCATCGGCGGCACGCGCAGCGAGCACGCCGTGCTGTTCGAGGCGCTCGACGAGAGCCCGAACAGCCTGATCGCCGCCGACATCTTCCAGCACTACATGGCCTTCACCTTCGGGCTGAACCCGGACTTCTCCGGCGCCGAGGGCACGGACGGGCGGCGGCGCTACCGCGCCAGCTACCTGCGCCTGCTGAAGGGCTGGCTGTTCGACAGCAACAACGCCGAAGGCGCCGTGCTGAAAGGCTGGGTGGAGAGCCGGTTCGGCCTGCTGCCCACCTATCACAAGGAGCCGATCCTCCGCTTCGCCTCCGACGCGTGGCGGACCTACGGCGAGGAGAAGGTCGCCACCCGCTTCCACAACAACAACATCAACCTGCAGCTCGACCTGCTGTACGAATATTGCCAGTGGTGGATGCGCCGCGGCTGGCCGGACGCGCCGATGCCGTCCCGCGCCAGCCACATCCGGCTCTACCGCGGCGTCAACGACTTCGAGGAGCACCACATCGTCGCGCGCCCCGACAAGCGCACGGCGGTCCTGCGCCTCAACAACCTCAGCTCCTTTTCCATCGAGCGCGACATCGCCGGCCAGTTCGGGGACTACATCCTCGAAACCTGGGTGCCGCTCACCAAGGTGGTCTTCTTCCGCGACATTTTGCCCCGCTATCCCTTCAAGGGGGAGGGCGAGTATCTGGTGGTCGGCGGGGACTACAGGGTGGGGGTGTCGCTTCTCTGACAACCGATCACGGGACAGATCCGGCCCATGACTGACCATTCCATACGCTCACGCGCGCTGGGCGCCTATCTCGGGCTGGCCTGCGGCGACGCGCTGGGCGCCACCGTCGAGTTTCTGACAAAGGGCGAGATCGCCCACCAATACGGCGTGCACAAGCACATCAAGGGCGGCGGCTGGCTCAAGCTGCCCGCCGGGCAGGTGACCGACGACACCGAGATGTCGATCCATCTCGGCCGCGCCATCCTGGCCGCCCCGGATTGGGACGCCCGCAGGGCGGCGGAGGAATTCGCCGTCTGGCTGAGGGGCATCCCCGTCGATGTCGGGGACACGACACGGCGCGGCATCCGCCGCTTCATCATGCACGGCACCCTGTCGGAGCCGGAGAGCGAGTACCACGCCGGCAACGGGGCGGCGATGCGCAACCTGCCGGTCGCCCTGGCGACGCTGGGCGACGACGCGGCCTTCGAGCGCTGGACGGTGGAGCAGGCGCACATCACCCATTGCAACGCCATGTCCGACGCGGCGACCCTGACGCTGGGCCACATGGTGCGCCGTCTGGTGCTGGGCGGCGGCGTGCGCGACGTGCGTGACGAATCGAACAAGCTCATCGCGAAGCACCGGCAGTTCAAGTTCCAGCCCTACCGGGGCCTGTCCACCGCCTACATCGTCGATACGATGCAGACGGTGATGCACTATTATTTCCAGACCGACTCCGTCGAATCCTGCGTCGTCGAGACCGTCAACCAGGGCGGCGACGCCGACACCACCGGCGCCCTCGCCGGCATGCTGGCCGGCGCCACCTACGGGGTGGAAACCATCCCGCCGCGCTGGCTGCGCAAGCTCGACCGCGACGTCTACAACGAGATCTGCGTCCAGGTGGACGGGCTGCTCGCCCGCTCCCCGGCGCTCAAGCAGGGGTGACCGCGACCATGGCCGACGTGATCTTCTTCGAAAAGCCCGGCTGCGCCGGCAACAACCGCCAGAAGGCGTTGCTGGCGGAGGCCGGGCACACCGTCCACGCCCGCGACCTGCTGTCCGAACCCTGGACGGCGGACAGCCTGCGTCCCTTCTTCGGCGACCGCCCGGTGGCCGACTGGTTCAACCGCGCCGCCCCGGCGGTGAAGAGCGGAGAGGTCGATCCGGACGCGCTGGACGAGGCCGCCGCCCTGGCGCTGATGCTCAAGACGCCGCTGCTGATCCGCCGCCCGCTGATGCAGGTGGGCGACCGCCGCAACTGCGGCTTCGAGGCGGAACGGGTGGACGCCTGGATCGGGCTGGCCGCCGGAGCGCCGGAGGGGAGGCTGGAGGGCTGCGCCCGTGCCGGGATGCCGCCCTGCCCACCACCCGCAAAGGGGTGACGGGACAACCCGGACTGTCGTAGGTTTGCCCCCGTCCTGTTTGAAACCCGACATTTCAGCGATGGGGGCTGATCCATGTGCGAACTCCTGGGCATGAGCGCCAACGTGCCCACGGACATCTGCTTCAGCTTTCGCGGCCTGATGCGCCGCGGCGGGCAGACCGGTCCGCACCGCGACGGCTGGGGAATTGCCTTCTACGAGGGGAAGGGCTGCCGCACCTTCCACGACCCGGCGCCGAGCTGCGAGTCGGAGATCGCGCGCCTGGTCAGCAGCTATTCGATCAAGTCCTGCGTGGTGATCTCCCACATCCGCCGCGCCAACCGCGGCCGGGTGTCGCTGGAGAACACCCACCCCTTCACACGGGAGCTGTGGGGCCGCGTCTGGACCTTCGCCCACAACGGCCAGCTCAAGGGCATCAAGGAGCGGACGCTGACCTTCTACGAGCCGGTCGGGACGACGGACAGCGAGCACGCCTTCTGCTGGCTGCTCGACCAGATCCGCATGCAGTATCCGGAGCCGCCCAAGAGCAGCGGCGCGCTGATGCGGCTGATCCGCGACCTCGCCACCGACCTCGGCACGCTGGGCGTCTTCAACATGCTGCTCAGCGACGGGCGGTACCTGTGGTGCCATTGCGCGACCAACCTCGCCTGGCTGACGCGGAAGGCCCCCTTCGGCCCGGCGACGCTGATCGACGAGGACATGAGCGTCGATTTTGCCAAGGAGACGACGCCCGACGACGTGGTGACGGTGGTCGCCACCCGTCCCCTGACCCGCGACGAGGATTGGACCGTCATGAAGGGCGGCGAGATGGTCGTGTTCAAGGGCGGCAATCGGGTGCGCTGACCGGGGATTGTTCTGATCCATGCAACGAAGATTGGCAAAATCGAGGCTCAATCGATTGGCGTAAGCGGGCTTATGGTCACTTCCGAGACAAACCGAAGCGGTGACGGTGCCGGACCGGCGCCCCGCTTCCCGGACAGGAAGACGTGACCATGAAGATCCTTCGCATCGACTCCAGCCCGCTGGGCGACGCCTCCGTTTCGCGCCAGCTCACCGCCTCCATCGTCGCGGCGCTGCGCCAGGCGACGCCGGACGCCGAGGTGTCCGTCCGCGACCTGACCGTCGCCCCGCCGGACCACCTGACCGGCGAGCTGATGCAGGTGGTGAAGTTCCGCAACCTGGAGGGCCTGACCGCCCGCCAGCAGGAGGAGCTGGCCCTGACCGACGCGCTGGTCGATGAGTTCCTGGCCGCCGATGTCGTGGTGATCGGCGCCCCGATGTACAACTTCACGGTCCCGACCCAGCTCAAGGCCTGGATCGACCGCATCGCCCAGGCGGGCCGCACCTTCCGCTACACCGAGACGGGCCCGGTCGGTCTGGCCGGCGGCAAGAAGGTCTACATCGCCTCGACCCGCGGCGGCGTCTATTCGACCAACGCCGCGATGAGCGCGCTGGACCACCAGGAGGCCTTCCTGCGCACGGTGCTGGGCTTCCTGGGCGTCACCGACGTGACGGTGATCCGCGCCGAGGGCGTCGGCATGGGTCCGGACGCCCGCGCCAAGGCGCTGGCCGCCGCCCAGCAGGAGATCGACGCCCTGGCGATCCCGGTCGCGGCGTAAGGGGTGACTGTCCCCTCTCCCCAGAGGGGAGAGGGGAGCTTCGCGATGCGCTCGCTTTAATTGGCTCCCATCGCCTCGCGGATCCGCCGGATGGCCTCGCCCAGAGGCAGATCGAGGCGGGTGATGTTCTGCAGCTCCAGGAAGCGCGCCTCGTTCTTCGACAACTCGCCCTCGATCACCGCCCAGTGCTTGTCCGACGAGCGCTTGGCGATCTGGCGGGCGAAGGTGCGCTGGATTTCCTGATCGAAGCGGCAGCCGAGATAGAGGAAACTCCGGCCCGCCCGGCGCTCCCGAACGACGGCGGGAATCGGCGTCTGGATATCGATCTCCGTCAGGATCTCGACGAAGTCGCTGTCGGAAATCAGGTAGTTTCCCGCCGGGGCGGCGCTGCCCGACGGCTTGTAGAGCAGGGTCTCCCAGCCCGACGCGGCGGCGGCCTCGACCTCCGCGCCGCCGGGCGCGTAGTATTTCACCCATTCGCCGACGCCCTGCGGGTGGGACAGGCCCTGGATCTGGCCCCAGCTCCGCCCCGCATCAGCGGTCAGCAGGCTTTCCAGCGTGTTGTCGTACCAGACATCGACGATCATCGGCGGGGCGGGCAGGGCGGCCAGCCACGCGTGAACCGGCGTGGCCGGGACCTCGCGCTTGAAGATCTCGTTCAGGATGCCGTCCAGCGTCTTGCGGTGGCGCCGCGATTCGATGAACTGGGCGACGGCGGTCAGCTGGCTGCGGATGCGGCCCGGTGCGGCGACCTTGGCGTTCAGCCGCTGCGCCAGCTCCAGCGAGGTGCGCGGGATCGGGCAGTCGGCCTCCGGCAGCAGCGCGAAGGCGCCCGGCCCGAGATAGGGCACCACGCCCCGCGCCTTCAGCGCCGCGGCGATGTCCGCGATGATGGTGTCGGTGTCCGTGCTGTCGATGACGGCGGTGTCGGTCATGCTAACCCCGTTCGGCTGGCGTTTGCCCCCTCCCGACCCTCCCCCGCTTCGCAGGGGAGGGGGTTTGCGCTGGGAAAGGGCCGCGTTTCACAAATAGATCGCCGCGCCCGCCCCCGTGTTGACGGTGGCGTCCTTCAGCGTGTCCACGATGAACTGCACCTCGTCGGCGGTGACCTTGTGGTGCAGCGGCAGGGCCAGCACGCGGTCGACCGTCTTCTGGCAGACCGGGCAGTCGGCCCGGCTGGCGCCGCGCTCTTGGTAATATTGCTGGGTGTAGAGCGCCTGTCCGTAGTCCGACGCCTCGACGTCGTGGGTGGACAGGTCTTCCAGCACCGCCTTGCGCCCCGACGCGGTGAAGCGTGTGCCGAGATGGACGGCGTAGACCATCGGGTGCACATCGTCCGCCCCCGGCCCCTTGTAGGGCGGCTTGATGCCCTCGAAACTGGCCATGGCCGCCTCGTAGTGGGCGACCACCTCCCGGCGCTTCGCCAGGATCTCCGGCAGGCGCTTCAACTGGACGAGGCCCAGCGCGGCGGTCAGGTTGCTCATGCCCGCCTGGAAGGGGATGGTGCGGGTGATGACCACCGTGTTGCGGTGTTCCATCTCGCGGCGGCGCAGGTAGCGGAGCTGGTGGGCGAGGTTGCGGTCGTCGGTGACGATCATCCCGCCCTCGCCGGTCACCAGCACGCCGGGTTCGGAAAAGTCGAAGACCGCGCAGTCGCCGAAGCTGCCGACCAGCTTCCCCTTGTAGGAGGAGCCGATGGCCTCGGTCGAATCCTCGATCAGGATCAGCCCCTTGTCGGTGGCGAGCGCGCGCAGCTCGTCCCAATGGGCCGGGTGGCCGTTGACGTTGCCGGCGAGGATGGCCTTGGTGCGCGGCGTGATCTTGGCCTCGGCCTTCGCCGGGTTGATGGTGTGCTGCCAGTAGTCGATGTCGACGAAGACCGGCTCCGCGCCGGCCAGCGCGATGGCGTGCTGCACCTGATGCCAGCCGAAGGGGGAGCAGAGCACCTCGTCCCCCGGCCCGATGCCGTAGGCCTTGAGCACCATCAGCGTGGCGATGGTGCCACTGGACACCGCCACCGCGTGGGCGCGGCCGAGCCAGGCGGCGAAGGCCTGCTCGAACCCCTCCGTCATCCGCCCGTCGCCGAGGCTGCCGGAGGTGAGGATGCGGCTGACGACCGCGACCTCCGCCTCGGATATATCCGGGTCGATCAGCGGGATGTAGTCGCCAAGCTCCGCGTCGTCTTCGACTGAGTCGTCCGGGGGCATCGTCATTCCGCGATCCTCATTCAGTCGTCCTCGTCCCGTTGCGCGATCACCACGCCGGTCGCCGTCTCCGGCTTGTTGGTGATGAGCCAGCAATGGTTGGTGCCGTCCACGAGGTAGAGGTTGAAGCCGGGCTCCTCCCGGAAGGCGTCCTCCGCCATCACCGCGGCGTGCGCCCCGGTGACGTTGGACAGGTCCGGGTGCGCCTCGCGCACGGCGCGGACCACGGCGTCGAGCCGGGTGCCCTCCGCGAAGAGGGTGCCGGCCAGGGCGGCGATGGCGTCGATCCGTTCCGGGGACAGGGCCATGGCCGTCACTCCGCGCCGCGCTTCTTGGCTTCGACGGTGATGGGCAGGCGGGTGTCCGCCGGCATCTCCGGCAGGTCGAGCGTCCAGCCGTTGGCGACCTTGACCCAGCCGCCCCACAGGCCCGGCTTCTCCATCTCGGTGATGGGCTCCTCCAGGTCCTTCTTGGCGACGTAGATCGTGTATTGCTCACCGGCCTTGCGCACCATCACCTTCATGTCACTCTCCAGTTGTTCGTTTTGGGCACTCGCGGGTGTCAGGCCGCCATCCGCGCGTAGAGCGCGGGGAACTCGTTGAGGACCGATTCCACCTCCTCCACCGTGGTGCAGCGGCTGAGGGAGAAGCGCAGGCTGGCCGCGGCCTCCGCCGGGGATAGACCCATGGCGGTCAGGACGTGGCTCGGCTCGTTGCCGCCGCTGGCGCAGGCCGCCCCCATGGAGACGGCGATGCCGGCGCGGTCGAGGCACATCAGCAGCTCCTCGGCGTCCAGCGGGCGGCCCTGCGGGTCGGCGAAGCGGATGTTGCTGGTGTTGGACAGGCGGGCCGCCCCCTCGCCGTTGACCCGGCTGCCCGGCCAGGCGGCGAGTACGCCGCGCTCCAGCCGGTCGCGCAGGATCGCCATGCCGCCGGCCTCCGCCACCGTGGCGGCGGCGCGGCCGGCGGCGGCGCCGAAGCCGACGATGGCCGGCACATTCTCGGTCCCGCCGCGGCGGTGGCGCTCCTGATGGCCGTGGATCAGCGGGGCGAAGGGCACGCCCTTGCGGATGAAGAGGGCGCCGACGCCCTTCGGCCCGTGCATCTTGTGGGCGGACAGGGTCAGCAGGTCGGCGTTCACCGCGTCCACCTTGATGGGCAGCCGCCCAGCGGCCTGCACCGCGTCGGTGTGGAACAGGGCGCCGCGCGCCTGGGCGATGTCGGCGGCGGCGCCGACCGGCTGGATCGCCCCGGTCTCGTTGTTCGCCCATAGGACGGAGACCAGCGCCGTGTCGGGCGTCACCGCGTCGCGCAGGTCGGCGAGCGCGATGGTGCCGGTGCCGTCCACCGGCAGGACGGTGACCCGCCAGCCCTGCCGTTCCAGATCCTTCGCCAGCATCAGCGTTGAGGGATGCTCGATCGCCGTGGTGACGAGGTGGCGGCGCTCCGGACGCTCCGCGGCGACGGCCCGCAGCGTGCCGAGCAGGGCGGTGTGGTTGGCCTCCGTCGCGCTGGCGGTGAAGAGGATGTCCGCCGCCTTCGCGCCGACCAGCGCCGCCACCCGGGCGCGCGCCTCGCCCACCGCCCGCTTGGCGGCCATGCCGGCGGCGTGCGGGCTGGAGGGGTTGCCGAACTCCCCGGACAGGTGCGGCAGCATCGCCTCCCGCACCTCGGGCGCCAGCGGGGTCGTCGCGTTGTTGTCGAGATAGATCATGGGTCCATCGCAGGCCGTGGCACGGAGGGGGCGGTCAGTCCATCACGCCGGGGACGCCGCGGCGGCGGCCGTCGGCGGGCGTGATCTCCTCCTCCAGGCAGCCGACGACGACGCCGGCCGGGAACTCCACCAGATAGACGGGGATCTGGGTGCCCTCGGCGTGGCCGATGCGCACGATGGTGCCGGGCGTGCCCTTGGGAGCCAGCAGCGCGCCATCCTCGGCGTTGGGGTGGCTGCCGTCGTTGTGCAGGTCCACCGCGGCGGTGACCATCAGGCCCCAGTCGTAGAGCGGCTCGCGGGGCGGGATGAAGCCGGGTTTCTTCGCTTCGGTGACGGCGTCGCTCATCGCGTGCTCCTCAGGCGGGAAGGTCATTGCGGGTCGTTGCAGCGGGCGTCGACCAGTTCGAGTTCCTTGGCGCGCATGCCGACGATGATGCGCTTCTCGTAAAAATCGACGCCGTAGATGTAATACATCTGCAAGTAGGTGCCGATCGACTTCACATAGCCGATGTCCCCGGTGCGGATCAGGAAGTCGCCCATCGGGCGTCCGGGGTAGGTGCCGTCGTTGCGCACGTCGCGAAGGGCGCGGACCTTCTGGCCCTCCTCGAAGGCGGGGCGGTCTTCCAGCTCGATCGTCTCGTTCGGATCGCGGGCGCGCTCGCGCATTCGGTGCTCCTTGGTGCGGGTGCGTCAGTCGGGGATCAGGTCTCCGGTGGCGGGCAGTCCGGCGCGGCGCTTCTGCGCCACGGTGCGGACGTCGTCCACCGGGTCTTCGGTCAGCGGGGCGAGGTCTTCGGGCGGCAGCCGGCTGGCGACGACGAAGCGCACGCACCAGTCGGCGTCGCGGATCAGGGCGGCCAGCTTTTCCGGAGGCAGGCGGCGGGCGACGACCATGCGCACGCGGGCGCTGTCGTCCCAGGCCATGCTCATCAGCCATTCCAGCCCGATGCGGTTGGCGACCTCCAGCCGGATTTCCGGGTCCTCGTCGTGCATCATCGCCGGCAGCATGCCCTCCGGCACGCGGCGGGCGACGCGCAGGCGCACGGAATAGTCGGGGTCGCGCATCAGCGGCGAGAGGTCGGCGTCTTCCAGCCGGGAGGCGACGGCGATGCGCACCTCGCGGTCGGGATCGCCGCGCATCTTCAGCAGCAGACGGCGGGGCAGGCGGCGGGCGACGGCGGCGCGCACCGTCTCGTCGGGGTCGTCCATCAGCCGCGGCACGATGAAGATCGGCGCGAAGCGGGCGGCGTTGGCGCGGACCTCGAAATAGGGATGGTCGAGATGCTCGCCGGCCAGATCGTCGTTCCATTGGAAGAAGCGCTGGATGCGCTTGGCGTAGCGGTCCTGCACGCAGGCGCGCAACGGTTCGCAGCGGCCCTCGGCCAGACGGTCGCGATAGGCGCAGCCGTCGCAATCGACGGGGTTGCCCAGCCAGTCCAGCGCCTTGTCGATGTCGTCGCTCATGCGTCGTCCTCCGGACCGGCTTCGTCTTGGCCGGTTTCATGACGGTCCGCGGCGGCGAGCAGGCGGGTGGTTCCGAAGCGGTCCTTCGGGTCCAGTTCCCGGACCTTGTTCAGGGCTTCGCGCCCTTCGGCCAGACGGCCCAGGCGCAGATGCAGGTAGCCGACCGCGGTCAGGGCGAACAGGAACAGGCGCGGGGCCGGCTCCAGGCCCGCGAACTCACCGTGATCCGGGCCGACCGTGCGCCAGTCGGTGTGGTTCAGGCCGATGGCCGCCATGGCGTGGCCGAGCATCCGCTCGCCGTAGAGCAGGGCGGTATCCAGGTTCGCCTTGTAGAAGTGGAACTTGTAATGGCCGAGATCGACCAGCCGGTGCCCCGGCGCCAGGTCGGCGGCGCGGGCAAGGTAGCGCTCCGCCGCCTCGGCGTCGGCGTGGCTGGCGGCGGCGAGATGCAGGAACCGCTCCGCCTCGGGCGGCAGGTCGCCGCCGTAGTAACGGCGGTTGAGCCAGCCTTCATCCACCTCGTCCAGCATGGCGGTGCGCTCCATGGACACCCTCTCCCGTGATGGGACGGGAGAGGGGTTTCGGGCGGTCAGGCCGGGACGCAGCAGTCGGCCGGGCAGACCGAGGCGCATTGCGGGCTGGAGAACTGGCCCTTGCACTCGGTGCACAGGTCCGCGTTGATGGCGTAGGCGCCCTTCTTGAAGCTGATGGCGTTGTTCGGGCACTCGGCCTCGCAGGCGCCGCAGGCGGTGCAGTCGGAAGCCTTGATCTTGTAAGCCATGACACTCTCCTTGCAGGTGGGGCGGCTGTTGCGGTGGGCCGCCGGGTAAATCCGTGGGTTCTGGTCGGTCTCTTGGGTATCAGGCGCGCCGGGCGGTGAAGGCGCCGGTGCGGATGACCGCGTCCTGCCCCTCGCGCGCGTTGATCGCACCTTGGCCGAGGCGCTCGGCGTAGTCCTTGAAGTAGGTCAATGCCGACTCCTCGATGTATTCGAAGGCGAAGCGGTCAACCGGCTCGATGCCCGCGTCCTTGAGGCTCGTCGAGGGGCAGCCGCCGATCTTGGCGACGAAGACCGCGGTGCAGTCGTTGATCGCCGACAGCACGCCGCCGAGCGCGTCCTCGTCGCCCGAGCCGCCTTCGCAATACTGGTCGACGCGGCGGTGGCCGACGAACTTGGCGCCCTTCGGACCGACCTCGTAGATCTGGAATTCCTTGGCGTGGCCGAAATGCTCGTTGATGCGCTCGCCGCCCTTGGTGGCGACGGCGATCAGGATCGGCTGAACCGCGGTGCCGACCGTCTCGGCGACGTCGGCCTGGGCGGCGGCCTTGGCGGCGTGGCGCCCGGCGCGCTCGCCCTCGACATGCTCGCGGTAGGTGCGGGCGGCCTCCTGGTCGTACTCGACCTCGCCCATTGCCTCGATGCGGTCGATGGTGAATTCGGAACCGCGGTCCTCGCCCAGCAGGCCGACCGCGTCGGCGCGGCACTGGCGGCAGTGGCGCATCAGCTTGGCCCCGCCCTCGCACTGGTCCTGCAGGACCTTCAGCTCCTGCGCGGTCGGGCCGCGCTGGCCGGTCAGGCCGAAATGCGTGCCGTGCGCCGGGTCGGAGATCAGCGGCATGATGTTGTGCAGGAAGGCGCCGCGCGACTTCACGGCCTTGTTCACGTCCATCAGGTGCTCGTCGTTGATCCCCGGGATCATGACGGAGTTCACCTTCACCAGGATGCCGCGCGACGTCAGCATCTCCAGCCCGAGCATCTGGCGCTCGTGCAGGATCTTGGCGGCGTCCAGGCCGGTCCAGCGCTTGTGGTCGTGGAAGATCCAGGGGTAGATGTGCTGCCCGACCTCGGGATCGACCATGTTGATGGTGATCGTGACGTGGTCGATGTTGTAGTTCGCGATGGTGTCCACATGGTCGGGCAGGGCCAGACCGTTGGTGGACAGGCACAGCTTGAGGTCCGGCGCCTTCTTCGCCAGCATTTCGAAGGTCTTGAAGGTGTTCTTGCCGCCCGCCGCCAAGCTGTCGCCGGGGCCGGCGATGCCGATGACGGAGAGCTGTGGGATTTCCTGCGCGACGGCCAGAATCTTGCGGAGCGCCTGATCGGGGGTCAGCTTCTCGGAGACCACGCCCGGCCGGCTCTCGTTCGAGCAGTCGTATTTGCGGTTGCAGTAGTTGCACTGGATGTTGCAGGCCGGCGCGACCGCGACGTGCATGCGGGCGAAATAGTGATGCGCCTCCTCGGAGTAGCAGGGGTGGTTCTTCACCTTCTCCCACACCTCCGGCGCCATGTCGGCGGGGCCGTCCGACGACCCGCAGGAGGAGGACGCGCAGCCGGAGGCGGCGGCGGGCGGCGCCTCGGCGGCGGCTTTCAGCTCACCCACGCCCAGGATGCTGTCGAGCGAAATAACGTTGGCCATCGTCCACTCCCTTCCCAGCCGCGCCGTCGGCGCCCTTGGTCGGGTCGTTAAAAGCAAGTTCGGGGCCAATCGGGTGATTTGTGGAGTTTCAATGGGTTATGGTGATGTGTCGGGCTTGTGGGCCATGTCGGCAATCCGACAAAGGCGGACAAAGCCAAACAATGGCCGACAAACACGCCGCCTGTCGGGGACCCGACACGGGGGGTAGGGGTTGTGTCTAAAATCCCCTCTCCCCCTGGGGAGAGGGTTAGGGTGAGGGGGTTGCGCTTTTGCCGGACGTATCGCCACGCGCACCCCCCTCACCGGCCCTCTGGGCCACCCGCTCCCCAGAGGGGAGAGGGTTAAGAGGCCGACTGCACTGCCCTATGATGAGGGGGGTGATCACGCGCTCCCGACCTGGAAGGTCAGGACATGGTCCTCGTCCGGCCGCAGCGGCTCTCCGCCGAAGCCGATGAGCCCGCCGCCGGTCAGCTTGGTCGAATCGCGGCGCAACAGCAGGGATGGGGAGTCGCCGGTGCGGATGAAGGTGCCGTTGGTCGAATGGTCGGTCAGCAGGAAGCCGCCGCGGCTGAAGTCGATCACCGCGTGCTGGCGCGAGGTCCGGCGGGAGTGGATGCGCAGGCCGCAGTTCTCGTCGCGCCCCACCGTGATCCGCGCCAGCAGCGGAGTCAGAGTCGCCTCGGCGCCGCGTCCGGACAGGCGCAGGGACGGCAGGCCGCGCCCGCTGCCGGGGATCGATGTGGTGAAGGCGACGGTGGCGTTGTCCTCGGCCTCCGGCGCGGCATCGCCGTCGCGGATCTGGTGGACGCGCACCGGGGCAGCCTTTCCCTTCACCGCGACGCTGTTCAGAAGGCGGGCCCGCGTCCGCAGGGGCGGGGAGAGGCGGTCGACCAGATCGTCGGTCGCCAGGATTTCGCCGGGGCGGGCGATGGATTCCAGCCGGGCGGTGACGTTGCAGGCGTCGCCGTAGAGGTCGCCGGGGCCGGCGATCACCGGGCCGAAATGCAGCCCGGCGCGCAGGCGAAGCCCGAAATCGGCCTGCCGCTCCATCATGGCGAGCGCGGCGCGGGTGGCGCCGTCGCTCAGGGGGAAGCAGGCCAACAGCCCGTCGCCAAGGCTTTTCACCACCGTGCCGTCGTTCTCCCCGACGATCCGGCGCAGGCCCTCCAGCACGCGCTGGGTCAGCGCCGCCGCCTTGCGATCGCCCGCCAACTCATAGAGCAGCGTGCTGTCGGCGATGTCCACGAAGAGGAGCGCGAGGGGCTTTTCCATAAATCCGCAGCAACCGGGGAGAGTGCGAGGAGGTTAGCATACCCTCGAACACCTGTCCCGGTTGCACAGCCTCAGCCCCTGAGCCCTGCGGGGAGAAGGGCGCCGGGTGATGAGGCCATCGTCAGAAGCGCTTGATCTCGATGTTGTACTTGCGCAGGGCGTAGCTCACCTGACGGGTCGTCATGCCGAGCAGGCGGGCGGCCTTGGCCTGCACCCAGCCGGTGCGCTCCATCGCCCAGAGCAGGCGGTCGCGCAGCGATCCCGACTCCGGCTCGTCCAGCGGCACCTCGGCGGCAGTCGGCGGAGCGGCGTTGGCAGCCGATGCGGGTGCGGGAGCCGTGGCGGCGGGCGCGCTCGGCTCGGGCAGGGGCAGGGGAATCAGGGGAACCGGAACCACCGGCTGGGCGGCGCCGCAGACCGGCGATGGGCCGGCGGAACAGCCCGACGCGCAGGCCGGCCACGCGCCGCCGCCGGCACCCGCCGGTTCCGGCACCGGGGCCGGCATGGCCGGGGCCTTCGGCGCGTTGGCCGGCGCCGGTCCGCCGGGGCGCCCGGGAGGAACGCGGTTGACGGCCCCCGGCCCCATGGACGGGGCGAGCCCGCCGACCGACGCGCCCAGCGTGCGGTACTGGAACAGCACCGAGGAGTTGCAGAGGTTGAGGCTGCAGGACAGGGACTCGGTGCGGATGATGCCGTCGCGCGACTGGGTGGCCGCGCGCTCGATACAGTTCTCCAACTCGCGCACGTTGCCGGGCCAGGTGCAGCGGTTCAGGATTTCCAGCGCCTCGTCCTCCATGACGAGGGCCATACCGTTGTCCTTGGCGAACTTCGCCACGAAATGGCGGGCCAGCGGGCCGATGTCCTGGCGGCGCTCGCGCAGCGGCGGCAGGTGGATGGTGACCACGTTGATGCGGAAATACAGGTCGGCGCGGAACTTGCCGTGGCCGACCGCTTCCTCCAGGTTCAGGTTGGTGGCGCAGATCAGGCGGACGTCGGTCTTGATGGTCTTGGACCCGCCGACCCGCTCGAACTCCTGCTCCTGCAGCACGCGCAGCAGCTTGGCCTGGAAGTTGGGCGAGATGTCGCCGATCTCGTCGAGGAACAGCGTGCCGCCCGACGCCAGTTCGAACCGGCCCTTGTGGTCCTTCTGCGCGCCGGTGAAGGCGCCCTTCTCATGGCCGAACAGCTCCGATTCCAGGAGCGATTCCGGCAGGGCGGCGCAGTTCACGCGGATGAAGGGGGCGTCCTTGCGCGGCGACATGTTGTGGATGGCCCGCGCGATCAGCTCCTTGCCGGTGCCGCTCTCGCCGCGGATCAGCACGGTGGACTTGAAGGGCGCCACCCGGTGGACCTGGGCCATCACCTCCAGCATGTTGGGGCTGGTGCAGACCACGTCGTTGATCGGGGCGGCGATGGGGCGCAGCTCCTTCTGCATGCGGAAGGTCTCCCGCATCATGAAGCGGCGTTCCTCGGCCACGGTGCGGTGCAGCCGCACGGTCTGGCCGATCAGGTTGGCGACCATGGTCAGGAAGCGCACGTCGCTGCCGAAATGGCCCTGCGGCCCCTCGTCGGAAATGCGGTCGATGGTCAGCACGCCGACGACCACCCCCGCCGCCTTGATCGGCACGCCGACCAGCGAGGCCACCTGCTCGTCCAGGTCCTCGCGCCCGCCGGTGCGGTTCAGGAACAGCGGTTCCTCCGCCAGATTGGGGACGACGGCGGGCATGCCGGTCTTGAGGATGCGGCCGGTGATGCCTTCCCCGTCGCGGAATTCGATCTGCGCCGCGGCCTCGTTCGACAGGCCGTTCGCGGCCACGAGACGCAGCACATTGTCCTCGCCGACCAGATAGACGCGCCCGCGGTGCATCTGCAGCTGGTAGGCCAGCGCGCGAAGCACCTCGCGCAGGGTCTGCTGGAGGTCGAGAGAGGAACCGAGGATCTTGCTGACCTCATAGATGGTCAGCAGTTCCAGGTTCGACGTGGACTGGCGCATTGCACCCGGCATGATCGACACCCCCTGCTCAACCGGGACTCCGGACGTCGCGCATTGGCGCGCTCGTCGATGCGATCCCGGCACGGCGCCTTGAACCGTTCCTCCCGGGGTGGGGTGTGCGCTCGTTGCGGATCGGCGCCTTTGACCACCGGTGCGCCCGCCGCGCGTGCTTCCGTGACAAGCCGTTCGCGCTGCGGACTGTCGAAAGTTTCGGAAACTCTCGGTCGAAAGGCAAGCCCTTTTGCATATCAGTTGCTGCGGCGCACAATGACTTATGGCTGCGGCAGAACGGCGCAACCCTTGAGAAAACTGGAATTTCTACCGGAAAGCATCTAATAACTGACTGGTCAGTAATATTTTCTCCACCCTGGAGAGTCGCATGCCGGAGGATGATCCCGCCGCTCCGCGCTGGCGCCGCCGCAAGGAGGCGCGCCCCCGGGAGATCGTCGACGCGGCCCTGACCGTCTTCGGCGAGCGCGGTTTCGCGGCAACCCGGCTGGACGATGTCGCGGCGCAGGCGGGGGTCAGCAAGGGCACGCTCTACCTCTACTTCCCGAACAAGGAGGAGCTGTTCAAGGCGGTGGTCCGCGAGGCCATCCTGCCCAACCTGGACATGGCCGAACGCCTGCTGGCCGGGGCGCAGGGGCCGAGCTTCGCCCTGCTGGAAACGCTGCTGACGCTTTTCGCGACGCGCATCCTGAAGTCCCGTGCCGGGTCCATCCCCAAGCTGATCATCGCCGAGGCCGGCAATTTCCCCGACCTCGCCCGCTTCTATTACGACGAGGTGATCCGCCGCGCCTTCGCCCTGCTGGCGGCGGTGCTGGAACGCGGCATCGCGCGCGGGGAGTTCCGTCCGGTGGACGTCGACTCGACGGTCCGGCTGATCGTCGCGCCGATGCTGATGAGCGCGCTGTGGCGCTCCTCCTTCGAAGCGCTGGAGGGCCGCCCGCCGGACGTGGCGGCGCTGCTGGCGGCCCATCTCGACGCGCTGCGCCGGACGCTCGCGCCGGAGGGAGGGCCATCACCATGAGCTGGATCGCCGAAACGCTGGCGGCGGCCCTGGCCGTCCTCGGTCTGGGCGGCGGGGACGCCGTGCCGCTGGCCCACGGTTACGCCGAAGGCGAGTATCTGCGCATCGCCGCCCCGGTGGCCGGGACGCTCGACACGCTGGCGGTGACGCGCGGCGGGCGGGTGGAGGCGGGCGCTCCGCTCTTCGCGCTCGACCGCACCAGCGCGCGGGCGGAGCGCGACCGGCTGACCGCCGCGCTCGCCCAGGCGCGGGCGCAGCTTGCCGATCTGCGGACCGGCCGGCGCCCCGACGAGCTGGCGGTGGTCGCCGCCCAGCGCGCGCAGGCCGAGGCCGCGCTGCGCTACTCCGAAGCGGAACTGGCACGGCAGCAAACGCTGGTGGCGCGCAAGGTCAGTTCCGACGACCGGCTGGACGCCGCCCGCGCCACCCGCGACCGCGACCGCGCGCGGTTGGAGGAGCTGACCGCGCAACTGGCCGTCTCCAACCTGCCGGCCCGGCCCGAGCAGATCCGCGCGGCCGAGGACGCCGTCGCCCAGGCCGAGGCGGCGCTGGCCCAGGCGGACAAACGCCTCGCCGAACTGGCCCCGCCCGCGCCCGAGGCGGCGCTGGTCGAGGACACGCTGTTCAATCCCGGGGAATGGGTGCCGGCGGGGGCCCCGGTGGTGTCGCTGCTGCCGCCGGGGAAGCGGAAGCTGGTGGTCTTCGTCCCGGAGCCGCTGATGGCCCGCGTCCGTCCGGGTGACCGCGTGACGGTGCGCTGCGACGGTTGCCCGCCCGGCTTGGCGGCGCGCGTGACCTATGTGGCGCCGCGGGTGGAATACACCCCGCCGGTGATCTACAGCGTCGGCAGCCGCGAGAAGCTGGTCTTCCGCGTCGAGGCGCGGCTGGAGGACGGGGCGGCGCTCAACCCCGGTTTGCCGGTGGACGTGGAACTGCCGCCATGACCGGAGACGCCGTCATCGACGTGCGCGGTCTGGTCAAGCGCTTCGGCGCCAAGACGGTGGTGGACGGCTTCTCCATCCGGGTGTCGCGCGGGCAGATCTACGGCTTCCTCGGGCCGAACGGGTCGGGCAAGACGACGACCATCCGCATGCTCTGCGGGCTGCTGACCCCCGACGCGGGGGAGGGGACCTGCCTCGGGCTCGACATCCGCCGCGAGAGCGCCGCCATCAAGCGCCAGGTCGGCTACATGACCCAGAAGTTCAGCTTCTGGGAGGATCTGAGCATCGCCGAGAATCTGGATTTCGTCGCCCGCATGTACGGGCTGCCCGACCGGCGGGCCAAGGTCGCGGCGGCGCTGGACCGGCTGGGGCTGGGCAACCGGCGGGCGCAACTGGCGGGGGAGCTGTCCGGCGGCTGGAAGCAGCGTCTGGCGCTGGCCGCCTGCATCCTGCACGAGCCGAAGCTGCTGCTGCTCGACGAGCCCACCGCCGGGGTGGACCCCAAGGCGCGGCGGGAGTTCTGGGACGAAATCCATCGGCTGGCTGCCGAGGGTCTGACCGTGCTGGTCAGCACCCATTACATGGACGAGGCGGAACGCTGCCACGCCATCGCCTACCTCGCCTATGGCCGGCTGATGACCCAGGGCAGCGTGGAGGAGGTGATCGCCAACTCGGGGCTGGTGACCTACGAGGTCGGCGCGCGGGGCGCGGGCGAGGCGGATATCGGAGGCGTCGCGGCGGCGTTGCGCGACCGTCCGGGGGTCGAGATGGTCGCCGCCTTCGGCGCCCGGCTGCATGTCAGCGGCGGCGACGGCGCGGCGCTGGAGGCGGCGCTGCGCCCCTGGTCCGGCGACTCGGGTCTGCTGGTGCGTCGGACGGAACCGACGCTGGAGGACGTCTTCATCCACCTGATGAACCGCAGCACGGACAACTTCGCATGACCGCGCCGGGGATTGAGGAAAACGGGCCGTCCCCGCGCCGTCGCAAAG
Source organism: Azospirillum brasilense (assembly GCF_007827815.1). Taxonomy (GTDB): domain Bacteria; phylum Pseudomonadota; class Alphaproteobacteria; order Azospirillales; family Azospirillaceae; genus Azospirillum; species Azospirillum brasilense_C. The sequence goes on from NZ_VITH01000012.1 coordinate 143,297, forward strand.
GCCGGGGCGGGGACGGCGCGCGGTCATTCGACCGAGGCGGAGGTCACGCCGGTGTTCTTGTTCCAGCGCAGCGTCAGCTTGGCGATCTTGCAAAGATTCAGGTTCTGCCAGACCGCCGATTCGCCGTCGTCGTAGATCACCTTCATGTCCCACTTGCACGTCTTCTCGGCCGTGTCGAAGCTCAGTTCGAACTCTTCGCCATCGTCGAGAACGTCACGACCGAGAACGTCTTCATCCCATTTCTGGTTGTCGGACTCGCTGACATAAATGTGCTTCAGCGCATAGCCCGTTTTATTGAGGATGGTGAAATCCTGCTGCCCGGCCAGGGCGGCGCCATGAAACAGGAACAGGGCGGCCGCGGCGACGGCTCCCTTGGCAAGAATAGAGGTCATGGTATGTGTCCCGCATACGAGTTAATCCGTTTGGACATTGCTTGAGGCAATTTCAATATGTCAACGGGCCTCAAATCGCTCGCTACGGCACTGAAGTAAAAGGTTGTGTTTCATTTTTGAAATGCACGGTTCGGGAGGGTGTCGTGATGCGTTTGTCCTTCGCACGCTTCGTCGCGGTGATGGTGAAGGAGTTCATCCAGATGCGGCGCGACCGGCTGACCTTCGCCATGATGGTGGGGGTGCCGGTGCTGCAACTCGTGCTGTTCGGCTTCGCCATCAACTCCGATCCCAAGAGCCTGCCGACCGCCGTTCACGCCGCCGACTCCAGCCCCTTCGCGCGGACGCTGGTGTCGGCCATGGCGAATTCCGGCTATTTCGACGTGACGCGCGGCGCCGACAGCCCGGCGGAGCTGGACCGCCTGCTGGCGGAAGGGCGGGTGCAGTTCGCCGTCACCATCCCCGCCGGCTTCGCCCGCGACCTGCAGCGGGGCGAGCGGCCCGTGCTGCTGGTCGAGGCCGATGCGACCGACCCGGCGGCGACCAGCAACGCGCTGGCCGCCCTGACCACCATCGCGCGGCAGGCCCTGGACCCCGATCTGACCGGGCCGCTGGCCCCTCTGCGTTCCACCCCCGATCCGGTCGAGCTGCGGGTCCACCGCCGCTACAACCCGGAGGGCATCACTCAATACAATGTGGTGCCCGGCCTGATGGGCGTGGTCCTGACCATGACCATGGTGATGATGACCGCGCTGGCCGTCACCCGCGAGCGGGAGCGCGGGACGATGGAGAACCTGCTGGCCATGCCGGTCCGCCCGTTCGAGGTGATGCTGGGCAAGATCGTGCCCTTCATCCTGGTCGGCTACATCCAGGTCGTCATCATCGTGCTGGCCGCCCGGCTGCTGTTCGGCGTGCCCATCGTCGGCAGCCTGGCCCTGCTGTCCGCGGTGCTGGTGCTGTTCATCGCCGCCAATCTGGCGGTGGGATTCACCTTCTCCACCGTGGCGCGGAACCAGCTCCAGGCGATGCAGATGTCCTTCTTCTTCTTTCTGCCGTCGATGCTGCTCTCCGGCTTCATGTTCCCCTTCCGCGGCATGCCCGGCTGGGCGCAGGCGGTGGGGGAGATCCTGCCGCTGACCCATTTCCTGCGCATCGTCCGCGGCATCCTCCTGAAGGGCAACGGCCCGGCGGAAATCGCGGGGGAGGTGGCGGCGCTGCTGATTTTCCTGGTCGCGGTGACGGCCATCGCGCTGAAACGCTACCGGCAGACCTTGGACTGAGCAGTAAACGAGGACCGGACGGAGCCCGTCGTCATCGGCGCCCGGCGTCGCCGGCAAGTCGAAATCGGTTGTGACATGGGCGTGAGCCTCACCTTTCGTTAAGAAACATTGGCTCTAATCTTTCCCGATTGGCGGTCCGTGGGGGAAGATGATGCGGCGCTTGGCGATTGGCCCGATGGCCGGGATGTTCGCGGCGGTCCTGATCGCCGCCGCTTTGGCCGGCCCCGCCGAGGCCGGATCGCACAAGAAGAAGAAGCCCGCGCCGCCGGCCCCCAACTCCATCGCCTGGAGTCAGGTGAGCGGCCCCGCCCTGGGGCCGGCCCAGTCGATCGGCGGTTACGCCGCGGGCTGCATCACCGGCGCGCAGGCCCTGCCGGGGGAAGGCACCGGCTATCAGGTGATCCGGATGTCCCGCCAACGCTATTACGGCCATCCGGAGCTGATCGATTATCTGAAGGGCTTTGGGCGCAAGGTGGCGGCGGCCGGGCTGGGGACCGCGCTGATCGGTGACATGGGGCAGGCACGCGGCGGTCCGATGAGCTTCGGCCACGCCAGCCACCAGATCGGGCTCGACGCCGACGTCTGGCTGCGGCTCGACCACCCGCCGATGGGCCGCAACGCACGGGAAAGCCTGTCCGAGATCAAGTACGTCGATTACGGGCGCGTCCGCGTCACCGAGGACTGGTCGGAGCGGCAGGCCCAGCTCGTCCGCATCGCTGCCAGCGACCCGCGGGTGACCCGCATCTTCGTCAACCCGGCGATCAAGCTCGCCATGTGCCGCCATTCCTGGCCGGACCGCGCCTTCCTGCGCAAGCTGCGGCCCTGGCATGGCCACGACGGGCACATGCACATCCGGCTGGGCTGCCCGGCGGGAAGCCCGCAGTGCGAGGACCAGCGCGACATTCCCGACGGCGACGGCTGCGGCGACGAGGTCGCCTCCTGGCTCGGCTCCGTCTACCCGGTGGTGGAGAGGCACAACGGCAAGCCGCAGCCGCGCTACGTCAGCATGCCGCCCGCCTGCGCCCCGGTGCTGCGCGCCGCCGGGACCCGGATCGCCGCCATGGACGATTCGCACGCGGAGAAGGCGTTACGGTAATGTGACGCAGGATTTTGCGCTTGCACGAACGGAAGGCCCGGATACTGTGAAAGCCGGAATGAATCCGTTCGCATCGCGGAAAAACCATGCCCGCCCTGCGAAGGAACCGGTCGTCCGGCGGTCCAGGCAACGGGGCAGGCGCGAAGGCGATGAGCGACAAGAGCGGACACGATCACGCGGGGGCTCCCCGCCTCACGCTCAAGACCCGCCTTTACGCATGGTGGGAGGGGTACGACCTCTCCGGCCTGAAGGGCCGGGGCGGCGAGGAGGACGGCAAGCCGCAGGCCGGCACCGCTCCGGCCCAGCCCGCCGCCCGCGGCCATGGCCCCGGCGTGAACCGCTGGGGCAAGCCGCTGTGGAGCGCCAACCGGATCGAGGTGGCGGAGAAGCTGTGGGGCGAGGGTTTCAACACGCCCGGCGGCCATGACCACATCCCCTATCTGGTGAAGCCGCTCGGCCTGAACCCGGCGATGAGCGTTCTGGACCTGTCCGCCGGGCTGGGCGGCACCAGCCGCACCATGGCGAGCAAGTACGGCTGCTGGGTCACCGGCCTGGAGGCGTCGGAGCTTCTGGCGAAGGAGGGAATGATCCGCTCCTTCAAGGGGGGGCTGGAGAAAAAGGCCCCGATCGAAACCTACGATCCGGAGAACTTCAGCTATTCCAAGCGGGTGGACGCCATTGTCTACAAGGAGGGGATGTTCTCCGTCCAGGGCAAGGACCAGCTGTTCGACGGGATGGAGTTGGCCCTGAAGCCGCGCGGCCATCTCTTGATGACCGACTATGTGATCGACCCGTCGCTGGCCGGGGCCAAGGCCGTTCAGGTCTGGTGCGACAAGGAGCCGATGCAGCCGCATCTGTGGTCCAAGGACCAGATGGCCGCCGCCTTCGCCCAGCGGAACCTGGACCTGCGAATCGCCGAGGACATCACCGACACCCATCGCGGCCTGATCGTCAGCGCCATCCAGGGGCTGGTCGAGCATCTGGAGCGCCATCATCTGGACCATGAGACCAAGCTTGCGGTGATGGACGAGGTCGAGCTGTGGGTCCGCCGCGTGTCCGCCATCGAGGCGGGGATGCGGGTGTGCCGTTTCTACGCGCTGAAACCGGCGGAGTAGCGTCGAAACGGCCGTATTCTTCGGGAAACGCAACCGCCACGGGGGCCGTTGACAGCGGGGGTGCGCCGCACTATGGTGCGCGCCTTCGATCGAGCCGCCGACCGACCAGGATGAAGAACTATGAAGATCGTTAACTCTCTCAAGTCGATGAAGACGCGCCACAAGGCCTGCCGCGTGATCCGCCGCAAGGGCCGCGTCTACGTCATCAACAAGCAGAACCCGCGCTTCAAGGCCCGCCAGGGCTGAGATCGGCGGCCGGGTCCGCCCGGCCGACGAGTGCTGTGTTGTTGAACGCGACGCCGCGCCGTTCCCCTGGGACGGCGCGGCGTCGCGTTTTGCGTTTCCGCCATTTGTTTTGATTGAAAGACGCATCGATTCCGGACAGTTTCAAAACGCCTCTGCGACCCGGAGTTGATGGATGACCAGAAGTTTGGACCTGGGCTGCGGTCCCAATCCGAAGAACCCCTTCTCGGCGAGCGAACTGTTCGGACTCGACGTCGAGGAGCACTCCGCACCCAACATCCGGACCGCGGATCTGGCCGTGGATTCGCTCCCCTTCGAGGACGGCCACTTCGACTACGTCACCGCCTTCGACGTGATCGAGCATGTCCCGCGAATCGTCTACGCGCCGCACCGTCGCTACAGCTTCATCGCGCTGATGGACGAGATCCACCGCGTTCTGAAGCCGGACGGGCTCTTCTATGCGCAGACCCCCGCCTACCCGCACGCCGAGGCGTTCCAGGACCCCACCCACGTCAACATCATCACCGAGAACACCTTCGCCCTCTACTTCGACGACCAGCACCGTTGGGCGGCCAACTACGGCTTCCGCGGGGCCTTCCGTGTCCTGTCGCAGGAGTGGCGCGGCTTCCACCTGCTGTCGACGCTTCAGAAGGTGCCCGCTCCGGCCTGACCGGGGGCGGGCGTCAAAAGGGGGGCTGGTGCCGGCGCGGCTTCGATGCTACCTCTGAAACAGGAACGCCGCAGGAACAATCCGGGCGACCGACACGAGGGGAGGAAGGCCGGCCATGCGGATGCCCGCGCCCGACGACGGCGTCATCGCGCGCCGACGCGAAATCATCGCAGCGCTGCGGGCCATCGTGCCCGGCGAGGGGGTGATCGCCGACGAAAGCGAACTGCGCGCCTATGAATGCGACGGGCTGACCGCCTACCGCCAACTTCCCATGGTCGTGGTGCTCCCCAGCACGACGGAGCAGGTGAGCCAAGTGCTCAGAACCTGCAAGGCGATGGGGGTGAAGGTGGTGCCGCGCGGCGCCGGCACGTCCTTGTCGGGCGGGGCCCTGCCGCTGGCCGACGGCGTGCTCCTGGGGATGGGCAAGTTCAACCGCATCCTCGACATCGACGTCGCCAACCGCTGCGTGGTGACGCAGCCGGGGGTGACCAACCTCGGCATCTCCACCGCGGTGGCGCACGAGGGCTTCTATTACGCGCCCGACCCCTCCAGCCAGATCGCCTGCACCATCGGCGGCAACATCGCCGAGAATTCCGGCGGGGTGCATTGTCTGAAATACGGGCTGACCACCAACAACGTGCTGGGTCTGGAGATGGTGCTGATGGACGGCACCATCCTGCGGCTGGGCGGCAAGCATCTCGACGCCGGCGGCTACGACCTGATGGGCGTCGTCACCGGCTCCGAAGGGCTTCTGGGTGTGGTGACCGAGGTCACGGTGCGCATCCTGAAGAAGCCGGCCACCGCCCGCGCCGTGCTGATCGGCTTTCCGACCAGCGAGCAGGGCGGCGACTGCGTGGCCGCCATCATCGCCGCGGGCATCATTCCCGGCGGCATGGAGATGATGGACCGGCCGGCCATCCACGCCGCGGAGGATTTCGTCCACGCCGGCTACCCGCTGGACGTCGAGGCCCTGCTGATCGTCGAACTGGACGGCCCGGCGGCGGAGGTCGACCACCTGATCGACGAGGTGGCGGAGATCGCACGGTCCAAGGGCTGCTGCTACTCCCGGGTCTCGACCTCGGAGGAGGAGCGGCTGTCCTTCTGGGCCGGGCGCAAGGCGGCCTTTCCGGCGGTGGGGCGCATCAGCCCCGATTACTACTGCATGGACGGCACCATCCCGCGCAAGGCGCTGCCCCTGGTGCTGCACCGCATGCAGGAGATGTCCGACCGCTACGCCCTGCGGGTCGCCAACGTCTTCCACGCCGGGGACGGCAACCTGCATCCGCTGATCCTCTACGACGCCAACAAGCCGGGCGAGCTGGAGCGGGCGGAGGCCTTCGGCAATGACATCCTGCGCCTGTGCGTCGAGGTCGGCGGCGTGCTGACCGGCGAGCATGGCGTGGGGGTGGAGAAGCGCGACCTGATGACCGACCAGTTCGACGAGGTCGACCTCGACCAGCAGCAGCGCATCAAATGCGCCTTCGACCCCGACGGGCTGCTCAATCCCGGAAAGGTCTTCCCCAAGCTGCACCGCTGCGCCGAGCTTGGCCGCGTGCACATCCACAAGGGGGAGCTGCGCTTCCCCGACATCCCCCGCTTCTGAGGCCATCCGCATGACCGTGACCACCGTCAAGCCCGACTCGGCGGTCCAGGCCGCCGACGCGGTGCGCTGGGCCTTATCGGAAGGGACGCCGCTGGACGTCGCCGGTTCGGGGTCCAAGCGCGGCCTCGGGCGCCCGATCCAGACCGCCTATACCCTCGACCTCTCCGGCCTGTCCGGAGTCGTCGCCTACGAGGCGGAGGAACTGGTGCTGACCGCCAGGGCCGGCACGCCGATGGCCGAAATCCTGCCGATGCTGGCGGAGCGGCGACAGCAGCTCGCCTTCGAGCCGCAGGACCTCGGGCCGCTGTTCGGCCGACCGGAGGGGCAGGGGACGCTGGGCGGGGTGATATCCTGCGGGTTGGCCGGGCCGCGGCGCATCAGCGCCGGCTCCGCCCGTGACCACACGCTGGGCATCGAGGGGGTGAACGGGCGCGGCGACCTCTACAAGGGTGGCGGCAAGGTGGTGAAGAACGTCACCGGCTACGACGTGCCCAAGCTGATGGCGGGGTCCTTCGGCACGCTGACCGTCCTGACCGAACTGACGGTGAAGGTCCTGCCGGCGCCGGAGGACGTGAGGACGCTTCTGCTGGCCGGTCGCGAGGATGCCGCAGCCGTCGCGGCGCTGACCGCGGCGCTGCAGAGCCCCTACGACGTGTCCGGCGCCGCCCATCTGCCGGCCGCGGTGGCGGCGCGGTCCCATGTGCGGGCGGTCGCCGCGGCGGGCAGGGCGGTCACGCTGGTGCGGGTGGAGGGTTTCGGGCCGTCCGTCACCGCCCGCGTCGCCGCGCTGAAGGAGGAGTTGGGCGCCGACGCCGTGCTGGACCAGGACGAGTCGCGGGCGGTGTGGAAGGAGGTTCGGGACGTGGCGTACTTTTGCCCTTCCCCTGCGTCAGCGGGGGAGGGCCGGGGTGGGGGCGATGCCTCCCGCCACGTCTGGAAAATCTCCGTCCAGCCTTCCGAAGGGCCGCGCGTGGCGGAGTCGATCCGCTGGGCGCTGGACGCGGAGCTGTATTTCGACTGGGGCGGCGGGCTGATCTGGGCGGCGGTGGCGCCGACCCCGGACTCCGCGACGGCCATTCGTGGCGCCTTGGGCACCGCCGGCCACGCGACGCTGGTGCGCGCCCCCGAGGACGTGCGGACCACGACTGAGGTCTTCCATCCGCTGCCCGACCCGGTGATGGCGCTGAGCCGCCGGGTGAAGGAGAGCTTCGACCCCTGCGGCATCCTGAACCCCGGCCGCATGTACGCGGGAGTGTAGGCATCCATGCAGACGAACTTCACGCTGACCCAGCTCGCCAACGCCGATTACCGGGACTCGGAAGCGATCCTGCGCAAGTGCGTCCATTGCGGCTTCTGCACGGCGACCTGCCCGACCTACGTCCTGCTGGGCGACGAGCTGGACAGCCCGCGCGGCCGCATCTACCAGATCAAGGACATGCTGGAGAAGGGCGGGCCGCCCACCGAGCACCAGGTCAAGCACATCGACCGCTGCCTCTCCTGCCTGTCCTGCATGACGACCTGCCCATCGGGCGTCAATTACATGCATCTGGTCGATCACGCCCGCGCCCATGTCGAGGCGACCCACGCCCGTCCGCCCGCTGACCGGGCCGTCCGCGATCTGCTGGCCCGCGTGCTGCCCAACCCGCGGCTGTTCCGTCTGGCCCTGATTGCCGCCTGGTTCGGCAAGCCCTTCGCCGGGCTGCTGCCGGGACGGCTGGGCGCGCTGCTGGCGCTGGCCCCGAAATCGGTGCCGGGGCCGAGCCACAGCGACCGTCCGGGCACCCACCCGGCGGTCGGGCCGCGCCGCAAGCGCGCCGCGCTGTTGGTCGGCTGCGCCCAGCAGGTGCTGGCCCCGCAGATCAACGAGGCGACCATCCGCCTGCTGAACCGCCACGGGGTCGAGGTGGTGGTGGCCAAGGGGGCCGACTGTTGCGGCGCCCTGACCCATCACATGGGCAAGACCGACCTCAGCGACGCCGCGGCGCGGAAGACCATCGACGCCTGGATCGCCGAGATGGACGGGGAGGGGCTGGACGCCATCATCGTCAACACCTCGGGCTGCGGCACCACGGTGAAGGACTACGCCTTCCAGTTCAGCGAGGACGCGGAATACGCGCCCAAGGCGCTGCGCGTGGCGGCCATCGCCCGCGACGTGACGGAGTTCCTGGCGGAGATCGGCCTGTCCGCCCCGGTGATCGAGACCGGGCAGACCATCGCCTACCACTCCGCCTGCTCCATGCAGCACGGTCAGCGCATCAAGGACCCGCCGCGCCATCTGCTACGCGGTGCCGGCTTCGAGGTGAAGGAGATCCCGGAGGCGCATCTCTGCTGCGGCTCCGCCGGCACCTACAACATGCTCCAGCCGGAGATCGCCGTTCAGTTGCGCGACCGCAAGGTCCGCAACATCGAAAACACCAAGGCCGCCGCCATCGCCGCCGGCAACCTCGGCTGCATCACCCAGATCGCCACCGGGACCGGGCTGCCCATCGTCCACACGGTGGAACTGCTCGACTGGGCGACCGGCGGCCCGAAACCCGACGCGCTGAGGGACAACCCGGCCTTCGCCGGTCCTGCCCAGGCGCCGGGTGCTGCGGTGCGCGCCGCGGAGTAGGTCGGCCATATCCCCTCTCCCCTCCGGGGAGAGGGTTAGGGTGAGGGGGTTGTGCTTGTGCCGGATGTACCGCCATGCGCAACCCCCTCACCGGCCCTTCGGGCCACCCTCTCCCCAGAGGGGAGAGGGCTATTTTGGCTCATCCGGCCTCCTTGCGAGGGGGCCCACCGACCCACTTGGACTTTTCGCGGCGTATGGCTAGGTTGGCGCCAACGGGACGATGAGGCGCTCAGTGGACAGCGGGTTTAAGGACGACAGCGACGGCGGTTACGGGATCGGGCGGCGGCTGTCGGCCTGGGGTGTGCACGCCTTCACCGGCAGCGGCGTCGTGCTGGGGCTGTTGGCGCTGCTCGCAGCGGTCAACGGCGAGGCCAAGGCGTGCCTCGGCTGGCTGGGGCTGGCGCTGGTCGTCGACGGGGTGGACGGCACGCTGGCCCGCCGCGCCTCGGTGAAGGAGGTGCTGCCGGGCATCGACGGGTCGGCGCTCGACCTCGTGATCGACTATCTGACCTACGTCGTCGTCCCGGCGGTCTTCCTCTACCGCTTCGGCCTGCTGCCCGACGGATTCGGCGTGGCGCTGGCCGCCTTCATCATGATGACGTCGCTCTACTGCTTCTCGAACACCGGGATGAAGAGCGGCGACAACTACTTCGTCGGCTTCCCGGCGATCTGGAACGTGGTCGCCCTTTATCTGTGGCTCCTGGCGCTCGACCCGTGGATCAACACCGCCGTGGTGCTGGTCCTCGGCCTGCTGACCTTCACGACGGTCAAGTTCCTGCATCCCTTCCGGGTGCGCCGATGGATGCGCCTGAACCTGCTGGTCAGCGGCGCGTGGCTGGCCTCCAGCGCGGCGCTGGTGGTCCTCTATCCGGACCGTCCCGACGCCGTCTGGTACGTCTGGCTGGCCAGCAGCGCCTATTACGCGGCGGTCTGCCTGTGGCGGACGCTGCGCGGCCCGGCTGCGGCGTAAAACGCCTCAGGGCTTCTCGGGAGCGGTCTCCCGGTTGATGTCGTCCTTGGTGTCGCGGGCCTTCTGCTGAATGGCCGCGCCGGCGTCCTGCATCATCCGGCCGGCCTCGGCGCCGATGCCCTTGGCGGCTTCGCCCACGCGCTCGGCGGTCTGGTCCACCGCGCGCCCGATCTCCTGGCCGGTCTTCTCCGCCGACTGCTGGTCGTCGCAGGCGGCCAGCAGCGGCAGGGCCAGGAGGGGAAGGGCAAGGACGGCGGTGCGAATCCCGTTACGATGAGCCATGGGATGGTCTCCACAGTTGATCCATGGAGGCGTAACGGCTCACGGGGGTGTTTGGTGCCCGCCTTCCCTCAAAAGCGGGCCCTCCATCAAAAGCGGGCCCTCCATCAAAAGCGGTAGGAGGCGGTGATCGCGACAACCGGCCAGAAGCGGGCGGCACGGATCGAATCCTCGACCTCGCGGCGCTGGTCCTCCAGAACGGCGGCGATGGCCGGCGTGGTCGCCACGCCCGGGGCGCTCAGGCTAACCCGCGGCTTGCCCTGGAACAGCACGCCCAGATCCAGCCCGACGCTGAAGTTGGGGCTGAACACCGTGCCGTTGTAGCCGATGCCGGCATAGGGGGCGACGCGGTCGAAGGTCGCCTTGCCGGTCAGTTCCCCGGCCTGCTGGGGCGTGACCACCACCCCGCCGAAGCTGCGCGGGCCGGACAGCGTGCCGGTCAGGTCGGCCTTGTTGTAGTTGAGGCGGGCGCCGCCGCTGATGCGGAAGCCGATGCCGGCCACCGGATAGACGTCGAGCACCGCGCCGAAGCTGCGCAGCTTGACGTCCAGGTCGTAATCGACGCCGGAAATGCCGCGGTCGGTGCTGAAGGTGAACATGTTGCCGCCCAGGCGCAGGCCGAACAGCGGATTCACCCGGTAGCCGGCTTCCAGCCCCAGACCCAGCGTGCTGGCCTGCGCGCCGACATGGAAGGGGGACTCGACCGGACCATCCATGGTCTGGGCGGTCGCGGCGGAGGCTCCGGCAACAGCGAGGGCGAAGGCGAGAAGGGCGGTGGTGCGCATGCGGCGTTTCCCCTGGGACGTCTCGATCGAACGGGGAACGCGGACCAACCGCAAAAGTTGCGGCCGGCGTGGGGCGCCGGCCGCGTTTCAGCTGGCTGTGGCCAAACCGCCACAGCGATGGGTCCTGAGCGTGTTCAGAACTGATCCTCGCTCAGCGCCATGACCGTGCGGTGGGCGGTCAGGATCGGCAGCAGCAGGCCCGGCCCCTGGGCCAGGATCTGCTCGGCGTAGAAGCGCGCGGTGACCAGCTTGGCCTCCAGGAAGGGGGCGTTGGCTCCGGGCTGGCGCAGCCCTTCCAGCGCCTTGGCGGCGGAGCGGGCGAGCATCCAGCCGCCGGCCACCGTGCCCCACAGCTTCAGATAGTTCACGGCCCCCGCCGCCGCGGCGCGCAGGTCGCCGTCGGCCTGGGTCTTGACCACCCAGGCCACCGCCTGCTCCAGCGCGTCCAGACCGGCGGACAGGTTGGTGCGGATCGCCTCCATGTCGTCGCCGGGGATGCTCTCCAACTCCGCCACCGTGGCGCGCATCTCCGCGATGAAGGTCCGGGCCGAATCGCCGCCGTCGCGCCCGGTCTTGCGGAAGGTCAGGTCGTTGGCGTGGATGCCGTTGGTGCCCTCGTAGATCGGGGTGATTCGGGCGTCGCGGTAATGCTGGGCGGCGCCGGTCTCCTCGATGAAGCCCATGCCGCCGTGGATCTGCACGCCGGTCGAGGCGACGTCGCAGCCGATGTCGGTGCTCCACGCCTTCACGATGGGGGTCAGGATGTCCACGCGGGCGGTGGCGGCGGCGCGCACCGCGGCGTCCTCGTGGTGGCGGGACACGTCGAGCTGGGTGCCGGCGTAGAGCGCCAGCGCACGGGCGGCCTCGGTCTTGGCGCGCATGTCCAGAAGCATCCGGCGCACGTCCGGATGGCGGATGATGGCGACGCCGGACCCCTTCGGGTCGGCCAGATCCTTGCTCTGCACGCGGCCCTTGGCGTAGTCGCGGGCCTGCTGGTAGGCGCGCTCGGCGATCGCCACTCCCTGGATGCCGACGCCGAGGCGGGCGTTGTTCATCATGGTGAACATGTATTCGATGCCGCGGTTCTCCTGGCCGACCAGGAAGCCGGTGGCGCCGCCGTCGTCGCCAAAGGCCATCACGGCGGTGGGGCTGGCCATGATGCCCAGCTTGTGCTCCAGGCTGGCGCAGCGCAGGTCGTTGCGCGCGCCCGGCGTGCCGTCCGCGTTGGGCAGGAACTTCGGCACGATGAACAGGCTGATGCCCTTGATGCCCGGAGGCGCGTCGGGCAGGCGGGCCAGCACGAGATGGACGATGTTGTCCGTCAGGTCGTGCTCGCCGTAGGTGATGAAGATCTTCTGGCCGGTGATGCGGTAGGTCCCGTCCTCGGCCCGCACCGCGCGGGTGCGCACGGCGGCGAGGTCGGAGCCGGCCTGCGGCTCCGTCAGGTTCATGGTGCCGTTCCACTCGCCGGCGATCATCTTCGGCAGGTAGAGCGCCTTCTGCTCGGCGCTGGCGTGCTCGGTCAGCAGATCGACGGCGCCCTGGGTCAGCAGCGGGCACAGGCCGAAGGACAGGTTGGCCGCCTGCCACATCTCGTTCACCGCGAAGGCCACGGTCCAGGGCAGGCCCTGCCCGCCATATTCCGGCTCGAAGGGCAGGCTGTTCCAGCCGCTCTCGGTGAACTGGCTGTAGGCGTCCTTCCAGCCGGTCGGCGTGCGGACCACGCCGTTCTCCAGCACCGAGCCCTCCTTGTCGCCGACCCGGTTCAGCGGGGCGAGAACGCCGGAGGCGAACTTGCCGGCTTCCTCCAGAACGGCGTCGACCAGATCGGGAGCCGCCGAATCGCAGTTCGGAAGCGCGGCGACTGCTTCGAGGCCAACCACCTCGTTGAGGACAAAGCGGAGGTCATCGACCGGAGCGGTGTAGGGAATCATGGATGGAGCGGCCTCCCGTGACCCGATTGTGCGTGCGTTTCTGCGTGCCCGATTGCGCGTGAACACGCCTTGGGCGGTTTACGTGCGCGTCACCATACCGTACCGAATGGTGCATGGCGAGCCTCGCCGTCGGGCATGAATATTGGCATCTGGGTTGCGGTGCGAACAGCGCGGCTGCGACGCAGGAGGGGAGGCTGGACTTGGCATCCCGGTTGCAAGAGTGGGGCAGCACCGCTCACAGGGGTTCCTCCCATGACCATCGCCGCCGCCCTTGCCCGTCAGGCCGAATCCGCCGTCCAGGCCGCGAAGACCAGCCGCGGGCCGGAGACTGTCGAGGCGGCGGTCCGCAACGCCAGCGCCAAGACCGGGGTCGATTTTTCCTACCTCATGGAAAAAGCTGCCGTGGAGAGCGGGTACCGGACGGACGTGAAGTCCTCCTCCTCCTCGGCGACCGGGCTCTACCAGTTCATCGACAGCACATGGCTGGCGACGATGCGCGACCATGGGGCGGACCACGGCTACGCCAAATACGCCAACGCGATCCAGACGCGCGGCGACGGGCGCCCCTATGTCACCGATCCCGACCTGAAGCGCGAGATCCTCGACCTGCGCAAGGACCCCAACGCGTCGGCCCTGATGGCCGCTGAATACACCCGCGACAACAAGGAGTATCTGGAGGACACGGTCAAAGGGAAGGTCGGCTCCACCGAACTCTACATGGCGCATTTCCTCGGGGCGGGCGGGGCCTCGAAGTTCCTGAACGCCATGCAGGACAACCCGAACCGCGCCGCCAAGGAGCTGTTTCCCGACGCCGCCTCGGCCAACAAGGCGGTGTTCTTCGACAAGGACACCGGCCGGGCCAAGTCGCTGAAGGACATCTACGACCGCTTCGCGACGAAGTTCGCAGAGTCGCCCAACGCCGACTTCGCCCCGGCCCAGACCGCCATCGACCGGGTGCGTCGGCAGGACATGCCGGACGGCTTCACCACCCAGGTGCCCAGCATGCCACAGAAGGCGCTGAACGGCACGCCGCTGTCGATCTACCATGTGCTGGCCCTGAACGCGCTGGAGACGCCGGACGAGGTGGACAGCATCTCCGGCCGGCCCGCCCGCGGCCGCCGCCCGGACGGCGAGGACAAGGACAACCGCCGCATGCGCGACCAGCCGGTCCGCACAGATCAGAACGAGCACACGGGGTTGGGACTCGGGCTGGGTCTGTCGAAGGTGGTTGGGCAGGGAACCGGGATGGCGGACACGACGACGAAGGCGGCCTGACCGGCTAACCGCGGGGCTATGCGCCCTTGAGGCGGTCGCGGGCGTCCGCCGCGATGGCCGCGAAGACCCGGCGGTCGCCGGGCAGCAGCGCGTCGGCGGTCAGCCGGCTGTGCGGCTCGAACCGCAACCCCGCCCGGCGCGCCGCCGCGGCGCTTCCCCAGAAGACCGGCGGCCTATGGCGCAGGGCCGGGTCATGGCGCGGTTCGCGCAGCCTTACCTCCCGCAGCACGTTGGTCAGGTCGAAGTCGATCAGGAACCGCCGCCCGCCGGGGCCGGTCAGGCGAATCCAGGCGTGGAACGGGAAGGCTTCCGCCTCCTGCCGCCGTTGCGCCGGATCGGGAGGACGAACGTCCGCGGGCGCCGCGGGGTAACCGAGCCAGCGTGCCCGGCCATGGGCCTCGGACTTGCGGAACGCCACGCGGCCCAGCGCGACCTCGGCCCGCCCCTGGCCCAGGGACTCCAGCAGCATCGCCCCGGCGAAGGCGTAATACTGGCAGCCGCCCAGCCGGTGGGTGTGGACCAGGTCGCGGTGCAGCGGATGGGCGGTCACCGCGTCATGCACCGCCCGCCGGATGCGCTCCCGGTCCGGCGGCAGGGCGCATGTGGCGGACGTGCCGGGCACCGGCGCCGTTTCGGCCTCGCCCAGCATCAGGCGCATCCACGCCGACATCGCGAGAAGCATCGCTTGCCCCCTGTCCATGGTCGATGAGCCGGCGTTGCCGGTTTCCGTTCCGATGTGAACAGCGCGGGTGGGGCAGGGGTTTCCTGGAGGGCAGAGTGGGTGTCAGGCGGCGCGGACTTCGCCACGCAGAGCGCGTAATGTGGCAAGCGCCTCTGCGATCACGTCGGGATGCCGGGATGCGTATTGGATGTCGTAGCCGACCGGTTCACCGTCCTCGCCAAGATCGATGACCAGATCGCGGGCGTCATCGACCCGGCTGTCCACCCCAGGCCCGGGGCGGACCTTGACATACATGCTGTCCGTATCCGGGTCGTAGAGAACGGGGCCGTGGGGGTCGGTCATGGTTCGAAATCCCGGTCCAGAAAGGCATTGTGGACGGTCTCGCCATCCTCCAGCGTCACGACGCTAACATAAGACCGCAGATGTGTGACCCAACCCCAGTACCGCACACGGCCACTCGGCTCCCGTTGCCGCTTTACCGGGTTGGACAAAACGGCGAGCACATCCAGCGGATCGATGCCGCGCCGTTCCAGCTTTGCCATGACCACCAGGGCGAAATAGCGGGTCCGCCAGAAGGGCGGCGGAAGACGTGTTGGTTCCTCCGCCACCGCGGGCGCCCCCTACGGCAGCATCTTGCCGGGGTTCAGCAGGCCCTTGGGGTCGAGCGCGGTCTTCATCGCGCGCAGCAGGTCGAACTCGACCGGGCTCTTGATGACCGGCATCTCGTCCTTCTTGAAGCGGCCCACGCCATGCTCGGCGGAGATCGAGCCATCCAGGTCGAAGATGACCTCGTTCACGACGTGGCAGATCTCGTCCCAGCGGGCGAGATAGGCGGCGGTGTCGGCGCCCTCCGGCTGGCTGAGGTTGAAGTGGATGTTGCCGTCGCCGACATGGCCGAAGGGGGTGGGGCGGATGCCGGGGCAGGCCGTGGCCACGGCGGCCTCGGCGCGCTCGATGAACTCGGCGACGCGCGACACCGGGACCGACACGTCGTTTTTGATCGAGCCGCCCTCGAACTTCTGCGCCTCGACGATGGCCTCGCGGATGAACCAGAGCTGGTTGGCCTGGGTCTCCGACTGGGCGATGGTGGCGTCGGTGGCCAGTTCCGCCTCGAAGGCCTCGCCCAGCGCCGCCTCGACCGTCTCGCGGAAGGCGTCGGACTGGGTGCCGGCGGTCAGTTCGGTCAGCACATACCAGGGCGACGGCTCCGCCAGCGGGTCGATGGTACCGGCGACGTGCTTCAGCGCGAACTCCAGGCAGCGGCGCGACATCAGCTCGAAGGCGGCCACGGCGTCGCCCGACGCCGCGCGCAGGCGGGCCAGCAGCTCGATGGCGGCGGCGGGGCTGGGCACGGCGATGAAGGCCGTCTCCGCCTGGCGCGGGCGCGGGTAGAGCTTCAGCACCGCGGCGGTGACGATGCCCAGCGTGCCTTCCGCCCCGATGAACAGGTGCTTCAGGTCGTAGCCGGTGTTGTTCTTGCGAAGGCTGCGCAGGCCGTTCCAGACGCGCCCGTCGGCCAGCACGACCTCAAGACCCAGCACGAGGTCGCGCATGTTGCCGTAGCGCAGCACGTTGATGCCGCCGGCGTTGGTGGAGATCAGCCCGCCGATCTGGCAGGTGCCCTCGGCCCCCAGGCTCATCGGCAGCAGGCGGTCCTTGTCCTTCGCGGCCTCCTGCGCGGTTTTCAGCACGACGCCGGCCTCCACCGTCATGGTGTAGTTCAGCGTGTCGATGCCGCGGATCTTGTTCATCCGCGACAGGCTGATGACGATCTCGCGCCCTTCCTCGTAGGGGATGGAGCCGCCGACGAGGCTGGTGTTGCCGCCCTGCGGGACGACCGGGATGCCGGCCTCCGCGCAGATCGTCACCACCGCCGCGACCTCCTCGGTGCTGGCCGGGCGGACCACCGCCGGGCTGTTGCCCTTGAAGCGCCCGCGCCATTCCGACAGGTAGGGGGCCATGTCCTCCGGCGCGGTGAGAAGGCCGTTCGGGCCGACGATGGCGCGGATCCGGTCGAGGGCGTCGGCAAGGCCGGCGGAGGCGGGGCTGGCGGAGGTCATGGGCGGACGGTCCGGGGATGGTGGCGACGGTGCTGCGAACTGATAGCGCCGAACGCGACGATTTTCCAGCCGGTCTGGCTGTGCGGGTCACCCGCATGGGGCGGAGGTTCTTCCGCTCAACACGGGTCGATGATTGATTGCGCTCGCGCGTCATGGCAATCATTGCGGGAAGATCATCGGTGGTGATCTGGTTGTGCGGGAAGAGTGATGATCTCAAATCGTCTTATGGACATCGACGAGACGGTGCTCGCGCTTGCCGCATGCGACGCGACGGGAAGCCGGCGGGCGGCATGATGGGATTGCGCACACGGCGGTTCGTCGCGGCGGGGCGGCGCCCCTGGCGTCACGCCATGCTCGTCATGGTCCTTCTGGTGGGGGCCTGCAACGCCACCGCCGGGGCCGGGGTCGGCCGGAACGACTCCGAGGCGGCCCACTGGTACCGGCAGGCCGCCGAGGACGGCGTTCCCGAAGCGATGGTGGACTATGCGGGCATGCTGGCAGCCGGGCGCGGCGTCGCCAAGGACGAGGCTGAGGCGGTTCGCTGGCTGCGCAAGGCCTCGGCGCTCGACTCCGTGCGCGCCATGGTGGAGTTGGGGGTGATGCTCGCCGATGGGCGGGGGGCCGCCAGGGACGACGTGGAAGCCGTCCGGCTGTTCCGGACGGCGGCCGATCAGGGCAACCCCCTGGCCATGAGAAACGTCGGCATCGCCTACGGCTTCGGGCGCGGCGTCATCAAGGACGAGGCCGAGGCCGCCCGCTGGTACCGGCGGGCCGCCGACCTGGGCGATACGGGGTCCCTGTTCAATCTCGGGGTGTTGTACGAACGGGGTCGCGGGGTGGCCGAGGACAAGGCGATGGCGGCGGAGCTTTACCGGAAGGCCGCCGATGCCGGGCATGCCCAGGCGGCCAACAATCTGGGCGTTTTGTACGCGGAGGGGAAGGGTATACCCCAAAGCTGGCCCGAAGCGGCGAAGTGGGTCCGGCGCGGAGCGGAGCGGGGGGCGCTGACCGCGCAGGTGAACCTGGCGACCTACCTGATCGACGGCAGGGGCGTCGAAAAGGACGAGGTCCAGGCCGTGCAATGGCTGCGCATGGCGGCCGACCGCGACGACCCGCGGGCGCAACGCCTGTTGGGGCGCCTGATGATGGACGGGCGGGGAACCGAACGGAATCCGGCGGAGGCCCGCGCGCTGCTGCTCAAGGCGGCGGCACAGGGCGATGCCGCGGCCAAGCGGTATCTCGGGCAACTCTATGACACCAACCTCCGATAGGATGCACGCCGTGCCATGTGCTCATTCGTTTCGGGAGACCGGTGTGCGCCGTCTCCGCGTGCTTCTGGCCGGGGGCGCGCTGTGTCTCGCCGCCTGCGCCGCGACCGGGGAAAGGGCCGGCGGGGGAGCGGCGGGTTCCGGAGGCATCGCAATCGGAAGCACCGGCGCCGCGATTGCCAAAAACGACGCGGAGGCCGCCGATTGGTACCGGCAAGCCGCCGAGGACGGCGTCCCAGGGGCCATGGTCGATTACGCGTACATGCTCCTCTATGGCCGGGGCGTCGAGGAAAACGAAGCTGTCGCTGCAGCCTGGCTGCGCGAAGCGGTCGATCGCGGGTCGGCGCGGGCCATGGCGGTTCTGGGAGTCCTGTATCTGGAAGGGCGCGGCGTTCCGGAAGACAAGGCCGAGGGGGTTCGGCTGATCCGGCTGGCCGCCGAAAAAGGCGACCCGTTGGGGATGAGGAACCTGGGCGCTCTCCATGAGCACGGCCTGACCGTGGGTGGGAAGGCTCTTCAGGCCAGAGATGGCGCGGAGGCCGTGCGCCTGTATCGGCGCGTTGCCGAAATGGGGGATTCGGCAGCGCAAGCCTTTCTGGCGAGCATGCTGCTGCGTGGAGACGGCGGCGTCAAAGACGATGCGGAAGGCTTGGTCTGGTTGCGGAAATCCGCTGACCAGGGATATGGCCCGGCCCAGAGCCACCTTGGCCACCTGCACGAGAAAGGGGAGATCGTCCCACGGAGTTCCGAAGAGGCGGCCCGATGGTACCGGCGCTCGGCGGAGAGCGGGTATGCTCAGGGGCAGGTCCGGTGGGCCCTGGCCCTGGCCGCCGGCAAGGGGGTCGGGAGGAACGACGGGGAAGCCGTCCGCTGGCTCCGTTTGGCCGCCGGGCAGAACAACGCCTGGGGGCAGACGGAACTGGCGTCGATGATCATGGAAGGGCGGGGAGCGGCCTGCGACCTCGCGGAAGCCGACGCGCTGGCCGAGAAGGCGGCGCGGCAGGCTTACGGCGAAGCGAAGCTGCTGCTGGGCCGCCTGCGCGACCGGAAACATCCCCCGGCGTGCCCAGCCTCCTGACGATCGCCGCCGTCAGCCCGTCTCCATCATCCCCGTGGCGCTGCCGCCCGCCGCAGCCGGTCGTTGATGGCAACGCCCAGCCCCTCGTCCGGGATCGGCATCACCGCGATGGCGCGGGCACCCTCCTGGTCGAGCGCGCGGAGATGGGCGAACAGGTTCGCCGCCGCCTCGTTCAGGTCGCCCTGGAGGCTCAGGTTCAGGCGGGCCTTGCCGCCGCGGATGAAGCGGTCGGGGCCGAAGGTCAGGAATGCCTCGTCCTCCTCGGCGCTGGTGGCGTTCAGCCGCACCGGGGCGTTGGGGGCGTAGTGGCTTTCCAGCTGGCCGGGGGATTTCGGGGCGTCCGGGTTGCCGGCGGAAAGCTGGATGGGGCCGATCAGCCGCTCGATCTCCTCGCGCAGCACCGCGCCGGGGCGCAGCAGCACGGGCGTGTCGCCGGTCAGGTCGAGGACGGTGGACTCCACCCCGACCTGGCACTTGCCGCCGGCCACCACCATGCTCACCCGGTCGCCCAGGCTCTCGATGACATGGTGCGGGGCGGTCGGGCTGACCGCGCCGGAGCGGTTGGCGCTGGGTGCCGCGATCGGCTTGCCGGCGGCCTTCAGCAGGGCCTGCGCCACCGGATGGCTGGGCACGCGCACCGCCACGCTGTCCAGCCCGGCCGACACCAGCAGCGACAGCCCGGCCTCGGCCCGGCGGGGCAGGACCAGGGTCAACGGGCCGGGCCAGAATTGGTGGGCCAGTTCCACCGCGCGCTCGTCGAGCACGGCGATGGTCTCGGCCGATTCCAGGTCCGGCACATGGGCGATCAGCGGGTTGAACTGGGGGCGGCCCTTGGCGGCGAAGATCGCGGCCACGGCCCGGTCGTCGGTGGCGTCGCCGCCGAGGCCGTAGACGGTCTCGGTCGGGAAGGCGACCAGTGCGCCGCTGCGCAAAGCCTCGCCGGCGCGGGCGAGGCCGGCGGGCGTGGCGGGGATGATGTCGGGATGCTTGTCGGTCACGGGACGATTTGTAAAGCGTGGGAGGATGAAGTCAATTCGCGCGGTTGCGCCGGCTCTGTCCAAGCCTTATGACGGGTGTGCGCGATAAACAACCAAATGATGGGTGTGGGCATGGCGGGCAAGGTCTTCACCGTGGCTCAGCAGAAGGGCGGGGCCGGAAAGACCACGCTGGTGGCGCACCTCGCCATTGCCTGGATGCAGCTTGGGCGGTCGGTCGCCACGGTGGACATCGACCCGCAGGGCAGCCTGACCCGTTGGCAGGCGGTGCGGGCGGAGGCCACGGGCGGGGAGCCCGGCTTCACCCATGTCCAGATCACCGGCTGGCGCACCCAGACCGAGGTCGAGAAGCTGGCCCGCGACCACGACATCGTGCTGATCGACAGCCCGCCCCACGCCCAGACGGAGGCGCGCATCGCCGTGCGCGCTGCCAGCCTTGTCATCGCGCCGGTGCAGCCCAGTCCGATGGACCTGTGGGCGGTGCAGCCCACCCTGGATCTCGCCGCGCAGGAGAAGCGCCGCCTGCTGCTGGTGCTGAACCGGGTGCCGCCGCGCGCCCGCATCGCCGACGAGCTGATCGCGCGGGTGCGCGAGTTGGTCAACCCGCCGGCGGTGGACATCGCGGAGTCGCAGATCGGGAACCGCACCGCTTACGCCGGCACTCTGCTGTCCGGCCTGTCGGTGACCGAGGCCGCCCGCAAGACTCAGGCGGCGGCGGAGATGCAGGCGCTGGCGGAAGAGATCCTGACCCGCGCCGGCTGAGTCCGGGACGCTGGCACCGAAACCGGCATGGGGGGTTGCATGGACGGCACGATACAGAGCGTTGATCTGGTCGAGCATTTGGCGGCCAACCCGCATCTCGGCCACCTCCTGCGGGGCGGCGACGGCAACCCGGTCGCGGCCGTCTTCGACCGCTGTGTTCTGAACAACCACCTGATGTTCCCGGTGACGCCGGATCTGCGCTGCTTCCGGCCGCATTTCGGCATGTTCCAGGAGATTGCCTATGGGATGGTGGGGCAGCCCCCCTCGCCGGTCTTCCTGAAGGCGCTCACCGAGCCCGAGCCGCCCGGCAAGTATCTGGCGATGGGCGGCAACGACAATTATTTCCACTGGTGCCTGGACTACCTGCCGCGTTTGGTCTTCGGCGCGATCGCCCCGGACGGCGCGGAGCGGCGGGTCATCATGGACGGCCCGCCCAACGCGTGGCAGGCGGCCTCGCTGCGCCTCTTCATGGCCGGGCTGAAGCTCGACACGCTGGATCTGCATGTCAGCCGCAGCGATTGGAGCGGTTATTCCGATTGCCTCGTGCCGCTGCCGTTGCGGTCGCAGGCGGTGGCGATCTGGAATGTGGTGCTGAACCACGCCCGCGACGTCCTGCCGGCGCCGAGCGGGGCGAAGCGGCTGTTCGTCCTGCGCAGGAACACCACCAAGCGCTTTGCCGTGAACCAGGACGAGGTGGCCGACGCGCTGGAGCCGCTGGGCTTTCTGGCCGTCGATCCGGGAAGCCTCACGTTCGAGGAACAGATCGCCCTGTTCAGTGGTGCGGAGCTGATCGTCGGCTGCCACGGCGCGGCCTTGACCAACATCCTGTTCGCTCCGGCGGGCGCCACCCTGATCGAGCTTCGCGGCCGCGTTCTCCAGCCCTTCTTTGGAAATCTCGCCGCCCAGCGGGGGATGCGCTATCTCGATCTGGCCTGCATCGAACGGCCTGAAAGCCATCATGACATCATCGAGCGGGACTACGTCGTTCCGCTCGACGCGTTGCGCGAATGCCTTGCCGGGGTCGGCGTCGGCTGAAGCGGCGAGGGATGGTGTCCCCCACCGCATCGCGAAACGACTACAGCGCCTGAAGTGCCTTCAGCACCGCGGCGACATGGCCGGTGACCTTCACCTTGCGCCAGACGTTGCGGACGATGCCGTCCTTGTCGATCAGGAAGGTCGCGCGCTCCAGCCCCATGTACTTGCGGCCGTACATGCTCTTCTCGACCCAGACGCCGTAGGCCTCGGCGACGCCGGTCTCCTTGTCGGAGGCCAGCGTGAAGGGCAGATCGTACTTCGCCTTGAACTTGTCGTGGCTGGCCACGCTGTCCTTGGACACGCCGATGATGACGGCGTCCAGCCCGCTGAAGTCCGGAAGCTGGTCGCGGAAGCCGCAAGCCTCCGACGTGCAGCCGGAGGTGTCGTCCTTCGGGTAGAAGTACAGGATCACCGGCTTGCCCCGCAGGGCGGACAGCGTGACGCTGCCGCCGCCGTCGGTCGGCATGGTGAAGTCCGGGGCCGGGGTGCCGGCCTCGATGACGGGCGTCTGGGTATCGCTCATGGGAGTTTGGCTTCTTCGTTGGTCTCTGGGGGAGGCAGCCTTGACGCCGGCTCCTCGACCAGCGCCACGAAATGGCGGTGGGCGCGGGCGGCGATGTCCCGGATTCTGCTGTCGAGCGCGGCGAAGTCAACCGCCGGCTCCTCGTCCGGGAAGGCGGCGCGGGACAGACCCTCGCGCAGGGTGGGCGACACCTGCCGGGGATCGAGCACGCCGTCGGTGGTCAGGCGCAGGAAGCCCTGCACGCGGCGCCACAGCTTCAGCGTTGCCGCCAGCTCCATCGCCACCTCCGGCGCCAGCAGCCCGGCCGCGGCGGCGTTGAGCAGGGCGCGGCTGGTGGCGATGGACAGGATGTCCGGATGCGCATGGCCGTGGCGGAGCTGGAGATACTGGGCCGTGAACTCGATGTCGATCAGGCCGCCGCGGGCGTATTTGACGTTCCACGGGTTGGTGGTGCCGAACTCCTTGTCGATGCGGCGGCGCATGTCGGCGACGTCCCGCAGCACCTTGACCGGGTCGCGCGGGCCGGTCAGCACGCCGCGGATCGCCGACTCGACCTTGCCGCCCAGCGCCGGATCGCCGCCGATGACGCGGGCGCGGGTCAGGGCCATGTGCTCCCACGTCCAGGCGTCCTTGGCCTGATAGGCGGTGAAGGCGTCCAGCGCGGTGGCGAGCGGCCCGGCGTTGCCCGACGGGCGCAGCCGCATGTCCACCTCGTACAGCCGCCCGTCGGCCATCGGGGCGGTGATGGCGTTGGTCAGGCGCTGCGTCAGCTTGATGTAATACTCGTTGGGAGCCAGCGGCTTGGCTCCGTCCGACTGGCGGGTGCCCGGCGGCACCTCGTAGACGACGATCAGGTCGATGTCGGAGGTGATGGTGAGCTGACGGCTGCCCAGCTTGCCCATCGCCACCACCACCCAGGCGCCGCCGGGGATGCGGCCGTGGCGGGCGGCGAACTCCTCCTCCACGCGGGCGGCCAGCTCCGGCACCACCACGTCGGCCAGATCGGCGAGGAAGGGGCCGCAGCGGTCGCCGTCGGTGATGCCGCGCAGGATGTGCGTCCCGGCGCGGAAGCGCTGGTCGTTGGTCCAGCGCCGCGACAGGGTCAGCACGTCCTCGAAGTTGTGCGCCCCGGCGATGAAGCGCTGGTATTCCGGCGTCAGCCCCGCCGCGTCGGGCAGCGGGTCGAAGAAGTCGGGCGACAGCACGGCGTCGAGCAGCGACGGGTTGCGCGACAGCGTCTCGGCCAGCTGCGGCGCCGTGCCCATGATCTCCGCGACCAGGGCGAGCAGCCAGGGGTTGGCGATGAACAGCGAGAACAGCCCGACCCCCGCCGGCAGCCGCTCCAGGAAGCTGTCGAACTTGACCAGCGCGTCGTCCGGGGCGGGGGTCTTGGCCAGCTCGTTCAGCATGGCCGGCACCAGCTCGGTCAGCAGCTCCCGCGCGCGGCCCGAGCGGGTGGAGCGGTAGCGCCCGCGGTGCCAGGTGGAGACCACGGCGATGACCCGGCTGGGGTCGCGGTAGCCCATGCCGGCCAGCGTCTTCACCGTGCCGGGGTCGTCGTCGGTTCCGGTGAAGACGAGGTTGCCGGGGCCGGACAGCGACGGCGCCTCCTCGAACAGCTCGGCGTAGCGGTCCTCCACCCGGCCGAGCTGGGCCAGCAGGTCGGCGCGGAAATCCTCCACCCGCTCGTAGCCGAGGAAGGTCGCGAGATGCGCCACCCCCTCGTCGTCCGCCGGGATCTGGTGGGTCTGGCGGTCGTCGGTCATCTGGATGCGGTGCTCGACCCGGCGCAGGAAGCGGTAAGCCTCTTCCAACTCCTCCACCGCCGCCTCCGGCACGCGGCCGACCGCGCACAGCGCCTTGTTGGCCAGCAGGGTGGGGGCGATGCGCACGCGGATGTCGCGCCCGCCGAAGATCAGCTGCTGGGTCTGGGCGAAAAACTCGATCTCGCGGATTCCGCCACGGCCGACCTTGATGTCGTGGCCGTTCACCGTCACTTCACGATGGCCCTTGTGGGCGTTGATCTGACGCTTGATGGAATGGATGTCCTGGATGGCCGCGAAGTCGAGGTGGCGCCGCCACACGAACGGTTCGAGGAAACGCAGGAAATGCGCCCCCGCTTCCGGATCGCCGGCGATCGGGCGGGCCTTGATCATGGCCGCGCGTTCCCAGTTCTGCCCGACGCTGCCGTAGTAAATTTCGGCCGCCGAGACGGACACCGCCAGCGGCGTGGCCCCGGGATCGGGGCGCAGCCGCAGATCTGTACGGAAGACGTAGCCGTCCTTGGTCCGTTCATCCATAATGCGGACAAGATCGCGCGCGATACGAATGAACGTGCGGGCGAGGTTGTCCGGCTGGGGCGTTTGAACGACGGCGTCGTCGTACAGGACGATCAGGTCGATATCGCTGGAATAGTTGAGCTCGCGCGCACCAAGTTTGCCCATGCCAAGCACGATCAGGCCCGACCCGACCCATGGCCGCTGCGGTTCCGGCAGCGTCAGCGTGCCCGCCTCCGCGGCGCGGCGCAGCAGGTGGTTTGCCGCCATCCGAACCGACGTCTCGGCGATGTCGGACAGCGCGCCGGTGACGGCCTCCAGCTCCCACGCGCCGGTGATGTCCGCCATGGCGATCAGCAGCGCCGCCCGCCGCTTGGCGATGCGCAGGGCGGTCATCAGCCGGTCGATGTTGCGCTCCTCCGCGCAGTCCGCCTCCAGCCGGCGCAGCAGCGTCGCGAAGGTGGCGTCGTACCCCTGCGTCACCGTCTCGCGGACGAAGGGCAGCTCGCGCGTCAGGATCTGGCCAAGATACGGGCTGTTGCCGCACACCGCATCGATCAGCGCCCGGCCCTCGGCCGAATCGGCGTACGCCTTGGCCCAGGCGCGCAAGGCGTCGCCGGTGCTGTCGCCGTCGTTGTCGGCGGCATTCGCCGCCTCGGCGCGCCAGCGCTCCAGGCCGCGTTCGGCGAGGGCGGTGTCGAAGGGTTTCGGCAGCGTGGTGGTCATGGTCGCGGCTATCCCTGCACAAGAACTGAGCAGGAAGGTGCGCGGTCGCGCGGGTCCGGTCAACCGTGACAACGCGCGGGCATCGTCGCCGGGACACCGACCGTGATCCGGCGCACCGCGAAGATTCTCGCCTGGACCACCGCGGGCGCGGTCGTCGTCGTCGGCGCGGCCGGCGGGCTGTTCGCGTGGCGGCTGGCCCAGGGGCCGATCGCGCTGGACCCGCTGACCCCCTATGTGGAGCGGGCGCTGAGCGACCCGCAGGGCCGCTACCGCGTCGATGTCGGCCAGCTCGTCCTGTCCTGGGTGGACGAGGAGGAGAGCGACGGGCTGACCCGCCTCGACCTGCGGGCCATCGACGTGCACGCGGTCAACGCCGAGGGGGACGAGCTTGCGGCGGTGCCGGAGCTGGGCGTCGGCTTCTCCGTGCGCGCGCTGTTCCAGGGCAAGCTGTCGCCGACCCGGCTCGACCTCGTGCGGCCGCGCCTCCAGGTGGTGCGCCGGGCCGACGGCAGCCTGGACTTCGACGTGCGCTCGCTCCCGTCCCCCGGCGCGCCGGAGAGGGAGGAGCCGGACGGCGGTCCCGACTTCGCGGGGGAGATCGTCGCCACCCTGATGCAGCCGCCGGACATCGCCCGCCCGCTGGGCCTGCTGCGGCGGCTGACCATCGTCGGCGCCGATCTGACGGTGACGAACCGGATGCTGGGCCTGTCCTGGCACGCCAACCGCGCCGACATCGTGCTGACCCGCGACGGAACGGAAATCGTCGGCGGGGCGCAGCTTCTGCTCGACCTCGACGGGCGGACGGCGGCGGTGGAAGCGTCGGGTGTCCATCGCATGGCCGACGCCGAGACCGCGCTGTCCACCCGATTCGACGGGCTGCAACCGGCGGCGCTGGCCAAGATCGGCCCGCTGCTGGCGCCGCTGTCGGCGGTGACCGTTCCTCTTGGCGGGCGCATCGACGCCACCCTGGATTCGCGGTTCGAGCCGGTGCGCTTCAGCTTCGACCTGCAGGGCGGCGCGGGGGAGGTCAGCCTGCCCGCGCTGCGGCCCGACCCCTACCATGTCGAGCGTGTGCGGCTGCGCGGCGGGCTGGACGTGCCGGGCCGGCGGGCGGAGCTGGAGCGGCTGGACCTCGCGTTCGACGGGATGGCGATGGCCGGGCGGGGCGACCTGCGGGAGCAGGGCGGGCAGCGCAGCGGCAGCCTGCGGCTCGACCTGACGGCGGGTGGCGAGCGGGCTTCGCTCGCCCTCGACGGCACGCAGGTTCCCGACAAGGGCGCGTCGGTCGCCGCAACGCTCGGCGGGCTGGTGCCCGCCACGCTGGCCGGCCTCGCCCCGGCGCTGGCGCCGCTCGCCGCGGCGCAGCTTCCCCTGTCCGGCACGGCCAGCCTGGAGCTGGACCCCGACGGGCAGCCGCGCAGCGGTCGGGCGGAGCTGACGGCCGGTGCCGGGCGCGTCGTTCGGCCGGACCTGTTCCCGGAACCGCTGCCCGTCGCCTCCGCGGCCCTGACGGTGACCGGGGACCGCGCTTCCGGCCAGCTTGAGGTGGAGCGGCTGGCGGTCGATCTCGGCGGCCCGACCATCGAGGGGACCGCGCGGGCCACCATCGACCCGCCCGGCACGCCGAACGCCCGCCTGTCGGTGGAGGCCGCCGTGACGGCCCGCCGGGTGCCGGCCGACGAGCTGCCCCGGTTGTGGCCGCTGGGGGTGGGGAAGAACCCGCGGGAGTGGGTGACCGAGAACCTGTCGCACGGCGTCGTGCCGGAGGCGACGGCGACCGTCCGGGCCAGCGGGCCGCTGTCCGACCTCGCGGCGATCGACGTGACGCATTTCCAGGCCGGCATCAAGGCCGAGGACATGACGGTGGATTATTTCCGCCCGCTGCCCAAGGTCTCCGGCGTGGGGGCGGAGGTGACCACCGACGGCAAGACCTTCACCATCCACACCAAGGGCGGGCGGATCGACGACGTTCAGCTCGGCGAGGGCACGATCGTCATCGGCGGCCTGGACACCGGCAAGGAGACCATGGACATCCGCGTCCCGGTCCGCGGGCCGGTGCGCACCATCCTGACCGTTCTGGACAGCCCGCCGCTGGGCTATCCCAGCCGCCTCGACCTCGACCCCAAGCGCACGCAAGGGCAGGCCGACGCGCAGCTCCATTTCCAGTTCCCGCTGCTGGTCGATCTGAAGGTGGAGCAGTTGAACCTGGACGTCGCGGCCAAGCTGCGCGGCGTCGGGGTGGAGAAGGTGGCCGCCGGGCTGACCGCGACCGAGGGTGACCTGACGCTGGCGCTCGACATGAACGCCATGTCGGTGAAGGGCAACACCAAGCTGGACGGCATCCCCGTCACCATCGACTGGAAGGAGCAGTTCACCTCCACCGCCAAGGGGCCGCGCACCCGCATCGCCGTGAAGGGCGACGTGGACGCCCAGGACCTGCGCAGCCACGGCATCGACCTCGGCGAGCACGTCGCGGGGCCGCTGGGGGCGGACGTGCTGTTCACCGTGGACCAGCGCCGCCGCTTCGGCCTGACCGCCGGGCTGAACCTGGAGAAGACCCACCTGCGCATCGACGAGCTGGGCTGGGAAAAGCGGCCCGGCGTCCCCGGCATCGGCAAGCTGGCGCTGGAGTTCCAGAAGGACCGGGTGACCCGCATCACCGGCCTGTCGGTCGATGCAGGGGGCTTGCGCGCCCAGGCGGTCGTCGATCTCGCGCCGCAGACCATGGCGGTCACCAAGGTGGCGGTCAGCCAGATGTCGGTGGGCCAGACCGACCTGAAGGCCGACGTGACGGTGCATGACGGTGGCAAGAGCGGCTATTCCGGGACCATCACCGGCCAGAGCCTGGATGCCCGCGTCCTGGCCGGCAAGGCCGACCCGCCCGGCGGCAAGAAGCAGGGACCGCCCGACGAGAAGCCGCTGCCGCTCGACTTCGACCTGAAGCTGAACCGCGTCGTCTTCGGGGATGGCCGCCATCTGTCCGACGTGGCCGGGCGGATCAAGCGCGACAGCCTGTCCTGGACGGCGCTCGACGTGACGGCGAAGGCGGGGCGCGACGGGACGGTGTCCCTGCGCTATCTGCCGGGCGCCCAGGGCTTCTACGACGTCGCTATCTCGGCCAGCGACGCCGGCGCGACCTTCCGCGCGCTCGACATCAACGACCGGGTGCAGGGCGGCGCCTTGGCGATCACCGGCCGCACGGTTGAGCCGCGGGCCGACGCCGCCATCGAAGGGCGGTTGGAGCTGACCGACTACGCGCTGGTCGACCCGCCGGTGCTGGCGCGCATCCTGAACTCCATTTCCCCGTCCGGCTTCGCCGAGCTGATGGGCGGCGGCAAGGGCATCCGCTTCGGGCGGGCGGTCAGCGACTATCGCAAGGAGGGGCGCCTGCTGACCGTGAAGGACCTGCGCACCTCCGGCTCCGCGCTCGGCCTGACCCTCTCGGGGGAGGTGGACATCGAGACCGACACCGCCAACCTTCGCGGCACCATCGTTCCCATCTACGGGCTGAACCGGCTGATCGGCCAGATTCCGCTGCTCGGCGACGCGCTGAGCGGCGGCGAGGGGCAGGGCATCTTCAGCGCCACCTGGCACGTCCGCGGCCCGCTGGGCGACCCGGACGTGACGGTGAACCCGCTCGCCATGCTGGCGCCGGGTTTCCTGCGCAACCTGTTCTTCCTGGGCGAGGGCGGCGACGGCAAGGAAGCGCCCTCGCCGGGGACGTTCGTGAAGTAGGGGGCGGATTGTTCATCCCTCGCCCCTCTGGGGAGAGGGTGACCGCGAAGCGGGCGGGTGAGGGGGTTGCGCTTGTGCCGGACGTTCCGCCACGCGCAACCCCCTCACCCTAACCCTCTCCCCGGAGGGGAGAGGGGACATCAGGGAGATTCAGCGGTGCCTCACACCGCCTTGACCAGCGCGTGACGCTTCTTGCCGGCGCTCAGCTTGATGACGCCGTCGGCGTTCAGGTCGGCGGCGGTGGCCTTGGCGGCCTCGTCGGGGATGGCGGCGTCGTTCATCTTCGCGCCGGCGCCCTTGATGAGGCGGCGCGCCTCGCCCTTCGACGCGGCCAGCCCGGCGGACACCAGCAGGTCCACCAGCGCGACCCCGGCCTCGAGCGCGGCGCGGGGCACGTCGATGCTCGGCAACCCCTCGGCCGCGGCGCCCTGCTCGAAAGTGCGGCGGGCGGTCTCGGCGGCCTCCAGGGCGGCCGCCTCGCCGTGGGCGAGCTTGGTCACCTCGTGGGCGAGGATCTTCTTGGCCTCGTTGATGCCGGCGCCCTCCAGGGACTCCAGCCGGGCCACTTCGTCCAGTGGCAGCTCGGTGTAGAGGCGCAGGAAGCGGCCGACGTCGGCGTCCTCGGTGTTGCGCCAGTACTGCCAGAAATCATAGGCGCTGAGCTTGTCGGCGGTCAGCCACACCGCGCCCGCCGCCGTCTTGCCCATCTTGGCGCCCGACGAGGTGGTCAGCAGCGGGGTGGTCAGGCCGAACAGCTCCGCCCCGTCGGTGCGCCGGCCCAACTCCACACCGTTGATGATGTTGCCCCACTGGTCCGACCCGCCCATCTGGAGCAGGCACTTCTCGCGCCGGAACAGCTCCACGAAGTCGTAGGCCTGGAGAATCATGTAGTTGAATTCCAGGAAGGTCAGCGGCTGCTCGCGATCCAGCCGCAGCTTGACCGATTCGAAGGTCATCATGCGGTTGATCGTGAAGTGCCGCCCGATGTCGCGCAGCAGCGGGATGTATTTCAGCTCGTCCAGCCAGTCGGCGTTGTTGACCATCACCGCGTCCGTGGCGCCGTCGCCAAAGGACAGGTAGCGCCCGAAGATGCGCTTGATGCCCGCCATGTTGGCGTTGATGATCTCGTCGGTGAGGAGCTGGCGCGCCTCGTCCTTGCCGGAGGGGTCGCCGATCTTGGTCGTGCCGCCGCCCATCAGGACGATCGGCTTGTGGCCGGTCTTCTGCAGCCAGCGCAGCATCATGATCGGCAGCAGGCTGCCGACATGCAGGCTGTCCGCCGTGCAGTCGAAGCCGATGTAGGCGATGATCGGCCCCTTCGCCGCGCGCTCGTCGAGCCCGGCGAGGTCGGTGCACTGGTGGATGAAGCCGCGTTCCTGCAGCGTGCGGAGGAAATCCGATGTCAGCGTCGTCATGGCCGCGATCCGGCTGTCGTGGTAGGGTCCAGGGTCGCGTCTGTTAGCATGGAACGCGCGGCCCCACAATTCTCGGGGCTGATTCGCTGTGGGATTGGGCCCCGATGGAATGAGGCAGGACATGCAGACGGTCGTCGGGCTGATGAGCGGCACCTCCATGGACGGGATCGACGCGGCGCTGGTCCGCACCGACGGCGAGCGCCGGGTGGAGCCGCTGGCCTTCGTCACCATCCCCTACGCGGACGGCTTCCGCGCCGACCTGCGCTCCTGCCTCGGTGGCAAGGGGCCGGTGGACGCTGTGGAGCGCGCCCTGACCGACGCCCACGCCGACGCGGTGCGCCGCCTGCTGGTGGAGGCCGGGACGGAGGCCGCCGCGGTGGACCTGATCGGCTTCCACGGCCACACGATCTTCCACGACCCGGCGCAGCGCCGGACCTGGCAGATCGGCGACGGCGCGCGGCTGGCGCAGGCGACCGGCATCGCCGTGGTCGACGACTTCCGCACGGCGGACGTGGCGGCGGGCGGGCAGGGCGCCCCGCTGGTGCCGCTGTTCCACCGCGCGCTGGCCGACGCCCTGCCGCGCCCGCTGGCCGTGCTGAACATCGGCGGCGTCGCCAACATCACCTGGATCGGCGATGGGACGGACGACGTGATCGCCTGCGACACCGGGCCGGGCAACGCGCTGGTGGACGACTGGGTGCTGTCCGGCCAGGGCGCCCGCTACGATTCCGGCGGGGCGCTGGCGGCGGGGGGGCTGGTGGACGAGGGCGCCTTGGCGGCTCTGCTCGCCCATCCCTATTTCGACCTGCCGGCGCCGAAGTCGCTGGACCGCGACGCCTTCGATCCGGCGCCCGTGCGCGGGTTGTCGGTGAAGGACGGGGCGGCGACCCTGACCGCCTTCACCGCCGCATCGGTCGCCCGCATCGTCCCGCATCTGCCGGAGGCGCCGCTGCGCTGGCTGGTCTGCGGCGGCGGGCGGCACAACGCGACGCTGATGGGCATGCTGGCCGACCGGCTGGGCGTGCCGGTCGATCCGGTGGAGGCGGTCGGCTGGAACGGCGACGCGCTGGAGGCCGAGGCCTTCGCCTATCTTGCGGTGCGCAGCCGCAAGGGTCTGCCGCTCAGTCTGCCGTCCACCACCGGCGCGCCCCGGCCGATGATCGGCGGGCGCTTCCACCCGCTGTGACGCCTCAGGGGAGCGCGGCCTTCATGGCACCCAGTCGAATGGCGTCCAGGCGACGGCGGCTTTGCGCCAGCGCCACGCTGTCCAGCCGCCCGTCGCGTCCGGCGTCGATCAGGCAGTCCAGGGCTGGGAACGTCTGCTCCCAGTCGTAGGACACCAGAAGGATGTCCACCCCGGCGTTCAGCGCCGCGACGGCTCCCCGGCACAGCCCGCCGTTGAAGACCGCGCCCATGGTCATGTCGTCGGTGACAATGATTCCCTGATACCCCCAGTCTGCCCGCAGCAGACCCCCGACCACACGCCGGGACAGCGAGGCGGGCGCCAGCGGGTCCACTGTGGCAAGAGTGGCGTGCCCGACCATCAGCCAGGCGTCGAGCCGTCCGAGAATTTCCCTGAAGGGGCGCCAATCCCTCCGCTCCAGCGCGTCGGTGGGGGTATGCAGGGTGGCGCTGATGATGTGCGTGTCCTCGACCACCCCACCCAGGCCGGGGAAATGCTTCAATGTCGGGGTGACGCCAGACTGCCGCAGCGCCTCGCCATAGGCCAGAGCGACCTCCGTAACGGTGGTCGGGTTATCGGAAATCGCGCGGCGGGCGATCTGGCTGCCGAAATCAAGCGAATGGGTCGGGTTGTCTGTTCGCAGGTCAACCACGGGGGCGAAGTTGACGGTGACGCCCAAAGCGGCCAACTCCTCGCCATGGATGGCGCCATAGGCCAGCGCCGCGGCCCGGCGCTGGTCAGCGGGGTGATCCGCCAGCGTTCCGATGGGCGGCAATGCGGTCAGCGGCGGCGAAAGGCGGGAGACGATCCCGCCCTCTTGGTCGGCGGCGATGGCCAGCGGAGGCAGTCCCGCCTCACGGCGCAGCGTCTGCAAGCGTGCGATGTCGGCGCGCAACCCCTCCGCCGAACGGGTGGCGATGTTGGAGCGGGTGACGAAAATCCCGCCGATCAGACCGTTGGCCGCCAGCGGCTCGACATCGGCCAAGGTGCCGTAGCCGATCATCAGATGACGACCGATATCGCGGGCCATGGCTTCGCGGTTGGCCAGTACCCGCTGTTTCTGCAGCAGGAAACGGCCTTCCATCGTCAACGCAACCACAGGACCCGCCGCGCAGAGTGCAATCAGGAGCCAGCCCAGCGGACGGCGGTTTTTCCGCAGCCACCAGGAGGCCAGCGCCACGCCGAGCGCTCCCGCGCACAGCACGGTCGCCAGAGCCCAGCAGCGGATGGAGAACAGGTAAGGAGTCCGGATCGCCAGGGCAGCGCAGAGCGCCAGCGCGCCGCTGAGCCATAACGCCGTCGGCACCGCCATCCTTATGGTGGACCGCGCCACGGTGTCTATGCGGCTCATGGCGTCGTGTCAGGGACGCGGGCGGCTGTTGTCGGTGCAATTGTCGGCGTGCTTGCACCAGTTGCCGAAGGTGCTGGCGAGCTGGGCGTCGCTGCAACCGGACAGCAGCAGTGCCGCGAGGCCGGCGAGGACGGTGAGCCGAAGGGTCTTCACAACGGTCGCTCCGCTCGTCGTTTCAACGCTCATTCCGCCACGGCGGCGACGGGGTTGCCCATCGCGCGGTCCAGATAGTCGTCCACCTGCACCGCCAGATCGTCGCTGCGGTTGGCGAAGAAATGGTTGGCGCCCGGCACCACGCGGTGGTCGATCCGGATGTCCTTCTGGTGCGACAGCTTGGTCACCAGCTTGTTCACCGCCGCTCCCGGAACCAGCTCGTCCTTGTCGCCGTGGATGATCAGGCCGGAGGACGGGCAGGGCGCCAGGAAGGAGAAGTCGAAGAGGTTGGCCGGCGGCGAGACGGACACGAAGCCGTCGATCTCCGGACGGCGCATCAGAAGCTGCATGCCGATCCACGCCCCGAAGGACACGCCGGCGATCCAGCAGACCGGGGCGTTGGGGTTGTGGGTCTGCAGCCAGTCCAGCGCAGCCGCCGCGTCGGCCAGCTCGCCCTCGCCCTTGTCGTAGGTGCCCTGGCTGCGGCCGACCCCGCGGAAATTGAAGCGCAGGGCCGAGTAGCCGCGCTTCGTGAAGGACTGGAACAGGGTGAAGACCACCTTGTTGTTCATGGTCCCGTTGTGATGCGGGTGCGGATGCAGCAGCAAGGCCATCGGCGCGTTGGGGATCGTGCCGTGTGTGTAGCGCCCTTCCAAACGTCCGGCCGGACCGTTGATCATCACTTCAGGCATGGGAACGGCGATCCTGACGCGAATATAAGGTGATCCGGACCACCGGCGGAGCGGCGGGCGGACGCCACGGCAAGCGGACGTGGTTGCCCATGGACAAGCATGGATTTTTCGCACACAATTCTTGACCGTTTTGCTTGGTCATCATATATGCGTCGATGCGTCCTTCCAGGGCAACCCGCGCGACCGGCGAGGCACGGGTCGAGGGCTCTTGCGAAAGATCACCTCTTCCGGCAAGAGGGCGGACTATACCACGGCGGGTGTTCCGGTGTTCAAGCATCTTCGCGAAGAGATCGACGGTATCATGGCCCGCGACCCGGCCGCGCGGTCACGGGCCGAGGTCGCGCTGTGCTATCCGGGCTTCCACGCTATCGTCCTGCACCGCGTCGCGCGCTATTGCTGGGATCGCCGCTGGCACCTGATGGCGCGCGCCGTCTCGCAGATCGCCCGCGCCCTGACCGGCATCGAGATCCATCCCGGAGCCACCATCGGGCGCCGCTTCTTCATCGACCACGGCATGGGCGTCGTCATCGGCGAGACCGCCGAGATCGGCGACGACGTGATGCTCTATCATGGGGTGACGCTGGGCGGCACCTCGCTGAACCAGGGCAAGCGCCATCCCACGCTGGAAAGCGGCGTGATCGTCGGCGCCGGGGCCAAGGTGCTGGGGGCCATCACCATCGGGCGCGGCGCCCGCGTCGGCGCCAACGCCGTCGTGGTGGCGGATGTGGCGCCGGGCATCGCGGTGGTCGGCATCCCGGCCAAGGCGGTGGTGACGCGCGACCGTGTTGAGACGCAGAAGTTCATGCCCTACGGCACGCCCTGCGGCGACATCCCCGATCCGGTGGCGCGCGCGCTGAACGGCCTGCTCGATCAGGTGTCGACCCTGCGCCGGCGCGTCGAGGAACTGGAATCGGAGCGCGGCGACGCGCATAGTTCATCCGTATACGAAACATCGGGCGGTCCCAACGGGATCGTCCGGCCCGACAATGGGGTGCGCGAGCCGGTGTCCGCCGACGGCGGTCCGGCGGCGTCCTGTTGAACCAAACACAAACACGAGGCTTGGCGCCGATCCGCTGAACGGTCGGGCTGGGGTGAAGGAAGGGTAAGGAGGGTAAAATGAGACTCAGCACCAAGGGACGCTATGCCGTCATGGCCATGGTCGATCTTGCTGCCACCAGCCAGGGGAGCCCCGTCGCCCTTGCCGACATCGCCGACCGGCAGGAGATTTCGCTCTCCTATCTGGAGCAGCTGTTCGCCAAGCTGCGCAAGGGCGGTCTGGTCAAGAGCGTGCGCGGCCCCGGCGGCGGCTACCTGCTGGCCCATCCGGCGGACGCGACCCGGGTGTCCGACATCATCCTGGCGGTGGACGAGCCGATCCGCACGACCCGCTGCGCCAACGGCACGCCGCAGGGTTGCCGCACCAACCGCTCGCGCTGCCTGACCCACGACCTGTGGGAGGAACTGGGCAACCAGATCCACATGTATCTCAGCTCGGTCACCGTGGCGGACGTGGTGGAGCGGCGGATCATCGGCACCAGCAGCCTGACCATCCGCGGCCCGCAGCCGGCGGACGAGGGCGCGGCGGTCGCGGCGGAGTAAGGGGCGGAGTAAGGGAGAATCCTCCGGCGCCTCGATCCGATGACCCGCGTCTATCTCGACCACAACGCCTCGGCGCCTCTGAAGCCGGTGGTGAAGGCGGCGATGATCCAGGCCATGGATCTCGCCGGCAACCCGTCGTCGGTGCACGGCTTCGGCCGCACGGTCCGCCGCGCGGTGGAAGAGGCGCGCGCCCAGGTCGCCGCCCTGGCCGGGGTGCGGCCGGCCCAGGTCTTCTTCACCGGCAGCGGCACGGAAGCCAACAATCTGGCGCTGCGCGGCTTTCCCGGCCGGGCGGTGCTCACCTCCGCCATTGAGCATGATTCGGTGCTGGAGGCGGTGCCCGGCGCCGCCCGCGTCCCGGTGGACCGCGACGGCGTCGCCGACCTCGCCGCGCTCGACCGCCTGCTCGCCGACGCAGACGGTCCCATGCTCGTTTCCCTGATGCTCGCCAACAACGAGACCGGCGTGATCCAGCCGCTGGCCGAGGCGGCGCGGACTGCCCATGCGCGCGGCGCGCTGCTCCACTGCGACGCTGTCCAGGCCGCCGGACGCCTGCCGCTCGACCTCGCGGCGCTCGGCGCCGATTTGCTGACCCTGTCGGCCCACAAGATCGGCGGCCCCGCCGGGGTGGGCGCCCTGATCCTCGCCGACGGGCTGGAGCCGGAGGCGCTGATCCGCGGCGGCGGGCAGGAGAAGCGCCGCCGCGCCGGGACCGAGAACGTCGTCGGCATCGCCGGCTTCGGCGCCGCCGCGCGCCTCGCGCGGGAGGAGCTTCCCGACAGCGCCCGCCTGACCGCCCTGCGCGACGCGCTGGAGGCGTCGGCGCTCGCCGCCGTTCCGGCCGCGCGGGTGATGGGGGCCGGCGCGGCGCGGGTCGGCAACACCAGCAACCTGCTGCTGCCCGGCGTGGCGGGGGAGACGCAGGTGATGGCGCTGGACCTCGCCGGGGTGGCGGTCAGCGCCGGGTCGGCCTGCTCCAGCGGCAAGGTAAAGCCGTCCCACGTCCTGGCCGCCATGGGCGAGGACGCCGGGGACGCCGCCTGCGCCATCCGGATCAGCCTGGGCTGGGACAGCGACGAGGCGGCGGTGGAGCGTTTCGCCGCGGCCTACGCCGCGATGGCGGCAAGGCTGGCGCGTGCCCCTGCGGCGTAATCGCCTCTCCATGAGCTCCACCTCCCGCCGCGGGCCGTGTAAGGTTGCGCGGCGCCCCGCATCTCGGTATCACCCGGCCGAAGGAACGGCGACCCGCCGGCCTCGCGGTCGACCTGTGCAGCGTTTCAACGGACGGCAAGCATGACGACATCCGATTCCGGCCCGCCGCAGTCTGCCAAGGGCGGGACTCCCAAAGGGATCGCCGGGACCATCGACGGCGATCTGGAGCCGTGCTGGCTGTGCGGCCGTTCGGTCGCCGCGCGCGCGATGTTCTGCCATTCCTGCGGGGCGGTGCAGGCGCCGCGCCCGCTCGACCATTTCACCCGGCTGGGTCTGGAGCGCCGCTTCGACATCGAGCCGGAAGCGTTGGCCCGCCAGCACGCGGGCTTCTCCCGCGCCATGGACCCGGAGCGCTTCGCGGCGCGCGGCGCGCGGCAGCAGGCCAACGCCCGCGCCCAGGCCGACGCGCTGGCCGAGGCCCACGAGACGCTGCGCGACCCGGTGCGCCGCGCCCGCTACCTGCTGGAGCTGCTGGACGCTCCCGCCGCCGCGTTGACCGCGGAGGAGGACGAGGAGGTGACGGCGCTGGCGGACCGGCTGGACGGCGCCCCGGACGTCGCCACGGTGGACCGGCTGGCCCAGGACATCGGGCAGCGCGTGGAAAGTTGCATCAAGTATCTTGCCATTGCCTTCCGCAACGGGCAGACCGACAACGCCGCGCGGATCCTCGCGCGGCTGGAGCGGTTGGAGGCGCTGGCGGCCGAATCCCGGACGCGGCGCTCCGGCCTTGCCCCGAAGACACCCTAACCACCGCCACTCGCACACCGACGCCTTTGTTCAGGAGAGCACCCCAATGCCCAAGATGACCTTCATCGAGCCGAACGGCACCCGCCACGAGGTGGACGCCCCGCTCGGCCTGTCCGTGCTCGAGGTTGCGCACAAGCACGGCCTGGACCTGGAAGGCGCCTGCGAGGGCTCGCTCGCCTGCTCGACCTGCCACGTCATCGTGGAGCCGGAGTGGTTCGACGTGCTGAACGAGGCCTCGGAGGACGAGGAGGACATGCTCGACCTCGCCTTCGGCCTGACCAAGACCTCGCGCCTGGGCTGCCAGATCATCGTCAGCGAGGAGCTGGACGGCCTGACCGTGCGCCTGCCCGGCGGCACCAACAACGCCATGCGCTGACCCACCGCCGCGGCGCCTTGCAGGGCTGCCACGGCTTGAACCCGCCACCGGGAAGCCGGCGCGCCGCCCCCTTCGCGGGGCTGCGGCGCCCCGGTTCTCCGGTGGTGAATTTTTTGGGAACCGGCCCATATAGGGCGCCATGACCTCCTACGCCAATTCCCTCGGCATCGCCAAGCGTCCCCAGGACACCCGCGTGGTCGTCGCCATGTCCGGCGGCGTCGATTCCTCCGTCACCGCCGCCGTCCTGCGGGAGGAGGGCTACGACGTGGTCGGCATCACGCTGCAGCTCTACGACCACGGCATCGCCCTGCAGAAGCCGGGCGCCTGCTGCGCCGGGCAGGACATCTACGACGCCCGTCAGGTCGCCGACCGCATCGGCATCCCGCACTATGTGCTGGATTACGAGGGCAAGTTCTCCCAGGACGTGATCGACGACTTCGCCGACACCTATCTGCGTGGCGAGACGCCGATCCCCTGCGTGCGCTGCAACCAGCGGGTCAAGTTCCGCGACCTGCTGAACACCGCCCGCGACCTCGGCGCCGACGCGCTGGCGACCGGCCATTACGTGCGCCGCGTCCAGGGGGCAGCGGGGGCGGAGCTGCACCGTGCCATCGATCCCGGCCGCGACCAGAGCTACTTCCTGTTCGCCACGACGCGCGAGCAGCTGGAGTTCCTGCGCTTCCCGCTGGGCGGCCTGACCAAGCCGGAGACCCGCGCCCTGGCCGAGCGCCACGGGCTGGAGGTGGCGGCCAAGCCGGACAGCCAGGACATCTGCTTCGTCCCCAACGGTTCCTACGCCGACGTGGTGGCCAAGCTGCGCCCCGGCTCGGTCGAGCCCGGTGACATCGTCCATGTCGACGGGCGCGTGCTCGGGCGTCACCGCGGCGTGGTCCATTACACGGTGGGCCAGCGCAAGGGGCTGGGCATCGGCGGCATCCGGGGCGAGGAGGAGCCGCTGTTCGTCGTGCGGCTGGAGCCCGGCCAGCGCCGCGTCGTCGTCGGCCCGCGCCGCGATCTGGCGCGCCGTGTGGTGACGATCCGCGAGGTCAACTGGCTCGGCCCCGCCCTGGCCCCCGGCGAGGGGCTGGAGGTCGAGGTGAAGCTCCGCTCCGCCCAGCCGCCGGCCGCGGCGGTGTGGCGCCTGGGTTCGGACGGCACCGCACAGGCCGAACTGCACGAGCCGCAATACGGCGTCGCCCCCGGCCAAGCCTGCGTCGTTTACCAGGGCGATCGGGTGCTGGGCGGTGGCTGGATTGCCGGAACAGGGGCCTGACGAAAACTTCGCAAAAAGTGAAATTTCAGCGTTGACACCCCGGCCCCCCTGGAATACATAAGCGGCCCCGGCACGAACCGCGGCGGCCAACACCGAAACGGACCGCGCTGGGAGATGATGGTAAGCACGATGGCAGCGTAGCTCAGTGGTAGAGCAGGGGAATCATAATCCCTTGGTCGGGGGTTCAAATCCCTCCGCTGCTACCATCATAAAGGCCAGTCAATCCGATGGGTTGGCTGGCTTTTTCATTTCCGGTTCATGCCCCATGAGTGCCGTTAGACTCCCGGTTAGACACGTCAGGAACCGCGGCTGTTCGGCACGGATTGTCACCGACGGTAGGGCCCTTGGAACCGCGTGGTTGTATGGACGTGCGCGAACATGTCGCGCCGGTCGGCAGGTGGCGTTCGGGTAGGGTCGGCAGGCGTGCGTATGCCTGCCACCGCCTTCCGAAAATCGAGACCCTTCATTCCGTCATGGGCGCCAAGACGAACCTGCAAGCCGCGTTGGCGAAGCATATGGCCGGGGATCTGCGTGCCGCCGAGGCGCTGTACCGGGACATGATCCGCCGCTCTCCCCGTGCTCCCGAGACGCGGCATGCCCATGGCAACCTCGGCGCCATCCATTTGGTCGAGGGGCGTTTGGAGCAAGCGGAGCTGAGCCTGCGCGCGGCCTTGCGGCTTGCGCCCAACGACCCAGGCGTGCTCGGCAACCTCGGGCTCGCGCTTCGTGGGCGTGGCCGTCTCGACGAGGCGGTGTCGTGTCATCGCAAAGCGCTCAACGGCGCCCCGACCTCCACCAACGCGCTCAACAATCTGGGCGTGTCGTTGACGGAGCGTGGCGATACGGAGGAAGCGATCGCTTGCTTCGAGCGGCTTCTCGGGCTGACGCCGGGCGCCCCGGATGCATTGTTCAACCTCGGCGTCGCGCTCGAGCGGGCGAACCGGCTCGAGGAGGCCGCCCGTCATTACAGAAAGGTTCTGGACCGGGCGCCGGGGCACATGGGCGCGCTGAACAACCTAGGCAACACCCTGGGCGAACTGGGTGCCGTGGACGAGGCGCTGGATTGTTACGGTCGCGCGCTGTCCCTCGATCCCGAGAACGCCGACGCCCATTGGAACCGCGCGCTGACGCGGTTGCTGCTCGGCGATTTCGCGAACGGATGGCGTGAATTCGAATGGCGCTGGAAAGCACCGGTCATGCAAGGCCAGCGTCGCCGGTTCAACCAGCCGGCGTGGAATGGCGGGCCGCTGACCAGCCGGACCATCCTTCTGCACGCCGAACAGGGGCTGGGCGACACGCTCCAGTTCCTGCGCTTCGTGCCCTTGCTGCTGGACGCAGGAGCGACGCGCGTCCTGCTGGAGGTCCAGCCGCCTCTTCTGTCCCTGTTGCGGGCGTCCCCGGCCGTCGAGGGCGTGGAGGTGATCCCGCGTTCCTCCGACTTCCCAGGTGGGAGCTATCTGCCACCCTTCGACCTGCACGCGCCGTTGATGAGCCTGCCGTTGCTGCTGAACCGCAGCCATCCCGCAGCGCCGGACACCCCGTTGCTGCGCGCTTCGGAGGCCGCCGCCGGCATCTGGACGGACCGTCTGACCGCCGCAGCGCCGAGCGCCCGGATCCGTTGCGGCCTCGTGTGGGCCGGGCGGCGCGAGCACGCGAACGACCGCCGCCGCTCCCTTCCGCTTGCCGCCCTTGCGCCGCTCCGGGAGGTGCCCGGAGTTCAATGGGTATCCCTGCAGGTCGGCCCGGCGGTGGCTGATCTGGCCTGCTGGCCCGACGCTCCCTTCGACGCGTCGCCCTTCCTGACCGATTTCGCGGCGACGGCGGCGGCATTGGCGTCGCTTGACCTTGTCGTCACCGTCGACACCGCCGTGGCGCATCTGGCCGGCAGTCTGGGCCGGCCGACCTGGGTGCTGCTGCCTTTTGCTCCGGACTGGCGTTGGATGCTCGGACGCGCGGACAGCCCGTGGTACCCGACGGCCCGCCTGTTCCGGCAAAGCCGCGTCGGCGATTGGTCGGGCCCGGTGTCCGAAGTCGTCGAGGAGCTGCAACGACTGGCCGATGGGCGGGGCGCTCCTCAATCCTCGGTCAGTGCGTGCGCCATGGCGTCCTGCAACGGCGCCAGCACATAGTCGATGGCCCGGCGCTGGCCGGTGGCGATCAGCACGTCGGCGGGCATGCCCGGATGCAGGGCCGCCGGACCCAGCCGCTCCAGCGCGCCGGGCAGGGGGCGGACGCGGGCCACGAAGTAGGGGGCGTGGGTCGTCGGGTCGGTCAGGCGGTCGGCGGAGACGTCCAGGACGGTGGCGTCGATCGACGGCGTGCGGCGGGGCTTGAAGGCGCTGAGGCGCACCTGCGCGGTCTGGCCGGCCTTCACCACGTCGATGTCCAGCGGGTCGATGCGGGCTTCGATGGTCGGCGGGCCGCTGTCCGGAACGATGTCCATCAGCGGCTCGCCCGGCTTCACCACCCCGCCCACGGTGAAGACGGTCAGACCGACCACGCGGCCCGGAACCGGGGCGCGGATCTCCGTGCGCTCCACCGCGTCGCGGGCGGCCCGCAGGCGGGCGGCGGTCTGGTCCAGGGCGTTCTGCGCCTCCTCCATCTCCCCGGCGATCTCGGACCGGCGGGCCGTCTCCTTGGCGTGGAGCTGGGTGTCGGCGACCGTCACCGCCTGCTCGGCCAGCCGGGCGCGGGCGTTGGACTGGTCACGGGTGCCGGCGAGATCGGCCATGGCGCGCTTCAGCGACAGGACCCGCAGCTTGCGCTCCAACCCCTTGTTGAAGAGGTCGAGCACGCCGGCCAGCTCCTCCTCGATGAAGACGATCTGCTCGGCCGCCGCGCGCTCCTGGGCGCGGTGGGCGGTCACCTCGCGTTCGGCCTGAAGGCGCTGCTCGCGCAGCACGGCCATGTCGCCGTCGTGGCGGGTCCAACGGGCGGCGAACAGCTGCTGCTGCACGGCCAGGGCGCGCCGGGCGGCGGGCGCCCCGTCCACCAGCTCCGCGGGGACGGAGAAGGCGCGCTGGCCGGCGTATTCGGCGCGCAGGCGGGCCATGCGGACCAGGGCGGCGGCCTGTTCGGTGGACAGCTCCTCCAGGGTGGCGCGGCTCTGCGTCCCTTCCAGGCGGAGCAGGGTCTGGCCGGCGGCCACCGTGTCGCCGTCGCGCACCGCCAGTTCGGCGACGATGCCGCCCTCCAGATGCTGGATGGTCTTGCGATTGCCGTCCACCACCACCGTGCCCGGCGCGTGGGCGGCGCTGTCCAGCGGGGCCA
Source organism: Azospirillum brasilense (assembly GCF_007827815.1). Lineage (GTDB taxonomy): Bacteria > Pseudomonadota > Alphaproteobacteria > Azospirillales > Azospirillaceae > Azospirillum > Azospirillum brasilense_C. Next base: position 185,958 of record NZ_VITH01000012.1, read on the forward strand.
GAAAGCCCCAGCCGAGCCCGGCGCCCAGCGCCAGGGCGATCACCGCGCAACCCGCCCGCACCGCCCCGCCGATGGAGGGTTCGGCGCGGCGCGGCTCCACCGGGATGGCGCTTCGGCCCAGCAGCGTGTCGGTCGTCGTCATCTCGATGTCTCCAATCAGGGGGTGGTGGCAGCGGCGACCGGCTGCGGAGTGGCGGGAGTCCCCAGGCGCCGGACCATCTCGGCCCGCGTCGCGGTCTGGTCGATCATGCCGTCGCGCAGCACGACGATGCGGTCCACCGCGTCCAGGACGCAGCGGCGGTGGGCGATCACCACCACCGCGGCCCCGCCGGCCTTGGCCTCGGCGATGGCGCGCAGCAGCGCCGCCTCGCCGGCCTGATCCAGGTTCGCGTTGGGCTCGTCGAGGACGAGCAGGCGGGGATCGCCGTAGAGGGCGCGGGCGAGCGCGATGCGCTGCCTCTGCCCGCCGGAGAGCAGGGCGCCGCCCTCGCCGATCGCCGTCCGGTAGCCGTCGGGGAGGCGGCCGATCATCTCGTGCACGCCGGCCCGCCGCGCCGCCGCGGTGACCAGCGCCGGGTCGGGCTCGCCCAACCGGGCGATGGCGTCCTCCACGGTGTCGCCGAGCAGGCCGACGCCTTGCGGCAGGTAGCCGACATGCCGGCCGCAGTCGTCGCGGTGCCAGCGCCACACATTGTGGCCGTCGAGATAGACGCCGCCCTGGGTCGGCTCCAGCACGCCGACCAGCAGCCGGGCCAGCGTGGACTTGCCCGCTGCCGAGGGGCCGACGATGCCCACCGCCTCGCCCGGCTCCACCGAGAAGGAGAGGCCGCGCAGAGTCGGGCGGTCCGACCCCGGCGGGATGTAGGTCACGCGGTCCAGCAGCAGGGGGCCGCTGGGGCGGGGCAGGGGGACGCCCGGCGCGGGGACCGCGTCCGCCGTGAACAGGCCGCGCAGGCGGCGCAGGCTCTCGCGGGCCGAGGACCAGTTGCGCCAGGAGTCGATCAACTGCTCGAAGGGCGCCAGCGCGCGGCCCATCAGGATCGAGGCGGCCAGCATGCTGCCCGGCGACACCTGCCGGTCCAGAACCAGCATCGTGCCGGCGGCGAGGATCGCCACCTGAGCGGTCATCCGGCAGACCTTGGCGAGCGAGGCGACGGCCTGCGCCCGTCCGGCGGTCCGGTTGACCAGTTGCAGATGGTCGTCCTGAACCGCCTGCCAGCGGCGGCGCAGATTGCCCATCATGCCCATGGCGGCGACGGCCTCCACGCCGTGCGACGCCGCCTCGACCTCGGCGCCATGGCGGCACAGGGCGCGGTTGGCTTCCGCGGCGCCCGGCATGGTCAGCAGGCGGCCGAGCAGACTCACCCCGACCAGACAGAGGATGCTGCCGCCGCAGACGAGGCCGTAGAGCGGGTGGATCAGCGTCAGGAACAGCAGGAAGACGAGGCTGAGCGCGGCGTCGAGCGGCGCGGTGAGGCTCGGCCCGGACAGGAACTGGCGCAGCTCGTTGAGATCGCGCAGAACCTGGGCCGGGCGGCTGGGCCCACCGCGCAGCAGGCCGCCCATCGACGCCTCCAGCGCGTCCATGGTCAGGCTGCGCGCCGCGAGATGGCCCATGGCCTGGGTCAGCCGCCCGCGGATCGCCTCGACCAGCCCGAACACGGCGAAGCAGCCCAGCGCCAGCAGCGACAGGGCCACCAGGGTCTCCACGCTGCGGCTGCCCAGCACGCGGTCGTAGACCTGCATCGTGTAGAGCGGCATCGCCAGTTGGATGAGGGCGAGAAAGACGCTGAACCCGCCCGCGGCGGCGAGGCCGGTGGCGATGCGCCGGCGGATCGCGCGCAGGGCCGGCGTGCTGGCGGTTGGGCTGCGGCGGGATTCCCGTGCGGCCATGGGAAGGGCGCTCCTGTCGTCCGGAGAAGGGAAAGGGGCGCGCCGGGAAGGACGGCGCGCCCGGGACCTCGGTCAGGCGGATCAGTAGAAGGAGATGTCGCCCATCGGGTTGTCGCCCTTCACGATCAGGTCGTGGAAGCCGGTGTCGTTGGCCGCGTTCCACGTGACGACGTAATTGCCGTCCTTCTGCCAGATGCTGTATTGGCCGTCGGCGGGCGCGCTGGTCGAGCCGGCGTAGCTGTAGCTGCCCTTCAGCCAGATCTGGTCCTCGTCCTTGAAGTCGGTGATGGTGTCGGCGTTGCCGGCGTAGATGTCGCCGCTGTCCTTCGTCTCGAAGAAGAACCAGTCGGCCCCGGCCCCGCCGGTCATCTGGTCCTTGCCCATGCCGCCGTAGAGGTCGTCGTAGGTGTCGCCGCCGCTCAGCGTGTCGTTGCCGTCGCCGCCGTAGAGCTTGTCGTACCCGCTCTCCCCGTAGAGCTGGTCGTTGCCGGTGCCGCCGTAGAGCGTGTCGGCGCCGTTGTAGCCCATCAGCAGGTCGTTGCCCGACTCGCCGTAGAGAACGTCGTTGCCGTTCCAGCCGTCCAGCGTGTCGTTGCCGGACCAGCCGAGGATGGTGTCGTTCCCGTCATAACCCTGCACGTAGTCATTGCTGACGCCGTACTTGATCATGTCGAGATAGTCGGCGTTGTTGGTGCCATAGACGTTTGCCATTGATGCGTTTCCTTCGGATCAGGGGATTGTGCCGTGCAAGGGGGAGGGGTGTTCTTCGCCGGCTTTCGTCTTGCCGGTTCGTTCCGAAGACCTCGCCCTTGCACAGTCATTCTCCCCGGATCGGGCATCCGGCACTGTTGCCCACCTCACAGTTTTTGACCGGAGGGGAAAAGGCCCGGCGGTCAGCGCCGCCGATGCAGAATCATCCCGCCATGGTGCAGCACCCCGTCGATGAAGTCGCCGTCGGCGGTGAAGCCGGTGTCGTCCCAATAGTCGATGTGGTCGCCGGTGACCCTATAGCGGCCCTGGTACGCCTTCTCCCGGCTGCCCCGCGCCTCGACGTAGCGGTTGTTGGGGAGAAGCTCGTGGCGGACTCGGCCGTCCTCGGTCACCCACAGGCCGGCATAGGGATGATCCGCTTGCGCCACCCCGGGCCGGTCGGCGGTCTGGGCCAGCGCCTTGCGGTCGGGCAGGGCCTCGGCGCCGGAGGCGAGCAGGGCGGCGGTCAGGGTGGCGGTTCGGGCGAACGCGCGTTTCACGGCGTGCCTCCTTCCGCCGACGGGCGGCGCTCGGCGAACAGCTCCGACAGCGTGCGCGCGGCGGTGATCGCGCGGGGGAAGCCGGCGGGGACGGTCACCATGTAGATGATCTCCTTCAACTCGTCCTCCGAGACGCCGGCGTTGAGCGCGTAGCCGGCGTGGACCTTCATGAAGGCCGTCTCGCCGATGGCGGCGAAGGCGGCGACCGCGGCCAACTGGCGGGTCCGCGCGTCCAGCCCCGGCCGCGCCCAGACGTCACCCAGCGCGTAGGCCTCGGTGGCCTCCGCCAGGAAGGGGAACTCCTCGCGCATCCGTTCCAGATTGGGCTGGGTCTGGCCGTTGTTCAGGCTGCGGATCACCTCGCCGCCGCGCTTAGCGCGCTCCTCCGTGGTCAGGGCGCTGGCCAGGGCGGGGGCGGGCGTCGCCGGAACCGCGGCGAGCAACCCCGCCGCGACGAGGGCGCGCAGGCGCACAGGGGGGCGGCTGAGGGTGTCGGTGCCGTGGGTCATGCTCACATCCTCCTCGATGACGGGGTCAATGACTGGCCGTGGGGCGGACCACGATCTCGTTGGTGTCGACGTCGTCCGGCTGCTCGATGGCGTGCAGGATCGCCCGCCCGATGGCGTCCGGCTTGATGGAGACGGCGCGGTAGCTCCGCATCAGCTCCTCGGCCTCCGGGTCGGTGATGGTGTGGGCCAGCTCCGATTCCACGACGCCGGGGCAGACGCAGGTGACGCGCAGCCGCTCGTTCTCCTGGCGCAGCCCGTCGGAGATGGCCCGCACCGCGTATTTCGTCGCGCAGTAGACGGCGGCGGTCGGTGACACGGCGAGCGCCCCGATGGAGGCGATGTTGATGATCTGGCCAAAGCCCTGGCCGTTCATGACCGGCAGCACCGCGGCGATTCCGTAGAGGACGCCGCGGATGTTCACGTCGATCATGCGGTCCCATTCCTCGACCTTCAGCGAGGCCATGGGGGACAACGGCATGACCCCGGCGTTGTTGACCAGCACGTCGATGCGTCCGAACCGCTCCTGCGCGAAGGCGGCGAAGGCGGCCATGTCCTCGCGGCTCGTCACGTCCAGCGCGCGGACCTCCGCGGTGCCGCCGCCGGCGCGGATGTCGGCGGCCAGCGCCTCCAGCCGGTCGGTCCGCCGGGCGCCGAGCACCAGCTTCGCCCCGGCGGCGCCGAGGACGCGGGCGGTGCCCTCGCCGATGCCGCTGGAGGCGCCGGTGATGAGGATCGTCTTGTCGGTGATCGGGGTCATGGTCTGCTCCTCTCCATCGATCGTTGCAGTGATGGGGAAAAGCTAGAACCACCCGGTGGAATGTTCGAGTTGCCAATCATGAACGGGCTGGTTAGCATTGCTAACCAATGAACGATCCCTTCGAAGGCATGGCGGCGTTCCTGGCGGTGGCCGAGACGCTCAATTTCCGTCGGGCGTCCGAGCGCCTGGGCGTCACCCGCTCCGCCGTCAGCCAGGCGGTCCGCCGGCTGGAGGACCGCATCGGCGTGCCGCTGCTCCAGAGGACGACGCGCAGCGTCCGGCTGACCGACGCTGGCGCGCATCTGCTCGCCGCGACGCGCCCGGCGCTGGCGGAGGTCGGCACGGCGCTGGAGACCATCGCCTCGACGCACGGCGCGCCGGCCGGCACGCTGCGGCTGGCCGTCTCGTCCATCGCGGAAAGCATCCTGGAGGGGGAGGCGCTGGCCGGCTTCCTCGACGCCTATCCTTCGATCGGCGTCGACATCCTGGTGACGGACGAGGAGTTCGACATCGTCGCTGCGGGCTTCGACGCGGGCGTCCGGCTGGGCGAGGCCATTGAGCAGGACATGATCGCGGTCCCGGTCTCCGCCCCGCAGCGGCAACTGGTCGTCGCCTCACCGGCCTATCTGGCCGGGGCCGGCCAACCGGTCCATCCGCGCGATCTTCTCGCCCACCGCTGCATCGGCTGGCGTCCGGCGCCGGATGTGGCGCCCTACCGCTGGGAGTTCACCGAGGACGGCCGCGACTTCGATATTGCGGTGAATCCGCGGGTTGCCACCAACGACATGGGGATGATGGTCCGGCTGGCCCTGGCCGGCGCCGGACTCACCTGCGGCATGGAGGAGACTTTCCGGCCCCATCTGGAGCGCGGCGCGCTGGTCGCCGTCCTGGAGGCGTTCTGCCCGCCCTTCGCCGGCTTCCACCTCTACTACCCGAGCCGCCGGACTGTGCCGCCCCGGCTGCGCGCCCTCATCGACCATTTGCGGGCGCGCAACGGCGGGCGACCGGCCCCCTGACCGCGTCCTCCCCCGGACAAAAAAAGGCGGGTGCCGGAGCCCGCAAGGCCCCGGCACCCGCCGGTCACGGCTGGCGCGTCGCTCCTGTTGTCAGGCGAACCAGGCGGCGACGTTGCCGGTCTGTCCGACGATGGTGATGCGGTTGCCCCCGCCGACGTCGAGGGTGGTGTTGCCGCCCTCGACCCGGGCCGAACGGATCACCGCGCCGAGGTCCATGCCGGCCTCGTAGAGGGCCAGCCGGTCGACCCCGACCTGGAAGTCCATCACCACCGAGCCGCCCGAGGCCCGCCCGAAGGCGAACAGGTCGGCGCCCGCCCCGCCCCACAGCGTGTCCGCCCCGCCGTCGGCGAACAGCACGTCGTTGCCCGCCCCGCCGTGCA
>NZ_VITH01000013.1 GCF_007827815.1 Azospirillum brasilense
GTCCGCGGCCAACGGTCAAAACCGCCGCCTGCGCATCCCTTCTCACAACACGGTATCAACAATATCCAAGATCCCGCGGCCCTCAGGAGAACCGCAACACCCCGCGCCCAACCCCTTCAAGGAGTGGGCCGCCAGGGCCAGATTGTCTCTGTGTTTCCGACCCGTCGGCGCCTCGTTGGCGGCCACCGCGTCGGGAGGCGCTTTATATGCGGGGTGCCCCGAGGGTGGCAAGCACTTTTTTCGCCCATCGGCGATTTTTCCCCGCTGCCTTTTTCACACGGCGCGTTCGCCGCCGCGCTTTCGTAGAATGCCGGTCCCTTTCCGATGGACCCGCTTTTCCCCATGCGTCTTCTCCACACCGCCGACTGGCACCTCGGGCAGACTCTGCACGGCTTCGCGCGCGAGCACGAACACGCGCGATTCCTTGAGTGGCTTCTCGACCGGCTCGAGGATCGGGCCGTCGACGCGCTGGTCATCGCCGGGGATGTGTTCGACGGGCAGAACCCGCCGATCCCGGCGCTCGGCCTGTTCTACCGGTTCCTGGCGACGGCCAAGGCGCGCTGCCCGGCGCTGGACATCGTGGTGGTCGCCGGCAATCACGACAGCGGCAGCCGGTTGGAGGCGTCCTCCCCCCTGCTGACCGAGATGGGGGTGCGGGTGGTCGGCGCCCTGCCGGTCGATGAGGACGGTGCCGTCGCGCCGGAGGGGCTTGTGATCCCGCTGACCGGCCGCGACGGAGCGGTCGCCGCGCGCTGCGTCGCGGTGCCCTATCTGCGCCCCGCCGACCTGCCGCCGCTGAGCGAGGAGGAGATCGCGGCCGGCGCCGACCCGCTGGTCGAAGGGGTGCGCCGGGTCTACGCCGACGCGGCGGAGGCCGGGCGGCGCGCGTTGCGGTCCGGCGAGGCGCTGATCCTCACCGGCCATTGCTACATGCGTGACGGCGCTCTGTCCGAACTCAGCGAGCGCAAGATCCTGGGCGGCAACCAGCACGCGCTGCCGGTGGACGTCTTTCCGGAGGACGCGGCCTATGTGGCGCTGGGGCACCTGCACCGGGCGCAGGCCGTGGGAACGCGCGAATCGGTGCGCTACAGCGGCTCCCCCCTGCCGCTGGCGGTGGACGAGGAGCCCTACCCGCATCAGGTGGTGCTGGCCGATTTCGCGGAGGGACGGCTGGCTAATGTCGAATCGCTGCGGGTGCCCCGCTTCGTCGCCATCCGGCGAATCCCCGGCGGCGGGCGGTTCACGGCGCCGGAGGACGCGCTGACGGCGCTGGCTACGCTGGAACTGGACGAGGAGCTGCCGCGCGAGGCTTGGCCTTACATAGAGGTCTCGGTGGAACTGCCGGCGCCCCGGCCGGCCCTGCGCGAGGAGGTGGTCGCGGCGCTGGCCGGGCGCCCGGCGCGGCTGGTCAAGCTGGCCCTGCGGCTGACCGGAAGCGGCGCGGCGCTGGCCGAATCGGTGCCTCTGGCCGATCTGGCCGACTTGGCGCCGGAGGACGTCTTCCTGCGGCTCTACCGCCGCCATCACGAGGGCGAGCCAGAACCGGCCTTGCTTGCCGCCTTCCACGAACTGGTGGCGACCGTGCAGGAGGGTGCGTGATGCGAATTCTGGCGATTCGCGGCGGCAATCTGGCCAGCCTGGACGGCACCTTCGCGGTGGAACTGGCCGGGGGGCCGCTGCGCCACGCCGGCCTGTTCGCCATCACCGGTCCGACCGGCGCGGGCAAGAGCACGATCCTGGACGCGCTGTGCCTCGCCTTGTTCGACCGCATGCCGCGGCTGCCGGACGGGCGCGGCGTGGCGCTGGGCGCCAGCGGCGACACCGACGCCATCAGCACCACCGACGTGCGCAGCGTCCTGCGCCGCGGCGCCGGGGCCGGCTGGGCCGAGGTGGATTTCGCCGGGATCGACGGCGCCACCTACCGGGCGCGCTGGGAGCTGCGGCGGGCGCGGCAGAACGCGCGCGGCCAGTTGCAGAAGCAGACGATGAGCCTGACCGCGCTGGCCGATGGCAAGCGGCTGGGCGACGGCAAAACCAGCGTGCTGGACGAGATTTCCAACCGGCTGGGGCTGAGCTTCGAGCAGTTCCGCCGCGCCGTCCTGCTGGCCCAGGGCGATTTCGCCAACTTCCTGAAGGCCCCGGCGACCGAGCGCTCCGCCCTGCTGGAGCTGCTGACCGGCACCGAGATCTACTCCCGCATCTCCGTCGCCGCGCATGAGCGCTCCCGCGAGGAGCATCGGGCGCTGGAGGCGCTGGAGGCGCAAGGCGCGGGAATCGGCGTGCTGAGCGACGAGGAACGCACCGCCCTGGACGCCGAGGCCGGCGCGGCGGCCGAGGCGATCCGCCGGGAGGAAGCGGCGTTCGAACAGGCCCGCGCCGCGGTCGCCTGGCACGAGCAGGACGCCCGGCTGGCCAAAGCGGAGAACGAGGCCGCCGCCGCGAGCCTGCAAGCCGAGCGGGTCTGGGAGGAGGCCGGGACGCGGCGCGAGGAGGCCGCTCTGCTGCGCCGTCTCCAGCCGATGCGGGCCCGGTTGAGCGAGGCGGACCGCTGCGCCGCGGCCGCCGCGGAGGCGCGGGAGGCGCTGGACCGGGCCCATGCCGCGGTGACGGAGGCGCAGGAGCGGCTGGTCCAGGCGGAGGCGCGTCATCGCGCGGTGCGCGGCGCCTACGAGGCGGCCCGCGGCGCCATCGAGGCCGCCGAGCCGGAGCTGGAGCGAGCCGCGGCGCTGGACGCCGAGATCGCCGCGCTGGCCGGCCAACAGGCCGGGGCGCTCGCCGACGCGGCGACCGCGGAGGCGGACGGTCACGGGATTCGGGAGGCTTGCACCGCCATCGGGACGGCGCTGGAGAAGGCCCGCGCCGACGCGGCGGAGCGGGAGAGCTGGCTGGCCGGCCAGACGGCGCTGGTTCCGGTGGCCGACCAGTGGGCGCGCTGGGACGCGCTGCTGCTGCGCCACCGCGATTCGGCGCGGGCGGCGCAGGACGCCGAGGGGGAGGCGGACCGCGCCGCCGCGGAGGCCGCCGGCCATGAGACGGAACGGACCCGCCTGACCGCCGTCCGCCAGGACGCTGCCGCGCGGCGGGAGGAGGCGGAGCGGACCCTGGCCGCGCTGAAGGGCGAGGCGGTGGAGTCGCTGGACACCCTGCACGGCCGCCGCACGGCGCTGGCGCAGCGGCGTGACGGACTGGCGGCCTTGGCCCAACTGGCGGAGCGGGCCGCGCGGTTGGCGGCGGACGCCGCGGAGGCCGGGTCGGAACGGGAGCGCCAGCGCACCGCCGCCGCGGAGGGGGAAACCCGCGCGACGGACAGCAAGGCCCGGCTGGACCGGCGCCGTGCGGCCTTGGCGGAGGCGGACGGCACCCTCCATCGCCTGCGCCTCGCCCGCAGTGAGGATGTGGCGTCGCTGCGCGCCCAACTGTCGGAGGGCGAGGCCTGCCCGGTCTGCGGCGCCACGGAGCATCCCTGGAGCGCCGGCCACACCCCGCTCGACCGGCTTGCCGAGGAGCAGGAGCGCCACGTCGCCGCGCTGCACGCCGAGGTGACCGGGCTGGCCACCGATCAGGGCGCCCACAGCGCCGCGGCGCGGGCGGCGCGGGAGCGCGCGGCGGTCCTGGATGGACGGCTGGCCGCCCTGGCGGCGGAGCGGACAGCCGCGGCGGAGCGCTGGGCGGAACAGGCGCCGGGCTTCGACCTGCCCACCGAACCGGACGCGGAAACCGTCACCCGGCGGTTGGCCGATGTGGACGCGGAGCTGGCGGAGGCCGGTCGGGCCGAGGCCAAGGCGCTGGATCACAAGGCGCGGTTCGACGCGGCGGTGCAGGCGTGCCGGGAACGGGACGCGGCGCTGGCCGATGCCGAGCGGGCGATCGAGACGCGGACCCGTCAGGGCGACTCCGCCCGCCACGCCGAATCCCTGGCCGTGGCGCGGCGCGACCAGGCGGCGGGCGCACGGGCGGCGGCGCGGGCGGAACTGGCCCAGCCCTTCGCCGGGCTGGCGGGCTGGGAGAGCGGCCTCGACCGCGATCCCGACGCGTTCCGCGAGACGATCGGCAAGCGGGTCGCCGAGGTGCTGCGCCAGCGCGAGGGGTTGGTCCAGGCGCAACGCGACGTGGAGGCCCTGGAGCGGCAGGCCGGCGCCAAGGCGGCGGCGCTGGAGGGGGCGCGGCAGGCCGAACAGGCGGCACGGCGGCGGTGCGAGGGTCTGGCCGCGACGATGGCGGAGCGGCGCGCGGCGCGGGCGGCCCTGCTGGGCGGACGGGCGGTGGCCGCGGTGAAGAAGGACTTGGCCGACGCCTGCCAACGGGCGGAAGCCCTGGTCGAGCAAGCCACGATCGCCCGGCAGGACGCGGCGGCCCGCCTGTCCGGGGCGGAACAGACCGTCGCCGCGCGTGGCGACTCCGCCCGCCGTTGCGCCGCCGAGGCGGACGCGGCGGCGGACGCCCTGGCCGCGGCGGCGGAGCGTTGCGGTGTCGGCGTGGAGGCGGCGCGCGCCCATCTGGTCCGGGACGAGGCTTGGCTGGCCGAGGAGGAGCGGACTCTCGCCGCCCTCGAGTCGGCGCGGCGCGAGGGCGCGCTCCTGGTCGCGGAACGGACGCGGCTGCGTCAGGAGCATCACGCCGCCGGCCGGCCCGCACTCGGTGCGCCGGAGGCCGGCGAGGCCATGCCCGAGGCCGGCCGGCGCCTGCAGGAGGCCCGCGGCCGGCTGGGCGAGGCCCAGGCCCGGCTGCGCGCCGACACGGAGAACCGCGGCCGCCTCGCCGCCGTGCTCGACCGGGTGGAGGCCCAGCGCAAGACGCAGGCGCTGTGGGCGACCATGGCGCAGCTCATCGGCTCGGCCGACGGGCGGAAGCTGCGCAACTTCGCTCAGAGCCTCAGCCTCGACCTGCTTCTGGTGCAGGCAAACCACCATCTGGCGGATCTCGCCCGCCGCTACCGGCTGGAGCGGGTGGGCGGGGCCGACCTGGAGATCCAGGTGGTGGACGGCGAGATGGGCGACGAGCGGCGCGGCGTGCACAGCCTGTCCGGCGGCGAGATGTTCCTGGTGTCGCTGGCCCTGGCACTCGGCCTGTCGGCCATGGCGGGGGGTGGCGGCGCCGGGATCGGCACGCTGTTCATCGACGAGGGGTTCGGCACGCTGGACCCTGGCAGCCTCGATCTGGCGCTGTCCTGTTTGGAGGCGCTCCAGGCCACCGGGCGGCAGGTCGGCGTCATCAGCCACGTCCCAGCGCTGGTGGAGCGGATCGGCGTCCAGGTGCGCGTCATGCCGCAGGGCGGCGGGCGCAGCGCCGTGACGGTCACCCGCGGGGCGCTGGCGACGCCGGAGGCGACGGCGGAGCGGGAGCAGCTGCTGCCGCTGTAGCGCCGCCGGTTCCGGGCGGCGTCAGGCCAGACGGAAGGCCAGATAGCTGTCGGCGCCGACCTGCCCCGGCATGGTGATGACCGAGCCGACGGCTTTCCCCGTGAAGGTGATGCTGCCGTCGATGCTGCCGTTGCCGTCGAAGTCGATGTGCGCCGTGGCGCCCTTGAACCCCTCGGCGCCCGCCATGGCCTCCCAGGTGAGCGTCGAGACCCCCGGCCTCCATCCCCAGGCGGTGGCCCACTCGTTCGGCTCGAAATCGGTGATGGTGGACCAGGTCACTCCACCGCCGCGCCCGTCCAGGAAGAAGGTGTCGGTGCCGGAACCGCCCGTCAGGAAGTTCGAGCCGGTGCCGCCGTCCAGAACGTCGTCGCCGTCCTTGCCGTCCGCGGCGTCGTCGCCGGCGCCCAGGTTGAAGAAATCGCCGACGTTGCTGCCGACGATGATCTCGATGGACCTGCCGCCCAGAAACAGGTTCTTCAGCGTGGCGACCGGACCGACATAGATTTCCATCTGCACCTCGCGGCTGGAGGTGCCGTCGTTCACCACCGCGCGCCGCTCCGATTCGGGAGCCGGCGGAGCGTTCGAGATGTAGGAGTCGTTGGCCGACAGGGCGTCCTTCAGCCAATAGGCGTGGCCGCCGAGCGCGGTGGCCCCGACGGCGGTCGACACGACGCCGACGGCGAAGACCTTGTCTCCGGAGCTGTAATAGATCGGTCCGCCGGAATTCCCCGGATTGATCTCCAGATCCCCGTTCACATAGTAGACCGTATCGACGGCCGAGCGGCGGATGGTGCCGCTGTCGAAGGTCTCGTAACGCCCGTACTTGGCGGGATAGCCCAGCACGCTGGCCGGACCGCCGCCGTAGCTCCAGTCGATCCCGAAATAGCCGTAGGTGTCGCCGATGGGCTGGGACAGGGTGAGCAGGGCCACGTCGATCTCCGACCCGCTCTGGGTGGTGCGGTAGAAATCGCCGGTGATGAGCTTGCCGTCCGAATCCGGGTCGAAATTGGTGAAGAACTGGGATTTGGCCACGCCGTAGGCGACGTTGTCCGTTTTGCCGGGATTGTAGGACGGGTAGATCTTCAGGCTGCTCGGCTTGCCGCCGAGCGCGGCGTTGTAGACCATGTGGGACGCGGTGATGACGTCGTTGCGGCCGACCAGGAAGCCTGAGCCGACAAAGCTCCGGCTTCCCCACGTGGCCTCGATCGAGACCACGGCGCGCGCTGGGTAGAGATCGTCGTCGACCCTGTAGGACATTGGACCCGGTCCTTTCACGGCATCCGATGCGGGAACCACGCCGGATGGTTGCAACCGGTGAACAATGTCACGCCCTGGTCGTGTCTTTCAACAGCGCTCGTCGCCCTTCGGGCCGATCCGCCCGCGGCACACAACCGCAACCTCGGTCCACGCGTCCTTGCCCGCGCGTCCTCAGCCGCGGACGGGGCGCAGGACGAGGTGCTTGTTCGACGGCACGGCCGGCGCCGAGGGGCGCAGAACGAGGCCCTTGGAAGTCGGCTCGATGTTCGCGTCGGGATAGACGGCCATGACGTCCTTCAGCGCTTCCTTCAGGCGGAAGGCCAGGACGCGGTGCTCGCTGACCGAGCCGAAATGCTGCGACAGGGCGTGCCACGGCACCACCGTCTGCTTGTCCAGCCGGTGCAGGCGGTGGACCAGCCACACATAGGCGTCGAGCGCCAGGGCGGAGTTCTTGAGCTTGGCGATGGCGTGCTCGTCCAGCGGGACGGCGTGTTCCATCAGATGCTCGAAGAAGCTCTGGGTCAGGCGGACGAAGCGCACCCATTCGCCGCCGGTGCGGAAGAGGTCGGGCGTGTCCTCCTCGTCGCGCCACAGCTTGATGCCGTCGATCAGGCGCTGGTCGGAGATCTCCGCCGTCGAGGGTCCGGTGGTGGTGCGCAGGGTGAACTCGCTACGGGCGATCCGCAGCACCTGCTCGCGCACCGGCTTGTAGTTGCCGCGCTCGCCCCCCGTCGGAGCCAGCCCGAGGCGGCGCAGCCACGCGCTCATGCTCGGCCCCAGATCGACGTGGGCGCTGCGCGTCTTGCGGGCCTCGGTCTGCAGGTAGATCATGATCAGGCGCGCCTTGGCGCCGTAGGGAACGCCGACGTCCAGGACCGTGCCGTCGCGCAGCGGCAGGATGCCGGGACGGACGACGAGCTGGTACTTGCCGTTGTTGCGCACCCAGGGGGCGGTCTCGTCCTTGGGCTTGCGGTGCGGCAGGGAGGCTTGGCAGAAGCCGGCGTGGAGATAGCCGATCGCGTCCATCTCGTTGGACAGCGCTTCATGGGCCATCATCACACGGCGGCGCTCCTTGGGGTCTTCGGTGCGGGCAAGAACCGCCTCGAATCCCTCCAGGGTAAGCTGCTCGTGGATTTTCGCCATGGGACCCCTCCGGCCTCGTTCGGTCACGTTCCTGTCATTTCAGAAAACACAAAATGTGGTGGCTGTGAAGCGCGTCCATCCCACGAATCGCTGAAGTTGCAACGGAAGCTGCAGATTCCGACTCAACTTCAGCGAAGCGCCCACCCGACCTCGCCACCGCCCTCCCCACCGGCCCGGCCGCGGCCGGCAACCGCCGAGCCGGCGTTTCAAAATCAGCGTCGCCAACGGATTGCCCAGCCCCGGAGGAGCGCTTGTCCACAGCCTCGGCGGCTTGTCCACGCTGAGTTGGAATCGCAACGGGCGAAACGGGCCGGATCGGCTCGCTGATTCCGCAACGGCGAGGACGCCGAAGTCGCAACGGGGACTCGCTCATCCACGCTGAAGACGAGTCACGAAAGGCGGTTATCCACGCTGAACTCGCAACCATGTCCTATATGAGTCCCTATAGGATTCTCCGGTTAGACCGGTTGCGCGAGTACTGGCGCGACCCCCTTCGCTGAAAACGCAACGTCGGCAGGGGCGAAGAATCGCCAACCGGGCATTCGAGGGTGATCCGGACCCTGATCCTCCACCGGAGCGAGCATCGACGCGGATCGAGGTTTTCCGACCGGGACCGTCAACTGTCAACCGGCTCCAACGCTGAATTTGAAACAAAGACGACTCGCGTCTGACGCTGAATTGGTAACATTCGACTCGGAAACCCAAGGCTTTCCAGGGCTTAGCCGACTCGACGAGTCTCGCGCAGATCTTGCAACGCATACACAAACCAGCGAATCGAAGACCAACGCTGAATTTGAAACATCAGAATCCAGGCGATTCAAGGCCCGAATCGAAACCGCTCCCGCCAGCCAACGCTGAATTGGTAACGCTTTGGAAAATGGGCTTGACGGGGTCCCATTCGATTCGCCACCGGAACGGTTTTCCGGCGTGCGGAATGGCCGATGATGGCGGCGCTTTTCTATGACCATAGTCCCATACGACGTCGCATGACCCAGGATCCTGCCGCCGTTTGACGCAATTCGGCGCGCTCCGGCTTGACCAGTTGCGTCAAATTTTGCAAGAAAGGACCACACACAGGGAAAGCCGGAGGCCCGATGAACGGGGAAGAACTGCGCGCCATCCGCGAACGGCGCGCCGAGGACCAGTTGAGCTTTGCGACTTGGCTCAACGGCGCACTGAACCGCCGCTACGACCGTTCCCGGATCAGCCGGTGGGAAAGCGGGGCGGAGCGCATCCCCCAGCAGGTCGCCGGCTTCCTGGCGGGCCAGGGCGGGATGGCCGCCGTGCCGCAGAACACCGGGATGCCCAAGATTCAGCGCGCCGTGGTGGCGGTGGCCAACCAGAAGGGCGGCGTCGGCAAGACGACGACGGCGGTCAACCTGTCCTACGCGCTGTCCACGCTGGGGCTGAAGGTGATGCTTCTCGACAGCGATCCCCAGGGCAACGCCACCGTCCATATGGGGCTCGACCCCGGCGAGATCGAAACCCAGCGCAAGGGCATCTATAATGTTGTGCGCGGCGGGGCGTCCTTCGACAGCATCCTCCAGCCGGTGTGCGGCGGCGCCGTCATGCTCGCCCCGTCCAGCATCGGGCTGGCCGCAGCGGAGACCGAGCTGGTGGCCGAGCCGGACAACTCCCTGGTGCTCAAGGAGAAGCTGGCGGAGGTGCGGAACCGTTACGACGTCATCGTGATCGACTGCCCGCCCAACCTCGGCCTTCTCACCATCAACGCGCTGGCGGCCAGCGACCTCGTGCTGATTCCCGTGCAGACCGAGGTGTTCGCCGGGCTCGGCGTGCCGCTGCTGCTGGAAACCATCGCCAAGATCCGCCGCCGTTCGAACCCGTCGCTGAACATCTTCGGCATCCTGCCGACCATGTTCTCGTCCCGCTTGACGCAGGATCAAGCCAGCCTGCGCGAGATTCAGGAGCATTACGAGGGGCGCACCCGCGTTCTGAACGCGGTGCCGCGCGCCACCCTGTTCGCCCAGGCGTCGGGCGCCGGCCGTCCGGCCATCGAGGCCGATCCGAATTCCAACAGCGTCCAGGCCTACGGCGAACTGGCGCGTGAACTGGCCGCCCACCTCCAGACTGCGGAAGACGCCCATGTCTCGTAAACTCGAACGGACCAGCACCCGCATTTTCGACAAGGCGGCGCAGCGCGGCGGGGACGCGCTGTTCGGGCTGTCCGCCGACTTCCCGCGGCTGATCGAGGTCGATCTCGACCGGGTGCACCCCAATCCCGACCAGCCGCGTCGCCATTTCGACGACCAGTCGCTGCAGGAGCTGGCCAACTCCATCGCCCGCCACGGGCTGAAGCAACCGGTCCTCGTCCAGGATCTCGGCGATGGGGACTACCGGCTGATCGCCGGTGAGCGGCGCCTGCGCGCCTGCGGGCTGGCCGGGCGCCAAACCATCTTCGCCATCGTCACCGACGGCGATCCCGACGAACTGGCGCTGATCGAGAACATCCAGCGCGTTGACCTCGACGCCATGGAGCTGGCCCGCGCCTTCGCCCGGCTGATCGAGCGGCACGACTACACGCACGAGGCGCTGGGGCAGGTGATCGGGCGCAGCCAGGCGGAGGTGACGCGCACCCTGTCGCTGCTGCGTCTGCCGGCCGACATCGTCGCTGAATTTGAAACGCGTCACCGCTCCGTCCCGAAAAGCATCCTGACGGAGATCGCCGCGGTGGACGATCCGGTGCTGCAAAGGAAGCTGTGGGACACCATCAAGGACGGCGGCACCGTCAAGGCGCTGCGCGAGGCCAAGCGCGCCCAGATGGGCGGGGGCGAGCCAGAGTCCGCGGCAACGGCGCGGGTTCAGCCGGCCCCGGCGGTGCGCTTCGTCTCCGCCGTCCAGCGCATCGCCAAGGACTTTTCCGCCGTCGATGCCGGCGAGCTGCGGGCCCACCGCAAGCAGCTCAGCGAGGCGCAATGGCAGGAGCTGCGCCGCCTCCACGCCCTTCTCGATGAGCTGCTGGCCTGACCGTCAGCAACGCTGAATTTGTAACGGATACCCGCTGACGTCAGCGGCGGGTGTCAACTTCAGCGTCGATGACCCGCCTGACCTCGCGGAACCAGCGCAGCTTTTCCGCGAAGGGCAGGCGGGCGAGCCCGCTGGGCGAGGGCAGCACGACGTCCACCGGACCGTCGAACAGGCGGTCCGGCTGCACGCCCCACTCCGCCCGCGCGCGGTCGGCGGCGGCGAGATAGACTCCTTTTCCCGTGTAGGCGATCACCCGCGGCCGGAATTCCGCGACCAGCGCGCGCAGCCGCGGCACGCCGCCGCGCAACTCCGCGCGGCTGAGATCGGCGGCGCTCGCCGTCGCCCGCGCCACGAGGTTGGTGGAGCCCAGCCCGAACTCCGGCAACAGCCGGTCCTCCTCCGGGCGCAACAGGCGCGGCGTCAGGCCGGCCGCGGCCAGCAGTCTCCAGAACTGGTTGCCCGGTCCCGCGTAATTGTGGCCGAGCCGGCCGGAGCGCGTTCCCGGATTGAATCCGACGAACAGGGCGTCCAGGCCGGGGGCGATGATGTCGGGGATCGGGCCTTCGGAATCGGTCATGTTGTGTCAACACTTGAAAGCGGCGTCCGGCAACGCTGAATTTGAAACGCTTCTACTCCGCCGTCCGCCATTCGGCGAAAATCACCGGGGCGGCGAAGCCGGCGAGGATGGCCGCCAGCGTCACGAACAGCATGGCGCCCCAGGCGCTGTAGCCCAGAACTCCCAAGACGCCGCCCAGGAAGAAGGACCCGACGGTCGGCAGATGCGTCTTCAGCTTGTCGAGCGTCACCCGGATGCGATCCCGGCCGTTGCGGTGGTAGAGATCGTCGATCAGGTTGCCGAGTTCGATCCCGATGTCGGTGATCATGCCGGTGACGTGGGTGGTGCGGACGCGGGCGTTGGAAATGCGCGTGACGATGGCGTTCTGCAACCCCATCAGGAAGCTCAACCCCATGACCAGCGCGGCGCCGCGCAACTCGTGCAGCCAGACGTCGGCGGCGCCGAGCCCGGCGAGCAGCAGGGCTTCCAGGCAGACGCTGTAAGCGTAGATCGCCGACAGGCCGCGGCGCTGCCCGGCGTTGATGAGCATTGCCGACACCATTGCCCCGGCGATGAAGGTCGCCACGATGGCCAGCGCCACGCCGAAGGCGCCCATCTCACCCAGCGCCAGATGATCGGCCATGGTCGAGACGGTGCCGGTCATGTGCGAGGAGTAGAGGCCGGCGGCGTAGAATCCCGCGGCGTTGACGGCGCCGGCGATGCCCGCCAGCGACCAGGCCAGACTGCGGTCCGCCGACACGCCACGATGTTCACCCTGCCGGACCAGCATGCCCCACTCCCCTGAACCAAACGGGGCGCCATCATAGTGGCGACCGTAGGCTCCAGGCACCCGCTGGTTTGGAGGATCATCAATGCGTTGCCGCACCGACCGGCATGGTCTTGACGACGTCGAGGAACGCCCGCAGGGCTGGCGGTACGGCGCGGTGTCCGGGGTAATACACCGCCGCCCGCTCCGGCTTGTGCATCCAGGCGGGCAGAACGGTCCGCAACCGCCCCTCCGCCAGCGCGGTTTCGGCCGCCCAGTTCGCCACATAGGCGATCCCCAGCCCCTGGGCGGCGGCCTCCGCCATCAACTCCTCATCGTCGAGGACCACCGGTCCGTTGACGTCGACCGTCAACTCCTGCCCGGCCCGCTCGAACTCCCAGCGGTACAGCCGGCCGCCGGGCAGACGGTGCCCGATGCAGCGATGGCGCTGCAGATCATCGGGCGTCGTCGGCTCCCCGGCGCGGTCGAGATAGGCGGGGGAGGCGACGCAGACAAAGCCGATCGGGTCCGGGAAGGGCACCGCGATCATGTCCTTCGGGATGGATTCGATCAGGCGGACGCCAGCGTCGAAGCCGCCGGACACGATGTCGACCAGCCGCCCCTCGACGACGATGTCCACCGTCACGTCGGGAAACCGCTCGACCATGCGGGGAAGGACGCCGCGGACGAGAACCGCAGCGGCGACGCGCGGCGCGTTGATCCGGACCCGTCCGGCGACGTTGCCGCGAAAGGCGGTGACCGCGTCGAGCGCTTCATCCAGCGAGGTCAGCGCGATCGTCAGACGGCCGAGCAATTCGAGCCCCGCTTCGGTCGGCGACACGCTGCGGGTCGTGCGGTTGAGGAGGCGCACGCCCAGCCGATTCTCGAGGCCGCGCATCGCGTGGCTCAGCGTGGACGGCGCCGTTCCCAGCTCATCCGCCGCGCGGCGAAAGCTGCGATGGGTGGCGACGGCCACGAAGGCGCTGAGGTCGTTCAGGGAGGGGCGCGTCATTGATGGCGATTCTGCATCAGCTCGTGCCGATTTCAACGTCTAATCGCGCAGTTCCCAAGCGGCTATCTCCTGCTCCAGGTCCAATCCGAACGGGAGACTTCGATGTCCAAGCGCGACGCCCTCTTTCCTGCCGGCCGGCAGGCGCTCTACGAGATCCACCGCTACTCCGCCGCCATCCGGTCGGGCGATCTGCTCTTCGTGTCGGGACAGGTCGGCGGCCGCGAGGACGGTTCGCCCGAGCCCGACTTCGCCAAGCAGGTTCAACGGGCCTTCGACAATCTGCGCGAGGTCCTGAAAGCGGCCGGAGCCACCTTCGACGACATCGTGGACGTGACGACGTTCCACACCGATCCGGAGGCGCAGTTCGAGACCGTCCTGTCGGTCAAGGACCGGATGTTTCCGCGGGAGCCCTATCCCAACTGGACCGCGGTCGGCGTGACGTGGCTGGCCGGTTTCGATTTCGAGATCAAGGTGATCGCACGGGTTCCACAGACCGCCTGAACCGCATCGATTCTGATGGAACTGGCCTGATGGAGCGGGCGGGGTCGCATCGTCGCTGACGCGTCGGCGCCGTCCCGTTCCCCGGCCTGCGAGCCGGGGCCATGCGGACGGCTTGCCGCGACTCGCGCTCTTTGGCACTATTGAGGGGACGCACCGTCACCGGTCCGACCGAACCTTGATCACCCGGTCTGAGAAGTGAATTTGCGTTTCAGTATAATCAATTGACTAAGGGCTTGAAGTGAAACGCCTCACAGCCCGATCTGGGCCGCGGTGATGACGCTTTGCGCGATGTCGGCGATGCGGCGGCCCTGCTTCATGGCGGCCTTGCGCAAGGCGGTGTAGGCCGCCTCCTCCGTCAGGGATTTCTGCTGCATCAGGATGCCCTTCGCCCGCTCGATCAGCTTGCGGTCGGCGAGCTGCGAACGCGCCTCGTCGCGTTCGCGTTTCAGCGTTTCAAAAGCAGCGAATCTGGCCAGCGCGGTTTCCAGGATCGGCCGCACGCGGGCGGGATGCAGCCCGTCGAGGACGAAGGCGGCCACCCCGGCCTCGGCCGCCTGGGCCGCCGCCCCCGGCGGGGCCTTGTCGGCGAACAGGACGACGGCGCAGGCTCCCGACCGGGCCAGCCGGAAGACGCCGTCCAACACCGCTGGGGCCGATGTTTCCAAAACAGCGACCACCGCGTCCGGCGCCAGCGCGGCGACGCGGGCCGGCAGATCGGTGATGCCATGCACCAGGGTGATCCGGTCGCGGCCCCCCGCCCCGGCCAAGCCGTCCTCCACCGGCCGTGTGGCGTCGGCGTCGGGGCCGGCCACCAGAATGGTCAGGGGTTTGTTCGCCATGGCCGCTCCGCCCTCCCCTTCACGCCGCCTTCACCGTCCCGTGGTGCCCGCCTTCCAGGAAGTTCAGCAACTCCTCCCGGTAGGCGTAATAACGGGGATGCTCCAGCAGGGCCTGCCGGGTCCGGGGGTGGGGGATGTCCACCTCCAGGATGTGGCCGATGCGGGCGTTCGGCCCGTTGGACATCATCACCACACGGTCGGCCAGCAGGATCGCCTCGTCAACGTCGTGGGTGACGCAGATGGCGGTGACCTGGGTGCGCGCCCACACCTCCATCAGCACCTCCTGAAGCTCCCAGCGGGTCAGGCTGTCCAGCATCCCGAAGGGCTCGTCCAGCAGCAGCAGCTTCGGCGACAGGGCAAAGGCCCGCGCGATGCCGACGCGCTGCTTCATGCCGTTGGACAGCTCCGCCGCCGTCTTGTGCATGGCATTGCCCAGCCCGACCCGCGACAGGTAGTAACGGGCGATGTCGTTGCGCTCGCCCCGGCCCGCCTGCGGGTAGACGCGGTCGACCCCCAGCATGACGTTCTCCAGCGCGGTCAGCCAGGGGAACAGGCTGGGCGCCTGGAAGACCACCGCCCGATCGGGACCGGCGCCGTCGACCTCCCGGCCGTCCAAAACGATGCCGCCGCTGGACACGTCGGCCAGCCCGGCGACCATCGACAGGACGGTGGACTTGCCGCAGCCCGAATGGCCGATCAGGGAGATGAACTCCCCCTTGCGCATCTTAAGGTCGAAGCCGTCCACCACCGTCAGCGGCCCCTTCGGCGTGGCGAAGGTCTTGGTGACCCGGCTGAACTCCACGTAACGGTCGTCGGACAGGCCGCCGCTCTGCCCGGCCAGATAGGGTTTCGGCGGCGGGGCGGCGGTGATCGGCGTCGCCGCCGGCAGGGTAAGGCTCTCGTCCACCGTGGCGGCGGCGCGGCTGGCCCCGGCCTCCATCAGCCACGCCGTGACCTCGGCGCGCAGGCGCTTGAAGTCCGGGTCGTGGTTCACGGCGGTGCGGTCGCGCGGGCGCGGCAGGTCCACCGCGAAGGCGGGGCCGAGCGTCGCCCCCGGACCCGGCGTCAGCGGGATGATGCGATCGGCCAACAGGATCGCCTCGTCCACGTCGTTGGTGATGAGGACGACGGTCTTGCGGTCCTTGCGCCAGATCGCCTCGATCTCGTCCTGCAGCTTGGCGCGGGTCAGCGCGTCCAGCGCCGACAGCGGCTCGTCGAGCAGCAGCATCTCCGGGTTCATGGCGAGCGCGCGGGCGAAGCCGACGCGCTGGCGCATGCCGCCCGACAGCTCCTTGGGGCGGCGGTCGGTGGCGTGGCCCAGCCCCACCGTCTCCACCGCCCGGCGGGTCAGCACACCGCGCTCCGGCGACGGTTTGCCCTTGTGCACGGCGTCCACGGCCAGCGCCACATTGTCCTTTACGCTCAGCCAGGGCATCAGCGAGTAGTTCTGGAACACGACGCCGCGCTCCGCCCCCGGCCCGCGCACCGGCTCGCCGCGGAACAGCACCTCGCCCGCGTCGGGGGCGGCCAGCCCGCCCATCAGGTTGACCAGCGTGGTCTTGCCGGCGCCGGAGAAGCCGACGATGGCGACGAACTCACCCTCCGCGATGGACAGGTCGATTCCGCGCAGCACCTCGGTCCCGCCGTAGGACTTCGCGACGTTCTTCAGCTCAAGGATGGCCATGCCCGGGGACTCCTCAGCGGGTGCCGGTGTGGGAAACGGCGGCCTGGAAGGCCAGCATGACGCGGTCGAGCAGGAAGCCGATCAGGCCGATGGTGAAGACCGCCACCATGATGCGGGCGAGCGAGGAGGAGGAGCCGTTCTGGAACTCGTCCCACACGAACTTGCCCAGGCCGGGATTCTGGGCCAGCATCTCCGCCGCGATCAGCACCATCCAGCCCACGCCCAGCGACAGCCGCAGACCGGTGAAGATGTAGGGCAGCGCCGAGGGCAGCACGAGCCGGCGCACCATCGTCGGGCCGGAGAGCTGCAGCACCTTGCCGACGTTCATCAGGTCCTTGTCGATGGAGGACACGCCGACCGCCGTGTTGATCAGCGTCGGCCACAGCGAGCAGAGCGTGACCGTGACGGCGGAGGTGAGGAAGGACTTCTCGAAGGTCGGGTTGTCGCTCGACACGGTGGCGCTGACCACCATGGTGACCAGCGGCAGCCAGGCCAGCGGCGACACCGGCTTGAAGATCTGGATCAGCGGGTTCATCGCCGCGTTGACCGTGCGCGACAGGCCGCAGGCCACGCCCAGCGGCACCGCGATCAGCGCGCCCAGCAGGAAGCCGGTGAAGACCGTTTTCAGGCTGGTGACGATCTGGTCCAGATAGGTCGGCTTGCCGGCGTAGGGCCGGGTCTTCACCTCGGCCGCCGGGTCCTTGGCCAGCAGCTCGGCGTTGCGCTTGGCCTGCCGGTCGTAGAAGGCGGCCTCCTTGGCGCGTTCGGCCTGATGGTCGGCGTGGAGGACGCCCACCTGCTCCCACACCTGGGCCGGGCCGGGGATGGCGCCCAGGCTGGTGTTCACCTGCGGCGCCAGCCACGCCCAGGCGGCGAGGAACAGCATCAGGGCGGTCAGCGGCACGCCCATCTGCTGCCACAGCTCCTGCCCCTGCTGGCGCGGGCTGTCGCCTGCGGCCATGCGGAGCAGCGGGCTGAGCCAGCCGAGCCCGACGATCTGTAGGGTGGCGGCGGTGCGGTTGAGCGTGTGGGCGAGACGGGCCTTGCGCCGGGCGCGCATCGCCTCGGCGGAGGAGAGGGTGGAGGTTTCGGTCACGCTGGTCATGGGGTGATCTTTCTGTTTGGCGCGGGGCGCCGATGCCCCCCTCCCAACCTCCCCCCGCTACGCAGGGGGAGGAGTGGATTCCCTCCCCTGCGTAGCGGGGGAGGGTTAGGGTGGGGGCCCGTCGCAGCCACTGCGCGGAATTCGGAAGTTCGCAGTGTCAACCGCCGACCAGTTGGCCGCCCTGCACCGCCTGCCCGCCCTTCAGGCCGATGGGCAGCTTCGTCAGGTACTCGTTGGGCTTGCGGCCGTCGTAGGCGATGCCGTCGATGAAGCCCTCGTCCAGCGGCTTGTAGCCGTCGCTGGTCCAGGGGAAGTCGGCCTCCTTGGCCTTGCCCTCCTCCACCAGCAGCCGCGCGGCCTTCAGGTAGATCTCCGGCTTGTAGACCTTGCGGGCGGTCTCGTCGTACCAGGCGTCCGGCTTGGCCTCGGCGATCTGGCCCCAGCGGCGCATCTGCGTCAGGTACCAGACGGCGTCGGAATAGAAGGGATAGGTGGCGTTGTAGCGGAAGAAGACGTTGAAGTCGGGAACCGCCCGCTTGTCGCCCTTCTCATACTCGAAGGTGCCGGTCATCGAGTTGGCGATGACCTTGGCGTCGGCCCCCACATACTCCGACTTGGCCAGGATCTTCACCGCCTCGGCGCGGTTGGCGTTGTCGTTCTCGTCCAGCCACATGGCGGCGCGGATCAGCGCCTTGACCAGCGCCAGATGGGTCTTGGGATTCTTGACGGCCCAGCCTTCGGTGACGCCGAAGACCTTCTCCGGGTTGTTCTTCCAGATCTCGGTGTCGGTGATGACCGGCACGCCGATGCCCTTCATCACCGCCTGCTGGTTCCACGGCTCGCCGACGCTGTAGCCGAAGATGGTCCCGGCCTCCAGAGTCGCCGGCATCTGCGGCGGCGGGGTGACCGACAGCAGGGCGTCGGCCTGGATCTGCCCCGACACGTCGTTGGGCGCGTAATAGCCGGGGTTGATGCCGCCGGCGGCCAGCCAGTAGCGAAGCTCGTAATTGTGGGTGGAGACGGGGAAGACCATGCCCATGGTGAAGGGCTTGCCCTCCGCCCGGTACTGGGCGATGACCGGCTTCAGCGCGTCGGCCTTGATCGGGTGCAGCGGCTTGCCGTCCGGCCCCTTGGGCAGGTTGGGCTTCATCCGCTCCCACACCTCGTTGGACAGGGTGATGCCGTTGCCGTTCAGGTCCATCGAGAAGGCGGTCACCACGTTGGCCTGGGTGCCGAAGCCGATGGTGGAGCCCAGCGGCTGACCGGCCAGCATGTGGGCGCCGTCCAGCTCCCCGGAGATCACGCGGTCGAGCAGCACCTTCCAGTTGGCCTGCGGCTCCAGCGTCACCGACAGGCCCTCGTCCTCGAAGAAGCCCTTCTCCGCGGCGATGGCGAGCGGGGCCATGTCGGTCAGCTTGATGAAGCCCAGCTTGAGCTGGTCCTTCTCCACGTCGAGCGGAGCGGCCTGGGCGGACCCGAGCGTCAGCGCCAGCGTGGCGGCGGCGGACAGCAGGGCGGTGCGGGGGGAGGCGGGCAGTCGGGTCACGGCTCGGATCACGTCTCGCGTCACGTTGGTCGCTCCATCTCTCGTTCCGGACCCACGCGGCACACCCGACCTCGATCCAACGCCCCACCGGCGACGCGCCGTTGAGGGCTCGCCAGCCATGAAGGGCTGTCGAACCGGGTCAGCGACGGTGCCGAGGGGCCCAACCTTGGGCGTATGGGATGGACGCACCGCCGTTGGCGCGTCCCGCCGTTCCTCTCGCAAGGACCATGCCAAAGGCTGAATAGGCGTCCAAACAGAGCCAAAAGTCTTTGTTTCTGCGGCTTTGACGCGAGTTGCCTATTCTTTGTGCTAGTACCTTGGTGGTGACGCGTTGCACAAATTGTCGGCTTTCGGACCGCTTTTTGGTCGAAGCGGGATAAAAGCGCGTGTTCCGGTCCCGACATTCCCGTCCCGCATCCGCCCGGGCGAGGTCGTAAAAACGGCGGAAATCCGCCGTTCTGGTCCCTTTCTCATACCTTGGTGCCGATGTTGGCACGCGGATTGCCAGAAGGACGGGCAGATCAGGGCCAGGGCAACGGCGCCATGGCCGGTTCGACGGCGAACCACCCGGACAACGGCGTCCGAAACCCTGGGAATCCCGCGGGAGTCCCCAGGGCTTCGGGCGCCTTTTTCTTTTCGGCCTCGCGGCCTCGCAAGAGGGCACACAGCATGAGCACGCACACCAATCCACCGACGAAGCGCGAACGGCTGGTCGTCGTCGGCAACGGCATGGCCGGCATCCGCACGCTGGAGGAACTGCTGGCCAAGGCGCCGGACCGTTACGACATCACCGTCTTCGGCGCCGAGCCTCATCCCAACTACAACCGCATCATGCTCTCCCCCGTGCTGGCCGGGGAGAAGACCTTCGAGCAGATCGTGCTGAACGGGCGCGACTGGTACGAGGCCAACGGAATCAATCTGTTGACCGGCGACCGGGTGGAGGTGATCGACCGGGCGAACCGCACCGTCACGGCCATGTCCGGCCTGACCGTGGGTTACGACAAACTGCTGATCGCCACCGGCTCCACCCCCGTCATCATCCCGGTTCCGGGCTCCACCCTGCCCGGCGTCGTCGGTTTCCGCGACCTCGCCGACGTCGACACGATGCTGGAGGCGGCGGCGAAGGGCGGGCGCGCCGTGGTCATCGGCGGCGGCCTGCTCGGGCTGGAGGCGGCCAATGGGCTGACGGTCAAGGGCATGGACGTCACGGTCCTGCACCTGATGGACACGCTGATGGAACGGCAGCTCGACCGCTCCGCCGGGGCGCTGCTGCGGCACGAGCTGGAGCGCCGCGGCATCACCGTGCTGACCGGCGCCGACACTGCTGAAATTGTGGGCATCGAGAAAGTTTCCGGGGTTCGCCTAAAAAACGGGCAGGAGCTTCCCGCCGATCTGGTGGTCATGGCCGTGGGCATCCGCCCGAACATGGCGCTGGGCAAGGCGGCGGGGCTGGCCTGCGGGCGCGGCATCCAGGTGGACGACGCCATGACCACCTCCGACCCGGCGATCCTGTCGGTCGGCGAGTGCGTGGAGCACCGCGGCCAGACCTACGGCCTCGTCGCCCCGCTGTTCGAGATGGCCAAGGTTGCCGCCGCCCGGCTGGCCGGGGGCACCGAGGCCGCCTACACCGGCTCCGTCACCTCGACCAAGCTGAAGGTGACGGGGGTGGACGTCTTCTCGGCCGGCGATTTCACCGGCGGCAAGGACTGCGAGGACATCGTGTTCCGCGACGCCGCCCGTGGCGTCTACAAGCGCGTGGTGGTCAAGGAGAACCGCATCCTCGGCGCCGTGCTCTACGGCGACACCAAGGACGGCGGCTGGTACTTCCAGATGCTGAAGGACGGGACCGAGGTGGCGCCGGTCCGCGACACCCTGATCTTCGGCCAGAGCTTTGGAGGCGAGGGGGCAGCAAACCCTAAGGCCGCCGTTGCGGCGCTCCCCGACAGTGCGGAGATCTGCGGCTGCAACGGCGTGTGCAAGGGCACCATCGTCACGGCGATCACCGAGAAGGGCCTGTCCAACCTGGACGAGGTGCGGGCTCATACCAAAGCCTCGGCCTCCTGCGGAAGCTGCACCGGTCAGGTGGAGCAGCTCCTGGCCCTGACGCTGGGCGACGGCTACGCGGGCGAGGCGAAGGCCAAGCCGATGTGCAAATGCACCGACCGCACCCACGACGAGGTGCGCCGGGCCATCACCGCGCTGGAACTGAAAACCATCCCCGACGTGATGCAGCGGCTGGAATGGCGCACGCCCGACGGCTGCCACCATTGCCGCCCGGCGCTGAACTATTACCTGCTCTGCGAATGGCCGGGCGACTACAAGGACGACAGCCGCTCCCGCTACATCAACGAGCGCGTCCACGCCAACATCCAGAAGGACGGCACCTACTCCGTCGTCCCGCGCATGTGGGGCGGGCTGACCAGCGCCAAGGAGCTGCGCGCCATCGCCGACGTGGTGGACAAGTTCGCCATCCCCACGGTGAAGGTGACCGGCGGCCAGCGCATCGACCTGTTCGGCGTGAAGAAGGAGGACCTGCTCGCGGTGTGGGCGGACCTGAACGCCGCCGGCATGGTGTCCGGCCACGCCTACGCCAAGGGGCTGCGCACGGTGAAGACCTGCGTCGGGTCGGAATGGTGCCGCTTCGGCACGCAGGACAGCACCGGCCTGGGCGTCAAGCTGGAGCGGATGACCTGGGGCACCTGGACCCCGCACAAGGTGAAGCTGGCCGTTTCCGGCTGCCCGCGCAATTGCGCGGAGGCCACCATCAAGGACCTTGGCGTCGTCTGCGTGGACAGCGGCTACGAGCTGCATGTCGGCGGCAACGGCGGCATGCATGTCCGGGCCTGCGACCTTCTGGTGAAGGTGGAGACCGAGGCGGAGGTGCTGGAATACACCGGCGCCTACATGCAGCTCTACCGCGAAGAGGCCCGTTACCTGGAGCGCACCGCCCCGTGGGTCGAGCGCGTCGGGCTGGAGTACGTGAAGCGCCGGCTGGTTGATGACGCCGAGGGCCGCGCGGCGCTCAACGCCCGCTTCCTCTTCTCCCAGAGCTTTTCGCAGGACGATCCGTGGGCCGAGCGGGCCAGCGGGTCGGTCGACCGTCACGAATTCGCGCCGCTCGCTCAGGTGGGGTAACGAGACATGGATCAGAGCATTTCCTGGATCACCGTCGGCTCGGTCGAGGACATCCCCCGCCAGGGGTCCCGCGTGGTGCGGACCGGCTTCGGCGACATCGCCCTGTTCCGCACCGTGACGGACGAGGTCTACGCGCTGGAGGACCGCTGCCCGCACGCCGGCGGCCCGCTGTCGCAGGGCATCGTCCACGGGGCGAGGGTGACCTGCCCGCTGCACAGCTGGGTGATCGACCTTGCCAGCGGCGAGGCGGTCGGCCCCGACGAGGGCTGCGCCGGCCACTGCCCGGTGCGGGTGGTGGACGGCGCGGTGCAGCTCGGGCTGGCGGCCTTCCGTCCGGGCCGCGGAGGCTGCGGCCATGGGTGAAGAGAGACTCCCAACCTCTCCCTCTCCCCTCTGGGGAGAGGGTCGGGGTGAGGGGGTTGCGCTTGTGCCGGACGCACCGCCACGCGCAACCCCCTCACCCTCCCCTCTCCCCGGAGGGGAGAGGGAAATCGCGGCGGGGAAGCCCATCCGCACCACCTGCCCTTACTGCGGCGTCGGCTGCGGCGTGCTGGCCTCCGTCTTCAGCGACGGCACCGTCTCCGTCTCCGGCGATCCCGACCACCCGGCCAACCGGGGGAAGCTCTGCTCCAAAGGCACCAACCTGCCCGACACACTGGGCCTCGCCGAACGGCTGCTCCACCCGGAGGTGGACGGGCGGCGCGTCGCCTGGGACGAGGCCATCGCCGCCGTCGCAACGCGCCTGTCCGACACCATCGCCAAGCACGGCCCGGACTCGGTGGCCTTCTACGTCTCCGGCCAGTTGCTGACCGAGGACTATTACGCCGTCAACAAGCTGGCGAAGGGCTTCCTCGGCACCGCCAACATCGACACCAACTCGCGCCTGTGCATGGCCTCCAGCGTGGCGGGCCACAAGCGTGGCTTCGGCGCCGACGCGGTGCCGGTGACCTACGAGGATCTGGAGGAAGCCGATCTGGTCGTGCTGGTCGGCTCCAACCTCGCCTGGTGCCACCCGATCCTGAACCAGAGGCTGCTGGCGGCCAAGCACACGCGCGGCACCCGCATCGTCGTCATCGACCCGCGCCGCACCGCCACGGTGGACGGGGCCGACCGTCACCTGCCCATCCGACCCGGCACCGACGCCCTGCTGTTCAACGGGCTGCTCGTCCATCTCGCCGACAACGGCGTTCTGGACGCCCGCTTCGTGGCCGAGCACACCGCCGGTCTGGCCAAGGCGCTGGAGGCCGCCCGCGCCGACGCCCCCTCCCCCGCCCATGTCGCCGCCCGCTGCGGTCTGCCGCTGGCCGAGATCGAGGCCTTCTACGCTGAGGTCGCAACGGTCCGCCGCACCGTCACCGTCTATTCCCAGGGGGTGAACCAGTCCTCCCAGGGGACGGACACGGTCAACGCCATCCTGAACGTCCATTTCCTGACCGGGCGGATCGGCGCGCCGGGCATGGGGCCCTTCTCGGTCACCGGCCAGCCCAACGCCATGGGCGGTCGGGAGGTCGGCGGCCTCGCCAACCAACTCGCCGCCCATATGGGGTTCGAGCCGGAGTCGGTGGACCGGCTGCGCCGCTTCTGGAACGCGCCGCGGGTGGCCGACAAGCCCGGCCTGAAGGCGGTGGACCTGTTCCGCGCGGTCGAGCAGGGCACGGTCCGCGCCGTCTGGGTGATGGCGACCAACCCGGCGGTCAGCATGCCCGACGCCGCCCGCGTCCGCCGCGCGCTGGCGCGGTGCGAGACGGTCATCGTATCGGACTGCATCGCCGACACCGACACGGCACGGCTGGCCCACATCCGCCTGCCCGCCGCGGGCTGGAGCGAGAAGGACGGCACCGTCACCAACTCCGACCGGACGATCTCCCGCCAGCGGGCCTTCCGTCCCCTGGCGGGCGAGGCGCGGCCCGACTGGTGGATCGTCACCCAGGTCGCCCGCGCGATGGGCTTCGCCGACGCCTTCCCCTTCGAGACGCCCGCCGCCGTTTTTCGCGAGCACGCCGCCCTCTCCGCCTTCGAGAACGACGGCACGCGCGCCTTCGACATCGGCGGCCTCGCCAAGCTGTCCGACGCTGAATTTGAAACGCTCGCTCCCGCCCCCTGGCCGCGGCGGGTCGGCGAGGGTCCGACGCGCCGTCTCTTCACCGACGGGCGCTTCTTCACCGAGGACGGGCGGGCGCGCTTCATCCCGGTCATCTCCCGCCCCCTGCCCCGCTCCGTGGAGCCGGGTTCGCTGATGTTGAACACCGGCCGCCTGCGCGACCAGTGGCACACCATGACGCGCACCGGCCTGTCGCCGCGCCTGTCCGCCCACGCGCCGGAGCCCTGCCTGGACCTCCACCCGCAGGACGCCGCGGCGCGCGGCCTGGCGGACGGCGCCCTGGTCAGCCTCTCGACTCCCGTCGGCACGGCCCTGGCCCGGCTGCGCGTGACCGAGGCGCAGCGGGTGGGGGACGCCTTCCTGCCCATGCACTGGACCGACCGCTTCACCGCCGCCTGCGTCGTCGGGCGGCTGGTCGACGACATGGCCGTGGACCCCATGTCGGGCCAGCCGGACCTGAAGCGGATGCCGATGACGCTCACCCCCTACCCCGCCGCCTGGACCGGCTTCCTGATCGCCCGCGAGCCGGTGGAGCCCACCCATGGCGGCTACTGGTCGCGCCGCGCCGTCCCCGGCGGCCACCTGATCGAACTGGCCGGCGAGGGCGCCCTGCCCGCTCCGGAGACGCTGGCGTTCGGCTTCGCCGGGGCGACGGTCGATTACAGCGACGCGGCCCGCGGCGTGCTGCGTCGCGCCTGGGTGACCCACGACCGGCTTGAGGCCTGCCTGTTCCTGTCCACCTCCGGTGGTTTGCCCAGCCGGGGCTGGCTGGTCGAACTGCTGTCGGCGGAGGCGCTGGACGGTGCCGCCCGCCGCGCCTTGCTCTCCGGCCGCTCGCCGGTTCCCACGGCCGACGAGGGACGGACGGTCTGTTCCTGCTTCGGCGTCGGCGTCAACCGCCTGATCGCCGCCATCCAAAGCCAAGGTCTGACCACGGTCCAGGAGGTCGGAGCGGCCCTGCGGGCCGGGACCAACTGCGGCTCCTGCATCCCCGAACTGAAGGAGATCCTTGCCGATGCCCAGCGCAGCCATGTGGCTTGACGGTCTTGTCTCCCGGTCCGGAGGCAAGCGTTTCAACTTCATCGTCGCCCTGCGCGCCGCGTTCGGCTCGGCGCTGCGTCCGCGCACGGCCCGCCGCGTCGCCCGCGCCATCCCGGAGGTCTCCGGGCGGACGCCCCACGTCACTTTGGTTGGTGCCGGGCCGGGGGACCCCGACCTGCTGACCGTCGCGGCGGCGCGGGCCATCGCGCAGGCCGAGGTGATCCTCTACGACCATCTCGTCGGGCCGGGCATCCTCGCCCTGGCGCAGCCGGGGGCGGAACTGATCTGCGTCGGCAAGCGGTCGGGCCAGCATTCCCACTCGCAGGAGGCCATCAACGATCTGATCGCGGCGCAGGCCCGCACGGGGCGGCGCACCGTGCGGCTGAAGGGCGGTGACCCGATGATCTTCGGCCGGGCCGGCGAGGAGATCGAGCATCTGGAGCGTGTCGGAATCAGCGTGTCGGTGATCCCCGGCATCACCGCGGCGCTCGGCTGCGCCTCCAGCGCCGGGCTGTCGCTGACCAAGCGCGGCGTGTCGCGCGCCGTCACCTTCGTCACCGCCCACGCCAGCGAAGGCGACGCGACCGAGCCGGACTGGGCGCGGCTGGCCGACCCCAAAGGCACGCTGGCGATCTACATGGGGCGTGAGGCCGCCCGCCGCGTCGGGCGCGGCCTGACCGCCGGCGGGCTGTCCCCCGACACGCCGGTGCTGGCGGTGGAGAACGGCTGCCGTCCCGACGAACGCCACCACCGCACGACGCTGGGCGCCATGGCCGAGCGGGGCGTGGCGGCGGGCGACGGCCCGACGCTGCTTTTGATCGGCTGGGCGCTAGAGAGCCGGGCGGCGCACGCCGGTGATGCCCTCGGCGCGGGCGGTCACGTCGGCCAGGGGCTCGGTCACGACTGACATGGTGAAGACGGTGGCGTGCAGCAGCGTGGCGCCGTCCAGCATAATGCCGACATGGCCGGGGAAGAACACGACGTCGCCGCGGCGGTAGTCCATCCCCTGCCCGTCCGTTGAGACCATCGGCCCCAGCCGGTCGTCGTTGCGCTGCATCCCGCTGCTGTGGTGGGTGGTGATCCCCGCCGCGCGCAGCGCCACCTGGACGAGGCCGGAGCAGTCGACGCCGAAGGCGCTCCGCCCGCCCCAGACATAGGGGGTTTCCAGGAAGCGCAGCGCCGTTTCCACCGGGACGCGGTCCTGCGGCACGGCCACCGGCTCCAGCCGCTTGCCGAAGGTCCACAGCCCGTTGTCGAGCCGGACCCAGCCGCTATCCAACTGTTCCGCTACGGTCACCAGACTGCCGAAGCTCAGCGCCCCCACCGGCACCGCCTTGTGGGTGGGCGCCGGGTGCAGGTTCGCCACGCGCCCGGACACGCGGTGGGTCGGGGAGACCGGCTCCGTCAGGTCCGTGCCGGGGGGAAGCCAGCCGACATGGCCGTCGGTGCGGTTTTCCACCTTCACCCAGTCGCCATCCCGATCGAGCGGCGTACATGTTTCACCGAACAGCATCTCGCTGGTTTGCGGGACGCCGTGCCTGGGCTGTTCCAGAAGAACGGCCTGCGGGGCGGCGAGGCGTTGGATCGGGGTGGTCTGTGCATCGGTCATGCCGGTCACGCTAGAGCCCACCCCGCCGGAATGCAAGCCAGAGGACCGTTCCGGACAATCCTCCGGCAAACGGGGATTTGCTATGGATTTGACGCTTTTCGACAGGAGAGTGCGATGGGCAACCGTGTGAGGCGTCTGGGACTCGCGGCGGCGGTGGGCTCATGCCTGCTGGCCGGTGTGGCCACGGCGCAGACGGCCTCCCAGGCGGCCACCCAAGGCCCCCTGCGGCTCGTGCCGCAGCCCAGTCCTTCTCCAGCGGTGGAGCCGTCTTCTCCCCCGTCGAGCCTCGTTCCACCGCAGCCGGCGCCGGCAACCGCGGTGGTCCGGCCGGGTCAGCCCGCGGCCAACCCTGCGCCCATCCCGCAGGCGGCCCCGAGCGCTGACCCGGCCCAATTCACTCCGCCGACGCACCGCCCCCAACCGACCGACCGGGTCGCGGCGGTGCGCGCCTTCTATGACGCCTTGGGGCAGGCGGACGCCGCGCGGGCCAACACCTACGTCATTCCCGAAAAGCGGGGCAGCGGGGCCTACGACATCGCGTCGATGAACCGCTTCTACGGCAACATGAGCGTCCCCATCCGCCTGCTGGCCGCGGAGGCCGCCGGACGGGATGCCGTGCGCGTGCGCTACCACTATGTCCATGTGAGCGGCCGCGCCTGCGACGGCGCCGCCGAGGTCGCGCTGGCCGAGCGCGACGGGCTGGCGCTGATCGAGCGCATCAAGGCCCTCAACGGCTGCTGAGCCCCTATCCCCTCTCCCGCCCCGGGAGAGGGTGCCCGCGAAAGCGGGCGGGTGAGGGTCGTGCGAGAATCGAGGCGCTGATCCTTGCCGGTACCCTCACCCTTCCCACGCTGACGCGTGGGCCCCTTCCCTCTCCCGGGGCGGGAGAGGGAGTGACTGGCTACCTTACCCGTCCCATCGGCTTGCCGGCCTTGGCCGGCGCGCGGCGGCCCTTGCCCGCTTGCTGGGTGTAGAAGGTCTTGCCCGGCTTCGGCTTGTCCGTCTTTCCCACGCCCCCCGTCGTCTGCCAGGCCGGAACGAGCTGGTGCTCGCCCGGCCCGATCAGGTCGCTGCGGCCCATCGCCTTCAGCGCGTCGCGCAGCACCGGCCAGTTCTCCGGGTCGTGGTAGCGCAGGAAGGCCTTGTGCAGGCGGCGCTGCTTCAGCCCCTTGGCCGAGAACACCGTCTCCGAGCCCTCGCGGCGGATCGGGCGCAGCGGGTTGCGGTCGCTGTGGTACATCGCCGTGGCGAGCGCCATGGGCGAGGGCAGATAGGTCTGCACCTGATCGGCCTTGAAGCCGTTCCGCTTCAGCCACAGGGCGAGGTTCATCATGTCCTCGTCGCTGGTGCCGGGGTGGGCGGCGATGAAGTAGGGGATCAGGTAGAGCTTCTTGCCCGCCGCCTTGGCCGCCTTCTCAAACATCTCCTTGAAGCGGTCGTAGGTGCCGATGCCCGGCTTCATCATCTTGGACAGCGGGCCGGGCTCGGTGTGCTCCGGAGCGATCTTCAGATAACCGCCGACATGGTGGGTCACCAACTCCTTCACATATTCCGGGCTGCGGACGGCGAGGTCGTAGCGCAGGCCCGAGGCGATGTTGATCTTCTTCACGCCGGGGATGGCGCGCGCCTTGCGGTAGAGCTGGATCAGGTCGCTGTGGTCGGTGTTCAGGTTCTTGCAGATGTCCGGGAAGACGCAGGACGGGCGGCGGCAGACCTTCTCGATCTCCGGGTCCTTGCAGGCCATGCGGTACATGTTGGCGGTCGGCCCACCCATGTCGGAGATGACCCCGGTAAAGCCCTTCACCTTGTCGCGGATCTCCTCGATCTCCTTGAGGATCGAGCCCTCAGACCGGCTCTGGATGATGCGCCCCTCATGCTCGGTGATCGAGCAGAAGGAACAGCCGCCGAAGCAGCCGCGCATGATGTTCACCGAGAAGCGGATCATCTCCCAGGCCGGGATGCGCGCGTCGCCGTAGGCCGGGTGGGGCGCGCGGGCGTAGGGCAGGCCGTAGACCCCGTCCATCTCCGCCGTGGTCAGCGGGATCGGCGGGGTGGTCAGCCAGACCTCGCGGTCGCCGTGCCGCTGCACCAGCGCGCGGGCGTTGCCGGGGTTGCTCTCCTGGTGCAGCACGCGCGAGGCGTGGGCGTAGAGCACCTTGTCGGCGCTGACCTGCTCGAAGGAGGGCAGGCGCACCACCGTGCGGTCGGCCCCGGCGGCGCGGGGAGCGGCGGGGGTCAGCTCGTCGATGCTGCTGCTGTCGATGACGGTCCAGCCGTCCGGCACGCGGCTGCGGACGATGGAGGTGCCGCGGACGTCGTCGATCTCCCGCGCCTTCTCCCCGGCGGCGATGCGGTGGGCGACGTCGATGATCGCGCGCTCGGCGTTGCCGTAGCACAGGATGTCCGCCTTGGAATCCACGAGGACGGAGCGGCGGACCTTCTCGCTCCAATGGTCGTACTGGGCGATGCGGCGGAGGCTCGCCTCGATGCCGCCGAGCACGATGGGCACGTCCTTGTAGGCCTCGCGGCAGCGCTGGCTGTAGACGATCACCGCGCGGTCGGGCCGCTTGCCGCCCTCGTCGTTGGCAGTGTAGCTGTCGTTGTGACGCAGGCGGCGGTCCGAGGTGTAGTGGTTCACCATCGAGTCCATGTTGCCGCCGGTCACCCCGAAGAACAGGTTCGGCTTGCCCAGCGCCTTGAACGGCTCCGCGCTGCTCCAATCCGGCTGGGCGATGATGCCGACGCGGAAGCCCTGCGCCTCCAGCAGCCGCCCGATGATCGCCATGCCGAAGCTGGGGTGGTCGACATAGGCGTCGCCCGTCACCACAACGATGTCGCAGGAATCCCAGCCCAGCCGGTCCATCTCCGCCCGCGTCATCGGCAGGAAGGGCGCCGGCCGCCGGGCCTCCGTCCGGTGCCGGGGGAGGGAGAAGATGTCCCGCGCCGCCGGAACGGCGACGGTGGGCGTGGCTTCGTTGAGCATGACGCTCTCCGTTCGGGCCGCCGGTGCGCGGGACGCGCGGCCGGGGCGGGGTGCTTGATGGTCGGGTGCCGGTTTCATACCGGCAATGTCCGGCATGGTCCACCGCGCGAGTCCCTACGGAAGTGCCGCGGCGCGGTCAAGGATTGCCTGACCGTCCGGGTCAACTTTATACGCGATTATGACGCCGTGATGTGTGCAGCCGGGCCTCCATCGGCAAGGGGCCACGGGAAAGAGGGGCCGCAACAGGTGTTCCGGCACCCTGTTGGGAAGGGCGGAGATGCAAGCCTCACTCACGGATAGGAATTGTTCATGAGCACCGACAAGCGTTACGGCGACCAGCGCGACGAGCCGCTCGACATCAAGAACACCCGCGCCGACCCCGACATCGACGAGGAAAAGATGGGCTTCCAGAACATCGAAGGGCCGGGTGCCGAAACCAGAAAGGATAAGGCGCCAAAGGAGAGGGCGCCGGGCACGGACGACTCTCCGGACAGCGCACCCCAGCCGTGAATGGGACCCCCACGGGCACCACGGGCGTTGTTCGTTGGAAGCACAACAAAACGGAGGTTCGCCATGGCTGATGAGAAGACACCGGACAACCCGCCCGAGGCGGGGGCCGGGAAGGATGCCCCGTTGGATGACAAGACCAAGACGCCCGGCGACGGGACGCTCCAGGACGCCGTTCCCGCCGGAACCACGTCCGACGAGCTGCGGCGTCGGGCCGAAGAGGATGACGGGTCCGTCCAGCCGGGCACCGGCTGACGCGTCGTCGGCGTCGTCGG
This sequence comes from Azospirillum brasilense, assembly GCF_007827815.1. Taxonomy (GTDB): domain Bacteria; phylum Pseudomonadota; class Alphaproteobacteria; order Azospirillales; family Azospirillaceae; genus Azospirillum; species Azospirillum brasilense_C. The sequence continues at coordinate 30,406 of NZ_VITH01000013.1, forward strand.
TTTCATCATACGACGTCGTATGAGAGCTACCGGGTGACGCTCTCACCCGCGGGCGCGGCCAGTCCGACCATGGCATAGCTGCTGCGGATGGCCGCGTCCAGCGTCGGGGGCAGCGGCTGGATGCGCTGCTCCCGCGCCGCCCGGCGGGCGAAATCGGGGTCCGCCGCCAGGGCCCGTGTCGCCGCCGCCTTGGCCTCGTCCATCCGGCCCATCTCCACATAGGCGACGGCCAGGGCGGCCTGGGCAGGCGCGGCGGCGGTCACCTCGAACTCCAGCTTGGTGCTGTCCGGGTGGCCGTGGCGCTGGAGGGCGAGGCTGTAGGCGGGCAGGAGCCGTTCCCGCTGCGCCGGGTCGCGCTCCATGGCCTGTTCGAGCAGGGGCAGGCCTTTCGCGGATTGTCCGGCTTCGACATGCCACAGGCCGAGGTCGCCCAGCACATGGGCGTTTCCGGGCGACGCCTGAAGGGCGCGGTGCCCGGCGGCGAAGCAGGGGCCGTATTGACCGCGCAGGCAGTAGGCGGTGTAGAGCGCCGTCAGCGGGCGCAGACCGGCCGGCTCCAGTTCGGTGGCGCGCAGGGCGGCGGCCAGCGCGTCATTCAGGGCGGCCTCGTTCCGGTCCACCCGATAGGCGTCCGATTGCAGAAGGGACAGCGCCGACCAGAAGCGGGCCGCCTCGCCGGCGCTGGTCGCGAGAGCGCTGGCCGCGGAGGTCAGGCAGCCGCTCAAGGCGCTCCGCTCGGCCGGCTGGGTCTCGTGCCGTCCGGTGGCGAGGGCGGCGCACTCGCGCGGCGACAGGCTGGCGGCCGGTTTGGCGCGCAGGCGCGCGGTGACGGCGGGCAGCAGAGGGCCTTGCGGAGCGGTCATCGGCTCGATGATGCCGGCCGCCAAGGCCTGCGGCATCGGCACGCCCTGCGGTCCGGACGGGTGGTCCAGGCTGGTGGACCACAGCACCGTCCCGGTGGCGAGGTCGGTGAGATGCACGACCAGACGCACCGCCGCGTCGTGACCCTGAAGGCTGCCGGACAGGCGAAGTCCGTGATGGGGCGGGGCAGCGGTCGGTGGCGGATCGATCCGCACCGGCAGGTCGGTCCGGTTGGCGAGGCCGCCAGCGATCTCGTCGGTCAGCATGGCGGCGAGGGCGGCGTCCTCCGCCGACTGCCCGGTGGTTCGGAAGGGACCGACGACGAGGGTCAGGGACGTGGTGTCCCTTGCCGACGGGAGCGCCGACGGGAGCGCCGACGGGGGTACCGATGCGGGTGTGGGCGCGGGTGCCACGGGCTCGCTGTCCCGAGGCTCCACGCCGGCCATGATCGGGTGGGGGCCGAGCGCCAGCGCCTCCTCCAGCTCGGTGGGTGTGGCGAGGGTCCGGCCGACCAGCAGGCCGGCCAGCGCGACCGCGATCAGCACCACGGCGGCCAGCCCGGCGAGGCGCGGAGACATGGCGCGCCGGGGCGGGTCCCCGGCCGGCACGGCGCGGGGGGCGGGCAGGGCGGCGGGCGGTTCTTCGCTCATCCGCTCGAAGCGGGGGGCGTAGCCGCCCTTCGGCACGACGATGCGGATCGGGTCGTCGCGGCCGGCGGTCAGATAGTAATGCTCCAGGCTGCGGCGCAGCCGCCCGGCCTCCAGCCGCACGATGGGGTCGGATTGCGGGTCGAAGCTCGGCTCGCGGTTGAAGACGCTGACGGCGATGCAGTAGGCCTTGATCTGCTGCGCCCGTCCGTCCAGGCACTCTTCGACCACATAGCGCAGGAAGCGGCGGTTGCGCTCCGACGCGTCGAAATGGTCGCTCGCCAAAATCCGCTCAAGCTGAGTCCTGACGGCACGATCATCCAATGCCCACCCCTGCGCGGGCGGCGTTTCCTCGGTCATTCGTGACATCTCCCGAACGTTGAGACAGACGACGTGCGATCTTTCTCAAAAGGGGTGGGTCGATGTGTTGCCGGCATTCTTTCATCGGGAAAAATTGATGTCCATCAGCCCTGTGCTTTTAGGCCGGGCGCTATTCCCGAAGTCCGCTCCGATCTCTGTTCGTTGGGGTGGGGCGTTCATCCGAAGGTGGAGGCGGCCCGGCCGAAGGCGGCGGGGACCACCCCCGCCGAACGGGGCGTAAACTACCGTATGCTACCCGCCGCGGCGGAACGGTCGGGCCATTGTCCGGGTTACCCGCCGCCGGACAGGGGACTCGACAGGGAAGGGTCCGAACGATGGCTGAAGGCCCTTCCCGTTCCCACGGCACGCCTGGCTCACCGACGCGCGTCCCCCGCCGTCATCAGCGCGTGCCGACATTTTCCGGTTTCCCCTGTTCACGGCTTCGGTAACGCAACGCACCGGTGGTTCCATGCCTTTTCTGTCTTCGTCTTTTTTGCCGTCCCTGAACGCTTCGTCCCTTCGCTCTCCCGCTTCCCACCCTCAAGCGTCGTCTCCAAAATCCCGGATGGCCCAGTCCGCCGCCGCCGCGCTGACGCGCCGCGGCATCTTCGGGCTGGGGGCTGCCGTCGCGGTCGGCGTCTGCAACAGCCGCAGCGCCGCGGCGTGGGAGCCGGCGCCGGAGCGCACGCTGCGGATCTACAATTGTCTGACGGGAGAAAGCTTCGACGGCGTCTATTGGGCGGAGGGACGCCCGATCGCGGAGGCGATGGCCCGCATCGACTGGGTTCTGCGCGACCATCGCAGCGACGACTGTCACCGCATCGACCTCGCCCTGCTGAACCGGATGTCGGAAATGCAGGAAAAGTTGGACAGCCAGCATCCATTCGAGGTGCTGTCGGCCTTCCGCTCCAAGGAAACCAACCGCCGCGTGAAGGGGGCGGCGTCGGGCAGCCTGCATCTGCAAGGGCGGGCGGTCGACCTGCGTTTGCAGGGTCGGCGCGCCGTGGACCTCTACCGCTGCGCCCTCTCCTTCGGTGACGGCGGGGCCGGTTGCTACGCCAAGCGGAACTTCGTCCATGTCGACACCGGGCCGACGCGGCGCTGGGTTGGGGCCTGAGGAACAGCGGGGCGGAATCGGGACTTTTCGTCGCAGAACCTTTTGCCAGGGGGGCATCGGGCGAAGGGCATTACGCCGATGGATGGATTGTGCGCAGGACGGAGGAAGCGCACCATAGCCCGAAAAAGAAGGCCCTACGATTAGGCCAACGCTCTTTGGGAGGAGCCCATGCTAACCCCAACCGACCTTGCGGACCCCCGGGGCCGCAGCTTGTCGGCGCGCCGTCACCCGCTCACCGATCCGGCCCGGATGGCCCAGGCCCGCACGCTGGCGGGCTGGATCGCCGTGATCGCCGAGGACCGCGGCCTGGACGAGCGGGGCGTGGCGGCCGCCACTGGCCTGGACATCGAGGATGTCCGGGCGGTTCTGGGCGGCACCGTGTTCATGATGCCCGTGAGCACGCTCGACCGCGCCCTGCGCCGCCTGGAAGGCCGCCCGCACTGAGGAGCCGCAGAGCCCCGCTTTCCCCCATTGGCCCGGGAGGATCGGCACAGGAGGACCGCATGAACCACCACGTCCGCAAACGGAGCAGCGCCATGGACCGTACGGAGAAACGCGACGCCATCACCCGCATCCGCCACGCCGCCGAACAGCAGGGGCTGGACGCCGGCGATCTGGCCCGGATGACCGGTCTGGCACCGGGGCACGCCCGCGCGATCCTGTCCGGTTTCGGCTCGACGGTTCCGCGCGCGGCTTTGGACCAGACCCTTACCGTCCTGCCGGAGTGACGGAACGCTCGTGACGACACGCTGAAATGGAAACGGCGGCGCACCGGGTGCGCCGCCGTTTCCATATAAGATGTGCTGTGGCTCAGGCGACCGAGAGCACGTCCAGATAGACGTTCGCCGGCTCGGTCAGGTGAATGCGGTACAGCATGCCTGTCTGGTCGACGATGATGCTGGCGACGGGGTTCTTCGCGGCCATGTCGGTGACGGCGGCGCGCACGTTGCGCGGCAGGCTGTCCAGTTCGACGTCGCGGTAACCGTTCTTGTCGGAGAACTTGATGGTCTTCTGGCCCATGGTCAGGCGCCTTGTGCATATGCTCTGTTTGCGGTGGGCGGACCATGATCCCGCCGGGTTAAGGAAGCACTAACCAAAAACCGCGCAAACGCAGGACTGATGAGCGGCGGCTGCATCGGTGTCCTTGGAATAATTCGCGCGGCACTTTGTCCCCCACCCTTCCCACGGCTTTGCCGCGGGCCCCTTCCCTCCCCCGCTTCGCAGGAGAGGGAGGTTTGTCCCCTCCCCTGCGAAGCTCTCGCGCAAACCAGAGGTTTGCGCTGACGCGGCAGGCGGACCTTTGGTCCGCCGAGAGCGGGGGAGGGTTAGGGAGGGGGCATCAACTTACCCATGAAAACTACCCATGAAAATGCTCGAACACCCGCCGGGCCAGCGCGGCGCTGATGCCGGGGGTGGCCTCCAGATCCTTCAGCCCGGCCGAGGCCACCGCGGTGGAACTGCCGAAATGATGCAGCAGGGCCTTCTTGCGCGACGGGCCGACGCCGGGGATGCCGTCGATGCGGGTGTGGTCCATCGCCTTCAGGCGGCGGGTGCGGTGGGCGTCGATGGCCGTCCGGTGGGCCTCGTCGCGCAGCCGTTGCAGGAAGTAGAGGACCGGGTCGTTGGGCTCCAGCCGGAAGGGCTCGCGGTCCGGCAGGAAGAAGCGCTCGCGCCCGGCGTCGCGGTCCGGTCCCTTGGCGATGGCGGCCAGCGGAACCCCCTCGATGCCCAGCCCGTCGAGAACCGCGCGGGCGGTGTTCAGCTGGCCGAGACCGCCGTCGATCAGCACCAGATCGGGCCACTGGCCGCCGCTGCGCTGCGGGTCCTCGCGCAGGGCGCGCCCGAAGCGGCGAGTCAGCACCTCGCGCAGCATCGCGTAATCGTCGCCGGCCGCGGCGGGGTCCTTGATGTGGAAGCGGCGCCCGGCGTTGCGCTGGATGCCCTCCGGCCCGGCGACCACCATGGCGCCGACCGGAAAGGCGCCCTGGATGTGCGAGTTGTCGTAGATCTCGATACGGGCCGGAGTTCTGGGCAGGCCGAAGACGCGCGCCACCCCGGCCAGCAGCTTGCCCTGGGCGGAGCGTTCGGCCATGCGCCGCCCGTGCGCCTCACGGGCGTTGGTCAGGGCGTGCTCGACGACGCGGCGCTTCGGGCCGCGCTGGGGCACCTCCACCTCGACCCGCCGCCCGGCGGCCAGCGTCAGCGCCTCGGCGAGCAGGGCGCGCTCTGCGATGGCGTGGCTGAGCAGCAGGTGGCGGGGCGGCGGCGCGCCTTCGTAGAGCTGCGCGGCGAAGGCGGCGAGGATCGCGGCGGGCTCGTCCTCCCCGTCATGCCGGGGAAAGAAGGCGCGGGTGCCCTGGTTGCGCCCGCCGCGGAAGAAGAAGGCCTGGACGCAGGCGGTCCCGCCCTCGGCATGGACGGCCAGCACGTCGGCGTCCTCCAGCACGCCTTCCAGATTGATGTCCTGGCGGCTCTGCAGGGCGGTCAGGGCGCGGATGCGGTCGCGCCAGCGGGCGGCGTCCTCGTAGGCCAGCCGGTCGGAGCAGTCCATCATGTGGCGGGCGAACTCCGCCTGGACGGCGGCGCTGCGCCCGGTCAGCACGTCGCGCACGCCCTGCATCTGGGCGGCGTAGTCCTCCGCCGTGACGCGGCCGACGCAGGGGGCGGAACAGCGCTTGATCTGGTGCTGAAGGCAGGGCCGCGTGCGCGCGGTGAAGGTGGCGTCGTCGCAGTTGCGCAGCAGGAAGGCGCGCTGCAACGCCCCGATGGTCATGCCGACCAGGGCAGGGGAGGCGTAGGGGCCGAACAGGTCGCGCTTCTTCCCATGCCGGTCGGCGCTGCCGCGATGGTGCATCAGGCGTGGAAATTCGTGACCCTCGCCGAGCGCGATGTAGGAGAAGGAGCGGTCGTCTTTCACCAGCACGTTGAAGGGCGGCAGCAGGCGGCGGATCAGGTTCGCCTCCAGCAGGAGGGCCTCCGCCTCGGTGTGGGTGGTGACGAACTCCATGGAGCGGGTCAGCGCCACCATGCGGCGGGTGCGGTTGGGCAGCCCGTCCGTCCGGGTGTAGCTGGCCACCCGGCGTTTCAAGTTCTTCGCCTTGCCGACATACAGGATGCGCCCGTCCGCCCCGATCATCCGATAGACGCCGGGCGTGTCCGGCAGCGTCGGCAGGGTGGCGCGGATCACCGCGACTCCATCCATCGCCCTATTCCGGTGTGTTAACCACGATGGGCCGGAAGGAAGCAGGGGAACGAACCGTGGACAAGGGACAATCGTCGGCCCTGTCCTTCCGGGATAAACTCATTCCGCCGTCTGCCGCTCCACGCCCGCATCGGCGTCCGGGCGGGTGCTGTCGCGGACGACCAGCTCGCAATCCAGCCCGTGGTGCGGCTGGGCCACCGTGGTGCCGTTCAGCCGGGCCAGGATCTGGCCGGCGGCCAGTTCGCCGATCTCGCGCTGCGGTGGGCGGACGGTGGACAGCGGCGGCAGGCAGGCGGCGCTGAAGGTCAGGTCGCCGAAGCCGATCACCGCCAGATCGTCGGGCACGCTCAGCCCGCGCCGGTTCGCCTCGAACAGCACGCCCAGCGCCATGGCGTCGTTGGAGCAGACCACCCCGTCGATGTCCGGATGCAGCGCGAACACCTCGTCGATCAGCCAGATGCCGACGGGGGTCGAGGCGGTGTCGGGGGCGGTGAAGGCGATCGGCTCGTGCAGGCCGCGGCGGCGCACCTCGTCCTCATAGCCGTCAGTGCGGCTGCGCACGCGCATGTCCTGGTGCACGGCGGCGCCGATGTAGGCAACCTTGCGGCTGCCCTGGTCGTAAAGGTGGCTTGCCTGCCGGCGCCCGACCTCGAAGTGGGAAAAGCCGACCGTCATGTCCACCGCCGGGGTCTGGGCGGAGGGGATGTCCCACATCTCCACCACCGGCACACCGGAGGAGCGCAGCATGGCGCGCGTCCGCTCGGTGTGGTGCAGGCCGGTGACCACCACCGCGGCGGGCGACCAGGCGAGGAAGGCGCGGATCAGCTCCTCCTCGCGCTCCGGATCGAACTCGCTGACGCCGAGCAGCGTCTGGTAATGGGCGGTCTGGAAGGCGCTTTGCAGCGTGTTGTAGGTCTCCGCGAAGAAGGAGTTGGTGATGGAGGGCAGGATCACCCCCACCGTCCGGCTCTTCGCCGCGGCGAGGCTGCCCGCCACCAGATTGGGCACGTAGCCGAGCTGATCGATCACCGTCCGCACACGGGTCGCCAGCTCCTCCGACACCGCCTCCGGCTTGCGCAGATAGAGTGAGACGGTGCTGGGCGACACGCCGGCGGCGTTGGCCACGTCCGTCATGGTCAGCCGCTGGGTGGCGCGGCGGGTTTTCTTGCGGATGGGTTTGGCGGGCTTCGGCGGGATCGGCTTGGCGGGCGGCTGTGCGGTCATTCTCGTCCTTCCCTGCGGCGAACCCCGCCGCGCGGCGTGGCGGCATCATAGCACGCCGTTGGAAAAGCGGGGGAAAAGCGGGAACGGTCAGGGCGCGGCATGGGGTTCCGCCTCGGCCGGCGCCGTTTCCGCCAGGGCGGCGCGCGCCTGCTCCGCGAAGAAGTCGATGAAGACGCGGATCTTTGCGGGCAGCAGGTTGCGGTGGGGGTAGAGCACGGCGAGCGTCACCGGCTCCGGCGGGCAGTGCGGCAGGACGACGCGCAGATCCCCACGGCGCAGATGGTCGGCGACTTCCCATAATGGTTTCAGCACGATGCCTTCCCCGGCCAGCGCCCAGCCGGTCAGCACGTCGCCGTCGTCGGCGTCGAACTGGCCGGACACCGGCAGGGTCATCGGGCCCTGCGGCGTGGTCAGCGTCCACTGGAACTGCTGCGATCCGGGAAAGCGCAGCAGCAGGCAGTGGTGGGACAGCAGCTCCTCCGGCCGGGCCGGCACGCCCCGCCGCTCCAGATAGGACGGCGCGGCGCAGAGCACCCGCGGCAGGTCGGCGATCTTGCGCGCGACGAAGCTGGAATCCTTCAGCGGCGCCATGCGGATGGCGACGTCGGTCGCCTCGCGCAGCAGGTCGAGCAGATGGTCGGACAGGCGCAGCCGCAGGTCCACCTGGGGGTAGGCGGCGTGGAAGCGCGGCACCATCGGGGCGAGGATGCGCCGCCCGAAGCCCAGCGGCGCCGTCACCCGCAGGCTGCCGACCGGCGCCCCGCCGATGGCGCCGACGCTGCTCTCCGCCCGCTCCGCCGCCTCCAGCACCTCCAGGCAATGTTCGAAGAAGACCTTGCCGGCCTCGGTGAACTGCACCTGCCGGGTGGTGCGGTTGAGCAGGCGGGCGTTCAGATGCTCCTCCAGGCTTTGCAGCCGGTGGCTGACCACGGCGGGCGACAGGCGCAGGCTGCGCCCGGCGGCGGACAGGCTGCCCAGTTCCACCACCCGCACGAACACCCGCATGTTCTCCAGCAGCGCCACGCTTCTTGGCCCTTTCCCCACACGCCATGGGGAATCCTCCCACCTTTCCGTTTTTTTTGAAAGTGCTGGCGCACGCATCCGCTTCCCCGCTGCGCTGCGGCAACCGTAGAGTTCAGGGTGGGGATCACCGAACGGAAGAGGCCGCGACGCATGGAGCCGATCGTCTGGGAGTGGGTCAATTTTCTGGTGCGCTGGCTGCACGTCATCACAGCCATCGCCTGGATCGGGTCGAGCTTCTATTTCATCCACCTCGACCTGTCCCTGCGGCGGCGCGACGGCCTGCCCAACGGCGTGGCGGGGGAGGCGTGGCAGGTCCACGGCGGCGGCTTCTACAACATGATGAAATACACGGTCGCCCCGCCGGAGCTGCCGGAGAAGCTGACCTGGTTCAAATGGGAAGCCTACGCCACCTGGCTCAGCGGCTTCTGCCTGCTGTCGGTGCTCTACTACCACGGCGCCGCGCTTTACATGATCGACCCGGCGGTGCTGGACATCCCCTGGTGGGGCGCGGTGCTGCTCAGCCTGGGCGCGCTGGGGCTGGGCTGGCACGTCTATGACCGGCTGTGCAAGTCGCCGCTCGGCAAGGACGACGTGAAGCTGGCGGCGGCGGGCTTCGTCTTCCTGGTGCTGGTCGCCTGGGGCCTCAGCCACCTCTTCAGCGGGCGGGCGGCGATGCTGCATGTCGGCGCGCTGATCGGCACGATGATGTCGGCCAACGTCTTCCGCATCATCATCCCCAACCAGACCAAGGCGGTGGCCGCCATGAAGGCGGGGCAGGTGCCCGACCCGGCGCTGGGCAAGCAGGCCAAGCAGCGGTCGCTGCACAACAATTACCTTACCCTGCCGGTCGTCTTCCTGATGATCTCCAACCACTACCCGCTGGCCTTCGGCACGCGCTACAGCTGGGTGATCGTGGCGGTGGTGCTGGTGGTGGGGGCGGTGATCCGCCACTTCTTCAACAGCCGCCACGCCGGCAAGCCGGCGCCCTGGTGGACCTGGGCGGTGGCCGCCGCGGGCGTCGCCGTCATCGTGGGCCTGAGCGCCGCCGGCGCGCGGACCGAGAGCGCCGCCGCAGCACCGGCCAGGGTCGAGTTCGCGCAGGTGGAGGAGGTGGTGCTGTCCCGCTGCTCCATGTGCCACGCGGCGCAGCCGGTGTGGGAGGGGATCGGCGTGGCGCCGCGCGGCGTCACGCTGGACAGCGCGGAGGCGATCGGCCGCCACGCCCCGCAGATCCGCGTCTGGGCGGCGCTGTCCGACGCGATGCCCCCCGGCAACGTCACCGGGATCACGCCGGAGGAGCGCCGCCTGCTCGCCGCCTGGACCGATCAGCTTCCCCGGTAGGTGGAGTAGCTGTAGGGGGAGACGAGCAGCGGCACATGGTAATGCTGGTCCGCGTTGGCGACGCCGAAGCGGATCGGCACCACGTCGAGGAAGGCGGGTTCGACGATCTCCAGGCCGGAGGCGCGGAAATAGGCGCCGGCCTCGAACACCAGTTCATAGACGCCCGGCGTCAGGTCGGCCCCGGCCAGAAGCGGCGCGTCGCAGCGCCCGTCGGCGTTGGTGCGGGTCTGCGTCAGCCGCTCCCGCCGGTCCCCGTCGATGCGGTAGAGGGTGACGGTGATCCCGGCGCCGGGCCGTCCGTGCGTCGTGTCGAGAACATGGGTGGTCAGGCGCCCGCTTCCGGACATGGGTTTCTCCTCGCCATGGAATGCCGCGAAGAGACCTTATACCGCACCCCATGCCGCACCGCCGCGCGGTCCGGACGGGGCCTGCGCAAAAAGACTTTCAAACGGATCGAAAAAGCGGACCCCGGCGATTGCGGGTATGCTGTGGGGCAGGAGACCGATCAGGGAAGGCCGGGATGCGACCGAGCGAGATGGACCGTGCAAGTTTCGTCGCCCGATTCGGCGGCGTGTTCGAACATTCGCCCTGGGTCGCCGAAGGCACCTGGGATGCCGTCAATCAGGGGGGAAACCTGCCGGACGACGCGGAGGGCTTGCACGCCGCCATGGTCGCCGTCCTGCGCGCCGCCGATCATGACCGGAAGCTGGCGCTGCTGAACGCCCATCCCGATCTGGCGGGCCGGCTGGCGCTGCGCGGCGAGCTGACCGCCGACAGCACGGCGGAGCAGGCCAGCGCCGGGCTGGACCGCTGCACGCCGGAGGAGTTCGCCCGCTTCACCGAGTTGAACGACGCCTACAAGGCGCGCTTCGGCTTCCCCTTCATCCTGGCTGTCAAGGGCCGCAGCCGCGCCGACATCCTGGAGGCCTTCGAAACCCGCCTGTCCAACGGGCCGGAGGAGGAGTTCGCCACGGCGCTGGCCCAGGTCGAGCGCATCACCTGGCTCCGTCTCCAGGATTTGCTGCCCAAGGACATCGAGCCATGACGACGTTCGGCGCGGACCTGATGGCGCGGCTGGACGCCTTCGCCGGCTTCACGGAGGAGCCGGGGCTGCTGACCCGCCTGTTCCTGACCCCGCAGCACCGCGCCGCCGCGGATTGGCTGATGGAGCTGATGGGCAAGGCCGGGATGAACGCCCGGCTGGACCCGGCGGGGACGGTGGTCGGCCGCTACGAGGGGACCGTGCCGGGCGCGCCGGCCCTGCTGATCGGTTCCCACATCGACACGGTGCGCAACGCCGGCCGGTATGACGGGAATCTGGGCGTGCTCGCCGCCGTCGCGGCGGTGGCGGAGCTGGACCGGCGTGGCGAGCGCCTGCCCTTCGCCATCGAGGTGCTGGGTTTCGGCGACGAGGAGGGGGTGCGCTTCCCCGTGACCCTGACCGGCAGCCGCGCCGTGGCCGGCCGCTTCGACCGGGCGGCGCTGGAGACGCGCGACCGCGACGGCGTGCGCATGGCCGACGCGCTGCGCGCCTTCGGCGGCGACCCGGAGGCCATCGCCACGGCGGCCCGCAAGCCGGGCGAGGCGCTGGCCTTTCTGGAGGTCCACATCGAGCAGGGGCCGGTGCTGGAGGCCGAAGGGTTGCCGGTCGGCATCGTCACCGCCATCAACGGCGCCACGCGCTTCGCCATCCGGTTGCGCGGCATGGCCGGCCATGCCGGCACGGTGCCCATGGCGCTGCGCCGCGACGCGCTGGCCGCCGCCGCCGAGATGACCCTGGCGGCGGAGCGGGTGGCCGCGGCCTCGGACGCCAAGGCCCCCGAAGCCGGATTGGTGGCGACGGTGGGCCGGATCGAGGCGAAGCCGGGCGCCGTCAACGTCATCCCCGGCGAAGTCGCCTTCACCCTCGACGTCCGCGCGCCGGAGGACGCCGTGCGGCGCGACGCCTGCGCCGCCATCCTCGCCGATTTCGAGGCGATTGCCGCCCGCCGCGGCGTGGAACTGACGGTGGAGACCACCCACGACGCGGCGGCCGCCCCCTGCTCCCCCGGCATCCGGCGGCAGATCGAGGCGGCGGTGGTCCGCGCCGGCGTCCGTCCCCTGTCGCTGCCCAGCGGCGCCGGGCACGACGCCATGGCCTTCGCCGGCCTGCTGCCGATGGGCATGCTGTTCGTCCGCTGCAAGGGCGGCATCAGCCACAACCCCGCCGAATCCATCACCGCGGAGGACGCCGACCTCTCGGTGCGCGTCCTTCTGGACATCATCCGCCACTTCGAGCACGAGACCGCGACAGCATGACCGACGCCGCCCAACAGGCCATCCATGCGTTCCTGGAACAGACCCGCGACGCGCAGGTCCGCTTCCTGGCCGAACTGGTCAAGGTGCCCTCCGACAACCCGGCCGGCGACTGCGCGCCCCACGCCGAGCGCGCCGCCGCGCTGCTGGAGGCCATGGGGCTGACGGTGGAGCGCCACCCGGTCCCGGCGGATCTGGTGCGGGCCAACGGCATGATTTCCGCCACCAACCTGATCGTGCGCCGCCGCTTCGGCGACGGGCCGACGGTGGCGCTGAACGCCCACGGCGATGTGGTGCCGCCGGGCGAGGGCTGGACCCGCGACCCCTACGGGGCGGAGGTGGTGGACGGCTGGATGTACGGGCGCGGCGTCGCCGTCTCGAAGTCCGACTTCGTCACTTACACCTACGCCCTGCTGGCGCTGGAGAAGGCCGGGCTGGCGCGCGGCACGGTGGAGCTGCACCTGACCTACGACGAGGAGGCGGGCGGCGAGATCGGGCCGAAATGGCTGCTCGACGAGGGGCTGACCAAGCCGGACCTCGCCATCGCCGCGGGCTTCAGCTACGGCGTCGTCACCGCGCACAATGGCTGCCTGCATCTGGAGGTCGAGGTCACCGGAAAATCCGCCCACGCCGCCCTGCCGATGACCGGCATCGACGCGCTGGAGGCGACCACCGCGATCCTCGGCGCGCTCTACGAGCACCGCAAGGGCTACGCGGACACCGTGTCGGCGGTGGGCGGCATCGGCTCGCCGCAGTTGACGGTCGGCCTCATCAAGGGCGGCATCAACACCAACGTCGTTCCCGACCGCGTGACCCTGCGCCTCGACCGCCGCATGATCCCGGAGGAGGCGCCGGAGACGGTGGAGGAGACCTTGCGCGCGGTCATCGCCGCGGCTGCTGCAGCCTTCCCGACGGCCCGCGTCGAGGTCCGCCGCATCCTGCTGGCCCGCCCGCTGACCCCGCTGCCCGGCACCGACCGGCTGGCCGCCGTCCTCTGCGCCCAGGCCAGCCGCGTGATGGGCGAGCCGGTGGAAACCAAGGGCGTGCCGCTCTACACCGACGCGCGCCATTACTCGGACGCGGGCGTGCCCATCGCCCTGTTCGGCGCCGGCCCCCACACCATCGAGGAGGCCAACGCCCACCGCGCCGACGAGCGCCTGCCGCTGTCCGACCTGTTCAAGGCGACGGAGGTTGTGGCGCTGTCGCTGTTGGAGGTGTTGGGCGAGGGGTGAGGCCCCCACCCTAACCCTCCCCCGCTGGGCGGGGGAGGGGACTGCCGCCGCTTCGCGAATATCTCCCTCCCCCGCCCAGCGGGGGAGGGCCGGGGTGGGGGCAATGGCGCTTCCACAACGATAAGAACGACAAGGACGACCCGCCGGTGATCATCGAGAACGATCTGAAGCTGGACTTCAAGGACGTGCTGATCCGCCCGAAGCGCAGCACCCTGGAAAGCCGCAACGACGTGGACATCGAGCGGACCTTCCGCTTCGTCCACAGCGGGCTGGAATGGACGGGCTTCCCGCTGATCGCGGCCAACATGGACGTGGTCGGCACCATGGCCGTCGCCCGCGCCCTGTCGCGCTTCGGCGCGATGACCGCGCTGCACAAGCACTACCCGGCCGACGCGCTGATCCCCTTCTTCCGCGACGAGGACACGGCCAACGTCTTCTATTCGCTGGGCACGACCGAGGCCGACTACGACAAGTTCCAGGCGGTGAAGGCCAAGGCCCCGGTGGCCAAGCTCTGTCTGGACGTCGCCAACGGCTACACGGAGCGCTTCGTGCGCGTCATCAGCCGATTGCGGACGGAGAACCCGGACATGGTCATCATGGCCGGCAACGTGGTGACCGGCGACATGACCGAGGCGCTGGTGCTCGCCGGGGCCGACATCATCAAGGTCGGGATCGGGCCGGGGTCGGTCTGCACCACCCGCAAGATGACCGGCGTCGGCTATCCGCAGCTCTCCGCCATCATCGAATGCGCCGACGCCGCCCATGGGCTGAAGGGGCAGGTCTGCGGCGACGGCGGCTGCACGGTGCCGGGCGACATCTCCAAGGCCTACGGCGCCGGTGCGGACTTCGTGATGCTCGGCGGGATGCTGGCCGGCCACGACGAGTGCGAGGGCGACATCCGTTACGAGGAGCGCGACGGGCGCAAGGTGCCGGTGGCGATGACCTTCTACGGCATGTCGTCCGACACGGCGATGCACAAGTACGCGGGCGGCGTCGCCTCCTACCGCGCGTCGGAAGGCAAGACCGTGGAGGTCCCCTACCGCGGAGCGATCGACGGCACGATGCAGGAGATCATGGGCGGCGTGCGCAGCATGATGACCTACATCGGTGCCACCAAGCTGAAGGAGGTGTCGAAGCGGACCACCTTCGTCCGCGTCGGCGCGCAGCTCAACACCGTCTTCGGGGGCTGACGCCACGGGAGGTACCCAGCCCCGGGTACCTCCGTCTCCACCGCCTTCCTCCGGAACCACCGGCGGGTTCCACCGTTCGCAGGATGTGCGGACGGGTGGGGCGCCGGACGGCGTGCTCCCCTTGTCCGCCTTTTGGCAGGACGAGGAAGGCAGAGCTTATGCGTGATTTCGATGGGGCTGCTCCGGCGTATGTGGGGCGGACGGACGGACCGGCGGTCTTTGATTACCTGATCGTCGGCGCCGGCTTCGCCGGCAGCGTGCTGGCGGAGCGGCTGGCGGCCGGGCTGGGGAAGCGGGTGCTGCTGATCGACCGGCGCCCGCACATCGGCGGCAACGCCTACGACCATCACGACGACGCGGGCGTGCTGATCCATCGCTACGGCCCGCACATCTTCCACACCAATTCGCAGCCGGTGGCGGACTATCTGTCCCGCTTCACCCAGTGGCGCCCCTACGAGCACCGGGTGCTCGCCCACGTCGACAGGCAGCTCGTCCCCATCCCGATCAACCGGACGACGGTCAACAAACTGTATGGCCTGGACCTCGACGAGGCCGGCGTGGCGGCGTTCCTCAAGAGCCGCGCGGAGCCGGTGGCCGACGTCCGCACGTCCGAGGATGTGGTGGTCGGCGCGGTCGGGCGGGAGCTGTACGAGAAGTTCTTCCGCGGCTACACCCGCAAGCAATGGGGCCTCGACCCGTCGCAGCTCGACAAGGCGGTGACGGCGCGGGTGCCGACGCGGACCAACGACGACGACCGCTATTTCGGCGACAGCTTCCAGAACATGCCGCTGCACGGCTACACGCGGATGTTCGAGACCATGCTCGACCACCCGAACATCACCATCCGCCTGGGCGCCGATTTCCGCGACGTGGTGCGCGACGCGCGCTACCGCAACCTGATCTTCACCGGCCCGGTGGACGAGTATTTCGAGTACCGTTTCGGCAAGCTGCCCTACCGCTCGCTGACCTTCCGGCACGAGACGGTGGACCAGGAATGGTTCCAGCCCGTCGCCGTGGTGAACTACCCCGGCGAGGAGGTTCCGCACACCCGCATCACCGAATACAAGCACCTGACCGGCCAGACCAACCCGCGGACCAGCCTGACTTACGAATACCCGTCGGCGGAGGGCGACCCCTACTACCCGATCCCCCGCGCTGAGAACGCCGCCCTCTACCGCAAGTACCAGGAACTGGCCGACGCGACGCCGAACGTCCATTTCGTCGGGCGGCTGGCGACCTACCGCTACTACAACATGGATCAGGTGGTGGCGCAGGCGCTGGCGCTCTACACCCGCATCGCCAAGGCCGAGGGCGCGGTGGCGGAGGGCGCGCGCGGCATTTCCGGGATCGGCACCGCCCAACCGGCCTCCCCATCGTCCGCGCCGGTCCACAGCAGGAGGGAAGCCTCATGAAAGCGTTCGGAATGGCCCTGGCCACCGCGGTCGTCCTCGCCATCGGCGCCAGCGTGATCCTGGAGGGCACGCTGGGCCGCACCGCCGACCAGACCTACGCGGCACCCTCGGTCCGGTTGAGCCAGGACAACACCGTGCAGTACCGGAACTTCATGGGCCACCCGGCGGAGTGACGGCTGCCGCTCCGCAGGTTCGATCCCGTCCCTGAAGCCAGGGCGAGATGAGGGATGTGTGGACGCCGCGGCCGGGTCAGGCGGCGTCCTTCACCGCCTCCAGCACGATGGTGATCTCGTCGACCACGTTGTTCTGGCTCTCGATGGCCTCGGCGATGTCCTGGTTGGTGGCCTGCCCCGCCTTCAGCCGTTGTTGCCAGCGCGGCATCAGCTTGTAGCCGACCGACAGGATGCGGAAATCCACGTTCAGATGCATGGCCAGCCGGGTGTTCGGCCAGCCGCGCTCGATGAACTTCCGGTTCTCCTCCATCGAGAACAGGCTCAGCACGTTGGGCGTGATCGGCCGGACATGGGTCGGGTCGCCGAGGAAGCCGTCGCTGCGCGGGTGCGGCACCTTGATGGTGATCCGCGCGCCGTGCCGGCAGACGCGGTGCATCTCCGTCATGATGTTCAGGAACTGCCCGGTCGTCTGGCCCATATGCTCCAGCGCGTGGATGAGCTGGATGTCGGCGACGCTGTTCGTCTCGAACGGCCAGGGCACGGCTTCCAGGTCGGCCTGGATGTCCGGCCCGAAGGTGCCGTACTTGTCCACATTCACATAGCCGGGAAGCCGCGTGTCGCCGCAGCCGAGGTTGAGCTTGAGGTCCGACATCCTGCGCGCCTTCGGTCCGCCGTTGTTGCCACCGGCAGGACCGTACACCGCCCGCGGCCCAAACGACAGATCGGGAACGCCCACCCTACATGTCCAAACCAACGTCCAAATTCGGCGCGCTGTGGGTCAGCCAGCCGACCGAGATCATGTCGACGCCCGCTTCGGCGATGGCCCGCACGGTGGACAGGGTGACGTTGCCCGACGCCTCCGTCACCATGCGGCCGTCGACCATGGCGACGGCGCGGCGCAGCGTCTGCGGGTCCATGTTGTCGAGCAGAACGACGTCGACCGGCAGGGTCAGCAGCTCCTCCAGTTGGGCCAGCGTGTCCACCTCGACCTCCACTTTCACCATGTGGCCGATGGCGGCGCGGACGCGCTCGACCGCCGGGCGGATGCCGCCGGCCACGGCGATGTGGTTGTCCTTGACCAGAACCGCGTCGTCCAGCCCGAAGCGGTGGTTGAAGCCGCCGCCCAGCCGCACCGCGTGCTTTTCCAGGACGCGCAGGCCGGGGGTGGTCTTGCGGGTGCAGACGATGCGGGCGCGGGTCCCCTCGACCTCACGCACCAGCGCGCGGGTGGCGGTGGCGATGCCGGACAGGCGGCCCAACAGGTTCAGCGCCGTGCGCTCCGCCGTCAGCAGGGCGCGGGCGCGGGCCGTCACGGTGGCGATGGTGGCGCCGGGGGCCACGTCGGCGCCGTCGCCATGCTCCACCCGCAGCTCCGCCGCCGGGTCGAGCATGCGGAAGGCGGACAGGGCGACCTCCAGCCCGGCGACGCGCCCGTCCCTGCGGGCGGCCACCCGCGCCGTCGCCACGGCGTCCGCCGGGACGATGCTGTCGGTGGTGATGTCGCCGGCCCGCCCGAGGTCCTCCGCCAGGGCGGCGCGGACGATCGGCTCATAGGTCAGAGGATGGAGCATGCGGCGTCTCCGGTCAGGGGGCCGGCGGCCCCGGTTAGGTCGGTGAGGGTGAAGCGGTGGCGCTGCGCCGCCGGGTCTTCCTGCGGGAAGTCGGTGCGGAAATGCGCCCCGCGGCTTTCGCTGCGGGCGAGCGCGGCGTGGACGATCAGCCGCCCGGTCAGCAGGCGGTTGCGCGCCTCGCCCCAGCGGCGGACGGCGGCGAGGTCCGCCGGGCCGACGCCGCACAGCGCGTCGAGCGCCACGGCGAGCCGGTCCAGCTTGCGCCGGGCGGTCCACAGACCCACCCCGTCGCGCACCAGCCCGGCGCCCTGGTAGAGCGTGCGGCGGGATTCGTCGGTGATGGCGTCGAGCAGGCCGGCCCCGATCTCCCCGGCGACGGCCGGGATGTCGGGCAGGGCGAAGGGCGGCAGGGGAGGCAGGTCCCGCCCGGCCACGTCGCGGGCCACCCGCGCACCGAACACCAGCGCCTCCAGCAGGGAATTGCTGGCCAGCCGGTTGGCGCCGTGGACGCCGGTGCAGGCGACCTCGCCGCAGGCCCACAGCCCGTCCAGGCTGGTCCGCCCGGCGGGATCGGTGACCACCCCGCCCATGTGGTAATGCGCCGCCGGGGCGACCGGCACCGGCTCCCGCCAGGGGTCCAGCCCGTGGGCGGCGCAGAGCGCCAGCACGGTGGGGAAGCCGTCCGGCCTGGCGGCCAGCGCCGGGCGCAGGTCCAGCCGCACCGGCTCCCCCGCGGCGACGCGGGCGCCGATGGCGCGGGCCACCACGTCGCGCGGGGCCAACTCGGCCAACGGGTGTTCCGCCGCCATGAAACGGACCCCGCGCCGGTCGAGCAGCAGCGCCCCGGCGCCGCGCAGCGCCTCGGTCAGCAGCGGGGCGGGGTCGGCGTCCACGGCGAGCGCCGTGGGGTGGAACTGCACGAATTCCACATCGGCGAGCAGAGCCCCGGCCCGCGCAGCCAGCGCCAGCCCGTCGCCGGTCGCCTCCGGCGGGTTGGTGGTGCGGGCGTAGGCCCCACCGACCCCGCCGGTCGCCAGCACCACGCGCGGCGCGCGGTGGAACACCCAACCTTCGGCGTGGCAGGCCAGCACGCCGCAGACCCGCCCGTGGCGCACCGCCAGATCGACGGCGAAGGCGTTGCTCTCCACCCGGATCGACGGAGTGGAGCGCACCCGCTCGGCCAGCGCCGCGACCAGCGTCGCCCCGGTGGCGTCGCCGCCGGCATGGACGATGCGCGCCGCCCCGTGCGCCGCCTCCCGCCCCAGCAGGGGGGCGCCGCCGGCGTCGCGGTCGAAGGGCAGCCCGGCGCGGAGCAGCGCCCGCACCCGCTCCGCCCCCTCGCGGGTCAGCAGCAGGGCGCGGTCCGCGTCCACGAAGCCGGCCCCGGCGGCCACTGTGTCGGCGGCGTGCGCCTCCGGCCCGTCGCCGGGGCCGATGGCGGCGGCGATGCCGCCCTGGGCGTGGTTGCTGGAGCCGCCCGGCAGGTCCGGCGTCTTGGTCAGCAGCGTGACGGCGCGCGGCGCCAGATGCAGGGCGGCGGTCAGCCCGGCCATGCCGGAGCCGATGACGACCACCTCCGAATCGCGGACCGTGTAAGGGGTGGGCATGGGTGGGTTCTCTCGATGGAGAATCTAGCCCTCTCCCCTCCGGGGAGAGGGTGGCCCGAAGGGCCTTTCGCGCTGGCCAAAGGCCAGCGCTGACGGCGGCGGGCGGATGCCTCTGGCATCCGCTGAGAGCCGGTGAGGGGGATTCGCGTGGCGGTGCGTTCGGCACAAGTGCAACCCCCTCACCCTGACCCTCTCCCCAGAGGGGAGAGGGAATACGAGATCAGCGCGGCTTCACCGCCAGCATCCGTTCCACCGAACGGCGGGCGCGGTCGGCCACCTCCGGGGCGATGGTCACCTGCGGTTCCAGCGTGCGCAGGCTGTCCAGGATGTTCGCCAGCGTGATCTTCTTCATGTGCGGGCACAGGTTGCAGGGCCGCACGAACTCCGTCTCCGGCGCGGCGGCGGCGATGTTGTCGCTCATCGAGCATTCGGTGACCATCAGCACCCGCGGTGGCCGGCGGTCCGCCACGAAATCGACCATGCGGGCGGTGGAGCCGACGAAGTCCGCGGCTTTCAGGACGTCGGGCGGGCATTCCGGATGGGCGATGACGACCAACTCGTCGAAGCGTCCGCGGAACTCGCGGATCTCGTCGCCGGTGAAGCGCTCGTGCACCTCGCAGTGGCCCTTCCAGGCGATGATCTCGACGCTGGTCTGGGTGGCGACGTATTTCGCCAGATACTCGTCGGGCAGCATGATGACGCGCGGCGCGCCCAGCGATTCCACCACCTCCACCGCGTTGCCGGAGGTGCAGCAGATGTCCACCTCCGCCTTCACGTCGGCCGAGGTGTTGACGTAGGCGACCACCGGCACGCCCGGATAGCGCTCGCGCAGCAGCCGCACGTCGGCGGCGGTGATCGATTCGGCCAGGGAGCAGCCCGCCCCGGTGTCGGGAATCAGCACCGTCTTGGCCGGGTTCAGCAGCTTCGCCGTCTCCGCCATGAAATGCACGCCGGCCACGACGATCACGTCGGCGTCGGTCTCGGTCGCCCGTGCGGCCAGCGCCAAGCTGTCGCCGACGATGTCGGCCACGCCGTGGAAGATCTCCGGCGTCTGGTAATTGTGCGCCAGGATCACCGCGTTGCGCTCGCGCTTCAGGCGGTTGATCTCGTGGACCAGCGGAGCGTGGAACGGCCACTCGACGGCGGGCATCACGCGCTTCATGCGCTCGTAGATCGGCTGCGTCGCCGCGGCGATGTCGGGCGTGTAGGCAAGGCCGGTGGTGTCGCGCATGGCGCCTTCCTTTAATGCTCGCTGTGAGCAAAACCATAAATGCTCGATTGGAGCATATCAAGCGGAAAAGAATGCGTCGTGCGGAACGTCGGTGATTCGCCCTACTTGGCTTCCTGGCTGCTCAGGTCGGACGGGTTTTCGGAGCGGGTCGGCTCGTGCCCCATGTCGGGTTCGCTGGCCCATTGGTTGGGGCGCGGCACCGGGTTGCCGTGAAGGTCGGGCGGCGCCCGGCGCAGGTCGGTCAAGGCCTGCTGCAACTCCGCTCCCTGGGTCTCGCCGCTGGTGCTGGATTTGGGCGCGCGGACGCCCTGTTCGTTGGGCGGCGGCTCCTGGCTCTGCTGCACCTTGATGTCGTTGGACAGCGACTCCTTGTTGACTTCCTGGGCGATGACGTTGCCGGTCATCAAAAGCCCGGCGACAAGGCCGGAAGAGACGAGACCGGAAGAAATGAGGGCGGCGAGCAAGGCGGCGGACTCCTTTTGAAGGAAGGGGTGGCAAGGCCGTCCCTCCCACCAACAGGCGTTGGCACCAACCCTCCCGTTCGCGCGTTATCAGGGGCATGGACCCGACCGACGCCCCGACTCTGCCGCCCATTTTCCAGCCTTGGCCCGCCGAGGCGGACGGCCCCTTCGCCACCGCCCGCCGCTTCGCCGCGGAGGGGGCGGCGCCCGGCACGCTCGTCCACAGCGGCCGGCGCGACCGGCTGGACGTGGCGGTGGTGCTGGTTCCCGACCGCCCGGACGCGGGGGATGGCCTTGCCGCCGTCACCCTGGTCGCGCTGGCCGACGCGCTGGAGGCGTTGGGGCCGCCGAACCAGAGCATCCGCTTCGACGGCGCGGGCCGCCTGCTGCTGAACGGCGCGGTGGCCGGCGGGGTGACCGTCGCGCTCGGCCCCGGCGCCGAGGACGGGCTGCCCGCCTGGGCCGTGGTCGGGGCAGAACTGGAGGTGCTGGGCGACCCCGACGACCCCGACCCGGGGCGACACCCCGACCGCACGGCGCTGCGCGAGGAGGGCTTCGGCGACACCGACGCCGTGGCGGTGCTGGAGAGCTTCACCCGGCATTTCCTGACCTGGATCGACCGCTGGATGGACGCGGGCTTCGAGCCGGTGCGGCGGGTCTGGGAACAGCGGCTGGTCCGCAAGGCAGAGGGGACGCGGTCATGACCGGACAGGCCGAACGGCGCGGCGTCGGCATCACGGTGGAGCGCCAGCGCATCGACAACCCGTGGGTGGACGCCCGCTGGCGGGTGACCGGCGCACTGCCGGCGCTGCCCGACCGCGCGCCCTGGACCGTGCTGGCGCAGGATGGCGAGCGCACCGGCTATTACGCGGGTGCGGCGGAGATCGTGCTCCATCCCGGCGAGACGGAGAACTACGTCGAGAATTTGAAGGGCGGCCACCCGATGCTCTACGTCATCCTGCGCCGCTGCGCGGAGGAGCCGGGGCTGCGGCTGCTCGCCGTCACCGTCGATCCCGGCGAGGTCGACGCCCATTCCGACGCGGGCGACGACCTGATCGAAGCGATTCCACTGCCGCCCGATCTTTCGGAATGGATGTGCGACTTCGTGGCCCGGCACCATACCGAACGGCCCTTCTACAAGCGCCAGCGCGACCGCGCCGACCCGGAGGCGCTGGCCCGCCGTGCCCCGGTTGCTCACTCTGGAAAGGATCAGCGCCATGGATGACCGCGCCCTGGATGACGGGTCCGAAGGCTTCCTGTCCCGCTGGTCGCGGCGCAAGCAGGAGGCGCGCACGGCGCCCGTCGAGGTCCCCGAACCGCCGGAGGAGCGGGACGCGGTGGAGGAACCGCAGGCCATCGCCGCTCCGCCGCCGGAACCCTTCGACCCGGAAAGCCTGCCGCCGGTGGAGAGCCTGGGCGCGGACAGCGACTACACCGGCTTCCTCGCCAGCAACGTCCCGCAGGAGCTGAAACGGCTGGCCTTGCGCAAGGCCTGGACCAGCGACCCGGTGATCGCGGGCTTCCGCGGCTTCGCCGAGTATGACTGGGACTGCAACGCCCCCGGCTACGGCAAGCTGCTCGACACCGACCGCATTGCCGACCTGCTGGACCGCATCGCCACCGACGAGAAGCCGGCGGAGGAGGAGAAGGTGGAGGAGGTGGTGGTTGCCGAGGTGGACGAGTCTGAGGAAGTGGACAGTGCTGCCCCCACCCCGGTCCTCCCCCGCTCCGCGGGAGAGGGAGATGATCGCGAAGCGGCGGCAGTCCCCTCCCCTGCGAAAGCGGGGGAGGGTTAAGGGGGGGCAGCACCGAGGCGCGAAGGCAAGTCCACCCCGCTTAGACTGCGCAACCTTTGAGCATTCCCGCTGTTGTCCCTGATGAGCCGGACCTTAACCGGCCACGGAAAAGGCGAAGCGGGGCAAGGGCATGGCGGAAACGGCCATCATCGACGACGCGGATCGGCTGCGGGCGCAGGCGTACGGCCTGCTGGCCCACCTGTTGGCGCGTCCGCCGTCGCGCGACCTGCTGGCCACGGTCGGCGCTCTGGCCGGGGACGGTTCGCCGCTCGGCCGGGCCATCAGCGATCTGGCCGTACGCGCCCGTACGCTCGCCGACGCCCCGGACGGCGAACACCGGGCCGAGCGCGAGTATCATGAGCTGTTCCTCGGGGTGACGCGGGGCGAGCTGGTTCCCTTCGCCTCCTACTACCGCACCGGCTTCCTGATCGACCGGCCGCTGGCCCGCCTGCGCGAGGACATGCAGGCGCTGGGCATCGAGCGCGCCCCCGGCGTCAGCGAGCCCGAGGACCACATCGCCGCCATCGTCGAGATCATGGGGGCGATGGCCGCCGGGACCGTCGGCACGGCGGGCGGCGAGCCGGACCTGCCGCGCCAGAAGCGCTTCTTCGAGCGCCACCTCGCCCCGTGGGCGGGCCGCTTCTTCCAGGATCTGGAGGAGGCGTCGGCGGCGCATTTCTACCGGCCCGTGGGCACCTTCGGGCGGCTGTTCCTGGACATCGAGACCAACGCCTTCGCGATGATCGCGTCCGTCCCTCCGGGCGCGCCGCGCGGGGCCGACCAGCGGGAGGGCACGATCCATGCACCGTGACGAGAGCCAGAAGAAAACCGGACTGGAACGCCGCAGCCTGCTGAAGGGCCTCGGACTGGGGGCTGCTGGGGCCGCCGCTGCGGCCGCGACCCTGCGCGCCGCCCCGGCGGAGGCGGTGGAATCGCCGCAGGAGCAGGTGAAGTCCCGCTACCGCGAAACCGACCATGTGAAGCGTTTCTACGCGCTGAACCGACTCTGACCGCGACGTTTCTTATCCAAAGGGCCGCCCCATGCTCGTCAAGCGCAACGCCGGAACCGCCGCCACCCGCGCCTCCCTCGCCCGCCGCCTGAACGGATTGTCGGCCAACGGACTGTCCGCGGGCACCGCCGGGCTGGGGGAAACCGTCGACCGCCGCGGCTTCCTGAAGACCTCCGGCCTCGCCGCCGGGGGCATGGCGGCTCTGAGCGCGCTGCCCGCCGCGATGATCCAGAAGGCCGAGGCCGGGCCGACCCTGCCCAACGTCGAGGTCGTCACCCGCAAGAACGTCTGCACCCACTGCTCGGTCGGCTGCACGGTGATCGCGGAGGTGCAGAACGGCGTCTGGACCGGGCAGGAACCGGGCTGGGAAAGCCCGATCAGCCAGGGCGCGCACTGCGCCAAGGGCGCCTCGGTGCGCGAGCTGACCAAGGGCGAGCGGCGGGTGAAGTACCCAATGAAGCTGGTCGACGGCCAGTGGCAGCGCATCTCCTGGGATCAGGCCATCGAGGAGATCGGGACCAAGCTGCTGGAGATCCGCCAACAGTCCGGGCCGGACGCCACATTCTGGCTGGGCTCCGCCAAATTCTCCAACGAGGGCGCCTATCTCTTCCGCAAGCTGGCGGCCTTCTGGGGAACCAACAACGTCGATCATCAGGCGCGCATCTGCCACAGCACCACGGTCGCCGGGGTGGCGAACACCTGGGGCTACGGCGCGATGACCAACAGCTACAACGACATCCAGAATTCCAAGGCGCTGCTGATCATCGGCGGCAACCCGGCGGAGGCCCATCCCGTCTCGCTGCCGCACATGCTGCGCGGCAAGGAGCACAACCGCGCCCCCTTCATCGTCATCGACCCGCGCTTCACCCGCACCGCCGCCCATGCCACCGACTATGTGCGCATCCGTCCCGGCACCGACATCCCGGTCACCTGGGGCATCCTCTGGCACATCTTCGAGAACGGCTGGGAGGACAAGGAGTATATCCGCCAGCGCGTGTACGGCATGGACGAGATCCGCGCCGAGGTGAAGAAGTGGGACCCCGCCACGGTGGAGCGGGTCAGCGGCGTGCCCGGCGAGCAGCTTTACCGCGTGGCGGAGGCGCTGGCGAAGAACCGGCCGTCCACCGTCATCTGGTGCATGGGCATCACCCAGAAGACCACCGGCACCGCCAACGTCCGCGCCCTGTCGATCCTGCAGCTGGCGCTGGGCAACATCGGGGTGGCCGGCGGCGGCGCCAACATCTACCGCGGCCACTGCAACGTGCAGGGCGCCACCGACTTCGGGCTCGACGTCTCCACGCTGCCCTCCTACTACGGGCTGGCCGAGGGGGCGTGGAAGCATTTCTGCCGCGTCTGGGACGTCGACTACGACTGGATGAAGGCCCGCTTCTCCTCCAAGGAGCTGATGGAGGCCAAGGGCATCCCGACCACCCGCTGGTTCGACGGCGTCACCTACAAGCCGGAGGAAATCCAGCAGCCGTCGCCGCTGAAGGCGATGGTCGTCTTCGGCCACGGCGGCAACACCGTCACCCGCATGCCGGAGATGCTGAAGGGGCTGGAGCAGCTGTCCCTGCTGGTCATCGCCGATCCGCACCCGACCACCTTCGCCGCCTTCAAGGAACGCAAGAACGGCACCTACATCCTGCCCGCCTGCACGCAGTTCGAGACGGACGGTTCGCGCACCTGCTCCAACCGGTCGATGCAGTGGGGCGAGAAGGTCGTGGAGCCGATCTTCGAGTCCAAGGACGACTACACGATCATCTATCTGCTCGCCCGCAAGTTCGGCTTCGCCGACGAGATGTTCAAGCACATCACGGTGGAGGAGACCCGCCCGGTGCCCGAGGACATCCTGCGCGAGATCAACCGCGGCTGCCTGTCCACCGGCTACACCGGCCAGTCGCCGGAGCGGCTGAAGATGCACATGAAGCATCAGGCCGACTTCGACAAGATCACCATGCAGGCGACCAGCGGCCCGCTGAAGGGCGAGTATTACGGCCTGCCCTGGCCCTGCTGGGGCCATCCGGAGCTTCGCCACCCCGGCTGCGCCGTGCTCTACGACACCTCCAAGCATGTGATGGAGGGCGGCGGCGTCTTCCGCGCCCGCTTCGGGGTGGAGCGCAACGGCGTCAGCCTGCTCGCCGACGGCTCCTATTCCAAGGGGTCGGAGATCGAGGACGGCTATCCCGAATTCACCATGGCGATGCTGCGCAAGCTGGGCTGGGACAAGGACCTGACGGCGGAGGAGATGCGCGTCATCCAGGCCATCGGCGGCGACAAGGTGGACGAGGTGAGCTGGCAGACCGACCTGTCCATGGGCATCATCCGCGTCGCGCTGAAGCATGGGTGTTCGCCGCACGGCAACGCCAAGGCGCGTGCCGTCGCCTGGAACCTGCCCGACCCGGTGCCGCTGCACCGCGAGCCTATCTACTCGCCGCGGCCGGAGCTGGTGAAGGAATACCCGGCGATCGAGGATCGGCGCGACTACCGCCTGCCGCAGCTCGCCCGCTCGCTCCAGTTCAAGATCGCGGACAGCGACATCCGCCAGCGCTTCCCCTTCATCCTGACCTCCGGACGGCTGGTCGAATACGAGGGCGGCGGCGAGGAGACCCGCTCCAACCCATGGCTGGCC
Organism: Azospirillum brasilense; assembly: GCF_007827815.1. Taxonomy (GTDB): domain Bacteria; phylum Pseudomonadota; class Alphaproteobacteria; order Azospirillales; family Azospirillaceae; genus Azospirillum; species Azospirillum brasilense_C. Next base: position 56,788 of record NZ_VITH01000013.1, read on the forward strand.
GAGCTGCAACAGACGATGTTCGTGGAGATCAACCCCAAGGACGCCGAGCGTCTGGGCATCCGCGATGGCGGCATGGTCTGGGTCTACGGGCCGGAGGACAGCTCCAAGGCGCGGATGCGCGCCCTGGTGACCGAACGCATCGGCACCGGCACGGTCTTCATGCCCTTCCACTTCTCCGGCTACTGGCAGGGCAACAGCCTGCGGGAGAACTACCCGCCCGGCACCGACCCCATCGTTCTGGGCGAGCCGGCCAACGGGGTGACGACCTACGGCTACGACCCCATGACCTTCATGCAGGAAACCAAGGTGACGCTGTGCCGCGTCGAACCGGCCTGACGCGCAAGGAGGACAGACAACCATGGCCCGCATGAAATTCCTGTGCGACGCGGAACGCTGCATTGAGTGCAACGCCTGCGTCACCGCCTGCAAGAACGAGCACGACATCCCCTGGGGCATCAACCGCCGCCGCGTCATCACGCTGAAGGACGGCGTGCCGGGCGAGCGCTCCATCTCCATGGCCTGCATGCACTGCAACGACCCGCCCTGCGCGGCGGTCTGTCCGGTGGACTGCTTCTACCAGACGGCGGACGGGGTGGTGCTGCACTCGAAGGACCTGTGCATCGGCTGCGGTTACTGCTTCTACGCCTGCCCCTTCGGTGCGCCGCAGTACCCGCAAGCGACCAACTTCGGCGGGCGCGGCAAGATGGACAAATGCACCTTCTGCACCGGCGGTCCCGAAGAGGACAACACGATGGAGGAGTACCAGAAGTACGGCACCAACCGGCTGGCCGAGGGCAAGCTGCCGCTCTGCGCGGAAATGTGTTCCACCCGCGCGCTGATGGCCGGTGACGGGGACGTTCTGGCCGACATCTACAAGGAGCGGACGGTGCGCCGCGGCTACGGCTCCGGCGCCTGGGGCTGGTCGACCGCCTATGGCCAGAACGACCGCGGCGACGCCTTCAGCCCGGGCCGCGAGGGCACCGGCGGGAGCTGAGAGGGTGGGGTTTTGCCCCCTCCCTAACCCTCCCCCGCTGGCGCGGTGGAGGGGACTGCCGCCGCTTCGCGTACAGCCCCCTCTCCCGCGCAGCGGGGGAGGGCCGGGGAGGGGGCAACAGCATTCCAACGCAAAGCCCCCGCCAAGGCAAAGCGCACACTCTCTAGGGAAGGACGCGCCATGACGAAGCTCCTGCGCCCCCTGCTGGTCCTGTTCGTTCTGCTGCTCGCCGCCCCGGCGGTGCAGGCGCAGTTCTACCAGACGCCGGGGCCGACCTCGCCGACCTCGAAGGACGAGGTGCAGCTCTACCAGACGCCGGACGGCAAGCTCTCCGGGCGGGTCAGCATTCCCGACGCGAAGCTGGGCGTCCTGGTCCAGCCGGAAGGGCGGGAATGGCGCGAGTTCCGCATGGTCTGGCTGAAGATCATCGCCGGCGCGCTGATCCTGGGGCCGATCGCGGTGCTGGCGATCTTCTACCTGATCCGCGGCACCATCCGCATCCAGGGCGGTCGGTCAGGGCGCCCGGTGCCGCGCTTCAGCGGCATGGACCGCTTCGCCCACTGGACGACGGCGGTCAGCTTCCTGCTGATGGCGCTGACCGGGCTGATCCTGACCTTCGGGCGCATGCTGCTGATCCCGCTGATCGGCCACCCGAACTTCACGATGCTGGCCGAGGCCAGCAAGTACATGCACAATTTCTTCAGCGTGCCCTTCGTCCTCGGCCTGCTGATGATCTTCGTGCTGTGGGTGCGCGACAACATCCCGGAGAAGGCCGATCTCGTCTGGCTGAAGACGCTCGGCGGCGTGTTGAGCAAGTCCGGCGAGCATCCGGAGGCCGGGCGCTTCAACGCCGGTCAGAAGGGCGTCTTCTGGGCGGTGGTGTTCGGCGGGTTCGCGCTGTCGCTCACCGGCTTCCTGCTGATGATGCCCTTCGCCGTTACCGGGATCGGCGGCATGCAGATCCTGCATGTGGCGCACGGGGTGGTGGCCGCGCTGATGATCGCGCTGATCATCGGGCACATCTACATCGGCACCATCGGCATGGAGGGCGCGTTTGACGCCATGGGCAGCGGCGTGGTGGACGAGAACTGGGCCAAGGACCATCACCGCCGCTGGTACGAGGAGCAGCTCCGCAACGGGCAGGCCAATCAGGACGGACGGCTGCGGCATCATGCGGCGGAGTGAGGCGCGGAACCGCTCGACAGGCGCGCCGGCATGACCGATCCTTCCGCACAACCAATTGTGCGCAGGGGGGATGCATGCCGCTCGATCAACGGGAGTCGCTGTTCCGCCGCATCGCGGAGCGGCGCGACGACCTCGTCGCGCTGACCCGCGACCTGATCCGCATCCCGACCGTGAACCCGCCCGGCGACGTCTACACCGACTGCGCGGAATTCCTCGGGCGCCGGCTGGCCGGGCGCGGCTTCGCCGTGGAGTATGTGCGGGCCGACGGCGCGCCGGGCGACAGCGACCGCTACCCGCGCACCAACGTCGTCGCCCGCGTCGAGGGGCGCGAGCCCGGCCCCTGCGTGCACTTCAACGGCCACATCGACGTGGTGCCCGCCGGCCAGGGCTGGACGGTCGATCCCTTCGAAGGCGTCGTAAAGGACGGGCGCGTCTACGGCCGCGGCGCCTGCGACATGAAGGGCGGGATCGCCGCCTCGATCATCGCCGTGGAAGCGATTTTGGAGGCGGGCATCCCCTTCCCCGGCGCGTTGGAAATCTCCGGCACGGTGGACGAGGAGTCCGGCGGCTACGGCGGGGTCGGGCATCTCGCCACGCTCGGCTACTTCTCCCGCCCGCGGGTCGATCACGTCATCATCCCGGAACCGCTGAACGTCGACCGCGTGTGCATCGGCCACCGCGGCGTCTGGTGGGCGGAGATCGAGACGAAGGGCCGCGTCGCCCACGGCTCCATGCCCTTCCTCGGCAACTGCGCGGTGCGCCACATGGGGGCCGTGCTGCACCGGATCGAGACGGAGCTGATCCCCCGTCTGGCCGCCAAGCGCACGACCATGCCGGTGGTCCCGGAAGGGGCGCGGCAGTCCACCTTGAACATCAACGCCATCCACGGCGGCCAGCCGGAGGATCATGGCGGCCTGCCCAGCCCGATGGTGCCCGACCGCTGCCGCATGGTCATCGACCGCCGCTACCTGATCGAGGAGGACCCGGAGGAGGTACGGGCGGAGATCGTCGGCATCCTGGAGGGTCTGCGCCGCGAACGCACCGGCTTCGATTACGAGCTGCGCGAGGTGCTGGCCTTCCTGCCCACCCTGACCGACGCCGATGCGCCGGTGGTGCGTGCGGTGGGGGCGGCCATCGAGACGGTGCTGGGCCGCCCGGCGGCGCAGGTGGTGTCCCCCGGCACCTACGACCAGAAGCACATCGCGCGGGTCGGGCATCTCAAGGACTGCATCGCCTACGGTCCCGGCATCCTCGACTTGGCCCACCAGCCGGACGAGTATGTGGACATCGACGATATGGTCCATTCTGCGCAGGTCATGGCGATGGCCGCCCTGTCTTTGCTGCGGCGGGAGGTGTAGGGGAAAGAGCGCCGGCTACTTCCAGGTGACCCGGCCGCCGACCTCCTCGGCGATGAAGTCCGACCAGCGCTCGCGGTCACCCAGGAGGTTCGCCGGGAAATAGTCGTTCAGCTCCACGGACTGCCAGCGGTAGCCGGGACGGTTGAAGAGGTCGCTGCCCTCTGCGAGGAAGCGCGGCACGTCGATGCCGTCGAGAATGTCGTCGCGGTTCAGCTCCTGGTGCGAGAAGCTCTGGATCTTGTGCCGGATGGCGGCGTCGTCGCCGATGTAGGAGAAATGCCAGCCCGCGTGGGGCAGGATGTCCACGTAGGCGGGCCGGGTCTCGGGGGTGTAGCGGTCCAGCGTGCCGCGGCTCTCCCGGATCTGCTGCGGCGTGGTCATCCGGGCCATCAGCCCGCGGACGGCGACGGGGAAGACCGAGAAGTTCTCGCCCTCCACGTTCATGAAGTTGACCTTGAAGTAGAACAGCGGCACGCGGAACCCGGCGATCATCGCCGAACTGTCGCGCAGCGACGCGAGCGAGCGGGCGCGCAAAATCTCGTCCACGTCGGAGACGACGACGATGTCGTCCGGCTCCACCTTGTCCAGCCCGAGCGCGATGGCGTTCCGCTGCGCCCGCTCGCGCACCCAGGGATTGTCGGTTTCCGGGAAGTCGGGGGCGACGATCAGCTTCACCTTGTCCAGGAAGGGCAGGAAGCGGTCGCGCTCCTCCATGAAATGCAGGGGCTTGGTCGCGCCGGTGAAGGTCTGCTTGGCCTCGACGATCACGAACTGGTCGACGGTGTCGTACAGCTCGCGGAAGCGCAGCTCCAGAAGGTCGAGTTCGTTGTGGAAGGTGAAGCAGTCGTAGATCTTCGGCTGGCGGCGCTGCGGCGTGGTCACCGCCGGCCAGCGCGACCCCGGCGCCGCCGTCGTCTGCACGGCATCGGCCAGGGCCAGCACATAGTCCCGCGCGGCACCGGTCGTCCATTCGGTGATCTGGGAGCGCAGGACCGTCTCGTCCCGCCGCGCCACCAGCTTGCGGACCATGGAGGCGAAGGGGGCCTTGCGTCCGGACAGCGCGAGGCTGGTCATCAGGTCCGTGTACTCCCGCCGGTCGAGGAGCGGGCCGTCCATCACCTCGATCCGCTCCTCCAGCGCGCGGTCCCCCAGCACCTTGCCGAAGTTGAACAGGCCGTGGAAGCCGAAGGCCGGTCCCGGCACCGGCGTCCGCTCGAAGGCGAAGCGGTCGGCCACCGTCTCCGGGGCGAAGCGGATGCCGGCCTTCTCCAACGCCGGGCGCTCGGTCCGGCAGATGACGTGGTCCTCGGGGATGCCGGCTTCGAAAGGCAGGTCGCGCAGCCGGTCGAGCAGGGCGGCGGAGCGCAGGGAGAAGCCGCCGTTCCCCACCGTCATGCCGTCGTCGTACCAGCCCCAGCGGGCGCCGATGTAGTCGAAGGCGCGGAACGCCTCCGTCCAGGCCTGCGGATCGGCGACGAAGCCGTCCCACTGCGCGATCAGGACATGCTTCGTCGTCACCAGCCGGCGCAGGCGGACGTTGATGGTGTCCGAATAGTCGTCGATGTCGTTGATCGGGGCGATGCGGTGGAAATCGACGCCGGGAATCCTCGGGTCGCGGTCGGAAAGGAGCAGGACGCTGGAGAAGCGGCAGGCGGCGATGCTGTCCCGGATGGCCATCTCGACCAGGGCGTGGTTCGCCGTGTCGGCGAACACCAGCGTGCAGTCCTCGATCCTCACCATCCCGTTCCCCGTTCTGCCGCCGGCGTCGGCCGCCCGCGGGCGCGGATCCTATCACGGCGGTTGTGGGGCTGCCACGGGCGGAGCGCCGGCCATCCTTGAGCAGTCCGTCTCAGAGCCCGACCTCCTTGACGGGCGGGGGCCGGTCCCTTAGCTTGCGAATGTTCCCTGGGGGGCCTCGCTAGGAGGCTGAGACTCCGCCGGTCCGGCGCTTTCATCCGGACAACGCGGTGACCCATCGAACCTGATCCGGGTCATACCGGCGTAGGGACGGGACTGAAGGGCGGCACGGCGTACCCCCATTCCATCCAGACACCGCTTGTCCCGGCAACAGTTTGTTGGCGTTGCAAAAGGTGTGCGGACGTGACCGAAGCCCGACTTGTCGAAGAGCTGCTGGCCTTCATCGCCGCCGGAGAGGCGGACGAGGAGGCGTTCAACCGCATGGCGCTGGCCGTCTTCGCCCACCAGTTCGAGACCAACGCCCCCTACCGCCGCTTCGCCACCCAGCGCGCGCGCACCCTGCGCACGGTGAAGAGCTGGCGCGACGTGCCCGCCGTGCCGATCAGCGCCTTCAAGGACCTGACGCTGAGCGGGCGCCCGCCGGAGGAATGCCCGCACGTCTTCATGACCAGCGGCACCACCAAGGGCGTGCGGGGCAAGAGCCATCACCCGACGCTGGCGGTCTACGACCGCTCGATGACCGTCAACTTCCGCCGCCGCTTTATGGGTGAGCATGATCGGCTGCGCATGGGCATCCTGTTCCCGACCGAGCAGGCGATGCCCAACTCCTCGCTCGCCCATTATCTGGCGCTGGCCAAGAGCGAATTCGGGACGGCGGAGAGCCGGTACTTCGTCTCCGACGCCGGGCTGGACGTGGACGGGGCCACCGCCGAGCTGTCCCGCGCCGAGGCCACCGGCGAACCCTATGCCCTGCTGGGGGCGAGCTTCAGCGTCGTGCATCTGATGGACGCGCTGGCCGAGCGGGGGCGGAGCTTCGCCCTGCCGGCGGGCAGCCGCATCCTCGACACCGGCGGTTTCAAGGGCCAGTCGCGCGAGATGGCGGCGGAGGAGTTCTACGACCGCCTGTCCGCGACCTTCGGCGTGCCGCGCCGGCTGTGCATCAACATGTACGGCATGACCGAGCTGAGCACCCAGTTCTACGACGACGGCAACGAGGCCTGCCCGTCGGTGAAGTCCGGCCCGCATTGGATCCGCAGCCGGGTCATCAACCCGCTGACCGGGCAGGAGGTGCCGCGCGGCAGCGTCGGCGTTCTGGTCCATCACGATCTGGCCCATTTCAACTGCGCGTCGGCCATCCTGACCGAGGATGCGGGGGTGGAGGTGGATGGCGGCTTCCAGCTTCTTGGCCGGGCCGATGGGGCGGACGCCAAGGGCTGCTCCATGGCGGTCGAAGACTTCCTCAAAGCGGCGCGGGCGACTTGATGGAACGCGCCGGGCATCTGCCGGGACTGTCCGCCGACGCGGTGGACTGGCGGACGCTGACCTTCCGGCGCGGCGCCGAGACGCTCGACGTGGCGGTGCCGGTGCTGGGCGAGGCCCAGATCGCCGAACTGGCGGAGCGGGTGCGGGCCAACGCGCGGACTTTCTTGAGAAACCGCACCGTCGCGGAGATCGCCGCCACCATCGACCGCGCCGTCGCCCGGCTGCTCGACCGCGACGACCCGTGGCGGCGAAAGGCGGAACGGCTGCTGCCGCTGGTCACCGGCTACGACGCGGAGATGGTCCGGCTGGGGCTGACCGGCTATCTGAAGACCTTCCGCGGGCCGGAGCTTCGGAAATTCATCGCCGAGGATTTCGCCAACCCGGCGGTGCTCGACGATTTTCAGCCCATGCCCAAGGGCGGCTTCGCCCGCGCCTTCGGGCCGGAACTGCTGCTGCATGTCTGGGCGGGCAACGTGCCGGGCCTGCCGCTGTGGAGCCTGATCTCCGGCCTGCTGGTGAAGGCCGGCACGGTCGGCAAGCTGCCGAGCGCCGAGCCGCTGTTCGCCGGCTGGTTCGCGCAGATCCTGGCGGAGATTGATCCGCAATTGGCCGACTGCATCGCCATCGTCTGGTGGAAGGGCGGCGACGAAGCGGCGGAGCGCGCGTGGCTGGGCCGCGCCGACACAGTGGTCGCCTATGGCGGCAACGACGCGCTGGAGGCCATCCGGGCGCGGGTGCCGATCACCACGGGCTTCCTGCCCTACGGTCACAAGATCAGCTTCGGCATGGTCGCCCGCTCCGCGCTCGACGCCGGGAAGGCGGGGGCGGTGGCGCGGCAGGCGGCCTACGACGTGGCGCGCTACGACCAGCAGGGCTGCTACTCGCCCCAGACCTTTTTCGTGGAGCGCGGCGGGCGGGTGTCGCCGCGTGAATTCGCCGGCTATCTGGCGCACGAGCTGGACGCGCTGGGCAGCAAGTTCCCGCGCCGCCCTCTGTCGATGGGCGAGGCGGGCAGCGTCGCGTCCTGGCGCAACGCGGAGGAGACGAAGGGCTTTGCCGACCCCAGCCGCGCCCTGCTGGGCGATCCGGCGGGAAGCTGGGCGGTCGCCTACACGGACGCCGCGGACGGTCTCTCGCCTTGCGGGCTGAACCGCACGGTGACGGTGGTGGCGGTGGACCGGCTGGCCGAGGCGGTGCCGGGGCTGGCGCCCTACCGCGCCTTCCTCCAGACCGTGGGCATCGCCGCCGCGCCGGAGGAGCTGTTCGCGCTCGCCGGAGCGCTGGGGGCGGTCGGTGTGACGCGCCTCTGCGCGCTCGGCCGCATGACCGCGCCGGAAGCGGGCTGGCACCATGACGGGCGGTTCAACCTGCTGGACCTCGTCACCATGACCGAGATCGAAGGCTCGGCGGAACGGGCGGCGGACGCGTTCGCTCCCTACACGGATTGAGGCGCCCGGCCATGAGCTTCGTCAGCATCGAACAGGCCGGCTACGGCGTCCCGAGCGGCGGCACCATCCTGGACCGCATCGACTGGACCATCGGGGAGGGCGAGTTCCACGCGCTGGTCGGGCGCAGCGGCTGCGGCAAGACGACCCTGCTGAAGCTGGTCGCCGGGCTGCTCGCCCCCTCGACCGGAACCGTCCGCATCCAGGGGGAGCCGGTGCGGGGGCCGGGTGCCCAGGTCGGCTTCGTCTTCCAGGCGCCGACGCTTCTGGAGTGGCGGACGGTGCTCGACAACCTGCTGCTGCCGGTGTCGCTGACGCGCCGTCCGCAGCCGGCGGACCGCCGCAAGGCGGAGGAGCTGCTGGACCTCGTCGGCCTGTCCGGACTCGAAGGGCGCTACCCCAGCCAACTGTCGGGCGGACAGCAGAGCCGCGTCGCTCTGGCCCGCGCGCTGGTCACCGAACCGCCGCTGCTCCTGCTCGACGAGCCCTTCGCCGCGCTCGACGCCATCACGCGGGAGGAGTTGCAGAACGACCTCTTGAAGCTCTGCGCCCGGCACCGCACCACCGTGCTGTTCGTCACCCACGACATCGCGGAGGCGGTCTATCTGGCCGACCGGGTGGCGGTGATGGAGGGCGGGCAATTGCGCCACGCCCTGCCGGTGCCGCTGGCCCGCCCGCGCGGGCGCGACGTCCGCTACAGCCCCCGCTTCAACGCCCTGTGCCTGGAGCTGCGCCACGCCATGGATGGCGCGGGCTCCGGCGTGGCACTGGAGCGCGCGTCGTGATGGTGCGTGCCGCCTCCGCCCTGCTGCTCGTCCTGCTGCTGGCGGGGTGGGAGGTCTATTGCCGGGTGGCGGGAGTGTCGGCGCTGGTCGTGCCGCTGCCCTCGGCGGTGCTGCGCACGCTGTGGGACGGGCTGGCCGGGGGCTATCTGCTGCCGCACCTCTGGGTCACCACGGCGGAGATGGCGATGGGCCTCGCCGCCGGCTGCACCGTGGGTTTCCTCGCCGGGGTGCTGCTGGCCGAGGTGCCGGTGCTGCGCCGCCTGTTCTACCCCTACATCCTCGCCAGCCAAGTGGTGCCGAAGCTGGCGCTGGGGCCGCTGTTCATCGTCTGGTTCGGCTTCGGCATGACCTCGACCGTCGTCATCACGGCGCTGATCTGCTTCTTCCCGCTGCTGGAAAACACCATGACCGGCCTCCAGCAGGTCGATCCCAACAAGCGGGAGCTGTTCCGGATGCTGCGGGCGACGCGCCTGCAAACCCTGCTGCGCCTCAAGATTCCCTCCGGCCTGCCGGTGATCCTGGCGGGCTTGCGCGTCGCCGTGGTGCTGGCGCTGGTCGGCGCCGTCGTCGGCGAGTTCATCGGGGGCCGGCAGGGGCTGGGCGCCTCGATCATCGCGGCGCAGGGGATGATGGATTCGACCATGATGTTCGCCCTGTTCATCGTCATCACGGTGCTGGGCATGATCGTTTATCAGGCCGCCGCCGGGCTCGAACGGTGGCTGCTGCGCCGTCCGTGGAAAGGATAATCACACGATGTTCGGGTTCCTGCGCACCCTGGGTGCCGTCGCCGTTTCCGCCTTCCTGCTGTCCTCCCCCGCGCTGGCGCTCGACAAGGTGACCGTGGCGGGCTGGAGCCAGCCGATCAGCGAGATCACCAACCTGCTGGCCGAGCCGGACAAGGGCTTCTTCAAGGCCAAGGGGATCGATCTCGGCTATGTGCCGGGCACCGGCGGCGGCTCGGCCATCCAGAACATGCTGACCGGTCAGGCCGACGTGGCCTTCACCGACCCGGCCTCCTTCTATCTGGCGCTCGACAAGGGCGAGAAGCTGATCGCCATCTACAACATCTACCCGCAGAACGTCTTCAACGTGGTGTCGCCGAAGGAGCGGAACATCACCAAGCCCGAAGACCTCAAGGGCAAGCGCATCGGCGTCTACAGCCTGTCCAGCGGCACGCGCCAGAACCTCCAGGTGCTGCTGCATCAGGTGGGGCTGAGCGAAAAGGACGTGACCATCGAGGTGACCGGCCTGCTGAACTTCGCCCCCGTCATCCAGGGGCAGGTGGACGCCACCGCGGCGACCGACACCGGCCTGTATGTCGGGATGCAGAAGGGGCTCAAGGACATCAACGTCATCGAGGTCAAGGACACGCTGAACCTGCCCTCCGACATCTTCGTGGTGACGGAGGAGACCTACCGCACGAAGAAGGACGTTCTGAAGCGCTTCCTCGCCGCCTACCGCGACAGCGCCGCCTGGATGATCGCCGAGCCGGAGGAAGCCGCCCGCCTCGCCGTGACCCGCGCCATCAACGGCCGTGACGAGGCCACCAACCTCGCCATCATCAAGCTGCGCAACGAATCCAGCGTGTCGGAGACGACCAAGGCCAAGGGCCTCGGCCACTTCGACCCGGAACTGATGCAGAAGGGGGCGGACACCTTCAAGCAGCTCGGCCTGATCGCGGCGGACCTCGACATGGGCAAGCTGGTCCAGTCCGACCTGATCCCCGAGTAAGGAAGGCTTGGCCCGCCATGGATTTCCGCGACAAGACCGTCCTCGTCACCGGCGCCAGCCGCGGCATCGGCGCGGCCATCGCCAAGGCCTTCGCGGCGGAGGGGGCGGCGGTCGCCGTCAACTACCTCCAGAATGGGGACGCCGCCGAGGCGGTGGCGTCGGCCTGCCGCGAGGCGGGCGGCGACGCCTGGGCGGTGCAGGCCGACGTGACCGACGCCGACGCGGTGCAGCGCATGGTGGAGCGCACGGCGGAGGAGTTCGGCAAGATCGACGTGGTGGTGAACAACGCCTTCCGCCCCTACGCCTTCGACCCGGAGAAGCGCAAGCTGTTCTGGGACACCGACTGGGCGGACTACCGGGGGCAGGTGGATGGGGCGCTGCTCGGCACCTACAACGTCTGCCGGGCGGTGCTGCCGGTGATGCGGCGGCGGCCCGGCGGCAGCATCGTGAACATGGCGACCGACCTCGTCGCCCGGCCCACCGTGCCCTATCACGACTACACCACGGCCAAGGCGGCGCTGGTCGGCTTCAGCCGCAATCTGGCGGCGGAGCTGGGGCCGCTGGGCATCCGCGTCAATTGCGTGGCGCCGGGGCTGGTCTACCCCACCGACGCCAGCCGGGCGACGAAGGAGGACGTGAAGGACGCCATCGTTGCACAGACTCCGCTGCGCCGCATCGCCACGCCGGAGGACGTGACCGGCCCGGTGCTGTTCCTGGCGTCCGGCTGGAGCCGCTTCATGACGGGGCAGGTGCTGTATGTGGATGGCGGGTTGGTGATGGGGTGAGGTGTGGGCGCCGTTGCCCCCACCCCGGCCCTCCCCCGCTGGGCGGGGGAGGGAGGTTTTTTTAAGCCCTCCCCTGCGTTAGCGGGGGAGGGTTGGGTGGGGGCGTCGCAAGCACTTCCCCGCTACTCCAACGCGATCTCCCCCTTGATCTCATGCTCCAGCCCAATGCCCTCGACGGTCAGCACGACGCGGGCCTGGAGCGTCTCGTTGCCCTTCAGCTTTCCGGACTCGATCGCTTCGGTCACGGCGCGCTCGATCTCGCGCTGCGAGGTGACGCCGACGACCTTCAGGTACTTCCGGATGCCCATGTTGAAGGTGTCGTGGTCCATGATGCTCCTCCCTCTCTGATCGCTCCCGAAGACAACCGTCGCGGCAACGCTTTGTCCCGTCAGTCATCGTCATAGAGGCCACGGGCGGCGTCGCGGTGGCAGGCTTCGCAATTGGCCTTGGACAGCACGTCCTTGCGCAGCCAGACCTCCGGGCGGAAGCGGTGCTCGCGCAGCCACCAGCGCTGTTCGGTGATGCGCAGCAGCGCTGGATCGCCGCGTCCGGCGGCGTTGCCGGTCAGATAGGCGCGGATCTCCGTCGCCGGTCCGGGCGGCAGGCTGGCCTTCTCGCCGAAATGGTCGTCCAGCCCGTCCATGATCCGGGTCCAGCTTCCCGCCGGCAGCAGACCGGGCTGGAAGGCCATGTGGCATTCTCCGCATTCCTTGCGGGTGGCGTCGTTGGTGACGGGGCGGACGCGTTCGAACTCGTTGGCCGAGGAGGTGACGCCGGACAGCAGAAGCAGGACGGACGCGGCGGCGAGCCGGCGGGGCATGGTGGGGGTCCTCACTGTCCGGCGAGATAGGTGATGAAGTCGCCCTTCTCCTGCGCCGTGCAGGCGCGGCCGAGGACGTTGGGGCAGTCGCGGTCGAAGCGCTTCTCCACCTCCGCAGGGTCGGTGAAGCGCTTGGGGGTGGCGGAGACGGCCATCGGCTCGATCGCGCGCCCGGTCCGCTGGTGGCGGCCCTGGGCGGTGGGATTGGGGGTGTGGCAGGCGGCGCAGGCGTTTGTCTCCGGCTTGCCGCCGGTGTGCGGGCCGAGATAGAGGGCGCGTCCGCGCTCGGCGGAGAAGCCGGCGAAGGTCGCCGACTGCGCTTTCGCCTGGGCGGCGTAGCCGTCGAGCAGGGCGGTGCGGGCCGGGTTCGCGGTGGCGGCGATGGCCCCACCCACGGCGAAGACCGCCAGCGTCGGCATAAGGAAGCGGATCATGGTGCGGTGACCTCGTGGCGGATGTTGGAGCGGGCGCGCCGGCCGGCGACGGTCTTCAGGCCGAGCAACGCGACGACCAGGGCGACATGGGCCAGCACGACGGGCAGGGAGGCCTCGCCCAGCGCCTCGTGCAGTTTTTCGAACGGGATGACAAAGTCGGCGATCGCTCCGCTGAGCGTGGCGGCGCCGACCACGGCCAGCAGCGCCAGCGCCATCCAGGCGAGCAGCGGGCGGCGCTGCCCCCAGGCCCGCGCCTCGCCCGAAGCCACCCGGCGCAGCCAGTCCAATGTCACGCTCAGGGAGGGGCGCGGGAGGCGCAGCGGCCCCACCGGCATCAGCACCCCGGCCAGGAGCCGCACCGCCAGCGCGGCCAGCGCCGTGTAGCCGGCGACCTGATGCATGGCGTAGGTGTCCTCGTCCCCCGTGAGGTAGGCGACGATGAAGGCGCCCGACAGTGCGGCGTGGAAGGCGAACAGGAACAGCAGCCGACCCGGCGTGCGGCGCGCCGTGGTGGGGCGGGGATCAGTCGGCGTCATGATCGCCCCCCGCGATGGCGGTGGCCAGCGACCCGGCGGTGCGGGCGACGCCCTCCCCACCGGCAAGGGCCTGGAAGGCGAAGGCCGCCACGGCGATAACGAGCGTCGCGGCGGCGGTGTGGGTCAGCATCCTGCGGATCATCGGCGGTCTCCGGTCCGGTGGGGTCGTTGCCGTGGAGACTGCGCCGCCCCCGCTGAACGGAGCCTGAGCGGTTCGTTCAGGTGCCGTTCAGCCCGCTTTGTGCTAACTGGGGATGTCCTTTCGCCCGCCGGTTCCGACCATGAACGCCGCCCGCGCCGTCCTGCTGTCCCTGGCCCTCCTCGCCGCCCTCGCCGGTGCCGCCCTGCCGGCGGCGGCCGATGACGACCGCGACCATGAGCGGGCGCGGGAAGCGTTCCGGTCGGGCCGGGCGCTGCCGCTGGAGGTCATCGTGGCCCGCGCGCAGGCCGATTTCCCCGGCGACATCCTGGACGTCGAGTTCGAGGACGAGGACGGGCAGATCGTCTACGAGATCAAGACCATCACCGCCGAAGGCCGCGTCCTGAAGCTGAAATACGACGCCGCCACCGGCGACCTGCTGCGGGTGCGCGGGCGCAACGGGAAGGGCGAGGGCAGCCATCATGGGAAGAGGTGAGCGCCATGCGCCTGCTCGTCGTCGAGGATGATCCGGCGCTCGCCCAGCAGCTCGCCGAGCGGCTGGAGGGCGAGGGCTACGCCGTGGACCGCGCCGCCGACGGCGAGGAGGGGCAGTTCCTCGGCGAGACGGAGCCCTACGACGCCATCGTGCTCGACCTCGGCCTGCCGCGGGTCGACGGGCTGACGGTGCTGCGCTCCTGGCGCGCGGGCGGGATCACAGCACCGGTCATCATCCTGACCGCCCGCGGCGCCTGGACGGAGAAGGTCCAGGGCATCGACGCCGGGGCCGACGACTATCTGGCGAAGCCCTTCAGCATGGAGGAGCTGCTCGCCCGCATCCGCGCGCTGATCCGCCGCTCCAAGGGCCACGCCTCGGCGGAGATCGCCTGCGGCGGGGTGGTGCTGGACACCCGCTCGGGCCGGGTCACGCTGGACGGGCAGACGGTGGATCTGACGGGGCACGAGTTCCGCGTGCTCGATTACCTGATGCACCGCAAGGGGCAGCTCGTCTCGCGCACGGAGCTGACCGAGCACATCTACGCCCAGGATTTCGACCGCGATTCCAACACCATCGAGGTCTTCGTCGGCCGCTTGCGCCGCAAGCTGGGCGCCGACCTGATCAAGACCGTGCGCGGGCTCGGCTACAAGCTGGAGGCGCCGTGAGCGGGGATGGGCGGCGGCTGACCGGGTCGCTGCGCTTCCGCCTGCTGGCCGGGGCGGCGGTGTGGATCGCGCTGGCTCTGGCGCTGGCCGGGCTGGTGCTGTCCGGCCTGTTCCGCGACCATGTGGCCCGCCGCTTCGAGGCGGAGCTGACCAACCATCTCGACCAACTGGCCGCGCTGACCGAATTGGGGGCGGACGGCGCGCCGGTGCTGCGCCAGCCGCTCAGCGACCCGCGCTTCCGCCGGCCGCTGTCGGGGCTCTACTGGCAGGTCGGGCCGGGGAATGCGCCGCTCCTGCGCTCCCGCTCGCTGTGGGACGAGGCGCTGGCCCTGCCGCCGGACGAGGTTGCCGACGGCGACATCCACCGCCACAGCGTCGTCGGGCCCGCCGGGCGCCATCTGTCGGTGCTGGAGCGCGCGGTGACCCTTCCCAACGGGACCGCACCCCTGCGCATGGCGGTGGCGCAGGATGAGGCGGAACTGCGGGCGGTGGTGGCCGACTTCAATCGGGTGCTCTGGCTGTCGCTGGGGGCGCTGGCGCTGGCGCTGATCGCCGCGGCGGTGGTCCAGGTGTCGGTGGGGCTGCGCCCGCTGGTGCGGCTGCGCGCCGAACTGGCGGCGGTGCGGGCCGGGCGCCGGAAGCGCTTCGGCGGCGACTCCCCGCGCGAGGTGCAGCCGCTGCTCGACGACCTGAACGCCCTGCTCGACCATTCGGAGGAGGTGGTGGTGCGGGCGCGGCTCCAGGCCGGGAATCTCGCCCACGCGTTGAAGACGAACCTCGCCGTGCTGGCGAACGAGGCGGAGGGGGAGGCGGCCGCCCGGCGGGTGGCGGAGATGCGCCGCCACATCGACCACCACATGGCCCGCGCCCGCGCCGCCGCCGCCCGCGGCCTGCCCGGCGTCGCCACCCCGGTGGCCGACCGCGCCGCGGCGCTGGCGCGGGTGATGGACAAGCTCCAGGGCGGAGGCCGGGGGGGAGGACGGGTGGCGGTCACCGTCCGCGTCCCGCGCGAGCATGTCTTCGCCGGGGAGCGCGAGGATCTCGACGAGATGCTGGGCAACCTGCTGGACAACGCCATGAAATGGGCGGGGTCGCGGGTGGAGGTGGCGTCGCGGCTGGAGGCGGGCGGGATGCTGGCGGTGGTGGTGGACGACGACGGACCGGGCCTGCCCGCCGACCGGCGCGACGCCGTGCTGGCCCCCGGCGTGCGGCTGGACGAAAGCACGCCGGGCAGCGGCCTCGGCCTGGCCGTGGTGCGCGACGTGGCGCGGCTCTACGGCGGCGACCTGCGGCTGGGCGATTCGCCGCTCGGCGGGTTGCGGGTGGAGCTGGTCCTGCCCGCGGCGGCGCCCTCCTGACCGGCGCAATATTTCCGTCACATCTCCGCGCTGGCGGCGGACCGTCCCTTGTGGTCTGAATGGCGCCCCTTCGCGTGCTCCGGAGACGACGCATGACCCAGGCGGACAGCGCCAACGCACCCGGTGCGGACACCGCCGGCCACGGGGTGAGCCTCGGCGAGGCCACGCGGGTCTGGGCGCGGATCGCGGCGCTGAGCTTCGGCGGGCCGGCCGGCCAGATCGCCATGATGCACCGCATCGTGGTGGACGAGAAGAAGTGGATCGGCGAGGAGCGGTTCCTCCACGCCCTGAACTACTGCATGCTGCTGCCGGGGCCGGAGGCGCAGCAGTTGGCCGTCTACATCGGCTGGCTGATGCACCGGACGGTGGGCGGGCTGATCGCCGGCGTCCTGTTCGTCCTGCCCGGCGCGCTGGCCATCATGGCGCTCAGCCTGATCTACGCGACGCTGGGGCACACCGGGGCGGTGCAGGGGCTGTTCTTCGGGCTGAAGGCGGCGGTGCTCGCCGTTGTGCTGGAGGCGGTGGTCCGCGTCGGGCGGCGCACGCTGAAGAATGGGGCAATGGTCGCCCTGTCGGCGGCGGCCTTCCTGGCGATCTTCGCCTTTGACGTCCTGTTTCCCCTTATCATCCTGACCGCCGCGCTGATCGGACTGGGTGGGGCGCGGCTGGGCGTCTCCGCCTTCCGGCCGATGCCCCACGGGGCGGCTGCGTCCACGCACGGGAGCAGCCTGCTGGGCGAGGATACGCCGGACCACGCGCGGCCCTCCGCCGCTTGGTCGCTGCGGGTCGGGGCGGTCTGCCTCGCCCTGTGGCTGGGTCCGGTGCTGGGGCTGCTGCTGACGCTGGGGCCGGACAACACGTTCACCGGCATCGCCGTCTTCTTCTCCAAGATGGCGGTGGTGACCTTCGGCGGCGCCTACGCCGTGCTGGCCTATGTGGCGCAGCAGGCGGTGGAGACCTATGGCTGGCTCCGTCCCGGCGAGATGCTCGACGGGCTGGGCATGGCCGAGACGACGCCGGGGCCGCTGATCATGGTGGTGCAGTTCGTCGGCTTCCTCGGCGCGTTGCGCGATCCGGGGGCGCTGCCGCCGCTGCTGGCCGGGGTGTTGGGCGGGCTGCTGACCACCTGGGTCACCTTCGTGCCCTGCTTCCTGTGGATCTTCCTCGGCGCGCCCTATGTCGAGGCGCTGCGCGGCAACCGGATGCTCGGCGCCGCCCTGTCGGCGATCACCGCGGCGGTGGTCGGGGTGATTCTGAATCTGGCGCTGTGGTTCGCCCTGCACACGCTGTTCGCCCGCCTGGAACCGGTGTCCGTCGCCGGGATGAGGCTGGACCTGCCCGTTCTCGCCAGCGTCAACCTGCCCGCCCTGGCGCTGACCGTGGCGGCGGTGCTGGCGGTGTTCCGCTTCAAGGCGGGGATGCTGCCCACCCTGGGCGCCTGCGCGCTGGCCGGCGTGGCGCTGCGGATGGCGGGCGTAGCCTGAGGCGACGGAGTCGCCGCAGGCCGCGCCGGGCCCGGCTCAATGCATCTCCTGAACCTGGGCGATGCGTTCGGTGATTCCTTCGAGGCGGCGGGACAGCTGGTCCTCGTCCTCCGGCGCGATCTGGCCCTTGCGTTGGGCAAGCCGCAGGGCCGCTTGCGCCTCCTCCAGGCAATCGAGCGTGTGACGCACGTAGTCGTGTTGGGCCATGCCCCCATCCTCCTCTGCCGTTCTGCTACAAAAGCGAAACAGACCGGTACGGATGGGGTTCCCTCCTTTGGCGGGGCCTATCCCGGTCGGACAGATCGGATCGGGAGAGATTGGTCCGGTATTTTCCCGCAAGGATGGTGTGGAAATTCAGAAATCCAGGTCGGCGTAATGGCGGGGCGGCGGGCAGCCGGGGATGCTGTCGGTCAGCAGGCCGCGGAAGCTGGGGCGCGACTTGATGCGGGCGTACCAGTCCTTGGCCTCCGGCACCTTGTCCCACGGCACGTTGTCCACGTAATCGACGCAGGACAGCGCCGCCGCCGCCGCGATGTCGGCCACCGTGAAGCTGGAGCCGGCCAGCCAAGGGCGACGTTCCGACAGGAAGGCGATGTATTCCATGTGGTACTGGATGTTCGCCAGCCCGGCGCGGATCGCCGGGGCGTAGGGGTGGCCCTGGCCGGACAGCCGCTTGATCAGCTTCTCGCCGACCAGATTCTCGGTCACCTCGCGGTCGAAGGTCCGGGTGAACCAGTCGACGATCCGGCGCACCTCGGCGCGGGCCGCCACCTCCCGCGGCATCAGCGCCACGTCGGGGTAGGCCTCCTCCAGATACTCCAGAACGGGCAGCCCGCCGGCCACGACGGTTCCGTCCTCCTCCACCAGCACCGGCGGCTCGCCGGCGGGGTTCAGCATCAGGAAATCCTCGCGCCGTTCCCACGGCTTCTCGATGACCGAGTCGAAGGGAAGACCCTTCTCGGCCAGCATCACCCGCGCGACGCGGGACAAGGGATGGAGGGGGTGGTGATGGAGTGTCCGCATGCCGGGCCGGACTGTAGCGTATGGGAAGCGTGGAAAACAGTCTGCGCTTTGGCCTGTGACGCCGCTCCTTCGGCTTATGGATCAACCGTGCCGGGAGGGTGTCAAAGGGCGGATTTGCGGTAGACCACCAGGGGGGCGGCGTCGCCCTCCGGACCGGCGTCGGGGACCGGGGTCCAGCCGTTGTGCTCGTAGAAGGCGCGGGCCGCCGCGTTGCGCGAGGCGCAGGCCAGTTCGGCGGAGCCGCGCAGCAGGCTCAACGCCTCGCGCAGCAGCGCGCTGCCGATGCCCTGCCCGCGCCACAGCGGGTCGATGAACAGGGTGTGGATGAAACGGTCGCCGGCATCGACGGAGATGAAGCCGACGACCAGCCGGGTCGTCGCCCAGGCGCCGGCTCCGGCCCCGTCCAACTCGGCCACCAGCACCTCTTCCCCATCCACGCAGTCGTAGTAGTCGTCCAGGCCGAACCGGTCCTGGGGTTGCCAGGAAAAGGCGGCGCGACGCCCGTGCAGGAAGATGTCGGCGCAGCGCGGCCCGTCGGCCGCCGTGGCGAAGCGAATGTTGATGCGCAAGCCGTCCTCTGCCGGCATGACGCCCTCCCGTGTGGTTGCGGATGCCCCCAGGCGGTCCTAACAACCCGTGCCGAACCAGATTATTCCCAACCAGATTATTCCAGGGAACGGCGCCCTGAAAAGGACGGCCATGGCGCGGCCGGCGTGAAAAACGGCGGCCCGGTTGCCCCGGACCGCCGTTTCGCATATGCGCAATCGACCTGAGATTTACGCCGCGGGTTTTACTCCGCCGAGATGGCCTTCGGCAGATGGACCGGCACTTCCAGGCGGTTCAGCATTTCCTTCGGAACAACCTGCCAGAACTTGGTCACCTCACGCGCCCAATCGTTGAGGATCTCGGCGGCGAAGCGGCTCTGCGTCTCCGCCACATGCTCCTCGATCAGGTGCTTGAGCTGGCTTTCGTAATGGCCGACCTCGATGCGCTGGAAGATCACGCTCTCGTCGTTGATGTACAGCGGCAGGCTGTCGTCCAGGTCGTAGACGTAGGCCATGCCGCCCGTCATGCCGGCGGCAAAGTTGTCGCCGACGCGGCCGAGGATGACCGCCGTGCCGCCCGTCATGTACTCGCAGCCGTTGGAGCCGCAGCCCTCGACCACCACGGTGGCGCCGGAGTTGCGGACAGCGAACCGCTCGCCGGCTTGGCCCGCGGCGAACAGCTTGCCCGCCGTCGCGCCGTAGAGGACCGTGTTGCCGATGATCGTGTTCTTGTTGGTCTCCAGCGGGCTGGAGGTCGTCGGACGGACGACGATGGTGCCGCCCGACAGGCCCTTGCCGACATAGTCGTTGGCGTCGCCCATCACCTCCAGCTTGATGCCCTGCACCGCGAAGGCGCCGAGCGACTGGCCGGCGGTGCCGCGCAGGCGGATGGTGATGTGGCCGGGCTGCAGCCCGAACATCCCGAACTTGCGGGTCACCATCGAGGACAGCCGCGTGCCGATGGCGCGCTGCGTGTTGCGGGCGTTGTAGGCGAGCTGCATCTTCTCGCCCTCCTCGAACAGCGGGCGGGCGTCGGCGACGATGCGGGCGTCCAGCGTGTCCGGCACCTCGTTGCGGCCCTGCAGCGTGCAGTAGCGGGCGTTCTCGCCGGGATCGACCTGGGCCAGCAGCGGGTTCAGGTCGAGGTCGTCGAGATGCTCCGCGCCGCGGCTGACCTGATGCAGCAGGTCGGTGCGGCCGATCACCTCGTTCAGTGAGCGGAAGCCCAGGCCGGCCAGGATCTCGCGCACTTCTTCGGCCAGGAAGGTGAAGAGGTTGACGACCTTCTCCGGCGTGCCGACGAACTTCTGGCGCAGCTTGTCATCCTGCACGCAGACGCCGACCGGGCAGGTGTTGCTGTGGCACTGGCGGACCATGATGCAGCCCATGGCGATCAGGCTGGCCGTGCCGATGCCGAACTCCTCCGCACCCAGCATGGCGGCGATCACGATGTCGCGGCCGGTCTTCAGGCCGCCATCGGTGCGCAGCCGCACGCGGTGGCGCAGGCGGTTCAGCGTCAGGACCTGATGGACCTCCGACAGGCCCATCTCCCAGGGCAGGCCGGCGAACTTGATCGAGGTCTGCGGGGAAGCGCCGGTGCCGCCGCTGTTGCCGGAGATCAGGATGATGTCGGCGTTGGCCTTGGCGACGCCCGCGGCAATCGTTCCGATGCCGGAACGGCTGACCAGCTTCACCGTCACTTTCGCATCCGGATTGATCTGCTTCAGGTCATAGATGAGCTGGGCGAGATCCTCGATCGAGTAGATGTCGTGGTGCGGCGGCGGGCTGATGAGCATCACGCCCGGCGTCGAGTGACGCAGCCGCGCGATCATCTCGGTCACCTTGAAGCCGGGGAGCTGGCCGCCCTCGCCGGGCTTGGCGCCCTGGGCGACCTTGATCTCCAGCTCGCGGCACTGGTTCAGGTACTCGGCGGTGACGCCGAAGCGGCCCGAGGCCACCTGCTTGATGGCGCTGTTCCAGTTGTCGCCGTTCTTGTCCGGGCGGAAGCGCGCCGGATCCTCGCCGCCCTCGCCGCTGTCGGACTTGGCGCCGATGCGGTTCATGGCGACGTTCAGCGTGCCGTGGGCCTCGGGCGACAGGGCGCCCATGGACATGCCCGGCGTGATGAAGCGCTTGCGGATCGCGGTGATGCTCTCCACCTCGTCCACCGGCACCGGGGCCTTGGTGGAGCGCAGCTCCAGCAGGTCGCGGAGCTGCATCGGCGGGCGCTTGTTCACCTGCTCGCTGTACTTCTTGAAGGTGGTGTAGCTGTCGTTGGTCACCGCCTGCTGCAGCGTGTGGATCACGCCGCCTTCCCAGCCGTGGCGGTCGCCCGACTTGCGGAAGCGGTAGAAGCCGCCGACCGGCAGGGCCACGACCTCCTCGTTGTAGGCGGTGGCGTGCTGCTCCAGCACCTTCTTCTGGATGCCGTTCAGGCCGATGCCGGAGATGCGGCTGACCATCGCCGGGAAATGCTCGGCGACCAGCGCGCGCGACAGGCCGATGGCCTCGAAGTTGCCGCCGCCGCGGTAGCTGCTGATGACCGAGATGCCCATCTTGGACATGATCTTCAGCAGGCCGTCGTCGATGGCCTTCTTGTAGTTGGCCATGCCCTTTTCCAGCGGCATGGCGCCGAACAGGCCGCGGCGGTGACGCTCGGCGATGGCCTCCTGCGCGAGGTAGGCGTTGACCGTGGTGGCGCCGACGCCGATCAGCACGGCGAAGTAGTGGGTGTCCAGCCCCTCCGCCGTGCGCACGTTCAGCGAGGTGAAGGTGCGCAGGTTGGAGCGGATCAGGTGCGTGTGCACGGCACCGGTGGCGAGGATCGCCGGGATGGCGGCGCGCGCCGGGCCCATCGCCTCGTCGGTCAGGATGACGTGGGTGGCGCCGCCGCGCACCGCGTCCTCCGTCTCCTGGCGGATGCGGCGCAGCGCGTCGCGCAGGGCCTCCGGACCGCCGTCGACCGGGAAGGTCGCGTCGATCTCGGCCGCCGTGTCGCCCATGTAGTCGCGCATGGCGCGGAACTCGGCGGTCGTCAGGACCGGCGATTCGAGCTGCAGCAGGCGGGTCTGCGTCTCGTCCTCGTCCAGGATGTTGCCGAGGTTGCCGAGCCGCGTCTTCAGGCTCATCACCCGGCGCTCACGCAAGCTGTCGATGGGCGGGTTGGTGACCTGAGAGAAGTTCTGGCGGAAGAAGTGGTGCAGGCCGCGGTACTTGTCGGACAGCACGGCGATGGGGCTGTCGTCGCCCATCGAGCCGATGGCCTCCTTCCCGTCCTCCACCATCGGGTGCAGGATCAGCTCCATGTCTTCCATGGTCAGGCCAAAGGCCTGCTGGCGGCGGCGCAGCTCGGCCTTGTCCATGTCCGACGGCTCGCCCTTCAGCGAGGCGGTCTTCACCAGCTCGTCCAGGTGGGTGGTGTTCTGCACCCACTTGTCCCACGGCTTCAGCGTGGCGAGATGGTCCTTCAGCTCGCGGTCGCGGTAGAGCTTGCCGGACTGGAGGTCGACGGCGATCATCTCGCCCGGGCCGAGGCGGCCCTTCTCGATGACCTGGGTCTCGTCGATCTTCACCATGCCCGTCTCGGACCCGCCGATGATCAGGCCGTCGGTGGTGATCGTGTAGCGCATCGGACGCAGGCCGTTGCGGTCCATGCCGCCGACGACCCAGCGGCCGTCGGTCATGGCCAGCGCGGCCGGGCCGTCCCACGGCTCCATGACGGAGTTGCAGTACTGGATCAGCGCCTTGTGGTTGTCGGGCGTGGTCTGCGAGCTGGTCAGCGCCTGCGGCACCAGCATCATCTTGACCATTGGGGCGGTGCGGCCGGCGCGGACCATCACCTCGAACACGGTGTCGAGCGAGCCGGAGTCCGACAGGCCGACGCCGATCACCGGCTTCAGGTCCTGCATGTGGGTGCCGAAGGCCGGATGCTCCATCCGGGTTTCGTGCGCCTTCATCCAGTTGACGTTGCCCTTGACCGTGTTGATCTCGCCGTTGTGGGCGAGCATGCGGAAGGGCTGGGCCAGCGGCCAGGTCGGGAAGGTGTTGGTCGAATAGCGCTGGTGGTAGATGGCGAAGTCGGACTCGAAGCGCTCGTCCAGCAGGTCCGGGTAGAAGGTGGTCAGCTGCTCCGCCAGGAACATGCCCTTGTAGATGATCGAGCGGGCCGACAGCGAGCAGATGTAGAAGTCGTTGATCTGCTCACCCTTCACCGCCTTCTCGATGCGGCGACGGATGATGTAGAGGTCGAGCTCGAACTGCTCGTCGGACACGCCCTTGTTGTTGCCGACGATGATCTGCTCGATCTCCGGACGGGTCGCGTTGGCCTTCTCGCCGATGATGTCGACGTTGATCGGCACCTGGCGCCAGCCGTAGATGTAGTAGCCGAAGGCCAGGATCTCGGTCTCGACGATGCAGCGGCAGGCTTCCTGCGCGTCCAGGCTGATGCGCGGCAGGAAGACCTGGCCGACGGCCAGCTTGTTGTCCGGCGCGCGGTGGCCGATGACCTTCACATGGTCCTTGAAGAACTTCTGCGGCACGGCGACGTGGATGCCCGCACCGTCGCCCGTCTTGCCGTCGGCGTCCACGGCGCCGCGGTGCCAGACGGCCTTCAGCGCCTCGATGCCTTTCTCGACCACCGAGCGGCGGGGCTTGCCGTCGATCGCGGCGATGAAGCCGACGCCGCAGGCGTCGTGCTCATCCTCCGGGTTGTAGGCGTTGGCAGTGGTCAGCGCCGCGGCGTTGGCGCGGAAGTCGGCGACGAACTGCTCACCCTGGTTCAACTCGGTGGTCATCGGTGGACCCTTTCAGTCAGTCTGTTTGACGGGGGCAGTCTGTTCGAAAGGGGGACTTCGCCCCTTCACCCCCGCCAGGGGCCGAAATGGACCCCTGGAACCCGCGGAATTATGGATTGTTGCGGCTTTATTCCGCCGCGACGGCGACCGGCGCCTCGGCCTTCGCCTTGGCATAGGCGTGGATGCCCTCCGCCGCGTCGCGGCCGTCGCGGATGGCCCACACCACCAGCGAGGCGCCGCGCACGATGTCGCCGGCGGCGAACACGCCGTCCATGTTGGTCATCTTGGTGCGATGATCGACCAGCAGCGTGCCCCAGCGGGTCACCTTCAGTTCCGGCTCGTCGAAGGCGTTCGGCAGGTCCTCGGGCTCGAAGCCGAGCGCCTTGATGACCAGATCGGCCTGGACGGTGAACTCCGACCCCTCGATCACCTGCGGGGTCTGGCGACCGGTGGCGTCGGCGACGCCCAGATGGATGCGCACGGCGCGCACGCCGGTCACCACCGTGTCGCCGGTGAAGCCTTCCGGGGCGGCCTGCCAGATGAACTCCACGCCCTCTTCCTCGGCGTGGGCGACCTCGCGCTGCGAGCCCGGCATGTTCTTGCGGTCGCGGCGGTACAGACACTTGACCGATACAGCACCCTGGCGGATGGCCGTGCGCACGCAGTCCATGGCGGTGTCGCCGCCGCCCAGAACCACCACATGCTTGCCCGCGGCGTTCAGGGAGCCGTTCTCGTACGCCTCCACCGTGTCGCCCAGGCTGACCTTGTTGGAGGTGGTCAGATAGTCCAGCGCTGCCACGATGTTGCCCAGGCCCGAACCCGGCGCCTTGATGTCGCGCGCCTTGTAGACGCCGGTGGCGACCAGCACGGCGACGTGCTTGCGGCGCAGCTCCGGCAGGGAGGCGTCGCGGCCGACCTCGAAGTTCGGATGGTAGATCACCCCGGCGTCGGCCAGCAGCTTCACGCGGCGCTCGACCACCGACTTCTCCAGCTTGAAGCCGGGGATGCCGTAGACCAGCAGGCCGCCCATGCGGTCGTAGCGGTCGTAGACGTGCACCTCGTAGCCCTTGGCGCGCAGTTCCTCGGCGGCGGCGAGGCCAGCGGGACCGGCGCCGATGACGCCGACCGAGACGCCCAGCTCACGCGACGGCGTGCGCGGCTTCACCCAGCCCTGATCCCAGGCGGTGTCGTTGATGTACTTCTCGACCGAGCCGATGGTGACGGCGCCGTGGGTGGACTGCTCGATGACGCAGTTGCCCTCGCACAGACGGTCCTGCGGGCAGATGCGACCGCAGATCTCCGGGAAGTTGTTGGTGGCCTGGGAGACTTCGTACGCCTCCTCCAGCCGGCCTTCGGAGGTCAGCTTCAGCCAGTCGGGGATGTTGTTGGAGACCGGGCAATGCACCTGGCAGAAGGGAACGCCGCACTGCGAGCAGCGGTTGGCCTGCTCGTTGGCGCGGTCGTCGCTGAAGCGGGCGTAGATCTCGGCGAAATCCTGGCGGCGCTCCGCGGCCGGGCGTTTGTCGGGCATCCGCTGCGCGGTGTGCACGAAGCCCAACATCCTCTGGTTCGCCATAACGCCTGCTCCTTCTTCCCGTGTCCCGTGCATGGGGACGGCGCCGGCGGCCGGGCGACCCTTTTTCGCGCCGATGGGGCACGGGGAGGGGCGTGGCCGCAGTGAAAACGAAAGCCCGCGGTCACGCGGTCTGAACGTCATATACCGCAAGCGAAGGCGCCGCGCGAGCATATTTTCGTCGTTAGGGCAGTATGGCTGACCAAACCGTGACTCGATGTCGCGGAAGCCTCCGCAGAGTGCCGGAGAGCCTGAAAAACAAGCAAGAAAATTAGGACCGATCCGGGACTATCGCCCAATTCGGGGTATCGCCCCATGGGTCGTCGCCTTCGCCATGTTGCGCTGCTATAAGCCGGACATTGCCATCCGCCATCCTGTCAGAGGCCACGCGCCGCATGCTGATCGACCAATATCTGGACGCCGCTCTGCTCGGCCTGATCGAAGGGCTGACCGAATTCCTGCCGGTCTCGTCCACCGGCCACCTGATCATTTTCGACACCCTGCTGGGCTTCGAAGGCCCGCCGGGCAAGGTGTTCGAGGTGGTGATCCAGCTCGGTGCGATCCTGGCGATCTGCACGGTCTATTTCGCCCGGCTGTGGAACGTGGTCACCGGGCTGAAGGACGATCCGGGCGCCCGCCACTTCGCCATGGCGGTGATCCTGGCCTTCCTGCCGGCGATGGTGCTGGGGGCGGCGCTGCACGGCGTCATCAAGGCGGTGCTGTTCAACCCGACGGTGGTCAGCATCGCGCTGATCGTCGGCGGCATCGGAATCCTGATGGCGGAACGGTTGGTGCCGGTGCCGCGCTACAACCAGATCGAGCGTTTCCCGGCGCCGCTCGCCCTGAAGATCGGCCTGTGCCAGTGCTTGGCGCTGGTGCCGGGCGTGTCGCGCTCGGGCGCCACGATCATCGGCTCGCTGCTGATGGGGGTGGATCGGCGGACCGCCGCGGAGTTCTCCTTCTTCCTGGCGATCCCGACCATGGCCGGCGCCACGGTCTACGACCTCTACAAGAACTGGAGCCTGATGAACGTCGACTCCGCTTTGCTGATCGGGGTCGGCTTCGTCACCGCCTTCGTCGCGGCGGCGCTGGTGGTCAAGGTGCTGGTGGATTTCGTCGGGCGCTATGGCTTCGCGCCCTTCGCCTGGTACCGCATCGCCATCGGCACGGGGATGCTGGCGTTCCTCTATCTCTGACCGGAACCCCTCCCGCGCGCCTCAGCCCTGCCGGGCGACGGCGCGCGAGGAGGCCGCGGCGATGACCAGCGCCAGCGCGGCGACCAGGGCGAAGGAAAAGCCCACCGTGCTGGCCTCCGCCACGAAACCCAGAAGGGCCGGGCCGGTCAGCACCCCGGCGTAGCCGAGGGTCGCCACCGCGGCGATGGCCTGACCGGCCTCCCCCTCCGCCTTGGCCCCGGCGGCGCTGAACAGCACCGGCACCACGTTCGACAGGCCGAGCCCGGTCAGCCCGAAGCCGGCGACCGCCACCACCGGCCCGCCGCCGGTCAGCGCGACCGCCAGACCGGCGAAGGCCAGAACCGCCCCGGCGCGGACCAGCAGCGGCCCGCCGAACCGCTGGCGAAGCCGGTCGCCGCAGAAGCGGCCCACCGCCATGGCGCCGGAAAAGACGGCGAAGCCCAGCGCCGCGATCGACGCCGCACCCCCCAGATCCTCGCGCAGATAGACGGCGCTCCAGTCCAGGATCGCGCCCTCGCTCATGAAGGCCAGGAAGGTCAGCGCGCCCAGCAGCAACGTGCCGCGGTCGGGCAGGGCGAGGCCCGTCGGCTCGGCCTGCTGATCGGCGCTTCCGGGCAGGAAGCGGCGGTGCAGCGCGACGAACAGGAGCAGCAGGGTCGCCGCGAGCAGGGACGCCTGGACCGGCGGCGGCAGGACTTGCAGCAGCAGGCCGCCGACCCCGGCGCCGAACAGGCCGCCCAGGCTCCACATGCCGTGCAGCGATGACATGATCGGCCGCCCGAGATGGCGCTCCACCAGGGCGCCGTGGGCGTTCATCGCCACGTCCATGGTGCCGCCCGCCGCCCCGAACAGGAACAGCACGGCGCACAGCGACAGCAGGTCCGGCATCAGCGCCGGCAGCGGCAGGATTAGGGCGAAGGCCACGGCGGTGAGCCGGATCACCGGGGCGCTGCCGACGCGGCCGAGCAGCGGGCCGCTGCCGACCATCGCGGTCAGCGCCCCGGCGGCGAGGCAGAGCAGGGCGACGCCGAGCACGCCGGGGCTGAGGTCCAGATGGTCCTTGATCGCCGGGATCTGGGTCGCCCAGACGCCGAAGACCGAGCCGTTGACGAAGAAGGCCGCCAGGGAGGCCAGCCGGGCGCCCGGGGCGCGGTCGGCGAATTCCCGTATGGTGAAATCCTGCGTTGCGGCCTGCATGATCCTCCGCGCCCCTTCCGTCGCCCCGATGAAGGGGCCAGATGCGGCAGGCGGGCGCGGGAATCAAGGCCGTGCGCCGCAGGGCACCCTTGCGCGGGTTCGCCGGAACCGAAAACGGCGAAAGCCCCGGCGACGAGCCGGGGCTTTCGTGTCGATGGCGCGGGCCTGTGGGATCAGTGCGCGCCGGAATGGTTGCCGGCGTCGCGCGGCGTCGTGTTGGAGCGGCCGCCGACGATGAAGCGCGACAGGTAGGTCGGCAGGACCACCTCGCAGCTCGACAGGTTGGCGATGCCCAGCTCCTTGAAGCCCGGCGCGCCGGCGGCGGCGACGTTGTCGGTCCGCAGCATCTCCACCTGATCGCGGGTCAGCGGCGGGGCGACGATCGGCGGAACCTTCTCCAGCAGGCCGCCCAGCGTCTCCGCGACGTTCCAGGGAACCGGCACGAGGAAGCGCTTGCGGCGGATCTCCCGCAGCATGAGCTGCATCAGCTCCTTGAAGCTGTAGACGCGCGGGCCGCCCAGCTCGAAGGTCCGGCCGGCGGCCGAATCCAGCGTCGCGGCGGCGGCGATGGCGTCGGCCAGATCGCCGACATAGACCGGCTGGAACTTCGTCGCCCCGCCGATCAGCGGCAGCGCCGGGGACACCTGCGCCATGGCGGCGAACTTGTTGAAGAAGCCGTCTTCCGGCCCGAAGACGATGCTCGGGCGGATGATGGTGGCGCCGGGGAAGGCCTGCGCCACCGCCTGCTCGCCCGCCGCCTTGGACTTGGCGTAGGCCGAGGCCGACTTGGCGTCGGCGCCGATGGCCGAGACATGGACGAGGCGGCGCACGCCGCTGGCCTTGGCGATGCGGGCGATGCGCGCCGGGGCGTCGACATGCACGGTCTGGAAATTCCAGGCGCCGCGCTCGTACAGCGTGCCGATCAGGTTGATGACGGTGTCCGCGCCCTGGATGGCCCGCGCGACCGACTGGTCGTCCTTCACGTCGGCGGCCATCGGCACGATCTGGCCGACCGAGCCGGCGGTCTTCAGGAAGTTGGCCTTGTTCGGATGGCGCGACACCACGCGCACGATGGCGCCGGTCTTGGCGAGGCGGCGAATGAGATGGCGGCCGACGAATCCCGAACCGCCGAACACCGTGACCACTTCAGAGCGATAGGACATCGACCTTCTCCCGTGCCGTTGGGCCCGCAAATTCTTTCCCTCCGGGCCGCCCGCCAGCGGGGCGGGGCGACCGGATCGGGGGTTGCTTATATAGAAACCTCCCCGGAGAGGCTAGGCCCTGACGCGCCGCCCGCCGCCCATTTCGCGCCCGGCGGATCTTTCCGCGCGAAAGTGAAAAAAGCTGTTGACGGGCCCCCACCAGCCGGCTACATAAGCGGCCCACACCGAGCCCAGGTGGCGGAATTGGTAGACGCGCAGGTTTCAGGTACCTGTGGCAGAAATGTCGTGGAAGTTCGAGTCTTCTCCTGGGCACCATATCTACCCGGCTGCGCCGCATGCTACGGTCCTCCCCCAACGGGACGGAAAGGTAGCAGAGCGGCGTTCGTCGTTTCTGGGGTCCGTGGCCGGGGGCCGTCCTACTGAGCGGGAAGCCACCCAATGCCCATCGACCTCCATGACGGCGACCTGCCGGACGGTCTCGACCTGAAGTCCCTTGCCCGCGACGGCGCCGTCGCCATCGACACCGAGACCATGGGGCTGAACCCCCACCGCGACCGGCTTTGCCTGGTCCAGCTTTCCCCCGGCGACGGCACGGTGCATCTGGTCCAGTTCCGCAAGGGCCAGTACGAGGCGCCGAACCTGAAGCGTTTGCTCGCCGACCCCGAGGTCACCAAGCTGTTCCACTTCGCCCGCTTCGACGTGGCGGTGATGCGCGCCTATCTCGGCGTCGCCTGCCAGCCGGTTTACTGCACCAAGGTGGCGTCCAAGCTGGTCCGCACCTTCACCGACCGGCACGGGCTGAAGGATCTGGTGAAGGACCTGCTGGGGGTGGAGCTGTCCAAGCAGCAGCAGTCCTCCGACTGGGGTGCTGCGGAGCTGACGCCGGAGCAGATGAAATACGCCGCCTCCGACGTGCTGCACCTGCACGACCTCAAGGAGAAGCTCGACGTCATGCTGGCGCGCGAGGGGCGAACCCATCTCGCCAAGGCCTGCTTCGACTTCCTGCCGGCCCGCGGCGAACTGGACCTCGGCGGCTGGGAGCAGCCGGACATCCTGTCGCATTGAGGGCTGTCGCATCGACGGCCGGCGCCGGGGCGAGAGCCCTGGTGGAATAGGTCAAGCCCTCCGGACGTTGATTTGACCGGACGCGCGCGGGTGGGCATACTGCCCGCGCGGCGGCTGGCGCGTTGTCGCGGATACGCGGGCTGCCAGTCGGAGTACCCTTTTTCGGCCCCTTGGGCCAACCAGAAGAGGCAAGCACCGCCTTGACGAGCCTGACCGCATCCAGCCTGGCACCCAGCCTGATCGATCGCCCAGCCGATCGCCCATCCGACGGCGCGGCCGATCGCGACATCGCGAGCGCCCGGCGCGTCCTGCGGATGGAGGCCGAGGCCCTGACCGCTCTGGCGGACGGGCTGGACGGCGCCTTCGTGCGCGCGCTGGACCGGCTGGCCGCGATCGCCGGGCGCGTCGTCGTCTCGGGCATGGGCAAGTCCGGCCATGTGGCGCGCAAGATCGCCGCGACCCTGGCCTCCACCGGCACGCCGGCCTTCTTCGTCCATCCGGGCGAGGCGAGCCACGGCGACCTCGGCATGATCGCCCGGCAGGACGCGGTCATCGCCCTGTCCAACTCCGGCGAGACGCACGAGCTGTCGGACATCGTCGCCTACACCCGCCGCTTCGACATCCCGCTGATCGGCATCACCCGGCGCGCCGGCTCCTCCCTGGCCGAGCAGTCGGACGTGGCGCTGGTGCTGCCGCCGGCCCCGGAGGCCTGCCCGCTGGGGCTGGCCCCGACCACGTCGAGCACGATGATGCTGGCGCTGGGCGACGCGCTCGCGGTGGCCCTGCTGGAGCGGCGCGGCTTCACGGCGGCGGATTTCAAGCAGTTCCACCCCGGCGGCCAGCTCGGCCGGGCGCTGCTGAAGGTGACCGACGTGATGCACAAGGGTGAGGATATGCCCCTGTGCGCCTTGGATACGCCGCTTTCCACCGTCATATTCGAGATGACGGCCAAGCGGCTCGGCTGCGTCGGCGTGGTCGACGCCGCGGGCGCGCTGGCCGGCGTCATCACCGACGGCGACCTCCGCCGCCACCTGACGCCGGAGCTGTGGGCGGAGCGCGCCGACAGCATCATGTCGCCGCGGCCCAAGACGATCCGCCCCAAGGCGCTGGTCGAGGAGGCGCTGCGGGAAATGAACGCGAAGCAGATCACCAGCCTGTTCGTGGTGGAAGCGGACCGGCCGCTCGGTGTTGTGCACATTCACGATTGCCTGCGCGCCGGGGCGGCGTGACGGGCAGCCGGAGGACGGTTGACGCCATGGACAGCGACCTGAAGGATCGGACGGTGAACACGCAGGAGCGGCGCGCGGATGCGCCTTCCCTTGCCGCGCAGCTCATGGCGATGCCGGGAGCGCTGCCGGAAGGGGAGTCGGAGGGCGAGGCCGCCAAGCGCGTCCACCGCCGCCGGGACATCCGCCCGGTCAGCCGCGGGTACAGCCGGTTCGTCACCGGCATGAAGTTCGCGCTGCCGGCGCTGGCGCTGGCGGTGATGGCGCTGATCGCCGTCTGGCCCTCGCTGACCGAGCTGCCGACCCTGCGCATCTCGGCCGACAAGGGCCAGCTGGAGATGATCAAGCCGCGCTACATCGCGGTGGACGAGGACAACCAGCCCTTCTCGCTGGTGGCGGCCAAGGCCGACCGCATCGCCGACCAGCCGGACGTCATGCTGCTCGACCAGCCGGAGGCCGAGATGACCCAGACCGACGGCACCTGGGTGACCATCCGCTCCGACAAGGGCTGGTACAACCAGGTCACCGGCATCCTGCTGATGCGCGGCCATGTCCGCGTCATGCGCGACGACGGCAACGAATTCACCACCGAGGAAGCGGAATCCGACATCCGCAAAGGCACCGCCTGGGGCGATGTCCATGTCGTGGGCCAGGGGCCGCAGGGCGTCATCAACGCCGAGGGCTTCCGCCTGTCCGACCGTGGCAAGACGATGGTGTTCCTGAACCAGTCCAAGGCCGACGTCCAGGCCGCCGAAAGCCCGGGAGGAAAGACGCGTTGAGTGCAGCCACCCTTGCGGCCCCGCTGATGGCCGCGTTCCTTCTGCTGTCGGGGGCGGCGATTCCGGCGGCGGCCCAGGGGCTGCCCGGCCTCGGCGGCGGCCCGAACCCGGTCGAGGTCAACGCCGATCAGGCCATCGAATGGCACCAGGACGTGCGCGCCTATGTGGCGCGCGGCAACGCCTCGGCCAAGCGCACCGACAGCACCGTCTACGCCGACGTGCTGACCGCCTATTACCGCGAGGTGCCCGGCAAGGGGAACGAGGTGTTCCAGCTCCTCGCCGAGGGCAACGTGCGCATCGTCAGCCCGACCCAGGAGGTCTTCGGCGAGCGTGGTGTCTACGACGTGGACAAGCAGGTGGCGGTGGTCACCGGGCGCAACCTCAAGCTGGTCACCCGCACCGACATCGTGACGGCGCGCGACACGCTGGAATATTACGAGGCGAAGAACCTGACGGTGGCCCGCGGCGACGCCGTGGCGGTGCGCATCGCCAACGGCGACCGGCTGCGCGCCGACATCCTGATCGGCCAGCTCAAGAAGATGCCGGACGGCTCGACCCAGATGGAGCGCATCGACGGCGCCGGCAGCGTGGTGGTGACCACCGCGACCGACGTGGCGCTGTCGGACAAGCTGGTCTATTCGGTGGCCGACGAGACGGCGGTGCTGCTGGGAAACGTCAAGATCACCCGCAACGACAACCAGCTCAATGGCGACGCCGCCGAGATGAACATGAAGACCAAGGTCAACCGGGTGATCGCCGGTCCCGCCACCGGCGGGCGGGTGATGGGCCTGCTGATCCCCGGCCAGGAGCCGGGCGCCCCGGGGGGCCGGCCCACCGCCCAGGCGGGCGGAAAACCCACGGCCCAGCCGGGCGGCACGCCCACCGCGCAGACGGGCGCCAAGCCCGCCGCGAAGCCCTGACGACCCGGCAGCGAATCAATGGCCATGGACATCGAAGACCGGGGCCTCGGCGGCCCGACCCTTTCCGCCCCGAACCAGCCGGGCCACCCGTCGGCCCACCCGGCGGGCCATCCCGCCACCGACGTGCGCCCCAGCGAGGGGCTGGTGGCCCTGCATCTGGGCAAGGCCTACAAGAAGCGCCCGGTCGTCCGCGACGTGACCGTGACGGTCCAGCGCGGCGAGGCGGTCGGCCTGCTCGGCCCCAACGGCGCGGGCAAGACGACCTGCTTCTACATGATCACCGGGCTGATCGCCGCCGACTCCGGGACCATCCTGCTCGACGGGCAGGACATCACGGCGCTGCCCATGTACCGCCGGGCGCGGCTGGGCATCGGCTATCTGCCGCAGGAGGCGTCGATCTTCCGCGGCATGTCGGTCGAGAACAACATCCGCTCCGTGCTGGAGGTCGTGGAACCCAACCGCGACACGCGCGAGCAGATGCTGGACGAGCTGCTGGCGGAGTTCTCGATCACCCACCTGCGCCGGGCCCCGGCGCTGGCGCTGTCGGGCGGCGAGCGGCGGCGCGTCGAGATCGCCCGCGCGCTGGCCTCCCAGCCGCATTTCATCCTGCTCGACGAGCCGCTGGCCGGCATCGATCCGATCGCGGTGAACGACATCCGCGAACTGGTCAGCCACCTGCGCGACCGTGGCATCGGCGTGCTCATCACCGACCACAACGTGCGTGAAACGCTCGACCTCGTCGATCGGGCATACATCTTGCACGATGGTGTGGTACTAATGGAGGGAGAGCCGGCCGAGATCGTGGCGCACGAGGATGTGCGCCGGGTCTACCTCGGCGACCGGTTCAGCCTCTAGTGCGGTTTCCCTGCCCATGGCGCTCAGCCAACGCCTCGATCTTCGTCAGACCCAGTCCCTGGTGATGACTCCGCAGCTGCAGCAGGCCATCAAGCTGCTGCAGCTGTCGAACATCGAACTGTCGGACTTCGTCGATCGCGAGATCGAGCAGAACCCCCTGCTGGAACGCGACGGCGGTCCCGGCGAGGGCGGTGGCGATGGTGGCGGAGAGGCGGGGGGCGACGGGGCCGGTGACGGCGGGGGGGCGCCCGGCGCGGTGGACCTCGCCGCTCCGGAGGAACGCCAGCCGCCGATGACCGACGGGCGGACCCGCGACACGGTGGAGATGACCGCGTCGGAAACCATGGGGTCGGCGTCCGACGCGCCGCTCGACACCGATTTCGAGAATGTCTATTCCGACGACCGCTTCTCCGACGGAACGGACGGGGCGAGCGACGTCTACGGCTCCTGGCAGGAGCGCGGCGGGCGCGGCGGCTTCGAGGACGACGAGTCCAACCTGGAAGCCACGCTGACCGGCCAGAAGAGCCTGCGCGACCATCTGACCGAGCAGCTGAAGATCGACTTGCCGGACCTCGGCGACCAGCTCATCGGTCTGGCGCTGATCGACATGCTGGACGAGGCCGGCTGGATCACCGGGTTGGAGGTCGAGAGCCTCGCCGGGCAGCTCGGCTGCGCACCGGAGCGGGTGGAGCGGGTTCTGGCCGCCTGCCAGCGCTTCGACCCGCCGGGCATCTTCGCGCGGTCGCTGAAGGAATGTCTGGCGATCCAGCTGCGCGAGAAGAACCGCTTCGACCCGGCGATAGAGGCCCTGCTCGACCATCTGGAGCTGCTGGCGGCGCGCAACCTGCCGGCGCTGATGAAGGTCTGCGGCGTGGACGCCGAGGACATCGCCGACATGGTCGCGGAGATCCGCAAGCTGAACCCCAAGCCGGCGCTCAGCTTCGACCACACGCCGGCCCAGCTCGTCACCCCCGACATCCTGATGCGCGCCAACCCGGGTGGCGGCTGGCTGATCGACCTGAACCCGGACACGTTGCCGCGGGTGCTGGTCAACCACCGCTATTTCGCGCGCATCTCCGGCACCGCCCGCAACAAGGCGGACAAGGAATACATCACCGAGCGCTTCCAGTCGGCCAACTGGCTGGTCAAGTCGCTGCACCAGCGCGCCACCACGATCCTGAAGGTGGCCAGCGAGATCATCCGGCAGCAGGACGCCTTTTTCATCCATGGCGTCTCGCATTTGAAGCCGCTGATCCTGCGCGACATCGCCGAGGCGATCGGCATGCACGAGAGCACAGTCAGCCGCGTCACGACCAACAAGTTCATGGCGACGCCGCGCGGCGTGTTCGAGTTGAAATACTTCTTCACTTCCGCCATCCAGGGGGCCGACGGGCAGGCCGCCCACTCGGCGGAGGCCGTGCGCTACCGCATCAAGGCGATGATCGACGCCGAGAAGCCCGAGGACGTGCTGTCGGACGATAAAATCGTCGAAATCCTTCGTGGTGAAGGGATCGACATTGCGCGCCGGACGGTCGCGAAGTATCGTGAAGCGATGCGCATTCCGTCATCGGTGCAGCGACGCCGTGCCAAGATGTCACGCATGTAACCGGGCCGGGAGGGGGCCGTCCTTGATTGACAGCCCATACCGCCGTCACTATGGTCCCCGTCCGCACGTGGCGGCCTTCCGTCGTCCTATGTCTATCGCGGACCAGATTGGAAACATCCCAAAATGCAACTGACCGTCAAAGGCAAGCAGCTTGACGTTGGTGATGCTCTGCGCACCCACGTCGCGGACAGCCTGAACACCATCGTCGGCAAGTATTTCAACAAGCCGATCGAGGCCAACGTCGTCCTGACGCGCGAAGCGCATCTGTTCAAGGCCGACATCCAGGTGCATGTCGGTCGTGGGATCGTCCTTCAGAGCGCGTCCGAGGCCACCGAGCCGTACCCCGCCTTCGACACCGCGTGCGAGAAGCTGGCCAAGCGCCTGCGCCGCTACAAGCGCCGTCTGCGCGACCACCACAGCGTCGAAGCCCCCGCGCAGGAAGCCTTCCCGGCCCGCTACCAGATCCTGGAAGCGGAGAAGGACGAGGCCCATGTGGAGAGCGACGAGGCCGCCGCCGAGGAGGCGCAGCCCATCGTGATCGCCGAGATGGAAACCAACATCGCGACCCTGGCGGTCAGCGAGGCGGTGATGCGCATGGAACTCGCCGACGCTCCCGCGCTGATGTTCCGCAACGGCGCCCACGGCCGCCTGAACCTGGTCTACCGCCGCGCCGATGGCAACATCGGCTGGGTGGACCCGGCGGAGAAGGCCGGCGCCTGAGTCCGGTCTCTGTTCCAACCACACCCATAGCGTCATGCTCGATCTCATCACGCCGCACGCCATCCTCCCGAACCTGAAGGCCGGCAGCAAAAAGCAGGCCCTGCAGGACTTGGCGCGCAAGGCGTCCGAGCTGACCGGCCAGCACGAACGGGCGATCTTCGACGTCCTCCTGGAGCGCGAGCGGTTGGGCACCACCGGCGTGGGTCATGGCATCGCCATCCCGCACGGCAAGCTGCCCAACCTCGACCGCGTCCACGGCGTCTTCGCCCGGCTGGAGCGGCCCATCGACTTCGATGCGATCGATGAGCAGCCGGTCGATCTTATTTTCCTGCTGTTGGCTCCGGATCATGCCGGCGCCGACCATCTGAAGGCGCTGGCCCGTGTGTCGCGCCTGCTGCGCGACCAGTCCATGTGCGAGAAGCTGCGCGGTTCGGACTCGGCGGACGCAATCTACGCGCTGCTGACCCAGCATGAAGCCAGCCACGCGGCGTAAGGCGCGTTCTCTTGCGAACACGAAAAACGGGAGAGCCGGCGGCTCTCCCGTTTTTTTGTTGTCCGGCACCCGGTGCCGCCGTCTTTCCGGGCTCTGGCGGCGGGACGTACGTATGTACGTCCGTACGCCTCGCCGCCGCCCCGTACGTTCAGGCCCGCTCGGCCCAGCCCATGTAGTTCACGTCGAGATCGCGCGGGTTGAGCCGGAACTCGTCGGACAGCGGGTTGTAGGTGATGCCGGTCAGGTCGCGGATCGCCAGCCCCTCGGCGCGTACGGCGGCGGCCAACTCGCCGGGGCGCAGGAACTGGCGCCAATTGTGGGTGCCGCGGGGCAGCCAGCGCAGGATGTACTCGGCCCCGACGATGGCCAGCGCGAAGGATTTCGGCGTGCGGTTCAGCGTCGCCAGGAACAGCGCGCCGCCCGGCGCCGTCAGTTCCGCGCAGGACTTCACGAACAGCGGCACGTCGGCGACATGCTCGATCACCTCCATCGCCAGGACGGCGTCGAAGCGCTCGCCGCTGGCTGCAAGGGCCTCGGCGGTGGTGGCGCGGTAATCGACGGGGGTGCCGGTCTCCGCGGCGTGGGCGGCGGCGGTGTGGACGTTGCGCTCCGCCGCGTCGACGCCGACCACGGTGGCGCCCATGCGGGCGACGGGCTCCGACAGCAGGCCGCCGCCGCAGCCGATGTCGACGATGCGCAGGCCCTTCAACGGCTCGGCCGCGAGCGGGTCGCGGCCCAGGCGGCGGCACAGCGTGTCTCGGATGTAGGCCAGCCGCAGCGGGTTCAGCCGGTGCAGGGGCCGGAACTTGCCGGTGGGGTCCCACCACTCCGCGGCGATGGCCGAAAAGCGGGCGACGTCCTGGGGGTCGACAGTGCCTGCGGTGCCTGCGGTTCCGGCGGTCGCGGTCATGAAAGAAATCCCGTATGCTTGGATTGCGAGAACAATTGCGGGGCGAACTTGCCTCGCTGTGAGCGACAGAGTATGGATACGCCGCCCCGCGCCGGCAACGGTAGAGCGGGGGCGCGGACTGCCGGCTTTTTTGCCGGCCCAGACATGGTGTGAGGTATGGCGCGGATCGTCCTCAAGTTCGGCGGCACGTCGGTCGGCGACATCGACCGCATCAAGAACGTGGCCCGAAAGGTCGAGCAGGAAGTCAAGGCGGGGCATCAGGTCGCCGTCGTCGTGTCGGCGATGTCCGGCGTGACCAACCAGCTCGTGAAATACTGCAACGACATCGACAAACTGCACGACGCGCGCGAGTACGACGCCATCGTCGCTTCGGGCGAGCAGGTGACCTCCGGTCTCCTCGCCATCGCGCTGCAGTCGCTCGGCATCCAGGCGCGGTCCTGGCTCGGCTGGCAGATTCCGATCTACAGCGACGAGACGCACGGCAAGGCGCGCATCGTGTCCATCGACACGGCGGAGCTGGACAAGCGGATGAACACCGGCGAGGTCGCCGTGGTCGCCGGTTTCCAGGGCGTGACCGAAAGCGGGCGCATCACCACGCTGGGCCGCGGCGGCTCCGACACCTCGGCGGTCGCGCTCGCGGCGGCGCTGAAGGCCGACCGCTGCGACATCTACACCGATGTGGACGGCGTCTACACCACCGACCCGCGCATCGTCACCAAGGCCCGCAAGCTCTCCAAGATCACCTACGAGGAGATGCTGGAGCTGGCGTCGCAGGGCGCGAAGGTCCTGCAGACCCGCTCGGTCGAGATGGCGATGAACCACCGCGTGCGCGTGCAGGTTCTGTCGAGCTTCGAGGAGGCCGCCGGCAGCGCGCTTCCCGGTACCCTTGTTGTTGACGAGGACGAGATCGTGGAAAAGGAAGTTGTGAGCGGCATCGCCTACAGCCGCGACGAGGCGAAGATCACCCTCATCGGCGTCGCCGACCGTCCGGGCGTGGCGGCCAGCATCTTCGGTCCGCTGACCGACGCCGCCGTCAATGTCGACATGATCGTCCAGAACGTGTCGGAAGACGGCAAGTCCACCGACATGACCTTTACGGTCGGCAAGGCCGACATCGCCCGCGCCGTCAAGGTGCTGGAGGACGCCCAGGCCGAGCTGAACTACAAGCGCATCGTCTCCGACGCCAACGTGGTGAAGGTGTCGGTGATCGGCGTCGGCATGCGCAGCCACGCCGGCGTCGCGCAGCGCATGTTCAAGGCGCTGGCCGACAAGGGCATCAACATCCAGGTCATCTCCACCTCCGAGATCAAGATTTCCGTCCTGATCGCCGAGGAGTATGCGGAGCTGGCGCTGCGCGCGCTGCACACCGCCTACGGGCTGGACGCGGCCTGAGCCGGGTGAAGGGGGAGGGGCGGCGATGACCGACGCCAGGTCCGACGCGGTCGCAGGCGCCCGACTCGACCGGCTGTGGGAGCGTGGCTGCGCCTTCCTCGGCACGCGCACCGCCATCATGGGCGGTGCGATGAGCTGGGTGTCGGAGCGTCATCTCGTCTCCGCCATCTCCAACGCCGGGGGGTTCGGCGTGCTGGCCTGCGGCTCGATGCCGCCGGACCTGCTGGCGGCGGAGATCGCCGCCACGCGGGCGCTGACCGCGAAGCCCTTCGGCGTCAACCTCATCAACATGCACCCGGACCTCGACCGTCTGATCGACGTCTGCCGGGAGCTGGCGGTGAGCCATGTGGTGATCGCCGGGGGCTTCCCCAGCGGCGCCACCATCAAGCGGATCAAGGACGGCGGCGCCCGCGCCATGGCTTTCGCCCCGACGCTGGTCAGCGGCCGGCGGATGGTCAAGATCGGCATCGACGCCCTGGTGATCGAGGGCACGGAGGCCGGCGGCCACATCGGCCCCGTCTCCACCACCGTCCTGGCGCAGGAGATCCTGCCCGACCTGCGCGAGGTCCCGGTCTTCGTGGCCGGCGGCATCGGGCGCGGCGAGGCCATCCTGTCCTATCTGGAGCAGGGGGCGGCGGGCGTGCAGATCGGCACACGCTTCGTCTGCGCCACCGAATCCATCGCGCACCCGCGCTTCAAGCAGGTCTTCATCAAGGCCTCGGCGCGCGACGCCCAGGCGTCGGTGCAGATCGACCCGCGCTTTCCGGTGATCCCGGTGCGGGCGCTGACCAACGCCGGGTCCAAACGCTTCATGGAGCTTCAGCGCGAGGTCATCGCCCGCGTCGACCGCGGCGAGACGACGCGCGACGCCGGCATTCTGGAGATCGAGCATTTCTGGGCCGGCGCGCTGCGCCGCGCGGTGATCGACGGCGACGTGGAGAGCGGCTCGCTGATGGCCGGCCAGAGCGTCGGGCTGGTCACGCGCGAGCAGCCGGTGGCCGAGATCATCGGAGACCTGATGGCCCAGGCCGAAGCGGCGCTGGCCGCCCGCTGCCCGGCATCATCCGACCGGGCTTCCGACCAGCCGGTCATATTGGGGGCGGCGTGAGATGAACGGCGTCGTGGGCGACATCCCCGCCGGTTCGCCGGGCTTCGACGGTGCCGCCTCGCGCCGCCTGCTGGCGCGGCTGCGCGACGTCATGGCCGGCTCCGGCTCCGGCCAGGAGCGTCTCGACAAGATCGTCACCCTGATCGGCATGGAGATGGGGGCGGACGTCTGCTCCTGCTACGTCATGCGGGCGGGCGAGGTGCTGGAGCTGTTCTCCACGCTCGGCCTGAACCAGGACGCTGTGCACAACACCCGCCTGCGCGTGGGCGAGGGCATCGTCGGCGACATCGCCGGACACGCGCGGCCCATCGCGCTGGACAACGCGCCGTCGCACCCCAGCTTCGCCTACCGCCCGGAAACCGGAGAGGACCCGTTCCTGTCGCTGGCCGGCGTGCCGATCCTGCGCGGCGGCAAGGTCCGCGGCGTCCTGGTCATCCAGCACAAGGACCGCCGCCGCTACACCGAGGTCGAGGTCGAGACGCTCCAAACCATCGCCATGGTGGTGGCCGAACTGGTCGCCCAGGGCGAGCTGGTCAACCCGCAGGAGGTCGCCTCCACCGGCGATCCGGCGCTGCTGCCGGCGCGCCTGTCGGGCACCTCGCTGGCCAGCGGCCTGGCGATGGGGCTGGCGGTGATCCACCGCCCGCAGCTGACCATCCGCCAGATGGTGTCCGAGGACGCGGAGAGCGAGCTGGCGCGGCTGAACGCGGCCATCGCCACCATGCACAGCGCCATCGACGACCTGCTGAACGCGGCGGCGCTGGCGGGGCTGAGCGAGCCCAAGGACATCCTGGAAACCTACCGGATGTTCGCCGAGGACCGCGGGTGGCTGTCGCGCATCCGCGAGGCGATCCGCATGGGGCTGACGGCGGAAGGGGCGGTGCAGCAGGTGCAGAACGACACCCGCGCCCGCATGAGCCACCTGACGGACCCCTACATCCGCGAACGTCTGCTCGACCTGGAGGACCTGACCAACCGGCTGCTCCAGCACCTCGCCGGGCGCAAGTCGGAGGCCGACGGCGGCACGCTGCCGGAGGACATCGTCCTGGTCGCGCGGTCGATGGGGCCGGCGGAGCTTCTCGATTACGACCAGCGCCGCCTGCGCGGCGTGATCCTGGAGGAAGGCTCGCCGTCCAGCCACGTCTGCATCGTGGCGCGCGCGCTGAACATCCCGGTGGTGCAGGCGCCCGACGCGCTGAACCGGATCGAGCCGCTGGACCCGGTGATCGTCGACGGCGACCACGGGCAGGCCTTCGTCCGCCCGGCCGAGGACATCCAGATGGCCTTCGCGGAGGCCGTCGCCTTGCGCGCCCGCAAGGAGCAGATGTACGAGGCGATCCGCGCGCAACCCTCGGTGACGCGGGACGGCGTGCCGATCTCCATCCAGCTCAACTGCGGCCTGCTGATCGACCTGCCGCACCTGAAGGCCAGCGGGGCGGAGGGCATCGGCCTCTACCGCACCGAAATCCCCTTCATGGTGCGCTCGACCTACCCGGACGTCCACGCGCAGACCGACCTCTATTCCCGCATCCTCGACCAGACCGACGACAAGCCGGTGGTCTTCCGCACGCTCGACGTCGGCGGCGACAAGATGCTGCCCTACATCGCGGCCAGCGAGGGGGAGGAGAATCCGGCGCTCGGCTGGCGGGCCATCCGCATCGGGCTGGACCACCCGTCGCTGCTGCGCCAGCAACTGCGCGCCCTGCTGCGGGCGTCGGCCGGGCGTCCGCTGTCGGTGATGTTCCCGATGATCGCCGAGGTGGCGGAGTTCGACGCCGCCCGCCGCCTGCTCGACCTCGAGATCGCCCGGCTGGAGGGGCAGGGCGGCGAGCCGCCCAGCCGCGTGCGCGTCGGCACGATGATCGAGGTACCGGCGCTGCTCTGGCAGTTGCCCGCCCTGCTGCCGCGGGTGGACTTCCTGTCGGTCGGCTCCAATGACCTGACCCAGTACATCTTCGCCAGCGACCGCGGCAACCCGCGCACCTCCGGCCGCTACGACCCGCTGTCGCCGGCCATGATGAGCCTGCTGCGGCGGCTGGTCGAGGCCTGCGGCGACGCCAACGTCCCGGTCAGCATCTGCGGCGAGATGGCCGGCCGGCCGCTCGACGCCATGGCGCTGATCGGCATCGGCTTCCGCACCCTGTCGATGTCGCCGCCCTCGGTCGGACCGGTGAAGACGATGCTGCGCTCGCTCGACGTGGCGGCGCTGCGCCAGTACATGAACGGGCTCTACCTGCGCGGCGACCACAGCCTGCGCGACAAGCTGCGCAGCTTCGCCAAGGACCACGGCGTCCTCATCTGAGGCCGCGCCCGAGCCTTCCGCCACCGCCGCTTCCTCCACCCCGGAGCCATATCCGGCGCCGGCGCTTGCCTTGGCGGCGTTTTGTTACAGCGGTTTGGACGAAGGGCGTATACAAGAGGGCAGGATCAAGGTCTTTCCCGGTTGCGCCGACCCCGCGGCTGGCGTACCCATGCCGGGGGTGCGACCATAAGTCATCCGAGGCGACGGTACGGTTGAGATGATGGCCAAGCGCAAGGTTTTCGGCTCCTACGACCCCGCGCAGGACGGCGCGGCGCAGACCGGCCCCAGCGTGTCCGACACCCTGCGCGAGACGCGCGAGAGCCTCGGCTACGACCTGCGCGAGGTCGCGACGATGCTGCGCATCCGCTACCCGTACCTGCAGGCCATCGAGGCGGGCCGGTTCGAGGATCTGCCGGGCACCACCTACGCCGCCGGCTTCCTGCGCTCCTACGCGGAATGCCTGGGGCTCGACCCCGACACCATCCTCACCCGCTACAAGGACGAGGCGGCGGGCCGCACGCGCAGCCAGCAGCTCTATTTCCCGACTCCGGTGCCGGAAGGCCGCATCCCCGGCGGCACGGTCCTGCTCGGCACGATGGTGCTGGCCGGCATCGTCTACGGCGGCTGGTACTATCTGTCGGCGACCGACCGGTCGATGGTCGATCTGGTCCCGACCCTGCCCGACCGTCTGGTCTCGCTGCTCGACACGCTGCCCTTCAACGCCAATCAGACGGGCGGCCAAACCGCCGCTCTGCCGGCGCCGGCCGAATCGCCCGCCGCCCCGGCCTCGGTGCCGACCGTGATGGCGGAAGCTCCGTCCGTCTCGGCGGTTCCCCCGGTGACCGCTTCGCCTCAGGCAGGCGGCGCCTCCACGGCGGTGCCCGTCCCGTCACCGCCTGCTCCGGTGGCGTCGGTTCCCGCTGCTCCGGTCCCGACCGCCCAGGCTCCCGCGGCTCCGGCCAAGCCCGCCGCGGCCCCCGCTCCGGTGGTCGCCCAGCCGGCGCCGGTCGCTCCCGCCAAGCCGAGCGCTCCCACGGCGGCTCCCGCTCCCGCTGCCGCGCCCCCGTCAGCTGCCCCGTCGGCCATGGTGAACGTCCCGCCGCCGCCGGCCG
Source organism: Azospirillum brasilense (assembly GCF_007827815.1). Taxonomy (GTDB): domain Bacteria; phylum Pseudomonadota; class Alphaproteobacteria; order Azospirillales; family Azospirillaceae; genus Azospirillum; species Azospirillum brasilense_C. The sequence goes on from NZ_VITH01000013.1 coordinate 100,161, forward strand.
AAGACGACGAGTCGGAAGGCGCCGCGCAGGAGCCGACGCCGCTCACCCCCGCCGCACCGGTCATCGCCAGCCTGCCGCCCGCGGCTCCGGCGGCGCCGCCGCCCGCCGCCGATGGGGCGCTGCCGTCGAAGGTCTACGGCACGCAGAACACCGCCTCGCGCATCCAGCTCCGCGCCACCCAGGACAGCTGGATCCAGGTGCGGGACAACAGCGGCGAGATCATCTTCACCCGCGTGCTGAAGCCGGGTGACGTCTACCGCGTGCCCGACCGCTCGGGCATCCGGGTGCGCACCGGCAACGCCGGCGGCCTGATCGTCGTCACCGACGGGGTGGATGGCGCGGCGATGGGCGCGGTCGGGCAGGTGCTGCGCGACGTGTCGCTGGACCAGCACGCCCCGACCCTGCGCGGCGCCGCCCCCGCTCATTGACGACGGGCCGTTCCCGACAAGCCGGAAACGGCTTTTTCCCTTGAATCCGGCGCGGCGGACCGCACTTCAGGCGTGATGCCGGCTGCGCTATAAGACGCGCCGGACCCGATTCATGCCCCGAGGCCACAGCCCATGAGCAGCGTGCGCGCCTACCGCCAGATCCTTCGCCGCAAGTCCCGCCAGATCCGGGTGGGCAACGTGCTCGTCGGCGGTGACGCGCCGATTTCGGTGCAGACGATGACCAACACGCCGACCGCCGACATCACCGCCACGGTGGCGCAGATCCAGGCGGCGGAGCGGGTGGGCGCCGACATCGTGCGCGTCTCCTGCCCCGACCAGGAATCGGCGCTGGCGCTGAAGCAGATCGTGCCGCAGGTCTCGGTGCCGATCGTCGCGGACATCCATTTCCACTACAAGCGCGCCATCGAGGCGGCGCAGAGCGGGGCGGCCTGCCTGCGCATCAACCCTGGGAACATCGGTTCGGCCGAGCGGGTGCGCGAGGTCGTGAAGGCGGCCAAGGACTACGGCTGCTCCATGCGCATCGGCGTCAACGCCGGCTCGCTGGAGCAGGACCTGCTGGAGAAGTACGGCGAGCCCTGCCCGGAGGCGCTGGTCGAGAGCGCCCTGAACCACGCCAAGATCCTGGAGGACCATGACTTCACCGAGTTCAAGATCTCGGTGAAGGCGTCCGACGTGTTCCTGGCGGTGGCCGCCTACCAGGGTCTGGCCGAGGCCTGCGACTACCCGCTGCACATCGGCATCACCGAGGCCGGCGGCCTGCGCGCCGGGACGGTAAAGTCGTCCATCGGGCTGGGCATGCTGCTGTGGTCGGGCATCGGCGACACCATCCGCGTGTCCCTGTCGGCCGAGCCGGCGGAGGAGGTCCAGGTCGGCTACGAGATGCTGAAGTCGCTGGGCCTGCGGCGGCGCGGCGTCACGGTCATCTCCTGCCCGAGCTGCGCGCGGCAGAATTTCAACGTCATCAAGACGGTGGAGACGCTGGAGGCGCGGCTGGCTCACATCACCACGCCGCTGACCCTGTCGGTCATCGGCTGCGTGGTCAACGGCCCCGGCGAGGCGCGCGAGACCGACATCGGCCTGACCGGCGGGGGCAACAACACCCATCAGGTCTATCTGTCCGGCGTCACCGACCACCGGCTGAAGGACCAGAACATCGTCGACCACCTTGTCGGGCTGGTCGAGAAGAAGGCCGCCGAGATCGAAGCGGCCAAAGCCGCCGAGAAGGCCACCGAAAAGGCGGCGGAAAACGCCGCCGAGTGACGGAACCGGCGCGGGCGGACAAATTGAACTAGGGACGCTCCGCGCCATCCGTGCTTAAATCCGCGGCCACCGTACCATCCTTGTCGGCCGTGCCGCGGCCTGGGCCAGAGTCAGAGTGACCGCTTCCTATTTCGTCATCGGCGCCAGCCACCGGTCCTGCTCCGGCGCGATCCGCGACCGTCTGACGACGGAGGAGGCGGAGGTGCCGGCGATGCTGGAGCGGCTGAGCGCCGCCGGCATCACCCAGGCGATGTGGCTCAGCACCTGCGACCGGGTCGAGGTGCAGGCGGTGCACGAGCGCCCGAACGAGGCCGCTCTCACCATCGCCGGGATCATGGCGGAGCGGGTGGGGCTGAGCGAGCCCGACCTCGCCGGGCAGCTCTACACCCTGACCGGCCCGGCGGCGGTGCGCCACGTCTTCGCCGTCGCCTGCTCGCTCGACAGCCAGATCGTCGGGGAGCCGCACATCCTCGGGCAGGTCAAGGCCGCCCACCGCCACGCCGCCGCCGCCGGCCTGTCCGGGCCGGAGCTGGAGGGGATTCTCCAGGCCGCCTATGGTGCTGCCAAGCGGGTGCGGCGCGAGACGCCGATCGCCGAGGGCGCCACCTCGCTGGTCGCGGCGGCGGTCCAGGTGGCCCGCGACCTGCACGGCGACCTGAGGCGCTGCACCGGCCTGCTGATGGGGTTGGGCGACATGGGCGCCCTGGTGCTGGAAGGCTTGCGCGAGGCCGGGCTGGGACGGCTGATCGTCGCCGCCCCGGTGGACCGCCGGGCCGAAGCGGCGGCGCGGCGGATGGACAGCCACTTCGCGCCCTGGGCCGATCTCGATTCGGCGCTGACCAGCGCGGATATCGTGGTGACCGCGGCGGGTCTGGGGCGCTATATCCTCTCCGCACCGCAGTTGGGGGCGGCGTTGAAGCGCCGCCGCCGGCGCCCGGTGTTCGTGGTGGACGCGGCGATCCCAGCCGACGTCGATCCGGACGTCGCCGGGCTGGACGAGGCCTTCGTCTACGACCTCGCCGATCTGGAGCGCGTGGCGTTGCAGGGGCGGGTGGGGCGCGAGGCGGCGACCCAGGCGGCCTGGACCATCGTGGACGAGGCCCTGGCGGCCTTCGCCCGCCACCGGGCCGAGCGCGCCGCGGTGCCCGCCGTGGCGGCGCTGCGGACGCATTTCGAGATGGAGCGGCGGCGCCTGCTGGACGAGCAGCGGGGGCTGGACGCGGCGTCGGCGACGCGGCTGCTGGTCAACCGGCTGCTGCACGGCCCGTCGGAGGCGCTGCGCGCCATGGCGGCGGACCCGGACGGCGCCGGTCTGGCGGAGCGGGCGGCGGCGGAACGGCTGCTGTTCCGGCTGTTCCGGCTGGACGAGCCCGCCGGCGGTGGCTTGGCCGAAACCGGTCAGGGTGCCGGAAGCGATTTGGATAAGGACGAGCGACGTGAGCCTGGACGAGAAGTTCAATAGGGTCGTGGCCCGCCATGACGAGCTGCGGGACGCGATGGCGGCGGGGACGGTGGACCCGGCGGACTTCGCCCGGCTGTCGAAGGAATACGCCGACCTGACGCCGGTGGCCGAGGCCATCGCCGAGTTGAAGAAGGCGAAGGCGGAGGCCGCCGATCTGGCCGGCATGATCGCCGACCCGGCGGGCGATGCCGAGATGAAGGCGCTGGCCGAGGAGGAGTTCGCCGAGCTCACCCGTGGCATCCCCGCCCTGGAGCGCCGGGTGCAGATCGCCCTGCTGCCCAAGGACGAGGCGGACGAGAAGAACGCCATCCTGGAGGTGCGCGCCGGCACCGGCGGCGACGAGGCGGCCCTGTTCGCCGCGGAGCTGTTCGAGATGTACCGCCGCTACGCCGGGCTTCGGGGCTGGCGGTTCGAGACGATGGAGGTCAGCGAGACCGGCATCGGCGGCTACAAGGAGGCCATCGCCAACATCACCGGCCGCAACGTCTTCGCCCGGCTGAAGTTCGAATCGGGTGTCCACCGTGTGCAGCGCGTCCCGGCGACCGAGACGCAGGGGCGCATCCACACCTCCGCCGCCACCGTCGCGGTGCTGCCCGAAGCGGAGGAGGTGGACATCCACATCGACGAGAAGGACCTGCGCATCGACGTGTTCCGTTCCAGCGGTCCCGGCGGCCAGTCGGTGAACACGACGGACAGCGCGGTGCGCATCACCCACCTGCCGACCGGCCTCGTCGTCAGCCAGCAGGACGAGAAGAGCCAGCACAAGAACAAGGCCAAGGCCCTGAAGGTGCTGCGTGCCCGTCTCTACGAGCGGGAGCGCGCCGAGAAGGACAAGGCCCGCGCCGCCGACCGCAAGAGCCAGGTGGGCTCCGGCGACCGCTCGGAGCGCATCCGCACCTACAACTTCCCGCAAGGGCGCGTGACCGACCACCGCATCAACCTGACGCTCTACAAGATCGAGAAGGTGATGGCCGGCGAGGCGCTGGACGAGCTGATCGACGCGCTGACGGCGGAAGACGAGGCGGCGCGGCTGTCGGAGCTGCAGTAGGGCGGTCTAATCTCCCTCCCCCGCCAACGGCGGGGGAGGGTCGGGGAGGGGGCCGAGCGCCTCGCCGATGATGCGGGCCACCCCCTCCGGGTTGTTCAGCACGTCGTTGTTCCAGAAGCGTAGGACCCGCCAGCCATGGTGCCGCAGATGCTCGTCCCGAATGGAGTCGTAGGCCGAGTCAGCGTGCTGGCCACCGTCCGTCTCGACCACCAGCCGCGCTTCGACGCAGGCGAAATCGGCGATGTAGGGAGGGATCGGGTGCTGACGCCGAAAGTACCATCCACCAATCTGGCGCCGCCGCACAATCGCCCAAAGCTTGCGCTCCGCGTCGGTCGGGACATGGCGCATGGTTCGGGCGCGGTCGCGCGTGTCTTCCTTGATGCGGGGCATGGCGGGCAACCTCTTGCCCCCTCCCTAACCCTCCCCCGCTGCGCGGTGGAGGGGACAAAGCGACGCAGCGTTCAAGCTCCCTCCACCGCCTATGGCGGGGGAGGGCTGGGGAGGGGGCCATGACCATCACGCTTCACCAACTCCGCCGCACCGCCGAGGCCCGCCTGCGCGAGGCCGGGGTGGACACGCCCGACCTCGACGCGCGCCTGCTCGTCGAGCACGCGCTGGGTCTCACCCGCCACGACCTGTTCACCCGGGCCAACGACCCCGTGCCCGAATCAGACGCCGCGCGCCTCCTCGCCCTGGTCGAGCGGCGGGCGGCGCGGGAGCCGGTGGGGCGCATCCTCGGCCATCGCGATTTCTGGACGATCGACCTCGCTCTCAACCCCGACACGCTGGAACCCCGGCCCGACACCGAGACGCTGGTCGAGGCGGTGCTGAAGGCGCTGCCGGACCGGAGCGCGCCGCTGCGGCTGCTCGACCTCGGCACCGGCACCGGCTGCATCCTGCTCGCCCTGCTGGCGGAACTGCCCAACGCCAGCGGCCTCGGCGTCGATCTCAGCCCCGGCGCGGTGGCCGCCGCCACCGAGAACGCGGCGCGCAACGGGCTGGCGGAGCGGGCGCGCTTCCAGACCGGCAACTGGGGTGCCGGGCTGGCCGAGCGGTTCGCCGTTGTCGTTTCCAACCCGCCCTACATCCCCAGCGCCGACATCGCCGCGCTCGATCCGGAAGTGCGGGAGCACGACCCGCTGCGGGCGCTGGACGGTGGTGCCGATGGGCTGGATGCCTACCGGATCATCGCTGCGCAGTTGCCCGACCTGCTCCAGCCGGGCGGTCTGGCCGGGCTGGAGGTCGGGCAGGGGCAGGCGGCGGACGTGGCCGGGCTGCTGGCCGCCGCGGGGCTGGAGCCGGCAGGCGTCTTCCGGGATCTGGGCGGCGTGGAACGCTGCGTCCTGGGGCGGAAGCGGCCGTGATTTCGCCCCATCCCCCCAAAAAAAAGGTTGGATTGACGCGCGGTCCCCAGTAGGGTGCAAGGACGACGATGGCCCGGGGACGATCATCCCAGGGCGTACCCATGGCCTCCGGAAACCCCGCGCGGTTGGGCGGACGTCCGAGAAGGCAGACCGGTTGATCGGTTGGGCGCGTCGATTTGATCCCTGCGACCCATCCGCGGTTGGTTCCGCGGCGGGCCCGGCGACCGGATGGTCAGCCAGGGCGTTTGCGGGATTGCACTTCTCTTACATGGGGCCATAAGAGCCAAATGAGACAAGGACCGAACTCCAGGCGCTCGCGCGGTCGTGGCAACGGCGGCGGTGGTGGCGGAGGTGGCGGCGGCGGAGGTGGCGGCGGCAACCGCCGGCAGAACGTTCCGCTGCGTCACCAGACCTTCGACAGCAATGGTCCGGACGTGCGCATCCGCGGCAACGCGTGGCAGGTCCATGAAAAGTATCTGGCGCTGGCCCGCGACGCCTCCTCGTCCGGCGACCGCGTCCAGGCCGAAAACTACCTTCAGCATGCGGAGCATTATTTCCGCATCATCAACCAGATCCAGGAATCCGAGAACCGCCAGCGCGGCAACGTCGGCGCCGCGGGCCTTGGCCCGCAGCCCAGCCTGGGCGGTTCGGCGGAGGACGAGGACGGTGGCGAGATGGGCGACGAGTCCGAGACGGCCGCCGACGAACGCACCCCGATGAGCGCCTGACCGTCCGTTTGATGACCATCGGTCCTGAGGCCGGGGAGTTCCGGCTTCAGGCCTGACGGGTTTCAGGCCTGACGGTGTTCAGGATTGCGCGTTCTTTCAGGCCGGCAGGTCGTCGGCCAGCGCCACCGGGTCGCCCACCGCGATCCGGCCCCCATGCACCACCCGGGCATAAACTCCACACTGCGTGTGATCGTAACCGCGCTCCAGAATGGGGAGCGTGTTGAGGTCGCGCGCACCGGTCGCCGGGTTGACCTCGCTGGACGGCCGGCAATCCTTGTGGTCGCAGATGCGCAGGGTGACCTCGCCGACGGTCAGCAGCGCGCCGATCCACTGGCGTTCCACCCAGGGTTCCAGCCCGTCGATCATCAGGTTGGCGCGGAAGCGCCGCGGGTCGACCGGCTGCTTGGCCACCCGCTCCTCCAGATCCCGCACGCTGGCGAGATTGAGGATGGAGACCGCGGCCTCCTCCCGGTCGGTGAAGGAGAAACCGCCGCCCTGCGCCGGGTTCCTGGCCTCGGCCAGCTTGGGCAGGCCGGGAGCGGCGCCGGCCAGATAGGCGGCGAAGAACTGCTCCACCAGCATCCGGCCCATCGGCTGGTCCAGACGCCCGCGCGACACCTGCTTGCCACCGCGCCGGATGATCAGCGACTGGGTGGCCTCGTCGAACTCGGAATCGAGCAGCGCCAGCTTCTCGTTCCGGTCGAGCGTGAAGAAATCCTCGTTCGGGCGCCAGCCCTCGACATCCGGAGTCAGGGCGGCCGGGCCGTGCAGCAGGCCGAAGCGCCGGTCAAAGGGGATGGGTTGGCCGGTGACGAGGTCAACGGCGGGAAGATCCTGGCCGCTCAGCCCCTTCACGGGGTAGCGGCGTATGGCGGCGACGGTCGCGGGCATTGCATCGCACAATGGTGGGACCGGTTCGCTTCTGTCAACCGTCGCAATCGAAAACCATCACCAGCGCTCGGCCAAAGGCTCCCGACCCTGGAACTCGGCGATTCGCCGCCGCGTCGCGGGGGAGGTGTCCTCCGGCAGCCGGTCCAGCGGGAAGAAGCGCGCCTCCAGGATCTCCACCCCGTCGGCCTGGAGCGTTCCCGACCATCCGCGCGCGACGAAGACCGCCACATGGTCGCTCGCGCCGTGCCGGAAGCGGGCGTAGACGCCGAAGGGCTGCGGGCCGCTCTCCACGGTCAACCCGACCTCCTCGCGCACCTCGCGGCGCATCGCCTCCACCAAAGTCTCGCCTTTTCCGACTCCGCCGCCCGGAAAATGCCAGCCGCCGACGTAGCTGTGGCGGATCAGCAGGACCGAGGCCGCCCCGCCCCCAGGGTCCGAGTCGTCGAGGATGATCCCCCGCACCCCCATGGTCAGCGGGCGCGCCACCCAATGCCACATGTTGCGGCCGTGCCAGGCCAGCCGCATCAGGGGGGTGGTCACGGCGGGCCGCAGGGCCTTGGTCGAAGGGTCGCGCGGGGAGCTGGTGGGCGTGGCCGTCATGAAGGCGGGAGTCCGTGGCATTGGGCGAAAACCCTAGCCTTTTCCGGCGGGCCGCGGAAAGCCACCCTTTCGGCGCGGGTCCGACAAAAGCAATAACCACGCGTACCGGGGGGTCTTGCATACGGATGGGCCTCTCCCACATCTACGGCGACGCATGCATCCTTGCGGATCGCACTGGTAACGTGGATCGGACTGACCGGGCTGCCTCGCGGACGGTCGGCGATGAAGGGAGCACATCATGGACTTCGAAAAATACACCGAGCGCAGCCGAGGCTTCGTGCAGGCGGCGCAGACCCTGGCCCTGCGGCGCGGCCACCAGCGGCTGACGCCGGAACACCTGCTGAAGACCCTTCTGGACGACAAGGAAGGCTTGGCCGCCAACCTGATCCGGGCGGCTGGCGGCGACCCCGCCCTGGCGCTGTCGGGCGTGGACGCCGAACTGGACAAGCAGCCCAAGGTGGAAGGCGCCGGGGCCGGGCAGGTGTATCTGACGCCGGAACTGTCCCGCGTGTTCGAGCAGGCCGAGACGGTCGCCAAGAAGGCCGGCGACAGCTACGTCACGGCGGAGCGCATCCTGCTGGCGCTCGCCATGGCCGACGGCACGCCGTCCGCCGCGGTTCTGAAGCGCGCGGGCGTCACCCCGCAGGCGCTGAACACCGCGATCAACGAGGTGCGCAAGGGCCGCACCGCCGACACCGCCAGCGCCGAGCAGGGCTACGACGCGCTGAAGAAATACGCCCGCGACCTGACCGAGTCGGCGCGCGAGGGCAAGCTCGACCCCGTCATCGGGCGCGACGAGGAAATCCGCCGCACCATCCAGGTGCTGGCGCGGCGCACCAAGAACAACCCCGTCCTGATCGGCGAGCCGGGCGTCGGCAAGACCGCCATCGTCGAGGGACTCGCCCAGCGCATCGTCAAGGGCGACGTGCCGGAAGGGCTGAAGAACAAGAAGCTGCTGTCGCTCGACCTCGCCGGCATGGTGGCCGGCGCCAAATACCGCGGCGAGTTCGAGGAGCGGCTGAAGGCCGTGCTCCAGGAAATCCAGGCGGCGGCGGGCGAGATCATCGTCTTCATCGACGAGCTGCACACGCTGGTCGGCGCCGGCAAGGCGGACGGCGCCATGGACGCCTCCAACATGCTGAAGCCGGCGCTGGCGCGCGGCGAGCTGCATTGCGTCGGCGCGACCACGCTGGACGAGTACCGCAAGCACATCGAGAAGGACGCGGCGCTGGCTCGCCGCTTCCAGCCCGTCTTCGTGCCCGAGCCGACGGTGGAGGACACCATCTCCATCCTGCGCGGCCTGAAGGAGCGCTACGAGGTGCACCACGGCGTGCGCATCACCGACGCGGCCATCGTGTCGGCGGCAACCCTGTCGAACCGCTACATCACCGACCGCTTCCTGCCCGACAAGGCCATCGACCTGATCGACGAGGCGGCGAGCCGCCTGCGCATGGCCGTGGACAGCAAGCCGGAGAACATCGACGAGCTGGACCGCCGCATCATCCAGCTGAAGATCGAGCGGGAGGCGCTGAAGCGCGAGTCCGACGAGGCCTCGCGCGCCCGGCTTGCCAATCTGGAAGGCGAGCTGGCCGACCTGGAGCAGGAATCCGCCGAGCTGACCGCCAAGTGGCAGGCCGAGAAGGACCAGCTCCAGGGTGCGCAGAAGATCAAGGAGGATCTGGAGAAGGCCCGCACCGAGCTGGAGCAGGCCCAGCGCGACGGCAATTGGGGACGGGCCGGCGAGCTGGCCTACGGCGTCATCCCCGACCTGGAGAAGCGTCTGAAGGAGGCGGAGGCCCACGCCGCCAACCGCATGCTGAACGAGGAGGTGCGCGACAGCGACATCGCCGCCGTGGTCAGCCGCTGGACCGGCGTGCCGGTGGACAAGATGCTGGCCGGCGAGCGGGAGAAGCTGCTGGCGATGGAAACCCGCCTGAAGACCCGCGTGATCGGGCAGGACGAGGCCATCGTGGCGGTCTCCAACGCCGTCCGCCGCGCCCGCGCCGGCCTGCAGGACCCCAACCGGCCGATCGGCTCCTTCCTGTTCCTCGGCCCGACCGGCGTCGGCAAGACCGAGCTGACCAAGGCGTTGGCCGAGTTCCTGTTCGACGACGAGACGGCGATGGTCCGGCTCGACATGTCGGAATACATGGAGAAGCACTCCGTCGCCCGCATGATCGGCGCGCCTCCGGGCTATGTCGGCTATGAGGAGGGCGGGGCGCTGACCGAGGCGGTGCGCCGCCGGCCCTATCAGGTCGTGCTGTTCGACGAGGTCGAGAAGGCCCACCCGGACGTCTTCAACGTGCTGCTCCAGGTGCTCGACGACGGGCGCCTGACCGACGGGCAGGGGCGGACGGTGGATTTCCGCAACGTGGTCATCATCATGACCTCGAACCTCGGCTCCGAGGTGCTGGCGGCCCAGCCGGAAGGCCAGGACAGCGGCGCCGTGCGCGACGAGGTGATGGAGGTGGTCCGCGCCCATTTCCGGCCGGAGTTCCTGAACCGGCTGGACGAGATCCTGCTGTTCCACCGTCTGGACCGCAGCCACATGGGCGGGATCGTGACGATCCAGCTCGGCCGGCTGGTCCGCATGCTCGCCGATCGCGACATCACGCTGGAGGTGGACGAGGCGGCGACGCAGTGGCTGGCCGAGGCCGGCTACGACCCGGTCTACGGCGCGCGCCCGCTGAAGCGGGTGATCCAGCGGGAGCTGCAGAACCCGCTGGCCACCATGATCCTGGAGGGCCGCGTCGCCGACGGCCAGACGGTCAAGGTGGGGGCGGAAGGCGGCGAGCTGACCATCAACGGCCTGCCCGTCTCCGCCCAGGTGCGCAGCGCGGCGACGCAGCCGGTGACCACGGTTCATTGATGGGTGTGCATTGATGATGCGGGCGGGGGCCTTTCGCGAGGCCCCTCGCCCGTCACGTCACCACGAACTCCCGGGCCACCGCGGCGAAGTGGCAGGAAGCCGCCACGATGACCAGCGCGTGCCAGACCGGAATGTTGTAGGGCAGGCGGTCCAGCGTGTGGATGAAGGCCCCCACCGTGTAGACCACCCCGCCGACCGCCAGCAGAAGCAGCGTCGTCGGCGACAGCGACCGCCACAGCGGTTCGGCCACCGACAGGATGGCCCAGCCGAGCCCGAGATAGAGCACGAAGCCCAGCCGTTCGTACCGCCAGGAGGCGAACAGCTTCAGCGCCACCCCGCCCAGCGCCACCACCCACACCGCGACGCCCAGCGGGAGTCCCGCGGCGCCGTCCAGCCGGTTCAGGGTGAAAGGGGTGTAGCTGCCGGCGATCATCACATAGATCATCGCGTGGTCGACTCGCCGCAGCACCGCCTTGCGCCGGCCCGGCTGGGCCAGGTTGTAGGCGGCCGACGCGCTCAGCATGCCGACCAGCCCGGCGCCGTAGGCCGCCAGCGACACCATCTCGGTCGCGGAAACATGGCCCGCCGTCACGGCCAGCAGCCAGGACGCGCCGATCAGGCCGGCGATCACGCCGATGGCGTGGATGACCGCGTCCGCCGCACGCTCCCCCGCCGTGTGGACGGGAAACTCGAAGCAGGAATCGGGTTTCATGGGACCAGCCTGCCGGAAAGGCGGGCGGATGGAAAGCCCTCCCCCGGCACGCCGGCCCCATCGGAATCGTTAACTCCGCAGATAGACCCGGTTGATGTAGGGGTCGTAACGGCGGTCCGGATTCGGCAGCACCGGCTGGAGCGGACCGAAGCGGTTGCGCAGCAGCGTGTATTCGGTGACGACGATCAGCCGGTCGCTGTGCGTCGGCTGGAGAGCCTTGTGCATCCCGCTGTTGTCGGCCAGGAAGCAATCGCCCGCCCGCCCGGTCAGCGCGACGGGCGCCGACGCGCCGTAGACCGCCTCGACCTCGGCGTCGGAATGATTGCGCCGCTCCAGAAGCTCCTGCCCGTGCTGGGAGGCTGGGACGTAGATGTGCGGCCCGCCGCCCATGTCGGTGTCCGTCAGATACAGGAACATCTTGAAGTGGCGGACTTGGTTGTAGTCCCGGTGGTAGTTCTGCGTGCTGATCCGCGGGTTGGGCCGGGCCAGCGACCACCAGACCGACATGCCGTCGATGGTCGGCTTGCAGCCATGGAACGCCTCCGCGACCTCCAGGACGAGCGGGTGGTTGATGGTGTCCAGCAGGTGAGGCGCGGCGAGGAACTGCTCCTCCACATAGCGGGCCATCTGGATGTCCGGTGACGGCACCTTGTCGATGGTGAAGGAGCCATATTGCCGGTGGCCGCCATCGAAGCAGGGCTGTTCCTCGAAGTAGCGCCGCATCGCCGCGACCTGCTCGTCGGTCATCAGGCGGAACGCCTCGGTGTAGCCGCGTGTCTCCAACTGGGTCTTCAGGCTCAACGCCCGTTCGGATGGCGTGAAGCCGGGGGTGCGGGGCCGGAAGGGCGCGACCAGCGACGCGGCGAGCTTGCGCCGCGGCTCGATCTTCAGACGGGGGATCTGATGCCAGATGGCATCGTCGATCCAACGGGCCTTGTTGTTGAACGGTACCTTCACGCGAATGGGCTCCACGGCAGGTGCGGCGGGTGCGAGGGTGGCGAAGAAATACCCTAAATACGGGAATTTTTCATCATTCGTTCGCATGCGGCATTTTGCGCGCGGCAGGGTGGATGGACTTGTCTCCCGGACAATAAAAGGCGGGCGGCGTGCTCGTCGCAGCGCTATGGTCCGCAACCCGACGCTGTTCCAAGGAACGGTTCAAGAAGACGCATCAGAACGATCATGACCAGACGATCCAGCTTCGCCGCCGGCGCCCGCGACACCCTGCCGATGGTCATCGGCGCGGCGCCCTTCGGGGTGATCTTCGGCACGCTGGTGGCCGCCGGGCCGCTGGCGGCGTGGCAGGGGCAGCTGATGTCCCTGTCGGTTTATGCGGGGTCCAGCCAGTTCATCGCGCTGGGTCTGGTGGCCGGGCACGCCGGGCTGGCGGTGATCTGGCTGACCACGCTCATCGTGAACCTGCGCCACGCCCTCTACGCCGCCACGCTGCTGCCGCACGTCGCCCATCTGCCGGCGCGCTGGCGCTGGACGCTGGGCTTCTTCCTGACGGACGAGACCTTCGCGGTGATGGCCGGCTATTACGCGCGGCACCCGCGGGCGCCGCTCGGGCACTGGTACTTCCTGGGCTCCTGCCTGTCGATGTACGCGAACTGGCAATTCTGGACCCTGGTCGGTCTGCTGTTCGGCGCGGCCTTCCCGCAGCTCCAGTCGCTGGGGCTCGACTTCGCGATGGTCGCCACCTTCATCGCCATCGTCGTGCCGCAGCTTGCCAGCCTGCCCAACTTCGCGGCGGCGGTGGCGGCGGGGGCCGTGGCCTATCTGGGGCAGGACGTGCCCTACAAGCTGGGGCTGATGGCCGCCGTGGTGGCCGGCGTCGCCGTCGGGATGGCCCTGCAGCGCTGGCGCTCCGGCGGGCTGGAGGCCGGCCGGCAGGAGGAAGCGGCATGACCGGAACCGTCCTGACCAACACCGTCATGATCCTGGGCATGGCGGCGGTCACCGTCTTCGTCAAGGCGGCGCTGTTCGTGCTGGGCGACCGCGTGGTCTTCCCGCCGCTGCTGAAGCAGGCGCTGGGCTTCGTCCCGGTGACGGTGCTGACCGCCATCATCGTGCCGATGATCCTGTCGCCGAACGGCGAGGGGCTGGAACTGACCTGGAGGAACCCGCAGCTGGTCGGCGCGCTGGCCGCGGTTCTCGCCTGCGTGGTGACGGGCAAGCAGCTCCTCACCATCGCCGTGGCGCTGGGCGTCTTCTTCGTCTGGCAGTTGGGCGTCCTCGCCTAGGCGTTGGGCGTAAGGGCCGGCGCCACTTTCCTGCCACAAACAGTGCATAGCCGTTCTGCCGCGGCGCGGTGGCGCGGGTGGGGGCGCATCCTGTATGGTCGCCCGATCGAAAGGGCTACCCAACCGAGTCCGTGATGACCAGACGCCTGCGCCTTGTTCCCGTCTCCCTCGCCGTGGCCTGCGCGGTGATGCTGACCGCCTGCCAGACGGGTGAGCGGACCAACCGCGCACCCGTGGTGCAGGGGACCGCCAGCGCCTCCCCGGCCGGGCTCGACACCGTCTCTGGCGAGTGGGAAACCGACAAGACCACCGCGCTGCGCTCGCAGCCGAGCAACAGCGCGCCCATCATCGCCACCTTCCCGCCCGGCCAGCCTTTGAAGGTGCTGGGCCGTGCCCGCGGCACCGACTGGGTGGCGGTTCAGGCGGTGGGATCGACCGCCTATGTGCGGATGCATCTGCTGCGCCTGCGCGGCAGCGCGCCCGTCCAGGCCGCCCGCGGCACGACGACCACCGTCGCCAAGCCGGAGGACAACGCCGGCCCCTCGATCAAGGCCGCCCCGCGCCGCAAGATCGAGGCGACGCCGATCGCGAACTGAGGCGGGGGGTGCGGCTTGCCCCCACCCCGGCCCTCCCCCTCTTCGAGGGAGAGGGTGCCTTCTGCGAAGCGGCATCCGTCCCCTCCACCTCGAAGAGGGGGAGGGTTAGGGAGGGGGCAACGTCAGCGTCCGCATGACCTGACGAAAACGCTCAGAACTCCTTCCAGTCGTCGTCCTCGCTGACGTTGCGCTTGAGCGCGGCGCCCGAATGGGCCGCTGCGCGGGTCGGGCGGGACGCCGAAGCGGCCGGACGCGCCACCGGCGCGACGTGCCGCGGGCTCGAAGCGGTGGTCGCAACCGCGACCGGCACGGCCCGCGGGTCCAGCTTGAAGAAGCCGATCAGCCCCTTCAGGTCGTTGGCCTGACCGGCCATCGCCTGCGCCGCCGCGGTGGTTTCCTCGACGAGCGCGGCGTTTTTCTGGGTCATCTCGTCCATTTGCGAGACGGTGGCGTTGATCTCGTCGAGCGCCGCCGCCTGCTCCGACGAGGCCGAGGCCATCTCGGCGATCAGCCCGGCGACCTGCTGGACGCCCGAGACGATGCCCTCCAGCGCGTCGCCGGCCTTCTTGACCAGCTCCACCCCGTCCTTGACCTGGGCGTCGCTGTCGAGGATCAGCCCCTTGATCTCCTTGGACGCCTGGGCGGAGCGCTGGGCGAGGTTGCGCACCTCCTGGGCCACCACGGCGAAGCCGCGCCCGGCGTCGCCGGCCCGCGCCGCCTCCACCGCCGCGTTCAGCGCCAGCAGGTTGGTCTGGAAGGCGATCTCGTCGATCACCCCGATGATGTCGGTGATCTTGCGGCTCGACGCCTCGATGCGCTTCATCGCATCGATGGCCGAGCCCGCCACCGTGCCGCCGGACTCCGCGGCGGTGCGGGCGTCGGCGGCCATGCCGTTGGCGCGCTGGGCGTTGTCGGCGTTGGAGCGCACGGTCGCCCCCAGCTCCTCCATGCTCGCCGCCGTCTCCTCCAGCGAGGAGGCCTGCTGCTCCGTCCGCTCCGCGAGGTCGGAGGAGCCGATGGAGACCTCGCCTGCCGCCGAGGCGATGGTGTCCGCCGCCTGGGTGATCTGGCCGACAATCTCCGACAGCTTGGCGGAGGTGGCGTTGACGTCGGTCTTCAGCGTCTGGAAGGCCCCCTCGTAGTCGCGCTCGACCCGCTTGTTGAGGTCGCCCTGGGCGAGCGCGCTGAGCACCGCGCCGAGATCGGCGATGACCGCCTCCACCGTGTCGGTCAGACGGTTGATGCCCGCCGACATGGTCCGGTAGAAGCCGTCCTTGCCGGAAAGGTCGAGGCGGCGCGACAGGTCGCCCTTCGACACCCCGTCGATCAGCGCGGCGATCTCCTCGCCGATGGCCGTTTCGCGGGCGCGCTGCGCCTCGTCGGCGCGGCGTTCGGCCTCCAGGCGGGCGCGCTCCGCCTCGTCCATCGCCTTCTTCTGGATGGCGTTGTCCTTGAACACCTGAACCGCCTGGGCCATCTGCCCGATCTCGTCGCCGCGGTCGAGGCCGGGAACGGCGACGTCCAGCTTGTCGGCGGCAAGGTCGTGCATGGTCGCGCTCATCGCCCGCACCGCGCCCATCTGGCGGCGGACCAGGAAGAAGCTGACCAGACCGAAGGCCAGCGTGACCAGCGGCGCCACCACCAGGATGGCGCGCTCCACCTCGTCCACAACCCTCATCACGTCGGCCCGCTTCAGCCCGACGAACAGAACGCCGACCACCGAGCCGGAGGCGTCGAGCAGCGGGTCGTAGGAGGTGAAGTAGCGCTCGCCCAGGATGTCGGCCTCGCCGCGGTAGGGCTTGCGCTGCGTGATGACGCTGTCGAAGACCGGCCCGGCGCCCAGCTTGGTGCCGTTGGCCCGGCTGCCGTCGGGGTTCTGCACGGTGGTGGCGACGCGGGTGTCGCCGCGGAACACCGTGGCCGCACCGCCGGTCAGCTCGCGGATCTGGTCGACCATGCGGGTGTCGCCGTCAACCCGCACCGACCCGACGTAGAGCGCGCCGTCGCGGATGCTGTAGTCGGCGCCGTTCTGCTTCAGCAGCATGTGGGCCAGCGCCATGCTGCGCTCCCGCTGCTCCTGCGCGGAGGCGGCGCTGCGGTCGCTCAGCACATGGCTGGAGGCCAGAGTCAGCACGATGGCCAGGATGAACAGCCCCAGCACATTCAGAAGGGACAGTTTGGCGGTCAGGGAGAGGTTTTTCAGCACGTTCGGCCCTATGCGGCAATCGCTCCGCAGCCCTCGCCGACGGAGATAGGCTTTTAGTCTAATACGGTTTTATCCATTCGTCCGCGTGCAATTTTTCGGAGTCGGTCTCCCGTCCGTTCCACCGGGGAGACCCGATCGACCGCCATGCAGCGGGCGCACGGCGCGTCTTCCTTGGTTGGCGGCGCATGTGGCCCTAGGTTAGGGCAGCCGCTTTTGGCAACCGACCCTTTTCCCGGACTCCCCCATGCGCCGCCGCACCAGCAACCCCAGCCCGGCCCCGTCCTATGCGGAGGCCGCGTCCAGCACCGGCGACATGGCGGCGCTGCGCTCGCTCGTCCCCTATCTGTGGCCGCAGGATTCCTTCGAGACGAAGCTGCGCGTCGTCGTGGCGCTGGTCCTGCTGGTCGGCGCCAAGGTGGCGAACGTCTGGGTTCCGCTCTTCTACAAGCGGGCGGTCGACGCCCTGTCGCCGGGCGACGCCGGGGCGCTGGTGACGATCCCGCTGGGGCTGATCGTCGCCTACGGGCTGGCACGCGTGATGTCGCTGGTCTTCGCGGAACTGCGCGACGCGGTGTTCGCCAACGTCGCCCAGCGCACGATCCGCAAGGTCGCCCTGTCGGTCTTCCAGCATCTGCACGCCCTGTCGCTGCGCTTCCATCTGGAGCGGCAGACCGGCGGCCTGACCCGCTCGCTGGAGCGCGGCACCCGCGCCATCGAGACGCTGCTGCGTTACGCCCTGTTCTCCATCGTGCCGACGCTGGTCGAGATCACGCTGGTCTGCGTGATCCTGTGGCGGATGTTCGACGGCTGGTTCGCGCTGGCGACCTTCGCCACGGTGGGAAGCTACATCGCCTACACCTTCTTCGTGTCGGAATGGCGCATCCAGTTCCGCCGCGCCATGAACGAGACCGACAACAAGGCCAACACCAAGGCGGTGGACAGCCTGCTGAACTACGAGACCGTCAAGTATTTCGGCAACGAGGGGCACGAGGCCCGGCGCTACGACCAAGCGCTGGCCTCCTACGAGCAGGCGGCGGTCAAGAGCCAGCGCAGCCTGTCGCTGCTGAACATCGGCCAGTCGGCGATCATCTCGCTGGGGCTGGCGGTTGTCATGGGCATGGCGGCGCGCGGCATCGTCAACGGCACGATGACGCTGGGCGACTTCGTTCTGGTGAACACCTACCTGCTCCAGCTCTACCAGCCGCTGAACTTCTTCGGGGTGGTGTACCGCGAGATCAAGCAGGCGCTGATCGACGTGGAATCGATGGTGACGCTGCTGTCGGTGGACCGCGAGGTGGCCGACCGGCCGGGCGCACCGGCGCTGGACATCACGGGGGGCGAGCTGCGCTTCGACGGGGTGGAGTTCGGCTACGACCCGCGGCGCCCGATCCTCAAGGGGGTGAGCTTCACCGTGCCCGCCGGGCGGACGGTGGCCATCGTCGGGCCGTCCGGGGCGGGCAAATCGACCATCGGACGGCTGCTGTTCCGCTTCTACGACGTGTCGGGCGGCGGCATCCTGATCGACGGGCAGGACATCCGGGAGGTGACCCAGCAATCGCTGCGCGGCGCCATCGGCATCGTCCCGCAGGACACGGTGCTGTTCAACGACACGGTCTATTACAACATCGCCTACGGCCGCCCCGGCGCCAGCCCGGCGGAGGTCGAGCAGGCGGCCCGGCTGGCCCACATCCACAACTTCATCATGGCGCTCCCCGACGGCTACGAGACCACGGTGGGGGAGCGCGGGCTGAAGCTGTCCGGCGGCGAGAAGCAGCGCGTCGCCATCGCCCGCACCATCCTGAAGAACCCGGCGATCCTGCTGTTCGACGAGGCGACTTCGGCGCTCGACACCCACACCGAGCGGGAGATCCAGGCGAACCTGCGCGAGGTCAGCCGCGGCCGCACCACGCTCGTGATCGCGCACCGCCTGTCCACCGTGATCGACGCCGACGAGATCCTGGTGATGGAGGCCGGGCGTGTGATCGAACGGGGACGCCACATGGAACTGCTGTCGCGCGGCGGCGCCTATGCCGCATTGTGGGCGCGGCAGCAGGAATCCTCCCAGGGGCCGGAACCGGTTCCGGAAGTCCTCGCCCCCACTTAACCTCATCATCACGACGGAGCATCCCTTTGGGACCGGTACGGCAGGCGCTGCGCGAGGCGACCCGCGACATTCATGAACGGCTGGACCGCGCGGCGGTCCTGCGCCCGCTGACCAGCCCGACGATCACCGTGGAGGAGTATCGCAACGCCCTGATCGCCCTGCACGGCTTCAACGCCCCCATTGAGAGGGCGTTGGGCGAGGGGGCCGAGCGGCTGGACCTGCTGCGCGCCGATCTCGCCGATCTGGGGGTGGATGCGGACTCATTACCGGTGGCCGCGGCGTTGCCGGCGCTGGACGGCCTGCCGGCGCGGCTGGCGGCGCGCTACGTGCTCGACGGCTCCGCCCATGGTGGGCGGGCGATGCTGCCCAACGTCTCCCGCGCGCTGGGCTTCGACGCCACGCGCGGGGCGCGCTTCCTGGCCTCGGCCGGGATCGACATGGCCGGCCGGTGGAAGGCGCTGCTCGCCCGGCTGGAGAGCGATCTGGAGACGCCCGAATCGGCGCAGGCCGCCTGCGCCACGGCGGTCGCCCTGTTCGCCGCGCTGGAGGTCTGGCTGGACGGGCTGGCCGCGAAGGCGGCGTGACGCTCATCGAAGCCGACCGATCGACGCAGCGGATCGAAGAGGGGCTTCACCGCGCCCGCCGCGCCCGCTAGGGTCCTGCCATGACGACCGCTCCCGCCCCCGCCCTCACCACCCCCGCCGCGCTCGCCGACGCGGTGCTGCGGGGTGACCGCCGCGCGCTCGCCCGCGCCATCACGCTGATCGAATCGACCCGGCGCGACCACCGCGCCCAGGCCGACGCCCTGCTGGAGACTCTCCTTCCCCACACCGGCAACTCGGTGCGGGTGGGCATCTCCGGCGTGCCGGGGGTGGGCAAGTCGACCTTCATCGAGGCGTTCGGGCAGCACGTCATCGCGGGGGGGCACAAGGTGGCGGTTCTGGCCATCGACCCGTCGTCGCAGCGCACCGGCGGCTCCATCCTGGGCGACAAGACCCGCATGGTGGACCTGTCGCGCGAACCGAACGCTTTCATCCGCCCGTCGCCCGCCGGCGCCACGCTGGGCGGTGTGGCCCGCCGCACGCGCGAGGCCATGCTGGTCTGCGAGGCGGCGGGCTTCGACGTGATCGTCGTTGAGACGGTGGGGGTCGGCCAGTCGGAGACGGCGGTGGCCGACATGGTCGACCTGTTCATGCTGCTGCTGCTGCCCGCCGGGGGCGACGAGCTTCAGGGCATCAAGAAGGGCATCGTCGAGCTGGCCGACCTCGTGGTCGTCAACAAGGCGGACGGCGACCTCGCCAACACGGCGCGGCATACCGTCGCGGACTACCGCCACGCCCTGACCCTGCTGCGCCACGGCGACTGGCGCGTGCCGGTGCTGAGCTGCTCGGCCATCACGAAAGCCGGCATCGACTCGGTGTGGGAGACCATCGGGGAGCACAAGGCGATCACCGAGGCGTCCGGCGTCCGCGCCACGCGCCGCGCCGAGCAGGCCCGCGCCTGGCTGTGGAGCGAGATCCGCGAGACGCTGGTCGACGCCTTCAAGGGGCATCCGGCCGTGCGCGCCGATCTGTCGGCGCTGGAATCCCGCGTCACCGGCGGCGCCATCACCCCCACCGCCGCTGCACGCGTTCTGCTTGAAAAGTTCCTCGGACGCGCGGTGGAGTAGGTCCTTTCGGGTATGCTGCACCGCAACATTTCCGTTGCGCCGCGATTCTCCCGTGCATAAGGTGGCGTGGGCGGAAAAGGAGCGCCACCGTGGCGCTTGGGCGAGAGGTTTGCCCGCAGTCTCCTGGGGTATGAGCCGGAGTTGACTTGTCCGACACCGCCTCCGCGTCGAGTCGCCAACGGGAGACCTTAGGACATGGCCGCCAACTTTCTCGATCTGTTTGAACGCTTCAATCCCCTGACCAATGGGCCTCTCGCCCTGTCGCCGCTGGGCAAGGTGAACGCCGGGACCTACGCGGCCCGCACGACCCGCGTCGCCGGCGTGATGCAGGATGGCTGCCGCCGCCTGCTCGACGGCGTCACCGCCGGCATCGGCGAGACGACCCAGCTCGCCGGCGAATTCGCCAAGGTGCGCAGCCCGGCCGACCTCGTCGCCGTGCAGCGCGAATGGGCGACCGTCGCCCAGGCCCGCGTCGTCAACCAGGTGCAGACCGTCCTCGACGTCTCCTCGAAGATCGCCGCCGAACTGGGCGTCAGCCCGGTGGCCCTGACTCCGGCCGCCCCGGCTCCGAAGGCTGCTCCGGTGGCCGCCCCGGTCGCGGCGCCGGTTCCCGCTCCGAAGGCGGAGGCTCCGAAGGTCGAAGCGCCCAAGGCTGAGGAGAAGAAGGCCGAGGTGAAAGCCGAGGCGGCTCCCGCCCCGGCGCCGAAGAAGGCTCCGGCGGCCCGCAAGGCTCCGGTCAAGGCCGCCGCTCCCAAGGCGGAGACCCCGAAGGCCGAGGCGCCCGCTCCGAAGGCGGAGCCGGTGAAGGCCGAAACGCCGAAGGTCGAGGCGGCTCCCGCCCCGGCGCCCAAGGCGGAAGCCCCGAAGCCCGACGTGAAGGCCGCCCCGAAGGTCGAGGAAAAGAAGGCGGACGTGAAGGCTGAGGCGCCCAAGGCCGAAGCCGCCAAGGCCGACGCGCCGAAGCCGGAAGAGGCCAAGGCCGCCCCGAAGGCTGAGGAGAAGAAGGCCGCCGCTCCCGCCGCCGAGTGATTCCACCGGATCGCGGTCCCCGCCGGCCCGGGGACCGTCGATCGGCGCGCGCCCGTCTCTTCCTTCCTTGACGGGCGCGCGCTTGTTCGACTATAACGCCGCCTCCTTCGGGCGGTATGCTGCCCGGGACCGGGTTTCATTTGCTAAAATAAAGGATCACTCCGATGGCACGTCGGTGCTCCGTGACCGGCAAGGGCACGCAGTTTGGCAACAACGTCAGCCACGCCAACAACAAGACCCGCCGCCGTTTCCAGCCGAACCTGCAGGAAACCGCGCTGCTGAGCGACGCTCTGGGTCAGATGGTGCGCCTGCGTATCTCCACCAACGCGATCCGTTCGATCGAGCACAAGGGCGGCCTCGACGCCTTCCTGCTCGACGCGAAGGACGACGTCCTCAGCCTGGAAGCGCGCCGCCTGAAGCGCCGCATCGCCAAGGCCCAGGACAAGCAGCAGGCCGTCGCGGCCTGAGGCTGACCGCCTGGAGGCGCCGGAGCGCATCCAGGCGATTCTGGTGATGTCACCGCGGAACGGCAAACTCCGCGGCCGGGTGCTGAGCCCCACACCAGGACGACTCCGACTCTCGGTTGCACCGAACCCCGGTTGAGAGTGCCGCGCGCATCGCCGAAAGGCTTTGCGCGCGTTTTGTCGTGTCCGGACAGCGAGTCTAGAACGATCGCTGCACGCCCAGCAGGAGGCGGTAGCGCGGCGAATCGGGGCCGAATCCGACGCCGACACCGGCACCCACGGCGAGGTCTTCGCCGACGAGATGCCGGACGCCGGCCTCCACGAAATTGTCGGCCTTGCCGCGTTCCTGCGACTGCTCGCGCACCACGTCGAAGGCCACGGCGGTGGCGGGGCCGACCGGGGCGTTCATCCCGGCGGCCATGATGAAGCGGTTGTCGCGCTCGCCCGGCTCAGGATCGAACAGATGCCGCCAGGACAGGTTGGCGTGCAGGCGCGGCGCGCCGGCGGCGGTGCCGAGCGGCTGGGTCAGGCGCCCGGTGATCCCAGCCTCCGTCGTCTTGCTCCCCGACCCGTAGGGGATGCTGACCAGCGGCTCCACCGACAGGCCCAGCCAGCCCTGCGAGGGTTCGCGGATGTTGTATTCGGCGGACAACTTGACGTCGCCCTGCTGCGCGTCGTCGGCGTTGCCGACGCGGTAGCCGGGGTTGACCTTCAGCGCCAGGCCGTTGGCGACGCCGACCTGGAGTTCCGGGTCGAAGGTCAGGCGGTTGCGCCCTCCGTCCCCCTTCAGCCGGTCGAAGAAAGCACGGACCTTCACGTCGACGCTGCCCTTCTCGATGGCGGCGGCGTCCTCGACGGTGATCGGCAGCTCCGACGACAGCGCCATGCGCTCGTCGTCCTGCGCGCTGGCGGTGCCTGCAAGGGCCAGCAGCCCGGCGGCGAGGGTGAGGCCCGCGAGGGCGGCGTGGCGCATGTCTGCTGTCCCGAACCGGTGGCGTTTGCCGAACAACAGCCGGGCGGGGCGAACGGGCCGCGGCGGGGACGGGGTTACTCCACCGAGTCGGGGTCTTCGGCGTCCACCACCCGCCGGGCGATGTCGTAGGCGAAGCCGGCGCGGCCCAGCGCCGCCAGATCCTTGTCGCGGAACTCCGCGCGCTTCTCCGGCAGGCGGTAGGGGCCGAGGCGGCGGCGGCGGGCCAGCGCCAGGGCGGCGGTCAGGTTCAGGTCGCCCTCGACCTCCTCGTCCAGCGACTCCAGGGCGCGGTCGGCCTCGTCGCGGCCGATTCCCTTGGCGGACAGCTTCTCGCGGATGGCGCGGGTCGAGGTGCCGCGGCGATGCAGGCTGGCCGCGCGCATCTCGGCGTAGGCCGTGTCGTTCAGCAGGCCGCTGCGCAGGTAGCGGGCGATCAGATCCTCGACCCAGCGCGCCCCCTCCGCCGGGTCGGTGCCGTGGGCCTGGGCGGAACGGTCGACCTTGCGCATCAGCACGCGGCGCAGGCTGGCCGAGGAGCTGGCGAAGCGCTGGAGATAGTGCAGGGCCGCGTTCTCCAGATACTGGGCGGTGACGAGGCGCGGCGGCTTGCGGGCCGGCGGCTGGTCGCGGGTCATGGCTGTCTCCCGTCCGGGGGCGGTTGCCGGAACGGGCGCCGCGCCCTAAAGTCCGGTCCAATCCTGTTGATCGTGGTGCGATGACTCATCCTCTCCCTCCCATGCCCCGCCAGGTCGGCGCCGTCAACTGGGTCGGCCTGTGGACCCTCTACGCGCGCGAGGTGCGCCGGTTCCTGAAGGTGCACCAGCAGACCGTCTGGGCGCCCGTGGTCACCACCCTGCTGTTCTACGCCGTCTTCGCGCTGGCGCTGGGCGGGGCGGTGCGGATGATCGGCACGGTGCCCTACCTGGAGTTCCTGGCCCCCGGCCTGATCATGATGGCGATGGCCCAGAACGCCTTCGCCAACACCTCCTCCTCCGTGGTGATCGCGAAGGTCCAGGGCAACATCGTCGACATCCTGATGCCGCCGATGGCCCCGCTGGAGCTGGCCTTCGGCTTCGTCATGGGCGGGGTGACGCGCGGCCTGCTGGTCGGGCTGGTCACCGGCCTGGCCATCTGGGCCTTCGTGCCGGTGCGCATCGCCCATCCGGAGTTCGTGATCTTCCACGCCCTGATGGCCTCCATGCTGCTGTCGCTGCTCGGGCTGGTCGGCGGCATCTGGTCGGAGAAGTTCGACAACATCGCGGCGGTGACCAACTTCGTGGTGACGCCGCTGTCCTTCCTGTCCGGCACCTTCTATTCGGTGGAGACGCTGCCGCCGGTGTTCTGGTGGATCGCCCATGTCGACCCGTTCTTCTACATGATCGACGGCTTCCGCTACGGCTTCATCGGGCGGTCGGACGGCACGCTGGGGATCGGGATTCTCGTCATGCTGGCGGTCAACGGCGGCCTGTGGTGGCTGGCTTGGCGCATGCTGAAGACGGGCTACAAGCTGAAGGCGTAAATCCGCCCGAATTCGGCCGAATTCAGCCGGTTGGCGTAGCCAATCCGTTGACAGCGTGAAGTGACATCTTGATATTCGACGGTTCCCGGCGGGCGAGGGTGTCCGCCGGGCTTTCCTCATTCGGAGGTTTTCGCTGTGATTCCGGTCGTCATGCCCACATATGCCCGCGCCGACATCGTGTTCGAGCGCGGCGAAGGTCCGTATCTGTACGCGACCGACGGGCGACGATTCCTCGACTTCGCCGCCGGTGTGGCGGTGAACGTCCTCGGCCACGCGAATCCCTATCTGGTCGAGGCGCTGACCGCCCAGGCGCACAAGCTGTGGCACACCTCCAACCTGTTCCGGGTCGCCGGGCAGGAGAGCCTCGCCACGCGGCTGACCGCCGCCACCTTCGCCGACACCGTGTTCTTCACGAATTCGGGCGCCGAGGCGTGGGAGTGCGGCGCCAAGCTGATCCGCAAATACCATTACGAGAAGGGCGACAAGGCCCGCACCCGCATCATCACCTTCGAGCAGGCCTTCCACGGCCGCACGCTGGCCGCGGTCTCGGCGGCGCAGCAGGAGAAGCTGATCAAGGGCTTCGGCCCGCTGCTCGACGGCTTCGACCTCGTGCCCTTCGGCGACCTGGAGGCGGTGCGCAACGCCGTGACCGACCAGACCGCCGGCATCTGCCTGGAGCCGATCCAGGGCGAGGGCGGCATCCGCGTCGGGTCGGTGGAGTTCCTGCGCGGCCTGCGGGAAATCTGCGACGAGCACGGGCTGCTGCTGTTCCTGGACGAGATCCAGTGCGGCATGGGCCGCACCGGCAAGCTGTTCGCCCATGAATGGGCCGGCATCACGCCGGACGTCATGGCGGTGGCGAAGGGCATCGGCGGCGGCTTCCCGCTCGGCGCCTGCCTCGCGACGGAAAAGGCCGCGTCGGGCATGACCGCCGGCACCCACGGCTCGACCTACGGCGGCAACCCGCTGGCCACCGCGGTCGGCAACGCCGTGCTGGACAAGGTGCTGGAGCCCGGCTTCTTCGACCATGTGCAGCGCATCGGCGGCCTGCTCCAGGACCGGCTGGCCGGGCTGGTGGCCGAGAACCCGGCGGTCTTCACGGGCATGCGCGGCAAGGGGCTGTTGCTCGGCCTCGCCTGCGGCCCGGCGGTCGGCGACGTGGTGGCGAAGCTGCGCGCCAACGGCCTGCTGTCCGTTCCGGCCGGTGACAACGTGGTCCGGCTGCTGCCGCCGCTGAACATCGGCGAGGCCGAGGTGGAGGAGGCCGTGGCCATCCTCGCCAAGACCGCCAAGGAGCTGGTGTGATGTCCGCCGTCCGTCATTTCCTCGACATCGACCGGCTGGACAAGGCGACCCTGCGCCAGATCCTCGCCATGGCCGCGACCATCAAGAAGGACATCCCGGCCTACCGCTCGCTGTTCGCGGGCCGCACGCTGGCGATGATCTTCGAGAAGCCGTCGACCCGCACCCGCGTCTCCTTCGAGGTGGGCATGCGCCAGCTCGGCGGCGACGTGGTGGTGCTGAAGCCCGACGACATGCAGCTCGGCCGCGGCGAGACCATCGGCGACACCGCCCGCGTGCTGTCCCGCTATGTGGACGCGGTGATGGTCCGCACCATGGGTGAGGAGCGCGTGCACGAGCTGGCCGAGTTCGCCTCGGTGCCGATCATCAACGGCCTGACCGACCAGTCGCACCCCTGCCAGATCATGGCCGACGTGATGACCTTCGAGGAGCATCGCGGCCCCATCGAAGGGCGCACGGTGGCCTGGATCGGCGACGTGAACAACGTGGCGGTGAGCTGGGTCCATGTGGCGGTGCGCCTCGGCGTGGAAATCCGCCTCGGCTGCCCGGAAATCTACGGTCCGGCGCCGGAGCTGCTCGACTGGGTGAAGCGCGAGGGCGGGCGGATCACCGTCACCACCTCGCCGGAGGAGGCGGTGCGCGGCGCCGACTGCGTGGTCACCGACGCCTGGGCCTCCATGCACAACACCGACGTGGACGAGCGGGCGGCGATCCTCGGTCCCTATCAGGTCAACGAGGCGCTGATGGCGCTCGCCGCCCCCGACGCCCTGTTCATGCACTGCCTGCCCGCCCACCGCGGGGAGGAAGTGACCGACGGGGTGATCGACGGCCGGCATTCGGTCGTCTGGGACGAGGCGGAAAATCGCCTGCACGCCCAGAAGGCCATACTGGCATGGTGCCTCGGCGCCACTATTTAAGAGCACTTGGGGCTGAGAGCCCTTGGAATTGGAGTCATGGCCCGGCGCCGCCCCCCGCGATGAGCGGGATGGCGGCGCCGGGCCATGGCCTGTCGTAACTTCGAGGACATCATGGACGATCCTTCCGTCCAACCGATCACCGACGATCTCGTTCTGCCCTTCCAGATCGAGGCGTCGCGCCTGCGCGGCCGCATGGTGAAGCTGGGCCCCGCGCTGGACGAAATCCTGACCCGCCACGCCTATCCGGAACCGGTCGCCCGCTTCCTGGCCGAGACGATGACGCTCGCCATGCTGCTGTCCAGCATGCTGAAGTACGACGGCATCTTCACGCTCCAGACCAAGGGTGACGGGCCGGTCCGGCTGATGGTGGCGGACATCACCTCGGTCGGCGACATCCGCGCCTACGCCCAGTTCGACGAGGAGGCGCTGGCCAAGGCCGCCGACGACGTGGCCATCGCCCCGGCGCCGGCCCTGCTCGGCAAGGGCCATATCGCCTTCACCGTGGACCAGGGGCCGAACACCGAGCGCTACCAGGGCATCGTCGAGCTGTACGGCAAGACGCTGGCCGACTGCGTGCAGCATTATTTCCGCCAGTCGGAGCAGATCGACACCGGCCTGACCGTGTCGGTGGACCAGGAGACCCTGCCGGACGGCAGCAAGGGCGCCTGGCGGGCCGGCGGCATCATGATCCAGCGCCTGCCGCAGGACGCCACCGAGAAGGTGCTCGGCTCCGGCGACGAGGACGCGTGGCGCCGCGCCATGGTCCTGCTGTCCAGCACCACCGGCGACGAGCTTCTCGACCCCGAGCTGCCGGCCCGCGACCTGCTGTTCCGCCTGTTCCACGAGGACGGCGTGCGGGTGTGGCAGCCCAAGGCCCTGCGCTTCGGCTGCCGCTGCTCGCGCGAGCGGGTGTCGGACATGCTGTCCCGCCTGCCGCGGGACGAGGTGCAGGATCTGAAGATCGACGACGGGCGCGTCGAGGTGGTCTGCCAGTTCTGCTCCACCGCCTATCACTTCGACGACGCGGACCTCGACCGGGTCTACGGGACGGCGAAGTAAGCGGCTCCAGGTTCCGGATGCGCTCATGAGGCGGCGCGGCTATAGTGCCGCGCCGTTTTTCGTTCTATCGACGTCCTGTCCAACCGGAGCGATCATGCCCACCCGCCGTTTCGTTCTCGCCGCCGCTCTCGCCACCGTGGCCCTGACGGCCTGCCAGAGCACGCCGCCGCGTCCGGCGGCCCGGCCCATCGACTATTCCAACTTCGGCCCGATCGTCCTGAACGCGGGCGGCGTCGACGTGGTGGACGCCCACCGGCCGGCTGGCACCACCGTCGACCAGCGCATCCCCCTGCCGCCCGCCGAGGCGGTGCGCCGCTGGGCCAATGAGCGGCTCCAGGCCGCGGGCGGGCCGGGCCGCGTCCGCGTCACCATCCGCGACGCCAGCATCGTCGAGGTCCAGCTTCCCAAGACCGGCGGGGTGAAGGGCTACTTCACCAACGATCAGGCCCAGCGCTATGACGGGCGGATCGAGGTCGAGGTCAACGGCGAGCTGCCTGGCGAATCGACCTTCCGCGGCATGACCAAGGCGACGGTGACCCACTCCACCACGGTGCCGGAGAACATCTCGGTGGCCGACCGCGAGGCGACCTTGCAGGACCTCGTCCGCCGCATGATGGACGATCTGAACGCTCGGCTGGACGCCGGCATCCGCAAGGATCTGGCGCCGATGGTGCGGCGCTGATGCGACCCACGCCGTCCGGCGCGGCCTAATCCGGATGGCGGGTCGGGGTGGCGGGGCCTTGGGGTTGCCCAGGGCCTTTTACCGCGGCGCATAAGATGAAAATCAGTGTTGCGGCACCCGCAAGTTCGGATTAGCCTTGATCGATCGTCAGGGTGCTCCCGAGTGGGAAACCTTTTTGTTTTTTTCCGGGGGCGGGTGCGCAATGGCTCTTTCGGCCTTCCAAGAGACGAACGATTCCGCCGCAGACACTCCGACCCAAGGCGCGATCCGCACAAACTCCCGCGTCGCGCCGACACGGACCGAACGGACCGGTGAGTCGACGTCGCAAAGCCTTGGTGCCGCCTATCTGAACGCGCCCCGTCCGGAGCGCATGATGCCGGGCGAGGGGGCAAAGGTCACCATGTTCGATGCCCTTCTTCCGGCGGGGGTGCGCCAAGCGTTGGGCCAGCACATCAACCGGAACCGCATCGGGTAACGCCATCCTTCATGGGGAGACACGTCGATTATCTGCGCGAGCCCGTCGCGCACGCTTACGCGATTGCCGTGATCGCGTCTGCCGGACGTGTGTTGGACCCCAGCGACCTCAACTTTTTCCTGGCTGACGCTCTGACGCGCGACATCGCGGATCGCAGCATCGCCAGCCAGCCCTTTTTCGTCGCCCTACGAAACCACCTTGCGGTCGTTGCGGCGCGATCCCGGCACGTCGGATCGCGCCTACGCGTTGCTGTGCGCCTGTTCGGGGATCACCTACCAGACGGTTCTTGCCGATCAGGCGTGGGTGGACGGGATGCCCAATCCCATCGACGGCTCCTTCGACTTCCAGGGGGTGGGAAGGGGCTTCTTCCGGGCGGCCTTCGCCGCGACCCTGGTGGGGCGCCTGTGGGGGCAGATCTCCTCCCGGGCCGTCGAGCGCGACCGCGACCTCTTCCAGCGGCTGGGCCTGAGGGTGGCCACCGAAGAGCAGGTCGCTTTGGAATGTGCCGCGCTCGCACGGGATCTGGTCGGCGTTCCCGGCGTCGCCGGGCCTGGCAACCCCATCCTGATGGGGGCGTTCGAAGACGCCTGGGCCCGTTCAGCGGGCGGCACGCTGGTGCCGCGCATGGAAGCGGTCCACACGGCGATCCGCGGGCTGATCGACGATCTGTGCCGGCGCCGCTGAGACGACGACCTGGCCATCGTCTGGCCGGGGCGCCGCATCCGCCCCATGAAAAAGGGCCGCCCACTGGGGCGGCCCTTTCCGTTCCGATCCGTCCGGAACCGCTTAGTAGCGGTAGTGGTCCGGCTTGAACGGGCCTTCGACCTTCACGCCGATGTACTCGGCCTGCTTGGCGGACAGCGTGGTCAGCTTGGCGCCGATCTTGTCCAGATGCAGGCGGGCGACCTTCTCGTCCAGGTGCTTCGGCAGGACGTAGACCTTGTTCTCGTAGCTGGCGGCGTTGGTCCACAGCTCGATCTGGGCCAGCACCTGGTTGGTGAAGCTGGCGCTCATCACGAAGCTCGGGTGGCCGGTGGCGCAACCCAGGTTCACCAGACGGCCCTGGGCCAGGACGATCAGGCGCTTGCCGTCGGGGAAGACGACCTCGTCAACCTGCGGCTTGACCTCTTCCCACTTGTAGTTGCGAAGGGCCTCGATCTGGATCTCGCTGTCGAAGTGGCCGATGTTGCAGACGATGGCGCGGTCCTTCATCTGGCGCATGTGGTCCAGCGTGATGACGTCCACGTTGCCGGTCGCGGTGACGAAGATGTCGCCCTGCGGGGCGGCCTCGTCCATCGTGACGACCTGATAGCCTTCCATGGCGGCCTGGAGCGCGGTGATCGGGTCGATCTCCGTCACCAGGACGCGCGCACCCTGCGAGCGCAGCGAGGCGGCCGAGCCCTTGCCCACGTCGCCGTAGCCGGCGACCACGGCGACCTTGCCGGCCACCATCACGTCGGTGGCGCGCTTGATGCCGTCGACCAGCGACTCGCGGCAGCCGTAGAGGTTGTCGAACTTCGACTTGGTGACGCTGTCGTTCACGTTGATGGCCGGAACCTTCAGCGTGCCCTTCTTCATCATCTCATAGAGACGGTGGACGCCGGTGGTGGTCTCCTCCGACAGGCCGCGGACCTCGGCCAGCATCTGCGGATACTTGTCGTGCATGATCTGGGTGACGTCGCCGCCGTCGTCCAGGATCATGTTCGGGGTCCAGCCGTCCGGACCACGAAGGGTCTGCTCGATGCACCACCAGAACTCCTCCTCCGTCTCGCCCTTCCAGGCGAAGACCGGGATGCCGGCGGCGGCGATGGCGGCGGCGGCCTGGTCCTGGGTCGAGAAGATGTTGCAGGACGACCAGCGGACGGTCGCGCCGAGAGCGGTCAGCGTCTCGATCAGCACGGCGGTCTGGATGGTCATGTGCAGGCAGCCGACGATGCGGGCGCCGGCCAGCGGCTTCGTCTCGCCGAACTCCGCGCGCAGCGCCATCAGGCCGGGCATCTCGGTCTCGGCGATGGTGATTTCCTTGCGGCCCCACTCGGCGAGGCTGATGTCCTTGACCTTGAAGTCGGTGAAGTTGGCGGGCGCGGCCATCGGGGGGTCTCCTGGGGGGCTGTTTGCGGGACAGCAATGAAAAGGGGCGGGCGCACCGGCCCGCTGTGGCGTTGGTGTAGCAGCGCATTCGGAACCCCGCAAGCATAAAGATATCTTTATGTTTGCGGGCCAATCGTTCGCGGGCGACCGCTTGGCCGCAGCCGTTCCGGCCCGGCGGACCTTTTCCGTGCGGGCCGGCGTTCCCATAACCGGTCTATGACGGACGGGAGGCAGGGGACGGGCGATGGCGCTGGCAGGATTGAGGGCACCCGGCTTCTGGACGAGGCTCGGCCGGCACGAATTGCGGCTTCTCGTCGGCATGGCGGTCAGCGCCGGGCTGATCCTGGCCTTCGCGCTGCTGGCCGGCGAGGTGATCGAGGGCGAGACGGCGGCCTTCGACCGTGCGGTGCTGATGGCGCTGCGGGTGGCCGGCGATCCGGCGATGCCGCTGGGGCCGCCCTGGCTTCACAACGCGGCGCGCGACGTCACCGCGCTGGGCAGCATCACCGTGCTGTCGCTGATCACCGCGGTGACGGCGGGGTTCCTGCTGCTTCAGGGGAAGCGCGGGGCGTCGCTGCTGGTGCTGCTGTCGGTCGGCGGCGGCATGGCGATCAGCAGCCTGCTGAAGAACCAGATCGGGCGGGAGCGCCCGGACATCGTCCCCCATGGCGACATCGTCTTCACCGCCAGCTTCCCCAGCGGTCATTCCCTGCTGTCGGCGGTCGTGTTCCTGACGCTGGGCGCCATGCTGGCCCGCTTCGTCGAGGGGCGGCGGCAGAAGGCCTATGTGCTCGTCGTGGCGATGGCGGTGACGCTGCTGGTCGGGTGCAGCCGGGTCTATCTGGGCGTTCATTGGCCGACCGACGTTCTGGCGGGCTGGTGCGTCGGGGCGGGCTGGGCCACGCTGTGCTGGCTCGTCGCCCTGTGGCTGCAAAGACGCGGTGCCGTCGAACCGGAGGGTGAAACCGGAACGGTGCCGGATCGCACTTGACCCCACCGGTTCTCAGCCGATATTTCGGGTGATCCCGCCGATCAACCCACAGCATGTCGATGCGCGAAGGCACTTTGGACCGTGAAACCCTGCAGGCCGTCGGCGTGCTGAAGCGCGCCGTGGACGAGGCGCGGGTGCCGGGGGTGCTGGAGTTCCGGCTGCTGTCCAGCGCGTTGGACCGCACGCTGGAAACGGAAGACCTGCATGAACTGAACGAGGCCAAGCGCGTTTACGAAACGCTGGACGGCGAATGCCGGACGCTGGTCGTGGAGCGCGCCACCAGCCTCGCCCATGCTGAGGCCGCCGAACGGCGGGCGCCGCATGAGGAGGTGGAGGCCGAGAAGGAGCGTGAGGCCGTCCCCGCGTTCCGCCCCCTTCCCGTCGCCGCGGCGATTCCGCAACCGTCGCCGCCGCCAGCAATAGGAACGCCGGCAACGGGAACGCCGGCAGCGCCTCCGCCGGGGTTGCGCGGCGGCCGGACCATGCGTCCGGCCACCGGCTTCCTGGCGGCGCTGAACGGCGTGCGCTCCGCCGCGCGGAGCCAGACGCCGGGGCACGCGGCGGGCCAGCCGCCGCCGGACGGCGCGCCGGACAGCCGCGCCACCGCGAAGTCGCGGCTGATGGCCGCGGTGGAAGAGCGGCGCGAGAGCGACCAGGGCGTGCGGTTCCGTTCCGGCGGTCCGGTGTCGGACAGCGATTGATTGACAGAGGATGTTCACAGCATGACAGCGTTCAGGGTCGGGGATCAGGTGACGATCCACAACAGCCAGACCGGCCCGGAGAGGATCGCCACCGTCGATGCCTTCACCGAGGGCAACCGCTGCATGGTGCTGTCCGACGGCACCAAATGGCGGGCGGACGGCCAGCGCCAGTGGCGCGTCGGCAGCGGCTACTACAAGGGACCGGTGGTCGAGCGGACGCGGCCCGGCGACGTCGACATCGTGACCCGGCGCCGCGCCATCGGCGTGATCCGCAAGTTCGCCCAGGACCTGAACATGGAAAGCCCGTTCGACGCGGCGGCGCTGACCCGCATCGTCGAGCGGATCCAGGCGGAGCAGGCCGCAGCCCCCAAGCCTGTGGAGTCCGAGGACTAAAGGACCGCAAGCCTCCGGCCCCGTCCGTCGCGGGGCGCGGGGAGCGGGCCAGCCGTGTTGCGTTGTCATGCAAATGCGTATCATTATCATGGTATGCAGCCGTGAACCGGCCAGGCAACCGCATTCGGGCTGAAATCACATGACGGTCAAAAGGAAGGACGCCGCGGTGCGTCCGGAGCCGGAGACGTCCGGTCCGCGCCAGACGGCTCCCGGCAACCCGGAGAACCGGCTGTCGCGTGGGCGTCTGATCGTCGCGCTGGACGCGCTGCTGTCGAAACGGAACGTCACGCTGGCCGCTCGCGACCTCGGTCTGCAGACCTCGGCGCTCAGCCGGCTTCTGGCGCAGATGCGCGAGGAGTTCGGCGATCCCCTGTTCATCCGCTCGGGCCGCGGTCTGGTGCCGACGCCCTTCGCCGAAGCGCTGCGCCCGCGCGTCCAGGCGCTGGCCCGCGGGATCGACGCCCTGTTCGAGCCGCTGGTGGAACGCCCCGTGGTCGATGAGACCTTCGACCCCCGCTGGAATGTGCCGACCGGCATCGACGCGCCGCCGCTCCAGGTGCGGCCCGCCGGCCTGCTGGAGGGACAGCCGTCCCCGGCCCAGATCGACGCCAAGCTGGACGGGATCGCGCCGGACGCCCCCGCGCAGGACCGTCTGGCCCGCCACATCGGCGTGCTGGGCGTCGCCGGCGGCGGCCACGGGCGCCCGCTGACCGCCGAGGAGGCGGAGGAGGCGATGACCATCATCCTGGCGGGCGAGGCCGATCCGGTGCAGGTCGGCGCGCTTCTCGGCATGATGCGGATGCGAGGCTCGACCGCGCCGGAACTGGCCGGGATGGTGCGGGCGATGCGGGCGCACGTCGCCGCCGGGCTTGGCCGGACGATCCAGGCGGACATCGATTGGCCCTGCTTCACCTCGCCCAATTACCACAACCCGCCCTGGTTCTTCCACGCGGCGCGGCTGGTCGCGCAGGCCGGGCCTCGGGTGCTGCTGCACGGCGGCACGGGCTGCAGCGCGGCCTCCGGCCGGTACGAGTTCATCGCGCCCACCGTCGGCATCCCGGTCTGCACCAATGCGCGGGAGATCGCGGCGGCGCTGGCGGCGCAGCGGATCGCCTACGCGCCGCTGGCCGCCCTGTCCCCGCAGATCTACCGGCTGATCGGGCTGCACCGGCTGACCCAGACCCGCTCCGCCGTGTTCGAGGCCGTGCATCTGCTGAAGCCGGCCAAGGCCAAGACCTCCCTGCTGGGCGCGGCCAAGCCGACCTACCGGGAACTGCACCGCGACGCCGCCCGCATCCTCGGCTGGAAGCACATGGCCGTGCTGGGCAGCGTGCGCGACGTCGCCCAGTTCACGCCCTTCCGCCCTTCCTCCATCCACCGTCTGGTCAACGGCGAGGCGGAGGACCTCATCCTGCCCGCCTGCATGGAGGAGCCGCCGCCGACACCGCGCCCGCGCGGCACCAGCCTGGAATACTGGCAGGGGGTGTGGACCGGTGCCGTGCGCGACGCGCGGGCCGAGCGGATCATCATCGGCACCGCGGCCTTCGCCCTGTTCGCCCTTCCCGGCGCCACCGGACCGGCCTTCGCCGACGCCCTGCGGCTGGCCGAAGGGCTGTGGAAGGCCCGCCTCGGCCGGACCGCCGTGACGGCGCGGAATCCGAGCTGACGTACGAAAGACGTTTGGCCGGCGGCGGGCCCGCATATTGAGAATAATTCTTATTATCGCAGTTGCTTCTTTGCAACAGTCCGGCAGGGCCCATGCCCGCCGCTGTCTTTGAAAGCGTCTGAACAGACGCTTTAAGTCACTGATAAAATTTAACAAATTATGTCACCGCCGGGGTCCGTGCGGTCCCCGTGGCGGAGCGTCACAGGGCTCCGCCGAACAGCATATCCCTGAATGCACTGGGGTCGAATGACGGTGATTTTGCAATTTAGAATTATTCTGAATGATCGGCGTTGATGGGGGCGCCGCCCCGCTTGGTAGATAGCCGCCGCTGATCGGCGCATCCGCCACGACGATTTTCCGGGAGAGCCTCATGTTGCAATCGAATGTCCCCGACCGCCTCCGACCCATCATCGCCGGCGCCGCCGCGACGGCGGGGCTGGCGATGTCCTTCTCCACCCTGGCGACGGTCGCCGAGGCGCAGACGGCCGGTGCGGGTGCCGGTTCGGGGACCGCGCCTGCGCCGGGCGCCGCCGCCGGTGACGCCACCGTCCTCGACCCGGTGCGGGTCGGCGCCGACCGCCCGGCCGACACCGGCAACGTGAACGCCAAGCCCACCGGCATCTCCCGCCTGCCCGACACGGTCAAGGACACGCCCCGCGTCGTCAACGTCGTTCCGGAAGAGATCATCGAGCAGCAGCGCGCGACGACGCTGGAGCAGGTCCTGCGCAACGTCCCCGGCATCACCATCTCGACCGGCGAGGGCAACGGCGGCCAGAACGGCGACCAGTTCCGCATCCGCGGCCTGACCGCCCGCGGCGACATCTACACCGATGGCCTGAAGGACTTCGGCGTCTACACCCACGACGTCTTCAACACCGAGACGGTGCAGGTCTTCAAAGGCCCGTCGGGCAACGGCTTCGGCGTCGGCAACTCCGGCGGCGTCATCAACCAGGGCACCAAGAAGGCCGGGCTGGACAAGCGCTACAAGGTCGAGCAGTCGGTCGGCTCCGGCCCCACCTACCGCACCACGGTGGATGTGAACCAGCCGATCAACGAGACGACGGCGCTGCGCGTCAACGGCCTGTACCACGACCAGGACGTCGCCGATCGCGAGAAGGTCGAGGCCAAGCGCAAGGGCATCGCCGCCGACCTCGGCGTCGGGCTGGGCACCCCGACGACTTGGCACCTGAACTACTCCTACCTCGACGGCGACAAGATCCCGGACATGGGCGTGCCGATGATCCGCGGCCGCGACGGCACGTTCCGTCCGGCGCCCGAGTTCGGGCTCGACCGGTCCACGTCCTACGTCCGCAACCAGGACCGCGACGATACCGAGAACCACGTCGTCACTTCGACCCTGGCCCATGAGGTCAGCAAGAGCCTGTCCTTCTACAACGACAGCCGCTACAGCCATTACGAGCGCGATTTCGTCTCCACGGCCCCGGCGGCTCTGACCGCGGCCAGCAGCACGCTCTTCCTGAACGGCGGCAACCCGGTGATCGCCTACGGCGCCGGCGGCGGCCTGGCCTTCAAGCAGAAGGGCTGGGGCGTCCAGAACGTCGCGGGCGCCAAGGCGGAGGGCAATTTCCTCGGCCTCTACCACAAGGTCAACGGCGGCCTGGACCTCAGCTACCAGAAGGACGAGCGGCGCGGCGGCACCTGGGTCAACCGCACCAACACCCAGACCATCCGCAACCCCAGCCACAGCTACCCGGCCAACGCCTTCCTCACCTACCCGGCGACCGGCGTGCGTGAATCGAGCGTCGCCAACACCGGCCTGTTCGTCACCGACCGGGTGTGGCTGTTTGACCAGCTGTCGGTGCAGGGCGGCCTGCGCTGGGATTACTTCCGCAGCACCTTCCGCGCCTCCGACCCGACGGTGGCGGGCGGCAGCGCCAGCACCCGGACGCTCAGCCCGTCGGCCAGCCTGATCTACGAGCCGACCAAGGACGCGTCGCTCTATGTCTCCTACGCGCGCTCCAACAAGCCGATCGGCGTGGACATCGCCGCGCAGCTCACCAACGGCACGGCGGAGACCCCGCGCAACGGGCGCGACTTCGACCCGGAGAAGACCGACCTCTACGAGATCGGCGGCAAGGCCGACTTCTTCGGCGGGCGGCTGGGCCTGAACGGCGCCCTGTTCCAGATCGAGAAGAGCAACACCTACTCGGTCGATCCGGCCACCGGCACGGTCACCGACGGCTTCTCCGAGGCCGGTCTCGGCACCCGCATCCGCGGCTTCGAGGCCGGGGTGAGCGGCAAGGTGGTCGAGGGCTGGAGCGTCTACGCCAGCTACGCCTACCTCGACGGCGAGATCAGGGAGTCGCGCACCAACGCGGCGGTCGTCGGCAACGAGGCCCCGAACGTGCCGAAGCACAACGCCAGCCTGTGGTCGACCTACGAGTTCGCCCCCGGCGTCGTGCCCGGCAAGGTCATGGTCGGCGGCGGCATCCAGTACGCCTCGGAATACTGGGCCGACAGCGCCAACACGGGCCGCGTGCCGGAGACGGTCTCGCTGGACAGCGTGGTGTCCTACGAGATCAACAACCTGTCCCTGGCGCTCAACGCCTACAACCTGACCGACCACCGCAACTACGCCTCGGCCTTCAACGCCTCGCGCGCGGTGCCGGCCTCGGGGCGCACCTTCATGCTGACCGCTGGCGTCACCTTCTGATCCCGGGCAAGCAGATTTTCCGAGCCCACATGGGCGGGCTCGGAAAATCTGCAAACCATAGAATCCGCGGGGGTCTCCAGGCCGGGCCTGTGGCCGGGCCTGGAGACCCCCGCGTAGGCCGGACCGTGTCCCGGACCATCCTCCGGGGGCCGGTCCGGCCTTCTTCTTCTGCAAAAGGATTCCTCTCCGTGCTTCTGCAAATCCCCGACGTTCTGACCGCCGACGAGGTCGCCCACTGCCGCGCCGTGCTGGAGGCGTCGCCGTGGGTCGACGGCCGCGTCACCGCGGGCTCCCAGGCGGTGCTGGCCAAGAACAACCTGCAGATCCCGGAGGAGAGCGACACCGCCCGCGAGCTGGGCGTGGTCATCCTGAAGGCGCTGGGCCGCAACCCGGCCTTCAACTCCGCGGCCCTGCCGCTGCGCGTCCTGCCGCCCATGTTCAACCGCTACGACCTGGACATGACCTACGGCAACCATGTGGACAACGCCATCCGGGCCATTCCGGGCACCGGCGGCATGCGGATGCGGGCCGACGTCTCCACCACGATCTTCCTCAGCGATCCCGGCGAGTATGACGGCGGCGATCTGGTCGTCGAGGACACCTACGGCACCAAGGGCGTGAAGCTGCCGGCGGGGCACGCGGTGGTCTACCCGTCCAGCAGCCTGCACCGGGTGACCCCGGTGACTCGCGGTTCGCGCTGGGCCTCCTTCCTCTTCACGCAGTCGCTGGTCAAGGACGACGGGCTGCGGGCGATGCTCTACGACCTCGACGTCGCGATCATCGACCTGCGCCGGGAGCTGGGCGACCAGCACCCGTCCGTGCTGGCCCTGGTGAACCACTACCACAACCTGCTGCGGCGCTGGGCGGAGGTGTGATGGCCGGGATCGCTGCCTGTTCCACGGAAGGGCCGGGCATCATCGACGTGCAACTCGCCCTGGGGCAGCAGTGCCTCGATCGCGGCGGGGCCGACCGGGCGCGGGCGGTGGAGTGGTTCCGCATCGCCGCCCGCAGCGGCGACGCCCGCGCCGTCAACATGCTGGGGCGCTGCCACGAGCACGGCTGGGGCGTGCCCGCCGATCCCGTCCTGGCCGCCGCTCATTACCGCCGGGCCGCCGATCTGGGCGATGCCTGGGCGCTGTTCAATCTGGCCGATCTGCATTGCCGCGGCCTGGGCGTTCCGGCGGACGACGCCGAAGCCTACCGGCTCTACGCCGCCGCGGCCCGCCGGGGCAACGTGAAGGCGCTGAACATGCTGGGCCTGTTCCATGAGTCCGGGCGGGCGGTGGCCGAGGACGGGGCGGGCGCCCGCCAGCTCTTCCAGGCCGCCGCGGAGGGCGGGGACTGCTGGGGCCGCTTCAACCACGCCCGGCTGCTGCTCCAGGATGGGCGGACGGAGGAGGCGCTGGCGTGGTTCGCGCGGGCGCTGGAAACCGGCTTCCCCAACTTTTACCGCGGCATGGCCGCCGCCCTGGCCGACCAGCCCGACCCGCGCCTGCGCGCGTTGGCGCGACGGGCTGGTGAGTTGGCGGAGGGCAGCTGTCCCTCTCCCGTCCCGGGAGAGGGAAGGGGCCCGCGCAAAGCGCGGGAAGGGTGAGGGTACAGCCAAGGATTGGCTCTTTGATTCTCGGCTTTACCCTCACCCGCCCGCTTTGCGGGCACCCTCTCCCGAGACGGGAGAGGGGTTTGGCGGCACATGCGTTTGAAGGACATCCGCGATGAGCGTTCCCGCCGACACCGTCTCGCTCTACGACTACGAGCGCCATTTCACCGCCCGCGTCGATGCGGCGACGCGCGCCTACATCGCGGGAACCGGGGCGGACGGCATCACCCGGCAGGCCAACCGTGACGCCTATGACCGGATGCGCCTGATGCCGCGGGCGCTGCGCGACCTGTCGCAGGCCAGCGCCGCCACTATGCTGTTCGGGCAGGCCATGCCCTATCCCATCCTGATCGCGCCGATGGCCTTCCACCGGCTGGTCCATCGCGACGGGGAGCGGGCGACCGCGCAGGCGGCGGGCCTCACCGGCACCTGGATGACCGTCAGCACCCAGGCCAGCGTGACGCTGGAGGAGGTTGCGGCGGCGGCCGGTGGGCCGTTGTGGTTCCAGCTCTACACCCAGCCCCGGCCGGAGGACACGCTGGCCCTGGTGCGGCGGGCGGAGGCCGCGGGCTACCGCGCGCTGGTGCTGACGGTGGACGCGCCGGTCAGCGGCCTGCGCAACATCGAACAGCGCGCCGGCTTCCGCCTGCCGGACGGCATCGCCCCGGTCAATCTGGCCGGTCTGGCGCCGGACAGCTTCACCCCGTCGCGCCCCGGCAGCCCGGTCTTCCAGGGCATGCTGCACGCCGCGGCCACCTGGGACACGGTGCGCTGGCTGTGCGCCGAGACGCGCCTGCCGGTGCTGCTGAAGGGAATCATGAACCCCGACGACGTCGACCCCGCCGTCGAGGCCGGAGCGGCGGGAATCATCGTGTCGAACCATGGCGGGCGGACGCTGGACACGCTGCCCGCGGTGGCGGAGGTGCTGCCGCTGGTCGCCGCCCGCGCCGCGGGCCGCCTGCCGATCCTGGCGGACGGCGGCATCCGGCGCGGCACCGACATCCTGAAGGCGCTGGCGCTGGGCGCCGACGCGGTGCTGGTGGGCCAGCCGGTGCTGCACGCCCTGGCGGTCGGCGGCATGGCGGGGGTGGCCCACATGCTGACCATCCTGCAGACCGAGCTGGATGTCGCCATGGCGCTGAGCGGGCGGGCGCGGCTGGCCGACATCGACCGTTCGGTGATCTTCGACCCGCCGCGCCTCTAAAAGGCTCTATTGATAATACAGCGCGATGCGCTGGCCGGCGTTCTCCATCACCTGCGCCTCGACGCCGTAGACGTCGTGGATGACCTCGGGCGTGATGATGACCTCCGGCGGCCCCTGGTGCACCACCCGGCCGTCGCGCATCGCGACGATGCGGTCGGAGTAGCAGGAGGCGAAGTTGATGTCGTGCAGCACCAGCACGATGGTCTTGCCGAACTCGTCGGCGGTGCGGCGGAACAGCTTCATCATCGCCACGGCGTGCTTGACGTCGAGGTTGTTCAGCGGCTCGTCGAGCAGGATGTATTCGGTGTCCTGGCACAGCACCATGGCGATGAAGGCGCGCTGGCGCTGGCCGCCCGACAGCTCGTCCAGGAAGCGGCCGGCCAGCGGCTCCAGGTCCAGATAGCGCAACGCGTTGCGGATGTGCCCGCGGTCCTCGTCGGTCAGGCGGCCCTTGCTGTGCGGGTAGCGGCCGAAGGCGACGAGGTCCTCCACCGTCAGGCGGGACATGATCTGGTTGTCCTGGCGCAGGATGGACAGGCGGCG
This sequence comes from Azospirillum brasilense, assembly GCF_007827815.1. Classification (GTDB taxonomy): domain Bacteria; phylum Pseudomonadota; class Alphaproteobacteria; order Azospirillales; family Azospirillaceae; genus Azospirillum; species Azospirillum brasilense_C. The sequence goes on from NZ_VITH01000013.1 coordinate 140,645, forward strand.
GGCCAGCACCTCGCCCGGCGTGGTGGTCACGTCCAGCCCGTCGATTTCCACCGTGCCCGAGGACATCGGCAGCAGGCGGCTGATGATCGACAGCAGCGTCGACTTGCCAGCCCCGTTCGCCCCGATCAGCGAGATCACCCCGCCCGCCGGCAGGGACAGGGACACACCGTCCACGACGACGGTGCCGTTGTAGCGCTTCGTGACGGTCTTGACGTCGATCATCGGGCCGACCCCCGCACCAGGATGAACAGGAAGGCGAGACCGCCCACGAACTCGATGACGATGCTGAGCGCGGCGTTGTAGCCGAACACCCGTTCCAGCACGAGCTGGCCGGCGACCAGCGTCAGCACGGCGAGCAGCACCGCCGCCGGCAGGATCAGCGCGTGCCGGTGCGAGCGGACCACCAGATAGGCGAGGTTGGCGACCAGCAGCCCGAAGAAGGTGACCGGCCCGACCAGCGCGGTGGACACCGACACCAGGATGGACACCATCACCAGAACCCCCATCACCGCGCGCCGATGCTCCACGCCGAGGTTGATCGCCGCGTCGCGCCCCAGCGCCAGCACGTCGAAGGTGCGCATCCACCGCCAGCCGGCCAGCGACACCGCCAGAACGACCAGCGCCGACACGGCCAGCAGCTGCACGTCCACGCGGTTGAAGTTGGCGAACAGCCGGTCCTGCACGGTCAGGAATTCGTTGGGATCGATGACGCGCTGGAGGAAGCCGGTGACGCTGCGGAACAGCACGCCGAAGACGATGCCGACGAGGAGCAGCAGATGCAGGCTGCGCCGGTTGTCGCCGCGGCCCGCCCCGTTGAACAGCCACCAGTAGAGCAGGCCGGAGAAGACGACCATCGACGCCACCTCCACCCCGAAGCGCAGCCGCGGGTCGAGCGACGCCACCAGCCCGCTGCCGAACTGGAAGACCAGCACCGTCTGGATCAGCCGGAAGAGATGGTCGAAGCCCATCACCGAGGGGGTGAGGATGCGGTTGTTGGTGATCGTCTGGAACAGGACGGTCGATACGGCGACGGCGTAGCCGACCAGCACCATCGCGGCGACCTTGGTGCCGCGGAAGGCCAGGATGAAGTCCCACTTGCCCCGCGCGCCCAGCGTCATGAACAGCGCGATCGACAGCAGGGTCAGCGCCGACAGGCCGCCCAGCACGACCGTCGGCGAGAGGATGCGGCGGTCAGCCGGCATGGCCGTTCCTCCGCAGCAGGAGATAGAGGAACAGGGCGCTGCCGATCACCCCCATCATCGTCCCGATCGGGATCTCGTAGGGGTGGATCACCAGCCGCCCGGCGATGTCGCAGGCCAGCACCAGCCCGGCCCCCATCAGCGCGACCCAGGGCAGGGACCCGCGCATGTTGTCGCCGCGGACGAGGCTGACGACGTTGGGAACGATCAGCCCGAGGAAGGGGATCATGCCGCAGGTCGCGATCACCGCCGCGGTGGTCATCGACACGATGACCAGCCCCAGCGCCATCACCTTGCGATGGTCGATGCCCAGGTTGGTGGCGACGTCCCGCCCCATCCCGGCGACGGTGAAGCGGTCCGCCGCCAGATAGGCGACGCCGGTCAGGGCGGCGCTCAGCCACAGCAGCTCGTAGCGGCCGAGCAGGATGGCGGAGAAATCCCCCGTCTCCCACGCGCGCACCGACTGGATCAGGTCCTGGCGGTAGGCGATGAACTCGGTCATCGCCGTGATGACCCCGCCCAGCATGATGCCGACCAGCGGCACCACCAGCGGCGAGCGCAGCGGCACCTGCCGCAGGATCGCCAGGAACAGCCCCGTCCCGGCCAGCGCGCACAGGCTGGCGACGGCCATGCGCCCGAGCACCGGCATCCCCGGCGCCAGCAGCGAGACCATCATCATGCCGAAGATGGCCGATTCCGCGGTGCCGGCGGTGGAAGGCTCCACGAAGCGGTTGCGCACCAGCATCTGGAGGAGCAGGCCCGACACCGCCATGGCGGCGCCGGCCAGGATCAGCGCCAGCGTCCGGGGCAGGCGGCTGACCAGCAGCACCTGCGTCGCCTGGTCCGTGGCCCCGCCGTCGAACAGCGTCGCAAGGCTGACGTCGCTGACGCCGACGAACAGGCTCCAGGCCGCCAGCAGGCCGATGCCCATGGCGGCCAGCGGCAGCGTGGCGATGGGGAGCGGGAGGGGCTTCACGGCTCAGGACTTCCGGGACAGCGCCGCCAGGAGGTGGTCCACGTCCTGCTGGAGCGCCTGCAGCCCGCCGCCGACGAGGTACCAGTTGCCGCCGTTCAGATAGACGACCTGATTCTTCTGCCAGGCGGTGGTGCGGCGGACGATGTCGTTGTCGAGGAACTGCCGGGCCGGGGTGCCGTCCTGCCCGATGGCCGCGTCGCGGTCGATCACGAACAGCCAGTCCGGGTTGGTCTCCAGGATGAATTCGAAGGAGATGGCTTGCCCGTGGTTGGCGACCTTCAGGTCGGGGGCGGCCGGCTGGACGCCGAACTCCGAGTGCAGGATGCCGAAGCGCGACCCCGGCCCGTAGGCGCTCATCTTGCCGCCGGTGGTCAGCACCAGCAGACCCTTGCCGGCGTTGCCCGCCACCGTCTTCAACTCGGCGATGGAGGCGCGCAGCCGGTCCAGCCTCCGCTTGACCTCGGCGGTCTTGCCGAAGATGCGGCCCAGCGTCTCGGCGTTGGCGATGGCGCTGTTCAGGAAGTCGGTCTGGTCGGTCGTCATGTCGAGCGTCGGCGCGATGCGCGACAGCTCGGCGTATTTCGGGGCGGAGCGACCCCCGGCGATGATCAGGCCGGGCTCGGCGGCGTTCACGGCCTCGTAGTCGGGCTCGAACAGCGTGCCGATCTTCGCGTAGGACGGCCCGTCATACTTGGCGAGATGCTTCGGCTTCAGCCCGGTGGGCACCCCGGCGATCGCCACGCCCAGCGCGTCCAGCGTGTCCAGCGAGGTCATGTCGAAGACCAGGACGGGGTCGAGCTTGGCGGGAAGCCGGGTCTCGCCCTGCGCGTGCCGCACCGTCATGTCCTGGGCGTAACCCGGGACGGGCGCCAAGGCGGCCAGGCCGACCATGGCGGCGGTCATGGCGAGGGCGTGGCGTCGGGTCAGCTTCATCCTTGACTCTCCTTCAACTTTGCCGGGACGGCCTATGCCGGATGGGCGGGCGCACTGTGGTCCCGAACGCGGCGGATCGTCAATGCGAATTGCTCGCATTCGCAGTATGCTTGACGGGCGTGGCTGGGGATATCCGCTCTCCCGCCCCCGGGGCGGGAGAGGGAACAAGCGTGTCGGGGACTTGTGTTTCGACATGTCACGATATATCTTTAACATATCGAAACACAGGAGAGCACCCGTCATGAAGTTTTTTCCGAATCCCTGGTGCGGCCGGATGCGCCGCCATCATCCCGGCCCGCACGGCGATGGCCCCCATGGCGGCGGTCCCCGTCATGGCGGTGGGCGTCACGCCGCGGAGGGCGGCTGGGGCCATGAGCGTCACGAGCGGCGGGGTGGCCGCGGCGGCCGGCGCGGCGTCTTCGAGGCGCCGGAGCTGCGGCTGGTCCTGCTGAAGCTGATCGCCGACGAGCCGCGGCACGGCTACGACCTGATCCGCGCCGTCGAGGAACTGACCGGCGGCGGCTATGTGCCGAGCCCCGGCGTGATCTACCCGACGCTGTCGCTGCTGGAGGAGATGGGGCACATCGCCAAGGCGGACGCCGACGGCGCGCGCAAACCCTTCGCCGTGACCCCGGACGGCACCGCCCAGCTCGCCCAGGACGCGGCCACCGTCGAGGCGCTGTTCGCCCGCCTCGCCGCCCTGGCGACCCGGCGGGCCCACACCGATGGCGCCCCGATCCGCCGCGCCATGGAGAACCTGAAGGCCGTGCTGATGCACCGGCTGGGGCGCGAGGGCGTCGATGCGGATACGGTGCACGCCGCCGTCTCGATCCTCGACGAGGCGGCCCAGCGCATCGAGCGTCTTCCCTGAATCACTAGCCTGAATCACCGGCCTGAATCATCGGCACCAGACAGAAGGATCACCATGAGACACGCCAGCAGCGTCCGCGTCGCGACCCCGAACGGCAGCCGCTACCTCCAGCAGCTCTGCAAGCACTGGGCGCACAATCTGACGGTGGAGTACACGCCGGAGGCGGGGAGCGTCGTCTTCCCGCACAACGCCCGCGGCGCCGATTGGCCGGGCGACGCCACCCTGACGCTCCAGGCCCGGCCGGACGCGCTGGAGTGCCGGCTGGACGCCAGCTCGGACGAGCATCTGACCGCCCTCAAGGGCGCCCTGGAGCGCCATCTCGACCGCTTCGCCTTCCGCGAGGCTCCGCTGGCCTACCCCTGGCAGGACGGGGCGGCCTGATCCGGTTGTCCCTTTGTCCCTTGTTGCAACAGGAGATTTTTTGTCACCGCAATGTTCATCGGCCTGCGTGGATATGCCTTGAACTTCCCCGCCGGAATACGGGAAGAACCATCCTGAAGGAACAGGGATGGCAGGAGGGGGTAACCATGCCGAAGCGCGGCAATGGTGGGGCGGGGCGTTTTTCCGGCTGGCGGGCCGTCCTGGCCGCTGGTGCCGTCGCGGCGCTCGGCGCTGTCGCGCCGGCCGCGTCGGCGGCGGAGCTGTCGATCGTCTTCACCTCGACGATGGCCGACATCGAGCCGGTGGAGGGCGAGGGCGGGCTCGCCAACCTCGCCACGCTGCTGGGCACCAAGCGGGCGGAGGGCAACACGCTGTTCCTGCACGGCGGCGCGTCGCTGACCGCGGGCGTTCTGTCCACCTTCGACCGCGGCGCCCACATGATCGACCTGCTGAACGAGCTTCAGCCCGACATGATGGCGGTGACCAAGCGCGACCTCGGCTTCGGCAAGGACGAGCTGACCCTGCGCAGCTACGAGGCGCGCTTCCCCTTCGTCAGCGCCACCACCATCGACCGCAACACCGGCAAGGTGATGGAGGGGCTGGAGCCGTCGGCGCTGCTCGACACGCCGGTGGGGAAGATCGGCGTGGTCTCGGCGATCTCGCCGGAGCTGACCGTCCAGTACATCGTGCCGGACATCGAGGTGCGCCCGCCCGCCACGATCGCGGCGGAGGCCCGCGCCCTGCGCGCCCAGGGAGCGAACTATGTGGTCGCCATTCTGGACAACGCCCCGGAGGCGGTGGAGGCGCTGCGCGGCGAGCCCGCCATCGACGCGCTGCTCCAGCTCTCCGCCACCGGCAAGGACGTGCTGGAGGCCGATAAGGGCAAGCTCTTCGGCGTTCATGTCAACGTGAAGGGGTCGGCCTTCGTCCTGCGGCTGGACGGCGACGGCAAGGCGCCGCCCGCGCTGGCCGGCGCCGACATCGTGCCGCTCGCCGGGCTGACGCCGGATGCGGCGATGGAAAAGCGGGTCGGCGTCTATCTGGCCCGGCTGTCGGAGCTGCTGGACATCAACATCGGGACGACGGCGACCCCGCTCGACACCCGCCGCGCCGCCGTGCGCACCGGCGAGAACGCCTTCGCCTCGCTGATCGCCGACGCCATGCGCGGCCATTTCAACACCGACGTCGCCTTCATCAACGGCGGCAACATCCGCGGCAACCGCCAGTACGAGGCGGGGACCGTGCTGACCCGCCGCGACATCCAGCGCGAGCTGCCCTTCCGTGACACCATCATCGCCGTGACGCTGCCCGGCAAGGCTTTGCGCGAGGCGCTGGAGGTCAGCGTCGCCGGGGTGGACAACCAGAAGGGCAGCTTCCTCCACCCGTCCAACATGGCGGTGGTCTACGACCTGAAGCAGCCCGCGGGCAGCCGCGTCGTCTCCGTCACGGTGGGCGGCAAGCCGCTCGACCCGGACGTCCGCTATTCGGTCGCCCTGCCCAACTACCTGGCCCAGGGCGGCGACGGCTACGGCATGCTCAAGTCGCCCGGCGCCGCCCCCGGGAGCGGCGGCAAGCTGCTGTGGGAGATCATGGCCCAGCATCTGACCGACCGCGGGACGGTGTCGCCCCGCATCGACGGCCGCATCACCGAGCGCTGATGACGAGCCCGCCCGCCTCGACCGCGCCGGTCCCGCGCGCGCCCTTCCGGGGTGGCGTCGGGCGGCGCGTCGGGCTGGGCCTGCTGGTGATGGTGGGGGTGCTTCTGGGCGTGTCGGGTGCGGCGCTCTACGACCTCGCGCAGTTCCGCCACGCCCTGTCGGACCTGTCCAACGGGGCGCTGCCGCGCATCACCACCGGGGCGGTGCTGAACGGCGGCCTGCAGCAGGTTCTGTCGCAGGCGACCCGGCTGGGCGGGGCGACGAGCCACCCCGAGCGGCGGGTCACCCTGGCCGAACTGACCGCCAATCTGACCGCGGTCACCCGGTCGGCCCAGGCCCTGTCCGACATCGAGGGCGGCGCCACGCTGGCCGGCGTGCTGGGGACGCTCGTCCCGACGCTGGCGGACCTCGACCGGCTGGTCGCCGAGCGCATCGACGCCGCGGCGCGCAGCGACGACGCGCTGGACGAGACCCGCCGCCTGTCGGCGGAGGCCGGCGCGCTGGTCGCCGCCGTGCTGCCGACCCTGCCGCCGGACCGGCTGGGGCCGCTGACCGCCTGGACCAACACGGTCAACCGCGTGCTGAACGAGAGCACCCACGCCGGCAACAGCCGCTTCCAGCGCGAGATCGCGCGCGCCCAGAAGGACGCGGCGGCGGCGCTGTCGGCCCTGCCGGCGCTCCACGCCGGGCTGCCGCCGGAGCAGGCGGAGCGCTTCGCCGCCCTGCACCGGCGGCTGGAGGTGGCGCTGCTCGGCCCCACCGGCCTGCTGCCCAGCCTGATGGAGCGGCAGGCGGCCATCGCCCGCAGCAAGGCGCTGACCAACCAGGTGCTGGTGATGGTCGAGGAGGTCGTGAAGATCGCCCACGCGCTGTTCGAACGGATCAACGCGGCGGCGGCGGACGAGGCGGACGGTCTGTCCGAACTGGCCGCGACCCAGAACCGCATCCTGGTCGGACTGGGCGCACTGGGCTTCCTGGTGGCGCTCGGCGTGTATCTGTACCTGCGCCGCTTCCTGACCCTGCGCCTGGTCCGGCTGAACGACGCGGTGCTCGACCGGGTCGAGGGGCGGGAGACGCCGCTGCCCGACGGCGGCACCGACGAGATCGCCACCATCTCCCGCTCGATCCGCCACTTCCTCGACGAGATCGCGCGCCGCCAGCAACAGGTGGAGGAGGCCCGCCACCGCGCCGAGGAGGCGTCGCGGGCCAAGGGCGATTTCCTGGCGAACATGAGCCACGAGATCCGCACGCCGATGAACGCCATCCTCGGCCTCAGCCACCTCGCCCTGCGCGCCGGGCCGCCGCCGCGCCAGCGCGGCTACCTGACGCGCATCCGCGCCTCGGCCACGGCGCTGCTCGGCATCATCAACGACATCCTCGACGTCTCGAAGATCGAGGCGGGCATGCTGACGCTGGAGCGCGTGCCCTTCGACCTGTCCGCCGTGCTCGACATGGTGGCCGGCACCGCCGCCCTGTCCGCCGAGGAGAAGGGGCTGGCCCTGCGGCTGGAGGTCGCTCCGGACGTGCCGACCGCCCTGCTGGGCGACCCGCTGCGGCTGGGGCAGGTGCTCCTCAACCTCGTCAACAACGCGGTGAAGTTCACCGAGAGCGGCAGCGTGGTCCTCGCCGTGAGCGCCGCGCCGCGCGGGACGGAGGATGCGGAGACCGAGCTGCGCTTCGCCGTGCGCGACACCGGCATCGGCATGACGGCGGAGCAGGTCGCCCGTCTGTTCCAGCCCTTCGCCCAGGCCGACAGCTCGACCACCCGGCGCTACGGCGGGACCGGGCTGGGGTTGGCGATCAGCCGACGGCTGGCCGTCATGATGGGCGGCGGCATCGCCGTGGACAGCACGCCCGGCCTGGGCAGCACCTTCCGCTTCGCGGTCACGGTCGGCGTGCAGGACGGCTCCATAAACGTGTTGCCCGCGCTCGCCGATCCCGTGCTGGCCGGGCTGCTGGTGGAGGAACCGCTGCGCGGCCTGCGCGTGCTGGTCGCCGACGACAACGCCGTGAACCGCATGGTCGCGCGCGAGTTGCTGGAGGACGCCGGGTTGTCCGTCACCGCGGTCGGCAGCGGCGGCGAGGCGGTGCGGCTGGCGCTGGAACCGGGGGCGGGCTACGCCGCGCTGCTGACCGACGTCCAGATGCCGGACATGGACGGCTTCGCGGTGGCGCGGGCGATCCGCCGCCATGTGGGTCCCGACCGACTGCCGATCATCGCCATGACCGCCCACGCCCTGGAGGAAGAGCGGCGGCGCTGCCTGGAGGCGGGCATGGACGATCACATCGCCAAGCCGGTGGAACCTCACCGCCTCGTCGCCGTGCTGAACCGCTGGCTGAAGCCGTTCGGGCGGCCGCGGACCCTGCCGCTCGCCCCGGCGGTGGAGACCGATGCGGGGGCCGGGCTTCCCGACGCGCTGGCGGGGTTCGACCTCGCCCCGGCGCTGGCGCGGATGAACGGGCGGGCGCGCACGCTGCGCCGGGCGATCCTCGACTTTCTCGACCGCTACGGCGACGCGCCGGTCCGGTTGGAGCATCTGCGCCGGGCGGGTGACGGACCGGCGCTGGAGCGCTTCGCCCACGGGCTGCGCGGCAGCGCCGGAACGGTCGGCGCGATGGCCGCCAGCGAGGCCGCCGCGGCGCTGGAACTGGCGGCGCGCGAGGAGCGGTGGGAGGCGATGCCGGGGCTCGTGGCCGCGCTGTCCGCCGCGCTCGGCCCCGCGCTGGCCTCGGCGGAAGCGCTGCGCGCGGTGGAGGTGGGTTTGGAGCCGTCTCCGGACGTCCCGGTGGGCCCGCCGGGACGTCCGGACGGGTTGGAGGACGCGTTGCGCGCGCTGGAGGAGGCGCTGCGCAGCGGCAGCCTGTCGGCGGCGGCGCGCTTCGCCGCTGTGCGCGGCCTGCTGGCCGGGCGCGGCCATGACGAGGCGATGGACGAAGTCGGGCGGGCGGTGGAGGCGTTGGAGTTCGCCGCCGCCCGCGCGGCGCTGGAGCGGCTCGCCGCCGCGTGGACCAGGGAACGGGACCGGGAGACGACACCGTGAGCGGTGGTCACATACTGATCGTCGACGACGACACGGCCAACATCCGGGCGCTGGCCAGCGTTCTGGAGGACCGGCACGAGGTGCGCTTCGCGACCTCCGGCCGCCGCGCGCTGGAACTGGCCTCCGCCGATCCGCCGGAGCTGGTGCTGCTCGACGTGATGATGCCGGGGCTGGACGGCTACGCGGTGTGCCGGCTGCTGAAGACCGACCCGGCCACCGCCGACGTCCCGGTGATCTTCATCACCTCCCTGTCCAGCCCGGAGGAGGAGGCCTTCGGGCTGGAGACCGGGGCCGTCGATTACGTGACCAAGCCCTTCAGCCCGGCCATCGTGCGCGCCCGCGTCGCCACCCACCTGTCGCTGCGCCGGGCCAACCGCAGCCTGAAGGACGAGAACGAGCATCTGGAGGCGCTGGTCCGCGAGCGCACGCGCAAGCTGGCCCAGGCGCAGCGCGAGAAGATGGCGGCGCTTCGCCAGATGGTCGCCGGCGTGGCGCACGAGATCAACACGCCCATCGGCGTGGCGCTGGGCAGCGCGTCCCACCTCGGCGACCGGGTCGCCGCGATGACGGAGCGGCTGGCCGCCAACCAGCTCCGCCGCGCCGAGCTGGAGCGCTTCCTGGCGAGCGCCGGGGAACTGGCCGCCCTGCTGTCCGGCACCATCGCCCGCGCCGGGGAGATCGTGCGCTGCTTCAAGGGGGTGGCGGCGGACCATGGCGGGCTGCGCCAGACCATCGCGCTGCGCCCTTTCCTGGAGCAGGTGACGGAGAGCCTGCGCCCGCAGTGGGAGCCGCTGGGGCACCGCATGGCTGTGGACTGCCCCGCCGACCTGCGCATGGTCAGCAACCCGGCGATCCTGTCCGCGGTCCTGGAGCAGCTCGTCCGCAACGCGCTGGAGCACGCCTTTCCGGGTGGGCGGCACGGGCTGGTGACGGTCGGGGCCGCGGCGTCGGGGCCGGACACGGTCCTGCTGTCCGTCGCCGACGACGGCGCCGGCATCGCGGAGGGGACCGCCGGGCGCATCCTGGAGCCCTTCTTCACCACCCGCCGCGGCACCGGCTCGGTCGGGCTCGGCCTGAACATCGTGGACAATCTGGCGTCGGACCGGCTGGGCGGGTCCTTCACCATCGCCTCGCGCACCGGCGGCGGTACCCTGGCGACCCTGCACCTGCCTGCCCGCACCCCGCCGGATTTGTAAGCGAACGGTCCTCAGTGCCCCAGCCGCTCCCACGCGGCGAAGGACTCCGCGGACGGCGACAGGTACAGGCTGGGCACCCAGCCGTCCGGAATCGGGACGGTCGCCGCGTGGGTCCGGCCGTGGGCCAGCAGCTTCGGCAGGACGTGGGTGTGCGGGCCCTCCGGGCTGCGGCCGTCGGGCGGCGGGATCGGCTGGCTTACCTCGATCCGGCCGAAGGGGCCGATGAAGACGCGGTCGGGGCTGAGCGCCGGCAGGTCGGGCGGCAGGGGGTTGCCCGGCGCCAACAACTCCGTCCCGACGACCGCGCGCAGGCGGGCGATGGTGGCGGGGTCGGCGCTGCGCACGCAGACGTCGGTCTGGAAGACGTCGAGCCCGAGGTCGAACAACAGGGCGCCGCGGTCCGCCCCGGCGATGGCCGCGTGGTCGGGGCCCAGCTCGGTCACCACGCGGCGCCGGTTCATCGCGCCGACGTGGCGGGGCAGGCAGAGGGCCACGGCGAGCCCGCCGCTGCGCGTCCGGTAGGGCACTGGGCGGATGGCCGGCGTGCGGCGCAGCCGCAGCCCGCCGCGGGCGGTCCGCGCCTCCAGCTCCGGGCCATCCGCGTGCAGGGTGACGGGTTCGTCGGGGTCGCGGATGAACTCCGCGATGGCACCGAACGCGCCGAGGCTCCAGCCGGTGGCCGGGTCGTTCAGCGCGTCGCGCAGCAGGGACGTCAGATCGCTCATCAAGGGGTCTCCGGTTTGGGCATCGGGGATGGCAGGGCGTGCCAGGGAAGCAGGAAGGGTTCGCCGCCGGCCTCGCCGCGCTGGACGGCGATGCCGTAGGCGGCGCGCAGATGGTCGTCGGTCAGCACCCGGCCGGGCGGCCCGTCGGCCAGCGCGCCGCCGCCCGACAGCAGGATCAGCCGGTCGCAGAAGCGGGCGGCCAGGGTCAGGTCGTGCAGAACCGCCACCACGCCGCTCCCCCGGCGGGCGGCGTCACGCAGCAGCGCCATGCAGGCGAGCTGGTGGCCGGGGTCGAGGGCGGCGACCGGCTCGTCGGCCAGCAGCACGGGCGCCTCGGTCGCCAGGGCGCGGGCGAGCAGGACGCGCATCCGCTCGCCCCCCGACAGGGTGCCGACGATCCGCCCGCGCAGGTGGGCGGCGTCGGCGGTGGCGAGCGCCCGCTCCACCGCCGCGCGGTCCGCCGCGGTGATCCCGCCCAGAGGGCCGCGGTGGGGCAGGCGGCCCAGCATCACCAGCGCCTCGGTACGCAGCGGCCAATGCACCGGGCCGCTCTGCGGCAGATAGGCGATGCCGCGGGCGAGCGCCCGGCGTCCGGTCTGCGCGGCGGTCCGTCCGTCGAAGGTGACGCGGCCAGCCGCCGGCTCGGCGAGACCGGCGAGGAGGCGCAGCAGAGTGGTCTTGCCGGCGCCGTTGGGGCCGATCAGCCCGGTGAAGGCGCCGGGCTCGATGGTGAGCGTGACGTCCGTCAGGATGGCGCGCCCGCCAGCGGTGGCGGACAGGGCGTGGGTTTCGATGCGCATCACGCCTCCTCCCGCCGCAGCCGGGCGATCAGGACGATCAGGAAGGGCGCGCCGATCAGGGCGGTGACCACGCCCAGCTTCAGTTCGGGCCGCGTCGGCATCAGCCGGACCGCGATGTCCGCGGCCAGCGTCAGGCACGCCCCGGCCAGACCGGCCAGCAGGAGCAGCCGTCCGGGCCGCGCCCCGGCCAGGGGGCGCATCAGGTGCGGCGCCACCAGCCCGACGAATCCCACGGCGCCGGTGACCGACACCGCGCTGCCCACCGCCAGCGCCGCCCCGGCGATCAGCCGGACGCGCAGCCCGGTGAGGTCGAAGCCCAGGCTGTGCGCCGCGTCCTCCCCCAGCGTCAGCGCGTCGAGCGCGCGGGCGCCGGACAGGCAGAGCGCCCAGCCCGCCAGCATCGGCGGCAGGACGAGCCAGAGCTGGTCGGTGCCGCGGTCGGCCAGCGACCCCATCAGCCAGAACACGATCTCCAGCGCCGCGTAGGGGTTGGGGGCGAGGTTGAGGGCCAGCGCGGTCAGCGACCCGGCGAGGCTGTTGATGGCGATGCCGCCGATGACCAGCGCCGTCGTTCCGGCCCCCCGCGCCGCCATCAGGTTCAGCAGCACCGCGGCGGTGACCGCTCCGGCCATGCCGCCGAGCGGCAGGGCCAGCGACAGCGCGGCGGACAGGCCGCTGTAGAAGACGATCACCGCGCCCAGCGCCGCGGCGCTCGACACGCCGACCAGCCCCGGTTCGGCCAGCGGGTTGCGCAGCCAGCCCTGCATCGCCGCCCCGGTCAGCCCCAGGCTGAAGCCGACCAGCAGGCCGAGCAGGGCGCGCGGCAGGCGCAGCTCGGCCAGCACCAGCGCACCCAGGGTGGGGCGCCCGGCGAGCCAGTCGGACAGGGCGGCGCCCAGGTCGAACGGCACATAGCCGACCGCCGCCGACACCGCGCAAAGCGCCAGCGCCAGACCCGTCAGCCCGGCGACCAGGGCGGGGTAGGGGATGCGGGACTCCCACGTTGCGGCAGCCGTCATGGCCGGGCCTCCCGCGCGGCAGCCAGCCGTTCCGCGGCCTCGGCGATCTGCGGGCCGGGGCAGGTCCACAGGCGGGAGGGCAGCGACAGGGTGCGGACCTGACGCTTCATGGCTCTCAGGGCCGGATGTAGCAGCAGGGCGCCGGCCAGCGACGGCGGCGCGTCGGGTGCGGCGTCGACGATCAACACGTCCGCGCCACCCAGGATGATGGCCTCCAGCGGCAGGGCGCCCTGGCTGCCCAGCGGCAGGCGGTCGGCCATGTTCTCCAGTCCAGCGCGGGTCAGGAGTTCATCGACCAGCGACCCGGACCCGGCGACGAAGCCGTTGGGGCGCAGCACCACCGCGGTCGGGCGCGGTCCCGGCGCCGCGGGGGGCAGGGCGTCGAGGCGGGAGAGCAGGTCGGCGACCAGGGCCTCCCCGCGGTCCGGCTCGCCGACGGCGCGGGCGAGGCCGCGGATCTGCTCCGCCACCCCCGCCACGCTCTGCGGGACGTCCAGCTCCAGCAGAGGTGCCTCCAGCCGCGTCAGCAGCCCGACCGCGACCCGCGTGGTGTAGCGCCCGGCGACGATCAGGTCGGGGTTGAGCGGCAGGATCTCCTCCGCCGTCCCGTGGTTGACCGGCACCCGCGCTGCCAGCGCCGCGACGGTGGAGGCGCGGGGATCGCGCGCCAGCCACGTCACCGCGGCGAGGCGCTCCGGCCCGACCAGCCGCAACAGCAGCTCGTCGGCGCAGAGATTCAGGGAGACGATGCGCTGTGGTTTTGCGCGCGGCGCCTCCCAGGCCGCCGCCGGCCCTCCCGCGATCAGCAGGAGAGCGGCGGCCAGCCCGAGACGGGTGGGCCTCACAGCGACAGCCGCAGCCCGAGATACCCGGCCCTGCCGGATGCGCCGTAGGTCCAGACCTCCTGATACCGGCGGTCGAACAGGTTCTCCACGCGCCCGAAGAGTTCGACCCCCTCGGACAGCGCATAGGAGCCGGCCATGTTGACCAGCGTGTAGGGGGCGAGGTTCACGACCTGCCGGTTGTAGAAGGGATCGTAGGCCCAGTCGCTGGACCGCCCATTGTAGACCACGCCGAGGTTGGCGTTCGCCCGGTCCTCCAGGAAGCGGTGATTGACGGTCAGGCTGGCGAGCTGCTCGGGCCGGCGCACCAGCTCCGCCCCCGTGGAATCCTCGCCGTCGGTCCAGGTGTAGGAGCCGCGGACGGTCAGCCGGTCGATGGGCTCCACCGACAGGCCAAGCTCGAAGCCGCGGATGTGGGACTCGCCCGGCATGTTGACGGAGGTCCGCCCGGTGCCGGTGATGAGGTCGCGGATGCGCTGGTCGAACCATGTGCCGTCCACCGACGCCCGCGTGCCCCACAGCGCCTGATCGAAGCCGGCGTCCCAGCCGCGCGCCCGTTCCGGCTTCAGGGTTGGGTTGCCGGCGTAGGTGGCGGTGTAGCCGTACAGCTCGAACAGGGTGGGATTCTTGACGCCGGTGCCGTAGGAGGCGCGCAGCTTGGTCCCGCTCTCCTCGATCCGGTAGGCCGCCGTGGTGCGCCAAGTGGTGGCGTCGCGGAACAGGTCGTTCCCATCGTGGCGGACGCTGCCGGTCAGGGTCAGCCGGTCGAACAGCCCCAGCTTGTACTGGCCCACCAGCCCGGTGGAGCCGATGGAGCGGTCGAAGCTGGAGAAGGCGCTGCGGCTGATCGCCTTGTCCTCCTCACGCTCCACGGCGGCGGTCAGCACATGGTCGGCGGGGCCGCTGCTCAGAGCCAGGTTGGTCTGGTAGTCGGCCTTGGTCTTGCGCCCGTCGTAGCGGCTGGTCACCGTCTTGGCGGCGTCGCGGTAGTCGCGTTGCTGGCGGCCATGGGTCAGGCCGACGATGTGCTCCCACTTGCCGTCGAGAAGGGCGATCTTGCCCTGGAGGCGCCCGAAATACTGCTCTCCGGCGGTGCTGGTCCCGTCATCGACGGCGCCGCGCCCGCCGACGAAGCCGTCGGTGTCGGTGCGGAAGCGGGTGTAGCGCCCGGTGACCGCGATCTCGCTGCGCTCGGTCGGGCGGACGGCGGCGTTTCCGGTCAGCGTGCCGTTGCGGTAGCCGTCCTTCTCCGGGTTGCCGAGCCGCTTGTCGGCGACCGACACGCCGTCGCTGGTGACGCCCTGGCCGCTGAGGAACAGGTCGTAGCGGTCGTTCCCCGTGCCGAAGGAGGCCCGACCGGCGGCGGTGCCGAAGGACCCGCCCTCGACGGCGGCGCGGAACCGGGGGGCGCCGGAGCTGCGGCGGGTCACGATGTTGACGACGCCGCCGACCGCGTCGGAGCCGTAAAGCGCGCTCTGCGGGCCGCGCAGCACCTCGACGCGCTCCACGTCGCCGGCCAGCAGGTTGGCGAAATCGTATTCAGAACCGGCGGCGGGATCGTTCACCTCGATCCCGTCGATCAGGACGAGCGTCTGGTTGCCTTCCGACCCGCGGATGCGGAGTTGGGTCAGGGTGCCCATCGGACCGGTGCGGTTGACGGCCACGCCGGGCACCGCGCGCAGCGCGTCGGACAGCAGCTGGGTCTGGCGCTGCTCCAGCTCCTCGCGGGTGATGACGGTCAGGGCGCTGCCGGTTTCCTCGGCGGCGGTGGGGACGCGGTTGGCGGTCACCGAGACCGGCGGAAGCGTCGTGATGGTGGTGTCGGCGAAGGCCGACGTGGGGAGGGCCGACACGGGAAGGGCAAGGCTTCCCAGAAGGGCGGCGAAGGACGCCGTCCGGTGAAGGCGGGGAACGCGGACACTCATTGAGACCTCGGGCGGGACGCCGGTGGCACGTCACCGCGAACGAAGTCCCACCGGACGCTCCGCGAACGGAGTTCCGGTTCGACGACCTTCGGTGCACCCCGCCCGAACGTGTTCGCGTGTGACCACGACTGACGGCAGGTCTCCTGGCTCGCGGGTTATCGTCGGCCCATCGCCTTCCCAGGATCGCGATCCCAGTGGCATTCCGATGGACGACTCGCCGCTTACAGTTGCGGGGGCAGCCTCGGCGTTGGACCCTTGCACGGCGTTTCGCCGCGGGGTCCGCACCGTGTTCCCATTTTCAGCCCTTTCGGGCAACCGTCGGGTGCGAAGCTACGCGGGCGGAACGGCTCCGGTCAAGCCGCAATCCGCCCGTCCTCGCCCGACCGGTGTCAGAGCGTGGTTCTCGGCCCGACCGCGGACCCATCCGGCATGGGCGGCACCATTTCCTTGCAATTGCCGACGCAATAGGTTTGCGCCTCGATCCGGCCGCCGCAGGATTTGTAACAATCGTCGTAGTCGGCGGAGCAGGTGAGCTCGCTGTAGCAGCTGGGGCTCCGGTCGAAGTCGCTGAACGTCCTGATCTTCTTCTTGTCCGCATCCTTGGGCAGAGACCGGAGATAGGACTGATACTCGCCCTGGGCGCGGGTCGTCGCCTCGGCCCGGCAGGTCTGAACGGCCAACTCCTTTGCGGATTGGCAGATCGTCTGTGCCTGCTTGCACTGGGCGACACAGAGCTTTCCCGCCTCGCTGACCGGTGGAAAATAGCTTGCGACCGTCTCGAAACGCGGGCCGCAACCGGCCAATCCGGCCGCCAGCAGGCAGCCGAGCAAAATGGAGCGCCGCATCGTTGTGGGTGTCCTGCCGTGAATTACCGTCAATCGCTACAAACAACCCACCGGTGCGGAATCATCCATGGGCGATGTGGAATTCGCAAAGCCGGCATCCGGCGGGAAAACCGACAACCCATGGGCGATCAGGTGGATGGTGTCGTTGCTTGTGGCCATCGCACCGATCGCGGTCCGCAAACGCCGTTCCCCCCTCTTGTCGCCGGGAGGGGGCCTGACTACATGACGGGTGAGGTCCGGGCCCCTCTGGCAGCGTCGCCCGGCGCTGTGATGTCGGACTTCCCATAGAGCCGTCGCCTTGGCGCGGCCTTGCGGAAGCTGGCCCTGTTCTTCCCCCTGGGTCCCGCTCCCCCACAAGGTCCACCGCCGGACGACGGTCCCCGACGGGCCTTTGGGAGACATCGGCATGGACCGCAGCGAACCAACATCCTGACCAACCACCACGCCTCCACGGCAAACGATGGAGGCGGGTGTCCTGACGCGCCTCGGCCGAGCCGTTGCGCGCGCTTTTCCGTCGGCCGCAGACCTTGCGGCCGCGATTCCAGTCCGGGCCCCTCTGGCCGATGCGTCCCGCCGTGGCGCACCGGTGATGTCGGACTGCTCATGTGACGATCGACGTCTCCGCTTGCGGGAGCGGAGTGCATGAAGCAAGGGACAGTTCCATGGACCAGATTGTCTTAATGTGGGCCGGCTTCGCCGTCTTCGTTGGCGTGCTTTTGGCCTTTGATCTTGGTGTATTTTCCAAGAAATCCCATGTGATCTCCGGCCGCGAGGCGTTGATGCGCTGCGCGGCCTATTCCACGCTGGCGATGATTTTCGCGGCTGGCGTCTTTCATTTCCAAGGGTCGCAGAAGGGGCTGGAGTTCCTGACCGGCTACCTGATCGAATACAGCCTGAGCGTCGACAACATCTTCGTGATCGCGCTGATCTTCACCCATTTCGCGGTGCCGCCGCAGTACCAGCACCGGGTGCTGTTCTGGGGCATCCTGGGCGCGCTGGTGATGCGCGGCGTGCTGATCGTCGCGGGCACGGCGCTGATCCAGGAATTCCACTGGATCATCTACATCTTCGGCGCCTTCCTGATCTTCAGCGGCATCAAGATGCTGATGTCGGTGGACGACGAGCCGGACATGGAGAACAACCGGATCGTCAAGTTCATGCGCTCCCGCTTCCGCATGACCGACGGGTACGAGGGGCAGAAGTTCTTCGTGATGCGCGACGGCGTGCGGATGATGACGCCGCTGTTCCTCGTGCTGATCCTGATCGAGTTCACCGATCTGGTCTTCGCCGTGGACTCCATTCCGGCGGTCTTCTCGGTGACCACCGACCCGTTCATCGTCTGGACCTCCAACGTTTTCGCCATCCTCGGCCTGCGCGCCCTCTACTTCGCGCTGGCCTCGGTCATCCACCGCTTCCATTACCTGAAATACGGCCTGTCGCTGGTTCTGGTGGTGGTCGGCGCCAAGATGCTGATGATCGACATCTACAAGATGCCGACGGCGGTGGCGCTGGGCATCACGGCCTTCCTGGTCGGCGGCTCCATCGTCTTCTCAATGCTGAAGACCCGCGCCGATGCGGCGACGGATGGGGCGCCGGACGGTGCGGACGGCGAGGCCCGCCGCTGGTGGGTGCCCGGCAGCCCGGCGAAGGGGGCCGGTGGTTCCACGCCGGCCTCCTCCGGCGAGGCGGCCGCGGTGTCCTCGGACGGCAAGGGCCAGTGAGCGGCTTGCTCGGAAGCTGAGGGACAGGACGGCGCGTCCGATCCGGTGGATCGGGCGCGCCGCGCGGTGCCGGACAGGGGCATTCGCAAAAGTAGTAATACTCGTTTCGCGGAGACGATGATGTGGATGTGCGGGGCGGATCGCGCCCCGCTTGGCGGCAGACGCCAATCCTTTCCAACCCACGGAAGAGACATCCATGTTTATCAGCACGCAATTGACCGGCACCCAGTTGATCGGCACGCAGCGGACCTCCATCGCCCTGTCGGCTCTCCCCATCCCGTCGGGGCCCCTGTCCGGCCTGCTCCAGGCCGCCCGCGACGAGCTCGTCGGTCTGGCGGCTGGCCGCGGGGTCGCGCTTTCCGTCGTGTTCGACATGCCGGCGCTGGTGCGCGTCAACGAGGCCGCGGTGGCCGCGGGCTCCTGGGAGCCGATGCTTCCCGCGGCCCATCCGGCCTGCCGCTCCCTGACTCCGGCCAACGCCTTCTGGATCGGCGGGACGGCCGCCTCCGGCGACGTGGTCACCGCCCAGGCCGGGCTGCTCTACGATTGCAGCGCGCAATCCATCGGTGACCGCTTCAACGCCATGACGGTGTTCTACGACGACCCGGCCACCCAGGCGCCGGCCGGCGAATGGTGCACCTGCACCTCCGACACCGCCAACAGCACGCGCGGTCAGGTGGTGTGGACGAACGCGGGGTGGACGCGGCCCGACTTCCAGGGCCGCGGCCTGTTCCCGATTTGCCAGCGGGTGAACAAGCTGGCGGCGTGGCTGCTGTGGTCGCCGACCTGGTTCATCTCGGTCGTCGACCCGGACATCGTCCCGGTGTGGGCGGAGCGCAAGATGGGGCCGCGCCACATCGACCAGGAGCCGGCCATCACTTACAACCAGATCGGCCTGAAGACGCTGCCGATGCATCTCGTGCGCTTCAGCCGCGCGCAGTTCCTCGGCGATCTGGCGCAGATCGCCGCGGACCTCGCCCAGGCGGCGTAATCGGACGGCGTGATGGGGCGGTCGATCCGCGTCAGGAATCGATCAGCGCCAGCAGGGCCTGCCGGCGCTGGCCCAGCGACCAGCCGAAGAGGAGGTGCCGGTAATTGACCGGCGGGCGGGGAAGCCCGGTGATCACCAGATGGTTGTACACCGGCTCCCCGCCTTCCACCGCTTCCCGGTATTGCGCATCGATGGCCCGGGCGTAGGCGCTGTGCACGTCCTCGAGATGGGGCTTGCCGATGTTCTGGTCGGCCCAGCGGTCGCCGAAGACCCGGCGGGTCGGATTTCCGATGTAGCGGAAGCACAGCGGTCCGCCGTCCTGCGCCGTCAGGATGACGCAACGGGACAGCAGGCCCGTGCCTTTCAGGTCGTCGTGCAGCCCCGGCCCGAAGGTGGGATGCCGCTTCCACAGGGCGATCATCTCCAGATGCCAGTCCAGCGCCGTGCGCAGGGGCTGGCGGTGGATGTCGACGCGGGTTTCCGCCGGTTCGGGCGGCCGGTCGCCGCGGCGGCCGCGCAGGATCGTCACCAGTCCCCGGGCAAGCGGCTTGGCGATGCGATCCTTGAGAAACCCCGTCGACGGCGTCGTGATGGGCAAAGCGACCGTCACTTCCCGACCCCTTTCCTCGGTGCCAGAAACTCCGACGCCATAGCCTGATAGATCCGCCGCGCCGCGTCCAGGGCGACGCTCCCCGCCTTGGCTCCGGCGGCCAGCATGCGGTCGGTCGGCTTGGTCGGCAGGGCCTTCGGCATCGCGGCCTCGAAGGCGTCGGCCGCGTGGTCGAAGCGGGCGACGGCGTCCCGCAGCGCCAGGCACTCCACGGCCGCCACGGCCTCGTCCAGAAGCGGGGCCAGCCGCTCCGCGCCGGTCTCCCCGTCCACCATCGCGGCGCGGCACGCCCGCAGCGTGGCGAGAACCCCGTCCAGGCTTTGCGCGGGCGCCGCCGTCAGGACGTCCGACTCCGGACCGCGGTCCGCGGCCGGCCCGATGCCCGCGTGATCGGCGGCGGCCTGGAGCCGGTCGAGGAACAGGGCCACGCCCTCGCCGAGGGCCAGGGCCTTCGTGTCTTCGACGATCCCCTCCTGGCAGAGGGTGTGGGCAAGGCGCGCCTCGCGGGCCGTGGTCAGGGGCAACTGCCGGATCATCAGGCTCGACAACTCGCGCAGGCCGCCGTTCAGCAGGTCGAAGGCGTGGGGGCCGCTCGGCGGGTTGGCGACCATGTCGGACATGTGTTCCGCGGCCCGGGTGAACAGCGTGTCGCGCCGATCGAAGGCCATGTTCAGATCGAAGGCGGCCTCAGGCGCACCGCCGCCGTTCCGTTGTCCAGAGCGCATCCTGCATGCCTTTCCGTGTTCCTGAAGACCCAGGTTTCTGAAGACGGGGGCCCGCCAGTTCTGGTCTGTCCGCCGGACGTCACGCCTCAACGGATGGGCGTGCCAGTATTCCACAATGCGGAGTTGTCAACAACCGGTGCGATCGTTCGATTGGGGCGGGTTTCGCTCTGGATTGCGCATCAGGGCTGCGGCTGGGCGTCCCAGCGCAGGCGCGTCGGCCAGTTCCGCGTGTCGCGCAGCATGTCGACGAAGGCCCTGACCTTCAGCGGGCGGAAGCGGGTGGCCGGATACACGGCGTGAATGCCGCCGGACGGCAGGCTCCAGTCCGGCAGAAGCGGAACCAGCCGGCCCGCCGCGATCTCCTCCGCCACCAGGAATTCGGGCAGGACGGCGAAGCCGCCGCCGGCCTGCACCGCGGCGAGCGCCGCCGGCGTGGCGTTGACGCTCAGGATCGGCTGGACCCGCAAGGTCCGCTCCTCCGCGCCGCGCCGGAAGGTCCACAGGCCGGGGTCCTTGAGCGACAGGTTGGCGATGAACGGCCAGGACGGGAGGTCGTCGGGGACCGCGACCGGGCGCTGCTCCGCAACGGCGGGATGGGCGACGGCGATCTGCCGGAAGGTGCCGAGGCGGCGGGCCAGCGCGCTGGAATCGTCGAGCCAGCCGACGCGGATGGCCAGATCGAACCGCTGCCCGATCAGGTCGAGCTTCGCGTCGGTGATCACCAGATCGACGCGGCATTTCGGATGGCGGCGGGTGAAGGCGGCGGCCACCGGCGCCAGGATGAAGGAACCGAAGTCGTTCGGCGCGGTGACGCGCAGGGTCCCGAGCGGTTCCTGAGCCGCGTCGGACAGTTCGGCGAAGGCCTCGTCGGCTTCCCGCAGGATCGCCAGACAGCGGGCGTGCAAGCCCTGGCCGGCCTCGGTCAGCTGCACGCTGCGGGTGGTCCGCGTCAGCAGGCTCACGCCGACGTCCGCTTCGAGACGGGCCACCTGCTGGCTCACCACGGTCTTGCTCACGCCCAGCCGTTCGGCGGCGCGGGTGAAGGACCCCGTGTCCACGACGGCGGCGAAGTAGGCCAGCCGGTTCAGGTTGATGGGTTCGGCCATGCGCGGGCCCCGGCTCCGATTGTCAGCAAAAAGCGCACAGTTCTTATCGTCTGTCGCTGTTTTCCGATCAATAGGGGTTTTGTACAACAGAGGCCGACGCTGATTCCGGAGGGTTGCGATGGTCGAGGTCCGCTATCTGTTCGATCCGCTCTGCGGCTGGTGCTACGGCGCCGCGCCGATGCTCGATCGGCTGCGCGCCGATCCCGGCATCGACCTGACCCTGATGCCGACCGGCCTGTTCGCCGGCGACGGCGCACGGGCCATGGACCCCGGCTTCGCCGCCTACGCCTGGGCCAACGACCAGCGGATCGCCGCGCTGACCGGCCTTCCCTTCACCGAGGCCTACCGAGCCCGCGTGCTGACCGGCGCCGCGCGGTTCGACTCCGGTCCGTCCACGCTGGCGCTGACCGCCGTGCGGCTGACCGAGCCGCGGCGCGAGATCGACGCGCTCAAGGCCATCCAGCGTGCCCGCTATGTCGATGGCGTCGACACCTCCGTCATCGAGGCGGTGGGCGCCGTCCTGGTTGCCGAAGGGCTGCGGGAAGCGGCCGCCCTGCTCGCCGGGCAGGACGCCGCGTTGGCCGAGGCCTGCCGCGCGCGGATCGCGGCGGCCGCCGTCGAGATGCAGCGATTCGGGCTGCGCGGCGTGCCCGCGCTGCTGGCCGGGGGTGGGCAGACATGGCGCCCCATCCGGTCGGACGCCCTGTTCGGCACCCCGGCGAACCTCTTCGAAGCCATCGAGCCGGGGCGGGCCCGGCGCGGTGTCTAAGCGCTGCGGCATGACCAAGCCTTCCGCCGTTGCCAGACCATGCCGCCGGGCGGTGCTTGCCGGAGCGCTGGCGCTGTCCGTCGGCGACTCGCCGTCCGGCACGGCGCAGGCGCGAACCGGATCGACGGACACGACCCCCATGACCATCCGCAACATCGTGCTGGTTCACGGCGCCTTTACCGACGGCAATGTCTGGAGCGGCGTGATCGTCCGACTTCAGGCCAAGGGCTTCACCGTCACCGCGGTCCAGCTTCCGCTGACGTCGCTCGCCGACGACGTGGCCGCCACGCGGCGCGCGCTCGACCGCCAGGACGGTCCGGTCGTCCTGGTCGGGCACAGCTGGGGCGGGGCGGTGATCGGCGGGGCGGGGGCCGCGGAAAAGGTCCATGGTCTCGTCTACATCGCCGCGCTGGCCCCCGACGCCGGCGAGTCGGTCGCCGACCTGCAGAGGCACGGACCGGAGTCCCCCGGCATACGGGGCGCCAGGCCGGACGCGGATGGCCTGCTCTGGTTCGACCCGGCGGGCTACGGGCCGGGCTTGGCGGGGGATGTCGCTCCGGAACGCGTCGGGGTGCTGGCGGCGACGCAGCGGCCGATCGCCATGGCGTCCTTCACCGAGACGTGCAAGGCCGCGGCTTGGCGGGACACGCCGTCCTGGTATCTGCTGACGTCCGATGATCGGGCGCTGGCGCCGGACCTGCAGCGCTTCATGGCGACCCGCATGGGGGCCCGGGTGGGGGCCCGGCTCGTCGAGGTCGCCTCAAGCCACATGGTGCCGATCGCGCATCCCGACGCCGTGGTTTCGCTGATCGAGGCCGCCGCCTCGACCTGACGGGTCACCACGCCATCCACTCTCTTCCGTTTCCCGCAGCGCCTTCGCCCGCGGCGTGCCGATGGCCGCCGCCCGGGGGCCTGCTTGCCCGTTCATCACCGCACAGGGGTTTTGCCATGAAGATTCTCCAGATCAATTCCAGCGCCCGCAGCACCGGGGCGGCCTCGACCCGCATCGCCGACAGCCTCGCCGCCCGCCTGGCCGGGCGGTACCCCGGCGCGACGCTGGATGTCCTGGACTTGGCCAGGGAGCCGGTCGCCGCGCTCGACGACGTCGCCGTGGCCGCCCGGATGGCGGCGCCGGACGTGCGCACCCCCGAGCAGGCCGCGCGTGCCGCCCAGGACGATGCGCTGATTCGGCAGTTTCTGGCCGCCGACGTCATCGTGATCGGTGCCCCGATGTACAACTTCAACATTTCCGCGCATCTGAAGAACTGGATTGACGCCATTGTCAGGCCCGGCGTCACGTTCCGCTACACCGAGGTTGGTCCGGTCGGGCTGGTCAGCGGCAAGACGGTCCACATCGCGTTGACGCGCGGCGGTGTCTACCGCGGCACGCCGGCGGACATTCCGGTCCAGTACCTGACGCAGGTGTTCGCCTTCATCGGCATCACCGACGTCCGGTTCGTCTACGCCGAGGGCATGTCGCGCGGGCCGGACATGGTGGACAAGGCCTTTCGCGACGCGGACGCGCAAATCGCTCAACTCGTGGCCTGACGGCGGGGACGTACCATGCTGACCAGACGGACCTTCATGACGGCCACCCTGGCGCTCGGCGCGGCCACGTTCGCCGCCCGCAGCGGCTCCGCGGCCGCGGCCGGCGACACCGCGCTGAATTGGAAACATTTTCCGGCGGGGCCGAACGGCTTCTTCCGGGCGCCCCTGCTCCTCACCGGCCCGTCGGAGGCGCTGCTGATCGACGGCGGCTTCACCTATGCGGACGGGCGGGCCATGGTCGAGGCCGTCCGGGCGAGCGGAAAGCGGCTGACCGCCATCTACATCAGCCAGTCCGACCCCGACTATTACTTCAGCCTGAAGCCGCTGCGCGAGGCTTTCCCCGACAGCAAGGTGATCGCCGCCTCGGCGACCGTCGCGGCGATCAAGGGCAACGTCGCCAAGAAGCTGGAGGTCTGGGGGCCGCGGCTGAAGGAGAACGGGCCGCAGGCGCTGGCCGACATCGTCCTGCCGGATGTGTTCGACGGCCCGACGCTGACAGTGGATGGCCGGAACGTCGAGATCGTCACCGCCGACGGGCTGGCCAACCGCCGCTACCTGTGGGTGCCGTCGTTGAGCGCGGCGGTTGGCGGGGTGCTGGTGTTCTCCGGCGTTCATGTCTGGACCGCCGACACGCCGACGGTGGAAAGCCGCGCGGCCTGGATCGCCAACCTCGACCGGATGGCGGCGCGGCAGCCGGCGATCGTGGTTCCCGGCCATATGGCGCCGGACGCCGCCACCGACGCCTCCGGCATCGCCTTCACCAAGCGGTATCTGCTCGCCTTCGAGGAGGAAGTGCCCAAGGCCGCCGATTCCGCGGCGCTGAAGGCGGCCATGGAGGCGCGCTTCCCCGGCCTCGGCATGGGCGTGGCGCTCGACATCGGGGCCAAGGTCGCCAAGGGCGAGATGAGTTGGGGGTGACGGGTCCGAGGCGGCGGCCGCGACGGCCGGCCGCCTCGGCCGCCATCTCAGCCCACGGCGTTGAAGTCGTCCAGCAGGGCGGCGATGCGCCCGCTGTCGCTCTGGTCCATGATGACCCGGGCGCGGCGGGTGGCCTCCTGGAGGTCGAGCTTGCGGATGCGCCGCTTCACCAGGGGGATGGCCGGCGGCACCATTGACAGGTCGCGCACGCCCAGACCCAGCAGCAGCGCCGTGTAGCGCGAATCGCCGGCGATCTCGCCGCAGATCGACACCGGGATGCGGGCGCGCAGCGCCGCCTCGATGGTGAACTGGATCAGGCGCAGCACCGCCGGGTGCAGCGGGTCGTAGAGCGAGGCGACCTGCTCGTCGCCGCGGTCGATGGCCAGCGTGTACTGGGTCAGGTCGTTGGTGCCGATGGAGAAGAAGTCGGCGGCGTAGGCCAGCGCGTCGGCGGACAGGGCCGCGCCCGGCACCTCCACC
Organism: Azospirillum brasilense; assembly: GCF_007827815.1. Lineage (GTDB taxonomy): Bacteria > Pseudomonadota > Alphaproteobacteria > Azospirillales > Azospirillaceae > Azospirillum > Azospirillum brasilense_C. Next base: position 165,924 of record NZ_VITH01000013.1, read on the forward strand.
ATCACGCCCACCGGCGGCAGCGGGTCGGCGATGGGAACGCCGCGGCGGCGCAGGCGGCGGGCCACCTGGCCCATCATCTCGCGCACGCGCTGCACCTCGGCGACCGAGCAGATCATCGGCAGCAGGATGCGCAGCGGCCCGTGGACGCCGGCCCGCAGCATGGCGGCGAGCTGCGTCTCCAGCAGCTTCGGCTCGCGCAGGCCCAGCCGGACGGCGCGCAGGCCGAGCGCCGGGTTCGCCGGCTCGCCGTAGCGCCCGGCCATCCAACCGGCCAGCTTCTCGCCGCCGACATCCATCGTGCGGGCGGTGACGGTGCGCCCGCCCATGCCCTCGATGATGGAGCGCAGGACGGTGTATTGCTCGTCCTCGTCCGGCAGCTGGTCGCGGTTCATGAACAGGAACTCGGTGCGCAGCAGCCCGATGCCCTGCGCCCCGTTCTCCAGCGCGTGGTCGAGGTCGCGCGGCAGCTCCAGATTGGCCTGGAGGGTCACCGCGGTGTTGTCGCGGGTGATGGCGGGCAGCTTGCGCAGGCCCTTCAGCTGCTCGCGCTCGCGCTCGCGCTCGGCGCGGCGCTGCCGGTAGTCCTCCAGCACCTCGGGGGCGGGGTCGATGATGACGCGCCCCTGCACCCCGTCCACGATGACCGTGATCCCGTTCTTCAGCCCGGCCAGCAGCCCGCCGACGCCGAGCACCGCCGGAATCCCCAGCGAGCGCGCCATGATCGCCGTGTGCCCCTCGGCGCCGCCGAGCACGGTGGCGAAGCCGGCGACGCGGCGCGGGTCGAGCAGGGCGGTGTCCGCCGGGGTCAGCTCCTCGGCCAGGATCACCGCGCCGGGGTTGAGCATCGAGAAGGCCTGATACTCGTGGCGCATCAGGTTGCGGATCAGCCGCCGCCCGACCTCGCGCACGTCGGCGATCCGCCCGGCGAGGTAGCTGTCCTCCATGCCCGCGAAGGTCTGGGCGATGGTGGCGATCTCCGCCTGGACCGCGGCCTCGGCGTTGACCAGCTCCTGCTGGATGCGGCGCTCGACGCCGCGCGTCAGGCGGGAGTTGGTGACCATCGCCAGATGGGCGTCGAGAAGGAAGCCGATCTCCTCCGACGCCGAGCCGGGCAGCGTCAGCGCTTTGGCCTTCAGCTTGCGGATCTGGCGGCGTGCCTTGCCGCAGGCGTCGGCGAAGCGCGCGGCCTCGGCCTCCACCTGATCGGCGGCGAGCGTGTATTCGGGAACGCGGACGGCGCCGCTCTCCACCACGTGGGCCGGGCCGATGGCAATGCCGGGCGAAACGCCCAGCCCGCGCAACGACCGTCCCTGGCCGGCGGCCGGAACGTCAGTCTTCATCGAACTTGCGGGTGATCAGATCCACGAGCGCCGCCATGGCCTCCTCGGCCTCGCGGCCATAGGCGTACAGCTCCACCGAGGTGCCGGGGCCGGCGGCCAGCATCATCAGGCCCATGATGGACTCGCCCGACACCTGCGTCTCGCCGCGCCGCACCTCGATCTCGCAGTCGAAGGTGGCGACCAGCTTCACGAACTTCGCCGCCGCGCGGGCGTGCAGGCCGCGCTGGTTGCTGATCGTGACGGTCTGGCAGATCTCGGGATTCCTCTCCGGGGTCGGCCCGTCGCCGTCGGGGGCGCCTTGCGCGGGCGCCTTCTCGTCTGGAGAACTCATCGGGTCACCCGTCCGACAGCAGCGAGGAAGCGACGTTGATGTATTTCTGACCGGCCTCCCGCGCGGCGGTCACGGCGTGGGTCAGCGTCTCCTGGCGGCGCACGCTGGCCAGCTTGATCAGCATCGGCAGGTTCACGCCGGCGATCACCTCGACCTTCGCCTTGTCCATGATGGAGATGGCGAGGTTGGACGGGGTCCCGCCGAACATGTCGGTCAGCACGACGACGCCGGACCCGTCGTCCACGTCGGCCACGGAGTTCAAGATGTCCTGACGGCGCTGCTCCATGTCGTCGTCTGGGCCGATGCACACGGCCCGCACCTGCTGCTGCTCACCCACCACATGCTCCAGCGCGGCGATGAACTCTTCCGCGAGGCGCCCGTGGGTTACCAGAACCATACCGATCATGGGACATCCTTCAATTCTGGAGCCTCCCCCGAAGCCACATTCTTATGGCGGTACTTATGAACGATCCCTTATCCGGATCGCTCCAACTCCCCCCGGGCCCCAACCTTCGGCTGTCAGCCGGCCCGCGGGGCCTGCCGTTCCAACTCCCGGTGGCTGATCCCGACCTTCAACCCCAGCCCGTCCAGCCACGCCGCCAGCCGTTCGGCGACGAACACCGAGCGGTGCTTGCCGCCGGTGCAGCCGACCGCGATGGTCAGGTAGCTCTTGCCCTCCTGGTTGTAGCGCGGCAGGAGCGGCTGCAACAGGTCCGTCAGATGACGGAAGAATTCGGCGAAATCCGGGTCTCCCTCCACCCGCGCCGCCACACGGGGGTCCAGGCCGGTCAGCGGTCGCAGATCCGGATCATAATGGGGATTCGTCAGGAAGCGTACGTCGAACACGAGGTCCGCCTCGCGAGGCAACCCCATCCGGAACGAGAAGGAGGTGACGAAGACCTGCAGCGCCGCCTGGGTCCCGATCTGGAAGTTGCCGGCCAGGATGCGGCGCAGGTCGTGGATGGACAGCTGCGTGGTGTCGATGGTCACGTCGGCCTGCTGCTTCAGCGGCAGCAGCATGGTGCGTTCGAGCTGGATGCCGTCGGGCACCGGGCGGTCGATGGCCAGCGGGTGGCGGCGGCGCGTCTCGGTGAAGCGGCGCTGCAGCGTCTCGTCCCCGCAGTCGAGGAAGACCAGCCGCACGTCCAGCTCCTCATGGGCCTTCAGCGCCTCGACCTCCTCCAGCATGGCGTGGGCGGAGAAGTCGCGGGTGCGGCTGTCGATGACCAGGGCCAGCGGGCGCCGGCGCGGGTCGGCCTGTTCCAGCAGCGCCGGGACCAGCGAGAGGCGCAGGTTGTCCACCGCCTCGTAGCCGAGGTCCTCCAGCGCCTTCAGCGCGACGGACATGCCGGCGCCGGACATGCCGGTGACGAGCACGAGCTGCCCGCCCTGTCCCCCGGGCCGCTCCATCGGCTGGTCCTGAAAGGAATGGCGATCGGTCATGGCAGGTTGGGCACCTTTCCCAGCGAGCCGGCCCGCGCGGCGGCGGCGGCCAGTGTCAGCTTGGCCGGCGCCGAGGCGTCGAAGGGGCAGAGGGCGAGGCGCGGCACGGTCCGGTCGAGCAGGGCGGTGGTCTCTTCGTGGGGCAGGCGCTCCACGGCGCCGCGCGGCACCAGATCGACGACCAGAGCGATCTCCGCCTCCGCGGCGGTGGGCATCGGCAGGATACCGACCCCCCGCACCTCCAGCAGTCCGGCCAGCGCCGCCGGCGCCGTCGCCATCACCCTGCCATCGTCCACGCGCAGCTCCACCCGGTCGTCGGCCACCAACAGCCCCCCTGCGTCGATCATCCGTAGGGCGAGATCGGATTTGCCGCTGCCCGACGGACCCCGCAGCAGCACGCCGACGGGCGTTCCGCCCCGGTTGCCGCCGTTTCCATGGCCGTCCCTCCATGGGCCGACCAGGACGCAGGTGCCGTGAATCGTTGCCATGATCCCGCGAAGGTGAGGCGTGCCGCCGGTTCTGTCAATGGGATGCCGAAAATGCATCCTTTTCCCGCCCGATCCGCCTCCAATGCGCTGGCGCAACCGCCATGGCCCGCCGGCCGGCGCCCGGTTCCCCGTTTCAGCCCGGCCGGTCGCAGCCCGAGATCAGGCCCAGGCGGGGGCTGCCGGTGCGGCGGATGTCCAGCAGCTCGCTGGCCAGCGCGTCGCGGCGCCGGATCATCTCGTCCAGGTCGTTCAGCTCGGCGGCCTCCTGGCAGGCGGTGCGGAAATCCTTCTCGCGGGCCAGCCGGGTCAGAAGATGGCTGTAGCTGTCGGCGATGGTCGCCAGATGCCTCTGGGCGCCCTGGAGCGCCTGCGCGAGCTGCGTCCGCTCGTTGGCCGACGCCCGCATCATCCGGGCCAGTTCGCCCTGTTGGACGCTGGCGTCGTTGATCAGGCGGGCCAGCCGGTACCGGCGGAAATCGATCACCCGGGCCGACGCCGCGGCGGGCTCGCCGATCGGGCGGGGGGCGATCGGCTTGAGGTCGGGCTTAGCGTCCGACGTGGCGTCCGACGTGGCGTCTTGCATGGCCCCTCTTCCGGTTGGTGACGTCCGGTTGTCGAAAGGCCAGCCGTCGCAGGCGCGGGAATGACCGGAATTGAGCATCCGCCGCACCCACGACTTTGTCCATACGTCTTTTCTCAAATTGCAACTATGCCGCATCCACCATGTGGAAATCTCTCCCGCGCCTCCGTCAGGGGCGCGGCAGACGCACGGTGAAGACGGCGCCGATCGTCTCCCCGCCGGGCCCCAGCCGGTTGGCCGCCCGGATGGTGCCGCCGTGGGCCTCGACGATCTGCTTGGAGATCGACAGGCCGAGCCCCGAATGGGTGCCGAACTTCTCGCCGGCCGGCCGCTCGGTGTAGAAGCGCTCGAAGATCGCCTCCTCCTTGCCCTCCGGAATGCCGGGGCCGTCGTCGCTGACCGTCACCTCCACCGCGCCGTCCGGGGTGCGCCGCGACGCCAGCCGGACCTGCCCGCCGGGCGGCGAGAAGGACAGGGCGTTGGCGATCAGGTTCTGGAAGACCTGGGTCAACCGCCCCTCCAGTCCCTTCACGGTCAGGGACCCGCCGGGCGGCGGCTCGATGACGACGCCCGGCGCGGCCTCCACCCCATCCTCGTCTTCCTCGTCCTCCGCGGTGGTGTGGTGGATGTCGGCGAGCGTGCGCAGCATCGCGCCGATGTCCACCGGTTCCAGCGCGGCGCGCGACAGCTCGGCGTCCAGGCGCGAGGCGTTGGAGATGTCGCTGATCAGCCGATCCAGCCGCTGCACGTCGTCGGCGATGATCGCCATCAGCTTGTCGCGGCGGGCCGGGTCCTGGATGCGGCTGACCGTCTCGACCGCGCTGCGCAGCGAGGTCAGCGGGTTCTTGATCTCGTGGGCGACGTCGGCGGCGAAGCGCTCGATGGCGTCCATGCGCGCCCACAGCGCCGCCGTCATGTCGCGCAGCACGCCGGACAGCTCCCCGATCTCGTCGCCGCGGCGGGTGAAGTCGGGAATCTCGGTGTGGCGGCCATGGCCGGTGCGCAGCCGGTCGGCGGCCTGGGCCAGCTTGCGGATCGGCCGGGCGATGGTGCCGGCCAGATAGAGCGACAGCAGGACCGTGACCAGAAGCGCCACCGCGAAGACGCGCAGGATGTCGGTGCGCACCGACCGGATCGCCTCGTCGATCACCGTGCCGCTGCGCGACAGCAGCACCGCCCCCAGCACCTCCTTGTAGCGTTGGACCGGGACGGCGACCGTCAGCAGCAGGTTGGAGCGGGCGACGGGCGAGGCCAGCCGCCACACGGTCGCGCTGTTCTCACCGGCCAGCGCGCGCTCCACGTTGGGCGGCGGGGCCGCCGATTCGGCGGCGTGGCCCGGCGGCTCGCGGTAGAGCGGCAGGTTCTCCCGGCTCGGCACCACGTCGATGAAGCGGGCGTAGAACTCGTTGACCGCGCGCGACGCCGGGTCGCCGGAGGGCGGCAGCGGCAGCTCCTGGATCTCGATCTTGCCGGGCGAGCCGGTCAGCACGCGGCTGTCCGAGAGAAGGCGCCCGTCCGGGCCGTAGAGCCGGGTGTGAGTCTCCGTCGCCAGGGCCAGCCGGCGGATCATCTGGCGCCCCAACTCCGGCGACAGCTCGTAGCTCTCCTGGCCCGCCTCCGGCTCGTCGGCGGCGCGCTGCACGGCGCCCTCGCCAAGCGCCGAGGCGAAGATGCGCGCCTCCGTCTCCAGCGCGTCCAGCTCCGCCTGGACCAGCCGGTCCTGGTAGCGGCCGAGATAGAGCAGGGCGCCGACCAGCAGCAGCAGCGCCAGCACGTTGACGGCGAGAATCCGCAGGGTCAGCGGCGACGGCACGCCGCGCACCCGGCGCCGGGACGCGGCGCGCGGGGCGGCGCCGGGCTTGACGGGCGGGGAGGGGGCGTGGTCCGGCGCGCGGACCTCACTCCCTGTATCGGTAACCGACGCCATAGAGCGTTTCGATCTGCGCAAAGTCGGAATCAATGGCCTTGAACTTCTTGCGGAGCCGCTTGATGTGGCTGTCGATGGTGCGGTCGTCGACATAGACGTTCTCGCCGTAGGCGGCGTCCATGAGCTGGTCGCGGCTCTTCACATGGCCGGGGCGCTGGGCCAGCGCCTTCACCAGAAGGAACTCGGTCACCGTCAGGTCGATCGGCTGGCCCTTCCAGGTGCAGGAATGGCGGGCGCCGTCCATGACCAGCGGGCCGCGGGTCAGCAGCACGCCGGGTTCCGGCGCGCTCTTGTCGCGGGTCGCCGCCTCGCGCCGCAGCAGGGTGCGGATGCGCTCGACGAGCAGGCGCTGCGAGAAGGGCTTCTTGATGTAGTCGTCCGCGCCCATGCGCAGACCCATCAGCTCGTCGACCTCGTCGTCCTTGCTGGTCAGGAAGATGACCGGCAGATGGCTCGTCTGGCGCAGGCGCTGCAGCAGCTCCATCCCGTCCATGCGCGGCATCTTGATGTCGAGCACGGCGAGGTCGGGCGGGCGCTGGGTCAGGCCGCGCAGCGCCTCGGCGCCGTCGGTGTAGGTGCGCACCTCGAAGCCCTCCGCTTCCAGCGCCATGGCAACGGAGGTCAGGATGTTCCGGTCGTCATCCACCAACGCTACGGTGTGAGACATGTCGTTCGCGTTCCCAATCACACGCCCCGTTTTCGGCGACGGCCTGTGCCGGCGGCCAACTGAAGCGGATGGCCGGGCCGTTGATGTCGCTTACTACGGAAGAATGGTTTCGTCTTATTTCGAAATGCGGGCTTTCCGAATGCTCCACGACGACCTATAGGCGGCGCAAAGGCATGAAAAGCCAACTTTTCGCTTTTCCCAACCTATTTGTCTGGGCCAATATGGCACCAATGCGGCGCCGGGGAAACGGTGCTGCGCGGGAGAACGCATTCGTTTCAGGGCATGAGTTCCGACGAGTCCCCCATCCGTCCGACCCCGTCGGGGCCGGGCGCCGCGGCGTCATCGGACGTTGGCGGCCGAACGGGAGGTGCCGCAAGGCGCCTGATGCGTGGTGCCGGGCTCGCGGCGCTGTCCACCGCGTTCCGCGCGGATGACGCCCAGCAGGACGGCCGGTCCGCAGACCGGGGCGACTGGCCCTATCCCTCGCTGGTCCAGGTGGCCTTCGACCTCGACGGCACGCCCCTTCTCCTGCTCTCCACGCTCGCCGACCACACGAAGAACATCGCGCGTGATCCGCGCGTCGGCTTGCTGTTCGACGGAACGGCGGGGCTGGCGGAGCCGCTGTCCGGGCCGCGCCTGTCCGTGCTCGGGCGGGCCGAGCGTTCGGAGGAGCCGCGCCACCGCGCGCGCTTCCTGGCACGCCATCCCGGGGCGGCGCTCTACGCCGGTTTCACCGATTTCAGCGTCTACGCCGTGGCGGTGGAGCGTGCCCATCTGGTGGCCGGCTTCGGCCGGGTGCGGTGGCTCGACCGCGCCGACCTGCTGCTGCCCGGCGTCCCCGCGGCGCTGGCCGAGGCCGAGGGCGCCATCCTGGCCCACATGAACGCCGACCACGCCGACGCCTTGCGGCTCTACGTCACGGTTCTGGCCGGGCGTTCCGCCGAGGGCGCCGAGCCCTGGGCGATGACCGGCATCGACCCCGACGGCTGCGACCTGCGCCGCAGCGGCGAAATGGCGCGGGTTGATTTCGATCACAGCGTGGAAAACCCCGAAGACGCTAGGGTCACTCTCGCCGGGCTCGCCCGGCAGGCCCGCCAGAATGCGCCCGGCAGCGCACCCGGCGTGGCGGATGACCCGGTGGATTCGGACGATCGTGACGGCTAACCACGACGCCGCGGCAAGCGGCGCGCAAAAAAGAGCGCAACCAGGAGAAAACGTCAGTGGACCATAACGGACCGACCCGTTGCCGTTTTGGGTTTGTGGCCCTGGGGCCACCCCTCTCTTGCCAATCAGGACATCGGGCGCGCCCGGGGGGCGCGTCGGGATGACCGCCGTCCGGCCTGCAGGCCGGGCTGCGGTGGTTTGAGCCGGCGGAACGACACCGCCACCGAACAAGGACGGCTTCGATAAGGGCCGAAAAGGCCAGCCGTCCAGACCTCCGGGCGCCGGCCCCCGATACCAGGGGCGGCGAACCCGGAGACGAGTTGAGAGGCAAAGGATGACCGGAACAACGCGCACGCGGAACAAGAAGCTCCTGGCCTGGGTCGAGGAGATCGCGAACAAGTGCAAGCCCGAGCGGGTGCACTGGTGTGACGGATCGCAGGAGGAATACGACCGCCTGTGCGCCGAGATGGTGGAATCGGGCACCTTCATCAAGCTGAACGAGGCCAAGCGCCCGAACTCCTACCTCTGCCGTTCCGATCCGGGCGACGTCGCCCGCGTCGAGGACCGGACCTTCATCTGCTCCGAGCGCAAGGAGGATGCCGGCCCGACCAACAACTGGGTCGCCCCGGCGGAGATGAGGGCGAAGCTGGACGGCCTGTTCGAGGGCTGCATGCGGGGCCGCACCATGTATGTGGTGCCCTTCAGCATGGGACCGCTGGGCTCCGACATCGCGCACATCGGCGTGCAGATCTCCGACAGCCCGTACGTCGCGGTGAACATGCGCATGATGACCCGCATGGGCCAGAAGGTGCTGGACATCCTGGGCGACGGCGACTTCGTGCGTTGCCTGCACTCCATCGGCGCGCCGCTGGAGCCCGGCCAGCCGGACGTGGCGTGGCCGTGCAACGCCGATCACAAGTACATCGTCCATTTCCCGGCCGATCACTCGATCGTCTCCTTCGGTTCGGGCTACGGCGGCAACGCCCTGCTCGGCAAGAAGTGCTTCGCGCTGCGCATCGCCTCCTCGATGGGCCGCGAGCAGGGCTGGCTGGCCGAGCACATGCTGATCCTCGGCGTGGAGAGCCCGGAGGGCGAGAAGACCTACGTCGCCGCCGCCTTCCCGTCGGCCTGCGGCAAGACCAACTTCGCCATGCTGGTGCCGCCGGCCCAGTTCGAGGGCTGGAAGGTCCGCACCATCGGTGACGACATCGCCTGGGTGAAGCCGCAGCCGGACGGCACCCTGCGCGCCATCAACCCGGAGGCCGGCTTCTTCGGCGTGGCGCCGGGCACCAGCATCAAGTCGAACCCGAACGCCCTGAAGACGCTGAACTCCAACGTCATCTTCACCAACGTCGCGCTGACCGACGACGGCGACGTGTGGTGGGAGGGCCTGACCGACGAGACGCCGGCCCACCTGATCGACTGGCAGGGCAACGACTGGACCCCGGCGTCGGGCCGCCCCGCGGCGCACCCGAACTCACGCTTCACCGCTCCGGCGGCGCAGTGCCCGTCGATCGATCCGGCCTGGGAGGACCCGGCGGGCGTTCCGATCTCCGCCTTCATCTTCGGGGGCCGCCTGTCCAAGACCTTCCCGCTGGTCTTCGAGGCCTACAACTGGCGCGAGGGCGTCTACTGGGCGGCGACCATGGGCTCGGAGGCGACCGCCGCCGCCGTCGGCCAGGCCGCCATCCGCCGCGACCCCTTCGCCATGCTGCCCTTCTGCGGCTACAACATGGCCGACTACTGGAACCATTGGCTGGCGATGGAAGGCAAGGTGGAGAACCTGCCGCGCATCTACCGCGTCAACTGGTTCCGCAAGGACGAGAACGGCAAGTTCGTCTGGCCGGGCTTCGGCGACAATATGCGCGTCCTGCGCTGGATCGTCGACCGCGTCCGCGGCCGTGCGGTCGATGCGGCGGAGAGCCCGTTCGGCTACATGCCGCGCTACCAGGACCTGAACTGGGCCGGTCTCGATTTCGCCGAGGACAAGTTCCGGAAGATCATGGACATCGACCGGAAGGAGGCCGAGGCCGAGGCCAAGGACCAGGAGGAACTGTTCAACCGCTTCGGCAGCCATCTGCCGGACGAGATCGAGCAGCAGCGCGTGGCGCTCCTCAAGCGTCTGGAGGAGGCTCCGGACACTTGGCGGATCGGCTGAGCGGGCCTTCGCCCAATTGTCGGAGCGCGTAAAGAGGGGCCGCCCGCGGGCGGCCCCTTTTCTTTTGCGTAGGGCGCCGCAGCGGGCCGCTTTTCGGGTACTCCTTTCGTGACACGACCCTTTGTCACGGCTAGGATCGCGTCCGACGCCGGGGGATTTACAAAAACTCAAGGGATTGCTGCGTCACTGGGCCGGCAGAACGCAAGCACGCCCGCCTGGCCGACGCTCCGCGACGCGGACCGGCCAAGGCACGGAAAATGACGCTGGAGGACGGAAGACATGTTCGTGATGATCGGCTTCGGCGTCGTGGTGTTCAGCGTCTTCGGGGGCTACGTCCTGGGCGGCGGTCACCTGGGCGTGCTGTGGATGCCCTTCGAGTTCATGATCATCCTCGGCTCCGCCGCCGGCGCGTTCCTGATCGGCAACCCAAAAGCGGTGGTCACCCACACCGGCAAGGAACTCGGCCACCTTTTCAAAGGGCCAAAATACAAGAAGGATGACTTCCTCGAACTTCTCACCATGATGTATCAGGTCTTCAAGATCGCGAAGACCAAAGGGCTGCTCGCCCTTGAACAACACATCGAGAAACCAGAGGACTCACCACTCTTCCAGCAGTTCCCGAAATTCTACGGCGACCACCACGCCATATCCTTCCTCTGCACCTATCTGCGTCTGATGTCGTTGGGGGCCGACAACCCGCACGAGCTGGTCGACCTGATGGACGAGGACATCGAGACCATGCACCACGAGCACCAGCGGATCGCCGACGCCATCCAGGCGGTGGCCGACGCCGTGCCGGCGCTGGGCATCGTGGCGGCGGTGCTGGGCGTGATTCACACCATGGGATCGATCACCGAGCCGCCGGAAGTCCTGGGCAAGCTGATCGGCGGCGCGCTGGTCGGCACCTTCACCGGCATTCTCGTCGCCTACGGCTTCCTGGCGCCGATCGCCAGCGGCCTGAAGAACATCTACCACGCCGAAGGGAAATACTATCAGGCGATGAAGATCGGCCTGATCGCGCACCTGTCCGGCTACGCCCCGGCCATTTCGGTGGAATACTCGCGAAACGTGCTGGAGCCCGAATACCGGCCGAGCTTCGCCCAGTTGGAAGAGGCCACCTCGGCCCTGCCGCCCGCCTGAGGCCGGACCCGCCGATGCCGACCTCCACCGAAGACGCCGTCACCATCCTGTGGAACGAGGGAACGGTGGGGGAGTGGGGCGCGCTCTTCGCCCGCGTTCCCCGCTCCACCCTGCCGCAATGCTTCGCCTACGCCGGGGCCATGGGGCGCACCCACGGCTTCGTGCCGCGGCTCGGCCTGATCCGGCGCGACGGCGCGCCCATCGGGATCGTGCAGCTTCTGGAGCGGCGGACGCTGCGCCTGTTCCATCAGCGCCAGATCCATCGTGGCCCGCTGTGGCTCGACGGGGTGGAGCCCGACATGGCGACCCAGGAGGCGGTCTTCCGTCTGCTGCGCCGGGCCTGCCCCGACAACCCGCTGAACCGCGCCAGCCTGCTTCCCGAACTGGCCGCCGGCCCGGAGGCCGAGGCGATGCTGCAACGCTGCGGTTTCCGCCGCTTCGGCCCCGGCTACCGCACGGTCTGGCTCGACCTGTCGCGCGGCGAGGACGAGTTGCGGGCGGCGATGGCCCGCGACTGGCGCCAGCGGCTGAAGGGGGCGGAGAAGGCCGGTCTGGTCATCGACCTCGACTGGGAGGCCAAGAACCTTCCCTGGCTGATGAAGCAGGAGCATGAGCAGGCCCAGAGCAAGCAGTTCCGTCCGATGACCGGCGCGCTGGCTGTGCGCATCCGCAACGGGCTGCTGAAGGGCGGAGGGAAGGGCGACGGGGTGCTGATGGCCGCCGCGCTGGAGGACCGGTCCGGCAAGGCCGGCCCGGCGGCGAGCGCGCTCTTCTACATCCATGGCGGCTCGGCCACCTACCAGATCGGCTGGTCCAGCGAGTCGGGGCGCAAGAGCGGCGCGATGCGGCTGGTGCTGTGGCGGGCGGCTCTGGCGCTGAAGGCGCGCGGCGTGGGCTGGCTCGACCTCGGCGGCATCAATCCGGACAGCGCGCCGGGCGTCACGGAGTTCAAGCTGGGGACCGGCGGCCACGCTGTGGAGAGCGCCGGCCTGTTTCGTTAGTGAGCGGACCGTTGAAAGACGGCGCCGACTGTCTCATCCTGGTTGCGAGCAGAAGGAGCAGGCCATGGCCGACAACGACATGAAACCGGAAGAGGCGCAACTGGCCATCGCCAAGGCGGCCCAGATGAAGCCGCAGGTTCAGGCCATGCGCGACCGGCTGCGCAAGATGGCGGATGACGAGGAAAGGGGCGTCCAGATCCTCGCCAGCGCCATCCGCCGCTTTCTTCACCAGGAGTAGGAAGGCGACGCCTCAGCAGGTCGTCGCCTTGGTGCAGCCCTTGTCCTCGTGCGGGCCCGGCGTGCGGGCGAGCTGGAGGCCGCTGCGCGCCTGCTCGAAGGTCTTCTCCAGCGACCGCACCGTCTGTTCGAAGGCCTGCAACTCGCGGCCCTCCAGCTTGTCGCCGGTCGGCAGGTCGATGCTCTTCGGGTTGATCTGCTGGCCGCCCTTCAGCACCTCGTAATGCAGGTGCGGCCCGGTGGACCGGCCGGTGGTACCGACATAACCGATGACGTCGCCCTGGTCGACGCGGGCGCCGCGGCGCGTGCTCTTGGCGATCCGGCTCAGATGGGCGTAGGCCGTGGCAATCTGGGTGTTGTGGCGGATGCGGATGTAGTTTCCGTAGGCGCCGTTCGGTCCGACCTCCTCGACCACGCCGCCGCCCGCGGCGTAGATCGGTGTGCCGGTCGGTGCACCGAAATCCATGCCCTTGTGCATCTTGCTGAAGCCGAGGATCGGGTGGTGGCGCATGCCGAAGCCCGAGGTGATCCGCGCGCCGTCGATCGGCGTGCGCAGCAGGGCGCGGCGGATGCTCTCGCCGTCGCGGTTGTAGTAGTCGATGCGGCCGTCCCGGCTCTTGTGCCGGTAGATCGGGTACTCCTTGCCGCTCAGCACCAGCGCTGCGTAGAGAACGTCGCCTTCGCCGGCGTTCTTGCCGTCGGCGGTGACCAGCCGCTCATACAGAACCTCGAACTGGTCGCCCGGCTGGAGGTCGCGCTGGAAGTCCACGTCATAGGAATAGTCGCGGATCAGCGCCATCATCACCGACACCGGCACGCCGGCGGCGTTGCCCGCTTCGAACAGGCTCGACCGGATCACCGTCTGCGCGGCGACCGGCTGGCGGGTGACCGCCTTCTCCGATTCGCTCGACGTGAAGGCGGTGTCGCCCTTGCGGGAGACGGAGACGGAACGCACCACGTCCGGAAGGAATTCCAGCCCGACGAATCGCTTGGTCCCACCACGGCGCGGCTCGAACAGGACGGTGACCTGCTGGCCGACCTGCAGCTTGCGTGGATCATAAACCTTGCGCAGGGCCGCGATGGCGTTGGTCGCCTCGTCCGCCGGGACGTCGGCCCCGGTCAGCATGTCCATCAGCGTATCGCCGCGTCCGACGGACAGGATGTGACGGTGCGCGGACGAGGACCGCTCGTCGTCGTCACTGGCTTCTTTTGCAGGTTCCTTGGCGACCCGCTCCGGCGGGGCCGTGCGCCCGCCCGCCGCATAGGCGGGCGGTGCGACCGTGTAGGAGAGGAGCCCTGCCAGACCAGCGGCAACCAGGGCGAGCGTGGGAAGGCCACCGAGCCTCGAACGCACCGTCATCCTCCTATTTGCTTCCTCACACGTTTCGGACCGTCGTGGCGGCGGGCTGTTCGGCCGCCCAAGGAGCTACCACTTTCTATAGGCGACCATGCGCACCCTTTTTGTCACTGTCAACCCGATAGGGGTATCTGCGTCAATTGGTTGTGCGTGCCAGGACCGTCTCTTTCCCCGGCCCTGCGCACCGTCATGGCGGGACGCTCGATCCGGGGAGGGACGGACATACACCGATTCCAGCTTGGTCTACGGTGATAAGTCGCTCCGTGAAGAATTTTTCATGGAAATGCAAAAAGGGCTTGCGCCGTTCGATGGGGTGCGCTTATAAACCGCTCCGCCGACGCAGCGCCGCTGACAAACGCGGCAGCGACGGATCAAAAAACGGATGACGATCCACAAAACGGCGCCAAGCACTCGGCGCTGTTTGCTTCGTCTCCGGATTTCTGGTTCATCGGTTTCGGCCCTGGCGGCCCACTCCTTGAAGGGGTTGGGCGCGGGGTGTTGCGGTTCTCCTGAGGGCCGCGGGATCTTGGATATCGTTGATACCGTGTTGTGAGAAGGGATGCGCAGGCGGCGGTTTTGACCGTTGGCCGCGGAC
>NZ_VITH01000014.1 GCF_007827815.1 Azospirillum brasilense
CGTCTCGCGCTGCGCTACCGGAGTTCGGTGCGGCGCGTCGGGGCGCTTTGTCTAGAAGATCCGAAGCGGTCTGTCAAGCCTTTGTTTTCGCGCCGACCGACTTTACTTCGTCTCGTCTTCGGCATCCCTGCCGATCCCTTCCGCCGTCGCGCTTCTCAGCGGCCCCGGCGTCGTGGGAGCCGGGTTATAGGCGCCTCGGCCAAACCCGGCAAGAGCTTTTTTCATCGCTCCGCATTTTTTCTGAAAGCGACCCTTCGGATCAGGCGCGGAGGGAAACGGCCCGCCGGCGAGAGGACGGCTGGGGCGCGAAGCCATCGTGCAGGAAGCGTTCGAGTTCGATCTCCTGGGCGCTCTTCGGCACCTGATCGATCGGACGAACATCGCAGCGCCCGTTCGCAGCGACCACGCGAAGAAGCATGGCTGCGGCGTATCGCGGATTCTGACGTTTGCTCATCCCAATCACTTCCCTTGTCATCAGGGTGCGGACACGCGAAGGGTCGACACCACGATCTTGATTTTAATTGATTGTGATGTTTTTGCCATAGCTTTTCGCTCGCCCGCCGAAAGAAAGTGACGAAGGCACTAAGCATGGGAAATTGTTGGAAAAACCATGCCTCAGGATAAACCTGAGGGGTGTGAGAAAAAGAAGACGGAGCGTTTCCAGGCCGCTTGTGGCGGATTTTATTCGAATGCAAACGACCTTTTGCCCGCCCTACCCTTCCCGGAGCGGCATGACGGTATGCTTGGACGCGCGGCACGAAGCCGCAGGCTGGTGGCAACGCCGGCCAAGCCGGCGGAGAAGGCCGCACCGGACACCCCGCTGCGGCACATCCCGCTTGTGAAAGGGGGAAGCGCCACCCGAGGCGCTCCCCTCCTCTCAAGAATGGATCAGACCGGGAGCTGGCGCATCGAGGCCACCGCGGTCATCACGCCGCGGATTTCCGCCAGACCGCGCAAACGGCCGATCGCCGGATAGCCAGGGTGGGTCTTCTTGCCGACGTCGTCCAGCAGCTCGTGCCCGTGATCGGGACGGAAGGGGATGCGCCAGTTCGGGTTGCCGGCGTCCTTGCGGCGCTTCTGCTCCTCCAGGAGCGTGGTGACGACCGACACCATGTCGACATCGCCGCCGAGATGCTCGGCTTCCTGGAAGGAGCCGTCGGGGTCCTTCTTCACGTTGCGCAGATGGGCGAAGGTGACCTTCGGGGCGAAACGCTTGATCATCGCCGGCACGTCGTTCTTGGCTCCGGCGCCGAGCGAGCCGGTGCAGAAGGTGATGCCGTTGGCCTCGGAATCGATGACGTTGACGATGAAGTCCAGATCGTCCTCGTTGCTGACGATGCGCGGCAGCCCCATCAGCGGACGCGGCGGGTCGTCGGGGTGGATGCACATGCGGATGCCGACCTCCTCCGCCGTCGGGATCACCTCGCGCAGGAAGCGGGCCAGCGTCTCGCGCAGCGCGCCGTGGCTCATGTCCTTGTAGCGGTCGAGCATCTTGCGCAGGCCCGGGATGTCGTAGCGGTCGAAGGCGCCCGGCAGGCCGGCCATGATGTTGGCGAGCAACCGCTTCTTGTCGTCCTCCGACGCCTTGTCGAACCAAGCGCGGGCGCGGGCCAGCACCTCGGGGGAATGATCGTCCTCCGCACCCGGACGCTCCAGCATGAAGACGTCGAAGGCGGCGTGCTCGAAGGCGTTGAAGCGCAGCGACGTGCCGCCGCCCGGCACCGGCGCGGCGAGGTCGGTGCGGGTCCAGTCGAGGATCGGCATGAAGTTGTAGCAGACCGTCGTCACCCCGCAGGCCGCGAGGTTGCGCAGCGACTGGCGGTAGTTGTCGAACAGCGGGGTCAGGTCACCCTCGCCGATCTTGATGGACTCATGGATCGGCAGGCTTTCCACCACGCTCCAGCGCAGGCCGAGCGAGGGGTCGGCGGCGATCATCGCCTTGCGCTCCTCGATCTCCTCGACCGACCAGACCACGCCGTAGGGGATCTGGTGCAGGGCGGTAACGATGCCGGTGGCGCCGGTCTGACGGATGTGGTTGAGCCGGATCACATCGTCCGGGCCGAACCAACGCCAAGTCTGTTCCATGGTCTGCTCCTTGAAGAAGAGTGCTGTGCCGAGTCCGGCGTGTCTCGATGGGATTCGTGGAAGGAGGCGCGTCAGCCCGCCGCCGATGGCGCGACCGATTGCACGACGGCGCGGGCGCCCTCGGCGTAGAGGCGGCGCAGCGCGTCGGTCACCGCGGCGGTGAAGCGCGGATCGCGCGGCAGGTCGTCGCCGAAAACGGCGCTCAGCCCGAACAGGGCGGGCGCCAGACGGTCGGCGTCCGGCCCCGCTTCCGCCGCCAGCTCGGCGAGCTTGGCGGCCATGGGGTCGCGCACGTCGATGGGGCGGCCGGCCTCGTCGGTGCCGGAGACGTAGCGCATCCAGCCCGCCACCCCCAGCGCCAGCCGGTCGATCGGCGCCCCGGCGGCCAGCCGGTCGCGGATGGTGCCGAGCAGCCGCTGCGGCAGCTTCTGCGTGCCGTCCATGGCGATCTGCCAGGTGCGGTGGCGCAGGGCGGGATTGCAGAAGCGCTCGATCAGCGCGTCCTTGTAATGGCCGAGGTCGGCGCCCGGCGGCATGTGCAGCGTCGGACCGGCCTCCTCGTCCATCAGGCCGCGGATCAGCCGGACAAAGGCCGGGTCGGCCATGGTGTCCGACACCGTCTCGTAGCCGGCGAGGTAGCCGAGATAGGCGAGCGTGGAGTGGCTGCCGTTCAGCAGGCGCAGCTTCATCGTCTCATAGGGATGGACGTCGGGAACCAGCTCCGCCCCCTCCAGCTCCCAGGCCGGGCGTCCGGTGGGGAAGCGGTCCTCGATCACCCACTGGCTGAACGGCTCGGTGACCACCGGCCAGGCGTCGCGCAGGCCAAGCCCGTCCGAGACGCGGTCGCGGTCGGCGTCGGTGGTGGCCGGCACGATGCGGTCGACCATGCTGTTCGGGCAGGCGACGTTCCCGGCGAACCACGTCCCCAGAGCGGGGTCGCGCAGCTCGGCGTAGCGGCGCAGCAGGCCCGCGGCGGTATCGCCATTGCTCGGCAGGTTGTCGCAGCTCAGCACCGTGAAGGGCTCCACCCCGGCGGCGCGGCGGCGGATCAGCGCCTCCACCAGGAAGCCGGGCACGCTGCGCGGGCGTTCCGGGTTGGCGAGGTCGTGGACGATGTCCGGGTGGGCCTCGTTCAGCGCGCCGGTCGCCGGATCGTGGCAATAGCCCTTCTCAGTGACGGTCAGGGTGACGATGCGGACGGAGGGGCGCGTCAGCAGCTCCAGCACAGCGGCGGGGTCCTCCGGGGCGACCAGCAGCCCGGTGACCGAGCCGACCACCCGCAGCCGCTCGCCGGCGGCGTCGCGCACGGCGACGGTGTAGAGGCCGTCCTGCGGCTCCAGCGCGTCGCGCGTGTCGGGGCTGCGCAGGCTGACCCCGGCGATCCCCCAGGGGCCGAAGGATCGGGCCAGGGCGGCGTCGGTGTAGACGGCCTGATGGGCGCGGTGGAAGGCGCCGATGCCCAGATGGACGATTCCGGTGGTCAGCGCGGCACGGTCATAGCCGGGACGCTGCACGCCGGGGCGCAGGGAGGGCAGCGTGTCGGGGCTCAGGCGCATGGAACACTCCGCATGACGGCTTTCAGGTCTCGAAAAAGTGGCTGTTGGTTCGGGCGATCTCGTCCACCGCGGCGAAAACGGTGCGCAGGTGGGCGCGCATGGCCTCCTCCGCCCCGTCGGGGTCGCGGGCGGCGACACGGTCCACGATGCTCTGGTGTTCGCCGACGATCTTCGCCGCCCAGCCTTCGCTGTGCAGCGACAGGAAACGCACGCGGTCGAGCTGGGCCTTGACGGCGACCAGCAGGTCCCACACCGCCGGACGCCCGGCGATGCGGGCCAGTTCGGCGTGGGTGGCCTCGTCGAGGGCGAAGAATTCGGCGTGGCGGTCGGGCGCCATCACCGCGCGGTGCGAGTCGAGGAGCCGGGTGAGCGCGGCGACGTCCGCCGCCTCCGCCCGCTCGGCGGCCAGACGCACGGTCCGGCATTCCAGGGTCTCGCGGATGAACTGGCTGTCCGACACCGCGCCGAGCTGGATCGGCGCCACGAAGGTGCCAACCTGCGGCACGATGCGCAGGAACCCCTCGTCGGCCAGCCGGCGGAAGGCCTCGCGCACCGGGGTGCGGCTAACGCCGTAGCGGGCGGCAACGCGGGTTTCCGAAATCCCCTCGCCGGGGCGGATCTCCCCCGACAGCACGGCGGCGCGCAACGCCTCATAGACCCCGTGCAGGCGGGGGCCGCGGATGTCGGTGGGGGCGGCGGAGGTCGGCGTGTCGGTCATGGCGTCCATCGCGTCAACTTGCATACTAGTATGCCATCACGAACAGCGCCTGACAAGAGGTGCAGTGCGGGCCGTACGGACAAGCGCGATTTGCAGGCAATTGGTCCAAGGGCAATTATGGTTGGTATGGTCAATTTTCCGCTAAACGGAATAAATTGCGCAATCCCCTGACCACCGGGATGATGCGGGACCTATGGTCTGGAGCCCGCGGAGCACAGGCCGGCAAGGCAGCCAGCGGGCGAACCATTCATGGGAGGAATCGATGTCCAAACGCTTTTCCCTGCTGCTCTCCACCGCGGCGGTTCTGGCAACGCTCGGCACCCTGCCGGCCTACGCCGCCGACCCCGCCCTGGAAGCCAATGTCCGCAAGACGGTAAGCCCGCAGGCCCAGCCCTGGCTCGCCGATCCGGCGGTCGTCGACGCCGTCAAGGCCCAGAACACCGCCCACAAGGGCCTCGATCAGGCCAAGATCGACGCCATGGACAACGACTGGAAAGCCGCTGCCAAAGCCAAGTCCGCCAACCCCACCTATGACAAGATCGCAGCGAACCCCGTCACCAAGCGCCTGAAGGAGGTGACGGACAAGAGCAACGGCCGGATCGTCGAGATCCTGCTGATGGACAACCGTGGCCTGAACGTCGCCCAGACCGGCGGCACCTCCGACTATTGGCAGGGCGACGAGCCGAAGTGGCAGAAGGTCTACAGCAACGGCTCCGACCTCTACATGACCGATCCGGAGAAGGACGCCGAGACGAACGCCATGCTGACCGAGGTCAGCGTTCCCGTGCTCGATCCGGCCAGCAAGGAAAAGATCGGCGTGGCGATGATCGTGCTCGACACCAACAAGCTCGGCAACTGACGACGCGCCATCGGACCGGCGCAATCGCGCAGGACAGGCCCCCTCCCCCGTCGGGACAGGGCCCGTCCTGCGGTCAAGGTTGCCCTTTCATGGCCATGGGCCTCCTGGCAATGGGCGGAAAGCCGGGCGCGACAAGCCTTCCGCCCGCCCTTGCGGGCGGGAGCCTGCTGGCGCAAAGGCGGCTTCGACAGCTTTCCGCGGGTGTTCGGCGGAACTTCACGGCATAACGGATGTCCCCTGGACCGCAACGCCCCCCGCCATGCCGACACAAAACCAAGCCCCCGTGACCGAGGCCGAATGGTGGATCCGGACCGCCGAGGGCGCCCTCTTCGCCAAAAGCTGGACGCCGGATGCCGCCGGCGCCGCGCCGATCATCCTGTTCCATGACTCCCTCGGCAGCGTGGACTTGTGGCGCAGCTTCCCGCAGCGGCTGGCCACCGGGACGAACCGCCGCGTCATCGCCTACGACCGGCTCGGCTTTGGACGCTCCGACGCCCATCCGGGGCGGCTTGCGTTGGACTTCGTCGCCGCCGAGGCGCGGGACAGCCTTCCGCCGCTGTGCGACCAGCTCGGCGTGACGGCGTTCGTCGCCTGCGGGCACAGCGTCGGGGGCGGCATGGCGGTCGAGACGGCGGCGCGCTTTCCGGAGCGGTGCCGCGCCCTCGTCACCATCGCCGCTCAGGCTTTCGTGGAAGAGAGGACCCTCGCCGGCATCCGCGACGCCAAGCGCGATTTCCAGGACCCCGCCAACGCCGCGCGGCTGGCGCGCTATCACGGCGACAAGGCCCGCTGGGTGCTGGATGCCTGGACGGAGACGTGGCTGTCGCCCGCCTTCGCCGACTGGACCCTGGACCATGCCCTGGCGGCGGTGCGCTGCCCGGTTCTGGCCCTGCACGGCGACCGCGACGAGTACGGGTCCAGCGCCCACCCCGAACGCATCGCGGCCGTGCGGGGAGTCGCGAAGCTTCTCCCCGACACCGGCCATGTGCCGCACCGCGAACAGGAAACGCTCGTCGTCGACGCGATCCGGAGCTTCCTGAACGGGCTTTGACGCGTCCGCTCAGGCCGCCAGGGGCGACAGCATCGCGCTGTGCGCCAGGATGCCCAGCGTGTGGCTGGCGATCATCCGCTCTTCGTCGGTGGGGATGACGAAGACCGGGACGCGGCTGTCGGCGGCCGAGATGCGCGTGGCGCGGGCGCGGTTCGCCGCCCCGTCGATGTGGACGCCGAGCCAGCCCAGCTTCTCCGCCACCCGCGCCCGCACCGGGGCGGAGTTCTCGCCGACGCCGGCGGTGAAGACCACCGCGTCCAGCCCGCCCATGGAAGCGGCCAGCCCCGCCGCCTGCTTGGCGACCTGGAAGCAGAACAGCTCCACGGCCTCCGCCGCCTGCGGATTCTCGCTGTCCAGCAGGGCGCGCATGTCGTTGGAGACGCCGGAGACGCCGAGCAGGCCGGACTTGTGGTAGAGCAGCCGCTCCAGCTCGTCGGGTCCCATGCCCTTCTCGCGCATCAGATAGATCAGCACGCCGGGGTCGATGGAACCGGGGCGCGTGCCCATGGGCAGGCCGTCCAGGGCGGTGAAGCCCATGGTGGTGTCGACGCTGCGGCCAGCGCGCATGCCGCACAGGCTGGACCCGCTGCCGAGATGGCAGACGACGACGCGGGCCTCGGCCAGCTCCGGCGCGATCTGCGGCAGGCGCTGGGCGATGTACTCGTAGGACAGGCCGTGAAAGCCGTAGCGGCGCACGCCCTCGTCGGTCAGCTCGCGCGGCAGGGCGAACATCTGGGCCTGCCAGGGCCGCGTGCTGTGGAAAGCGGTGTCGAAGCAGGCGACCTGCGGCAGTTCCGGATAGACCTCGGCCAGCGCGGTCATCGCCGCGATGTTGTGCGGCTGGTGCAGCGGGGCCAGCGGCACCAGGGCCTCCAGCTCCGCCAGCACCGCCGGGGTCAGCCGGACCGGCGCGTCGAAGCGGGTGCCGCCATGCACGACGCGGTGGCCGGCGGCGACCAGCCGCACGTCCCGAAGCTCGTGCCGCATCCAGGTCAGCAGGAAGCCGAGCAGCCCGGCGCGGTCGCCGGGGCCGACCTCATCCAGGAGGCCGTCGGCCAGGACGTGGCGGGCCGCGTCCTTGGCCTCGAAGCGCGGGGCGGTGCCGATGCCGGAGATCTGGCCGGTCAGGACGGCCTCCAGATCGCTCCTTCCGGCGCCGCAGAAGACGGAGAATTTCAGGCTGGAGGAGCCCGCGTTGATGACGAGACAGGCGTCACGGTGCGACATGGTGTGATCCTCACTCCGCGGCCAGGGGGGCAGCCAGGGGAGCGGCAACGGCGTTGAGCGCGAGGGCGGGACGGCGCGCGGCGGCCACCAGCGCCGCCACGGCGCAGGAGGCGAGGCGGGTGCGGACGTTGTCGGCGCGGCTGGTCAGGATGACCGGGACCCGCGCGCCGAGAACGATGCCCGCCGCGTCGGCGTTGGCGAGGAAGGAGAGCTGCTTGGCCAGCATGTTGCCGGCCTCCAGGTCGGGGACGAGCAGGATGTCGGCCTGTCCGGAGACGGGGGACGTGATGCCCTTGATGCGCGCGGCCTCGGCGCTGATGGCGTTGTCGAAGGCCAGCGGGCCGTCGAGGACGCCGCCGGTGATCTGGCCGCGGTCGGCCATCTTGCAGAGTGCGGCGGCTTCCAGCGTGGTGGCGATCTTCGGGTTGAGCGTTTCGACCGCCGACAGGATGGCGACGCGCGGCGTCTCGACACCCAGGACCTTGGCGAGGTCGATGGCGTTCTGGACGATGTGGACCTTGTCCTCCAGCGTCGGGTAGATGTTGATCGCCGCGTCGGTGATCAGCAGCGCCCGCGGGTAGGTCGGCACGTTCATCACGAAGACGTGGCTGATGCGGCGGCTGGTGCGCAGGCCGGTCTCCTTGCGGACGACCTCGGCCATCAGCTCGTCGGTGTGCAGGCTGCCCTTCATCACCGCCTCGGCCTCGCCGGTGCGGGCCAGCGCGACGGCCGCCGCGGCGGCGGCGTGGCTGTGTTCGACGTCGACCAGACGGTAGCGGGCGATGTCCAGCCCGTGGGCGGCGGCCAGCGCGCGGATCTTCGCCGCCGGGCCGATCAGGATGGGGTCGATCAGGCCGGCTTCCGCCGCCTCCACCGCGCCCTTCAGCGAGCTTTCGTCGCAGGGATGGGCGACCGCCGTGGCGACCGGCTCCAGCCCGTCGCACTTGCGCAGCAGCGCGTCGTGCTTGTCGTGGCGGATCATCTGGATCTGCGGCAGCGCGTGGGCGGCGCGGCGGACCTTGCGGGTCGGTGCCACCACCTCGGCAGTCCCGGTCACCACGACCTCGCCGTCCTGGTTGGTGCACAGGCAGTCGAAGACGACGATGTTCGTGTCGGCCTGCTTCTCGCGCACGGTGACGGTGGCGGTGATGACGTCGCCCAGCCCGACCGGACGGCGGAAGCGCAGGTCCTGGCCGGCGTAGACGGTGCCGGCGCCGGGCAGCCGGGTCCCCAGAACGCCGGAAATCAGCGCGCCGGACCACATGCCATGGCCGATCACCTTTTGAAAGCGGCTGTCGGCGGCGAATTTCGCGTCCAGATGAACCGGATCGATGTTGCCGGAGACGGTGGCGAACAGCTCGACGTCCATCACGGTCAGTTGCCGCGCGATGCTGGCGGACTGCCCGACCACGATCTCGTCGAAGGTGACGTTCTCGATCGGGGCCGCCTCGGTCGGCACCACAGGAAGGTCGCCGCTGGTTTCACCATTGGCAGTCATTGCAGAACACTCCGGATGAGAGAAATAGGCATGATGCTGCCCGTTTCAGCCGATCCCTCCCGGCGCGCGCCTTGCTGAAAGGGGAAGCGCGTCTTGCCGTCTTCTTCTGTGAGCGTCTTTTTGTGTACTGATATATTAGCGCAAGAGGCGGTGCGGCGCAGCAAATCCGGCATCACCGGACACTTTGCCGCAGCCGCCTTCCCTTGGACCGTTACGCCTTGAGGATGCCGCGTCCGGCGAAGCGGGATGCTGCGCCGAGCATCTCCTCGATGCGGATCAGCTGGTTGTACTTGGCCAGCCGGTCGGAGCGCGACAGCGAGCCGGTCTTGATCTGGCCGCAGTTGGTGGCGACCGCCAGATCGGCGATGGTGCTGTCCTCGGTCTCGCCCGAGCGGTGCGACATGACCGCCGTGTAGCCGGCCTTGTGCGCCATGTCGACGGCTTCCAGCGTCTCCGACAGCGTGCCGATCTGGTTGACCTTGACCAGGATCGAGTTGCCCACGCCCTTCTTGATGCCGTCCGCCAGACGCGCCGGGTTGGTCACGAACAGGTCGTCGCCGACCAGCTGCACCTTGTTGCCGATGGCGTCGGTCAGCGCCTTCCAGCCCTCCCAGTCGTCCTCGGCCATGCCGTCCTCGATCGAGATGATCGGGTAGCGGCCGACCAGATCGGCCCAGTAGGCCACCATCTGCTCCGACGCCAGCGACTTGCCCTCGCCGGCCAGCTCGTATTTGCCGTTCTTGAAGAACTCGGTCGAGGCGGCGTCGATCGCCAGCATGACGTCGTCGCCCGGCTTGTAGCCGGCGGACTCGATGGCCTTCATGATGAAGCCCAGAGCATCCTCGGTCGAGGCGAGGTTGGGGGCGAAGCCGCCCTCGTCGCCGACGTTGGTGTTGTGGCCGGCGTCCTTGAGCTTCTTCTTGAGCGCCTGGAAGATCTCCGAGCCCATGCGGATGGCCTCGGCGCCGGTCTCGGCGCCGACCGGCATGACCATGAACTCCTGGATGTCGATCGGGTTGTCGGCGTGGGCGCCGCCGTTGATGATGTTCATCATCGGCACCGGCAGCAGGTTGGCGAAGGCGCCGCCGACGTAGCGGAACAGCGGCAGGGCCGCCTCTTCCGCCGAGGCCTTGGCGACGGCGAGCGAGACGCCGAGGATGGCGTTGGCGCCGAGGCGGCCCTTGTTGGGGGTGCCGTCCAGTTCGATCATGGCGAGGTCGAGGGCGCGCTGGTTGGAGCCGTCGAGGCCGGCGATGGCGTCGAAGATCTCGCCGTTGACCGATTCCACGGCCTTCAGCACGCCCTTGCCGCCGTAGCGAGACTTGTCGCCGTCGCGCAGCTCCACCGCCTCGTGCGCGCCGGTCGAGGCGCCCGACGGGACGGCGGCGCGGCCGAAGGCGCCGGATTCGAGCCGGACGTCCACCTCGACGGTCGGGTTCCCACGGCTGTCGAGGATCTCGCGGGCGTGGATTTCGGTGATGGCGCTCATGGCGGGGTGTGGACCTTGATCTGGAGGGTGGATTTTTTGGGGAGGTGGTCGCAGCGGAGCCCCCACCCTTCCCGCTTCGCGGGCCCCTTCCCTCCCCCGCTGGGCGGGAGAGGGAGTTCATCCCCTCCCCTGCGTCAGCGGGGGAGGGCTAGGGAGGGGGCAATACGCCCCAACTCAACAGCTCTGCTACGCTTCAATGCGCCCCATGGAAGGTGCGGCTGATGACGTCCATCTGCTGCTCGCGGGTCAGCTTGATGAAGTTCACCGCGTAGCCCGACACCCGGATGGTCAGCTGCGGGTACAGCTCCGGATGGTCCATGGCGTGCAGCAGCGTCTCGCGGTCGAAGACGTTCACGTTGATGTGGTGGCCGCCCTGGCCGAAATAGCCGTCCAGCATGCCCACCAGATTGGCCACCCGCTCACCCTCGGTAGGGCCCAGCGCGCCGGGCACGATGGTGAAGGTGTAGCTGATGCCGTCCTGGGCGTGGGCGTAGGGCAGCTTGGCCACCGACGCCATCGAGGCGATGGCCCCCTTGCGGTCGCGCCCGTGCATCGGGTTGGCCCCCGGCGCGAAGGGCTGGCCGGCCTTGCGACCGTCCGGCGTGTTGCCCGTCTTCTTGCCGTAGACCACGTTCGACGTGATCGTCAGCACCGACTGCGTCGGCACCGCGTCGCGGTAGGCCTTCTGCTTGCGCAGCAGATCCATGAAGGTCTCGACCAGCCACACCGCGATGCCGTCGACCCGGTCGTCGTTGTTGCCGAAGGCCGGGTAGTCGCCCTCGATGACGAAGTCGGTGGCGAGGCCACGCTCGTCGCGGACCACCTTGACCGTGGCGTGCTTGATCGCCGACAGGCTGTCCGCGACGACGCTCAGACCGGCGATGCCGCAGGCCATGGTGCGCAGCACGTCGCGGTCGTGCAGCGCCATCTCCAGCCGCTCGTACATGTACTTGTCATGCATGAAGTGGATGGCGTTGAGCGTGTTCATGTAGGCGCGCGCCAGCCACTCCATCATCGGCAGCAGGCGGGCGACCACCGTGTCGTGGTCGAGCACGTCGCCGGTGATCGGCGCGAAGGCCGGGCCGACCTGCTCGCCCGACACCTCGTCGCGGCCGCCGTTGATGGCGTAGAGCAGCGTCTTGGCGAGGTTGGCGCGGGCGCCGAAGAACTGCATCTGCTTGCCGATGCGCATGGCCGAGACGCAGCAGGCGATGCCGTAGTCGTCGCCCCAGTAGGGCCGCATCAGGTCGTCGTTCTCGTACTGCACCGAGCAGGTCTTGATCGACGTCTCCGCGCAGAATTTCTTGAAGCCCTCCGGCAGGCTTTCCGACCACAGAACGGTCAGGTTCGGCTCCGGAGCGGGCCCGAGGTTGTTCAAGGTCTGGAGCATGCGGAAGCTGTTCTTGGTGACCAGCGTGCGCCCGTCGAGCGCCATGCCGCCGATGCATTCCGTGACCCAGGTCGGGTCGCCCGAGAACAGCTGGTCGTATTCCGGCGTGCGCAGGAAGCGGACGATGCGCAGCTTGGTCACGAACTGGTCGATCAGCTCCTGCGCCTCCTCCTCGCTCAGCAATCCGTCGCGCAGGTCGCGCTCGACGTAGACGTCGAGGAAGCTCGACACACGGCCGAGCGACATGGCCGCCCCGTTGGCCTCCTTCACCGCGGCCAGATAGGCCAGATAGGTCCACTGCACCGCCTCGCGGGCGTTGGCCGCCGGGCGCGACACGTCGAAGCCGTAGGACTTGGCCATGGCGGCCAGTTCCTTCAGCGCCTTGATCTGCTCGGTGATCTCCTCGCGCAGGCGCAGCGTGTGCTCGTCGATGCGGTCGACTTCCAGGCTCTTGTACTGCGCCTTCTTGTCCTCGATCAGGAAGGTCGCGCCGTAGAGCGCCAGCCGGCGGTAGTCGCCGATGATGCGCCCACGGCCGTAGGCGTCGGGCAGGCCGGTGATGACGCCCGACTTGCGGCAGCGCAGCATCTCGTCGGTGTAGACGTCGAAGACGCCGTCGTTGTGCGACTTGCGCAGGCCGGGGAAGACCTCCTCCAGCTTGGGCGAGGGTTTGAAGCCGTAGGCTTCCAGCCCGTTCTTGACCATCCGCCAGCCGCCGAAGGGCATGATCGCGCGCTTCAGCGGCTTGTCCGTCTGCAGCCCGACGACGAGTTCAAGCTCCCGGTCGATGTAGCCCGGCGCGTGAGCGGTGATCGCGCCGAAGACCTCCGTGTCGGCGTCGAGCACGCCGCCCTTGGCCGCACGCTCCTCCTTCAGCAGGGCGGTGACCTTGTCCCACAGCGCCCGGGTCCGTTCGGTCGGGCCGGTCAGGAAGCGCT
This sequence comes from Azospirillum brasilense, assembly GCF_007827815.1. Taxonomy (GTDB): domain Bacteria; phylum Pseudomonadota; class Alphaproteobacteria; order Azospirillales; family Azospirillaceae; genus Azospirillum; species Azospirillum brasilense_C. The sequence continues at coordinate 12,812 of NZ_VITH01000014.1, forward strand.
GGTCCCCGGCGTAGGGGTGGACGTTGCGGACGATGAAGTCGCGGACGTTGACCTCTTGCTGCCAGACGCCCGGAATGAAGCGGCGCCAGGGGCGCTCGGCTTGCTGTTCCGGGGTCTCGACGAGTCCGTCTCTCAGCAGGGTGTCCATGATGTCTCCTCACGAAAAGGCGTCTGGGCGGCACGCGCCGCGTCGCTGATCGACCCTGGAGGCCCCCCAGCGGAGGGGTCGGAAGACCGCCGGACCCCGCGCGGGGCGGGTGCTGCGGTGTGGCAACGGGCTGTGAAGCCGGCAGGGCCAAAAGTCATTCTGTAGTTTTGCTACATAAACCGGATCGGCGAGGCGCGCAAGGCAAAAGCGGTTGATTTTCCACGTTCTTTGATGAAGTCACTGTGACGGAACGCCGCATCGTCGGCGGTTCCGCCCTGTGGAACAGCGCGGGGGAGAGCGCCCTTCTATCGCACGATGTAGTTTTACTATCCGTGCTACAGTGGCGGACGGACGGAACGGGGGAACAGGCCGATGCTGGCGAGGATCATGGCGGTGCGCGACGGGCTCCGTCCTTCGGAACGGAAGCTGGCGGACTGTGTGCTGGCCCAGCCGGGCGAGGTCATCACCCTGTCGATGGCCGACATGGCCGAGCGCGCCGGGGTCAGCGAGCCGACCATCGCCCGCTTCTGCGGGGCGCTGGGCTGCAGCGGCTTCCGCGAGTTCAAGATCAAGCTGGCCCAGGACATCGCCGCCGGCATGCCCTTCATCGACCAGGAGGTCAGCCCGGGCGACCGCGCGGCGGGCATCGCGGGAAAGGTGTTCGACCGCACCCTGGCGACGCTCATGCAGGTGCGCAACAACCTGTCGGCGGAATCGGTGGACCGCGCCGCCGACCTGCTGGCCGGGGCGCGGCGAATCGAGTTCTACGGCTCCGGCAACTCCGGCACGGTGGCGCAGGACATCCAGCGCCGCTTCTTCCGGCTGGGCATCCCCACCGTCGCCTACAGCGACGCCCACGTCTATTTCGTGTCGGCCCTGTCGCTCGCCCCCGGCGACGCGGTGGTCGCCGTGTCCAGCTCGGGCGGCACCCGCGACATGCTGGAGGCCGTGCAGAACGCGCTGTCGTCCGGGGCAACGGTCGTCGCCATCACCCGCTCCGGCTCGCCGCTGGCGCAGCTCGCCACGGTCAGCCTGCTCGCCGACGTCGCGGAAGACTTCGACATTCACTCGCCCATGACGTCGCGCATCAGCCATCTGGTCCTCGGCGACATACTGTCGATTGCCGTGGCGCTGCGCAAAGGCGACGCCCTGCGAGAGCGGCTGGAACGTCACAAGCAGGCGCTCAGCCGCCACCCTCGCGAGCAATAAATACTAGTATATTAGTTTGAGGGCAAGCCGCCCCGCCGGGTGCCGCGCGTCCTGTGCCGTTCTGCCGCAGCCCCCCACGCAAAAGGCACCCGCGCAGCAAAAAGCCCGGCCCCGTTTCCGGGACCGGGCCTTCCGCTTCCAGCCGCAGCCGAACCGTCAGTCGCCGGCGTGCATCGGCTCGGCACCCTGCAGGGGGTGGGCGCCGGCGCGCTTGCTGCCGAACAGACGGTAGACCGCGACGAAGAAGACCGGGACGAAGAGGATCGCCAGCACGGTGGCGGAGATCATGCCGCCCATCACGCCGACGCCGATGGCGTTCTGGCTTTCCGAACCGGCGCCGCTGCTGGTCGCCAGCGGCAGCACGCCCAGCACGAAGGCCAGCGAGGTCATGATGATCGGGCGCAGGCGCTGGCGGCACGCCTCGATGGCGGCGTCCTTCAGCTCCATGCCCTCGTCGTAGAGCGCCTTGGCGAATTCCACGATCAGGATGGCGTTCTTCGCCGACAGGCCGATGGTCGTCAGCAGGCCCACCTGGAAGTAGACGTCGCTGGGCAGGCCGCGCAGCGTGGCGGCCAGCACGGCGCCGATGACGCCCAGCGGCACCACCAGGATGACCGACACCGGCACTGACCAGCTCTCGTAGAGCGCGGCCAGGCAGAGGAAGACGATCAGCATGGACAGGGCGTAGAGCGCCGGCGCCTGCGACCCGCTCAGCCGCTCCTCGTAGGACAGGCCGGTCCATTCATAGCCGACGCCCGGCGGCAGCTTGGCCATCATCGCCTCCATCTCCTGCATCGCCTCGCCGGAACTGATGCCCGGCGCCGCGGAGCCCTGGATGTTGAGCGACGACATGCCGTTGTACCGCTCCAGCTTCGGCGACCCGTAGGTCCATTGCGCCGTGGTGAAGGCGGAGAAGGGCACCATCTGCCCCATGGCGTTGCGCACGTACCAACGGTCGACGTCGCTCGGCTGCATGCGGTAGGGGGCGTCCGCCTGGAGATAGACGCGCTTCACACGCCCCCGGTCGATGAAGTCGTTGACGTAGGAGGAGCCCCAGGCCGCCGTCAGGGTCGTGTTGACGTCGGTCAGCGACAGGCCGAGCGCGCTGGCCTTCTCGCGGTCCACCGTCAGCTTGAACTGCGGCGTGTCCTCCAGGCCGTTCGGGCGGACGCCGACCAGCTTGGCGTTCTGCGCCGCGAGGCCCAGAAGCTGGTTGCGCGCCTGCATCAGCCGGTCGTGCCCGACGCCGCCGCGGTCCACCAGCTGGAGGTCGAAGCCGGTGGCGTTGCCGAGCCCCGGAACCGAGGGCGGCATGAAGGCGAAGACCACCGCGTCCTTGGCCTTCGACAGGGCGCCCATGGCGCGGCCGGCGATGGCCGTCGGCTTGCGGTCGGCGGACTCGCGCTCGCTCCAGTCGCGCAGCCGGACGAAGGCCATGCCGGCGTTCTGGCCGCGGCCCGCGAAGTTGAAGCCGGCGATTGTGAACAGGCCCTCGACGCTGTCCTTCTCCTGCTCCAGGAAATAGGTCTCGACCTGCTTGGTGGTCTCTATCGTGCGCTCGATGCTGGCGTTCGGCGGGGCCGACCACAGCACGAACATCGTTCCGCGGTCCTCCTGCGGCAGGAAGGAGGAGGGCATCTGGAGGAACAGGTAGGCCAGGCCGCCGACGATCAGCGCATAGGCGAGGCCGTAGCGCCCGAGCCGCGACACCGCCCCGCGCACGCCGCGCAGATAGACGCGGCTGCTGGCGTCGAAGCCGCGGTTGAACAGGCCGAAGAAACCGCGCTTGGCGTGGCCGTGGCCCTTCGCCACCGGCTTCAGGATGGTCGCGCAGAGCGCCGGGGTCAGCACCAGGGCGACCAGCACCGACAGCGCCATCGCCGACACGATGGTCAACGAGAACTGACGGTAGATGGCGCCGGCGGAGCCGCCGAAGAAGGCCATGGGAACGAACACGGCGGACAGCACCAGCGCGATGCCGATCAGCGCGCCGGTGATCTGGCCCATCGACTTGCGGGTCGCCTCGCGCGGGGGCAGCCCGTCCTCGCTCATCACGCGCTCGACGTTCTCCACCACCACGATGGCGTCGTCGACCAGCAGGCCGATGGCCAGCACCATGCCGAACATGGTCAGCGTGTTGATCGAGAAGCCGAACAGCGACAGCACGCCGAAGGTGCCGAGAAGCACCACGGGGACCGCGATGGTCGGGATCAGCGTCGCCCGGAAGTTCTGCAGGAACAGGTACATCACGGCGAAGACGAGGATGATCGCCTCGATCAGCGTCTTGACGACCTCGTGGATCGACAGCTCGACGAAGGGCGTCGTGTCGTAGGGGTAGATGACCTCCAGCCCTTCGGGGAAGAAGGCCGACAGCTCGGCGATGCGCGCCTTCACGGCCGCCGCGGTGTCCAGCGCGTTGGCCCCGGTCGCCAGCTTGACGCCCAGGCCCGCCGCCGGCTTGCCGTTGTAGCGGGCGGTGATCTCGTAGGTTTCCTGCCCGACCTCGATCCGTGCGACGTCGCGCAGCCGCACCTGGCCGCCGTCGGGATTGACGCGCAGCAGGATGGCGCCGAACTCTTCCGGCGTCTGCATGCGCGACTGCGCCATGATGGTGGCGTTGATGCGCTGGCCGGGCACCGCCGGGGCGCCGCCGAGCTGGCCGGCCGAGACCTGCGCGTTCTCCGCCTTGATGGCGTTGGTGACGTCGATGGTGGTCAGCTGGTGGCTGTTCAGCGCGTCGGGGTCCAGCCAGATCCGCATGGCGTGCTGCGGGCCGAACACGGTGATGTCGCCCACGCCCTCGACGCGGCTGATCGTGTCCTGGAGGTTGGAGGCCACATAGTCGGCGATGTCGCCCTGGCTCAGCCGCCCGTCGCTGGACACGAAGCCGGCGACCATCAGGAAGTCGTTGCCGGCCTTCGACACCTGGAGGCCGCGCTGCTGCACCTCCTGCGGCAGGAGCGGCACGGCGAGCTGGAGCTTGTTCTGCACCTGGACCTGGGCGATGTCCGGGTTGGCCTCCGGCTCGAAGGTCAGGGTGATGGTGACGTTGCCCGACGAATCGCTGTTCGAGGACATGTAGCGGAAATGGTCGAGCCCGGTCATCTTCTGCTCGATGACCTGGGTGACCGTGTCCTCCAGCGTCTTCGCGGACGCGCCGGGGTAGCTGGCGGTGATGGACACCGTCGGCGGGGCGATCTTCGGGTACTGCTCGACGGGCAGGCCAAGGATGGCCAGACCGCCCGCCAGCATGATGACGATGGCGATGACCCAGGCGAAGACGGGCCGGTCGATGAAGAATTTCGACATGGATCGGTCCTCGGTCTCAGCGCGCCTGCGGTCCGGGCAGGGCCGCCACGGCGGCCTGGGCCGGGACCGGCTTGACCTCGCCCCCCGGCTTCACCTTCTGCAGCCCCTCGACCACGATGCGTTCACCCGCCTTCAGCCCGTCGGAGACCAGCCAGGCGTTGTTGATCGCCCGCTCGGTCTTGATGGTGCGCGGGTTGACCTTGTTGTCGTCGCCGACGACCCAGACGCGGGCCGAGCCGTCCGGACCGCGCTGCACCGCCTCCTGCGGCACGGCGAGCGCGTTCTCGGCGACGCCCTGCTCGACGCGGGCGCGCACGAACAGGCCGGGCAGCAGCTCCTGGTTCGGGTTCGGGAAGACCGCGCGGAGCTGGACCGAGCTGGTGCCCGGATCGACCGACACGTCGGAGAACTGAAGCTCGCCGCGCTGGGGATAGGGGGCCTCCGCCGCGTGCAGGAACAGCGAGACAGGAATTTTTCCGGGCTCGGCCGGGCGGATGCGGCCGCTCTCCATGTCATGGCGGAGCTGCATGAGCTGCGAGGCGGTCTGGGTCACGTCCACATAGATCGGGTCGAGCTGCTGGACAGTGGCGAGCGCCGTCGCCTGGTTGGCGGTGACCAGCGCGCCTTCCGTCACGGCGGACTTGCCGATGCGGCCGGAGATGGGGGCGAAGACCTTGGTGTAGTCCAGGTTGATGCGCGCCAGATTGTAGGCGGCCTTGGCAGCGGCGAGCTGCGCCTCGTTCTGCTTCAGCGCGGCCATGGCGTCGTCGTAGTCCTGCTTGCTGACGACGCTGTTCTTGACGAGGTCGTTGTAGCGGCCGGCCTTGTTGCGGGCGGCCTGCAGGTTGGCCTCCGCCTTCTGGATGTCGGCCTGGGCGACGGCGAGGTTGGCCTCGTAGGTGGCCGGGTCGATCTGGTAGAGCTGGTCGCCCGCCTTGACGTCGCCCCCCTCGGTGAAGAAGCGCTTCAGCACGATGCCGCTGACCTGCGGGCGGATCTCCGCCACGCGGAAGGCCGCGGTGCGGCCGGGCAGCTCGGTGGTGACGGACAGGCTCTGCGGCTGGATGGTCGCCACCGCGACCTCCGCCGGACCGGGCGCCGGCTGGCCCCCGGCAGCGTGCTTCTTGTCCTGGCAGGCACCCAGCACCACGGTCAGGGAGGCCGCCACGGCAAGAGACAGAAATGCGTTCCTGTTGAACATCCGTTCCTCGTGAAAACGCCGTGATGCGGCGATGAAATGTCCTAATGAGCCAGGAATCTTCCACGTTCCGCCCGGCTTTTTTCGGGACCGGCGGAAAAGGCCGGTGCGCGCGGACGGTGCGAAATGACCCCTTTATTCGTACTGTCTCATACAGTACACTGTACCGGACGATACATTCAGAACGACCGTTCGCGCAAGGGGGAACCGCAATGCCCGACAAGGGGGCATCCACACCGTTTCAGGGCGGAATCGCCGGCGCCGGAATCGCCAGCCTCGGCATCAACAGCTTCGACACGCCCGGCTGCGGCCCGCGCGGCCAAGCGCGCTGCCGGGCGCTGCTCGACGCCGCGGCGGCGCTGTTCGTGGAGAAGGGATTCGCGCTGACCTCGCTGTCCGACATCCTGCGGCAGGCCGGCGGGTCGCGCACCACGCTCTACGAGCATTTCGGCGACAAGGAGGGGCTGTTCCGCGCGGTGATGGAGCGCCACTGCGACCGCGTGCTGGAGGAGATGTCGGCCACGCGCGCCGCCGGGCCGGCGGCGATGGCCGAGGGGCTGGAGGAGAATCTGTACCGCGTCGGCCTGCACATCGCCGGCACGCTGACCATGCCGGAAACCACCGCCATCCTGCGCATCCTGGTGTCGGAAGGCGGGCGCATCCCCGACATCGCCCGGGCCTTTTTCCAGGTCGGCCCGGAGAAGACCATCGGCTGGCTCGCCGATTGCTTCCGCGAGTGGTCCGAGGCGGGGCGCCTGCGCATCGACGATCCGGAGGGAGCCGCCCACGCCTTCATCGGCATGGTGGTCGGCGACCTGCTGACCAAGCGGCTGATCCTTCCGGACGAACCCGTCTCGATGGAGGAATTGGAGCGTTACGTCCGTCAGTCCGTGCGGTTGTTCCTCGCAGGGACGCGGCCCTGACCGTGGACGGTGAGTGTGGGGAGAGCGGCGTATTGCCGTCTTGCCAGCGGGGGCGGCAAAGGCCATAGCTCCCGCGACGATGCGCGCGCTTGCTGTGGCGTTGCCCCCACCCCGGCCCTCCCCCGCTTCGCGGGAGAGGGTGCCTTCCGCGAAGCGGCGGCAGTCCCCTCCCCTGCGAAGCGGGGGAGGGTTAGGGAGGGGGCGAGGGCCGCCAGCGCAAGGAAAAAACCGATGGACCGGGGAAACGCCAGGGAATTGACGGACAGGACAACGGACAAGGACGCACCCACCATCGGCCCACGCGGCCGGGCGCGCCGGCAGGCCCTGCTCGACGCGGCGGCGGCGCTGTTCGTGGAGAAGGGCTTCGAGAAGACCACGCTGACCGACATCATCGGCCGGGCCGGCGGCTCGCGCGCCACCCTCTACGAGCATTTCGGCGACAAGGAGGGGCTGTTCCGCGCGATGATGGAGGAGAACAGCGCCCGCATCCAGGAGGGGCTCGCCGCCATCCAGGCCGACGAACGGGCCGCACCCGAGGACGGGCTGACCCGCTTCGCCCTGCACATCGTCGCGGCGCTGTTCGACGACCGCACCATGGCCATCATCCGCGTGCTGGTGTCGGAGGGCGGGCGCATCCCCGACATCGCCGAAGCCTTCTTCCGCATCGGCCCGGAAACCGCCCAGCGGCGGCTGGCCAATTATCTGGCGCGGCAGACCGCCGCCGGCACCCTGTCCGTCGCGGAGCCGGAGACCGCCGCCCGCGGCTTCATCGGCATGATCACCGGAAACATCCTGCTGCGCCGCCTGATCCTGCCGGACCAGTCCCTCTCGTTGGAGGAGGTGGAGCGTTACGTCGGACGCGCCGTTGCCCTCTTCCTGGCGGGCGCCCGCCCCCTTCCAAACGGGCGTCCGGACCCTTCCTAACAGGCTCCCGCCCGATGGTGGAGCACTGACCTTGGGCCGAGGGTCGCACGGCCGGGCACAGGAAAGCGTTAGGACCGAAGGACAGGCGTTGCAACATACTTCAGTATGTTAGGGTTCACACGATCGTTTCCCTCATCCCAACGGCCCCCGGGCCGGGACGGTCGATCGTGTCCATGGTTCGCTGGCTTCTGCTGCTCGTCTTCACCCTGGCCCCGCTGATCGGGTTCGAGGTCTATTCCCACACCCGGCTGCGGGTGGAGCGCGAGGCCGAACTCGGCCAGGAGGCGGTGCGCCTGCTCGACCTGATCCAGACCGAACAGCAGCGGATCGTCGACGACATCGAACACATCCTGGCCACGCTGGCGGAGGCGAACATTGCCGGCTCCGGCTGCCAGGACACCATGGAACGGCTGCGCCAGCGCCTGCCCAGCTATCTGACGCTGGGCTTCGCCGACCGGACCGGAATCATCCTGTGCTCCACCGACCGGCGCAGCGTCGGGACCGGCAGCGCCGACCAGCCGCAGATCCGGCAGGCCCTAGCCTCCGGCCTCTTTTCCGTGGGGGAGTATGTCGCCACCGAGGGGCCGCGCCGCCGCGCCCTGCCCTTCGCCCTGCCCTACGCCCGCGGGGGTGGCCAGGGAGATCAAACCGGACCGGCCGTCGTCACGGCGCTGCTCGATCTCGATTGGCTGCGCCAGTATCAGGCGCGCAAGCCGCTGCCGCCGAACGTGACGGTCCTGCTGGCCGACCGCGGCGGCACCGTCCTCGTCCGGGTGCCGGACCTCCAGGGAATCGTCGGCCAACCGCTTCCCGAGCGGCTCGGCCTTCTTCTCAGCGGCACGGAGACGGCAACGGCGCTGACCGAGGGGCTGGACGGGAGGCCCCGCGTCACCGCCTATTCCCCGCCCGGCGCCAACGGAAGCGGTCTCGCCATCGCCGTGGGGATCGACCGGGCCGCCGCGCTGCGCAGCGTCGACGTGGCCGCGCTGTGGTCCTGGTTCCCCTTCTCGCTCATCCTGCTGCTCACCCTGACCGGCACCGCCTGGGCCATCGGGCGCCTGACCCGCCAGCGCGAGACGGAGCGGTCGTTGCTGAAGGCGGTGCTGGAGCATCTGCGCGCCGGCGTGGTGGTGGCCGAGGCGCCCACCGGGCGGGTGATCCTGCACAACAGCGCGGCGGAACGGCTGATCGGCCAGCCCCTGGGCCGGATCGACCGCGTCGAGGACTATCCCCGCCCCTTCACCAGCGTCGCGGACAGGTCTTCGGAGACGTCCGCGGAGCTGCCGCTGGTCCGCGCCCTGCGCGATGGCGCGGTGGTGCGGCAGCAGGAGCTGCGCCGCGACACCCCCGCCGGCCCGATCACCTGTCTGGCCGACGCCGAGCCGGTGCGCGACCCCGACGGCTGCATCACGCTGGCCGTCGTCACCCTGACCGACCTCACCGAGCGCAAGGCCGGCGAGGAGGCCCTGCGGCGGAGCGAGACCCGGTTCCGCGAGCTGGTCGAGAACACGCCGGTGATGATGTGGATCAACCGGCCGGACGGCGGGCGGGAATACTACAACGCCGCTTGGCGCTCCTACACCGGGCGCAGCCTGGAGCAGGGCGAGCGCTGGTCCTACATCCACCCCGCCGACTATCCCCGGCTGCTCGACAGCCGCGAGCGCGGCATCGCCGCGGGCGAATCCTACGGCTTCGACGTGCGCATGCAGCGCCATGACGGGACCTACCGCTGGCACGTCTGCCGGATCAACCCGATGCGCCAGAACGATCAGATCATCGCCTGGGTGGGCACCGCGGTGGACGTGCACGACAGCCGCATGGCGCGCGATGCGGCGGAGCAGGCCGACCGTTCCAAGAGCCGCTTCCTGGCGGCCGCCAGCCACGACCTGCGCCAGCCCATGCAGTCCATGTTCTTCTTCGCCGAGGCGCTGCACAGCCACGTCCATTCCCCGCGCGGGCGCGACGCCCTGGCGATGCTGGAGCGCGGGATGGAGACGCTGAAGGGCCTGCTCGACAGCCTGCTCGACGTCTCGCAGCTCGACGCCGGGGTGATCGAGCCGCGGATCGAGGACATCGCGGTCAAGCCGCTGCTCGACGACATCGGCTCCTCCTACGCCCCGGTCGCCGCCGCCAAGGGTCTCGATCTCCAGGTGGTGAACCATCACGACCTGACCGTGCGCAGCGACCGCAACCTGCTGGGGCGCATGGTGCGCAATCTGGTGGAGAACGCCATCCGCTACACCGAGCGCGGGGTGATCCGCCTGGAGTGCCACCCCCTGGACGGCCACGCCGGCATCCAGGTGCGCGACACCGGGATCGGCATTTCCGGCGAGCAGATGTCCTGGATCTTCGAGGAGTTCTATCAGGTCGGCAACCCCGAGCGGGACCGCAACCAGGGGCTCGGCCTCGGCCTCGCCATCGTGCAGAAGCTGTCGGCGCTGCTCGGCCATCCGGTGGAGGTGCGCTCCGAACTCGGCAAGGGGTCGGTGTTCCGCATCTCCGTCCCCCTCGGCGAGGCCGTGGACAGCCCGGCCCCGTCTCCCCCGGCCCGTGTGCCGGAGCGCGGGCGGCTGGCCGTCCTGATCGACGACGACGCCATCGTCCTGATGGGGCTGCGCTCGATCTTCCAGGACTGGGGCTACGACACCATCGTCGCCTCCTCCACCGAGGAGGCGCTGGAGCGGCTGCGGGCAGCCGGGCGGCGGCCCGACGTGATGGTCGCCGACTACCGGCTGCGCGAGCACAAGGTGGGCACCGAAGCCATCCTGAAGATCCGCGAACTGGCCGGCGCACCGGTCCCCGCCGTCCTGCTGACCGGCGATTCCGGCCCCGACGTGATGCAGGAGGCCGAACGGCACGGGATCGGCCTGATGTTCAAGCCGGTCACCGCCCGCCTGCTGCAGGAAGCGCTGACCCGCCAGACCGGCACCGCCGCGTGACGGTGCGCAGCGGGCCGAATCTTCCGACGACCAGCTCTTCCAACAACCGGTTACAGCCCCCGCACCGTCTGGAGCCCCCGCCGCACCTGCTCCGAATCGTAGGGCTTGCGCAGGACCAGCACGTCGCGGAACTCCTCCGGGAAGATCGCGGACTCGCCGTAGCCGGTGGCGAACAGGAAGGGGATGCCCAGCTCGCGCAGCCGCTCCGCCACCGGGAAGGAGGTCTCGGTTCCCAGATTGACGTCGAGAAGCGCCATGCCCGGCGGGTCGTCGGCGATGGCGACCAGCGCCTGACGGACGCTCGCCACCGTCTCCACCCGGTCGGCGCCCAGCTTCAGCAGCATGTCCTCCGCGCTCATCGCGATGATCATGTTGTCTTCCAGAAGCAGAACCGTCCCACCCAGCGGGACATCCGCCGCCGCGCAGGGCGTCACCGCCGCCTCGATCACCGCCTCCGGGCGTTCCGGCGCCACGCTGACGTGGATGGCCGGTATGGTGAAGCGCGCCTTCAGCCCGGCCAAGGCGTAGGTCACCGTCGCCTCGCCCTTCAGCTCGTGCGGGACCGAACGCTCGATGATGGTGGTGCCGAACCCCTGGCGCGTCGGCGCCTGCACGGGCGGGCCGCCGCTTTCCTCCCAGCAGAGTTCCAGGGCGTCCCGGTCGTCGAAGCTCCAATGGACCTTCACCCGGCCGCCGCTGTCGGCGAAGGCGCCGTATTTGGCAGCGTTGGTCACCAGCTCGTGCATGATCAACGCCATCACCGACAGAGCCGGCGGCGACAGCAGCACCTCCGGCCCCGACAGGACCACCCGGTCCGCCCGGCTGCCCAGATAGGCGTCGACCTCCGCCGCGATCAGCGGGCGCAGGGGCGAGGGTTTCCAGTTCTCCGCCGTCAGCTGGTCGTGCGCCCGCGCCAGCGCCTGGATGCGCCCGCCGACGATCTCCGCAAACTCCTCGACGCGGGTGACGCCGGCCCGGCTCTGGACCAGCAGCGCGCGGACGAGGCTGAGGATGTTGCGGACCCGGTGGTTCAGCTCGGCGATCAGCAGCTCCTGCCGCTCGCGGGCGGTCCGGCGCTCCTCCTCCGCCTGGTCGGCCAGCCGCAGCACCACCTCCATCAGCGTGATCCGCAGCGAGTCGGCGATGCGCAGGTCGGCCTCCGTCCAGGGCTCGGACTGACCGTGCACCGTTTCCTTCCACGCCTCGAAGCTCTTGCGCGGGGTCAGCCGTTGCCCGTTCGGGCCGGGCTCCACCGGCTTGTCCGGGTTGCCGGCCCAGGTGACGGTGCGCACCGACTCCCGGCGGAAGAAGATGATGTAGTCGCGCGGTTTGCGCGACACCGGTATGGCCAGCATGCCGGCGGCGCGCTCGGCGAAATCCAGCGCCGGCTGGTGGACCTGTCCGATCTCGCTGGTAGCGAAGACGCGGCTGGCGTGCGCGCGGTTGAGCATGCGCACCAGCCCGAGCAGCTCCTCCGGCGTCGGGGTGCTGCCGTCCACAAGGGTCTGGCCGCCCAGCACGATGGCGAAGCCGTCGCTGCGGATGTAGTGGCCGACCTCGCCGCGCAACCGCTCCAGATTCTCCATGGAGGAGGCGCCGTCGGCCATCACCGCCATGATGCGGGTGTGGAGCAGGCGCGCCTTGGCCTCGTAGGCCTCCTCGCGGTCGCGTTCGACGCCCTCCAGAAGGAAGGAGAACATCTGGCCGTACAGCTCGGCCGCCGTGCGCCGCTCCAGCGACAGCCGCCGTGGCACCATGTTGTGGCAGGCGAACAGGCCCCACAGCTTGCCGCGGCGCAGGATCGACACCGACAGCGAGGCGGCGACGCCCATGTTGCGCAAATACTCGCAATGGATGGGCGACACGCTGCGCAGAACGCTCATCGACAGGTCGAGCGGTTCGCCCTCCGGTCCGACGGGCGGCAGGATGGCCGCAGGCGGCGCGTCCACATCGTTGATGCAGCGCAGCCAGTTCCGCTCGTACAGCGCGCGGGCCTGCTTCGGGATGTCCGACGCCGGGTAGCGCAGCCCCAGATAGGACGGCATGCCGCGCACCGCGGATTCCGCGATCACCTCGCCCGCCCCGTCGCGGTCGAAACGGTAGATCATCACCCGGTCGAAGCCGGTCAGCGACCGCAGCTGCCGCGCCGCCTCGCGGCAGCAGGAGTCGAAATCGGGGGTGCGCTGGAGCCGCCCGATCATCGCGCGGACCATGGAACCGACGTCCAGCTCGCTGTCCGGCTCGCTCGGCTCCGCCTCGATGATGATCGACTGGCCGGACAGATGGACCGCGATGTCCAGCGGCAGCGCGTTGGCCGACAGCTTCACCCGGAAGGCGCGCTCCACCGACCCGTTGATCAGGGAGAGCTGGAGCCGGCCGCGGATGGCGTGCAGCGCTTCCTCGTCCATCACCTCGGTCAGGGGAAGCCCCAGCAGGGCGTCGGGCTCCACCCCCAGCCACGCCCCGATGTTGGACGAAGCGTGCTTGACGATCCAATCCGTCGACAGCGCGATCAGGAATCCGCTTGGTTGGATGGACCCGACGAGATGGATCGGCTCCCGGTCGCAATTGCTCAAGTCTACGCCACCGTTCATAGCCGCACCGCCCGCGTCATTCGGCCACCATCGTCATTGTTCCGGCGTTCCTCAAATTTGTTCCATGCATCCGGATGGGCCGATGATTTGCCGATCCCTTGGCTTATTCCATGCCAACACACCGAAGCGGACTTAAAGCACGTCGTGTCCCTAAAATAATCCAAAATCGGAAAGGGACCAATGCCGCCGCTCTCGGCAAAAAGCCTTACGCCGGCGGCCGCTCCACCCGATGGACGTCTGCGACATTTTGGCTGAAAGGCCGGGCCGCCTTACGAAACGGGCTTGCCTTTCAATCTGATATACTAGTATTTTATTTGCGAAGGACAGACGCGCAGCCCGGCCGGCCCAAGCCCGCCCGTGCCGCGAGCGCATCCCCCAGGACCGCACCGACCGCCGCGCGCCGCATCCGTCACGCCGGCTCTGGCGCGGCGGTCTTACCGATGAACGCCCGCGCGCCGCGCCCGCCGTCCCCGCCCTCTTTTGCGGAGCCCGTTTCGATATGACCGCCACCTCCCCGATCCGCCGCTTCCGGCAGACGAAGATCGTCGCCACGCTGGGTCCGTCCTCCTCCTCGCCGGAGATGATCCGCTCGCTGTTCGAGGCGGGCGTCGACGTCTTCCGCCTGAACTTCAGCCACGGCTCCCACGACGACCACGGCGCCCGCGTGCGCGCCATCCGCGCCCTGGAGCGCGAGCTGGAGCGGCCGATCGCCATCATGGCCGACCTCCAGGGGCCGAAGCTGCGGCTCGGCCGCTTCGCCGACGGTTCGGTGGAGCTGACGGTGGGCCAGCGCTTCCGCCTCGACCTCTCCACCGAGCCGGGCGACGCGACCCGCGTCGGCATGCCCCACCCGGAAATCTTCGCCGCCCTGCGCCCCGACACCGACCTGCTGCTCGACGACGGCAAGGTTCGGCTGCGCATCGCCGCGTGCAGCCCGGAGCACGCCGACACCGTCGTCGTGGCCGGCACCAAGCTGTCCGACCGCAAGGGCGTGAACGTGCCCGACGTGCTGCTGCCGCTGTCGCCCCTGACCGCCAAGGACCGCGCCGACCTCATCTTCGCGCTCGACCAGGAGGTCGACTGGGTGGCGCTGTCCTTCGTCCAGCGGCCGGAGGATGTGGCCGAGGCGCGCAAGCTGATCGCCGGGCGCGCCGCCCTGATGTCCAAGCTGGAGAAGCCGCTGGCCATCCAGCATCTGGAGCGCATCGTCGAGCTGTCGGACGGCGTGATGGTCGCCCGCGGCGATCTCGGCGTGGAGATGCCGCCGGAGGACGTGCCGAGCATCCAGAAGCGGATCATCCGCGAGGCGCGCAAGGCCGGCAAGCCGGTGATCGTCGCCACCCAGATGCTGGAATCGATGATCGGCGCCCCCGCCCCGACCCGCGCCGAGGCATCGGACGTCGCCACCGCCGTCTTCGACGGCGCCGACGCGGTGATGCTGTCGGCGGAGACCGCGTCGGGCGCCTATCCGGTGGAGGCGGTGTCGATGATGGACCGCATCGCCCGCCGGGTCGAGCATGACGACCTCTACCGCACGATGATGGACGCGCAGCACGCCGACCCGCAGGAGACGGCCGCCGACGCCATCACCGCGGCGGCGCGGCAGGTCGCCCACACCATCCACGCGGCGGCCATCGTCACCTACACGACCAGCGGCTCGACCACCCTGCGCGCCGCCCGCGAGCGGCCGGAGGTGCCGATCCTCTGCCTGACCGCGACCGTCGCCGCCTCGCGCCGTCTGGTGCTGGCCTACGGCGTGCACAGCGTGCTGACCGAGGACATCCAGAACTTCTCCGACATGGTGCACAAGGCGACCCGCATCGCCTACGCACACGGTCTGGCGGAGGACGGGCAGCGGCTGGTCATCACCGCGGGCGTGCCCTTCGGCATGCCGGGATCGACCAACATTCTGCGCATCGCCTGGGTGGAGCGCCCCGTCCTCTCGGCGGGCGCGCACACGCAGTACGCGCAAGAGTCGCGGTCAGATCAATTGACCCCGGTCATGGCCGACGCCGGGGCATGACATAGGATGGCACACAGCGCCGGTGCCGCATGAAGCGGACACCGGCGCCCATTCACGAGGTGCCTCATGCTCAGCCCGATTACCCCCCAACCCGCGCACGCCGCCGGGACGGGCGCATCGGTCCGCGGCTGGGTCCATTCGGTGGAGACGGGCGGCACGGTCGATGGGCCGGGTTTGCGCTACGTCCTGTTCCTGGCCGGATGCCCGCTGCGCTGCCAGTACTGCCACAACCCCGACACCCGCCACATGCACGACGGGTCGCCGGCCCAGTCCTCGGACGTGCTGGCCGACATCGCCACCTACGCCGATTTCCTGCACCGCGCCCACGGCGGCCTGACCATCAGCGGCGGCGAGCCGCTGGTCCAGCCGGAATTCTGCGCGGCCATCTACCGCGGCGCCAAGCAACTCGGCCTGCACACCGCGCTCGACACCTCGGGCTTCCTCGGCAGCCACGCCGACGACCATCTGCTGGCCGACGTCGATCTGGTGCTGCTGGACATCAAGGCGTTCAAGGAATCGACCTACCGCGCGGTGACCGGCGTGCCGCTGCGCCCGACCCTGGAATTCGCCGAGCGGCTGTCCGCATTGCGCAAGCCGATCTGGCTGCGCTACGTGCTGGTCCCCGGCCTGACCGACCATCTCGACGAGATCGAGGGGCTGGCGGAATTCGCCGCCGGCCTGGAGGTGGTGGAGCGGGTGGATGTCCTGCCCTTCCACAAGATGGGCGAGTTCAAGTGGAAGCAGCTCGGCCTGCCCTACGCGCTGGCCAACACCGAACCTCCCCCGCCGGAGCTGACCGAGCGGGTGCGCGGCATCTTCCGGACGCAGGGCCTGAAGGTCGTGTGAGACGCCGTACGAGACGAGGAGCACCTTTATGGACACGCATTCCTTTCCGGAGGCGAACCCACACGCCTCCCCGGCCATCTCCCCTGCCGCCGCCCCGCCCGCGTCCTCCCTCGACGCGCTGATGCCCGACGCCATCGCGCTCGCCGCGGAGAATCTGGGCGTCAAGAAGGCCAACTACGACGGCGCGACGCTGTTCGCCCTGGCCGTCCTGGCCGGCGCCTTCATCGCGCTGGGCGGCCTGTTCGCCACCGTCGCCATGTCGGGGGCGGAGGGCATGCTGCCCTACGGGGTGACCCGGCTGCTCGGCGGCCTGGTCTTCTCGCTGGGGCTGATCCTGGTCATCGTCGGCGGCGCCCAGCTCTTCACGGGCGACGCGCTGATGGTCATGGCCTGGGCGAGCGGGCGGGTGAAGACCGGGCGGATGCTCCAGGTCTGGACCACGGTGTGGATCGGCAACTTCGTCGGCGCCGCCGGCACGGCGCTGCTGGTCTTCCTGTCCGGGCAATACGCCTTCGGCCACGGGGCGGTGGGCGCCTCGGCGCTCTACTTCGCCACGGCCAAGGCCGGGCTGCCCGCCGGGCAGGCCTTCTTCCTGGGCATCCTGTGCAACGTGCTGGTTTGCCTGGCGGTGTGGCTGGCGCTCGGCGCGCGCAGCGTCACCGACAAGATCATGGCGATCGTCTTCCCGGTCAGCGCCTTCGTCGCCGCCGGCTTCGAGCACTGCGTCGCCAACATGTATTTCGTGCCGCTGGGCCTGCTGATCGAATGGGGCGCCCCCGCCTCCTTCTGGGCCGACCTCGGCCGCGCCGCGCCGGTCATCCCGGTCGGGCAGTTCCTGCTGAACCTCGCCGCGGTGACGCTGGGCAACTGGTTCGGCGGCGCGGTGCTGGTCGGCGCCGTCTACTGGTTCATTTATCGCCGCCCGAGCCGCCGCACGGCGCATTGAGCGGCAAGCGTTGGCCCCCACCCTAACCCTCCCCCGCTGACGCAGGGGAGGGGACTGAATCTCCCTCCCCTGCGAAGCGGGGGAGGGCCGGGGTGGGGGCAAGGTCTCACCAACGAACCACCCCCGGGGCACCCATGGCCCAGCCCATCCCCACCCATCTCCAGGCGCGCAACGGCATCGTCTCCATGCTGCTGGCGGTGTTCCTCTACGCGGTGCTGAACGCGCTGGCGAAGCATCTCGCGGCGGACTACTCGCTGGCCGAGGTGACCTTCTTCCGCAACGCCTTCGCCCTGCTGCCCGCCACCGCCATGCTGGCCCGCGCCGGCGGCTGGCGCGGCCTGCGCACGGAGCATCTGGGCGGCCATTTCTGGCGGGCGGCGATCGGCCTGACCTCGATGGTGCTGCTGTTCCTCTCCTACCACCTGATGCCGATGGCCGACGCGGTGGCGCTGTCCTTCTCCGCCCCGCTGTTCCTGACCGCGTTGTCCGTGCCGGTGCTGGGGGAGCGGGTCGGCCCCTACCGCTGGGGAGCCGTAGCGGTGGGTTTCGCCGGGGTGCTGGTCATCGTGCAGCCGGGAAGCGGCATGCTGAACACCGGCGCGCTGGTCGGGCTGACCGCCGCCGTCGCCTACGCCTTCGCCATGATGGCGATGCGGCAGCTGGGGCGGACGGAGGCGCCGGTCACCACCGTCTTCTACTTCACCGCCTTCTCCACGCTGCTCAGCGCCGTCGCCCTGCCCTTCGTCTGGACGATGCCGACGGCGGAGGGTTTCGCGCTGATGGCGGCGATGGGGCTGGTCGGCGGCGGCGCCCAGTATTTCGCCACCCGCGCCTACGCGCTGGCCCCGGCGGCGGTCATCAGCCCCTTCAACTACGCCGGAATCCTCTGGGCCTGCCTGTTCGGCTGGCTGTTCTGGGGCGACTGGCCGGGAACGCATGTGCTGGCCGGGGCCGCCATCGTCATCGCCAGCGGCCTGCTGATCCTGATCCGCGAGACGCGCCGCCGGCCCGAAGCGGAGGCGTGCGACACTTCGCCTGGGGTGTCCCCCACTTTGCCCCTCAGCACCGGACGCAAACACTAATATATTAGCTTTTATGGTTTCCTGCGGAGCGCCGACCCGTGCGCCCCGCCCGCCCGACGAGGTGGCTCATGCCATCGGATTCCCTCACCGCCATCCCGCCGCGGCAGCGCCGGCTGGCAACGGCCCGGCCCGCGCCGCGCTCCGCCTCCCTCATCTACCGCGACCTGCGGAACGACATCCTGGGCATGCGCCGACGACCCGGCGAGCCCATCGCCGAGGCCCGCATCGCCGCGGCCTACGGCGTCAGCCGCACCCCCGTGCACGAGGCGGTGCTGCGGCTGGCCGACGAAGGGCTGATCGACGTCTTTCCGCAGTCGGGCACCTACGTCTCGCTGATCCCGGTCGCCGCTCTGCCGGAAGCCGGGGTGATCCGCAAGGCACTGGAGGAGGCTGCGGTGCGGATGGCCGCCGTCCGCGCCACCGCCAGCGACATCGCCCGGCTGCGCGCCGCGCTGGCGGAGCAGCGCGATCTCTGCGCCGCCTGCGACCGCGACGGCTTCCACGAAGCCGACGAGAGCTTCCACGCCCTGCTCGCCGAGGTCGCCGGATTCCCTGGTTTCTGGACGCTGGTGGAGCAGGTGAAGGTGCAGGTCGACCGCTGCCGGCGCCTGACGCTGCCCGTCCCCGGCCAGATGACGAAGGTCATCGCCGAGCACGACGCCATCGTCGAGGCCGTCGCCGCCCACGACCGCGAGGCGAGCGTCCGGGCGCTCGGTGCCCATCTCGACGAATTGCGCTTGGCAATCGACGATTTGCGCGCCGCCGCACCGCTTTATTTCACCGACGCGCCCACCGCCGTGGGGCGTCAAACCCCTGCCCGGCTTTAATCCCCACCCGGCTTGCGACATTTTGGCGTCACGCGTTCCGACCTCCGTTTTGCGCTTGCCTTGAAAGCTGATATATTAATATAACTAGCGCAGCGGGATGTAGCACGGACGTGAACAACCGACGCCGCCCGCTCACCGGACAACACCAGGGCAGCCGCGCGGAAGAACGCCGCGGGCGCTTCGGAACAAAGGACAAGAACCGCCCAGCTTCACCCCCGTCGGCACGCGCCGATGGCGCCGGGATTTTGCGCCCTCATCCCCTTCGGGATTCTTTTTTGCCTTCCCCTTCGCAGCGCTATTATTCGAGGCGCACAGCCGAACAGCCGGGGGCTTCTTCCGAACGCTCGAACCATTCGTTTGTCCATTTTCGGCGGGCCGACACCCCGCCTCCGCTCCAACAGGCACTTCTCCTAAGGCAGGAGTACGGTCCATGAAGAACAGTTTCCGCCGCCTCGGCATGGCGCTGCTGGCCGCCTGCGCCGCGGGCGCGCTGCTCGCCGCCCCGGTCTCGGCCCGCGA
Source organism: Azospirillum brasilense (assembly GCF_007827815.1). GTDB lineage: Bacteria > Pseudomonadota > Alphaproteobacteria > Azospirillales > Azospirillaceae > Azospirillum > Azospirillum brasilense_C. The sequence goes on from NZ_VITH01000014.1 coordinate 32,299, forward strand.
CTTCCGGTCGGCCGACATCCACCCCGGCGACTACCCGACCGTCGAGGCGGTCAAATACATGGGCAAGCTGCTCAGCGAACGCAGCAACGGCAAGCTCGGCGTGAAGGTCTACCCGAACGGCGCGCTGGGCAACGAGCGCGACACGATCGAGCAGATCAAGATCGGCGGCCTCGACATGATGCGCATCAACGTGGCGCCGCTGAACAACGTGGTGCCGGAGTCGATGGTCGTCGCCCTGCCCTTCATCTTCCGCGACACCGACCACATGCACGCCGTTCTGGACGGCCCGATCGGCGACGAGATCCTCGCCGCCATGGAAAGCCAGGGGCTGATCGGTCTGGCCTTCTACGACAGCGGATCGCGCTCGCTCTATTCCAAGAAGCCGGTGTCGTCTCTGGCCGACCTGAAGGGCATGAAGATCCGCGTCCAGCAGTCGGACCTGTTCGTGTCGATGATCGAGGCGCTGGGCGCCAACCCGACGCCGATGCCGATGGGCGAGGTTTACACCGGCCTGAAGACCGGCATCATCGACGCGGCGGAGAACAACTACCCGTCTTACGAATCCTCGCGCCACTTCGAGGCGGCCAAGTACTTCACCCGCACCGAGCACGCGATGGCGCCGGAGGTGCTGGTCTTCTCCAAGGTCACCTGGGACCGCCTGTCCAAGGACGATCAGGCCGCCATCCGCAAGGCCGCCAAGGACTCCGTCCCCTACATGCGCAAGCTGTGGGCGGAACGCGAGGAGGCCTCCCGCGCCATCGTCGAGAAGGCCGGCTCCCAGATCAGCGACGTGAAGAACAAGCAGGAATTCATCGACGCCATGAAGCCCGTGTTCGCCAAGTTCGCGAACACGCCGAAGCTGCAGGGCCTCGTCCAGCGCATCCAGGATACGAAGTAAGGCACGCGGTCGCGGCGCCGGCCAAGTCCGGCCGGCGCCGCCCCCCCGCGGGAAGGACGGCATCATGAGCATCGAACTTGAACTGGAAGAGGTCCGCCCCCTCGCCGCCCCACGCTTGTTGACGCGGGTGAACGCGCGTCTGGCGTGGTCGGGGATGTGCGTGGCGATGGTCGGCCTGATGGCCATCGTCTGTGTGGTGTTCTATCAGGTCTTCGGCCGCTACGTGCTGAACGACTCGCCGACCTGGGCGGAGAGCCTGGCCATCGTGCTGGTCCTCTACGTCACCCTCATCGGCGCCGCCGTCGGCGTCCGCGACGCCGGCCACATCGGCCTGGAATCCTTCCTCGTCATGCTGCCCGACGCCATCCGCCGCAAGGTCGAGATCGTCATCTACGCCCTCGTCGGCGTCTTCGGCGCCTGCATGGCCTACAACGGCTGGGTCCTCGGCACCTCCGTCGCCGCCTACTACATCCCCAACCTGCACGTCTCCGAAGCCGTCCGCTACATCCCGCTCGTGCTCTCCGGCGTCCTGATCGTGCTTTTCGCCATCGAACACGTCGTCGCCATCATCCGCGGCGAGGAGGTCGCACCATCATGGAACTGACCATCCTTTCCATCAGCTTCTTCGGCTTCCTCGTCCTGGGCATCCCGGTCGCCTTCGCCATCGGCCTGTCGGCGCTCTGCACCATCCTCTACGAGGGCCTCCCCGTCGCCGTCATCTTCCAGCAGATGATGTCCGGCATGAACGTCTTCTCCTTCCTCGCCATCCCCTTCTTCGTCTTCTCCGGCGAGCTGATGCTCCACGGCGGCGTCGCCGACAAGATCGTCGCCACCGCCAAGAACATGGTCGGCCACATCCGCGGCGGCCTCGGCATGTCCAACGTCGTCGCCTGCACGCTGTTCGGCGGCGTCGCCGGCTCCCCCGTCGCCGACGTCTCGGCCATGGGCGCGGTGATGATCCCGATGATGAAGCGCGAGGGCTACCACGCCGACTACGCCGTCAACGTCACCACCCATGCGGCTCTCGTCGGCGCGCTGATGCCGACCAGCCACAACATGATCATCTACGCGCTGGCCGCCGGCGGCAAAGCCTCCATCGGCGCGCTGATCGCCGCTGGCATCGTCCCCGCCCTGCTGCTGATGGTCTGCAACCTGGGTGCCGCCTACTACGTCGCGGTCAAGCGCGGCTACCCCGCCGGCACCTTCCCCGGCTGGTCCATCCTGGGCCGCTCCTTCGCCGCCGCCGCGCCGGGCCTGCTCATCGTCGTCATCATCCTGGCCGGCATCACGTCGGGCGTCTTCACCGCCACCGAGTCCGCCTCCATCGCGGTGATCTACGCGCTGCTGCTCACCACCTTCGTCTACCGCACGCTGACCTGGGAGCATTTCCTGGCGGCCGCCGCCAAGACGGTCAAGACGACCGGCGTGGTCCTGCTGCTGATCGGCGTCTCGACGATGTTCCAGTACATCATGGGCCTCTATCAGGTGGCCGAGATCACCGGTGAGCTGATGGCGGGCATCTCGACCAACCCGCTGGTCATCTTCCTGCTGATCAACATCATCCTGTTCCTGCTCGGCACCTTCATGGACATGGCGAGCACGATCCTGATCTGCACGCCGATCTTCCTGCCCATCGCCATGCAGTACGGCATGGACCCGGTGCAGTTCGGCATCGTCATGCTGATCAACTGCGCGCTCGGCCTCAACACGCCGCCGGTCGGCACCACCCAGTTCATCGGCTGCGCCATCGGCGAGGTCTCGGTCGGGCAGGTCATGCGCTCCATCACCCCCTTCTACGGCGCGCTCTTCCTCGCCCTCCTCCTCGTCACTTACGTCCCATCCTTCTCCCTCTGGCTCCCGCACATGCTCATGCGCTGACCGGGCGCCCCCAACCGCACAGCAAGGATACCGCGGGGCGCTCCGATCATCGGGCGCCCCGCTGCAATGGAGACGAATCATGATGACCGCCGAACTCTGGCCGCAACTCGTCGCTTTCGGGCAGGTGGTCGCCATCGACCTCGTTCTGGCCGGCGACAACGCCATCGTCGTCGGCATGGCCGCCGCCGCCGTCCCGGCCGAGCAGCGGCGCCGGGTCATCCTGTGGGGCATCAGCGCCGCCATCGTGCTGCGCATCATCTTCGCGCTGATGACCACCCAGCTTCTCGCCATCATCGGGCTGACCCTGGCCGGCGGCGTGCTGCTGCTCTGGGTCTGCTGGAAGATGTTCCGCGAGCTGCGCTCGCAGGGCGCCGACGAGATCACGCCGGAGGAGGCGCTGGACGCCCCCGACGTCCTGCCTGGAACGGCCTCCCTCAGCAGCAATGCGGCGGTGGCCGCCGCCAGCAGCGTCTCCGTGGGCGCCGCCGTCTGGCAGATCGTGGTGGCCGACGTGTCGATGTCGCTTGACAATGTGCTGGCGGTGGCCGGTGCTGCCAAGGAGCATCCGACCGTGCTTGTGCTCGGCCTGCTGCTCTCGGTGGCGTTGATGGGTGCCGCCGCGAACGTAATCGCACGTGTTCTGCACAAACATCGCTGGATTGGTTGGATCGGTCTTGCGATCATCACTTATGTTGCGCTCGACATGGTCTGGCGGGGCTCGAACGAGGTTCTGGCCCACACGGCCTGGCTCGGCTGACGGGAAGTGGGGACAAGGCCCGCCGCGGACGGCGTGCGGCGGCGCCAAGAGAAGCAAGACCGCCGTTGGGGAAGAGATGACATGTCCAAACCGTTAGGAATTGCCCAGGATAAGGCGGTGCGCCCAAGCCGGCTGGGAGGCGTTCAGGGGCGCCTGTTCACCGGTGTCGGCGCCGTGGTGTGCTGCACGCTCGTCGCCATCGGGGTGGCGCTGACCGGGTACGCCGGCTTCGGCCGGACGCTGCAGGTCATCACCGCGGAGGCCGTGCCGTCCGCGCTCGGCGCCCTGCGGGCGGCCCAGCACGCGGGCCGCATCGACGCGCTGGCTCCCGCCTTCCGCTCCGTCACCAGCAAGGAGGAGAAGGCGGACCTCGCAGCGCGCATCGCCATGGAGCGGCAAGACTTCGAACGCGAACTGCGCGATCTGGCCGAGCTTGAGCAGAGCAGCGCCAACGCCGCGTCCCACGCCGGCGGTCCGTCCGAAACCGCCGCCGCCAGCAGCGCCGCCCAGGCCCTGCTCGCCAACGTCACGCTGCTCGATCAGGCGGCGGACAAGCGGATCGGGCTGAGCGACCACCGCGCCGAACTGCTGGAGCAGGTGGTCGCCGCCACGCGGCGCCTGTCCCAGCTCGTGGCGCCCTGGAAGTCGATCCACAGCAGCGGCGTGGACATGCAGCGCGCCGCCTTCCGGGACGACACCCGTCCGGCGGAAGAGCGGCTGCAGGCCGGCGAGGAGTATCTCCAGACAGAGGAACAGCTCACCCTCGTCCGCAGCATCGACGACGGCGCCACCACCGTCCGCGGCCTGCTGACCGAAGCCGCCGCCAGCTCCGACGCGAACCGGCTGTCGATCATCGAGGCGCAGACCCGCATCCTCGTCACCACCATGACCGCCAGCTCGAACCAATTGCCCGAGGCCTCACGCCAAGCGATGGCGGAGCCGCTGAAGGCGATCGAATCCCTCTCGATCGAGCCGGACGGGCTGATCCCCACCCGTCTGGCCGAGTTGGAAATCCTGAAGGCGCAGCGCGACCTGCTGACCAACAACCTGAGCCTGTCCGAAACGCTGTCCATGGCGGTCGTGAACCTCGTGCACACGCAGGAGGGCGCCATCACCACCGCCGCCGAGGACAGCGAGAAGGCCCTGTCCAACGGCACGATCCTGCAGATCGGGGTCGGCGTGGTCAGCCTGCTGCTGTCGGCGCTGGTCGTCCTGGTCTTCGTGCGCCGCATGGTGGTCCGACGCCTGCTCACCCTCCAGGGCGGAATGGAGAAGATCGCCGCCGGCGACCTCGACGTGACGGTTCCCGCCGGAGGCCGCGACGAGATTTCCGCCATGGCCCGCACGGTGGAGGTCTTCCGCGAGAACGCCCTCGCCAAGCGCCGCCTGGAGGCCGAGCAGATCGAATCCGCCCGCCGCGCCGAGGAGGACCGCAAGCGCTCCCTGGAGGAGATCGCCAACAGCTTCGAAGGGGCGGTCGGCAGCGTGGTCAGCCGCTTCGTGGCGGAATCCACCGAGATGGAGGAGAGCGCCCGCAGCATGTCGGCCACGGCGGAGGAGACCAACCGCCTCGCCACCAGCGTCGCCGCCGCGACCGAGCAGACCTCGGCCAACGTCGAGACGGTCGCCGCGGCGTCGGAGCAGCTCACCAGCTCCATCGAGGAGATCACCCGCCAGATCAGCGAGTCCACCAACATCGTCCGCGAGGCGATGACGCTGGCCGAGCGCGCCAACGGGCAGATCGGCGGCCTTGCGGACTCCGTGCAGAGCATCGGGCGCGTCGTCGACCTCATCAACGACATCGCCAGCCAGACCAACCTGCTGGCGCTCAACGCCACCATCGAGGCGGCGCGCGCCGGCGAGGCCGGCAAGGGCTTCGCCGTCGTCGCCAACGAGGTGAAGGCGCTGGCCGCCCAGACCGCCCGCGCCACCGGCGAGATCGCCGCCCAGGCTGCGGGCATCCAGAGCGCGACCGGCGAGGCCGTGCAGGAGATCCAGGCGGTCGTCCAGGTGGTCACCCGCGTCGGCGCCATCGGCGCCACCGTCGCCGCGGCGGTGGAGGAGCAGAGCGCCGCCACCAAGGAGATCGCCCGCAACGTCCATCAGGCGGCGCTGGGCACCTCCGAGGTGACGCAGACCATCGCCGGGGTCAACGCCGCCGCCGACCGCAGCGGCACCGCCGCCCGCACGCTCCTCGACAAGGCCCACGACCTCGCCGACGGCGCCAACGCGCTCAACCGCGAGCTGTCCGGCTTCCTCCAGCGCGTCCGCGCGAGCTGACGGGAACGCCCTTCCCCGCACCGTCGCGGGGAAGGGCGTTTTCCTTTATTCCGAAATCACGATCTGGCGTTCGCGCCCGCCCTTGCCGACGATCTTCAGCACGCGACGGCCGCGCTCGTCGCGGCTGGATTCGTCCAGCACGACCCGCCCCAGGGCGGCGAGCAGATGCAGAAGCTCGCTGTTCGAGGCCACCCCGAAGCCTTTGCGAAGCTCCGCCAGCAGGACCTCCGTCTCATCGCGCGTCGTCACGGGCCCTGCCCTCCGGCTTTTGATTGCGGTCCCCAGCCTGCCGCAGGACGGGCGCCGCTGTCGAGTGCCCTGAGACGAGGGTTCTGAAAGCGGAAGAGGACGGCTTGCCAGCGCGCCCCGCGGCCACTACGGTCACTGCCCGTATCGTCACCCCCGCGCCCGACGGCGCCGGCGGACCAGTCAGGAGAGGCAGCATGGCAAAGACAGGCAACGGGCGGAACGGCGCGGACAAGCCGGCCTCCGGAACCTTCACGGGCACGCCGGCGGACCGCCTGGTCCGCTATTGGCGCAACAGCGACCGCCGCTTCGACGAACTGCTCGACGAGACGCTGGACGCGGGCCGCCAGGCGGTGCTGGAAGCCGCGCTGGACAAGCTGCGCGAGGAGGAACAGCCGGAGTTCCTCGACGAGGTGGAGACCATCGCCGAATCCGTCCGCCGCACCGACGCCCAGGGCGACGACATGATCGCCACCCTCTTCTGGCTGGCGGTGGAGGTGTCCGGCGACCTGTCGCAGCCACCCGCCGCCGCGGCCATCGAGGAGGCTCTGGATTCCACCGGCCTGCTGGAAACCGCCGCCGACACCCGCCTGCTGCCGGTCTGGCTGGAGCCGGAAGCGCTGGTCTATCTGGAGGCCGCCGACCGCCGTACCCTGCTGCTGCGCCTGCTGGACTCGACCGACGCGGCGCTGCGCTTCGTCCGCGAGGCCGACCTGCTGGCCGATCCGGCGGACGCCGGCACCCGTCTGGTCGGCGTCGTCGGCCTGATCGAGGAGGAGGCGGAAGCCGTCGAGGCGGCCGGCGAGGACGCGGTTCCCGATTTCCTCGGGCTGGCCCGCATCGGCGAGGACGGCGAACCCGAGCTGGACCCCGCGGAGGAGACCCGCATCCGCGAAGCGCTGACCCGCTTCACCGCGGCCATCCAGGGCGCCGACCCGCGCGTCCAGCGCTGCGAGCCCGCCGGCGGGCTGAACGACCTGCTCGACCTGATCGCCGAGGCCGATTGGACGGACAATGGCGAACTGGCGGAACTCGCCTCCTTCATCGACGTGGCAAGCGACGAGACGGCGGACGCCGTGGTGGACGCCGTTGTGACCAGCACCGCGCACGGCCTGTTCGTCCGCGCCTTCAACGCCGACGGGCGGCTGCTGGACGAGCGGGCCTTCACCCTGCAGGGCGACGAGGCCGCCCAGGCCGTCGCCCTGCTCCAGCAGCGCTGCCGGAGCGTGACCAAGGAGTAAAAAGAGGCGCATTCCGGGCGTCTTGTGGCGGGACGCCCCTTCGCCACCCTGTTGTTCGGCGCGGAAATCGGGTACACCCCTATTGGCAACCCGGTTTCCTGTCCCCACCCCAGTCTTGGAGCTTCTTCGATGCGCGACCAGTCACTCTCCATCGCCGAGGCGGCGGCCTGGCTGAAGTGCTCGGAAGCCGAGGTGGAGGAACTTGTGCAGGCGGGCCGGCTGCGCGCCGACCGGATGGAGCCGGCGATCGACCGGATCTCGCTCAACACCGTCATCGTCCTGGCGGAGAGCCTGCCGGTCGAACGCCGCATCTTCGAGGTGCGCGAGGCCGCCGGTCGGATGGACTCCTCCGAATCCCGCGGCCACTACCCGTCCCGCCCCTCCGGCGGCATGGACCAGCGCCCGCCGGTGGTCGTCGAGCGCCGTCCCTCGCGGTCCTTCACCCCCCGCTGATCGCGTCAGCCAGGGTTCCGGTCTGAAGCAGGCGCCGCCGGGCGGAGACCCCGACGGCGCCCGAGCCCTGTCGGCTCACACCAGTTCGACGCGCAGCGCGGTCGGGCCGCCGTCGCCCGACACGGCGACGAAACGCACGTCCTCGCCGTCGGCCACCACCTCAAGCCCGGACTGGCGCAGGATCGCCCGGTCGAAATAGACGCCGATGCCCGTCTCGTCGTCCCACGGGTCAATCAGGCCGGATTGGCTGTCCAGGTTGTACCAGCGCACGGTGCCGTAGATCATCTCACCGGTGGCCATCGGCATCAGGGCCGGGGCCGGCCGCTCGCGCCGCGGCTTGGGCTCGCGGACGGCGGCCGGGGCGGGGCGGGGCGCCTGGGGATCGCCGGCCTCGGCCTGGCGCTGGCGGCGCTGCTTCGGCGCGCGGGCCGGCTTGGCCTCCGCCGGGTCGGCGGGGGTGATGGAATGGATGGCCACGACCTGCGGCCCCTTCGGGGTCTCGGCGATGTCGCAGACGAGGCCGGTGCCTTCGGTCAGCGACACCTCGCCCAGCGAGGCGAGAACCCGGGAATGCAGAAACGCCTCACCGCTTCCGTCGGCGAAGCGGACGAAGCCGAAGCCCTTGTCGGCCTTGTACCATTTGACGACCGCCGTAACCTGCTGCTTTTGCTCTTCGCTCACTCTGGACACTCGATGCATGGAGGACAACCGGTCCAACAGTGACCGGATTTGGCGATCCGCGCAATGCGGCATCCGTTCGCCGCCCCCGCAATCGCACCTCGATTTCACTCTTGTCCCAAGGGGCCGAGCGGCGCGACCGGCCGCCGCTCCAGCAGGCGGCTTCCGCAAAAGAGCGGAAAATTTTAAGTAAACGCCTGAAAACGCTCTTTAAATCCGCTTTAAAAGCCGCCCTGTACTCTCGCTTCCGAAGTCCATCGCGGAGAATCCCGTGGCTCGCTTTCGGCCCAACCGACTTGAGATGAGGATCTCCCGATGAGCCTGTTCAGCGCCATGCGGTCCGGTGTGAGCGGGATGTCCGCGCAAAGCTCGCGGATGGCCGCCATTTCGGACAACATCAGCAACTCCGCCACCATCGGCTACAAGCGCGCCGCGGTCGACTTCTCAACGCTGATGACCTCCTCCGGTGCGACGAGCAACTACGCCGCGGGCGGCGTGCGCTCCAACGTGCACTATCAGGTGTTGAAGGACGGGACCATCCAGGGCACCCAGTCCGCCACCGACATGGCGATCGAAGGGCGCGGCTTCTTCGTCGTCGGCGACAACGCCGGCAACACCGGAACGTCGCCCAGCTACGCGCTGACCCGCGCCGGCAGCTTCCTGCCCGACGACCAGGGCTTCCTGCGCAACAGCGCCGGCCAGTACCTCCAGGCCTGGAAGCTGGGTCCCGACGGCAGCCTGCCCGCGGTGAACCGCAGCAGCTTCGACGGGCTGAGCGCCGTCTCCATCGCCGGGCTGGCCTATGGCGGCAGCAAGACGACGCAGATGAGCTTCGCCGGCAACCTGCCGGCGCAGTCTGACGGCACCTCGAGCTTCGACACCTCCACGTCCCTTTACGACGGCCTCGGCAATCCGCTCGACGTCAAGCTGAGCTGGCAGAAAACCGGGAACCCAGCCGATCCCAACGAATGGAGGCTGACGGTCACACCGCCACCCGGCTACACCGCAGACCTTCCCAGCACCACGATTTCCTTCGCCGCCAGTGGCGACGCCTCCGGTCTGCCGACCAGCGCACTGCCGCAGATCACCCTTACCTCTCCGGCCAGCCCGACGTCCGATACGATCAAGCTGTCCATCGGCAACCTCACCCAGCTCAACGGCGATTACGTGCCGCAGTTCATGGGCGACGGCGCCCGCGCCGGCCGCGTCAGCACGGTGGACGTCGACAAGGCGGGCACGTTGTGGGCCGTCTACGACAACGGCGCCCGCCAGCCGCTCTATCAGGTGCCGGTCGCCGACGTGGTCAATCCGGGCGGTCTGGTCCCGCAGGACGGCAACACCTACACGCTGGGCATCGACAGCGGCACGATGACGCTGAGCAACGGCAACAGCGGCACCGCCGGCTCGGTCGCCGGCTACGCGCTGGAGCAATCGAACGTCGACATCGCGGAGGAGCTGGTGTCGTTGATCGAGACGCAGCGCGCCTACTCCTCCAACGCCACGCTGGTGCGCACCGCCGACGAGATGGTGGACGAGACCACCCGTCTGAAGCGCTGACGGACGGGAAAGGGGATCGCCCGCCATGAGCCTCCAACTGGCCCTCAGCGCCGCCCTCTCCGGGCTGCGCGCGACCCAGCAGCAAGCCGCGCTGGTCTCGCACAACATCACCAACGCCACCACCGCGGGCTTCGTCCGCAAGGATCTGGCCGTCTCCACCGCGATCAGCGGCGGACGCGGCCAGGGCGTGCGCGTCGACGGCGTGCTGCGCAGCGTGGACGAGTTCCTGATCCGCGACGCCCGGTTCGAGCAGAGCCGCTACAGCGCGCAGGAAACCCGCGCCTCGGCGCTGGCCGACTACGCCACCGCGCTGGGCCAGCCGCAGGACGAGCGGTCCGTCTCCACCGCCCTGGCCAAGCTCCAGCAGTCCTTCAGCCAGCTCCGCAACCAGGCGGACAACGAGGCGGCGCGCACCGCCGTGGTGGATTCCGCGGAATCGCTGGTGCGCCGCCTGCACGACACCGCCGCCGCCGCCATCACCGTGCAGAACGACGCCAAGGCGCGGCTCCGGTCCTCCGTCGACGAGGTCAACCGCTCGCTGGTCCGCATCGGGGAGCTGAACAGCGCCATCGCCACCCAGAAGGCCAAGGGCGCCGAGACCGGCGACCTGATGGACGAGCGCGACCGGCTGCTCGATCAGGTGTCGAACGAGATCGGCATCCGCACCCACACCCGCGAGACCGGCGAGGTGGTGGTGATGACCCGCAACGGCCAGACGCTGCTCGACCGTGAACTGCCGGCGGGCGCCCAGCCGCTTCAGCTCATCGACGGCGATCTGCTGGCCGGCGGCAAGATCATCTCCGGCAACCCGGACCAGGACATTCAGAGCGGGCGCATCATGGGCTATGTCCAGACCGCTCATCAGGACATGCCTCGGGCTCTGGCCCAGCTCGACGAGCTGGCGGCGGGCATCATTCAACAGTTCGAAGCGGCGGAGTCCGAACCCGGAACGACCGGCCTGTTCGTCATGGCCCCCGGCAGCGGCGGACCAGCTTCGCGCATCGCCGTCAACGGCGACATCCGCAGCAACCCCTGGAAGGTGCAGAGCGGCGTCCGGGCCGGTGCGCCCCTGGCCCCTGGCGACACCACGCAGATCGACCGTTTCCTCAACGCCTTCTCCGCCACCCGCAGCTTCGGCGATCCGGACCTGCCCTCCTCGGCCACGCTGGGCGACTACGCAACCGGCATGGTCTCCACCCAGCAGGGCTACCGCACCACCGCCGAGTCCGAGATGAAGACCCGCAAGATCAGCGCCGACGCGCTGCAATCGGCGCGTCTCAACCGCGACGGCGTGAACGTCGACGACGAAATGCAGAAGCTGCTGCTGATCGAGCAGAGCTACGGCGCCAGCGCCCAGGTGCTCCAGGCCGCCGGGCGGATGCTCGACACGCTGCTCCAGATCCGGAACTGACGCCATGCTCTACAACGCCGTCTCCACCCTCGGCCTTTCCAAGCGCCTGCAGACCGCCAACACCGAGCTTCAGCTCGAACGGCTGCGCAACAACGACGAGATCGCCAGCGGCAAGCATTTCGACGTCGCCAAGGCACTGGGTGCGCGCACCGGGCAGGCCATCGCGCTGCGCAACCTGTATGACGAGACCGACCAGACCCTGAAATCCACCGCCCTGCTGCAGGGGCGGCTGGGCACCATGGACAGCGCGCTGACCAACATCCTGTCCGCCGGGCAGGACGTCCTGGCCGCCGCCTCGGTCGGGCTGGGCCAGCCCTCGCCCACCGGCAGCTCGCTCCAGGTGCGGGCCCGCGCCATGCTGGAGCAGGTGGTTGGCATGCTCAACGCCTCCTCCGGCAACGGCTACCTGTTCGGCGGGGTCGAGGTGAAGGCCGCCCCCATGCGCGCCGTGCAGGGCGACGAGTCCGGCCTGCCCTCCCCCATCCAGATCGTGCAGGACACCATCGCCGCGGCCACCGGGGGCACCGCGTCGCCGCAGACCCCGGCCGAGACCGCCGCCGCCGTGGCGGCGCTGGACGACCTGTTCGCGACACCGTCGGCCGCGCCGCTCGGCTTCGAGGGCGGGTTCTACCAGGGGGCACCCTCGACCGCGCCGCGCCTCAGCGCCCGGCTCGACCGCACGACCGAGATCCCCTACGGCATCCAGGGCAACGACCCGGCCATGCGGGACCTGCTCCAGGGCCTCTACATGCTGGCCAGCGTCGACACCAGCCAACTGCCGCTGGACGCCTACAAGCCCTACATGGAGGCCGCGGTCGCCAAGGTGTCGGTCGGCATCGAGGGGGTGCGCGACGCCACCGCGCAGCTCGGCATCCACCGCGCGCAGCTCGACGACATCGCGGCGATGAACACGACGCAGCTCCGCATCCTCAACGACCAGCTCGACGCGATGGAAAGCGTCGATCCGGCGGAGGCCAGCCTGCGCATGAACCAGCTCGAGGTGCAGATCGAGGCGACCGCGGCGGCCACCGCCCGCATCGCCCGGATGAGCCTCACCAATTACCTGTAGGGCGGCCCGGCCGCCCTGCGGGACGATGAAAGACGGTCTGATGAAGCACGGCCCGACGAAGCTTGGCCCGATCCGCCGCACCCTCCGCGTGGCCGCGCTGGCCGCGGCCTGCCTGCTGGCCGCCGCCGCCGTGGCGGAGGAGGGGCTGGCCCAGACGCGGGTGAAGGATCTCGTCACCTTCGACGGGGTGCGCCGCAACCAGCTCATCGGCTACGGCCTCGTGGTCGGGCTGAACGGTTCGGGCGACCGGCTGATCAACACGCCCTTCACCGAGCAGAGCCTGAAGGGCATGCTGGAGCGGCTGGGCATCAACACCCGCGACGAGGTGCTGCGCACCCGCAACGCCGCGGCGGTGATGGTCACGGCCTCGCTGCCGCCCTTCGCCCGCCAGGGCACGACCATCGACATCACCGTGTCGGCGCTGGGCGACGCCACCAGCCTGCTCGGCGGCACGCTGCTGGTCACGCCGCTGCTGGGCGCCGACGGGCAGGCCTACGCCGTGGCCCAGGGATCGCTGTCGGTCAGCGGCTTCTCGGCGGGCGGCGTGGCCGCCAACGTGACCAAGGGCGTGCCGACCAGCGCCCGCATCGCCAACGGCGCCATCGTCGAGCGCGAGCTGAAATTCGCGCTGGACGAGACGACCGGCGTGCGCATGGCCCTGCGCAATCCCGACTTCACCACCGCCAACCGCATCGCCGACGCGGTGGCGCTGCGGTTGGGCAGCAGCGCCGTGCATGTGCTGGACGCGACCACCGTCGATGTGCGCATCCCGCCCCGCTACACCGGCGCGGTCGCCCGGCTGATCGGCGACATCGAGCAGCTCACCGTGCGCCCGGACGGCATCGCGCGGGTGGTGGTGGACGAGCGCAGCGGCACCGTGGTCATTGGCGACGATGTGCGCATCAGCCGCGTCGCCATCACCCAGGGCAACCTGACCGTCCGCGTGGTGGAGACGCCGCAGGTGTCGCAGCCGCAGCCCTTCTCCGACGGGCAGACCGTGGTGGTGCCGCGCACCGACGTGCAGGTGCAGGAGGGCAACGGGCGCCAGTTCGTCACCATCGGCGGCAATGTCAGCCTGCAGCAGCTCGTCAACGGGCTGAACGCGCTGGGCGTCGGGCCGCGCGACATGGTCGCCATCCTCCAGGCGATCAAGGCGGCGGGTGCGCTGCACGCCGATCTGGAAATCATCTGATCCTCTCCGGCCGGACGACGACACGATGGACATCTCCCCCCTTTCCCCGACCGCCCAAACCGCGCGTTCCGCCGCCGCGACACCCGCCGCCCAAACCCGATCCGCCGAGAAGGCCGGGCAGGAGTTCGAGGCGCTGATGGTCGGGCAGATGCTGGAGTCCATGTTCGCCGGCATCGAGACCGGCAGCGCCTTCGGCGGCGGCCAGGGCGAGCGGACGTGGCGCAGCTTCATGCTCCAGGAATATGGCAAGGCCATCGCCGAGGCCGGCACGCTGGGGATCGGCCGCATGGTCGAGGCCGACGTGGCCCGCCTCTACGGCCAGACGAGCGAAGGAACCAAGGGATGAGCCGCCGCTTCAAGGACCTGATCCGCGAATTTGCCCCCGACACCAATCCGGTCGAGGACGCCGCGCCCGCCGGCGCGCCGGAGCCTGAGAGTCCCGCGCTGGCCGACGGGCCGACCGCCGTGGTGATGACGGAGTTCCTCGACACGGTGGCGGAGTTGAGCGTCCTGCTCGACGAGGAGACGGCGGCGCTCGCCGCCGGCGAGCTGGAAGGGCTGGAGGTCTACGCCCGGCGCAAGCAGGCGATGGCCGACCGTCTGGGCGGCATCATGACCCAGGCGCAGTCGGGCACCCTGCGGCTGAACGACGACCTGCGCGCGATGATCCTGGAGCGGGTGGAGCGGCTCGACCGCGCCATCAACGACAACGCGGCGGGGCTGGTCGCCATGCGCAAGGCCGTGCTGTCGATCAACCGCAGCCTTCTGGTGGCGCTGGAGAAGGCGGCCAGCGATGGCCTTTACGCCCCCTCCGGCCACGCGGTGCGCCCGGTCGAGCTGTCGGCGTCGGGCCTGAACGCGGAGCTGTAGGCCGGCCGAATTGTAGTTCCCTCTCCCGCCCCGGGAGAGGGTGGCGCCATAGGCGCCGGGTGAGGGTCGTCCAAGGATCAAGGGGCTGATTCTTGGCGTCACCCTCACCCTTCCCACGCTTCCGCATGGGCCCCTTCCCTCTCCCGGGGCGGGAGAGGGGATTGAGGACGACGGCTTTGCGGAGGGTTCCGCCGCCGGATGCGGGCCGCTATAGTCCGGCGTCCGCTTGGCCGCATCTTTCCAAGGCTTCCGTATGCCCGCAACCGACCGCGCCGGCCCCCCGTCGCTTGCCGTCTTCACCCATGGCGAGCTGATCGGCGACGCGCTCATCAAGATTCCCTTCGTGCGCGCCCTGCGGGGGTTGTTCCCGGACCACCGGATCACCTGGATCACCACCGAAGGCACCCATCTGGCGACCACGCTGCGCCCGATGATGGACGGGCTGATCGACGAGTTCCGCGCCGACACCGGCATCGGTCGCAACCCGCTCGGCCTGCTGAAGCCCATGCCCATCAAGGATCGTTTCTCGCTGGTGCTGGACACCCAGGCGCTGCCCTGGCGGACGCTGCTGGCACGCCGGCTGAAGCACGACCTGTTCGTCTCGGCCTGCGCCGGCTACCGCCTGTCGGACCGCCGCCCGCCGCCCGGCTACAAGGAGCCGCGGCACGTGCTGGACCGCCTGTTCGACCTGCTGGAGGTCGCCGGTGGGCGCCGCCCTCCGCTGGACATGGCCGTTCCCATCCCGGCCGAGGCCGAGGCCGAGGCGCGCGCCGTCCTGCCCGACGGGCCGGGCTACATCGCCATCGCGCCGGGGGCGGGCAAGCGGGTGAAATGCTGGCCGTTGGACCGCTTCGTGGAGTTGGCCCGCGCCCAGGTCGCCGATGGGCGGGTGCCGGTCTTCATCCTCGGCCCGGCGGAGTTGGACTGGCTGCCGGAACTGCGCGCTGCCGTGCCGCAGGCGCTGTTCCCGCTCCAGGACGCCGAACTGGCCGAGCCGCGCTATTCCCCGCTGCGCACCATCGCGCTGACCCGGCGCTGCGCCGCGGCGGTCGCCAACGACAGCGGGACCAGCCACCTGTTCGGCCTCGCCGATGTGCCGCTGCTGACCCTCTACGGTCCGACGACCGCGGAGAAGCTGCGCCCGAAGGTGACGCGGGGCGCCGTGCTGACGGCCTCGACCTTCGGCGGGCGCGAGATGGAGCGCATTCCCGCCGACGCCGCGATCAAAGAGGTCGAGGCGCTGATCGGTTCATAATCCAGAGAACGCCTCAGCCGTCATAACCCTCTCCCCTCTGGGGAGAGGGGATACCCGATGGTCGCGCCAAGCTTCAGCGCTTCACGGCGGGCGTGATCTCACCCGCCTCCTCCAGCCGCCGCAGGCAGGCGACCAGGGCGCGCTGGAAGTTGCGGCCCTCGGAGGGCAGGTTGACGCCCTGGCCGGTCGTCCAGAACTCCACGAAGGCGCAATCGGCCGCACGGTCCGCGGTCGGCCATTCGACGGTCACACCCAGCCCAAGCTCCGCCGTGCGGCGGCGGCTGTCGGTGACCAGGATCTTCGTTTCCCAATGCATCCCGCCGCTGCCCGCCTCGGCGCGGCGGTGGCTCCACAGGCGCAGGTAATCGCGGAAGCTCTCGGACGCGCGGTCCTGCTGGACGTAGCTGCCGCGGTCCACCACCGAGGGCGCGAGGCGCAGCGTGTAGCGGGCCTGGGCAAGAGCCTGCGTCACTTCCGCAATCAGCCGGTCCATCTCGGCGAAGCTGCGCCGCACGTTGTCGGCCAGCGCGGTGGCCAGCGCCTCCCCCTTCAGCGCGCCGGAGGCGGCGCGGTCGGAACGGTACATCTCGAACAGGTCGTCGCTGTCGCTCATGGCCGTGATGCGCCGCGGAAGGGGAGGATTTCCTTCGTCTACCGCCAAACCCGTTGAGAAGACATTAAGCTGATTTCCAAACCATCCGGCCGCCCCGCTACGCCCGTTGCGCCGGCTGCGCGGCCCCACCGTTCTTCAGGCGCAGCACATACATCATCACCTCAGCCACCGCTTGGTAGTGCTGGAGCGGGATCACCGCGTCGACCTCCGACGCGGCGTAGAGGGCGCGGGCCAGCGGCGGGTTCTCGATCACCGGAACGCCGTTCTCCTCGGCCACCGCGCGGATGCGCAGCGCGACGAGGTCGGCCCCCTTGGCGAGGCAGACCGGCGCCGGCATCTTGGCGCGGTCGTATTCCAGCGCCACGGCAAAGTGGGTCGGGTTGGCGATGACCACCGTGGCGCGCGGCACGTTCGCCATCATGCGGCGCTTCGAGCGGTCGCGCCGGATCTCGCGCAGCTTCGCCTTTAGATGGGGATCGCCCTCGGTCTGCTTGAACTCGTCCTTCAGCTCCTGGAAGGTCATGCGCAGGCGGCGCCGCCATTCCAGCCGGTTCCACAGCACGTCCACGGCGGCCATCACCACCGTCGCCAGGAGGACGGCCAGCAGCAGCCGCAGGGTCAGGTCCCGCAGCAGGTCGGGAAGCGCCGCAACGTCCATGCCCACGATCCCCTCCGTCCAATCGATGTAGGGCGCCACGGCGAACCAGACGGCGCAGGCGATGATCGCCAGTTTCACGAGACTCTTCACGAATTCGACCAGCGCGTGGCGCGCGAAGATGCGGCGCCAGCCGCTGAGCGGCGACAGGTGAGACAGCTTGGGCCGGATGCGGTCGCTCGCCGCCAGCAGCGGCCCCTGCCCCACCGCCGACACCACCGCCCCGCCGACCAGCAGGCCGAACACCGGCAGCATCGCCACCGCCACACCGCCGATCAGCCAGCGCAGGCTGTTCATCACGTCGTAGGGACCGCCGTCGAGCCGGATGTCGTTCGGATTCTCGATCAACGGCAGCAGCACCTCGGCGATGCGGGAGGCGGCGAGCGGCCCGCCCGCCGCGGCGATCAGCCAGGCCGCCGCCATGGTGGCCGCCAGACCGACGTCGCGGGCGCGGGGGACATCGCCCTTGTCCATCGCCTCGCGCAGCCGTTTCTCGGTCGGCTCCTCGGTTTTCTGTTCCTCGTCCTGGCTGTTGTCCGACATCGCCGCCCCCTTCTCATCGCCCGCCGAGCCAGCCGGCCAGCGCCGCCAGCGTGGCGGTGACCATGGCGCCCGCCGTCACCAGGAAGACCAGCATCCCGCCGCCGACCATCGCCGGGGTGGCGACGAAATAGACGGGCATGGAGGGCATCACGCGATTGACCAGGGCCAGAGCCATGTTGGCGATCATGCCGAACACCAGGAAGGGCGCCGCCATCTGCACGCCCAGGCGGAAGGTGACGCCGACGAGCTGGGCGTAGCGCCCCGCCACCATGCCGGGATCGGGCAGTTGCGCCGCCGGCCAGCTTCCGTAGGAGCGCACCAGCGCGTCGATCATCAGGTAATGCAGGTCGAGCGCGAACAGCAGCGCCAGCCCGGCGATGACCAGCGTGCCCGACAGGATCGACCCGCTCTCGAACCCCGCGGCGTCGGTGCCGAAGGGGTTGGCGAGGCCCATCGCCTGCGCGGCGATGTTGCCGGCGACCTGGAGCGACGCCAGGAACAGCTTGGCCCCCAGCCCGAGGAAGGCGCCGGCCACCGTCTCCGCGAAGATCTGCTCCAGCATCACCGCGGCGTCCGGCGGCAGTCGGTCGGGCAGGCCGGGCACCGTCGGGGTCAGCGCCAGCGCCACCGGGATCGCGATGCACAGCCGGACGCGCGGCGGCACCGCCAGCTCGCCGAAACCGGGCAGCAGGCTGACCGCCGCCGCGACGCGGGCGAAGACCAGGAAGGCGCGGTAGACCTCCAGGCTGAGCAGATCGGCGAGCGTGTCCATCACCGTTCTTTCCTTCCCGGTCCTTCACACCTGGTCGATCGTCTTGACGGACACCTTGCGGTGCAGTTCGGCGTGGCTGATGACCGGGGTCATCGGGCTGACCCGCTCCAGCAGGGAGCGCACGAAGGGCCGCACCTCCGCCCCGACCAGCAGCGCCGGCCAGACCTGGGGCGTGGCGTGCTTTTGGATGGTGATGCGCAGCGCCGTCAGGAACTCCTGCACCTGGGTCGGCGGCATGGCGAAGCGGCGGTCCTCGCCCTCGGCGATGACGCTCTGCTGGAGCGCCTGCTCCCAGCGTGGGGTCAGGACGATGACCGGGACGAAGCCGTCGGGTGCCGTCAGCGACTGGCAGATCTGCTGACCCAGCCGCGCCCGCACATGCTCCGTCACCAGCGTGATGTTGCGCGTCCAGTTCACCGCCTCGGCGATGGCCTCGACGATGGCCGGCAGGTTGCGGATCGACACCCGCTCCGCCAGCAGCGCCTGGAGCACGCGCTGCACCACCACCAGCGTGATGCGCGACGGCACCATGTCGGAAATCAGCTTCTGGTACTCCCGCCCCAGCCCGTCGAGCAGCTTCTGCATGGCGGCGAAGGTCAACAGGGTCGAGAGGTGGTCCTTGATGACCTCGGTCAGGTGAGTGGTGATGACGCTTTCCGGGTCGACGACCGTGTAGCCCTTGGCGATGGCCTCCTCGTGCCGCGCCGGGTCTATCCAGCGGGCCTGGAGGTTGAAGGTCGGCTCCCGCGTCGCCTCTCCGGGCAGGTCGGGGGCCGCCCCGCCGGACGGGTCGATGGCGAGAAGCTGCTTGGGCCGCACCTCGCCGCTCGCCACCTCGACGCCCATGACGCTGACCACATAGCCCTTGGGCGGCAGGAAGCTGCTGTCCTTGATGCGCACCGACGGCAGGATGAAGCCGAATTCCTTGGCGAAGCGCTTGCGCAGCGTCTTCACCTTGCCGGTCAACGGACCGTTCTTGTTGAGGATCAGCGGGACGAGGTGGTTGCCGACCTCCACCTTGACCTCGTCCACCTTCAGCATGTCCTCCACCGCCTCCTCGGCCGGGGCGGTGGGCGCCTTGCGGCTTTCCTCCAGCCGGGCGAGTGCGGCGCGGCGCATCTTGCCGCGCATCGCGTACCAGCCCGCCGCGCCGAAGCCGCCGCCGAGCAGGACGAAGGGCGCGGCGGGCAGGCCCGGCGTCACGCCCAGCGTGCAGAGCAGCCCGCCCGCCACCATCAGCGCCTTGGGATAGCCACCGAGCTGGGCGAGCACCGCCTGATCGGCGGAGCCGACGTTGCCGCCCTTGGTCACCAGCAGGCCGGCGGCCAGCGAGACGACCAGCGCCGGGATCTGCGTCGCCAGACCGTCGCCCACCGTCAGGATGGTGTAGACCGACGCCGCGGATTCGAAGGACATGCCCTGTTGCGCCATGCCGATGGCCATGCCGCCCAGCACGTTGATGGCGGTGATGACCAGCCCGGCCACCGCGTCGCCGCGCACGAACTTCGACGCGCCGTCCATGGCGCCGAAGAAGGTGCTCTCGTCCTCCAGCTCCTTGCGGCGGCGGCGGGCCTCGACGTCGTCGATCATGCCGGCGGACAGGTCGGCGTCGATGGCCATCTGCTTGCCCGGGATGGCGTCCAGCGTGAAGCGCGCGCCGACCTCCGCGATGCGGGAGGCGCCCTTGGTGATGACGACGAAGTTGATGACGATCAGGATGGCGAAGATCACCACGCCGATCACGAAGTTGCCGCCCATGATGAACTGGCTGAAGCCCTCGATCACATGGCCGGCGGCGGACGGGCCGGTGTGCCCATGGCTGAGGATCAGGCGGGTGGACGCGATGTTCAGCGCCAGCCGCAGCACCGTGACGACCAGCAGCACGGTCGGGAAGGACGAGAAGTCCAGCGGCCGGGAGATCCACAGCGAGACCATCAGGATCAGCACGCTGACCGCCAGCGACAGCGCCAGCCCGAGGTCGAGGAACCAGGTCGGCACCGGCAGGAACAGCACGGCCAGCACCAGCACGATGGCCAGCGCGAACAGCACGTCGCGGTTCGCCAGCCCGGCATCGCCGAGGCTGGTCATCCGGTTCCGGAAGGTGTCCGTGAAAGCCATGCGGGAACTCCAGGGTGCGGCACCGTTGGTACGCTAGCACCCCGCGGTAAAACCGGCTTTTACGTCTGCGCTACTGGGCGGTCGGCAGCAGCGGCTTCACCGCCGCGTTGGCGTAGAGGCTGGACAGGAAGGACAGGCGGCCAAGCTCGGCCCGGCCCCAGGCGGGCAGTGCGCCGGGGGCGGCTTGGGAACTGGCCATTTGAGGGCCGGCGGCCAGCGTCTTCAGGTAATCCATGGCGCCGGCCACCCAGCGCCGGTTGCCGCCGACCCGCTCGCGGTAGGCCGCTCCGCGCTCCGACTGGGCGGAGTGGTAGCGGGCGATGGCGGCGTCCAGCGATCCCTGCGCACGGTGCAGGTCGCCCAGAAAGCGCGCGGCGTAACGGGCGTTGGCGCGCGGGTCGAAGGCGGTCTCCATGTCGGGAAAGGCGTCGGGGTGCCATTTCAGATTGACCTGGAGGCAGCCGACGTCGATCGAGCGCGTGCCCCGCGCCTGCGCGGCGCGCACGAAGGCGATGGCCTCGTCCCGCGTCGGGAAGTAGCTGGAAGCGCCTTCGGTGTTGACGGTCCAGGGCCAGACGGTGAACAGCCGGTCGGCGGTCATCCGCCCGGCCTCGGTGAAGCCCATGGCGAGCAGCATGTGGTCGGCCACCCCGGCCTCGCGCTCCGCCGCCAGGATGGCGTCGATGCAGGCGGCCTCCGGCGGCAGGCTGCGCGCGGGCAGGACGCGCGGCGCGTAGAGGGCGGTGGACCAGGTGCCGATCTGCGCGGCCGGCGGCTTCACCTCCGCGGCGGTCGCGGTTCCGGCCAGGAGCCCGGCCAGGAGCAGCATCGCCAGTCCGGCCAGCCGGCGCATGTCACCGCACCGAGACGATCAGGCTGCCCAGCCGGTCAGCGTAGGTGGTGAGCGCGCCGTACATGAAGGGCAGCGCCAGCACGGTGGTGACCAGGATGGCGACGATCTTCGGCACGAAGGTCAGCGTCATCTCCTGCACCTGGGTCAGCGCCTGGACCAGCGAGATCGCCACGCCCACCAGGACCGCGATGACCAGCGGCGGCGCGGCGATCAGCAGCATCGTCCAGATGCCCGTGCGCAGGACTTCCAGCACGTCGGCTTCATTCATGGGGGTTCTCCTGGGGAGTGTTTGCCCCCACCCTAACCCTCCCCCGCTGGGCGGGGGAGGGAACTGCCGCCGCTTCGCGAAAATCCCCCTCCCCCGCTCAGCGGGGGAGGGCCGGGGTGGGGGCAAGACGTCCTGACGAAAGCGCTCAAATCGCCATCCGCATGACGTCCTGATAGGCCTGCACCATGCGGTCGCGGATGGACACGACCGTCTGCACGGTCATCTCGGCGGCGAGCACGGAACGCACGACCTCGTGCGTGCCGGCCTTGCCGGCGACGGCGGCGACGGACATGCGCTCGCCCTCGTTCAGCGTCTCCACCGCCTGCGACACCTGCCGGTCGAGGAAGGCGCCGAAGCTGCTCTCCGCCGACGCTGCCGTCTCGGCGGGCGCCGATCCCGCAGCAGCTGTGGTGGGCGGGGTGGCGAGCGAGGCGGCGGGCGCCGGCTGGGCCAGGGGCGCGCGGTGGAGGCCGTAGGCGGCGGCGGCGCGGCCGATGGGTTCGATCATGCTCTGGATCTCCTCAGCCGCGCAGAAGGTCGATCATGCGGCTCATCATGCTGCGCGACTGCTCGATGACGTTGACGCTCGCCTCGAAGGACCGGCTGGCCTCGCGCATGTCCATCATCTCGATCAGCGGCTGGACGTTCGGGCGCTTGACGTAGCCCTTCTCGTCGGCGGCGGGGTGCGAGGGTTCGTAGACGAGCTGGAAGTCGCTGCGGTCGCGCCCGATCTGCTTGACCTTCACGATCTCCGACCCGGCGGCGCGGTCCATCGTGGTGGCGAAGGAGACGGTCTTGCGGCGGTAGGGATCGCCGCCCGCCGTCATGGCGGTGGAATCGGCGTTGGCGATGTTCTCGGCGACCACGCGCAGCCGGGTGCCCTGCGCCTGCAGGCCCGAACTGGCGATCCGCATCGTCGCGGCCAGGGGATCGGTGAGCATGGGAAGGGCCTCCGAAGTCGTCAGCCGGCGCGCCAGGCGGCGCGCAGGATTTGCAGGTTGCGCTGGAACAGGCCGGCGGTCAGGGCGAAGGCGTCGCGCGTCTCGCTGCCCTTGTTCATCTCCTGCTCCAGCGACACGGCGTTGCCGTCCGGCGTGGTCTCCCACTGCTCGGGCTTGCGCGCCTCCTGCACCGCGCCGGACGGGTTGAAGCCCGCCAGGTGCATGGGCGAGGTGAGCGCGGGCGCCACCGACTGCGGGCCGTCCATCAGCGCCGCGAAGGGCTTCAGGTCCTTCGGCTGATAGCCGGGCGTGTTGGCGTTCACGACGTTGGCGGCGATCAGCTTCTGCCGCTCCGCCAAGTAATCGAGGCGCGCGCCGGTCAGCCGGAACACCGAAATATTGCTAAAATCCATTGGAACGGCCCTATCGCAAAGCCGGAAGGCAAGGCACGGTCAAGATGACCCCCGGCGTTTAAAACCGGATTTAAAATCCTCGTGGCAGGATCACCGCATTCCGACACGGCGGAGACGTCCCGGCGATGCGCGTGCTTTCCAACCTTCTGTCCGAGATCGAGCGGATGCCGACCCGATCCTGGCGCGGCGAGATCCGCAGCGCCACCGGCATGACGCTGGAGGTGGAGGGGCTGCGCCGCGTCCTGGCGGTGGGCGACAAATGCTGGGCGGAGACGGCGCGCGGCCAGCGCCTGCTGTGCGAGACCATCGGCTTCCGCCAGGGCCGCACGTTGCTGATGGCCTTCGACAACCTCGACGGCGTGGCGGAGGGCTGCGCCGCCGTCACCGACGACACCGCCTTCACGCTGCGCCCCGGCCCCGGCTGGCTGGGCCGCGTGGTCAACGCGCTGGGCGAGCCGATCGACGGGTGCGGCCCCCTGCGCAACGGCCACCACGCCCGCCCGTTGCGCGCCGCCCCGCCGCCGGCCTACGCGCGCCGCCGGGTGGGGCCAAAGATGGACACCGGCGTGCGCGCCATCGACGTCTTCACGCCGATCTGCCGCGGCCAGCGCATGGGTGTCTTCGCCGGGTCGGGCGTCGGCAAATCGACGCTGCTGTCGATGGTCGCCCGCCACGCCGGGGCCGACGCGATCGTGATCGGTCTGGTCGGGGAGCGCGGGCGCGAGGTGCAGGAGTTCATCCAGGACGATCTGGGGGCGGAGGGCCTCGCCCGCTCCGTCGTCGTGGTCGCCACCTCGGACGAGCCGCCGCTGATGCGCCGGCAGGCCGCCCATCTCTGCCTGACCGTGGCGGAGGAGTTGCGCGACCGCGGCCTGCACGTTCTCTGCCTGATCGACAGCGTGACGCGCTTCGCCATGGCCCAGCGCGAGATCGGCTTGGCCGCCGGGGAGCCGCCGACCGCCAAGAGCTACCCGCCCAGCGTCTTCGCGGAACTGCCCAAACTGATGGAGCGCGCCGGGCCGGGACAGGAGGGCCAGGGTGACATCACCGGCATCTTCACCGTGCTGGTGGACGGCGACGACCATGACGAGCCGATCGCCGACGCGGTGCGCGGCATCCTCGACGGCCACGTCGTTCTGGACCGCCGCATCGCGGAGCAGGGGCGCTACCCCGCCGTCAACGTGCTGCGCAGCGTGTCGCGCCTGCTGCCCGGCTGCCACACGGCGGAGCAGAACGCCCTGCTGCGCCGCGCGCGGAGCCTCGCCGCCACCTACGACAACATGCGGGAGCTGGTGCGCATCGGCGCCTACAAGCAGGGCACCGACGCGGAGGTGGACGACGCCGTCGCGCTGAACCCGGCGCTGGAGGAGTTCCTGCGCCAGGGCAAGGACGACGCCACGCCGTCCCCCGACTCTTTCCACATCCTCGACCGCATCCTCGCCGTTCCCGCCGGAGCCACGCCATGACCAACGCCACCGCGCTCGCCGCCCGCGCGCTTGCCCCGACCACCGCCGCACGGGACGCCGTGAAGGCCCCGACCAAACAGGAGACGGCGGATCACGGTCTGGATTTCGGGGACCTGCTGGACGCGGTGAATCCGCTGCAGCACCTGCCGGGGGTGTCGCAGGTCTACCGCCACGCCACCGGCGACGAGATCGGCCTGCCGGCGCGGCTGGCCGGCGGCTTCCTGTTCGGCGGCCCCATCGGCCTGCTGGGCAGCGCCGCCATGGCCGCCTTCGAAGCGGTGACCGGCGACGACCCGCTGGGCCACCTCGTCGCGCTGGCGGAGGGCGGCTCGGACGAGACGAAGGCTCCGGCGAAGGACGCGCCGTCCAGCGCCCCGCCCCTGCCCTTCCTCGCCGGTCCGGCGCAAGAGCCGCAAACGGAGCCAACGCCGGACCATCGCCCATCCCCCGCCGTGCTGGCGGAAGCGCTCGCCCGCAAGACGCCGGGCAGCGACGCCACGGCGGACACGCCGGCGCCCAAGGCGGAGCAGCCCGCCCCGCAAATCCTGGCGAAGCTCTACGAACTGCATGCCACCCAGCCGGCGGACCGCCCGGCCGTCCGGCTCTGACCCGGCTCAGCGCAGCGCCTTCGCCAGCGCGTCCATGAACAGCCGCACCTTCGGCGGCACGAAGCGCGCCGAGGGGTGGACGCCCCACACTGCCAGCGGCTCCAACGCCCCGTCGGACAGGGTGAGCGCCACCAGCGCGCCGCGCGCCACCTCGTCGCGCACGTCCCACTCCGACAGGACGGCGATGCCGAGCCCGGCGAGGCAGATGTCGCGCAGCCCCTCGATGGAGTTGGCGGTGAAGCGCCCGCGCACCCGGATGCGCCGCTCCCGCCCGTCCCCCGCGAAGCTCCAATGGGTCGTGCCGGACAGGCACAGGCACTCGTGCTCCGCCAGATCGGCGACGGCGGCGGGCGTACCGCGGGCCGCCAGATAGCCGGGCGTGGCGTAGAGCCCCCGCGGGTTGTCGGCCAGCCGCCGCGCGATCAGCGCGCTGTCTTTCAGACGCGCGATGCGGATGGCAAGGTCGATGCCCTGCCCGACGATGTCCACCACCGTGTCGGTCAGCAGCAGATCGACCGAGACCTGCGGGTTGTCCGTCAGGAACTCCGCGACCACCGGCACCACCACCTTGCGCCCGAAGGCGGCGGAGGCGGTCAGCCGCAGCAGCCCCGACGCCCCGGCGGAGGACGGTCGGACGCTGGCCCGCGCCGCCGCCTCGTTCTCCAGCATCGCCTGGGCGAAGGGCAGCATCGCCTCCCCTTCCGGCGTCAGGGCAAGGGAGCGGGTGGTCCGCTGCATCAGCCGCGCGCCCATGGCCTCCTCCAGCGCGGCCAGCCGCCGCGTCGCCATCAGCGGCGAGATGCCCAGGCGCCTTGCCGCCCCGGCCAGGCTGCCGGCCTGGGCGGCTTCCACCAGAACGGCGAGTCCGGCAAGGTCCATTGCTTCACTTTTTGATGCACAGGCCGTTCATTCTGCATGACTGATGCGGTTTGTGAAAGTGCGATAGGGTCTGTTTCAGAGATCATCGCCTTGGGCTCAGTAGCCCTCTCCCCTCTGGGGAGAGGGGATGTTGCAAAAGGACCCCTGTCATGAGCATCACCGACACAATGCCCCACACATCAACCCACACGCCCGACCACACCCGGCTCGGGCGCGGGCTGACCTTCGCCATGGCGACCGCCGCGGGGCTGGCCGTCGCGAACATCTACTACAACCAGCCCATGCTGGGCCTGATCGAGGGCGACCTGCCCGGCCCGCTGACCGGCATGATCCCGACCGCCACGCAGTTGGGCTACGCCGCCGGCCTGCTCCTGCTGGTGCCGCTGGGCGATCTGGTGGAGCGGCGGCAGCTGATCGTCGGACAGTTCCTCCTGCTCGCCGCGGCGCTGGTCGCGACGGCGCTGGCGCAAGGCCCCGCCCTGATGGTCGCCGCCTCGCTGCTGCTCGGCGTCTCGGCGACGGTGGCGCAGCAGATCGTCCCCTTCGCCGCGCATCTCGCCTCGCCGCAGCGGCGCGGGGCGGCGGTGGGGACAGTCATGTCGGGGGTGCTGACCGGCATCCTGCTCAGCCGCACGCTGGCCGGCTTCGTCGGCACGCACGAGGGCTGGCGCGCCATGTTCTGGCTGGCCGTGCCGCTGGCGCTGGGTGCCGCCGCGCTGATGGCCGTCATGCTGCCGCGCAGCCACCCGAACGCAACCATGCGCTACCCGGCGCTGATGCGCTCGCTGGTCCATCTGTGGCGGGAGTTCCCGGCCCTGCGGCTGGCCGCGGTCACCCAGGGGCTGCTGTTCGCCGCCTTCACCACCTTCTGGACCATCCTGGCGCTGCGTCTGGCCGAGCCGCGCTTCGGCCTGGGCGCCGACGCGGCGGGGCTGTTCGGCATCGTCGGCGCCGTCGGCATCCTGGCCGCCCCGCTGGCCGGGCGGATCGCCGACCGCAGCGGGCCGCACCGGGTGATCCTGCTGGGCACGCTGCTGACGCTGGCGTCCTGGCTGCTGTTCGGGCTGTGGACGTCGCTCGCCGGTCTGGTCGCCGGGGTGATCCTGCTCGACTTCGCGGTCCAGGCGGCGCTGGTGTCGAACCAGCACCTCGTCTACGCCCTGCGCCCCGAGGCCCGCGCCCGGCTGAACACCATCTTCATGGGCGGCATGTTCCTGGGCGGCGCCGTGGGGTCGAGCGCGGCGACGCTGGCCTGGAACGCCGGCGGCTGGACCGCCGTGACCGGGCTGGGCATCGCCGTCGCCGCCCTGGCCACCGCGCTCCAGCTCGCCGCGCGGCGCGGCTAGGCAAGGTCCGACGGACAGGGTCCGCGAGGCGGCTGGCGCGAGCGCAAAAGTGCTCGCGCCAGCCGCCAGCCGTTCTGGAGGGCGCCTATGGTTCATGGACACCAGCGCCCGGCACCCATCGGCCGATTGGCTCACCCGCGGACGGCGGTCAGGTTGCGCCGATACTCGCGCGGGCTTTCCCCGACGAGGCGGCGGAAGCTCTTCTCGAAATGGCTGAGGTCGCCGTAGCCGACGCTCATCGCCACCTCGGTGATCGGCAGCCGGCGCTCGGCGGCCAGCAATTCGCGCGCCTTGTGGATGCGGATGCGGCCGAGCAGACCCTTGAAGGAGGTCTGAAGCTCCGTCCGGAACAGATAGCTGAGGTGGGACGGGCTGACATGCGCCTGCCGGGACAGCTCATCCAGCGTGATCGGGTCGGCGAAGCGCTCGCCCAGGAACAGCAGCGCCTTGCGCAGACCGCCGTGCAGCCGGGCCAGGGCGTCCTGGTCGCGGGTCAGCGCGCAGCGCACCCAGCGGTCGGCGGGTGGCGGAGCCGGAGGAGCCGTCGGCACGGCCTCCGGATGGTCCTCCGGATGAGGGCCGGAGTCCGGCGCCGCCGGCATGGCGCCGCCGACCATCCAGGGGGCGTGGCGGCGCACGTCGCCATGGCGGATCGGCCGGCCACCGGTCATCACCGCCAGCCGGGCGATCACCCGCTCCAGCTCGAACAGGTTCTCCGGCCAGGAATGGGCCTTGCACAGGGCGATCAGCTCGTCGGTCCGCGTCTCGTCGGCACGCCCGCCGTGGCGCTCCAGGGCAGCGAGGACCAGCGGCTCGATGTCCGCCGGGCGGTCGCGTAGCGGCGGCACGGTGGCGCACAGGAAATCCAGCTCGGCGAGCAGCGGGCGGGAGAAGCGCCCCTCCTCCGCCAGCCGCCGCAGATCGGCGGTGGTCGAGGCGATGACCCGCGGGTTCCCCATCCCACTGGCCATACCGGCGGCCGCTCCGCCGGCGGACAGCGTCCAGCCGCCCGGCGCGTCGAGCCATTGGCCGAGTTGGGACGGCATGTGCTGGACGATCTGCCCTTGAAGGGACGGCGTCATCTCGTCGACTCCGCTGAGGAACAGGGTCCCCCCGGCGGCCCGCGCGAACCAGTCGGCGGGCGTTCCCACCGGGTCCGCCCCATTGACCTGGACGAAGGGGCCGTCGCGCCGCGGCCCGCAACCGTGGATCGCCGCGGCGAGCTGCGCCTTCTCCGTTCCGAACTCGCCGGTCAGCAGGACGGGCAGCGCGCTGTGGGCGGCCTGCTCCAGGAAGGCGTCCAGTTCGCGCAGCGCCGGGCTCATGCCGACCATCATCAGGGGACGGCCGAACCGCCGCTCCGCCCAGCGCCGCACCTCGTAGCGCTTGGCGAGATAACCGCACTGGCGGGCAACGTCCTGCAGGATGGGGGCCTCGGGCGCGGCGCCGTCCGGCGCGCGGTCGAGGACCAGCCGCATCTCGCCGACCGGCGCGTCGGCGTAGGTGATAGGCACCACCACCGCCTCCGGGTCGGCCGCGGCCTCGTTGGGATCGCCGTCCGCCGTCCAGCAGAGACGACCGCCCGCCCGGTCCTGGGCGAGCACCAGCGTGCCCATGTCCTGGAGCCACAACGCCCCGCCGCGCAGCGGCGCGCGGTCGACCAGCCGGTCCATCAGCCCGCCGATCAGGTCCGGCAGGCTGCGGAAATCGGCCGAGCCCGGGTGCAGAATCTCGTCCAGCGCGCCACCGACCGACACAGTCATCGCGTCGCCTCCGTGGAAAAACCGTGCCGCGTCTTCCGCGCGCGCCGGACCCTGAAGACGAATGCATGCATCGCGGATCCGCGATGACGGTAATCGGATTGATAGGAGCGAATCATGACCGGAATCTCCTGCCGCCGTTTCAGACAATAGGCTCACAGCCAATCGACGCTTCATGGCGTCAGGGCGTGAAGTCTTCGGCGGACCGGCTTTTTTTCCGGACAAAAGAAAGGGCCGCCCGGCGTCCGGTTCCCCGGAGACGGGCGGCCCGTCAGGCCTCAATCACATTGGGAGACTCAGCGCGACCGGACCAGCGCCACCGGCTTGCGCTCAGCCGCGGGTTCCGGCGCACGCTCCGCCCCCTCGGCGTAGGCGCGGCCGTAGTAGCTGTCGAGCAGGAGCTGCCGGATCTCCGCAACCAGCGGGAAGCGCGGGTTGGCGCCGGTGCACTGGTCATCGAAGGCGGCCTCGGCGATGGCGTCGAGCCGGGCCAGGAACTCCGCCTCCGGCACCCCGGCGGCCTGTATCGAGGCCGGGATGTCCAGCGTCCGCTTCAGCTCCTCCACCCAGGCCACCAGCGTCTCCACCCGCTCATGGTCGCGGCTGCCGCCGAGGCCGAGGTGGCGGGCGATCTCGGCGTAGCGGGCGACGCCCTTGGGCCGGTCGTACTGGCTGAAGGCGGTCTGCTTGGTCGGGATGTCGGCGGCGTTGTAGCGGATGACGTTGGCGATCAGCAGGGCGTTGGCGACGCCGTGCGGCAGGTGGAACTCCGCCCCCAGCTTGTGCGCCATCGAATGGCAGACGCCGAGGAAGGCGTTGGCGAAGGCGATGCCGGCCAGCGTGGCAGCGCTGTGCACCTGCTCGCGCGCCTTGGGGTCCTTGGCGCCGTTGACGTAGGCGGAGGGCAGATGCTCCTTCAGCAGCTTCAGCGCCTGGAGCGCCTGACCGTCGGTGTATTCGTTGGCCAGGACGGAGACGTAGGCCTCCAGCGCGTGGGTCACCGCGTCGATGCCCCCGGCAGCGGTCAGGCCCTTCGGCATGTCCATCACCAGATTGGCGTCGATGATCGCCATGTTGGGCGTCAGTTCATAGTCGGCGATCGGGTACTTGATGCCGGTGCGCTCGTCGGTCACCACGGCGAAGGGCGTGACCTCCGAGCCGGTGCCGGACGTGGTCGGGACGGCGACGAACTGCGCCTTCACGCCCAGCTTGGGGAAGGTGTAGATGCGCTTTCGGATGTCCATGAAGCGCAGGGCCAGATCCTCGAAGGCGACGTCCGGGGCCTCGTACATCACCCACATGATCTTGGCCGCGTCCATCGGCGAGCCGCCGCCCAGCGCCAGGATGACGTCCGGCTGGAAGGCGTTGGCGAGCGCCAGCCCGCGCCGCACCACCGCCAGGGTGGGGTCGGCGGCGACCTCGAAGAAGGTCTCCACCGCAAGGCCCAGACCCTTGAGGATGCGCACGGTCTCGTCGACGTGGCCGTTCTCGAACAGGAAGCGGTCGGTGACGATCAGGCAGCGCTTCTTGCCGCGCATTTCCTCCAGGGCGAAGGGCAGGCAGCCGCGGCGGAAGTAGATCGATTTCGGCAGCTTGTGCCACAGCATGTTCTCGGCCCTCTTCGCCACGGTCTTGCGGTTGATGAGGTGCTGCGGCCCGACATTCTCGGAGATTGAGTTGCCGCCCCAGGAGCCGCAGCCGAGCGTCAGCGACGGCGCCAGACGGAAATTGTAGAGGTCGCCGATGCCGCCCTGCGACGACGGCGTGTTGATCAGGATGCGCGCCGTCTTCATCGCCTGCCCGAAATGGCGGATGCGCTCCGGCTGCTGGTCCTGGTCGGTGTAGAGAGCGGAGGTGTGGCCGATGCCGCCCAGCGCGACCAGCGCCGCCGCCTTGTCGCAGGCGTCCATGAAGTCGCGGGCTCGGTAGAGCGCCAGGGTCGGCGACAGCTTCTCGTGGGCGAAGGGCTCGTCCTCGGTCACCGCCTCGACCTCGGCGATCAGCACCTTGGTGTGATTGGGAACGCTCACCCCGGCCATGGCGGCGATGGCGCCGGCCGACTGGCCGACGATGTCGGCGTTGAGCGCGCCGTTCTTCAGCAGCACCTTGCGCACCGCGTCGGCGTCCGCCGCCGACAGGATGTGGCCGCCATGGTGGGCGAAGCGGTCGCGCACCGCCTCATAGACGGCGTCCACGACGATGGCCGACTGCTCCGACGCGCAGACCACGCCGTTGTCGAAGGTCTTGGACATCAGGATGGAGGCGACGGCCCGCTTGATGTCGGCGAACTCGTCGATCACCGCCGGAGTGTTGCCGGCGCCGACGCCGATCGCCGGCTTGCCCGAGGAATAGGCCGCCTTGACCATGCCCGGCCCGCCGGTCGCCAGGATCAGGTTGATGTCGGGGTGGTGCATCACCGCGTTCGACAGCTCCACCGAGGGCTCGTCGATCCAGCCGATGATGTCCGGCGGTGCGCCGGCCTCCACCGCCGCCTGCAGCACGATCCGCGCGGCCTCGCAGGTCGCCTTGCGGGCGCGGGGGTGCGGCGAGAAGACGATGCCGTTGCGCGTCTTCAGGCTGATCAGCGCCTTGAAGATGGCCGTGGAGGTCGGGTTGGTCGTCGGCACGATGGCGCAGATCAGCCCCACCGGCTCGGCGATCGTCATGATGCCGTATTCCGGATCCTCCTCGAGGATGCCGCAGGTCTTCTCGTCCTTGTACTTGTTGTAGATGTATTCGGAGGCGAAGTGGTTCTTGACGACCTTGTCCTCCATCACGCCCATGCGCGTCTCGGCGACCGCCAGCTTCGCCAGCGGGATGCGCGCGTTGGCCGCGGCCAGGGCGGCGCTGCGGAAGATGCGGTCCACGGTTTCCTGCGGGAAGCCGGCGTAGAGTTTCTGC
The DNA here is from genome assembly GCF_007827815.1 of Azospirillum brasilense. Taxonomy (GTDB): domain Bacteria; phylum Pseudomonadota; class Alphaproteobacteria; order Azospirillales; family Azospirillaceae; genus Azospirillum; species Azospirillum brasilense_C. The sequence goes on from NZ_VITH01000014.1 coordinate 64,220, forward strand.
GCCTCCCGGACGCGGAGGACGAGGTCGTTGAGGTCTGCAAGCGTGGTGACGGGCATATCGTGTCGCCTCTGCGGTTGGCGCGCCGCCGGCCCCTTGAGGCCGGTCCTGGACGACGGGTGCGGGCGGACGGTCACCCTTCAAACACCGGCATCCAGGGCACGCACGGAAAATCGGTCATGCCGGGCGGCTCTCTGGTCCTGTCCGCGCGGCAGGAAAACTATCCCCCAGCCATGGACGAGGGGCCATGACCCAGGTCAAAACTGGTATGACCACTTTCGGGGTAGCGCCACCCCCAACCCGCCCGGCCGGCCCGAAAAAATCTCTTCCCAATGGGTGTCGGATTGCGCTGGACAAGCGCTCCGGTTCTTCATATAAGACGCCCCCGCAAGCAGCGGCGCCCAGGTAGCTCAGTTGGTAGAGCAGGGGACTGAAAATCCCCGTGTCGGCGGTTCGACTCCGTCCCTGGGCACCATTTTCCTCACGATCCTGTTCGAGGAGATGGTGTTCCGGCCATAGTCGCCGCCTCCATACGCTGCGCTCCATTCTCCCATATCTTTGATTCGACCCGGCGCCCTGATGGCGCGCCGCAACCGTCTTTTGCGCAGGCGAAACGCCGGCTCTTCACACCGGCATGCCCAACGGACCACAGCCAGGACGGCGGTCCTTTCGGTCTTGATCGCCGCATGGGAGCGCGCACCTTCCCGGAACTCTCAAAAAGTTGTACATACTCCCATAAGAATCCGTGGGAGGGGTATCCGATGTTCAGCGCCGTTCAGCCGAGTCGCCGCACGTTCCTGGTCGGGGCGGGCCGTTTCGCCGCCGCGTCGGCGCTCACCAGCGTCGCCCCCTTCCCCGCCATCGCAGAGCCGCGCCCCCACCGGATCGCGGCCTCGGCGCTCAAAGACCTGGCCGGGGCCGTCCAGGGCGGCGTCGTGCTGCCCGATGATCCGTTCTTTGGCGACTACGCTCGGCCGAACAACCTGCGTTTCCAGACGCTTCCGACGGCCATCGCGCGCTGTGCGAGCGAAGCGGACGTGCAGGCCTGCGTCGCCTGGGTGAGGAAGCACGGCGCCCGCTTCGCCGTGCGCAGCGGCGGGCACAATTACGCGGGCTTCTCCACCACCCCCGGGCTGCTCATCGACATGACGCCCCTCAGCGCGATCACCGCCCTGCCCGGCGGGGACGGGCTGGTCAAGGTGGAGGGCGGTGCCCTGAACGGGATGGTCTATCAGGCGCTCGAACGGCTGAACCGCACCGTCACCCACGGGCGCTGCACGACCGTGGGGGCGGCGGGGTTCCTGCTGGGCGGCGGCATCGGCTTCAACATGCGCATGTTCGGCATGGGGTCGGATCTGCTGCAGGCCACAAGCATCGTCACGGCGGACGGCGCGCTGCACGCCGACATCCAGAACAGCGGCGAGGGCAGCGACCTGTTCTGGGCCTGCCGCGGCGGTGCCGGCGGGAATTTCGGGATCAACACGTCCTTCACCCTGCGCACCTTCCCGGTGGAGACGGTCACCTTCTTCGACATCACCTGGACCACGGATGTGGGCGAGGTCCTTTACACCCTGCTGACGCGTCTGGCGGACGCGCCGCCGGAGTTCGGCAGCAAGATCAACGTCACCAAACCGGCGCGCGGCAGCGGCGATCCGCGGCTCACCGTCTCCATCCTCGGCCAGTTGCACAAATGCGGCACGACGGTCGAGGCGATCCTCGGCCCGGTCCTTGAAAAAGCGTCGAAGACGCGGATCGACCGCGACATCGCCTACTGGCCGGCGCAGGACCTGCTGAGCGAATTCACCTACCCCTACTTCTATCAGGAGAAGTCCTCCTACATGAGGGCGGTGGACATCACGCCCGAGGCCGTCGCCGCCATGATCCGGCTCGCCGAGCGCATGCCGGGCACCAGCATGGCCAACGCCTTCAAATTCTTCCAGGTCGGGGGCACGATCAACGCCATGGCGGCGGACGCCACCGCCTACGTCCACCGCGGCTACGACTGGCTGTTCTCCTCCGAAGTGAACTGGTGGAACCGGAAGGACCCGAAGTCCCTGGTGGACGAAAATCTGGCGTGGCAGGAGCGGTTCTACGCTACGGCCAACGCGACCACCAGGGCGGTGGGCGCCTTCCAGAACTTCCCCGACCCGTCCCTGAAGGACTGGTCATCGGCCTATTACGGCGGCAATTACGCCCGGCTGCGGCGGGTGAAGAGCGCCTACGACAAGGCCGATCTCTTCACCTACCAGCAGGGCATCAAGCCGTTGTGACGGCGCCGCCGATCGCTCTTTGGCGCCGCCATCCGCCCTTCGGCGGATAATCCGGGCGCCAAAGCCCCCGCTCGCCTGTTATCGTAGCGGGAAGCCTCTCGCGCCACGGGGTCCGGGCATGGAAGAAAAGCTGATCGCCTACATCGGCCGGCTGAAGGAGCAGATCGCCACCCTGCGCTCCGCCGACTTCACCACCCCGGAGGAACGGGTGTCCTGCGAGGCGGTGGCCGACAGCCTGGAGCTGGTCGTGCGCGAGTTGACGGACCTCATCGAGATTCGCTGACCGGCGTCCCGACGCTTTCAAAAAAACCGGCGCGCTCCAGCGTGACGGGCATCGCGTTGGGCGGCCACAGCGTGTCCGGGGCGAGGCCAAGCCAGCGGCACAGGGCATGCCACGTGCCGGCGTGCGCCACCACCAGCGGCGGCCGCCCGTCCGCCGGAACCGGCACGCCGTCCAGCGCGGCGGCGACGCGGGCCTGGAAGGCGGTGAGGCTTTCACCGCCCGGCACCTCCTCGCGCAGGAGATCGCCCGGCACGGCGCCGCCTTCCAGATCGCCCCAGCGCCGCTCCTCCAGACCGGGAACGACGGTTACTGGAAGACCCAGCGCCGCGCCGATGACGCCGGCGGTCTCCAGCGCGCGCCGCTGCGGGCTGGAGTGAATGGCGGCGACCGGAGCCCCCTGGGCGGCCAGCGCCGCGGCGGCGGCGTGGGCCTGCGCCCACCCGCGCTCGGTCAGCGACACGTCCCGCGATCCGGCCAGCCAGCCGCCGACGTTGCTCTCCGTCTCGCCATGACGGCAGAAGACGAGACGGTTCAGCATGGCGAGGCCACCGACAGCGCGCCCGTCAGGTCGCCGAAGCGCTCCAGGATGCCGTCGTGGGGAAGGCTGTCGAGCGGCACCCGCGCGTAGCCGTAGCGCAGCACCAGCACCCGCGCCACCCCGGCGGCGCGGGCGGCGGCCACGTCATGCTCGTTGTCGCCGACGAAGACGGTCTCCTCCGGCCGGACATCCATCAGGGCGAGCAGGCCGAGCACCGGCTCCGGCGAGGGCTTGCGGGTGGGGAAGCTGTCCCCGCCGACCACCGCCGTGAAGCGGTCGGCGATGCCGAGGTCGGCGAGCAGCCGCCGGGTCGCCGCCATCGGCTTGTTGGTGCACACCCCGAGTTTCAGCCCGGCCGCCGACAGCGCCGTCAGCGTCGCCGCGACGCCGGGATAGAGCGCGCTGTGGGCGCTTGGATCGGCCTCGTAGATGGCCAGGAAGCGGCGGGTGTGGGCTGCCGTTTCCTCCGCTCCGGGCAGGCCGCCGGTGGCGATCAGGACCCGCTCCACCAGCTTGGCCACGCCGTCGCCGATGAAGGAGCGCACCGCCGGCAGATCGACCGGCGGGCGGCCCAACTCGGCGAGCAGGGCGTTGGAGGCGTGCATCAGGTCGGCGGCGCTGTCCACCAGCGTGCCGTCGAGATCGAAGGCGACGGCACGCAAGGGGGTGCGGTTGGGAAGGCTGGTCACCGGGGTGCGACTCCTATCGGCGCAGGAAGCGGGCCTTGTCGGCCGCGAGGTCGAGGGTGATCGGGGTGTCGGTCGGCAGCAGCGCGTCGCCGGCCTGGTGCGGGGCGTCAACCTGCACCTGCTGCCCCCCGATGTCCACCGCGTAGCGGATCGAGGCGCCGAGGAACTCGCGGTGCCGCACCACGCCCACCAGCCGGACATGGCCCGCGCGCGGCGCCTCGCCGTCCTGGCGCCCATCCTCTTGGTGGATGAACAGGTTCTGCGGCCGGAACATCAGCTTGCCCTCGGCCCCCGGCTCCACGCCGCGCGGCAGCGGGATCGCCACGCCACCGCCCGTGACGAAGACCGTCCCGCCGTCCACGGCGCGCACCTGCCCTTCCAGCACGTTGGCGGTGCCGAGGAAGCCGGCGACGAACAGGTTGGCCGGGTGGTCGTACAGCTCCTGCGGGGTGCCGACCTGCTGGACGATGCCGTCCTCCATCACCGCGATGCGGTCGCAGATGGTGTTGGCCTCCTCCTGGTCGTGGGTGACGAAGATGGTGGTCAGTCCCAGCTTGCGCTGCAGGCTCAGCAGCTCCTGGCGCATCTGCACGCGCAGCTTGGCGTCGAGGTTCGACAGCGGCTCGTCCAGCAGCAGCACCTTCGGCTCGATCACGATGGTGCGGGCGAGCGCGACGCGTTGCTGCTGGCCACCGGACAGCTGCGACGGCCGGCGGTCGGCCAGATGCTTCAACCCGACGAGGTCGAGCGCCGCGTCCACCCGCCGCTCGATCTCGGCGCGCGGCACGCGCCGCTCCTCCAGCCCGAAGGCGACGTTGCGGCGCACCGTCATGTGCGGCCACAGCGCGTAGCTCTGGAACACCATGCCGACGTCGCGCTTGTGCGCCGGCAGGCCCGAGATGTCGCGCCCGCCGATCGTCACCGCCCCGCGCTGCGCCGTGTTGAAGCCGGCGATCAGCCGCAGCAGCGTGGTCTTGCCGCAGCCCGACGGGCCGAGGAAGGCGAAGAACTCGCCCGGCTTGATGTCGAGATGGATGTCCTTCAGCACGCGGTGGCTGCCGTAGGACAGGTCCACGCCGTCGATGCGGACGCCGACGCTCTCCATCCCGGCGGCCAGGGAGGTGGGGGAGAATTGATGGTTCATGGTGGCGGTTCCCCTCAATGGTCCTGGCCGCGCTCGCGCCGGCCCCGCTCGATGATGACGTGCGACAGGTAGGTGCCCAGCCCGACGATGACGACGGCGAAGACGCCCAGCGCCGCCCCGGGACCGCGCCCGGCCGCCGACTGCATGTAGACGTAGAGGCCATAGGCCAGCGGCGCGTCGCTCTGCGAATGGACCAGCATGATGGTCGCCGACAGCTCGACCGCCGCGGTGGCGAAGCTGGTGACGAAGCCGGCCAGGATGCCGCCGGACATCAGCGGCACGACCACCCGGCTGATGGTGCGCAGCTTGGTGGCGCCCAGATTTTCGGCCGCCTCCTCCAGCGAGTTGCTGACCTGCTGCAGGGCCGCGGTGCAGGCGCGCAGCGCGTAGGGCAGGCGGCGGATCGCCAGCGCGAAGACCAGGATCAGCCAGAAGCCGGATAGCGGCTGCCCGGTGAAGGGCATGGGCACGTCGTAGAAGCTGCGCAGATAGCCGATGCCCAGCACCACGCCCGGCACCGCCAGCGCCGCCATGGCGATGTAGTCCAGCCATTGCCGGCCCGGCAGCTTGCTGCGCAGCACCAGATAGGCGATGGCCGTGCCGATCACCACGTCGAGCAGTGCGGCCAGCGAGGCGTAGAGCAGCGTGTTGGTGATGTACTGGCCGCTCTCCAGGAAGACCGTCCCGTAATGCTTCATGGTGAAGGCGTCGGGGAACGGGCTGAAGGACCAGATCGTCGCGAAGGACAGCAGCGTCAGGCCGATGTGCGGCGCCAGCACCAGCACCAGGATCAGCAGCACGACGGCGTAGGCCGCCACCAGCTCCAGCGGCTTCATGCGCCGTCGCGCCAGACCGCCGCCGCCGCGCTGGACGGTCGCGTAGTCCTTGCCCTTCATCGCCAGCGCCGACACCCAGAGGGCGAGCAGAGAGCAGACGATCAGCACCACCGAGATCACGTAGCCCATCGGGTCGGCGATGCCGATGGAGGAGATGCGCAGGTAGGCCTGCGGCGCCAGCATGTCGTTGACGTTGAGCAGCAGCGGCGTGCCGAGGTCGTCGAACACCTTGATGAAGACCAGCGACGCGCCGGCGACGTAGCCCGGCATGGCCAGCGGGAAGACGATGCGGCGGAACAGCCGGAAGCCGTGGCAACCGAGGTTCTGCGCCGATTCCTCCATCGCCCGGTCGATGTTCTTCAGGCTGGCCGACAGGTTGATGAGGATGAACGGGAAATAGTGGATGCTCTGCACGAAGATGACGCCGTTCAGCCCCTCCATGAACGGGATGGAGATGCCGAAATGGTCGCGCAGCAGCAGGTTGACCGTGCCGTTGCGCCCGAACAGGAGCTGCATCGCCACGGCGCCGATGAAGGGCGGCATGATCAGCGGGATGATGCCCAGGCTCTGGATCAGCACCGCTCCGCGGAACTCGAACCGCGTCGTCAGATAGGCCAGCGGCAGGGCCAGCGCGCTCGCCACCACCACCGACATGGCGGAGACGTAGAAGGAGTTCCAGAAGGACCGCATGAACAGGTCGTTCTGGAAGAAGTCGGCGAAGTTGATCAGGGTGAAGGACCCGGTCGTCTTGTCCTGGAAGGCGACGAAGATGACCTGGACGACCGGCACGACGAGGAACAGCAGCAGGAACAGCGCGATCAGCACAGCCGCCACCGCCGGCCCCGGCCGCACGCGCGCGATGCTTTCGCGCGTGAGCGCAAGAGACGTCATGGTTCAGCCCAATGGTATCGGGGGAGAAGGCGGGGAGGGACGCCCGCGCGGGGCGCCCCTCCCGTCACGCTCGGGTCAGCGGGCCAGCGCCAGGGCCTCTTCGGCCTTCTTGCGGGCGGCGGCGTAGTTGTCCTTGGCGAAGGCGGCCCACTTCTGCTCGACCTGGGCCTGACGCTCCGGCACGGCGTCGGTGGCGCTCTTGCGCTCCACCGTGAAGGCGCCGGCGAGCTGCGGGTCGGCGGCCTCCTGGGCGGTCACCGGCATGGCGGCGACGAGGTCGCGCGCCTCGGCCAGCAGCGCCTTGGCCTTGTCGTTGGGCTTCTTGGCCATCGCGGCGTCGGCCTGATGGATGGCGCGGGTCGCCGCCTTCAGCCCGTCGAGCTGGAAGGTGATGAGCTGGTCGAACAGCGCGTCCACCACGTTGTAGCGGGCCTGCGACACCTCGACGTCGAAGTTCACCTGCGAGCCCAGCGAGGTGTCCTTGAACGGGTTCGGGTAGTCGGCCGGGGCCTTGGCGTAGGTGGCCGGGTTGACCGGCAGGCGGCGGATGGCCGGCTGCAGCAGCACCTCCTGGCCCTGCGGCGACAGGATGAAGTCGACGAAGGTCTCGGCGGCGGCCTTGTTGGGGGCGTTCTTCACGATGCCGATGTTGGCCGGCACGATGGTGGTGACCGTCGGATAGACGAACTCCACCGGGAAACCCGAGGCCTGGGACGACAGCGCGAAGAAGTCGATCACGATGCCGATGCCGAAGCTGCCGGAGTTCACGCCGTCCGGCACGCCGAAGCTGCGCTCGGTGATGGTGCGGTAGTTGCCGGCGATCTCCTTGTTGGTCCGCCAGCCCTTCTCCCAGCCCTCGCCCTGGAGGATGGTCTCGATGGTCAGGTGCGTGGTGCCGGAGCGCGACGGGGCGGAGATGGCGACGTGGTCGTAATAGACCGGCTTGGCGAGGTCCGACCACTCCTTGGGGGCCGGCAGCTCGTTGGCCTTCATGTAGCGGCTGTTCCACATGATGCCGTAGCCCGAGGCGGCGAAGCCGGCGTACATGCCCTCCGGATCGTTGATCGGGTAGGCGCCGACCTTCTCCGGAATGCCCTCGACCTTCGGCTTGTAGGCTTGCAGCAGCTTGGCGCCCTTCAGGACCTCGAAGGCGTCAGGGGCGGAAGCCCAGAACAGGTCGGTGCCGTTGTTCGACGCCGTTTCCTGGAGATACTTCACGCCCGCGTTGGTGTTGCGGTTCAGAACCTCCAGCGTGACCTTCGGGTAAGCCTTCTGGAAGGCCTGCTGGAAGGCGCTGGTCAGGTCCTTCGGGAAGGAGGTGACGACGACCAGCTTGCCCGACGGGTCCTGGGCGAAGGCGGCGGTGCTGGAAGCGAGCAGGACGGCCAGGGCGGCCGCGACGCCGTGCAGCGTGCGAGACATAGGTATGGTTCCTCCCAGTGTTTTTCTGCGCGCTCTTTCAGCAATCCGCGTGCCAGACCGTTCGCAGGCGAATTCACTGGGGTCGCGCCGGAAAGATGGGTAAAGCCGGTAACATCGGGTGCGTGCGATGGGTAACGGCGGGAACAGGGCGGTCCAATTCCAGGGCGTCCCCGGACTCCATCCCGGATCGGAGGTCCTTCCCGCCCGCAAGCGAAGCCTGACGACGAGTCCCAGCGACGAAGAAGGCGACTCTCCGGCCAAAAGCGTTACCGCTTCTCAAAGTACCCAACCTCTCCTTGAATGGGTTGGTCCGGCGCATCGGTAACTGAGAAAAGTATTTAAAACAAAAAAAGCTTGCGAAAACCCCGCAAGCCGCTGATTGAAAACAAAACAACTCGCCAACGCATTTAAAACACGATCGTATTCCTTAAAATATTGTCCCTTATGGAGCAAATTTGAACACCTTGACCACTGATCATGATTGCTATTTCACTTGACGACCTCCCTATCAATCGATGCGCGCACAGAATGAACTTTTGAAGGAATCGCCATGTCATGGCTCCATTCGATCGTCAACCAATCCCCGGAAATCGCGTTATTTCTCTCCCTGGCCGGCGGCTATTGGATCGGCAAATTTCAATTCGGTAAATTTCAGCTTGGCGGCGTCGCCGGATCATTGCTGGTCGCCGTGGTGATCAGCCAGATTGGCGTCTCGGTCGACAACGGCGTCAAAGCGGTTCTGTTTGCTTTGTTCATTTACGCGGTCGGCTTTGAAAGCGGACCGAAGTTCTTTCAATCGCTGGGGCGACAGTCGATCCGCGAAATCGTCCTGGCGGCGGTGCTGGCGGTCAGCGGTCTGGTCACCGTCGTGATCATGGCCCGCCTGACCGGCCTCGACAAAGGTCTGGCGGCGGGCATCGCGTCCGGCGGGCTGACCCAGTCGGCCATCATCGGCACGGCCAGCTCGGCCATCGGCAAACTCGGGCTGCCGGCGGAGGAGGTGCAGCGCCTCCAGGGCAACGTCGCGGTCGGCTACGCCGTCACCTACATCTTCGGGTCGTTCGGTGCCATCCTGGTCTGCGTCAACCTGCTGCCCTGGATCATGAAGCGCGGCATCCGCGACGACGCCATCAAGGCGGAAACCGCGATGCTGGCCGGCGCCCATTTTCTGGCGCGGGGCGAGGAATACGCCATGCCGCCCCTGGTCGGGCGCCTCTACCGCATCGAGCGGGCGGCGGGACGGACGGTGGCGCAGATCGAGGCGGACTCCGCCGACGGTCCGGTCAGCGTGGAGCGGGTGAAGCGCAACAACGCGCTGATCGGGATGCAGCCGGACCTGCGGCTGGAGGCCGGGGACGTCGTGCTGCTGGTCGGGAGGCGGTCCGGGGTCGTCGGTCTTGCCGACACGCTCGGCCCGGAGCTTCAGTCCTCGCAGGGCATGGACCTCATCATGCTGGTGCGCGATGTCGCCATCACCAACCCCGCCTTCGTGCACCGCACCGTCGCCGAAATCCGCAAGCTGTCCTCGGCCAACCTGTACCACGGCGTCTATGTGACCGGCCTCAAGCGGAGCGACCGGCCGCTGCCGCTCGCCCCCGACACGGTGATCGAGGCCGGCGACGTCGTCACGCTCTACGGCACCGCCGAGGACGTGCAGCGCGTCGCCACGTCGGTGGGGACGGAGGTCATCGCGAGCGACAAGACCGACTTCATCTACCACGGGCTGGGCCTGGCGCTGGGCCTGCTCGTCGGCCTCGCCGTCATCCGCATCGGCGACATCCCGCTGACGCTGGGCAGCGGCGGCGGCGCCCTGCTGGCCGGGCTGCTGTTCGGCTGGTACCGCACCCGCAACCTCGCCATCGGCAACATGCCGACACCGGCCTCCACGCTGCTGCGCGACCTGGGTCTGGCCGGCTTCGTCGCCGTGGTCGGCCTGCAATCGGGCCGGCAGGCGGTCAGCACCGTGATCGAGAGCGGGCTGAGCATCTTCCTGGTCGGCGTGGTCGTGACGCTGGTGCCGATGATCATCACCCTGTTCGTCGGCCGCTATCTGCTGCGCTACGACAACGCGGCCATCTTCGCCGGCGCGCTCGCCGGATCGCGGAGCGCCAACCCCGCCTTCGGTGAGGTGCTCGACAAGGCGGGCAACTCGATCCCGACCGTACCCTTCGCCATCACCTACGCGCTGGCGAACGTCTTCCTCACCCTGCTGGGGCCGCTGGTGGTGGCCTTCGTGTAATCCAGACGAGGAGTTCCCCTGATGGACTCGATCGATTACAGCCGATACGCGAAGCTCAGTCCCTTCGAACTGAAGGACGAACTGATCAAGCTCGCCTCCGGCCGCGAGAACCGGCTGATGCTGAACGCGGGGCGCGGCAACCCGAACTTCCTGGCGACCCTGCCGCGCCGCGCCTTCTTCCGGCTGGGCCTGTTCGCCGTCGCCGAGGCCGAGCTGTCCTTCTCCTACATGCCGAACGGCGTCGGCGGCCTGCCGCGGATCGAGGGCATCGAGGGCCGGTTCGAACGCTACGTCTCGGAGCATCGCGACCAGGAGGGGGTCGTCTTTCTCGGCCGCGCGCTGAGCTACGTGCGCGACCAGCTCGGCCTGTCGGGCTCCGGCTTCCTGCACGAGATGGTGGAGGGGGTGCTGGGGGCGAACTACCCGGTGCCGCCGCGCATGCTGGCGATCAGCGAGGACGTGGTCCGGCACTATCTGGTGAAGGAGATGGTCGGCGGCTTCCTGCCGCCCGGCAGCGTCGATCTGTTCGCGGTCGAGGGCGGCACCGCGGCGATGACCTACATCTTCAACACGATGAAGCAGAACGGGCTGGTCGAGCGGGGCGACAAGGTGGCCATCGGCCTGCCCGTCTTCACCCCCTACATCGAGATCCCGGAACTCGACGAGTACGGGCTGACCGAGGTCGCCATCAACGCCGACCCGGCCAGCCATTGGCAGTACCCGGACGCCGAGCTGGACAAGCTGAAGGACCCGGCGGTCAAGGTGTTTTTCTGCGTCAACCCCAGCAACCCGCCCTCGGTCAAGATGGACGACCGCAGCCTCGACCGCATCGCCGCCATCGTGAAGAACGAGCGGAAGGACCTGATCATCCTGACCGACGATGTCTACGGCACCTTCGCCGACGATTTCCGGTCGCTGTTCGCCGTCTGCCCCGAGAACACCATGCTGGTCTATTCCTTCTCGAAGTATTTCGGGGCGACGGGATGGCGGCTGGGTGTCATCGCCACCCACAAGACGAACGTCTGCGACCAGCGGATCGCCGGCCTGCCGGAGGAGCGCAAGGCGGCGCTGGACCGCCGTTACGGCTCGCTGGTCCCGGACGTGCGCGCCCTGCGCTTCATCGACCGGCTGGTCGCCGACAGCCGCACCGTGGCGCTGAACCACACCGCCGGGCTGTCCACGCCGCAGCAGGTGCAGATGGTGCTGTTCTCGCTGTTCGCCCTGATGGACGAGCAGGACGGCTACAAGGCCGAGCTGAAGAAGGTCATCCGCCGGCGCGAGGCCGCCCTGTACCGCGAGCTGGGCCTGCCGACGCTGTCCGACCCGAACGCGGTGGACTACTACACACTCCTCGACCTGGAGGACATCGCGCTGAAGCTCTACGGCCCGGACTACGCGGCCTGGGTGAAGGCGAACTTCGTTCCGAACGATCTGCTGTTCCGCATCGCCGCGGAGACCGGCATCGTCCTGCTGCCCGGCAAAGGCTTCGGCACCCTGCAACCGGCCGCCCGCGTCTCGCTGGCCAATCTGAACGAGTACGAGTACGCGGCGATCGGGCGCTCGCTGCGCGGAATGGCCGACCAGTCCCACGAGGAGTTCAAGAGGCAGCGGCAGGGCGGGAACGCGCCGGACGGCGGGACAAAGCCCAACTGACGCTCTCCGCTCTCATTCCTCGGTGAAGTCGCCGCGCTGAAGGCCGTGGTGGCGCATCTTCAGGTACAGGGTCTTGCGGGTGATGCCCAGCTTGTCCGCCGTCTCGCCGACCCGCCCACCGCAGCGGGCCAGCGCATCCTCGACGAGTTGCTTTTCGATGCGGTCCATCTGCTCGGCCAGGGGCTCGATCCCGCCGCCCCCTGCCCCGGTCACCGGTCCACCCGCCAGACCGTCACCCAGGCCCAGGGCTATGCGCTCGGCGACGTTGCGCAGCTCGCGGACGTTGCCCGGCCAGCCGTGGGCGGCCAGACGGGCCAGCGCCGCCGCATCCACCGGCGGCGCCGGACGGCGGGCACGGGCCGCGGCAGCGTCGAGGAAATGGCGCAGCAGCAGCGGCACGTCCTCGCGCCGCTCGCGCAGGGGTGGCAGCGGCACGGTCACCACGTTCAGGCGGTAGTAGAGATCCTCGCGGAACTTGCCCTCCCCGGCCAGCCGCAGCAGGTCGACCTTGGTGGCGGCAACCACGCGCAGATCGAGCGGGATCGGCCGGTTGCCGCCGACCCGCTCGATCACCCGCTCCTGCAGCACGCGCAGCAGCTTGACTTGGAGATGCATCGGCATGCTCTCGATCTCGTCGAGGAACAACGTGCCGCCGTCGGCGTGCTCCAGCTTGCCGATGCGCCGGCCCTGCGCGCCGGTGAAGGCGCCGGGCTCGTGGCCGAACAGCTCGCTCTCGATGATGGTGTCGGGCAGAGCGCCGCAGTTCAGGGCGACGAAGTTTCCGGCCCGCCGCCGCCCGGCGTCGTGCAGGCTGCGGGCGATCAGCTCCTTGCCGGTTCCGGTCTCGCCGAACAGCAGGACGTCCACCTCGGCGTCGGCCAGCCCGGCCACGGCGGCGCGCAGCCGCTCGATGGCGGCGGACCGGCCGATGATGCGCGCCTCCAGCGAGCCGCCGCCGCCGGCGAGCTGCGCCCGCAGGCTGCGGTTCTCCAGCACCAGCCGCCGGTGCTCCAGCGCGCGGCGCACCACCTCCACGAGGTGGCCGGGCTCGGCCGGCTTCTCAATGAAGTCGTAGGCGCCGCCGCGCACCGCGCGCATCGCCATGGCGATGTCGCCGTGCCCGGTCACCAGCACCACCGGCACCTCCGGGTCGGCGGCGCGCACCCGCTCCAGCAGGGCGAAGCCGTCCATCCCAGGCATGCGCACGTCGGTCACCACCACGCCCGGCCAGGACGGCCCGAGCCGGTCCAGGGCGTCTTCGGGCCGGGTCGTCGCCTCCACCGCGAAGCCTTCCAGCTCCAGCGTCTGGCGGCTGGCGTCCAGCACCTCGTGGTCGTCGTCGATCAGCAGAACGGTCATGCGGTGTCGCTCAGGCACGGGTCAAGGTCAGCAGGAAGGCGGTTCCGCCGGGGCCGCTCTCGGCCACCGACAGGGCACCGCCGAAGTCCCGCACGATGTTGTAGGAGATCGAGAGGCCGAGGCCCAGCCCGGCGCCCACCGGCTTGGTCGTGAAGAAGGGGTCGAACACCTGCCCGGCCACCGCGTCGGGGATCCCGGCGCCGCTGTCGCGCACCGTGATGCGGACGGTGTCGCCCGCCGTCTCCGCGGCGATGGCGATGCGGCGCCGGGGCGCGCCGGCCACGGCGTCCAGCGCGTTGCTCAGCAGGTTGACCAGCACCTGCTCCAGCCGAACCTCCTCGGCGCGCACACGCAGCGGCACACCGTCTTCCGGCAGCTCCACCACCAGCTCCACGGACTCCTCGCGCAGCCGGTCGCCGAACAGGGAAAGCGCGCCCTGCACCACCGGCGCCAGCTCCACCGCGCCCAGCCGGGTGTCGGGACGGCGGGCAAAGCGCTTCAGATGGTTGGTGATGTTGGCCATGCGGGCGGTCAGGTCGGCGATCTTGCCGAGGTTGCCCTCCGCCTCCGCGACCCGTCCGAGCGCGATCAGCTTGCGCCCGTTGTGGGCGTAGGAGCGGATGGCCGACAGCGGCTGGTTCAGCTCGTGCCCCACCCCGGCGGCGAGCTGGCCTAACGCCGCCAGCTTGCCGGCCTGCACCAGCTCCGCCTGGGTGTCGCGCAGGTCGCGCTCGGCGCGCTGGTGCTCGGCGATGGACCGCTCCAGCCGCGCGTTGGTGGTCCGCAGGTCGGCGGTGCGCTCCGCCACCGTGCGTTCCAAAAGCTGCTGCGCCTCCACCCGCTCGGTCATGTCGGTCAGGGTGACGATGAAGCGCTGCTGCTGGCGCCGCCGGAAGGGGCGGATGCCCACCTGGACCGGCACCGGACGGCCGGACGGCCGCCGCCCGGCGGTCAGAATGGACAGGGACGGCGCCGCATCGTCCGGCGCCGCGCGGGCCTCGCGGAAAAAATCTTCCACGCGCCGCGCGCCGGCGGGCTCCAGCCGGTCGGCCAGACGTCCATCCGCCCCGCCCTCCGGCGCGGCGATCAGGGCGGCGGCCAGCGGGTTGACGAATTCGATCACCCCGTCGGCGTCGGTGGTCGCCAGCCCGGCCTGGGCGTTGTCGATGATGGCCTGGGCGTTGGCCTCCTCCACCGCGATGGCGGTGTCGCGGAAGACCAGCAGGGCCGCGGCCATCTGCGACAGCTCGTCGTTGCCGCCCAGCGGAATGTCCGCCTTCAGGTTGCCGGCGGCGATCTCGTGCGCCGCGCTGCCCAGCCGTGTCAGGCGCGAGATGATGCTGCGGTTGACGTACAGCCAGGCCACCAGCACCGCCACCAGCAGGCTGACCAGCGCGCTCGCCAGCAGGGCCGACCGTCCCTCGGCGATGGCCTGGGCCGACCGCGCCGCGGCGGCGCGCGAGGTGGTTTCCACCGACTGCACCTGCTGGGCGATCAGCCCGTTCAGCCGGGCCACCAGCGTCCGGTTCTCGGCCAGCAGGCCCTGCCCCTGGTCGGCCGCGGCCAGCTCTGCGCGGCGCAGCTCCGGGACGCTGCCGTCACCGCGGGCCAGCTCCAGCAGGCGGGCGACCAGCTGCGCCAGCGACACGCCGTCCGCCCAGTCGTCCAGGGTCGCCAGATCGCGTTGCAGCCGGTCGGCCGTCTCCTCCAGGAAGCCCGCGTTGTCGTCCAGCGCCTCGGTGGTGGCGAGAGTCGCGGCCCGCGCGATCAGCCCGACCGCGAGGTTGCCGTTCGCCCCGATCTGCAGCACCGCCTCGCTGCGCCGGCTTTCCGCGCGCAGGGTGCGGACGGCCTCGGCGGAGCGGGTGCCGGCCTCGACGAGGTCGAGCGCGCTCTGGATGTTGAAGCGGGCGTCGGTGACCAGCGGCTCGATCTCGTCGAGAAAGTCGGCGTGCAGCCAGCGCAGCCGCTCGATGCCCTCCTGGTTGCGGCGGGCCAGGGCCAGCCGGTGCCGCACGGTGGCGTCGAGGTCGGTCAGGTTGCGGCCGAGCGCGTCCACCAGCGGCCGCAGCCCAGGGACGCCGCGCTCCCCTTCCGCCGCCAGCGCGCGCAGCGCGGCGAGCCGGCGGCCCAGCGCGTCGCGGATGGCCCCCAGCTCCGGTTCCGTCTGGGCGTTGGCGAGGATCGGTGCGGTGGCGATGATGCTGCCGCCCTCCTCCGCCAGGCGCGCGGCGAGGCCCAGGGCGGGGAGATGGCTCTCGGCGAACTCGTCCAGCGTGCCGCCCAGCCGGTCGTAGGACAGCCAGCCCAGCCCGCAGGCGACCACCGACAACAACGCCACCGCGACGAAGGCCAGCAGCAGCCGTGCCCGGATGCCGAACCGCACGGGACCGGGACCCCGCCCGGCGACGGCCTCCGCGCTCACGGCCAGACCCCTTCGCCGCTGGCCACGCGCAGGATGATCAGCGCGCGCTCGGCCAGGGCCAGCGCCTCGTCCAGCCGCTGCCGGGAGAAGGCCCGCCACGCCGCCTCCAGCTCCGCCTGCCGGCTGGACACGGGAAGCCCGCGCGCCGGGCGGCGCAGCGCCATGGAGAAGGCCGGGTCGGCGGCCTCCACGGCGGAGACCGGGACGGCGGTGGCCGCCGCCCGCGCGGCGCGCAGCAGGTCGGCCGCCACCGGCTCGTGGGCGGCGGCGCCATAGAGGGCGGCCAAGCGCGCCTCCCCCTCGTGGATCAGCTGCCAGACCCGGTTCAGCGTCTTGACCCGGAAGGTCACCAGCTCGTCGAACAGCAGGTTCACCAGCTCGTAGCGGGCGCCGGACAGGGCGCGGTCGAACAGGAACAGGTCGTCCCCGGTCTCCGTCCGGTAGGGGTCGGGATAGCCGGCGGGGGCCGCCGCGTAGGCGTCGGGCCGCACCGGCAGCCGCTGGATGTCCGGGCGCACCAGCAGCGCCTGACCGGCCGGCGACAGCAGGAAGTCGATGAAGGCCCCGGCCCCCTCCGGGTTCGGCGCGCCGCGCAGCAGCGCCACGCTGGCGGGAAGGAACAGGCTGTCGGCGGGATAGGCGAAGCGCAGGTCCTCCTCGTCCGACCCGGCGGTTTGCCCAAGGAAGTCGATGCTCAACCCGACGCCGAAGCGACCCTTGGCGACGCCGTCGACCACGCCGTAGCTGCGCGCCGTCACCGTGGCAAGGTTGCCGGCGATCTCCAGCCACGTCGCCCAACCCCGCTCCCACCCCTGCATCTGCAGCACGGTCTCGACCATCAGATGCATGGTGCCCGACCGCGACGGGGCGGTGATGCCGAGATGCCGGGCGTAGGCGGGGTGGCGCAGGTCCTCCCACCGCTTGGGCGCCGGCAGGCCGTGGCGGTCCAGATAGCGCTGGTTCCACAGCAGCCCGTAGCCCGACAGCGCGAAGCCGAGATAGGCGCCGTCCGGATCGTTGATCGGCTGGTTCCCGACCGTCGGCGGCGCCCCTGTCGGACGCGGGGCGAGCGGCTGCAGACGCTTGGCCGCCTTCAGCACCTCGAAGGCGTCGGGGGCGGACGCCCAGAAGACGTCCACCCCATCGTCGCTCCGCTCCTGCAACTGGCTGATCGCGGCGGTGGTCTTGGTGTTGACGATGCGCAGGCGCCAGTCCGGATGCGTGGCCTCGAACGCCTCGCGCACCGGCTCGTAGAAGCCGGATGGGAAAGAGGTCAGCACCGTGACGGCGGTGCGGGTCTCCCGCCCGGCCGCGCTTTCCGGCGACAGGACGGGAAGCAGCAGAAGAGCGGCAAGGAGACGCTTGGCGAAGGCACGCAATCCGGTCATGGCGGGGGACACTGTGCGGCGGCCTCCGTCCGTTTGTCCAACGGTTCCGTCACATCATCCCGTGCCGTGGGGCGGCCGGCCCGCCCTCACGCCGGCTCCCCTCACGCCGGCTCCCCTCACGCCGGCTCGTAGAAGCGCGCCAGTTCGGAGGCCGGGACCGGGCGCCCGATCAGATAGCCCTGGAGCTGGTTGCAGGACTCGTTCTTCAGCAGGGTCCGCTGCTCCTCCGTCTCCACGCCCTCCGCCGTGACGGCGATGTCCAGGCTCTTGGCGAGCGCCAGGATGGTGCGGATGATCGACAGGGACTCGCGGTTCTCCGCCATCAGCTGGACGAAGGAGCGGTCGATCTTCAGCTTGTCGAACGTGAATTTCTGCAGGTAGCTGAGGCTGGAATAGCCCGTGCCGAAATCGTCGAGCGCGATGCGGACCCCGGCGGTCTTCAGCGCGGTCAGCGCGGCCAGGGCGCGCTCGGTGTCGTCGATCATCACCCCCTCGGTCACCTCGATCTCCAGCCGGTGCGGCGCCATCCCCTCCTCCTCCAGGATGCCGAGGATGGTGGCCGGCAGGTCGGAATGGCGGAACTGGACCGGCGACAGGTTGACCGCCACCTTGACCGGATCGGGCCAGTTCCGGGCGTCCCGGCAGGCGGTGCGCAGAACGAACTCGCCGAGCTGCATGACCAGCCCGCTCTCCTCGGCGAGCGGCACGAACTCCGACGGCGGGATCATGCCGCGATCCGGGTGCTTCCAGCGCACCAGCGCCTCGAACCCCAGGACACTGTGGGTCCGGCAATCCTCCAGCGGCTGGTAATGGACGCTGAGCGCGCCGTCGCTCAGCGCTTGGCGCAGGTCGCGCTCCAGGCCGCGGCGGGCCTGCAGACGCTCGTCCATTTCCGCCTCGAAGAAGCGGAAGGTGTTCCGCCCCTCCGACTTGGCGCGGTAGAGGGCGGTGTCGGCGTGCTGGAGCAGCGCTTCCGCCCCGCCGCCGTCCTGGGGGAACAGGGCGATGCCGACGCTCGCCCCGACCACCATGCGCTGGCCGTCCAGCTCGGCGGGCAGGCCCAGCGTCTTGACCAGCCGGTCGGCCAGGGCCAAAGCCTCGCCCGGCTGGGCGATGCGGTGCAGCACGGCGAACTCGTCGCCGCTCAGCCGCGCCACCGTGTCGTGGCTGGGCACCGCCTCCAGCATGCGGCGCGCCATCTCCTGCAGCAGCCGGTCGCCCGCCGGGTGGCCCAGCAGGTCGTTCACCGCCTTGAAGCGGTCGAGATCCAGATAGAGCACCGCCACCCCGGTGCGCGCCCGCCCCGCGCTGGTCAGCGCGCCGTTCAGCCGGTCGAGGAACAGGGAGCGGTTGGGCAGGCCGGTCAGCAGGTCATGGTTGGCCATGTGGCGGATGCGCTCCTCCGCCCGCTTGCGCTCGCGGATGTCGCGGACGGCGACAACGCGGGCGGGACGGCCCTCGTGCGTGATGTCCTGCCCGTGCGCCTCGACCATCACCAGCGTGCCGTCGTCGTGCAGCAGGTCCAGTTCCACCCGCTCGGAGGTCGGGTGGGTCAGCTTGCGCTCGATGTCGGAGCGGCGGTTCTGCACCACGAAGCGCAGCATGGACCGGCCGATGAAATCCGCCTGCGGCTTGCCCAGCAGCTCCGCCATGGCACGGTTGACGTCGAGGACCACCCCGTCGCGGTGGATCACGATGCCTTCCGTCGTGGCGTCGGCGAGCTGGCGGAACCGTTCCTCGCTGGCGCGCAGACGGGCCGCCTCGTGCGCCGTGCGCGCGGCCAGCCGCTGGTCCACGATGGCCCCGGCGAGGCCCAGAGCCATCACCACCGTGGCCGTGACCGCAATGGCGACCGCCAGCAGGCCCGGTTCCATGATCTGGTCGGACAGGTCGTGCAGCGGGTCGGGGAACAGCGTGACGCCGGCCATGCCGGTGAAATGCAGCCCGCAGATGCCCAGCGCCAGCAGGACGGCGCCGGCCGCCAGTCCCTTCAGCGACCCGATGCGCAGGGCGGCGGTGAAGCCCGCCCCGGCGAGCAGGACGCCCAGCCCCAGCGACACCGCGACGTAGGCCGGGTCGTAATGCAGGTTGGCCGGCACCTGGAGCGCCGCCATGCCGGTGAAATGCATGGCGGTCGCCGCCGCCCCGGCGATGGCGCCGCCCAGCGGGGCGGCCAGCCGCCCGCCGCCGATGGCGTGGCGGATGCCCACCGCGGCGCCGCCGATGGCGATCAGGCTCGACAGGACGGTCAGCCCGACGTCGTAGCCCATGGGCAGGCTTGTCCGGAAGGCCAGCATGGCGATGAAATGGGTCGCCCAGACGCCGCCGCCGGTCGCGGTCGCCGCCCCGGCCAGCCAGCCCCGGCGCGCCCGCCCCACCGCCGCCGCGGCGCGGCGGGCGAGGTTCAGGGACACCCAGGCGCCGAATCCACAGACCGCCCCCGCCAGCAGCACAAGCCACAGATCGTGCTGCTGGGTTATGCAGGCATACACACGCATCATCCGGCGTTCATCCCGTTCCGGCGGCTCGGTGCCGCTTGATCCGAATTACCTTATTCTTTTGGTACGTTAATAATCCTTTTTCGGATCCGCCCGGAACGCGGAATCATCATGTGTAAGTTGCACGGACGCTACAGGCGGTAGCGCAGCGCGTCGACCAGCGCGGCCAGGGCCGGCGGGATCTGCCGGCGGCTGGGGTAGTAGAGGTAATAGCCGGGAAACGGGGTGCACCAGTCGTCCAGCACGCGGACCAGCCGCCCGGCGGCGACATGCTCCGCCACCTCGTCCTCGAAGATGTAGGCCAGCCCCCGCCCGTCCAGCACGGCGGCCATGATGACGTCCATATCGTTGGACACCAGCGATCCCGACACCCGGACGTTCACCGGATGGCCGTCCTCCTCGAACTCCCAGACATAGACGGCGCCGGAGGTGGTGAAGCGGTAGTTGATGCAGTCGTGCGCGGCCAGATCCTGCGGGGCACAGGGCACCGGATGCTTCGCGAAGTAGGCGGGCGCGCCGACGATGGCCGCCCGGATGTCGGGGCCGATGCGCACCGCGATCATGTCCTTCTCGACCTGCTCGCCCAGCCGGACCCCGGCGTCGAAGCGGCTGGCCACAATGTCGGTCAGGCTGCTGTCGATGGACAGCTCCACCTGCACCTCCGGATAGTCGGCCAGGAAGCGCGACAGCACGGGCCACAGCACCCGGACGGCGGCGTGCTTGCCGGTGGTGAGGCGCAGCGTGCCGGCGGGCTTCTCGCGCAGCTCCCCGACCGCGGCCAGCCCGGCGGCGATGTCGTCCAGCGCCGGCCGCAGCGTGCGGAGCAGGCGCTGCCCGGCCTCCGTCGTGGACACGCTGCGGGTCGTGCGGGCCAGCAGGCGCAGGCCCAGCCGGTCCTCCAGCGCCTTCATGGCGTGGCTGAGCGCGGATTGGGACATGCCCAGCCGGGCCGCCGCCCGCGTGAAGCTCCCCTCCTCCGCCACGACGGCGAAGGCCGCCAGATCGCCGAGGTCGTTCCGGTTCATTCATGCACCAAATTCATAAGCTCAAGCGGATTGTACCGGCTATTCGGCTCGCAGCGAAGCGGTTAGGATGATCGTGGTCACGTTTGCGGGCCGAACGAACGGATCGGTCGGGCGCTTCCGCAAAAGCCCGACTCCCACGCTGGGCTGTTCGCCGCACCCGCCGGACGGGATCATACTGCACACGGTCTTTCCGACGCTGGGATTCACGCAAAGGAATGCCCGCCGAAGGCCCGCACCATAATACCCGACAGGCAGAGTCGAGAGACAGGGATCATCCGATGATTCGTTTGAACATCAACGGGCAGGACCGGGACGTCGACGTGCCCGGCGACATGCCGCTTCTGTGGGTCCTGCGGGACGAATTGAACCTGACCGGCACCAAGTTCGGCTGCGGCATCGCCCAGTGCGGCGCCTGCACCGTCCACATGGACGGCACGCCGATCCGCGCCTGCCAGACCCCGGCGGAATCCGCCGCCGGCACCAAGATCACCACGATCGAGGGCGTGTCCGGCAAAGCCGCCGAGGCCGTCCAGGCCGCTTGGCAGAAGCTGGACGTGGTGCAGTGCGGCTATTGCCAGTCCGGCCAGATCATGAGCGCCGTGGCGCTGCTGACCGACAACCGCAACCCCACCGACGACGACATCGACGCGGCGATGGACGGCAACGTCTGCCGCTGTGCCACCTACCCGCGCATCCGCGCGGCCATCAAGGACGCCGCCAAGGCGATGGGGGCCTGAGCCATGCTGAACCAGCTCATCAAGCAGGCGGCGGCGGACGTCGCCGCCCCCTCGCGCCGCGGCTTCCTCAAGGGGGCCGGCGGCGCCCTGGTTCTCGGCGCCATGCTGCCCCGGACGGGGTTCGCCAGCGAGGCCGCCGCCCCCAAGGTGGTCGGCCCGGCGGACCCGCGCCCGCAGGCCTTCATCCGCATCGCCGCCGACGACACGGTCACCGTGCTGGTCAAGCATCTGGACAAGGGCCAGGGCATCATGACCGGCCTGACCACCATCGTCGCGGAGGAGCTTGACGCCGACTGGGCGCAGATGCGCGGCGCCTTCGCCCCGGCGGACGGCGCGCTCTACGCCAACCACTTCTTCGGCATCCAGGGCACCGGCGGCTCCACCGCCGTCGCCAACAGCTGGGACGAGCTGCGCATGGCCGGCGCCGCCGCCCGCGCCATGCTGGTCGCCACCGCCGCGGCGCGCTGGTCGGTTCCGGCCTCCTCCGTCACGGTGGAGAAGGGCGTCGTCCGCCACGCCGCCTCGAACCGCAGCGCCCGCTTCGGCGAGTTGGCGGAGGACGCGGCGAAGCTGCCCGTCCCGCAGAACGTCGCGCTGAAGGACGCCAAGGACTACACGCTGATCGGCAACCCGTCGCTGCACCGGCTGGACCATGTGTCCAAGACCGACGGCACGGCGATCTTCGCCATGGACATCCGCCGCCCCGGCCAGGTGACGGCGGTGATGGCCCGCTCCCCCCGCTTCGGCGGCACGGTGAAGTCGGTGGACGCCGCCGCGGCGAAGCAGGTGCCGGGCGTGCTGGAGGTGCTGACCGTGCCGAGGGGCGTCGCCGTCGTCGCCAAGAACACCTGGGCCGCCATGAAGGGCCGCGAGGCGCTGACGGTGGAGTGGGACGACGCCAAGGCGGAGATGCGCGGCACCGACGAGATGCTCGCCGACTACCGCAAGCTGGCCGACCAGCCGGGCAACGTGGCCACCGACACCGGCGACGCCGCGAAGGCGCTGGCCGGCGCCGCCAAGGTGGTGGAGGCGGAGTTCGTCTTCCCGTACCTCGCCCACGCCCCGATGGAGCCGCTGAACGCGACCGTCGAGCTGACCCCGGACGGCGGCTGCACCATCTGGGCCGGCTCGCAGTTCCAGGGGGTCGAGCAGAAGGTCGTTGCCGCCATGCTGGGCTGCAAGCCGGAGCAGGTGGTCATCAACACCGTCTGGGCGGGCGGCAGCTTCGGCCGCCGCGCCACGACCGACGCCGACTACATCGCCGAGGCGGTGTCCATCGCCAAGGCCTATGGCAAGGCGCCGGTCCATCTGGTGTGGACGCGCGAGGACGACATCCACGGCGGCCGCTACCGCCCGCTGTTCCTGCACAAGGTGAAGGCCGGCCTCGACGCCTCCGGCAAGCTGGTGGCGTGGCGGCAGAAGATCGTCGGGCAGAGCTTCATGGAGGGCACCCCGTTCGAAGCCGTCATGGTCAAGAACGGCGTGGACGCGACCTCGGTCGAGGGGTCCTCGGACATGGCCTACGCCGTGCCGAACCTGTACGTCGATCTGCAGTCGCCGGCGTCCCCGGTCACCACCCTGTGGTGGCGCTCGGTCGGCCACACCCACACCGCCTACGCCAAGGAGGTGATGATCGACGAGCTGGCGGCGGCGGCGGGCAAGGACCCGGTGGCCTTCCGGCTGGAGATGCTGAAGGACCACCCGCGCCTGCTGGGCGTGCTGAAGCTGGCGGCCGAGAAGGCCGGCTGGGGCCAGCCGCTGCCCAAGGGCAAGGGCCGCGGCATCGCCGTGCATGAGAGCTTCAGCAGCTTCGTCGCCCACGTCGCCGAGGTCTCGGTGGACGACAAGGGCCGCATCACCATCGACCGCGTGGTCTGCGCGGTGGATTGCGGGCAGGTCGTGAATCCCAACATCGTCGAGGCGCAGATCTCCGGCGGCACCGGCTGGGCCATCGGCCACGCGCTGCGCGACGAGATCACGCTGACCGGCGGGCTGGTGGACCAGAGCAACTTCGACACCTACCAGCCGCTCCGCAATTCGGAGATGC
Organism: Azospirillum brasilense; assembly: GCF_007827815.1. Taxonomy (GTDB): domain Bacteria; phylum Pseudomonadota; class Alphaproteobacteria; order Azospirillales; family Azospirillaceae; genus Azospirillum; species Azospirillum brasilense_C. The sequence goes on from NZ_VITH01000014.1 coordinate 87,661, forward strand.
CGCCGGTCGAGGTGCACATCCTCCCCTCCTCCGCCCGTCCGACCGGCGTTGGCGAGCCCGGCGTGCCGACCGCCGCCCCGGCGGTCGCCAACGCGGTCTTCGCCGCCACCGGCAAGCGCCTGCACCACCTGCCCTTCACCCGCTCGGGCATGGTGTAAGCGCCGTCACTCCGGAAAGAAGCCCCTCTTCCCATCCAGGGAGAGGGGCTTTCTTTTTTCGGCTGTTCGCATGCCGCGGTTGATCCGACCCTCCGCGAAGCAGAGCCCCGGCTGCGACCTTATGTGGGGTTCGGAGTCATGGGCGCGCCGATCCGCAGCAGATTGCCGTCCGGATCGATGTGGGCAAACTCGCGCAGGCCATAGGGCGTGTCGGCAAGGGCGGTCAGACGACCATCAACTTCGGCGGCTTGCCACGCCGCATACAACGCGTCGGCGTCGTTGACGTAGAGATAGCAGGCCGCCGTTGAGCGTGCCGGTTCCAGGTCGGGAACCCGCGCCACGTGAAGGCTCACGTCGCCCCAGGCAAGAAAGCCGTAAATGGGGTCCTCATCCGAATCATTGTAGGTGGACGCCTCGAAGCCAAGACGCCGGTAATGGGCGAGCGCTGCGCGCACGTCGCGGACCGGCAAAATCGGTGTTACCCGTTCGAACTGAACAGCCATCGTGCTCTCATCCCTTGTCTCCAACCGCAACGCACGATGCAGGAGAGGCGCGGCGAAGCACAAGCCTGAGGGGGCCGACCTCGACGGGGCTTGGAAACGGACGAACGCGCCGTGCGGTGTGTTCGCACCCTTTTTGCTTTCCAAACACGAAAGGCGAACAGCCCTTTTCTCACCGCTCGAACTTCGTCGCCATGATGATCGACGAGGTCGTCCGCTCAATGCCGTCGATGGCGCCGATGCGGTCGATCAGCGCGTCCATCTCCTCCATCGTTCCGGTCCGCACCACGGCGATCAGGTCGTGCGCGCCGCTGATGGCGTGGAGCGCCCGCACCTCCGGAATCCGCTTCAGCGCCTGGACCACGGCGGCGGTCAGCTTGGGCGACAGGTTGAGGGAGACGTGGGCGCGGATCATCCGGCGCGCCGTCTCGTCCGACAGCCGCACCGTGTAGCCGGCGATCACCCCGCGCTCCTCCAGCCGCTGGATGCGGCTCTGCACCGTGCTGCGCGACACGCGCAGGCGGCGGGCCAGCGCGGCGGTGGGCTCCCGTGCGTTGTCCTGAAGCGCGTCGAGAAGCCGCTGATCCAGCTCGTCCATCATATCGCCGGCCTTTCCGTCAATCCGCCGAGCATAGTCGGGCGTTTCGGCACCCTGCAGCCTGCACATCGACAGGCCGTCCGGTCAAGATTGCGTCATAACGCCGCGAACCAGAAAGCGGCAAACCAGACAGCAGGGGGTACGGGACGATGCGCGACATTCTTCTGATGGGCGGCGGCAAGATCGGCGAGACCATCGGCGACTTCCTGAAGGCCACGGGCGATTACCGGGTGACCGTCGCCGACCGTTCAGCCGACGCGCTGGAGCGGCTGCCCGCCCACCCGCGCATGGAGACGCGCGTGGTGGACGCCGCCGACCCGGCCGGTCTCGCCGAGGCAATGCACGGCAAGTTCGCGGTGCTGAGCGCGCTGCCCTACCACCTGACCGTCGGCGTGGCGGAGGCGGCGCGGGACGCCGGCACCCACTACCTCGACCTGACCGAGGACGTGGCGAGCACGCGGCGCGTCAAGGAGCTGGCCGACGGCGCGCGCTCGGCCTTCATCCCGCAGTGCGGGCTGGCGCCGGGCTTCATCTCCATCGTCGCCAACGACGTGGCCTCGCGCTTCGACACGCTGGACACGGTGCGGATGCGCGTCGGCGCCCTGCCGAAATACCCGTCCAATGCCCTGAACTACAACCTGACCTGGAGCACCGAGGGCGTCATCAACGAGTATCTGGAGCCCTGCGAGGCCATCGTCGAAGGCCGCCTCGTCTCCGTCCCGCCGCTGGAGGAGCGCGAGGAGTTCTCCCTCGACGGGGTGCTGTACGAGGCGTTCAACACCTCGGGCGGGCTGGGCACGCTGTGCGAGACGCTGGCGGGCAAGGTGCGGACGCTCAACTACCGCTCCGTCCGCTATCCGGGGCACCGCGACCTGATGAAGGCGCTGCTGCACGACCTGCGGCTGGGCAGCCGGCGGGAGCTGCTGAAGGACATCCTGGAGCATTCGATCCCGGCCACGCTCCAGGACGTCGTGCTGATCTTCGTGACGGTGACCGGGACGAAGCGGGGGCGGCTGCTCCAGGAAACCTACGCCAACAAGATCTACGGGCGGGAGATCGGCGGCACCTTCTACAACGGCATCCAGATCACCACCGCGTCGGGCATGTGCGCCGTGCTCGACCTGCTGGCCGACGGCACGCTGCCGCAGCGGGGCTTCGTGAAGCAGGAGGAGGTGCGCTACGCCGACTTCATCGCCAACCGCTTCGGGCGCAACTACGCGATGACCGACGCGGCGCCCCAGCAGGGATCGCAGCAGGGCGTCCAGCCGGGGGCGGGGCGCGCCGCCTGAGCGGGCGCCCCGTTCCAACCGGGTCGTTCCTCAGATCACCTCGCGGGCGCGGCCCTTGAAGACGGTGGCGGCGATCTTCAGGGCGTCGGGGGTGCCGCGGGCCAGCGCCTCGGTGAAGTGCAGGGCTTGCTTGGCCTGCACCTTCGGCGGCATCGGCGGCTCGTTGGTGTCGACGAGGCAATCCACCACCACCGGTCCGGGATGGGCGAGTGCGGCGTCCAGCGTGGCGCCGCAATCCTTCGGGTCGGTGATGGTGAAGCCCCGGCCGCCGCAGGCCTCGGCCACCTTGGCGAAGTCGATGGGCTGGAGGTCGCAGACATACTCGGGATTGCCGAGCATGGCGATCTGCTCCCACTTGATCTGGCCGAGCGAGTTGTTGTTGTTGATGATGACCTTGATCGGCAGCTTGTACTTCACCGCCGTGGCGAAGTCAGCCATAAGCATGGAAAAGCCGCCGTCCCCGACATAGGCGATCACCTGCCGTTCGGGGTGGGCGAGCTGCGCCGCGATGGCGTAGGGGACACCCGGCGCCATGGTGGCGAGGTTGCCGGACAGGGAGTGCATCTGGCCGCGCCGCGCCGGAATCTGCCGCGCCCACCAAGTGGCGATGGTGCCGCTGTCGCAGGCGACGATGGCCGTGTCGGACAGGCGCTTGCCCAGCTCCCACGCGACGACCTGCGGCTTCATCGGCAGGTCGGGGCGGGTGCCGCGCTCCTCCATCAATTTCATCCACTCCGCCTTGCCCGCCTGCGCCGTCTTCAGGAAGGAGCGGTCCTCGTGCCGCCGCACCCGCTCGGTCAGGATGTCCAGGGCCAGCCCGCAATCGCCGACCAGCCCGGCCTCCACCGGATAGCGCAGGCCGATGCGCGCCGCGTCGATGTCGATCTGGATGGCGCGGGCCTGCCCCGGCTTCGGGTAATACTCGATGTAGGGGAAGGTCGAGCCGGCGATCAGCAGCGTGTCGCAGGTCTCGAGCGCCTCCTGCGAGGGGGCGGTGCCGAGCAGCCCGACCTGCCCCGTCGTGAAGGGGCTGTCGTCCGGCACCGCGGCCTTGCCCAGCAGCGCCTTGACGATCACTGCCCCGAGCTTGTCGGCCAGCCGTTCGAGCTGGTCGGTCGCCCTCAGCGCGCCCTGGCCGGCCAGGATCACGACACGCTTGCCGGCGTCGAGGACCTCCACGGCGCGGCGGGTCTGCGCCTCCGACGGGACGGGAAGCTGGGGGGCGAACAGGGCGGTGTTGTGGCCCTTCACGTTGCGCGGCGCCCGCATGTCGGCGCCGATGCCCTGCTCCTGCAAATCGACGGGGATGGTGATGTGCGACACGCCGCGGTGGGCGAGCGCGGTGCGGCAGGCGAGGTTGGCGATGTTGCGGACGTGCGCCGCCCCCATGATGCGCTGGTTGTAGAGCGCGACGTCCTGGAACACCTTGTCCAACTCCACGTCCTGCTGGGTGTAGGTGCCGACGAGGTCGTGGTACTGCAGCCCGGTGATCGCCAGCACCGGCTGGTGGTCGAGCTTGGCGTCGTAGAGGCCGTTCAGCAGATGCAGCCCGCCGGGGCCGGAGGTGGCGATGCACACGCCCAGCCGCCCGGTGAACTTGGCGTAGCCGCAGGCGGCGAAGGCCGCCGCCTCCTCGTGGCGGACCTGGATGAAGCGGATCTCGTCCTGGCGGCGGCGCAATGCCTCGACGATGCCGTTGATGCCGTCGCCGGGCATGCCGAAGATCGTGTCCACACCCCAATCCACCAGAACATCCACCAGGATGTCGGAAGCCGTGCTCGCCATGAGAGGAGTCTCCGTCGCAAACGGTCGTGATGAAGTCGCTCGATCCATCGGCAACCGAGCGGAGCCGGGACGGTTCCCCAAACGGCAGGACGTTCTTAGCCCTTGACCTCAAGTTAAGTTGAGGTTCTAGAGTGGCCATAATGTATCTGGCATGCCAGCGATACCCCGATCAGTCCGGGCGTCCGAAGGCAGGCCGGGGTGCAGGATGGAGCAACCACCCGGACGGGCGAAAGAATGACGACAAGCGGTCAAAGGGAGAATGCGCAGCGGTCGCCGGCAACGACGCGGTCGATGCGCGTCCATCATATGGCGCGCGTCACACCGCAGGTGCTGCTGGTGGAGCTTCGCGACCCGGACGGCGAAGACCTGCCGCCCTACGAGCCGGGCGCGCACATCGACGTGCATCTGCCGGACGGGGCGGTGCGCTCCTACTCGCTGTGCGGCGACCCGGCGGACCGCTCAGCCTACTGGATCGCCGTGCTCAATCAGCCGGGCGGGCGGGGATCGCGCTTCATCCATGGGGAATTGCGGCTCGGCACCGCCGTCACCGTCGCTCCGCCGCGCAACAATTTCCGCTTCGACGCCGCCCCGCGCTATTTGTTCATCGCCGGGGGCATCGGCATCACGCCCCTGCTGCCGATGATCCGCGCGGCGTCGCACCGGGACGCCGACTGGGTCCTGCATTACTGCGTGCGCAGCGCGGCCGAGGCGCCGTTCCTCACAGAGCTTCGCGAACTGGGCAACGGCGACGTGGTGCTCCACGCCGCGGACGAAGGCCGACGGCTGGCCGTGGCCGATCTGCTCGCGGCGACGCCCGACAACACCCTCGTCTACTGCTGCGGCCCGCAGCGCCTGATGGACGCGGTCGCGGACGCGGCGCGGCCGTCGCAGGACGTGCGCTTCGAGTGGTTCACGCCGCGCGCGGATGCCGGGCGTGACTCGGCCCCGGACGATCGCTTCGAGGTCGTCTGCGCCCGCTCCGGCGTGACCGTCGCGGTGAAGGAGGGGGTCAGCGTGCTGGACGCGCTCGACGCCGCGGGTGTTTCCGTCGCCTCGTCGTGCGAGCAGGGCATCTGCGGCACCTGCGAGACGGCGGTGCTGGAGGGGGAGCCCGACCATCGCGACAGCGTCCTGTCCGACGCCGAACGCGCCGCCGGAAAGACGATGATGATCTGCGTGTCGCGCGCACGCAGCGCACGCCTGGTTCTGGACATTTGACCGCAACACAGAAACGAGGGGGGAACCTATGACCGAGAACGATCTGCAACAGTTGGGGCTGGCGCTGCTGAACAGCCCGGCCGAGGCCATCGCCTATTCCGACCGCGCGGGCATCATCCGTTTCTGGAACGCGGGGGCCGAGCGCGTGTTCGGCTTTACCGCCGACGAGGCGCTCGGCCAGTCGCTGGACATCATCATTCCCGACCGCCAGCGCCAACGCCATTGGGACGGCTACGATCAGGTGATGAAGACGGGCGAGAGCCGTTACGGCAACGGCGATCTTCTGTCGGTGCCGGCGACGCGCAAGGACGGAACCCGCATCTCGGTGGAGTTCACCATCGTGCCGCTGAAGGACGCGGACGGCGCGATGCTGGGGATGGCGGCGGTCATGCGCGACGTCACCGCGCGGTTCGACGAACTGAAGGCCCTCCGTCGCCAAGCCGCCGGACGCTGAGTCGCCCACGGGTGTCCGGGCTTTCGAAACCGGAACCCTCCCGGACCGGGTCCGTTGAGAAGGGCTGGACCTTCAAGACATCAGCGTAGGGAGTGCGTCATGCGCAATCTGATGATCGCGGCGTCGGCCGCGATGCTTCTGACCGCCTGTTCGGGCATGGATGGCGGCACGAACAGCAGCGGGATGAACAGCGGCGGCTCCGGCAGCGGCCTGACGGGCGGCGGCACGTCCGGCAGCCAGGGCGTGGACGAGCCCAACGTCAACCCGAACGCCACCAGCTCCAGCTCCGGTCCCTATAACGGCGGTTCTTACGGCGGGTCGGGCGTGAGCGAGCCGCAAAGCCGCACGCGGTCGCCCAACGAGTCCGGCATGGACCAGGGCATGACGCGCCAATCGCTGCCGAACCGCTCCGGCACCGGGTGGTAATCCGCAACGGAACGGCTATCCTGCGGAATTCCGGACCCTGACGAATAGGGAGGGGCGGACCGGCCGCCGCGGGAACCCGCGGCGGTTCGCGAGGTTCCTACCCTGCCGGACGGACCGGCGGGTTTCGGGAAACGCAGGAGCGGTCCATGCTGAAATGGGCGTTGATCTTTTTCGTGGTGTCTCTGGTCGCCGGTGCGCTCGGCTTCACCAACGTGTCGTCGGCCACCGCGGGAGTCGCGAAGATCCTCTTCGGAATCGCGCTGATCATCTTCCTGGTCTTCCTGGTCCTCGCCCTGCTGGCCGGCGAGGTGATCTTCTGATCCGTCAGCGGAGCCCCGCTGACTGGGGATGAAGAGTGGACGGGGGACGAAGAATGGACAGCGCGCGGGCGAAGACCTGATCGTTGGCCGCGTTGGGAATCCCCCCGGATGCCGGGACGGACGACCCGTCCTCCGCGGCGGCCGGCTCGGCGATGGTCTCGTCGGGCTGGATGCCGATCTGGTGGATGGACTGGCCCGACGGCGTGTAATAGCGCGCCGTGGTCAGCTTCAGCGCCCCGCTGTCGAAGGGGATGACGCTCTGGATGATCCCCTTGCCGAAGGTCGTCGTGCCGATCACCGTCGCGCGCCGGTGGTCCTTCAGCGCCCCGGTCAGGATCTCGGCGGCGGAGGCGGAGCGCCCGTTGACCAGCACCACCAGCGGCAGGCCGTCCGTCTCGTCGCCCGGCGTGGCGATGTAGGTCTTGTCCGCCCCGCGCCCGGGGCCGCGGGCGGTCAGGATCGTTCCCTTGTCCAAAAAGGAGTCGGCGACGCGGACGCTCGCCTGCACCAGCCCGCCGGGGTTGTCGCGCAGGTCGATGATGAAACCGCCGATGTCCGGCCCGATCCGGTCGCGCAGCGAGCGGATGGCCGTGCTGACCCCGGTGGCGGTCTGGCGGTCGAAGCGGGCGATGCGGATGTAGCCCACCGTCCCGACGGCGCCCAGCCGGACCGAGGGGACGCGCAGCTTGGCGCGGACCACGCTGACCTCGAAGGGGTCCGGCGTCCCGGCGCGCAGGACGGTCAGCGACACCGCCGCCCCCTCCGGCCCGCTCAGCATCTGTTTGACGGTCGCCAGTTCCGCCCCGCCCACCGGCTGCTGGTCCACCGCCAGGATCAGGTCGCCGGAGCGCAGCCCGGCGGCCTCGGCGGGGGAGTCGGGCACCGTCTCGGCGATGCGGACGCGGGTGCCGTGGGCCTCGTAGCGGATGCCCAGCCCGGCGAAGGCGCCGTCGTTCGACGCCTGCAATTGCCGGTATTCGCCGTCGTCGAGATAGGCGGAGTAGCGGTCCCGCCCGGCCATGGCCTTGATGGCGATGTCCACCAGCTCGTGGTCGGTCAGCGGCTCGACATACTGGCCGCGGATGGTCCGCAGCGCCCGGACGAAGCGGTCGACCTCCTCCGCCTCCGTGCTGTGGCCGTAGGGGGCGGGGTCGCCCGCGGCCTGCGCGGTCCGTCCGGTGGTCATGGCCCCCGGGATCGCGAGGAAGGCGCAAAGGGCGGCGGCGGTGACGAGGCGCAGCTTCACGGCGGCAATCTCTCGGGATCGGAGCGGCGATGCTTCGAAATTAGCCGTGAATTGGTTTATGTACCGTTAACCATAACCGGAACGTGTTAGGCCTTGCCCGCGTCGATGGACCGCCGCCACCCCGGCTCGGACAGGCGCTCGACCAGGAAGTCGGCAAGCGCCCCGACCTTCGCCGGGCGCGTGCGGGCCGACGGGGTGACGAAGTAGAGCCCGCCTTTCGGCAGCGACCAGTCGGTCAGGATGGCGGTCAGCCGCCCGCGCGCCAGATGCTCCGCGGCCATGAATTCCGGCAGTTCGGCGATCGCCAGCCCCTCCAGGAGCATCGGCACCAGGGCGTCGGCGTTGGTGACGCGCAGCGGACCGGACGGCGTCACGCTCTCCTCCTCGCCGGCGCCGTTGGTGAAATGCCAGATGTCCTGGCGCCGCCGGTAGGCGTAGCCCAGGCAATGGTGGTCCTTCAGGTCACGGGGATGCCGGGGCAGGCCATGGCGGGCGATGTAGCCGGGGGCGGCAAGGACGACGGGAGCGATGGCGCACAGCCGCCGGGCGATCAGCGAGCTGTCCGGCAGCACGGCGATCCGCAGCGCGGCGTCGAAGCCCTCCCCCACCAGATCGACGGTCGCGTCGCTCAGATGCAGGTCGATGGAAATCTCCGGATAGAGACGGAAGAAGTCCGGCAGCAGGGGCGCCACCCAGCGCAACCCGAACGACATCGGCACCGCCAGACGGATCAGGCCGCGCGGGCGGCTGGACAGTTCGCGCGCCGCGTTCTCGGCCGCTTCCGCCTCGTCATAGAGGCGCATCGCGCGCTCGGCCAGGGAATGGCCGAAATCGGTCAAGGCCAGCCGGCGGGAGCTGCGGTTGAACAGCCGCCCGCCCAACCGTTCCTCCAGCCGGCCGACCGCGCGCGACACCGTGGCGACCGACACGCCCATGGCGCGGGCCGCACCGGCGAAGGAACGCTCCTCCACCACCTTGGCGAACATCGCCAGCCCTTCGAAATCCGGCAGCTTCGACATCGCCAATCCTGCAACGATGGTTTTCAGTCGTTTCTATTTCGATGTGTGCCCGCCGTCGATAGCTTTGTCTTCAGCGAACAACCCAGTCCCAAGGAGACTTCCGATGTCACGCAAGCTCGACGGCAAGATCGCCCTCGTCACCGGCGCCACCAGCGGCATCGGCCTCGCCGCGGCCAAGCGCTTTGCCGCCGAAGGTGCGACCGTCTATCTCACCGGCCGCCGCCCGTCCGAACTGGAGGCCGCGGTCGCGGCGATCCGCGCCGCCGGCGGAACGGCGACGGGGGTGCAGGCTGACTCCTCCAATCTGGCCGATCTCGACCGGCTCTATGCGCAGATCCAAAGCGAGGCGGGCCGTCTCGACGTGCTGTACGCCAACGCCGGCGGTGGCGGCATGCTGCCGCTGGGCGCCATCACCGAGGAGCAGTACGAGGACACCTTCAACCGCAATGTGAAGGGCGTGCTGTTCACCGTGCAGAAGGCGCTGCCCCTGCTCGGCCGGGGCGCGTCGGTGATCCTCGCCGGGTCCACCGCCGGCAGCATGGGCACGGCGGCCTTCAGCGTCTACAGCGCCAGCAAGGCGGCGGTGCGCAACTTCGCCCGCAGCTGGATCCTCGATCTGAAGGACCGCGGCATCCGCGTCAACACGCTCAGCCCCGGCCCGATCCGCACGCCGGGTCTGGTCGAGCTGGCCGGTCCGGACGCGGCGCAGCAGCAGGGCTTGGTGGATTATCTGGCGGCGCAGGTGCCGCTGGGCCGCGTCGGCGATCCCGACGAAATCGCCAAGGCCGCCGTCTTCCTGGCGTCCGACGACAGCAGCTTCGTCAACGGCGTGGAACTGTTCGCCGATGGCGGCATGGCCCAGGTTTGAGTCGAGATCTGAGCCGGTATGTGAGCGGGGAGCGGTTGTCGCTCCCCGTCCGTGAACGAGAACCGCCCTTACGCCTGATCCAGGGTGATGCCTTCGATCAGGTCGCCCACGTCGTCGCAGCGGTCGGTGACGGCCTCCAGCAGTTCGTAGACCTCGCGGCGGCCCAGGAAGTCGATCATCTCCGGGCGCTCGGCGATCAGCGACTTCATGGCGTCGCGCAGGATCTCGTCGGCTTCGTCCTCCAGGTCGGAGATCTGGCCGCAGATGTGCAGGATGCGGTCGGCGTGGACGGAGATCTTGGTCAAGAGCGGCATGACCTCGGACAGCAGGGCCGCCTGTTTGCGGCCGATCGCCGCCATGCGCATCATCCGGTCGTCGAAGGTCTCGATGCCGTAGAGCGCGGCGAGGCCCGGCACCTCGTCCATCAGGTCGATGCAGTCGTCGAGCGCGTTGATGAGCGCCTGGATCTCCGACCGGTCGAAGGGGGTGATGAAGGCGCGGTGCAGCCCACGCCCGGCGTCCTTGGCGACGCGGTCGGCGTCCTTCTCGATCCGCTTCAGCGTGGCGGTGCGGTCGGCGCGCTCCTCCGGACCGGCCTGCATGACGGCTTCCAGGGCGGCGGCGGCGTCAACGATGTGCCGGGCCTGCTCGATGAATTGCTCAATGACCCGCTCTTCCTTGGGCATCATGGAGCGGATGGCGCGCAGCAGCAGCATGGAAACGGTTCTCTCGGTCGGTTCTGCCGTTTCCTCTTAACGCCGGGCGTCATGAATTTGCAGCAAAAACGTCATACGGAGAGGGCCTGTCTGCCCTGACGAGGACGCCCCGCCCCGGCCCATTCCCCCGCCCCGCTCGCGGACGAGTGGATTTTCGCTGTCTTCTCAAGCGCTTCGGGTGTTGCTCACGGACTGCCCAAGCAGCCATTCCCGGAACGCCACCAGCGGCGGGTGACGCGCCCGTGACGGCGGGTGGACGAGGTGATAGGCGCGGTCCGGGTTGCGGTAGGGCCGGTCGAACGCCGGGACCAGCGCCCCGTCCCGCAATTCCGCCTGCACCAGCAGGGTCGGCAGCAGCGCCACCCCCAGCCCGGTGATCGCCGCCTGGGCGGTGGTGGAGAACTGCTCGAAGAACATGCCGGCGCCTTCGTGCCGCTCGATGCCCTGGGCGGCGAACCAGTCCCGCCACGCCTCCGGGCGGCTGGTCGTGTGCAGCAGGGGCAGCGCCACGAGGTCCGCCGCCGCTCGGATCGGGTGGGCGGCCAGGAAGGACGGGGCGCAGAGCGGCAGGACCTCCTCCTCCATCAGCCGCTCGCAGACGGCGCCGGGCCAGTCGGCGGCGCCGAAATGGATGGCGGCGTCCAGATCCTCCGACCGGAAGTCGAAGGGCTCCATCTTCGTCATGAAATGGATGATGACCTGCGGGTGCGCCGCCTGGAAAGCGGGCAGGCGCGGCACCAGCCAGCGCGTGCCGAAGGTCGGCAGAACGGCCAGCTTCAGCACGCCGCCCTGCGGCGCGGTCATGACCCTGAGCGTCGCTGCGCCCACCCGGTGCAGCGCCTCGCGCACCTCAGCCGCGTAGGATTCGCCGGCCGGGGTCAGGGTCACGCGCTGGTCGCGGCGCACGAACAGCGGAACGCCGAGCTGGTCCTCCAGCGCCTTGATCTGGCGGCTGACGGCGCCCTGGGTCAGCGCCAGCTCCTGCGCCGCGGCGGTGAAGCTGCCGGTGCGCGCCGCCGCCTCGAAGGCGGAGAGCGCGCTCATGGAGGGGAGAAGGCGGCGTTGCAGACCCATGGGTCATGACTATAGCTCATGACCTGGGGAAAGAAAGTCGGTTGCGCGGGGCGGGGCCTGCCGCCAGATTGAGGAGGATTTGAACGCCCAGCCGAGGAACGAGCGCGCCATGCAGACCAATGGCAAGACCGGAGGCCAGTTGATCGTCGAGGCGCTGGAGGCGCAGGGCGTCGAGCGCGTGTTCTGCGTGCCGGGCGAAAGCTACCTCGCCGTGCTGGACGCGCTGCACGATTCCCCGATCCGCACGATCAACGCCCGCCACGAGAGCGGTGCGGCCATGATGGCGGAGGCCGAGGGCAAGCTGACCGGCCGGCCGGGCATCTGCTTCGTCACCCGCGGCCCCGGCGCCACCAACGCCGCGCCGGGCGTCCATGTGGCGCAGCAGGACTCCACCCCGATGATCCTGTTCATCGGCCAGATCGAGCGCGGCATGCGCGGGCGCGACGCCTTCCAGGAGGTCGACTACACGCTCATGTTCGGCGGCATGGCCAAGTGGGTCGCCGAGATCGACAGCGCCGACCGCGTGCCGGAGATGGTCAGCCGCGCCTTCCACACGGCACTCGCCGGCCGCCCCGGCCCGGTCGTCCTGGTGCTGCCGGAGGACATGCTGGTGGAGACGGCGGATGTTGCCGTCGCCCGCCCGGCCCAGCCGGTGGACAGCGCCCCGACTCCCGCCCAGGTCGCCGAGGTCGGACGTCTGCTCGCCGGGGCGAAGCGCCCGCTGGTCATCGCCGGCGGCTCCCGCTGGACCGAGGACGCGGTGGCCTCGCTGCACGTCTTCGCCGAGACCTTCGCGCTGCCGGTGGCCGTCACCTTCCGCCGCCAGATGCTGTTCGACCACACGCATCCGAACTACGCGGGCGACATCGGGCTGGGCATCAACCCGAAGCTGGTCGCCCTGGTGAAGGACGCCGACGTGATCCTGCTGCTTGGCGGCCGCTTCTCGGAGGTGCCGTCGCAGAGCTACGGGCTGCTCGGGATCCCGGAGACCGGCAAGACGCTGATCCACGTCCATCCCGGGCCGGAGGAGCTGGGCCGCGTATACAACCCCGACCTCGCCATCAACGCCACGCCGGGAGGCTTCCTCGACGCCGTGGCCGGGCTGGAGGCGCCGGCCTCCCCCGCCTGGGCCGGTCGGGCCGAGGCCGCGCACGCCGCCTACACCGCCTGGAGCGAGCCGCCGGCCACCATCCCCGGCGATGTCCAGATGGGCGCCGTCATGTCCTGGCTGCGCGACACCCTGCCCGACGACGCCATCCTGACCAACGGCGCCGGCAACTACGCCACCTGGATCCACCGCTTCTGGCGCTTCCGCCGCTTCGCCACCCAGGCGGCGCCGGTCTGCGGGTCGATGGGCTACGGCCTGCCCGCCGCCGTCGCGGCCAAGCTGCTCCACCCGGAGCGGGACGTGGTCTGCTTCGCCGGCGACGGCTGCTTCCAGATGACCGGTCTGGAGTTCGGCACCGCCGTGCAGGAGGGCGCCAACCTCATCGTGCTGGTCATCGACAACGGCATGTACGGCACCATCCGCATGCACCAGGAGCGCGATTATCCAGGCCGCGTGTCCGGCACCGCCCTGACCAACCCGGACTTCGCGGCCCTCGCCCGCGCCTATGGCGGCCATGGCGAAACGGTGGAGCGGACGGAGGAGTTCGCCCCGGCCTTCGAGCGCGCCCGCGCCGCCGGCCGGCCGGCCCTCCTGCACGTCAAACTCGACCCCGAGGCCCTGACGCCGAACCGCAGCCTGTCCGACATCCGCGCCGCCGGGCGCCAGCGCTGACCACTTTAAGTACCCTCTCCCCTCCGGGGAGAGGGTTAGGGTGAGGGGGTTGCCCTTGTGCCGGACATTCCGTTACGCACATCCCCCTCACCGGCCCTCCGGGCCACCCTCTCCCCAGAGGGGAGAGGGTTACAGTGCGCGCCACACCTCCACCGGTTGCCTTACACCGAGGACCTTTTCCATGCAGCACCGCGACCTTCTCTCCCGCCTCGGCCTTGAGCTTCCCGCCGACGGGGCCGGCCTGTCCGTCCGCTCGCCCATCGACGGCGCCGCGCTGGGCGTGGCGCCGGTCACCCCGGCGTCGGAGATTCCGGAGGTGGCCGCCCGCGCCCAGCGCGCCTTCGAGGCGTGGCGCTCCGTCCCGGCGCCGCGCCGCGGCGAGCTGGTCCGCCTGCTGGGCGAGGAGCTGCGCGACGCCAAGGAGGATCTTGGCCGTCTCGTCACGCTGGAGATGGGCAAGATCGTCCAGGAGGGGCTGGGCGAGGTCCAGGAGATGATCGACATCTGCGACTTCGCGGTCGGCCTGTCCCGCCAGCTCTACGGCCTGACCATCGCGTCGGAGCGTCCGGGCCACGCGATGCGCGAGACCTGGCACCCGATGGGCCCCTGCGCGGTGATCTCCGCCTTCAACTTCCCGGTCGCGGTCTGGGCCTGGAACGCCGCCCTGGCGCTGGTCTGCGGCGACCCGGTGATCTGGAAGCCGTCGGAGAAGACCCCGCTGACCGCGCTCGCCTGCCAGCGCATCTTCGAGCGCGCGGTGGCCCGCTTCGGCGACGCCCCGGCGGACCTGCTGCAGGTCGTCAACGGCGGCCGCGACGTCGGCGAGGCGCTGGTCGCCAGCCCGCTGGTCCCCATCGTGTCGGCCACCGGCTCGACCCGCATGGGCCGCGAGGTCGCCCTGAAGGTGGCGGAGCGCTTCGCCCGCCCGATCCTGGAGCTGGGCGGCAACAACGCCATGATCGTGGCGCCGTCGGCCGACCTCGACATGGCGGTGCGCGCCATCGTCTTCTCGGCGGTGGGCACCTGCGGCCAGCGCTGCACCACGCTGCGCCGCCTGATCGTCCACAAGGACGTGCGCGACACGCTGCTGCCGCGCCTGAAGGCCGCCTACGCCTCCGTTCCCATCGGCAACCCGCTGGAGTCCGGCGTGCTGGTCGGCCCGCTGAACGACAAGGGCGCCTATGAGGGCATGCAGCGCGCGCTGGAGCAGGCCAAGGCCGACGGCGGCGTGGTGAGCGGCGGTAGCCGGGCGCTCGCCGACCAGTATCCGGACGCCTGGTACGTGCAGCCGGCCATCGTCGAGATGCCGGGCCAGACCGACATCGTCCGCCACGAGACCTTCGCCCCGATCCTCTACGTCCTGACCTACGAGACGTTGGAGGAGGCCATCGCGCTGCAGAACGCGGTGCCGCAGGGCCTGTCCTCCTGCATCTTCACCACCGACATCCGCGAGGCCGAGAGCTTCCTGTCGGCGTCGGGCAGCGACTGCGGCATCGCCAACGTCAACATCGGCCCGTCGGGTGCCGAAATCGGCGGCGCCTTCGGCGGCGAGAAGGAGACGGGCGGCGGGCGCGAGTCCGGGTCCGACGCCTGGAAGGCCTACATGCGCCGCCAGACGGCCACGGTGAACTACTCCCGCTCGCTGCCGCTGGCCCAGGGGATCAAGTTCGAGATCGCCGGCTGATCCTGCCGGGACTCAAGAAGAAGGCCGCCCGTTCCACCGGGCGGCCTTTTCTCTTTGGAAAGGTCAGTAGGCTTCGCGCGGAAGCCGTCTTGCGGGTCGTTCGGGGGAGGTGTTGCGGCGCAGGTGCTCGGCAATGGGGGTGAGCTGTGCCAGAACCTGCTCGTGGGTCAGGCGGTCCCGGCGCAACACGGCCTGGACCACGGGATCGTTCAACAGTTCGGCAACGCGGCAGCGCCACGTCTGCTTGGGCAGTCCGTTCATTGCTGTTCTCGTTGCTTGTGGGTTGAAAAAACGCCGGCCCTCACCGACCGGCGTACGGTACGCGGAGCATGTTACAGTTCGACGCGTGCGGCCCGTGATATTTCGGGTACCTGAACGTCCTGTGTACGTGCCTCAGGCATAGGGAATTCATAAGGAAAAAGGAGACAGCTCAGGGTCCCTCCGCCGCGCTTTTCGCCGCCTCTTTGATCGCGGCCTCGCGCGCCCGCACCTGCTCGCGATGGAAAATGTAGATGCCGGCGGCGACGATCACCAGACCACCGGCGAGGGTCGAGGCGCTGGGCGGCTCCCCGAAGACCAGAAGGCCGTAGAGCACCGCCCAGATCAGCGTCGTGTAGCCGAAGGGCGCCACCGTCGCCGCGTCCGCCACCGAATAGGCGCGGATCAGGCAGTAATGGCTGCACGCCCCCAGCGCGCCGAGCATGATCATCAGCGCCGCGCCCGTCAGATCCGGCGTCGTCCAGCCGAAGGGCAGCAGCAGCCCGCAGAGCACCGTCCCGGCCATGCTGGTGTAGAAGAAGGTCGTCAGCGTGGAATCGCCGCCGCGCAGCAGCCGCGTGACGATCTGGTAGAGCGCGTTGCACAGCGCGGCGGCCAGCGGCAGCAGGATCGCCCACTGGAAGACGAGGCTGGCCGGGCCGATGATGATCATCGCCCCGATGAAGCCGCCGAGCACCCCAAGGGAACGCCGCCAGCCGACCTTCTCCTTCAGGAGCGGGACCGACAGGACGGCGACCAGGACCGGCGCCACGTTGGCGATGGCCGCCACGTCGACGAAGGGCAGGATCTTGTACGACACCGCCGCCAGCAGCGTCAGAACGGCCAGCAGCGTGGAGCGGAGGATCTGCATCCCAGGGCGCTTGGCGATCAGATGGCTGGGGGAGTTCACCGCCACCACGACGAAGGCGATGGCCAGATGCACCGCGAAGCGCGCCCAGGCAACCTCCGCGAAGGGATAGGTCTGCACGAGGACGCGCAGGGTCGCGTCCTGCGTCACGAACAGAAGCGTGGTGAGCAGCATCCAGGCGATGCCCGTCCGCCCGGAGGAGCTGGCGGCCAGAGCCTTTTCGGTGGCGGTCATCGGGCGGGGCGTTCCTTCCTGTGGCGCGCCGGCCTTCTGCCGGACCGGCGCGCCACACCCTGCGCCCAAGGGGCCGGACGGTCAAATGCGATGCTGGTATATCAGTACCGACCACCACCAGCACCGCCCCTCGGTTGCGCCGCGCCAGCCCTGAACAACAGGCCGGCACGGCGCAACGCCATCAATGCTTGTGCTGCGTGCCGCCGGCCTGCGGCCCGCCGGCACCGCCGTGGGACGGGGCGGCGGAGCCGGCGCTCTGCACGTCCACCTGGACGGTGACCGGCCCGGCCTTCTCGAAGGTCAGGGTCAGCGGGAACGCCTTGCCCGGAGCGAGCGGCTGCTTCAGGCCGAACAGCATGACGTGCAGGCCGCCGGGCTGCAGCGCGGTCGGCGAGCCGGGCGACACCTCGATGGCGTCGACCTGACGCATCTTCATGACGCCGTTGTCCATCAGGTGGGTGTGCAGCTCCGCCTTGTCGGCGACGGGCGTGCTGGCCGACAGCAGGCGGTCGCTGTCCGGGCCGTGGGTGCTCAGCACCATGTAGGCCGAGCCGTTCGGGGCCGAGGGCGCCGTGGCGCGCGCCCAGGGATGCTCGATGTCGACCGGCCCGGCCTTGAAGCCATGGGCCAGGACGGGACCGGCGGTCAGGGCGACCAGCGCGGCGAGGAGGAGGGCGTGCTTCTTCATGATGACGAAGTCCTGCAAAAGCGAATGCATTGGAGATCGGGTGGACAGGGCAGGACGCGTCATCGGCGGGGCACGGGCGTTCGGGCGGAACACGCTGCTGCGGCGGAGCTTGCGGGTGCGGAGCGGAAACGCGCCCAGCGCCCCGGACAGGCGCGGCGGCGGAACGCCGACGTCCACCGGGGAGAGCATCGCCGGAGGCGCGCAGCCGAGCTGGCAGCCCAGGCAATGCTCCAGATCGTGCTTGGGCTGGTCGGGCGCTCCGGGCATCCGGTCCGAGGCCCCGTCCGGGCCGCACATCGACGCCGCCCAGAAGGACTGCGCCAGACCGGCGGACAGCATGGCAACCGCCTGCCCCGGCACCTGGACCAGGATCAGCAGAAGGACGGCGGCCATCGCCGCGGCCAGCCTGGACCGCCAGCGGAACGGACGCGGACGCATCGCAGGCGCGGCGCCGCCTTCCTCGCGATGCCCGCTCGCCCCGTCCCGCTCCCCGAAACGGAGAGGGGAGGCCGATGGCCGTGCTGACGTTGCCCCGTTCAAACCGGTTCCCATTCCACCCACAGGACGGATGACCGGTTGTAGGCGATGTGCGTGGAGCTTGTCGAGTTGCCGCCGTTCCCTCGACACCGCAACGTCAGGCCGAATCCCCATCCAGCAGACCACGCACCGTGATCTGCAGCGTGTCCACGCCGACCGGCTTGCTGAGCATCCGCGTGCCCGTTCCCAGGCTGTCCGGTTCGAGAGCCGCGTAATGCGCGTAGCCGGTCACGAACAGCACCCTCAACCCCGGGCGCAGGCCCCGCGCCAGGGCCGCCAGATCGCGGCCGGTCATGCCGGGCAAGCCGACGTCGGTGACCAGGAGGTCGATCGCCGCGTCGGACTTCAGGATCGCGACCGCCGCTTCGGGTTCGGCGGCCTGCAGGACGTGGTAGCCCTGCCCTTCCAGCGCCTCGACCCACAGCATCAGGACGAGGGCCTCGTCCTCGACCACCAGGATCGTTTCATCGTTGCGGGACGGGTCCTGCGGCTCTGCCTCCGCGGCATCGGACGGCGTGTCGGCGCCCTCCACCCCGTCGTGCTGCGGCAGGTACAGACTGACGGTGGTGCCTTGGCCGGGCTGCGACCGGATGGCCGCGTGCCCGCCCGATTGGCGGGCGAAGCCGTAGAGCTGGCTCAGCCCGAGGCCGGTGCCCTGGCCGATCGGCTTCGTCGTGAAGAAGGGTTCGAACGCCCGCTCCAGCACGTCCGGCGGCATGCCGCTTCCGCTGTCGGTGATGCGGAGCAGGACATAGCGGCCGGGAAGGATGTCGCCCTGCGCGTCGGAGACGGTCTCGTCCAGAACGGTGTTGCTGGTCTCGACACGGAGACGCCCGCCGTCCGGCATGGCGTCGCGGGCGTTGATGGCGAGGTTGAGCAGAGCGCTTTCGACCTGGTTGGCATCCGCCCAGGTCCGCCAGAGCCCGTCGGCCAGCACCGTCTCCACCCGGATCGACTCGCCGACGGATTGCTGGATCAGGCCGATCATCGCGGTGGCCAGAGCGTTCAGGTCCAGGCTGCGCGGCGCCAGCGGCTGACGCCGGGCGAAGGCCAGAAGATGCCGGGTGAGCGCCGCGGCGCGGTCGCCCGCCGTGATGGCCATGGCGACGTGCCGCAGCAGCGGTTCGTCGGCGGACAGCGCGCCCCGCAGCAGGTGCAGGTTGCCGAGCATGACCTGCAGCAGGTTGTTGAAGTCGTGGGCGATGCCGCCGGTGAGCTGGCCGACCGCCTCCATCTTCTGCGCCTGCTGCAACGCCTCCTCGGCCTTCCGGCGCTCCCGCATCTCAGTCTGCAGGGACCGGGTACGCTCCGCCACCCGGCCTTCCAGCTCGTCGTTGGCCTGCTCGATGTCGGCCAGCAGCGCGCGGGTTCGGTATTGGCGCAGGCGGGCGCGCAGCGCGGACTGCGCCGCGCTCTGCAAGGCCTCGGCGTGCAAGGGCGGGTCCAGCAGCGTGACGTTGCCGAGCCGCAGGAGTTGCGCCCACCGCGCCTTGCTGGCCGACCGGTTGCCGCGCGCCGTGATCACCAGGACCGGAAGGTCCGACCAGGGCGGCTGGGCGTCCAGGCAGGCGACCAACGGCTCCATCCCCGACCGCAGCAGCGCGCCTTCGGAGAGGATCAGGGCCGTGATGTCCTTCGTCAGGCCGTCGCACAGGGCCGGCAGATCGGCGCAGGTCTCGGTGATCAGGCCGACCTCGTCCAGCACGAGGCGGATGACCTCCGCGTCCCGGCCGTGCGGGGCGAACAGGAGGAACGGGGCGTCCATGCGCCGCAGTCAGCCCGTCTCGCTCCGCCCGCGCAACAACGGGTCCGCCGACCCGCTGTAGCTGGGCACGCCGGTCAGCACCCCCTGGAATTCCAGAAGCTGCGGGCCGACCTGCATGCCGTCGGGGAACAGCCGGAACTCGCGGATCGCCAGCTCATGGACGCCGGTGCGCTTCTTGACCACCGAGATCGCCTTGCGCACCTCCCCCGCCGCCTCGAAGAAGCGCAGCAGGACCACCGTGTCGCTCATGAAGGACAGGTCCACGGGGTTCTGGATGTCGCCGACGATCCCCTGCTGGGCCAGGATCAGGATGGTCACGATGCCCTGGTTGTTCAGATAGGTCAGCAGCTCGTGCATCTGCAGGATGAGCGCCTGTTCCTCCGGCATCGTGCTGAGATACGAGTTCAGGCTGTCGATCACCACGACGCGCGCCTTCTGGTCCTCCACCTGGCGGCGGACCTGCCAGACGAACTGGCCCGGCGACAGGCGCGACGGGTTCGCGCGCTCCCAACCCAGCTCGCCCTTGCGCACCGCCTCCTCGATGTCGATGCCGAGCGCGGTGCTGCGCAAGGCCAGGGTCTCGAAGGATTCGTCGAAGGAGAAATAGGCGGCATGCTCGCCACGGCGCACCGCCGCCGCGACATATTGCAGGGCGATGGACGACTTGCCGACGCCCGAGGGGCCGACGAGCATCGTCGTCGTGCCGCGTGTCAGACCACCGCCCATCAGCTCGTCCAGCCCGCTCAGGCTGCTCGACACGGCGGTCGGCTCGAACTCCGCCTTGTGCTCGTCGGCGATCAGGCTCGGGAAGATCAGCACGTTGCCCGGCGTGATGGCGAAATCGTGCCAGCCGCTCTGATATTCGGACCCGCGCATCTTGGCGATCCGCAGCCGCCGCCGCGCCGCGCCGTAGGAGCGCTCGATCTGCTCCAGGCTGACCACGCCGTGCATCAGGCTGTGCAGCTCCATGGAGCCGGTCTGGCTGGTCAGGTCGTCCAGCGCCAGCGTGGTGCAGTGGCGCCCTTGCAGGAACTGCTTCAGCGCCAGGATCTGCCGCCGGTAGCGGAGCTGGTCCTGGGCGAGCAGGCGCAGCTCCGACAGGGAGTCGATCACCACGAGATCCGGCTTCTCGGCCTCGATCCGCTCGGTGATCAGGCGCATGGTTTCGCCCAGCTCCACCTCGGACGGGTAGAGCACGCTCTGCTGGCGGTCGAGCTGCGCCTCCAGAGGGACGAGTTCGAAGATGCCGATGCCGTCGAGCGACCAGCCGTGGCTCTTGGCCGAGGCGCGCAGCTCCGTCTCGGTTTCCGACAGGGTCACGTACAGGCCGCGCTTGCCGTCGCGCAGACCCTTGAGCAGGAATTGAAGCGCTATGGTCGTCTTGCCGGTTCCCGGAGCGCCTTCCAGAAGATGAAGCCGCGCGCGCGGCAGGCCCCCCCTCAGGACCAGGTCGAATTCTGGAATTCCGGTCAGGATCTTGTCCGTCTTGGTCGGCTTCGACACCCAGGTCTCCTCTTGGTCTGGCACGCTGGCGGCGCTTTGCGCCACACGCCGCCGTGATGTGGTGAACGGCCCGAACGCCTGGACGGACGGACAAACGCGCAGCCTCGGAGAGCATCCACGCCCCGTGGGCGCGGCTCCGCCACCATCAACCCAATGCCAGGGCTCCTGTTCCTTTGCGCCTTCGGGATGCCGACCGTCAGGGATGCTTGCCCGTCACCGCGGGTTACCGCGATGTTGGACGATGGACACGCGAACGAAGCGGGAGCTTGTCTTGCGCCGCCTTCACCGCCCCGCCCCCAGCACGCGGCGGCGCTTGGGGTCCGGACCGAGCGAGCGGATGAAGGGCGGCAGCCCGCCGGCCGATCGCGTGTTGAAGGCCGCCTTCGGTGCGTCCTCGCCGGCCGCCGTTTCCGGCACCGCCTTCTCTTGCCGCTCCGTCTCCGCAGGCGCGGCCGGCTTGCGGAAACCGCGGGCGATCCACAGGGCGAGCGCGCCGGACAGCAGAAGCAGCAGCGGCGGAACGGCGGCGCTCAGGCCCCAGGGCCACAGAACCTCCGCCCGGCGAGTCCAGCGCTCCGCCCAGAAGCGCTCGGCGATCCGCCGCACGCGCTCCTCGCCGAGGCCCGGCGGGGCGGCGAGGCTGGTGCCGTCGGGGAAGTCCGTCCGCGCCACGACGCCCCGCCTCACCCCATCCTCCACCACCGCCTCGTCGGCGGCGTAGTGCTGCGGCAGGAAGGCGTCCCGCGTCTCCGAATAGGCGTAGAGACCGGCGAAAGGATGGCGCCCGTGCAGATCGGCGGCGGCGAAGGCGGCGACCACCGCCACCCACAGCAGGGCGGCGGCCAGCCAGCCCCGCCACAGGCCCTTGCTCCAATTCATGTCCCGTCTCCCTCTTGCCCAAGGAGGCACTTCCCCAAGGAGGCGGAAAAACTAAAGACCCGGCCGGGGGGCGGCCAGGGTCAAAAACCGGCCTTTCGCGATCAGGCCCCCGGGATCAAGCCGTCCAGGCTCAGGCCGCGGGCTTCAGCAATTCGCGCAGGATGTGCGGGGTGATCGGCTTGTGGACGAGGCGGAAGCCGGCGCCGCGGATTTCGGTGATTCGCTCGGGCGCGGTGTCGCCGGTGAGCACCACGGCGGGGATGCGCACGCCGCAGACGCCGTGGATGTCGCGGATCGCCTCCACCCCCGTCCGCCCCTCGCGCAGCCGGTAGTCGGCGATGATGAGGTCCGGCAGACGGCCCAGCCCGTGCAGCAGGTCCACCGCCTCCTCCGCCGACACGGCGGCCACCACCTCGTAGCCCCATTGCTCCAGCAGGGTGCGCAGGCTGAGCAGCACGATGGCCTCGTCGTCGATGACCACCACCAGCCCCTGCCCGTCGTCGTTGGCGCGGTCCGGCCCGTTGCGGCGCAGGATGGCGCGGGCGCGCACGGCGGGAAGCTCCACCGAGAAGACGCTGCCCCGTCCGGGCCGCGAGCGCAAAGCCACCGTGTGGCCGAGCAGCCCGGCCAGCCGCTTCACGATGGCGAGGCCGAGGCCCAGCCCCTTGGCCCGGTCGCGCTCCTGGTTGCCGATCTGGAAGAACTCCTCGAAGACGGCCTGCTGCAGATCCTCCGGCACGCCGATGCCGCTGTCGGCCACCGCGATGCGCAGCGCGCCGTTGCGGCGCCGGCAGCCGACCACGACACCGCCCCGCTCGGTGTAGCGCAGCGCGTTCTCGATCAGGTTGCGCAGGATGCGCTCCAGCAGCATCGGGTCGGTGCGCGCCCACAGCGAGGTCGGCACGACCCGCAGCCGCAGCCCCTGCCCGTCGGCCTGCGGCCCGTATTCCGCGGCCAGCCGGTCGAGCAGCGGCCCGACCGCGCATTCGGTGACGCTGGGCTCCACCGCCCCGGCGTCGAGCCGCGACACGTCGAGCATCCCGTCGAGCAGGAGCTTCAGCGCGTCCAGCGAATGGCCCATGCTGGCCACCAGCTCATGGCCGGGATGGCCGTGCAGCTTGTCGCCCAGCACCTGCGCGAAGAAATAGAGCGACTGCACGGGCTGGCGCAGGTCGTGGCTGGCCGCCGCCAGGAACTGGGTCTTCGCCCGCTCCGCCTTCTCGGCGCGGGTCTTCTCCCGCCGGGCCTCGTCCGCCGCGGTCAGGGCGCGCTCCATCGCCTGCTCCGCCGCCTCCTTGGCGGCGAGCAGGGCCTCCGCCGCCGTCCGGCGGGCGGTGATGTCGCGCACGATGCCGGTGAAGCGTGCCTCGCCGTCGGCCTTCCACTCGGCGACCGACAGCTCCAGCGGGAACACCGACCCGTCCTTGCGCTGGCCGGTCACCTCGCGCCCGATGCCGATGATGCGCCGCTCCCCGGTGCGGTGGTAGCGCTGCAGATAGCCGTCATGGGCGCTGCGGTCGGGATCGGGCATCAGCATGCTGACGTTGCGGCCGATCACCTCCTCCGCGGCGTAGCCGAAGATGCGTTCGGCGGCGCCGTTGAAGCTGTGCAGGGTGCCGGCCCGGTCGATGACCACGATGGCGTCGACCGCCGTGTCGACGATGGCGCGGTAACGGGCCTCCGCATGGGTCACGGATTCGCTGGCGCCGACCAGCGCGGCGCTGGCCTCGGCAAGGATGCGGTGCAGGTCGTCGATCTCGCGCACCGGAACGCCACCGTCGTAGCGGATGGCCCGCCCCTCCATCAGGCTGCCGCCGTGGGCGGCCAATTCGCGGACGGGGTGGGCGAGCCGCCGCGCGAAGATCCCCGCCGACGCCAGAGACACGGCCAGCAGGACCAGTCCGAGCCCCAACGCCAGCACCACCGTGCGGTTCAGCGGGTTGAGCACGGCCTCCGTCGGCGTCGCAGCCGCGAGGGTCCAGTCGGCGCGCTGCGTGCGGTGAAAGGCGCCGATGATCTCCACCCCGTCCAGCGTGGCTCCGCGGTAGTTGCCGGTGTCAGCCGTCCCGCGCACCGCCAGGAACCAGTCGGGCACCGACCGACCCAGATACTCCGCATGCTCGCGCGAGCGGGCGGCGATGCGGTCCTGGCCGTCGATGATCACGGCGATCAGGCCGGACCGCGTCTCGAAGCCCTCCAGCAGGGTGCTCCAGGTCTGCGGATCGACCACCGCCGACAGGACGTAGCGCAGGCCGCCGTCGCGCAGCACCGGCACCATCACGGCGATCGTCGGCCGCTCGGCCGCCGTCGCGGTCACCAGATCGGACACCGCCGGCTGGCGGGTCGCGGTCACCCGGCGCAGCGCGTCGCGCTGGGGCACGTCCGGCAGCGGGACGCCGAGCGGGACCGCGGTGTTGACGAACTGCCGCCCCGACGGGTCGACCAGAGCGATGTTGGTCCAGGACGGATGCTGGGTCAGCGCCAGCGTCGCCCGTTCGTAGAAGCCGGCGGTATCGTCGGCGGCCAGGGCGTCCGTCCGCGACAGCGCCCGCAGCGCCGCGATGGTCGCCTCCAACTCCCGGTCCACGATCAGGGCCAGCGCCTCCGCCGTGTCGGACATGTTGTTCTCGACAGCCTCCCGCTGCTGCTGCACCAGCCAGCCGATGAGCATGCCGCCGAGCAGGAGCATCGGCACCAGAGTCACGAGCACAAGCCTCAGCAGGTACCCGCGCAGAGTCATCGGTTGCTGACGGGACACCGTCTTCAGCGGCATGGACGGACCATTCGAAAGATTGGGGACACGAACGGATTATCGCATCTTGCTCCGCTCTTTCGTGGTTCGCCACCGGAATCTGAAACGATGGGGTGATCCTGATTATATAGGCGCTGCTCTGTTGGAATAATGAAGGGACTGCCAAGCCTCAGATCGGCGGCTGGGACCAACCCCACAGTCTTGGGAGCGTCTGGTTTCTCGGATTGAACTTTTCGTACGCGAATACTTATTGAAAATGATCGATCCCTTGCCTTCACATACCCTGGTATGAAGTGCTTCGGGCACTCGATCCTTTGCGAAGCTCTTCGGCGTGGTCGGTGGTGTCTGGTCTGCCGAACGAACGGGGGGCCGTTCCATTTGCGCATCGTCCGACAGGATGGGGGTTTCTGCGGAAACCGGGGCCGGGCGCGGCGGCACGGGCGGCGCGACCAGGGCGGCGGCCTCTTGGCGGCGGGCGGTTTCGGCTTCCATCTCCTTCTGCCACCGGCGATGGGCGATCTCGCGGGCGCGGAGCTGCTGCTCCTGGCGCAGGGCCATGGCCAGCCGGCGCAGGGCGGCCGCTCCATCGGTCCGCGCCGCCTGACCAGCGGCGGCGCGGAAATCGCCGACCGTGGGGAAGCGCCGGTAGCCCGAGCGGAAGGAGGACCAGACGCCGCGGAACCCGGCGATCCATTCCTCGGCGGGCCAGCCGGCCATTTCGAGGATGTCGGCCTCCAGCATGTCGGCGTCCGGAAGCTCCAGGCCGAAACGGGCCGCCAGCTTCTCGATGCCGGTCAGCACATTTTCCACGCCGATGGCCGGGCAGGCGGTTTCGAGGGCGGCCTCAACCCGCTCGGCCAGCGCCCCGATCTCGTCGGGCGCGCGGTCCGCGATCTCGAAACGGAGGTCGGCGCGCTCAAGCCGGGCGAGCGAGGCGATCGCGCAGGGCAGAGAGGACACCGGCGTTGCGGGCAGCCACGCCATGTCCGGCGTCTGCGGGGCGGCGCTGACGGGAAGGCTCACGGGAAAGCTCGGCAGGCTGGCGGTCATTCTGGTCGCTCCGGTTGGTGGGGCGGCGGGATGCGGGGGCGAAGGGGACGACGGTGCTTTCTGGCGTTTCACTGACAGGGGCCGCGGCGGGGGCGACCAGTTCGCGGGCCACCCATTTGCGCCAGGCGCCGGACGGGTCGGCCGGGCTGTAGCCGTTGCGGACGTTGGCTTTGCGGCACCAGGACACGAACTTGCGGGTCACCGTGGCGGGATCGACCTCCGGCCGGGTTTCCACGGCCCAAGCGAGATCGGCGGAGTCCGGCTGCCAGTCCTCGGCCAGAGCGTCCCGGGTCTTGATGCTCGAAGAGCCAACCGATCCCCCCGCCCGGAAGGAGGAGGAGTTTTGAGAATCAGGATTCAGGGGATTCCCAGTGCTTAGGAGTCCGTCAGCCGGCTGACCGGTGGTGTCGACGGGCCGACCGGAAGAGTCGGTGTCCTGCGCGCCCACCAGGGCATAGACCATCCCGCGGAAACCGCGTTCGCGGCGGGCTTCCACCAGGGACAGGTCCGGGGCCTGCAGCTTCGTCAGCACGGCGGACAGCCAGGGACGGCTCTTCCCCAGTTCGGCGGCCAGTTCATCCTGGACCAGCCCGGTGCAGACGCCGGCGGCGTCCGCACGCGCGTAAAGGCCGGAGAGCACCGCGATCTCCGCGGTCCCGACGCCGGGCGCAGCGATCCATCGCCGGTACAAGGTCGTGTACGGGGTCATTGTCTTCCCATGATCCAGCGCTTCGATTCCGGCGGAAGACAAAGCGGGAGCGTCGGCGGAATCCGCGATTCCACTTGGTTTTCCGGAACCACCCTGGCATCATGAAGTCGCCAAACCGCTGATGCGGGGGTCCGGTTCTCCCGGTCTTCCATCGGCTACCGACACTTCGGTGTGCACGAGGGCACAGGTCGCCAAACCTGTGCCCTTTGTGTTTCCGGAGGTCGTGTCCTCCCTTACCTCATCGTCGCCCCCTTCGGCGTTTCGCGGCGGTTCGACGCCGCCAGCCACAATTCCTGGCCACAGATCCCGGCCACAAACTCCGGCCGAAAATCCTGGTCCAAAAGCTATCGGTTCGGGCTGCGGTGAGCCCGTTACGCAAGATGTTGTCGTGGCCCCGACAGGCTGTCCACGATTCAAATGCGTGCGTCGGAATCGCTCCGGTTGCGCCGATGCGAGGGCCAGGAATCAGTGGAATCAAGGTGTTGAGCCCCTTGGAGCGGCGGCCGACCCCGTCCGGGTGTCGCCGTTCTGCCGAGAAACCGGGCGGAAAACGTCGCCGTTCTGCCGAAAGATTCCGGCGCACGGGGGACGGGGGCGGAGCGTCGGAGTCCGCCGGATGTCGCCGTTCTGCCGAATAATCTGGTCTGTGGCCCATCGGTGACTCCGGGAATCGCCCGAGAATCGGACTCCGACTCGCGCAACCGAGTGTCGCCGTTCTGCCAATGTGCTCCCCCCATGGCGGCCTCCGGACCCTGCGGAGCCCGGAAAGAGTCAGGGAATCCAAGCCTTTCAGCGCCGTTTCGCGGCTTGTCGGGAGTCCGGACCGTCAGAACGCGGACGCTTTCGGCAGGGAGACCCTCCAGCGGGGCACAGCGTCCGGGGGAACTGGCAGAACGACGACATTCGTCTGTACGGTCACAGCGTCGTTTCCGGCAGGTGAGGAATCTTTCGGCAGAATGGCGACGTTGGCGCCTGCGCTGTGGAACATGCGGGGCGTATCGGGAATCAATACCGGAACCGCCAGCGGCGGGGCCGGGGAGATTGGGTGCATGGACGACCACAAGACCGACCAGGAGAACGCCGAACTGCTGGACCGCCCGGTCCAGCTGGCGCTGCGGCTGGATTCGCCGCTGCGCGGCGACGTGAACAACGACCGGGCCCTGATGGCCTATTCGCTGTTCGGCCTGTCGAAGGACAAGGTGGAAAGCCTTCCCACCTACGACGACGGCAAGGTGAAGATCGAGGTGCGCGCGCCGCGCGACGTCGGCGTTGCGACGATCTGGGACAAGTCGGTGCTGATCTACGCCGTCTCGCTGCTGCGCGAGAAGATGGCCGAGGGCAAGATGGGGCCGGAGGTCGGGAAGCTCCATTTCACCACCAGCGATCTCCAGCGCATCGTCGGCAAGACTGCCGGCGGCAGTGCCTACGACAAGATCGAAGGGGCGCTGGAACGGCTGCAGGGTACCCAGATCAAGACCAACCTGGAGGCCGGGGGCGAGGGCGAGAGCGGCGCCTTCTCCTGGATTTCCGACTACAAGCTGCTCTACCGCCGCGGCAAGAAGGACGGGGAGCGGCAGGTGCGCGGCCTGACCCTGGTGCTGTCGAACTGGGTGGTGCGCGCGGCGCTGGGCAACAACCTGCTGACCTATTCGGAAGACTACTTCGCGCTGAAGCCCATCGAGAAGCGGCTCTACGAGATCGCCCGCGCCCATCTGGGCCACGGCACCGCCTTCTGGATGGCGCTGGAGCCGCTGCGCAAGCGGGTCGGCTCCGACAACGACCTGCGCAAGTTCAAGAACGCGCTCGGCCCCGTGCTCCAGGCCGACCGCATCCCCGGCTACGGCGTGCGCATCGTCGAGGCCGCGGAGTACAAGGAGTTGATGACGGCGCGCGGCGCCTCGATCGCCCGCGTGCTGAACGCCGACCTGCCGGTGATCTTCTGGCGCAAGGACGCCGGCGAGCCGGAGAGCTGGATCGACATTCCCAGGGTCGAGTTCGACGAGGTGGTCTGACCCCCTCCCCTGCCCTATTCATTCAGCAAAAGATCGCGGAAGGTCCGGGCGGCGTGGCTCAGCCCGCGCTCGCGGTGGCGCAGCAGGCGGAAGGGCCGTTCGGGCAGCGGGAAGGGCACGCGGTGCAGATGCCCGGCCAACAGCGCGCCGCGCGCCACCAGATCGGACAGGGCGGTGGCCCCCGCCCCGGCCATGACCGCCGACAGCACCGCCTCGTTCGACGGCAGCTCCAGCGCCACCGGCAAATCCTCCGGCGCCCTCCCCTGCCCGCGCAGCGCCTCCTCGAACTCGGATCGGGTGCCCGACCCGGCTTCCCGCAGGACCCAGGGGGAGCGGTGCAACTCCGCCATCGGCAGATCGCTCCGCCCGCGCCAGGGATGCCCGTCGCCCACCAGCAGCAGCAGACGGTCGCCGGGCAGACGGTCCTGGTCGAGCAGCGGGTCCGTCACCTCCCCTTCCACCAACCCCAGATCGGCGGCGCCGTCCAGCACGGCCTTGGCGACCTGGGCGGTGTTGGCGGCCTTCACCGCGACGTCGACGTCCGGATGGCGCCGGTGGAATGCCACGAGCCGTTCGGGCAGCCAGTAGCCGGTGATGGTCTGGCTGGCGTGGATGGCGATGCGCCCGCGCTTCAGCGCCGACAGGTCGGCCAGCATGCGCTCCGCCGCCTCGGCGCGGGCAAGCACGGCGACGGCCTCGTTCAGGAACAGGCGCCCGGCCTCGGTCAGCTCGATGCGGCGGCCGACCCGGTCGAACAGGCGGACGGCGTGCCGCGCCTCCAGGCTGGAGACGGCGGCGCTGACCGCCGACTGCGTCAGGTTCAGGGCGGCGGCGGCCCGCGTCACATGCTGCTGCGTCGCGACCGCCACGAAGATGCGGAGCTGTTCGAGGGTCATGCGGTTCCCGCCGTTGCAATCGTTCGATTTAATCGAACGGTTCATCCACTATAATCCGTTGGAACGAACGGTCCAGAGGGGGCAGCTTCCCGGCATCGGAATTCGAGGACACCATGCCGACCCCTGCACTTTCATCGCCCCGCCAGACCCTGCGCACCCTGTTGCCGGGAGTTCTGCTCTGCTCCGGCGTGAGCGGCGCGGCGCTGGCCCTGCAAAGCCTGGAACTGCGGGTCTTCGGGCAGGCCTGGCTGGAGGCGCTGGTCCTGGCGATCCTGCTCGGGGTGGCCTTGCGCAGCGTCTGGGCGCCGGGGCGGCGCTGGAAGGCGGGGACGGACTTCAGCGCCAAGACGCTGCTGGAGGTCGCGGTGATGCTGTTGGGCGCCTCCATCGATCCGCAGACCATCCTGGCCGCCGGGCCGGGGTTGGTGGCGGGGATCGCCGGGGTGGTCGCCCTGGCTCTGGCGGTCAGCTACGGCATCGGCCGCCTGCTGGGATTGCCGCCGCGCATGGCGGTGCTGGTCGCCTGCGGCAACTCGATCTGCGGCAATTCGGCCATCGCGGCGACGGCGCCGGTGATCGGGGCGCACGGCGACGACGTGGCGGCGGCCATCGCCTTCACGGCGGTGCTGGGTGTTCTGGTGGTGCTCGGCCTGCCGCTGCTGGTGCCGTTGCTTGGGCTCAGCCCCATGCAGTACGGCGTGTTCGCCGGGCTGACCGTTTACGCGGTGCCGCAGATCCTGGCGGCGACGGCGCCGGTCGGCGCGCTGAGCGTCCAGGTCGGGACGCTGGTGAAGCTGCTGCGCGTGCTGATGCTGGGGCCGGTGGTGGTGGTGCTGGCCTTGATGGCGAAGCCGGAAGAAGCTGCCCGGGAAGGGGGCGCCAAGACCCGGCTCCCGCTGCGCCGGCTGGTGCCCTGGTTCATCCTGGGCTTCCTGGCGCTGGCCGGGCTGCGGGCTGTGGGGCTGATCCCGGACGCCGCCCTGGCGGCCAGCCAGACCGCGGCGGGCGTCCTGACGGTGCTGTCGATGGCCGCGCTGGGGCTCGGGGTGGATGTGCGGATGCTGTCGCGGGCGGGGCTTCGTGTCACCGCGGCGGTGGTGCTGTCGCTGGCGGCGCTCGGCGCCATCGGGCTGGGGCTGATCCGGCTGCTCGGAATCATGTGAGCGTCGCCGGCGGCGCGTTGGGGCGGCAGCGCTTGCAGGGGCGGAAGCCCGCCGCCTCCGCCGCCGCGGCATCGGGGTGGAAGGCGACGTTTTCCCGCTTGGCTCGGCGGGACGGGCAGGAGGGCCGGCAATAGATTCCGGTGCTGCGCACCGCGTAGACGAAGCGCCCGTCACCGTCGCGGTCCCGGCGCGTCACCGCGCTCCACATCGCGTCCTCGTCCATGATGCCCTCCCGATCCTGCCGCTGGGATCGTCGCCGATGCCGCGAAGGTGGGCCACCCGTTTCCTGCGCCGCGCAAAAAGACGGCTGGCAAAAAAGACGGCCGGCAGAGGTCTGCCGGCCGCGAGGTTCGGGGAGGGAGGGACGCGAGGCGGGGGATAGCCTTACTTCTGGATGCCGATGACCTGCTGCTGGGCCTTGTTGCCGATGCCGGCGGAGAGGTTGGAGACGGTGCCGAGGTTCTGGTTGAACAGGGCGCCCGGCGCGCCGAACTGCATGGCCTTGACCTGCTGCTGGGCGGTGTTGCCGATGCCGACCGCGCTGTTGCTGACGGTGCCGGCGTTGCTGTTGAAGCCGCCCAGAGCGAAGGGCGCCTTCACCCCGCCACCCATCCCGCCGCCCGTCTGCAGGCCGAAGACCTGCTGCTTGGCGGTGTTGCCGACGCCGGCGGCGAGGTTGGAGACGTTGCCCAGGTTGGAGGCGGTGCCGAAGGGCCCGGCCAGCCCGCTGCCCGCCTGCACACCCATCACCTGCTGCTGCGCCTTGTTCTGGATGCCCGCGGCGGTGTTGGAGATGACGCCCAGGTTGCTGGCGTTGCCGAGCGGGATGCCGCCGGTCATCAGGTCGCCGGCGAAGGCCGGGCCAAAGGAGGCGGCGGAGCACAGGACGGCGACGGCGGCGGCGATCAGGGTGGTGCGGCGCATGGTGTGGTTTCCTTCCGGTGTCTGAGGAGTTGGTGTCTGGGGGAGTTGGCTGCCGGTTCCGTCTGCGTCGGGGCCCGGCCTGTCCGATGACCAGACCCTACGCCCCGCCGCCCTCCCCCGCTGTGGCCTGCGCCACACTGTGGGACAGCTTTTCCAAAAGGCCGTTTTTCCCGCCCATACCGTTGAGGTGCGGGGGATTTCCTGTACGATCCCCCGACGCCTTTTCCGGCACCCGCCCCTGTTCCGCGCGGGGCCACCACAACGATGCGAGACGGCGCAATGCTTCAGACACCCGACCGGTTGGACCCGGAGGTCGTGATCTTCGATTTCGACGGCGTCATCATCGACTCCGTGCCCACCAAGAACGGCGGCTTCGCCATCCTCTACGGCATCGACGATGCGGAGACGGAGGAGCGGATGCGGCAGACGATCTGGCGCAACGGCGGCCTCAGCCGGTTCAAGATGCTGGGGATCCTGGAGCGGGAGATGTTCGGGCGCGATCCCGGCCCGGCGGAGATCGACGACCTGGCCCGCCGCTACGCCGAGATCGTCGACCCGCGCGTTCCCGACTGCGCGCTGATCGCCGGTGCGGAGACGGTGCTGGACCGGCTGGACGGCACGCCCTGCCACCTCGTCTCGGGCACGCCGCATGAGGTGCTGATGGGCACGGTGCGCACCAAGGGGCTGGAGCGGCATTTCCGCAGCATCACCGGCTCCCCCAACGTGAAGGCGGAGGTCTTCGCGCGCATCGTCGCCGAGGGCGGCCATGACCCGGCACGGTCGCTCGCCATCGGCGATTCCCTGACCGAACTGGAGGCCGCCCGCAAGGCCGGCACGGGTTTCGTCGGCGTGGTGTCGGAGGGGCTGCCGAACCCCTTCCCGCCCGACGTGACGGTGGTCGGCGACCTGCACGGGCTCGCCCGGCTGCTCTGAGCGGCGGTGCTGAGCAGAAGCGTTGCGGAAAACGGTCGCATCGGGGTATTGTTTATGAGCCCAACAATCCATAAATGATTAGGGCATCCTATGACGAAAGGGAGGTCAGTATGCCCGTGCCGAAAGAGGCTGCCGAAGCCGCCCGTGACCGTTATCTGGCGATCCTCAGCGGGTTTCCCGGTATGACCCGCGCCGAAGTCACGAAGCTGTCCGACGACTACGCCATCGCGGTCAATTTCGCGTCGGGCATTCCCGACGATCTTCCCAAGGATCTCGACGGCGTGCCGGTGATCGCACGCACCCAGTGACGCTCAACTATTGACGCGAAAACGCGACGCCCGGTCCAGACCATGGACCGGGCGTTTCGCATTTTTGGGACTTAAGCCGGGTTGGATGGGGTGGTGGCGTCGGCGCGCTCGGCCGGTCCCTTGTTCATCGCCATGGCCATCATCTGACTCGCCTGCGCGGTGCAGGTCGCGGCCAGCGTGCGCACCGTCTGGCCGCCTTCGACGAGCAGCCGGCTGAGCATCGGTCCGGGCGCCTCGAAGGTGCCGATGAAGACCCGCTCCTCCTCCCCCTTGCCGGCGAAGCCGCGCTTGAACAGATGCACGCCGGGATTGGCCTGGGCGTTGACGCCGTGCAGGTCGTAGCGCTTCCCGCCGTTGGCCTTCACCCACTGCATCGCCTTCCAATGGACGAGGAAGGCCGCGTTCAGCGGCAGTCCGGCCTCCGCGGTGGCCGAATTCTGCATCAGCGCGGTGTCGCCGAGCAGCGACACCACCACGCCGGCCACCGGCTCGCCGTTGTGGGAGGCCATCACCGCGTGCATCTTCATGCCGTCGGGCAGGGCGCGGTGGACCTTCGTCAGGGTGCGGCTGTCGAAGGCGCGGAAGCCCTTGCGGCGCTGCGTCTGGATGAACAGATCGTCGATGGCGTCGAGGATCTCCGGCGAGGAACCCTCGACGACCTCCAGCCCGGCCCCCTCGGCTTTGGCGAGGCCACGCCGCCAGTGGCGGGACAGGTCCTTGTGGATCGTCGCCTCGTCGCGGGTCAGGTCCATGATGAAGGTGCGGTAGGGCGCCTTGGCGTCGCTGTGCCGCATCCCCAGCGCCTCCATGGCGGACAGCGCGCGGGCGCCCTCCCCTGCCCCGTCCTCGATGCGCGGCAGGACGCGCAGGAACAGGCCGCGCCGGACGCTGTACTCGGCCTTCATCGCGTCCATGATCGCCAGGAAGTCGGCCGGATCGGCTGGACGGCCCTTGGGACGCCACAGCGGCCCCCACATGACCAGCGCGATGCCGCCGATGCCCGGCACCCGGCGGACCAGCAACTGCGCCGCGGCGACCGGCTGGCCGTCCCGGCGCAGCACGATGTGGCTGAGGTCGCGGCCGGGATGGGCGATGCGCCCGAAATCCCAGGTCTGGAAGATGTTGGCGTCGTCGAAGCCGTTCATGACGGCGTACCAGCCGCCGCGGTCCATACGGTCGATTTCGACAGCCGGTGAAGCGTCCAGGCAATCGCCCCCAAATGCGTCGGTGTGAATCTGGCGTTTCCCCAGCGAAGTCACGTCGAGCCTCTCGCGTGGTTGGTCGAATGGGCGCAATCGGGGCGGACGTGGAACCTCGCCCGTCCCGCTTCCCTGGCCGGAGGCCAGAGCCGTCGCATCGTCGAAGGTCGAAGCTCCGCGGAAAGTTTTAGACAATTCACGCGCGGCCTACGGTCTTTGCGATCGTCCACAAACAATAGGAGACGCACAGGAAAATCACACAAACCCTGATGGGTTCGCGCAAAATCCCACTGGATTATTCTCTGTGGCTAAGCGCTTTTTCTGGGGATTGTATGGGCTACGCCCGTATCGACAGTTGCACCGCGGCGCAATACGCCCAATTCGGCGCTGATTGAGTGGGAATCCGTACTTCGGCGTTCAGAACATCGTCAATTGGATGATGCCGTCGGCGCGGGCGTGGCGTTCCGCCGCGTTGGCGGCGGCGTCCTGGGCGCCTTCCTGCGATTGGGCGATCCCGACGGCGATGCGCTCCCCGGCCACCGAGACGGTCCAGGTCCAGCGCCCATCGGTCCGCCACGACACGGCCAACTCGCAGCCATGCGCCTGACACACCAGTTGCCGCACCGACCAGTTCGCCGCCATTCGCGCAACCCCACAGCCCCGGCGCCGCCTCCGGCCCCGCATGCCTCAGTTATGCACCGGAGAGGCCATGCTCCGCCAGTGCCGGCTGCTCCGCACCGCGGGTAGACACCCATTGCGGGGGTTGGGACGACTTGATAGCTTCCCAGACGACTCCGGCACAATGGGGCGACGAGGGGGCAATGACCGGCGACGATTTGAAGCTGCTGCGCGAGAGGCGCGGCCTCACCCAGACGCAGATGGCCGCGTTCGTGAACGAACTGACCGGCCGCCGCTACGACAAGCAGCGACTCAGCAAGTGGGAGACGGGGCGCGAGCCCCTGCCCCGCGACGTGCTGGGCCGTCTGCTGCTGCTGTCGCTGGAACAGCCGGCGACCGAGGAGCCGCGCGCCGGCACGACCATCGCCATCGGCCTGCAGAAAGGTGGTACGGCCAAGACGGCGACCTCGATCAACGTCGCCTTCATGCTGGCCCGGTCCGGCAACCGCGTGTTGCTGGTGGACGCCGATCCGCAGGGCAACGCCACGGTCCATGTCGGCGTTCCGCAGACCGACGTGGTGGCGCTGACGGAGCAGGGCAGGGTGCTCTACCACGCGCTGATGGGCAAGGCGAAGCTGGCCGACGTCATCCGCCCGACCAGCGTGGAGGGGTTGGACGTCGTGCCGTCGAGCATCGCGCTCGCCAGCGCCGACACCGAGCTGCCGGGCAACCTGACCAACGCCCAGACCGCCATGGCGGAGATGCTGGACGCGGTGCGGGGCGACTATGACTTCATCCTGATCGACTGCGCGCCGAACCTGGGGGCGGTCACCATCAACGCGCTGACCGCGGCGGACTATGTGCTGATCCCCTGCCAGGCGGAGCCGCACGCCATTCTGGGCGTCAACGCCTTCCTGGACACCGTGACGAAGATCCAGCGGCGGCTGAACCCGAACCTGCGGATTCTGGGCGTGCTGCCGACCATGTTGAATCCCCGCCAGACCCAAGACCGCTCCTCGCTGGACGACATCGGCCGGCTGTGGGGCGAGGATTACCGGGTCTTCCCGCCGGTGCCGCGCGCGACGATCTACGCGCAGGCCGCCGGTGCCAACGTCATCACGCTGGACGCCGACATCGGCGCGCCCGGCGTGGAAAGCTACGCCGCCATCGCCGGTGCCCTTCTGAAGGCCACCGGACGCATCCGGGAGTCGTCCGATGCCGCCTAAGAAGCTGACCCGCCAGACCGCCGCCACGGTTCTGCAAGCCAAGAACACCGCCCCGGCCCTGGAGACCGACCGGCTGTTCGGACTGACCGGCGCCCTGCCCCGGCTGATCGAGGCCGACGTCGCCGCCATCCGCACCGACCCCAACCAGCCGCGCACAGTCTTCGACGAGACCGCCCTCGCCTCGCTGGCCGCCTCCATCGAGCGGCACGGGCTTCAGCAGCCGGTGCTGGTGCAGGAGACGGCGGAGAAGGGCGTCTACCGCCTCGTGGCCGGCGAACGCCGCCTGCGCGCCCATCAGATGCTCGGCCGCCCGACCATCGCCGCCATCATCACTAAGGGCAAGGCGGAGGAGATTGCGCTGATCGAGAACGTCCAGCGCGTGGATCTGGACGCCATCGATCTGGCCCGCGGCCTGACCCAGCTCATCGACAGCCACGGCTACGCCCAGGCGGAGGTTGCCGCGGTGCTCGGCTGCTCGGAGGCCGAGGTGTCGAAGCGGCTGAAGGTGCTGGACCTGCCGACCGACATCCTCCGCGAGTACCGGGAGAACCCCGACGCGGTGTCCCGTTCCGCCCTGGTCGAACTGGCCTTCGTCGGAGATGAAGGGGAGGTGCGGCGGCTGTGGCAGTCGGCGCGCACCGGCGGGCTGACGGTGCAGTCGGTGCGCGCGGCGCGGGCGTCCAAGGCGCCGGGTTCCGTGGAACCGATGCGCGTGCTCGGCCGCTCGATCAACCGCATCGAGAAGGAGCTGAAGGCCATCGACGCGGTCAGCACCGCGATGCAGAAGGAGCATCGGGAACTGCTGCGGGACCTGCGGATGCGCATCGACGATCTGCTGGGGGAGTGAAGGGTTTCGAAATCGAAAGCGTCTTTTGGTTGCAAGATAATGGCTTTATGTACAACTTATAAGAGCTTTCGAAGTCGAAACGCGCAACGCCATTGGGGGCCATTTTCGCAGAGTTTTGCCCCCTCCCCAACCCTCCCCCGCTTCGCGGGAGAGGGGGCCCTCCGCGAAGCGGCGGCAGTCCCCTCCACCTCATAGAGGGGGAGGGTTAGGGAGGGGGCAAAACTCTTACTCCCTGCACAACGAAGAAGGGGGAGCCGGTGCAGGCCGGCTCCCCCTTCTTCCATTCTGGAAGCACCGCGTCAGCGGCGCGGCGATCCGCCTTACACGGCCTGCTGCGGGCGCATGTCCGACGGGTCGATGCCGGCGACCGCGACCGGCTTCTTCATGGCGTCGCGGCGGAACGGCTCGCCCAGCTCCTGGTTCAGGACCACCTCGACGAAGGTGGTGATGCCGCGGCCCTGGTCCTCGATGGCCTGGCGCAGGGCGGCGGTCACCTCGTCCTGGGTGCGCGCGGTGACGCCCTTCAGGCCGCAACCCTCGGCCACCTTGGCGTAGCTGAGCTTGGGGTTCAGCTCCGTGCCGACGAAGTTGTTGTCGTACCACAGCGTCGTGTTGCGCTTCTCCGCCCCCCATTGGAAGTTCCGGAAGATCACCATGGTGACCGCCGGCCATCCCTCGCGCCCGATGGAGGACATCTCGTTCATCGAGATGCCGAAGGCGCCGTCACCGGCGAAGCCGACCACCGGCGTGCTGGGGCAGCCGATCTTCGCGCCGACGATCGACGGGAAGCCGTAGCCGCAGGGGCCGAACATGCCCGGTGCCAGATACTTCCGCCCCTCCTCGAAGGTGGGGTAGGCGTTGCCGATGGCGCAGTTGTTGCCGATGTCGGTGGAGAGGATGGCGTCGGCGGGGAGGGCGGCCTGGATGGCCCGCCACGCCTGACGCGGCGACATGCGATCGGACTCGCGCTCACGCGCCTCGGCGTTCCAGCTCGTTCCGGGATCGTCCTCCTCATGGTCGAGCGAGGACAGGAGCTGAAGCCACGCCGACTTGGTCTGGTGGATCAAGGCGCGGCGCTCCAGCCGGCCCGTGTCCCCGGCGCCGGGGGCGAGCTGCGCCAGAATCTGTTGGGCCACTTGGCGGGCGTCGCCGCAGATGCCGACCGAGACCTTCTTGGTCAGGCCGATGCGGTCCGGGTTGATGTCCACCTGGATGATCTGCGCGCCCTTCGGCCAATAGTCGATGCCGTAGCCGGGCAGGGTGGAGAAGGGGTTGAGCCGGGTGCCGAGCGCCAGCACGACGTCGGCCTTGGCGATCAGCTCCATCGCCGCCTTGGACCCGTTGTAGCCGAGCGGCCCGACCGACAGCGGGTGGCTGCCGGGGAAGGCGTCGTTGTGCTGGTAGCCGCAGCAGACCGGCGCGTCCAGCCGTTCCGCAAGCGCGATGCTGTCCGGAATGGCCCCGCCGATCACCACCCCGGCGCCGTTCAGGATGACCGGGAATTTCGCCTCCGACAGCAGGCGGGCCGCCTCGGCGATGGCCTGCCGCCCGCCCGCCGGGCGCTCCAGCCGGACGATCTGCGGCAGCTCGACGTCGATGACCTGGGTCCAGAAATCGCGCGGCACGTTGATCTGCGCCGGGGCGCAGCCGCGCCACGCCTTTTCGATGACGCGGTTCAGCACCTCAGCCATGCGGCTGGGGTCGCGCACCTCCTCCTGGTAGCAGACCATCTCCCGGAACATGGCCATCTGCTCGACCTCCTGGAAACCACCCTGGCCGATGGTCTTGTTGGCGGCCTGCGGCGTCACCAGCAGCATCGGCGTGTGGTTCCAGTAGGCGGTCTTGATGGAGGTGACGAAGCCGGTCACGCCGGGTCCGTTCTGGGCGATGGCCATGGCCATCTCGCCGGTGACGCGGCTGTAGCCGTCGCAGATCAGGGCGGCGTTGGTCTCGTGCGCGCAGTCCCAGAACCGGATGCCGGCCTTGGGGAAAAGGTCGGAGACCGGCATCATGGCCGAACCGATGATCCCAAAGGCGTGCCGGATGCCGTGCATCTGAAGGACCTTCACGAACGCTTCCTCGGTGGTCATTTTCATGGTGCGCATCCTCGTTTCATGGATGGGATGAAGGGGAAGGGCGGGGCGGTCAGCCGGCGATCACGCGCGGCATGGTCCGCTCGCCGGGGCCGGGGCAAATGGCGGGCCGGTGCACGGCGATCAGGGGGGCGTAGCCATCGTCCCCCTCCGGCATCGGCATGGCGAACCAGCGGTAATGGCGCCCGCTCCAGACGAGCAGCCCCTGGCTGAGACCGTGGCCGTCCACCGCGAAACGGTCGACAAGGCGTCCGGCGAGGCCGGCGGACAGCGGCTCGTAGACGATGCTCGGACCGGAGCGGAAGCCCACGCGGGGGCAGGAGGGCGAGCCGCAGATGTAGAGGCTCCGGGCGTCCATCGCCTTGGCGCGGGTCATCAGGAAGGCCAGGGCGGAGCCGTGATCGGCGTGGTCCTGCGGCATGTCTGCTCCTTTCCTGTGGTGGGTGGGTTAAGAGGCGGACTCAGACTTCCCCGGCGCCGTAGAAGAGGGTCACGGTGTGCTTCGCCTCGGCGAAGAAGAGCCAGCGTTCGGCGATCACCCCCAGGGCGGCGGCGGCAACGGCCAGCAGCGCCAGCGTGCCGGACAGGGCGCCGGGGCCGGCGACCAGCGCGCCGAAGCTCAGCGCCGCCGGCAGGGCGAAGGCGGCGAGGCGGGTGATGAGGCGCAGGCGGACGGCGTGGCGGCGCCCGACGCGGAAGCCCATTTCCTTGAGCAGGTAGTTGTCCTCGCTGTGCGGGGCGTCGAGCAGGCGGACCCGTCCGATGTGGCCGAGGCCGGTCGCCGTCTCCGCCGTGCTGACGGGGCGGGCGGTGGCGCAGTGCCGCCAATGCCCTTCCTTCGCCACCCAGGCCAGCCCCACCGACGCCAGAGCCAGCAGGGAGGACCAGCCTGCCGCCTGTCCTGCCACGCCCAGCAGCGCGTTCAGCAGCAGCGCCCCGGTCATCAGCGACAGCGCCAAGTACGTACGCGGCACCCAGGGGTTGGCCCATTGGCGGATCGGCTTCAGCGAGGCGTAGATCATCGCCGTGCAGTAGACGGTGACCGCCGCCATCGCCGCGGTGATCCAGCCGGCCACGCCCGCCACGCCGCTCCCGCCGCCGCCACTGCCGGCCGTCAGGACGATCCAGGCGATGGCGAAGACGCCCGCCGGCAGGAAGGTGGCGACCGCCGCCACCCCTTCGCGCGACAGCCAGGAACTGCGCCACTGCGACAGCGCCCGCCACGCCCGCTCCGGCCGGCCGAGATGGGCCAGTGAGGACAGCAGCCCGGCCACCACCAGCCCGAGGGCGAGGGCGAGGGCGGCGAGGCCGAACAGCGGGCTCGACGGCAGCAGGCCAAACGGCGCCAGCAGGCCGAGCAGGGCGAGCAGGCCGTAGCCGGCGCCCGCCGCGCTGGTGAAGAAGATGATGGAGAAGGCTGGATGCATGGAAACCCTCCCTCAGCGCGCCAGGATGCGGTCGGCCCATTTCAGCAGGCCGTGGAGCGGCAGATCGTCGTTGGCGCTGTCCCTGGTGACACGTTCGTCGAGCGCCAGGGTGGGGCGGGGTCGGGGCGGCAGGTACTTGTTGGTCGGCTCGAAGCCAAGCTCCGGCATCAGGTCGTAGCCGCCGCGCTCCGCCACCAGCTTCGAGACGGCGGACGTAGGATCGGCGAGGTCGCCGAAATGCCGGGCCGAGGTCGGGCAGACCATGACGCAGGCCGGTACCCGCTCCGTCTCCGCCAACGTCTCGTTGTGGATGCGGTCGATGCACAGGGTGCATTTCTTCATCACGCCGACGTCCTGGTCGAACTCCCGCGCGCCGTAGGGGCAGGCCCAGGAGCACAGCTTGCAGCCGATGCACAAATCCTCGTTGACCAGCACGATGCCGTCCTCGGCCCGCTTGTAGGAGGCGCCGGTCGGGCAGACGGTCACGCAGGCCGGCTGTTCGCAATGCAGGCAGGAGCGCGGGAAGTTGGTGGTGCGCGACCCGCAGCCGCTCTCCCCGGTTCCCGCCTCGAAGCTGTGGATGCGGTTGAACCACACCCCGTCCGGACCGGAGCCGTAGGCGTCGGTGTCGGTCAGCGGCGCCATGTGGCCGCCGTCGTTCCACTGCTTGCAAGCCACCGCGCAGGCGTGGCAGCCGACGCAGGTGTCGAGGTCGATGACCAGCCCCAGCCGGGGGGCGTTGGGCTCGCGGTTGGGAAGGCTCGTCATGGCCGGACTCCCCGAGACGTGGGCCGGAAGGCGGCGCCGGTGCGCAGGATGGCGGGCGGCGGTTCGACGCCCGGCGGCATGGCCTGGGCGGGGAAGCGCGGCATCGTCTCGGCCCGTTCCTTCGGCGACGCCTTCTCGACGCGGACGCGCAGGTCGTACCAAGCGGCCTGACCGGTCACCGGGTCGGCGTTGGAATGGCGGTAGCCGTTGCGCTCCGGCAGCAGTTCCGAGATCAGGTGGTTGAGCAGGAAGCCCTTGGTCCCCTCCGGCGCGTCGGTGGACAGGTTCCAGGCGCCGGAGCGCTTGCCGATGGCGTTCCAGGTCCAGACCGTCCCGGCCTCCACCCCGTCCATCAACTGGACCGGCACCCGGATGCGCCCGGTCGGGCTGGTCACCCAGGCCCAGTCGCCGTCGGCGAGGCCAAGTTGCTCCGCGGTGGAGCGCGCGATGTAGAGGCTGTTGCGCGCCAGGATCTGCCGCAGCCAGGCGTTCTGCGAGCCCCAGGAATGGTACATGGGCATCGGGCGCTGGGTGACCGCGTGCAGCGGGAAGGCACCCTCGTCCAGCCCCCCCTCCTCCAGCGGCGGGTACCAGAAGGGCAGGGGGTCGAAGTAGGTCTCCACCCGCTGCCGCTTGTCCACGGGAGGCACCACCGCGCCGTGCCCGCGCGCGGCGAGGCGGAATTTCTGGAGCGGCTCGACGTAGAGCTGGAGGATCACCGGCTCCGGCTTGTCGAGGAAGCCCATGCGGGTGGCGATCTCCAGATAGGCCTGGTTGGCGTGCTTGAAATAGTGCTGCTCCGGCGGCAGTTCGAAATGCCAGAAGCAGCCATTGCGGACGTAGCGGTCGAGCTGGTCCGGGTTGGGCGCGCCCTTGCCGGCGTCCTTGCCGTCGGCGCCGCGCCAGCCGGCCAGCGGGCCGATGCCGGGCTTGCGCTCGTGGTTGGTCATGTAGTCGGGGTAGCCGCCGGGGTAGCGCGGGCTGCCGTCCTCCCGCACAAAGGCCGGCAGGCCGAGCCGCGCGCCCAGCTCAATCAGCACGTCCTGGAAGGGCCGCACGTCGCGGTCGGGGGTCAGCACCGGCTGGCGGATGGAATCGCCGGGGCCGTGCGCGCTGCCGATCGGACGGTCGAGCAGCGAGATGCAGTCCCACCGTTCCAGGTAGGTGGTGTCGGCCAGAACGAGGTCGGCGTAGGCCACCATCTCCGAGGCGTAGGCGTCGCAATAGACGATGAAGGGGATGCGGTACTCGCCGCTGTCGGGGGCCTTGTCGGACAGCATCCGCATCGTCTCGGACGTGTTCATCGACGAGTTCCAGGCCATGTTGGCCATGTACATGAACAGCGTGTCGACGCGGTACGGGTCGCCCTCCCAGGCGTTGGCGACCACCATATGCATCAGCCCGTGCACCGACAGCGGCGCGTCCCAGCTGAAGGCCTTGTCGATGCGCAGCGGCTGCCCATCCTCGCCGACCAGCAGGTCCTCCGGCCCCATGGGGTAGCCGAGCGGCATCCCGTGGATGGCCTTGCCGGGACCGGTCTCGCCGCGCTTGCCGGCGGGCTTGGGGCCCGGCGGGGCGGGGCGGGGGTAGGGCGACTTGTAGCGCCAGCCGCCCGGCACATCGATGGTGCCCAGCAGGATTTGCAGGATGTGGATGGCCCGGCAGGTGTGGAAGCCGTTGGAATGGGCGGAGATGCCGCGCATGGCGTGCATGGCGATGGGCCGCCCGACCATCCGCTCGTGGCGCCGCCCCGCCCAGTCGGTCCAGGGCTGCTCGATGGTCAGCGTCTCCTGGAAGGCGAGGTGAGCCATCTCGGCGGCGATGCGGCGGATGGTGTCGGCGGGAACGCCGCAGCGCTCGGCCACCGCCTCCGGGGCGTGTTGCGGGTCGAGGTAACGCTCGGCCAGCAGATGGAAGGAGGGCACGGCCCGCCGCCCGTCCGGCAGGGTGACGGCGCCGACCAGCGCCGGGCGGATGCCGGCGGCTGTGGCCGGAACGGCGCGCTGCTCCACCGCGTCCCAGGCCAGCGGGGCGCCGTCGGCGTCGCGGGCGAACAGGCCGTCGTCGGGGGCGCCGGGGTCCTGGATGACCAGCCAGGGGGCGTTGGTGTAGCGGACCAGATACTCGGCGTCGATGCGGTCGGCGCGCAGCAGTTCGTGGATCAGGGCGAAGACGAACAGCCCGTCGCTGCCCGGACGGATGCCGACCCATTCGTCGGCGATGGCGGAATAGCCGGTCTTGATCGGGTTGACGGAGACGATCTTGGCGCCGCGCGCCTTCATCTTCGACAGACCGATCTTGATCGGGTTGCTGTCATGGTCCTCAGCCACGCCGAA
The DNA here is from genome assembly GCF_007827815.1 of Azospirillum brasilense. Lineage (GTDB taxonomy): Bacteria > Pseudomonadota > Alphaproteobacteria > Azospirillales > Azospirillaceae > Azospirillum > Azospirillum brasilense_C. The sequence continues at coordinate 130,789 of NZ_VITH01000014.1, forward strand.
CAGCAGCAGGTAGCGGGTGTGGTCCCAGTCCGGCTCCCCGAACTCCCAGAAGCTGCCGCCCAGCGTGTACATGCCCGCCGCCGCCATGTTGACGGAGCAGAAGCCGCCGTGCGCCGCGAAGTTGGGCGTGCCGAACTGCGCCGCCCAGAAGCCGGTCAGCGACTGGCTCTGGTCGCGCCCGGTGAAGAAGGCGAGCTTGCTGGGGTCGCTGTCGCGGATCTTGGACAGGCGCTCGGTCAGGATGGTCAGCGCCTCGTCCCACTCGATCTCGCGGAATTGGCCGGTGCCGCGCTCCCCGGTGCGCAGCAGGGGCTTGCGCAGCTTGGCCGGGGAGTTCTGGGTCATGATGCCGGCGGACCCTTTGGCGCAGATCACGCCGTGGTTCACCGGATGGTCCTTGTTGCCCTCGATGAAGCGGAGCTGGCCGTCCTTGATGTGCACTTTGATGCCGCAGCGGCAGGCGCACATGTAGCAGGTGGTGTATTTGACCGTGTCGGAGACGGTCGGCGAGGGGTCGATGTCCTCGCGCGGCGACTGGTAGCGGTCGAGCCAGCCGCGCGCGTCCTCGGGCGCCGCCGGCCCGCTCCTTCGCTGGAAGCCCTGGGTGAAGGCGAACCCGCGCGCACGCTGGCCGCCGACGTCGTCGATCTTCGCCATCCTGATCCGTTCCCTTCCGGAATGCCTCCCCCGTTCCCTCCCGGCGGGGGCCGGGAGAGGGGGCGGTGCAGCCGTGTCGTTCTTCAAAAAGGCGGTTGTTCGCTCAGTCCGCGAGCCGCTGCGCGCCCGACCGTTTCGCGGCCTCGGCCATCAGCGCGTCGAGGGCCGCCGGCAGGTCGCCGGGCACGTCCACCACGACGGCCCCGGCGCGTTCCAGAGCGCCGCGCTTGGAGGCGTAGCTGCCGCGGTCGCCGGTCACGATGGCGCCGGCGTGGCCCATCTTCTTGCCCGGCGGGGAGGCGCGGCCGGCGATGAAGGAGACGACGGGCTTGTCCGTCTTCGCCACCAGCTCCGCCGCTTCCTCCTCCATGCTGCCGCCGATCTCGCCGACGAGCGCGATGGCGTCGGTGCCCGGATCGTCGATCAGGGCGGCCAGCGCGTCCTTGGTCGTCGTGCCGATCATCGGGTCGCCGCCGATGCCGAGGAAGGCCGACTGCCCATGGCCGCCGCGCACGAGATTCAGGCAGACCAGCGTGCCCAGGCTGCCGCTGCGCGAGATGACGCCGACCCGGCCCGGCTGGAAGACGCGCGGGTTGAAGGCGGGCATGATGCCGACAAAGCCCTCGCCCGGAGTCACGATGCCGGCGGTGTTCGGCCCGATGATGCGGGTGCCGTGCTCCGCCGCCGCGGCGTGCATCTCCATCACGTCGTGGGACGGGATGTGCTCGGTCAAGCAGACGACCGTCTTCGCCCCCGCCTCGATGGCGTCGATGGCGGCGGCCTTGGCGGCGGCGGGCGGGATGAACATCACCGACACGTCGAAGCCGCCGTTCGCCATGGCCTCCTTCGCGGTGGCGAAGATGGGCACGCCGCAATGGCTCTGCCCGGCCTTCTTCGGATTCACGCCGCCGACCACGGTGGTGCCGTAGGCCTGCATCTGCTCGGTCCAGAAGGTGCCCTGCTTGCCGGTGATGCCCTGCACCAGGACCCGGTCGCTCTTGCGTACGATCATCGCGCGGCCTCCACGGCTGCCGAAATGGCGTCTTCCATCCGGTCGTAGGGTTCGATCCCCAGCTCCTCCCGCACCATGCGCACGGCCTCGTCCTCGCCGGTGCCGTGAATGGAGAAGAAGACGGGGATGGTGGGGTTCAGCGTCTTCCAGGCCTGGATCACGCCGCCGGCCATCACGTCGGTGCGGGCGAAGGCGCCGCAGAAGTTGACGACGAGGCTTTTGACGCCGGGGTTGGACAGCACGAGGTCCAGCGCCTCCGTCCCCTTGGTGTAGGCCTCGCCGCCGATCTCCAGGAAGTTGGACGGACGCCCGCCGGCGTGGCTGACCACGTCCATGGTCGTCATGGTCAGCCCGGCGCCGTTCGCCAGGACGCCGACGTTGCCCTCCAGCTCGATGTATTTGAGGTCGAGCGCCCGCCCGCGCTCCTCCAGCGCCGACAGAGGCTCCTTGGCGCCCAGTTCGGCGATGTCCGTTTGCCGATAGAGCGCGGCATCGTCCACTGTCAGTTTGCAGTCCAGCGGCACGACGCGGCCGTCGGCGAGCAAGGCCAGCGGGTTGATCTCCAGCAACTCGGCGTCGTGCTGGCGGTAGACGCGGTAGAGATCGACCAGCATCGCCGCCACCGGCACCGCGGCCTCGCCGAGGTCCAGCCCCAGCAGCAGGCGGCGCGCGTCCGCCGGGCCGAAGCCCTTGCGGATGTCCACCGCCATGCGGCGCAGGGATTCGGGGCGGGTCGCCGCGACCTCCTCGATGTCCATGCCGCCCTCGGTGGAGAACAGCACCAGCGGGCTGCGGCTGGCCGGGTCGTTCAGCACCGCGGCGTAGAATTCGCGGGCGATGGCCGCCTGCTCCTCGACCAGCACGCGGGCGACCGGGAAGCCGCCGATCTCCATGCCCAGGATGGCCTGCGCGGATGCTGCGGCCGCCTCCGGCGTGGCGGCCAGCTTGACGCCGCCCGACTTGCCGCGCTTGCCCGTGGGCACCTGCGCCTTGACCACCACCGGCCCAATGGCGCGGGCGGCGGCTTCGGCCTCCTGCGCGCTGGCGCAGAGGCGGCCCTGCGGGACGCTCACCCCGGCGCGGGAGAGCACGGATTTTCCGGCATGTTCCTCGAAGTTCATCGTCGCCTCCGTCAGCGTCCGTGGCGGGACCAGAAGGGGCCGAACAGGGCCTCTTCGCTCGGCTTGTCCTCCGGGATCGGGCGGACGAGGTGGGTGATGTTGACGAAGTGCTTCCAGCTCAGGTTCTCGGAGATGGAGTTCTTCTGCCAGCTCCCGCAGCCCATGGAGAGGGTGAAGTTCAGCCCGCTGTCGAAGCCCCCGCCGTTGCCGAAGGTGTGAGCGAAGTTAACCAGCACGCGCACCACGTCCAACTCGTCGGCCAGCCGCTTCGCGTGCGCCTCGTCCCGCGTGTGGATGCCGCAGGAATGGCCGCGCCCCTGGTGGTCGAGGATTCGGCGGACCTGATCGACCGCCGCGTCGAAGTCCGGCACCCGGTAGACGGCCAGCACCAGCGACAGCTTCTCGCCGGAGAAGGGATGCGCCTTGCCGACGCCCGTCTCCTCCACCAGAAAGAAGCGGGCCTCGCGCGCCTTGGGCGCCAGTTCGAACGCTTCGGCGAGGATGGCGGCGTCCTTGGCGATCAGCTTGCGGTTCAGCTTTCCGTTCTCCCACAGGCGGGACTGCACGCGCTCCCGCTCCTCCGCGGTGCAGAGATAGGCGCCGGCCTCCTCCAGCGCCGCGATGGTCGCGTCGTAGACGGAGTCGAGGACGACGAGCGCGTTTTCCGAGGAGCAGGAGGTGGAGTTGTCGAAGGTCTTGGAGGCGCAGATCTTGCGCGCCGCCTCGGCCAGATCGGCGCTCTCGTCCACGATGACCGGGACGTTGCCGGCCCCGACGCCGATGGCCGGGGTGCCGCTGGAATAGGCGCGGCGCACGTTGTCCTGCGAGCCGGTGACGACGACGAGGTCGACCGCCTCCATCAGCGCCTGGGTCAGGCCCTTGGTGATGGGGGTGGGGATCATCTGCACCAGATCCTCCGGCGCGCCGATGCGCGCCAGCTCGGCCCGCATCAACTCGACCGTGCGGCCGGTGGCGGCGGAGCCCATGGGGGAGGGGGCGATGATGATGGCGTTGCGGCCCTTGACGGCCATCATCGCCTTGTTGACCGGGGTGGCCGCCGGGTTGGTGGAGGGGGTGACGGCGCCGACGACGCCCAGCGGCTTGGCGATCTTGACGATGCCCTTGGCGGTGTCCTCCTCGATCACGCCGACGGTGCGCACCCGCATCAGGTCGCGCAGCGTGCCGAAGGTCTTGCGCTGGTTCTTGACGATCTTGTCCGCGACGTTGCCGAGACCGGTGTCGGCCACCGCCAGCTCCGCCAGGGCGCGGGCGCGGCCCGGCTCGTAGATGGCCCAGGCGAGGGCGGCGACGGCGTCGTCCACCCGCTCCTGCGTGGCGTCGGCGAAGGCGCGCTGGGCGGCGCGGGCGCGGGCGACGAGGGCGGCGATGGCCTCCTGGTCGGCGCTGGCCGGCGTTCGGTCGAGCATGATGTTGTCCATTTGCTTGTCTCTCTCCCTGAAGGTTCGTTCGTTGGTTCGGACGGTCAGGCTTTGAGCACCCGCTGCGGCGGCTCCTTGTGGGGCGGGTTGCCGTGGGTCGGATCGTTGGGGGGGCGGCGGAGCAGGGGTTTGACCACCGGCCACATCGACCAGGCGAGGAAGATCGCGGACAGCGCCAGGATGGTGCCGCTGATCGGGCGGGTGAAGAACACCGCCATGTTGCCTTCGTAGTTGGCAAGCGAGGTGAGGAAGTAGCGCTCGCACAGCGGCCCCAGGATCACGCCCACCACCAGCGGGGCCGGCGGGAAGTTGGTGCGCTTCATGAAATAGCCGACGACGCCGAAGGCGAGGCAGACATAGACGTCGAAGAGATTGTTGCGCACGCCGTAGGCGCCGACGACGCTCAGCACGATGATGAAGGCGCCGAGAATGGCCGGCGGCACGCGCATCAGCGTCGAGAAGACCCGCGCCACGCCCATCGCCGCGACGATCATCAGCAGGTTGGCGATCAGCATGCTGGCGAAGATCGTGTAGACCAGCGTGGTGTTCGAGGTGAAGAGGAGCGGGCCGGGGTTCAGCCCGTGGATCAGCATGGCGGCCAGCATGATGGCCGTGGCGGCGCTGCCGGGGATGCCCAGCGTCAGCAGCGGGATCATGGCGGTGCCGGTGGTGGCGTTCTTGGCCGCCTCCGGGGCCGCCAGCCCTTCCTCCATGCCAGTGCCGAAGCGGTCGCCCTTGCCGCAGGCCTGCTTCTCCACGCTGTAGGCGATGACCGCCCCCACCGTGGCCCCGGCGCCGGGGATGACGCCGATGGTGCAGCCGACGCCGGTGCCGCGCAGCACGGAGGACTTCACCCGCCACAGGTCCGACAGGCCGACCTGCTTGCCGGGCTTCGTGGCGACGGAGCGGGCGCCGCCGGCCCGCTTGCAGATCAGGTCCACCACCTCGCCGATGGCGAAGAGGCCGATCATCACGACCGTGAAGTTGATGCCGCTCTCCAGGTCGGGGACGCCCAGCGTCAGCCGGGGCATGCCGTACATCGGATCGACGCCGACCGTCCCGATCAGCAGGCCGAGGAACATCGAGAGCGCGCTCATCAGCGGCGCGTCCTTGGCGATGGCGATGACGCTGACGAGGCCCAGGATGGTGGCGGCGAAGAATTCCGGCTGGTCGAACTTCAGCGCGAAGCTGGCGAAGGGCGGGGCGCCGAAGGTCAGCAGAAGCGCGCTGACCAGCCCGCCGAAGGCCGACGCGGTGATGGCGATGCTCAAGGCCCGCGAGGACAGGCCCTTGCGCGTCATCGGGTAGCCGTCCCAGCAACTCGGCAGCGAGGCCGGCGTGCCGGGGATGTTGATGAGGATCGAGGAGATCGAGCCGCCGAACACGCCACCCACATAAATGCCGCCGAGGAAGGACATCGCCGTGACCGGCGGCAGCAGGTAGGTGAAGGGCAGGGCGATGGCCATGGCGTTGACGAAGGAGATGCCCGGCAAAGCGCCGGCCACCACCCCGAGCATCAGGCCCGACACCAGGAAGACGAAGTTGTACGGATCGAGGGCGCCGGCAAAGCCACCGGCCAGATTGGCGAGGATATCCATGGGACGATCCCTCCGGTGGCCGGCTCAGTAGATGCCGAGCAGGCGGTAAAGCGCGACGGTGAAGTCGTCGAAGACGCCATGGCCGCGGTTCAGCGGCATCTGGGCGAGGAGGACGAAGACGTAGAGCAGCACCACGCAGCCGATGCCGGTGACCAGAGCCAGCGTCAGCGGGCGCCGGATGCCGCCGATGACGCACCAGAGGGCGACGAAGGCGAGGGTGGCGACCGGAAAGCCGAGCTGCGGCAGGGCGATGCCGTACAGGATCACCAGCCCCAGCCCGATCATGGCCCGGCCATGGGCGTAGCCTTCGTACTCCTCGTCGACCGGCTTCTGCCGGTGGACCGCGCGCCGCAGCGCCAGGAGTTCCTTGGCGATCCAGATCAGGGCGCACAGCCCGACCGCGCCCAGCATCAGCCGGGGCCAGCCCGTCGGTCCCACCGGGTCCGGCAGGCCGGCGATCATGGTGCTGTCGCGCACGATGTGTTGCGAGAGAAGAAGCGACCCGAAGAGCAGGGCCGCGGGTGTCGCCAGCCGGCGAAGACCGTGGGACAGGGGAGTCACGGTTCCCTCCCTGAAGAGCGATGAAGCGGGTGGGGCGGATGTGGAACCGGACTCAGCCCGGTGTCTGGCCGACGGTCTTCGTCGCGAAGCGGTCCAGATAGCCCTTCACGGTTTCATAAAAGGCCTTGACCTCCTCCTTGGCCTGGTCCGGCGTCACCAGCGTGTCGACGCAGGTGAAGGTGTCGGCGCAGAAGGTCTTCCATTCCGGGCTCGCCAGCACCTTGGCGGCGGCCTCGTGCAGCTTCTGCACGCGCTCGGGCGGCGTGTTGGCGGGCACCGCCAGCGTGCGGAAGTTCGGCAGGTCGCCGATGTCCAGCCCCAGCTCCGCCGAAGCCGGCACGTCGGGGAAGGAGGGGTGGCGCTGCTTGTCGAACACGACGATGGGCCGCAGGTCGCCGGATTTCAGGAACTGGGCGACGTCGCCGGGCTCCTCGTAGATCGCGTCGGTGTGGCCGCCGATGGGCGAGGCGTAGCGTTCCGACGGGCGGGCGAAGGGGACGTTGGTCACCGGCACGCCCTGGCTTCCCAGATACTTCAGCGTGATGTCGTCCTGCGTGCCGTAGCCGGAGGTGGCGACGCGCAGCTTGCCGGGGTTGGCCTTGGCGTGGGCGGCAAAGTCCTCGTAGGTCTTGAAGGGGCTGTTCTTCGAGACGTAGAGCATCGACGGCGAGTTCTGCATCATCGCCACATAGACGAAATTGTCCGGCTTCGCGGTGCCCAGGCCCGACGCCCAGGAGGAGACGGACAGCGCGATCAGCGTGCCGATCGTGTAGCCGTCGGCCGGGTTGGTCAGGACCCGCGTCAGGCCGGCGTTGCCCGACGCCCCGGACACGTTGACGACGGGCATGGCGACGCGGAGATGCGGTTCGGCGAGGCGGGCGAACTGGCGCGCCATCAGGTCGGCGCCGCCGCCGGCCCCGAAGGTCGCGATGACCTCGATGGGGCGCGACGGGTAGTCGTCGGCGCGCGCAGGGCCGGATGACAGGACGGGTGACATCAGCGCGGCCACCGCCGCGGTGAGCGTCAAGGCGTTGCGGAGCATTTGCATTCCCTCCCAGGGTTTGATTTTTTTTGGCGGGGTTCGTCTTTCTGGCCGTCAGGCGTGCAGGCCGGGTGCGGCGCCTCCCTTGGCTGCGGTGGTAGGGTAGGGCGCGCCCGGCGTGGCGGAGCGGCGGCGCCCGGCGACGATCTGGGCGATGGCGGCGGCGGCGATGCGGGCCGCCGGCGGGTCGGCGCGCGAGGTGAGGACGATCGGCACCGAGGCGCCGAGCACGATGCCCGCGGCGACGGCGTCCAGGAAATGCACCAGCGCCTTGAACAGGGCGTTGCCGGTCTCGATGTTCGGCACCACCAGGATGTCGGCGGCCCCGGCGCAGGGGTGGGTCAGGTTCTTGATCCGCGCCGCCTCGGCGGACACCGCGAGGTCGAGCGCCAGCGGTCCGAACACCGTCGCCCCCGGCACCTCCTGCTGGCACAGGCGGGTCAGCCGGTCGGCGTCCATGCTGGAGGGGACCCGTTCGGTCACCTCCTCGGTGCAGGAGAGCAGTGCCACGCGCGGGTCGCTGCCGCCGACCAGCCGCCACAGCTCCACGGCGTTGCGGATGATGTCCAATTGGGTGTTCAGCGACGGCGCCACGTTGATCGCCGCGTCGGTGATGACCAGCTCGCGGCCCGAACCGGGAAGCGTCATGTGGAAGGCGTGGGTGAAGCGGCGCCCGGTGCGCAGCCCGTTTTTCGGGTCGAGGGCCGCGAGCATCAGCGTGTCGGTGTGGATGTGCCCCTTCATCAGCGCGCCGACGTCGCCGGAGCGGGCGAGCGCCACCGCGATCCGCGCTGCCGCCGCGTCGTCGCGGGCCGGAACCACGCAGGCGCCGTGGAGCGTCCAGCCGATCCGGCGGGCGCTGTCGGCGATGGCCGCCGGATCGCCGACCAGCACCGGCTCGATGAGGCCAAGGGCGGTGGCGCGCCGCGCGCTTTCCAGCGCGACCGGCGACCCCGCGGCGACCACCGCCGTGGGAACCGGTTCCAGGGCGGCGCTGCGCGCCATCAGCCGGGCCGGGCAATCGGCGGCGGTCGTCTCTAGCGTCCTTGCCATGGCGTCCGTCGTCCTTAGGGTGTGAGGGCCGGCTCGGCCGGGGCGGCGTCGATGCCCAGCGCACGGGCCATGTCGCTTGCGGCGCGGTGCAGGACCGGCAGGCGCTCGGCCACCGATTCCCGCGACAGCCGGACCTTCGGCGCCTGCACCGCCAGGGCGGCGACCATCCGTCCCGCGCCGTCGCGGATCGGCACCGCCGCGCAGAAGACGCCCGGCATGTACTCCTCGTCGTCGAAGGAATGGCCGCAGGCGGCGATGCTGTCCAATTCCGCACGGAACAGCGCCGGGTCGCACAGCGTCGCCGCCGCCATGCGGGGCAGCGGCAGGCAATCCAGCAGGCGCCGCCGCGGCAGCTCCGGCAGGAAGGCCAGGAACAGCTTGCCCATCGCCGTGCAGTGCAGCGGAACTCGCGAGCCGACGCCGAACTCCAGCCGCAGCGGCCAGTTTTCCACCTCGACGCGGTCGAGATAGACGACGTCGCCGCCCTCCAGCACGCCGATGTTGCAGGTCTCCCCCAGCTCCAGGCTGAGCGCCCGCAGCCGGGCGTGCGACGGCGCCTGGCCCAGGGAGCTGCGCAGCGTGTTGAGCGCCAGGGTGCGCAGCTTCGGGCCGACGGTCACCAGCCGGCCGTCGATCGGGCGGGCGAGAAAGCCGCGCTCCTCCAGCATGGCGATCAGCCGGTGCGCGGTCGGCTTCGGCAGGGTCAGCTTCTCGGCGATGTCCTTGACGGCCATCGGCTGCCCCGCCGCGGCCACCACGTCCAGCACCGCCAGGACCCGGTCGGCGAGGGGCCGGCGGTCGGTGGCGTTGCCGTCGGTGGCGTTGCTGTCGGCGGCATCATCAATGGTCGGTTCGGGGGGCTCCCGCAACGGAGCGGAGCCCACGGCGATCTTCCGCGTCATCGTTCCTCCCGTGACTGGAAGCGTATCGCTCGGCCTCTTGGTCTCATTCAGCGATACGATTTGTATCATTAACTCACAGGACCCTGGGTCGCGCAAGCCCAAAAAGTTCGTGTACCCAATTATCCATGCATACGCGGGCATGCCCAGCCGGCATCCCGCGGCTCGGGTGATGAAACGTCCGGTTTCAAGGAGCGATGGGGGTAGGAGGGCTATCCGAACTGCGCGGACAGGGCCTCGGCGCCGCGGCGGAGGATGGGGAGGACCTGCTCGACGCGGTCGTGCGACAGCCGGACCTTGGGGGCCTGCACGGCGATGGCCGCCACCGTCCGGCCCGTCGAGGACAAAATCGGCACCGCCACGCAGAACACGCCGACCACATACTCCTCGTCGTCGAGCGAGTAGCCGCGCGCGGCGATGGACTCCAGCTCGGCGGCCAGCGCCGCCGGATCGGTGAGGGTGTGGGCGGTCTGCGCGGAGAAGGGGCCGGAGGCGAGAAGGCGGCTGCGCATGGCGTCCGGCAGGGTGGCGAGGAACAGCTTGCCCATGGCCGTGCAGTGCATCGGCACCCGCGATCCCACGCCGAACTGGAGGCGCAAGGGCCAGTGCTCGACCTCGACGCGGTCGAGATAGACGACGTCGCCGCCGTCGAGGACGCCGACGTTGCAGGTTTCCCCCAGATCGGCGCTGACCGCGCGCAGCACCGAGCGCACCGGCGCGCGGGACAGCGAGGCGCGCAGGATGCCGACCGCCAGCCGCGCCGCCTCGACGCCGATGATGACGTCGCGCGTTTCCAGGTCCCGCGCCAGAAGCCCCTTCTCGATCAGGCCGTTGACGAGACGGTGGGCGGTCGGCTTGGGCAGGCCGAGCGTCGCCCCGATGGTCTTGACGGCCAGCGGGCCGGACGCCGATGCGACCAGCTCCAGGATCGCGAAGGTCCGGTCGGTCGCGGCGGCCTTTGGCTTGGCCGCGTCGTCGGGGACGTTGGCGGTGGCGGAAGTCTGCGTGCTGCGCGTTTTCAAGGTTCGCCTGCCCTGGCGGTTTCAGCGTCTCATTGAGTGAGACGTGACGCATATAGACCGCCCGCTTTGCGCAGGCAATAGGCAACGGGGGCGGAGCGCAGGGTGATTGCATTGAAGTCCCCTCTCCCCTCCGGGGAGAGGGTTAGGGTGAGGGGGTTGTGCTTTTGCCGGACCTGCCGCCAAGCACATCCCCCTCACCGGCCCTCCGGGCCACCCTCTCCCCAGGGGGAGAGGGTTATAGAGGCCAAACGCCCGATCCATTCACACACCGGCAGCCACGAGAAATCAATTTTTCATAGGTTGTTTTAAGCGTGGAAATATTTTCTACGGTGAAGCGCCTTCCTGGCCAAAAAAGTAAAAAATTCTCATACGAACCATGCGATATTGAGAATCACTACAGGGGCTTCGCAAAAAACGCCGAAGCGTGAGTCTAAAAAGAAAACCAACAAGTAAAATCCTAGCTGGTCTGGGTTTTTACGTAAGAAAGAGGGACTTCCGTTGTCGACTTCATTTCCTCCATGGCGAACATTGACGAGACATCCTGAAGCTCGATGCGTTCGATGAGCTTTCGGTAGAAGGCGTCGTAGGCCTTGATGTCCGGAATGACCACCCGCAGCAGATAATCGATTTCGCCGCTCAGGCGGTAGAGATCGACAACCTCCGGTATGTCGGCCACCACGCGGCGGAACTCCTCCAGCCATTCCGCCGAATGTTTGCTGGTTCGGACAGCCACGAAGACGGTCACGTCGACGTTCAGCTTGGCCCGGTCCAGCAACGCCACGCGGCGGCGGACATAACCTTCCTGTTCAAGGCGTTGCACGCGGCGCCAGCAGGGGGTGGCGGACAGGCCGACCTGCTTGCCGAGGTCGGCGAGCGACAGGGTCGCGTCGGCCTGGAGGGCGGCCAGGATCTTCCGGTCGGTGGCGTCGATGGTCATCGGGGTTGCTCGGGGCCTTCACGGTTGGGACGGATGATTTTGCTCGTTTGGCCCGCCGGGAGAAAAGCTTTTTCGTTTTGAGGATTTTGCATGCACCCGCATGCCGCCATCGCGGGCAGACCGCCCGGCCTTTGAGCAGGCCAGCCTTTAGCAGGCGGCCGCCACCACAGGGCCAGAACAGGAAAGATCAGGATGATGACCGACACCATCGCCACGGACAAAGCCCCGGCTGCCATCGGCCCCTACGCCCAGGCCCGCGTCGCCGGGGGGCTGCTGTTCGTCTCCGGCCAGCTGCCGATCGACCCGGCCACCGGGGCCTTCGCCGGTCCGGACGCGCCCACCCAGGCGGCGCGCAGCCTGACCAACATCGCGGCGATCGCCGAGGCCGCGGGAACCAGCCTGGCGAAGGCGGTGAAGATGACCGTCTACGTGACCGACCTCACCCAGTTCAAGGCGGTGAACGAGGTCTATGCCGGCTTCTTCCAGGCGCCGTTCCCCGCCCGCTCGACCGTCGAGGTGTCGGCGCTGCCGCTCGGCGCGTCGGTCGAGATCGACGCCGTCATCGCGCTTTGAGGGTGACATGACCGCTTCCGCGCAGACCGTGCCGTTTTCTCCCGGCGCCGGTTCGATCCGTCAGCCGATCCGCCTCGATTACACCCCGCTGCCCGAGGTTGCCTGCCGCGACTGGACCCGGCGCGCGATCGAGCTGCTGGAGACCGAGGCGGCGCGGTCGCCCGACACGCCGCTGCTGAAGCTCGACGTTCCGGAGCTGTCCGGGATCGACGTCTACCTGAAGGACGAATCGACCCACCCCACCGGCAGCCTGAAGCACCGCGTCGCCCGGTCGCTGCTGCTGTTCGCCATCTGCAACGGGCGGATCGGCGAGGGCACGCCGGTGATCGAGGCGTCGTCGGGCTCCACCGCGGTGTCGGAAGCCTATTTCGCCCGTCTGCTCGGCCTTCCCTTCCACGCGGTGATGCCGCGCGGCACCTCCGACGAGAAGGTCGCCGCCATCGAATTGCACGGCGGGCGCTGCCACTTCGTCGAATCCTCCAAGGCGATCTACGCCGAGGCGGCGGCGCTGGCGGCGCGGCTGGGCGGCGTCTATCTCGACCAGTTCACCTACGCCGAGCGCGCCACCGACTGGCGCACCGACAACATCGCCCAGTCGATCTTCGGCCAGATGCGCAGCGAGCGCCACCCGGTGCCCGACTGGATCGTGATGAGCGCCGGCACCGGCGGCACCGCCGCCACCATCGGGCGCCACATCCGCTACCGCCATCTGCCGACCCGGCTGTGCGTTCCCGACGCCGAGCATTCGGTTTTCTACGAGAGCTTCGTCAACCGCGACGCAGCACTCACCTGCGAGCGCGGGTCGCGCATCGAGGGCATCGGGCGGCCCCGCGTCGAGCCCTCCTTCATCCCCGAGGTCGTCGACCAGATGATCAAGGTGCCCGACGTGGCCTCGCTGGCGGCGATGCGGGTGCTGTCGCGGCGGCTGGGCCGGATGGTCGGCGGGTCCACCGGGACCAACTTCTTCGGGCTGTGCTGGATCGCCGGACGGATGCGCGACGCCGGGCGGGCCGGGTCGCTGGTGACGCTGATCTGCGATTCCGGCGAGCGCTACCGCAACACCTACCACGACGACGCCTGGATGGGGCGGGCCGGTTTCGACACCGCCGCCGACGAGGCGCGGATCGAGGCCTTCCTTCAGGGCGGCCCGTCCCTCTGACGCAAAAAGAACAAGCGCTTTCAAAAAACAAAAATCGCCACCGCAAGACACTTGGCAGAAAAACAGGAGCATTCACCGATGGACGAGTTTCGCACACTTCTGCGCAACGCGATGAAGAGCCGCGCGATGGTCTATGAGGCGGCCTTCGACGAGATGCGCAAGGAGATCGGCGAGGAGAAGGCCCGGGAGATCATGGCGCGCACCATCTATCGCCGGGGTGCGGCCATCGCCCACAATTTCGCGCCGCACGCCCCGGCCGATCTGGCCGGCCTGCGCGACTCCTTCCTGAAGTTCATCCCCGACGCCGAGGCCCAGTTCGGCCCGGAGGTCGTGCGCTGCACCGACGAGGTGCTGGAGATCCGCTTCCACACCTGTCCGCTGAAGGAAGCCTGGCTGGAGGCCAACCTGCCGGCTGAGACGGTGGAGACGCTCTGCGAACTCGCCGGCGCGGTCGACAAGGGCACCTTCGAGACCGCCGGCTTCGAGATCGAGGTCGACACCTGGAAGCCGGGCCGCAGCACCTGCTGCCACCTGACGATCACGCCGGGCGCCGCCGCGCCCGCCGCCGCGAACTGACCGTCCAGCCTCGCCGACAGGGGAACCGAACCATGAAAAAGCATGCTGTTTTCGGCGCCGCACTGGGTGCCGTTGTGGGCGCCATGCTGGCCGCCACCGCCGGTGCCACCACTGCCCAGGCCGCCGACCGCGAGATCGTCATCGGCTATCAGGCGCCGCTCAGCGGCGACCGCAGCCAGTATGGCGAGATGTTCCGCAACGCCGCCCAGATCAAGCTGGAGGAGTTCAACGCCTCGGGCAAGCTGGCCGGCGCCAAGGTCGCCATCACCTTCGAGGACAGCAAGGACGATCCCAAGGAGGCGCGCAACATCGCGCACAAGTTCCTCGACAATTCCAAGATCGTCGGGGTGATCGGCGACTTCTCCTCCACCGTGTCGATGGCGGCGGGCGAGATCTACGCGGCGGAGAAGATGCCGCAGCTCTCCCAGACCGCCTCGCATCCGGATTTCACCAAGCTCAGCCCCTGGCAGTTCCGCAACATCACCACCCAGGCCTTCGAAGGCCCGTACAACGCCGACTGGATCATCGCGGCGGGCAAGAAGACGGCGGCGGTGATCTACATCCAGAACGACTGGGGCATCTCGGCGCTCGACGGCTTCGTCAGCGGCTTCAAGGCCAAGGGCGGCAAGATCACCGCCACCGAGGCGTTCAACCCCGGCAACCGCGACTTCCGCTCCATCCTGACCAAGGTCGCCCGGCAGAAGCCCGACGTGATCTACCTCGCCATGTTCTACGAAGAGGGGGCCGCCTTCGCCCAGCAGCGCGAGCAACTCGGCATCAAGATCCCGCTCTACGGCACCAGCTCCCTCTACTCGCCCAAGCTGATCGAGCTGGGGCGCGAGTCGGTGGAGGGGCTGCATCTCGCCACGACCTTCACGCCCGACAACCCCGACCCGGCGGTGCAGACCTTCGTGAAGGAATACGCCGCGCGCTTCAAGTCGGAGCCCGGCATGTTCGCCGCCCAGGCCTACGACGCGGTCGGCATCATGCTGGACGCCGTCGCCAAGGCCGGCCCGTCGGTGACGCGTGAGAGCCTGCGCGACGCGCTGGCCGCCACCACCGGCTATCCCGGCGTGACCGGCGCCACCAGCTTCGACCCCGTCACCCGCGAGCCGGCGAAGGCGCTGGCCAAGATGATGGTGAAGGACGGCCGCTTCCAGGTCGTGACCGGTCCCTGACCGGTACCGTCTAAGGACGCCCCCAGGGACGCCCCAGGGCTATCCACACGATCCGCTTTTCGGGACACACGCCGTGGTGCGCGCTCCGCCGGGACCGGCGGGCGCGCTCCCCGAAGCCTGGAGCACGCCATGGTCTTCGATGTCTTCTTCCTTCAGCAGGTCATCAACGGCCTGTCCATTGGGTGCGTCTATGCCCTGATGGCGATCGGCTTCACGCTGATCTTCGGCGTCCTGAACGTCGTCAACTTCGCCCACGGCGAGGTCTACACCATCGGCGCCTTCGTCGGGCTGATGGTCATCACCGCGATGGCCCCGCCGCTGCTGGCGGTGGTGCCGCTGGTTCTGGCGGTGGGCGCGGTGTCCGGCGTCGGGCTGGAGCGCATCGCCTTCCGCCCCTTCCGCCGCTTCACCGACGAGGCCAGCCAGAAGTCCCGCGCCATGCGCGAGGCGACGCTGCTCTCCTCGCTCGCCGTGTCGATCGTGACGCGCGAGATCATGATGCACATCTTCGGCGGCGACATGCAGGGCATCCCGTCCGGCTACCTGCTGCAGCAGCCGGTCGCCATCGGGCCGGTCATGGTCGCCAGCGGCAGCCTGGTCATCTTCGCCACCTCCGCCGTCATGCTGGGCGCGCTGCAGTTCCTGCTCTACCGCACCCAGACCGGCCTCGGCATCCGTGCGGTGTCCAACAACCAGCTCGGCGCCCGCTACGTCGGCATCAACACCGACCGCACCATCGTCACCACCTTCGCGGTCGGCTCGATGCTGGGCGCCACGGCGGGAATCCTGGTCGGGCTCTACGACGGCGCCATCTCGCCGCACATGGGCTTCGCGCCGGGCGTCAAGGCCTTCGTCGCCATGGTCATGGGCGGCCTGTCGAGCATCCCGGGGGCGGTCGCCTGCGCCCTGCTGCTCGGCGTGTCGGAGAGCATCGCGACCGAGTTCCTGTCCAGCGGCTGGAAGGACCTGATCACCTACAGCCTTCTGGTCATCACGCTGGTCTTCTTCCCGCAAGGATTGTTCGGACATGGACGTGAACGTGCCTGACGCCCGGCTGATGCCGGACACCCTCGCGCCGCCCGCCGCGTTTTCCGGGCGAGGCCGGCGGTTCGCCTGGACCCTGCTCCTGCTGGCGGTCGCCTTCGGCGCCGTGCCCGCCGCGATCGTCGGCACCGGGTCCAGCTATCTCGCCCAGATCGCCATCACGACGATGATCTTCGTGATCCTGTCGGCCAGCCTGAACCATGTGACGGGCACCGCCGGGCTGCTGTCGATCGGCCACGCCGCCTTCTACGGCATCGGCGCCTACGCGGCGGCCCTGCTGTCGACCCGGCTCGGCCTGCCCTTCATCGTCACGCTGCCGGCGGCGGGGCTGATCGCCGCGCTGTTCGGCTTCCTGGTGGCGCTGCCGACCATGCGGCTGGTCAGCATCTACTTCGCCGTCGCCACGCTCGGCATCGGCGAGATGATCTACGTGGTCCTGCTGAACTGGGTGGACGTGACCCGCGGCCCGATGGGCATCCGCGGCATCCCGCCGATCGAGCTGTTCGGCTGGCAGGCCGACACGCTGCTCAGCCGTTATCTGGCGGTCGCGGTCATCGCCGTCGCCTGCGTCTGGGTGCTGCACCGGCTGACCCACTCCTACTACGGCAACGCGCTGCGGGCTCTGCGCGAGGACGACCAGTGCGCCGACAGCATGGGCATCAACGTGGAGCGGCTGAAGATCGAGTCCTTCGTCGTCGCCACCTTCTTCGCCGGCATCGCCGGGGCGCTGCTCGCCCACACCTCCGCCTACATCGCGCCGGACAACTTCCGCTTCATGGAATCGATCCTGATCCTGGCGATGGTGGTGGTCGGCGGTCTCGGCAGCCTTCCCGGCGCGGTCGTCGGCGCCCTGTTCATGATCGTCCTGCCGGAGGCGCTGCGCGACATCGGCGATTACCGCATGATCGCCGTCGGGGCGACCATGTTCCTGTCCATCCTGCTGCTGCCCAAGGGCATGCTGGCCGAAGGCACCGCGCTGGGCTTCGTCCGCCGCTCCTTCTCCCGCGGCTGGGCCACCATCGCCGGCGGCACGCCCGTCGGCTGGAAGTGAGGCGGATCATGAGCAACACGCTTCTCTCCATCCAGGGGCTGACCCGGCGCTTCGGCGGCCTGCTGGCGGTCAGCGACGTCAGCGCCACCATCGCCAAGGGTGAGCTGGTCGGGCTGATCGGCCCCAACGGCGCCGGCAAGACCACCCTGTTCAACCTGATCACCGGCTTCACCCCGCCGTCGGACGGCACGGTGACCTTCGACGGGCAGGACGTCACGGGCCGCAAGCCCTGGCAGATCGCCCGCATGGGCATGGGCCGCACCTTCCAGAACCTGCGCGTCTTCCCCAACATGACGGTGTTCGACAACGTGTCCGTCGGGGCGGTCGGCGCCTTCGGCCAGTCGCCCTGGCGGGCGCTGGTCAACGGCGGCGCCCGCAGCCGCGCGGTCAGCGAGCGGAGCTGGGAGGCGCTGGAGCGCGTCGGCCTGACCGCCCAGGCCGGGGACATCGCCGCCAACCTGTCCTACGGCAAGCGCAAGTATCTGGAGATCGCCCGCGCCCTGGCGACGGCTCCCCGGCTGCTGATCCTCGACGAGCCGGCGGCGGGCCTGAACGACACCGAGACGGCGGAGCTGGCCGACTTCATCCGCCGCCTGCACGCCGGCGGCGTCACCGTTCTGCTGGTCGAGCACGACATGGGGCTGGTGATGGGAAGCTGCAGCCGCGTCATCGTCCTGGCGTCCGGCCGCAAGATCGCCGACGGCACGCCGGAGGCGGTGCAGCGCGACCCCGCCGTCCTCGAAGCCTATCTGGGAGTGGAAGACGATGCCGCTTGACGGAGCACAGGCCAGCAACACCACCGTCGCCACCCGCCGCATCCTGGAGGTCCGCGACCTAACGGTGCGCATGGGGCCGCAGGAGATCCTGCGCGGCGTCTCGCTCGACGTGGCGGAGGGGGCCATCGTCGCCGTGCTGGGCGCCAACGGCGTCGGCAAGACCACGCTGATGCGCGCCCTGTCGGGCATCTACCGCACCACGGGCGGCGCCACCGTCTTCGACGGCGAGGACATGACCGACAGCCCCAGCCACGAGGTGGTGCGCCGCGGCCTCGCCCAAGCGCCGGAGGGGCGGCAGATCTTCGGCACCATGACGGTGCGGGAGAATTTGCTGCTCGGCGGGCGGACGTTGCGCCACGACCGCGCCGCCCGCATGGAGCGGATGCTGGAGCTGTTTCCCCGCCTGCGCGAGCGGCTGACCCAGAAGGCGGGGTCGCTGTCGGGCGGCGAGCAGCAGATGCTGTGCATCGCCCGCGCCTTGATGTCGAAGCCGCGCCTGCTGCTGCTCGACGAGCCGTCGCTCGGCCTCGCGCCGATGGTGGTGAAGCAGATCTTCGACCTGCTGGTCCAGATCCGCGGCGAGGGCACCTCGATCCTGCTGGTGGAGCAGAACGCCCGCGCCGCGTTGCGCGTCGCCGATCACGCCTATGTCATGGAGGCGGGAAGGGTGACACTCTCGGGCAGCGCCGCCGATCTGGCCGCCGACCCGCGCGTGCGGGCGGCCTATCTCGGCGGCTGACGGAAAAAGGATCGCAGCGATGACCACCGACACCGAAAACGCCGCCCCCGCGTCCGCCCCCCTGCCCATCCTGGAGCGGCGGCGCATCGAGGCGGCCTTCGCCAAGGCGCTGTACGACCAGCTCCTGCCCGAGATCGGACGGGAGCGGGCGCGCGCCGTGCTCGCCCGCGCCATCGAGGTGATGGCCCGCGAGGCCGGCGCCGCCATGGCGGCGGAGGACCGCGCCACCCGCGGCACCGCCGACCTCGCCACCTTCCACGAGCGGCTGGCCCTGTGGACCGCCGGGGACGCCCTGCGGCTGGAGGTGATCGAGAGCGCGCCCGACCGGCTGGGCTTCAACGTCACCCGCTGCCGCTACGCCGAAAGCTACCGCGCCATGGGCGTTGAGGAGATCGGCGACATCCTGTCCTGCAACCGGGACGGCGAGTTCATGTGCGGCTACCGCCCCGACGTCCGCTTCACCCGCACCCAGACCATCATGCAGGGCGCCAGCCATTGCGACTTCCGCTACAGCCTGCCGGCGGGCGGACCCCAGGAGTCCCCGGAATGACCATCCCCGCGAACGTCCGCCTGCACCCCGCCGCCGAGGCCCTGGCCCCGGAGATGCGGCAGTGGCGGCACCATCTGCACGCCCATCCCGAAACCGCCTTCGAGGAGCACGAGACCGCCGCCTTCGTCGCCGACAAGCTGCGCGCCTTCGGGCTGGAGGTGGCGACGGGGCTGGGGCGCACCGGCGTGGTCGGCACGCTGAAGGGCCGCCGCCCCGGCGGCCGCGCCATCGCGCTGCGCGCCGACATGGACGCGCTGCACATCCACGAGACCAACGACTTCGCCCACCGCTCGGTCAATCCCGGCCGGATGCACGCCTGCGGCCACGACGGCCACACCACGATGCTGCTGGGGGCGACCAAGGTCCTGGCCGACGATCCGGACTTCGCCGGGACGCTGCACGTCATCTTCCAGCCGGCCGAGGAGAACGAGGGCGGCGCCCGCGAGATGGTCGCGGAGGGGCTGTTCGAGCGGTTCCCGGTCGACGGCGTCTACGGCATGCACAACTGGCCGGGCCTGCCGCTCGGGCAGATCGCGCTGCGGCCGGGGCCGATGATGGGCAGCTACGACATCTTCGAAGTGACCGTCCACGGCAAGGGCAGCCACGCCGCCATGCCGCACCTCGGCCACGACCCGATGACCGCCGCCGGCCATCTGCTGACCACCCTGCAGACCATTCCGGGGCGCAGCCTGCACCCGCTGGACAGCGCCGTGGTCTCGACCACCTGGATCACCGGCGGCGACACCTGGAACGTCATCCCGGCGGAGGTCACGCTGCGCGGCACCGTCCGCGCCTTCAAGGAGGGGGTGCAGGACGTGGTCGAGGCGCGGCTGCGCGCGCTGGCCGAGCACACCGCCGCCGCCTTCGGCTGCACCGCCGGCGTGCGCTACGAGCGGCGCTACCCGGCGACGGTCAACAGCGCCGCCGAGACCGCGCTGTGCGCCCGCGTCGCCGCCACGCTGGTCGGCGAGGCGAACATCGACCACGACCCGATGCCCTCCATGGGTGCGGAGGATTTCGCCTTCATGCTGAAGGAGCGGCCGGGCTGCTACGTCTGGCTGGGCAACGGG
Source organism: Azospirillum brasilense (assembly GCF_007827815.1). Classification (GTDB taxonomy): domain Bacteria; phylum Pseudomonadota; class Alphaproteobacteria; order Azospirillales; family Azospirillaceae; genus Azospirillum; species Azospirillum brasilense_C. The sequence continues at coordinate 150,846 of NZ_VITH01000014.1, forward strand.
CCGACCGACGGCGGCTGCCTGCTGCACAACCCCGGCTACGACTTCAACGACGCCAACCTGGCCATCGGCGCCAGCTACTGGGTGGCGCTGGCCAAGACGCTGCTGGTGGAGGAGGGGACGCGATGAGCGCGCTTCTCAAACCGCTGCTGGACGCGCCGCTGCCGGACTCCCATTGGGCGGCGAGCGCCGTCGCCGGTCCGGAGACCGGTCCGCTGGACGGAGCGGTCCGGGTGGACGTGGCGGTGGTCGGGGCGGGAGTCACCGGCCTGTCCACGGCGATCCATCTGGCCGAGCGGGGCGTGCGCGTGGCGGTGCTGGAGGCGCGCGAGCCGGGCTTCGGCGGGTCGGGCCGCAACAACGGCCAGATCATCCCGACGCTGTCGCGCCTCGACCCCGCCAACCTGACGGCGGCCTACGGCGAGGCGAAGGGAGCGGCGCTGGCCCGCATGGTCGGCGGCTCGGCGGCGCTGGTCTTCGACCTGATCGAGCGCTACCAGATGCGCTGCGACGGCGTGCAGAAGGGCTGGGTCCAGCCGGCCCACCGGCCCGGCCGCATGAAGGCGGCCGAGCAGCGGGTCGCGCAATGGCGGGCGCTGGGGGCGGAGGTCGCACTCCTCGACGCGGCGCAAACGGAGCAAGCGCTGGGCACGCGCTTCTGGCACGGCGCCATGGTCGCCCCGACCGGCGGGCATGTGAACCCGCTGTCGCTGGCCCGCGAGATGGCGCGGGCCGCCCTCGGGCTGGGCGTCGCCATCCACAGCGACACGCCGGTCGTGTCCATCGCGCGCGCCGGCACCGGCTGGACCCTGACCACGCCGCGGGGCCGCGTGACCGCCGACCGCGTCGTGCTGGCGACCAACGCCTACACCGACGATCTGTGGCCGGGGCTGCGCCGCTCCGTCGTGCCGGTGCTGAACTTCCAGATGGTGACGGAGCCGCTGCCCGCCGCGCTGCGTGCCAGCGTGCTGCCCTCCGACATGGCGTGCAGCGACACCCGCGGCGACCTGCATTTCTTCCGCTGGACCGCCGACAACCGGCTGGTCTCCGGCTGCACGCTGGTGCGGTCGGCGGACGCCGAGCGGCGGGCGCGGGAGCGCACGCGCGAGCGCATCCGCCGCGTCTTCCCCCAGATCGGCAACCCGGCCATCGCACGGAGCTGGAGCGGGCATCTGGCGATGACCGCCGATTTCCGGCCCCACTTCCACGAGCTGGCGCCCGGCGTGACCGGGGCGGTCGGCTACAACGGGCGCGGCATGGCGCTGGGCACCGCCGTGGGCCGCGAACTGGCGCGCCACGCCACGGGGACGGGCGCGCCGGAACTGGCCTTGCCCTTCACCCCGGTGAAGCCGCTGCCGTTCCACGATCTGGTGACGCGCTTCTCCCGGCTCTACATGCTGCATCTGCGCCGGCTGGATCGCACGGACTGACGGCGGCGGCGCCCTTTCACGCTCCGGCCGCGTCGGCCGGGGCGGGAAAGCCGTGCCGCCTCGCCCCCCACACCGCCAGCAGCGTCGCCGCCAGCAGCACCAGGACGGCCGGCGCGAAGGCGCCGACGCCCAGCCGTTCGAGCAGCACGCCGCCGAGGAGGCCACCGCCGGCGATGGCCGTGTTCCAGGCGGTGACCAGCATGGACTGGGCGACGTCCGCCGCGTCGCCCGCCGTCCTGGCCAGGGCCGTCTGGAACAGCGTCCCCGCACCGCCGAACGCCAGGCCCCAGGCGGCCACCGCCGCAAGGATCACGGCCGGGGCATCGCCCGCCACGCCGAGCACCAGAGCGGACAGACCGAACAGGACGGTGCTGGCCAGCGTCAGCGCCCGCAGATGGCCGTCGATCAGCGCGCCGACGATCCAGATGCCCAGCAGAGACGCGGCGCCGAACAGCAGCAGCGCCAGATCCGTCCGCCCTTCCATGCCCGCCGCCGCCAGGAACGGCGCGATGTAGGTGTAGAGGATGTTGTGCGCCAGCACGAAGGCCAGCACCACGAACAGCACCGGGCGCACGCCGGCCAGGGTGAACACGCGCCCCGGAGACAGCCGACTGCCCGCCGCCTGCCCGGCGAAGTCCGGCACCACGACGCGCACCCACAGCATGAGCGCCAGCGCCAGCGCGCTCATGAGTCCGAAGCACACCCTCCAGTCCACCAGATTGCCCAGGAAGGTGCCGGTCGGCACGCCGAGCGACAGCGCCAACGGCGCGCCGACCATCGCGACGGCGATGGCCCGGCCCTTCTGGTGGTCGGGCACCATGCGCGCGGCATAGCCCGCCAGCAGCGCCCACATCAGGCCGGCCGACACGCCCGCCAGGAAGCGCGCCACCATGGTCAGGGCGAAGCTGCCGGACAGGGTCGTGACGGTGTTGGCGACAACGAAGCCGGCGATGGCCGCCAGCAGCAGCGGGCGGCGGGGCACCCCCTGCGTGGCGGCGGTCAGCGGGATGGCCGCCGCCAGCGAACCGGCGGCGTAGATCGTCACGGTCTGGCCGACCCAGGCCTCAGTCACACCCAGCCCTTGGGCCATCTGCGGCAGCAGTCCGGCGGGCAGCGCTTCGGTGAGGATGGTGATGAAGGCCGCCATGGCCAGCGCCAGCAGCGAGGCCAGGGGCAAAGGGTCCGACGCGGCGGCGTTCGTGCGCGGGGGCGTCCTCATGGCCGCGCCTCCAAACCGCCATAGACCGCGTCGCGCAGATCGATAACGAAGCGGCCGCACATGCCCTCGTAGAGCGTGTTGGTGAAGGCGACGACGCTGAGGCCGCGCGCCCGGTCCACGAACCAGGAATGGCCATAGGCGCCGCCCCAGCGCCAGGTGCCTTCCGATTCGGGCGAGGCGGCCGAGGCCGGGTCGCGCAGGACCGAGAAGCCCAGCCCAAAACCGAAGCCGGGCGCGTTGGGCAACTCCCGGCCGTCCGTCTGGTCCCGGGCCATCTCCGCGATCAACTCGCCGGGCAGGAGCGCGCCGCCGCCCTGGCGCAGGGTCTCCAGCAGCCGCAAAAGATCCTCCGCCGTCCCCGCCATGCCCGCGCCGCCCGACGGAAAGGCCTGTGGATCGAAGATGCGTTCAGGGCTGTAGGCGATGCCGACGGCGCCCTCGAAGGGGGAGACCGTCTCGCCCTCGGCCAGCCGATGCGGCTGTGGTGCATCGCTCACATAGGCGGTCGCGACGCGCCGGGGATCGCGGGCGGTGAAGCCGGTGTCCGCCATGCCCAACGGGCCGGTCACCAGACGGCGCACCGCCTCGTCCAACGGCGTGCCGTGGACCCGCGCGACCAGCGCGCCCAGCACGTCGGTCGCCAGTGAGTAGCCCCAACCCATCCCCGGTTCGTAAAGAAGCGGCACGCCGGCGAGGCGGCGCAGGTTCTCGTCCAGGGTGATGCCGGAGGCGTCCATGCCGTCCGACACGCCGGCCCGCGCATAGGGGCCGTCCGCGTCGGCTTCGAAGAAGCGGTAGCCGAGACCGGCGGTGTGGCTGAGCAACTGCCGCGCCGTGATGCGCGCCGGTCGGCCGTCGGCCAGCCGGGGCTGGAACTGGGGCAGCCAGCGCGTGATGTCCGCGTCGAGATCGAGCCGGCCTTGCGCCACCAGAGCCAGCGCCGCGGTGGAGACGATGGGCTTGCTGACCGACGCCAGACGGAAGACCGTCTCCACGGCCATCGGCCGCGCGCTTTCGCGGTCGGCGAAGCCGGCGGCCTGCCGGTGGAGCAGCGCGCCGTCCCGCGCCACCAGGACGACGGCGCCGACAAGCCGCTGCTCGTCGAGCGCCCGCTGGACGGCGTCGTGGACGCGCTCACGGAGGGTCGCCGGCGGAACGCCTTGGCGGAGGGCAAGGGGTGGATGGGTCATGGCACGCGGCTCGTTTCAATGGGCGATGACCTGACGATAAAAATCCTGCTATTAAAGAAAAAGCCGGGTGCAGTTCCTGATTGTGCGGAGCTGGATGTCCGCAATGGAGGCGCCGGATGGACAGCCTGAACGGCTTCGTGGTGTTCGTGCAGGTTGCCGAGACGCGCAGCTTCGTCGCCGCCGGCCGGCTGCTCGGCGTGTCGGCCTCGGCCGTCGGCAAGAGCGTGGCGCGGCTGGAGGAGAAGCTGGGCGTGCGCCTGTTCCACCGCAGCACGCGCAGCGTCACGCTGACCGCCGAGGGCACGCTGTTCCTGGAGCGCAGCCGCCGCATCCTGGCCGAGATCGAGGCGGCGGAGCTGGAGCTGTCCCAGGCCGCCGCCGTGCCGCGCGGGCGCCTGCGCGTCAGCCTGCCGCTGGTCAGCTCGCTGGTCCTGCCGGCGCTCGGCGAATTCATGCGCGCCTACCCCGAGATCGAGCTGGACCTGGACTTCACCGACCGCATGGTCGACGTGATCGAGGAGGGCTTCGACGCCGTGGTGCGCACGGGCGAGCCGGCCGATTCACGGCTGTCGGCGCGCCGGCTGGGGAACTTCCGTTTGTTGCTGGTCGCCTCGCCGGATTATCTGGCGCGGCGGGGCACGCCGCGGACACCGGCCGATCTGCGGCGGCACGACTGCCTGCACTACCGCTTTCCCAGCAGCGGCAAGCTGGAAAGTTGGGCGCTTCGGCAGGCGCCCGGCGAGCCTGACCTGCAACTGCCGACCTCGATGATCTGCAACAACATCGAAACGCGCGTGTGCTTCGCGCTGCAGGGGCTGGGGATCGCCTACCTTCCGGACTTCGCCATCCGCGATCTGTTGGCCGATGGCCGGCTGGAGCCGGTCCTGGCCGATCACGTGGGGCGCACCAGCGTTTTCCATGTGCTGTGGCCGGCGAGCAAGCACCCCTCGCCGAAGGTGCGGGCGCTGGTGGACTTCCTGCGCGCGCGGGTGTTCCCGGCCGCGAAGGCCAAGCCGGGCGTTTGACAGTCCGGCGGTTGACAGTCCGGGTGTGGCCCAGCCACTGTGGCGCCATCCCGAAGCGGCCCCACGCGGATTGCCCCGGCTCATGGCCACCGTCTCCGAAGCCCTGTCCATCGCGCTCGACCATCACATCGCCGGGCGCGTGGCGGAGGCGGAGACCCTTTATGGGCGGATCCTGGAGGCGGTGCCCGGTCATCCCGACGCCAGCCATCTGATGGGGCTGTTGCTCGCCCAGACCGGGCGGGTCGCGGCGGCGCTGCCCCATCTCGACGCCGCCGTGGCCGGCGATCCGGCATCGCCGACCTATCACCTCAACCGCGGCAAGGTTCAGGACGCGCTCGGGCAGACCGCGGCGGCAGCGGCAAGCTGGCTCGCCACGCTGCGTTTGCAGTCGGATCATGGGGAGGCGGCGGAGCGGCTGGCCCCGGCGCTCCGTGCGTTGGCCGAGACCGCGTTCGATTCCGGCGCCCTGGCCGCCGCCGCGGCGCTTTACGAACGGGTGCTGGCGCTCGATCCGCAAAACCTCTCCGCCGCCTTCGACGCGGCGATGGCGGCCAAGGGGCTCGGACGGTTGCAGGGGGCCGCCCGGCTGGCCGGGCTCGCGGCCCGGCTCGACCCGGCGTTGTTGCGCGCCCACATGGCGGAGGCAGAGGCATGCCAGGCGCTCGGCCAGACGGAACGGGCCATCGCGGCGCTTCGTCCGGCGCTGGCCCTGGACCCCGCGCAGGGCGGGTGTTGGGCGAGCCTGTGCCTGCTGCGCAACGAGCTGGGGAGGCGCGGCGCGGCGGTCACGGCGGGCCGGCGCGCGGCGCTGGCCGCACCCGCCGACACCGGGCTGCTGGTCCGGCTTGCCGCCGCCCAGCAGATCGCCGAGAAACCGCGCGCGGCGGTGGCGGCGGCGCGGCGCGGCTTGTCGCTCGACCCCGCCTCGCCGGAACTGCACCTCGCCCTCGGCGCGGCGCTCGACGCGGTGCACGCCCTGGAGGCGGCCGGGCGGGCGCTGGACCGGGCCGGCCGGCTGTGTCCCGGCGATGCGGCGGTGCTGGCCGAACATGGCCGGCTGTGCGAGCGCGCCGGATTGGCGGAGCGGGCGGCGGCGCTGCTGCAACGGGCGCTGGCCGCGCGCCCGGACGACGGGGACTCCTGGGTGGCGCTCGGCCGCGCCGTGCTGCGGCGGGGTGATGCGGCGTGGGCCGGCCGCTGCGCGCGTCGGGCGCTGTGGCTCGCCCCCGGCCTGCCCCCCGGCCTGCTGCTGGCCGGCGCGGTTCGCGAGGCGCAGGGGGCCGATGGCGAGGCGCTGGCCCTCTACGACCGGGCGATTGTGGCGGCGCCGGGCCTCGGCACCGGCTTCTCCCGCCGGGCGATGCTGCTGCTGCGCCGGGCCGTGGGCGAAGGCCCGCCGCCGCGCCAACCGTCGGGCAAGCGGCGGCTGTCGGTGTCCACGCTCGGTCATGCGGGACGCTTCGGCAACCAGCTTCTCCAGTACGGTTGCCTGCGCGTCTGCGCGGAGCGGAACGGGATGGAGCTGGAAACGCCGGAATGGATCGGGCGTTCTCTCTACGGTCTGGACGACCCGCTTCCCGGTCCGCCGCTGCCCAGCCTGCACGAGGAGGATTGCGGCGTTCCGGCGCTGCTGGACGGGCGGGCGTTGGCGGGTCCGGACGGTCACGACGTGGTCGGCTATTTCTGCGGCGACACCGCGCCGCTGGCGCCGCACCGCGCGCGGTTCCGCGCCCTCTTCACGCCGGTCGGCGCGGTGGCGGAGCGGGCCGCGGCGGCGCTGGACGGGGTGCGGGTGCGCGGCCGGACCCTGGTGGCGATCCATCTGCGCCGCGGCGATTTCGGCCTCAACGACCGCTTCTGGATCGCCCCAGAGGCTTGGTATCTCGACTGGCTGGCCGGGGTGTGGCCCAGCCTGGACCGGCCGGTGCTCTATCTCGCCACCGACGCGCCGGAGCTGGCGGAGCGCTTCGCCCGCTACCGCCCCGTCCTCGCCGGCGATCTGGGGGCGCCGCTGCCTGGGGCGGAATTCTTCACCGACCACTGGATCCTGTCGCGGGCCGACGTGGTCGCCGTGTCCAACAGCTCCTTCTCGGTGACGGCGGCGATGCTGAACCCGGCGCTGCGCGCCTCCCTGCGGCCCGACCGCGAACGGGCGCGGCTGGTGCCCTTCGATCCCTGGAGCGCGCCGGTCCTGCTGCCCTGACGGGTATCAGCCGGGACGGCGGACGTAGAGCGCGTCGCCCCAGCTTCGATGGTAGGGGCTGGTCTCGGCGACTCGGTCGAAGCCGTGGGCGAACAGGATGTCGTCCACATCGGCGGCGAGGCCCGAGCCTTCATACAGCTCGGCGTAGCTCACCTCGGTCACCACCGCGTCGAACCCGGCCAGCAGATCGCCGCAGCCGTTGAGAATGCGGCACTCCGACCCCTGCGCGTCGATCGCCAGCACGTTGAACTCCTCGGGCGCGAGGCCGTTGGACGCCAGCAGATCCGGCAGGGTCCGGGTCTCCACCTCGATGACCTCGTCGACGGTGATGTGGGGATAGACGCTCAGATGGCCGGTCGGCTCCAGCAGGGAGCTGGACTGGCGGCTCGACATGCGGGAAAAGCGCGCCCGCCCGGCCCGGTCGGACACCGCGGCGTTCAGACAGATAACATCGCCGTTGCCGACGAAACGGGCCTGAAGCGTGGCGAAGGTCGCCGGGTCCGCCTCGACGAAGAGGACGCGGTCGGCGCCGGCCTCCCGGTAGTTGGCGTACTCCTCGCCCTCATGGGCGCCGACATGGATGATGCCGCGCGGCGCGACGCCGTGGCGGGGAAACAGGTCTTTGTAGCGGAACATGCCCTGGCTGCGCGTGAACAGCCGATTCCAGTGGCGGGGGGCGACCGCCATGTGCGTGCCGCCGCGCCCGTCTTCCGGCGGCGTGGCGCGGAACTCCAGATTGCGGTCGGCGAAGCGGAACAGGGAATAGCCGTTGGCTTGCAGGCGCGCGTACAGCGCGGCCAGTTGCCCACCGGCCTCAGACTCGTCGAACTGAAGGAAGTCGATGCGGCGCAGGCGCAGCAGATCTGTGGCACCGTCCAGCACCGCCAAAGCGTCGCCGCAACCGTCCAGAACCAGCCAGTCGATCTGGCGTGGCCCGACCGGACCGCACCACGCGTCGAGTCCCGATAGGGAGGACGGCAGGGCGAAGCATCTCCTGCCGGAGGCGGCGTCGGTCCAACGCCCGGCACCGGTTCCGACCGCCACCAGAATGGCTTCGGGTGGCAGGAAGGCTTTCTGAAGCGAAAGGCCAGGAAGGGAAGATGTCTCGTGCTGCATCTCGTCACCGCAATGGGGCTGATGAACAGTCCCAAGGGATGATCGCAGCCGCTTCCCGTCGCCTTGGCACGGTGGCCATTGTGGAAGCGGACGCGGGGCGGGTCAACGGCACCGCCCCGATCGCATCGCTTAACGGCGTCAGGCCGCGCGGTGAAGGAAGCCCAGATGCTGCGGCGCCAGGGTGGAGGCCCACTCCTCCGCCGCGTCCTGCGCCTCGCGGCGGGTGGCGAACCAGCGGGCGTCGGGGGTCCAGCTCAGCCCCTCATGCTCCGCGTGCCAGTTCCACCAGCCGTCGGTGGCCTCGCAGACCGTCAGCATCACGCCGAACGCGGATTCCAAGGCGCGGGCGCCGGTCTTAGCCTTTTCGTTATGCCAGTCCATAAGCGTTACTCCAGATGTCCTGCCTTTCGGCATAGCATAGTTCGGTAGACGAACAAAACCAAAAACGGAGGAGGGTGCTCGGGATTGTCGATCCGGACGCTGCGTCCCCTCACTCCGGTAAGGACGCAAACGCCGCGGGCTGCGTGACTATTCCATGGCGCGCGCGGCGCGCGCGTTGGATGGCGCGATGTCCCAGCCGGACGGTCATGATTCCCAGGGCGATTCCCACGGCGTCCCCGGCCAGATCGGACAGGCTGGCCTCGCGTCCCGGAACGAAGGATTGCGCCACCTCGATGGCGGCGCCGAGCGCGAAGACCGCCAGCACCGCCAGGACGGCGGCGCGCCGGCTGGCGCTGGCCAGGATGCCGAGCAGGGTGAGGAGCCCGAAGGCCCCGGCGTGCACCAGCTTGTCGAAGCCGTAAAGGCCGCTGGGCGCCAACTGCGGTTGCAGCGCGGCCCAGAAGGCGATCCCCATGAGGCCGAGAAGGGCGCAGAGCGCGAGCCGGCGCCAGAGAAGGGGAAGTGGGCGGAACGTCATGACGGCCTCCTGCGACGAAGGCCATCCTGCGCGGAACAGTCTCAAGGGCCGGTTAACCGCCCGATGTCCGCGCTGTGACATCCGGCGGGCAAGGCCCGTTTCAGGCTCCGGTCGCCAGCCCCATGGCGATGCCGCGCGCTTCGGTGAAGGCGGCGCGCTGCTGCACCAGCGTCCCGTCGGCGTAGACGCCCCAACCGCTCTGCGAGCCGGTGGCGTGGTAACGGATTTCGATCCGGCGGTGACAGTCCTGCATCACGAAGTGACAGGGACTGATCTTCTTCCACATGGACACCATCGGCATGTCGGGCACCCATCCAAGCGATGAATTACGATGACTGTACCAATGGCCGATTATGGTTGCCGTGATATTAACGAGACGGCCCCAGATTCCCGCGCAAAATGGGTAGTGGCCTGTTCAGGCGTGGTTTTTCGGAGTTTCCGGGCATCCGGGAGCGTCCTGGACCGGCTTTCCGGGGTGGGCATATGCCCGATGGGAGGACGTGCCTCGGACTTCATTGGTTAATATTCTACTAACGGACGGGTGGTCGGCCCGCCAACGATAGGGTAGGGTGGCTCATCTCAATCACCTTCGAGAGTGACTGGACGATGCAATCGGTCTCCATCTTTCTGATCGACGCCAACAAACTGTTCCGCGAAGGCATGAAGGCCCTCTTCTCGGAAGGGGAGTTCCGCATCACGAAAGAGGCCGCCAGTTTCAGCGACGTACCGCCGCCGGGCATGATGGAGGGCGACACGCCCGAGCTGATCATGATGGACCCGGCTTCCGCCAACGGCACGGTCCAGGCCGTCACCGTCCTGCGGGAGCAGTATCCGACCGCGCGGCTCGTCCTTCTGGCCAGCCACCTCGACGCCCAGGAAATGGCCAACGCCATCCAGGCCGGCGCCGACGCTTTCCTGATGAAGGACATTTCCCCGGCCGCGCTGGCGCAGTCGCTGCGTCTGGTGATGATCGGCGAAAAGGTCTTCCCGACCCACCTCGCCGCCCTCCTCATCACCGGCAAGGCCGGCGCCAACACCAGCGCCAACGGCCCGACCGCGGCCAAGGGCTTGTCGCAGCGCGAGACGCAGATCCTGGAGCGCCTGCTGCAGGGTGACAGCAACAAGATGATCGCCAATCATCTGAACATCACCGAAGCGACGGTGAAGGTTCACCTGAAGAGCCTGCTGCGCAAGATCAACGCCTCCAACCGCACCCAGGCCGCCATCTGGGCGCTGGAGAACGGGTTCGGCGGCAAGGTCGAAAAGCCGATGGAAGCCGTCGCCTAAGGATCAGGACGCCGCGCCATCCCGGAACCCCGTGGCTTCGACGCCTGACGCGCTGGACGGGTCAGGCTGGAAAAGTCAGGACGAAGCGGGTTCCGGGGCGGCCGCCCTGATCGGGGCGGTCGATTTCCAGCCTTCCGCCGAGCTGGCGCACCAGACCGTGCACCAGCGTCATGCCCATTCCCTGCCCCGACCCGGCGGGCTTCACCATGCCGGCGCCGTCCGGCAGGCCAGCCCCGTCGTCGGTCACCGTCAGCCGGCGGTCGTCGCCGCAGGCTTCGAAGCGGACCGTTACCGTCCCCTGCTGGTGCGCGCCGAAGGCGTGCTTCAGGGCGTTCAGCACCAGCTCCGTCACGATCAGCCCCATGGACGAGGCCTGCGCGGCGGGCATCGGGATTCCGTGCGCGGCGTCGATGACCAGGGTGCAGCGGCCCGAATCGATGAAGGCGCCGGTCAGGCTTTCCCCCAGCCGTTGCAGGTAGTCGGCCGCGTCGAGCGTGGCGAGGTCGTTGCGCGTCGCCTCGAACAGGCGGCGCTGCACCAGCGCCATCGCCTGGATTCGCGAGAAGGCCTGCTCCACCGCCTTGCGCGCCGCCGGGTCGGTGACCGTGGCGGTCTGCATCGACACCAGCCCGTGCAGAAGCTGGAAGCTGTTCATGATGCGGTGGCTCATCTCATGGGCCACCAGCTCGCTGCGCCGGGCCTCGTCCAGCGCCGCGGCCAAGCCCTGCGCCGCCCGCTTTTCCGCGTCGATGTCGCTGACCACGGCGACCACGCCGGTGATTTGTCCCGCGCCGTCGCGCAGCGGGGCCGCCGACACGCGCGTCCAGTGCTCCGTCCCGTCGGCGGCGCGGTGCAGGAAATCCATGCCGGGCGCCACGATCTCGCCGCGCAGGGCGCGCGCGCCCGGAAACGCGCTGCGGTCGACCGGGCTTCCGTCGGGCTGGAAGGCGCGCCAACGCTGCGCCTCCCGGTCGTCGGCGGAGGGCAGCGAGCCGTTGGTGTAGTCGCGCATCAGCCGGTTGTTGCGGGTGGTGCGGCCCTGCGTGTCGTAGACGGCGACGCCGACCGGCAGATGCTCCAGCACGGAGGACAGCAGCGCTTCGCTGGACTGGCGCTCCCGTTCCGTCCGGTCCCGCTCGATCAGCAGGGCGGCGGTGCGGGTCAGCCGATCCATCGCGTCCAAATCCTGCGGGCCGGGCGCGCAGGGGGTGGCGTGGTAAATGGTGAAGGCGCCCAGCACCGTTCCGGTGGCGGTGCGGATCGGGGTGGACCAGCAGGCGGCGATGCCATGGTCAAGCAACGGCGCTCGGCCGGATGCCCAGCGCGGGTCCTGCGCCACATTTGCGATGACCACCCGCTCTCCGCTGTGGGCGGCCAGAGCGCAGGGAAAGTCTTGCGGACCGATGGCGGTCCCATCCACCGCCCGCCGGTAGGACTCCGGCAGGCCGGCCGCGACGCCGAAGCGCAGGGTGCGACCGTCGTCGCTCATCAGGATGATGGCGGCGCGCCCGCCGAACCGCTCGGCCGCCGCTTGCGCCAGAAGGTCCAGCGCCTCGTCAAGCCCGGCGCCGCCGATGGCTTGCTCCAGGGCGGTCGTCTGGGCCAGCAGCAGCCGTTCCGATTGCCGGACGCCACTGTCCTGTTCCGCCCCATGATCGTCCACTGTGCCGTCGCCTTTGCGCTTGATGCCGCGCCCCGCGGGGCCACGGCATGGTACGCGTCCACCCCCCGCCGCGCCAGAGAATGCGGCTATGGCTTTGGGCGAACGCAAAATCCGTGCGGACAGGTCCGCGTCGGTCGGTGTCGTCAGTTGGTGTCTTCGGGGTAGGGGGGCGAGGTGCGCCAGGAGAACAGCGTCATCGCCCGGTAGCTCTGCTCCCCCGACAGGCCGTAGGCCGGCTCCGTCGAGGCGACCAGGGCGCCGCTCTGGTTGTCGTAGGCGAAGGCGGAGAATTTCGCGACCGCCTGGTTCTCGGTGGAGCTGTAGACCGACGCCTCCGGCAGGGTGATCGCGCCGGGCAGGGTGATCGGGGGAATGCCCAGCACCGTCTTGCTCTGGTTCACCGACAGGGCGCCCAGCCGGATCTCGATGATCGTGTCGGCGGCGGCCCGGTCGGGGACAAGGCGGACGCCCTGGCGCAGCAGCGATTCCTTGATCGCGCTCGCGGCGTATTTGGCGTCGGTGCCGTCGAAGTTGCCGGTGTCGAGGAAGGCGCGCTTGTCCGCCGGCAGATCCAGCCGCAGGCGGTTGGCGGCGTTGTCCGCGGCGCTGGAGATCAGAAGCTGTTCGGTGGCGGTCCGGGACGGAAGGCTTTCCTTCACATCGGTGCATCCGGCGGCCAGGGCCGCGGTGGCCGCCAGCGCTGCAAGGATCATCGGTCTGTTGCGGGGCATTCGGGTCCTCGTGCTTTTCGTCTCCGGCTTCTCAGGTTCGCCCGGTCCGGGCAAGGGAGAGATTTGGGACCGGCCCCGCACGCCGAACAGACGAAACGCGCCGGACAAAAAAAAGCCACGCACGGGAACCGCACGTGGCCTGAGTCTAGGGAGGAAACGCCCTATAGAGCGTGCTGCCGAGGCAGCAATAGAAAGATAGGGCTGACGAGGCGTTCTGTCCAGGGGTTATGTAAACGTTTTCATCTCATCGACGCTTTCGCAGCGCTGTTACGCGGTCACCACGCTACTGACCGGACGCTTCAGGAACCGCAATGCGACCGCGGTGGTGACCGTCCCGGCGACCAGCGCCACGACGTAGCCAGCCAGATGGGTTACGGCGTTGGGGATGGGCAGGACGAAGATTCCGCCGTGCGGAACCTTCAGCTCCGCCCCGATGCCCATGGAGATGGCGCCGGTCAGCGCCGCGCCGAGCACCAGCGCCGGGATGACGCGCAGCGGGTCGCGGGCGGCGAAGGGGATGGCGCCCTCGGTGATGAAGGCGATGCCCAGGATGCCCGCGGCGTTGCCGGCCTCCCGTTCCTCCCGGGTGAAGCGGTTGGCGAACAGCTTGGTGGCGAGCGCGATGCCGAGCGGCGGCACCATGCCGGCGGCCATGGCGGCGGCCATCGGCGTGTAGACCTGGGACGCGATCAGGCCAGTGGAGAAGGCGTAGGCTGCCTTGTTGACCGGCCCGCCCATGTCGAAGGCCATCATCGCGCCGATCAGCAGGCCGAGCAGGATGGCGCTGCTGCCCTGCATTCCCTTGAGCCAGGCGCTCAGCACCGCCAGGGCCTCGGCCACCGGGGCGCCGACCACGTAGATCATGGCGAGGCCGGTGATCAGCGAGCCGAGCAACGGCAGGATCAGCACCGGCTTCAACCCCTCCAGATTCTTGTGCAGCCGGATGTTGCGGTTGAGGAAGCTGGTGGCGTAGCCGGCGATGAAGCCCGCAACGATGCCGCCGAGGAAGCCGGCGCCGAGGTTGGCGGCGAGGATGCCGCCGACCATGCCCGGCGTGATGCCCGGACGGTCGGCGATGGAGAAGGCGATGTAGCCGGCCAGCGCCGGGACCATCAGCGCGAAGGCGCCCTTGGCCCCGATCTGGAACAGCGCGTTGCCCAGCGTGCCCTGCTGGCTGTCCTCGAACACATAGATGCCGCCGAGCGCGAAGGCGATGGCGATCAGCAGGCCGCCGGTCACCACGAAGGGCAGCATGAAGGACACGCCGGTCATCAGATGCTTGTAGGGGCCGCTGCGCTGCGCCGCCGCCCGCTCCGCCTTGCCTACCGCCACGCCGTCGGCCGGTGCCGGGGCGGCGCCGTGGGGCTGCGCCTCGGCCAGGGCGCGTTCGACCAGGGCGCGGCCGTCGTTGATGGCGGGCTTGGTGCCGCTCTTGAAGACGCGCTTGCCGGCGAAGCGGGCGAGGTCGACCTGCGTGTCGGCGGCGATCAGCACGACGTCGGCCTCGCGGATTTCCTGCTCGGTCAGCGTGTCGCGGGCGCCGACCGAGCCCTGGGTTTCCACCCGCACGGCGTGGCCCAGCGCCTGGGCGGCCTGCTGGATCCCCTCCGCCGCCATGAAGGTGTGGGCGATGCCGGTGGGGCAGGAGGTGATGGCGACGATCTTCTTCGTCCCCGTTCGCGCCGGCGCTTGGGCCGGGGCGGTCGCCAAGGCCTGCTCCAGCACGGCCCGCGCGTCGCGCAGCACGGCGTCGAGCGCCGCGGCGCTGCGCTTCAGCCCGGCGAAGCGCTCCTCGCCCAGATCGCCGGAGCCGACGAGAATGACCCCTTGCGCGCCCTGCGCCGCCCCGGCGGGCAGCGTGTTGCGCACGCCGAGGCTGGAGCGCACCTCCACCTGGATGGTGTGGCCGAGCGCCGCCGCGGCCTTGCGCAGCGCTTCGGCGGCCAGGACGGCCTGGGTGCTGAGATCGCCCGCCGCGATCACGGCCAGCATGTTCGCCATGGTTTCCTCCCGAGCGGTCACCCGCTCCCCGTTCATTAAAGCGTTGAGAGTTCGACCTGTCCGGCCAGCGCGCGGACCGCGTCCGCCCCCGGCAGGTTGGGTCCGAAGCAGCCGAGCTTCGCCGTGGCGAAGGCCACCGACAGGCGGGCGACGCCGTCCAGCGGCGCGTCCGCGCCGAAGGCGGCGATCAGCCCCGCCACCATGGCGTCGCCGGCCCCCACCGTGCTCAGCGCGTTGACCGCCGGCAACCGGGCGTGCAGAGCCGGACCGTCGGCCACGAACAGCGCACCGTCCGCCCCCAGCGAGACCACCACGACCGCCACGCCGCTGCGGTGCAGGCCGCGCGCCGCCTCCAGCAGGTCGGCGGGGGCGGGCAGGGGGGCGCCGGCCCAGGCTTCCAGCTCGTGCCGGTTCGGCTTGATGCAGAAGGGCAGGTCCGGGGCGGCCAGCGCCGCCGCCAGCGGCGGGCCGCTGCTGTCCAGCACGACGCGGGCGCCCTGGGCGCGCAGGTCCGCCGTCAGCGTCGCGTAGCTGTCCGCCGGCAGCCCGTCCGGCAGGCTTCCCGCCAGCAGGACCGGCGTGCCCGGCAGCACCAGCTCGCGCAGGGTGCGGCGGACGCGGTCGAGCGCGTCGGTGTCGGCGGTCAGGCCGGGCAGGTTGAGGTCGGTGGTGTCGGCGGCTGCGAGGTCGGCGATCTTCACGTTGACGCGCGTCTCGCCGGGCAGCCGGACGAAGCGGTCGGCGATGCCCTTGGCGGCGAACAGCGCCTCGAAGGCCGCGGCGTTGCCGCTGCCCAGCAGGCCGGTGGCGACCACCGGCGTGCCCCAGTCGGCGAGGCAGCTCGCCACGTTCACGCCCTTGCCGCCGGCGTTGCGCCGCACGGCGCTGGCCCGGTGCACATGGCCGGGGCGCAGCGCCTCGACCGTGATGGTCTGGTCGATGGCCGGGTTCAGCGTGACGGTGACGACGGGCCGGATGTCCTCTTCGGGCGTGCTCATGCAGCACCCCCGTCGAGCGCGCGCACCGCGTCGGCGGTCTCGCACTCCAGCGCCCGTTGCGCGGCGTCCTTCAGGGCGGACAGGTCGCTGCCGCGCAGCCGGTCCTTCACCGCGGGGATGTCGCGCGGCGTCATCGACAGCTCGCGCACGCCGAGCCCGGTCAGCAGGGCGGCGCCGAACGGGTCGCCGGCGATGCCGCCGCAGACGCCGACCCAGCGGCCGTGCCGCTCCGCCCCCTCCACCGTCATACGGATCAGCCGCAGGACGGCGGGGTGCAGGCTGTCGGCCTCCGCCGCCAGTTCGGGGTGCTGGCGGTCGATGGCCAGCGCGTATTGGGTCAGGTCGTTGGTGCCGATGGAGAAGAAATCGACATGGCGGGCCAGGACGTCGGCCTGGATGGCCGCCGCCGGAACCTCGACCATGATGCCCAGCGGCACGGCCGGTGCGTCCAGCTCCCCCCGGATGCGCTCGCAGGCGGCGCGCAGGGCCTGGACCTCGCCCAGCGCCGTGATCATCGGGAACATGATCGACAGGGCGCCGCCGTCCTTGGCCCCACCATCCTTGGCAGCGCGGTAGAGGGCGCGGAGCTGGGTCTCCAGAAGCTCGGGCCTGCGCAGCAGCAGGCGGGCGCCGCGCACGCCGAGGAAGGGGTTCTCCTCGTGGGGAAGCTGAAGGTGCGGCACCTGCTTGTCGCCGCCGATGTCCAGCGCACGGACGATCAGCGGACGGCCCTCCAGGGCGGTCAGCATGCCGCGGTAGGTCTCGTACTGCTCGTCCTCGCTCGGGGCGTCGCCGCGCTCCAGGAACAGGAACTCGGTGCGCATCAGCCCGACGCTCTCCGCGCCTTGCGCCAGAGCGACCGCCACCTGATCGGGCCGGTTGACGTTGGCGCCGATCTCCACCTCGTGGCCGTCGCGGGTGCGGGCGGGCAGGCCGCGCCGGGCCTCCTCCTCGGCCTTGCGGGCCTCCTCCCGCGCGATCCAGGCGCGGGCGTCGGCGGTGTCGGCCTCGGCGGGGGATAGGTGCAGGCGCCCGGTCTGGCCGTCGAGGATGACCGGGGTGCCGTTCGCCAGCTCCATCAGCGCCGCGCCGCTCGCCACCATCGCCGGCAGCCCCAGCGTGCGCGCCAGGATGGCGGTGTGGGAGGTCGGGCCGCCCTGCGCCGTCGCCAGCCCGATCACCCGCGCCATGTCCAGCGCCGCCGTGTCGGAGGGCGACAGGTCCTCGGCGATCAGGATGCAGGGGCTGTCCGGCAGGTCCGGCGCGCCGCCGGTGCGCAGCGCCGGGTCGATCCGCGCCAGCACGCGCTGGCCGACGTCGCGCAGGTCGGCGGCGCGCCCGGCCAGCACGGGGTTGTCGAGCGCGGCCAGCCCGGCGGCGGTGCGTTCCACCGCCTGATGCCAGGACCAGGCGACGCCGTGCCCCTCGACCATGAGCTGGCAGGCCAGCGTCACGAGGTCGGTGTCGTTCAGGATTTCCGCCTGGGCGGTGAAGATCGCCGCTTCGGAAGGCCCGAGGCGCCGGGCGGTGTCGTCGGCCAGCGCCTTCAGATTTTGGCGGGTCAGGCTCAGCGCTTCGTGCAGGCGGTCGCCGCCCTCGATCAGCGGGACCGGCTCGTCGGGCACGGACACCGCGGCGCGCGGCAGCACATGCACCGGGCCGATGGCGAGGCCGGGGCTGGCGGCGATTCCCGGAACGGCGGGCAGCGGGTTCGGCGGCGTCCAGCCGCGCACGGGGGCGCGGGACTTCTGCGCCGCGGCGGCGGCATCCGCCTTCTCCCGTGCGGTCAGCCGGGTGATGGTCGCCTTCATACGGGCCAGCGCCGCCACGGCGTCCTCGCCCTCCGCCGAGACGACCACGCTGTCGCCGGCCCGCAGGCCGAGCTGGAGCAGCGCCACCAGCGCCTTGGCGTCGGCCACCAGATCGCCGTGGCGGACCTGGATGCGGGCAGCCGAGGCGCGCGCCGCCTCCACCCAGGCGGTGGCCGGGCGGGCGTGCAGGCCGGTCGGGTAATCGACCACCCAGTCGAACCGCTCCGCCAGATCGCCGCCCGGCGTGGCCGGGGCGGCAACGGGCGCGTCCTCGCCGAGGGCGGCGGCGAGGGTGGCGGGGTCGGTGACGGTGAACAGGGCGGCCAGCCGCGCCTCGTCCTGCATCAGCCGGGTCAGGCGGCGCAGCACGGCGATGTGGGCGTCGGACTGGGCTGCGATGGCGACCACCAGATGGGCCGTCTGGCCGGGATTCCATTCGATGCCGCCCGGCACCTGGAGGACGGCGATGCCGCTGCGGCGGACCATGCCGCGGTCCTCGACCATGCCGTGGGGGATGGCGACGCCATGGCCGAGGAAGGTATTCGCCACCGCTTCCCGGCGCAGCATGCTGGCGGCGTAGGCCGGATCGATGCAGCCGGCGGCGATCAGGAGCTGGGCGGCCTCGCGGATCGCCTCCTCCTTGCCGGCGGGACTGGCGTTCAGCCGCAGCAGATCGGGCCGCAGCAGATCGGCGGGCATGATGGCGGTGTTGGCGTCGGGGGCCATGGCGGGTCCGTCTCCTCCGTTCGGTGTGGCGCCGGGCGGTCTTGGGTGTCGTCCTTGCAGCGCTGTTATTGAAAACGATTACATCAGCCCGTGTCAACGGAGTTTGCATTGAATCAGCCTACTCCTTCGGGCAGACTGTGCCGTGTAGGACGGGCCTATGGCCCTAAAGAATGGAAACGATTTCAAAAACAGTTTCACGACGGATCGGTGACCGCATCATCATGAGCGACAGCGTCAAAGCCACCAGCATCAAGGCCGTCGGTATCAAGGATGTCGCCCGCGAGGCCGGGGTCTCGGTCGCCACGGTGTCGCGGGTGCTGAGCAACGGCCCGGTCAGCGACGCGCTGCGCGCGCGGGTGGAGGACGCGGTGCGGGCCACCGGCTACCGCCCGAACCTGTCGGCGCGGCGGCTGCGCTCGCAGCATTCCCAGACCGTTGGGCTGATCGTCTCGGACATCCGAAACCCCTTCTTCACCGCGGTCAGCCGCGCGGTGGAGGACGCCGCCTTCCAGGCCGGCATGCGGGTGATCCTGTGCAACACCGACGAGAACCCGGAGCGGGAGGCCATGTACCTGCGGCTGATGCAGGAGGAGCGGGTGACCGGCCTGATCTTCGCGCCGACCCGCGCGACTCTTGCCCAGCTCGACCGGGCCGACCTCGATTTTCCGGTGGTGCTGATCGACCGCAGCGCGCCGGCCGGGCGGTTCGATTCGGTGGTGCTGGACAACCCGCAGGCCGCCGCCCTGCTGGTCGACCACCTGCACGGTCAGGGCTACCGCCGCATCGCCGGCCTGTTCGGCAACACCAGCACCACGGCGGTGGAGCGCCACGCCGGCTATCAGGCGGCGCTGGCCGCCCACGGGCTGCACGCGGAGGCGCGCTTCGTCCCGCCGACCGCCGAGGCGGCGGAGGCGGAGATCGCCCGCTGGCTGGCGGAGGCGCGGCGCTCCGGCGCCATGCCGGACGCGGTGATGGTCAGCAACAGCCTGCTGCTGATGGGGGTGGTGAAGGCGACGCGGACGCTGGGGCTGACGATTCCCGGCGATCTGGCGGTGGCCGGCTTCGACAACGAGCCCTGGACGGAGCTGGTCGGCCCCGGCCTGACGGTGATCGAACAGCCGGTCCACGAGATCGGGCGGGCGGCGATGACTCTGCTGTTCGAGCGGCTCGACGACCCGGAGCGGGCGACGCGCAAGGTGGTGCTGTCGGGGACCTGCGTGGCGCGGGGATCGACGGGTGGGGTGGGGTGAGTGGTTGCGGCGGAGCCCCCACCCAAACCCTCCCCCGCTGCGCAGGGGAGGGCTTAACAGGACGCGGAAAAACGAACATATTCCGGCTTTTTGCCTCCGCTGAGGCTTGGAAATGGCGTTTCCGACGCCCGTTTTTGCCAGAATGGAGCGCCTTTTCGCGCTCCGAGATGCCCAGAGCCGCCGTTGAGGCGGATTTCGGGCGTGATTATG
>NZ_VITH01000015.1 GCF_007827815.1 Azospirillum brasilense
CCTGGAAACCATCGCCCCCTTGCGCGATGATCTCGCCCTCACGTTGCCCGCTGCGACCACGTGAACCTTCCGGCCAGACACGCCGGTGACCAGATGAGCGCCCCGGCTCCTACACCACGCCTCGGGACACGACCGAATCGCGTCGCCACGTCGATGGGCATGGCGACGTCTTTCAGTCCGGGTGCGAGGCGATCCGCGGTCGGAGCGGCTCTGCCTCCGCACCGTGGCCTCCAAAGAGCGCCAACACCATTTGTCCACCAAACAATTCGGCGTTCTGATGCTTGGGATGGCCGTAATTTTATTGCGCCGCTGCGTTGCACACTCAGCGTATCTGGTATTTGGTATACCAGTGTACAGTTCCCTCCATCAGACATGAGGGAGATGCACCATGGCCTACACCACCGCTTCGCACACCGATCATGACGGCGCTCTGTCGGGGATCGTCAAGGGCGTCCGCGAGTTCGTGAGCGCCTGGTTCGAAACCTCCGCCGCCTACATCGTCTATCGCGAGCTGTCGGCCCTGAGCACGGCCGAACTGGCTGCCCGCGACCTCCGCCGCGAGGACATCGGCCGCGTCGCCATGGACCTGCCGACGCTGATGCGCGAGTAACCCGCGCACCGCCGACGGAGGCTCAATTCCCCGCCAGAACCGCCAGACAGGCCGCGGGTGGCTCGGGAATGGCCTTGGGCGGCCGGGGCCCCGGCGTTTCCTTCGGGGGCTCGAACCAGCTCAGAAGCTCCTGGCCGCAGCCGTCGCCCGGCGGGATGGGAGCTTGCGGGACGCAGGCCGTCGATCCGGCCGGGCAGTTCATCCGCACATGGAAGTGCGAGTCGTGTCCGGCCCAGGGGCGCACGGCGTTCAGCCAGGAACGGTCGCCCCGCTCGCTCTCGCACAGCGCCAGCTTGATCGCCGGATTCACGAACACCCGCGCGACCTTCGGGCTCGTCGCCGCCAGTTGCAGCAGCCGGGCCTGACGGGGACCGAACCGCTCCGGCAGGACGCGCTGCGCCTGCCGGTCCACCATGGTCGGGAAGTCGGTGCGCTCCCGCGCCTCCCGAGCGAGCGGCGGCTGGTCGAGGTCGAACCAGACGTCCACGTCCAGGCCGATCTGGTGGCTGGCGTGCCCGCTTTCCATGCGGCCGCCGTACGGCTTTGAAAGGTCGCCGATGGCCAGCCGCCCCAGCCGCTCGGCCTGCGCCCGGCGGGCCAGCTGCTGGACGAAGGCGACGGTGTCGGGGTGCCCGTGGTTGCGGTTCCGCGACAGGTTGACCGCCTGATAGCCGGCGCCCTCCGGCGGCAGCGTCTGCGCGCCGCGGATGCAGCCGTTGGCATAGCCGCCGATCGGCTGCGCCACGGAGGACGTCGCCTGCGGCGGCTGCAAGGCCACCGTGCCGAGGCCCGCCGCCACACCGCCGGACCGCGGCGGGTGCGAGTCGGCCGCGTCTGCGCCACCACCCGTGCCCCAGACACCGCACAGGATCGCCAGCACGGCAAAAGTCCATCGTCGAGCCATGACCGGCGGCCCCCTTTCCTCTTCGACCGGGTCCGATTTGACCGGGTCCGACCTTAGCACGGCGCCTGCGGTCCGGGCGTTGCAACGAGCGGGCGGCTGGGGGCATGCGGATTTGGCGGGGCGGCACGGCGCCGCCTTTTTCTTGTTGCACGCGTCACGGCGATGCAGAATCCCTCCCATAATTGAAAAGAATGGGAAGGGAGAGTCCTCCGCCATGAAACGTCGTTCCTTTCTGACCAGCGCCGGGGTCGGTCTGGCCGCCAGCACCGTCGTCGCCGCCCCGGCCATCGCGCAGAGCCAGCCCGAGATCAAGTGGCGCATGGCGTCGAGCTACCCCAAGAGCCTCGACACCATCTTCGGCGGGGCGGAGCTGATCGCCCGCCGGGTCGCCGCCGCCACCGACAACAAGTTCCAGATCCGCACCTTCGCGGCAGGCGAGATCGTCCCGGCGCTCCAGGTGCTGGACGCGGTGCAGAACGGCACGATCGAGTGCGGCCAGTCCGCCGCCTACTTCTACATCGGCAAGGACCCGACCTTCTGCTTCGACACCGCCATGCCCTTCGGCCTCAACACGCGCCAGCACATTTCCTGGATGATGCACGGCGGCGGGCTGGAGCTGATGCGGGAGCTGTTCCGGGAGCACAACATCTACAACATCCCCGCCGGCAACACGACGGCCCAGATGGGCGGCTGGTTCCGCAAGGAAATCAAGACGGTGGAGGATCTCAGCGGCCTCAAGATGCGGGTCGGCGGGCTGGCCGGGCAGATCATGGGCAAGCTGGGCCTCGTCCCGCAGCAGATCGGCGGCGGCGACATCTACCCGGCGCTGGAGCGCGGCACCATCGACGCGGCGGAGTTCGTCGGCCCCTACGACGACGAGAAGCTGGGCTTCCACAAGGTCGCCAAATACTACTACTCGCCGGGCTGGTGGGAGGGCTCCGCCCAGATCCCGCTGATGATCAACATCACCGCGTGGGAGCAGCTTCCCGAGTCCTACAAGACCATCCTGGAACAGGCCTGCTGGGAGGCCAACACCTGGATGATCGCCAAGTACGACGCCGTCAACGCCGCGGCGCTGAAGCGTCTGGTGGCCGGCGGCGCCCAGCTCCGCGCCTTCCCGCGCGAGGTCATGATGGCCTGCGAGAAGATCGCCAACGAGCTGTATGACGAGCTGTCGGCGAAGAACCCGCGCTTCAAGAAGGTCTACGAGGCGTGGAAGCCCTTCCGCGACGAGGAGCGGCTGTGGTTCCGCGTAGCCGAGAACAGCTTCGACTCCTACGTCTACTCCCAGTCGGCGCAGCGGCGCTGACGGAAACACGGCCCCTCCCCGTCCCGGGACGGTGAGGGGCCGCTTCTCCGGTCACGCGGTCAGTGCGAAACCGCGCCGGCCGCCCCCAGGCCGGTTTCCGACCGGATGTACTGGTACTCGTAGGCCTTCGCCTCCGCCGCCGCCCGCGCGCTGCGGTCGGTGACCGAGAAGAGCCAGGTCGTCGCGAAGGCGATCACCATCGAGAACAATGCCGGATGCTCGTAGGGGAAGATCGGCGCCGGGAACTTGAAGACGCTGACCCAGACGGTCGGCCCCAGCACCACGAAGGCGACGCAGCTCACCAGACCGGCGAAGCCGCCGATGAAGGCGCCGCGCGTGGTCAGCCCCTTCCAGAAGATCGACAGGATCAGCACGGGGAAGTTGACCGAGGCCGCCAGGCCGAAGGCGAGGCCGACCATGAAGGCGATGTTCTGGTTCTCGAACAGCAGGCCCAGCGTGATCGCGATGACGCCCAGCGCCAGCGTGGCGAGGCGCGACACGCGCATCTCCGACGCCTCGGTGGCGTTGCCCTTCTTGAGGACGCGGGCGTAGAGGTCGTGGCTGACCGCCGACGCGCCGGCCAGAGTCAGGCCGGCGACCACCGCCAGGATGGTGGCGAAGGCGACCGCCGAGATGAAGCCCAGGAAGAGGTTGCCGCCGATGGCCTTGGACAGGTGGATGGCCGCCATGTTGCCGCCGCCCAGGATCTTGCCGGCCGCGTCGAGATAGGCCGGGTTGGTGCCGACGATGACGATGGCGAGGAAGCCGATGGTCACCGTCAGGATGAAGAAGTAACCGATGAAGCCGGTGGCGTAGACGACCGACTTGCGCGCCTCCTTGGCGTCGGGAACCGTGAAGAAG
This sequence comes from Azospirillum brasilense, assembly GCF_007827815.1. Lineage (GTDB taxonomy): Bacteria > Pseudomonadota > Alphaproteobacteria > Azospirillales > Azospirillaceae > Azospirillum > Azospirillum brasilense_C. Next base: position 3,685 of record NZ_VITH01000015.1, read on the forward strand.
CGCATCAGGATGTGCGGCAGCCCCGCCGGGCCGCACATCAGCGCGAGGCTGAGCGACACCGCGGCGATGGGATCGGCCATGGCGGCGCTGGGGCGCAGGATGGCGGCGTTCGCGGCGTGGGCGGCGACGGCCTGCTGGAGCAGCCGCTCCGGGTTGAAGCCGAACTGCGCCAGCGCCAGCCCGACCAGCACGGTGCAGCCGCCGAGCAGCATCACCGCCTTGATGATCTGCACCCAGGTCGTGGCGAGCATGCCGCCGAAGGTGACGTACAGGATCATCAGGACGCCGACCATCACGACGGCGTAGGTGTAGTCCAGCCCGAACAGAAGCTGGATCAGCTTGCCCGCCCCGACCATCTGCGCGATCAGGTAGAAGCAGACCACGGTCAGCGAGCCGACCGCCGCCAGCGAGCGGATCGGCGTCTGGCCCAGCCGGTAGGAGGCCACGTCGGCGAAGGTGAAGCGGCCGAGGTTGCGCAGCCGCTCGGCGATCAGGAACAGCATCAGCGGCCAGCCGACCAGGAAGCCGATGGTGTAGATCACCCCGTCGAAGCCCTTGGCGAAGACCATGCCCGACAGGCCGAGGAAGGCCGCCGCCGACATGTAGTCGCCGGCGATGGCCAGCCCGTTCTGGAAGCCGCTGATGCCGCCGCCGGCGGTGTAGAAGTCCGACGCCGAGCGGGTGCGCTTCGACGCCCAGTAGGTGATGCCCAGCGTTCCGGCGACGAACAGCAGGAACATGGCGATGGCCGTCACATTGACCGGCTGGCGCTCCACCGCGCCGTCGATGGCGGCGGCGAAGGCGGGTCCGGCCGCCAGCGCCGGCAGCAGCGCGGCGGAGGCAACGGCGATCGGGGCAACGAGACGACGCGCGGCGTTCATCGGCCCACCTCGTTCAGCAGGTCGCGGTTCATCGCGTCGTAGCGGCTGTTGGCGCGGAGCACGTAGACGCCGGTCATCAGCGAGCAGAAGACGGTGATGACGATGCCGGCGGCCAGCCCGACCGGGAAGGTCATGCCCTCGGCCAGCGGGCGCGCCATCAGGTCGGGCGCCAGCGCCGAGGCGAACACGAAGGCGTAGTAGACCGCCAGGACGATCAGCGCCAGCCGCCAGCTGAAGCGCGCGCGGCTCGCCGTCATCGCGGCGAACTTCGGGTTGGACAGCACCCGCTCGTAAATCTCGTCGGACATGATTGTTATCGCTTTTTTCTTTGAGCCCAAGGCATTGCGCATCGCAGCAATACCTTGAGTGCATGGCAGCAAGAAGCGAAATTAAATTTCTTTGAGCGCAAAATGACGAAATATTCGCTCAGAATCGTCGCCGTTTAACCGAAAGTCGGTTCATCATCAGCCGAGAACCGGTTGATTCAGGGGGGCGGAATGCGACAACCGGTCGCGCTGCGACGCAACATGAGTCAACGCTGTTATCCCGCTGTCCGCCCCTTCAGCCGGGCATCCTTCAGCCGGACATGGATCAGGCCGCTGCCGGTGGGGTCGGAGCGGTCGGGCTTGACCATCGCCTCCAGCAGCTTCTCGTCGCTCGACCAGTAGGGGACGTACCACAGCCGGTCCACGTCCATGACCAGCACCCGGTGGGTTTCGGCATCGTAGGCGCCGAGCGGCGCGATGTGGCCCACCGTGGCGTCGCCGGTCAGCGTGCCCTGGTCGTAGGCCAGCAGAATGATGTCGCTGTCGTCGCGCTCGTTCTCGTCGAGGATTCGCCGCAGCTCGCCCAGCGTTTCCGGGGAAGCGTCCTTCGGCCGGAAGACTTCCACCGTGGCGTCCAGCCCAAAGGCGTCCACCGATTTCTGGACCAGACCGGCGAAGTCGGCGAAAGAGACGCCGTCCCCGTTCTCCGCGGTGGCCGCCTTCCACCCGTCGTCGTCCACCTCGTTCAGCACCCGCGCCTGGGTGACCAGCCGGTTGGAGGAGAGCGGCGGCAGTCCGCGCAGCGCGTTGATCATCATCGCCACGCTGGCGACCGAACAGGCGCTGCCGGTCTGCTGGGCCGTGTAGTAAGGCATCATCGCCCAGAAATCCGGCGCCCCGGCCCGGCGCAGATAGGCGCGGTCATCGGTCATCGGCACGGCGTCCGGGCCGAACTTCGGCTTCGTCTCGCTCTGCGCGTCCTGCGCCGCAACAGGGGAACCGGCCAGACACACGACGGCCAACAGGGCCAACAGAGCCGAGCGGAACGGTGCCTTCATCACCGGCGTTTTCCTCAATGGTGTCAGGGTGGATGCCTCTGCCGGCTCTAGCCGGACGGGGTGGGCCTTGGCGGAAGACTCTGCGGCACGAGCGCCATGCAGTTCTGCACGACCGCGGCGCAGGCGCCCAACGACGACGCCCGGTAGACCAGCTGCTCGACGGCCCCGTTCCTCAAGGTGAAGGTCGCTTCGCACCGGTTGTCCACCACGTCGCCCGACCGCGGAGGATAGTAGTCCCACGGGTCGTAGTCGAGCCCGCGATGGCGCCAGCCGGGATAGCCCCACGGATACCCCCATCCGTAGCCCACCGGTGGCGGCGGTGGGGCGTAGTAATCGATGGAGCCCGCGCGGTAGGTGAAGAACTCCAGGGCGCCGCTGGCCGCCTGCCGGTGCGGCACCCCGGCGCAGGACAGCAGTGTTCCCTTGGGCAGGCCGACCAGCGCGCTCTGGGCGGCCAGCGCGACGTCGGCCCGGGGATCGGCGCAACCCGCCAGCCCCCCGGCCGCGGCGAGCAGAAGGACGGCGGCGGACCGCCGCAAGGGTTGCGAATGCGGGAGCACGGGCGGAGCCTCCTTCCCCGGGACATATCCCGGAAGAACAAGCCTCCGCCCGTTTTTGATCCCGCTCAGGTCCGGTCAGGACGGGGATCAGGCGTCCCAGAAATGCGGCATGCTGTCCGACGCCGTGTAGCCGCTGTGGCCGATCATCGCCCAGTCCAGGTCATGAATGCCCATGGCCAGCGCCGGGGAGTTCGGCTGCAGCGAGTAGTCGCCCCAATAGGGGTTGTTGAACAGCGGCTTGCCCGTCACGTCGTTGTCGCCGTAGCGCGGCACGTTGTAGACGAGGTTGCGGTCGATCACCGGGTTCCCGGCGGTCAGCAGTTCCATGTAATCGTCCAGCGGCAGCGTCCCGCTGATGAGGTTGCCGGTGATGGTGTTGTTGCGCGGCAGGCCCGGATCGCCGTGCTTGGGCGCCCAGCCGACGCGGATGAACTCCTCCACGTTGCTGGCGATGATCGAGAAGTTGTTGGTGACGAGGTTGTTGTCGCCGCCGTGGATGTGCACCCCGGCCAGCCCGGTGTCCTTCAGGAAGTTGCCCGTCACCGTGACGCCGCCGGCCATGTCGTCCAGATAGATCCCGAAGCCCTTGTGGTTGGTCAGCCACTGGTCGGTGTTGCTGGTCGCCAGCCCGCCGACATGCTCCACCCAGTTGCCGCGGATGATCGTGCCGGTGTCGACGCTCGACCGCCCCAGCACCTCGATGCCGCCGCCGTCCGCCGTCTCCAGGTTGGTGTTGGTGACGCGGTTGTACTCGATGACGTTGTTGCGGTTGATGTTGGTGGAGTCCCAGTTCTTCAGCGAGATGCCGTAGCGCGCGCTGGAGTCCACGTCGTTGTGGGCGATCAGGTTGTTGTCGACCCCGGTGCCGATGATCCCGGCCACACCCTTGCGCACCTCGCCGACGTGGGCGATGTCGTTGGCGTAGATGGTGTTGCCGTTGCTGCGCCCGTCCAGCTCGATGCCGTTGACCGCCAGATGGTCCAGCGTGTTGCCGCCCACCAGGTTGTTGGAGGAGGCGGCCGTCAGCTTGATCGCCGTGCCGACGTTGAGGAAGCTGTTGTTGCCGATGCTGTTGCCCGACGCCCCCTTCAGCTCCACCGCGTAGCCCCAGGTGGTCGTGTTGGTGAAGCCCAGCCCCTCGATGGTCACGTCGCTGCTGCCGGTCAGGCGGATCAGCGTGCCCAGCCGCGCCACCTCGACGCCGTCCTGCGCCAGGGTGGCCGGGTTTTCCGGCTTGAACACCAGCGACTTGTCCGAGGCGCGCCACGCGAACTCACCCGCCTGATCGACGAAGGACGGGTTGTTCAGCAGCTTGTAGGTCGTCCCCTCGGCGAAGGGCAGCGAGGTGCCGTTCTTCAGCGTGATGGTGCGGGTGGCGTCGTTGACGCCGGCGATCTCGGTCAGCGTGTCGGACAGCCGCTCGGCGTCCATCAGCTGGATCTTCATGCCGGGGATGATGTCGCCCGACGACATGTCGCCGGTGTGGTAGCGCACCGACCAGCCGCTGGGGCCACCGTTGGCCGCGTCGGCGAAGTACCAGCCGGTGGTGGTGGGGTTGTCGGCGTCGACGATGCCCTTGCTGGCCAGGGTCTGGCGCACCCCGCCGATGGTCAGGTCGAGGTCGGTGGCCTGCGACAGCTTCGCGGAGTAGATCCCCTTGCCCTCGCTGACGAAGTTGGTGACCTTCTCCGCCCCGTTCAGCACCGGCGTCTCGCCGGGATAGTTGCGGAAGCTGTGGCCGTTGTCGGCGCCGGTCAGCTCCAGCGTCTTGGTCAGGCGGTAGGTGCCCTCGCGCACATAGGTGGTGTCGACGTCGCTGTCGCGCATGGCATCGCGGGCGCGCTCCAGCGAGGCGAAGGGACCGTCGGTGCCGTCGGCGTTCGGCGCGGACAGCTTGCCCGACCAGCTGTCCTTGCCGTTGGCCGCGACGTAGAAGGCCGGGCCGGTCGGCGCCGCCGGGGGCGGGGCAGCCGGCGGCTGGAACAGCGAAGCCGGGGCGTCCACGTTCAGGGCACCGCCCCAGAAGAGCCCTTCCTGCCCCTTCACCACGTCCTTTCCATCCACCGCGCCCTTGTCATAGGTGACGATGGGGTCGGTCGCCGCGACGGTGTGGCCGTTGATCGACACCGACTTGACGAACAGGTTGCGGTCCTGGCCGTTGACCACGGAATCGTTGTCGTAGTGGATCTGGATCTTGTGGGCTTCCTTGGCGTCCAGATCGACGGTGAAGCGGAAGGGCTGCGGGTCGCTGGAGGTGGCGCGGCCCTCGCCGATCACCTTGCCGTCGACCAGCAGCTTGAAGTGCGGCGCCACCCCGCCGGCCGACTGGCCCCAGGCGTTGACGACGATGTCCGTCGGCGTCAACTTGGCCGGCGGCGGGGGCGGCGGCGGCGGAACGTAGGGGCCGTCGAAATACTCCTCCGGCACGCCGAAGGTGAGCGCGCCGCCCCAGAACAGCCCCTCCTGGCCGGCGACCACGAACTTGCCGTCCACCGGCCCCTTGTCGTAGGAGGCCATCGGGGAGGTCGATTTGATCTCCTGCCCGTCGATGGTGATGCCCTGGACGAACAGGTTGCGGTCCTGGCCGTTGACGGTGGCGTCGTTGTCGTAATGGATCTGGATCTTGTGGGCCTCGTGGGGGTCCACATCGACCTTGAAGGTGTAGCCGGTCGGGCTGGTCGCGCTGACCCAGGCGTCGCCGACCACCTTGTCGTCCACCAGCAGCTTGAAATGCGGCGGCGTGCCGTTGGCGGCGGCGCCCCAGGCCTTCACGACGATCTCGGTCGTCATGGTGGCCGGCGCCTCCGGCTCGGGCTCCTGCGCGCTGGCGAACAGGGTCTTGGGCAGATCGACGTTCAGCGCGCCGCGCCAGTACATCTCGGTCTGCCCGGCGATGACGTTCTTGCCATCGATGTCGCCGGTGTCGTAGGTCACCAGCGGGTCGATGCTGAGGATCGGTTTCCCGTTCACCTCGAACGATTTGACGAAGAGGTTGCGGTCCTCCCCGTTCACGGAGCCGTCGTTGTCGTACTGAAGCTGAAGCTTGTGGGCCTTGTCGGCCGGAACGCGGGCGTTGAAGGTGTAGCGGCCCAGCGACGCCGACGCGACGGTCGCCTGACCGATCTCAACCCCATCCAGCCGCAGCACGAAATGCGGCCACTTTCCGCCTGCGGGTGCGCCCCAGGCGTTCACCGTGAAGGTGACGTCCATCAGTTCGGTAGTTTCGGCAGCCATCTCGGACCTCATGGAACTCTAGACCAACGTCTTAGCCCAAAGGTTGAGGTGCCCCGCTTAACGGAAAAATAAGAATCTTGGTAAAGATTTTACTAACGGCGCGGATTCCTGTGACATAAACAGGCATCTGTAGTCGGACAAAAATGTTTGCACATTGACAAGAAAGTCTGCACATCGACAAAAATGTTTTCTCTTAACTCATCTTGAGCTTGGCCCTACGCCTGTCGGCGCCGTTCACTTATCCAGCTACTTATCCTTGGCTCCCCTCCCTGTGACGGACAAGCGTCTCTGCTTCCCAAAACTCCACGGACTGAGCAACTTGACACCCATCGGTTCAAAGTCGCGCACGTTGTGAACCAGCAGCCAACCAGGACCCCAAGCTGACGCATCGCAATCACTTGAAGTGATTGAGAAAAGCTCTGCTGAGGTGGGGTCCCGATCAGCGCCGATCGGGACCCCACCTTGGTGAGGAAAATTCATTTATTTACAAAGGGCTAGATTGATTCTGATAAGGATCCCGCTTCCGAGCCGATTCACAGCAGTCAGGTCATCGCCGGAGTGATCTTGCCCCAAATGGATATTCTTCAATTTCGGGGGGAGGTGCCCGGTGCCAGCCCGCAACACCTCCCGCCATGGCGGAACGGAATAACCGTTCAGCGCAGTGACGCGGCAGTCACGCGAGTGTGGGAGAAACCGCCACGGTGACGCGGCCACGGACCTGCCCGTCGAGCAGGCTGGCGGCGGTGGCCATCACATCGGACAAGGCGATCTCCCTCGTCAGGCCGTCCAGCTTGGCCGGATCGAGGTCATCGGCTAGGCGGTGCCAGGCCTCGATCCGCAGGTCCCTGGGGCACATGACGCTGTCGACCCCGGCCAGGGTCACGCCACGCAGGATGAAGGGCGCCACGGTCGTGGGCAGCGACATGCCGCCGGCAAGACCGCAAGCGGCCACCGTGCCGCGATACTTCATCGCTGCGCAGACATTCGCCAGGACTTGGCCGCCGACGACATCCACTGCACCGGCCCAACGTTCCTTGGCAAGCGGCTTGCCGGGGTCCTGGAACTGCTTGCGGTCAAGCACCTCCGTGGCGCCCAGCACCTTCAGGTAACCGGCCTCTTCCGGGCGGCCGGTGACGGCCACCACCTCGTAGCCGAGCTTCGACAGCAGGGCGACGGCGACGCTGCCGACCCCGCCGGCGGCGCCGGTGACCAGAACCTCCCCCTTGTCCGGCGTGACGTCATGCCGCTCGAGCGCCATGACGCAGAGCATGGCCGTGTAGCCTGCGGTCCCGATCGCCATCGCCTGACGGAGCGTGAACGGGCTTTGCAGCGGGACCAGCCAGTCGCCGTTGACACGCGCCTTTTCCGCAAGGCCGCCCCAATGCTGTTCGCCAACGCCCCAGCCGTTGAGGACGACCTTGTCACCGGCCTTGTAGTCGGGATGAGCAGAATGCTCCACGACACCGGCAAAGTCGATGCCAGGGACCATGGGATAGCTGCGGACCACCGGCGCCTTCCCGGTGATCGCCAGAGCATCCTTGTAGTTCAGCGTCGAATGGGCGACGCGGACGGTCACATCGCCCGCCGGCAGGCGGTCGTCATCGATGGTGGACAGGCCGGCGCGGACGTCCGTGCCGTCCTTCTCGATCAAGATGGCTTGAAACATTGAACCCTCCTAGGGGTTGGGTGCGGGTGACGTCAAAGACGCCTGGTCATGCCTGAAGATGTAAGGCCGCGAAGAAGCCGCGGGAGAAAGCGTCGAGAGGGGCGGGGCTTCGTTCCAGCTTTGCCCGCAGGACGGCACCCTCCCAGCCGATCCAGAAGAACTCGGCCAAGTGATCGCAATCCAGATCGACGCCGATCTGTCCGGCGGCTTGCGCTGCCCGCAGACAGCGGGATGTGCGGGCCTGCCAATCCAGAAAGACGAGATGCAGCTTTTCACGGAACGGCTCGGGAAGCGTGCCCATTTCCTGGCCGAGATTGCCGACCAGACATCCACGGCGGAAGTCGAACCGCGCCATGCCCGTCTTGGCATCCTCGACGAAATCGCGCAGACGCTGCAGCGGAGGGCGGGACTCGTCCAGGAACCAGCGGTCCAGCTTTCGCGCGAAGTATTCCGCATAGGCAGCGATCAGCGTGCCGCCGAACTCTTCCTTGCTGCCGAAGTAATAATAGAAGGATCCCTTCGGCACGCCCGCCGATGCCAGGATTTCCTCGATGCCGACGGCGGAAAATCCTTTTTCCGTGAGTATGCCGACGCCGGTCCTGACCAACCTCTCCCTGGTGTCCAGATAGGCGCCGTCCTGTTTCGGAGGGCGCCCCCGTCGGCGAGGCTTCAAAGATGGGTCGGTCGTGTTCATGGAGTTAATTATAGACCAATCGTCTATAAAAATAAAGCGCCTCTTTTGCGCGGCGCACGGCGGCGCCGTCCGATCGCGCGGGGGCGGCGCGACCGAGCCGATGTGACGGTTTGGCCGTCCATCACATCGGCTCCCGCCTCGCTCCTCAGGCCGGTTGGCTGAAGACCATGACGGGCGGCAGGCTTCCCTTGAAACGCTCCACCTCGGCGACCCCGGTGTGCCCGCAGTTGGCCTGCGCCAGCTTCGAGGTCGACAGCCCGGTCGTCAGGTTGTTGACGTCCCCGTACCGGCACAGGCTGCCGATTTCCCGGGCGTTCGCCGGGTCGAACCAGCCGCCTTCGTTGATGCGGATCACACCGCGGCAGATGTCGTCGGTGATCTTCAAACCGGCAAGGATCTGGCCACGGTCGTTGAAGACACGGACCACATCGCCATCCGACAAGCCGCGCGCCCGCGCGTCCTCCGGATGCATCCAGCAGGGCTCCCGGCCGGCGATGGCGTAGCTCTGCCGGTTGACGGTCCCGCAGAGCTGGGAGTGCAGGCGCATCTGCGGGTGGTTGGCGGCCACATGCAGGGGATAACGGGTCGTCGGTCCGTCCAGCCGCTCGACCGGTTCCATCCAGGTGGCGTGCGGCGGGCAATCGTCGTAGCCGTACTTCTCGATGGCCGTCGAATACAGCTCGAACTTGCCCGACGCCGTCCCCAGCGCGTTCAGCAGCGGATCGGCGCGGAAGTCGGCATGGCGCACGAAATCGGCCTGCTCCTTGCCGAGCGGAAATTCCAGCGGCTTGTTGCTGTCCCAGAAGACGTCGAAGACCGGCATCTCCATGCCCTTGGCGCGCGATTCGATCTTGGCGGATTCGTAGATGCCGCGGATCCAATCCATCTCGCTGAGCCCCTGGGTGAAGGCGTAGCCCTTGCCCAGCTTGTCGGCGATGGCGGCGAAGATGTCGAAGTCGCTGCGCGCCTCGAAGACCGGATCGACGATCTTCTTCATCGGGACGATGTGGCTCAGGGCGTAGTCCCCGACCTGCTCGATGTCGTTGCGTTCATAGGACGTCGTCGCCGGCAGCACGATGTCGGCGTGGCGGGCCGACGCGGTCCATTGCACATCCTGCACGATGAAGGTGTCGAGCTGCCGCCACGCGCGCAGCATCTCGTTGCGGTCCTGCTGGTGGGAGAACGGGTTGCCGCCGGCCCAATAGGCGAGCTTGATCAGCGGAAGCGTGATCTCATGCCCGTTGAACTGCATCGTCTTGCCGGGGTTCAGCAGGGTCTCGACCAGACGCGAGACCGGGATCGACACCGCTCCGCTCTGCGACAGCCAGGCCGCCCCGTCGCTCGCCTGACCGGACGCGTCGTCGATCGCCTTGAGGATCGGCGTGGTATGGGTCGGCGCTCCGCCGGAGGCATAATGATAGCTGAGGCCGTAGCCGCCCCCCGGCAGGCCGATCTGCCCGAGCATGGCGGCGAGCGTGATCAGCATCCAATGGATCTGTTCGCCATGGTGCTGGCGTTGCGTCGAATAGCCGAGCGCCAGCATGGTCCGCTTGGCGGCGAAGCGGCGGGCCAGATCGCGCAGCGTCTCGGCGGGCAGGCCGCAGATGCCGGCGGCCCAGTCGGCGCTCTTCGGCGTTCCGTCGGTTTTGCCCAGCAGGTAGGGCAGGAACTTGTCGAAGCCGTTGGTGTAGCGGTCGAGGAAGTCCTGGTTGTGCAGCTTCTCGGTGTAGAGGGTGTGGGCGATGCCCAGCATCATCGCCACGTCGGTCTGCGGACGCGGCGCCAGCCATTCGCCGTTCAGCTCCTGGCAGGTTTCGGTGCGGATCGGGTCGATGCAGAGAACCTTCGTCTTGGCCGCCTTCATCAGCGCGATGCCGGGCCAGGCGCCATGGTCGGCGACCTGCCAGGAGATCTGCGAGCTGTTGAGCGGGTTGCAGCCCCAGAACACCATCAGCTCGCAATGCTCGGCGAGGTTCTTCCAGGTGGTGCATTGCTCATACACCTCGATCGAGCCGGACACGTAGGGCAGGATCACCTGCGCGGCGCCGGTGGAATAGTCGCCGGAGCTGTTGGTGTAGCTGCCGGTCAGGTTCAGCATGCGGCGCAGCAGCGTCTGGCAATTGTGCAGCTTGCCGGGGCTCTTCCAGCCATAGGAGCCGGCGAAGACCGCCTGCTGGCCGTGTTGGGCGCGGACGCGCGTGATCTCGCCGGCGACGAGTTCGATGGCCTTGTCCCAGCTCACGCGGACGAAATCGCCGCTGCCGCGCCCGTCCGGATCGGCGCCGGGGCCTTGTTCCAGCCAGGCGCGGCGCACCATCGGGTAACGAATGCGCGATTCCGAATAGATCGAGTCCATCACGCCGGGAAGCTGCGGCGACGGCGCCGGATCGCCTTCCCACGGGATGAATTCGGTCACGCGGCCGTCCGCGACCTTGCCGTAGAAGACGCCCCAGTGGCAGCCGGACAGGATTTTCCTGGGCGCCGCCTGCGCGAGGGCGCCGCGGGCGAGCAGCGGCAGGCCGGAGAGGCCCAACGCCGCCGCCGATCCCTTGAGGAACGTCCGTTTGGAAAGCCGCGGACCGCCGGTCATCGTCAAGCTCTTTGTCGTGTTCATGGTCAGACCTTTCAGATCGCTGCGGCTGCGCGGCCACCGTCCACCGTCGCGGAACCATCCGCGATCCGGTCGAGCAGCGAGAGCAGGAAGCGCGCGAGATTGCCGTAATAGCCGACGCCGTCGGCCCTGATGAGCGCCCCGGCGAAGCGGCCGGTCCAGACCCGCATCTGGTCCAGCAGGTCGGCGACCGTCGCGGTCCGCCGCTGCCGCATCGCCTCCGCCAGCGCCGCCAGTTGGATCGCCACATGGTCGGGCGGTTCGGCGCAGTCCGCCCCGACCCGCATGTCGAGATCGCGCAGCACCGCCCGCATGCGGTCGACGGCCGGGCCGCAGAGCCGCCCGGTGCCGTCCCACAGGCTGGCGTAGGGCGGAACGGACCGCTGGCGGAAGATGCCTTCGAACAGGGCGGTGTGCCGCCGCTGCACCGCCAGGGTCACGTCCGCCACCGAACCGGCGGCAAGCAGCTGGCAGAGGGCGTCCGCCGCGGCGGGCTGGCCGAGCGCCTCGCCGAACCGGCGCAGGGCGATCTGCCCCGGCATCGTGCGCGCCGCCTCGACCTGTTCGATGGTGGGGGGCGACAGGAACTGCCGCGCCAGCCAGTCGGTGACCGCAACGAGGTCCGTCTCCCCGGAAAAGGCGTGCGTCATGGCTCCACTCATTTCGCCGCCTCCTTGCCGTTCGGGCGCAGATCCTTCGAGTGGTTCTGCAGGTAGGTGAGGATCAGCCGGTACTGGTCGTCGTTGAAGGAGGTGAAGCGCTTCATCGCCTTCAGCGTTCCGACCCACTGGTTGGCGGTGAAATGCTGCTTGTCCGGCAGCACATGGCAGGCGGAGCACGCCTTCTGGTAGGTCGCCTGGCTGTAATCCCACAGCGCTTTGCGGTCCGCGTTCAGGTTGGCGGCGTCGGACCACAGGGTGACCTCGACCGGGACCCAGGACTGGCCGGTGTCGGCGTCGGTTTCCGGCTTGCCGCGCTTCACGGCCGCCGCCGCCGCTTGGTCGAGCACGGCGAGCATCACGCGATGCCCCTTCGACTGATAGACGACCGACGGCGCCTCCGCCATCTGCCAGCCCTTCAGCACCAGCTCCAGCGTGTCGGCGTTGCGGGCTGCGACATGCACCGGGGCACCGCCCAGCAGCTTGCCCTGCTCCGGGACCGATCCGCCGACGCCCGCCTGTTCAAGCCACACCGGCTTGGTCGCCACCACCCAGACGTCTCCGCCCTGGGCGATGGCCTGCTCCGGCGTGGTCGGCAGCGTCGGCGCGGCGGCGACGGCGTTGCGGAGCATCACCAACGTGTCGGTCCGGTTGGGTTCCGGCATGCCGGGCGCGGGCTTGTGGACGGCGGGAAGATGCTTCAGGTAGACGGCCATCGCCAGCAGGTCCTCGCGCGGAAGCTGCGCGGTGTTCTTGACGACCTCCGCCATGTCGCCCGCCGCCGTGCGGCCGATGGGGCTGACGCCGGTGTGCAGGTAGTTGGCGATCGCGTTGACCGACCAGAAGCCGATCCCGGTCTCGTCGGGGGAGATGTTGGGGAAGTAATCGACGCCGTCGGGGGACTTGCCGCCGCCGTAGCGCTGGCTTGCGATGACGTTCCCCATCAGGCCGCGCGACGAATGGCATTCGGCGCAATGGCCCGGCCCCTCCACCAGATATTCGCCGCGCCGGTACTGGGCCGCGTCGATACCGGCCGGAACCGGGCTTTCCTCGCCGCGCTTGCCGTCGAGGAAGGCCAGCCTCCAGACGCCGACGCCGCGCCGCATGGCATAGGGGAACTTCAGGTCGTGGTCCGGTACCTTGTTGCCGACCGGCTTCAGGCTGAGCAGGTAGGCGTAGAGGTCGCGGACGTCGGTGCCGCTCAGCCGCTGGTAGGAGGTGTAGGGGAAGGCCGGATAGAGGTTCCGGCCGTCCGGCCAGGCTCCGCCCGGCCCGACGCCTTCCCGCAGCGCGCGGTCGAACTGGGCCAGCGTCCAGCCGCCGATGCCGGTCTGCGGATCGGGCGAGATGTTGGGCATGTGGAACACGCCGAACTGCGTGTCGAGCGCCCAGCCGCCGCCCAGGACGGTGTCGTCCTCCTGGCCGGGGGTCTTGTGGCAGGTCGCGCAGTCGGAGGCGACGAAGACCTTGCGCCCGTTGGCGAGGTCGGCGCCCTCGGCGTCCGGCAGGGTCCGGCCGGGATGGGTGGCGGACCATGTCCAGGGCGAGGTCAGCACCACGAAGCCCAGCACGCCCAGCAGCGCCGCGCCCCCGGTGAGACGGTAAAGGGTCCTGCGATGAAGTGCCATGTCGTGTGCTTCCTTCGAATGGTACCGACCGATGGAAGCAGCGTAGCGACGGTGGCGGCGCCATAGGCGTCACGCCTGTGAGCAAGATGTAGACGCGATGTAAACGACGACGCCCTTTACACCGGCCGCACCGGCCGTAAGCTGGCCGTCTGGAGTCCGGGGGCCGGGGGCCGGGGGCCGGAACCTCGACGGGGCAATGGCTGGAGGATGGGTGCGGATGAAGCGGCGGGCCGAATGGTTGACCGACGCCCTTCGGGCCGAATGCGGGGCGCTGGTCGACGAGGGCATCCGGCTGGCCAAGCAGAAGGGCTATGCCGACCAGACCAGTTCCATGCGGGCGGCCTGGACCGAAGCCACCGTGGCGCTCAACGAGGGTCTTGCCGCCTATCTGTCCGACCCGCTGCGCCGGGATGGGCACAGCGGCCACAACAATTATCGCACCGACCCGCGTTTCGACAGGCTCCGCCACATCGCGCAGACGCACCACGACGCGGGAATCCCGCTGGAGCTGAACAACGGCTTGCTCAAGCTGTACCGGCGCGCCTATCGCAACCGGCTGGGCGACCTGCCGGACGGTGCGCGGGAGTTCGGCAGCGGCGACGCCTTCCGGGCGAGGCTCGACGATTTCTTCGACGAGGTCGAGCTGGCGATGCTGGTTCCCTGGGCGGTGGCCGCGCCGCAGGAGGAGGCCTTGAGCGACAGCCTGCGGCGGCTGACGCGCGAGCGCGACCAGTATTTCGCGGCGCTGGAAAGCCTGCGCAATCCGGTGTTCATCCTGGACGAGGACGGCCGGCTGCTGACCGCCAACCGGGCGGCCCTGCAATTCTTCCTCGACATGTCGGAAGCTGGTGCGTTGACCTACCGTCTGGCCCTGCAACCGCACCGCAGCGAACTCCAGGCGGTGGTGGACCAGATCGTCGCCACGCCGGGCACGGAGTGGAATTCGATCTGGATGCAGACCCGCCAGGGCAGCCGCTGTTTCGACATCCGCCTGCGGTCGGTCGAGGATACGGTCCACAAGCTGCGGCCCTGGCAGATCATGCTGCTGCACGACGTGACCGAGCATCATCAGGCGATCCGCAGGGCGCGCGAGGCGGAACGCACCATGTCGCTGTTCCTGGCGGCGATGTCCCATGAAATCCGCGCGCCGCTCCACAGCGTCCTGGGGGCCGCAAGCCTGATGAAGGGGGCCAGCCCGGAAAAGCAGGAGGAACTGGTCGAGCTTCTGGACATCGCGGCCCGGTCGCTGAACACGACCCTGGAGAATGTGCTCAGCTTCTCGCGCTTCGAGCATCAGGCGCCGCAGCCGCGTCCGGTTGCGGTGTGCCTGCGCGAGGCTTTGAGCGATCTGGTGCGGATCAAGGACATTCCCGCCCGTCAGCTGGGCGTGCCCCTGCGCCTGGAGATGGCGCCGGGCCTGCCGGAGCATGTCCGGCTGGATTGGTCGATGATCCAGCAGATTCTGGGCAACCTGATCCAGAACGCCCTGCGCCACGACGACGGCCGTGGGGTGCTGGTCGGCCTGCGGGTGGAAGACGGCATGCTGGTCTTTCGGGTCGCCGACCATGGGCCGGGCATGCCCGAGGAGATCCGCGACATGCTGGCGCAAGCCCCCGTCGGGCTGCGGCCCCGGACGACGGGGCGCAACGGGTCCGGCCTCGGCCTGGCCATCGCACAGCGCATGACGCTGGCGCTGGGAGGCGGCATCGCCGTTCTCGATCCTCGGGAAGGGGCCGTTGTCGAGGTGCGCCTGCCACTGGTCGTGGCTTCCCCGGCAGAACCGCCGGCCCGGCAGAGCATGCCGGACGACCGTCTCCACCAGAACTGCCTCATGGTCGACGACGACCCGATCAATGCCCAGGTCACCGCCGCCATGCTGGATCGCATGGGTCTGTCGGTGGACCACGCCCAGACCCTGGAGCAGGCGCACGCCCTGTTGCTTGCGGCCCCGGACGCCTATGGCGTCTTCCTCCTCGATTACCGGTTGCCGGACGGCACCGGACCGGACTTCGCCCGTGAGATCCGTCGCAATCCGGCTTCGGCGGATGCCTCGATCATCCTGTTGAGCGCCAACGCCGATTGGGTTCGCGCCTCGCCCGCCGACGCCGGACTGTTCCAGGCCATCCTGGAGAAGCCGCTGGACGCGACCGCGCTGGGCAAGGCCATCCGCGGCAAGGCGGCGCGACCGGCGGTGGGGGCGGGCGGACTGCTCGACGGCCTGTCGCCGACCGCCCGGCGGCGGATGGCGGAAGCGTTCACCCGTGGCTGGACTGAGTTCCGTACGATGCTGGAGGTCGCCGACCCGGCGGAGCGGGATGCCGCCCTTGCCGCTCTCGCCCACAAGCTGGCGAGCGGAGCCGCGACCTTCGGTCTGGACGAAATCGCCGACCGGCTGCGCCGGATCGAAGCGGCGCATGAGGATGGCACCGTCGGCGCGGCGACGCGGGCCAAAGAGCATGGTTCCCTGCTCGCATGTTCTCTGCCACCGGATTGGCGGAACCGCTTCGCAGAGGACTTCTCAGCGTGACCGAGACCGCCGACATTCTTCTCGTCGACGACGACGTCCTGATCCAACTGATGGTCGAGGATGTGGTCACGCAGATGGGGCATCGCTTCCATTGCGCCGCCGACGGCGAGCAGGCGCGGGCCGCGCTGAAACGGCAGCGCTTCGATCTGGTGATCCTGGACCGCCGGCTGCCGGACACCGACGGCCTGCTGCTCGCCCAGACCATCCAGGCCGAAGCCAGGGCGCCCTTCATCGTGCTGTCCAGCCTGTCGGCCTCGCACGACCAGTTGCTCGGCCTGGGGCTGGGCGCCCTCGACTACATCTGCAAGCCGGTCGAGCCGGCCTTGCTCCGGGCGCGCATCGCCAAGCACATCGACGCGCCGCGCGAAGCGCATGAGGACAGGGTCGTGACCGTCGGCAAGGCCGTTCAACTCAACACCCAGACCCGCCGGCTGTCGGTCGGCGGGCGGACCGAAGTCCTGTCCCCGGCCGAAAGCCGGCTGCTCGTCCATCTGATCCACACGCTCGACCGGCCGTCGGATCGGCTGGAGATCAGCAAAGCGATTTGCGGGCGGGAGTGGGTGTATGGAGACCGCACCGCCGACGTGTTGGTATCACGCCTTCGCCGTCGACTTGCCGGAAGCGAGGTGGAGATCGTCACGGTCCATGGGCTTGGGTATCTGCTGACCGCCAAGCCGGATGCGTAGGTTAATGCCCGTCCTCAGGAGAATGGACCCGTGTACAATTGTCCCGCCGCGGCATTTTCACCTGTTCATGGTGCCGCACTTATATGCCGCAATGGGCCTTGCACCAAGCTCTGGCTTGGGCGGGCGGCTATCCCCACAGTGATGGTGTGGAAACCAGGGCCGAGCGGATCGGCTCCAAGCATCAAGACGGACAGCCATGGATCACTGTGCCGGAATCGACGTCTCGTCGGAACAGAGCAGCGTGTGCGTGGTTCAATCGCCTCGTCTTCGTCATCAGACACCTTCCCGTTCCACTCGGAGCTTAGCTGAGGTGTCCGCCGAGCCAGGGTGAATCTGTCCGAACCTTGTCACCCTGATGCGGCGTGGCGGTTAGCGCTTACAGCCGGCTGGATTGGGCCTTCGAACTGCACCATCGCAAGATACCATTGATCGGACAGCGCTTTTGCGAGGCTGTCGGCGGTGGGGAAGGACCGGCACAGCAACGCGTCGCCATGGACGAACCGTTCGCGCAAGCTTTCGATCGTCATCGCGATCAGCAGGCGCAGGACGCCCTCGAACCTGCCGCGTTCCTCCACGCCGAAGGGCTGTCCGCGACGGCGGGCGACAGCGACGATGATGCGGTCGACCCATTCGGAATTCATCCGCTCGCGCATGCGCAACACCTCGGGATTCCGCGTGGCCAGTTCCGAGAACAGGCTGTAGAAGCCTGCGTTCGCCTCATAGGCGCGGCAATAGTCGGTGTTGGCGGTCAAGATCGCCTCGTAGCTGCTTCGTGGCCCCTTCGATACGGTGCGGCGGTGGGTGACATATTCGAAGAACAGGTTGACGAGGACGACGGCGCATTCGTCCATGTCTTTGAAATGATTGTAGAAGGTTCCGCGTGACAGCCCAGCTTCGTCCAGCAGGGCCTCCACCGTCATCAGCTTTCCCCGTGTGGTGCGCAGGTGGCGGGCGACCAGGGAGAGCAGCATGTAGCGCGTCCGCTCCCGCTTTGGGCGCGTCCGCTCCCGGCTCTTGATCGCCAGCACCTCTTCAAAGAAGAGAGGGGGAACGGTTTCATCCCGCTCAGGCCCGCTGCCCTGAATTTTCTCATCCTGCTGCATTTTTATGCCCTCGCTCCCCAACCACCATGGCCCCGACAAAAATGTTCTGCGAACTGACGTTCACAGCTTGACGAAGGCCATTTTTACACATAGCGTCATATTTAGACAATGCGTCATCACTGGACAGGCCGATGATACCTACGATGGTGGATGTCAATAAACCCTCCAGCGGCACCTTGAACAGGGAAGCTTTTTCGAAAGCGAAGGCGACCGGTGCGACGATCGAGTTCCAATCCGTCCGCAAGGCCTATGGATCGATAACAGCACTGCACGATTTTTCTCTGACCATTCATCCCGGCGAGTTCCTGACGATCCTCGGGTCGAGCGGATCGGGGAAAACGACGGCTCTGAATGCACTTGCGGGTTTCTCCGGGGCGGACTCGGGCGACATCCTCATCGACGGCAAGTCGGTGATCGACGAGCCGCCGGAGCGCCGGAATCTGGGGATGGTGTTCCAGAACTATTCCCTGTTCCCGCACATGACGGTGTTCGACAACATCGCCTTCCCGCTGCGGATGCGCCGCGCCCCGCGTAGTGAGATCAACGAACGGGTGGAGCGGGTCCTGGAGATCGTCCGGCTCGGCGCGCTCGCCAAGCGGATGCCCCGCGATCTCTCCGGTGGACAGCAGCAGCGAGTGGCTTTCGCCCGCGCCATCGTGTTCGAGCCGCCCGTCCTGTTGATGGACGAGCCGCTCGGCGCGCTCGATCTCAAGCTGCGCGAAGCGCTGCAGTTCGAGATCAAGGAAATCCAGCATCAGCTCGGCTGCACCGTGGTCTATGTAACTCACGATCAGCGCGAGGCGCTCGCCATGTCGTCGCGCATCGTCGTGCTGCGCGACGGCCGGATCGAGCAGGTCGGCACCCCGTCGGAAATGTACGACGCGCCGAAAAGCCGCTTCGTCGCCGATTTCATCGGCCAGACCAACCTGCTGGCCGCCGATCTGTCGACGGCCGGATCGGTGTCCATTTCCGAACTGGGCGCCGTTTACCGGGATGCGGACTCCCAAGCCCGCCAGGGGGCCTGGTACGCCAGCGTTCGTCCCGAAAAGCTTCAGCGCCGCCCGGCCGAAGGGGCGGACATTGCCGTGGGCGTGACCGTTCAAGAAGCGGTATTCCTCGGCGACGTGATCGAGTACAGCGCCCGCACCGCCCATGGTGCGCTCATCCACTTCCGGGAACAGAGACGCGACAGGGATCGGATCCCGGAACGCGGCGAGACGATCAGTCTCGTCCTGCGACCCTCTGACGTCGTCCTCGTTCCGGATCTCGCCAAGACCGGTCGCTAAAGAACTGATTGGGAGTGCCGTTATGAAGAAGCTGCTGTGGAGCCTCTCCGTTGGAGCGGCGATTGTCGGCGGTGCCGGCGACGCCGCCCTGGCCCAGTCCGGCAACAAGTCGATCACGATCGCCAATTACGGCGGTGCGTGGGCGGAAACCCTGAACCGCATCTGCATCGAGCCGTTCACCAAGGAGACCGGCATCACCGTCACCCAGGCGGCGACCGAAGACTCCCTTGCCCAGATCCGCGTCCAGCAGACCACCAAGAACATCCTGTGGGACATTGCGCCCACCGAACGTTCGGGCTTGCCGGTCTCGTCCAAGAATGGCTGGCTGGAGCCGATCGACTGGTCGGTGGTCGACCCGGAAAACAAGCTCCCGCCGGTTGCCCGCAAACAGTACGCCATCGGCGCAATCGCCTATTCCACCACAATCGGCGTGCGCACCGATAAGCTGCCGGAAGGCAAGAGCTTCGGCGGCTGGAAGGACTTCTGGGACGTCAAGACCTTCCCCGGCCCGCGCACGCTGCGCAACTCCCCGGCGGAAAATCTCGAATTCGCCCTGATCGCCGACGGCGTAAAGCCGTCCGAAGTCTACAACGTGCTGCGGTCACCGGAAGGCGTCGACCGCGCGTTCAGGAAACTGGACGAGATCAAGCCGGCGATCACCGTATGGTGGACCAGCGGCCAGCAGCCGGTCCAGTTGCTCGCCAGCGGCGAGGTCTTCTACGCGACAGCCTTCAACGGCCGCATCCAGCAGCTTCAAAAGGACAAGCTGCCGGTCAGGATCATCTGGAACGGCGGATCGCTGGACGTCAGCTACTATTCCATCGTGAAGGGCGCCCGCAACGTGGCCGATGCCCAGAAATTCATGAACTACTGCTGGAACACACCGACGCGCTTGGCCGAGATCGCCCGCGCCATGCCCTACTCCTCCTTCAACCCTGACATCTACAAGATCCTCTCGGCCGACGAGGCCAAGGAACTTCCGACCAGCCCGGCGAACCTCGACGTTCAGTTCGCGCTGGATTCCGAATATTGGGCTGAAAACCTCCCGCGCATCCAGAAGCGGTGGGAAGCTTGGCGCCTGCAATGAGCGACGGCGTTGCCATGCCGCACGATGGGAAAGGGGCGGCGCGCGGCAGGCGCGCGCCTCTCTCCTCCCTGTGGCTGCTTGCCCCGGCGGCCGTGCTGTTCCTCTTCGTGTTCATCCTCCCGGTGGGCGAGGTCGCGTTGTGGAGCGTGCAGGGTGAAGCCGGGCTGTCGGCGGAGAATTACGAGGCGGCACTCGGCGCGGGCCCATACCGGACGATCCTGTTCGGAACCTTGCAGCTTTCCTTCGGCGTGGCCTGCGCCTGCATCCTGGTCGGTTATCCGGCCGCCTATTTCCTCGCATCCCGTCCGCCGCGCAACCGGACCCTGCTGCTCCTGCTCATCCTGACCCCGCTGTGGGTCAGCGTGCTGGTGCGCACCTTCGGCTGGATCGTCGTTCTCGGCCGGGAAGGGCTGGTGAACTCCATGCTGATCGGGATTGGCGCCGTCGACGGGCCGCTCCAGATGCTGTACACGCGCGGAGCCGTCTACATCGCGATGGTTCAGGTCCTGCTGCCGGTCGCCATTCTGGTCATGTTCTCGACCATGACCACCATCAACCGCTCTCTGTTGATGGCGTCCCGGATTTTGGGTGCATCGCCGTGGCGCGGCTTCGTCCACATCTTCCTTCCGCTGAGCGCGGGGGGAGCGGTCAACGCCTGGATGCTCACCTTCGTGCTGGCTCTCGGCTTCTTCATCACCCCGGCGCTGGTCGGCGGTCCGAAGGAGACGATGATCGCGAACCTGATCGCGACGCAGATCACGCTGACCCTCGATTGGGGCCTGGGTTCGGCGCTGGGCGTGGTGTTGCTGATCGCGGGCTTTGCCGTGGTGGGCGCCATCGCTCTGCTCTTCCGGCGTGTGACGGGGCTGAGCGGCCATGGAGGCTCGCGATGAAACGATCACTTTGGGAAAAGTCCGGGTGCTACCTGCTTCCGGTCTATTTCGTCGGCGTCCTGCTTTACCTGTTGCTGCCGTTGCTGCTGGTCATCCCGATGTCGATCAGCGAAACGCGCTATCTGAAATTCCCGCCGCAAGGCTTCACGTTCCGATGGTATCAGGAGTTCTTCGCGTCCGCCGGCTGGATCGACGCCACCCTGCGCAGCCTGCTGATCGCCGCGGCGAGCGCCGTGCTGGCCACCGCCATCGGCACCACCGCCGCCCTGGTGCTGAGCCGGGAGGGCAGCAAGGCCGCGCGGGTGGCTGGACCGGTCTTCCTGGGTCCGCAGGTGGTGCCGGTCATCATCCTGGCGCTGGGCACCCTGCTGGTCTTCAGCCGCTTCGGCCTTTACGGCTCGCTGTGGGGGGTGGTTCTGGTCCATGCCGTTCTGGCTCTGCCCTTCGTCACCACCACGGTGTCCGGGGCGCTGCGTCAGACCGGCGATACGCTGGCCCGCGCGGCCCGCGTGCTGGGGGCGAAGCCGCATGAGGCCTTCTGGCACGTCACCTTGCCGACGATCCGTCCGGCGGTGATCTCGGCCGCCGTGTTCGCCTTCTTCATCTCCTTCGACGAGCTGGTCATCGCCCTGTTCGTCATGGGGCAGAACGAAACCCTGCCCATGCGCATCTGGGCGGACATGCGTCACGACCTGACGCCGGTCGTGGCCGCCGTCGCCACGCTGCTGATTGTCGTCACCTTCGTCGCTGTCTTCATGAGCGATCTGATCCAACGCCGCGCCCAACGGCGCGCGGGGTGACGGGTCGCCCGGCACCGCGCGCCTGCGCCGCACCTCAAATGGGCCACCACACCCGACGGTCCCATCACCCAAGGAAAGTGTGATGTTCTCAGATTTCCGCAGGGAAGAACCCGATGCTCTTGCCCACCGCCTGGAGGCGATGACGCTTCCAGATTCGGTGTATGACCTGCTGCTGACTACCGCCACCCGTGTCCCGACGGCGCCCGCTTGGCGCTTTCTCGACGATAGGGTGGAGCGGAACTGGGGCGAGGTCCTTGCCAGGGTCGATACCGCCGCCGCCGCCCTGTCCGCCATCGGCATCGGCCCGGGGGTCCATGTCGCGGTTATGGCGTGGAACCGCGAGGAATTCCCGATCACTTGGCTGGCGCTGTCGCGTCTCCAGGCGGTGATGGTACCGGTCAACGCGACCTACACCGCGCGTGAGGTCGAGTATGTCCTGAAGACCTCGCTCGCCACCTACATGGTGCTGGAGGCGGAGTTCCTGCCGCATCTGGACAGGCTGGAAACGGTGACGCTCGATCCCTCCCGCATCGTCGTGATCGGCGATGCCGTGTCGGACCGTCACCGCAACTGGCGGATCCTGATGGACGAGGCCCGTGGCCGTCAGGCCCCGGCGATCCCCCGTTCGATGGACGCCACGCTGAACCTCCAATACACCTCTGGCACGACGGGCTTCTCCAAGGCCTGCATGCTCAGCAACGAGTATTGGCTGTGCCTCGGCATCAGTTCGACCGAGTTCTTCGCCACCGACCTGCGCCGCTTCTATGTCGGCTCCAGCTTCTTCTACATGGTGGGGCAGCGCATCCTGCTGAATGCCATGGTCAGCGGAGGCTGCGCCTTCTTCCCGCGCAAACCGGGCGCCAAGCGCTTCATGCCCGACGTGTCGGCGCTGGAATGCGATTACTGCGCCCTGTTCGAGATGGTCTACAAGCAGCCGCCGCGCCCGGGCGACGCGGACAACAAGCTGAAGATCGCCACGATCTTCGCCTTCGGCCCCGAGAGCCATGTCGACTTCCAGCGCCGCTTCGACGTGTATGGCCAGGAATTCTACGGCATGACTGAAATCGGCGGCGGCAGCTATGTCCCCGCCCATCGCCTGCCGGAGATGACCGGATCGGGAAGCTGCGGCGTGGCCGCTCCCTTCCGCGAGCTGATGATTGCGGGCGAGGACGGAAAGCCGGTTCCCACCGGCGAGACGGGCGAGCTGTGGGTTCGCGGCCGTGGCATCCTCAAGGGCTATTTCGGCAATGAGGAAGCGACGGCGGACGCCTTCACCGACGGATGGTTCCGAACCGGCGACCTTTGCCGCGTGGATTCCGAGGGCTATCACTACATCCTTGGCCGCACCAAGGACATGGTCCGCCGCATGGGCGAGAACATCGCCTCGCGCGAGGTTGAAGTGGTGCTGCGCGCGCTCGACCAGATCCAGGACGCCGCCATCGTGCCGGTGCCCGACGATTACCGCGGCGAGGAGATCAAGGCCTACATCCTGCTGGCCCCCGGTGTGTCCCCGGACTCCTGCACGCCGGACTTCATCGCCGATCACTGCTCCCGCCATCTCGCCGGGTTCAAGGTCCCCCGCTACTACGAGTACCGCGACAGCTTCCCGCTGACCGACTCCCAGCGGGTCCAGAAGAAGCACCTGATCGCCGAGAAGCCCGACCTGCGGGTCGGCGCCTATGACCGGCAGGACAAAATCTGGCGCTGACGCCAACCCCATCCCATCCCCATCGACCCAATCCGAATAGGCCAGCCGGCCTTGAATGAGGACTATTGCCATGCCCGAAATTTCCACGCGGACGGAGGGCGCGATCCGCATCCTGACCATCTCCAACGAACGCAAGCGGAATGCGTTCGAAGGATCGATGGCGGCGGACTTTCTCCGTCTCCTGAACGAAGCGGAAAGCAATGACGCGGTGCGCGTGATCGTGGTCACCGGAGCCGGGGACATCGCCTTCTCCAGCGGCCATGACCTGAACGAGATCGCGTCCGGCGTGCACGCCGAAAGCAACCTGGGGGAAGAACCCTTCCTGCGCCCGCGCAGCATGCGCAAGCCAGTGATCGCTGCAATCAACGGCCATTGCTATGCCGCGGCCCTCATCTTCGCAGTGAACTGCGACCTGCGGGTGGCCAGCAGAAACGCGACCTTCGGTTCGCCGGGGGCGCGTCTCGGCATGCTGCCCGAGGGCGGCCAGATCGGCCGTCTGCCGCGTCTGATGACGTCGGCCCGCGCGCTGGAGCTGATGTTGACGGCGAACCCGCTGTCGGCCGACGAGGCTTACCGGACCGGCTTCATCAACCGGCTGGCCGAAAAGGGCGAGGCATTGAGCGAAGCGCTCGCTCTGGCGGGCGACATCGCCAGGAATTCCCCGTCCGTGGTCGCCGCGATCAAGGCCGGCGTGATCCTGGGCGAACTCGAGGGGGTCGAGGCCGCGGCCATCTATGAAGCGACGGTCGCCCGCCGGCTGGAGACGGAAGCCGATGCCCGTGAAGGTGTCAGCGCCTTCCTGGAAAAGCGCGCTCCCATGTTCCGGGGCGGTGCATAGCGATAGTTTTGGAGGGTGGAAGACAACGGCACCATCACCTTGTCGTCCACCCAATTGCCTGCGCGACAGCGGCCCCGGCACCTGGGCTCGCCCGTCAGGCGGCGGGGAGGTCCTCGCGCCGTACCTCGAGCACTTGGAGCACCGCTAGGCCGAAGGTCAGCGAAACGCCACCGCGCTATGGCGCGAGATCGGCGGCCGGGGGTTCACCGGCGGCCGATCAACGGTGCGGGCGTGGGCCACGAGCCGGCGCCGGACGTCCCCGGACACGCTGGACGCCGGCCCCTCGAAGGCCGACACATGGAAGCCTCCGTCCATCCGAGGCGTGGCGCGCCTTCTGCAGACCGACCAGAAGGAACTGGCGGAGGTTGATCGGGGGTTCGTGGACACGCTGCTGGCCGATGTCCCTGTGCTCGGCGACGTACGTGATCCCGCGCACCGCTTCGCTGCGCTGGTGCGCAAGCAGGGGACGGGCACCCTCGACGATTGGATGGCGGCCACCGCCGGGACATCGCTGGAGGGCTTCGCGTCCGGACTCCGAAAGGATTTGGCGACCGTGCGGGCGGCGCTGGAGACGCCCTGGTCGACCGGCTTGGTCCGACCGGCCTGGTCGAGGGACGGATCAATCGACTGAAGACCATCAAGCGTACCATGTACGGCCGAGCCGGTTTCGAACTCCTGCGCAGTTCGTGCCCCGAGGCGTGGTGTCTGAGGGGGCCTCTGTGCTCTTCGGCGAGGTGAAGCCACCGGCCTACTCCGCGGCAATCGGCAGCGGATCAGCCGTCTGAGGGTGGCACAGCTCGTTCATGCTTTCCATGGTCATGTACCGCCGGCACACCGCCCACTCGTCGTGCTGTTCGAGCAGCAAGGCACCGACGAGACGGGTGACCGCCCCCTCCCCGGGGAAGATGCCGACGACGTTGGTCCGCCGCTTGATCTCGCCATTCAGGCGCTCCAGCGGGTTCGTGCTGTGCAGCTTGGTGCGCAGGTCCTTGGGGTAACCGGCGTCCTCCTGACCGCACGTTGCGAGTCCCTACTGGTGGATCACCCAGCGACCGTCGAGAAAGCGTTGCGTCGCTTGCCGGCCTACGCTGCCGCGGGCGCGGATGTCCTCTACGCGCCGGTTTTGCGGACCCCGGACGTCATCAAGGCGGCGGTCGACGCCGTCGATCCGAAGCCGCTCAACCTGCTGGTCTCGTCCCCGGTTGGCCTGTCGGTGGAGCAGATCGCCACCTTGGGCGTCCGTCGCATCAGCCTGGGCAGCGGCCTCAACCGCGCCGCCTGGGGCGGCTTCCTGCGAGCGGCCCGCATGCTGGCCGACCACGGGCGCTTCGACGCCCTCGGCGAGGCCGAACCGTTCGATGCGCTCAATAGGTTCTTCCGGACGCACGGCCGGCCAACACTCTGAACGACAGGAAGTGGGCGGCGGCCCGGTCAGCTTCATGCCTGGCGTGGACCGCCCGAAGGCACTCCAGATAAACTCAACCGGACGGTGGCTGGAGCCGGCCTCAGAAGATGCCTGCCAGGAGTTACGAGCAAACATTTTTGTTTGGGCATATCGCCACCCAATGCTCCCACATGGTGGTCAGGTGCAAACTTTGAAAATTTTGCTGACCAAGCACGTATGCTAGATCAATGCCTTAGAGCACACGAATGTGCAAACATTTTTGTCCGCTCACACATCATGCAGTCGAACAAAATTACATTAGCATTGGAAAGAAAGTCTTCGCATCGACAAGATGTTTGATACCGGCCCAGCTTGAGCTTAGTCTTAACTTTTTGACGCCTCTTTCTTCGGCGATGACTTTTCCTCCGATGGCCATCCCCGCAGTGGACAGGCGTCTCTGCTCACTCGACATGCCAGAGAGTGAAGACGCTGAGGCCGAACGGCTCACGGGTCCGCGCTTGGCGCAGACCATGAGTCCCTGCCCGTAGCGCCACCGTTTTCCACATCGGACGAGCGTGATCGACGCCGAGAGAGTCATGGAACGGGCGCCTCGCGCCCGGGCGCCCGTCTTCGGCCACATGGGCGGCCATGGCATGGGCGGCCACGGCATGGCCACAAGCGGAACGCCGGGAACCACCAAGCGCGCGTCGCGCCCTGGCGGCTTCCGGCGTCCCACCTTGCCCCGGATGGGGCTATGCGGCGTTCGGAGTGGGAGTCCGGTTACTCGTCGGCCCCCGCGGAGGGAACGGGCCGGGGAACGACCAGCAGCTTGTCGATCCGGCGGCCGTCCATGTCCACAACCTCGATCCGGACGCCCTCCCATTCGAACGCTTCGCCGGCCACCGGGACGTGGCCCAGGTGATGAAGCACCAGACCGGCCACCGTGTGGAAGTCACCTGTGCCGCGCACCCCGCGCAGCCCGACGGTGTCCTCGAACTCGTCCACCGGCATCCAGCCTTCCACCAGCCAGGATCCGTCCTCCCGGCGCACCGCGGCGGTTTCCATGGCCTCGCCGGCCTCCGGAAGATCCCCCGCGATGGTTTCCAGGATGTCGGTCAGCGTGACGATGCCCTCGATGCTGCCATACTCGTCGACGACCACCGCCAGATGGTGGCCGGAGGTCTTCATCAACTCCAGCAGCTTCAGGATCGGCGTGCCGTCATGCACGACCAGGGGCCGGACAACCTGGGCCTCCAGATCGAACGGCCGGCCCTCGACGAGGGACTCGACCAGATCGCGGGTGTGAAGGACGCCGACCAGTTCGTCGAGTTCGCCGCGGCACACCGGGTAGCGGGAATGGCCCCCGGCGCGGATCGCCGCCAGTTGCTCGGCCTGCGTCTTGCCCAGATCGAGCCAGGTGACGTCGGGGCGCGGGATCATGATGGTGCGCACCGTCCGGTCGGCCAGCCGCAACACGCCGTCGATCATCTCCTTCTCGGCCGGGGCGAACACGCCGGTCTGCGTGCCTTCGGAGATCATCGAGCGGACCTCCTCCTCGGTGACCGATTCCTCCCGCGCCCCCTGCAGGCCGAGCAGGCGCAGCAGCAGGTCGGTCGACGCCCCGAGCAGCCAGACGAAGG
Organism: Azospirillum brasilense; assembly: GCF_007827815.1. Classification (GTDB taxonomy): domain Bacteria; phylum Pseudomonadota; class Alphaproteobacteria; order Azospirillales; family Azospirillaceae; genus Azospirillum; species Azospirillum brasilense_C. The sequence goes on from NZ_VITH01000015.1 coordinate 30,894, forward strand.
GAGCGGCGATGCGCGACAGCAGGCGCATCGGCGGGGCGATCAGCGAGGCCACGCGCTCCGGGCTCTTCAGGGCGATCCGCTTGGGAATCAGCTCGCCCAGGACGATCGACGAATAGGTGATGACGACCAGCACGCCGCCGACGCCGAGCAATTCACCCCGTCCGGCCAGGGCGGGAAAACTGTCGAGCCATTGGCCGAGCCGGTCGCCCAGCGTCGCGCCGCCGTACGCGCCGGCGACGACGCCGACCATCGTGATGCCGATCTGCACCGTGCTGAGGAAGCGGCTCGGGTCATCGATCAGCCGCAGCGCCATCCGCGCGCCGCCGTTGCCCTGGTCGGCCATGCTCTGCAGCCGGGCCTTGCGCGACGAGACGACGGCCAGCTCGGACATGGCGAACACCCCGTTCAACAGGGTCAGCGCGACGATGATGGCGATTTCAAAAGACAGCATGACGGGCGATTCCGGACGTGAGGAGAGACGGCGGGCTCCAACGGCTCAGGGGCGGTTGGGCGGCTGACCACAGGCGTGGGCCGGGCGGGGCGAGGGGCGCCCTGGCCTGGTCCCAGCACCGGCTCGACGCCCGGCTTGGCTGCCAGGGCCTGCCCGGCCACGGGTCTGCGTCTTGGGAATCGCCCGAATCGGGCTGCGGGGGAACGCCGCAGGACATCCGGTCGGGCCGGGTACCCTGCGGCCTACAAGGGCCGCTTGAAACGTTCATGGTGTCCCCAGCCGGTCGCCGGGGGCGCTCCGTCTTTGTTGCACCTGCCGCGATCATGTGGTTTCGGCACGCCTTCGCGCAACCGTGAAGTCGGGGTGGCGGCCCGAAACCGTTGGTGGCACCCCCGAACGATCCGGACGCGCCCGCCCCGTTGCGCCTGCGGACGCCGTCAGATCCGGATCTGCCCGTCCGCCGGCTTTTCTGCCGGTTTCTCCGCCGGCGCCGGCCGGGCGACGCCGTCCAGAGCCCGCTTCAGTGCCTCCAGGCCGGCCGCCGTCGAGCCCTTCGCCGATTCGACCGCCCCGGTGATCGCCATGCACAGATCCAGACGCTGCTGCGGATCCTGCCGGCTCAATTCGAGCAGGCGGCCGATGGCGCTGGTCCCATCCTCGGCGCCGGGCGGCGACCCCGCCGGATCAATGCCGAGCAGCGGCAGGATGTACTCCCGCCCCTTCTCCTTCGCCAGGGCGACGGCGCGGTCGCCGAACGTGCCGGCCGCCTGCAGCCCCATGTCCCAGCTGGTCAGGGCAGCGGACACCGTGGGCGAACACAGCGGCCCGGTTCCGGGCGCCGGATCGGCCGCCCTGGCGGGGGTGGCGGCGCACAGGCCGGCGGCGATGACGAGGGCTGCGGTGCGCGCGGTGATCGGCATGGCTTCAGGTTTCCCCAAGTGGCGTCCGCCTATTTGGGGGCACGACGATCGCGCGTCCAGTCGGGTTTCGTGCGCCTTGCGGCGAGGCCGGGCCACGGAAGGCGCCCGTTGCCCATGGCGGGACTTTTGTGCGTTGCAGCGGACCATCTTGGAAACCGGAGGCGCGGGGCCACATGCGGGGCATGCACCATCATGACCCTCCGCCGGCGACCGATTCCCCACCCGAAGGCCGCAGGACCACCCTCCGCTCCGCTCTCCGCTTCCGGCGGCCGCCGTCGATGCGAACCGCCCAAGGGACGATCCGGCGCGTGGGGGTGGAGGTCGAGTTCCTGGGCATCGACGCCCGGACCGCCGCCCAGGCGCTGGCGCGCGCGTTCGGCGGCACCTGCGTCGAGGAGGACCCCCACGCCTTCCATGTCCAGGACACGGCGATCGGGCGCCTGAGCGTCGAACTCGACGTGCGCCACGCCCACCCGCGGCGGACGGCGGCGGCCCAGCGCCTTCGCCTGAACCCGGCGCTGGCCGCCTGGCTCGGCGCGGCCTTGAGCGGCGTCGTGCCGCGCGAACTGATCACCGCGCCGCTCCCCGTCGACGAGTTGCACCGCGTGGACGACGCCTTGCGCGCGCTGCGCGACGCGGGCGCCCGTGGCACCGGGACGACGTGGTTCGGGTCGCTGGGGCTGCATTTCAACATCGATCCGCCCAGCCTCGACGCCGGCACGATCACCGCCGTGCTGAAGGCGTTCCTGCTGCGAAACGCCCGGCTGCGCCGCGAGACGGTCGGCCGCGGCCTGACGCCGGCCTTCCTCCCCTCGCCCTATCCGGACGATTATGTCCGCCGCGTCGTCGCCCCGGACTACTGGCCGGACCTGCCGACCCTGGCCGAGGATTATCTCGCCGCCAACCCGACGCGGAACCGCGATCTCGACCTGCTGCCCCTGTTCCTGCACCTCTTCCCGGACCGGGTGAGGGCGGCGCTTCCCCATGAGAAGATCGGAAGCCGGGCCGTCTTTCATTACCGCCTGCCCCAGGCCCATGTCAGCGATCCGGCGTGGAGCATCGCCGGCGCCTGGAACGGCTGGGCCGGCGTGGAAACGTTGGCCGGCGACCGCGACGACCTCCTGCGGCGTTGGCGATCCCTGCGGGAACGGGCAGCCTGATGTCAGCGAGGACGACGTGAGACTGCTGCTGGTGGAGGACCATCAGGCCCTGTCGGAGATGGTCGCCGGCCATCTGGCGAAGGTCGGCTTCGTGGTGGATTCCGTGGGTTCCGCCGAGGAAGCGATCACGGCGCTCGGGATCACCCGCTACGACGGCATCGTGCTCGACCTCGGCCTGCCCGGAGCGGGCGGCATGGCCGTTCTGGAGCATGTCCGGCGGCGGGAGTCGCACGGCGTGCCGGTGCTCATCCTCACGGCCCGCGATTCTCTGGAAAGCCGTCTCGCCGGGTTGAACGCCGGGGCCGACGATTATCTGGTCAAGCCCTTCGACCTGAGGGAGCTGGAGGCCCGGCTGCGCGCCGTCCTCCGCCGGCCGGGACCGCGCCGGACGGAGTCCTTCGCGCTCGGCAACCTCACCTTCGACGTCCCGTCCTGGGACGCCCGGGTGGACGCGCGGTCGCTCGACCTCGGGCGCAAGGAGTTCGCGCTGCTGGAGGAGCTGATGCGGTCGGCGCCGCGCATCGTCATCAAGGACCAGCTCGAAGACCGCCTGTACGCCATCCACGAGGCCGTCACGCCGAACGCGATCGAGGCGATCGTCTCCCGACTGCGCAAGAAGCTGCAGGCGGCGGGGGCCCGCGTCCAGATCGCCACGGTCCGCGGCGTCGGCTACAAGATGACGGCGGAGGCGCGGGCGCTTGCGGATGAATAGCCTGCGCTCCCGTCTGCTCCTGGTCATGGCGCTCGTCTTCGCGCTGGGGGTGGGCAACGTCGTGATCTACCTGCTCGACCTGGACGAGGACATCCGCGCGCACGTCCTGAACGAGCAGGTCGACACCCTTCTCGCCACGGTGACGCCCGCCCCGGACGGTTCGAACCTCGGCGCGCTCCCCGTGCAGTTCTCCGCCTCGGACTGGCGCTACGCGCTCTACACGCGCGCCGGCGATCTCGTCGCGAGCGCGCCGGCGGGCGCCGCACCGCTGCCCTTCCGCAATCCGGAGACGCTTCCCGAAAGCGCGCGGGCCGCCATCACGACGCGCCTGATCGACGGCGACCGCGTGCTCGTCGCGAGCCGCAACGACTGGCAGGACTGCGAGGAGCTGTGCCAGCTCTTCCGGGCGCGGATGGCCGGGTCGTCCGTGGTCATCGCGATCCTGGCGGCCATCTCGCTGGTGTCGATCGTCTTCCTGGCGCGTTGGATGCTGGGCTCGGTCCGCCGCGCGGCCGACCTCGCCGCGACCATCGGCGTCGCCCATCCCGACCGGCGTATCCCGCTGCGCGAACTGCCGGAGGAAATCGTTCCGCTGGCGATCTCCGCCAATCAGGCGCTGGACCGCCTGTCGTCGGCGTACGAAATAGAACGGCGCTTCACCGCCGATGCCGCCCACGAGCTGAGGACGCCGCTCGCCGTGCTCGATCTGCGGCTGCAGAAGGCGCGCACCGAGCCAAGCCCCGACTGGAGCGCCATCGCGCGGGACATGGAGCAGATGCGCCACCTCATCGACCAGCTCCTGGTCCTGGCCCGCGCCGACCAGGGTGGCGAGCGGGGTCCCGATGGGTCGGACGTCCCCATCGGGCTCGCCAGGATCGTCCGGGAGGCAGTTGCCGACATGCTCCCGGCCTATGAGGCGGCGTCGCGCACGATCGACGTCGCCGTCGCCGAAGGGCTGGTGGTCGCGGACGCGCACCGGCAGCTTCGCCAAGCCCTGAGGAACCTGCTTGACAACGCTTTCCGCCACGGGCGGGGGCAGGTCTCGGTGTCCCTCGCGAGCCGGGACGAGCGCACGGCGGTCCTGCGCGTGTCCGACGAAGGGCCGGCGGTCGCACAGGACGAGGGCGACGTGCTGTTCGAGCGCTTCCACAAGGGCGCGCAGAATTCGCCGGGGTCCGGGCTCGGCCTGGCCATCGTCCGCCGCATCCTGCGCAATCTGGGTGGGGACGCCCGCATCGGAGCCGGCCCCACCTTCGCCATCGAGCTGATCGTGCCGCTCGCCCCACCCCGCCCGACACCCGTCAGGGCGTGATCACGCCGAGTTGCAACAGCGCCAGCAGCGCAAGCCCCAGCACCGTCCGGTAGATCACGAACGGCATGAAGGACGCCCGCGACACGAGCTTCAGGAACGCCACGATCACGATGTAGCCGACGAGGAAGGCGACGGCGGTCGCCACGATCGTCGGGGCGAGGGCGACGTGCTGCGGCTCCCCCCAGGATTTGGCGAGCTGGTAGAAGCCCGACCCAAACACCGCCGGAACGGCGAGGAGGAAGGAGTAGCGCGCCGCCGCCTCCCGCGTGAAGCCCAGCATCAGGGCCGCGGTGATGGTGCCCCCCGACCGCGACACGCCGGGGATGAGCGCCATCGCCTGGGCGAAGCCGAGCAGAAGGCCGTCGCGCCACGACAGCTCGGCCAGCACCTTGCGCCGGCGGCCGTAGCGGTCCGCGACGCCCAGGATGATGCCGAACACGATGAGCGTGGAGGCGACGATGTAGAGGCTTCGCAGGCTTGTTTCGATGGCTCCGCTGAACAGCAGGCCGAGGACGACGATGGGCACGCTGCCAACCACGATGAGCCATCCGAGGCGCGCGTCCTCCGGGACGTGGCCGCCGATACCCGATGTCTGGCGGATCATCGCCGTCGCGATCCGCATCAGGTCCTCCCGGAAATAGATGAGGACGGCCAACTCCGTGCCGATCTGCGTGATGGCGGTGAAGGCCGCCCCGGGATCGGCGCCGGATGGCAGGAATTCCCCCGCGATCCTGAGATGCGCGCTCGACGAGATCGGCAGGAACTCGGTCAGGCCCTGCAAGAGCCCCAGAACAGCCGCTTCCCATATCTGCATCGTCCCGTCTCCGTTTCTTCTTGGTGTCGTGTACGGCGGCAGCCTGCCGTCGTAATCTGACACGCACCTGATGCGGACCGGCGATTCCGCGGCGCAATTGGGAGGCCGTCAGGATCGTGTCAGCCGCAGCGGCTAGGACTGGTTGGGACGGTTGGAAGAGGTCCGCGACGGCGGTGCCGTCTCTCCGCTTCCCTGAAACGGCCGAAGGTGGATCACATCATGGATGCAGCCGTCGAGATGGTCATGCATTTCCTGGAACGCCATCACGACTGGGCCGGCCCGATCGTGGCGGTCCTGGCGTTCTGCGAATCGGTGGTCCTGGTCGGCCTCGCCGTACCGGCGACGGCCCTCATGATCATGTTCGGCACGCTTCTGGGGCTGGGCATCATCGACCCGGTGCCGGTGGTCGCCGGAGCGGTCCTGGGAGCCATCGCGGGCGACGCCGTGTCCTACAGCCTGGGACGCTGGCTGGGGCCGACGGTGGTGTACCGGCGGCCCCTGTCCCGATACCGGGCGGAGGTGGCGAAGTCGCGCCTGTTCTTCCGCCGCTACGGCTTCGCCGCGGTGTTCATCGGGCGGTTTCTCGGCCCCCTGCGCTCGATCGTCCCGCTCGTTGCGGGGATGATGAAGATGAACGGTCGCCGGTTCCAGTTCGCCAATGTCGCGTCCGCCGCCGTGTGGGCGCCCGCCATGCTCGCGCCGGGATGGCTGGCGTCGGCCGGCGTCGGCAGCATCGCCTCCGACACGGGCGGCTTCGGCGGACTCATGATGGCCGCCCTCGCCGGCAGCATCGCACTGACGGCCCTGATCGCCTGGTTCCTGGGACCGCGGCGGCGGCCGAGCCGCCGCTATCGGTAAGCCGCGCGACCCTGGACCGGCGGGGCCGCCTCACCCCGGCGTGACGCCGTTGAGCAGGTGGTAGCTGCGGATCACCTGGCTGTCGTCCATCGTGCCCTCGCCGCGCCCGGAGGCGGAGAGGAACATCTGGTGCGCGACGGCGGCCAGCGGCAGCGCCGCCTTGGCGCCGCGCCCGGCCTCCAGGACGATGCCGAGGTCCTTGACGAAGATGTCCACCGCGCTGGTGATGCCCGGCTCGGCCTCCAGCATGCGCGGGCCGCGGTCCTTCAGCATCCAGCTCGACGCGGCCGAGCCGCTCATGATCTCCAACAGGACCGCCAGATCGACGCCGGCCTTGGCGGCCAGCGAGAAGGCTTCCGCCACCACGGCGATGTGGACGCCGCACAGAAGCTGGTTGACCGTCTTCACCGTGGCGCCCTGCCCCGGCGCCTCGCCGACGTGGAAGACCTTGTCGCCCATCGCCGCCAGGACCGGGCGCACCCGCTCCACCACCGCCGCCGGGGCCGCCGCCATGATCGAGAGCGTTCCGGCCACCGCCCCGACCGTCCCGCCCGACACCGGGGCGTCCACGAAGCGCCGCCCCGCCGCCTCGACCCGCGCGGCGAGCGCGGCGACGGCGTCCGGCGGACAGGTCGCCATCAGGATCACCGTGGCGCCGTCCGGCAGGCGGTCCAGCGCGCCTTGGGCAAAGAGGACGGACTCGGCCTGGGCGGCGTTGACCACCATCAGGACCAGGGCGTCGGCCCCTTCGGCGGCGGCGGCGGCGCTGTCCGCCCCCCGTCCGCCACGGACTTCCAGGGCGGCGACGCTCTCGCGCCGCACGTCGAAGCCGCGCAGCGCGAAGCCGCGGGCCAGCAGGTTGCACGCCATCGGCATGCCCATGGAACCGAGGCCGATAAAGCCCACCGTCATCATGGCCGTATCACTTTCCTGAACGGAAGAAGGAGAGAGAGGCCCGGTCCAACCGTTAAAACGTCGGGCAACCGGGCCGGAAGACGGATCACAGGAAACCGATGGAAATCCAGGGCACCGCCGCGACGACGATCAGGCCGATGGTCAGCGCCACCAGATAACCGATGATCGGCTTCATGCCTTCGTCGGGGTTGATCCGGCTGATGGCGCAGGCCGCGTAGTAGCCGACGCCGAAGGGCGGGGCGAACAGGCCGATGCCCATGGCCAGGATCACGATCATCGCGTAGTGCACCTCATGCACCCCCAGCTGGCGGGCGATGGGGAACAGCAGCGGTCCGAACAGCACGATGGCGGGGATGCCCTCCAGCACGCTGCCCAGGATGATGAAGGCGATGATCGACACCACGATGAAGACCGGCACCCCGCCCGGCAGGGCCCGCATCGCCTCGGCCAGCGAGCTGGAGAAACCGGACTGGGTCAGCGCCCAGGCCATGCCGGTGGCCGCCCCGATGATCAGCAGGATCGCTCCGGACAGCGACGCCGTCTCGACCAGCATCGGGTAGATGCGGCGCCAGTCGAACTGGCGGTAGATCAGCAGGCCGGCGACCACCGCGTAGACGATGCCGATGGTCGACACTTCGGTCGCGGTCGCCACACCCTCGATCACCGCGGCGCGGATGATGAAAGGCAGCGCGATGGCCGGCAGCGCGATCAGGAAGGCCCTGCCGATCTCCGCCTTGCTGGCGCGGCGGACGTGGGACAGGTCCTCGTGGCGGTAGCGCCACCAGACCAGCGCCGCCAGCGCCGCACCCAGCACGACGGCCGGCAGCAGGCCGCCGGTGAACAGGGCGGCGATGGACACGCCGGTGACCGAGCCGATGGTGATGAGGACCAGCGACGGCGGGATGGTCTCGGTCTGGGCGCCGGTGGCCGACAGCAGGGCGACGAGGTCGCCGGGCTTGGCGCCGCGCGCCTTCATCTCGGGGAACAGAACCGGGGCGACCGCCGCCATGTCCGCCGCCTTCGACCCGGAAATGCCCGAGACGAGGTACATGGCGCCGATCAGCACGTAGGACAGGCCGCCGCGGACATGGCCGAGCAGGCTGGCCAGGAAGCCGACCATGGCGCGGGCCATGCCGGTCATCTCGATCAGCTGGCCGAGGAAGACGAACAGCGGCACCGACAGCAGGATCAGGTGGCTCATCCCCTCGTCCATGCGGCCCACCATGACGATGGCCGGGGTCGAGGTGGCGAGCGCCAGATAGCCGAAGGTCGCCAGACCGAAGGCGAAGGCGATGGGCAGGCCGAGGAACACCATCGCGCCGACGCCCACCACGAAGAAGAGCAGCAGGTTGTAGTTGCCGAGCCCGGCGAACAGCGGCGCCGCCAGCGCCATGACGCCGACCACCGCCGTGACCGCCACCACCGCCCGCAGCACGTCGGACGGGCGGCCCAGCCGCGCCAGCCGGAGCAGCGCCACCGCGATCATCAGGACGAAGCCCACCGGCAGCGCGCTCGCCCGCCAGGAGTTGGGGATGTCCAGCGCCGGGGTGGTGACCCACACCTCCTCCACCGCGAATTCATAGGCCGGCTCGGCCATCAGCAGCAGGAAGGCCAGCGCCGCGGTGATCGCCACCACGTCGAGGAACGCCTGGGTGCGGGGCTGGAGCATGCCGACGATCGCGGTCATCCGCATGTGCTCGCCACGGCGCAGCGCCACGACGGAGCCGAACATGGCGAGCCAGAGGAACAGGATGGAGGCCAGCTCGTCCGACCAGATGATCGGGCTGTGCAGGAGGTAGCGCCAGATGACGCCGACCAGCAGGACGCCGACCTCGGCGAGCACCAGCAGCGCCGCGGGCGTCTCGACCAGCAGCCCGATGCCGCGGTCCAGCCGGTCGAGCCAGCCGGTGCCGGCGCCCGATGGCCGCCCGGCGCCGTGAACGGCGGCGTCCGCCGTGTTGACGGGAGTGTTCATGGTAACCAGCCCTTCGCATGGACGATCGGTTGTGGGGAGGCGGCCGGCCCCGCAGGGCTCTTGGGGAACCGGGAGCCGGCCGCGTCGGCGGACCGCGTCAGCCCAGCTTGCCGGTCACCTTCTCAAGCAGGTCCCAGGCGGTGGCCCCGTACTTCTCCTTCCACTCCGCGTAGAAGTTCGTCCCGGCGAGCACCTTGCGGAACGGTTCGCGGTCGATGGTGTGGAAGGTCAGCCCCTTGGCGGACAGGTCCTTCTGCAGCGATTCGGTGAGCGCGGCGATGTCGGCCCGCTGGTCGTCCGCCGAACGGTCCAGTTCGCGGGCGACGATGGCCTGGATGTCGGCGGGCAGGCGCGCGAAGGCGCGCTTGTTGCCGAGCACCCAGTAGCCGTCCCAGACATGGCCGGTCAGGCTGCAGGACTTCTGCACCTCGTACAGGCGGGCGGTGGCGATGATCGCCAGCGGGTTCTCCTGCCCCTCCACCACGGTGGTCTGCAGGGCCGAGTAGAGTTCGTTGAAGTTGATCGGCGCCGGGGCGGCGTCGATCGCCTTGAACAGCGAGGTCAGGGCCGGCGCCGGCGGCACCCGCATCTTGAAGCCCTTGATGTCCTCCGGCGTCTTGATGACGCGGGTGGAGGAGGTGACGTGGCGGAAGCCGTTGTCCCAGATCTTGCTGAGCGTCATGATCGGGGTCTTGGCGATCTCCGCCCGGACATGCTTGCCCAGCTCGCCGTCCATCGCCTGCCAGACCGCGTCGTAGTCCTTGAAGGCGAAGCCCATGCTGGTGATGCCGGACAGCGGGACGAAGGTGGCGAGGATCAGCGAGGAGAGGTTGAAGATCTCCACGCCGCCGTTGCGCACCTGCCCCAGCAGGTCGGTGTCGCTGCCGAGCTGGTTGGCCGGGAACAGCTTGATGTCGAGCCGGCCGGACGTCGCCTCGCGGATGCGGTCGATGGCCTCCTGCGCGCGGATGTTGACCGGGTGGGTCGGGTCCTGGCCGGTGGCGTACTTGAACTGGAACTCGGCGGCGTTGGCCGGGCGCTTGAGGATGGTCACCAGCGGCACGGCGGCGGCGGCGGCCAGAACGGCGCGGCGGCTCGGGCGGAGAAGGACCAGGGTCGAGTGAGCGGGGGTTTGGGGCGGCTTCTTGTCCATTGTTTCCTCTCCTGTGGTCTTTTGTCGTTCAGCGTATCGGGAACGGGCGCGGCGCGGTTCTTAGGGTGTCCTCGCTTCTGCGACAGCCGGGATGGGGTGAGCGACGGGGGGTTGGGGGCGGCTTACAGCCACCCCTTGATGCTGGTTACCATGGCGTCGGTGGAAATGCCGTAGAGGTCGTGCAGGGTCGGCAGGGCGCCGGCCTTCAGGAATTCGTCGGGCAGGCCGATCTGGCGGAAGGCGCTGGGAACGACCCCGGCGCGCAGCAGCGTGCCGGCCACCGCCTCGCCCAGACCGCCGATGACCGTGTGGTTCTCGGCGACGACGACCATCCGCCCGCTGCGCCCGGCCTCGGCCAGGATGGTCTCGGTGTCGAGCGGCTTGATGGTCGGGACGTGCAGCACGGCGACGTCGACCTTGTCGGCCTCCAGGGCCTTCGCCACCTCCAGCGCCCGCATCGTCATGATGCCGGAGGAGATGACCAGCACGTCGGCGCCGTCGCGCAGAAGCTTCGCCTTGCCGAGTTCGAATTTATAGTCGTACTCGTCGAGCACCAGCGGGACGTTGCCGCGCAGCAGGCGCATGTAGACCGGCCCCTGGTGGGCGGCCATGGCGGGCACCGCCTGCTCGATCTCATGGGCGTCGCAGGGGTCGATGACCACCATGTTCGGCATGGCGCGCATCAGGGCCAGATCCTCCGCCGCCTGATGGCTGGGGCCGTAGCCCGAGGTCAGGCCCGGCAGGGCGCAGGCGATCTTGACGTTGCGGTTCTCCTCCGCGATCGTCTGGTGCACGAAGTCGTAGGCCCGGCGCGAGGCGAAGACCGCGTAGGTGGTGACGAAGGGCATGAAGCCCTCGTGCGCCAGACCGGAGGCGGCGCCCATCAGCAGCTGCTCGGCCATGCCCATCTGATAGAAGCGGTCCGGGTTGGCCTGGGCGAAGATGTGCAGGTCGGTGTATTTCGCCAGATCGGCGGTGAGGCCGACGATCTCCGGACGGGCTTTGGCCAGCTCGACCAGCGCGTGGCCGAAGGGGGCGGGCTTGGTGCGCTGCCCTTCGCCCGCGATCGAGGCGATCATGGCGGAGGTCTTCAGGCGCGGCTTGGCGGCGGCCGGGGTGGTGGTGGCGGTGCTCATGCGGTCCTCCCGGCGTCCAGCGCGTCGAGGGCGAGCGTCCACTCGTGCGCGTCCACGCGGATGAAGTGATTCTTTTCGCGGGCTTCGAGGAAGGGCACGCCCTTGCCCATTTTGGTGTCGCAGACGATCATGCGGGGCTTGGGTTCCGGATGGTCGCGGGCGGCGTCGAAGGCGGCGACCACGGCGTCCATGTCGTTGCCGTCCACCCGCTGGACGAACCAGCCGAAGGCCTCCAGCTTGTCGACCAGCGGCTCGAAGGCCATCACCTGGGTGGAGGGGCCATCGGCCTGCTGGTTGTTGACGTCGACGATGCCGATCAGGTTGTCGAGCTTGTAATGGGCCGCCGACATGATGGCCTCCCAGACCGAGCCCTCGTCCAGCTCGCCGTCGGAGAAGAGCGTGTAGACGCGGTTGTCCGACGCCTTGCGCTTCAGGCCGAGGGCGATGCCGACCGCGATGCTGAGGCCGAGGCCGAGCGAGCCGCCCGACATCTCCATGCCCGGCGTGTAGGCGGCCATGCCCGACATCGGCAGGCGGCTGTCGTCGCTGCCGTAGGTTTCCAGCTCCTCGGCCGGGACGATGCCGGCCTCGATCAGGGCGGCGTAGAGCGCGATGGCGTAATGGCCGTTGGACAGCAGGAAGCGGTCTCGGCCTTCCCAGTGCGGGTCCTCCGGCCGGTAGCGCATGGCGTGGAAGTAGGACACGGCCAGCACGTCGGCGATGTCGAGAGCCTGCCCGATGTAGCCCTGGCCCTGCACCTCGCCCATCAGCACGGCGTTGCGGCGGATGCGGTAGGCGCGTTCGGTCAGGGGAACGTTGTGGCCCAGTTGGGAGGTGTCCACGGGAGTCGTCTCCAGCGTTTCGGGATCAGTGGATGAGCATGCCGCCGTTGACGTCGAGCGTGGCGCCCGTGACGTAGGACGACAGCTCCGACGCCAGGAAGAGGCAGGAGCGCGCCACGTCCTCGGCGTCGCCCAGGCGGTTCAGCGGGATGCCCTTGAGGATGTCCGCCCGCAGCTCGGGCGTCAGCTTGCCGCCGGTGATGTCGGTCTGGATCAGGCCGGGGGTGACGGAGTTGACGCGGACGTTGTCCGGACCCAGCTCCCGCGCCATCGCCTTGGCGAGGCCGAGCACGCCGGCCTTGGCGGCGCTGTAGTGCGGGCCGCCGAAGATGCCGCCGCCGCGCTGCGCCGACACCGAGGAGATGCAGACGATGGAGCCGGACTTCTGGGCGCGCATGTGCGGGACGACCGCCTGGCTCATGTAGAGCGTGCCGCGCAGGCTGACGTCGGTCACCGCCTCATAGTTCTTCGGCTCGATGTCCATGAACTTCAGCGGCTGGGTGATGCCGGCGTTGTTGACCAGCACGTCGATGCGGCCGAACTCCTCGACCACGCGGGCGGCGGCGCTGACGCAGGCGGCCTTGTCGGTCACGTCGCAGGCGATGCCGCGGTGCGCCTCGCCCAGCTCGGCGGCGGCTTCGGCGGCCTGACCGCCGTCGAGGTCCAGGATGATCGCCCGCCCGCCGTGCAGCGCGAACAGCCGCGCCGTGGCTCGGCCGATGCCGCGCTGGGACGCCGCTCCGGTGATCACGCACACCTTGTTGGACAGCAACATGCTCGCTCCCTTTGTTCGAAGCTGGCTCCGCCATGGCGGCCGTGGGTGTGACGGCCGTGGGCGTGGCGGCCCTGGGGATGCCGCGGCGGAGCGTCGTTTTCGCTCGGTTTTGGTGGTTTTTCGGTACGGAGGGCGGATGGTCCGGGCCTCCGATCGTTGCAACAATCCTATGGTCTTGAGATGAATTCGACAAACGAATAAGATTGCCAAATGCTGAAATAAATTCATCAATATGGTGCGATGCGGAAACGGATTTCCATCAAGGCTTTGCAAGCCTTTGAGGCGGCGGCGCGGCTCGGTTCCTTCGCAACGGCGGCGCAGGATCTCGGCCTGACGCCCTCGGCGATCAGCCATCAGGTGAAGATTCTGGAGGAGCAGCTCGGCCTGCGGCTGTTCCACCGCGTGCATCGGTCGGTCGCGCTGACCGACGACGGGCGGGCCTACGCCGCGGAGATCATCGCCGCCTTCGCCCGCATCGACACGGCGACCCGCAACGTGACGACGACGGGCAGCGGCACGACGATCCTGACCGTGCGCTCGATGCCCAGCTTTGCCGCGCAATGGCTGATGCCGCGGCTGGGGCGGGTGAAGGAGATCCACCCCGCCATCGACATCCGCCTGCGCGCGTCGGTCTCACCCATCGACCTGACGACGGGGGCGGTCGACGTGGACATCCGCTACAACCCCGGCCCGCCGCCGGCCGGCTGCGTGCTGGAGCTGTTTCCCGACGACGTCATCGTGCCGATGTGCTCCCCGGCGCTGGCGAACGGGCTGAACCCGATCCGCAAGCCGTCGGACATCAGCCGCCACATCCTGATCCATTCGGAAATCAACATCGTCGGCTGGCGCGACTGGGCGAACCGGCACCGCGGGGTCGAGTTGGACATGGAGCGCGGCCTGCGCTTCGACCGCTCCTTCATGGCGATCAACGCTGCGGCGAACGGCATGGGCGTGTGCCTGGACAGCCTGCTGCTGGCCCGGCAGGAACTGCTGGCCGGCCGGCTCATCATCCCCTTCCCGACCCGCGGCCTGCGGGCGCAGGGGCATGGCTTCGTGACCCTGAAATCGACCGCCAACCTTCCCAAGATCCGGCTGTTCCGCGAGTGGCTGTTCAGCGAGCTGGAAGCCGGACGGCAGTGGGAGGAGCAGTTCCTGTCCTCACTGAACAAAAGCGATTAGGGCCTGTCAGGCGGCCGTGGTGTTCGGCGGCTGCTAATTACCCACATCGTCGAGAGCGAGGGTCGCGCCGAGCACGATGTCGGCCAGACGCGCCATGCCGCGCCACAGGACTTGGTCGCCGGGCGGTCGGTCCCCGGCTCGGGCAAGCCAGCCGCCCAGTCTTGCGATCTTCCGGACGTAGCTGGCCAAATCGTGGATGCCCGACGGGTTGGGGCTTGTGTCGGGGACCACGCGGTCGAGGACCGCGGTTTCAATCCCGGTCAGGGCAATGCCGGGCGCAACGTCCGGCACGACCCGGTTCATCATCCGCAGCCAGAAGATTCGCCAGCCCACGATGCACAGCACCGCGATCAGCTTGACGAGGCGCTCGGCCGTCCGGAGCCGCGCCGCCTCCACCTTGCACCCCGATTTCAAAATCTTGTGGAATTCCTCCACGCGCCAGCGCAGGGCGTACCAGCGCAGCTTCTCCACGGCGGCCGCGGTGTCGGCGACCGGCAAGTCGGTGGCGAGCTTCCAGTCGATACGCGGGCGGTTCTCCGGCTGGTCCAACTCCCGGGCGTGCAGGATCGTCAGGTCGAGCGCCGGGTATCGTCTCTCTTTCCCGATCGGCGGCCGGACGTGCAAGATGGAGTAGGTGAGCTCGAGTTCCGCGGTTTCGGTCCGCCCGGCGGCATCCCGGACGGCGATGCGGTGGCGGCCCCCCACGGCCACCTCGCCCATCAGGCGGGCAACCGTGGTGGTGCCGTCCCCTGCGAGCCGGTCGACACACGTCCGGACCAGGAAGTGGGTCCCGAGATCGCGTGCGAGGCAGAAGAACTCGTAGATGTCGTTCTCGCGGTCGCCGACGTAGACGCAGCGGGCCGGGTCCCCGAACAACTCTGCGGTCCGCCGCATGTTGTCCAGCCAGCGGACACTTTCCTTTCCATCGATCGGGACCCGCGTCGGATTGATGTGCCTCTTGAGGGCGCCGGTTCCCTTGAACGTCTTGCGGGTCCAGAATTTGACCGCGCCCAGGCCGAGCGGCAGGCCGTCCGTCGTGATCGCCAGGCTGGAGTGCATCAGCAGCCCGCAAGCGGTGTAGGGGCGCACGCCGCCCTGCCGATGATTGTTGCCGTTGCCTTTGTAGGTCCAGCCGACCTGGTCGGGACGCTCGCGCTCAAAGGAGAACTCGGTCGTGTCCTGGACAACGAGGATGACGCCGAGCGCGGCGGCAACGCGGCGGCGCGTCGCTTCGACGTGGCCCGCCAGAATGTCCCCCTCACCGACCCGGTCGTTGGCGAAGAACCGGTAGGCCGCCTTGGTGTTGGCCCAGTCCTGGCAGGCCAGGGGAAGGCTCTCGCCCAAGGCGTTCGCCAATTGCTCCAGCACCCGGTGCAGCCGCCGATCCAGGCGCCGGTCGACCAGATGGCAGCTGGCGAGTTCATCGTCGATCCAGTTCCTTGAAGCATCGGTCATCGGTACCTCCCGGACCTCTTTCCAATGTCAACAGCCCGCTGTTTGATGTGGCGGAGACCGGCGTGCCGCCCAACCCGCCCAGCCTGAATGACGATGTGGGTAATTAGCAGGTTCGGCGGGCGCTTACAGTCCGCTGGCTTCGTCGTTCTTCTTCGCCTTCTCTTTCTTCGCCTGATCGTGATGCCACTTGATGGCGAAGAACATGCCCGTGCCCAGCACGATGATCTTGAACGGAAAGAAGACCATGGGGAACCAGTCGTACATTTTGAACATCTCCAAGCTTTGACGCTGCCCATCGTCGGGGAACCTGACGGCGGTCAGGTCGGGCGCGTGTCGTTGTCTGCGGGCGGGGCCGTCAGCCGGATCGGCGTCGGAGCAGTCCGGACCACCGACCTCGCAGCGGGCGACCACGCACGCCGGTGCCGGGAGGGGGACGAGGCGGCCACTCCTGTTCGGATGACATCGCGTGTTCCTTCAGGAGGCAATGCCTGCATTCAATGCGTGATGCTATGCTCCATTTAGACCGACAATGTCAATTTGAATGCATCCAATACGCGTTCGAAATTCATACAAGCATGGGGGATATGGCCGATGCCCCGGCCGGAAGGCCGGCCGCTTGCCGCACGATCTCGCGCAGACTCCCGGCGGTCCTTTGGAGCACGGACGGTACCGGAGGACGGGTCAATAGGGCAGCCGCCGACCGTCCCATGCGAACAGGCCACCGCTGTCCGTCGGCGTCAGATCGCCGAGGACACGGAGCAGATGCGCGGCGGCGACGTCGGCGCTGAACAGCCGGTCCGCAGCCACCCCGGCCTGGAAAGGGTGCGACAGGGGGGTGTCGACGGTGCCCGGATGCAGCGCGACGCAAACGGCCTCCGGCCGTGAGCGCGCCAGTTCGATGGCCGTGGTCCGGACGATCTGATTGAGCGCCGCCTTGGACGCCCGGTAGCCGTACCAGCCGCCGAGCCGGTTGTCGGCGATGCTGCCGACCTTGGCGGAGAGCGCCGCGAAGACCGCCCGCCCGCGCCGCGGCAGCCGCGGCAGGAAATGCTTGGCGGCCAGCGCCGGGCCGGTGGCGTTGACCTGGAACAGGCGCGCCATGGCGGTCGGGTCCAGGCTGCGCCAGCTCTTCTCCGGTTGCACCGCGTCCTGGTGCAGCAGGCCGCTGGCGATGAAGACGAGGTCGACCGTCCCCGCCATCGCCGCCGCCTCGGCGATGGAAGGCTCGTCGGCGAGGTCGAGAAAGCCGGTGCGCAGCTTGTCCGCCGGGGCGATGGGGCGGCGCGACAGGGCCACCACCTCCGTCACTCCCGGATCGGCCAGCAGCCGCTGCGTCACGGCGGCGCCGATGCCGCCGCTCGCCCCGATCACAGCCGCCCGGATCGACGTGGTGAAACCCGCGATTCCGCTCATGACACCCCCTCCCGCGGAGAGTGACAACACCGCGCTCCGCCGATGGTTCAACGGCGTCGAGCGACGGCGGCGCGAACCGCCCCGCGTTTCAAATCTTGCGTCCGATCCCGCCGATAGGGTCGGAGGGTGCCTGTAACGACGCTTCCGCGCACCGAAAATTCGCCCTCTCTGCAAAAAGAGGTTTGTTGGAGCACATATCTCAAGCTATCATATTACAGTTGATGTAATCGTATATCGATCATTTACTGACTGGATCAAGGAGATCGCGGGTGGACGTGATCGCTGAACTGACGAGCCTGATCGGCGCCGACGCCGTCCTGACCGACCCCGCCGATCTGGACGCCGTGACCGAGGATTGGCGCGGGCGCTACCGCGGCCCGGCGCTCTGCCTCGCGCGTCCCGCCAACGCCGGACAGGTGGCCGACGTGGTGCGCTGCTGCGCCAAGCACGGCGTGCCGGTCCTGCCGCAGGGCGGCAACACCAGCCTGTGCGGCGGCGCCGTCCCGTCGGAGACCGGCCCCGCCCCGGTCATCCTCAGCCTGACCCGCATGCGCGCGGTCCGCGCCATCGACCCGGTGAACAACACGATGGAGGTCGAGGCCGGCTGCGTCCTCGCCACCGTGCAGGAGGCCGCCGTGGCCGCCGGGCGGCTCTACCCGGTCAGCCTGGGCGCCGAGGGCTCCTGCCAGATCGGCGGCACCATCGCCACCAACGCCGGCGGCACCTCGGTCCTGCGCTACGGCAACACGCGCGAGAACGTGCTGGGGCTGGAGGTCGTGCTGGCCGACGGCACCGTCTGGTCGGGCCTGTACGGCCTGCGCAAGAACAACACCGGCTACGACCTGAAGCACCTGTTCATCGGCTCGGAAGGCACGCTCGGCATCATCACCGCGGCGACCCTGAAGCTGCACCCGCTGCCGACGCGCCACGCGGTGGCCTGGGTCGGCATGGCCTCGCCGGAGGACGCGCTGACCCTGCTGACCCGCGTGCAGGAACGCAGCGCGGCCCGGCTGTCCGCCTTCGAGATGATCAACCGCCTGCAGCTCGACCTGGTGGTCGGCAACGTCCCCGGCCGGCGCAGCCCGATCGACAGCGCGGCCGACTGGCACGTCCTGATCGAGCTGTCGGACAACGGCTCCGGCGAGGCGCTCGACGCCGAGCTTCAGGCGATCCTGGAGGACGCCTTCGCCGACGGGCTGCTCAGCGACGCGGCGCTGGCCGCCAGCGAGGCGCAGCGCCACGCCATGTGGGAGATCCGCCACAGCGTGTCGGAGGCCAACAAGAAGGCCGGCGTCGGCCTGACCACCGACTGCGCGGTGCCGCTGTCGGCGGTGCCGGCCTTCATCGCGTCGGCGACCGCGGCGGTGCGCGCCCTGGTGCCCGACCTGCCGGTGATCGTGGTCGCCCATCTCGGCGACGGCAACGTCCATTTCATCCCCTTCTTCAGCTTCGACGCCTGGGAGGCCGCCGCCGCGGCGGGCGACCGCGACGCGCTCGCCGCCGCGCTGCGCCACGCCGTCAACGACGAGGCCGCCCGGCTCAAGGGCACCTTCAGCGCCGAACACGGGATCGGTCGCGTCCAGCTCGCCGAGATGGCCCGCTACAAGCCGTCGGCGGAGCTGACGCTGATGCGCGCGGTCAAGCGGGCGCTCGACCCGCAGAACATCTTCAATCCCGGACGGCTCCTGCCGCCGGGCTGACTTCCGCCTTTCCTTCCTCCGCAGCCTTTCCGCCGTCCCGGCCCATCCTCGAGGAGTTCCGACATGAGCACACGTCAATCCGGCTGGTCCCGCCGCACCCTGCTGAAAGCCGGCGCCGCCGGCACCGCGGCGCTCGCCATGCCGGCGATCTGGAGCCCGGCCCGCGCGCAGAACAAGCGCATCGTCGTGCGCGACGACGGCGGCATCTACACCAAGGCCTACGGCGAGGTCTTCTACAAGCCCTTCACCGCGGCCACCGGCATCGAGGTCGTCGGCGTCCAGGCCAACGCCGAGCCGACCGCCCAGATCCGCTCGATGGTCGAGGCGAAGTCCTACACCTGGGACATGGCCAAGATCAGCGAGCCGGCCATCCTCATGCTGACCAGCGGCGACAAGCCGATGCTGGAGAAGCACGGGCTGGAGAACGATCCGGCGGTCGCCGGCATTCCCAAGCAGTACATGTCGGAATACGGCGTCGGCACCAACGTCTACACCACCGTGCTGGCCTACCGCACCGACGCCTTCAAGGGCCGCAAGGCACCGGCCTCCTGGAAGGATTTCTACGACGTCGCCGGCGTCCCCGGCCGCCGCGCGCTGCGCAAGCACCCCTTCGACACCATCGAGCAGGCGCTGATGGCCGACGGCGTGCCCACCGGCGAGGTCTATCCCTGCGACTTCGACCGTGCCTTCAAGGCACTGGACCGCATCAAGAAGGACATCCCGATCTTCTGGACCAGCGGCGCGCAGGTCGAGCAGATGCTGATCTCCGGCGAGGTCGATCTCGTCCCGACCTGGGTGTCGCGCCCGCAGGCGGCGATCGCCGCCGGCGCTCCGGTCGGCATCGTCTGGGACCAGAACATCTGGGGCCTCGACAACTGGGCCATCCTGGCCGGCACCCCGAACGCCGACGCCTGCCGCCAGTTCATCAAGTTCACCTGCGACCCGAAGCGTCAGGCCGAGCTGGTGAAGTACTTCCCGGCCGGCGTCACCATGCCCGACGCCTTCAAGCACATCGATCCGGCGATCGCCCCCAACTGCCCGACCTTCCCGGCGAACATCGAGAAGGGCGTCAAGATCAACGCGCAGTTCTGGCTGGACAACCAGCAGAAGGCGCTCGAGCGCTACAACGCCTGGCTGCTTAGCTGAGGCGACGGGACGCTCCGTCCCGACTGAGGACCCGCGACCGGACCCGCCCGCAGGACGGAGCCGGTCGCGGGGCTCCCGCATTTTCTCCCCACTCCCTTTCTTTCTCGACGCGAGGAGACCTGCCATGTCGTCGTCCAGCCTAACCGTCCAGGGCCTCGCCAAGCGCTACGGCGATTTCGTGGCGCTCGCCCCCACGGATCTCGTGGTCGCCGACGGTGAATTCCTGACCCTGCTCGGCCCGTCGGGCTCGGGCAAGACGACGTTGCTCAGTCTGCTCGCCGGGCTGGTTCCGCCCGACGAAGGAATCGTGCGCATCGGCGCGCAGGACGTGACCTACGCCCCGCCCTACGAGCGCGACATTGGCGTGGTGTTCCAGAACTACGCCCTGTTCCCCCACATGACGATCGCCGAGAACATCGCCTTCCCGCTGAAGATGCGGAAGATCCCGGAGGCCGAGGCGAAGAAGCGCGCCCGCGAGGCGCTTGAGATGGTCCATCTGCCGCACATCGCCGGGCGCTACCCGCGCGAGCTGTCGGGCGGCCAGCAGCAGCGCGTCGCGCTGGCCCGCTGCATGGTCTACAAGCCGTCGATCATCCTGATGGACGAGCCGCTGGGCGCGCTGGACAAGAAGCTGCGCGAGCACATGCAGCTCGAGATCAAGCATCTGCACCGCGAGCTGGGGACGACGGTCGTCTACGTCACCCACGACCAGGAAGAGGCGATGACGATGTCGGATCGCATCTGCCTGATGAATTCCGGCCGCATCGAGCAGCTCGGCACGCCGGCCGACCTTTATTTCCGCCCGCGCACGCTGTTCGTCGCCGACTTCCTCGGCGAATCCAACCTGCTGCCGGCCTCGCTGGGGACCCGGCTGGGCGACGAGGCGGAGATCCGGCTGGGCAGCACCGGCCTTCCGGGCCGCGCGCTCGCCAACGGCCAGGACCTGCCGCCGGGCTCCCCGGTGCGGGTGATGGTGCGGCCGCAGAACCTGACCATCGCCCGTCCGTCGGGGGATGAACCGGCCGTGATGGGCCGGGTGTCCGACGTGATGGTCACCGGCAGCCTGACCAAGGTCTACATGCAGCCGCTCGACGACGCCCTGCCGCCGCTGGTCGCCGCCTTCGCCACCCGCAACGAGGCCGAGGCGATCCGCATCGACGACGTGCTGGCGCTGTCCTGGGACAGCCGCGACGCCGTGGTGATCGCGGACCGCGGCCCGGCGGCCATGCCCGCAACCACGGCCAAGGCGGCCTGACATGAGCGACCAGATCATGACCATGCCCCACGCCGCCCCACGGCGCGGCGCCCCGCCGGCCTGGCGCAAACCGGTGCTGATGGGCGCCCCCATCGTCCTGCTGCTCACCGTCTTCCTGGTCTTCCCGGTCGGGCAGCTCCTGGCGCTCAGCGTATACAACGGCCAGGGTTTCACGCTGGCGCCCTACCAGCAGCTCTTCGCGTCCAGCCTCTACGTCACCGTGCTGTGGATCACGCTGAAGATCTCGCTGGCGACGACGCTGGTCGCGGTGGCCGGGGCCTACCCCATCGCCTACCTGATCTCCGTCACCAAGGGGCCGGCGAAGAGCCGTCTGATCTTCTGGGTGCTGCTGGCCTTCTGGACCAGCTTCCTGGTGCGCGCCTTCGCCTGGGTCATCATCCTCGGCCGCAACGGCGTCATCAACGGCACGCTGATGTCGCTGGGCATCATCGACCGCCCGATCGACCTGCTCTACGGCTTCGGCTCGGTTCTGGTCGGCATGGTGCACGCCATGCTGCCGCTGGCGGTGATGACCATGCTGGCGGTGATGGAGAACATCGACCGCACCCTGCCCCGCGCCGCCAGCACGCTCGGCGCGCGTCCCGGCACCGCCTTCTGGACCGTCTATTTCCCGCTGTCGCTGCCCGGCGTCGCCGCCGCCGCGATCATGGTCTTCGTGACGGCCATCGGCTTCTTCATCGTGCCGGCCCTGCTCGGCGGACGGCGTGAGACGATGATCACCCAGCTCATCATCGACCAGATCCAGCAGACGCTGAACTGGGGCCTGGCGGGCGCCATCTCGGTTCTGCTGCTGATGGTGGTGCTGGCGGTGTTCCTCCTCTACGACCGCGTCTTCGGCTTCGCCACGCTGACCGGCGAGACCGCGGGGGCCGCGCACAACCGCGACACCGCCATGCGGCGGCTGGGCGGCCGGGTGCTCGGGCTGCTGGGTGCGGCGAGCGACGCGTTGATCGGCCTCTTCCCGCGCCGCCGCCCGCGCGGCACCGGCGAGATGCCGTCGGCCGGCCTGCGGACGCTGGTGTGGGCGATGCTGGTGCTGATCAGCCTGCCGGCCTTCCTGATGGTCCCGCTGTCCTTCGGCGAGGCCGGTCTGGCCTGGCCGCCCACCGGCTTCTCGCTGCAATGGTACGAGCAGCTGTTCCAGTCCCCGCTGTGGATGCAGGCGCTGACCCGCTCGCTGGTGGTGGCCTTCGGCACCGGCCTGCTGTCGATGGCGATCGGCGTGCCGGCGGCCTTCCTGATGGTGCGCACCCGGATGCGGGGCAAGGGCGCCATGCTGGCCTTCATTCTGTCGCCGGTGATCGTGCCGCGCATGATCATCGCCGTCGGCATGTTCTACCTGTTCGCCCAGATGGGGCTGGTCGGCACCATCCTGGGTCTGGTGATCGGCCACACGGTCGTCGCCGTCCCCTATGTGGTGATGACGATGACGGCGGTGCTGCGCAACTACGACACCCGGCTCGACCTCGCGGCGCAGAGCCTGGGCGCCCGTCCGCTGGCCGCGCTGCGCCACGTCACCTTCCCGATCCTGGGCGCCGGCATGCTGTCGTCCTTCCTGTTCGCCTTCGCCACCTCCTTCGACGAGCTGACCATCTCGCTGTTCTCGTCGGGCGGTCTCAGCGCCACCCTGCCCAAACAGTTCTGGGACGAGGTGACGCTGCAGGTCTCCCCCGTCATCGCGGCGGTGTCCACCGGTCTCCTCGTCTTCGTCGCGGTGCTGATCTACGCCGCGGACCGGCTGCGCCGGCGCAGCCTGGCCTCCTGACCAGCGCCCGCGCCGACGCGTCCATCTCTTCGCACTTCCAAGGATACATCATGCTCGATGCCACCAAACTCCGCGGCATTCTGCCCGCCACCCCGACGCCGGTGACCGCCGACGGCACCATCGACGTCGCGGCGTCGAAGGCGCTGTTCTCCTGGCTGAACCGCCAGGGGATCGACGGGGTGGTTCCGCTGGGCGGCACCGGCGAGTACGGCGCGCTGGCGCGCGCCGAGCGCAACCGCTTCGCCGCCTTGACGGTCGAGGCGATGGCCGGCCGGAAGCCGGTGATCGCCGGCGTCCTCGACACCGGCTACCACGACGCCCTGGCCGCGGGCCGCGATTTCGCGGCGGCCGGCGTGGACGGCCTGCTGGTCCTGACGCCCTACTACACCAACCCGACCCAGGCCGGCATCCGCGACTATTTCCTGCGCTACGCCGACGAGTCGCCGGTGCCGATCCTGATCTACGAGATCCCCTACCGCACCCGCATCGCCGTCGATCCGGAGGTGCTGCACGAGCTGTCGCGCCACGAGCGGATCGTCGGCATGAAGGCCTGCAACACCGACATGTACCATTTCCTGCGCACGATGGCCGGGCTGGACCCGTCCTTCGCCATGCTGAGCGGCGAGGACACGCTGTTCCCGCTGCATGTGGCCGCGGGGGCCAAGGGCGGCATCGTGGTCACGGCCAACCTCCTGCCGCGCGCCTGGCGCCTGGTCTTCGACCTCGCCTCGTCCGGCAAGACCGCCGAGGCGCTGGAGGTGCACCGCACCCTCATCCCCATGATGAACCTCGCCTTCGCCGAGACCAACCCCGGCCCGATGAAGTCGGTGATGGACCTGATCGGCGTGAACGCCCCGGCCATGCTGCCGCCGCTGCGCGAGCCGCGGCCGGAGCTGCGCGAGGCGCTGAAAGGCGAACTGGCGCGCCTTCTGACCACCTATGAAGGGCTGCCGGCGGCCGCGGTGGCCTGACCGGTGGCAACGCTTGCGCGTGGCATCCGGCGCGCCGGATGCTATGCGTAGGCGAACCATGCCGACGACGCGAGGACGAGCACCGATGAAGGCCGGAAAGACCACCAGGACGGGCGGCATGGCGGAGGAGGACGGCCAACAGGCCGGCACCGCGCCGGCCGTGAAGCCGAAGGCCGACCCGCGCGAATCCTCGCTGTTCGTCGGCTCGACCGAGAAGACCTTCCAGATCCTGCACGCCTTCGACGGCCCGCACCGGCAGATGCCGCTGTCCGAGATCGCCAAGGCGGCGGGCCTGGACCGCAGCGCCGCCCAGCGGCTGGTCTACACGCTGGAGACGCTCGGCTACCTGCGGCGCGTCCACGGCACGCGCAACTACGCGCTCAGCCCGAAGATGCTGCAGTTCTCCTACAACTACCTGCGGGCGAACGAACTGATCGAGAAGGCGTCGCCCTATCTGCTGGAAATCAGCCGGAGCGTCGGCGAGACCGCCAACCTGCAGGAGCTGGACGGCCACGAGATCGTCTTCGTCGCCCGTTTCCCCGGCCGGCATCTGGTGAACATCGACATCATGGTCGGCAGCCGGCTGCCCGCCTACTTCACTGCGTCGGGAACCGCCATCCTGTCGCGCCTGTCGGAGGAGGAGCGGGAGGAGATCCTGGCCCGCACCGACCTCCGCCCGCTCACCCCCTTCACCGTGAACGACCCCGGCCGGCTGCGCGCCCGCGTGCAGGAGGCGGCCGAAAAAGGCTACGCCGTGGTGACCAACGAGACGGTGATGGGCGACATCTCGGTCGCCGCCGCCATCACCGACGAGCATGGGCACGCGGTCGCCGGCCTGAACATCTCCGTCCCCACCACCCGCTGGACGCCGGAAACGGCCGAACAGGAACTCGCCCGCCATGTGCTGGTGGCGGCGACCTCGATCTCCGTCAACAAGTTCGCCGGCTACCCCCGGTAACGGCGTCAGGACGGAAGCGTCGGCACGGCGGCGATCAGCCGCCGCGTGTAGGGGTGCTCCGGCGCGGCGAACAGGCGGTCGCCCGGCCCTTCCTCGACGATGGCGCCGGCGGCCATCACCACGACCCGGTCGGCGATGGCCTCGACCACGGCAAGGTCGTGGCTGATGAACAAATACGTCAGCCCATGCCGCTCCTTCAGCGCCGCCAGGAGATGCAGCACCTGCTGTCGGACCGAGACGTCGAGGGCGGACACCGCCTCGTCGAGCACGATGATCCTCGCCCCGGCGGCGAGCGCCCGCGCGATGGCGACGCGCTGCGCCTGCCCGCCCGACAGCTCGTGCGGGTAGCGGTCCAGGATGGCGGGGTCGAGGTCGACCGACCGCATCAGCCCGGCCAGCCGCCCCTCCCGCTCCGCGGCGGGCACACCGGCCAGGAAGCGCAGCGGCGCCGTCAGGGTCCGCCGGATCGTCTTGCGCGGGTTGAGCGAGGACAGCGGGTCCTGGAAGACATACTGCACCGTCCGGCCCAGCGCCCGCGGCCCTTCGGCGGCCAGTTCGGCGAGGGGACGCCCGTCGAGCCGGACGGTCCCGCCGGTCGGCCGGCTCAGCCCGACGAGGCTGCGGGCGAGCGTCGACTTGCCGCTGCCCGACTCCCCGACGATCCCCAGCGTTTCCCCGGCGGCCACCCGCAGCGATACGGCTTTCAAGGCAGTGACCGCCGGGCGTGACCGCCCGAACAGGGACCGGCGCGCCGCGTATGTCTTGACCAGATCGCGAACCTCGACCGCCCAGCCCACCGACGACGCCCCCCGCGGCGGCGTCTCCGGGCGCCGTGACCGCCCGAGGACCGGCACGGCGGCGAGCAGGCGCCGGGTGTAGGCGTGCCGCGGGCGGGTGAGGACGCTGCGGGTGTCGCCCTCCTCGACGATTTCCCCCTGGAACATCACGGCCACCCGGTCGCAGAGACGGGCGATGACTCCGAAATCGTGGCTGATGAAGACGACGGCGAGGCCCCGCCGCCGGCGCAGATCGTCCAGCAGATCCAGGATCTCGGCCTGGACGGTGACGTCGAGCGCGGTGGTCGGCTCGTCGGCGATGATCAGCTCCGGGTCGTTGGCCAGCGCCATGGCGATGCCGACCCGCTGGCGCTGCCCGCCCGACAGCTCGTGCGGGTGGGCGTGGACGAGGGTGGTGGGGTCGGGCAGCTTCACCGCGGCGAACAGCTCCACCACCCGCCGGTCGGCCTCGGCCCGCGGCACCGGGCGATGGGCGCGCAGCGCCTCGGCCACCTGCGCGCCGACCGGCATCAGCGGATGGAGAGTCGTCAGCGGGTCCTGGAAGACGTAGGCGATCCGCCCGCCGCGCAGCCGTTGCAACGCCCCGACCGGCAGGGCCAGCAGATCGTCCCCGGCGAACCGCACCGATCCGCCGCGCACCACGCCCGGCGGCGAGGCGACGAGGCGCGCGATGGACAGCGCCGTGACCGACTTGCCGGACCCGGACTCGCCGATGATGCCCAGGCATTCGCCGGGGGCGACGCGCAGGTCGACGCCCTTCACCGCGTCCACCGGGCCGTCCGCCCGATTGCCCGCCGTGTCGAAGGCCGTGCGCAGGCCAGTGACCTGCAGCAGCGCGCCAGGGTCCGGGGCCGAATTCCCGCCGCCCCCGGCAGCCCGCTCCACCCGCGTGGCGGCGCCCGGCGCGCCGGGGATGCCGGAGCGCAGGCGCGGGTCGAGCGCGTCGCGCAGCCCGTCGCCGATCAGGTTCATGCTCATCACGATCAGGAAGACGACCAGCCCCGGCACCGCCGCGACGTGCGGCGCGGTGATCAGCGCCTTGCGCCCCTCGCTCAGCATCGAGCCGAGGTCCGCCTGCGGCGGCTGCGACCCCAGCCCCAGGAAGGACAGGCCGGCGGTCTCCAGGATCATCCAGCCCACGGTGGTCGAGGCGGTGATGATGATGACCGGCAGGACGTTGGGCAGCACCTCGCCCAGCAGGATGCGCGCCTCGCCCATGCCGGACAGGCGTGCCGCGTCCACGAACTCCCGGCGGCGCAGGCCGGCGGTGGCGCCGCGGACGTTGCGCGCGAAGAAAGGAATGTTGGCGACCACCACGGCGTAGAGCGCGTTGAGCAGCCCCGGCCCCAGCGCCGCCACGATGGCGAGCGCCAGCAGCAGATAGGGGAAGGCCATCAGCACGTCGATGCCGCGCATCAGCACGCCGTCGGTGCGCCCGCCCGCGTAGCCGGCGACCAGGCCGATGGCCGACCCGACCAGCGCCGCGAGGAGGGAGGCCGCGACGCCGACCCCCAGGCTCAGCCGCGTCCCCCAGACCAGCCGGGCCAGCACGTCGCGCCCCAGCGTGTCGGTGCCGAGCCACGCCCCGGCGCTGAAGGGCGGCAGCAGGCGCCGGGCGGGGTCGATGGCGTCCGGGTCGGCCAGCGGCAGGACGTGCGCGGCGAGCGCGGCCAGGACGATCAGCGTCAGCAGCACGAGCCCCAGCGCCGCCAGCCGGTTGCGCATCACGCGGCGCAAGAGAGCCAAGCCGCCCCTCACGGCGCGATCCTCGGGTCGAGCAGGCGTTGCAGTATGTCGGCCAGCAGATTGAACAGCACATAGCTGGCCGCGACCACCAGGACGCCGCCCTGGACCAGCAGCACATCGCGCGTCGCGATGGCGTTGACCAGCATGCGGCCGATGCCCGGCCACTGGAACACCGTCTCGATGTAGACCGCTCCGCCCAGGACGAAGCCGGCCTGGATGCCGATCACCGGGATCACCGTCACCATGGCCGCCCGCAGCGCGTGGCCGAACACCACGCGGCGCTCCGTCAGCCCCTTGGCCCGGGCGGTGCGGACGAAGTCCTGGCGCAGCACCTCCAGCATGGCCGACCGCGTCAGCCGGGCGATCACCCCGGCGGCCACGATGGCCAGCGTCGCCGCCGGCAGCGCCAGATGCCACAGCAGGTCCGGCAGGTCCCCGCCGCCGTAGATGGAGACCATGCCGCTCACCGGCAGAAGCTGCCAGCGGACGGCGAAGACCAGGATCAGCAGCAGGCCGAGCCAGAAGGTCGGCATGGAGATCCCCACCAGCACGGCCAGAGTCACCAGCTTGTCGGCGAGGCCAAACTGCCGCACGGCGGACAGGATGCCGGCCAGCAGCCCGAGCACCGACGCCAGCACCAGCGCGGCACCGGCCAGCACCAGCGTGGCGGCGAAGCGCTCCGTCACCTCGTCGAGAACCGGCCGGTTGAGGCTGGAGGAACGCCCGAGGTCGCCCGCCAGCACGTTGCCCAGCCACGTCGCGTAGCGCACCGGCAGGCTGTGGTCGAGGCCGAGGTCCTGGCGGAGCCGCGCCACGTTCTCCGGCGTCGCGTAGGGGCCGAGGATCGCGGTCGCCGGGTCGCCGGGGATCAGCGCCATGATCAGGAAGACGATCACGCTGAGCCCGAACAGCACGGGGACGAGCGCCGCGAGGCGGCCGAGGATGTAAGACCTCACGGGCGCCCCCTCAATCCTTCGACACGCGGTCGAGCAACAGGAAGAAGGACGGCTCCAGCGCGAAGCCGCGCACCGCCGCGGTGGTGACGGCGTTCTGCTTCCAGTGCGCCACGAAGGCCCAGGGCGCATCCTCCACGATAATGCGCTCGGCCTGCCGGTAGAGCGCCCCCCGCTCGTCCCGGTCGCCGCTGCGCCGCGCCCGTTCCAGCAGCCGGTCAAGCTCCGGATTCGCGTAGTAGCCGGAGTTGAACCCGCCCTCTTCCGGCAGGGCGCCGGAGCGCAGGGTCAAGTACGGCAGGGTGTCAGGATCGTTGGTCATCCAGGCCATTTCGGCCATGTCCGCCGCCTCGCCCAGCCCGCCGTTCACCCGCGCCAGGAAGCTGTTCCATTCGTAGGTTTCGATGGTGACGGCCAACCCCACGGCGGCGAGGTTCGCCTGGATCGCCGTTCCCATGGCGACGGAGTCGAGCATCCCGGACCCGCCCTCCGCCACATAGAAGGTGAGCCGCGCGCCCTCCGCCCTGGCCTCCTTCAGCAGCGCCCGCGCCCTGTCCGGGTCGTAGGGATAGCCCGTGGCCGCGGGGTCGGTGGCCCAGTCGAAGGCGGGGGCGGTGGGGCCACGGGCCGGGATCGCCGTGCCCTGCAAAATGCTATCGGCGATGGCCCGCTTGTCGATGGCGTAATTCACCGCCTGCCGGACGCGACGGTCCTTCAGCGGCCCGTGCCGGGTGTTCAGGATCAGGAACCACAGGTGCGGCCCGGCCTGCTCGTGCACCCGGAAGCCGTCGCCGTCGCGGAACTGGGACAGGGCGTCCGCCGGCACCTCCACCATCACGTCCAGGCCGCCGGCCAGCATCTCCATCGCGCGGGTGTTGGGGTCGCTGACCGGGCGGAAGATCACCGCGCGCAGTTTGGCGGGTGTGCCCCAATAGTCCGGGTTGCGCTCGATGGTCAGGCGCCGGCTGCCCTGCCACTCGACGAAGCGGAAGGGTCCGGTGCCGACCGGCCGCCGGCCGAACCCCCGGCCCTCCTTCATCACGGCCGTGGGCGAGACGATCAGGCCGGTCGGGTAGGCGAGGTTCGAGAGGAAGGGCGCGAAGGGCTCCTTCAGCGTGATGCGGACGGTGAGCGGGTCCGGCGCCTCGACCCGGTCGATGGCCGCGAAGAAGAAGGCCAGCGGGAAGGGGCCGGTGTCGGCGGCGGGGTGCGTCCTGTCCAGCATGCGGTCGAAGTTGAACTTCACCGCCTGCGCGTCGCAGGGCGTGCCGTCGTGGAAGGTGACGCCCGGACGCAGCGTGAAGCGGTAGGTCAGCCCGTCGTCGGAGACGCTCCAGCGCTCAGCCAGAGCGGGCTCGACGTCCAGGGTTCCAGGCCGGTAGCGGACCAGCCCTTCATAGAGGTTGACCAGGATGCGGAAGTCGTTGGTGGCGGTGCTGACCGCCGGGTCCAGCGACGCCGGTTCGGCGATCTGGCCGACGACCAGCACGTCCTTCGGCACCGGCGCCGCCCGGAGCGGCGCGCCCGGCAAGGCGAGAAGAGCGCCGAGGAGCAGGCCCGCGAGCGCGCGTCGGAATCCGGTCATTGCGTCCCAGCCGTCGAAGTCGATCCGACCTTATCAATGCCGGGAGGGGGAGGTTGTTGCGCCGCTTCCGCTCGGCCGAGGGTGCGTTGCGGGTCAGTCCGGCTCGCGGCAGGCGGCGAGAATCCGCCCGCGCAGCCAGCGGTGGGCCGGATCGGCGTCCTGCCGGGGATGCCACATCTGCGTCACCACGACCTCGTCCAAGACGGTGGCCAGACCGGCGGGAAGCGGCAGGGTGCGCACCCCGGCCACGCCTGCGGCGAGCTGGCGTTCGGACACCAGCGCGGTCAGGTCGGAGGCACGGACGATCGCCAGGGCCGCCGGGAAGCTCGGCACCACCGCCACCACCTTGCGGGCGAGGCCGAGGGCGGCCAGCGCCTCGTCCATGCGGTCGCGCACCAGCCCGCGCCGCGAGGTCAGCACATGGCCGCAGGCTGCGTACTGGTCCGGCGTCACCGCCTCCAGGTGGGCCAGGGGGTGATCCTCCCGCACGGCGGCGACCAGCCGGTCGCGCAGCAGGCTCTGCACCTTCAGCTCCGGCGTGGTTTCCGAATGCACCCCGATGTCGAGGTCGATCAGCCCGTCGCGCAACGCCTGCGCGTCGCGGTTGCCTCGCGGCGCGAAGCGCAGAAGGACGCCGGGCGCTTCGGCGGCGACGCGGCCGACCAGCCGGGCCGCGTAGACCTCGATGAAGCTCTCGCTGGCGCGCAGGGTGAAGCCGCGCTCCAGCCGGGCGATGTCGATGGCCTCCGCCGGACGCAGCACCGCGCGGACCTCCTCGGCGAGGCCGGGCACCCGCTCCCGCAACTGGACGGCCCGCGGCGTCGGGACGAGGCCGCGCCCGGCCCGGACGAGCAGCGGGTCGCCGGTGACCGCGCGCAGGCGCGCCAGGGTGCGGCTCATCGCGGACTCGCTGAGGCCGAGCCGGCGCGCCGCCTTGACGACGCTGCCCTCCGACAGCAGCGCATCGAGCGCGAGGAGGAGGTTGAGATCGGGATCGGCCATGGAGCCCGAGGCTAACACATGGCGCTTGGTGCAGGAATAACCTGCACGGGCGGCGTCTTCCGCCATGCCAAGCGGAGAGCGACATTGATCCAACCCCTGTTGGAGACGCCAATGCCCCGTTCCGCCCTTGCCCGAACACCCGATTCCCCGCATCCCGACGGGCTGCCCATGCCCCGCCGCGCCGTGGCCGGCGCGTCCGTCATCGCGGCGATTGTGCTCGTCGTGCTCGACGCCGCCATCGCCAACCTCGCCCTGCCGACCGTCGCCAACACGCTCGGAGTTCCACCCGCCGACACCGTCTGGATCATCACCGCCTACCAGCTGGCGCTGGTGATCGCGCTCCTGCCCGTCGGCGCCCTCGGCGAGAGTCTCGGGCACCGCCGGGTGTTCACCGGCGGGGTGCTGCTGTTCACCGTGGCCTCCGCCGGCTGCGCCCTGGCGCCGACGCTGCCCTGGCTGATCGCCGCGCGCTTCGTGCAGGGGCTCGGCGGCGCGGCGGTGATGGCGCTGGGCGTCGCGCTGCTGCGCTTCGTCTATCCGCAGCGGCTGCTCGGCGCCGCCATCGGCTGGAACGCCCTGGCCATCGCGCTGGCCTCGGCGGCGGGACCGACGATTGGAGCGGGCATCCTCGCCGTCGCCCCCTGGCCCGTCCTGTTCGCGGTCAACATCCCGGTCGGGATCGTGGTTCTGGCGACCGCCCGCGCGCTGCCCGCCGTCGCGGGAACCAAGCGCCGCCTCGATCCCGCCAGCGTCGCCCTCAACACCGGCTTCTTCGCCGCCCTGGTGATGGGGGCCGAGACCGTCGCGGCGCAGCCCCTGCGCGGCGGCGCGCTGCTGCTGGCCGCGGCGCTCTGCCTCGCCGGGCTGGTCCGGCGCGAAAAGGACCGCGAGGCGCCGCTGGTGCCGCTCGACCTGCTGCGGGTGCGCTCGTTCCGCCTGTCGGTGGTCGCCTCCGTCCTCTGCTTCACCGGCCAGATGGCCGCCGCCGTGGCCCTGCCCTTCTACCTGCAGCACGGGCTCGGCCAGGGCATCGTCACGGCGGGGCTGTTCCTGGTGCCGTGGCCGCTGGCGACCGCCGTCGCCGCACCCATCGCCGGCCGGCTGTCCGACCGTGTGGGAACGGGCTGGCTGTGCGCGGTGGGCGGCCTGCTGCTCGCCGCCGGCCTCGCCCTGTCGGCGGCCTGGCCGCTGGAACAGGACCCGCGGCCGCTGCTGGCCTTCATGGTGATGTGCGGGTTCGGCTTCGGGCTGTTCCAGACGCCCAACAACCGCAACATGCTGCTGACCGTGCCCAAGGCGCGCAGCGGCGCCGCCGGCGGGATGCAGGGCACCGCGCGTCTGGTCGGCCAGACCGCCGGCGCGGTGCTGATGACCGTGCTGTTCTCGCTGCTGTCCGGCCCGGAGGCGGCACCGCGCCTCGGCCTCGCCGTGGCCGCCGCCCTCACCCTGGTTGCCGGCCTGACCAGCCTGCTGCGCGTCCCTGCGAAAGGCGCGGCGGAGGCCGTAGAGGCGCCGGCCCTCCGGTGATCGTCAGCCGCGCCGCGCGGCCTCGATCGCGGCGATGTCGATCTTCGTCATGCCCATCATCGCTTCGAAGGCGCGCCGCGCTTCCTCGCCGCCGGCCGCCAGCGCCTCGGTCAGCACGCGCGGCGTGATCTGCCAGGAGACGCCCCAGCGGTCCTTGCACCAGCCGCAGGCGCTTTCCTGCCCGCCGTTTCCGACGATGGCGTTCCAGTAGCGGTCGGTCTCCTCCTGATCGTCGGTGGCGATCTGGAACGAGAAGGCTTCGGTGTGCTGGAACGTCGGCCCGCCGTTGAGGCCGAGGCAGGGAATGCCGGCGACGGTGAACTGAACCGTCAGCACGTCGCCCGCCTTGCCGGACGGATAGTCGGCGGGCGCGCGGTGAACGGCCCCCACCGAACTGTCGGGAAAGACCGTGGCGTAAAAACGGGCCGCGGCCTCCGCGTCCGTATCGTACCAGAGGCAGATGGTGTTTTTGGCGGTCGTCATGGCGTGTCCCTTCCCTGTCGGAGCGTTGCCGATGCGCGTGAGGATACGCCCCCGCCCTTGTTGACGGGAAGGTTGCAATCCCTTTTGCAGAGGTGGCCCATGAGCGACCCGAAGACGCCGGACGACGCCGGCGTGCATCCCCCGCGCAGCTACGACCCCGACAGCCAGAAACCGGCCAGCGATCGCCCCAATGATCGGGACGAGGCCGCGCCCGGCACGCCGGGAACCGGCGAAAACATCGACCCCAGGACCGGCGAGACCTTCACCGAGGGCATCGGCGGCGCCTGATTTCCGCCGTCGCCGCCCGCCTTTATCGTCCGGCGGCTAAAGCCTGCATGGTCACGCGGGCGGCGCTGGCGATGTGCTCGTCGTAGAGCTGGCGCGTGCGCGCTGTGTCGCGGGCGGTCATCGCCTCGAAGATCTCGCGAATTTCGCGGATCGTGTTGGGCAGCCGCCCCGGCTCGGCCAGCGACACCCCGCGCAGCAGCTGGATGCGGTTGTGCAGCGCCTTGAGGATCTGCGCCATCGTCGGGTTGCCGCAGCCGGCGATCAGCGTGTCGTAGAACATGGTCTTCGCCGTGCGGATGCGCGACGGCACGCCTTCCGCCGCCGCCGCTTCGAAGGCCGCCATGGCGTCGGCGAGGATTGCCCACTGTTCCGGGCTGGCCTGGGCGATGAACTCCGCCGCCGCCAGACTCTCCAGCGCCCCGCGCACCTGATAGATCTGCCGCACGTCCTCCGCCGTCAGGGTCACCACCTCCAGCCCGCGCTGGGGCACGTTGTGGACCAGCCCCTCCGCCTCCAGCTGGCGCAGGGCCTCCCGCAGGATCGGACGGCTGACCTGCAACGTCTCGCACAACTCGCGCTCGACCAGCCGGTCGCCGGGGGAATAGCGCCCGTCGGCGATGGCCGCGCGCAACAGGTCGATCACCTGCTGGCGCAGGGGAGCGGCGACGCGGACAATATTTATCGGCAAATTTGACATAAAATTTCTCTTCTTGTCAGACAGTATGACGATCTGCTTGCGCCACACTACCACCTTCGATTAGCATACGTATCAACGACGATCCAAGGTGGCGGCCCAGAGGGCCAAACGCCACACCCACCACACCATACCATCACCTCGCACACAGGAGGCAGGCGTGCAGCGGAGTGCACAAGCGAGCGCCGATTCAAAAAGCGCCGGCGAGCCTGAGGCGGCGTCCGATCCCAACCGGCAGAGGCGCCGCGAACGGCTGCTCCAACTGGGCACGCTGGTCCTGCTGCTCGCCGTCTGGGAATTCGCGGCGCGCGACGCCAACAAGCTGCTGGTCGCGGTGCCCAGCGACATCGCCATCGCGACCTGGGAGCTGCTGCTGAACGGCGAGCTGTTCTGGGCGACCATCGACAGCATGTCGACCTTCGTCCTGGGCTTCGTCATCGCGTCGATCATCGGCATCGTCGTCGGCTTCGCGATGGGCACGAACCGCACGGTGGAGGTGATCCTCGATCCCTACATCAACGCGCTCTACGCCATGCCGCTGGTGGCGCTGATCCCCATCCTGATGCTGTGGGTGGGCATCGGCTTCCTCGCCAAGATCACGATCATCATCCTGTTCGCGGTCTTCCCGGTGATCATCAACACGGTCACCGGCGTGAAGAACGTCGACCGGCATTATCTGGACATCGGCAAGGCCTTCATGGCCTCGCGGTTCATGGTCTACCGCCAGATCATCGCGCCCTACGCCCTGCCCTACGTGGCGAGCGGCCTGCGCATCGCGCTCGGCCGCGGCATCATCGCGATGATCGTGGCGGAGTTCCTGACCTCCATCTCCGGCCTCGGCGGCCTGATCATCAACTACACCAACGCGTTCGAGACGGCCAAGGCCTTCGCCCCGGTCCTGGTGGTGGCCCTGCTCGCCAACGCGCTGACGGTTCTCGTTCAAAAGGTCGAAGAGCGTTTCGGCCGCTGGCGCCGCCGCTGAGCGGCCCGCCTCCCCCCACACCCCACGCGCCCCACACCACACCGGATTTGAGGAAGGAAGAGGGATCATGAGCATGATGTCCCGTTCGCTGAAGGCCGCCCTGCTGGCGGGTGCCGTCTCCGTGGCGATGAGCACCGCCGCGCTCGCCGCCGACGCGCTGAAGATCGGCATGCCGGCCAAGATGTTCCTGAACCTCGTCGAGTTCGTCGCGCAGGATCAGGGCTTCTACGAGAAGAACGGCCTGACGGTGGAGCTGGTGCACATCGCCGACAGCTCCATCCCCGTGCGCTCGCTGATCGCCGGGGAGCTGGACGTCAGCCAGGCCGGCATGTCGGAGACGCTGGCGGCGGCCGACAAGGGCGGCACGCTGAAGACCATCGGCGGCGTCCACACCGGCCTGCATTACGCCTTCTACGCCAACGCCGCGTCGGGCGTGAAGGATGTGACCGACCTGCCGGGCAAGAAGGTGGGCATCTCCTCCCCCGGCTCGCTGCCGCACGTCGTCATCACCGCCCTGATGCGCCAGGCCGGCATGAGCGAGGACCAGATCAAGTCGGTCCAGTGGGTCTCGCTGAAGGGCTCCTCGGCCCGCATCAACGGCATCCTGACCGGCACCATCGACGCGACCGTCTCCAACTACGACCCGAAGGCCGCGCACGACAAGAACGCCAAGGTGCTGTTCGTCGTCTCCAAGAAGCTGCCGAACTACGTGATGACCCCCTGGGACGTCAACGACGCGACCATCGCCAAGAAGCGCGACGTGCTGAAGCGCTTCGTCAAGGCGGAGCTGGAGGCGACCCGCTGGATCTTCGACAACGAGAAGGGCGCGCTGGACGTCGCGAAGAAGCACTTCGACTACAACGACGAGCAGCTCGCCGAGTTCTACGAGTTCTACAAGGTCGGCGGCATCTGGAACCCGAACGGCACCGTCACCGCCGATCAGGCCAAGTACATGCAGGAGCTGAACGTCGAAGGCGGTCTGCAGAAGGCCGTCCACCCGGCCGAGAAGGTGCTGGACACCAGCATCGTCCAGGAGGTGCTGGCGGAGATCGGCAGCTACAAGCAGCCGTAATCCTCCCGTCGGGGCCGGCGTCGCACCGCCGGCCCCTCCCCCGCTTTGCCCCATTCCGCCCGCCGTCCCGCTTCAAGACCCGGTGCCGTCCCATGCCCAAGCTGTCCGTCCGCAACCTGACCAAGCGCTTCCCGGTGTCCGGAGGGCCGTCGATGACGGCGCTCGACGGCGTGGACCTGGACGTGGAGGAGGGTGAGTTCATCGCCTTCGTCGGGCCCAGCGGCTGCGGCAAGACCACGCTGCTGCGCATCATCCAGGGGCTGGAGACGGCGACCAGCGGCGAGATCCGCATCGACGGCAAGCCGGTCACCGGCCCCGGCCACGACCGCGGCTTCGTCTTCCAGCAATACGGCCTACTGCCCTGGCTGACCGCCGCCCAGAACATCGGCTTCGCGCTTGAGGCCAAGGGCATCCCGCCGAACCGCCAGGGCGAGACGACGGAGCGCGTGCTCGCCACCGTCGGGCTGAAGGGCTTCGGCGACCGCTTCCCGCACCAGCTCTCCGGCGGCATGCAGCAGCGCGTCGGCATCGCCCGCGCCCTGGCGATCGAGCCGGAGATCATGCTGCTGGACGAGCCGTTCGGCGCGCTCGACGCGCTGACCCGCGAGATTTTGCAGAACGAAATGCTCGGCCTGACCGAGCGCATGGGCAAGACGATCCTCTTCGTCACCCACAGCGTGGACGAGGCCGTCTGCCTCGCCGACCGGGTGGTGGTCATGTCGCCCCGCCCCGGCCGCATCCGCGAGATCGTGCCCATCGACATCCCGCGCCCGCGCGCCAGCCTGGGCGAGGCGCTGCGCGACACGCCGGAATACGTCGCCAAGCGGCACCAGCTGTGGAACCAGCTGATGGACCTCGTCTGAGCGCCCCCCTTCTCCGGAACCCAGGAGGTCCCATCGTGTCAGTCATCCCCGACGATCACGAGTGGCAGTACAACCCCCGCCATTCCGTCCCCGACTTCGCCCGCCACGCCGAGCGCGCCGCCGCGCTGAGCCGCGCCGCCCGGGAACGGAACGCCGGACGGTACGATATCGCCTATGGCGACAGCCCTCTGTCCACGCTCGACGTGTTTCCGGCGGCAACGCCCGGCGCCCCGCTGCACGTCTTCCTGCACGGCGGCTATTGGCGCGGGCGGGACAAGGCCGACTACAGCTACGTCGCCGACGCGCTGGTGCCGCGCGGGGTGACGACCGTGGTCATGAACTATGACCTGTGCCCGGCGGCGACCCTGCCGGAGATCGCCCGGCGCACCCGCGAGGGACTGCGCTGGATCCACCGCAACGCCGCGGCGCTCGGCGGCGATCCCGACCGTCTCACCGTGTCGGGCCATTCCGCCGGGGCGCATCTGATCGCCATGGCCCTTGCCGACGACGCCGGGGCCGACGACGCCGGGGCGGACCGGCTGGAGGATGGCGCCATCAAGGCCGCCGTCCTGATCAGCGGCATCTACGAACTGGCGCCGGTGCTGGGCATCACCGTCAATGAGACCATCGGGCTGCGCCCGGAGATGGTCGACGGGGTCAGCCCGATGCGCCACCCGCCGTCCACCGCCACGGCCCTGACGGTCGTCGTCGGTTCGGCGGAGACGCCCGCCTGGATCGCCCAGTCGCGCGACTTCGCCACGCTGTGCCGGGGCCGCGGCTCGCGCTGCTCCTATCACACGCTGGCCGGGGAGGATCACTTCTCGATCATGGCACGGATGGAAAGGCCGGACGACGCGCTGTCGCGGCTGGTGCTGGATGCGGCTGGAGCAAAAGAATGATCGTCATCGATGAAACCGCCGCCCGCCGTCTGGTGTCCCCCGCCGACGCCATCGACGCCATGGACATGGCCTTCCGCGAAGTCTCCCGCGGGCAGGCGCGCAACTTCCCGGTGGTCCGCGAACGGCTGCTGCCGGGGCCGGACGTCTACGGCATCAAGGCCGGCGGCGACCTTGCCATTGGGCTGCTCGGGCTGAAGATCGGCGGCTACTGGACGGGCAACCGCGCCCGCGGCCTGACCAACCACCAGTCCACCACCGTACTGACCGACCCGGAGACCGGTTGCCCGACAGCACTGGTCAGCTCCAACCACCTGACCGGGCTGCGCACCGCCGCCGCCTGCGCCATCGGCATCCGCGAGTTGGCCCGGCCCAACGCCCGGGTGCTCGCCCTGATCGGCACCGGCGGGCAGGCGGCGCACCATCTGGAGGCGGCGCTTCTGGTGCGCCGCTTCGACCGCATCCTGGTGGCCAACCGCGACCGCGCGCGGGCCGAGGAACTGGCGGCCTCCTTCGCCGGACCGGTCCCTGTCGAGGTGGTGGACGCCGAGACGGCGGCGCGGAGCGCCGACGTGCTCATCACCCTGACCACGGCGCGCGAGCCGGTGGTCCAGGCCGGCTGGGTCCGCCCCGGAACGCACCTCTGCGCCATGGGCGCCGACACCGCCGGCAAGCAGGAGCTGGACCCGATGATCCTGCTCGGCGCCTCCGTCTGGGTGGACGACTGGGCGCAGGCCTCCACGCTCGGTGAATGCCAGCACGCGCTGGCTCTCGGGCTGGCCCGCGAGTCCATCCGCGGCACGCTGTGCGACGTGCTGGAGGGCAAGGCGCCCCGCCGCGCCGACGCGGACGAGATCACCGTCTTCGATTCCACCGGCATGGGCATCCAGGATCTGGCGATCGCCGCCTGGGCCGTCCGCGCCGCCGACAGCGACGCCGGGGCAAAAGCCGGCCCCACCATCCACCGCATCGATTTAGCGCGTTAACACCCAAACTGGGCGCCGCCCGAGGCCGACATGCAGTTGAAGAATGTGCGCATCGCCGGGAAGATTCTCGGCATCGTCGTGGTGCTGGGCACCGTTTCGGTGTCCACCGCCCTGGTCAGCGGCTATGGCCTCGCCACGCTCGGCGGGGAATTGAACCGGGTCGAGGAGGCGGGCCGCGAGGCAACGCAGGGCGCCCGGCTGAACCGCTATCTGGTCGAGCTGAGCCGCGCCGAGTACCAGATGGGCGCCAACCCGGCCAGCGTCGCCACCATCGAGGCCGTCGTCGCCGACCGCAAGGCCGAGGTCCGCGCCCATCTGGACCACGCCCGCACCGCCGCCGACGCGCAGCAGCGCCCGCTGCTCGACGGCATCGAAAGCAAATACGCCGCCTACGTCAGCAGCCTGGACGACACGGTGGCGGCGGCGAAGAAGCACGCCGACATGGGCATCACCTACGCCCGGCGCGAGGTGCTGAACAACGTCTCCGGCAGCCAGGAGTTGGTCGAGGGCCTGATCCAGTCGGTCCAGGATTACAACGGCCTCACCGTCGCCAAGACGGCGCGGATCTCCGAGGAGGCGGAGGCGCTCGCGGACCGGACCACCTGGCTGATCGCCGCGGTCGCCCTGCTCGGCATCCTCGCCAGCGGACTGATCGGGCGCTGGCTGTCGGCGCGCGGCATCGTCGGCCCCATCGTCGAAGCGGTGTCCTGCCTGCGCCGTCTGGCCGGCGGCGACCTGGCGGTGGTCATCACCGGCGCCGACCGCCGCGACGAGGTCGGCGACATCGCACGGGCGCTCGCCGTCTTCAAGGACAACGCGCTCGACCGCCAGCGCATCCAGGACGAGCAGGAGGCCGAGGCCCGGCATAAGCTCGACCGCGCCGAGGCGGTCAGCGCCACCATCCTGCGCTTCGACCGCGAGGTCGGCGAGGCCCTGCACGTCATGAAGGACGCCGCCGCCGCGCTGGAGGCCACCGCCAATTCCCTGTCCGCCGGGGCGGAGCAGGCGTCGGAGCGCATGACCGTCGTGGGTGCGGCCGCCGAACAGACCGCCGCCAACGTCCAGACGGTCGCCGCCGCGACGGAGGAGATGACCTCCACCGTTCAGGAGGTGTCGCGCCAGATGAACGAGGCGCGCGGCTTCGCCGACGAGGCGACGCGGCAGGCCCAGCAGGCCCAGCAGCGGGTCGGCGCCCTGACCGAGTCCGGCCAGCGCATCAACGAGGTGATCGACCTCATCCAGGGCATCGCCAGCCAGACCAACCTGCTGGCGCTGAACGCGACCATCGAGGCCGCCCGCGCCGGGGAGGCCGGCAAGGGCTTCGCCGTGGTGGCGAGCGAGGTCAAGCAGCTCGCCAACCAGACGGCGCAGGCGACCGACGAGATCCGCAGCCAGGTCGGCGCCATGCAGGAGACCATCGGCGGTGCGGTGTCGGCCATCCAGACCATCGCCACGGTCATCTTCCGCCTGAACGAGATGGCCACCGCCGTCGCTGCCGCCGTCGAGCAGCAGGGGGCCGCCACCGCCGAGATCGGCCGCAACGCCGTCCAGGCGGCGCAGGGCACGGCGGAGGTGACGGGGACCATCGGCACGCTGCGCGTCGCCTCGGAATCGACCGCCGCCGGGTCGGCGCAGGTCCTGCAATCCGCCCGCGAGGTGGCCGGCCGCGCCGTGGCCCTCAAAGGCAGCGTCGACGCCTTCATCGCCGAGGTGAAGACCGCCTGATCCCTCCCCCAATCCATCGTCCATAACCAATCGGCCAGATCAATGGGTTGAGCGGCGCGCCGGCAACCGCCAGAATGCGGCGGGCGAGACGACCGGCGGCCTCCGCCGGTTTCTCTCTTGCGTGCATTACCGCAGGACCGGTTGGGAGAGGATCACGATGACGGTTGACGGCGCGGCTCGGACCATGAGCTTTGGATCACTCTATCGCCATGGGATGGCCCGGGTCGCCGCCTGCACGACGCCCTGCACGATCGCCGACCCCATGGCGAACGCAGCGGCGGTGCTGGACAGCGTGCGGGAGTGCGACGAGCAGGCGGTCGCGGTCGCTCTGTTCCCCGAACTGGCGCTGTCCGGCTACGCCATCGACGACCTGTTCCTTCAGGACTGCCTGCTCGACGCCGTGGAGAAGGCCGTTACCCACCTCGTGGAGCAGTCACGCGACCTGATGCCGCTGATCCTCGTCGGCGCGCCGCTGCGCCACGCCGGCCGCGTCTACAACACGGCGGTCGCCGTGCATCGCGGCCGGCTGCTGGGCGTGGTGCCGAAAATCCATCTTCCCAACTACCGGGAATTCTACGAGCGCCGCCATTTCGCCTCCGGCGCGGGCACCGAGGGCGGCACGATCCGCATCGGCGCCCAAGACGGCGCCCTCAGCGCCCCCTTCGGCCCCGACCTGCTGTTCCAGGCGGAGGACCTGGACGGTCTGGTCGTCCACGCCGAGGTCTGCGAGGATCTCTGGGTCGCCGTCCCGCCCAGCTCCGAAGCCGCGCTGGCCGGGGCGACGGTTCTGGCAAACCTCTCGGCCAGCAACATCACCATCGGCAAGGCGGAGACGCGCCGCCTGCTCTGCAAGTCGCAATCGGCGCGCTGCATCGCCGCCTATCTCTACTCCTCCGCCGGCGCCGGGGAGTCGACCACCGATCTGGCCTGGGACGGGCAGGCGTCGATCTTCGAAAACGGCGAGACGCTGGTCGAGACCGAGCGCTTTCCCAAGGGCGCCCAGATGGCCGTCGCCGACGTCGACCTCGACGTGCTGCGCCAGGAACGGCTGCGCATGGGCACCTTCGACGACAACCGCCGCTCGCACGGGACGGCCTTCCGGCGGGTCGCCTTCCGCGTCGATCCGCCCGGCGGGGACCTCGGGCTGCGCCGCAACGTGCCGCGCTTCCCCTTCGTCCCGGCGGCGCGGGAGCGGCTGGAACTCGACTGCTACGAGGCCTACAACATCCAGGTCGCCGGGCTGGTCCAGCGGCTGCGGGCGACGGGCATGCCGCGCATCGTGATCGGCGTGTCGGGCGGGCTGGATTCCACCCACGCCCTGATCGTCGCCGCCCGCGCCATGGACCTGCTCGACCGGCCGCGCACCGACATCCTCGCCTTCACGATGCCGGGCTTCGGCACCAGCGACAAGACCAAGGGCAACGCGCTGCGCCTGATGAGCGCACTCGGCGTGTCGCACCACGAACTCGACATCCGTCCCGCCGCCAACCAGATGCTCAAGGACATGGACCACCCCTTCGCCCGCGGCGAGGCGGTGTACGACGTGACCTTCGAGAACGTCCAGGCGGGTCTGCGCACCGACTACCTGTTCCGCCTCGCCAACCAGCGGGGCGGCATCGTGCTGGGCACCGGCGACCTGTCGGAACTGGCGCTCGGCTGGTGCACCTACGGCGTCGGCGACCAGATGGCCCATTACAACGTCAATTCGGGCGTCCCGAAGTCGCTGATCCAGCATCTGATCCGCTGGGTCATCGGCTCGCGCCAATTTCCGGACGAGGTGCTGGGCACGCTGGGCGACATCCTGTCCACCGAGATTTCGCCCGAACTGGTCCCCGCCGGCAGCGACCGCGCCCTGCAGAGTTCGGAAGCCGTCGTCGGCCCCTACGAGCTTCAGGATTTCCACCTGTTCTACACGCTGCGCTACGGGCTGCGCCCGTCGAAGATCGCCTTCCTCGCCCTGCACGCCTGGGCCGACCCGGCGCGCGGCGACTGGCCGGCGGGCTATCCGGTGGAGAAGCGCAGCGCCTACACGCTGGCCGAAATCCATTCCTGGCTGCGCGTCTTCATCCAGCGCTTCTTCGGCTTCAGCCAGTTCAAGCGCTCGGCCATGCCGAACGGGCCGAAGGTGACGGCGGGCGGCTCGCTGTCGCCGCGCGGCGACTGGCGCGCGCCGTCCGACGGCAACGCCCGCATCTGGCTGGAGGAGCTGGAGCGCGAGGTTCCCAAGGAGTAACCGCTACCCCGCCGAGCCGGTCCGTTCGTTCATCACCAGCCGGCCGGCCGGCCAGGAGCGGACCAGCCCGGCGGCGCGCAGTTCCGGCAGGGCGCGGGCAACCGCGTCGTGCGACAAGCCCGTCGCCTCGACCAGCGCCGGCCCCGACTTCGCCCCAGCCGCCAAGGCGCGCAGCACCGCCGCGGTCGGCGCTTCGGCCTGGGTGAGCGCCGCCTCGCTACGGGCGGGCCGGTTCGCCCGGCCGGCGGCGACCAGCGCGGCGATGGCGCGGAGTTGCCCAAGACGATGCATCGCCTCGGGGCGGCAGTCCTCGCGCAGGGCCAGCGCCGTGTGGCAGCGGGCGATCTCCCGCGCCAGGGCCGCGAGATCAGCCGCACGGTCCTGCACGAGGCACAGAGCCACCTCTTCCGCCAGGGTGTCCAGGTCCGCGTCGGCCTCGTCCCAGCGGCCGGCCGCGACGGCGTCGAGGACGTCGTCGGCCAGGGCCCGATACGCCTCCCCGCTCATGGACAGCCCTCCGTGTTCAGTTCCGGCCAGTTTTGCGGTTCCCAACGCGCCGCAACCCAGCCGGGCTCCGGCGCGTCGATGGGAAGCGACAGCCGGCGGATGCGCGACTTCTGCGCCGGGTCGGCGCGCGGCTGGAAGAACAGCGCCACCCCGCAATCGGTGATGCGCTTGTCTTCCTCCCCGTCGGCGTCGCAGACGCGGTTGAAGCGGTGCGAGAAGGCCATGCTGTTCGCCACCACCACCCGGCACGACCCGGCGCGCGAGGACTCGTCGCCGGCCTGGGCCTGCCACCGCTCCTCCGTCAGGCCGGCGTCCATCACCGGGGTGACGATCCAGTCCAGCAGCTTGGCCCGGCACAGCCACGCCGCCGGCTTCTCGCGCCCGAGATCCTCGCAGATCATCACCGCCAGCCGGCCCATGTTGGGCAGCTCGACGATGGTGACGCCGTCCCCCGGCGCGATGAACTCCTTCGCCGCGTCGAGCAGCCGCCCGTCCGGGCCGCGCACGTCGTAGGAGCGGCACTGGTCGGCATCAAGGTCCCAGCAGTGCAGCTTGGTCTGGCGGACAATCTCGGCCCCCGTCCGGTCGAGCAGGACCGCCGTGCTGCGCGGCTTGGCATCCCCCTCCCCGTCCTGCCGGACCCCGACGAGGACGTAGCGGATCGGACCGTCCACCGCGTGACGCCGCACCGCCGCCTGGATGGCGCCGAGCGTCGCGGGACCGGCGGTCACCTCGGGAAAGACGATAAGGGCCGCGCCTTCTGCGGCCAGAGCGTCGATGGCCGACACCGCGCGGGCGCCGAGATCGCCGGGAACGGCGGCGTACCAGTCCGCGCCGTCCTTGGCAAAGGTCCGCAGGGCGAGGTCGTCCTCGGCCAGCGCGAGCGGAACGACGCCGACGATGGGCGCCCAGTCGGGATCGCTGGGGCACTGGTCGGCGACCTCGGCGATGCGATGGAAGGCCAGCGAAACGGGCCTCTCGCCCTCCTCGCCGTGGGGGCACTCCGCCGCGAGGGTCGGTGGAAGCAGAAGCAGGGTGTGGAACAAGTCGGCCACGTCGAAGGACTCGCGCAGGGGCGTGACCTCCCGGATGTTCACCGAGCGGTCGAACAGGCCGGGCCGCAGGATGAGCTGACCCTCGGCAACGTCGCCGTTGAAGC
Source organism: Azospirillum brasilense (assembly GCF_007827815.1). Lineage (GTDB taxonomy): Bacteria > Pseudomonadota > Alphaproteobacteria > Azospirillales > Azospirillaceae > Azospirillum > Azospirillum brasilense_C. Next base: position 75,278 of record NZ_VITH01000015.1, read on the forward strand.
GCCCGTGCCGTTTGTACCATTGCCGCGCCCGCAGATGGCCATCGGACAGCGCGCTTTGCGTCAGGAAGCGCGAGGCCAGCAGCGCGAACCATTGGTCGATGGCCTGGGCCGCCAGCACACACCGGTCCAGCGGCCTCCCCTCGCCGGACGTATCGACCCAAGACTTGAGCGCATCGGCGCCATCGTCAGCCTCCAACAGCGCCATCAGCCGGCGCAGCACACCGCCCGCATCGTCCGGTGCGAATTCCAGGCACAGCGCGGCGCGTTCGGTCTCCTTCGGGTCTCGATCCAGTTGGTGCCGCAGCGCAACGAACAGATCAGCCAGATGCATGCCTTCAACCACGCGAAGCGATGGATTTGAGCGGACGCCATCGGCATTTCCCTTTCCCCAGAGGGGAGAGGGCTAAGTCACCTCAAGCGCCCACATCCGTCCTGTTGAACAGCACGGCGGCGGCTTGGTTTCGCCGTTACGTTGTCAGGTGATGGCGCGCCGGACCTCCGCGCGCCGCGGCGCCGGAACGGCGACGCGCCCATGCAGCCACGCCGGAAGCGCCAGACTGGCGACCGCCAGGACCGTGATGGCCGTCTTGCCCAGCACGCCCACCGGCCGCACCGCCTCGTCGATCAGCACGATCCCGTAGGCGAGCACGACATGGTACGCGTAGACCTGCAACGAATGGCCGCCGAGATAGCGCAGGAAGCGCAACAGGAAGAGCCGTTGCAGGGCCTGCCCCGCCCAGCGCGCGGCGGGGGACGCGGCATCGACGCCGGCGGACAGCAGCCACGTCACCAGGAAGGCCAGCGCCGCGAAGTTCACCAGGAAGATCAGGCTGAACTCGGTGCGGTCGTGCAGGCTCCAGAAGCGCGCCGCCATTGCCTCCGGAACGAGGTCGAAGGTGAAGGCCAGCCGCCACGCCATGAAGGCGAGCACGACCCACAGCGCGACCCGGGCGAGCAGGTTGCGGTCGGGAGACAGCCAGGGGCGCAGGTCGATCCGCTCCGCCGCCATCAGCGTGCCGATCACCAGCCCGGTCACGAACACGATCTGCCACGCCAGCGGGTTGAAGTGCCCGCGCAGTTCGAAGCCTGGAATGACCGAGCCGGCCAGCGCCTCCAGCGAGGCGGCCAGCGGCAGATGCAGGCCGAACTGCACCGCCGCCCACAGGGCGAAGCTCCCCGCGATGACCTCCCCGCCCTTGCCCGCGAGCGTCAGGCGGATCAGCAGCGGCGACGCCGCGAGGTACAGCATGTACTGCGGCAGGATGTCCATCAGCGCCGGCTGGTGCAGCAGGAGCAGGACCGCCGGCAGCGCCGGGCCGAGCGCGCTGCCCAGTTGCGACTCCCAGCCGCTGCGCGCGCCGGGGATCAGCAGCGCCATCGCGACGACGGCGGCGAAGACCGCCACTGTGTACAGGTAGAGCTGCCAGACGCGGGCGCGCAGGCGCTTCCCGGCCTCCTCGTCCCGCCCGGCAGCGTAGAGGCGGCCGTAATAGAGCCCGACGATCAGCCCGGAGATGAGGATGAAGCCCTGCGCGTCCTCGACGAAGGCGAGTTGGTTGTGATTGACCAGGGCAACCGGGTTTCCGCCGTCGAACCAGATGTGGTTCACCAGCATGAACACGAGGAAATAGCCGCGCAGGCCATCCAGAAGATGGTGCCTGGTCATAACGCGTCCCCCACCTATTCGTCCGTATTCCGAATACAGACGAGCCCGGCAAAGCATCCCTTTTGACGAGGAACGAAATGGGGTTAGCCGCCCCCTCGCTTAGCGATGCATTAACCATGATCGCCTGACCATGGCTCCTGGACAGCGTGCCTCGACGAGGCGAACCAGGGGAGCGTGGCTCATGACGGGACGGGTGCTTGGCGGACTGATGGCCGCTTGGGTGTTGTGGAGCGGTGCCGCCGCCGCGTCGGCGCTGTGCCCGGTCCCGCCCGGCGCGGATTCCGCCGCCACCGGACTGGTGCACAGCCGGGCCGCCCTGGCTGCCGGGCACCCGCTGACGGTCGTCGCCATGGGGTCGTCCAGCACGGAAGGCGTCGGGGCCACCACCATCACCGCCACCTACCCCGCCCAGCTCGACGCCATTCTGGAGCAGCGTCACGCCACCTCGGCCATCCAGGTCCTGAACAAGGGCATCGGTGGCGAGACGGCGGGGGCCAACCTCGTCCGCTTCGACAAGGACGTGCTGGCCGCCAAGCCGGACCTCGTGGTCTGGCAGGTCGGGACCAACGACAGCTTCCAGAAGGTGCCGCTCGACGCCTTCGCCGCCACTCTGCGCGACGGCATCGCCCGCATCCGCAAGACCGGCGCCGACGTCATCCTAATGAACCCGCAGTCCTTCCCCGGCGAGGCCAAGGTCGAGTCCTACCCCGCCTACGCGTCGACCGTGGTGGCGCTCGGCCGCGAACTCGACGTGCCGGTGCTCGACCGCTACCGCATCATGGCGTGGTGGCTGGAGAGCCGGCACTTCGCCGCCGATCAGGTGCTGAGCACCGATGGCCTGCACCTGAAGGATCTCAGCTACCGCTGTCTGGCGGAGTTCGTCGCTGACATGATCGACACCCCGCGGGTGGTGAGCGAGAAAACCGCGGCGCGCTGAGCGTCTCCAAACATCCCTCTCCCGCCCCGGGAGAGGGTGCCCGCGAAGCGGGCGGGTGAGGGTCGCGCGAGGATCAAGACACCAATCCTCGGCAGTACCCTCACCCTTCCCACGCCTGCAGCGCGGGCCCCTTCCCTCTCCCGGGACGGGAGAGGGACTATCGTTTCCCAATCAGACCACCAGTTGCGCGCCGAGGAACTGCCGGAGTTCCGGGGTGCGGGGGTTGCCGAAGACCTCCTCGGGCGGGCCGATCTCGTGCACGCGGCCCTGGTGCATGAAGACGACCCGGTCGCAGACCTCGCGGGCGAAGCGCATCTCGTGGGTCACCATCATCAGCGTCATGCCGTCGGCGGCCAGTTCCTTCACCACCGCCAGCACCTCGTTCACCAGCTCCGGATCGAGGGCGGAGGTGATCTCGTCGCACAGCAGGGCCATCGGCTGCATCGACAGCGCCCGAGCGATGGCGACCCGCTGCTGCTGCCCGCCGGAGAGCTGGTCCGGGTAGGCGTCGAACTTGTGGCCCAAGCCCACCCGCTCCAGCATGCGGCGGGCCATCGCCTCCGCCTCGCGCGCTGGCGTCTTCTTGACGACCATCTGCGACAGCATGACGTTGCGCCCCGCCGACAGGTGCGGGAACAGGTTGAACTGCTGGAAGATCATGCCGACCTTCAGCCGCAGCGCCTTCAGGTGGAGGTCGTCGTTGATGAGCTGGGCGCCGGCCACCATGATCGAGCCGTCGTCAATCATCTCCAGCCCGTTGACGCAGCGCAAAAGCGTGCTCTTGCCCGAACCGCTCTTGCCGATGATGGCGACGACCTCGCCGCGCTCGACGTCCAGATTGATCCCCTTCAGGACTTCGACGTCGCCGAAGCGCTTCTTCACCTCAGTGATTGCGATGAGCGACATTGAGCTTCCTTTCCAGAATCTGGCTGCTCTTGGACAGGGGCCAGCACAGCGCGAAGTAGATCAGGGCGACCAGCCCGTAGACGGTGAAGGGTTCGAAGGTCGCGTTGGTGACGACCGTGCCGGCCTTGGACAGCTCCACGAAGCCGATGATCGAGGTCAGCGCCGTGCCCTTCACCACCTGCACGGAGAAGCCGACGGTGGGCGGGACGGCGACCCGCACCGCCTGGGGCAGGATCACGTAGCGCATCTGCTGGACGTAGCCCATGCCGAGGCTGGCCGACGCCTCCCACTGGCCGCGGGCGACCGATTCCACGCAGCCGCGCCAGATCTCCACCAGGAAGGCCGCCGTCCACAGGATCAGCGCCAGCCCGGCGGCCAGCCAGGCCGGGACGTCGATGCCGAACAAGCCGAGCCCGAAGAAGGCGAGGAAGAGCTGCATCAGCAGCGGCGTGCCCTGGAACAGCTCGACATAGCCCTGGACGAAGATTTGCCCGGCCCGCGCCTTGCCGATGCGCAGGTAGAGCAGCGCCATCCCCAAAAGCCCGCCGCCGATGAAGGAGACCAGCGAGAGAAGGACCGTCCAGCGCGCCGCCAGCAGCAGGTTGCGCAGGATGTCCCACAGGGTGAAGGTCATCATCGCGCGGCCCTCCGCGGGAACAGCATCCGCCCGACGCCGCGCAGCGCCTGCCGCAGGGCCAGCGCCAGCAGCAGATAGAGGCCGGTGGTCAGGAAATAGCTCTCGAAGGCGCGGAAGGTCCGCGACTGGATGAAGTTGGCGGCGAAGGTGATGTCCTCCGCCGCGATCTGCGACACCACCGACGAGCCGAGCATGACGATGACGATCTGCGACGACAGCGCCGGCCAGATCCGTTGCAGCGCCGGGATCAGGACGACGTGGCGGAAGGTCTCGAACCGCGTCATGGCGAGGCTGGCCCCGGCCTCGAACTGGCCGCGCGGGGTGGCCTCGATGCCGGCGCGGATGATCTCGCCGCTGTAGGCGCCGAGGTTGATGACCATAGCCAGGACCGCCGCCTGGAACTCGGTCATCTGCACGCCGAGCGACGGCAGGCCGAAGAAGATGAAGAACAGCTGGATCAGGAAGGGCGTGTTGCGGATCAGCTCGACGTAGGCGACGACCGGCGGCCGCAGCCAGCGCGGCCCGAGCGACCGCGTCCAGGCGCAGGCGATGCCCAGCGCCACCCCGAACAGCGTGCCGATCAGGGTCAGTTCGACCGTCGTCACCAGCCCCTTCAGGATGACGGGCCAGTATTCGGCGATCCACGAATAATCGAAGCGGTAGGTCATGCGGCCCTCCGGTCAGCCCCCCGTGCGCCGGGCCGCCGTGGCGGCCGAAGCCACCCGCGGCGCCCCGGCCTTATCGTCTTCAGAGGTCCTTCGGCAGGTCGGCGGACAGCCACTTCTGCGCGATGGCGTTCAGCGAGCCGTCGGCCTTGGCCGCCGCCAGGATGCCGTTCAGCTTCTCCAGCAGGGCCGGCTGCTCCTTGCTCAAGCCGATGTAGCAGGGGGAGTTCTTGATGAGGAACTTCAGCTCCGGCCGCTTCGGCGGGTTGCGGGCGAGGATCGCCGCCGCCACGACGTTGCCGGACGCCACCACCTCGACCTGACCGGACAGGAAGGCGGAGATGGTGCCGTTGTTGTCCTCGTAGCGCTTGATGACCGCGTCGGCCGGGGCGATCTTGGTCAGCTCCAGATCCTCGATGGCGCCGCGGGTCACGCCGACGGTCTTGCCGGCCAGATCCTCCGGCTTCGCGGCGGTGACGCCGGCCGGGGCGAAGACGCCGTTGAAGAAGGGCGCGTAGGCGTCGGTGAAGTCGATGACCTTCTCGCGCTCGGCGTTCTTGCCGAGGCTGGAGATGACCAGATCGACCTTGTTGGTCTGCAGGAAGGGGATGCGGTTGGCGCTGGTCACCGGCACCAGCTCCACCTTCACGCCCATCTTGGCGCCGATCAGCTTCGCCACGTCGATGTCGTAGCCGAGCGGGGCCATGTCCGGACCGACCGAGCCGAAGGGCGGGAAGTCCTGCGGGACGGCGACGCGCAGCGTGCCGCGCTTCGTGATGTCCTGCAGGGCGTCGGCCCGCGCGGCGGGGGCCTGGGCGATGGACAGGCCGGCGACGGCGGCGACGGCCAGGGCGAGCAGGGTCCTGCGCTTCATGTCTCTAACTCCTTTTTGGCTGGATGAGCCGGTTCTGGATGGAATGGGTTGCGTGAAAGGGTCAGGCGGGGGCGCCGGGCGAGAGGATCTCGCGCAGGCCGGCCAGGGGATCGGGGGCGGCGGCGAGGTCGAGTCCGTCCTCGACGCGCCGGATGTGCTCGTCCATCAGCCGCGCCGCCCCGGCGTAGTCGCCGTCGGCCAGCAGCGTCACGATGCCGGCATGGTCGTCGCTGGACGCCGCGGCGTCCTGGTCGGACTGGTAGAGCATCGAGACCAGCGTCGTGCGCGCGGTCAGGTCGCGCAGGATGTCGGTCAGGAAGGGGTTGCCGAAGGCGTGGGCGAGGTGGATGTGGAAGTCGCCGAGCAGGCAGGTGCGCGAGCCGACATGGCCGGTGTGCAGCGCCTCGCGCTCTTCCTCGACATGGGCGCGCAGGTGGGCGACGGCGTCGCCGCGCAACGTGTGCTCCGGAAGCGTGTGCAGATCGCGCAGCATCCCGGTCTCGATCACCCGGCGCGCCTGGAAGGCGGCCCGCGCCTCCGTCGCCGAGGGCTCGACGACGAACCAGCCGCGCCGGGCGCTGACATGGACGATGCCGCGCGTCTCCAGCCGCATCATCGCCTCGCGCACGCGGGTGCGGGATACGCCGTAGACCTCGGCCAGCTTCGCCTCGCCCAGCCGGGTGCCGGGCCGCAGCCGGCCGCCCAGGATGGCGGAGATCACGCTGTCTTCGATGCTGTCGGGAGGCTGGGTCATCAGGCTGCTGCACCAATCTTGTATACAAGACTGTTGAGCAAGCAGCGTGCCAACCGGAAAAGCGCGGAAACGCTGAGGCCCGACCCTTGTCGCGATCAAAAATTGGGCATGATGCCGACCTGATTAAGCCTTATGCACTCTTCTGCGGCATCGCCTCGTTGCGCTTGCCCCGGATGGTGGAGGACGGCGGCGGAAAAGGCGGAACCAACGGCCGCCATCTTCAGTTGGGCTGAGGGACTCTCCCGCTTCGCAAAGAGGACCGTTCCCATGGCTCGTGCAGCCACCCATTCCCTTGCCATCGTCACCGGGGCGTCCACCGGCATCGGGCTCGAACTCGCCAAGGAATGCGCCCGGAACGGCTTCGACCTCCTGATTGCCGCCGACGATCCGGCCATCGAGGACGCCGCCAAGGAGTTGCGCGCGCTCGGCGTCACGGTGGAGACGGTTCAGGCGGACCTCGCCACCCTCGACGGCGTCGACACGCTCTGCGCGGCGGTGAAGGGCCGGCCGGTCGACGCACTGCTCGCCAACGCCGGCCACGGGCTGGGCCACGGCTTCCTCGATCAGGATTTCCAGGAGGCCCGGCACGTCATCGACACCAACATCACCGGCACGCTGTATTTGATCCAGAAGGTCGGCCGCGGCATGCGCGACCGCAAGCGGGGCCGCATCTTGATCACCGGCTCGATCGCCGGCTTCATGCCGGGCACCTATCAGGCGGTCTACAACGGCACCAAGGCCTTCATCGATTCCTTCTCCTTCGCGCTGCGCCACGAGATCAAGGACTCCGGGGTGACGGTCACCTGCCTGATGCCCGGCGCCACCGACACCGAGTTCTTCGAGCGCGCCGGCATGGAGGACACCAAGATCGGCCAGGGCAAGAAGGACGACCCGGCGATGGTCGCCAAGGTCGGCTTCGACGCGATGATGCGCGGCGACGGCGACGTGGTGGCCGGCTGGAAGAACAAGCTGCAGACCGCCATGGCCGCCGTGACGCCGTCCGGCGTGCTGGCCGAGCAGCACCGCAAGCAGGCCGAGCCCGGTTCCGGCCATCACTGATCGATACCCGCCCGGCCCCCTTCCACCACCCCTACGGAGGAGCTTCCCATGAAAGCCCTGGTCTGGCACGGCACCGCGGACATCCGTTACGACACCGTCCCCGACCCGGAGATCGAGCAGCCCCGCGACGCCATCGTCAAGGTCACGTCCTGCGCCATCTGCGGTTCGGATCTGCACCTCTACGACCACTTCATGCCCGGCATGGAAAAGGGCGACATCATGGGCCACGAGTTCATGGGCGAGGTCGTCGACGTCGGGGCCGAGGCCAAGAGCGCCCTGAAGGTCGGCGACCGCGTGGTCGTTCCCTTCACCATCTGGTGCGGCGAGTGCGACCAGTGCCGCCGCGGCAACTATTCGGTCTGCGAGCGCTCCAACCGCAACAAGGCGATGGCCGACAAGCTGTTCGGCCACACCACCGCCGGGCTGTTCGGCTACACCCACCTGACCGGCGGTTATGCGGGCGGACAGGCGGAGTATGTGCGCGTCCCCTTCGCCGACCGCACCCATGTGAAGATCCCGGACGGGCTGACCGACGAGCAGGTGCTGTTCCTCGGCGACATCTTCCCCACCGGCTGGCAGGCCGCGGCGCAGTGCGACATCCAGCCGACCGACACGTTGGCGATCTGGGGCTGCGGCCCGGTCGGGCAGATGACGATCCGCAGCGCCGTCCTGCTGGGCGCCAAGCAGGTCATCGCCATCGACCGCGTGCCCGAGCGCCTGTCCATGGCCAAGGCCGGCGGCGCCATCACCATCAATTTCGAGGAGGAGAGCGTCGTCGAGCGGCTGAACGAGCTGACCGGCGGCAAGGGTCCGGAGAAGTGCATCGACGCCGTCGGCATGGAGGCGCACGCCACCGCCACGCTCGACTCCATGTACGACCGCGCCAAGCAGGCGCTGGCCCTGGAATCCGACCGCGCCCATGTGCTGCGCGAGATGATGTATGTCTGCCGCCCCGCCGGCACGCTGTCGATACCCGGCGTCTATGGCGGGCTGATCGACAAGGTCCCCTTCGGCATGTCGATGAACAAGGGCCTGACCTGGCGCATGGGCCAGACCCACGTCAACCGCTGGACCGACGACCTGCTGCGCCGCATCCAGGAGGGTCAGATCGACCCGTCCTTCGTCATCACCCACACCGTGGGTCTGGCCGACGGGCCGGGCATGTACCAGACCTTCCGCGACAAGCAGGACGGCTGCATCAAGGTCGTGCTCAAGCCGTAACAGGGAGGGGTGTCATGGCGTATTACCGCAGGAATTCGTCCGCCGACCGGATGGCCCGTGGCTTGGGCTGGTTCAGCATCGGCCTGGGTGTGGCCGAACTGGTGGCCGGGCGCCGGATCGCCCGCTGGATGGGGATGGAGGAGCAGGCCGGGCTGATCCGCTCCTATGGTGCCCGCGAGGTGGCGACCGGCGTCGGCTTGCTGGCGATGGGCGACGCCCGCCCCTGGATGTGGGGGCGGGTCGCCGGGGACGCGCTGGACCTCGCCACGCTGGCGTCGGCGCACCACGACGGCAACCCGCGCCGGGAGAACGTCGCCACGGCGCTGGGCGCGGTCGCGGCGGTGACGGCGCTCGACGTGCTGTGCACGGCGATGCTGCACCGGGAGGAGGCAACGGCCTGGACGCCGCACCCCGACTACAGCGACCGCAGCGGCCTGCCGCGCCCGCCCGCCGCCATGCGCGGCGCTGCCAAGGACGCCCCGATCCCCGCCGACATGCGGACCCCGGACATACTGCGCTTCCAGCCGGCCGCGGCGGCTCCGCTATAGCCCTCGCCCCTCTGGGGAGAGGGTGGCCCGTAGGGCCGGGTGAGGGGGTTGCGCTTGTGCCAAACGGTCCAACCCGCGCAACCCCCTCACCCCAACCCTCTCCCCGGAGGGGAGAGGGGACAACACACCCTCAGCAACACCCTGCCTTGCCGGCGCCGTAACGGGCCTGCAGTCGGTTGTCGAGGAACTCGGTGTAGGTCATCGCCGGCTGGTCGGGGTGCCGGGTCCGCATGTGTTCCAGATAGGTGTCGTAGTCCGGCACCCCGATCATGAGCTTGGCCGTCTGCTCGAAGTAACCGCGGAACCGGCTGAGGTTGCTTTTCAAGCCGCTCATCCGTCGTCCTTTTCCAAGAGACCGTTCCCTCACTCCCGAAGGGGTGAGGGAACGGTGTGCTCCGATTCAATCCCCGGCCCGCGCGGTGGCTCCGCCCGTCGGGATTTCCCGTGTCGTCGGGCGGTCGCTGCGCAGCGCCTTCAGGCAGGACTGGATGCCGAAGAGCAGCACCGCCAGCACCACCAGAACGAACAGCGAGGCCAGGGCCGCGTCCAGGTAATCGTTGAAGATCACCTGCCGCATCTGCTCCATCGAGGTCGCCGGGGCGAGCAGCCGGCCCTCGTTGGCGGCGGTGCTGAAGCGCTCGGCGTGGGCGAGGAAGCCGATCGCCGGGTTGCTGTGGAAGACCTTCTGCACGCCCGCGGTCAGGGTGCAGATCAGCAGCCACGCCGCCGGCACCATGGTCACCCAGGCGTAGCGCTCCCGCTTCATCCGGAACAGCACCACCGTCGCCAGGATCAGCGCGATCCCCGCCAGCATCTGGTTGGAGATGCCAAACAGCGGCCAGAAGGTGTTGATGCCGCCCAGCGGATCGACCACCCCCTGGTAGAGGATGTAGCCCCAGGCGGCGACGCACAGGCCGGTGGCGATCAGGTTGCCGGCCCAGGACGCCGTGCGCTGCAGTGGCTTGAAGAAGACGCCCAGCAGGTCCTGCAGCATGAACCGCCCGGCGCGGGTTCCGGCGTCGACGGCGGTCAGGATGAACAGCGCCTCGAACAGGATGGCGAAATGGTACCAGAAGGCCATCATGCCCTTGCCGCCGAACAGCTCGGAGAAGATCTGCGCCATGCCGACCGCCAGCGTCGGCGCGCCGCCGGCCCGTGACAGGATGCTCACCTCGCCGACGTCCTGCGCCGTCCGGGTGATCATCTCCGGCGTGATGACGAAGCCCCAATTGTTGATGACCTGGGCCGCCGACTCCGCCGTGGTGCCGAGCAGCGCGGGCGGGCTGTTCATGGCGAAATAGATGCCCGGCTCGATGCAGGAGGCGGCGACCAGCGCCATGACGGCGACGAAGGACTCCGTCAGCATGCCGCCGTAGCCGATGAAGCGGGTGTGAAGCTCGTTCTCCACCATCTTCGGCGTGGTGCCCGACGAGATCAGGGCGTGGAAGCCCGACACCGCGCCGCAGGCGATGGTGATGAACAGGAAGGGGAACAGGCTGCCCGACCACACCGGCCCGGTGCCGTCGACGAAGCGGGTGACGCTGGGCATCTTCATCGGCGGCGCGACGAGCAGGATGCACAGCGCCAGCATCACGATGGTGCCGACCTTGAGGAAGGTCGACAGATAGTCGCGCGGCGCCAGCAGCAGCCACACCGGCAGCACCGACGCCACGAAGCCGTAGCCGATCAGGATCCAGGTGATCTGGATGCCGGTCAGCGTGAAGACCGGCGCCCACGTCTCGCTCTGCGCCACCTGTCCGCCGAGCAGGATGGCGGCGATCAGCAGGAAGAAGCCGACCACCGAGATCTCGCCGATCCGGCCGGGGCGCAGGAAGCGCATGTAGACGCCCATGAACAGGGCGATCGGCACGGTGGCGGCGACTGTGAAGAAGCCCCACGGGCTGTTGGTCAGCGCCTTGACCACGACCAGGGCCAGCACCGCCAGGATGATGACCATGATCATGAAGGTGCCGAACAGGGCGATGACGCCGGGGATGTCCCCCAGCTCGGCCTTGATCAACTCACCGAGCGACCGCCCGTCGCGGCGCATCGAGACGAACAGGATCATGAAGTCCTGGACCGCCCCGGCGACCACCACGCCGGCCAGGATCCACAGCATGCCCGGCAGATAGCCCATCTGGGCCGCCAGCACCGGGCCGACCAGCGGGCCGGCGCCGGCGATGGCCGCGAAATGGTGGCCGAACAGGACGTACTGGTTGGTCGGGACGTAGTCCAACCCGTCGTTGTGGCGCATCGCCGGTGTCGGGCGCGCCGGGTCCAGCCGCATGACGCGGGTTGCGATGAACAGGCTGTAGTAGCGGTAGGAGACCAGATAAGTACAGACGGCGGCCACGACCAGCCAGAGGGCGTTGATGGTCTCGCCGCGCGCCAGGGCGACGGTGCCGAGCGCGAAGGCGCCCAGCACGGCGAGGACCAGCCACGGCGCGTGATTGAGGATGCGGGGCATGCGTACTCCTCCCAAACGATTCGCAATCGTTGAAAAGCACGATGAACCTGATGAAAACGATGGAGAATCATCCTCTCATCACGCCCGAACGGGAAGAGCAAACTCGCCGGTCGCGACAAAATGGGTCAAAAATAAGGCGTACCCTCAATTTGAGCGGGCAGCCCGCCGTTGCCGGATGATGAGGGCGCCATGGACGACACCGGCGCCCAGGCTGGTGTGACCGCTGAACATGACGAGGCCAAGCCCCCAGCCCTGCCACGACACGAGGAGACCCAGCGCGCCCAGCAGGGAAACCGCCCCGCCGACGCGCAGGGCGAGCGTCGCGGGCGCCGGCAGGGGCCGTCCGAACAGGTCATGCTGCGGACGATCCATCGCGAAGGCCAGCGCGGCGAACCCCGTCAGGCACAGGATGAAGGAGGACAGGTGGATCATGGTCATCCCTCGCGGAGAACGGCGCCACCGGCCGGCTTGTTGACGGTTTTGCGGGCGGGCCGCGTCTTGGGCTGGTGGCGGAGGGTGCGGAGCGCCAGGACGGCGTGGAGCGCCGCCAGCGCCCAGCACATCAGGTCCATGCCGACGAACACCCAGTCGCCGTCGGCCAAGCTGCGCCAGAAAGGCCGCTGCGTGGTCGCGGCGTTGAGCATGGGCAGCAACGCCAGCAGCGCCGCGGCCAGCCACAGCTGCTCGACCCAGGCCTTCTTTGCCGGACGCAGCACGCCGTGCAGCAGAGTCAGCGCCCAGACGATGAAGAAGCTGTGGATTTCCCAGTTGGCGCGCTCCGCCAGGGTCTCCGGCAGCAGGCGGTTCGCCCACAGGAAGGCCGCCATGGCGACCGACAGGCCGGCGATGCTGGCGATGTTCAGCCGCTCCACGACGTGGAAGCCGACATGGGGCCGGGCCGGATCGGGCAGCTTCTGCCGGCGCTTCACCGTCCACATCACCAGACCGGTGCCCACCATGGCGGTGCCGGCGAGGCTGACCAGGAAATAGAGCCAGCGCGTCACCAAGTCGCTGAAGCGCCCCAGATGCAGGGCGTAGAGCACGCCGCGCGTCTCCGCCGCCGGCCCCACCCCTTCATGGACGGCCAGCAGCTTGCCGGTGGTCCCTTCGAATTCCAGATACTGCGGACTCATCGACACGCGTCCGCCGTCGCCGCGCGCCACCGCCACCCGCGCCGCCGCGTCGCCGGGATGCGTGGCGGTGACCCGCCCGACGCCGTCGCGGCCCCAGCGCTCCTGGGCGTGGCGCACCATGTCCTCGATCGAGGCGAGCGGCGCCTTTTCGCCGCTGGGCTTGCCCGGCTGGATGAAGGCGCTGAGTTCGGCGTTGAGCTGCTGGCGGTCCGCCGCGGTCTTGATCCCCGCCTGCTGGCCCCAGGGCATGTAGAGCGCCATCAGCGTCACCAGCCCGGTGTAGGTGATCATGGCGTGGAACGGCAGCCCGAACACCGACAGCGCGTTGTGCGCGTCGAGCCAGGAGCGCTGCCCCTTGCCCCAGCGGAAGGTGAAGAAATCGACGAAGATCTTCTTGTGGGTGATGACCCCGCTGACGATGGCCACCAGCATGAACATCGCTGCGACGCCGGCGATCCAGCGTCCCCACACCACCGGCATGTAATGGAACTGGAAATGGAAGCGATAGAAGAAGTCGCCGCCCAGCGTCGCGCGCGACGACACCGTCTGCCCGGTCGCCGGGTCGAAATTGCCCTCGCCAAAACCGCGCTGGCCGGGAGCCGCCCCGGCGGTGCGCCAGAAGGCGTAGACGCTGTTGTTGCGGGCGTCCGGCAGGCGCAGGCTCCATTGCGGACTGCCCGGCACCAGGGCGACCAGTTCGTCGGCCACCCGCTGGGCCACCACGGCCTGATCCGGAACCCCGCTCTGCGCCGGCAGCTCGGGGCGCATCCATTGCGACAGCTCGTCCTTGAAGTAGGACACCGTCCCGGTGAGGAACATCGCGTAGAGCACCCAGCCGAGAAGCAGCCCGACCCACGTGTGCAGGTCGGACATGCTCTGGCGAAGGCCACGGCCGTCGGGGCGCGCTTGTTGGTCCGTCGTCACGCTCGGCTCCCCATCACCAGACCGACCACGCCGCCAGCAACAGCGGCGCGGCCACGACAAGAAGGCCCGCCCAGGCGCGCAGCGCGCTGCGGACCGCGAAGACCCAGAGCACGGCGGCGGCGTAGACGAGGAAACTCGCCATCTCGCCGGTGAGCACCGCCTGCGGCGTGCTCATGGGAAGCGCCAGCACCGCCACGCTGGCGAGTGCCGCCAGCGCATAGCCGCCGAACAGGGCGGCGGCTATGCGCGAGACGAGCGGGCCAAACCTGCGGACCCGTCCGGCCACGGAGGTCATTTGTTGGGCGTCGCCGCCGGGCCGGCGGGGACAGGCGCGAGACCGTCGGGGTGGACGTAGGTCACCGTGGTGACATAGCTGACGCCGTCATATTTCTCGGCACCGTTGGCGCCCTGGCGCTCGCCGGGGGTGCGCTCGTTCAGGCTGACCTCGGCCACGTAGGTGCCCTTCCACGGCAGGTCGAAGGTGACCAGCCCCTGCTCGTCGCTGTGCTCCTCCTTGGCCCAGCCGGACTGGGTGACCAGCATCACCTTGGTCTTGGCCTTGGGCTGACCCTGGAAGACCAGCTTGAACTGGCCGGGCTTGCCGGTGGGCACCAGATCCAGCGTCAGCTTCGGCGCCTGCTCGGCGAAGCCGGTGATCAGGCGCGCGGCGGGGTGGAACCAGTTGGTGGTCTCCTTGTCGCCCTGCTTCCAGGTGTAGAGCGGGTAGAGCGTGTCCTCGGCGACGATGCTCTCGCCGTTGGCGGCCTTGAAGGGCAGCGCGAAGCCGTCGGCGGTCTTGGCGGCTTCGGCCTTCTGCTCGCCCTTGGCGGAGAGGAGGGTGGCGGCCGGCTTGCCGAACTTGTCGAGCAGGCCGGGCGAGACCTCGCGCAGGTTCTCGCCGAACTCCCCGAAGCGGATCGTGGCGTTGCCCTGCTCGGGCTGCTCGATCCAGATCTGGTGGGCTTGGGCGGGCATGGCGGCGGGCATGGCGAAGCCCAGCGCGGCGATGAGGGCGAGGGACAGTTTGTTCATGACGTCATCCAAAGGAATGGCTTGGCGGATTTAGAAATCGACGGTGGCGGACAGCAGCACCGTCCGCGGCGAGCCGACGGTCACGTAGGTGCCGGTGGTCAGCCAGTACTCCTTGTCGAAGAGGTTCTCGACGCTGGCGCGCAGCACGACCGGCTTGCCCGACACGTCGGTGGTGTAGCGGGCACCGATATCGAAGCGGGTCCAGCCGTCGAAACGCAGCGTGTTGGCGTTGGTCAGGTAGGAGCCGGAGGTGTGGATCACCCGCCCGTTGAGGGCGAGACCCTCGACCCACAGCGTGTCCCAATCCAGGCTGGCGGAGAAGCTCTTGTCCGGCACGCCGGCGGCGTCGTTGCCCTCTTCCGAGGCGACGGCGGTCTTCGTCAGCTCCGGCTTCAGGAAGGTCGCGCTGGCCATGGCGCGCAGGCCGGGGAGTATCTCGCCGTAGGCGGACAGCTCCAGGCCGCGGTTGCGCTGCTCGCCGTCATAGGCCAGCTCGTTGGACGCGGTGCGGATCGAGCTGGGGCGGGTGATCTGGAACAGCGCGGCGGTCGTGGTGATGGTGCCCCAATCGACCTTGACGCCGCCCTCGAGCTGCTTCGACTTGTAGGGTTCGAGCACCGCGCCGGTGTTGGCGTAGCCGGCGCCGACGATGGTGCCGCGCGACAGGCCCTCGGCGTAGTTGCCGTAGACCGCGACATTCTCCAGCGGCTTGACGACCAGACCGGCAAGCGGCGTCGTGGCGCTGGCGTCGTAGCTGCTGGTCTGCGCGCCGGTCGTCGTGCTGAAACCCTTCACCTTCACCGTCTGGTCGCGCACGCCGAGCGTCAGCAGGACGCGGTCGTTGACGAAGGACAGCGTGTCGGCGATGGCGATGCTGCTCAGCGTCGTCTCGGCCGACTTGCGCGGATCGGTGCGCGGCGCGGTGATGACTGGCAGCGGTGCCGGGTTGTAGATGCTCGACGGGGCCGAGCCGGCGGCCTGGATGTAGGCGTTGCCCTCCTCCCGCTGGAAGCCGGTGTAGCCGATGTTGAGCTGGTGGCGGACCGGACCCGTCTCGAAGCGCAGGCGCGCGCCGGCCGTGCCGCTGACCGTCTCGCTGTAGGAGTCGTAGTAGGAGTTGCGGACCGTGAAGTTGCCAAGCGCGTTCACGGCGGGGTTGGACTGCGGGAACACCTGATCGTTGGTACCGTCGCGGTAGCCGATGCCGGCGTAGGCGGTCAGCCACTCCGTCACGTCGAACTCGATGTTCGAGGCGATGGTCTTGTCCTTCTGGACCAGCGTGGTGTTCGGGTACCAGTTGCTGCGCGCGTCGGGCGGCGACGGGATCGCCGTCGTCGTGGGCAGGATGCTGATCTGCGGGCGGAAATTGTCGGTGTCGTCGCGCTGGATGATGCCGTCGAGCGACCAGCGCAGCCGCTCGCCCCGGTAATCCACCGCCAGCGAGCCGAGGCCGGTCTTGACGTCGCCGTCCTCGATCGAGGCCTCGCCGCCGCGCAGCAGGCCGTTGAAGCGCACGCCCCAGGCGTTGTTCTCACCGAAGCGGCGCCCGGTGTCGACATGGACGCCGAAGTTGGCGTCGCTCTGGTAGAGCCCGGTCACGCGGGTCAGCGGCTGGTCGCCGGCGCGCTTGCTGAGGATGTTGATGCCGCCGCCGATGCTGCCGTTCGGGGCGATGCCGTTCATCAGCGCGCCCGGCCCCTTCAGCAGCTCGATCCGCTCGATGATCTGCGACGGCACGCGGTTGGAGGACACCAGCCCGTACATGCCGTTGAAGCCGACGTCGCCGGACGGAACGGCGAAGCCGCGGATCTGGAAGGTGTCGTCGAAGCCGTTGCCGCCGGTGGTCGTGCGCACCGACGAATCGTTGACCAGCGTGTCGGCTGCCGTGCGCGCCTGCTGGTTCTCGATCAGCTCGGCGGTGTAGTTCGTCGTGCTGAACGGGGTGTCCAGCGTGTTCCTGGTGCCCAGCAGGCCCAGCGTGCCGCCGCGCGCCACCTGACCGCCGGCGTAGGGCGGCGGCGGCTCGCCCGGCAGCGCGCCGGCGTTGGCCGACACCTGGACGGAGGGCAGCACCGTCGCCCCGGCCGGGGCATTCGCGACCGGCGTGGAGCCTTGCGCGACGAGGCCGTACCCCGACGGCGTGCCCGCGAGCTGATAACCGCTGCCGTCCAGCAGGCGGCGGAAGCCGTCCTCGACCGTCGTCGCTCCACGCAGCCCCTGGGAGGTCTTTCCCCGGACCTGAGCCGGGTCCACGGCGATGCTCACCCCGGCCTGGGCGGCGAAGCCGCGCAACGCGGCGTCCAGCGGCCCCGCCGGCACGTTGGCGTCGATCGTGCGGGCCGCCGCCGTCTGCGCCTGCGCGGCCGGCGCGAAGGGAAGGCCGCCCGCGAGGACGGCGCTGGCAAAACAAACCGCCATGGCGACCGGGCGCAGTCCCGGCGCAAAGACGTCCTGCACGGGGCCGGCGGCACCGCGGCGGCGGGCGGTTGGACGCGGAGCGTCCGTGCCGCAAGAATGTAGCATAGAGCCGTTCCTCAATTTAAAGGTGCAGATGTGACGCAGCGTTTGCGACCGGCCCCGTGTCGGTTTCAAAAAGCCAGAGGGTCTGCGCTGATCGTCTGAGTGCGAATAATTCTCATTCTAATCATCAAGCCGCCGGCTCCGCAAGGGGGCAACGTCGCCGTTGCGACAATCGCGGCCGCTCGGCATGTCCCTGATCGGACTATGGAAATCCCGGCCCGGCATCGCTTTGGACAACCGGAGGACAGTGTGGAGCCTGTGCGCCCGGAACAACCGCGGCCACCCTGCGGAGGCGCCCTCCCGCAACAGGCGGCGATGGCACCGCTCGTCACCATCGTCGGCGACCAGACGCTGTTACGATACAACTTAGGATAAATTTCGAAGACAACAGCACAGGCATCGCCTGCATGCGTCGGCTCTCATATGAATAACCACGGAATTACTAAGGACGGATGAGGTTGCACATCCTCTCCGCGAAACAAAACAGCTCTTCCCCCTGAAAAAATGTCGTCTGTATTTAGACATTTTTCAGCAAATCACTTTGTTATGGACACTCCCGAGATGCGACCGCCGAGACGGCGAGAGGGCCACCATGCCGGATACCCTGAACGCCACCACTCCGCTCCTGACCATCCCCGATGCCCTGGCGTCCGAAGCGGCGGCGGTGCTGCTGGGCGGCGATCCCGGCGCGCTGAAGGCGGTTCAGGAGAAGCTGGCGGCGGCACTGACCGGACAGGGCTTGCCGGAAGGCGCCGCGGGCAGCGTGGCGGACGGCTGGATGCGCGACGTCGCGGCGGGGGTCGGCGCCAGCGCCACGCCCGACGACGCCATTGCGCAGGCGAGCCGGGTCGCCGCCGGCACGGCGGCGCGCATGGCGCAAGCCGCGCAGGAAACTGCGGCTCTGACCGGAGAGCAGCGCTTGGCCGTCGCGCTGGCCCAGGGGCAGGGACTCGGGCCGGACAACGCCGCCAATTCGAAGGCGGCGTCCGATTTGTCGGCCGCGCTGTTCAGCGGGGTGATGGACCCGGCGGCCCGCCCGGCGGGCGCCGCCGACCCCATCGCCGCCCTGTCGCAGGCCTTGACCGCTCCTCCCGCCGCCCCGACGGCGCCGGAGGCCGTTCCCATCTCGCCCTCCGACAAGCTCGCCGCGGCGCTCGCCTCCGGCGTAGGGGTGCAGGACGCCGTGACGGCGCTCGGCCCCGCCCCGGGCGGTCACTTCGCCCAAGCGCTGGAACACGCCCTGTCCAGCGGCGCCGACGCGGCCGGCGCCGTTGCCGAGGCGCAGGCGCTGAGCGCGGCCGGCGCGGTTCAAACCACATCCGTCGCCGTTGAGCAGACCGACGGCGCGCGCCTGCTCGGCGCGCTGGCCGCCGGAAAGACGGACGGGGCGGGCGGCGCCCTGGCCGGCACCCCCGCCTTCACCAGCGTCCTGAACGACGCGCTGGCGCAGGGCGCCGCACCCGACGCGGCGCTTGGCGCCTCAGCACGGGCGCAGACGGACATGGCGGCCCGGCAGGAGGCCGCCGCCGTGCCGGCGAAGCCGGCGGACGCGCTGGTCGCCTCGCTCTCGTCCGGCCAGAATGTGGCGGCCACGGTCAAGACCTTCGCCGCCGCCGCCGGGCTCGACGGCGCGGCGGCCGGCGGCTTCGGCGACGCCCTGGGGCGGGCGCTGTCCGGCGGACAGGAGATGGCCGGCGCGCTGGGCTCGGCGCAGCAGACCGTCTCGACCGCGCTGTCCCTGTCGGCGGAAACCGCCAAGGGCGTGAAGAGCGACGGGCTGATCGCGGCGCTGGCCAGCGGGCAGAACGTGCAGCAGGCGGTGCAGGCGCTGGGCGGGTCCGGTGCCGCCTTCAACGCGGCGCTCGGGCAGGCGCTGGCGGACGGACGCGCGCCCGGACAGGCGCTCGCCGCCGCCCGCCAGACGGCGGAGACGGTGCAGCAGAACGCCCAGGGCAGCGAGGTTCCGGTGTCCGCCGAGAACAAGGCGCTGGCCGATCTCGCCAACCCGCCGCCCGCGGGCGAGGCGGCCAAGGAGGGCGCCAAGGCAGACGGCGACAAGAGCGGCGGTGAAAAGGCCAATGCAGAAAAGGCGGGCGAGCAGGTTGCCGAAGCTCCGGCCGAGGGCAAGGAGGGCGGCGAGAAGGACGACGCCAAGGAGGAGGCGAAGGGCGAAGACGGCGACAAGGCTGCCGATAAGCCCGCTGCCGATGCCTCCCCCGACGCGGCAGCGGCGAAGGGCGAATCGTCGCCTGCACCGGCCAAGTCCGGCATGGGAAGCGAGCCGGCGCTGAAGGCGATCAGCTTCGACGTGGCCGGCACCGCCAAGAGCGCCGACACCGTCACGCCCGGCGTCACGGCCCCCGCCCCCTCCTCCGGCGCGACGCCCGCCACCACGCCGGTCACCCGGACGCTGACCAGCGACCCCTTCGCCGTCGCCGCGCAAATCCAGCAGCAGGTGGCCCGAGCGCTCGAAGCCGCGGCCAACGCCCTGCCGGTGACGGTGCCGCCGGTGGCGGCGCCCACCCTCTCGTCCGGCTTCGACGCGGCCGCCTTCACAAAGGCGCTGGCGATCGCCGAGGGCACCGCGGCCCCGGCCGGCTTCGCCGTCTTCCATCTGATCGAGGCGATGTTCCGGCCCGGCGAGGCCGGGAGCAGCGTGATCGGCGTCGCCGTGGTGGCGAACCCCGATTCCACCTCCGGCGTCTGGCAGTACAGCCTGGACGGCGGGGCGTGGCGGACGGTGGGCACGGTCGGCGACGGCGCGGCGCTCGTGCTTCCGGGCAGCGCCCTGCTGCGCTTCCTGCCGGCCGACAACTGGAACGGCACCACCCCGTCGCTCGGGCTGCGGGCGGTGAACAGCGCGTGGACCGAGGGGTTCAGCGGCGCCGAGCACCGGCTGTTCACGCTGACCGGCGTCGGCGGCACCACCCCGCTGTCGGCGGACGTCGTCCCGCTGACGCTGGAGGTGACTCCGGTCAACGGCTCCCCGGTGGCGACGGGCACGACGGCGGTCCTCGCCGCCGTCACCGAAGACAGCGCCAACCCGGCGGGCGCCAGCGTGGCGGCGCTGTTCGGCGGGCTGTTCTCCGACCCGACCGACGCGGTGTTCGGCGCCGTCGGCAACGGCTTCGCCGGTGTGGCGGTGATCGCCAATCCGGCCGACGCCACCCAGGGACAATGGCAGTACTGGACGGGCTCCGCCTGGGCCGCTGTGGGAACGGTGTCGGACGGCAACGCCCTGCTGCTGGCCGCCGACGCCACGCTGCGTTTCCTGCCCGCCGCCAACTGGAACGGCGTGCCGCCAAGCCTGACGGTGCGGCTGATCGACGATTCGCAGGGGCCGGTCACCAACGGCGAACGGGCGGACGCGACGGCGGCGGACGGTGACAGCCGCTACAGCCTCGGCACGGTCGCCCTGACCACGGCGGTGAGCGCCGTCAACGACGCCCCGGTGGCGACCGGCACGACAGCGACCCTGCCGACGATTGCCGAGGACACCGCCAACCCGGCGGGCACCACCGTCACCGCCCTGTTCGGCGCCCTGTTCTCCGACGCCGCCGACGCGGTCAGCGGAGGCTCGACGGCCAACGGCTTCGCCGGCGTGGTGGTGGTCGGCAACGCCGCGACCGCGGCGCAGGGGACGTGGCAGTACTGGACGGGCACCGCCTGGGCCGGCATCGGCGCGGCGAGCGACGCCGACGGCCTGCTGCTGGCCGCCGACACGGCGCTGCGCTTCGTTCCCGCCGTCAACTGGAACGGCACCACCCCCGCCCTGACCGTCCGGCTGGTCGAGGACGGCGGCGCGCCGCTGGTCACCGGCAACCGCGTCGACCTAACGACCGGCGTCGGCGGCAGCAGCGTTTACAGCGCCGGCACCGTCGCGCTGACCGGCACCGTCACCCCGGTCAACGACGCCCCGATCGCCACCGGAACGACCGCCACCCTGCCGACGATTGCCGAGGACACCGCCAACCCGGCGGGCGCCACCGTCTCCAGCCTGTTCGGTCACCTGTTCTCCGACGCGACGGACACGGTGGCGGGCGGGTCCGCCGCTAACAGCTTCGCCGGCGTCGCCATCGTCGGCAACGCGGCGACCGCGCAAGGTGTCTGGCAGTATTGGACGGGCTCCGCCTGGGCCGCTGTGGGAACGGTGTCGGACGGCAACGCCCTGCTGCTGGCCGCCGACGCCACGCTGCGTTTCCTGCCCGCCGCCAACTGGAACGGCGTGCCGCCAAGCCTGATGGTGCGGCTGATCGACGACTCGCAAGGGCCGGTCGTCAGCGGCGAGCGGGCGGACGCGACGGGGGCGGGTGGCGACAGCCGCTACAGCCTCGGCACCGTTGCCCTGACCACCGCGGTCAGCGCCGTCAACGACGCCCCGGTGGCGACCGGCACGACAGCGACCCTGCCGACGATTGCCGAGGACACCGCCAACCCGGCGGGCACCACCGTCACCGCCCTGTTCGGCGCCCTGTTCTCCGACGCCGCCGACGCGGTCAGCGGAGGCTCGACGGCCAACGGCTTCGCCGGCGTGGTGGTGGTCGGCAACGCCGCGACCGCGGCGCAGGGGACGTGGCAGTATTGGACGGGCACCGCCTGGGCCGGCATCGGCGCGGCGAGCGACGCCGACGGGCTGCTGCTGTCCGCCAACACGGCGCTGCGCTTCGTTCCCGCCGCCAACTGGAACGGCACCACCCCAACCCTGACCGTCCGGCTGGTCGAGGACGGCGGCGCGCCGCTGGTCACCGGCGGCCGCGTCGACCTGACCGGCGGAGTCGGCGGCAGCAGCGTCTACAGCGCCGGCACCGTCGCACTGACCGGCACCGTCACCCCGGTCAACGACGCCCCGATCGCCACCGGAACGACCGCCACCCTGCCGACGATTGCCGAGGACACCGCCAACCCGGCGGGCGCCACCGTCTCCAGCCTGTTCGCCCACCTGTTCTCCGACGCGACGGACACGGTGGCGGGCGGGTCCGCCGCCAACGGCTTCGCCGGCATCGCCGTCGTCGGCAACGCGGCGACCGCGCAAGGTGTCTGGCAGTATTGGACCGGCACGGGCTGGAGCGCCGTGGGGGCCGCCTCGGACGGCAACGCCCTGCTGCTATCCGCCAACACGGCGTTGCGCTTCGTTCCCGCCGCCAACTGGAACGGCACCACCCCGGTTTTGACCGTCCGGCTGATCGACGACTCGCAAGGGGCCGTGACCAGCGGCGGGCGGGTTGTCCTGACGAGCGTTGGCGGCAGCACCGCCTACAGCGCCGGTACCGTCGCGCTGACCGGCACCGTCACCCCGGTCAACGACGCGCCGGTCGCCACCGGCACCGTGGCCGTCCTGCCGACCATCGCCGAGGACACCGCCAACCCGGCGGGCGCCACCGTCTCCAGCCTGTTCGGCCATCTGTTCTCCGACGCCGCCGACGCGGTGAGCGGCGGCTCGGCGGCCGACACGCTGGCCGGCATCGTGGTGGTCGGCAACGCCGCCATCGCGGCGCAAGGGGCGTGGCAGTACTGGACCGGCGCCGCCTGGGCCGACATCGGCGCGGCCAGCGGCGGCAACGGCCTGCTGCTGGCGGCGAACACGGCGCTGCGCTTCGTTCCCGCCGCCAACTGGAACGGCACCACCCCGCCCCTGACCGTCCGGCTGGTCGACACGTCGCACGGCCCGATCGCCAGCGGCGCGCGGGTCGACGCGACCAACGTCGGCGGCAGCACCGCCTACAGCGCCGGAACCATCGCGCTGACCGGCGCCGTCCTTCCGGTCAACGACGCCCCGGTGGCGACCGGCACGACGGCAACCCTGCCGACCATCGCCGAGGACACCGTCAATCCGGCGGGCACCAGCGTCACCGCCCTGTTCGGTCATCTGTTCTCCGACCCGGCGGACGCGGTGCCGGGTGGCTCCTCCGCCAACGGCTTCGCCGGCGTCGCCATCGTCGGCAACGCGGCAACCGCCGGCCAGGGCGTCTGGCAGTACTGGTCGGGCTTCGCCTGGATCACCGTCGGCGCGGTCGCGGAAGGCTCGGCCCTGGTCGTCGCCGCCAGCGCGCTGCTGCGCTTCCTTCCCGCAGCCGACTGGAACGGCACCACACCGGCCCTGACCGTCCGGCTGATCGAGGACGGCGGCGCCCCTGTCGTCACCGGCGGCCGCGTCGACCTGACGACCGGCGTCGGCGGCAGCACCGTCTACAGCGCCGACACCATCGCCCTGACCGGAACCGTCACCCCCGTCAACGACGCGCCGCAGATCACCGCCGGCACGACGGCGCTGGCGACGATGAAGGGCGTGGCGGTGGCGGTCACCGGCCTGTCGGTGTCCGACGTCGACGCCGGCGCGCTGCCGATGCTGGTCACGCTGACCGCCGGCCACGGCACGCTGACCCTGGCCAGCGCCGGCTGGGACGCCGTCATCACCGGCAACGGAACGGACAGCGTCACCATCCGCGCGACGCTCGCCACCATCAACGGGCTGCTCGGCGCCGCCAACGGGGTCCTCTACACGGCCAGTTCCTACACCGGGGCCGACGCCATCCGGATCGTCGTGAACGATCTCGGCAACGGCGGGGCCGGCGGGCCGCTGACCGCGACCGCGACCATCGGCGTCACCGTGGCGCCGCCGAACGCCTCCCCCGTCCTGATCGACACCAACCTCGACGTCACCGTGGCGGCGGAGGCCCTGGCCGCCCCCACCGCGGGCACGGCCGGCTTCGCGGTGTCCAAGCTGGTCGGGCTGAACGGCAGCGGCCCCGCCAACGTCACCGACACCGACGCCGGGGCCGTCGTCGGCATCGCCCTGACCGGCACCAACGAGAGCTATGGCCGCTGGTGGTTCTCCACCGACAACGGTGCGACCTGGAACCTCGTCGGCGCGGTCAACGACAGCGATTCCGCCCTTCTGCTGCGCGCGACCGACCGGCTCTACTTCCAGCCCAACGCCGCGGTGCCGGCCACCGTCAACGGCGCCCTGACCATACGCGCCTGGGACCAGACCACGGGCAGCGCCGGCTCCAAGACCGCCATCACCCTCGGCGACGGCAGCGCCTTCTCCGCCGCGACGGACACCGTCACCCTGCATCCCGGCGTGTTGATCCCCAACGGCACCTTCGACAAAGGGCTGACCGGCTGGAGCTACACCGGCGGCGCCACGGTGGGCGCGACCGGCGACGGCCATGAGGGCACCCTGACCTCGGCGGGCGGGCAGTCGCCGACGCAGCTCGAGGACTTCCTCGGCCTCGCCCACGGCTCCATCGCGGCGGCGACCGGCACCATCCCGTCCTTCGGCCACGCGATGAAGCTGGCCAGCACCGTCACGGTGACGAAGGACACGACGCTGACCTTCGACTGGACCTTCATCTTCTCCGACCCCGGCTATCACGACTTCGCCTTCGTCAGCGTCAACGGCGTGGTCACCCTGCTCGCCAAGGAGGCGAGCGCCAACGGCAAGTTTAGCGTGGTGATCCCCGCCAACACCACCCTGACGCTGGGCTTCGGCACCTCCGACACCAGCGACAACAGCGTCAACCCGGTGTTGCGCGTCGACAACGTCAAGCTGACCACCGTCGCCAGCGACCCCATCGTGCTGGACATGGCCGGCGACGGGCTGGCCCTGCGGGCGCTGACCGACGGCGTCCTGTTCGACGTCAGCGGCGACGGCGTGGCCGACCGCACCGGCTGGGTCGGCAAGGGCAACGCCCTGCTGGTGCGCGACGACAACCACAACGGGCAAATCGACGACGGGCGCGAACTGGTGTCGGAGCACTTCGGAAAAGGCTTCAACAGCAGCCTGGAGGCGCTCGCCTCGCTCGACAGCAACCACGACGGGCGCATCGACGCCGCGGACGAGAGCTTCGCCACGCTCCAGGTCTGGCAGGACGACGGCGACGGGGTGAGCCAGCCGGGCGAGCTGCGCACGCTGGCCGACGCCGGCATCCTCTCCATCGCCACCGCGGCCACCCTGACCGGACCGACGCTGGCCGACACGACGCTGGCCGGCAACCACATCCTCGGCACCACCAGCATGACCATGGCCGACGGCAGCAGCCGCGTGGTGGCCGGCGTCGCCTTCGACGTGCAGGCCACCGTCGCGGCGCAGCTGCACAGCCAGCCGCTGGCCGCATCGCCAGCGCCAGCGGCTCAGGCCGACCACGGACGCTTCGACTACGCGGCGCTGCTCTCCTCCGGCCTGGGTCTGCCGGACAATGTTCCGGTTGTGCAGAACGGAGTGGATGCACACGCGGGGGACTGGGCGATGGCCGTTCACAGCGCAGACACACATCACGTCACAACCCATGCCCCGACGATTGTGCCGGTTGCAGAAACTTCATGATCGACTGACAGAATTCGTCGCATTTTTAGGTATTTGGATACTGTTTTGTCCTAAATGAGTATGAGAGTTCTCGACTAAGATCATCATCGCTGTAAGCCAAACGGCTTAGACATGCGGCGATCTCCAGGACCCTCATGCACAAGTTTTGTCTTATCGCCACGGTTGCGCTTCCGCTCCTGACCGGAGCGCCACAATCTCTGGTTGCGTCTCCGCGCGACGAGGTGGTGGCGCTGATCGGCAAGGCGACGGAGAGCCACGACCGCCTGCGCGGGGCGGAGGCCGCCGCCGACGGGGCGCGCAACGCCCTGCGGGTCAGCCATGGCGGCTGGTTCCCGACGCTGAGCCTGTCGGCCAACGGCGGGCGCGAGAGCACGACCAAGCCGGCGGGCCTGCCCAACACCGACATGAACGCCTCGCAGTTTTCAGCGCGGGCGACGCAGCTGATCTGGGACTTCGACGCGACCAACGCCGACATCCGGCGCGCCCAGGTGACGCTGGTCCGCGCCGACATCGCGGTGGAGCGCACCCGGCAGGAGTTGCTGGTGGAGGGCCTCACCGCCTACGCCAGCCTCGTCCGCGCCCACCAGCTGCTCGCCTTCGCCCGCCAGTCCGAAGACAACATCCGGCGCCAGACCGGGCTTGAGGAGGTGCGGCTTCAGGAGGGCTTCGGCTTCTCCACCGATGTCCTCCAGGCCAAGAGCCAGCTGGCCGGCGCCCAGGCCCGCCGCGTGGCGGCGGAGGAGGCGACGCAGACCGCGCAGAGCCGCTTCCAGGCCTTCTTCGGCCATGTCCCCTTCCAGGTCAGCAACGCCCAGGTCCTGGCGATGACGCGCGCCGGCCTGCCCGTGTCGATGGACGCGGCGGTGGAGGAGGCGCGCCGCCACAACCCGCGCCTTCAGGAACTGGCCCTGACCACCGCGGCGGCGCAGGAGGCGGTGACCGCGGTGCGCGGCCGCACCCTCTACCCGCGGATCGACGGCTTCGTGGAACACAACATCAAGCGCGACGTCGCCGGCCAGTCCGGGCGGCAGAACGAGCTGCTGTTCAAGCTCCAGGTCACCTTCTCGCTGAACACCGGCCTGACCGCGCTCAACAGCATCCGTCTGGCCGAGGCCGACCTGCGGGCCGCCGACGCCACCTGGGCCGACCAGGAGCGCACGGTGCTGGAGACCGTCCGCAACAGCTGGAACCGGCTGGAGAGCGCCCGCGCCCAGGTGCAGCTGCTGAACGATCAGGCGAGCCTCGCCGCCGGCTTCCTCGACGTGGCGCGGTCGGAGCGCGAGCTGGGCACCCGGTCGCTGATCGACATCCTCTCGGGCGAGACGACGCTGATCAACGCGCGCAGCGACGCCGCGGCGGCGGAGACGGAGCTGGTGCTGGCCGGTTACCGCCTGCTCGCCGCCATGGGACGGCTGAACGCCACCGACATCCAAACCAAGCCGATGCCGAAGCTGACCGCACCGGGCCGCGGCGCTTTCCGCGATCAGGGCCAACGTGATCCCGGCCAGCGTGATCAGGGCCGCCGCGGCACGGGAGACCAGCGATGAGCGGCGGCGCCATCGGCCTGCTGGTGCTGCGGCTGCGCGCCAACCTGCGGCTGACCGCCCGCGTCTTCGCGGCGTCTCTGGCGGCGAACCTGCTCGGGCTGGCCTCCTCCTTCTACACGATGCTGGTGCTGAACCGGTACGTGACGCACGGCGTCGACTCCACGCTGGCGGCGCTGACCGTCGGCGTCGTGCTGTCCATCGCCTTCGAGCATCTGTTCCGCCACGTCCGGCTGGGCATCGCCGGGCGCATCGGGCGGGCCGAGCACGAGCGTCTGACCACCGGGGCCTTCGGCATCCTGATGACCGCGCGCAGCGGCGCCGGATCGGCGGAGGGCGACGCGGCCCGGCGCGAGGCGCTGCGGGCGCCGGAGCAGATCGACTCCGCGCTCGGCTCCGCCAACCTCGCGACGCTGTTCGACCTGCCCTTCGCGCTCGGCTTCATCCTCGTGGTGGCGCTGATCTCCTGGCCGCTGGCGGCGATCTGCCTCCTCTTCACGCTGCTGGCCATCGCCGCCGGGCTGCTGGCCCAGGCGGACATGCGCGCGGTCGGGCGCGACCTCGCCCAAGCCGGCGCCGACGCCCAGGGGCTGGTCACCACCGCCATCGTCGGGCGCGACGCGGTCGCCCTGTTCGGCGGCGCCAAGCCGCTGCTCGGCGACTGGCAGCGCGCGGCCAAGGCGCTGCGCGTGGTCCGCGAGCGCATGTCGATGCGCCAGGGCCGCGCCCAGTCGGCGGCGCAGAGCCTCCAGGCGCTCCAGGGCGTGGCGGTCATCGCCACCGGCGCCGTTCTGGTGGTGCGCGGCGAGCTGGACGTCGGGTCGCTGATCGGCATCAACCTGCTGGTCGGCCGGGCGCTGGCCCCCTTCACCCGGCTGGCCCAGATCGGCGAGTCCCTGGCGATGGCCCGGCAGGCGCAGGCGCGGCTGGAGCAGTTCGCCCGCACCGCGGTCGAGCCGACCGGCGGCACCAGCCTGCCCCGCTACGCCGGCACGCTGGAACTGCGCGACCTGACCTTCACCCCGCCGGGCGGCGTCACGCCGCTGCTGCGCCGGCTGAACCTGTCGGTGCCTGCCGGCAACATCCTGGTGCTGAAGGGCCGCAACGGCTCCGGCAAATCGACGCTGATCCGCCTGATCGCCGGGCTGGCCGACCCGCAGGAGGGTGCCGTGCTGGCCGACGGCGTGGACATCCGCAAATTCGCCCCTTCCTGGTGGCGCCAGCAGATCGGGCTGCTGCCGCAGGAGCCGGTGTTCCTCAACCGCACGATCCGCGAGAACCTGCTGCTCGCCAACCCGCGCCTGTCGGAGACGGAGCTTCACGCCGTCCTGCACCGCGCCGGGGCCGACCGCACGGTGGCCGACTGCGCCCAGGGGCTCGACACGCCGCTGCGCAACTTCGGCCACGAGCTGCCGACCGGCCACCGCCGCCGGCTGGCGCTGGCCCGCGCCCTGGCGGTCGGCGGACGGCTGATCCTGCTCGACGAGCCGACCGACGGGCTGGACTCGGACGGCACCGCCACCGTCTACCGCACGCTGATCGAGCTGGCGCGCAGCGGCCACACGGTGATCATCGCCTCCCACGACCCGCGCATCCTCCAGGGCGCCTCGCTGGTGCTCGACCTCGACCAACCGAACGGCACCGTGGCTGCCCGTGAAGCGGCCGGGGTGGTGACGCCATGAAGCCGCTTCCCCTGCTGACCCGCAAGCCCGCCGCCGCTCCGGCCCTCGCCGTGCCGAACGCCATCCCCTCGCCCCTGCCGGGACCAGACCCCGCGGACACGGAAAGCCGTTTCGGCGACGGCCTGTTCGTCGTCAGCATCGCCGCCTTCCTCGCCGCACTCGGCTGGGCGGCGATCGCCGAGCTGAACGTCTCCAGCAGCGCGCCCGGCGACGTGGTGCCGCTGTCCTACAACCAGTCGGTCCAGCATTTCGAGGGCGGCATCGTCCGCGACATCCTGGTGCAGGAGGGCGATTCGGTCACCGCCGGCCAGACGCTGGTCGAGCTGGACCAGACCAAGATCCGCGCCGACCTGGAGGAGTTGAAGCTGCGCCTCGGCTCGCTGTCCGCCGACACCGCGCGGCTGGAGGCCGAGGTCGGGCGCCGCGAGACCATCGATTTCCCCGAGCGGCTGCTGCGCGAGCGGCCCGATCTGGTGGCGCAAACCCGCGACCTGTTCCGCGCCCGCCGCGACCGGCTGGCCTCCGACCTCGACATCCAGCGCCAGGACATCGCCCAGCGCGAGCAGCAGGTGGCCGCCGTGCGGGCGCGCATCGGCGGCTCCCAGGTGGCGCAGGGGCTGATCCGCGAGCAGCTCTCCATCAGCGAGACCCTGCTGAAGCGCGAGATCACCAACCGCATGAAGCACCTGGAGCTGCTGCGCGACGACGCCCGCGTCAGCAGCGCCATCGCCGAGGACCGCGCCACGCTGGCCCAGGCCGAGGCGGCGCTGGCCGAGGCGCGCAGCAAGCTGGTGTGGATCGGCCGCAAGTACGAGGAAGAGAGCCGCAACGCCCTCGACGAGGCCCGCCGCAACCACGACGAACTGTCGCAGCGCCTGACCCGCTACCAGGACAGCCTGGATCGCAGCAGCCTGCGGGCGCCCATGGACGGCATCGTCAAGACGCTGGCCGTCTCGACCAAGGGCGCGGTGGTCAAGGCCGGCGAGACGGTGGTGGAGCTGGTGCCGCGCGACGGCAAGCTGGTGGTGGACGCCCGCCTGCCGGTGCAGGACATCGGCTATGTCCGCCCCGACCAGCCGGTGGTGGTGACTCTGGCCGGCGGCGACGCCTCGCGCTTCGGCCACATCGAGGGGCGGGTGCGGACGATCAGCCCGGACACCCTGCTCGACGCCAACAAGCAGTCCTACTACAAGGTCCGCGTCGAGCTGCCGGTGACCCGTTTCGACTACGGCGGCAAGACCTACGCGCTGTTCCCCGGCGTGCGCGTGACCTGCAGCATCCTGACCGGGCGGCGCACCATCCTCGACTATGTGTTCTCGCCGGTCCTCAACGGCCTCCAGCACGCGATGCAGGAGCAATGAGGATGACCGGACCGATTGCCGCTTTCCCTCTCCCCTCTGGGGAGAGGGTCAGGGTGAGGGGGTTGCGCGTGGAGGCACGTCCAGCACAAGCGCAACCCCCTCACCGGCCCTCCGGGCCACCCTCTCCCCAGAGGGGAGAGGGCTATTTCCACCCCGACACGGACCGCCCGAGGCCCACCCCATGCTGAGCTCGCTCCAGCCCCGCTCCCGGCCGCCGCTGCGCTGGTCGCACCTGACCAAGAAGGCGCGCTTCGCGCTGATCCTGGCGGCGGCGATGCTCGTCACCGTGCTGGTCTCCCTGGTCGTCCGCGCCGGCTTCCTCGGCGACAGCGCGCGCGAGCCGCTGACCGTCGCCGTCGTCGGGCCGCTCAGCGGGCCGGACGCGGCGCTGGGGCTGGCCCTGCGCAAGGGGGCGGCGCTGCGCGCCGACACCATCAACGCGGCGGGCGGCATCGCCGGCCGTCCCGTGCTGGTCAAGCCCTTCGACGACGAGGGCGACAAGGGCAAGTCGCTGGAGATCGCCCGGCGCGTCTCCAACGACCCCTCCGTCCTCGCGGTGATCGGCCACACGCCGGACGCCGCCGACAGCGCGACGGCGATCTACGCCCAGCGCCAGATCCCGCTGATCGCCCCGCGCCCGCTGGTCCGCCCGGCGGACGCCGCGCCCAGCCCCTGGCTGTTCAGCATCACGCTGGACCGCACGCACGAGACGCGCTTCCTCGCCAACTACGTGCGCAACGTGGTCGGCGAGCCGACCGTCGCCATCGTCCGCGAGGACAGCGAGCAGGCGGCATCGCAGGCCGGGCAGTTCGACGCGATCCTCCAGCGCTTCGGCACCAAGCTGGTCGGCCAGTGGACCTTCGCGCCGGGCCGCGGCGGTGCGTCCGCCCTGCCGGCGCTGGCCCAGGCGGTCAAGGAGAAGATGCCGACCGGCGCCGTCGTCGTCATCGGCTCGGCGGTGGACAGCGCGCGGGTGGTGGTGGCGCTGCGCGACGCCGGGGTGCGCAACCTGATCGCCGGCAGCTCGGAGATGGCCTCCTCGGCCTTCCGCACCGAGATCGTCGCCCAGGCGCAGGCCAACCCCAAGGCGCTGACCCCGGAAGCCTACGGCCACGGCCTGCTGGTGTCCTCGCCTGTGCTGTTCGACACGGCGAACGAGCGGGCGCAGCGCTTCTACGGCCAGTATGTGAAGCGTTTCAACGCGGTGCCCGACTGGGCGGCGGCGCTGGGCGCCGACGGCGTGGACCTCATTGCCGGCGCCATCGCCAAGACCAATGTTGCCACCGGCAAGCCGGACGGCGAGGCGCTGCGCCGCGCCATCGCCGACCACGACCGCGCCGAGACCGCCTTCCAGGGCACGGTCGGCACCTGGACCTTCGACGCGCGAGGCCAGGCGACCCTGCCGGTGATGATGGCCTCCTACAACGGCCTGAACCCGGTGGCGGCGCTGACCCAGCTCCAGCCGATCCGCGAGGCCGGCGTCTCCAACTTCCTGGAGGAGGTCACCAAGGGCCGGGCGCTCTACGTCAACGACCGCTTCATGTACAAGACGGACGTCATCTACACCGGCGTCCAGCTCCACGAGATCCGCGACCTGAACCCGGACGCCAACGAGGCGACGCTGAACCTGACGATCTGGTTCCGCTACCGCGGCGCCTTCAACCCGGCGGACGTCGTCTTCACCAACGCGGTCAAGCCGGTCGAGCTGGGCAAGCCCTACCGCGAGGAGCGCGGCGAGGTCACCACCTACGTCGCCTACCGGATCGAGGGGCGCTTCGCCCTGAACGTCTTCGACCAGCGCCCGCCCTACGGCAGCCAGACCGTCGGCGTCAGCTTCCGCCACCGGACGCAGAACCGCAACACGGTGATGTTCGTCACCGACGTTCTCGGCATGTCGCTGGTCGACACCAACGACTTCGTGGAGAAGCTGAAGGCGATGGCCGCGGCGGAGACCGCGTCCGCCGCCGACCCCGGCCTCGCCGACCGCTTCCGCCGCGCGCTGGAGGGCGAGAGCGAAAGCTCCACCCTGCTCGACCAGCTCCGCGCCAAGCGGGTGCTGGCGCCGTCGCCCGGCTGGCGCCTGTCGCGCGCCTGGATCTCGCAGGACGTCGCCTCGGTCGGCAGCGAGGGCGATCCCAACTACGTCGGCTTCGGGCGGCCGCAGCCGGACTTCTCGCGCGTCGACTTCGGCGTGGTCGCGGCGCCGGACTCCCCGGCGGCGCGCGACTTCATCCACCGCGACTTCTTCGTCTACATCGCCATCTTCAGCGCCGTGCTGGCGGTCTTCGCCGCCGTCATGGACCGCCGCGACCGCGGCCAGTTCTGGAAGATCCAGACGCTGTTCATGCGCATCCTGTCCTGGCCGCTACTGCTGATGTCCGTCGGCAACATTGCGCTGGACCAGGCGGTGGCGACGCTGCCGCCGAGCGGGATCGCCATGGTGGTGAACGGGGTCAACGTGCTGTGGTGGATCGTGCCGGCCATCCTGGTCGACCGCACGCTGGAGCGCTTCGTCTGGACCCCGCTGGAGATCCGCACCCAGCGCAAGATCCCCGGCATCGTCCGCCGCTTCTCCACCCTGATCGTCTTCGGCTTCGCCGGCTGCGGCATCATCGCCTTCGTGCTGAAGCAGCCGATCACCAGCCTGCTCGCCGCCTCCGGCCTCGTCGGCATGGTCATCGGCCTCGCCATCCAGGCCAACATCGCCAACGTCTTCTCCGGCATCGTCCTGAACATCGAGCGGCCGTTCCAGATCGGCGACAGCATCCAGATCACCGATCTGGTGCGCGGCGTCGTGGTGGACATGACGTGGCGCACGGTGCGCATCCGCAACGTCGCCGGCTTCATCGTCGCCATGCCCAACGCCAAGGTGTCGGAGGCGACCGTCATCAATTTCAGCGCGGTCGACCGGGTGTCGATGAAGCTGGAATATTACGCCGACGCCCGCCACGACCCCGGCCGGATGGGCGGCCTGCTGACCACCGCCCTGCAGAACGCCGACAAGGTGCTGCCCAGCGCCACCGGCGGCCCGGCCTTCGTCCGCTATGACGGCATCCGCGGCGTCAACGGACAATGGCTGTGCAAGTACAACCTGTTCTTCTGGGTCGAGGACTACGACGCCAGCTTCGTCGTGCCCGAGCTGGTCTGGCGGTCCGTCTACCGCACGCTGGCCGAGGCCGGCATCGAGCCGACCCCGCCCGACCTGATGGAGGCCGCCGGCCCCGCCGCGGTCGCCACCAACGCCCAGCGCCAGGCGATCCCGGCATGAGCAGGCCAGGCATGAGCAGGAAGACCCCGATGATGCGAACCCTGATCGCCGCGACGGCGCTGCTGCCGGTCCTGCTCGCCGGGACGGGCTGCGCGCCGCTCGGCGGCGACCGCCCCGGCGCGATCCTGGAGAAGCTGGCCGACGGCGACTACGACGTCGGCATCCGCTACCCCGCCAAGCGCGCCCGCTACGTGATGATCGTCGAGGAGGACGAGGACGGCTTCGTCGTGACCAACCGTCCGGCCGCGGGCCGCGAGGTGGACACCGTCCCGGCCCCGGCCTCAACCCCGGTGGTGGCGCAGCCGCAGCGCAACGACCGCGTGCTCGCCCCTTGCGCCGAGGCGACCGGCAACTGGTACCGCCACACCCCGGCGGGCTACGTCTGTGCCGGCCAGTCGGCGCCCGGCGGCGGTGGCTGACATGAAGCGCCTCGCGATTATCCTATCCCTGACGCTCGCCGGCTGCGCCGCCAGCGGACCCACACCTAATGCGGGGGGCGCCGACGCCCCCGTCCTGCGCATCGTCGCCGAGCCCGACGCCAACGGGCGCCGCCCGGTCGCGGTCGACGTGGTGCGGGTGGCCGACCCGGCGCTGGCCGGGCGGCTGGCCGGGCTCGACGCCGCGGGCTGGTTCCGCAACCGCGAGGCGCTGAGCGCCGAGGCCGGCAGCCGCATCGCCATCGCCTCCTGGGAGATGGTGCCGGGCCAGAGCGTGCTCCTGCACAGCCTGCCCCCCTTCGCCACCACCCCGACCCAAACCCTCGTCTACGCGCGGTACGGCGCGCCCGGCGCCCACCGGCAGACGCTGGACGGCTCCGGCGCCCTGGACGTGCGGCTGGGACGGGACAGCTTCACCGTGGCTCCGCTGACGGAGGGAACGCCGTGACCGCCCAAATCGCTGCGGCGCAATCCGCCCCTACACCGAAGGCCGTCCCCGCCGGCGCCAAACCCGCCGGTACGCTGGCCCTGTTCCGCGCCTTCCAGGAGGATCTGCTGGCCGGCTGCGCCGACGCGCAGGCCCCGGCGGGGTCGGTGGCCGACCGTCTGACCGCCACGCTCCATGGGATGAGCGGCGCCGCCGTCTCGCAAGGGCCGGGCGCGCATGGCACCGTGGTCAAGGCGGTCTTCGCCATGGCCATGCTGGCCGACCGCGCGCTGACCCAGACGCGGCCCGCCGACGCCGTGGTCTCCAGCCGCCTGTTCGGCGCGAACGCAACGCTGCAAACCCTGTTCGTCCAGGCCGACGACCTGATCCGCCAAGGCGCCAAGGCCGACCGTGGGCTGGCCGCCGTCTATCTCGCGGCGCTGGCGCTGGGCTTTCCCGACGACACCCAGGCGACCGCCCGCCGCCCCGCCCTGCACCGCATCGTCGTCGGCGAGCGCGCCGCGGCCAGCCATCCCAGCCCGCGCGCCTGCGAGCCGACGGACGGCGCCGTGCCCGGCTACCTCGCGCCGTCCGCGCGCCGCTGGTGGTGGGCGGTGGGCGGGACCGCCGTGCTGTTCCTCGTCGTCTCGCACCTGCTGTGGGCCGGCGCCGTCGGCGGCATCCAACGCGATCTGAGCGGCGCCCGCGCCGCGGTCGAGGATATGGGGCTGTCATGGTCCTACTGATGCTCACGCTGGAGCTGGTGCTCTCCACCATCGGCTCCGCCATCGTCCATCTGCTGTCCTTCGCCGTCACGCTGGCGCCCTACGCGCTGCTGGCGCTGCCGCTCTACATCTTCTATCGCCTCGGCCGGATGGTCTGGCCGAAGCTGCGCGGCTGGCGGCGCAAGCCCACCGCCAAGGGCACCGGCCAAAAGAAGGCGCCTGCGCGCCGGACCGCCCCGCCGGCGCCGCTGCGCGTCCGCGCCGAGGCCCCTCCCCCCACGAAGGCCGCAGCCGACACGCCGCCCAACGCCCGCATCTACGGCGAGGGGCTGGACATCCTGACGCGGCAGATGCGCGGTCCCCTGCGCCGCGGCGACATCCCGTGGTTCCTCGCCTTCGGCGTCGGCGGACCCGCTCTGCTCGCCACCGACCCGACCCATGTCCGCTGGCCCGAGGACGGCAACGGCGAGAACGGCTGCTGGTGGTTCTGCGAAGGGGCGGCGATCCTGCACGCCGGCGCCGATTCCGCCGACGGCTCCCGGCTGGGCGCGTCCTGGCCGGCGCTGGTCGCGGCGATGCGCAAGCGGCCGATGCGCCGCCCGCTGGACGGCGTCCTGCTGATGGTCGGCGCCGACGAACTGCGCGCCGCCGCCGAGCGCCCCGGCCCGCGCGACGCGCTGGCCAAGCGGGGCGCCGCCCTGCGGGAGCGCCTGCGGACCCTGCGCGACGATCTCGGCGTGGTCGGCCCGGTGCATGTGGTCGTGGTCCGCGCCGAGGCGCTGGACGGCTTCACCGACCTCTGCGCCGCCATGCCGTCGGCCCTGCTGGACGGCGTGCTGGGCTGGACCAACCCCCAGGACTGGGCCAAGCCCTTCGAACCGCGCCGCATCGACGAGGCGTTCGAGGCCATCGCCGCCGACATCGCCGTGCTGGAGGCCGACGCCTTCGCCGCCGGCACCGCCGGGGTGCGCCTGCCGCTGCTGCCGGCATCCCTCGACACCCTGCGCCATCCGCTGGCGCTGTTCCTCGACGGTGTTCTGGGCGACGACGATCAGGCGGAGCCCTTCCCGCTGCGCGGCATCGCCCTGACCGGCGCCTATGCCCCGGCCATCGGCGGGCGACGCCCGGTCTTCGCCCGCAACCTTCTGCCGCGCCGCGCCTTCGCCGAGGCCGGCTACGGGCGGCCGTCCGACGCCGCCTACCAGCAGGCCCACAAGCGCCGCCGGATGGCCCAGGCCGCGCTCGCCGCCTCGGTCGCCGGCCTGTCGGTCGCCGCGTGGCAGGGCGTGTCCAGCGTGTCCGCCGGCAGCCCGCCGGTCGTCGCCGCCACCGCCGACCTGCGCCGGGCGCTGCTGGCGCGCGACGCCGTCACCGACGGCCCCCTGGCCGGTCGGGTGATCGCCGCCACGGCGGTGATGGAGCGCAGTTCCCTCGCCACGCCGCTGCTGCCGACCTCGCTGGTCAGCACCTTCGACGAGGACAAGAAGCGGCTCGCCTCCGTCACGCTGCGCCGCTCGGTGCTGCGGCCGATCCGCGACGCGCTGCTGCCCAGCGCCACCATGGCCGACCTGCCGCCGGTCGCCAACCCGCAGCGAGTCGAGGATCTGCCCGCCTTCCGCCGGCTCGCCGAGCAGCTCGACCGCATCGGCGGGCGGCGCGACGCGCTGGAGCGCTACGACCGCTTCCGCCGCAACAGCGGCTTCGACGAGCTGAACGCGCTGGCCGAAAGCGTCTACGGCGCCGTCCCCCGGTCGCCGATGACGGCGACGGACGGCTACATCACGCGCATCGCCGCGGGCGCCGACCTGCCCAACCTGGACGCCCGGACCATCGCCGCGGCGGTGCGCGCGGAATCGGTGCAGCTCGCCGCCCCGCTGGCCGAGGAGCTGTATGGCCGCAACCCGCTCCGCCAGCGCGCCGAGGCCTTGGCCGAACGGCTGCGCGGCCTGCCGGAGACGCCGACCGCCGAGGATGTCGACGACGTCCGCCGCCTGACCGCCGCCGTCGCCGAAGCCGTTTCCTGGCCCATCGCCGGCGCCCTGCAGGAGCCCGCCCGCGGCCTGCCCGACGCGATCCGGGTGGCGCTCCAGAAGGCCGCCATCGCCGATCTGCCGGGCCGCGACACCACCGACCGCATCACCGAGGCCCTGTCCACCGCCGCGACCGGCGCCCGCGCCGCCGTCCTGGCGCTGGACGCGCCGCAGACCGGAACCCTGTTCGCGGTGGGTGACGGCGGCGCGTTGGTTCTCAACCCGGCGGTGACCGCGCTGCCGGACGCCCTGGCCGCCGACCTGCCCGCGCCGGTTCCCGACGCTCCCCCCGCCGAAGCCGTCAAGCCGGCCGAGGCCAAGCCCGCTGCGCCCAAGCCCGCAGAGCCGAAGCCCATTTCGCCCGAAGCGGAGCCGGCCAAGCCGGTCGCGGTGGCCCCGCCTCCGCGGCCGGCCCCATCGCCGGAACCCGCGGCGCCACCGCCCGCCGCGCCACCATCCGCTAATGTGGAGGTGCCGGCCGTCGTCGCGCATCTGCCGATCCCGCCCAGACTGCCGCCGGAAACCTCCGTTCCGGACAGCGACGTCGCCCTGTCGAAGCTGTCCACCGCCTTCGCGCAGACCCTCGCCGGGCGCTTCCCCTTCGTCGGCCCGGAACAGGCGCGCGGGGCGGCCGACGCCGACCCGCAGGACGTCCGCCGCTTCTACCGGCAGCTCGATGAGCACCGGGCGGCGGTGATGCGGGCCGCGACCCCCGACGTCGCCGCCTTCCTGGAACGAATGGAGGCCGCCCGCCCCCTGCTGGAGGCCATCGCCCGCCCGGCCCCCGTCAGCGTCCGCCTCACCTACGGAGCCAACCGCGCGCAGGAGGTCGGGGCGGAGCACATCATCGACTGGTCGGTGCGCTCCGGCGCCAGCGCGGTGGGGGCGGCGGCCAACGGCGGGACGCTCGCCTGGACGCCGGGCCAGCCGGTGCTGCTGAGCGCCCGCTGGGCCGCCGGGTCGCCCTACCGTCCGAAGGGCGCTGCGGCCGGCGGAACCGCCGCCGCGACCGGCGACACCATCACCCTGGCCGAGCGCGGACCGTGGGCGCTGCTGCGCCTGCTGAAGAGCCACGCCGCGTCCTCGTCGCGGGACGGCCTGCTGCTGCGCGTCGCCCTGCCCACGCAGACCATCGAGGGACAGCCGGCGCGCGACACCGTCCTGGTCCTGGGAGCGGCGGTCAGTATGGGCGGGCGCAACGAACTTCCGGCGCGCTCCCTCGATCTGCCGGCCCGCTTCCCGCAGAGGTAGTGAAGTTCATTATACAAAGAAAAGCTCATGATGAACTTTGTCACAATTCGCAGAAAGATGACGCAGCTTCCGACAAAAACTCCGACGGTGGTCATAGGCATTTAATGCGTTGTTAATTACTGAAAATGTATCAAGTCGTTGGGACATATTGGATCGTTGGGCTGCCGTTCTCTGTCCAGCGAAAGTCCTGAGGACCCCCGCTTAATTTACCAGAAGCAATAAGGGCATTCTTTTACCAATCGCTTTTACAGCGGTTGATTGGCGATGTTTTGTTTCTTTCGGGATGCTGATCTTGCGACGCATAACGTCCTAAGGCGTGTATCGAAAACCAAAGTTTCCACCTGAAATCAACCTCACCTGACCCTCGAAAGGTTTCGGATCATGGTAGACCGCAAGAAGCGCGCCCAGGAACTGATCAAGTATCACAGCTACGCCTCGGGCGCCTTCGGACTCATCCCCGTTCCCGGCGCGGACGTCGCCGCGGTCAGCGTGGCCCAGCTCAACCTGATCCATAAGCTCGCCAAGCTCTATGAGATCGAGTTCGCGCAGGAGCGCACCCGCGCGATCATCGGCGCGCTGATGGGCGGCGTCATGCCCGGCGCGCTCAGCTCCAGCGTGCTCGGCTCCGCCGTGAAGGCCGTTCCGTTCATCGGCACCGCCCTGGGCGTCGCCGTCATGCCAGCGCTGTCGCTGGCCGCCACCCAGGCGCTCGGCCGCGT
This sequence comes from Azospirillum brasilense, assembly GCF_007827815.1. GTDB lineage: Bacteria > Pseudomonadota > Alphaproteobacteria > Azospirillales > Azospirillaceae > Azospirillum > Azospirillum brasilense_C. The sequence continues at coordinate 114,391 of NZ_VITH01000015.1, forward strand.
GTTCGCGCAGCACTTCGAGACCGGCGGCACGCTGCTGGACTTCGACGTCGAGGCGATGCGCGAGCATTTCCGCAAGGAGTTCGAGGCCGCCCGGAACGAGGCCAAGGACGAGGCCGGTGAGGCCCCCGCCGCCGCGCCGCAGATGGAAGAGCAGCCGGTCCAGAAGGCCGGCTAAGGGCACGACGCCGGGGCGCCGGGCAAAGAAGGCCGGGCAAAGAAGGAAGCATCGCCGTGTTCGAGCTGATCTACATCGGTCTCTGCCTGCTGGTCGGGTTTCTGGGGATCGGCCGCCGCGGCGGCTTCCTGCTTTACGCCTTCCTGGCGGTGGTTCTGACCCCGCCCGGCGCCCTTCTCGTGATGATCCTGCTGACCACCCGCGCCAAGAAGCGGGCGAAGGCATGACGGCGGCGACGGCGTCCGTCCTCCGCCCGGTCCTGCGGCTCCTGCTGCCGGTCCTGCTGGCGCTGTTCGCCGCGATCCTTCCGGCGCGCGCCGAATACTGGACCATCGCGTCGGAAGACCATTTCCCGCCTTACAACTACTCCTTCAACGGCACCCGCACGGGGATCGACACCGAGATCGTCGTCGCCCTGCTGAAGGAGTTGAACATCACCCCGGTCCACCGGCCGCTGTCTTGGACCGAGGTCGTCCGGTCGATGGACGAGAACACCGCCGACGTCGGGTTCCAGTTCATCGCCTCGCCCGCCCGTTTCGCGCAGTACAACATGATCGGCCCGTTCCGCACCGGCACGACCGTTTTCATGGTGCGCAAGGACTCCCCCATCGCCTTCGAGCGGCTGGAGGACCTGACCCCCTACCGCATCGGCGTGGTCGACGGCTTTGCCTACGCGCCGGACTTCGACGCTGCGACCTATCTGGAAAAGGTCCCGTCGAGCAGCAACGTGGTCAACTTCCGCCGCCTGATCCTGGGCCGGGTGGACGTGATCGTCGGCGACCTGCATGTGCTGAACCACATGGCCAAGCAGGACGGGCGGCTGAAGGACGTGCGCGTCCTGCCCAAGCCGCTCGGCCTGATCCCCCGCTACATCGCCATGCCCAAGGCGCGCAAGGAGAAGGCGGAGCGGCTGCAGGCCGCCTTCGTCAAGCTGCGCGACAACGGCACGATCACCCGCATCCTCGACTCCTGGCTGGCGGAGTGAGGCGGACCGATGAGCAAGAGCAAGACAAGCAAGCGCGTCGCCCCCAGCCGGCCCGTCTCGGCCCTGCTTCCCCTGATCGGGCTGGCCGACCGTGAGATCCTGACCCGGCTGGTGGTGACCGGCTGCGTCGCCGCCACCGCCAACCTCATCAGCCTGATGAGCCTCAGCGCCGAGCTGAACGGCTGGATGCGCGGCGAGGTGCTGGACACGCCCTTCCTGATCTTCTGCCTGGCGCTGCTGGTCTCCTACGCCTTCAGCAAGCGCTTCGTCGGGCTGGTGCTGACCACCGGCTTCAGCGCGCTGGCCGGGGTGCGGCGGCGCTTCCTGCAGACCGTCACGCTCGGCAACCACGCCGACATCCTCGACATGCAGGCGCGGCGCTCCTTCGACTTCGGCAACCACCATCTGGAGCGCATCGCGGCGCTGCTGCCCAACCTGTCGATCGCCGCCAACATGATGCTGGTGGCGGTCGTGGCCTACCTCTACCTGTGGACGCTGACCACGGTGGGCGCCACGCTGCTCCTGGTGGCCGGCGCGATGATCGGCGGCTGGTACGTGCGCGAGGCGCAGCGGACCCGCGCCCTGCTGGGTCAAGCCAAGGAGTCCGAGGTGCGGATGCTCCAGGGCTTCTCCGAGATCGTCGGCGGCAACGCCGAGATCAAGCTGGGCAAGGCGCGGCGCGACGAGCTGGCCCAGGCGGTCGAGGCCGACGTCGCCCAATGGGAGGACCTGAAGCGGCGCCACGGCCGCAATCTGGGCGAGCTGTTCTCCTGGATCGCCACCATCGTCATCGGCTTCTCCGCGGTCTTCGTCTTCATCTTCCCGCGCATGGGCGCGCTGTCGGCGGCGGAGCTTCCGCTGGTGACCTCGGTCATCCTGTTCCTCGCCCGGCCGCTGTCGAAGTTCCTCAACGCCGTGCCCGACTACATCGCGGCGGAGGACGCGGCGAACCAGCTCACCACCCTGCTCGCCGCCATGCCGGCGGCGGAATACGCGCCGTCGAAGCTGGCCCGCGCGCCGCGCCGCTTCTCCGCCATCGAACTGCGCGGCGTGCGCTTCGCCTACCGCGCCGGGCTGCGGCCCGAGCCCTTCGTGATCGGTCCCATCGACATGACCATCCCGGCGGGCAGCGTCGTCGGCATCGTCGGCGCCAACGGGTCGGGCAAGTCCACCCTGCTGCGCGTCATCCCGCTGCTGTTCCGCCCGGACGAGGGGCAGGTGCTGCTCGACGGGCAGGCGGTGGAGGGCGACCGGCTGGAGAGCTACCGCGACCTGTTCTGCGCGGTGTTCCAGGACCACCATCTGTTCACCCGCCTGCCGCAGGGGCCGACCTTCGACGCGGAGCTGTTCCGCGAGATGCTGGCCTATCTGAAGATCGACCATCTGGTGCCGGAGACCGGCGACGGCCTGCTGAACCGCGACCTCTCCAAGGGCCAGCGCCGCCGCGTCGCTCTGGCCGTCGCGGTCGCGGAGGGGCGTCCGATCATCATCCTCGACGAATGGACGTCCGACCAGGACGCCGAGTTCCGCACCCGCTTCACCAACGAGATCATCGGCAAGCTGCGGGCGCTCGGCCGCACCGTGATCTTCGTGTCGCACGACGGCAACGCCTCGTCGGTCTGCGACGTCACCATTCACATGACAAACGGGCAGATGGACCTGCCGGCCGACAAGGCCGCGCCCCGCCCCGCCACGGCTTTGCTCCAGGAGACCGCGTGACATGGCTGACCAGGCCTTCACCTACGACGACGCCGACGCGACGCCGCAGCCGAAGTCGCGCCTGCGCGCGCTGCTCGGCAACTGGTACGAGGAGCACCGCCGGTCGCTGCTGTGCACGCTGCTGGTCGGTATTCTGATCTTCCTCTACTTCGCGCCGTCGATCGTCGTCTTCATCCCGGCCGGCCACGGCGGCGTGCTGTGGAAGCGTTTCCACCAGGGCACCCAGATGGCTCCGGCCCTGGCCGAGGGCGTGCACGTCATCTTCCCCTGGGACAAGATCGAGGTCTACGACCTGCGCCTGCAGGAGGACACCCGCTCCTACTCGGCCATCGCCAATGACGGCCTGAACGTCAGCATCGAGATCACGGTGCGCTACCGCCCCTACGCGGAGATGCTGGCCGCCCTGCACAAGAACGTCGGGCCGAACTATCTGGAAGTGCTGCTGGTGCCGGAGGTCGGGTCGGTCTCGCGCGAGATCGTGTCGCGCTTCAAGGCCGACGAACTTTACGCCCACCGCCGCCTGCGCGTTCAGACCGAGACTTTCGAGCAGGTCGCCGACCGCGTGATGTACGCCCAGATCATCGGGGCCGAGGACACGCCGAAGCCGGACGGGCGGACCAAGACCGGCTATCTGCTGATCCAGGACATCCTGATCCGCAACGTCTCGCTGCCCGAGGCGATCATGGTGTCGATCGAGCGCAAGATCCAGCAGGACCAGGCCGCCCAGGAATACCAGTTCCGCCTGCAGCGCGAGCTGTTCGAGAGCCAGCGCAAGCAGCTGGAAGGCCAGGGCATCCGCGCCTTCCAGGAGACGGTCCAGGCCAACCTGACCGAGAACTACCTGCGCTGGCGCGGCATTGAGGCGACGCTGGAGCTGGCCCATTCGCCCAACGCCAAGATCGTCGTCATCGGCAACGCCGCCAGCGGCGGGCTGCCGCTGATCCTCGACGCCGCTTCGGGCGGGGGCGCCACCCTCCCGATGCCCGGAACCCCCGCCCCCGGCGCGCCGCAGGCGGGGGCCGCGACGGTCACCATGCCGAGCGGCCTGCCGGTCCCGCCCGCCGCGCAGCTCCCCTCGCTGAGCGGCGAGGGCACCCCCGGACAGGTGCCGGTCGCCCAGATGCCCAGCCTGAACCAAGCGGGCGCCGAACCCGCGCCGGCCACGGCGGGCCACGCGCCGGCGGCGCCGGTCCCCGGCGTCAAGCCCCAGGCCGCAAGTGGCGCAGCGGGTGCTGCAAAGGACGGCAAGGCCGCGTCGGCCCCCATCCTGTCGACCATGTCGCCGTCCCGTCTGCTCGACCTCATTCAGCCCAAGTGAGCCGGCGATGGATCTCTGGCGCATCCTGAGACGCGACGCCCTGCGCAACATGCAGCCGCTGATGCTGCTGGCGGTGCTGGCGGCGGCCCTCAACCTCGCTCTGCTGACCTCGCTGAACAGCGCGCTGGTCATCATGGACGATCCGGAGGGGTTGCAGCGTCTGCTGTTCATCTTCCTGCTGTCCGCCTTCTCCTGGCGGTTCGCGCAGGGCTGGATGATGAGCGCGGCGTCCAAGCGGATGCAGGCGGCGCTGGCTGTCCTGCGCGTCGACCTGCTGCGCCGGGCGGTGGCCGCCGACCTGCCCGACGCCATGGCGGTCGGCTCCACCCGCCTCGCCCAGGTGGCCGGGCCGGAGCTGCAGCTTCTCGCCCAGGCGGTCCCGACCCTGGTCATCAGCTTCCAGTCGGTCGCGGCGATCGTCCTCTGCCTGCTCTACCTCGCCACCCTGTCGAACGCCGCGGTGCTGATCGTGCTGGGCTTCCTGACGGTCGGCGGCGTCCTGATCGCGCGCTCCGTCCTGCGGCTGGAGCGGTTGTCGGAGACGATCCATGAGGCCGAGGGCGCGCTGTCGGAACGGTCGGACCACATCCTGCAGACGCTGCGCGAGTGCAAGCTGAACCGCCGCCGCGCCGCCAACGCGCTGTCCGACGCCACCGCCTGCGCCGAGGCTTTGCGGACGGAGCGCCACCGCTTCGGCGCCGAGTACAGCCACTACTTCACGCTGAGCGAACTGACCTATTACGCGGCGCTGGCCGGGATCATCTTCCTGCTGCCGGCGGTGACCAGCACCGACATCGCGACCGTCGTGCTGGCCGGCCACGCCGCCGCCTTCATCGCCTATCCGGTCATCACCATCGTCGCCTCCTACCCCTCCTACATCAGCGCCGAGACCGCCGCCCGCTCCTATCTGGCGGTGGAGGCGGAGCTGAAGGCGCCCCCCCGCCCCGCCACACCCCGTCCGGCACAGCGCCGGGCCAAGGACGCGCCGCCGACCGGCTTCGCCGACTTCGCCACCCTCGCGCTCGACGGAGCGTCCTACCGCCACCCCGGGCGCGACGGCACCGGCTCCTTCACGGTCGGTCCCATCGACCTGTCGGTGCAGCGCGGCGACGTCGTCTTCGTCACCGGCCACAACGGCGCCGGCAAGAGCACGCTGATCCACCTGCTGCTCGGCCTCTACCCGGCGCAGCGCGGCAGCCTGACGGTGGACGGCGCGGTGGTGACGGCGGACACGCTGCGCTCCTACCGCGACCTGTTCTCCGTCGTCTTCTCCGACAACCACGTCACCCGCCAGCTCTACGGCGCTGTGTCGCTGGAGGACGGCTTCGCCGACGAGCTGCTCGACCTGCTGGAGATGTCCGACAAGGTGGCGGTCGAGGACCGCGCCTTCACGACGGTGGACCTGTCGCAAGGGCAGAAGAAGCGCCTCGCGCTGGCCGCCGCCCTGCTGGAGCGCAAGCCCGTGCTGGTGCTCGACGAATGGGCCGCCGACCAGTCCCCCTACTTCCGGCGGAAATTCTACCGCGAAATCATTCCCTGGATGAAGGCGCGCGGCATCACCGTGATCGCCGTGACCCACGACGACGCGTATTTCGACGCCGCCGACGTGCAGATCCAGGTGGAGCAGGGCGGTATCCGCCGGCTCGACACCCCCGCCCTTCCGGCCCCCGACCTGCTGCCCGCCTGATCCAGACCAGCGGATCGGGGCCAGCGGATCGGAGCCACCAACCGAACCCTCCCCTCCCCCAGACGCGAGACCGAGGCACACCATGATCCTTCTCACCGGCGGCACCGGCTTTCTCGGTGGTTCCTTCTACCTCGACGCCGTCAAGAACGGGACCGCGGCGGACTGCCTGCTGCTGATCCGCGGCGCCGACGAGGCCGCCTGCCGCGCCCGTCTCGCCACCAACCTGTCCCGCTGCGTCGACCGCGCCACGGCCCAGGCCTACGCCGATCTCTGCCAGATCATTCCGGGCGACCTGCAATCGCTGGCGACCAGCGCCGACCCGCGGCTGGACGCGGTGACCCACATCGTCCACGTCGCCGCCGACACCTCCTTCGACAGCCGCCATTCGGTCTGGCAGATCAACGTCGACGGCACGCTGGCGCTGGCCGCCCGCGCCCGCCGCATGAAGCACCTCCAGCGCTTCCTGCACATCGGCACCGCCTTCTGCTGCGGCGAGACGCCGTGGCTGGAGATGGTCGAGGAGGCCCCCGCCCCCGGCCACGACACGCCGCACATCGTCGAATACACCCGCAGCAAGGCGGCGGCGGAGCGCGCGCTCGCCGCCGGATTCCCCGACCTGCCCATCGTCGTCTGCCGCCCGTCCATCGTCGTCGGCCACACCGCCATGGGCGTCCGCCCGAGCGCCAGCATCTTCTGGTTCTTCCGGCTGGTCGACCGCACCGGCGTTCTGCCCTGCTCGCCGGACGGCTTCATCGACATCGTTCCGGTGGACTGGGCCTCGGCCCGGCTGCACGACCTGCTGCGCAAGCCCGACCTGAAGCACAACCTCTACCACATCTCCGCCGGCCTCGGCAGCCGCACCATGTGGAGCGACTTCCAGGCCGCCTTCGCCGCGCACGGCCATGAGGGCACCCGCCCCTACAGCTTCTTCGATCCGAAGGGTCCGGAAGGCTGGAAGCCCTTCGACCGCGCCTTCCGGCTGGCCTTCCCGCAGCGCGACATTCTGCACCGGACGATGATGGCGGGCGGGCGCAAGTACCACCGCTTCACCGCGCAGGACATCGCCTTCGACAACAGCCGCCTGCTCGCCGAGGGCTTCGCCCCGCCGCCGCGCTTCGCCGACTACATCGGCGTCTGCCTGACCAACCCCGGCACGACCATCGCCGAGCAGTTCGTCGACGACGCCGCCAGCTTCGAGTTCGACGAGTCGCTGGCGCCGGCCACCGCCGCCGCCTGACGTTACTCCTGGAGAAGGACGCCATGCCGCTCCTCATCGCCACCCGCCTCGCCTCCAGCCCGATCCACGGGCTGGGGCTCTTCGCCGAGGAGGCGGTCGCCGCCGGCACGCCGGTGTGGGCGTTCGACGCCCGCATCGACCGCCTGCTGGCGCCCGACGACGCCGTGCTGGCCGAGTTTCCGCAGGTCGCCCGGCTGATCGACTTCCACGGCTGCGTGATCGAGGGGGTCGGCGTCCTTCTGCCGGGGGACGACGCCCGGTTCCTCAACCACGCGGACGGTCCGTCCATCGGGCGGGCCGATCCCGGCGACTGGCGGCGCTTCGTCGCCCGCCGCGCCATCGCCGCCGGGGAGGAGATCACCTGCAACTATGAGGACATCTGCGCCGACGTGCGCGAGGCCGGGGCGGCGCTCTACCTGACCGGAGCCGGGGCCGGGGCCGGAGCAGGGGAATGACCACGCCCGCGGCACGTCCTCCCCTGCGAACCAGCTTCGTCGAGCCGACAGCTTTGACGCCGGAGCGCCGGGCGGCGATGTTCGCCCTGCTCAGCGTCTGGTTCGAAGGCTACGGCGAGGACTATTTCAACGAGGAGCTGGAAGACCTCGACCACTGCGTGCTGCAGGAGGATGCCGCGACCGGGGAACTGGTCGGCTTCGCCACCGTCTACCGGCAGGCGGTGGAGATCGGCGGCACCGCCGTCGGCGCCTTCCACACCGCCCATTGCATCCTGGAGCGCCGCTTCTGGGGGTCGAACGAACTGGTGCGCTCGATGGTCGCCGAGATGGTCGCCCGCGCCCGCGCCGACCGTTCGGGACGGCTGTGGTACTGGAGCTACAGCGCGGTCGGCTACCGCTCCTACCGCTACATGCCGATGCTGTTCGTCCGCCACACGCCGCATCCGGACCAGCCTCCGGACGACCTCGACCGGGCCTTCCGCGACCACATCGGGCGGGAATGCTTCGCCCACTACTACGACGCCGAAACCGGCACCGTGGACTGGCAGTGGCAGGGCTACGGCCTGACCGAGGAGGCCCGCGCCATCAGCGAGGCCAAGCTGGACAGCCCGGCCGTCGCCCAGTTCCGCCGCGTCAACCCGCGCTGGGCCGACAGCGTGGAGATCCTCTGCCTCGCTCGGCTGGAGGACGACAACCTCACCGCCTTCGGCCGCCGCTGGTTTTGTACTAACCCTCTCCCCAGAGGGGAGAGGGTGGCCCGAAGGGCCGGTGAGGGGGTTGCGCTTTTGCCGAACGGTCTGACACGCGCAACCCCCTCACCCTAACCCTCTCCCCAGAGGGGAGAGGGGATTTCAAAACATCACCCCGCAAGCCTCGACCCTGGAATGACGACGCCCATGAACGCCTTCTCCCTTCGCGCCGCCGCTCTCGCCGGCACCGCCTTCGCCGCCCTGACGTCGGCCCCGGCCCTGGCCGAGCCGAGCTTCGACCTGATCCTCGGCGGCGACGCCTATTTCCAGGGCGCCTACATCCGCCAGCAGCAGGACGAGGGCCTGCGCCCGCGCGAGTTCGCCAACCGCTACCGTCTGGTCGTCACCCCGACGGCCACCGCCGACAACGGCCTGACCTACGGCGCGCGGCTGCGCATCGTGGCGGGCAACGGTGATCCCACCGTCTCGACCCGCAACATCGAGAACGACCGCGCCTTCCTGTTCGCCAACGGCGCCTTCGGCACGATCCAGGCCGGCGTCATCAACGGCCTGTCGGACGAATACGGGATGATCGGCCCGAACGTCGAGGGCGTGGCCGGCAGCCCGGACAGCAACGGCATCCTGTTCCTGAACGGCTCCTCGACCTTCGGCGCCCTGCCGCTGGCCGCCACCAGCCTGCGCACGCTGATCGCCTACGACACCGGGACCAAGTTCGTCTACATCACGCCGAGCTTCGGCGGCCTGTCGGCGGCGGTGTCCTACATGCCGCGCAGCGGCGACTCCAACACGTCGGTCAACCGCCGCACCACCGACGCGCTGGGTGACCTGCTGTCCTTCCGCGACGTGGTCGAGGTCGGCGGCGCCTTCCAGACCGCGGTCGGCGATTTCAGCGTCGAGGGCAGCGCCTTCTACGCGACCGGCAAGGCGGTGCGCCAGACCGACGGCGTCGTCAGCCAGTCCTTCGAGGACCTGAACTCCGTCCATGTCGGGGCTAACGTCGGCTACGGCCCGGTGAAGGTCGGCGCCAGCTACGCCTACAGCGGCGACAGCGGCTACGCCGAGGGCCTCGCCCAGACGCGGGCGCAGCAGAACTGGATCTTCGGCGCGCAGTACAGCGCCGGGCCGCTGCTGTTCGCCGCCAACTACCTGCGGGCGCTGGGCAACGACAGCGCGACCATGTCCACGCCGAGCAAGGCGGACATCTGGCAGGGCGGCGTCACCTGGACCGTCGCCCCCGGCTTCACCGCCGGGCTGGAGTACGACTACGTGCAGTCCGCCCTGCAGGCGGCCCGCCCCGACGGCGGCGACCTGAAGGACCGCGCGCACATCGTGATGCTCGACACCCGTCTGGCCTTCTGAGCACGCTGACCGTTGCGGCCCCCGGAAAACTCCAGGGGCCGCAGCGTTATCGCGAGGTTGACCCCCGCTGAATTCGTTTGTTGGCACCACGGAGCGCGGTCTACCCTGGCCACCCGAACCAACGTCAAAAGGGTGCGCCGGTGTTCGCGTTCCATCTCGCCTTTCCCATCCGGGACATCGAGGAAACCCGCCGTTTCTACGTCGATGTCCTGGGCTGCCGCGAAGGGCGCTCCACCGAGCGGTGGATCGATTTCGACTTCTTCGGCAACCAGATCTCCGCCCACCGCTCGTCCGAGCCGCGCTCGACCGAGACCAGCATGGTCGACGGCAAGGCGGTGCCGCTGCATCATTTCGGGGCGGTGCTGCCGCGCCCGGAGTGGGACGCGCTGAGAGAGCGGCTGGAGGCCGCCGGGGCGACCTTCCTGCTGGAGCCGCAGATCCGCTACCCCGGCAAGCCGTCGGAACAGGGGACTTTCTTCATCCTCGACCCCTCGGGCAACGGGCTGGAGTTCAAGAGCTTCACCGACGACTCCGGCATGTTCGCCCAGGTCGAGGCGACCTGAATAAGAAAGGTCGAGGCGACCTGACGCGCCGAGGGACGGTCTACACCGGCGGCGCGGCGTCCGGGGCTGGCGGTGCGGCGCTCTCGACCGGCGGGGCCGGCGGCGCCGCCGGTACGTCGTCGCTGCCCTCGCTGCGGTCGCGGTAGAGGGCGGCGCGGGCGAGCAGCATCAGCGTGATCGGCGTGGTCACCACCATGAAGATCGCGATTAGAATTTCGTGCAGCACCAGCCGCGACTGCAGCACGGTGAAGCACAGCATCGAGGCCAGCAGCACGGAGCCGATGCCCATGGTGGTGCCCAGCGTCGGGGCGTGGACGCGCTCGTAGAAGCTGCGCAGACGCACGAACCCGATCGACCCGATCAGCGCCAGCGAGGCGCCGAGCAGGAGGAGAAGCGCCACCGGGATCGCCGCCCAGACCGGCAGGTCGGCCAGATGCGTCATTCGATCACCTCTCCGCGCATGAGGAACTTCGCCAGCGCCGCCGTCGCGACGAAGCCGAGCAGCGCGATGATCAGCGCCGCCTCGAAATAGAGCGTGCTGCCGGTGCGGATGCCGAAGGTCAGCAGCAGCATCGTGGCGTTGACGTAGAGCGTGTCGAGCCCGAGCACCCGGTCCTGCGCCCGCGGCCCGCGCAGCACGCGGTACGTCGCGCAGGCCATGGCGGCGACCAGCAGGATCTGCGCCAGGAAGATCGACCAGAGCAGCAGCGTGGCGGTCATTCGAAGATCTCCATCAGGCGCTTCTCGTACCGTCCCTTGATGGTGTCGATCCAGGTCTTCTCGTCGACCAGATCGAGGATGTGGAGAAGGATGCTGTTGTTCGCGGAGTTGTATTCCACCCAGATCGTCCCCGGCGTTCCGGTGATGATGCAGGCCAGAGTCGCCAGACCGTAGGGCGCCCGCATGTCGAGCGGGATGCGCAGGAAGCCGGACACCCGCTCCGTCTTGCGCGGGTTCAGGATGATCTTGGCGACCGCGAGGTTGGAGCGCGCGACGTCGGCCATCACCAGCCCGGCCAGCGCGAACGCGGCACGCGGCCGCTTCAGCCGTCCGCCCGGCGGGTCGAGGGCCCGGAAGCCCCAGAGCGCGACGGTCGCCAGGATGGTCCCCATCAGGATCGAGCCCAGCGCCACGCTCTCGGTCAGCAGCAGCCACATCGCCACGAGCGCGGCGGTCAGCAGCGGGTATGGCCACCAGCGCTTCATGGCGCGACTCCCTTGCCGGTTCCGGGCGCGGCGGTGGTCATCACCCCCTGGACGTAGCGTTCCGGCCCATGAAGGGAGCGGGCGGTGTCCTCCATGTAGCGCATCACCGGCCCGGCCTGGACGGTCAAAGCCACGCAGAGCGCCAGCAGCATCATGACCGGCGCGAGTTCGACGAGGCGCACGCGCGGCAGGTCGCCAGCGGGCGACGCCCAGAAGACGTCGATGCCGGTGCGGCTCATCGCGACCACCGTCGCCAGACCGGACAGGATCAGCGCCACCATCAGCGCCCAAGTGGTGAAGGGCAGTCCCTCCGCCCCCTGCGCCAGCATCGGCGCCAGGATGGCGAATTTGGCGAGGAAGCCGGACAGCGGCGGCAAGCCGGCGAGCAGCAGCGCGCAGGCCATGAAGGCGATGCCGAGGATCGCCATGATCGCCGGGATCGACACGCCGATGGCGTCGTCGTCGTCCGACTCCTCGTCCTCGCCCTCGCCGAAGGCCTCGCGGGTCACCGCCAGCACGTCGGCGCCGACCATGCGGCCGCGCTCGACCAGCTCGATCAGCAGGAACAGCCCGGCGATCGCCAGGACGGAACTGGTCATGTAGAACAGGGCGCCGCCGGTCACCGCCGCCTGCCCGGCGCCAATGGCGGCCAGCAGCGTGCCGGAGGAGACCAGCACGCTGGCCCCGGCCAGCCGCGCCAGATTCTGCGTCGCCAGCACCGCGATGGAGCCGAAGGCGATGGTCAGCACCCCGCCGATCAGCAGCCAGTGCCCGCCGAACCCAGCCGAGGTCCCGGCGCTGTCGCCGAAGACCAGAAGCCAGATCCGGATGATGGCGTAGATGCCGACCTTGCTGAGGATCGAGATGATCGCCGCCGACGGCGCGCCGACCGTGGTGTAGGTGTTCGGCAGCCAGAAGCCGAGCGGCCACATGCCGGCCTTGATCAGGAAGGCGACGCCGAGGATCGCCGCCCCGGCCTCCAGCAGCCCGCGGTCCTCCGGCGCCACCGCGGCGATGCGGACGGCCAGCTCCGCCATGTTCAGCGTGCCGGACACGCCGTAGATCATGCTCACCCCGATCAGGAAGAGCAGGGACGCCGCCAGATTGATGGCGATGTAATGCAGCCCGGCGCGGACACGGGCGAGGCCGGAGCCGTGCAACGCCAGCCCGTAGGAGGCGGCCAGCATGATCTCGAAGAAGACAAAGAGGTTGAACAGGTCGCCGGTCAGGAACGCGCCGTTCAGCCCCATCATCTGGAACTGGAACAGCGAATGGAAATGGGCGCCCGCCCGCTGCCAGCGCGCCAGCGCGAAGACCAGGGCGGACAGCCCCAGGATGCCGGTCAGCACCAGCATCATCGCCGACAGCCGGTCGAGCACCAGGACGATGCCGAACAGCGACGGCCAGTCGCCCAGCCGGTAGACGCGCACCGTGGCGTCCGCCCCGGTGGCGGTGTGGTCCGTCAGATAGAGCAGCAGCACAGCCAGCGCCAGCAGCACCGAGGCCGACACCACCCCGAGCGTGGCCTTCAGAGCCCGCCGCCGCTCGTCGATCAGCATCAGCAGCGCGCCGACCAGCAACGGGATGATGATCGGCGCGATCACCAGATGATTCATCCAAGCGCTCATTGGCCACCCGTTCACCGGGACTTCTCCTTACCGTCCACATGGTCGGTTCCCGTCAGGCCTCGCGCGGCGAGGAGCAGGACGAGGAACAGCGCCGTCGTCGCGAAGCTGATGACGATGGCCGTGAGGACCAGGGCCTGGGGCACCGGGTCGGCGTGGCTGGCGAGGCTGCCGGCCATGCCGCGCTCCAGCACCGGCGCCGCCCCCGTCCGCAGGCCGCCGGTCGAGAAAATGAAGAGGTTGACGGCGTAGGAGAGCAGCGACAGGCCGATGATGACCTGGAAGGTGCGGGGACGCAGCAGCAGCCAGACGCCGGAGCCCGTCAGCACCCCGATCCCGAGGGCGAGGATAAGTTCCATCAGTCGTCTCCGGTTGCGGCGGTCGGGGCGCCAGTCGGGGCAGCGGTCGCGACCGGAGCGGGCGCCGCGGGGGCGCTCGCCGCCGGAGCGCGGGGTGCGGCGGCGCGATGGCCGCGGACCGACTGGCGGGCCAGCGCGATCAGGGTCAGCATGGTCGCGCCGATGACCAGGGCGAACACGCCGATGTCGAACAGCAGCGCGCTCGCCGTCGGAATCTCGCCGATGAGCGGCAGGTGCGCGTAGGCGAAATAGGTGGTCAGGAAGGGCCGGCCGAACAGCAGGGCGCCCAGGCCCGTGCCGGCGGCCAGCAGAAGCCCGAGGCCCATCCAGCGCAGCGGCAGCACGCGCAGCCGTGCCTCCACCCACTGCGTGCCGCCCAGCATGTATTGCAGGATCATGGCGATCGAGCCCATCAGCCCCGCGGCGAAGCCGCCGCCGGGCAGGTCGTGGCCGCGCAGCAGCAGGAACAGCGCGACCATGCCGACCACCGGGAACAGCAGACGCGCGATCACCGACGGGATCAGCAGCCAATCGGCCACCGTGTCGCCCTCCCGCCGCTCCGGCCGGGCGATGTCGTAGGCGCTCTGGTCGCGCTGCTGCTCCGGCACGTCCACGCTGTCGGGGGCCGGGCGGAAGCGGCGCAGCAGCGCGTAGGCGGTCAGCGCCACCACCCCCAGCACGGCGATCTCGCCCAGCGTGTCGAAGCCGCGGAAGTCGACCAGGATCACGTTGACGACGTTGGTGCCGCCGCCCTCGGTGTAGGCGCGCTCCAGGAAATGCTGCGCCAGGATCTCCGGCGGGAAGCGGGTCATCACGCCGAAGGCCAGCCCGGCCATGCCGAGGCCGGCGGTGATGGCGATGGCGAGGTCGCGCAGGCGGCGCCCCGTCCGCATCACCTCCGACGTGCCAGTGCCGGGCAGCCGCTTGGGCAGCCAGCGCAGGCCGAGCAGCAGCAGGATCGTGGTGACGATCTCGACCAGCAGCTGGGTCAGCGCGAGGTCGGGGGCGGAGAACCAGACGAAGGTGACGCAGGTGACCAGACCGGTGCCGCCGAGCAGGATCAGCGCGGCGAGGCGGTGGAACTTGGCCTGCCACGCGGCGCCGAGCGCGCAGGCCGCACCGATCGCCCAGATCAGGGCGAGCACCGGATCGATGCCCTGCGGCACCAGATTGCCCGGACCGAGGCCGCGCCGGTAAACCGCCCAGCCCGCGGCCAGGATGGCGACGCAGACGACCAGCCGGAGCTGCGGCTGCAGCCGCCGGGTGCCGAGCAGCCCCTCCAGCGTCCGGGCGAGGCGCCAGGACAGGAAGACCATGCTGCGCTCGAACATGCGGCGGCCTTCCAGCCGGCTGATGAAGGGCGGGCCCTCGATGTTGCGGCGGAACAGCGGCTGCAGCAGGAAGTAGAGCGTCACGCCGGCCGCCAGGGCGAGCAGGCTCATCACCAGCGGCGTGTTGAAGCCGTGCCAAACCGCCAGGCTGTATTCCGGCGTCGCGGCGCCGAGCGCGGCGTGGGCCGCCATGTTCAGGTACGGCCCCACGGTGGCCGCGGGCAGCAGCCCGATGATGATGCAGGCCAGCGCCAGGATTTCGACCGGAAGGCGCATCCAGGCCGGTGGCTCGTGCGGCAGGTGCGGCAGGTCGACCGGGTCGGGGCCGAAGAAGGCGCCGTGGATGAAGCGCAGCGAATAGGCCACGGCGAAGGCGCTCGCCACCATCGCGGCGAAGGGCAGGATATCGAGCAGGAAGGTCACGGACCCCTGGGCCGTCAGCGTCTCGGCGAAGAACATCTCTTTCGAGATGAAGCCGTTCATCAGCGGCACGCCGGCCATGGCCGCCGCCGCCACCATCGCCAGCCGCGTCGTGAAGGGCATGAAGCGGTTCAGGCCGGACAGGCGCCGGAGGTCGCGGGTGCCCGTCTCATGGTCGATGATGCCGGCGGCCATGAACAGCGACGCCTTGAAGGCGGCGTGGTTGATGATGTGGAAGATCGCCGCGACCATGGCGAGTTCGCTGTTGAGGCCGAGCAGCAGCGTGATCAGCCCGAGATGGCTGATGGTCGAATAGGCCAGAAGTCCTTTCAAGTCGTTCTGGAAGATCGCCACATAGGCGCCGATCAGCAGGGTGGCCAGACCGGCGCTGCCGACGATCCAGAACCACGCGTCCGTCCCCGCCAGCACCGGCCACAGCCGGGCCATCAGGAAGACGCCGGCCTTCACCAGCGTCGCCGAATGCAGGTAGGCCGAAACGGGGGTGGGCGCCGCCATGGCGTGCGGCAGCCAGAAATGGAACGGGAACTGCGCGCTCTTGGTCAGCGCGCCCATCAGGATGAGGACCAGCGCCGGCAGGTAGAGCGCGTGCTCGCGGATCTTGTCGCCCGAGGCCAGGACGACGTCGAGGTTGTAGCTGCCAACGATGTGGCCGAGCAGCAGCACCCCCGCGAACAGGCACAGCCCGCCTGTCGCGGTGATGGTCAGCGCCATGCGCGCGCCGTCGCGCGCCGCCGCCGTGTGGTGCCAATAACCGATCAGCAGGAAGGAGAAGAGGCTGGTCAGTTCCCAGAAGAAGGCGATCTGGATCAGGTTGCCGGAGAGCACCACCCCCGTCATCGACCCCATGAAGGCCAGCAGGAACGCGAAGAAGCGGGGGACCGGATCGTCCGCCGACATGTAATAGCGCGCGTAGAGCACAACGAGCGCGCCGACCCCGAACACCAGCCCGGCGAACAGCCACGCGAAGCCGTCCATCCGCAGCGTGAGGTCGAGGCCGAGCGACGGCATCCAGGCCATCGAATGGCGGATCACCCCGCCCGCCGCCACCGTCGGATAGGCGGCCCACACCAGACCCAGCCCGATGATCGCGATCGCACCGGCCAGCCACGCCGCGGTGTTGCGCGCGTGCGTCGGCAGCATCCCGGCGACGATCGCGCCGACGAACGGAAGGCCGGTGGCGGCCAGGAGCAACAGGGCGTCGGACATGGTCTGTGACAATGGGGTCTCGGGCAATCGGAGGGGCCAAAATGCTGAGAACTGTCGGCTTTACGAATATAGGAAGGATGGGGGTCCCTCGCCGCGCCGGCCAGAAATCGCTCGGTCAGAAATCGTCGTCGTCAAGCTCCCGTTCGGCGTTGGGGGGAAGCGCCTGCCGGACGAGCTGCACCACCGTGTCGGGCGTCTCCGCCTGACGCAGCTTGCGCAGGGATTGCGGGTCGCGCAGGGCCTTGCAGATCTCGCCCATGACGGGGAGCAGGCCCTTGCGGGTCGCGGTCGGCCAGAGGACGAGGAAGAACAGGTCCACCGGCTCGTCGTCGCGGGCCTCGAAATCGATGGGTTTGCGGAGCCGGGCGAACAGCACCAGCGGGTTTTCGGCCCCGCGCAGCTCCGTGTGGGGAAGCGCCACGCCCTTGCCCAGCGCCGTGGAGCCGATGTGCTCCCGCGCCTGCAGGGCCTTGAGGATCTCCTCCTTGGGGGCTCCGATGCGGCTGGACGCCTCGGTGGCAAGAAGGTCGAGCAGGGTTTCCTTGTTGGCCGGCCCTGCATCGAGAATGACGTTGTGTGCGGACAAGAGGTCCGAGATGTTCATTCCTGTCTCCATGGGTGGCAAACCTTCCGTCTCCTGTCCCGACCGTCCGCGGTCCGTGCCGGGATGGCCGTGAACCAACAGACTTCCAATCAAATTCGGCACGCCTTGTCCACAATGGCAACACGCACAGCGCCAATCGTCGCCGGGACCGGTGGCCGCCCCACCCCACGGACACGCAACCCCAGCAGGGCCTGCGCCACGCAACGAAACTCGTTCCTCTCCCGCCCCCGCCGCAGGTTCCACACCCATTTTGGGAATGGAATCGCGCCCCGCAAGTGGCGGGGTGGCCATCCATCTACGTCTTGGCCGCGGCTGTAATCCCACAATCCGTGCTGCGGGGGCGAAAAAAGCGGGCGGGCGGGACGGAACGCGGCGCCTGGAGGGCTGATCCGGGAAAGACACGGAAGCCTGAAAATTATCAAGGGCTTGCGCCCATGCGAGACGCCCCGCCCTTTCCCGCGCCATGGGGAAAGGGCGGGGTGGTGCGTCCCGTCCTTACGCGAGCATCCGCACCGGCTCGCCGGCGTGCCAGGCGAGGATGTCGTCCAGCGCGTCGCGGTAGAAGACCTCGTAGTTCTCGCGGGTGACATAGCCCAGATGCGGCGTCAGCACCGTGTTCGGCGCCTCCAGCCAGGGACTGTCCGCCGCAAGCGGCTCCACGGGGAAGACGTCCAAGCCGGCGCCCGCGATGCGGTGCTCGTGCAGGGCCGCCAGCAGGGCGTCCCCGTCCACCAGACCGGCACGCGACGTGTTCACGAAGAAGGCCGAGGGCTTCATCGCGTCGATGTCGTCCACCCCGACCACGCCGCGCGTCCGCTCGCTCAGCACCAGATGGACGCTGACGATGTCGGAGGTGGCGAACAGGTCGCGCTTGTCCAGCCGGGAAACGCCGGCCGCCGCGGCCCGCTCGTCGGTCAGGTTGGGACTCCAGGCCGCGACCTCCATCCCGAAGGCCTGTCCGACCCGCGCCACCTGGGTGCCCAGCTTGCCCAGCCCGACGAGGCCGAGGCGCTTGCCGGCCAGCCCCTGCGTCAGGCCGGCCTGCCAACGCCCGGCGCGCAGGCCGCGCTCCTCCTGCGGGATGCGCTTGACCAGCGCCAGGATCAGGCCCCAGGTCAGCTCCGCCGTCGGGGTGCCGACCATGCCGGTGCCGCAGACGGTGATGCCGCGGGCCTTGCAGGCCTCCAGGTCGATGGCGTTGTTGCGCCCGCCCGTGGTGACGAGAAGCCGCAGGTTCGGCAGCGCGTCGATCAGCGACGCGGGGAACGGCGTGCGCTCCCGCATGATGACCAGGACGCTGTAGGGGGAGAGCGTGCCCGCCAGTTCCGCCGCCGGGATCGGCCGTTCGAAGACCGTCAGCGCGCTGCCGTTGGGCAGGCGATGCCACTCCGCCAGATCGCGCGCGACGTTCTGGTAGTCGTCGAGGATGGCGATCTTCATCACGGCTTCGCGAAATAGGGCGCCAGATTGGCCCGGATGCGCTCCACCGCCGGCGTGACCTCCGTCGGAACCTGGAAGGTCTGGCCGGTGATCGTCTCGAAGGCCTCGATGTAGATGCGGGCGGCCTCCAGCACGACCTCCGCCGGGATTTCCGGGATGGCGTCCTTGTAGGGGTCGCAGCGCTGGGTCACCCAGCTGCGCACGAAGTCCTTGTCGAAGCTCTCCGGACGCTGCCCGGCCTCGTACCGCTCGGGATAGCTGGCGGCGAACCAGTAGCGGCTGCTGTCCGGCGTGTGGATCTCGTCGGCCAGAATGATGTTGCCGGCCTCGTCGAAGCCGAACTCGTACTTGGTGTCGACCAGGATCAGGCCACGCGCGGCCGCGATCTCGCGCCCGCGGGCAAACAGGGTCAGCGCCTTCGCCGTCACCTCGTCCCACTGGACCTGGGTCAGCAGCCCGCGCTCCACGATCTGGGCGGCGGTCAGCTCCTCGTCATGGCCGGCGTCGAAGGCCTTGGTGGTCGGGGTGATGATCGTTTCCGGCAGCTTCTGGTTCTCGCGCAGCCCGTCGGGGAAGACATGGCCGTACATCGCGCGCCGGCCCTTCTTGTACATCGTCCACAGCGAGGTGCCGGTGGTGCCGGCCAGATAGTCGCGGACCACGATCTCCACCGGCATGATGGTCAGCCGCTTGGCGACCACGACGTTGGGGTCCGGGTATTCCAGGACATGGTTCGGGCAGAGGTCCTTGGTCGCCTCGAACCAATAGCGGGCGATCTGGGTCAGCACCTGCCCCTTGAAGGGGATGGCGGTCAGGATGATGTCGAAGGCCGACAGCCGGTCGGTGGCGATGATGACGCGCCGCCCATCGGGAAGGTCGTAATTCTCGCGCACCTTGCCCCGGTAGTGGTTGGGCAGCTCGGGAATGGCGGCGTCCTTGACGACGTTGGACAGATGCGGAGCAAGCTGAGCGGTATCGACCATGATTCCAGATCCGGCAAAAGGGAGGCGCATGATAGCGCAATCGCCGCGCGGGGCCAGCGCGGTTATAGTCCCGAATCCGGGGAATGGGGACATCCGATGTGGGGAACGGGAGAAATTCAACTCTGTTATGCCGACCTGCGCGGGCTGGCGCACCGGCTGGAGGCGTTCCGCGCCCTGCTCTCTCCCGACGAGGCGGCGCGGGCCGCCCGTTTCGCGACGGAGGAGCTGCGCGCGCGCTGCGTTCTGCGGCGCGGGCTGCTGCGCCATCGGCTCGGCCAAGTGCTGGAGCGCGACCCGGCCGCCCTGTCCTTCGCCTACGGTCCGATGGGCAAGCCCTTTCTCCCCGGCGGCCCGGCCTTCAACCTCGCCGACTGCAAGGATCACGTTCTGATCGCCATCGCCCCTGGCGCAACGGTGGAGCTGGGCGTGGACGTCGAACGGCTGCGGTCCGTGCCGGACGCCGAGGGAATCGCCGAGCGATTCTTCGCGCCGGAGGAGCGGGCCGCCTTCGCCGCCCTGCCCGAGGCGCTGCGGGACGAAGCGTTCCTCAACGGCTGGACCCGCAAGGAGGCCTTCATCAAGGCGACCGGCCAGGGGCTGTCCACGCCGCTCGACCGCTTCGCGGTGGAGTTGGTGCCGGGCCGCCCCGCCCGGCTGCTCGGCCTGGACGGCGCGCTGGAGGCCGGGACCGCTGCGGACTGGTCGCTGTTCGACCTGCGCCCGGCGCCGGGGCTGGTCGGCGCGCTGGCGGTGCGCGGCGACGGCTGGCGCCCCGTGTTCCGCCCGCTGGACGACGCGTTCAGCGCTTGACGATTTCCCAGGCGATGCGCGCCGGCTCCTCGCCCAGCTCCGCTGAGCCGATGACGATCTCGCCGCGCGGCGGCAGCGGCAGCGGTTCACCGGCCTTCAGCCGCCGCGGCTCGGCCACCCCCGGAACGGCGATCTGGGTGCCGTTGCGGCTGAGATCCTCCACCACGAAGACGCCGTCCTGCCGCGACACCGCCGCGTGCCGGCGCGAGGCCGAGGCAATGTCGAGGACGAACTGGCACTGGGACGACCGCCCGATGACGAGCTGGGTCCCGTCCTCCGGGATCGCCCGGGTCTGGCCGCGCCAGAACAGCACCAGCCGCTCCGCCGCCACCTTCGCGACGTCGATCAGGACCGTCTCCTCGGTCGCCCGCGTCACGACGTCTCCAACAGGAGAGGCCAGCAAGGGGATGCTGAGCGACCGTTCGGCGTCCGGAATTGCCGCGATCTTGGCGATCAGCCCCTCGGCCAGCGCGCGCGGGATGCCGGCGGCGCGCAGGCGGCGGCCCAGGCCGCCGCGCACGTCGTCGGTGCTGACGCCGGGGGCGACCAGCTCGCGGGCCGAGGTGATGCTTTCGAACTCGGTGGCGACCTGCCGAATCAGGACGCTGAGCTTGTTGCGCCCGAAGGGACTGGTGGCGAGGTCGAGCAGATAGCCGATGCGCTGGGCCGGCGCCGGCAGGCGGGTGGCCAGACGCTGCACCGCCGTGTCGAAGGACGCGTCCTGCCCGCCGTGGCTCCACACCGTCTTGGCGCGCCGGGTCAATGCCTCGGCCATGCCGGCGCCACCCAGGAAGCCGTCGAAGTTGGTCAGCCGGTCGACGATCATGCCGAAGGCCTTGCCCTCGGCCGCGGTGCCGGTGCGGGTCAGCGGGGTCAGGCCGGCCAGACCGCCCTGGACGCGGCGCAGCAGCGCCTTGCGCGTCTCGTCGAAGCCGCCACCGCCCAGCGCGTTGGACAGGGCCAGCAGCTCGTCGGTGTGGGGAAGCCGGTCGTCGAGGTCGCCGTGCATCGCCGCGATCAGGCTTTGCAGCGCCGCGCCGAGGTCGGGCGCGTAGCCGATCAGCGCGCGCACCGGCTCCCGCCCGTCCACCGTCTCCGCCAGCATCTGGTCGAGCAGGCGGCGGTTCGCCTCCTCCTCCCCGTCCTCGCGGTGGAAGCGCAGCAGCGCCTTGACCTTGCCGGGCCAGTCGCGGCAGGGCTCCAGCACCGCGGCGAAGGCGTGGGTGACCAGCCGGTCGCGCTCCTCCGGCGGGCGCTCTCCCGCCGCCGCCAGCAGGCCGCCCACCCCGCCGCGGGCCAGCGCCGCGTCGAAGGGCGCCAGCGTGTCCGACGCCTGCGCCATCTCCTTCAGCCGGGTGAACATCCGCATGAGCTGGTCATGGCGGTCGAACGGCTTCACGCCCAGCAGCGGCGCCTGAAGGGCGGCGAGCCGGCTGACCGCCGGATTGAACAGCAGGGCCTCCCGCTCGAAATAACGCAGCGGGTAGTAGCGGTGGAGCTGCTCGGCCGGGATCACCGCCTGATCGTCCCAATAACCGCGCAGCAGGCGCAGCAGCAGCATCCGGCTCTCGTAGGAAAAGAGCTGGAGCGCGTCGGTGCAGAGAGTGGCGGGCCCGACGTCGGTCTCGTCGATGGTGGAGATGGTGGTCGGCTTGCCGCCGCCGGAGCTGGACTTCTGGAAGATGACCTCTTCCTTGCCGGCCTGATTCACTTTGGAAATCCGGACAACCGGAAATTTCGCAAGACGAAGCAGATAGGCGGCGCGTTCCCGCGCCGCGGCCTCGTCGGCAAAGACGCCGTCGATGTTGGGTTTGCCGCCCTGCTCGACGACCACTTCGAACGTGACGCTTCGTCGCCGTGACATCATGGGTCTTGCAACTCATTCCCAAAGGCGTGGCGTCTTTTCCTGACCGTCATCGTACGGGAAGCGGATTGTCTGCGCAGCAAGATTCCGGGCCCGGCCCATGCCTGAATCGGGCCCGGCCCACGATTGACGCGGATGCGGACCGCAGCCTTGCGTTAGACTGTCCGCCATGCGGATTCCGACCTTCTCCATCCTGCTCCTGCTGGCCTGCGTCACCGCGGTGTCGGCCTGCGCGTCCCCCTATTCCGCCACCGGTCCGGACGACCGGGCGGCGATCGCCCGCAACGGCTTTTCCGCCGATGACGTCGGCTACGTGCTGTTCGATCCGGACAGCGGCGCCGTCCTGGCGGAGCGGCAGCCGGCCAAGCCCTTCGCCCCGGCCTCGGTCGCCAAGCTGCCGGCGATGGCCGCCGCCCTGGCGGTGCTGGGGCCGGACCACCGGTTTGAGACCACGCTGCACATCACTGGGCGGCTGGGAAACGGCGTGCTGGACGGCGACCTGATCCTCAAGGGCGGCGGCGACCCGTCGCTGTCCAGCGAAGGGCTGGCGGAACTGCTGCGCGATCTCGGCGCGCTGGGCGTCACGCGGGTGACCGGACGCTTCCTCTACGACACCTCCGCCCTGCCGGAGATGGCGGAGATCGACGCCGGGCAACCCTGGACCGCCGGCTACAACACCGGGGTCGGGGCGCTGTCGCTGAACTTCAACCGCTTCCGCTTCGACTGGGCGCGCCCCGCCGCCGCCGGCCAGCCGGTGCGGGTCAGCGCCTGGTCGGTGTCCGACGCCGGGCGCGTGCCGCTGGACAGCGTGACGGTGCAGGTGGGCGCCGGAGTGGGCGCCGCCTTCACCCCGCTCACCGCCACGGATGGGGCAGCGGCCAATGGGGAGCCTGGGGGCGAGCGCTGGCGATTCGCCCCTCAGCCGGGCATGGCGGCCAGCCTGTGGCTTCCGGTCACCCGGCCCGGTCTGGCGGCAGCCCACGTCTTCCGCCGGCTGGCCGCGGAGGCGGGGATCGCCCTGCCCGCCCCCGCTCCCGGCACCGTGCCGCCGACCGCCACGCTGGCCGCCCTGCACCGCAGCGAGCCGCTGGAGACCCTGGCCCGGCAGGTCCTGCGCTACTCCAACAACCTGTCGGCGGAGCTGATCGGGCTGGCCGCCGCCCGGCGGCTGGACCCGGCGGTGCGGACGCTGCCGGAATCGGCGGCGGTGCTGACCGCGCCGGCCATGCTGGCGGCCCCGCGCACCGACTGGACGGGGCTGCGGCTGCTCAACCATTCGGGGCTCAGCGCCGCGTCGCGGATCACCCCGGCCCAGACCATGGCGCTGATCCAGGGCGCCGGCCCGGCGGTGCTCACCCTTCTGCCCGGCGAGGACGAGGGCAAGGTCCTGCCCCCCGGCGTGCGCGCCAAGTCGGGCACGCTGGCCTACGCCAAGGCGCTGGCCGGCACGCTGACCACCGCAAGCGGGCGCATCCTCGGCTTCGCCTTCTTCGTCACCGACGAGGAACGCCGCGCCGCCATGGACCGGACGATGGACCGCCGCATCGCCGAAATCCCCCCGGAGGCCCGCGCCTGGCTGGCCCGCTCCCGCAAGCTCCAGGCCGACTTGCTGGAGTTGTGGATCGCCGGTTTGTGAGGGTTTTGGGTTGCAAACGCCCGCAACCGTGACGCTTGGCGAAGGGCGACGGTCGGTTGTACACTGCGACCGAATGTCCCACTGAGGTTCTGGATGCCGATCACCCCGCGCGCACGCCGACTCCAGCAGGGTTCCGAGACACCGGACATCGCGGCCAACCGCTACCACGACCGGCAATTGGGCGCGGAGGTGGTCAACATCGTGGTCGGCGGCTGCGTGGTCAGCGACGACCCGAACGTCGTCATCACCACCACGCTGGGCTCCTGCATCGCCGCCTGCCTGTTCGACCCCGTCGCGGCGATCGGCGGGATGAACCACTTCCTGCTGCCCGACCACAACGGCGACCGGCTGTCCATTTCCTCGCGCTACGGCAGTGCCGCCATGGAACAGCTCATCAACCGGCTGCTGGCCGCAACGGGGCGGCGCGACCGGCTGCGCGCCAAGATCTTCGGCGGGGCCAGCGTGAACGGAGCGCCGCGCAGCGCCGGCATCGGCCAGCGCAACGTCGAGTTCGTCATGGAGTATCTGGCGGCCGAAGGCATCCCGACGATGAGTTGGGACGTCGGCGGCACCGCGGCCCGCGCGGTGCGCTTCTACCCCACCTCCGGCCGCACCCAGCGCCGCCTGATCGGGGAGGAGACGGTGCGCGACATCGCGCGCTCCGAGACCTCCTTCATGGACCGGCTGCGCAAGACCGGGATCGATGGCGACGTGGAACTGTTCTGATCCCCATGCTCCATGGATTGTCCCGCCTGCTGCCCGCCATCGCGGACCAGAATCTCGACGAGGCCGCCGTCTACCGGCGGGAGTCGCTGTACGAGCGCCCGCGCTACGAAGGCGCCCGCGGCCTGATCCCCGCCGCCGGCCCGCTGCTCTGCCCGCTCTGCGGGCGGGAGGCGGCGCGCTTCCTGCCCTTCGGGCTGGGCGGGCGGCGCAACGCCCGCTGCCCGGACTGCGGGTCGCTGGAGCGCCACCGCTTCCTGTGGAGCTTCCTGGCGGAGCGGACCGACGTGCTGCGCCGCTCCCTGCGTATCCTGCACACCGCGCCGGAGCCCTGCCTGGAGCCGCTGCTGCGGGCGCGGCACGGCCGGCGCTACGTCACGCTGGACCGCTTCAACCCGGCCGCCGACGTGCAGGCCGACCTGACCGACCTGCCCTTCCCAAATGGTCGATTCGACCTCGTGCTGTCCAGCCACGTGCTGGAGCATGTCCCCGACGACCGCGCCGCGCTGCGCGAGATTGCCCGCGTCCTGACGCCCTCCGGCCGCGCCGTCCTGCTGTTCCCCTACGACCCCAAGGGGCCGACGCGGGAGGACCCGGCGATGGACACCCCGGCCAAGCGGCTGGCCGCCTTCGGCCATCCCTATCACTACCGGATTTATGGTACGGATACCCCCCAGCGCATGGCCGAGTCCGGGCTGGACGCCACGCTCGTCTCCTCCACGGCGATGCTGAGCGCGCACCGGCGGCGGCGGCGGCGCATCAACCGCAACCACCTGTTCCTGGCGCGCCCGCGCGCCGGAGCGGGCCGGGCGTCCGGGGAGGGGTCATGAGCAGCCGCAGCTTCCGCATCGCCACCTTCAACCTGGAAAGCCTGGACGACACCGGCGACCTCTCCTTCGAGGAGCGCGCCGCCGTGCTGCGTCCGCAGCTGGAGCGGCTGGACGCCGACATTCTGTGCCTTCAGGAGGTCAACGGCCAGCGCGACGCGAAGGGGGAACCGCGCACCCTGCGCGCTCTGAACCGGCTGCTGGAGGGCGGCCCCTACGCCGATTTCCACCGGACCTCCGGCGGCGAGGGGACCAAGCTGGCCGACCGCCACAACCTCGTGCTGGTCAGCCGCTGGCCGATCCTGGCGGCGCGGCAGTACCGGCACGATCTGGTGCCCTCCCCGCAGGTCCGCATGGTCACCGCCGACCCGGCCCAGCCCGGCGGCGACGCCGTGGCCTGGGACCGCCCGGTGCTGCATGGCGAGATCGGGCTGCCCGGCGGGCGGCGGCTGCACGTCTTCAACCTGCATCTGCGCGCGCCGATCGCCGCGCCGGTGCCGGGGCAGAAGAAGAACGCCTCCACCTGGAAGAGCGTCGGCGGCTGGGCGGAGGGTTTCTATCTGGCCTCGATCAAGCGGGCCGGGCAGGCGCTGGAGGCCCGGCTAGCGGTGGAGCGGGTGTTCGACGCCGACCCGCAGGCGCTGATCCTGGTCGCCGGCGACCTCAACGCCGAGATCGAGCAGACCCCCGTCCGCATCATCCGCGCCGACCTGGACGAGACCGGCAACGGCCATCTCGCCGGGCGGTCGCTGGTGCCGCTGGAGCGCTCCGTGCCCGAGGAGCGGCGCTTCACCGTGCTGCACGGCGGCGACGCGGTGATGCTCGACCATCTGCTGGTGTCGCGCGCCCTGCTGGGCTGGTTCCGCTCCGCCGAAATCCACAACGAGGCGCTGGGCGACGAGTTGGTCGCCCACGCCACGGTCAGCCATTCCCCGGAAAGCTATCACGCGCCGCTGGTCGCCCGCTTCGAGCTGCCGGATCAGACTGTGACGGAGACGATGGCGCCCGGCGAACCGGCGCCGTAAGCCCCCGCGGCACGGGGAGCGGCGGAAACGGCGGCGGGAATGGTGCCCGCCGTTGCGCTTGCCGCGGCGGGTGGCGTTTCGCCGGACGGAATGCCGGTCCGCAGGGCGGCGCCGAATCCCGGTCCGGCGTTCCGCCCCGCACCGCCCGACGGCGCGGGACCCTTGCCGGCGCCACGGTCTTCCGCCGCGTCGGTCGCGCCGCCCAGGCGGCTGGCAGTGCGGCGGTATTCCTCCACCACCTGCTGCGCCGGAATCTGGTTCTGGGTCTCGCCCGACGAGCGGTCGCGGAAATAGATGACGGCCAGCCGGGCGTCCTGGTCGTAGCGCAGGACCGGGCTGATGTAGCCGCCCGCCACCACCACCGGATCGGACGGGGACCCAGCCGTGGGTTGGGTCGCGGCGTTGGGCGGGGTTTGGGAGGTCGGTGCCGTGGCGTCGGCCACGGACTGCGGCGTCGGAACCGCCGATGCCGGAGTCGGCCGGTTCGCCTGGATGCCGGAAACGTTTCGGATGTCCATGGCTGGCCGCCTTTCCCCTGCGGACCCGGAGCCGGACGAGCCGGGCGGGCCCCGATGGACGACGCGCGATCAGACCGTGATGTTGAGGTTCTGTCCGCGGGTCGGGGTGGTGTTGCCGCCCGACGACAGGGCCTGCTGGCTCTGCTGCGCCTGCTGGTCCTGGGCCTGGACCTGCTGACGGCGATCCTCTTCGGCCTTCTGGGCCTGCTGGTTCGCGTCGGTTCCCCGGGTTTGCTGCAGGGCCGCCGGCCCGCTGCTTAACGGTGTCGTGAAGGGCTGCTGTTGGAAGCCCCCTATGCCGCTGACGCCCATGACACGCACTCCTCGCTGTCCGCACTCCCAAGATGGTAGAGTAGGCAAAAATTGCCGCGCGTTCAAGTGGGACTCACGGCCTATTCCTCGCAAGACACGCGCAAGTCGCCGCAGCGCTCGCTTTGCGCGTGGACTCGCCGTGAGCCGCGTCTTTTATTTGCGCAAATGCGGAAGCGGACAGGTCAGGCCGGTTCCGGTTCCAGGAAAGCGCCCTCGCGAATCGCGAAGTCGAAGCGCCCGCCGTCGAGCGCCGTCACGTCGTAGGTCAGCGACCGGTCGATGCTGTTGTCGGCGTTGAAGGTCAGCACCCGCGGCCGCAGCGTCGCCAGTTCCGTCGGCTGGCAGTACCAGGAGGCGGCGATGATCACCTCGTCCCCCGGCTGGCAGCTCCGCGCCGCCGAGCCGTTCAGCACGCAGCAGCGCGAACCGCGCTCGCCGTAGATCACGTAGGTGCTGATCCGCGCGCCGGAGTTCTTGTTCCAGATCTCCACGAATTCCAGCGGATAGATCCCGACCGCTTCGCAATGTTCCGGATCGAGCGTGATCGATCCCTGGTAGTTCAGGTTGGCGTCGGTGACACGCAGGCAATGCAGCTTCGCTCGAACAACCTTGATCATGGAGCCCCTCCGGTCGTGTGGCCGCGGGCCGGACGGTGGCGGCCGGGGGATGTTTGTAACCGCAACTGCGAAAACAGCAAGCGTTCCGGCAGCCATGGTATGACCGGCGTCATACCGCTACCTTGGGCTGAGGCTTTTGCCTTTGGTGGTATTTCCATCCCAGGTGCGATGCGGCATGTTCTGCGCCGGTTTCAAGCCCCCCGGCGCCGCCCAATAATTAAGGGTCCTGGGTCCGGCCGCGTGTTTCGGACCCGACAACTGACGTAGGAAGGTGTGCGCCCGCGATGGCTGCGACGGCATCCGCGACACGGTATGTGATCTTTTCCGTCTCCGGCAGGGCCCTGGCCTTGCCGGCGGAGTCCGTGCGCCGGTTCCTGCCGCTGCCCCGGCTCGACCGCCCGCCCGCGGCGCCCGCCGTGGTCGCCGGCCTGTTCCGCTACCAGGGCCGCGCCGTCCCGGTCCTGCGCCTCGACCTGCTGTTCGGCTTCGAGGCCGCGCCGCCGGAGCTGTACGCGCCGCTGTTCCTGATCGACTGGGACGGCCGCCCGCTGGCGCTGCTGGCCGACCGGGTGTTCAACATCCTGCCCGTCTCCGACACGGAGCGGACGGCGGCCGACCCCGGCCTGTCCTTCAACGGCTGCGCCGTGGCAACCATCCCCCACGGCGGCCCCCATGATGGCGGGACAGCCACGGTGATCGATCCGGCCCGTCTGCTGACCGAGGCGGAGGGCCGGCTGCTCGCCGCCTTCCAGGCCATGGCCGACGAGCGTCTGGCCCGGCTCGGCGCCCCCGATTCCGAGACCGGCGGGGAGGCCCGATGAACCGCATCGACGCCATCCTGCGCGATCCCGTCTTTCCCCGGATCAAGGCCGCCGTCATCGGGGCGACCGGGCTCGCCTACTACGCCGACAAGGACGCCGCCCTGGCGGAGCGCATCAACCGCCGCCTGTCGGACAAGCCGACCCTCGGCCTCGGCGCCTATCTGGCGCAGCTCGCCGGGGAGGGGCCGACCGGGCCGGAGTATCAGGCGCTCATCAACGAACTGACGGTCGGCGAAACCTTCTTCTTCCGCTACGCCGAGCAGTTCGAGGCGCTGTGCGCCGTCGCCATTCCCGAATGCCTGCGCCGCAACCGGGAGAGCCGCCTGCTGCGCATCTGGAGCGCCGGCTGCTCGATCGGGCCGGAGGCCTACACGCTGGAAATCCTGCTGAAGCGGCATTTCGCCGACCAGCTCCGCGACTGGCAGGTCAGCATCGTCGGCACCGACCTGAACGCCAGCTTCATCGACACGGCGCGGCGCGGCGTCTACGGAAACTGGGCGGTGCGCGGGCTCGACCCGGCGGTCCTGGCGGAATGCTTCGACCGGCAGGGCGACCTGTGGGCGGTCAAGCCGCGCTTCCGCGAATGGACGAGCTTCTCCGTCTTCAACCTCGTGGAGGGGCCGCTGCCCAACTACCCGCGGGGTCTGGGCGCTCTTGACGTCGTGCTGTGCCGCAACGTCATGATCTATTTCGACGAGCCGACGCGCACCCGGCTGCTGGAGAACCTGCACGAGGTGCTGGTGCCCAACGGCTGGCTGGTGGTCGGCCATGCCGAGACGGGGCAGCAGGTGAACAGCCTGTTCACCCCCGTGCCGGTGCCGGGCGCCACCATCTACCGCAAGCCGCGCCCCGGCTGCGCCCCTGCGACGGCCCTTCCAGCGGTTCCTGCGGCGGCGCTGCCCGCCTTCACGCCCGCCACGCTCGCCGAGCCGAAACCCGCGGACACGAAGCCTGCGGAAACAAAGTCTGCCGAGACGAAGCCCGCGAAGAAGCGGAGCACGGCGACGGACCCCGCGGCGCGGTTGCGCGCCACCGCGGCGAAGCCGACTCCCTCCCCCCTTCCCACCCCGCAGCCGACGCCCTCCCCTGCCGGCAACCCTCCCGTGGCCGACGGCGACCGGGCGGCGGCGCTGGACGCCTGCATCGCGCTGGCCGAGCGCAACCGCCTTGACCCGGTGGTCCACTACCGGCTGGGGCTGCTGGAGGAGGAGTTGGGCGTCGGCGACCCGATCGCCGCCTTCAAGCGGGCGCTGTATCTGGATTCCGATTTCGCGCTGGCCGACTACCATCTGGCGCTGGCCTACTGGCGGCGCGGCAAGCTCGCCCCGGCGCAGCGCCATTTCCGCAACGCCCGCGCCACCGTCGCCGCCCACGACGCGACGGAGCTGGTGGCCGAGGGCGGCGGCCTGACCGTGGCCGAGCTGCGCAGCATGATCGACCTCTGGTTCTCGGGTGAGGAGCCGTGATGGACGACCGGACCGGAGCCGGAGAGGCGGCCGATGTGAAAGACGGCATCGACTGGGACGCCGTCCGCGCGCGCTTGGCTCGCCAGAGCCGGGATACGGAGCAGGCCGCGGCGCCGGGCGGCGCCTGGGCCGACGCTCTGCTGCGCCGCCGCGCCGAGGATCTGGCGCGCGTCCCCTCCGCCGACGAGGCTGACGCCGCGGCGGAGGCCGAAGCCCCGGTCTCCCTGCTGGTCGGGCGGGGAGCGGACGGATCGTATGGGCTGGACCTGCGCCATCTGTCCCGCATCGTGCCGCTGCCGCGGGTCGCGCGCGTGCCCCACGCGCCGCCGGAGCTTCTGGGGCTGATCGCCATCGACGGGCGCGTGATGCGCCTGTTCGACGTGGACCGGCTGTGCGGGCGCAACGCCGTTCCCGCGGGCGGCGGCTTCGCCGTCGTGCTGCGCGGCGGCGAGCGGCCGGTGGCGTTGCGCCTGCGCACCGTGGACACGGTGACGGAGCTGGAAAGCAGCCTGAAGGCCCCGCCCGAGGCCGGGCCCTTCGTGACCGCCATCACCCGGAGCCGCGTCGCCGTGCTGGACGTGCCGGCGATCCTGGAGACGCTGAGGAGCATGAAAGAAGAATGAAACTGAAGGTCAAGCACAAGCTGATGCTCAGCTTCGGGGTCGTCTGCCTGCTGACCGGGCTGCTGGCGGCGTTCCAGATGATGCGGTTCGCGGACGGCATGAAGGTCATGATGGGCATCGCCACCTACGACATCCAGGTGTCGGAGGCGGTGCGCGAGATCGAGGTGACCGAGAGCAACCTGCGCAGCTTCCGCGAGGCGGCGACCCACGCCGCCGCGCTGGCCCAGGTCCAGGGCGGCCTGCCGGACATCACGCAACTGCGCCAGCGCTACCGCGACGGCTCGATGGTGATGTTCGATCAGGTCGCCAAACTGAAGCGGATCGCCGGCGAGCGGGCCGAGGAAGGCACCACAGAGGACCGCCGCCGCATCTGGGGCGAGCTGGTCAGCCAGATCAACAGCTTCGACCAGTATTCGCACCGCATGCTCGACGAGGCCAACACGCTGATGGAGCGGGTCGCCGCCGGAGCCGAACCGGGGGCGCTGGCGCAGCTCACCCGGGTGGAGGAGATGCGGGTGGCCATGGCGGGCCAGCTCGCCAGCCTGCACAGCGACATCAGCCGCCTGTCGGAGGCCGGGCGCCAGAACGTCCGCTCGCTTTACGACGACGCGGTGCGTTCCTCGATCCTGGCGCTGGTCATCGTGGTGGCCCTGGCCGTCGCCATCGCCATCCTGATCGGCAGCTCGGTCACCAAGCGGCTCGGCACCGCCATCGGCTACGTCACCCAGGTGGGCAAGGGCGACCTGACCAAGACGGTGGTCGTGCCCGGCGACGACGAGCTGGCCGAACTCGGCACCCACCTCAACGAGATGACCGGCAACCTGCGCAGCATGGCCAAAACCACCCGCGCCACGGCCGAGAGCATGCACGCCGCGACCGCGCAGATCCGCGCCTCGACCCAGCAGCAGGCGGCCAGCGTCGCCCAGCAGCTCGCGGCCGTCGAGGAGACGACGGCGACGCTCAGCGAGATCACCGAATCCGGCGCGCAGATCAACCGCCGCGCCCAGGACGTGGCGCAGAACGCCCAGGTCGCCGCCTCCAACTCCGAGACCGGCCTGAAGGCGGTGGAGGACACCAACCAGGCGATGGACGCCATCCGCGAGCAGGCGGAGGCCGTCGCCGAGAACATCGTCATCCTGTCGGAGCGCACCCAGGCGATCGGCGAGATCATCCTGACCGTCAACGACATCGCCGAGCGCTGCCACCTGTTGGCGCTGAACGCCGCCATCGAGGCCGCCGCCGCCGGCGAGCACGGCCGGACCTTCGCCGTGGTGGCGAGCGAGATCAAGAGCCTCGCCGACCAGTCGAAGGAGGCCACCGCCCAGGTCCGTTCCAACCTCAGCGAGATCCAGCACGGCATCAACGCCTCGGTCATGCTGACGGAGGAGGCGGTGAAGCGCGTCGGCGCCGGGAAGCGCCAGACCGACGCCACCCAGTCGACGATCCGCGACCTTGCCGAGAGCGTGCAGGAGAGCGTGCTCGCCTTCCAGCAGATCGTCGCCGGGACCAACCAGCAGCAGATCGGCCTGGAGCAGGTGATCCAGGCGCTTCAGAACATCCGCGAGGCGAGCAGCCAGACCGCCGCCGGCACCCGCCAGCTCGAAGGAGCCGCCACCAACCTCAACGATCTCGGCCAGGGTCTGGTCGAGGCCGTGCGGAACTACCGCGTGTGATCATGGCGACGGCACGCGGCGGCATGGGCCGCGACGGGGGCACGGACAAGGACGGACGGAAGGTGCGGGCGGCATGAACGACATCCGCACGCGCCTGCTCGCCGCCTTCGACCTGGAGCACAAGGAGCACCTCGCGGCCATCCGCGAGGCCCTGCGCGCGGTCGAGAAGGACCCGGCGCACCACCCCGATCTGGTGGAGATCCACCGCCGCGCCCACAGCCTGAAGGGTGCGGCCCGCGCCGTCGACCTGCCGGAGGTCGAGCGGCTGTCCCACTGGCTGGAGGCCGCCTTCATCGCCATCCAGCGCGGCACGGTGCCCTTCGACGCGACGGCGCGCGACGTGGTGCGCCGCGCGCTGGACGCCATCGAGGACGTGGTGGCCTGGGCGACCCGCGGCGGCGGTGAGGTGGACATCGCCGAGGTGCTGGCCGAGCTGACCCGCATGGGTGGCGAAGGCGGCGGACCGGAACCGGTCCAGCGCCGCCCCGCCGCCGCGGAGGCGGGCGTCGCTCCTCCGGCCGCCAAGCCGCGCCCGGCCCGCTCCGTCGATGCCGGCGAAAGCGCGGCCCTGGTCCGCATCCGCAGCGCCGGGCTGGAGCGGCTGTTCACCGCCGCCGCCGGCCTCCTGCCGGAGATCGAGAACCAGTCCGCCCTGGTCGCCGAGCTGCGCGAGCTGCGCGGCGAATGGCGCGCCCTGGAACGGAGCTGGCACGCCATGCGGCCCCGCCTGCTCCGCGGTTCCCAGGATGTTTCGGGGTCCGGAACCACCTCCTTCGCGGGCGACGAGACGGCCTTGCGCCTGTCCTCCTTCGAGCGGCGCTTCCGCGCGCTCGGCGCCTCGCTGGACGCGGCGCACCGCGCCCATGACCGGCATCTCTGGTCGCTGCGCCGTTGGGGCAGCGGCTTCCAGGACGAGGTGCGGCAGCTCCGCATGCTGCCGGCGGAGTCGCAGTTCAGCAACCTCGGCCGGATGATCCGGGACATCAGCCGCGCCCAGGGCAAGGAGGTCGAGGCGGACATCCGCGGGCTGGAGACCCAGGCCGACCGGGTGGTCCTGCAACGGCTGAAGGACCCCATTCTGCACATCGCGCGCAACGCCGTCAGCCACGGCGTCGAAACCCCGCAGGAGCGGGTGGTCGCGGGCAAGCGCGCCGCGGCGACCGTCCGCTTCGAAGCCTCGGTGGTCGGCCGCCGCCTCGTGCTGCGGGTCGAGGACGACGGGCGCGGCCCGAACCGCGAGGCCATTGCCCGCCACGCCGTCGAGCGCGGCCTGCTGGGCGCCGACGAGGCGGAGACGGCGCCGGAGGAACGGCTGCTCGACCTGATCTTCGAGCCGGGCTTCTCCACCGCCCCCACCGCGAACGAATACGCCGGGCGCGGCATGGGCCTCGCCATCGTGCGGCGCGAGGTCACCCGGCTCCAGGGCTCGGTGACGCTGGCCGCGCGCGAGGGCTGCGGGACCGTCGTCACGGTGGAGGTGCCGCTCAGCCTGCTCAGCCAGCGGCTGGTCTTCGTGGCGGTCCAGGACGACATCCTGGCGATTCCCAGCAACGACGTGGCGCGTGTGCTGCGCGTCCCGGCGGACACGCTGTTCACCGACCTCGCCGCCCCGACCATCCGGCTGGACGAGGAGGACGTTCCGGTGACGCCGCTGTCCGCCTTGCTCGGCTACGACGGCGCCATGCCGCAGGGCAACGGGGCGCCCCTGGCGCTGGTCGTTCTGCGCGCCGCCGGGCGGCGGGTCGCGCTGGTCGTCGACGCGCTGTTGGCCACCCGCGACTCGGTGGTCACCCCGGCGGAGGAGGTGGGAATCGACGCCGCCCGCTTCCTCGGCACCGTGCTGATGGACGACGGATCGCCGGCCCTGGTGCTGAATCCCGCCGCCCTGTCGCCGCGCCCCGGCATGTCTCTGCCGCCGCTGGTCCGTCCGCTGGACGAGTCGGCGCGGCGGCGGCCGCACATTTTGGTTGTGGACGACTCCATCACCACGCGAACCCTGGAAAAGAGTATCCTGGAGGCCCATGGTTACCGGGTCACGCTGTGCGTGGATGGACGCGAGGCGGTCGAAACGCTCGGCGAGCTGGAGGATGTGAACCTGATCATCAGCGACGTGGAGATGCCGAGGATGGACGGGTTCGCCCTGCTCCAGGCCGTCAAGGGCAACCCCATGACCTCCGATCTGCCGGTGATCCTGGTCACCTCGCGCGCCAGCGACGAGGACCGCGAGCGCGGGCTGGACCTCGGCGCCGACGCCTACATCGTCAAGACCCGTTTCGACCAGAACGAGCTTCTGGCCGGCATCCGGCGGCTGCTGTGAGCGGCGCCCGCAAGATCCGCGTGCTGGTGGTCGAGGACTCGCCGGTCGTCCAGCAGTTGCTCGCCCACGTCATCGGCGAGGACCCGCGGCTGGAGCTGGCCGGCATCGCCGCGTCCGGCGAGCAGGCGCTGCGCATGGTCGACTCGCTGCGGCCGGACGTGGTGTCGCTGGACATCCGCCTGCCGGGCATCGACGGCTTCGCCGTGACGCAGCGGCTGATGCGCGACCATCCCGTGCCCATCGTCGTCGTCGCCTCCGACGTGCGCGACCTGGACATCCCCATGCGGGCGCTCCAGGCCGGGGCGCTGGCGGTGGTGGAGAAGCCGGGCAGCATGGCCCGCGCCGATTATCAGACCGTCGCCCGGCATCTCTGCACCCAGCTCACCATCATGAGCCAGGTGAAGGTGATCCGGCAGCGCGGGCGTCCGCGCAACGGCGATGAGGAGTCCCCCGGCAACGGTGGCCGCGGCAAGGGTGCCGCCGCCGCCCCGCCGCCGCCCTTGCCACCGTCCGTGGTGAAACGGCAGTTCCGCGCGCTGGGGATCACCGCCTCGACGGGCGGGCCGGCGGCGCTGGTGAAGCTGCTGCGCGGGCTGCCGACCAGCTTCCCCCTGCCCGTCTTCGTGGTGCAGCACATCGGCGCGCCCTTCGTGGCCGGCTTCGCCTCCTGGCTGGGGTCGGTCACGCCGCTGCCGGTGGCGCTGGCCTCCGACGGGCCGCACCGGCCCGGCCACGTCTACGTCGCCCCCGGCGAGCATCATCTGACCGCCGAGCCCGGCGGGATGCGGCTGGTCCAGGGTGATCCGGT
The DNA here is from genome assembly GCF_007827815.1 of Azospirillum brasilense. Classification (GTDB taxonomy): domain Bacteria; phylum Pseudomonadota; class Alphaproteobacteria; order Azospirillales; family Azospirillaceae; genus Azospirillum; species Azospirillum brasilense_C. The sequence goes on from NZ_VITH01000015.1 coordinate 149,833, forward strand.
CTGCGGACAGAGGCCGTCCGGGGACGTGCTGTTCTCCTCCCTGGCCTCGGCCTTCGGCGCCGCCGCCATCGGCGTGCTGCTGACCGGCATGGGGGAGGACGGGGCGCGCGGCCTCACCGACATGCGCCGGACGGGCGCCTACACCATCGCGGAGCACGCCTCCACCGCGGTCATCCACAGCATGCCGGGGACCGCGGTCCGGCTGGGAGGCGTAACCGAGGAGCTGCCCATCGACAAGATGGCGGCCCGTTTGCTGGAACTGGTTTCGACGGGAGTGGAGCCCTCATGAGTGGACCCCGGGCGCTGATCGTCATCGCCTCGCAAACGCAGGGACTTCTCCTGAAGCTGATGCTGGAGGAGCAGGGCATCGAGGCGAGCTGCGTCGAAACGGTGGAGCCCGCGCTCGCCGAGCTGGCGCGCCGTCCCTTCGACCTGCTGGTGGTCGAGGCCGACGGGGAGGCCGCGCGCACGCTCGCGGAGCTGCGGCGGCGCTGCCCGGCCCCGGCCATGCTGCTCGGTTCGGCGGAACGGGCGGCGGAGACCGGCGCCGCCGCCGACGTGCAGTGGGCGGACCCCGCCGATTCCCAGGGCGTGGTGCAGCAGGCCATGGCGCTGCTCGACCGGCGCAACGCGCCGCCGACCGTGTCCGACATCCTGCGGCGGGCGCGCATCCTGGTGGTGGACGACAGCGCGACCTACCGGGAGTTCCTGCGCGCCGAACTTGAGGAGGACGGCTGCCACGTCGTCGCCGCGCGCAACGCCGACGAGGCGGTGGCGGCGCTGGAGGACGGCGGGCTGGACTGCGTGATCCTCGACCTCGTGATGCCCGGCACCAGCGGCACCCAGCTCTGCGAGCGGTTCGACCGCTTCCGGCGGCGCCGCGGCCTGTTCTTCCAGATCGTCATCCTGACCAGCCAGGAGGGCGACGACCGCCTGACCGCCAGCCTGACCGCCGGCGCGGACGACTTCGTCGGCAAGTCGCAGCCGATGGACATCCTGAAGATCCGCCTGATGGCCCTGCTCCGCCGCAAATACATGGTGGAGGACCACCTTGCCCGCCTTTCCCCACCAATGCCTTCCGCATAGGCGCCTATAGGGCTTTCAGGCGCTTTCATCCCCAGAGCACCAAAGGTTAAGGTGCTTCACCTTCAGCTCCAGCGGTTAGAGAGACCGACGTGACGCCTCGGCACAGCAACAGGACCAGCATCGACGCCGCGCCCGCGGAGACGGAGTGCGTCGCGAACGCGCTGCGCGTCTGCCGCGCCGCCGCTCTGCCGGCCTTCGTGCTGAGCGGACCACCGCACGCCGCCACCCTCTTCGCCAACGACGCGCTGTGCGCGCTGCTCGGCAAGGAGCCGATGGCGGGCGGGCAGCCGGCCCCGGCCTGGTTTGGACCGGTCTGGCCGGCGGTGCTGGGCGCCGTCGATCCGCTGTTCTCCGACGACACCGAGGAACCGGTCGGCATCGAGCTTCTGCCCGTGGGCGACGCCGACCCCGCCGCGTTCGAGGGCGTGCCGCTGACCGAGGACGGGCGGACGGTCGCCGTGCTGGCCCTGGCCAGGCAGGCGGCGCCCGACGACCGCGTCGTCGCCCGGATGGAACGGGCGATGCGCTCGGAGATCGAGCGGACGACCGCCGCGCGTTCCCGCTTCCTGGCCTCGGCCAGCCACGACCTGCGCCAGCCCTTCCAGGCGATGCGCCTGTTCCTCGACGCGCTGTGCAGCCAGATCAGCGACGAGAAGGCGCTGAGCACGGCGGAGATGCTGGGCAACGCCATGACGGCGGGCGAGCGGCTGCTGAACGCTCTGCTCGACATCTCCACGCTGGACGCCGGCACGGTGACCCCGGACCCGCAGCCGGTCGCCCTGGACGAGCTTCTGGGCCAGCTCGTCCAGGAGTTCCGGCCGCAGAGCGAGGAGAAGGGCCTGCGCCTGCGCGCCCGCCTGTGCCCCGGCACGGTGGAAACCGACCCGGTTCTGTTCGGGCGGGTGATGCGCAACCTGCTGACCAACGCCATCCGCTACACCCGGCATGGCGGGCTGCTGCTCGCCATGCGGCGGCGCGGCAACCACTGGCGCATCGATGTCTGGGACACCGGCTTCGGCATCCCCGAAGAGCAGTTGACCGCGATCTTCGACGAGTTCCACCAGCTCCAGAACCCCAACCGCGATCCCAACCGCGGGCTGGGCCTCGGCCTCGCCATCGTGCGCCGGCTGGCGGAGCTTCTCGGCCTGCAGGTCGAGGTGCGGTCGCGCATTGGACGCGGCACGGTCTTCTCCGTGTCGCTGGAGGCGGCGACCCCGCCGGCCGAACCGCCCTGCGGCCACCCCGCTCCCCCGCCCTCCGCCGCCAGCGCTCCGCCGCTGACCGGGATGACCGTTCTGGCCGTGGACGACGAGGCCATGGTGCTGACCGGCCTGCAGATGATCCTGGAAAGCTGGGGCTGCACCGTCGCCGCCGCGAGCGACATGCGGGAGGTCTTCGCGGTGCTGGACGGCTTGCCCGACGCGCCGTCGGTCATCCTGACCGACCTGCGGCTGCCCGGAAAGGTGTCCGGCTTCGACGTGATCGACCGGGTGCGCCGCCTCTACGGCCGCGAGATCCCCGCCGTGGTGCTGAGCGGCGAGACGGCCCAGAGCGCCCTGCTGGAAGGCCAGCGCCGCGGCTGCTCGTTCCTGCACAAACCCCTCCACCCCGGCGACCTGCGGCAGGTCCTGGAACGGCTGCGCGGGGGCGGGGACAAGGGTGGGGAAAAGGGCGAGGGAGCGTAAAGCCGACCGCCCCCCGCGACGTCCGTCGCGGAGCCGCTCACACCCAGCGGTCGCCGTGGCTGTAGACGACCAGCCGGTCGCCGCGGGCGAAGCCGGCCAGCGACACGCCGCAGCTTTCCGCCATGCGCACCGCCAGGCCGGTGGGGGCGGAGATGGCGACCAACCCGCTGATGCCCAGCCGGGCGGCCTTCTGGACCAGTTCGTAGCTGGCGCGGCTGGAGGTCAGGACGAAGCCGCCCCGCCGGTCCACGCCCGTGCGCACCAGCCAGCCGATCAGCTTGTCCAGCGCGTTGTGGCGGCCGACATCCTCGCGCACCGCCAGGATCTCCCCTGCCGCGTCGACCCAGGCGACGCCGTGGGCCGCCCCGGTGGCGCGGTGCAGGGTCTGCCGGTCGGCGAAGCGGGCCAGCGCCCGCTCCACCGCGCCGACCGACAGCCGCCCGCCCGAGGGGACGGGCTGGCCGGACCGGGCGATGGCCTGGAGGCTTTCCACCCCGCAGACGCCGCAACCCGACCGCCCGGCGATGCTCCGCCGCTTGCCCTTGAGCGCCAGGAAGCGCTCCATCGGGATCTCCATACGGACCTCGATCCCGTCGCAGCCCTCCACCACCCGCAGGCTTTCCAGCTCCTCCGCGTCGGCGATGATCCCCTCCGTCAGGGAGAAGCCGAGGCCGAACTCCTCCAGGTCGTCGGGGGTCGCCAGCATCACCGCATGGACGATGCCGTTGTAGGCGATTGCGACGGGCACCTCCTCCACCACCGCGTCGTCGCAGAGCTGTGCGGCGTCCGGACCCAGCCGCAGGACGGTCATGCGGTGGGTGGTGGACGGCGCGGCGACGTCGGTGGCGAAGCTCATGGCGGTATCCTTCTTAGGAATTCCCCTCTCCCCTCCGGGGAGAGGGCTATAAAGCGCTCTCAAACGATCAATGCCCGGTTTCCTTGCCGGTCACCTGACGGAACCAGCGCGGATGGTGCTTGCGCGCCCAGGCGTGGGTGACCACACCCTCGACCATGGCGCGGATCGTGCCCTGCACCCACAGCGCGGCGTAGACATGGACGATGATGCTGGCGATCAGCACCAGCGCGCTGGCGGCGTGGACCAGAAGCGCCACGCGGATGATCGGGATCGGGAAATAGCCCGCGAAATAGGGCCGCCACGCGATCACCCCCGACACCAGCAGCAGGATCATGCACAGCACCATGACCCAGAACATGCCCTTCTGGCCGCCGTTGTAGCGGCCGATGTCGCCGACCTCGTTGCCCTTCATCACCTCCCTCACCGACATCATCCACTTCACATCCTCCTTGTTGATGAGGTTGTGGTGGGCGTAGCGGAAGAACTGGCGGGCGAAGGCCAGGAACATCACCACCCCGACGAAGGGATGGACGATGCGGGCGAGCTGCGGCGTGCCGAACACGCCGGTCAGCCAGAAGAAGGCCGGGTAGAAGAAGGCCAGCCCGGAGATGGCCAGCAGCACGAAGCAGACCGCCACGATCCAGTGGTTGATGCGCTCCGCGGCGCAGTAGCGTTGGATCAGCTTTTCCGACGTCTTCACAGCGCGTTCTCCCGTTCCTTATGCTTGGTGCCCTGGGCGGGCGGGGCCGGCGGCGTGCCGTGGTCCGCCTCGTCCTCGTCTTCGGCGCGATTCGGGCCGACCGTGATGTAATGGAAGAAGCCGAACAGGCCGGCGGCGGCGACGCCCAGCGTCGCCAGCGGCTTCAGCATGCCCTTCCACACCCCGACGACGGCGCTGATCGACGGGTTGTCCGGCAGGCCGGAGTAGAGCGTCGGCTTGTCGGCGTGGTGCAGCACATACATGACGTGGGTGCCGCCCACCCCGGCGGGGTCGTAGAGGCCCGCCTGGTCGTAGCCGCGCGACTGGAGGTCGGTGATGCGGGTCTGGGCAACCTCGATCATGTCCTCCTTGCTGCCGAACTGGATGGCCCCGGTCGGGCAGGTCTTGACGCAGGCCGGCTCCTGCCCCACCGCGACGCGGTCGGAGCAGAGGTTGCACTTGTAGGCCTTGCTGTCGGCCGGGCTGAGGCGCGGCACGTTGAACGGGCAGCCGGAGATGCAATAGCCGCAGCCGATGCAGTTCTCCTGGTGGAAGTCCACGATGCCGTTCTTGAACTGCACGATGGCGCCCGGCGACGGGCAAGCCTTCAGGCAGCCGGGGTCGGCGCAGTGCATGCAGCCGTCCTTGCGGATCAGCCACTCCAGCTTGCCCTTCTCCTCCACCTCGTTGAAGCGCATGACCGTCCAGGCCTGCGAGGACAGGTCGGTCGGGTTGTCGTAGACGCCGACGCAGGTGCCGACCTCGGCACGCAGCTCGTTCCATTCCGAGCAGGCGACCTGGCAGGCCTTGCAGCCGATGCAGACCGTGGTGTCGATCAGCTTCGCCACCTCCTGCGGGTTGCGCGCCTGCGGGGTCGGCGTCGGGGTGGCGGACCGGCGCAGGATATCGAGGGATTGCAGTGCCATGACTTACGCCACTCCGATCTTCTCGACGTTCACGAGGAACGCCTTGTATTCCGGGGTCTGGGTGTTGCAGTCGCCGACGGCGGGCGGCAGCGTGTTGGACAGGAAGCCCTTCTTGGCCACCGTCTCCCAGCCCCAGTGCAGGGGGATGCCGATCTGGTGGACGGTGCGGCCCGCCACCTTCAGCGCCTTGATGCGCTTGGTCACCACCGCCTTGGCCTTGATGTGGCCGCGCTTGGAGGAGACCTGGACCCAGTCGCCGGCCTGGATGCCCTTCTCCGCCGCCAGCGTCTCGCCGATCTCCACGAACTGCTCCGGCTGGGCGATGGCGTTCAGCCGCACGCTCTTGGTCCAGAACTGGAAATGCTCGGTCAGGCGGTAGGTGGTGCCGACGTAGGGGAACTGGTCATGGGTGCCCAGCCGCTCGCGGTCGGCCTTGAAGATGCGGACCGCCGGGCTGCTGACCACCTTCGGGTGCAGCGGGTTGGTGCCGAGCGGGCTTTCCATCGGCTCGTAATGCTCGGGGAAGGGGCCGTCCACCAGCTTGTCGGTGCAGAACAGCCGCCCGACGCCCTCCGGGTTCATGATGAAGGGGTTCATCCCGTCGGCCGGCGGCGAGTCCACCTTGAAGTCCGGCACGTCGGCGCCCGCCCAGGCGGTGCCGTTCCACGCGATCAGAGTGCGCTTGGGGTCCCAGGGCTTGCCCGACGGGTCGCAGGAGGCGCGGTTGTAGATGATGCGGCGGTTGGCCGGCCACGCCCAGGCCCAGCCCGGCGTGTTGCCCAGGCCGGCGTCGGTGTTGTCGCGCCGGGCCATCTGGTTGCCCGCCTGCGTCCAGCAGCCGGCGAAGATCCAGCAGGCGCTCATCGTCGTGCCGTCGTCGCGCAGCAGGGCGAAGTTGGGAAGCTGCTCCCCCTTGCGGGCCAGGAACTTCGTCGGGTCCTTGGGGTCGGGGATGTCGGCCAGCGCGCGGCCGTTCATCTCCTTCGCCAGCTCCTCCGGCGTCGGCTCCAGCGGGTTCTTGTAGGGCCAGGAGAGGTTGAGGATCGGCTCGGGCGCGGTGCCGCCCTCCTTGGCGTAGAGGGTGCGGACGGCCATGAACAGCTCGGCCAGGATCTCCTGGTCGGTCTTTGCCTCGCCCGGCGGGTTGGCGCCCTTCCAGTGCCACTGCAGCCAGCGCGAGGAGTTGACGATGGCGCCGTCTTCCTCGGCGAAGCAGGTTGAGGGCAGGCGGAACACCTCGGTCTTGATCGACGCGGTGTCGACCTCGTTGACCTCGCCGTGGTTCTGCCAGAAGGAGGCGGTCTCCGTGGCGATCGGGTCGATCACCACCATGTATTTCAGCTTGCCGAAATCCGCCGCCGTCTTGCGCGCGTCGGGGAAGGAGGTCAGCGGGTTGAAGCCCTGGACGATGAAGCCGTTGACCTTGCCGTTGTGCATCAGGTCCATGACCTGCAGCACGTCGTACATCTTGTCCCACTTGGGCAGCCAGTCGTAGCCCCAGTTGTTCTCCGCCGTCGCCTTGTCGCCCCAGAACCACTTCAGCAGGCTGACGAAGAATTTCGGCGTGTTGGCCCAGAAGTTGAGCTGGCCCGGCGCCTGCGCCTTCGGCGCGGTCTTGGCGATGTAGTCGGCGAAGGTCGGGTGCGCCTTCTCCGACGGCAGGGTCAGATAGCCCGGCAGGTTGGTGGACAGCAGGCCGAGGTCGGACAGGCCCTGGATGTTGGAGTGGCCGCGGAGCGCGTTCACGCCGCCGCCCGGCATGCCGATGTTGCCGAGCAGGAGCTGGATCATCGCCATGGTGCGGATGTTCTGGGCGCCCACCGTGTGCTGCGTCCAGCCCAGCGCGTAGAGGATCGTGCCGACCCGGTCGCGCACCGCCGTGGAGCCGAGATGTTGGCAGACGCGCAGGAAGCCGTCCTTCGGCGTGCCGGTCAGGTCCTCGACCAACTCCGGCGTGTAGCGCGCGTAGTGGGCCTTCATCAGGTTCCACACGCAGCGCGGATGCTGCAGCGTCGGGTCGGTCTTCGCCGTGTTCCCGTCCGCTTCGAACTCGTAGTTCCAGCTGGAGCGGTCGTACTGGCCCTTGGCCGCGTCGTAGCCGCTGAACAGCCCGTCCTCGAACGCGAAGCCTTCCTTCACGATGTAGGCGGCGTTGGTGTAGGCGCGGACATACTCCCACTGGATCTTGTCGTTGGCGACCAGCCAGTTGATGACGCCGCCCAGGAACACGATGTCGGAGCCGGCGCGGATCGGCAGATACTCGTCGGCCACCGCGGCGGAGCGGTTGTAGCGCGGGTCGACGACGACGATCCGCGCGCCGCGCTTCTTCGCCTCGACCGCCCACTTGAAGCCGACCGGGTGCGCCTCGGCCGGGTTGCCGCCCATGATCAGGATGAAGTCGGCGTTGGAGATGTCCACCCAGCTGTTGGTCATCGCCCCGCGCCCGAAGGTCGAGGCCAGCGCCGACACGGTCGGGCCGTGGCAGACGCGGGCCTGCGCGTCGGTGCCGACGATGCCCAGCGAGCGCATGACCTTCTGCGTCAGGATGCCCGTCTCGTTGGAGGAGGCCGACGCGGTCAGCATGGCGGTGGACAGCCAGCGGTTCACCGTCACGCCGTCGGCGGTCTTGGTGACGAAGTTGGCGTCGCGGTCGTCCTTGATGTGGCGGGCAATGCGCTCGATCGCCTCATGCCAGGAGATGCGCTTCCAGCTGTTCGACCCGGCCTCGCGGACCTCCGGGTATTTCAGGCGGTTCGGGCTGTGGATGAAGTCCAGCAGGCCGGCGCCCTTGGGGCAGAGCGAGCCGCGGCTGACCGGATGGTCGGGGTCGCCCTCGATGTGGATGATCTCGGCCTTGGCGTTCTTGGCGCCGTCGCCCAGGCTGTACATCAGCAGGCCGCAGCCGACCGAGCAGTAGGGGCAGGTGTTGCGGATCTCCTTGGCGCGGGCGAGGCGGAACTGGCGCACCTCGGCCAGCGCCTCGGTCGGCAGGAAGCCCAGAACCCCCATGCTGGAGGCGGCGAGTCCGCCCGCCGTGACCTTCAAGAACTGCCGCCGTGATACCTGCATGGGTGTGATGGGCATGAAACCTCCCTGATGTCGGCCCTGGTGTCAGGATGTGCCGGCCCGGCGCTTGAGCGCCTGGAGCCGGTGGCGCCGCGCCGTCCGGGGTGACCCGGCCGGAGTGGCGCATCCCCCAAAGGGCAGATTCCGTGCCAGCCGGTGCCTATGGCGGAATGCGGGGACTTTGCTGGGGCGGACGGACGGAACGGCCATGCCCGCACCGCGCCGAGGGACATTTTGTCCAGCCGGCGATGGACAAAATGTCCCTAACGTTTGTGTGGAGGACAATCTGTCGAGGGTGGGGGCAGCTAAAATCCCTCTCCCCTCCGGGGAGAGGGTCAGGGTGAGGGGGTTGCGCTTCTGCCGGACGTGCCGCCATGCGCAACCCCCTCACCGACCCTTCGGGCCACCCTCTCCCCGGAGGGGAGAGGGCTATTGGTCCCTCCTGGCACCGTTCTTGCGCTGTGCTATCCCTTCCGACTGTTCGTGATCCGTGACCGGGAAAGCCACCATGACCGCCTCCTCCTCCGACGCCCCGATTTCCGAAGCGACGATGTCCGAGGCGACTGCCGCCGCCATGGCCGCCGCCGGTCTGGTGCCGGGCCAGTCGCCGGCCCCGCTGCGCCTGCCCGACGCGGCGATCTTCACCCGGCGGGCGGCGCGCCTGCGCGCGCTGGCGGAGGGGCACGCCATGGGCGACTGGCTGCGCTTCGTCGCCACGCTGGCCGATGCCCAGGCGGCGGTGGTCGCCACCCCCGCCACCCTGCCGCCGGAGGAGCAGTGGGCCGCCGACCTGCGCGCCCTGGCCGCCAAGCTCGACGCCCTGCCCGGCGGCGCGCACGACGCCCTGACCGCGCTGGCCGCGTCCGACGCCGACACCCTGGAGGCGCTGGCCGGGCGCTGGGCCGGCGACGCGCTGGAGGACGGCGACCTCGCCGCAGCACCCTTCCTGGCCGCGGCCTTCCAGACCGCCTGGACGCGCCACGCCGCGGCGCTCGACCCGGCGTCGGTCACCGCCCACGCCACCGCCGCCGCCTGCCCGGTCTGCGGCGGCGCGCCGGTCGCCGGCGTGCTGCAGGTCGGCATGGAAAGCGGCGGCCTGCGCTATCTCCATTGCGGGCTCTGCCACACCGCCTGGCACCATGTGCGCTCGTCCTGCGTGGCCTGCGGCGACGGCAAGGACGTGTCCCAGCGCTTCGTCGAGGGGGCGGACGGCACGGAGGCCAACAACGCGGTGCGCGCGGAGACCTGCGACGCCTGCCACAGCTATCTGAAGCTGCTGTTCCTGGAGAAGGCGCCGGGCCTCGACCCGGTGGCCGACGACCTCGCCACCCTGGCGCTCGACCTGCTGCTGGGCGAGGAGGAGTACCGCCGCATCGGCGTCAACCCGTTCCTGGCGGTTGCCGGGTAAAGAGACGCCGGATAAAGGGGAATCAGCCCCCCGCGGTGATCCGCTGGGCGGCGAAGAAGGGCGCGGTCGGCTGGTCGGAATAGACGGCCTGCCGCCGCAGCCACAGGGTGAAGCGGGTGCCGCGCCCCGGAACGCTCTCCACCGTGATCCGCCCGCCGTAGCGCTGGACGATGGCGTAGCTGATCGACAGGCCGAGCCCCGTCCCGGTCTGCTTCTTGGTGGTGAAGAAGGGGTCGAAGATGCGGGCCAGATCGCCCGCCGCGATGCCGTGGCCGGTGTCCTCGACCCCCACCAGCACCCCCTCGAACGGCTCCGCCCCCGGCAGACGCTCGTCCGGGCCGATGTCGCGGCTGTCCAGCGTCAGGCTCCCGCCCTCCGGCATCGCCTGCATGGCGTTGACGATCAGGTTGATCAGGACCTGCTGAAGCTCGCCGCGGTTCATCTCCACCGGCCCGCCCGCCTGGGCCTTCAGCGTCACCACGACCCGCGCCCGGTTCAGGTTGTGCCGGGTCAGCACCAGACAGTCGGACAGCACGCCGTTCACGTCGGTCGGCTCGGCGTAGCCGGCGAAGTCGCCGGGCCGGGCGAATTGCAGCAGCTTGGTCACGATGGCGTGGATGCGCCGGGTCTGCTCGTCGATCAGCCGGACCTCCTGGCGCACCGGCTCGATCCCATCGCCCAGCACCTCGCGCAGCAGATCGAGGTTGCCCTGGATCACCGCGACCGGATTGTTGATCTCGTGCGCCACCCCGGCGGTCAGCTCGCCGATGGCGGTCAGCTTCTCGTTCATCACCAGCTGCTGCTGGGCGCGGCGCAGGGTGGCGTTGGCCTCCTCAAGCGCGGCCGTGCGCAGCGCCACCTTGCGGTCCAGCTCCTCGGCGGAGCGCTGAAGCTCCCACCGCCGCGCCGCCACCGAATCCAGCAGATGGTCGAAGGCGCGGGCCAGCCGTCCCAGCTCGTCCCGGCTGGCGGTGGGGCCGATGCGCGCGGAATCCTCGCCCCCCTCGATGCGGGCGATGACGCCGGCCATGCGCTCCAGCGGGCGGAAGATGGCCCGCGCGCCGCGCAGGCCGACCAGCGTCCCCAGCCCCGACACCAGCAGGAACAGCAGGAACAGCCCGGCCAGCGCCTTGTACAGCGTGTCGCGCAGCGGCGATTCCAAGAACCCGACATAGAGCATGCCGATCCGCCGCCCGGCGGTGTCGCTCAGCGGCTGATAGCCCGACACATAGGTGTCGTTGACCACGAAGGCCGAGCCCAGCCACGGCTCGCCACGGTCGAGCACCTTGTCCGCCACCGCCTGCGACGCGCGGGTACCCAGCGCCCGCTGCCCTTCGAACAGCCGGACGTTGGTGGCGATGCGGGTGTCGCCCAGGAACAGCGTGGCGGTGCCCTGGCTGCCCAGCGGCAGCGAGGCGTCCTGATAGACGATGGTGTTCAGCCGGTCGACGATGCCCTGGTTGCCGTTCAGCAGCACCCCGCCCTCCAGCACCCCGAGCAGCCGGCCGTCCGGCCCGTCGAAGGGAATGGCGACCTGGATCATCAGCCCGCGGTCCTCGGCCCCTTGATTTTCGACATTGCGCGGATCGGGCCGGGCGGCGCGGGTCGGCACCAGCGGCGTGTGGGCGGCCCGGCGCAGCGCCGGGTTCAGCGCCTCCAGCTCCGCCGGGGCGAAGACCTCCAGCCCGTGCTGCGCGTAGCCGTGCAGCGCCTCGCGCACCACCGACCAGCCGCTGCGGTCCGCCGGGACGGCGAAGGACCCGCCCGCCCGCACCATGCCCCCGGCGTCGAGCAGCAGCAGATAGTCCAGCCCGTGCTCCTCCGCCTCCTCGTCGAGCAGCCGGCGCAGGTCGGCGGGCGTCCCGCGCTCCAGAACCAGGGCCAGCCGGTGCGATGTGGCAACCCCCTCCAGCCCGTTGCGCAGCGACATCTGCACCCGGTCGAAGAACTGCCGCGCCGTCCCCAGGTCGGAGCTGACCTTGTTGACCAGAAGCTGGTCGTAGCCCTGCGTCCCCCAGGCCCAGACGATCATCAGCAGAACCGGCGCGCCGACCAGCAGCGGCGCCAGCACCAGAGCCAGCAGCTTCAGCCGCACCGACTCCGCGTAGGCCGTCGCCAGCCTCTTCAGCATGTTGGGCCGGGGTGGCTTGGGGCGGGCCCCCTGGGACGGGGGCGTCACACCCCCCATTCCACGCATTTCCGGTCCAGCGTCTTGCGCGACACCCCCAGCAGGTCGGCGGCGCGCGCCTTGCTGCCGTCGCAGCGCGCCAGAACGGTCAGGATGTGGCGCTTCTCCACCTCGGCCAACGGCAGCACGTCATTGTCGCCATCCATGCGGACGTGGCGGACCGGACAGGGCGCGCAGGGCGGGTTGCCGGCCACCGCGGCGGCGCACAGGCTGGGGTCCGCGGCCAAGCCCGCTTCCACCGCCGCGGCGTTGGCGGTGTCCAGATCGTCGAGCGGGAATTCGCCGAGCAGCAGCGACCGCTCCACGAAGTTGCGCAGCTCGCGCACGTTGCCGGGCCAGGAATGGCACATCAGCGCCTTTGTGACCTCCGGCGTCAGGGTCAGCGGCGGCACGGCCAGCCGCGCCGGCAGGAAGCGCATGAACAGCGCGGCCAGCTCCGGCACGTCCACCGCGCGCTGGCGCAGCGGCGGAATGGTCAGGGTCATCACCTCCAGCCGGTAAAACAGGTCCGGGCGGAAGCGCCCCGCCGCGGCCTCCGCCTTCAAGTCGCGGTTGGTGGCGGTGACCACGCGGACGTCCACCGGCACCTCCTGCTCGCTGCCGACCGGGCGGATGCGCCGCTCCTCCAGAACGCGCAGCAGCTTGGATTGCAGGGTCAGCGACAGCTCGCCGATCTCGTCCAGGAACAGCGTGCCGCCGTGGGCGTAGTAGAACAGCCCCTTGCGCGCGTCCTTGGCCCCGGTGAAGGCGCCGCGGGCGTGGCCGAACAGCTCCGCCTCGATCAGGTCGGCGGAGATCGCCGCACAATTCACCGCCACGAAGGGCCGGTCGGCGCGCGGCGACAGGTCGTGCAGCGCGCGGGCGACCAGCTCCTTGCCCACGCCGGACTCGCCCTGGATCAGCACGGTGGACGGGGTCGGCGCCACCCGCTGCACCAGCGAGCGCAGCCGCATCATGGCATCCGACCGCCCGACGATCTCGTCGCGCCCGTTGTCCTTCTTCGACAACTGCCGGCGCAGCACGTAGTTCTCGCGGGTCAGCCGGGTGCGCTCGACGCAGCGGTCGATGGAGTTCAGGATCTGCTCGACCCGGAAGGGCTTCAGCACGAAATCCGCGGCGCCGGAGCGCAGGGCGTCGATGGCCGTGTCCATGTCGGCGAAGGCGGTGACCAGGATCACCTCGCCGGCAAAGCCGCCGGCCATCAGCTCTTTCAGCCAGTCCAGCCCGGAGCGGCCCGGCAGGGCGACGTCGAGGATGATCACCTCGGCGTGGATGCGCTCCAGCTTCTGGGCGCCCTCCTCGGCGCTGCCCGCCACCTCGACCCGCCAGCCACGCCGCTCCAGCGCGCGCGACAGGAAGCTGCAGATGCCCTCCTCGTCGTCCACCACGAGGATGGAGGGCTTCGCCTGATCCTCCATTCGGCCCCCTTCCGGCACGCTGCGGTCGGACGGGATGGAGACTGGCGCGGTCATGGTCATCACTGTGCACTCGGCGGCGGAAAGCCCTGCATTCTAGGAGACCGCAACCAAGCCGGGCCAGTGATTTCCGAAATCCGGAATAGTCCCAGCGTCCCGCTTGGACAACCGCGCCGCACCGTGCGACGCTCTCCCGCTCATCGCACAGACCGGGAGCCGACCGTGACGGACACCAGCGGATCATTCGTCCATGCCGGACCGCGCCTCGCCGGCGCCGGCGTCAGCGACGCCGAGTGGCGAGCCCGTATCGATCTCGCCGCCGCCTACCGTCTGGTCGCCGAACGCGGCTGGGATGACCTGATCTACACCCACATCTCGCTGGCCGTGCCGGGCGAGCCGGGGCGCTTCCTCATCAACCCCTTCGGCCTGACCTTCGACGAGGTGACCGCGTCCAACCTCGTCAAGATCGACATCCACGGCGCCATCATCGGCGACAGCCCCCACCCGGTGAACGCCACCGGCTTCGTCATCCATGGCGCCGTCCATGCAGCGCGCGAGGACGCGCGCTGCGTCATGCACCTTCACAACGAGGCGGCGGTGGCGGTGTCGATGCTGAAGGACGGGCTCCTCCCGCTGTCCCAGCACGCCCTGCGCTTTTACCGCGACCTCGCCTACCATCGGTACGAGGGGCTGGCCCTGACCGACAGCGAGAAGGTCCGCCTCGTCGCCAATCTCGGCACCCGCCGGGCGATGCTTCTCCACAACCACGGCAGTCTGGTGACCGGGCGCACGGTTGCGGAGGCGTTCTGCCTGATGGACATGCTGGACAAGGCGTGCCGGATGCAGCTCGCCGCGCAGGCGGCCGGCGCGGAACTGGTGTCGCCGCCGCCGGAGCTGTGCGACAAGACCTACCGGCAGCTCACCGCCGACCCTGAGCCGGAAGGCGAATTGGAATGGCCGGCGCTGCTGCGACGCCTGGACCGACGCTGCCCGGACTACAGAAACTGAGCTTACCGGACCGCGGTCCGCAACAGAGGGGATGGAATTACGATGCCGCTGATCAACGTTCAGCTTTTCGAAGGGCGCACGCCGGAGCAGAAGCGTGCCTACGCCAAGGCGCTCACCGACGCCTCGGTCGCGGTGCTCGGCTGCAGCCCGGAGGCGGTCGATGTCATCTTCCACGACGTAAAGAAGAGCGATTGGGCCAGCGGCGGCAAGCTGTGGTCCGATCCCGAGTGACATTCGCTTCCCGGACGCCCACGGGAGGCACTGCCTACCCCGTGGGCATCCGGGCAGAAATCAGGCAGCCTTTTCCCTGACCCGCGCTCACACCGCTCCCACCGTCTTTCCGGTCAGGCGGTAGACCGCCGTGGCGACCGCCCGATCCTCGCTGTCGCCGACCTCCAGGCGCCGGTCGATGTAGTTGCCGAGAAATTCGACCAGCGCGTCGCGGGCGACCGACTGCACCCAGTGTCCATGCCCGCCGAACGCCTGCAGTGTCCAGAACTCCGCGGCCATCAGCGCCGAGCGGACGGTCTTCGACGAGCCGTCCCAATGGGACCACAAGACATCGATGGCGCTCTGAGCGACCGTAATCACCAAACCGGCATTGATTCCGCGTGACGCCATCGTAGTCTCCCTCTCAGCTTGCCGAGCGGACGCTCGTGAACAATGGCTCGTTCAGCAAAAGCAATGCCAGGGAGACAAAAACAAAAAGCCGTACCTCGTTCGGATGTGATTCGCCGGAAATCCAGACCAGACACGGGAGGAGTGGCCATGAACGCACAAGAAGAACAACGGGCGCGCGACGCGTTGAAATGCATCGACCGCGATCTCGACGCGCTCGACGTCCAGATCGCCGCGTTGCAGGCGCGGCAACGATCCGGGACCTCCCTCGACCAATACATCCGCGTCCGCGACGCCCTGCTGACCGAAGCCCAGATAATCCTGACCCAGCTCGATCACCGTCCCGGCAACCAATCCCCTCCCCCTTGATCCCCTCCCCTGCGCAGCGGGGGAGGGGATCAAGGGGGCCCGCAGCGATACCTCTCGCAGAACAGGCACGACGAAAAGCTGGCGCTTTCCGTTTGGAAAGCGCCGGCTTTGTCGTTCATGAAGCCGATTGTCAAGCGTGATTGAAACCGTGTCCGTCCGTGTCCGTTTTGGTATGGCGTGTGCCGTGGTGACCTGGCGGCGACCTACTCTCCCACGTCTTAAGACGCAGTACCATCGGCGCTGAGGCGTTTCACGGCCGAGTTCGGAA
>NZ_VITH01000016.1 GCF_007827815.1 Azospirillum brasilense
GGCTGCGGCTTCGGCTTCTCGCTCGACGTCGCGCGCACCGTCTTCGGCTGGTCGGTCCAGGGCATCGACCCCGGTTTCGCCGCCCGCGCCGGGCGCGACCTGCTGGGGCTGGACATCTCGTCCACCTATCTGCGCACACCGGCCGACGCCGGGCCCGATCCCTTCGACCTCGTCCTCTGCTCCGAGGTGGTCGAGCACATCTTCGAGCCGCTGGGTTTCCTGACCATCCTGCGCGGCGTCCTGGCGCCGGGCGGCACGCTGCTGCTGACCACGCCCAACGCCGGGGCGATCGCGCCCGACACCGCCGCCGGCATCCTGGTGCCGCTGCTCAGCCCCGGCTACCACGTCACGCTCTACAGCCGCGAGGGTTTCGAGGCGCTGCTGCGCCGCGCCGGCTTCACCGCCGTGTCGGTGTCCGAGCACGGGCCGACGCTGCGCGCCACCGCCGCGATGGTGGAGGGGACGGCCGACCTGTCGCGCCGGCTCGACCGGGCGCGCTATCTCGAGTATCTCGAGGAACGGTCGCGCACCATCGCCGCCGACACCCCGCTCGGCCTCGGCCTGCGCTACCGCCGCCTCAAGGAGCTGGTCCATGCCGGCCGCTTCGCCGAGGCGCGTGAGGCGGCGGCCCCGGTGCTCGATGCCTGCCGGACGCGCTGGGGCCTGGAGCTGAACAATCCGGAGAGCCTGCCGTCCATGGGCGACTGGCCGGCCGACATCGCGGGTTTCCATGACCGCGCCCCGTTCAGCCTGTGCGGCATCCTCTATTGCCTGGGCATGACGGCGTGGCTGCACGACGACGACCGCGAGCGGGCGCGCCTCTACTTCCAGGCGGCGGGCGAGGCCGGCGAGCGGGCGCGCGCCGCGCTGCAGGCGGCCGGAGCCGACGACGGCGAGACCGACGACCTCGCCTGGCGCGCCCGCGGCCACGCCGCCGGCATCCAGGCCTGGAGCAACCCGCTCGCGGCCGCCGACGGCATCGAACGTCTGGCGCGCGACGCCAGCCCCATCCTGGGCGAGCGCGTGCCCCCCGCCATCCTGGCCGGCCTGCGCCGGCAAAGCTTCATCGATCTGGTCAACCTGGGCCATTACGCCGCCGCCGACCGTCTCGCCCGGGGCGTCGAGGACGACCTCGCCCAGTGGGGTCCGGCAGAGGTGGCCTCGGCGGCCTTCGCGCTCGCCATTCTGTCCCTCAACCATCGCAAGGCGGTGAAGACGGCCGCCGGATGGTTCGGCAGGGCTGCCGAGGCGAGCCGCGAGCCGGTCACCCCGCTGCTGTGGCCGGCCCTCTACCATCAGGCCGAGGCCCTGGCCGCCACCGGGCAGAAGTCCCAGGCGGCCGAGGCGCTGCGCGGTCTCCTGTCTCCGGAGCCCGGCCTGCCGGCGGTGCCGGCCGACCTGCACGCCCGGGCTCAGAAGCTGGTCCGCTCCCAGCGGCTTCCCGTTTGATCGCGCCGAGGATGGCACCGTCCCGATGACAAGCATTCTGCCGCGTCTTCTCATGCGCTTGCGCATCGGCTTCTTCTGGCTGATCGCACAGATCAAGCTGTTGGGGGGGTATTTCTCCTACGCCGCCAGCTTCTTCCGCAAGGAGAGCTATGTACGCGAGCGCTGGGACGGGCATCGGCCGCTGGCCGGCGCGCGCCGGGTCGTGGTGTTCGTCCACTACGACCGCCAGGGCGTGGTCCACGACTTCGTGCGGCATTATCTGCGCCAGCTCCACGACATCGGCTTCGCCATCGTCTTCGTGAGCAACGCGCCGCGTCTGGTGCAGGTGGAGGCGCTGCAGGAGATCTGCGCCCTGGTCATCCGGCGGGACAACGTCGGCTACGATTTCGGCGCCTACAAGGAAGGCATCGCGGCGGTCCCCGATCTGGGCGCGCTGGACATGCTGCTGCTCGCCAACGACAGCGTCTACGGCCCTTTGTACCATCTGGGCGGCCTGCTGGACCGGATGGGGCCGGAGGAGGCCGATGTCTGGGGAGCGTCCGACAGCTGGGAACGGTCCTTCCACCTGCAGAGCTATTTCCTGCTGTTCCACAAGGCGGCCCTGACCGCGCCGGCCTTCACCGCCTTCTGGCGGCAGTTGCGCTACGTCCAGTCCAAGATGTGGATCGTGCGCAAGTACGAGATCGGGCTGACCCGCACCCTGCGCCGGTCCGGTCTGCACTGCCGGGCCGCCTTCCCCTACCGGCAGGCCGCCGCCGCCCTGATCGAGGCGGTGGTGGAAGGCAACGTCACCGGCGACGCGCTGCAGGACCCCGTGCGCAAGCGCTTCATCCAGCAGGTCTTCCACACGATCAACGCCGGCGTGCCGCTGAACGGGACGCATTTCTTCTGGGACTACCTGATCGCCCGCATGGAGTTCCCGTTTATCAAGCGCGACCTGCTGCAGAAGAACCCGGCGCACATCCCGCTGCTGAACTATTGGGAGCGGGTGGTCCAGAGCTCCACCGACTACGACACCGACCTCATCCTGCGCCATCTCGAGATGGCGCTGAAGAACCGCAGCGTCTGACGCGGCGGCGAAGGCCGGCGGGCACCGAAAGGAGGACCCACTTTGGCCAAGTTGACAGGAATCGGAGACCTCCCGTAGTCACAATGGGTTGCTGCCGCACGGCCCGCCGGGCGGCAATCCCTTGCGACGCACACGATCGGCGGCCATGACCAACACTCCGCAGCACGCCCGCATCTTCCCCGTCATCCTGTCCGGCGGTTCCGGGGTCAGGCTCTGGCCGATGTCGCGGGAACAGTATCCCAAGCAGTTCCTGCCGTTGTGCTCGGAACGCTCCATGTTGCAGGAGACGGCCCTGAGGGTCGCCGATCCGGCGCTCTTCGCGCCGCCGCTGGTCGTCTGCAATCAGGAGCACCGCTTCGTCATCGCCGAGCAGATGCGCCAGGTCGAGCAGGAGCGCGGCCAGGGACGGGGGACGGGTGCGGCGCGGATCGTGCTGGAGCCGGTCGGCCGGAACACCGCCGCCGCCGCCGCCATCGCGGCGCTGATCGTCGCGGAGCAGGACCCCGACGGACGGCTCCTGCTGCTGCCGGCCGACCACGTCATCCAGGACACGGCTGCCTTCCTGGCGGCGGTGTCCGTCGCCGCCCGGGCGGCGGACGCCGGCCGGCTCGCCACCTTCGGGATCGTGCCGACCGCGCCGGAGACCGGCTACGGCTACATCCGCCGGGGCCTGCCCCTGGATGGGCTGTCGGGGGAGCAGGAAGGCGCCTATCGCGTCGCCGCCTTCGTGGAGAAGCCGCCGCGCGCGGCGGCCGAGCGGTATCTGGCCGAGGGCAACGTCTTCTGGAACAGCGGCATGTTCCTCATGCCGGCGCGCCGCTACCTGGAGGAGCTGGAGCGCTGGGAGCCGGCCGTGCTCGCCGCCTGCCGCGCCGCGCTCGCCGGAGGCCGCGCCGATCTCGACTTCTTCCGGCTGGAGGAGGAGGCCTTCGCCGCCGCCCCGTCGATCTCCATCGACCACGCCGTGATGGAGCGCACCGACGCCGCCGTGGTGGTGCCCTGCGCCATCGGCTGGACCGACGTCGGCGCGTGGTCGGCGCTGTGGGACATCGGAACCAAGGATGAGGGCGGCAACGTCTGCCATGGCGACGCGATCGCCTGGGACAGCCGAGGCTGCTATGTCCGCAGCGAGGACGGGGCGCTCGTCGCCCTGCTCGGCATGGAGGACGCGGTGGTCGTCGCCACCGAGGACGCCGTCCTGGTCGCCGCGAGGGACCGGGCGCAGGACATCAAGCCGCTGGTCGAGCATCTGAAGGCGCAGGGCCGCGACGAGCCGCGCCAGCACCGCCGCGTGCACCGGCCCTGGGGCTATTACCAGTCGCTGCACGCCGGCGACCGCTTCCAGGTGAAGCGGCTGACGGTGGCGCCCGGCGCCCGCCTGTCCCTGCAGAAGCACTATCACCGCGCCGAGCATTGGGTCGTGGTGAACGGCACGGCCCTGGTCACCCGCGGTGAGGAGCAGATCCTGCTGCGCGAGAACGAGTCGGTCTACATCCCGCTGGGTACGATGCACCGGCTGGAAAATCCGGGCAAGGTGCCGCTGAACCTGATCGAGGTGCAGTCCGGCGCCTATCTGGGCGAGGACGACATCGTCCGCGTCGACGATCATTACGGACGCCCCTGACTCGGTCGGCGAAGCGCGCGGACATCATCCGATCTTTGCCCGATTTTTGAATCGATTTTTTGACGCCGGGATCTCATAGGATAGGCCTTCCGCCATGGAAGGCCTATCTCTCCGCATGCCTCCGACACCGATCAGCCCGCCCGACGGGTCCGACATCCTGACCCTGGCCTCGCCGGCCTTCGACGCCGCCTACCCGCGCGTGGTCAACAGGGAGCTGATCCCCCAGCCGATCCTGCAATCGATGGAATGGGCGTGGAACACGCCGCGCTTTCCCGAACGCCCGGTGCGCGTCCTGCGCCTCGCCGACGTGTGGGTGGCCAAGGAAGGGCTGGTCTTCGACCGCGGGGGCAACCTCTACCGCGAAACCATCACGCAGCATTCCGCGGGGGAGGTCGAGCAAGCCCATGCGGCCGTGCTGGCGGCGATGGAGCAGGGCGGGGTGGAGGCCGACGCGGACGGTCCGGTCCTGCTGTGCAAGAAGCGGGGCATCGGCAATTACGGCCACTGGATGATGGAGATGCTGCCCAAGGCATGGCTCGTCCATCAGCATCTGCCGGCGCTGTCGGCGCGTTTCCTCGTCGCGCATGTGCCAGGGCACCTGAACGACAGCATGGCCCAGTCGATGGCGATGCTCGGGATCGACCTTTCCCGGACCATCGTCGCCGACGACGCGCCCCGGCGCTTCACCGATCTGCTTGTGGTGGACGGGCTCAGCGAGCATGGCGGCTACATGTCGCCGCTCGTCCTGGACGCCCTGGACGCCCTGGCCGGCGTCGTCCCGGCGGCCGGGGCGGAACGGCTGTTCGTCACCCGCCAGGCGACCGGCTTCCGCCGCGTCGTCGGCGAGGATTCGTTGATCGCCCGCGCCCAGACGCTTGGCTACACGCTGGTCGAACCGGGCGTCCTGACGCTGCCCCAGCAGGCGTCGCTGTTCAAGGGGGCCAGGAAAATCGTCGGCGTCATGGGGGCGGCGATGACCAACATCGCCTTCGCCGCGCCCGGCGCGCGGGTCGTGACCCTGACGCCCGCCGGCATGCCCGACACCTTCTTCTGGTTCATCGCGACGCTGCGCGGCCTCGACTACACCGAGGTCCGCTGCCCGCAGAGCGGTCCCGTGCAGGGCGTCATGCCCTGGGACACCGATCTGCTCCTGTCCGCGGACGACCAGGACCGGATTTTCGCGGATTGAGGCGGGAGCATGATGCGATGACCACGCACGGGACCTTCGCCTTCTTCATCGAGCGCATCGAGGTCGGCGGCGAGCTGCGGATCGAGGGCTGGGCGTTCCACGACCGGCACGGCCCCTGCGGCTTCGACGTGGTGATCGATGGCGGCGACCGTCCACCGGCCGTCCATGTCCAGCAGGGCATCGGCCGACGCGACGTCGCCCTGGCCCTCGGCGCGCCGATGGCGGAGCGGTCGGGTTTCGTGGTGGTGGCGGCGCTGCCGTCCAGCACCTCCGCCGTCGTCCTGCGCCTGACCGCCGGGGACGCGCAGGAGGCCATCCCGCTGATGCTGCGCACCGGCCTGTCCCTGCGCAGTTGGGAGGTGGGCTGCGAACGGTCGGTGCCGGCGGTGGAGTACCGTTTCCTGACCGAGAGCGGCCTGCGCTACGCCGCCGCCCTGCCGGCGCGACTGACCCGCGCGCGGCCGGCGCTCGGGCTGTTCGCCGAAGCCCCGCCGCCCTGCGGCCCGCTCGCCGCGCCCGTGTCCATCATCGTGCCGATCTATGGCGGCAAGGGGTTCCTGATACCGCTGGTCCACGCCCTGCTGGAGACGGTGGAGCCGCGGCATCGCATCATCTTCGTCGATGACGGCAACCCGGACCGCAGCATCACGGCTTTCCTGGTGGCGCTCGCCGTCTCGCTCGATCATGTGACGGTGGTGAGCAAGCCGCGCAACGAGGGCTACCTGAAGGCGGTGGCCGACGGGATGGAGCTGGCGACCCGTCTCAACCCGGATGGGCATGTCGTGCTGCTGAACACCGACGTCGAGGTGCCCGCCGGCTGGCTGGAACGGCTCGTCCGGCCGATCGAGCGGACGCCGTCGATCGCCAGCACCACCCCCTTCACCAACGCCGGCACCATCTGCGGCTTCCCGGCGATGCCGGAGGACAACGCGCCCTTCCTCGATGCCCCGGTCGGAGAGATCGACGCCGCCTTTGCGGCCATGGCCGGGCTCCCACCGGTCGAGGCGCCGACCGGCGTCGGCTTCTGCATGGCCCTGAACCGCCGCGCGCTGCGGGAAATCGGTTTCTTCGACCAGGCGGCCTTCGGGCGCGGATATGGCGAGGAGGTGGATTGGTGCCGGCGCGCCCTGCGGCGCGGCTTCACCAATGTGATCGTGCCCGATCTCTACGTGCACCATCACCACGGCGGCAGCTTCCCCAGCGCGGAGAAGGCGGCCCTGATCGAAGCGTCCGGCGCCGTCATCCGGGAGCGCTATCCGGAGTTCGACGCGGAGGTTCAGGACTTCATCCGCGCCGACCCGCTGCGCCCCATCCGAGCGGCGGCGGCCGTCCGCATCCTGTCGGCGCGCGGGCTGCCCGGCCGGCCGCGGACGGTGCTTCTGTTCGACCATCCGGGCAAGGGCGGGGCCGCCGCCTTCCGCGCCAAGGAGGTCGCGCGCCTGCAGGGCCAGGGGCACGCCGTCCTGCTGGTGCGGCCGACGGTGCAGCCGGTTCTCGGCATGCCCGAGGGCGCACTGGACATCGAGCTTCTGCACCGCGACACCACGGTCCGCTATCCGGCGAACGATCTCGGCGACCTCGCCGCCCTGGTGTCCGCGCTGCCGCCCGCCGAGGTGGTGGTCAGCTCGCTGGTCGGGCACGCGGACACGGGTAAGGTCATGGCCTTTCTCCGGTCGCTCCGGTCGGGCGGCGGTGGAGCTGCGCCGCTGCGCCTGCTGCATCACGACTATTTCCCGGTCTGCCCATCCCTCAACCTGATCGACGCGGAGGATCGCTTCTGCGGCGTGCCGGCGCTGGAGCGTTGCCGGACCTGCGCCCCGGCGAACGCGCATTTCCAATGGCGGGAGAGCAGCGCGGGGCCCGTCGGCCCCGGAGGTGCCGGCATCGATGTGGTCGCCCACCGCCGGGCGTGGCAGGAGCTCTTCGACGTGGCCGACCGCCACGTCGTCTTCTCGCGCAGCGCGCTTGCCGTCCTGCGCCGGGCCTTCGCTCTTCCCGACGACCGGGTGCGGATCATCCCGCACTTGGCAGACCATGTGGTTGTGACGCCGCTGCCCTCGCCGGCGCCGGGGCCGGTCATGCAGGTGGCTGTCGTCGGCGGGATCAATGTGGCCAAGGGCGCCCGGATCCTGGAGCGGATGGTGCGTCTGGCGGAGGAGCACCGCCTGCCGATCCGGTTCGAACTGTTCGGCAACATCGACCGCTCCCTGCGCTCGGTGCACTTCAGCGACAACGGTCCCTACGAACCGGGGCAGCTTCCGCGGCTTCTGGCCGAACGGGGGTGCCACGCGGTCTTCCTGCCGTCGATCTGGCCGGAGACCTATTGCTATGTGCTGGATGAGGTGGTCGGGCTGGGGCTGCCGGTGGGTGCCTTCGACATCGGTGCGCCGGCCGAGCGGCTGCGCTGCTGGCCGAACGGCTTCATCGTCCCCCAAGCCACGCCGGAAGCCGCCTTGTCGACCCTCTTGCGTGTCGCCGGCCAGAGGTGACCGCCGCATGGCGATGGTCGTTCGTGGCCCTTTCTCCGCAATCGCCCGTCGTCGATGCCGACCGTAGGGCGGCCGTGTGGTCCTGTTCGGTTTTACTGCTTCAGCAGACTGGCTTTGTTGCTGTTTTGAAATATTGAATCGGCAAGAGAAACAGAATCCGCGATGCTTCTCTCATGATGATGAAGTGATTGACATCAACGGAAAGATGGAGCACCAATCCATCGATTGGTCATCAATGATTACGTATCTAAGAGCGGCGCCTCATCTTGCCTTCAGAGGAAATGAATTTTGCAGAAGTCCATCATTCACGGCAGAAGATTTCGCAACCAGTAGCGGCTGATGTGGTCCGTTGCGGTGAAGTCGCCGTTACTGATTTTTCCCGATACTTTTCCATGTTATTCGTCCTATTTTTGCAGAATTCCATGAAATTTGTTATTCATATGAATTTATTCTTAAGAACGGGGGTCGGGTGGCCTTCCACGGAAAACTCACGTCTGCGAAAGCGCGCCTCGTGGGCGCGCGATCGTGACTGGATGGGAGGCTTTTCGGGGGAGAAGGATGGCCTCCACCGGTGGCGGGTGTGCGATCAAGCGCGACTGAATCTCAAGAAGGTCAAGGGCATATGACACAGAAGACAGTGGGCAGCCTTGATGCCGTCAATCTGTACAAGGGCTTCGGTTGCATCCTGTCCGGCTGGGCCATCAATATCGAAAGCCCGTCCACAAAGGTCGGCATCGGCGTTGTCATCGATGGACGGTGCATCACGACCTCCTGGGCCCGCTATTTTCATCGCGAGCTGTTCGCGAACGGCACCGGAAGCGGCTTCAGCGCCTTTTCCATCCTGATCCCTTCGGAGCATCTCTCCGATCAGGAGGCGCGCATCTTCCATGTGGTCGGCAACGGAGACCTGATCGGCAGCGCGACCCTCAGGCTGCCCGATGACCGTTCGCCGATGCAGACCCTGCTCGGCGGCCCTGCCCGTCGGCCGCTCACCCTGGCCGAGGCCGGAGGGCGGCCGGAGGACACGCCGGTCGACGTGGTGGGCGACGTGGCCATGCTGCGCAACGGCGGCGTCTTCGACGCCCACTGGTACGAGCGGGCCTATCCGGACGTTTCCGAGTGGTGCCACGAGACCGGGGGCTCGCCCTATCTGCACTACCTGCTCGTCGGTCGCCCCCAGAACCGCTGGGCGCACGTTCTCGTGAACGAGGCCTGGTATCTGGAGCGTTATGGGAACGTCATCCGCAGCATGCACGGGACCGAAGCCCGCAGTCTGGTCGACCACTACTACAACGTCGGCAGCGTCTTCGGCTTCGACGCCGCTCCGGGGTTCGACGAGCAGACCTACCTCCACGTCAACGACGATGTCCGTGCCCTGGTAGACGAGCGGCAGCTGGTCAGCGGCTACCGCCACTATCTGATGTACGGCGCCTTGGAGCACCGTCAGGCGCCCTCCGGCGCCACGCTGCCGCCGTTGCGCACCCACGAGTTGCTGGAACGGCCGGAGTTCATGGCCATCCTGAACGGGACCGGGCCGCTGCCCGGCCCGACGGGGCGCAACTGGGCGGCGTTCAACGCGCGGAGCTTTCCCGCCCAGGACCTGTCGGGCACTTTCGCCGGTGACCTCTACTGCGGGCTCCGCGTCGACGTGGCCGCCGCGATCGCCGATGGCCGCCTCGCGTCGGCCGGCCGCCATTGGGTGGAGCATGGCATCCACGAGGACATGGCGGGAACCACGCCGCGTCTGAACGGCTATTGCGAGCACCGTTACCTCGCCGAGAACCCGGACATCTCCGCGGCGGTCGGCCGGCGCGCGCTTCCCTCCGGCTATCACCACTTCCTCAGCCACGGGCACCATGAAGGACGCAGGGGCGGCCTGGACCTCGGCGAGCCGCCCGTGCGGACCATCCCCTCCCAGGAGATCCTGGCGCGGATCGCCGCGCGGGACCGCTGGCCGACGATCTCCATCGTCATGCCGGTCTACCAGACGCCGGAACGGTGGCTGCGGGCGACGATCGACTCCGTGCTGAACCAGCTCTATCCGTTCTGGGAGCTGTGCATCGTTGACGACGCGTCGCCCAGCCCGCGCGTCTCGGAGCTGCTGCAGGAGTTTGCGGCGCGCGACCGCCGCATCCGCGTGGCGAGCCTGCCGGCCAACGGCGGGATTTCCGCCGCGTCGAACGCCGCGCTGTCGCTGGCGGAGGGTGAGTGGATCGCGCTGCTGGACCACGACGACCAGCTGACGCCGGACGCGCTCTACGAGATCGCCGCCGCCATCGTCGAGCACGAGCCGGACGCGGTCTACTCCGACGAAGACAAGATGACCGTCGATGGCCGGTTCTACGACGCGGCCTGCAAGCCCGGCTGGTCGCCCGACCTGCTGCGCAGCACCATGTACACCGGGCATCTGACCTGCTATCGCGCCTCGGTGGTCCGTTCGGTCGGCGGCTTCCGCAGCGCCTATGACGGGACGCAGGACTACGATCTGGCGCTCCGCATCGCCGCGGTGACCGACCGCTTCGTCCATGTCCCGAAGATCCTCTACCACTGGGTCGCGATCCCGGGATCGACCGCCGAGGTGCTGTCGGCCAAGAGCTACGCGATCGAGCGGCAGAAGCTGGCCATCGAGGACGCCGTCGCGCAAAGCGCCGCCACGCCGTTCGAGGTGCGGCCCCACTGGTCCACGGGCAACTGGCGCGTCGTGTACGCCCCGCCGTCCCCGGCCCCGCTGGTCAGCGTCGTCATCCCCAGCGCCGGCCGGATGGGCGAGGTCTTCGGGATGCGGGTCGACATCCTGAAGAACTGCGTCGCCAGCCTGTTCGGCAGCGAGTGCTACGAGAACTTCGAGGTCGTCGTCGTGCACAACGGCGAGCTTGAGCCCTCGACCCTGCGCTTCCTGCGCTCCTTTCCGAACGTCCGCGACGTCAACGCCCAGCGGGCGGACTTCAACTTCTCCGACCGCGTCAACCTCGGCGTGGAGCAGGCGCGCGGCGACTACGTGCTGCTGCTCAACGACGACATCCAGGCCATCTCGAAGCACTTCCTGCGCGACATGGTGGGGCTGGCCAGTCAGCCCGGTGTGGGCATCGTCGGCCCGCGCCTGCTGTTCGCTAACGGCACGATCCAGCATGTCGGCATCCTGATGCTGAACGGCTCGCCGACCCACGCCCTGATCGGCGAGCATCGGCTGACGCCCGGCCCGCAGGGGATCGGCCAGCTGGTGCACGACGCGGCGGCCACCACGGCGGCCTGCATGCTGGTGTCCCGCAAGCTCTACCAGGAGGTCGGCGGCTTCGACACCGGGCTTTGGCTGAACTACAACGACGTCGACTTCTGCAACAAGGTCCGCGCCAGGGGCCTGCGGATCGTCATCGATCCGGCGATCGAGCTTTACCATTTCGAATCCCTGTCGAAGTCGGGCACCTTCAATTGGGAGCTCCAGAACTTCATCCGGCGCTGGGGAATCGTGAAGGACCCCTACGTCAACCCGGCCTTCTCGGCCGAACGCCCCTTCTATGAGCTTGAGCACGCCCCCGCCGTCCGTCCGGTGCGCGACGTCCAGGAGCAGATCATGGCGCGCATCGCCGCGTCGCGGTCGCGGCCGCCAGTGGAGGAGTCGATCCGCTTCTCCTTCTTCATGAGCACCTACAAGCAGCCTGTCCGGTTCCTGCGCGAGATCGAGAAGACGATTCTCAACCAGTTCTACCGGAACTTCGAATGGGTGATCGTCAGCGACGGCGACCATCGGCCGGAGCTGCTCGACTGGCTGCGCGAGGTGGCGGTGCATGAGAACGTGACGGTGATCGTCGCTCCGGAAAACCAGGGCATCATGGCGGGCTACGGTCTGGCTTTCCGGGCGACGTCCGGCGACTACGTCCTGCCCGTGGACGCCGACGACTTCCTGACGCTCGACGCTCTGCAGGTGATGGCGGAGCACATCCACGCCCATGGCCGCCCGGCCGTGCTGTATTCCGACGAGTTCAAGAGCAACCCCGAATCCCGGCTGTTCTCGCCCTTCCACAAGCCGGACTTCGACTGGGTCCTGCACATGAACATCTGCTTCACCTGCCACCTCTGCGCCCTGCGGCGGGACGTGGCGGTGGAGGTCGGCGCCTACACGGATCTGAAGGCGACCTGGAGCCACGACTGGGACACCTTCACGCGCGTCGAGCGGGCCGGCTACGCCGTCGTCCATGTTCCGCACCTGCTCTACGCCTGGCGGATCAACCCCGGCTCGACGGCTTCGGTGGAAAGCAGCATGAAGCCGGCGGCCCTGCACAGCCAGCGGCACGTTCTGGAGCAGCATCTGGCCCTGACCGGGCTGGACCAGAAGCTGGGCATCGTCGAGAACACGCTGTTCCCTCATCCGGGCATGTGGCGGCTGGCGCCCGACGCGGCGATGCAGCCGCGCACGGCGCTGGTCATCGCCGCGTCGGCGGTGGACGACGCGGCGGCGGCATCGGTCGCGGCCCTGCTGATGCAGCGGAACCGCTGGATCGCGTCGGTCCGGCTCCTGGTGCCGGCCGGCGGTGCGGCGTCGTTCCGCCTGTTGCTGGAGCGCCACGGCGTCGGTGCCCGCGCCCTGTCGAGCACGACCATCCATGAGGGCGGCTCCCTGGTGGATCTCCTCTCCGACGCTTGCGGGGACGGGGAGAGCGTTGCCTTCGTGCAGGCCGGCTGCCTGCCGCTGCAAGCCGGCTGCCTGCCGGAACTGGCGGGCCTTCTCGGTGGGGTGGAGGAGGCGGTGGCCATCGGCGGCCGTGTTCTGGGCCCCGACGACAAGGTTGCCTGGGCCGGGGGCTTCTTCGGCATCGGCGGGTTCCTGGCGACGGCCGACTACGGGCGCGATGCCGACGACAGCGGCTACCACGGCATGCTCTTCTGCCAGAGGTTCGTGGACGGCGTGTCACCCAGCCATTGGCTGGCGCGCTCCGGCTTCCTGCGCGGTCTGCTCGGGCGTTTGGCTCCGGACACCACCGTGGGGCAGATCGCCGGTGCCATCGCGCTCCGCGCCCATGGCGAGGGAAAGCGTGTGCTCTACACGCCCTTCAGCGTCTGGCGGCTCACGGTGCGGATGAACATTCAGCCGCAGAGTCCGTCCCGGGATCTGCTGGGCCATCTCGGCGTGGCGGTTCCGTCCACCAGCCGATGGTACAGCCCGCGCCTTTATCCCGTTTCCGGGCAGTGTTACCAGCCGCGCGGGTACGTATGATCCGCGATCATGCTCCACGATCGCTCTGCCACAAAAAGGTTGCAACCCACTGTGCAGGTTGGAGCGATCCCAATGCTCAACGAGGTTGGAGGTTACAGAGTTTCTTAACGACATAGTAACGTTGTGAAGCCCTAATTCGGCCGATGCTGGCCATGGTTTTCCTTGGCGCGCGTTGCATTGGTTTCTGTTGAAGCGGGCGTTTCTCGCCCGGCCTCAGGGCTGGGTCCACAGGGTTGATATCCTCAAAAAGGTTCGATCATGACCGTCGCCATCACACCCATCGAATTCGGCACAAATATTCCTGATGAAGCGGAACTGAAGCGGTGGGTGGGAAGTTTCGATCCCGTCGATGGGAATTTTATCCGTGGCTGGCTGATCGACCAGGACACCCCGGCGCGGAGCGCCGCCGTCGAGATCTCCATCGACGGTGTGAACGTGGCGACGGTCATCGCCAATCACCCCCGACCGGACGTCGCCGCGACCACCGGGCAGGCTGACAAGGGGTTTCACTTTTCCGTTCCGCCCGCCTTCGCCGATGGAAATCCGCATATGGTCACAGTTCTCGTTGCCGGCACGAACCTCCACCTGACAGGCAGCCCGCGCGAGATCGTCGTGGCGCCGCCAGCGGCGGCTGACGCGTCCGGGCTCGGGATCGACAAGGATCGGATTTTCCAGGACATCGCGCAGCCGCTCGCGACGAACCTGACCTACAAGGTTGGCGGCTTCAACGAGAAGGAATACACGCGCCAGTATCCGGATGTGAAGGCGGCCATCCGGGGTGGCGTGTTCGCCAGCGGTTACCAGCATTGGCTCCAGTACGGGGCCAAGGAGGGCCGCATCGTTGCCAACGGTGCGCCGCTTTCCATTCCCCAGCCGCTGGTCGCCGAACAGCTTCTGTTCATCGACGCCGTCTGCACCGGCAAGATCGGGCTGGCGTCCTCCGCCTTCGATGACTGGCGCCTCAAGCAGCTGGTGGACTTCCCCCAGCTCGACGAATTGCTGGACCTGCCTCGGCTGCTGGCCTACGTCGAGGAGATCGAGGAACCGGATGACGTCCGCGCCGAGCTTCCCGTCGATTTGTTCGTTTTCCTGTATTACCGGACCGTCTTTGGAGAGCTGACCGGTTCTACGGTCGAACAGTCGATTCAGCGTTACCAGATCCTGAGCGAGGCGTCCGCGCGTTACTACGTGCTCCGTAAGGATTTCTGGGCGGAGCAGGTGAGCGGTTGGAGCAATCTGCGCACGGCGCAGCTGCTGCGCCTCGCCGGCCGTTCTGACGAAGCCCGGGCCGTGCTGGCCGGCCTCCGGCGCGACCATTGGGATCTCGATTTCAAGTACAAAGACCGGTCGCTGCCCCGGCCGCGCCCCAATTTCATCGTGTTCGAGCGGGCAACCTATGAACTGGGGATGCTCGACCTTGCCGAAGGCAAGCTGGTCGACGCGACCATCCACGCGACCTCCCTGGCGAACGAAACGTACGGCTGGAAGCGCGACGGGCTGCGCCGGCGCATCGTGCCGCTGATCGAGCAAGGCCTCGACCGGATCAAGGACGGTGACCGGGACGCCGCCGCCCGCTGCATCGGCGACGCCTACGCCCTGTTCCGGCAGGACCCCGGCCGGCGGATCGGCAAGCCTCTGAAGTCCCTCAAGGACCAGCCGCTTGACGGCACGAAGGGCGCCAAGACCTACGACGTCGTCTTCTACATCGGGGATTCGACGAGCGAGTCCAAGCGCTACCGCGTGCTCAACCTGATGGACACGCTGATCGGTCTCGGCTACCGGGTCGGCTGCTTCACCGAGCCCGAATTCCCGACGGTGATCTCGGAAGGCAATCGCATCCGGTGCATGGTCATCTTCCGGTCCGCCTACACGAGCACCCTGTGCAACGTGGTGGAGACGTTCCGCCCGCAGGGCACGCAGTTCCTTTACGACATCGACGACCTGTTCTTCGTGCCGAAGGTCCTGCCGATGATCGCCGGCGCCGCGCTGATGAGCCCGGAGGCCTTTGCCGGCACGGCCCAGTGCATTGAGCATTTCCGTCAGGCGCTGATGCTCACCGATGGCGCCACCGGCTCCACCTCCTTCTTGGTTGAGGAGCTGGCGGCGCTCGGCCGGCCCGCCCGGGTCGTTCCGAACACCTTCGGGCCGCTGCAGGAGAAGCTTGCCGCCGTGCTCCTGCAGGAGCCGGCGCCGTCGCGTTCCGAGGTGCGCATCGCCTATCTCAGCGGGTCCTGGACCCATCATCGTGATTTCGCGCAGTGCGAACAGGCGCTGCGCACGATCATGGCGCGGCACCCCAATGTCACCCTGATGGCGGTCGGCCGCATCGATCTCGGCCCGGAATGGGACGAGTTCAAGGACCGCGTCATTCCGGTCGGCTTCATGTCCCACCAGGAAATGCTGGCCTTCTACCGCGAGGTCGACATCTCGATCGCGCCGCTTGAGGTCGGAAATCCCTATTGCGAGGCCAAGAGCCAGCTGAAGGTGTTCGAAGCGGGGCTGTTTGGCGTGCCCTCGGTCGCCTCGGCGACCCACTCCTTCCGCGAGGCCGTCACCGATGGTGTGGACGGCTTCCTGGCGACGACGCCGGAGGAGTGGCTGGAGCGGCTGGAGCGGCTGGTTGCCGACGGCGAACTGCGGGCCGCCGTGGGCCGGCGTGCCCGCGAACGGGCGCTCACCCAGTTCTCCGAGACCGCGCTGAAGCAGGCCATCACCGGCCTGTTCCCCAAGGCCGCCGCCCCGGACGCCGTGAACGCCGTGATCCCGGCGCGCTTCGGCCTTCCGCTCAACGAGCGCAAGATGCGGATCGTCTGGGTCGTGCCCGACATCCACGCGGGCAGCGGCGGACAGCGCAACATCCTGCGCTTCGCCTACTACCTGACCACCTTCGGCCACACCGTCAGCATCGTGGTGAAGGACTCGTCCCGGCCCGCGGTGGAGACGCACCGTCTGATCAACGAGCACTTCTACCCGTTCAAGGGCAGCGTCCAGAATTACAACGGCAGCATGCCGCCCTGCGACGTCCTGTTCGCCACCCATTGGACGACGGTGGAGATCGTGGTGAGGCACCGGGCCGCCGCCAAGCAGGCCTGCTACTTCGTCCAGGACTTCGAGCCGGGCTTCGTGCCGTTGGGCTCGGAATATCTGATGGCGGAGAACACCTACCGCAAGGGCCTGTATCACATCACCTCGGGCCCCTACTGCGAGCGGATTCTCAAGCAGACCTATTCGAACGACGCCGACCATTTCAAGTTCCCGCTCGACCGCCTGAATTACTGGCAGCGGCCGCGGACCGAAACCTCGGCGGAAGGGACCATCCTGTATTTTGCCCGGCCGGAGATGCCGCGGCGCTGCTTCGAGTTCGGCAACATGATGTTGGCCGAGGTGAAGATGCGGCGGCCGGGCGTGCAGATCCTGATGTATGGCTCCCACCATGTCGACACCGGCAGCCTGCCGTTCGATGCGCGCAACCTCGGCATCCTGCCGACGATCGACGATCTGGCGCGCCTCTACTCCAACGCCGATCTCGGGATCGTCTTCTCGCTCACCAACCCCAGCCTGGTGCCGTACGAGATGATGGCCTGCGGCCTGCCCGTGGTGGATGTCCGCTTCCAGGACAACATCACGAATTACGGTGGCCGCGAGGACATCGCCCTCCTCGGCGATCCGGACCCGACCGCCTTCGCCAACCAGGTCATCGCTCTGCTCGACGATGTCCCGGCACGGGCGGAGCGTGTCCGCAAGGGGAAGGAGTTCATCCTGGACTTCCCCAGCGAGGTGGAGTCGGTGCGCCGGGTCGAGAGCCTGCTGCTGAAGCGGCTCGATCTGATCGATGCGCAAGCGGTCACAGCGTGAGCGGACGCCGGTGGAGGGGGGTGACCGACCGGCGCCGCTCCTTCATCGGCGCCACGCGGCCGTGATGGGATTTTCCACGAGCGGCCCGTTGGCAAGCCCAGCGGTCGCGGCGCGGTTCCAGTGGTTGATGGCTTCTGCCGAGGAGTTGCCATGATTATCAGCAAGACCCCCCTGCGCATGAGCTTCATGGGCGGTGGCAGCGACCTTCCTTCCTTCTATCGCCAGCATGGCGGCTTGGTGATCAGCACGGCCATCGACAAGTACGTCTTCGTCAACGTCAACCCCAAGTTCGACGACGGCGTGCGCGTCAGCTACTCGGTCACGGAAACCGTCGGATCGGCCAAGGAAGTCGCCCATCCGCTGGTGCGCGCCAGCTGCGCGCAGCTGGGCATCGCCGGCGGCCTTGAGATCACCTCCATTGCCGACATCCCGGCGAGCGGGACGGGGCTGGGTTCGTCCAGCTCCTTCACGGTCGGGCTTCTGCACGCGCTCAGCGCCTACCAGGGCGCCTACATGGCGGCCGACGATCTCGCGCGCGGCGCCTGCCACATCGAGATCGACGTTTGCGGCGAGCCGATCGGCAAGCAGGACCAGTACGCCGCGGCCTTCGGCGGGCTCAACGCGATCGAATTCCACCCGAACGACACGGTGACGGTCACGCCGGTGGTCTGCGATCCGGCGGCCCAGCAGCGGTTCGAGGAGAGCATCCTGGTGTTCTACACCGGGCGCACCCGCTCCGCGTCGAACATCCTGAAGCAGCAGTCGGAGAAAAGCGCCAGCAACACGGCGACCATCGCGTCGTTGCAGACCATGGTGTCGCTGGCGCAGGATTTCCTGAACTATCTGCGGGCCGGCAACACCGACATTCTGGGCGAGATCCTCCACGAGGGCTGGGTGCTGAAGCGGGGCCTGTCGCAGGGCATCACCGACGAGGCCATCGATGGATTCTATGAGCGCGCCCGCGCCGAAGGTGCTACGGGTGGAAAGCTGTTGGGCGCCGGCGGCGGCGGCTTCCTGATGATCTACGCGCCGCCCGAACGGCACGAAGCGATCACCCGGGCGCTCAGCGACCTGCGCCGGATCGACATGCCGTTCGCCCGCGAGGGCAGCAAGATCATCTTCTACCAACCGCCCGTCCGCAAAGCCGCGGCCCCGAAGCGGGCCGAGCGCGTTCTCGAACTGACCTGAGGCAGCCATGTCCGGCAAGTTTCCCGCTGTTCCGATCTCCGACGCGGCCGACTACACCGCGCAGTATTTCAAGCGTCTGTACGAGGCGAGCGAGACCATCCGTCCGGACGCCATGCGGGCGGCGGCCGACCTGCTGCGCAGCACGATCGAGGCGGGCCGCTGGGTCTATGCCTGCGGCAACGGCGGCTCCGCGGCGATCTGCAACCACCTGCACTGCGACTTCGGCAAGGGCATCCGCACCGGCACCAACCTGCGCCCGCGCATCCACAGCCTGTCGGCGCATCTCGAGATGATCACGGCCATCGGCAATGATTTCTCCTACGACGACATCTACGCCTACCAGCTGAGCGGCATCGGGGAGCCCGGCGATCTGCTCATCACCGTCAGCTCCTCCGGCAATTCGGAGAACATCGTCCGTCCGCTCCAGTGGGCGCGCGACAACGGCCTGCGCACCATCGCGCTGACCGGCTTCGACGGCGGCCGCTCCGCGCCGCTCGCCGACGTCAACATCCATGTCGCGGCCAACAACTATGGCATCGTCGAGGACGTGCACCAGTCGGTCATGCACATCCTGGCCCAGTTCGTGCGCCAGAGCGTCATGCCCGCCGGTGACATCGCCACGCTGAAGTTCTAAGCGTTCCTGATTCCTGTCATGAAGGAACCGCTTTCATGAGCGGTTCCTTCATGATGGAACGATGTTACAATTTGATGAAGTCCAGCCAGTGTACGTAGACGCCCAACGCGCGTCTGTCAGGATCGGCGCTGTTGATTTCGTGCGGAATTACCGTGCGCGGCAAATCTATACGGAAATGAACGGTTCCGTTGTTCGCCGACAGCGAAGCTGCATCAATTCTTGCCGATACTATTCTTGTGTGCGTTGGAAGGTTAGGCGGCTGATACAGTGATAGAGGCAGCTTTTCTCCATTCGCATATATCTCAATGCCATCGATAATTTCTGGAATATAGGACGACGCCATCATGGTGATATTGTAATCACTGGATGAGTCAAAGCACACGTACACAGACGATGAGTTCTCCGGGCCTGTCCAGCGAACAGTGTATCCATTTTGTTCGCTTTCTCGGCCGTACCAGCCCTCACCACTGAACTGATCGTTGAAATCAAAGCGGAAATCACCGCTTTGCCTGTTCTGCATATTCATTCTTTTGATAAACTTGCTAATTGTCTCATCTCTGCTAAATTTCTGGAGATCCCTTCTTTTTATTTCCTCAATAGCGAAATCATAAACAGCTTGGTCGACCAAATTTATAGAGCGAATCTCGTCCAACACTTCTGGTGTCGTGTTTGCTGTGAACTCTGCTTGTGTTATGTTGAATTTTGGAAGCCGCTCTGGCGGATACCATCCATAAAAATGACAAATTGAATGCATGAGTTCGTTTACGGTTTTGCTCGTACCCAAGAAATCTATATTTCTGATATTTTCTTTAGCTATTTCAAGAGAGTTTTCATCATAAGAGTTGACAAAATATTCCTTGTCGACGGGAGTGTCGTATTCCTGAACAGCGGTCGATTCCTGAATCGACTGGAATGCCAAGTGGCGAGTTTGCCAATTAGCCATGTATCGACGGATTCTTGGATGCCTAAAAAAGTCAAGTATGTCCATGCGATTCGCAGTATCACTCAACATGTGATGACTGGTTTGTAAGATGTACCTATAACTTGATACAGTGCGCTCTACAGGATCTCGCAGGACTGTGACCACACGATGAGTGTTTTCCAAATAATCCATCGGCCACCAGCCACTATGGCTTGAGATGCATTTTTTGGTTCTAAGAACACTTGGAGGAATCCTCGAAATATTAACATCATCCCAAAGGCTAAGGATGTCATCCCGATGAAAATTATTTTCCATCCAGGTTCTGAATGATGTTCCTGCACATTTCGGGATGTGCAAAAAATAAATCCCATCCTTGCCCATTCTGCCCTGCCTCTTTGCAATCTTCCTAAATTTTGCAAGAAACACTTTCTTGCAACCTTAATAGTCAGCTTTCGCACGTTAAAATTTATAGGTTAAAATTTTGTGTATTTATCTAACATGACGGAGGAGAGAGGCCTTTAATACTAATTTATGACATAGATTAGACGCTAACCATTCTCAAACGATTTTAGAGACGGAAATTGCTGTTTGCAATATATTGAAATAATGGTAAAATATTTCATATACAGTGTAATTTTTTGCGAATATGTGGAGTTGCAGTGATGAGTGATAATTTTTTGCATCTTGGTGTTGTTGCACTCAAGAGCAATTTTTCCGCTCCGTGTCGAGTTGAGGCCCCATCAAAAGTACTGGGGAATGTTGGGCGTGGATGTAGCATAGGAGCGTTCACCTATTTACAAAAAGATACAGTAATCGAAGGGACAGAGATTGGAAGATTTTGCTCAATTGCGGCATCGGTATGTATTGGGGGTGGTGAGCATCCCATCGATTGGCTGTCCACTCACCCTTTTGTTTGCGATCCAAACGACGTTGTCGTTGGTGTGAGCCGCACATATCCTGAAGCGCAGGCTTGGTTTGGTGCAAAGTCAACAAGATTTCATGGGCAGCCTGGGCAATGCCGGATAGGAAATGATGTTTGGATTGGCCATGGAGCCATAATAAAGCGAGGCGTTTCGGTTGGTGATGGTGCGGTCATTGCGGCTGGTGCCGTCGTGACAAAAGATGTTCCTCCTTATGCAGTCGTAGGTGGATGTCCTGCCAAGCATATAAAATTCAGGTTTGACAGTAATACTATAGAAAGTCTGGTGAACCTTAATTGGTGGAATTTTGACCTAAGTCCACTGACCGGCGAGATTGATTATTCAAATGTCGGCGAATCTATAAAAATGATACAATATGCCATAGAGCATGGAACTGTTCAGAAAGCCAGATACAAATCATACATTCTATCAAATATGGGAGAAGAAATAACAGAGAATGTGCAATGAGGGTGTAATCTATTATGGGAAAAGCGCATGAAATTATTAAAGATGATCAAAATATAATTATCTAAGAAGAACGGAAATAATGGAAGTTATGAGCCCTGACTGATTCGCCGGCCGCCAGATCAATCAGGGCTTCTGCCTCAGACTGTTTTGACGACGATCACCGGGCGGCCATCGGGCGCGATTCGCCAGATGCGTCCCACCGCGCGCCGGTAACCGATCTCGTCAAGGACGTCACTCGGGACCGCCACCGCAGCGATGGCGCCGCCCGGCGTGCCGTTTTCGACCCGTTCGGCCTGCACATAGTCGCCAACGGCCCAAGGCCCTGCGACGGTGACCGGCACTTGGCCGCAGAAGGCGATGCGGTCGAATCGTGTCCGCTCTGCCTCCGCGCGCGCCTGCCAAGTTGCCAGCTCCTCCACCCAAGCGCTGTGCCGGTCGGCAAAGCGCTCCACCGCCTCGCTCTCCGGCTCGTCCGAGATGGGAACCGGCTCGGCCGGTGGCGGTCCCAGCCGATCCTCGGTCAGCGCATCGCCGCCAACGTAGCTGGGGCTGGTGGACTTCACCACAAAGCTGTGCGCCCGGTCGAAACGGTCGGTCAGTCGTCCGTCGGCGTCGACTCCGGCGATCTGCCCCTTGGCGATGGTGCCGCAGTCCGCAGCCTTCTCCATGTATTCGGCATAGTCGAGGCCAGTGGCGTTGACCGTGCCGGCGGCGTTGATCGACCGCCCGGTGACGCTGTTCTTTTGTACACGAATGGCGGTGGCCGACACGCCCGCCCCGGTGCCCGCGACTTCGCAGACGGTTGTGGTGGACGTCAAGCCGGTCAGAATATCCAGGATTGCTTGCCCTTCGCCCCGCGTCCCGGCCACCGATGCGCCGCCAGTGGGGGTGAACGCCAAGGCTCCTGTCCAGCCGTTGTGAGTGAGGAAGGCATCGCCGGTCCCATAGCCCTGGGTGTCTCCAGACACGCGATTGTAAAGCTTGAAGGCTCCCAATCCGTTGGGCGCGACCCGCTGGAGCAGCACCCCGGCCTTAGGGCCGTAGCTGGTAAACTCCGACGGGTGTGAGACCTGTAGGGCGATGCCGGCGGCGTTGCTGGCAACGCCTGGGTTGCGGAGCAGAATCTGCGCTGCGAAGGGGCTTCCGTCTGCCCGCTCGACGGTGAGAGGGATGGGCGAAGCGGTGGTCCCGATGCCAGCGTTGCCTGCCGCCGACAGGGTCAGCACCCGCGACGTGGCTTGGTCGCCAATGCCGGTGGAGGCGAAGGCGGTGACCGTACCGCCGTGGATCGCGTCACCGCTGAGTCCGTTCGGCGGGATGGAGCGGATCTGCGCGACCGTGGCCTTGACGGTCCGGGTGCCCTGGTCGAGCGGCAGCGTGTCGCCGTCGGCCAGGCTGACGGCGGCCGGGAGATCGCCGATGAAGACGTCGCTCATCGGCTCACCTCCGGGCCAGGGTGCGGCCGTCGCGGGCCGCGAGGGTGGTGCCGGTGTCGACGGTGAAGCGCCCGAGGATGCTGGCGACGAAGGCGCGGCCGGTCAGGCGGCCGAGGCGGAGCAGCATCGTGTCACTCCTTTTCCGAGATGTAGAGGGTGCAGTCGCCGGCCGCACGCACGGCGGCGATGTGGGTGTGGCGACCGGTGCGCTCGTCACCCAGGGACAGGTCGTAGTAGGTGTAAGCCGGGAAGTAATGGTCCGCCGTCGTGGCCGTGACTCCCGCGGCACCGCTGCGCAGGAAGACCGGTCCGGTGGCGTAGATCCCGATGACCCGGGTCGCGGGGTTGAAGGGCTGCGCGTTGGTGGCGCTGCCCGCCCCGACCGTGATCGACTGGGCACCGCCGGGCCGGAGGCGGAGCGCCGGTATGGGAACGCAGTCTTCGTCGCGCGGGAGGAGGGTGGACATGGCAGCAGGCTCCGCAATTGGTCCTGCGCGCATCATAAGAACACGTTCCTAAAAAATCAAGGAAATATATCCTATAATCTGGTTCTGCCTGTCCTTCATGTCCTCGGCTCCGGTCCGGGCGGCGGGCACAGGCGCCGGTGGCTCGGTCCCAGCCGTTCGAAGTGCGGGTTGTAGAAAGGATCGTTGAGCAGCCGTTCGCCCCAGCGGGCGCGGAGATGGCGGGCTTCGCCGGCCAACCGCTCCATTTTCTCCGGTGTGTCGTCGGTGCCGCGCGTCTGGGTTTCCAGATGGTAGAGCCGGGCGTGCGGAGTCCACAGCACGCGCAGGCCGGCGCCCTGGAGCTTCAGGCAGTAGTCGACATCGGCGTAGGCGACGGGCAGGTTCACCATGTCGAAGCCGCCGACCGCCTCGAAGGCGGCGCGGGAGGTCAGCAGGCAGGCGCCGGTGACCGCCGAGACCGTGCGCGGCAGCACAGCTTGACCAAGATGCCCGGGCTCGTCGGCGCCGAGCCCGACGAAGGCGTGCCCGGCCGCCCCCTCCGCGCCCAGGATGACACCCGCATGCTGGACCGTGCCGTTGGGGTAGAGCAGCTTCGCCCCGACCGCCCCCACCCCGGGCCGGGCCAGCAAGGACACCATCTCGGCCAGCCAGTCCGGGTGGATGGCGACGACGTCGTTGTTGAGGAAGCACAGCGCGTCGCCCCGGCAGGCGCCCACGGCGGCGTTGTTGATCGCGGCCCAGTTGAACGGTCCGTGGAAGGCGGCGACGCGCACCCGCGGGTCGCGGGCGAGGTTGTCGAAGACGGGGCGGGACCGCGGGTCGGCGCTGTCGTGGTCGACCAGGATGATCTCGTAGTCCGGATAGCCGGTCTTTGCCAGCAGGCTCGACACGCAGTCGCGGACCAGTTCGGCGGCGTCCTTGGTCGGGACGATGATGGACACTTTCGGCGCCGGGGTGGGCAGGGGATGGCGGATGCGGGCGCAGAACAGCCCGCCGGAGCGGGCGTGCGTCTCGCGGTCGGCGGTCACGGCGGCCCGGCTGCCGGTCCGGCGGTGGTGTTCGCCCACCACACGCTCGATCCCGTCCAGCAGGACGGCCGGGTCGCCGCTGCCCGACAGCGAGGCAGGGTTGATGCGCCAGTGGTAGAGGACGCGCGGGACGTGGCGGATGCCGGCGGCACCGACCCGCTCCAACAGCCGCAGCACGAGGTCGTGGTCCTGAACCCCCTCGTACCCCTCGCGCAAGCCCCCGACCTCCAGCACCAGCCGCCGCTCGGCCACCAGCAGGTGGCAGACGTAGTTCAGCGAGGACAGAAGCTCCGGATCGAAGTCCGGCTTGAAGGCGGGGGCGACGTGCCGACCGTCCGGGGCGATGCGGTCCTCGTCGCTGTAGAGCACCGGAACGGGCGCCCGCGCCAGTTCCTCGGCCATGACCAGCAGGGCGTCGGGGGCCAGCCGGTCGTCGTGGTCGAGAAAGGCCACATGGTCGCCCAACGCCAGCGACAGGGCGCGGTTCGTGTTGGCGCTCACCCCGCCGCGGGCCGCGCTGAACACGGCGCGGATTCGGGGATCGCGGGCCGCCTCCTGGCGGATCAGAAGGCGCACGGCGTCGTCGCGCGAGGCGTCGTCGGCGATGCACAGCTCCCAATGTCCGTAAGCCTGGGCGCGTACGGATTCGATCGCCTCCGCCAGCATCCACAGGGGCGGGTCGCAGACGGGCATGACGACCGAGAAGAGCGGGCGCCGGTCCAGCTTCGCCGCGCGTGCCGACAGTTGCGGGCGGCGGGTGGCCGTGTCGGCGTAATGTTCGTCGAAGTAGGCGGCATAGTCGGCGACGGAGCGGGCGGCGGCGGCGCGGCGGCGCGGCACTTCGTCGCGCAGGTCCTGGAGGATGCGGGACACCTCGTCCAGCCGCTCGGCCAGCCGGTCGTCCGGACCGGTCTCGTCCGCGTGCAGCGCGATGGGGACGGGGCCGCAGAGGACCGCGCCGTCGCGCCGGTCGCGGACCTCCAGCACCCGTCCCGACCGGACGGACAGCAGCAGCTCGAAACCGTGGTCGCAGGTGGTGAAGCGCGACAGCAGGTCCCGGCGCTGCTGGTTGGCCACGGCTCCGGCGACGATGCGGTCGTCCACCAGGATGTCGACCTCGACGGCTTCCCGCTCGTCTTCGGTGTTGACCGCCCAGCCGACGATCCGCGGCCCGTCCACGCTGTCCAGATTGGCGACCACGGCGCGCGGGGCTGCGGGGACGGACAGGCCGTTCTCCAGAAGATGGCCGGTCGCGGCGATGCGCACGCCGACGGCCGTCCGCAGCGGGTCGAGGCCCGGAAAGAGTTGCGCGAGGTCCAACTCGAAGCCGCAGCGCACCCGCCGGCCAAGCAGGCGGGAGAGCGCGCCGCTGTCGCGGTCCGGCAGGATGGTGACGCTCGCCGACCCTGCGGAGACGAGGAGCGGGACCGGCGTGTCCGGCGCCGCCACCGACAGCGCCCAGCCGAACAGCCGTGCTCCTTCCCGCCCTTCCAGCCGCCCATAGAAGGGTTCGGTCGCCGATCGCCGCCCCAAGTCGCCGGTGGTGGTGTCGGAAGCCGGCGGCGCCGGGAGGCTGTTGCTCATGGAGAGTCCTTATGGGAGGGCCGTGCGGGGCCTGGGAAGGCTCGGCGGCTGTCGCGATGGCGCGATGGCGATAGGGAGTGCTCCATGCGTTTTTTTGTGTCAGCTACGGCCCGGCTTCGTCAAGACGCTACGCCAGACCAGGACCGTCGTTGTTTCTCCACGGTGGCCGCCCATTGCCGCCATGAACCTCGGCGCACCGACGAAGTGCAGCGAAGGCCGTAGTTTTCCAGACGTTGACGGGCGTTGATTGTTAAGCTTGACATTATCGTAATTTATTTTATTTTACGAAAGAAAACATGTTTTACTAGTTTTTGGAGATGGTTATGAAATATTCATTGAAGCCCGGCCGCAATATTTATATTTTCTGCATGCCGAGGGGGCGGACTGGCGGGCCGGAAGCGCTTCATCAATTGGGGAGCGTTTTACGGGGCCTTGGGCACAATGCTTTTATGGTGTATGTTGCTTGCGAGATTCCCGAGCTTCAGAAGAAAAAGACCGCTGACGATCTCTGGAATGTTTATGAATTCAAGTCGGTCGATGATCCGGTCGTGCCGGACTATGTAAAATATGGCGTTCCTTACACTTTCGAAGTTGTCGACTCCCCGGACAACATTATGGTCCTTCCGGAGGTCTGGTCATACTGGCTGCAGTTCGGTGAAAACCTGCAGAAATATTTCTGGTGGCTCAGCTACGACAACGCCTTGTCGTTTGTGCACGCGGCCGGAGGGTGGGGCAACTTCCAAAATCACAACTGCCGGCACCTGACGCAATCCGAGCACGCCAAAGTTTCTTTGAGAAGTCATGGAATTGGGGAAGTGTACCCGCTTTTTGATTTCATCGGTTCGAACTACTTCGTCCCGTCTCCGGCCGATAAGCGGGACAACCGCATTCTCTACAACCATAAGGGAGCCGCGCCGGCGGAGAAGCTTGCGGAGTTGGCGCCGGAGTTTCTCTGGCAACCCTTGATCGGGCTGACCTCACAGGAAGTCTGGTCCTTCTTCCGAACGTCGAAACTCTACATGGACTTCGGCTATCACCCCGGAAAAGATCGCATGCCACGCGAGGCGGCGGTCTCCGGCTGCTGCGTGATCACTGGGATGCGTGGCGCCGCCCAGCATTTCGAGGACATTTCCATTCCTGGAAAATACAAAGTTGCCAACCCGGACCAGGATGCGGAGCGTGTGATCGCGCTGGTCCGGGACATCATGGAGAACTTCGAGGACCATACCGCCTCCTTCGAATATTATCGGCGCAAGATCATGAGTGAGCGTGAGGAGTTCTTCCTGCAGGTGCGGAACCTGTTCTGATCCAGGGATGGCTCTTGAGGAAGGCGCACAGAGCGGACAGTGTGATGCCGGACACTGCCCCTTCCTCTTTGCCTCTTCCTCTTTTTGAGGGTGTTGGGTGGTCGAGGCCGGATGTCCAGGCCAGGGTATCCGGGCCGCTGTTGCAAGATGAGGACAGGCTCCAGCAATGCATGATTATTTGATTGTCGGCTCAGGCCTTTATGGAGCGGTGTGCGCACGACTTCTCACCGATGCCGGCCATTTGGTTCGGGTCGTCGAGCGGCGCAGCCATATCGGTGGCAACGTCTACACCGAAGAGCAGGAAGGAATTGTGGTCCATAGCTATGGAGCCCACATCTTCCACTGCTCGAACCAGGAAATCTGGGATTTCGTCAACCGCTTCGCGTCCTTCCGGCCCTTCGTCAACCGGCCGGTCTCGATCTCGGGTGGAAAACTGTACTCTCTCCCGTTCAACATGTTCACCTTCAACCAATTGTGGGGGGTGACCAGTCCCGATGAGGCGCGGGCGATCATCGAGAAGGAGCGTCTTGTTCTTGATCGCGAGCCGGGCAACTTGGAGGAGCAAGCGCTGTCGATGGTCGGAAAGACCATCTACGACCTGCTGATCCGAGGCTATACGAAGAAGCAATGGCAGAAGGACCCTAAGGAACTGCCGCCCTGGATCATCAGGCGGCTGCCGCTTCGCTTCACCTACGACAACAATTACTTTAATGATACCTACCAGGGCATTCCGGATGGCGGATACACCAAGCTGATCCGTGGGTTGCTGGACGGCATTCAGGTCGAAACATCCGTTGATTTCCTGACGAACCGCTCCGAGCTGCAGGCCAAGGCCCGCCGTGTGATCTACACGGGTGCCTTGGATGAGTTCTTCGGCTATGACCTGGGTGTTTTGGAATACC
The DNA here is from genome assembly GCF_007827815.1 of Azospirillum brasilense. Classification (GTDB taxonomy): domain Bacteria; phylum Pseudomonadota; class Alphaproteobacteria; order Azospirillales; family Azospirillaceae; genus Azospirillum; species Azospirillum brasilense_C. The sequence continues at coordinate 27,744 of NZ_VITH01000016.1, forward strand.
GTGGCCTCCGTTTCGAGCACGACTGGTTCCAATCCGAGAATGTTCTTGGAAACGCGGTCATCAATTATGGCGATGAAGAGGTTCCCTACACCCGCCGCATCGAGCACCGCCATTTCAGCCCGACGCAGTCGCCGGTTTCGATAGTATCGCGGGAGTATCCGGCAAATTGGCGACCCGGGGACATTCCGTTCTATCCGGTGAACAGTCCGGAAAATGAGGGTCTTCATCGCAAATACTGCGAACGTATTGCCGAATACGAGAATTATTACATAGGGGGGCGGCTGGCCGATTACCGCTACTACGACATGCATCAGGTCGTCGGGGCCGCCATGAAATTTGTGCGGTCCTTGGCCGTGCGTTAAACAGAGGCCATCCCATTCCGCATGATGGCCGGAACGGGGTTTGGAAAGGAACCTGGGCAATGAGCGATCTCCCGACCCCGCACGCGGCTGGTAAACGCGATTGGCGCGACATGTTTTCCGTTGCGGCCGAGCAGATTTACCGGGATGGCGGCTTCTACGACGGCGAGGTGCCGTTGCCGTCGCTGCAGGAGCTGGCGCGTGCCCGCGAGGGGGCGGTAACGGTCGTGACGGAGCTGTTCCCCCCGGTTTCCGTCACCCGCCCAATGCCGGACTTCCTGGTCGGACCGGACGAGTCCTTCATCCGCCATGTCCTTGAGAACTATCGGCATTTCGATGGTTTCTTTTCCCGCATCGCCGGCTCGGCGTTGGTGCGGATTCCGAAGGCGGCGATCTTTGACAATGTTGTCTTCGTCGTCCACGACGGCGACCTGATCCCGGTCTACGAAATGCTTCGCACGATCGACCGCCCGGTCAAGGGGCGGGAGATGGCGACGCGGGTCGGGCGGGCGGGGGAGGGCACCCGCATCGCTGCGGACGGAAGCGCGTTCCTGTTCATCGGATCGGTCGGTTCCTCCAATTACGGCCATTGGCTCGTCGACGATCTGCCCACCGTCAAGGCGATGGATATCATTGCGGAGACCACGCCGGTCACCGCCTTGATGACGCGTGTGGGCGGCCGGATCGATACGGTGCGCGCGGATGGCGCCGCGCTTGGGCGGGCGCGGTCCGAAACGGTCGGGTCGATGTTCCTGGAGCCGGAAGAGTTGGTCTTCGTGGACGATCTGCACTATGTGACGCCCGTGTCCTACCACCCGGTTCTCAAGCATCCGCAGGCGCTGTCCCACCTGCTTGCGATCTGCGACGGGCGTTTCGGGATGTCTCCCGCCGCACAGCGCGGGCGGAAGCTGTTCGTCAACCGCTCGACGTCGCACCCCCGCCACATCACGAACGGCGACGCCGTCAAATCCATCCTCGCCGACCATGGTTTCGAGGAGATCTTTCCGGAAAGCCTGAGCTTCGCCGAGCAGAGGCGGGCTTTCCACGAGGCGTCCAGCGTCGTCGGCATCATGGGGGCGGCGATGACCAACGCCGTCTTCTGTCCGCCAAACGCAAAGATCCTCTATCTGGCGCCGAACGGCTGGGTTGAGCCGTTCTACTGGGATCTGGCGGCGATGCGCGGGCAGCCGTACAACGCGCTTTTCGGCGCGACGGTCGGGAGCTGCGATATGATCCACCATGCCTCCTTCGAGGTCGAACTCGATCACTTGCGCGCGTGGCTGGAGCGTGCGGGTCAGGGTATGGCCTGATCGGGATCGGCGCGGAGCCCGGCGGGCGTCCAGAACGCAAAGCTGTTGACGCACGGGAGCCAACCGCGCACTGATGCACGGCCTCGGCAAGGGGTGGCGTTGCCGGCATGGCCGCTGTGCGGTCATGATCTCCCGTTCGGCGGCATGCTGTTCGGAACGCAAGCGGAAATGGCAGTTGCAAAGGCAGGGGCGGGCGTTGAGCAAGGTTGCACTGATCACCGGCGTCACGGGACAGGACGGCGCCTATCTGGCGGAATTGCTGCTGACGAAGGGCTACACCGTCCATGGCGTCAAGCGACGTTCCTCGTCGTTCAACACGGAGCGGGTGGAGCATCTGTACCGTGACGTGCATGAGGAGGACGTCCGCTTCCGCATGCACTATGGCGACTTGACCGACGCGACCAACCTGCTGCGCATCGTCCAGGAGGTCCAGCCGGACGAGATCTACAACCTGGCCGCCCAGAGCCATGTGCAGGTGAGCTTCGAGACGCCGGAATACACGGCGAACGCCGACGCGTTCGGCACGCTGCGCCTGCTGGAGGCGATCCGCATCCTGAAGCTGGAGGGCAAGACCCGCTTCTACCAAGCCTCCACGTCGGAGCTGTTCGGCAAGGCGCGGGAGGTTCCGCAGTCGGAGACGACGCCCTTCTACCCACGCAGCCCCTACGCGGTGGCCAAGCTCTACGCCTACTGGATCACGGTGAACTACCGCGAGGCGTACGGCATGCACGCTTCCAACGGCATCCTGTTCAACCATGAGGGACCGACCCGCGGCGAGACCTTCGTCACGCGCAAGATCACCCGCGCCGTCGCGGCCATCCAGTCGGGTCTGCAGGACCGGCTCTATCTCGGCAACCTGGACGCCAGACGCGACTGGGGCCATGCCCGCGACTATGTGGAAGGCATGTGGCGCATCGTCCAGCAGGACCGGCCGGACGACTATGTGCTGGCCACCGGCGAGACCCATTCCATCCGCGAGTTCGTGGAATTGGCCTTCGGCCATGTCGGGCGCCGGATCGCGTGGCGGGGAACGGGGGTGGACGAGAAGGGCGTCGACGCCGACAGCGGCGAGGTGCTGATCGAGGTCGATCCCCGCTATTTCCGCCCGACCGAGGTGGACCTGCTGCTGGGCGACGCGTCCAAGGCGCGGGCCAGGCTGGGGTGGACGCACACCACCAGCTTCAGCGACCTCGTCCGCGAGATGATGGACAGCGACCTCGCCTGTTTCCGGCAGGAGACCGGGCGTCACGCCTGATCCGGGGGCGCACCTTCCCCCCTTGGGAGGGCGTTGGGTTAAGGCTGTGAAGCCACTGACGAAGGGAGTATACAGGCTGCCGTTCGGTTTGTTTCGTTCCGGAGTTCGCGTGGTGTTGTCCAAAGTCTCCTCGCCGTGGCGGGCCCGGTGTACGGTCGCGGCTTGCACCCAAGGCGCCCGCAATGACGAGTGAAAGCATGATCTGCCTGCGGCTTCGCAAGCAACGCACGGGTGTCTACGATTCCGGCGACCGCAGCCAGTCGGAGAGGGCCTGGGAAGACCTGCTGGAGGGTGGCCGGCGTTGGCGGCTGTGGAGCAAGCTCGGCTGGCACGACATCCGCAAGCGCTATCGCCGCTCGGTCCTCGGCCCCTTCTGGCTGACGCTCAGCATGGCGGTCATGGTGGCCAGCCTCGGCCTGATCTACGGGACGCTCTTCCGGCTCGACCTGGAAAACTACCTGCCCTTCCTTGCCATCGGCCTGGCCACCTGGACCTTCATTGCGGCCTTCCTGAACGAAGGCTGCACGAGCTTCATCGACCTGGAGCCACTGATCAAGAACGTGCGCATCCCGATGTCGCTGCACATCCTGCGCGTGCTGTGGCGGAACCTGATCATCTACGCCCACAACATCGTCATCTTCGCAGGGGTGGCGGTGGTCTTCGGGATCTGGCCGGGGCTCGGGGGCATTCTGCTGGCTTTCGCGGGGCTCGGGCTCCTGCTGGTCAACGCCGGCTGGATCATGCTGCTGTGCGGCATGATCTGCACGCGCTTCCGCGACGTGCCGCCCATCGTCGCCAGCGTGATCCAGCTCCTGTTCTTCGTGACGCCGGTCATGTGGAAGCCGGAGCTGCTGGGTGACCGGCGCTATCTGATGGTGCTCAACCCCTTCTACCATTTGATCGAGGCCATTCGGGCGCCGCTGCTCGGCCACCTTCCGCACTGGGAGAACTGGGCGTTCGGCCTGCTGTTCGCCGTGGCCGGCTGGGCCCTGACCTTCGCCGCCTTCGCTCGTTTCCGCAAACGCATCGCCTACTGGCTCTGATGGCTGCGATCCACCTCAACGACGTCTCGGTCGATTTCGTCCTCTACCAGGGAAGCGCGCGCTCCCTGAAGAAGACCCTGCTGCGCTCCTCCACCAGCGGCGTCCTGAAGCATGACGCCCATCACCGCATCACCGTGAAGGCGCTGAGCAACTTTTCGCTGACCCTGGAGCACGGCGACCGCGTCGGGCTGATCGGCGGGAACGGCGCCGGCAAGACGACGCTGCTGCGCGTGCTTGCCGGCGTCTACGAGCCGACGGCTGGGCGGATTCGCGTCGAAGGGCGCGTGACGCCGCTGTTCGACCTCGGCCTCGGCCTCGACATGGACGCGTCGGGCTACGACAACATCCGGATGCGGGCGGCCTATTTCGGCATCGATGCCGAGGAGGTGGAGCGGAAGATGGACGATATCGCCGCCTTCACCGAGCTGGGCGACTATCTCAACCTGCCGGTCCGCACCTATTCGGCGGGCATGACGCTCCGCCTCGCCTTCGCCGCGGCGACCTCGGTCGATCCGGAGATCCTGCTGATGGACGAATGGCTCGCCGTCAGCGACACGAAGTTCCTGGAGAAGGCGCAGCGCCGCGCCGAGGGATTCGTGAGCCGGTCCAGCATCATGGTCGTCGCCTCCCATGTCGAGGAGGTGCTGAAGCGGCTGTGCAACAAGGTGCTGTGGCTGGAGCGGGGGAGCGTCCAGCGCTTCGGGCCGGTCGACGAGGTGCTGGCGGAGTATCACGCCCACGTCGCGGCGGCCACCGCCACGGGAGCAGGGGCATGACCGTGGACGCGCCGTTCTCTTTGGAGGGCAAGCGGGTCTGGGTCGCGGGGCACCGCGGCATGGCCGGCTCGGCGATCGTCCGGCGGCTCGAACGGGAACCGTGCGAGATCCTCACGGCGGGCCGCGGGAGCGTCGACCTGCGCCGGCAGGCGGAGGTCGAGGACTGGATGGCCGAAGCGCGGCCGGACGTGGTGTTCCTCGCCGCCGCCCTGGTCGGCGGCATCCACGCCAACAACAGCCGGCCGGCCGAGTTCATCTACGAGAACCTGGCGATCGAAACCAACGTCATCCACGCCGCCTGGACGGTCGGGGTGCGCAAGCTGGTGTTCCTGGGCTCCTCCTGCATCTACCCGCGGCTGGCGCCGCAGCCGATGCGCGAGGAGGCGCTGCTCACGGGTCCGCTGGAGCCGACCAACGAGTGGTACGCGATCGCCAAGATCGCCGGCATCAAGATGTGCCAGGCCTACCGCCGGCAGTACGGCTGCGACTTCATCGCGGCGATGCCGACCAACCTCTATGGCTACGGCGACAATTTCGACGTCGCGCAGGGGCACGTCGCCGCCGCCCTGATGGTGCGGATTCACCAGGCGAAGGAGGAGGGGGCGGACAGCGTCGTGCTGTGGGGGGACGGCAGCCCGCTGCGCGAATTCCTGTTCGTCGAGGATCTGGCCGACGGGCTGGTCTTCCTCGCCAAGAACTATTCGGGCGAGCCGCAAGTCAACCTCGGTTCGGGCCATGAGGTCTCCATCCGCGGGCTGGCCGAACTGCTGGCCGAGGTGATCGGCTATCGGGGCCGCTTCCGCTTCGACCCGTCCAAGCCGAACGGGGCGCCGCGCAAGATCATGGACAGCGGCCGGCTCGCCGCCATGGGGTGGGCCGCGCCCACGCCGCTGCGCGAGGGGTTCGCAAGGACCTACCGCTGGTATGTGGATCAACTGCGCTCCGGAACCCTGCGCGGGCTGGCCGTCCCGACCCTGGAAGGCCGCTGAGGGCGGCCACGCCCGCCCTCGGTCCGCTGCGGTGCAACGTCGCAGCCATCGCGCGATGAAACCGGGATGGCCTGTGCTCTTTTGGGCACCCCCAAATACATCACAACCGACACGAACGCTCCAGTGGCCAATTAAAGCTCGCCCAAATTGAGGCTTACCAGTGTGGCGCTTGTGTCCGATGAAGGTAGTAAAGTACAGTCGCGCCATTGGGAAGCCACCGGAAGAGCGACTGGAACACAGGGGCCCGATGCAGAGCAAGACCGCCACCGATCCGCAAAAAGCCTCTGCAGAGGCCCAGCGGACCACCAGCCTCCATGCGCTTGCCATCGTTGCGCGTCATCACGGCCTCCATCTTTCGGTGGAGCAGTTGAGGCGTGACAACGGGATCGAGTCTGGAGAACCGTCCCCCGGACTCCTGGTGAAGATCGCCGAGGGCAACGGGCTCACCGCCCGTGCCGCCAAGCTCCGCTGGAAGCATTTGTCCCGTCTGGGCAAGGCCCTCCCGTTGCTGCTCCGTCTGCGCGACGGAAGCACGATGGTGCTGGTCTCCTTCCGCAAGGATGGCGACACCCCGGCGGTGATGCTGCAGGACCCGCTGAGCCCCGACCAAGCCTGTGTCGCGGTCGACGAACTCCGCCTCGCCTCCGTCTGGGACGGCGACGTCATCTTCGTCAAGCGCCGCTACCGCATGAGCGACGAGGAGCAGCCGTTCGGCTTCGGCTGGCTGATCGGGCAGATCCTGCGTGAAAAGCGGATCTTTGGCGACGTGGCCATCGCCGCCCTGGTTCTCAGCCTGTTCGCCCTGGGGCCGCCGCTGATCTTCATGGTCATCCTGGACCGCGTGCTCGTCCATCAGCGCATGTCCACGCTGACCCTGCTCGTGGTGGTCATCGGGGTCATCCTGGTGTTCGACACCCTCTTCGGCTACCTGCGCCGCCGCTTGGTGGCGATTGGGACGGCCAAGGTGGACGCCCGCATCAGCACCTACATCTTCGACCGGATGATCGGTCTGCCGATCGACTTCTTCGAGCGGACGCCGACCGGCGTCGTCTCCCACCAGCTCAACGAGGTCTGGCGCATCCGCAGCTTCCTGACCGGCCAGCTGTTCGGGACGCTCCTTGATTCCATGACGCTGATCGTGCTGATCCCCGCGATGTTCATACTGAGCCCGCCGCTCGCCTTCATCGTGCTGGGCATCGCGCTCATCATGTGCCTGGTGGTGGTGGTCTACATCGGTCCGCTGGCCCGCGCCTACGGCAAGGTCATCCAGGCCGAGCACCGCAAGGGTTCCTTCATGATCGAGGTGCTGCATGGCATGCGCACCGTGAAGTCGCTGGCCCTGGAAGGCCGCAAGCGGCTCGATTGGGAGGTCCGCGTCGCCGAGGCGGTGCGCGCCAACACGGCCATGCAGATGCTGTCCAACCAGCCGCAGACCATCCTGCAGCCTCTCGAGAAATCGATCTACGCCGGAACGCTGGCGATCGGCGCCTACCTCGCCATCGGCGAGGGGGCGATCGTCTACGGCGGTTCGCTGGTCGCCTTCAGCATGATCGCCAGCCGCGCGACCCAGCCCTTCGTGCAGATGGCCAGCCTGATGCAGCAGTTCCAGGAGGCGCGTGGCGCCGTCGGCCAGGTGTCGTCGGTCGTGAACCAGGCGCAGGAGCAGGGTCTGGGCCGCCAGGGCGTGCGCCCGGTGATCAAGGGCGAGATCTCCTTCTCCGATGTGCGCTTCCGCTATCCGGGGTCGCAGAACCCGGCGCTCGACAACACCAGCTTCGCCATCAAGGCCGGCCAGGTCATCGGCATCATGGGGCGGTCCGGCTCGGGCAAGACCACGGTCACGCGCCTGCTGCAGGGCCTGCATCAGAACTACGAGGGCCTGATCAAGGTCGACGGCGTGGATCTGCGCGAGATCGACCTCAGCCACCTGCGCTCCAACCTCGGCGTCGTGCTGCAGGACAACTTCCTGTTCAGCGGCACGATCCGCGAGAACATCATGGCGGCCAACCGCAGCGCCTCGCTTGAGGAGGTGATGCGGGCCGCCCGTCTCGCCGGCGCGGAGGAGTTCATCGAGCGCCTGCCGCGCGGGTATGAGACGATGATCGAGGAAGGCTCGGCCAACCTGTCGGGCGGCCAGAAGCAGCGCATCGCCATCGCCCGCGCGCTGCTGGTCGATCCGAGCGTCCTGATCCTCGATGAGGCGACCAGCGCGCTCGACCCCGACAGCGAGGCGATCATCAACAACAACCTGACGCGCATCGCCCAGGACCGGACGATGATCGTCATCTCCCACCGTCTCGCCTCGCTGGTGAACTGCGACCAGATCATCGTGATGGAGCGCGGCAAGCTCTACGACATGGGCAAGCACGACGAGCTCCTCCAGCGCTGCGACGTCTACCGGCACCTCTGGTTCCAGCAGAACCGCCACCTTTCCCCGGGAAGCACTCATGACCGCGCTCCTCTTACGTCGGCCGCAAACAGCTGACCGCTTCGCCGAGCAGGCGATCAACGATTTCCAGGGTGAGGTCGCGGAGATCACCGGTCAGCCGGAGCCGAATGGCGCCCGGCTGGTCCTCTGGTCCTTCACCGGCATGCTGGTCGCGCTGGTCGTGATGGCGTCGGTGATGAAGCTCGACCGCGTGGTCAGTGCCCAGGGGCGTGTCGTGTCCCAGGCCCCGACCATCGTCGTCCAGCCTCTGGAAACCTCGATCATCCGGAACCTCAACGTGCGCGTCGGGCAGACCGTGCAGCGCGGGCAGGTGCTCGCCACGCTCGATCCGACCTTCTCGTCGGCCGACGTCGCCCAGTTGGAGCGGCAGGCGTCCAAGCTGGCGGCCGAGATCGCCCGGCTGAACGCGGAAGCCAAGAACGCGGTCTTCGCGGCGGCCGCCGACGACCCGGACATGGCCCTGCAGGAATCCATCTGGCGCTTCCGCCAAGCGGAGTACACGGCCAAGCTGGCCAACTTCGACCAGCGCATGGCCACCCTGCAGGCGACGATCAAGAACAACCAGACGGACGCCGAGCATTTCCGCTCGCGCCTGAGGATCGTCGGCGAAATCGAGACGATGCGTCGGACCCTGGAGAAGAATCAGACCGGCAGCCGCCTCAACTCCCTGATCGCCAGCGACACGCGGGTGGAAACGGAACGCAACCTCAGCAACAGCGAAAACACCATCCGCACCGCCGGTCACGATCTGGAGGCTCTGCGCGCCGAGCGCGAGGTCTACATCCAGCAGTGGCGCAGCACCCTGCTGACCGACCTGTCGACCCGTCAGGTCGACCTTGAGCGCGTCCGCGAGGAACTGGCCAAGGCCCAGAAGCGCCGCGATCTCGTCGAGCTGCGCGCGGTGGACGACGCCGTGGTGCTGGAGGTCGGGAAGTACTCCGTCGGATCGGTGGTGGAGCAGGCCCAACCGATCTACACTCTGGTGCCGCTGAACGCGAAGCTGGAGGTGGAGGCCGAGATCGCCGGTCTCGACCAGGGGTTCATCAAGCCGGGCGACCCGGTGCAGGTCAAGCTCGATGCCTACCGCTACGTCGAGCACGGGATGGCCAAGGGCGTGGTCAAGACGATCAGCGAGGACTCCTTCACCAAGCGCGAGGATCAGTCCCAGGCGCCGCGTCCCTTCTTCCGCGCCCGGATCGAGCTGACCGACGTGACGCTGCGCGATGTGCCCGCCGATTTCCGGCTGGTTCCCGGCATGCCGCTGACGGCGGACATTGTGGTCGGTGAAAGGACCATCATTGCCTATCTTGTCGAAGGGGCCTTGAAGAGCCGTGCCGAAGGCATGCGCGAGCCGTAAAGCGAGGCCCGAAGGCACCGGCACCGGCCGGCGCAAGCCGACGGCCGGTGATCGGTACGGAAGGAAAGGGTTGAGAGGCCGATGCGCAAGCTTATCAAGGCCGCCGGGCGGCTGTTCGGCGCCGCTTCGCCGGACGACGACTACGCCCAGGGCCTGAAGGCGCTCGAACGGGAAGACCACAAGGCGGCCCTGGAATCCTGGCTGCCGGCGGCCCGTGCCGGCCATGCCGGCGCCCAGCACCAGATCGGTCGCCTGTACGATCTCGGCAAAGGCGTGGTGCGCAATGCCGTCGATGCGGTCGGCTGGTACCGGCAGGCGGCCGAGAACGGTCATGGCGATGCCCAGGCGCGGCTGGCCGAAATCTACTACTACGGCTGCGACGCGCCGAAGGGGATCACGCCGACCGACGAGGCCCTGTCGGTCCTCTTCCCCAAGGGCCTGAAGATCGAGCAGGACTACAAGGAGGCGCTGCGTTGGGCGCGCGCCGCCGCCGAGCAGGGCGTCGTCGGTGCGCAGGCCATGCTCGGCTACATGCACGCCTCGGGCTTCGGCATCGCGCCCGATTACGCCGAGGCCGAACGCTGGTACCGCATCGCCGCGGAGCGGGGCAACCCGGCGGCCCAACTCGGGCTCGGGACCCTGCTGGCCGGGGGCTATGGGGGGACATCCGACCCCGAGGCCGCCCACCAGTGGTTCCGCAAGGCGGCCGAGCAGAAGAACGTGATGGCCTGGTACTATCTCGGCACCCAGTACGCCGCCGGCGTGGGGGTGGCGCAGGATCACGAGGCCGCCGCCGTCTGGTTCCGCCGCGCCGCCGAAGCCGGCGCCGCCGCCGCGCAGCGGGCGCTCGGCCTGATGTACGCGCGGGGAATCGGCGTTGCGGCCGATCCGCACACGGCCGAGACCTGGCTGCGAAAGGCGGCGGTTCAGGGCGACACCGAGGCGATGCTGCAACTCGGCCACCTGAACAGCCGGGGGGCGGGGATGCAGCCCAACCTGTTCGACGCCGCGACCTGGTACCGGGCGGCGGCGGAGATGGGGCACCGGGAGGCGCAGAAGATCATCGCGCAGATGTATTTCGCCGGGTCCGGCGTGCCGCGCGACGAGATGGAGGCGGTCCGCTGGCTGGAGCGCGCCGCCGGCCAGGGCGACCCGCAGGCCCAGCTGCGCATCGGCGCGCTGTACGCCGAAGGGCGCGGGGTGACCCGCGACTACGACCGGGCGCTCGACTGGTTCCGCCGGGCGGCCGAGCAGGGCAACAGCGACGCGGTCTACAACATCGGCACGCTGCACAGCCTCGGTCTCGGCGTGCCGCGCGACCCGGCGGGCGCCCTGACCTGGTACGAGCGGGCGGCCGAGCAGGGGAGCGTGCTGGCGCAGTTCCGGCTTGGCACCATGCTCGCCGCCGGGGACGGGGTGCCCCAGGACTACGCCCGCGCCGCCTTCTGGTCGCGCAAGGCTGCCGAACAGGGCCATGTCGGCGCGATGATCAACCTCGGCCGCTTCTGCATGCAGGGGCTGGGGATGGAGCGCGACATCGACGAGGCGCTCCGCTGGTTGACCGCCGCCGCCGAGCAGAAGGAACCGTCGGCCATGACGGCGCTCGGCGAGTTGCACGGCCATTGGAGCGAGCGGAAGGATTTTGCCCGCGCCCGCGGTTGGCTGGAGCGCGCGGCGACCCTTGGCGATGAGCGGGCCAAGCTGCTGCTGCAGCGGCTGCCCGCCACCGACCCGTCCGGCGGCGACGACCCGATCGGCGATACCCTCGACGATCAGCCCCCCGGCCAGCTCCGCGCCGCCGGCGAGGGGTGACGCTCCCGCGGCCGGCTCAGCCGACCAGGATGATCGCCCGCCCCGCGTCCCAGGCGGGTCCGCGAGGTGCGGCCAGCCCGATGGCCATGCGGCGGTGTATCTCCCCGGTTTCGGGCAGGGCCGCCGGACCCAGGTCGACGTAGCCCAAGCCGCGATAGAGCGCGAGGGCGTGGGCGTTGTGCGGCAAGGCGGCCAGCTCCAGGCGCGCGCACCGTCCGGCGGCCCAGCGGTGCGCGGCCAGCATGAGCTGCCGGCCGAGGCCGAAGCCGCGCACGTCCGGGTGCAGCTCGATGCCGAGGGTGAGGGCTCCCGTGTTCGCCTGGGCGGGCCAGCCCGGGCCGATCCGGCAATGCCCGACGATGCGGCCCCCCCGTTCCGCAATCAGCCAGCACCGGTCGGCCCCGCCGGCCAGCCAGGACCGAAGGTCCGCCACGCCTGGAACGGCGGTGTCGGCGCATCCCCCATTCAGCCGGACCATGCCGGCCAGGAAGCCGCACAAGCGCTCCGGATCGGTGCCCACTGGGCGAATGGCCCGCAGCGTGACGAAGCCGAGCGTGAGGATGGCCCGCCGCGGGGTGCCCCGCAGTCGAGCGCCGGGAAAGTCCGGCAGGCGCACATCGACCGCGGGTTCCCGTCCGATCAGGGCGTCGGGCAGCGGCACGGCGAAGCCATGGCGCCCGTCCCCCTTGCCGGCGCCCTCCAGGTCGGGGCGGTGCCGGTCGGCCAGCACCCCGATCCGCGTGGGGGGATCATCGAACAGGATCTCCACGCGCAACCGGCGGGCCGGCTCCGCCGGCAGCCAGACCCAGCCGGCCACGTCGTGGCCGACACGATCGAGACAGCCTTCGGGCCCGATGGTCATGGCGTTGCCCCCGGGCACCCGGCCGGTTCCGTCCGGCCCTCAGAGTTCCCGCACGGCGAGCGGCTCGACCGTGCGCAGAAGACCGAACTTCATCAGATGGACAAGGCTGCGCACCAGAAGCAACTGGCGCTCCGGCGGAACCAGGGCGGTAAGCTCACCGACCGTCCGGCCCGGCGGGTCCAGGGCGTCCAGCGCCAGGACAAGGTCGGCCGCCGGGGACAGGATGCCGCGCGCCGGGGAGTTCAGCGGGTCAGCCTGCAGCACCGCCAAGGCGTTGCCGATGGCCGCCCGCGAGGCGCCATCGGTGCGCACCAGCCGCAGCCCCGGTTCCAGCGCGCGCGTCGGGTAGCTCTGGAACATGCGCAGCGGATCGGGGCGCAGCGGGTTGCCGTCCTCCCCGGAGGCGCGCGGCGCGCGCTCCGGCGCGTTGCGGCGGATGTCGGCCAGCTGGCGCCAGACGTCCAGATACTGCGGGATGATCGCCCGCCAGTCGAACAGGGCGACGGCGCGGGCGCGTCCGGCCTCGCCCATCCGGAGGCGCAGGCCCTCGTCCGCAACCAGCCGCGTGTAGGCCTCGGCGGCCGCGTGCACGTCCACGGCGCTGATCTGCGAGGCGCGGCCGATGTAGTGGTCGTAATTGTCCAGTCCGGCGGCGTAGCGGTCGGCCAGATCGACGCCGGCGCCCGGCGGCGGCAGGATGGTCGGCACGCGGAAGCCGTCCACGCCGTCACGCACCGTCTCGCGGTAGCCGTTCCAGTCGGTGACCACGCAGGGCAGTCCGGCGGCCATCGCCTCCACCGGGGTGATGCCGAAGGTTTCCTGGATGTTGTCCACCAGCGAGGTGAACAGGTCGGCCGCGGCCCAGACGCGGGTGCGCACCTCCGGCTTGCGGCCGTCCAGGAAGATCGCGTTGACGCTGGGGCAGTAGCGCTTGGCTCCCTCGGCGAAGGCAGCGGCGATGGCGTCGTTGCCGAACCAGCCGGCCTGGATCAGGTGGATCCGCTTGCCCGTGAGGCGGGCGGCCTGTTCCAGCGCCAGATACATGGGCACCGGGTGCGCCTTGGCGTGGAAGCTCAGGCGGCCCATGAACAGCACCGCCACCTCGCCGGGGCCGATGCCGAGCGCCGCGCGCTCCGCCGCGCGCACCGACGGGTCGAAGCGGAAGGCGGCGGTGTCCACGCCCAGCGGGACCACCGGCAGGTTCGGCATCGGCACCTCGGCGGCGCCCAGCCGGTCGCGCAGATAGGCCGCGTAGGGGCGCAGGACGGCCTCCACGGAGGCGCGTGCCGCCTGGGAGGTGCAGATCACCGCATCCCAGGACTGCAGCGGCGCGGTCGCCAGGGCGCCCAGATGCTCCGGGGATTCCGACGTGGTGTGGGTGATGCCGCACAGGCTGTAGCCGCGCTGGTCGCGGGAGCGCCGGCGCCAGGCGTAGTGGTCGATCCCCGGCCCCGGCACGAACAGGCACCCCACGTTGGCGAGCTTCGACGGCTCCGATGTGGGGTAGAGCGTCACGCGGCGTCCCGGGGCGTGGCGGGCGGCGAGATCGGTGAACAGGTGGGCCAGCTCCGGCCGGTCGATGTGGCAGGCGAAGCCGTCCAGCCCCGAATGCCGGAAGAAGCCGATGAGGAAGGACTCCCCGGCGACGTGGCGGCCCTTCAGGTCCGCCCTTGCGGTCTCGTAGCCTTCGGGGTGGAAGTAGATGGCGGCGTTGGACACGGGCGGCGGACGTCCTGGCTGGTGCGGCGGGGAAGAGATGCCAGCCGGAGAGTAGCGGGGGCACCCGCCCTGGGCAACGCGCCTGAACGCCACGCCGTGTGTCGCCGGAAATTTCTTCAATCGCCGGTGCCCGCCGCCAGCGGCCGATTCTGGCTCCCGATTCCGGCGCGGGCGGATCACGATCATCCGCCCGCCTTTCGCCCCCCGCCTGCCCGCTGACCGGCGTTACCCGTTCAGCCAGAGCGCGAGATAGCCGTTGCCCTGCACGGTGCCGGACATGGCCGCGACCGCCCCGACCGCCTTGCCGGTCAGCGTCAGGCTGGCGTCGATGCGCCCGTCGCCGTCGATGTCGATCTGGGCGGTGGCGCCCTTGTAGCCGTCGGCGCCGTTCATCTCCGCCCAGGACATGGTCGACCGGCCGTCCTGCCACCCCCAGACGGTCACGGACTCGCCGGCCTCCAGGTCCGTCACGGTGGACCAGACCGGTTCGCCCGCGCGGGCGTCGACGAAGAAGGTGTCCCGCCCCGCCCCGCCGGTCAGGAAGTTCGATCCCGTGCCGCCGTCCAGCACATCGTCGCCGGCCCCGCCGTCGATGGCGTCGTCGCCGCCCAGGCCGTTGATGAAGTCGTTGCCGGCGCTGCCGGCGATGGCCTCGTCGGCGGCGCTGCCGATCCATTGCCACTGCAGGGAGTTCAGGGGGCCGGAGTAGGATGAGGCCTCCTGAAGGATGCGGTTCCCGGTTGCGCTGTCGGCCACCGCGTAGAAGGTGGTGGGCACGGTCCCGGCCTGGGCGTCGGGGTTGAGGGCCAGGGTCATGTCGCCGAAGGACAGCCGCTCGATGCTGCGCAGGGTGGTCGTGCCCTGGGAGCTGGTCACCGTCACCTCGCCGTCGCCGGTGTGCAGGATGCTGTAGGCCTCCGGCGGCTTCTCGAACAGGGCGGTGTCGATCCCCTCGCCGCCGTCCAGCGTGTCGTTGCCGCCGCCGCCGATCAGCGTGTCGTTGCCGGCGCCGCCGACCAGAAGGTTGTCGCGCTCGTTGCCGATCAGGAGGTCGTTGCCCGATCCGCCGGTCGCGTTTTCGATCCAGCAGTCGTAGGCGATGCCGAGGGTCCGCTTCTCCAGCAGGAAACCCGACGACCAGGCCGGGCCCAGGTCGCTGTAATGGCCGGGGCGCAGGTCGATCCGCGCGTCGGTCGTCTGGTTGGCCCAGCTGATGGTGTCGTTGCCGCCGCCGTCCCAGATGGTTTCGTAGATCGCCTGACCCGGCTCCCAGGAATAGACGGTGTCGCCGGCGTTGGTCGCCATGTTGGCGCCGTACAGGTACTGGATCGCCTGGATGTCGCCGATCATCGGCGTGGTGGCGAAGCGGTCCTGCCAGTACCCCATCGTCGGCGACGCCCCGACGAAGGACTTGTAGCTCATCACGCTGTAGAGCTGGCTGTCGATGGCGGTGGGGGCCGCGGGAAAGCCGGCCCCGCCGTCCTCGTGCGTGTGCTTCAGGCCCAGCGCGTGGCCGACCTCGTGCATGGCGGTGAGGTAGGCGTAGGAGCCGCCGCTCCAGGACAGGGAGGGGTCGGCGAAGCTGGTGCCGAACCAGATGTCTCCCCCTTCGGGCAGATCGGCCATGGTCATGATCGTGTAGGCGACTGCGGGCGACGCGCTGCCGCCGATGCGAAGATCGCCGCAGGCGGTGGCCGTGTCGGCGACCTCCGTGCAGGTGATGTTCGCCACCGCGCTCCAGCTGCCGATCGCTTGGCGGATCGCCGCCTCGGCCGTGCCGGACAGGGTCCAGGCGCTGGATGGGTCGGGCGTCGCGTAACCGTCACGGTAGGTGGAGAGACCGGCCACGCCGAAGGAATAGGTCAGGGAAACGCCTGTGCCGGGCGTGCTGTCCGCCCCCCATTTGTAACCCCACAACAAGGAATCGATCGCGATGTTGCCGCTCGCGTTAATCCCGGATACGGGATACGCGTAATCAATTGCGCTCATCACCCAATACCCTGAAATGAAGAAGGACCGCGCGCAGCGGATGGATCTTCATTTCAGGAGTGAATTCGAGCGAACAATTACTCCATTGAACGGCTACCCGTAAGTACTCGCCGCCGCAGGGGGAGTATTAAGGGGCGCCGCCTTGTTTCTTTTGCGTGTCGCTGCGATGCGAGGATGTAGCTCCGCCGGATCGCGGAAACCATCGGTGTGCGCCGGGTTGTCCGGAGGCACAACCGGCCGTGCCGGGGGACGCAAACGGGACAGCGGATCGGGTGAGAGGCGCTTGAAGGCGGCGCTCCGGTCGCGCCCGGAGCGTCGTCCCCTCATCCGATCGAACAGAACGCCGATCGGCCGGAAACGGGCCAACTGGAAAGCGGGGATTGGAAAGCTGGGCCGATCAGGCCTTGCGCCCGCCTCCGAACGGTGGGCGCGGCCGGTCCCGCGTCAGACGAAGGCGTTCTCGACCAGCTCGCACAGCATGTGGCCGGCGGCGATGTGCATTTCCTGGATGCGCGGGGTGTCGGAGGAGGGAACGCACAGGCAGACGTCGCACAGCTCCTTCATCCGACCGCCGCCGGCGCCGGTCAGGCCGACGGTGCGCATGCCCAGGGCGCGCGCCGCCTCCAGGGCGGCGACCACGTTGCGGCTGTTGCCGCTGGTCGAGATGCCGACGAGCACGTCGCCCGCCCGGCCGAGCCCGCGCACCTGCCGCGCGAAGACCTCGTCATAGGAATAGTCGTTGGCGATGGCCGTCAGGGCCGAGGTGTCGACCGTCAGCGCCACCGCCGCCAGCGGCGGCCGGTCGCGCAGGTAGCGCCCGGTGAGTTCCGCCGCCAGATGCTGGGAGTCGGCCGCCGAACCGCCGTTGCCGCAGAACAGCACCTTGCCGCCCGCCCGCAGGCCGTCGATCATCACGGTGGCCGCGGCCGCGATGGCGTCCGCCTGCTCGGCGAAGGCGACGAAGTTGCGGGATGTCTCGAGAAAGGCGTCGCGGACGCGGTCGGCGGGGTTGGTCATCAGAGCTTCCTGGAAACGTCGAGAGGGCGGGTCCTTCGTCCCGCACCATACGATGGGGGCGCCCGGCGGCGCCATCCCGCTGTTATTCCGCCCTCCTTCGCGGGCGGCCGCGTGGCGGCCCTCCCCGACGGATCGGCCGGATCGCGAAGGAGGCTCACAGAATTCCGGTGCGCCGCCACGCCGGCAGTTTCTGGTTCAGCAGGTCGGGCAGCACCACGGCGAGCCGCTCCCGCATGGCGTCGCGGCCGGTGACCGGACTGCCGTCCTCGGCCAGCACGGACCGCCCGAAACCTTCCAGCGCCCCGGCCACGAAGCCGCCAAGCGCCTGGATGTCCAGCGGCTGGCCGTCCCGCGGACCGGTCAGCAGGCCGGCCAGGACGAGGCGCTCCAGCGAGTCCGCCCCCAGGCCCTGTCCGACGACCGGCGCGGCCAGATGGAACAGCGACTCATCCAGCCCCATGCGTCGGGCCACCGCCCGGTTCAGCCGGCCGGCCGACGCGCGGCCCTCCTCCGGCGCGTCCACCAGGGGATGCGCCTGGTTGGAGGACACCAGCAGCGCCAGGAAACGCGACAGCGTGCCGAAATCGTGCCGGGCCATTTCGGGCATCGCGGCGATTTCGCCCAAGCTCGGCGTGCCGGCGGCGAGCGCGTCAAGGATCGGCAGGCCGAGCGACGGGTCGTGGCGCAGCTCGCCCAGCGGCACCGGGATCGCCAAGCTGGCGCTCTCGCGTGGGACCAGCAGGGTGAAGCGCAGGCGCCGCAACGCCGCCTCCGTCTCCGCCGCCGGCATCGATTCCGGGCCGCGCACAAAGACGTCGCGGCGGAACACTTGGTTCACCGCGAAGTCGCGCACCGTCTGGGCCAGGGTCGGATCGGTGATCTCCGCCAGGATGGCGCGCAGTTCCGCGCGCACCGCGAGGTCGTCGAAATTCTGCGGGATGGTCGCCGAACCGGCGTAGCCGAGCTTGGCGCGGGCCAAATCCTTGGCCACCTGGGCATGGCCCAGCGGCTCCCAGTAAGCGTTCAGATACTCGTGGCTGAGATAACGGCGGTCCTGCCCCGCCATCATGCCGAGATGCTGCCCGGCCGCGCTGTTCACCGCGAAATAGCCGGCCCCCGCCTCGTTCAGCCGGTTGAGGAAGCCCAGCGCCGCGTCGAACTGGTGGTCGCTGCGTCCCGGATTGGCCGTTGCGTGCGCCAGGATCAGCTTCTGCAGGGGCATCAGCGGCGCCCAGCCCGGCTGGCTGTTGTAGCTGAGATAGACCAGTCCCCCCGGCTTCAGCATGCGCTCCAGGATGTCCACCACCGCCTGGCGGTTCTCCGGGCTGATCCAGCTGTAGACGCCGTGCAGGGCGATGAAATCGAATCCCTCGCCGCCCTTGGCCCCGGCCTCATCGCCCGGCAGCCCGTCGGCGACGATTTGCTGGAAGCTGCGCTCGTGGAAGGCGACGTTGGTAAGCTCCGCCTCCTCGGCCAGCCGGCGGGCGCCCGCGATGTGCAGCGGGTTGAAGTCGATGCCGGTGAAGCGGCCCTGCGGATGGGTCGCGGCCAGGATGTTCAGGGTCATCCCCTGGCCGCAGCCCAGTTCGCAGTAACGGAAGGGCCGGTCGGTGCGCGGCGGCCGGATGCCGTTCAGCAGGCAGACGTAGGAGAGGTAGCCGGGGGCCAGCTCGCGGTAAGCGCCGTGGGTGTAGGCGATGTCGGCGTTGTAGCCGTCGCTCCAGCCGCTCATGCCGGGGTCCTTTCGGGAAGTCTTCCGGTCGAAGGCGCTCCCTGGGACGGGGTCCGGCCGGCGATCAGGTCGTCGGTCAGGGCGAGGAAGCGGGGCAGGGTGACGGTGCGCAGGTCGTAATGCTCCACCGCGGTCCGCCGCGCCCGGTCGCGCAGCGCCTGCATCCGGTCGGGATGCTCGAACACCTCGTCGATGCGCTCGGCCAGTCCGGCGCCGTCGAAGAAGTCCACCAGCAGCCCGTTCTGCCGGTCGCGCAGCACCTCCTCGACCGGGATGGTGGAGGAGCCGATGACCAGACAGCCGGCCGCCATGGCTTCCAGGAAGGACCAGGACAGGACGAAGGGGTAGGTGAGGTAGACGTGGGCCGAGGAGATCCGCAGGATGGTCAGGAAGCTGGGGTAGGGCACCTTGCCGAGGAAATGCACCCGCTCCCGGTCGATGCCGGCCCCGACCTCGTCGAGCAGGATATCGCGGTAGCTCCGCCCGCCGGGAGCCGCATGGCCGTAGCTGACCTCGTCGCCGCCGACGATCAGCACATGGGCCTTGGGGCGCCGCTTGAGGATGTCCGGCAGGGCGCGCATGAAGACATGGAAGCCGCGGTAGGGCTCCAGGTTGCGGGCGACGTAGGTGACCACCTCGTCCTTGCGCGTCAGCGTCAGGCCCGAGGGCAGTCGCAGCCAGGCGTCCGGCTCCGGCCGCACGATGCTGGTGTCGACGCCCTCGTGGATCACGCTGATGCGGGACCGCATGTAGTCGGGGTAGAGCGACCACTGCCAGCCGGTCGGGGTGTGGCCCCAGTCGGCGGCGTCGAAGCCCAGCGTGTTGATCGCGTTCTTGGTGCGCACCCGCGGGCCGTCGTTCAGGCTGACCGGCAGCGACGGGTCGAAGCCGATGTCGGCCCCGGCCAAGTGGTAGAAGAACTCGAAATAGGCGAGCAGCGGCACGTCCGGCCAGACGTCCTTCATGTACAGCGTCTCGCCCCAGCCGTTGTGGCCGATCATGATGTCGGGACGGAAGCCCTCGGCCTGCAGGCGCCGGCAGACCTCGTAGACGCCCTGCCCGTAGACGACCGCCTGCTCCAGCTCCTGGAGATAGTGGTGGGTCGACGGCCGCGCGGCGCGGAAGGGCTGGTAGATCGCGCGCTCCACCCCGGGGATCTGCATGGGGCTGTCATGCGAGATGAAGACCACGCGGTTGCCGGGCTGCGCCGCCAGATGCTGGACGATGTGCTGGTACTGGCCCGGAAAGTTCTGGTGGACGAAGAGATAATTCATTGCGCGTCGCCGATTCCGCAGAGGGCCCGTCGCGGGCCGAGTCACGTTGCACGTCATGTCGCCCCACGGCCCGTCAGGCCATCGGGAAGTCCCACATGGCGCCGTCCAGCGCGTTCGCCGGTGCCGGCGGCCGGTACGCCCGGACCCGCAGTTCGTAGGCCTCGTCCAGGCGCCAGATGATGACGGGCCCGAAGCCGGTGTCCAGCAACGCCTTTTCCAGCGTGCGCGGCGTGAAGCCGGTGCGGTGGGCCATGAAACGGTCGCCGGCGGCGAGCGCCGGTCCGAAGCCGTAGACGACGTCGAGCGGGAAGACCGGCCCGACCCCGGACTGGTAGAGCGGCTCGTCGATGCGGTCCTCGGCGACCCGCCGGGCGACCGCCTGAAGGTCCGGCACGGCCAGCAGAAGGCAGCCGCCCGGCCTCAGCACGCGCAGCAATTCCCGCAGAGCCAGGGGCACCTCGTGGGGATCGAGATGCTCCAGATTGTGCGACGACCAGACGGCGTCGACCGACCCGTCCGGGACCGCCGGCATGTCGGTCATCGACGCGACGATGTCCGGGTCGGCCTTCGGGTTGATGTCGAGCCGCAGTTCCCGCCACCCCTCCGCCGGAAAGACGGTGCCGACGATGGTGATGGCCCGCGGACCGCAACCGACGTTGAGCACGGTCCTGGGCGCGGCCGTCGCCGGCGGCGGGGTGTCAGGAAACTCCGGATGGAGCATCAGACTGGAACCGCTCCGGATCAGAAGGGGCGCGGCTGGGCGTTGGCGCCCTGCTTCTCGACCAGACGCAGCAGGATGCCCTCCAGCGGGTCGCCGATGGCGTCGGACCGGCAGGGGCTGCCGTTCTGCCCCGTCGGCGAGCGATAGCCGCTGACGAAGGCGCCTTCATAGACGCAGTCGAAGCGCTCGGCCGCGGCGCCGCGCAGGCGGATCGAGAAGCCGATCAGCGGCGTGCCGAGGCCGCGGCTGCCGCACATGCCGCCGCCGGTGATCCAGGGGGTTTCCCAGCCGTTGGCGGTCAGGCCCTTGTATTCGATGTCCTCAGCCGCCAAGCCCTCGACCGGGGTGATCGAGAAGGCCTCGATCCACAGCCGCTGCCCGATGGCGCCGGCCCAGTTGGAATCCGCGAAACGCAGGTCGCCCTGGCGCTGGACATGGGCCAGGATCTCGGTGCGCGGGAGACGGGCGACCGGCGCCGGAGCGGCGACCGGAGCAGCAACCGGGGCCGCCGCCGCGGGGGCGGGGGCCGACGGCTGGGAGGAGGCCGGAACGTCGTCGATGCGGGCGAACTGGAGCGACAGAAGCGCGTTCGTGCGGTCGATGTGCTTGTAGGAGCTGAGGATCACATTGGCGGGCCCGCCCGTGACCTTGATGATGATGGTATCGCCCGGCTTGGTCAGCCAGTTGCCCGGGACGCTGCCGATCATCTCCACGGCGGTGCCGGCCGCGCCGTTGGGGGCGACGGCCAACTGGACGCTCGGCAGCGGAAGCTCACCCGGGGTCGACGGGCCGCCGCCGCCCGTGACGATCAGGGAATAGAAGCCCGGCACCAAGGGCAGTGTCTGCGCCGTGGCCTTGATCTGGCTGGACTGGGTGGCTTCTGCGGACGCAACGCTACCGATCATCGACGACCCCCCGCGGGCGTGAAAGGTTGAAAACTGGTGAACCGGCGCTTCCGAATCCGTCAGCGGACCGGAACGCCTGTAATCAGGCTGGAAGGAAATAGGCCTTTCGATTGCTACGCTATGCACTGTGTGAGCGTCAAGGATACCCAGAAGCATGTCGTTGATTGTCGCAGGTGCGAGTTCCGGTGGCAGAAGATGGCCGCCGCCGTCGTGCCGTATGCGCTCGCCGATCGCACCCAGGTCGAAGGCGGCCACCTCCAGCCCGGCCCGCCAGGCGGTGGACAACGCGTAGCACCAGGTCTCCGGCGAGATGGAGGGCAGGAAGGCGAGATGGGCCTGCTGCGCCCGCACCAGGGCGACCGCCTCCTCTTCGGCGAAGCGCCCGGTCACGACGATGCGCCCGGTCTCGAAGAGCGGTGGGTCCTCCTCGCTGAAGCCGACCACCACGAACTCCAGCGGCAGGTCGCGGGCCGCGGCGTCCCGCGCGCAGGCGATCAGGACCTCGTAGCCCTTCTGGATGCCGATCGCGCCGATGGTGCAGACACGCCAACGCCCCCCCGGCGGGCGGGCCGGCCGGGGGTGGCGGGGAGGCTCGACGGACTCCCAGGGGCGCACGTCGATGGCGCGCGGGGCGGTGTGGCGGGCCAGACGCCGGGCGACGTCCCGCGTCGGGGCCGTCACGCGGCGGGCCCCGGCGACCAGGGCGTTCGTGCGCCGGCGCAGCGCGGTCACCGTCAGGTCCGGGTCGGCGCGGGCCTCCGGATCGGCGGTGCAGCGCTCGCAGGCGGCCAGATCGGGCTCGCCGCAGTAGCGCCCGTTCCCGTCCACCAGATTCACGCGTGGGCAGATCAGCCCGTAGTCGTGGACGGTGATGTCGTAGGGCACGCCGAGCCGGGCCGCGAGGCCGAGCACGGCGGGATCATGGCCGAGCGTGTGATGGATCTCCACCGCCACCGTCCCGGCCTGCCGCAGCACCGTCACCAGGTCCTCGAACTCCCCGCGCGTGCGGAACACCAAGTCGCGCAGCTCGGGCCGGTCCGCCACTTCGATCCGGCAGCGCCGTTCGGGGGGATCGGCCGGGATGGCCCCCTCGTCGTTCTCGTCCTCATCGTCAGGCGGCGCGTCCGGGTCCTCCCCGGTTTCCGGGGTCAGGCGCAGAACCCGCCGGCCCTCCGCGCGCAACGCCGCGACACGCTCGGCGACGAAACGGGCGACGCCGCCGCGGCCGGACAGCGTGATCAGCAGGACAGCCGGAGGGCGCGGTTCCGGCTCCTCGGCGGCCCAGCGGGCGAGGTCCAGGCGCCGCCGCGCCGTCAGCAGCGGGTCGTCGGCGATGAAGGCCTGCACCAGCGCATCGTAGCCGGGGTGCATCCGTTCCAGCAGGCGGCCGTTGCGCGCAGCCAGGATGGTCTTCTGCCGGCCGAAGGAGCGGCCGCCGACATGGGCCACGAAGACATCGGCTGCCCCCAGATGGCGCCAGCCCAAGCCGCGGGCGCGCAGGCAGAAATCGTTCTCCTCGCCATAGCCGCGTCCGAACAGGAGTTCCTCGAAGGGACCGGTCTCCGCCAGGCAGTCGCGGCGGATGTACATGCAGAACCCAACGGCCGTCGGCAGCTCGACCCGGAGGCCGGCGTTCACCGCGCGGGCCTGCCGGTCGAGCCGCGCCGCGCCGGCCGGGGAGGGCGGCGGCGGG
This sequence comes from Azospirillum brasilense, assembly GCF_007827815.1. Lineage (GTDB taxonomy): Bacteria > Pseudomonadota > Alphaproteobacteria > Azospirillales > Azospirillaceae > Azospirillum > Azospirillum brasilense_C. The sequence continues at coordinate 51,006 of NZ_VITH01000016.1, forward strand.
CGGTCCTTCCCGGAGGGATAGCTGAGGATGGTCGCGTCGTTGGACAGGGGCGTGACCGTGCCGATGTCGTCCGAAGCGTGGGCGGCGGCGCGCAGGCGGGCCAGCCAATCCCCGGCGACCAGCGTGTCGGCGTTCAGCAGGACGACGTCGCGGTCCGGATGAAGGCGCAGGCCCTGGTTGACCGTTGCCGGGAAGCCGAGGTTGCGTTCGTTGCGCAGCAGGGTGATCCGCCCTTCGCCGGCAAGCGCCGCGAGGTCGCGGGAAAGATCCGGCTCCGGGCCGGCGTCGTCGACGACGATGACCTCGTGCGGGGTGCCGTCCTCCCGCGCGGCGGCGAAAACCGACCGCAGGCAGGCCAGCGTTTCCTCCCGGCCGCGGTAGACCGGGATGATGACGTCGACCACGGGGTCGGCGGGCCGTCCCCTCGAGGAGCCTCCCGGCGGACGGGCCGGGATCGGGCCGACCGGCGACGGCCGGAACGGCGGCCGGCCAGGTCCCGGCCAGGGCAGAGGGCTGCCGGCGAGCGGAACCTCCCCCGGCCCGGCGGTCACCCGCAGAGGGCCGACGGCCAAGCCGCTGCCGTTCAGATCGAGCGTGAAGGCGTAGTCGCCGTCCTCGATCCCGAAGGCGTGAGCGGCCTCCATGGGCTGGTCGGTGGCCAGCGTGATGGAGTGGCCGGCGGAATCACGGACTTGCACCGCCACCCGCTGCGGCGGGTCGCCCGGGCACCAGGCCCAGCCGGACAGCCGGGTGGTGCCGTCCGGGGCGTCCTCCAGCACGGCGCTGCCCTCGACGGCGGCGCAGCGGCGCGGCTGCAGCGGTGCGCCGAGGAGGGGCCGGCCGTCCAGCGTGACGGACAGGGTTTCGCCCTCGGTCTCCGGCCCCAGGGGCAGGGAAAAGCGGACGAGGCCGGCCGCCGGGTCGGGCTGGCCATGGCGCTGCAGGAAGGACGGGCCGTCGAGCACAAGGCAAGGTCCCCGGTCCGAAGCGATGCGCAGGACGCTGCCCGCCCCCGTCCGGTCCGGGCGCAGTGCCCCGACGATGCGCAGGCCAAGGTCGGCCGATGCCCAGCCCATGGCGGCACCGGATCGCGCGGCGTGGTCGGCGAGGTCGGCCAGCAGCGGCGCGACGCCAACGGGAAAACGCTGCAGCAACCGCTCGACGAGCGGGATGAAGCGGTCCATGGCGTCGAGCCGGGCCAGGGCCTGGCCGAGCACGATCGACGCCGTCGGCGTGGGCGCCCGCTCGGCCACCGCCTCCAGCAGGGGAGGGACGTCGCTGGAGCGGTCCGCCGCGACCAGAAGGGCGGCGAGAAAGGCCTTGAGCGCGATGTCGTTGGGCGCGAAGCGCGCGCTGCGTTCGGCCCAGCGCAGGGCTTCGCCGAGGTCGCCGCGGGCGACGGCGCAGCGGGCCATCCCGGTGGCGCCGTTGATGTGGCTCCGGTCGTCGCGCAACAGGGCACGGGCTTCCCGCTCGGCCTCGGCCCAGCGGCCGTCGGCAATGGCGCGTTCCAGAGCGCCCGAATCGGGCTTCGGCGTCTTTGGGGAACTCATCCGTTTCGCCGCGTGGGAACCTGCGCACCGGCAGAACGGAGATTGATCATGACGTCAGGCCCTGGCCCGTGAACGGAATGGCGACGATGGCCGGAGTCCCCGCCGGTTCCGCATCCGTCCGACGGCGACGAGGCGCCTGGGATGGTGTCGCTGAAGGCGGTGCCTGGACGGCTCGGCATGTCTCCCGGAGGCTTTGATGATGCAAGCCGCTCAAGGAGAAGGCACGGAACAAAAACGGCATAAAAATGGACCTGCCGATTGCTCGGCAGGTCCATCAGGGGCGTGCAGGGGCCCTCTTATCAGACGGCGAAGTTGCTGGCGCTCAGGTTGGTGACGCCGGCAACCGTGATCTGCGTGCCATCCGACAGGGAGATGATCGAGCTGCCGCCCGACACCGTGACCTTCGCCGCAACCTGCGCCGCGGACATGCCGTAGCCCTGGACCGCGATGAGGTCGGTACCGGCCTTGAAGTCGCCGATGACGTGCTTGCCGCCGCCGAACACGGTGCTGAACACGAAGACGTCGTTGCCCTCGCCACCGAACAGCGTGTCGTTGCCGACGCCGCCGATCAGGGTGTCGTTGCCGGCGAAGCCGCCCAGGACCGCGTTGCCGGTCTTGGAGGTGCTGCCGATCAGCAGGTCGTTGCCGCCGCCGCCGGCGATCGTGGTGTTGCCCGAGCCACCGAACAGCGTGTTGTTGCCGGCCGCCGACGCGATGGTCGAGTTGCCCGAGCCGCCGATGACCAGGTTGGAACCGCCGACCACGTTGATCACGGCGTTGCCCGCGCCGGCGCCGATGGTGGCGTTGCCGCCGCCCGCGATGACGGTGTCGTTGCCGGCCGCGAAGACCTGGTTGTTGCCGCCGACGAGACCGATGAGGTTGTTGCCCGCACCGGCGGTCAGCACGTTGTTGCCGGCCGCGGCCACGACGGTGTCGGCGCCCGAGCCGCCGAGGATGGTGGCCGAGCCGCCGGCGACCGTCGAGGTGCCCAGGAGCTGGCCGCCGGCGCCGCCGACGATGGTCTGGTTGGTGCCCGTGCCGGCCTGGAGGATCGTGCCGGCCTTGTCGTTGGCGACGAGCAGCTGGTTGTTGCCGGCGCCGCCGATCAGGGTCACCGGAGCGGTGTTGTCGGAGGCGATGACCGCGCCGCCCGAAACGCTCGACAGAGCGTAAACGCCGCCGACGGTGGCGTTGACGATCGCGTTGCTGTTGAGCTTGGTGGAATCAACCAAGCTCGTGTTCTTCAGAATGGCACCCGCCAGCGTGGAAGGAGCGGCGGCATTGGTGATACCACCTGTGACCGTAGTGACCGTGGACATAGTAAGGACCCCCCGCAAAACCGAATAAAACTTATGCCTAAGGGTCGGATACCATTGGTAATCCCTTTTTGCAAGTGCGGAATGGAACATGTGGTCATGGGGACCACCATCGGGTTACCTATGTCACAGCGCAGCGTTACCCAAAGATAATATTTCATTTTTAAAATATGAACGAAAGGATGCATAAGTCCATAAGGTGGCTATGGCCTTTGCGGTCCGAGCACCAAGTCCCATGTTAAAATTGACGCATTGGGTTGTGGCGGCGGCGGATGCCTGTTTCCGGCCGCCGTCCTTGGGAACCGGTGCTTCCGGGAGGGCGTGATTCGCTCCGCTTTGCTCCGATTCCTGCGCAGGGCGACGAAGGGAGCAACCCGCTTACGCCCCGCCCCGGCCGGTCCGACTGGCCGCGGCCATTCCGGTCAGGTTGACAGGCCTTCCCCTCTCGCCTAGCTCCGGAGCACGCCGCCGGGAAGGCCGACGGCGCTGTCCGGACGACACGGGATAAGGAAGTGCCCAGCATGCTCGACCAACCGGCGGCTCCGCGCCGCGTCCTGGTGACCGGAGGGGCCGGCTACATCGGCAGCCACGTTCTCCATGCCCTGACCGACGCCGGGATTCCCGCGGTGACCATCGACAACCTGTCGACCGGCCGCCGCGCCGCCGTGCCGGAGTCCGTGCCCCTGGTGGAGGGGGACGTCGGGTCGGCCGACCTGTTGGACCGGGTGATTCGCGCGCATGACGTGGACGCTGTGATGCACTTTGCCGGGTCGATCGTGGTACCCGAATCGGTGGAGAAACCGCTCGCCTACTACCGCAACAACACGGTCAGCAGCCTCACCCTGCTCGACGCCTGCGCGCGGTTCGGGATCGACAAGGTGGTCTTCTCCTCCACCGCGGCCGTCTACGGCGCCACCGACCGCGTGCCGATCGACGAGGACACGCCGACCGCCCCGATCAATCCCTATGGCGCCTCCAAGCTGATGACGGAGCGGATGCTGCGGGACGCCGAGCCGGCCCATGGCCTGCGCAGCGTCATCCTGCGCTATTTCAACGTGGCCGGCGCCGACCCGGCGGGCCGCACCGGCCAGGCGACGCCGACCGCGACCCACCTGATCAAGGTCGCCTGCCAGGCCCTGCTCGGCCGCCGGCCGGCCCTGTCGATCTTCGGCACCGATTATCCGACCCCGGACGGCACCTGCATCCGCGACTACATCCACGTCAGCGACCTTGCCGAGGCTCATGTCCTGGCGCTGCTCCACCTGCGCGGCGGCGGCGAGAGCCTGACGCTGAACTGCGGCTACGGGCGCGGCGCCTCCGTCCTGGAGGTCGTGCGCACGTTGGAGGCGGTCAGCGGCGAGACGGTCCCCGCCACCTTCGCCGACCGGCGTCCCGGCGACCCGCCGCAACTGGTCGCCGGGGCTGACCGGATCCGCGAGCGGCTCGGCTGGGTCCCGAAGCACGACCGGCTGGACGAGATCGTCCGCAACGCCCTCGCCTGGGAGCGTTCGCTTCCCGGGTGAGCGGTCTTACAGCCGCCACAGCTCCACGCCGTCCGGCACCGATGCGCGGTCGAGCAGGCCCTTGATGTCCATCACCAAACCGCGGCCGTCCTTCAGCAGGCTGGACACCAGACCCCAGCCTTCGGCCCGGTAGGCGGCGTGCGGGACGGCCAGCACCACGGCGTCGGCCGGCGGCAGGTCCCCGCGCGGGGTCAGGGCAAGGCCGTATTCGTGCGCGACCTCGTCCGCCGCGGCGAGCGGGTCGTGCACGGCCACCTCCACGCCGAAGCCGCGCAGCTCCGCCACGATGTCCACGACGCGGGTGTTGCGGATGTCGGGCACGTTCTCCTTGAAGGTCAGCCCCAGCACGGTGACGCGCAGCGGGCCGGGCCGTCCGTCCCGAGCGCGCAGCAGCCGCTTCACCGTTTCCTGCGCCACATACTGGCCCATGGTGTCGTTGATGCGCCGGCCCGCCAGGATGACCTCCGGGTTGTGGCCGAGCTGCTCGGCCCGGTGGGTCAGGTAGTAGGGATCGACGCCGATGCAGTGGCCGCCGACGAGGCCCGGCTGGAACGCCAGGAAATTCCACTTGGTGCCGGCGGCGGCCAGCACGTCGCGGGTGTCGATGCCCATGCGGTGGAAGATCACCGCCAGTTCGTTCATCAGCGCGATGTTGACGTCGCGCTGGGTGTTCTCGATCACCTTGGCGGCCTCCGCCACGGCGATGGAGGCGGCCTCGTGCACGCCGGCCTTCACCACGCTGCCATAGACCGCCGCGACGATTGCCCGCGTCTCCGGGTCGGAACCGGAGACGACCTTGGTGATCGTCTCGAACCGGTGCTCCCGGTCGCCGGGGTTGATGCGCTCCGGCGAATAGCCGACCGTGAAGTCCTGTCCGTAGATCAGCCCCGATTCCGCCTCCAGGACCGGCACGCAGTCCATCTCGGTGGCGCCGGGATAGACGGTGGATTCGTAGACCACCACGTCGCCACGCTTCAAATGCCGCCCAACGGTGCGGCTGGCGGCCAGCAGCGGGCGCAGGTCCGGACGCTTGGCGTCGTCGATGGGGGTCGGCACGGTGACGATGTGGAAATCGGCCTTCGCCAGGCCCGCCGGGTCGTCGGTCAGGTGCAGCCGGGCCGCCGCTAGATCCGCGTCCGCCACTTCGCCCGTGTGGTCGTGCCCCTCCCGCAGCGCCTTGATGCGGCGCGCGTCGATGTCGAAGGCCACGACAGGTGCGCCCGTCCGCCCGAACGCGACGGCCACCGGCAGGCCGACGTAGCCGAGCCCGATCACCGAGATGCGGCGGGAATGGGTCATGATGGCGACGGTTCCTTGGAGAGCGGAATGGGGGTGGCTGTCTTATACACGCCCGGTCGCCGCTGGGGAGCGGTTAATGGGATCGCCCCGACCGGGCACAGCAAGGCGATCAATCGAAGAAAATGAAGCCGTGATCGCCCGTGTAGCCGGCGCCGTCCGCGATCCAGGCCCAGCTTTCCGGGCTGTGGAACGACAGGCAGGTCAGTTGCCAGTACAGCAGATTGGCCTTTTCCCGTTCGTCCCGGAAGCTCTCCACCATGAAATACTTCCGATCGCCGCGCCCGACCCGCTGCATTTCGGACAGCGCCTGGAACACTCCCTCGATCGGCAGATTGTGGAAGGTGCCAAGCGAAATCACCGCGTCGAAGGAGCCCTCCGGATACGGCAGCGACCGGCAGTCACCGACCTGGAGGAAAGGCCGGATCTCCTCCTTGGCGTTGGCGATGCCATACTCGGAGACATCGATGCCCGCCACTTCGATGCCCGGCACCACCTGGGTGAACTCGTAGAGCAGAAAGCCCTTGCCGCACCCGATGTCGAGCAGCCGGTCACCGGCCTTCAGCCCGTAATGCGCGGCGATCCGCTCGGCGACCGGGCGCCAGCGGCCGTCGTAGCGGTAGCCGCCATAACCGAACCGGCGCTCTCCGTCCCAATAGTCGCGGCCGAACCGGCGGGCGACTTCGGCGCATTCGGCCTTGTCGTGCTCGACCACGCGCTGGACGTAGTTGCGCCGGGTCGAGCTGTGCAGGGATTGGATGAAGTCGATGCGGGCCATGGTCAGAACCTCACCGGAGCCATGTGGGTGAGCGCCTGCTGGACGCTCCAGATGTCTTCCAGCCGCCCGATGTCGGCTTCACTGGCCAGGACCAGCCCTTCCACGGCGGTGTGCAGGCAGGCGCCCGTATCGAGGATCCGACGGTAGATCTCCTGGCGGCGGCCCCGCCGTTCCGGCAGCATGAACAGAGTATAGGCGATCATGCCGTCCAGTCCGGGCAGTTCGGCCAGCACCTGTTCCAGCATCATGTAACAATGCGGCATCGCGTATTCGGTGGCCGACAGCTTGAAGGTCAGCCCCGACCGCGCCGCGTAGTCGCGGATCACCAGATTCTGGACATGCTGCGGGATGCGGCTCCCGAGGACGGGTCGCGAGCCGATGTAGCCCCGGTATCCCGAGCGCAGGGTTTCCGGGCGCTCATTCATGGAAACCCGCCGGCATCTCGTAGTCGAGTCCAATACGGCTTGCCGGCCGCAGGGTGATGGGTTCGAAGAACTCGCCCAGCTTCTTGTCGGCGTAGGGCGTGAAGACCCCCTTGAAGCGGCAGTTCATGGACCAGCGCGCGTCCGCTTCCCGGTTCACCCGGTTGCCATGGGCAAGGTTCTGATTGAACAGGAGAAAATGCCCGTACGGGACGTCCATCCAGGTCAGGTCGGGCTCAATGGCGGCAAACATCTCGTCCACGCTGCGGGCGGCGAAGCGGTGCAGGTTGCGCTCGAGCTCGGCGTTGGGGCCTGGGGGAAGCAGGAACATGCTCTTGCTGCCATGGCAGTCCACCAGGGGAATCCACAGCACCACCTCGAACGGGCTGTCGCCCGACCAGGTGTCGGCGTGCACGGGAAGCAGCGAGCTGTCGTCGTCCGGCAACTGGATCGACAGATTGACACGGCGCTGCATGCACAGCTCGCTGCCGACGATGGCGGACAGGGTGCGCCGGGCGACCGAAAAATAGGCGGCGCGCAACCAAGGCTGCGCGTTCATGCCGCCGATCATGGCCAGCCGGAAGGCGTTAAGTTCCTCCACCGGCACGACATCGCCGATCCGGTCAAGCAGGCGGCCGGGCGGATCGGGACGTTCGGCGCCCTCATCCATGCCCAGGCGATGGCGGGCGAGACCGACCATCAGGTCACGGATCGCGTCCAGCGCCGCCCGGTCCTCCGCCGGGGCGACGATGAAGCCGTCCCGGCGGAAGCGGTCGCCGAGCGCGCGCTCCTCCGCGGTCAGGAAGTCGAAGGACGGCGTCATGCCGCGGGCTCCAGCGCGCGCATCACGCGGTCGGCGATCTGGTCGGGCTGAAGGCCGGCCAGACGCATCAGGTGGTCGTTGCCGCCATAGCCCTCGGGGAAGGCGTCCGGCAGCGCCAGACGGAGCAGGCGCGCGCCGGTCGGTTCCTCCGCCATCAGCTCGGCGACGGCGCTGCCGAGGCCGCCCATGCGCGTGTGCTCCTCCACCGTCACGACGAGGCGCGCCGCGACGGCGGCACGGCGCACGGCGGCGGCATCCAGCGGCTTCACCGTCGCCATGTGGATCAGGCCCGCCCGGAGGCCCGCGGCCTCAAGCCGTTCCGCCGCGGCCAGGGCCTTGGCGGTGACGATCCCGGTGGCGATGAAGGTGACCTCCTCCGGCGGACGCATCTCCAGCGCCCTGCCGATGGCGAAGGGGGTGTCCTGCGCGGTGACGATGGGCTCGTTGCCCTTGCCGACGCGGATGTAGAGGGGACCGGGCCAATCCAGGCTCGCGTCCATCAGCTTGACCATCTCGACCTCGTCCACGGGGGCGACGATGGTCATGTTGGGCAAAGCGCGCAGGATTGCGATGTCCTCGAAAGCAAGATGGGTGGGGCCGAGCGGCGCATAGACGGTGCCCCCGCCGGTGGCGATGAGGCGCACCGGAAGGTTCTCCATGCAGACGTCGATGGCCAGTTGGTCGAAGCAGCGCCGGGTGAGGAAGGTCGCGATGGTGTTGACGTAGGGGACGAACCCCTCCATCGCCATGCCCGCGGCCATGCCGATGATGTGCTGCTCGGCCACCCCTTCCATGAAGAAGCGCTCGGGCATGTCCCGCTTCATGCCCTTCAGCACGCCGGGACCGAGGTCGGAACCGATGAACACGACCCGGCTGTCGCGGCGGGCCAGCGTGTCCACCATGTTGACGGCGTGCTGTCTCATTCCGCGCGCTCCAGTGCTTCCCGCATGGACGCCACATCAGCCGCGCCCACTTTGGCCTTATGGTGCCAATCCGGATTGAATTCGGCGAAGTCGAGCCCCTTGCCCTTCACCGTGTGGCAGATCACCACCGAAGGCTGGCCGGCGGCGAAGGGCAACTGGCCGAGCGTTTCGCGCAGCGCCGCCACGTCATGCCCGTCGACCTCGCGCACCGCCCATCCGAACGCCCGCCATTTGTCGGCCAGCGGCTCCAGGTCCAGCACGTCCTTGACCAAGCCGTAGGACTGCAGCTTGTTGTAATCGACGAGAACGGTGAGATGGTCCAGCCGGTGCTTGGCCGCCGACATGGCCCCTTCCCAGATCGACCCCTCGTCCAGTTCGCCATCGCCGGTGATGACGAAGACGCGCGACGGGCGCCGTTGCAGGCGGGCCGCCAGGGCCATGCCGATGCCGATCGACAGGCCGTGGCCCAGCGATCCGGTGGACGCCTCCACCCCCGGAATGTGGGCCCGTTCGGGATGGCCGCCGAGCATCGCCCCGGGGTGGCACTGGCGAAGCAACTCGTCCTGCGGGAAGAACCCCTTGTCGGCCAGCACGGCGTACCAAGTCAGGCAGCCGTGGCCCTTCGACAGGATGCAGCGGTCACGGTCCGGCCAGCCCGGCTCGTCCGGGCGGACGCGCAGGACGTCGTCGTAAAGGACCCGCAGGATCTCGACGAGGGACAGGGAGGACCCGATGTGGCCGCGTCCTCCTCCTTCCAAGGCGTCAATGATCCGTCGTCTCAGGTAGCGTGATCGTTCGTCCATGGCGCTCATCGGTCGGCAAGCAGGGGAAAGGAAGACCGGACGTCGCCATCCGGGCCGTCGGTCAGGCGGCGGGCCTCGCGGAGCCACAGGCGGGCCTTGGACAGCTGGGCCGCCTTGGCCTCGCTCCATCCCGCCGAAGTTCCCGCGAACAGGCGGCGCTCCCACCGTTCGGGCAGGAATTCGTTGAGAAGGATCATCGTCCAGCGCAGGCCGTACAGCGGAAGCTGTGCCCGCAAGCGCGCGGCAAAGGCCGGGTCGGCGGCGAAGAGGGCATCCATTCCGCCGTGCCAGTCTGCCTGCTCCTGCGGCGCCAGGCTGAAGGCCGGGTGCCAAAGGAAATCGGCGGTGAGCTTCACCGGATCGTCCCAGCCGAAATACTCGAAGTCCAGGAAGACAAGGCTGCCGTCGCGGCGGCGCAAGGCGTTGTGGAATCCGAAGTCGGAGGGCGACAGCGTCCGCAGCGCCGGCTCCAGCGGAATGGACGGGTCGAGGCCGGCCGCCGCGTAGCCGGTCCGGGCGCGGGTCCGGGCGCGGTCGATGACCGGTCGCGCGTCGTCCCGCAGGAAGTGTCCGAGCGCGATGTCGTCCACGTCGGACAGCCGGGCGAAACGGCTCTCGATCTGGTCCAGAAGGCCGGTGAGCGACAGGCACGCTTCCGCGGCCTCGGCCAGGGCCACCGCCCCCTCGGCGCTCCGCTGTCCGGCAAGAAACGCGGCGAACGCGACGGCCCGGGCCACATCGTCCTCCCTGCGCCCGTCCGGAACGCGGGACACCGCCGTTCCGTCGATCCACTCGTAAAGGGCGGCTCCATGGCCCGGGGCGGCCGCTTCGGGACGCGGCACCGTCAGCGGCCCGCTCCCGATGGCGGCGAGGAACGACAGCCCCCCATATTCGCGGGCCAGCCGTTCGGTGCTTCCGTAGCATTTCAGGGCATGCGCGCCGCCCGCGGTTTCCACGCGGTAAATGCGGTTGTTGCCGCCCCCGGGCAGCCGCTCCATGGACCGGATGGGACCGGCCAGCACCCGCGCCGTTTCGGCCGGGTCGTGCGTGGCCTCAAGCCGCGGCGCTGCCGAAGACGGCATCGGCAATCTCCTCCCACGCGCGGAACGCCCGGAACGGACCGGCCGGAAGATGCCGGGCGCCATGCTTGACCAGGATCCGGTCGACCTCCGCGGGAAAGTCCGGTTCGAGAAAGACCTCTTCCAGATCGTCGACGAAGCAGCGGCAGCCCAGGGACGCGATCCGGGCGATCTTGGCGGTCCGGCTGTCCTCGAAGAAGATCAGGCCGGGATCGATGCCCCCGCGGGCGGGATCGGTCAGCCCCTGTGCCCCGATCCAGGACCATGCCGCGGCGCGCAGGCTGACCCCGCCGGGATCGGCGGCGGCGAACTCCGTCTTGTGGCTGACGATGGCGACACCGGCACCGGCCGCCCGGCAGGCGGCCAGGAAGCCGGACAGGCCGGGGGCGGGGATGGCACGCGCGATGCCCGGTCCGTAGACCTTGGCCTGGAGCCGGGTCCATTGCGCCTCGCCATCGGGCAGAGCACGGAGATGCGCCCGCACCTCCGCCTTGCCGCCGGCGAACCCCCGCGGCAGGAGTCCTGTGTCTTCCCCGATGCCGCGGAACACATCATCGTACAGGACGATGGTGTTGTCGAAATCGAGGCCGATGAGCGGGGCGCGTCCGGTCATTTCAGGGCGATCTGCTGCATCGTCTTGATGTTGAAGTAGCGTGGGTCGGACATGCTGTCGGGCACGGAGCCGGCGTCGAAGGCGGTCTTCAGTCCACGCACCGCGTCGGCGATGCTGTGGGCCGGGGTGAAGCCGAGTTCGCGCCGGATCTTGTCGGACGAGATGTGGTAGGAGCGCAGATCGTCGGTCGGCGTCACCTCGATGGCGACCGATGCCCCGATCACGTCGCGGACCATCTCCGCGATCTGCATGATCGTGTGGTTCTCGTAGCCGACGTTGAACACCTTGCCGTCGATGGCCGAGGCGTCCCACGCCAGGGAGCGCACGTAGAACTCGACCATGTCGGCGACGTGGATGTTCGGGCGCTTCTGGCTGCCGCCGAAGACCTTGATCTTGCCGGCGTTGATCGCGTGGTTGGTCAGGATGTTGACCGACAGGTCGAGGCGCAGCCGGGGAGCGTAGCCGCACACCGTGGCCGGGCGGACGGTCAGGACGGTGAAGCCCGGCGCGCGCTCCTCCTGCAGCACCTCCTCGCACAGGGCCTTGAACTTCGAATAGTCGGTGAGCGGCTGGAGCGGAAGATCCTCCGTGACGTTCTCCTCCTCCTTGATGCCGTAGACGGACGAGGACGAGGCGTAGACGAATCGCTCGACGCCGGCCTCCTTCGCCGCACGCACCAGGGGACGGAAGCATTCGTAGTTGATCGAGCGGCCGAGCGCGGGATCGAGATCGAAGCTCGGATCGTTGGAAATGCAGGCCAGATGGATCACGGCGTCGCAGCCCCGCAGGGCGCGGGCGACGGTCTCCGGATCGCGCAGGTCGCCGCGGATCTCCGTCAGGCGGGGATGGTTCTTCAGACCCGCGAACACGTCGCCATAGATGTAGAGGTCCAGCACGGTGACGCTGTGACCCTCGTCCAGAAGCCTCGGCACCAGGGCGCTGCCCACATAGCCCGCTCCGCCGGTGACCAGCACGTGCCAGGTTCGTTCGGTCATGATGGTTCGATCCTTGCTTACACCACGGCTTCGACATCCACCGCCGTCCAGCCCATCGCCAAGTCGGGCATGGCGTGCAGGAGCGACAGATGGGTGATCTTGACAGAGCCGTATTGGTCGTTGGCGATGGAGAGATTCAGGTTCCCGCTGCGCCGCAGCGGGGTGGCGCCGTCGTTGAAGGCCGGGGGCCGCAGGCCGCCGTTCTGTGAATGATCGACGGCCATATGGTTGGCGATGGCGGCGCTGCACCCGCTCCCGGCAAACATCAGCGTGCCGCCCGATCATGGGCGCATCTGGCCGCGGAGGAGGCGTCGATGCGGTCGCGCATGCCGGGCCTCTATTTCAGGATGGCGGTCAGGAACTTGACCAGAGCCGGTTTCTCGATCGAGCGGCGATGCCCGACGATGCCGACCTTGATGGCGCCGGCGGCGTTGCCGATGAAGCCGATGACGCTCATCGGGGCTCCCGTGGCCACCAGCGGCGCCGTCACGGCCAGGAAGGCGTCGCCCGCCCCGACCGTGTCCACCACCGTGTTGGTGAAGGCCGGAATACGGTGCACGCCCTCCGCGCCGTCGCCCTCGGCACCGTCGAACGTCACGCAGCCGTGCTTCCCATGCGTGATGATGACACGGCCGCAGGCGATGCGCTGCGGCAGCTTCTGGCTGGCGATGATGGCGATGTCGCTGAAGCGGTCCGAGATGGCCAGCCGCGCCTCGGGCGCATCGATGCAGACGAAATCGGCGCGCGGATAGCGGGTGATGAGATTGTATCCCATGTTTCCGCTGTTGGTCTGCGTGTTCACCGCCAGGAAACGGCTGTGGCGGCACAGGGCGTCGATGGCCGACGGGGTGAGCATCCCATGGCCGAAGTCGGTCGCGATGACGACGTCGTAGTCACCGGCGTGCCGCTCGAGGATGTGGACGAGCCGCTGTTCCTCGTCCGCGTCCAGCGGCGCGTCGTCCATCTCGTAGACTTCGAACAGCTTGCGCATGTAGCCGGTTTCGACGAAGCGCGTCTTGCGCGTCGTCGGCTTGCCGGGTCGGTCGACGACGCGGAGCGACACGTTGGGCTTCAGGGTCTGGCGGATCAGGTCCTCGTAGCGGCTGTGCTCACCGAGACAGGTGACGACGTCGACCTGGGCGCAGAAGGCCGCCACATGGTTGGCCGCCGCGATGACGCCGCCGGCAAAGGTTTCGTGATCGCGGTACAGGGTCGCGATCATGTTCTCCTTCGGCGACTTCGCCATCGGCACCACGTAGCGATACTCGTCGATGATCGTGTCGCCGACCAGCAGGACCCGCTTGTCCCGCACGCTTTCCAGGACCTCCAGCGTGCGCTCCAGCATGTTCCGGTCGCGGGCGTCCTCCAGATAGGCCTGCAGTTCGGCGTCATAGACGCCGAGGTAGCGGTTGATCAGCGAGGATGAGCTGAAGGTGATGTCGTCGGTGAAGACGATGCGCCCGCCACAGCTTTCCACGGCGTTCCGCTCGTCGACGATCCCCCCGGTTACGTCGGACGACGCGTCGGCATAGTCGGATCCCTTGACGTAGACCGACGGCTTCACCTTGGACAGCACGGTCACAGCCGTCGGGGCCGGGTTGACGGCCACATAGTCCACATGTTCGAGCGCGGCGACCATCTGCGCGCGCAGCAGTTCCGAGAAGACCGGCCGTCCGGGCCCCTTGTTCACGAAGGGGTCGGCGGTGATGGTCACGATCAGCAGGTCGCCGTGCCGCCGCGCCTCCTCGAGGTGACGCACATGCCCAAGATGCAGCAGGTCGAAGACGCCATGCGCAAGGGCGACGCTGCGTCCCTGCCGGCGCGCCTCGGCGGCCAGCACGGCGACCTCGTCCAGGGTCCGGACCTTGTTGCGGGATGACCGGGGCGCATCCTCGGCCAGCATCGTTCCGCTATCGTCGCTCGACGTAATCATGACTTCCGACCCTTATGCGAACGAGACCGAACCGCGGCATGCCTCGCCATAGCCCCGCGGAGGCGTGAGGGCCGATCCCGCCAGCCCCCTTTGCTTCACCCACCGCCGGACCGCGGTAACGGTTATTGCGCAATCGGTCAAGACGTACCCGCCAGACGGTATACAAAAGGTGAAAACGGTTGTGATTTGGCGGCACGCCTCGCGTCCTTGGAAATTCTGGAGGCGTCCGCGGACAGGTTGTAAGAGGCGGAATCGCCAGGAAACCGATTCTTAACAAAGGCTCTGTTAACGTCATTGCATTTCCTTGATAAAAGGACAAGAACAGGCCACCTGGAATCCTTCCAGATTCACTTTAGACAAGGCGATCGTGCCCAGCCACAGCCTGCTGAGATTGGAAATAAACCAAGAATGGACACGATGATGCTTAATGTGAAGAGTGCTGAATTTAGTCATATTGACTTGCTGAACCCAGCTCCTTCGCTGAAGCATATTGCCTTTAATTTTACTAACAGATGCAATTTGCGTTGCGTCTATTGCCCGCAAGGGACGCATCCAGAGAGCTTCCACGCCGAATCATCAGACGATCAGATTCGGAAAATTGTTGACTATGCCAGATCTCACGACATCGAGAGGATCGACATCGGTTACTATGGGGAAACGCTGCTGGTCCAAGGCTGGGAGGACCATTGCCGGCCGCTTCTCGATCAGGGGCTCTACATCACGCTGGTCTCAAGTTTCTCGCGGATTCTGAAACCGGAGGAGGTCGAGGTCGTCGCACGCTTCAGCGAGCTGCAGATGAGCATCGACACCATCGACATTCAACTTCTGAAGCAGATCCGCAAAGCCGTCGACGCACGAACGATCCTCTACAACACGCATCTTGTCCGGTCCTATGTGCTGGCCAATGATCTTCCCATGCCCAAGATCGTGTGGACGGGCGTTCTGACGGACCAGATCGTGTCGGGCATCCCTGACTTGGTCGCCATGGCGGTGTCCAGCGGCATCCGGAGCATCAACTTCAACGACGTCGCCTATTTCGAGGGCACGTCCGGGGTTGCCCGGAGCATCTACGACATGGAACCGCAGGATTTCATCCAGGCCGCCGGCACACTGGAAAGGGCCAGACGCCTCGCCGTCCGGCACGGCGTCGAGCTGTCGATCGGCGGCACCCAGCGGGTCGAGCGGCGGCTGATCGAGGACTATGGAATCGAACGGTACGTCGAGCTGACGCGCAAGCTCAGTTCCTTCGATGATCTGGACCCGGCGCGCCCCGTCTACATCTACGGTGCCGGCGAGGCCGGGCGGACGCTGCGGAACTGGCTGCGTGCCCATCCGGAATTGCGCTTTGCCGGATACATCGACAGTGCGCGGTCCGGCGCGGTCGACAACGAAGTCGTTCTGAAGTTCGACGACTACAAGGCACAGCCCGACGATGGCGGCCAGATCGTGATCGGCTCCATGCATGAGAACGAGATCGAGCGGCGGCTGATCGACGCCGGGGTCGTGACCTATTGGCGGGGCTACAACTTCTTCCAGGACGGCGGAGCGCCGAAGATCGCCGGTGCACAGCCAAGCGCGGACATCGTCCGTTCGGGAATCCAGGGAAAATTCGTGATGCCCGGGGATGTCATGGACGACGTTCCACCCGGCATGACCCGCATGTGCGAAGCCCCTTGGGCGGAAATCTACTTCGACCCCAAAGGCGAAGCCTATTCCTGCTGCCAGCGTGGCCTGGTGATGGGAAAGCTGGAGAATGGGGTCTCGATCGACGACATCATCGGCAGCGATGCGTATCGACGCCTGCGGCAGCAGCTGCTGACCGGGCAGGATCTCGATTCCGAATGCTTGCGCTGCACCGGACGCCAAGCCGTGCCGGTCGAGCGGATGCGCGATCACATCCTGGGCTTGATGAACGCCGATGCAAGGAAGGCAGCCGGTGCGGCCGGCGCGCCTCACCGAGACAGGGATTGATTGTTCATAAACAAAACAGGCGCCTTGGTAGCAGGCGGTTTGCCGCGTAACGCGAACGAAGCGGAGCGCACGCTCCACAGGCTCGCATCGGTCTTGGACACAACATGACGCAGCTTTACAGCAATTTGAAATTCCTGCGCTTTCGGCCTCAGCTGGATGCCCTGACCCATGAGGGACTGGCCGCACCGGTGCACATCCGCATCAAGCCGATCAACCGCTGCAATCACAATTGCTGGTACTGCGCCTACCGCGTCGAAAGCCTGACGCTGGGCGAGGCGATGAGCACCGAGGATGTCCTGCCGCTCGACATGATGCACGGGATCGTGGACGACATCATCGAGATGGGCGTGCGCGCGGTGACCTTCTCGGGCGGCGGAGAGCCGCTGCTTTACAAGGGCTTGCCGGATGTCGTCCGGCGTTTGGCCGAAGGCGGCATCAAGGTCGCGACCCTGACCAACGGTTCGAACCTGAAGGGCGCGATGGCCGACGCCTTCGCCGCCCATGGGGCTTGGGTGCGCGTATCGCTCGATGCGTGGGACGATCAGAGCTATGCCGACGCCCGTGGCGTTGCGGCGGACAGCTTTACGCGGCTGCTGTCGAACCTGCGCGCCTTCGCCGCCCGGAAAGCCGACTGCGTCCTGGGCGTGAGCTTCATCGTCAGCGAGACCAACGCCCCCCACCTTGCCGAGGTTTGCAGGATTCTCAAGGATGTTGGCGTCAGTCACGTCAAAGTCAGCGGCGCGGTCGT
Organism: Azospirillum brasilense; assembly: GCF_007827815.1. GTDB lineage: Bacteria > Pseudomonadota > Alphaproteobacteria > Azospirillales > Azospirillaceae > Azospirillum > Azospirillum brasilense_C. The sequence continues at coordinate 67,782 of NZ_VITH01000016.1, forward strand.
TTCCAACGATCGCGAGGAAAACAACGCCTACCACCGCCGCCTTCACGCCATCGTCGCTGAACAGCTGGCGGCGGCGAAACGTCTCGATGACGACACCTTCCGGATCGTCGACCACTATCACGAGCTGGAAGACCGTTTCGAGAAAGGCTACACGCGCTGCCCCTTCCTGCAGTTCCTGACGGTGATCGGCGCCGATGGCAGTGTCTACACCTGCCAGGACAAAGCCTATACGGAATCCGGACATCTCGGATCATTGCGGGGCCGGAGCTTCCGGGAATTCTGGTACTCCGATGAAAACAGGAAGCGCCTTGCCGAAATCAATCCAGCTCTTCAATGCCGCCATCATTGCGTAGCTCACCGCAAGAATTTGGTTCTGAATGAGTATATAAATGTCGACAGTCGTCACATCGAGTTTGTCTGATGGACATCCATGTCCATTCCGGGAAGGAAAAAATGATGAGCATTCCAAATCTGCACTTCATCATGGCGGTTTGGGGCGAGAGCTATACAGACGTCTTTATTGATGTGGTGCTTCCAAGCCAGCTTTCCGACAACAACCTGCCGGCCTTGCAACACAGGCAGGCTTATACCTATAAGATTTACACGACCGCAGACGACGCCAAGACAATTCAGGCATCGCCAGCCTTCCAGCGGCTGGCGGAAGTCATGCCCGCCGAAATCCACGTCATCCACCCCGAACAGAACGCGCATATCAAGACGGCGTCGGTCCGGCACCTCATGGGGTCGCTCCACAAGCGTGCCATCCAGGAGGCCGCCAGGGACAATGCCTTCCTGGCCTTCCTGGCTCCTGACGCCATCCTGTCGGACGGTTCCTTCGCCGCCATCGAGAAGCGGATGCTGGAAGGAATGGAGATGGTCCTGATCAGCGGCATCCGGGTGACCAAGGAAACGGCCCTGCCGGCGATCCGCGCCCGCTACCGCCGTCCCGACGGCACGATCCACATGGACGCCGCGGATCTGACCGACTGCGCGTTCGAATTTCCTCATCGTTACACCCAGGTTCTGACCTGGGGGGCGGAACGCTTCTGCTCCCAGTGGCCGTCACAGACGTTCTGGTTTGTGCCGCCGGCCGGAATTCTGGCGCACTGCTGGCATCTTCATCCCATCCTGGTCAAGGCGAGCACCGAGACGGACAGCTTCCTCGGGACCATCGACGGCGATTACATCGAGCGGGCCGGCACCCAGCTGGAGCGCATTCATGTCATCCAGGACTCCGACGAGGCCTGCCTGATCGAAATCAGCCGCGCGGATCACGAAAAAACCCTTCTCGACACCTCCGCAGCCTTTTCGATGGAGAAGTTTCTGTCGTGGGGGCAGCATTCGACCAACGCATTCCACCGGACCTTCGTCGATCGGCCTATTTTGTTCAAAGGCCGGGCCTACACCGAGGCCGCCATGACGGAAATCGGCAAGGATGCCGCCCAGGTTATCGAAATGCTGCGGGCCGCGTTGGAAGACTACCGCATCGACATTCCGCTTCTGCGCAGCTTCGGGGAAGTGGCAGGCGCTCCGGCCATCTACCTTTATGGCTCCGGCGAATGCGGACGGAGCGTCCTGGCCCACGCCCATCGCTACGGTTTGACCAACATCCGGGGATTCATCGACAGCCATACGGCCGGTGAGGTCGAAGGTCTGCCGGTCCATCGCCTCGACGATTACTTGAAGGGCGTCCGGCGTCCGGATGATGCAATCATCATCACCTCGATGTACCTGAAAGACATCGCGCGGACCTTGCTCCAGCACGGCATCACCGAATTCCTCAACGGCCAGGAAATATACCTGGAAATCCTGCTTTCCAATTTGGAAAAGTCGGGAGAGAAACCGGTCGATTTCGTCATCGTGCCATGGAGCACGGTGGCGGCGGACAGCTGAGGCTGACGGTTGCCCGCCTTGCGCGCATTCCACTGGAGAATGGGGGAGTCGATCATTCTCGGCGGCAGCAAGCCCTGACGACTCCTCCACGGGCTCGTCCCTGCGGAGCCGGGCGGGCGGACGTCAGAGGTGCCAGTCCGCGTCCGCTTCGTAGCCCAGGCGCACCAGGGCGTCGCCGGTCAGTTCTTTGAAGCGCTCCACAACCCGTGGGGTGAAGTTGTTGCGCCAATCGCCGGTCACCCCTTTCCGGCAAGACGTCTCGATCCCGTTGGGCAGCAAAACGATCTCGCGACGGTCCTCCCCCCGTGAAGCGCGCCCACCGGTCTGGTGTTCGAACGTTCCGAGCTTGATGCAGTCACGGAGTTTCGCATCACTCATGGGTGTGATCGGATCGCGGTCCAGACCAAGATCCGTCAGAAGCCGCCGGTATGTCCGGACGGGGTCGTTGTGCAAATCCTCGAAGCGAAGGATGTGATAGTTCTCCCTCCCCAAGACATCAAGATAGCTGTCCGTCCAATATTTTGCGGAAGGCCATCGGAAATGATATTTGGGAGTGCCCATGAACGTAACGCCATCGAGCAGAGTCAGGAAGTTCTGCTCTCGCGTTTCCGGTGAATCTTTGAAATACCGGAAGTAATAAGAATTGATGATATCACGTGGATCGCGCATGAGCACGACCACCGGGCCGCCGATGTCGGCGAACCTGGTGAGGTCCAACCCCGCATCGTGCACCCACATGAATTCCCAATGGTTGAGCAGGCGCGCGAACGCGTGGACGGTCTCCGCGGCGTCCTTGGCGATTTGGGTGTGCAACTCGTCCAGGCGTTCGAACGGAGGAACCGGGGCGGGCGCGCGATAACGGCTGAGATAATAAGTGTTCTGGATCAGAGACATGTAACTCCGCTCAAGCCACCCGTAATGCTGCAGGATCGCTTGCATGGGCGGCATCAGACGGTGTGTCCCGGCGCATGGCGGAACGACCAGAACCATCGGCGACGAAAGAGCCCTTTCCGCATTCCGGGGGACCGTCCCGACCAGAGGATAACGCTCGTCCCGTTCCAGGGTGGCGCCGTCGGTGACGTTCGTCGGCACCAGAAGCTCGACCGGCAGCCCGCAGACGTCGACCAGATAGCGGATGGTGTCCCGGCATGGCGCCTGTGGCATGACGAGGACCGCACAGTCAAAGTCCCGCCCGGCGGCATAATCGTCGTAGGCCCGGTCGCGGCGCCGGTTGAGCGGGTCGATGGCGATGTGCTCGTCGTCGTAATGAGCGACCAGCCGGGAAGCGGCCTCGCTCGCCTGCAAGCCGGCGACCGTCTCCATCGCCGACTGACGGTGACCGAACACCGCGATCCGCCGCCCCGGACGCTCCCGAATCAGAAACTCGACCAGTTGCCGGGAAACCTGTTCGATGTCGGAGACGGTCCGCAGCTTGGCGTGGGTGAAGCAAGGATAGGCGTTGACGGCGTTGCGAATTCCATTCTCCACCAGAACCTGAAGGATCTCCTGCGCATACATGCTGGCGATGACAACGGTGAAGCCGTCTGCCGGGCGTTGCCGGAGCGCCTGCGGATGGAGAACCGGCAGCCCTTCGCACGTTCCGGATTGGAAGGTGTCAAGAAACCCCTCGACCGTCGTCCCTTCGCTTTCATCACAGGCGGCCTTCATCCAACGGCCGGCGGCCCCTGTGCCATAGATGAACACGGGGCCCAGATGCGAGAGACCGGAAAGTTGATGAATTTCGGCGGCGATCATCGTTTCTGTCCACGGGAAATGGGAAAGCACGGCTGTGAGGACAGGCCGCTCCGGCGCAGGGAAACGACCCGTCCCTCTCAGTCCCTCCGGACGGTCCAAAGCCGGGTCAGATAAACCGTTTCGATCATGGCGCAGCCACGGATCCGCTCGGCTGCATAGCCGAGAAACTCTTCGAAACGCTCGGGCCCAAGCTGGACCTGGACATCATTCACGGAGCGCCACGCCCCCAGATATTCCTCCGGAGTCCGGGTCATGACGTCACGGGCCTCCATGTACACGACATCGCTGAAGCCCGGTGTCGCAGCCAGCCGGTCGGTCAGATGATCGGTCAGACCCGAACGGCCGGACGAAACCCGCTTCATGCCGGGGCAAAGCTGGGAGAGGTGGTTCTCGATGTCCACCTGGATCGGGCTGGCCTCGATCAAGCGAGGGTTCCACAAGGCTGCGAAACGCCCGCCCGGCCGCAGGATGCGACGGAATTCGCTCATCCCCGCGTCGTAATCCACCCAATGGAACGAGGACGCCATGGTTACCAGGTCGCGGCTGCCGTCCGTCAGTCCGGTGGCTTCCCCTTGGCCGGCGCGCCACTCGATGGACAACCCCGCCGAGCTGTCCCGTCCGACACGCCGCATGTCGTCGTTCGGTTCCACGGCCGTCAGACTGCGCAGCCCTTGGCCAGCCAGGATTCGCGTCCAGATCCCGGTGCCCGCGCCGACATCCGCCGCATCGACATCCGCAACCGGCTTGTCGAGAAGAGCGAGCAAGGCCTTCAATGGAGAAAGAGCGTAGCCTGGCCGGAACCGATCGTAGTCCTGGGCCAGACCTGTATAGTCTCCATGCCTGCGCGTGGCGTCCGTCATCGTGTTTCCAAAAGAATTCGGCTATTACAAAATCAGCCACTTTGCCTGGAAAGTGGTGGCAAGAGGCTAATTCGGGGACGCTTAACAATGTATGAATACAGGGATTTTTGGCCTTCCTGAAGGCAGTTTCCATGGAGGAACGCACACTCTACCCGCTTGTGTTCGGTCTCTCGCCATGGCAGTTTTTCGAGCCGATTTTCGAGTCGATTCTGCCGTCTGCCGGAGACATCATGCCATCTGACCATCCGTTCGTTCCGAAGGACAGGCACGATCCGGCGGCCATCGCTCCGGCCATCGACGTGGATGCATGGCGGCGCAACATCCGGCAGACGACCTTCGCCGGCTACCACCTCCACATGGCGATCGCGCTGTGGAACGAAGGCAGCCACCAGGCCGCGCTCGAAGCGCTTCAAAGAGCCTTGAGCGAAAAACCTGATTTTTCCTTGGCGTCGCTCCGCCTGACGGAGTTCTTGCACCAGATCGGGCGCCACGACGAAGCCGAGCGGATCGAGCGGGCTGCCCGTGCCGGCGACCCGCTTTATCCAGCCTCCGCCTACGCTGACTTGGGGGAATCCACCCCGGATGCCCGGGAGGCCGTCCAGGCGTTCGGCAAGGCCTGCGCTCTCCACACCAATCCGGCTTGGGAACTTTCCCTCATCGAAGCGCTGGAGAAAACCAACACCGTACACACGGAAAGCGAATTCTCTGAATCGATTGCGATTCCCCGTCATATTCTGACGCTCGATCCTGCCCGGACAACGGCGTTGCAGTGGCTCGGGTATAAATTGTTCGCTCTGTCTTCCATGGAGGAGGCAGAGCGCTGCTTCTCCCGCAGCATGCTCCTTGATCCCGGCAACGTCTTCTTCCGTGCCATGCTTGCCATGGCGCGCGTCGCGCTGGGCGACACCGGCGGCGCTCTGGCTCCCCTGCGGGAACGCTCGCCGGAGGAGGCCAGGATCGGCCTGCTGCCGAACACGCGCGGCTTGGTCAGCTTGGCGCAGGGCGACGTCGAAGGCGCCCTGGCCCATTACAGCGAAGCCGTCCGTATCGAGCCCGACAACGCCTTCCTGCGAAGCGGACTTGGCCTTGCCTTGCAGGAAATCGGCCGCATCGACGAGGCGCTCCGTTACCACAATGCAGCGGACGACAACGGGTTGGTGTGCCTGCACCGGGCGATCGCCTGGCATCGCGCGGGGAACGAGGAAAAAGCGCGGAGCGAGTTGCGCCGGCTGCTCGCCCTGCACCCCGTCTTTGCCTGGAGTTGGGCGCGCGTTTACCGCTGGGCCAGTCCTTATCTGCTCGCCACTCTGGAAAGCATCGCGGCGGATGCACGACAAGCCCCCCATTCCTGAGGCTTTTCGCATCGCCGCGGATGGTTTTACCCGAAGTTTACCATTGGCGCCCTTTGCTGACGTCGAGGCTTTCCGGGGCATTCCCCGGGCTCGCCGCGTCCATGCCGGAGCCGGAGTGTCTTTTGGTGCCGCCTGAGCCGACTTTCGCACCGCCACGCAGCGCGGTGTTCTGGATCACGGGGTTGTCGGCCGCCGGTAAGACAACCATCGGACGGGGTCTCGCCGACCGGTTGCGGGTTCTGGGCCGCCCGGTTCTCTACCTCGACGGCGACGTGCTGCGCAGCATCGTCGCCGGTGGGGACCGTTACTCCAGGGCCGACCGTCTGGATCTGGCCCACCGCTACGGCCGGCTGTGCCGGGAAGCCGCCAGCCAAGGCATCGACGTCGTCTGCGCCACCATTTCCATGTTCGACGCCGTGCGGGCGTGGAACCGCGAGCATATCCCGGGCTATTGCGAAGTCTATCTCCGCGTCCCCATCGAGGAGCTGAAGCGGCGCGACACCAAGGACGTCTATCGGAACACCACGGACGTTGTCGGTCTCGATCTCGCTCCGGAACTGCCCAAGACGCCGGATGTCCTGATCGACAATTTTGCGGACATGACTCCGGCGCGGGCGGTCCAGACGATCCTGGAATCCGCGGCCATCCCTGCCGGTACCCTTGGTGCATGGCCCCCGCCTTCCACCTGAAGCGGCGGCCCCACGAACGGAAAAGACGACGGGACGGGAGAAGCGCGCCGCCATGGGGTGCGCTCCATCCGCCACCACCAACCCTGAAAACGGAGATCACGTCCATGCAGGCCAAAGATCCGGTGAACCAAGGCCTTTTCGAACTTCGGGAACGGATCGGGCTGGCCCGCCTGGGCATCATGAACAATCAGGTCTGGCATCAGGACCCGAAGCGGCTGGTCTTCACGCTGGCCCGTTACAAGTTCGTCGCCAAGATGCTGAAAGGGCAGCGGCGGGTTGTCGAGATCGGGTGCGGCGATGGCTTCTGTTCCCGGTTGGTGCAGAACGAAGTCGGCGACCTGACCATCACCGATTTCGACCCTCTGTTCATCGAAGACGCCAAGGCCCGCATGGCCGAGCCCTGGGTGAGCGGAGCCTTCGTCCACGACATTCTGTCGGGTCCGGTTCCCGGCACCTACGACGCCGCCTATTCCCTGGATGTGCTCGAACACATCCCGCCCGTGCAGGAACAGGTCTACCTCGGCAACGTCATCGCGTCCCTGACCGGCCAGGGCGTCTTCATCGCCGGCATGCCGTCCCTGGAAAGTCAGGCCTACGCATCCGCAGACAGCAAGGCCGGGCACGTGAACTGCAAGACTGGCGAGGCGTTGCGTCACACGATGCTGGAGCATTTCCACACGGTCTTCATGTTCTCCATGAACGACGAGGTGGTGCATACGGGCTTCTTCCCGATGGCGCATTATCTGCTGGCCGTCTGTGTCGGGCCGAAGAGGCCGAGCGAGACGGCGAACCGAACCGGATGAACGGTCGGGCGGAAGCGCGCGACGCCACAGCCAGCCGGAAATCCGATATACAGTCAGACGGCGGCCCCCGGCCGACGGCGGAAGGAAGATGAGACAATGAGTCGTTTCGACGTGGTGACCGGCGGGGCCGGGTTCATCGGCAGCCATCTGGTGGACGCGCTTGTCGCGCAAGGACGGAGCGTCCTCGCCATCGACAATCTGGCGGTCGGGCGGCTGTCCAATCTGGCCGCCCACGAGGGCAATCCGGCCTTCCGATTCGTGCAGGCCGACGTAGCCGACCGTGCGGAGATGGCGAGGCTGCTCGCCGGTGCGGAACGCGTGTTCCATCTGGCGGCCCTGGCCGACATCGTGCCGTCCGTCCAGAATCCGGAACGCTATTTCGACGCCAACGTGAACGGCTGCTTCTCCATCGCCGAAGCCGCCCGCGCCAACAACGTGACGCGTCTGCTCTACGCCGCGTCCTCGTCGTGCTACGGCATCCCGGACGTCTACCCGACGCCGGAATCGGCCCCCCCGAATCCGCGCTATCCCTACGCGCTGACGAAGTACATGGGGGAACAGCAGCTCCTGCATTGGGCACAGGTCTACGGCCTGCCGGTGACCTCCCTGCGCCTCTTCAACGTCTATGGCCCGCGCGCCCGCACGAGCGGCACCTACGGCGCGGTGTTCGGCGTTTTCCTGGCGCAGATGCTCTCCGGCAAGCCGTTGACCGTGGTCGGTGACGGCACCCAGACGCGCGACTTCACCTTCGTCACCGACGTCGTTTCCGCCTTCCTTGCCGCCGCCGAAAAGGGCCACACCGGAGCCGTCTACAATGTCGGGAGCGGCACCTCGGTCAGCGTCAACCGGCTGGTCGAGCTTCTCGGCAATGGCCGCGTGGAGCATCTGCCCAAACGCCCCGGTGAACCGGACTGCACCTTCGCCGACACGAGCCGGATTCGCGCCGAGCTGGGCTGGAGCCCCCAGGTCAGCATCGAGGACGGGGTGGCGCGGCTTCTGGACAATCTCGATTACTGGCGCGATGCGCCGGTGTGGGACAAGGACAGCATCGCCGAGGCGACCCGCGACTGGTTCCGCTTCATCCGGAACTGACCCGCGTGGCCAGCCCGCAGAATCCGTCTGCGTGAAGGAAATCCATGGGCAAGCGCATCCTCGTGGTCGGAGTCGATGGCGGCGTGGGCTCCGCGCTCGCCGCGCGGCTCCGCGCGCAGGGAATGCAGGTCACCGGAACCTCGCGCCGCCGGCCGGTCGCGGACACCGCGGGCGCCTGCATCCCGCTCGACCTTGCGTCCGATCTGTCCGGCTGGACGCCACCGGGGACCATCGACATCGCCTATCTCTGCGCGGCCATGACCGGCCTCGCCGGGTGCCGCGACGATCCGCAAACGGCGGATCGGATCAACCGGCACAACACCCTTCTTCTGGCCCGCCGGCTTGCCGATGCCGGTGCCTTCGTCGTGTTCCTGTCGACCAGCCTCGTTCTCGATGGCCTCGCTCCCCGCGCCGCAGCGGACGCGCCACGGAAGCCCGCCTGTGACTATGGGCGGCAGAAGGCTCTCGCGGAGGATGGCATCGCCGCCCTGGGAGCGTCCGCGGCGACCTTGCGGCTGACCAAGGTGATCCGTTCCGGAATGCCGGTCTTGGGCAACTGGCCCGCCGACCTTGCCGCCGGCCGCACCATCCACCCGTTCGACGATCTGCGCATGGCGCCGATCCGCGTCGATCATGCGGTGGAAGCCCTCGTTGCGGTGGGCCATGGGAGCGAGGGAGGGCTCTTCCAAGTTTCGGCAACCCACGACATCACCTATGCCGACGCTGCGTTCCACATCGCAGAACGCCTGGGCGTTCCGCGAGACCGCGTCAGCCCCTGCCGGTCGGACGAGGCCGGGGTGATCCTGATTGCCAATCCGCGGCACACGAGCCTGGACGCGACGCGCCTTGAACAGACATACGGGATCGCCGCCCCGTCCCCCTTCGACGCCCTGGACGCCCTCGCACCGCCATGACCATCGCCGCTCCTCTGTGCTGTCACGTCTGCGCCGCCGCAGACATCGCGGATGTCGAGGCATTCGCGTCCCTGGCGCGCACCACCTCGGACTGCCGCCCATGGCCGTCCGGAGGTCGGCTTGGCGTGTGCCCCATCTGCGGAACCGTGCAGGCCGGCGTCGACGCGGCCTGGCGGACCGAGATGGCCGAGATCTACGGCTCCTACGCCATGTTCCACCAACGGGGCGGAACCGACCATGCCGTCCGCGACAGCCAGGACAACACCCTGCGCAGCCGCTCGGGCGCGCTTCTGCAACGCTTCATCGCGTGGGACCAGCCTGCGGAGCGGGGACGCCTGCTCGACATCGGCTGCGGCACGGGTCCGCTGCTTCAGTCGGCCGCGCAGCTCCGCCCCGGCTGGAGTCTGGCGGGGGCGGAGCAGGACGACCGTGTCCGCGACCGCATCCTCGCCATCCCCGGCGTCGCGCTGTTCCACGCAGGGCCTCTGAACGCCTTGGATGCCACCTTCGACGTGGTGTCGATGGTCCATGTGCTGGAGCATGTCGCCGATCCCGCCGGTTTTCTGCGCCAAGCCGCCAGTCTTCTCGCTCCCGGAGGACGCCTGCTCGTTCAGGTGCCCTCGCTGACGGAAAACCCGTTCGACCTGACCATTGCGGACCACTGCTCCCACTTCACGGCCGACACGCTGAGCCGCGTGGTCCGAAACGCGGGGTTGCAGATCCTGCATGTGGATCGCTGGATTCCCAAGGAGCTTTCCGTCGTGGCCGGCTTGGCAAAAAGGGCGGTCGCCGCTTCTTCCCCGGCCGTGCCGGAAACCCGCTTGACCGGGGAACCGATGGCTGATCTGGCCACCGTGGAGCGGATGGTCTCCTGGCTTCATGCCGTGGGTGGAGCCGTCGAGCATTTGGCCGCGTCCGGGCCGGTCGGCCTGCTCGGAACATCGGTCGCGGCGACGTGGCTGGCCTCACAGACCAAGAACGAGGTTTCGTTCTTCGTGGACGAAGACCCCGTCATGCAAGGGACCCACTTTCTCGGGCGCCCCGTGCTGGCCATGGAGCAGGTGCCATCATCCGCCACGCTGTTCTGCCCGATGCCCCCCGCGCAGGCACACACCATCCGCGAGCGGCTGATCCGGATGAAGGCGGCATTCCGGATCGAGATTCCTCCTCCACTCCCCGGTTCCGTCCTCTGAAAGGCCAAGATCCACAAGATGATCGCCGTCTCGACGGCCACTGCGGATTCTCTTTACGGATGATTTACCGGACGTTCTTCATGGTAAAAGCCCGTGCGCGCTATGCTGGACACGGCAGATCCATGGGTGACTGGCTCCTCGACGACATCCTGCCGGCGTTCGGACATGCCCAGCGCCCCACCATGCCGCAGGCGATCGCCACACGTGCCTTGCTGCCCCGGACACAGGGATGGAGCCCCCACGCCTCGCATCACCGGACGTCCCAATGCCAGACCTGACCACGACCGCAGCAAAAGCCAGACATCACGGCCCGATCCATCGGGATCAGACCGATGGAAGCGGCTCCAACGAGCCCAGCCGTTCCCCCTGGCTGGCGCGGTCCAAGGCGGGCACGCTGGCAGCCTTGGCCGGCCAGCTGCAAAGCGCCAAGATCCCACCCTTGGAGATCGTGCCGCTGACGGAATGGCTGCGTGAGCCCGGACGAATCCTGGCCGTCCTCAAGGCCAAGGGCTGGTCCCTCATGGCCGTCCGATCATCCGCCGCACAGGAGGACGCCGCCGACGGCTCCATGGCCGGTGCGTTCACCACCCGGCTCCAGGTTCGCCCCGAAGATCTTGCCGAGGCTTGCGCGGACGTCGCCTGCTCGATGGCCGAAGCCCCCGGCCTCCATGAGTTCTTCGTACAGCCGATGGTCGAGGACGTGGTCATGGCCGGGGTGGCCTTCACCTGCGACCCCAACGGCGGCGGTCCCTATCACGTCGTCAACTACAGCGAGGGTCAGCGCACCGACGCCGTAACGAGCGGCGACGGCGAAGGGTTGCGCACCTGCTACATCCACCACGCGGCTCCGTGTCCGCCCGCCGCCCTGTCGGGAGTTGCGGCCCTGCTGCAGGAACTCGGCAACCTGTTCTCCGGCCTGCCGCTGGACGTCGAATTCGCCGTTCAGGGCGACGGATCGGTGGTGCTGCTCCAAGTCCGTCCCCTCGTCCTGCGGGTCCCTCGGCCGAACCCCGCCGAACACGCCGCCTGGGTCGAGCGGATCGCCGCCAAGGTGACCGCCGGCCAGACACGCCATCCCTTCCTGTTCGGCCAACGCACGGTTTACGGGGTGATGCCGGACTGGAACCCCGCCGAGATCATCGGTGTCCGGCCAAGGCCGCTCGCCCTGTCGCTCTACAAGGAGATGGTGACCGACGCCATCTGGGCCTATCAGCGCGACAATTACGGTTACCGCAACCTGCGCAGCTTCCCCCTGCTGCAGAGCTTCCAGGGCGTGCCGTTCATCGACGTGCGGGTCAGCTTCAACTCCTTCCTGCCCAAGGACCTGCCGGACGAACTGGCGGAGCGGCTGACCGACCATTACCTCACCACCCTCATCGAACACCCGGCCTGCCATGACAAGGTCGAGTTCGACATCGTGTTCAGCTGCTACACCTTCGATCTTCCGGAGCGGCTGGAACGGCTGGCGTCCGCCGGCTTCACCGAGACGGAGATCGGCACGCTGTCCGACAGCCTTCGCCGCCTCACCCACCGGATCATCCATCATGGGCAGGGCTTGTGGCGGCAGGACCGGGCGAAGCTGGACATACTGGCCACGCGGCGCCGCACGATCCTGGACAGCAACCTCGACAGCCTGCACAAGATCTATTGGCTGCTGGAAGACTGCAAGCGCTACGGCACTCTGCCCTTCGCCGGGCTGGCGCGGGCCGGCTTCATCGCGGTCCAACTCCTGCGCTCGCTGGTTGATGTCGGGGTCTTCTCGGAGGCCGAGCGCAGCCAGTTCATGCGTTCACTGGAAACCGTGTCGAGCGAGATGGGACGCGACTTCCAGCGGCTGTCGAAACCCGCCTTCCTGGATCGCTACGGGCATCTGCGACCGGGCACCTACGACATCACGTCGCCCCGCTACGACGCCGCGCCGGATCTGTATTTCGATTGGTCGAACCAGGACAAACCGCAGCCGCAACCGGCCGAAACCTTCTGCCTCAGCCTGGAGCAGTTCCGGCGGATCGAAGGGCTGATGAAGCAGCACGGGTTGGACGACTCCCTGCTGGGCCTGTTCGATTTCCTCAAGGCGGCGATCGAGGGGCGGGAATACGCCAAGTTCATCTTCACCGCCAACCTCAGCGACGCCATGGAGCTGTTCGCGGAGTGGGGGGCCGGGCTGGGCTTCGACCGCGAGGCGCTGTCCTTCGCCGACATCGGGACGGTTGCCCGCTTGGCCGGCGGGGCAGACGAGGCACACGGCCTGCTGGCGCGCTCCATCGCGGAAGGCCGCGAGCGCCATGCCCGCACGAACACGATCGTGCTGCCCCCTCTCGTCACCGAGCCGGGCGACGCATGGAGCTTCCATCTGCCCACGACCGCGCCCAACTTCGTCACCCAGAAGCGCGTTTCAGCCCCCGTCGCCCTGGCGGACGCCGGGCGCGCGGCGCTGCGGGACCGCATCGTCCTGATCCCCGCCGCCGACCCCGGTTACGACTGGCTGTTCACCTGCGGCATCGCCGGCTTCATCACGAAGTATGGCGGCATCAACTCCCACATGGCGATCCGGGCGCAGGAGCTTGGTCTGCCAGCGGTGATCGGGTGCGGCGAAGCCTATTACCAATCCTGGTCGCGGGCCCGCCGGCTGCAGATCGACGGCGCCGGACGGCAGGTGACGATCCTGATGTGAGCCGCTGATGCGCACAGCCCCAACCGACAAAGGAACGCGCATGCCCCTGCCGGTGATCGGCTTGACCCAGAGGGTCGAGGAGGTGGCGGACTGGAACGAGCGGCGCGACCAGCTCGACCAGAACTGGGTGCGCTTCGTCCAGGCGCTTGGGGCGGTGGCCCTGCCGCTGCCGAACCATCTGGAGACGGTGGAAGCCCTGGCGGAAGGATTGTCCGGGGTCATCCTCACTGGCGGCGGCGATCCGGGGGCGCTGGGGGGCACGGCGCCGGAACGCGACGCCGTCGAACAGGAGCTGATCCGCCGGGCCAGCGGCGGCGCCTTTCCTCTGGCCGGCGTGTGCCGGGGCTTCCAATCCCTGGCCTGCGCCTTCGGTGGCGTGTTCGCCGAGGCCACGGGGCACATCGGCACGCCGCACCCGATCGAGGGACGCTGGGGCGGGCGCACGGTCAACAGCTTCCATCGCTACGGCTTGCCCAGGGCCCCCGGACCCTGGATCGTGGAGGCCCGCAGCGCCGACGGCCTGATCGAAGCAATGCGCCACCCCACGCTTCCCCTGGCCGCCGTTATGTGGCATCCGGAGCGGACCCTGCCCTTCGATCCACGGGACATCGCCCTGTTCCGCAACCTGCTGGCCCTGCCATGAAAGCCATCCTTCTCGCCGCCGGCCGGGGTTCGCGCCTTGGCACCGCCACCGACACCCACCCCAAATGCTACGTCTCCCTGCACGGGCGTCCTCTGGTGCGGTGGCAGATCGAGGCGCTGACGGCCGCCGGGATCGGAGAGATCGCGGTGGTTCGCGGCTATCTCGCCGATTTCTGGGACCGGCAGGAACTGCCGGTGTCGCGCTTCTTCACCAACGACCGCTGGCAGCAGACCAACATGGTCGCCTCGCTGGCCTGCGCGGACGACTGGCTTGCCGCCGCTCCCTGCGTCGTCAGCTACACCGACATCGTCTACAGCCCCGGCAGCGTCCGCAGGCTGATGGCAGCGCCAGGCGACATCGCCATCACCTACGACCCGAACTGGCTGTCGCTGTGGAGCCGTCGTTTCGCCGACCCGCTGGACGACGCGGAGACGTTCCGGGTCGACGCGCGCGGACGGCTGGTCGAGATCGGCGCCCGCCCGAAGTCCCTCGCGGAGGTCGAAGGCCAATACATGGGCCTGCTCCGCCTGACGCCGGCCGGCTGGCGGACGGTGACGGATTATCTGGGCGGACTTCCGGCGGCGGAGGCCGACCGGCTCGACATGACCGGCCTGCTGTCCCGCCTGCTGTCCCGCGGGGTGGAGATCCAGGCGGTCCCCATCGCCGATCCCTGGTGCGAAGTCGATCAGCCGAGCGACCTCACCGTGGCCGAGCGGATCTTCAGCCCCGCCGGCGGCATCGTCGGACGCTGAACCGCCGCTACAACGCGTCCAGGTCCGCCAGGATCTGTTCGGCCCGGTGGCGCCACAAATGCTTGCGCGCGATCACCTCCGCCGCGGCGGCGCCCATGCGCATCCGGGCCGCGTCGTCGCGCAGGGCGCGGGCCGCCGCGTCCCCGAAGTCGGTGGCGTCGTAGTCGACATAGTGCGTGCCGGGCTGGAAGTCGGTGTGGAAATGCTCGTCGACGTCCGGACGGCGGACCCGGTTGATCATGACCACCGACCCGCAGCCCATGGCGTCGAGCGTGCGGAAATGCAGCGGCCACGCCGAATTGTTGACGGTCAGCCGCGACGACCGGTAGGCGGCGGCAAGATCGTGCGGATCGACCAGTTCTCCGCCATACCGGCGGGCATAATCCGGCCACAGGATCCAGCCGAGGTTGCCGAAGAAACGGACGTTGGAGGAGACGCGCAGCATGGCGTCGGCCACGGCGCGACGGTCCTTGATGCGCAACAGGACCTCGTCGAAGAGGAACAGCGCGTTTGCATCCAGCGCCTTCGGGGACAGCGTCACGCCGCGGCGCGCGCACTCGTCCACCAGAAATCCGTGGACCGCGCCCAGACGGATGTCGGCATAGCCGATGGACGACGCGAGGAAGGCGTCGGCGAATGCGGCGAAGGTTCCCACCACCTGCCCATCGACCTCGACGGCCGCCTGCATCACCGCTTCGGGCGGCGGCGGGTACATGTGCCCGATCAGCGAGAGATCCCAGAGCGGTTCCGTGGGCTTCGGTCGATGGATGTCCGGGTTCACGCCCGGCCACAGATACCGCCAGGCGGGCAGCGTGGCCGGATCGATCCCGTAAATGTCCGGCGGCAGCATGAAGTAGAAAAGGTCGCTGCCGCCGAACCGGTCGAGCAGCCGCTGCCCGTCATACTGGAAATCCTGCATCCAGGCGAGATGGCGGCACGGCACGTCGCAGCCGGTGATCTGGTCTCGGCAGCGGTTGATTTCCAGAATCGCGTCGGGGCGGAAATTGCCGAGGAAAGCGGTGAGCAGGCGCCCGTCCGGCAGCGGCCAGCCGGCGTGCGCATCCACCCCAAGTTCGGCGAAGCCGGCCCGCAGGCCCATCAGAACGTTGACGTAAAGCGGCGAGGCCGGAGCGAACAAGGCGATGCGCGGACGACGGGCCATCACCCGGCCTCCGGCACGGTCAGGCGGACGCGTCCGTCCACAAGGCGCGACGCCATGCGGCTCTGCTCCAGCAGGGCCATCGCCAGGAGCGAGCCATCCAAAGCGTCCGTGATGCCGTGCGCCACCAGATGGCGCTCGATCTCGCCGACGAAAGTGGAGCCGATGAGCAGCGCATCCCCCGCCCGGCGCATCGCGAGGTACCGGTCGAAGCGATGCATGGGCAGCCCGTCCACGCGGCCCTCGCGGAACGAGTCGACGTATCCGGCCACATCCAGACCCGAACGGATCAGATAGCGCGCCAAGGCCTGCCCGCCGGCACCCGAACCGTAGACATAGACGCGCGCATCCCGGGGCAGATCGGAGGCGATGACGAACGGAACGGCCATGAACACCCTGGAAGTGGCGCACTGGAAGCCCGGAAGCGGGCGGGATCGGGGAAACGATATGCGAAACGGACCGCGAGGAGGACACAATTCGCCCGGCCTGGCCCGCGCATGCGGCGCGTCCTCCACGCCCGTGAACCCGGCGCGCCGCAGCCGGTGAAGCGCGGCCCAGGCCGCGTCACCGATAAGGCCTTGACCCACCGTGAAGGGCTGCTCCAAGGTCGCTTCCCTCGATTGTCTTTCCCCCGAGCGGACATCATGGTGTCAGAGCCTCTCCTCGATCCCGACTGGCTCGCCCGCATCGACGCCGCCGACGTCGTTTTTGTCGCTCAGGACGGCTTCAAGCTCGCTCCCGCCCGTGTGCGCGCCTACAGCTTCGCGAAGCTGGTCAACCAGCGCGGACTGCGCGCGGAGGTGCTCTCCTTTTTCGATCATCTCGGCGCGACCGAGCAAGGCGGGCTGGCGGCCAATCTGCCGGAGGAGGAGAAACTCCGCCTGAATCTGGCCGCCTTCGAGATCCTGTCGCACAACCCGCGGGCGCTGCTCTACGTGCAGAAGGCCGGCTACCACGCGGTGTCCTGTCTGATGGCGGCGGGCTGCAACGGCAACCGGATCGTGCTCGACTACGACGATTACGATCTGGGCAGCCAGCCCTTCCGCCGGATCGAGCCCTGGCTGCCGTCGCTGAAGCCCGAGGAGTTCCTCGCCCGCTTCGCCGAACGGGCCCAGGCCTGCGTGGCGTCCAGCCGGCGCATCCTCGACCTGCTCGCCCCGTTCAATCCGAACACGCACCTCGTCCACACGGTGGCGGACCGCGACGTCTTCAATCCCGACCGCCGCGGCGAACCGCGCCGACGCTTCGGCGATTGCGTGAACATCTTGTGGTGCGGCGACGTGTGGGGCGACATCCCCATGAAGGACATCGTCTTCGGCGTCGATGCCTTCGCCCTGGTCCCGAGCCGCATCCGTCGCAAGGCCCGCTTCCACATCATCGGCTTCGGCCGCGCCTGGGAGGAATTGAAGCGCCGCCTGCGGCAGCGCCACCCGGAGATGGACAATCTGGTCTTCCACGAGCACATCCCGCCGGGCGAGTTCGGTGCGGTGCTCAACGAGATGGACATCGGCGTCCTGCCTTACGCCGACAACGCGTTCAACGCCTCGAAAAGCCCGACCAAGATGTTCGAGTACATGCTGACCAAGGTGGCGATCTGCGCCACGCCGGTCGGCGAGGCGGTCCATTGCCTGGAGGACGGCGCGTCCATTCTGCTCGGCGAGGGGCTGGAGGATTTCTCCGACCGGCTGGCGACTCTGATCGGCGACGACGGCAAACGCCGGGCCGTGGCCGAAGCCGCCTATGAACGGGCGCTCGCCGACTACACACTGGACGCCGTCGGCGACCGGCTGACCGCCATCATCCGGCAGGCCATGGCGCCGGACGCATCCGCCGGCCCGGCGGGCGTGCCTCTCGAAGCCTTCATGCGGCAGGCCCTCGGCCGCCGGCTGGCGATGCCCTCGCGCGAGGTGGCGCTCGCCCGCGGCGATCTGAAGGCTGCGGCCGCAGCTCCCGACCTCGCCACCGTCGATCCGCGCCGCTGGTCGGCGCCGCTGCTCGCCCTGCTGGATTGGCCGGGCGCCGCACGGAGCGAAGGCGTGCCTGAAGAGACGCTGGCCCGCATCCGCGAGGCGGCGCTCCGCCACCGCAACGCCCGCCGCCTGCGCCCGCGTCTGCGCATCGCCGCGACGGAACGGCCGGACGGGCCGCCGTGCCTTGGCAAGCTGGCCGCGTCGGAGGACTGGGAGGACCCGGCCTGGTTCGCATGGGCACAGCGCTTCAAGACGAACTGCGGCACCTTCCATGTCACCGCCGCCGACAACATTCCCGATTTCGAGGCGCTGCGGGACGACGAGCTGCTCAACCACGTCTACAGCTACTTCAAGCGCAGCCGGGGAACCTGGGAGCGCGTGCATATGCTGTACGGGCTGGACCGGCTGGGGCTGCTCGACGGGACGGCCCGGATGCTGGCCGTCAGCACCGCCGTCGACGGCTTCTATCTCGCCCTGACGGAATGGGCCGCCCATGTGGACGTGCTGGACATCGGCGCCGATGCCGCAGCGCGGGCGGAGCGCGCGGCGGCGGGCGAGATGGACACTTGGCTGCTGAAGCCCCGTCTGTTCCACCGCGACCGGATCGCCGTCCACCACGGCCCGCCCGGTGCCCATCCCGAAGCCGCCGGGGAACGGCCCTGGGACGCAGTCCTTCTGCTCCAGGACGCGATCTTCGATCCGGCGGCCGGCGAAGTGCTCGCCTGGGCGGACGAGCGGCTGGCGGACGGCGGCGTTCTGGCCATCATGGGCCGGCTGCGCCTCGACGGTGGTCCGGATGTGGCGGGCCTCGGCCCCGAACTGGCCGGCGACGGACTCGCGGCCCTGTTCGAACGGCACACAGGCTTCGAACTGCTGGGCGGCTTCGATTCATCGTTGAGCGACGCGACGCTCGACCGGCTGGTGCGGACCGGAGCGCCCGGCGCGGAGAATCCGCATCTGGTGGCGCTGACCGGCGACACCCTCCTCGCGTCCGTGGTCTGGTTCTGCCGCAAGACGGGTCCCACGGTGCCCGGCGGCTGGACGCGGCTGGCCGCGGCGCTGAGGGACTGATGCGAAAGCCTCGGCGGGGTGCAGGATTTGAGGCTTTGTTAACCGCCCCCCTTCGATCATCGACCCATTCGGCCGCAAGATATCTGGACAACGCCCCATCATGAACGCCACACGCCCCTGCAGGATCGTCGTCACCGGCGGGGCGGGATTCGTCGGCTCCAACCTTGCCCTTCTGTTCAAGCGCGACCAGCCCGAAGCCGAGGTCGTCGTCTTCGACAACCTGCGCCGGCGCGGTTCCGAACTGGCCCTGGAACGCCTGCGCGCGGGCGGCGTGCGCTTCGCTCACGGCGACGTGCGCAACCCGGAGGATCTGGAGGAACTCGGCGCTTTCGACCTGCTGCTGGAATGCTCCGCCGAACCGTCGGTGCACGCCGGCTATGACGGCAGCCCGGCTTACGTCATCAACACCAACCTCGTCGGCACGGTGAACTGTCTGGAAGCGGCGCGGCGCCACGGCGCCGACATGGTGTTCCTGTCCACCAGCCGCGTCTATCCCATCGACCCGCTGCGCCGGCTACCATTGGAGCGCGGCGCCACGCGGCTGGTCCTGCCGGACGGCGCCGCCGGGCCGGGCTGGTCGGCGGCGGGCATCGCGACCGACTTCCCGATGCCGGGCAGCCGCTCCATCTACGGCGCCACCAAGCTGGCGTCGGAACTGATGATCGAGGAATACGGCGCCATGTACGGCCTGCGCGCCGTCATCAACCGCTGCGGTGTGCTGACCGGCCCCTGGCAGATGGGCAAGGTGGACCAGGGCGTCGTCGTGCTGTGGGCGGCCCGGCATCTGTATGGCGGCACCCTGTCCTACAGCGGCTTCGGCGGAAAGGGGCTGCAGGTGCGCGACATGCTGCACGTCACCGACCTGTACGACCTGCTGACGGTGCAGGTGGCCGGCATGGACCGGTTCAAGGGCCGCGTCTTCAACGTGGGCGGCGGGCCGGAGGTGAGCGTCTCGCTGGCTGAGCTGACCGCGCTCTGCGCGGAGCGGGCGGGCCGAAGCATTCCCATCGCCGCCAGCCCGGAAACCCGCGCCGCCGACATCCCCTGGTACGTGACCGACAACGCGGACGTCACGCAAGCGACCGGCTGGCGCCCACGACAGACACCCGGCGTCATCATGGACGAGCTGTTCGGCTGGCTGGACGCCAACCGGCGCATCCTGGAACCGATTCTGTTATAGACGGCGCTTGGCGGTCCTCCGCTCCACTTTCCCCGAGGAGAATTCCCTCATGTCCGTCGTCATCGTCACTGGGTCCGCCGGCCTGATCGGCGCCGAAGCCGTCGGCTTCTTCGCGGAGAAGGGGTTCGACGTCGTCGGGGTGGACAACGACATGCGCCGCTACTTCTTCGGCGACGAGGCGAGCACGGCTTGGAGCCGGGAGCGGCTGGAGAAGCGTCACCCGTCCTACACGCACGTCACCGCGGACATCCGCGACCAGGGCGCCATCGACGCGCTGTTCGCGCGCTACGGAGCATCCATCGCGCTGGTGATCCACACGGCGGCCCAGCCGTCGCACGACTGGGCGGCGCGGGAGCCCTTCACCGACTTCTCGGTCAACGCCAACGGCACGCTGAACCTGCTGGAGGCCGCGCGGCGCCATTGCCCGGACGCGCCCTTCATCTTCACCTCGACCAACAAGGTCTACGGCGACACGCCCAACGCCCTGCCGCTGGTGGAACTGGAGAGCCGCTGGGAGCTGGACTCGTCCCACCCCTGGGCCGCCCACGGCATTCCGGAGGCGATGAGCATCGACCAGACCAAGCACAGCCTGTTCGGCGCCTCCAAGGTCGCCGCGGACGTGATGGTGCAGGAATACGGGCGCTATTTCGGCATGAAGACCGCCTGCTTCCGCGGCGGCTGCCTGACCGGGCCGGGCCATTCCGGCGCCCAGCTCCACGGCTTCCTGGCCTATCTGGTGAAATGCGCGGTCACCGGCACGCCCTACCGGGTGTTCGGCTACAAGGGCAAGCAGGTGCGCGACAACATCCATTCCTTCGATCTGGTGAACGCTTTCTGGCATGTCTTCCAGAAGCCGCGCAGTGCCGAGGTCTACAACATCGGCGGCGGGCGCCATTCCAACTGCTCGATGGCGGAGGCCATCACCAAGGCCGAGCAGCTGACCGGCCGCCCGATGGCCTGGAGCTACGACGAGACCAACCGGATCGGCGATCACATCTGGTGGATCAGCGACATCCGGCGTTTCCAGGAGCATTATCCGGACTGGTCGCTGACCCGCGATATCGACGGTATCCTGGCCGAGATGCATGCCGAAATGACCGACCGGTTTGCCCGCCCGTGACGGCTGGCCAGTGACGGTTGGCCCGAGAATGACGATCCGCGGGGAGCGGTGGAAGGAAGCGCGATGAAGGTCCTGTTCAGCAATCCGCCCTGGTGGGTCAAGCGGTTCGAGTTCGCCGGCGACGACGCCCCGGCCTCCGCCTGGTTCAGCGGCGTGCGCGCCGGTTCGCGGTGGCCGCACACCAACCAGGCCCACTCCGCGCCCGGCAACTTCGTGTTCGGGGAGTATCTGCCCTATCCCTTCTTCATGGGCTACGCCGCGACCTACGCCGCCAAGGCCACCGGGGCGAAGGTCGTCTTCCGCGACTCCGTCGCGCTGCGCGAGTCCTACGACAGCTATTTCCAGCATCTGCGGGAAGAGCGGTACGAGTACATCTTCATCGAGACGGCGACGCCCTGCTGGGACCACGACCAGACCATCGTGCGGCGCGTCAAGGAGATCCTGCCCGACACCAAGATCGTGCTGACCGGCGCCATGTCCGCCAAGGGCGAGGCGGTGATGGAGCAGTTCCCCATCCACGCCGTCATCCAGGGCGAGTACGAGAAGGGCAGCGTGCGCGTGCTGAACGGCGCGTCGGGTGTTCTTCCCCACGAACTGCTGACGGTGGCGGAGATGAACGCCGCGCCCTATCCCTACTTCGACGAGGTCATCGCCCATCGCTATTGGGACGTGAACCCCGCCGGGCAGAAGGCGCCACAGCTCCAGGTCTGGGCCAGCCGCGGCTGCCCCTACAAGTGCATCTTCTGCGTCTGGCCGGCGACCATGACCGGCAACGACCCGGACGGCACCGGCAAGCGCTCGGTCCGCTTCTACGAGCCGGACTATGTGGAAGGGATGCTGCGCGAGTTGGTCGGACGCTACGGCTACCGGTCCATCTATTTCGACGACGACACCTTCAACCTCGGCGACAAGCACGTCCTGGGGATATGCGAGGTGATGACCCGCATCGGCCTGCCCTGGTCGGCCATGTGCCGCGCCGACACCATCAAGCTGGAAACGTGGCAGGCCATGCGCGACAGCGGCTGCTTCGGCGTCAAGCTGGGCTTTGAGAGCGGCAACCAGTGGGTCAACGACAACATCGTCAACAAGCGCCTGAACCTTGAGACCGCGCGCGCCGCGGTGCATGAGATCAAGCGTCTGGGCATGACGGTGCACGGCACCTTCACCTACGGCCTGCCGGGCGAAACGCGCGAGCAGATGCAGGACACCAAGGCCTACATCGCCAGCCTGCCGCTCGACACCTTCCAGGAGACGGGCTGCGGCGAGATCGAGGGCACGCCGATGTCCACCCTGCGGGAGAAAGGCCATCTCGACCGCTACGCCGGGGCGGCGCTCGACGAGCAGTATCTTTACGTGCCGGACGGCGGCGAGAAGATGCGTCGCCTGTCCGAAGGCGACCTCGCCATCGGAGCCGACAAGGCCAAGAGCAGCTCCGACTACCTCATCCGCCAATGGCGTGCGCTGGGTGCTGCGGTGACCGAAGCGGCGGCCGACGGGCCGGTGGCCTTGTGGGGCATCGGCACCGACTTCTTCGAGACGCTGGGGCAGGTGCCGGCGCTGAAGCCGCTCATCACGGAGGGCCGCGTGCGGCTGTTCGACGGCAAGCTGGCCGGCCAGTCGCTGGACGGCGCTCCGGTGGAGGCCCCCGCCACCCTGCCCGGCTTCGCGGGGCCGGTCTTCCTGACGCCCCGCATCGTCTCCTCCCGCACGGCGATGCGACAGGACGCGACGCGGCTGGGAATTCCCGCCGCAGCCCTGCGCGATCTCTACGACGACACGCCTGTCTTGGCCGAGTAAGGCCCGGCGGAGTGAAGCCAGACGGAGAAGCCGGTCAGGCCAGGAGCCCGGCCAGCCTCTCCCACCCGCCATCCGGGGTGGCGGCCTGCTTGCGGGCGAACCAGACGGCGGTGACGTGCAGGGCCTCGCCGGTGCGGGCGGCGAAGTTCGGGTTTGCGGAGCCCGGGACGCCGGTCGTCACGAAGCGGTCGAGCGTGGCGTCGCTGAGCGACAGGTCCACCGGCCCCGGCAGTTCCAGTCCGGTGCCCGCCAAGGCGTCTCCCAGGTCCTCGGCCTGACTCGGGGTGAGCCCCGGCACGCCCGGACGCCCATTCAGCCGGATCTCCGCCGAGAAGGCCAGCACCCCACCCGGCGCCAGACGTTGGTCGATCCAGGCCAGCACCTCCGCCGCCTTGCCCTCTTCCGCCAGACGCGGCAGCGTGTTCTGCGGCAGGACGACGGCGTCCCACGGCGCGTCGGCGAACAGATCCCGTCCGGGCATCCCGTGATGGATCGCGATGCGGTCGCGGTGGAAGCGGCGCGGCTTGGCGAGCCAGGGGTCGCGGTCGCCGCGCCCCACCCGCTCCGCATGGGCCGCCGCCCCTGGCCCGACATCGACCACCCCGACGGCCCGCGCCAACTCGGTCAGCATGAGGTAGAAGCCGTCCACCTCGGCGCTCACCACCAGGGCGCGGGGGCTCCGCTCCAGCAGCCCCAGCCGGTCGAGGCCGTAGAGGAACTGAGCGCGCTCCCAGGTGCCGCGGCTGCGCTTGAAGAAATTGTCGATGTTGTTGCGGGCATCCTCGTCGCGGCGGCGCTCCGCGTCGGCGTCGTCGATGTAGGGGGCCTGGAAGGTCGAGACGTTGGTCCGCACCCGCACCGCCCAGGGCCGCCAATTCGGGTCGTCCCAATCCTCCGCCGCGGCGAGCTTGCCGAGCGCCGGAGGGCCGGGGGGCCGCTCCCGCGCCGGCAGGAGGATTTCCGGGCGCAGCCGGGCGGCGTTGCGGTGGCGCGCCGCCGCGGTCTTCAGGGCGGCCACGCGGTCCGGCGCCACCCGCTCCACGCTGGTCAGGCCGGGCCAGTCGAGGGCGGCGACCAGCGGCCCGCTCCAGCGGCGCGGGTCGGCGGTCTCCAGGTTCTCGGTGGCCAGCAGGGCTTCCAGGTCGCGGCGCATCAGATGCACCTCGCGCGGGGCCGGCGGGACCGGCCGGGCGAGGCGGGCGGCCAGGAAATCCTCCAGCGTCGTCACCGGCTGGGCCTCCGCCCGTAGCTCCGGCTCCAGCAGGCCGCGGACGACGGCGGCCAGCCGGGGGGCGATGCCCTGGAGGGAGAAACGCTCCATCGCCACCCGATGCGCGGCCTCGGCGACGTCCCGGCGGAAGGCGTCGTCACCGATCAGCCGGGCGAGCGCCGCGGAGTAGCCCTCCATCCCCTCGGCCAGCAGTCCGGACACGCCGTTTTCCAGGCAGTGCGTCACCTCGCCCACCGGCGTGGCGCAGACCGCCACCTTGGCCAGCAGGAACTCGAACATCTTGGTCGGGCTCTTGGCGACGTTGAACTCGTTGGCCGAGTAGGGCAGCACGCCGATGTCCATCTCCCGCAGCACGGCGGGGATCTCGGTCGGCGGGATGAACTCGTGCAGTTCGAGGTTGGGCAGGTCCGGAAAGCGCTCCCTCAGGCGCCGCTTCAATTCCTCCCAGGCCCGCCCGAAGCCGATGATGTGGAAACAGGCGCGGTCGCGCACGGCGCGGGGGACCAGCGCGAAGGCGTCCACCGCGAACAGCACGTCCTTCATGGGGATGTCGCCCCAGAAGTCGCCGGAATAGAGGATGTTCACCCGGTCCCCGAAGCGGCGGCGCGGCGCGTCCCGTCCGTCGGCGGTGAACAGATCCTGGTCGGCCACCGTGTGGATCAGGTGCGTGTTCGAATTCAGCGGCGCCAGGAGGGCCTGGAGCCGGTGGCTGGCCGCCACGCAGGCGCCGGCCCGGTTGGCGACCGTGTGGAAGAGCTGGTCGGGGCGCAGGCTGGGGAACCAGGGCTCCAGCCGGCGGAAGGGCTGCATGTCCAGTTCGTAGTCGTCGTAGTCGAGCACGATCCGGTTGCCGCCCCGCTCCGCCGCCAGGGCGGCCGCCAGCGTGTGGTAGCCGACCTTCTGGACGTAGAGGATTGCCCGCGGGTTGGTCGCCAGCACCCGGTGCGCCTCCAGGTTCAGGCAAATCTTCTCCTCCTCGGGGATGGTCGATAGGGCGCCGGCCTGATCGGCGGCGCCCAGATGGTCGAAGAAGGACAGCACCTCCGCCCGCAGCCCCTGCTGGCGCAGCGCCTTGGCAAAGTTGTAGCAGCGCACCCGCGCGGAGGGCTGCCGGAAGCCGTCCTGGGCCAGGAAGATGACGTCCGCCGCCGCGTAGCGGGCGAGGGCATCCGCGTCGAAGGTCGGCGGCAGGGTCATGGGGGCTCGGTGCAGGAGGCGGGAGGGGAACCGCTATCTACCGCCGCTCCGCGAGCCTGGGCAAGCCTTCCCGCATGGGCTGTGACCAGTGCCTTGGCTGTGGCCATTCTGGGACCAATGTCACACACCCAATCGATAGTGGTATGCCAGCTTTGGAGCGCGAGGGAGCAATCCGCAACCCTCGGGACGGGCGGTTTCTCCGCCCGCAGGCTTCAGGATCCCGCATGTCCACGTCCCCGCAACGGACCATCGACATCCCGATCGTCGTGAACGCCTGGGGCGTGTCCGCCGGCCAGGCGCCGCATTTCCGACTGCTGGTCGATGGCGTGATGATCGGCGAAGCGTGGGTCGCCGCCACCTCCAGCACCCCTTACCGCTTCACCGCCACGGTCGATCCCGACCAAGCCCACCGGATT
Organism: Azospirillum brasilense; assembly: GCF_007827815.1. Lineage (GTDB taxonomy): Bacteria > Pseudomonadota > Alphaproteobacteria > Azospirillales > Azospirillaceae > Azospirillum > Azospirillum brasilense_C. Next base: position 93,543 of record NZ_VITH01000016.1, read on the forward strand.
TCGATCTGGTACGACAACGACGGGGTGGTGAACGGGGTGGACCGCAACCTCTTCGTCGGCTCCATCCTCGTCGACGGGCAGGAGGTCAAATCCACCGACGCGCGGGCCACCTACGACAAGGGGGTGGTGGACGGGAAGGACGTGGTCCCCGGCCAGGTCGGGCTCTATTGGGGCGGACTTCTGTCCTTCGGCCTGGGCGAGGAGATGTTCGGCGGTCCGCTGGTCCGCCCCCCGCCCAAGCCGGAGGAGGTGATCACCCGGCCCATCCCCATCACCGTCGAGGCGGCGCGCGGCGCGTCCGCCACCGGGCTGGTGCGCTTCAAGGTCCTGGTGGATGGCAAGCCGGTGGGGGAGGCGGAGGCCGCGTCCGGCACCGCCGAACGCTTCACCTTCGGCGTCATCCTGGACCCGTCCATCGCTCACACGGTGCGGATCCTGCCGGTGGACGGGACACCGGCCGGCGCCCTGGCGCTCGGCGCCGTGACGGTGAACGGCAAGACCCAGGCCCCCCCGGCGCCGTCCAACGACGGCTCCGTCACCCTGGCGGTCGCCGCCCCCGTGTTCCAGGGCAGCGCGTCGGACACAGCGGCTCCGCAGGGTGACGCCTTCTACGTGGCGAAAAACGGCAACGACGGCTGGTCCGGGCGGCTGGCCAACCCCAACGCCGAGGGCACCGACGGCCCCTTCGCCAGCCTGGAACGGGCGCAGGCGGCCATGCGCGCCGGCAACGTCAAGACCACCTACGTTCGCGAGGGCTCCTACAATCTGACGAACACGCTCACCCTCGGCGCGCCGGACAGCGGCGTCCGCATCCTCGGCTATCCGGGCGAGCAGGCGGTCCTCAGCGGCGGCGAGCGGGTCACCGGCTTCACCTACGAGGGCAACGGCGTCTGGTCGGCGCCCCTGTCCGCGGCACCGGGGCTGGACGTCACCGTCGACGGCGTGCGCTACCGGCTGGCCTCCAAGGGCGCCTACGACCCGCAGGACCCGACCACCGGCTGGTTCGTCGCCGACGCGAGCGCCTATGGCGCCAGCAAGAACGCGCTGCGCTACCGGGCGGGCGACGTCACGACCGCCGATCTGGTGCCGGGCAGCCGGGTCCAGGTCTTCGACACAGAGCGGCTCCAGGACGCGATCCTGACCGTCGCCGGCATCGACACGGTGACGCGCACCCTGACCTTCACCGCCGACGCGCCCTTCACCATACGCGACGGCTCGACCTTCAAGCTGCTGGGCAACAGCGCCCATGTCGACCAGGTTGGGGAGTTCGCCTACCGCGCCTCGGACGGGCGGCTGGTCATCAAGGCGGGGGAGGATTTCACCGGAACCGGGGTGGAGGTCGCCCGGCTCGGCACGCTGCTGCGGCTGAACGGCGCCAACGGGGTGACGGTCCAAGGGCTGACCTTCGCCAACACGACGACGGACGGCAACGCGCTCGACGTCCTCAACGGCGACGTCAACACCATCGCCGGCAACAGCTTCGTGAACGTCGGCACCGGCATCCGGCTGACCCAGGGATCGGACCGCAATCTGGTCAGCGGCAATTACCTGGACCATCTCGGCATCAACGGCATCGCGCTGACCGGCCAGTCGATCGGCAACACGGTGACCGGCAACCGCATCCAGAACATCGGCGAGGTGCGCAAATACGCCGGCGGCATCATGGCGTCGGGGATCAGCGACACGGTGATCTCCCACAACGACATCGACCGCAGCGCGCGCTACGGCATCTCGGTCAAGAACTGGGACACCGCGACCATCAGCCTGAACAACGCCATCCTCTACAACCGCGTGCGCAACACGGGATTGGAGACGGCGGATTCCGGCGGCATCGAGCTGCTCGGGCGGTCGAACCTGAACACCGGCACGCGGATCGAGGGCAACCGGGTCGAGCACACCGGCGGCATCGCCACCACCAGCACCGGCCAGTGGCTGCGCGACTACAAAGGCTACGGCATCTATCTGGACGACCTGACCAGCGGCGTGACGGTGACAGGCAATTTCCTGCGCGACACCGCCTGGGCCGCCGTCATGATCCATGGCGGGCACGACAACACCGTCACCAACAACGTCAGCGTGCTCGGCGCCAACGGCGAAAGCTTCATCCGCATCGAATGGGTGCCCCTGGCGGGCGCGGCGGGCATTCCGGCGAACAACACGGTCACCGGCAACCTCGTGTCGGGGACGACGCCGCTCGGCGGCTACGTGACGATCCTGTCGGCCGGGCAGAACGCCATCGACGCCAACTTCCTGCATCAGGTCGGCGCCTACGGAACGAACGACCGGACCGGGGACCCGCTGTTCGCCGACGCCTACAACCACGACTACAGCCTGCTGCCGCTGTCCCCGGCGCTCACCGCCGGCCTCCAGGATCTCGCCTGGACGCTGATGGGCATCGTCTCCGGCGGCGGCACGGTGCCCCCGCAGGAGGGCGGCGGGGGCATCACCCCCTTGCCCCCGTCCGATCCCCAGACCAACCAGCCGCCCGCCCCGGTGCCGGTGCCCGACAACGGAACCCCCGCCACACCGCCCGTCCTCGAGCCTGACGGCGGCGCGCTGCCGACGTCGCCGGTCGCTCCGCCCGCCTCGTCCCCGCTTCCCGACGCCGCCCCGGAGCGGCCCTTCGTCCCCTTCAGCCGGACCGTCGGCGGGGTGCAGCAGGCCGTGGCCGCCTATGCCTACGAGGGGCCGGTGGCGAACCTGCAATGGGCTTTCCTGGGCACCGACGAGGACGAGGTGGTCGGCGGGTCGGACGGCAACGACTTCATCCATCTGATGGGCGGCAACGACGCTGCCTGGGGCGGCGCCGGCGACGACGTGCTGGACGGCGGATCGGGCTCCAACTGGCTGATCGGCGGGCCGGGCCACGACACCTTCTTCGTGGATGGCCGCGGGGGCGAAGTCACCTGGTCCACCATCGTCGACCTGGAGCGCGGCGAGTGGACAACCCTCTGGGGCTTCGTGCCCGGCCAGTCCCGGCTGACCTGGGAGGAGATGGGCGGTGCCGAGGGCTACAAGGGCGCCACGGTCCGCTGCGACATCGACGGCAACGGCACCATCGACGCCAGCATGACCTTCACCGGCAAGTCGGTGGGCGCGATGACCGTCACCACCGGCATGGCCGGCAATGATTCCTACATCGCGTTCATCACCCTGTAGCCGGATCCTATAACCGGACCCTGCAGTCGGGCCCGCGCGCAGGTCCTCGACAGACGGAACGGACCGTTGAATCAGGAATTTATGAGCGATGCATCGGCGTTATCACCGCGCCCTTCATAACGCCATGAAAAACAACGATCTTTTCATTTTGCGGGTTGACGCGACCGCGGGAAAGGCTCACGGTTCCGACAACGCTTAATACAAAAGTTAGTCTCCGATACGCCGTTTTGCGGGATCGGCAGGGCGGAAACGCACCGGCACGCCTTCGAACCGAAAGGGAACAGCCCCTCATGACCAGCACGACAGCGGAGCTTGAAGCGCTCCTCATGCAGCGGTCGCTGACCGACGCGCAGCTTCTGGCGGCGGCGGACGCCGCGGCGGACTTCCGCATCCTACCGAACGCGACGGTGCTCAAGATCGGCGGGCAGAGCGTCATCGACCGCGGCCGCGCCGCCGTCTACCCGCTGGTCGACGAGATCGTCGCCGCCCGCAAGGAGCACAAGCTGCTGATCGGGACCGGCGCCGGCACCCGCGCCCGCCACATCTACTCGATCGCGGCGGGGCTGAACCTGCCGGCCGGCCTGCTCTCGCAACTCGGCGGCTCGGTCGCCGACCAGAACGCGGCGATGCTCGGCCAGCTCCTCGCCAAGCACGGCATCTCCGCGGTGGACGGCGCCGGCTTGTCGTCGGTACCGTTATTCCTGGCCGAAGTGAACGCCGTCGTCTTCAGCGGTATGCCGCCCTACAAGCTGTGGATGCGCCCCGCCGCCGAGGGCGTCATTCCGCCCTACCGCACCGACGCCGGCTGCTTTCTGGTGGCCGAGCAGTTCGGCTGCAAGGCGATGATCTACGTGAAGGACGAGAACGGGCTCTACACCGGGAACCCGAAGACCTCCAAGAACACCACCTTCATCCCGAAAATCTCGGTGGACGAGATGAAGGCGAAGGGGCTGCAGGATTCGATCCTGGAGTTCCCGGTGCTCGACCTGCTGAAGAACGCCCGCCACGTCCGCGAGGTGCAGGTCATCAACGGCCTCGTCCCCGGCAACCTGACCCGTGCGCTCGCCGGCGAGCATGTCGGCACCATCATCACCGCGTGCTGAAGGACCACATCCCATGTCTGACATCACCAACAGCATCAAGCATGTGGCCTCGCCGCTCGCCCGCCAGACCCTGCTCGACGGCAGCCTGACCGCCCCGGTCGCCGGCGTCCGCCCGATCCGCCTGCTGCCCTGGCTGCAGGTCGTGAAGATCGGCGGGCGGTCGATCATGGACCGCGGCCACGAGGCGATCCTGCCGATCGTCGAGGAGATCCGCAGCGTCCTGCCGGAGCACCGGCTGCTGATCCTGACCGGCGCCGGCATCCGCGCCCGCCACCTCTACAGCGTCGGGCTGGACCTCGGCCTGCCGGTCGGCTCGCTCGCCCCGCTCGCCGCGACCGAGGCCGGGCAGAACGGCCACATCCTGGCGGCCCTGCTCTCGCCGGACGGCGTGTCCTATGTCGAGCACGGGACCATCGCGAACCAGCTCGCGGTTCATCTCTCCGCCGCCCGCGCGGTGGTGGGCAGCGCCTTCCCGCCCTACCACCACCACGAGTTCCCCGGTTCGCGCATCCCGCAGCACCGGGCCGACACCGGCGCCTTCCTGCTGGCCGACGCCCTGGGCGCCGCCGGGCTGACCATCGTGGAGGACGTGGACGGCATCCACACCACCGACCCGAACGGCCCCGAGGGCGGAACGGCGGAACTGCTGCGCGAGACCACCGCCGCCGAACTGGCCAAGCGGGGCGGCACGCTGCCGCTGGACGGCGCGCTGCTGGAGGTGATGGCGAACGCCCGCCATCTGGAGCGCGTGCAGGTCGTCAACGGGCTGGTTCCGGGCCGTCTGACCGCCGCGCTGCGCGGCGAGCATGTCGGCACCATCATCCGCACCGGTGCCCGGCCGCTCTGAGCGGTCCGGCAGGAACGACAAAGGCGTCCGGTGATGGCACCGGACGCCTTTGTCGTGGGGAAAACGCCGTCAGAAACTCAGTTGCTCGCCACCGGCTTGCGGACGGCCTTCTGGGCGTCGGCCTTCGCCACGGCCTTCACGGCGGGCGGCGCCATGTCCTCCGAGGAGGCCTGCTGAAGCCGGCCCTGCGGGCTCGCCTTCGACGGGAAGGCCACGGGCAGCAGCATCGCGGCGAAGACGGCGACGGCGATCAGGGTCTTCACGGCTTCCCAGGCGAAACCGCCGCGGCGCGGGATGTTGGAAACGTCGTCCGCCTCCAGGGCGGTCGCCGAGGCAGCCGGCATCGGCTGGACTGCGGTCATGGACATGGCAGGCACTCGTGTTCGGGTTCGCCGGATCGGTAACCCCACCATCGCAAGGGTCATGCCACGCCCCGTGCCCTCCCGGCCAATCCCATGCTTTCGTTTGGAAGTTATCTCAAAATCAAACCATTCCCGGGAATTCCAGCCGGCCGGCTCACCCGGCAAAATCTTCCCCGTGGCTGCCGGCTTCTGCCCAGCCGCCCGGAAAATATTGCCGCACGGAGTGTGGTCTTTTCCGCCTCAGGCCATCGCGCGGATCAGCGCGATCTGGCGGTCCAGACAGCGGAACAACTCGAACCGCTCCACCGCCGTCTCCCGCGCGGCTTGGGCCAGCGGGGCGAAGGCGCCGGGGTCCTGCAGCACGGCGATGGCCTTGGCGGCGATGTCGTCGGGGGAGAAGAAATCGGCCAGCAGACCGTTTTCGCCGTGCCGGAGAACCTCCCGCACCGGGGCGGTGTCGGAGCCGATCACCACGCAGCCGAGCGCCATGGATTCCACCATCGACCAGGACAGCACGAAGGGATAGGTCAGGTAGACGTGCGCCCGCGACAGCCGCAAGACCGACAGATACTGGTCGTAGGGAAGGTGCCCCAGGAAATGGACGCGCGCCGGGTCCAGCGGCACCTCGGCCAGCATGGTTTCCCGCCAGCTCTTCCCGCCGGGGGGCGCCGAACCGTAGCTGACCTCGTCGCCGCCGGCGATCAGCACATGGGCCTTGGGCCGCGCCTCCAGGATGCGCGGCAGGGCGCGCATGAAGCTGGGGAAACCCCGGTAGGGCTCCAGGTTGCGCACGGCGTAGGTCAGCACCTCGTCCTCGCGCGTCAGCACCGTCCCGTTCCCCAGCGTGACTCGGATGCCCGGGTCGGGAAGGAGCTGTGCGGTGTCCACCCCGTCGTGGATCACCTCGATCTTCGGGTGGAACGCCGCCGGGTGGGAGTCGCGCTGCCACGCGGTCGGGGCGATGCCGCGGTCGCAGGCCTCCAGGGCCAGCAGCAGCGGCGTGCTGCGCATGCGCAGCCGCAGCACCGTGTCCATGTTGACCGGGACCGACGGGTCGAAGCCGACGTCCAGCCCCTGGGCGCGGTAGAAGAACTCGCAGTAGTTCAGGTAAGGGGTGTTGGGGAACACGTCCTTGACGAACAGCGTCTCGCCCCAGCCCGGATGGCCGACGATGACGTCGGGGCGGAAGCCCTCCTCGCGCAGGCCCATCAGCAGCCGGGCCGCGGCCTGGCCGTGCAGCACCGCGTTCTCGGTGGACACCAGATAGGGATGCGCGTTCTCCCGCGGCTTGCGGCTGGGCTGGTAGGAGAGCCGGCGGACGTTCGGAATGTCCCGGTCGGTGCGCTTGGTGATGAAGACGACGCGGTTCGCCGGGTCGGCGGCCAGGCGGGCGGCCAGATGCTTGTACTGGCCGGGCATGTTCTGGTGGATGAAGACGATGTTCATGGTGTCTCCGCAAGAGATCGCGCCGGACCGTTCTGGTGAAACCCGGCCGTCAGGCGCGCCCGGCGCCGAACTTCTCGCGCAGCTTCGGCCCGACCTTGGGCAGCAGAACCGACAGGATGAGCAGGCTGAGCCCGATGACGGTCGGCGCGATCCAGTCCGGCTTGCCGGCCAGGGCGTGGTCGCCCGCGGCACCGAACTGCACGAAGGCGACCGTCATCGGCAACTGCCCGACCAGCGACCCGAAGGCGTAGGCGCCGAGCCGCACCCGCGTCAGCCCGAGCGCGTAGTTCACCCCGCTGTGCGGCAGCACGGGAACCAGCCGCAGCATGGCGACGGCGCGCCAGCCGCCGGTCTCCAGCCGGCGCAGGGCGTCGCCCCAGCGCGCGCCATCCAGGGCGGGGACCAGCCCCGCGCAGACGTAGCGGGTCAGCAGAAAGCCGGTGGAGGCGCCGATCACGCTGCCCGCCGCCGCCAGCACCCCGCCCCACCAGACGCCGAAGACCAGCCCGGCGACCATCGCCATGACGGAGCGCGGGAAGAACAGCAGGCTGGCCAGGATGTGCAGAAGCAGGAACAGCACCGGTGCCGCGGGGTGGTGGCGCAGGACGTCCTGAAGCGCGTCCATCCCGAAGGCGCCATGCCACGCCCACCAGGCCCCGGCCCCACCGAGCAGGAGCAGGACGAGCAGCCCCCGCCCAAGGTTGCGGAGGGTGGACAGGGAGGGCGTGCGGCGCTCGGCCATGATGCGGGCCTTCGGTTCGACGAACGGGGCTTCTATGGTCCGGCCTGCATATCACGGGCGCTACCGCGCCGCGAGAGACGATCGCGCGGACGCCGGGCGCGCGCCCGCAGGCCAGGGGCAAGAAAAAGGCCGCAGCCAGGAGGCGCGGCCTTCAAGTCTAGGGAGGAAACGCCCAAAGGGCATCCGGGACTCAATCTATGCTGCATCGCAGCAAAGGTCAAGCCCCCGCTGAGCGGCCTTCGCTGAAAAGACGCCGCCCCTTGCGGTTTCCTCCATCCACCTTGGGATGACAATGTCCAGAAAAAGAAAAGGCTGCAGCCGGTGAGGCGCAGCCTAGTTCTGGGAGGGAGGAAACCAAGAGAACTTGGTGAAGCCATTTATGAGCTGATTTGATTAACAGCGCGTAAACAGGCCATCTATTCCGAAGACATACTCATTTTTTGATGAAGATCAAAAGCCAAGCTCCCGCTTGGCCAAAGCCCGCTTGGTCGAAGAAAAGACGCCTTGCTGCGCAGCGGCAAGCGACGCCGCGGCGGCGATGCCCCGCCCGCCGGGCCGTCCCAACCGCCTCGCCATGGACCGTCAGGAACGGATCAGCGTCAAGCAACGCGCTCCGGGGCAACGGCAACGGCTGGCCGCCGGCAAGGCAAGACAGGGGAAAAGGCCACGCTCGGCCTCATCGGTCCGCCGTGCATTCGAAAACACTCATCAACCGTTAAGGGACTTATCGATCAATAAAGCAATCCATTTTCGGCAAGCGCGACGTCAGTTGCGTCATTTTGATGGGTATGATCGGCGCTATTGCTCTTCTGAGTAATCCGGATAGGATGAATGAACAACGATCAATAAGGGTTTCCTGTTAAATTTTACCTTTATGCTTGCAAACCTCGCCCGACTGTCCATCCCAGCCGGAATTCCCCCTTCCGAAAGCCGCCCATTGAAAGCCATGGAAGACCCATGCCGAGCCTGCCCTTTCCAAACCTCCGCCCCTCCTCGTCCGTGGCCACCCCACCCCGCGGCCCGTCCGCCACGCCGTTCGGCACCGCCCCGGCTGCATCCCGGAACGCGGCGGCCGATGAGCGGACGCCGCTCCGGATTCCGGGGCGGGCCTCGCAGGACTTGGCTGCGGGCCTGCTGATCACGTCCTTCGGCCTGATCGCCCTGTGGATGGGGCGCGACTGGCCAACCGGAACGCTCGCCTACGTGCAGTCGGGCTTTTTCCCGCGGATGATCGGAGCGCTGATGGTGCTGGCCGGCGCCGTGGTGACCGGCCGGAGCCTGCTGGCCCACGGCGCCGCCCTGCCGTCCTGGGGCTGGCGCCCGCTGTTCGGGGTGACGGCGGCGGTGCTCGCCTTCGCCGGGACGGTGGAAACCCTGGGGCTGGTGCCGGCGGTGCTGATCCTGGTGGGGGTGGGCAACCTGGCCGGACAGCCGCTGCGCCCGGTTCCGCTGGCGCTGCTGGGCGGCGCCTTGGCGGCGGGCTGCGTCGCCCTGTTCGTCTGGGGGCTGGGCCTGCCCTTGCAGGTCTGGCCCCTGGGGGTATGGCCATGACGGACCTGATCGGCAACCTGCTGCTCGGCCTGACGGTCTCGCTGTCCCCGGACAATCTGCTGCTCTGCTTCGGCGGGGCGCTGATCGGCACGCTGATCGGCGTCCTGCCCGGCCTGGGGCCGACCGCGACGGTGGCGATGCTGCTGCCCCTGACCTTCCACCTGCCGCCGGTCGGCGCGCTGATCATGCTGGCGGGCATCTTCTACGGCTCGCAGTATGGCGGATCGGCGACGGCGATCCTGGTGAATCTGCCGGGCGAATCCTCCTCGGTCGTGACCTGCCTGGACGGCCACGCTATGGCGCGGCAGGGCCGGGCCGGGGTGGCGCTCGCCACGGCGGCGCTCGCCTCGCTCTTCGCCGGCATCGTCACGACCTTTCTGATCGCCGTGGCCGGCCCGCCGCTGGCCGGGGTGGCGCTCGCCTTCGGACCGGCGGAATACGTGTCGCTGATGCTGCTCGGCCTGATCGGGGCGGTGACGCTGGCCCACGGCTCGGTGGTGAAGGCCATCGCGATGATCCTGCTGGGCCTGCTGCTGAGCATGGTCGGCACCGACGTGAATTCCGGCGACACGCGCTTCACCTTCGGCCTGCCGCAGCTCTACGACGGCATCGACTTCGTTCCGCTCGCCATGGGCCTGTTCGGGCTGGCCGAGATCATCGCCAGCCTGGAGCAGACCGGCGGCGTCGGGCGGACCACCGCCCCCATCGCCAGCCTGTGGCCGAAACGCGAGGATGTCCGCCAGGCGTGGCCGGCGACGGTGCGCGGCACGGTGATGGGCGCGCTTCTCGGCATCCTGCCCGGCGGCGGCGCCACGCTCGGCTCCTTCGCCGCCTATTCGCTGGAAAAGAAGGTGTCCCGCCACCCGGAGCGCTTCGGCCAGGGCGCCATCGAGGGGGTGGCCGCACCGGAGGCCGCCAACAACGCCGCCTCGCAGGCCTGCTTCATCCCGATGCTCAGCCTGGGCATCCCGCCCAACGCCATCATGGCGCTGATGATCGGCGCCATGACCATCCACGGCATCACGCCGGGGCCGCAGATCATGGTCAAGCAGCCGGAGCTGTTCTGGGGCATGATCGCCAGCATGCTGATCGGCAACGTGATCCTGGTGATCCTGAACCTGCCGATGATCGGGCTGTGGGTGCGGCTTCTGCGGGTGCCCTACGGCTATCTGTTCCCGGCCATCCTGGTCTTCTGCTGCATCGGCACCTACACGCTGAACAACAGCGCCTTCAACGTGCTGCTGATGGCCCTGTTCGGGGTGCTGGGCTACGTCCTGCGCAAGCTGGACTGCGAGCCGGCGCCGCTGATGCTGGGCTTCGTGCTGGGCCCCCTGCTGGAGGAGAATCTCGGACGCGCCCTGCTGCTGTCGGGCGGCGACCCCACCGTCTTCGCCACCCGCCCGATCAGCGGCAGCCTGCTGGCCGTCGCCGCTCTTCTGCTGCTCGTGATGGTGATGCCGGCGATACGGCGGCGACGCGACGAAGCCTTCAAGGACGAGTGAGTCCGAATGTCCTTTTCTCCCCGCCCGCCCTCCTCCGGGAAGCGGGCGGCCTTCACGCCGTGAAAGGTGCCTGTGCGATGACCGTCGTCAAAGAGTTCCCCCGTCCCGCCCCCGATCTGGTCGCCGCCTTCCGCGGCCAGTCCCCGGCCACGCTGCACGAAGCGATGGGCAAGAAGGGCGCGATGTCCTTTCCGATCAAGCCGCTTTATCCGGGCATGACGCTGTTCGGCACCGCGGTGACCGTGTCCGGCGGACCGACCGACAATCTGATGATCCACGCCGCCATGGCGCTGACCCGTCCGGGCGACGTGCTGGTGGTCGATTTCAAGGGCATGACCGAGGCCGGCCCGTGGGGCGACGTGCTGACCGAGGCGGCGCTCCAGCGCGGCTTGGCCGGCTTGGTGATCGACGGCTGCGTGCGCGACGCCGCGGCCATCCGCCAGATGGGCTTCCCGGTCTTCTGCCGGGGGACCAGCATGAAGGGCACCACCAAGACCCAGCCCACGGGCGATGTGAACACCCCCATCGTCTGCGGCGGCGTGATGGTCATGCCGGGCGACATCCTGGTCGGCGACGACGACGGGGTGGTCGTGGTGCCCCAGGCCGAGGCCGCCGCCGCGCTCGCCAAGGCGGCGGAGCGCGAACGGATGGAGGAGGGGCTGCGCGCGCAGTTGCGCGCCGGGCGGACGACGGTGGAGGCGTTGGCCCTGGAGGCCTATCTGGAGGCCGGCGGAATCGCCCTGTGACGTGAAGCCCTATGACGTGAAGCCCCGTGGCACGAAGCCGCTGACACGGAGCGCTGTGACGCCAAGCACTGCGCCGAGACGGGCGGGGCCAAGTCCCGCCCGCCATCGCCCGGAGTGGTATTACCGGATTCCGGCAAAAGAACGACGGCGGACAAAAAAAAGCCGCGTCCGGACACGAGGTCGGCGCGGCAGACTAATGCTCTTGGAGCATCGTGATGTTTTTGGTTTCCTCCCCAGACCTCAAGGCCTTTGTTTTGTGAAGGGAAATTTCCACAGTCGGCACTGTGAAGTCAACAGCATTGAGTGGGTTATAACTTTAAGCCTAACGCTCCCTCCGATGCGCAGGAGACGGCGACCGATTTCCTCCGGCGTGAAAAATCAAGCGGAGGCCGAACAGAGGGCTTGCGTTCCGCCGGGCCGGTGCGGTATCTCCCTGCCTCCTTCGTTGGAGCGGCGCGGGCGTAGCTCAGGGGTAGAGCACAACCTTGCCAAGGTTGGGGTCGAGGGTTCGAATCCCTTCGCCCGCTCCAATATCGCGAAGACCAATTCCCACCGACATGTCATTCCCGCGCATGGCCTCAATAGGCCGCGTAGGATTTCTCCTCGACGAGCGCGCTGCCGAGCCGTTCGTTGATTTGCCGCTTGATGGCGGCGCGCTGGTCGTTCGTCCGGTACACGGCCCGCGCCAGTTCGATGAAGCGCGGCCCGAAATCCTGGGCGCGCTCGCAGTCGCGGATCGCGTCCTCGATCTCCCACAGGGCCGTGTTGACCGCCTTCAAAGCGGCGGCCAGTTCGCGCAGTTCGGCGGTGGACGGTATGTGCCGGTCCGCGGTCCGCGTCAGGATGCCGTGCTCGGTCTCCACATTGCGCCGTTTGACCGGGTCCTGGATTCGCTCACGCTTGATCTCCAGGATGGAGATCTTGTCCAGGAGTTCTCCCGGAGCGGTTTCCACGAGGATGTCCGTCGTCCGCATCGCCTTCGCCATCATGATCTGGAACAATTCGCCGGCCATCCGCGCGACGACGGGGCGCCAGTCTCCCGGCCGCGTCTGTCGGAACAGCCGCATGGTCGGGTACCAGGGGCAGTCCTCCCGCCCCATCAGCCACCGCCAGTCCGGCACGGCCTTCAGCGCCAGCCAGACCGGGCGGCCGAGCGCGCCGGCCAGATGCGCGACCGCCGTGTCGGTGGTGACGATCAGGTCCAGCCCCATCATCACCGCCGCGGTGTCGCGGAAGGCGTGCGGTCCATCGTCGAATCCCGGCCCGAGCACCGTCACCGCCATGCCCTCCGGCAGCCGGTCGAGCTGCTCCAGCCCGTGATTCTTTTGCAGGCTGACCAGCCGCAGGCCGGGGATCCGCGCCAGCGGCGCGAACTCCGCGAGCGGCACGGAGCGCCCGCGGTCGACCGCCGCCTGCGGGTTGCCCTGCCAGACGATGCCGACCCGCAGGCCGCCCGGCCCATCGGCGCCCACCGTCCGCGGCGGCAGCCGCCGGGCCCAGGCCTCGACCCGGTCGGGCTCGGCCTTCAGATAGGGGATGGGCGCCGGGATCGTCCCGAACTCCGTGCGGAAGGCGCGCGGCAGGCTGAGCAGCGGGCAATGGGCGTCGAAGGGCGGCAGGGGCTCGCCCTTGGCCACCAGCGTCACACGGCCCTCGGGAACCGGCAGGGAGCCGAGCAGGCGGAGCAGCGGGCGCGGCGCCTCGACCACCACGCGCCACCCGCGCGCCACGGCGGCCGGGACGTAGCGGATGAACTGGATCGTGTCCCCGAAGCCCTGCTCGGTGTGGACGAGCAGTGTGCCGCGGACCGGCTCCTCCCCCCGCCACAACGGCTGCGGAAAGGGACCGCCCGGCGCTTGGTTCCCCTCCTGGCGCAGCCGCCACTCGTAATCGTCCCAGCCGCAGGAAAAGTCTCCGCCGAGCAGCCGGGACAGCGCGCGGTTCCAATGGGCGTTCGTGAAGTCCGGGCGGCTCGCCACGGCCCGGTCGTAGGCCGTGACCGCCTCGTCCAGCCGCCCCTGATCGTGCAGGCTGTTGCCGAGGTTGTTCAGCGCCTCCGCCCAGGCGGGCCGGAGGAGGATGGCGTTCCGCTGCGCCAGAATGGACGACGGCAGACGGTCCAGCTCCCGCAGGAGGGTGCCGAGCGTGGACAGGGCCTCGGCGTGGAAGGGCTGGACCGCCACGGCGCGCCGGGCGGCGGCGGCGGCCTCGTCCGGCCGCCGTTGTCTGTCCAGCGCAAGGGCGAGGTTGTGCAGGATGTCCGGGTTGCCCGGCTGGACCGCCAGGGCGCGGCAAAGCGCCGCGACCCCGCGATCGATCATCCCCTGCCCCTGCCGGATCAACGCGAGGTTCGACAGCGCCTCGGCATGGTCGGGCCGGACCGTCAGGACCCGGCGGTAGATCCGCCCGGCCTCCTCCAGCCGTCCCTGCGCGTTGAGGCCGGCGCCGAGGTTGCACAGCGCCTCGGGAAAGTCGGGCCGGAAGACCAGGGCCTGCCGGTAGGCCGCCTCGGCCTCCGCCCGCTCCAACGCCGTCAGCGCAAGGCCGAGGTGGTAGCTGCAGTCCGGCCCCGGACGGACGGATGCCAACGCCCGGAACAGGGTCTCCGCCTCTCCCGCCCGCCCGGTGTCCAGACACAGGGCGCCCAGGCCGAGCAAGGAGTCGGCGTTGCGGGGATCGCCGCGGAGAACGGCGCGGTGGAACGCCTCCGCGTCATGGACGGCGCCCGCGGGCGGGAGGGAGGGCGCCCCGGACCGGTTCGCCGTTGCGGAAGGATCGTTGGCCGGCATGCACGCCAGAGTGCAAAGGAATGGTGCCGGTGCAACAATTTTTTGCGAAGGGCGCTTTCGGCAAAGCTGTGGGACCGCCCCGCTGGTTGCCGAAATATTAACCCACTGATAGGGGTATCGGGCTAAGGTCGGCCGGGACGACCTCAGACACCATCACGCGCGACCACGGTGACCATGCAGCAGCTTGACCGTTCGAATGGGGCGCCGACCGAGGCTCTGCAATCCGGCTTCGGCCTGCTGGACGGCCGCTCGATCCTGGTCACCGGCGGCTCCGGGTCCTTCGGGCGCCGCTTCGTCGAAACGGTGCTGCGGCGGGCCAACCCGCGCCGGGTCATCGTCTTCTCCCGCGACGAGTTCAAGCAGTACGAGATGCAACAGCAGCTGGGCTCGGAATGGGCTTCCACGCTGCGCTTCTTCATCGGCGACGTGCGCGACCGCGAGCGGCTGGAACTGGCCATGCGCGAGGTGGACGTGTGCGTCCACGCCGCCGCGCTGAAGCATGTGCCGGCCGCCGAATACAACCCCATGGAATGCATCCACACCAACGTCTACGGGGCGGAGAATGTGGTGCGGGCCGCGCTGAACACCGGCGTGAAGCGGGTGATCGCCCTGTCGACCGACAAGGCGGCCAACCCGGTCAACCTCTACGGCGCGAGCAAGCTGGCCTCGGACAAGATCTTCATCGCCGCCAACAACCTGTCGGGGTCGCTCGGCACGCGCTTCTCGGTGGTGCGCTACGGCAATGTGGTGGGCTCCCGCGGGTCGGTGATTCCGCTGTTCCGCAAGATGATCGCGGAAGGGGCGGAGACGCTGCCGGTCACCGACGAGCGGATGACCCGCTTCTGGATCACGCTGCAGCATGGGGTGGACTTCGTCGTCTCCTGCATCGCGATGATGCAGGGCGGGGAGATCTTCGTGCCGAAGATCCCCAGCATGCGCATCACCGATCTGGCCCGCGCGATGGCGCCCCACCTGCCGCACAAGCCGGTCGGCATCCGCCCCGGCGAGAAGCTGCACGAGGTGATGATCACCGAGGACGATTCCCGCCAGACCTTCGAATTGCCGGACCGCTTCGTCATCGAGCCGGCCTTCGCCTTCTGGACGCACGAGCCCTACCAGCGGCTGGGCGCGCGTCCGGTGGCCGACGGCTTCCGCTACGCCAGCGACACCAACGGCGACTGGCTGGACGGCCCGCGGCTGATGCGGCTGATCGCGGAAACCCCGTGACGGCCCTCCGATGACCAGTTCCGCGTCCGGGTCCCCGCCGCCCTTCCTGCCCTACGGGCGCCAGGACATCGATCAGGCCGACATCGACGCGGTCACCGCCGTTCTGCGCGGTGACTGGCTGACCCAGGGGCCGGCGGTGGAGGCCTTCGAGCGGGCGCTGTGCGAGCGCACCGGCGCGGCCCATGCGGTCGCCTGCGCCAACGGCACCGCCGCCCTGCATCTGGCCACCCTGGCGCTGGGGCTCGGCCCCGGCGACGCGATGGTGGTGCCCGCCGTCACCTTCCTCGCCACCGCCAACGCCGCCCGCTATGTCGGGGCGGAGGTCGCCTTCGCCGACGTCGATCCCGACACCGGCCTGATGGGGCCGGAGCAGGCGGCGGCGGCGCTGGAACGGGCAACCCGCGCCGGCTGGCGGGTGCGCGCCCTGGCCCCCGTGCATTTCGCCGGGCAGACCGCGGACATGGCCGGGCTCGGCGCGCTCGCCGGGCGCCACGGGCTGGCGGTGATCGAGGACGCCTGCCACGCCATCGGCAGCCTGGATCTGGCGCCCGACGGACGCGCCCTGCCGGTCGGCGGCGGCGCCTTCGGCACGCTCACCGCCTTCTCCTTCCATCCCGTGAAGACCATAGCGGCGGGCGAAGGCGGCGCCGTGACCACCAACGACGGCGATCTGGCCGCCCGCCTGCGCCGCTTCCGCAACCACGGCATGGAGCGGGACCCGGCGGGGTTCGAGGACCGCGAGGCCGCCGTCGACGAACACGGTTCGGCCAATCCCTGGTATTACGAGATGGCGGAGCCGGGCTTCAACTACCGCCTGACCGACCTTCAATCGGCGCTCGCCCTCAGCCAGCTCACGCGGCTGGACGCCTTCGTGGAGCGCCGCCGCCGTCTGATGGACCTCTATGCGGAGCGGCTGGCCCCGCTCGCCCCTCTGGTCCGGCCGGCGGCCCGCGTGCCCTGGTGCCGCCCCGCCTGGCATCTCTGCGCCGCCCGCATCGACTTCGCCGCCGCCGGGCGGACGCGGGCGCGGGTCATGGCCGATCTGCGGGCGCAGGGCATCGGCACCCAGGTCCACTATATCCCGGTCCACCGCCAGCCCTACTGGCGCCGGCGCTACGGCGACCTCGCCCTGCCCGGCGCCGACGCCCATTACGCCCGCACCCTGTCGCTGCCGCTGTTCCCGGCGATGGCCGACGCCGACGTGGACCGGGTCACCGCCGCCCTGGCCGCGGCGCTGGGCCTGCCCGCTCCGGCGTGACCCCCCGCATCGTCGCTGGCCGGCGGCGCTGCTGAACGGTTTTCTCCCTTCCAAAAATGCGCTATGCCAAGCGTCATCTCGAACGCTTCGGAGCAGGGTCATGGCCGAGGGTACTGTGGACTATTACGCGATGGTCGAAGAGGCCTGGCAACTGAGCGACGCTGCGCGCGACTACGTGAAGAACGCGGGCCGCGACGTGGACAACGCCGAACTGTGGGACAAGGTGTTCGCCCCCTCTCCCCTGATCGACCTTGAGCGCACCCGCGCCGAGGGCGGGCAGCCGCTGCAGAAGATCTTCTTCAAGAATCCCTACGGCCTGCAGTACCGGGCCGACCACAAGGATTGGATCCCGTTCCGCCACGGCGCCCTCGACCCCGCCTATCTCCAGGCGATCTGAGGCCGCACCAACACTGGATGGCCCCAAACCCGGATGGCCTGAAGGCCGGTTCGCACCGACAGCGCGCCGCAAGCGGCCATCGGCCGGGCCGGCCCTTCCCCGGCCGGCCACGGGCGGCCCGATGCGCGCCGGCCTCCACGGCTTCCGCGCCCTCCTGCAAACGGACCGGGTCATCCAGGCTGCGGCCCGAAACGCACCGCACAGCGTTTGAATGCCAGGAACCGCCTCCCGGTCCGGAGACGGGCAGAGGCGCGTGGCTTTCAGAAAAGGAACTTTCATGCGCATAGCGATGATCGGTACGGGCTATGTCGGGCTGGTGTCCGGCGCCTGCTTCTCGGAATTCGGGGTGCACGTCACCTGCGTGGACAAGGACGCCGGCAAGATCGAGCGGCTGAAGCGCGGCGAGATCCCGATCTACGAGCCGGGTCTGGACGATCTCGTGGCGCGCAACGTCGCCGCCGGGCGGCTGTCCTTCACGCTGGACCTGAAGGAGGCGATGACCGGGGCCGACGCCGTCTTCATCGCCGTGGGCACCCCGACCCGCCGCGGCGACGGCCATGCCGACCTCTCCTACGTCTACGCCGCCGCGGAGGAGATCGCTGCCCATCTCGACCATTACGCGGTGGTGGTCAACAAGTCGACCGTGCCGGTCGGAACGGGCCGCGAGGTCGAGGCGATCATCCGCCGCACCAACCCGCAGGCCGATTTCGACGTGGCCAGCAACCCGGAATTCCTGCGCGAAGGCTCGGCCATCGGCGATTTCATGCGCCCCGACCGCGTGGTGATCGGCGCCTCCTCGGAGCGCGCCGCCGATGTGATGCGCCGGCTCTACCGCCCGCTCTACCTGATCGAAACGCCGATCGTCCTGACCTCGCTGGAAACGGCGGAGCTGACCAAGTACGCCGCCAACACCTTCCTGGCCACCAAGATCACCTTCATCAACGAGATCGCCGACCTGTGCGAGAAGGTGGGCGCCAACGTCCACGACGTGGCGCGCGGCATCGGGCTGGACGGGCGCATCGGCAAGAAGTTCCTGCATCCCGGTCCGGGCTACGGCGGCTCCTGCTTCCCCAAGGACACGCTCGCCCTGGTGCGCACCGCCCAGCAAGCGGGCAGCCCGCTGCGCATCGTCGAGACGGTGGTGGAGATCAACGACGCGCGCAAGAAGCGGATGGCCGAGCGCATCGTCGCCGCCTGCGGCGGGTCGCTGGCCGGCAAGACCGTCGGCGTGCTGGGCGTCACCTTCAAGCCCAACACCGACGACATGCGCGACGCCCCGTCGCTGGACATCGTCCCGGCCCTCCAGGCCGCCGGGGCCACCGTGCGCGCCTTCGACCCCGCCGGCATGCACGAGGCCGAACGGCTGCTGCCCGGCGTGGAATGGGCGAAGGACGCCTACGGCGCCCTGGAGGGGGCGGACTGCGTCGCCATCCTGACGGAATGGAACGAGTTCCGCGCGCTGGACCTGAAGCGGGTCAAGGCGCTGCTGAAGCGGCCGGTGATGATCGATCTGCGCAACATCTACAATCCCGCCGACATGGCGGCCGCCGGCTTCGCCTACTCCTCCATCGGGCGGCCTGCCGAGCCCACCAGCGTCTGAAACGGAACCGGTTCAAGGAGGTCAGTCCAGACCATGAGCGAGGCCCACACGTTCCATCCGACGGTGCTGCGCGAATACGACATCCGCGGCATCGTCGGCAGCACCCTGACCCCCGCCGATGCCCGCGCGGTCGGGCGGGCCTTCGGCACCGTGGTCGCCCGCGGCGGCGGGAAGACCGTGTGCGTCGGCTACGA
This sequence comes from Azospirillum brasilense, assembly GCF_007827815.1. Taxonomy (GTDB): domain Bacteria; phylum Pseudomonadota; class Alphaproteobacteria; order Azospirillales; family Azospirillaceae; genus Azospirillum; species Azospirillum brasilense_C. The sequence continues at coordinate 112,466 of NZ_VITH01000016.1, forward strand.
CGGCCGTCTTTCCTCACCGGAGCTGGAAGCCGCCCTGGTGGAGGGGCTGGTCGCCTGCGGCCTGCATGTCCTGCGCATCGGGCTCGGCCCCACCCCGATGCTCTATTTCGCCACCCGCGACCGCGAGGCGGCGGCCGGCGTGATGATCACCGGCTCCCACAACCCGCCGGACTACAACGGCATCAAGATGATGCTGGGAAAGGGGCCGGTCTACGGCCGGCAGATCCTCGACCTTGGCGTCATCGCCGGCAAAGCCGACTATGTCTCGGGCGAGGGCTCCTCGGAACAGATCGACGTCCGGGACGCCTATGTGGACCGGCTGCTGAAGGACTATGACGGCACCCGCGATCTAAAGGTCGCCTGGGACGCCGGCAACGGCGCCACCGGCGAGATCCTGCGCCGCCTGACCGCCCGCCTGCCGGGGACGCACACCCTGCTGTTCGACGACATCGACGGCAGCTTCCCGAACCACCATCCCGATCCCACGGTCGAGCGGAACCTCGTGGACCTGAAGGCCGCGGTGGCGGAGAAGGGCTGCGACATCGGCATCGGCTTCGACGGCGACGGCGACCGCATCGGCGCCATCGATCACCGGGGCCGTGTGGTGTGGGGCGACCAGCTTCTGGCGATCTACGCCACCGACGTGCTGAAGGACCATCCCGGCGCCACCATCATCGCCGACGTGAAGGCCAGCCAGACGCTGTTCGACGAGATCGCCCGGCTGGGCGGCGAGCCGCTGATGTGGAAGACCGGTCATTCGCTGCTGAAGGCGAAGATGGCCGAAATCGGCTCGCCGCTGGCCGGCGAGATGTCGGGCCACATCTTCTTCGCCGACAAATGGTACGGCTTCGACGACGCGCTGTACTGCGCAGTCCGGCTGATCGGCCTCGTCAGCAAGCTCGGCGTGCCGCTGTCGGAGCTGCGCGACCGCCTTCCGGCTGTGGTGAACACCCCGGAAACCCGTTTCCAGGTGAGCGAGGAGCGCAAGTTCCAGGTCGTGCAGGAGGTCAAGGACCGGCTGACGGCCGAGGGCGCCGACGTCAACGACATCGACGGCGTCCGTGTGACGACGGCGGACGGCTGGTGGCTGCTGCGCGCCTCCAACACCCAGGACGTTCTGGTGGCCCGTGCCGAATCCGCAACCTCCGAAGGGCTGGAGCGGCTGAAGGATATGGTGGTCGCGCAGTTGGCGGCGTCCGGCCTCCAGGCACCCTCCTTCGAGGACGGCGGAAGCGCCCACTGACGGCATCCAACCGAACAAGGCCCTTTCCTGCGGATGCGGGGAAGGGCCTTTTTCCTGCCTGCTTTCCTGCCTGCGGTTTGGCCGACGGTCCGGTGAGAATTCTCACCGTGTCCGGCCGGACCGCAAGGGACCACACGGCCTCACCGAAGGGCTCGCCTGCGTTCCCGATCAGGAGCCGCCCCCGCCCCGTGAGCGGAAGAGCTTTTCGGTGACGTTGTTGCGCCAGCGGTCGCGCGAGCGCAAATAGCGCCGCGCCACCTCGGTGGACTTGTGGCGGGTCTGGCGCATGATGTCGTGGAGCTGCGCCTCCTCCTCGGCCGCCGCGGTGGCAAGGCCGGCACGCAAGCTGTGGCTGGAGAAGCGCTCCGGCTCGGGCAGGCCGGCCCGGACGGCGCTCTCCTTGACCAGCCGGGCCACCGCCTTGTCGGACAGCGGCTTACCGGTGACCGCGCCGTTCTTCAGCACGCCGCAGAACAGCGGGTCCTCGGGGCGCAACGCGCCGCGCACCGCCAGCCAAGCGTCGAGGGCGCGCAGGGCGCAGAGATCCGGATCGGCGGCCGCCCAGATGGCCACCGCGTCGCCGCGCCCGCGCTGGTCGGTCTTGGAGCGGCGCACCGTCACCTCGACGCCGCGGTCGGGATGGCGGGTGACGTCGGCGACGCGCAGCGCCACCAACTCGGAGCGCCGGAGCGCGGCGCCGTAGCCGATCAGCAGCATGGCGCGGTTGCGCAGGCCGAGCGGCCCGTCGGGCTGCGCCACGAGCAGGCGCGGCAGGACGTCGAGGAGGATCGGCGCGGCTTGGCGGATCGGGCGGTCGGCCTGGCCGCGGGCGAGGCCGTCGAGCACCAGGGCGATGCGCGGGTGCTTGAGGTCGACCGGAACCCCGGCGAGGCGGTGGGCGGTGGCGATGGCGGCGAGGTGGACGCGCAGCGTCGGCACGGTCAGCCGTTCGGCCGCCTTGACCAGGTACATCCCGATGATCTCGGCGTCGCCGGTCAGCGGTGCGAAGCCGAGGCGCTCGCACCACGCGCCGTAAGCCGTCCAGGCGGAGCGGTAGGCGCGCAGCGTGCCCTCCCCGCGTGCCCGCGTCGCCCAGACAGCGGCCTGCCGGGCGAGGTCCTGGATCTCCGCGGCGCGCGCCGGGTCCGCCGGGACGACGAGGCGGCCGAAGATTCCGGTCTCGACGGCGACGCCGGCGTCCGGCGCCGGCCAAGCGGCGCCCGTCCCGTCCGGGAAAAGGCGGGGGATCGGATCGTCCGGCGTGTCCTGCGGCATCGGGTTTTGTCGGCGGCGAAAGCGGGGGTTCGCGCGGAGGATGCGGGATCGCGGCGGCGCACGCAAGGGTTCCGTCCGGAAATGCCTATTGTCGGACGGAACAGCTCCGCCCCTCTGCACCGCGCCGCAGTGTGTGTTCGCGATCATTGGCGAAGAGCGCAAAAGGATCGTTCACTGACGGAAGCAAAGTTCCGAAATGGTATCATCACCCGCGACGGTGACCGTCCACGCGCCCGCGCCCGCCCCTTGGACGGGACGGGACGCACGCGCGCGGGGCCGGCGGGGATCAAAGCGCCTTCAGCTTCTTCCAGGCGAACAGCACCATCCGCAGCAACAGCCAACCATGGGTGAAGCGGCTGATCTGCGTCTCGCCGTAGCTGCGGTCGGCGTAGCGGATCGGCACCTCGACAATCTCCAGATTCAGCTTCGAGGCGCCGAAAATCAGGTCGAAGTCACCGAACGGATCGAAGTCGCCGAAGTAATGGCGGTTGGCGACGATCTGGTCGTAATCGCGCCGCCACAGCACCTTCGTGCCGCACAGCGTGTCGGTGAAGCGCGTGTTCAGCAGGAACGAGAAGATGCGGGCGAAAGCGCGGTTGGCGATCCAGTTCAGGAAGCGCATTGCCTCATCGGCCATCGGATAGACCAGCCGGGTGCCGTTGATGAACTCCCCCTGCCCGGACGCGATGGCGCGGTAGAATTTCGGCATGCTTTCCGGCGGCACGGTCAGGTCGGCGTCGAGGATCATCAGGATGTCGCCCCGCGCCGCGGCGAAGCCGGCCCTCACCGCGTCGCCCTTGCCCTTGCCCGGCTGCTTCATGACCTTGATGTCCCAGTCCGGATAAGCGGCCTGGACGCGCAGGCATTCCTCGTAGGTGTTGTCCTGGCTGTTGCCCTCGACGTAGATCACCTCAAGATCCGGGCAGAAGCGCGGCATGCGCCGGATGGCGTTCTCGATGTTGCCGCGCTCGTTGCGGCAGGGGATCAGCACGGTGCAGGACGGCTGTCGCTCCGGCGCCCGGGCGACCGGACGGCCCACAACGTAGTTGCGCAGGCAGAGCTTCCGGACTCCCGGCAACGGGGCGATGCTGCGGTTGATGAGCGTGCCGAGACCGAGCAGCCGACGCGGCACGAGCTGCCGCCACTCGCGCTTCACCGGCTGCCAGCCGGCCAGGGTCAGCAGGCCGGCGATGTCGGCGCTGGACAGCCAGTTCATCTGCCCCTGCGGCATCTTCAGGCCGAACCGTTCGGCGGCGGCCAGGACCGGCTCCCACAGGCGGGAATGGTAGCTGACGATGATGCGCGTCTGCGGCGTGGCGAAGCGATGGAGCTGGCGCAGCGTCTCCTCGATGTCGTCGAGGAAGCCGACGGTGTCGGACAGCAGGATGACGTCGAAGTGCCCTTCGATCTCCGCCAGGACGGCGGGGTCCTCCGCGTTGCCGATGTGGAATTCCAGCCCCGGATGACGCTCCCGCGCCCGTTCGATCATCGCCGGGCTGAGGTCGATGCCCACCCCGCGTGACGGCTCCAGGAAGGACAGCGTGTCGCCGGTGCCGCAGCCGATCTCCAGGACCGACGCGTTCTCCGGAATGAGGAAACGCAGATAGGCGCGATCGGCCTCATGGAAGGCCCGGTTGCGCTCGACCCAGCGGTCGCGCTCGGGAGCAAGGCTGTCGAACAGCATCCGCACGCTCTTCTGGCGGGGCGACAGGGAACCTGCGTCACCGGCTCGGGTGGGCGCACCGGCTGCAGCGTCTTCGAAACTCTCAACAGTCATAAATAAGGTCCGTGACAACGTGTTCGGAAGCAACCGGGCCTCCGCCGAACAGGGCAAGCCAAGCGCGGCAGCCGGCAAAGGCCGGTGGTCCGGACGACAGTCCAACGGGCGGGCGTCACAGTGATACCGAACCCGGCAAAATGCAACCGAGGTGTGGAAGCGCTTACCAGAGGACACAAGCCGGTGTTTGTCACCAAGCGGCGGCCCCGCGGACCTCCGGGACGGCGGCGGATGGCGGTGGCCTGCCGTCGTGATTGCCTCCCGCCGCCCTGGAACATGGACCCCAGGATGTTGGAAGTCCGGTCATCGCTGCCGGAGGGTCGGTTTCCAGACGGTGAGAATTCTCACCGTTATGCCCAGAGGGGAACAACGGTGAGAATTCTCACCGTCGGCCGTCACTCCGGATCGCCGTCCAAGATAGCGTCGATGCTGCTGCGCAACGCGCGCAGAACCTCGCGGTCCACGCCGTCCAGCCGCTTCGGCTTTTCCTGGAACGCCTGCAGGGCGTCCCGTGTCCGCAGGATGTTGCGGGACACGCGCAGGCTGAAGGCGCTCAGCACGGCCTCCGGCTCATCCTCCCGGCGGGGCGGCCGCGCGCCCGGCGCGGCGCCATCCCCGGCCCGGGGCGGGGCGGCGGCGGGCAGGGGATCGTTGACCAGCGTGTCCCACAGGCGAAGCTGCGCCCCCGGATCGTCGAGGGCGGCGACCTGGTACAGCTTGTAGCGCGCGAGCTTCCTGGGGGCGGTTTCATACCGCTCGCGCACCGCAGCGGACACTTTCGTCAGGGCGATGGTCCGGGTGATCTCGGCACGGTCGCGTCCCATGATCTGGCCGAGATCGGCGTGGGAGTAGCCGTGTTTCTCCACCAGGGCCACGAAGGCGTCCGCTTCTTCGAACGGTGTCAGCTCGGCGCGCAGCACGTTTTCCACCACCGCCACCTCGGCGGTGTCGATGCCGTCCGGCACCAGGATGCAGGGGACCGTCTGCTGGCCGAGGGCGCGGACCGCGCGCAGGCGCCGCTCCCCGAAGACGAGCTGGAAGCGGCTCGGCCCCAGCTCCCGCACCCCGATCGGCTGCTGCAGGCCGTGCTTGCGGATGGAATCGGTCAGCGCGGCGAGGTCCGCCTCGTCGAAGCGGCGGCGCGGCTGGTCGGGATTGGCCTCGATCCACTCCACGTCGGGGTAGACGAGCCTCACGCCCTGCTCCGGTTCCGCGAAGACGGCGAGCGCGCCGCGGCTCATGGCGTTCAGCCGGGCGAGGTTTCCGGTTCCGAGCTTACGCGACATGGGCCACCTCCACACGCTTGTGCCGTTCCGCGGCGATGGCGTCGGCAAGCGCCCGGTAGGAGGACGCCCCCGGCGCGTCGGGCACCGCCTCCAGGGCGGCGCGTCCGGCAAGGGCGGCGTCGCCGTAGATGGTCGCCCGCGGCACCGGCGGGAAGATGCGCAGCGTGCCACCCAGCGCGCTGTGAAGCTGCTCCAGGGTCACCTGGTGCTGGTTCAGGCGGGCGTTGTGCATGGTCGGCAGGATGCCCAGGACGGCGAGGCTGGGATGGCAGCGCCGCTTCAACTTGTTGATCGTCTTCAGCAGATGGTTCACGCCGATGGAGGACAGATACTCGGTCTGGCAGGGGATCACGATGACGTCCGACGCGACCAGGCCGTTGGCCGTGCACTGGCCCAGGTTCGGCGGGCAGTCGATGAAGATGAAATCGTAGGCGGCCCGCGCGTCCTGCAGCCGCTCCCGCAGGGCCATCGGGCCGCTGGGGTCGGCGGTCAGTTCCACCTCGACCGACGCCAGCTCGATGCTCGACGGGGCGATCTCCAGCCCGATGTCGCCCACCGGAACCACGATGTCCTCGACGGCGACCTCTTCGCGCAGCACATGGGCGAGCGACTTGCGCCGGCCCTCCTCGTACTCGATCAGGTCGATGCCGAGATGCGCCGTGGCGTTGGCCTGCGGGTCGGCGTCGATGATCAGCACGCGGTAGCCCTCGCGCGCCAGGATGCTGGCGGTGTTGACCGTGCAGGTGGTCTTGCCGACCCCGCCCTTCTGGTTGGCGAGGCAGACGACCAGCGCCGGGCCGTGCTTGCCGTCCACCACCGTCGTCTCCTTCAGCAGGAAGCGGACCACCGCGTCGGGGATCTTCTCGCTGTTGCTTTCCCACCGGGAGATCTTGGAGCGGTCGTAGCGCCGTTCCAGCCGTTCGTTCAGCCAGGCCGCGAAATCCGGCTGTGAGAGTTTGCGCTCCTCCCGCAGGAGCCTCATGTCTTCGCCACGCACGTCAACCTCCACAGCGAATGCGCTTGCCGTGTTCAACCGATACGACGGAGCCCCGAATCGGTCAAGGTTGACGGTCACTCCTGTTGCATCAACAGCCGGCATCAACAGGAAAAAGCCGGCCCGGGGGAGAGCGTCCCCCGGGCCGGCGCGTTTGGAACCGCCTCGCCTTACAGATTGCCTCGCCTTACAGATTGATGAAGGCGACGTAGTTCTGGCCGTCCACCGAACCGGTGGTCATGCTCATCGCGCCCACGGCCTTGCCGGTGAAGGTCATGCTGGCGTCGATGGTGCCGTTGCCGTCGATGTCGCAGTGGACCGTGGCGCCCTTGTAGCCCTCGGCACCGCCCATCTCTTCCCAGGACAGCTTGGAGACACCCTCCTGATACCCCCACAGGGTGGACCACTCGCCCTGCTCCAGATCGGTGACGGTGGACCAGGTCGTCGCGCCGCCGCGGCCATCGACAAAGAAGGTGTCCTTGCCCGAGCCGCCGATCAGCCAGTTGGAGCCGGCACCGCCGTCCAGCACGTCGTCGCCCGCCCCGCCCCAGGCCGCATCGTCGCCGCCCAGCAGGTTGAGGAAATCGTTGCCGTCGGAACCGCCCAGCACCTCGCCGCGGTCGTCGCCCAGGAAGCTCCACTGCAGACCCGAGAACGGACCGTCGTAGGCGTAGGCCTTCACGTCCTCCGTCACGCCGTCCACCGTGCGCTGCATCGACGCGAAGGGACGGTCGTCCACCGGCGGCTCGGTGCCGGTCGGCGGGGTGGTGGTCGGCGGTTCGGTCGTCGGAGGCGTGGTGGTCGGCGGCTCCGTCGTCGGGGGCGTCGTGGTGGGAGGTTCGGTGGTCGGGGGCTCCGTGGTCGGCGGCGTGGTGGGGGCGTCCACCAGCGTGACGGTGCTTCCGCTGACCTGGAACTGACCGGCGGTGAAGCTGCCGGCGAAGCGCAGGGTGACGTCGGCACCCGCCGTGGCATCGGTGCCGATGTGCAGCAGGGTGACGCCGTCCACCGTCTCCGCCTGGACCTGCCCGGCGGTGAGCTGGCTGCCGTTGCCGGCGGTGGCGGTCCCGGACATCGCCGTGCCGGTGACGGTGAAGGCGTCGCCCACCATGGCGCCGGTGATGCCGCTGGTGAAGCCGTTGGCCTGGGCCATGGTCATCGTCACCGCGTGGAGGACGCTGCCGACCAGGTCGAGATTTTCCACGCTGGTCAGGGTCATGCCGGAGAGGTCGATCTGCGGCGTCGCCGTGGTGATCTTGCCTTCCGGATCGGTCACGTCGTCGGAGCTGATGCGCAGCGTGTCGGTGCCGGTGCCGCCGTCGTAGGAGACCGTGCCGGCGTCGCCCTGGGCGGCGATGATGAAGGTGTCGTTGCCGGCCCCGCCCTGGATGACGTCGGCCTCGTCCATGGTGCCGTGTTCACCGCTGTAGAAGACGTCGTCGCCGTCGCCGCCGATCATGGTGTCGGCGTCCCAGTCGCCGATCAGCGTGTCGTTGCCGGCACCGCCCATGAGGCTGTCCTTGCCGCCACCGCCGACCAGCAGGTCATCGCCGTCGTCGCCGTAGAGCATGTCGTCGTCGGCGCGCCCGAAGATCTGGTCGTTGCCGGCGCCGCCATGGACGGTGTCGTTGCCGTTGCCGCTCTCCAGCGTGTCGTTCCCGGCGCCGCCGGTCACCGAATCGGCGCCGTCATGGGCCCAGAACCACACGGGGTCGTTGCCGGCCACCATGGTGTCGTCGAAGTTGCTGCCGACCCAGCGCTCGATGTCGATGAAGGTGTCGCCCGCGGCGTCACCCGTGCTGTTCCCCGGAGTCAGCAGGTCGAGCACGAGGCCCGTGGTGGCGGTCTCGTAGGACGCCTCGTCGAAACCGGTACCGCCATTCAGCACGTCGGCACCGGCCCCGCCGATCAGCGTGTCGTTGCCGCCACCGCCGATCAGCGTGTCGTTGCCGGCGCCGCCCTCGATGACGTCGGGCTCATCGTCGCTGGTCAGCAGGTCGGGACCCGCCGTCGTGGTGCCGGTGACGGCCAGCACATGGGACCAGCCTTCGGTGCCCGCGAAGGGGGAGGGGGTGACGACGGGCGCGGTGCTGCGGTCGAGCGTCCAGGACGCGCCCAGCGCATCCGGGCCGACCGGCCCCGACGAGGCGGCGACCACCGCACCGGTGGCGGCGGCCAGACGGTCGAGCAGGAGGCGGCCCGCCTCGCCCGCACCGGCGTGGCAGGCGTGGATGTGGATCTCGGTGCCGCGCGCGTCCGGCCAGGAGCGGTCGAGCAGCGACCCGGCGTCCAGCGGGCTGGAGCCGATCAGGACCCGCCCCGGCTCGCCATGGGCGACCAGATGCAGGACGGACGGACGGGCGGCGAGAGCGGCAGCCAGCACGGCATGGCCATCGTCGGCGGCGGAGACGAGTGTGACCTGGACGTCGGAACGGCGGCGGCTGAGCAGCCCGTCGAGATCCTCAAGTCCAGCGTCCGCGATGATGACTTCGGTCAAGGGAGACTCTCCGTGGATTTTGTTGTGATCGCTGGGGCGCCCGGTCGCATCGTTCACGGATACGGGGTAGCGCGACACCCATTCACATGCGCCTTCGGAGAGGCATCCTGCAATTGCCCAAGAAGAAATAACACATCGTCATCACGGGAACTTAATTAGTGCGTTATCTTACTTGATAACGGAAAACTCTTTACTCATATGATCGGTCAAAGTCCTATGAGAACTGAATATAAACTTTCCCCATCAAGGGGTAATTGAAGAAAATATGGCGACCGCGCCCTGAAATTTCGGGGCAGGCCTTGCCCAAAAGGGCTAACCTTATTCGTCCTGACAACCGAACCGGGCCGCCAGAGCAGGCCGCAGAGCGCAAAAAAGCCGGCCCGGAGCGGACTCCGGGCCGGCGCTTTGCGGGCCGTTTCAGATCACGGCGTTTTGAACCGCGTGATCCGCGGTCACAGGTTGATGAACGCGATGTAGCTCTGGTCACCCACCGAGCCGGTGGTCATGCTCATCGCACCCACCGACTTGCCGGTGAAGGTCATGCTGGCGTCGATGGTGCCATTGCCGTCGATGTCGCAGCGGACCGTGGCGCCCTTGTAGCCCTCGGCACCGCCCATCTCCTCCCAGGACAGCTTGGAGACGCCCTCCTTGTAGCCCCACAGGGTGGACCACTCGCCCTGCTCCAGATCGGTGACGGTGGACCAGGTGATCTGGCCGCCGCGGGCGTCGACGAAGAAGGTGTCCTTACCCGCACCGCCGATCAGCCAGTTGGAGCCGGCACCGCCGTCCAGCACGTCGTCGCCGCCGCCGCCCGCCGCCGCGTCGTCACCGCCCAGCAGGTTGAGGAAGTCGTTGCCGTCGGAGCCGCCCAGCACCTCGCCGCGGTCGTCGCCCAGGAAGCTCCACTGCAGGCCAGAGACCGGACCGTCGTAGGCGTAGGCCTTCACGTCCTCCGTCACGCCCCCCACCGTGCGCTGCATCGACGCGAAAGGACGGTTGTCCACCGGCGGCTCGGTACCGGTCGGCGGGGTGGTGGTCGGCGGTTCGGTCGTCGGAGGAGTCGTGGTCGGCGGCTCCGTGCTCGGCGTCGAGGGCGTCCCGCTCAGGGTGATCCCGCTGCCGCTGACCTGGAACTGGTCCGCCGTGAAGCCCCCGGCGAAGCGCAGGGTGACGTCGGCGCCCGCCGTGGCGTCGGTGCCGATGTGCAGCAGGGTGACGCCGTTCACCGTCTCCGCCTGGACCTGCCCGGCGGTGAGCTGGCTGCCGTTGCCGGCGGTGACCGTCCCGGACAGCGCCGTGCCGGTGATGGTGAAGACGTCGCCGCCGGTGGCGCCAGTGATGCCGCTGGTGAAGCCGTTGGCCTGGGCCATGGTCATCGTCACCGTGTGGCGGACGCTGCCGACCAGTTCCAGCCTCTCCACGCTGGTCAGGGTCATCCCGGAGATGTCGATCTGTGGCGTCGCCGTGGTGATCTTGTTTTCCGGATCGGCGACGTTGTCGGAGCTGATGCGCAGCGTGTCGGTGCCGTCGCCGCCGTCGTAGGAGACCGTGCCGGCGTCGCTCTGCGCGGCGATGATGAAGGTGTCGTTGCCGGCCCCGCCCTGGATGATGTCGGCCTCGGGCAGCGGATCGTGCGCGCCGCTGTAGAAGACGTCGTCGCCGTCGCCGCCGATCATGGTGTCGACGCCCCAGTCGCCGATCAGCGTGTCGTTGCCGGTGCCGCCGTCGAGCATGTCGTTGCCGCCGCCGCCGGCCAGCAGGTCGTTGCCGGCCTCGCCGTACAGCATGTCGTCGTCGGCCCGACCGAAGGCCCGGTCGTCGCCGCCGCCGCCGTAGATCGTGTCGTTGCCGATGCCGCTTTCCATCGTGTCGTTGCCGGCGCCGCCGATCTCGAGATCGTTGCCGCCATGGCCCCAGAACCAGACGCCGTTGTCGTTGCCGATCAGCTGGTCGTCGAACTCGCTGCCGATCCAGCGCTCGATGTTGGTGAAGCTGTCGCCCGCGGCGTCGCCCGTGCTGTTCGCCGGGTTGCGCAGGTCCAGGATGATCCCTGCGGTCGAGTTCGCGTAGGTGACCTCGTCGAAGCCGTCGCCGCCGTCGAACACGTCGGCACCGGCGCCGCCCTCCATGGTGTCGTGCCCGATGCCGCCGATCAGCGTGTCGTTGCCGTCGCCACCGTACATCAGGTCGTTGCCCTGGCCGCCGTCCATGCTGTCGTCGCCGGCGCCGCCGTACATGGTGTCGGCGTCGCCCTCGCCGAACAGGGTGTCGTTGCCGGCGCCGCCGTCGAGCATGTCGTTGCCCCAGCCGCCGTAGATCAGGTCGTTGCCGTCCTCGCCATAGAGCACGTCGTTGTCGGCGCGGCTGTAGATCTGGTCGTCACCGGCGCCGCCATAGACGGTGTCGTTGCCGTCGCCGCTCTCCATCGTGTCGTTGCCGGCCCCGCCGATCTCCACGTCGTCGCCCGCATGGCCCCAGAACCACACGGGGTCGTTTCCGGCCACCATCGTGTCGGCGAAGTTGGAGCCGATCCAGCGCTCGATGCCGGTGAAGGTGTCGCCCGCGGCATCGCCGGTGCTGTTCGCCGGGTTGCCGATGTCGATGACCATGCCGGCGGTGGCGTTCTCGTAGGTGACGACGTCGAAGCCGTCGCCGCCATCGAACACATCGGCCCCGGCGCCGCCGTCCATCGTGTCGTGCCCGATGCCGCCGATCAGCGTGTCGTTGCCGCCGTTGCCGATCAGGATGTCGTTGCCGGCCCCGCCGTTGATGTTGTCCGCCGCGTCATCGCTGGTCAGCGTGTCGTTGCCGTCGGTCGGCGTGCCGGTCACGGCCAGCTCATGGGCCCAGCCGCGCGCACCGGCTCCCTCGACCCCGGCGAAGGGGGAGGGGGTGAAGACCGGCGCGGTGTGCACGTCGAGCTTCCAGGACGCGCCGCGCTCCGCCGGGCCGACCGGCCCCGAGGACGCGGCGACCGTGGCGCCCGTGGCGGCGGTCAAACGGTCGAGCAACAGGCGGCCCGCCTCGCCCGCACCGGCATGGCAGGCGTGGATGTGGATCTCGGTGCCGCGCGCGTCCGGCCAGGAACGGTCGAGCAGCGACCGCGCGTCCAGCGGGCTGGAGCCGATCAGCACCCGCCCCGGCTCGCCATGGGCGACGAGATGCAGGACGGACGGGCGCGCGGCGAGGGCCGCGGCCAGCACGGCATGGCCATCGTCGGTGGCGGAGACGAGCGTGACCTGAACGCCGGGACGGCGGTGGCTGAGCAGTCCGTCGAGATCCTCAAGGCCAGCGTCCGCGATGATGACTTCGGTCAAGGGAGACTCTCCGTGGATTTTGTTGTGATCGTTGGGATGCCAGATCGCCTCCTTCGCGGACATTGGGAAGGTGGCGACATCCTATGACATGAATTTTCATGGCGTATTCCTGCAATCCTCTAAGAAGAAATAATCCAAGCTCCTCCGTATTACCGTGACGCGCCAAAAGACAGGCACGGCCAAAGTGAGTTCGTCAGTCGCATATTTCTGATTTTATTGGAGACACCCAGATAATCCGGAACCTCCGGAAGAGGGGCGCGAGGGGCTAGCGCTCTTCCTACACCGCATTTTCGAAGGGAGAGGGGGCGCGGGCGCCCATCATGCGGATGCGTCCACCCCCCTTTCGCGTTACGCCCACCCTCCTTCGACGCTCCGGTCGTCGCACCGCCTTCCGACATGGGGGCAGCTTTGGGACAGGCGGAGCGGGGGGGGGGGGGGTTCCCGTGCCGCTTTTCCCTGTCCGCGGAGGAAACGGCACGGCGCGGGGCGCTACAGCCTTGTGCGGCACAGCCCGTCTGGCGTTTCTATGGTCATGCGCGGTGAAGCAGGCGCAGCGGAGCGGAGAGGAACGCGATGGAGCGGGTGGACTGCGTCGTGGTGGGGGCCGGAGTGATCGGGCTGGCGGTCGCCCGGCGGCTGGCGCGCGCCGGCCGGGACGTGGTGATTCTGGAAGCCGCCGAGGCCATCGGCACGGGCACCAGTTCGCGCAATTCCGAGGTCATCCACGCCGGACTCTATTACCCCACGGGAAGCGTCCGGGCGCGGCTGTGCGTGGCCGGGCGCGACGCGCTGTACGCCTTCTGCGCCGCGCATGGCGTCGCGCACCAGCGCATCGGCAAGCTGATCGTCGCCACCGAGGAAGCCCAGCTGCCTCGCCTGGCGGCCATCCAGGCGCAGGCCGCGGCCAACGGGGTAAACGATCTGCGCGCGCTTTCCGCCGCCGAGGCGGCCGCGCTGGAACCGAACCTGCGCTGCGTCGGCGCCCTGCTGTCGCCCTCCACCGGCATCATCGACAGCCACGGGCTGATGCTGGCCCTTCAGGGCGACGCGGAGGACTCCGGCGCCATGCTCGCCTTGCGGAGCCCGCTGGAGCGCGGCCACCGCACCGCCGACGGCTTCGAACTGGCGGTCGGCGGTGCGGAGCCGGTGCGCATCGCCTGCACCACCCTGGTCAACGCCGCCGGGCTGGGCGCCTGGACCGTGGCACGGAGCCTGGAGGGGTTTCCCGCGGATCGGATCCCCCCGCGCGTTCTGGCCAAAGGCAACTATTACGCCCTGACCCGGGGGCGCTCCCCCTTTTCACGGCTGGTCTACCCGGTCCCGGTGGAGGGCGGCCTGGGCGTCCACCTGACGCTCGACCTCGCCGGACAGGCCCGCTTCGGCCCCGACGTGGAATGGCTGGTGCCGGAGGATTACGACCGCATCGACTACGCGGTGGATCCTCGGCGCGCCGAGAGCTTCTACGGCGAGGTCCGGCGCTACTGGCCGGGCCTGCCCGACGGCGCCCTCGTGCCGGCCTACGCCGGTGTCCGTCCGAAGCTGGGCGGCCCCGGCCAGCCGCAGGCCGATTTCCTGATCCTGGGGCCGGAAGCGCACGGCATCCCCGGCCTCGTCACCCTGTTCGGCATCGAATCACCGGGTCTGACCTCCTGCCTCGCCATCGCCGACGAGGTGGCGGCGCGGCTGGCCTGAGACTCGTGGGCGGCCATGGGCAACAGGACGCGGATGCGTTACCCCGCCCCCTGCGCGGTCCCCTTGCGGGCGAAGCTGAAATGCTTGTGGCCGATGTAGCTTGAGAACACCGGGACGACGACGCCGATCAGATGCGCCACGTCCTCGGGATGGAAGGTGAAGCCGACGGCAGGGAACAGATATTCGGCGAGCCCGACCGAAATCAGCCAGACCTGGGCGGCCGCCACCATGTTGACCAAGGCGAAGCGCCCATACTCGTCGGCCCAACTCCGGCCGGAACTCTGGAAGACGAACAGGCGCGACAGGAGCCAGGCCGTGGTCATGCCGCACAGGTAGGCGACAACGACCGCCCAGCGGTAGCTCATCGTCGACATCAGGAGATAGCGGGACACCACGTTCACACCGGCGGCGATGCCGCCGGTCACCAGGAAGCGGACGAATTGGCTTTCCCGCAGCCGCCGGATCACGACACACGCTCCGCCATCTCCTTGGCGATGCGCACGCTCTCGGCGATGCCGCGGTCCTCCGGATAGTAGGAGGAGGTGTCGGCGATCTGCAGCCCGCCGATCGGCGTGACCACCGGCGGCACCATGTCCAGGAAGCCCGGCGGGCAGACCGGCTGGGCATATTTCAGCCGACCGACCGCCGAGGCCGCAAGGTCGGCATCGCCCAGGTCGGGGTTGACCATCTTCAGGTAGCCGAAGGACTCGTCGATGAAGGCCTGGTCCGGCTGGGCGAACTTCGCATTGTCCTGCGGCATGTAGTAGGGCACGAAGACCACATGGTCCTTGCCCAGCGGCCGCAGGTTCGAGAATTCGATGATGCCGGGAATCGCCATCCGGTCGTCGTTGGTGTTGAGCCAGAAGTTGCGGGTGACCGGCTTCTTCAGCTTGTGGACGACGCAGACGACGCCGATGTTGCGCAGGGCGGCGTAGCGCTCCTTCAACGCGCCGGGCAGGCCCGGGATCATCGCGGGAATCAGCGGCATCGGCACCGTGCTGATGACGGCGCCGAAGGGCCGCCGCTCGCCGCCGGCGATGATGCCGGTGACCTTGCCGTCCTCCACCTGGATCTCGCTGGTCGGGCAGGACAGGTGGATGCGCCCGCCCATCGCCTCGATGCGCTCGACCAGCCGCCGGACCAGGGTTTCCGACCCGCCCTCGATGTAGCCCAGCTCTTCCTGGAACACGCTCCGGCGCGAGGTGCCGACGCGCTTGATGCGGGTCCAGATCCAGGCCGCCGAGATGTCGTGGCTGAGCTCGTAGAACTTCAGCGTGAACAGCTTCTCCCACAGCACCGTCCAGGCGCGCTCGCCGCCCCAGGCGCGCACCCAGTCGTCGGCGTGGACCCGGTCGAGCGGACGCCAGTCCGTCCGCTTGGTGGACAGGAACATCTGCGCGCCGTAGCGCAGCTTGGTGAGAAGATCCAGATGCGGGAAGCGCAGCAGCGACAGCGGATCGCCCCAGGGGTGCAGCCGGCCCTGGTAGAAATAACCCATATGGGTCGGCCGCCAGCGGACCGCGTCGGCGATCCCCAGCTCCTCCATCAGCGCGAAGGTCGGCGCATCCGCCTTGCACAGGAAATGGTAGAAGCGCTCGATCGACAGGCCGTCGAAATCGAAATGCGCCGCCATTCCGCCCGGACGGTCGTCGGCCTCGAACACCTCCACCCGGTGCCCGGCCTTCAGAAGATGGTAGGCGGCGGCCAGCCCCATGGCGCCGGCGCCGATCACGGCCACATCGGTCATCGCGCAAACACTCCCTTGGATTGCAGTCCGCTTCAGAATTCGAGGACCACGTCGGCGTATTCGCCGGGACCGTAGGTCTTGCGCACCGCCTCTTCGAAGGGAGTCGGCGGGACCTTGAAGATGTCCCACCAGGGGATCAGCTCGAAATCGTCGGGCGTCGACAGCGCCTTCAGCTGCTTCGTCGTGAAGGGCGGATTCTTGTCGACCACCGCGTAGGTCTTCAGCAGAAGCCAGAACAGGCCGTAGGGGATGGTCAGGACCCTCGCCCGGGCGCCGGTCGTGCGCTTGATGGTGCGGATGATGTCGATGTAGTCGATCTTCTCGCGCCCGGTGATGTTGTAGGCGCCGCCGTTCGGTCGCGTCTGCAGGCAGGACAGGATGATCCGGCAGAAGTCCATGACGTAGAGCGGCTGGCGCATGTAGCGCCCGTGGCCGGGGATCGGGAACACCGGCATCCGCTTCATGAAGCGCGACAGCCATCCCAGATGCTTGCGGTCGAACCAGCCGAACATCAGCGTCGGGCGGAGCACGCAGTGGGCGATCCCGCTCTCCACCACCAGCTTCTCCTGCGCCTTCTTCGTCTCGGTGTACCAGTCGCGCGCCAGGGAGTTGACCACCGAGGAGCTGATGTGCGCGATGTAGGGCACCTCGTGCCGGCGGCAGGCGGCGAGCGCCCGCTCCGTCGAGACGATGTTGTTGCGGTTGAACTCCGCCTCGATCTCGCCGCCGATCTGGGCCTGCAGCATGACCACCGCCGCGGCCCCCGCGACGCAGTCCTCCCACGGGCCGGCCTCGGCCATGTCGGCCTCGATCAGCGTCACGTCGGGGTGCAGCCGGCGCAGGATGGCGCTGTTGGCGGGATGCTTGTCCACCACCACGAGGTTGGTGAAGCCCTGCTCCTTCAGCAGCACCACGAGGTTCTGGCCGACCAGGCCGGCGCCGCCGAACAGGACCAGCTTGTCGTCCGGCTTCACGAGGGAGGTGTTCGGCACGCTGTTGGACATGGTGGAGGTGGCCCTCAAAGCCGAGTTCGTTGGAAGATCGCATCCGGCACGTGGCGGATGACCAGCATGATCCAGCGCCAGAACCACGGGGTGTAGAGCACCGCCGGGCCGCGGTTCAAGGCCTTATGGATGTCGCGCGCCACGCGGTCGGGCGTGGCCCACAGGGGGCCGCCCTTGGGCAGGGCGGCGGTCATCGGGGTGTCGACGAACCCGGGCTCGACCAGGGTCACCGCGACGCCCTTCGGCCCCATGCGGTGGCGCAGCCCTTCGACGAAGACGCGCAGGCCGCCCTTCGCGCTGCCGTAGACGTAGTTGCTCTGCCGCCCGCGGTCGCCGGCCACCGAGCCGATGACGGCGATGGCCCCGCGGTGCTGGACCTCCATCGCGTTGGCGAGGTGGGTGAGGATCGAGACGGGGCTGAGGAAATTGCCGGCGATCTCCGACAGGGCCAGGGCGGAATCGGCCTCGCAGGCCCGCTGGTCCGACAGCGTGCCGTGGGCGATCAGGGCGGCGTCGATGCCGCCCAGGCTGGCCCAGGCGCGCTCCACCAGGCCCTTGTGCAGCGCCGGGTCGGCGAGGTCGGCCACGGCCGTCTCCACCGCCTCGGCCCCGCGGGCCTGCAGGTCGCGGCGCACCGCCTCCAGCTTCTCGGGGTTGCGGCCGACCAGGAACAACCGGGCGCCTTCGGCCGCGAAGAGACGCGCGGTGGCCTCGGCGATGGCCGAGGTCGCGCCGAAGATCAGGACACGCTTCATGATGTGGGTTCTTCCTTGTTCGCTCCCGATCCGGCCGCCGCGCCATCGACCCGCCGCCAGAAGCCGGAGGAGAAGCGTGGGTCGACGTGCCGCGCGAATTCGTCCAGCCGCGGGTAGCCGCGCCGGAAGGCGCCGGACGAGACGGCCCCGTCCTTGGCCGGGTAGACACGCCCGCCCGCCTCGCCGGCGATGCGCTCCAGGCGGTCGAGCAGGCTGTGCGTGCGCGGCCCGTTGTTGGGCAGGTCGAGCGCCAGCGTCGCTCCCGGCATGGGGAAGGACATCAGGCCGGGCGAGGGCCGGCCGCCCAGCGTCTTGAGCACCGCCAGGAAGGAGGCCTCTCCCGCGGCGGCGATGGTGCGCATCAGCTCGCGCACGGCGTCCCGCGCCGTCGCCTTGGGAACGGCGCACTGGAATTGGTAGAAGCCGCGCCGGCCGTACATGCGGTTCCACTGGCCGATCGCGTCGAGCGGGTAGAACACCGGATCCCAGGGCAGGACGCGCGCGACCGGCCGCGGCGGCGCCTTGCGCCAGTAGAGCGCGTTGAAGGCAGAGACGGACAGGTGGTTGAGCGCGAGGTTGGGCAGCTCGACCGGCATGGAGAAGCGCGGCTCGAAGGCCGCCGCCCTGGCCGGGCTGCCCGCCGGGCCGTCCGCGGTGTGGCGGGACCGCGAGAAGATGCCGCGGCCGAGCTGGGGGCCGCGCGCCAGGCAATCGATCCAGGCGACCGTGTACTCCCAGTCGGCGACCGACTCCTCCGCCAGATCATGGAAGGCGTCCAGATCGCTGTAGCGGATGTCCTCGCTCTCCAGCCACGGCCCCGGCACCGGCTTCAGCTGGATGCGCGCCGACAGGATCACCCCGGTCAGGCCGATCCCGCCGATGGTCGCGGCGAACAGCGCCGCGTTCTCGTCGGGCGCACAACGGAGCAGGGCGCCGTCGGAACGCAGCAGTTCCAGCGACAGCACATGGTTGCCGAAGCACCCCGCGCTGTGGTGGTTCTTGCCGTGCACGTCGTTGGCGATGGCGCCGCCGACGGTGACGAACTTGGTCCCCGGGGTGACCGGCAGGAACCAGGAGCGCCCCGGCCGGTTGCGCCGGTCGAGCAGGCGCAGGATGTCGGCCAGGGTGACGCCGGCCTCGCACTCCAGGACGCCGGTGTCGGGATCGAAGGCGACGAAGCGGTCGAGCCCGCGCATGTCGATCAGGCAATGGCCGGGATTGAGGCCGCTGTCCCCGTAGGAACGCCCCATGCCGCAGGCAAGCAGCGTCTCGCCCGGCGGGAGCGCCGTCAGGGCGGCGGCGGCCTCCGCCCGGCCGCCCGGCCGCGCCACCCGGTGCGGGGCGCGGACGATGCGTCCCCATGACAGGGGACCGCTGCTGTCGCGGAAGGGGCCGTGGGAAGGGGAGGGGGGCATCGCGGTCTCAGACGGCTCACGCAAAGTTGGCCAGCAGGATGGACACCGCGCACAGGGCGCCCAGGCACAGCGACAGGCGGTCCTTGACGGCGAAGAGCACGGGGTCGTCGTGCATCTCGCCGCGTCCGGCCAGCAGCCACGCGCGGCCCAGCCAGTAGCCGAGAATCCCGCAGATCAGCCACAGCCATTCCGGTGTGCTGTAATGCGACATCGGCGACTGCGCGTCGGTCAGGAAGATGAAGAAGATCAGGGTGGAGCAGAAGCCGCTCGCCGCCCCCATGCTCATCAGCCACGGCGCATCGCCGGTCCGGTAGCCGCGCCCGGGAATCGCCTGGACACCCTGTTCCTTCATCACCAGGCATTCGCTGTAGCGCTTGATGCAGGCGAGGCTGAGGAAGAAGAACATCGAGAAGGCCAGCAGCCACGGCGACATCGCGGTCCCCACCGCGGCGATGCCGGCCACGATGCGCAAGGTGAAGAGCAGCGCCAGCACCAGCATGTCGAGGATCGGCTTGCGCTTCAGCCACAGCGAGTAGGCCAGCGTGATGACGAGGTAGGCTCCGGCCGCAGCGGCGAAGGCGGAGGGCAGCGGCAGCAGAAGCGCGCCCACCACCACCGCGATGACGGGAATGGCGAGCAGCCCATGCAGCGTCGGCAGTTCGCCCGAGGCCAACGGACGGTTGCGCTTCGACCGGTGCTGGCGATCCGCCGCCAGATCCAGCAGATCGTTGACCAGATAGGAGCCGGACGCGAGCAGCCCGAACACCACGAAGGCGAGCAGGACCAGAGCCACGTCATGCAGGCTGAAGATGCGCCCGGACAGCAGGAGCGGGACGAACAGCAGGGTGTTCTTGGCCCACTGATGCAGGCGCAGCGCCCGCATCCAGGTCTTCAGGCCCGCCCGCGGAACGTCGAAGGCCGTCGCGACCGTCACCGACGGCGACAGGAGACGGCCCAGCGCCGCGGTGCGCCCGACCAGAACGGCCGAGCGGCAACGCTCCCAGATGACGATGTCGTGCTTGCCGTCCCCCGCATAGGTGAAGCGCGGGCCGAACAGCCGCTCGATGGCGACGAGCTTGGCGGAACCGGCGAGGTTGGTCGTGCCGTCGCTGCCGGCCACCACATCGAACAGGCCCGCGCAGCGCGCGGCGACGCTCTGGACGAGCCGTTCGTCGGAGGCCGAGATCAGGGCAAGCCGGCGGCCCTTCCTGCGCTCTTCCCAAAGCCACGCCAGAAGCTCCTCGTGGATGGGCAGGCTGGCGATGTCGGGCTGCACCCGGCGCGCGATCTCGCGCTTCATCACCGCCTTGCCGGCGAGGAGCCAGAAGGGCAGCAGGAAAACGCACCATGGACGGTGCCGCAGAAGCAGGATGACGCTTTCGTAGAGAAGATCGGTGCGCAGGAGCGTGCCGTCGACGTCGACGACGAGCGGCGGAGCCTCCTCCTGCGGCGATCGGTGCGTATCCGCCATCTCACCGGCGTCGGAACGGGTGGACATCACCACAGACAGGGCCGTGATCCTTTTTGGAGCGCATTGGGAGAAAAGGGTGCGAAATCCCGGTGAAAGTCGCAAAAACAACCCGCGATGTCAAAGCGCCCCGCGTGACGGTTCGGAGTCATTCGTCCGACGGGTCCAGCCGGACGCGCCGGGCGGCGGCGGGAACGGCCGCCCGGATCACCGGGGCCTCGTCCTCCATCCGGCTGCGGTACAGCGCCTCGGCCTCGTCCGGCGCCATGCCGCGCCGCGCGTATTCGCGCAGGATGCGCCGGTGGCGGACCTCCTCGTCCGCTTCGACGGCCAGGGCGTGGACCCGCCGTCCGGTGCCGGACAGCGCTTCGGTCAGCGCGTCCGTCAGCGACAAGGCGGCCACGCCCTCCACCACCAGCACCGCGCCGGCGGGGATCTCCAGGACCTCGCGGTGGCGGGCCGGGCCGCGAGCCTTCTTGTCGTAGACGGGAACCTCCAGCCGCGTTCCGCCGGGAGTCGCCACGCGCCCGGCCAAGGCGGCGGTCACCGCGGTGAGCTCGGCCATGTCGTGCCGGCCGAGAACCCCGTCCTGCCGCTCCGCCGCCGGCCGCAGCCAGCGGTCCGTGGCGACCACCGCCGCGCCGAGGCCGCGGGCACGCAGGCTCTCCGCCAAGCCGGCCGCCAAGGTGCTCTTGCCGCCCCGGGCCAGCCCGCCCACGACGATGATGTCGCCCGCCGCGACGTCGGCGGTCAGCGCGTCGCACTGCGCCAGCAGGCGCGGGTGCCCGTCGAGGATGAAGTCCACCGCCGCCGGCAGGTCGGGGAACGCGTAGTCGGGAACCGCGCCGTGGCGGGCGTCCAGGCCGCCTTCCCCGGTTTCCACCAGAACGGCGCGCAGGCCGGCGCGGCGGGCGGTCATCATGTCCACGGTGGTGTCGCCGACCATCCAGGAGCGCGCTGGATCGACGTTCAGTTCGGCGACGGCGCGCTCGATCATGCCGGTGGCGGGCTTGCGGCAGTCGCAGGCGATCTTCAGTTCCGGCACCTCGCCCGGGAAGCCCCGGTCGGGGTGGTGCGGGCAATGATAGATGCGGTCGAGATAGGCGCCGTCCCGGCCCAGCAGGGTTTCCATCTTGTTGTGGATGGCGGTCAGGCCGGCGGCGTCGCAGTCGCCGCGCGCCAGCACCGGCTGGTTGGTCACCACGATGGCGCGGTAGTCGGAGCGGTTGAGCCGGCGGATCGCCGGGCCGACGCCGGGCAGCAGCTCGAAGCGGTCCGGGCTGGCGATGTGGCCGCCGTCGAGGTTGATGGTGCCGTCGCGGTCGAGGAACACCGCCGCCTGCGGCACGGACAGGCTGGCCCGCGCGATGCGGCCGGAGGTGAGGTCGCCGCACACCTTGTCCAGCCGGGCCGGGGTGCCGCAATCCTTGATGTATTCCGGGCTGTTGTAGGCCTGCAGCGTCAACCCGCGCTCCAGCATCGCCGGGAACAGGTCCTTGCCGAAGTCCAGCATGCCGGGCGTGCCCCGCCACGGCTCCAGCGCGGCGCGCCGCACGCAGTAGAGCGCGGCGTTGACCAGGTTCGGGTAATGGCGGTCGGGATCGTGGGGGTAGGGGTGGAAGGCGGCGATGCGCCCGTCCTCCTCCGCCTCCACCAGATCGGAATCGTGGGGATGGTCGTTGGGGTGGACGAACAGCGTCGCCGCCGCGTCGGGCCGGGCGCGGTGGAAGGCCACGAAGCGGTCGAGGTCGACCTCCAGCATGGTGTCGCCGTAGATGACCAGAAACTCGTCGGCCAGACGGTCCAGGATCGCCAGCGTCGCTCCGGCGGTGCCGCGCGGCTCGCCGTCGTCGATGCAGGCGATGTTCAGGCCCCAGTTGTCGCGGCGGGCGCAGAAATCGACGATGTGCTCCGCCGCGTGGTTGACCAGGATCAGGATGTCGTCGATGCCGTGCTGCTTGGCCAGCAGGATCTGCCGCTCCAGCAGCGGCATGCCGACGATGTCGATCAGCGGCTTGGGCAGGCCGCCCAGACGCTCGCGCAAGCGGGTTCCCTTGCCCCCCGCCAGAATGACGGCCTGCCGCATGATCTCCACTCCTTCCTGAGAACGCCTGGACTTAAAAGGACTGCTCGACGATCTGGCGCACCGCCAGCCGCATGGCGGCCTGGGAATCCAGACGGGGCGCCCAGCCCAGCGTCCGCAGCTTCTCGGTGGAGTAGGCGAACTTCGGCACGTCGCCGACCCAGCCGCGGTTGCCCTCGCCGAACTTGATGCGGGCCTGCGGGGCGGCCACCGCCACCACCTCCTCGGCGATGGAGCGCACGGTCACGCCATCGTCCTCCGGGCCGATGTTGTAGAAGGCCAGCTTCTCCGGCGCCTTGTCGCGGATGAAGATCATCGCGTCGATCAGATCGCCGCAGTGCAGATAGGCCTTCTGCTGGGTGCCGTCGCCGAACACCTCCAGCTGGTCCGGGGTGGCGCGCAGCTTGTGCACGAAGTCGTAGATCACGCCGTGGGTGGCGGGGATGCCGATGACGTTGGGGAAGCGGAACAGCAGGGCGCGGTCCAGCCAGCTTTCCACCGCGGCGCTGATGGCGACCTCGGAGGCCAGCTTCATGGCGCCGTAGTTCGAGATGGGCAGCAGCGGCCCCATGTCCTCGCGGATGCGCTCGCCCTTGAAGTCGCCATAAATGGCCGAGCTGGATGCGAAGGCCAGCGTCTTGATGCCCAGCTCCTTCATCACCTCCAGCGTGTTGAAGGTGGTCATGAAGGTGTCGCGCAGGTCGACGTTGGCGTCGGCGATGCCGGCCGGAATGTCCGAGTTGGCGGCCATGTGCCAGACCTCGGTCACCGGATCGGCGGCGTGGACGCGGGCGAGCGCCGCGCGGTAGGCGGAGAGGTCGGACAGGTCCAGCGTCTCGAAGGCGAACAGCGGGTTGCCGACCAGCCCGTCGAGGTTGCTTTCCACCCCCCGGCACAGATTGTCGAAGCCGACCACCCGGTGCCCTTCCGCCACCAGCCGGCGGGCGATGTTGGAACCGATGAAACCCGCGACGCCGGTGATGAAAATCGTCATGGCGAACCTTTATCCGGTTGGTTTGGAAAGAATCAGGACACTGTTTCCAGGGCGGTCCCGCCGGCGACCCCGCCGGCCATCCCGTCGTTCGGAACGGCGTCGAGATTGACGGCCTGGCGCAGCACCTCGGCGTAGCCCACGACCATCTCGGCGAAGCCCGGCTGGCCGTCCAGAACCGCACGGCTCTTGGAGGCGAGCCGACGGCGCAGCGCCCCGTCCTCCACCAGCCGGGCGGTCAGGGCGGCCAGGGCCCCGGCGTCGCCCGCCGGGTAGAACAGGGCGTTCACATCCTCGCGCACCAGCTCGGGGATGCCGAACACCGGGGTGGTGATGATGGGCAGGCCACAGGCCATCGCCTCCACGATCACCCGCGGCGCGCTTTCGATGAGCGAGGTGCACACCGAGATGTCGGCGGCGGCGTAATACAGGAACGGATCGTCCACCGGCCCGGTGACCACCACGCGGTCGGCCACCGCCGCCGGCAGGCGGGCGATCTCCGCGGCGATGGCCTCGCCGTAGTCCGCTTCCCCGACCCGGCCGACCAGATACACGCGCAGCCGCTTCTGCACCGACTCGGGCAGCTGGGCGAAGGCCTTCACCATGTCGATCTGGCCCTTGCGGTGGCAGACGGTGCCGACGATCTCGATCACCAGCTCGTCATCGCCGACCTCGAGCCGGGCACGGGCGTCGGCGTGGCCCCAGCGGGAGACCTCCTCGGCCAGGCGCTGCGGCGGGATGCCGTGGCGGATGACCTGGAAGGTGCGGCGGCTGTCCAGAGCCCGCCAGCTGCGGCGCGTGGCCTCGGCCACGTAGAGCACCCGGTAGGCCTGCGCGAAGGCGCCGTAGGCGGCGGTGCGGAGCGCCGGCGGCAGATGGTCAAAATAGGTCTCCCACGGCTCGCTCTCGTGTTGGCACCACAGCGCGGGCAGCCCGGCGCGGGACGCGGCGGTGACCGCCCAGAAGGTCTGGAGCGTGTTGGCCACCACGACCTCCGCCCCGACCTCCTTCAGCCAGGCGGCGAGCGCGTCGTGCGCCCGCGCCAGGGTGGCGGCGTCGTGCACGCCCTGCAGCGGCTGGCGGGGCAGGATGTGGACGGCGATTCCCGCCGCCTCGTAGATGGCGCGCAGCGGGCCGTCGGTCGGCGACAGCACATGGGCGGACACCGCCCCCCGCTCGACCAGCCCGATGGTCAGGTCCATCAGCGTGGCCGGAGCGCCCTCGTGGTTGAGGTTGTGGGTCACCATCACGGCCCGCACCGGTCCGGTCCGCCGGGTCTGCGGGCGCACCGTCGCGGGTTCGAAGCGCTCGTTCTCCAGCGACAGGTTCGGGTTGTACCAGCGGTCGTGCCAGTCGCCGTACAGGCGGCGGAAGTTCACCCGCTCCTGCGGGTCGTCCCGGAAGCCGCGCGACTTGCCCTCGAAGTGGAACAGCTCGGCGGTGGAGCAGTAGACGCAGGTCCGGCCCGCGCGCACCACCCGGTAGCTGTAGTCGACGTCGTTGTAGGCGACGGCGAAGTTCACCTCGTCGAAGCCCCCCAGCTCCTCGAACAGGGCGCGCGGGGTCAGCATGCAGGCGGCGGTGACGCCGGAATACTCCCGCGCCGTGCGCACGAAGCCCATGTAGCCCCAGTCGTGGGGCGGGTTGTTGCGGAAGGCGTGGCCGACCAGCCCCTCGTGATAGCCGTGGACGATGCCGGCGTGCTGGATGGTGCCGTCCTCGAAATAGAGCCGCGCCCCCACCGCGCCGACGCCCGGCATGCGGGCGTAGCCCATCATCTGCCCGAGCCAGCCCGGCGTGATGACCTTGGTGTCGTTGTTGAGAAACAGAACGTAGTCGGCCGTGCAGCGCCGCACCGCCTCGTTGTTGAGGTTGGCGAAGCTGAAGCGGCCGCCCGGGCTCGGGATGCGCTCCACGCGCACCCGCGGGTTGGAGCGCAGGGAGTCCAGATAGGCGATGGCGGCCGGATCGTCGCTCTCGTTGTCGACCACCAGCACGTCGTAGTCGCGGTAGGTGGTCTGCTCCAGGGACTCCAGGCAGGTCTTCAGGTAGCCGGTCTGGTTCTTGGTCGGGATGACGATGGTCACCGACGGGCCATGGTCGGGGAAGCGGATCTCGAACATGCCGCAGCGGGCGGCGGCGGCCCAGTCGGGATGGGTCACCCGGACGTCGGCGACGCCGCGCCGCGCCATCGCCTCCTCCACCGCGCGGCGGCCGGCCTCGATGCTGGCCGGCTTGCCGTCGGCCGACACGGCGGTCGATCCGGGCGCCGCGCGCCAGTGGTAGAGGATCTTGGGCACATGCCCGACGTGGCGGGCCCGCTCGGTGGCGCGCAGGGCGAAGTCGTAGTCCTGCGAGCCGTCGAACGGCTTGCGGAAGCCGCCCAGCTCCTGGA
Organism: Azospirillum brasilense; assembly: GCF_007827815.1. GTDB lineage: Bacteria > Pseudomonadota > Alphaproteobacteria > Azospirillales > Azospirillaceae > Azospirillum > Azospirillum brasilense_C. The sequence continues at coordinate 138,405 of NZ_VITH01000016.1, forward strand.
ACAGCGAGCGGCGGACACTGAAGACGTGGCCGAAATACATGAAGGACAGCAGCAGCACCGGCGACCAGTCCGGCTTGAACTGCGGGGCGTAGCGCCGCCCCTCCATGTCGATCTTGTCGTCGTCGCTGTAGACGATGTCGGCGTCGGGGTGGTCGGCGTAATAGAGCGCCAGCTCCGCCAGGCAATCCGGGGTGATCAGGTCGTCGTGGTCGAGGAAGGCGACGATCTCCCCGCCCGCCATGGCCACGGCGGCGTTGGTCGCGGCGCTGATGCCGCCGTTCGCCGGCAGCCGGGTCACCTTGATGCGCGGATCGCGGGCCGCCGCGGCCTCCAGCATCGGCGCCACATGAGGCGACGGGCTGCAGTCGTCAGCCAGACACAGCTCCCAGTTCTCGTAGACCTGGGCCAGCACCGAGTCCACCAGCTCCCCGAACAGGGCGGGGTCGGTGTTGTAGACGGGGGTGACCAGCGAGATCGTCGGCGTCCGCCCGGCCCGTTCGGCCAGGGCGGCGCGCAGTTCGGCGACGTCGGCCCGGCTCAGCCGGTTGACCGACATCCACGCCTCGTAAGGGGCCAGCGGCTCCGGGGCCTGCCAGACGTCCGTCCCGGCGGCCGGCTTGGGCGCACGGCCCTCGGCCTTCCCCGAGGCGAGGTAATGGAGCAGCGGGTTCACCCCGGTCCGCGCCACGTCGGGATTGCAGGCGAGGTACCAGTCGGTGTCGAAGCCGGGACCGGGATCGCGCCCCTCCGCCGCCCCGGTCTGCAGGTAATGGATCAGCGGATTGCAGCCCGCCGCCCGCACGTCGGGGTAACGGCCGAGATACCAGGCGGTGTCGAACAGCGGGTTCGGGTTGCGGCCCTCGGCCGCCCCGGACGTCGCGTAGTGCGCCCAGGGATCGGTGCCGGCGGCGCGCACGTCGGGATTGCGCTCCAGATACCAGGCGCGGTCGAACAGCGCGCCCGGATCGACCTCCGGAACGCCGTTCGGACGGAGCTTGCCGATCAGACGGCGCAAGGCGCTGCGCGGTCCATGCCGACGCAGGTGGCCCACGGCGGCGGCGAGGCGTCCGGGAATCGCCTCCGGCCGGCTGGCCAGGGCCCGGGCGACGCGCAGGCCGGCCCGGGCGGCGAGGCAGCCCTTGCCCTTCAGCCTCCGGGCACGCGCCGTTCCCCAGCGCAGGCCGGCGGTCAGACGCCAGGAGGAGGAGGCATGGACGGCCGCCAACCGGGTCTCCAGGTCCCGGATGCGGCCGTTCAGGCGGTCGACCTCCGGGTACAGCAGGCCCAGCCGGCCGTCGCGTTCCTCCACCATGCCGGCCAGGCGATGAGCCTCCTCCTCATGGCCGGCCCGCATCCCGTCCATCGCCGCCTGCAGGCGCTCGATCTCCGCGTACAGCTCGCCCAGCCGCCGGTCGCGCGCCACGATCTCGTCGCTGAGGGCGCGCTGCTCCGCCTGGTGGGCGGACGCGGTGTCGGCGATCCCCTGGTTCAGGCGATCGACCTCGGCGTAGAGGGCACCGAGACGGCCGTCGCGCTCCACCACCATGTCGCTGAAGCGCCGGATCTCCGCCGCCCGCTCGTCCAGCAGGCGGGCGCGCTCCTGCGACCACAGCCGGTCGAACAGGCCGGCCCCCAGCCGGGCGAAGAAACGCCGCACCGTGGCCAGCCGCTCGGGCGACGGCGCGACCTCCTCGATCAGCCAACGCAGGCCGTCCGGCATCGGCTCGCTGCCGACATAGGCGACGCCCAGGCCGTTGGAATGGTCGAAAGCGAAGGTGGGATAGCGGGCCGTCACCTCCTCCCACAGCTTCCAGACGCCGAAATCCCGTTCGCGCACGTTGATGTCGTGGAACAGCACCAGACCGCGCGTGCTCATCGTCGGCAGCCAGCTGTCGAAGTCGTGCTTGACCGCGTCGTAGGTGTGCAGGCCGTCGATGTGCAGCAGGTCGACGGAGCCTTCGGAGAAGTAGGTCAGAGCCTGGTCGAAGGTCATGCGCAGCAGGCGCGACATCCCGCCATAGAGCCGGTCGTGGTCGGCGGCGAGCGCGTTGTGGATCTCGTCGCCGTAATAGCCCGCCTGCGGGTCGCCTTCCCAGGTGTCGACGGCGTAGGCCTTGAGCGGCAGGTCGCAGGCGACCGCCGCCTGAAGGAAGGCGCAGTAGGAATTGCCGGTGTGAGTGCCCAGCTCGACCAGGCAGCCGGGCCGCACCTGCTCGATCACCCAGAAGGCGAAGGGGATATGGCCGACCCAGGGCGGCGGCCAGACCAGCCGCTGGGGTTCGGCGCAGACCACCGCGGACCGGAGGAGATGGGCGATGTCGTCGTTCAGGCTTGCCGGCATGACGGGCTTTTCCGTTGATAAGGCGGTGTCGGCGCGGGATCGTGACGGCGCGGCGGATGGATCAGGCCTTGTCGGGCGCTCCGCACGGCGCCTGCATGAATCCTGGTGGCGTTGGGGCGGCGGCGTGCTCGCTCAATCTTGCGCCTTGTCTCCGAACCGCTCTTTTGCCCCAACGGCGTTCAAGCCCCCTGGTTGCGCTGGTAGAAGATGATGGCGCTGCCCTGGCGTTCGAAGCCCATCCTGATGCGGCGCAGGGCGGGCAGGGCCGCCGCGATCGCCTCGTGCCGCTCCTTGGGCGCGTACAGCATCAGGAAACCGCCCGCGCCGGCGCCGAGGATCTTGCCGCCGGTGGCCCCGGCGGCGCGGGCCGCCGCGTACCAGTCGTCGATGTCGTCGGTGCTGATGCCCTGGGTCAGGCTTTTCTTCAGCATCCAGTTCTCGTGCAGGATCTCGCCGAAGACCGCCTCGTTGTTGCCCTGGATCTCCGCGTACAGGTCGTGGGTCAGCTGCACCATGCGGCGCAGGACCTGCTGCTTGTCCGCCTGCCGGTCCACCTGCTCCGACTGCTGGGCCAGCAGCTTCGAGGCCGAGCGGGTGATGCCGGTGTAGAACACGAGGATGCTCTCCTCAATGGTCTGCAGGGTTTCGGGCCGGCAGATCACCGGCGTGACCGCCACCCGGTCGTCGGGGTGGAACTCGATCAGGTTGAACCCGCCATAGGCGGCGGCGTACTGGTCCTGCTTGCCGATCGGCTCGCCGCAGCGGTCGATCTCGATGTGGCAGCTGTCGGCGCCCAGCGTCTCCTTCGACACGTAGCGCCCCTGGTAGGCGTTGAGCGCGTGCAGCAGCCCGACCGTGAAGGAGCTGGAGGAGCCCAGACCGGTCCCCTTGGCCGGGATGTCGGCGATGGTCGTGATCTCGATGCCGCCCGCCAGCCCCAGATGCTCCATGCACGCCCGCACGAGCTGGTGCTCGATCTGGTCGATGCTGGAGACCTCCTCGGTCCGGGAGTAGGCGATGCGGATGCCGTCGTCAAATTTGCGGTTGACGTTCACATAGATGAACTTGTCGATGCTGGTGCTGAGCACCGCGCCGCCATGACGCCGGTAAAAGCCCGGAAGGTCGCTTCCGCCTCCGACAAAGCTCATGCGCAGGGGGGTCTTGCTGATGATCATGAGGCGAAACGGTGTCTGTTCCCTGGAGGGCGGGCATTGCGTGCGGACGGCAGGACCTATACACCGACGCATCCATCCCGTAAACGTCTAGCCGGCGGGGCGCATGTTACAAAGGAGCGCCCCGGCGTCGCAAAAAAGAGCGTCGCAGAAAAGGCTGGAACGCCGCAGCGTCGGGCCCAGTGCGAAAGGCCCGGCGGTACAAAACACTAGAGCACAAATCCGTTTCTGCTCTAAATTCCGCGGCCATCGGCGGAGGGCTCGCCGGTGATTGCCGCCGCAGCAAGCGTAAGGGTGAAGTGAGAGTGATCAGCGGACAATCGAGCAAGCCCGCATCCATCGGGCCGTTGGCCATGATCCGCGATCTGTGGGCCCACCGCGTGCTGATCGGCCGGCTGGCCCGGCGCGAACTGATGGCCCGCTATCGCGGCTCGATGCTGGGCATGGTGTGGGCGATCCTGACACCGGTGATGATGCTGGCGGTCTACACCTTCGTCTTCCGCACCGTGTTCAAGGCCCGCTGGAGCACCGACGGGTCGGGGGGCGGCCACGGCGAGTTCGCGCTCCTGCTGTTCGCCGGCCTGATCCTGTTCAACGTGTTCGCCGAATCCGTCAACCGCGCGCCCGGGCTGATGCTGGAAAACGTCAGCTACATCAAGAAGGTGGTGTTTCCGCTGGAAATCCTGCCCGCCGTGGTGCTGCTGGGGGCGCTGTACAACGCCGGGATCGGCCTCGTGGTGCTGGCGCTGTTCTACGGACCGGTGTTCGGGATCCCGCCCTGGACCGTTCTGCTGACTCCGCTGGTGGTGGTGCCGCTGGCCCTGCTGACGCTGGGGGTCTCGTGGTTCCTCGCGTCGGCCGGCGTGTTCCTGCGCGACATCCGCCAGTTCATCGGGGTGGCGGTGACCATGCTCATGTTCCTCAGCCCGATCTTCTACCCGGCGTCCGCCATTCCGGAGGAGCTGCGGTCGCTGCTGGCGCTCAATCCCCTGGTGCCGATCCTGGAGCAGGCGCGCGGCCTGCTGTTCTGGGGAACGCTGCCCGATTGGGGACCGTGGCTGCTGTCGGTCGTCTTCAGCTACGCCGTCGCCTGGCTGGGCTACGCCTGGTTCGTCAAGACCCGCAAAGGCTTCGCCGATGTCGTCTGAAATCGCCATCCAGGCCGCCGGGCTCGGCAAGGCCTACGCCATCTTCAAGAAGCCCCAGGACCGCCTGAAGCAGATGCTGGCCCGTGGCCGGCGGCGCTATTACGACGAGTACTGGGCGCTGCGCGGCATCGATCTCACCGTGCACAAGGGCGAGACGATCGGCATCATCGGCCGCAACGGATCGGGCAAGTCGACCTTCCTGCAGCTGGTGTGCGGCACGCTGACCCCCACCTGCGGCACGCTGGCCGTCAACGGCCGGATCGCGGCGCTTCTGGAGTTGGGAGCCGGCTTCAACCCGGAGTTCACCGGGCGCGAGAACGTCTATCTCGCCGCCTCGGTCCTGGGGCTGAGCAACGAGCAGATCGACCAGCGCTATGACGCCATCGCCGCCTTCGCCGACATCGGCGACTTCATCAACCAGCCGGTCAAGCTCTACTCCAGCGGCATGTACGCCCGCCTGGCCTTCGCCGTCGCGGCCCATGTGGACGCGGACATCCTGATCGTCGACGAGATCCTGGCGGTCGGCGACGCGGCGTTCACCCAGAAATGCATGCGCTTCATCCACAAGTTCCGCGAGACCGGCACGCTGTTCTTCGTGTCCCACGACACCGCCCAGGTGGTCAGCCTGTGCGACCGCGCGGTGTGGCTGGACCGCGGCCAGGTGCAGGAGATCGGCCCGGCCAAGGACGTCTGCTATCGCTACATCGCGGATCTGCACAGCGAGCGCGACACCTCCAACGCCTTCCGCATCGGCGGCAACCGCGCCACCGCCCCGGTCGCGGCGGCCCCGGTCAGGGACCCGCGCAGCGAGCTGCTGAAGTCGTCCCAGCACCGCAACGAGATCGAGATCTTCGACTTCAACGACGAAAGCCCGTGGTTCGGGGCGCAGGGCGCGCGCATCGTCGGGATCAACCTGCTCAACACCCAGGGCGAGGTGCTGCCCTCGCTGGAGGGCGGGGAAGAGGTGGTGCTGAAGGTCACCTGCCAGACCCAGAAGGAGATCAACGGCCCCATCGTCGGCTTCTACGTCAAGGACAAGCTGGGCCAGAACCTGTTCGGCGACAACACCTACCTGACCTACCGCGGGCTGCCCGTCACCGTCCCCGCTGGACAGAGCTTCGCCGCCTCCTTCCGCTTCCAGCTTCCCTATCTGCCGACGGGCGACTTCGCCGTCACCGTCGCGGTGGCCGAGGGCACCCAGGACGATCACGTCCAGCACCACTGGCTGGACGACGCCATGTTCTTCCGCGTCCATTCCAGCCACCTGATCCGCGGCCTGATCGGACTGCCCATGCACGACATCGCGCTGGAGGTGGACGGCGTCCGGATGCCGGGTTGGGAGGAGTGACCCACTCTCGACGCCAAAGCCCTTTGTTCCTTGAACCAATGAATTGGTTTGGATTCAAGGGCCATGCTGACAGCCATTCAGTTTTTTGACGCGGGAGTGAAGAATTGAGTCCGAACAACCCACCCAAGCATCAATACAACGGAATTCAGGTTCTCCGTTTTGTTGCCGCGTCGATGGTCACAATTTATCACAGTTTTATTTATTATGACAATTTGAGCGGGACGCCCATAAAGTTTCATGATTATTTCGACCCCGGACTTCTATCGCGAGGAGTCGCGATATTCTTCGTAATTTCGGGTTTCATCATGGCGATGTCGGCCGAAAGACTATCCATCGGCAAATTCCTATGGCATCGCGCTCTGCGCATTTACTTCGGGTACATCGCCGCCATCGCGATCGCCGTTGCCGCCAAGACAGCGGTGTTCGGCTCGTACCCCATGCAGCTCATCTCCTTCAAATCGGTTTCCTTGCTGCCGTTCGGAGAGATCGGCTATCCCCTGGGCGTCGAATGGTCCTTGGTCTATGAAATCGCCTTCTACGCGGTGATCGCGCTTCTCATCGCACTGCGCTATCCGGCTGTGCGAATCGGCGTGATGCTGGCCTGGATGGTGGTCATCATGGCCTTCGGCGGCGAGTCCACCCATCTGTTGCCGAACGCGTCCCAAATCCTGCTTTCACAGTACAACCTGGGCTTTATTGCAGGCTACTTCTGCTGGCACCTGAAGGGAACGGGAGTCGGCCGATTCCGTGACTTCTTCATTCTCGGCATTGTTCTGCTTCTCGGGGACCTGATCATCACCTGGCCCTTGATGCGGGAACTTTTCGTCGTGGCTGGCGCATCCCTTATCGTGCTTGGCGCCTCGGACCCCCGGTTCAGCGAGCGCTTCGCTGCGGACCATCCCCTGGTGCGTTGGGGCAACGCATCTTATGGCCTTTACCTGATGCACGTGACCATCTTGGGATGTGTCTATGCCGGTTCCGGGCAGCACGGCCTCGGTATTTATCTGACCGGTCTTCTGATGGCCTTGGCGGGTGGCATCTTCTTTGGTTCTTGTGAGTTCACGCTCTACCAACGCCTGAAACGACTGATCGACGCCCGGAAAAAGCTGGTCGATGCCCCGGTGGCGGACAAGAAACCAGTGACGCTTTGAACGTCGGTGTCGCCGCGACGTAACACCGAACAATCCCAGGCCCTCACCATGCAAGACGATGTTTCACGCACCGTTGGGCATTCGAGAGCCAAATTGAATGATATACCTTCTTGGCATATGGGTATGGTTGAAAGAAAAATGAACAAGTCATCCGAGCCTAAAATCAGCAAGATCGTGGCATCAGCCGCCCTTATTTCTATCATTTTTCTAATTTCATCGCCTTTCAGACTACAGATGCCTCAATCTGGCCTAGATCCGTCCTGGAATGCCGTAATCGCCAAAGCGGCTGTAGAGGGATGGCAATGGGGAAGAGATGTTATTTTTACTTTTGGCCCTTATGGATATCTTTACTCTCATACCTTCCAGAGCAATCTTTGGGGCTCTGTTGTTTCGATAAGCGCCGCACTCTCTATCGTATTTGGCATTGGAGCCGTCGGCCTTATTGCCAACATAAATTTCGTGCGCGCAATAATAACTAGCGCAGCATTGATCTTAGGAGCATTTGCCCTTCTCGAAGACAGCTTCTATTTTGCATTTCCTCTGTTCATTCTGACCGGATATTTTCGACTTCCTACAGCCGTCCCAACGTGGCGCCTTGTTCTGTTCACTGTTGCGGCTGGCCTGTCAGCATTGATCAAAATTTCGTTTGGTGCCTTGGCCTTGGCCATTGTCATCCTAATCGACGCCCACCGCATTTTTAGGAAAAATCCTCCTGTTTTCACGCCCGTATTCGTCTCGAGCGTTCTATTTTTCTATGTCATATCTGGACAAGATCTACACTATTTTGCTGATTTCTTGACGCTCGGATTTCAAGTAGTTTCTGGATACAGCGAAGCAATGGCAATGCCAGGTTCCACATCAGAACTGGTATCTTTCCTTGTTTTGTCAGCAATCTCATTCCTTGCCATTGTAGCCATCGAATACCGCAACGGTCGCTTGGCCGGGCGGCCGCTTGATGTTCTGGCTCTTTTGGCCGGTCTCGGTCTTTTCTGGTTTATGGTGTTCAAGGCTGGCTTTGTTCGCCATGACTTGCACAGCATGATCGCTTGGGCTGCGGCCGGTTGCGGGATTGCTCTGTACGTCGCTTCTCTCGGCAACAATACGCGGGCAGGGCTGTTGACAAGCTTCCTGCTTGGGCTGGCGCTCTTGATGTCCTTGGTGGCACCTTATCGGTATTCCACGGACCAGAATTATCCATTCGGGCCACTTCTCTATGGCCAGTTCGTCGCAAAGCCGAAGCAGTCGTTGAACGATATTGCTGCCTTCGCCTCAAACCCTTCCCATTGGATTGAGCAGAAGCAGGAAGACTACAATCGACACTTGGAGGCCCTTCGCAAAGCTGAGCCAATTCCTGTCCTGCAGGGAACGGTCGACGTTTTGCCATCCATCCAGGCTGCGGTCTTGGCAAGCGGCAATGAGTATCGTCCACGGCCGATTTTCCAGGAGTACTCGACGTACACCCCAATGCTGATTGAAGCAAACCGGCGTTTCCTGCTTGGGGATCGTGCTCCGGACAACCTCTTGTTCAGCGTCGGCTCGATTGATAATCGGCATCCCGCCTTGGCGGAGGGTCCCCTTTGGCCCGACATCCTCCAACGCTACGAACCGGTCCGTCTCGAATCGTCGATGCTGATGATGCGAAAGCGGTCCATACCTGCTCCATTGCTTCTCGCTGATGCGCACACCGTCAGCGCCGGCTTCTCCGAAAATGTTGCCCTTCCGCAGGATGCGGATGCACTGTTCATGTCTGTCGACATTGACATGACCTTGCTTGGGAAACTGCTTAAGACCGTATTTCGCGTCCCGACCGTCGACATGACGGTCACCTTGGCCGGGGGAGAGGAAAAGAAATACCGCCTTATTCCAGGCATCGCAAAATCTGGTTTCATTATATCACCACACATAGAGAACAATTTTGCGTTCGAAGCTCTTTCCGCTGGAATGCCAGAGCTTTTCCCGAACCTCAAGGTTGTTTCCATCCGTCTGGATACAGACAATTTTTTGCCCTGGGTGAAGCCGAATATTCATTTTCATTTCCAGCCGCTGCATGTCGATGGGCTGAGGCAGCCCACTTTGGCTGAAGGCGTGCGCCGGGAATTGGCCATGTACGAGACGCTGCGGACATTAGCGTCCTCGTCCTCCGTGCGGGCACCCTTTGTCGAAATCAGCGAACAGAAGCTTTTGGCGCATGCTCCCACCTCCATGTTCCTCGACGTCGCATCGGCGCAACGTGTGGACGTGGAATTCGGGATCAGAGACGTGGCTTGGCAGGCCAACACCGCGACCGATGGTGTTTGCTTCCGGATATCCATGGCCGCTCCCGACGGAGCCTCCGTAAAGGCTTGGGAGCGCTGCCTTCGTCCGACAACCGCCCTCGCGGATCGGGGCGTGCAGAGTGTCTCCATCGATGCCGAGTTGCCGGCAGGGGGGCGACTGACGTTTGAGACGGACTGCGGCGGCAATTGCTCGTGGGATTGGGCTTACTGGCAAAACGTCGCGATTGTCCCGTAACCAACTGATTTTCTTGAAGCTGGTTTCGGCACAGCCCGCTTGTGCCGAAATCAGAAACGGTCCTAGGAAAGACCAGGGTGCCCTGCAATGCCACCCATGGATGGAGCGACAGAAGGTCAGAGGACCCAGATCATGCTGAACCGGGCCTTGTTGCTCGACCGCGATGGCGTTGTGAACGTCGATCACGGTTATGTCGTGGAGCGGGAACGCTTCGTCTTCGTGGACGGTATCTTCGAGCTGGCGCGCCACGCCGTGGACCGCGGCTTCCGCGTGGTGATCGTCACCAACCAGTCCGGGATCGCCCGCGGCTATTACACGGAAGCCGCCTTCCTGGAGCTGTCGGAGTGGATGCGCGCCGCGTTCCGCGAGCATGGCGTGGAGCTGGCCGGGCTGTTCCATTGCCCGTACCACCCCAAAGGCCCGGTCGCGCGTTACACGCGGGATAGCTTCTGGCGCAAGCCCAACCCCGGCATGATCCTGGACGCGGCGCGGCGGCTGGACCTTGATCTGTCCCGGTCGGTGTTCCTGGGCGATCAGGCGACCGACATGCAGGCCGCCCTCACCGCCGGCGTCGGCCTGCGGGTGCAACTGAGCGACACGCAAGACGGCGACCAGGCGGCCTCCCTGACGATCGGCCGCCTGACGGACCTCATTCCCCGCCTGCGCTGACGCGCCGGCGCCGTTCCGCTACTCCGTCAGGCTCAGCAGGTAGCGGCCGTACTCGTTCTTCTTCAGCGGCTCGGCGAGGCGGCGCACCTGCTCGGCGTCGATCCAGCCGGAGGTGAAGGCGATCTCCTCCGGGCAGGCGATCTGCAGGCCCTGCCGGTGCTGGATGGTGCGGACGAACTCGGCCGCCTCCAGCAGGCTGTCGTGGGTGCCGGTGTCGAACCAGCCGTAGCCGCGGCCCATCTGCTCGACCGACAGGCGGCCGGCCTCCAGATAGGCGGCGTTGACCGAGGTGATCTCCAACTCGCCGCGCGGCGATGGCTTCACCGACGCCGCGATGTCCAGCACGTCGTTGTCGTAGAAGTACAGCCCGGTGACCGCCCACTTGGAGCGCGGGTTGACCGGCTTCTCCTCGATGCTGAGCGCGCGTCCCTGCTCGTCGAACTCGACCACGCCATAACGTTCCGGGTCGCGGACGCCGTAGGCGAAGACGCGGGCGCCCTGGGTGTTCTCGCCGGCCTGGCGCAGCAGGCTGGTCAGGCCGTGGCCGTAGAAGATGTTGTCGCCGAGCACCAGCGCGCAGCTGTCGGTGCCGACGAAGTCGCGGCCGATGATGAAGGCCTGGGCCAGCCCGTCGGGCGAGGGCTGCGCAGCGTAGGTCAGGTTGATGCCCCACTGCGCCCCGTCGCCGAGCACCGTCTGGAACAGCGCCTGGTCATGCGGCGTGGTGATGACCAGGATGTCGCGGATTCCCGCCAGCATCAGCGTGCTGAGCGGGAAATAGATCATCGGCTTGTCGTAGATCGGCAGAAGCTGCTTGCTGACCGCCCGGGTCACCGGATAAAGCCGCGTGCCGGACCCGCCGGCCAGGATGATGCCCTTCATGATCGCGCCGCCTGTCGTGAGGTCGTTCTAGGATGCGGTGGGGGAAAGCAACGCGTCGAGCACGCGGTCCAGGCTGTCTTCCCAGCGCGGGGCCTCGATGCCGAACGCGGTCCGGATCCGGCCGCAGTCCAGCCGCGAATTGGCCGGGCGACGGGCGGGGGTGGGATAGTCCGCCGTGGTGATGGCCAGCAGGCGCGGACGCCGGCCGGTGGCCGCCTCCAGCCGCTGGAAAACGCGCTCGGCGAAGCCGTGCCAGGTCGTCTCGCCCGTTCCGGTGAAGTGGTAGGTGCCCCAGGGAACGTCGCGTCCTGTGTCCTTCGCCGCGGCGATCCGCACGGCGATGGCCACGATGGCGGTGGCAATGTCCGCGGCGGCCGTCGGCGCGCCGTGCTGGTCGGCGACCACGCGCATCTCCTCCCGCTCACGCCCGAAGCGCAGCATGGTCTTGACGAAGTTGGCCCCGTGCGCGGCGTAGACCCAGGAGGTGCGCAGGATGACATGATGCGGCAGCGCGGCGCGCACCGCCGCCTCGCCGGCCTCCTTGCTGGCGCCGTAGGCGCCGAGCGGGGCGACCGGGTCGTCCTCTGTGTAGGGGGCCGGCTTGGTGCCGTCGAACACATAGTCGGTGGAGATGTGGACCAGCGGCACGCCGCGCGCGGCGCAGGCCGCCGCCAGCCGGGCCGGGCCGTCGCGGTTGACGGCGAAGGCCGCCTCGCGGTCGCCCTCGGCCTTGTCCACGGCGGTGTAGGCGGTGGCGTTGACGACGAGGTCGGGGGCGTGGGCGGCCATCGCCGCCTCCACCGTCTCCGGCCGGGCCATGTCGACGTCCGGCCGGGCCAGCCCGACCAGGTCGGTGCCCTGCGGCCAGGCGGCGCGCATCAGTTCGGTGCCGACCTGCCCGCTGGTGCCGAGGATGAGGATCTTCATGCCGCGTCGAGCCCCAGCCGCTCGCCGCGGTAGGAGCCGTTCAGGATGGCTTCCCACCAGGACCGGTTCTCCAGGTACCACTCCACGGTCTTGCGCAGGCCGGTCTCGAAGGTCTCCTGCGGCGTCCAGCCCAGCTCGCGGGTGATCTTGGAGGCATCGATGGCGTAGCGCTTGTCGTGGCCCGGCCGGTCGGCGACGAAGGTGATCAGCCGGTCGTGCGGCGCGCCGGCCGGGGCCAGCTCGTCCAAGAGCGCGCACAGCGTCCGCACCACGTCCAGGTTGGTGCGCTCGTTGTAGCCGCCGATGTTGTAGCTTTCGCCGATCACACCTTTGTCCAGCACCAGCCGCAGGGCGCGGGCGTGATCCTCGACGTAGAGCCAGTCACGGATGTTGTCGCCCTTGCCGTAGACCGGCAGCGGCTCCCCCTTCAGACCCTTCAGGATCATCAGCGGGATCAGCTTTTCCGGGAAATGGTAAGGGCCGTAGTTGTTCGAGCAGTTGGTCAGGACCACGGGCAGCCCGTAGGTCTCGTGCCACGCCCGCACCAGATGGTCGCTCGACGCCTTGCTGGCCGAGTAGGGCGAGTTCGGGCTGTAGGAGGTCGTCTCGGTGAAGAAGCCGTCGTCGCCCAGCGTGCCGAAGACCTCGTCGGTGGAAATGTGGTGGAAGCGGAAGGCCGCGCGCTTCTCCGCCGGCAGCGACGTCCAGTAGCCGCGCGCCGCCTCCAGCAGGCGGAAGGTGCCGACCACGTTGGTCTGGATAAACTCGCCCGGCCCGTCGATGGAGCGGTCCACATGGGACTCCGCGGCCAGATGCATGACGGCGTCCGGCTGGTGCTCCGCGAAGACCCGGCGCAGCTCGTCACCGTCACAGATGTCGACCTTCTCGAACGCGTAGCGGGGATTTTCGGCCGCGCCCGGCAGCGAGGACAGGTTGGCCGCGTAGGTCAGCTTGTCGAGGTTGACGACGGAGGCGTCGGTTTCGGCCAGGAGCTGACGGACGACGGCGGAGCCGATGAAACCGGCTCCCCCCGTGACAATGATCTTCTTCATTGAGGCACCTGTTATCCTGTCAGAACCAGTCGCCGAGGTCGGCGAGGCGGGGTTGCTTGCGGTCCTTGTCCGAAAGCAGGGCCTTGTCGGCCGCGACGGGCCAGTCGATCCCCAGATCCGGATCGTTCCACAGAAGGCCGCGGTCATGCTCGGCCGAGTAGAAATTCGTCACTTTGTATATGACTTCCGTGTCCGGTTCCAGCGTGCAGAATCCGTGCGCGAAGCCGATGGGGACCAGGATCTGGTTCCATTCCTCGGCGCTGATGACGGCACTGACATGCTGCCCGTAAGTCGGCGAGCCCTTCCGGATGTCCACCGCGACGTCCAGGATCGCACCCTTCACCACGCGCACCAGCTTGTCCTGCGCGAAGGGCGCCAGCTGGAAATGCAGGCCCCGCACCGTGCCCACCTCGGCCGACAGGGACTGATTGTCCTGCACGAAATCGTAATGCAGCCCGGCCGCCTCGAACGCCTTCTTGCTGTAGGTTTCCGAGAAGAAGCCGCGGGAGTCGCCGAACTTCTTGGGGCGGATGATTTTCACGTCGGGAATGGCAAGAGAGATGACGTCCATGGGTCAGGTGCTTTCCTTGTCGAACCAGGGCTTCGTGACACGCGGAGGAAAGGCCAACTCGAGATCCTCGGAATCCAAGGTCAGGTTGGGGTTGTAGTAGGGGTCGCGGGCCATCCGGTCCCCCCAGCGCCGGCTCATGTAGGCGGCTTCGGCGTTGAACCGCTGGACCTTGTCCGGGGCCGTGTCCGGCCCGCGCGAGGCGGATTCCAGATGATACAGTTCGGCGAAGGGCGTCCAGACGACCAGATAGCCGGCCTCGCGGAGGCGCAGGCAGAAATCGACGTCGTTGAAGGCGACCGCCAGGTTCTTGTCATCCAGACCGCCGACCTCGTCGAACACCGCCTTGCGCATGACCATGCAGGCGGCGGTGACGCTGGACAGGTTCTGGGTCAGCTGCGCCCGGCTGAAATAGCCGTGGGCGTCGCGTGGCAGCCCCTTGTGCCCATGGCCCGCCACGCCGCCGATGCCGGTGATGACGCCGGCGTGCTGGATCGTGCCGTCGGCGTAGTAGAGCTTGGCGCCGACGGCTCCCACCTCGGGGCGAAGCGCGTGGCCGACCATTTCCGTCAGCCAGTCCGGCCCGATCACCTCGATGTCGTTGTTGATCAGGCCGATCACCGGCCCCGTCGCCCGCGCCACCGCGAAATTGTTGATGGCGGAATAGTTGAAGGGCGCCTCGCAGCGCAGGATCCGGACCCGCGGCTCGTCCTTCAGCGTGTCGAAATAGGCGAAGGTCTTCGCCTCTTCGCTGTTGTTGTCGACGATGATGACTTCGAGGTCGGGGTAGTCGGTGCGCTGCAGCAGCCCGTCGACGCAGCCCTTCAGCAACCCGACCTTGTCGCGCGTCGGCACGATCAGCGACACGCGGGGCGGCGGGTCGGGCAGGGCGTAGCGGATGCGGGTGAAGCGGTGGGTGGAGGGCGAGACCTCCACGCTGGCCTGGACGCCGCGCCGCTGGAAATGCTCGGTCAGCGCCCGGTGCGCCGCCGCGGTGGCCCGCGGCAGATCGACCATGGAAAAGGCCGTGGATTCCGGAAAGACCCGCCAATGGTAGAGGACCGCCGGGATGTGGCGGATGCGCTCCGGGACGGTGGCTTCGACCGCCCGCAGGGTCAGGTCGTAGTCCTGGCTGCCCTCGAACCCCTCGCGGAATCCACCGATCCGCTCGACCACCGAGCGGCGGAACACGCCGAGATGGTTGATCATGTTCTGGCCGTGCAGCAGATCGAGGTTGAAGTCCGACTTGAAGTACGGGTCGTGGCGCCGCCCCCTGGCGTCGATCTTGTCCTCGTCGGAATAGAGGATGTCGGCGTCGGGATGCCGGTTCAGCTCGGCCACGATCATGTAGAGCGCGTGCGGCGTCAACCGGTCGTCATGGTCCATCAGGGCGACGAATTCGCCGGTCGCCAGTTCCAGCGCGCTGTTGCTGGCGGCCGAGATGTGGCCGTTCCGCGCGCGCCGGACCACCTTGATGCGATGGTCCCTCGCCTGGTACTCGGCGAGCAGCGCCGGGACGTGCGGCGCGGTCGAGGCGTCGTCGGCGATGCACAGTTCCCAGTCGGGATAAAGCTGCTCCAGCACAGACTCCAAGGCCTCGCGCAGGAAGGATTCCGGCGTGTCGTGGACCGGCATGACGACGGAGATCAGGGGACGCCACGCCAGCCGTGCCACGTCGGCCCGGATCGCCGCAAGCTCCTCGGGCACCAGCGCGTCGTACAGCCTGATCCAGGTTTCGTAATCGGCGGTCTTGCCCGGTTGCATCTCCTGGAGCACGCGCTGCTTGGTCGCGGTCCAGCCGTGGCGCCACAGGTGCATCAGGACGGGAAGCGGCCGGTGGCGCCGCATATGGTCGAGCACGAGGTTGCCCTTGCCGATCTCGCAGATCGTGAAATCCGCGATGTCGAAGGACAGCGGCCGGGTCGCCGGATCGAAGCGCAGGGCCCTGGTGCCCTGCGGCAGGCAGACCAGCTGGCGGATCGTGCCGGTGGTGTCCACCGGCAGGCGGATCACGGATCGGTCGGTAAAACCGTCACCCTCGTCCACATACAGCACCGGGGTGACCGGGGCCGACGCGCGGCGCACCGTGTAGGAGATCACGCACCAGTCGCGGGGGGCGCGGCCACGGTCGGAGCGCAGCAGGAAGGCCGGGTCGCCGCCGATGCTCTCGTATCCGCCCGCCGGATCCGCCTTGAGGTCGTGCAGCGGCTCCAGCGTCATCCGGTGCAGCCGGTACCGGTAGAAGCGGCCGGCGCCCTTGCCGGCGCCCAGAACGCGCGTCAGGGCCGCGCCCAGAGTCGCCCCGAGGGTCGACGTCATGGACTGCGGGGAAAGGAGCCTGACCGGTCGGCGCAGACGACGCAACCTATAGGAACCCAGGTCCTTCATAGAAGAGTCCACAATCGCCTTTGTTCCGCCAAGCCTGCATCCACGGCCATCCGCCCTTCGACCGTTTTGAAGAGGATGGCTGTCCAGGACCTGACGATTTCGTATCTCTTATGCGGCAGCACGCTGTCAAACCCGAGTGACTGTTGCGATTGGCAGGCCCTGTCGCCCTGTGCGGCCAGCGACAGGCATACGCGGGCCATTGAGCGAACGCAAGCCGGATGCCTTGAACATTGTTTGGGCCGCGTCTTGAAAAATCCGTGCCCATACAGACGATTCCGCGGATGGGCCGGGTTCGGCCGTCAGGGCGCCGCCGGACGGACCGCCTCGCGCAGAGCCTGCACGAGCGGCGGTGTGGCGACGGCGAGGTTGTAACGCTCCTCCACCATGCGGCGCCCGGCCGCTCCCATGCGGGCGCGCAGGTCCGGGTCGGCGGCCAGCCGGCCGAGCGCCTGGGCCCAGGCCTCCGGGCCTTCCGCAAGGAAGCCGTTCACACCATCCTGCACCAGCGTGGTGTTGACGCCGACCGGCGAGGCGACGACCGGCCGGGCGGCCGCCATGTATTGGATCAGCTTGTAGCCGCACTTGCCGCGCTCCCAAGGTTCGTCGGGGAGCGGCATGACGCCGATGTCGAAGCGGGCCAGTTCCTCGGCCTCGCTTTCCTCACGCCAGGGAACGAAGGTCGCGGGCACGGGAAGGTCGAGGCCGGCCGCCCCGACCACCCTCAGCCGCACCGCCGGGCCGAGCCGGGCAAGCGCGCCGCCAATGGGGGCGAGATAGTGCGCCGTGGAGGGCGAGCCGATCCAGCCGACCGTTGCCGGATCGCCGGGCTTCCGCTCCGAAACGGGGAGCGCGGCATAATGCCCCAGCTCGACGACGGTCGGCTGGATGCGGACGTCGCGGGCGCCGGCGCCGGCCGCCCAGTCGGCCAGATAGGGGTTTCCGGCGAGCACGATCCGGGCGTTGCGCGCGAGCGTCGCGAACTTCGTCCCGAGCAGGGCGCGCACCGACGCCAGCCGGTGGCGGGCAT
The DNA here is from genome assembly GCF_007827815.1 of Azospirillum brasilense. Classification (GTDB taxonomy): domain Bacteria; phylum Pseudomonadota; class Alphaproteobacteria; order Azospirillales; family Azospirillaceae; genus Azospirillum; species Azospirillum brasilense_C. The sequence goes on from NZ_VITH01000016.1 coordinate 155,589, forward strand.
AGCGCTCGAACCAGGCGTCGTCGATGTCCATGACATAGGGAACCGCGCCGAGCCCCGCCGCCGCTTCGACGCGTGCCGGTAACCAGGGCAGGGCCTCCTTCTCCAACCAGACGAGATCGTGACGCCGTGCCGACCGCAACGCGGCAAGGCGCCGCGCGTAGGCCTTGGCGATGCGCGACCGGTCGATCCGTCGGCCGGTATAGAGCGCCCGCAAATACTCGTCGTCGAGCAACGGTGCCTCGGTCACCCGGAGGCCTGCGGCCCGCAAGGCCGGGAGGTAGGCGAGGAAACGCAGCCGGCTGCTGGCGCCCAACCGCTCGTAGCGGCTCAGCAGGAGGACCGATGGTCCGGGGGCGGCGTCAGCGAGCATCACAGGAGGACCAGGAAGCGCGCTGCACCTGGAATGTTGTCGCGAAGAAAGCCGTGCCCTCCGCCTTTGGCCGCTCTCCGGTCCGCCGGGGCGTTTGGAGTCTTGTCGCGAGGCCCCGGGTGGCCTGGGACCGTTGGGTCATCGCATCAGCTGAGCCATGTTCCGTTCGGGAATCGGCGGCGGTGACGGGTGCAGGAGCAGGCCGTGCTCCTCCACGTCGACCCGGGCGTCGGGATAGACCGCGAGCGCAAGCTGCAAGGCCTCGATGAAGCGTTTCCTGAAATCGCGCAACCGCGCGTAACCGGCGCCGAACTGTTCGAAAACCGCCGGCCAGGTGATCGTGGTTGACTTGTTCAGGCTGTGCAGCCGGTAGGCCAGCCAGATGTAGATGTCGATGCTCGTGCTGTTGTTCTGGATGTGGCGCAGCGCCGGTTCCCAAATGGGCACCGGGTGCGCTTTCAGTTCGCGGAAGAAGGCTTCGGAGAGCAGGACGCGGTCTTCCCACAGCGTGCCTTGCGGGGAGTTGTGCTCGGATGAGAAATGGATGCCGCCCTTGACGATCGAATCCTTCTCGAACCCCAGGCTGTTGGCATCTTCCCAGGCGAAGGTCAGGTTGCAGGCGGCGATGCGCGAGGCCTGCTCCCGGATGTCGCGGTAGGTCTGGCCGCCCACGGACAGGCCCATGCGGTCCAGCCAGTCGTGCATGCTGCGGCCCAGCTCGACCTCGCGGCTGTCGGTCTGGAGAGCCCGGGTTTGCAGATAGAGCAGGATCATGCGCGCGCGGCTTCCGTAAGGAACGCCGTAGAGCTTGAAGCCACCGCCACGCACGGGCAGTCGACCGGGCTCGATCAACAGACGAATGCGGTGACCGCGCCGCTCCCAGGGCTGATCGTCGGGCAGACGGCGATGCGGAAGAGCGGTCAAGGCAAAACCTGAATAGGTAATGCCAAGCTCTTGCCGTTCCTCCTCCAAGACCGCCGCAGCGATGTCGACCAGCGAGCGCTGATCCGGATCGCTCTGGAGTGCTTTCGCCTGCTCGCGGCCCACCTGACTGATCAGGCGATGCAACTGGCCCATAGCGCGCTGTTCTCGCCGTTTGTTCCAGGTCAACTTAGGTTTCGATCCATAACACGACGGGTTGGTGGCGGCAATTTGGAATCTTGTCGCGCAGACTATTTGTAAGGTTACTAGATTTACCTATTTGTTTGAGCGACAAGACTCCAGTAGAGAATCGCGAGTCGCGCGACAAGACTCCAGGAATCCCGCGACAACACTCCAGGGGATAACCCATTCCACCTGTGGAAGCTTGGGTCGATGCGACAAAACTCCAGGTCTAGCCTTGCGAATCGCGGTTTTGTGGCGAATCGGGCGTGATGGCGATTCGCCGTGCGACTCGCCGTTCTCGGTTTGAGCGGGTGGCGACGGGGAATCCGGCACGATCGGCCCCCGGCCGGCGTCCATGGGACCGGGGGGGCGCGACAAGACTCCAACTTCGCAGGAGCCCGTGGCCGGCTTCAGGAGAAGAAGCGGCGGCGGAAATCGTCGATCGTGCGGGCCAGCCCCTCGGGCAGCGGGACTGCCGGTTCCCAGCCCAGCAGGGTCTTGGCCTTGCCGATGTCCGGGCGGCGCTGCCGGGGGTCGTCCTGGGGCAGCGGGCGGTGCTCCACGGTCGAGCGCGAGCCGGTCAGCGCGATCACCCGCTCGGCCAGTTCCAGCATGGTGAATTCGCCGGGGTTGCCGATGTTGATCGGGCCGGTGATGGCGGGGTCGGAATCCATCAGCCGCATCATGCCGTCGATCAGGTCGTCGACGTAGCAGAAGGACCGGGTCTGCGTGCCGTCGCCGTAGACGGTGATCGGCTCGCCGCGCAGCGCCTGCATGATGAAGTTGGAGACGACACGGCCGTCGTTGGGATGCATCCGCGGCCCGTAGGTGTTGAAGATGCGCATCACCTTGATCGCCAGCTGGTGCTGGCGGTGGTAGTCGAAGAACAGCGTCTCGGCGCAGCGCTTGCCTTCGTCGTAGCAGGACCGCGGGCCGATGGGGTTGACGTTGCCCCAATACTCCTCCGGCTGCGGGTGGACGGCGGGGTCGCCGTAGACCTCGCTGGTCGAGGCCTGGAGGATGCGGGCGTCCAGCCGCTTGGCCAGCCCCAGCATGTTGATGGCGCCGTGCACGCTGGTCTTGGTCGTCTGCACCGGGTCGTGCTGGTAATGGACCGGCGAGGCGGGGCAGGCGAGGTTGTAGATCTCGTCCACCTCCACATAGAGCGGAAAGGTGACGTCGTGCCGGATCGCTTCGAAGCGCGGGTTGCCCAGCAGGTGGGCGATGTTGGTGCGCGAGCCGGTGAAGTAGTTGTCCACGCACACCACCTCGTCGCCGCGGGCAAGGAGGCGTTCGCACAGGTGCGAACCGAGGAAGCCGGCGCCGCCGGTCACCAGGACGCGTCGATTGTAGCTGCGGATTCCGGCCATGCTGTCCCCCTGGGTGACGTTTTTCCGGGGCGGCCCGCCCCCAAGGCGAGGAATGCGCGTGCCGGCGGCCGGATGTCCAGAGATTTGGGGGGCGTGGTGGCGCCGCGCCACGGGTCGGGCGCGGAGCTCCGGTGGAGGCGGTTCGGTTCAGGTGCCGAGGATGCCCCGGGCGCGCAGATCCTCCACCACCCGCGCTGCGAGGGCGTCGGCGTCCTCCGCCGTGGTGTCGAGCCGCAGGTCCGGCGCGTCCGGCCGCTCGTAGGGAGAGTCGACGCCGGTGAAGTTGCGCAGGCTCCCGGATTGGGCCTTGGCATAGAGCCCCTTGGGGTCGCGCCGCATGCACTCCTCCAGCGGCGTGTCCACGAACACCTCCAGGAACAGGCCCTCCGGGAACAGGGCGCGCAGGGCCTCCCGCTCGGCCCGGAAGGGGGCGATGAAGGCGCAGAGCACGATCAGCCCGGCCTCCGCCATCAGCTTCGCCACTTCCCCCACGCGCCGGATGTTCTCGACCCGGTCGGCGTCGGTGAAGCCGAGGTCGCGGTTGAGCCCCAGCCGGACGTTGTCGCCGTCCAGCATCATGGTGTGGTGGCCGAGCGCGTGCAGCTGCCGCTCCAGTCGGTTGGCGACGGTCGACTTGCCGGCCCCCGACAGGCCGGTGAACCACAGGACCGCCGGGCGCTGCCCCTTGGCTGCGGCACGCTCCGCCGCCGAGACGGCCAGCTCCTGGCGGTGCAGGTTGGCGGCGCGGCGCAGCGGGTGCAGGATCATCCCGGCGCCGACGGTCCGGTTGGAGAAGCGGTCCACCAGGATGAAGGAGCCGGTGTGGCGGTTGGCCGCGTAGGCGTCGAAGGCCAGGGGCGCCGCCGTGGACAGGTTGCACAGGCCGACCGCGTTCATGACCAGCGTCGCGGCGGCGGTGTGTTCCAGCGTTTCCACATTCACCGCGTGGCGCAGCGCGGTGACCGTCGCCGGCATCCAGCGCGCGCCGATCCGCAGCAGGTAGGAGCGGCCGGGGATCAGCGGCTCCTCGGCCATCCACAGCAGGTGCGCGGCGAACTGGTCGGCCACCTCCGGCGTCGCGCCCGCATCCTCCTCCGGGCCGGCCAGCAGGTCGCCGCGCGCGGCGTCCACCGCCTCCTCCAGCGTCACGGTCACCGCGTCGCCGGCCCGCGCGAGCGGCCGGTCGCCGTCGAAGGTGACGACGCGGGCAACCCGCGCGCGCCGCCCCGACGGCCACACCGTCACCGCGTCGCCCGGCGCCAGCCGGCCCGACAGCAGGGTTCCGGACAGACCGCGGAAGTCCGCGTTCGGACGGTTCACCCACTCCACCAGGAAGCGCAGCGGCCCGGCGAGCGCGTCCCCGTCCTCCACGGCCGCCGTCTCCAGATGCTCCAGCAGGGCGGGGCCCCGATACCAGTCCATGGCGGCGGAGCGGTGGACGACGTTGTCGCCGCGCCGGGCCGACAGGGGGATCGCCGTCACCGTGGCGAAGCCGAGCGGGGCGGCGAAGGCCGCGAAGTCCTGCGCAATGGCGGCGAAGACCGACTCGTCGCAGCCGGCCAGATCCATCTTGTTGACCGCCAGCACCACGTGGCGGATGCCCATCAGGGAGCAGACGATGGCGTGGCGGCGCGTCTGCGTCAGCAGGCCCTTGCGCGCGTCGACCAGCAGCACCGCGAGGGCGGCGGTGGAGGCGGCGGTGGCCATGTTGCGGGTGTACTGCTCATGCCCCGGCGCGTCGGCGACGATGAAGCTGCGCCGGTCGGTGGCGAAGAAGCGGTGGGCGACGTCGATGGTGATGCCCTGCTCGCGCTCGGCCTCCAGCCCGTCCACCAGCAGCGAGAAGTCGATCCCGCCCTCCTCGTCGGTGCGGCCGCGGCTGTCGCGCAGCATCTGCGCCAGCTGGTCGTCGGGCACCAGCCCGGCGTCGTGCAGAAGCCGGCCGATCAGAGTCGACTTGCCGTCGTCCACCGACCCGCAGGTCAGGAAGCGCAGCAGCCCCCGTGTGGGAAGGGGAGTGGGGTTCGTGCCGGCGTTCATCAGAAATAGCCCTCGCGCTTCTTGCGCTCCATGGAGGCCGGCTCATCGCCGTCGATCAGGCGTCCCTGCCGTTCGGAGGTCCGCGACGCCCGCATCTCCGCGATGATGTCCTCCACCGTCGTGGCGCCGGACTCGATGGCCCCGCTCAGCGGGTAGCAGCCGAGCGTGCGGAAGCGGACCCGGCGCATCTCCGGCGTCTCGCCGGGGTTCAGCGGCAGGCGGTCGTCGTCCACCATGATCAGGGTGCCGGCGCGATGGACGACCGGACGCTCCGCCGCGAAGTAGAGCGGCACCACCGGCAGCCCCTCCGCCGCCACGTAGCGCCAGACGTCCATCTCGGTCCAGTTGGACAGCGGAAAGACGCGGACCGACTCCCCCGGCCGGATGCGCGTGTTCCAGAGACGCCACGGCTCCGGCCGCTGGTCGCGCGGGTCCCAGCTGTGGCTGGCGGTGCGGACGGAGAAGACGCGCTCCTTGGCGCGGCTCTTCTCCTCGTCGCGCCGCGCCCCGCCGATGGCCGCGTCGAAACCATACCGGTCGAGCGCCTGGCGCAGCGCCTCCGTCTTCATGACGCGGGTGTGGACGGCGGAGCCGGAGTGGATCGGGTCGATCCCGCGTGCGACGCCCTCCTGGTTCATGTGGACGATCAGGTCCAGCTCCAGCCGGCGCGCCGTCTCGTCGCGGAAGGCGATCATGTCGCGGAACTTCCAGCCGGTGTCGACGTGGAGCAGCGGAAAGGGCACCCGTCCGGGATGGAAGGCCTTGCGCGCCAGATGCAGCAGGACGCCGCTGTCCTTGCCGATGGAGTAGAGCAGGACCGGCCGGGCGAAGGCCGCCGCGACCTCGCGCAAAATGGCGATCGATTCCGCTTCGAGCAGTCGCAAGTCATCCGGCAGGTTCGGCATTGGATTCCTAAACAAACATATGGCCTGAAAACAGACGGTCCGAACAGGCGGGTGGCCCGAACAGACGGAAGACGAGGCCGGATGAACAACCAAGACGGGCTGTTGCCGGGCTTACCGCAACGTGAGCCAGTGTGCCAAGAACTTTGGCGCGTCCGCCCAGTTTTGTTACCGTTCCGCCGCGGAGGGCGGGCGCAGCCGCGCCAGCAAACCCGTCAGCCGCCCGATGACAAGCCCCGTGAGGAGGCGCGCCGCCACCCCGCGGAAGGCGCGTCCGCGCGGTCCGCGCCGCAGCAGGGCGGCCAGCAGGCGGCGGCCCGGCCGTGGCCCGGGCAGGAAGGTGTCCGTCGCCGTCCGCTGCGCGTCGCCCTCCGATCCGCCCCCCCAAGCGGTGCGCCGACGCAGGGTCTCCGCGAAGGCGGCGCGGCAGACCAGCTCGGCGTCCGGAACGGAAACCAGGAGTTTCAATGAACCGGCCAGCCGGCGGCGGCCCGCGGCCGATTGGGCGGCGAGCGCCAGGGCGGGGGCAAGGGCGAGCGCGGCCGACAGCTTGGCGGCCAGCCGCAGGCCGGGGCGCCGCCGGTAGCCCAGGCTGTTGGCCCCGTGCTGGACATAGTCGCCCAGCGACTGCGGCAGATAGGCGATCGTGCCTTCCGCCGCGGCGCAGCAGGCGATCCAGTGGTCGTGGTAGGCGAGCCGGCCGAGCGCCGGGAAGGGCAGGGCCTGCCGCAGCAGCGAGGCCCGGAACAGGCAGGCGCAGCCGGTGACGGCGTTGGCCATCAGCAGCGCGTCGAGGCTGTCGTGCCGGCTGTCCAGGCCGGGCCAGAAGGTCTCCGACACGACCCGGCCGGCGCCGTCCACCACCCGCATGTTGCCGAAGGCCAGGATGGGTCCGCCCGCCGGTCCGCTTTCCAGGGCGGCAACCAGGGCGGCCAAACGGCCGGGTGCCCAGCGGTCGTCCTGATCGGCCAGGGCGACGAACTCCGCCTCGGCCGGGACGCGGCCCAGCGCGCGCTCGAAGTTCCGGTAGAAGCCGAGGTTGACGCCGTTGCGCAGCGGGCGGAAGCGGCCGTCGCCGGAGGTCGCCTCGATGATGTCTTGCCAATGGGCGTCGTCGGACCCGTCATCCTCGATCAGGCACACCCAGCGCTCGTGCGTCTGGGAGCGGATGGACTCGATCTGCGCCCGGAACAGGGCCCGGTCGGGGTTGTAGGTGGCCATGGCGATGGCGACGAGCGGCCCGCCCGCCGCTGGAGCGTTTTCCGGTGGTTCGGCCAGTGGTGGTTCGGCCAGCGGTGGTTCGGCCGGCGGCGGGAGCGCCGTGTCGGTGACGGCCACCGTACCCGCCGGCCATTCCTCCCGCGTGCCGTCCGTCCATTCCAGCGCCAGGACCGCGCTCTGCGTCCCGCCCTCCGCGGACGCCGGCAGCGTGGCCAGCCCCCAGAAGCCGCAGGCCAGATCCGGCTCGACGCCGTGGCGGCGTTGCGCGGCCTCGGCGTCGAGCCGGAGCGTGTTCAGACCGGCGGCCGGGAAACGCGCGGCGCCGACCACCATCGTGGCCGCGCTCAGGCGGACGCCCGGGCGGCAGGCCCATCCGGAAAAGCCCCAGACCAGGTCGTTGTGTGGCGGAACGCGGGGAGGCAGGCCGGGATCGAGATGCAGGAGGGTGGCGGACATTCCTCGGCCTTCGGCGGAACCGGCCTCGGCCTTCGGCTGGAACCGGTGCGGTGGTGTCGGGGGGGTGCGGGGCGGGCACTCTAACAGCCCTCCGGTGGCGTGGCGAGGACGCTTCGCCATTCCCAAGCAAGCCTGCCTTGTGCTTCTGTCCGACCGGGCCCGGCCGCTCCGGATCGCGGCCGGGCCCAAGGGAACACGGAACAGGAAAAGCCAGATGTCCAGCGGCACGCCCCTCGTCCGCCGGTTCCCCGCGCGGACGGGTGCCGCCGTCCGGCTGGAGCCACTTCTGATCGCGGTCCTGGCCACCGCTTACGCCCTGCTGTTCGGCGGGATGCTTCTGGCCCGGACGCCGCCCTTCGCCGGCCAGGACGAGGCTTTCCACTGGCAGCGCGTGCTGCAGATCGCCGACGGCCATATTCTGGCGGAGACGCTGGGCCCCAACGCCTGGGGCGGTCCGATCGACCGGGCCGGCTATCTCCAGATGCTCTACCACATCGACCGGATACAGAAGCACGGCCCGGTCGACCCCGCGGAGGCCCAGGCCCTGTCCGACCACCTCGCCGCCCAGCCGCCGGCGCTGGAGGTGGTGGCCTTTCCCAGTTCGGCCAGCTTCGCGCCGCTCGCCTACCTGCCGCAGGCCGCGGGCGTCGCCGTGGCCCGCGTCGCCGGTCTGGGGCCGCTCGGCCAGATGCAGGCGGGGCGTGCCGGCAATTTCGCCGTCTACGCCCTGATGGTCGCCGCGATCCTGCGGGCGCTTCCGGCCGGCCGGGTGGCCGTCCTGGCCCTGGCCCTGTCGCCGGTGGCCCTGCAGAGCGCCTGTTCGCTGAGCGCCGATCCCTTGAACCTGACCCTGCCCGTCCTGCTGCTGGCTTTGGTCTGGCGGCTGCGCGAGCGCGGCACGCCGATCGGCCGGGCGACGGGGGCGGGGTTGGTCGCCCTGTCGGCGGGGCTGGGCCTGCTCAAGCTCACCATGGCGCCCTTCGCCGGGGCGGTGCTCTACCTGCCTGCGGCGGTCGCCGGGGGCACCCAACGGTCGCGCGTCGCGCTGGGCGGCCTGTGCCTCGCCGTCGCGCTGGGCGTCGCCATCCTGTGGAACGCCGCCTATCCCTTCGTCCCGGGACCCTATTGGGGCACCGCCGCCGATCCGGCCGCGCAACTCGCCCGCCTGCGCGCCGACCCTCTGGAGGCCCTGCGGGTGTTCGCCGCCACGGTGCGCGACTGGGCGGTGATGTGGTGGCGCGACGGCTACGGGCGCTACGGCGGCCACCCCCAGCCCTGGCACGGCTACGCGTCCGACCGCTGGGTGCTGCCGGCCCTCTGGGTGCTGCCGGCCCTCGCCCTGTGCGACGGCGCGCGGCGGCGCGACCCCGGCTTCGCGGTCGGCTGCCTCGTTCCGGCGCCGGCCTACGCGCTCCTCCTCCTGGTGGTCTTCTGGATCGGCTACACGCCGGTCGGCGGCGCCACCGTGGACGGCGTCCAGGGGCGCTATTTCCTGCCCATGCACGCCCTGGTTCTTCTGGGGCTGGCCGCCGCGGCCGGCGCCTGGCACCCGGCCGCGGCGCGCCGCGGCCTGCGCCTCGCCCTCTTCGCCGCCGCCCTGGCCCTGGGCGGGGCCGTGCTCGTGGAGGTTCTGGGCGTCTGGGGGAGCCTCTGGCCCGTCGCAGGCTGCTGCGGCGGCTGACGGCCGGCCGGGCGGACGCCGTTCCGGAAGGCCGGAGGAAAACGGGGGGCTTGCGGCGGAGCGCGGCGTCAGCGCGGTTGCCTGTCCGTTGCGTATTCTGCTATTGCCGCAGGACTCCCCTTTCCGGCCGATCCGGACCCTTTTCAGGTTGTGAGCAGGATGCACATCGACTGGAACACCAGCAGCGCCGCGCCCATCGACGCGGTTTGCCCGGCCTGCGCCGACACCAGCCCGAAGTCCGTTCGCCTGACCGTCCATTCGGCCGTTCCGCCCAACCCGCTGCTGCCGCTCGCCCTGTGCGGCCGCTGCGGCACCGCCTTCTTCCCGACGCTCCGGCAGCCGGAGTATGAAAGCGCGCATGCGACCGAGGCCGCGCTCGCCTTCTACCTGGAGCAGGGGGCCGGCATCGACGTGATGGCCGAGCCGCTGTCCGCCATCGACCCGTCCAAGGTCCGCCGCTATCTGGAGATCGGCTGCGGCTTCGGCTTCTCGCTCGACGTCGCGCGCACCGTCTTCGGCTGGTCGGTCCAGGGCATCGACCCCGGTTTCGCCGCCCGCGCCGGGCG
>NZ_VITH01000017.1 GCF_007827815.1 Azospirillum brasilense
TACGGGCTGCACGCCCACGTCTTGCCCGCCGCGGTGCAGGCCCGGCACTGGCAACCGGACATCGCCTTTCCGTCGCTCGCCACCACGCCCGGCTACCTCGATCTGGGCTTGCCCTGGATCGGCCCGGCGTTCCGCCCGTGGCGCAACTTCGCCTACGAGTGGGGCGACCGGTGGGACGACCTGTCCGACGTGACCGAGGTTCGGCGCAGCGGTCAGGATTTCGTGGACCGCGGCCCGAAGCGCCGCGTCCTGACCTTTGCGTTCAAGGCGCTGACCGAGCCGGAGGCGAAGGTGGCCATGGCCGAGCTGGGGCGCATCGCCGGCACGTCCGGCCAGGTGCTTTTCATCCAGCAGCCGAACGGCCCCTACCAGGGGCGCCAAGCCATCATCGGGCGCCTCGTCGAGGTGAGCCCGATCACCCAGCCCAACTTCGCCCTTTACGAGCGGGTCTTCCAGATCCGTCAAAGCCTGTGAGGAGGCCCCATGCTCTATGATCGCGTTGAACAGACCTGGAATTTGACCGGGACCGGCCCGCTATCCCTGATCGCGCCGTCCGACGCCAGCCGGCGCAGCTTCGTCCAAGCGGCCGGCAACGGCGCACAGGTCTTCTACTGCATCGAGACGCTCGACCAGACGCAGTACGAATACGGGATCGGCACCTGCACGGCGGGGTCGCCGGACATCCTGACCCGGACGACGGTGCTGCTGTCCAGCAACGCCAACGCGCTGGTCAACTTCCCGGCCGGAACGAAGCGCGTTTTCAGTTGCCTGCCCGCGGCCCGTTCCGGCATCGGCGCGACGCCGCTCACCAGCACATGGGCGGCCGGGCTGTCCGGAAATGGATGGCGCCGCGACCCGCTGGGGAAGATCGTGCAGTGGGGCACCAACTCGTTCACCAATTCCACCCCCTATCAAACGCAGAACATCACCTTTCCAATCCTCTTCCCGGCGGGGCTGTACTGCGTCATCCCGGTTAATGGCGACATCGCAGCCCAGCCAAACATGCTGGTCGGCGTCGCCGAGCGCTCGCAATCGTCTTTCAATATTCGGGCCAGCATCACGGGAATATTTCGGGTCGATTGGGAAGCCCGCGGAATTTAAGGAGGAAGTCCATGTACTATTTCAGCAACGGCGGCTTCTACCACACCGAAGTGCACGGCGACGCCATTCCGGCCGATGTCGTGCCGGTCACCGACGACGAGCACGCGGCGCTGTTTGTCGGCCAAAGCGAGGGCAAGGTAATCGTGGCGGACGCCGACGGGCGCCCGGCCCTGGCCGACCCGCCGCCACCACCCGAACGGACCTTGGACGAGCGGCGCGCGACGGTCGCGGCGGCGGTGGACGCCCTGCGCGACCAGCACATGGCCGAGGGTGCCGAGCATGGCGGCAAGCGCTTTGCCCTGGATGGCACCAGCCGGACCGACCTGGGCGGGATGGCCACCACGGGGGCGCTGGTGCTGATGGGCGCGCTGGACTGGCCTGCGGACTACGCCACCGGTTGGATCGCCCTGGACAACACGCGGCTGCCGCTGCCGACGCCGCAGGACGGCATCGCCCTGGCCGCTGCGGTCGCCGGCCGGTACGCCGCGCTGGTGCAGGCCGCTCGCACCATCAAGGACGCGGTGCTGGCCAGCGACGAACCGGAAGCCATCGACATCACCGCGGGCTGGCCGGAATAGGCCGCGACAACACTCCAGCCCGATCCGTCCGACCCGGCGCCCGCGAGGCGCCTTTTCTATGCCCGCGCCGTGGCGCCGGGCTGCAGGAGACCATCCATGAAGCTGCCCCACGTCGTCGCCCTGGCCGTCATCGGTACCGGCCTCCCCGCCGCGGTCGCCCTGGCCGACGATCCCACCGTCAACGGGCTCATCGGCTCCACCATCCAGGCCCTGACCGGCGCGCATCCCTCCGTGCAGGCCGCCGCTATCCTGTCCGCCGCCGGCCTGCTGGGCTGGCGGATGTGGCTGCAGCGCCCGCAGCCGGCCAGCCATTCGATCGACGAGGTGTTCGCGCTCCTGAACAGCCTGTCGGAGCGGCTGGACGGGCTGCAGCAGCGCATGGACACTCACATCGATCAGCACGACCGACGGGTGGCGTGATGCCGGAGCCGGCCACCCAACCCGACGCCCAGGCGGTCGCCGACAAGGCCCTGGCCGACTGCGAGGGCAGCAAGGACGACGCGCTCCTGCTGCTGGCGCACCTCCTCATCAACGCGTGCCGGGGCATGTGCTCCGGCTTCCAGCGGATCGGGGCGGCTCGGCGGCCTGCCAGCTGACCACCCTCTATCGGTGCCCGGCGCGCCGGCAAAAGAATGGCGGCCACAGAGAGCCGCCAAGGTTCAGCTAATTCCTGCCGTGGATAGCAGATCGCGCGACGGTAGACGCGTCGGCTCTTTAAAACAATTCCAATGAGGAAGTAACCCATGAACACCACGCTCTCCGGCGCGGCCGAAGCCGTGCGCCTGCCCATCGTCGTCGGCGCCGCGCGCCCGCTCGGCCCGAACGACATCGCCGCCGCCGCCGCCGCCCTTGGTGTCGAGGAGGCAGCCTATCGTGCCGTCCTGATCGTGGAGACCGGCGGCCGCAGCGCCTACCGGCCCGACGGCCGCATGCCGATCCTGTTCGAGGCCCACATCGCCTACCGCCTCAATGGCGGCGTGACGGTGCCTGGTCTGGCGGAACGAAGCTGGGACCGCGGCCTCTACTCCAGCACGGCGGCCGGCGAATACGACCGGCTCACCCGGGCCTGCCAGCACCGGGCCATCGGGCCGGCGGTCGCCCTGAAGGCGGCGTCCTGGGGAATGCCGCAGATCCTGGGCAGCAACCATGCCCTCTGCGGTTTCGGCGACGTCGAGAGCTTCGTCCGGGCCATGGCGGACAGCGCCGTCGCCCAACTCGCCGCCTTTAACTCGTTCGTCACGGCGCGCGGTCTGCTGCCGGCCCTGCGGAGCAAGCGCTGGTCCGACTTCGCCCGAGGCTACAACGGGACGGCCTTCGCCGCGAACGCCTACGACGAGAAGCTCGCCGGCGCCTATCAGCGGGTCCGAGGCGCCGCGGGCGACGGCGCGCTGGGGATCGGCGACGTCGGGCCGGACGTGGCCGCCTTGCAGCGGGCGCTCCAGCGCTGTGGCTTCCCAGTCATCGTGGAGGACGGCGACTTCGGCCGGCGGACAGCCAACGCGGTCGAGCAGGTCCAGGCCGTGTACCGGCTGCCGGTTACCGGGCGGGTGGACACGCGGACAGCTATCGCGCTGGGGCTGGTGTGATGAGGTGGTGGGTGATGGGTAAGACAACCGACGAGGGTGGGAGACGGTGACTGGGAATGTTCCGTTTGTAGTCGGACGGGTTCGGTGGGTCCGATGCGGCGGACGCCCCTTGCTGCCCCTCTCGGAAAAGCCTGCATAATCCACATGAGCCCCATCGCGTCGCAACGTGACCGTCTGCATCCTGGAGATGTTAAGGTTAACGTCATCTATTATTTTTTGGTGCCATATAAGGAAGTATTTTGATTCGAGGTAGATATGAGTAAATTAGTGCCCTTATATGGACGCTATAAGCTCAATATACCTTTAAAAGGGGCTCGTTATGGCTTCGCCGCTCAACCCAGTTGGCACGTCAATCGTGGGAACGAACAATAACGACACGCTGACCGGTTCGAGCAGCGACGACATTCTCCTGGGATTGCTGGGGGCTGACCGGCTCGTGGGGGGCGCCGGAAACGATACGCTTCGCGGTGGACTCGGCACCGACGCTATGGATGGTGGTGCAGGCGACGACTGGCTGGTTGTCGCCGATACCTTCCAAGGATCGGAAAACTCCGGCTACGCGGAGTCGTATGTCGGAGGGAGTGGCTACGACGTCATTCTGGCGGCGGGAAATCTTGCCAACTCCACAATGGAGGGGATTGAAGAGATTCAGCACTTCGGAGGCAATCTCATTCTGCCTTCGACCCTGCCGTCTGAGCTTCGTCTTGTCCGTCCTTTTAAGGCGGAAACTGTCGAAGCGATCACGGTCGGCTACGGAACCGACGGCATCACTGACCTGTCCCAAGTGACGGTGGAGCGGATTCGGGAAATCAGGGTCGCAGGCAAGGGCGTGATGGGCACGGCCGGTGCGGACCTGATCATGAATTACAGCACCGACACGGGGCCGACCCTGCAGGGCGGCGCCGGGAACGACACGGTTTTCAGCAGCTTCAGCGGAAGCGGCGGCCGCGAGATCCTGCTCGACGGTGGCGACGGCGACGATCTTATCGTGCACTTCGCCGGTGGGGCCCCCACCGTCCAGGGGACGATTGTCGGTGGAGCCGGTTACGACACGCTGTTCCTGAACACCGGAACGTTCCTCGGGACCGTCAGCGGCGTCGAGGAAGCTTTGGGAAGCCTGTCGCTGACGCCTGCCGAGTTCGCCAACATCCCCCTTTACCGCGGAAGTTCGAGTTTCGACCGGCTGACGCTGGCGTCCGCCGGGTCTGCGGACTTCAGCGCGGTAACCTTGAAGTCGATTGAGGAAATTGCCGGTAGCAATGGAAACGACACCATCATCGGTTCTGCAGGGGCCGACTCGATCAACGGGGGGCGGGGCGCGGACTTGCTGCAGGGGGGCAACGGTGACGACAGCTTGGTCGGAGGCGGCGGAAGCGACACGCTGGACGGCGGAGAAGGAATTGACACCGCGGTGTTCCCGCAAACTCTGGAAATCGTACCGGGCACTCGCCGCTACCAGATCACAGTGTCCGGATCGGATGTGATTGTCACCGGAGCGGACAGCTCAGGCAACAACAGCGTCGTGACGCTGCGCAATATCGAACGCCTGCAATTCAGGAATGACATCTACGATCTGAACCTGCAGCTCCTCGGCTCGGCACAGACGCTAACGGGCACCGGACTGTCGGAAACGCTGACAGGTGGCGCGTTTTCCGACGTTCTGCACAGCAACGGCGGAAACGATTCCCTGATCGGGGGAGACGGCGACGACACACTCAATGGACACGTCGGAAACGATACGTTGATCGGTGGCGCCGGCAACGACCGCTTGGCGGATTACCCCGGCGGCCTGCTGGGTGGCGGCATCAACCTGCTGGATGGGGGAGCCGGCGACGACATCTTTGAGCTATCCGGAAAGTCGACGGATTTGCCGGACACCGTGCGAGGCGGATCCGGCTATGATGTGCTGATAATAAACGGTGGCTATGCCTCCCACGTGATTGTCGAGGATGTGGAGGAACTGCAACTTTCCGCCAATCAGTTTGTCAGGATGTCGCCTGATGTCATCAATGGCTTCTCGGCGATTATCAGTGCCCGCTCCTCTGGCTACATCCAGCCGATTAGCACGATTGAGCTTGCCCAGGCGGGATTGGTGGATCTGTCGGGCAAGACGGTCCTGCTCGGCACTCTGCGGGGCTCGGGGCTTGCCGATACTCTGATTGCGCCCTCCACCGGAGGAGTCACACTGGATGGGGCGGAAGGCAACGATACCCTCACCGGTGGCGAAGGCAACGACACACTGATTGGCGGGTTCGGGACCGACTCCCTGTCGGGCGGGGCCGGCGATGACCGGTTCATTCTCACGTTTCGCGATGCTGGTTTGGCGGAAACCATCGAAGGCGGATCTGGACACGATGTCCTTAGCCTCTTCGGTGGTGACGACCCTGTCGACAAGTTGCCGTCGGGGACCGCCGATGACTTCTCGCACCTCACTGTCGGCGCGGTGGAGGAATTGTGGATTGGCAGCGACGCCTACGGCGGCAACATCAGCCTGTTGCTGCACCCGGACACCTTAGGCAACTTTGTCCGGTTTGTGGATGCAACGCAGGAGGTGAACAACAACGACTACACGCCGATCACCCTGCGCTTTTCAGCCTCCGGCACCCTCGACCTGTCAGGGACGGAATTGCTGGGTGATTTCCGCTTCGTCGGGGCAGCAGGCGCCGACACCATCACCGGGTCCACAGGCTCGGACATCCTGAGTGGCGGTTCCGGTGACGACCGCTTTGCTGGTGGAGGTGGGCGGGATTCGCTGAGCGGCGATTCCGGTGACGATCGCCTGGAGGGCGGCGACGGCGATGACACGCTGCTCGGCGGCGCCGGCAATGACACGCTGGTCGGCGGCAGCGGCACCGACGTGGCGGTGTTCAATGGTGCCTATGCCAACTATGAAATCACGCGCGATGGCGGCACGCTCACGGTACGCGACAAGATTGGGAGCAACGGCACCGACACCCTATCCGGCATCGAGCAGCTTACCTTCAGTGACCGTACAATCGCAGCCCCGACCGGGCCGGCTCCGCGGCTGGACTTTGACGGGAACGGTCGTGCGGACCTTGTGTGGCAGAACGCACAGGGCGGCCTGACGCTGTGGTCGATGAACGGGGCGCAGGCGACGGCGACCTTCATGGGCGACGCCGGTTCCACCGACTGGCGGCCGGCCGGCTTCAAGGACTTCTCCGGCGACGGCAAGGCGGACATCCTGTGGCGCTCGCAGTCGGCGGGCATCATGTCGCTGTGGACGATGGACGGCCAGGGCGGCGTGGCGGCGGTCAGCGCGGTCGGCGATCCCGGCTCGACCGACTGGCAGGTGGCGGCCACCCAGGACTTCACCGGCGACGGCCAGACCGACATCCTGTGGCGCTCCGCCTCGCAGGGCATCATGTCGCTGTGGACGATGAACGGCACGAGCGTGGCGGCGGTCAGCGCGGTCGGCGATCCGGGGTCCACCGACTGGCAGATCGCCGCGGTGGAGGACTTCTCCGGCGACGGCCGGCCGGACATCCTGTGGCGCTCGGCCTCGCAGGGCAACATGTCGCTGTGGACGATGAACGGCACCCAGGTGTCCAAGGTCAGCGTGGTCGGCGACCCCGGCTCGCTCGACTGGCAGATCGCCGGCACCGCCGACTTCACCGGCGACGGCCAGACCGACATCCTGTGGCGCTCGCAGAGCACCGGCACGATGTCGCTGTGGGAGATGCACGGCACCGACGTCTTCAAGGTGCAGCCCGTCGGCGACCCCGGCTCGACCGACTGGCAGATCGCCAAGCTCGACGACTTCACCGGCGACGGCCAGACCGACATTCTCTGGCGCTCGCAGAGCAGTGGGACGCTGTCCCTGTGGAGCATGAACGGTATCACCGTCCAGTCCGCACAAATGATGGATGCCGCACCTCAGCAGGGTTGGAGCTTGCTCTAAAGGTGCCCTGCAGGGACTGGTCTCATTAAGTTAGATCCCGGTCCCCGACAAGAAGCGTCCGAACACGTAGTTGATAAAGGCCGTCCCAAACCGAGCGACCTTCCTCACTTCAAGCCGCCCGGCATCCCGCCCGGCGGCTTTCCCTTTTTCCTGTGCCCCTATACCCGAGATCCTCAGCCCCAAGCTGGTCCGCCATCCAGTTCGGGCGCGGGATCTACGCTACGGTGAATGGTGTCATGAAGGAACTCGACGGACTCAAGAAGCGCCGGGCGGCGGAGAAGGCGATGTTCGAGGCCGACTGATTTTTGGACGGATATCGCGTTGGGGGTGGCGTGTCAGAAGGCCGGCAGTTCGACAAGCGATAGTGCTCAGCGGTACGGCGCGTGATAGAAAATTGAGCCTACCTCGTGCGAGATGAGAATGAGAACGCCTCCAGCTTTTGTAGCTTCCCGAAACGTCTTTTTCGGGCTGATGTCACTACTCTCCATTGTGGCTCTGACTGCACCGGCGGCTGCGGAACCGGCCTACGGTTTCGCACCAGGGGACACACTGCCGATCTTCACATTCCACGGCGAGGACGGTGTGCGTCACACAACGGCGGAGTTTCGTGGCAAGTGGTTCCTTTTCAAGCGGGGAGCCGAATGGTGCATGCCGTGCATCGGAGAGCGGCCATCGGTCGAGAGCTTCATGAAGGCCCACCCTGATGTGCCTGTCGTAATGATCGTTTCCCCGCGTCCCAGCGAGACCGACCTGGAAGGGGCGTTCCAACGCGACCTGAACTATCAGCGGCGTAAGGGGCTGCGTACGGACTACATTGCCGTGTCTGACAGCCGCGACCCAGCACCCCGCGACCTTCCATCGCCGAAGTCCGTCACCGACCTCCCGTTGACTGTCGTCGTCGATCCGCAGGGCGTTATCGCCGCGTTGTGGACCAGCACGTACCAATACCAACGCCACTTCATGAGGCATGGGATCGTCGGCAAGGCTGAACCAGAGTTCCGGGACTACGTCGAGGCTTTGCTTTCGTGTAAGGGAGCTAAAGGGGTGGCTGTAACCTCCACGGCGCTGGAGATTGCGAAGTCGTTCGACGCTTCCTGTTCATGACGTAGGGCCGCCTCGACCACCAGTCCAGCATCGCCGGTCAGCCCCGTAAACCCCGCCCGCCCGGACCTCCGCGGCGGGCTTTTCCTTTTCCGGAGTCCCCATGACCGAACTCCTCAGCCCGAAGCTGGTCCGCCGCCAGTACGGCAAAGCCTCCTGGGCAGGTGCCGCGCGCCAGATCGCACTGAAATGAATAGCAGCCTACGGGAAGTAAGCTGCCACCCATATTGGACCAGCAATCTGATTATGGTGCGCGGCTCAAAACTAACCTCCGCACCGGTTGATCATCCTGTTTCGCTCAATCACGGTCGCTACAAAATTTGCAGCAATCTGCATGGCGAGAGTTCAACACGTCACAGGCTGTGCAACACCATAATTCAGATGGATCGAACGGGATGGTGTTTGTAACCGGATTAATCCCAGCCAAGCTGAGAAGGGTTTTAGGTTTATTATTGTCGTTCGGATGCTTATTGCTCATCGTATTATCTCCTATAACTGCTCGCAACATTACGAGCACTTGCCCCGAAGACATATAAAATCGTTTTTGTCAATAGCTATCGTGCAATCTCGGAAAGCCGCGCCCCAGCTTCAATCCAACAGCGCGTTCCAGGCATCCCACCCATCAGGGCTGAGCCGCCACCGGCCCGGCCCATCGCCGGGCGTGATCAGTCCGCGGTCGTGGCACTCCACCACAAGCCACTCCGGTGCCGCGCAGGGAGCGTCCGCGCTCTGCGTGTAGACTTCCCCAGTGCCGGGATCGGCCGTCAGCAGGAGCATGATCTGATCCTGTGTCAGGTATCCCTGGACCATAAGCCTGCTGCTGTACTGGGGCTTGGGCATGCCGGGCTCCATGACCTGCGCGCCCGGTCAGGATGCGCCTGACGCGCCACCCTGACAATCACCCCGCCGCCCGGCCCCGCCGAGGCGGCTTTTTTCATGCCCGAAGGAGGGGCATCCCCATGCTGCCACTGCTCATCCCCATCATCTCCGCCCTGGCCCCGGTGCTTCTGCCCGAGGTCGCCAAGGCCGCCCTTGGCTCCGGCGACGGCCGGCAGTCGTTCGGCGAAGATGCGGCGCGGGCACTCGACAACGGCGCAACGGAACCGGCGAACCTGAAGGTCGAGTTGGCCGACCCGGTCCTGCCACGGCAGGTCGCCGAGGTGGCGACTGTAACGACTGTGGACGCGGCGTGACGGACGCCGACACACTGGGCAGACCGCCACAGCGGCGCGAACGCGCACAGCCACAACAACACGATCATGGGCGACAGTGACGTGATCAACGGCGAGACCGGGCGGGAGCAGGGACAGCAGCGATTTGGACAAGGAAATCAGAGCACTCAGAGAGGGATGCCGTTCCCTCTATGTGCTCACTGCCGCCGATAAGTGCACTGAGGCTGCACCGAAAACGCGGAAGGACCAGTTCCAGGTGCCGCCTGACACACCTCTCCACTGGCAAAAGGGCTTTCGCCGCAAGCCACTGATCTGTTTATCATGTGAAATGAGCCAGATGGTTCAACTCGTTTTGAATGCGTAAGGAATACTCGGGCTTACACCGCGGGGGTGAAATCCTTTTTCCCGTTTTCTCTAGTAGCAATTTTCGATATTGATGTCCGTAATGACAGTTTTCATAGGGGAGGCGGAAATGCGGTTATTGGCGTTAAGTGTCGCTCTTATGACGCTTTGTACTCCAAAGTTGTTGTGTGCTCAATCAGAAGAAACGACAGACAAAATCTCGCGTGGCATCATGGTCATCCGTGAGTTTTGCGGAACGCAAGGTAATAAATCAAGCCAAAGAGAATTCGTTGGGAAGCTCGAGGGCGGGATAACGCTCAGGAAAATTCCTGGAATTTCCGGTGGCGGCGACTTGAAATACACAGATCAGGAGGCTGAAGGGCTCGCTGGTGCATTGTTTAAGGAACTTACTGATAACGCTACCTCATTGAGCAAGACACAGATAGAGTGCATGAGCCCATTTATATCACGGATTTTAGACGCGATTCTCGGCCCAGCGTCGCGCTCTGATCCCCCTCCTGAGAAAGATCTGAGTTCGTATGAAGTGCCGAATAAAGAAGCATTGTGCAAGAGAATGAATGAGGTGGTAATTTCCTACCGATCTTCATTTCGGACGATAATGATGGGTGAGGGAAATTTCCCTGGGCAGTACAAATCGAAGGTAATTTTACCGAATACACAATGGTGTGCGGTATTTACTCATCCTTTCCGCTATTATTCATGTTCTATATTTTATAACGAGAAAAATAATCACAATGCAGAACTAAAAGAAAAAGCTTACCGTAAAGCAGTTGGGGAATGCCTTGGGAAAAATTGGGCTAGTTCCGATATCGTATCAAACGGTAACGGTGGACGTTCAGGGGCGTTTCAAGGAAATGGCAATGACCCAAAGGTGGAAATTCGCAGCTCAAAAGACAAAGATGGAAATGATCTAGTAATCTATGTCCAACCTCCTGGTTGATATCAGGCAGTTCTAGGGCCTTTTGACATTCATGTGACGAAGGGGGATTCCCGCGACCCGCGGAATCTGGTTCAAGGCTGCCAAACAGGAGGTGGCCTTGGATCGATGGGTGCTGCGGGATGATCAATGGGAGCGGATCGTCCCCCTTCTGCCCGGAAAGGCCGGCGATCCCGGCCGGTCGGGGGTGAACAACCGCCTGTTTGTCGAAGCCGTGCTCTGGATCGTGCGGGCGGGAGCCCCTTGGCGGGACCTTCCCGCCTCATTCGGCTGCTGGAACTCGGTGTTCCAACGCTTCCGCCGATGGGCCAAGGCCGGCGTCTTCGACAAGGTGTTCACAGCCTTATCGGGCGATGCGGACTTCGAGTACGCGATCATCGACGGAACCATTGTCCGGGTGCACCAGCACGGTACCGGCGCAAGGGGGGGACTCAGACTCAGGCCATCGGCCGCTCCCGCGGCGGCTTGACGACCAAGATCCTGGCCGTGGTCGATGCGCCGGGCAACTTTGGGCGCTTCATCCTGCTGCCGGGCCAGCGGCATGACAGCGTCGGCGTCGAGCCGGTGTTGGAAGGCATCGAGTTCTCCGCCTTGCTGGCCGACAAAGCCTTCGACAGCAACGCCATCCGCGCTTTGGTCGCCGAGCGTGAGGCGGTCGCCGTCATCCCTTCGAAAGCCGACCGCTCCGCGCCCATCCCTCACGACACCGAGATGTACAAATGGCGTCACTTGGTCGAGAACTTCTTTTGCAAGATCAAGGAGTTCCGCCGCATCGCCACCCGCTATGACCGCTCCGCCACCAACTTCATGGCCGCCGTCCACATCGTGGCAACCGTCGCCTACTGGTTATGAGTCCGGACCCTAAACTCCGTTCTCACTTTCAGGTATAGGAGACCGCGGCGGGGGCGAGTGCCCTCTGTGCGGAATTCTCCTGGGTAACGGAATTTAGTCCAGAACACAACCATAAGCATTTTCCTAAAGGCTATGCAGTGGCTTGGCCAACTCACGGCACTGCTTCCAGCATCTCCGCCACGTCGATCAGCCGGGCTGACCCGCCGCCCGATAGCGGCCTTCCCGCGGCTACGTGATGCGCCGCACGAGCGCTGTGCTCATCGAGCCGCCGACCTGCTGGGCGTGGCCGGGTTGGTTTATGGCGCGCTGTGCGACCACCGGGCGCCCGCTACGGCCTGATCCGCCGCAGTCTTTATCTCCATCAAGGAATCCACCATGAGCGCCATATTCCCGGCGCGCACCGTCGCGCCTGGCTTCCGCCTTGTCGAAACCCTGCCGCTGGGCACCAGCACGCTCACCCCTGAGCTTGACGCTGCGCGTGGCCGTCTCTGCGGTGAGCTGGTTGCCCGCGGCGTGACGCCGATCCTGTGCGAGTCCTGGCCGGACCTGCAGGCGCTGAACGCCCGGCACCGCGATAGCTGGTTCCCACTCCTTCCTAAGCCCGCCAGTGCCCCGGCCTTCTGGGTTGGAGCTGCGGATGCCGGCGGGGATATCATCGCCACGCAAGGCGCCGTGTTTCTGGACTGCGCGGCGTCCAGCTTTGGCGAGAGACTGGCCGATCTGTCAGCGTTTCATGACGGCACGCCGCCGGAAGGGGAATGGTCCTTTTGCGCCAGCGAGGCCGCCCACGACGCCCGCGGGCGCGTGGCGTTCGTCGTGGCGGGATGGGTGCGCCCTGATTGGCGCGGGCGCGGCTTGTTCCACCCGATGGCGTTCCTGGCTCGGCTGCTGGCATGGGAGCGGTGGGGCGTGAACTGGTGGTGCGGCTTAGTCGATCCTGAGACGGTGCCGATATGGAATGGCCGCGGAGCTGGCCGGCGGCGGTTGGAGCCGCGCCCGACGATCCTGTACGAGCAAAAGGACGCGGGGCGGTTGCCGCTGCATCTGCTGCGGTTTTCCCGCCCCGGCGTCGTTCTCGATATGGAGGCGCTTCGGAAGACCCCTGGTGGAGCTTAGGCCGCGAGGCAGGACAGGACGGCGCGGCGCCCGGAGTCCTGCCAGCCGTATAGGGCGTGCGTGTAGACCTTCTGATCCGCGGAAAGCCCTGTGATCGTCACCTGATTGAATAGAGGCTCCCCGCCTTCGATGGCTTCCCGATATTGCGGCCCGATGCCTTCGGTGATGGCGTGGTGCGGGTCGTCCAGATCGGGCTTACCGATCTGCTGACGCGCCCATGCGCGCCCGAGAAATTCGACGGTTGGCGCCCCGATGTAGCGGAACAACAATGGGCTGTTCGGTCCGTCCGATGCGAGGAAGGTGCAGCGCACCAAAAGGCCCGTTCCCTTCAGGAAGGAGAAAATAGACGGGGAAAGGGTTTTCTGGGTTCGGCATTCATTAACAATCCAGGACTGCCAATCTGCGGCGGCATGGATCGGGCGCCGTTCAATGGTCACGTCTTTCGAGGAAGCGGGGCGCCGTGCGCCCCGGTCCTGGTTCGGGAAGGAGATGACGGACATCAGGCGGCTTCCTTCTTGTAGGCGTCGGCCATCGCGGCATAGATCGCGCGGGCCTGCTGTATGTCGATCCCGGCGGCGGCAGCGCCGGCCTCCAGCATGTTCACGGTGGGCGCCGTGGGGAGGGAAAGAGCCTTCTCCGCTTCACCCTGGAAGGCCGTGATGGTGTCCGCGAAGGCGTCCGGCTGCTGGGTGGGGGCCGGCGCCGCAATGTTCAGACGCGAACCACATTCAAGGTGCTGGATCAGCTTCCAGAGCATTCCCCCGCCGGAACAAGCAAACTGGTATCCGTTTTCCAGCGGTTCGCCGTAGAACAGGGCGCGGTCAACCTGAAGGGTTTCCTCGGTGTCATGGAGGATCAGCTTCAGGTGGGCGGCCATCCCTGCGGCGGTCTGCGGCATAAGGGACTCGATCCTGTCCCATGCCCCATACTTCGCATCGCAGACGGCTTCAAACCGTGGGTCCTTCTCGTCTCCGATGTCTTCGATCTGCCGATAGGCGTCCACGAACGTTCGGTACACCGAGAGGAGTTCCGCGTCCGGGTCAGCGAAAACGACGGCACCGCAGGTCAGGCGTTGCGCCCCTTCCAGGGCCGTGCGAATGAACTGCGGAAGCAACCCTTCCGTCCGACCATGGGAAATGTAGCTGTAGACGCAGCCCTCAACCTCATAAGTAAAGAACCGCAGCTTGGCCGCAACCCCCTCAGTCGTGTGGGCCGGGAGCTCCGCTATTGTGTTGATAAGGCGGTTGTACTCCGTAACAACTTCATCAGGAACATCGTCCTCAACGGTAGTGTCGTTCATCTCGTCGTAGATCTGCTGAGCACGAGCGGCGGAGGACAGAAGTTCCGCGTCGGGGGCGACCGTGGCGCCCTGCGCGACCAGTAGAACGGAGCGGTTTGCCTGCTTGATCAAGAAGGCGCTCCTGGCCTCCATGACCGCGGCGACGGTCGAATAGGCTCCCTGAAGAAGGCGGAGTTTGTCGGCGGTATCCAGGGTGATCGGGGCGACATCTTCGTCCTCGTCATCGCGGGCGTACCGGATTACGGCCAACGCATCGCGCAGGGTGGCCGGCGGTTGGGCAGCGGCAGCGGCGTCCCGAAAGCGCTTGCAGATGACGGAGAAATCGGCTTCCGGCTCTCCATCGCCCAAGATTGACTCATACCCATACTTGGCGATGTGGGCAGCCTCGTCAGACGAGTAGCGCTCGTATGCATCCGCGAACGGCGCGGTGCTGTCCAGCAGCAGCGCACGGAGCGTTTCCATGGAGGTGCGGGGGCATGAAGGGGTGTGCTGGGCCATGACTTGCCTCTGCGGCGTGTGGTCGCTGCTCCTTCCCGCATCGTCGTGCGGCGCTTCGCCGACATGGTCTTGGAGCGGGAAGAGGAAGGTATCGGGCATGCTCGCCTCCGTGATGGGGATGGAATGGAGTGGAGCGTCCCGAGGGCGTGCCCCGGTTAGGGGCTTCCCTGCCTCATGCGCTCGCTGGGCCAAACGTTGGAACGGATAGTTTTCGGCGCGAGTCGTGCTCTCGTGGTCGCCGGAACGTTCGTTCACGTGTGAAAGCGGCAACTCGGCAGTATGGCGGTGCTGGTCGCCGGCAAGGTTCAGGTGTTCACGCCCGGTGGGCGCGTTGGAGAGTTCCATGCCTGTTTTCTCTGGTTAGGCGCTGCCGCGTTTCGCGGTGGTCAGGCGCGTGCCGTTCAGAAAGGGCCTTCCCGACGGCTTTGTATTGGTGTGGGCTTCACACCACTTCTTCGAGCTTCAGGACGCCGTGGCAGCTTCGCCGTGGCCGTCCTGCCGGTTCTCCTTCAGCGCAGCACGGATCAGGGACGAGATGTCCCCCAGCGCATCCCGGATCGGGGTGGGCGTCGAGTGCAGGGCCTTGCGGTCGGCAAGGATGGAGTCCAGCTTGTCGGCGACGTCGCCCAACAGCAGCGCGAACCGCTCCACCTGGGGCGTGGGGGTGACGAGCGACATGGGGGCGACCTCTTCGGCGTGGGTGGCGGTGGCGCAGATGCCGGCTTCGGCGAGCGCGTTTTCCAGGTCCACGACATGCGGGTTGGTCGCGCCGTCCCGGTCCCGGAGGACCTGGGCGATCTTGGCGAGCTGGCGCAGGACCAGCGGCATCGCCGCGACCATGCCGGCCAGTTCCGCCCGGCGCGGGCCGGTGACGCTGACTGTGCCAAACCCGTCGAAGGCAACGGCAGCGTGGTCGGCTTTGTGGATGGTGACCGGGCGCGGCGGGATGGCGCCGGCCTGGGTGGCGTTGAACATCGCGGTCATGGCGTGTCGGTCCTCCTGCAAATCAGGCGCCTGAGGCGATCAGGACCGGAAGGGGCGCCCATTAAGCGTTGCGTTGTACCTTCCGATAGGTACAATGTATCGACGTAGGGGGTATCTCGTCAATACATAATCGCAATGCATAGGTACAGGGTACACACGCATGATCACGGGCACCCAAATTCGAATGGCGAGAGCTGCCCTCCAGTGGGGTGTGCGTGACCTCGCTAAGCAGGCTGGGGTGACGCCGAACACAATCAGCAGAATCGAGGGAGGCGGCGACGCGCTTACTGGGACGATGGGGAAAATCCAGTCGGCTTTGGAGGCTGCCGGGGTCGAGTTCATCCCCTCCGGCACTTACCAGGGGGAAGGCGGACTGGGCGTGCGGCTCAAGGAGCAGGCGCAGGGGTAGGTTTGCGCCACGGCAATGCACACAGGGCCTAAGTGTTTCCTACCCGGCAAGTTGGCAGGATGGAAACACTTATAGAATTGGCGCAAGTTGCTCGAAGGGAAACGCTTATGAGCCGCGGGCCGGGGCGCATTCAGCGGGGGATCGAGTCGGCAATCGACGCAGATCCGGACAACGCCTTCACGACCGAAGACCTGTGCGAACTCGTCTACCCAGGGGTAGAGGCTGAGAAAAAGCACTGCGTGGCCGTCCTTCGGGCGATGCGGGGGGTTGCCGAGCGGCGCGGGTTAGCGCTCTGGCGCTCTGAGCGAGTTGGGGGGACGCTGATCCTGCTCAATCCTCTCAACGTGGTGTCCTATGCGATGGCGCGGCTGAAGGGCGATTTTGCGTACCACTATCGCTACAAGTTCATTCCCGGTGGTGGCTGGAAGGAAGCGCAGTTACGGTCGCTTCTGGCGCCCGGTGGGCGAAACCACAAAGACATCATTCCCGGTGGGGCATGGCACATCCAAGTGGAGGTGGAGCGCGCCAGACGATCCGGTGATGGGGCTGGGGTGCAGCAATTGGCTGACGAACCTAACCGTAGCATTGAGAAGCAACTGAAGGTTCTGAGGGGGTAAATGATCTACCAAAGGTGGTGAAGAGGCCCGGAGCCTCAGGAAACAGCCTCCTTTCCGACTCTTGCTGTTGCCGATGTGTATCATAGCGTTTGCTGTGCGTGTCTGACGGTCACAAACTGTTTAGATTTTCTCTTCACACTCTCCCCGGTGGCGCTTAATGGAAAGCGCTCTCTTAAAATACGTAGACGTATTCACTGGGGGAAATCAATGATCCGTCCTCTCGTCGCGCTGGTCGCGCTTCTGGGAACATCTGCCTGCGCCTCGATTACCGCAGGTACAACCCAATCCGTGGAGGTCAATACGCCTCCGAAGGGTGGGGCCGAATGCAAGCTGGCGAACGAGAAGGGGTCGTGGACGGTGCCGAAGACGCCCGGTTCCACCACCGTCACCAAGGCTTACGGTGACCTTACCGTGTCGTGCCAGCATCCAGACGGATCGAAGGGCTCGTCTGCTGTTCAATCCTCCACGGCGGGCGCGGCATTCGGCAACATCCTTGCCGGTGGTATAATCGGAGCAGCGGTCGATATGGGATCTGGAGCAGCTTACGTTTACCCGTCCTCCGTCAGCGTGGCTATGACCCCGCCGGAGCAGCCTGTCGCGCCAACTCCCGATCCGGTAGCCCTCCAGCCAGCCCGACTCGCCAAAGACGATGCGGAACGCATGTTGCGAGATCTGGCCGACCTGAAGGCGAAAAAGCTCATCACCGAGGCTGACTATCGCGAACGCTCGCAGGTGATCCTGGCGAAGATGTAATCGCGGCGCGGCTGGGCCATCGCTCAGCCACTAAGCCCGCGTGGTTGAGGTGAGGGAGGGGGACGAGGGATGGCGTGGGTATCGGCGTCTCGGGACGTCATAGGAGAACCGATCGTTGTCCGGTTCGATGGGCTGGATGCGGATCGGCACGAGATCGAGTTATCGGCTCTTGGCGAGTCCTTGAAAGGAATATCGCGGGTTGTTGGTGTCGCTGCCAATTTCGCCGCAACGGACAAATTCGTTCAGCACAAAGACGCCCTGTCGGTCCGTGTGATCACCCGCGCGCCAGAAGCCAAATGTTTTGAGGTCATGGTGTGGGTGAAATGGGCCGCGGAGCAGCCCTTAATTTCCGGGACACTAGCCACTCTCCTTGCGACTCTGATAACCTATATCATTGCCAGAGCCGCCAGACAGCGGGAAGAGATGAGGCAGCTACGCGGCGCGCTGGAAACAGCCATCAAGGAATTGGGCCACCGCGATCAGCCTGTTGTGGACAGGCTGCTGACTACCATCGACAAGATGGCGGAGGCGCTCAAGCCTGCTGTGAAGCAGGCCGTAGCTCCTGTTGGCGAGACGGCTGGGAGGCTGTCAATCGGCGACGCTGCTGGGCGGCAGGTTGCTGTGGTCGGGCCCGCTGAAAAGCAGGCCATTATGGCAGACGAGCCCATTGAGGTTACAGACGAACAGACGTATCACGTTCTCATCACAGAATTGGACATGGAAACCGGTGGGTGCAAAGTGGCACTTGCAGACGAGCCGGAGGCTCGCTATGCCGGAAAAATCACTGATCCGGCGTTCTCTATTCCAAATAATCCGTACGCGCTCGCCATGGCGGCTCGCCAACCAATATCGGTCAAGGGGAAAGCGACGATAAAGGACGGAGCAATCGACCGGCTTTTCATCAGCGACACCGCTTGACCAGCACGCGAAATCACGTCACCAGGGCGCCTTCGGGCGCCCTTCGCGTTTCCGGGCTAGGGCATCCATTCGATCTCGAACCGAACCCACCCCTTCATCCCACAATGGGCGCAGCGGAGAAGCGGCGCAAGTCGGCGCAGGTTCGCATCCGGCCCAGCGCTGGCAGCCATGGCAAATGGATCAGCCCTGGCCTTATGCTGACACGCCTCACAGACGACCGTTAGCGCGGCCACCGGGCGCACGAGGTCACGCAGACGGATCGTGTAGAAGGGCAGGACGGTTCCGTTGTTCTTGCTGCGTTCTCCCATGGCTGTGAGGATGGGGCTGCCATAGCCAGGGGTCAAGCGCCGCTCTGTCCATTCCCCATCCGAGGCTGAGCGGCGACAAAATAGCCCCGAGTCGTGACTGCGCCGGAGGGGATAGCCCCACCCCCATGCACCATACTGATGCAGCCGGCTTGTATGTGCCCGGCGCGGAGCAAGTTTATGTCAGCGACAATCGTCGCTCAAGCCGGAAGCCCGAGTCGTCTCCCTGGAACAAAAAATGAACGCGGGGTCGTCGCCGTGTTGCATCCACGTTGCACGGAATTTTTGGCAAGGCTTGTAAGCCGTTGATTTCTCAGTGAATCGGTTTGCAACCCCTTGCAACACAAAACCCCGCCGTTGGGCGGGGTTAAGTACCTGAATTCTCAGGGAATTAGGTGGCTGGGGCGCCAGGATTCGAACCTGGGAATGGCGGTACCAAAAACCGCTGCCTTACCGCTTGGCGACGCCCCAACCGAACGGCGCGATCAGCGCCGGAAGGGTCGGGACCATAAGCGGAAACCCGACCCGATTGCAACAGCTTCGTTGACCCTTACCGCCCCTCCCGACGCCACGCCATCAGCAGCGCGCCCAGCGCCAGCGCCAGCACCGCGGCCACCGGCAGCAACGGCACCTCGGACACCCCCGTCACCGTGAAATCGCCGTTGGCGCGCAGGCCGATCCAGTCGTTGCCGGTCTGCGCCCGGTCGGGGCGGGTGCGGCGCACGTCGATGCCGGGGCGCACGCCGCCCTCGGTGTCGGAAATCCAATGCACGCCGCCGCCGGTCTCCTCGGCGACGCCCGACAGGCGGTCGCCGGTGGAGCGCACGTCGGCCAGTTCCGGCGGGTTGACGGCGCCCACCACGGCCAGGGCGGTGCGCTCGCCGTCGGTGATGCGGTAGATGCCCGGCTCGCCGGCGACCACGGTGGCGCTGGCGCGGCCGGTGCGGTCCTCGGTCATCTCCAGAGTCCGGGTCTCGTCGGACGGGGTGGTGAGGGTGATGCTGCGCGGGTCGGGCTCCAGGGAGCGACGCTCCACCGTGATGCGGTTGCCGTCCACATGGGCGCGCAGGTCGTTCTCCTCCAGTTCCGGCTCCTTCATCAGCCAGTGGGCGAGACGGCGCAGAAGCTCGGCCTGCGGGCCGCCGCCCTCGAAGCCGCGGCTCCACAGCCACATCTGGTCGGACGCCAATTGCGCCACCCGGCCCTTGCCGACGCGGTCGAGGATCAGCAGCGGCCGGTCGTCGGCGCCGTTCATCACCACCGCGCCGTTGCCCGGCACGACCTCCACCTGATGGAACCAGCGGCCCCAGCTCGGCTCGCCGTCCGGGCGGTCGCCGGGCAGGCCGGCGGTCACCGGATGGCGGCGGCCGACCTCCGTCACGGTCGGCTTGAAGGGGCGGTCGATGGCCTGACCGGTCGGCTCCGCCGGCATCACCTGGCCCAGCGGCGTGCGGAACAGCGACAGCGGGGTGGCGTAGCCCTGGCCGGACGCCTCCAGCAGGGCGCCGCCCTTCTGCACGTACTCGGCTATGTTCTCCAGATACATCTGCGGCAGCACGCCGCGCCGGCGGTAGCGGTCGAAGATGATCAGGTCGAACTCGTCCAGCTTGATCTCGAAAAGCTCGCGGATCGGGAAGGCGATCAGCGACAGCTCGCGGATCGGCGTGCCGTCCTGCTTTTCCGGCGGGCGCAGGATGGTGAAGTGGACGAGATCGACCGACGGGTCGGCCTTCAGCAGGTTGCGCCACGTCCGCTCCCCGGCGTGCGGCTCGCCGGACACCAGCAGGACGCGCAGGCGGTCGCGCACCCCGTTCACCACCACGGCGGTGCGGTTGTTGGCGAGCGTCAGCTCCTGCCGCGCCGCCTCGACCTCCATCTCCAGCACGTTCTGGCCGCCGTGATTCACCGGCAGCTCCATGTGGAAGTCCTGGCCGACGGGCACGCGGATGGTGCGCGGCGGCCCGCCGTCCTGGCGCAGGGTCACCGCCGCGTCGGCCGACTGGCGGCGCGGCATGTCGTCGACCCGGATGGTCAGCTCCACCGGCTTGCCGACGAGGCCGTAGGCCGGCGCCTGGACGATGGCCAGACGGCGGTCGCCCTCGTCGCGGTTGCCGGTCAGCAGCGTGTGCACCGGGCCGATCTCGGCCAGCCGGGCGAGGTTCTCCGGGACGTCGTGGACCTGCCCGTCGGTGATCAGCACAGCCCCGGCCATGCGGCGGCGCGGCACGTCGGCCATGGCCCGGTTCAGCGCGTCGAACAGGTGCGTCTCGTTGATGGCGGAGGCGCCGGATTCCGCGTCCCCGGCGCGGACCACCCGCAGCTCGAGATCGTCGAAGGCCTTCAGCCGCTCGGTCAGGCGCTCCAGTTCAGCCTCGGCGCGGGCGCGGCGGTCGCCGATGTTCTGGCTGGGCGAGGCGTCGAGCACGACCACCGCCACGTCCTTGATCGGCTCCCGCTTCTCCTGCACCAGCGACGGGTTGATCAGGGCGAGCGCCAGCACCGCCACCGCCAGAGCGCGCAGCCAGACGCCGCGCGCCCGGCGGACGACGGCCAGCGCCAGGATCGCCAGCGCCACCACGAACAGCGGCACCAGGAAAATCCAGGGCAGCAGCGGCGCCAGAGCGATGGAGGTTCCGTCAAGCAGGGTCACTGGCCGAGCCTCTCAAGGATCGCGGGCACATGGACCTGATCGGCCTTGTAGTTGCCGGTCAGCGCGTACATGACGAGGTTGACGCCGAAGCGGTAGGCCATCTCGCGCTGCCGCTCCCCTCCGGGGACGACGGCGTAGAGCGGTTGGCCGTTGCGGTTCGCCGCCCAGGCGGCGGCCCAGTCGTTGCCGCCGATCAGGACCGGGGACACGCCGTCGTTGGCGCGGCCCTCGCGCGCTTCGATCCACAGATTGCCGCCGTTGTAGCGGCCGGGGAAGTCGTTCAGCAGGTAGAAGGACTTGGTCAGCACATGGTCGGGCGGCACCAGGGCCAGCGGCGGGATGTCCAGCCCCTGCACCATGCCCTGGAGCGCCTGGTTGCCGCCGACTGCCCCCGCCGACTGGTCGCGCGTGTCGAACAGGATGGTGCCGCCGTTGCGCATGTACTCGTTCAGCCGGGCGCGGGCGTGGTCGCTGAGCGCGCGTTGCCCGCCGGACACCGGCCAGTAGAGCAGGGGGTAGAAGGCCAGCTCGTCGCTTTCCGGATCGACGCCCACCGCCCCGGCGGCCTCCACCGCGGTGCGGCGGGTCAGCACGTCCACGAGGCTTTCCAGCCCGGCGCGCGAGGTGTCGTCCACCGCGCCGTTCCCGGTGCGCACATAGGCGAGGTAGGTCTCCGCCGTCACCTTGGTCGATTGCGCGTCGTCGGCACGGGCGGGGGACCAGGGCGTCGCGGCCATGGGGAGCGCCGCACCCAGCGTCAGCAGGACCGCCGCGGTGGCCCCGGCGCGGCGGCGCTTGCCGCCGAACCCCTTGCCGCCGAAGCGCCAGCCGCCGAGCAGGCCGCGCAGCATCAGGGCGATCAGCAGGTCGATCATGGCGAGCGACAGGGCGATGCCGAGCAGCGCCGGCTTCAGCGCCACCTCGCCCCGCGTGCCGTAGGGGCCGCGGGCGACGCCGCCGGGCATGGCGCCCAGCGGCTCGATCCGCGTCAGCGTGGCGGTCAGGTTGAGGGCGCGGCGGGCCTCCTCGGTGCCGTAAAAGCCCGGCGGGTGGCGCGGGCCGAGCACGTCGGCCCCGGCGTCCCCGGCGATGGGGAAGGCGGCGGCCGGCGGCGGCACCAGCCGGCCGAAGCCGTCCAGCACCTCCAGCGGCTCCAGCGTGCCGCCATGGGCGCCCCCGGCGACGCCGCCGCTCAGCGTCACCAGACGGCGCAGCATGTCGACGAACAGGCCGGACATCGGCAGGTTGGACCATTCCGGGCTGGCGGTGGTGTGGACGAGCACGATGTAGCCGTCTCCGCGCTTCTCCGAGGTGACCAGAGGGGTGCCGTCCTGGAGCCGCGCCCAGGTGCGGTCGGCGAGGTCCAGCGCCGGCTCGGCCAGCACCTGCCGCGAAACGGCGACGTCGTCGGGGATGTGCAGGCCGGCGAAGGGACTGCGGCCGTCGAAGGGCTGGAGCTTCGCCGGCTCCGACCAGGACAGGGCGCCGCCCAGCGCCCGGTCGCCCAGCCGCAGGCGCACCGGGACCAGACGGTCGGGATTCTGGGCCAGCCGCGGCCCGGCGAAGCGCAGCAGCACGCCGCCCTTGCGCACCCAGTCCTCGATGGTCTGGGCCTCCTGCCCGGTCAGGGCGCCGATGTCCGACAGGACGAGCACGGCGAGGTCGCGCTTGAGAAGCTCGTCCGGCTCGCCGCGGCGCACCTCGTTGTAAGGGGCCAGCGCCCGTTCCAGATAGTGCAGGTCGGACAGCAGCGGCTGGTTCTCGCCATTGGCGCGGCCCGAGGCCAATCCGACCGGGCGGCGGCGCCAGCGCTCGTCGAGCAGGACGGTGGCCCCGGCGGTGGTGTCGTTCTCCACGCGCAGGCTGGCGGCGTCGTTGCGCAACTCCGCCGGCACCTCGAAGCGCACCTCGCGGGTGAGCTGCCCGGCGTCGAAGGCGACGGGCTGGCGGGTCAGCAGGCGGCCGTCGGCCCCGGACAGGCGCACGGTGACGCTTTCCGGGCGGGAGGCATCGGCGCGCACCACGCGGGCCGTCAGACCGGCGCCCTCCGACGACGGCGGGAGCAGCAGGTGGGGTGGCTTCTCCGCGGAATCGTCGAGGATCTCCAAGGAGCCCATGCGCTGCAGCGTCTCGGCGAGGCCGCGGGCGGTGCGGTCGCCGATGCCGTCCGACAGCCAGACGGTGTGGGCGGAGCCGCGCGCGGCGAGGCCGCGCACCGCCTCAAGCGCGCTGGCGCGGTCGGTCGGCCAGGGGTGTGGCTCCAGCGCCTGGATCAGGCGGCGGGCTTCCGAGGCGGGCAGGGGCGGGCTGGCCTTCACCGCCTCGCCCCCGGCGGGACGGGCGGTCGGCAGCAGGACGACCGGGCGGTTCTGCCGCTCCGCCTGCGACACCAACTCCTCCATGGCGGCGCGGCGGCCCGTCCAGTCGCGGCCCGACGCCCAGCCGTTGTCGACCAGAAGCAGCAGCGGACCGCTGCCCGGAAGGGCAGCGCGCGGGTTCAGCAGCGGCCCGGCCAGCGCCAGGATCAGCAGCGCGGCGACGATCAGGCGCAGGATCAGCAGCCACAGCGGGGTGCGGGCGGGAGTCTCCTCGCGCGCCGTCAGGTCGCGCAGCAGCCGGATGGCGGGGAAGCGCACCACCCGCGGGGCCGGCGGTGTGACGCGCAGCAGCCACCACAACACCGGCAGGACGGCCAGGGCGGCCAGCACCCACGGAACGGCAAAGGCGATCGGTCCGAAACCCAGCATCGGCGTCTACGCTGTTGGAGGATGGGGAATGGCGGGCGAGGCGATTGCCCCCTCCCTAACCCTCCCCCGCTTCGCAGGGGAGGGGATTTTGCGTACTGGCCCTCCCCTGCGAAGCGGGGGAGGGAGGGACCCGCGAAGCGGGAGGGTGGTGCCAATACGCCGCCCCACCTAAACCGCCTCGCGCGCCAGGGCGCCCCACAGCCCGAGCAGGGCGGTCTGGGGCGGCCGGTCGGTGCGGTGGACGGCGTAGGTCCAGCCGGCGGTGCGGGCGAGCGCGTCCAAGCCGTCCTGGTGGGCGCGCAGCCGCTCCAGGTAGGTCTCGCGCACCGCCTCGACCCGCGGGACCAGCAATTCCTCCTCGCCCTCGAAGCCTTCGAACTCGACGCGGCCCTCGTAGGGCAAGGTCTCCTCCGCCGGGTCGAGGATCTGCAGCAGATGGCCGCGCACGCCGCGTCCGGTGAGCGCCGCCACGGTGGCGTGGATCTCCGGCAGCGGCGACAGCAGGTCGCCGACCAGGACCACCTGGGCGTGGCGCGGCAGCGGTTCGGGCCGCGGCAGCGCGTCGGGGGAATGGGCGTTGCGCGGGTCGGTCATCTGACCGGCCATGCGGTTGAGGGCGAACTTGCCATGGTCCGGGCGCTGGCCGGAGTTGAGCAGGCCCACCCGCTCGCCGCCGCGCACCAGCAGGACGGCGGTGGCGAGGGTCAGCAGGTCGGCGCGCTCCCGCTTGGTCGGCAAGCCGTTTACCGAGCGGTAGTCCATGGAGGGCGAGCGGTCGCGCCACAGCCAGACGGTCTGGGCTGCCTCCCACTCGTTCTCGCGCACATAGACGGGCTGAGTCTTGCCGGACTGCCGCCAGTCGATCATCTGCGGCGAATCGCCCGGTTGGTAGCGGCGGAACTGCCAGAAGGTCTCGCCCAGCCCGACGCGGCGCCGCCCGTGCACGCCCTGCGCCACCGTGGAGGCGACGCGCTCCGCCGCGACCAGAAGCGGCGGCAGGGTGGCGGCCAGCCCCTCCGCGCGCTGCTGTGCCCGCAGGGTGGTGGCGCCGAGGGCCCCACGGTCGGATGTCGAAGAGGCCATCGGCGGGTCCTTACGACAGCGGGGCGCAGAGGCGGTTGATGATGTCGTCCAGCGTGATCCCGTCCGCCCGCGCCGCGAAGTTCAGCGCCATGCGGTGGCGCAGCACGGGCTTCGCCAGGGCCACCACGTCGTCCAGCGACGGCGCCAGCCGCCCGTCCAGCACCGCGCGGGCGCGGGCGGCGAGCATCAGCGCCTGACTGGCGCGCGGGCCGGGGCCCCAGGCGACGTGGCGCTGCACCTCCGGCAGGTCGGTCGCCTCCGGACGGCCCCGCCGCACGAGGTCGAGGATGCCGTCGACGACGCCCTCACTGACCGGCACGCGGCGGACCAGCCGTTGCGCCACCTGGAGGTCGGCGGGGGAGAGCACCGTCACCGCCTGCTCGTCCAGTGAGCCGGTGGTGGCGATCATCATCCGCCGCTCGGCGTCGCGGTCCGGGTAATCGACGTCGATCTGCATCAGGAAGCGGTCGAGCTGGGCTTCCGGCAGCGGGTAAGTGCCCTCCTGCTCCAGCGGGTTCTGGGTGGCCAGCACGTGGAAGGGCTGGGGCAGGGCGTGGTACTGGCCGGCGACCGACACGCGCCGCTCCTGCATCGCCTGGAGCAGGGCGGACTGGGTGCGCGGGCTGGCGCGGTTGATCTCGTCGGCCATCAGGAGCTGGCTGAACACCGGCCCCGGAAGGAAGCGGAAGGAGCGGCGGCCCTGCTCGTTCTCCTCCAGCACCTCCGACCCCAGGATGTCGGCGGGCATCAGGTCGGGCGTGCACTGGATGCGCTTCTCGGCGAGGCCCAGCACGGTGCCCAACGTCTCGACCAGCCGCGTCTTGGCGAGGCCCGGCACGCCGATCAGCAGCACGTGGCCGCCGGCCAGGAGCGTGATGAGGGTGAGGTCGACGACCTCCTGCTGGCCGAAGATGATCCGGCCGATGCGGTCGCGGACGTGGGTCAGCCGGCCGCCCAGCGCCTCGATCTCCGCCATGAGCTGGTGCGGGTTCTCGCCGGCGGGAAAGCTCTGACTCGGGTTAGCGGCGTCGGTTGCGCTCACGTCTCTGCTCCCGTTAAGACCATGCACTCGGTGGGCAATCCTGTCCGCCCCATCATGACAGCGGGGGTCGAAACAGCCATCGTGGCAAATCCGCCAGTCCGGACCTATGTGACGAGTATGGCGAAATTACGTTGCGCGGCCAGTTCCCTCTGTGCCCCTCAGGCCCGAAAAAGACGAGAAGGCTAGCGATGAAGGTCGGCAATGACGGGGCGAATGACAAGCGCCCAAATGATACGCGCTCCGGCGGAGCGAGTGGCGACAGCCTCCCCCCCGCGCTGCCCCTGACCGCGCGGGAACAGCGGTTCGACATCCGCATCGCCCGCGACGGCACTTGGTTCCATGAGGGCGACCCGATCCGGCGGATCGAACTGGTCAAGCTGTTCGCCACCGTCCTGCGGCGGGACGAGGCCGGCGACTTCTGGTTGGTCACCCCGGTCGAACGCGGGCGGATCGTTGTCGAGGACACGCCGTTCGTCGCCGTGGAAATGGCCGCAAGCGGACATGGAGACGAACAGGTCCTGTCATTCCGTACAAATTTAGACGAATGGGTTGAATGCGGCCCCAATCATCCAATTCGGGTCGTCCACAATCCTGAAAATGGCGAGCCGACGCCCTATATCCTCATAAGAACCGGGCTCGAAGCGCGAATTCTCCGGCCGGTCTACTACGAATTGGTGGACCGGGCCGATACGCGCGGCCATGATGGTGAGGCTGAGGTGGGGGTATGGAGCAAGAAGGTCTTCTTCGCGCTGGGCAGGCTGCCTGGCGGGTGAGTCTCGATGAGGTCCGCAAGCGCTTTCCGGGAAGCGCCGCCGCCGATCTGCGCCCGGTCAAGGTGCGTGGCGACCATGATCTGAATCCCGGTTTCGAACCCTCGCAGGGCAAGCTGCGGGAGGCCGCCGTCCTGGTGCCGCTGGTCGACCGTCCGGAGGAGCTGACGGTCATCTTCACCCAGCGCACCGCCAACCTGACCGCCCATGCCGGGCAGATCAGCTTCCCCGGCGGGCGGATGGAGAGCGACGACCGCGACCCGGAGGACACCGCCCTGCGCGAGACCGAGGAGGAGATCGGGCTGGGGCGCGACCACATCGAGGTGCTGGGACGGCTCGACACCTATGTGACGCGCACCGGCTTCCGGGTGACTCCGGTGGTCGGGCTGGTGCGCCCGCCCTTCCAGGTGACTCCCGACCCGACCGAGGTGGCGGAGGTGTTCGAGGTGCCGCTGGCCGCCATCCTCGACCCGACCAACCCGCAGCGCCACAGCCGCGAATTCCAGGGCGCGCAACGCTATTTCTACGCCTTCCCTTACCAGCAGCGCTTCATCTGGGGGGCGACGGCGGGCATGCTGGTGAATCTCTGCGACGTCCTGCGCGCCGAGGGGCTGGGCGAGGGGCTGGGGTGCGACGGCCTGGGGACCGATCGCCGGGGCGACCGGCCCGCCGGCGGACCATCATAAGGCGGGCGGCGCGGTGCTGCGGATCTTCCTGACGGTCATCCTGCCGCTGGTCCTGCCCACGGCCGGTTACGCCCTGTATGTGCTGGTCGTCGAGCGCCGCCGCCGCGAGGCGGAGGAGGCGCACACCCCGGCGCCGTGGTGGGCGACGGCGCCCTGGCCCTGGCTGGTCTTCGCCGGGGTGGTGGCGATGGCGGTGACATTGGGCTCCGTCGCCCTGACCAGCGGGGTGGCGCCCCACACGCCCTACGCCCCGGCCCATGTCGAAGACGGGCGGGTGGTCGGCGGTGGGGCGTCTGGCAATTGAGCGTCTCTGGCAATTGAGTGCCTTGCGGGCTAGCCTGCCGCCATGACCGTCAACGCCCGCATCGCTCCCCAGCCCTGGATGACCGCGCCCGAGACGCGCGCCGTGTTCGACGCCCTGGCCGCCGGAGGGGCGGACGCCCGCTTCGTCGGCGGCTGCGTGCGCGATGCGTGGCTGGGCCGCAAGGTCAAGGACATCGACATCGCCACGCACGCGCCGCCGGAACGGGTGATGGCGCTGCTGAAGGCCACGGGCATCGGCGCCATCCCCACCGGGATCGAGCACGGCACCATCACCGCCGTGGTCGGGAAGGCCCATTACGAGATCACCACGCTGCGCCGCGACGTCGAGACCTTCGGGCGCCACGCCCGCGTCGAGTTCACCGACGACTGGCGGGAGGACGCGGCCCGGCGCGACCTGACCATGAACGCGCTGAGCTGCACGCTGGACGGCTGCGTCTACGACCCCTTCGGGGGGCTGGCGGACATGGCCGCCGGGCGGGTGCGCTTCGTCGGCGACCCGCGCCAGCGCATCGAGGAGGACGTGCTGCGCCTGCTGCGCTTCTTCCGCTTCCACGCCCATTACGGGCGCGGCGCGCCGGATGAGGCGGCGCTGGCCGCTTGCGCGGAGATGGCCCCCTGCCTGCCCACTTTGTCCGGGGAACGGGTGCGGGGCGAACTGTCCCGCCTGCTGGCGGCGCCCGACCCGGCGTCGGCCTGGGCGTTGATGATCCGGCTCGGCGTGATGGCGCACCTGTTGCCGGACGCCGTGCGCACCGCCCGGCTCGACGGTCTGGTGCGGCTGGAGCACGATCTGGACGAGCCGCCCGAGGCGGTGCGCCGCTTCGCCGCCGTGCTGGACGCCGATCGGGCGGGAGCGCTGGCCGTGGCGCATACTTTGCGCCTGTCCAACGCCGACCGCGATCGCCTCGCCGCCCTGACCGAGCCGCCGATGGCGGTAGCTCCCTACGATGGTCCGGTGAAGCGGCGGCAGGCGCTCTACCGGCTGGGCGACGCCGGACTGTACCGCGATCTCGTGCTGCTGGCGGCGGTGGACGCTCCCGGCCCGATGACGCTCGACGCGGTGAAGGCGGCGCTGGCGACCGCCGAGGATCTGCCGTCCCTGGTCCTTCCCATCGCCGGGCGCGACCTGCTGGCCATGGGGATGCCGCGGGGCCCGGCGGTGGGCGCGCTGCTGAAGCAGGTCGAGGCGTGGTGGATCGCCGAGGATTTCCGGCCGGGACGGGACGAGTGTTTGGCGGAGGCAAAAAGGCGGTTGGGCAAACCCTCTCCCGCCCCGGGAGAGGGTGCCCGCGCAGCGGGCGGGTGAGGGTGCCGGCAAAGATCAACGCACTATTCTCGGCGGTACCCTCACCCTCCCGCCGCTTTGCGGCGGGTCCCTCCCTCTCCCGGGGCGGGAGAGGGGATTATAAAGGTTACGGCCACTTCACCTCGGGCGGCATGCTCATGAGGATGGCCTCGGTGTTGCCGCCGGTCTTCAGGCCGAAGGTCGTCCCGCGGTCGTAAAGCAGGTTGAACTCGACGTAGCGGCCGCGGCGGATCAGCTGGTGCTCGCGCTGCTCCGGGGTCCAGGGCCGGTTCATGTGGCGGCGGACGAGGGCGGGGAAGACCTCCAGGAAGGCCAGCCCGACGTCGCGGGTGAAGGCGAAGTCGGCCTCCCAGGTCCCGGAATCCAGATTGTCGTAGAAGATGCCGCCGACGCCGCGCGCCTCGCCCCGGTGCGGCAGGAAGAAGTAGCGGTCGCACCACTCCTTGTAACGCGCGTAGCAGGTCGGGTCGTGGCGGTCGCAGGCGTCGCGGAAGGCGGCGTGGAAGTCGGCGGTGTCCCGATCGTCCGGCACCATCGGGGTCAGGTCGGCGCCGCCGCCGAACCAGCCGAGGCTGGTCACGATGTGGCGCGTGTTCATGTGGGTGGCCGGAACCAGGGGCGAGCGCATGTGCGCGACGAGGCTGATCCCCGACGCCCAGAACCGCCCGTCCTCCGCGGCACCGGGGATGTTGGCGCGGAACTCCGGGCTGAAGGTGCCATGCACCGTCGAGACGTTGACCCCCACCTTCTCGAACACGCGGCCGCGCATCACCGACATCACGCCGCCGCCGCCCTCGCCGCCGCCATGGTCGGGGCGCTGCCAGGGCTTGCGCTCGAAACGGCCCGCCGGCAGGTCGGCATGGGTGCCGGTCAGCTCGTCCTCGATCCGCTCGAACTCGGCGCAGATGCGGTCGCGCAGTTCGGCGAACCAAGCGCTGGCCTGGGCCTGACGGGCGGTTCTGATGTCCATGGCGTCGGTGGGGGAGGTGGTCATGGGCGGGCGTCCGGCGTCGGTCAGGGCGAAGGGTGGGGCAGGGGGGCGTGCAAGGGGCTCGGCCATGCGGCCGTCTGCCGCAGCGCTTCACCCA
The DNA here is from genome assembly GCF_007827815.1 of Azospirillum brasilense. Taxonomy (GTDB): domain Bacteria; phylum Pseudomonadota; class Alphaproteobacteria; order Azospirillales; family Azospirillaceae; genus Azospirillum; species Azospirillum brasilense_C. The sequence goes on from NZ_VITH01000017.1 coordinate 30,206, forward strand.
ACACCATCGCGGCACTCAGCGCAACATTCAGCGACCGGGCAGGCGGCATCAGGGGGATGACCAGCCGGGCGTCGGCGGCCTCGTGCACCTCGTCGGGCACTCCGGCGCTCTCGCGACCGACCATGATCCGGTCGTCCGGGGCGAAGGCGAACCCGGTGTAGGGAACGGCGCCGCGGGTGGTCAGCAGCACCAGCCGCCCGGACTGCGGCAGTGCTTGGTAGGCCGCCCAGGAGCTGTGCCGGACCAAGGCCAGCTGGTCGATGTAGTCCATGCCGGCGCGCCGCAGCTTGCGGTCGTCCAGAACGAAGCCGCAGGGCTCGATCAAGTCCAGCGGCACCCCGAGTCCCGCCGCCAGACGCATCAGAGTCCCGGCGTTCTGGGGAATGTCCGGTTCGAAGAGAACGAGGCGCATGAAATTCCCTTTTGGTTCAGCGAAGTCTAATGGTGCACCGCAAAGCGCGACAAGTTGTCCCGATGACAAAACCTTTTCAAGGCGTTGCCGCGACTGTATACCGCACCCCGGATACCCGGGACATACAACCCCGGTCGACGCGGCGCGCACCCACCCACCCAGTGAGCGGACATGCCCGTCAAGTCGTGATAAACACTGGTCCACGTGTCATAGGGCGCTTCGGCGCGCCGCGTATGCCTTGAGGAGATTAACGCTTATGGCTCAGACCACGCATCCGCCCGGGACGGGTGGCCACGCGGCCTCCGGCGGCGAGGGGGCTTCCCGCCGTGATTTTCTCTACCTCGCCACCGGTGCCGTGGGTGCCATTGGTGTCGCGTCGGCCGTCTGGCCGTTCATCGACAGCATGAACCCGGCCGCCGACACCCTCGCGCTGGCTTCGATCGACGTGGATCTGGCCCCGGTCCAGGAAGGCCAGGCGATCACCGTCACCTGGCGCGGCAAGCCGGTCTTCGTCCGCCACCGCACCGCGAAGGAGATCGAGGAGGCCCGCACCGTCAACCTCGGCGACCTGCGCGACCCGGCCGCCGACGACGCCCGCGTCAAGAAGCCGGAATGGCTGATCGTCGTCGGCATCTGTACGCACTTGGGCTGCGTGCCGCTGGGCCAGAAGCCGACCGATCCGCGCGGCGACTACGACGGCTGGTTCTGCCCGTGCCACGGCTCGCACTACGACACCGCAGGGCGCATCCGCAAGGGTCCCGCCCCGGCCAACCTCGTCGTTCCGCAGTACGCTTTCACGAGCGACACCGCGGTCCGGCTCGGCTAAGCGGCCCTTAAGGTTCTGGAGACCCCAAGATGGCTCAGGCTCACGCCCCCCAGTTCAAAAATCCCGTCGTGAAGTGGATCGACAGCCGCCTGCCGATCTTCACGATGCTGGACCATGAGTACAACCAGTATCCGATGCCCCGGAACGTCAACTATCTGTGGGCGTTCGGTGCCATCGCCGGCATCATGCTGGTCATCATGATCGCCACCGGCCTCGTGCTGGCGATGCAGTATGCGGCCAACACGCACATCGCCTTCGAGTCGGTCGAGCGCATCATGCGCGACGTCAACTACGGCTGGCTGCTGCGCTACGTCCACGCCAACGGCGCGTCGATGTTCTTCATCGCCGTCTACATCCACATGTTCCGCGGTCTCTACTACGGCTCCTACAAGGCGCCGCGCGAGATCCTGTGGATCCTCGGCGTGTTCATCCTGCTGGCCATGATGGCGACCGCCTTCATGGGCTACGTGCTGCCGTGGGGCCAGATGAGCTTCTGGGGCGCCACCGTCATCACGAACCTGTTCTCGGCCTTCCCGCTGGTCGGCGACCCGATCGTGACCTGGCTGTGGGGCGGCTTCTCGGTCGACAACCCGACGCTGAACCGCTTCTTCGCGCTGCACTTCCTGCTGCCGTTCGTGCTGCTGGGTCTGGTCGTCCTCCACACCGCCGCCCTGCACGTCTCCGGCTCCAACAACCCGCTGGGCATCGACGCCAAGGGCCCGCAGGACACCGTGCCGTTCAACCCGTACGTCACGGTCAAGGACGGCTTCGCGGTCGTCGTGTTCCTGATCTTCTACGCGGGCTTCGTCTTCTTCGCCCCGAACTACCTCGGCCACCCGGACAACTACATCCCGGCCAACCCGCTGGTCACCCCGGCGCACATCGTTCCGGAATGGTACTTCCTGCCGTTCTACGCGATCCTGCGCGCGATCCCGGACAAGCTGGGCGGCGTGCTCGCCATGTTCGGCGCCATCGCGGTGCTGGCGGCCCTGCCGTGGCTCGACACCTCCAAGGTGCGCAGCTGCAAGTTCCGTCCGATCTACCGCCAGTTCTTCTGGATCCTGGCCATCGACGCCCTGGTTCTGGGCTACGCCGGCGCGATGCCCGCGGAAGGCGTGTGGCTGCTGGTCGCCCGCATCGGCACGGCCTACTACTTCTTCCATTTCCTGATCCTGCTGCCGCTGCTGGGCAAGCTGGAGCGTCCGCTGCCGCTCCCCGCCAGCATCTGCGAACCGGTTCTGAAGGGCGGTGGCCGCGTTGCCGCCGGCGCCCACGCCAAGCCCATGGAGAAGGCATAATGCGCTCTCTGAAGTCTGCCATCCTCTCCGCGGCCGTCGCCCTGGGTCTGGCCGGCGCCGCGCAGGCGTCGGAAGCGGTGCACATTCCCAAGCAGGAGTGGTCGCACAGCGGCGTGTTCGGCACCATCGACAAGGCCTCGGCGCAGCGCGGCTTCCAGATCTACAAGGAAGTCTGCTCGACCTGCCACTCGGCCAAGCTGGTCCCGATCCGCACGCTCGCCGGCATCGGCTTCAACGAGGACGAGCTGAAGGCGATCGCCGCCGGCTATGAGGTCCAGGCCGGTCCGAACGACGCGGGCGAGATGTTCATGCGTCCGGGCATCCCGGCCGACCGCTTCCCGTCGCCGTTCCCCAACGACAACGCCGCCCGCGCCGCCAACAACGGCGCCCTGCCGCCGGACCTGTCGCTGATGGCGAAGGCCCGCGTCGGCGGCGAGGACTACCTCTACGCCTTCCTGACCGGCTTCGAGGAGAACCCGCCGGAAGGCGTGACCCTGATGCCGGGCATGAACTACAACAAGTACTTCCCGGGTCATCAGGTGGGCATGCCCAACATCCTGATGCCGGACGGCGTGACCTACGCCGACGGCACCCCGGCGACGGTGCAGCAGCAGGCCCACGACATCAGCACCTTCCTGACCTTCATCGCCGAGCCGCACATGGATGCGCGCAAGCAGATGGGCGTGAAGGTGATCCTGTTCCTGATCGTGCTGGCCGGCCTGATGTACGCCACCAAGCGCAAGCTGTGGAGCACCCTGCACTGAGCCGTGTCCCGGCCCGGTGTGGATGATTGAAGACTGGACAGGGCGCCTTCGGGCGCCCTGTTCTTTTGTGGCCGAGGCTTTTACCGACGACCCCATTTCCAGGCGAAGGTGGTGCAGATGACCGACAGTCTGATCGACGAGATCGTGGATTTCTGGTTCGACGAGGCGACGAAGCCCTACTGGTTCCGCCAGTCCGACAGCTTCGACCGGGCGGTGCGCGACACGCTGCTTCCCCATCACGAGGCGGCGGCGGCGGGCCGCTACGATCACTGGCTGGAGGATGTGGACGGTTGCCTGGCTCTTTGCGTCCTGCTGGACCAGGTGCCGCGCAACGTCTTCCGCGGTTCCCCGCGGGCCTTCGCGACCGACGGCAAGGCGCTGGCGGTGGCCCGCCACGTGGTGGAGCAGGGCTACGACCTGGAATGCAGCGGGGACGAGCGGATCTTCCTTTACCTGCCGTTCGAGCATCAGGAGGACATGGATTGCCAGGATCTGTCCTGCACCCTGTTCCGGGAGCGGGTCGGCGATCCGGAGGTCGTGGATTACGCCGAGCGCCACCGCGCGGTCATCGCGCGCTTCGGCCGCTTCCCGCACCGCAACGCCGCGCTTGGCCGCGCGACGACGCCGGAGGAGGAGGCGTTTCTCAAGGAACCAGGCTCGTCCTTCTGACGGCCCCGCCATCCTGGACCCGCGGCTCCAGCCAGCGCTTCAGCGCGGCCAGCAGCTCGGGACGGCGCACGGGCTTGGGCACATAGTCGTTCATGCCGGCGGACACGCAGCGCTCGCGGTCCTCGGCGAAGCCGTGGGCGGTGACCGCGATGATCGGCACTCCGGCGCGGGGGCCGGTCAGCGCCCGGATCGCCCGGGTCGCGGCGATGCCATCCACCTCGGGCATGGCGACGTCCATCAGCACGGCGTCGTAGGGCGTTTGCGCCGTGGCGACGGTGGCGATGGCCTCCGCCCCGCCGTCGGCGGTGTCCACGGTGAAGCCGGCCTTGCGCATCAGCGCCGCCGTCAGCAGCCGGTTGGTCGGGCTGTCGTCCACCACCAGCAGGCGGCCGCCGTGCGCCATGGACCAGGCGATCAACCGGTCCTCCGCGGGCGAAAGCCGCAAGGACGAGGAGCCCGACGCGGCGCTCGGTGCCGGCCCGGTGTCGGAGGACTCGTCCGACGGTCGGTGCAAAATGGTGTGGTCCACGACGAGCCTTTGGCATTTTGCAATTCAATTTGCGCCGGACCGCCGCAGACTCTCGGTTTCCCGAGGGGATAAGATGGCCGGCAGGCTCAACCAAGCAAGCAACGGGCCAGTTGGTTACGAGATCGAACTTTTCCCGCCACCCGCGATCGGGGGAATGCGGGAACGCCAGCGTGGAGAGGTTATGATGGGATTGGTTGATCGGCTCTGGGTGGCGTTCGCGGCCCTGAACGGTGCGGTTGCGGTGGGTGCCGGCGCTTATGCCAGCCACGGGCTGGCCGGCGATCCGCGCGCGCAGGAGCTGTTCCGGTTGGCCGGACAGTATCAGATGTGGCACGCGCTGGCCCTGGTCGCCCTGGTCGCTCTGCTGCGCACCGCCGATGGCCCGGCGCGCCTGGCGCTGCGCCTGTCGGGCTGGCTGTTCGTGGCGGGAATTCTGCTCTTCAGCGGAACGCTCTACGCGACCGCCACCAGCGGCCCGCTGCCCTTCGCCATGACCGCCCCGACCGGCGGCAGCGCCTTCATCGTGGGCTGGCTGGTGCTGGCCCTGGCGGTTCTGCTGTTCGGGCGGCGCTTCCTCGGGCGGGTCTGAAACGAGAAGGGCGGCGCTCAGGCCGGGGCGCTGCTCGTTTCCTCGGCGGAGGTCGGCGACCCCTCGTCCTTCTTGCGGGTGACGGGTGCGCAGAACAGCTCATGGAGAGTCGCCATGATGGTCTGCGCCTCGTGACCGTTCAGCGAATAATAGATGTTCTGGGCGGCGCGGCGCGTCCGCACCAGCTTGTCGCGGCGCAGGCGCGCCAGATGCTGGGACAGGGCCGATTGGCTGAGGTCGACCAGCTCCTCCAACTCGCCGACCGACTTCTCGCCTTCGGTCAGGTAGCACAGGATGAGCAGGCGGCGCTCGTTGCTCATGGCTTTGAGCAGCGTGCTGGCCCGCCGTGCGTTGCTCTGCAGATCGGCAATGTTCATGAAACGACCGTTTCTGTCGGCGCCAAGCAACAGCGAACCGTTGCGCCCAACCCTTGCGCCGCAGCACCGCCGTTTATCGTTCGTGTTCAATCATATGGAAGAGTGTACCGCGCTGTCTACCCGTGGATGTCCCGTAGTCGAAAGAATGTTCCCCGTTCCGTGAAATCACCGTTCGTCGGGTTGGCGACCTTCAACGGGTTGAAGCCGCGCGCGCCGCCGTTCTAGACTCGCCGCCTCGAATCGTTGCGGCGGTGCCCAAAGGCGCCCAAAGGAGTGCAAGGAACGATGGCCGACCAGACGCTCGACGCCAAGGGGCTGCAATGCCCGTTGCCGGTGCTGCGCGCGCGCAAGGCGCTGAAGACGGTGCCGCCCGGATCGACGCTGACCGTCGAGGCGACCGACCCCAGCGCGCCCAAGGATTTCGCCGCCTTCTGCGAAGCCACCGGCAACCGGCTGGCCTCCAGCGTGGAGGAGGGGGGCGTCTACCGCTTCGTGATCGAACGCTGCGCTTGACGTCGCGCAAAGAGGACACGCCTGCACGCCCGCCGCGAAAAAGGGGTGGGGACGGCGGTTGGGGGATGTGACGATAAGCCCCGCAATCATCCTGTACTTTCATTAGCGATCCGGGAAGAATGGGTGCAGGGAAATGCCTCGAACACGAACGAAAAAGACAGAAAAGCATGTTCACCACCCTGTTCACCCACGCCGCCTGCCTGGACCACGACACAGGGCTGGGCCATCCGGAGTGCGCCGACCGGCTTCGTGCGGTTCTGGCGGCTCTTGAGACCGAAGAATTCTACATGCTCGAACGGCAGGAGGCGCCGCTCGCCACCCTTGAGCAGCTGTCGCGCGCACACCCGCGGGAACATGTCGAGCGTATCCTCGCCCTGGTGCCGGAGCTGGAGCATGCGGGAATCGACGCGGACACGGTGATGTCTCCAGGTTCGGGCGAGGCCGCGCTGCGCGCCGCCGGCGCGGTGGTCGCGGCGGTGGACGCGGTGGCGTCGGGCCATTCGCGCAACGCCTTCTGCGCCGTGCGCCCGCCGGGGCATCACGCCGAATACGAAAAGGCCATGGGCTTCTGTCTGTTCAACAACGCCGCGGTCGGCGCCTATCACGCGCGGGCGGCGCACGGGCTGCAGCGGGTGGCGGTGATGGATTTCGACGTCCACCACGGCAACGGCACGCAGGACATCTTCCAGCGCGACCCGGACCTGCTCTACTGCTCGACCCATCAGTCGCCGCTCTATCCCGGCACGGGCGACGCGGGGGAGAAGGGCGAGTATGGCAACTGCGTCAACGCGCCGCTCGCCGCCATGTCCGGCTCGCCGGAGTTCCGGCACGCGATGACCCACATCATCCTGCCGGCCATCGACCATTTCAAACCGGACCTGCTGATCATCTCGGCCGGGTTCGACGCCCATTCGCGCGACCCGCTGGCCGGGCTTCACCTGACCGACGACGACTTCGCCTGGGCCACGCGCAAGCTGGGCGATCTGGCCCGCACCCATTGCGGGGCGCGCATCGTGTCGGTGCTGGAGGGCGGCTACAACCTGCGCGCCCTGGCCACGGCCACCGCGGCGCACGTGCGCGAATTGATGTATTGCTGAGCTTTCTGATTCTCCCGGCCGATTCTTCCGGCTAGGCCCGTGGTGGGAGCGTGATACGCCCGCCGCGGGCCTTGCGCATTTGGGGGCTGAGCCATAATTTCGGTTTTCGGTCCCATCGCGGGCACCCCATCGTATGGATCATTCGCCGGATGGATCATGGCTGACGCAGCTCACATACCCCCCGACATCGCCGCCCTCAGCTTCGAGGACGCGCTGGCCGAGCTGGAGCGCATCGTGCGCCAGCTCGAAGACGGGCGCGGCAAGCTCGACGACGCGATCTCCTCCTACGAGCGCGGCACCGCGCTGAAGCGGCATTGCGAGGCGAAGCTGCGCGAGGCCCAGGCCAAGATCGACCGCATCACCGTTGCCGCCGACGGCACCCTCGGCACCGAACCCGCCCGGATCGACTGACGTGCAGACCGACCTCAAGACAGCCATGGCCGACATGGCGGCGGATGTGGAGCGTGCGATCCTGCACCTCCTGCCGACGACCGACCTTCCCGAATCGCGTGTGCTGGAGGCGATGCGCTACGGCTGCCTGAACGGCGGCAAGCGTCTGCGCCCCTTCCTGGTGTGCCAGTCCGCGGCGCTGTTCGGCGTCAACCCGGACTGCGCGCTGCGCGTCGCCGTGGCGGTGGAGTTCGTCCACAGCTACTCGCTGGTCCACGACGACCTGCCGGCGATGGACGACGGCGATCTGCGCCGCGGACAGCCGACCGTGCACCGCAAGTTCGACGAGGCGACGGCGATCCTGGCCGGCGACGGGCTGCTGACCTACGCCTTCGAGGTGCTGGCCGACCCGGCGACCCACGAAGACCCGAACGTGCGCTGCCAGCTCGTGGCGGCGCTGGCCAAGGCGGCCGGGCCGCACGGCATGGTCGGCGGCCAGATGCTCGACCTGATCGCCGAGCATGAGACCTTCGACCTCGGCACGACGACGCGGCTCCAGCGCATGAAGACCGGCGACATGATCGCCTTTTCCTGCGAGGCCGGCGGCATCCTGGGCAAGGCCCCGCCGCCGCAGCGCCTTGCGCTGCGCGCCTACGCCCACGACCTCGGGCTGGCCTTCCAGATCGTCGACGACCTGCTGGACATCGAGGGGACGGAAGCCGAGACCGGCAAGTCGGTCGGTCGCGACGCGCAGGCCGGAAAGGCGACCTTCGTGTCCATCCTCGGGCAGGACCGTGCCCGCTCGCAGGCCGCCATGCTGGCCGTCCAGGCCAAGGCGCACCTGGAGATCTTCGACGGGCGCGCCGATATCCTCAAAGCGGTCGCCGACTTCGTCGTCGCGCGGCGGACCTGAACGGAGGACGTTTCCAACGTGACCCTCAACGACAAGACGCCGCTTCTCGACCTCGTCCGCACCCCCGCCGACCTGCGCGCGCTCAAGCCCGAGCAGCTCCGGCAGGTGGCCGACGAGCTGCGGACCGAGACCATCAGCGCGGTGTCGGTGACCGGCGGTCATCTGGGCGCCGGGCTGGGGGTGGTCGAGCTGACCGTCGCCCTGCATTACGTGTTCCAGACCCCCGCCGACCGGCTGATCTGGGACGTCGGGCATCAGTGCTACCCGCACAAGATCCTGACCGGGCGCCGCGACCGCATCCGCACCCTGCGCACCGGCGGCGGCCTGTCGGGCTTCACCAACCGGTCGGAGAGCGAGTACGACCCGTTCGGTGCCGGCCACAGCTCCACCTCCATCTCGGCGGGGCTGGGCATGGCGGTGGCGCGCGACCAGCTGGGCCGCGACAACCATGTGGTCGCCGTGATCGGCGACGGCGCGATGAGCGCCGGCATGGCCTACGAGGCGATGAACAACGCCGGCTCGGCGAACAGCAAGCTGATCGTCATCCTCAACGACAACGACATGTCCATCGCGCCGCCGGTCGGCGCGATGAGCGCGTACCTGTCGCGGCTGATCTCGTCGAAGCCCTATCTCAGCCTGCGCCATCTGGCCAAGGACATCGCGGAGCAGCTGCCGCGTCCGCTGCGCACGGCGGCGCGCCGGGCGGAGGAATACGCCCGCGGCATGGTCACCGGCGGCACGCTGTTCGAGGAGATGGGGTTCTACTACATCGGCCCGATCGACGGGCACAATCTGGACCACCTGCTGCCGGTCCTGCAGAACGTGCGCGACGCCGACGACCATAAGCCGGTCCTGATCCACGTCGTCACCAAGAAGGGCAAGGGCTACGGCCCCGCCGAGGCTTCGGCCGACAAGCTGCACGCGGTCGCCAAGTTCGACGTCGTCACCGGCGCCCAGTCCAAGCCCAAGTCCAACGCCCCGACCTACACCCGCGTCTTCGCCAATGCCCTGATCGCCGAGGCGGAGCGCGACCCCAGCGTGCTCGGCATCACCGCGGCCATGCCCTCGGGCACCGGGCTCGACCTGTTCGGGCAGCGCTTCCCAGACCGCTGCTTCGACGTCGGCATCGCCGAGCAGCACGCGGTGACCTTCGCCGCCGGGCTGGCGACCGAGGGCTTCAAGCCCTTCTGCGCGATCTATTCGACCTTCCTGCAGCGCGCCTACGACCAGGTGGTGCACGACGTGGTGCTGCAGCGCCTGCCGGTGCGTTTCGCGCTCGACCGCGCCGGTCTGGTCGGGGCGGACGGGGCGACCCACGCGGGGGCCTTCGACGTGGCCTATCTCGGCTGCCTGCCCGACATCGTGCTGATGGCGGCGGCGGACGAGCTGGAGCTGATGCACATGGTGGCGACCAGCGCCGCCATCGACGACCGCGCCTCGGCGCTGCGCTACCCGCGCGGCGAGGGGGTGGGGCTGGAGCTGCCGGAGCGCGGCGAGGTTCTGCCCATCGGCAAGGGCCGCATCCTCCAGGAAGGCACCAAGGTCGCGATCCTCAGCTACGGCACGCGTCTGGCCGAGGCGCGCAAGGCGGCGGCGGAACTTGGTGCCCGCGGCCTGTCGACGACGGTGGCCGACGCGCGCTTCGCCAAGCCGCTGGACGAGGAACTGGTGCGCCGTCTGGCGTTGGAGCATGAGGTGCTGATCACCATCGAGGAGGGCTCGGTCGGCGGCTTCGGCAGCTTCGTGCTGCAGCATCTGGCGATGGCCGGCCTGCTGGACGGCGGGCTGAAGATCCGCCCGATGGTCCTGCCCGATCGCTTCCTCGACCATGACAGCCCGGCCAAGCAGTATGAGGACGCCGGTCTCGCCGCGCGCCACATCGTCGCCACGGCGCTGCAGGCTCTGGGGATCGAGGCAACGGCGGTGCGGGCCTGAGTCCGTAGGAAAAGCGTCGCCGCCCGGCCCTGACTCCAACCCTGGACGAAGGAGCTAATGCCATTAGCCTAAGGTTGGGCGAGGCGCTTTCTCTGGTGCGGATGGGACCGCTGTCTTACAATTCGAAAACAATAGATAATTAACGTATCCGGCGGGACTGGGTGTTGTCGAACATGCCTCAGGTGTTTGCAGCGGGTGCTGGGCGCGCATCCGACGAAAACGGCGCTTCGGCTCAGGATGGTCCGGGGATGTTCCGGTCCATCGTTGAGTCGTCTTCAACGCCGACCGCCGTGATCGACGGAGCGTCCTTGCGTTGTCTTTACGCCAACGCCACCATGCGCGCCCTGGGTCTGGAAAAAGGGCATCCGCTGGCGGACCGCTTCCCGGAGGCCACCGCCGAGCGCGTCGTCGAGGCGCAGGGCAGCGGCGAGACGGTTCGCCTGCGGATCACCGGGCCGGACGAGGTGTCCTGGAACCTGGATCTGGCCGCGCTCGACGGCGGGCCGTCTCTGCTGGCCACGCTGCGTCCCGCGGAATCCGAATCGACCGAGACCGCCCACCACCACGCGCGGGAGGTCAGCCACCGGGTCAAGAACACGCTCCAGCTCGTCTCCAGCCTGCTGACGCTCCAGACCCTGTCGGCCAAGGACCCGGACATGCGCCGCGCCTTCCAGGAGGCGTGCAGCCGCATCGGCACGGTGACCCAGGCGCACCAGCGCGTCCACGCCGCCGCCCGCGGCAGCCTCGTCGATTTCGGGGCCTATCTGAACGACGCCTGCCGGGAGATGGAAAGCCACTTCGCCGTGGGCGGGCCGGAGCGCCGCATCGCCGTGACGGTGCAGACGGCGATGCTGCCGGTGGACACCGTGATCCCGCTCGCCCTCATCGTCAACGAGCTGCTCGGCAACGCCACCAAATACGCCTATGCGGCGGGCAGCCCGGGGGAGATCGAGGTCAGCCTCGTGCCGCGCGAGGAGGGAGGGCGGCGCCTGACCGTCGCCGACCACGGGCGCGGCCTGCCGCCGGGATTCGAGGTCGCGCGGGCCGACTCGCTGGGCATGAAGGTGGCGCGGGCCTTCGCCGGCCAGCTGAAGGGAAAGCTGCGCGCGGAGCCGAACGGCCCGGGCACGCGCTTCGTCCTCGACCTGCCTTTCTGACCGTCCGCCGCCGTTGACGGCTCATCGCCTCTTGCCGAACGCCGCGTCCTGCGCCATGCATCCACCCTTGTCGACGGGAGAGGTGTGAGATGGCGCGGGTGCGTGCGGATGTGACGCTGGTGGAGCGCGGGCTGGCCGAAAGCCGGGCCAAGGCGCAGGCGTTGATCCTGGCCGGGCTGGTCTACTCCGACACCAAGCGCATCGACAAGGCCGGCGACACGATCGCCGAGGACGCCCCGCTGTCGGTGAAGGGGCAGGACCATCCCTGGGTGTCGCGCGGCGGGCTGAAGCTGGTCAAGGGGCTGGACGTCTTCGGCATCGACCCCACCGGCCTGACCGCCATCGACGTGGGCGCCTCGACCGGCGGTTTCACCGACGTCCTGCTGAGCCGCGGCGCCGCCAAGGTCTACGCCGTGGACGTCGGGCATGGGCAGCTCGCGTGGAAGCTGCGCAACGACCCGCGCGTGGTCGTCCTTGAGAAGACCAACGCCCGCCACCTGACCAGTGCCGAGATTCCCGATCCCGTCGGCGTCGTGGTGTGCGACGCCAGCTTCATCGGGCTGGAGGTCGTGCTTCCCGCCGCCCTGTCCCTGGCCGTGCCGGGCGCCCGCCTCGTCGCCCTCATCAAGCCGCAGTTCGAGGTCGGCAAGGGCCGGGTCGGGAAGGGCGGGGTGGTGCGCGAGCCGGAACTGCACCAGGAGGTCTGCGACCGCATCCGCGGGTGGCTCGACGCCCTGCCGGGGTGGCGCGTTCTGGACATCACCGAAAGCCCGATCACCGGCCCCGAAGGAAACAAGGAGTTCCTGATCGGGGCGGTGAAGGACCTCTGATCCGGATGGAACCGTAAACCGTTGCGGGACCGCCCCTGCGTCGCACCTTGAGGACAGCGGCCTCCTCCTTCAGCCGCTAACCCGGCGGTTGTGCTCCGGTGCCGATTGCTGCTCGAACAGGCGGCGGTACAGACCGGACGGGCGGTGCAGCAGGGCGGCGTGGGTTCCCTCCTCGACGACGCGACCCTGGTGGAAGACCAGGATGCGGTCCAGGCTGCGGACGGTGGACAGGCGGTGGGCGATGACGAGGGCCGTGCGGCCCTGCATCAGCCGTTCCATCGCCTCCTGGATCAGCGCCTCCGATTCCGAATCCAGGCTGGAGGTCGCCTCGTCGAGGATCAGGACCGGCGCGTCGGCCAGGAAGGCGCGGGCCAGCGCCACCCGCTGACGCTCGCCGCCGGACAGCTTGACGCCGCGCTCGCCGACCAGCGTTGCGTAGCCCTTGGGCAGGCGCGTGATGAAGTCGTGCGCGTTGGCCAGCCGGGCCGCCCGCTCGATCTCCGCCGGCGTTGCCCCAGGGCGGCCATAGGCGATGTTCTCCGCCAGCGAGCGGTGGAACAGGATCGGTTCCTGCGGGACGATGGCGATCTGCGAGCGCAGCGAGGTCTGTGTCGCCCCCGCCACGTCCTGCCCGTCGATCCGGACCTGCCCCCCGGTCACGTCGTACAGCCGTTGGATCAGCTTCACGAACGTGGTCTTGCCCGAGCCCGACGGCCCGACCAGCCCGATCCGCTCGCCCGGCCGGATCGTCACCGACAGGTCGCGGTAGAGCGGCGTCGTGTGCCCGCCATACTGGAAGGTGACGCGGTCGAAGCGCACCTCGCCGGCCGTGATGCGCAGGGGCACGGCGTCCGGCCGGTCCTCCACCCCCAGCGGTTCGGCGTGGATGTCCACCAACTCCTCCATCTCGTTGATCGAGCGCTGGAGATGATTGATGTGCATGCCGATGTCGCGCAGATAGCCATGGACCACGAAATAGGTCGTCAACACATAGGCGACGTCGCCGGGCGTCGCCTGCCCCCGCCACCACAGCCACAGGGCGGTCGCCACCACGGCGCTGCGGATCAGCAGCAGGACGGCGAGCTGGGCCGTGCTGTGGCGGGTGTGGCGGGTCCAGGTGCGGCTGGTCCGGCGGCTCCATTTTCCGACCACCTGGGCCAGCCGCTCGTCCTCGCGCGGCTCGGCGCCGAACGCCTTCACCACCGCGTTGCAGCCGATGGCGTCGGCCAGCGTGCCGCCGAGCCGCGTGTCCCAGGCGTTGGACAGCCGCGCCGCCGGGGCGATGTAAAGCGTTGCGAAGAGCACGGTCAGCCCAATGTAGACCGCCGTTCCCAGAGCGATGACGAGCCCCATCACCGGCCATTGCAGACCGAGCAGCAGCATCGTTCCCGCCAGCACGACCAGCGATGGCCACAGCGCCAGCAGCAGCGTGTCGTTCAGCGTGTCGAGCGCCCACATGCCGCGCGTGATCTTGCGGACGATGGAGCCGGCGAAGCTGTTGGCGTGCCAGTCGGTCGAGAAGCGCTGGACGCGATGAAAGCTGTCCTGGCCAACGTCGGCCATGATGCGCAGCGTCAACGGGATGACGGCGCTCCAGGCGATGTGGCGCAGCACGACCATGCCGGCGCCGAGTCCGACCATGGCGGCGAAGGCGCCGACGGCGGCGTCGCGCGCCGTCGCACGGTCGTCCGGCAGAAGGGCCAGCGCATCGACCAGACGGCCGGCGAACAGCGGCATGAAGACGTCGGCCAGCGTCGCCAGCGCGATGGTGCCGGCGATCAAGGCCACCAAGGGCTTCCGGCGGCTCCAGTGACGGAAGGTGAAGGCAAGAACGGCGCGGATCGCGCCCGTTCGGCCGGTGCGTTTCAAAACAGCCATAACTCAGTCCGGCGCAGGAACGCGCCGTCTCCACGGCGGGCGGACCATGACGCGGCCATGGCTATGGCGCGATCAGGGCCGGGCGGCGCCGTCCGATGAATGGGAAAAATCGATGACCGTTGCCGGGCCAAAAAGCCCGCGATCGACCCTTGCGGTTGGGCGACCTAACGGTTGACCGGTGCGGGAGATGTCAGCAAGCAGATCGTACGCATGCAGCCTCCCAACTTTCAGAAATAAAACCGGACCGTTTGGATAACAGGCTTTGCGGAGCGCGCCAATACGCCTTTTGTAATAGTTGGGCTGCGCCGTCGGACTGCACCCCCGGACCGCGTCACGAGCGTCGGAGGGGAACCCTTTGCACAGCAAAGGGTTGATGTCGCGCTACGGGTCGCGTCAATCGGGCATGGTGGTAGCGGTGAACAGCGGGATTTTCCCGATTTCTCCCGTTGGCCAACGAAACGGCAGGCGAGCATCTGTCCCACCCGACCCGTAGCTTTTCCCTTTCCGGCCGGCATGCTCGCGGCGACAGGGCCGAAGCGAAGGCGGGTCGCGACGCCGGCCTCCGCGACCGGCCGGCTCAGGCCCTTGCTGTCTTCCGTTCGCGCACGATCGAGCTGAAGCAGGATCGCACCAGGTCGCGATCGTGCTTCAGCTCGATCGGACGGAGTGTGAACAGGACGCTCGCCATCGCCTGGTAGAATTGCATGTAGGACCAGTTCAGCCCGGCGCCGAGGACGGCGCCGGTGATGGGAACGGCCTGCAGCGCGACCTTCGGCACCACCGCGCCGGTGTAGCGGACGGCGACACGGGTGATGACGTCGGCCAGTTCCATGGTGCCCATGCGGGTGGCCAAACCGACGGCGCCGACACGGGTGGCGAAGAACGCGAGGTCCGCGTCATCGTCCTCGTCGAGCGGTCCCCCGTAGGCGAACGCCTCCAGGCAGGTGGCCTGCACGTCGACATCATCGAGGTTCGCGCCTTTCGAGCGGGCGACGTCGGCGATCGACCGCAGGATGGTGACCGTGGTGACCGGCAGCTCCACCAGCACCGCCGGCAAGCCGAAGAATCCGCTGACGCCACCGGACACGGCGGCCAGCGCGCCGTACCACCGGCTCGACGCCTCGCGTCCGGCCTCCTTGTCCATCCCGCTCAGCGCTGCCTGCTGCGCGTACTCCAGCGCCTCCCGCACCTTGTCGGTCACCACCTGCTTGAAGCCTTCCGGCAGTCTGTCGAGACCCTGCTCGATGGTGCTCCCCAGGGTCGTCATCAGGGTGATCAGCGCGCCCTGCGCGGCGAGATACTCGTCAGCCGCGCGGACCAGGGTGTCGTACTCATCGTCGCTGAGCAGAGCGCAGGCGTTGGTCTGGCGGGCAAGCATGGCGCCTTGCGGCATCGTACATCCTCCACACGATCGGGGGTGTTGGACAACGACGCGATCCCGCACCGGGTTCCGCCATCATAGCCGGACCGGACGTCTCCTGCTCGCCGCCCGCCGCTGCGCGCCGCCGACCGGTGCAACGGAACCTCGCGGGCCGTGGGTTCGTCCCCCTCGGCCCGCGAGAGCGCTTCGTCATACTGATGGTGCCCCGCTCAATTCCGTTCGGTGTCGGCGACGAAGGGACCAGCGGGAGTGGGGCGCGTCGTTCACCGTCCGCCGATCACCGTACGCCGATGTGCTCCTTCAACAACGCGTTCACCGTGCCGGCGGCCTCCATCTGCACCATGTGGCCGGCGTTCGGAATGACCTCCGCACGGGCGTTGGAGCCGAGCGCCGTCGCGTGCGCCGCGGGGATGATGCGGTCCTGCCCGCCCCACACCACCAGCGTGGGCTTGCCCGCGGCGGCCACCGCCCCGTGCAGGACACCGGCCTGGGCGCCGCCGTCGAACAGGGCCGCGGACAGCGCCCGCAGCGCGCCGTCCACGCCGTCCAGGCGCTTGTACTTCAGGACGTCCTCGGTCATCTGGCGGCTGACGAGGCCGGGGTCGGCGAACAGGGTCTCCAGCACCGGCTTCAGGTCGCGCCGTCCCGTGGCCGCGATGAAGCCCTGGATGTAGGCGTGGTTGATCTCCGGCCCCAGACCGGCCGAGGCGATGAGGGACAGCGACGCCACGCGGTCCGGCGCGTCGAGCGCCGTCCGCATCGACACCGCCCCGCCCATGGAATGGCCGACCAGATGGGCCGGGCCGATGCCCACCGTGTCCATGAAGCCGCGCAGGGCCGCCGACAGGCCGGCCAGCGTCGGGTCGGCCACCGCTTTGGTGGACTGGCCGTGGCCCGGCAGGTCCAGCGCATAGACCGTGGCGCCCTCGGCGAGCGCATCGATGGTGAACAGCCAGTTGTCGAGATCGCCGCCGAAGCCGTGGACCAGCAGCACCGTCGGCCCGCCGTCACCACGCTTGGCGTAACGGAGCGTGCCGGCCGGCGTCTCGGTGAAGAGGTAGCGGGGGGCGGCCTCCGCCTCCGCGCCGTCGTCGCCCTTGGGCACGGCGTAGCCGGCGACGAAGGCGTCCACCTCGGTTTCCGGCACGTCGGGATCGGCCAGCACGGCGATCAGCGCCTTCACCGGATAGACGTTCCCCGGTTCGGCCAGCACGCGGCGCAGCGTGCCGGCCTCGCCGGCCTCCACCACGTTGGTGATCTTGTCGGTCTCGACCTCCAGCAGATCGTCGCCGACGGCGATGGTCGATCCCGGCTGCTTCAGCCAGCCGGTGATCTTGCCCTCCGACATGGACAGGCCCCACTTCGGCATGACGATGGGCTTGATGCGCTCATTCTGCATGAACCGTGCTCCAGATCAGGCCGCGATGGGTCAGGCCGCGATGCTGCGCGGCGAGGTGCCGGTGGGCGACAGCGTCCGCCGCGCCGCCTCGGCGATGGATGGCGCGTTCGGGATGTAGAGGTCCTCCAACACCGGGGAGAAGGGCACCGGCACGTGCGGCGCCGTCACCATCTGCACGCCGGCCTTCAGCGCGCCGAAGGCGTTCTGGCCGACGAAGGCGGCGACGTCCGACGCGATGCTGCAGCGCGGATGCGCCTCGTCCACCACCACCAGCCGGCCGGTGCGCTCCACGCTGTCGATGATGGTGTCCCAGTCGATGGGCGACAGGGTGCGCAGGTCGACGACCTCCGCCTCCACCCTGTCCCTGGCGAGCGCCTCCGCGGCCTCCATGGCGCGGTGGACGGTCAGGCCGTAGCTGACGATGGTCACGTCGCCGCCGTCGCGCAGCACGTTCGCCTCGCCGAAGGGGATGGCGTAGGATTCCGCCGGCACGTCGCATTCCAGGCCGTACAGATTCTTGTGCTCGCAGAAGATCACCGGGTCGTTGTCGCGGATCGACTGGATCAGCAGGCCCTTGGCGTCGTAGGCGTTGGACGGGCAGACCACCTTCACGCCCGGGATGTGGGTGAAGACCGGGGTCAGCATCTGCGAATGCTGGGCCGCCGCGCGGAAGCCGGCGCCGACCATGGCGCGGATGACCACCGGCGTTTCCGCCTTGCCGCCGAACATGTAGCGGAACTTGGCCGCCTGGTTGAAGATCTGGTCGAAGCAGACGCCCATGAAGTCGATGAACATCAGCTCCGCCACCGGGCGCAGCCCGCAGGTCGCCGCCCCGATGGCCGCTCCGACATAGGCGGATTCCGACAGCGGCGTGTCCATCAGCCGGTCGCCGTGCTTGGCGTACAGCCCCTTGGTGACGCCCAGCACACCGCCCCAGGCGTCATCCTCGCCGGGTGATCCGGTGCCGCCCACGATGTCCTCGCCCATGACGACCACGCTCGGGTCGCGGGTCATCTCCAGGTCCAGCGCTTCGTTGATCGCCTGCTTCATGCTGATTTTGCGCGCCATGATGCGTTCCTCCGTTTCGCAGGCTGGTCAGTAGGAGACGTAGACGTCGGTCAACAGGTCGGCCGGGCCGGGCAGCGGGGCGGCCTTGGCCGAGCGGACGGCGTCCTCGATCAGCTCCGTCGCCTCCTTGTCGATGGCCTCCAGCTCGGCGCGGGAGACGACGCCGGCCTCGATCACGCGCTCGGCGAACATCCTGATGCAGTCGCGGCTGGCGCGGATCGCCTCCACCTCGCCCTTCGCCCGGTAGGTCTGGGCGTCGCCTTCGAAATGGCCGAAGAAGCGGACCATGTTGCATTCCAGCAGCGCCGGCCCGCCGCCCTCGCGCGCCCGCCGGATGATCTCTCCGGCCGCCTCGTACACGGCGAAGAAGTCGGTGCCGTCCACCGTGACGCCCGGCAGGCCGAAGCCGCTGGCCCGGTCGATGTAGGAGTCCACCGCCACCGCCCAGTTGCGGGACGTGGATTCGGCGTAGCCGTTGTTCTCCACCACGAAGATGGCCGGCAGGTTCCACACCGCGGCGAGGTTCAGGCTTTCCAGGAAGGTGCCCTGGTTGGACGCGCCGTCGCCGACGAAGCTGATGCCGACCCCGCCGTCGCCGCGCACCTTGGCGGCCAGCGCCGCGCCGCAGGCCAGCGGGGCGCCGGCTCCGAGAATCCCGTTCGCGCCCATCATGCCCTTGGACAGGTCCGCGATGTGCATCGACCCGCCCTTGCCCCGGCAGGCGCCGGTGGAACGGCCGTAGATCTCCGCCATCATCTCGTGCACGTCCACGCCCTTGGCGATGCAGTGGCCGTGGCCGCGGTGGGTGGAGGCGATGCGGTCGCTGTCCTTCAGGTGCATCATGATGCCGGCGGCGCTGGCCTCCTCGCCGGCGTAGAGATGCACGAAACCGGGGATGTCCCCCTTGGCGAAGTCGATGTGCAGCCGCTCCTCGAACTCGCGGATCGTCCGCATGATCCGGTAGGCTTTCAGCAGGTCGTCGCGGCTCAAGGGAAACGGTCCCTGGGAAGCAAGATCGTCGGTCACGGTGTTTCTCCCCTTTTTGGTTTCGAGAGGGCTGGTTTTTAAAGGGCGGCCTTGGAAAGCGTGGCCGGGGCGGGCGCGGGGACGCCGGCCAGCAGCCGGTTCTGGGCGGCGAACCGCATGCAGCCGCCCACGTCGACGGTGCGGAAGGCGTCGTCCCGCAACGTCAGGGACACGCGGTCGCGCGCCGAGAAGGAGACCTCGCGCTCGCCATCCAGCGCGATGGAGCCTGCCTTCACCTCCGGCACGAAGGGCACGCCGGCCGGCATGCGGCGCCAGTCGGTGACGCCGACCGCGGTGACCATCCCCGGCGCGATGGGCGCGCGCAACTCGGTCCGGTAGGTGCCGGCCTGCCGCTGCGCGGGTGTGGCGAGGCGGACCATCAGCCCGCCGCTCTCGTCGCGGGCGACCGGTTCCAGCAGGCCGGCGATGGCGGACATGCCGATCACCTCCGGATCGGCGAAGGTCACGAACAGCTCCCGGAAATTCTCCGTCCGGTAAAGCGCGCGGGCGCCGATGTAGCGCTCCGTCACCAGCGCCACGTCCACCAGCGCGATCTCCCGCACATCGCCGCCGTTGACGCAGACGTCGATGCGCTTGTTCATGGAAAAGGCGATGGGGGCGGGCACTTGGCCGGTCACGGCCAGACCGGTCGCCAGCCCGGTGATGGTCGGCTCCCGGTGTTCGGGGAAGGCGTTGTTGGTGCCGGTGGAGATGCCGGCGATCGGCACGTCGCCGCAATGGGTCGCCACGGCGCGGTGCGTGCCGTCGCCGCCGAGCACGACGATGGCGGCCACGCCGGCCTGCCGCATGGCCGCGGCGGCCCGATGGGTGTCGGCCACGGTGCCGGTCACCGGCATGTCCACGAGGTGGATGGCGGGATAGGGCGCGTCGCCGTGCGCGCGGGCGCGGGCGACGCCGCGCTCCACATGGCCGCGGATGCCGCCCTGTTCCGGCATCATCAGGACGTTGCTCACCCCGCAGGCGCGGAGCGCGGCCAGGACGCGCAGGACGATGTTCGCCCGATCCGTGATCTGCAGGCTCGCCGCGTTGGCGACGACCCGGCGTATGTCACGGGCGGAGACTGGATTGGCGATGATGCCGACAACGGGAACCACGCTGCAGTCCCTCCCAGCTTCTGCGTCGGTGAGCGCGTTGCAGGGGGCGTGCCACTTTGTTTGTGGTGCGGATTGTCTCCGGAATCGCGGAACTTCGGTCGGGTGGGGCGGGGTGGTGTTGCACGACCCGCCCCAGGCGGGTGCCACAGGTGTTGCATCGGTGGAGCGCCCACCCCGGAGGGGGGAAGGGTGTCAGGCCCGATGCGGCGCCACGATCCCATGGCGGCGCATCTGACGGTGGACGGTCGAGCGGTCCACGCCCAGGTCGCGCGCCACCGCCGACACGTTCCAGTGCTGCCGGCGCAGCGCCTCGCGCAGGCGGCCGGCCTGATCGTCCCCCGCCGTGGGGGAGGACGATGGCAGGGCGTCGGCCGGCCAAGCCTCGAACTCGCCGCTGCGATGGACCGGGTCGGGCAGGTCGTCCAGCGCGATCATTCCATCCGCGCAGACGGCGCAGGCGTAGTCGAGCACGTTCACCAGTTCCCGCACGTTGCCGGGCCAGCTGTGGGCGCGCAACGCCGCCAGCGCCGGAGCGGTGATGGCGAAGCCGATGCCCTCGCGGTCCACCCGCTCGGCCAGCAGGCGGTCGATCAGCCAGTCGAGGTCGCCGCGCTGGCGCAACGGCGGCAGGGTGAAGACGGCGCCGTTCAGGCGGAAATACAGGTCGTCGCGGAAGGCGCCGGCCTTCACGAGGTCGACCAGATTGCGGTGCGTCGCCGCGATCACGCGCACGTCCACCGACACGGCCCTGGTCCGGCCGACCGGAGTCACCTCCCGCTCCGCCAGCACGCGCAGCAGCCGGGTCTGCGAGGACAGCGGCATGTCGCCGATCTCGTCCAGGAACAGGGTGCCGCCGTCCGCCTCCAGCACCAGCCCTTTCTTGCCGCGCGCCGCCGCGCCGGTGAAGGAGCCGGCCTCGTGCCCGAACAGCTCGCTTTCGATCAGGGATTCCGGCAGGGCGGCGCAGTTCACGGCGACGAAGGGCTTTCCGGCGCGGACGCTGGCCCGGTGCAGAGCCTTGGCGAAATGCTCCTTGCCGGTTCCGGTCTCGCCGTGGATCAGCAGGCTCATGCGCGTGTTCACCAGCTTCGCGGCCCGCACCAGCATGGACGTCAGGGCGGGATCGCCGCCCGACACGGCCTGGAGGGGCGCCGGCAGGTTCGTTTCCTCGACGGGGCGCGGGCGCGGCACGGTGATGGCCGGCGGCGGCATCGCCTGGGCGAAGAGGGGGGTGCCGCAGCGCTTCAGCCGCAGCGTGCGCTGGTCGGACGGCATGGACCGCACGAACCGCAGGAGGTCGTCGACCTCCGCGTCGAAGACGTCGGAGAAGGACCGGCCGAGCAGCGGCGCGGCGCCGGTCTCGCCCTGGGTCAGCACCCGGCGGGCGCGGTTGTTGAAACCGATGATCCGGCCGGCGCCGTCCAGCGCGACGACCAGATCCGGATCGACCTCCGCGAACTCCTGCGAGGAGGAGAGCTTGACCACCCAGTCCCGCCGGAAGTTGTTGTAGAGATTGGCCGTTTCGATCTTGTGCGCGTAGCCGCGGACCATCTGCAACGCCAGATGCTGGCTGATCTTCGGCTCCGGCGAGCGCAGGGCGGAGATGTCCAGCACCGCCGCCAACTCCCCGCCGCTGTCGTAGACGGGGGAGGCCGTGCAGGTCAGGCCGATGTGGGTGGCGTCGAAATGGTCGGTCTGGTGGACGGTCAGCGGCTCGCCCGTCGCGATGCAGGTGCCGACGGCGCAGGTGCCGGCGCGCCCCTCGTTCCAGTCGGCCCCCAGATACAGCCCGGCGTGGCGCAGGTGGTCGTCGAAGGTCGGGTCACCGATGAAATCCACGGTGATGCCGTTGCTGTCGGTCAGCAGCAGCACATAGCCCATGCCCGCCACCTGCCGGTACAGCGCCTCCAGCCCGAAGCGGGCCATGCGCAGGAACTCGTCCATCGCGTCGCGGTGCACGCGCAGACGCTCGTTCGGCAGAATGTAGGCCTCGCGCGCGACGGCCGGGTCGAGCTTGTGGTCGGCCACGCAGCGGCGCCAGGACTCCTGGATGATCGAGTCACGCCTGGACCCAACCCCTTCGGAGACTCGCAGCAGCTCGTCGATGTGCGCCGTCCGCGCGCTGTCCATCGTCGATCCTCCCCGATCGGCCTTGCCAAGTCGGTCTTGCCAAAATCGGTCTTGCCAAAACCGGCTTCGATTGGTTTGGCAAACCAACATTTTGGCCGCGATGGTACCAACGCGCTCGGGCTTGGCGCAACGTGTGCAAAAGCATCATTCGAGGGCGGACAAATGCGGGGGCGAGACGCGCGTGCCCCGGAAACCCCCGCCGCGTCCATCAAAGGGCGCGCCCCCCCTTCGCTCCAACCCCCTTCGCTCCAACCATGGCGGGCGCGGACACCTTCACGGTCTCAGGTCAGCGGATCGGGCCGGTCCTACAAGCGGTCGTGGGCCACGCGGAACCAATGCTCCGCGTGCTGGCGGCAGGTTTCGGCTTCGACGGCATCGCCGGCCCGCTCGGCGTCGTCGGCGCGGGCCAGCCACTGGGCGTGCTTCTGCTGGGCGGAGCCGTTCACCTTCGGTTGGGTGTGCGCCGGGGCTCCGGAAGCGGTCTGCCGCCGGGCCGGCTTGCCGATCCGCGGTTGCCGACGGGCCCGATCACCCGCCGGATTGTCAAAAGGCATGAAGGTCGATCCTTGGATGGTCAGCGGACCGCGAACAGGAGCGAAGGATCATCCCCGAACGCTCAATCCTGGTTTTCTCTCGTCACGCTGGAAAACGCTCGGAAAGCTTCGGTCACATCATTCATGACCTGCGGGAAGAACGCAACGCGGCCGGCGAGCGGACCCTCGCTGATCGCGGTGGGGCGGGGGAGCGGGCGCGGCAGGGGCAGCGGCTTGCCGGGGTCCCGTTCGTCGGCACGGGGCGGTTCGTAGAAGTGGAGGGCGAGTTGGCCGTTGGGCTCGGCGGCGTAAGGCAGGCCGGGCTCGGTCCGGCGTTCCGCGCCGGGAAAGACATACTGATCGCCCTGGGCGGTCCTTTCCGTCAGCGGCATCCAAGACACCCCTTCGCCCGTTGAAGCCCCGCTCAACCTATCAGCATTCCGCCGGTCCGCTCCAGCGAATACGGTGTACGGTCGATTGCGGAGCGCCGCGCGCCGGCGGCGGGGCTGTCCGCCCTGCCACCGGTGTGGGGCGGGGGGCAGGTCAGACCGTCGGGATCGTTCCGCCGTCGATGACATGCTCCGCGCCGTGGATCGCGGACGCGCGGTCCGAGGCCAGGAAGGCGATGAGTTCCGCGACCTCCTCAGGCCGGGCCGGGCGCCCGAGCGGGATGCCCCCAAGCGCGTCCAGAACGCTTTGCCGCGCGGTCTCGGGTGTTCCGCCGGTGCTGGCCGCGATGCGGGCCATCAGCGCGTCGGCGGCCTCCGTGTAGATCCACCCCGGCGAGACGACGTTCACCCGCACCCCCTTGGGGCCGACTTCCTTCGACAGCGCCTTGCTGTAGGTCGTCAGCGCCGCTTTGGCGGCCGCATAGGCGGTGGTGGAATCATGGAGCGGCAGCCGGTGCTGGATGGATGAGACGTGGATGACCGCGCCGTTGCCGCGGCTGATCATCGGCGGAAGCAGGGCTCGATCGAGCCGCACCGCGGCGAACAGGTTCAGGTCAAGCTCGGTCCGCCAATGATCGTCCGTCAGCGCGGCGAAGCCGCCGCCGGGGGATGCGGAGCCCCCCAGGACATGCACGAGCACGTCGACGCCGCCAAGGATGTCCATGGCCGCCTCCGCGAGCGTCCGGACGCCTTCCGGAGTGGTCAGGTCCGCTTCCACCAACCGTGCGCCCGCCGGATCGCCGGCACCGTGGCGCGCCGCCGTCAGGACTTGGGCCCCGCCCGCGACGAATCTCTGGACGGTCGCCCGGCCGGTGCCCTTGGTTCCGCCGGTGACAACGACACGGCGCCCCTGGAACTCGAGGGGATCGATGCGGGCGGCCATCACGCGATCGCCAGAGCGACGATCGCCCCGTCCTCGAGCTGGAAGCGGAAGGTGAAGCGGATCGGGCTTCCCTTGAAATCGCCCGAGGTCACGCCGTCCACCGCGATCCGGCCATCCTCGTCGCGCCAGGACTCGGGGGTGAAGATCGCCCGGCTGCCGAGGATCGCCGTGCGGATCCAGGTCTTGAGCTGTTCGCGTCCTTCATGCCGGCCGCCATCGTCGAGGACGACCGCCTGCGGTGCGAAGGACGCGAGCATGCCGTCGGCGTCGAGACGGGCATTGGCCGCGACATAGTTGGCGACCGCCGCGGGCAGGTCAACCAGGGGAAGATCATGGGCCATGGGCTCTCTCCGGGAATGTGTTGCGAGGGAGAGAGGGTGCTATTAAGCTTTCCGGATGACAAGAACCGACGAAAAAGTAAGGTACTTACCGGAAGGTAAGCGTGCGTCCTACACGGCGCGGTCGGCGGCCCAGAGCGTGCAGAACGTGCTCCGGGTCCTGGAGGGCCGGTGGAAGCTGGTGATCCTGTTCCAGCTGTTCGGCGGTCAGGTGCGGCGCTTCTCCGATCTTGAGAGGGCCATCCCCGGCATTTCCCAGAAGATGCTGATCCAGCAGCTTCGCCAGCTCGAAAACGACGGCGTGGTCGGGCGCATCGTTCATCATCAGGTCCCGCCGAAGGTCGAGTATCACCTGACGGAGTGGGGCCAGTCCCTGTGCCCGGCGCTTGACGCGCTGCTGGTCTGGGCGGAGGGCGCCCCCGCCGGCCTTCGGTCGCAACTCATCCAGGAAGGGCAGGAGGGCGACGCGCAAAAGCCGGAAGCCGACGCCACATAGTGGGCGCCGGTCCCGGACGTCGCCTCGTCCGGCCGAAGCCTCCATCCCCAGGCGGACTCGGCCGTCAGACGCTCGAGGCCGTCCAGGCGGTGCTGCCGTGCTGGGTGGAGCGCTGACCGCCCGTCGCCACGGCACGGCTGACGATCTCGCCGTCGAGATTGATGAAATAGTCCGCGGTGCGCACGAGTTGCTCCGGCGTCAGGCCGTTGGCCCTCAGCTCCTCCCACATCTTGGCCATCTCATGTTCCGGCCGGCCGAGATAGGAGTCGGTGATGCGGTCCATCAGCTTCTGCTGGTCGGCCGTCACATAGGGCATGTAGCCGCGGTCGTTGACGGGCAGCGCCATCTGGAACGCCGGCGGGTCGCTGGTCCGGTTCCGGACGACCTTGTCCCGTTCGCTCTTGTAGGCGGCCAGCTCCTTCTGCATGCGGGCGATCTCATCGCTCTCGGCCGATGCGGCCGAAGGGGCCGGCGGATCGGAGGCGTTCGCCGAGAGCAGGTCCGAGAAGCTGGGCGCGCCGGTGGATGGGCCGACGCCGGGCGTCCGGCTCCGGTCCGGGACGGCCGCGGGACCGGCGGTCGGATGAGTCCCAAGGATTTGCACATTCCCCTCCATCACGGTTCATGGGCGTTGTCGGTGGAGGAGGGAATAGCAAAGGTTGTGCCATGCCTGCGCCGCGCCGGAAAAGCCGCATATGCCGTCCGCAGGCCGTCCGGCGAGCGTCAAGTGGCGGATTCGCTCGACTTGCGCGTGATCGGACTTTGCCCATGGGCACAATTTGCCCGGCGGAGGAGGATTGGTGAGGGAACCGGTCGTGACGCCGCAGGATCGGCAACGTTTTGGTGCAACCCAAATTGCCAAGCGCGTGCCGACTTGCTATAGGTCCCCACCCCCTTCCGCTGGTGGACGGCCGTCCGCGATGCACACGTTCAGCACCACCGTCACCCGGCGCGCCCTTCTGATGCTGCTCGCCGCCGCGTTGACGCTGTTGGGGATCGTCGCGATGTCGGGATGGCTGGCCGAGAGCGCGCGGGAATTCTCGGGGGCCGTTGGCCGCACGACCGCGTTGCGGGTCGCCGCCGGGACGCTGCTCAGCCAGCTGCAGGACGCCGAGGTCGGTCAGCGCGGGTATCTGCTCACCGAGGATCGCCGGTATCTCAAGCCCTACGAAGCCGCCGTCACCGCGGTCGACGCCACGATCGCCCGGCTGCACGACCTTGCCGACGGGGATGCCGACGAGTTGCGCATCGTCGACCGCCTCGCCGTCCTCGCCGCCGCCAAACGGGAGGAGCTGGCGCAGACCATCGCGCTGATGGAGGCCGGCCGCCGGGACGAGGCGCTGTCCGTCGTGCGCACCGGCCATGGCATGATGCTGATGGACGACGCCCGGCGCTCGCTCGCCGATCTGATCACCCCCGCCGATGCGCAGCTCGACAGCCAGCTCGCCGCCCTTATCGGGCAGGTCCGTGCATCGGGTTGGGTGGCCAATCTGGGCGGCCTGTTCATCGTGCTGGTCGTCGGCGGCGCCGTCTGGATCGCCATCCGCTACACGCGCGACCTCATGCGGGCGCAGCACGCGATCCAGGCGCTCAACGATTCCCTGGAACAGCGCGTCTCCGCGCGCACGATGGAGCTGCAACGCGCCAACGGCGAGATCCAGCGCTTCGCCTACATCGTCAGCCACGACCTGCGCGCGCCGCTGGTGAACGTGATGGGCTTCACCGGCGAATTCGAGGCGGGGCTGGCGAGCGTGCGCGCCCACCTTGACCGCCTGCCGCGGGACGGCGGCGACACCGTGGCGTCGGAGGCGCGCCGGGCGGTGGAGGAGGACCTGCCGGAGGCCATCGGCTTCATCCGTGCCTCGACGACGAAGATGGACCGGCTGATCAACGCCATCCTCGCCCTGGCGCGCCAGGGCGGCCGGGCGATGAACCCGGAACCGGTCTCCATGCGGGCGCTGCTGGACGCCGTGGTCGCCAGCCTCCGCCATCAGGCCGGCGAGCAGCGCTGCGCCATCGCCATCGAGGGGCTCCTGCCGGTCTTGATGGCCGATCGGCTCGCCCTGGAGCAGGTGTTCGGCAACCTGCTCGACAACGCGATCAAGTATCTCGATCCGGCGCGGCCGGGACGGATCGTCGTCCGCGGACGGGCCGACGAGGATCGCCTGCTTTTCGAGGTCGCCGACAACGGCCGAGGAATCGCGCCGCAGGACCACGAGCGGATCTTCGAGCTGTTCCGCCGGTCCGGCGCTCAGGACCGGCCGGGGGAGGGGATCGGGCTGGCCTATGTGCGGACGCTGGTCCGGCGCCTGCAGGGCGACGTCACCGTCGAATCGGTTCCTGGACAGGGCAGCGTCTTTCGCATAAGCCTTCCCAAAGCCCTTGCCCTGCCATCGGAGGCGCCCGCTCATGGCGCATGACACCCAGTCGATGCGCATCGTCATGATCGAGGACGATGAGGGGCATGCCCGGCTGATCGAGAAGAACATCCGGCGGACCGGCGTCACCAACGACATCGTTCCCTTCGCCGACGGCACCAGCGCGCTGGCCTATCTGTTCGGCGCGGACGGAAGCGGGCGGGAGAGCATGGGGCGGGCGCTTCTCATCCTTCTCGACCTGAATCTTCCCGACATGACCGGGATCGACATCCTGGCCCGCCTCAAGGCCAACCCCCACACCCGGCGCTTTCCGGTCGTCGTGCTGACCACCACCGACGACCTTCAGGACATCCGGCGCTGCTACGACATCGGGGCCAACGTCTACATCACCAAGCCGGTGAACTACGACAGCTTCGCCGACGCGATCCGGAAACTGGAACTGCTCTTTTCCGTCATGCAGATCCCCGGGGCGGAAGCATGAGCGACCCGACCGTCCGCATCCTCTACATTGACGACGACGTCGCCATGGCGCGGCTGGTGCAGCGCAGGCTCGAACGGCGCGGCTACGCCGTGGAATGGGCGAAGGACGGCTGGGAGGGGTTGGCGCGGCTGGACCAGGGCGGCATCGCGGTGGTCGGCCTGGACCACGAGATGCCGGGGGCGACCGGGCTGGACATCCTGCCCGGCCTGCTGTCGCGCGAGGACGCGCCGCCGGTCATCTATGTCACGGGCGCCGGCGACACACGGGTGGCCGTCGCGGCGCTGAAGGCCGGCGCGGACGATTACGTCCCCAAGGAGGCCGGCGACGGATTCTTCGACCTGCTGGTGGCGGCCATCGAGCAGGCCCGGGAGAAGGCGCATCTGCGCCGGGAGCGGGAGCGTGCGGAGCGCGAGGTGCGCGCCGCGCGGGACCGCGCGGAGTTGCTGCTGCGCGAGGTCAACCACCGCGTCGCCAACAGCCTCGCCATGGTCGGCGCCTTCATCCAGATGCAGCAATCCGACCTGTCCGACTCCGAGGCCCGCGCCGCGCTGCAGGAGACCCAGGCGCGCATCGTCGCGATCGCCGGCATCCACCGGAGCCTCTACACCTCCGACGATGTGCGCTCCGTCCGGCTCGACCTCTATCTGGAAACGCTTCTCGCCGGGATGCACACCGCGATGGCGTCCCGGCGCCCGGACCGTTTCATCGTCGCCGCCGACGCGGTGTCGGTGCCGACCGATCAGGCCGTGTCGCTGGCGGTGATCGTGACCGAGCTGGTCACCAACGCCTGCAAATACGCCTATCCGGATGGCCGGACCGGCAGCATCCGCGTCCGGGCCACGGCCGCCGACGGGGCTCTGTCGGTGAGCGTGGAGGATGACGGCGTCGGTTTCCGCAATGGCGACGCTCCGCGTGGAACCGGCCTCGGCACGCGGATCGTCCAGGCGATGACGGCCAGCCTGGGGGCGCGGTTGGCCTATGACCGCAAGCAGGCCGGCACCTGGGTGACGCTGACGATGCCGCTGCCGACGCCGTGACGGCGGCCCGCAGGGTCCTGAGCCTCAGGCGGCACTGATGCCGGGATTGCGGCCCATGTCCTGGACCGCCGTGGCCACCACCGCACCGACCGGCGCGCCGGAATTCCTGCTGCGCAGCGGCAGCGAGACTCCGGCGCGGCCGGGAATCAGCGTTTCCCCTTACCGGGCAGGCGGTGCAGCAGTTCACCCACGATGCCGCGGCGGAACAGCAGCACGCAGACGACGAAGATCGCGCCGATCACCACCGGCACCGGCAGGCTGGTCGAGGCGAGATAGCTTTCCAGCGTCACCACCAGCGCCGCCCCCACCACCGGGCCGAGCAGCGTGCCCATGCCGCCGAGCAGCGTCATCAGCACCACCTCGCCCGACATCTGCCACGTCACGTCGGTCAGCGAGGCGAGTTGGAAGACCAGCGCCTTGGTTCCGCCGGCCAGCCCGGCCAGCGCCGCCGACAGCACGAAGGCCAGCAGCTTGTAACGGTCGGTGCGGTAGCCCAGCGACACGGCGCGCGGCTCGTTCTCGCGGATCGCCTTCAGCACCTGACCGAAGGGCGAGTGGACCGTGCGCCAGATCAGGGCGAAGCCGCCGAGGAAGATCGCCAGCACGACGTAGTACATGGTCAGCGGCCGGCTGAGGTCGAACAGCCCGAACAGATGCCCGCGCGGCACCGCCTGGATGCCGTCCTCGCCATGGGTGAAGGG
Source organism: Azospirillum brasilense (assembly GCF_007827815.1). Lineage (GTDB taxonomy): Bacteria > Pseudomonadota > Alphaproteobacteria > Azospirillales > Azospirillaceae > Azospirillum > Azospirillum brasilense_C. The sequence goes on from NZ_VITH01000017.1 coordinate 59,798, forward strand.
CAGTTGCAGGGCCAGGAAGAAGATCATCTGGCTCAGCGCCAGGGTGATCATGGCGAAGTAGATGCCCTGCCGGCGGATGGCGAGCAGGCCGAAGACCAGCCCCATCGCCCCGGCGGCCGCGGTGGCGGCGAGCAGCCCGGCCTCGGGCGTCCAGCCCCATTCCTTGACCGCGTGGGCGGCGACGTAGGCCGCCCCGCCGAAGAAGGCGGCATGGCCGAAGCTCAGCAGACCGGCGAAGCCGATCAGCAGGTTGAAGGCGCAGGCGAACAGCGCGAAGCACAGCACCTTCATCAGGAAGACCGGGTACAGGGCGTAGGGCGCCAGGACTGCCAGAAGCAGCAGGGCCCCGGTCAGCAGGACCTTCGGGGAACCGCCGCGCAGGGCGAGACCTTCGTGCAGCGTGTCCCTGGTTTGCAGGCTCATGGCTTATCTCTCCCGCCCGAACAGGCCGGCGGGCTTGACCATCAGCACCACAGCCATGATGACGAAGACGACGATGTTGGAGGCTTCCGGGTAGAAGACCTTGGTCAGGCCCTCCAGCAAACCCAGCCCCAGGCCGGTGACGATGGCGCCGAGGATCGAACCCATGCCGCCGATCACCACCACCGCGAAGACGACGATGATGAGGTTTGAGCCCATCATCGGCGAGACCTGATAGATCGGTGCGGCCAGCACCCCGGCCAGCCCGGCCAGCGCCACCCCGAAGCCGTAGGTCAGCGACACCATCACCGGCACGTTGATGCCGAAGGCCTGGACCAGGGTCGGGTTCTCGGTGGCCGCCCGCAGATAGGCGCCCAGCTTCGTCCGCTCGATGGCGAACCACGTGCCCAGGCAGACCAGCAGCGAGGCCGCCACCACCCAGCCGCGGTAGGTCGGCAGATACATGAAGCCGAGGTTGGTCCCGCCCTTCAGCAGGTCCGGGATCGGGTAGGGCTGGCCCGACACGCCGTAGTGATGGCGGAAGGCGCCCTCGAAGATCAGCGCGAGGCCGAAGGTCAGCAGCAGGCCGTAGAGATGGTCGACCTTGTAGAGCCGGCGCAGCAGCGTGCGCTCCAGCGCCAGCCCGACCAGCCCGACCACCAGCGGCGCCAGAATCAGTGCCCCCCAGTAGCCGACACCGGCGTAGGTCAGCAGAAGCCACGCCACGAAGGCGCCGACCATGTAGAGGGCGCCGTGCGCCATGTTGACGACGTTGAGCATGCCGAAGATCACGGCCAGCCCGAGGCTGAGCAGCGCGTAGAAGGAGCCGTTGATCAGGCCGAGCAGAAGCTGGCCGAACAGGGCCTGCGGCGGAATGCCGAGCAGTTGGGACATCGGGCGTTCTTCTCCCGCTCACACGCCGAGATAGGTGTGGAGCTTGTCCATATTGGCGTGGAGCTGGTCGTTGGGGATCATGTCCACCACATGCCCCTCCTCCATCACGTAGTGACGGTCGGCGATGGTGGCGGCGAAGCGGAAGTTCTGCTCGACCAGCAGGATGGTGAAGCCGCGCTGCTTCAGCGCCCGCACCGCCACGCCGATCTGCTCGATGATGACGGGGGCGAGTCCCTCGGTCGGCTCGTCCAGCAGGATCAGGCCGGCGCCGGTGCGCAGGATGCGGCCGATCGCCAGCATCTGCTGCTCGCCGCCGGACAGGCGCGTGCCTTGCGTCGCCCCACGGCCCTTCAGGTTGGGGAACAGCGCGTGGATCTGCGGGACCGTCATCCCGCCCTCCTTCACCACCGGCGGCAGCGCCAGATTCTCGTCCACGCTGAGCGAGGAGAAAATCCCGCGCTCCTCCGGCACGTAGCCGATGCCGAGGCGGGGAATCTTGTGCGGCGCCATACCGATCAGCTCCTGGCCCTGGAAGCGGATGGAGCCGGTGCGCTTGCCCATGATCCCCATGATGGCGCGCATGGTGGAGGTCTTGCCGGCGCCGTTGCGGCCGAGCAGCGTCACCACCTCGCCCTGCCGCACCGCGATGTCGACGCCGTGCAGCACATGGCTTTCGCCGTAGAAGCCGTGCAGGTCGGCGATGTCGAGCATCGCCGTCCCGGTCCGGGCGGTCGTTGCGCGCATCCCCTCAGGCATGTCCGGTCCCCATGTAGGCTTCCATGACCTGCGGGTTGCGCGAGACGGCCTCGTACGGCCCTTCCGCCAGGATTTCGCCGCGGCGGAGCACCGTGATGGTGTCCGACAGGTGGGCGACGACCGACAGGTTGTGCTCCACCATCAGGATGGTGCGGTCGGCGGAAACGCGCTTGATGAGGGCGGCGGTGCCCTCGATGTCCTCGTGGCCCATGCCGGCCAGCGGCTCGTCAAGCAGCATCACCTCCGGGTCGAGTGCGAGCGTGGTGGCGATCTCCAGCGCGCGCTTGCGCCCGTAGGGCAGCTCGGCGGCCAGATGGTCGGCCCACGGGGTGAGGTTCACCGCCTCGATCAGCTCCAGCGCGCGGCCCCGCAGGTCGCGCAGCGTCTCCTCGGACTTCCAGAAATGGAAGCTGGTGCCGAGCGGGCGCTGCAACGCGACGCGGACATTCTCCAGCACGCTGAGGTGCGGGAAGACCGCGGAGATCTGGAAGGAGCGGACCATGCCGAGCAGCGCCACGTCGGCGGGCTTCATGGCGGTGATGTCTCGTCCCTTGTAGAGAATCCGGCCGCGCGTCGGTGTCAGGAACTTGGTCAGCAGGTTGAAGACCGTGCTCTTGCCCGCCCCGTTCGGGCCGATCAGCGCGTGGATGGTGCCGCGGCGGACCTGGAGGTTCACCTCCTTCACCGCGACGAAGCCCTTGAACTCCATCGTCAGGCCACGCGCTTCCAGAATGATGTCGCCGGTGTGCCCGGTCATGTGTCCGGTGGTCATGTCTGTCCTTTCCCGGTGATGAGCCGGCCTCGCGCCGTTCGCGCAAGGGGCGCGACGCCGCCGGTGCCGCGTCGCCGCGTCGCCGAAGCGCCGCGCCCCGACGGCGTGTTTCGCCTTACATCTTCTTGACGAGCGGGCAGTCGCTTTCGGACAGCGGCCGGAAGGCGCGTTCGGCGGGAACGCTGCGGACCAGCTTGTAATAGTCCCAGGGCGCCTTGGACTCCGCGGGGGTCTTCACCTGGAACAGATGCATGTCGCGCAGCACCCGGCCGTCCTCGCGCACCGAGCCGTTCTTCGTCATGAAGTCGTTCACCGGGGTCGCCTTCATCGTCTTCATGACGTCGGGGGCGGCGTCCGTCCCGGCGGCCTTGATCGCCTTCAGGTAATGGCTGACCGCGCCGTAGACGCCAGCCTGATAGAAGGTCGGCATCGCCTTGCGCTTCTCGAAGAAGCGCTTGGAGAAGGCGCGCGTCCCGTCGTCCATGTCCCAGTAGAAGGGGGTGGTCAGCATGATGTCCTGGGTCGCCGGCAGGCCCAGCGCATGGACCTCGCTGATGGCGAGCAGCAACGCCACGATGTTCTTGCCCGACTGGCCGAGCCCGAACTCCGCCGCCTGCTTGATCGCGTTCTGGGTGTCGGCCCCGGCGGTGGCGAGCGCCACGACCTTCGCCGGCGACGCCTGGGCCTGGAGCAGGAAGGACGAGAAGTCGGCGTTGTTGGCCGGCACGCGGACGCTGCCCAGCACCTTGCCCTTCTGGCTTTCGACGACGGCGCCGGTGTCACGCTCCAGCGCATGGCCGAAGGCGTAGTCCGAGGTCAGGAAGTACCAGCTGCTCAGGCCCGAGGCCACCACCGCCTCCGCCGTCACATGGGCGAGGGCGTAGGTGTCGTAGGTCCAATGCAGCCCGTTCGGTGTGCAGGCCTTGCCGGTCAGGTCCGAACTGGCCGGGGAGGAGAAGATGGCGACGCGGTTGGCCTCCTTGGTGATCTGCTGCACGGCCAGCGCCACCGCGGAGTTCGGCACGTCGATGATGGCGTCCACCTGATCGACGTCGTACCAGCGCCGCGCCGTCGAGGCGCCGATGTCGGCCTTGTTCTGATGGTCGGCGAAGATCAGCTCGACGGGCGTGCCGTTGATGGCGCCGCCGAAATCCTCCACCGCCATCTGCGCGGCGGCGATCGAGCCCTGTCCGGTGCTGTCGGAGAGCTGGCCCGACAGATCGGTCAGGATGCCGATCTTGATCTTGCCGTCGCTGTAGGCGGCGCCCTGGGCGTGGGCCGGTGCGGACTGGGCCTGGGCGAGCAGGCAGGCGGCGATGGCCGCCGTCACGGCGTAGCGCTTCACGATTTCCTCCCAATGAATCCTTGGACCCGAGATTTTCTTATGATGATCAGCCGGCGTTCCGCGACGCGGCCATGGTCTGGGCCGCGTGCTGGGCGGCGAGCCGGCCGAACACGGCGCCGCGCAGGACCGAGGTCGAGCCGGTGTAGACCTGATGGTAGAGGCCGACCGTCTCGCCCGCCGCGTAGAGGCCGGGCATCGGTTGGCCGTTGCCGTCGAGAACGCGGGCGTCCACATCCACCTTCAGCCCGCCGAAAGTGAAGCAGTTGGCCGAGACGATGGGGAAGGCGCGGAACGGCCCCTTGACCAGCGGGCGCGCCCAATTGGTCTTGGCCGGGGTCAGGCCGGTCGTCGCCAGACCGTCCACCCGCGTCGGGTCGAAACCGGCGGCGTCGGCCGGGCAGGCGGCGTTGTAGGCGGCGACCGTCGCCTTGGTGGCCTCGGCCGGCAGGCCGAGCTTCTCGATCAGGGCGTCGAGCGTCGGCGCCTCGATGGCCGGCACGTCGCTGCGGATGCTGGTGCGCCAGCGCGGGATGTCTTCCACCTGATCGTCGAACAGGACGTAGGCGAGCCCGTCCGGCTGGTCGGCGACAACGCGCGTGATGTGGTCGTAGGTGGCGTCGGCGGTGCCCGGCGCCTCGTCGAGGAAGCGCTCGCCCCGCTTGTTGACCAGCACGCCGTAGGGCCAGATGAAGATCACCGCCTCGGGCTGGCGGGAGCGCGGATCGACCGGCTCGGCGTGGTAGGAGCCGAAATCGCCGGCCGGCGCCGCTCCGGCGTCGAGCGCCATGCGGATGCCCTCGCCGCGGTTGTAGTAGCCGCCGCGCGCCACCGGCCGCACATGCTTGGCGCGCGCCCCCATGTAGCGGGTCATCATCTCCGTGTTGCCCTGGTAGCCACCCGAGGCCAGCACCGTCGAACGGCCGCGGATGGCGACACGCAGGCCGTCCGGCCCGGTGGCGTGGACGCCGCCGATGCGGCCCTGTTCGTCGCGCAGCAGGTCGAGCGCGGTGGTGCGGTAGAGCACGCGGGCGCCCAGCGCCTTTGCCTCCGCCATCAGCCGCTCGATCAGGGCGAGGCCGCCGCCCTGGGCGGCGATGCGCTGGGTGTTCTGGGTCAGCAGATAGATCGGCTGCGGCTCGAAGCGCAGGCCGAACTCCTTGAGCCAGCCGATGGTCGTCGGCACCCGCTCGGCGAAGCGGGCGATCACCTCCGGATCGGGGAAGGGATGGGCCTTCACGTAATCGGGCCAGTATTCATAGGGCTCGGCGGCGGCGGCCAGCACGTTGGGGTCGATGTTCAGCCCGGCGTTGGCGGCGAAATGCTCCTCGAAATCGTCGGCGATCTCGGAATCGTTCTTCATCCGCATGTAGGCTTCGGTCCAGCGCGAGTTGCCGCCGAAATCCTCCTCCGGCGCCCGCTCCAGCAGCGTGACCGACAGCCCGGCCTGCAGCGCCGTCACCGCCGCCGAAAGCCCGGCGATGCCGCAGCCGACGATCACCAGATCGCTGATTTCATTGTCGCTGGGGGTGTCGCTGGCGATGTTGTTGCCGGCCGGGCTCATCCTGGTTTCCTCCGTCATTTCATTCGTCTCCTGACCTGTCCCGCTTCATCCGGCGAGGCGTTTCTGATTCTTGCCCGGTGCACGGTCGGTGGTGCCATTGATGGTGCCATCGGCCACGATGATCCCGGCCTCCACCAGCCGCTCGACCACCGCGGGGTCGTAGCCGGCCTCGGCCAGCACGGCGCGCGTGTCCTGGCCGACGCGCGGCGGATCGCATCGGATCGCCAGATCCGCGTCCGCCACATGGATCGGCAGCCGCGGCAGGGCGGTCCGCACCCCGTTGGGCAGGGTGGTCGGCATCAGCCCGCCGGTCGCCCGCAGATGCGGGTCGTCGAACAGGTCCTCCGGCCGGGCGATCGGGGCGAAGGGGATGCGGGCGCGCTCGCACACCGACACCGCCTCCTCCATCGACAGGCCGCCGAACAGCGCCGTCAGCAGCGGCAGCAGGCGCGCCCGGGCGGCGATGCGGTCGTTGTTGGTGCGGAACTGCGGATCGTCGCGCAGGTCCGGCCGGTCGATGGTGGCGCAGAAGCGCTCCCAATGGCTGTCAGTGGTGATCCCGACGAAGATCGGCCGCCCGTCGGCGGTGTGGAAGGTCTCGTAGACCGCCCAGGCCGACACGCGCTCCGGCATCGGCGGGATCGGCGCGTCCGACTGGGCGGCGTAGCAGAGATGCTGCCCCATCAGGAACACCGTGGTCTCAAACAGGGCGGATTCGACGGTCTGCCCCCGGCCGGTCCGCTCCCGCTCGCGCAGCGCCACCAGGATGGCGATGACCGCGAACATGCCGCCGGTGATGTCCACCACCGAGGTGCCGGCGCGCAGCGGCCGGCCGCTCGGCCCGGTCATGTAGGCGAGCCCGGTCATCATCTGCACCACCTCGTCGAGGGCGAGGCGCCCGGCGTACGGGCCGTCGAGGAAGCCTTTCAGGCTGGCGTAGATCAGCCGCGGGTTGACGGCGGCCAGCGTCTCGGCGCCCAACCCCAGCCGGTCCATTGTGCCGGGGGCGAAATTCTCCACCAGCACGTCGGTCTCGGCGACGAGGCGGCGGGCGATCTCGCGTCCTTCCGGCGATTTCAGGTCGACGGCGAGCGAACGCTTGTTGCGGTTGAAATAGCCGAAATAGCCGGTGCCGAAGCCCTTCAGATGGCGGGTGGGCTCGCCGTTGGGCACCGGCTCGATCTTCACCACGTCGGCGCCGAGGTCGGCGAGGATCATGGCGCAGGACGGCCCCATCACCGTGTGGCCGAAGTCGAGCACCTTGACGCCGGCCAGGGGCAGCGGATTGTCGGCGGACGGGCCGGTCATGCGCCGCCTCCCGGCACCGGGCGCGGCGCGGCGCCGTCGTAGCGGTAGGGGATGGACGGCGGCATCGGCCCCTTGATCCGGCCGCCCTGCTGCGACTGCTCCCAGGCGTGCGCCAGGATGCCGACCGAGCGCGACAGCACGAACAGCCCGCGCCCGAGCCCGGACGGGAAGCCGAGTTCGGCGAACACCACGGCGGTGGCGCCGTCAATGTTCATCGGCACGCGCTTGCCCTTGCGGGCGGCCAGCGCGTCCTCGACGGCGCGGCCGATGGCGGCGACCTCCCCGGTCACCGCCCCCTCGCCCTTCGCCTCCTCCACCAGGGCCAGCAGGCGGCCGGCGCGGGGATCGACGGGGTGGAAGCGGTGGCCGAAGCCGGGAATGTGCTCGCGCCGCTCCAGCCGGGCGGCGATCTCGGCGTCCGCCGCCGCGGCCAGGGTGGCGCCTTCCGCCATGCGGGCGGCGATGGTCGTGTACAACTCCATGCATTGCTGGCCGGCGCCGCCATGGACGTCGCCCAGCGCGTTGATGCCGGAGGCCATGGCGTTGTTCAGCCCGACGCCGCAGGTGGCGGCCATGCGGGCCGTGGCGATGGACGGCGCCTGCGGCCCGTGGTCCACCGCCGCGACCAGCGCGGCCCCCAGCAGCCGGCCCTGCGCCGGCGTCGGCAGGTCGCCGCGCAGCATCAGCCAGACCATGTCGGGGAAGCCGATCGTGCCGATCAGCTCCTCGATGGCGTAGCCGCGCACCCGGATCGAACCTGGATGGATGTCGATGATCGACGTCCGCCACCAGGCGGCGGCGGTATCGATGGTCGCTTCGGACATGGGAATGCTCCCGGGGCAAGGCCCCTGCAGGCCCGGCCTCAGCCGAGCACGAAGGGGTTGGCGCGGTTGGGCTTGGTGGTGATCCAGACGCTCTTGGTCTGGAGATACTCCTTGATCGCCTCCACGCCGCCCTCGCGGCCGAGGCCGGAGCGCTTGTAGCCGCCGAAGGGCGTGGTGAAGCTGGTGGAGCGATAGTTGTTCACCCACACCGTCCCGGCGCGCAGCCGGTCCACGCACTGCATCGCGCGGTGCAGGTCGCGCGTCCACACGCCGGCCGCCAGACCGAACTCGACGTCGTTGGCGATGCGCAGCGCGTCCTCCTCGTCCTCGAAGGGGATGACACAGAGCACCGGGCCGAACACCTCCTCCTGGGCGATGCGCATGTCGTTGCGGACGCCGGTGAAGATGGTCGGCGCGACGAACTGCCCCTGGCCGTACTCCGGTCCCGACAGGGCATGGCCGCCGAGCGCGCAGACCGCGCCCTCCGCCTTGGCCATCTCGATCATCCGCAGGATCTTCTCCCACTGCGCGCGGGTGGCGATGGGTCCGATCTGCGTGTCCATCTTCGACGGATCACCGATGCGCGCCTCGCCCGCCGCCGCGACCAGCTTCTCCACGAAGGCGTCGTGGATGGTCTTCTGCACCAGCAGGCGCGAGCCGGCCATGCAGGTCTGGCCCGAGGCGCCGAACACGCCGGAGATGGCGCCCTTCACCGCCTGGTCGAGGTCGGCGTCGTCGAAGACGATGTTCGGCGACTTGCCGCCCAGTTCCAGCGTCACCTTCTTCAGGCCCGGCGCCGCCGCCTCGTTGACGCGCTGGCCGCCGATGTCGCCGCCGGTGAAGGCGACCTTGGCGGTCAGGCGATGGCGGACCAGCGGCTCGCCGACCTCGCCGCCGAAGCCGGTGACGACGTTGACGACGCCGCGCGGGAAGCCCGCCTCATGGGCCAGCTTCGCCAGCTCCAGGATGGAGGCGGAGGTGTATTCCGACGGCTTGATGACGATGGTGTTCCCGGCGGCCAGGGCCGGGGCCATCTTCCAGGTGGTCAGAGCCAGCGGCGAGTTCCACGGCGTGATGGCGACGACGACGCCGAGCGGCTCGTACTTCACATAGTTGAAGACGTCGGCCTTGTTGATCGGCACGACGGCGCCCTGAACCTTGTCGGCAAGGCCGGCGTAGTAATGGAACCACTGGGCGACGTTGCGCACCTGCCCGCTGACCTCGGCCATCAGCTTGCCGTTGTCGCGCTGCTCGATGGCGCCCAGCCGGTCGACGTTGCGCTCGATCAGCTCGGCCAGCCGGCGCAGCAGGGCGCCGCGCTGGGTCGCGGTCAGCCCGGCCCATTCCGGAGCCAGGAAGGCGCGGTGCGCCGCTTCGATCGCGCGATCGGCGTCGCCCTGCGTCCCGCGCGGAATCTCCGCCCACGCCCGTCCCGAATAGGGCTCCGTCGATTCGAACCACTCGTTGGACACCGGATCGCACCAGTCCCCGTCGATGAACAGCCTGTAGCGTTCCACCCTTCGCCTCGCAGAAGTTCTGTTAGATAGAACCATGTTTCATCTAAGAGAACATAGGCGTACTAAATGCGTCAACCCCGAACCGTTCGCCCTCCCACTTTTTTCCGCCCCGGCCATCCTTGACGTCCGACGGTTGTGTCGGGGAAAAATGCGCGCTAAGGCTGCCAATGGCCAAGGCCGCCAGGCTGCCAATGAAGGATGCGATATGACCGACGCAAAGCCCAAGACGACCATGGCCACGACCACAGCCACGACCACGGCCTCCGCCGGCGGAGTGGAGGCCGTCGACCGGGCGCTGAGCATCGTCGGCTGCTTCCAGGCGGGCGATCACGCGCTGAGTTTGACGGAGATCGCGGCGCGGACCGGGCTCTACAAGAGCACCATCCTGCGGCTGACCGTGTCCCTGGAGAAGGCCGGCTATCTCGTCCGCCACCAGGACAAGTCCTACCGGCTCGGCCCGGAGCTGATGCGGCTGGGGGGACTCTACCAACGCTCCCTGCGCCTGGAGGACCATGTCCGGCCGGTGCTGCGCCAGCTGATGCGCGAGAGCGGGGAGAGCGCGTCCTTCTTCCGGCGCGAAGGGGCGTGGCGGATCTGCGCGTTCCGCGAGGATTCGACGCAGGCGATCCGCGACCACGTCCACGAAGGCGACCGCCTGCCCCTGGACCGGGGGGCCGCCGGCCATGTGCTCCTCCGCTTCGCCGGAGCGGTGTCGGCGGAGGACTTCGCCGCCCTGCCCCTGCTGTCCTTCGGCGAGCGCGAATCCGAAACCGGCGCCGCCGCCGTTCCGGTCTTCTCCCAGCGGGAGGGGCTGGTCGGCGCCCTGACCCTGTCGGGCCCGCTGACCCGCTTCACCGAGGAGCGCGTGGCGGTGATGATGCCCCTGTTGCTGGCCGCCGGCCACCGGCTGTCGGAAACCCTGGGCGGCCATTACCCGAGCTGAGGGTTCGTCTGCGGGCGGAGCCGGGGGGCGTCGCTCTGCCCAGGCGGCTTGCCAGCGCCGCCGCCTTGCGGTAGAAAACACCTCTGGTCGGCAGTTCACCAAGGCGTCGCCGCCCCGTTCCGGGGAGCTAAACCTGCCACGACACCCCATCGACCGACACCTCATCGCGTGCCGCGTCGGAAGTTGGCGACCACCGGCATCCCTCCGCGGATTGGCGCGTTGTGAGGATGAATCCATGTCCAGAACGCCGCTGCCCTACAGCGCGGGCGATATTTCCGCTCTTGCGCGCTCGCTGCGCGCGCAACTTGCCAACCGGACCGAGCCGCCAGGCCATGTCGAATGGCTCAACATGCTGGCCAAGGCCGTCGGCTGCCGGAACTTCCAGCATTTCCGGGTCCAGGCCCAAACACAGACACAGACACAGATCCAGCCCCAGGCCCAGACGGTGGAGCAATTCACGGCGCAGGACCCTCCCGGCGTGGTGGTGGACGCGCCGCCACCGGTCGATCCGGTTCGGCTCCTGAAGGTGGCCCGCTGCTTCGACGCCGCCGGCGCCCTGCTGCGCTGGCCGCCGAAGCGCAGCGAGCGCGATCTGTGCCTGTGGGTTCTGTGGTCGCGGATTGACGCCGGTCGGGCGATGGGCGAGGGCGAGGTGAACGACGTCCTGCGCGGCGCCAACCGGTTCGGCGACCATGTCCTGCTGCGCCGCGAGCTGTGCGATTTCGGCCTACTCGACCGGACGCGCGACGGGCGTGTCTACCGGCGCGTCGAGCGCCGGCCGCCGCCGGAGGCGCTCGCCATGATCCGGCGCCTGAAGGCGGCACCCGCCGCCGGAGGGGCGCCGTCCTGAGGCGTCGGTCTCCGGCGGGTCGGCGGTGGCCTAGTCGCCCAGCGCGAAGGCCACCGCGGCGTCGGTGTGGAGCGCCGTCGTGTTGAACATTGGAAACCCCGGCCGGTCGGCCTGATCGACCAGCAGGAAGATCTCGGTGCAGCCGAGGATCACCCCCTGCGCCCCGTCGGCGGCCATCCGGTCGATGATCTCCAGATATTGGGCCTTGGACTCCGGGCGCAGGTCGCGCCGCACCAGCTCGTCGAAGATGATGCGGTCGACCGTCGCCTTGTCGGGATCGGAGGGCACCATGATCTCGACCCCGAAGCGCTCCTCGTAACGGCGGCGCAGGTCCTCGGAGAGCATCGTCGCCATCGTGCCGAGCAGTGCCACCCGCGACAGGCCGGCGGCCCGCATCGCCGCACCGGTCGGGTCGGCGATGTGGATGAAGGGGGTGGCGCGGTCGGCCATGATCGGCTCGACCACACGGTGCATGGTGTTCGACACGCACAGGATCACGTCGGCCCCGGCGCGCTCCAGCGCGTCGACCTTGCCGGACAGATAGCGCCGCGCGGCGTCCCATTCGTTCCGTCGGACGAAATGCTCGATGTTGCCGAAATTGACGCTGACGATGACGATCTCGCCGTTGTCCCAGCCGCCGAAGCGGGCGTTCAGCCCCTCGTTCAGCAGGCGGTAATATTCGGCGGTGGCCTGGTTGCTCATGCCGCCGAGGACGCCGATGGTCTTCTGGGGCAGGGGCCGGGCGGTGGGCGTCGTCATGTCGTGATCCTGTCGGTTGGGCCGCGGATGATAGAGCGGCCGCAGCGGAATCGCCAACCCTTCAGGCCTTTTCCACGGTCCGCCCCTCCTGGGTGAACAGGTAGGGGACGAAGCTGCGGTGGTGCTCGTCCACCGAGAGCTGGCTGCCGATGGGCGGGAAGGCGCGCTGCTGGCAGTCGGTGCGCTCGCAGATTCGGCAGTTCACGCCGATCGGCACGGCGGCGGCCTCGTTGGAGGTGTCGATGCCGGCGGCGTAGACGATCTCGTTGGCGTGGGTCGCCTCGCAGCCGAGCCCGACGGCGAACTGGCGCGACGGCTTCAGATAGGCGCCGCCGCGCTTGGTCACCGTGCGGGCGATACCGATGTAGGTGGTGCGGTCGGGCATGGTGGCGAACTGCACCAGGATCTTGCCGGGCTGGGCGAAGGCCTCGTGCACGTTCCACAGCGGGCAGGCGCCGCCGAAGCGCGCGAAGTGGAAGCGCGTCGCCGAATGGCGCTTGGTGATGTTGCCGGCCATGTCCACCCGCACGAAGTAGAAGGGCAGGCCGCGCGCCCCCGGCCGCTGCAGGGTGGACAGCCGGTGGCAGACCTGCTCGAAGCTGGCGCCGAAGCGGCTCTGCAACTGCTCGACGTCGTGGCGCAGCGCGCGGGCCTGGGCGGCGAAGGCGCGGTAGGGCAGGACCAGCGCCCCCGCGAAATAGTTGGCGAGCCCGACGCGGCAGATCGACCGCGCGTCCTCGCTGGAGAATTTCGCCTGGGCGACGCGCTCCTCGATCACGTCGCCGAAGCCCAGCAGGGCGATCTGGTGCGCCATGTGGAAGGCGCGGCTGGGGCCGTTCAGCAAGGCGGACAGGCGCAGCGTGCCGGTGCTGCCGTCGTAGCTGCGCATGGCCGTCTCGCCATCGTCGGCGACGATCTTCACACGGACGTCGTGCCGCCGCTTCAGATAGGCGGCCAGCTCGTTCAGCAGGGCGCCGGAGTGGATCTTCTCCGTGTTCCACAGATTTTCCGCCGCCTCGTCCAGCGGGCCGATGTAGTTGTTGCAGTAGTGGAAATAGTCGCGGACCTCCTCGTAGGGGAACTGTGGCCCGGCGAAGGCGTCGCTCGGTTCCTGGTTGGACAGGCTGTCGGCCAGCGACTGCACCCGCTCGTGAAGCTTCTGGTAGGCCTGGTGCAGGCTCAGCACGCGGCGGGCCAGTTCCGGGCTTGAGCCGACGGCGCTGCGCAGCTCCGCGTTGGTCAGCGGCGCCCCGGCGAACAGCGGGTCGGCCAGGGCCTCGCGCAGGTCGGCGACGAGACGGCTGTCCTCGTCCTCGACGAAGTTGGACAGGTCCACCTCGAACACGGCGGAGATCTTCAGCAGCACCGGCAGGGTCAGCGGACGCTGGTTGTTCTCGATCTGGTTCAGGTAGCTCGGCGACAGGTCCAGCGTCTTGGCCAGCGCCGCCTGGGTCAGCCCGCGCTGTTCGCGCAGGCGGCGGAGCTTGTAGCCGAGGAAGAGCTTCTGCATGGACCCGCCTATCACCCGAAGATTATGCCGAAGTGCATATTTGCAATCTTGGCAAACCGCGCGCTGCGTTTGCAAAGATGTTCGCAACTTCGCACATTTTTCCCGCCCGGCCAATTGCCCTGTTGCAAATCTTGTGAATAATCCAGGCGTTCCGGTGAGGGGACCGCAGCCACAAGGTTCGCAAGGTCCTCCGCCGCTCGCCAAAGTGGGAAACGCCTGATGCAAGAAATTCTGGCCAAGTTGGACGCCATGCGCTCCGGTGCGCGGCTGGGCGGCGGCGAAAAGCGCGTCGCCGGGCAGCACGCCAAGGGCAAGCTGACCGCGCGGGAGCGCATCGAACTCTTCCTCGACGAAGGCTCGTTCGAGGAGTTCGACATGTTCGTGCAGCACCGCTGCAACGACTTCGGCATGGAAGGCCAGAAGGTTCCCGGCGACGGCGTGGTCACCGGTCACGGCACGGTGAACGGCCGCCTCGTCTTCGTGTTCAGCCAGGACTTCACCGTCTTCGGCGGCTCGCTGTCGGAAGCCCACGCCGAGAAGATCTGCAAGATCATGGACCAGGCGATGAAAGTCGGCGCGCCGGTCATCGGCCTGAATGATTCCGGCGGCGCCCGCATCCAGGAGGGCGTGGCCTCGCTCGGCGGCTACGCCGAGGTGTTCCAGCGCAACGTCAACGCCTCGGGCGTCATCCCGCAGATCTCGCTGATCATGGGGCCGTGCGCCGGTGGTGCGGTGTATTCGCCGGCCATGACCGACTTCATCTTCATGGTGAAGGACAGCTCCTACATGTTCGTGACCGGCCCGGACGTGGTGAAGACGGTCACGCACGAGGTGGTCACGGCGGAGGAGCTGGGCGGGGCGATCACCCATTCCAGCAAGTCCGGCGTCGCTGACATGGCCTTCGAGAACGATGTGGAGGCGCTGCTCCAGCTCCGCCGCTTCATCGACTTCCTGCCGGCCTCCAACCGCGAGCGGGCGCCGGAGCGTCCCTGCACCGATCCGATCGACCGCGACGACCTGTCGCTCGACACGCTGGTGCCGGAGAACCCGAACAAGCCCTACGACATGAAGGAGCTGATCCTCAAGACGGTCGACGAGGGTGACTTCTTCGAGCTTCAGCCCGACTACGCCAAGAACATCATCATCGGCTTCGGCCGCATGAACGGCAGCACGGTCGGCATCGTCGCCAACCAGCCGATGGTGCTCGCCGGCTGCCTGGACATCGACAGCTCCAAGAAGGCCGCGCGCTTCGTGCGCTTCTGCGACGCCTTCGAGATTCCGATCCTGACCCTGGTGGACGTCCCCGGCTTCATGCCGGGCACCTCGCAGGAGTACGGCGGCATCATCAAGCACGGCGCCAAGCTGCTGTTCGCCTACGCCGAGGCCACCGTGCCGAAGATCACCGTCATCACGCGCAAGGCCTACGGCGGCGCCTATGACGTGATGGCGTCCAAGCATCTGCGCGGCGACATCAACTACGCCTGGCCATCGGCGGAGATCGCGGTGATGGGGCCGAAGGGTGCCGTGGAGATCATCTTCCGCGGCGACATCGGCGACACCGCCAAGATCGAGGCGCGCACCGAGGAGTACCGGCAGAAGTTCGCCAACCCGTTCGTGGCGGCGTCGCGCGGCTACATCGACGACGTCATCATGCCGCACGGCACCCGCCGGCGCGTCATCAAGGCGCTGTCCATGCTGAAGAACAAGCAGCTCCAGAACCCCTGGCGCAAGCACGACAACATCCCGCTCTGAAGGCGCGCCGCCCCATGACGACCCTGTTCTCAAAGATCCTGATCGCGAACCGCGGCGAGATCGCCTGCCGCGTCATCCGCACGGCGCGCCGCCTGGGCATCAAGACGGTCGCCGTCTATTCGGACGCCGACAAGAACGCCCTGCACGTCGAGATGGCCGACGAGGCCGTCCACATCGGCGCCGCCCCCTCGGCGCAGAGCTACCTGCTGATCGACCGCATCGTCGACGCCTGCAAGAAGACCGGCGCCCAGGCCGTCCATCCCGGCTACGGCTTCCTGTCGGAGAAGCGCGAGTTCCAGGAGGCGCTGGCAGCATCCGGCATCGCCTTCATCGGCCCGGACGCCCACGCCATCCAGGCGATGGGCGACAAGATCGAGTCCAAGAAGCTGGCCAAGGCGGCGGGCGTCAGCACGGTGCCCGGCTATCTGGGCGTCATCGCCGATGACAGCGAGGCGGTGACCATCGCCCGCGACATCGGCTACCCGGTGATGATCAAGGCGTCGGCCGGCGGCGGCGGCAAGGGCATGCGCGTGGCCTGGAACGACGAGGAGGCCCGCGAAGGCTTCCGCTCGGCCCAGAACGAGGCGCGTTCCTCCTTCGCCGACGACCGCGTCTTTGTCGAGAAGTACATCCAGCAGCCGCGCCACATCGAGATCCAGGTGCTGGCGGACGGGCAAGGCACCGCGCTCTATCTGGGCGAGCGCGAATGCTCGATCCAGCGCCGCCACCAGAAGGTCATCGAGGAGGCGCCGTCGCCCTTCCTCGACGCCGCGACCCGCAAGGCGATGGGCGAGCAGGCCGTGGCGCTGGCCCGCGCCGTGGACTACAAGTCCGCCGGCACGGTCGAGTTCATCGTCGACGCCGAGCGCAACTTCTACTTCCTGGAGATGAACACCCGTCTCCAGGTGGAGCATCCGGTCACCGAGCTGGTCACCGGCCTCGACCTCGTCGAGCTGATGATCCGCGTCGCGGCGGGCGAGAAGCTGACGCTGCGCCAGGACGACATCAAGCTGCACGGCTGGGCCATCGAGTCCCGCGTCTACGCCGAGGACCCCTTCCGCAATTTCCTGCCCTCGACCGGCCGGCTGACCCACTACCGTCCGCCGTCGGAGGACCCGCATGTCCGCGTCGATACCGGCGTCTACGAGGGCGGCGAGATTTCCATGTACTACGACCCCATGATCGCCAAGCTGTGCAGCTGGGGGTCGACGCGCGACGCCGCCATCGCCCGCATGCGCGAGGCGTTGGACCAGTATTACATCCGCGGCGTCAGCCACAACATCCCGTTCCTCGCCTCGCTGATGGCCAACCAGCGCTTCGTCGACGGCCGGTTGACCACCAACTTCATCGCCGAGGAATACCCGACCGGCTTCCACGCCTCCGACCTGCCGCCGGACGACCCGGCGGTCCTGATCGCCGTCGCCGCGGTGATCCACCGCTGCCTGAACGACCGCGACATCCAGATCAGCGGCAAGATGCCGGGCAACAAGGTCCGGGTGCGCGACGACTGGGTCGTCGTGATGGACGGCGCGCAGCACCCGGTCCATGTCCGCCCGACGGACGGCAGCCCGCAGCGCATCGGCTACACCGTCGATTTCGAGGGCATGCACCATGTGGTGTGGAGCGACTGGATGCTCGGCCAGCCGCTGTTCCGCGGCACGGTGAACGGCGCGCATGTCTGCGTCCAGGTGGACCGCGTCGGCGTCGGCTACCGCCTGTCGCACTCCGGCAGCCAGGCGCTGGTCAAGGTGCTGACCCCGAACGCGGCGCGGCTCGACGCGCTGATGCCGGTGAAGGCACCGCCGGACATGTCGAAGTTCCTGCTGTCGCCGATGCCCGGCCTGCTCGTCTCGGTCGCCGTGACCGAGGGGCAGGAGGTCAAGGCCGGCGAGGTGCTGGCCGTGGTCGAGGCGATGAAGATGGAAAACATCCTGCGCGCGGCGCAGGATGGCACGGTGTCCAAGGTGCACGCGACGCCCGGCTCCAGCCTGGCGGTCGATCAGAAGATCCTGGAGTTCGCGTGAGCCAAGCGGGCTCCGACATATAGGGAAAGGTAAGGACGATGGCTTTCGCAAACACGCTTTCGCAGCGTGCCGCTTCGCTTCTCGAGACGGTCGCCCCGCGGGGCGGCCTGCTCACCGCCGCCACCGCGGCGGTTCTGGGCAGCCTGCTCCTGGCCGCCTCGGCCAAGGTCCAGGTGCCCTTCTGGCCGGTGCCGATGACGATGCAGAGCATGGTCGTCATCCTGCTCGGCATGGCCTACGGCAGCCGGCTCGCCACGGCGACGGTCCTGCTGTACCTGCTGGAAGGCCTCGCCGGTCTGCCGGTCTTCGCCGGTCCGGGCGCCGGCCCGGCCTACATGGCCGGCCCGACCGCCGGCTACCTGCTGGGCTTCGTCCTGGCCGCCGGCGTCACCGGCTGGCTGGCCGAGCGCGGCTGGGACCGCAGCCCGCTCAAGGCCGTCGGCGCCCTGGCGATCGGCCATGCCCTGCTGTTCGTCCCGGGCGTGGCCTGGATGGCCGTCCTGTTCGGCGGCGAGAAGGCCGTCGCGCTGGGCCTGACGCCGTTCCTGGCCGCCACGGTCCTGAAGACCGCGCTGGGTGCCGCGATCATGCAGGCCGCCTGGAAGGTCGTCGCCCGCCGGTCGCAGGGCTGAGGGTAGGGGGGATTTTGCCCCCTCCCTAACCCACCCCCGCCTTTGGCGAGGGAGGGGACTTATCTCCCTCTCCCGCGAAGCGGGGGAGGGCCGGGGAGGGGGCAAGCGCCCACCCATTCATTGATCGTTTCAAATCATTCGAACCAAGAAGCCGTGTCGAGGAGACGTCCCATGAGCGAGTTCCCGAAGAAGACCCAGGCCGACTGGCAGACCCTGGCCACCAAGGACCTGGGCGCCAACGGGACGCTCGACGACCTCGTCTGGAAGACTCCGGAGGGGCTGGACGTCAAGGCCCTCTACACCGCCGACGATCTGGAGGGGCTGGAGCTGGACAGCCTGCCCGGCTTCCCGCCCTTCACCCGCGGCCCGCGCGCCACGATGTACGCGGTGAAGCCCTGGACCATCCGCCAGTACGCCGGCTTCTCGACCGCCGAGGACTCCAACGCCTTCTACAAGGCGAACCTCAAGGCCGGGCAGATGGGCCTGTCGGTGGCCTTCGACCTCGCCACCCACCGCGGCTACGACAGCGACCACCCGCGCGTGGTCGGCGACGTGGGCAAGGCCGGCGTCGCCATCGACAGCGTCGAGGACATGAAGATCCTGTTCGATGGCATCCCGCTCGACAAGATGTCGGTGTCGATGACCATGAACGGCGCGGTGCTGCCGATCCTCGCCGGCTACATCGTCGCCGCGGAGGAGCAGGGCGTCAGCCAGGACAAGCTGAGCGGGACCATCCAGAACGACATCCTCAAGGAGTTCATGGTCCGCAACACCTACATCTACCCGCCCGAACCCTCGATGCGGATCATCGCGGACATCATCGAGTACACGGCGCTGAACATGCCGAAGTTCAACTCGATCTCGATTTCCGGCTATCACATGCAGGAAGCCGGGGCGACCGCGGTGCAGGAACTGGCCTTCACCATCGCCGACGGTCTCGAATACGTCCGCGCCGCCATGTCCAAGGGGCTGCCGGTCGACAAGTTCGCGCCGCGCCTGTCCTTCTTCTTCTCCATCGGCATGAACTTCTTCATGGAGATCGCCAAGCTGCGCGCCGCGCGCCTGCTGTGGTCGACCCTGATGAAGCAGAAGTTCGACCCGAAGGACGCCCGCTCGCTGGCGCTGCGCACCCACTGCCAGACCTCCGGCGTCAGCCTGACCGAGCAGGACCCCTACAACAACGTCATCCGCACCACCATCGAGGCGATGGCCGCGGTGCTGGGCGGCACCCAGTCGCTGCACACCAACGCCTTCGACGAGGCGCTGGGCCTGCCGACCAAATTCTCCGCCCGCATCGCCCGCAACACCCAGCTCATCATCGCCGAGGAGTCGGGCGTCACCAATGTGGTCGATCCGCTGGGCGGCTCCTACTACATCGAGAATCTGACCCACAGCCTCGCCAACGCCGCGCTCGACCTCATTAACAAGGTCGAGTATCTGGGCGGCATGACCAAGGCGGTGGACAGCGGCATGCCCAAGCTGCTGATCGAGGAGGCCGCCGCCCGCCGGCAGGCCCGCGTCGACCGCGCCGAGGAGGTGATCGTCGGCGTCAACAAGTACCGTCCGGAGAACCCCGAGATGGTCGACGTGCTGGACATCGACAACACGGCGGTCCGCGAATCCCAGATCGCCCGCCTGAACAGCGTGCGCGCCAACCGCGACGACGCCAAGTGCCGCGCCGCTCTGGAGGCGCTGACCAAGGCCGCCACGG
This sequence comes from Azospirillum brasilense, assembly GCF_007827815.1. GTDB lineage: Bacteria > Pseudomonadota > Alphaproteobacteria > Azospirillales > Azospirillaceae > Azospirillum > Azospirillum brasilense_C. The sequence continues at coordinate 79,376 of NZ_VITH01000017.1, forward strand.
AGAAGTCCGGCAATCTGCTCGCCCTGGCGGTCGAGGCCACCCGCGCCCGCGCCACGGTCGGCGAGATTTCCGACGCGCTGGAGAAGGCCTTCACCCGCCATGTCGCGGTCATCCGCTCGGTTTCCGGCGTCTACGGCGCCGCCTACGAAGGCGACGAGGGCTTCAAGAGGATTCAGGAGGAGGTGTCCGCCTTCGCCGCCGAGGAGGGCCGCCGCCCGCGCATCCTCGTCGTGAAGATGGGCCAGGACGGCCACGACCGCGGCGCCAAGGTGATCGCCACCAGCTTCGCCGACATCGGCTTCGACGTGGACATCGGGCCGCTGTTCCAGACCCCGGAGGAGGCCGCCCGTCAGGCGGTGGAGAACGACGTGCACGTCATCGGCGTGTCGTCCCAGGCCGCCGGCCACAAGACGCTGGTCCCGCAACTGGTCGAGGAGCTGCGCCGCCAGGGCGCCGGCGACATCCTCGTCGTCTGCGGCGGCGTCATCCCGCCCCAGGACTACGACTATCTCTACAAGGCGGGCGCCGCCGCCATCTACGGCCCCGGCACCAACATCCCGAAGGCCGCCTCCGACATCCTGGCCATCCTGCGCAAGCAGAAGGCCGCGGCGTGATGACGAGCGAGGGGGTGTGGCTCTCTCGCGCTCCACAGCCAGGGGTCGTCGTGGCCCCTGGAATCCGGGATTTGACCCATGGGCAGCGGCGCTGGGCTGAGGAAAACGGCCCGGCGTTGAATGCTTATGATGAGTTCGTTGCGAAGCATGGTGTGTTCAGCGAAGGCAAGCGGCTATTCTGAACGGCCTTGCCGTCTTTTCCCGTTCAGTGGGGAAAGGGGGTAGAGCGGAGGCTCGTAGCGAAAGTTTCTTCCTTTGTCCATCACCGCCGAAACCGACCTCTACGCCCCCGTGAAGGCCTTCCTCGAAGCCCAGGGCTACGATGTGAAGGCCGAGATTCACGGCTGCGACCTCGTCGCGGTGCGTGGGGCCGAGCCGCCGTTGATCGTCGAGCTGAAGAAGCGCTTCACCCTGGACCTGCTGCTTCAGGGGGTCGACCGACTCGCCCTAACCGACACCGTCTATCTCGCCGTGCCGCAGCCGGGGCGCAAGGCCAGCGGCGCGTCGCCCCACGACAGCGGGGTGCGCAAGCTGTGCCGGCGGCTGGGCGTCGGCTTGCTGATCGTCGACACCGGCCGGGCGGCTGGGCATGAGGTGGAGGTCCTGCTCGACCCCGTTCCCTACAGCCCGCGCAAGGACAAGACGCGCACCGCCCGCCTGCTGGGCGAGCACGCGCGGCGCCGCGGCGATCCCAACCGCGGCGGCTCCACCCGCGTGCCCATCGTCACCGCCTACCGTCAGGACGCGCTGCGCTGCGCCCGCTTGCTGGCCGCCGGGCCGCTGTCGCTGAAGGCGCTGCGCGCGGCCGGGGCGCCGAAGGACGCCGCGGCCATTCTCCAGCGCAACGTCTACGGCTGGTTTGAGCGCATCGCCAAGGGCACCTACGGGCTGAGCGCGGCCGGTGTGCAGGGGGTGGAGACCTTCGCCCACGCGCTGGCCGCCGAATGACGGCCCCTCACTCCACGAAATCCTCGCGGCTGAGGCCGTAGCGCTTCAGCTTGTCGTAGAAGGTCTTGCGCGGGATGTTCAGCGCCTCGATGGCGGCCTTCACGCTGCCTTTGCAACGGGCCAGCTCGCTTTCGATCAGGCTCTTCTCGAACAGGTCCACCTGCTCGGCCAGCGACAGGCCGCTGCGTCCCGCCGCCATCGCCGGAGCGGTGCCGCCCACCGCGGAGAGCGTGTCGTCCAGTCCCAGCACGAAGCGGTCGGCGGCGTTGCGCAGCTCGCGGACGTTGCCTGGCCAGTCGTGCGCCGCCAGCCGCTGCACCTGCGCCGGGCTCGGCGCGCGCGGCTCGCGGTTGTAGCGGGCGGCGGCCTGCACGACGAAATGCTGGAACAGCAGGGGGATGTCGTCGCGGCGGTCGCGCAGCGGCGGGATGGTCACCACGACGACGTTGAGCCGGTAATAGAGGTCCTCGCGGAACTTGCCCTCGCTGGCCGCCTTGCGCAGGTCCAGCTTGGTCGCGGCGACGACGCGCAGGTCCACGGGGATCAGCTCGTTCGAGCCCAGCGGCTCCACCACCCGCTCCTGGATCACGCGCAGCAGCTTGACCTGGAGCGACAGCGGCATGCTCTCAATCTCGTCGAGGAAGAGGGTGCCGCCGCTGGCGTGCTCGATGCGCCCGACGCGGCGCTTGCCGGCCCCGGTGAAGGCCCCGGCCTCGTGCCCGAACAGCTCGCTCTCGAAGATCGCCTCGGGCATGGCGCCGCAGTTCAGGGCGACGAAGGGGTGCTTGCGCCGGTTGCTGCCGGCGTGGAGCGCGCGGGCGACCATCTCCTTGCCGGTGCCGGTCTCGCCCAGCACCAGCACGTCGGCGTCGGTGTCGGCCACCGCGGCGATGGCGCCGCGCAGCCGCTCGATCCCCGGCGTCCGCCCGACGATGGGCGAGGCCTCACCGGCGGCCAGCCCGGCCAGTTGGTCGCGCAGGCGCCGGTTCTCCAGGACCAGCCGGCGCTTCTCCACGGCGCGCCGCGTCACCTCGACCAGACGGTCGGAGGGAAAGGGCTTTTCCAGGAAGTCGTAGGCGCCGCGCCGCATCGCCTCCACCGCCATCGGCACATCGCCGTGGCCGGTGATCAGGATGACCGGCAGCTCGGGATCCAGCGCCAGGGCGCGCTCCATCAGCTCCAGCCCGTCGATCTGCGGCATGCGCACGTCGGTGACCAAGGCGCCCGGCCAGTCGCGGCCGAGATGGCGCAGCGCGCGCTCCGCCCCGTCGCAGGCGGTGACGTCGAAGCCGGCCAGCTCCAGCGCCTGCTGCCCGGCGAGGCGGACGGACCGCTCGTCGTCCACGAAGAGGACGGGGCCGCCCGGGGCGGTGCTGCCGGTCGTCATGTCTGGGAATCCCTGCGCTTGAGGCGGATGGTGAAGAGGGCGCCGCCCTCCGGGTGGTTGGCGGCGGTCAGGCTGCCGCCGAAATCCTCGACGATGCCGTGGCTGATCGACAGGCCGAGCCCGAGCCCGTCGCCCGCCTCCTTGGTCGTGAAGAAGGGCACGAAGATGCGCGGCAGGTCGGCCTCGGCGATGCCGGGACCACTGTCTCTGACCGTCAGCACCGCCTCCTCCCCCTCCGCGGCCAGGGCGATCCGGACATGGCGGCGGGGCGAGGCGCGCATAGCGTCGGCGGCGTTGCCGATCAGGTTGACCAGCACCTGCTGCAACCGCACGTCCTCGCCGGTGACCAGCAGGGCGCTGGCGGGCAGGTCGGTGTCCACCGTTACGGAATCCCGGCGCAGCCGCGCCTCCAGCAGGGCCAGCGCCTGCCCGACGGCGGCGGCGGCGGACACCGCGCCCAGCGTGCCCGAGGCGCGCCGGGCGAAGCCCTTCAGGCTGCGGGTGATGGCGGCCATGCGGTCGGTCAGGTCGGCGATCTCCGCCAGATTGTCGCGCACCGCGTCCGGCCGCCCGCGCTCCAGCAGCACCACCGCGTTGTCGGCGAAGCTGCGGATGGCGGCCAGCGGCTGGTTGATCTCGTGGGCCATGGCCGCCGACATCTGGCCGAGCGCCGCCAGCTTCGCCGCCTGGGTCAGCTCGTTCTCGGTGGCGCGCAGCTCCGCCGTGGCGGCGGCCACGCGGCGCTCCAGCTCGGCCCGCGCCTCCTCCTGGAGGGCCAGCCGCTCCACGAGGTTCAGGCGGCGCTGGGCCAGCGCGTGGCCGGTCAGGGCGGCCAGCGCCACCACCGCGGCGGCGAGCAGCCCGGCCTGCTGGGCGCGGGTGGCGACCGGGGCGAGGCTGGTCAGGGCGTGGATCGTCCAATCGCCGCCGGGCACCGCGGCGGATTGCAGGAGGTAGCGCCGCTCCGCGTTGCCTTCCCGCAGCGTGATGCGGTCGGACGCCCCGCCGAAGGCCCAAGGCAGGGTGGGGATCTCCTCGGTCGCGGGGGGCGACGCCGCGGGCAGCGTGACCGGCAGGCGGCGGGGCAGCGCGTTGTAGCGCCAGCCCTCCACGTTGGTGATGAAGACGACGCCGTCGCGGTCGGAGACCAGAACCTTCTCCCGGCCGTGCGACCAAGCCCGCTCCAACTCCTGGAAGCCGACCTTCAGGACCACGACGCCGGCCCCCCGATCGCCCGTCCGGTCCTCTGTGCGGTTTTCCGCCACCACCCGCTGCGCCGTGTAGTAGCCGGGGACGAGCGAGGTGGTGCCGAGCGCGAAATGATGCCCCTCCCCCCGCTCCATGGCCGACTGGAAATAGGGGCGGTAGCTGAAATTCTGCCCGACGAAGCTGGGCGCGGCGTTCCAGTTGCTGGCCGCGACGGTGGTTCCCGTCCCGTTCATCACATAGAGGGCGGACGCCTTCAGCGTCGCCGCGATGGCCTCCAGCTTGCGGTTCAGGCGGTCCACCCGCTCCGGGCTGGGATCGCGCAGCAGGTCGGCGACCTCCTGGTCGCGGGCGAGCACCATCGGCACGGCGGCGTGGCGCTCCAGCTCCGTGCGCAGGTTGGATTCGTAGAGCGAGAGCTGCGCCGCCCCCTGTTCGCGCAGGGATTCGCTGGCGTTGTCCGCCGCCAGACCCGCGGCCACCGCCGCCGCCAGCGGCATGCCGACGACCAGCACGGCCAGCATCACCCGCCGCGGACGGGCAAACAGGGCGGACGCCCGCCGGGAGAGCCAGTCGCGGCTTTGCGAAAATGTCCAGCGGGTGGGGACGATCCTAACCAACGGTCCTCAATCCATGCTGCGCCGCAACAAGAAATCGCGCGGAGCGGGCGATGTGCGGATTTTCGCACATGGATTCCGCCCCTGTCGTGCGGATTCTGACCCACGCGCTCCGTCAGAGCGCTGCGATTCCTCAGCTTTAATTTTGGCACACCGCTTGCTTTAAGAGGGGCATGACGGGCCGGCCGCCGACCGCGAGACAAGAGCGGCAGCCCATTTCAGGAACGCCACGAGGAGACGACCATGCACGCCCAAGGGCAGCCCCAGAAAAAGCCATTCTACACGAACCTGACCGTCCAGGTTCTGACCGCGATCACCATCGGCATTCTGCTCGGCCATTTCTATCCGGCTCTTGCGGTGCAGATGAAGCCCTTGGGCGACGTCTTCATCAAGATGATCAAGATGGTCATCGGCCCGATCGTCTTCCTGACCGTGGTCACCGGCATCTCCTCGATCGGCGACATGAAGAAGGTCGGCAAGGTCGGCGGCAAGGCGATCCTGTATTTCGAGATCGTCACCACCTTCGCCCTGGGGCTCGGCCTGCTGGTCGTCAATCTGTTGAAGCCGGGCTCGGGGATGAACATCCAGGCCGGCTCGCTGAAGGCCGACGCCGTCGCCAAATACGCGACCGAGGCGCAGAACCACACGACCATCGACTTCCTGGTCAACATCGTCCCGGACAACGTCATCGGCGCCTTCGTCAAGGGCGACATGCTGCAGATCCTGTTCTTCGCGGTGATCTTCGGTGTCGCGCTGTCCGCCATGGGCCAGAAGGGCAAGGTGGTCGAGGACATGTTCGAGAAGGTGTCGCACGCCCTGTTCGGGGTGATCGGCATCCTGATGCGCGTCGCCCCGCTGGGCGCCTTCGGCGCCATGTCCTTCACCATCGGCAAGTATGGCGTGTCGTCGCTGACCTCGCTCGGCCAGCTGATGGCGGCGGTCTACATCACGATGGCGCTGTTCGTCTTCGTCGTGCTGGGCAGCATCGCCCGCCTGTACAACTTCAGCCTCCTGACCTTCCTGCGCTACATCAAGGACGAGCTGCTGATCGTGCTCGGCACCTCCTCGTCGGAGTCCGTGCTGCCGCGCATGATGGAGAAGATGCAGAAGTTCGGCTGCTCCAAGCACGTGGTCGGCCTCGTCATCCCCACCGGCTACTCGTTCAACCTGGACGGCACCTCCATCTACCTGTCGATGGCCGCGATCTTTATCGCCCAGGCCTTCAACATCGACCTGACGATCTGGCAGCAGCTCACCATCCTCGGCCTGCTGATGCTGACGTCCAAGGGGGCTGCGGCGGTCACCGGCGGCGGCTTCGTGACGCTGGCGGCCACCCTGTCGGCCACCGGCCACCTGCCGATCGAGGGTCTGGCCCTGCTGCTCGGCGTCGACCGCTTCATGTCGGAAGCCCGCGCCATCACCAACCTGATCGGCAACGGCGTCGCCACCATCGTGGTCGCCAAGATGGAAGGCGAGTTCGACGAGAGCAAGGCGGTCGCCGAGTACCAGGAGCACTTCAAGGAACCGGCCCTGGCCCGCATCTGACGCGGGGCCGGCCTCTGGTCCTGAGGCGTGAAAAGGAAGGGGCGGTCCGCCGCGGGCTGCCCCTTTCCCATTCCGGTACTCGGACAATTCGGGTATAAGCCGGAGGGGAAACAGTTCGTCGTTCGGCAAATTAACTGAAATCAAGTTAAAGGGGAGAGGACGTATGTCCGGCGACTTCGACGCGATGGCGCTTGAGTACCACCGGAATCCGAAGCCCGGTAAGTTGGCGATCGTCGCCACCAAGCCCATGGCGAACCAGCGCGACCTCGCGCTGGCCTATTCGCCGGGCGTGGCCGCGGCGTCCAGCGCCATCGCCGCCGACCCGTCCCAGGCGGCGGAGCTGACGGCCCGCGCGAACCTCGTGGCGGTCGTCACCAACGGCACGGCGGTGCTGGGCCTGGGCGACATCGGCCCGATGGCCGCCAAGCCGGTCATGGAGGGCAAGGCCGTCCTCTTCAAGAAGTTCGCCGGCATCGACTGCTTCGACCTGGAGCTGAACGAGAAGGACGTCGACGGTCTGGTCGACACCATCGTCCGGCTGGAGCCGACCTTCGGCGCCATCAATCTGGAAGACATCGCCGCCCCCGCCTGCTTCGAGGTGGAGCGCCGCTGCCGCGAGCGGATGAAGATCCCGGTCTTCCACGACGACCAGCACGGCACCGCCATCGTGGTGGGTGCGGCGGTGCTGAACGGGCTGAAGCTGGTCGGCAAGGACATCTCCACCGTCAAGGTCGTCTCCACCGGCGGCGGGGCGGCGGGCATCGCCTGCCTGGACCTGATGCTCAGCCTGGGCGTCAAGCGCGAGAACGTCTGGCTGGTCGACCGCATCGGCGTGGTCCACAAGGGCCGCAACGAGGAGATGAACCCCTACAAGGACGCCTACGCGCAGGACACCGACGCCCGCGTGCTGAACGACGTCATCGACGGGGCGGACATCTTCCTCGGCCTGTCGGGCGCCAAGGTGCTGAAGCCGGAGATGCTGGTCCGCATGGCCGACAAGCCGCTGGTGCTGGCGCTGGCCAACCCGGAGCCGGAGATCATGCCGGACCTCGCCCGGCAGGCCCGCCCGGACGCCATCATCGCCACCGGCCGCTCGGACTTTCCCAACCAGGTCAACAACGTCCTCTGCTTCCCCTTCATCTTCCGCGGCGCGCTCGACGTCGGCGCGACGACGGTGAACGAGGAGATGAAGATCGCCGCCACCCACGCCATGGCCAGCCTCGCCCAGGCCGAGCCGTCGGACGTGGTGGCCGCTGCCTATGTCGGCGAGAACCTGCGCTTCGGCCCGGACTACATCCTGCCCAAGCCCTTCGACCCGCGTCTGGTGATCGAGGTGTCCTCGGCGGTCGCCAAGGCCGCCATGGAGTCGGGCGTGGCGACGCGGCCGATCGTCGATTTCCGCGCCTACCGCGACAGCCTCGGCCAGTATGTCTTCCGCTCCGGCCTCGTCATGAAGCCGGTCATCACCAAGGCGAAGGCGGCCCCCAAGCGCATCGTCTACGCCGAGGGCGAGGAGCCGCGCGTGCTGCGCTGCGCCCAGGTGGTGGTGGACGACGGCATCGCCCATCCGGTCCTGCTCGGCCGCGCCGACGTGATCGAGCGGACGATCGCCGACATGGGCCTGCGCATCCGCATCGGCAAGGACGTCGAGGTGATCGAGGCCGCCCGTGACCTGCGCTGCCACAACTACGCCGAGGTCTACCGGCAGATGATGGGCCGCCGCGGCGTGTCGCCGGCCAACGCGCTGAACGTCGTGCGCAGCCAGCCGACCGTCTTCGGCGCGCTGATGGTCCGCCGGGGCGAGGCCGACGGCATGGTCTGCGGCACCTCGGGCCGCTACGGCGACCACTTCAACCACGTCATGGGGGTGATCGGCCTGCGCAAGGGCGTGAAGGTCGCCGCCGCCATGAACGGGCTGATCTCGCAGAAGGGCACGCACTTCATCTGCGACACCTACGTCAACCCCGACCCGACCGCCGAGCAGGTGGCCGAGATCGCCCGGCTGGCGGCGGAGGAGGTGAAGCGCTTCGGCATCGAGCCGAAGGTGGCTCTGCTCTCGCACTCCAACTTCGGCAGCGCCGACACCCCGTCGGCCCGCAAGATGCGTCTGGCCTACCAGCTCATCGCTGAGGAGAATCCCGATCTGGAGGTGGACGGCGAGATGCACGCCGACGCCGCCCTGTCGGAGGTGCTGCGCAAGGGCGTTCTGCCCGACAGCCGCCTGAAGGGCGAGGCGAACCTGCTGGTCATGCCGACCCTGGACGCCGCCAACATCGCCTTCAACATGCTGAAGATCATGGCTGACGCGCAGAATGTCGGGCCGATGCTGCTGGGCGTGGCGCGCCCCGTGCACATCGTCACCCCGTCGGTGACCACGCGCGGTCTGGTCAACATGACGGCGGTGGCGGTGGTCGACGCCCAGCTCGCCGCCCCGGTCAACGCCGCCCCGCGTCCGCCGGCGCTGCAGGACGGTGAGGACTGAGCAACCGGCAACCGCGGGGCCGGACGGCGCTTGCGCCGTTCCGGTCCCGCGGGCCACTCTGCCGGGATGAGTCCCGACGCCCCTTCCCGCGATGATCTCTCCAGTCTGACGGCCGAGGCCGCCCGCCACCACGCCGAGGGACGGCTGGCCGAGGCGGTGACCGCCTACACCGACGCCTTGCGGCTGGATCGCCGCAACCCGGCGCTGCTCTACGGCTTCGGGCTGGTGCTGCGCGATCTCGGACAGATGGACGGGGCCGCCACATGCTTCGCGGCGGCCTTTGCCCTCGATCCCCGGTTCGTGGACGCGGCCGACAGCCTGGGCACGCTGCGCGCCGGGCAGGGCCGTTTCGCCGAGGCCGAAGCCTGCCACCGCGCCGCCCTGGCCCACCGCGCCGACCGGGCGACCTTTTGGAACAATCTGGCCAACGCGCTGAGCCGGCAAGGGCGGGCCGCCGCCGCCCTGGCGGCGTGGCAGCGCGCCGTCCTGCTCGACCCGGCCTTGCCGGAGGGGCTGTCTAACCTCGGCGGCGGTCTGCGCGACGCCGAACGGCTGGACGAGGCCGAGCGGGTGCACCGCCGCGCCCTGCGGCTGATGCCGGACGAGCCGCAGGCCAACAACAACTTCGGCCACGCGTTGCAGGCCCGCCTCCGCCATGCGGAGGCGGGCCGCTGGTTCCGCCGTGCCCTGGCGCTCGACCCCGGCTACGCGGCGGCGCTCTGCAATCTCGGTTTGGCGGTGCAGCGCCTGGGCGACGACGGGCTGGCGGAGCGCCTGTACGGGCGGGCGCTGCGCGTGGTGCCCGATCTGGCGCTGGCCCAATTCAACCGTGGCTTGCTGCAGTTGGAGCGCGGCGAACTGGCGGAGGGTTGGGCCGGCTATGGCTGGCGCTTCGCGTCCGGTCAGGCGGGCGGGGCGCGCCAGCCACGGTTGCCCGCGTGGCGCGGCGAGGACTTGACGGGCAAGCGCCTGCTGATCTGGGGCGAGCAGGGGGTGGGCGACACCATCCTGTTCTCCTCGCTCTGCACCGAGGCGATCGCCCGCTCCCGTTCCGTGGTGATCGAGGCCGACCGGCGGCTGGTGCCCCTGTTCGCCCGCTCCTTTCCCGGCGCGCTGGTCCGCCCGCAAAGTCCGGATGCCGTGGCGGTGCCCGATTGCGACCTGCACACGCCCATCGGCTCCCTGGCCCGGGTGTTCCGCCGCGACCTGTCCGCCTTCCCAGGGGCGGCCGACGGCTGGCTGGTCCCCGACCCGGCGCGGGTGGCGGTGTGGCGGGAGCGGGTGGCCGCGCTCGGCCCCGGCCTGCGCGTGGGGATCGGCTGGCGCAGCGCGCTGATGACCGAATCGCGCCGCGCCGCCTACAGCCGGCTCGACCAGTGGGGCGCGCTGTTCGCCGTGCCGGGTCTGGTCTTCGTCAACCTCCAGTACGGCGCGTGCGAGGCCGAGCGGGTCGCGGCGGAGGACCGGTTCGGCGTCGCCATCCATCGCTGGGACGACCTCAACCTGACCGATGATGTCGACGGGACGGCGGCGCTGATGACGACCCTGGATCTGGTGATCGCGCCCGCCACGGCGGTGGGGGAACTGGCGGCGGCGCTCGGCGTGCCGGTCTGGCGCTTCGGTGGGCGGGACTGGACCCAACTCGGCAGCGCGGTTCGCCCCTGGTTTCCCGCGCAGCGCCTGTTCCAACCGCGGGCCGGGGAGGACCTCCCTGGCGTGTTGAGGCGGATGGCCGCACAACTCAGCCGGCGCCCTATCTGAAATTTCGGCGAAAAACAATTCGCAACTTTACATGCTTTGCGGTAATGTGAGGGTCCAGCGATCCATTCGCGTTTCCCCGTCCGGGGTGCGCGCCTGATGGGAGAGGGTGCCATGTCTGACGGAATGGCCGGCGTCAACCAGATGGTCTCGGACCTCAACAAGTCCGTGTCCGCTGCCGTCGAACGCATGAACGCCCAGCGGGAGGCCGAGGCCGCCGCCGCCGCGAACGTGCAGGAATTCCGGAAGGACGTCCGCAAATCCTCGGTCAACACCCCCGGCTTCGCCACGGACATGGGCGTTCTCGCCAAGAATGTGACCCGGCTGAACGTGGTCGGCGCGCTGGGCGCCGACGATCCCGTCGATTTCTACAAGTTCCGCGTGACCACCAAGGGCGAAGTGACTCTGGGCCAAGTGGGCGACGATGGGCTGCGCGTCCAGGTGATGTCGAAGTTCGGCACGGTCCTGGCGGACAGCGACAAGAGTGCGGGAAAGAACTACGACGCCTTCAAGAGCATGATGCAGGGCGAGTATGAGCTCGACCGCGGCGACTACACGCTGCGCCTGACGCGTGACAAGGGGCAGTCGGCGAAGGACCCCAAGAACTACGCCATCCAGCTCAGCATGGGCAAATACACCCAGGATTACGACACGGTCGCCAAGGCGCCAAAGAAGGGGGAAAGCCCGTTCAACCTGTCCACCGGACAGCAGGCTATGCTGGATGGACTGAGCCAGGCGGCGTCGAGCCTGAATTCGATCCCCACCGGCCAGTCCGGCACGCAGAAGCTGCTGGGCAGCTTCAACCTGTTCGTCTGAGCACAGTCAGCACCCGTCCGAACGTCCGAGCCCTTTCCCCACCCACGGGGGAAGGGCTTTTTCCATCCGGGGTCCCCGGCCCACCCCGGTCGGCGCTCCTCCGCCGGTGCACCCTGCATTCGGCGGACCTTTCGCCCGTGGGAAATGTTAAGCCAACGCTATGACCGCACCGGACCACCCGATCCTGCTCTGCCACGACTGCGGGGCGCCGCACGCCCTGCCGCCGGTCTCGCCCGGCCATCGCGCCGAATGCCACCGCTGCGGCGCGGTGCTGCGCCATTTCCGGACCGGCGGGCTGGGGCAGGCGGTGGCGCTGGCCATCGCCTCGACGATCCTCTTCGTCACCGCCAACCTCTTCCCGATCCTGACCTTCGAGCTGGAGGGGCGGGCGCAGACGGCGACCCTGCTCAGCGGCTCGGTGGCGCTGTGGGACGGCGGCTACGAGGTGTTGGGCGTCCTGGTCTTCTTCGTGCTGTTCCTGGCGCCGCTGGCGCAGGTGCTCGGCACGCTCTACGTGGTGATGCCGCTCGCCGCCGGGCGGACGGCGGCGCCGGGGGCGGCCTGGACCTTCCGGACGGTGGCGCGGCTGCGCCGCTGGGCGATGGCGGAGGTCTTTCTGCTCGGCCTGATCGTCGCCTATGTGAAGCTGTCCGATCTGGCGGAGCTGGAGCCGGGGGCGTCGCTGGCCGCCCTGGTCGCCTTCATCCTGGTGCAGGTCTGGGGGGAAGCGTCGCTCAGCCCCTTCGAGGTGTGGGAGCGGATCGCCCCGCAGACCCGCGTCACCCAGGCCGCCGCCGCCGACCCGGAGCGGCTGACCGCCTGCCACGATTGCCATCAGGTGGTGGCGGGGTCGGATGGTGCGTGCCCACGCTGCGGCGCCCGTCTGCACCACCGCAAGCCGAACAGCCTGCCGCGCGGCTGGGCGCTGATCTCCGCGGCGACGATCCTCTACATCCCCGCGAACCTGCTGCCGATCATGACGGTGGTTTATTTCGGCGCCGGCCAGCCCGACACCATCCTGTCCGGTGTGGAGGCTCTGATCGCGGCGGAGATGTGGCCGGTCGCCCTGCTGGTATTCTTCGCCAGCATCACCGTGCCGGTGCTGAAGCTGATCGGGCTGGCCTATCTGCTGTGGACGGTGCAGCGGGGCTCGCCGAAACGGCAGCGCGACCGCACGCGGCTCTACCGCCTGATCGAGGGGGTCGGGCGCTGGTCGATGGTGGACATCTTCATGATCTCGCTTCTGGCGGCCCTGGTCCAGTTAGGCGCCATCGCCACCATCCACGCGGAGATTGGCGCCGTCGCCTTCGCCGCGGTCGTCATCATCACCATGCTGGCGTCGGAGTCCTTCGACCCGCGGCTGATCTGGGATGCGCCGCCCCGGCGGGCGCAGCGGCAGGATTCTTCTATGATTGATGCCCATGACTGATCCCAAGCCCACCGTGGAGCCGGCCAGCCCGGTGATCCGCCGCCGCCGCGGCCTGCCGCTGATCTGGCTGGTGCCGCTGGTCGCCGCGCTGATCGGCGGCTGGCTGGCCTGGAAGACGCTGAACGAGCGCGGGCCGACCATCACCATCACCTTCGACACGGCGGAGGGGCTGGAGCCCGGCAAGACCCGCGTGCGCTACCGCGACGTCGATGTCGGGACCGTGCAGGGGGTGGCGGTCTCGCCCGACCTGTCCAACGTCATCGTCTCCGTGCGCATGGTGAAGGGGGCGGCTTCCTACCTCAACGACCGGACGAGCTTCTGGGTGGTCAAGCCGCGGCTGGGCTTCGGCGGCGTGTCGGGCCTCGGCACGCTGGTTTCGGGCGCCTACATCGGCATGGATCCGGGAACCGGCAACGGCGAGGCGCTCACCGCCTTCCGCGGGTTGGAGGAACCGCCGCTGATCCGCTCCAGTTCGCCGGGGCGGCGCTTCGCGCTCCGCGCCGACCGGTTGGGCGGCCTCGGGCCGGGGGCGCCGATCTACTACCGCGGCATCCAGGTTGGCGAGGTGGTCGGCTACGAGTTCTCCAAGGACTGGCAGTCGCTGACCATCCCGGTCTTCATCCACGCCCCCTACGACCGGATCGTCCGGCCCAACACCCGCTTCTGGAACGCCAGCGGCCTGTCGGTGTCCATCGGGCCGGAGGGGCCGACGGTGGCGCTGGAGTCCCTGCAATCGCTGGCGACCGGCGGCGTGTCCTTCGAGACTCCCGGCCTCGGCGGTCCCGGCGACAACGGCGAGATCGCGGCGGAGGGCACGGACTTTCCGCTCTACGAGAACCGTAACGCGGCCAGCGACGCGCGCTTCACCCGGCGGGTGCCTTTCCTGGTGCATTTCGACGGGTCGGTGCGCGGCCTGCATCCGGGCTCGGCTGTGGAGTTCCGCGGCATCCGGGTGGGCGAGGTGACGGACATCCGCCTGGACGTCGATCCGGTGTCGGGGGAGGCCCGCATCCCGGTCACCCTGAACATCGAGCCGGAGCGGCTGGGCGGAGAGCTGCCGGCAGCGCACGACACCGAGGCCGCCTATGCCGGCATGCAGGCGCTGGTCGAGCGGGGGCTGCGGGCGCAGTTGCGCACCGGCAACCTGCTGACCGGCGAGCTGATCGTGACGTTGGACCTGTTCCCCGATGCGCCGAAGCAGACGATGATTTCGGGCGGTCCCTATCCGGAGGTGCCGTCCCAGCCGAACGTGCTCGACACGGCGACCAAGACCGCCACCGACCTGATGAACGAGCTGGCCCGCGCGCCCATCGCCGAAACGGTGGTGGAGCTGCGCTCGACCATCCAGAAGGCCGGCGCCCTGATCGCCTCGCCGGAGATCGCCCAGGCCATCGGCTCGCTCAGCCGGTCGTTGGCCGAGCTGGAGAAGACCACGCAGGCGCTGGGCAGCGAGGGCGAGCCGACCATCCGCGCCCTGCGCGACGTGGCGGAGAACACCTCCAAGCTGGTCCGGCAGGCCGAAAAGACGCTCAGCAGCACCGATGGGTTGGTCAACTCGTCCCGTCCCGCGGTCAGCGACCTGCAGGGGCTGGTGCGCGAACTGACCGCCGCGGCCCGGTCGATCCGCGGCCTGACCGACTATCTCGAACGCCATCCCGAAGCCCTGATCCGGGGCAAACGCGGTTGAGGACACCCATGGCAATCGCTCGTCACACCCATCGCTTGCTGCTGTGCGCTTCCGCTGTGGCCCTGCTGGCCGCCTGCAGCACGCCGCCCAGCCGCTTCTACCATCTGGACGCGGTCGCGCCGGACACGGCCCCCTCGGGCACAGCCCCAATGCGGGCCGGCGAGGCGCAACGGCGGGTGATCGGGCTGGAGGGCGTGAAGGTCCCCGGCTATCTCGACCGGTCGGAGCTGGTGATGCGGGCGCCGGGCAACCGGCTGGTCGTCCGCGAGTTCGACCGCTGGGGCGGCCCCCTTGACGAAATGGTGACCCGCACGCTGCTGCGGAACCTGGAGACGGACCTGCCGGGGACGGAGGTCGTCGGCCTGCCGCTTCAGCGCGACTTCCCGCTGTCCCAGGTGGTCGAGGTGACGCTGGACCGCTTCGACGCGGCGGAGGAGGGGCCGGCCGTTCTGGAGGCGCGCTGGCGCGTCTTCGACCAGGGCGGCGACCGGCTGCGCCGGCTGGGTCACACCGCGGCGCAGGAACCGGTGAGCGCTGCCGGCGATCCCGGTGCCGTCGCCGATGCCCTCAGCCGAACCCTGGCCCGTTTGGCGCAAGATATTGCAAGCGCGCTGCGCTGATCCGAACCGTCTGTTTTAAAACGGCCGATCCGGATGAAAATATTCGATTTCCGGTGGATTGTCTCAAATGCTGCGACGCAGAAACGGCCGGTTTCTTCAGTTTTTGTGACAGGACGTGCCTTGGACGGTGCCCTGCGTATTTCGCAGGGATTGATTGATTGGGATCAATGAGGCTGGGGAGCTTTGGGCGCCTACTGATCGGGCAAGCGCGATGCTTGGCCGGGCGGTTCGTCCGGTTCGGCGCCGCGCAACGTGGCGCGGCCCCCGCCGGGGAGGGCAGGGACCGCCGCAGACAAACAGAGGCGCGTCATGGATTCCCTGATGTTCGAACCGAAAATCCCCGTTGCCGAAGCCGAGACGCCGGACCCCTGGCGCGGTTTTGCGCCCGGTTCCTGGCGGACCACGGTCGATCTGCGCGATTTCATCGTGAAGAACGTCCGCCCCTACGGCGGCGACGGCAGTTTCCTCTCCCCGGCCAGCGACCGCACCCTGTCGCTGTGGAACAAGGTGCGCGATCTCCTGAAGGAGGAGCGCGCGGCCAAGGGCGGCGTGCTCGACGCCGACACGGAGCTGGTGTCCTCCATCGTCAGCCACGCCCCCGGCTACATCGACCGGGAGCTTGAGGTCATCGTCGGGCTTCAGACGGACAAGCCGCTGAAGCGGTCGATCATGCCCTTCGGCGGCTGGCGGATGGTCAAGACGGGCTTGGAGGCCTACGGCTTCAAGCCCTCGCCCAAGCTGGACGACGTGTTCCCGGCGCTGCGCAAGACGCACAACGACGGCGTCTTCGACGTCTACACCGACGAGATGCTGCGCTGCCGCAAGTCCGGCGTCATCACCGGCCTGCCGGACGCCTACGGCCGCGGGCGCATCATCGGCGACTACCGCCGGCTGGCGCTCTACGGCGCCGATTTCCTGATCGCCGACAAGAAGGCCCAGTACAAGAGCCTGGAAGTCGACCGCATCGACGAGAACACGCTGCGCCTGCGCGAGGAGATCACCGAGCAGATCCGCGCGCTCCGCGACCTCGTGACGATGGCGGCGTCCTACGGCTTCGACGTGACCCGCCCGGCGACCAACGCCTTCGAGGCGGTGCAGTGGACCTACCTCGCCTATCTGGCGGCGGTGAAGGAGGCCAACGGGGCGGCCATGTCGCTCGGCCGCGTCTCCAGCTTCCTTGACGTCTACATCGAGCGCGACCTGCGCGAAGGCCGCCTGGACGAGGCGGGCGCTCAGGAGCTGATTGACCAGTTCGTCATCAAGCTGCGGATGGTGCGTTTCCTGCGCACGCCGGAATACGACCAGCTCTTCTCGGGCGACCCGACCTGGGTGACGGAGTGCATCGGCGGCATGGCGCTCGACGGGCGCACGCTGGTCACCAAGGGCAGCTTCCGCATGCTGCACACACTCCAGAATCTCGGCCCGGCGCCGGAACCGAACCTGACCGTTCTGTGGTCGGAGAGCCTGCCGGAGGGCTTCAAGAAGTTCTGCGCCGAGACCTCCATCAAGACCTGCTCGGTGCAGTACGAGAACGACGACCTGATGCGGCCCTACTGGGGCGACGACTACGGCATCGCCTGCTGCGTCTCGGCCATGCGCATCGGCAAGCAGATGCAGTTCTTCGGCGCCCGCGCCAACCTCGCCAAGACGCTGCTCTACGCCATCAACGGCGGCCGCGACGAGGTCTCCGGTGAGCAGGTCGGCCCGGCCTTCGCGCCGATCACCGGCGACGTGCTCGACCACGACACGGTGGTCGCCCGTCTGCTGCCGATGATGGAGTGGTTGGCGCGCGCCTACATGAACACGCTCAACGCCATCCACTTCATGCATGACAAGTACATGTACGAGCGGCTGGAGATGGCGCTGCACGACCGCGACGTGCTGCGCACCATGGCCTGCGGCATCGCCGGTCTGAGCGTGGTCGCGGACAGCCTGTCGGCGATCAAGCACGCCACGGTCAAGGTGGTGCGCGACGAACGTGGCCTCGCCACCGACTTCGTCATCGAGGGCGACTACCCGGCCTTCGGCAACAACGACGACCGGGTCGACGGGATCGCGGTGTGGTTGGTCGAGACCTTCATGGGCCTGCTGCGCAAGCAGAAGGCCTACCGCGACGCGGTGCCGACGCAGTCGGTGCTGACGATCACCTCGAACGTGGTCTACGGCAAGAAGACGGGCAACACGCCGGACGGGCGCAAGGCCGGCCAGCCCTTCGCGCCGGGGGCCAACCCGATGCACGGGCGCGACCGCAAGGGGGCGATCGCCTCGATGGCGTCGGTGGCCAAGCTGCCCTACGCCCACGCCCAGGACGGCATCAGCTACACCTTCACCATCGTGCCCGGCGCGCTGGGTCCGACCGAGGGCGAGCGGGTGGATAACTTGGTGGGCATGCTGGACGGCTATTTCGGCCAGGGCGGCCACCACATCAACGTGAACGTCTTCGACCGCGAGACGCTGCTGCACGCCATGGACCATCCGGAGCTGTACCCGCAGCTGACCATCCGGGTGTCGGGCTACGCGGTGAACTTCATCAAGCTGACCCGCGAGCAGCAGATGGACGTCATCAGCCGCACCTTCCATGGGGCGCATTGACGAGTTGTTGAGCAGCGGCGTGTTGCCCCCTCCCTGACCCTCCCCCGCTGGGCGGGGGAGGGAACAGCTCCCTCTCCCGCCCAGCGGGGGAGGGAAGGGGCCCGCGCAGCGGGAAGGGTGGGGGCCCTACTCCATCCCCCTCACACCGCACCCCTACACCGTCCCCTGGGTGTCCTCCTTGATCCCCAGCGCCTGCATCCGCTCGTAGAGCGAGGCGCGCGAAATCCCCAGCAGCTTGGCGGCCTTGGCCTTCACCCCGCCGGTGCGCGACAGGGCGCCGACGATGGCGGCGCGCTCCGTGTCTTTCAGCACGTCGCTCAAGGGACGGTCGCCACCCTCCGCCAGCCGCTCGCCCGGACCGGCGGGGCCCGCCGCGCGCGGCAGGGCGCCGCGGATGTGATCGGCGGTCAGGACCGTGTCGTCGGTCATCGCCGACACCCGTTCCAGCACGTTGCGCAACTCCCGCACGTTGCCGGGCCAGTCGTAATCCTCCAGAACGGCGATGGCTCCGGCGGTCAGCTCCCGCGACGGGGCGGCGGTGGTGAAGGCCAACTCGTCGAGGATGCGGTCGGCGATGCTGCCGATGTCCTCCGTCCGGTCGCGCAACGGCGGCAGGGTGATCGGCACCACGTTCAGCCGGTAATAGAGGTCGGCGCGGAACTGCCGCTCGCGGACCAGGGCGTCGAGGTCGCGGCTGGTCGCCGCGATGACGCGCAGATCGACGCGCACCACCTTGTTGGAGCCGACCGCCTCGAACTCCCGCTCCTGCAGCACGCGCAGCAGTTTGGCCTGCAGCGGCAGCGGCATGTCGCCGATCTCGTCCAGGAACAGGGTGCCGCCGTCGGCCAGTTGGAACTTGCCCTCGCGCATCTTGCGGTCGGCGCCGGTGAAGGCGCCGGGGGCGACGCCGAACAGCTCCGATTCCAGAAGGTTTTCCGGGATCGCCGCGACGTTCACCCCGACGAAGGGCGCGTTGGCGCGCGGGCTGGCGGCGTGGATGCCGTGGGCCAGCAGTTCCTTGCCGGTGCCGGTCTCGCCCAGCAGCAGAACGGTGCTGTCGAGCTGCGCGGCGCGGCGGGCCAGACGCTTCACCTCGCGCATGGAATCGCTGTTGCCGATCATCTGCGACAGGGAGTATTTCGCGCGCCGCTCCTGCGCCAGTTCCTGGCGGGCACGGGTCAGCTCCTCCTGGAGCTTCTGGTACTTCGACATCAGCGGGCGCAGCCGGTCGGCCCGGTCGAACAGGGCGAAGCCGATGGCGCCGATCAGCGTCCCGTCCTCATCGCGCAGCGGCAGGCGGGTCACCACGATGGTCCGCTCCCCGATGTCCATGAGGTCGAGCAGCATGGTCTGCCCGCTCTCCACCACATGGCGCATCTGGCTGTTGGGGATGACCTCCTCCACCGGGCGGCCCAGCGCGTCGTCCGGATTGCCGGAATAGCCGAGCAACTCCAGATAGCGCTCGCCGATCCAGGCGATCCGCGCGTGCTGGTCGACCACGATCAGCCCGACGCAGGCGTCCGCCAGATGGTGGAACAGCGATTCCACGGCCCGGGCCCGCAAATGTTCGAAGTTCGGTTCGAGGCTCATGCCTTCTTCCTTCTTGGCGAGGGGCTTTGCGGAGGGCTTGGTGGAGGGGGATGCGGACCTAGCATCAAGTGGGGACACCATACCAGGGAATCCAGTTGGGGGATGCCCCGCGCATGGGCACGACGGAATTCCTATGCCGAATTACGCCGTGTGCCGCAGGACACGCTGCTGTATGGTGCGGAAAGACTGAGACCGACTGAAGACTTGTCCCTGGCATGCTGCCGAAGGCCGATTCGAACGACCCGACCATGCCGGACCACGAGCAACTTCTGCTTGCTGTCGCCCGCAACCGCGACTCCACCGCCTTCCGCGCGCTGTTCGATCACTTCGCGCCGCGGATCAAGGCCTACATGCGCCGCCTGGGCGCCGACGGCAGCGCGGCCGAGGAGCTGGTCCAAGACGTCATGATGGCGGTCTGGCTGCGGGCGGACCGCTTCGACCCGACACTGGCCAGCGCCTCCACCTGGATCTACACCATCGCCCGCAACCGCCGTATCGACCGTGTCCGGCAGGAGCGGCGGCCTGAGCTTCAACCCGATGATCTGGCGCCGGACGGTGGGGAGGAACCCCCGCCCGACCACCAGTTCGAAGCCGCCGAGACGGCCTCCCGCCTGCGCGCGGTGATCGGCAACCTGCCGCCGGAGCAGGCCGACGTGCTGCGGCTCGCCTATTACGAGGACAAGGTCCACACGGAGATCTCCGCCGAACGCGGCATCCCGCTGGGGACCGTGAAGACGCGCCTGCGGCTGGCCCTCGGCCGCCTGCGCCGGGCTTTTGGAGAGGGAGCGTGACCGTGCCGGCCCATCACCCCGCCCCCGAACTGCTGCTCGACTACGCCGCCGGCAGCCTGCGCGCGGTGCAGTCGCTGCTGGTCGCCGCGCATCTCGCCTATTGCCCGGAATGCCGGGCGCAGGTCGCGGAGCTGGAGGCCTGCGGCGGCGTCCTGCTGGCGGATCTGCCGCCGGAGCCGGTGTCCGATTCGCTGTTCGGCACGCTGATGACCCGGCTCGACGCGACGGTGGCCACGCCGACGCCCGTTCCCGCGCCGGCGGGGAAGAGCCTGTTTCCCGGCCCGCTGCGCCGCGCCATCGGGGCGGAACCGGAGGCGCTGGAATGGGTGCGCGTCGTTCCGGGCGTCCACCTGTCGGCCTGGGGAGTCAGCGCCGGAACGGCCTCGGCCTGCCTGCTGCGCATGGCGCCGGGGTCGCGGGTGCCGGCCCACCGTCACACCGACAGCGAGATGCTGCTGGTGATGAAGGGCGGCTTCTCCGACGAGTTCGGGGCCTACCGGGTCGGTGACGTGGCGTCCTACGACACCGGCACGCCGCACCACGCCGTGGCCGACGCGGACGGGGAGTGCCTGTGCCTGCTGGTGCAGGACCAGCCCTTGGTCTTCACCGGCCCGCTCGGCTGGCTGCTCAACCGGGGTTTCCGTTTCTGAGCGGAAAACTGGAACGGGACAGGAACATTCCTTCCCCGCCGCGGGCGCGCTGCTGCTAGACTGCGGCCATGGCTGTGTTCGACGATTGCAAGGTCCTGTGCCGCGACTGCGCGGCGGCCCTCCGCGGGAGCGAGCCGCGCTGCCCGAAATGCGGCGGCCGGCGGCTGGTCCGGCATGAGGAGCTGCACGGCCTCGCCATCGGCCACATCGACTGCGACGCCTTCTACGCCACGGTGGAGAAGCGCGACCGGTCCGAGCTGGTCAGCCGCCCGCTGATCATCGGCGGCGACCGGCGCGGGGTGGTGGCCGCCTGCTGCTACATCGCGCGGATGGCCGGGGTGCGCTCGGCCATGCCGATGTGGCAGGCGCTGGAGGCCTGCCCGGACGCCGTCGTGCTGCGGCCCGACATGGCGAAGTACAAGGCGGTGGGCCGGCAGGCGCGGGAGCTGATGCACGCCTTCACCCCGCTGGTCGAGCCGCTGTCCATCGACGAGGCCTTCCTCGACCTGTCCGGCGTGGCCGAGCGGCTGAGCATCAGCCCGGCCCAGGCGCTGGCTGAGCTGGTCCGCCGCTTCGAGAACCAGTTGGGCATCACCGCCTCGGTCGGGCTCAGCTACAACAAGCTGTTCGCCAAGATCGCCTCCGACCTGGAGAAGCCGCGGGGCTTCTCGGTGATCGGGCGGGGGCAGGCGATGGACTTCCTGGCGCCCAAGCCGGTGTCGATCCTGTGGGGCGTCGGGCCCGTGCTCCAGCGCAAGCTGCAGTCGGACGGCATCCGCACGGTGGGCGACCTGCGCGGCTGGTCGGAGATCGATCTGGTGCGCCGCCACGGCAAGATGGGCCGCCTGCTGCACCGCTTCGCCCGCGGCCAGGACGACCGCCGGGTGGAGCCGGAATCGCCGAGCAAGAGCATCTCCGCCGAGACGACCTTCGACTGGGAGACCGCCGACAAGGCCGCGCTCAAGGACGCGCTGCTGCCGTTGGCCGAGACGGTGGCGCGCCGCTTGTCGGCCGCGGGCTTGCGGGGGCGTAGCGTGGTGCTGAAGATGAAGACCGCCGATTTCCAAACCATCTCCCGCTCCCGGCGCGTCGATCCGCCCGCGCGGTCGGCGGGGCTGATCTGGCAGACCGGCTGCGAAATGCTGGACGCCGAGCCGGACGGGCGGTCGATCCGCCTGATCGGCGTCGGCTGCACCGACCTGCTCGACCCGGAGACCGAGGCGGAGCCGGGCCTGTTCGACGGCTTCGGCCCGTCTCCGCCGGGTTGAAGCGAATTCGGACCAATCCGGTCCAGGGATCGCTTGCCGCGGACCGGCGGAGGCGCACACTCTTGCCTTGAGCGTTTCGGGCGTGGAGAGACGGGATGAGTCAGGCGGTGTGCGCGGGGGCCATGATGACCTGCAGCTTCGGGGCGGCGCCGTCCGCCCTGGTGGTGCTGCCGCTGAACCGTACGATGGCCGGCGGTCCGCCGATGGCGAACATCATGGACAACAAGCCGATCATGAACATTCCGCCCTTCGGCGTGTGCACCAGCCCGGCCAACCCGGTGGTCGCCTCGATGATCCCGGTGCCGCCGCCGGGCGTGATCAAGCCACAGCCCTGCGTTCCCTGCACCGTCGCCCCCTGGGTGCCCGGCGCCCCGACGGTGATGGTCGGCAACATGCCGGCCCTGACCTCTACCAGCAAACTGATGTGCAACTGGGGCGGGGTGATCCAGATCGTCGTGCCGGGGCAGTTCACGGTGCAGACGCCGTAGGGTGTGCGGGGCTCTTGCCCCCTCCCTAACCCTCCCCCGCTATCGCAGGGGAGGGGACTGCCGCCGCTTCGCAGAAGGCACCCTCCCCTGCGAAGCGGGGGAGGGCCGGGGAGAGGGGGCAAGACCTCCCCAAGGGTTTTCCTCACCCCGCCGGGGGCTGCAGCACGGCGATCTCCTTGCCGTCCTCCGAATAGGTCCGCAGCGGTTCGATCAGCAGGCCGCGGCGGTAGACGCCGTGCTGCATCAGCGCGCCGGAGGGGAAGAAGCGGCGCAGCACCCCATCCTGGAGCCCGTCCAGGAAGGCCGCGCGCTCGCTCACCGTGCCGTCGTCGTAATAGCCCAGGACCGGGCCGTGCAGGCGATCGTTGGCGTAGCTCTCCCGTCGCATCGGACGGCCCTGCGGGCTGTGGAACAGCGCCTCGCCCTCGCGCTTGCCGTCGCTGTACTGGAAGACGGCGGCCACCGTGCCGCTCTCGTGGAAGAAGACCGACGGGCCGTTGAGCAGGCCGTTGCGGTAGGTCATGCGGCAGGTCGGGCGGGCGTTGGCGTAGAAGGTGGTCTGGCCGTGCTGCACGCCGTCCGCATACTCGGCCACCTGGACCAGGGCACCGCCGGGCGCGTAGTTGCGCACCTCCCCGTGCAGCTTCCCGGCGCGCAGCCGGGCGCGCAGGATCGGGTGCCCGTCCTCGCCGCAGGCGGTGTAGAGGCCATGGAACTGCTCGTCGCGCATCTCGCCGCTGCGGACGATGCGGCCCAACTCGTCGCGCTCCTCCACGGGTTGGGGATCGGCAATCCGGGCCTCAGATGGGCTTTCGTCGGCTGTCTCGGCGGCCATCTCAATTCACCTTCACCAGGGTGCCTTTGACGGTCATGATGGCGCCGGCGCTGACCTCGCCCATGGTCTGGGCCTTCAGCGTCGCGGACAGCCCCTCGGCGGTCAGGGCCATGCCGGCCTTCAGGTTCATGCCCATGCTCGCCTTGACGTCCATGCCCATGCCGGACTTGATCTCCATGGCCATGCCGGACTTCGCGTTGAAGGCGCCGCCGGCGTCGAGCTTCATGTCCGTCCCGGACTTGACGCCGACCTCGCCGGAGGTGGCGGTCACCTTCACCGACTTGCCCTTGATGACCACGTCGCCGGTCACGTCGATGGTCAGGTTGCCCTTCACGGTCAGGGTGTAGTCGCCGTCGGCCTTGTGGATGAAGTCGGCCTTGTTGGTGTGGGTCTCGTTGTCCTTCACCGTCACGGCGCGGGTGCCCTTCGCGACCTCGTGCGTCTCGTTGCCCTCCGACACGGTGATGCTGTGATCGTTCTTCACGGTCAGCTTGCGGTCGTGCTGGATGTCGATGGTGCTGTCGTTCTCGACCGTCTCCACCTCGTCGTGCTTGATGAGGCGGGTCACGTCGTTCAACACTTCGACGTTCATGTCCTTCTGGGCGTGAACGAAAATCTCCTCGGCGTCGGCCTTGTCCTCGAAGCGGATCTCGTTGAACTTGCCGGTGCCGTTCTTGGAGGTCTGCGTCTTGATGGTGCTCTTGGTCGAATCGTCGGGCAGCGTGTAGGGCACGGTCTGCTCGGCGTTGTAGACCGAGCCGGTGACCAGCGGACGGTCGGGGTCGCCGTCGAGGAAGGTCACCACCACCTCCTGACCGACGCGCGGGAAGAACATGATGCCGTAGTTCTTGCCCGCCCAGTTCTGCGCGACGCGGACCCAGCAGGAGCTTTTCTCGTCCTTCTTGCCCAGCCGGTCCCAGTGGAACTGCACCTTGATGCGCCCGTACTTGTCGAGCCAGATCTCCTCCCCGCTCTTGCCGACGACGATGGCGGTCTGGGTGGAGTGGATGCGCGGCTTCACCGCCGTGTCGAGCGGGCGGAAGGGCAGGTCGGGCGGGAAGGCGGTGAAATGGGCGTTGAAATGGCCGCTCGCCCCGTCGATGCGCACGGAATACAGGACATACTCGGCGTTCAGGTCGCTCTTGCTGTGGCCGGACACGGTGATGCGCGTCCCGGCCTCCAGCGACCGGCATTCGCCGCTGCCGCGCACCCGGCGTCCGGGGAAGGCCAGGGCCTGCTGGCGCAGCTTGGCCATCGCCTCCCCGTCCGACGAGGTAGTGTGGCGGCCCATGTAGTCGCTGACCGTGCCGAAGCCCGACGCGCCCTCGGCCGTGGCGTAGAGGTCGGTCGAGGGCGTCTCGAAATGGTAGCCGTCGATGCCGTAGCTCTTGGTCGTCACCCGCCGCTCGACGCTGAGCCCGTTCAGCACATGGTCCTCGTCGTCGTGCCCTTCGGTGGTGCGGTACTCGAAGGCGTCGAGCAGTGTGCTCTTGGCGAAGGCGTTGGCCCCGTCGCCCAGCACCAGCGTGTGCTTCCCGTCCTCATGCGTGAAGTAGTAGAAGATGCCTTCCTCTTCGAGCAGCCGGGCGACGAAGTTGTAGTCGGTCTCGCGGTACTGCACGCAGTATTCACGCTTGGCGTAGGTGCCGGTCAGCGACTTCTTGAGGTCGGTGTAGCCGGCGCCCTTGCAGACCTCCTCGACGATTTCCGGGACCGTCTTCTCCTGGAAGATGCGGCAGTCGCCGGAATGGGTCAGCATCCACAGCCAGGGATGAAGCTCCGCCTCGTAATGGGCGACCTGGCCGCGGTCGTCGACATGAGTCAGCTCGATCCGGCCGACGATGGCGTTGATGTAACGCACCGTCTCCTGGTCGCCGAGCGTGATGGCGACGGTCACCGCCTTGCCGACGAGGCGGTCGAAGGCGATGTCCTCGTCCGACGAGATCATGGTGACGCGGTAGGTGAACAGCGACGACAGCCGCTCCTCGCCCACGATGGTGCGCAGCGCCAGCGCGTCCGCCCCCAGCGGGGTGGTGATGGACAGATACTGGCCGTCCTGGGAAAAGCGCTTCGCCATCCTCGCCGCTCCCCGGTCAGGCCGCCGCGCCGTCCACGCCGACGGTGAAGCGGCCGTCCGCGCCGTGGTCCACGGTGATGCGGCCCACCGGCTGGCCGGCGGCGACGCGGTCGAGGATGCGGATCGCCACCTCCGGCACCACGAACTCCGACAGCAGCGTGTCGATCATGCGCGCCCCGGCGTCGGAGTTCAGCGCCCGCAGCACCAGCGCCTCCACCGCCGCGTCGGTGACCGCCAGTTCGGCGCCGCGGTTGCCGGCGGTGCGGCGTTGCAGCTTGTCCAGCTTCATCGTCACGATGCGGCGGATCTGCGCCTCGCTGAGCGGGTAGTAGGGCACGACCGACAGGCGGCCGAGGAAGGCCGGGCGGAAGCGGCGGCGCAGCACGTCGGAAATGGCGGCCAGCCCCTCCTCGCGCGCCTCGCCGATGCGTCCGGCGTCGAGCGCCTCGCGGCCCAGAGCGAACAACTCGGTGTCGCCCAGGTTGCTGGTCAGCAGGATCAGCGTGTTGCGGAAGTCCACCTCCACGCCCTCGCCGTCCTCCAGAACGCCCTTGTCGAAGACCTGATAGAACATGTCCAGCACATCGGGGTGGGCCTTCTCGACCTCGTCCATCAGCACCACGGCGTGCGGGCGGCGGCGCACCGCCTCGGTCAGGACGCCGCCGCTGCCGTAGCCGACATAGCCCGGCGGGGCGCCGCGCAGGGTCGCCACGGCGTGGGCCTCCTGATACTCCGACATGTTGATGGTGATCAGGCTGTCCTCGCCGCCGTTCAGCAGCTCGGCGAGCGCCAGGGCAGTTTCGGTCTTGCCGACGCCGCTGGGGCCGCTCAGCAGGAAGACGCCGATGGGGCGCTGCGGTTCGCCCAGTCCGGCGCGGTAGCCGCGCACGGCCCGCGCGATGGCCTGGAGCGCCTGCGGCTGGCCGACGACGCGGGCGGCCATGCGGTCCTCCAGCGTGGCGACCACCTCAAGGTCGTCCTTGGACATCGAGCCGACCGGGATGCCGGTCCAGTTCGACACCACGGCGGCGACCACCGCGCCGTCCACCCGGTGCGGAACGAGGGGGCTATCGCCCTGCACGGCCTTCAGTTTTTCCATGGCCGCGGCGGCCTCCACGGCGTGGCCGGCCTTCAGCGCGGCCTCCACCGCATCGACCAGATCGCGTTCGCGTGTCCAGCGCTCGTCCAGCGCGGCCTTCTCCAGGGCCAGCGCGCCGCGGCGTTGCGAAATCTGCGACAGGCGGGCGTGGTGGGCGGTGCCGGGTTCGGCCTCCAGCCGCTCCGCCTCGCGCGCCAGGATGGCGTCCTCGCGCTCCATCGCCTCGATGGCTTCGGGCTTGGAGCTGCGGGCGATGGCGACGCGGGCGCAGGCGGTGTCGAGCACGCTGATCGCCTTGTCGGGCAGCTGGCGGGCGGGAATGTAGCGGGCGGACAGGGCCACCGCGGCGGCGATGCCGTCGTCGAGCACGCTGACCCCGTGATGCTCCTCGAAACGGCGGACGAGGCCGCGCAGCATGGCCGCCGCCGCCGTCTCGTCCGGCTCCGGCACCGAGACGGGCTGGAAGCGGCGGGCCAGGGCCGGGTCCTTCTCGAAATACTTCTTGTACTCGGCCCAGGTGGTGGCGGCGATGGTGCGGAACTCGCCGCGCGCCAAGGCGGGCTTCAGCAGGTTGGCGGCGTCGCCCTGGCCGGCGGCCCCGCCGGCGCCGATCAGCGCGTGCGCCTCGTCGATGAAGACGACCATCGGCACGGGGGAGGCCGAGACCTCCTTGATGATCGATTTCAGCCGGTTCTCGAACTCGCCCTTCACCCCGGCCCCGGCCTGGAGCAGCCCGAGGTCGAGCGTGCGGATGACCATGCCGCGCAGCGGCAGCGGCACGTCGCCCTCGGCGATGCGCAGGGCCAGCCCTTCCACGATGGCGGTCTTGCCGACGCCGGGGTCGCCAACGAGGATCGGGTTGTTCTGGCGGCGGCGCATCATCACGTCGATGACCTGCCGGATCTCGCGGTCGCGCCCGATCACCGGGTCGATCTTTCCGGCCTTGGCCTGGGCGGTCAGGTCCTGGCTGTACTGGTCCAGCATGGCCCGTCCGTCCGATGCGGCGGAGACCGGAGCGGCGGCGGGAGAGGATTCGGATGTGGCGGCGGACGGTCCGCCCGCCTTCAGGGCGCACACCAGCTCCGGCAGGTCGGACGCGGTGCGCTCGCGCGGCAGGGCGAGCAGGGAGGGGGCGGACTCCGTGACCACCGCCCGCACGGAATCGCAGGCGACCGCCGCCCAGAGGATGGCCGGAAGGAGGATCTGCGGGCTGTCCAGATGGGTGACGGAGATCAGCAGCGCCGTCTCCAGCATCTCCGGCACGCGGGGGGAGAAGGCCGGGGTGCGGCTGTTGCCGCGGCGGATGCGGTCCAGCGCCGCTTCCAGTTCCGTTTCCAGCCGGCCCGCCTCGACACCGTAATGACGCAGGATGCCGGCGACGGTGGCGTCCTTCAGCCGCAGCAGGGCCAGCAGCACATGCTCCGCCTCGACGTCGTAATGGGTCTGCGAGACGCACAGCGCGGCGGAGCGTTCCAGCACCTTGCGCCCGTCGCGGTCGAGCTTTCCGATGAGGGACTTGATGTCGGCGGTCACGGGACGGCTCCCTGGGATGACGTTGCGGGCGAGGACGGGGTCAGAGGCGTTCGGCGTCCCCTCTCCCCTCTGGGGAGAGGGTTAGGGTGAGGGGGTTGCGCGTGGTGGTACGTCCGGCACAAGCGCAACCCCCTCACCGGCCCTCCGGGCCACCCTCTCCCCAGAGGGGAGAGGGTTTGAGGGGGCGAGCGTGAGGCGCCCGTCCTTCAAATTCGGACGGCCCGGTGCCCGCAGCCAGGAGGTCCAGCCGAGGCGGCTGCCCTCCTGCGGCTTGGTGGACAGGCGCGTCGGCGGCACCTTCGTGGCCTCCAGCACCAGCACGATGCGGAAGTCCATGCCGTCCCCGGTGTGGAAGCGGGCGAGCGCGCAGAGCGTCTGGTGGTGCCGCCCGTCGGGCAGGAACTCGCGGAAGCGCTCCAGGCTGTCGAGCGTCAGTTCGATGGCGTAGCAGCTCTGCTGGTCCCAGACGCGGCGGCCCAGCACGACCGTGCGGCCGAGGCTGTTGTTCCGCGCGCCGAAGCCGCCGCCGATGCGGGTGCGGCTCTCCTCGTCCAGCGGCAGCCAGCGCCCGACGAAGCTCTCCACCCGCACCTTGACCCGGAAGACGGCGCCGAGGATCGCCTCCAGCCCGGCCGACGAGCGGCGGCGGTTGGCGAGGATGCCGGAGAAGGCCAGCAGCATGCGGTCGGGCGTGCCGGGCAGGCGCTGCTCCAGGCCGGGCGTGCCGATGCCGGCCAGCGCGCGCAGCACGCGTGCCATCAGCGTGCGTTCCGGGTCGCGCTCCAGCAGGGGCAGGCTGCCCTGGCGGGTGCGGTAGAAGATCGACATCAGGCGGTGGTTGAAGATGTCGTAGAAGGCGGAGCCCGCCGTGTCGCGCCGCGCCGCCCGCTCGACCAGCAGTTCGGTGGCGACGTAGGGCAGGGGGCCGTTGATGCCGGCCACGCCCAGCACGGGCGAGCGGACGACGCCGCGCCCGTCCTCGGTCCGCCGCGCCTCGACAACGTCGCTGGCGGGGAAGACGAAGCTGGGGTCGTGCTCGATGCGAACGGCCTCCTGCTCCGGGTCGATGCCGGTGCCGAGCGGGGCCAGACCGGGGGCGGCGCGCTCCAGCAGGGCGATGGCCTGCAGCAGGTCGAAGCCCCAGGGCTCGGCCTCCAGCCGGTCGATCAGGGCGGGAGGGTGGCCCGAGGAGGGAGGGGGGCGGTCCGTCACAGGACCGGCTGGCTGCCGGCAAGGCGCGACCATGCCTTCCAGACCCCTTCCCGTTGCACCGAGCGCAGCCGAAGCTGGGCGAAGGCGTTGACGTTGACGTAGAGCCCGAGGAAGCGGCTGAGCACACCGCCGAAGACCAGCGGGCTGGCGCCAACGAAGTTCCGTTCGTCCAGGGCCACCGTCACCTCCAGCCCGCGCACGAAGCCGCGCCAGGCGTCCTGCCCCATGCGGTGCAACACCGGGCGGGAGGACAGGCCCTGCACGCCGCGGATCTGGTGCTGAGCGGACGGATCGTCGGGCGCGTGCAGCAGCAGGATCGATTGCAGGGCGCGCAGCCCCTCGGCGTCGCCGGTCAGGCTGAGATGGTTGACCGACAGGTGCGAGATCAGCTTCCAAGCCGAGGAACCGCCCGCCGGGGCGGGGCGTCCGGGGGTCGGCTTGTGCAGGCAGCGGATGGTGGCGATGGGGGCGGATTCTTCGATCATCAGCGCGGCCCCCGCCGGGACCTGCTCGGCCAACGCCCGGTTGGTGCAGAGCGTGCGCACGAGAAGCGTCTCGTCCGCCGGGTCGGTCGGCGTCAGATCGAGGTGGTGCAGGCTGAGATGCAGGTCGGTGCCCGGCACGTCGTCGCGCTGGGTCGGCTCGCGCGCGGCCAGCCAGAAGCCGCGCGGTTCCGTCTCGGCCTCGGCGTGCTGGTGCGAGAAGAGGGGGACGTAGCGGTGGTGCATGCCGTCGCCGTCGCGCAGGCCGCTGACCTCCAAGATCGAATGGACCTCGGTGGTGCGCTCGCGCAGGGCGTCGGGGACGACGCGGTAGGCGGTGCGCCGGTGGTTCAGCCGGATCGGCTCCGCCGTGCGGTTGAACAGGTTGACGATGGGCGTGCAGCCGAGGACGAAGCTGTCCTTGCGCAGGGTCAGCCGGTTGGGCAGCGGGCGCGACACCGCGATCAGGATGTCCACGACCTCTCCCGACAACCGCCCCTGGGGAATCGGCAGGTCGTAGAAGTCGAACTTCTGCGGGAACTCGAAGTATTCCTGCAGCAGGCCGTAGGCCGGCTGGGCGTGCTTGGGGTGCGGCAGCACCGTCTCGTCCGGACCGAAGCCCACCGGAGCGATCAGGGTCTCACCGCGCAGCCGCACCGGCGGCTTGCCCGGCTGGACGTAGGCGATCTCGACCACACCGCACAGGAACAGCTCGTGCAGGGCGGAGGTGAGGATCGTCTCGCCGTCGATGAACAGGCGCAGCTTGTCGATCGGCAGATTCTCGAAGGACTGGTTGCGCGTCTCCAGCCGCAGCCGCAGCACCGAGGCGGTGGCGGCGCCGTCGAGGAAGTCGTAGCGGTCCGCCGGCTCCACCGCGGCGTCGGTCACCGCGACCGGCCACAGCGTCACGTCGTAGGCGGTGCGGAAGCGGCAGCGGATGTTGTCCTCGGCCACGGCGTGCAAGGGGGTGCCGCGCGGCACGCGGAAGCCGCCGGTCAGCCGCCCCTCACCGGGTGTCGGCTCCATCCGCGCGATGCCCATGGCCGGGATCGGCGCGATCATCTGCGGGTGCAGGATGCCGAGCAGCGCCTCGGAAAAGCGCGGGAACTCGCGCTCCAGATTGAGCTGCAGGCGACCCGACAGGAAAGCGAAGGATTCGATCAGCCGCTCGACGTTGGGGTCGGCGGCCTGATCCGGCCCCAGCGCCAGCCGGCGCGCAATCTTGGGATAGCTGCGCGCGAAAGCTTCGCCCGCCCGGCGGACGTAGAGAAGCTCGCGTTCGTAATGGTCGAGGAGGTCCTCGCGCCGCATCCTGGTGCGTCCTTTCAGCCGGACTGGCTCGGCTCGGTGGCGGCCGGGCCGCGCAGGCCCACGTCGAATTCCAGCCGTTCGGTGACGGTGCCCGCCACGACCTCGCCGGAGATGCTGGTGACCATGGTGCCGCGCCCGGTTCCGGCGCTGACGGTCACCCGCGGGCGCTTCAGCCGCGGCTCGAAATCGATGATGGCCTGTCGCACCATCCGCTCCACCTGACGGCGGTCGGCGTCGGAAGCGGCGTCCAAATGCGTGATGTCGGAAATCCCATAGTCCAGCGCCGTTCCGCCGAGATCGGGGCGGCGCGTGCCGGTGCTGCGGCTGTCGAGGATGCGCGCCACCTCGCGCCGGATCGACGCCTTGAGGTCGGGCATGGACAGCACCGTGGTGGACGGCTCGTCGCCCGTCGGGTGGTCCGGTTCGAAGTCGATCAGCCGTTCGAACAGCAGCGACCGTCCACCGGTCATCGTCTTGGGCTGGGTCATCGCCGTGTCCGTTGGGGGCTTCAGTTCCTTCTCCCCTCTGGGGAGAAGGTTAGGATGAGGGGGTTGTGCTTTTGCCGGACGTGCCGACATGCACAACCCCCTCACCCTTCCCTCTCCCCAGAGGGGAGAGGGTTATTCACCACCTCAGCTGTCGGAGACGGTGCCCTTCAGCAGGTTGAACTTCACGCCGCCACCGCCTTCGTGCTTCTGCTCTTCGGTGTAGCGCTTGTAGGTCCAGTAGATCTCGGTGGCGTTGATCTCGATGGTCTCGGTCGTGTCGCCCTCGTTGACGCTCAGGCTGTGCTTGGCGATCAGCGGGTTGGTCAGCTCGATCGTCAGGAACTCGCCCCACTGGTGGCTGTCGCCGATCGGCTTCAGGCAGTGGATGGTCCACTGCTTCTTCGCCGTGTCGGAGTTGGCCGAGCGCAGCAGCAGCGAGATCAGCTTGGGCGAGGCCCGGTCCCACTTGCGCTCAAGCGTGATGTTCTCGACCTTCGGGGTGTGGACCGTGCGGCGGGCGTTGGTCGACACTTCCATTTCGACGGTCATGTCCTGCGACAGGGATTCGCACAGGATCATGTCCTTGAACACCACGCCCCCGGCGATCTCCACCGCGGACTCCCCCTGGACGTTGGGGATATCGAGAATGATCATAGACATGCGGATTTACTCCGGACGATGCGTTCGGGGGGAGGGGATCAGGCTTCCGGCGCCGGCAGTTCGGCGACCATGCGGATGGAGGCCGACAGCTCTTCGAGCTGGAAATGCGGGCGCAGGAAGATGTTGGCGCGGTAGACGCCCGGACGGCCCGGCACGTCGTAGACGTCGATGCGGGCCTCGCGCAGCGGGAAACGGGCCTTCGTGCCCTGCGACGCCTCGTCGTCCAGAAGGACGTAGTTGGCGATCCAGGTGTTCAGGTGGTCCGTGATGTTGTTGCGCGTCAGGAAGGCGCCGATCTTGTCGCGCAGCATCACCTTCAGGTAATGGGCGAAGCGCGACGACACCAGCATGTATGGCAGCATCGCCGAGATGCGGGCGTTCGCGTTGGCCTCGTCGGTGTTGTAGACCTTCGGCTTGTTGGTGGTCTGGCCGCTGAAGAACGCCGCGTAATCCGTGTTCTTGCAGTGGACCAGCGAGATGAAGCCGAGGTCGTTCAGCTCCTTCTCACGGCGATCGGTGATGGCGATCTCCGTCGGGCACTTCAGGGCGACGTCGCCCTCGTCGGTCTTGAAGGTGTGGCTGGGCAGACCCTCGACCTTGCCGCCGCCTTCCACGCCGCGGATGGCCGCGGTCCAGCCGTGCTTGGCGAAGCTGTCGGTGATGCGCGCGGCCAGCGCCCAGGAGGCGTTGCCCCACAGGTACTTGGAATGATCGCGGCCGTCGGTGTCCTCGACGAAGTTCATGCCTTCGACCGGAACGGTGTTCGGGCCGTAGGGCAGGCGCATCAGGACGTGCGGCATGGTCAGCGAGACGTAGCGGGAGTCTTCCGACGAACGGAAGGACCGCCACTTCACCATCTCGGCCGTCTCGAAGATCTTCGACAGGTCGCGCGGGGCGCCCAACTCGCCGAAGTTCTCCATGTCGAACATCGCCGGCGACACGGCGCTGATGAACGGCGCGTGGGCGGCGGCGGCGAGGTTCGACATCTTCTCCAGCAGGGAGATGTCCTGCGGATGGCGGCCGAACTCGTAATCACCGACCAGCATGCTGTAGGGCGTGCCGCCCAGCGTGCCGTACTCGGCCTCGTAGACCATCTTGAACATGGCGCTCTGGTCGAACTCGACCGCGCTGTCCAGGTCCTTCTGGAGGTCCTTGCGCGAGACGTTGAGGACGCGCAGCTTCAGCGTCGTCGAGGTCTCGGTGTTCATGACGAGGTAGTTGAGGCCGCGCCACGTGCCTTCCAGCTTCTGGAAGTCGGGGTGGTGCATGACCTCGTTCAGCTGGTCGCTGATCAGCTCGTCGATCTGCGCGATGCGCTGGTTGATCGCCTCGACCACGTCGATGGCGGAGGCGTCGCCGGTCTCGGCGAGGACCTGGTCGACGAATTCGGTCAGAAGGTCGCGGGCGTAGGGCCGCTGGCCCTCTTCGCGCGCCATCTTGCCTTCGACCATCATGCGGTCGAGCAGGGACAGACTGGCGGCGCTCTCAACGGACGTTTCCGTGCTCACCTGTTCGCTCCGTGAAGGGGGTTCTGATTGGGCTTGACGGGACGGGGAATCAGGCGGGCTCGCCCGCGGGCTCGCCGGCCGGGGCACCGGCCACCGGGCCGAGGAGCTTCTTCAACTCGTCCTGCTGCTCGGTGCTGGTGATGACGTCGTTCAGCAGGCCGTTCAGCTCGTCGTTGCCGTCCAGCTTGGCCAGCAGATCCGACAGCTTCTGGCGGGCTTCGAACAGGCGGCTCAGCGTCGGCACCTGCTTCAGCACCTCCACCGGCTGGAAATCGTCCATGTGGCGCATGTTCAGCAGGATGTTCAGCTTGCCGCCGTCCTCCTGCAGCTTGTTGTCCACCTGGAAGGCGAGGCGCGGCCCGACGGAGGCCATCACGTCGTTGAAGTTGTCGCGGTCGATCTCGACGAACTTGCGCTCCTTCAGCTTGGGAAGGGGCTTCTCCGGCTTGCCGCTGAGGTCGGCCAGGATGCCGACCAGGAAGGGCAGCTCCTTCATCTCCTGGGCGCCACCGGTGTGGACCTCGTAGGTGAGCTTCACCCGCGGCGGGCGGACGCGCTCCAACTTCTTCTGACTGCTCTCGCTCATATCTGACGACCTCATAGGGTTGTGCGCGTCGCGCGCCGGCTGTCGAGCTTCGCCATCATTCGAAAGGCACCCCCGCGGAGGCCAGCCGAGATGGACCCCAATTGGACGACATCGCCCCGGAACACCTCCGTTTCGGAGGGAATGTCCGGCGTACGAAGCATCGCCCGCTCAGCTTCGAAGGTGCTGCAAGAGGAAGTTGCGGGCCTCCAAGAGTTGACTCATCCGCTCGGCGCTGGAGAGCAGGCCGGTGTCGGGGTGGAAGATCGGGGCCAGCGTGCGGAAGCGGCTGTTCACCACCTGTGGGTCAAGGCCCCATTCGTGGGTGAAGCCCAGCACGTAGGTGGCCTGCCAGGGCTTGCGGATCGGCTGGCGCAGCGGGCGGAAGGCCAGGGTCTCCAGCGCCGCGGTCAACTGTTCCAGCCGCAGGCGGCAGCGGCTCATCTCGCTTTCCACGGCGTTCAGTTCGCCCGCGGTGATGAGATGCGCGCCGTCGTCGTTGCCGATGGTGGCGGCGACCCAGGCGGCCTTGCGCACGGTCGCCGCGTCGAGCGGCGTGGCGTGGCGCACGCGCAGCTTCGGCACGACCCGCACGCGGCGGGTGCCGCCGTTCTTCAGCGTCACGGTGCGGTGGGAAACGTCCACCGGCTCCGGGCTGCCGGGATCGGGCAGATGGGTCAGCGCCTCCGGCCCGACCAGCGTCAGGCAGGAGCGGATCAGGGCGGGCACCGTCATGCCGCGCGCCGTCGCCGCGGAGTCCACGGCGGCGTAAAGGGCATGCTGACAGGGTGCGGTGATGGTGGGCAAAGGGCCTCCGGGTACGCACGGCGGTAGTGCCCCGCAAGGTGTGCGATGGCGGGCCGCCGCGGAACGCCTTGTTGGTCCACTCCCGGAGTCACGCTGCCGGAACTGCGTCCGTTGCGGAGCGAAGGCGGTCAGGCGCCTTTGCCGCCGCGCATTTCCTCCATCACGGCGCGGATGCCGGTCTCCAGCGCCCGGGCGCGGCGGCGCTGCCGCTCCTCCCGCCGCGTCGCCTCCTGCGCCTCGCCGCGCAGGCGGTCCACCTCCTCGACCAACGAGGGGGCGACGGTGCCGCGGTCGGTGTAGAACAGCCCGACCTGGATGACCTCGTAGAGGGAGGTGCCAGCGGGCATCAGCCGCTCCAGCGCGGAGAGGGCGGCCAGCCGCTCGCCGGGGGAATCGCTGCGCAGCCGGGCGAGGATCGCGTGCAGGCGGGCATCCTGGTTCATGATGGCCGGTTCATGATGGAGCGCGCCCTTTCTGGTTGGCTGGTCCGGTTGGCCGGTCTGGTTCGCCGGGGGAGTATCGCAGGGGCCGGGGAGCGGCAAAAGCAGATCAGACCAAGTTGGGCCAATCTGAACGGGATGCCCCCAAGGAAAGCCGCTATAGCCGGACCCTGGGAGGCTGGCCATGCTCTACGGTTTCGGGCGTCTGGCGCTTGTGTTGTGGCTGTGCGCCGTGGGCGGGCAGGCGTTCACCCTGTTCGCCTTTCACAACGCGGTGGCGGAGGCACACACGGCGGAAATCGCCGCGCGCGCATCGGCGCTGGCCAGCCGCGTGGCGGCCAGTGCTGCGGAGCGCGCCGCCATCGGCTTTCCACTCGCCGACCAGAACGACCTGCAAAGGCTGATCGAAGTGGCCTCCACCGGCGGTGGGGGCGTGCGGCTCTACGTGGTGGACCCGCGCGGGACCGTGCTGTTCGCCACCGCCCAGGCGGCGGGAACACCGGTGCCGGCCTCCTGGATGGGCGGCGCCGCGGGGTTGCCGACGGAGCCCTGGGACCTCGCCGACCGCGACGGTGTGCTGGTCGGCGTGCCGGTGGCCGACGCCCTGGGCAAACCGGCCGGCGCCGTGCTGGGTCTCGCCCCGCAGCAGGACGCGCGGGTTGAGGTCCTGGCCGCGCTGCGCGAGACCGCCACGGTCACCGCCGTCTTCCTGGCCGCCATCGCGATCCTTGCCGTTCTGGGCACGCGGCTTCTGCTGTCGGGCGTCTGCCGGTCCGTTATGGAGCGGACGGCCTTCTACGCCGCCGAGGCGCGGCAGCTTCAGGCCGACGCGCCTGCCGTCGCGGTGGGCGATCCGGCGCTGTCCGCCGTCCTGGCCGGGCTGCGCGCGGCGGAGACCGAGGCCGCCCGCATCGACGGGGAGGTGCTGCGATGACCCGCCCCGTGACTCCATTCCCTCTGCGCGGCGTGTTGCGGCGCTTCATCCCGCTGATGGCGGTGGTGGTCGTCGTGCCCTGGCTCGCCACTCTGGCGGCGGCGTTGATCGCTGCGGCGGGGCTGGCCGACCGGGGAACCGCCTCCCGCGCCGAGATCGTCGGGACGGGCATCGCCCATGACCTGGAGAAGGCGCTGGCCCTCGGCCTGCCGCTCGACCGCATGGCCGGGATGGACGATTATCTGGGCGAGGCCGGCGCGGTCTTCCCGGAGATCAGGCTGATCCTGGTGGTGGACGGCGCCGGCCGTCCCCTGTTCCAGAAATCCGACGCGGCGCGGCCCGACCTGTCGGTGCGGCTGGTGCCGGCGGAAACCGACTGGTCCGCGCTGGGGCTGGTCCTGCAACGCTTTCCCATCCGCCAGGGCGCCGCCACCGCGGGCGAGGTCCTTCTCGGCCGCAGCGCCGTGGCGCAGCCGGCCAACGCGCCGCGCATCCTGATCGACTTCGCGGTGGCGCTGAGCATCGCGCTGGCGCTCGGTGGGCTGGCACTGCGCACCATGCTGAACGCCCAGGTGATGGCGCCGCTGCGGCTGGCGGCCTCGCTGGAGGCCAACCTGGCGCGCTCCGCCTACGACCGCATCGCTCCGCCGGTGGAGCAGAGCTTGATCGGCACCCTGCTGGCCGAGATGAACCGGGTGGTAACCGGCGTGAACGACCGCTTCGCCCGCCTGCGCAGCTATCTGGCCGAGGTGCGCGACCTCAGCTTCAACAAGGACGCCGCGGCGGAGGTGGCGCCGCTGATCGAGCGGATCGAGCGGCTGGGCCGCTTCTCGCCCGACCGGCTGACCGCGCTGGCCCCGCCGGACGCCGGGTCGCTGCCCTACGCCACCGCCTTCTGCGCGGGTGTGGGAACGGCCGTCGCCGCGGCGGTCGCGGCCCGGCACCTGCCGCCGGGCGTGGCGCTCGGCGGGGTGGTTCTGGGCATGGCCGCGGCGGTTCCGCTCGCCCTGGCGCTCGGCCGCCGCGCGCCCGTCGCCGGGGCGCTGGCGCTGGGTGGCTGGGCGCTGCTGAGCGGGCTGGGCGACGGGACAGCCGTATGGCTGGCCGGCGCGGTGCTGGGCGGTCTGTTCGCCGCACTTCCCTTCCAGGCGGCGCGTCCCGCCGCGGAAAGCCTGCGCGCCGGGCCGGCGGTGTCCGCCGCCGGTGGTCTGGTCGTCGGGACGGGGCTGTCGGTCCTGTGCCTTGGCGGTGCCGTGCCGGGTGTCCTCATGGCCGGAGCGGTGCTGTCCGGGCTAGCCGGCCTCCTGGCCGCCGTCCGGCTGGAGCGGCGGACCGGCGTGACCCTGCCGCGGGCGACCCTGCGCTCCCTGCTGGCGGTGGACCGCTGGTGGACGGAGGGCGCGGTGCGTCCCAAGGGCTGGGGGCTGTGGCTGGTCACCGCGCTGGCTCTGGCGGTGTTGAGCCGGGCTGACGGCGGCGGGGCGATGGACGCTCGCCGGGTCGCGGAACTCCTCTGGCTGCACGCCACCCCGGCCTGGCTGGCCGCCGCGCTGGTCGCGGTCCTGGTGCCGCGGAGCGCCGCGCCGTTGTTGAGCCTGGGGGGGACGGCGGCGGTCGGCCTGCTCCTGGCGCTCGGCCCGGTCGAGCCGGGGACCGCCGTCGCGCTCGCCGTCGCGGCGGCGCTCGGTGCCGGGCACGCGGGCTTCGCGGTGTCGGGCGATTGGGGAGGCATGACCGCGGCGCGGGCCGCGCTGACCCTGGCCGGAACGCTCGGCGCGCTCTGGCTGTCCGGCGGCAGCACTCCCATGGTCGCCGCGGGCACGCTGCCCTCGCTCGCCTTGCTTGCCGGGATCGCCGCCGTGCCGCCGTTGCTCCTGACCCTGTGGCGCCACGCCGCACCGCGCCGGCGCGTTCCGGTCGACGGGGAGGCCGCGCGATGACCGGTCTTCGCCAGCGCATGACGGTGGCCGCCGCCGCGGTGGTCCTTGCCGTGCTCGTCACTGCCGCGGTCTTCGCCCTGCTGCGCATCGAGAGCGGAGCCACCCGCCACGCCGAGGACGAGGGGCGGATGACCCTGCGGCTGTGGGAAGGGCTGCTCGATCAGTCCGCCGCGGCCGCGCGGGTGGCGGTGGGCGACCCCCGCCTGAGCGACGCCCTGGAACGCGGCAACGCCGCGGCGGCGGCCGAACGGCTCGGCGCGCTGGGATTCACGGCGGCGACGGTGGTCAACGGCGCGGGGCAGACCCTGCTCGCCGTCCCGGCCGACCAGCCGATCCGCCTTCTCGACGAGCGGCGCATCGGGCAGGTGCTGGCCCGCAACGACACGCAGGACGGTCTGGTGCTGACCGGCGGTGCCGCGCAGCTTCTGCTCACCCGCCCCCTCGGCGCGCAACGGCCGGCCGACCGGGCGCTGGTCGCCATCCGTCCACTGACCGGCAGCCTGGAGGCGCTGGCCGGCGTCCTCGGCGGCTCCGCTTTCCTGGTCGGCAGCGACGGCACGTTGTACGGCCACGCCGGGCCGTTGGCCTGGGCCGACGTGCGTCCCGCCGCGGAGCGCGGCGAGGAGGTGCAGGCGACCATCGGCGCCCGCGGCTACGGCGTGCGCAAGCTGCGCCTGCCCAAGATCGCCGGGACGGAGGGGGACGGCACGCTGTACCTCGTCACCGTGCGCGAGACCACGCTGGCCGCCATGGCCGACAGCCTGCTGGACAGCTCCGCCATCCTCGTGGTGCTGATGGTGCTGGTGGCGGGGACGCTGGGGCTGGACTGGTACTTCCGGCGCGTCTTCACGCCGGTCTACGCCTCCATGTCCGCCTTGTCGGCCCTGGCCGCGGGTGACACCGGCGTCGCCGTGCTGGGGGCGGAGCGCAGCGACGAGGCCGGGCAACTCGCCCGCACCGTCGAGGTCTTCCGCAGCCGCAGCCGCGCGCTGCGCGACGCCGAGGAGCGGCGCGCCCGCCACTGGCTGCGCCAGCAGTCCTTCATCCGGCGCCAGATGCTGCGCCTGTCGGAAACCCTGCCGGAGCAGGGGCGGCGGGAGCTTCTCGCCGACCTCGCCCGCATCGAAGCGGCGTCGGAGGGCCGGACGCCCTGCGCCCGCACCGACGACCCCGGCGCGCTTGCCGTCGCCTTCGAGGTGATGGCGGAACGCGTGCGCGACCAGCACACCGCACTCGACGGCATGGTCCGCCAGCTTCAATCGGCGTTGGACACCCGGACCGAGCTTGTGGAACTGCAAAAACAGTTCGAGATCGCCCGGCGCATGCAGGCGGCCATCCTGCCGCCCGACCTGACCACCGCCCCCGACCTGGAGGCGTCGGGCCTGATGCGCCCGGCGGCGGAGTTCGACGGCAGCTTCTACGACTTTTTCCTGACGGTGGACGGGTCGCTGGTGGTGCTGATTGGACAGGTGTCCGGCGGCGGGCTGGCCGCCGGCTTCATGACGGTCACGGCGCGCGCCGCGCTGCGGACGCTGGCGGCGGCCGGGCTCGGGCCGGCGGCCTGCCTGACCGGCGCCAACCGGCTGCTGGCGGCGGACAACGCCGCCGGTCTGTCGATCGGGCTCGCCATGGGCATCGTGTCGCCGCGCTCGCGCCGGCTGGTCTTCGCCGCGGCGGGCGTGCCGGAGCCCTTCCTGCTGCGGCGTTTCGGCGACGTGGTGGACCTGCCGGTGGCGGCCAACCCGCCGCTCGGCCTCGACCCCGCGATGACGGCGGTGGAAACCGCGCTCGACCTGCCGGTGCCCTCCACGCTGGTGCTGTGCAACGGCGGGCTGCTGGACGGCGAGAACCGCTTCGGCGTCGCCTTCGGGCGGGCGCGGCTGACCGGCATCCTCGGCAACCTCGACAACCTGTCCTCGGCCAGCGTCACCGCGGCGGTGTCCGCCGGGCTGGCCGAGCATGGCGGCGGTGCCGCGATGGCGGTGGACCGGCTGTGCGTCGCCCTGCGGGTGCGGGCATGAGGGCCGGCGGACTTCCGTTCCCTCTCCCGGGGCGGGAGAGGGCTTGGCGGGCGGGGCGCCTTTTCGCCGGTGTTCTGGGATTGATGGGCGCCCTGCTCGCCGGGCCGGCGGCGGCGGAGCTGGCCCCGGCGTCCGAAGGCGGACCGGCGCTGTTCCAATGCAGCCGCTACCTGCGCAACGGGGAGGCGCTCTACGGCATCCCGCCGGGCATCCTGCACGCCATGAGCGTCGTCGAATCCGGGCGGGCCGGGACGCCCTGGCCCTGGGCGCTGAACGTCTCCGGCCGCCCGCACTATCCGGCGACGCGGCGCGAGGCGCTGCGGCTGATGCAGGACGGCGAGGGCGGCCTGCGCGGCGACGTGGCGGTCGGCTGCATGCAGATCCACACGCGCTGGCACGCGGGTTCCTTCGCGGGTGGCGAGGACATGCTGGACCCCGCGGTCAACGTCGCTTACGCCGCCCGCTTCCTGCGGGAGCTGTACGACCGCCACGGCTCCTGGACGGAGGCGGTGCGCCGCTACCACGCCAGCGACCCGGCGGCGCAGGACACCTACCTCTGCCTCGTGCTCGACCGGCGGGTGCGGCTCGGCTACCAGCGCGAGACGGCGGAGATGCGGCGGCTGTGCGGCGGTCCGGACTCATGAGCGCGGTGCCATGAAGAAACTTCTGATCGGCGTTCTGGCGCTGCTGCTCCTCCTGGTGGCCTTCGCGGGCGGCTATTTCCTGGCGGGCGGGGGCTTGCCCGGCGCCGCGGACGACCCCGCGCCCGCCGAAGCGAACGCCGCGTCCGCCGCCGCGCCACAGGAGGCGGCGAAGGCGGAGCCGGAGAAGGCCGCTCCGGCCGCGGTCCCGGTCCGCCCGGTCGCGACCGTGAAGGCGCCCACGGCGCGCTTCTCCATCGAACTCGGCGTCTTCCGCTCCGCCGGGAACGCACAGGACTTCGCGATGGCGCTGGCCGGGCGGGGCCTGCCGGTGGAGATCGTCGAGACCATGGACGCCGCCGGCGGGCAGTGGCACCGCGTGCGCGCCGGCGCCTTCGCCGATCGCTGGCAGGCCGAGGCTCGCCGCCCGTCCTTCGAGCGGACCGCCGGGATCGGCGGTGTGGTGGTCGAGGAACCGCTTCCCGCTGCCCAGCCCGGGAAGGCCGGCGGCGGCGAATGATCCAGTTCGGACCAACGGGGTAACCCGCCGGATTTGCGGGCTTCTCCGCACGGCGGGGCAGGCCTCCGGGTCATCGCCGCGAAACCCCCGCGGGACTACGCCAGAACGAACCAGACAGCGCGCGGATTTGGGCCGCCGGGATGCTTCTATCAGGCTGGGCCGCCACCCCGCACGGCGAGCGGTCCGCCCGACGGTTTCTTCCCCAGGAATTCCCGCGATGACCACGATCACGCTCGGACGATGGCAGGTGGCGGCTCTGGCCGCCGGCGTCGCCGTGCTGACCGTCGTGGCCCTGCTGCTCGGCGCGGTGATGGCGGCGCTGATCCTGACGGGCGGCGATGGCGGTGGCGCACCGGTGGCGTCCGCACCCGCCTCCGCCGCCGCTTCCTCCATGGCATCCGCCGGAGCGCCCGCGGCCGGCGGCGGGCTGGGCGCGATGGCGCGCAGCAGCGTCGCCGACAGCTTCGAGGCCCGCCAGGGCGTGATCGAGACGGCGGACATCTTCAGCGACCAGGCGCGTGGACGGGCGATCTCCGCCACCGAACCGGTGACCCGCGGCGCCGCTGACGCGGCCCGCCGCCTCCTGCCCGGCTGGATGGCCGGCACGGCCGCCCACGTCATCGAGAAGACCGGCTACCGCGTCACCGAGTTCGCCGGCAACAGCGTGGAGGGCATCGTCGAGGACACGCTGAACGACCGGCTGGACGCGATGAAGGACGGCGGGGCGGCGCCGATCCGCCACTACGCCATCGAACTCGGACGCTTCGCCACCCCGGCCAACGCGGAGTCCTTCGCCGCCGCCGCCGCCCAGCGCGGCGTGCGCGGCACGGTCGATTTCGCGCCGCTGCCCGGCGGCAATGCCCCCTACGCCGTGCGCACCGGACGCTACGCCGCGGCCGATGAGGCCGCCCGCGCGCTGGACGCGCTGACGCGGGCCAATGGGGTGTCCGGAACCGTCGTCACCCTTGCCGAAGCGGGAGAGCGCTGAACGCCATGACTCCGGTGAACGGAAAAGGATTTGGTCTGGCCGGCGCGCTGGCGCTGGCGCTGCTCGCCGCCGGATGCGCGGACAAGCCGCGCGCCGCGCTGGACAGCGTGTCCTTCACGGTCGCGCCCGCCGCCAACGACACCACGCCGGTCGCCATCGACCTCGTGTCCGTTCGCGACAAGGCGCTGGTGGACAAGCTGGGGGCGCTGACCGCCGCGGAGTGGTTCGGCCAGCGCGAGCAGTCCATGCGCGATCACCCGACCACGCTCGGCGTGACGAGCTGGGAGCTGGTCCCCGGCCAGACGCTGAAGACCGACCTGCCACCGGGCGAGCCGGCCTGGGCCCTGCTGGTCTTCGCCAACTATTCCACGCCGGGACCGCACCGCCTGCGGGTGCCGGACACACGAACGCTGACCCTCACCGCCGGGGACAAGGATGTCGAACTGGTTCCGTGATGTTCTTTCCCATTCCGTGAGGGCCGAATGACCGAGGCGCGCGACATTCCCGACGCCATCGACTGGCACGACGGGATGCTGCTGGCCCCGCAGCATTTCCAGCAGCAGGCGCTGCGGCACGAGCGGCAGCTGACCTACCATGTCCGGCAGGCGCGGCCCTTCCATTGGGGCGTCGTCCATCTCCAGGTCGACCGCGTGCAGCTCGTCTCCGGGCTGGTCCAGGTGCGGGAGCTGGAGGCGATCCTGCCCGACGGCCTCGTCGTGGACTACCGCGCCGGAACCGACGAGCCGCTGGAGGTGGACATTTCCGCCTACGCGGACCCGGTGGGGCAGACGCAGATCACCATCCACCTGATCGTTCCCGCCGCCCGCGGCGACCGCGCGCCGGGGCCGGGCGAGACGCCGCGCTACGTCTCGGTCGAGGGCGCGCCGGTCGCCGACCAGCATGGCGGGGAGGAGCTGTCCATTGCCCGGCTGCGCCCGCGGCTGGCCCTGTTCGCCACCACCGGCCCGACCCAGAAGCCGCCGCAGAAGTTCGTCTCGATGCCGGTCGCGCAGGCGACCTTCCGCAACGACGCCTTCGTGCTGACCGACTTCGTGCCGCCAGCGCTGACCGTCGCCGCCAACGCGCCGCTCGGCCGGCTGGGGGCGGAGGTGGTGCGGCGCGTGCGCGAGAAGGCGCTGTTCCTGGCCGAACGCTCCGGCGTCGGCAACGGCAACCCGGCGACCGAGCTGGCCGAGGCGGCGCGGACGGAGATCCGCAGCCTCGTCACCGGCCTGCCGCCGCTGGAGGCGCAGCTCGGCGTCGGCGTCTGCCACCCGTTCGACGTCTACATGTCGCTCTGCACGCTGGCCGGCCACCTGTCGGCCTTTGCCAGCGGCGCCGTGCCGGCCAAGCTGTCGCGCTACGACCACGACGACCCGATGGCGAGCTTCGGCGAGGTGCGCGACTTCATCCTGCGCATGATCGACCGGGTGAAGGAGGGCGTCGCCCGCATCCCCTTCACCTTCGAGGACGGCATGTTCGGGTTGCCGATGGACGAGGCCTGGCTGAAGGGCCGCTTGGTCGTCGGCGTGCGCGGCCCGGCTTCCGCCCCGGTCAGCGAGGTCGCCGCCTGGATGGAGAACTGCATCGTCGCCTCGCGCTCGCGGCTGGAGACGCTGTCCGGCCTG
This sequence comes from Azospirillum brasilense, assembly GCF_007827815.1. GTDB lineage: Bacteria > Pseudomonadota > Alphaproteobacteria > Azospirillales > Azospirillaceae > Azospirillum > Azospirillum brasilense_C. The sequence continues at coordinate 123,571 of NZ_VITH01000017.1, forward strand.
CGTGTGAAGGGGGCCGAGCGCGTCGCGCTGGACGACAGCGGCGAGGGCGGCGTGGCCGCCCCGCGCGGCGTGGTGCCGTTCGAGATCAAGGTCGATCCCCGCTACATCGTCCCCGGCGAGCGGCTGGAGATCTGGAATCCGGACTCGCTGGGCAGCCGCTTCCGCCCCGTCGAGATCACCCTCTTCGTCAGCGCCTGAGGCTGGGAATGACCGCCATGCTGCACCGCCGGGATCTGGTCGATCACTTCCTCGCCTTCGCGCGGGAACTCCAGAGGCACCGCGCCGCGGTCGGGGCGGGTCGTCCCGCCGCCGCCGCGAAGCCCGAGGGCGCCGCTGGGGAGACGGCGGACAGCCTGCCGGCCTTCCTGACCGAGGACGCCCTGGCGATCCCGGCGCCGCGCGGTGCCGCCGCGGCGGTGCCGGCCCTGGCGCTGGAGCCCGACGCGGAGATCATCATCCGCCGCCTTCAGGACTTTCTGGAGGCGCAGGCGGTCCAGGTCGGGCGCACCGGCACCGACCTGATGATCAGCCAGCACCGCGAGGCGCAATACGCCATGGCGGCGCTGGCCGACGACCTGTTCATCCACGACGTGGAATGGAACGGGCGGGAGCTGTGGCGCAGTGTGCTGCTGGAGCAGGCGGTGTTCCGCACCCGGCTGGCCGGCGAGCGGGTGTTCGACCGCATGGAGGCGCTGCTCGCCAGCAACGACCGGCGGCTGGTTCAGCTGGCGGCGGTCTATCTCTGCGTGCTCGGCATGGGCTTCAAGGGGCGCTGCCGGGTGCCGGGCGGCGAGTCCACCCTGCGCGACTACAGCGCCCGCCTGTTCGAGTTCATCGCCGGCCGCGAGTCCGAGATGGGCGCTGGTGTGCTGCCCACCGGGCGGACGCTGATCCCCGCCGCCTACGCCTACACGCTGACCGACGGCAAGGCGCGCACGCTGGCGCGCGGGCCGCGCTGGCCGCTGGTGCTGGGCGCCATCGCCGGGCTGTGGCTGGTGCTGGGCCAAGCGCTTTGGTGGATGTCCACCGCGCAGCTTTCCAACGCGGCGGATGCGGTGCTTCAGGCATCGGTCCGCGTGACCCGCTGACGGGAGAGGACGGTCATGGAACTCCTGGCAGCGGTCCTGTCCGGTATCGCCGGCAACCAGATCTGGGTCTTCGCGGGGCTTCTCGTCCTCGTCCTGCTGATCATCGCGGTGATGGCGGCGATCCTGCTGCGCGCCCGCAGCGCGGCGCCGCCCGCCCCGGCGGAACCGGCGGTCTTGCCGCCGCCCGACGCGGCGGTGGAGGAAGGCGGGGCGGTCCCGGCGCTCGCGGCGACGGCGCCGGACGTCACCATCCGCGACATCCGTCGCCTGTTCCGCGATGGTCTGGCGGCCTACCGCGAGACGCTGTCGCGCAACGTCTATCTGGTGCCCTGGTACCTGCGCACCGGCATCGCCGCGTCGGACGACGCCGGCCTGCTGTCCTGTGCGGACGAGGTGCGTCCCCCGGTGACCGCCGAGCGGCACGCCGGCTTCTCCTGGCGCTTCTACGACCGGGCGGTGGTCATCGACGTCGACGATCCCCGCGCCGCCTGGGCCGGCGTGCTCGACCTGCTGGGCCGCCGCCGCCCGATGCTGCCCGCCGACGGGCTGATCCTCACCGTTCCGCTGGCCGAGCTGGACGACGTGCGCCGCGCCACCGCGCGCGGGACGGAGCTGTACGCCCGGCTGTGGGAGATCCAGCGCACGCTGGGCTTCGCCCTGCCGGTCTATGTGGTGGTGACGGGGTGCGAGGAGGCGCCCGGTTTCGCGGCGCTGGCCGAGGCTCTGCCCCCGTCCCTGACCGGCGGGATGCTCGGCTGGTCGAGCCCCTACGCGCTGGAGACCGCCTTTTCCCCCGACTTCGTGAGCGAGGCGCTGCAATCGCTGGCCGACGGGCTGCTGGCGGTGGAGCTGGAGGTGTTCGGCGCGACGGCCACGCCGGACGGCGCCCCGCTGTTCGCCCTGACGGAGCGGCTGACCGGGACGGAGGCGGCGCTGCGCGCCCTGCTCGGCACGGCCTTCAAGCGCACCGCCTATCAGGAGACGCTCTACGTCCGCGGCCTCTACTTCACGGGCCGCCCCGATCCGGACGCGGCGGCGCTGTTCGGGCGCGACCTGCTGAACCGCAAGATATTCCCCGAGGCCGGCCTGCCCAAGCCGACCCGAGCGCTGGCCGCGTCCCGCGCGTGGCGCCGCTACTCCTGGCCGGTGGGGACGGGGGTCGCCGCCGTGGCCGCCGTCCTGCTGCTGTGGGTGGGGGTGCAGCGCGCCTCCACCCTGTCGGACCGGCTGGTGCCGGTCCTGGCCGACATTCCGGGCGGGCTCCAGCAGCTCGCCGACCAGCGCCCGGCGGTCGAGGCCGGGGCGCCGATGACCGCCGCCTACGGCGATCCGGCCGCCCGCTTCGTCCAGGGCGTGACCATGCTGCCCACCGACTGGACCTTCAACCCGCTGCCGGCCGCCTGGATCAGCGGCGTCCCGGATTCGGTGTCGGGCGCGCTGGCCGTCGGCTACCGCCGGCTGGCCCTGTCAACCGTGCGCGACGTCGCCGAGGACCGCTTGCGCCGCCTGACCCGCGATGGCGGGGTCGGGCCGGCGGGGGCGGGCGCCTTCGAGCGGCTGCGCGCCTTCGCGGGCGAGATCGGCATCGCCGAGGGGCTGGCCCGCGCCTACAACAACGTGGACGCCCGCGACCCGACCCTGCCGCTGGACGAGGTGCTGGACTTCGCGCTCGGCTCCGGCGTGGCGCGCGGCTTCTCGGCGCGGCTGCACGGCTGGGAGATCGACCAGCCGCCGGGCGGCACCGCCATCCCGGCGCCGGGACCGGGCGCGCAACGCCCGATCGACCTGACCGCCCACCGGGCCGAAGTCAGCCGCCGTTTCCGGCAATACGCCGACGCCTACCTGCGCGACCTCGCCATGGGCGGCCTCGCCGCCGCAAGGCTGTCGGTCGCCGCCAACGAGCTGGAGCTGCTGGCCGGCGGGGCGCGCTCCGGCGCCGACGCGGCGGCGGCCTACGCCGAGGTGCTGTCGAGCCTGGAGGACGCGGCCCGCGGTTTGGGAGCGGAGCGCGGCGCCTGGATCGGCGCCAACGGCCCCGTCCTGCCGCCGGAGTTCGAGGCGCTGCTGGGCCGGCTGGAGAAGTCCGACCTGCTCGGCCCCACCCTGCGCGCCGACATCCTGGATCTGGCGCAGCGCCGCTACGACGAGGCGGGCGTCGGCGCCCGCAGCCTGGACTCCGTGATCGGGCACCTGCTGGAGCAGGCCCCCAGCGGAGGCGCCCGCTTGGCTCCGGCGGCGGAGCAGCTTCGCCGCACCCTGTCGGTGTGGATGGCCCGCCGCTTCATGAAGACGGACGACACCGGCGCGCTGGCGATGCCCGCCGTGGGCGCCGGCTGGGACCGCGCCGCTCTGGACAGCATCCCGCCGCTGGTCGAGGACTATCTGCTGTTCGACGCCAAGGACCTGCCGCAGGCGCCGGCCATGCTGCGCACCTCCATGCGGGCGGCGGCGCAGCACCAGCTCCGCCAGGGGGTGGAGCGCATCCTCGCCCGTGCGCTCGCCGGCAGCCCGGCGGGCGGCGGGGTGGACCGGACGGGCGGGCTGGCGCAGCTCCGCGCCTCGGCCCACGCGCTGCGCACCGCCTTCCCGGTGCTGGCCGAGACGATGCAGTCCTTCCGCCAGATCGGCCTGACCACCTCCGCCGACACCATCCGCGACACGGTGGCCCGGCAGGCCAACGCCGTTCTGGCCCAGGCCGACCGGCTGTTGGAGGGCGACCAGCTCTACCGGCCCGACGCCCACGCGCTGGACGTCTGGGTGGATGGTCCGCTGGTGCCGCACCTGCTGTTCGGACAAACCACGCCGGCCGGGCTGGCGCTCTATCTCGGCAACGCCCGGCAGGAGGTGACGGTGCTCGCCCGCGACATCGCCGCACCGGTGGTGGAGATCCTGGAGCGCCCGGTGATGGGCGCCGGGACCGGTTCGGGCGCCGCGTCCAAATGGGCGCGCATCATCACCGAACTGGACAAATACGACGGCGGTCGCCCGAACAGCTCCCTGGCGCAGCTCGAAAAGTTCGTGACGGTGGAAAGCGCCGCGGTGGACGCCGCCGGGTGCCAGAATCTCGGCGCCATCGACGGGGTGCCGGACGACTTCTTCCGCAGCCGTCTGGCCGAGTTGAAGCAGTGGATCGCCACGCGCTGCGTGCTGGCCGCCGACGCCCGCGTCTACGACGCCTACGTCGACATGGCCGCGTCCTTCAACGAGATGCTGGCCGGTCGCTTCCCCTTCGCCGTTTCAGGAATCTCCGGTGGCGCCGTGCCGGGCGAGGACGCCGACCCGGCGGCGGTGCGCGCCTTCTACGAGCGGTTCGACGCGCGCTCAGCCTTCGTGCTGGAGGGGCTGCGCCGCGGCGAACGCTTCGGCACCGCCGGACGCGAGGCGCTGCGCTTCGTGGAGACGATGGACCGGGCGCGCCCGCTGCTGATCGCCGCGGTGACCCCGGACCAGAGCGGCGGTCTGGCGCTCGACCCCGCCTTCCGCGTCAACCGCGGTCGCGAGGCCGGGGGCAGCGACATCATCGAATGGAAGCTCGCCACGCCGAACGGCTCCCTGTCCAGCATGCTGCCGCGGACGCCGCTGCGCTGGTATCCGGGCGACAAGCTGAGCCTGACGCTGCGCTGGGCCAAGGACGGCACGGTGCTGCCGGTGTCCGGCGTCGGCGCGGGGGTGACGGTGGACGGACCCTCGCTGCGCTTCGACTATGACGGTCCCTGGGCGCTGTTCGCCCTGGCCGGCCGGCAGGCCGCGCCGCAACGCGACCGCCGCCCCGGCCCGGACACCGAGCCGCTGCTGCTGTTCGAGGCCACCGCCAGCGGCCCGGTCAAGGAGGCCGCCGCCGCTGCCCCGCTGCCGATCGCTCCGGCCGTGCAGGCGGTGCCGCAACCCGTGGTGAAGCCCAACGTGCGGGTCTTCATGACGCTGGTGGTCAAGCGCACCGTCCTGGCCGACGGCAAGCCGCCGCGCGAGGAGAAGGTGGCCGTGCCGGCGCTGCCCGCGCAGGCGCCGCCGCTGGCCCCGGTCGGCAGCATGCGGCGGATGCCGGGCCTGGCCGGCTGGCCGGCGCCGTCGGGCGCGGTGGCCCCGGCGGACCGCGCCTTCTTCGACCTGGGCACCCCGCCGTCCCAGTCCCCGATGCTCCGCCCCGCGGCCCAACGCTTCCCGTGAGCAGCCAAATGACCGCATCCCACCCGCTGATCGACATCGGCGCCCTGCTCCAGCCCATCCCCGGCGACGATCCGGCGGGCGACGACCTGCGCCACGGCCCGGAATTCGACGCGCTGACCGAGGCGCGCCGGATGGACGACGATCTGGACCAGGGCATCTGGCAGACCACCGTCAAGAAGGCCGACTGGAAGGGCGTCGTCCAGCAGTCCTCTGACCTTCTGAAGACCCGCACCAAGGACCTCCAGGTCGCGGCGTGGCTGGTCCAGGCGCTGGGCCACCTGCACGGCCCGGCGGGGCTGGCGCCGGGGGTTCTGCTGGTCCACGGGCTGGTCGAGGACTTCTGGGACGGCCTCTACCCGCGGCTGGACGACGGCGACCCGGAGCCGCGGCTGGCGCCGCTGGTCTGGCTGGACAGCCAGTTGTCGCGCGACCTGATGGCGACCGCGATCACCCAGCCGGGACCGCACACCGACGAGACTCACCGTTTCCAGGACTGGCAGAACGCCCAGCGCCTGCGCAAGCTCGCCACCCGCGATCCGCGCGCCTTCCACGCGGCGGTCGACGATGGTGAGGTGACGGTCGAGCAGATCCTCGCCGCGCAGGACCGCACGCCGCCGGACTTCTACCAGACCCAGCACGGTCATCTGCGCGACACGGTGACGGCGGTGCGCACCCTGGCGGCGGAGTTGGACGCCGTGGCCGGGCGCGCCGCCCCCGGCTTCAGCCAGCTTCTGAAGACTCTGGAAAGCCTGATCCAGTTCCACCGCGAGGCGCTCGCCAAGCGCGGCATCGATCCGGACGGCGCCTCCGCCGCGCCGGAGGAGGCCGAGGGCGACGAGGGGGCCACCATCGACGCGTCCGCCGAGATCATCCCCGCCGCCTTCGCCCGCCCCGGTGGGCCGCGGACCCGGCAGGAGGCCTACGCGATGCTGCACCAGATCGCCGATTTCCTGGCGCGGGAGGAGCCGCACAGCCCGACCTCCTACCTCGTCCGCCGCGCCGCGGCCTGGGGGAACCTGTCCCTGCCGGAGCTTTACGCCGAGCTGCTGGGCGACCGCGGCGAGGTCGGGCGGATCTTCGGCCTTCTGCGGCTTGAGGAGCGCTGAGCCATGCCCCGCATCCTGCTCGACTATCCCGGCATCAAGGGCGAGTCGCTGATCCGCAATTACAAGAATCTGGCCGATTGCGTCAGTTTCGACCTGTCCTCGGGCAAGCGCGAGGTCGGCGGCTTCAACTACGACGACCCGATCGAGGACAACTCCTACTTCGGCAGCCGCAAGGCGCAGAAGCAGGACAAGCTTGGCGTCGACAGCCTGAAGCTGGAGCGCCACTTTGACCTCGCCTCGCCCAAGCTGATGCAGGCGGCCTTCGATCCGCAGAAGAAGGACGTCACCGCGACCATCCACTTCTTCCGCACCTTCGCGCAGCTTCAGGGCGGCGAATTCTTTGGCGAAAGCGACATCTTCGCCGAGCCGTACCTGACCATCATCCTGAAGAACACGCAGATCACGGAGTACGTGCTGTCGGTCGACGACGACGACAGCAGCAACGGTACCGAGACCATCTCGCTGGCCTTCGACCAGTTGCAGATGACCTACCAGCACCAGATCGACGGCCGGAAAATCGGCCAAATCCGTGGCGACATCACATTGGCGAGCAAGTCATGACCCAGTCGAACCCGTCGGCCCTGAGCGGCGACACCCCTCTCCTGTCCCGCAACGGCCAGGGGCGCCGCAGTCCGGCGCGCCGGGCCGAGCATTTCCTGGAGCAGGTGATGTTCCAGAGCCGCTGGCTCCTGGCGCCGCTCTATGTCGGTCTGGTGGGCGCGCTGCTGATGATCGGCTGGCGCTTCGCGCTGGAACTGGTGCACGCGCTGCCGCTTCTGATCCACGGCACGGAAAACGACATCATCCTGATCGTGCTCGGGCTGGTCGACCTGACGATGGTCGGCAACCTCGTGCTGATGGTGATCTTCAGCGGTTACGAGAACTTCGTCTCGAAGATCGACGTCGCCGGCCACGCCGACCGCCCGGAATGGATGGGCAAGCTGGATTTCAGCGCGCTGAAGGTGAAGCTGATCGCCAGCATCGTGGCGATCTCCTCCATCCAGATCCTGAAGACCTTCATGAACGTGTCGGAGGTGTCCGACCGCGACCTGATGTGGCTGGTCGCCATCCACGTCACCTTCATCGTCTCCGGCGTGCTGCTGGCGACCATGGACGTGCTGGTCAAGAAGAGCCACGCGCACTGACACCCGGCGGGAAAGGAGAGGGCATCATGATTCGGTACGCGCTGGCGTTCCTCGCCATCCTTCTGACCGGCCTGCCCGGAGCGTCGAGGGCGGAAACGCCCTCTGGGCCGGCGAAGGTGGTGGTCGGCACCTACGTCAACCAGATCACCGGGGTGAACCTCCGCGACAATCAGGTCAATGTGGACTTCTACGTCTGGTTCCGCTGGGACGACGACTCCCTGAACCCGCTGGAGACGTTCGAGCTGATGAACGGGCGGATCGAATCCCGCACGCCCACCCCGATCCGCAAGCTGAAGGACACCAACTACGGGCAGGCGCGTGTCCAGGCCGTTCTGAACCAGCCCTGGGACGTGAGCCATTTTCCGCTGGACACCCAGACCATCCGTCTGGTGATCGAGGACAGCGACCAGACGGCGGAATACGTCGTCTATGTGCCGGACACCGACAACAGCACCGTCGATCCCGACGTCGACGTCTCCGGCTACACGCTGATCAACAACGGCGCCACCATCTCGGCGCACCGCTACCGCACCAACTACGGCGATATCACCCTGCCGAAGAACCACGAGTCGGTCTATTCCCGCTACACCCACGCGATCACCTTGGAGCGGCCGGATTCGGTCTATTACATCAAGACCTTCTCGACCATCTTCATCTCCTCGCTGGTGGCCTTTCTGGCTTTCCTGGTGAAGCCGGTGGACCTCGATCCCCGCTTCGGACTGGGCATCGGCGCGCTGTTCGCCGTGGTCGCCTGCTACTTCGTCATCGCCAGCGACCTGCCGCGCAGCAGCGGCTTCACCCTGTCGGACCGGGTCAACCTCGCCTCCATGGGCATGATCTTCCTCAGCCTGATGCAGAGCGCGGTGTCGCTGATGATCTATGAGCGCAACGCGGCGAAGTCCCTGCTCCTGGACCGCTGGTGTCTGGTGGCTTTTCCCGTCGCCTACGCGCTGCTGTGCGTCTGGCTGACCGCGGTGTGAGTCCGGCGCCGTGATCCAGTTGGGGGGCGCCGGTCCGGCCTGAGCTTCGCCACAATCCTCCTTCATCCTCCGAGGAGAGCGACGAGGGAGAGTGGGATGATCGGAAACCGGACGGCGCTGGCGGCTGCGGCGTTTCTCGCCATCGGGATCGCGGCGGCGGGCTGGTCGGCGGGGCGCGAGGTCGCCCAGGTCCGGCTGGCCGACCGTTTCGTCACCGTGAAGGGCTCCGCTGAGCGCGAGGTCAAGGCCAACCTTGCCCTCTGGCCGGTGCGCTTCGTCGCCACCGGCGACGACCTGTCCGCCGTCCAGGCGAAGACGGCGGCGGACGAGAAGGCCGTGCTGGCCTTTCTGGAACGCTACGGGCTGGGCGCCGACGCCGTCGTCTCGCGCTCGCTCGATCTCGTGGACCTGCTCGCCCAGGCCTACCGCCAAGGGCCGGCGGACCAGCGCTACATCCTCACCCGCACTTTGATGATCCGCAGCCCGGACGTGGAGCGGGTCGACCGCGCCAGTCAGAATCTGGCGGAACTGCTTGACCAGGGTGTCACCCTGGGCGGGGAGCCGGGCATGGGCTCCGGCCCCAATTACCTGTTCACCCGGCTGAACGACGTGAAGACCGAGATGATCGCCGAGGCGACGGCCAAGGCGCGCGAGGCGGCAACCCAGTTCGCGACCGACAGCGGCGCCACTCTGGGCGGCATCCGCCGCGCCAACCAGGGGCTGTTCCAGATCCTCGCCCGCGACGAGGCGCCCGGCATCATGGAAAGCCGGCAGATCGACAAGATCGTCCGCGTCGTGTCCACGCTCGACTGGGAACTGGTGGATTGACGGGGCGGCAGCGCGCCGCCCGCTGCCTCGTTGTATAGGGTATCTACATACAAGAATCGCCATGTCCGGCCGCCCCCTGCCAAAGGGGCGGTGCGGGCGGCGTGGATCGTCGCGGGGCTCCAAGTTCCTCTCAAGTCCATTTGGGTCCGTTTGTTTCAAGAAAACGCCGTTTTCGATAAAAGACAAACAACAACGCCGGTCTGAACACCAGGAACCGCACAGAAAATCGGCATGATGAGCGGATGCCGTGCATCATGAGCAGGATGTTTTTGACGCGGCGTTCCGATTTTCGGATCGGTGTGACCGCCGTTTCCCTCCCAAAACCTCAAAAAGCGACGGATTCGTCAGAAAGCGCTAGTTCACCTGCGCCGTGCATGGTTATATAGCCGGCATATATAGCGATTTCGGGGTGTCCGCTGATGTCCGTCCAACCGCAGGTGTCGTTCGCCGGGCCGCACGCGTCGCCGATCGGCGCCGAGCGCATCCGGCTGCTGGAGGCGGTGGGGCGCGAGGGCAGCATCTCCGGCGCGGCGCGGTCGGTCGGCGTCACCTACAAGGCGGCCTGGGACGCCATCGACGCCATGAACAACCTGTTCGGCCGCCCGCTGGTCGAGGCGCAGGCCGGCGGAAAGCGCGGCGGCGGAACCGCCTTGACCCCGGACGGCGTACGGCTGGTCGCCACCTTCCACCGTCTGCAGAGCGAGATGGTCCGCGCCTTCCAGGTGCTGGAACCGGAACTCAACGGCACCGGCCTGTCGGCGGCCAGCCTGATGTGGGGATTCTTCATGCGCACCAGTGCCCGCAACGCCCTTCGTGGAACCGTCACCGCCATCACCGACGGGGCGGTGAACGCCGAAGTCACCCTGGCCGTCTCGGACCAGACCTCGATCGTCGCGATCATCACCCGCGACAGCGTGCGCGACCTGGGCCTCTTCCCGGGGCGCGCGGCGACGGCGCTGATCAAGGCGCCCTTCGTGATCCTCGCCCCGGCGGACGAGGCGAAGCGCACCTCGATGCGCAACCGCGTGGAAGGCGTGGTGGCCCGCCGCGAAGACGGCGCGGTCAACAGTGAGATCACCCTGGACATCGGCGGCGGCAAGACGCTGACCGCCATCATCACGCTGCGCAGCGCCGACGACATCGGCCTGAAGCCCGGCGACCCGGCCTGCGCGCTGATCGACGCATCGCACATCATTCTTGCGGTGGATTGACGATAGATCGGAAGGAGTTTTCGAATGACGCGTTTCCTGCTTGCCGCCGTCGCGCTGCTGTCCGTCTCGGCGACGGCCCGGGCCGACGAATTCAACGTCGCGGTCGCCGCGAACTTCACCGCCCCGGCGAAGGAGATCGCCACCGCCTTCGAACAGAAGACCGGCCACAAGGCCGTCCTGAGCTTCGGCGCGACCGGTCAGTTCTACGCCCAGATCAAGCAGGACGCGCCCTTCGTCGTCTTCCTCGCCGCCGACGACGAGACGCCGAAGAAGGCGGTGGAGGAGGGCTTGGCCGTTCCGGACTCCCGCTTCACCTACGCCGTCGGCCGTCTGGTGCTGTGGACCAAGGCCAGCGACGCGCCGCTGGGCGAGGACACGCTGCGCAAGGGCGCCTTCGAGAAACTGTCCATCGCCAACCCGGCGACCGCGCCCTATGGCCTCGCCGCCGTGCAGACGATGAAGAAGATGGGCGTCTACGAGGCGATCCAGCCGAAGATCGTCCAGGGCAACAGCATCGCCCAGGCCTTCCAGTTCGCCGAGACCGGCGCCGCCGAGCTGGCCTTCGTGGCCCTGTCCCAGGTGATCGCCAAGCCGGACGGCACCCGCTGGCCGGTTCCGGAGGCGCTGCACGACCCGATCTTCCAGGACGCCGTCCTGCTGAAGAAGGGTGCCGGCAACGAGGCCGCCACGGCCTTCCTCGCCTTCCTCAAGGGGCCGGAGGCCGCCGCGGTGATCTCCAAGTACGGCTACGGCACGCGGGCGCCGAACTGACCATGCCGGACTCTCTGGTAAGGGCCGCCCGCCGATGAGCTGGCAACCGATCATCCTGACGCTGGAGCTGGCGGCGCTGACGACGGTCATCCTGCTGATTGTCGGCACCCCCCTGGCCTGGTGGCTGGCGCGGTCCGGGGCCTGGTGGAAGGAGGCGGTGGCCACGGTGGTGGCGCTGCCTCTGGTCCTGCCGCCGACGGTTCTCGGCTTCTACCTGCTGATGCTGCTGGGGCCGAACGGCCCCGGCGGGTGGCTGGCCTCCCTGTGGGGCGCCCGCTCCATGGCCTTCACCTTCGAAGGGCTGGTCATCGGGTCGGTGCTCTACTCCATGCCCTTCGTGGTGCAGCCGATCCGCAACGCCTTCGAGGCGTTCGGCGACCGCCCGCTGGAGGCGGCGGCGACGCTGCGCGCCTCGCCGCTCGACACCTTCTTCACCGTGGCGGTGCCGCTGGCCCGTCGCGGCTTCCTGACCGGTGCCGTGCTGGGCTTCGCCCACACCATGGGCGAGTTCGGCGTCGTCCTGATGATCGGCGGCAACATCCCCGGCCAGACCAAGGTGCTCTCGGTGGCCATCTACGACTATGTCGAGACGCTGCAATGGGATGAGGCCCATCTGCTGGCCGGCGGCATGCTGGTCTTCTCCTTCACGGTGATCCTGACGATGATGATGCTGGAGAAGCGCATCGGGCGGGGCGGGCGATGAGCCTGTCGGTGCATTTCCATGGGACGCTCGGCCAGTTCGCCCTGGACGTGGCGTTCGAGGCGCCCGGCCGCGGCATCACCGCGCTTTTCGGCCCGTCCGGCTGCGGCAAGACCTCGGTGCTGCGCTGCGCGGCCGGGCTGCAGCGGCTGAACGGGCGCTTCGCCCTGGACGGCGATGTCTGGCAGGAGGGGCGGACCTTCCGGCCGACGCACAAGCGGTCCATCGGCTACGTCTTCCAGGAAGCCAGCCTGTTCCCCCATCTGTCGGTGCGCACCAACCTGCTGTTCGGCCATCGCCGGACGGTGGGGCGCGGCGTGCCGGAGCACATCCGCCTGGACGACGTGGTGGACCTGCTGGGGCTGGGGCATCTGCTCGCCCGCTCGCCCGAGCATCTCTCCGGCGGCGAGCGCCAGCGGGTCGGCGTCGGCCGCGCGCTGCTCTCGCAACCGCGCCTGCTGCTGATGGACGAGCCGCTGGCGGCGCTCGACCGCTTCAGCAAGGAGGAGATCCTTCCCTATCTGGAGCGGCTGCACGGCGTGCTGTCCGTCCCCGTCCTCTATGTCAGCCACGATATCGCGGAGGTCGAGCGGCTGGCCGACCATCTGGTGCTGCTGCGCCAGGGGCGCGTCGTCGCCGCCGGCCCGATGCAGGAGCTTCAGGCCGATCCCACCCTGCCCATCGCCCGGATGCCCGAAGCCGGGGTGACCCTGCCCGCCGTGGTGGCGGGACGGGAGGACGCCTACGGCCTGACCCTGCTCCGGCTGGACGGCGGCCATCTGTTCGTTCCGGGCGACCTCGGGCCGCAGGGCACGGCGCGGCGGGCCCGCATCGCGGCGTCCGACGTCAGCCTCGCCCGCAACCCGCCGGAGGGCAGCACCATCCTGAACGCGCTTCCGGCCCGCATCGTCGCGGCGGAGCGGCAGGATGAGGTGCAGATGATGGCCGTCGTGGCTCTGGGCGAGGAGGGCAGGGGCGCGCGGATGCTCGCCCGCGTCACCCGCAAGAGCTGGGACGCCCTCGGGCTGTCGCCGGGCCAGCCGGTCTACGCCCAGGTCAAGGGCGTCGCCTTGGTCCAGGAATCCCTGTGATTCGGATGGGCGTGCTGCTCGCTACCTCGGCGTGAAGCGCTTGGGCAGGCGCAGCGCCCCTGTCCCCATCGCGATTCCGAACAGAACGCACAGCAGCCCGGCGGCGTGGGCGAGCGTGAAGGCCTCGCCGAGGAACAGCACGGCGGCCAGCACGCCCGCCGCCGGAATCAGACCGGTGAACAACCCGGCCCGGTTGGCCGGGACATGGGCGATCCCGCGCATCCACAGCACCACCGCCAGCAACCCGCCGGTCAGGCCGGACGCCACGAACAGCAGCCAGACCCAGCCGGGCACCGCGGCCGGATCGAAGCCGCCCAGCGTCGCCAGGGCACCCGGCGCCATCATCGCGGCCGCCAGCACATTCGCCAGGCAGGTCAGCGCCAAAGGCGGAATCCGACCGCCGAGCTGCCGGGCGAAGACTCCGTACAGCCCCTCCGACACCACCGCTCCCAGCACCAGCGCGTTGCCGACGACGGAATCGTCGGGTCCACCGCCGCCTCCGGGGCGCAGATTCAGCGCCACCATGCCAACGACCGCCAAGGCGATGGCCGCGGCACTGCCGGCCCCGATCCGCTCGCGCAGGATCAGCGCCGCTCCCAGCGCGGTCATGGCCGGGATGGTGCTGGTGATGATTCCGGCGGCCACCGCGCTGGTCTCGCGCAGCCCATAGAGAAGGAACAGGTTGAACAGCACCATGCCGAACAGGGAGAGCAGGGTGAGGCTCGTCCAGTCCCGGCCATTGCGCGGCAGCGCCGCTGTTCGACCCCTGAGGGCAAAGGGTGCCAGAAGCACCGCGACCAGGGCGAAGCGCATTTCCGCGGCCACAAGCGGCGGGATGTGGGATACGATCACCTTGGACGCTGGAACGGACAAGCCGACCAGGGTCATCGACAGGGCGAGGTTGAGGTAAGCGGCGCGCATGGGCCGCATTCTATGAGCGCCGCCGCCGTCTTACGGAAGCGGCATTTTCACGCAATGAATTTGCAAAGAATGCGTGTCATTCTTCGCGCCAAGGTCGCGGTACACAAGGGGCGGGGTATGTCGGAGCCGATCCTCGGGATCACCAATTGGATGCATCTGTTCCGCTGGATCGTGAAGCTGATCCGTGACGAATACGGCGTGGATGAAAAGGTCCTGACCCGCAACGCCGTGCTGGACGGCGGAATCGGCCTCACCGCCGAACAGCTCGAACAGGTTCTGGACCACATCGCCGAAACCTTCGAGCTGACCTTTCCCGAGAACACCCTGAACGAAACCGTGCGGTTGGAAGACCTCTGCACGCTGACGGCCTGGATGCGCGGCCTCTTCAAGAAGCCGGACTTCGTCACGCCGCCGTTCGAGGAGCGCTGCCGTTCCCTCAACAACGTGCCGGCCTGATCCGCGCGGTTCGTTCCTCAGGGCGCATGGCTGGAAACGCCGTCGCGGATTCCCATCTGCGGCAGCGAACCCGTCCCGCCAATCTCTCTTCTTCTGAGCGTCCCATGCCGTTGCATCTCATCAAGCTGGCCGTCGGGATCGACGACCTCGATCATCTGGCCGCCGTGCAGGCGCGCCGTGCGCGGACCGTCGAGGGGCGAACGACGATTCCCGTCTTCACGCGCCGCGTGCCGAAGCGCGGGGAGGAAATCCTCGCCGGCGGTTCGATCTATTGGGTGGTCCGCGGTACCGTTGCCGCCCGCCAGCGGGTGATCACCATCGACACCACCGTGGACGAGGAAGGGGAGAACTGCTGCATTCTTGGAATGGACCCACAGCTCGTCGCCACCGTGCCGACCCCCCACCGGCCGTTTCAGGGATGGCGCTATCTCAATCCGGAAACGGCGCCCAGGGACCTGTCCGAAGCGGGCGGGCAGGGCGACGAATTGCCGGCCCATCTGGCCGCCGAACTGCGGTCTCTCGGCCTGCTGTAATCGGTTCGCCCGGCTGCGGCCTGCCAACCCATTGATTTTTCACGATTGCGCAGAATTTTCATCGCCCTGTCAAAAAAGCGCTTGCGTGTTCGTGGGGGAGGCGCCTATAACCCCCTCCACCGACGCGGTGGCCGCCAACGAGGCGCCGACGGGTCGGGAACACAAAAGACAATCTGGCCCTGGCGGCCCACTCCTTGAAGGGGTTGGGCGCGGGGTGTTGCGGTTCTCCTGAGGGCCGCGGGATCTTGGATATCGTTGATACCGTGTTGT
>NZ_VITH01000018.1 GCF_007827815.1 Azospirillum brasilense
AGCCGTGACAGACCATCACGTCGATAGGAGGCATGTGGACGGGCGGCAACGCCTGAAGCTGAGCCTTACTAATCGCTCGATCGGCTTGATCCTTCATGAACGTCGTGTGCAGCGGCAAACCGCTCATGCGCTCGGAATATGCATCCTCACAGTCTCGACTTTATGCACGACCCAACGAAAAGGGCGCCCGCAGCCATGCGGGCGCCCTTTTCGTTTTGGGCGAGACGGTTTATCCCCGCCCCCCTTACTCGCCAAGATCCTTGAAGCCCATGTCGCTGTCGGCGGCGGTGACGAACCAGTTTTTCGGGTCGCCGATAAGCGGGGTCAGCTCCGGGCGGTCGGCGGCGGGGCGGGCCATCATCCGGGTCGGCTGGCGCAGACCGTTCTTCAGGCACAGGAAGCCCATCATCGACAGGGGACGGGCCGCCTGCGCGTTCAGCGTGCGGCAGAGCAGGGCAACCAGCCGGTCCCGCCGGGCGCGCTCGACCAGCAGGGCGAAGGCGGGCATCAGCCAGCCCGGACGGGCCAGATAATCGCAGACCACCCCGACACTCTCGCCGCGCCAGCGGTCCACCCGCAGGACCACATAGGCCACCACCGTCTCACCGCGCATGACGAGGAAGCGGCGGTGCCGCGCCGCGTTGGGGATCTTGTCGAAGCGCCACTGGAGATAGGCGTGGTCGCGCCGGGCGGCACAGAGATGCTGGGGGGCCGCGGCCTCCCACAGCCCGTCCATCCGCTCGTCGAAGCGCTCGACCTCGACCAGCCGGGCGCCGAAGGTCCGGGCGGCCGCGTGGCCGACCAGCGAAGCGGCGCTCATCGCCGGCTTGCCCAGCCGCGCCATCAGGCGGGCCAGTCCGCCGTCATAGGGGCTGACGCGCAGGCAGCGTGGCGGATCGATCACGCGCAGATAGGTCGGGACGTTGCCGAGATCGAGCCAGCCCGCCCGCTTGTAGGATTTGTAGGCGGCGTCGGTCATCGACAGGGAGACGCTCACCTCGCTGGCGGCGGCGTGGGTCTCCGACAGGCCCGGCCCGACGCCGCGCAGCCGCCATTCCGGAGCGACCATCAGGTCGATCGCCCAGGAGGCACGGCGCAGCCGCTGCCCCACCTTCAACGCGAAGGGAATGCCCGCCTGCTGGCCGACGATCCCCCCGTTCCGCTTGCAGACCCAGAGCTGCATCCCCTCCGGATCGGGGGTCGGCGGCTCCTCGAACAGCCAATTGAAATGGGTGTCGTCCAGCAGCGGGGAGTCCGCGCCGAAGTGGTCGCGCTGGAAGGACTCCAGCGCGACGCGATCCTCGGACATGAACCGTTCCACACCCCGCTGAAGCCAGGGCATTGCGGTCATGCGTCGCTCCCATCCACCTCGACCGGCTGCACCAGCGCGGCGTTGCGCAGGATGCGGCCCGACGTGCGGCGCTTCAGGACGATGTCCTTGTAGACGCGGCGGACCTGCTCGACCGACAGGTTGAGGGCGCGGGCCGCCTCGTCCTCCGGCACGCCGCGGCCGTAGGCGCAGAGCGCCAGGTCCAGCTTGTCGTAGGGGATGGCGTAGTAGAACTCCTCCTGCGACTGCGGCAGGGTGTAGGTGTCGGTGCTCGGCGACTGGCTCTGGATGTCATCGGGCAGGCCGAGATAGGCGGCCATCTGGTAGACCTGTGTCTTGAACAGATGGGCGATCGGCTTGAGGTCGGCCAGACCGTCGCCGCCGCGCACGAAGAAGCCCAGTTCATACTCCAGCCGGTTCGGCGTGCCGAGGACCGCGTAGTTCAGCCGGTCGGCGTGGGTGTATTCCATGGTCTTGCGGACGCGCTGCTTCAGGTTGGTGGCGGCGACCACCGACAGATAGACGTCCACCGGCATGCGGCTGGTTTGGCGGTCGCCTTCCGGCGATTCCACCGTCATGGTGAAGTAATTGACGCGGTCGGCGTCGAGCAGGCCGGCGGCCAAGCCGATCTTCTGCTTCCAGCCCGGACCGTATTCCGGGAAGAGACGGCGGATGGCGCTGTCGCGGCGGTCGTAGCAGCCGAGCGCGGTCAGCGGAGCGGTCAGGTTCTCCATGATTGGCTCGATGCCCAGGCTCTCGCAGAGCAACCGGCCCCGGCGGGTGCTGTCGGGCGAGGATTCCTTCTCCGGCATCAGGATGGCCAGGACGCGCTCCGGCCCCAGCGCGCGGACGGCCAACGCCGCGCAGACCGAGCTGTCGATGCCGCCGGACACGCCGAGCACGATGCCCTGGCGCTTCAGGTCGTGGGCGACGGTGCGCTGGATGAACTGTTCGATTTCCCGGGCAGCCGCCGCGCAGTCGAGCGAGAGGGCGTTGGCGTCGAAGGGATGCAGGGCGTTCAGCATGGTGTCGGTTTTCCCGGTTGGCGTTGTTGCATCGACTGTGAGATGGGGACTGTGAGAAGGACTGTGCCTTGGGGACCGTGCCGGGCCGCCGGATCAGGCGGCGGCGGCGCTGTCCAAATGCTCTTCGAGAATGTGGATGGGCGCGGCGTCCAAGCGGGCGCGGAGCGTCGAGGCCCGGCCCGTAAGCTCGTCCAGCACGTTCCGGGCGAGCATCTGGAGGGTGAGCACGCCGACCAGGGCCATCTCCTCGCGCTCGCCGGCCATGCGGCCGTCGGTGCGGTGGGCCTTGGCGGCCAGCGCGGCGACGCCGGCGGCGTCGACCAGCCCGTAGCGGTTCAGCGACTCCTCGGACAGCAGGTCCCGCACATAGGCCGGGGCCCGGGCGCCGAAGAGGGCGGTGGTCATCGGGGCGCGGTAGGGGCGCTTCGGGCGGTGGAAGATCTCCGCCGGCAGCAGGCGCGAGGCGACGCGGCGCAGCGCCAGCTTGTCGCGCAGCCCCAGCATCTTGACCCGGTCGGGCAGGGCGGCGCAGAGGTCGTCCACCTCCGGATCGAGGAAGGGATAGCGGACCTCGATGCTGTTGGCCATCGCCACCCGGTCGCCCTGGCTGGTCAGCAGGTAGGGCGACATGAAGGCGGCAATCTCCGTCCACTGGGTGCGGGCAAGCGGGCTCCAGCGCGACCAGCCGGCGGGCAGGTGGGCGGCGACGGCCTCGTCGAAGGCCTGCGCGTTGGCGGCGGAGCGCACGTCCGGGGCCAGCAGGCGCTGGGTCCAGGCGGTGTTCTGCCAGCGGATGCGGTGGGCGTAGAAGGGATCGTCCGTCTCCGTCATGCCGCGCTTCCAGAAGGCCTGCCAAAGCGGGCTGTCCTTCTGGCCGCTGGTGGCGGCGTAGGGATGGATGCGGCTGAGCAGCTTCGGGCGCGCCGTGGATTGCGGCTGCCGCGCCCAGAAGCGGCGGACCTTGTCCTCCTTGAAGATGTCGTAGCCGGCCAGCCATTCGTCGGCGCCCTCGCCGGACAGCACGACGCGGATACCGCTGTCGCGGACGAGGCGGGAGAGCAGGAAGAGCGGCGCCGGGGCGGTGCGGACCAGCGGCGATTCGCCGTGCCAGATCACGTCGGGCAGGGCCGCCTGGATGTCCTCCGCCGTGCAGAGGATGTCGTGATGCTCCGTCCCGACATGGCCGGCGACCAGCCGCTGCTGCGGCGTCTCGTCGAAGGCGTTGTCGGCGAAGCGCACGCCGAAGCTGTGCATCTGCGTGGTGTCGAGCTTGCGGGCCAGCGCCGCGATCACCGAGCTGTCCAGCCCGCCGCTGATGTAGACGCCCACAGGCACGTCGGCGCGCAGCCGCAGGCGGATGGCGTCGAGCAGCTTCTCCTCCAGCCGGTCCGCCGCCTCGTCCAGCGTGATGCGGGACAGGGCGGGATCGCCGGCCATGTCCGGCTCCCAATAGCGGGCCTCGTGCAGGCGCAGGTCGGCGTCGATGCGGATGGCGGTGGCGGGCGGCACGCTCTGCACCCCGGCGAAGACGCTGCCCTGGGGAGCGACGCTCCAGTGGGTGAAGACCTGGGCGAGGCGGGCGGCGTCGAAGCGCGGCTCGATCCGGCCACCGCCGAACAGGGCCTTGGCCTCCGACGCGAAAGCGAGATGGTCGCCGCTGCGGGCGTAGAACAGCGGCAGGATGCCCAGCCGGTCGCGGACCAGCCACAGCTCGCGCTTCACCGCGTCCCACAGGCCGATGGCGAACTGGCCGTTCAGCTTGGCCCAGGCGGCGGGGCCGTACTCCTCGAAGGCGTGGACGATCACCTCGGTGTCGGTGCGGGTGTAGAAGCGGTGCCCGCGCGCCTCCAGATCACGCCGCAGTTCGACGTGGTTGAAGATCTCGCCGTTGAAGGTGATCCAGAGAGTCCGCTCCTCGTTGTGGATCGGCTGGAAGCCGCCGGCCAAGCCGACGATGCTGAGGCGCGCATGGGCGAGCCCGATCCGCCCGTCGCGGTAGAAGCCGTAGCCGTCCGGGCCGCGATGCCCGATCATGGCGATCATGCGCTTCAGTTCGTCGAGTCCGGCGGGCTCGGCACGCGGCCCGGCGAGAACTCCGGCGACACCACACATCGCACGCTCTCCTGTGTGTCGTGATCAGCGGAAAAGGATCAGGCGGTTTCGGCGAGCGTCGCGCGCCGGATCTTGCCGGAGTCGGTCTTCGGCAACTCGTCGCGGATCTCGATGAACTTGGGCACCAGATGGCTTTCCAGGCGGCCCCGGCAGTGCTGGCGGATCGCCATCTCGGTCAGGGTGGCGCCGGGGCGGACGACCAGATAGGCCTTCACCGCCATGCCGTCGGCGGCGTCGGGCACACCGAGAACGGCGGCCTCGACCACGGCTTCCAGCTCGTAGAGGGCGTTCTCGACCTCCTTGGGGCTGACCTTCTCGCCGCGGCACTTGAACACGTCGTCCTTGCGGCTGACGAAGTAGAGGCAGCCGTCGGCGTCCATGGTGAAGAGGTCGCCGGTGTAGAGCAGGGTCTCGCCCTGCGGCCCGCTGCGCAGGCGCTTGGCGGTTTCCTCCGGACGGTTCCAGTAGCCGCGCATCACGTTGGCGCCGCGGACCACCAGCTCGCCGACCTCGCCGGGGGCGGCGCGGTTGCCCAACTCGTCCACCACGTAGGCTTCGCAGTTGGGAATCGCCCGGCCCACCGAGGCGGTCTTGGTGCCGAGGTCGCGCGGGTCGAGGTAGCAGATGCGGGTGCAGCATTCCGTCATGCCGTACATCGAATAGAAGGCGGCATCCGGGAAGCGCTCGCGCACGCGGTCGATGTGGGCGGTCGGCAGGGGGGCCGCCGCGTTGGTGAGGTAGCGCAGGGAGGACAGGTCGGCGGTCTTCAGCGCCTCCATCCCGAGAAGGGTGGAGAAGAAGGTCGGCACGCCGGGCAGGCCGGTGATGCGGTGCTTCACCATGCGCGCCAGCGTTTCCGCCGGGAAGGCGAAGGAGCGTTCCAGGACCACCGTGAAGCCGACCCGCGCCCCGGTCAGGATCTGCGACAGGCCGTACCCGAAGGTCAGCGGCAGGACGCACATCACGACGTCGTCGGGGGTGTTCTCCAGATAGGTGGAGATCGACCAGGTGGTGTTCACCAGCGCGGCGTGGCTGAGCATGACGCCCTTGGGCCGCCCGGTGGTTCCCGAGGTGTAGAGGATGGCGGCAAGATCCTGGTCGATCAGGCCGCGGTCCTGCGGTTTGAAACCTCCGGACTGGGGGTCCGGGTGGGTGGCCACGATGTCCGTGAAGGAGAGCCCGCCGGCCCCGGCCGGCACGGCGGGCCCAACCCACAGCGTGGTGGCGAGGTGAGGCGCCTCGCCAGCCGCCGGCACAACCTGCCGGGCGAGCGCGGCGGGAGCGATCAGCGCCCGCACGCCGGCGTCGGTCAGGATGTAGGCCAGCTTGTCCGCCTTGGTGGACGGGTTGACGGGGACATAGACGGCCCCGGCCTTCAGCGCGCCGAACAGGCCGGCGACATACTCGATCGAGTTCTCCAGCATGACCGCCACGCGGTCGCCGCGCACCACCCCGGCGGACTGGAGCGCGCAGGCGACGGCGTCGCTCTGGCGGTCCAGCTCGGCGAAGGTGACGGCGTTCTCCCCCGCGATCAGCGCGGTGTGGTGCGGCCGGCTTGCGGCGGTCTCGCTGAGGAACTGATGAAGCAGGTGCGCCATGACGCTGTTCCCTTGCCTGGCTTCGGTGACTGTCCCGATGACCCGTTCCGTCCTGGCGGAAGGATCAGGCCGCGTCCTTCAGGGTCCGCTTGCGCTCGACGTAGGCGGCGATGCGGCTGACCGACTCGAGGTTGTCGGCGACCATGTCCTCGTCCTCGACGATGATGCCGAAGTGCTCCTCGAGGAAGGCCACGACGTGCATGATGCCGGTCGAGTCGATGATGCCGGTCTCCAGCAGGGATTCGGCGTTGTCGAAGCCGGAGTCGCTGCCGAGCAGGAAGTTCTCCACGATGAAGGCGCGGATCTCCTGGGTGGCGGGTGCGCTCAGGGTCGTCGTATCGGTGGTCATGGTGGCGGTCCGCATGTCGCTGGCAACTCCTGTGGGTGTGGTCGTCGATCCTTGGCCGGCAGATCGGGACGGAGGGTCGGCGTCGTTGGGGGATTAATCCAAAGGGCCGATCCGTTCCTTTCGGTGCTACCGCCTCGTTGCGTGGGATTGGGAAAGGGGTTTCCCGTTCCTTGCAGCGAGGTTTCGGCAACGCCGCCGAGTACGTCATTCTTTATTGCATTCGAATGCGGTGTTTTCGAGAGTGCAAAGGATGATCGGACGGTGAAGACAGTGGCTAACCACTCAGGGTCATTGCAATTGAGCAGGGAATACCTTCTCGTACTCTTGGGGAACCCTCTCTGACTTGCGGCGTAGGCGGGCCTATCGCTCTCGTCATGGTTGCTGAGGGGGCGGCGCCCTAATTCCCTCTCCCGTCCCGGGAGAGGGTGGCGCCGAAGGCGCCGGGTGAGGGTGAAAACAAGGATCAAGCACTTGGCCGTTGCCGTACCCTCACCCTTCCCACGCTGCGCGCGGGCCCCTTCCCTCTCCCGGGGCGGGAGAGGGAAAATTAAAAAATCACGCCGCCGGCAGCGGATCGCCGTGCGTCGGGGTGGGGGCCTGCGTGACGCCGCCGTTCTTGCGCTTGCGCAGCCAGGCCGGGATGCCGGTCACCTGCACCGACAGCCAGTCGACCGAGGCGTCGTCGGAAATCGGCACGGCGTGCAGGCGCAGCGGGTCGGCCTTCGGGCCGTTCCAGCCCGGATCGATGGTGCGGGCGGTTCGGTAGCCGGCCTGCCGGATGATCGCCACCTCGCGGTCGCTGAAATCGCCGTTGGGGAAGGCGAAATGGCGGCAGGGCAGGCCGGTGGCCTCCTCCAGCTCGGTCTTGCACAGAGCGATCTCCTCGGCGCAGCGCTGGTCGTCGCATTGCAGGAGGATCGGGTGGGTGCGGGTGTGGGCGCCGTAGTCGGTGACGGTGGCCAGACGCCGGACCTCGTCCCAGGTCAGCGACTGGCGGTCGGCGCCGTCCCGGTCGGGATCGTCGCCGGCCTCGGCAAGCCGGCGGCGCCGCTCCGGGTCGGGGAGGCGCTTCAAAGTCTCGGCGCCGATTCGCCCGGCGGCGGCGGTCTTCCACCAATAGGGGCGGGCGGTGCCGACCACGCGGCTGCACAGGTAGATGGTCGGGCGCACCCCGAATTCCGTGAACAGGGATTCCAGGCGGGCGTTGTTGCGGTGGCCGTCGTCGAAGGTGATGACAAGCGGATAGGGCGGCAGGTCACCCCACCGCCCGCTTTCCAGCGCATCGGCCACCGCGTCCAGCGTGGTGAAACTGTAGCGTTCGGCGTACCAGGCGAGATGCGCGCGCATCACCTCCGGGTCCGGATCGTGATACACGACGATCGTCACGTTCCGGCGCGCGAACAGATTTCGGAACAGGGCACCGACTCCCGTCCAGCGCACGATTCCGGCCGCGATGGCTTGCTTCATGGGGATTGGACCTCTGCTGTGTGTCCGGTCCTTCGTTCTGTCTGGCGAGGCGGTTGCGGACCGGTTGAAAGGCAGGACGGGCCCGGTTCTGAACCGGGCCCGGATCGGTGGGATCGTCAGCCGGAGCGCGCCCGGCGCGGCCCGATCGACGCCGCGGGCGCCGATTCGGACAGCCAGCCGCGGGCGTTGCGGCGGTAGATCTCGACGATGCGCTCCCGGTAGACGGCGATGTCGAACTGCCGTTCGAAGCGGCGGCGGGCGCCCTGGCCCAGCCGGCGGCGCAGCTCCGCGTCGTCGATCACGCGGGCCAGCGCCTCGGCCAGGGCCGCCCGGTCGCCCGGCGGCACCAGCAGGCCGGTCTCGTCGTCGGCGATGGCGTCGCCCACGCTGCCGACCGGGGTGGCGACGATGGTCAGGCCGTTGGCCATGGCCTCCAGCACCGACATCGGCAGCCCCTCGAACATCGAGGGCTGGACCAGCACATGGGCCTGCACCAGCTCCTTGCGGCAGCCGGTCTGGTCGAGCCAGCCGGTGAAGCGCACGCGCTCCTCAAGCCCGAGCGCCTTGGCCTGGGCGCGGTAGGTCTCCAGGTCGCCGTCGCCGGCGATGGTCAGCTGCCAGGAGCGGCTGCGGCAGGCCTCCGACGCCAGGGCGTCGAGCAGCACGTCGATGCCCTTCAGCTTGATCAGGCGGCCGAGGAACAGCAGGCGCACCGGCCCGTCCTCCGCGCGCTCCGGGATGGTTTCCGGCCCCGGCACGGCGTTGTGCAGCAGGGTCGTGCGGCGCACCGCCGGGAAGGTGGTGACCACCCAGTTGCGCCAGTATTCGCCCAGCACCACCACCTCGCTGGTCATCTCCATCATGTGGCGGATGGCCCAGCGGGACAGCGGCTTGGCGTCCTCGTAATGCTTCGGGAAACGCCCGCCGTGCAGATGCAGGACGACCGGCACCCGGAACAGCGAAGCCATGGCGACAATCAGCCCCTTGCGCAGGACGCTGCCATACTCCGCCATGTGGATGTGCACGAGCTGGGCCTTGCCGGTCGCGAAGCAGCCGAACAGGCGCAGCAGCGCGGCGGCGAAGTAGAAAGGCATCAGGTGGAATTTCGCGTCCGGCCCGTAGCTGTCGATCACCTCGAACTTCACGTCGGGACGGTTTTCCCGCAGGTCTGTCGTGAAGTTGTCGACGATTCGCCCCATGCCGCCCTTTTCGAGCGTGCCGCCGGGTGAAACGATGTAGATCATATCCGCTCCTGACTGTCGCGCTCCCCTCGCGAAGCTTCAGGGAGGAAGGAATTAAAGGACCCCGCGGAGAAAATGGGTTCTTACTGTCGGCCCGCGCGGGTCAGCGATGGCTTGGCCGCCGCGGCGTCGGGCAGCGCTCCCAATGAGGGGCGCCGGACGGCGTCGGGGCGGTTCAGCTCCGCATAGATGTCCTGAAGGCTGCGGCCATAGGACTCGATGACGAATTTCTCCAGGAACAGCCGGCGCCCCTGCGCCGACAGGCGCGCGTAGAGCGCCGGCTGGGCGGCGAGGTCGCGGACGGCGTGGGCCAGCGCCTCCGGGTCGTTGACCGGGACGATGCGCGCCGTCTCCCCGTCGGTCAGCACCTCCGGGATCGAGCCGACCGGGGTGGTGACCACCGGCATGCCGGTGGACAGCGCCTCCAGGATCACCATGGGCAACCCCTCATGGGTCGAGGGCAGAAGCAGCATGTCGTGGTTGCGCAAATGGGCGTGCGCCTGCTCGCGGGAGATCCAGCCCTCGAAGCGGCATTCGCCGTCCACGCCCAGCTCCGCCGCCATGCGGCGGTAGCCCTCGACGTCGCCGCCGCCGCCGATGGTCACGCGGAAGCGGAAGCCCCGGTCCTTCATCAGCCGGCAGGAGCGCAGCAGCGTGCCGATGCCCTTGCGCTCCGACAGGTTGGCGAGCACGAGGAGCGACACGATCGCCCCCTCCGGCGGGGCCGCGCGGACCGGCAGGTCGGCGCCGATGTCCGGCACGGCGTTGTAGAGCACGCGCACCTTGTGCGGGTCCGTCCCGACCGATTGCACCAGGAAGTTCCGCCAGCTCTCGCCGAGCACCAGGGCGATGCCGCAGCGGTCGAACAGCCAGCGGCTGATCGCGCGGGACACCGGCCCCTTGTCGAAATACTCCATGAAGGACGCGCCGTGCAGATGCACGACCGTGGGGCATGAGAACAGACCGGCGAAGAGCTGGACCACCGCCTTGCGCCAGACGCTGGCGTTCTCCGACACGTTGATGTGCACGACCGTCGGGCGGCGGCGCAGCATCAGGGCGCCCAGCCGCGCGAGCGTGCCGGCCAGATAGACCGGCGACAGCAGGGCGCTGCCGGTGCCGCGGGTGTCGAGCACCACGGTGTCCGGGGCGGCCGAGCTGTTCTGGAAGGCGTCGACGATGTAGCCCGTCATCCGCCCAATCCCCCCGCCGCCGTCCAGCGCGCCGGGGGTGGCGAAGACAATGCAGGCGCGGGCCGCCTTCTTGCGCCGGAAACCCATGTCCATCAAACCCATTCTGCCCTCACGCCGCGCCGGGAGCCGAGAAGATGGCCTGACGCAGCCGGCGCCGCAGCCCGACCGGCATCAGCGAATGCATCAGGAAGGTGGTCAGCGCCATCGGGGTCGGCGCGCCGTCGCGCAGCGCCGATTTCAGGATGCGCTTGCGCACCGCCGGGGTCCGCGCCGCCTGCTCCCCGCCGGTCGCCTGGAGCAGCAGGCTGGCGTAGGCGCGCGGCGACAGCCGGGGCCGCACCGACTCCGCCCAGTTCAGGGCCATGTCGATGTTGTGGCAGGTGGACAGGGTGATGCGGTCGGATTCCGTATAATGGATCGCCAGCACCTCGGGCACCGTCACCAGGGCGCAGCTTTCGATCTGCCCGCAGGAGATCAGCCACTCCCAGTCGTCGAAGGCCGACTTCGGGATCGGCTGGCGCTGGAGCAGCGCCTTCGGGGCGAGCAGGGTGGTGGTGGGGGCGAAGGTCTCGCCCTTGAACAGCCCGTGGCGGACGAACAGGTAGTCGCCGATCCGGTCCCGCGGGGTGCACAGGCGCCGCGGCCATTCGAAGTCGCCGCGGGCGGTGACCACCTTGCAGCGGCAGCTCATGATCGGGTAGCGCACGCCGGGCGGGCGGG
The DNA here is from genome assembly GCF_007827815.1 of Azospirillum brasilense. Lineage (GTDB taxonomy): Bacteria > Pseudomonadota > Alphaproteobacteria > Azospirillales > Azospirillaceae > Azospirillum > Azospirillum brasilense_C. The sequence continues at coordinate 11,033 of NZ_VITH01000018.1, forward strand.
CGGCCATCTGCAGGGCGATCTTGCCCGGCATCCATTCGTCGTCGTCGTCGAGGAAGGCGATCCAGGCGCCTTCCGCGCGTTCCACGCCCAGATTGCGGGCACCGGCGGCGCCGCGGTTCTGTTCCAGCGCGATCACGGTCAGGCGCGGATCGCCGAACGCCCTCAGACGCTCCTCGGTGGCGGGGTCGGGGCCGTCGATGACGACGACGACTTCGAGCGGGGCGTAGGTCTGGGCCAGGGCGCTCTCCACGGCCCGCGCGACCATGTCCGGCCGGTTGCGGGTGGGGATGACGACGGTGACCATCTCTTGCGGGGGCGTCATGACACTACCTTCTGTCGCGACGGAGATTTCGGGGGATGGAACATGCGGGGGCCTCCGTATCCGTCAGCCGGGCCGGGCCGGACCGCTCCAGCCGGCGGCCGACGGCCCGCCGTAGGAGGTTCCGTAGGGGGAGGAGCTGGCGAAGCCGGCGTGGGCGGCCTGCTGCTGGTCGTGCATCCGGGCCTGCATCTTCGCCCAGCGACGGCGCTGCACGAGACGGGTCACCGCGATCACCAGCACGATCCAGTTCAGGGAATGGCGTTCCAGGAACACGCTCTCCGACACCGAGATCAGCAGCAGCGCGCAGCCGACGGTGAAGATCCAGGCGGGCTCGGCGCGGTTCTCGCTGTAGCGGATGGCGCCGAAGCCCTGGATCAGCAGGCGGCCCATCAGCATCGCCGTCAGGATCACGCCGGGCAGGCCGAGGTCGAGCCACGCCTCCATCCACCCGTTGTGGGCGGAGTTGATGCCCCAGCCCTGGGTGAAGGTGCTGCCCGGACCGTAGGCTCCGTACCAGTAGGCGCCGTAGCCCCAGCCGAGCAGGAAGCGGTCCTGGATCGACATCAGCGTGTGTTCCCACAGCACCGTGCGTCCGGTCAGCGTCGGGTCGCGGCCCAGCATGTAGAGGATGTCGTGCCAGAAAGTCGTGCCGCTGGTGATGCCGACCACCGCGACCAGCAGGACGAAGGCCATGGCCGGGGCGAAGCTGCGGATGCCGCCGCGCACGAAGCCGCTGGCCAGCAGCAGGCCGGCGACCAGGATCGAGGTCACCAGGCCGGTGCCCGACCGGCTCATCACGATCAGCAGCAGGGCCATCAGCAGCAGCGGCCGGACCACCCAGCGCTTGCCCTCGCGCGTCCAATCGAGCCAGAGCAGGCAGAGCACCAGCCAGACCATCATGCGGCCGGTCACGTTCTTCTGCCAGAAGATGCCCTTCCAGGCGCCGACATGCTGCTCGTGGTCGAGCCCGACCGCCGGCATGGCGAAGACCGAGGCGTAGGACAGCACCATCAGGATCGACAGGCCGGTCGCCAGCATCCGGATGATTTCCGGGAAGGTGTAGCGCAGCGCCAGATAGACGGCGAAGGCGGTGGTGAACAGGAAGGCCACCGCGCGGCGCAGCGTCACGTCCGGGTAGATCGACCACAGGGCCGACAGGAAGGCCAGCGCCACGATCAGCGACACCGCCGGGCTTCCCGTCGGGATGCGGAAGGCCAGGCTGGGCCGCAGCGCGATCAGGCCCAGGATCATGACGTAGACGGCCATGAAGTAGATCACCGCGCCCGGCGCGTCCGGATCGGTCGTTCCGCCGCCGGTCAGCAGCGCCGGGAGCACCGAGCCGCCGAACGAGACGATGCAGAAGACGGTGATGCTCTTTTCCAGAACTTCGAGGACTTTCATGGGGCCGCTGTTCCGGTGAAAAGGGCTGCTATGGCAGTGAACGCCCATGGCGGGCGCACCGCATCGTTTTCTGAAGATGCCAACCCGATGCCCGGACCTGTAGCCGGGCGGAGGCATTAGGCCTAAGGAGGCCGTCCCCATCGGGGCTACCTCCGGTTGGGCCATCCACCCCGATCTTGCGGGTCCCGCAGGGCCTATGACGGCCGGTCCCGGCGGCGTCGGAGCGGAGCCCAGAAAAGGGAAAGCCCCTCTCCCGGTTGGGAAGAGGGGCCTGGATGGAGCGCTGCGGGGTCATGACCCTTCGCCCTTGAGGACGATCACCGCCGTCTTGCACAGGATGTAGAAGTCGAACAGCAGGCCGCAGTTGCGGACATAGAAGACGTCCATCGCGACGCGTTCCTGGAAGGTGGTGCGGTGGCGCCCCGACACCTGCCAGTAGCCGGTCAGGCCCGGACGGACGGAGCCGATGACCTCGGCCGAGGCGCCGACCTCCGGCAGTTCCTTGGGCATGTAGGCGCGCGGGCCGATCAGGCTCATGTCGCCCATCAGGATGTTCACCAGCTGCGGCAGTTCGTCGAGCGAAGTCTTGCGCAGGAAGCGGCCGATCGGGGTGATCCGCGGATCGTAGGTCAGCTTGTGGTAGGTCATGTACTCTTCGCGCATCTTCGGATCGTTCTCCAGCAGGCGCTGGAGATGCTCCTCCGCGTTGATGTGCATCGAGCGGAACTTCAGCACGTCGAAGGTCTTGTCGCCGCCGGCCCAGCGCTTCTGGCGGAACATCACCGGACCGGGGCTGTCCAGACGGATCGCCGCGGCGATGCCGAGCATCAGCGGCGCCACCGCCACCAGCAGGAGGCCCGACAGCAGGATGTCGAGCGCGCGGCGGATGCGCAGGTAGCTGGTCGGCGGACGGACCGAGACGCGCAGGGCCAGCGAACCGTGCAGGTTGTGGTAGGTGGCGTCGACGGCGCTGACGTTGCCCTCGCCCAGCAGGCAATAGACCTGCTTGAAGGGCAGCCGGCCGACCAGAGTCGTCAGGTCCGCGCCATGGCGCCCGATGTCGGCGACGATGGCCGCCTGGGCCTGCTGGGCGTAGGCCGGGGACTTGGCGAGCAGGTCGGTCGAGCCGACCACCGGCAGGTTGGCGACGCGGGTCTGCCACAGCGTGTCGTCGTCGTCGAAGAAGCAGACCGGACGCATCCCCAGCCAGGGCAGGCGCTGCAGCTTCTCCGCGATGGCGGCACCCTGCGGGCCGGCGCCGACGATCACCACCGGGGTGCGCCAGTTCAGCGCGCTGGCCATCAGCCCGTGCACCAGCAGCAGGTCGGCGGCGTAGGTGATCGCGAAGCCGATCAGGGCGACCGACAGCGCCTCGACGAAGAAGGAGCGGAAGCCGTCCATGACGATGAAGGGCACGGCCAGCACGGCGACCGACAGCAGGGCCGCCTGGAACGTGCGGCGGGTGCGCTCCAGGTAATCGAAGCGGCCCAGCGAATAAATTCCGAAAACCGATTTCACCAGCGGCACCAGCATGAGGCCGGTGACCAGGGCGCGCTGCGACAGGTCCGCTTCCGGAGTCAGGGTGTCGCTTCCGAACAGCTGGATGAGCGTCCAGCCGAGCAGGGCGAGCATGAAGCCGTCGGACAGAGCCAACAGCAGCCCGGGTCCCACCGTCGGCATGGCCGTCTTCTTCACCGGGGCCAGATTGATGACCGCTTCTGGGTCGAGTTTGCTCATCGCAGGTCCCATTTATGTGTGAAACGGAATGTCATCCGCCTCGCGCCTGACCTAACGCGCCGCAGCGTAAGACGGTCTCTCATCAGCTTTTTCTTTGAGTCTTTCTGTGTTTCGAAAGACACACAAATATCAGCGCGTGCCTTGGCTCTGTGCAGACAGATCAGGAGGTTGCGCTGTTCTCCACGAATTAGGATAAAGGCCGCCGTCAATCAACAAATCACAAGAGGCTTCCCCCGCCAGCGGCGATACCCCTTACATCCAGAGTGGATTCCCTTGGATGAGTGTGAAGAGATTAAGGAAAGTGGGTGACTTCGTCCGGATCATCCGGATCGGTGGCGGCGCTGCCACCGCCGCTCCCCGGCTACTCCTTTCCTCCCCGCAAATTGGGGGTATTCGAGGGATGTTCCCGCTCCCCTATGGTCGGGTGCGCCACCGGGCGGCGGTGCGTTTCCCTCAGGTTGGCCTGCCCGTCCCGCCGAGGTGGAGGCACGGACGTATCCCATAAGACTCCGTTGGGCGATTCCGGATGAGGGGGTGTCTCCAACGCCCCGTTGATCGCGGTGGAGTGCCCTCGCAGGCTGGGCCGGTTGTCTGCCTGACTGGTGAACCGTGTTGCCCCCTCCCTGACCCTCCCCCGCTTTCGCAGGGAAGGGGACCGCCACCGCTCCGCGATCATCTCCCTCCCCTGCGAAAGCGGGGGAGAGCCGGGGTGGGGGGACGGGTTGCCATCGGGATACGTCCGAAGAGGACGACGACGGCACCAACGCGAAATTGAAACGTCCCGGTCCGGTTCCAATCATCGGAATTGCGTTCGCGGGTGCGGCAGCGCCGCCCCACCGGAGTTCTAGGCGGAGTTCCTGATGGCGTCCGAAGCAGCGACGATCTTGAAACACGGTTGGCTGTTCATGCTGGCCAACGTGGTGAACCGGGCTGCCGGGCTTTTGCTCTTGCCGCTCTACACACGGCTTCTCAGCCCTTCCGAATTCGGCGTCTACGCGCTGGTGGTGGTGGTCGCCGACCTGCTGGCGGTCATGCTGATGATCGGCATGAACAACGCCTTCACCGCCGTCTATTTCGAGCACGCGGAAGAGGGCGACCGGCGCCGCGTCGCCAGCACCTGCCTGCTGGCGGTGGTCGGCACGTCGGTGGCGATGGTCGGGCTGGCCTGGCCGCTGGGCATGGCGGGAAGCTGGGCGATGTTCGGCGATACCGGCCACGCCGCGGTGATGGCGATCGCGCTGGCCGGGGTCGCCCTGACCACCCTGTTCGAGCTGGCGCTGGCCTATTACCGGGCGCGCAAGCGCTCGGGCCTGTGCCTGCTGGTGTCGCTGGCCAAGGTCGTCGCCCTGCTGGCCTTCAACCTGCTGTTCCTATGGGCGCTCGGCCTCGGGGTGGAGGGCATCTTCCTGGCGAACGGCGCGTCCTTCCTGGCGCTCGGCCTCCTGCTGGTGGTGGCGATCCTGAAGGACACGGGCTTCTCCTTCTCCCTGCCGATCCTGAAGCGGGTGGCGGCGCTGGGGCTGCCATACGCGCCGCAGTCGCTGCTCGACATCGCCAACAACTTCGTCTCGCGCTGGCTGCTGAACATCCTGCTGTCCACCGCGGCGGTCGGGCTGTTCGCCTTCGGGATGCGGCTGTCGCAGATCCTCTTCATGTTCCTCACCGCCTCCTTCCTGCAGATCTGGTCGGTCAGCCGGCTGGAGTCCCAGCACGGCGCGGCGGACCACGGCCAGGCGGACTTCGTCTTCCACCTGTTCGTCGTCCTGCTGACCGGGGCCGGGCTGGGGCTGGCGCTGACCGCGCCGGAGATCCTCTGGCTGATCGCGTCGGCCGACTACACGCCGGTGCTGACCAGCATGCCCTTCCTGGTGCTGGCCTATGTGCTGCACGGGGTGCGGATGAATCCGGAGGTGGCGATCCTGAAGGCCAAGCGCGTCGGCGTGCTGCCCTGGATCTCCGCGGCCAGCCTCGCGGTGGGCTCGGCCCTGGCCCTGGCGCTGGTCTGGCAGTGGGGCCTGCTCGGCGCCGCTCTGGCCAACCTCGGGCGCGAGGTCTTCCAGATCGTCCTGACCGAGACGGTGCGCCGGCGCATCTGCCGCGACGAGGTCCCGCTGAACGCCGTGCGCATCGGCTGGATCCTGGTGCCGGCGGCCTTCGCCTACGCGGCGGGCTGGTACCTGTTCGGCACCGCGGTCGACCCGGCCTTCACCGCCGAGAAGGTGCTGCTGGTGCTGGTGTTCCTGGCGGCGGCGGTGTTCGGTCCGGGCATGGGATCGACGGGCCGGGCGATGCTGGGCAAGCTGCTGCTGGGCCGCGTCCGCCGCCTGCAATCGGCGTCCTGAGATTTTCCCTCTCCCGCCTCGGGAGAGGGAAGGGGCCCACGCGTCAGCGTGGGAAGGGTGAGGGTGCCGCCAAGGATCGGTGCCTGATCCTCGTACGACCCTCACCCGCCCGCTACGCGGGCACCCTCTCCCGGGGCGGGAGAGGGGACCTTCACCGCTTCCGCGGTCGTTACGCGGCCTGATGCTCGAGCATCAGGCTCACGGCCTCCACCGTCATCATGTGCGAGAAGTCGACCGACGACAGGTCGAGCGTGGACTGCACGCCCACCGACTGCACCGTCGCCGTGTCCTGGGCCAGGCTGTGGGCCAGCAGGTCCGCCGACAGGGCCTGGGCGGTGCCCGGCGGGTTGATGGTGCCGATGCCGGTCCCGTCGGCGATGGTCGCCTGCGTCGGGTTGGAGAGCTTCAGGTTGAAGGTCTCGACACCCTCGACCACGTCGTCGCTCAGCACCTTGACGGCGACCGTCTTGGTGGTCTCGCCGGCGGCGAAGGTCAGCTTGCCGCTGGTCGCCAGATAGTCCGAACCGGCCTTGGCCGTGCCGTCCGCCGTGGCGTAGTCCACCGTCACCGTCTGGTTGTAGGCCTGGGACAGCTTCACCGTGAACACGGCGTCGGTGGTGACCGGGCTGGCGGCAGTGCTGCTGTACAGGCCCGCCTTGATGGCGTTGTACTTGTTGTAGTCCACCTTCCAGCTGTCGTTCATGATGCCGCCGGTGTCGCCCGAACCGGGGCTCCAGGCCCAGTAGGTCCAGCTCGCCCCCTGGTCACCCGCGGCGAGGTCGATCTTGCCGTCGCCGTTCCAGTCGCCGTTCATGTACTGGATCAGCTTGGGCATCCACGCCTTGTCGATGGCGGTTTCCATGCGGCTGCCGAACTCGCCGACCAGGATCGGGGTCTCGTCGTTCTGGATGAAGTGGCCCCACATCTGGTCCCACTTCGCCGGCATGTTGTTCGGGAAGTTGTTGGCCTTGAACCAGTCCATCATGTAGAGCGACGGGCCGTAGTCGTGGACCGAATAGACCAGCTTGCCCGGCTCGTTGAACTTGACCTCGTAGTTCTTCTCGCCCAGCAGGTTGCCGCCCCACCAGTACCACTGGTTCTGATAGGTCTCGACGCCCTCGACGATCAGCAGCCAGTCCTTGTTGACCGACTGGATGGCGTTGCCGATGCGCTCCGCGGCGCGGGCCCAGTCGTTCGGGCCGCCGTCGCCCCAGGTCGCCGGGTTGTGCGGCTCGTTGTGCAGGTCGGCGCCGATGACGGCGTCGTTGCCCTTGTAACGGGTCGCCAGCATCTTCCAGTTTTCGATCATCTTCGATTCCGGGTACTGGCTGGTGTACCAGAGCCCGTTCTCGTTGGCCGACGCGCCATCGCCGGAGCGGTGGTGGTCGAGGATGATCTTCATGCCGATCTTGTCGGCGTAGTCGATGATCTTGTCGAAGACCTCCAGCGAGGTCTTGCCGCGCAGGTCGGGGTTCTTCGAATAGTCGATGCCGGTCGGCATGCGGCCGTTGTCGAGCATCGCGTCGGAGTAGGGCAGGCGGATGGTGTTGAAGCCCAGATCCTTCATCTGGTTCATGTGGCTCTGGTAGCTGTCCATCCACAGCCCCTGCGGCGCGAAGGCGTAGCCCTCGGACCCGAACCAGTTCACGCCGGTCAGCTTCACGGCCTTGCCGCTGCTGTCCATGATCTGGCCGCCCTCGGTGTGCAGGAAGCCCGGCGCGATGCCGGTGGTCTTGCCGGTCGGCTCCGTCACCGAGACGTCGCTGACCGACAGGGTCGGCTTGGTCGGGGTGGGGGCCGGCGGGTTGGTCGGGGTGGTGGGGTTGTTCGGGTTCGAGGAGCCGGCGAAGAAGCTCTTGTCGGCGTCGACGACCAGCGTGCCGTTCCACCACATGCCGGACTGGCCCTTGACCACGTCCTTGCCGTCCAAGGCGCCCTTGTCATAGGTGACGATGCTGTCGGTGGGCAGGACCGACTTGCCGTTGATGGTGATCTTGTTGACCAGCAGGTTGCGGTCCTGGCCGTTGATCGTGGCGTCGTTGTCGTACTGGATCTGGACCTTGTGCGCCTGATCCGCCGTGGCGTTGATCGAGAAGGCGTAGTCCTTGGCCGAGGTGCCGGCCATGCCCTCGCCGACCTTCTTGCCGTCGATCAGCAGGTTGAAATGCGCGTTGACGCCGGCTGCGGCGTTGCCCTGCAGGTTCAGGATGACCTGGGTGTTGCCGGCGGGGGCCGGCGGCGTCGGGACCGGGAAATAATCCTTGGTCAGAGCGAAATCGAGCGAACCGTCCCACCACATGCCTTCCTGGCCGGGAATCACGTCCTTGCCGTCGGAGGCGCCGCGGTCGTAGCTGACCAGCGAGCTGGTGGAGGCGACGGACTTGCCGTTCACTTCCAGCGACTTGACGAGCAGGTTGCGGTCCTGCCCGTTCACAAAGCCGTCGTTGAAGTAGACGATCTGCAGCTTGTGCGCCTGATCCGGTGCGACCTGGGCCTTGAAGGTGTAGCGGCCGTCGCTGGTCGAGCTGACCGTCGCCTGGCCGAGGTTGACACCATCCAGGAGCAGCCGGAACTGCGGCCAGATCCCGCCGGCAGCCTGCCCCGAGGCGTTGACGACGAAGGTCGTGTCGACGAGACCCGTGGTGGTCGTTGCCATTGGAAGTAACCTCTCTCCATTTTCGGTGGAGCAAAGGTGAGGCCCAATTGGTTAACGAGGTATTTCGGATTTTAGGGAAATGCGGCTCAAAAGCCACGCTGGGCTGTGAAAAGAATGAGGCGCGAGAAACCGCCTTCGCTGCGGTTTCCGCGCCACAGTGGGGCCTTGCGGCCACGGGGAGGGAGAAGTGTAAAGTCTTGTTACAGAATGGTTTCCGAAATCCGCCGCCTCAGCCCTCGTGACTTTTGTGAGCCACCATGAAGACCTCCGGCCGGAACAGGTAGAGCTGGCCGAGCTTGCCGAGCTTGCGCCGTAGGGTTAACGGCATCGCTCCCATGAAGGATTCCACGGCCTTCACATAGGCGAGGTATGCGCGACCGGACCCATGGATGTGCATGCGCCGGCGGACCGCCATCGGGGCGATGTAGACGGCCTCCATCCGGGTGAAGCCGGCCTCGCGCAGCGCGCGCTCGGTCTCGCTCCAGGTGTATTCGCGCAGATGCATGCAGATCGGCTCATCCAGCCCGAAGACCTCCGACAGGTCCATCGGCCCGGCGTGCTTGTGCGGCATGCTGAGCACGTAGCGGCCGCCCGGCTTGAGGATGGCGTGCACGTTGGACAGGTGCACGGACACGTCCTCGGGGTGGAGATGCTCGATGACGTGGGTGGAGACGACGGCGTCGTAATGGCCGCGCGGCTCGAACTCGGCGAGGTTGACGCCGTCGCAGCAGCGCCACGTCACGTTGGAGCGCTCGTCGGTCCAGCGCTCGCCGCGCTCGCGGGTGATCTCGGTGGCGACGCAGCGGTGGCCGTGGCGGGCCAGATAGCTGAGCAGCCGGCCCTTGCCCGACCCGACTTCGTAGACGTCCCGCGTGCCTTTGAGCAGCGTCAGGAAGTGGCGGAAGTCCAGCTCGTCGTTCTGCGCCGCCGTGTCCACCGCGTCGTTCAGCCAGGGGCACGCGCTGTAGAGGGTGGTGTAGTTCCGCTCGAACACCGTCCAGCGCTCTTCGCGCCGGGAATCCAGCAGCTCGCGGGCGAGCTGGCGTTCCAGGTCCCAATGCTGGCGGACCATGGTTTCGCTGAGGGGGTAGTTCGGGGCCAGACCGAACTTCCGCTTGTAGCGGGCGACCAGCTCATCCGACGTCAACGTGTCCACAGATCACCTCGTTGGGAGAAACGCCGCTGTTCCGCTAATCTAAGGTCGTTGTCGGAAATCCTTACAGGCGCGGACGGCGCAACGGGCCGCGCGATCGGGCGGGGTAACGGGGCCGGAAGGGGTACCGCGCCGCCTCCCGGCCGGAGTCACCCCGACTGGCCTCACCCCGACCGGTTGCGCCCGCGCAGCGCCTGCACCGACGCCTCGTACAGCGGCAGCGGGCGCGACGCCGCGTCGTAGGGGGAGGGGTGGGGCTTCAACTCCGGCATCTCGCGGGAGATGTAGTTCAGGTCGGAGCGCAGGTGCCACCAGCACAGCTCGGCCAGCCGCGCGTTGCCGGCGATGTCGCCCAGATACTGCCCGGCCAGGAAGGCCATGGCGCGGTCCTTCTCCGCCCGCGACCAGGAGCGCGGCAAATGCTTCTCGTTCACGTCGAACTCGGTGATGTGGATGGGCAGGCCCAGCCGGTCCATGGCCCGCAGGAAACCCTTCATGCCCTCGCGGTCGTAGGGCTTGCCGGCCATCAGATGGCTCTGCAGCCCCACCCCGTCGATCGGCACGCCGCGATTGACCGCGTCGGTCAGCCAAGTCTGGAAATAGGCGCGCTTGCGCTGCTGCCAGCCCTCGTCGATCTCGATGCCGAATTCGTTGATGACCAGCTTGGCGGAGGGGAATTCCTTGCGGATGTGGTGGAAGAAGGGGTCGAGCCACTCCGGTCCCTTGGCGCCGCCGGCCACCACCCACCACATGCCCTTGCGGAAGCCGTAGCGGTCCTGCTCCTGCGGGTGGCTGCGCTCGGTTTCCCAGAAGAAGGCCTCGTTCATCACGTCGATGCGGTAGAAATTGTCGCCGTAGCGCTGCTTGACCGCCGCGACCATGGCGGTGAAGCGCGGCCAGTAATTGTCCTCGGACAGCGTGCCGTCGGCCGAGAAATAGGCGCTCTCCGCGATGCCCAGCGCGCGCTGGCGGCTGGCCGGCAGCGTCATGTAGTCGGGCATGCCCATGTGCTGCCACAGGGCGCAGTGCCAATTGGGCTTGGCGCCGATGCGGCGGGCCAGCTCCACCCCGGCATCGAAGCGGCCCCAGTCGAAATTGCCCTCCTGCGGCTGGAAGACGGCCCATTTGCCGCCGTTCTCGGGCGTCACCACGTCGCATTCCCGCGCCATCAGCGTGTCGAGCATGGGGTCTTCCGGCTCGATCAGATGGTCGCGGGCGGCGCCGTGCAGAATGCCGGCGGCCCGGCAGGCGTCGCGCAGGGTGGGGTTGGGCACCGCGGCAACGGACGCCGCCTCGGCGACGGCGGGGCCGGCGGCGGCCTTGCAGCTTGCCAGCACCGCGGCGGCTGCGGCGGCGCGCAAGGCGTCCCGGCGCGTGAAGGAGAGGGCTTTTGGCGAGGTGGCTTTTGGCGAGGTCTGGGCCATGGGCGTCGGGCCTCGTGTGGTTTGCGATGAAATGAAAATTCCCTCTCCCCTTGGGGAGAGGGTTAGGGTGAGGGGGTTGTGCGTGTCGGAACGTCCCTCACAAGCACAACCCCCTCACCGGCCCTCCGGGCCACCCTCTCCCCGGAGGGGAGAGGGCTATGCAGGCAGAGGTGAAGGAGACGTCGCTTACGGCGCGGCGCGCAGGGTCTGGTCGCCGTAGTATTTCCGCGTGGCGACGTAGCTGTTGTACGGACCCTGGTAGCCCTTGCTGGCCGCCTTCTTCAGGTTCACGTCGGTCATCACGCAGACGAACTTGCTGTGGTCGATCGGACCCAGGTCGGCCACCGCGTCCAGGTCGCTCGCCGTGGTGTGGCCCCAGCGGGTGACGAAGAGAACCTTGGAGGCGGCGCCGCAGACGATGCGGGCATCCGACACGGCCAGCGCCGGGGCGGTGTCGAACACCACCAGATCGAAGCTGGGGGACAGGCCGGCCATCAGCTGCACCAGGCTGTCGACGTTGAAGCGGTCCAGCGTCATCGGGTTCAGCTTGCCCGCCGGAACCATGGCGAAGGGCACGTCGTCGGAGGTGTGGACGATCTCGTCCAGCGTGGCGTCACCGGCGATCCAGTCAGACAGGCCCTTCTTGGTGGACAGGTCGAACAGCCCTTCCATGCGGGAGCGGCGGAAGTCGGTGTCCACCACCACCACCCGGCGGCCGGCCTGGCTGGCGACCTGGGCGACGGCGAGCGTCAGCGAGGTCTTGCCGTCTTGCGGGCGGGCCGAGGTCACCGCCAGCGCACCGACCGGACCGAGATCCGACAGATGGTTGCGGAACAGGGCGCGCAGGGATTCGCTGAACAGCGAGAAGGGATGGCGCTGGAAGATCTTGTAGAGCCGGCCCTTGGCCCCACGGTCGCTGTGGTGCGGCACGATGTGGACGGTGCCGACGCCCAGGATGCGGCGCACGGCGTCCGGGGTGTGGATGCGGCGCTGGAGAAGCTCCAGACCGAAGACGCTGAAGATGGCGAGCGCGAGGGCGGCGACGAAGCCGGCCAGCAGCAGGAGGACGCGGAAGGGACCCGACGGCTCGTGCGGCACCTGCGGCGCGGAGACCAGCTTAACGGCGGCCGGGAAGGCGCGGCTGTCCTTCTGGGCCTCGACCTCTTCCAGACGGCCCAGCAGGCTGTCGAGAAGCTGGCGCTTGGCGGTCGCCTCGGATTCCAGGGTGCGCAGCGGGATGGCCTGCTCCTGCATGGTGGCGTAGCTGCCCTCCATGCGGGTGATCATGGAGCGGAGCGCGGTCTCCTGCTCGACCGCGACCTGGGCGGCTTCGCGGACGCCGTTGATCTCGCGGCGGATTTCCTGCTGGAGCGAAGAGTTGGCCTCGTTCAGGCGGCCCTGCAGCTCGACGATGCGCGGGTGCTTCGGACCGTACTGGCGGGAGAGCTGGGCCATTTCCGTGGAGATGGCGGCGACCGTGGCGCGGAGCTGGGCGACGACCGGCGAGGCGATGCTGCCGCCGATGGCGTTCCAGTTGCCGGCCTTCAGGTTGCGCTCCAGCGTGTCGGCCTGGGCGACCGAGCGGGCGCGGATGGCCGAGGCCTCGCTCAGGCGCAGGCGGGTCTGCTCAAGCTCGTTCTGGGCCATCAGGCCGGTGCCGCCCTTCAGCAGGCCGCCCTTGACGCGGGCCTCCTCGACCCGGGCGTCGGCCTCGGCCACCTCCTTGCGCAGCAGGACGATGCGGTCCTGCAGCCAGGAGATCGCGCTGGTCGACAGGTCGCGGTCCATCTGCTGACGGGTTTCCATGTAGCGGCGGACGATGCCGTCCACCACGTCGCGGCTCAGCTGCGGCTCCTTGGAGGTGAAGCGCACCTGGATCACGCGCGACCGGCCGACGATGGCGACGTCCAGCTTGCGGTGGATGCGCGCGATGATCTGGTCGTTGCCCAGCGCCGCGTGCGCCTCGCGCGCCCGGATGTCCTGCGCCACCTCGTCACCGTGGCTCAGCAGCCAGGCGACCGGGGCCGGCGGGGTGCCCTCCCAGAAGCGCGAGGCGAGGTCGCGGCCGTAGGCCACCGCGCGCTCGACGAGCGGAAGCGTCTCGTCCTCCTGCGCCGGCGGGTTGAATTCCGGATGCTGGGCGAGCTGGAGATCGTTCACCACCTGGTTCAGCACCTGCGGCGACTTCAGGATCTCGATCTCGCTCAGGATCGCCGCGTCCTCGGTGGGGATCGCGCCCACCACCTGCTCGACCTCGCGGACGACGCGGACCTGCCGGTTGTCGACCAGCAGAAGCGCTTCGGAGGTGTACTGGTCCTTGAGCGTGGAGACGCCCAGGGCCGACAGGCCGGTCAGCACCACCACGATGGCCGCGATCAGCCACTTGTGGCTGGCCAGCACGCGCAGGATGAAGCGGAAGTCGGGACCCATGGACGGGGTCTGGGATTCGAACTCGCTGCGCCGGGACGGGCCGGGGGCGGCGGGCCATGCCGGAACCGGAGCCGGCGGACCGCCGTGATGGCCGCCATGATTGACTTGGGGCAGATTTTCCACGACTCAAAGCTCCTTATGCATGGGCGCGGGTGCTGGGGCGCTGGACGAACGCATGGCGGCACGGCGCATAAGCATGACGGTGTGGGCGAAGCCGAAAGCGCCGACGCAATAGCGGCGAAACAGGCGGCGGGGCTCCTGGACCAGCCGGAACGCCCATTCCAGCCCGATGCGCTGGAGGGCGGCGGGGGCCCGGGTGAAGCGCCCGGCGAGGAAATCGATGATGGCGCCGCCGTTGACGATCAGCACCTTATGATCCAGCGCGCGCTTGAGCTGGGCCGCGACCTCTTCCTGGCGGGGCATGCCCATGGCCAGGATGATGACGTCGGGCTCAATCTCCCGCGCACGGGCGATGTAATGCTCCACGGAATGGAACCCGTGCTGGGCATCGACATAGTCATGCGGGGTCCGCTCCTTCAGCCGCTCGATCCCCTCGTCCAGCCAGGGCGCCGCGGTGCCGTAGACGGCGACCCGGCGGGGCGACAGGTGGCGGAGGAGAAGCGGGATGAAATCGGTCCCGTTCATGTTCAGCCCGACCGGCTGGTCGAGCCACGGCAGGGCGGTCTCCAGCGCCACCCCGTCCCGCAACAGGACGTCGGAGGCGCGGAAGGCCGACCACGCGGCGGAGGACCCCGCGCAGAGGTTCACGCCGTGAGCGTTGAGGAACGACAGGATGGTCGGTCGCTCGACGGCTGACAATGTCTTTATCAATGCATGGCGCTCGTCCTCGCAAGAAATACACCGTATTCTCTCGATCAGTGCCAGGACGTCACGAGGGGTCGGCATGCACATCTCCTAACCAAATCTGCGAAGCGACGACGGTTACGTTGTCTCTGGAACGATGATGCCCGACGGTTTGCGGTGCAGTAAGACGATATTGCTTGCTAACACTTTCGATTGGTGGCAGCCGGCTTGACCGTTACCGGGTACCCCTTTCGACGCGACCGCCAGACAACAGGGAATGATGTGGCCGGCACCGCCCCTTTTTCGCAGCGGTGGGATGGGAGAGGGGGAAGTTCAGGCGAATTAGCCCGGCCACGCCGGGGGAGCCCCTGAATCGGCTTGCCCTATCCTATGGCTCCGACCATATAGGTACGCCCGTGGGGCACCGGTGTGCGGAAGAGGGGGTGGGCGTCCGCCCCGCGGTGCGGCACTGTTCGAGGTCCGGCGAAGCCCCCCAAGACCGTCGGACCAAGACCGCCGGACCACACCAGCCCCCGACCAGTCCCTTGATTTCTCAGGCCGATCTCTCCGGGGCCGGCGATGGAAGAAGACCAGTTCATGAGCAACGACGAGACCACCCCCCGCCAAGCCGGCACCGCCGACGAGTTCGATCGCCGCGACGCGCTGCGCGCCATCGCCGCGGTGGTGCGCGGCGACGGGATCGAGGTGGATGCCGACAGCACCCCGGCCCGCTGGTCGGTCGCCGTCGTCCATGAGGTGGTCGTTCCCGGAACCGACCGGAAGCTGAAGCTGCGGTTCCGCGTGGCGCTCGGCCCGCTGCCCGACATCGAGGCGGAGCTGTGGGGCCTGATGACCGCGGAGGAGGGCTTCGGCCGTCCCCAGGCGAAGACCCTGGGCAAGCGGGTCAAGGCGGCCTGCCTGTCCTCCGCCGCCATCGAGAAGGCGCGCGGGCGGGTGGACGGCTGGTTCGCCTCGATGGCGCAGCGCGCCAACGGCTTCGGCGAGGCGTGGCGGCCCAAGGGCTTCGCCGACGAGCTGGGCCGGGTGATCGGCTTCGGCGGCCGCATCCCGCGCCTGCAGACCCTGCTCGACGCGCTGGAGGAGGCCTTCTCCACCGCCGCCGCCCGCGCCGGTCTGAAGGTCCGGCGGGAGCGGCTGGAGAACGCCTCCGGCCTCGGCGTCTATCTCGACAGCTTCGCCACGGCGCGCGCCATGGTGCGCAAGCTGCGGCTGTTCGTCGGCCCGACCAACTCCGGCAAGACCCACGCCGCCATGGACCGGCTGGCCGAGGCGCCGAGCGGCTGCTACCTCGCCCCGCTGCGCCTGTTGGCGCTGGAGGGGCAGGAGGCGCTGGAGACGCGCGGGCGGGCCTGCAGCCTGGTGACCGGCGAGGAGCGCGATGTGCGGCCCGGCGCCTCCTTCACCTCCTCGACCATCGAGATGGTCAACACCTCCAAGGTCTGGGGCGCCTGCGTCATCGACGAAATCCAGATGATCGGCGATCCCGACCGCGGCTGGGCCTGGACCCAGGCGGTGGCCGGGGTGGCCGCCCCGGAAATCCTGATGACCGGCTCCGCCGACGCCATCCCCTACGTGCAGCGCCTCGCCACCGCGCTGGGGGAGGAGCTGGAGGTCGTGGAGTTCACCCGCAAGTCGCCGCTGCGCGTGCAGGAGGAGCGGGTGGCGCTGGAGAATGTCCGCCGCGGCGACGCGGTGATCGCCTTCTCGCGCAAGGACGTGATGGGGCTGCGGCGCGAACTGCTGGCCCGCGACCACACGGTGGCGGTGATCTACGGCGCCCTGTCGCCGGAGGTGCGGCGGGCCGAGGCGCGGCGCTTCCGCGACGGCTCGGCGGACGTGCTGGTGGCGACCGACGCCATCGGCATGGGGCTGAACCTGCCGGTCGCCCGCGTCGTCCTGTCGACCACCCGCAAGTACGACGGGCGGGAGGAGCGCGACCTGAACTCCTCCGAAATCCGCCAGATCGGCGGGCGGGCGGGGCGCTTCGGCATGCACGAGGAAGGCCGCGTCGCGGTGCTGGAGGGGGAGAACATCAACCCGGTGCGCCGGGCGCTGACCACCCCGCCGGTGCCGCCGGAGGACCCGCGGGCCTGGATCAGCCCCAACCTGACCCACGTCGAGGCCATCGCGCGCGAGCTGGACACCGACAGCCTCGCCAAGGTGCTGCGCACGGCGGGGCAGGAGCTGCTGCGCGCCAACCAGACCTTCCGCATGACCGACCTGGAGCAGCGCATCCAGGCCGCCACGGCCGTGGACCGGGCGAAGCTGCCGCTGGCGGAGCGCGACATGCTGGCGCGCTGCCCGATCGACGTGCGCGACCAGAACAACCTGCGCCTGCTGGCGCTGTGGGCGACCAACCAGGGCAAGGGGATCCGCAATTCCGCCCCCGACGCCGCCGAACGCTTCCACCACCGCGTCGGCACCGACGTGGAACTGGAGAAGGCCGAGCGCGCCGTGAAGGAGCTGACTGCCTACGCGTGGCTGGCCTACCGCTTCCCCGACGCCTATCCGGACATGGACCTGTGCCAGGAGCGCCGGGCCATGCTGAACGCCTTCATCGAGCGGACCCTGGCCGAACGCTCTCTGGCCCGCGCCTGCCCGGTCTGCGGCACGCGGCTGAAGGCCAACCACCGCTTCCGGGTCTGCGACAGCTGCTACGCCGGGCGGGTCGAGGAGCGCCAGGGCGAGCGGCATGGCGAGCGGCGCGGTCGCCGTCCCGACGGGGCGCGCGGCCCGGACAAGGGAGCGGCCCCGGCGGAGGGCGGCCATCCGCAATTCCACCACCCGCTGCCCGGCCGCAAGCGCGGCAAGGGCGGGGCGGGGCACCGCGGCCGACGCCCCGCCGGCGGGTGAGGTCGTTCCCTCTCCCCGGAGGGGAGAGGGAATGAAGGAAAGGGCTCATCGTATCACGCCGCCACGACCCCGCTCTGGCCGGTGTCGTCCCGGCGGGTCCAGGTGATCTCCTCGGTGCCGCCGCCGTCGGTCAGGAAGTACCGGCGCAGCGGCACCAGATCGGCGCCCAGCTCGTAGACCAGCGGGCGGCTGGTCGGGATTTCGAACAGCGGGATGTCCTGGTCGGGCACCTTGTCGAGATGCTTGACGAGGCCGCGCAGGCTGTTGCCGTGGGCCGACACCAGAACCCGCGCGCCCAGCCGCAGGGCCGGGCAGATGCCCTCCTCCCAGAAAGGGATCACCCGCTCGGTGGTGTCCTTCAGGCTTTCGCCGCGGGGCAGATTCGCGCGCCCGAGGCCGGCGTAACGCCGGTCCGACACCGCGGAGCACGGGTCCTCCGGCTCGACCGGCGGCGGCGGGACGTCCCAGCTCCGCCGCCACAGGAAGACCTGATCGGCGCCGTGGCGGGCCGCCGTCTCCGTCTTGTTCAACCCCTGGAGCGCGCCGTAATGGCGCTCGTTCAGGCGCCAGTGCTTGTGCACCGGCAGCCACATCCGGTCCATCTCCTCCAGCACGATGTCGAGCGTCTTGATCGCCCGCTTCAGGACGGAGGTGAAGGCCACGTCGAAATCGAATCCGGCCTGCTTCAACAGGCCGGCGGCGTGACGGGTCTCGGCCACCCCCTGTTCGGTCAGATCGACGTCGGTCCAGCCGGTGAACAGGTCCGAGCGGTTCCAGACGCTCTGACCATGCCGCAGCAGCACGAGCCGATGCATGGGTTCCCTCCTCCTCACGTGACGGTTGCTCCTTCCGGGAACGGGGGGACGGAGGAAGGGTTCCGGCCAAGGCGTCACAAATGGCCCGGCTTTGTGTCAATTTCGAAACGCACGAGACACATTCGGACAACAAATGCGGGGTAACCTGCGGAGCAGGCGAAATTATACGCCCGGCGCGTTGCGCAGCCGGACTGCGACGCCGAGCCAACTTGCGTTCCGAGGCCGCCATGCAGCATCATGACCTCCTCTCCAGGACCGTTTCGACCGATCGGGACATCACCCTGGAGGCGCTTCGTGTGTTCACCTACCTGAGCCGGCGGCTCCATTTCGACCGTCCCGTGCCGGTGCTCCAGTCCGAACTGGCTGATGCGCTCGGCATGCAGCGGCCCAATGTCAACCGGGCCATCAAGCTGCTGGAGACCAAGCAGATCCTTCTGCGGGACTCCAAACTGGGGCGTGCGATCACGTTCCGGTTGAACCCGGAACTGGAGGGCGGCCGGGCCTGAAACTGGTCCGGAATGATTTTCGAAACGCGTCATCTTGTCTTCACGAACTCGGCCCTCAAGAAAGCCTTCGGTTGGTACCAGAAGGTGCCGAATCAGACCGATCTCCCCTTGGGCCTGATCGCCTCCGTCGTTCCGAAATCGGACGGAGGCGTGGTGGTCATGGTGCAGCAGGGTGCCGCGAAGGTGCGGGACGTCGCCTTCATGCCCAGCAAGACGCTCGGCATCCTCCTGCTGTTCTGCCGCCGTCAGAAAATTCCCATTCCGCGCGACGCCGAGAAGGACATCTTCCCGTCCGACGACGGGCTCATGATGACGGTCCGCGGCAGTTGCAACACCACGGCCCCGCCGCCGTGACCGTATCCGGCTGGATCAATCGGCTCCGCAGCCCACGGGCTGCGCCGCGGCCAGGGGAATGTCCGCCTCGGTGAAGCGGTAGCCGTGGCCGGCGGCGAAATCGACCAGATCGCCCAATGTCAGAAGCCCACGCGACGCCCGCCGCAGCGCTTTGCGCAGGGCGGGGTCGGCCTCGACCGCGACCAGGAACCGGATGTAGTCGCCATGACACATGCCCAGACCTCCTGATGTCGTTGCGGCGTTGCCGACACAAGCAATGGAACGATGCGGACAGTCCGCTGTCTTGATATCGTCTATTTGCCTAAAATTGTATATAAAAATCAGGACCGACGGTGCGGCGTCCTGCCGCACCGTCGGTCATCACCAGCCTAGATGGATCGGGCGATCACTCGCCCGGTTGCTGCACCGTCTCGGCCGGGCTGGCGCCCGACGCGATGCTGTCCGGCGTGATCGCCGCGACCGGTTCGCCCGGACCGGAGGCAGCGCGCAGGGCCCGCGCGGCGGCCTTCAGCCCCATGTCGGAGCGGCGGTCGGGCATCAGCTCGAACAGCAGCAGGGAGCGGCCGTTGACCGGGATCTCGTCGCCGGTCTGGGCGGTGGCAACCTCGAGCCGTTCGGGCTCCGTCGTGTCCACCAGGGTCAGCCAGCGGCTGCCGCCGGCGACCTCCGGCAGCTTGAACGGCACCACGTCGTGGTAGGCGTTGATGATGAGCAGCAGCGTGGCGTCGGACGCCACCTTCTTGATGCCGGTGGCCTGCGCCCGCCCGTCGAGCAGCATGCCCAGGCAGCGGGCCATCGGGTCCTGCCACTGCTCGGTCGTCTTCTCCTCGCCGGCGGGGGTGATCCAGGTGAGGTCCTTCACCTCCAGGTCGGGGTTGTAGGCCCCGGTGAAGAAGCGCCCGCGGCGCAGCAGCGGGTGGCTCTGCCGCAGCCCGATCAGGTGGCGGACGAAGTCGGTCAGCGCCCAGCCCTCGTCGCTGACGCCCTCCCAGTCGATCCAGCTGATCTCGTTGTCCTGGCAGTAGGCGTTGTTGTTGCCGTTCTGGCTGCGCGCGAACTCGTCCCCGGCCAGGATCATCGGCGTGCCCTGGGACAGCAGCAGCGTGGCCAGCAGGTTGCGCATCTGGCGGAAGCGCAGGGCGTTGATCTCCGGATCGTCGGTCGGCCCCTCCGCCCCGTGGTTCCAGGAGATGTTGTGCGAATGGCCGTCACGGTTGTCCTCGCCGTTCGCGTCGTTGTGCTTGTCGTTGTAGGCGACGAGGTCGTGCAGCGTGAAGCCGTCGTGGGCGGTGACGAAGTTGACGCTGGCCCAGGGCTTGCGGCCCCGGCGGTTGAACACGTCGGCCGAAGCGGCCATGCGGGTCGCCAGTTCGGGCAGCTTGCCCTCGTCGCCCTTCCAGTAGGAGCGCACGGTGTCGCGGAACTTGTCGTTCCACTCCGCCCAGCCCGGCGGGAAGCCGCCGACCTGATAGCCGCCGGGGCCGCAGTCCCACGGCTCGGCGATCAGCTTGACGCGCGACAGCACCGGGTCCTGGCGGCAGGCGTCGAGGAAGCCGCCGCTGTGGTCGAAGCCGTAGGTCTCCCGCGCCAGGATGGTGGCGAGGTCGAAGCGGAAGCCGTCGACATGCATCTCGGTCACCCAGTAGCGCAGGCTGTCGGTGACCATCTGCAGGACGCGCGAATGCACGAGGTTCAGCGTGTTGCCCGTGCCGGTGTCGTTGATGTAGTAGCGCGGGTCCGGCGCCAGCCGGTAGTAGGAGGCGTTGTCGATGCCCTTGAAGGACAGCGTCGGCCCCATCTCGTTGCCTTCGGCGGTGTGGTTGTAGACGACGTCGAGGATCACCTCGATCCCGGCGTCGTGCAGGCGGGCGACCATCTCCTTGAACTCATGGATCGCGCCGGTCGCCATGTAGCGCGGGTCGGGCGCGAAGAAGGAGATGCTGTTGTAGCCCCAGTAGTTGCGCAGCCCCTTTTCCAGCAGGTAGCGGTCGTCCACGAAGGCGTGGACCGGCAGAAGCTCCACCGCGGTGACGCCCAGCGAGCGGATGTACTCCACCACCTCCTGCTGGGCGAAGCCGGCAAAGGTGCCGCGGTACTGCGGCGGCACCGCCGGATGCCGCATGGTGTAGCCGCGCACGTGGGTCTCGTAGAAGATCGACTTCTCCCAGGGGATCGCCGGGTGGCGGTCGTGGCCCCAGGTGAAGGCCGGGTCGATCACCACGCATTTCGGCATGCCGGGAGCGCTGTCGCGCCGGTCGAACGACAGGTCGCCGCGCGGCGAGCCGACGCGGTAGCCGAAATGCGCGTCCGACCAGCGCAGCGGCCCGACCATGTGCTTGGCGTAGGGGTCGAGCAGCAGCTTGTTCGGGTTGAAGCGGTGGCCGGCCTTGGGCTCGTACGGCCCGTGCACGCGGTAGCCGTAGACGGTGCCCGGCCGGGCGTCCGGCAGATAGCCGTGCCACACCTCGTCGGTGTATTCGGGCAGCTCGATCCGTTCCAGCTCGCGGCGCCCCTCCTGGTCGAACAGGCACAACTCCACCTTGGTGGCGTTGGCGGAAAACAGCGCGAAGTTGACGCCCAGCCCGTCCCATGTGGCGCCGAGAGGGTAGGGAAGACCTTCCCGGATGCGGGACTGGCGGAAAACCTTAGGAGCGAACGGCGGCTTCTTCACGGTTGAACCTCGTGTGGGCGCGTTGCGGCATGAAGCAGCACAGGAACGCGCAGACCGCCCGGGTGATCCCGTCATCGGCACAATTTCCGATGAATGCCGGAGCTTCAACTCCTGGCCGAAGCAATTGGTCCTCCCTCACCCAAAGAGTGGGTTCGGTATGAGTATGGTCATAGTCGCCATGGCGAGTCGCGCCGATAACTATCGCATGCTATCATCGGTTCCAGACAATAAAGGCAAATAAACTTCTGGGGGATGTCCGGGGGCTTTCCGACAAAGGGCTGAGGAAGCGGGTGTAACGCAAATGACAACTTTCGCCTTTCCATGCCGTCTCCGGGTCTTCGGATGTGAAGACGTGGAAAGATCAATGATGGGCGGCGTTGGCGGCCATTCCTCTGCCGCTCTTTCAACCCACGCGCGATGCGCTGTCCGGCGATCCTCGAACCCTTGAGTCCGCTTCCCATCCATCGATCATCGCCCCGGACACAGGCTTCGCCGGTGATCCACGGCATCGTGCATCCGGCGGATCGGCGACGCCGTCTCCGCCCCGCCTCACCAAGACGCGCCCGCCCATGATCCGGCTCCCGGTCAACGCCTTGCTGAACTTCCACCCGAAAGCCATCCTGGCCGCCATCGTCCTGGTGATGACGCTGCTCGGCGGCGTGGCCTGGGGGGGGCTGTCGCTGGTCGATTACGTCAGCACGCTCGACCGCGCCGAACGCGGCACCCGGCAGGCCGCGGCCTTCCTCGAAGGGCACGCCGACGCGGTGCTGGACGGCGGGGCCGCCGCCCTGGCGCGGGTCGCCGACCGGCTGGAAGAGGGCGGCTTCGCGTCGCTCGCCGACCGGGCCCTGGGCGAGGCGCTGGCGGCGTCGCGGTTCGGCGCGCTGTCCATCCTGGACGCCGGCGGCCGGACGGTGTTCGGCCCCTCCATCCATCCCGACGGCGGCACCGCCAGCCTGTTCCAGGGGGCGGACGGCGCTCTCGAGCTTCTGCACGGGCAGGTGGACGGGCTGGATTCCATCCTGATGGTCCGCCGCATCCTGGGGCGCGGGGGCATTCTGGAGGGGGCGGTCCTGCTGGCGCTTCCCTCGTCCAGCCTGCACACGGTGCTCGACGTGTTCAGCGACGGGCGGCACAACGTGGCCGGGCTGTTCCGCCTGGACGGCACGCGGCTGGCCGGCATCGGGGGCGCCGGGATCGGCCCGCTGCCGGCGCTGGGGCCGGGGGAGGATGCCGGCGAGAGCGATTGGACGGTCGGTGGAGAGGGCGCCGTCATCGGCCTGAAGCGGATGCGCGACTTCCCGGCGGTCGCCGCGGTCGCCCTGCCGCGCGGGATCGTCCTGGAGCCGTGGAGCAACCGCCTGCAGCACGGCTTCATGATGGTCGGCGTCAGCGTCCTCGCTTTGTTCGGGCTGGCCGCCCTCGGCTGGGCCAGCCTGCGGCGCGAGGCGGCGGCCCGCGACGCCCTGCGCGACGCCAACGCCCGGCTGGAGCAGCGGGTCGAGGAGCGCACCGCCGACCTGCGCTCCCTCAACCAGAAGCTCGTCCGCGCCCTGGCCGAGAAGGAGCGCGCCAACCAGGCCAAGGCCCGTTTCCTGTCGGCGGCCAACCACGACCTGCGCCAGCCTTTCCAGGCGCTGCGCCTGTTCCATCATCTGCTGATGGAGCGGCTGAAGGAGCCGCGCGAGCGGTCGATCGCCGAGAAGATGGGCGAGGCGCTGGACAGCGGGGAGAAGCTGCTGCACGCGCTGCTGGAGGTCGCCACCCTGGACGCCGGGGTGGTCCGTCCGAACATCGCCGACGTGCCGGTCGCCACGGTGCTGGACAGCGTGGCCACGGAATTCCGCGGGCTGGCGGCGGACAAGGCGTTGGACCTGCGGGTGCGCGGCTTCCCCGCGATGGTGCGCACCGACGCCACGCTGCTGACGCGGATGCTGGGAGACCTGCTGCGCAACGCCATCGCCTACACCCCGTCGGGCGGTGTCGTGGTCGGTTGCCGGCGGCGCGGCCAATGGCTGCGCATCGAGGTGTGGGACACCGGCTCCGGCATCGCGGCGGAGCATCTGGACGCCATCTTCGAAGACTTCGTGCAGCTCGGCAACCCGGAGCGCGACCGCCGCCGCGGCCTGGGGCTGGGGCTTCCCAAGGTGCGCCGCAAGGCTGCGCTGCTGGGCCACGCGGTGGAGGTCCGCTCGCGCCCCGGCCATGGCTCCGTCTTCTCCATCATGGTCCCGCTGGCGGCCAGCGAATCGCGGACGGACGCGGTGATCCCGGTGGTCGCCGGCCGGGCGGAGGATTCCGACACCCGCCTGATCCTGATCGTGGAGGACGACCCGGTGCAGAGCGCCGGGATGCAACTCCTTCTGGAAAGCTGGGGCCACGACGTTCTGATGGCGGCGGACGGGCCGGCGGCGCTGGCGGCGCTGCGCGCGGCCCCGCGCTGCCCGGACGTGATCCTGTCCGACTTCCGCCTGCCGGGACCGCTGACCGGCGCCGAGACGGTGACCCGCGCGGCGGAGCAGGAGGGGCGGCCGATCCCCGGCATCATCCTGACCGGCGACACCGCCCCCGAACGCATCCGCGAGGCGGTGGCCGCCGGCTGCCGGCTGCTGCACAAGCCCGTCACCCCCGACGTGCTGCGCGACGCCTTGAACGCCTTGGGAACGGACCGCCAGCCGGTCCGCCACAGCCGGTCGTCCGCGGCCTGACCGCCGGAAGGTCTCGTCCTCGACAGGAAGAGCCTCCTATCGAGTGCTGCATTAATGATTCGTGAAGGCCGCAAAAGGTACTCTGAAACCGTGATCGGAGGCGAACACGGCCATGCAGCAGCGTCCTCTCACCCGTCTGGATCAGGTCCAGCTCGACGCGGTGGTGCGCCGGCACGAGATGTTTCGGAACGCCCGCATCGGCGGGGCGCGGGCGACGTTGTCCTTTTTCGACCTGAACGGGCTGGACCTCGCCGGGCGTGACCTCGCCCACGCCGACTTCGCCGGGGCCAGCCTGCGCGGGACCAACCTGGCCGGGGCGCGGCTCGACTGCGCGTCGATGTTCGCCGCCGACCTGCGGCTGGCCAACC
This sequence comes from Azospirillum brasilense, assembly GCF_007827815.1. GTDB lineage: Bacteria > Pseudomonadota > Alphaproteobacteria > Azospirillales > Azospirillaceae > Azospirillum > Azospirillum brasilense_C. The sequence goes on from NZ_VITH01000018.1 coordinate 35,598, forward strand.
TGGAGAACGCCAGCCTGATCAAGGCGGACCTGCGCGGCGCCTGCCTGCGCGGCTCCATCCTGATCGGCGCCAACCTGTTCGAGGCCGACCTGCGCGACGGCTCGCTGGCGGAAAAGGACCGCGACGGCAGCCTGCGCATCCTCAAGGTGGACTCCCAGCCGACGGAGGCGTCGGGGGCCGACCTGTCGGGCGCCAACCTGACCAACGCCCGGCTGTCCGGCGCCATGGCCATCCACACCGACTTCACCGACGCGCTGATGCGCGGGTGCAAGCTGGTGCGCGCCACCATGCGCGGGGCCAACTTCACCGGATCGAACCTGGAAGGGGCGGACCTGTCGGGAGCGGATCTGCGCGGCGCCTGCCTGCGCGGCGCGGTGCTGACCGGCGCCACCATGGTCATGACCGAACTGGCCGACGCCGACATGGAGGACGCCCTGACCGACGATCCGGTGGGCCGCGTCGTCGCCGAACTCGGGCGCCCGCTGGATGAGCTTCTGCACGACCACATCCGCTGGGTTGGGTCGAGCGGGGCGGAGGGGACGGCGCTCGACCTCTCGGGATTCGACCTGCGGCACGCCCCGTCGCTGGCCCACACCTGCCTGACCATGCTGCGGGCGGTGGGGGCGACGCTCTACGGGCTGGACCTGACGAGCGTGCAGCTTCAGGCGGCGGTCCTGGAGAAGGGCGATCTGCGGCTCGCAAAGCTGATCGGCGGCGACCTGCGCGGCGTCAATCTGCGGCTGGCCAAGCTGAACAACGCCGACCTGCGCAAGGCCAACCTGCGCCCGCTCTATTTCGACGAGAAGCGGTCGATGCAATCCGACCTGACGGGCGCGCGGCTGCGCTACGCCGACCTGCGCGGCGCCTGCCTGCGCGAGGTGAGTTTCGCGGGGGCCGACCTGTCCTTCGCCAACCTGTCCGGCTGCGACCTGACCAAGACGGACCTGACCAACGCCCGCATGTTCGGGGCGAAGCTGGACCGGCGCTCGCTGTCCGACGGCGCCATTCTCGACGGTGTGGCGGGGCTCAAGCTTTAGGACTATATCTGTTGCGGATTTCCTGCTGGAGTGCTGTCCCATGTCCGGGCGCGTCGGTGCGGTTCGCGGTGGCGTTGTGTTCGGCGGCGTGGTCTTCGGTTTGGCGCTGGCGGTCGGGCTGACGGCCCTGACCGGTCCGGCGCAGGCGCGGTCGTCGGTGTTCCTGTCCTTCGGTGGGCCGGTCTATCCCGACTATCCGCCGCCCTACCGGCACTTCCACGGCTATCCGCCGGTCTATGGGGCGCCGGTTTACGGGCCGCCGGTCTATGTGGTGCCGGCCCCGCCCCCGGTGGTCTATGTGCAGCCGGCGCCGGTCCCGGCCCCGCCGCCCGCGGTGGTCTTCACCGAACCCGCGCCGGCCCCCATCGCCGCCACCCCGACCGGCCCGGCCTACACGGCGCGCAACGGCCAGCTCTGCCGCGAATACCAGACGACGCTGATGGTCGGCGGTCTGGCGCAGCCCGGCTACGGCACCGCCTGCCGGCAGCCCGACGGAAGCTGGCGGGTGGTCAACTGAGCGGCCGTTGCCGTTTCAGCGCCGGGCAACGCCGTTCTGCGCCGCACTATGCCTCCTAAGACCGTGACGGCGGCGCGGAATGTGGTATATCCGGGCAGCGGTTCAGCCCGAGGAGAGTTCTTTGCCCGCCGATACCCGTGCTCTTGGCGTGCCGGCGCCCAGCGCGTTGGCCGATGAGTCGTCGACTGTGCCGGCCGATCAGCCGCTGGTTCTGGCCCTGCCCAAGGGACGCATCCTGAAGGAGCTGCGCCCGTTGCTCGCCCACGCCGGCATCGAGCCGGAAGCGGCGTTCGACGATGCGGACAGCCGGCTCCTGCGCTTTGCGACCAACATCCCGAACCTCAGCATCATCCGTGTCCGCTCCTTCGACGTGGCGACCTTCGTCGCCTTTGGCGCCGCCCATCTGGGCGTGGCCGGCAACGACGTGCTGATGGAGTTCGACTATCCGGAAATCTACGCGCCGCTCGACCTCGGCATCGGAAAGTGCCGCCTGTCGGTCGCCGAACCGGTCGAACTGGGGGAGAGCGACGATCCGTCGCGTTGGAGCCACGTGCGTGTCGCGACCAAATACCCGGAGGTCACCAGGAAGCATTTCGCGGCGCGCGGGGTGCAGGCGGAGTGCGTGAAACTGAACGGTGCCATGGAACTTGCCCCGACCCTCGGCCTGTGCCGCCGCATCGTCGATCTGGTGTCCACCGGCTCGACGCTGAAGGCGAACGGTCTGGTGGAGATCGAGCACATCGCCGACGTCACCTCCCGCCTCATCGTCAACCGGGCCGCCTTCAAGACGCGGCCCGAGGAAATCTCCGGCTGGATCGACCGCTTCCGGGAGGCTGTGAATGCCCGTCAGGCTTGATGCCCAGGACCCCCGCTTCGCCGACGGCTTCGCCAAAGGTTTCGAGGGTCTGCTGCACGCCAAGCGCGAGACCAGCGAGGACGTCCAGGCGCTGGTCGCCGGCGTCATCGACGCGGTGCGCAAGCGCGGCGACGCGGCGCTGATCGACTACACCGCCCGCTGGGACCGCCAGACGCTGACGCCCGAAACCCTGCGCATCTCCCAGGAGGAGGTGGACGCGGCGGTGGGCAAGTGCAGCGACGACCTGCTGCGCGCGCTCGACACCGCGGCGGAGCGCATCGAGAGCTTCCACCGGCTCCAGGTGCCGGAGACCACCGACTACCGCGACGCCCAGGGCGTGCGGCTGGGCGCCCGCTGGACGGCGGTCGGCGCCGCCGGCCTCTATGTGCCGGGCGGCACGGCGTCCTACCCCAGCTCCGTCCTGATGAACGCGCTGCCGGCCAAGGTCGCCGGGGTGGAGCGCATCGTCATGGTGGTGCCGACCCCGGACGGGGCGATCAACCCGCTGGTCCTGGCCGCCGCCAAGCGCTGCGGCATCACCGAGATCTACCGCATCGGCGGCGCCCAGGCCGTGGCCGCCCTGGCCTACGGCACGGCGACCATCGCTCCGGTGGACAAGATCGTCGGCCCCGGCAACGCCTTCGTCGCCGCCGCTAAGCGTCTGGTCTACGGCACGGTCGGCATCGACAGCATCGCCGGCCCGTCGGAGATCCTGGTGGTCGCCGACAACCGGAACGACCCGGCCTGGATCGCCATGGACCTGCTGTCCCAGGCGGAGCACGACACCTCGGCCCAGTCGATCCTCATCACCGACGACCCGGCTTTCGCCGACGCGGTGGCGGCGGCGGTCGACACGCATCTGGAGACGCTGCCCCGCGCCGCCATCGCCGGCGAGAGCTGGCGGGAGCACGGCGCGATCATCGTGGTGCGCGACCTGCTGGCCGAGTCGCCGGCCCTGATCGACCGTCTGGCGCCGGAGCATCTGGAGCTGGCGGTGGAGGACCCCGACGCGCTGGCGGCGAAGGTGCGCAACGCCGGGGCCATCTTCCTCGGCCGCCACACGCCGGAGGCCATCGGCGATTACGTCGCCGGCCCGAACCACGTCCTGCCGACGGCGCGCTCCGCGCGCTTCTCGTCGGGCCTGAACGTGCTGGATTTCATGAAGCGGACGACCTTCGTCGCCTGCGACGCGGAGAGCGTGAAGGCGATCGGCCCGGCGGCGGTGACGCTGGCCCGGTCGGAGGGTCTGGACGCGCACGCGCTGTCGGTGGCGCTGCGCCTGCCGGGGGGAGGTCAAGGGTGAGCACGAAGGGCAACCGGCGCATCGTCCATGTGACGCTCGATGAGAAGACCGTGATCCGGCGCAAGCCGGAGGTGGAGCACGAGCGCGCGGTTGCCATCTTCGACCTGCTCGAAGACAACGAGTTCTGCCCCTGCGACCATGCGGACGACGGCCCCTATCACCTGCATCTGTCGATCGAGGACAACCGGCTGGTCTTCGACGTCCGGCGCGACGACGACAGCGCGCTGGACAAGATCACCCTGCCGGTGACCGGCTTCCGGTCCATCGTCCGGGACTATTTCCTGATCTGCGAAAGCTACTATCAGGCGATCAAGCGCTCCACCCCCTCGCAGATCGAGGCGATCGACATGGGGCGCCGCGGCCTGCACAACGAAGGATCGGAGATGCTGCGCGAACGGCTGGCCGGAAAGGTCGAGATGGATCTCCAGACGGCGCGGCGGCTGTTCACGCTGATCTGCGTCCTCCACATCCGCGGCTGACGGGGTCGGGCGGCGCATGGCCCCGGTGCTGCAACCGCTCCCCGTGACGAGCGTGTTGTTCGCCTGCACCTACAACATGATCCGCTCCCCGATGGCGGCGGCGATCATGCGGCATTTCCACGGCACCCGCGTCTATGTCGATTCGGTCGGCGTGCGCGAGGGGGACGAGGTGGATCCCTTCGCCGTGGCGGTGATGGAGGAGATGGGCATCGATCTGTCCCGCCACCGCTGCCGCAGCTTCGAGGATCTGGAGGACACCAACTTCGACCTGATCGTGTCGCTGTCGCCGGAGGCGCAGCACCGCGCCATCGAGATGACCCGCACGATGGCCTGCGAGGTGGAGTTCTGGAACACCTTCGACCCCACGCTGGTGGACGGCAACCGCGAGGCCATGCTGGACGCCTACCGCAAGGTGCGCGACGGCCTGCTGGGCAAGATCAAGGAGCGCTTCCCGCTGTCCCGCGGCCCGACGGTGTGATCATCGGCCTGTGTGATCATCGGAGGGCGCGGCGACGGCTTTCGGGGAAGTCCTTTTTCAAGGTTGGGTTGAGGTGCTATTGAGATGAATCATCGAATGACGTGCGTCCCCCCGCCTAGACTCTAGCGGTCCCTGAGAGGTCCTCCGCCTGATGCCCGCCGGTTTGCCGTCCCGCCTGATTCGTGCCACCGGCCTGCGGAGTCTCCGGCTGCGTCTGATGGTCGTCGTTCTGACGTCCCTGGCCCTGCCGCTGGCCGGGGCGCTGTACTTCTTCGACCAGCAGCTCAACCAGCGCCTGAGCAGCGCCCGCGAGTTGGCGCGTCACCTGACCGAGGATGGGGTGGAGCGCCAGCGCGACCTGATCGGCGAGGCGCGGAACCTGCTGAGCGTCCTCGCCCTGGTGCCGTCGGTCCGCGACGCCGCCCACGGCAACACCGACGCCTGCGTCGCCACGCTGGCGCCGATGCCGCGGCAGCACCGCTGGACGACCGGCGTGTGGGTGACCGACCCGAACGGCCTCCTCATCTGCGACACGACCGGTCCCGGCTCCGGGATCAGCCTGCGCGAGCGTGAGTATTTCCAGCGGGCGCTCGACACCAAGTCCTTCGTGCTGAGCGAGGTGGTGGTCGGCAAGCGGTCGGGAAAGCCGCTGATCCTGGCGGTGCAGCCGGTGCTGGTGAACGGCGAGGTCGAGCGGGTGCTGGGCGTCGCCATCGATCTGGCTTGGCTGACCGACCTTGTGAAGGTGACGCGGCAGGACGACGCGCGCATCCTGGTGCTGGACCGCCGCGGCGTGGTGATCGCGCGCCAGCCCGATCCGGAAGGCTGGGTCGGGCGCAGCCTGGCGGACTTCCCGCACATCCGGCGCATGCTGGCCGAGGACAGCGGCGCGTTCGAGGGCGAAAGCGCCGACGGGCTGAACCGCATCTGGGCCTTCCGCCATTCCGGGGAAACCGACACCGTCTTCGCCGTGGGCATGCCGACCGGGCCGATCGTGGCGGACGCCCAGCGCGACCTGCTGCGCGGGCTGGTCCTGCTCGGCATCGCCGGGCTGCTCAGCGTGGCGGCGCTCTGGTCGCTGCTCCACGCCTCGGTCCTGCGCTGGATGCGCGTTCTAAGCCAAGCGGCGACCCGGATCGGGGCCGGCGACGTCGGGACCGTGGTGGAGGCGCGCGGCGCGCCCGACGAGATCGGGCTGGTCGCCAACGCCTTCAACGACATGTCGGGCCGGCTGAAGCGGCGCGAGCAGGAGTTGCGCGCCGCCATGGAGGAGGCCCGCGCCGGCAGCCGCGCCAAGGAGGACTTCCTGGCGACCATGAGCCACGAGATACGCACGCCGATGAACGGCGTGATCGGCTTCGCCGACATGCTCCTGGAAACGCCCCTGACGGCGGAGCAGCGGCGCTACGCCTCGCAGGTCCGCGAGGCCGGGCGCTCCCTGCTGACCGTCATCAACGACGTGCTGGACCTGTCAAAGCTGGAGGCGGGCAAGCTCGATCTGGTCTGCGTGCCGTTCCGGCTGGACGACCTGGCCGACCGCTGCGAGGCCATCGTGCGGCTGGCCGCCGATCAGAAGGGGCTGGAGATCCACACCTCGGTCTCCGCGGCGGCGCGCGGCTATGTGATGGGCGACCCCGACCGGGTGCGCCAGATCCTGCTGAACCTGCTGGGCAACGCGGTGAAATTCACCGACACCGGCAGCGTCCGCCTGACCGTCAAGGCGATGGGCGACGAGTCGGGCCCCCGCCGTTACACCGTCACCGTCAGCGACACCGGCATCGGCGTGCCCGAGGACCGCCAGCGCGAGCTGTTCCAGCGCTTCAGCCAGCTCGACCGCGGGCGCGGCGGCACCGGGCTGGGGCTGGCCATCTGCCGCCGTCTGGTCGAGCTGATGGGCGGCGAGATCGGCGTGGAAAGCCGCCCCGGCGTCGGCAGCACCTTCTGGTTCAGCCTGCCGCTGAAGCCCGCCAGCGCCCCGGAACGGGACGACCATGACGGCGGCGCGCTGACCCACCACCAGCCGTCCAGCCGCGGCGCGCGCATCCTGCTGGCCGAGGATCTGGCGATGAACCGCGATCTGGTCATCGCCATGCTGACCCGGGCCGGGCACCATGTGGACGCCGTGCCCGACGGCGCCGCCGCCGTGACCGCGGTGCAAGAGCGGGCCTACGACCTGGTCCTGATGGACGTCCAGATGCCGGTGATGGATGGTCTGGAGGCGACGCGCCGCATCCGGGCGCTTCCCGGCGCGCCGGGCCGCGTCCCGATCCTTGCCCTGTCGGCGGGCGTGCTGGCCGTGGAGGTGGAGCGCTGCCGGCAGGCCGGGATGGACGACCATCTGGCCAAGCCCTTGGAGAAGAACAAGCTCCTGGCCGCCGTCGATCATTGGAACGGCGAAGGGCGGCGGACGGCGGTCGATCCAAGGGCGGCCCGGACGGTCGATACGCCCGTGGATTGATCCGGCCCCGCCGATTCCGGCAATGATTAAGAAAAATTAAGGCTTTTGTGCTAAAGCTGCGACGAAGGGTTCCGCGCCAGCGGTTCCGGTCTGACGGTTCCGGTGTTCCATGAAGGTCGCGTTGCCACCATTCGCCCCGCTTCCCGAGCGCAAGCCGGATGTTCCCGCGTCGCCGTCCGCCACCGGCGCCGCGCCGGGCGGATCGTTCCAAAGCGCGCTGGCGGACGCCCAGCCGCTTCCCCGCGGGCGGCTGGCCAACGGACAGAAAGTGCCGCCTCTGCCGGCGACGAAGCCGGAGGCGCCGATCCAGCTTGCCGACGGGACCCGAGTGCCGTTTCCCGCCCGCAAGCCCGAGGCCGCCCCTGGCGCCGTTGCGACGGCCGCCGCCGCGGCGGCCACCCAGTCGACGGTGATCGGCGCCGCCCTGGCGAACAGCCCGGCCGCCGGGCAGGTGGTTCTGGCGGCCCAGCAGGTCGCCGGCCTGTCGGGCCACAGCTTCACCGCCATCCTCGCCCAGGCGACCCAGGAGAGCGGGCTCGACCCGGCGGCCCGCAACCGCTCCAGCTCCGCCGCCGGGCCGTTCCAGTTCCTGGAGCGCACTTGGCTGGACCTGTTCCGCCGCCACGGCTCCGCCTACGGCCAGGGCGAACTGGCGAGCGCGATCCAGAGCCGCAACGGCATTCCCTCGGTCAAGGACCCGGCGGTGCGCCGCCAGATCCTGGCGCTGCGCCACGACGTCGACCTGTCCGCCGGCATGGCCGCGCGCTACCTGTCCGAGGGGCGCGACCGGCTGGAGGAGCGGCTGAAGCGCCCGGTGTCGGAGACCGAGAGCCGCATCGCCTATGTGCTGGGGGTGGGCGGGGCCGCCAAGCTGCTCCGCGCCGCCGAGTCATCGCCCAGGGCCGCCGCGGCGGAGCTTCTGCCCGCCGCGGCGCGGAGCAACCGGGGCCTGTTCTACGACCGTGCCACGGGCCGGGAACTCACCGCGTCGGAGACCGTCGCGCGGCTGACGCGCCGCATGGACACCGACCAGAAGGAGATGTTCGAGCGCATCGCGCAGGCCGCGGAACCCCGCTTGCGGCTCGACGGCGGCCCGTCGCCGCTCAGTTCTTTCCAGTCGGCGGCCCTTGGCGGCACCGCGGGCATGGACGCGGACGGCGCGGGGGAGTATGAAAACGGCGACGGAAACCCGTTCGGCTGAACCGCCGGCTGTTTCCGTCCCATCTGGAAGGCTTTGGCCAACCCCCACGCCGGAGGCTCACCGCCCCCGGTGGAATCCCCCTTGACCGGGCGGCTTCGGGAGGTCAGTTATTGCCTCGAAACTGTTACGGACTTAAGGGGCTATGGCTAAGGAAGATCTGATCGAGTTCTCCGGAACCGTCGTCGAGCTGCTGCCGAACGCGATGTTCCGTGTGAAGCTCGACAACGAGCATGAAGTGCTGGCGCACACCTCCGGCAAGATGCGCAAGAACCGCATCCGCGTGCTGGCCGGTGACCGCGTCAACGTCGAGATGACGCCCTACGACCTGACCAAGGGCCGGATCACGTTCCGGTTCAAGTGATTGAACCGGTTTCCCGCGTTGAACCGGTTTCCACCGTCGGCCATCCTCCCCGCGTTATGAGCACCGAAACCACCCACCGGCTCGTGCTGGCGTCCGCCTCGCCCCGCCGGCTCGACCTGTTGCGCCAGATCGGCGTGGTGCCCGACGCGGTCGACCCCGCAGACATCGACGAGTCGCCCCTGCCGCAGGAGCTTCCGCCCCAGCACGCGCTGCGTCTGGCCGGCGAGAAGGCCGCTGCGGTGGCCGCGCGCCATCCCGGCGCCTTCGTGCTGGCCGCCGACACGGTGGTCGCCTGCGGCCGCCGCATCCTGCCCAAGGCGGAGGAAGAGAAGCAGGCGCGCGCCTGCCTCGGCCTGCTGTCCGGGCGGCGGCACCGGGTGTTCGGCGGGGTCGTGCTGCTGTCGCCCACCGGCGATGGCGAGGCGTTGCGCCGGTCGGACCGGCTGGTGCGCACCGACGTGACCTTCAAGTCGCTGTCCCACGAGGAGACCGAGTCCTACATCGCCTGCGGCGAATGGCAGGGCAAGGCCGGCGGCTACGCGATCCAGGGTCGGGCGGCGGCCCATGTCCGCTGGATCGGCGGCTCCTACAGCAACGTGGTCGGGCTGCCCCTGTTCGAAGTGGCGGCGCTGCTGCGCGGCGCGGGGTTCCCGCTGCCGTGACGGGAGGCACCGTCGGCGCCGCATCGGAAATCCTGATCGACCGCGACGGTCCGCTGACGCGGGCCGCCGTGCTGACCGGCGGGCGGCTGACCGACCTCTACATCGACCATGCCGAGCGTCCGTCCCTGCTGGGCCATGTGTTCCTCGGCCGGGTGGAGCGCATCGCGACGGGGCTGGACGGCGCCTTCGTTGATCTCGGCACCGGCAAGTCGGGCCTGCTCTCGGCGCTCGACGCCCGCGGGCCGAAGGGGCGCCCGAAGGCCAAGGGCGAGCGGATCGGCAACCTGCTGCGCACCGGCCAGACCGTGCTGGTGCAGGTGAAGGCCGACGCCACCGGGGCCAAGGGGCCGTCCCTGACCATGGACATCACCCTGCCGGGCCGTTTCCTGGTGCACGCGCCGCTGGGACGCGACGTCGCGGTGTCGAAGCGGCTGGGCAGCGGGCCGGAGCGCACCGAACTGGCCCGCCGCATCCAGGACATCGCCCCCGGCACCGGCTGGATCGTCCGGGCGGGCGCCGCCACGGCGCCGGACGGGCTGCTGGTCGCGGAGTCGGACGCGCTGCATCTGGCGTGGCGGTCCATCCGCGACGCGGCGGAGCGCGGCGGCGGACCCGCATTGCTGCTGACCGGTCCTGACGCGCCGCGCCGCGCCCTGATCGAGCATGGGGCGGCCGTTCCGTCGCGGATCATTGTGGACGACGCGGCGCTGGCCCGTGACCTCGCCGGCTGGTGCGCCGACCGCGCGCCGGATCTGGAGGAGCGGGTGGAGGCGTTCGACGCCCGCCTGATCGCCGCGCCCTCCGACGGCCGGCAACGGCTGTTCGACCTGCGCGATCTCGACGCTGAAATCGAAACGCTGCTCGGCACGCGGGTGCCGCTGTCCGGTGGCGGGTCGCTGGTCATCGAGCGGACGGAGGCGATGACCGTCGTCGACGTCAACGCGGGGGAGCGCGGCAACCCGCTGGACGTCAATCTGGAGGCGGCGGCGGAGATCGCCCGGCAACTGCGCCTGCGCAACGCCGGGGGCATTGTCGTCGTCGATTTTGTCAACATGCGCAACCGGGGCGACGCCGAACGGCTGTTGAACGCCCTGTCCCGCGCGGTGGAGGATGACCCGGCGCAGACCCAGGTCTATGGCCTGTCCAAGCTGGGTCTGGTGGAGATGACCCGCGCCCGGCGCGGCACGGCCCTGGCCGAATTGCTGGGAACCGTCCGCACGGCCGCGGCGGAGGATTGAGCGATGAACGACAACCAGAAGCCATCTGAGAAAGCCTGCCCGATCTGCGGCCGTCCGGCGGTGGAGGAGACCAAGCCCTTCTGCTCCAAGCGCTGCGCCGACGTGGATTTGTCGCGCTGGCTGGGCGGCGTCTACCGCATCGAAAGCCCCGACCGCCCGGACGTCGAAGAGGCGGACGAGCGCGAGTGACGGGGCGGCGGATTTCTGCATTTTAGGGCTGGACAGGCCCGGCGAATTTGCCTACAAAGCGCGCCTCGACGCGCCGCGGTCTCCGCCGCGGCCTCGGTGCCCAGGTAGCTCAGTTGGTAGAGCAGGGGACTGAAAATCCCCGTGTCGGCGGTTCGACTCCGTCCCTGGGCACCATTTCTTCCCCTCAAGGGATTGTGGTGTTGCAAACGCTCCGTCATCCGCGGGGCGTTTTTTGTTGTCCGCGCTGCGTCACCCGGACCGGCGAGCGCGCGGAAGGGGTGGCGTTCGCGTCGCGGCGACCGTATCGTGCGTCGCGCAACGATCCGGCACGGATGACGGGATGCTCGATCAGCGGACAAGCGCGTTTCTGGCGGAATTCCTCTCGAAGCCCGACGGCGATCCGGAACGGCTCGACCGCTTCCTGCTGCACGGCCCCTACCGTGGGCGGCGCGGCGGTCGGCCCCGGCTGAAGCTGGCCTTCCACGACTTCTGGCCGGAGTTCGACAAGGGCACGAATTTCTTCATCGAGATCCTGTCCAGCCGTTTCGACCTGTCGGTGGTCGAGGACGACAGCGACCTTGCCATCGTGTCGGTCTTCGGCGGGCGGCACCGCGAGGCGCGCAGCCGGCGCACCCTGTTCTTCACCGGGGAAAACGTGCGCCCGCCGCTGGACGGCTTCGACATGGCGGTGTCCTTCGACCGCGTCGACGATCCGCGCCATTACCGCCTGCCGCTCTACGTCATGCACGCCTATGAGCACATGCGGGAGGGGGCGGTGCCGCATTTCTGCTCCCCGGTGCTGCCGCCGGTGCCGCCGACGCGCGCGGCCTTCGCGGAGCGCGGCTTCTGCGCCTTCCTCTACAAGAATCCGAACGGGGAGCGCCGCAACCGCTTCTTCCCGGTGCTGGACGGGCGGCGGCGCGTCGATTCGGTGGGCTGGCACCTGAACAACACCGGCAGCGTCGTCAAGATGGGCTGGCTGGCGAAGATCCGCGTCTTCGAACGCTACCGCTTCGCCTTCGCCTTCGAGAACGCCAGCCACCCCGGCTATCTGACGGAAAAGATCCTCGACGTCTTCCAGGCCGGGGCGGTGCCGCTCTATTGGGGCGATCCCGACCTGGAGCGGGAGGTGGCGGCGGGCAGCTTCATCGACGTGTCGCGCTTCGCCACGGACGAGGAGGCGGTGGACCACATCCTGGCGGTGGACGGTGATTACGACGCCTATTGCGCCCACCGCGCCGTGGCGCCCTTCCTGGGGACGGAGGAGTTCCATTTCGACGCCTACCGCCTCGCCGACTGGATCGAGAGCCGGCTGTGAGGGCCGGGGAGAGGGAGCGATGGCGCGGGTGCTGCTGAACTACGCGGACGGGGCCTTCCTGGGAGCGCAGAAGCGCAACGCGCGGAGCGGGATGGAGATCGGCGGCTTCGATTCCGTGGCCATGCTGGGGCGAAGCCACATCGACCCGGCCTTCGCCGAGCGCAACCGCTTCATCCTCGACCAGCCGCGCGGGGCGGGCTACTGGCTGTGGAAGCCCTGGGCCATCTGGACCCTGTTGCGCGGCCATCTGAAGGACGGCGACGTGCTGTTCTACTGCGACAGCGGAGCCCATTTCGTGCACCGCGCCGATCCGGTGATCGACCTCTGCCGGGAACGGCGTGACCTGCCCATCCTGTTGTTCACGTTGCAGGACGAATTCAAGAACCGCGGCTGGACCAAGCGCGACTGCTTCCATTTCATGCGGCTGGACCGTCCCGAATACACCGACGCCACCCAGATCCTGGCGAGTTTCATCGTCTGCGAGCGGACGCCGGAGACCATCGCCTTCGTCTCCGAATGGCTGCGCTTCGCCCAGGACGAGCGCATCCTCACCGACGCGCCGAACGAGTGCGGCAAGCCGAACTACCCGGAGTTCCGCGACCACCGCCACGACCAGAGCATCCTCAGCCTGCTTGCCCGCCGCCGCGGGGTCAGCACCATCCCCGACATCTCGCAATGGGGCGATGACCGCCGACTGCCGGAGATTCCGCGCATCCTGCTGCACACCCGCCAGCGGGACTGAGGGGGGCGCCCATGGACCGTCCCGACACCGCCGAACAGGCCGCCGCGTTGCATCGGCAGGCCGTCGCCGCCCAGCGCGAGGGCCGCGTGCGGGACGCCGTGGCGCTGTTCCAGCAGGCGCTGGCGCTGCGCAAGAACGCCGATATCTATCTGGATTTCGGCAGCCTGCTGGCGGGTCTGTCACAATGGGGGCCGGCGGGGGCGGTCTACGCCGCGGCGCTGAAGCTGGCGCCCGACTCCCTCGACGCTCATTACGGGGTGGCGCTGTCCCTCCACGCCCAGGGGCGACCGGCGGAGGCCGAGCCGCATTACCGCACCGTCCTGGCGGCCTGCCCCGACGTTGGCGACGTGTGGAACAACCTGGGCGTGGCGCTCCAGGAGCTGGGCCGGCCGGCCGAGGCCGAGGCCGCCTACCGCGAGTCCCTGCGCCACCGGCCGGAGGACGTCGGCACCTGGAAGAATCTGGCGGTCGCGCTGGACGCTCTGGGCCGGACCGCCGAGGCCGAATCCGCCTACCGCGCGGCGCTGGCGCGCAACCCGGAGCACGCGGTGTCCCTGAACAACCTCGGCGGCCTCGTTTCGGCCGCCGGGCGCCCGGACGAGGCGTGGCGGATCGGCGGACGCATGGCAGCGCTGAACCCGGCGGACCGTCACGGCTGGATGCTGCTGGGCAACGCCGCCCACGCGGCGGGCCGTTGGGGCGAGGCGGTGCGGGCGAACGCGGTGGCGGTGCGGCTGGCGCCGGACGATCCCGCCCCGCGCCACAACCTCGCCAACGCGCTGGCCGCCGCCGGCCGGCGGGAGGAGGCGGTGGCCGAATACCGGGCGGTTCTCGAACTCCAGCCCGACTCCGTGGTGGCGGCGGTCGATCTGGCGGTGGAACTGCTCGGCCTGCACGACACGGCGGGCGCGCTGGCGGTGCTGCGCGGCGCGATCGGGCGGCATCCGGAGCATGGCGCGGCGTGGCGGGTTCTTGGGCAGACATTGACCGGCGCCTTGCGGCCGGACGCCGCGCTCGACGCGCTGCGCCGGGCGGTGGCCCTCGATCCCGGCGACCCGGCGGGGTGGGAGGATCTGGCCGCCGCGGCGACTCTGGCCGACCGGGTCGCGCCGTCCATCGAGGCCCTCCGCCGCGTTCGCCGGCTTTCCCCCGCCTACAACCCGGCGCTGGCGCAGCTCGTGCAGCAACAGCGGCACGCCTGCGACTGGCGTGACCTGCCGACCCTGGAGCGCGACCTGATTGGGCGGCTGCGCGCCGGAGCGCTGGGCGTGCCGCCCTTCGGCCTGCTGGCGGTGGACACGACCCCGGCGGACCAGCGCGCGGCGGCGGAGCGCTGGGCGCGGCAGAAGGCACGCGGCGTGCCGGCGGTGGCGCGCGCCGCCGGTCCCGGGGATGGGCGCCTGCGCATCGGCTATCTCTCCGCCGACTTCCACGAGCACGCCACCGCCTATCTGATGGCGGAACTGCTGGAGCGGCACGACCGCACCCGCTTCGCCGTCACCGCCTATTCCACCGGCATCGACGACGGCAGCCCGATGCGCCGCCGCCTGACCGCCGCGGTCGAGCGCTTCGTGGATCTGCGCGACCGTTCCGACCGCGACGCCGCGCAGACCATCGCCGCCGACGGCATCGACATCCTGGTGGACCTGAAGGGCTACACGGCCTTCGCCCGCACGGCGATCCTGGCGGCGCGGCCCGCCCCGGTGCAGGTGAATTGGCTGGGCTATCCCGGCACCCTGGGGGCGGACTTCATCGACGTCATCCTGGCCGACGCGGCGACCATCCCGCCGGGCGAGGAGGGCGTCTACAGCGAGGCGGTGGTCCGGCTCCCCCACTGCTACCAGCCCAACGACCGCCACCGCGCCATCGCCGAGCGCACCCCGTCGCGCGCCGATTGCGGATTGCCGGAGGACGGCTTCGTCTTCTGCTGCTTCAACAGCCCCTACAAGCTGACGCCCGCTGTGTTCGACGTCTGGGCGCGGCTGTTGCGCGCCGTGCCGGGGAGCGTGCTGTGGCTCTACGCCGGCAACCCGCTGGTCGCCGGCAACCTGCGGCGCGAGGCGGCGGCCCGCGGGGTGGCGCCGGAGCGTCTCGTCTTCGCGCCGCCGCGCCCCCTGGCGGAGCATCTGGCGCGGCACCGGCTGGCCGACCTGTTCCTCGACACGCTGCCCTACAACGCCCACACCACGGCCAGCGACGCGCTGTGGACCGGGCTTCCGGTGGTGACATGCCGTGGTGCGACCTTCGCCGGGCGGGTGGCCGCCAGCCTGCTCGACACGGTGGGGCTGCCGGAGCTGGTAACCGACTCGCTGGAGTCCTACGAGGCGCTGGCCCTGGACCTCGCCCGCGATCCGGCACGGCTGGCCGGGCTGAAGGCGCGGCTGACGGCGGCGCGGACGGCCAGCCCGCTGTTCGACGGCGACCGCTTCGCCCGCGATCTGGAGGACGCCTATCGGGCGATCTGGCAACGCTTCGCACCGGCAGGAGACCCGCGATGACGACCATGGACCGGCGCCTTCACATCGTCGTGCCCTACCGCGACCGCGCGGCGCATCTGCGGGACTTCGTGCCGCGGGTCGGCGCTTACTTCGCAACGCTCGCCGATCCCATCGACTACCGCGTCACCATCGTGGAGCAGGAGGCCGGGCTACCCTTCAACCGGGGCGCCATCAAGAATGTCGGCTTCCTGCTGGGCGAGGCGGAGAGCGGCTACACCTGCCTGCACGACATCGACTATCTGCCCATCGACGCCGATTACGCCTGGGTCGACCGGCCGACCCCCATCCTGTCCTTCGGGGCGGAGCAGCGGCCGGTGGCGCCGGGGCGCTCGGACCAGACGGTGACCACCGACCTGGAGAGCACGATGGGCGGCGTCCTGCTGATGCCCAACGACGTGTTCCGGCGGATCGACGGCTATTCCAACGCCTACTGGGGCTGGGGCTACGAGGATTTCGACCTGTCGCTGCGCATCCGCTCCCGCCGCATCCCGACCGCGCGGCGGCCCGGCCGGTTCGAGCCGCTGGACCACGACAACGAGGGCTTCAACCCCGACGCCTCGGCCTCGCCCATCTCGCGGGTCAACAAGCGGGTGTTTCAGGCGAACTGGTCCGGCGGCACGATCCCGGAGGAGGACGGCCTGTCCAGCCTGTCCTTCGAGATTCTCGACCGCCGCCCCTGCGATGGCATCCATCCCGGCGCCGCGGGACGGTGGGAGATCGTGCGCGTCCGCCTGACCATGGCGCCGCTGCCCGGCCAACTGGCGGCCTTCAAGGCACGCTGAACCTGTTACCTTTCGGGACACCCGCGCATCTGCGGGAAGACATCGGCCCGCAGGCTTGGCTATAGTGCGCCGCTTTCGGCGGCTCTTGGCCCGCAGGACGAACACCCGCGAAACGACGAAGCGGAATGGACATGACCAGCCACGAAGACGTCTTCGACGCGCCGGAGACGCGGCAGCCGACCATCCTGGCGGTGTACAATCAGAAGGGCGGCGTCGGCAAGACGACCACCTCCGTCAACCTCGCCCTGGCGCTGGCCGCGCTGGGCAAGAGCGTCGTCCTGATCGACTTCGACCCGCAGAGCAGCGCCACCAGCAACTTCCTGCTGCGGGAGAAGGCGCGCGTCGGCATCAACGACCTGCTGAGCCAGGACACCTTCGTCGAGGACGCCATCACCCCGACCAGCTTCGACGGGCTGTCGATGATCGTCGGCGCGCGCAAGCTCTATTCGCTGGAGCACGCGCTGGACGCCCGCGGCGGCTCGCAGCGCGGCCTGCGCAAGGCGCTGCACTTCTCGCGCAACCCGCCGGACTATGTGGTGATCGACTGCCCGCCGGCGCTCGGCCATCTGGCGGCGGGCGCGCTGGCGGCGTCGGACCGGCTGGTGCTTCCGGTCTTTCCGGGGCGCTACGCGCTGGACGGGCTGAAGCGCACCCTGTCGGTGGTCGAGCACATCCAGAAGGGCATGAACCCCAACCTGTCGGTGGCCGGCATCCTGATGCTGTCGATCACCAACGACGAGGTTGGGCGCGAATCGCTGACCCTGCTGCGCTCCGAATTCCCGGATCTGATGTTCCGCACGGCGATCCCCTACGACGTGGATGTGGTGAAGGCGACCTACCGCCGGATGCCCGCGGCGATCTTCAGCCCGGAAGGGCGGACGACCACGCGTTTCCTGGCGCTGGGCTGGGAAATCGTCCACGGCCGCGGTTCCTCCCCGACCGACGAGCAGTTGAAGCCGGCGCAGGACCGCATCCGCGCGTGGCACGCCGACACCGACTCCTCCTACAGCGCCCGCCGCGCGGCGGCGCCGGACGAGGGTGACGACTCCACGGGCGGCGGCAATGGGCGCGGTGCGTCGGCGGAGGCGCCGAAGGGCGGCGGCGGCCGGGCGCTGGTCGCCGCGGCGGTCGGGCTGATCGTCGGCTTCGCCCTGGGCGCGCTGTTCGGGCAACCGCTTCTGGGCGGCGTGCTGGCGGGGCTCGGCGGCTGACCTACAGCACCGCCTTGCGGGCGGAAAGCAGGATGCTGGTCTCGGTGGAGGCGATGCCGGCGATCTGCCGGACGCGGCGCAGCGTGTCGTCGAAGGCCTCCAGCGACTCCGTTTCGATTTCAGCGACGACGTCCCAGCGCCCGTTGGTGGTGTAGACCGTCCGCACCTCCGGAAAACCGTGCAGGCGGGCGATGACCGTTTCGGCGGCGCGGCCCTCCACCTCGATCATCGTGATGGCCCGGACCATGGCAGGCCGCAGATCCTTGCGCAGCAGCACCGTGAAGCCGGCGATCACCCCGCTCTCGACCAGACGGTCGATGCGGGCGCGCACGGTCGCGCGCGACACCTTCAGCGCGGCGGCGAGGCCGGCGACGGGCTGGCGCGCGTCGGCGCGCAGCAGACCCAGCAGGCGGTGGTCCAGGTCATCCATGCCAAAATGATAAGCTGCGCTTGGCAAACTGTCAAAAACGCCGCCGTTCGTTGGCACTTTTCCGTCTTTCTGTCGCCTGCTCGGCCCCCGATAGTCATGGGAGACAGTTTCACACCGGGAGAGGGACGGCATGGCGTCGGGGGATCGGGACGATCAGCGCTTCGTGGAGATCATCGGCGTTCCCATCGAGGCGGGGGCCGGCCATCCCGGCGCCCTGATGGGGCCGGCGGCGCTGCGCACGGCGGGGCTGGTCCGCGCCCTGCGCGATCTCGGGCACGAGGTCCGCGACCTGGGTGACCTGGCTCCCAATCCCTGGAGCGAGGGCGACGCCGCCACCGCCCGTCTGGCGGAGATCACCGCCTGGTCGCGGGCGCTGGCCGACCGCTCCTACGCCATGATGCAGGCGGGCGGCGTGCCGGTCTTCCTGGGCGGCGACCACAGCCTGTCCATGGGCTCGGTCACCGGGGTGGCCCGCCATTGCCGGGAGACGGGTACGCCGCTGTTCGTGCTGTGGCTGGACGCCCACGGTGACTTCAACACCCCCCACACCTCGCCGTCCGGCAACATGCACGGGATGCCGGTGGCCCTGCTGTGCGGGGAGGACGGTTTCGACGACGTGTTTCCGCCGGAGCAGCGGGCCACCGTGAACCCGGCCCATGTGCATCTGTTCGGCATCCGCTCCCTCGACCCCGGCGAGCGGCGCCTGCTGCGCGCCCGCGGGGTGGACGTGGTGGACATGCGTCTGATCGACGAGCATGGGGTCGGCGTCCACATGCGCCGCATCATCGAGCGGGTGCGGCAGGCCGGCGGCCATCTGCACGTCAGCCTGGACGTGGACTTCCTCGACCCCGCCATCGCGCCGGCGGTGGGGACGGCGGTGCTGGGCGGGGCGACCTACCGCGAGGCGCACCTCATCATGGAGATGCTTCACGACGCCGGCGTCGTCGGCTCGCTCGACGTGGTGGAGCTGAACCCCTTCCTGGACGAGCGGGGCAAGAGCGCGCTCCTGCTGGTCGATCTGGTCGCGAGCCTGTTCGGGCGCCGCATCATCGACCCCGCCGTCACCCAGTCGCAGATCGGCGGCCAAGCCGTCTGAACAAGAAACCCAGACCGGAGAGAACGCCATGCTTCCGCACGCCGCCGACCTGATCGGGACCGAACACCGCCTGGGCGCCCACAATTACAAGCCGCTGGACGTCGTTCTGGCGCGCGGCGAGGGCGTCTATGTCTGGGACACCGAGGGCAACCGCTACCTCGACTGCCTGTCGGCCTATTCCGCCGTCAACCAGGGCCATTGCCACCCGAAGATCCTGGAGGCGATGGTGCAACAGGCGTCGAAGCTGACGCTGACCTCCCGCGCCTTCCGCAATGATCAGCTCGCGCCGTTCTACGAGGAACTGGCGGCGCTGACCGGCTCGCACAAGATCCTGCCGATGAACAGCGGGGCGGAGGCGGTGGAATCGGCGATCAAGACGGTGCGCAAGTGGGGTTACGAGGTGCGCGGCGTGCCGGAGAACCAGGCGGAGATCATCGTCTGCTCGGACAATTTTCACGGCCGCACCATCTCCATCGTCAGCTTCAGCACCGACCCGGACGCCCGCGGCGGCTTCGGCCCCTTCACGCCGGGCTTCCGCACCGTGCCCTTCGGCGACGCGGCGGCGCTGGAGGCGGCGCTGACCCCCAACACGGTGGCCGTCCTGCTGGAGCCGATCCAGGGCGAGGCCGGGGTGGTCATCCCGCCCGCCGGCTATCTGCGCCGGGTGCGCGACCTGTGCACGGAGCGCAACGTCGTGATGATCCTGGACGAGATCCAGACCGGGCTGGGCCGCACCGGCAAGCTGCTGGCCGAGGAGCACGAGGGGGTGGAGGCTGACGTCACCTTGATCGGCAAGGCGCTGTCCGGCGGCTTCTACCCGGTGTCGGCGGTGCTGTCGAACTCCGAGGTGCTGGGCGTGCTGAAGCCCGGCCAGCACGGCAGCACCTTCGGCGGCAACCCGCTGGCCTGCGCCGTCGCCCGCGCCGCCATGCGGGTGCTGGTGGAGGAGGGCATGATCGACAACGCCGCCGCCCAGGGCGCCTATTTCCTGGAGCGGCTCGGCGCCATCCGCAGCAACGTGATCCGCGAGGCGCGCGGGCGCGGCCTGATGCTGGCGGTGGAGCTGCACCCGGAGGCGGGCGGGGCGCGCCGCTATTGCGAGGCGCTGCGGGCGTGCGGGGTCCTGGCGAAGGACACCCACGACCACACCATCCGCATCGCCCCGCCGCTGGTCATCACCCGCGAGCAGGTCGATTGGGCGCTGGAGCAGTTCGACGCCGTCCTGACGGGCACCGCCGTTCCGTAAAAGGCCAGGGTCATCGCATTCGCCCCTTTTAACCCTCTCCCCTCCGGGGAGAGGGTGGCCCGGAGGGCCGGTGAGGGGGTTGCGCTTGTGCCGGACGTCCCGCCAAGCGCAACCCCCTCACCCTAACCCTCTCCCCGGGGGGGAGAGGGGACTTAATCGCGACAGCCCAGCGCAAAAGGCGCTTGCGGCCCGCCCCGGCCTTCGCCACGGTGGGGCGGGCTTCTCCTTTATCCGGCAGCGATCCGCCATGCACAGCGCCATCATCGACCTCCCGTCCGCCACCCCCGGCACCCGGCGGACCCTGACCGTCCAGCGCTTCGGCACGGCGGGCGCTCGGCCCTGCGCCTACATCCAGGCGTCGCTGCACGCCGACGAGATCCCGGCGATGCTGGTGGCCGACAAGCTGCGCCGCATCCTGACCGCGCTGGAGGCCGAGGGGCGGATCGCCGGCGAGGTCATCCTCGTCCCGGTCGCCAACCCGGTGGGTCTGGGCCAGTCGCTGATGGACCATCACCTGGGCCGCTTCGACCAGGACGACGGCAAGAACTTCAACCGCGACTACCCCAACCTGACCGAGGCGGTGGCCGAGCGCGTGGCCGACCGGCTGACCGACGACGGCGAGGCCAACAAGGCCGCCATCCGCGCCGCCCTGGCCGACGCGCTGGCCGAGCGCACCCCGCGCACCGAGACGGAGCACATGAAGCACCGTCTTCTGGAACTGGCGCTCCAGGCCGATTGGGTGCTGGACCTGCATTGCGACCTGGAAGCGGTGATGCACCTTTACACCCTGACGCCCTCGGCGGAGGCCTTCGCCCCGTTGCAGCGGCTTCTGGGCGCGCAGGCGGTCTTCCTGGCCGAGGAATCCGGCGGCGACCCCTTCGACGAGGCGGTCAGCCGCCCCTGGAACGAGCTTGCCAAGCGCTGGCCCGACCGCCCGATCCCCTTCGGCTGCCATTCCGTGACCGTGGAGCTGCGCGGGCAGGCCGACGTGGAGCACGCCCAGGGCGAAGCGGACGCCCGGGCCATCGCTGGCTTCCTCACCCACGTCGGCGTCCTGTCCGGCGAGCCGCCGGCCCTGCCGGAGCCGCTGTGCGCCCCGACCCTGCTGGAATCTTCCGAGCCGCTGACCGCGCCGGTGGGCGGCGTGGTGGTTTTCCATCACAAGGCGGGCGACCGCGTCGAGGCCGGCGCCGTGGTCGCCGACATCCTCGACCCGCTGACCGGCGAGGTGACCCCAGTGCGCAGCGAGTCGGCGGGCGTGCTCTACGCCCACAGCGCGACCCGCTTCACCCTGGCGGGCAAGCGGATCGCCAAGGTGGCGGGGACGACGCTGCGGCGGACGGGGCCGTTGCTGAGCGCGTAATCCAGTTGCACGATGATGCCCTCATCGTTGTTCAGCCGCGACATTCGGCCGATCAAAGCGCTGGCGCTGATTGAGGGGGCCACGTCGGCAGAGCCATGCGGCGCTGCCGGCAAGAGGTGGCAATCCTGGCCATGCTCGCTCTCTCGATCCGTCTCACGACGCTGATTCGGATTTGATTTTATCAAGGATCTTTTCGTTTTCCTTCGCGTGATTGTTCACGTCCGCTTCGGCCAACATCTTGATGGCGGATTCGAATTTTTCCGATTTGAAGCCAAGTTCGTTCAAGCGCTGTCCGGCTTGGCGCTCTTCGTCACTCTGCACGTAGCGTTCATCGCCAGCGCTCATAAAATACGGCGTGCTGACATTTCCAAAGGATCTTTTGGCGGCTTCGAATTCCGCGGACCCCTCGACATTCTTGCCGAAGATCTCGCTTTGCATTTGCTGCATCGCGGCGATTTCCTGAGCGCCGGTCATGCCGCTGCTTTTGATCGCGCTGCGCCGCGCGGCGGTCTGACTCATCTGTTCTGCCGAAATGTCGAGTGGGCCGGGCGTCCCGGATGCACGGCCCGAAAGGGACTCAACGGCATCGGATGCCTTGCCCCAGAATGTGTTGGCGCGTTGCTGCTTCAAATGACTGGACAGAGCAAGTCCCAGATCCCGCGCGCTCATCGCTCCGGAGGAAACCAAGTTTCCGAGTTTGCTGCGATCCTCGGTTGAAAGCTGTGAGAAGACCTTAAGGGAGTCTCCCTTCAATTCCGAGGCGAGAGGGCTGAGGACAACCGAGTCCTGTTGAGAGCCGGCGCGGCTGGAGGCCTGAGCGCCGTCGCTTTTCGTCGATGCAGCGCCGGGCGGGGGCGTGGCCGGGATTGTCTTTGCTGCGCTGGCGGCTCCCGATAAATCGGAGACAATCATATCGATCTCCTTCGTCTGCGAAATTGCCAAATGGCGTTTCGGGGGGCGTCTCTTCGATATCTAAGTATTAGATTTCGAATGATCGCGTCGTCTGCCTTGTATGTTCTCATTGCGCTGTTAATAAAAACTTAAAATGGTCGAATACTGTAGTATTCTCATGATTTGAATTCTAAGCAATGCAAACGTATTAATAAAAATATGTTGCCGATTTATAATTTTTGTGGGATAGGTGCGTCGCTGTATTATTCGTCTATAACTATGATGATGGGGGTTGTTATGGGTGTTTATGTTCTTCCGTCTACGCAGTACAACTGGAGCGCAACCAACGTCAGTGAGTCGTGGTCTGTGTACGGAAATAACCTTGATAACTATATTATTGGCGGTAATCTTGGTGATTACATTGACGGTGGTGCCGGGAATGACAAGATAGACGGTAATCCCGGTAATGATACGCTCAATGGTGGCACCGGCAACGATACACTGCTTGGCTGGACCGGCGATGACAATCTCATCGGGGGCAGTGGCGAGGATTGGCTTGAAGGGGAGGCCGGCAACGACACGCTCAACGGTGGCGCCTCGGGATTTCGTGATGTTCTCCTCGGTGGCGATGGAAATGATACATACATTCACTATTACAACGATACCGGCCTCTCTTGGATCGCTGACAGCAGTGGGTCAAGTGACAAGATCGTAATCAACGATGTTTCATCCATCTACGATCTCCGTTTCGCTCTGGATTCGAGCAATGCCAACAACTTGGTTATATACACCGATGCGGACGCGGTTAACGGTATCGGCGATGGCGTGGTGATTCAGGATTACTTTAGCGGCGGCGGGCATGGCGCCGGAGAGGTCGAGTATATTCAGGTGGGCAGCTACACCACTTCCCTCTGGGGCTTCCTCGGTCTGCCGTAAGCTTGGTATGCATTTGCGGTCGAAGAAGCTGGCGAAGGGAATCCTCGCCAGCTTCTTTGAATTGATCCGAACGCCCGAACGTGTTTGACAAGCATACCAACCGTTCGGTATGTTTCAGCCTATGCCGAGACCTGCCAAACATCACCCCGAACGCGGCGATGCCCGCACCCGGCTCCTCAATGCAGCGCGGGACGTCGTCCGGGCCAAGGGCTTCGCGGCGACCTCCGTCGATGATCTCTGCAAGGCGGCGGGGGTCACCAAGGGCGCGTTCTTCCATCATTTCGAGACCAAGGAAGCGCTCGGCGTCGCCGCCGCCGCCTATTGGGCGGAAACCACCTCGGCCTTCTTCGCGAACGCGCCGTACCACCGGCTCGACGATCCGCTCGACCGCCTGTTCGGCTATGTCGAATTCCGCAAGGCGATCATCGACGGCGATCCCGCCGAGTTCACCTGCCTCGTCGGGACCATGACTCAGGAGGTCTACGGGTCGCACCCGGCGATCCGCGACGCCTGCGCCGCCAGCATCTTCGGCCACGCGGCGACGCTCGAACCGGACATCGCGGCGGCCATGGCGGCGCGCGGCATCGAGGCCGACTGGACCCCGGCGAGCCTCGCGCGGCACACCCAGGCCGTGCTCCAGGGCGCCTTCATCCTCGCCAAGGCGACGGGCGGGCGCGAGGACGCGCTGGACAGCGTCGATCACCTGAAACGCTACCTCACGCTGCTCTTTTCACAGCCCCGCTCGAAAGGGAATCCCCATGACGGAAGGTGAGCGCGACCTCGTTCTGACCCGCAGCCTCGACGCGCCGCGCGGCGCGCTGTGGCGCTGCTGGACCGAACCCGAGTTGCTGAAACAGTGGTTCTGCCCCAAGCCCTGGTTCGTGTCCGAGGCGCGGATGGACCTGCGGCCGGGCGGCGAGTTCTTCACGCTGATGAACGGTCCGAACGGCGAATCCTTCGGCGAGCCCGGCGTCTTCCTCGACGTGGAGGAGGGGCGGCGTCTGGTCTTCACCGACGCCTTCCGCCCCGGCTGGCGGCCGTCGGGCCGGGCCTTCATGACCGCCGACGTGCGCTTCGAGGACGCGGGCGACGGCCGGACCCTCTACACCGCGCGCGCCATGCACTGGAGCGCCGAGGCGCGCGACGAGCACGAGAAGATGGGGTTCCACGAAGGCTGGGGCAAAGCGACCGACCAGCTCGAAGCCCTCGCCAAGACGCTCTGACCCCAGAACAATCCGACCGGGAGGAAACGACACCATGGAACCGACGATCTACCTGTTCTTCAACGGGACCTGCCTGGAAGCGATGACCCATTACGCCGAGACCCTCGGTGGCGAGGTCGTCTATGTGTTCCGCAACGGCGACGCCCCGGATGCGGACAGCCGGATGACCGGGGGCGATGACCTCGTGATGAACATGATGGTGAAGCTGGGGGCGACCACGGTGATGGCATCCGACTCGCCGGACAGCATGTACAGCAAGCCGCAGGGATTCCGGGTGCAGATCGCCCCGCCGTCGCTCGCCGAATTCGACCGTATCTTCGAGGTGCTGGCGAAGGACGCCCGCGCCGTGGAGATGCCGCCGGGCGAGACCTTCTGGGCCGAGCGCTTCGCCATGTTTACCGACCGCTTCGGCACGCCCTGGATGTTGAACCACACCGGCGCGAAGTGCCCGGACGCGGCGGCGTCCTGACGGACGGGGCCGAAGCTTCAAACAAACAATGGGAGGAAGGACATGGCGTACATCGACGGGTTCGTCATCGCGGTTCCGACGGCCAACAAGCAGGCCTTCATCGACCACGCCAACAAGATCGACGTTCTGTTCAAGGAGCTTGGCGCGACGCGCGTCATCGAATGCTGGGGCGACGACGTGCCCAACGGCAAGCTCACCGACTTCCGCCGGGCGGTGCAGGCGACGGAGGACGAGACGGTCGCCTTCTCCTGGATCGAATGGCCGGACAAGGCGACGCGGGACGCCGGGATGGGGCGGATCGAGGAGCTGATGAAGACCGATGAGCGGTTCAGCCCGGAGAAAAACCCGATGCCCTTCGACGGCAAGCGGATGATCTTCGGCGGCTTCACGCCGGTCGTCGAGGTGTGAGCGGGCGCGTCAGGAGCCGGTGAGCGCGCCGACCCCGCTGTTTGAAACCCCGAGGTCCGCGGCGGCGCCGCGCATCACCGCCACCGCGTCCCGGTTTCTCATGCGCCGGTAGCCCGCCTCAGCCAGCGCCGCCCGCCGCGCATCGTCGGCGACCAGCGCGCAGGCGGCCTCGACCAGCCCGTCGTAGGGGGCGAAGGCCATGGCGTCCAGCAGGTCGGGGTCGATTTCGGTGTTGGGGTGGCGCTCGGCCAGCACCGCCTTGCGGTTCGACAGCAGGTGCGAGACGCGGACGATCTCGAAAATGCCCGCCTCGTGGTAATGCAGGTTCAGCACCAGCTTGGCGTCGGCGACGAAGCGGTCGCGCAGCGCCCCGTAATAATGCTGGAGGCTGACCACGGTCAGCCCGCACTCGCCCAGCGCGTCGAGGACGGCGCGGCGCCGCGGGTTCACGGCGCCGTAGAACAGCACGTCGATGCCGGGGGATGGGCTGTTGGGGATGCGGGTCATCTCGTCCACATGCCCGATGGGAACGAGGCGCGCCCGGATGCCCTGGCCGGCCAGATCGGCGATGTTGCGCGGGCTGTAGTCCCACACCCGGCAGCGGCGCAACAGGTCCAGATAATGGGCGTTGCGCGGGTGGAGCGTGGCGATCTGCTCCAGATTGTAGAGGATGGTGCCGCTGGGCAGGCGGTCGCCTTCCTCCGGCGTCAGGTCATGCCCGCCCAGCACGATGGCGCGGCGCCGGCGGCCGACGCGGTTCCACACGATCTGCGCGTCGATGCCCAGGCGGCGCAGCGCGAAACGCAGGGTTTCCGCGACCTCCGAAAAGACGCTGGCCCCAGCGTCGCCCAGCCCGTTCTTCTTGATGATGACGATGTCGATCCCGTCGGCCATGCGATCGCCCCTCCGCCCCGCGCGCCCATCCTAAAGCGCGGGCGGGCGGGCGCACAAAAAGAAACCCTCCTTCCCTTGCGGGAAGGAGGGCGTGCAGTCAGGGGACTTCACTGATAAATCGGGACTGACGGATCAGGCCCCAGCCTTACGCAGAGACCAGCTCCTCCAGGGAGCGCTCGATGATGTCCAGGCCCTCGTCCACCAGCGCGTCCGACGCGGTCAGCGGAACCAGGATGCGGATCACGTTGCCGTAGGTGCCGCAGGACAGCAGGACGAGGCCCTTCTCCGCCGCCTTGGCGACCAGCGCCTTGGTCAGCTCCGGCGCCGGCTCCTTGGTGCCGCGGTCCTTCACCAGCTCCATGGCGATCATGCCGCCCAGGTTGCGCACGTCGCCGATCACCGACAGCGTGTTGCGCTGGGCCATGGTGCGGAAGCGGCCGGCGATGCGCTCGCCCAGGTCGTTGGAGCGCTGGATCAGCTTCTCCTCCTCGATGACGTCCAGCACGGCCAGAGCCGCGGTGGTCGCCAGCGGGCTGCCGGCGTAGGTGCCGCCGATGCCGCCGGGGATCGGGGCGTCCATGATCTCCGCCTTGCCGGTGACCGCCGACAGCGGGAAACCGCCGGCCAGGCTCTTCGCCATGGTCATCA
This sequence comes from Azospirillum brasilense, assembly GCF_007827815.1. GTDB lineage: Bacteria > Pseudomonadota > Alphaproteobacteria > Azospirillales > Azospirillaceae > Azospirillum > Azospirillum brasilense_C. The sequence continues at coordinate 62,532 of NZ_VITH01000018.1, forward strand.
GGTCGGGCTCGACGCCGGAATGCTCGATGGCGAACATCTTGCCGGTGCGGGCGAAGCCGGTCTGGATCTCGTCGATGATCAGCAGGATGCCGTTGTCGTCGCAAATCTTGCGCAGTGCCTGCAGGAACTCCGGCGGGGCGATGTTGAAGCCGCCCTCACCCTGCACCGGCTCCACGATGATCGCGGCGACGCGGGTGGCGTCGACGTCCGACTTGAAGAGCTGCTCCAGCGCCTTCAGGCTGTCCTGGACGCTGACCCCGCGGTAGGCGTTGGGGAAGGGTGCGTGGTAGACCTCGGCCGGGAAGGGGCCGAAGCCGACCTTGTAGGGCACGACCTTGCCGGTCAGCGCCATCGCCAGCAGCGTGCGGCCGTGGAAGGCGCCGCTGAAGGCGATCACACCCGGACGGCCCGTGTGGGCGCGGGCGATCTTCACGGCGTTCTCGACGGCTTCGGCACCGGTGGTGAAGAAGGCGGTCTTCTTCGGCGTGGCGCCCGGAACCAGCGCGTTCAGCCGCTCTGCCAGGGTCACGAAGGACTCGTAGGGCGTGACCATCGCGCAGGTGTGGGTGAAGCGGTCGAGCTGGGCCTTCACCGCCTCGATGATCTTCGGATGGCGGTGGCCGGTGTTCAGCACCGCGATGCCGCCCGCGAAGTCGATGAAGCGGTTGCCCTCGACGTCCCACAGCTCGGCGTTCTCGGCGCGGTCGACATAGACCGGCATGGCGTTGGCGAGGCCGCGCGGAACGGCGGCGTTGCGACGATCCTGGAAGGACTGGTTGCTCATCTCAAACCCCCGATTGGAAAGGATGGCGTCAGGCGCCCAGGCCGACGCACAGGTACTTGATCTCCAGGAAGTCCTCCACACCGTACTTGGAGCCTTCCCGCCCGATGCCCGACTGCTTGATGCCGCCGAACGGCGCGACCTCGGTCGACAGGATGCCTTCGTTGATGCCGACCATGCCGTATTCGAGCTGCTCGGCCACGCGCCACACCCGGCCGATGTCCCGGCTGTAGAAATAGGCGGCCAGACCGAACTCGGTGTCGTTGGCCATGCGGATGGCGTCGGCTTCCGTCTCGAACTTGAACAGCGGGGCCACCGGGCCGAAGATCTCCTCGCGGGCCACGCGCATCTCGGTGGTGACGCCGGTCAGGATCGTCGGCTCGAAGAAGGTGCCGCCCAGGCCATGCCGCTTGCCGCCGAGCGCCACCGTGGCGCCCTTGGCCAGCGCGTCGCCCATCAGCTCCTCGACCTTCTCGACGGCCTGGCCGTTGATCATCGGGCCCTGGGTGATCCCGGCCTCCATGCCGTTGCCGACGCGGATCTGCCTCACCGCCTCGGCCAGCTTGGCGGCGAAGGCGTCGTAGACGCCGGCCTGGACCAGCAGCCGGTTCGCGCAGACGCAGGTCTGGCCGGAGTTGCGGTACTTGGACGCCAAGGCACCCTTGACCGCCTCGTCCAGGTCGGCGTCGTCGAACACGATGAAGGGCGCGTTGCCGCCCAGCTCCAGCGACACCTTCTTCACCGTGTCGGCCGACTGGCGCATCAGGATCTTGCCGACCTCGGTCGAGCCGGTGAAGGACAGCTTGCGCACGATCGGGCTGGCGGTCAGCTCGCCGCCGATGGCAACCGGGTCGGACCCGGTGACGATGTTAAACACCCCCGCCGGGACGCCCGCGCGCTCGGCCAGCTCGGCCAGCGCCAGGGCGGACAGCGGGGTGTCCTCGGCCGGCTTGACCACGATGGTGCAGCCGGCGGCCAGCGCCGGGCCGACCTTGCGGGTGATCATCGCGTTGGGGAAGTTCCACGGGGTGATCGCCGCGACGACCCCGATCGGCTCCTTCAGGACGACGATGCGCTTGTTGCCGGCGAAGCTGGGGATCACGTCGCCGTAGACCCGCTTGCCCTCCTCGGCGAACCACTCGATGAAGCTGGCGCCGTAGGCGACCTCGCCACGGGCTTCGGCCAGCGGCTTGCCCTGCTCCAGGGTCATCAGGACGGCCAGATCCTCCTGCGCCGCCATGATCAGCTCGAACCAGCGGCGCAGGATCGCCGCGCGCTCCTTCGCGGTCTTGGCGCGCCAGGCGGGCAGGGCGGCGTCGGCGGCATTGATGGCCTGCCGCGTCTCTTCCGCGCCGACGTCGGCGACCCGGGCCAGTTCCTCGCCCGTCGCCGGGTTGGTCACCGCGAAGGTCTTGCCGGAGAAAGCGTCGCGCCACGCGCCGTTCACATAGGCTTGCGTCCGAAGAAGGCTCTGGTCGTTCAGCGACAGCATGGGAATCAGCCTCGATTTGCAATGTGAAGGGAGCGTACCCATGTTTAATAAATTAAACAACCCTAATCGGGTGTTGAGTTTTTGATGACGCACACACGCGAATCCGGTATGCCTTCCGGTCAGGAGCGAGGAACCGATCCATGGATGTGGACGCTGTCGATTTCAACGTGGGCGCGCGCCTCAAGCAGGTTCGCGAAGCGCACGCCCTGTCCCAGCGCCAGTTGGCGCAACGGGCGGGCGTGACCAACGGCACCATTTCCCTGATCGAGCAGAATCGGTGCAGCCCGTCCGTCTCCTCGTTGCGCAAGGTGCTCCAGGGCATTCCGATGACCCTGGCGGAGTTCTTCTCGTCCGACGACCTGCCGCCGCGCGAGCAGATCTTCTTCAAGGGCGGCGATCTGGTCGAGCTGACCGGGCTGGTGAAAAGCCGGGTCGGCTCCATCTCCTTCCGGCAGGTGGGCGACCTGCGCGGCCGCAACCTCCAGGTGCTGCACGAGAAATACGCCCCCGGCGCCGACACCGGCGGCCGCACCATGCTCCAGCACGAATCGGAGGAGGGCGGCATCGTCATCAAGGGCCGGATCGAGCTGACGGTCGGCGACCGCAAGGAGATCCTCGGCCCCGGCGACGCCTATCTGTTCGACAGCCGCATCCCGCACCGCTTCCGCAACCTCGGCGACGAGGAATGCGAAATCATCAGCGCCTGCACCCCGCCGTACCTGTAATTCCCTCTTCATAGTCCGTTCCCTCTCCCCTCTGGGGAGAGGGGTAGGATGAGGGGGGTGCGCTGTTGCCGGATGTACCGCCACGCGCACCCCCCTCACCGGCCCTTCGGGCCACCCTCTCCCCAGAGGGGAGAGGGTTGAATTCCCCAGAATGAGGCTCAGCGCAGGTTGCCCTTCAGCCGCTCGTTGCGGCGGCGCAGCGCCTCCAGCGTGGCGAGCAGGATGACCGAGATGGTCGTCAGGATCACCGCCGCCGCCGTGATGGTCGGGCTGATGTTCTCGCGGATGCCGCTGAACATCTCGCGCGGCAGGGTGCGCTGCTCCGGACCGGCCATGAACAGCACCACCACCACCTCGTCGAAGCTGGTGGCGAAGGCGAACAGGGCGCCCGAGGCCAGGCCCGGCAGGATCAGCGGCAGGATCACCCGGCGGAAGGCGTAGATCGGCGAGGCGCCGAGCGAGGCCGCGGCCCGCGCCAGATTCATGTCGAAGCTCTGCAGCGTCGCACTGACCGTGATGACCACGAAGGGCGTGGAGAGCGCGGTGTGCGCCAGGATCAGCCCGGCGTAGCTGCCGGTCAGGCCCAGCGGCGCGAAGAAGAAGTACAGGCCGACCGCGGTGATGACGCCCGGCACGACCACCGGCGACAGCACGATGGCCAGCACCAGCGGCTTGAACTTGCTTTTCCACTGGGCGAGGCCGAGCGAGGCGAGGGTGCCCAGCACCATCGACAGGATGGTCGAGGCCACCCCGATGATGACGCTGTTCTTCAGCGACGACACCCAGCGCGGGGAGTTCAGGAAATCCTCGTACCAGCGCAGCGAGAAGCCGGGCAGCGGGTAGGTCAGGTAGGAGCCGGAGCTGAAGGACAGCGGCATGATCGCCAGGATCGGCGCCATCAGGAAGACCAGCACCAGCGAGGCGACGACCACGGTGGTGATCCAGGCGACGCGCTGGCTGGCGGTGCGGGGGGCGTGGTTGTCGCTCAATTCTTCATCCCTCCCGTGACCTGCTGGCCGTGGACCAGCTTTCCATAGACGACGGCGAGCAGCAGCGTGGCGAGCAGGAGCACCGCGCCCAGCGCCGAGGCCAGACCCCAGTTGACGGTTTCCGTCGTGTAGAAGGCGATGAAGTAGCTGATCATCTGGTCGGCGGCGCCGCCCACCAGGGCCGGCGTGATGTAGTAGCCGATGGCCAGGATGAAGACGAGCAGGCTGCCCGCCCCGATGCCGGGCACGGTCTGCGGCAGGTAGATGCGCAGGAAGGCGGTGACCGGCGAGGCGCCGAGCGACGCCGCGGCCCGCATGTAGGCCGGCGAGATCGAGCGCATGCTGCTGTAGAGCGGCAGGATCATGAAGGGCAGCAGCACATGCGTCATCGCCACATAGACGCCGAAGCGGTTGTAGATCAGCCGCAGCGGCTCGTCGATCAGGCCGATCCAGCGCAGGCTATCGTTGACGATGCCCTCGCTCTGCAACACGACGATCCAGGCGCAGGTGCGCACCAGAAGCGAGGTCCAGAAGGGCAGCAGCACGAAGATCATCAGGACGTTCGACTGGCCCGTGGGCAGCGTCGCCAGCATGTAGGCGACCGGAAAGCCCAGGATGAGGCAGAGGACCGTGACGCCCAGGCTGATGGTGAAGGTGCGCCCGAAGACGTCGCGGTAGATCGCCTGCTCCTCGGGGGCGGCGACGATGGCGCCGTCCACGTTGCGCGTCAGGTCCAGTGCGCCCAGCAGGTAGAAGCTGGTGAGCGGCCCGCTGGCGCCCTTGATCGCCGCCCAGGTGGCGCGTTCGCCCCAGGCCGGGTTGATGGCGATCAGCGTGTCCTTGGCGTTGCCGGGTTCGGGCAGGGTCTTCAGGTTGCGCGCCGTGCCCGACATGATGGTGCGGAAGCCGTTCAGCGCGTAGTTCAGCCGCTTGGACGCGATGGCGACGGTGCCGGCGTCACGCGCCGTGCGGATGTCGCCGGCCAGCGCGGCGAAGGCCGGCTCGCCCGGAACGTCCTTGCCGTCCCAGTCGGCCAGGGCCGCGACGGTGTGGGGCATGACCTGACGCACCTCCCAGTCGTCGACCGACCGCCAGAGCATGCCGGCGATGGGACCGAGGAAGGTGAACAGCAGGAAGAGGAGGAGCGGCAGGATCAGCGCCAGGGCCTTGAGCCGGCGCGTCCGCTCCGCCCGTTTCAGGCGGCGCTTGAGAGGCACCTCGGACGACGCATCGGCGCCGGCGACGAACGCGGCTGTCATGGGCGGCCTATTTCGAAAAATGCGGTAGAGATTGTGTGTAGGTGGTCGAGGAGGGCCCCCTCCCTAACCCTCCCCCGCTTCGCAGGGGAGGGGACCAATCTCCCTCCCCCGCGTCAGCGGGGAAGGGCCGGGGAGGGGGCCCGTCGCAACCACTCAGAGACGGAAGCGGCTTACTTCGCCGCCCACTTGTTGAAGCGCTCGGTCAGGCGGTCGATGTTCTCCAGCCAGAAGGGAACGCTGATCTCGACCGCGTTCTTCATGTTCTCCGGAGCGGTCGGCAGGTCCGTCAGAACCGCCGGAGCCAGCTTGGACGGGGCGTCCTTGTTGGAGGTGCCGTAGGCGATGTTCTCGGACAGCTTGGCCTGGTTCTCCGCCTTGCCGACGAAGTCGAGGAACTTGTAGGCGGCGTCCTTGTTCGGGCTGCCCTTCAGGATCACCCAGCTGTCGATGGTGTAGAGCGCGCCGTTCCACACCATGCCGAAGTTCTTCTTCTCGGCCTTGTTGGCGGCGTCGATGCGGCCGTTGTAGACCGAGGTCATCGCCACCTCGCCCGAGGCCAGCAGCTGCGGCGGCTGGGCGCCGGCCTTCCACCAGACGATGTCGTTCTTGATGGTGTCCAGCTTCTTGAAGGCGCGCTCCAGACCCTCTTCGGTGCCCAGGACCTTGTAGACGTCCTTCGGCGCGACACCGTCGGCCATCAGGGCGATCTCAAGGGTGGTCTTGGCGCCCTGGCGCAGACCGCGCTTGCCCGGATACTTGGTGGTGTCGAAGAAGTCGGCCCAGCTCTTCGGCGCGTCCTTGAGCTTGTCCTTGTCGTAGCCGAGCACGAAGTCGTACACGATCGCGCCGACGCCGCAGGCATCGACGGTCTGCGGCAGGTAGGCCTGCTCGCCGCCGATCTTGCTGAACTCCATCGTCTCGAACAGGCCCTCTTCGCAACCGACGGCCAGCTCCTCGCTCTCGACCTGGACGACGTCCCAGGTCGCCGCACCGCCCTGGACCTTGGCGCGCAGCACGCCGATGCCGCCGTCCCAGGACTCGTCGTTCATCGGGGTGCCGGCCTTCTTGAACGGCTCGAAATAGACCTTCTTCTGGGCTTCCTGATAGGCGCCGCCCCAGGACACGACCGTCAGGTCGCGGGCCTGCGCGGCGGTGGCCAGCGCCACACCGGCGGTGAACGTCGCAAGGAACCCAACTGCCACCTTAAGCTTCGACATCGTCCCCGTTCCTTCATTATGTGTGGTTGCGTCAGGAGGTGGTGCGCGCCCCCGGTCCCCCCTCCCGGAGAGACCGGACGGACGGGTCGCTGCCGATCACACGGGATCGAGCGCCCGGCAGTCCTCGGGGCGGAAGCCGATGGACACGCTCTGGCCGTGGCTGAGGCCCGCGTGGGCGCCCGGCGGCAGCTTGACCATGAATTCCCCGTTGCCGGCGACCTTCAGCACGGCCAGTGCGTGGTCGCCGAGATAGATGGTGTCCTGCACCTGGGCGGGCAGGGCGTTCATGCCGTCCGGGGCCTGCCCGTCGGTCAGGATGCTGATGCGCTCCGGCCGGACCGACAGCGCGGTGGCGGCCCCGGCGCCTGCGACATTGACCGCCTGGGCCACGACCGAACCGCCCGACGCCAGGGCCACGCGGCAGAAGCCCTGTTCGATATTCTCGACGGTGCCGCTCAGCACGTTGTTCTCGCCGATGAAGTTGGCGACGAAGCTGTTGACCGGGCGTTCGTACAGCGCGTCCGGCTTGTCGATCTGCTGCACGATGCCGTCGTTGAACACCGCGATGCGGTCCGACATGGTCAGCGCCTCGCTCTGGTCGTGCGTGACGTAGACGACGGTGATGCCCATCGTCTCGTGCAGCTGCTTGATCTCGAGCTGCATGTGCTCGCGCAGCCGCTTGTCCAGCGCGCCCAGCGGCTCGTCCATCAGGACGAGCTGCGGGTTGAAGACCAGCGCGCGGGCGAGCGCCACGCGCTGCTGCTGGCCGCCCGACAGCTGGCCGGGATGGCGGTGCGCCAGATTCTCCAGCTTGATCATGCGCAGCGCCGAGCGCACCCGCTCCTTCACCTCGGACCGCGGCATCTTGCGCACGGTCAGCGGGAAGGCGACGTTCTCTTCGATCGTCAGGTGGGGGAACAGCGCGTAGTTCTGGAAGACCATGCCGATGTCGCGCTTGTGCGGCGGCATGTTCTTGATCGGCCGGTCGGCGAGATAGATATCGCCGTGGGTGGGGACCTCGAAGCCGGCCAGCATCATCAGCGTGGTCGTCTTGCCCGAGCCCGAAGGGCCGAGCAGGGTGACGAACTCGCCCTTCTTGATGTCGAGGTCGAGGTTCTTCACCACGAGGTGTTCGCCGTCATAGGTCTTCTGGACCCCGACGAAGCGCACCAGTGCCTGTGCGGTCGTGACCATGCCGCCGTCCATCATCCTCCCCCCGTCCGAGGTGTCCCGAGCGCGGTCCGGGGTCAGGGTTGCGTTCCCGACACAGGACCTATGCAATGGGTCAGACGGTATACCCGTTTAATAAATTCGACAAGCCCGACGCTCGCATTGTGATCAATTCAACGGTTCGGCGTCGGTCTGACGAAATTTTGTGCATCTGCGAAGGCCGTGCACGCGGTTTGAACGGGAGTTTGCTCCTTCCTTGACCGCTTGAAAACCCAGACTTTGGGAGGTTCGGGGTCCGGACGGGCGATTTTTCCCGAGTCGCCGGTCAGGTGCCGGGGATCGGTGGAACAAACGGAACGATCCGTTCGACGAGACCGGTGAATTTTTTCACCAGGGGCGAACTTTCGTTGCTCCGTTGGGCCAGTTGCAGGGTGGTGACGGCGTCCGGCGTGTCGAGCGGCCGGTACACCACTCCCTCCAGCGCCACCTGCCGAAGCTGGCCGGGAAGAATCGACACGCCCAGCCCGGCGGCGATCAGCCCGATGATGGTGAAGGCCTCGCGCGCGTCCTGGGTCACGTTGGGGCGGAATCCGGCGGCGGCGCACAGGGCGAAGACCTGCTCGTGCGTGCTGGTGCCGAAATCGGCGGGGTAGAAGACGAAGGGCTCGTCGCGCAGCGCGGCCAGCGGCACCACCTCCCGCCCGGCCAGCGGATGGTCGGCGCGCATCACCGCCAGCAGCGGTTCCCGCACCACGTCGTGGAAGCGAAAGGACTCGGGCTCGGGGACGAAGCGCGGCTCCCGGATGAAGCCGACGTCGAGCCGGCGGTCGGCCAGCGCCGTCAACTGCTGCTTGGACGGCAGCTCGACCAGAGTCAGATGCACGTCGGGATGGGCCCGGCGGTAGGCGTCGATGATCCGCGGCACCATCGGCAGGAAGGGGGCCGCCGCGGTGAAGCCGACGCGCAGTTCGCCGACCTCGCCCTTGGCGGCGCGGCGGGTCAGCACGGCGGCGCGCTCCGCCCGCGCCAGGATCTCCCGCGCCTCGCCCAGCAGGAGCTGGCCCGGTTCGGTCAGCTCGACCCTACGCTTGGTGCGCTCGAACAGGCGGGCGCCCAGCTCGGCCTCCAGCGCCTGGATCGACTGGCTGAGCGGCGGCTGCCCGATGCCCAGCCGGGCGGCGGCGCGGCTGAAATGCAGCTCCTCGGCGACGGCCACGAAATGGCGGAGATGGCGCAGGTCCATGGCAGTGTCTTATATGAGGATCATATTAAAGTCCCCTGATAAATGTATTTGAACCATGAAAGCGACCGCGCCATGTTGGGCGCATCGGACCTAGGGAGATTTTAAACATGGCCGCCAAGACCGGAGCCGCCTCCGCCAAGCTCGCTTCCTTCGCCTGGGAAGACCCGCTGCTCCTCGACGAGCAGCTGACCGAGGACGAGCGGATGATCCGCGACGCCGCGCGCAGCTATTGCCAGGACAAGCTGCTGCCGCGCGTGACCGAGGCCAACCGGCACGAGATCTTCCACCGCGAGATCATGAACGAGATGGGCGAGCTGGGCTTCCTCGGCTCCACCATCGACGGCTACGGCTGCGCCGGGGTCAACTACGTCTCCTACGGTCTGGTCGCCCGCGAGGTCGAGCGGGTGGACAGCGGCTACCGCTCCGCCATGTCGGTGCAGTCCTCGCTGGTCATGCACCCGATCTACGCCTACGGCAGCGAGGCGCAGCGCGAGAAGTACCTGCCGAAGCTCGCCACCGGCGAATGGATCGGCTGCTTCGGCCTGACCGAGCCGGACGCCGGCTCCGACCCCGCCGGCATGAAGACCCGCGCCAAGAAGGTCGCGGACGGTTACATCGTCAGCGGCGCGAAGATGTGGATCACCAACTCGCCGGTCGCCGACGTCTTCGTCGTCTGGGCGAAGAACGACGAGGGCAAGATCAACGGTTTCGTGCTCGAAAAGGGCATGAAGGGCCTGTCGGCGCCGAAGATCGAGGGCAAGTTCTCGCTGCGCGCCTCGGCCACCGGCGAGATCGTCATGGACGAGGTGTTCGTGCCGGAGGAGAACCGCCTGCCGAACATCGAGGGCATCGTCGGCCCGTTCGGCTGCCTGAACCGCGCCCGCTACGGCATCGCCTGGGGCGCCATGGGCGCCGCGGAGTTCTGCTTCCACGCCGCCCGCCAGTACCAGATCGACCGCAAGCAGTTCGGCCGTCCGCTGGCCGCGAACCAGATCCCGCAGCTCAAGCTCGCCAACATGCAGACGGAGATCGCGCTCGGCCTGCAGGCCGCGCTGCAGGTCGGCCGCCTCCTCGACGAGGGCAAGGCGGCGCCGGAGATGATCTCGCTCATCAAGCGCAACAACTGCGGCAAGGCCCTGGACATCGCCCGCGTCGCCCGTGACATGCACGGCGGCAACGGCATCGCCGACGAGTTCCACGTCATCCGCCACGTGATGAACCTGGAGGCGGTGAACACCTACGAGGGCACGCACGACATCCACGCCCTGATCCTGGGCCGCGCCATCACCGGCATCCAGGCCTTCGCGTGAGGTGATGTTGTCCCTCTCCCGCCTCGGGAGAGGGAAGGGGCCCACGCCCCCGGCGTGGGAAGGGTGAGGGTGCCGCCAAGGATCAGCGCGACGATCCTCGTACGACCCTCACCCGCCCGCTGACGCGGGCACCCTCTCCCGGGGCGGGAGAGGGGAATCAGGCGCTTTTCCATGAGGACCCCACCATGCCCGGCCCGCTTTCCCATGTCCGTGTCCTGGAACTCTCCCGCGTGCTCGCCGGGCCGTGGGCGGCGCAGACGCTGGCTGATCTCGGCGCCGACGTCATCAAGGTCGAACGGCCCGGCGCCGGGGACGACACGCGCGCCTGGGGTCCCCCCTGGGCGGGCGAGGAGTCGGCCTATTTCCTCTCCACCAACCGTGGCAAGCGGTCGATCACCATCGACTTCGAACGCCCGGAAGGCCAGGAGCTGGTGCGCAAGCTGGCCGCCCAGGCCGACGTCGTCATCGAGAACTTCAAGGTTGGCGGGCTGGTCAAGTACGGGCTGGACTATGACAGCCTGAAGGCGATCAACCCCGGCCTCGTCTACTGCTCGATCACCGGATTCGGGCAGGACGGCCCCTACGCCAAGCGCGCCGGCTACGATTTCATGATCCAGGGCATGGGCGGGCTGATGAGCATCACCGGCCAGCCCGACGCCGAGGCGGGCGGCGGGCCGGTCAAGGTCGGCGTCGCGGTCACCGACGTCTTCACCGGCCTCTACGCCACCATCGGCGTGCTCGGCGCTCTGGCCCACCGCGACCGGACGGGGGAGGGGCAGTGGGTGAACCTCGCCCTGCTCGACGTCCAGGTGGCGGTGCTGGCGAACCAGGCCATGAACTATCTGGTCGGTGGCAAGGCGCCGCAGCGGCTGGGCAACGCCCACCCGAACATCGTGCCCTACCAAGCCTTCGCCACGTTGGACGGCCACATCATCCTGGCGGTCGGCAACGACGGGCAGTTCACCAAGTTCTGTCAGGTCGCCGGCCGTCCGGAGCTGGCGCAGGACCCGCGCTACGCCACCAACCCGGCCCGCGTCGCCAACCGCAAGGAGCTGGTGCCGATCCTGGAACTGCTGCTGGAGCAGCGGACCAGCCGCGACTGGCTGTCGGCTCTGGAGGCGGTGGGCGTGCCCTGCGGGCCGATCAACGACGTGTCCCAGGTCTTTGCCGACCCCCACGTGCAGGCCCGCCACATCCACCAAGACCTGCCGCACCCGACCGCCGGGACGGTGCCGACGGTGGCGAGCCCGATCCGCTACTCCGCGACCCCCATCGAGCATACGGTCGCCCCACCGACGCTCGGCCAGCACACCGACGCCGTGCTGGAGGAGGCGCTGGGCCTATGCGCGGCGGACATCGCCGCCCTGCGGGAGAAGGGCGTGGTCTGAACCGCGCGCACCCGTCATTTTGCCGCCCCGATCCCATCCCTTCCCCCGCCGTGCGCGGGGGGAGGGATTTTTTGCGTGAACCGAGATGATCGCCTCCAGCACCCCGTCCTCCGCCGCCACCGACACCCGCCTGGGCATCCTGCTGATGCTGCTGGGCATGTCGCTGTTCACCGTCAACGACGCGCTCGGCAAATGGCTGGTCGCCGACTATCCGGTGGCGATGCTGCTGGCCATCCGCAGCCTGTTCGGCGCGATGCTGCTGGCCCCGCTGATCCTGCGCGAAGGGGTGTGGTCGGTCTTCGCGGTGAAGCGGCTGCCGTTGCATCTTCTGCGCGTCGGCTGCGTGGCGGGCGAGGTCGCCTGCTTCTATTGGGCGGTGCGGTCGCTGCCGCTGGCCAACGTCATGACCATCTACATGGCCGCCCCGCTGATCGTCACCGCCCTGTCGGTGCCGCTGCTCGGCGAGAAGGTGGGCTGGCGCCGCTGGGCCGCGGTGGTGGTCGGCTTCGCCGGGGTGGTGATCGTGCTGAACCCGACGGGCCAGTTCGACGCGGTGCCGTCGCTGGTCGCCCTGTTCGGCACGCTGGTCTTCTCCACGGGCCTGATCTCCACCCGGCTGCTGCGCGATTCGAGCAACCTGTCTCTGGTCAGCTTCCAGACCTTCGGCACCGGCCTGCTCGGCAGTGCGGCGCTGCCGCTGGTCTGGGTGCCGCCGCCGGGGTTGGACTTCCTGCTGCTGGGCGCGCTCGGCGTCACGGCGCTGGTCGGGCACGCGGCGATGAACCGTTCGCTCCAGCTCAGCCCGGCGGCGGTCGTCGTGCCGTTCCAGTATGTCTCGATCATCTGGGCGGTGGTGCTCGACCTGCTGGTCTGGGGCACGGCGCCGACCCTGCGCATCATCGTCGGTGCGCTGCTCATCATCGGCAGCGGCCTGTTCGTCTTCCACCGCGAGCAGGCGTTGAACCGCGGTGCCGCGGCCGAGGCCAACGCCAGCGGCGGCCCCGGCGCTTAAAAACGGCGCCTAAAGCGGGAAGAAGCGCGGCTCAAGCCGGACGGCGACGGGCTCCACCGGGGTCCAGCCGAGGCGCGCGATCACCGCGTTCGACTCCACCGCCCGGCGCCCCGGTCCCAGCGACCATGTGATGTGGTAGATGCCGCCGCCGGGCCGGCCGGTCGTCCCGGCGATGGCGACGACCAGCGCCTGAACGCCTTCGCCGTCGTCGGCCAGCCCGAGGACCGTTCCCTCACGTTCCGTGGGCAGCGGATGTCCCGCTCCGACGCCGTGGGCCAACGTGATGTGATGGGCGACGGTGCGGGCGTAGCGCGCCGGGAACCGCGCCAGCAGGCGGGCGCGCTCCGCCTCCGGCAGCGCCCAGCCGACATAGCCTCCGCGGCGCGTCATGCGATCTCCCCGGTGCCCTCAGCGGCGTCCACCCCGCAGGATGTCGTCCATAACCTGGTTGGCCTCCGCCGGTCCGGCAATCAGCTCGATCATGCGGATGGCGGTGTAGCCGGTCCGTGCGTCGCCGACCCCGTCCGCCAGCGACTGCCGTGCCGTGCCGGTCAGCGAGGCGGTGGCCTGCTGGGTCACGCTCTTCAGCTCGCCGCGCAGGCCCAGCGTGTCGGCGATGGTCGAGCATTTGCGCAGGGCGCGCGCCTGATTCTCGGCCTGCGCCATCCGCGCCGTGTCGGTGCCGGGGACCAGCGTCTCCACCGCGGTGAGGATTTCGGTGTCCGCGCCGTCGAGCACCTGGGTGCGCACCAGCTCGTGCACCGAGTTCCGGATGGTCTTCAGCCGCTGGTCGAAGTCCTTGTTGCGGCTGTGTTCCATGGCGTTGCGCGTGGCCTCCAGGCTGGCCACCAGATCGACCGCGAGGGTGGCGGCGGCCATGCGGTCCACCGTGCCGCCGGAGGCCGAGGCGACGCCGCGCGACCGTTCCTCGATCTGCGCCACCACCGTGCCGCCGAGGTCCAGGAACAGGGCGGCCCGGTCGCTGGACTTCTGGCCCAGGTCCATGTCCCACAGGCTGCCCAGCAGGATCGACGGGTCGGACAGGCGGGCCGCGGCCAGAAGGATGAACAGTTTCAGCGCCTCCGGGCGGGAGCGCGCGACCTGCCGCCCGATGGCCTGGATGCCGTCCAGATGGTCCTTGTGCAGCTTCTGAATCGGCTTGGGCGACAGGACGGCCTTCAGCTCCGCCACCGGCTGGGCGATGGTCAGGATGCGGGCGATGTCCTCAAGGGTCCGGATGCGGTCGGGGTTCAGCCGCAGCCCTAGCTCGTCGGCGAAGCGCCCCGTCTCCGTCTGCTCCAGAATGCCGGCCACGGCGGCGGAGGCCATGGACCAGAAGGCGCGGGCCGGCTCTGCCCGCGACGCGCCGTCGCCCAGCGCGCCCGTGACGCCGCGCAGCCGCTCCTTGCCGATCTGACCCTCCACCAGCGGCCACAGGGCGTTGACGGCGTCGCGGTCCACCTTGTTCAGCGGCGCCGGCTGGTTGCCGGTGGGAAGCTGGAACAGGTCCTCGAACGGCTCGCAGAACAGCCGCTTGAAGGTCGCGCGCCGCCTGGGCCGCACCTCGGCCAGACGGGGGCGGATCAGCGAGAAGGTGTGCCGGACCTCCGGATGGTCGCCGATCTGCTGGAGCAGGTCGACCACCTGCCGGAACCGGGCCTCGTCGATGTCCAGCAGCTTGGTGCCGAGGCTGAGAAGGGCCTTGGGATCGGTGGTCATGGGTCAGGCCGCCTTCGCCTTGATCGCCTCGATCCGCATCACGAGGTCCATGTCGAGCTGGCCGCTGCGCCAGTCCACATAGGCCCGTACCGTGCGGCGGTTCGAGGCGAGAAGCCGGTCGGCCAGCAGCGCGTGGTCGGACTTCTCCTCGTCCTTGGGCAGCAGGGGCAGGACGCGGAACAGCTCGTGCACGGTCATGTCCTGCTCGTGCTTGCTCCGGGTCTGGGCCTCCGCCCAGCTCGTGATGATGAAGTCCCAGCCGTCGAGCAGCCAGGACAGCCGGGTGGTCGACCTGCGCACCAGCGTGCGCTTGGTGTCCCACTGGCGCAGCAGCGTTTCAAAAGCGGCGACCGACTGGTCGAGCTGGTTCACCACGTTGCGGACCTGGTTGAGCGTGTGCTCCGCCACCTCCGCGCAGAAGGTGCCGATGGGGGCGGCCTCCGACACGCTGCCGTTCGCCCAGTCGGTCAAGCTGTCGCGGAACTGCAGCAGGTCGCGGGCCAGACGGCGGAGCCGCGCCGGCTTCGGCGAGGTGGCGATGCCCACCGGCTCCATGAAGGTCGCCAGCTCGGCCACGCGCGCGTAGAGTTCGGTCGGCTCCAGGGCGAGGCTCTGGGCCGCCTTGGTCATGTAGCTGCGGGTCAGCTGCTCGCCCTTTTCCGAGCCGAGGCCGGCGCGCAGGATGTCGGTCGATTCCAGCCCGACCGCCTTCAGCACCTCGACGATGAGCTGGTAGTTGATGAGCAGCCGCTGCTCGTCCTCGTCGCGCAGCGCCGCCTCCGCCGCCTCGACGGCCAGCGGTCCGGCGAGGCCGCAGCGCGCCGCCTGGAGCACCGCCTTGCGGATGTCGTCCGGCGAGCAGCCGTCCGCCTTGCGGATCAGGTCCTGCAGCATGCGGTCGTGGACGGTCATCGGGAAGGCGAGCGGCAGACCCTTCCACGGCACCACATAGACGCCGTGCCCGTCCGACAGGTTGGGAATCAGAACCTCCAGCTTGTCCCGGTCGTCCTTGCGCACCCGCGTCTGCGCCAGCACCGGGGTGGTGAAGGCCACGGCGGCGCCGCGCTCCTCGAAGGTGGAGGGAGCAAAATTCGTAAGTGAACGCATGGTTCTCGGGTCGGGAGGGAAGTGGAACGCCGTGCGGTACCACCCCTAGCATGATTCGCTCAATTTTTCGTTAAATCCGCACAAGATCATCCTTTCCTCAGCCCTTTGGAGGTAAGGCGCCACACCGGCGGTCATTTGCCCGTTATTCAGCCAGAGGGTGCGGTGCGGACAGGCAAGGGGGCGTGGCGGATGGCCGTGGTGAAATGGATCGGCTACGGCCTGTTGGGGCTGGTGGTGACGGTGGCGGCGGGCGTCGGCATCGCCCTGGCCGTCTTCGACTGGAACGACGCCCGCGGCTTCATCGCCCGGCAGGCGTCCAAGGCGCTGAACCGCGAGGTCGCCATCGACGGCGATCTCCACGTCCGGTTGGGGGACCCGCTGCGCATCCGCGTCGAGGGGCTTCGGGTCGCCAACGCGGAGTGGAGCGACGACAAGACGATGGCGGAGCTGCGGGTGCTGGATCTTCAACTCCGCCCCTGGCCGCTGCTGCGCGGCGATTTCGAGTTTCCGGAAATCCGCCTCACCGGTCCCAGGCTGCTTCTGGAGAAGAACCGCGAGGGCGCCGCCAACTGGGACTTCGGCGGGCCGGACCCGCGCAAGGAGGCGGCGAAGGAGACGGTGAAGCCGGAAGACCGCACCGACCTGCCGATCATCGAGACGCTGGTGGTCGAGGAGGGGCGTATGCGCTTCCGCGACCCGACCCGCAAGATCGACATCGACAGCGGCGTCAACACGGCGGTCGGCGGCAACGGCGACCAGGAGGTCCGGCTGGAGGGCAAGGGTGACTTCGCCGGCAAGCCCTTCACCCTGACGGCGGCCGGCGGCTCGCTGGAGTATCTGCGCGACGATCCCAAGCCCTATCCGCTGCGCGTCGAGACGGCCATCGGCAAGACGCGCGGCAAGATCGAGGGCTCGATCGCCGAGCCGGTGCTGCTCCAGGGCGTCGACCTGTCGGTGGAACTGCGCGGCGACGATCTGGCCGACGTCTTCCCGATCCTGGGCATTCCGGTGCCGACAACGCGGCCCTACGCCATTTCCGGCCATCTCGGGCGGGAGGGCGACGTCTGGCGGTTCGAGGGGATGAAGGGCAAGGTCGGCGAAAGCGACCTGTCCGGACAGGTGGCGGTCGATCTGGGTGGCGAGCGTCCGCGGATCACCGGCGACCTCACGTCGCGCAAGCTGGCGGCGATCGATCTGGCGGGCTTCATCGGCGCCTCGCCGGAAGGCCGCGGCGACTACCCGACCAAGGGGCGGGAGCGGATCATCCCGGCCACCGAGGTGCCGCTGGAGAAGCTGCGCACCGCCGACATGGACGTGAAGTTCCGTGGCGAGCATGTGGAGGCGCCCTTCTCCACGCTGGACGCGCTCGACGCGCGGGCGAAGCTGGAGAACGGGCGGCTGGTGCTCGACCCGCTGTCGCTCGGCGTCGGCGGCGGGCGGGTGGCCGGGACGGCGGTGCTCGACGGCGGGCGGAAGACCCCGGCGTTGGACGTGAACCTGGACGTTCGGCAGATCAAGCTGGCCCGCCTGTTCCGCGAGACGGCCTTCGCGCAGGAGATGGGCGGCACGGCCAGCGGGCGCATCCAGCTGAAGGGGCAGGGGACCACGGTCGCCAACATCCTGGGGTCCTCCGACGGCAAGCTGGGCGTTGCCGTGGACGGCGGCCGGATCACCAGCTACGCGGTCAAGGGGCTGAAGACCAACATCCTGGAAACGCTGGGCGTGGTCCTGTCCGGCGACAAACCCTTGCCCTTCAACTGTCTGGTCGCCGACGTGGCGGTGAAGGACGGGCTGGTGGAAAGCCGCGCGTTGGTGCTCGACACGCCGGAAACGCTGGTGACGGCCGACGGCACGATCAACCTGCGCAGCGAGGCGATGGACCTGACCGTGCTGGGGCGGGCCAAAAGCCCCCAGATCTTTGCCACCCATGTCCCGGTCCATGTCCGCGGCACCCTGGGGGCGCCGGACATCGGGGTGAACGCGGCGGAGTCGGCGGCGCGCGGCGCGGCGGCGGTGGCGCTGGGCGTCCTGCTGACTCCGCTCGCCAGCGTCCTGCCTTTTCTTGACCCAGGCAGTGACGAGCAGCCACACTGCGGCGAACTTGTCCGGAACGCCCGGTCGCCGTCGAACGCCAACACCGGCTCCAGCGGGGCCGGCAAGGGGCGCGACGCGGCGCCATCGGGCTCATCCTCCGGCAAATCCCAGTAACGACGCACCAACAATTCCCGAAAAAAGGGCTGCATGACGCTCGACCAGGGACTCGCCTTCGGCATCATCGGCGCGGTGATCGCGCTGCTGATCTGGGACAAGCTGCGCTACGATCTCGTCGCCATGTTGGCGCTGCTGGCGGCGGTGGCCGTCGGGATCGTCAAGCCAAAGGACGCTTTCGCCGGCTTTTCCGACGACATCGTCATCATCGTCGGCTCCGCGCTGGTGGTCAGCGCGGCGGTCGGCCGCTCCGGCATCGTCGAGGAGGTGATGCGCCCGCTCAGCGCCCGCATGAAGACCGTGCCGGCGCAGATCATCGTGTTGACGGGGGCGGTGACGCTGCTCTCCGCGGTGGTCAAGAACATCGGGGCGCTCGCCATCTTCATGCCCATCGCCATGCAGGTGGCGCGGCGCAACGGGACGAAGGTGTCGTCTCTGCTGATGCCGATGGCCTTCGGCTCGCTTCTCGGCGGGCTGATGACGCTGGTCGGCACCTCCCCCAACATCATCGTCAGCCGCCTGCGCAACGAGATGGTTGGGGAACCCTTCGGCATGTTCGACTTCACGCCGGTCGGCCTGACCGTCGCGGTGGCGGGGGTGGCCTTCCTGACCGTCGGCTACCGCCTTCTGCCCACCGGCCGGCAGGCGGCGTCGGGCAGTGCCGGGGGCTTCTCCATCGACGACTACACGGCGGAGGCGCTGCTGCCGGAGAAGTCGCCCTTCGTCGGAAAGACGGTGGCCGACCTGGAGGCCTATGGCGAGGGCGACGTGACGGTGGCGGCGATCATCCGCGGCCGGCACCGCCGCCACATCCCGTCCGGCCACTGGGTGCTGCTCGCGGGCGACGTGCTGGTGCTGGAGGCCGACACCCAGGCGCTGGGCGACCTCGTGAAGCACGCCGGCCTGGAGCTGATGCACGAGAAGGAGCTGGAGGGGGTGGAAAGCGACGAGGATCTGGCGGTCCTCGAAGCGGTGGTGGAGCCGCGCTCCCCCCTGATCGGCAGCAACGTCGAGGATGTCGAGCTGCGCGAGCGCTACGGCGCCAACCTGCTGGCGCTCAGCCGGCGCGGCCGGCCGATCCGCCAGAGGCTGCGCCGCGTCCGCTTCCAGCCGGGCGATCTGGTCGTTCTCCAGGCGCGGGCGGCGGGGTTGTCGGACACGCTGAACGAACTGGGCTGCCTGCCGCTGGCGGAGCGCAACCTGTCCATCGGGCGGCGGCGCAAGCGGCGGATCGCGCTGGCCGTGATGGCGGTGACCATCGGTCTGGTGGCGACCAGCCTCGTCCCGGTGACGCTCGCCTTCTTCGGTGCGGCGGTCGCCATGACGGCGCTGCGGGTGATCACGCTGAAGGAGGCCTACGAGTCGATCGAGTGGCCGATCCTGGTGCTGCTGGGCGCCCTGATCCCGGTCAGCGAAGCGTTGCGCACCACCGGCGGGACGGAGCTGATCGCCGGCTGGCTGTCCATCGCGGCGCAGGGGATGCCGCCCATCGGCGCGCTGGCGATGATGCTGGTGGCGGCGATGGCGGTGACGCCCTTCCTGAACAACGCGGCCACCGTGCTGGTGATGGCCCCCATCGCGGCCAGCCTCGCCAACCATCTGGGCCTGCGGCCCGACGCCTTCCTGATGGCGGTGGCCGTGGGGGCTGGCTGCGACTTCCTCACCCCCATCGGGCACCAGTGCAACACGCTGGTCATGGGGCCGGGCGGCTACCGCTTCAGCGACTACGCGCGCCTCGGCCTGCCGCTGTCGCTGATCGTGATCGTGCTGGGCACCGGTGCGATCGCGCTGTTCTGGCCCATGGTGCCGCATTAGGCGCCCTCTCCCTCTCCCGCCCCGGGAGAGGGAGAGGAATGCTCCCTCAATCCCAGGCGGGGGCCAGACCGTCCGGGCTGACGATCCGCCCGTCGGGGCGGGCGAGGCCGTGGATGGCCGCCATGTCCGCCTCCGACAGTTCGAAGTCGAAGACGGCAAGGTTCTCGGCGGCACGCTTCTCGCCGACCGTCTTCGACAGGGCGATCACCCCCTCCTGCTGCACCAGCCAGCGCAGGACCACCTGGGCGGGGCTCCGGCCCAGCCGGGCGGCGATGTCGGTCAGCACCGGGTCCTTGAAAACCTTGCCGTCGGCCATGGCGTAATAGGCGGTGACCGACTGGCCATGGCGGCGCGCCGCCTCCAGCATCACCGACTGGTCGAGATAGGGGTGATACTCGATCTGGTTGGTCACGATCGGCGCTTTGCTGAGGCGCACGGACTCGTCCAGCAGCGCCCGGTTGAAGTTGCTGACGCCGATGTGGCGGGTCTTGCCGGCGGCCCGGACGGCGTTCAGCGACTCGATCTGCTCGGCGAGCGGCACGGCCTCGTTCGGCCAGTGGAGCAGCAGCAGGTCCACGCAGTCGGTCCGCAGCTTCGCCAGACTCTCGTCCACCGAGCGGCGGAAGTCGTCGGCCTTGTAGTTGCTGACCCAGACCTTGGTGGTCAGGAAGATCTCGCCGCGCGGCAGGCCGGACGCCTTGATGGCCTCGCCGACCTCGCTCTCGTTGCCGTAGATCTGCGCGGTGTCGATGTGGCGGAAGCCGAGCTTCAGGACCTCCGGCACCATGCGCAGCACGTCGGGGCCGCTCATGCGGAAGGTGCCGAAGCCGAGGGCGGGGATGGAGGCGCCGTTGGCGCTCACGGTGTGCATGGGTCTGATCCTCTCGAGGGCTGTGTTTTTGTCAGTGTATCAGGCGGATTGCGCAATGGCGGCGCCGTGGCGCCCGTCCTTGCGGTCGAGCGCGCCGCTGAGCAGGGTCAGCGCCAGCCCACCCAGGACGAACAGCCCACCCACCCACGGTGTTGCCGCGAGGCCGAGCGCGCTGTCCACCACCCGCCCGCCGAAGAAGGCGCCGGCGGCGATGCCCAGGTTGAAGGCGGCGATGTTCAGGGCCGAGGCGACGTCCACCGCGCCCGGCGCGTGGCGCTGCGCCAACTGCACGACGTAGAGCTGGAGCCCCGGCACGTTGGCGAAGGCCAACGCGCCCATGCCGGCCAGCGTCACCAGCGCCGGAACCGGGCTGGAGGCGGTGAAGGTGAAGACGATCAGCACCACCGCCTGGAGGGCGAACAGCCACGCCAGCGCGCGGACCGGGTTGCGGTTGGCGAGCTTGCCGCCCACCATGTTGCCGACCGCGATGGCCGCCCCGTAGAGCACCAGGACGAGGCTGACCGTGCCGCTGGAGAAGCCGGTGATCGTCTCCAGGATCGGCGCCAAGTAGGTGAAGGCGACGAAGGTCCCGCCATAACCCAGCGCCGTGATGGCGAAGGCCAGCAGCAGGCGCGGCTTGGCCAGCACGCGAACCTGCGTGCCGAGGCCGGCGGCGGGCGGCTGGCTGAGCTTCGCCGGGACCAGAGCCGCGACGCCCAGCGCGCCGATCACGCCCAGCGCGGACACCGCCAGGAAGGTGGCGCGCCAGCCGAAATTCTGGCCGATCCAGGTGCCCATCGGCACGCCGGTGACGATGGCGATGGTCAGGCCGGAGAACATCATGGCGATGGCCGAGGCGCGCTTGTCCTCCGGCACCAGATCGGCGGCGATGGTCGCGCCGACCGAGAAGAAGACGCCGTGCGCGAAGGCGCTGAGCACGCGGGCGGCCAGCAGCGTCTCGTAGTTGGGGCTGACCCCGGCCAGCAGGTTGCCGGCGATGAAGAGGCCCATCAGGCCGAGCAGCAGCGGCTTGCGCCGCAGCCGGCCGGTCAGCGCGGTCAGGACCGGGGCGCCGACGGTGACCCCCAGGGCGTAGACGCTGACCACCATGCCGGCCATCGGCAGGCTGACGTTCAGATCGGTGGCGACGGTCGGCAGCAGGCCGACGATGACGAACTCCGTCGTCCCGATGGCGTAGGCGCTGATCGCCAGCGCCAGCAGTGCGAGTGGCATGACTGAAGGCTCCATCCATGCGAGCTGTGCAGGACACATCAGATGAGCCAAAAAGCCAGGATGCGGAATGCCGTCCGTTTTCGCATGATCGTGTCATTCAATGACAAGATCGGCGAAAGGGCACACCCGATGAGCGACAGCCGGGCTTGGGACATGAGGGTCTTCCTGCGCGTCGCCGCACTCGGCAGCTTCAGCGCCGCCGGGCGCGAGGTCGGCATGACCCCGTCCTCCACCGCCAAGCTGGTGACCCGGCTGGAGGAGCGGCTCGGCGTGCGGCTGATTGAGCGCTCCACCCGCCGGCTGCGCCTGACCGCGGAGGGCGAGCTGTACCGCGAGCGGGCCGAAAGCCTGCTGGGCGACCTCGACGCCATGGAGGCGGAGGTGGCGGGCGGCGCCCGCTCGCCCACCGGCCTGATCCGCATCAGCGTGTCGGTGCCCTTCGGGCGGCATTGCCTGCTGCCGCTGCTGCCCGACTTCACGCGGGACTATCCCGGCATCCGCCTGGACCTGACCCTGACCGACGAGGTGGTGGACCTCTACGCGGCGCGGACCGACGTGGCCTTCCGCGCCGGTCGGCTGTCCGACTCGGCGCTGCTGGCGGTGCGGCTGGGCGACGTGCGGCGGCGCATCGTGGCGTCGTCGGACTATCTGGAGCGCAAGGGGAGGCCGGAGAGCGCCGCCGATCTGGAGCGTCACGACTGCCTGGGCTTCAACTTCCGCCGCGCCGCCGCGGTGTGGCCGCTGAAGTCCGGCGGGCGGTTGGTCGACCGCGAGATCGACACGCGCATCGTCGCCAACAACGGCGAGACGGTGCGCCACATGGCCCTGCTCGGCCTCGGTCTGGCCCGGCTGGCCGAGTACCACATCCGCAACGACCTCGCCGTCGGGCGGCTGGTCAGCGTGCTCGACGACGTGCTGGTCGACCGCGAGGAGATCCACGCCGTCTACACCGGGCGGGAACGGGTGCCGCACCGGGTCCGCGCCTTCCTCGACCATATGACGCCGCGGATGCGCGCATGCCTGCAATGACCGAGTGGCGGGGTAGGGCGTCTTGCCGAAAATAGATAGCAAAGCTATTAAATAGGCATGCAATCGAACGGCCCGCCCACCCCCGCTCCCACTCCCGCCCCGGACTTTCCGTCCAACTTCGGCATCCACCTGTTCCGCGCCGCCCATCTGTGGCGGCGGGAGGCGAACAAGGTGCTGGCGGAGAGCGGCTTCTCCTCTTCCGTCATCTCGCCGCTGATGCTCCTCAACGAACTGGGTGACGGGATGCGCCAGCGCGAGCTGGCCGAGGAGATGGGGGTGGAGGGGCCGTCGCTGGTCCGGCTGCTCGACAGCCTGGAGGCCGCGAAGCTGGTCGAGCGTCGGGAGGCGCCGGACGACCGGCGGGCCAAGACCCTGCACCTGACCGACGAGGGCCGCGACCTGCTGGTCCGTGTGAACGCCGCGCTGAACGACGTGCGCCGCCGCCTGCTCGAAGGCGCCTCGGGTCCGGAGATCGCCGGCGCCATGCGGGCCATGGCGGCGATTGAGTCGAACGCCCGAGCCATGAAGGGCTGACGGGGGTTTATGGCAATGGAATTCCCCTCTCCCGCCCCGGGAGAGGGAAGGGGCCCGCGCCGCAGGCGTGGGAAGGGTGAGGGGGCCGCCAAGGATCAGCGCCACGATCCTCGTGCGACCCTCACCCGCCCGCTTCGCGGGTACCCTCTCCCGGGGCTCTCGGCGGCCATAGGCCGCCTGACGCCGTCAGCGCCCGCAAGCGGGCGCGAGAGGCGGGAGAGGGTTGGATTCGCAAACATCGCTCCCGGCCGCGCCGGTCGAGCGCAAGGACGAACCACGGTGAAACTCTTCTCCCTCCTCATTCGGATCACGGTCACGCTGGTCGTCACGCTCGGCGCCGTCGGCGGCGGCTGGTGGCTGTGGGACTACTACATGAACGAGCCCTGGACCCGCGACGGGCGGGTGCGGGCCGACGTGGTGCAGGTGTCCTCCGACGTCGCCGGTCTGGTGACCGAGGTGCGGGTCATCGACAACCAGGCGGTCCGCAAGGGCGACGTCCTGTTCGTCGTCGATCCCAGCCGCTACCGCCTCGCCGTCGATCAGGCCGAGGCCAACCTGGAAAGCGCCCGCGCCGAGCTGTCCTTCCGCAAGGCCGAGGCCGACCGCTACGCGCAGCTCGGCAACAACGTCGTCTCCACCGCCCAGCGGCAGGAGGTCGCCTCCGCCCAGGCCAAAGCCGCCGCCGCCGCCCGCCAGATGGAGGCGGCGCTCGACCTCGCCCGCTTCAACCTGGAGCGGACGGAGGTGCAGGCGACGGTGGACGGCTTCGTCACCAACCTCCAGCTCAAGGCCGGCAACTACGTGACGGCGGGCCAGCCGGTGGTCGCGGTGATCGACCGCCATTCCTTCTACGTCGTCGGCTATTTCGAAGAGACCAAGCTGCCGCGCATCCGCGTCGGCGACCCGGTCCGCGTCACCATCATGGGCGAGCCGGAGCGGCTGGCCGGCCGGGTGGACAGCGTGACCCACGCCATCGTCGACCGCGACCGCACCGAAGGCACCGGCCTGCTGCCCAACGTCAACCCCACCTTCAACTGGGTCCGTCTGGCCCAGCGCATCCCCGTGCGCGTCGCGCTGGAGCAGGTCCCCGACCCGCGCGACCTCGTCGCCGGGCGCACCGTCACCGTCGAGGTGGTGCGGGGGGCGGAGCAGGAGGCGCCCGCCGAGCGGGTGGCCGGGCAATGAAGACGCCCGTCCTGAAACTGGTCTCGCTGAAACTGCTCTCACTCAACGAGGCGCTGTTCTCGGTCAAGGCCTTCGCGGCGGCCATGGCGGCGCTCTACATCGCCTTTTCCATGGGACTGCCGCGGCCCTTCTGGGCGATGGCGACCGCCTACATCGTCTCCGGCCCGCTTTCGGGCGCCGTGCGCTCGAAAGCGGTCTTCCGCGTCGTCGGGACGGCGCTGGGCTGCGCCGGGGCCATCGCCCTGGTGCCGGCTTTGGCTGATTCGCCGGAGCTGCTGACTTTGGCGCTGGGGCTGTGGGTCGCGGTCTGCCTGTTCATCTCGCTGCTCGACCGCACGCCGCGCAGCTATCTGTTCATGCTGGCCGGCTACACCATCGGCCTGATCGGCTTTCCCGCGGTGACCGACCCGTCGACCATCTTCGACACCGGTCTGGCCCGCGTCGAGGAGATCCTGATCGGCATCCTCTGCGCCACCGTGGTGCATAGCGTGGTCTTCCCGCAGAGCGTCGGGCCGGCGCTGCTCGGCCGGCTGGACGCTACGCTGCGCGACGCGGAGCGCTGGACCCGTGAGGCCCTGTCGCGCGAGCGGGCGCCGGAGGGCGCGGCCAACGCGCAGGAGCGCCAGAAGCTCGCCCGCGACATCACCGAACTGCGCGTCATGGCGACCCATCTGCCCTACGACACGTCGGAGGTGCGCTGGATGACGCGGGCGGTGCGGGCGATGCAGGACCGCATGGCCTATCTGCTGCCGCTGACCGCGGGCATCGAGGACCGGCTGGACGCCCTGCGCGGCGAACTGCCCGCCGAGGTCTCCGCCCTGCTGGCCGATCTCGACCGCTGGGTGGGTGGTGATCCAGTTGGGGGCGATGATGAGGAGGGCGGCGCCGAGCGCCTGCGCGCCGAGATCGCCCGGCTGTCCCCGGTCATCGGCGCGGGCACCGGCTGGAAGGAGGCGACCCTTCTCAACCTGCTGACCCGGCTGCGCTCGCTGGTGGACATCCACCAGGATTGCCGCGATCTGCGGGCGCACATCCGCGACGGCAAGGGCAGCCTGCCGGAGCGTCTCGATCCGCTGACCCGCCGCCGCTCGCGCGACGTCTTCCATCTCGACGCTGGCATGGCGCTGTGGTCGGGCTTCGCGGCGCTGCTCGGGATCGCGGTGGTCTGCGCCTTCTGGATCGGCACCGGCTGGTCGTCGGGATCGACGGCGGCGATGATGACGGCGGTCTTCTGCTGCTTCTTCGCTTCGCTGGACGATCCGGCGCCGGGCATCCGGCTGTTCCTGGTCTTCACCCTGCTGTCGGTGCCGCTGGCCGCCTTCTACCTGCTGGTCGTGCTGCCGTCCTTCGACAGCTTCCCCATGCTGGTGCTGGGCCTCGCCCCGACCTTCCTGACGCTGGGGGTCTTCATCGCCCGCCCGGCGACCATGGGCAAGGCGATGGCCCTGCTGATGGGGGTGGTCGGCTCGCTCAGCCTGCTCGACCTCGGGTCGGGGGACTTCGCGTCCTTCCTGAACAGCAACGTGGCCCAGGTGGTCGGAATCACCACGGCGCTTCTGGTCACCCAGCTCTGCCGCTCGGTCGGCGCGGCGTGGAGCGCCCGCCGCCTGCTCCGCGCCGGCTGGCGGGAGATCGCGGCGATGACCGCCGCCCGCTCCGGCATTCCGGTGGGCAGCTTCGAGAACCGGATGCTCGACCGCGTCGGGCTGCTCTCCTCCCGTCTGGCGCTGGCCGGTCCGCAGCAGGACCTCGCCGCCGCAGACGCGGTGAACGACCTGCGCGTCGGGCTGAACCTCGCGGAACTGCAGCGCGCCCGCCGTGCGCTGGGTGGCCCGGCGGCTCCCCATGTGGCGCGGCTCCTGGGGGCGGTGGGGCAGCATTTCCGCGGCCTGTCCAGCCGCCGCCTCGGCACCCCCCCGGCGGAGGTCCTGCCGATGATGGACGCCGCCCTGTCCAACCTGTCGGCCGAGCCGCGGTCGGCGGAGCGCGACCGGGCGGTGATCGCGCTGGCCGGCCTGCGCCGCGCCCTGTTCCCGCATCTGACCTTCGCCGCGCCTGAATCCTCCAGCGAATCGCTTCGCGAACCGGTGACCGCATGATCGGCGAAATCGACATCTACGGGCTGTTCATCCCGCCACTGCTGATCCTGGCGATCGCCGCGTGGTTCGTCTCGGGCCTGCTGCGGCGCGGCCTGCGGGCGGTGGGCTTCTACGGCTGGGTCTGGCACCCGCCGCTGTTCGATCTGGCGCTCTACGTGCTGGTGCTGAGCGCGCTGACAGCGCTGACCGCGTGGTTGCGCTGAGCGGCAGCGGCGGCGGCGGCGCTGGCTGAGGAAAGGCGGGTCGGGGCGCTTATTGTTATGGACTTCCCTCCGACGCCCCGAACCACCTATACCCATCCAAACCGTAAGGTTTAGAGACGTATCGGTTACCGCTGATATAACAGTTTGTCAAGCGATGGGGCGGTTGGGCTCGATTCCCTCACCCGCCCCGGAAGAGGGTGTGTGGAACGCAGCGCGACAACGGATGGACCGCGCCGGCTCCGCCTTGCCGGCGGGGCGGCTTTCGCGGTAAATATCGGCCATGGTTGAAACGCGACGCACCGGTGACCGCTCCAACGAACCGATCCGCTCCGAGGTCGGGGGCGGGCGAGTCGCGTCGCCGGGTGCGGTCGGCGTCCGCAACCGGGCGGAGCAGGTCGGCGGCGGGCGCCAGCGCATCCCCAGCGTCCGCGAACTGGCCAGCCTTCTGGTCAACGGCATCCTGACGCTGCCGCGCAATTACCGCCGCGGCATGTATCTCGACGTTCAGGTCTGACCCACGCCGCTTCCCGTGTAGGCTGCGATCTCCGGTCCGAACAGGCGCTCCAGCAGCAGGGACGGCAATTCGTATTGCGGCAGGCACAGGCTGGTGCTCCGGGCGTGCAGGGTGTGCAGGCACAGCCCCTCGGCGTCCGGAAAGGCGGCGACGCGGAAGCGCTCCCGCGCCGCCTTCATGAAGGGCGCGTCCTCGCAGGCGTTGACCGGCGGGAAGCGCACCGCCTCCCACACCGACCGCCGGTAGGCGTAGGAGAAGCCGTAGCCCAGCAGATTGTCGTCGGAGGGCGGCGTCTCCGCCGCCTCGACATAGGACCGCGCCGTGCGGCCCCAGCGGTGATGGGAGCCGCCGCGCGCCGTGTCCCAATAGCCGAAGGTCCCGTGCACCGCGCTGTGCAGGAACCAGCCGGAAAGAGTCACCGCGTCGTGCCCCGCCTCCAGCCAGCCGAGCAGCCGCTCCACATAGGTGGGCGCGTAGAAGTCGTCGTCGTCGAAATGGACGATGATTTCGCCGCGCGCGTGCTCGGCCAGGATGTTGCGCTTCTCCCCGATGGCGTAGCGGCGCGGCGCATAGAAATACTTCAGCCGCGGCCCGGCGAGCGGCTGGAGATAGGCGGACGGGCGCGGGCTGTCGTCGAACACCAGCCACTCGATGTCGGGAACGGTCTGCGTCAGGACGCGCGCGTGGCACAGCGGCAGGACATCCTCCCGTCCCCAGCTTGGCGTGATGATGCTGACGAGCGGCCGGTCGGCCATGGTCTCTCCTTCGCAACAGGCGGTGCCCCCACCGCTGCGCCGCATGGACTCCGGCCCGGCGGCGCGTGTAGACAGGCGGCATGGTGACACTTCGGGATGCCTTGGCCGCCGCGGTCGGCCACCATCAGGCGGGCCGGCTGGACGCGGCCCGGCCGCTCTATCATAGCATCCTGCGCAGCCAGCCGGGCCATCCCGACGCACTTCACCTGCTGGGCGTCCTGGAAAGCCAGAGCGGCCGGCCGGGCGCGGCGCTGCCGCTGTTGCGCCGCGCCGTGGCCCTGCTGCCCGGCGACGCGGATTTCCTCGGCAATCTGGCGCGGACCCTGCGCGCGGCGGGGCAGCCCGACGCGGCGGAGCACGCCTTCGCCCGAACGGTGGCGCTCGACCCGGCGGATGTCCAAGCCGCCTTCACACTGGGCTCGTTGCGGGCGGAGCGCGGGGACGCGGCGGGGGCTGCTGCGGCCTTCGCCCAGGCGCTGGCCGGGCGGCCCGACTTCGCGGAGGCGCGCATCAACCGCGCCAACGCCCTGGCGGCGCTGGGCCGGGCGGAGGACGCGGCGCGGCTGCGCCGGCAGGCGGTGGCCCTGGCGCCCGCCCATCCCGACGCGCTGCACAACGCCGCGGTGAGCGCGCTCGCCGAGGCTGGGCTGGACCGCCCCGTCTCGCACGCCCGGCGCCTCGACCCGGCGCGGGTGGAGCGCGCGGGCCTCGCCCTCACCCACGCGCTCGCCGCCGACCCGCGGCACGGGGCGGCGGCGGACGCGCTGCTCGGGACGGCGCTTTCGCTTGTCCAGGCCGGGCAGGCGCCGGTATGGCTGCTGGAGCGCGCCGCCGCCACCGCCCTGATGGTCCTGCGCCGCAACCCACGCGACGCGCGGGCGGCGGCGGTGGTTGCCTACCGCTTCTACCGGCGGGGGCGGACCGATCTCGCCAGCCACTTCATGCGGCGCGTCTCCCGGCGCTTCACCGCGGCGGAGGTCGCGGCGGATTTCGAGTTGGGCCTGTGGTCGATGGTGCGCGCCGGGGCTCGGGCGCTCGACGGGCTGCCCGACGCCGCCTCGCTGCTGGACGCCTTTCCGCCGCTGGAGGTTCTGGCCGAGCCGCCGGCGGGCCGCGGCCCGTTGCTGGCGGTGTCCTGCGACGACGGCTATTACCGGCGCTTCGCCACCGGCCTGCTCGATTCGGTGGAGGCGACGGGCGGCGGCGTGGTGGTCCATGTGCATGTCGTAAACCCCTCGCCGGACACCCTGGCCGACCTCGCGCGGCGGAGGGAGCGCCTGCCGCTGGGCACCAGCCGGGAGGAGGTGGATTTCACGGGCTGGGACGACCACCGGCGCACCACCTACTACGCCTGCATCCGCTTCCTGCGCTGGCATCAGTTGATGATGCGCTGGGGGCGGCCCCTGCTGCATGTGGACGCCGACTGCACGCTGGCCGGGGAGATGGCCGGGGGGCTCGATGGACTGGCGGCGCTGTTGGAGGGGAGCGACGTCGGGCTGCTGCGTGACGCCCGCTGGCGCGGACCGACGCGGGAAATCACCGTCTGCTTCGTCGGATTCCAGCCGACCCCGCTCGGCCGGGCCTTCCTGGCGCTGACCGCCGCCTACATCGGGGCCTTCCTGCGCGACGGGCGCGGGTTCTGGATGCTTGATCAGGCGGCGCCCTTCGCGGTGCTCGACGCTCTGAGACGACGGGAAGGGGAGGGGCGGGAGGACGGGTTGCGGGTGCGCTGGTTCGACGTGTTGGACTTCCCCTGGGTCCGCTTCATCGGGGAGAAGTGAGTCAGCAGGGAAGCCGGGCGCAGCGTCCGTCCGGGCAGTTGCGGCAGCATTGCCCGCAAATGTCGTCGAGATCCACGGCGATGCCGTGCCGCTTCAGCATTCCCTGGGCATAGGCGGTGTAGAGCCGGGCCAGCGCCCGCCGGTTGGCGGCCACCGTCTTGGCGGTCAGCGCTTCCGGTGCCAGCACGGCGGCGATGGCTTGTTCCACGTCCTCGATGGCCGTGCGGACAGCCGAAAGGTTCAGCATCCAGGACCCCCTGGGCGTCACGACCCTTGATGAATCTGATATACAACATGTGACGAAAATTCGGAGACCAAACAACCCCTAATTTAGGAGTTGGTGGTGTCCTATCCGGAAAGGCTAGGTGCGTTGCGACAGGTCCCGCAGCGCCTTTGCCAGGGCTTCGGCGAGGCGCCGCCCGTCGCAGAGCGGTCCGGCCGCCAAACGTGGGCGCAGGGTGCGGCGCAGGTCCGCCAGCCGCGCCGGGTCGGCGGCCCAGCCGGCGGCGAGGTCCACATAATGAGCCGGGTCGCGGGCGACGCAGCCCTCCACCCCCGCCACGCTCAGGAACGCCAGGGAATGGCGGCTGGAGAAGGTCTCGCCCGGCAAGGTGACGACCGGCACGCCCATCCACAGCGTCTCCAGCGTCGTCGTGCTGCCGGCGAAGGGGAAGGGGTCCAGCGCCACGTCGACGCGGGCGCACCAGCCCATATGCTCCCGGCTGGTGGTCGCCCCGGCCAGGATCAGCCGCTCCGGCGCGACGCCCGCCGCGGCCAGCCGCCCGCGCCACCGGGCGGCGGTTTCCGGGCAGGACAGCGCCTTGGTCTTCAGCAGCAGGCGCGACTCGGGCACCCGGGCGAGCAGGGCAGCCCAGGTGGCGAGGACCTCGTCGGTCAGCTTGGTCAGGATGTTGAAGACGCCGAAGGTGACGGGCTGGCCGGTCAGGCAGGGCGGCGGGCCGGGCTCCGGCGCGTCCGGCGGCGGGTCGTAGGCGATGAAGGCGCCGGGCATGCGCAGGATGCGTTCGCTGTAAAAGCGCTCCGCCCCCTCCGGCACATGGTGGGCGTCGGCGACCAGCGCGTCCATGGCGGCGAGCCCGGTGGTCGCCATGTAGCCCGACCACGCCACCTGCAGCGGCGCCGGCTTGCGGGCGAAGACCCCCAGCCGTCCGCGGGCGTTGTGCCCGGCGAGGTCGATCAGCGCGTCCAGCCGGTCGTCACGGATCAGCGTTGCGAGTTCAGCGTCGGTCCGGTCGGCGACCGGCACCCAGCGCGCCGCCGCGGCGCGGAAGCGGTCGGTCAGGTCGTCCGACTCCAACTGGTTGGCGTAGAGGGTCAATTCGATGCCGAAGTCCGGCAGCGCCTCCACCGCCCGCACCGCGAACTGCCCCGCCGGGTGGCGGCGGAAGTCGCCGGACAGGATGCCGACGCGCAGCGGACGGGAGTCGTCCCGAACCGCCGGAGTGCGCGGCGCCCATTCGGCGCGCAACGGCGCGCCGTGCACGGCGTCCCAGCCGCGGTGCGCCTCCAGCACGCGGGCCAGAGTCACGCCGGGCCGGAACAGCTCCAGATAGGCGAGGTTGGAGCGCACCTCCGCGAGATCGGGCCGCAGCGCCAGCGCGCGGCGGTAGCCGGCCTCAGCAGCATCCAGATCGCCCTGCGTCTGGCGCACCAGCGCGAGGTTCGCGTAAGCCTCCGCCAGATCGGGACACAAGGTGGTGGCGCGGGCGCAGGCGCAGGCGGCCTCGGCGAGACGGTTGCGCTTCTGCAAGGCGTCGCCCCGGCGCAGCGCCGCCTCCGCAAAGTCCGGGCGCACGGATTCGGCGCGGCGGGCCGCCCGCTCGGCATCCATGGGAGCGTCGAGGGCCAGCAAGGCGGCCGACAGGTTGGCGAGCGCCGTGGCGTGGTCGGGGCGCAAGGCCAACGCCCGGCGCAAGGCCCGCTCCGCCTCAGCCGCCCGGCCGCGTTGCAACATCAGCGAGGCGCGGTTGGCGTGCGCCTCCCCGAATCCGGGATCGTCGGCCAGGGCGGCGCAGAAGGCCTCGTCCGCCTCGCCCAGCCGGCCGAGCGCCGTCAGCGTGTTGCCGAGGTTGAAGCGCGCCCGCGCGTAGCCGGGGCGCAGCGCGGCGGCCTGCCGGTAGGCATCCGCCGCCTCCTCCAGCCGGCCCAGCCGGTCCAGCGCGTTGCCGAGGTTGTAATGGGCCTGCGCGAAGGCCGGGCGCAGGCGGATCGCCGCGCGGTGGGCGTCGGCCGCCTCCGCGGCGCGGTCCAGGGCGCGCAGCGCGCTGCCCAGATTGTCGTGATAGTCGGCGACGGTCGCGTCGGCGCGGATGGCGGCGCGGATGCGCGGCTCGGCCTCCGCCGGGTGTCCGGCCTGGAGATAGACGACGCCCAGCAGATGCAGCGCGTCGGGATGGTCGGGCAGCGTGTCGAGGACGGCCTGATAGCCGGCGGCGGCCTGCGCCAGCCGTCCGGCCTGATGATGGGCCAGCGCCGCGGCCAGCACGTCCTTGATCGTCGCCATGCCCGCTTGTGTAGAGCATTTCACCGCAGGGCTGAAGAGCGCGCGTCAGCTCACCATGCGCCAGCTTCCGTCCGCTTGGCGGCAGGCGGTGCCATAGCCCTGCTGAAGCTGCCCGCCGACCACGATGCTGGTCTGGAACTCCCGGCACGGCTCGCCATAGGGGCCGGTGCCGTCGCGGGTCGGGGTGTAGGTGCCCCAGTTGCCGGTCTGCGGGTTGTTCCACTGCACGGTGGCGCCGGTCGGCGCCATGTAGGCCTGCCCCGCGGCCTGCTGCGCGTACATCAGGTCGGCGCGGTCCATCGACTGGCCGGCGGCGTTGCCCAGCGCGGCGCCGAGCAGGGTACCGACGCCGACCGCCACCAGCTTGCCGGTGCCGCCCCCGAAGCGCGACCCGGCGAGGCCGCCGACCACGCCGCCCAGCAGGGTGCCCGCCGTCGCCTTGTTGCCATAGCCGGGGGCGTAGCCGCCGCCATAGTTGGCCCCGTACCCGCCACCACCATACCCGGCGCCATACCCATAGCCATAGGGGCTGGCGCAGCCGGCCAGCAGGCCCACGGACAACACAACCGCAACGATCCCCTTGGCCTTCATCTCGAACCCCACGGAACGGAACCTGTGCTGATGAACCCTCTGTCCATGAACATGGCAGCCCCGCAAACTATTCCGTCCGCGTGACGGAACGCCGCCGTTGCCCCTATGATGAAACCAAATGGCCGCGTCCAAGCGGCCGGCAAGAACCTGTCGGGAGGAAAAGCATGCTGCCGGAAGCGGACAGCTACGAGGGCCTGCGCGACCGTTTCGTCTGGTCGGTGCCGGAGCGTTACAACATCGGCGTGGACGTCTGCGACACGTGGGCGGAGCGCGACCCGGACCGCACCGCCCTGATCCACAAGCGCCGCGACGGCGCGGTGGAGACCTACAGCTTCGCCGACATCCGCCGCCTGTCGAACCGCCTCGCCAACGCGCTGGCCGCCCATGGAGTGGCGCGCGGCGACCGGGTGGGCATCCTGCTGCCCCAGGCGCCGGAGACCGCGGTCAGCCACGTCGCCGTCTACAAGATGGGCGGCGTCGCCGTTCCCCTCTTCTCGCTGTTCGGCGTTGAGGCTCTCGAATACCGGCTCGGCAATTGCGGGGCGCGGGCGGTGGTGACCGACGCCGTGGGTGCGGCCAAGATCGCCCAGATCCGCGACCGCCTGCCCGAGCTGAAACTCGTCCTGCGCATCGACGAGGCCGGGGAGGGCGAGCTGGACTGGCACGCGCTGGTCGATGCGGCGTCCGACGACTTCACGCCGGTGGACACGGCGGCAGACGATCCGGCGGTCATCATCTACACCTCCGGCACCACCGGCCAGCCCAAGGGCGCGCTGCACGCGCACCGGGTGCTGCTCGGCCATCTGCCGGGGGTGGAGATTTCCCACGACCTGTTCCCGCAGCCGGGCGACCGCATCTGGACCCCGGCGGACTGGGCGTGGATCGGCGGCCTGCTCGACGTGCTGATGCCCGCCTGGCACCATGGCGTGACCGTCGTCTCCCACCGTTTCGAGAAGTTCGACGCCGAGGAGGCCTTCCGCCTGATCGCCGATTTCCAGGTGCGCAACGCCTTCCTGCCGCCGACAGCGCTGAAGATGATGCGCGCGGTGAAGGACCCGCAGACGCGCTGGACTTACAGCATGCGCTCCGTCGCCAGCGGCGGCGAGACCTTGGGGGCGGAGCTTCTCGATTGGGGCCGTCAGACCTTCGGGCTGACCATCAACGAGTTCTACGGCCAGACCGAGTGCAACATGATCGTGTCCTCCTGCGCCACGGTCATGCCGCCCAAGCCCGGCGTCATGGGCCGTCCGGCGCCCGGCCACGACGTGGCGGTGATCGACGGGGACGGCAAGCGCCTTCCTCCCGGTGAGATCGGCCTGATCGCCGTGCACCGCCCGGACCCGGTGATGTTCCTGCAATACTGGAACAACCCGGAGGCCACGGCGGCGAAGTTCATCGGCGACTGGCTGGTCACCGGCGACCAGGGCGAGTTGGACGCGGACGGCTACATCCGCTTCGTCGGGCGGGACGACGACGTGATCACGTCGGCCGGCTACCGCATCGGCCCCGGCGAGATCGAGGATTGCCTGATCGGCCACCCCGCCGTCCGCATGGCCGCCGTGGTCGGTGTGCCCGACCCCCTGCGCACCGAGATCGTCAAGGCCTTCATCGTCCTCCAGGATGG
This sequence comes from Azospirillum brasilense, assembly GCF_007827815.1. Classification (GTDB taxonomy): domain Bacteria; phylum Pseudomonadota; class Alphaproteobacteria; order Azospirillales; family Azospirillaceae; genus Azospirillum; species Azospirillum brasilense_C. The sequence goes on from NZ_VITH01000018.1 coordinate 96,910, forward strand.
CGTGCGCCCCAGCGACGCGTTGGCCGCGGAGATCCAGGCCCATGTGAAGACGCGGCTGGCTGCCCACGAATACCCGCGCGCCGTGGAGTTCGTGGACAGCCTGCCGATGACCACCACCGGCAAGATCATCCGCCGCGAGTTGAGGGGGAGGGGATAGGCTTCCCAAACCCCTCTCCCGTCCCGGGAGAGGGAGGGGCCCGCCGCACCGCGGCGGGAGGGTGAGGGTGCGGCCGAGAATACGGCATCGATCCTCGCGCGACCCTCACCCGGCGCCTTCGGCGCCACCCTCTCCCGGGGCGGGAGAGGGATGAAAAACAACAAGAAAAGACAACGACCCGAACGATGGTGACGATATCCCTTCTTCTGCTCGCCGCGGCCTTCCTGGCCGGGGCGATGAACGCGGTCGCCGGCGGCGGCAGTTTCCTGACCCTTCCCGCGCTGATCTACGCCGGGGTTCCACCCGTGGCGGCGAACGCCACCGGCACGGTGGCGCTGCTGCCCGGCTACGCCAGCGGCGTCTACGGCTACCGCCACGACCTGGAGCCGGTGGGCGGGGTCGGGCTGGTCACGCTGTCGGTGGTCAGCCTGACCGGCGGGCTGATCGGGGCGGCGTTGCTGCTGGTGACCCCGGATTCGGTGTTCCGCAGCATCGTGCCCTGGCTGCTGCTGGTCGCCACCGCGCTGTTCGCCTTCGGCGGCATGCTGGCAGCCCGGCTGCGGGCGGTGGGGCTGCACGGGACGGGGGCGATGCTCGCCACGCTGTTCGCGGTGTCGGTCTATGGCGGCTATTTCAACGGCGGCCTCGGCATCCTGCTGCTGGCGCAGCTGAGCCTGTTCGGGATGACCAACCTGAACGCCATGAACGCGCTGAAGAACCTGTTCTCCGCCGTGCTGACCGCCATCGCGGTCGCCGCCTACGCGGTCGGCGGGGCGGTGGAGTGGTCCCACGCCGCGCTGATGACCGTGGCGGCGGTGGCCGGCGGCTATGTCGGGGCGCGGGTCGGGCGCAAGATCCCCTCGCGCATCCTGCGCGCGGGCATCATCGCCGTGGGCTTGGCGATGAGCGTCCTCTTCTTCCTGAAGTAAGGGCGGGCTGAAGCAAAAGCCGTTCGGTTCCGGCGGTGCCTGCGCTAAGGTGGCGGCCCTTCTCCCAAGGCCGCCACGACGCAAGACCCCGCATGCTGACCGTATCCGACCTCGACCTCTTCTACGGCGACGCCCAGGCGCTCGACGGCGTGTCCATCGCGGTGGCGGAGGGCACGACGACGGCCATCGTCGGCGCCAACGGGGCGGGCAAGACCTCGCTGATCCGCACCATCTCCGGCATCCTGAAGCCGGCCCGCGGCACCATCCGCTTCCGTGGCAAGGACATCGCCGGCCTGCCCAGCCACGTTGTCTGCGACCTCGGCATCGGGCAGGTGGCGGAGGGGCGCCAGATTTTCCCGACGCTCAGCATCCGCGAGAATCTGGAGATGGGCGCCGTCATTCCGCGCGCCCGCGCCGGGGCCAAGGACACGTTCGAGCGCGTGCTGACCCTCTTCCCCCGCCTGCAGGAGCGTCTGGAACAGGCCGCCGGCACCCTGTCGGGCGGCGAGCAGCAGATGCTGGCCATCGGGCGCTGCCTGATGGGCAAGCCCGACCTGATCATGTTCGACGAGCCGTCGCTCGGCCTCTCCCCGACCATGGTGCAGGAGCTGTTCCGCACCATCCGCGCGCTGGCCGCCGAGGGCATGACGATCATCCTGGTGGAACAGAACGTCGCCGCCTCGCTGAAGCTGGCGCAGCGCGCCTATGTGCTGGAGAACGGGCGCGTCGTTCTGGCCGGCACGGGCGAGGAACTGCTGGCCGATCCCGCGGTGAAGCAGGCCTATCTCGGCCTGTGAGCCTTGGCGGTCGCGGTGACCGAATCCCTCTTGACTTAGAGCGCGCTCGAACCCGTAGCGTCCTGTGCATCGTGATGAGAAGCAGACGCGCATGAAGATCGGGGACCTCGCGAAACGCTCGGGACTGACGGCCCACACCATCCGATATTATGAGCGGATCGGGCTGCTGCCCTACGCCGACCGGAACCAGTCCCGCCACCGCGATTACGACGCCTCGATCCTGACCTGGATCGAGTTTCTCGGCCGGCTGAAGACGACCGGGATGCCGATCCGCGACATGCTCCGCTACGCCGCGCTTCGCGAGGCGGGCGCCGGCACCGAAGCGGAACGGCGGGCCTTGCTGGAGCAGCACCGCGAGCGTGTGCGTGCCCAAGTCGATGAGCTGAACGCCTGCCTTCTCGTCCTCGATACCAAGATCGACGGCTACGTCGAAACGGAACAGAGGAAGATTGACGATGACGCACCTGAACAACATCGCATCCGGGGTCGAAGAAAGCCGGCTTGAGCGCGGGCAACGGGCGCTTGCCGAGATCGACGGGGAGGCCGGGCACAAGGTGGTGGCGGCGCTTGCCGACATCGCGCCGGACTTCGCGACCTATCTGTTTGAATTTCCTTTTGGCGACATCTATTCGCGGCCCGGCCTCGATCTTCGGTCCCGCGAGATCGCCACCATCGCGGCGCTCGCCGCCATGGGCAACGCGGCACCCCAGCTCAAGGTGCACATCGAGGCCGGGTTGAATGTCGGGCTGACCCGCGACGAGATCGTTGAGATCCTCATCCAGATGGCGGTCTATGCGGGTTTCCCGGCCGCTCTCAACGGGCTGTTCGCGGCCAAGGAGGTCTTCGCGGCGACCGAGGGGCAACGGCCGCAGGGACCGTCCTGAGACCTACCGCGCCAGCAGGTCGTGATGCTCGCGGTGGCGGTGCATCCAGTTGGCGGCGTAGCCGCAGATCGGGACGATGGTCAGCCCCTCGGCGCGGGCGATGGCCATCACCCCCTCCAGCAGCCGCCCGGCCGCCCCGGTGCCGCGCAGGGACGGTGGCGCCTCCACATACGGGATGTGCAGGATGGTGCCGCGGCGGCGGTAGGTCGCGAAGACCGTCTGGCCGTTCACGTCCAGTTCGAACCGGCTCATGGCCGGGTTGTCGGTCACGGTGTCGCTCATGCCCATTCCAACAGCCGAAGCCTTTGGTTGTTCACCGCAAATGTCAGGAACCGGGGGCGCGCGGCGCGCTCCAGCCGCGCAGCACGCTGACCACCCGCAGCAGGAAGGCCGCCGCCGCCCCGGCGATGGCGACCGGCGCCTTCGGCAGGTCCAGCATGGCCCCGGCGATGACGATCGCCGCGCCCAGCAGGGCGGCCACCGCGTAGATCTCCTCGCGCAGCACCCGCGGCACCTCGGCCACCAGCACGTCGCGCACCAGCCCGCCGCCGCAGGCGGTCAGCACGCCGAGCAGGACCGCGGGCAGCGGACCCAGCCCATAGGCCAGCGCCTTGCCGCAGCCGGCCACCGCGAAGATGCCGAGGCCGGCGGCGTCCAGCACCATCACCGGCTTGACCAGACGGTTGATGAAGGGGTGAAAGAAGAAGGCGAACAGGCCCGAAGCCAGCGCCGTGATCAGGTACCGCTCGTCCTGCATGGTGGCCGGCGGGATCGCCCCGATCAGCAGGTCGCGCAGCACGCCGCCCGCCAGCGCCGTGACCAGCGCCAGCACCATCACGCCGAAGATGTCCAGACGGTGCCGCACGGCCAGCGTCCCTCCCGTCAGCCCGAAGATGAAGATCCCGGTCAGGTCCATGGCGAGGAGAAGGGGCGAAACATCGGGCAATACGGTGGGCAGGATGGCGGGCATGATGGCGGTCGGCGACGCTGGTTGAGGGAGCCGCCATCATAGCCGTTTGTTGCGTCTCATGGAACAGATAAGCCGCAACTCCGGCAATTGTTGTTTTGCGGAAACGGGAGCACATTCCTCTCCAGACGAGGGGCCACAGGGCCTCGCACAGGACGAGGAGGAGCAGAGATGATCACGATCCGCAACCGCGACGAACGGGGCGCCGTCAACATGGGCTGGCTGAACAGCAAGCACAGCTTCTCGTTCGGCCACTACTACGACCCGGCCCACATGGGCTTCCGCGCGCTGCGCGTCATCAACGACGACCGGGTGATCCCCGGCGCCGGCTTCCCCACCCATGGGCACGCCGACATGGAGATCGTGTCCTATGTGCTGGACGGCGCGCTGGAGCACAAGGACACGTTGGGCACCAGCTCGGTCATCCGCCCCGGCGACGTGCAGCGGATGAGCGCCGGGTCGGGCATCCGGCACAGCGAGTACAACGCGTCCAAGAAGGACCCGGTGCACTTCCTGCAGATCTGGATCCTGCCCAACGAGGAGGGCATGGTCCCCGGCTATGAGCAGAAGGCCTTCGAGCGGGAGGAGAAGCAGGGCCGCCTGCGCCTCGTCGGCTCCCAGGACGGGCGCGACGGCAGCGTGGTCATCCACCAGGACGTGGACCTCTACGCCACGCTTCTGGACGAGGGCGACAGCGTGACCCACGAGCTGAGTCCGGGCCGCCACGCCTGGGTGCAGGTTGCCCGCGGTCAGGTCCGGCTGAACGGTGAGATCCTGAAGGAAGGCGACGGCGCCGCGATCAGCAAGGAGGAATCCCTGACGCTGGACGGCGTGGTCAGCGCCGAGGTGCTGCTGTTCGATCTGGCCTGAGGCATGAACCCCTCTCCCGTCTCGGGAGAGGGTGGCCCGGAGGGCCGGGTGAGGGTCGTGCGAGGATTGATGCACTAATTCTCGGCCGTACCCTCACCCTCCCGCCGCTTGCGCGGCGGGTCCCTCCCTCTCCCGGGGCGGGAGAGGGATTGTCGGATGCCTTCATATCCCCTGCGGGGCGGTGGGCCTCCGCAATGCCGCCGGTCGGGCGGATCGTCACGGGCTCGGTGTCGTCTGTTGCCGGGGCCAAGCCGACGACAGGCCGGGGTCCGCCTGGTTCAGGGCTCCACGTAGCCCAGCACGCGCAGGCGCAGCGTGTGCGCCCTTGGGTCGCGGTCGAAGAACAGCCCGCCCTTCTGTTCGGAGCCGGCGGGCACATAGTCGAACTCCGCCGTCGCGGTTTCGAGCGCCTCGTCTCCCGCCATCAACTGCCCTTCCACCTGGACCTTCGCGCCGGTCTTGCCGCCGTCGTTGGTGACCTGGATGTGGGCGAGCCAGCGTGGCCCGGCGGGAACCACCGCCTCCACCACGGCGGTGATCACCGGGGGGCCGCTGCCGCGGGTGACTCCCTCGTAACCCAGAACCCCGACCGAGCCCAGGAACAGCAGCAACCCCAGCCCCGACGAGACCCAGGCCAGCCGCGACACCGACGCGCTGCCGTCCTCGTCCCGGGGGGCGCTCCTGGACTCGATGTCGTTCTGCCGGATATCGGCCATCGGCGGTCCTCCCGTCACACGATCAGGCGGGCGGTGGCGGCCCCCAGCGCGCTGGGGAAGCCCAGCACCACCGTGGCGGTCACCAGCTCCATCATCGACAGGCCGGCGATCCGCTCGAAGGTCCACAGAAGATAGAGGCTGATGAGCAGGGCGATGCCGTAGCCGGCGACCGAGAAGCGCAGGAAGACGGACAGGAACCCGTCGTCCCCGGCGCTCTCCTGCCCGGCGAAGCCGACCGTGTAGACGAAGATGTGCAGCAGCCCCAGCGACAGCACCGCCAGGGCCACCGCGTGCCAGGGCGACATCTTGTAGGAGATCAGGATCATCTCCTCGGTCGGGGCGACGTTGAAGCCGACGAACAGCGCTCCCGCCCCCATCAGGAACAGTTCCCCCGGATAGCTTGAGCGGATGCGCCGCTCCCTATCGGCGTCGTCCTGCTGGCCGAGCTGCTTGCGCGCCAGCATGGCGCCGATGCTGGCCGGCACGGACTGGAGAGCGATCTTGCCGATGATCTCCGGCAACGGCTGGTCCAGGCGCACGATGGCGAAGACGGTCAGCAGCGCCGCCGACATCAGGAAGCCGACCGCGAAGGCCGACAGCGCGTCGATCAGGTCGTCCTGCCAGCAGAAGGTCTCTTCGAACCCGGCGAAGTAGGACAGGCCGAACAGCACCGGCAGGGTCACCAGGATGAACAGGGCCAGCCGGAAGCGGTCCATGTAGAATCCCAGCTCCCACATCTCCATGGTCATCAGCAGCGGCAGGGCGAAAATGATCGCCCCCGCCGACGCGCGGGCCAAAGCGCGGGCGAATTGAGCTTCGTCATGGAGAAAGCTGCGCTGGCGGGTGATGTCCATGGCCCATGAATGCGCGAGCGGAGCGGTTGGTTCCGGCGGTACCACGGTGGTGACCGTGGCCGTGATCGAAGCCGTGATCAGGACGGCGACTTTCCTCTTGACCTTCCAATCGCTGGAAGGCGGAAGCTGATTCCGTTGCCATTCCCTGGGAAGGAATTCGTCATGGTTGCGTTCAAGGTTCCCGGCATGACCTGCGGCGGCTGCGCCGCGTCTGTCCGCCGTGCGCTCGGCGCCGTCGCCGGGGTCGAGGGTGTGGAGATCGATCTGGAGTCGAAGGATGTCCGCGTCGACGGCGCGCCCAGCGCCGATGCCCTGCGGACGGCCCTGGACAAGGCCGGCTTCGAAGCCGAAGGGCTTCCGGTCGCCTAACGGAAACTCCAATTTCCCTCTCCCGCCTCGGGAGAGGGAAGGGGCCCGCGCCGAAGGCGTGGGAAGGGTGAGGGTATCGGCACAGGACCAGCGCCTCGATCCTCGAACGCCCCTCACCCGCCCGCTTCGCGGGCACCCTCTCCCGGGGCTCTCAGCGGCCATAGGCCGCCTGACGCCGTCAGCGCCCGCAAGCGGGCGCGAAAGGCGGGAGAGGGGATGGCAGCCAAGGCTGGTGCAACGGGACCCTTGACCTTCCAATCATTGGAAGCCTTATCTGGGGAAGCCGGTTGACGACGAAGAAAGGACGATCATGTCCGCCACCACCACCGACCTCGACATCGGCATTTCCGGCATGACCTGCGCCTCCTGCGTGGGGCGCGTGGAAAAGGCGCTGTCGCGCCTGCCGGGCGTCACCGGCGTGTCGGTCAACCTCGCCACCGAGCGGGCGCGGGTCGCCTTTGCGGGCGATCCCGATCCGCGGGCGGTGGCGGAGGCCATCGAAAATGTCGGTTTCGAACCGCAGAGGCAGGACTTTGACCTGACGGTCGGCGGGATGACCTGCGCCTCCTGCGTCGCGCGCGTCGAAAAGGCGCTGCTGCGCGTGCCGGGGGTGGAGTCCGCTGCCGTCAACCTCGCGACGGAGCGGGCGCACGTCACCGCCTACGCCGGGACGGTGGACGCCGCACGGTTGGCCGAGGCGGTGGAGATGACCGGCTTCACCGCCGCCCCCGTCGCCGACACCGAATCCGCGGCGACGGCGGAAGACCCGGCGCGGGACCGCAACCGGCGGGACCTCCACCATGTGCTGATCGCCGCCGCGCTGTCGGCGCCGCTGGTGCTCGGCATGGTGGGGGACCTGCTGGGGCTGAAGCTGATGCTGCCGCCCTGGGCGCAGTTCCTGCTGGCGACCCCGGTGCAGTTCTGGCTGGGCTGGCGCTTCTACCGGGCGGGCTTCATGGCGGCGCGCGCCGGGTCCGGCAACATGGATCTGCTGGTGGCGCTCGGCACCTCCGCGGCCTGGGGGCTCAGCGTCTACATGATGCTGACGGCGCATCCGGGCCACACGCCGCACCTCTATTTCGAGGCGTCGGCGGTGCTCATCACCTTCGTGCTGCTCGGCAAGTGGCTGGAGGCCCGCGCCAAGGGCCGGACGGCGGCGGCGATCCGCGCCCTGATGCAGCTTCGCCCCGACACCGCCCGCGTCCGCCGTGACGGCGTGGAGGTGGACCTGCCCATCGCCCAGGTGCGCGTCGGCGACCGCGTGGCGGTCCGCCCCGGCGAGCGCATCCCGGTGGACGGGCGCGTGGCGGAGGGGGCGGGCAGCGTCGACGAATCCATGCTGACCGGCGAAAGCCTGCCGGTGGAGAAGACGCCGGGCTCCCGCGTCACCGGCGGCTCCATCAACGTGGATGGGCTGCTGCTGGTCGAGACGGTGGCGGTGGGCGCCGAAACGATGCTCGCCAAGATCGTCCGCATGGTCGAAGGCGCGCAGGCGTCCAAGGCGCCGATCCAGCGGCTGGTCGACAGGGTGGCGGCGGTCTTCGTGCCGGTGGTGCTGGGCATCGCCGCGGTGACGCTCGCCGGCTGGTGGATCGGCACGGGGAACGCGGAAACGGCGATCATCACGGCGGTGTCGGTCCTGGTCATCGCCTGCCCCTGCGCGCTGGGCCTCGCCACGCCGACCGCGATCATGGTCGGCACCGGGGCGGCGGCCCGCCACGGCATCCTCATCAAGGACGCGGAGGCGCTGGAGCGCGCGCACGCCATCACCGCCGTCGCCTTCGACAAGACCGGCACGCTGACCGAGGGCAAGCCCCGCGTCACCGATCTGGTGCCGGCGGATGGCGTCAACGACGCGGAGTTGCTGCGGCTGGCCGCCGCGCTCCAATCCGGCAGCGAGCATCCGCTGGCCCGCGCCGTCCGCGACCGCGCGGCGGAACAGGGCGTGTCGGCGACGGCTCCGGAGGGCTTCAAGGCGCTGGCCGGGCGCGGCGTGTCCGCTGGCGTGGAGGGCCGTGCCCTGCTGCTGGGCAGCAAGCGGCTGATCGCGGAAAGCGGCTTGTCCGACGCGAGGCTGGAGGCGCGGGCGGCGGCGCTGGAATCCGCCGGGCGCACCGTGTCCTGGCTGGCCGAAACGGTGCCGGAGCGGCGCGTGCTGGGCCTCGTCGCCTTCGGCGACACGGTGAAGGAAAGCGCCCGCGCCGCCGTGCGCTCCCTGAAGGCGCAGGGGGTGGAGACGGTGATGGTCACCGGCGACGGCGCCGGGGCCGCCCGCGCGGTGGCCGCCGACCTGGGCATCGACCGCGTCTTCGCGGAGGTGCTGCCGGACGGCAAGGCCGATGTGGTGGCGACGCTGAAGGCGGAGGGCAAGGTCGTCGGCATGGTCGGCGACGGCATCAACGACGCGCCGGCGCTGGCCGCCGCCGATGTCGGCATCGCGATGGCGACCGGCACCGACGTGGCGATGCACACCGCCGGGGTGACGCTGATGCGCGGCGACCCGGCGCTGGTCGCCGGCGCCATCGACGTGTCGCGCCGCACCTACTCCAAGATCCGCCAGGGGCTGTTCTGGGCCTTCATCTACAATCTGGTGGGCATCCCGCTGGCGGCCTCGGGCCTGCTCAGCCCGGTGCTGGCCGGGGCGGCGATGGCGCTGAGTTCGGTCAGCGTCGTCCTGAACGCCCTGTCGCTGCGGGGGTGGAAGCCATGAGCGTGGGCGGCATGACCATCGGGGACGCGGCGAAGGCGTCCGGCGTCAACGCCAAGCTGATCCGCTACTACGAATCCATCGGCCTGATCCCGGAGGCCGGGCGGACGGCGTCCGGCTACCGCGTCTATTCGCCGAGCGACGTCAACGTCCTGCGCTTCGTCAAGCGGGCGCGGACGCTGGGCTTCAGCATCGAGCGCATCCAGATCCTGGTCGGGCTGTGGCAGGACCGCAGCCGCTCCAGCGCCGAGGTGAAGCGCGTGGCGCTCGACCATGTGGCGGAGCTGGAGGCCAAGATCGCCGAGCTGCGCGCGATGAGCGACACGCTGACGCATCTGGCCCACGCCTGCCACGGCGACGAGCGGCCGGATTGCCCGATCCTGCGGGATCTGGAGGAGGGTGGGGGACATTGCTGCGACGAGCCCCCTCCCTAATCCTCCCCCGCTGACGCAGGGGAGGGGACAGCCTCCCTCTCCTGCGACAGCGGGGGAGGGAAGGGTGGGGGCAACCCGCTACCCCAGCGCCGCCCTCAGGCTCGCCTCCAGCGGCCGGACCGTGTAGCCCAGCTCCCGCACCGCCTTGCCGCTGTCGAACCCACCACCGCCCAGCGCCAAGCGGACGCCCGTCACCGGCGCGGTGGGCGGTCGGCGCGTCACATGGTCGGACAGCCATTCCTCCACCCGCGCGGCGGCCAGCGCCAGGGCGGGCGGCACGGAATGGCGGAGGAGCGGCACCCGGCCGCACAGCCGGTCGATCCGCTCCGCCAGATCGCCCAACCCGATGTCCATTCCCCCCAGGATGTAGCGCTCGCCGATCCGCCCGCGCTCGGCGGCCAGGATCATCCCCTGAGCCACGTCGCGCACGTCCACGAGGTTCAGCACGCAGTCGAGGATCAGCCGCGGCCCGCCGCGCCGGAACAGACGCAGCATGGCGTTCGGCGGGGTGGGCAGCCGGTCGCCGGGGCCGATGGGCGCCGTGGGGTTGACCACCACCATCGGCAGCCCCTGCGCCGCGGCGGCCAGCGCGTCCTTCTCGGCCAGATACTTCGACCGGCAGTAGGGACCGGCCAGCGCGTCCAGCCCCGGATCGGCGCGCTCATCGAGGCGGCGCGGCGGCGGGTGGCCGATCATCACGGCCTCGGTCGAGCAATGGACGAAGCGCCGCAACGCCGGCGCCCGCGCCGCCGCGTCCAGGACCACCCGCGTGCCTTGCCGGTTGACCCGGTCGAAGACGCTCGGGTCGCGGTCCCACAACGTGGCGACGGCGGCGAGGTGATGGACCCGCTCCACCCCCTCCAGCGCGCGGGCCACCGCCGACGCGTCGAGGATGGAGCCGCGCTGGACCTCCACGCCCGGCGGCAGGTCGTCCGGCGGGTCCTGGAGGTCGAGGATGCGCACCCGCTCGCCCCGCGCCGCCAGCGCCGCCACCAGATGCCCGCCGATGAAGCCGCAGCCCCCGGTGACGAGGGTGATGCCCATGCGCCTACGCCCCCGCCTCTAGGCCCCGCCGAGGATGCGGTCGGCGTTGCTGTTAAGGTCGCGGGTCAGGGCGGCCAGCCCGCCGCCGCGCAGCGTGTTCTGGAACTCCGAGCGCTGGGTGGCGAGCTGGCTCACCGTGCCCTTCGCCAGCACATCGAGGATACGCCAGCGGTCGCCCTCCGGTCGCAGCAGGTAGCTCAGCCGGACCGGCGCCTTGCCGGCGCGCACCAGATCGGTGTCGACCAGCAGCATCCCGCGCGGGGCGGGCCGCTCGCCGACGATCTCGAGCCGCTGGCCGTCGTAGCTGTCGAAGCGGTCGACATACTGGGCGGCGCTGCGCCGGGCGAAGGCGTCCAGCGCCTGCCGCTTCTCCGGCTCCGCCGACTGGTCGAAATAGGGGGCGGCGGCGACGCGGAGCGCCGCCTCCAGGTCGAAGGTGTCGAGCATCACCGGCAGGAAGCGCTGAAGCCGCGCCCGCGCCGACTCCCGTCCCGCGGCCTCCCGCATCAGGGACAGGATGGCCTCGTTCAGCCGGGCCACCGTGGCGCGGGCGCCCGGGGTGGTGCCGGCTGTGGTGCCGGGGGCTTGCTGGGCCACGGCGGGCACCGGCAGCAGGCCGGCCGCCACGACGGCCAGCGCGAGCGCGGCGCGCATCCACGCCCGGCGTGAGAAAGAACCAATCATCGCGGCGTTCCCATGCTCCTGCATTGGTCGTGGAAATCTGCCCGTTCGGGGCAGGTGGATTCAACCGTCCGTGTGGGATGTAACAGCGTCCGGCCCGGTCTATCCTCCTGCGCGACGCTGTCGAAGGGAGGTGTCCGGATGGGTGGGCCGACGAAGGGGCGACAGGGATGGATGCCGATCCCGGACCATCCGCTGTACGGCTGCGACGCCGTCACGCTGCTGACCGTCCTGGCGCGCAACGGCGGTCCGCGGGGTGCCGGCTGGCCGACGGCGCTGGCGGCGCTGGCCTCGGCGGTCGGGCGCGCGCCCTTCTCCCTGGCCGAGGCCGGGTGGGTCGCGGCGCGGCGCCGGAAGGACGCCGGCCTGCCGCCGCCGGTCTTCATCCTCGGCCATTGGCGCAGCGGCACCACCCATCTCTACAACGTGCTGAGCCGCGACCCGCAATTCGGCATCATCGACCCCTTCGCGGTCGGCCTGCCCTGGGACATGCTGGGGCTGGGCTCGGTCCTGCGGCCTCTGCTGGCCCGCGCCCTGCCGGAGCGGCGCTACATCGACAACGTGCCGGTCAAGGCCGACAGCCCGCAGGAGGACGAGATCGCGCTGGCGAACATGTCGCCGGTCTCCTTCTACCACGGGCTCTATTTTCCGGAGCGGTTCGACGAGAATCTGCGCCGCGGCCTCTATTTCGACGGCTGCACGGCGGCGGAGCGGGAGGCCTGGAAGCGCCGTTTCCTCTATTTCCTGGAGAAAGTGTCGATCGCCCAGAGCGGGCGCTGCATCCTGCTGAAGAACCCGGTCTACAGCGCGCGGGTCGCCATGATGCGGGAGATCTGGCCCGACGCGCGCTTCATCCACATCCACCGCGACCCGCGGGCGGTGTTCGTGTCGACGGTGGGCTTCTACCGGACGCTGCTGGCGCGGCTGGCGCTCCAGCCGCACGGGCACATCGACGTGGAACGGGTGGTGCTGGACCACTATCCACGCATCATGCAGGCGCTGATCGACGACACGGCCGATCTGCCGGCGAACCGCTTCGCCGAGGTGCCCTTCGAACGGTTCGAGCAAGCGCCGCTGGAGGAGGCGGAGCGGCTGTACCAAACGCTGGAGTTGCCGGGATACACGGTGGCGCGGCCGAAGTTCGAGGCGTATCTGGGGGCGGTGAGCGATTACGCGAAGAACCGCCACCGCCTGTCCGACGAGGGGCGGGAGCGGGTGGACCGCGAATGGGCACCTTTCGTCGCGCGCTGGGGGGCCGGTGTGGCGTGAGGGCTTTTGCCCCCTCCCTAACCCTCCCCCGCCTCTGGCGAGGGAGGGAATTCTGGGCGGCGCGGCGGCAGTCCCCTCTCCCGCGAAAGCGAGGGAGGGTTAGGGAGGGGGCAATGACCTTCCTCCTCCTCACGCTCCTCGCCCACCCCGCCCAATCCGCCTGCCGCGCCGTCTCCGTCACCGCGAACGGCGCCCCCGTCATCGGCATCGAGGACATGGCGCTCGACGCGGCGCGCGGTCAGGCGGTGCTGTCGGCCTACGACCGCCGGGCCGGGACCAGGGGCGGCCTTTACCTCCTGGACCTGCACACCCTCGACGCCCCGGCTGTCGCCGCCATCCCGCTCGCCACCGGCCTGAGCCCGGCGGGCATCGACCTGCGCGCGGAGCCGGACGGCACGCGCTCCCTGCTCGTCATCAGCCGCCGCGAGGACGGGTCCGCCACGGTCGAGCGCTACCGCCTGGACGGCGCCACCCTGACCCACCAGGGCACCACCGCCGGTCCCTTGCTCTGCCGGGCCAACGACGTGGCCTTCCTCGATGGCGACCGCTTCCTCTTCACCAGCAGCCATGGCGGTTGCGGCTGGGGCGCGGTGATCCAGGACAACGTCCTCGGCGGGCGGCACGGGTTCGTCGGCCTCGTCGAGACCAACGAGCCCCGCGTCCTGATCGGCGGGATCGGCTTCGCCAACGGCCTGTTCCCCGACCCGAGCCACGACCGGCTGACCGTCGCCGCCACGCGGGAGGACGCTCTGCTCGTCTACCGCCTGTCCGAGCCGCAGTCCCCGCCGCAACGCATCGCCGTGCCGGGCGGGCCGGACAACCTGACGATGGCCCCGGACGGCCGCCTGCTGGTGGCGCTGCACCCGTCGCCGTTCCGGCTGGCGCTGCACCGCTACGGCTGGCCGGGCGGGGCGGCGGTACCGACCCGGATCGCGGCGGTCGGCCCCGCCGGAACGGCGATCCTGCTGGACGAGGACGGACAACGCTTTTCCGCCGCCACGGTTGCCGTCTCGTGGAACGGTCGGCTGATCGTCGGCTCGGTCACCGCGCCGGGGCTGCTGGTCTGCGACGAAGCCGCCAGCGGTGCCACAGGATCATCAGAGCTGGCAGGACCACCAGGGACGAGATGACGGTGTAAGTGATCGACACCGCCAGCAGAACCCCCATGCTGGACAACCCGCGGTGGCTGGACAATGCCAACGTGGCGAAGGCGGTGCTGGTGGTCAGGGTGCTGACCAGGACGGCGCGCGGCGTGCTGGTCACCAGAAGCTCGATGCCGAAATCGCTGTCCGATGCCCCCTCCCGCACCAGATCCTGCCCGCGGGAGACCATGTGGATGCTGCTCGACACGCCGAGCGCGAACAGCAGCGGGATGACGATCACGTTGGCGAAGTTGAAGGGGATGTCCAGCAGCCCGGCGGTTGCCATCGTCCACAGGGCGGCCAGGACCAGCGGCGCCAGGATCAGCACCATCCCGGTCACCGAGCGCTGGACCGCGACCAGCAGCAGCACCATCAGCACCAGAGTCAGCGCCGTCGCCTCCAGGAAGGAGGAACCGACGACCCGGGCCGCCTCCGTCACCGTCACCGGGGCGCCGGTGGCGTTGGGGGCCACGGCCAGCACGGCGTCGGCGAAGTCGGCCATCGCGCGGCTGTCGGAAATGTCGTGGGTGGGCAGCACCTCGACCCGGGCGCGCCCGTCCGCGGCAATCCAGCGGGACCTCAGGCTGTCCGGCACGTCGGCGGCGGTGACCGGCCGCTCCACCGCCATGCCCTCGCGCAGCCGGTCGAGCAGCGGCGGCACCCCCCCGGTCAGCGCCGCGTCGAGTGTCGCGAGCTGCGCCGGCTGGATGCGGGCCAGGGCGTTGCCGAAACCCTGCACGGCGGTGCGCAGGTCGGGCGGACCGTCGCGCTTGTCGGCCAGATACCCTCCCAGCACACCCGTCAGCGTGGCGAAGGCCCGCTCCAGCCCGCCCTGGCCCAGCGCCGCCGTGGCGGCGGGGGCGGTCAGGCTGGGGCCGAGCAGAAGCGACAGGTCCGCCAGGATGGGCAGCTTGGCGTCCTGGTCCTTGGGGATGAAGCTGGCGAAGGTCCGCACGCCGCCGGATTCCGGCAGGGCGCGCAGCCGGTCGGCCAGCGCCTGCGCCGCCGCAAGGTCGGGCGTCAGGACGTTGACGGAATAGGGCGAGGTGCGCGGAGTGGTCGCCAGATCGCGGTAGGTGGCGACGGCCTCCGTCTTTTCGTCCTGCAAGTTCAGCGGGTTGACGTCCAGCCGCACCAGCGGCAACGCCGCCATCGACAGGACGGCGCTGGCCCCGGCCAGACCGAGGATGGCGCGGTGGTGGCGGCTCACCCAGCCGGCGAAGCCGCGATCCTCGCGCTCCGGCGCGGGGACACCAGGGCCGGGGCGCAGCAGGACGATCAGGGCGGGAAGCAGGCTCAGGCTGATGAGCAGAGCCACCACCATGCCGACGGCGGAGATGACGCCGAACTCCGCCAGCCCCAGATAGGCGGTCGGCACGAAGGACAGGAAGCCGATGATGGCGCACAGGGTGCTGAGGACCAGCGCCGGGCCGACCGCCCGCACCGCCTCGATGGCCGCGGCCAGCGGCGGCAGGCCGCGGCGCAGCTCCTCCTGATAGCGCAGCCCGAGATGGCCGCCGTAATCGTCGCCCAGCCCGAAGAACATCACCGCGCAGGTAACGGAGATCAGGTTCAGCCGCCCCACGGTCAGCGCCGCCGCCCCGGCGCTCAGCGTCAGGCCCAGCAGCAGGACCACCATGATGCAGGCGATCAGGCGCCCCGACCGCATCCCGGCGATCAGCACCGCCGAGACCAGGATGAAGGACAGGATGGTGGCGACGCCGGCGCTGTTGGCGACCGTGTCCAACTCGGTCTGGCGCAGCGGCACGGCGCCGGTGACCCGCATCTCAACTCCCTGGCCGGCCGGCTCGGCCATCACCGCGCCGATGGCCTCGTGCACCGCGGTCACCGCGGGCCGGCCGCGCCCGAAGGAGCTGTTGTCCAGGATGGGCCGGGCCAGGACGAAGCGGCGGTTGGCCGCCCGGTCCTCCTCCTCCGCGGCCTGCACCAGCCCGGTCCAGGACAGGGGCACCGGATGCCCGTCCGCCACCGTCGCGGTGCTGACCGCCAGCCGGTTCAGCAGTTCGGCGGGGGTGGCCGGTGCGCCCTCGTCCACGTGGGTCAGGATCAGGTCCAGCAGGTCGGCCAAGCCCTGGAGGTTCGGGGCGGTGTTCAGCGCGCCCAGCGCCGCCTGTGCCCCGGCCAGCCGGGTCGCCAGGTCCTGCAATTTTTCCGTGTCGAGGAAGAGCAGGCCGTACCGGTGGAAGTACGGGTCGGCGGATGGCACCTCCACCCCCGACAGCACGTCGGTACGGGCGGACAGGCGCTCCGCCAGACGTACGGCGGCGGCGTCCGACTGGTCGGGGGACGGGCTGTCCACGACGACGACGATCTGGTCGTCGGCGAAGGGGAAGGCCTGCCGGTACTCCTCGGTGTGCTGGCGGAAGGCGGTGTCGGGCGAGATCATGTCCGACGTGCTGGTGCTCATCGTCAGATTGTCGGCGGAATACCAGCCCGCCAGCACCGTCATCAGCACCCAGACGCCCAGCGTCACCTTCGGCCTTCGGCAGGACAGGGCGCCCAGGCCCCCGATCATGGCGCGGCCGAAGTCCGCCATCCGGCCCAGGACACCTTGCCGTTCTGTCACGCTGTACGTCTCCCTCGAAAGCGTACGCAGTGTGCCAGGACAACCTGCGGCACCCAACGTACGCTACTGTATGTTACTTCCAACCGGCGGACGAACCACGGCACCTCGTTACCCTGATACCTCCACCATGAGGAAGACGGGGCAAAGCGGGAGCGCCGATGCAAGACCACAACGCAAGCACAACCTTGCGGGTCCAACGGGCCGAACCGTCGGCCAAGACCGTGAGCGACGCCGTGGCCGAGGCCACGGACGCCCTGATCCGTCGCCAGCAGGCCGACGGCCATTGGGTGTTCGAGCTGGAGGCCGACGCCACCATCCCGTCCGAATATCTGCTGCTGCACCACATCCTGGACGAGATCGATCCGGAGTTGGAAGCCGGCCTCGCCGCCTTCATCCGCGGGCGGCAGGGCAAGGACGGCGGCTGGCCGCTGTTCTTCGGCGGTGCCATGGACATCAGCTGCAGCGTGAAGGCCTATTTTGCGCTGAAGGCGGCGGGGGACAGCCCCGACGCGCCGCACATGCGCCGCGCCCGCGAGGCGATCCTGGCGCGCGGCGGCGCGGCGCGCTGCAACGTCTTCACCCGCATCCTGCTCGCCCAGTTCGGGCAGATTCCCTGGCGCGCCGTGCCGGCGATGCCGGTGGAGGTGATGAACCTGCCGCCCTGGTCGCCCTTCCACATCTCGCGCATCTCCTACTGGTCGCGGACGGTGGTGGTGCCGCTGCTGGTCGTCATGGCGCACCGGCTGCGCGCCCGCAACCCGCGCGGCGTCGACATTGCGGAGCTGTTCACCGAGCCGCCGGAGCGGGTGCGCAACTGGCACAGCAACAACAGCCGCGGCGGCTGGGCCACGCTGTTCCGCGCGCTCGACGCCGCGCTGCACGCGGTCGAGCCGCGGCTGCCGGCCAACGGGCGCCAGACGGCCATCGACCGCGCCGTGCGCTTCGTCACCGAGCGGCTGAACGGCGAGGACGGGCTGGGCGCCATCTTCCCGGCGATGGTCAACGCCGTGCTGATGTTCCATTGCCTGGGCATGCCGCCCGACCATCCCGACGCGGCGACGGCGCGCCGCGCGCTGCGCGGGCTGGTGGTGCGCCAGCCGGGCCGGGTCTATTGCCAGCCCTGCCTGTCGCCGGTCTGGGACACCGCGATCATCTGCAACGCCCTGCTGGAGACCGGCAGCCCGCTGGCCCGCGCCGCGGCCCGGCGCGGGGCGGACTGGCTGGTCGAGCGGCAGATCCTGGACGTCGAGGGCGACTGGGCGTGGCAGCGTCCGGGGCTGGCCTCGGGCGGCTGGGCCTTCCAATACAACAACGCCCATTACCCGGACACCGACGACACCGCCATGGTGGTGATGGCCCTGCAACGGCTGGATGCCGACCGCTACGGCGAGCCGATCCGCCGGGCGCGCGACTGGATCGTCGGCATGCAGAGCCGCAACGGCGGCTGGGGGGCTTTCGACGCCGAGAACCAGCACGACTTCCTCAACCACATTCCCTTCGCCGACCATGGCGCCTTGCTCGACCCGCCGACCTCCGACGTGACGGCGCGTTGCGTCATGATGCTGGCCCGGCTGGGCGAGGGGCGCGACACCGTACCGACCCGCCGCGGCCTGACCTTCCTGGAGCGCGAGCAGGAGAGCGACGGCGCCTGGTTCGGGCGCTGGGGCACCAACTACGTCTACGGCACCTGGTCGGCGCTGGAGGCGCTGAACGCCGCCGGGGTGCCGCACTCCGCGGTGGCCGTGCAACGCGCCGCCCAGTGGCTTCTGGCGCACCAGCGCGCGGACGGTGGCTGGGGCGAAGACGGCGCCAGCTACTGGGCCGGCAACCCGCGTGGCGAGGGGCCGGTCTCCACCGCCTCGCAGACCGCGTGGGCGCTGCTCGGGCTGATGGCCGCCGGCAAGGGCAACCATCCGGCGGTGGATCGTGGCGTGGACTATCTGCTGTCGGCCCGCGACGCCGAAGGTCTGTGGACCGAGGAGCCCTTCACCGCCGTGGGCTTCCCGCGCGTCTTCTACCTGAAGTACCACGGCTACGC
This sequence comes from Azospirillum brasilense, assembly GCF_007827815.1. Lineage (GTDB taxonomy): Bacteria > Pseudomonadota > Alphaproteobacteria > Azospirillales > Azospirillaceae > Azospirillum > Azospirillum brasilense_C. The sequence goes on from NZ_VITH01000018.1 coordinate 115,355, forward strand.
GGCGAGCTTCCCGCTGTGGGCGCTGGCCCGCTACCGGGCCCTCAGGGTGTGATGGAGCGGGTGTGAGAGCGGGGGCGGCGCTTCTTGCCGCGGCGCTGACCGTGACCGTCCAGGGTGTGCGCAACGGCGACGGACAGATCGTCCTCGCCGTTTGCGAGGAGTCGGCCTACCCGGCGGGGCGCTGCGCCTTCCGCATCACCGTCCCGGCGGCGGAGGGAGCGGTGCGCGTTGCCGTGCCCGACGTGCCGGCGGGGACCTACGCCCTGCGCGCCTACCATGACGAGAACGGCAACGGTCAGTTGGACCGCAACCTTCTGGGGGTGCCGCGGGAGGGCTTCGGCTTCGGCAATGACGCTCCCGTGCTGCTTGCCCCGCCGGGCTTCCGCGATGCCGCCGTGACCGTGGGGGAGGACGATGTCGAGACGGCGCTGACGCTGCGTTACTGGATTTCGCCATAGGGAGGCGTGATGGCCGCCGCAATCCTCACCGGCATGGCCTTGGAGGCCCGTCTCGCCCGGCGCAGCGGGCTGCCCGTCGTCTGTGCCACGGGGGACGCCGCCGCCATGGTGGCGGCGCATCGCCTGCTGCAGGGGGGCGCCTGCGGGATCGTCAGCTTCGGCATCGCGGGTGGTCTGGCGGCGGACCTGCGGCCCGGCGCGCTGGTTCTGGCCAGCGCCGTCGTCGACGAGGATGGTGCCACTCTCGAAGCCTGCCGGCCTTGGCGGGATCACCTGCGCAAGGCCTTGCCACAGGCCCGGTCCGGTGTGGTGGTGGGCGGGCGGATTCCCGCGGCGACGGTCGGCGACAAGGCGCGTCTGCGCGCGCTGACCGGCGGCGCGGCGGTCGATCTGGAAAGTCTGGCCGTCGCGCGGGTCTGCCAATCCTGGGGGCGGCCCTTCGCCGTGCTGCGCGCGGTCGCCGACCCGGCGTGGCGGGCGCTGCCCACGGCGGCCCTGGCCGGGCTGGACGGGGAGGGGCGTGTGGCCCCCGGTGCCGTGCTGGCACGGCTGGCCGCCGACCCCCGCCAAATCGTCGCGCTGGGCCGGCTGGCCTGGGACCTCGGCCACGCCCTGGCGGCGCTCCGCCGGGCGGCGGGCGCCATTCCGACGGACCTACTCGGCGGCGGTCCGCTCGGCCTCGATCCGGCGCAACGTGTCCGCGACATGGCGTGAGAAGACCTCCTCCGCCGGACGCTGGTGGTCGAGCGGGATGTCCGGCGCCATCGGCCCCTCCGTGCGCGGCCCGCGCAGGCTGACCGCCAGCGCCGCCAGGGGATTGCGCAACGTGTCCTCCACCGCCGTCGGCTCATAGCCGCTGTGGACCATGCAGTCGGCGCATTTCTCGTAATTGCCGGTGCCGTAGGCGTCCCAGTCGGTCTCCTCCATCAGCGCCTTGAAGGTCGGGGCGTAGCCCTCGCCCAGCAGGTAGCAGGGGCGCTGCCAGCCGAAGACGTTGCGCGTCGGGTTGCCCCAGGGCGAGCAGCGGTAGCTGCGGTTGCCGGCGAGGAAATCGAGGAACAGGGACGATTGCGAGAAGCGCCACTTCCTGCCCCGCCCCCGTGCGAAGACGTCGCGGAACAGCTCCTTGGTCTTGCGACGGTTCAGGAAATGCTCCTGGTCCGGTGCACGCTCGTAGGCATAGCCGGGCGACACGGTGACGGCGTCGATTCCGGCCTCCATGGCCTCGTCGAGGAAGGCGGCGACCTTCTCCGGCTCCGCCCCGTCGAACAGGGTGCAGTTGATGTTGACGCGGAAGCCGCGCGCTTTGGCGGCGCGGATCGCCGCGACGGCGCGGTCGTAGACGCCCGGCTGGCAGACCGCCCTGTCATGCTCCTCCCGCCCGCCGTCGAGATGGACCGACCAAGTGAAGAAGGGGCTGGGAGTGAAGCGGTCGAGCCGCTTTTCCATCAGCAGGGCGTTGGTGCAGAGATAGACGAACTTGCGCCGCGCCACGATGCCGGCGGCGATGGTGTGGATCTCCGGGTGCAGCAGCGGCTCCCCTCCGGCGATGGACACGACCGGGGCGCCGCATTCGTCCACCGCGCCCAGGGCTTCCTCCACCGACAGGCGGCGGCGCAGGATCGGGTCGGGATAATCGATCTTGCCGCAGCCGGCGCAGGCGAGGTTGCAACGGAACAGCGGCTCCATCATCAGCACCAGCGGGAAGCGCCGGTTGCCCTTCAGGCGCTGGCGCAGCACATAGGCACCGACCAGCGCCGCCTGGATCGCGGGAACGGCCATGACTACGCCCCTCCCGGACAGTGATGGATCGCCGTCTGGTGGATCGCCGTCATGCGCTCATCCCTGAAATTGCGGTGCGCTCCAGTTTGGAGCGTCCCGGGACGCGCGGCAGGTAGGTTACTGTATGATACGCGCCGCGGTCCGGCGGGCGGAGAGGGTTTGGTGGACGTACGGGGCGTACGTACGCCCTTACGGTGCAGGGCCCGGCGTGGTGGTCAAGGCTGCGGCGGCTTGCGCCTGCTGCGCGTGGCTTTGGTCTTCTGGCTTTTGGCTTGCGGCTGGGCGAGGTGCTTCAACTCCTCGTACCGCTCCAGGAAGAGCGCGTGGGCCCGGTCGGGGCCGACCGGCACGATCCGGTCCGGGTGGGCGGGCGGCAGGTGCCCCCAATCCAGCCAAGCCGGCGGCAGCAGGTCGCGCAGCTCCGTCGCCATGCAGACGAGGTCGGCCTGCTTGATGGCCGGGACCTCGTCGTTGAAGCCGAACCAGCGGCGCAGCGCGTCCTTGACCGGGTGGAGCCGCTGTTTGACGTAATCGCGGTCCAGCATCACCTTCACCGGCGACGGCCAGTCGCCGAGGAACTCCTCGCAGTCGTGCATCAGGGCGGAGTAGGCGAGGGGCGGCGGCACCAGACGCGACACCATCACCGAGTGCTCGGCGACCGAATACCAGGGCCGGGCCGCCCCGCCCCAGCGCGGCTGGGACGACAGGCACTGGGCGATGTCCTCGATCGGCATCCCCGTGGCGTCCGGAGTCAGCAGGTCGAGGACGAAGCCGGACGGCATCAGGATGGCGGTGCGTCCGTCCGGTCGCTTGAGGAGGTCGAGTTGCATGGTGGCTGGCCGTTCCGGAACCGCGGGCGGGGTGCGGGGCCATCCCCAGGAGGCGGCCCCGGCCGTCGGCCCGATCGTTCATCGGGCTGCGCGGGTTTAGCAGATCGCGGACAGGGCGGACAACGGCCCCCGGCGCACGGCCGCCATCAGCCACGCCGGCGCACCGAACGCCCCCTCCAAGGGTTGAATGAATTACAGTTTTTGCATCATTTACAGGCTTTTCCGACCTTTCCCGTCCATGTAACGTAAGTGCGCATCTCCCCAATGCAACGACACGGATAGGGATGGCCGCGCCGATGCTGAACGAACCTGCGAAGGATGGCGTGCTGAACCGCAGCATCGGCGACCTGCGCGTCCTGCTGATCGAAGACGACGACTTCACCCGCCGGCTGATGAGCCGCCTGCTCCAGGACTTGAAGGTCCGCCAGGTGTGGGAGGCGTCGGACGGCATGTCGGCGCTGGCCATCCTGCGCGATCATCCGGACAAGGTCGACCTCGCCATCTGCGACCTGGAGATGCCGCGGATGAGCGGGCTGGACCTGCTGCACGCCCTGCGGACGGCCACCGGCAACCCGCTGGCCGACCTTCCGGTGATCGTTCTTACCGCCCACCGCGAGGCGGACACCGTCAAGCGGGCCATCGCCTACGGAATCTCCGGCTATCTGGTGAAGCCGGTGTCCAAGGCCGATCTCCAGAAGCGGTTGACCTTCGTTCTTCAGAAAGGGCGTTGAGAGCCTTCGCGAGCGCCGTGGTGTTTCCGGCCGGCCGGAGAGGCTCGGGCTTGGATCGTTGCAGCCGGCCGCGCGGCGCACCGTGTGCCACGGCCGAACGGTCGTTCAGCCGTGGCTGGGGCATCCGCAGGCCGCCCGACGAAGGCATCCGCAATCCCCCGTGCGCCGGACCCTATTGGCGTTCCTTGAGCTTGGTCAGGTTTTCCATGAACCCTTTGGTCTCCTCCTTCAGCGAAGGAAGAAGCGCCAGGATTTCGGGGAGGTAAAGAAGCCCGTCCCGGTGTTCAGCTCTGATTTCAATGATGTTCTCGGGGGCGATCAGGTCGGAGATCTGCGAGCTCATCGTAACCGTACCATCTCCGGGCTCCGTCAAAATCGGCATGAAGTATGGTGGCTCTGAATCGTTTTCGTCCGGTTTCACAAGTCCGAATTCCGAAGGGGTCTCTCGTATTTTTGAGAAAAAACAATATTTATTTGCTTTCGTTGCTTCCATTAGTGTTCGGATTCCGTCCGTCCTGTTGTATTTGTCGCTTTCATCCGATTGCCCAGGGAACAGTTTCACGAGTTTTCCATCGCGTATGGTCATTTCGCTCAGGGATCCTCGGGAAATAAGCTGTGGCGGGACTTTTGGGTATTGGCCATCCATTGTCCCGCCAATAGACCCCAAAAGCTTGGCTCCAACCGAAAAGAACTGAGCAATCGGGAGAACTTGTGCAACATCTATGACGTTAGCCTTGACGCTCCCTTTGAATGGCGTCATGATGGAAACGATCTCAAGTTTTCCTGATGCTATAATTTCTTTAAGAGTTTCCTGAAGACCAGGGTCGATAAACGTCAATTTTTTCAACAGGCCGTTTGGGTCAATTTTTTGATTTCCCATTTCATCAGTGTATATGTTTGTCATATAGTCAAGAAATCCGTTTTCTGCAAATTCCTCAAGATATCGCCCTATGTGATAAGCAACGAGCCCGCCGTTGCTGTGACCGATCAACGTCAGCTGCTCAACATTCGGGCTTCGCTGCAGCTCCATCAAAATTTCCATTGTTTTCTTGAGGGCCACCTGCTCAATGGGGTCAAGGTAGTTGTACGGCAAAAGTGAAAGCAGTGCTTGATTCTCCATGAATGATTTCTGGAGTGCGAGGCCGATAATTGGGTCGTATACGTAAATCGGATTGAATATCCCTTGTGACGCAGAAAGATTTACAAGATTATCCGATCCAAGGTAAATTTTCTTAATGGCATCAATGTCCGCACACAATCTGGAGAATTTATTTTCTGTCGCATCGATGCTCATTTTTCTGAACTGGGGATTGATATCAAAAGTGTTTGGATACAGGTTGTGCTGCCCAAATTGAAAAATATTCATGATGATTTTGATTTTTTCGTAGAATCCCGGCCCCTTCCGTCCCGTATAATCCGGAAGATCGTTCAGGTTTCCGGGGAGCGGAGTCGCAAGAACTCCAGGAATGACAAAAACTCTTTTGACGTATTCTATCAGGGATGGGGTGTTGCTGAGGTTGCCGGGTTTAATGTATCTGATCATTTTCTGGAGTTCCTTCTGAGTCCTGGAGAGTGAAGCAGAGGATTTTCCTGCCGGCGGTTGGTTTGGCGGCGATGGAGCCATCGGCCTTTGGAACCGCATCCTCCGATTCCGGAACCAGTCGTCGGATGGGCTTAGGGGCCTGCTGTAAGGACGCGGCTCTGTGGGATTTGTGAACGAACCAACTCGGCCACGCAGGGGGCCTGCGGTTGGGGATGGATGGCGGCGCAAGGGCAGGCTGCGTTCCGGAAACGGAATGATTCGGTGCAGTCAGGCGTTGCGGTAATGGATGGGAGGGCGCACCTTGCTGTCCGAACACCCCTCTGACCGGAGACGCCGTGCCATGCCGGGGACCGTCCGGCCTGTCCAGGGCCCGATACGGATCGCCTCGAATCCCATCGTGGACCGCCGCGAGGACTTGGCGCGCGCCGTCGTCGCCATCCAGTTCGAGCGCTGGCCGGCGCTCTACGCCCGCTACGGCGAGACCGGGCGGGAGCGCTGCGTCGAGGACGTCGGCTTCCACCTGCTGTATCTGGCGGAGGCGGTGGCGAGCGACAGCCCGGCCCTGTTCCGCGAGTATGTGGCCTGGGTCAAGATCCTCTTCGCCGGCATCGGCATTCCCGACGGGGAGTTGGGCGAAAGCCTGGAAATCCTGCGCGACGTCGTGGCCGCCCGGGTCGATCCCGCCACGGCGGCGCGCGTGCGCTCCTGCGTGGGGGAGGGACTGTCCGCTCTGCCCGGCCTGCCGCGGGAGGCACCGCCCTTCGTCCGGCCGGAGGCACCGCTCGGCGCGCTGGCGCGCTCCTACATGGACGCGCTGCTGGCCGGCGACCGGCGCCGGGCGACGGCGCTGGTGACGGAGGCCACCGCCGCCGGGGCGACGGTGCCTGACCTTTACCTGCATGTGTTCCAGCCGACCCTGCGCGAGATCGGGCGGCTGTGGCAGACGCGCGCGATCACCGTGGCGCATGAGCATTTCGCGACCGCCGCCACCCAGGCGATCATGGGCCAGCTCTATCCGGCGATCTTCGCCGCCGAGCGGCGCGGCCTGTCCATGGTCGCCACCTGCGTCAGCGGTGAACAGCACGAGATCGGCGTGCGCATGGTCGCCGACTTCTTCGAGATGGCCGGCTGGGACAGCCATTATCTCGGCGCCAACACGCCGGTGACCAGCATCGTCCAGGCGCTGCGGGAGCGGAACGCCCGGATTCTGGCGGTGTCGGCCACCATCACCGCCCATGTCGGACGGGTGGCCGCCCTCATCGCCGCGGTGCGCGCCGAGCCGTGGGAGCGGCCGCCGCAGGTGCTGGTCGGCGGCTACCCCTTCAACCTCGTCCCCGACTTGTGGAGGACGGTCGGCGCCGATGCCTTCGCCCCCGGCGCCGAGGAGGCCGTCGCCATCGCGGAGCGGCTGATCGGTCCGGCCACCCGGGACCGCGCCGCCGGTGTTGCCTGATGGCATTGGCGTGATGGTGTTGGCCTGATGGGCGGAGCGTGAAGGAGGGGCGATGGACGCGCTGGTCCTGACCTGCGACCACGACGGGCGGCTGCGCGCCTTGCATCGCTTGGGCGCCGGCCTGCCGGGACTGACGGGCAAGCCCGGCACGCCCTTTCCGGCCCTGTTCGGCCCGGACGCGGTGGCGGGCGCGCTCGACCTGTTCAGCGGCCTGCGGAAATCCGGATGGACGCTCGATCACGCCGTGCCCTGCCGCCTCGACCCCGACGGGGGGGGCCATGCCGGCTTGGTCCAAACTGGCATGGTCCATGCTGGCATGGTCCATGTCAGCGGGCTCTGCGACGCGGAGGGCATGGTGCTGGCCGTGGCGCGGTCGCCCGGCGCGTTTTCCGAGCTGATGGCGGCGTTGGAGACGCTCAATCCGCGGCTGGCCCGACGGCTCGCCCCCCTCGGCTCGGCGGTGACCAGGGCGGAGGCGCCCAAGCCGGAGTTTCCCAGCGCCGACGCGCTGTTCGGCGAGATGACCCTTCTCAACAACGAACTCGCCAACGTCCAGCGGGAACTCGCCAAGGCCAACGCCGAGCTGGCCGCCAGCAACGAGCAGAAGAACCGCCTGATGGGCATGCTGGCCCACGATCTGCGCACGCCGCTCCAGGTCGTCGTCGGCTTCGCGGAGTTGCTGGAGCAGCGGCTGGACGGTCGGCTGGAGGCGACGGAGCGCGCCTGCCTGGAGCGCATCCGCGAATCCAGCCTGTCGATGCGGCACATGGTGGAGGACGCGCTGTCCCTGGCGGCGCTCCAGGCCGGGCGGCTGCGGCTGGCGCGGCGGCCGTCCGATCTGGTGGCGCTGGTCCGGCGGAACGTCTCGATGAATCGCGTGTTGGCCGAGGGCAAGTCCATCACCATCGAGCTGTCCGTGCCCGAACGCCCGCTGCCCATGGCCGACATCGACCCGGCCAAGCTGGATCAGCTTCTGAACAACCTCCTGTCGAACGCCATCAAATATTCCGACCGCGGAGGCCGGGTGCGCGTTGCCCTGAGCGAGGCCGCGGGCGAGGGGGGCAGCGAAGTGGGTGGCCGGTTGCGCCTGCGCGTGTCCGACGACGGGCGGGGGATTCCCGCGGCGGAGCTGGCGCAGCTCTTCCAGCCCTTCGCCCGCACCGGCCGGCTGGGGACCGAGGGGGAGGGGACGGTCGGTCTCGGCCTCTACATCTGCCGGTCCATCGCGGAGGGGCACGGCGGGCGGATCACCGCCGATTCGGCGCCGGGGCGCGGCTCGACCTTCACCGTCGACCTGCCGTTGGTGGCATCATCCCCTTGAGAGGCGGGACATTCCACAGACGGGCTGGCGCGCCGACCGGCGATGCTGTAAAAGGAGCCCTTACGATGTTGCGACGCGAAAGGTCCATGGGTCTACCCCTCCGCCGTTTCGGGCGGCCTCCGTGGGGAGCGCCGTGAGCGACGGCCGACCTCCCGACACGTCCCCGGATTGTCAGGCTCCGGAGGGCGTCGACCGCGGCGATGCCGCGACCACCGGCCTCCCGCCGGTGAACCCCGCTTCGGCGGTGCTGGACGATTTCCTGAACCACGACCATGGCGCCCGGATCGCGCTGGGCGACCTCGTGGGCATTCTGGGCGACCGCGCCTTCGGCGCCCTGCTATTGATCCTCTCCATTCCGAACATCCTGCCGGTGCCGGGCCTGTCGACGGCGACGGGCCTGCCGATGCTGCTGATCGGCGCGCAGATCGCCGCCGGGCGCGACCGTCCCTGGCTGCCGCGCCGGCTTGCCGCCCTCAGCCTCGACCGCGACGCCTTCCTGCGGGTGATCGCCAAGGCGAAGCCCCACGTCGACCGGCTGGAGCGGCATCTGCGCCCCCGCCTGCCGGCGATGACCGCCCCGACGGCGGAGCGGCTGCTCGGCGTGGCCGTGATGATCCTGGCCGGCATCCTGGCCCTTCCCATCGTCTTCGGCAACCAGCCGCCCGCCTTCGCCATCGCGCTCATCGCGCTGGGGCTGATCGAGAAGGATGGGGCCTTCGTCGTCGCCGGCCTCGTCGCCGGGCTGATCGCCATTGTCATCGTCGCCGCCGTCCTGTTCGGTTTCGGGCAGGCCGGCATGCTGATCGTCGATAAATTGTTTTCATAAAAGGGAGCGCCCACGGGCTCGCCGCCATGATCTGGGAAGTTCTGGTCATCATTTTGCTGATCCTGCTGAACGCCTTTTTCGCGATGTCGGAAATGGCGCTGGTGTCGTCGCGACGCGCGCGGCTTCAGCAGATGGCCGAGGAAACGCGCAGCAAGGGCGCCCGCGCCGCGCTGAAACTGTCGGAAGACCCCGGCAACTTCCTCTCCACCGTGCAGGTCGGCATCACGCTGATCGGCATCATCGCCGGCGCCTACGGCGGCGCGACCCTGGCCGACCGGCTGGGCACCGTCCTGGACGCCAACGTCTCTTGGATCGCTCCCTACGGGCAGCAGGTCGGCTTCGCGCTGGTCGTCGCCGCGATCACCTACCTGTCGCTGATCGTCGGCGAGCTGGTGCCCAAGCGCATGGCGCTGGTCAACGCGGAGCGCATCGCCGCCGGCGTGGCCGGCCCGATGAGCGTCCTGTCGCGCATCGCCATGCCGCTGGTCTGGCTGCTCGGCGTCTCGACCGAGGGCCTGATGAAGCTGCTGCGTCTGCCCACCGCGCGCGAGCAGACCGTCACCGAGGAGGAGGTCAAGAGCCTCATCAAGGAGGGCACGCAGAGCGGCGTCTTCGAACCCGCCGAGCGGCAGATGATCGAGGGGGTGTTCCGGCTGTCCGACCGCACCGCGCGGTCGATCATGACGCCGCGGCCCGACCTCGTCTGGATCGACCTCGACGATCCGCCTGACGCCATCGCCAAGGAGATCCAGGCCAGCGGCTATTCCCGCTTCCCGGTCTGCCGCGGCGACGTGGACGAGGTCCAGGGAATCGTGTCCAGCAAGGCGCTGCTCAACCAGGCGCTCCAGGGCCGCCGCTTCGACCTGCGCGAGGCCATGGTGGAGCCCCTGATCGTCCATGACGGCACCCCCGTCCTGCGGCTGCTGGAGCTGTTCAAGCAGGCCAGCATCCACATGGCCGTGGTCGTGGACGAGTATGGCAGCGTCGAGGGCATCGTCACGGTGACCGACATCATGGAGGCGATCGCCGGCGAGTTGCCCGAACAGGGGCAGGAAGGCGACGGCTTCGCGGTCCAGCGCGAGGACGGCTCCTGGCTGGTCGACGGCATGACCCCGGTGGAGGAGGTTGAGTCGCTGGTCGGCGTGAGAGGGCTGAAGGGCGAGGGCGATTACCACACCATCGCCGGCTTCATGCTGGACCGGCTGGGCCATGTGCCCATCGCCGCGGAGCATTTCCACTGGAACGGCCTGCGCTTCGAGGTCGTCGACATGGACGGCCGGCGCATCGACAAGGTGCTGATCCAGGAGAACGGCGAGGTCTCGGAGGGCTGACGGCGCCCTCCGCGGGTGGCGTCACACCTCGGTGACGCCGCTCTTGGGGATGCGGACCTCGCGGTGGACCGACATGCTGAGCAGAAGCCCCACGCCGATCATCAGCGTCATCATCGCCGACCCGCCGTAGGAGACCAGCGGCAGCGGGATGCCCACCACCGGGATCAGGCCGGTCACCATCGACACGTTGACCATCACGTAGAGGAAGAACTGCGCCGTCATGCCGACCGCGACCAGCCGGGCGAACTGGCTGCGGCAGCTCAGCGCGATGACCACGCCGTAGATGAACAGCATCAGGTAGAGCGCCAGCAGGATCAGCGCGCCGACCATCCCGAACTCCTCCGCCAGCACCACGAAGATGAAGTCGGTGTGCTTTTCCGGCAGGAACATCAGCTGGCTCTGGGAGCCGGACATGAATCCCTTGCCGAACAGCCCGCCCGACCCCAGGGCGATCTTCGACTGGAGGATGTTGTAGCCGGCGCCCAGCGGGTCGGTCTCCGGGTCGAGGAAGGTGTAGACGCGCTGCTTCTGGTAGTCGTGCAGGAATTCCCAGGCGACGGGGATGGCCGACAGGCCGCCGCCGATGACCAGCAGGAACTTCCAGATGCGCACCCCGGCGGCGAAGAAGACGGCGCCGCTGCCCATGATCAGCAGCAGCGAGGTGCCCAGGTTCGGCTGCATCAGCACCAGCGCCACCGGGGTGAAGACCAGCAGCAGCGGCGGGATCAGCAGCAGCGGGCGGCCGATCTGGTCCAGCGAGATGCCATGGAAGTAGCGGGCCAGCGCCAGGGTCAGCGCCGGCTTCATCAGCTCCGACGGCTGGAGCTGGAAGAAGCCCAGGTCGATCCAGCGCTGCGCGCCCATGCCGATGCGCCCCATCAGCTCCACCGCCACCAGAAGGCAGAGCACGATCAGGAAGATGGCGTAGGCCGACTTCATCAGATGCCGCACATCGATCAGCGCGATCATCAGCATCAGGACGAGGCCAGGGACGGCGCGCACGAGCTGCGGCTGCGCCCAGGGCTTCCAGTTGCCGCCGGCGGCCGAGTAGAGCAGGGCCACCCCGACCGACGTGATGATGCAGACCAGGAGCACCAGCCCCCAGTTGATCATGCGGAACTTGCTGCCGAGCGTCAGTTCCGGGCGCTGCGGGGCAAGCCCGCCCGACCCGTGGTTCGAAAGGACCGCGACCATGAGGAAACGTTCGTTGTGTCCGGGGGCGTCCGTGCCGGAAGGGCAAGCGGCGGCGCCTTGCGCGGCGGATACTGCACCAGCGCCGCCCTCCGGTAAAGCCGCCCGGTCCCCGGCCCCGCAAAAGGCACGGGGTCTGCTTCCCATACGGGACGCCGTTGTTCTCGACAGTCGGGCAAGGACGCTGCTGGGGCTTCGACTTGGCCCCCTCCCTAACCCTCCCCCTCTGCGAGGTGGAGGGGACGGACGCCGCTTCGCTTAAGGCACCCTCTCCCTCGAAGAGGGGGAGGGCTGGGGAGGGGGCACACCCTCAGAACTGCTTCAGCAGGCGGTCGATGTACTCGCGCTCCATCTGCGGGCGGCCGTACTGGCCGGAGCGGCGGCGCAACTCGTCGAGGATTTCGCGGGCGCGCTGGAGTTCGGCCTCCTCGGGGATCTTCACGTCCTCGTTGTTGTAGTTGCCGAAGCCGGAGGGGCGGCGGCCCAGCGGGTCGCGGTTGCGGCCCTGGCCCTGGCGCTGCTGCGCCTGACCGGGCTGCTGGCCGCTCATCGCCGGACCCTGCTGGCCCATCATCTGCTGCATCATCTGCTCGGCCATGGCCTGCATGCCCTGCTGCAGCTCGTCCATCGCCTGGGTCTGCGGCGGCACGGCGGAGCCGGGCTGCCCCTGCTGCAGCGCCTGGCCGGCGTCGCGCATCGCCCGCTCGGCGCGGCCCAGCGGGCGGGGGATCTCGCCGCCCTGCTGTTCGCCCATGCGCCGCATCAGCTCGCCGAGCTGGCGGCGCAGCGCCTCCTGCTGTTCGGCCTGCTGCTGCATCAGCGGGCTGCCGGACTGGCCCTGCTGGCCTTGCTGCCCCTGCTGCGGACGACCCTGGCGGTTGCGCGGCCCCGGCTGCTGGCCCTGCTGCCCGTCCTGCCGGCCCATCTGCTCCTGCGACTGACGGAAAGTCTGGTCGAGCAACTGCTGCTGCCGCTGCGTCAGCTCCTGAAGCTCGCGCATCATCTGCGCCGCCTCGTTCTGGCCCTGCTGCTGCATCTGGGCCATGGCGCCGTTGCGCATCTGCTCCATCATCTGCTGAAGCTGGGAGAGCATCTGCCGCGCGGCGTCGCGGGCGCCGGTCTCGGCCATCTGCCGCATCTGCTCCATCATGCGCTGCAGGTCCTGGCGATCCATCATCTGGTCGGCCATTTCCGGCGGCACCATGGGGATCGGATCGCCGCGCTCCAGCGCCTCGCGCATCTGCTGCTCCATGGCGTCGAGGAACTTGTCGAGCGCCGCCTGAAGCTCGTCCATCAGCTTCTTCAGCTCCTGGTCGTCGGCGCCGCGCTCCAGCGCCTCGGCGAGGCGTTGCTCGGCGTCGCGCAGGTCGCGCTCGGCCAGCGACAGGCCGCCGTCCTCGATGCGCAGCGCGGTCTCCCACAGCAGCTGCTGGACCGCGGGCACCGAAGCCCCCTCCTCGTCGAGCAGCAGACGGTTCACGGCGGTGCGCATTGCCAGGAAGGCCACCAGATCGCCGCCGAACTGGCTGGGCCGGGAGGAAATCTCGGCCAGGGCGCGGGCCACCTCGATGCGGAGCTGCTGCGGCCGCAGGGTCAGCTTCTTGCGCTCCTCGACGATGGCGCGGGCGACCGGATGGTTGAAGACGCGCTCCGGCAGGACCATCGCCACGTCCTCCGTGCTGCCGGTCTGGCCGGCGCCGTCGAGCGCGGTCAGGCGGATGGTGACGTTCAGCCCGGCCCAGGGATGGGCGGTCAGGTCGTGGAAGGCGGCGTTCCGCGCCTCGCGCGGGCGGACGCCGGGCAGGGCCAGCGGCAGCTCCAGCGGGCTGCGGTCGAGCGCCGGGGCTTCGCCCTCCGGCAGGTCCAGCCGGACGACGGCCTTGGCCTCGGCCAGCCCGTAATCGTCCTGCGCGGTGTAGTCCAGCCGCAGCGCGCCGCGCTCGCCCTTGGCCGGGGGGCTGGCGTAGGCGATGGTCGGCGGGTGGTCCGGGATGATCCGCACGTTCCAGCTGCCCAGCACGCCGGAGCCCTGGGTCACCGCGATGCGGGTGCCGTCCTCGATGGGCTGCTGGATCTGGAAGGTGGAGGAGTCGACCGCCTCGAAGGCGGCGGACTTGGTGCCGGCCTCCAGAGACGGCGTGCCGCTGCCGCCGGTGACGCGGGCCAGCACGAGGCTGCCCTTGGGGACCGGCACAGGGTCGGCGAGGCTCGGCGTGTGGGCGGGGTTGGCTGATTTCAGGAAGACCGGCGGCAGGCCGGTGTATTCCGGCGGCGTCACCCAGAGGTCGAGCGTCGCGACCGTCGCCGTTGCCGTCCCGCCGAAATGCGGGGTGACGGCGGCGACGAGGCGCGGCTTCCAGTCGCCCCAGGTCGCGCCGCCGGCGGCGACCAGCACCAGCGCCACCAGCGCGCGCAGGGCGTAGCGGTCCTGGGCGGCGAGGCCGTCGGACAGCGGCATGGCGACGCGCAGCCGCCGCATGGCGGCGCGCACCCGCTCCTGGTGCAGGCGCCACAGCTCCGCCGCGACGGGGTCGTTGCCGGCGGGCGTGTCGCGCAGCGCGTGGAGGGGACGGTGGGGCAGGCCGCTGTCGCGCTCCAGCCGGCGGCGGGCGGCGCTCTCGTCGGGCAGGCGGAAGGCGCGCAGCCCGCGCCACCCCGTCCAGCCGATGGCGGTGGCGAACAGCAGCAGGACCAGCGTGTGCAGCCAGCCCGGCAAAAGCAGGAAGGCGTTCAGCAGGGCCAGGGCGAGGAAGGCCCCGGCGATGGTGAGGGGCGCCCAGAGCGCCGGCCACAGCCGTTCCCAGAGCAGGGCGGCGCGCGCCTGCCCCATGCGCAGGCGGGGTTCCCGCAGGGCGGGTGCCGGGGACGCCTCCTTGCGCAGGGGAAAGCGGAACCCGTCCTTGCTGTCGCTCATGCCGCTCTCCCGTCAGGTCAGGCACCGGGCGGGAGGAGAAACCGCCGCCGGAACATCGTCAGGATATAGGCTCGGCTGCGCCGTCTGTCGCGGTCCGGCGTGCCGGTTCCTTACCGAAACATCGGGCCATGTCCAAAATATGGCAGCCGGGACGATAAGAACAGCAGGATACGGGAAGCGGACGGCAAGTCATTCCGCCGGCGTGGGCCTTGGTGTGGCGGCATCGATGGTTGCGCACGGCGCCGCCGGTTCCCGTTCACGGCCGCGCTCGACGGGACGTTCTCCAGAAGGCGAGGCGCGCAGCGCCCGTTCAACTTTGCCCGATCAGGAGCGTCCTCATGCCGAACCCCAAGAATTTCTCCGCCATGAACGCCGCCGGCGAACGATACGGCCTCGACCCCCACAGGGCCGGTCACGTCCTCGTCTATCGTTTCGCGGACAAGGCCAAGGCGACCGACTGGCGGTCGCGCCGCCGGAACACCGTCGGCGGTGGCTTCGCCAAGCCCAGCGATCCGGTGCTGAACGACTGGGCGCTCAAGCAGAGCTCGTTCGGCAGCCAGTCGGAAAACTCCAACGACAACCCCTTCGTGTCCGTCGCCACGGATTACGAGACGCTCTACGCGAGGGCCGAGGGGTGGGTGAAGAAGATTCTCGAGACGGCGCCCGACCTGGGGGTCTTCTCGGTGCCCTACGACAAGCTCTACCGGCCGTCGCCGACCAAGCCGCTGTCGAAGGAGGAAACCGAGTGGCTCTACTATGACGGCGACGTCGAGCTGATGACCTGCCTGCAGTCGTGGCTGGCGAATCCGTACAAGAAATAGGCTTGTTCAGCAAACCGGCCGGGCCTGGAACCGGTACGGCAATCCGGCGCGGCAAACCGGCGCTCAGGCCGTCGGGGCCGCCGCGCCGGAGTTCCCGCCCCGCCCGTCCAGCCATTCGCCGAACCATTTGTCCATGACCAGGATGTGGCCGCACAACCACATCTCGACGTAGCTCTGGAGAAATTGCACCTCCTCCGCATCGCGGGCGCCGGAGTCGGACTGCCGGCGGACGAAGTCGGCGAAGGTGTCGTGCATCTTCTTGTGCTTGGCGTAGTCGGGGTAGCCGATCGCGTGCATGAGTCCTTCCTCGCGGCGGAAGTGATAGGCCGAGTAATCGGCCAGCTCGCGCAGGAAGCGGTTCGCGGATTCCCGCGTTTCCCCGGCGGCGATCGCCGCGCTGAACTGGTTGAACAATTGGAACAGGCGCTGGTGGTCTCCGTCCACCGCGCTCTGACCGATGGCATAGGCCGCGTCCCACTCCATGATGTTCCCCGTCCGTGGCTCGAACGGGGAATCATACGCCTTATGGGTGGTTCTGTGCAGCGGTTATTGCACCCCCTGGGCGCTCGCACCGTGGTCCCGCGGTCAGCGCCCCTGCGTCAGCCCTTGTGCCGGTCCGCCCACAGATAGACGTCGGCCTGCGGGATCCCGGCGAACTCCGCGACGGCGCCATACGCCTGGGCTTCGATGCGGATGTCCTCCTGATAATAGGCGAGGAAGCAGATGCGCCAATCGTTGGCGGGCTTGTCCAGAATGAACTGCCGCAGCTTGGACGAACAGCCCCTGGTCCAGTCTTCGCCGAGCATCTGGCGTTCCGGGGAGCGGTCCAGGCAAGGGCTTTTGGTCAGCAGGATCTCGACGATGTTCGGCTCCTGCCCGTTGTTCTGCGCGACATAGCCGGCCCAGTTGACGATCAGCGCCTCCTCGGCGTGCGCCGCCCCGCCGCCGGGGACGGTGTTCTGGCCGTTGGGCAGGGAGCGGAGCGTCCAGAGAAGGGCGTCGTCCTCGTTCCAGCGCATCACCAGCGCGACGAGGTTGGGGTCCTGGGCGACGGCCAGGGTGATGTCGGCGACGGCGTCGCGGAAAGCGCCGTTCAGGCGGATGGACGTCATGGAAAGGGGCTCCCTGTGGGTTGGATGCCCCCTTCCTGACGCTGTTCCCCCGGCCTGCGTGAAGCGACGGCTGAAAGGCCGGGTCAGTCCTTCAGCCAGTCCGGCACGCGGTCCAGCGCCAGCAGCTCCTCCACCGGCACGCGCGGCCGGATGACGGAGAACTGGTCGCCGTTCACCAGCACCTCCGGGATCAGCGGGCGGGTGTTGTAGGTGGAGGACATGACCGCGCCGTAGGCCCCCGCCGACAGGATCGCCACCAGATCGTCCGGCGCCATCGCCGGCAGCGCGCGCTGGAGCGCGAAGGTGTCGCCGCTCTCGCAGACCGGGCCGACGACGTCGTAGGGCTCGGCGGCGGCGCCCTTGGCGGGCTCGGTCACCGGGACGATGCCGTGGTAGGCCTCGTAGAGGGTGGGGCGGATCAGGTCGTTCATCGCCGCGTCGATGATGACGAAGCGGCGGTGCAGCCCCTGCTTCAGGTAGATCACCCGCGACACCAGGATGCCGGCGTTGCCGACCAGCGAGCGGCCCGGCTCCAGCGAGATGCGGCAGCCGAGGTTGCCGGTGATCGACTTCACCATGGCGGCGTAGTCGGCGATGTCCGGCGGCGCCTCGTGCTTGTAGACGATGCCCAGCCCGCCGCCGAGGTCGAGGCGGGTGATGTCGTGCCCGTCCTCGCGCAGGACGTGGAGCAGCGCCGCGACCCGCTCGTAGGCGGCGCGGAAGGGGGCGAGGTCGGTCAGCTGCGACCCGATGTGGACGGCGATGGCCACCGGCTTGATGCCCGGCAGCTTGGCGGCCTGGGCGTAGACCTCCCGCGCGTGGTCGTAGTCGACGCCGAACTTGTTCTCCTTCTTGCCCGTCGCGATCTTGGCGTGGGTCTTGGCGTCCACGTCCGGATTCACGCGGAAGGCGATGGGCGCGGTGACGCCCAGGCTGACCGCGACCTCCGACAGGGCCTCCACCTCGGGGATGGATTCCACGTTGATCTGGTGGATTCCGGCCTCCAGGGCGGCGCGCATCTCCTCGCGCGTCTTGCCGACGCCGGAGAAGATGATCTTGCCCGCCGGGATGCCGCCGGCCAGCGCGCGGCGCATCTCGCCGCCCGACACCACGTCGGCGCCGGCGCCCAGCCGCGCGAAGGCGCGGATGACGGCGAGGTTGGAGTTGGCCTTCACCGCGTAGCAGACGTCGGCGTCCTGCCCCGCGAAGGCCCCGGCGTAGGCGCTGTAATGCGCCTCCAGCGCCGCCGTGGAGTAGCAGTAGAAGGGCGTTCCGACCTCCGCCGCGATGGTGGACAGCGGCACGGATTCGGCGTGCATCACGCCGTTGCGGTAGGCGAAGGCGCTCATGGGAAGCGGGCTCCGGAGGACGGCTGACCGGGCTTGGGGTCGGTCTTCGGGTTCGGGTAGGTGCCGGGGAAGCGGTCGGCTTCCTTGCCCTGCGGGGGATCGACGAAGCTCGGCTTCTTGCCGCAGCCGGCCAGTGTCAGCGCGACGGCGGCGGTCGCCAGGATCAGCAGCGGGCGCCTCACAGGAAGCGCTCCCGCGCCGCCGCGACGGCCTCGCGCACGCGGACGGGGGACGCGCCGCCGAAGCTGCGCCGGCTGTCCAGCGACGCCTCGATGCTCAGCGCCGGGAAGACGGACTCGGTGATGCGCGGCTCGATGGCCTGCAGCTCCTCCAGCGTCAGGGCGGTCAGGCCGACGCGCTTGTCCTCCGCCGCCTTCACGGCGCGTCCGGTGATGTGGTGCGCTTCGCGGAAGGGGATGTTCAGCTCGCGCACCAGCCAGTCGGCGAGGTCGGTGGCGTTGAGGAAGCCACGGTCGGTCGCCTCGCGCAGCGCCGGCACGTTCGGCTGCATGTCGCGCACCATGCCTTCCATGGCGGCGATGCACAGCGCCAGCGTGTCGTCGGCCTCGAAGACCGGCTCCTTGTCCTCCTGCATGTCCTTGGAATAGGCCAGCGGCAGGCCCTTCATGGCGACCAGCAGGCTGTTCAGGCTGCCGATCACGCGCCCGGCCTTGGCGCGCACCAGCTCCGCCGCGTCCGGGTTCTTCTTCTGCGGCATGATGGAGGAGCCGGTGGTGAAGGCGTCCGTCAGCGTGATGAAGCGGAACTGGGCCGAGCACCACAGCACGATCTCCTCCGCGAAGCGGGAGAGGTGCATGCCGCAGATGCTGGCGGCAGCCAGATACTCCAGCGCGAAGTCGCGGTCGGACACCGCGTCCAGCGAGTTGGCGGTCGGCCGGTCGAAGCCCAGCGCGTCGGCCGTCATGAAGCGGTCGATGGGGTAGGGCGTGCCGGCCAGCGCGGCGGAGCCGAGCGGGCACTCGTTCAGCCGGGCGCGGGCGTCGCGCAGGCGGCCGCGGTCGCGCCCGAACATCTCCACATAGGCCAGCAGATGGTGGCCGAAGCTGACCGGCTGGGCGGCCTGGAGGTGGGTGAAGCCCGGCATCACCGTGTCGGTGTGCTTCTCCGCCAGATCGATCAGCGCGGCCTGGAGCGCCTTCAGCCCCTGGTCGGCGCGGTCGAGCGCGTCGCGCACCCACAGCTTGAAGTCGGTCGCCACCTGATCGTTGCGCGACCGCCCGGTGTGCAGGCGCTTGGCCGGCTCGCCGATCAGCTCGGCCAGCCGGGCCTCCACGTTCATGTGGATGTCCTCCAGTTCCACCTTGAAGGTGAAGGCTCCGGAGTCGATCTCTTCCTTGACCCGGTCCAGCCCATCGCGGATGGCATCGGCGTCGGCCTGGGTTATGATGCCCTGGCGCGCCAGCATGGCGGCGTGGGCCTTCGACCCGGCGATGTCCTGGTCGGCCAGCCGTTTGTCGAAGCCGATGGAGGCGTTGATCTTCTCCATGATGGCGGCGGGACCGCGGGCGAAGCGGCCGCCCCACATCTGGCTGGCGGCGCGGTCTTGTGAGTTCGGCTTGGGCTGTTCGGCGCTCATGGCGGGCACAATACGGATGGGAGGACGGGAAGCGTGAGTATGCGGACTTTGGCGGCCACCGCAATCTTTTGTGTGACGCTGGGCGGTGCCGGGCTGTGGATGGCGCTGGCCGGGCCGGCGGCCCCGCCGCCGCCCGCCGTGCTGACGCTGGACCAGCCGGCCAGCCCGGCCGCTCCCGGAGCGACGCCCGGAGCGACGGCGGTGAGCCTGGACAAGTTCCGCTACATGGAACCGCTGACGTCGGTGCCGGAGCTGCCTTTCCTGGACGGGGAGGGGCGCCGGGTCGACCTGTCGGAGTTCAAGGACCGCTTGGTCCTGCTGAACCTGTGGGCGACGTGGTGCGCGCCCTGTGTGAAGGAGATGCCGGCGCTCGACCGCCTCCAGGCGCAGTTGGGTGGGCCGGGCTTCCAGGTGGTGGCGCTGTCGGTGGACCGCGGCGGCAAGGATCAGGTGCAGCCCTTCTACCAGCGGACCGGCGTGAAGAATCTCGCCCTCTACCTCGACCCGTCGAGCGCCTCGATGCAGACGCTGAAGCTGCGCGGCCTGCCGACGACCCTGCTGGTGGACCAGGAGGGCCGCGAGCTTGGCCGCATCGAGGGCGCGGTGGAATGGGACTCGCCGGAGGTCATCGCCTTCCTGCGCAAGCACATGGGCCACGGCGGCGGTCCGAACCGCGACAGCCGCGGCGGCGTGGTGAAGACAGGCGGGTGAGGGTTCGGCCTCGGCTCCGCCCGCGCGTCCCAGGTCGGTTTCCTTCCCAGCGCACCGGAGGCGCATGAAAATCCTGATCGCGATCCTGGCCGTGGGGGCGACGCTTTATGCCGTTGCCCTGCTGTTGGCGTATGTGGCCCAGGATCGCCTGATCTTTCCGGCCATCCCGCTCGCACAGACTCCGGAGGAGGCCGGCGTGGGCGATATGGCGGTGGTGTCCCTCCGCACCGGCGACGGTCTCGACCTTCAGGGCTGGCACAAGGCGCCCACGGCGTTGGAAAAGCCGACGTTATTGCTGTTCCACGGCAATGGCGAGACGGTGGCGTGGAATGGCCACATCGCCCGTGCGCTGATCGACGCAGGGTACGGCGTGTTCATGGCGGAATACCGTGGCTACGGTGGAAATCCAGGGAAGCCGAGCGAAGCCGGGCTGTATGAGGATGGACGGGCGGCCTTCGATTTCCTGGAGGCGGCGCGCGCGCGGGTGGTTTTGCACGGCTACTCGCTGGGCAGCGGGGTCGCGGTCCAGCTCGCGACGGAACGGCGTGTCGAGGCCGTCATCCTCGCCGCCCCCTACACCAGCATCGCGGACATCAGCGAGCGGATGCTGCCGTTTTTGCCGGTGCGTTCGCTGCTCCGTCATCCGTTCGACAGTTTTTCAAAGATCGGTCGGTTGAAGGCCCCTGTGCTCATCTACCATGGCACCCTCGACCGTGTGATTCCTCCAGACCACTCGCGTCGTCTGTTCGAGTGCGTCAACGCCCCCAGGACCTTCGTCGCGCTGGAGGGTGCCGGTCATGTCGGCCTGTGGGAGTCCGGTGGGGAAGCGGCGGTTCTATCGTTTTTGGACGCCTTGCCGGCCATGATGAGCGACGGGGCCGATCGGGCGTTGTGACCTCACTCCGACGACCCTGACGTTCCCGGCGGAGCATCCCCCGGCGGTGCCTGGGTCTGCGGCGGGGCGGGGCCGCGCGCCAACTCGGCCATGATGCCCCGCGCCTCCTCGAAATGGCTGTGCAGCATCGGCAGGGCGTCGCGGGCGAAATCGCCCGTCTCGCCGCCGCGTTCGGCCTGCGCCTCGTACAGCTTGATGGCGCGGGCGTGGGTCTCCTCCTCCGCGGCCATGTAGCGGCGGTCGAAGGCCTCCTCCGGGGTGTCGCGCAGGCTGGACATGTGGGCGCGCGCAGACAGGCCCAATTCGCGTGGGATGGGGATGCCGTGGCGCAGCGCCATGCCGGCGAGCCGGTCGGTCTTCAGCCCATGGTCGTCGGCCATGCGGCGGGCGAAGCGGCGGACCGGCTCCGTGTCTGCCCGATCCTGGGCCAGCTTGCCCAGCGCCTGCTCGGCCATGCCGTCGGCCAGCGCCTCGGCGATGAAGTTGCGTTCCTGCCGGGACAGGGCGGAGGAGGGCGCCGGGACGGAGCCCGGGGCCTGGGCCAGGACCGGGCCGGAAAGACCGGCCGCCAGAGGGCCGACCACCAGCATCGCCGTCAGGAAGCCGCGCCGCATCGCCCCCGTCCTTTCCGCCGTTCCCCTGCGGGACGAACAGAGCGCGAGCGCAGCGGTTCCGCAAAAGAACGAAGCCCGTCCCGGTTTCCCGGGACGGGCCTCGCCAAAGCCTCCGTTCGGAGCCGCCGCGTCAGCGGGTCGGGACCGGCGGGTTCTTGGAGTAGTCGTAGAAGCCGCGGCCGACCTTGCGGCCGACCCAGCCGGCCTCGACATACTTCACCAGCAGCGGGCAGGGGCGGTACTTGCTGTCGGCCAGACCCTCGTAGAGGACCTGCATGACCGCCAGACAGGTGTCCAGACCGATGAAGTCCGCCAGTTCCAGCGGGCCCATCGGGTGGTTGGCCCCCAGCTTCAGCGCTGTGTCGATGGCCTGGACGCCGCCCACCCCCTCATAGAGGGTGTAGACCGCCTCGTTGATCATCGGCAGCAGGATGCGGTTGACGATGAAGGCCGGAAAGTCCTCGGCCACCGCCGCCGTCTTGCCGATGTTCGCCGTCAGCTCGGCGATCGCGCTGAAGGTCGCCTCGTCCGTCGCGATGCCGCGGATCAGCTCGACGAGCTGCATCACCGGCACCGGGTTCATGAAATGCATGCCCATGAACTTGGACGGGCGGTCCGTCGACGCCGCGAGCCGGGTGATCGAGATCGACGAGGTGTTCGTCGCGATCAGCGCCTCGGGCTTCAGGTTGGGGACCAGCTTCTTGAAGATCTCGCGCTTGAGCGCCTCGTTCTCCGTCGCGGCCTCGACCACGAGATCGGCGTCATGGAACACGGACAGGTCGGACCCGGTGGCGATGCGGGCGATCGCCGCCGTCTTGTCGGCCTCCGTCAGCTTCCCCTTCTGAACCTGACGGTCCATGTTCTTGGAGATGGCGGCCACCGACTTCTGCAGAATCTCCGCGCTGATGTCGGAGATGACGACCTCGTACCCCGCCTGCGCGCAGACATGGGCGATGCCGCTGCCCATCTGGCCGGCACCGATGATGCCAATCTTCTTGATCGTGGACATATGAGCTTTCCCGCTTGTCTTTGGGCCGCTGGTCTTGCGAAGAGGACTGGCCGGTTACGCCTTGTCCAGCGCGGCCGTCAGCTCCGGCACCGCCTTGAACAGGTCGGCGACGAGGCCGTAGTCGGCGACCTGGAAGATCGGCGCCTCCTCGTCCTTGTTGATGGCGACGATGACCTTGCTGTCCTTCATGCCGGCGAGGTGCTGGATGGCCCCGGAGATGCCGACGGCGATGTACAGCTCGGGCGCCACGATCTTGCCGGTCTGGCCGACCTGATAGTCGTTCGGCACGAAGCCGGCGTCGACCGCCGCGCGGCTGGCGCCGACCGCGGCCCCCAGCTTGTCGGCCAGCGCCTCCAGAAGCTTGAAGTTGTCGCCCGACTGCATGCCGCGGCCGCCCGACACGACGATCTTGGCTTGGGTCAGCTCCGGACGCTCCGACTTGGTCAGCTCCTGGCCGACGAACTTGGCCGAGCCGGCGTCGCCCGTCCCGGCGATGCTCTCGACCGTGGCCGAGCCGCCCGTGGCGGCGGCCGCCTCGAAGGCGGTGGTGCGCACCGTG
>NZ_VITH01000019.1 GCF_007827815.1 Azospirillum brasilense
GGGGCCAGCGTCTCGATGGGCTTCTTCTTGGCCTTCATGATGTTGGGCAGCGAGGCGTAGCGCGGCTCGTTGAGGCGCAGGTCGGCGGTGACCACCGCCGGCAGC
Organism: Azospirillum brasilense; assembly: GCF_007827815.1. Lineage (GTDB taxonomy): Bacteria > Pseudomonadota > Alphaproteobacteria > Azospirillales > Azospirillaceae > Azospirillum > Azospirillum brasilense_C. Next base: position 106 of record NZ_VITH01000019.1, read on the forward strand.
GTCAGCTGCACCGTCTCCAGCCCGCCGTCGATCTCGCGGGTCACGGTGACCGAGCCCTCGCCCGGCGTGACCTTGGAGGCGAAGGTGCCCTGCGGCCAGCCCAAGAGGGCGGCGAGCATCTGGCCGGTCTGGTTGCAGTCGTCGTCGATCGCCTGCTTGCCCAGGATGACCAAGGTCGGGCCTTCCTTCTCGACGAGGGCCTTGAGCACCTTGGCGACGGCCAGCGGCTGCGTCTCGGCGTCGGTCTGGACCAGGATGCCGCGGTCGGCGCCCATGGCGAGGCCGGTGCGCAGCGTCTCTTGGCACGCCGTCGGGCCGACGGTGACCACGATGACCTCGGTCGCCGTGCCGGCTTCCTTGAGGCGGACGGCCTCTTCGACGGCGATCTCGTCGAAGGGGTTCATGCTCATCTTCACGTTGGCGGTCTCAACGCCGGAACCGTCCGCCTTGACGCGGATCTTGACGTTGTAATCGACCACCCGCTTGACCGGGACGAGGACCTTCATATCCCACCCTTTTCTTGAATTATGCAGGCGCACCTTCGCCGCTGGCGCCGAATCGGGCAGCTTGTGACAGCGCTGCGACCATAGGAGTTGACGTTTTGGCTGTCAACGCCGCCTACGCCGCAAGCGCGAAGGAGGCGGAATTGCATCAACGGTTTGCGCCCGGAACCCACAGCACGTCGGCCGCTCCGTTCGCGTTCAGTTTCCGGCCCAGCACGAACAGATGGTCGGACAGGCGGTTGGCGTACTTGACCGCCGCCGGGTTGACCGGCTCCACCTCCGCCAGTTCGGTCATCAGCCGCTCGGCCCGGCGCACCACCGTGCGGGCCAGATGCAAATGCGCCGCCGCCGGCGAGCCGCCGGGCAGAATGAAGGAGGTGAGCGGGGCGAGATCGGCGTTCATCGCGTCGATCTCGGCCTCCAGCCGGTCCACCTGCGATTCCAGGATGCGCAGCGGCGGATAGGCCGGGTTTTCCGCCTCCGGCGTGCAGAGGTCGGCGCCCAGGTCGAACAGGTCGTTCTGGATTCGCGCCAGCATGGCGTCGGTTTCCGGCTGGTCCGCGGTGTGCAGCCGGACCAGCCCGATGACGGCGTTCGCCTCGTCCACCGTGCCGTAGGCGGTGACGCGCGGGTCGTGCTTGGGCACGCGGCGCCCGTCGCCCAGCGAGGTCTCGCCGCGGTCCCCGCCGCGGGTGTAGATGCGGGTCAGCTTGACCATGATTCCTGTGGGTGTCCTCAATCAGCCGTGGGTCAGGATGGCGAGCAGGAACAGCACCAGCGCCACCCCCTGGAGCGCCACGCGCATCCGCATCGCCCGGTTCGATTTGCGCGAATCGCCCTGTCCGCCGCGCGCCATAAAAAACAGCCCGGAGAACAGCGACGCCACCACGAGGCCGAGCGCCACGATCAGCAGAAACATGACGAGTCCGTTCATGGCGCCATCATACCTCACGGTCCAGGTTACGCCCACACCGGCCAAACCGGTTACATGGGCATTCCGATGCGAGGCGCCTGTTGCGCTGACGCCCGGTCTTCTTACATTGTCGCGGACGACCCGGACGGCGAGAGGAATTCGGTATGCGGCGGCGGAGTTTCCTGAAGGCGGCGGCGGCCACCGGGCTGGCGGCCTCGGCCGGAGCCTTTCTGACGACGCGCCGCGCTGCGGTGGCCCAGCCGTCGGAAGTGCTGGCCGCCTTCCCCGACAAGTTCGTCTGGGGCGCCTCGACCTCCTCCTACCAGATCGAGGGCGCGGTCACCGCCGGCGGGCGCGGCCCCAGCGTGTGGGACACCTTCAGCCATTCCTTCGGCAAGGTGGCGAACGGCGACACCGGCGACGTGGCCTGCGACCATTACAACCGCTACGCCGAGGATGTGGACCTGATGGCGAAGGCGGGGATGAACGCCTATCGCTTCTCCGTCGCCTGGCCGCGCGTCCAGCCGACCGGCACCGGCCCGGCCAACGCCGAGGGGCTGGACTTCTACGACCGGCTGACCGACGCGCTTCTGGCCAAGGGCATCGCGCCCTGGCCCTGCCTGTATCACTGGGACCTGCCCCAGGCGCTCCAGGACCGCGGCGGCTGGACCAACCGCGACATCGCCGGCTGGTTCACCGACTACGCCCAGCTCGTCGCCGCGCGGATCGGCGACCGGGCCAAGCACTGGAGCATGTTGAACGAGCCGTCCGTCCACGCCATCTTCGGCCACGGGCTGGGCGGGCACGCGCCGGGGATGACCGGCAAGGGCAACTATTTCAAGGCGATCCACCACCAGAACCTCGCCCAGGGCATGGCGCTGAAGGCTCTGCGCGCCGCGGGCGGCGGCAAGGGCTGGCAACTCGGCACCGTGCTGTCGCTGCAGCCGGTCTGGCCGGTCGGCGGGCTGGACGCCAACTACGCGGCCTCGCTGATGTGGGATGCGGTGTGGAACCGCGCCTGCCTCGACCCGCTGCTGCGCGGTGAGTATCCGGAGCTTCTGCGCGACGGCTTCGCCCCGCTGGTCAAGGCCGGCGACCTGGAGGCGATCCGCCAGCCCATCGACTTCCTGGGCATCAACTACTACAGCCGCATGCACCAGCAGCCGGATCCGGCGGGCCTGTTCGGCACCGGCTACGGCTCTCCGCCGGAGGGCACGCCGACGACCGGGATGGGCTGGCCGGTGGAGCCCGACGGCATCGCCGAGATCCTGATCGAGCTGAAGCAGGAATACGGCAACCCCCCGGTCTATGTGATGGAGAACGGGGCGGCCTATCCCGAGCAGACCGGGCCGAAGGGCTTCGTCCAGGACAACGACCGCATCAGCTACCTGCGCCGCCACATGCTGGCCGGCCATCAGGCGCTGGAGGAGGGGGTCGACCTGCGCGGTTGGTTCGTCTGGAGCCTGCTCGACAACTTCGAGTGGGCCGAGGGCTACCAGCGCCGCTTCGGCCTGATCGAGGTGGACCGCCAGACGCTGGAGCGCCGTCCCAAGGCCAGCTACCACTGGTACGCCGACGTCATCCGCAAGAAGGGCGTTCCGACCTCGGTGTAAGGGGGCGGGCGCAAGAGGGTGGGGCCGCGATCATGGCGCCTGTTCCCATCGCCCAGCCGACGCGCTTCGCCATCCAGAAGGCGCGCGGCAAGGGCTGGAAGACGCTGGAGGTCGGGGAGGACCTCGACCACGCCCGCGCCCGCTTCAACCTGATGGTGCGGGTGAATCCGCGCGCCTATTTCCGCCTAATCCAGCTCGACCACAACGCCAGGGCGGGCGGCGACGGGATCGAGTTCAACTGGAAGCTCATCGAACTGCACGACCCCAACCAGGGGGGAGCGGCCGGAACGGTCCGGCAAGCCGCTCCGGCGAGGGGCGCGCCCCGCTCCGCGGCCAGGGGCGAGGCCAAGCCGCGGCGGCGGGAGAGGGTGCGGCTGCCGCTGCGCTTCTACGCGGCGGTGGTGCTGGCCGGGGTGCTGATCGGCGGCCTGCTCTATCTGCGCTACGGCCTGCCGGGGCCGTGACGGGCGCTCAATCCTCGGCGGTGTAACCCTTGCGGCGCATGCACAGCGCGAAGATCTCCTTGCGGTAGCGGAATTGCGGCGTTTCGGGCAGAGGCCGGTAGGGATAGCCGCGCAGCCGCATGGTGTTGTCCACCTGCTCGGTGCATTCGTCGTAGGCGGCGGTCGCCGTGGTTTCCGTGGCCGTCCATTCCCGGTAGGCCGGGGTGCTGCCGCAGGCCGCCAGCAGCAGCGTTCCGCCCGCCAGAATCGCGTGTCTCAGAGTCGCCATGCCACGGCCTCCCACAATGCGCCCCATAATGCGCCGTGATGGATCTATACCACGTTTTTGTGCGCGCATCGCTCGACGGATGGGGAAGCGGCCGGCCCTTCCGGGGCGGCCGGGGGAGGGGGACCTGATGCCGCCGCAACGCAGGCGCACAAAAATCGCGCCCGGAAATCCGCCGCAATCTGGTAACACGGTTGCGCATCCACGATAGTGGGTGGGCGATGGTCGGTTGGCGTCTCGGACGGAGGATGGTCATGACGGGTGGTTCGCACCGCGCGCGCCGCGCGGTCGCGTTGGCTGTGGTGGTGCCGGTTCTGGCGGCGGGTCTGCTGGCGGGCGCTCCGGCGCGGGCGCAATCGACGGCGGACATCCAATGGGCCCAGACCATCCTGAAGGACAAGGGCTACAACATCGGCGGGCGGGCCAACGGCCAGATGCACGCCGAGACCAAGGCGGCGCTCGGCAAGTATCAGGCCGCCCATGGGTTGCCGGTGACCAACCAGCTCGACAAGGCGACCATCGCCAAGATGATGGGCGAACGCGAGGGCAAGGCCCCCGCGACGGTCGGGAACCTCGCCCAGCAGAAGGTCGGCGGCGGCGGCCCCGGCCAAGCGCCGCGCGAGCCGCAGCGCGAGGTGGTGCCCCGCGCCGCTCCCACCCAGCGGATCGACGGCGGAACGGGCAGCGTCGGCGGCGGCGCGCAGTTCAGCGCCGGGCCGCCCGCCACCAGCAGTTCCTCGGGCAGCCATTCGTCGGGCGGCCCGTCCGGTGCCCCCACTTCCACCTCGTCTGCCACCGCCTCCCTATCCGGACAGGGTCCGGTGCCGCAGGCCGCGCCGCGAGCCAGCGTCACCGCAACCACGCCGTCCGGGCAGCCGGTCGCGGTGGCCGAGCCGGCGGCGGACAGCGGCTCGATGCTGCCGGGCTGGGCCGCCAACGGCGCCCGCTATGGTGTGATGGGTGTGATCGGGGCGACGGTGCTCGGCATCGGCTTCGCGTGGTGGCGCAGCGGGCGGGCCAACGCGTCGCGGCCGGCGCCGCGCGACGACGGGCCGCGCGGGCAGCGCCGCGAACCGAGCTTCGGCAGCGGCCGCCGCCGGGAGGAGCTGACCACCGGCGCCCTGCCGCCGCTCACCAGCGGCGGGCGCGGACGGCGCTAGGCATCCGCCGTCCCAGGCCCTCGCCGGTCAAGCCATCTGCGACATCGGGCACATCGCGTTGCCGCAGCCGGACGGGTTGCAGGCGGGCATCGGCGCGGGCGACGGCTTGGACGCGCCGACGCGCGGCGCCATGATCGCCTTCGCCACCTCGGTCCCGCCGCAGGACGGACAGGACAGGCCATCGGCTTTGCGGGTGTCGTAATCGGCCATGTTCCTGAACCACTGTTCGAATTCATGGCCGCAGGCGCAGCGCAGGGCGTAGAGGATCATCGCGGGGTCCCTGGGTGGATTGGGCAACGGACGGGCGGCGACCATGGCCGAGCTTCGCCGACGCCCGCGATGACGTGAATCAAACCACCGCGCTCCGCCCCGGCGAACCGGGTTACTGCGGGCGCTCCGACAGGGCGACGCCCTCCGCGCCGGGGTAGACCGACAGCAGCCGCACCGGCGTGTCGCCCAGGTTGCGGCCGCTGTGCCATGCCGCCTGCTCGATGTAGGAGTCCCCGGCCTTGTAGACCTGCGTCGGCATGCTGTCGCTGGCGATGGTCAGCTCGCCCTCCAGGATGTAGACGAACGGCGGAACGGCGTACCGGTGGCGGATGATCTCCCCGCCGGGCGGCAGCTCGACCAGCCGCGCCGTGACAAGCGGCTTACCGTCGGGATAGGCGAAGGCCTTGCCGTCCGCGGTGGTGGTCGCCTGAAGCAGGGTCTTGACGATCGGCCCCGGTGCGGCCGGCTTGTCCTGCGCCGAGGCCCCGCCGGCCAGGGCGAACAGCGTGGCGGTGGCGAGGGCGGCGCGACGAATGGCCGCCGTCCGCAAACGGGTTACCACGATCATTGCGTGTTCTCCATGCCGCGGCCTTGGAGCAAGGCGGTTGCCTGTCTGCGGCGGTAAGATGAAAATGGAGAAAAAACGCAGTTAATTGCAACCGGATGTCGCGGCCTGCGGCGAAGTGCGGCATCCCGCCGCCGTGAAGCTTCAGCGGTGGGTCGTCACCCCCACCTGCCGGCACATGGACAGCATGGCGCAGGTGGAGCAGCGTGGGCGGTCTCCGGTGCAGATCCATTTGCCGAAGGGCACAAGCCGCTCGTTGATCTCCACCCAGTAGTGGCGGGGCAGCAGCTCCATCAGCGCGACCATGGTGCGCTCGGGAGTCGGTGCGGCGACGAAGCCCCAGCGGTTGACGATCCGGTGCACATGCACGTCCACCGCCACCGCCGGGATGCCGAATCCGACCGCCAGGGTCAGCGCCGCGATCTTCGGCCCGACTCCGTGGAAGGCCATCAGGGCGTCGGGCGTGTCGGGAACCTCGCCGTCGTGCTCGGTGATGATGCGACGGGACAGCGCCCGGATGTCGCGCGCCTTCGGCTCCGGGAAGGTCGCGCCGTCGAGCAGGCGGGCCAGCGCCTCCGGCGTCAGGGCGACCATCTGCTCCGGCGTGCGCGCCACCGCGAACAGCCGCTCACACACCACAATGGTCGTCTCGTCGCGCGTTCGCGCGGAGATCAGGCTGCCGACCAGCTGCTCGAAGGGGCTGTCGTAGCCGCGGTCGCGCAGCGCGAACATGGCGGCCTTCGGGCGTCCGGCCACGGCCTGACGCAGGCGCCGGAACGCCTCGTCGATGTCGAAGGGGTCCTTGTCGGCGAGAGGGGGCGCGGAGCGCAGGGGCATGATCGGTCGCTGGCATGGTGAAGGGAGCCACACCGAAACAGCGGGCAGGGCAGGGTTGCTCCCCATTTCCCTTTGCGAGGCCGTACAATTTCAACGAATTAGAAAGTCTTAAATTAGAGGAGGCTGGGGCATAGTGATAGGGGCGTTCGCCCAGTTCGCCGTGGGCCAGTTCGCAGCGAACCAGTTCGTCTTGCACAAGGCCGGCTGACCGGCTCCCTTCCTACCCGGCGCTGGAGAACAGCGGCCGGCGCAGGCGGCCGGCCGCGATCTCGGCCCGCAGCGCGGCGGCGTCCATGGCCTGGATGCGCTCCAGCTCCGCCTTGTTGGCGTCGATGAAGGGATTCCGGTCGGTGGAGTTCTCGGGCCGCGCGTGTTCCAGATGGTAGAGCGGCCCGGGCACCCGTTCCACCCGCAGACCCAACCGGCGCAGCCGCACCACGATCTCGTCGTCCTCGTAGCCCCAGGAGACGAAGCGCTCGTTGTAGCCGCCCGCCGCCAGCAACGCCGCCCGCTCGAAAAAAGCGCCGCCGCCCGGCGAATCGCGGTGCATCAGCGGGAAGCGCGGGCAGACCGCGTTCAGAGGCGCCGCCGACAGGGTGTGGCCGAAACGGTGGACCTCGCGCCCGAGAATCCAGAAGAACAGCCCGTTGTAGGGAAAGGCCATGGCCGCCCCGCCGCGCACCGCGTCGCGGGCCAGAGCGTACTGCACGGGATCGACCACGATGTCGGTGTCGTGCAGGGCGACGATGGGGGTCTCCGCCGCCTCGACCATACGGTTGAGGAGATGGGCCTTGTGGGTGAAGGGCGTGTCGTTGCCGGTCAGATGCAGGTGCCGGCAGCGGGCGGCCAGCTCCGGCCCCAGCGCGTCGGCGACGTCGCTCGGCCCCGCCTTGTCCTCGCCGATCAGGACGGTGGTGTCGGTGTGCTTGAGCAGGAAGGAGACGATCCAGCGCAGGTTGCGCTTGCGGTCCTCGCTGTCGGCGCGGAAGGGGACCAGGATGGTGACGTCGCGCAGGTCCAGCCGCCCGTCCGGCCCGGCCCCGTCGAGGATCGCCCGGCGAGCACGGTAGGCCGCGGTCTGCGCCGCCAGCCGCTCCCGCGACCCCTCGTCGCGCGGATCGATGGCCAACGCCATCTCGTAGAAGGACACGGCGGCGCCGGGGCGGCCGAGGTCGGCCTCGATGTCGCCCTTCTGGCGCCAGCCGGGGACGAATTGCGGGTGGCGGGCCAGCAGCGCGTCCAGCGCCTCCAGCGCCTCGCCGATGCGGCCGATGGCCTGCAGGGCCTCGCTCAGGTGGTATTCGGCGTCGGGAAAGTCGGGACGCAGCGCCAGCGCCCGGCGGTAGGCGGCGATCGCCTCCTCCGTCCGCCAGGCGACGTGGAGCAGGGCGCCGAGGTTGAAGTGCGCGTCGGCGTCCCCGCCGTCCAACTCCACCGAACGCGCGATCATCGCCATGCCGCGTTCGCGGTCGCCACCCAGCGCCGCCAGCAGGCCCAGCCGGTGCAGGGCCTCCGGGTTGTCGGGGGCGACGTCCAGGATCCGTCCGTACAGCTCCACCGCCTCGGCCTGCCGCCCAGCCTTCAGATGGTCGAGCGCGATGCCGAGCGCCTCCTCGATGGTCGCCATTCGGTGGGGTCCGTTTCGTCCGTGTGTCGCCTTGCGGTGGATTCCACTTTGACACAAAGGCAATTGCGGGGAAATCATCCGCTCCGGGACCATGCCTCAGGGAAACACCCGATAATGAACGATCATCGCATCAGCAAGAATGGGTCCACGGGAGGACTCACCCGCCGTCAGTTCGGCACCGCCGCGGCCTCGGTCGCCCTCTCGGCCGGCGCGCTCGCCACCTTCGGCCGGGCGCCGGCCTTCGCGCAGGGCGCCGCGCTGAAGGTGGGCGTGCTGCTGCCCCGCTCCGGCCTGCTCGCCCAGGCGGGCCAGGCCTGCCAGCGCGGCGCCGAGATCGCGCCGGCCATCCTCGGCGAGCTCGGCTACAAGGTCGAGATCCTGTCCGCCGACACCGAATCGAACGTGGACGTCGCCCGCTCGCGCGCCGAGAAGCTGATCAACGACGGCGCCAACGTCATCGTCGGCGCCTTCGACAGCGGCCAGACCGCCGCCGCCGCGCAGGTCTGCGAACAGCGCGGCGTGCCCCTGGTGATGAACATCGCCGCCGCCGACCGCCTGACCGAGCAGGGCTACAAGACCGTCTTCCGCAACTTCCCGACCTCGACCATGCTGGTCACCAACGGGCTGGCGCTGATGAAGGACCTGTTCGCGGTCAGCGGCGTCACCCCGAAGACGGCGGTGTTCCTGCACGCCAACGACACCTTCGGCATGGCGCAGAAGCAGGCGATGGACGCCCTGTTCCCGAAGCTGGACATGCCCTTCGGCATCGTCGACAGCATCTCCTACGATCCCAAGGCCCAGGACCTCGCGGTCGAGGTGGCCAAGGCCAAGGCGACCGGTGCCGAACTCGCCATCGTCACCACCCGCGCCAACGACGCCATCATGCTGGTGCGCGAAATGGTCAAGCAGCGCTGGGAGCCCAAGGGCGTCGTCTCCCCCGGCTCGCCCGGCCTGTATGACGAGCAGTTCTACAAGGTGCTGGGCAAGTACGCCGACTACGCCATTACCAACCTGCCCTGGTACGACCCCAAGGCGGAGCTGACCAAGCGCGTCGAGGCGGCCTTCAAGAAGCAGTATCCCAACGACCGCTTCGAGGGCTACGCCTTCAACGTCGCCTTCACGCTGGAGGCGATCCTGGTCGCCGCCGACGCCTTCAAGCGCGCCGGCACCGCGGAGCCGGCCACCCTGCTGGAGGCCCTGCGCCAGACCAACCTGAAGGACAAGATGATGGTCGGCCCGGCGATCACCTTCGACGAGAAGGGGCAGAACACGCAGCTCATCTCCGCCTGCCTGCAGAACCGCAACCTGCGTCCGACCGTGGTCCTGCCCAAGGACTCGGCGGAGATGGAGCCGGTGTTCCCGATGCCGGGCTGGGGCAAGCGCTCCTGACCGATGGGAGGGTGAAAGGGGGGCGCGGTCGGAGCGGCCGCGTCCCCTTCTTTTTTGTGCCGTTTCCTTAGGCCGTCTGGGCTTCCAGCGCGTAGGCGAGCAGGCGCTCGACCGACGCGCGGCGGTCGCCGGCTTCCGCGAAACGGGCGCGGGCCTCGGCGGACTGCCGGTCGCGGAAGGCCGCGTCGCCGGCCAGGGTGATGGCCCGTTCCAGATAGGCCGCGTCGTCGGCCACGGTGAAGGCCGGTCCGGCGACGGTCGCCACGTCGCCCGCCGCGACGGTCACCACCGGAACCCCGTCGGCCAGGGCGAAGGCCGCGCTGCCGCCGCCGCCCTGGCGGCGCGGGTTCAGGTGGGCGGTGGCGTGGCGGTGCAGCGCCCGCACATCCTCGACGTCGCCCAGCGCGTGGACGCGGTCGGCGTTGCGCAGGGCGGCGATCCGCTGCGGCAGAGCCTCCACGCCGCCGGCGACGGCGATGCGGGCCTCCGGCAGGCGGTCGAGCAGCGAGTCGGCCAGCGCCAGGAACTCCGGACCGGCCTCCTGGTCCAGCCGGTTGCCGACCACCAGGAAGAGCGGCCCGGCTTCGGGAAGGCCGAAATCGGCGCGGCTGCGCTCCGGCCCCGTCGGCGGCAGGGTCCAGCCGAAGGAGAAGGGACGGAAACGCTCCGCCATGTCCGCCGGCCAGCCGGCCACGGTGTCGGTCTCGCCATAGCCCAGCACCAGCCGGGCCATCGACAGCGGCAGGCCGGAGGAGGTCGGCAGGCAGATCACCGGCCGGGCGCCGGAGAACAGGTCGGCCACCACGTTGGAGCCGCCGAAGGCGACGATGACGTCGGGGTCGAATCCGTCCACGTAATCGACGATGGCGTTCACCTTCTCCTCGTCGAAGCGCTTCTGCGGGAAGGACATCATGCGGACCCGTGCGCCGAAGGCGGCGATGACCTGCTCGCCCTCATACTCCTCGGTGATGTTGTAGGAATATTCGGGGACGAAGCCGTTCTCGCCGGTGATCGCCATGGCGTTCGGGTTGATGATGACCACCTCGCGCCCGAACTCGTCCTGCAGGCGGCGGGCGAAGTCGAAGGCGTCCGCGGTGGGCTGGTGGCCGGCGCCGAGCATCTGGTTGGTGATCAGGGCGATCCGCTTGACGGCGTCGCGCGGGGTGGCGCGCTTCATGCGGCGGCGCAGGTGGTAGCGCAGCGCCGTCTCGTCCACCATCAGGCGGTAATAGTCGGTGAGATTCCCGGACTGGAACGCGCCGGTGTCGCCACGCCGCGCCGCGCCCTGGAAGAGCTGCATCGCCATGCCCCAGAACGCGTAATGGATCGACGGCACGGTGAAGCGCATCGGGTCTTCCAGCACGGCGTCCGTCAGCGCCTCGTAATGGGCGACGTCGCCGTCGAGCAGGAACAGCAGCGAGTGGCGGCGCATCACGTCGCCCATGGTGTAGGCCGCGTCGACTTCCGCCGCCGCTGCGCGGCGGGTCTCGTCGTCGTAGCGGCGGATCAGCCCGGCCAGCGCGCTGACGTTGCCCCAGCCTTCGCCCTCGTTGGTCAGCAGGGTCAGGGCGCGGGCGAAGCTCAGCGCCGCGTCGCGGGACTGGCCGGTCGCGTGCAGGGCGTGTCCCAGGTTGGCGTGCAGCAGGGGCGAGGTCGGGTCGCCGGCCACCGCCCGTCCGATCAGGTCCACCGCCTCCGCCGGCCGTCCGCTCTGCAGCCCGATGACGCCGAGCAGGTGCAGCGCGTCCGGATGGCCGGGCGACGCCGCCAGCACCTCCCGGTACAGGCTTTCCGCCTCCGTGGTGCGGCCGGCGCGGTGGTGTTCGGTCGCAACGGCCAGCGTCTGTTCGATGGTGTCCATGGTCGGCGTTCCTGCTGCTTGGTCCCTGACGGCATGTTTACGCGCTTTTAGGGCGGATGCGCTGAACTTTTCCCATGCAGCGCACCGCGACATTCTTGTGGCATCTCGTCCCGTCGGCAACCCTGGCGATTGCCCTGGCGCTCGTTTCGCCCGGCCACCTCCGCGCGCAGGACGGCGCAACCAGCGCCGCAACAACGCCGGCGCGGCAAATCGTCATCAGCCTGACCGAGCGCCGGCTTCATCTGCTGGAGGACGGGCGTCCCCCGCGCTCCTTCCCGGTCGCCATCGGGCGGCCCGGCGTGGCGATCCCGCTGGGCGACAGCCGGGTCCTGCGCAAGCGGCGCGACCCGACCTGGCACCCCACCGCCAACCAGCGCCGGGAGAACCCGGCTTTGCCGGCGTCGGTGCCGCCGGGACCGTCCAACCCGCTGGGCAGGTTCGCGCTCGACCTCGGCTGGACCGCCATCGCCATCCACGGCACCAACGCGCCGGATTCGGTGGGGCGCCGGGCCAGCGGCGGCTGCTTCCGCATGCTGCCCGCCGACATCGCGACCTTGTTCGAGGCGGTGCCGGTCGGGACGCCCGTCCGAGTCGTCTCCGGGGTCGTTTCGCAGGTCGTTTCCGGGGCCGCCTCCGGTCCGGCCATCCTCCCGCCGCCGCAACCCGCCGTCGCGGTCGCGGCGGCGCCTTCCCCACCTCCGATCCCCTTACCACCGGTTGCGCCGCCGCTTCCCATCCTGCCCGACCCGCGCTGCGCCACGGCCGGCGCCCCGCTGCGCCGGATGATCTGTACGGTTCCGGACCTGGCCGTGCTGGACGGGCGGGCGCGCGGGCTGCAGCAGCGCCGCCTCGCCGCCCTGCCGGCGGAGCGCCGCGACGCCGCCGCCTACGCGCTGCTCCAGGAGGAACGCCGCTTCGACGACCGCATCACCGCCCTCTGCTGGGTCCGCCGCGGCATGGAGGGGGACCCGGTGGTCGCCGCCGCGGCGAAGTCCTGCCTGGGCGATGCCCTGGGCGCCCGCCTGGAGGAGGCCCGTCTTGAGGTCATGCGTCTTGAGGCCGTGCGTCCTGAGGATGCAAAGCGTCGATGATTCGCACAGGAAACTTGCCACGCTTCCCAAGGACTGCTACGCCGCTCAGGCTTGGCCATCCGGGGCTCCGTTGGCCGTTTCGGGGCTCCGCCAAGGGCTGATCGCGCATGCCGTTCGACTATTACCTGAACATCGCCGCATCGGGCCTGCTGACCGGGCTGGTCTACGGGCTGGCGGCGCTCGGCCTGTCGGTCATCTTCGGCGTCGTGCGGGTGGTCAACTTCGCGCATGGCGAGATGATGGTCGCCGGCATGTACGGCGCCGTGCTGCTGGCCAGCCTGCTCGGGCTCGACCCGATCCTGGCGGCGCCCATCGTGGCGGCGGTGCTGTTCGCCTTCGGCTGGCTGCTCCAGCGCGGGCTGGTCAACCGCTTCGTGGAACGGCCCGAACACATGCAGTTCATCCTGCTGCTGGGCATCGCGACGATCATCCTGAACGCCATGCTGATGCTGTTCGGGCCGGATTCGCGCAACGTCATGGTGCCCTACAGCTTCGACACGGTGGAGATCGGGCCGCTGCTGCTCGACGCGGTGCGGCTGCGTGCCGGGGCCGGGGCGATCGTGGTGACGGTGGCGCTGTTCGCCTTCTTCCGCTTCAGCCGCACCGGCAAGGCCATCCGCGCCTGCGCCGACAACCCGCTGGGCGCCCGCGTCGTCGGGCTGAACATCGACGGGCTCTACGCGCTGACCTTCGGCATCGGCGCCGGGGTGGTCGGCATCGCCGGCGCGCTGATGACGCTGCTGGTCGATTCCCGGCCGCAGCTCGCGCCGGAATACACGCTGCTGAGCTTCATCATCGTCATCGTCGGCGGGCTGGGCAGTCTGCCGGGCGCCCTGCTGGGCGGCATGCTGATCGGCTTCTCGGAGGCGATGGCCGGCTTCCTGCTGGACCCGTCGCTCAAATCCCTCTTCAGCTATGGTGTGCTGATCGTGGTGTTGCTTCTGCGCCCGCAGGGCCTGCTGGGGAAACGGTCGTGACGGGGCGCGGGATCGTCCTTCTGGCGCTGTGCGGTGCGCTGCTGCTGGCCGCGCCGATGGTCGCCGACCGTTACGTCCTGTCGGTGCTGACCACGGTGCTGTGGTTCGCCTATGTCGGGCAGGCGTGGAACGTGATGATGGGCTTCTCCGGCCTGCTGTCGCTGGGCCACGCGCTCTACGTCGGGCTGGGGGCCTACGCCAGCGCCGCGCTGTTCGTGCATTTCGGGATCGGCCCCTGGGCGGGCATGTGGGTGGCCATGCTGGCGGCGACCGCCGCCGGTTGCTTCATCGGTTTCCTGGGCTTCCGCTTCGGGGTGCGCGGCGTGCATTTCGCGCTGCTGACCATCGCCTTCGCCGAAGTCGCGCGCATCGGCTTCGACCATCTGCAGTGGTTCGGCGGCTCGGGCGGCTTCTTCATCCCGGTGGCCGGCGACGCCGGCAACGACCTGCTGAACCTGCGCGGCTCGCCGGAGCTGTTCTACTACGTGATCCTGGCGCTGGTGCTGGCCGCGCTGGCGCTGTCGCGGGTTCTGCTGCACAGCCGGCTCGGCTACCAGTGGCTGGCCGTGCGCGAGGAGCCGGAGGCGGCGGAGGCGGTCGGCGTCGACCTGTTCCGCGCCCGCATCGCGGCGGTGGCCGTATCCTCCGCCCTGACGGCGCTGGGCGGGGTGTTCCAGGCCTTCTACTTCAACAACCTGTTTCCGGAGCAGGTCTTCTCCATGGGCCGCTCCATCGAGATCATCCTGCCGGCCATCGTCGGGGGCATCGGCACGCTGATCGGGCCGATCCTCGGCGCCTTCATCCTGACCCCGCTGGGCGAGGTGCTGACCTTCCTGATCGAGGCGACCGGCTTCGACCTGCCGGGCCTGAAGCAGCTGTTCTACGGGGTGGCGCTGGTGGTGATCGTCGTCTACCGGCCGGACGGCGTGTGGCCGTGGCTGGCCGCCCGGCTGGGCCTCGTCCGCCGTCGCGGGGAGGACGCGTGATGGCGGCGCTTCTCGAGGTCGAGGGACTGTCCAAGCGGTTCCGCGGGTTGAAGGCCGTTTCCAACGTCAGCTTTGCCGTGCCGGAGGGCCGGATCGTCGCGCTGATCGGGCCGAACGGCGCCGGCAAGACGACCACCTTCAACCTGATCGCCGGGGTCTTCCCGCCCGACGAGGGGCGGGTGCATCTGAAGGGCGCCGCGATCACCGGGCTGAAACCCAACCGCGTCTGCGCCGCCGGGATCGGCCGGACCTTCCAGATCGTCAAGCCCTTCGGACAGCTTTCGGTTGAAGAGAACGTGATCGTCGGCGCGCTGGCCCGCGAACGGTCGGTGACGGCGGCGCGCGACCACGCCCGGACGGTGCTGGACCGGCTGGGGCTGGCCGATCAGGCCGCCCGCCCGGCGCGCAGCCTGACCCTGCCGGACCGCAAGCGGCTGGAGGTCGCCCGCGCGCTCGCCACCCGCCCGATCCTGCTGCTGCTGGACGAGGTGCTGGCCGGCCTGCGCCCGACCGAGGTCGACCGCATGGTCGAGGTGCTGCGCGACCTGAACCGGCGCGAGGGCATGACCATCCTGATGATCGAGCATGTGATGCGCGCGGTGATGGCCCTGTCCGACCAGGTGGTCGTTCTGGATCACGGGGAGAAGATCGCCGACGGCCTGCCGGCGGAGGTCGTGGCGAACCCCAAGGTGATCGAATCGTATCTGGGCGCCGAGGATCTCTGACCCGTCATCGGAAACAGGGCGCCGGAGCGCCGGAAACACTCCTTTAATGTTTGTTGGCCCATCATTCGTTCCCAGATAAGGGCAACGACCGACACAGCAACGTCCGGTCGAGAAAACAAGCGCCCGAACAGGGGGCTGCATGGGAGGAACGAATGAAGGCACTCGGCAATCTGCGGATTGGCCAGCGGCTGTCGATCGGCTTCGCGGCGGTGATCGCGGTGCTGGTGGTGACGGTCGGCACCGGCCTGTTGCTGACCGACAACGGGAAGGCGCTCAGCCGTCTGGTGGCCGACGTCCGCATGCCGACGGCGCTGGCCGGGCAGGGCATCGTCGCCTCGGTCACCGCGACCAACGCGGCCATGCAGGGCTATCTGCTGACCAACCGCGAAGATCTGAAGCAGGAGCGCAACGTCGCCTGGGACCGCATCGACGCCCTGCGCCAGGAGCTGGACGGGCTGTCCGCCCGCTGGTCCGACCCGCAGGTCCAGGCCACCTGGGACGCGGTGAAGCCGCTGCTCGACCATCTGCGCCGCGACCAGGACATGGCCGAATCGCTGGGCACCATCGGCGACCAGATGGGCGCGCTGAACTCCCTCAACGACGACGCCATCCCGCGCGCCAATCAGGTGATGAGCCTGCTGGTCGGCGATGCCCGCTCCAACGACGCCAGCGGCCTGATTCCGCGCCAGCGCGCCCTGCTGCAGGCCGACACGGAGGGGATGATCCAGGGCGCCGACCGTCTGGTGCTGATCCAGGCGGTCCTGCTGACGCTGGGGCTGCTGATCGCGGCGGCGGCGATCCTGCTGACGTCCCGTTCCATCGTGCGGCCGCTGGGCGCCATGACCGAGGCGATGCGGCGGCTGGCCGACGGCGACTCCGCCACGCCCGTGCCGGCCACCGGGCGGGGCGACGAGATCGGGCAGATGGCCAAGGCCGTGCTGGTCTTCAAGGACAACATGATCGCCGCGCGCGAGGCGGCGGCGCGCGAGCACGCGGAGCAGGACGTCCGCGCCCGCCGTGCCCGCGCCATCGAGGAGCTGACCGGCCGCTTCGACCGCGAGGCGGCGGCCGTGCTCGGCTCGGTCTCCGCCGCCGCGGTGCAGATGAAGGCGACGGCGAGCCAGCTCGCCGCCACGGCGGAGCAGACCACCCGCCAGTCGGTGACCGTGGCCGGCGCGTCGGAGCAGGCCAGCGCCAACGTGCAGACCGTCGCCACCGCGACCGAGGAGCTGGCCGCCTCGGTGCAGGAGATCGGCCGCCAGGTCGCCAGCAGCACCGCCATCGCCGACGAGGCGGTGCACAAGGCCGAGCGCGCCGACCAGGCGATGCGCAGCCTCGCCAACGCCTCGGCGGAGATCGTCGCGGTGATCGACCTCATCACCCAGGTGGCCTCGCAGACCCGGCTGCTGGCGCTGAACGCCACCATCGAGGCGGCGCGGGCCGGCGAGATGGGCAAGGGCTTCGCCGTCGTGGCGGCGGAGGTGAAGGCGCTGGCCGACCAGACCACCCGCGCCACCGACGAGATCGCCGCGAAGATCGTCTCCGTCCGCAGCGAGACCGAGGGGGCGGTGGCTTCCATCGGCGATGTGATGGGCACCATCGGCCGAATCAGCGAGGTCGCCTCGACCATCGCCGCGGCGGTGGAGCAGCAGCAGGCGGCGACGCGGCAGATCGCCCGCAACATCCAGCAGGCCGCCGCCGGTACGCAGGACGTGACTTCCAACATCGCCGACGTGAACCGGGCGGCCAGCGAGACCGGCAGCGTCGCCCGCAACGTGCTGGAGGCCGCGGGATCGCTGTCCGATCAGGCGGACGGGCTGCGCAGCAAGGTGGAGGTGTTCCTGACCGCGGTGCGCACCGCCTGATGCCGCGGGGCCCTGCGAAGCAAAAGTTCGGTGCGCCGGGTCGTCGGCCAGATCAACACTTGACCCGGACGCCCGAGCCCGTCAGCTTCTCGCCGGGCTTCCCCGTGACGCAAGCACATGAACCGACTGCAACGCTATCTCTTCCGCAATCTTCTGATCGCCCTCCTGTACTCCACGGCCGGCCTGACCCTGACGATCTGGCTGAGCCAGTCCTTGCGGTTGATCGAGATGGTGGTGGAGGCCGGGGCGCCGATGCGGGTGTTCCTGTGGCTGCTCATCCTGACGGTGCCGACCTTCCTCGGCATCGTGCTGCCGCTGGCCCTGGTCGGGGCGGTGCTGTTCACCTACAACCGCTTGGCGACCGACAGTGAGCTGGTGGTGATGCGCGCCGCCGGCGTCGGCCCCTTCGCCCTGGCGGCGCCGGCGATGCTGCTGGCCTCGGGCGTGACGGTGGCGGTCTATGTGCTGAACCTGTGGCTGACGCCCGCCGCCCACCAGGAGCTGGTGCGCATGGAATACGCGGTGCGCAGCGACTATTCGCAGCTGTTCCTCCGCGAGGGCGTGTTCAACGAGGTGGGCGACCGCTTCAGCGTCTTCGTGCGGGAGCGCGACAGCGAGGCCAACCTGCACAACGTGATCATCCATGACGGGCGCGTTCCGGAAAAGCCGGTGACCATCATGGGCGAGCGGGCGGTGATGCTGACCGGGTCGGAGGGCGCGCGCTTCGTCGTCTACAACGGCAACCGGCAGGAACTGGACCGCAAGACCAACCGTCTGTCGCAGCTCTTCTTCGAACGCTACGCCGTCGACCTGAAGGTGTTGAGCAGCGCCAGCGCCGAGCGCTATCCGGACGCCCGCGAGCGCTCCACCGACGAGCTTCTGCACCCGTCGCCGCAGTTGGCGGAAGACCCGAAGATGATGCGGGACCTGCTGGCGGAGCTGCACCACCGGCTGTCCTCGCCCCTGCTGGCGCTGGCCTACACCATGGTGGCGCTGGCCTGCCTGCTGTCGGGCGAATTCAACCGGCGCGGCCAGTCGGTGCGCGTGACCACCGCGGTGCTGGTGGTGATGGCGATCCAGTCGGCCGTCCTCGGCCTGTCCAGCCTCGCCGCGAAGGTCACCGTGCTGGTGCCGCTGATGTATGTGCTGCCGGTGGCGGCGCTGGCGCCGGCGGCCTGGATCCTGTCGCGCAACCTGCGGCGGCGCGTGCCGCCCGGCGGCGAAGCGGCGGCGGGCTGAGGGAGGCGGGCCGGGTCTTGCGCATCCTGTTCATCACCTCCAACCGTCTGGGTGACGCGGTCCTGTCCACAGGGCTGCTCGCCCATCTGAGCGAACGGCATCCGGACGCCGCGCTGACCATCGCCTGCGGACCGCTGCCGGCGCCGCTGTTCCGCTCCGTGCCGGGGCTGGAGCGGCTGATCCCGATGCCGAAGCGGGCCTGGGCGCGGCATTGGATCGACCTGTGGCGGGCCTGCGTCGGCACGCGCTGGGATCTGGTGGTGGACCTGCGCAACTCCGCGGTCGGCCGGCTCGTCCTGGCGAAACGCCGCTTCTTCCACGCCCGCGCCCCGCACCTCCACAAGGTGGAGGAGATCGGGCGGGTGCTCGGCCTGTCGCCGCCGCCGTCGCCGCGCCTGTGGATCGACGCGGCGGCCGAGGCCGAGGCCGACCGGCTGCTGACCGGCGGGACGGAGCCGTTCCTGGCGATCGGCCCGACCGCCAACTGGACCGGCAAGGAATGGCCGGCCGAGCGCTTCGCCGAACTTGCAACACGGTTGACCGGCCCCGGCGGCCGGCTGTCCGGCCGGCGCGTCGCCGTCCTGGCCGCCGGTCCGGAGCGCGAGCGCGCCCGCCCGGTTCTGGAGGCGCTGGGCAGCCGGGCCATCGACCTGACCGGCCGCACCGACCCCATGGCCGCGGCGGCCTGCGTGCGCCGGGCGGCGCTGTACATCGGCAACGATTCCGGGCTGATGCACATCGCCGCCGCCGCCGGCACGCCAACCGTCGGGCTGTTCGGCCCGGGCTTCCCGGAGACCTACGGCCCGTGGGGAGTGGCGGCGCGCACCGTGATCAGCCGGGTTCCGCGCTCCGAACTGCTGGCCCGCCAGAAGGCCGACCCGCGGGCCACCGGACTGATGGACGGCATCTCCGTGGACGCGGTCGAGCAGGCGGCGGAGGAACTGTTCGGGCCGGCAACTCAGGAACGGCGCGAAGTCGTGACAAATCCTTGCAAATCACCGGAAACAGGTCCCTAAAGTTGACAAGGATTGAAGGATCGCTGACAATCCTTTTGGTCCGGACCTGATACAGCATTGCTCTGTCCGGCGGCCTGTCCCGAGGGTTTGGAATGAAGCCGACACCGACATACGCGAACAAGCCGACCTCCGACAATCCTCGTGATGTCGAGGCCTGGGCTTTGGCGGAGGCGTCACGGCGCCTGCTCGATGCCGGGCGCAGCCCCGTGAACGAAGAGACGCTCCGCGCCGCCCTGCAACTGAACCAGCGCCTGTGGACGATCTTCCAGGCCGCGATGACCGAGGACGATTGCGGCCATCCGCCGGAGGTGCGCACCAACATCGCCGCCCTGTCGCTGCTGGTCGACCGTGAGACGATGGCCCGCCTGGTCGATCTCGACGTGTCGAAGCTGGACACCCTCATCAGCATCAACCGGTCGGTGGCCAGCGGCCTGACCGCCCGTCCGGACACGGCCGCTCCGGGCCAGCCGGCTCCGGCTGCGCAGGCGGCCCGTCCCCCGATGGCGCCCCCAATGGCGCCTCCGGTCGCGGCGCCGGACGGCCAGCCGCCACGCCAATCGTTGCGCATCTCGATCTGAGAGCCACGCGCGTTCCATGAAAAAACCGGCGTCCCTCGGGACGCCGGTTTTTTTGTTCGGCACCGGCTCCCTCTCCGTTGCGCCCGGGAGGGAGCCGGTGCCCCCCTCAGCTGATGTAGTTGAGCAGCGACAGCTTCTGGCGCTGGCCGGCGACCGTGTAGGCGGCCTCCAGGGCATTCATGGAGGTGCGCAGGCGGGCCGCCACCTCGGTCTCGTCGATGCCTTCGATGCCGGCGATGCGCTCGACCACCGTGGCCGACGCGGTGGTGTGGGCGGTCTTCTTCTCCTCCAGCGTGGCGAGGTCGGAGGCCACCTTGGAGTGCACCGACCGCACCTCGTCCTTGGCCTGGGCCATCAGCTCCCGCGACTTGGTGATGTATTCCTCGTACTTGCCGGGGTTGGACGCGGCGACGTGGGCCATGCGGAAGGCGGAGACCAGCTTCTGGAAGGCGCGGTCGTCGCTGGTGACGCCGTAGGTCAGCGTCTGGCCGTCGTCGATGGTGACCGCGGCCTTGTCCCACGCCTTGCTGTTCTTCCGGTTCGACATGTATTCCGAATCGTAGAAGGGCAGGTCCGGCGGGTCCACATAGGGCAGGTCGGTCAGCGCGTCGGCCTGCGACGGCAGGGTGGCGACCGAGATGGTGTTGTCGATCTGGCCGTTGACCGCCCGCACCGCGGTGGAGAACTGCTGGATGCGCGACGGATGGTTGGGGTCCATCGTGCTGTTGCTGGTCAACTGGATGGTCGATCCATTGCCGGCGGGGTCGATGGTCACCGGCGGCACCGGGCTGGTCTTGCTGAATTCGGCGCGCAGCATGTCGGCCACCTTCGACACGTCGGTGACGCCGTTGTTGAAGTCCTTCTCGGTGACCGTGTAGCGGACCGTGTATTGCTGGTACGGCGGCAAATCCTCCGGCTCGTCCGGATGGTCCGCATAGTATTTCCGGTTGAAGGGGTCGTCCGGGTCGCCGACGGTGACGTTGATCTCGTAGGTGTCGCCGATGTCCACGCCGTCGCCGGTCAGGGCGAAGCTGTCGATCTGCTTCAGCCCGGTGCCGGCGGGCGCCGGCAGGGTGGCCGCCTGGGTGGTGGTCGGCGCCGTCATCGAATTGTCGATGCTCATCGAGTTCTGGACGCGCGCCGTCACGTCGAACTTCCCGCTCTGGTCCTCGCTGATCAGCGAGATGACCCCGTTGGCGGCGGAGGCGATGATCGGCAGCTTCGGGTTGGCCGACTGGATCAGGCTGTTCAGCGTGCTGGCGACGAAGGTGACGGTCTTCGGATCGCCCAGCTGGACCTGATAGCCGAAGGGCTTGCCGTTGATCGACACCTCGAAGTAGTCGTCCGTGTTGACCATCGACCCGTTCAGCGTCACGCGGGTGGATTGCGGCTGGGCCAGCAGGTCGCCGACCGGCTCGGTGCCGTAGCGCGAGCCGGAGAACAGATAGCGGTCGCCGAACTGTTCGTTCAGGAGCTGCTGGATGTCGCGCAGCGCGCCCTCGACCCGGTCGCGCATGTCGTTGGCCTGCGGCCAGCTCACGTTGAAGGTGCTGCTCGACGCCGCGGTGAGCTGGTCGAAGCTGAGGTTCAGCACCGCGCCCCCGCCGGGGCCGCCGTCGATCTTGAAGTTGTAGCCGCCGCCGTCGCTGGGGGGCACGGTCTTCAGATTGATGGTGCGGGTGGTCTTGCCGCCCAGCCCGTCGGTGACCGTCACGTCGAACGAGCCGTTGACCCCGTCCTTCGACGGGGTGGAGGTGACGGTGTAGCGGGCGTTCTGCGTGAAGGTGGACTTGTCGCCGTTGACCGTCAGCTTCAGCGCGTCGGGGTTGCTGTTGAAGGCGGAGGTGACGGTGGCCGGGCCCGGCTGGAACGGCATCAGGTTGCTGCTCTGCCAGTCCGTGGCGATCTTTTCCAGGCTGTTCAGCACCGTGTCGGTCGCCTTCACGCGCGGCGACGCGGTGTTGATGTTCTGGACGTAGGCCTCGCGCTGGACCAGCTCGGCCCGCAGCGCCAGCAGCTTCTGCGTCTCGGCGCCGTAGGCGTTGAGGTCGGTGGACTTCTTGCCGGTGGTCAATTGCTCCGAGAGCGTGTCCACCTTGTTCTGGCCGTTGGTCAGGTTGCGAACCAAGCCAAGATACTTGGCGTAGCTGCTGACTTGGGTGATGGAGCTCATCGGACGATCGCCTCCAGCGCGTCAAACATCGTATTGGCCACTTGCATGACCCGTGCCGACGCGGCGTAGGAGGTCTGGAGCTGCTGCAGATTGGCGATTTCCTCGTCGATGTTGACGCCGGTCGTCGCGTGGTAGCGTTCCTCCAGGATCTGGCGGGAGTCCTTGTCCAACGAGGACTTGTCCATCGCGGTCTTGGCCGCGGCCATCCAGCCGCCGGTGATGTTGCTGCTGATCGAGCTGAAGGACGCGCCCTCCAGCTTCAGCCCGTCGGCCTGGAAGCTGCGGCCGGTGGCGCTGAGCGCCGTCACCACGTCCTTGACGGCCGCGCTCTTCAGCTTCTTCGTGTTGTTCAGCAGGTTCTCGTTCACGTGGATGGTGAAGCGGTCGTTGCCCATGAAGAACTGCGTGCCCTCCTCGCCCGGCACCGTCTTGGCCTGGTCGTAGGCGTCGCGGAAGCTGGTGGGCTCGCCGGGCTTGGTCGGGCTGGTGAACATCTGCGCGTAGGAGTCGAGCTGCGAGCGCAGCTTGCGGATCACCTCGGTGGTCGGGTCGGCGCTGGCCGGCTGCGGCGGCGTGGAGGTCGAGCCGTCGGCGCGCAGGTTCATCAGCGCGGCGACCTTGCCCTCCTTCAGGTGCTGGTTGACGTTGGTGACTTGATTGCCCACCGTCAGGTTGATATTGCCGCCCTCGTAGGAAAGATTTGCCGCCTGGCTGTCGACCAGGGCCAGCCCCGTGGGGGTGAAGACGGCGACGCGGCCGTCCGGGCGGGTCATCGTGCGCACGCCGACGTAGGTGCTCAGCTCGCGGATCAGGCCGTCGCGCTTGTCGGCCACCTCGTTGCCGGCCGAGCCGTAGCCCTGCAGCGACACGATGTTGTTGTTGATGCTGTTGATTTCCTTGAGCAGCCGGTTGACCTCGCCGACCGACTGGCTGAGGTCGCCCTGGATCTCGCGGTCCATGTCCTCCACGCCCTGGGACACGCGATTGATCTCGCGCGCGAAGGTGTCGGCGGCCTGGACGAGCTGGTACTGCGCGACCTCGCTTTCCGGGGACGTTTCCACCGCCTTCCAGGCGGTCTGGAAGGCTTCGGCGTACTGGTTCAGCTGCGGCTTGCCGCTGGTCGTGCGCAGCAGGTCGCCCAACTGCTGCATGTAGGAGGATTTGGTGGACGAGGAGCCCTCGCGCGCGGTCAGGTCCTGCACCTGGCTGAGCAGGGCGGAATCGACCTCGCGGCGGTACTGGGAGGTGAGGACGAACCCGTTGGAATCCAGCACGTTCGACACGGTGTGCCGGGTGCGGGTGGGGTCGTCGGCGCGGGCGACGTTGTCCGAGACCAGCTTCACCTGGGCCTGGACCGCACGGAGGCTGGCCGTCGCGCTGCCGAGGGCGCCGAAGAGGGACATGGTCGTTGGACCTTTCGTCTGCGGGATAGGCCGGGCTGGGCGCGGATCGGGCGCCCGCCCGCGTGGTCAGGACCGCGCTTAGCGCTTCAGGCCGAGGACTTCCTGGAGCATCTCGTCGGAGGTCGTGACGATCTTGGTGTTGGCGGAGTAGGTGCGCTGGGTGACGATCAGCTTGGTGAACTCGTCCGCGATGTCCACGTTGGAGGATTCCACGCTGTTCGCGACCACCGCGCCGGCCCCGTTGGTGTCGGGGTCGTTGAAGTTCGGCCGGCCGCCGTCGTCCGTCTCAATGTAGACGCCGCCCGCCTCGCGCTGCAGGGCGTTGGGGTTGTTGAAGGTGACCACGGGAATGCGCCCGATGGTGCGGCTGCGGCCGTTGTCGTAGTTCACGATCACGTCGCCGTTGTCGCCGTAGACCACCTCCTTGTACTGGCCGCGCGAGGCGCCGTCCTGGACCAGCTCGCGCACGTTGATCTCGCTGCCGGCGAACTGGGTGACGCCGCCCGACTTGCCGATCTGGCCGAGATTCAGCGTGATCTGCTGCGGGCCGAAGCCGTAATCCACCGTGAAGGTCACGTTGGCGTCCGCCCCCAGCCCCTGGTTGGCGGAGGTCACCGCCGTGCCGGTGCCGACCTTGGCCGTGCTGACGCTGGTGATGGTGCCGACGTTGCCGGGATCGGTGCCGAAATTCAGCAGGACGTGCGCGGGGGTGGTGCCGGCCTGGGCGCTGACGTCCAGCCTGAACTTGTTGTCCGGGTCGCCGGTCGCCGTTTTGGCGACGAGCTTCAGCACGCTGCCCTCGGCGCTGGCGGTCACCGGCAGGGAGGTGTTCTTGTTCACCAGATTGGCGAGGCTGGCCGCGATGGTTTCCATCGAGGTTTCCTCACCCGTTGTCTTGTAAGTGATGGGGGTATCGCTGATGGTCACCGTGTACTCGGCGCCCTTGTCGCCCGGTGTGCCGGTCAGCGTCACCGATTCCGACTGGCGTACACCCGCTACGTTGGAGGTGGTGGTGGAGGCGGTCAGAGTGCCGGCGCTGCCGGTGGCGTTCTGGATGCTCGCTTTAGCTTCGAACTTGCCGGTCGTCGAGGTGTTGTGGGTGAGGGTTAGCCGGCCGCCGGTCGAGGTGGCGACGACGTTCAGGTTGGCGGCGTTGACGCGGTTGGCCAGTTCCTGCAGGACGCCGTTGATGTCCTGGAAGTTGCCGTAGTTGGATTTGTCCACCGTCACCGAGATCGGCGTGCCGTCGACCGAGACCGTGTAGACGTCGCCGATGTCGATCTGTGTCTGCGGATAGGAGAATTCCTGGCGCTGGCCGCGCGAGTCCGTCGGCGCACTGATTGTCGGGCCGTTCACCTGGTTGTTGGAGGCCGTGCCGTTGGAGAATTCCTGGTCGATCTTGAAGGCCGTGCCAGGGTTGCGGGCAGTGAGCTGCAGTTGCGAGTTCTCGACGGACGCGATGACTGGCGCCTGCGGCCGAGCCGAGTTGATCTGGGCGGCCAGCGCGTTGGCGATGCCGCCGTAGGTCCCCATGGTCAGGATGTTGTCGCCGGTGACCGACACCGTATAAGGAACGCCGTCCACCCGCACGGTGTAGCTGTCACCCACCCGCACATTGTCGGTGCCGGTGATGTCCAGATAGTTGGCGCCGACATTCAGCGTCGTGCCGTCCGTGGTGCCGGTCAGCACCAGATTACCCGCAGGGTTCTTCGAAGCGTTAACTGCCAATCCGGCGAGGTTGATCTTCGCAACCAGATCATCCACGACGCCATTCATATCCTTCAGCGTGTTGATGTTTGCGTAGGAGATGGTGGTCTTGAACTCCTGGCCCAGCACATTGACGACATACTGATCCGGCACCTTCAAGGTTGCGGCTGTCGGGAACTCAACCTGGGTAATCTCGGGTTGGGTGGCGTTGGCAGTCTGGACGGTGCCTGGTGTCAACACGTTGTAGGCCACCGGTGTAGAAGCGGTGATGCTGTTCTTGCGGCTATCGGCGTTGGTAACGCCATAGCTGGTCGTGAAGGTCTGGGTTGTGGCCGTACCATCCAGCACGAGCTGGTTAGCCGTGCCGGCCGGAACCGTGGCGGTGCCGATCATGGCGTTGATGCCCAGAGGCGGAACCGCGGCGTTGATCTGACTGGCCAGATTGGCAACCACCCCGTTGATGTTCCCCAGCGTGCCGATGTTGGCCGAGGTGACGCGCGTCTTGAATTCCTTGCCCGCCACGGTGATGCGGAACTCGTCGCCCACGTCGATGGCTGCTGCGGTGGAGAAGGTGAAGGTGCTGCGCTGGTCGCCGCTCACCGAGCCGGTCGTGGTGGTTGTGGGACCGTTGATGGTGGTGTTTTGCGGCGTGGTGTTGCTGAAGGTCCCGGAGAGCTGCACCGGCGTGGGTGTTGCTCCTGTCGTTTTGACGATGATTTTACGACCGTCGTTGGGGTCCAGCTCGGCCTGATAGGGGCCAGAAGGCAGCGCATTGATTTGATCCATCAAGGCGGCTGCGACATCTTGGTAGCTTGAAAAGTTCGCAATGGTCGCGGTGGTCAGCGGACCGACCGATACGGTGGTGCCGTTGATAGTCAAGCCGTAGGTATCGCCGACCCGGATGTTGTCCTGCGACGTGCCGTCCGGATAGTAATTGGTGCGACCACCGATGGTGACCGACGAGGGCGGAATGGTGGTCGTGCCGTCGACCCGCACCTGGCTGACCTGGGCCACCGGGGTCACGCCGGACACTTGGCTGCCCGCCGCCATGTTGGCGGCGCCGCCGGCGAAGGAGCCGGCGACCGGCTGCATCGAGCTTCCCGGCGCGTCGATGCCCAGGCGCCACGCGTTGGCGGCGTCCTGGCGCCAGTTGAACTGGATGGTCCGGGCGTTGCCCTGAGTGTCGTAGACCTGGATGCTGGAGGACGGGATCGGCACGCCCGGCGTCGGGGTGGCCGGCAGGTTGGCGCCCAGCGTGATGCTGTTGGTCGACTGCGGCTTGTCGGTCAGGGTGTTGACCTGGAGCGGCTGCACCACGTCCTTCTTCAACTGGCCGGTCACGTCGTCGACGATCCAGCCGTTCAGCGCGAAGCCGGCGCTGTTCACCAGATAGCGGTTCTTGTCCAGCTCGAAGTCTCCGACGCGGGTGTAATAGACGTTGTCGGCGTTCAGCGTGCCGGTCTGGGTCTGCACCGTCTCGCCCTGCTGGCCGGGGCCGGTCAGGCCGCGGCTGAGCTTGGACACGCTGAAGAAGCCCTGGCCCTGGATGGCGGCGTTGGTCGGGCTCTGCACCTGGGTCAGGTTGCCCTGGATGTTGTTCATGAAGACCGGCGCCGCCGTCACGCCGCCCGGAGCGTGCAACCGCTCGTTGGACTGGAGCACCAGCGTCTCGAAGGCCGTGTTGACCCGCTTGTAGCCGACCGTCGAGGCGTTGGCGATGTTGTCAGAGATGTGACCGAGGGCCTTCGACTGCGCGCTCAGGCCGAGGACGGCGGTGGTCATCGAACCGAAGATGCTCATGGCCAGGGATCTCCACGCGGAAAGGGCATAAACCGTTGCCATTCGGGTAAGCAAGGACGATGCCAACTGCGCGGCCGTTGTTAGGTCTTTGTTTTGTAATGAAAATCCTGACGAAAGGCCGCGCCGGCCCCGTTTTTGCCGCGCGCTGGGAAAAATTGGCCTAGCAGCCCTTGCGGTGCAGGGAAGAAAGCTCCCGTCGCTCCGTCCGTCCTCCGGTATGACCAAAGGACAGGGCGTGGCCGGACGGGGGCTGCGCTAGAACGGGGGAGGGGAAACGGGATGCGCGCCGGCGGAGGAGCCGCCGGGGGGGAGGCCGCCTTGGACCGCGTGGAGCAATGTCTGATACCGCTGCTGGGGGCGGCCCTGCTGGGGCACGCGCTGAGCAGCGCGCCGCTCCGCTTCGATCCGCCGGACCCGCGGCCCTTCGACGTGGCCGCCTTCAACGCGTCCCTGCCGGGGATGGAGTTGCCGGCGCTGCCGGCCGCGGCGCCGCGTTCCGGCTGGAGCGGAAACGATCCTTACGACTGCTTCTGCGGCGCCAACTGAGCCGCGGCGAACCGTTCCAGCTCCTGGGCGACGGCGTGCAGGACGCTGTCCCAGTCGCCGGGCCTGGGCTGGCGGAACAGGCGCAGCGACGGGTACCAGGGGCTGTCCGCGCGGTCGAGCAGCCAGCGCCAGTCCGGCGCGTAGGGCAGCAGCAGCCACGCCGGCAGGCCGAGCGCGCCGGCCAGATGGATGGTC
The DNA here is from genome assembly GCF_007827815.1 of Azospirillum brasilense. Lineage (GTDB taxonomy): Bacteria > Pseudomonadota > Alphaproteobacteria > Azospirillales > Azospirillaceae > Azospirillum > Azospirillum brasilense_C. Next base: position 27,874 of record NZ_VITH01000019.1, read on the forward strand.
GCCGTGTCCACCGCGATGACGAGGTCGAGATTCGCCAGGATGGCCGCGCTGTCGGCGAAGTCGCGGACGCCGACCATCAGGTCGGGCAGGGCGGCGGGTCGGGCCGCCGTCGCGTCGCCGGTCTGCAGGCTGAACAGGCGCGCGCCCGGCGTGTCGAGCAGCGGGGCCAGCCGCTCGGCGGGGATGGAGCGGTTGCGGTCGTTGCGGTGGTTCGGGTTGCCCGCCCAGACGAGGCCGACACGCGGCCCCGACCCTGACCCCGTGTCAATGTCGGCGATCCGGCGGCCCCAGCGCGCCACCTCGTCGGCCTCGGCCGAGAGGTAGGCGGGAGGGGCGGGGATGCTCGCCAGATCGGTGCCGAAGGCGCGCGGCAGGCTCATCAGCGGGCAGTGAAGGTCGTGCGGCGCCGGGGCGGGGCCGCGCACCAGCACCTGGATCTCCGGCCCCAGCGAGCGCAGCAGACGGAATTGCAGCGGGTGCACGTCCAGGATCACCCGGCCGCCGGCGCGGGCGACCAGCGGGGCGTAGCGAGCGAACTGGATGGTGTCGCCGAAGCCCTGTTCGGCGTGCAGCAGGATGCGCCGGCCGTCCAGCGGCTCCCCGGCCCAGGGCGGGGCCGGCAGGCGGCGCGGGCGCCACTCGAACTCCTCCCATCCGGCGCGCAGGTCGCCCCGCACCAGCCGGCCGACGGCGCGCGCCAGATGCGCTTCGGCGTGGTTGGGCCTTGTGGCCAGCAGGGCGTCCAGGCAGGCGTCGGACTCCGCGAAGCGTTGCGCGTCGCGCAGCACGACGCCGCGGTTGAGCGCGGTTTCCGGATGGCCGGGGCGCAGCCGTTCGGCACGCTCCAGCCACGCCAGCGCGGCCGGATAATCGGCCAGGGCGTGGCGCACCGAACCCAGATTGGTCAGGGCGTCGGCCAAGGCCGGGTCGAGCGCCAGGGCGCGGGTCAGCGCGGCGTCGGCCCGCTCCGCGTCGCCGAGCGTGCGCAGGACGCCGCCGAGGTTCGCCCAGGGCGCCGCCGCGTCTGGGCGGAGCCGCAGCGAGCGGGCGATCAGCGTTCCCGCCGCGGCCTGGGCGCCGCGCTGGGCTTCCGCCACGCCGAGCAGGTGCAGCGCGTCGGGCTGCGCCGGATCCACCGCCAGCACGACGCGGTAGTCCTGCGCCGCCTCGGCGAGGCGCCCGGCCATGTGGTGGTTGACGGCGGCGTCGAGAACGTCCAGGAGTGTCGCCATGCCCGTTGTCTACACCGGGGCCGTGTCGAAGGCGAGCCCCCGGACCTTCCCGGAACGAGGATTCCCATGGACGACCGTCTGCCGACTCACCTCTGGGTGATGGCGCACATCCGCGCCGCCGATGCCGAGGGCGTCACCATGATGGTTCTGCGCAAGGGCGACCCCAGCCGCGGCACGGTCATCCTGAAACTGAACCGGCTGGACCGGACCTTCAGCGTGCTGGTCCAGGTGCGCGACGAGGAACGGCTGCGCTGGTCGCGCGGCACCGGCGCCGAACCGGTGGACGAGGCGACGGCGGACGCCTACATCGCCCGCCAGACCCGCTACGACCCCGACGTCTGGGTGATCGAGGTCGAGGACCGCAAGGGGCGCCACTGGTTCGAGGGCGAGGTGCGCTGACCCGGCTCCTCGGAACGGCGCCGGATCACACCAATTCCGCCTTGCCCACCGTCGCCCCCGCCGTTGGCGTGACGCGCGGGAAGCGCAGGGTGAAGCGGGTGCCCTCGCCGGGGATGCTCTGCACCGTGATGGTGCCGCGCAGCGTGCCGGTGACGAGGTTGTAGACGATGTGCAGCCCCAGCCCGCTGCCGCCGCTGCCGCGGCGGGTGGTGAAGAAGGGGTCGAAGATCTTCGGCAGGATGTCCGACGGGATGCCCAGCCCGTCGTCGGTCACCGTCAGCTCCACCTGATCCTGCGGCAGCAGGCGGGCGGCGATGGTCAGCCGGCCGGGATGATGCGGCGTGAAGGCGTGGGTCAGGGCGTTGAGGACGAGGTTGGTCAGGATCTGAGACAGGGCGCCGGGGTAGCCGTCCAGCTCCAGCTCGTCGGGGCTGTCGACGGCGATGTCGAGACCGGCCACGTCCTTGTAGACCGGGCGCAGGCTGCGCAGCAGTTCGCCGATGTAGGTCCTCAGCTCGAACCGGCGGCGCTCGTCGCTCGACTGGTCCACCGCGACCATCTTGAAGCTCTGCACCAGATCGGCGGCGCGCATGCTGTTGGACAGGATCAGCCGGGCCATCTCGCCACCGTCGGCCAGGAAGCGCTGGAACTCCGACTTCTTGATGGCCCCGGCGGCGAGCTGGCGGGCCAGCTCCTCGAACTGCAGGGCGAGCTGCGAGGCGCCGGTGATGGTGATGCCGATCGGCGTGTTGACCTCGTGCGCAACCCCGGCGACGAGCTGGCCGAGCGAGGCCATCTTCTCCGCCTGGATCAGGCTGGCCTGGGTCTCCTTCAGCTCGCGCAGCGCCTGTTCGGCCGCGTCGCGCGACCGGCGCAGCGCCGCCTCCGCCTCGACCTCGCGGGTCACGTCCACGACGATGGACTGGACGGCGGTCTCCCCCTTCCAGTCGATACGGCGGCTGGTCAGCTCGATCCAGCGCTCCGACCCGTCGAGCCGCCGGGCGCGCAGGCGCCGCCGCTCGCTGGGCAGGCCGGTGGCGACGATGTGCCGGTAGTTGTCCTCGACCAGCGGCCGGCTGTCCTCGGCGATGAAATCGAGCACCGAGCGCACCCGCAGCGCGCGGTCCAGGCTGCTGCCCAGAATCTGCAGGAAGGCGTCGTTGGCGTAGAGCGGGCGGAAATCGCGGTGGATGATGATGCCCTGGATGGAGCCCTCGACGAGGTCGCGGAAGCGCCGCTCGTTGTCGGCCAGATCCATCTGGCGCCGGTCGATCTCGTCGATGAAGTAGCGGATGGAGGCGGCGATGTCGGTGATCTCGTCGTTGCCCTCCACCGGCACCGTCGCGTCGCTTCCCGACAGGCGCGCCAGCACCGCGCCGTTCAGCGCGACCAGCCGCGAGGTCAGGAAGCGCCGGAAGAACAGATGGACCAGGATGGCCAGCAGGATGGAGGCGCCGCCCAGCACCATCACGAGGCGCGAGCGCTCCTGGATCATCGCCGCCAGATCGCCGGTGCGGTCGGTGGACTGGTCGTGGATGGCGTCGAACAGGGCCAGCGTGAAGCGGTCCACCGTCTCGACCAGGACGCGCGACTGGCCGGACAGCGCCTGGGCGCGGTTGCGCGCCTGCAGCCGCTCGGCGGAGCTGTCGAACAGCCCGCCCGGCGCCACCAGGATCGCGGCGAGGTCGGCCCGGATGCGCTCCATCGCCGACCCCTCCGGCTCGGGCGTGGCGGCGGCCAGCCGGCCCAGCTCGGCCAGCGTGTTCTCGGCGTTGCGGCGCTCCACCCGGAGCCGGTTCAGATGGTCGGTCTGCATGGCCCCGGCGGCCCGCGCCATCAGCGCGCCCGCCCGAACCGCCCAGGCGCCCAGCATCCCGCCGCCGCCCGGCCCCGCCGTGGCCGGGCCGGTGCCGGGCTCCGCTCCCGGCAGCCGCTCCAGCGCGTCGGCGAGCTGGGCCAGCGCGCGGATCGCGTCCGCCTGACGGGCGCCGGCCTCGATCTGCCGCCCGACCTCGGCGTTGAGGTCGGCCACCGTCGCCGCCAGGATCAGCAGGGTGGACTGGGCCTGTTCCAGAAGCCGCAGCTCGTCGCTTTCGCCATCGCTGCCCGGCTCCCCCTGCTGGTGGAGGTCGCGCATGCGCTCCACCAGCTTCCTCAGGAACTCCAGTTCGCTGATGAGTTCGTCGTAGATGGCCCGGCGCTGCGGGGTGGTGGCCGCGCCGGCCAGGACGGGCAGGCGGGCGACCAGCTTCTGGAGCGAGCCGCGCAGCTCCGCGCTGGTGATGACCTTCGGCAGGGTGGTGGTGGACAGAACCGACACCTCCCCGCGGAAGAGCTGGAAGGAGGACAGCGACACGAGGCCGACCAGCAGGACCAGCATGGTCATGATGGTCAGGCCGATGGAGATGCGCAGCACGATGCCGGCGCGCGCGCGCCGCCGGCGCAGGGGCGCTGTGGCGCCGCTGCGGTCGGTGGGCGGCGGCGTGGCCGACTTGGGGGTGCTCGCGTCCATTCCGCGGCTACCGCTGGACCGTCAGGCGGCCGTCGAGCCGCGGTGCGAAGCCGCCGGTGCGGGCGATCCGGCTGGCCAGGATGGTCGAGACGAAATCGGCGTCCCGGTCGTCGACCAGACGCGGGGCGGTGGACAGCATCGCGTAGCCGTCGCCGCCGTTGGCGAGGTAGCTGCCGGTGGCCAGCCGGAAGCGGGCCGCCGGCTCGACCGGCTTGCCGCCCACCGTCAGCGCCACCACGCGCTGGCCGGGCGGGCGCGACGCGTCGACGGTGATGCGGGCGTTGGACAGGTGCGGGAAGCGGCCCTGCAACTGCTCGATTCCCGAAAAGCCGAACTCCAGCGCGTCGCGGAGCTGCTGCCCGGTGACCTCAATCAGGACGGCGGTGTCGTGGAAGGGGAATTCGGTCTGGATGTCCCGGCGCGTCCACACCGTGCCCGCCGCGTAGGCGCGGTCGCCGCGGAAGGAGCCGCCGTTGATCAGCGCCACGTCGGCCTCCATCGCCTCGCGCAGCGAATCGGCGACGGTGTTGGCGAAGGCGTTCTCGCTGGCGCGCACCGCTTCGCGCCGCGTGTCGATGGGCGCGTCCAGCCGGCCCACCTGCATGCCCAGCATGCTGTCCAGCCGCGCGCGGTAGGCCTTGGCCTGCGTGTCCAGCGCCGGGTCGGGGGGCAGGGTGGCGGTGTCGATGGCGCGCACGCCGCTGCTCCACACGGTGCGCGCGGCGCCGCCCTTGGTCACCGTCTCGGCGGTGATGTCCAGGGCGAGCACCCAGGCGGCCTGCGGCTCGACCGTCGCGTTCAGCGTCTTGCCGTCGTAATCCACGGCGATCACCCGCCCGCGGTCCTGGTAGAGCACGATGTCGGCGGCGCCGGAGGCGATCACCTCGCGGTGGGTGCCGCCGGAATCGCCGGTCAGCGCGACGACCAGATCGGCCCCAGCGCTGCGCAGTTCCTTCGCCTTCTGGGCCAGGACCGGTCCCGGCGGCAGGAAGGCGGTGCGCGGCGAGCGGGTGATCTCCCCAGTCCGCGCCGGCGCCGCGGCCAGCACCCCGACGCGCACCGGCCCGGCGTTGAGCACCGCCCGGTCCTCCAGCCCGTCCAGCGGCTTGCCGGTCTGGCGGTCCACCGCGTTGGAGACGACCATGGGGAAGCTCGCCTCGAAGGCGCGGGTCATCAGCACGTCGTCGCCGTGATGGAATTCCCGGTTCAGCGCCGCCATGGCGTCGATGCCGACCCCGTTCAGCAGGTCGATGACGTGCGCGCCCTGGTCGTAGAAGGACAGGACGGAGGGGGCGAGCGCCTGCCCGCCGTGCAGGACGAGCACGGTTCCGCCCGCCGCCCGTTCCTGCCGGACCAGCGTGGCGAGCCGGGCGATGCCGCCGCGCCCCTGGACGTCCTCCAGCTCGGTCGTGCTGTGGGCGTAGAGGATGGTGAAGCGGGTGGTGTCCGCCCAGGCGGATCCGCCGGCCGTTGTCCCATAAGCCAGAATCCCGAGAACCAGCGCGACCACCGGGCGCAGCCAGACGCCCCTGCCGAATCCCATGCCGTCGTTCCCCATCCAGCGCCCGCAAGGCGGTCACGACCGCAGGCCGCACCCCCGGTTCCGCACCCCCCGGTTCCGCGCCGGATTATGCGCGTTCGCACGCCGGTGGTGAAGCTGTACCGAGGATGACAAATCGCCCCGCTTCACCGCCGGGCGGCACCCGGGCGCCAGGGCGGACCGGAAATGCCATAAGCCCACAGTATTTACAGGGAATTGTCGGCCTATGCGGATGCTGCACCGCACCCATTCCGGATTGGTAATACCAGTTCGAAAGGGGTGCCCCTATTCTCCGCCAGCCCATTCTCGGGGCGTTTCCTCCCTAGACTCAAGGCCGGAGCGGTTGCTCCGGCCTTTTTTTCGTCCGCGATGGGCTGGGATTGCGGACGGGCAAGGGTCGGGTATCCTTCGGCCCATGACCGCCCTGCCGCCGCCGGAATCGCTCGATATCGCCCTCAGCCGGACCGCGAAGGTTCCGCTGTCCACGCAGATCTACGCCGCCTTGCGCGACAGCATCCGCGACGGCCGGCTGGCCGAGGGGGCGCGATTGCCGTCCTGGCGGGATTTGGCCGCGCAACTCGGCGTTTCCCGCGGGACGGTGCGCAACGCCTATGAGCGGCTGATCGACGAACAACTCGCGGTCGGCCTGGGCGCCGCGGGAACCCGCGTGGCCGAGGGGACCATGACGGCACCGCCCTCCGGCGGACGGCCGGTCCGGGCCCCGTCCATCCTGGAGCTGTTCTCCAGTTTCGAGCGGCCGCCGCTGCCCTTCCAGATGGGCGTGCCGGCGCAGGACGCCTTTCCCTTCACCCTGTGGTCGCGGATCGTCGGGCGGGCGGCGCGGGCCGCCGCCGCGGCTCCGGTCGGCTATCCCGATCCTCGTGGCCATGCGGATTTGCGGCGCGAGGTCGCCGCCGTGCTGGCCATTGCCCGTGGCATCCGCTGCGGTCCCGAGCAGATCTTCATCACGGCCGGCTATTCCGGTGCGCTCGGTCTGGCGATTCGGGCCTTGCGGCTGGACGGCGCCACCGCCTGGATGGAGGAGCCCGGCTTTCCCCTGACCCGCCGCGCGCTTGACCTTGCCGGCATGACCGTGATGCCCGTGCCGGTGGACAGCGGCGGGATCGATGTGGAGGCCGGACTCGCCCGCGCGCCGGCGGCGGGTCTGGCCGTGGTGACTCCCGGCCAGCAAGCGCCGCTCGGCGTGACCATGACCTTGCCGCGCCGTCTCGCCCTGCTGGACTGGGCGGCGCGGACCGGGGCGTGGATCGTCGAGGACGACTATCTCAGCGAACTGCAGTTGAAGGGCCGGGCCGCTCCGGCGCTGGCTTCCCTTGATCGGGATGGGCGGGTGCTGCACGCCGGCACCTTCAGCAAGACGATCAGCCCGGCGCTGCGGCTCGGCTTCCTGATGGTGCCGCCGGATCTGGCTGGTCTCTTCGGCGAGGCCGCCGCCTGCCTGTCCCCCGCTCCAGCGGCGGCGATGCAGCGGGCGGTGGCCGACTTCATGGTGGGCGGGCATTATTTCCGGCATCTGCGCCGGATGAAGCGGCTCTACGCCGCCCGCCAGCAGACCCTCCTGGCGGCGCTGCGCGACGCCGCTGGTGCGGAGTCGCCGATGGCGGTGGAGGCGTCGGGAAGCCTGTCGGTTCGCCTGCTGCTGCCGCCCGGCAGCCAAGACGTCGCCATCGCCGCGGCGGCACGCGCGGATGGCCTCGCTCCGGTGCCGCTGTCGCCCTGGTACGCCGACGGGCTGGAGGCCGCGCGGCCCCGGGGCCTCCTGCTGGGCATCACCAATTTCCAGGAACGGCGCCTGTCCGAGGATTGCCGCCGGTTGATCGACTTGGTGAAGCGGCACGGCTGACCCTGCCAGAACGCGTTCAACGGGCGGCGGCGGGAACCGTGCGGAAGCTGATGGCGAGGCGGTTGTAGAGGTTCATCAGGCCGATGGCGATCGTCAGGTCGGCCACCTCCTTCTCGGAGAACTGGGCGGACACCGCCTGGAACTCCGAATCCGGGACGGCGGTCTCGGCCACCCGCGTCACCGTCTCCGCCCAGCGCAGCGCGGCGCGCTCGCGGTCGGTGAACAGCGTTTCGGCCTCATGCCAGACCGGCACCAGCACCAGCTTGTCGATGGTGACGCCGTTCTTCAGAAGATCGCGGCTGTGCAGGTCGATGCAATAGGCGCAGCCGTTGATCTGCGACACCCGCAGGTACACAAGGTCGATCAGCGTGACCGGAAGCCCGCACTGGCCGATGTAGCCGTGCGCGCCGGCGAAGGCCTTCATGCCGGCGGGGGTGGTGGCGTGGTAGTCGAGACGCGGGGACATGGCGGTTGGTCCTCAATGGGAATGCGGGAGGTGCCCGGCTGCCGCGGATCCTGCACCGCCCGCCGGTCAGCCGTAAGGACCAAGACGTGACGGAAATCCTGCACCATCTTCCGCAAGGGGACCCGTCAGGCGCCCGACAGCTCCCGGCGGAAGGCGCGGTCCATCATGGCGGCCACCCGCTCCAGCCTGTCCCGGTCCGCGCCGTCGCGGGCCGCCGCCGACATCCCCATCATCGCGACCACCACCAGATCGGCCAGCGCGTCGGCGCGATCCGGCGCTTCGGTGGCGATGAAGTCGCGGACCGCCGCGCAACCCTCGCGCTTGGCCGCGTCGGCCAGGGCCTGCGCCTCCGGGTCGGCGCTGTTGCGCGCGCCATCGAGCACGAGGCACCCCGCCGTCCCATTTTGGCCGGGATAGAGCGCCGCGGCGAGCGCCAGCGTCCGTGCGATCACCGTCGCCACATCGCCGCCCTCCGCCAGAGCCCTGGCGAAGATGTTCGCCTCGCCCGCCGCGTAGCGCCGCAGCGCCCGCTCGAACAGCCCGGCCTTGCTGCCGAAGGCGGCGTAGAAGCTCGGCGGCTTGATGCCCAGCTCGGCGCCCAGCTCGGCCACGCCGACCGCGTCGTAGCCGCGGGCGTGGAACAGCCGCATCGCCGTCTCCACCGCCTCGTCCACGTCGAAGGAACGCCGCCGTCCACGCGGCTCCGATTTTTTTGTAGCGACCACTATAAAAAATCCTTGCGCGATGCTCTGGAGTGATTTTATATAGCGGTCACTACATTAATTCAAGGAACCGATCATGAGCGACTTCGCGGGCAAGAACATCCTGGTGCTGGGCGGCAGCCGGGGCATCGGCAAGGCCATCGTCCAGCGCTTCGCGGCGGGCGGCGGGCAGGTCGCCTTCACCTACGCCGGCTCGGCGGAGGCCGCCGCGGCGCTGGCCGCCGAGACCGGGTCGGAGGCGATCCGCACCGACAGCGCCGACCGCGACGCGGTGATCGCCACGGTGGCGGGGCGGGGCGCGCTGGATGTGCTGGTCGTCAACGCCGGGGTCGCCATGATCGGCGATCCGCTGACCTTCGACCCCGACGAGGTTGACCGCATGATCGACATCAACGTGCGCGGGCCCTACCACGCCGCGGTCGAGGCGGCGCGCCACATGACCGGGCCGGGGCGCATCATCGTCATCGGGTCGGTCAACGGCGACCGGATGCCCTTCGCGGGCGGTGCCGCCTACGCGCTCACCAAGGCGGCGGTCCAGGGCATGGTGCGCGGTCTGGCGCGCGATTTCGGGGACCGCGGGATCACCGTCAACGCCATCCAGCCGGGGCCGACCCACAGCGACATGAATCCGGCCGACGGCCCGATGGCCGCCGCCATGCACGGCTTCATGGCGATCAAGCGCCACGCCCACGCCAGCGAGGTCGCCGAACTGACCGCCTTCGTCGCCGGTCCGCACGGCGCGATGATCACCGGCTCGTTCCAGACCATCGACGGCGGCTTCGGGGCCTGACGGCCGCCGGTTACGTCGTTTCGCCCCAGCGGTCGCGGAAGACGAGGTCCTCAAGGGGAAGCCGGCTGCGCCAGCCGGCTTTCTCCAGTTCCGGCGTCTCGTGGAAATGGGAGACGTAGCCAAGGCAGAGATAGGCGACCGGGACGATCCGCTCCGGGATGCCCAGCGCCTCGCGCAGCTTGTCCTCGTGCAGGATGCTGACCCAGCCGACGCCCAGCCCTTCCGCACGGGCGGCCAGCCAGAGATTCTGCACCGCACAGACGCAGGAGTAGAGGTCCATGGTCGGGATGTGCGTCCGCCCCAGCACCACCGGGCCGGAGCGTTCCCGGTCGCAGGTGATGCACAGGTTGACCGGCGCCTCGCGGATGCCTTCCAGCTTCAGGCGGCTGTAGAGCGCCTTGCGCTCCCCGGTGAAGAGGGCAGCGGCCTCCTCGTTGGCCTGGGAGAAGTCGGCGTGAACCCGCGCCTTCACCGCGGGGTCCTGGACGATGATGAAGTTCCACGGCTGCATGAAGCCGACCGACGGCGCGTGGTGCGCGGCGGTCAGCACGCGGGTCAGCACCTCCTCCGGCACCGGGTCGGGGGCGAACTGCCCGCGCACGTCGCGGCGCGAGAAGATCGCCTTGTAGAGCGCGTCCCGCTCCTCCGGTGCGAAGGCGTGGTCGTTCATGGCGTTTCCCGATCGGGGTCCGCCGCGATGACGTGGAAGAAGGAGGCGAAGACGCTGCCGCGCCGCCCGCCGAGCGGGCCGAGGTCCGACCCGTCCGCCGCCGTCGCGGTGACCAGCGGCTCGTCGGCCCCGCGGTCGAGGATCGAGGCGTAATGGAACTCGTGCCCACGCAGCGCGGTGCCCGCCCGGCCCAGCGGCGTGTCGCCGAGCAGGACGGCGCGGCGGTATCCCAGATGCAGCTTGCGCTTGGCGAAGGAGGTCCGCACTCCGAGCAGCCCGAGCATCGGGTGGGTGGTCCCCGCCGCGTCCTCCAGCGACTCGCCGAGCGTCATGTAGCCGCCGCACTCGCCATAGACCGGGCGCCCGAGCGCGGCGACGCGGTGCATGCCGTCGCGGAAGCGTCCGGCGGCGGCGAGTTGCCCGGCGTGCAGTTCCGGATAGCCGCCGGGCAGATAGACGGCGTCCGCGTCGTCGGGCGGCGCCTCGTCGGCCAGGGGCGAGAAGTGGGTCACCTCGGCGCCCGCCGCGCGCCAGCCCTCCAGCAGATGCGGGTAGACGAAGGTGAAGGCGGCGTCGCGCGCGATGGCGATGCGCTGGCCCAGCGGCGGCAGGGCGGGTGCGAAGCTCCCCTCCGGCGCGCAGGAAGCAGTGGCGAGTGCCGCCACCCGGTCGAGGTCGACGTGCTGCGCGATGAAGCGTCCCAGCGCCGCCAGACGCTCCTGAAGGTCCGCCGTCTCCTCCGCCTGGATCAGGCCGAGATGGCGTTCGGGCAGGATCACGTCGGGGGTGCGGGGCAGCGAACCGAGGACGGGGATGCCCAGCGCCTCGATGGCGCCGCCGGCCAAGGCGAGGTGGCGCGGGCTGGCGATGTTGTTCAGGATCACCCCGCCGATCCGCACATCGTCGCGGTAGGTGGCGAAGCCCTTGACCAGGGCGGCGGCGGACTGCGACTGGCCCTTGGCGTTGACCACCAGGATCACCGGCCAGCCGGTGCGCGCGGCCAGCTCCGACGTGGCGCCGGTGCCGGTCGCCCCGACGCCCGCCACCCCGTCGAACAGGCCCATCAGCGCCTCGCAGACCAGCAGGTCGGTGCCGTCCCCGGCACGGCGGGCCAGCGAGTCCAGCAGGTCCGGCCCCATCGCCCAGTTGTCGAGGTTGACGCTGGGCCGCCCGGTCGCCGCCTGATGGAAGGCCGGGTCGATGTAGTCCGGCCCCGCCTTCACCGCACCGACGCGCAGGCCGCGCGCCTTCAGGGCGACCAGCAGCCCCAGCGTGACGGTGGTCTTGCCGGTGCCCGACGCCGGCGCCCCGACGATCAGTCCGCGCGGTGCAGCTTCAGACATGGCGGCCTCAGCCATGGGGACCCTCCTTGGGCAGCCAGTCGAGCACGGGGCGCAGCCGCACCACCTCGCCGATCACGATGATGGCCGGGGGCTCCATCCCGCTCGCCTCCAGGTCGGCGACGCAGGTGCCGAGTGTGGTGACCAGCACGCGCTGCCGCTCGGTCGTCGCGTCGGTCACCACGCCGACCGGCGTGTCGGCGGACCGCCCGCCCTCCATCAGCGCGGCGGCGATGCCGGGCAGGCCCTTCCAGGCCATGTAGAGGATCAGCGGCGCGCCCGTCGCGGCCAGCGCCTTCCAGTCCGGCCCGCCCGCGCAGGAATGGCCGGTCGCCAGGATCACCGCCTGGTTGGCCGTGCGGTGGGTGGCCGGGATACCGGCGTAGGCGGGGCCGGCGATGCCCGCCGTGATGCCGGGGATGATGCGGAAGGGGATGCCCCGCTCGGCCAGCGCCTGCGCCTCCTCGCCGCCGCGCCCGAACACGAAGGGGTCGCCGCCCTTCAGCCGCAGCACGCGGTGCCCTTCACGCGCCAGCTCGATCAGGCGGTTGGTGATGTCGTCTTGATGGGCGGAGGGCTTTCCGCCGCGCTTGCCCGCGAACTCCAGCCTTGCCGAGGGCGCCGCCAGCGCCATGATCCGTTCACCGACCAGCGCGTCGTGGACGATCACGTCGGCTTGCCTTAGACCTTGCAGGGCCAGCAGGGTCAGCAGGCCGGGATCGCCGGGACCGGCCCCCGCCAGCCACACGCTGCCGGGCCGGAAGTCGGCCAGGTCCAGAGGAAGAGAGAGGGAGTCGGGCGACGGCTCTGCGGTCATGGACGAGCACTCAGCGACGGAAAACGGTGTGGACGGCGGCGAGGGGAACGGCGACGGAAGCGGCGACGGCAAGGCGCTGCGGCGGGGCTGGACGACGGGCGCCTGCGCCACCGCCGCCACGCGGGCGGCCTGCGGGGCGCTGTTCTCCGGCGACTTCCCCGATCCGGTGACGGTAACCCTGCCCGGTGGCCAGACGCCAGCCTTCGCGCTCGCCTGGACGGAGCGCGGCGAGGGCTGGGCGGCGGCGGGCGTGGTCAAGGACGCCGGCGACGACCCGGATGTCACCCACGGCGCGTTGATCCGCGCCCGCGTCAGCCGCGCCAAACCCGGCCAGGGCGTGGTCTTCCGCGCGGGCGAGGGGGTGGGCACGGTGACCCGACCCGGCCTGCCGGTTCCGGTCGGCGAGCCGGCCATCAACCCGGTGCCCCGCGCCATGATCCGCCAAGCGGTCGCGGAGGCCGCGGCGCTGGCCGGGGAGGCCCCCGACGTCGTCGTCGAAGTGTCGGTGGAGAATGGGGAGGCGCTGGCCCGCCGCACCATGAACCCGCGTCTGGGCATCCTCGGCGGCCTGTCGATCCTTGGGACGACGGGAATCGTCGTGCCCTATTCCTGCGCGGCCTGGATCGCCTCGATCCAGCGCGGCGTCGATGTGGCGCGGGCGGCCGGGCTGGGCCACGTCGCGGCCTGCACCGGCGACACCTCGGAAAAGGCGGTCGTCGCGCGCTACGGCCTGCCCGAGCACGCGCTGCTCGACATGGGTGACTTCGCGGGGGGCACGCTGAAGTACCTGCGCCGCCACCCGATCCCGCGCCTGACCCTGTGCGGCGGCTTCGCCAAGTTCGGGAAGCTGGCGCGCGGCCTGCTCGATCTGCATTCCAAGCGCGGCAGCGTCGATCTCGACTGGCTGGCCGACCGCATGGCCGAGCTGGGAGCCGCTCCCGACACCGTGGCCGAGGCCCGCGCCGCCAACACCGCCGCGCAGGTCCTGAGCATCGCCGGGGGCGCCGGCCTGCCGCTGGCCGACCGCGTGGCGGCGCTGGCGCAACGCACGGCGCTGGAGACGCTGGACGGCGCCCCCGTGTCGGTCGAGGTGCTGGTCACCGACCGCCAGGGCACCATCGTCGGCGGTTCCGGCTGGGCGGGACCTTAATCCCTTCACTCCCCCAGCCCCCGGTAGCGGCGCACATGCGACCCGTCGTAGAGCGCGCTGCACCGGAAATCTTCCACCCCCAGCGCCGGGCCGACCAGGATCAGGGCGGTGCGCTCCATCGGCGAGTCCGCCACCTTGGTGGCGATGTCGGCCAGCGTGCCGCGCAGCACGCGCTCGTCCGGCCAAGTCGCCCGGTAGACCACCGCGGCCGGGCAGTCCGCGCCGTAGAGCGGGGTCAGGCGCTCCACCACACGGTCGATGACGTGGATCGACAGGTGGATGGCCAGCGTGGCGCCCGACCGCCCCAGAACCTCCAAAGTCTCGTTCGTCGGCATGGCCGAGGCCCGGCCTTCCGTGCGTGTCAAAATCAGCGTCTGGCTGACCTCCGGCAGGGTCAGCTCCCGCCCCAGCGCGGCCGAGGCCGCGGCGAAGGCCGGCACGCCCGGCGTGATGTCGTAGGGGATTCCCAGCTCCCGCAGCGCCCGCGTCTGCTCGCCGAGCGCGCTGTAGACCGACAGGTCGCCGGAATGCAGCCGCGCCACCTCCTGCCCGGCCGCGTGCGCGGCCTTGAACTCGGCGACGATCTGGTCGAGCGTCAGCGGGGCGGTGTCGATGATCCGGGCGCCCGGCGGGGCGTGGGCGATGATCTCCTTCGGCACCAGCGACCCGGCGTAGAGGCAGACCGGGCAGGACGCGATCAGGTCGCGCCCGCGCAGGGTCAGCAGGTCGGGCGCGCCCGGTCCGGCGCCGATGAAATGCACGGTCATGCGAAACAATCCCTGGAAATCGCCAGCGCGCAGGTGGCACGCGGGGTGGAACGGCGCGGCAGCAATAGGGTGGAGCCCGGCCCGGCGGCGGCCAGCGCCGCGGCCTCCGCGACCGAGGCGACGCCCACGGCGGCCTCGACGCGGGTGGAGCGGGTCAGCACCCGGTCCTGAGCCGCCATCAACGCTGAATCGTCAACGAACCGCAGCGGCAGGGCGAGCAGATGCGCCGCCTCCGCCACACCGGCTTCGTTGCGCTTGCGCATCGGTGCCGCCAATTGCACGGCGCGGCGCGCGCCTTCGTCCAGCGCGGCTTCCTCGAAGGCGGCGCGGAGCAGCCCGGCGATCTCGTCGCCAGGGCAGCCGGCTCGGCAGCCGATGCCCGCCGCGATGAAGCGATCCGCCGTCACTGCGGCTTCTCCGCCAGCCACAGCGTGACCGGCATCAGCGGGCGCCAGCCGGTGAAGCCGCCGATGGGCGCGGCGCGGCTGACGGCGATCTGCGACAACTGCCCGCCCAGCCGCTTGTGGGTGGCGATCAGCATGGCCTCGCTCTCCAGCGTCACGGCGTTGGCGACGATCCGCCCGCCGGGCTGCAGCGCCGACCAGCAGGCGTCCAGCACCCCGTCGTTGGTCAGCCCGCCGCCGATGAACACGGCGTCCGGCGCCGGCAGCCCGTCCAACGCCTCCGGCGCCTTGCCGCGCACCAGGTCCAGCCCTGGCACGCCGAAGGCGGCGGCGTTGGCGAGGATGCGGGCGGCGCGGTCGGCCTTGTGCTCCACCGCAATGGCGCGGTTGGTCGGGTCGCTCAGCATCCATTCGACGCCGATGGAACCGGAGCCGGCGCCGATGTCCCACAGCAGCTCGCCGCGGCGCGGCGCCAGCCAGGACAGGGTGACGGCGCGGATTTCGCGCTTGGTGATCTGGCCGTCATGCTCGAACCAGTCGTCGGGCAGGCCCGGCGTGCGCGGCAGGGCGCGGGCGCCGGAGGCGGCGACGCACTCCACCGCCAGCGTGTTCAGGTCGGCCACGCGCTCCGCCGACCACTCTTCCGCCGTCGCAACGAGGCAGCGCTCGCGCGGCCCGCCCATCGATTCCAGAGCCGTCAGGCGCGACGGTCCGAAGCCGCGCGCCGTCAGCAGCGCCGCCAGCTTGGCCGGGGTCGTTCCGTCCCAGCACAGAACCAGCAGCCGTGCCCCCGGTTGCAGATGCGGAATGACCAGCTCCAGCGGGCGTCCGTGCACGGTCAGGGTGCCGCAGTCCTGCAACGGCCAGCCCAGGCGGGCGGCGGCGAGGCTGAAGGATGACGGGGCCGGAACGATCGACAGTTCCTCAACCGGAACGAGTTTCGACAGGGTGGCGCCGATGCCGTACCAGGACGGGTCGCCGCTCGCCAGCACGCAGACCCGTTGGCCGCGCCGCGCCCGCAGGGCGGGGTAGGCGTCCGACAGGGGGGAGGGCCAGGGCAACCGCTCCTGCCCGCTCAACTCAGGCACCAGCGCCAGATGGCGGGCGCCGCCGGCCAGAAGCTCGGCGCCTTCCACCAGCGCGCGTGCGGCGGGCGACAGACCGTCCCACCCGTCCTCGCCGATGCCGACGACGCTCAGCCAGCGCCCCGGTCCTGTGCTAATCATGGCGCACCCCAAGGAGGACAAGCATGAAGGCGCTGATTCTGGGCGGCACCACTGAGGCCACGGCGCTGGCCCGCCTGCTGAGCGGGCACCCGCGCATCGACGCGGCGGTGTCGCTGGCCGGGCGGACCAAGAAGCCGGTTCTGCCGCCCCTGCCGACCCGCATCGGCGGCTTCGGCGGGGTGGACGGCTTGGCGGCGCATCTTGTGGAGACCGGCATCGGCGCGGTGGTGGACGCCACGCATCCCTTCGCCGACCAGATCTCCGCCAACGCCGCGGCGGCCTGCGCGCGGGTGGGCGTGCCGCTGCTGGTGCTGACCCGCAAGCCGTGGGAACCGGGCGCGGGCGACCGCTGGATCGGCGTGCCGGACATGGCCGCCGCCGCCGAGGCGCTGCGCCCGCTGGGCGGGACCGTCTTCCTGACCATCGGCCGTCAGGAGGTCGCGGCCTTCGAGGCGGTGCCGGACAAGCGCTACCTGATCCGCGCCGTCGACCCGCCGGAACCGCCGCCGAACCTGCCGGATCACCGCCTGATCCTCGACCGCGGCCCCTTCACGCTGGAGGGGGAGGCGGCGTTGCTGGCAAAGCATCGGGTGGAGGTCATGGTCAGCAAGAACAGCGGCGGGAGCGCCACGGAAGCGAAGCTGGAGGCGGCGCGCCGCCGGGGCATTCCCGTGGTGATGGTCGAACGCCCAAAGGGTAATGGCGTGGCTGAGGTGCACGATGCTGAGGCGGCACTCAGGTGGTTGGAAGGGCTGTAGAGTCGGGCCCCCCTCCCGACCTCCCCCCGCTGCGCAGGGGGAGGAGATGATTCCCTCCCCTGCAAAGCGGGGGAGGGTTAGGGTGGGGGCAACGGTCGGCGACACCTTCACCCCCGCACCGCATAGCTGCGCGGCGTGTAGACCCACGGCTGCGCGCCCTCGCGCGGCACCAGCCGGGTGTGCGAGGCGCCGATGATGACGCAGGTCCGCATGTCGGCCTGCGCCGCGTCCACCGCACCCAGCGTCGTGATCGTCAGCGCCTCGTCGGGGCGGCCGACCGCCCGGGCGAGGATCACCGGCGTCTCCGGCGAGCGGAGGTCGCGCAGCGCGTCGAAGGCGGCGCCGAGCTGCCAGGGGCGGGCGCGGCTGATCGGGTTGTAGAGCGCGATGACGAAATCCGCCTCCGCCGCCAGACGCAGGCGCTTCAGCACCACGTCCCACGGCTTCAGGTTGTCGGACAGCGAGATGGCGCAGAAATCATGGCCGAGCGGTGCGCCGGCCCGTGCCGCCGCCGCCTGCATCGCGGAGATGCCGGGATCGACCGACAGCGGCACGCGGTGCCACGCCGCGGGCGCGGCGGGATCGTCCAGCGCCTCGAACACGGCGGCGGCCATGGCGAAGATTCCGGGATCGCCGCCCGACACCACCGCCACCCGGCGGCCCTCCGCGGCCAGTTCAAGGGCGTGGCGGGCGCGGTCCAGCTCCACCCGGTTGTCGGAGGCGTGGCGCACCTGCGGCCCCGGCGGCACGCGGTCCACATAGGGGAAATAGCCGACGAGGTCGGTTGCCTCGGCCAGATCGCGCCGGGCCTCCGGGGTCAGCCAGTCCTCGGTGCCGGGGCCGAGCCCCACCACCTTCAACCATCCGTTTTGAGGATCGGCGGTCATCGCCGCAGCCCCTCGCCGGGGATGACGATCTGCGAGAAGTAGGGGGCGGTCTCCGGCGCCTCGCGAAAGGGCATGACGCGCTGGTCGGCCATGCTCGCCCGCTCGATGTACCAGGCGCGGTCGGCCAGCCCGGCGGCCTCCACGGCGCGGCGGACCTTCGGCAGGTTCTGGCCCAGTTTCATGATGACCGCGGCGTCGGCGTTGCGCAGCGCGCGCAGCAGCGCCTCCTCCCCCAGCGTGCCGGGGATGACCGACAGCACGTCGTCGCGCAGAGTCAGCGGGCGCGGCAGCAGCGAGGCGCTGCACATCATCGATGTCACGCCCGGCACCACCTCTGTCGGAAAACGCGAGGCCAGCCGCAGGAACAGATGCATGAAGCTGCCGTAGAAGAAGGCGTCGCCCTCGTTCAGCGCGGCGATGGAACGGCCGGCGGCGAGATGCTCGGCCAGCTGCTCGGCGGACTCGTCGAAGAAGGCCTCGATCTGGCGGCCGTAATCGGGGTGGCTGGGCGGCAGCTCGACCGTCACCGGATAGACCATCGGCAGCTCGATGTGCTCCGCCGTGATGCAGCCGTCGGCAATGCGCCGAGCCTGTCCGGAGGTGCCGCGCTTGCAGAAATAGGCGACCACCGGGCAGGCGCCGATGGTGCGCATGGCGCGCACGGTCATCAGGTCCGGGTCGCCGGGGCCGACGCTGACGCCGTAGAGGGTGCCGGTGGGTGAGGTGTCGTTGCTCATTATTCCACGTCGCTCGCCAGGGCGTTGACGGCCGCCGCCGCCATGGCGCTGCCGCCGCGCCGGCCCTTGATCGCCAGGAAGGGCAGGCCGAAGGGCGCCTCGGCCAGCGCATCCTTGCTTTCCGCAGCGCCCACGAAGCCGACCGGGAAGCCCAGCACCGCTGCCGGTTTCGGCGCGCCGTCGCGGATCATCTCCAGCAGCTTGAACAGGGCGGTCGGCGCGTTGCCGATGGCGACGACGGAACCGGCGAGCCGGGGCACCCACAGCTCCAGCGCGGCGGCGGAGCGGGTGTTCCCGACCTGTTTGGCAAGCTCCGGCACCGCCGGGTCGCGCAACGTGCAGACGACGGGGTTGTCGGCCGGCAGCCGCGCCCGCGTGATGCCGTGGGCGACCATCTCGCTGTCGCAGAGGATCGCCGCGCCGCCGCGCAGAGCCGTCCGCGCCGCCGTCCCCACGTCGGGGGAGAACATCAGGTCCCGGGCCGCGTCCACCATGCCGCAGGCGTGGATGACGCGCACCGCCACCGCCTTCAGGTCGTCGGGGATGGCCGACAGGTCGGCCTCCGCCCGGATGGTGGCGAAGGACTGGCGGTAGATGGCCGCTCCATCGCGGATGTAGTCGTAAAGCGGCTCAGCGGACACGGGGCAACTCCTCAACAGACAGATCGGCCACGGCGGTGACGGCCTCGGACGGTGTCAGGCCGGACCGCCAGGGCGTGCCGCCGGGGGCGGCGTTCAGCGCGACGTCGTAGACGCCTTCCCGCGCGGTGAGCGTGACATCCGCCGCGCCGGGATGGGCGCAGCCCTTCGCGCAGCCGGAGACATGCACCATCCGCACCGCCTCCAGCAAGCCCGCCGCGCGCCCGGCGATGGCGAGGCCGTCCGCGTGGGTGTCGGTGGTGCCGACGTCGCAGCCGGTGACCCCGCTGCAGGCGGTGAGCTTCAGCCGGATGTCACCGTGGTCGAGGATGCCGCCGAGGGCGGCGGCTTTCTCCGCGGCGCCCTCCTGCGGGGCGGCCAGCAGCAGGGCGCGCCAGGGGGTGATGCGGATCTCGTGGGTGAGGGCGGCCAGCGCTTCCAGCTTGTCGCAGTTGAGGCGGCCAAAGGGGAAGGCGACGCCCAGCCAAGTGGGTTGGTGGCCGAGGAAGAGTCGGGTGGGCGATGTTGCCCCCTCCCTAACCCTCCCCCTCTGCGAGGGAGAGGGAACTGCCGCCGCCTCGCCCTCCACCGCCACCGGCGGGGGAGGGAGGGACCCGCGCGCCAGCGCGGGGGGGAGGGGGCCGGTCAGTATCCCCGCCACCCGCTCCCGCAACACCTCCCCCCCCAGCGCCTTGACCAGCCCGGCCATGCGCCGCGGCGGCTCGGCCAGGGTCTGGCGAAGCTCCAGGAAGGCCCGCGCCAGCGCCGTCGCAAGCTCCACCAGATCGTCGGCGCGGCAGTGCCCCAGCACCACCGCTCCCTCAAAAGTTCCCCCCAGCCCGACGCGGAACAGCGGCCCGTCTGCCGCCTCCGCCACCGCGTCGAAGCGCACGTCGGTGCTGCTGTCGAACAGGGTGGCCTGCCCGCCGCCATCAACCAGCCAGCCGAACTTCGGCGGCAGCCGGTGGAGGTCCCGGTCGGCCGCCAGCCGGGCGTCGAGCGCCAGGGCGTAGGGGCGCACGTCCAGCACCGCCCTCCCGTCCAGCCCGGCGGTGGGCGAGGTCAGCACGTTGCGGACCGCCTCGCTCTCCGCGTCCTCCGAGACGTAGCCGAGCGCGCGAAGTTCGGCGACCAGCGCCGCCATGTCCGCCGCGGCGACGCCGCGCAGTTGCAGGTTGCCGCGGTGGCTGAGATCGACCAGACCGTTGCCGTAACGCCGCCCCAGCTCCGCGATCCGCGTCGCCGAGGCGGCGGGAAGCACCCCCGCCGGAACGCGCACGCGGACCAGCAGACCGTCGCCGACCTCCATCGGGGCCAACACGCCGGGGCACATGCCGCGCCGGCGCGGCGGGTTAGGGCGCGGATTGCGGCGTTGGGTGATCGCGCTCATGCGGACATCTCCTTGCGGCGGCGCAGATCGTCGCCCGTCGAATTGCGGCGTGGGTGCCAGAGACCGCGCTCCAGGGCTTCGGTCAACCGGTCCAGGATATGCCGGGCGGCGGCCGGATTGGACTGCGCCAGGAAGTCCCACACCCGCTGGTCGTCCACATAGGCGTCGTACAACTGGTCGAAATGATGGGGCCGCACCGCCGTGGTGGTCGCGGCGAAGGCGAACAGCGTGTCGACGCTCGCCGCCAGCTCCCCGGCGCCGCGGTAGCCATGGCGCATCATGCCGTCGATCCAGCGCGGGTTGGCCGCCCGGCCGCGCAGCACACGGGCGATCTCCTCGCCCAGCGTGCGGACGGTCACGCTCTCCGGCTCCGAACTGTCGAGATGGTAGAGCGCCGGGTCATTGTCGACCAAGGCCGCGGCGGCGGAGAAGCCGCCCTCATACTGCATGAAGCCATCGGTGGAGAGGACGTCGTGCTCCCGTTGGTCCTGGTGGTGGACCAGCGCGTCGGCCCCGCCGATGCGGCGGCGGAACAGGCTGGGCAGCGGCACGCCCTCCAGCCCCTTGCCGTAGGCGTGGCAGCTTCCCTCCAGATAGGCGGCGCCGAAGTCGGCCCGTGCGCTCCAGTCGCCGCGCGCGATCAGGCCGGGCAGCGCCGTGCCGTAGGCGCCGGGCGCCGCGCCGAAGACCCGCGCGCTGGCCCATCGCTCGGCCTCCGCCGCCGGGGTGCCGCCGGTTTCCAACTCGGCGCGGTCGGTGCGGAGCGCGGCGGCGACAGGGTTCACGTCCTCCGGTTCGTCCTCCGCCATCACGGCGCGGACGGCCTGATCGAACAGGGCGATCTGCTGCGGGAAGACGTCGCGGAACAGGCCGGAGATGCGCAGGGTCACGTCCACCCGCGGCCGACCGAGGACGGAGGCCGGCATCACCTCGAAGCCGGTGACCCGGCCGGAGCCGTTCTCCCACAGCGGGCGCACGCCGAGCAGCGCCATGGCCTGGGCCAGCTCGTCGCCGCCGGTGCGCATGGCCGGGGTGCCCCAGCAATCCACCACCAGCCGCTTCGGCCAGTCGCCGTGGTCCTGCAGATAGCGGGTGATCAGCGCGTCCGCCGCCTGCCAGCCCAGCGTCCAGGCGGTCGGCGTCGGCACGCCGCGCGGGTCGAGCGCGTAGAGGTTCCGCCCGGTGGGCAGCGTGTCGGCCCGCCCCCGCGCCGGGGAGCCGCCGGGGCCGGGCTTCACGAACCGTCCGTCCAGCCCAGCCAGCAGGGCGGCCATCTCCGCCTCGCCGCAGGCGTCCAGCGCCGGGGCGACGTCCTCGGCCTTGCCGAAGCGGGCGACAGCGGCGAGCAGACGGGCGCGGCGCTCCGGCTCCGGCGTGGTGCCGAAGACGTGCAGCCCGTCGCGGATCTGCATCTCCTTGATGTCGCAGAGATGGGCGTCGAGGCGGCTGAGGATGGCGTCGGGGTCGTCGTCGGGCCGCAGGTTGCAGTCGGCGGCGACGCCGGAGGTCCAGGCGAGGTCCAGGATGGTCTGGCGCAGCGTGCCCAGGCGCCGCGGGTCCAGCCCGGTCGCCATGGAATATTCGTCGATGGCCGTTTCAAGCGCGGCGAGGTCGCCGTGCAGCCCGGCCTCGACCGGCGGCGGGGTCAGGTGGCCGATCAGCACGGCGCCCAGCCGGCGGCGCGCCTGCACGCCCTCGCCGGGGTTGTTGACGATGAAGGGGTAGAGGCAGGGCAGAGGACCGGCGACGATCTCCGGCCAGCAGTCGGCCGACAGGGCGACGGCCTTGCCTGGCAGCCATTCCAGCGTCCCGTGCGCCCCCACCTGCACCAGCGCGTATACGCCCAGGACATGGCGGAGCCAGAGGTGGAAGGCGAAGTAGCCGTGGCTGGGCGGCGTCTCCGGGTCGTGGTGCTGGGTGGTGGTCAGTGGGCCGTGGCCGCGGCTCGGCTGCACGGCGACGGTGACGTTGCCACAAGCCAGCACCGTGAAGCGGAAGGCGGTGCCGTCGGCGAGCGGGTCGGCCTCCTCGTCGCCCCAGCATGCCGCGATGCGGGCGCGGGCCTCGGCGGGGGCGAGGCGGCGGTAGTCCTCCAGGCTCAGCAGGGCGGTGGCGCCGCCGGTCAGCGCCTCCATCAGGGCGGCGGGGCCGTCGGGAAGCCCGTCCAGCGCGTAGCCCTCGGCGCGCAGCCGCTCCAGGATGCCGACGACGCTCGCCGGGGTGTCGAGGCCGACCGAATGGCCGATGCCGCCGCCCGGTCCCGGATAGTCGGACAGAACCAGCGCCAGCTTGCGCTCGACCCGCGGCGTGACGCCCAGCCGCACCCAGGCGGCGGCCAGATCGGCGGCGAAGGCCACCCGGTCGGGCACCGGGCGGATCAGCGTCGGGGCGAATTCCAGGTCGGGGTCCGGCGCCCCTTCGGCCTTGAAGGCGATGGAGCGGGTCAGGATGCGCCCGTCCATCTCCGGCAGCACGACGTTCATGGCGAGGTCGGACGGCCCCATGCCGCGGGCGGAGCCGCGCCAGCCCTCCTCGGGCGTGGTGGACAGCACGGCTTGCAACACCGGCGTGCCGTTGGCCTCCAGCGGCGACCCGTCCTCGCGCGCCGCCGAGAAGCCGGTCAGGTTCATCACGACGGCGGCATCGCGGGCGGTCAGGGTGGCGCGCATCCAGGCGGCGCAGTCCGGCTCCTTCAGGCTCGCCACGAACAGCGGCAGCGGGGCAAGGCCGCGCGCGGCCAGCGCGTCGCACAGGGCGTGCACCGGCTCCAGATCGCCGGCCAGCAGGTGCGAGCGGTAGAAGACGACCGGCGCGCAGGGTCCGGTACCTTCGCCGGACCAGCCCTCATAGACGCCGAAGCGCGGGACCGGCGCCGGCTCGCGCCAGGGGCGCTCCTGCCCGGCCAGAGTGGCGGCGTAGGCCAGCAGGCTGGCCATGTTGTCCGGCCCGCCCTCGGTGAACCCGCGCCACAGCCGTTGCGCGGCCTCGGCCGGGATGGTGCCGTAGCCTTCCAGGGCGGGGTTCGGCTGGGCGCAGCCGGGCAGCACGGCCAGCGCCACCCCGGACTCCCGGCAGGCGGCGGCGACATGGTCCAGCCCGTAGCGCCAATAGCCCGCCCCACCGAGCAGCCGCAGAACGACCAGCTTCGCCTTGCGGATCACGGACTCGACATAAAGGTCCACCGACAGCGGGTGCCCCAGCCGCGCCAGATTCGCCAGCCGCAGGGTCGGCAACTCGTCACGGTGGCGCCTCCAGCAGGCGGCGAGCGCCGTCAGGTCGCTGTCGGAGAAGGACAGGACGACGAGGTCCGCCGGGCTCTGGCCCAGATCCACGGCCTGGGGGCCGGCGTCGAGGTCTTCCTGGCGGGCGGCGAGTAGGTGCATGGCGAAAGTGCTTTACGAAAATCCCCTCTCCCCTCTGGGGAGAGGGTTAGGATGAGGGGGTCGTGCGTGGCGGAACGCCCGGCGTAAGCGCAACCCCCTCACCGGCCCTGCGGGCCACCCTCTCCCCAGAGGGGAGAGGGTTGTGAAGGCTAAAAAATCACCCCAGCGCGGTGGTCACGGCATCGCGGTCCAGGCCCGTTTCGCCGATCACCACCAAGCGGCTGCGGCGCGGCTCGTCGGGCTTCCAGAAGCGGTCGAAATGGGTCTGGATGCGCGTTCCCACGCCTTGCACCAACAAGCGCATCGGCTTGCCCGGCACGTCGATGAAGCCCTTCAGGCGCAGCACGCCATGGGCGGCGGCGACCCGCTCCAGAGTCTCCGCCAGCGCCGCCGGGTCGGGCTGCGGGCCGAGCTCCACGACGAAGCTGGTGAAGTCGTCGTGGTCGTGGCCCTCCTCCTCGTCATGGTGGCTGGGGCGGTTGGCGAGGTCGTCCTCGGCCCCGGCGCCCACGCCGAGAAGCACCACCGGATCGACCTTGCCGTTGCTGGCGCGCAGGATCTTGGGCTCGCGCCCAATGCCGCCTTCAGCCATGCCACCCTCCGCCATGGCGGCGCGGATCAGGTCCTCGACCTTCGCCAGATCGGTGGCGTCCACCAGATCGGTCTTGTTCACCACGATCAGATCGGCGCAGAGGAGCTGGTCCTCGAACACCTCTTCGACCGGGGTCTCATGGTCGAGCTGCCCGGCCTCGGCGGCCTGGGCGGCCAGCGCCGCCGGATCGGGGGCGAAGCGGCCCTCCGCGGCGGCGGCGGCGTCGACCACCGCGACCACCCCGTCCACCGTCACCCGTGTCTTGATCGCCGGCCAGTGGAAGGCCTGGACGAGCGGCTTCGGCAGGGCGAGGCCGCTCGTCTCAATGATGATGTGCTCCGGCGGCTGCGGGCGGGACAGCAGCTTCTCGATGGCCGGGACGAAATCGTCGGCGACGGTGCAGCACAGGCAGCCGTTCGCCAGCTCGATCACGTCGTCCTCGGTGCAGGTCGGATCGCCGCAGGCGCGCAGGATCTCGCCGTCGATGCCGACGTCGCCGAACTCGTTGATGATCAGCGCCAGACGGCGCCCGCCGGCCTGCTCCAGCAGGCTGCGGATCAGCGTCGTCTTGCCGGCTCCGAGAAAGCCGGTGATGACGGTGGCCGGGGTCTTCCCGGCGGACGGACGGAGGGCGGCGCGATTCGTCATGATCTGGTTTCCCTGTCTCCGCCACACCCGGCGGATTGGATGAATGTCGGTCCGGCGGCAGGTTTCCTGGCTCGCGGGTCGTCGCCGCGCCTCCCGCCTTCCCGGCCTGACGGCCCGTGGCATTTCCGGAGGCGGACTCGCCGCATACAGTTGCGGGGGCAGCCGCGGCCTTGGACTCCATCGGGGTCCGCACCGCATTCCCTATTATCCCCGCGCCTTCTCGGCGGACGGGGCACCGTCGGAGGCGCAGAATTGCAGGCGGACCCTCGATTTGCAAGCGGCCATTTGGCGCCTGGAAACCGTGTCGCCGTCCCCGGAACGCTCCGCCGGTCCCGCCGTTGGTGTGTCGGAAGATCGGTACAGTCTGTCTGGAAAGCTGACACTCCGGACGGTGTGCGACACCCACGGTCTCATGGGCGGAAATAAACGATTTCAAGGGCTTGCTTGATCGTCCCGCGGTTGGCATGTTCTGTGCTTATATCAGCCTAACCAAAAACGCGGACCGGCAGACGACGCGGACGAACAGGGAGGGAAAAGCGGCACCCATGGCCGACGACATCATTCTGGAAGCGCGCGGACTCTCGAAGGAGTTCAAGGGCTTCATCGCGGTGAAGGAGGTGAACCTCCGGGTTCGCCGCGGCACCATCCACGCGCTGATCGGCCCCAACGGCGCCGGCAAGAGCACGGTCTTCAACCTGCTGACCAAGTTCCTGACGCCGACGCGCGGCCAGATCCTCTACAAGGGACGCGACATCACCGCCATGAAGCCCGCCGACGTGGCGCTGCTCGGCATGGTGCGGTCCTTCCAGATCTCCGCGGTCTTCCCGCATCTCAGCGTGCTGGAGAATGTCCGCGTCGCGCTGCAGCGCCCGCGCGGCACCAGCTTCCATTTCTGGAAGCCGGAGGCCAGCCTGCACGACCTGCACGACCGCGCCGAGGAGCTGATCGAGGCGGTGAACCTGACCCCCTGGGCCGGCCACACCGCCGCCGAGCTGCCCTACGGCCGCAAGCGCGCGCTGGAGATCGCCACCACGCTGGCGCTCGACCCGGAGGTGATGCTGCTCGACGAGCCGCTGGCCGGCATGGGCCATGAGGACATCGAGGGCACCGCCGCCCTCATCAAGCGCGTCTCCGCCGACCGCACGATCCTGATGGTGGAGCACAACCTGTCGGTCGTCGCCCACCTGTCGGACACCATCACCGTGCTCCGCCGCGGCGAGATCCTGGCCGAGGGCGCATACGACGTCGTATCGCGCAACCCGCAGGTCATGGAGGCCTACATGGGCACGGGTGAGGTGGGCCATGCCTGACGGTGCGACCGTGAAGACCGCGATGCTGGAAATCCGCGACCTCCAGGCCTTCTACGGCGAGAGCCACGTGCTGCACGGCGTCAACATCGACGTGCGCCAGGGCGAGGTGGTGACCCTGCTGGGCCGCAACGGCGCCGGCAAGACGACGACCATGCGCTCGATCATGGGCATCGTCGGCAAGCGCAACGGCTCGATCCGCTTCCAGGGCAAGGAACTGATCGGCATGGCGCAGCACAAGATCCCCCGCCTCGGCATCGGCTATGTCCCGGAGGAGCGCGGCATCTTCGCTTCGCTCAGCGTGGACGAGAACCTGATGCTGCCGCCGGTGGTGAAGTCGGGCGGCATGACCGTGCCGCAGATCTACGAGCTGTTCCCCAACCTCCAGGGCCGCGGCACCACCCAGGGCACGCGTCTGTCCGGCGGCGAGCAGCAGATGCTGGCCATCGCGCGCATCCTGCGCACCGGCGCCGACCTGATCCTGCTCGACGAGCCGACCGAGGGGCTGGCCCCCGTCATCATCGAGCAGATCGGCGTGGCGGTGCGCAAGCTGAAGCAGCGCGGCTTCACCATCGTGCTGGTGGAGCAGAACTTCCGCTTCGCCGCGACCATCGCCGACCGCCATTACGTGATGGAGGAAGGCCATGTCGTGGACATGATCCCCAACGACCAGCTCGCCCAGAACATGGACAAGCTGCACACCTATCTGGGTGTCTGACCAATCACCCCCTCTGCTGAACACACGCAAAACAAAGCCAATCGAAGGGAGTTCGAAATGCTCAAGACGTTGCTGTGCGGGACCGCACTGCTGGCGCTGACCGCCGGGGCCGCGCACGCCCAGGTCTCCAACAACGTGATCAAGATCGGCGTGATGAACGACCGGTCCGGCATCTACGCCGACCTCGCCGGCGAAGGCTCGGCCATCGCCGCCCGTCTGGCGGCCGAGGAGTTCGGCGGCAAGATCGCCGGCGCGCCGATCGAGATCGTTGTCGCCGATCACCAGAACAAGGCCGACATCGCCGCCAACACGGCGCGCGAGTGGATCGACGCCGGCAACGTGGACGTCATCGCCGACGTGCCGAACTCCGCCGCGGCGCTGGCCGTCCAGGGCATCACCAAGGACAAGAAGCGCATCTTCCTGATGTCCGGCCCGGGCTCGACCGACCTCAGCGGCAAGTCGTGCAGCCCCTACGGCTTCCAGTGGACCTACGACAACTACGCCATGGCCGCCGGCACCGCCCGCGCGCTGGTCGAGCAGGGCAAAAAGAACTGGTTCTTCATCACCGCGGACTACGCCTTCGGCCACTCGCTGGAGGATGAGACCACGAAGATGGTCAAGCAGCTCGACGGCAAGGTCGCGGGCAACGTCCGCCATCCGCTGGGCACCGCCGACTTCTCGTCCTACCTGCTTCAGGCCCAGGCCTCCAAGGCCGACGTGATCGGCCTCGCCAACGCCGGCGGCGACGCCACCAACGCTGTCAAGCAGGCGTCGGAGTTCGGCATCACCCAGTCGGGCCAGAGCCTCGCCGGCCTGCTGCTGTTCATCAGCGACGTGAACGCGCTGGGCCTCCAGGCCGCCCAGGGCCTGCTGCTGACCACCGGCTTCTACTGGGACACCGACGACCAGACCCGCGAATGGACCAAGAAGTTCGAGGCCAAGGCCGGCCGCAAGCCGACCATGGTCCAGGCCGGCGTCTACTCCGCCGTGCGCCACTATCTGAAGGCGGTCGAGGCCGTCGGCTCCGACGATCCGGACAAGGTGGCCGCCAAGATGCGTGAGACCACGGTCGAGGACATGTTCACCAAGAACGGCAAGATCGCCGCCAACGGCCGCATGTTCCACGACATGTATCTGGCCCAGGTGAAAACCCCGGGCGAGTCCAAGGGCCCCTGGGACTACTACAAGATCGTGAAGACCATCCCGGCCGAGCAGGCGTTCCTCGACCCGGCCAAGAGCGGTTGTTCGCTGGTGAAGTAAGGGTTTGAGTTTCGGGTCGGGCCCCCTCCCAACCCTCCCCCACCTTCGGTGAGGGAGGGCTAAGTTCCCTCCCCTGCGCAGCGGGGGAGGGTTAGGGAGGGGGCTCCACCCCAAGCACCCAATCAAAAAATCAAAAGTCCGATACACAGGGAGGGACGGTCATGTTCGACTTGCTGGGGGTGCCGCCCCAGGTCCTGTTCGGCCAGCTTCTGCTCGGCCTCATCAACGGGTCCTTCTACGCGCTGCTCAGCCTTGGGCTGGCGGTCATCTTCGGCATGCTGAACGTCATCAACTTCGCCCACGGCGCGCTCTACATGATCGGCGCCTTCGTGGCGTGGCTGCTGCTGACGAAGCTCGGCCTCGGCTACTGGTGGGCGCTGGGCCTGTCGCCGCTGATCGTCGGGCTGCTCGGCGTGGCGCTGGAAAAGACCATGCTGTCGCGCCTCTACAAGCTCGACCATCTCTACGGCCTGCTGCTGACCTTCGGCCTCGCCCTGATCATGGAAGGCGCCTTCCGCCACTTCTACGGCGTGTCGGGCCAGCCCTATCCGATCCCGGACGCGCTCAAGGGCGGCCAGAACCTCGGCTTCATGTTCCTGCCCAACTACCGCGGCTGGGTCGTCGTCGCCTCGCTGATCGTCTGCTTCGGGACATGGTTCGCCATCGAGCGGACGCGGCTCGGCGCCTACCTGCGCGCCGCCACCGAGAACCCGGTGCTGGTCCAGGCCTTCGGCATCAACGTGCCGGTGATGATCACCGCCACCTACGGCTTCGGCGTCGCGCTGGCCGGGCTGGCCGGGGTGCTCGCGGCACCCATTTATCAGGTGTCGCCGCTGATGGGCACCAACCTGATCATCGTCGTCTTCGCGGTGGTGGTGATCGGCGGCATGGGCTCCATCCTCGGCGCCATCGTCACCGGCCTGGGGCTGGGGCTGCTGGAGGGCCTGACCAAGGTCTTCTACCCGGAAGCCTCCAACATCGTGGTGTTCGTCGTGATGGCGATCGTCCTTCTCATCAAGCCCGCGGGCCTCTTCGGACGGGAGCGCTGAGCCATGGCCACCCAAAGCAAGACGGCCAACATCAAGACGGCCGACTCTCAGACGACGACCATCGCGCTGCGCCGTCCGGGGCAGGACAGCACCCGAAACGCCATCATCCTCGGCATCGGCCTGCTGATCGCGCTGGCTGCACCCTACGTGCTGTATCCCGTCTTCGTGATGAAGGTGCTGTGCTTCGCGCTGTTCGCCTGCGCCTTCAACCTGCTGATCGGCTTCGCCGGTTTGCTGAGCTTCGGCCACGCCGCCTTCTTCGGCGGGGCCGCCTACATCACCGCCCATTCCGCCAAGGTCTGGGGGCTGGGGCCGGAGGTCAGCATCCTGCTCGGCATGGGCTTCTCCGCGCTGCTCGGCCTCGCCTTCGGCGCGCTGGCGATCCGCCGTCAGGGCATCTACTTCGCCATGATCACGCTGGCGCTGTCGCAGATGGTCTTCTTCATGGCGCTGCAGCTCAAGTTCACCGGCGGCGAGGACGGCATCCAGGCGGTGCCGCGCGGCCATCTGTTCGGGGTGATTGACCTCAACAACTCGCTGTCCATGTACTATTTCGTGCTGGCGGTGTTCCTGGTCGGCTTCGCGGTGGTCTGGCGCGCGGTGCATTCGCCCTTCGGTCAGGTCCTGAAGGCGATCCGCGAGAACGAGCCCCGCGCCGTGTCGCTGGGCTACCGGACGGAGCGCTACAAGCTGCTGGCTTTCGTGCTGTCGGCGAGCCTCGCCGGTCTGGCCGGCGGCACCAAGGCGCTGGTCTTCCAGCTCGCCTCGCTGACCGACGTGACGTGGCAGATGTCCGGTGAGGTGGTGCTGATGACGCTGCTCGGCGGCATGGGCACGCTGCTCGGCCCGGTGGTGGGGGCGGCCATCGTGGTCACGCTGGAAAGCTATCTGGCGGCCACCAGCATGCCGGTTCCGGTGGTGATCGGCGCCATCTTCGTGGTCTGCGTGCTGGTCTTCCGCCGTGGTATCGTGGGCGAGCTCCAGGCCCGCTTCGGCCGCCGCTGAACGTCAAGAACCGAACGGCATAAAAAGCCAACATCAGGAACCGCAAGATGGATCAACCGTCCTCTGGTCAATCGCTTTCTGGTCAGCCGCTTTCGGATCGGCCGTTGTGGACCCCGTCGGAGGCGCGCGTGGCCGCCTCCAACCTGACGGCTTTCCGGCAGGCCGCGAGCGCCCGTTTCGGGCTGCGGCTGGACGATTACGACGCGCTCTACGACTGGTCGGTCGCCGGCAAGGAGGATTTCTGGCGCTTCCTGTGGGAGTGGGCCGGACTCAAGGGCGATCTCGGCGGCGTGGCCCTGGCCGACGGCGACAAGATGCCCGGCGCCCGCTGGTTCCCCGAGGCCAGCCTGAACTACGCCGAGAACATGCTCGCCAACGCGCCGGACGGCGAAGCGGTCGTCTTCTGGGCCGAGGATAAGGTCAAGCGCCGCTGGTCGGGCACTGAGCTGAAGGCCGAGGTGTCCCGCCTCCAGCAGGCGCTGAAGGCCGCCGGCGTCGGCAAGGGCGACCGCGTCGCCGCCGTCGTCCCCAACATGCCCGAGACGCTGGCCGCCATGCTCGCCACGGCCAGCCTGGGAGCCATCTGGTCCTCCTGCTCCCCCGACTTCGGCGCCCAGGGCATCACCGACCGCTTCGGCCAGATCGAGCCGACGATCCTCTTTGCCCCCGACGGCTATTGGTACAACGGCAAGAGCCACGACATCCGGGCCAAGATCGCCCAGGTGCTGACCGAGCTGCCCACCGTCAAGGCCGCGGTCGTCATCCCCTACGTCAACGAGACGCCGGACGTCTCGGCCATCCGCGGCGGCGTCACCTGGGGCGACTTCACAGCCCCCTTCGCGGCGGCGGAACCGAGCTTCGAGCGGGTGGCCTTCAACCATCCGCTGTTCATCCTCTATTCGTCGGGCACCACCGGCAAGCCCAAGTGCATCGTCCACGGCACCGGCGGCACGCTGCTCCAGCACGTCAAGGAGCACCGGCTGCACAGCGACGTGAAGCCGGGCGATCGGGTGTTCTACTACACCACCTGCGGCTGGATGATGTGGAACTGGCTGGTCTCCGGGCTGGCCGCCGGGGCGACGCTGCTGCTCTACGACGGCTCGCCCTTCGCGCCGGACGGCAACATCCTGTTCGACTACGCCGACGCCGAGGGCATGACGCTGTTCGGCACCTCGGCCAAGTTCATCCAGCAGGCCGAAAAGACGGGGCTTGAGCCGATCCGCACGCACCGGCTCGACACGCTGCGGGCGCTGGCCTCGACCGGCTCGCCGCTGATGCCCGAGAACTTCGCGTACGTCTACCGGGCCATCAAGACGGACATCCATCTGGCCTCGATCAGCGGCGGCACGGACATCGTGTCCTGCTTCGTGCTGGGCAACCCGACGGCGCCGGTGTGGGCGGGCGAGCTGCAGACGGCGGGGCTCGGCATGGCGGTGGCGGCCTTCGACGACAGCGGCCACGCGGTCAGCGGCGAGAAGGGCGAGCTGGTCTGCACGCGGCCCTTCCCCTGCATGCCGGTGGGCTTCTGGGCCGACCCGGACGGGGCGAAGTACCGGGCGGCCTATTTCGAGCGCTTCCCCAACGTGTGGACGCACGGCGACTTCATTGAGCGTACGGCGCATGGCGGCTGGGTGATCTACGGGCGCTCGGACGCGGTGCTGAACCCCGGCGGGGTGCGCATCGGCACGGCGGAGATCTACCGGCAGGTCGAACAGCTTCCGGAAATCCTGGAGGCGGTGTGCATCGGCCAGGAATGGGACGGCGACGTGCGCGTCATCCTGTTCGTGGTGCTGCGCGAGGGGCTGACCCTCGACAAGGCGCTGGAGGACACGATCCGCAAGCGGATCAAGGAGAACTGCTCACCGCGGCACGTCCCGGCGCGCATCGTGGCGGTCAAGGACATCCCGCGCACGCGCTCCGGCAAGATCACCGAACTGGCGGTGCGCGACGCGGTGCACGGCCGCCCGATCAAGAACACCGAGGCGCTGGCCAATCCCATGGCGCTCGACGAGTTCCGCGAGCGCCCGGAACTGGAAGGCTGACCGGCGTCCAGCCCTCTCCCCGACGGGGGGAGGGCACCAAACCAACACGACAACAGAGGATAAGCCATGACCTTGACTCAGAAGGTCGCGGTGGTCACCGGCTCGACCAGCGGGATCGGCTTGGGCATCGCGCGGGCGCTGGCCGGGGCCGGGGCGGACGTGGTGCTGAACGGGTTCGGCGAAGCCGCCGCCATCGAGGAACTGCGCGCCGGTCTGGCGGCGGAATTCGGCGTTCGCGTCGGCTACCACGGCGCCGATCTGTCCAAACCGGCGGAGATCGCCGCGCTGATCGGCCACGCGGAGGAGACCTTCGGCTCCGTCGATGTGCTGGTGAACAACGCCGGCATCCAGCACGTCGCCCCGGTTGAGGAATTTCCGTCCGACCGCTGGGACGCGGTGATTGCGCTCAACCTGTCCGCCGTCTTCCACGGCACCCACCACGCCCTGCCAGGCATGAAACGGCGCGGCTGGGGGCGCATCCTGAACATCGCCTCGGTGCACGGCCATGTCGCCTCGGTCAACAAGGCGGCCTACGTCGCGGCCAAGCACGGCGTGGTCGGGCTGACCAAGACGGTGGCGCTGGAAACGGCGGGCACCGGCGTCACCTGCAACGCCATCTGTCCGGGCTGGGTGCTGACCCCGCTGGTGCAGAAGCAGATCGACGCCATCGCCTCGACCAAGAACATCCCGGAGCCGCAGGCGAAGGCGGAACTGCTCGGCGCCAAGCAGCCCTCCGGTGCCTTCGTGACGCCGGACGAACTGGGCGGGCTGGCGGTCTTCCTGTGCTCCGATTCCGCGGCGCAGATGACCGGGGCCAGCCTGCTGATGGACGGCGGCTGGACCGCGCAGTAGGAGCTATGGCGGAACGGCAGGCGGTCGTGCGGGGCGTGCTGCGCCTCTTCCGACCGCCGTCCCGCGCGCCCTCGGTCGTCGGTCCGGCGCCGGACGATCCGTCCCGGCGCTACTCCGCCGCGATCGCCAGCGGGGTGTAGCCCGGGGTGTAGCCGTTGTCCGGCCGCTTCGGCGTGCCCGCCCTGAAATAGTCCAGCACATAGACCCGCACGGCGCTCGACAGATTGCTCGCGTCCACCGCGTCCACCCGCTCGGCGAGGCGGTTGCACAACTCGCCCAAGGTCAGGCTCTCCCTTTGCGCGATCTCCTCCAAGCCCTCCCAGAAGGCGGCCTCCAGCCGCATGCTGGTGCGCTTCCCGGCGACGTAGACGTTCCTGAGCTTCTTCGATGACATGGCATGCCCGCTGCGTGACACGTTGCACTCTTATGTGTGAAGCGTCGCGGAGTTCGAGCCGAAAAACATGTGATGAACTTCACATGAAATGCAGGGTTTCGTGCCGCAAGTCCAGTGATCGCAGGGCGGCTGCCACCCATCCGTGAAATGCACCGGGTTGTGATAGCGCCAGAGGAGAAAATTTGAGGCTCCCTGGCGACACGCTGGTCCAGCCTGGGTGTCAATGTCAGGCACTGGCGAAGGTGGTGCCGTGCCGAAGCCGCATTGCAGCGCATTCGTCGGTCGGGTTTAACGCGATGGTTCTGCGTTGAACCGATGTGCGACAACCCTTGCAACACTTAGCTCGGCCGTTGGGCGAGGTTAAGAACCTGATTCGAGTAAGGAGATGAACTTCCAGACGGTGATGGCGCAGACGATGTGGAGCATGGCCTTGTAGGTGAGGGCGCGCTTTTCCCGGCGGACCAGGATGCGGCGGTCGCGGTTCAGGCAGGAGTGCGCTCGCTCCACCACCCATCTTCGTGGTTTTCCGGGTTGGGCGGGGGTGGCGGATCGATCCTCGCCCCGGTGCCGGATATGGGCGGTGAGGCCTTGTCGTAGGCGATCTGGCGCGGGCCATCGTAATCGTAGCCCTTGTCCAGGCAAAGATGCTGCGGCTGCGCTGCCGTCGGTGCGGGACGCGGCACGGCGGTGGCTTCAAGCGTCTGTTCCAAAACAGCTTGAAGTCGATCACGTTGGCGCCAGAGACCGCGAGGCCGAGGGGGAGACCGCAACCACCGGTCAGCAGAGAACGCTTGGTCCTCAACTTGCCGCGGTCGGTCGAGTTGGGACCGACTTTTTCCCCGCCCAAGGGCGCCTTGGTCGTCGCCCCATCCACCGCCATCCAACTCCAGTCGATGCCGATCAGAGCATCGTAAGCCAACAGCCGTTGGCGCCAGAACTCTTCGAACACCCCAGCATCGATCCACTTGCGGAAGCGCCGATAAGCGGAGGACGGCGAACAGATCCCCGTCGCCCGTAAGGCCTGCTACTGCTACCGGCCCACAGGACAAAGAAGATGGCGTCCATGGCCGCGCGATCCGGGACCCGCGGATTGTGACAGCCCAGCAGGTGCGCCGGGCGCTCCGGGAGCAGCGGCTCCATGCGCTCCCACAACTCACCCGGCAATCGCCAGCCGTCGTCTTGAACCAACTTGCCCATGGGAACCTCCGGGCCGCAATGCACTGGAGGTCCAACAGATCAAGCGGAACGTGTTCCCTATTGGAATAGGTTCTTAGGCGAGGGCGTGCCGGGCGTGCGATTGAAGGAGTAGCATGCCTGACTGGTTCCCGGATCGGCAATCACCAACACTTCCCTTCAGCATTCAGGCCTGCATAGGTTCGCCCAGGCTCTCGGGTGAGACAGGAGGGCGGGTGGCTTGGCCTGAAGCAAGGAGGAAAGTTGTTTCTCTGGGTGTCTTGCGGTCAAAAACTGTTTATATTCCCTCTGAGAACCCGCTTTGATGGCGCACTCTTTGGTGGGCGCATGCTTGAGTGTGTATTGCGATGGCACTCGCCGCCTAGCCGCCTAGCCGGCTGGGGTCGCCTCATGATTGAAGGGGGCATACATGTCGGAAGAGCATTCTGTGGATCAACCCTTGAAAGGAAAGCAATTTGATTGCTACGGAGAAGTGCTGTCTCTCCTGGATGATGAAATAAGAGAAAAATCTAAATGGGAAAGTAAAGACTGGAAGCGTGTTCAAGTAATCTGATGGGCGTCATTAATTTCAAGTTTTCTGTCAGTTATGCTGGTTTCTTCGGGGGAAGTTCAGGGTTTATTGAGGTTTTTTGTTGCTGCGATAGCGGCTGTGCCGGCTCTCATGGTTGCAATTGAGAGTGGATTTAACTACACGACGAGGCACAAACTAAACGCAAAAGCTCATAGAGATCTTGTTAAATTAAGGTATAGATTAAAATCTGGAGATAGCCCGCACGTCATTTGGGGCGAAGCGCATGATTGCCTTCGTGACTATGATGATAAAATGCCGGTCGGCGTGGTGGTGCCGGGAGTCGGGACAACATTCAACGTACAGGCCCAAAAAGCCGCGGCCTCAAGCGCGGCTGCTCCAACGCAGCATTCCCCTTAGCGCGCAAACGCCGCCAAGCCAGACAGGAGCTTAGCGGCCCGGATCAAGATTATCTCAGCGACAATCATCGCTCAAGCCGGAAGTCCGAGTCGTCTCACTAGAACAGAAAATGAACGCGGGGCCGTCGCCGTGTCGCATCCACGTTGCACGGAATTTTCGGCAAATCTTGTAAACCGTTGATTCCTCAGTGAATCGGTCTGCAACCCCTGCAACACAAAACCCCGCCGTTGGGTGGGGTTAAGCACCTGAATTCTCAGGAAATTAGTTGGCTGGGGCGCCAGGAGCCTGACGCTGACCAAACATCCCTATGTAAATTCAATAACTTAGTCGGTGGCTCCTGACGGCTTGAGGCTGACTGTGGGCCCGTGTAGCGGCTCTGTCAATGGTGTCGCCTGAGCTCATTATCATCGCGAACGATATGCCCGCGTTTGTAGAAGCAAGAAACATGATGACCTGAGCGAGCAGGGATATGCTAAAAAGGTTGTCCGCGATCTGAAAATCTGACGCCTGCGACACCTTAGGCGCAAAGCTGCAATCTACCTCTCATGGCACCAGTCCGGAACGCTGTTGGCGTGCCCGCAGAATACCGTTAGAACCATGCCAAACGGTAGTTGTGTGATAGAGAGAGCAATGGTTCAAGGCCCGCGACCAATCGAGCGATTGCTGGAGCCGCACATCAAATGTGCGATTATCGAACGGCTTCGAGATCGAGGTGAGCTTCAGGATGCTGTTATCGTGAGTGAATTCGCGGTAGCGGGAGGCGCACGGCGCGCAGATCTTGCAGTCGCAGGCCGGCGACTCGAAGCGTTTGAAATTAAGAGCGCTGCAGACAACCTTGACCGGCTATTAGGACAAGTTCAAACGTACCTTAGATATTTTGATAAGGTTACCATTGTTGCAGATGAAGTTCACAAAGAAAATGTATTGTCAGCGGCCCCTGACGGTGTCGAGGTTTGGTGTTTTAGGGAATTGCCTGGGAAAATAGAGTTTAGGGTGCCCAAGCGCGGGCGGGTTTCCACAAAATTTGAAAAAGGTGACCTTCTTAAGATGTTAAAGGCCATTGAGCTTAGGGCTATTCTGAAAAAAAAGAAGATGATTAATGGCGACGAGCGTCGTGTGCAACTCGAATCAGCGGCCTACTCACTTAATTCTGCGGAATTGAGAGAGGAGGTTCTCAGTGCGGTCAAGGCTCGCTACCAACGTTTTTCTAATGCTTTTATGTCTGTTGTTCAAGGATCTAGCATAAAATCTGAGTCGCTTCAGCTTCTTAGCCCCTATAAATTGAGTTCCGTATCTCGCAAAGGTCAGGAGTCCGAAGAAGATTGGGGCGAACTGCTGAGGCAGTTGCGCCCTTCTGTTGCTCAGGCTGGTGCATCTGCAGACGTACTTCTGACGCTAGCTGAGCAGTCAGGCGAGGAAAGGCTTTTTGGGCCAGTGCCGGAAGAAATAAGGGGGCTGTTTGGTGTAAGCGAGAGTTAGTCGTCCCAATCGTCCTCCTTTGCTGCTTCAATAAGCTCTTCGCTGGAGTCGTGGTATCGTGCCTGAGCGTGTAAGTGGAGGTTGATTCGAACGCCTACCCAAAATTTAGCATAAGCTCTTTTCTCTAGAACTCCTTCTGAGGCTTCTCTGATCATGTTGGCGCCATATATATCGAGTTCCTCGATCCAGCCATCGCAGTCTATGATGGACTCAGCTGCGGCTTTATAGCCATCGGCGCCGTCTAGCCCATCCTTCTGTCTGTTTGAATACCACGATGATTTTACAGCATAGTCGATGCGCGGATACCCAGTTCCGCCTCTTTGTTCCTTTACACGAATTCGCGCCGATGCGTAGTCACTATACAAGACTCTTACGTTGGAGTCTCGCATGGTTGATGCCACACTGTTATTTAGTTGCCGTTCTACAATGGGGTATTCATTTACCTCCGTGGCAACTCCGTTAAAACCAGTAGGAAAGCTAGTGGCAGCTGTGGCGGCTATTATCTCATGCCCCCCTGCCGCAACCGCGCAGTCAGTTATGATAGCTTCCGCGACGGCAGATGGGGTGAGGCTTTCTCGGATGTCTTCAAGATCGACTACAATCAAAAGACTTCCCAAAGCCTTTTCTCTGGCAATGCGACGAATAACGTGTTGGATTTTTGGAATAATAGCCCCTTGGCGGCGGGGCCTGTATCTGATAACAATGCCTCGCTCAAGCTTTAAAAAGTCATCTACTTGCGCATCGAGTTCATGATCCGCTGTCGCTGCTCCAATGCGGATAGTCGGAACCATATCCTCATTTTCGCAAATGAACTTTCTCCATTCGGCATAGCTATTCGCGGAGCTCGCTAGCCGTTGGAGATCGCGGTGGACATCTTTCATGTCTCCAATTGGAAGCGACTGGCCGAGATCGTCAGCCAAATCGGCAATGAACCGATTTGACTTACCGCTTATCGCCTCCCTCACCTTTCTGAGGGTGTTGTCGAAGCGGTGAGCCCCGTTAGCTTGGGCCAGCGGGATTATGGGGCAGAGCCGCTCACCGTCGCTTGCAGGCAACTGACTGAAGCCCTTCAGGTCAGCCTGAAGGACATGAATGATCGGAAAATAGCGTCGGCAGTTTGATTCCCAAGGCGGCATAGTACACCTGAGCGGATTAATCCAACTCAGGCTATATACCCTATCCGAGTGGGGGTTGAACAGTCCGCGACTATGTCGGGAGGCCGAGGCGGATGTGCATTGCGGCGGTAGAGACGCCAAATGCTTCCGCCAAGTCGTCTGCCGACCGAGCACCTTCTTCAGTTGCGCGACGGATCAGAGACCATGGCATAAGGATATCCGCAGCAAGCCGGTTTGCTTCACGTTCCCGGCTATCTGAAAGGTTGCTTCGATAGAACGTGTCGTCTGTGACGCCGCGTCCAATCTGGTTCCGGTGCAGTAGAAAGTGGGCTATTTCGTGAGCTACCGTAAACCGCTGACGATTCTTTGAATGCCGGCGATTTACGCGAATCACCCATCTCTCTGGGTTGTCACTTGATCGAGAAAGGCTGCCTGATACGTTATCAGGCATATCTGTCGTCTTGACCTCGATGCCCAGTTCGCGGGCAAGGGCCCCAACACGGATAGGAAACTCCTGCTGGTGACGCTTAACCACCTCCATATATTCGGGCTCAAGCATCATCATAGGTCTCTCCAATCCGTATCTTCGTGTGCCCCTGCGAGAGCGGCATCCTCCGGAGATAGCGGCTCTTCCCCCTCTGTGGTGGCGAGCCGACGTTTAGCCTCCATCGAATCAATGTAGTTCTGGTAATGTTCCTGCACAAGCGCTTTGAGCCTCCCATCCAATTGGGCCGATTTAAGATACTCCTCTACTGTCTTTCGGCTAATCTCGCTGGCACCGTTCTGGAGGGTTTGAATTCCCCAAAGTGCTGCGACGGCAATCAAAGTTCCTAGCGCAGCTAGAACAATGGTCAAGATCGCTAGGAGTATCGTAATGAAGTCAGTCCAGTTCCAGCCTTCAGTTGGTCTAACAATCTCTCTGATGCCGTATTGATATGAGAGCCCAAAAAACATAAAAAAGTTTATAACGAGCATTAGCCTGAGGCCCCATTTTGCGGCCACCTCTTTCAAGCTCACTTTTTCTTTGTAGCCTTGGTTCATGACGTTTTTCCAGCGGATCGGGAAAACCCAAGGTTATCAAATTTACTGCGCCAAAGACCTCTTTTTGCCGACTTCGCTTCGGCCTCGGTGCTGGAGTATCTAGGAGATGCTTTTTTATTTGTTATGGCCCAGCCCTCAGAAACAAGCCAAGCGGCAACATCTTTTCCCTCGGCGAAGCAGGAGGCAAAGATTTCCTTGTCTGTATTTGTTGCCTCAATAAAGCAAACAACATCTTTGCTTCCTATGTAGCTTTCAAGCGCCGCGTGAGCAGCCTTCCCACATTTCCAAACTCTACCATGTTCATTGCATGCTTG
The DNA here is from genome assembly GCF_007827815.1 of Azospirillum brasilense. Classification (GTDB taxonomy): domain Bacteria; phylum Pseudomonadota; class Alphaproteobacteria; order Azospirillales; family Azospirillaceae; genus Azospirillum; species Azospirillum brasilense_C. Next base: position 67,504 of record NZ_VITH01000019.1, read on the forward strand.
GTCTGCTCCCGGCGCATCAATTCCATATAGTCGAATTTGGGTCGTCGCGACGAGGAGTGTTCCGGCATCAATGATCTGAGTTCGCCCGGTTAGCAGGTCATCGCTAGCGGCCGATGCCGGTGCGAAGATCGCCGCTGCTCCGACTGCCAGGAGAATAGGAAAATATGGAAATGCTATTGCCACGTTGCTATCCCAAGACCAAGCTGGACCGTTTCAGGTATTTTGTACTGTCTTTAGCTGGAATGTTGGTTTGTCGCAAGCAGGGTTCGCGGGCTCGTTGCTCCTCTTCCTGGTTCCGCACGGAATTGGACGCAAGTGGCCGGTTATCCCCGTCCATAACTCTTTCCGCATCGTTAATACCTGTTAAGGATGCCGCCGGGCCGCATCTGTTGGCGCAACTCGGAGGCCACCACTGAGCGCAAGCTAGCTTCAACCTGTCGGCCAATTTGCGCCGCAAGCTTACAGCCGCCAGGGTCAGCGTGCCGATAACGGCGTTGAGGCCGGCGAAGGAGCGGGTGGCGCGGGCCGTGCTGCTCACGAAGACGCGAAGCTCGCGTTGGGCGTTGCGGATGCCGGCGATGAAGGCGCCGGAGTTGAGGTTGAGAGTTGCGTGGATGCTGCCGACGCTGATGCTCATGGCGTTACCCTTCAAATCTGCGTCGCGACGGGTGGCGCGGATTCCGAGTGGTGCCCGTTCGGCTGGTGTGGTCAGGCCGGCGTTACGCCTGGAGGCGGGCGAGAACTGCGGCAAGGGCTGTCTCATCGGCCTCGGTGCGCCGGGCCACGGATTCAGCCAGCGCGTCGAGTGCACGCGGCGCTGGCGCGTCGATAGCCAAGGCGAGCTGTCGGAGGGAGACGGCGCCTTGCTGTAGCGCAAAGGCGCCGAGGCGTTGGCGGAGATCCGGCGGGATACTGGCCGGAGGTACCGGTGCGGGCGCTGGCGTCAGAGAGGGTGAGGCGTCTACGTCGTCGGCGGGATTATTGTGGAACCCGTCAGCCGCCTCGGCTTCCATGGTCTGCCGCATCCGCTCGGCATCCTCGGCCGTCATGACGCGCACAGTTAGCTCCTCAACCGCGTCGCCCTCCTCGCCGAACTGGACGACGCCGACGCGCTCCAGCACGTCGGCGACGCCCTGAAGCGCGGTAACGGCGGCCTTCAAGGCGGAGGCGCCGAGGCGGACATTCTCGCCTCGGGCAAGTGCGGCGATCTGGACCAGCAAGTCGCCAGACGCGCCGATTACGAGCCCGCGCAGCGCTTCGGCCGTTTGCTCGGGCGAGGGCGCGCTGTTCGAACGCCCGGCGCCGGCCGTGGGAAGGCCGCTGGCGAGTCCCAAGGTCATGGGCGCTGGGGTAGGGGCGGCTGGCGCCTCGGACTCGCTGCGCACGATCCCACGGGCTTTCAGGAAGGCCCCGATCCGCTGGCGCGAGACGCCAGCCTTGACGGCGAGGTCTCTCTGATTCAACCGGCCGGTGGCGTAGCCTTCCAGGTCGTCGGCTGAGAGGTCCGAGACGGACACGGCGGCTAACCCCGGCGCGCGGCCAGCGCGGCAGCAATGCGGCTCACTCCGCGCAGTGCCACGTGCTCGGCGTCGCGCGACGGGGCGGCCTGCTGCTCGGCCTCGGCCTGCCGGCGTTTCGCCTCGGAGACGAAGACCGCGCGGTCAAGTTCGGCTGCGTCGATATCCTCGCCGGCCAGCGCCCGCTCAATCAGGGTATGCATTGCGCGGCCTCCTTCTGAAGGTCACGCCCGATGGCGTTCGCGGCAAGACGCAGATAGTTCGAAGCGATCAGGTCGCCGGCTGCCCGGCGCGCGCCGGTCCATTCCTCATCGGAAAGGGCGCGCCCGATGTCGTCCTCATGCGCGGAGCGGAGGGTGGCATCGTTCGGGGCGAGGCCGGCGCCCACGTCCAGGTCGCCGATCAAGCTATAGAGCGTTGGGCGCGACATGCCGAAGGTTGCCGCGATTCCGCTCAGCGGCAGGGCGACGCGCCCGTAGATGGCAGTGGTCATCCGTGCGGCCAGCCGGATGAGCGAGGATTTACGCGCGGCCATGAAGCATCCCCTCCAGGGCGGCAGCAACGGTGCTCATACGGGCCAACGCAGCGGCGGCGGCCTTCTGTGCGTCGCCGAACTCGGTCACGAGCCCCGGCACGCGCCGCGTGAGATCACGTTGCAGTCTCACACTGGCCAGCCGGCCGGCCGCTTCGGGCGAGTCCATTCGGGCGAGCGCGGTCTCCAGCTCGGACCTGCGTTTGCCTGCCGTGTCGCGCACGGCAGCGAGCTTCTTGATCTCGCCCTCGAAGCGCTCAACGGCGGCCAGGGTCGGGGCGGTGTTGCCTTCGAAGCGGACGCCCCATCGGGCGACGTTCTCGCCGGCCCGGACATCGGGGGCGGGGGCGGCGATGATGGCCTCGGCCTCGGCGATGTAGGCGCGCACCGTCGCGCGGTCGGCGGTGAGGTCGGCCGGCAGCTCGGCGAGCTGCTGAGCGTCGGCCACCAGCTTCTTCAGCGCCTCAGCGCGTCGGGCGAGGTCAGCTCGGAACGCGGCGAGCTCGGCCGTTGCGGCGTCGGCGATGCCGGCCAGCAACGCGGCGGCGTCGGCATCGTCAAGTTCGTGCGAAGCAGCGCGAGTGGCGGAGAAGGTAGAAATCTGCTCGGAACGAACGCGAAATAGCGATACGCCTGAGATAAATGGACTATTGAAGAAGAGGTGGTCTTCAATAGTTCCGATAGTGGGGCAGTGAACGAACTTCATTGGCAGTCGCCTATGTTCTGAAGGTGGCTCGATAGGCCATTTTCATAACTATATTTGCATTAACGATTTCTGTCAAAATGGCACCGGAGCTGCGTCCTGTGCGGCTCCGGTGGCGCTACCTGGGGCTACGCGGCGTTGCGTACGATCCGCAGTGCCACATACTCGGCCAGCCGGTCGGTGTCGTCCGGGGCGATGTCGGACAGGCCGAGAGCTTCGGCGGCCTGCCGGGCGCTGGCGATGCGCTGTGCGACCGGCATGGAGAAGACAATTGCTCGGGCATCGGCCAGCGCAGCCGAGCGAGTGGCGGCCTCTGCCGGTGAATTGGCAGACGGAGCGAGCGACCGGACCGCTATTCCAGAAGGAAGCGGTTCGACCGGCGGGGCGTTCATGAGAAGGCGGAAAAGCGGGTCCGCCTCCGGCGCGGCCGGCGGAGTGTCAGGATTACCGGCGGGAAGCTGGTCAGCCTCTTCGCCGGAACTCAATGAGGTGTCGGCCGGCGAAGGGAGCGAAGCGACCTCGCCGGCCCGCTCTGTTCTAAACAGAGGGTAAGATACCTGTTCCTCTTCACCCGGTTTTCCCTTCACTCTGTTTGTGGTGTCTATAGACCCCTCCTCGGTGGTGTCTGTAGACACCTCCCCGATGGTGTCTGTAGACCCCTCCGTCTCGCTTTCCGTGGTGTCTATAGACACCACGGCCGGCCACGCCGGACGGCGCTTTGCGCTGATTTCTCGGCCCTTCTCGTCATGCTGGCGCTTGCTCTCGATCCAGCCGTGCGTCTTCAAGGCGCGGAAGGCGTCTTTGACCTGCTGCCGGCTCAAGCCGGTTCTCTCGGTAATCGCCTCGTATGATGGGCAGAGGGTGCCGCTCTTGCCGTGATGCCACACCGTGATAAGTGCCGCCCCGAGGGATTTGGCTTGCGCCGGAAGCTTCTTGTCGCAGGACATCGCCGCAATCCACCGCACCTTCTCCAGCGGCGACATCGGCCGGTAGAAGGTTTCCACGGATGTGCGTTGCGCCCGTTTCATTGCCGGGCCTCCTCGGTCAGTTCGGCGACGGTCATGGAGACGTGAGCGGCCAACCGGTCGGTCAGCACGTCCCAGCGCCCGCCGCGACGCACGCCAACGCCATGCCGGACGCACCAGACGCGGACAGCCTCATGCGTCAAGCAAATGCCGTGCTTCGAGAGAAGATCACGAGCTTGATTGATAGTCATCGAATTGCGCTCCTAGTCAAAGTGGAGCGCAGCAACGCGTTGTCTGGGATCGTGCCGGGTGCTACATTCGCACCCACACACACACGATGACCGATCCGCAGCTTGTCGGAGCTGCGCGATTGTACCAGTGGCGTTCGCAGCGCCACCGGCACTTCCCTTATCCTAAAAATCCAAACGGATGTCAAATCGCCTTGAGCCTCGGCCGGCGATGTCTGTTGCCTGTTGCCCGATTCTGCGCCCCGGCGGGAGTATCGAAGGCATTCCGCCTCATGGCAGACCTGCTTTTTTATTCCTATAATTTCGGCATAGTTAGCATACGAATAGGCTATAGCTTAACCTATAACTTCATCTGTTGTTTCTATCTGTCAGCGCAGACTGTGAGAGCTCGCTCCTGGCCTGAGAACATCTTCAAATAGCTTCTCGATTTTCGCGAATGCTACACCTTTCTATAGTGATTGATTCAGCCACGTGGAGTTCAATCGAATGGCGTTAGTGACCATCGTGCTGGATGACGAGCGCTGGGGCGGCATGCCGGAGGCCGATGCTCTGGACTGCATCATGACGGACCTGGAAGAGAACGGACCGCGGCCGGGCAACGGCGTACAGGTTGTCAGCGTTGCATTTGGCGCTCCGGCAACGGTCGATCATCTGCCCACGGAGGAGGAGCGAGCCGCGTGGCGCCGTGAGTATGACGAACTCAGGGCACCGATACGAGCCACGCGCCTTGCCGAGAAGGAAGCGAAGCGGGCGCGCATACTGGAGAGGCGTAGGGAGCGACGCCGGGAGCTGCGCCTACAGGCAGCACAGAAGGCGGCATGATGGAAGAGGGCGCCCGGTTGGGCGCCCTTCGCTGTTTCACCCGGTCAAGCGACCCGCTGCATGACGCGCTGCACGGCCTTCGCCGTCCAGGTGCCGTTGCCTGTCGCCGTGGGGATGCCGCGTGCGTTCAGCTCCTTCGCCTTCGCATTCAGCGAACCGGGGATGCTCTCGATGATCGGCAGCACCTTCGCGGCGAAGGCGCTGGCCTTCTCCGCGTTCACCACTGCGCCCTTGGCCTGAGCTTCAGCGAGGTTGGTCCGGTTGCCGAGGAGCACGCCCTGGGCCTTCTTGGCGGCCAGCGCCACACGGGTACGCTCGGCGATGAGGGAGCGCTCCTTCTCCGCCAGGGCGGCGTAGAGGTGGAGCATGAACGGGTCTGCATCGGCGCCCAACTCAGCGACGATGAAGGCGACGCGCTGAGCCATGAGGCCGGAGATGAAATGCACGTCGCGGGACAGCCGATCGAGCTTGCTGACGATGACCGGGCACTTCGCCTTGCGTGCGGCGGCCAGCGCAGCGGCGAGTTGGGGGCGACGGTCGAGGGCGTCGGCCCCCTTGCCGGTTTCATGCTCCTCGAAGGTGGCGATGATCTCAATGCCCTCGGTCTCAGCGAATCGGGCGATAGCGTCGCGCTGCGCGTCGATGCCGAGGCCGGACTTGCCCTGCGCCTGGGTCGAAACTCGGAGGTATGCAATCGCCTTCGTCATGGCCGGCTCCCCGTGGCGCATCGTCTGTGTCATAACTATACGAGCGTTTAGAGATGACACAAAGCGCCTTCCGGGGCCGGAGTCATGCGCTCCAGGAATCGACGGGATTCGCGGAGCGCATAACCTGTCAGGGCTTGAGGTGGTCGAGCTGTAGGCCGGGGTAGGCCAGCCGATTGAGCGCGTCGGCGAGCTGGGGGAGGGGGTAGCCCTTGGAATAGCGATGCGTCTCCGAACCACTCCCCTCATGGCCGACCAGATCGCGGATGATCGGCTCCGCTACCTCGGCGCGCTGCAACCCGGTGATCGCGGCATGACGAAACCCGTGAACGTCCAGATCGGGGATGCCCACCGCATCAAAGTACCGGCTCAGCTTCTTCGTCGGATAGAAGCCAAAGCGCTTGTCCGGGCCTCCAGGTTGGAGTTCGGGGAACAGCCGCTCTACCTTGGCTCGCCGCTGCTGCTCGACGTAGCGCAGGAAACCGATGCCGACCAGCTCCTTATGGACGGGGACGCGGCGCACGGCTGCGGCGGTCTTCAGCAGCTTTCCCCCCGCTGGTGTGATGTCGAAGAAGGCGATGCCGGAATCAGTCTGCACGTCCTCGACGCGCAACGCGGCGATCTCCTCCAGGCGCATCCCGGAGAACACGGCGATCAACGGTATCCAGAAGAGCGCGTCGCGCAGCATGAGCGTGCCCGGTGCCGAGCGGCGAGACTCCGATTTGCAGCCGGTCCAGATCGGGGAGGCGAACAGCTTGTTCAGCTCTGATGCTTCCCATGCGGCCCGCTGCTCCCGTGCCCGGCGGTCCTTTTTGTAGCGGAAGGAGCGCGTAACCGGGTTGTCGTCTATGTGGCCCCGGTCCCGGCACCAGCCGAAGAAGCCCGACAGGGCAATGGTGTGCTTCTGAACCGTCCGGGCCGTCACCGGCTCAACGGAAGGATTGGCGGCGGTGTAGGCAGCTAGCTCCTTGAGGGTCTTGCCGCGGAGGGCTGTGGATTGGCCGTAGGTCGAGGGAATCTGTTGCAACGCCTCCACCCACCGGCCGATGTCGGCGCGTGTGTAGGCGTTTACAGGGCGGTCGCCCAAGAAGCCCGAGAACAGCTCATAGAAGCGCCGGTATTGATGCTCGGTGCTGCCCCGCCATTCCCCGGCCCGGTTCTTTTCGGCGGTGTAGGAGGCCACGGCAGCCGTAAATAGCGGCGCAACGGGCGCTGGCGTGGCACTGGGGGACGCGGGGTTCGGCGCTGGCGCGATGACGCGCACGATGGCCGGCGCTGGCTTCTCAATGAAAGCTGGGTCGGTGGGGGGCGCCGCATAATCGCCCTTGAGGCGTGCCAGATGGATCTCGGCCGCTTGCGTTGAGGCACGCAGCACCAGCCTGCACAGCTCGCGATATTCCGGTTCCTCTCCGTTCCAGAAGTTAATGCCTGCATCAGCGAGCAGCCGGTCGACAATCTCGCTTGCTGCGAGCCAATGGTTGTCAGCCAGCATGGAGCGCGTGGCTTGCCGATCTTCCTCGGCCATTTCGGTTTCGCGCTCGGTAGCTCCAGAGTCGTTCTGCGGCATGGACCTAAGGCGGCTTTCGTAATCCTCGCTCGTTTCCCTAAACCAACGCCGCGCAAGGGCGCTAATCTCATCGCGGGACAAGTGCAGGTTACGGTCAGCCATGTCGAACAGATCATCCGATTGAGCAGCAAAAGCGCGTGCTCGCGCGCGTGCAGCGCGCGGCCCGATGTCGCCTAAAGGTATTGCTAGCTCGGACCGGCCAAAGCGGGCAATGAGCTTTTGGGGAATGCGCCGGCGGAACACCAGCCGGTCGCCCTTGCGCTTGAGGTAAGAAGTCACGCGACACCTGCGGGGCGTATGTGGCCCTTCGTGTGGCCCCTTTTGTGGCCCACACGGGTTTCGCCGACTGCGAAGCACCGAAAACACTAAGCGATTGAAATACTTAGGAGGAGGTTGGCTGGGGCGCCAGGATTCGAACCTGGGAATGGCGGTACCAAAAGCCGTGTGCCCCTATTGATTTACTTAGGCTTTTGGATTTTGTGTTGCAGCCGTGTTGCTGCTTACTGCAGCGGTATGTTGCAACTTCTACTTCTTGCCAAACAGGCTCGACTCCAGCGCCGCCATAGCCGATGAGTGATCGGTCTGCCTGTCGAGCAGGTGGCCGTACAGGTCGAACGTCATGGTGATGGTGCTGTGCCCCATGAGGGCCTGGATGCGTTTGGCGTTCCAGCCCAACTCGATGAACATCGATGCCGCGAAATGCCGAAGATTGTGGAACCCATAGATGGGTTTCGCGTCCGGCTTCTCGGTCTCTTCGGGGGTCGGCTTGGCTTTGGGCTTTTCGACCAAGCCGCAGGCGACCAGCAGCGGTCGAAGGCACTGTTTGCGGGCGACGTTGTAGTGCATGGGCTGGCCATCCCAGAACGGGAAAACCAATCCCATTTCCGAAGGCGGGCAGGCCATTTTCCATTCCCGGAGGAGCTGCACCGCCGCCGGGGGGATGGGGATTTCACGGCGGCCCATCTTCGACTTCACCGGCCCAACCTGCCGGCGGTAGTCCACGCGCTTGCGGACTTTCACCAGCCCGGTCCGAAGGTCGACGTTCTGCCATGTCAGGCCCAGCACTTCGGAGATGCGCATTCCGGTGAATGCCGTCACCGTGATCAGCGGACGCCAGGGGATCGGGCGCGTCTTCTGCTCGCCGGTCTTTGCGTCGGTTTCCATGATGGAAAGCGGCCACAACTCGCTGGCCTTCTCCAGCATCATCCGCACCTCTTCCTTTGTCGGAATGCGGTCGACGTCGTCAATATCGCTGTCCGCCTCGTCGAAGTCCTCGGCCCGGCGTTCCTTCACCATCACGCCGACCGCGACGTTGTGAGCGAGAAGGCCCCGGCGCATCGCGTCCTTCAGAATGGCGCCCAGCGCGGCGACCACCTTGCGGGTCAAGACGCGGGATCGAACCTTCAGCAGTTCGTCCTTGAACGTCTCAACCTGGGGGCGGGTGAGCCTGGACACCTTCACCGCGCCGAGGCGTGGATTGATGTGCAGCTTCACATACTCCCGGTACCCTTTGAGAGTGACCGGCTGAAGGGACTCACCTTCACATGTTTCCAGCCACAGCTTGGCCGCTTCCGCGACGGTGATGGATGTGGAGTCGGGGGTGTGGATGCCGAACACCACCTCATTGCGGACCTTGGTCTCGTATGCCTCTGCCTCCTTCTTCGTTTTGAACTGCCGCGAGCGGCGCTTGCCACCCTGATCCTTGTAGTCCACCTGCCAGACGGCTTTGCCGCTGGGGAGGGTGCGTTTGCGTACGGATGCCATTCTTTCTTCCCACCTTGCGATCAATTCCGACCGATGCGAACTACCTCAACGGAGTTTAAATCCTTTGGGGCTTGACGACAATCCCCATCGGAGTTATGGTCCGTTGGCAAGGGGAGCAAAAAAAATGGCACGCCTCAGCGATCTCGTTACAAAAACATCTGTGGTCCTCGGCATTTCAGAGCCAACAGTCGCAATGCATGCTCGGCATCTGCGAGAAGGTGGATTGATATCAAAGAGCGGAAGAGGGGCGTCGGCAGCGCGTATGAGCGCCCTTGATGCAGCGAGGATGCTGATATCATTTCTTTGCACAGATATAGCAAAGAATTCTGCTGAAGTAGTTAGAGATTTTGGATCTTTGGTATTGTTGTATAAAGCGGATGAGCTAGGTGAAGAAACATCAAAAGATCCAATAAAAGATAAATTTGGCGCGGCGAGTGACGACATATTCGAGCGAACTCTTGCCAATATTTTAGATGCAATGGGAGGTGAGGAGCATGACCCTTACATGGATGGCGGCATGTTGAATTTCTGTCATATGGAGATCAGATTTAAGGAGTTTATACAAACAATAAGTATTAGCTGTGGCGGGATCGATTATTTTTATGGGCCAACGGAAGAGCGAGAGTTCATTGAATCTCTGGTGGCGAGTCAAGATAAATATATAGTTGATGAAGTTTCTAGAATTAAATCAGCAGAAGAGCTCAGCGTTAAATACAATAGGGGCCTAAGAATTGAGAGGTCCGTGCTAAGCTATGAATTAAAAAGATTGGCTGATCTGATCGCTGATAGGGATGACACAATATGGAAAGTATTCAACGAATAGGAGAGGCTCTTAAGCAATCTCCGTCTTTGGCTGAAGACATGCTTCATGGGGCCGAAGCCATCGGCAAATTCATAGGTCTCGACCCCAGACAGGTCTACCATCAGCGCAAGCGGCTTCCAACTTTTAAGATCGGCGCCCTAATTTGCGCCCGCAAATCCACGCTATTGCGCTGGATTGAGGAGCAGGAAGCCAAGTCCACGGGAGCCGCGGCATGACACGAAGACCGAACAAGTACGAACAGCGGGGCGCCCTCGCGCCAACGAAAGGCCCCGCTGCCGTGCTGAACCTGCCGCGCCAACGGCAGACTCACTAACTCACCCACTCCCTTCCCAAGGAGACGAAATGAGCAACCGCAATATGGCGGCGACGAACCCGTGCGTCCAGAACGCATGTGGAGAACAGACGGGCAACGTGCCTGCCCCGATCACCCGTAAGTTTAACAAGACCACCATTGGGCAACGGCTCGACGGCTACCTGAACGCCACCTCCATGTGCAAGGCGAACGGGAAGGAGTGGTCGCATTATCAGGAAAATTCCGGCACTGCGGCGTTTGTGAATGAACTGGCTCTATCCCTCGGAATTCCGAGGGATAGCCTGATCACCTCCAAGCCGGGTCGGCCTGACCGTGGCGGGGGAACCTGGGTTCACCCGCGCATCGCTTACCATCTCGCCCAGTGGTGCAGCGCGAAGTTCGCGGTGAAGGTCACTGAGTGGATCGAGGAAATCGACACCAAGGGGTATGTGGTCGCGCCGGGCGTCTCCATCGCTCCCACTCTGGCGCCGGCCCGCAGCCAGACCCCCGACGCTCAGTTCCGGGACCGTCTGCGTTCATTCAAGGCGGCAGGCTTCAGCACCAGCGAAGCGGCCTTCGCCGCCAACCGCGCTATCCTCGCTCAGACCGGCGTGGACATCTTGGGATCGGGCGGCGTCGTCCGGCCTGATGCCAAGCCCGTTCAGGCACTCCTGCCGGCGGACCATCCCAAGGTGCTCGGGCCAACGGAGATCGGCGTCGAGATCGGCGTCCGCACCCGTCAGGGGGCTCTGTCCGGTCGAATGGTCAACACCCTCTTGGAGCGGCACGGCTTCCAGATCAAGGGAGGTACCAAGACCACCCCCTGGCACCCGACCGCCAAGGGCGAGCCCTTCGCGCAGTGGGAAGCGCCGGCAAAGGGTGGTGAGCATGGAGGTTCGGCCAACTGGCTGCGCTGGAAGTTCGGCATCGTGGCCGAGTTGATCGCCGCAACGTCCGCCGAGTCGCACTCCCCGTCCGACCAGACGATCCAGCACTGAGGAGCTGGCTATGGAGAAGCCCACCCACGCCGTGACTCCGTTCACGGTGACCCGCTACCGCTGCCCGACCTGCCGGAAGACCGGATCGAGCCGCGCCCAGATGCAGGCGCACGCCAATACCTGCATCCATAACCCCGACACGCAGGCGTGTGCCACCTGCGGCGCCAACGTCCAGCACCGTTTGCCGACAGAAGGCGGTTTTACCATCGAGCATGGGTGCGCCAAGGGTGCCCGCGAGTTCGGGAAGACGCTCAACCTGAACTGCCCGTCATGGCAGTCGAAGGCGGAGGTGTGACCATGAACATCACCCCTTACGTCTGGGCGCAGAGGTTCGATCCTGCCAACGCCGCTCTCCTCCTGAAGGAGGGTGGGGAATTCCGCGTCGCGTTCCGCAAGCAGCCATGGCTGGGGCGGGCCATGCTCGTCTCCAACCTCCTTTCGGACGGCATCGAGGACGCCGTGGGCAAGAGTGGGTTGACGGCCTTGCTGAAGGGCGCGTCGAGTGGCGGCCATATGATCCGCGGCGGCACCTTCGCGACCGACGTCGCCGGGGCGGTGCGGAGCGCTCGGACGGTGCTGACGGTGACACTGCTGTCGCTGGACGGGACCGATCGGAGCAAGGAAGTGCTGCGGGCGCGGGACATCTGCTCCGCGACAGTTCTCCTTCTCGCGGCTGAACCCGGCCTTCAGGCCATGGCCCGCGAGTGGTTTGGGTCCACCAAGGGCGGCGTTCGTCAACTCGGGCGGATGAACCTGCCGGGGATCGGCGCGGCGCTGCTGTCCGCCCACATGAGCGGGCCGCAGTTCGACGGCGACGCGTTGCCGGGCATCGCGGGCTCTCTGCTGACGGAGGTGTCGTGATGGACGGCACGTCATTGCGGACGATGGTCGACTCCATGCTCGTCGCCCTGAACGCTGCCCCACCGCTGCCGCAGGCCCCGGAAAGCCATCTGGGCAAGCTGGCGAGCTACGACGCTCTCTGGGCTCGGGGCGTAAAGGTTCCGGTGATGGAACTTTGCGACCTCGAACGTCTCGAACGTTTGGGCGACGCGGAGATAACGGCGGGCCGGCGCGTTGGCGAAGATCCCAACAGCCGAGAGCCGGGCACCGACCGGTCTCGGGCCTACTGGCACGGCTGGCAGGCGGGGCGAATGAAAAGGGTCCCCGACGAGGCGGACGCCGCTTTTCACGAACTCAACTACCGGGTCTGGTGGTGGGTTCTCCGTCACACGCCCGAGGCCCTTCGGCAAGTCGTGGCCTTCTGGCCCGACACCGACATCGCTAACCCCGAAGCCTACGCCGACTTGGAAAGCGCCCTTGAGCGCGGGGAGCCCGTCTGATGACTGCCGACGATACATCCGGGGGCGACGGCGCTGTCCGACAGCAAATGGCCCGCTCCACGCGTGCCGAGGCGGTTGAACTGGTCATCGCCGCCTACGACAGCCTGTCGGAACAGCGGAGGATCACGTTCCACATCGCCCAGGCGCAGGACTTTACGGTCCTGGCGGAACTCATCCTGAAGGACCCGAAGGCCCGCCGCCGCCCCACCCAGCTCGGCCACGCGGCGATGGTCCAGGACAGCGCCCGCTATCACATGGAACGGGCGCTCGGCCTTGCGCAGGACGAAATCACCGTGTTGCGGGAACTGTTCCGCAGCACGCTCGATCAGTTGGCCCAGGCGCAGATCGCCGTCGGGTTCTACTCCCGGCACGCCCACCAACTGGAGGTCTTGCTGCGCGAGCAGACCGAGGTCGATGTTCGTGACGCGATGGGGAGGGCCTAGGCCATGCATGCCTCCGCACTCCTCAACGCGTGGCAGGCCGCCAACCGGGAATGGCTGCGCCTGGGTGAAGACATGGACCAGCGGCACGCAGCGCTGGCGGAACGAAGTCCGGCCCGCCCCTACATCGTTGGGCCTCGCGGCTGGTGCATCACCCGCCATGACGAGATTGACGGCTGCCGCTATGCGGACAGCACCAAGCGTCGTCTCCACGAGCGGCTGGACACGGCTGTCGCGCAGTACGAAGCCGAACGGGAGGCAGCGGGGCTGAACGAGCTGGAAGACCGCTGGGTGACGCTGGCGGCCGATATGGAGGGCATGGCGCACCAGTTGGCCGCCGACCGTTCCGGCACGCTGGAGGCTGTGCAGGCCAAGCTGACGCTGTCCGTCGCCCTGTTCGATGAGAAGGCGGACGGCAGCGCCGTCGAGACGGCTCTCATCCGGTCGGCGCTGGCGGACATCAATGCCCTGTCGGCCACCGTTTCCGAACTGATGCGCCTCTCCGCGCTGATGGGCTTCGGCCCCGGCGCTGAGGCTGGACCCGGCGGCGCCGAGGTGTCGCACCTTCTCGAACTGGAGCGCCAGCACACCGTCGCTGACGAGCGCTACAACGCCATTCCCGACTCCGAGCCCGACGAGGTGTGGCAGCCGGCGCTTCAGGTGGTTGCGGATCTGGAGAACCAGATCACCGATGCGCCGATCACGACCATGGTCGGCGCGCTGGTCAAGCTGCGGCTCGCCCGCGGCCCGGTGGGAACCGGAGACGGCCTGATCCCACAGCGCTGCCTGGACAGCGCCAGCGACGTGCTGGAGGCCGTGGCGATGCAGGCCGGCTACAACCCGCCCTGGCGCCGCCCGGCGGGAGGTGCCGTATGACCAGAACCATCATCCGCGGCCCGTTCAGGGCCCGCCTGCGCATGGTCCGCCCGCAGCCCCCGGCCACACGCCTGCGCGGCGCCATCGCCGACCTGCGGGAGTGCATTCGCGAGGCGACTGTGAACCGCGACGATCTGCGCGAGATCGCGCACCGTCTGGACGCCCTCGCCGACGATATGGAGGGCCACGCCTGATGAGCTTCTGCGCCCTCCCGCAGGCTGAACAGGTCCGTCTCCAGCGCATCGCGGAGCATGTCCACGGTCTCGGCCCGCGTGCCGTTGCCGAGGCCCTGGCCGAAGCTCTGGCGCATGGAGACATGGGACGCCTGGAGTCCTATCGCCGCCTCGCTCCGGACCTGTTGCTCCTGGTCGGCGGCGACACATTCCCGCCGCGGGCCATGCTGGTCCCGCCGGCTGATCTTCATGACGACAACGACCGAAACCCCGCCTCCCTGGGCGGCAGAAAGGTGGCATGATGCGGACCTATGGGAAGGTTTACACGTCGTTCTGGACGGACCCGAAGACCATCACCTTGTCGGGCGATGCGCAACGGCTGGCGCTGTACCTGCTGACCGGCCCGCACAGCAACTCCATCGGCTGTTTCCGGCTTCCGACCGGCTACCTGATGGAGGATTTGCACCTCGAACCGGAGCAGGCCGTGGCCGCCATCGCCGAGTTGGAGACGGTCGGCTTCATCGTTCGTGATGCCAAGACGGGCTGGACGCTGATCGCCAATTTCCTGCGCCACAACCCGCCGGAGAACGGCAAGGTCGGCAAGAGTATGCTGCCGCTGATCGAGGCCGTGCCGCGCGGAACAGCCGTCTGGGCGGGCTTGGTAAGGGCTATCCAGCCGCACGGGGAACGGTATCCGGACGGGTATGCGATATCGCTTCTCCGGACCCTGGAAACCGTATCCCTGCTCGTGCCGGATTCCCTGGAACCGAGCACTGGCAGGGTATCCGATACGGTATGCCATAGGGTATCCGATACCCTGGAACGCAAGTCAGGAACCCCCGAACCCGAACCCAAACCAGAACCTAACCATTCCGTAGAGGCTTACGCCTCTACGGGCGCCGCGGCGCCCGGCGAGAGTGACGTCTATCGCCGAGGTCGGGAACTGCTGGGGACGAAGGCCGGCGGCTTGGTCACGAAGCTCCGGAAAAAACTCGATTACGACGACCGTCGGGTCATGCAGGTTCTCGAACTGGCCGGCACGAAGGACGTCCCCCGTGAGTATGTCGGGCGCATCCTCAACGACGAGGAGGACGCCACCGCCGAGGCCGTGATCGTGGACATCCGTCGCGAGTACGAAGCGATGGGGGTGCTGTGATGATCGATATCACCGCGATCAAGCGCACCCTGGAGGGGCGGGCAGGGGAGGTTGCCGAACGGCTTCTGCCGAAGGGCATCCTGGAGGGACGGGAGTGGTGCGTCGGGTCGATCCAGGGCGAGCCGGGCCGGTCGTTGAAGGTCTGCATTTCCGGTGCCAAGGCGGGGGTGTGGACCGACTTCGCCGCGGGCGGGGACGGTGGGGACCTGATCGACCTGTGGTGCGCCGTGAAGCAAATCCAGCTTCCGGAGGCCCTGGAGGAAATCCGGGCGTGGCTCGGCCTGGAGAAGCCGCAGTTCGAGAAGCGCGAGAAGGCCTATCGCCGGCCGGCAAAGCCGTCCTGCACCGCCCCCAAGAGCGCCGTGAAGGATTACCTGACCGGGGCGCGGAAGCTGTCGGAGCGCGCCATCGCCGCCTACCGGATCGGGGAGCAAGGCCGGACCATCGTGTTCCCCTCCTTGGTCGACAGCGAACTGCGGTTCGTGAAATACCGGCCCATCGACGACAAGCGGAAGCAGCGGGTGGAGCCCGACTGCGAACCCGTGCTGTTCGGCTGGCAGGTCATCGACCGCAACGCCCGCGAGGTGACGATCTGCGAGGGCGAGATCGACGCGCCCAGCCTGTTCGACTACGGCTTCCCGGCCCTGTCGGTGCCCTTCGGCGGCGGCAAGGGCGAGAAGCAGCGCTGGATCGAAGCCGAGTACGAGCGGCTGCTGCGGTTCGAGACGATCTACCTCGCGCTGGATAACGACCCCGAGGGGGAAGCCGCCGTGGAGGAGATCGTCGCCCGGCTGGGCCGCCATCGTTGCCGACGGGTGATCCTGCCGCACAAGGACGCCAACGATTGCCTGACCGCGGGCATCCCCGAGGCGGAGATCCGCCGGTGCTTCGAGATGGCGGCCACCATGGACCCGCCGGAGCTGGTGCGCGCCGGGCAATTCACGGACGACGTGATCCGGCTGTTCTGGCCGGTGGAAGGCCAGCGGGTCGGCTACACGCTGCCTTACGGCAAGGTCCGCGACCGGCTGCTGTTCCGACCGGGTGAGTTTTCCATCTGGACGGGGCCGAGCGGTCACGGAAAGTCCCAGATCCTCTCCCACGCCGGGGTCGAGTGGGGGAACCAGGGCGCGAAGGTCTGCATCGCGTCGCTGGAGATGGCGCCGCCGCAGTTCCTGCGCCGCATGGTCAAGCAGGCCGGGAACGTGGATCGACCGACCGAACCGTTCATCCGGAGGATCATGGGCTGGATGGACGAGTGGCTGTGGACATTCAACCTCGTCGGCAAGACGGGCGTGCAGCCCTTGCTGGACGTGTTCGAATACGCCCGGTGCCGCTACGGCTGCGACGTGTTCGTGATCGACAGTCTGATGCGCCTCGGCATCGGGTCGGAGGACTACCAGGGGCAGGAGCAGGCGGTGTTCACGCTGGTGAACTGGGCCGTCGAGAAGGGCGTCCACATCCACCTCGTCGCCCATTCGCGCAAGGCGGACACCAAGACCGGCGGCACGGCGCCGGAGACGGAGGACATCAAGGGCGCGTCGGAGATCGGTTCGAACGCCTTCAACATTCTCGGCGTGTGGCGGAACAGGAAGCTCGAGGACCAGATCAAGCAGCTTTCCGAGAAGGCCGACAGGGGTGACGGTTCTGCCGCGTCCGAACTGGACAATGCGCGGAACATGCCTCCCGTCATTCTCAACATTGCCAAGCAGAGGAACGGTGATTGGGAAGGAAAGTGCGGTCTGTGGTTTGATAACGCGACCTACCAATACAGAAGTTCACAAGACAGTAGGTTTGGAGTAAAATACGTTTCTCACGATAGTGGCGTGGAGGATGCAGCGTGATCACTGTGAAGTTTGGAGAAGAGCGCGTGTTCAATTCATCTCCGAGCCTCTCCAGTATCGCCGCTGTGGATGATCGGCAACCGGTCACGGTGTGGGAGATGCTGGTTTGGGCGTACCGGTCCCAGCGCGCCGACCGGCTGGGGCTGGGCCGCGGTGCCGCGTCCAAGCATCGGTGGGTGGATTACCTGTCCAGCCTGGACACCGAGATCGGCCCGACGATCAACCGTGACGCCGCCGCCGTCCATCGGATCGTGATCGGCATCCTGAAGCCGGACGACGCGCGCATGGTCATCGACGCGGCACTGGTGGGGGAGCAGCCGGAGCGGTCCACCGTTCAGCCGGAGCCGCGGGCGGTGCTGAACATGGACCACGGTGGCGCGATGCACAGCGTTCGGGGCGCCTGGGTGGAAGTCCCGTGGATTAAGCTGACGCCGGCTGAGCGGGAGAAGCTGTCCGCGACGGATGGCCACGGGGAGGTTGAGCGCTACGCCGTTCCCGGCGGCGCACACCGCTGGAAATACCGGGTGGACCTGCGACCTCGCCGCCGCCTGCGTCGGAAGCAGCGCGTGGTATGCGCCGTCACCGGGGCACCGCTGGACACCAACTCGGGCTGGGCGACCGGTGACCGGCTGTGGTCCCCTTACTGCCCCATCGAGTACTGGCCCGACCCGGCATACCTTGCGATGCTGGACGCCATCGCCGACCGGTTCGAGGCGGCCTGTGCGGCGCTGGAGGAGGCGTTCGTTCAGGTGCCCTTCCTGTCCCGTCGAATTGTCCGTGACGAGCGTAATACCATCGGAAAATCCTAACCCCTTATCGCGAAATCGTTATTGACGTGGGGGAGAGGTCAAGTGCATAGTCCATGGTGTAATGCCGAATTACACCCACATGAACCCCGCTCGGAGCAATCCGGAGCGGGGTCTTTCATTCTCGAACCCTCGCACTGGCCGACACAGCGCACTGGATGCCGGCCAGAGAAGCAGCGGCTTTGGGCTACGCCGACGGGCGATGCGCAAGGCCTGCAGCGACATGGTAGATGTCATCTGAAGATTGTTGGACTTCGTGGCCGGTAGGATTATCAGCCACGCTCAAGATTTCAATGTCGTCGACAATATCGCTTGTAATCGGTTGATTGTTCTGGGTGTTCATGGTCCTCCTAAGGGCGCGCTACACCAAGCTATTCGGTTGCGCCCGCACCGATCATAACACCTTTTCATGAATGTTGCGTTGCATCAATTGCCCGCCCGGTCCCCGCCCGGCGAGCTTCCGCCGTTCTGGAGCCCAGCATGGCCGATATCCCGCCCGAGTTATCCAAGGCCGCCTCTGGTCTGGTCGGCCCGGTGATTGGTGCTGCCAGGGGGCGCGGCTAAGGGGTTAGGTCCTTGTTTGGCTGTGTGACGCCCTTGTCAATGGCATCCCACCGCTGCCACATATGCCAAGCGACATCGACTGTTAAGTTTGCCAATCCCTTTAAATTGGTTGGAGGGTTCGGCGGATTGTTCATGACGAGTTGGACGGCAACCTGAAGGCACGCGTGCTTCACTGCGGTTTCGTCGGTCGGCATCGTCCCACCTCTGATTAGTGCGCACTCAGCTTACACGGGCAATACTCTCCCTGTGTTTGCGCCCTCGGGCTGGTTGTTGGCGCAGTGGAGGAGGGAGCTGGGGCTGCTTCAGAAACCATTTCGTTTCTCAATCCAGCCCGCCCGGTTCGCCGCGGCGGGTTTTGTCGTCTCTGGGCTCACGCTGGAGGATGCCATGACCGATCCCCTGACCCTGATCTACCTCGCCTTGGCCGTCTTCGTGTCGTTGGTGATCGGTGCTGTCGTGATCGGCGTGCTGGCGTGGCGCGGCGTCTCTCGGCCCATCGCCCGCACCCTGGAGCGCATGGAGGCCCGGCGGGCGGGACTCGACCGGGGCGCCCGGCTGACGGGGTGCCGGGCCGGGTGGTAGGCGCTGGCGTGGCCGCTGGTGCTGTTTAGCCCGGCCAGCCGCTACTTCCCTCCCGATCGCTCAGCCCCGCCCCACGCGCCACCTGACGGGCCGGAGCGGACATGGCCGACAGGCCGCGGGTCCTTCCCGGCGGCGGGGGAATACGGGTGGCAAAGGCGCGGTCATCGTCCAGGTGTGAAAATTCCATAGGGGGGGTTCCGCTTCCGGTTCGGCCTTCCGGTGAGGTGTGAAGATGGCAACCCAAGCCGAAATCGCGGCGCACCTCGACCTGTCCGACCGCAGCGTCCGCGAGCTGAAAAACCGGGGCGTCTTCAGCGCCAACGGGCGCGGGCAGATGGATTTGGACGCCTGCCGGATCGCCTACATCCGGCACCTCCGGGAACGCGCCGCGGGCCGCGCTTCGGACGACGCCGAAGCGGAAGGCCTCGACCTGACGGCGGAGCGCGCCCGGCTGGCCCGAGAGCAGGCCGACCACTACGCGATGAAGAACGCCGAGGCGCGCGGCGAGCTGGTCCGCGCCAGCGACTGCACCGCCGCGATGGTCTCGGTAATCGAGATGGCCAAGGCGAAGCTGATGCGCGTCCCGGCCAAGGTCGCCAAGTCCGATGGCCGCCTCAAGGACCGCATCGCCGATGCCCTGGAGGACGCGCTGGACGAGCTGAGCATGGCCCGCATCGAGGAAGAGTTGGGCGGGGCCGGCAAGGATGGGGACGACGATGGCGACGAATGACGCGATCCAGGTCCGCGGGCCAGTGCTGGCCGCTCAGGTCGCCCGCTGGCTGGCCGCGCTGAAGCCGCGCCGCCGGATGACCCTGTCCCAGTGGGCGAACAGCCGCGCCCGGCTGGAGGACGGCACCCGCTACCGACCCTTTCCCTTCCAGATCGGCATCCAGGACGCCTTCACCGATCCCGAGGTGCGGCAGATCTCGGTGTTGAAGGCCAGCCGCATCGGCTACAGCCAGATCGTCAAGAACTTCATCGCCTACTGCGCCGACCAAGCGCCCAGCCGGGTGCTGGTCTACCAGCCGACCATCGACGACGCCGAGGACTTCGCCAAGGACGACGTCGCCAAGCTGATGCTCTGGCCGGCGGTGCGCCGTCTCTTCTCGACCAAGACACGGGACAGCAACAACACGATCCGATCCAAGCGCTTCCCCGGCGGCTGGATCAAGGTCAAGGGGGCGAACAGCCCGAAGGAGTTCCGCCGCATCACCGCCGACAAGGTGATCCTGGAGGAGGTGGACGGCTACCCCCTGACCGCCGGCATCGAGGGCGATCAAGTCGGGTTGGCCTTCAAGCGCTGCCTGACCTCGGACGAGCCGCTGAAGGCCGCCGGCTCCACCCCGACCGTGAAGGGGACGAGCAAGATTGAGGCGCTGTTCCTCCAGGGCACTCAGGAGCACCGCTACGTGCCGTGTCCCTGCTGCGGCGAGATGCAGGTCCTGGTGTTCGGCAACGGCACCGGGCCGGGCATCCGGTGGGAGCCGAAGGAAGCGCCGTCCAAGGCTTGGTACGTCTGCGTCAACGGCTGCATCATCGAGGAGGACGCCAAGGCCGGGATGGACGAGCGCGGCGAGTGGCGGGCGCACGCCCCGCAGAACTGGCCGCACCGCTCCTTCCACATCTGGGCCGGCTACAGCCAGTTCGCCGGCGCGTCCTGGCTGGAGATCGCCAAGGAGTTCGTCGCCGTCCGCAAGGACCCGAACAAGCTGCGCGTCTTCGTCAATCAGGTGCTCGCCGAGACCTACGAGGTCCGCGGCGAGGCCCCGGCGTGGCGCCAGCTCTACGATCGCCGCGAGGACTATCAGGGCGTTCCCGCCGGCGGGCTGGTCCTGACCGGCGGCATCGACGTCCAGAAGAACCGCGTCGAGCTGTTCATCTGGGCCTGGGGCGCGGATTGGCAGTGCTGGCTGGTCGATCACATCGTGATCCCCGGCAACCCGTACGAGGCCGCGGTCTGGGACGAGGTCTCGCAGGCCATCATGGGCCGTTGGCGCCACGCCTCGGGTGTGGCGCTGGCGCTGTCCAAGGTCGGTGCCGACACCGGTTACGCCACCACCCAGGTGGAGGCCTGGAGCCGCAAGCACCCCGGCTTGGTCATCCCCGTGAAGGGCGCCACCAGCCTCGGGGCGCCGTCCTTCGCGTGGTCCAACGTCCGCGAGGCGTCGCCCAACGGCAAGCGCCGGAAACGCGGTCTCCGCCTCGGCATGATCGGCGGCCACGCCCTGACGCTGGAGCTGTACGGCAAGCTGAGCCTGCAGCCGCCGACCGACGAGGAGCGGTCCGACGGCGCCGGGCACCCCGCCGGCTTCATCCATCTGTCCAAGCTGGCCACCGAGGAGGTGTGCAAGCAACTCGTCGGCGACCAGTGGATGGAGGACCGCGGGGAATGGAAGCAGGTCCACGCCACTGAGGCTCTGGACGGGTGGAAATACGCCAGGGCCTGCACCATCGCCATGGGCATGGAGCGCTGGACGGCGGGTCGGTGGGCCGGGCTGGCGGACGAGTTCCCGCGGCCAATTGTCAAGCCCGTCGAGATCGGAGCCGTTGCGCCGACGGCGATGTCGGCCGCTCAGCCCGTCTCAACTCCGGGGCCAACCGTCAAGCGCCGCCGCATCCCAATGCCCAAGGCAACCTACGCCGACGATCCGTCTCTGTGAGGACCCCATGGCCGATCTCGTCACCCTTCAGACCCGGCTTGCCGAGGCTGAGGACGCCTTGCATCGCCTGAACATCGGCGACCGGGAAACCCGGATCACCTACGACGGCAAGACGACCGAGTATGCCGATGCGCCGAAGCTGGAGCGCTACATCGCCGAACTCCGGTCGCGGATTGACCGCCTGTCCGGGAAGCCCCGCCGCCCGCTGTACATGAGCTTCTGATGCGCAACGCTGTCCAGATCCTCGACCGGCACGGCAATCCGATGCCCGCGCCGCGCCGCCGCGCCGCGTCCGACACGTCGTATGACGGCGCGTCGATGACCTCGCGCGAGTTGGCGTCCTGGCAGGTCTTGGCGACCTCGGCGGACGCCGAATTGCTGCCGGAGCTGTCCACACTGGTCGCCCGTTCGCGCGACCTGTCCCGCAACAACGGGATCGCCTCCAGCGGCATCCAGGCCATCCTGGACAATGTGGTTGGCATCGGACTTCGCTTGAACTCGACGCCCGACTACAGGGCGTTGGGCCGGGATAAAGCTTGGGCGGATGCATGGAGCGCCAGCGTTGAAGCGAAGTGGCGCGCCTGGGCGGAGACAACGGATTGCGACGCCGCCCGAACCCTGAACTTCGCCGGCCTGACAATGCAGGTTGCCCGCGCCGGCCTGCTCAATGGCGAAGGGCTGGCGTTGCCGCTCTGGCTGCCGAGCCGCGACAGGAAATACGCCACCAGCATCCAACTGGTGGAGGCGGACCGCCTGTCCAACCCGCTCGGGCAACAGGACAGCGCCGCGCTACGCGGTGGCATCGAAATTGACCGGTATGGCGCCCCACAGGCCTATTGGGTCCGCAACAGCCATCCCGGCGACCTGCTGACCTGGGACCCAGGCCTGTATCAGTGGACGAAGGTTCCGGCTTTCACCAATTGGGGTCGGCGTCAGGTGATCCACGTCCATGATCGCGAGCGGACCGGCCAGAGCCGTGGCAAGCCGCTGCTGAGTTCGGTCCTGGCGCAGTTCAAGACACTGGATCATTACAGCAAGGCCGAACTCCAGGCGGCGGTTGTCAACGCGATGATCGCCGCGTTCATCAAAAGCACGGAATCGATCGACGACCTGAAGGAGCTGTTCGGGGGGCCGGATGAATACCTTGCGGCCCGAGCCGAGCATGCGGTCCGATTGAAGGCCGGCGCGGTCCTTCCGCTGTTCCCCGGCGACGAAGTGCGACCCTTTACCCCAGCCCGGCCCGCTGCTGCCTTCGATGCCTTCACCAAGTCGGTGCTGCGCCACATCAGCGCCGGCCTGAACATCCCGTACGAAATCCTGATGAAGGATTTCACCCAGACCAACTACAGCAGCGCCCGCGCCGCTCTGCTGGAGGCGTGGCGGTTCTTCAATGGGCGCCGTCAGTGGCTGGGTACCTACTGGGCATCGCCGGTCTTCGAGCTTTGGCTGGAGGAGGCGGTGAACCTCGGCGAAGTCGAGGCCCCCGACTTCTACCAGAACCGCTACGCCTATTCGCGTTGCCGCTGGATCGGCGCCGGTAAAGGCTGGGTCGATCCGGTCAAGGAGGCGCAGGCCGCCAAGTTGCGGATGGAGATCGGCGTCTCCACCCTGGAGGACGAATGCGCCGAGCAGGGCAAGGATTGGCGCGAAGTGATGGAGCAGCAGGCGAGCGAGCAGGCTGAGCGCCGCCGGCTCGGCCTGCCTCTGCTGGCCCAGGCGCCCAAGCCAAACGGCGCCACAGTCGATCAGGCGACGCCCGACGATCAGACCGGAGACGAATGATGCTTCTGATGCCCGAACCCGGTCCGGCCCTGTTGGCGCCGGCCTGGGTGCCGCGCGCCGCCGCCGTGGTGGGTGCCGGCGCCGAACCGCCCAAGGGGGCCGTTTACATCGGCGACATCGGCGCAGGAACGCGGCCATACGAGGTCGTCAACGGCGTGGCCGTGATCGGGGTCTCCGGCGTCATTGTTCCGGCCTATTGGTACATCGGGTCGCCCTATGTCACCGGCTGCAATGGCCTGCGCCTGCAGCTCGCCATGGCCTTTGAGGACCCCTCCGTTCGGGCCATCGCCCTGGTGGTGAACAGCGGCGGCGGCCTCGTCAGCGGCGTCGCCGATCTGGCTGACTGGATCACGGAGGCAAAGGCCTCAGCAGGAAAGCCGGTGGTCTCCATCCTGGCCGAGTTCGCCTATTCGGCGGCCTACTGGCTGGCCAGTGCCGCCGACACCATCAGCGTGCCCCGCACCGGCGGAGTCGGCTCGATCGGCGTCATCATGGTGCATTGGGACCTCAGCGCCGCGCTGAAGGAGGTCGGCATCAAGGCGACGATCATCGCCGCCGGCGACCACAAGGCCGACGGCAACTCCTACGAGCCGCTGCCTGACGGGGTCCGTGACCGCTGGCTGGCGGAGTGCGAGGACATCCGTCGGTTGTTCGCCTCCTCCGTGGCCCGATATCGCTCCGCCGCAGGCGCTTCGCTCGACACCGATACCGTCCTCGCCTCACAGGCCAGGACCTGGGAAGGCCCGACGGGGACGGCGGAAGCGGTCGCGTCCGGCTTCGCAGATGCCGTTCTCGCTCCCGACCAAGCCTTTCGGGCGCTTTTCGACACCCTCACCACCTGATGGAGCTTTCCATGAAGAACCTGTTCGCCCACCTCATGGGCGACACCAAGCCGGCTGCGGCCACGCCGACCGCGCCGACCGCGTCGCCGGGGGTGTCCGCCCCGGAGAAGCCCGCCGCCGCGGCGCCGGCTGGGGAAACCTCTCAGGCCCCCGGAAACGGGGCCGCCGCGCCGCAGGCGTCCGCCGACGATGCGGCGGCCCGCGCCCGGCAGGACGAGCGCGCCCGTTGCGCGGCCATCTTCGCCGATCCCGCCGCCGCCGGCCGCGTCGCCATGGCCGCCACGCTGGCCTTCACCACCGACCTCTCCGCCGAACAGGCCGTCGCTGTCCTGAAGACGGCGCCAGCCGCGTCCGCCCCAGCCGCTCCGGCTGGAAACCCGTTCGCCACGGCGATGGGTGCGTTGGGCAACCCCAGTGTCGGCACCGACACGTCGGGCGGGGACGGAGACGACCCCCAGGCCTTGGTCGCGCAGATCCTGAAAGCCGGCGCCTGACGCCGGCTTTCGCCTTTTCTGGAGAACCACGATGGGCATTTTCAAGCCGGGCGTCAGCTCGGAGAGCTACGCGCCGGACCTCCTGCTGGCCGGCGATTTCCCCCGCATGACCCGCAGCGTGACCCTGGTGTCCGGCCAGAACCTTGTCCGCGGAGCCGTCCTCGGCAAGATCACCGCGTCGGGCAAATACGTCCTCAGCGCCTCGGCGGCGTCCGATGGCTCGCAGACCCCGGTCGCCGTCCTGATGGACGACTGCGACGCCAGTGGCGGCGACAAGACGGTCGGCATCTACGAGAGCGGTGAATTCCTCGGCACCGCGCTTACGCTCGGCGCCGGCCACACGCTGGCCTCCATCCGCGACGGCCTGCGCGACCTGAGCATCTACATCCGCTGACCGCCGGTCGGCCCCAGCCCTCGTGCGCCTCAGCGCCACGTCACAGGGAACGAGCATCATGAATATCTACGATACCGCCGTCCTCAACGGCGTGGTGCAGAGCCTGAAGCGCCCGAAGGCCTTCCTGCTCAACACCGTCTTCGGCACCATCCAGACCGAGACGGCGGAACAGATCGCCGTGGACATCCTGATCGGCAACCGCCGCGTCGCGCCCTTCGTCTCGCCGCTGGTGGCCGGTAAGGTGCTGACTCAGGACGGCTTCACCACCAAGCTGTACAAGCCGGCCTACATCAAGCCGAAGTCGGTGGTTGATCCCAACCGCGCCTTCAAGCGTCAGGCCGGCGAGCAGATCGGCGGCACGCTGAACCCGCAGCAGCGGCTGATGGCCACCGTGCGCGGCATCATCGAGGACCACGCCGACCAGATCACTCGCCGCCTGGAGCTGATGGCTGCCGAGGCCCTGCGGCTCAGTCAGGTGACCGTCACCGGCGAGGGCTTCGAGACCCAGGTCGTCAGCTTCGGCCGCAGCGCCGCCCTGACCGTCGCCCTCACCGGCACCGACAAGTGGAGCGACGCCGCCAGCACGCCGCTGGATGATCTGGAGGCGTGGGCCGAGCTGGTGCACAAGACCGAAGGCGCGGTCATCAACACCATCGTCATGGACTCGGATGCCTGGGCGGCCTTCCGCACGAACGCCCAGGTCCAGAAGCTGCTCGACATCCGTCGCGCGGCGGGGACCCCGGTTGAACTCGGCCCCTCCACCTATGTCGGTGGCGCCCAGTTCAAGGGAAACATCGGCTCCTTCGATATCTGGGTCTACAGCGAGTACTACGAAGACCCGGCCACCGGGACCTTGACGCCGCTGCTGCCCAGCGGCACGGTGCTGGGCTTCGGCCCGAACATCGAGGGCGTGCAGGCTTTCGGCGCCATCCGCGACGAGGCGGCGGGCCTGCAGGCGCTGCCGATCTTCGTCAAGAGCTGGGTGCAGGAGGACCCGAGCGCCCGTTTCGTCATGAGCCAGTCGGCGCCGCTGGTGTACCCGCGCCGCCCGAACGGCTCCTTCGCCGCCACCGTGCTGTAAGGAGGGCCGGCCATGAAGATCCTCACACTCATCTCCGTGAAGCACGACAAGAAGCTCCATGCGCCCGGAACGGAACTCGACGTGCCCCCCGGCCTCGCCAAGGAACTGATCGAGAGCGGCTGCGCCGAGAGGGTTCTGGTCGATCCGCCGCCGACCGCCGATGAAGCGGAGACCGGCAAGCCCACCCCGACGAAGGCCAAGGCGTAGCCTCCACCACAGCGCGGCGAGCGGAAGCGGTTTGCGGGCCGCTTTTGCTCGCCTGGAGGACTGCCGATGCCCACCCCTTTCCAACGCATGCTCGATAGTGCCTTCCGTCGGCACGGAATCGACGCCGTCTATACCCCGCCCCGCGGCGGCTCTCCGGTGCCGTGCCGCGCCTCCTTCACCCATGGCGACCGGAACTGGCGCTACCAGGACGCCGGCGTCTCCACCCCGGCCCGCATCGCCGAGGTGCGGGCGTCGGAGGTCCCGTTGATGGAGGAAGAGGGCACCCTGGCCATCGGCGGGCGGACCTACGTCATCGCCAACGCCACCCAGCCGGACGCCGACCGGCTGCTGTGGCGCCTGGAGCTGCAGTGATGCCGACCTCCATCCGCGAACAGGTGCTCGCCGCCTTCGAAACGCTGCTCGGCACCGTCACCGCGCCGAACGTGCCCAGCACCGTCACCGTCTACCGCGGGCGTCGGAAGGCGGTCCCCGAAACCAACCTGCCGGCGCTGGTGATGCAGGCCTCCATCATCTCCCAGGACCAGTTCAACGCCGGGGCGGTGCGCAACCTGGAGCGCGTGGCCGTCTCGGCGCTGGTGAAGGAGTCCACCGACGCCGCGCTTGACCAAGCGCTTGCCGACGTCTCCGCCGCCGTCCAGAGGGCCGTCGAGGCGGACCCGACGCTGGGCGGGCTGGCGGTGGACACAAACCTCAGCGAAGCCGACCAAGCCACGGCCAACGACGAGGGCATCGGCGGCATCGGCGAGGCCTTCCTGGCCTTCACCGTCGAGTTCTGGACCCGCCCCGGCGATCCCTACACCGCGGCGCCCTGACCACACCCCACACACTGAGGACACCATGAACATCCCGGCCCATCGGGCGGCGGCGGTGGAGCCGACGCCTGCCGATACCTTCGTGATGAGCGAGGACGGCAAGACGGTCATCAACCTGACCGAACAGGAACGCGCGGCCCGCGGCGCAGCCGAGCAGGCGGAGCGCGAAGAGCCGAAGTCCGAAGCGGAGCCCGCGCCGGATGCCGCGCCCCCCGCCGATCTGCTGAAGCCGGCCAAGGCCGCCGGGGCGGGCAAGGCCACCACCCAGACGAAGGAGGCCTAAGCCATGGCGCTTCGCACCCGCAATCAGGCCCTTCTGGCCAAGATCGAGACGACCGAAGGCGTCGATGCTGCGCCGGTCCCCGGCACTGATGCCGTTCTGATCGAAAACCTCCAGCACAGCTACAACCCGAATATCATTCAGACCAACGAGCACACCGGTAGCCTGGACAGTCGCGGCCCCATCGCGGGCGGCATGACGGTCCAGGTCACCTTTGACGTGTTTCTCAAGGGGTCGGGAGCGCCGGGCACCGCCCCGGAGTGGGGCAAGCTTTTGCGCGCTTGCGGCTGGGCGGAGACGATCACCTCCACTGCCATCCCGGCCGCTCCGGAGGCCTGCGCGGCGGGCGGCACCACCACGACGGCGGTGTTGGGCACCTCCGCCGGCACCACGGCGCAGATGTACCGCGGCATGCCCATCGTGTTCACGAACACGGTGACCGGAACGTCCTTCATCACGGATTACACCGCGGGGAAGACGGCGACCCTCGCCGATACGATGTCCGGCGCCATCGTCGCCACCACCTCCTACCAGATCCCGGTGAACGTCCGATATTCCCCGGCCTCGATCAACATCCCGTCCGTGACGCTCTACTCCTACCGGGACGGCAAACTCCTCAAGGTGACCGGCGCTCGCGGCACCGCCACTCTGGAGTTCACCAGCGGCGGAGTCGGGCGGATGCGCTGCACCTTCACCGGCATGTTCGGTTCGCAGACCGACACCCCGGTGCCGGCCCACTCTACGATGCCCACCGACAGCACCCGCCCGCCGATCTGGAAGGGCGGGCGGGCGTTGGTCAACCGGTCCAAGGCGGCGATGGCCTCACTGTCCGTAGACTTCGGCAACCAGATGACCAACCCGGACAACCCGAACGCGGCGGAGGGCTACGATCCGGCCATCATCACCGCGCGCAACATGACCGGCTCCTGCGACCCGCTGGAGGAGCTGGTGGCGACGCGCGACGCCATCGCCGATTTCCGGGCCGGCAACGCCCAGCCCATCGGCCTCAGCTACGGCGCCGTCGCTGGGAACCGCGTCGGCCTAACCATCCCGGCGGGCACCTACACCAACGTCCAGCCCGGCGACCGCGGCGGCCTCGCCACGCAGGGGCTGCAGTTCGCTTGCACCGGCCAGGACGCCGGCGCCTTCCTCACCCTGTACTGACGAACCCCGGCCCGGCACCGGGCAACCGATCGGCTTCGGCCGATGGGGCGCAACAGCGCAGCGGGTGGCGATGTCGGCGCCACCCGCATCCCTCAACCGACATGAGGTCCACAATGCTTCCCGTCTCCGCCAAGGACGTGATCCGCTTCACGCCCGTTCTCGACCGTATCGACCTTCTCCGGAAACTGCAGGCTCTGGCGGACACCGACGAGGCCCGTGCCGCCTTTGCCGACCTGATCGTCAAGGCGCAGAACGAAGCCGACGCCAAGCCGCAGCCGGTCTACCTGCTGACCGTGCCGAGCTATCTCCAGCGCGCCGCGTGGCGCCGCGACGTCCGCGCCGCCGGTGCGATGTATCCGGGCGACGCCGAGCTGTTCCGGGCGCTGCGGGACGACCTGCGCGCCTGTGCGCCGGTCAACCTGGACGACCTGCTGGCCGTCGTGGACGAAGCGGAGGCGGCATCCGACGGCGAGGTGGACCCCGAGGCGGTGGAGCGGCTGGGCGAGATCGACCGCCTCGCCCGCGCGCTGGGGCGCCGCTACGCCGCCCTGGAGGGCGACCGCGAGTTCTACCTGTCGGTGTCGCCGATCATCGCAGCCCGTCACTTCCTGCTGGGGTGGGAGGGCGTCAAGGCGGAGGACGGCGGCGATGCCCCGTTCGAGCGGCGCGGCGGACTGACCACCGACGAAACGCTGCAGCACCTGGACGAGCGGGAACTGCGCGCGGTGGGCGTCAAGATCATCGGCCTGATGCGCGTCGGGAAGGATCAGGAAAAAAACTCCGTCTCGCCGTCGCAGTCGCACGACGGCCGGAAGCCTTCCCCGACGGAGACGAAGCTCCTGACGGAAGCGAATGGGACCTCTTCGGCGAGCGGTACCGGCGGAACCCCCGCTACCTGCTGAGCGAGGGGGATTGGGAGATGGTGCGGCTCTGGCGGGCCTTCCGGCCGGCGCCGGGGCGCATCGGCGGCATGGCGGCCGGTGTGGTGCCGGTGACCGGCCATCTCCCCGAGGCGGGCGGCTACGGCGAACAGGCCGCGATCATGCTGGACGCCTTCGAGGTCATGAGCCGGGCCGAGGCGGAGTTGGTGGAGGGCGAGTCATGATGATCGTCGGGCGCATCCAGGGCGACCTGAAGGGGCTGTTGAACGAGCGGATCGGCGAGATCGCCGACGCCGCCCGCGCGGCGGTCCGCGGCGCTTCGGAACGTCTGCAAGCCGATCTGCGCGCTCAGGTCCGCGGCGCCGGCCTCGGGATCGGGCTGGAAAAGGCGTGGCGCCTCGACCTCTACCCGAAGAGCGGGCGGAAGACGCTGCGCCCGGCCGGCCTCGTCTACTCGAAGGCCACCCGCCTCCACGACGCCTTCGACGCCGGCGAGACGGTGCGGGCGAAGGGCGGGAAGTGGCTGGCGATCCCGCTGGAGGCGGCGAAACAGGCCGGCTTCGACCGCAGTTCGGAGCGGGACGACCTGACCGCCCGCCGCCCGGGCCCGGTGCCGGCGAAGTGGTCCAACGTCTCCGCCGCCGAATCACGCTTCGGCAAGCTCCAGTTCGTTCCGATCAACGGTGGTCGGCGCGCGCTCCTGGTGGCGGACGGCAAGGCCCGCGGCGACGTGCTGGCCCGAGGCGGCGCCGGGCGCGCCACTTCGATCCCGCTCTTCCTCCTCGTCCGGCAGACCCGCGGGCGGAAGCTCCTCGACATCAGCGGCGCCGCCCAGCGGGCGCAAGCCCAACTCGCCGCCAACCTCTCCAACATCATCGGACGGTAGCCATGGCCGAAAAGAAAGTCAGCGTGCGCCTGGCCGTCGAAGCCGACCGCCTGGACGAGACCAAGCGCAAGCTGGAGGAGCTGGGCGTCGCCATCAAGAGCATCGGCAACGACAACAGCCCGGAGAAGCTGCGCCGCCAGTTCGAAGCCCTGGAAGGCCGTCTCGACCCGGTGTCGCGCGCCACGCAGCGGCTTGCCCGCGATCAGGCGACGCTAAACAGCGCCCTGGCCTCCCGAGCGGTCAGCGAGCAACGCTACACCGAGTTGATGGCCATCTCCCAGCAGGCTCACGACCGGATGATTGCCGGGCAGACCGCGGCGGCGGCGAGCAGCGGCCAGTTCAAGGGCGCTCTCGGCAACCTCGGGCTCCAGCTCCAGGACGTGACGGTACAGGCCCAGATGGGCACCTCCGCTTTCATCATCCTGGCGCAGCAGGGGCCGCAGATCGCCTCCGCCTTCGGCCCGGCCGGTATCGCGATTGGTACGGTGGTGGCCATCGCCTCCGTCGCGGCGGGGGTGATTTTTGGGCTTGGTAAGACGGCCGATGACACGGCCACCGCTTTCAACGACTACGGCAAGGCCCTGGAGTTCACGGCCAAGCTGCAGGACGAGCTTGCGCGGGCGACCCGCGGGCAAGCGGACGCGATGGAAGCGGAGAAACGCAACATCATCGAGGTCCGCAAGGAGGCTTTGCGACTGGCAGAAGCGCGCCTGCTGGCCGCTCGCGCCGCCGCCACGGACGAGGAAGGCGACGGGCTCCACACCGGCAGCGGCATCAGCCAGAGCGCCCGGCAGTCGGCCACCAACCGTCTCGAAGGGCGGTGGAAGTCCCTGCGCGATGAGCTGGAGATCCTGAAGGCGAGCGCCGGCGACTACAACGGCGTGGTCGACCGCATGGTTCAGCAAAACCAGCGCGCGGCGACGGGTGTTACGACGCTGGACGAGGAAATCACCAAAGCCCGCCAGGGGATCGTCGAGCAGACGAAGGCGCTGGGGCTGGAGGCGGACACCTTCGGCAAGTCCAACGCGGAGAAGCTGCGCGCGACCCTGACGCAGCAGATGCTGGCCAGGGAGTACAAGACCAGCGCCGACCAGTTGAGCGAGGCGACGAAACGGACGATCAACGATGCCGTCGCCCAGCAGGAGCGCATCGACAAGCTGGAGGCGCAGAAAAAGGCCCAGGAGGAGGCGACGCGGGCCGGCGAGCAGGCCTCCCGCCACGCCGAGCAAGAAGAGCGCAAGCGCCAGCAGGCGTTGCGGACGGCGGACATTTACGTCGACCGGCTGCGGGGCGAGTCCGATGGCCTGAAGCTGACGGAGCGCGAGCGCTTCATCGCCAACAAGGCGTTGGAGCTTGAGCACCAGTTGCGTGGCAAGCTGTCGCCGGACGTGCTGGCGGAATACATCCGGCAGGTGGAGTACGAGGCCGGCGCGCTCTACGACGTCACCGATGCCCGCAAGAAGAAGACCAAGGCCGACGAGGAGGCGGCCCGCGCGCTTGAGGCTTACCAGCGCGAGGTGCAGACCGTCGCCACGGACATCGCCCGCGACTGGTCGGAAACCCTCTACGACAGCATCGTCCTGAAGGACAAGCGCGCGTCCATCGTGGACAGCTTCCGCGACCTGTTCAAGCGGATCGCCATTGAGGCGATCAAGGCGCAGATCGTCCTGCCGATCACCACGGCGATCGTCGGGAGCGTGCCCGGGCTGTTCGGCATCCAGGCGCCGGGGAAGCCGGGTGCTGCCCAAGGCGCCGCGGGCGGGACCGGCGTCGGCGTCAGCGACGCCATCGGTCTCGGCAGCCTGCTCACCGGGGCCGGCGGCTCGTCCATCGGGCAGGGCATTGTGTCCGGCGCGTCGGAACTGGCCTTCGAACTCACCGGGTCGGCGGGTCTTGCCCAGGCGCTTGGCCTGGGCATCCAGGCCACCCCATGGGGCATCATCGGCGGGATCGGCGCGAACCTGCTCGGCCTGGGCAGCAAGAATCCGTTCGTCAGCGGCGCGGGGGGCTTGGTTGGCGGCATCGCCGGCGGAGCGCTCGGCGCCACCTCGCTCGGCACGCTTCTGGGCGCGGCCGGGGGGCCGATCGGGGCCATTGCCGGCGCGTTCCTGGGCACGGCGGCGACCGGACTGTTCCCGGAGGACCGGAACCTCCCCTGGGGGCAGTTCGCGTCCATCGGTGGCCGGCAAAGCGCCTTGGAGGCGCTGGATGGCTACGACACGTCGGCGCTTGGGCAGGCCGGTACACAGGCGCTCGCCACGCTGCAGGCCTTGGCGGGGGCGGCAAAAATCCCGGTGTCCAGCTTGCCGCTGGGCGGCATCGGCTTCAACCAGGAAACCCGTGGCAACCTTGGCCCTGGCTACTACAGCTTCATCGGCGGGGGTGGTTTCGAAGCTCGGTCGGCGAAGTCGTTCGGGACGGCGGAGGAGGCGGTGGCCGACTTCATCGCGCGCAGCCTGGAGAACGCCGACCTGTCGGCCACCTCCGAGAATGTGCGGAAGGTGCTCGACCGCGGCGTGCTCGACGGGCTGGACCGGCTCCTGTCCGACCTGCAACTGGCGGCGACGGACTTCGCCACGGCCTTCTCGTCGGTCGGTCAGGCGCAGCCGGATCAGGTCGCGGCCTCCATCACGACGGTCGCACAGTCGTTCGTCACCATGCGGGACCGCGCCGAGCAGCTCGGCCTGTCTGTGGACGGCCTATCCGCCAGCGTGAAGGGCGCCACCGACCGGGTGCTGGACTCCGCCATCCGGCAGGCCAACGGGACGGGCTTCATCGATCAGGCGTTGGGCATCCGGGCGACCTTCACCCAGGTCGGGCAACAGCTTCTCTCCACCGGGCAGAGCGGCGACAAGGCCATCCAGCTCTACGGCGCGCAGATGTCCGCCCTGGTCAACAGTCTGGGCGACGACGAGAACGCCGTGAAGAACCTGACCTTCCTCGCCGACGCCATGCACGGCGTGGACGACGTGGCGGAGAGCTTTGCCCGGCTCCGGATCGAGCAGCTGAAGACCAAGCTCGCGACGGACCAGCAAGCCGCGTCGATGGCCAAGCTCACGTCGCAGGCGGGCAGCCTGACGGACTGGCTGAACGGTCAGGCCCTTGGGGACGGC
Source organism: Azospirillum brasilense (assembly GCF_007827815.1). Lineage (GTDB taxonomy): Bacteria > Pseudomonadota > Alphaproteobacteria > Azospirillales > Azospirillaceae > Azospirillum > Azospirillum brasilense_C. The sequence goes on from NZ_VITH01000019.1 coordinate 100,834, forward strand.
TCTTCCCTGTCGCCGGTCGCCAAGATGGCGGAGGCCGAGCGGCAGTGGGACGCGGCCCTGAAGAAGACCCGCGAGACGGGCGACGTCTCCTACGCCACCAAGGCGTCGGAGACCCTGCTGTCGGCGTCCCGGCCGGTGCTGGTCCTGGGCACCGAGGCCTACAGCCAGCGGGAAGATTGGATCACCTCCACGCTGCGCAATTTGGGGCACGAGCTGGGCCTGCCCGGCTTCAAGACGGGCGGTTCCTTCGAGGTCGGCGGCTGGGGTGGCGTGGATAGCACCCTGGTCCGGTTCATGGCCACGCCGGGTGAGCGGGTCACGGTCACGCGGCCCGACCAGCAGGCGCAGGGCCAAGCGACTGTGGTGCGCGACAACGCCGACATCGTGCGGGCGCTGTCGCAGATGGTCGGCGTTCTGCGGGGCGAACTGCAAGCCGTGCGGGCGGAACTGGCCGGCCTGAAGGGCGAGCAGCGGATAGGCGCGAACCTCAAGCTGGTGGGTGGCTGATGACCTGGGGTACCAATCCAGCCGGAACGGTGCCGTGGGGGGCGCGGGGCTTTGCCGCCCTGCCGTCCCCGCCGGCCTTCGTCTCCGCCACGCAGGGCAGCGTGTGCGACGTGGTGTTCCTGGTCGAGATGCAGCCCGCCACCGGAGCCACGGCGACGGTGGAGCGCAAGCCGCTCGTCCAGGGCACCTATGCGTGGGGCACGCTGCCCTATCGCCAGCCGTCGCCGCCGTCGATCCGCATCGACTGGTCGGATCGGGACTGGACCAGCCGGCCGGACGATGCCCGCGCCAACGTCCATTTTGAAGGGCGGGTGGAGCCGCCGCAGTTTGATCGCAGCATCCCCATCGTGCCGGGATCGGGCAGGGCGGCGGTGTCCATCGGCGAGCTTGTGGCGGTCAACGCCGATGGGGTCTACGACAGTTACCCCGACGCCTACGCGATCGACGCCACGCCGGTCCGGGTGGCCGTCCTGCCCAAGCGGTCCAGCCGCTACAGCGAGGCGGCCACCGTGTTCCAGGGCCAGGGCCTGGACTGGTGGGCGGACGGCTCCCTGCATGTCCGGATGCGGGATGCCGGGTACCTGCTGGACGTGCCGCTCCTGGCCCTCTACGGCGGCACGGGTGGAGCGGACGGCGGGGCGGAACTGGCCGGGAAACCGATCCGGCAGACCTACGGTCTTTGCCGCGGCGTGACCGGCGATCTGGTCAACTCCAGCCTGCTGATCTACCGGTTCCATGACCGCCTCGCGGCCGGTGTCGATGCCGTCTACATCAAGGGCGCCCCGGTGATCTGGGACGGCAACACCTACGCCAGCTACGCCGCCCTGGCCGCCGCCACGGTGGCCTCGGGGCGGTTCGCGAAGTGGCTCGGCTCGGACGGCTCCGGCTGGAGGCTCGGGACCGGACCGGACGGCACGCCCACCGCCGACGTCCGGGGCGATGCCGTGGGCGGCTACGTCTCCGACACCGCGGGCGTGATCCGGCGGCTGTTGGAGCGGGGCGTCCCGACCGCGTCCCTGGCGCTGTCCAGCTTCGCCAGCATGGCGGGTTACCTGCCCGGAACCATCGGCTACCACGTCGCCGCGCAGAAGGACGTCAGCGTTGCCGCGACGGAGGTTGCTGTGGCAGCTGCCTGCTGGTGGGGCGATGCCGGCGACGGGCTGCTGTC
>NZ_VITH01000020.1 GCF_007827815.1 Azospirillum brasilense
TCGGCGCCTCGTTGGCGGCCACCGCGTCGGGAGGCGCTTTATATGCGGGGTGCCCCGAGGGTGGCAAGCACTTTTTTCGCCCATCGGCGATTTTTTCCGCTCCTTACTCCAGACGCACATGACACCCTTTTCATTGGTTGTCCCGCAGCCCGAGCCCCATAGTCTGGCGAACGGCTGAAGGGTCCTTCAGCTTGGACGCGGCAGTAATCAATGGTTCGTTAACCAAAATCCGGTAAGGTTGCACAACGGCACAATGCAGCCGCCAGCCGACCGCCGGGACCAGCAACATGGGTCCGACCGCCGCGATTGCGCTGAACCATTTTATAAAGGCTGACAAGCGTGACATTGCTTCGCACGCCGACCTTGGTCGAAGCCCCAGGCGCCGGCCATCGTTCGTCCGAATCTTCGAACGATGCCTTCTCCTCTCCCCTCCCCTCTCTTCCGGTTTCCGGCGTTCTGCGCGGCAGCGCAATGCCGGAACTGCTTCGGGACGAACTGCTGTCCGACATCTTCGCGGGCAGCGCGCGGGCCATGCCGGAGCGGACCGCCATCCTGTTCGACGGGCGCCGCGTCAGCTACGGGGAATTGGAGGCTCGGGCGAACCGTGTCGCCAACGCGCTGCGCGCCCGCGGCTGCGGGCCGGGGAGCTTCGTCGGCCTGTGGATGACGCGGTCGCTCGACCTGCATGTCGCTCTGCTCGGCATTCTGAAGGCCGGAGCCGCCTATCTCCCGTTTGACGCCGACGCGCCGGCCGAACGCGTCGCGGTCAGCTTGGCGGACTGCTCGGCGCCGGCCATCCTGGTGGACGCCGTGACCGCGTCCAAGGCGGCCGGGCTCGCGGTGCCCGCCTTGATGCTGGAGGAGTTGGCCTCGGACGATGAGCGCGCGCCCGACCTGCGCGCGGACGGCGTCACCCGCGATCATCCCGCCTACGCGATCTACACCTCGGGCTCGACCGGCAAGCCCAAGGGCATCGTCATCAGCCACGCCAACATCTGCCACTATCTGCGCGCCGCCAACAGCGTCTATGGAATCACCCGCGACGACATCGCCTTCCAGGGCGCGTCGGTGGCCTTCGACCTGTCGCTGGAGGAGATCTTCGTTCCCTACATGGTGGGCGCGACCCTCTGGGTGGCGAGCCGGCAGGTGCTGGACGAGGCCGACCGGCTGGCCGACGTCCTGAACGACGCCGGGATCACCGTTCTGGACACCGTGCCGACCCTGCTCGCCATGCTGCCCAAGGACGTGCCCAGCCTGCGCGTCGTCATCCTTGGCGGCGAGGCCTGCCCGCCCGCGGTGGCCGCGCGCTGGTGCCGTCCGGGGCGGACGATCCTCAACAGCTATGGTCCGACCGAGGCGACCGTCGTCGCCACCGTGGCCGAGGTGCGCCCGGACGAGCCGGTCACCATCGGCCGGCCGATTCCGAACTACAGCTGCTATGTGGTGGACGAGGCGATGGCGCTGGTCGCCCCCGGCACCCAGGGCGAGCTGCTGATCGGCGGGCCGGGCGTTGCCCAGGGGTATCTGGGACGCCCCGACCTGACCGCCGAGAAGTTCATCCGCAACAGCTTCGCCATCCACGGCAACGACCCGCTGCTCTACCGCTCCGGCGACGCCGTGAGCGTCGATCCGAACGGCAACCTGCTGTTCCACGGCCGCATCGACGATCAGGTCAAGATCCGCGGTTTCCGGCTGGAGCTTGGCGAGATCGAGGCGAAGCTGACCGACATGGCGGGCGTCAGCCAGGCCACCGTCGTGCTGCGCAACGACAACGGGCTGGACCGGCTGGTCGCCTTCCTGGTGCCGCAGGCCGGCGCCACGCTGGACAGAACGGCGCTGCGCGACCAGCTGCGCACTCAGCTGCCGAGCTACATGGTGCCGTCGCATTTCGAGCTGACGGACCGCCTGCCCCGGCTGACCTCCGGCAAGGCCGACCGCAAGGCGCTGCAGGCCGCCCCGCTGACCGACGACGTCGGCCCCGGCGAGCAGGACGAGCCGCAGACCCCGACGGAGGCCGCCCTGCTGGAAGCCGCCAAGCGCGTCTTCCCCGGCCAGTCGGTCCCGCTGGAGGCCGACTTCTTCATGGACCTGGGCGGGCATTCGCTGCTCGCCGCGCGGTTCGTGTCGGCGGTGCGGGAGACCCGGCACCTCGACGGGCTGACCCTGCAGGACGTCTACGGCGCCCGCAGCCTGCGCGCCATGGCCGAGCGGCTGGACGCCCGCGCGCCGCGCGGCGGCAACGGCGACGGAGCCGAACGCAAGGACCGCTCGTTCACGCCGCCTCCCCTGCTGCGCCGCTTCCTCTGCGGCGCAGCGCAGGCGGCGGCCCTGCCCTTCATCCTGGCGCTGATGACGGCGCAGTGGCTCGGCGTCTTCGTCAGCTACATGCTGCTGTCCGGCGAGGACGCCAATTTCCTCCAGGAAATCGTCACGCTGCTCGGCGTCTACATGGTCATCAACGCCGCCACGGTGGTGATCGCCGTCGCCGCCAAATGGCTGGTCATTGGACGGACCAAGCCCGGGCGCTACCCGCTGTGGGGCGCCTACTATTATCGCTGGTGGCTGGCGCAGCGCTTCATCAGCCTCGTCCATCTGAAGTGGTTCCAGGGCTCCCCAGTCATGCGGGTCCTCCTGCGCGCGCTCGGCGCCAAGGTGGGCGACGAGGCGCTGATCGGCGAGTTCGAGTCCGGGGCAATCGACCTCGTCACCATCGGGGCCGGCGCCTCGATCGGCGGCAAGGTGAAGCTGGCGAACGCCGAGGTGATCGGCAACGAGCTGGTCATCGGCGCGGTGGAGATCGGCGCCGACGCCTATATCGGCACCTCCTGCGTCATCGGCATGGACGCGGTGGTCGGTCCCGGCACGGAACTGGCCGACCTGACCGCCCTGCCCGCCGGCGCCCGCACCGGCGCCTATGAGCGCTGGGACGGCTCGCCCGCCCGCCGCGTCGGCAGCGTCGACCGGGCGGATTTGCCCGCCCCGGCGACCGCCGGACGGCTGCGCCGCGGGGTGAACGCCGCCTTCTACACGGCGATGCTGCTCGCCCTGCCGCCGATCTCGCTGATGCCGATCTTCCCGGCCTTCTACCTGTTCGACAATCTGGACGGGGTTCTGGGGTCGGTCTTCGGGGTCAGCTACCTCTATTATCTGCCGCTGATCGCCTGGCCGACCGCGATGGCGCTGGTGGCGGTGACGGTCTGCATGATCGCCGCCGTGCGCTGGATCGTCCTGCCGCGCGTCGAGGCCGGCACCTACTCCGTGCACAGCGGCTTCTACCTGCGCAAATGGATGGTGGCGCTGTCCACCGAGGTGATGCTGGACACGCTCAGCTCGCTCTACGCCACGGTCTACATGCGGGCGTGGTACCGGCTGATGGGCGCCAAGATCGGCAAGGACGCGGAGATCTCCACCAACCTCGCCGGGCGCTACGACCTCGTGGAGATCGGCGAGAAGTGCTTCATCGCCGACGAGGTGGTGCTGGGCGACGAGGACATCCGCCGCGGCTGGATGTTCCTGAAGCCGGTCAAGACCGAGGCGCGCGTGTTCGTCGGCAACGACGCGGTGGTGCCGGCGGGCGCCTGCATCCCCACCGGCTCGCTGATCGGCATCAAGTCGAAGCCGCCCGCCAACGAGGCGATGTCCGCCGGGGAGACGTGGTTCGGCAACCCGCCGATCAAGCTGCCGGTGCGCCAGCGCTTCGACGGGGTCGGCGCCAACTGGACCTACGAGCCGTCCAAGGCGCGCCGTCTGGGCCGCGCGGTGTTCGAGGCTTTCAGCCTGTCGATGCCGACGATGCTGTTCATCACCTTCGGCACGCTGGCCGTCGAGCTGTTCGCCCCAGCCATCCTGGAGCAGCGCTACGGCGCCTTCCTGGCGCAATTCCTGGGCGTCAGCGTCGCCATTCCGGTGGCGATGGTGGCGGTCGTCATTCTGGTGAAGTGGCTGCTGATGGGCCGCTACGCGCCGACCGTCAAGCCGATGTGGTCCTGGTGGGCCATGAAGACGGAAGCGGTGGCGGTGCTCTACTGGGGCCTTGCCGGCAAGGTGCTGCTCGACCATCTGCGCGGCACGCCGATGCTGCCGTGGGTGCTGCGCCTGTTCGGCACCAAGTTCGGCGAGGGCGTCTTCATGGACACCACCGACATCACGGAGTTCGACTGCGTCTCGGTCGGCGACCACAGCGCGGTGAACGCCCTGTCGGCCCTGCAGACGCACCTCTACGAGGACCGCGTGATGAAGGTCGGCTGCGTGAAGGTCGGCCGCGGCGTCACCATCGGCGCCGGCTCCACCGTGCTCTACGACACCAGCGTCGGTGATTACGCCCATCTCGGCCCGCTGACCCTGGTCATGAAGGGCGAAGAGATCCCGGCCCACACCGAATGGGCCGGCGCCCCGGCGGAGCCGGTGACCGAAGGCCAGCCCGAGTTGACGGATCAGTTCAAGAGCGCCGCCTAAATCATTGTCGGTGTTTGATGGTTGCGGCCCGGTCTCCAGCGCTTCGGCGGTGGGGCCGGGCCGCTTCGTTTCTGGGCCCGGACGGCGGCGTTTCCTTATCGCCGCAGGGTGTTCCGTTCCCGTTGTGCGCGGGGCGCAGGGGTGTATAACGGTGCGCGAGCGTGGCCCTGGCCCTTTTGCGCGCTCCAACGCGCCGCATCGGGGCCTGTGACCCAAGAACAGGAAGGAAGCCCCCCGAATGCCCGACGACATCAGCCCCGCCCGCGGCGCCGCGACGCTGTTCCCGCTGGCCAAGGACGACACGACCTACCGCAAGCTGACCTCGGATCACGTCTCGGTCGTCGAGTTCGACGGCGAGCAGATCCTGAAGGTCGAGCCGGAGGGCCTGCGCCTGCTGGCCGAAGAGGCCTTCAAGGACATCAACCATCTGCTGCGTCCGGGCCATCTCGGCCAGATCCGCGCGATCCTCGACGATCCGGAAGCCTCGCCGAACGACAAGTTCGTGGCGCTGGACCTGCTGAAGAACGCCAACATCGCCGCAGCCGGCACGCTGCCGATGTGCCAGGACACCGGCACCGCCATCATCATGGGCAAGAAGGGCCGCCGCGTCTTCACCAAGGGCGGCGACGAGGCCGCCCTGTCGGAAGGCGCCCGCGACGCCTACCTGAAGCGCAACCTGCGCTACAGCCAGCTCGCCCCGATCTCCATGTATGAGGAAAAGAACACCCGCAACAACCTGCCGGGCCAGGTCGAGATCTACGCGGAGGGCGAGGATGCCTACAAGTTCCTGTTCATGGCCAAGGGTGGCGGATCGGCCAACAAGACCTTCCTGCATCAGGCCACCCCGTCGGTGCTGGCGCCGGACCGGCTGCTGAAGTTCCTTGAGGACAAGATCCGCTACCTCGGCACTTCGGCCTGCCCGCCCTACCACCTCGCCATCGTCATCGGCGGCCTGTCGGCGGAGCAGAATCTGAAGACGGTGAAGCTGGCCTCGGCCCGCTACCTCGACAATCTGCCGACCGAGGGCGGCGAGGACGCGCACGCCTTCCGCGACCTCGCCATGGAGGCCGAGGTGCACAAGCTGACCCAGACCATGGGCATCGGCGCCCAGTTCGGCGGCAAGTACTTCTGCCACGACGTTCGCGTCATCCGTCTGCCGCGCCACGGCGCCTCCATGCCGATCGGCATCGGCGTGTCCTGCTCGGCCGACCGTCAGGCGGTGGGCAAGATCACCAAGGACGGCATCTTCCTGGAGCAGCTGGAGACCGATCCGGCCAAGTATCTGCCGGAGATCACCGACGGCGATCTGGCCGGCGAGGTCGTCAAGATCGACCTCAACCAGCCGATGAGCGAGATCCTCGCCACGCTGACGCAGTATCCGATCCGCACCCGCCTGTCGCTGAGCGGCCCGCTGATCGTCGCCCGCGACCTCGCCCATTCCAAGCTGCGCGCGCGGCTGGACGCCGGCGAGCCGCTGCCGGACTATTTCAAGAACCACCCCATCTACTACGCCGGTCCGGCCAAGACCCCGGAAGGCTACGCCTCGGGCTCCTTCGGTCCGACGACCGCCGGGCGCATGGACAGCTTCGTCGAGCAGTTCCAGGCGGCGGGCGGCTCGATGGTCATGCTGGCCAAGGGCAACCGCAGCCCGGAAGTGACGGCGGCCTGCAAAGCGCATGGCGGCTTCTATCTGGGCTCCATCGGCGGTGCCGCGGCCCGTCTCGCCCAGGACTGCATCAAGAAGGTGGAGTGCATCGAGTATCCGGAACTCGGCATGGAAGCCATCTGGCGCATCGAGGTCGAGGACTTCCCAGCCTTCATCATCGTTGACGACAAGGGCAACGACTTCTTCAAGGAATTGAAGCTGGCCTGACGCCCACGCCTTTTCCCTTCCCCCGCATCTGCGGGGGAGGGTCAGGGTGGGGGCAAGTGTCTGCCATTCAAGGACCTGCCATGTCTGAGGACCTGACCGCCAAGATCGCCGATGCCCAGCGCCGCGCCCTGTTCGCCGCGGAGGTGATCGTCAACCGCCGCCTGCACGATTTCTCGATGCGCCACCAGACGCACTACGCCAACGACGTGGCGGAGGAGCGCAAGGCGATCGAGAAGGAAATCCGCGCGATCCGCCGCCGTGTCCCGGCCGCCCCTCCGGTGACTGACGCGCTGGTGGCCCAGGTCGCGGGCGACGCCTACACGCCGGACACGGTCCGGGCGGTGCTGCTTGCCCTGGCCGCAATCCGGCCTGATGTGCTGACAACGGTTGACGAAGCCGCCATCAACCCCGAAGAGGATGAGGAAGACTGACCGACTCGTCCGTTAAGGCATCATGACACCCGAACAAATCCAGGCCCGCGTTCTCTACCGCGACGGGCTGATGCTCATCATCGACAAGCCCGCCGGGCTGCCCGTACACGCGGGTCCGGGCGGCGGCCCGAACCTGGAGCGCCATTTCGACGCCCTGCGCTTCGGCTTTCCGAAGCCGCCGGGGCTCGCCCACCGGCTCGACCGCGACACCTCCGGCTGTCTGATCCTCGGGCGGCACCCGAAGGCCCTGCGCAAGCTGGGCAAGCTGTTCCAGGACGGCAAGGTCGACAAGACCTACTGGGCGGTCGTCGCCGGCACCCCGCCGGAGGAGCAGGGGCGCATCGACATGCCGTTGAAGAAGGTCACCAACAAGACCGGCGGCTGGCGGATCGTCGTCGCCGACGATGGCCAGAGCGCCGTCACCGAGTACCGCGTCCTGGGCCGCGGCGACGGCATGACGTGGCTGGAGCTGAAGCCCCACACCGGGCGCACGCACCAGATCCGCGTGCACTGCGCCACGGCTCTGGGCTGTCCTTTGCTGGGTGATCCGCAATATGGCGGGCCGGAGGGGCACCCGCTGCACCTGCAATCGCGGGCCATTTCGCTGCCCCTCTACCCCTCCCGCGAGGCGGTCGGCGCGGTGGCGCCGGTTCCATCGCACATGCGCGCGGCGCTCGCCGCCTGCGGCTTCCAGGGCGACGACCCGGCCTGACGGCTGGGCCCCCGATCGCCCTTGTCCGACCCGACGGTTACGCCCGCCACTCGGCGCGCTTCTCGGTGCCGGTCTCCGTCTCATGCACCATGAAGCCGACATAGCCGGCCACGATGGCGAGGACGGCGTGCAGCCAGATGTCGTTGCCGTGCAGCGGCACCAGACCGAACAGTGTGTTCAGACCCGGGATGAAACCGAGGACGGTCAGCACGGCGTAGGCCACCGCCACGCTGCGCAGATAGCTGCGCGAGGCGAGGCGGCTGGAGAAGTAGGCGAAGAAGCCCCACAGGCCGAACAGCAGATGCACGATGTTGTGCAGCAGGTTCACCGGGAACAGCCCGAGCAGATAGCCGTGGAAGGACTCGACGGCGAGGACCACGCCGTCCGGAGGCGGCGACAGGAAGGTCGGGATGAAGCCCAATATGCCGATGGCCGTAAAGGCCGCGGCGTAGACCAGCGTAACGTTGCGCCACCACATGTGCGTCTCCGTTGGCAGACAGGGGATGAATCCGCCTTACCAACAGAGGGTTTAGAAACAGCGTTCCCAGATTCGGCCGGCAATCTCAGGCGGCCACCGTCTCCATCGAGACGGCCTTGACCGGGCACACGGCCGCGCAGTCGCCGCAGCCGGTGCAGTTGCCCTCCTCGATGACCGGCAGCCAGCGTCCGCGCCCCAGCGGACGGAAGCGGATCGCGCCGCGATCGCAATGGTCGCCGCACATCCGGCAGTCGGTCCCGGTGTAGGACAGGCAGCCCGCCCCGATGCGCGCCTGCACCGCCTGGGGCGCCGCCGGTGTCGGCTGGGCCGGTGTGGATTCGGACCGGATGCGTCCCCGGAACAGGTCCGCGCGACTGATCGCCACGATGGTCGCCCTCCCCTCCTTTTTCCGTCGCTCGGCCGTTGCTGCATTCGCGAATGCCGAGCATCGGCGATGGCGGTACACTGACCGTTCGTGCACCACCCGGCCTTGATCGTCGTCAAGGTCCGCACCGGACGGAAGGACGGACGGCATGGTCCCCATCGGCAACACCACGGCGCGCTGGATGACGCTTCGCTACGGGCTGGCGCTCGGGGTGATCGCGCTGTGCACGCTGGCCGGCTTCGTCATGACCGAACGGGTCATCGACCAGCACGCCGACATGCTGGAGGTGGTGAACATCTCGGGCCGTCAGCGCATGCTGTCGCAGCGCACGGCCCTGCTGGCGGAGCAGCTCCGCAACGCCCCGACCGACGCCGAGCGGGTCGCCCTGACCGCGCGCCTCGCCGAGGCGACCGACATGTTCGAGCGTGCCCACCGGCGCCTGACCGGCGCCGACGAGGGGCCGGCCATGGGCAAGAACGTGCGCCGCCTCTATTTCGACGGGCCGGAGCCGCTGAACGATCTGGTGCTCCGCCACATCGCCGCGCTCCGCGCGGTGATCGCCGCCGGACCCGCCGGCTTGCCCCCCGACATGCCCGAGGCCGACCTCGTCATCCATCAGGCGCTCGGACCGCTGCTGGCCGGGCTGGAGGACATGGTGGCGCGCTACCAGGAGGCGGGCGAGCGCGGCTTCGCCACCCTGCACAATCTGGGCTTCGCCGCCCTGATCCTGACGCTGCTGACGCTGTGCGCCGAGGTGCTGGTGATCTTCCGCCCGATGGTCCGACAGGTGGAACGCCAGTTCGCGGACATCACCCGCATGACCCAGGCGCTGGAACAGACCAACGTCACGCTGGAAGCCCAGGTGCGCGCCCGCACCGCGGAGCTGCACACGGCCAAGGTGGCGGCGGAGCAGGCCCATCTGGCGAAGTCGCGATTCCTCGCCCACGCCGGCCACGACCTGAAGCAACCCCTGCAGGCCATCAACATGTTCACCGGCATGCTGGAACGGCAGCTCGACAAGCCCCGCGCCCTGGCGCTGGTGAAAGACCTGCGGCTCGCCCAGCGCTCCATGCACGACCTGCTGAACGCCATCCTGGACATCTCGAAGCTGGAGTCGGGCGTGGTCGAGCCAAAGCCCGCCGACATCGCCCTGTCCGCCCTGTTCGACCAGTTGGAAGCGGAATTCACCGGGATTGCCGAGGACAAGGGGCTGCGGTTGCGCGTCGTGCCGACGGACCTCTCCGTGCGGACCGACCCGTTCCTTCTGGAACGCATCCTGCGCAACCTGCTGACCAACGCCGTGCGCTACACCGAGCAGGGCGGCGTGCTGATGGGGTGCCGACGCCGCGGCGGCACGGTGTGGATCGAGATCTACGACACCGGGCGCGGCATCGCCGAAGCCGACCGCCGGCGCATTTTCGAGGAGTTCGTGCAGCTCGACCGGCCCGACCGCGACCGCAGCGAGGGGATCGGGCTCGGGTTGGCCATTGTCGACCGGTTGGCCCGGCTGCTCGGCCACCCGCTGGAACTGCGCTCGGTCGAAGGGCGCGGAACGGTGTTCGCCGTAGGGGTGCCCCTGGTCCGCAGCCTACACGAGACGGTCGCGGCCTGATTCTTTGACCAGAAGGACCGCCTGGGTCCGGCTGCCCACCCCGAGGGCCTTCAGAACCCCGGTGACGTGAGTCTTCACGGTCGACAGGTTGAGGCCCAGCCGTTCCCCGATCTCCTGGTTCGACAGGCCCTGGGCCAGCAGGTCCAGCACTTCGAGTTGGCGGCGGGTCATGCCGTCGAAGACGCTCGGCTCATGCGGCTTGGTGGCGGCCGGCGCCTGGGCAATCCCCGGCATGCCGAGGACCGGCGGCACGTAGGACCCGCCGGCCATGACCAGACGCAGGATGTTCACGACCAGCACGTCGTCGGTGGACTTCGGGATGAAGGCCCGCACCCCGCGCGACAGCACGGCGCGCATTTCATCCGGCGAGTCGATCATCGAGAAGACGACGACCGGCACCGGCGCCACCCGCTTCACCACCGCCTCCACGTCATCCAGGCCGCCGAGGCCCGGCATCCGCAGATCCATGATGACGAGGTCGTAGGTCCCCTGGTCCAGCAGCTGGTTCAACTGGCCGAAGCTGGTCGCCGCCGCCACGCCGGCCTGCTCGTCCAACTCCCCGACCAGATGGGTCAGGCCACTGCGAACGATGGAGTGATCGTCGGCGATCAATACCTGCATGACAACCCTGCTTCGGCGGAGGCGGATGGAGGGAATGACCCGATGGGACAGGGTCCGCTGGGACCGGGCCGGCCTCGGTCGTCTCAAACCAAAGTGCGGCATCCGGTATGAACCTCATACGCCGACCGGAGATTTCATGCCACAATTGATGCATGTTTCCGCGATGCCGCTCGTGCTTATCCCGCGCATGGCGAAGTTGCGCATGCGAAAAGGGCGCCGCGGTGGCGGCGCCCCTTCCCTGTCCCTGCTCTGATCGCGCCGGCCGGCCTTGAAGAAGACCGGCCAGCCCGCCCGATCACTGCACGCGGATGAGGATCTGCGCGCGGCGGTTCGACGGCTCGCGGACGTTCGCACCGGTGTTCACCAGAAGCTGGGTCTCGCCCTTGCCCTCGACGGTGATCTGGTTGGCGGCGACGCCCTTGCCGACCAGCGCGTTCTTCACCGCGTCGGCGCGGCGCAGCGAGAGCCGCTGGTTGTAGGCTGGCGAGCCCGAGGTGTCGGTGTGGCCGACCACATGGATGCTGACCGCCCGCACCTGACCGGCCGAGGCGGCGGCGTCGCCGATGATCTTGTCGGACGCCGCCGTGATGTTGGCCTTGTCCCAATCGAAGAACACCAGATACTCCGACTGCGGCTGCGCCTGGACCGGAGCCGCCGGAGCGACGGGGGCCGCCGCGGGCGCGGCCGCCGGAGCGCCGAAGGTGTAGCGCAGGCCGGCCATGACAGTGTGGTTCTGGTACTCGCCCTTCACGGTGGAGCTGGCGAGGCCGGCCGGGCCGCCCAGATCGAACTTCGGATCGAGCGTCGCGAAGTAGCGGTAATCCAGCGTCAGCGCCAGGTTCTGGGTCAGCGCGTAGGACACGCCGGCGATGCCCTGGTAGGCGAACACCCAGTCGCGATCATCGAAGCCGCCGAGATCCAGACGGACCTGGGCGATACCGGCGCCGACGCCGATGTAGGGCGTGAAGGCGGTGCCGGTCTTGATGTCGTAGAGCACGTTGCCCATGAAGGCGATCGAGCTGGCCTTGCCGCCCAGACCGTTCACCGCGGCGTTGGAGCTGTCGGTGCTGTCGATCGAGTTGCGCCAACGCCACGCGAACTCCAGTTCGGCGCGCGGGCCGGCGGCGGTCGCATAGCCGGCCGAGATGTCGCCGATGCCGCCCAGCTTGAAGCTGGTGCTGGCGTCCGTCGGGGTGTTCTCGAAGCGCAGATCGGCGTCGCGCGTCCAGTTCACGCCGGCGCCGGCGCCGACGTAAAAGCCCTCGGTCGCGGCCATGGCGGCGGTCGGCAGCATCGCCGCGAGCGCCGTTCCGAGCAGAATCCCACGCAGAGTCATTTTCTTCTTTCCTTTGTGCACGGCGTTGCCGGGGCTGTCGAAGCGAACCGTTCGAAGGGCGGGTGTCTGGCGACGCCAGCCTTCATCGGGAGAGCCCGCCGCATTCCGTCGGCGGTTGAAACGTCATAACCCCGAAATAACAGCAACCACTCACCGTCACAAGTGCCCCACGAAAGGATGCACAGAGATGTTGCATTTCTGCATTACCCGAACGTTCGTCGTTCTCTTCCTATTCATTTGATATCGAAGCAATCGAATGTCGAATTCTTCCTAAGCCCATTGGATAGGATGCATGACCTTTGGAATGGTTTTGTGCCTAAGTCCAACAATCCGGACGCGCGAAAGCGCCCCGCCTTCGGCAGGGACGGCGCGCCCGCAGTGTCGTTGATCAAGGAGTGCCCGCGGCCAATGCCGACGTTCAAATCAGTCCTGCGGTTCGGCGACCATCTCGAACTGGGTGGCATCAAGCAGGGCGGAGACCGCCAGGGTTTTCAAGGTCTTGTGATCATCGGACCGCTGAAGTTGGGCATGCTGGGTGCCCAGCCCATCCTTGCGGATGGCGATCACCTGCCAGATGCCACCGCCCGGACCCAGTTTGCGGAACATCTGGCCTTCGACGACTTCGCGCTTTCTGCGCATATCCGATCTCCAAAACCCAAAACGACAGACCCGCGAACCCTGCGGGTACGGCAGACCATACAAACACCAAAGCACCCCCGCTTGGCGAGCGTCCGCTGCGCGCGCCACGCATACCGGAGGCGGGATGTAGCGGTGCTGCAACAACCGTCTTCGCACCTGCGGAACAATCCGCCAATCCACCGTGTTGATGCCGTCATGAAAATCGATCACGACGTGCTCCTGTTCGCGACCCGCCTCGTGGAAGAACTGGGCGAGTCCGCCATCCGCATCAGCCGCGTCCGCCTCGTCGAACTCACGGCTGCCAACAACCTGCGCGCCGCCGCCTTCTGGCGGGACGTGATGCAGACCTCGGAGAGGCTTCTGGCGGAACGCTCTCCGGCTTTGGCGCCCCCTCCCACATCGCCGCCGATGGCGTCTCCGATGGCACCCTCAATGACGGCGCAGACCGCCACCCTCTGATCCGCGCGGCGGACACCCGGTCACGCGAAAGGCCCGGCGGTTCCCCGCCGGGCCTTTGCACGAGATCGTTTCCCGAAGGGTAACGGATCGTACGACCGGTTTACTTGACCTGGGCGTACTGGCCGTTGTTCCAGCGGTACCAGACGTAGGCCGGGGTGGTCACGTCGCCCTTGGCGTCGAAGCCGATCTTGCCGATCACCGTGCTGTAGTTGCCCTTGCGGAGAACCTCGGCGACCTTGGCGGCGTCGGTGGAGTTGGCTTGCTTGACCGCGTCCGCCCAGATCTGCAGGGCAGCGTAGGTGTAGAGGGTGTAGCCCTCCGGCTCGTAACCGGCCTTGCGGAACTTTTCCACGGCGTCCTTGGCTTCCGGCATCTCGCGCGGGTCCGGGCCGAAGGTCATCATGGTGTTCTCGCCGGCCGGACCGGTGATCGCCCAATACTCGTTGGTCACCAGCGCGTCGCCCGACACGATCGGGGCGTTCAGACCCTGATCCTTCATCTGACGGGCCAGCAGGCCGGCCTCGGTGTGGTAGCCACCGACATAGACGACGTCGACGGCTTCCTGCTTCAGCTTGGACACCAGTGCCGAATAGTCCTTCTCGCCCGCCGTGTAGGCTTCGTAGATCTTCTCCTTCTGGCCGCCGGCGTTCAGCGCCTTCTGCGTCTCGTCGGCCAGACCCTTACCATAGGCCGACTTGTCGTGCAGGATGGCGACGTTCTTGCCCTTGTAGTTCTCCAGCAGATATTTGCCGGCGATCTGGCCCTGCTGGTCGTCGCGGCCGCAAACGCGGAAGACGTTCTTCAGGTTCTGCTCGGTCAGCTTCGGGTTGGTCGAGGCCGGAGAGATCTGCAGGACGCCTTCCTCGGCGTAGACCTGCGAGGCCGGGATCGAGGAGCCCGAGCAGAAGTGGCCGGCGACGAACTTCACGCCCGCCTTGGCGAGCTGGTTCGCCACGGCGACGGCCTGCTTCGGGTCGCAGGCGTCGTCGCCCACTTCCAGCTTCAGCTTCTGGCCCAGGACACCGCCGGCGGCGTTGATGTCGGCGACCGCCTGCTCGATGCCCTTCTTCATCTGCTCGCCGAAGGTGGCGTACTGGCCGGTGATCGGGCCGGCGGTCGCCACCGCGATGTCGGCCTTCGCCACCGAGGCGGTCATAGCGGTCGCCGCAACCGCAACGAGGAGGGAAAGCTTGTAGTTCATAGTTTCGTTGGCTCCCTGTTATGAGTCGTACGCCGGCCCCGCGGGGGCCTTTTCACCGGTCCCCCAAGGGCTGGGGGAGCCGGTGCCGACAAGGTTCCACTATAGTCCGATCATCGCCAAGTGCGACAGTTTCACCCGCGTCCCAGTCCCGATCGGACCCATGGAATTCGCAATCACTGGGCGAGCGTTCCACCGACGCGTTCGCGCCAGTTGAAGGGCCCGGAACGCTCATACAGCCAAGGATACTGGGACACCATTCGGCGCGCCATCGAAATGCGGTACGTGGTCAGGGTGATCGCGCCGATCACCAGGGTGTGCACCACGAATCCATACACCGACAGGAGCTGGCCGCCGAACAGGCCCCAGACCAGGAACCGGTCGCCCAAGCCCAGCAGGACGGAGTAGGCGATGGCGCTCGACAGCGGCTTCCAGCCCTCGGCCAGGGTCTGGCCGGTCAAAACGCCGCAGCCTCCGAACACCAGGACCGTCAGGCCCAGGAACACCGGCAGAGAGGATCCGAGAACGCCGTCCATCAGTGACCTCCCTCCAGATAGGCCGAGCGAACTTCCTCGTTCGCCAGCAATTCCGAGCCGGTCCCCGACATGGTGACCTTGCCGTTGACCATCACATAGCCGCGGTGGGCGAGCTTCAGCGCGTGGAAAGCGTTCTGCTCGACCATGAACACGGTCATCTTCTGTTCGCGGTTGATGTCCTTCACCGCCTGGAAGATCTGCTTCACCACCAGCGGGGCGAGCCCCAGCGACGGCTCGTCGAGAAGCAGCAGCCGCGGCTGGCTCATCAGCGCGCGGCCGATGGCCAGCATCTGCTGCTCGCCGCCCGACATGGTGCCGGCGCGCTGGCTGATGCGTTCCTTCAGGCGCGGGAACAGGGTCAGGACCCGCTCCAGCTCGTTGGCGAAGCTGCCCGGCTTGGCGGTGATGGAGCCCATCTGCAGGTTCTCCAGCACGCTCATGCGCGGGAAGATACGGCGGCCTTCCGGCGACTGGGCGATGCCCAGGCGGACCAGCTCGTAGGTGGGCATCTGCGTGATGTCCTGCCCTTCGAAGGTGATCCGGCCCATGCGGGCGCGCGGACTGCCGCAGATGGTCATGAGAAGCGTGGACTTGCCGGCGCCGTTGGCGCCGATCAGCGAGACGATCTCGCCGGCCCCGATCTCGATATCGACCCCCTTCAGCGCCTCGATGGCGCCGTAGAAGGTGTGGACGCCCGATACCTTCAGCATGGCTCAGGCCCCCTCCTCGGCTCGCTTGGCGACCTCCGGCAGGTCGGCCTTGACCTCCGGCGGCAACTCCTCGTCCTCTTCCTCGCCCAGATAGGCGCGGATGACGGCCGGGTCGTTCTTGACGAAGGCCGGATCACCGTCGGAAATCTTCCGCCCGTAATCCAGCACCACGACATGGTCGGAAATGGTCATCACCACGCTCATGTCGTGCTCGATCAGCAGCACGCCGATCTTGTGCTCGTCGCGGATGTAGGTGAGCAGTTCGGCCAGTTCGCCCGACTCGCGCGGGTTGAGGCCCGCCGCCGGCTCGTCCAGGCAGAGCATCACCGGCTCGGTGCACATGGCGCGGGCGATCTCCAGCCGGCGCTGGGCGCCGTAGGGGAGATTGCCGGCTTCCCAGTCCGCGAATTCCAGCAGGCGGACGCGGTCCAGCCAATATTTGGCCAGTTCGACCGCCTCCCGCTCCGTCTTGGTGTAGGACGGCAGGCCGAGCAGGCCGGCGATGGAGAATCCCGAGGCGCGGATCAGCTTGTTGTGCTGGGCGACGATCAGGTTCTCCAGAACGCTCATGCCGCCGAACAGGCGGATGTTCTGGAAGGTGCGGGCGACGCTGGCCTGCTGCGAGATGCGGTAGCCCGGCATCCGCTCCAGCAGGAACTCCTTCCCGTTGGCGTGGCGCAGCGTCAGCCGGCCCACCGTGGGGGTGTAGAAGCCGGTGATGCAGTTGAACAGCGTGGTCTTGCCGGCGCCGTTCGGACCGATGATCGCGGTGATCTCACCGTTGCTGGCCGAGAAGGAAACGTCGTTGACCGCCACCAGGCCACCGAAGCGCATGGTGAGGTGTTCGACCGTCAGCAGGGGCGTGGTGGTCATGGAACGACCCGTCATCACAGTATCTTCCATCACTTCGCGCTCCCCCCGGCGATGCCCTGGCCGCCGGCGGCGGCGGTGCCCGCGGCGGGGCCGCCGGCTCCACCCTTGCCGTGCAGGAGGATGGTCGGGTCGCGGTGGGCCAGCAGGCCGCGCGGACGCCACAGCATGATCAGAACCATGCCCATGCCGAACGTCAGCATGCGGTAGTCGGCCAGTTCACGGAAGGCTTCCGGCAGGCCGATGACCAGAAGGGTCGCCACGACGACGCCGATCTGGCTGCCCATGCCGCCCAGCACCACAATGGCGAGGATGATCGCCGATTCGATGAAGGTGAAGCTCTCCGGGCTGATAAAGCCCTGGCGGGTGGCGAAGAAGGAGCCGGCAAAGCCGCCGAACATCGCCGCGATGGCGAAGGCCGCCAGCTTCATGTTCGTGCGGTTGATGCCCAGGGAGGCGCAGGCGATGTCGTCCTCGCGCAGCGCTTCCCAGGCACGGCCCAGCGGCAGCTTGCGGACGCGCATGGTGAACAGGTTCACCACCAGGGCCAGCACCAGGATCAGGTAGTAGAGGAAGATGATCCGGTGCAGCGGGCTGAACTCCAGGCCGAACATCTCGTGGAAGGCCGCGGTGCCCTCCGCCGGGGTCCGCGTGAAGTCGGCGATGCCGAAGAAGCTCGGGCGCGGAATGCCGGAGATGCCGTTGGGGCCGCCGGTGAACTGGTACCAGTTGATCAGGATGATGCGGATGATCTCGCCGAAGCCCAGCGTCACGATGGCGAAATAGTCGCCGCGCAGGCGCAGGACCGGGAAGCCCAGCAGAACGCCCGACATCGCCGCCAGGAAGCCGGCCAGCGGCAGGCAGACCCAGAAGCTGAAGCCGAAGTAATGGGCCAGCAGCGCGTAGGAATAGGCGCCCACCGCGTAGAAGGCCACATAGCCGAGATCGAGCAGGCCGGCGAGGCCGACCACGATGTTCAGCCCCCAGCCCAGCATGATGTAGGTCAGCAGCAGGATGCCGATGTCCAGCAGCTGGCGGTCGGCCAGCGGCGTGAACGGGAAGGCCAGCGCGACGACGACGGCGATCGGGCCGAGCCAGCGCGAGGCGTGCTGCACCTGCGCGGCGATGTGGTCCATCCGCTTGTCGCGCTCCGCCTGCGACAGCTTGGAGCGGCCGGTGCGGATCGCCAGGATGGCGCGGATCGCGATGACGGCACCGCCGCCGATCAGGATGACCCGCAGGGCCTCCGTCGGCATGGCGATGAAGAAGCCCGCCGCGGTGGCGGCGGCGGCCAGCACCAGGACGGTGACGGCGTGGCCCTCACGGATCAGGCAGAGGCCGAGGCGGCCGAGGAAGACCAAGCCGACGGCGGCGGCCACCTCGTTCCAGCGGGTCTCCAGCCCGAGCCCGGTGGGACGGTCCACCGTGCGCAGGCCGACCAGCGGGATCGTCAGGAGAAGGGCGACGAAGGCGGTCATCGCCGCCTCCTTCAGGATCACGGGCCAGGCGATGGCCCGCGGGGAGGACATGGAAATCGCGGTCATGGCCTCACACCTTCTCGATTTCCGGACGGCCCAGCAGGCCGGTCGGGCGGAAGATCAGGACGAGCACGAGAATTGTGAAGGTCGCCACGTCCTTCCATTCGCTGCCCATGTAGCCCGACCAGAAGGCCTCGATCAGGCCGATGACCACGCCGCCCAGCATGGCGCCGGGCAGCGAGCCGATGCCGCCGAGCACGGCGGCGGTGAAGGCCTTAACGCCGGCCAGGAAGCCGATGTAGAAGTCGATCACGCCGTAGATCAGCAGGACCATCATGCCGGCCACGGCGGCCAGGGCGGCGCCCATGACGAAGGTCAGCGAGATGACGCGGTCGACGTTGACGCCCAGCAGGCCGGCCATCTTCTTGTCCTGCTCGCACGCGCGCTGGGCGCGGCCGAGCGAGGTGCGGGTGATGAGCTGGGTGAAGCCGTACATCAGCGCGATCGTGATGACGATCGTCGCCAGACGCACGTAGCTGACCGACACCGCACCGTCCATCATGGTCAGGTTGCCCGGCAGGATCGGCTGCAGCGGCTTGCTGCGGGCGCCCTGCAGGATCTGCACGTAGTTCTGCAGGAAGATCGACATGCCGATCGCCGAGATCAGCGGCGCCAGACGCGGCGAGCTGCGCAACGGGCGATAGGCGATGCGCTCCACCGTCCATCCGTAGACGGCGGTGAACAGCATCGATGCGACCAGCATAATCAGAAGAGCCAGCGGAACCCAGGTGATGCCCAGGGTGCCGATGGCCAGGAAGGTGATGAGGGCCACGAAGGCGCCGATCATGTAGATCTCGCCGTGGGCGAAGTTGATCATGCCGATGATGCCGTACACCATCGTGTAACCGATCGCGATGAGGCCATAGATGGCACCCAGCGACAGGCCGTTGATCAACTGCTGAAGGAAGTATTCCATTGTCTTACCTCGCCTCGGCGCGATGCGCAGGCTTCGGCGAGCGAGACAAGCGCGCTCGTACACCAGTCACGTGAAGTGCCACTCCCCGAATTGGCTTACCCGTGCTCTTGAGCGCGGGGCCAAGATTGTTGTGTGAGCGGAACGTTAGCCCAGCGGCTCTCAACAGAGCAAGAGGGCAAACCCGCACTCTATCTGCGGTAATACCAATTTTCCGAGAATTTGCAATATCGATTCATGTCAGTTCCGTGAACTTTGCGCTTGCGTTCTACCATAGCGAATGCACCGCATGAAAAAACCCTCTTCACTGTGGTGAAGAGGGTTTCGCAACAACTGTGCCACTGCTGCGATGCATGATGCCGGTCCGGCTATGACCTCCGGCATCACCATCGATACTGGCCGGTCAGCGCTTGGCGGAGACCACCTGCGCCTTCGCCGGGTCCTTGGGCTTTCCAGGGGCCTTGGCCGTCGCCTTGCCGGTCGACTTGGACGGCGCCGCCGCGCTGCCACTGCGCGAGGCCGGGGCCTGGGCCACGTCGTAATTCACGTCCGGGTTGCTGACGACCTGCACGTCGCACAGCGGCTTTGACGACAAATGCATCAGGCCGGCGCTTTTTTCATCGCCGGTCAGGACGCGAAGGTCGTCCGCCGTCAGATCCATCGCCGCCTTGGACCGGTCCACGAAATTGGCGCAATAGAGACCGGTGCCGATCACCGCGGCGCGGCGGCTGACCTCGTTCGCCAGCTCGGTGCGGAACATGTCGAACTGCCGCGTCGCGTTGCCGCCGCCCTTCTTGCGGAAGTGGTCGATCATCGACGCTTCCGAGTTGGAGATCAGCGAGCGGTTCTTGACCGTGAAGTCCTGGTACAGGTTGAACGGCTTCTTGTCCGGATTCACCTGCTGGCAGGTCAGCCCGACCACCATCATCTCGGTGTGCATGCGGATGGTCTGCTCCGCGGCGTGCTCGGCGCGGCTGTAGCAGGCGCCGGGCTTCGTCGCGGCGGCTTTGGCCGTGGTGCTCTTGGCGGCGGTGCTCTTGGCGGCGGCCGGCTTCGCGGTGGCCTTCGCAGCCGTCTTTTCAGCGGGCTTCGCCGCCTCCTTGGCGACGGCCGGCAGCGCGGCGCCGGCGAACAGCACGGCAAGGCCGACGGCGGCGGCGCTGCGCAAGGTGAAGGAAGGAATGCGATGGGCGGCGCGCTGGCGATTCATCGTTGGTCCGGCTCCGGTGGCCCTGATTGACGGGCGGAATCCGACGGATCACGCCCTCTCCTTCGCTGGTTCTACAAGATCCCGGCAGACGGTCAACCCATATCGCCCGCGCAAAGACCATTTGTCCCAACCTGTGGCGCGACCGTCGCCGGAAAGGCCGGACGGTTGCTTGGCTTGCGGGGTGCCGGTCTTTCCCAGTATTGCAACAGCACCGGCGTCCGTCTGTGACGCGGGCCACAGATCAGGGCATTTTCCCATGAAAGGCACCGGCGGCCTCCTCCCGGCCATCCGCATCGGCATCGACCTCGGCGGCACCAAGACGGAGGGGATCGCGCTCGGCGCGGCCGGCGCGGAGCACGCCCGCTTCCGCGTCCCCTCCCCGCGCGGCGACTACGACGCGACGGTGCGGACCATCGTCGATCTGGTGGCGCGGCTGGAAAGCGCGACGGGATCGGCGGGCGCCACCGTCGGAATCGGCATTCCCGGCGCCATCTCCCCGGCGACCGGGCTGGTGAAGAACGCCAACTCGACCTGGCTCATCGGCAAGGCCTTCGACCGCGACCTGGCCGCGGCGCTGCAGCGGCCGGTGCGAGTCGAGAACGACGCCAACTGTCTGGCCGTCTCGGAGGCGGCGGACGGGGCCGGGGCCGGCTGCGGCGTGGTCTTCGCGGCGATCCTCGGCACCGGCTGCGGAGCGGGAATCGTCGTGGACGGGCGTCCTCTGGGCGGCCGCAACGCCGTCGGCGGCGAGTGGGGGCACAATCCCCTGCCCTGGCCGACCGACGACGAGCGGCCCGGACCGACCTGCTACTGCGGCAAGTCCGGCTGTCTGGAGACCTTCGTGTCCGGCCCCGCGGCCGCCGCCGACCATTGCCGGGCCACCGGCGCGGACCTGACGGTGGAGGCCATCGCCGCGCAGGCGGAGCGCGGCGATGCCGCCGCCCGCGC
This sequence comes from Azospirillum brasilense, assembly GCF_007827815.1. Taxonomy (GTDB): domain Bacteria; phylum Pseudomonadota; class Alphaproteobacteria; order Azospirillales; family Azospirillaceae; genus Azospirillum; species Azospirillum brasilense_C. The sequence goes on from NZ_VITH01000020.1 coordinate 20,925, forward strand.
CACCCTCGACCGGCTGGTCGACCGGCTGGGGCGCGGGCTGGCGGGGATCATCAATGTGCTGGACCCGGACGTCATCGTGCTGGGCGGCGGGCTGTCGAACCTGGAGTTCCTCTACACCGCCCTTCCCCCGGCCATTGCCCGCTGGGCCTTCACGGACAGCCTGGACACGCCGATCCGCCGGGCCGCCCACGGCGATTCGAGCGGAGTCCGCGGGGCCGCCTGGCTGTGGCGGCCCGAGGAGGCCGTGGCTGGCGATCGAAGCCGCGGCTAGCGATCGAAGTTGTATTCCGGATTGAGCGTCACCTCGCGCGGGGTGCCCGGCACGTTGTCGCCGCCGCCGCCCCGCCGCGCCGCCGCAGCGGCGCCACGCGCGTCGCGGACCGGCGGGGTCAGCGAATTGGTCCGGGAATAGGAGGGGGTGGCGCGGGCCGGATCGGTGCCGTAGCCGCGCGAACCGGCGCGGAACTGCTCGCCGTTGCCCATGGCGCCCCAATGGGACGGCCGCGGGCCGGGAACCGGCTGGGCCTCCTCCATGCGGCGCATGTAGGGTCCGGTCGGCACCATCTCCTCATACACCCAGGAAGGGTATTCCTGCCTCTGCGCTTCGGCGGGTGCGGCGTAGGCCAGCACCGCGAGGGTCGCTACAGTCATCGTTCGAAGCATGACACGGCGGCCTTCCATCCTTTTGCGTGTGGAAGACCGATTCCGCCGGACGCGGCCGCTCATGTCCAGGGGGGAGGCGGGTTACTCAGCCCGCAGTCTCCATCTGGCAACCTCCATCGGACGGACACCCCATTCCGGCTCGTTCAGGGGCGCGCCGCGCCATAGAGCGTCAGGGTAAGCCGCTTGCCGGTGTTGTAGTTGAAGCCGGCAAAACGGCCGAGCTGGACCGGCTCCGCCCCCTTCAACGCGGCGCGGAACTCCGCCTCCTCCCGGTCGGTCACCAGGGCCAACCCGCAGGACGGATTCTCCGCCAGATGGGCAGCGGCGCCCGTCCCATGGGTCAGGCGCGTGCCGGTCCCCAGCAGGAAGACGAGGCTGGGCTCCGAATAGCCGGCGGAGGCGACCACGCTGTCGGCGCAGGGCCGCGCCGCCGCGACCGTCCGCGCCGCTTGGCGGCTGATCCACACGCCGTCGATGCCCGGCAGGACCGCACCGTAGGTTCCGGCGTACAGCACCGCCGCCGCCGCCAGACCCGCCGCGAACCCCGGCGTCTCCCGGCGCTGGGCGAACAGGCGCACGGCCAGCGCGTACAGCACGAGAACCACCGGCAGCATGGCGACCGCCACCGGATCGACGCGCCCGTCCACCAGATAGGGAATCACCGCGACCGCAATGGTCAGCGCGCCGAATCCGACAGCCCCGAGAACGGTGGCGACCGAGAACAGGCCCCAGCGCGGCGCGTCGGCGCGGCGCAGGAAATGCTCACGCGCCGCGGCGGCGGTGAGGATGGCGATGGCCGGGAAGACCGGCAGCGTGTAGTGCAGCAGCTTGGTCGGCACCGCCTCGAAGACCAGCCAGCTCGGGATGATCCAGGCGACGCAGAAGCGCACGGCGTCCGCCACCGGCCCGCCGCCCTTGCGGTGGCGCCACGCCCAGGGAGCGGCCAGCATCGCCAGGAAGGACCAGGGAGCGAAGGTCACCCAGAAGGTGCCGAGGTAATAGCCGGGCGGCAATCCCTTCGCCTCCTGCCCGCCGACGACCTTGCCCATCATGTCGTGGCCGACCGATTCCGCGAAGAAGGCGCCCTTGGTCTTCACCGTGATGGCGATCAGCCAGGGCGCGGCGATGGCGACCACGATGGCGAGGCCGACCAGCGGGCGCAGCCGCTTCAGCCAGCCGGCCCGGCGGTCGAGCACCGCCAGCACCAGCGCCGTGGTGCCGGACACCAGGAGGACGATGGGACCCTTGATGAGGATGCCCACGCCCGCGGCGATCCAGAAGGCGAGCGGCGCCGCCCAGCCGGAGCGCTCCGCGTGGCGGTTCAGGTAGAGGCTGGCCAGGGCCGCCTGTCCGATGACGATGGTCGAGAGCAGCACCGCGTCGGTCTTCGCCATGCGGGCCTCGACTCCCAGCACGACGCAGGAGGCCATCATCAGCCCGGCGAGGAAGCCGACCGTCCCGCCGAACATCCGCGCCCCGGTCCAGGCCGTCGCCAGCACCGCCAGCACCGCCCCGAGCAGCGAGGGAATGCGGAAGGTCCAGATCTCCTTTGGCACTCCGCCGGGCCCTTCGACCAGCCGGGTCGCCGCGGTTTGCAGCCAGTAGATGCCGACCGGCTTCTTGTGGCGCGCCTCGTCCTGGAAGCGGATGTCGACATAGTCGCCGCTTTCCAGCATCTGGTGCGACGCCTGGGCGAAGCGCGCCTCGTCGCGGTCGAAGGGCGGCAGATCAAAGAAGCCGGGCAGGAACAGCAGGACGCTGATCACCGCCAGCGCCAGATAGGCCAGGACCGGCAGGCGGCCGGCCTCGGCGTTCGGCACCGCGCTCATGGAGCGCCCGCCGCGCCGCCGTTCCGGCGGTTGTTCAGGACGAAGTAGAGGTTCCGGAAATAGATGATGAGGCCCAGCCCCTGCCCGAACATGAACACCGGATCACCCCGCTGGATCGAATAGGCCAACAAAAGAACCCCGCCGCCGATCGAGAAATACCAGAAGAGATCCGGCACGATGCTGCGCCGGGCGCGCTCGCTGGCGATCCATTGGACGACGAAGCGCATCATGAAGAGCATCTGCGCGAAAAAGCCGACGCCGACCCAGATCAGGTCGGCGCTGCTTTGGCTCTGGTACCAGGCGATGGCGCGTTCGAGCATCGGGCGGCGACCGGTCCGGATGGAGAGGGGGTCAGCGGTCTTCGACCGCGGGCGACAGCGCGGTGCGCCGCTTCAGCCAATAGACGCCCAGCAGGTCGACCACGCCGATGAGGCCGCGGCGCCAGTTGGTGTATTTGGACACGCCGCGCTCCCGCGGGCGGTGGTTGACCGGCACATAGGCCACCGGATGGCCGTGCGACCGGAACAGGGCGGGCAGGAAACGGTGCATCGCCCCGAAGAAGGGCAGATCGAGGAAGGCGTCGCGGCGGAACAGCTTCAGCCCGCAGCCGCTGTCGGTGCAGCCGTCCTGGAGGAAGGACTGCCGGACCGCGTTCGCGAAACGCGAGGCCAGACGCTTGGACAGGGTGTCCTGCCGCTTCTTGCGCAAGCCGCCGACCAGCACTGGCGCGTCCGGGCCGCCCTTGGCGGCCAGGGCGAACAGAGCGGGGATGTCGGCCGGGTCGTTCTGGCCATCGCCGTCGAGGGTGGCGATCCACTCCCCGCGCGCCGCCTTGACTCCGGTGCGCACGGCCGCGCTCTGCCCGGACCGGCGGACGTGGCGGACCAGCCGCAGGCGGCCGGCCGCGACGATCGGCGCGAGGCGCGTCAGCGTGTCGTCACTGGACCCATCGTCCACGTAGATCACCTCGAAGGCGCGGCCCAGCACGGCGGCGGGCGACAGCGCGCGCTCGATCTCTTCAAGAAGGGGAAGGACGTTTTCGGCCTCGTTGAAGACCGGAACCACGACCGACAGCCGCACGGGCGGACGGCCCTCGGAATCTACACTCACTGGATTAATCCCATTCGCCAAGTGGCGGGCAAATTACTCCCGCCGCCCGGCAAACGGTAGAGGAAAAGGTTGAGACGGCCCCCGTGGAGAACCTCCGGGTGCCGCCTCCGGCCGTCCTCAGCCCTTGCGGTCCTCGATGGGCATCGGCACGTAGCGCAGGTCGCCGTCGCGGCTGAGCAGCATCAGCACGGTCTTGCGCCCCTGGCTGCGCGCATCGTCCACCAGCCGGTTCAGGTCCTCCGGCGTTTTCACCGGTTCCTGCCCGGCCTCCACGATGACGTCGCCGGCCTCGATTCCGCGCTCGCTGGCAGCGCTGGCGTCGCCGACCTCGGTCACCACTACGCCCTCGACATCGGGGTTGATGGAGAAGCTGTCGCGCAGACCGGGGGTCAGCTGCGACAGGGTCAGGCCGAGAACCTGCTTGGTGTCTATGGTCGTTTCCGGACGCGGCGTCCCGCTCGATCCGGACAGCGCCACCTGCTCCTGCGGCTCCAATTCGCCCACCGTCACAGTGACGGTTTCGGGCTTGCCCTCGCGCACCAGTTCCAGCGGCACGGCCGAGCCGATCTTCGTGGCGGCGACGACGCGCGGCAGTTCGCGCATCTGCTCGATGGACTCGCCGTTGAAGCGGGTGATGACGTCGCCCTGGCGGACGCCGCCCTTGCCCGCCGGCCCTTCCGGCGACACGCTGGTCACCAGGGCGCCCGCCGGCTCCTGCATGCCCAGGCTCTCGGCGATGTCCGGGGTCACGCTCTGCACCTGGACGCCCAGCCAGCCGCGGCGCACCTGACCATGGTCGCGCAACTGCTCGACAACCGGGCGGGCGACGGAGGACGGGATGGCGAAGCCGATGCCCACCGACCCGCCGGTCGGCGAATAGATCGCCGTGTTGATGCCGATCACCTCGCCGTTCAGGTTGTAGAGCGGTCCGCCGGAATTGCCGCGGTTGATCGAGGCGTCGGTCTGCAGATAGTCGTCGTAGGGCCCCTGTTGAATGTCGCGCTGCCGCGCCGACAGGATGCCCGCGGTCACCGATCCGCCGAGGCCGAAGGGATTGCCGATGGCGACCACCCAGTCGCCGACGCGCAGCGCCTCGCTGTCGCCCCAGGGGGCGGCGACCAGCGGCTTTCTGCTGTCGACCTTGAGAACGGCAAGGTCGGTCGGCCCGTCCACGCCCACGAGCTTCGCGGGCAGTTTGGTGCCGTCGTGCAGGGTGACGGAAATCTCCGACGCTTCGGACACCACATGGCTGTTGGTGACCACGAAGCCCGCCGGGTCGATGATGAATCCGGAGCCCAGCGCCGCCGTCGGGCGTGGCGCCTGCTGCGGCTGCTGCGGCTGGCCGCGCTGGCGGTCGCGAAATTCGCGGAAGAATTCCTCGAAGGGCGATCCCGGGGGAAAGCCGGGCATCTCCGGCCCGCGCGGCCCCGCTTGCGGACCGCCCTGCGGGGGCGCCTGCGTCGTGGATATGAAGACCACCGCGTCGAGCTGCTTGTCCGCGAGATCGGCGAAGGTCGGTGGCGCGTTGGGCGGCAGGACGGACGCCAGCGGCGGCGCGGCGGGGGCCGGAGCAGCCCCTCCACCCGCATCCTGCGCGAAGGCCGGCGGCGAAAAAGCCAGGAAGGCGGCGAAAAGCCCCGCGGACACGGTGGGCACCGGCGAGCGCGGTGCAGATCCGCTCGTCAATCCGGTCTTCAATCCGGCTGGGCGCCGGACGGGGCCGGACCGGGGCCGGAATCGATCGATGGAACGCGGCATGAAGAAACTCCGCCTGTCGGACAGCGCGCGCCATGCGAGGGGCGCTTGATGTCAACAGAACGCTTTGCAACGCATTCCGGACCGCCGTGGATTTTCAAACCGCCTTGCAACCGCGTCCTGCACGACCGATTCGTGAAATACAGTTTTTAAAATTCGCGTCCGCGGATGTTCCTATGCGGTTCGCGGGAGCAACGCCGCAAGGCAATCCGGCCTTCGGACTAAGGCTCCGGCGACCCGCCTAAGCGCAATTTTTCCATGCGGCGCAAAGTTCTTCTGGCATTTTCCCTGCAAGTTCCCGATATTCATCCATACCGACAACATCGCACGCAAAAACGGCTCCTGACGTGATGCTCGTGCACGCGCCCGCGTGCCGCTGCGTCGGAAGGCGCGCGATACGGCCCAAGCAGCGTACGCATGACTCAAAATTCACTTTGGCAACCGAGCGACATAATGAACGCAGAAACCGGGTCCGAACCGGAGGCTCCGAAGAAGCGCGGACGAATCCCCCAGTCGGCGTGGCCGCAGATTCTTGAGCGTTACCGTTCCGGCGTCACCCTGTCGGCGATCGCGCGTGAATTCGAATGCACGCCGAGCGCCATCTCCTACATCATCCGCAAGGCCGAAGCGGCCAGCGAGAAGGACGCGCCGGTCGAAGAGGCCGCCGTCATCGACTCCGCCGCGGAAGAGGCGCCGGCCGGCGACGCCATGGCCGAGGAGCCGCCGCCCGCTCCGGTTGCCGTTCCGGAAGCGCCGGCGCCGGTGAAGCCCGCGCGCCGCGCCGCCGCCCCGGTTTCGGCCCAGGCCCCTGCTCCGACCGCCCAGACGGCGGCTCCGGCTGCGGCTCCGGCGGCCGCCCCGACCGCGGCTCCGCAGCCCGCCCCGACGCAGCCGGCCGCTCCGGCCCAGACCGAGACGCTGCGCCTCAACCGTCCGGAGTCGCAGCCGGCTCCCCAGCCGGCCCCGGTCCAGCCGGCGGCGCCCGCCGCCCAGGCTCCCGCCCAGGGCGCTGCCCAACCCACGGCGGCGGATGCGAACCGCCCGGCCGGCACCAACCCGCCGCCGGTCGACGCCGTCGAGGCGCGGCTGCGCGACACCGCACGCGGTTGCCTGAACGCCTACCGCGGGTGGCGCCAGCAGCCCGGCGAAGCGTCGATCCAGACGCTGTCGGAAGCGGTGCACGAACTGCGCAAGGCCCTGGCCCGCATCGAGATCGACATGTCCGCCAGCCGCCGCGAAGAGCAGGCGATCCGGCCCATTCCGATCCCGGCGCACCGCACCGCGCGCCGCACGCCGTAAGGCAGGCCATCAGAACGGGTCGTCGCAACGCTGCTTGGGTTCGCAAAAAGCCCTTCCCCACCGCCTGGGGAAGGGCTTTTTCATGCCCGGATGCCGGCATCGGACCTTCGGTCTAAGCCACCCGCCCGTCCCGCCTACCTCCAACGCCTCAGGAAAAAGCCCTACGGCTTGCAGTGGAATGACGGCTATACTGGGGACAACAAGGCAAACATAAGCCGGAGGAACGCCCGATGACCTTCCGCCGAAACACAGAACTCCCTGAATCGGTGAAGCGATGCCTGCCGCCGTCGGCGCAGGACATCTACCGCTCGGCCTTCAATCACACTTGGCAGGGATGCCGGTCGCCGGAGGCCGCTCAGGCCATGCAGCGCGAACGGCTGGCGCACAAGGTCGCCTGGGCCGCGGTCCGGCGGCGTTACGAGCCGGACGGCGGCGCTTGGCGCCCCAAGCATTGATCGCCGAAACCGCGACCGTCGACGCGAGGGGCGCGCGTTGCGCCCCTACTCCTTGTCCACCACCGTGAAGCTGCTGAGGTCGCCCTTGCTCCGCTCCTCGGACGGCAGGCGTCCCCGAACGATGTAGCAGATGTTCTCGGCCACGTTCGTGGCGTGGTCCCCGGCCCGCTCGATGGACTTCGCCACGAACAGCAGATGGGTGCAGCCGGTGATCTGCGCCGGCGACTCCATCATGTAAGTGAGGAACTCACGGAACAGGCTGGTGTAGGCCGCGTCGACCTGGCCATCCCGGTTGCGGACGGCCATCGCCCGTTCGGCGTCCTGTTCGTCATAGGCGCTCACCACTTCACGGATCATGCCGAGCACCGTCTCGCCCATCCAGGCCAGCGACGCGACGGGTGTCTCCGCCGGCAGGGCCGCCAGGGTGACCGCGCGTTTGGCGACCGAGCTTGCGAAATCGCCCATGCGCTCCAGGTTCGAGGCGATCTTGAGCGCCGAGATGATGTCGCGCAAATCCTTCGCCATCGGCTGGCGCAGAGCCAGCAAGCGCACGCTCAGCGCCTCAAGCTCCAGCTCGAGACGGTCGATTTCGGCGTCCGCCTCGATCACCCGCGCGGCCTTGTCGGCGTCCCGTTCCGCGATGGCCTGCAGCGCGGCGGCGAACTGCTCCTCCACCCGCCGCCCCATGGTCACGATGATCTGGTGCAGGCGTGCCAGTTCGGCGTCGAAGGCCGCCACCGTATGTCCCCCGGTCATTCCGAGCCCCTCCTCCTTGTTTGCCCGCCGTGGCGCACCGGTCCGATGTCGCGCGGCGCCCGGCAACGGAACGGCATGTTAACATTTAAACCAGATTATCTTATGACACTGCCAAAGCGCTGGAGTAACCGCGCCCATCTCCCTCGCGCCGGGAACGGGCCGATTGTCGGACGGGGTCATGACGCCACATGAGTTGGTCGCCGTGCTCGAAAAGCACGAGCGTTGGCTGAAGAACCGGTCGGGCGGCACCCGCGCCAACCTGACCATGACCAACCTGGAGGGATCGAATCTCGCCGGGGTGGAGCTGACGCAGGGCAAGCTGTCGGGGGCCAACATGGCCCATTGCGACCTGTCCAACGCGAATCTCAGCCACGCCGACCTGTTCGCCGCCCACCTGACCAAGGCCGACCTGACCGGCTGCAACTTCTATCGGGCGGATCTGCGCGGCGCCCACATGCGCGGTGCCAAGCTGAAACGCGCCATTCTGAAGGAGGCCGACCTGCGCGGCGGCGCGCTGCTCTATGGCGGAAGCGGCGCGAACGGCAGCAAGGGGCTCGACTTCGTGCGGTCGGACCTGTCGGGCAGCGACATGGACGACGCGATGATGTCGAACGCCAACCTGTCCGGCGCCGACCTGACCGACGTGTCGATGAACGGCGCGGACTGCGAAGGCGCGCTGATGGCCGGGGCCACGCTGATGCGCTCGACCATGAAGAATTGCAACCTTGCCCGCGCCGACCTGCGCGGCTGCAACCTGTCCGGCGTCAATCTTCAGGGCGCCGTCCTGCGCGACGCCAACCTGAACGGCGCGGTGCTGGCCGGCGCCAACCTGCGCAACGCCGACCTCCAGGGTGCGAAAATGGAGGGGGCCGATCTTGCCGGGGCGGACACGACGGGCGCCAACATGGCGCGCTCTGCCGAGAATTTCTCGATCCAGATTCAGGAAGCCCTGCACAACCATTACACCTGGATCAACACCAACGGCGCCATGGGATCGCGCGCCGACCTGAGCGGCGCGGACCTCTCGCACATCGACCTGCACGGCGTGAACCTGTCGGGAGCGAACCTGCGCGGGGTGCGGCTGGTCGGCGCCAAGATGCGCGATTCCCTGCTCATCATGTGCGACATCTCCGCCGCCGACCTGACCGGCAGCGATTTCAGCGGCGCCATCCTCGACGGGGCGACGCTTCGCGGCACCAATTTGACCGGGGCCCGGTTCGACGGGGCGGGCATCGGCTGGGTCGACATCAAGGGCCCGGACGGCCGGCCGACCGGCCGGTTGTGGGCGGCGAATCTGACCGGCAGCACCTTCGCGGGCGCCTCGTGCATCCGCACCAACATGCGCGGCGCCAACCTTGCCGGCTGCGATTTCTCCAGCGCCGACCTGACCGGGGCCATTCTGAGCGATGCGAACATCCGCGACGCGCGCTTCACCGGCGCCAACCTGACCGGCGCCAGCCTGCCGCCGCCCCCCGATCTCGACGACTGACGACCGCGGACGAACTTGCGCGACGGGCCGCGGCCCCTTGCGTCATCCCAGATCATCGTCCCCGCCGATGGGGGGCAGGCCGCCAAGATTGGCGGAGACCCGGCGCAGGACGCTGACCGCCAGGGCCAAGTCGTCCGACGAGACGCCCTGGGTGGCGCTCTCCTCGATCTCCTCGGCACAGGGCAGGATGTCGGCCCGCAGCGCCTTGCCCTTCGGCGTCAGGTAGATGTTCACCTTGCGCCGGTCGTGCGGGTTGCGCACCCGCTGGACGAGATCGCACCGCTCCAGATTGTTCAGCGCGGTCACCGTGGTGGGCTCCATCATGCCGACCCGCTGGCTCAACTCGCGTTGGGTCAGCCCGTCCTCGTCCCACAGGGCGCGAAGAAAATACCACTGCCCCATGCTGACGCCATGGTCGACGATGCGGATCTGCAGCGCGCGCGTGAGCGCGCGATGGGCTTCCCGCACGGCCCGCGGCAGGGTCGCGCCGGACTGCGGCAGTCCGGCAGCGTCCTCACGTTGCGGTTCGACCAACATGGGTTCCTGTCTCTTGAAACGCCCAACCATGACGACGATCTCTCGGCAGACGTCCGTCAGGCCGTGGTGCGGTGCAGCGGACGAAATCAACGGACGAAATCAACTTACCCGATCATATCTTCTCTCGGAAAAATCGCAAAGCAATTGAGGATTTAAATTTCTCGTGCATGCAATAATATGTCGTGTAACCGAAGAGCGGTCCCTGATCGGGCATTTTTGTATTTATGCGTATGACTGTCGAGTTCTGCGCGTGCTCAACGGCGAGGGCCATGGTTGGTCCGGCGCGGAAACCCGGACGAATCTGAAACGTTTGTGACAGGGCGGAGATGGGGTTGCGCACCCGGCCATCCGCCCACTAACACGGCGCAGCACACGCCAGAGCACAGGAGCACCAGCTTATGCGCCCCACCACCGGACGCACCGTCACCGTCGCGGCGACCCAGATGGCCTGCGGTTGGGACCGCGACGCCAATGTGAACGGCGTCGAACGCCTCGTGCGCGACGCGGCGGCGCGCGGCGCGCAGATCATCCTGCCCCAGGAGCTGTTCGAGACGCCCTATTTCTGCAAGGACCAGAAGCAGGAGTTGTTCGCCCTCGCCCACCCGGTCGAGGATCACCCGGTGATCGCCCGGATGAGTGCGCTCGCCCGTGAACTCTCCGTGGTCATCCCCACCAGCTTCTTTGAGCGGGCGCGGAACGCCTATTACAATTCCCTGGCCATGATCGACGCCGACGGCACGGTGCTGGGCGTCTACCGCAAGTCCCACATCCCGGACGGTCCCGGTTACCAGGAAAAATACTATTTCAACCCTGGCGACACCGGCTTCCAGGTCTACAAGACGCGCTACGCCGCCATCGGCTGCGCAATCTGCTGGGACCAGTGGTTCCCGGAATCGGCGCGCGCCATGGCGCTGAAGGGCGCCGAGATCCTGTTCTACCCCACCGCCATCGGGTCCGAACCGCAGGACGGGTCGCTGGACAGCCAGGCCCACTGGACGCGGGTCATGCAGGGCCATGCCGGGGCCAACCTGATGCCGCTGGTCGCCTCCAACCGCATCGGCCGGGAAGAGGGCGACATCTGCGGGATCAGCTTCTACGGGTCGTCCTTCATCGCCGGGCCGACCGGGGAACTGGTCGCGCAGGCCGACCGGGAGAGCGAGGCGGTCCTGACCGCCAGCTTCGACCTCGACCGCCTCGCCGCACAGCGCGCGTCCTGGGGCGTCTTCCGCGACCGCCGTCCGGAGCTGTACGGACCGCTGCTGACCCTCGACGGCGAGACTCCCGTCCGCCGCTGACCCACCGGAACCGGGCCGCCCGGCGGCGGACTCCGGGGTCAGACGATGATGCCGGCGGCGCCGGTCCGCCGGCCGATGCCGGAGGCCGACGCGTACGCCGCCGCGCCGCGCGCCGCCAGCGCCGGCGCGGCGGTCTCGCTTGGCGGCGCGCCGTTCCGCTCGTCGGACGGACCGTCGCTGCTCCCGCCCGGCCCCTTTCGCCGCAGTTCCTGCTGCGCCTGCATTTTCGCCGCGTCCGCCTGCTGGGCGACGCGAAGGTCCTGGGCCGACGGGTCGGACGGCGCCAAGGCCGCCGCCTTGACCGTGTCCATCTTGCGAACGGTGGCTTCGGGGTCGCTCTCGCCACCGACATCCACCTGGACTTCGCCGGCGGTCGCGTAGTTCTTACCGTCCGGGCCGCGGGTGAAGGTGAAAGAGGCGCCTCCCGCGTGGGGGCCGCCCGCCGCCTGATGCGCCGCCTCGTGCTGGCGGACGCTGGAGTCGATGCGCTTGAGTTCCTGGACCTGCCGCTGCTGATCGTCGGTCAGGGTCCCCGGCTGGCCGGCCGCGTTGCGGCCCGCGCCGGTCCGACCGGTGTCCTGGGCGCCATCCTGATCGCCGACTTGGCTGCGGTCGCGCGCCGGCTGACCGGACCGCGGGAGCGGCACGCCATAAACGGCACTGGACGAAACACCGGATACCATGGGCCCGCGGCTCCTGCGCGCTCCACGCGATGATCCACAGTCTACACGCCGCGGGCCGGCGCGGCAACGCAGCTTGGCCGTTGCCTTTTCCCGATTATGCTCGCATTAGTCTTATAACGTCCGGACGGGACGCCCCCAATGGTGCCGGGACTTGGCACGCCCACAATTTGCGTGTGACTCCTTGCGCAGACTCCTCGCCCTTTTGGTGCCGTTGGCTGTGATCACCTGGGGACTCGCCGCATCGGCTGCGGAACCGTTCCCCCCGGTCCCTCATCCGCGTCCGTCGGCCGCCGTGCCAGCCCAAGCAAAGCCCGCCCTCCCCCCAGCCTCCCTGTCGCCGGTCGAAGCCGCCTACAGCGAGCGGGCCGGCTCGGTCCTCCTCCAGTTCGGTTACGACCAGTTCGGTGAGGAGCCGCCACGGCGGGACGGATCGGGCGGCGTGCAGGCCGACTACACGCTGGGTCCGGGCGACGAGCTTCTGGTGACCCTGCGCGGCCAGAAGTCCTCCAGCAAGCGCCACGTCATCGACGCGGCCGGGCTGCTCACCGCCGATGACGTCCGCCCCGTCGTGGCGCAGGGCCTGACCCTGGCGGAGCTGCGCGCCCAGCTGACCAACGCCGTGACCGCCTCCTTTCCGGACACCGAGGTCTATGTCTCGGTGACCGAGGTGCGGCGGATCGGTGTGCTGGTGACCGGCGCCGTGGCGCGTCCGGGCCGGCAGGAGGTGGGGGCCTTCGCAACGCTGATCGACGCGCTGGGCGCCGCGGGCGGCGTCACCCGCGCCGGGTCGCTGCGCCGCATCCGCCTGTTTCACGCCCAGGGCACCGGGGGAAGCCCGCCCGCCGGGCTGCCCATCGACCTGTACGACCTGTTCATGACCGGAGACGGGGCGACCGCGGGCCTGCGTCTGCGGGACGGCGACCGCATCTTCGTGCCGCCGCTCGGCCCCACCGTGGCGTTGGCCGGCCCGCTGAAGCGTCCCGGCGTCTACGAGCTTCCCCCCGGCCAGGACCGCCTGCCCGTCGCGGCGGCGCGCGAGCTGGCCGGCGGCCTCCTGCGGCCCGGCGCGCATCGGGCGCTGCGCTACGCCATCGGCCCGGACGGCGAGGAGCGGGCCGAGGAGTTGCCGGAGACCGAGGCGCCCCCGTTGGCCGACGGCGACCTGCTGCTGCTGGCGCCCCGCCGTGAGGACCGGCGCGACGACCTGCGTCTGGAAGGCCATGTCCTGCGCCCCGGTCCGCGGGCTCTGGGGCGGACCCCGACCATCGCCGCCCTGGTCGCGGCGACGGATCTGGGACCCACCCCCTATCTGCCCTTCGCTGTGCTGGCTTCGACCCGTCCGGGGAGCCGCGCCCGCGTCCTCCAGCCGATCGACCTGACGGCCGTGCTCAATGGCCGCGACCGCCGTCCCCTGGCCGAAAACGACGTCCTCTACGTGCTGGGCGCGGAGGAGGTGGATTTCCTCACCGCCGAACCGGTGCTGGCGCTGCTGCGCGGTGCGCGCGAGCCGGCCCCCGACGCCTGCCGCGGTCTGGTCGTGCTGGCCCGCGCGCTGACGGCGCAGCCGGACGGCCCCCTCGCCAGCGGACCCCAGGCCCGGGCGGCGGCAAAGCTGACCGGCGGACGTACGCCCTGCCCGCCCCTGTTCGACGCCATTCCCGACCTGCTCGTCTTCGCGCTGGAGCATTCCACGCTCCTGATGGGCGGGGTGCCCCGCCCCGGCTTCTATCCCTCCACCGGACGGCGAAGCGCCGCGGAGCTGGCGCTCGCCGCGGGCGGGCCGGAATCCGGTCCTTACGAAACGCCCGCCGCCGGGCTCGGACCGCCGCGCCGCGCCGCGGCGCCGGGCTCCATCCTTGAGCCGGACGAGCCCGTCTACGAGCTGACCGGCCACACCCGCCGCCCCGGCGTCCGCCCGCTGGCGGGGGGCGCCACGCTGCGCGACGCCCTCAGCGGCGGCGATGCGCTGATGCGGGACGTCTATCCCCTGCTCGGTGTCATCGAGCGTTTCGACCGCCGCACCCTCGCCCGCCGCTTGCTTCCCTTCTCGCCGCAGGAGGTGGCTTCCGGTCAGGCCAACCGCGCGCTCGCTGACGGCGACCGGGTGCGCCTGCTCTCCGCCGCCGAGGTGCGAGCGCTGACCACCCCCACGGACAAGGACGGCCCGACCGAAGGGACGCCGGCCGACGCCGAACCGTCGCTTCCCGGCGACGTCGCGGCCCTCGTGCGGGAGCGCGGTGTGCAGGTGGGCGGCGCCGTGCGCCTGCCCGGCGCCTATCCCGTGGCGGAGACGGCGTCCGTCGAGGCCCTTCTGGCGACCGCCGGCGGCCCCACGGCGACCGCCGACCTCGCCAGCCTGGAACTCACCAGCGCCACCGGGCAGCGCCGCCGCCTGGACCTTCGCGACGGGATGTCCGCCCGGACCGCGCTGCATCCGGGCGACAACCTGCGCATCGACCCGCTGCCGCAGGCGCTTGAGGCGCGGGCGGTCACCATCTCCGGCGCGGTGCGCCGCCCGGGCAGCTACCATGTGGGTCGCGGAGAGACGCTGTCCTCGCTGATCGACCGGGCCGGCGGTCTGACCGAGGAGGCCTACCCCGCCGGCGCCAGCTTCCTGCGCGACAGCGAGCGCAAGCGCGAGCGCGCCTGGTTCGACCAGCAGGCCCGCGACCTGGAGCGCTGGATGGTGCAGGAGGTCGAGAAGGGTGAGGCCGCGCGTTCCGACGTGGTCGGGCTGGCCCGGCAGCTCGCCACCCAGCTGCGCGGCGTCGAACCGTTGGGCCGCATCGTCGTCGAGGCGGACCCCCAGGTGCTGCGGCAGCGGCCGGACCTGGACGTGCTTCTGGAGCCGGACGACCGCGTCCTGATCCCGAAACGGCCGCTGACCGTGACCGTAGCCGGAGAGGTGCTGCACCCGACCGCCGCCCAGTTCATCAGCGGCAAGACCGCCGAGGCTTATCTGCGCGAGGCAGGCGGAGCGAGCCGCAACGCCGACGACGGCCGCATCTTCCTGGTTCTGCCGGACGGGCGGGCGCAGCCGCTGTCCCTGTCCTCCTGGAACCACACGGTGACGGCGATCCCGCCCGGCTCGTCCATCGTGGTGCCCCGCGACCCGAAGCCGTTCGACCTCATGGAGTTCTCCAAGAACATGGGAACGATCCTCGGCCAGCTCGCCATCTCGGCGGCGGCCATCGCGGTGATCTCCGAATGACGGGGGCGGCGGGAACGATCCGGCTGGCGGTGGTCACCGTGGTCCGCGACGACCTGCCCGGCCTGCTCGCCACCCGCGCGAGCCTGCGCGCCCAGACCATGGCGGCCTACGACTGGTTCGTGGCGGACGGAGGCTCCGGCGACGGGACGGCCCGCTGGCTGGCCGACCATCGGGACGAGACGGTCTGGTGGCGCTCGTCGCCCGACCGGGGCCTGTACGACGCCATGAACATCGCGATGGACGCCATTGCGGAAGGGTCTCCGCCCTCCTGCAGCCATGTCCTCTTCCTCAACGCCGGCGACCGGCTGGCCGACGACCGGGTTCTCGAACGGCTGCTTCCCCTCCTGGCCGCGCATCCGGACGCCGGTCTGCTCTATGGTGATGCGTTGGAGGCGCTGCCCGGCGGGCGTCTCGTGGTGAAGCGGGCGCGGTCGCACCGCCGCGCCCTGCTGGGCATGTTCACGCACCATCAGGCCATGGTCTACCGCTTGGCCGAGTCGTCGGGCTGCCGGTTCGATCTCCGCCACGGACTTGCCGCCGATTACGCGTTCACGCTGTCCATCCTCAAGCAGGGGCTTCCAGCGCAGCGCTTGCCACTTACGGTATGCATTTTTGCTGGCGGCGGACGGTCGCAGCAGGACCCGGCGGGCGGTCGACGGGAGCAGGCGATCATCCGTCGCGAGGTGCTTGGGCTCGGCTTTGCAGCCAACGCAACATTATGGGGATTACAATGGCTTGCCCTTACCCTACGCCAGACAATCCCATGGCTTTACGCGAAATATCGTTTCTCACCAAATGAACGATCGTTGCTTTCATAAGCTTTGGCCTCTGTTTTACGCATCTAGCTATTGATGCGCACGAAAAGTTGCATAGAATTTACTTTCTGAACTAACCAATTTCCCTGGTGGCGCGGTCCACCTCCATACTGAGGGTCTATTATGAGTGCCACGAAATCCAAGCTATCACCCGCCCACACCCTATCACGCCGCGGCGAGGGACCGAACCCAATCGACATCCATGTCGGCGCCCGGTTGCGGCTGCGCCGGACCCTGCTCGGCCTCAGCCAGGAGAAGCTGGGTGAAGCGGTGGGGATCACCTTCCAGCAGCTTCAGAAGTACGAGCGCGGGTCCAACCGCATCAGCGCCAGCCGCCTGTTCAACCTGTCGCAGGTCCTGGGCGTCCCGGTCAGCTACTTCTTCGAAGACATGCCGTCGCCCGAGCACATCGCCACCCCGTCGCCCGACCTTCCGCCGTCGGAAACGGAAGAGTTCGAGTCGATGGCCCGCCGCGAGACTCTGGAGCTGGTGCGGGCCTATTACCGCATCGAGGACCCCTCGGTGCGCAAGCGGACCTTCGACCTGCTGAAGGCCCTCGGCGGCGAGCGCGCTCTGGACGAGGCGGTGTGAGGCGCGGCACAGCCTGTCCGAACCCTCAGACATCGGTGGACGCGGGTGACACGGCCCGCCGTCTCGCGTCCGCGATCTTCACGCCGACCTGCCAATAGTAGAAAGCTCGCGCCAGCGCGTGTTGGAAGCCGGGACCGCCGTCCAGAAAGCCCAGCCGCACGACATAGCCATACAGAAAGACCAGAAACGGACGGGCCGGCAACCGGTTGAGGCCGATCTTCATCCACCGCCGCGCCCCGGATTCCCGCGTGATCAACCCCGTCATCCGTCCATCCGAACGCAGCGCCGCCTCCCAGTCGGCGTAACGGGCGTGCCGTTCGAACCAAGCGGCGACCGGCTTGTCGTCGGCGTGGTCCAGGCTGTGACGCAGCCGTCCGACGCTGCCCGCGATCACCGGCTGATAATGGCCTTCCACCTCCCACATGGTGGCGACATCCAGATCGGGTGCGGGCGGAAAGGACGCCCGTCGCCGGTCGAACAGGGCGAGCTTCCGATTGCCCGCGCCGAAGCGCAGCCGCCGGCCGAGAAACACCGGACGGCCATCGATGAAGTAACCGGCGTGCCGCGGCCCCGCGGCCATCAGCGCGGCGATCTCCTCCACCAGGGCGCCGCCGAGCCGCTCGTCCGCATCGACGAACAGAACCCAGTCCCGGCTGAACGGCAGCCGGTCCAGACACCATTGCTTCTTCTTCGGGTACCGTCCGTCCCACTGGAAGGCCACCACCCGCGCGCCGGCCGCCGCGGCGATGTCCGGCGTTCCGTCGGTGCTGCCGCTGTCCACAACGAAGCGTTCGGCGAACCGCGCCAGCGCGGGCAGGCAGTGGGGAAGATTGACCGCCTCGTTGCGGGTCATCACCACCACCGACACGGGGATCACGATTCCGCCTCACCGCCCGCCCGCCACAGGCGCCGCAGGCTGACGAGGATCGCACCGGCCACCAGCCCGGCCAGCGCCGCGAATGGAACGACCGTCACCGGGTTCGGCCAGTCGGGGCGCTGCGCCGCGGCGGGGGGTTCGATGGCGTCCGCCGCCAGCGGCAGGTCGACCTCGATCATCATGGCGATCCGCTCCTGCTCCGACAGCAGATCGGCCAGCGCGCGGCGGTGCTCGGCGACGGTGATCCCGGCCAGACGGGCGCGGGCATGGGCGATCTGCGCGGCGCTGCGCCGCGACGCCTCCGCCCGCAGATGGGCGTCGGTCGCCTGGGCCGCGGCCGACAAGATCCGCAGCGCCATGGCGCGGTCGGCGTGACGCAGCCGGAGCCGCCGCATCGGCCCGCTGCCGACCATATCGACGGTCAGCCGGTCGCGAAGCGCGCTCGCCACCCGCTCGGCGTCGGGCTCCACCCAGTCCGACCGGCCGACGAGCGCCAGGAACAGACGCTTGGCGGACGCCATGGCGCCGGGCGCCGGGCGCCAGCCCCCCGCCTCCTCGTCCCAGCGGTCGGGAAACAGGCCGCGCAGCAGCAGCGGGTCGGCCATCATCCGTTCCGCCACCGGGATGGAGGTGAAAAGCTGGAGGTAGCGCGCGAAGTCTGACAGGATCTCATCCCCCGGTCCGGGCTCGGACGCGGCGGCGGCGGCTTCCCGGCCGATCAAAACGGGCAGCCGCGCGCCCATGGCCGCCGCGCCGACACGGGCGGTCGGCCCGATCACCATCACCGCGGTGTATTGCGGAACCACCAGCCGCAAGGAAGTCACGGAGGCCACCACCCCCAGCGCCGTCCCGATGAGCAGGATCGGCCAGCCCTCCCGCATCGTCCGCAGGAATCGGCGCAGCCGCAGCGCCGATTCCACCGCTTCGAACTCCAGTGGAGAGCGGCGCAGCGGCACGCCATCAGGCATGGGGCAGGCTCCGCCCCGGCAGAACGGGCACGCCAAGCGGCGTCCTCCGGCGCAGCCCGTCCGCCAGCGCCGCGAAGCGCCGCGCCGCCGCTGCGGCGTCCCAGGCCGCCGCGACGGACAACGCCCGCTCCCCTTGGGCCGCGCACAGGGCCGGATCGCCGGCATAACGGCGGATCGCGGCGGCCAGTCCCGCCGCATCGTCGGGCGCCAGCCTCTGCCCGCAGCCGTCCAGCAGCGCGGCCGCGTCGCTGCCCGCCGGTCCCAGAAACAGGCAGGGCCGCCCGGCCGCCAGCGCGCCGGCCACCTTGCTGGGCACCAGCAGTCCTTCCGCCCGCGGGTCCATCGTCGCCAGATGCAGGTCCGCGGCGGACAGGCTTTCGGCCAGCCGATCCGAGGGCTGGAGAGGCAGCAGCCGTACGTTCCTCAGGCCACGCCGCTCCACCGCCTCCGCCACGGCCGCCCGGCGGCGCCCGTCGCCGATCAGCAGAATCGCGATGGCGGGGTCGCTGCGCGCCAGCAGTGCCGCGGCGTCCAGCACCGCGTCCATCGGGTGGGCCAGCCCCATGTTGCCCGAATAGGCCACGGTGAAGCGGTCGCCCAGCCCATGCGCCTGCCGGAACGGATTCTCCGCCCGCGGCACCGGCCGGATATCCGGGTCGGGCCAGTTGGGCAGAACGGTGATCCGCTCGGCCGGCACCCCCACCGCCGCCAGTCGCCCGGCCATGCAGCGTCCGATGGCCACCACCGCGTCCTGGCGGCGAAGCGCCCGGGCGCTGGCCCGTTCGACCATCCGCATCAGCGGGTCCGGCAAGTGGACGCCGAGCACCGGCAGCAATGCCGGAAACACATCCTGGCTCCAATGAAGGGACGCCGCGGCATGGCGCGCGGCGATCAGCGGCCCGGCGCAAACCAGCAGCGGCGGGTCGGTCATCGTCACCACGACGTCGTGCCGCGGCAGGCGCAACGCCCGGTGAATCAACCGCAGCGCGGCGGCCAGATAGCCGCGTGTGGTCGCCCGCACATCTCCGGACATCGCCCCCGCTTTGGAAGAGCGCCCCCAACCGGCGCGGCAGACGGTGACCCCGGGCGGGGCGACGCTGGGGCCCGAACCGTCGGCGACCACGGTGACCCGCCAGCCCATCGCCGCCATCCGCTCCGCCACGTCGCGCACGCAACGCCCGGTCGCCCCCTTGTCCGGAGGAAACACGCGATTGACGAACAGGATGGATGGCGAATCCATGGATGAACGATCACTTCACGGATTGAACACGCGTAAGTATGCATTTCCATCAGCGCGCGGGCAACCGCTTCCCGCGCTCCGCCGCCAGAGCCGCCACGGTGAGGAGGAGGCCCGTGTCGAGGTATTTGAAACTGGTGTGCAGGCCGAGCGCCATCAGCAGCGGCGCCAGCACCGCCCAGCCGAGCGCGGGGTCGGAGCGGACAAGGCGCAGGGCTCGCGGCGCCAGTCCGCCCAGATAGGCGATCAGGGCGCACAGGCCGACCACGCCGGTCTTGGCGAGGGCGTAGGTCGCCAGCGTGTGGGTGTAGGACACCCGCCACCCGCCCACCGCCGGATTGGCGAGGAGCGCCCCCCACCCCTGCCCGAACAGAAACGCCGCCGGGGAGGACAGGGCCTGCCCGACCGCGGCCTCCGCCTCCTCCCACCGGGTGTTCGCCCCGGCCAGCCGGGTTTTCTCCGCCACCTGCCCGAGGGCGCCGAACAACGCCTCGTGAAAGAGCGCCAGCACCAGCAACCCCGCCACGCCAGCCCCCAGCACGGCCAGCGGCGCCCGGCGCAGCCACCACAACCCGAGGGCCGTGAAGGCGAGGACGGCGAGCCCGAGCGCCATCCGGTGCACCGCGCCGGCCAGCGCCGCCAAGCACAACAGGCCGCCCAGAATCGCGGCCACCCCGGCGGCGCGGCGTGGCCACCCGCCCTGCGCCAGCATCCCGACCCCGAAGGCCGGCAAGGCGATGGCCGCGAACAGCACCGACGGCGCGTTCAGCAGATAGACGCCGCCGTCCGCCATCGCCCGGACGCCGACGGCGCCGAATCCCCACTCCGCCTGCTTCCACCAACGCAGGGCGAAACCGACGCCGGCCACCGCCAGACCGCCGGCCAGCAGCCCCACCGCCCGGTCCGGAGCGGCGCGCAGCATCGGCACCAGAAGCACGGGAAGAAACAGGTACAGAAGAGGCACCACGTCGCGCAGCATGTCGCCCGGCGCCCAGTCGAGCCACACCCCGCGCATCAGGGGGCACCACAGCAGCACCGCCAGAGCCAGCACCGCCGGCATCTCCCACGGCGGCGAGTCGCTCTCCAGCAGCGCGTGGCCCGTCGCCACCGACAGGGGACGCAACAGCCCGACGCCCAGAACCAGCAGCGCGCCGATCAGCGCTTCGGCGAGGCGGATCTCCGCCGGGGCCGGAGCGCTCAGCAGGCCATACAGCGCAAGCGCCAGGGACAGCCCGGCGGCCCGCCACAGCGCCACTCCCCTTCCGGCCACGCGCTCCCCGCCATCGCTCCGACTCGAACGGGCGGCAGAATTTCACGACACAGCGAAAAAAGGAACAACCAACCCGATCCGCAACGCTCAGGCGTAACGCAACTCGGCGCGGTCGAGACGGTAGAACAGTCCTTCCAGGGGATTCAGCCGCAACGTGCCGGTCATCAGCACCGGCACCTGGGTCTCGCGCACCGGAATCTGGCTGTGGACATACAGCATGCTGGACGGGCTGGGCCGGTGGCAGGCCGGACAGGATATGGGGTTGGCGGCGAGGATGAAGCGGTTGTGGGCCGGGGCGTCGCCCAACGGCACCATGAAGCCGCGCACCGTAACCAGCTTGCCCTCCAGCGCCTTGACCCGGGTCGGAAAGACCGGGTTGGCCGCCGGTCCCTCCATCCGGACCTGCACCAGATCCCGCCAGAGGAACGTGGTGTCGTCCAGCGGCAGATGGAACGGGCCCACGGGATGGGTGGGTTCGCTGGCGTTGGTGGCCCAGATCGCCCAGCCGGCCACCGGGGCCAGCGCGAGCGGCAACAGAACCTGTCGGCGCGATGTCATGGCGGTCCTCCCCCTCGATCCTGCCCGTTCCGGTCGTTCGTTCGACCGTTCGTTCGATCCCGTTCATTGGATCGTTGAAGGCATTCTGTGCGGCCTTTGTCCCAGACCGTCGTGCTTGCGGCCGAATTGTTCCCGAGCCTTCGCCCAAGGTCAACTGGCGAGCGATAGGCCATACGGAAGAGGGCGTCGCCCATCGACTTCGATCGTTGTTTCGCCAACCTATGGGATTGACGCGGCGGCCGGCCTATACTTTGTAAAGGGCGGCAACCACCGATAAAACGCCGTAACCGATAAAAACCTTACAAGCGGGAACCAACGCGGCATGCAAAAAGGGTCAGCACCGAAGGACAAGCCGGCGCATCTCCGCCTGTCCGAAGACCAGACCACCGAACTGGCCGACATGTTCCGCCTGATGAGCGACCCCAGCCGGCTGCGCATCATCCTGGCCTGCCTGGACACCTCGACCTCGGTCGGCGACATGGCGGCGGCGCTGGGGCTGTCGCCGTCCCTGGTCAGCCATCACCTCCGCCTGCTGCGGGCGGGACGGCTGATCCAGGCGGAACGGCGTGGCAACCGAGTCTTCTACCTGATCACCGACGAGCACATCCGGCGCGTCCTGTCCGACATGGTCGACCATGTGGCGGAGGAAAGCGAAGGCGACCTGGAAGCCTGAGGCCACTTCGGTTGCGGAGGCTCATAGCGCCACAACCCGTTGAAGCCTTTATAACAAATACGCAATAGGATTTGACCGCCATGCCGGTTGCGCCGCATAGTTCCGACCATGCTGCGGCGCATCAAACCGTTGTTGCACAAATGGCTTGAAGAATCGGGCCAGGAAACAAAGGGTGTTGGCATGGAGACGTTCCGCTTCCAGCCGGGGGAAACCCCCGTCCTGCTCAGCATCCCGCATGTCGGCACCGTGGTGCCTCCGGACATCGCGGCCACCATGACCGACTCCGCCCTGGCGGTTCCGGACACCGACTGGCATCTCGACCGCCTTTATCATTTCGCCCCGGCGCTGGGCATCGGATTCCTGAAGCCGATCCTGTCGCGCTACGTGATCGATCTGAACCGCGATCCTGACAGCGCCGCTCCCGGCGCCGGCGGCACCGAACTCTGCCCCCTAACCACCTTCGATCATCAGCCGATCTATCGGCCGGGGATGGAGCCGGACGCGGCGGAGGTGGAGCGACGGGTCGGCGCCTATTGGCGCCCCTACCATGAGCAGCTCAACGGCGAGCTTCAGGCTTTGAAGGAACGCTTCGGCGTGGCGGTGCTGTTCGACGCCCATTCGATCCGGTCGCGCGTGCCGCGATTCTTCGACGGCCAGATCCAGGATTTCAGCCTCGGTACGGCGGAGGGGTCCAGCGCCTCGCCGGCGCTGGTCGGCCGGGTGATGAACGTGCTCACCGCGACCGGGCGGTTTTCGTCGGTGCAGAACGGGCGCTTCAAAGGCGGCTTCATCACCCGCCGTTACGGCAACCCCGCCGACAACATCCACTCCATCCAGCTCGAACTGTCCCAGGTCACCTACATGGACGAGGAGGCCCCCTTCGGCTTCCGCGAGGAGGCGGCGCGTCAGGTGCGCCCGACGCTGGAGCGCCTGGTCAGCCTCGTCGTCGAATGGGCGTGGGAGAACGCCGCCGGGCGGCGGCGCAGCGCCTTCCTGTAAGGCCGGCCGGTCCGCCCTCAGACCCAGACGCCCCGCACATAGGGCGTCAGTTGCGTGTCCTGCATGATGATGTGGTGGACCAGCCAGTTCGCGGTGAAGGTGTAGATCCGCTCGGCGTTCTGGTGGGTCGGATCGCGGGTGAAGACCGCGGACAGCTCGCTCAAGGTCCGCACCGCCTCGTGGTGCTGGCGCACATGCTCCTCGAACTTCGGATAATGCACGGCCTGCATGATCTTTTCTTCGCGGGCGAAGTGCTGCTGGGTGTATTCCAGCAGTTTCATCAGGATCTTGGCGACGCGCACAGGCATGAAGCTGCGCGAATTCAACGCGGCATCCAGTTCGTTCAGATACTCGATCAGGTGCTTGTGATCTTCATCGATGGACGGCTGGCCGACGCTGAGCTGCCGCCTCCACGTAATGACACCCATGAACCCTCCGCACCCTGTCGTCCGCGGCCACCGGGCCATTCCGCCGAAAGCCACCGCATTGAAGGGAAGCGCGCCGTAGCTTGCGCAACTGAAGATGAAGGTGCGCAACCCGTCAAGGAACCGTAAATACCGGACGCCGCGACCCTTGTTACCGCCGACTCCGCAACCGACGGCCTTTGCCTGCATTATGGGCGCATTTTCTACAAAACGAACGCATACGATCGTCACATGGCATTTTGCCGCACCAAAACAAAGACGCGAAAAGGCAGGGGAAACGTCATGTTTCCGCCTGCCTCCACATCGACTTTATGAAGATGAGGCGATGATCAGCCGCCCCAACTTACCGGTCAAACAACGTCCGATCAGCCGACGATCGAATAGCCGCAATCCACATAGGTCGTGCTGCCGGTGATGCCCTTTGCCCCATCCGTCGCCAGGAAGGCGGTGGTGTAGCCGACCTCTTCGATGGTGACGAGGCGCTGCTCCGGCGCGCGCTCCGCGGCCTTCTCCATCAACTCGTCGAAATGGGCGATGCCGGAGGCGGCGCGCGTCTTGATCGGTCCGGGGGAGATGGCGTGCACTCGGATGCCCTTCGGGCCCAGCTCCGCCGCCAGATAACGAACGCTGGCCTCCAGCGCCGCCTTCACTGGCCCCATGACGCCATAGTTGTCGATCACGCGGTTGGCGCCGAAGTAGGACATGGTGAACAGCGAACCGCCGTCCTTCATCAGCGGCTCGGCGTAGCGGGCCATGCGGATGAAGGAGTGGCAGGACACGTCCATCGCCATCTGGAAGCCTTCGCGCGAGCAATCGACGACGCGGCCGTGCAGGTCGTCCTTCGGGGCGAAGGCGATGGAATGCAGCGCGAAGTCCAGCTTGCCCCACTTCTGCTCGATCTTCTCGAAGATGGCCTTCAGCTCACCCTCGCCGGTGACGTCCACCGGCTCGAAGATCTCCGCTTCGAGCTGCTGGGCCAGCGGCTCGACGAAGCGCTTCGCCTTGTCGTTGAGGTAGCTGACCGCGAGATCCGCGCCCAGCGCGCGGAAGGCGCGGGCGCAGCCCCACGCGATCGACTGATCGTTGGCGATGCCGAGCACGAGGCCCTTCTTGCCTTCAAGAGTGGCGGCGGCGGGGATGATCGTGGTCATAGGCTGGCTTTCCCGGATTGCAAGGTGGCCGGATTCGGAGTGCGCCAGATCGGATCACTCGAATTGTGCAACGCACCATAATGCAATCGAAGGTCATAGGCAACTTGTTAAAGTCGCAATATATCCGACATTATCGCTTTGTTTATCCGTAACACAGCCTTCACACAGCGAAGACGCGAAGTCCGCGGCGGTAATCCATACCTCTTTCTTGCGTATTCATAGCGAGGACCGCAACAAAAACAAAGGCCCCACCTTTCAGAGGGGCCTTTTTACAAAGGACATGACGCTCAGACGGCGCCGGGCGTGAAAGACGGCGGATCGCTGGCTGGGAAGGATTCCATCGACGCCTCGTCCACCTTCTCCTTGTCGTCGGCGTCGTCATAGATGTCGCCGGGATGGCGGGAGTAGCGATGGACGCCCCGCTCCGCATCCTCGGCGGAGGCATCCGCGCCATCCTGGCCGTTCCAGTCCTCCATCATCGCCTTGGCCGGGCAATAGCCGGTCAGGCCGCGGGCGACCAGGGCGCCGCCGGCCAGCGCCAGCGCCGCCCCGCCGACGGTCGGGCGGCGCAACCCGAGTACGGCGAGCAGACCGCCGCCGACCAGCGACACCAAGCGCTCGGTGTGCCCGACGTTGATCATGCGCTCAAGATCGTCCGGCAGGGCCGCGTTGCGGCTGCCCATGCCCTGTTGGCTCGTCATCGCCATCGCTGCTCTCCTCGATCTTTTTCTATGGTCACTGCTGCGGGGCGGGCGGCGTGGAACCGCCCTGATCCGCCGGGGCTGGCGCACCGCCGGTCGATCCGGACGAGCCCGGCTGAGCCGACCCATCGGGCTTGCGGGCCGTATCGGCCAGCGTGCGGGCCTGCGACAGCTCACGGTTCAGCCGATCCACCTCCTGGGAGAGGCGCTGCACCTCCGACTGGATCTGCGGCGAGCCCGCGGCACCGCCCTCCGGCATACCAACCGCGGCGAGGGCCGCACCGTCGCGCATCCAATAGGGCTGGACGCCGTAATAGGTGTGCAGCGCAACCGCCCATTGCCGGTCCGACATGTCCGGACGGTTGGAGCGGGTGAACTGGGGGGCTGTGGTCAGCCGGTCCTTGGTCACGTTCAGGACATAGCCGTCACCGGCTTGCGCCGGCTGAACCAGCGCCCAGGGAACCGGGAAATTGCGCTCGCCCAGCCCGAGGAAGCCGCCGGCCTCGACCACGGCGTAGGCGACGCGCCCGGTGTTCGGATCAACCACCAGCTCGGAAATGGAGCCCATCTCCTCGCCGCTGGCGTTGTGCAGCTTGGCCTTCGCCAGATCGTCGGCGGCGACCACGCGCGGATGCTCGACCGAGCGCAGCAACGCGTCGGCCTCGCCCAGGATGGTCTGGCAGGCCGGTTCGCCGCCCCGCTGCCCGGCACGCTCGGCGGTCTGGCGCAGGGCGCGGAGTTGGCCAAGCTCCTGCGGGCTTATGGAGGCGGGGGTCTGGTTGCCGGCGGCCTCCAGCGCGCCGATGCGCTGGCCCAGCCGGTTCACCCCCTCCGGGCAGGTCTCGGCGAGCGCCGGCCAAGGCCCGAGCGCCCCCGCGATCATGGCGGCGCTGAGGAGCAAACGTTTCATCGTGGGTGCCTCCGGCTTGGTTTCCGTGCGTGTGGTTCTCACGCGTGGAAAACAGCACGGCCAAGACGGAGGTTCCGCGCCTGCTTCTTCCGCGAAGCGGTCAACCCGGAAGCGGCAACCCACCCCGCTGAACGATGAAGGACTGGACCGCGTCCACCCCCTGCCCCGTCTTGATGTTGGTGAAGACGAAGGGCCGGTCGCCGCGCATCTTCCTGGCGTCGCGGTCCATCACCTCCAGGCTGGCGCCGACCAGCGGGGCGAGGTCGATCTTGTTGATGACCAGCAGGTCCGACCGGGTGATGCCCGGCCCGCCCTTGCGCGGGATCTTGTCACCCGCCGACACGTCGATGACGTAGATGGTCAGGTCGGCCAGTTCCGGCGAGAAGGTCGCCGCCAGATTGTCGCCGCCCGATTCCACGAAGATCAGGTCGAGATTCGGGAACTTGCGGTTCATCTCGTCGACGGCGGCGAGGTTGATCGAGGCATCCTCGCGGATCGCCGTGTGCGGGCAGCCACCGGTCTCCACACCCATGATCCGGTCCGGCTTCAGCGCGCCGGAGCGGGTGAGAAACTCGGCGTCCTCCTTGGTGTAGATGTCGTTGGTGATCGCCGCGACCTCCCAGTCGTCGCGCATGCGCTTGCACAGCGCGTCGGTCAGCGCCGTCTTGCCGGAGCCGACCGGCCCGCCGATGCCCACGCGCAGGGGGCCACCATGGCTCTTGGAAATCGGGGCGGTCATGAGCGGAACAACCTCGTGTATTGGGTTTCGTGGATCATGGAGGTCCAATCGACGGCCATGGCGCGGCTGCCCAGATCGTCGAGCGGGGCGGCCAGCGCGGCCTCCGCCGCAGAGTGCACCACGGAATCGAGCGCCGCCAGGGCCTTCTGCCCGTCGGTCTGGCCCAGCGGCACCAGCCGCACCCCGGCGGAGACGAGGTTGGCGGCGAAGGCGTGCAGGTAGGCCGACAGGGCGGGTCCCTCCGGCACGCCGATCAGCGCTGCGGCCAGCGCCACGGCGACGGCATAAGCGACCGGGCGGCCGCTGTCGGCGATCACCCGGTCCCAGCGCTCCATTCCCTCCAGCGGCCAGGCGGCGCGCACGGCGATGAGGAAGGCCTGCCCCTGCGCGCGGCTCTCCAGCGCGGTTTCGGAGGAGGCGCGCATGGCGTCGGCGCGCTCGACCGCCCAGGCGAAGCCCGCCTCGTCACCCGCCAGCACGGCGCGGTGGGCGGCGACGAAGAGCATGCCGTCGGTCCGCCCGGCGCCGTGGCGTAGGATGCCGTCCATCCAGCGCGCCAGCGTGTCGCGGTCGCGGACAAGCCCCTGCTCCACCGCCGCCTCGATGCCGTGGCTGTAGGAGAAGCCGCCGACCGGAAAGGACGGCGACAGCCAGGCGAGGAGCTTGGTGAGGTGGGTTGCCGAGACGGGCCCCCACCCCGACCCTCCCCCGCTGCGCGGGAGAGGGTGCCTATCCTCGCCCAAGTCCCCCCCCTCGCGAGGCGGGGGAGGGTTAGGGTGGGGGCAAGCGCCCTCAGTCATGCGAATGACCGTGGGAATGGGAGTGCCCATGAGAATGGGAATGGGAATGGCCGTGGGAATGCGAATGACCATGATCGTGGTCATGCCCATGGTCATGGCCGTGCCCGTGCGAGTGGCCATGCCCCTGCCCCGAGTAGGCTCCGCCCTCCGGCGCGAAGGGCGCGTGGATGGCGGCGACGCTGGCTCCCAGCCCCTTCAGCATGTCCTCGATCACATGGTCGCGGCGCAGGCGGATGGTCTCGCCGACGATCTGCACCGGCAGGTGACGGTTGCCGAGGTGCCAGGCGATGCGGGCGAAGCCTTCCGTCCCGCCGCCGCAGCGCACCTCCATCAGCTCCTCATCGGCGGCGACCACGCGCAGGTAAGCACCGTCGCCCAGCTCCAGCCCGTCGCCGTGGTCGAGCGCGACCGCACGCGGCAGGTCGAGCAGGAAGTCGGCCCCCGCATCGTCCGTCATCACCATGCGCCGCCGGTGGCGGTCGTCGAAGGCGAGGGTCACCGTGCCGGCCTCGCGCTCGGCCGGCCAATGGCCGCGGGCGTGGACTCGGGTGGCGCGGCGGAGCGTGTCGGTCATGGAGAAAGCCGTTCGAAGGGTGTGGGCCGGCCGAAGAAACGTCCCGCGAGCGCGCCGACCGGTTCCGCCGCTCCCGTGGTGAAGAAACGAAGGGCGCCCGCCGCTTCACCCGCGGCCGGGGCGTATTCGGGGTGGCGCTCCAGGTAGTTGTCCAGCGACCGGGCGACCAGACTGGGCTGGCACAGCACCTCCACCCCCGGCGGCAACGCCTCCGCGAACAGATGCGCCACCAGCGGGTAATGGGTGCAGCCGAGCACCGCCGCGTCCAGCGGCTGGCCGCCGAGCTGTTCCAGCAGCGCCCGCACACAGCCGCGCACCGCCGGAGCCAGCTCCGCGTCCCCCGCCCCGCGCTCGATCAGCGGGACGAGGTCCGGACAGGCCTGCTGCACCACCCGCACGTCGGGCGCCCGCTTGCCGATCTCGCGCGGGAAGGAGCCCGACGCGACGGTGGCCGGGGTGGCGAAGACGCCGACCGTCCGCGGCTCCGGACGCCAGTCGGCGGCAGGCCCGTCCTGCATCCAGGGCACGCGGGTGATCGCTTCGACCATCGGCACCAGGACGCCCAGCACGTTGCGGCCCGGATGGGCCACCGGCAGCCACGTCTGCTGCATCCGCCGCAGGGCCACCGCCGCCGCCGTGTTGCAGGCCAGGACGACCAGCCCGCAGCCCTGGGCGAACAGCCGCTCCACCCCCTGGACCGTCAGGCGGTAGATGTCCTCTTCGCTGCGCGGACCATAGGGAGCGGCGGCATGGTCGCCGAGATAGACGAAGGGACGCCCGGGAGCGGCGGCCACCAGCGCGCGCAGCACCGTCAAACCGCCATGCCCGGAATCGAAGACACCAATCACGAACCCGTCACCTCTTGCCTCAAATCCCCTCTCCCGTCCCGGGAGAGGGATATGTGCCACCCTCGCCTCAGAACAGGAAGTACCGCTGCGCCATGGGCAGCACGTCCGCCGGCTCGCAGGTCAGGAGCTGGCCGTCGGCGCGCACCTCGTAGGTTTCCGGATCGACCTCGATGTGGGGTGTGGAATCGTTGTGGATCATCTGCTTCTTGCCGATGGCCCGCACCCCCGTCACCGCGACCAGCTCGCGCCGCAGGCCGAGCGAGCGCAGCGCCTCGTTCTCCAGCGACAGCTTGCTGACGAAGGTCAGGGAACTGGCCTGCATCGCACGGCCATAGGCGCCGAACATCGGGCGGTAATGCACCGGTTGCGGCGTCGGGATGGAGGCGTTGGGGTCGCCCATCAGCGCCGCCGCGATGGTCCCGGCCTTCAGCACCATGTCCGGCTTCACGCCGAAGAAGGCCGGCGACCAGACGACCAGATCGGCCAGCTTGCCGACCTCGACCGAGCCGACGACATGGGCGATGCCGTGCGACAGAGCCGGGTTGATCGTGTATTTGGCGACGTAGCGCTTGACGCGGAAATTGTCGTTCTCGCCCGTCTCCTCGGCCAGACGCCCGCGCTGGACCTTCATCTTGTGCGCGGTCTGCCAGGTGCGGATGATCACCTCGCCGACCCGGCCCATGGCCTGGCTGTCCGAACTCAGCATCGAGAAGACGCCGAGGTCGTGCAGGATGTCCTCAGCCGCGATGGTCTCGCGCCGGATGCGGCTCTCGGCGAAGGCCACGTCCTCCGGGATGCGGGGCGACAGGTGGTGGCAGACCATGAGCATGTCGAGATGCTCGTCCACCGTGTTGACCGTAAAGGGCCGCGTCGGGTTGGTGGAGCTGGGCAGCACGTTGGGCAGGCCAGCCACCTTGATGATGTCCGGCGCGTGGCCGCCGCCCGCGCCCTCGGTGTGGAAGGCGTGGATGTTGCGGCCCTTGAAGGCGGCGATGGTGTTCTCCACGAAGCCCGACTCGTTCAGCGTGTCGGTGTGGATCGCCACCTGGATGTCCGTCTCCTCCGCCACCGTCAGGCAGGTGTCGATGGCCGCCGGGGTGGTGCCCCAGTCCTCGTGCAGCTTCATGCCGCAGGCGCCGGCGGCGATCTGCTCCAGCAGCGCGTCGGGACGGCTGGCGTTGCCCTTGCCGAAGAAGCCGAGGTTGATTGGCAGCCCCTCGGCCGCCTGGAGCATCCGGGCCATGTGCCACGGCCCCGGCGTGCAGGTGGTGGCCGACGTGCCGGCCGCCGGGCCGGTGCCGCCGCCCAGCATGGTGGTGACGCCGCTGTTCAGCGCCTCGTCGACCTGCTGCGGGCAGATGAAGTGGATGTGGGCGTCGATGCCGCCGGCGGTGACGATCTTGCCCTCGCCCGCGATGACCTCGGTCCCCGGCCCGACGACGATGGTCACGCCCGGCTGGACGTCCGGGTTGCCGGCCTTGCCGATGCCGGCGATGCGCCCGCCGATGATGCCGATGTCGGCCTTGACGATGCCCCAGTGGTCGATGATCAGCGCGTTGGTGATGACGGTGTCCACGGCGCCGCCCTGGCGCGAGGTCTGGGCCTGCCCCATGCCGTCGCGGATCACCTTGCCGCCGCCGAACTTGACCTCCTCGCCGTAGACGGTGTGGTCCTTCTCGACCTCCACGATCAGGTCGGTGTCGGCCAGCCGGACACGGTCGCCGACGGTGGGACCGTAGAGAGCCGCGTATTCGGCCCGGTCGATGCGATGCGCCATTGTCTGATGCCCTCCGCTGGCGCCCTTCACAGGCTGCCGTTGACCTTGCCGTTGAAGCCGATGACCACGCGGTTGCCGGCGTAGGCGACCAGCCGCACGCGCCGCGTCTGCCCCGGCTCGAAGCGCACCGCCGTCCCGGCGGGGATGTCCAGCCGGAAGCCGCGCGCCTTGTCGCGGTCGAAGGTCAGCGCCCCGTTCGTCTCGGCGAAGTGGTAGTGCGAGCCGACCTGGATCGGGCGGTCGCCGGCGTTGGCGACGTCCAGCTCGACCGTGTCGCGGCCGGCGTTGAGTTCGATCTCGCCCGCGGCGGGGATGATTTCACCGGGTTTCATCGGGGCTCCCCTTAGCGAATCGGCTGGTGGACGGTGACGAGCTTGGTGCCGTCGGGGAAGGTGGCCTCGACCTGGATCTCGTGGATCATCTCCGGGATGCCGTCCATCACCTGATCGCGGGTGATCACCGTCGCGCCGTCGCGCATCAGCTCGGCCACGGTGCGCCCGTCGCGGGCCCCTTCCACCACGTAATCGGTGATGAGGGCCACCGCCTCGGGATGGTTCAGCTTCACGCCACGCTCCAGCCGGCGGCGCGCCACCATGGCGGCCATGGCCACGAGAAGCTTGTCCTTCTCGCGCGGTGTCAGGTTCATGGGGCTGTCTCTCCGCCTTCCCATTGGGTTGGCGGGATTATGCCACGTCGCTGCGGTGCGCCAATCCCGTTTTGACGGATGCGCTGCGCTTTCGCGCCGGTCAGACCTCCCACAGCCGCGGCAAGCGCGTCGGCAGGCCGGCCGCCGCCGCGCGCAGATGCGACCACAGCGCCGCGTAGGCGTTGCGCACCGACCGCGCCTCGCCGCCCAGGATGCGGACGACCAGCAGCCCGTCGAAGGCGGTGGCGCCGACCCGCACGCCCTCCAGCCCCTCCGCCGCCGCGCGCAGGGCGTCCCGCCGGCTTCCGGCGTCGGGAGCGGCGAACAGAAGGGTGGCGCAGGCCTCGGCCCCGCCGAAGCCCGCCGGGTGGGCCAGCGTCTCGGCAAGGTCGCCGTCCATGTGCAGGGCGTCGGCCCAGGCGAGGCGGCCGTCGCGCACCAACTCCCAGGCGTCGCGGACGAGGCCGCGGGTGACCGTCTCGCCGAAGGCGGCGCGCCCGAAGACCAGCATCTCCCCGGCGATCAGGCGGGCGTCGCCCTCCAGTTCCAACCGGGTCAGGCGGCGCAGGCGCGAGCCCTCGAAGACGATGGCCTCCTGCGGCATCCATTCCAGCCAGCCGCCGGCCTCCACGGTCACACGGGTGTCGATGCGGCAGTCCGGCCCGGCGGAGCGGTAGACCTTCTCCGCCGCCTGCGTCGTCACCAGCGCCGCCGCCCCCGGCCCCGCCGACAGGGCGACGTCCAGCCGGTCGCCGCCGACCAGCCCGCCGGAGGTGGTGACCAGCACCGCGATGGGCAGGTCCCCCGCCCGCGGGTCGGGCAGCAGCACCCGCAAAGGGTCGTGGTGGTAGAGCGTGGCGAGGCGCGTGGCCCCGTGGCGATGCTCGAACCGCACCGTCGCCGCGCCGTGGACGGCGACCTTCTTCATCAACGCGTCAGCCACCAGCGGAACCCATCCTTGCTTTTACGTCTTCGACCGCCAGAAGCACGCGCTCCGGCGTCGCGGGCGCGTCGAGGCGCACGGGCAGCCGGTGGCCGGCCACCGCCGCGACAGCGTCCTTCAGCGCCAGCCACGCCGAGATGCCGAGCATCAGCGGCGGCTCCCCGATCGCCTTGGAGCGGAACACCGTGTCCTCCCGGTTGGGGCGGTCGGTGTAGAGCGCCACCCGGAAATCCTCCGGCAGCGAGCGCGAGGTCGGGATCTTGTAGGTGCTGGGCGCGTGGGTGCGCAAGCGTCCCTCACCGTCCCACCACAGCTCCTCCGACGTGACCCAGCCCAGCCCCTGGACGAAGGCACCCTCCACCTGCCCGAGGTCGATGGCCGGGTTGATGCTGCCGGAACAGTCGTGCAGCACGTCGGCGCGGGGGAAGCGGTACTCGCCGGTCAGCGTGTCGATCAGCGCCTCGGTCACCGCGACGCCGCAGGAGAAGTAGAAGAAGGGCCGCCCCTCGCACTTCTCGCGGTCCCACCAGATCTTCGGCGTGGCGTAATGGCCGGTGGAGGACAGCGACACCCGATTCAGCCAGGCGAGCTTCGCCACCTCCGCAAAGGTCATGGCGTGGTTGCCGGCGAAGACGGCGTTGTCGCGGAACTCCACCTTGTCCGGCGTGGTGTGGCAGTGCTGGGCGAGGAACGCCACCAGCCGGTCGCGGATGGTTCCCACGGCGATGCGCACCGCCATGCCGTTCAGGTCGGTGCCGGCCGACGCGGCGGTGGGCGGCGCGTTCGGCACCTTGTCGGTGGCGCTGGCGGTGACCCGCACCCGCTCCACGTCGATCTGGAACTCCTGGGCGGCGATCTGGGCCATCTTGGTGTGGATGCCCTGCCCCATCTCGGTCCCGCCGTGGTTCACCTGGATGGACCCATCGGTGTAGACGTGGACCAGCGCCGCCGCCTGGTTCAGGTGCTTGACGGTGAAGGAGATGCCGAACTTCACCGGGGTCACCGCCAGACCCTTCTTCAGCACCGGGCTGCGGGCGTTGAAGGCGTCGATCTCCGCGCGGCGGCGGCGGTAGTCGCCGTCCCGCTCGATCCGGTCCATCAGTTCGGCCAGGATCTCCGGCTCCTCGACCGGCATCCCGTAATGGGTGGTGTCACGCCCCGGCCCGCCGTAGAGGTTGGTGCGCCGCACGTCGAGCGGGTCCTTGCCGAGGGAGCGGGCGATCTCGTCCACCACATGCTCGATGGCGATGACGCCCTGCGGCCCGCCGAAGCCGCGGAAGGCGGTGTTGGACACCGTGTTGGTCTTGCAGCGATGCCCGGTCACCCGCGCCGCCGGCAGATAGTAGGCGTTGTCGGCGTGGAACATGGCGCGGTCGACCACACCGTTGGACAGGTCCAGCGACACGCCGCAGCGCCCGGCGAGGTCCATCTCCAGACCAAGGATGCGCCCCTCGCCGTCGAAGCCGACGTCGTAGCGCACGAAGAAGTCGTGGCGCTTGCCGGTCATCAGCATGTCGTCGTCGCG
Source organism: Azospirillum brasilense (assembly GCF_007827815.1). GTDB lineage: Bacteria > Pseudomonadota > Alphaproteobacteria > Azospirillales > Azospirillaceae > Azospirillum > Azospirillum brasilense_C. The sequence goes on from NZ_VITH01000020.1 coordinate 55,034, forward strand.
GTCCAGGCGGAACTTCACCGGACGCTTCGTCGCGTTGGCCAGCAGGCCGGCGATGGCGGCGATCTGCGCCGGCTGGCTCTCCTTGCCGCCGAAGCCGCCGCCCATGCGCCGGCACTCAACGGCGATGCCGTGCATCGGGCGCCCCAGCACCTGGGCGACGGCGTGCTGGACCTCCGACGGGTGCTGGGTCGAGGAATGGACCAGCAGGTCGCCGTCCTCCTTGGGGATGGCGTAGGCGATGTGGCCTTCCAGATAGAAATGGTCCTGCCCGCCAACCTCCAGCGTGCCGGTCAGCCGGTGCGGCGCCCCGGCGACCTCCGCCGCCGCGTCGCCGCGCCGGAAGGTCAGCGGCGGGGAGACGAAGCTGCCCTTCTCCAGCGCCGCCTCGGCGGTCAGCACCGCCGGCAGGTCCTCGTAATAGATCTCGACCAGCCGGGCGGCGGCGCGGGCCTGCAACAGCGTTTCCGCCGCCACGGCGACCACCGCCTGCCCGGCGTAGGTCACCAGATCGTCGGCCAGGATGGGGTCGCCGCGCTGGACGGCGCCGATGTCGCCGTCCCCCGGAACATCGGCGTAGGTGAGGACCGCGTGGACGCCCGCCGCCTGCTTCGCCCGCGACAGGTCCATGCCCAGGATGCGCGCGTGCGCCCGCTCGGACAGCCGCACCGCGACGTGCAGCGTGCCGGGCAGTTCCGGGATATCGTCGGTGTAGGCCGCGGCGCCCATCACATGCTTGCGGGCGCTTTCATGCTCGATGCCCCGGTGGACGCCGCCGCGGATCGGTTGGATGGTGCCGCCGTCAGCCATGCACGGCCTCCAGGGAGGGCAACGCGGCCCCGCTCGTGTGAAGAAGGAAGCGCATCAGCAGGTTCTTCGCCACCAGCGCCCGGTAACGGTCGCTGGCCCGCATGTCGGTCATCGGGCGGAAGTCCTGGTCGAGCGCCGGCAGGGCCGCCGCCGCAGCGTCCGCCGTCCAGGGCTGCCCGGCCATCGCCGCCTCCAGCGCCGGGGCGCGGGCCGGGGTCGCCGCCATGCCGCCGTAGCCGGCGCGCAGTTCCGCCACCCGCCCCTCCCCATCCAACGTCAGCAGGAAGGCGGCGCAGACGGCGGAGATGTCCTGGTCCCGCCGCTTGGACACCTTCCAGGTGGCGAAACGCTGGCCGTCGCGCGGCAGGGGGATGCGGATGCGCTCGACGAACTCACCCGACTGCAGGTCGTTCTTGCGGTATCCGTGATAGAAGCCGTCCAGCGGCAGCTGCCGCCGCACCCCACCCCGGTTCAGCACCAGCGAGGCACCGAGCGCCAGCAGGGCCGGCATGCTGTCCCCGATGGGCGAGCCGTTGGCGACGTTGCCGCCCAGCGTGCCCGAGTTGCGCACCTGCGCCGCACCGATGCGGGTGACCAGGACGGCCAGTTCGGGCAGGCGGCGCTCCAGAACCGGGAGCAGGTCGGTGTAGGTCACCGCTGCGCCGATCTCCAGCGTCTCGGCTCCCTCGTCGATCCGATGAAGCTCCCGCACCTGGGCGAGGTGGATCAGCGTGGGCAGGCTGCGCCCCTGCTTGGTCACCCACAGCCCGACGTCGGTCGCTCCGGCGACCAGCGTGGCGTTCGGGTGCGCGGCGAACAGGGCGGCCAGCTCATCGACGCCCTGCGGCGCGTGGAAGCTGGCGGCACCGTGGGTCACGGTCAGCGCCCCGTCGCGCTGGATGGAGCGCAGCACCGTGGTGATGCCCTCCTCCGCCCGGTCGAAGCGGTCGTCGCTCCGCTCCGCCGCCATGGTCCGGGCGGCGTCGAGGATCGGGCGGTAGCCGGTGCAGCGGCACAGGTTGCCGGCCAACGCGTCGTGGATCGCCCCATCGGTCAGGCCGCCAGCGGCCGCACGCCCGTCATGATGGAGCGCGAACAGCGCCATCACGAAACCGGGGGTGCAGAAGCCGCATTGCGAGGCGTGCTTGTCCACCATCGCCGCCTGGACGGGGTGCAGCTCACCGTCCGCGCCGGCCAGATCCTCGACGGTCAGCAGCAGCTTGCCGTCGATCATCGGCAGGAAGAGGATGCAGGCGTTGACGGCGCGGTAACGGACGCGCCCATCCGTAGCAAGATCGCCCAGCACCACCGTGCAGGCGCCGCAATCCCCCTCGGCGCAACCCTCCTTGGAACCGGGGCGCCCGTTGGCGCGCAGCCAGTTCAGCACCGTGGTGGTGGGATCGGCGTCCCGCACCTCCACCACCCGTCCGCCGAGCACGAAACGCACAGAGCCCGTCATTGTCCCTCCTGTCGGGCGTTTCCGTCATAGTGCCGGAAAGTCTCCGCAGGCCGCAATGGCGGGCCGGCCGTCTAGCCATAAAGGCATGGTTCGGATGGATAAACCGCTCCGAAGGGGGGTCAGGCATCCTCCGGGAAGCAGCCGCTGCGGGCGGCCACGACGGCGACCTGGGTGCGGTTGCGCACGCCCAGCTTCTGCATGATGGCCCGCACATGGACCTTCACGGTCCCTTCCAGCACGCCCAGTTCCCGCGCGATCTCCTTGTTGGAGTGGCCGGCCAGCAGGAGCTGGAACACGTCGCGCTGCCGGTCGGTCAGCCGGTCGAGGATCTGCCCCGAGGGGCGCGCCACCTCCGTCGCGACGTTGCCGGACAGGACGGCGCGCGGCAGCGGCAGAAAGGTCTCCCCGGTCAGCGCCAGGGAGATCGCGTGCTCCAGCACCGCCGTGGAACTGGTCTTCAGGATGTAGCCCCTGGCCCCCAGCCGCACGCTGTCCACGATGTCCGCCACCTCGTCAGACCCGGAAATGACCAGCAGGGGACGATTCCCCAGCACCTCGACCATGCGGCGCACCCCGTCACGGCCGCTGCGGTCGCCCAGGTTGAGATCGAACAGAACCAGCGTCAGGTCCGGCGTGCGGTCGGCGATGGACATCGCCTCGTCCAGCGAGCCAGCCTCCAGCACCTGCGCATCCGGGTGGATCTCCCCCACCGAGAGAGCGAAGCCGTGCCGCACCAGGGGATGGTCGTCCACCACCAAAAACTTTTGCGCCCTGCCGGCCACCGACCGCTCCTTGCCGCGCGTCTGCAGCTGAACTTCCATTGCTTTGCTACCCCATCAAGCCGCCGAATGCCGGTTTGGAAAGAAAGACACCCCAAGCCGACCCGACTTTCTGTCCAGCGGAAAAGTATAAAGATACCTCTTTTGGACTTTGCAGAAGCAGCGCCTTTGCGAATTCCTGCCTTTTCGAAGCCATTTATGATTCATTCGTATCGAGCTTCTTCCAAGCATCTTGCGCCGCTCCCTGACCATCCGTATAAATCATCGGGACAACCAGCGTAAAGCACGCTTTTTCGATACAATAAAGACGGCTTTTTTCCCTTTTCCCAGGCGAAAACGGACAACGATTGGCGTTGTGCGCTGCTCGTCACGGGTGGCGTCACGGAGGAGTGTCGATGAGAACCTGGAACGTCATGCTCGTGGACCATGATCGGCTGTTTTCGGCGGCGCTGGGAACGCTCATCAGCGGCGGCCCGTTCCGCGTCTGTCACCACGCCACGACGGTGGAGGACGCCGAGGCGGCCATCGCGCAGGGCGTGCAGCCCGACCTGATCGTGGTGGCGCTTGGGGATGCGACGAACGACGAGGCCGGCGGGGTGAAGCGGCTGCGCGCCGCCACCAGCGCGCGCATCGCCGTTCTGGCCGACGCCATCGCCGACCGCACGCTGTCGCTGTCGCTGAAGGCCGGCGCCGACGCCTACCTGAACAAGTCGATGTCGAGCGAGTCCCTGCTGCGCGCGTTGCAGTTGGTCATGCTGGGCGAGGTGGTCTACCCGACCCACGTCGCCAGCCTGCTGATCGCCAACGCGAACACCGAACGCCCGCAGCCCGAGCGTGCCCAGCCCACCAACAACGAGCTGTCGAAGCGCGAGATCCAGATTCTGCGCTGCCTGCTCGCCGGACAGTCGAACAAGGCCATCGCGCGCAACCTGCACATCACGGAATCGACCGTGAAGATGCATTTCAAGAACGTGATGCGAAAGATCAACGCCCAGAACCGCACGCAAGCCGCGGTGTGGGCGATCCAGAACGGCCTGTCGCCGCTGGCGTCCGTCTAGAGAGTTCGTCCCCTCTCCCAGCGCAGCGGAGAGGGGACGGTGCATCGTCACTCCGCCGCGTGGCGGTGGCCGCCATGGCGGCCTTCGGCGAACTCCTCCACCATCTTGCGGCAGAAGGCCGGCAGGTCATCCGGCTTGCGCGACGTCACCAACCCCTGATCGGTGACCACCTCGCTGTCCTCCCAATTCGCCCCGGCGTTGCCAAGATCGGCCCTCAGCGACGGCCACGAGGTCATGCGCCGTCCCTTCACGCCGCCCGCGTCGATCAGCGTCCAGGGTCCGTGACAAATCGCGGCGATCGGCTTGCCCGACTTGACGAAGCTGCGCACGAATTCGATGGCCTTCGGCTCCAGCCGCAGCGCGTCGGGATTGATGACGCCCCCCGGCAGCACCAGCGCGTCGAAGCTTCCGGGGTCCGCTTGGTCAAGCGTCGTGTCCACATCCACCCGGTCGGCCTTGTCGTGGTGGTTCCAGCCCTGAATTTGGCCGCCCTGCGGGGCGACGATCCGCACCTCGGCGCCTTCGTTGCGCAGCGCCTTCACCGGTTCGGTCAATTCAACCTGCTCGAAGCCGTCGGTCGCCAGAACCGCGACGGTCTTCTTCTCGAGTTTTCCTGCCATGGGATCACCTCCTCGGTTGGCCTGTCCGGTCTGCAACCGGCGTACCTCTGGGGAGTTCCCTCCGGAACCGCCATGCACCTCCCATGTTCCCTTTGACGGACCGCGCGTCACAATCGGGAGCACAGACCCATGCGTTACAGCGGCACTTCGGCGGGCATCCTCGCCGCGTTCGCCATCGCCACGTCCCTGACCCTGGGCGTTCCTCAACCCGCCCAGGCACAACCCTCCCACTCCGCCGAAACGGTGCGGACCGCGGAGGCATCCTACCCCCGGCTCTACCAGGGCTGGCGGGCCGGCGTGATTGTCGGCACCGAGGTCGAGGGGCTGCTTGGCGAGGAGCTTGGGCAGGTGGTCGACCTCGTCGTCGGACCGGACGGACGGCTGGAAAGCGCGGTGATCGAGGCGAGCGGCATGCTCGACGTCGGCGAGGCGCGCTTCACCGTGCCCTGGCACCAGCTCATGCCCGGATCGGTGGACGGCATCCTGGCCTATCCGGTCACCGGCCCCGACACGCTCGACCTGATCCGGCGTCAGCAGCAGGCGGCCAGCCGCCCCGGCGACTGGCGCGTCTCCGCCCTGATCGGCCAGCCGGCCAACACAGCGGGCGGCGCGACGGAGGCCGGCTTCTTCGGCACAGTGGAGGATCTGGTGTTCGACCGCAACGGCGCGCTCAAGGCCGTCGTGGTGACCCCGGAACCGGAGGGCGAAGGCCCCTACGCCGTCGCCTGGAAGGCGGCGGCGCTGGAGCCGGGCCTGACCTCGGTCACGCTGCAGGCGACGCCGGACCAGGTGAAGGCGCTCGGCTCCTTCGACGCCGCGCGCATGAAGGAGTTCAACACCGCGCGCCTGAACCAGGGTGCCCAGGCGCGCCAGGAATAACCCCCGCGCGAAAACGCGCTTATCGGGCCGCCGGGCGGGCCACGCCGCCGACCGCCGGGCGGCTGGCCGCGGCGGCGGAGCGGCCGTAGCGGGCGACCGTCAGGCCGTCCATGTCGATCTCCGTCTGGCGACCGCCGACCACGTCGGCGACCACCCGGCCCGAGCCGGCGGCCATCGTCCAGCCCAGCGTGCCATGGCCGGTGTTCAGGAACAGGTTGCGCACCGGGGTCGAGCCGACGATGGGGGTTCCGTCCGGCGTGTTGGGCCGCAGGCCGGTCCAGAACTCCGCCTTCGACAGGTCGCCGCCCGTCGGGAAGAGGTCGCTCACCACATGGTCGAGCGGGCCGCGGCGGCCCGGACGCAGGGTCAGGTCGAAGCCGGTCAGTTCCGCCGTTCCACCGACGCGGATGCGGTCACCGAGGCGGGTCACCGCGATCTTGTGGGTCTCGTCCATCACCGTGGATTCCGGAGCGCCCGCCGGATCGACGATGGGCAGCGTCAGCGAATAGCCCTTCACCGGATAGACCGGCAGGTCCAGCCCGAACGGCTTCACCAGTGTCGGGGAGTAGCTGCCCATGGCGACGACGTAGGAATCGGCGGTCAGCGTGCCGGCGTCGGTCACCACGCCGGTGACGCGGCGCCCATCGCTTTCCAGCTTGCGGATGGCGGTGTTGTAGCGGAACTCCACCCCCATCTGCGTCGCCAGCGCGGCCAGCGCGTTGGTGAAGCGGAAGCAGTCACCCGTCTCGTCACCCGGCAGCAGCAGGCCGCCAACGATCTTGTCCTTGACCAGCCGCAGCGCCGGCTCGACCGCCGCGCAGCCCTCGACGTCCAGCAGGCTGTAGGGCACCTTGAAGCGGTCCAGCACGGCCATATCGGTCGCGGCGGCGTCCACCTGCTTTTGGGTGCGGAAAAGCTGGAGCGTGCCCTTGGCGCGCTCGTCGTAGCGGATGCCCGTCTCGTCGCGCAGCGCGCGCAGGCAGTCGCGGCTGTATTCGGCCAGCCGGACCATGCGGCCCTTGTTGATCTCGTAGGAACGCTCGTTGGCGTTGGCCAGCAGCTTCAGGCACCAGGACCACATGGCCGGGTCGAGCTTCGGCCGGATCACCAGCGGGGAATGCTTCATCAGCATCCACTTCACGGCCTTCGCCATCAGGCCCGGCGCCGCCCAGGGGGCGGAGTAACCCGGCGACACCTCGCCCGCGTTGGCGTAGCTGGTCTCCAGCGCCGGGCCGGGCTGCCGATCCACCACCGTGACCTCGTGCCCGGCCTTCGCCAGGAAATACGCGGTGGAAACGCCGATGACGCCGCTGCCGAGGACGATGACGCGCATGTGAAGGCTCCCGAGATCACGGATTTGTTCGCATCCCATTCGCAAACGCGATGCCAAGTGCCGGAATCCGCGGAAACACTGGGGTGGACGGTTGGGCGCCAGACGGCAGCTGTACATGAATCGTTACACGGTAGCCGGAAAGCGCTTCCCGTACCCCTGACAAACAGAGCCAGAACAGCGACTTGCCATCACCGTATAAAAAACGTTACGGTGTACACATATATTTACGGATGCACCCATTGTTGGTACACTCATCCCTCCACCGGGGAGAGCCATGCGCATCGACGTCCTGTTTACCGACCGGGTCGGCATCGCCCACGAAATCCTGGCCGTTCTCGCCAAGCGGCGCCTGAACGTCGTGGCGGTCGAGGTGGACCCGCCGCACATCCACATCGACGCGCCGGAACTGGACGTGCCGGGCTTCGGCGCGCTCGACGCGGCGTTGCGCGCCGTCCTTGGCGTGGAGTCCGTCACCCCCATCGACATCCTGCCCGGTACGCGGCGGCGGTTGCATCTGGACGCCCTGCTGGCCGCCCTGCCCGACCCGGTTCTGGCGGTGGACCGCGCGGGCCGCATCGTCGTGGCGAACGCTGCCGCGGCGACGGTCGCCGGGCGCAGCGAGGCCGACCTGACCGGCGCCGACTTCGGGCGGCTGTTCGGCGATGCCGAGCTGTCCGACCTGCTGGTGGACAACGGCTTCCGCCTCGCCGCCGGGCAGGAGGTCACGCTGAACGGCCAGCCCTTCCTGCTCGACGTCACCCCCATCGTGGAGGACGGGCGCGCCGCCGGCGGCGTCGTCACCCTCTTCGCACCGAGCCGGTTGGGCGAGCGGCTGAACGCACTGCAGAACTTCGACGAGGGCGGCTTCGACCGCATCCTCGGCGAGTCCGCTCCGGTCCGCTCGCTGAAAGCGCGGGCGGCGCGGGTCGCGGCGGTGGACGCGCCGCTGCTGATCCTGGGCGAGACAGGCACCGGCAAAGAGTTGATCGCCCACGCCTGCCACCGCGCCAGCCCGCGCCGCGACAAGCCCTTCCTGGCGCTGAACTGCGCCGCCGTGCCGGAAAGTCTGGCGGAGAGCGAACTGTTCGGCTACGCCCCCGGCTCCTTCACCGGGGCGCAGCGCGGCGGCAAGCCCGGCCTGCTGGAACTGGCGCATGGCGGCACCGTCTTCCTCGACGAGATCGGGGAAATGTCGCCTTACCTCCAGGCCAAGCTGCTGCGCTTCCTGAACGACGGGCGCTTCCGCCGCGTCGGCGGCGACCGCGAGCAGACGGTGGACGTGCGCGTGGTCAGCGCCACCCACCGCGACCTCGACGCCATGGTCGCCGAGCACAGCTTCCGCGAGGACCTGTTCTACCGGCTGAACGTTCTGTCGCTCCAGGTCCCGGCGCTGCGCGAGCGCGGCGACGACATCCTTCTGCTCGCCCGGCACTTCATCGCCCGCGCCTGCGCCCAGGCCCGCCGGCCGCCCTGCCGGCTGACCGTGGCGGCCAGCGCCGCCCTGCTCGCCAACCCCTGGCCGGGCAACGTCCGCCAGTTGGAAAACGTCATCTTCCGCGCCGTGACGATGAGCGACGGCGCCTATCTCGACGCCGCCGACCTGGAGCTGGCCGGGGCGCGCATGGAGGCCGAAACCGGGGCCGAGCCCGCCGAGCCGTCCAGCTGGGACGAGGCGGCGGCGGCGTTCGAGCGCGGCCTGCTCCGTCGCCTCTACCCGCGCTACCCATCCAGCCGCAAGCTGGCCGCCCGGCTCCACACCTCGCACACGATGATCGCGAACAAGCTGCGCAAGTATGGGATTCCGGACGGGACCTGAAATCCGCGCGCTAGATGCGCGAGCGTTCCGCCTTGCTGTAGTTGCTGAAATGGCCCTCCGCGGCGGCGGCGCCGCGGGCGGTCTTGAGGAACTTGTCGGCCTTGGTGTCGGGCGCGATGCGCGCCACCTTCCGCTCCAGCGCCGCCGAGCCGCAGGACGCGCAGACGGGGGTGTCCGACGAGCGCACCAGCGCTTCGAAGTCGTGGTCGCAGGCGGTGCAGCGGTAGGAGTAGAGCGGCATGGGAGTCCTCACACGGGTCGGGAACCAGGCGCACCCATCCTATCACGTAATTTTCTTATGGGTATAGCGCAGTGCAGCAACCCCACCCCGCCGCAGCGATCTGCGCTAGGATCGCTCAGCGATAAATATGGAGGAACGGGTGATCTACGCCTTCAACGACAAGGTCCCGCAATTGTCGCCCGCCTGCTGGGTGGCTCCCAACGCCACGGTCGTCGGCGACATCCTGCTGGAGGAGGACGTGTCCGTCTGGTGGGGTGCGGTCATGCGCGCCGAGGAGGAGCGCATCCACATCGGCGCCGGCAGCAACGTCCAGGACAACGCCGTCCTCCACGTCGATCCCGGCTTCCCGCTGCTCATCGGCAGGAACGTGACCATCGGCCATCTGGCGATGGTGCATGGCTGCACCGTCGGCGACGGCAGCCTGATCGGCATCGGCGCCACGGTGCTCAACGGTGCCCGCATCGGCCGCGACTGCCTGATCGGCGCTCACGCCTTCATCGCCGAGGGCAAGGAGATCCCCGACCGCTCGCTGGTGCTCGGCGCGCCGGGCAAGGTGGTGCGCACGCTGTCGGACGAGGATGTTGAGCGCATGCGCGCGCCCGCCGCCGTCTACCAGCAGCGGTGGAAGAGCTACGCCAAGGGGCTGCGCCCGATCTCCGCCCCCGGCACCGTTCCAGGCCAGCCCTGACGCGCCACCGCGTGGGGCGCCCTCAGGCTCCGGCGCCCCTGATGAAGAAGTACAGGGTCAGCCCCACGCCGATCGACACCACCACCCATTTCATCACGTCGCGGCTGACCCGCTTCGCCGCGTGGGCGCCGGCATAGCCGCCGGCGATGGCCGACACGGCCATGACGGCGGTTTCCGGCCAGGACACCGCGTCGGACAGGCAGAAGGCCGCCACCGCCGCGCCGTTCATCAGCGCGGCCAGCAGGATGCGCAACCCGTTCATGGCGTGAATGTCGCGCAGGCCGAACAGGGTCAACGCCGCCAGCATCAGGAAGCCGATCCCGCCGCCGAAATAGCCGCCGTAGACGGCGATCACGAACTGCACGACCAGAACGGAGCGACCGCTCAGCCGCAGCCGGGCGGCCAGCGTCGGCATGAAACTGCCGACCGCGAAGACCGCGGTGGCGAACAGAAGCAGCCAGGGCACCAGCCCGGCGAAGGCGCGGTCCGGCGTGGTCAGCAGAAGGATCGCCCCGACCACCCCGCCGACGAGGCTGACCACGGAGAAGGCGGTGACGCTGACCTCCGTCACGCCGCGGATCTCCTTGCGGTAGGCCCAGGCGCTGGCCATCTGGCCGGGGAACAGGGCGACGGTGCTCGACACGTTGGCGCTGACCGGCGGCACCCCGGCGAACAGCAGCGCCGGGAAGGTGATGAAGGCCCCGCCACCGGCGACCGCGTTGAGAACACCCGACGCGAACGCCGCGACCATCAGCAGCACCATGGCAAGCATCGCATCCCCACCCTCAGCCAATTCACGTATTTGGCATGCCAGCTATCGTTGTGTGGACCCTGACAAACGCCATAGGAGGCGGGTGAACGCCGTGGGTGCAGCCGCGCAACTCAGCGACCCACCCTCATAAAAAATGAGATTCCGCTGATTGTTTGTCACATTAGCCATTGACGCTCCATGGCATTTGGTATACCAAATACCCATCGCCTGCCACTGCCCGATGCCCAGGTGCCGCCGACGGCCTTCGACCGGCCCGACGCGGTCCCACCGGTCAAGCTCCGGTCCCCCGCGGGGGTCTCCGTGCAGGGCGCGCTTACGCAACCCGCTGTCTGGTGGAGGGCTCGCCATGAAAGTCGCCGACATTCTTCGGACCAAGGAATCCCGCGTCGTCACCGTGCGTTCCGGCGAAACCATCGAGGAGGCGATCCGGCTGATGAAGTCGGAGAACATCAGCGCCCTGGTGGTCAAGGACGTCTGCCGGACCGAAGGCAACGCCGTCGCCGGCATGCTGTCGGAGCGCGACGTCGTCTACGCGCTGCTGGAGCGCGGCGCCTCCGTCCTGAAGACGCCGGTCTTCATGCTGATGTCGCGCGCGCCGCAGACCTGCTCGCCCGACGACAGCGTCGTCCACGCGCTGGAGCTGATGGACCGCCATCACATCCGCCATCTGCCGGTGCTCGACGGCGCCACGCTGGTCGGCGTGGTCAGCGCCCGTGACTTCACCAAGCTTCAGCTCACCGAGATGATCGCCCACACCCAGCCGCCGGCCCAGGAATCCCCGGTCTACGCCCACTGAGGCGGCCCGGCGAAAGCGCACAGGCCCCAGCCAGAAGGCCCGCCGTCCCATCGGACGGCGGGCCTTCTGGCTGGGGCCGCAAACCGTCAGTCGCCAACGCCCTCGTCGGCCCCCTCGGCCCAGCGCAGCAGCAGCGCCATGGCCTCCGGAGGCTCGGGGCGGATCATCGGCACGCTGCCCAGGATCACTTGGCCGGCCCCGCCGTCCACGGTGATGATCTCACCCGCCCGGACGGTCAGGTCGCCCACGGTCATCACGCCGGCCGCCGGATCGACGCGCAGCATGCGCGCTCCGGTGACGCAGGGCAGCCCCATGGCGCGGGCGACGGTGGCGGCGTGGCTGGTCGCGCCGCCGCGGGCGGTCACCACCGCGCAGGCCACCTGCATGCCGTGCACGTCGTGGGGCGAGGTTTCCGGACGGCAGAGCACCACCGCCACGCCCTCCGCCGCCAGCCGCACCGCATCGTCCGAGGTGAAGACCGCGACGCCGGTCGCCGCCCCGGAGGAGGCCGGCAAACCGCAGGCGATCACCTCGCGGGGGGCGTCGGGATCGGCGATGGGACGCAGGCTGTCGGCCAGCGCCGGCAGGTCGGCGCGCTGCACCGCCTCGGCCCGCGAGATGATGCCGGCCTGCGCCATCTCGGTGGCGATCCGCACCCCCGCCTCCGGCGTCCGCTTGCCGGCGCGCGACTGAAGGATGAACAGGCGGCCCTGCTGGACGGTGAACTCGATCTCCTGCAGGTCGCCGAAATGGCGCTCCAGCCGGTCGGCGATGCGGCCCAACTCGGCAAAGGCCGCGGGGGCGACCGCCTCAAGCGAGGCATCAGCGCCGGCCAGCGGGCCGGGCGTACGCAGGCCGGACACGATGTCCTCGCCCTGGGCGTCGGCCAGGAACTCGCCGCACAGCACGGCTTCGCCGGTGGACGGGTCGCGGCTGTGGGCGACGCCGGTGCCGGAGGCGCCGCCGCGGTTGCCGAACACCATCGCCTGCACCGTCGCCGCGGTGCCCCAGTCGTCGGGAATGCCGTGCACCGCCCGGAACGCCACGGCGCGGGTGTTGCTCCAGGAGCGGAAGATGGCCCCGATGGCGGCGAAGAGCTGGGTCCGCGCGTCCTGCGGGAAGGGCTCCCCCGCCTCGCGCTCGATCACGTCGCGGTAGGCGCCGGCCACGGCGCGCCAGTCGGCGGCGTCCAGGTCGGCGTCGCGGGTCATGCCGCGCGTCTCCTTGTAGGCCTCCAGCGCCGCGTCGAAGACGTGGGCGCCAACCCCCTGCACCACCGTGCCGTAGGTCTGGATCAGTCGACGGTAGCAGTCGTAGGCGAAGCGGGCGTCGCCGCTGCGCGCCGCCAGCCCCGTCACCGTCGCGTCGGTCAGGCCGAGATTCAGGATGGTGTCCATCATGCCGGGCATCGAGGCCCGCGCGCCGGAGCGGACCGACACCAGCAGCGGGCTCTCCGACCCGCCGAAGCGCCCCCCCGCCACGGCTTCCAGCCGGGCCAGCGCCTCCTCGACCTGGGCGGCCAGTCCGGCGGGGAACCCGCCCTGCCCGGCGCGGTGCCGGCGGCTGGCTTCCGCCACGATGGTGAAGCCCGGCGGCACCGGCACGCCCAGCCGCGCCATCTCGGCCAGCCCGGCGCCCTTGCCGCCCAGCTCGGCCAGCATGCCGCCGTGCCCCTCCGCACCGCCATCGCCGAAGGCGTAGACCCACCGCGGTCCATTGGCCGCCTGTCCATTGGCCGCCGGCAGCGCCGCGTGCCCGGCAACCACGGCGGCACCGACGGCGATGGGGCCGCTGATGTCGGTGGAGCCTTGGATCATGGACTGGTGGAACATGGACCTATCCTCGCGTCGGCGTGGTGTTCAGGCACCCTATGGACATGAACGGAAAATTTCTCCGGTCAAATCGATATCTTATTTCCTCATAATGCCACTTTGCGAACTGAGTGCAATGCACAAATAGTCGCATTTGCGACGATAACGCTTCGGCGTCGAAAAAAGGCACGGGAAATTCCGCATAGCGGAATTTTAGGCGAATTGCTGACCAGAAATGCGCGACGCCGAGCCCGAAATGCCCGGACGCACAGCCCAAGCGCTCAGCCCAGCCGCGCCTGCTCCAGCGGGACCTGGGTCAGGGGATAGCCGAGCCCGTCCGGGATGCTCAGCACCGGACCGTCCGGAGTGTCGGCGGGACGCGGCAGGATGGCGGTCAGGGGGTGGAAACGCGCGGCCTCCTCCATCGCGTGGCGCACCGTGCGGCAATCGGCCAGACGCAGAAGGGTCATGCGGGTGGCGAAGACCAGCGACAGCCGCTCGGCCGCCGCCTCGGCCAGGATGGCCCGCGGCGTGCCCCAGAATCCGGCGACCGCCTCCACCCCGTCGACGACGGCGGTCTGGCGCGGCGGCGCCTTGGCGAGGAAGAACAGGGTGTCGTAACGCCGCCACACGCTCTCCGGCGTGACCCAGCGGGCGAAGGGCACCAGCGCCGCCACGTCCGGCTCCAACCCCGCCGCCAGCAGCCGGTCCAGGAAGGTCCCGCCCGACGCATTGCGCAGCCCGTCGAGGACGGCAGAATCCACCGTGCCGCCGGCCATCAGCAGCCCGCACTCCTCGAACGCCTCGCGGATCGCGGCCATCCGCTGCGGCATGTCGTCGGTCAGCGGCAGCGACAGCTCCCGCCAGGGAAGTTCGCTGTCCTCCGCGTCCAGCCGCCCGCCGGGAAACACCGTGGCGCCGGGCGCAAAGCGAAGGTCGCGGTGGCGCTGGATCATGAAGACCTCCAGCCCGTCCACGCTGTCGCGCAGAAGGATCAGGCCGGCGGCGGAAAGCGGCTCGACAGGCGTGTTCATGGCATCGTCCTGGCTGATCGCGGGCGTTCAGTGTCCGCCCGGGGCTCACCCCCGGTCAAACCAACCGTGTGACTTCCCGCTATGTGGAAAAGCCATAGCGGCGGTTTGACCCCCGCCCCACCCCGGTCGCAGCATTGCCCCAAGCACCACCCAGTCATCGTCAAGTCATCGCCCTCTCAGGAGGCCCGCGCCATGCAGCGCAACCGCAGCACCAAGATCGTCGCCACTCTGGGGCCGGCCAGCTCGACCTACAGCCAGATTTTCGCCCTCGCCGAGGCCGGCGTGGATGTCTTCCGCCTGAACGCCAGCCACGGCACGCAGCGCGACCACGCCGAGCGCTACCGCCAGATCCGAGCGGTCGAGGAGACGGTCGGGCGCCCCATCGGCGTGCTTCTCGATCTTCAGGGTCCGAAGCTGCGCGTCGGCACCTTCAAGGAGGTGGCGGTGATCCTGGCCGGCGGCGACCGCTTCCGCCTCGACCTCGACCCCACCCCCGGCGACCGCAGCCGCGTCTGCGTTCCCCATCCGGAGATCTTCGCCAGCCTGGAGCCGGGCCACGAGCTTCTGCTGAACGACGGGCGCATGCGCCTGCGCGTGCTGAGCTGCGGCCCCGACCACGCGGAGACCGAGGTCATGGTCGGCGGCACCCTGTCCGACCGCAAGGGCATGAACGTCCCCGGCACCACGCTGGCCCTCAGCGCCCTGTCGGAGAAGGACCGCAGCGACCTGCAGTTCGGCCTGACGCTGGGCGTGGACTGGATTGGCCTCAGCTTCGTGCAGCGGCCGGAGGACATCCTGGAGGCGCGCGCCCTGATCGGCGACCGCGCCCACATCATGACCAAGGTGGAGAAGCCCGCCGCCCTGCCTCGGCTGGAGGAGATCATCGCGCTGTCGGACGCGGTGATGGTCGCCCGCGGCGACCTCGGCGTGGAGCTGCCGCCGGAGGACGTGCCCGGCCTGCAGAAGCGGATGATCCGCCTAAGCCGCGCCGCCGGCAAGCCGGTGATCGTCGCCACCCAGATGCTGGAATCCATGATCACCGAGCCGACGCCGACGCGCGCCGAGGCGTCGGACGTGGCGACCGCCGTCTATGACGGGTCGGACGCCGTGATGCTGTCGGCGGAATCCGCTTCGGGCAAGCATCCGGTGGAGGCCGTGGCGATGATGGACCGCATCATCCGCCGGGTGGAGCGCGATCCCCTCTACCGCCGCATCATGGACTCTGAGCATCCGAGCCCGGAGGCGACCACCCCGGACGCCCTGTCCGCCGCGGCGCGCCAGATCGCCGAGACCATCTCGGCCGCCGGCATCGCCACCTTCACCAGCACCGGCTCCACCGCGCGGCGCGCCTCGCGCGAGCGTCCGACCGTGCCGATCCTCGGCCTCAGCGCCGAACGCGGGACCGCCCGCCTGCTGTCGCTGGCCTGGGGTGTCCATCCGGTGTGGACCGCCGACGTGGCGAATTTCGCGGAGATGGTCGAGCGGGCGAGCCTCGTCGCCGCCCAGGAGGGCATCGGCGCCCCCGGCCAGTCGCTGATCGTGACGGCGGGTGTCCCCTTCGGAACGCCCGGCACCACCAACAGCCTGCGCGTGGTCACGATCACCGCGAACGGTCTGAACAGCGTGACGACCGCGAAGCTCCACGAGCCGGTCTGACGCTCGTGTCCGCACCCCTCCCCCTCACCGGGGGAGGGACCTCACTCCAGGAAGTCGCAATGCTTCTCGACATGCGCCGCCAGACCCAGCGTGTGGTCGCGGATCAGGTGTTCGGCCTGGTCGACGTCGCGGCGTTCCAGGGCCTTGATGATTTCCTTGTGGTCGTTGATCGACCGCTCCGCCCGGTTGTCCTGGCCGATGGTCAGCTTGCGGATCGCGCGGATGTGGATGAACAGGTTGTCGGTCATCTCCTGGATCAGCTTGGAACCGCTGAGCCGGATGATGCTCTTGTGGAAGGCGATGTTGGCGTCGGAGTATTCGTTGACATGCTCCTTGGGGTTCCGCATCTCGAAGTTGCGGAACAGGTCCCAGAGGGTGCGGATGTCCTCGTCGGTCGCCTGCGTCGCGACCATCCGCCCGGCCATGCTCTCCAGCGCCGCCCAGACCTGGATCATCTCGACGATCTCGGCCTTGGTCTTGCGGATGACGAAGATGCCCCGGCGGGGCTGGAGGCGGATGAACCCCTCCTGCTCCAGCAGGGTCAGCGCCTCGCGGATCGGCGTCCGGCTGACGCCCAGCAACTCGCTGAGCTGCCGCTCCTCAAGCCGGATCTCGTCGTTATGGTCGTAGATGTCCATTTGCGAGATGGCTTGCTTCAACGCATGATACGCTTGAGCGCGGAAGGTCGATCCGGTGTCGAGCGGCTGGACGTTGATCGGCGGAGGGTTCATGGTCGGCACCGTTCCTCAATGCTGGCCGTCCGGAAGCACCCCACTGTGCGCCGGCCCGGTCGTGCGAAAGGCATCGCATCGTTTTCGTATATAAGATACCAGATGCATATTTCGGACTGAAAAGTCCAGAACCACGATAAGGAAAGGACGGTTTCGTCCGACCCCGATCCTTACGGTTGTCCAGCTTTCAAGGCCTTGAGCAGACCGGACAGGCTGTCCGGAGCCCGCATCACCGCACCCATGACCGCCACTCCGGCGGCTCCCGCGGCCAGACACTCGCCAATATTGCGCGACTCCGCGCCGCCGAGCGCGATGATCGGCAGGGGAGCCTCCGCGGCCAGGCGTCTCAACCCCTCCGTCCCGAGCGGCGGGCCGTAACCCGGCTTGCTTGGCGACGGAAAGACGGGCGACAGCGTGACGTAGTCCGCCCCGCCGGCCGCGGCCCGGCGAATCCCCTCCGCGTCGTGGGCGGACAGCCCGACCAGGGCGCCGGGGCCGAGGCGCTGCCGTGCCGCCGCCACGTCGGCCCCCTCGGGCAGATGGACCCCGTCCGTCCCCGCGGCCAGCGCCAGATCCGGATCGCCATGCAGCGTGACCAGCGCCCCCCAGGGCCGCGCCCGCTCCACCAGCGCATGCGCCAGGGCGATCTGCCGGGAGTCGTCGAGATCCTTCTCGCGCAGCGACAGCCAGCGCAAGCCCCCGGCGAACAGGCGCGCCGCCAGCTCCGGCAGGGGCTGCGCCGCCTGCCGCCGGTCCGTGATCGCCAGGAGGCGGGGACTCGGAATCGCCATCATCCGCTCACGATGACAGCGCCATCGGGACTGTGCAAGTGCAGCATAATTGTCCGAAGCGCCGTGAAGGACTGCCCCATTCGGCGCGATTTCCATCACGCGGAAAGGATTCGCCAACACTTTGCCAATAGCCGCCCTGCTGATGAAAGCTCAATCCAACGCAACAGCGACCCGTTACGCGAGGGAGGAGACCAAGCCATGGCTAGGATGATGGCGATTGAAGCGGCGGTGCATGTCCTGGAAAAAGAAGGCGTGTCCGTTTGCTTTGGCGTCCCCGGAGCGGCCATCAATCCGTTCTACGCGGCGCTGCAACGCAACGGCCGCATCGGCCACGTTCTTGCGCGCCATGTCGAAGGCGCGTCGCATATGGCCGAAGGCTACACGCGCGCCAAGGCCGGCAACATCGGCGTGTGCATCGGCACCTCCGGCCCCGCCGGCACCGACATGATCACGGGCCTCTATTCGGCCTCCGCCGACTCCATTCCGATCCTGTGCATCACCGGCCAGGCGCCGCGCGCCCGCCTGCACAAGGAGGATTTCCAGGCCGTGGACATCCCGTCCATCGCCAAGCCGGTCGCCAAGTGGGCGGTCACCGTGTTGGAGCCGGGGCAGGTCCCCTACGCCTTCCAGCAGGCCTTCCACCTGATGCGCTCCGGCCGACCCGGCCCGGTGCTGCTCGACCTGCCGATCGACGTGCAGATGGCCGAGATCGAGTTCGATCCCGACGCCTACGAGCCGCTGCCCACCTACAAGCCGGCGGCGACCCGCGCCCAGGTGGAGAAGGCGCTGGCCATGCTGAACGCGGCGGAGCGTCCGCTGCTGGTGGCCGGCGGCGGCATCATCAACGCTGACGCCAGCGACCGCCTGGTCGCGTTCGCCGAGGTCGTCGGCCTGCCGGTCATCCCGACCCTGATGGCCTGGGGCGCCATTCCGGACGACCATCCGCTGATGGCCGGCATGGTCGGCCTGCAGACCGCCCACCGCTACGGCAACGCCGCCATGCTGGCGTCGGACTTCGTGCTGGGCATCGGCAACCGCTGGGCCAACCGCCACACCGGCTCGGTCGACGTCTATACCAAGGGCCGCAAGTTCGTGCATGTGGACATCGAGCCGACCCAGATCGGCCGTGTCTTCGCGCCGGACCTGGGCATCGTGTCCGACGCCGGGGCGGCGCTTGACCTCTTCATCGAGGTGGCGAAGGAGTGGAAGGCCGCCGGCAAGCTGCGCGACTGGTCGGAGTGGGTGAAGACCTGCCAGGTCCGCAAGCGCTCCATGCTGCGCCGGTCGGACTTCGCCAACGTGCCGATCAAGCCGCAGCGCGTCTACCAGGAGATGAACACCGCCTTCGGCGAGGACGTCTGCTACGTCTCGACCATCGGCCTGTCGCAGATCGCCGGCGCGCAGTTCCTGCACGTCTACAAGCCGCGCCATTGGATCAATTGCGGTCAGGCCGGCCCGCTCGGCTGGACCCTGCCGGCGGCGCTCGGCGTGCGGGTGGCCGATCCGAAGCGCAAGATCGTCGCGCTGTCCGGCGACTACGACTTCCAGTTCCTGATCGAGGAGCTGGCGGTGGGGGCGCAGTTCAAGCTGCCCTACATCCATGTCCTGGTGAACAACAGCTACCTCGGGCTGATCCGGCAGGCGCAGCGCGCCTTCCAGATGGACTTCCAGGTCCAGCTCTCGTTCGAGAACATCAACGCCCCGGAGATCGGCGTCTACGGCGTGGACCACGTCGCGGTGGCCGAGGGTCTGGGCTGCAAGGCCATCCGCGTCACCGACCCGGACAACCTGCAATCCGCCTTCGCGCAAGCGCAGCAGTGGATGGACGAGTTCCAGGTCCCCGTGGTCGTCGAGGTCATCCTGGAGCGCGTCACCAACATCGCCATGGGCACGGAGATCAACAACATCACCGAGTTCGAGGACGTGCTGGACGTGCCCGCGGACGAGCCGGAGCTGGTGCGGGTCTGATCGGCACGCCGCGCGCCCAAATCCCCTCCCTCGCGCAGCGGGGGAGGGTCAGGGAGGGGGCAAGCGGCCCGACCAGTTCCACGTTCCCGCAGGGTGAAAAAGCGTCATCCCCGCGTTGACGCCCCCACCGTCACCCTTCGATCCTGACCGCCAACCGGCCAAGCCTGCAACGAACATCCGGCCCGAAACGACCATCCGGGAGAGAGACATGCCCAAGTTCGCCGCCAACCTGACGATGCTCTACAACGAGCTGCCCTTCCTCGATCGCTTCGCCGCGGCGGCGAAGGACGGCTTCACCGGCGTCGAGTATCTGTTCCCCTACGCCTTCGAGAAGGACGCGCTTGTCGAGCGTCTGGCCGCCAACCGGCTGACCCAGGTCCTGCACAACCTGCCGGCGGGCGACTGGGACGCGGGCGAGCGCGGCATCGCCATCCTGCCGGACCGCGTGGGCGAGTTCCAGGACGGGGTGGGCCGCGCCATCGAGTACGCCACGGCGCTGGGCTGCAAGCAGATCAACTGCCTCGCCGGCAAGGCCCCGGCGGGCGTGGCGGCGGACGCGCTGGAGCGCACCTTCGTCGACAACCTGTCCTTCGCCGCCAAGGCGCTGAAGCAGGCCGGCATCCGCTTCCTGATCGAGCCGATCAACACCCGCGACATTCCGGGCTTCCACCTGACCAACACCGCGCAGGCGGAACGGATCCTCGAGGCCGTCGGCTCCGACAACCTCTTCATCCAGTACGACGTCTATCACATGCAGATCATGGAGGGCGATCTCGTCCCGACCATGCAGCGCCTGCTGCCGAAGATCGCGCATGTCCAGATCGCCGACAATCCGGGCCGCAACGAGCCGGGCACCGGCGAGATCAACTACCCCTTCGTCTTCGCGGCGCTCGACCGGATCGGCTACGACGGCTGGGTCGGCTGCGAGTACAAGCCGGCCAAGGGGACCAGCGAGGGGCTGGGCTGGATGCGCGCCGCCACCACCGGCGAGACCGTCGCCGCCTGAGCGCCACCCCATTTCGACCGCCCGAACACAGAAGATTTGAGGACACAGCCATGAACGTTGGATTCATCGGTCTCGGCATCATGGGCCGCCCCATGGCCGGTCATCTGGCCGACGCCGGCCACACCCTGTTCGTCTACGACATCAACCCGGCCCCGGAAGACCTGCTCGCCAAGGGCGTCACCGCCTGCGGCTCCAGCCGCGAGGTGGCGCAGAAGGCCGACATCGTCTTCACGATGGTGCCCGACACCCCCCATGTGCAGGCCGCCCTGTTCGGCCCGAACGGCGTCGCCGAGGGGCTGTCCGCCGGCAAGATCGTGGTGGACATGTCCTCGATCTCCCCGATCGAGACGAAGGCCTTCGCCCAGCGCATCAACGAGCTGGGCTGCGACTACCTCGACGCCCCGGTGTCCGGCGGTGAGGTCGGCGCCAAGGCCGCCTCGCTGACCATCATGGTCGGCGGTCCGGACAAGGCCTTCGAGACGGTGAAGCCGCTGTTCGAGAAGATGGGCAAGAACATCACGCTGGTCGGCGGCAACGGCGACGGTCAGACGACGAAGGTCGCCAACCAGATCGTCGTCGCCCTGACCATCGAGGCGGTGGGCGAAGCCCTGCTGTTCGCGTCCAAGGCCGGCGCCGATCCGGCGAAGGTCCGTCAGGCCCTGATGGGCGGATTCGCCTCCTCGCGCATCCTCGAGGTGCATGGCGAGCGCATGGTCAAGCGCACCTTCGATCCGGGCTTCCGCATCGAGCTGCACCAGAAGGACCTGAACCTCGCCCTGGCCGGCGCCCGTGCGCTCGGCGTGTCGCTGCCCAACACGGCGACCTGCCAGGAGCTGTTCAACGCCTGCGCCGCCCAGGGCGGCAAGGCGTGGGACCACTCCGGCATGGTCCGCGCGCTGGAGCTGCTCGCCAACCACGAGATCGGCCAGAACCACCGCGTGACCGAACCCGCGGAGTGAGGCTGGAGTACTAGCCCCTTCTCCCCTCTGCTCACGCGCAGACGAAGTCTGCGCTGACGCGACAGGCGGACCTCCGGTCCGCCGAAAGGGGGGAGAGGGTTGGGGTGAGGGGGTTGCGCTGCTGCCGGACGTGCCGCCACGGACATCCCCCTCACCCTCCCCTCTCCCCAGAGGGGAGAGGGTAAACATTGCCCCCCGCGCCAAATTCGTTAGCATTCCCAGCACATGAGGACCGGCGCCGGTGAATGGCGCGGCTCAGGGAAGGGACACAACCAGACCATGACGACCACCGATCCCCGCGCGCTTCTGACCGACATGTTCCGCGCCGCCGTCGCCTCGGCGCAGCCGGCGCTGTGCGTGCCGCCGCACCTTCCGGAACCGCCGAAGGGCCGCACGGTCGTCGTCGGCGCTGGCAAGGCCGCGGCCTCGATGGCGAAGGCGGTGGAGGATCACTGGAAGGGTCCGCTGTCCGGTCTGGTCGTCACCCGCTATGGCCACAACGTGCCCTGCGAGCGGATCGAGGTGGTCGAGGCGTCGCACCCCGTCCCCGACGAGGCCGGCCAGCAGGCGGCGAAGCGCATCCTCGACATCGCCGCCTCGCTCGGCCCCGACGACCTGATGCTCTGCCTGATCTCCGGCGGCGGCTCCGCCCTGCTCGCCCTGCCGGCACCGGGCATCTCGATGGCCGACAAGCAGGCGGTGTCCAAGGCGCTGCTCCGTTCCGGCGCGAACATCACCGAGATGAACTGCGTGCGCAAGCACCTGTCCGCGATCAAGGGCGGGCGGCTGGCCGCCGCGACCAAGGCGCGGGTGGTCTCGCTGGTCATCTCCGACGTGCCGGGCGACGACCTGTCGGTGATCGCCTCCGGCCCCACCGTGCCCGACCCGACCAGCTACGCCGACGCTCTGGCCGTGCTGGAGAAGTACGGGATCACCCCGCCGCAGCCGGTCATGGACCATCTGCTGGCCGGCCGCGACGAGAGCCCGAAGCCGGGCGACCCGCGGCTGGAGCGCGTCAGCACGATCCTCGTCGCCACCCCGCAGATGGCGCTGGAGCGCGCGGCGGAGGTCGCCCGCAAGGCCGGCGTCACCCCGGTCATCCTCGGCAACGCGCTGGAGGGCGAGTCGCGCGAGGTGGCGCTCGTCCATGCCGGCATCGCCCGCCAGATCGTCGAGCACGACCAGCCGGCGGCCAAGCCCTGCGTCCTGCTGTCCGGCGGCGAGACCACGGTGACCGTGCGCGGCAAGGGCCGCGGCGGCCGCAACGCCGAATTCCTGCTGGCCCTGACCGTGGCGCTGGACGGCATGAAGGGCGTCCACGCCCTGGCTGCGGACACCGACGGCATCGACGGCACGGAGGACAACGCCGGCGCCCTGCTCACTCCCGACACGCTGGCCCGCGCCGCCGAGGCCGGCGTCAACGCCAAGGAACGGCTGGCCGACAACGACGGCTACAGCTTCTTCAGCGCGCTCGGCGACCTGCTGGTGACCGGACCGACCCTGACCAACGTCAACGACTTCCGCGCGGTTCTGGTCGTGTAAGCGGTGAGGCGCCGCCGGCCGATTTGATATATCACTTACGGCCAGAGCGGCGCCCGCTCACGAAAATTTGTTGATGACTTCACGGATTATCCGCCACACTCACCGTCAAGGCATCACGAATATGGCGTCTGGCATGCCACAGGCATCCAACCGGACAGCCCCGTTCGAAGGATAAAGCGAAGCGGTCGGGCACCCAACGCACCCCGCGCGCGCCAGGACAAGAACGAGATCGCGGACCATCCGGGAGGAACCATATGCGCCAAACCGGTGCGCAAAGCGCCCTGCCTGTCGGCGGGCGTTGGATGCAGTTGCTTGCCGGCGTCATCTGCATGTCGATGATCGCCAATCTCCAGTACGGGTGGACCCTCTTCGTCGAACCCATCGACGACAAGCACGGCTGGGGCCGTGCGGCCATCCAGGTGGCCTTCACCATCTTCATCGTCACCGAAACATGGCTGGTGCCCGTCGAGGGCTGGTTCGTCGACCGCTTCGGCCCGCGGATCGTCGTGCTGTTCGGCTCGCTGCTCTGCGCCGCCTCCTGGGCGCTGAACGCGGTGGCGGACTCGCTGCTCATGCTCTACGTCGCGGCGGCCATCGGCGGCATCGGGGCGGGCGCCGTCTACGGCACCTGCGTGGGCAACGCGCTGAAATGGTTCCCCGACCGGCGCGGTCTGGCGGCCGGGATCACCGCGGCGGGCTTCGGAGCCGGTTCCGCACTGACGGTGGTGCCCATCGCCACGATGATCGAGACCTCGGGCTACGAGGCGACCTTCATGGCCTTCGGGCTGGGCCAGGGTCTGGTGGTCTTCGCGCTCGCCTGGCTGCTGGTCGCCCCGCCCTCCGCTCCCCTCGCCCGCGGCGGCTTCGCCGCCCCGCCCGCACAGCGGCAGTACACGCCGAGCCAGATGGTCCGCACCCCGGTCTTCTGGGTCATGTACGCCATGTTCGTCATGGTGGCCGGCGGCGGGCTGATGGCGACGGCCCAGCTCGGCCCGATCGCCCAGGATTTTGGGCTGGCCCACGCGCCGGTCAGCATCCTCGGCCTGACCCTGCCCGCTTTGACCTTCGCCCTGTCGATCGACCGGGTGCTGAACGGGCTGACCCGCCCCTTCTTCGGCTGGGTGTCCGACCACATCGGGCGCGAGAACACCATGTTCATCGCCTTCGCCATCGAGGCGGTGGGCATCGTCGCGCTCAGCCTCTACGGCCGCGATCCGGTGGCCTTCGTGCTGCTGACCGGTCTGGTCTTCTTCGCCTGGGGCGAGATCTACAGCCTGTTCCCGGCCTGCTGCGCGGACACCTTCGGATCGAAGTTCGCGGCGAGCAACGCCGGGCTGCTCTACACCGCCAAGGGCACGGCGGCGCTGCTGATCCCCTTCGCCAACATCATCGCCGACGCGACGGGAAGCTGGCACGCCGTCTTCCTGCTGGCCGCCGCGGTCAACGCGCTGGCCGCCGTGCTGGCGCTGTTCGTCCTGCGCCCGATGCGCAACCGCATGGCCGCGAAGTCGCTGCCCGCGCCGGCCGCCCGGAGTGCGACGGTCACGCCCTGACGCTCTCTTCCCCTCCCCCCGCGGGAAGGAGCCGAAGCGAGGGGGCGCCCGCGAGGGCGTCCCCTTTTCGATTCGGGGGTCAGTCCGCCGCCTGCCCCTCCTCCAGATAGATCTCCCCACCCTTGGCGCGGAAGCTCTCCGACATCTCGGCCATGCCGGAGTTGGCGTAGTCCCGCACCTCCTGCGTGATCTTCATCGAGCAGAATTTCGGCCCGCACATCGAACAGAAATGCGCGACCTTCGCCCCCTCCGCCGGCAGGGTCTGGTCGTGGAAGCGCTCCGCCGTCTCCGGGTCGAGCGACAGGTGGAACTGGTCGCGCCAGCGGAACTCGAAGCGGGCGCGCGACAGGGCGTCGTCGCGTTCCTGGGCGCCGGGATGGCCCTTGGCGAGGTCGGCGGCGTGGGCGGCGATCTTGTAGGTTACCACGCCCACCTTGACGTCGTCGCGGTCCGGCAGCCCGAGATGCTCCTTCGGCGTGACGTAGCAGAGCATCGCCGTGCCGAACCAGCCGATCATGGCGGCGCCGATGGCGCTGGTGATGTGGTCGTAGCCCGGCGCGATGTCCGTGGTCAGCGGCCCGAGCGTGTAGAAGGGCGCCTCGCCGCACAGCGCCAGCTGCTTGTCGACGTTGGCCTTGATCTTGTGCATGGGCACATGGCCCGGCCCCTCGATCATCACCTGCACGTCGTGCTTCCAGGCGATCTTGGTCAGCTCGCCCAGCGTCTCCAGCTCGGCGAACTGGGCGGCGTCGTTGGCGTCGGCGATGGAGCCGGGACGCAGCCCGTCGCCCAGCGAGAAGGCGACGTCGTACGCCTTCATGATCTCGCAGATCTCCTCGAACCGCTCGTAGAGGAAGCTCTCGCGGTGGTGGGACAGGCACCATTTCGCCATGATCGAGCCGCCGCGCGACACGATGCCGGTGGTGCGCTTCGCGGTCAGCGGGATGTGCGCCAGACGGATGCCGGCGTGGATGGTGAAATAGTCCACCCCCTGCTCCGCCTGCTCGATCAGCGTGTCGCGGAAGATCTCCCAGGTCAAGTCCTCGGCCTTGCCGCCCACCTTCTCCAGCGCCTGATAGATCGGCACGGTGCCGATGGGGACCGGGCTGTTGCGCAGGATCCATTCGCGGGTGGTGTGGATGTTGCGGCCGGTGGACAGGTCCATCACGGTGTCCGCCCCCCAACGGATCGACCAGACCATCTTGTCGACCTCCTCCCCCACCGAGGACGCGACGGCGGAGTTGCCGATGTTCGCGTTGATCTTGGTGAGGAAGTTTCGGCCGATGATCATCGGCTCCGATTCGGGGTGGTTGATGTTCGACGGGATGATCGCCCTCCCGCGCGCCACCTCGTCGCGGACGAACTCCGGGGTCACATGGTCGGGGATGGAGGCGCCGAAGTCGTCACCGTCCCGCGCCGCCGCCTCGGCCAGCCGCTGGCGGCCCAGATTCTCGCGGACGGCGATGTACTCCATCTCCGGCGTGACAATGCCGGCGCGGGCG
Organism: Azospirillum brasilense; assembly: GCF_007827815.1. GTDB lineage: Bacteria > Pseudomonadota > Alphaproteobacteria > Azospirillales > Azospirillaceae > Azospirillum > Azospirillum brasilense_C. The sequence goes on from NZ_VITH01000020.1 coordinate 80,835, forward strand.
TAGGCCATCTGCGTGACCGTCCGGCCCGGCTTGCCGCGCAGCGGACGGCGCCCGGCACGGTCGAAGACGGGCACGGCGCGCGTCTCGCCGACGCGAAGCCCGTCGTCCTCCGGACGGACCTCGCGGCCCTCATAGGCCTCGACGTCGCCGCGGGCCTCGATCCAGGAGCGGCGCAGCTCCGCCAGGCCGCGGCGGATGTCGGTCTGCACGGCGGGATCGCTGTAGGGGCCAGAGGTGTCGTAGACGCGCACCGGCGGCTCGCCGCCGCCGACATGGATGTCGCGCATCGCCACGCGCAGGTCGGGGAAGCGTTCCCCGGCCACATGGACCTTGCTGGACGACGGCAGCGGGCCGGTCGTCACCGAGAAATGGTCGGACGGCGCGGCGTCTTTCGAAGCGGGGGGAAGAGTGTCGGGCATCTGCTGTGGATCTCCATCGCACATAGGATCGTTGGAGACCCGGGTGTGACGGAGCGGCAGAACGGACGACCGGAGCGGTCCCCATAGAGGGGTGCGCGATGGGGGTGCGCGTGACCGTGGCCCGTTTGTTCCTGTCCCTACGCCGGTACGACCCGGATCAGGTTCAAAGGGTTCGGCGCCTTACGGCATCATCTCAGCCCCGTGCTATGGGGCTCCCCTTGGAACGTCGCCATGCTGAACGATCCGCCCCACCCACGTCAATGCGAATCACGGCGCGATTCACGGCGAATCCCACCCGATCAATGCAAGCGACGCGATTTTGGTATCCATTATCTGGTATACAAAATCCTATTGCGCAGCCTGAGCCGGGCCGCTACGATGCATCACAACAACAAAAAGCAACGCCCCCCCTCCCGAGAGCCCGGAGCCCATCCCATGCTCGAATCCCAATTGATCGCCTTCGTCGCTCTGGCCGGCCTGATGGGCCACGGCCTGACCCTGCTGATGCGGGAGGACGACGAGTGGAGTGCCGATCCGCAGGACGAGCAGCCGGATGGCCTCTGGTCGTCGGACCGCTTCAACCAGTCCGGCGAGGGCCACAACCGTCCCTTCTTCCTGGAATGAAAAAAAGGCCGCCGCGCGGGGTGCGCGCGGCGGCCGTCATCCGAGATAAAGTCGTCCGAGATACGAAACCTGGAGCTTCGCGGGCCGATCAGTGGCCGGGCTGCACCGCCAGCCCACCCGTGCCCTGCTGGGCGGCGAGTTCGGCGTTTCGGGCATGGTGCTTGCGCAACATGGGCCGCAGGACCGCGATGGCGCAGAAGGCCGCGATGAGGTCCATGGTGGCGCAGATGTAGAGCACGGTCGCCCAGGTGCCGGTGGCTTCCATCAGCAGGTTGCCCAGCGGGACCAGCAGCGCCGCGACGCCCTTGGCACAGTACAGCACGCCGTAGATCTTCGCCGCATGCTTGGTGCCGAAGGTGTCCGCCGAGGTGGCGCTGAACAGGCTGTACACTTCGCCCCAGGCCAGGAACACCAGACCCGACAGGATCAGGAACATGATCGGGTCGTGGCCGAAGCGGCTGAGCATCAGGATGCCGAGGCCTTCGAAGGTGAAGGCGATGAACATCGTCGCTTCACGGCCGATGTGGTCGGAGACGAAGCCGAACAGCGGACGGGAGATGCCGTTCATCACGCGGTCGAGCATCAGCGCGAAGGGCAGAGCCGCCATGGTGATGCCGAACAGGCTGATCGGGGCTTCCTTCACGCCCAGATCGTGGGCGATCACGCCGAGCTGGGCCACCGCCATCAGACCGCCGGAGACGGTGCAGATGAACATCAGCATCATGACCCAGAACACCGGCGTCTGCAGCGCTTCCTTCAGCGTGTAGTCGCGGCGGGACTGCAGGACCTTGGTCGAGGCCTTGACCTGATCCTTCTGCGGGGCGCGCAGGAAGTAGGCGGCGATGAGGATGATCGTGCCCTGCAGCAGGCCGAACCAGAAGAAGGTCGCCTGATAGCCCGAGGAGTGGATCATGTTGGCGATCGGCAGGATGGTCACGGCCGAACCGGCGCCGTAGCCGCCCGCGGTCAGGCCGACGGCGAGGCCGCGCTTGTCCGGGAACCACTTCAGGGCGCTGTTGACGCAGGTGGCGTAGACGCAGCCGACGCCGATGCCGCCGATGGCCGAACCGACATAGAGCATGCCGAGCGAGCCGGCGTAGCTGTCGACGATCCAGGAGAGGCCGGTCATCACGCCGCCGAAGGCGACGATGGCGCGGGGGCCGTAACGGTCGATGAAGTAGCCTTCGATGGGGGTCAGCCAGGTCTGGACGACGACGAAGACGGTGAAGGCGGTCTGGATCGAAGCGCGGGTCCAGCCATGGGTGGCCTGGATTTCCGGCACGAACAGCGTCCAGGCGTACTGGATGTTGGCCGCGGCCACCATGCAGACAATGCCGACGACGATCTGCATCCAGCGCGCGCCGTCGGAGATGGGCGCCTGCGAGCCGCCGGAACTGTTAAAAGCTGGCCTCTGGGATTCTGTCGATCCAACCATCATTCCCTCCCGTGGGATTGCGACGCTTTGATACCGGGCATGAGGGTCCCCTTGAGCCGGCGAGGCGGTGTCCGAGCGAGCGTCCGCATCGCCGCGTCATGGGCGGCCTTGTTCCGTGCCGATGTGAGTCATGGTTCAATGATGAGCTGGAGAGCCGGTCTCGCCGTCCCTGCGTTCGTGGCGCTCCAGATACGGCATATGGTATGCCAGAGACACGATTGTTGGCAACACGAACTTTTGGCGTGTTGCGCTTTTCATCCAAAAATTTTTCGGGCTTTCGAAAACCGGATCGTCGGCAGGGGTGGCCCCGCCCGAAAGGCGGGACCCGTCGGCACTCTGCGCAATCGCGGAAGGGAGGGGGCGAACGGCCTCAGGCGGCCGCGGAGGCGGCGCGGGACGAGGCGGTGACGGCGAGCGCCGCAATGGCCGCCGCCAGCGGCACGAAGGACACCCACAGCACCGAATCCCAACCGAAGGCGGCCAGCAGCCCGCCCGACGCGAAGGACCCCACCGCCATCGTGCCGAACACGATGAAGTCGTTGAGCGACTGCACCTGGGTCTTCTCCTCCGGCCGATGGCACTCCAGAACGAGGGCGGAGGCTCCGAGGAAGCCGAAGTTCCAGCCGACACCCAGCAGGATCAGGCTGACCCAGAAATGCGTCACGTCGACGCCGCCCAGCCCCACCACGGCGGAGGCGGCGATCAGGCCCAGTCCGGCGAACACGATGCGCGACGCGCCGAACCGCTCGACCAGACGCCCGGTGACGAAGCTCGGGGCGTACATGGCGATGACGTGCCATTGCAGGCCGAGGTTGGACGCCTCCTGCGACAGGCCGCACAGCCGCATCGCCAGCGGGGCGGCCGTCATGATGAAGTTCATCAGAAGATAGGAGACGACTCCGCACAGCGCGGCGGTGATGAATCGCGGCTGGCGCACGATGACGCCGAGCGGGCGGCCTCCGGCGGCCTCGGCGGCGGTTGGCATAGGCAGCCGCACGCCGGCCAGCACCAGCGCGGACAGCGCCGCCACGGCGGCCTGGGCGAGGAAGGTCGCCAGGAACAGGTGCGGCGGCCAGACGTCCATCGTGAAAGTGACGAGCTGCGGCCCGATGACCCCGGCGAACACCCCCCCAGCCATCACCGCCGACATGGCCCGCGGGCGCCGTTCCGGTTCGACGCAATCGGTCGCGGCAAAGCGGAAGGACAGGACCACGGCGGCGTAGGCGCCGCCGGGAATCATCGACGCGCAGAACAGCCAGAAAGACCCCAAAAGCACCGCCAGGGCGGACAGCAGACCGACGAGCACGCCGCAGCCGGTCCCCACCAGGAAGGCGGCGCGCCGCCCGTGCCGCCGCGCGATGGCCCCGGCGGGAATGGTGCAGACCGCCATGCCCACGACGAAGATGGAGAGCGGCAGCGTGGCGAGTGCCGGGCTCGGCGCCAGCGTGTTCCCGACGATGGCCCCCGTCGCGTAGACGACCACCGCGTTGGCGCCGGCCAGCGCCTGCGCGGTCGCCAGCCGCAGAACGTTCGCCGTCCCGTGAGGGTAAAGGCCCTGTGCATGAGGGGTGGGGTCGGCTTGGCTCATATCGGTGTCCGGGAATCGTTCGGTGACGGTTGCCCCACACCTACCGACCCGCCATCATGAATGAAAATGGTATTTTCTCATGATTGGATGAATGGGGATCATGAATGCTTGACCGCCAGATTCTCGCGATCCTGCGGGAGGTGGATCGGGCGGGCAGCGTCACCGCCGCCGCCGAACGCCTGAATCTCAGCCAGTCGGCGCTGAGCCACACGGTGCGCAAGTTCGAGGAGCGCTGCGGCGTGGAGATCTGGATGAAGAAGGGGCGCAGCCTCCGTTTCACCCAGGCCGGGCAGCATCTTTTGTCGCTGGCGCAGCGCCTGTTGCCGCAGTTCGAGCACGCCGAACGGGCTCTTGCCGACTTCGCGTCGGGGCGCCGCGGGGCCTTCCGGGTGGGCATGGAATGCCATCCCTGCCAGGCTTGGCTGATGCGGATGACCGCCCGCTACCTCACGCAATGGCCGGACGTGGAATTCGAGGTCCGCACCGCCTTCCGCTTCGATGGCCTGGGCGCGTTGCTCGACAACGAGATCGATCTGCTGATCACACCCGACCCCATCGAAACCCCCGACGTGCTGTTCACGCCGGTCTTCGACTATGAGTTGGTCCTCGTGGTCCATGAGACGCATCCGCTTGCCGCGCGCGGCGTGGCGCGTCCCGAGGACCTGCGCGCGGAGGAGCTGATCACCGTCCCGGTCGGCCTGGAGCGGCTGGACGTCTACACCCGCTTCCTCGTCCCGGCGCACTGCCGGCCACTCCGCCACAAGACGGCGGAGACGACCGACCTGATGCTCCAGCTCGTCGCCGCCCGGCGCGGGGTCACCGTCCTGCCGGACTGGCTGGTGCGGGAGGACGGCGCCGGCCTGCCCGTCCGCTGCGTGCGGCTGGGGAACGAAGGGATCGGCAAGAGCATTCATCTCGGCGTCCGCCGCGGCGAGGAGAGCGTGGATTACATCGCCGGCTTCCTTGCCCTCGCGCGGGCACCGGATCAATAAGCAAGTGAGCAAAAAATGGCCGTGCTGTTTCCAGCACGGCCAGTGATTTCGAGAGGCTCGCATAAATGCAGAGCAACAACCCGCCCGATACAAAGGGTGAAGCACCCTGTGCAAGACCAAGATGACTGGTCAGACCACTCGCCGCAATCCCTCATTTTTAGCTTTCCACATTGCGGAAACAGCCCCCTTCCCTGACCGAATACACAACAAAGAAGACCGCGCCGTTGCCGGCGCGGCCAGTCACTTCGGGGAAACACCACTGCGAAGAAAACAGATCAGCCCTTGAAGACCTTGAGCATGGTGGAGCCCAGGCTCGCGGGGCTGTCGGCGACGGCGATGCCGACGGACTTCATGAACTCGATCTTGAAGTCCGCGGTGTCGTTGCCGCCGGAGATCACCGCGCCGGCGTGGCCCATGCGGCGGCCCGGAGGCGCGGTGCGTCCGGCGATGAAGCCGACGACCGGCTTCTTGGTCCCGGAGTCGCGGATGAACTCCGCGCCCTTGACCTCGGCGTCGCCGCCGATCTCGCCGATCATGATGATGCCCTCGGTCTCCGGGTCCTTCAGGAACAGCTCCAGGCTGTCCACGAAGTTCGTCCCGTTCACCGGGTCGCCGCCGATGCCGATGCAGGTCGTCTGGCCCAGACCCGCCGCGGTGGTCTGCGCCACCGCCTCGTAGGTCAGCGTGCCCGAGCGCGAGACGATGCCGATCTTGCCGCGCTTGTGGATGTGGCCGGGCATGATGCCGATCTTGCACTCGTCGGGCGTGATGATGCCCGGGCAGTTCGGCCCGATCAGGCGGGTCTTGGAATTGCCCAGCGCCCGCTTGACGCGCACCATGTCGAGCACCGGGATGCCCTCGGTGATGCACACCACCAGCGGGATCTCGGCGTCGATCGCCTCCAGGATGGCGTCGGCCGCGAAGGGCGGCGGCACGTAGATCACCGACGCGTTGGCGCCGGTCTTCTCGACCGCGTCGGCCACCGTGTCGAAGACCGGCAGGTCGAGGTGCTTGGTGCCGCCCTTGCCCGGGGTGACGCCGCCGACCATCTTGGTGCCGTAGGCGATCGCCTGCTCGGAATGGAAGGTGCCCTGGGCTCCGGTGAAGCCCTGGCAGATCACCTTCGTGTTCTTATCGACGAGAACAGCCATCTTACGCGGCCTCCTTCACGGCCTTGACCACCTTGTCGGCGGCGTCGGCGAGGTTGTCGGCCGAGAGGATCGGCAGTCCGGACTCGGCAAGGATCTTCTTGCCCAACTCGACGTTCGTGCCTTCCAGACGCACGACCAGAGGCACATGCAGCTTCACGTCGCGGGCCGCCGTGACGACGCCTTCGGCGATGACGTCGCAGCGCATGATGCCGCCGAAGATGTTGACCAGGATGCCTTCGACGTTCGGGTCGGAGAGGATCAGCTTAAAGGCCGCGGTGACGCGCTCCTTGGTGGCGCCGCCGCCGACATCGAGGAAGTTGGCCGGCTCGCCGCCGTACAGCTTGATGATGTCCATGGTGCCCATCGCCAGGCCGGCGCCGTTGACCATGCAGCCGATGTTGCCGTCCAGCTTGACGTAGTTCAGGTCATGCTTGGCGGCTTCGACCTCGGCCGGGTCCTCCTCGGCGACGTCGCGCAGCTCGGCCACGTTCTTGTGGCGGAACAGGGCGTTGTCGTCGAAGGCCATCTTGGCGTCGAGCGCCAGGATCTCGCCCGAACCGGTGACGATCAGCGGGTTGATCTCGACGATCGCGCAGTCCAGCTCGGTGAAGGCGCGGTACATGGCGGTCAGGAACTTCGCCGCCGCCCCGACCTGCTTGCCTTCGAGGCCGAGGGCGAAGGCAACCTTGCGGGTGTGGTAGCCCTGGATGCCGGTGGCCGGATCGACGGCGACCTTGACGATCTTCTCCGGCGTGTTGTGGGCGACCTCCTCGATCTCCATGCCGCCCTCGGTGGACGCCATGATGGTGACGCGGCCGGTGGCGCGGTCGACGAGCATGCCGAGATACAGCTCGCGCTTGATGTCGGCGCCCTCCTCGACGTAGAGGCGCTTGACCTCGCGGCCGTCCGGGCCGGTCTGCTTGGTGACCAGCACATGGCCCAGCATCTCGGCGGCGTTCTTGCCGACCTCCTCGATGGACTTGACGACGCGGACGCCGCCCTTGCCCTCGGGGTTGTCCTTGAAGCGGCCGGCGCCGCGGCCGCCCGCGTGGATCTGCGACTTCACGACCCACACCGGGCCACCCAGCTCGCGGGCGACGGTCTCGGCCTCCTCGGGAGAGAACGCGACGCCGCCGCGGGGCACCGCGACGCCGTACGTCTTCAGCAGGCCCTTGGCCTGATACTCATGGATGTTCATGGCTGTCTTCGGGTGTTTAAAATGGAAGGGTGCGGGGCGCAGGCCGGCATCGGCGCTGACGCTTTCCGCGCCGGCACCCTGCGTCCTGTGCTGAATCCGTGGAAGAATAACGGTGTGAGCCTGCGGCTCACCGGATGTGTGCGTCAACGTCCCCGCTCTTCGGGACTGCGTGCGCCTGTTATCCGTGCTGCATGGAGCGGGCGTCCCGTCGGGACGCCCCTGCCACGGCTGTCTTTACTCGGCGGCCATGCGGGGAACGATCAGCCCCAGCGCGCCGCTGTCGCGGACCTCGCCGATGCGGCGTTCGTCGAAGCCGAGCACCTCGCGCAGGATCTCGTCGGTGTGCTCGCCCAGCAGCGGGGAGCGGGTGACCTCGGTCGGGCTGTCCGACAGCTTGATCGGGTTGCCGACCGTCAGGTACTTGCCGCGCGTCGGGTGATCGACCTCGACGATGGTGCCGGTCTCGCGCAGCGACTGGTCCTCCGCCAGCTCCTTCATCGACAGGATGGGGCCGCAGGGGATGTCGTACTTGTTCAGGATCTCCATGACCTCGAACTTCGTCTTGGTCATGGTCCATTCTTCGACGGTCGCGAAGATGTCCTTCAGGCGCGGCAGGCGCGCGGCGGGCGTCGCGTAATCCGGATCGGTGACCCACTCCGGCTTGCCGATGACGTCGCAGATCTTCGCCCAGACCGGCGCCTGGGTGATGAAGTAGATGTAGGCGTTGGGATCGGTCTCCCAGCCCTTGCACTTCAGAATCCAGCCCGGCTGGCCACCTCCCGAGGCGTTGCCGGCGCGCGGCACGGTGTCGCCGAACTCGCCGTTCGGGTACTGCGGGTACTCTTTCAGCGGGCCGCGCTCCAGCCGCTGCTGGTCGCGCAGCTTGACGCGGCAGAGGTTCAGCACGGCGTCCTGCATGGCCGCCAGCACCTTCTGGCCGCGCCCGGTCTGGGTGCGCTGGTAGAGCGCCGTCACGATGCCCAGCGCCAGATGCAGGCCGGTGCCGCTGTCGCCGATCTGGGCGCCGGTGACCATCGGCGGGCCGTCGTCGAAGCCGGTCGTCGAGGCCGAGCCGCCGGCGCACTGCGCGACGTTCTCATAGACCTTGCAGTCCTCGTACGGGCCGGGGCCGAAGCCCTTGACCGAGGCGACGATGATGCGGGGGTTCAGCTCCTGGATGCGCTCCCAGGTCAGGCCCATGCGCTCGAGAACGCCGGGGGCGAAATTCTCGACCATCACGTCGCAGATGCGCACCAGATCCTCCAGGACGCGCTTGCCGTCCGGGTTCTTGGTGTCCAGCGTGATGGACCGCTTGTTGTGGTTGAGCATGGTGAAGTAGAGGCTGTCGGCCTCGGGCACGTCACGCAGCTGGCCGCGCGTGATGTCGCCCTCGCCCGGACGCTCGACCTTGATGACGTCGGCGCCGAACCACGCCAGAAGCTGCGTGCAGGTCGGACCCGACTGAACGTGGGTAAAGTCCAGAACCCGCACGCCTTCAAGAGCTTTTCCCATCGTCGTTCCTCCCGGTGGTGCTCTGTGTCTGAAAAGGGCGGCCCCACCCCTCGCTGGCAGGGCCGCCCGGCCTGGAACCGGAGAACCGGCGTCCTTGGTTACCGCTCGATCGTCAGGTCTTTGGACCCTTGCGGACGGCGCTGGTGGGGTTGAGGCTGCCGATGTTGCCGCTCTCCGACCCGGCGTTGGGGTCGATCACCGCGTTGATCAGCGTCGGCCGGCCGCTGTCCATCGCCGCGCTGACCGCGCGGTACAGCTCGTCCGGCGTCGTCACGTTGACGCCATCGCCGCCGAAGGCCTCCATCATCTTGTCGTAGCGCGAGTCCGGAACGAAGACCATCGGCGACGGGTCCGACCCGCCCGTCGGGTTCACGTCCGTCCCCTTGTAGATGCCGTTGTTGTTGAACACCACGATGCACACCGGCAGGTTGTAGCGGCAGATCGTCTCCACCTCCATGCCCGAGAAGCCGAAGGCGCTGTCGCCCTCGACCGCCAGGACCGGCTTGCCCGACTCCACAGCCGCCGCCACCGCGAAGCCCATGCCGATGCCCATCACGCCCCAGGTCCCGACGTCCAGGCGCTTGCGCGGCTGGTGCATGTCGATGATCCCGCGCGCCAGGTCCAGCGTGTTGGCCCCCTCGTTCACCAGCAGAGCGTCGGGTCGCTCCTGCACCACCCGGCGCAGCGCGCCCAGCGCCCCGTGGAAGTTCATCGGCGAGGCGTTGCTCATCAGCTTGGGCGCCATCTTGGCGATGTTCGCCTCCTTGCGCGCCGCCACCGCCCCCGTCCACTCCGCCGGCGGCGGCGTCCAGCCCTTGGCCATGCCCGCCGTCAGCGCCGACACGCACGACCCGATGTCGCCGACCAGCGGCGCCACGATCGCCACGTTGCTGTCCATCTCGCGCGGCTCGATGTCGATCTGGATGAAGGTCTTCGACCCCGGCTCGCCCCACGTCTTGCCCTTGCCGTGCGACAGCAGCCAGTTCAGACGCGCGCCGACCAGGACCACCACGTCGGCGTCCTTCAGCACCATCGAGCGCGCCGCCCCCGCCGACTGCGGGTGGGTGTCGGGCAGCAGCCCCTTGGCCATGCTCATCGGCAGGAACGGGATGCCGCTCTTCTCGACCAGCTCGCGCACCGCCTCGTCGGCCTGCGCGTAGGCGGCACCCTTGCCCAGGATGATCAGCGGCCGCTTAGCGCCCTTCAGCACCTCCAGGGCGCGCGACACCGAGTCCGGCGAGGGCAGCTGCGCCGGGGCGGCGTCGACCACCTTGACCAGCGAGCGCGCGCC
>NZ_VITH01000021.1 GCF_007827815.1 Azospirillum brasilense
CTCCATTCTGGCAAAAACGGGCGTCGGAAACGCTATTTTCAAGCCTCAGCGGAGGCAAAAAGCCGGAATATGTTCGTTTTTCCGCGTCCTGCTAGCTGTAACGGATCAACCGGGGGAGCGCCGCTGTCGATCTGGGCGCCACCCGGCAACATCGGCGCACCTTTCTCCAGAAAGACAATCTCCCGCTCCAGGGGCCGCGGTCAGCGATCCGGTGTCGAAATCGAACGCAGAATCGCACCCGCACGCAGACGGTCCGCCCGGTCCACTGGGTTGCGCGAGGTGAGTTCCTGGAGCAGCGGCCGCGCCGAAATCATGGCCACTACGCCCGATGCGACGGTCTGCAACTCCCGAATCGAGGCATCGCATACGGCTTCAGCCGTCTTGGCGTCAATCCCGAACCGCATCGCCGCTTCGGCGACGTCGTTATGCGCAACCCGTTGCAGGACCATGAGGTAATGAAGATTGAGTTCGTAGATGTCTTGCTGGAAATCGATTGCCATCGCCGCACTCGCAATGTCCACCTGTCTCGGGGAGTGGCAACATGTCTCAACGTGCCATCCCAAATCTTACAAGCCAGTCGCCCGAAAGCGCCGTCCAAATTGTCGCAGATAAGCCGCTTCACAGGATCCATCCCGCAATGGACGAATGTGTGAGTTCATTTCAATATAATTTGCCGTTGTAATTATGTTTACCAGGTAGTAACCAAGGCAGGAGGGTCCTGGATTTTTAAGATATACCCGCCTTACGCTGCTGTTCACGATCAGGCTGTCTTTACAAGGATATCAGTCTCCAATAATCTGCCGGCCGATCTTCGTCAGGTTTCATCTCGGGTGGTCGGTGGTTTTCATGGCCTGTTCGTTTACTCCCTCCCGAGTTCTTCCCGAACCGGTGGACGGTGCAGCCATCATGTGCAGCGACTGCGGCGCGTGGGGTATCCGCCGGATCGACAGCGACGAGTTGATGGAACGGCTGCTGGCAGACTGGCCGGTGGCCGGCTCGGTTCTCGCCGCTGTGATGCCTCTGATGCCATCCCCCGAGCTGGGTGAACTCTGCCGTCAGCGAGCCCTCGCGGCCTACGCCGCGGTGATTGAGGACGAGGACTGGTATCGCCTTCTGGCTTTCATCGACGCCGTCGTCGATTGCACGACGGACCAGTTGACGCCCACCGGTCAAGTCGCGGCAGTCCCCGACCTGATGGCAAGAGTCCTGCCGGTCCGGGTGCAGGTGATGCTGGACGAGACCCGCGCCCGGAAGCGGAGCCTCGCTGCGGCGACCTGACGAGAGCCGCCCAGCGGACAATGTCCCACCGGTGAGTCGCGGTGCCAGGCCGCGTATGGCTCGAGGCCGTTTTCCGGAAATCGCGCGTTTTGGGCCTGGTGGGGCGCTGGTCAGCGGTGGCATGTAATTATGTCGCACCCGAGCACCCACAGTTAACGCAATTATTCGCACAATCCGCAATTTTGGGATAACGGGCGGTAATCCCGGCACGATCGCCTTGTTATTTCGTTTCGAGCCTTTGATCATAGGACCAAATTCCTTTCACGGAAATTTGCGCAATTGATCTGCATCAATTGTGATGCACTTTTCATGCGGTTGCGGGGCCGATGATATTTCGGTAACCAAATGGACATCGACCGCTGCATGCGGAGATCAAGTCATCGAAGATGTCCGAAACCTACACGGGGAATAAAGGCATGCGCACTCTCTTTGCATCTTTGATCGCGAACGAAGACGGCGTGACCGCGATCGAGTATGGCGTGCTGGCTGCACTGGTGGCTTTCGCCGCGACGGCGGGGTTCACTTCGCTCGGCAGCGCCATCAACCAGAAATTCGCGGACATTGCGACCAAGCTCACCGGAACGGCGATCGTCAGTCCGGAATGAGGTGAGATCGTCTCCCCGTTCAGGCGGCTGCCGGGCGCATCCGGTGTCTGGCAGCTGCTGTGCGGAGGACTTCGACAAGGCTCGAAACGATTGGTTCGGAGCCAGCAGCGATGAAGACGCTTCTTTCCGGCGGCGCGGCCATGCTGTTCATGGCGGCGGCCATCTCCGATTTCCGAACCCGAATCATTCCGAACTGGATACCGGCCTTTCTGGGCCTGCTGTTCGCCGCGGCGGCCATCGTCGATCCGTTGACGTACCCGCCCTTGTCGTCGGTGGCTGGCGCCGTCCTCGTCTTTGTTCCCCTGCTGATCCTCTTCGCGGGGGGGAAGATGGGCGGTGGCGACGTCAAGCTTCTGACGGCGGCGTCGCTGTGGTCCGGTTGGGAGCAGCTTCCCGCGCTGCTGCTCGTCACGGTGCTGGCGGGCGGCGTTCTGGCGATTGTGGCGTTGGCGCGCGTCATGGCACGGCGAGCCGCCGACACCCTGACCCTCTTCTTCCCCTGTTCGGCAACGGCCAAGGCCAGGCTGTGGCTGGAAACGCTGCTGCGAACCCGCAACGTCGATGCTCTTCCGCTCGGCGAGGCCGGCCTGCCTTACGGCATCGCCATCGCGGCGGGTGGCCTGTCCATCCTGTCCCCCTTCGGCTCCACCGGGATGTGACGCATGGCTCCGCGCACCATTCTCCTTTCCCTCGCCGCCCTTGCGCTGTTCGGCAGCGGGGCGATCCTGCTGGCCCTTCCCGGCACCCAGCCGCCTCCGCCTGTCGTGGCGGCACCCGCTCCGCCGGCGCTGGCGAAGCTGCGGGTCGCCGCGCACGACCTGGCGCCCGGCACCTTCATCCAAGATTCCGACGTGCGCTGGCAGGATTGGCCGCAAAGCGCCGTGCTGGAAGAGCATGTTCTGTCCGGCAGCGACAAGGACCCGAGCATCGGCGCCATGGTCCGCCACCGCATCGCCGCCGGGGAGCCGTTGATGCGCTCCCGCCTGATCGCTCCCGGCGAGCGCGGCTTCCTGGCCGCCGTCCTGTCACCGGGGATGCGCGCGATCTCCGTCGCGGTGACCGAGGTGTCGGGTGCCGCCGGCCTGATCTCTCCCGGAGACTTGGTGGACCTGATCCTGACGCAGGCCCTGCCCAACGAACAGGACAATCCGGCCCGCCGGCTGGTCGGTGAAACGGTCCTGGAGAGAGTGCGCGTCATCGCCGTCGACCAGCGGGTCGAGGAGGCCGCCAAGGACCGCACCAACGCCGGGAACGGTCGCAAGGTGGCCACCACCGTGACTCTGGAGGTCGGCGCCCGCCAAGCCGAAAAGGTCGCCGTCGCCGCGGAACTCGGCCATCTCACGCTCAGCCTGCACAGCATCGCCCCAGCGGGCGAGGCGGTCGCGCCGACGGCGGCCGAGCCGGTCTGGGCGTCGGACGTGTCGGCCGCGCTCACCGGCCCGAGCGGCGACCGCAAGACCAACGAACGCCCCCGCCTCGCCGTCATCCGTGGCACCGAACTCGTCCGGCAATCCTACTGACGCCAACCCGCTGCCCCAGGAAACCCACCATGCCCCTGCCAGCTCCGTGCGAGCCGGTTCGCACGGCCAAACTCCCTCTCCTCCTGTGCCTGTCCGTTCTTGTGGTTGGCTTCCTCCTCGCTCCGCGGATCGCGGCGGCCCAGGGGAACACCGCGGAACGCGCGACGCGCGGCGCCATGGAACTGGCGGTCGGAAGCGGCACCCTGGTCCGTCTGGGCGAACCCGCCACGAGCCTTTTCATCGCCAGCCCGGACATCGCCGATATCCAGTCGCCGACGGAGCGCAGCGTTTTCGTCGTCGCCAAGAAGGCCGGACGGACGACGCTCTACGCGCTGGGGGCCGGGGACAAGCTGCTGGTGCAGCGCGACATCGTGGTGGTTCACAACACCGCGCAGTTCACCGATCAGCTGCGGGCGGAATTCCCCGCCTACCGCATCTCCCTCACGTCATCACCGGGCCGGCTGGTCGTCGGCGGCGCCGTCTCTACGCCCCAGGACGCCGAGGCGATCATGGCGTTGGCCAAGGGCTATGTCGGACAGGGCGAGACGGTGGTCAACCAGCTCAAGGTCACGGTTCCCACCCAGGTCCATCTGCGCGTCCGCGTTGCGGAGATGGCCCGCAACACGGACAACCAGTTCGGCATCCACTGGGATTCCCTGCTCAATCCGGGCGCCTTCGCCTTCCGCCTGATCACCGGGCGGGACTTCATGAAGTTCGACACCAACTACGGCCGGGACGTCTTCCAGCGGTCGGCGGAGAACGCGGGTTCCCTGGTCTCCAACTATTCCAGCAACCGCGTGAACCTGACGGCCGTCATCGACGCACTGGACGCCGAGGGCATGGTGACCATCCTGGCCGAGCCGAACCTCACCGCGGCGTCCGGCCAGACGGCGAGCTTCCTCGCCGGCGGCGAGTTCCCCATTCCGGTCGCCGAGGAGAACAACCGCGTTTCCGTCGTCTTCAAGCAGTTCGGCATCGGGCTCAACTTCACGCCGACGGTGCTGTCGCCCGAACGCATCAGCCTGACCGTCCGCCCGGAAGTCAGCGAGCTGTCGGAAGCCGGTGCCGTCACCATCGGCTCCATCCAGATCCCCGGCCTTTCGGTGCGCCGGGTGGAAACCACGGTGGAACTGGGCAGCGGGGAAAGCTTCGCCATTGCCGGCCTGTTGCAGAACAACATCCGCGACGCGGTCACCAAATTCCCGCTGCTCGGCGATTTGCCGGTGCTCGGCCCGCTGTTCTCCTCCACCCGCTTCCGCAAGAACGAGAGCGAGCTGGTGGTGATCGTCACCCCCTATCTGGTCAATCCGGCGGGGCCCGGCGCGCTGCAAACCCCGCTCGACGGTCTGCGGCCGACCAGCGAACTGGAACGCCTGTTTGCCCGCCGCCTCGCCAAGGAAAGCCCCGCCCCCGGATCGGGTGGTCCGGTCGGTCCCGGCGGTGCCCGGCTGAACGGTGCCGCTGGCTTCATCTATTGAGGAGACGGGGCATGAATGACCATTTCCCGCAACGCCCGCTTCGTCAAGCCGTCCTTCTGGCGCTGACGCTGCTGGCCGGCGCCTGCACACCGGTGGAAGCGTTGTGGACACCGGCCGACACGCCCCGCGACGTGACGGTTGAGCGTGCCGAGAGCGCCGCCTGGTTGCCGGCCACCCGCAACCGGCTGGCTCCCGCCGACACGGCGCAACTGCGCCGGCTGATCGAGGAGCTGGGGGAGCCGCCGCGGACCCGCGTCACCATCGCGCTGCCCACCGGCGCCGAGCAGCATCAGGCGGTTCCGGTGGTCCGCGCGCTTGCCGGCTTCGGTGTCGATCCCGCGAACATCACCGTCGCCCGGCAGCTGGGCGGCGACGCCGGTCCGGTCCGCGGCATCGCCGTAACGGCGGAGCTCTACGCCGCCGTTCCGCCGCGTTGCCCGGACTGGCGCCGCACCGTGATGGACGACAACAGCTTCCGGCCGTCCAGCAACTTCGGCTGCGCCAACGCCAACAATCTCGCCGTCATGCTGGCCGATCCGGGCGACCTCGCGGCGCCACGCCGGTTGGGGCCGGCCGACGGGGCGGCGCAGGAAGCGGCGGTCGACCGCTACAAAACCAACAAGGTCACGCCGCTGAAAGCCTCCAGCACGGTGCTCACCGGCGCGTCGCAGCAGTAGGAGGGGGCCGATGTCGATCTTCGCCCGCGCATCCGCCGAGACCGGCGCCTCCCGCAACCCGGAGCTGGTCGCCTTCGTCACCGAGCCGGACACCGAACGGACCATTCGTGATCTGGTGGACGAGGAGGTGATGACCTTCACGGTCGTCCGCCGTGGTACCGTCCGGGACGCCATCGGCCATCTGCGCACGTCACCGTCGCCCAAGCTTCTGATTGTCGACATCAGCGCTTCCGCCATGCCGATGTCCGACATCGAGGCCTTGGCCGATGTCTGCGAGCCAAGCGTGACCGTCATCGTGCTGGGCGAGAGCAACGACATCGGCCTGTTCCGCGACCTCATGAACGCGGGCGTGGCCGACTACGTCGCCAAGCCGATCACCACCGAGCTGTTGCGGCGGACCATCGCCATGCGGTCCGGTCCGGCCGCGGTGAAGCCGCGCAGCCGCACCGGCAAGGTGATCGCGGTCACCGGCGCACGGGGCGGGGTGGGGGCCTCAACCCTTCTGGTCAACCTCGCTTGGCTGCTGTCCCACCGGTCCGGCCGCAAGGTGGCGCTGGTCGACCTCGATTTGCAGGCGAGCAGCCTGTCCCTGATGCTGGGCGCGGAGCCCGGCGGCGGGTTGTCCGAAGCGTTGCAGAACATCGACCGCGTCGACGACCTGTTCCTCGACCGCATCATGCAGCAATGCAGCGACCGGCTGTTCCTGCTCACCGGGCATGAGGAGCTGGAGGACGAACCGCCGCTCGCCGCCTCCGCGATCCAGCAGATCGCCACCTTGCTGACGCAGCGCTTCCACTACGTCATGCTGGACGTGCCGCGGCGCTATGGCCCGCTCTATCAGCATTTCCTCAGCCTCGCCCATGTCCGAATCATCATCGCCGACCCCACGCTGCCTTCGGTGCGGGAGACGGTGCGCGTCCTGCGGATGACCGGACGCGACGATATCGGCAAACGTGCGCTGGTCATCCTGAACCACCGATGCCCACCGGCCAAGGGCATCGTCTCGCGCGATGAATTCGAGAAGGCGATCGGCCGGCGCATCGACTACGAGATCCCCTTCGACCGTAAGGCGCTTGCCGCCGAGAATGGTGGCATTCCGCTGGCCACCGAGCATGGCGCGATCACCGACATGCTGCTCGACGTCTCCAACGACCTGTCGGGCAAGCGGTCAATGATCCCGAATTCCTTCAAGCGCATGTTCTGGAGTTGAGCCCATGTTCGGACGCAAGATCGCCGAAGCCGTGCCGGATATCCTGTCCCATCAGCTGGTGGGGCTGCTTCCGCCGGGTGCCCCTCCCTGTGCACCGGCGCGCATTCCTGCGAACCGCGCCGCGGCGGAGGACTCCCGCAGCGCCGACGTCCTTCCGCGCATCCGTGAGCGCGTGCTGGAGAAATTGCAGAATCCGGTCGCCGGCATGGCCGGGCGCGACTCCCTGCGCCGCGAGTTGACCGGACTGGTCGGCGATATCTGCTCCGCGGAGCGCATCCCGATCAGTGCCATCGACCAGGATCGGGTGATCGACATGCTTCTCGACGACATGCTCGGCATCGGCCCCATCGAGCCGCTGCTTGCCGACGACGGCGTGACCGACATTCTGGTCAACGGCTGCAACCAGATCTATGTCGAACGCCGAGGCAAGCTGGAACTGACCGGCCTGCGGTTCCGCGACGACGCCCACGTCATCAACGTCGCTCAGCGCATCGCCAGTTCGGTGGGGCGGCGCGTGGACGAATCGAGCCCGATGGTCGATGCCCGGCTGCAGGACGGCAGCCGCGTCAACGTCATCCTGCCGCCGCTGGCGCTTGACGGTCCCAGCATCTCCATCCGGAAATTCAACCGCCGGCGCGTCGCCATCGCCGACATGGTGTTGCAAGGGAACCTGTCCGCCCCGCTCGGCCGCATGCTGGAGGTCGCGACCGCTTGCCGGCTGAACGTGCTGGTCTCCGGCGGCACGGGCAGCGGCAAGACGACGCTGCTCAACGCGCTGTCCCGCGTCATCGATCCCGCCGAACGGATCGTCACCATTGAGGACGCGGCGGAACTGCAGCTCCAGCAGCCGCATGTCGTCCGCCTGGAGACCCGCCCGGCCAGCATCGAGGGCACTGGCGAGATCACGCAGCGCGACCTCGTCAAGAACGCGCTGCGCATGCGCCCCGACCGCATCATCATCGGCGAGGTGCGCGGCGGCGAGGCGTTCGACCTGCTCCAGGCGATGAACACCGGCCATGACGGGTCGATGTCGACGATCCACGCGAACCGTCCGCGTGACGCGCTCAGCCGTCTGGAAAGCATGGTGATGATGGCGAACGGCAACCTGCCGCTCCAGACGATCCGAGCCCAGATCGCCAGCGCGGTGAACCTGATTGTGCAGGTGGAGCGCATGCGCGACGGCGTGCGCCGCATCCAGCAGGTGGTGGAGGTGGTCGGCATGGAAGGCGACGTCATCACCACCCAGGAACTCTTCACTTTTGTGCAAGGTGGCGGCGAGGCGGTGACCGGCCGTTTCGAGAGCAGCGGCGTGCGCCCGCAATTCAGCGTGCGCGCCGCCTATTACGGACTGGAAGACACTCTGCTCGCCGCGATGAGGTGACCGCCATGGCCGGCTCCTCCCCCCTCTTCGCCATCGGGCTGCTGTTGCTGGGCTCGGGCATGCTCGTCACGCTTCTGTTGCTGCGTGGCCTGTCCGGCGGCGGCGCGGCGGCGCGGCGGCAGCGGCGCCTGGCGGCGGCCATCGGCGATGTGCCGCAGATGTGGCGGGAGCGCCAGGCGCTGAGCGCGGCCCGAGAGGAATTGCGGACCGAGAAGATCGTGCCATGGTGGCGACGGGCCATTCCCTGGTCGGAGCGTCTCGAGTTCCGCATGGCACCGGCCGGCGGACAGCGGCCATTGCTTGGTGCGGCTGCGGTCGCGCTGGGCGTGGCGGTTGCCGGGTTCCTGCTGCTGACGCAGGTTTTCAACATCTCCGTTTTGGTCGCGTTGGCGCTGGCAGTGGCGGCGGCTCCGGTCGCCGGGCGGATGACCCTGCACAGCCTCGTCGCCCGACGCCGCCGGGAGTTCCTGGAAGGGCTGCCCGACGCCATCGACCTGATCGTGCGCAGCGTGCGCGCCGGCATTCCGGTGACCGCGGCGATGACGCTGGTCGGGCAGGAGGTGCAGGACCCGGTGCGTGGCGAGTTCAAGCGACTGTCCGACTCCGTCGCCATCGGCATCGACCTGAAGGAAGCGCTGGACCGCACGGCAGAGCGCGTTCGCCTGCCCGACTTCGACTTCTTCGTCATCTGCCTGATGATCCAGAGGGAGACCGGCGGGCAGCTGGCCGAGACTCTGCAGAACCTCAGCGACATCCTGCGCCGCCGCAAGGATCTGCGGCGCAAGCAGCGGGCGCTGACCGCGGAGGGGCGGGTTTCCGCCAAGATCGTCGCCGCCATCCCGTTCGTCGCCGGCTTCGGGCTCTTTGTCCTGAATCCGAATTACGCGCGGAAGCTGATCGACGACCCGACCGGCAACCGGATGCTCCTCGCCGCCAGCGTTGCGCTCGGCCTTGGCCTGCTCGTCATCGCCCGCATGACCCGGAGTCCGGAATGAGCGCTCTGTCCGCATTGCAGTGTCTGGTCCTGTCCGGCGGGCTCGTCCTGACGGCGGTCCTGCTGGCGCTCGCCGCCGTCGTCGACCGCGAACGGGATCGCTTCCGCGCCCGTCTTCTCGGCGTCGTCCGGCAGGCATCGGAACAGAGGGCAATGAGCCGGAACAGTACGGCTGCGGCGGCGAAGCCGCTGCGCTTGTCCGGCATCGCCCTGCTGCGGCGGGTCATGCTGCTGTCCGCCCGCCTGCCGCTGGTCAGGAAGAAGGACCAGGAGGACATCCGCCGGCTGCTCGTCCGCGCCGGCATCCGCGGGAAGGAAAGCGTGGCGCTCTTCGTCGCGGCGAAACTGCTCGGTTTCGGGGCGGGGGCGCTGCTCGCCGGGAGCGCGCAACTGGTCCTGCAAACAGAGATCGCACCGATGATGGCGCTGGCCGCGACGGTCTTCTCCGGCTTCGTCGGCGGGCTGGTGCCGGAGGCCGCGCTCCAGCGGCGGGGCCGGACAAGGCGCACCGCCATCGAAGCGGCGCTGCCCGATGCGCTGGACCTCCTCATCATCTGCGCCAACGCCGGTTATGGCCTGGACGTTTCGATCCAGCGGGTGGGGCGCGAAATCGCCCGCTTCTTCCCCGATCTGGCCGACGAGCTCGCGGTGACGGCGAACGAGATGCAACTGCTCTCCGACCGCCGCGAAGCGCTCGACAATCTGGTGGAGCGCACGAACGTGCCGGCGATCCGCAGCCTCGTGGTCACGCTGCTCCAGGCGCAACGCTATGGAACACCGTTGACCCAGGCGTTGCGCACGCTGGCCAGGGAAGAACGCAGCGCCCGGATCCTGGCGCTGGAGGAGCGGGCTGCGCGCATTCCGGCGCTGATCAGCCTGCCGCTGATGGTCCTCATCATGCCGGCCGTCCTCATCGTCGTGGCCGGGCCGGCGTTCATCGACATCATGAAGGGGCTCTGACGAGCATGCGCACCGTCTCCCTGCACTTCGCCATTCTGCTCGCCCTTCCGTTGATGCTGGGCGCCTGCTCTCACCCCTCCGGCCTCGGCCAGTTGGCCGGCATGGCGTCGGCGAAGCCGTCCCCGGAACTGGCGACCGGCCTGCGCATCGCCGAGGCCACGCGCAACGGCGGCGACAATCAGGCGGCGATCACTCTCTACCGCCAGATCGTCGCCGCCCACCCGACCTCGCCGCTACCGCTGCTCGGTCTCGGTGATGCGCTCTACGAAGGGCGCGCCTTCGACGAGGCGATCGCCGCCTATCAGGCGGCGCTGCGGCTCGACGCCGGCAATCCCGATGCGCAAGTCGGCATCGGCCGCGTCGACCTTGCGCGCAACCTGCCGGGGGAGGCCCTGGCCGCCTTCGACGGGGCGCTCGCCGCCGCGCCGCAGCATGCCGCCGCGCTCAACGGCAAGGGCGTCGCGCTCGACCTGATGGGAAAACCGGAGGAGGCCCGCGTCCTGTACCGGCAGGTGCAGGCGCTCCAGCCCGGCAACCGCGGCGCCCGCAACAATCTGGCGCTGTCGATGCTGCTGGCCGGTGACAAGGAGCAGGCCATCCCCCTGTTCCGCGAGCTGAGCGCCGAGCGCTCGGCCGGGCAGGAGCGCGTCCGGCAGAACTTGGCCCTGGCGCTCGGCATGTCCGGCCGGATGGATGCCGCGGCGGAGGTCGCGAGGATGGACCTGAGCCCCGAAGCGGTGAAGGAGAACCTCGCCTACTACGCCATGCTGCGGTCGCTCGACAAGCAGGCCGACGGCCACGCCGCCATCGCCCGCGCGGTAAACGCGAGCGGGACCTGAGGAGTGGCGCCATGCTGCGCAGAAAATCCCTGGCCGAAGACGCGGCGGGAGTCACCGTGGTGGAATTCGCCATCGGCGCCCCGATCGTCCTTTTGATCGTGGTGATCGTCATCGAGGTGAGCTTCATGCTTGCGGTGCGGGTGGCGTTGGACATCGGCACGCGCGAGGCGGCACGCGCCGGGCTGACCGGCGCGCCGCCGCCGGCCGGCTCGACGCGCGACCAGCAGCTTCGGAAGATCATGGTCAACACGACCTTCGGTTTCGTCGACCCGGCAAAGCTCACCGTCAGCCTGCTCGCCTACCAGGACGCCGGCAGCGTCGGCAAGCCGGAACCCTACAGCGACATCGACGGCAACGGACGGTGGGATCCCGGGGAGCCCTTCACCGACGTCAACGGGAATGGAGTCTGGGATGCGGACCGTGGGGCCGCCGGCGCCGGGACGAGCGGCCAGACGGTCGCCTATCTGGTGCAGTACACGGGGAAGCCGTTGACCGGCCTCGCCGCCAGCCTGCTCGACGACCCGACCTACCACTACGAATCCCGCGTCGTCGTCCGCAACGAACCGTTCTAGCAAGGAGGGGCGCATGGGCCATCTGCCGGGCCGTCTCGCCCGAAACCGCAGCGGGCTCGTCACCATCGAAGTGGCGGGAATCGCTTTGGCATTCGTTCTTCTGCTCGTCGCCGCGGTGGATTTCGGCCAGCATGTTTCGGCGGTTGGCAAGATCGCGCGCGCCGCCAGCGAGACGGCGAAGATCGCCACCCAGTTCAAGCGGCTGCGCCAGGGCATGACGGTCCAGCGCGGCGACGAGGTCGGCGTGCTGTTCGAGGCGGCCCGGCAGGTCGCCCAGCCGCTCGACATCGACAAGGCGGGGGCGGTGATCGTCACCTCGGTCGCCAATTCGGGAAGCGGCGGCAGCAAGGTGGCGTGGCAGCAGCGCTCGGGCAGTTCCTCCTGGACCAGCCGCATCGGCTCGGCCGTCGGCGGAGCGGCCACCCTGCCCACCGCCTTCTCGATTCGCAGCGGGGACAGCGCCGTCTTCGTCGAGGTCTTCCACACCTATCAGCCGACCGTGCTGAGCGGCAGCCTGTTCGGCGGCGATCCCTCCGGCGTGCCGGTCTACAGCCAAGCCGTATCCCGCCCCCGTTTCGGCGACCTGACCATACTGGACCCGTGACATGAAGAAGACCGCTGTTCGCTGGCGGTGTGCCGGTGCGGCCGCCCAGCACCTGCTCTCCGCGTTGCGCGGCTGTCTGGACGACCGGCGTGGCGCCACCGCCGTGATGGTCGCCGCGATGGTCGTTCCGCTGATCGGGGCCATCGGCCTGTCGGTCGACATGGGGCGCGGCTATCTCGTGCGACAACGCTTGTCGTCGGCCATCGACGCCGGGGCACTGGCCGGGGGCAGGGTGCTCGACACGACCAACGTCCAGGCGGACGCGATCCAGTATTTTCGCGCCAACATTCCGACGACCTACCTCGACACCCCGATTCCGGACCCCGAGGTCACCATCAGCGCCGACCGGCAGACCGTATCGGTGAAGTCCAGCGTGCGGGTTCCGACCACCCTGATCCGGGTTCTGGGCATCGATACCCTGCCCATCACGGTTGAAAACCGTGTGCGGCGCCAGATGTCCGGCGGGTTGGAACTGGCTCTCGTGCTCGATGTCACCGGATCGATGGCGACCGACAACCGCATCGGCAAGCTGCGTGATGCGGCGACCTCGCTGGTGAATATCCTGTTCGGCAACCAGACCGATACCCAGAAGCTGTGGATCTCCGTTGTCCCCTATTCGGCCGAGGTCAATCTTGGCACCGGCCACGGGGATTGGATGACGCTGAGCGGCCCGTCCACCGGCGCCTATTCGCCGTCCACCTGGCGCGGCTGCGTCGAGGCGCGGCCGAGCCCCTACGACGAGGATGACTCCCCGCCCATGGTGGCCGGGTTCAAGCGGTTCCTTTATCCCTCGACCAAAAGCATGAACAACGGCAAGGGCGGCGGCGACAATGATTGGCCGACGATCACCGACACCGGAACCTACACGAACAGCAACGACCGGACCGGACCGAACCTCGGCTGCGGTTTTCCGGTCCTGCCGCTGACCAACGTGAAACAGGACCTGCTGAACAAGATCGCGACGCTTCAGCCGGTGAACCGTGGCGGCACCATGGCGAACCTCGGCCTTCAGGCGGGGTGGTTCACCGTGTCGCCGCGCTGGCAGGGGCTGTGGGGAAGCCCGACGCCGAAGGGGATGCCGCTCGACTACGGTTCTCCGGAAATGAGCAAGGCGATTGTTCTGGTCACCGACGGCGAGAATAGCTGGTTCGACCATTCCAAGCCGCCGACCGGCGATTACACAGCCTATGGCCGCATCGATGAAGGGCGCCTCGGCACCAAGTCCTTTTCCGAATCGACGTCCGAGATCAACAAGCGCATGGCCCGCCTGTGCGAGAAGCTGAAGAACCCCGGCGTTCTCGATGCCGACGGCAAACCAAAGCCCGGCATCACCATCTACACCATCACCATCGGACAGACGAACGCCAACACCCAGGCGCTCTACCGGAATTGTGCATCACAGCCCAGCTACTATTGGGACACGCCGAGCCCCGACCAGCTCAAGAGCGTGTTCCAGAGCATCGGGTCGCAACTCACCAACTTGCGGCTGGAGCAGTGATCTGCTGGCGTCATTCCGGTGCCTGGTGACGCATCGGAATGACGCCAGGCTTTTGTGGAGGGTTGGTCAGCAGAAGCGGTCGGTCAGGTGGCCGGCGTCGGCCGGCACCGGTGGCGTGAAGCTGTGAGCCGCAGCGTTGGCGGTGGAGAGCGGCGGCAACCCGCAAACCGGGCAATGCGCCTGGATGCGCTGCTGTTCATGCACGGCGAAGCGGATGCCGCAGGGGCAGGTCCGTAGGTCGACAACACAGGAGCGCAGGTCGCGGGCGAGAATCCAGGCCATGGTCAGGTCGATGGCTGACTGGTTCAGACCCGTGCATTCCTGCCGCACGTCCATATAGAAGTCATGTGCGCGCAGCAGCGCCTCGATGTCGATCCTGCGCAACGCGTCGGCGCCGGCGCAGTTCAGATAGGCGGTCAGGATGATCGACGCCTCCAGCGCACGCTGGTGGGTCGCGAAGAGCCGGTCGGATTCCGGAAACATGCCCGACACCGAAGCGTGGCCATGAATCTCATGATAAAGCGTGCGGAGCTGTGTCGCGCTGAGGTTGGTGTGCACCGCGACGATTGAGGTTCGGAGATTGCGCTTGATCAAACGTATTGCCAGCGCCAATTTCCGGTGCTGCTCACACTTGTTCACCATGTACACCGCCCTTCGGACGGCAATGGTTCAAGGCGGAGAAGATTAGGATTAAAAGTATTTTTGTTGTTTTTGCGTGCGCCACAAATCGGGGCCATTCTGTTCCTCTCCCGCTCAAACATTCCGTTGTTCCTCGTATTCCTCCCGATGTGCATAGAAAAAGAATATATAACGGCTGCCGAGGCGAAGTTTTATTTTCCCGATTTATGCCGCATAATGCGTCGCCTCGCAACCTGCATGCGGTGGCGACAATTCGACGCATTCGATCAATAGTTGCGATCCGGTGCCGCGGGTTGCCATGGCGGGTGCCACCGGATGCTGTTGCCGGCAGGACGGGTCAGAGGAAGGCTATGGCGTCGGGCGAAACCGATTGGCGTTGCCCGGCATGGCGCGCCAGCTTATGGATTTCCGCCTGCTTGTCCCGAACCAGCCAGTCCGGCGCAAGGAATTCCGTGTGCCGTCCCGCCTGCAAGGAGCCGATGACGCGGACTGGCGGGATCGGCCAACGCAGGCTGTAGCTCATCGGCGCGGCGTCGCCGAACCGATAGGACTGGTGGACGCGGAGCCACTCGTCGGTGACCTCGACGATCGTTCCGCTCAACATCGCGAAGCCGGGCAACCCTGCAGGCGCCGCGCAGCGAGAAGAGGGCGGGGCATCCGCCCCGGCCCGTCGGACTCCGACGCGGGCCGGAGGTCGCGGAAGAACAGGGCTATCGGCCGCCGCGTCGGTTTTGAGGGCGTGGCGGATCGGCGGGCGTCGTGCATCCATGGCCAGTGTCGCTCAGCAATGAAGTCCCGCGTCGGCCCGGCAGTAGAACATCCAGGTGATGACAATGCAGGACAGATAGAAGATCAGGAAAAGCTGGATCGCCATGACCGGCGACCCGGTCAGGCTGATCGACAGTCCGAAAACGCCGGGAATATAGAAGGCACCGAATGCCGCCAGCGCGGAGATGAACCCCAGCGCGGTCGCCGCCTCCAGCGTCGCTTCCTTCAGCGCACGCGCGCGGCCGAGATCGCCTTGCAGATCATATGCATGCATACGGTCGATCAGGAAGACGATCGGCACCATCTGATAGGTCGAAGCGCAGGCGACGCCGGCCGTGGCGAACACCAGCATGGAACTCAGCAGGAACATCCAGAATATCCCGCTGTTCAGGCAGATCGTCATCGTGCTCACCGCGAGGAACAGGATCACGAAAGCCCACAGGGTGATGCGTGCGCCGCCCAGCCGGTCGGCCATGCCACCCGACAGCGACCGCGCCGCCGAACTGACGAGCGGTCCGAGGAAAGCGTAGGCAAGCGGGTCGATGCCGGGGAATTGTGCCTTCACCAGCATTGGGAACGTGGCCGCGAAGCCGATGAAGGTGCCGAAGCTGCCGATGTAGAGCCACCCGTTGATCCAGGTGTGCATGCGACGGAAGATGACCGCCTGTTCGGCGAAGGACGCCTGGGAATGGCCGATATCGTTCATGCCGAACCAAGCCGCCGCGGTCGCCAGCAGAATGAAAGGGATCCAGATGAAGGCCGCGTTCTGCAGCCACACGCCCTGATGGGTTTCCAACGGCGCGCCGAGCGCAGCCGTGGCATGTGGGCCGCCGCCGAGCGGGCCGAGCAATGCGCCGCCGATCACCAGGGGAACGGCGAACTGCACGACCGCCACGCCAAGGTCGGCCATGCCGGCATTGACGCCCAACGCCCAGCCCTTCTGCTCCTTGGGGAAGAAGAAGGAGATGTTGGCCATGCTGGAGGCGAAGTTTCCACCGCCGAATCCGCACAGCAGCGCCAGCACCAGCATCACGCCGTAGGGCGTTTCCGGGTGCTGTACGGCGATGCCGATGCCCAGAGCCGGGATGAGCAGGGACGCCGTGCTGATCGTCGTCCACAACCTTCCGCCGAAGATCGGCACGGTGAAGGCGTAGACCAGGCGCAGGACCGCTCCGGAAAGGCCCGGCGCGGCCGTCAGCCACAGAAGCTGTGTGGTTGTGTATGAGAAGCCGACGATTGGAAGGTGCACGACGACGGCGCTCCACACCATCCAGACGCAGGAGGCGAGAAGCAATGCGAAGGCCGAGATCGCGAGGTTGCGCATCGCGATCGGCTTGCCGCCGTCCACCCAAAAGGCCATGTCGTCGGGCCGCCAGTCATCCAGTCGATCGCTCATGCGTGACAGAGTCTGGTCGGTCATCAATCGTCCTCACACATCGGGGATAGCCGGCCGCGTCGCCAGGCACTCGCCGGCAGCGGCGATCGAGCGGAAAATAGTGGGCCGAGTGTACTCTCCGCCGCCGCGGCTCCGCGATGTCAGGAAGACGCGTCTTTTTTTCGTCATTCGTCGAATGGTGAAAAAAAGACGCGTCCAAGCCCCCTGTACGGTTGCCTGGGTGCCTCGCTACGGTGACGTGCATCCGGCCCTTCCCATTCAGGGTGCACGCCTATGCTGTCTCCAGAACGGACCATTGAGGATCGGGATGCCGGGGATTGGAACGCGCCGCTCCGTGATCGGGCGCATCCGCCGGAATCCGTCGCCGGCCCGCTCATTTCTCTCGCTGCCACTGCCGCTGCCGCTCCGGCGGATACGTTGCGCCGGTTCCGTCTGTCGCAGGTGGAGCTGATGCCGACGGTGCGGCGGCTTGAACTTGACTGGCCGTGCAGTGTCGCGATGATGCAGCGCTTCGCCGAGTATGTGACCGGCGTTCCTGTCTGTCATCCACGCGATCCGGGATCGCGCTCCGGTTCGCCCATTCCGGTGCTGTTCCTGTGCCTTCAGATGGGGCTCAGCGCCTATGACGCTGCGGCCGACGAAAGCGACGACCGCCGTTTGTTCTCCTTCGTCGACGGGCTTTGCCAGGAGGCGGCGCGCCTGCTTTCCGGCATCGTGCTGTTTACGCCCGACAACGACTGCTGGATGGCGGGCAATGGGGCGGCGCTGCACGGATGGCTGGCGACATGTGATGTCCGTGGCGTGACCGTCCATCGTTCTCAGCGCCGCGGCGCCAGCCATCAGCGCGTTCTCTCAGCGATCGGCCGGTATGTCGTCCCGGCGCGCGAAAGCGCGATCCTGGAGCGTGTCCTCCGGGCCGATGCGACGCCATAGGATGAACTGACGGCCCGCGCCGTCGAAAGCCGGATGACGGTATGCCGCTGCCGATTGTTCCCGACCACGCGATGGTCTTCTTCAACCCGCTTCGTTTGTCGTGCGTGCAAGAACGTTTGATGTCCCCGCATTGACAGGCACGGCAATCCGCTCGCGTCCGGCCCGCTCCCGATCTCATCCAAGGATCCAAGAACGTGCGCCGATAACCGTAATGGCCATACTGGCCGGCCAGCCGCAAGATGGCACTGGTGAGCGCATCCTCATCGGCCGGAACCATCGGAAGTTCCCCGTGCCGCCTCCTGCAGGGTCAGCTTGTCCAACGTCTGATCGGCCTCCGCCTTGCGCAGGCGCCGGTTCTCGCACTCCAGTTCCTTGACCGCTTGGCCTGATCCAGCTTCAGCCCGCCAAACTCCGCGCGCCAGCGATCGTAGGTCTGCTCCGAGATAGCCTCTATGCAGCAGGTCTCGCGGACCGTGTGCCCCTACGCCACCGCCACCTCGATGGCGCGCAACAGGCCGATGATCTGTTCCGACGGGCCGTTCCGTCCTCCTCCTGATTTGCCCAGCCCTCGGATAGGGGCTGGCGCTGGTTCAGGGGGCAGCTCAGGACCTCACGCAGATCGACGCCGCGCCGCCGGCCCCGCTTGGCCGGGCGCGGTAGCCATGGTTCGATCAGGATCCACTCCGTGTCCGTCAGGTCCGTCGGATACCGTTGTGACCGCCGGTCCGGCCCCGCCTGCTTCGCTCGATGAGCCTTCGTCCACATTGCCTGTCTCCCGCTTCCACACGGAAAACAGGCAAACCCTCATTCCCAAACTGGCTCTCAGCGGCGGCCGGGTCTTGTTGGGTAGGCTTCTCGGCCATGGTCGCGCGTCCTCCGTCAGCGCGTAGAGACCGGCGGCCGTCGCCCGGGCGGGGCGGCGGTCGGTCGTGCGCAGGGAAACCCAAACCTCGGATTGGCGCAAGAGCAGACGGATCGCAACGGGAACGCGTCGGCGGAAATGGTAGGTGGCGCCCTGTCGTGTCAACATTCCGGCCCTGTGGAGTAGGCCGGTGGAGTAAACGGATCACCGGCCGGAGGCCGTTGCCGCAAGATGTTGATTTTCAAGGAAGTTGGTTGGGGGACTAGGATTCGAACCTAGGTAGCCAGAGTCAGAGTCTGGAGTCCTACCGCTAGACGATCCCCCAATGGTGGTCCCGACTGGGATTGAACCAGTGACCCCTACGATGTCAACGTAGTGCTCTCCCGCTGAGCTACAGGACCAAACCGCGAGATACCAAACCGAACTGGACCTAAACCACAAGAAAGTGGCGCGAGTGACGGGACTTGAACCCGCGGCCTCCGGCGTGACAGGCCGGCGCTCTAACCAACTGAGCTACACCCGCGTCGTAGGCGACCTTCTAAAGAACAAAGACCGCCGAAGCAAGCACTAAATTCAACCTTACCCAACTTACTCAAGTCAACCAACCAACCGCCGAAGAAGTTGGTGGAGCCGAGGGGGATCGAACCCCTGACCTCCTCATTGCGAACGAGGCGCTCTCCCATCTGAGCTACGGCCCCATGGTGCTGCCAGAGAGGATTGAACTCTCGACCTCTCCCTTACCAAGGGAGTGCTCTACCACTGAGCTACGGCAGCGTCCGGCGGGAGCGGGTGAATAGCAATCCAGACGGCCCCCTGTCAAAGGGAAAAATATCGAAGGGGGCATTTCTTTCTTTTCACCCCCGCGACGGCCGCAGGCGGCGCTTGCATCCCGCCGCCGACGCAGGGCATCTCATGCCCCATTCCGACCATGCCCGACCGACAGGTTCTTCCCGTGGATGAGGTTCTGAGCGAGGCGCGCCGCCTGATCGCGGCGCGGCATTACCGACAGGCGGTGCGCCTGCTGCGGGACACCGCGGGGCAATCCGCTGGGTCCGTCGAGCGCGACCGGCTGACTGGCATGGCCGCGCTCGGCCGGCGCGACGCCGGGACCGCCACCACCGTCCTGCGCCGCGCCCTGGCGCGCGAGCCGGCGCACGCCGAGACCCTCCATCATCTCGCCCAGGCCGTGCTGGCCGGCGGGGACCGCTTGCAGGCCGTCCGCTGGCTGGAGCGGGTGGCTGTGGCCGATCCTGCCTTCCCCGGCCTGCGCGAGGGGCTGGCCGGCGCCTACCGCCGCGACGCCCTCTATGAGGAGACACTCCGGGTGACAGGGGAAGCGCTGGCCGCCGGGAACCGCTCGGCGGACATCCTCTATGAGCGGGCGGTCAGCCTCGCCCATCTCGGCGACGCCGCGGGCGCCCTGGCCGTCTTCGACGAGCGGCTGGCCGACGATCCGGAGCACGCCGCTGCGTGGTTCGGCAGCCACGCCGCAGCGCTCGACCTGAACGGGGTGGAGGACGCGCTGCGCCGCCTGCGCCGGGCCGCGGACTGTCCGGGGGCGGCGGGCAAATACTGGGGCTTCCTGTGCGCCTACCTGCTGCTGCTGGGCCGCGACGCGGAAGCCGGTGCGCTGTATGGCGAGAAGCTGGACGGTCAGCCGAAGCGTCTGCCGCTGGTCGAAGCGGTGACGGCGATCCGCCCGCACCTCGCTTCGGATGTTCGGCTGTTCGGCGTCGGGGCGGAACTGCTGCGTTTTGCGCTCGAGCGGGCGGCGGTGCCCGGTCTGGTGCTGGAGTTCGGCGTGCGCCGCGGCACCTCGCTGAACCAGATCGCCGCGGTTGCCGGGCAGGCCGTGCACGGCTTCGATTCGTTCGAGGGGCTGCCGGAGGGCTGGGTGAACGCGCCGCGCGGCGTGCTCAGCACGGGCAAGAGCCTGCCGCCGGTGCGTGACAACGCGGTGCTGCACGCGGGCTGGTTCGAGGACACGCTGCCGCCCTTCCTGGCGGCTCACGGCGGCGCGGTGCGCTTCGTCAATGTGGACAGCGACATCTACTCGTCGGCGCGGACGGTGCTGACCGCTCTGGCACCGCGCTTTCGGGCGGGGACGGTGCTGGTCTTCGACGAGTTCATCGGGAACCGGACGTGGCGCGAGGACGAGTATCGCGCCTTCATGGAATACGCCGCCGAGTCCGGTGCGGCCTGGGAGATCATCGCCGTCGGCCCGCACACCAAGCAGGTGGCGATCCGGCTGACCGCGCTTCCCGTGCCATGACTCCGGCATCCTGACGGGGGCTCCCGCCCCGACCGCCGTCTCCGCGGCTTGCGGAAGGGACGGCCGGGGTGGGGGCGTGCCGGGTGTTAGGACACGATGCGCCAGCTGCCGTCCGGCTGCTGGCAGGCGGTGCCGTTGGCCCGCTCGGCCTTGCCGCCGACATAGACGGTCTGCTGGTACTCGCGGCAATAGTTGCCGGAGTTGTCGCGGCCGTCGCGGATCGGGGTGATGGTGCCGCGGTTGCCCGATTCCGGGTTGTTCCACTGGATGGTCGAGCCCATCGGCGCCGCGTAGGCCTGGGTGGCGGCGCGCTGGGCGTAGCCCTCGTCCGCGCGGTCGAGCGACTGGCCGAGCTCGCTGCCGAGATAGGCGCCGAGCAGCGTGCCCACACCGGTGGTGATAAGCTTGCCGGTGCCGCCGCCGAACTGCGAGCCGATCACGCCGCCGGCCGCCGCGCCGCCGAGCGCGCCGACCGTCTGCTTGGTCCCGATGCCGCTGCCGCCGCTCTGGCAGGCGGCGAGCGACAGGGCGACAAAGGCGGTTACAGCGATCTTCTTCATGGGGTCTCTGCCTCTTGGTTCCGTATAAGCCATCAACACGTAAGGCTTCGCTTTAATCCGGGGGAGCCTGCGCTTTGGTGCGTATCACTCCCGTTCAACCGCCTCTCCCGTCATAGGCGGTGGCGGATAGAAGCACGGACCCGGCAGCCCTCGCCTGTTATCAAAATGGCGCACAAATGTCTGGCCGGCCCCGCCATGCTCGCCGCCGTTGAGCATAAGAGCGAGGGAACCATCCAATGGCTTCGACCACCACGGGCAAGACCGACGCCAAGATTGTCGTGAGTGCCTATGGGCAGTCCGCCGGAGGCATCTGGCCGCATTTCCGCCTGTTGATCGACGGCGTCGAGGTGGGCCAGGCAACCGTCAACGCCAGCAGCCCGACCGCCTACAGCTTCACGGTGCCGGTCACCGCGGCGCAGGCGCACAAGGTGCAGATCCAATACGACAACGACGCCATGGTGAACGGCCAGGACCGCTCGCTGATCGTCAGCGGGGTCACCATCAACGGCAAGACCCACAAGCCGACCGACGCCAACGTCACCTACGACAAGGGCGCGCTCGACGGAAAGGACGTGGTCAAGGGCCAGTCCGGGATGTGGTGGAACGGCACGCTGGTCGTCGACACCCCGGCCGCCGACTTCCCCGCCCCGGCGGCGCCGGTTGCCGGAACCTCCACCTTCGTGGTGAACGCGCAGGGCATCGCGGCGGGCGGCACCAACGCGCATTTCAACCTGATGGTCGACGGCAAGAAGGTGGGGGAGGGCACGGTCGGCACCGCGGCCAAGGACTACAGCTTCACCGCCAACGTGGCCCCGGATCAGGCGCACAAGGTGCAGATCCAGTATGACAACGACGCCGTGGTGAACGGCCAGGACCGCTCGCTGATCGTCAACAAGGTCACGATCAACGGCAAGTCCGTCGCCGCCACCGACAGCATCGTCACCTACGACAAGGGTGCGCTCGACGGTAAGGACGTGGTCAAGGGCCAGTCCGGCCTGTGGTGGAACGGCACGCTGGTGGTCGACGCCGACAAGAGCTTCTTCGCGACCGGCGGGTCCACGCCGGCCCCCACGCCCACCCCGACTCCCACGCCGTCCCCCGCCCCGACCGGGCCGGCGATCTTCGTGGCGACCAACGGCAAGGACAGCTGGTCGGGCAAGCTGGCCGCTCCCAACGCCAACGGCACCGACGGGCCGAAGGCGACGCTGACCGCCGCCCGCGACGCCATGCGCGCCGACCCGACCATCGACGTGACCTACGTCCGCGGTGGCGACTACTACATGAAGGACATGCTCTGGCTGGACGGCCAGGACAGCGGGGTCCGCTTCGCCGCCTACGGCAGCGAGAAGCCGGTCTTCCACGGCGGCTCGCTGGTGGAGAACTGGGTGTCGCGCGGCAACGGCCTCTACAGCGCGCAGCTTCCCGGCGGGTCCAAGGCGGTGCTCGACCTGTCGATGGACGGCGACCGCCAGACGGTGGCCCGCACGCCCAACGCCGATCCCAGCCACCCCATCGACGGCGGCTGGCTGATCGCCACCAAGGCCGGGGCCAACGCCTACACCCAGTTCGGCTTCAAGGCGGGGGCGATCCCGACCTATTCGAGCACGGACGGGCTGATGGTCAGCGTCTTCAGCCAGCACGGCTACGACAACATGACCGTGCCGGTGAAGAGCATCGACTACGGCAGCAACACCATCACGCTGGCCCAGAGCACCTACGACGCGCTCGGCGCCGGCAGCCGCTTCTACCTGTTCAACGGCAAGGACCAGCTCGACACCGCGCGGGAGTGGTTCTTCGACAAGGCGTCCGGCCAAGTTCTGTTCAAGCCGGAGGGCGGGGCGGTCGCCGGGCACAAGGTGGTCGCGGCGCAGCTTCCCGTGTTGATCGGGCTGGGCGGTGCGAAGAACGTGACGATCGAAGGGCTGACCCTGACCGACGGCGCGCCGGACGGCCACGCGGTCTACGCCAACAACGCCGCCGGCCTGACCTTCAAGAACAACACCGTCACCAACACCGGCTACGGCATCACGGTGGAGGGCAGCGCCAACAGCACCGTCACCGGCAATCACTTCGCCGAGACCGGGCGCGAGGCGGTCTACGTCAAGGCCGGGTCCAACTTCACCAAGGTGTCGGACAACCTGATCCAGCACGCCAGCGCCGTCGACCACGGCGGCGACGCGCTGTGGGTGAACGGCAGCAACGACGTCTCCATCACCCACAACCAGATCGAGGACACGCCGGGCAAGGCCATCGCGGTCGGCTCCGTCCAGGCCTCGGGCGACGCCACCTACCGGGCGACGATCACCCACAACAAGATCATCGGCGCCAACCAGGAGACCAGCGACGGCGGCGGCATCTACCTGATCAACCGCCAGCAGGACCTGGCCGGCCACACGGTGGCCTACAACGAGGTGTCGGGCACCACCGCCTTCGGCAACGTGACCTGGGACGGCAAGGTCTCCCCCACCTTCCTCGACCCGACGAAGCTGGTGAGCTGGGGCATCTATCTGGACGACTGGACCAGCGGCACCACGGTGAAGGGCAACGTCGTCCATGACAACGTCGGCGGCATCTTCCTGCACGGCGGCTGGAACAACACGGTCACCGACAACATCCTGGCCGACAATCTGGGCACCCAGATCGGCCTGCAGCAGAGCGTCGGCTGGGGCGGCTGGAAGGGCACGCCGATGGCGAACAACACCATCACCCAGAACATCGTGGACGCCGGCGATGGCCAGGCGGTCGCGCTGGACGGGCCGAAGACGGCGGGGACCTTCACCGGCAACTTCTACGCCGACCTCAACCCCAACGAGGCGCTGTTCCAGGCTTGGCCGCAGGTGATGGCGAACGGCGCCACCGGCACGCTGGCGCAGTGGCAGGCCGCCGGCTACGACAAGGGGTCCTTCACCTTCGACCCGCAGTTCACCGACGCCGCGCACGACAACTTCGTGCCGGTCTCCGGTTCGGCGGTGTACCAGCACGGGTTCGATCCTCTGCCCTTCGACCAGATCGGCCTGCTGGGCTGAGGATCGGGACGAGGAAAGGGAACCTGGGGCGGGGCGGGAGCGTTATCGCGGCATGGACATCATACGCATCATCCTGGCGCTTCTGCTGCCGCCCGTCGGCGTCTTCCTCCAGGTGGGGTTTGGCGCCCAGTTCTGGATCAACGTGCTGCTGACCCTGCTCGGCTACATTCCGGGCATGATCCACGCGCTGTACGTCATCGTGAAGTACAAGGACCGCTCCCCGGCGTGAGGTCCGATATAGCCCTTTCCCCTCTGGGGAGAGGGTGGCCCGAAGGGCCGGTGAGGGGGTTGCGCTTATGCCGGACGTTCCGACACGCGCAACCCCCTCACCCTAACCCTCTCCCCAGAGGGGAGAGGGGATATACGCCTCCTTAGGCCGCGCGGACCTTCGCCAGGAAGCCGCTGACCTCCGTCCGCAGACGCGCGGCGGAGCGGCTCAGTTCCTGCGCGCTGCCAAGCACGCGGCCCGCCGCGGTTCCGCCCTGCGAGGCGGCGCCGCTGACCTGGACGATGGCGCCCGACACCTCCGCCGTGCCCGCCGAGGCCTGCTGGACGTTGCGGGCGATCTCCTGGGTGGCGATGCCCTGCTGCTCCACCGCCTGGGCGATGTCGTCGGCGATCTGGCTGCTTTCCCCGATGACCTGGGCAATCTCGCGGATCGACTGCACGGTGCGCAGGGTGACGTCCTGAACCCCGGCGATCTGGGCGGTGATGTCCTCGGTCGCCTTGGCGGTCTGGTTGGCGAGATTCTTCACTTCGCTCGCCACCACGGCGAAGCCCTTGCCGGCCTCGCCGGCGCGCGCCGCCTCGATGGTCGCGTTCAGCGCCAGAAGGTTGGTCTGCTGGGCGATCGAGTTGATGAGCTGCACCACCTCCCCGATCTTCTGCGACGTGCTGACCAGACCTTCCGCGGTCGCCTGGGTGTCTTCGGCGTTGCGGACGGCGCGGTTGGCGATGTCGGCGGACTGGCGGACCTGCTGGCCGATGCTGCTGACCGACCCGGCGAGTTCACCGCAGGCGGTGGCCACCGATTCCACGTTGGCCGTCGCCTGGGTCGCCGCGGCGGCGACGGTGCCGGCCTGATCGTTGGCGCGCTCCATGGTGGCGTTCAGCGTCTGGGCGGCGCCCTCCAGCTCGGCGGCGGCGTGGGACACCAGTTCGACGATGGAACCGACGCTGCGCTCGAACTGGTCGGCCAGCCCGTTCATCGCCTCGCGCTTCCCGGCCTCGGCGCGGCGTTCCGTTTCCTCCTTCTCCGACTCCATGCGGCGGGCGCGGACCATGTTGTCCTTGAAGACCTGGACGGCGCGGATGATCTCGCCGACCTCGTCGCGGCTGGTCGCCTGCGGCACTTCGATGGTCAGGTCGCCCTCGGCCAGCTTCAGCGTGGTGTCGGTCAGGCGGCGCAGCGGCCGCACCGTCAGGATCGACCACCAGGCGAGCCCGGCGCCGAGCAGGACGGTCACCGCGCACAGCGAGATCATCAGCACCTGGAAGCTCTCCGACACCGTCCGGGCGTGCTTGGCCACCGCCTGGCTCTCGGCCTCCTGAAGGTCGATGAAGGCGTTGATGCGGGCCAGCCACTCGGTGAAGCCGGGGCGGGCCTGCTCGACCAGGATCTTCACGGCGCGGTTGGCGTCGCCGACTTGGCGCGCCTCGATGACGCCGCGGGCCAGCGGCAGGGTCTTGGCCTCCGTCTCCTTGATGGAGGCGAGGATCTCCCGCTCCCGGGCGGTGATGTGGGTGCCGGCGGCGAACATGCGGTCCATCTGCTCGGCCGAGCGCGCGTAGTCGGCGGCCAGCCGGTCGATGGTGGCGAGTTCGGCCTTCAGCGCCGCGGCGTCGGACAGGAGCGTGACGTCGCGCAGGCTGATCGCCCGGTCATGCACGCTGCCGCGGAAGTTGATGGCGTAGCGCTGCTTGACGTTGTTGACGTCGTTGATCGTGGAAAGGCTGTCGTTGATGCTGTTGACCTTGTAGATGGCGATGGCCGCCAGGGCGACCATCAGCACCAGGATGCTGGAGAAGCTCAGCATCAGCCGAAGGCCGACCTTGGCGTTTCGGAACCAGTTCATTGTCCACACTCCCGCCGGTCCGTGTCGTCGAAGACTCGTTGGATGCCGCCGGTTGCCGAAAGCCCACCCCGCGGCGGAACCGACGATAGCACCAAAGAGTTGATACGGATTTTCCGAGAGATTGGATCAAAAGGAAAATTTTTCAGGACGCGGGAAGGGATGGCTGGGTTGTGGGATTTGTCACAGAAAATCGCCGCCCGTCCGGCTACAGTCGCGCGCGTTCGCAGACCCCTCACGAGATGAAGATGGCCGGCCCGATGCTCAAGCTGCTGCTCGCCCTGTTGCCGCTCGGCGCGTCGCTGCTGATGCTGGCGACGGTTCAGTAAAGGCGCGGATCACGAGTTGATGACCCGCCGCACCATCTCGTAAATCCCCATCCGCCGCAGCCCGCCCTGGAGGGCGGCGCGCAACGGCGCCGGGATGGCGAGCAGGCGCCGCGGCTCGATCCCCGCCCGGCGCGTTTTCTCGAAAGCCGCACGGTCGTCGTAGGCGACCCGCCGCACGCTCACCGTCCGTCGGCCGGTGTCGAACAGCATCCAGGTCGCCCGCCGCTCCTCGCTCCGCGGCTCCCCCACCGTGCCGGGGTTGAGCAGATAGCAGGAGCCGCCGCGCAGGGCGACCTCGCTGCCGGGGTCGTGCTCCCACAGCTCCCCATTGCGGTATTCGTGGATGCCGAGCCGGTGCGTGTGCCCGTAGGCGCAGACGCGGGCGCCGGAAGGATGGGCGAGCAGGGCCTGCGCCGTGCGCCGCATCCGGTCCTCGCTGTTCAGCCGGACCAGTTCGCAGCCCCGGTCCACATGAAGCGCCCCGTGAACGGCGACGAGATGCTCGCCGACGTTGGTCTTCAGCGGCAGGGCGGACAGCCACGCCACATCCTCCGGCGGCAGGCGCTTGCGCGTCCAGGCGATGGCCCGGATGGCGCGGACGCTGAAACCGTCGGTGGGGATCTGGCGGGTCACCGCGCGGTCGTGGTTGCCGGCGACGCAGACCGCCCCGGCTTCGCGCAGCAGACTGATGCAGGGCGATGGGTCGGTGTTGTAGCCCACGACGTCGCCCAGGCAGACGACGCGCTCCACCCCGGCGCCGCTCATGTCGGCCAGCGTGGCCTCCAGCGCCTCACGGTTGGCGTGGATGTCCGACAGGATGCCGATCCTCATCGCCGCGGCACCCTCACTGGGCCTTCATCGCGCCGCCGGGCGCGTCGTGGTGCGCACGGGATGGCAGGAAACGGGCGAGCTGGTTGTGCAGGAAGGGCATCGGGTCGTCGAGCGCGATGGCCTTGGCCTCGCAGCCCAGCACCCAGGGCAGCCACGCCGCCATCGACAGGCCGCTGTCCTTGGCGGCCAGCCGGTCCTTGGTGATGTGGCACCAGCGCGCCCCGGCCCGCGCCTTGCCGACCGCCGGTCGCGGCAGGCCGAGCCGGTCGGCGTGGACCAGCGCCGGCAGGTTCACCCCGGCCACCGCCCCCAGATGGTGCCACAGGTTGAAGCGCGGGTTGACCTCCAGCAGGTGCAGCGTGCCGTCCGGGGCGCGCTTGAAGTCGAACTTGGCGACGCCGCGCAGCCCCAGCCGTTCGGTCAGCGAGCGGCCCAGCGCCGCCACATCCGGCGCGTCGGTGATGGTCAGGGCGGTGCTGTGCCCGTAGGCCAGCGGGTAGGTGCGGATCTTGGCCCCGGTGAACTCGCCGGCCACGCCGCCGCGCTCGTCGACATAGACGTGGTAGCTCTCGATCCGGGTCTCCGGGCCGGGGATCATCTCCTGGACCAGCAGGTCCAGCCCGACCGCCGCCAGCCGCGGCCACAGGGCGCGCAGCTCCGCCGCGGAATCGACCTGAATGGCCTTGGCGAAGCCGTCCGCCTCGTCCCACACCCGGCGGCGGGTCAGCGGCTTGACGATCAGGGGAAAGCGCAGGTCGACCACGTCGGGTGCGGCCTCGCGCGTCGGATAAAGGCGGCGGGTCGCCGGGACGGGCAGGTTCAGCCGCTCGGCCAGCGCTTGGAAACGGCCCTTGTCCACCAGATCCTCGACCAGCTCGGCGTCGGCGATGGCGAAGTGGAAGCCCTCGGCCAGACGGTCGCGGTTGCGCGAGACGAGCAGGAGCTGGGTGTCGTCCTGGAAATAGAGAACCGGCTTCTCCGGCTGGTCCTTGGCGAAGGCCATCATCACCTCCACCAGCCCGTCCGGGTTGCGCGCCGGGTCGTCCCACAGGATGGCGTCCCTGGTGAAGCGGGAATGCAGGGCGGGCGCGCCGGGATGGGTGACCACGGCGCAGCGCAGCCCGGCCAGCCCCAGCGGGCGCACCATGTCCATGTCGCCCATCACGCAAGCCAAGGCGGGGTTGCTGGCGGGGGTGTTTCTCATTTTCGGCATCCTCCAACCGCCCGGTCGGCGGCCCTGCGGTTGCGGCGTTGGTCTTAACGGAGTCAGCGGTTCATCAGGGGAAGCGGGCTGCGGATCAGCCGTCTCATCCGGTCCGCCACCCCCGCCTTGACGCGGCGCAGGCGGGTGTCGAGCTGGCGGCTCAGCCGGTCGGGGCCGAGCGCGATCCAGTTCATCGGCTGCTCGGTGTTGGAGAGCAGCGGCTTGTGCCCCGCCGGGGTGGACATGAAGTCGTAGCAGTCCTCGCCGCGGGCCAGCGTGTCCTCGATGGCCAGGACGTGGGCGACCAGACCGGGCTTCAGCCGGTTGTCGGCCTCGTAGGCGAAACCGCCCTGGTAGTTCATCACCCGCCCGCGATGGACGAAATTGTAGAGGTAGCCGATGACCGTGTCCCCGGCGCTGACCCGGCACAGCCGCACCGTCCCGGCCGGCACGCCGCTGGCGATCATCCGCTCGTGGAAGGGCCGGAAGGCCGGGTTGGAGAAGGCGCCGGACTGGCCGCGGGCGTTCCAGCTCGCCTGATGCAGGATCTCCATGGCGTGGAAATCCTCCAGCGCCTCCGCCGCCGTCGCGGCGACGCGGTAGGTCAGCGGGCCGCGCTCGGTGTAGAGCCGCATGGCCCGGCGCACCGCGGCGCGGGTGTTCTTGCCAAGGCTGGCGAGGTAGCCGGCGCCCTGCCGGCGCACGCCCTCCAGGTCGACCCATTGGCAGCTGTCGGCCACCCGGACCTGCAACGCGTGGCCCTGCCGTGCCGCGGCGAGCCGCACCGCCGCTTCCGCCGCCGGCTCCAGCCCGCCCAGCACCAGCTCGTCCCAATTGGTCAGGCGGCGCCCCAGCCAGTCGAATCCGGCGGCCAGCACGGCGTCCGCGCAGCGCCGGTCGGCGAGGATGCCGTTGTATTCCACGAAAATCCGGTCGAAGGTCCGTTCCCCCGTCTCGTGCAGCAGCCAGCAGCGGGTGCGCAGAAGACCGAAGCGCCACTGGGTGCGCGGGCAGAGGAGCGCCAGCCCGACGACCTGTCCGCCGCGCCGCGCGACCAGCGCGTGGGGCCGCGTGCCATGGGGCAGGGAGGCCAGCCAATTGCCGATCCACTGCCAGCTCAGGAAGAAGGACCCGTCGGCCCGCTCTTCCAGATCAATCCAAATCTTTTCAAATTTTCTGGGATCGCCCAGAGGCTGAAGGGTGATGTCGATGGTGTCGCCGTCGTCCTCAACAAGAGTCCTCATGTCCATGGGCTCGGTCTTCCCGGGGGATGTTGACGGAAGGGGCGGCTTTGAATGTCTACGTGCAGAGAATGGGATTGGATCGATGTCTTGAAATCTTTGATCTCATCCGATCTTTTCTGTGCTCCGGCCTTTGCATCATGTACGGATGAGCAAGACAAAAAACGCGGTGGCGGAAGGTGGGGTGCGCCGTCCCGGTGGGGGAACCCGTCCGGGTCATCCGGGGTATCGGGCGGTGAGGCGGCGGGGCAATGGATGTGTCCATCTGCCCCCCGGATGACGTTCCGCCCGATGCCTTGGGCCGGGGGTGCGGCCATTGGTCCAGGCCCAAAGGCAAGTCTTATGGCTGCTCTCGCGGAAGACCGTTGTCCTTGCGGGATTCCCTCTCCATCTCTTGAGTCCATGGGTTAGGCATCGGAAAGGACCGGCCCCGTGACCACGCCCGAAGAAGCCCTGCCGTCGCGGCTGGAACGCGCCTGCGCCGAGCGGGGGTTGAAGATGACCGGCCAGCGCCGGATCATCGCCCGCGTCCTGTCGGAAGCCGCCGATCACCCCGATGTGGAGGAGGTCTACCGCCGTGCGGCGGCGATCGACGCCGGGATCAGCCTCGCGACCGTCTACCGCTCGATGCGGCTGTTCGAGGAGATCGGGATCATCCAGCGCCACGATTTCGGCGACGGGCGGGCCCGCTACGAGGAGGCGCGCGGCGACCACCACCATCACCTCATCGACATCGAGACCGGCGAGGTGGTGGAGTTCCAGGACCCGGAGTTGGAGGCGGCCGTCACGCGCATCGCCCGCCATCTCGGTTTCGACATGATCGGGCAGCGGCTGGAGATCTTCGGGCGCCGCATCCAGCGCAAAGGCCCGGAGACGGCCTGATGGCGGCGGAGCGGAGAACCGGGCCGGAGCACGATCCGGCGGAGCGATTCGCCGCCTGCGAGGCGGCGGTGTGCGGCTGTCGCCCGGTGGTGGAGCGTGCCTACCGCGAGCTGGTCGATTGCGGGCGTCCCGACCGCCACGCGCTGGAGGCCGCCACGGTGGTGCTGCGCTGGCATCATCCGGAACTGGATGTGCCGCAGGCGCTTCAGATCGTCGAGCGCTGGGTGATCGCTCCCAGTCGTTTGCACTGAGGCCGGCTGGATCGGGGATGCATTGAACTTGCCATGGCCTGCGGAGCGGTTCTAAAGCTCTGTCCCTTCCGCGACACCGCAGGGTCATCCATGGACGCCGACGCCGAAAGCCGCCTGACCGAGCTGGAATCCCGCCTCGCCCATCACGAGCGCATGGCCGAGGAGATGTCGGCCGTCCTGTTCGAGCAGGGGCGGACCCTCGACCTCATGACCGCGCAGATGCGCCGCCTGCGCGACCGGATCGCCGAGCTGGAGTCCGGCGTTCCCCGTTCGGCGCAGGACGAGCCGCCCCCGCCCCATTACTGATCTCTCCTGTACCGATTTTTCCTGCCAAGGCTCAGCGCATCTTCCAGCCGCCGCGCGGACCGCACCAATTGAGCTGTGGGCCGGCGGGGGGCTGGCGCGAGCAGTCGGCCTGGGCGCAGCCGCAGGCGGGGAACAGGCAGCGGTCGCCGTTCACGTCGGTGGCCTGCACGGCCAGCTCGTAGCGCGTGCCCCGCATCAACTGCGCGCCCGCCGCGCTGTTGCGCTCGTAATGCTCGACGACGGCGAGCAGACGAAGCATGCGGGCACGCTGTCCCTTGGTGTCGAGGCTCATCTTCCAATCTCCCGCCATGGCCGTCCGAGTCGTGCTCCGATGGACATGAAACGGCAGAAAAGGGCCAAGGCTCCAGCGTGCAACCGCCTTACCCACCGCTGGCCGGGCGCGCGCCGGACGCGGTTCCCCGCTCGGGCGGGGGCTTGGCCGCGGGGCCTAGGACGACGCGTTCCCCGTCGCCTCCGCGGCTATGCCCTGGCTTTCGGCGGGGGCGGGCGGCAGGTCGGCCGTCCAGCGGACGCCGCGGTTGCGGCCGTCCCGCTTGGCCTGATAGAGCGCCTGATCGGCGCGGCGCAGGGTTTCCGCCACGTCGGGCGAATCCTCCGGCCACAGAGCGATGCCGAGGGAGCAGCCGACCCGCACCGCCTCGCCCTGGACGCTGACGGGTTCGTTCACCGCCTCGATGATGCGGCGGGCCAGCCCGTCCAGGTCCGGCGGCTCGGCGCCGGCGCGCTGTGGCAGCACGGCGGCGAACTCGTCGCCGCCCA
The DNA here is from genome assembly GCF_007827815.1 of Azospirillum brasilense. Classification (GTDB taxonomy): domain Bacteria; phylum Pseudomonadota; class Alphaproteobacteria; order Azospirillales; family Azospirillaceae; genus Azospirillum; species Azospirillum brasilense_C. The sequence continues at coordinate 31,969 of NZ_VITH01000021.1, forward strand.
GCCGGGCCACCACGTCGTCGCCGCGGAAGCAGGCGGCCAGCCGCTCCCCCACCTGGCGCAGCACGAGGTCGCCGGCGTCGTGGCCGAGCCGGTCGTTCACCGGCTTGAAGCCGTCCAGATCGAGGTAGAGGAAGGCGGCGGTGCCGTTGCCGGCGGTCGTGGCCTCCACATACTGCTCGAAATAGCGGCGGTTCGGCAGGCCGGTCAGCCGGTCCTGATAGGCGATGTCCTCCAATCGCACCAGCGCGGCGTCGCGGTGGGTCAGCCCGTCCACCAGATCGCGCAAGGTCGCCGACAGCGAGGTGATTTCGGCGCTGCCGCCCAGCACGGGCATTTCGGCCCCACGCTCGCCGCTGCGGATGCGCTCGGCCGCCCGGGCGATGCGGCGCAGCGGTCGGGTGACCCGCCCGGCGGCCATCCAGCCGAGCGCGCTGAACAGCAGCACCATGGCGCAGCCGGCCAGCACCGTCTCGATCATCTGGGCGGTGGCCGGGGCGTAGGCGACGGCCAGCGGCTGGCGCGCCACGACGCTCCAGCCTAGACCCGGATAGCTCAGGTGGCCCTTGCCGTAGGCGTAGCCGGTCAGATAGCGCTGCCCGTCCGGCCAGCGTTCGACGATCCAGCCGCTCTCGTTCTTCTGCGCGTTCCGCACCGCCTCGATGTCGAGGGGAGTGCCGAGCAGTTCGCGGGGGCCGAGCAGCACCGTGCGGTCGGCCGCGACCACGATCAGCTCCAGCTCCGCGCGGCCCCGCATGGTGTCCATCAGGGAGCGGCGGATCTCGCGCGTCCATTCCCAGCTCAGATGCGTGGCCAGCACGCCGACGACCTCGCCCCGCTCGTTGTGCACAGGGGTGGAGATGTCCACAAACTTCATGGCCTCGCCCGTCGGGTTCGGCAACAGGAAGGCCAGCATCACCGCGTCGTGCACGTCGCCGACGAACTGCGTTTTCTGCCCGTTCTGGAAGACCGGGCGCTTGGAAATGTCAACGCCGTCCAGCAGGCCGCCGGTGGCGGCCAGAACCTTGCCCTTGGTGTCGGTCACGCCCATCCAGGAAACGGTCGGGAAGAACTCCTGGAACTGCTCCAGCAGCCAGCGCAGCCGGACCGGGTCGCCCATGGCCGGCGTGATCCCGAGCTTGGCCAGCATGCTGATCTCGCTGGCGCGCGACCACATGGAGCGGTCCAGCCGGTCGGCCATGTTGTGCGCGGCCTCGGCGAGCGAGTGCCCGATCTCGCTCTCGATCCGTTCGCGGGAGCGCAGGCCGGTCAGTGCCGCCAGCACGACGGAGACGCCAAGGACAAGAACGGCGCCGGTCAGAGCCACCGTCGTCCGCAGACCGCGTTCCCTTGCCATGACGCCCGGCCACTCCCCGAAACACCCCGCCGCCGTTCCGTCAGGAAGACCGCCTACGAAGGTTCTATCAACTTCGGCTAGGTTTCAAAAGTGACATTGGCTGCGGACGAGGCATACCGGCGCATGAAATTGTCGGGGAGGCGGGTCAGCGGGCGGGCCGGGCCCCCACGGCGGTGCGCCGGCAATCGGACAGGATGTTGCCGACGGTGACGCGCTCCCGCTCGTCCATGGTCAGCTCCCAGCGCGCCTTCACGGCGATCCAGCCCGCCACATAGGCGCAGATGTACGCTTCGCGCGGCGGCAGCCAGTCCTCCGGCCCTTTCGAGCCCTTGGCGCGGTTGGCCGCCGCCGAGACGGTGACAAGGGTCAGCGGGTCGCTGAGGTCGTTGGCGTAGGCGGCCCGCTTCTCGCGCGGCCAGTCGTAGCCGCCGCTGGCGTAGGTCTCCTCCAGCGGCACCCGGTGGTCGATGTCCACCTGCTTCGGCTCGGTGAAGGTCTCGCCGGTGTAGGGGTCGTTCCACACGCCGGACAGCACCGAGCAGCCGTTGGCCGACAGCTTCGCCGGTTTGGCGGAGTCGCGGATCAGCACCTGCTCGCGCGTGTTCAGGCACTTGGAATCGATGGTCAGCCAATGCGGCCACTCGTCCCGCACATAGCCTCGGCGACGCTCCTCCGCCACCTGGATGCGGTCGAGCTGGGCGGCGACGGCGGCGTAGTCGATGCTGGCGTCCGGGACAGGGCGCGGGATCGGACGCTGGCGCTGGGTCTTCTCCTCGCCGAAGATGGAGTCGAGCGTGCCCGGCGGGACGAGGTGGAAGCGCTCCGCCGCGTAGACCGCGGCCAGCACCAGCAGGACGGCGACCAGCCCGCCCAGCGTCATGGGGCGGCCCCTCCGGCCTCCTCGCGGTGCTCCTCCGCCTCTCCGTCGTGCCATGCCTTGCGTCCCTCAGCCTGATGTGCGCCATACGTGGATATGATGGCGGGCGTGTTCTATGGCGCTTGGGGAAACAGGTGCAACGGCGTTGGAGAGGGCGGGGGTCCGTCGAGCGTCACGGACCCTGTGAAAAAGACGCGGCGGAGTCCGGGGCGTGCCCAAACTCCGCCACCCCTCACCCCATGGCGGGCAGCCGGTCGAGGAATTTGTCGAGCGTGATCGGGTAGTCTCGCACCCGCAGGCCCGTCGCGTTGTGGACCGCGTTGGCGACCGCGGCGCCCACCCCGCACAGGCCCAGCTCGCCCACCCCCTTGGCCTTCATCGGCGAGGAGATCGGGTCGGTCTCGTCGAGGAAGATCACCTCCTGGTGCGGGATGTCGGCGTGGACCGGCACCTCGTAGCCGGCGAGGTCGTGGTTGACGAAGAAGCCCGTCCGCTTGTCGAGCGCCAGTTCCTCCATCAGCGCAGCGCCGACGCCCATGGTCATGGCGCCGATCACCTGGCTGCGCGCCGACTTCGGGTTCAGGATGCGGCCCGCCGCGCAGACCGCCAGCATCCGCCGCACGCGGATCTCGCCGGTCGCGGCGTCCACCGCCGCCTCCACGTAATGGGCACCGAAGGTCGATTGCTGGTACTTCTTGTCGAGGTCGCCGTATTCGATGCCGTCCTCGGCGGACAGGCCGTCGGCGCCCGCCGCCTCGGCCAGCGGGACCCTGCGGTTGCCGGCGACGACCTGCCCATCCTCGAAGCGCGCGTCGGCGGAGTTGACGCCCAGCTTCTGCGCCACCGCCTCGCGCAGCTTCACGCAGGCGGCGTAGACCCCGGCGGTGGCGTTGTTGGCGCCCCATTGCCCGCCCGAGCCGGCGGACACCGGGAAGCTCGAATCGCCGAGCCGCACCGCCACCTTGTCCAGCCCGACCCCCATCATCTCCGCGGCGGTCTGGGCGATGATGGTGTAGCTGCCGGTGCCGATGTCGGTCATGTCGGTCTCGACCGTGACGATCCCGCGCTGGTCCAGCCGCACCCGCGCCGCCGACTTGGTCAGCAGGTTGTTGCGGAAGGCCGACGCCATCCCCAGCCCGACCAGCCAGCGTCCGTCGCGCACCTGCCCCGGCTTCGGGTTGCGCTTGGCCCAGCCGAACCGCTCCGCCCCCAGGCGCAGGCATTGCACGAGCTGGCGCTGCGAGAAGGGCCGGTTGGGATCGGCGGGGTCGGTCTGAGTGTCGTTGCGGATGCGGAACTCCACCGGGTCCATGCCCAGCCTTTCGGCCATCTCGTCCATGGCGACCTCCAGCGCCATCATCCCCGACGCCTCGCCCGGCGCCCGCATGGCGTTGCCCTCGGGCAAGTCGAGCGTGGCGATGCGGTTGCCGATCAGCCGGTTCGCCCCGGCGTAGAGCAGCCGAGTCTGGTCGGACGCCGTCTCCTCCGAGCCGCCGGGCAGGTTGCCCGACCAGCTCTCATGGGCGATGGCGGTGATCGTGCCGTCCGGCATGGCGCCGATGCGGACACGCTGGATGGTGGCGGGGCGGTGGGTGGTGTTGTTCATCATCAGCGGCCGCGACAGCCCGACCTTGACCGGCCGCCCGGCCTCCCGCGCGCCCAGCGCCGCCAGCAGCGCGTCGGCGCGCAGGAACAGCTTTCCGCCGAAGCCGCCGCCGATGAAGGGGGAGATCACGCGCACCTTGTCCTTCGGCATCTTCAGCGTCGCCGACAGGTCGGTCACCATCCAGTCGATCATCTGGTTGGAAGTCCAGACGGTCAACCGGTCGCCCTCCCAGGCGGCGATGGTCGCGTGCGGCTCCATCATCGCGTGGCTTTCGTCCGGCGTGGTGTAGGTCTCGTCGAGTTTCACCGGAGCCGCCGCGAAGGCGCCCGCGAAATCACCCACAACGGAATCGCCGTCCTTGGTCTTCTCCGCCTTGTCCTTGACCGCCGCCAGATCATAGGCGCCGTCCGCCGGCGTGTAGTCGATGCGCACCAGACCCGCCGCGGTGCGCGCCTGCTCGAAGGTCTCCGCCACCACCAGGGCGACGGCCTGCTGGTAATGCTCGATTTCCGGCCCGCCGAGCAGGGTCGCGGCGTTGCGCTTGCCCTTGTCGAGGGAGCCGGCGTTCTCCGCCGTGACGATGGCGACGACGCCGGGGGCCTTCCGCGCCGCCTCCAGATCCATCGACGCGATGCGCCCCTTGGCGATGCCCGAGCCGATGACCCAGCCATAGGCGACGTTCGGCGCCACGTTGTGCCATTCATAGGCGTAGGTGGCCTTTCCCGTCGTCTTCAAAGGGCCGTCGATGCGGTCGGTCGGCTTGCCCACCACCTTGAGCTGGTCGATCGGGTTGGTGGTCGCGGGAGTGTCGAACTTCATGTCTCACCCTTTCGCTTCGGCCAGCACCGAGGCGAGCGTCCGCTCGACCAGGGTCAGCTTGAACGCGTTGTCGTGCGTCGGCTTCGCATCGGCCAGCAGCCCGGCGGTGACCGCCTTGGCGCCGCGCGGTATCTCGGCCTCGGCGGCCTCGACGCGCCACGGCTTGTGCGCCACGCCGCCGACCGCCACCCGGCCGCTGCCGTCGCGCTGCACCACCGCCGCGACGGAGACCAGCGCGAAGGCGTAGGACGCGCGGTCGCGCACCTTGCGGTAGACGTGGGTGCCGCCCACCGGCTTGGGCAGCGTCACCGCGGTGATGAGTTCGCCGGGGACCAGCGCCGTTTCGATGTGCGGCGTGTCGCCGGGCAGCCGGTGGAACTCCGCGATGGGAATGGTCCGCGTCGTCCCGTCGGCCCGCACCGTCTCCACCGTGGCGTCCAGCGCGCGCATGGCGACGGCCATGTCGCTGGGGTGGGTGGCGATGCAGGCCTCGCTCGACCCGACCACGGCGAGTTGCCGGCTGTAGCCGCCAATGGCGGCGCAGCCGCTGCCGGGCTGGCGTTTGTTGCAGGGCTGGTTGGTGTCGTAGAAGTAGGGGCAGCGCGTGCGCTGGAGCAGGTTGCCCGCCGTCGTCGCCTTGTTGCGCAGCTGGCCCGACGCCCCGGCGAGCAGCGCCCGCGACAGCACGCCGTAGTCGCGCCGCACCCGCGGGTCGGCAGCGAGATCCGTGTTGCGCACCAGCGCGCCGATGCGCAGCCCGCCGTCCGGCGTCGCTTCCAGCGTGTCGAGCTTCAGCCCGTTGACGTCGATCAGATGGGCCGGCGTCTCGATCTCCAGCTTCATCAGGTCGAGCAGGTTGGTGCCGCCCGCGATGAACTTGGCGCCCGGCCGGCGCTCGACGGCGGCCGCGGCGGCGGCGGGGGAGTCCGCCCGCTCGTAGGTGAAGGGTCTCATGCCTCCCTCCGTGCGACGTCCGAGATCGCATCGACGATGTTGGAATAGGCGCCGCAGCGACAGATGTTGCCGCTCATCCGCTCGCGGTACTCGTCCGCGGTGGCCTGGGGCGCGGCGTTGAGGTCGGCGGTGACGTGGCTGGGCACGCCGGCCTTGATCTCGTCCAGCATCGCCACCGCCGAACAGATCTGGCCCGGCGTGCAATAGCCGCACTGGTAGCCGTCATGCTCCACGAAGGCGGCCTGCATGGGGTGCAGCTTGCCGGGCAGGCCCAGCCCCTCGATGGTGGTGACGTCGCCACCCTCGTGCATCACGGCGAGCGACAGGCAGGAATTGATCCGCTGCCCGTCCACGATGATCGTGCAGGCGCCGCACTGGCCGTGGTCGCAGCCCTTCTTGGTGCCGGTGAGGTGCAGATGCTCGCGCAGCGCGTCGAGCAGCGTCGTCCGCGTGTCGAGTTCGAGGTCGCGGCGCTGCCCGTTCACGGTGAAGGTCACCTTGGACAGGACGGGCGACAGGGAGGATGTGTCGGCTCCGGTCGCGGGGGGTGGCATGGCGGTCTCTCCAACGGTGGCCGCCCGCGCCGGCGCCCGGAACGGCGCCGCCGTCAGCGCGGCGGTGGCGGCGGTCCCAAGCAGGAGGCCGCGCCGCGTCATGTCGAGGTCGCCGGAATGGTGCATCGGTGAAATCCTCTTCCCTTCCTGGCTGTGATCCCGGCGCCCCCCTTGGATTGGGGCGGGGCTGGGCGCGGGCGTGCGGACGGCTCATCCGCTTGTGCGGATGGGGAAAAGCTAGGCCGTGCCGCTGTCGGGATTACCCGCCGCCACCCGATAAGGCTTATGAAGCGGATCAATGGAACGGAGCGGCCCTGCGGATGGTTGAACCGGGTTTGTCCGGCGCTTCCTCATCCACCCGCCTTGATCCGCCTGCGACGCACCGACATGATTGCGCAACGCCGGGGGCTCATCGCCCCCGCGGGCAAAGGGTCAGCAAAGGAAGGTGAGCGTTGGATCTGCGTCAGTTGCGGTATTTCATCGGCATCGTCGATGAAGGCTCCTTCACGGCCGCGGCTCAGAAGCTGAACGTCGCCCAACCGGCCCTCAGCCACAACATCCGCAACCTGGAGGCGGGCCTCGGGGTCAAGCTGCTGACCCGCGGCGTCCATGGGGTCAAGCCGACCGCCGCCGGCACCCGGCTGTACGAGCATGCGGAGATCATCCTGCGCCACGTTGCCCAGGCGACCGAGCAGGTGCGCAACTGCTCGGGCACGCCGAGCGGGCTGGTGACCGTCGGCTTCACCTCCTCGGTGGCGCTGGTGGCGGCGGTGCCCCTGGTGCAGGCGGTCCGCGCCGAGCTGCCGCAGGTGTCGCTGCGGGTGGTCGAGTCCTTCAGCGGGACGATCCTGGAATGGCTGAACGACGACCGGCTGGATTTCGGCTGCATCTACGACGTGACGCGGTCGCGCACGCTGCTGGCCGAATCGCTGGTGCGCGAGGATCTCTACCTGATCGGGCCGCCGGGCGGCGGGGACGGCGCCATCGCCTTCGACGAGCTGGCCGGCAAGGATCTGATCCTGCCGAGCCGCCCGCACAATCTGCGCGACCGCATCGAACGGGTGGCGCGGGAGACCTGCACGATCGTCACCGTGGCGGTGGAGATCAACGGGCTCCCGCAGATCAAGACGCTGGTCGCCAAGGGGGTGGGGTACTCGGTCCTGCCGATTTCGGCGGTGATGGAGGAATGGCGGGCGGGTCAGGTCTCCGCCCGGCTGATCGTGTCGCCGTCGCTGCGCCGCTCGGTCCATCTTTGCCGGCCCCGCGGCGCCCCGGTGACCGAGGCCGCGGCGGCGGTGCGGGAGACCTTCCTGCGGGTGGTGCGCGATCTGGTCGGCGGCGGCGACTGGCCCGGCACCCTGCTGCTGGATGAGGAAGCGGCGGCGTCCTAGCGCACGGCCGAAGACATAGGATTCACACCGTGCCGGCAGCGGACCGCCGATGCTCCGGGTACCAGGATGTGAACTTGATCGCGCCGACGAGCGCCAGCACGGTCGCGACGATGCCGAAACGGGGCGGCAGATCGGGCCGGTAGAGCAGGATGAGGTCCGCGATCACCAGCACGAGGAACGCCAGAGCCCACACGCCCGTGATCACGTAATTGGTGTGGATGAAGTGCGGGTCGTCCCAGAATTCGTGGGCGACCTGCTCCCGCGCGTACTGCAGCGTAAAGGGACGCCGCAGCGCGATGGAGATCAGCACGATCAGCAGAAGCCCGGCATCGACGAGCAGCCGGACCCCCATGACGGCCCCCCCCATGACGGCCCCTCCCATAATGGACTGGGTCGGTCCGCCGGCCACGGCGTAGAGCGCCAACCCACCGAACAGCAGCACCGTGCCGACTTCAAGGATCTTCGGTGTCTTGCCGGGGCTCATCCAGTCGCGCAGCAACAGGGTGGCTGAAACGAGGGCACCGGCGATGAGTCCCTCCACCGGCCCGACCAGACGGTCGAGGACGGCGAAGGCGATGAAGGGCGCGAAGGCCAGGAGAATTCCCATCACGTCTCCTTTCCAGCCGAGGGGTCGGCCCATCGGAAGGCTGCGGACGCTGAACGAGACACGCCGTCGAGGCTGAACCGTCGCAACGACGACGGCAAGGGGGCTGCCCGCATAGGTGGATGGGAATTGCGAGTATGACCGCTGCAATCAGACGGCTGGAGCACCGCCTTATTAAAAGGTTCTGGGGGCCGGTCGATTTTGGCGGGGATGTCCTCAACCTTGGCGGCAAAGGCCGGATCGTTGGATCGCTCGACGGTGCGCCGGCGATGGGGCTGACGGCGATCGGCCTCATAGCGCTTCGTTATGCGATGCATGCTCCATCTGTATTGGATCGGGGCCGGTCCGGCTGTTTACCATCCCGGTCACGGACAATCGGCCCTGGCTTGCAGCGGAGGCTTCGCGGAATGACTTACCCTCTGGCTGGACTTCTGGTCGTGTCGCTGGAGCAGGCGGTGGCGGCGCCGCTCTGCACGTCGCGTCTCGCCGACGCCGGGGCGCGGGTCATCAAGATCGAACGGCCGGAGGGCGACTTCGCCCGCGGCTACGACGCCGTGGTCCACGGGCAAAGCTCCTATTTCGTCTGGCTAAACCGCGGCAAGGAGTCGGTCGTCCTCGACATCAAGAAGCCCGAGGATGCCGAACTGCTGGAGCGGCTGATCGCACGCGCCGACGTCTTCGTGCAGAATCTGGCGCCGGGCGCGGCGGAGCGGGCCGGTTTCGGCTCGGACGCGCTGCGCCGCCGCCATCCCCGGCTGATCACCTGCGACATCTCCGGCTACGGCGACGACGGCCCCTACCGCGACATGAAGGCCTATGACCTGCTGGTGCAGAGCGAGACCGGGCTGGCCTCCATCACCGGGTCGCCGGACCAGCCGGGGCGCGTCGGTGTGTCGGTGGCCGATATCGCCTGTGGCATGAACGCCTACACCGGCGTCCTCCAGGCGCTGCTGGAGCGCGAGCGCAGCGGCGAGGGGTCGGCGGTGGCCGTGTCCCTGTTCGATTCGCTGGCGGAGTGGATGATGGTGCCGCTGATGCACCACGACCATGGCGGCAAGGCGCCGGGACGGGTCGGGCTGATGCACCCGAGCATCGCCCCCTATTCCGCCTTCGCCCTGGCCGACGGTCGGCAGGTGGTGCTGTCGATCCAGAACGAGCGCGAATGGGCGGCCTTCTGCGCCGACGTTCTGCTGCGGCCGGAGCTGGCGACCGACGAGCGCTTCGCGACCAACAACCGCCGCGTTGCCAACCGGCCGGAGCTGGACGCGCTCGTCGCCGCCATCTTCCGGACCATGGACCACGCCGAGGCGGTGCGCCGGCTGAACCGCGCGCGCACCGCCTTCGGCTCGCTGAACGAGGTGGCCGACCTGTCCACCCACGCGCAGCTGCGCCGCGTGACCGCCGAGACGCCGGGCGGACCGGTCGAGGTGGTGGCGCCGCCGGTGCAGGTGCGCGGCCGACCCTACGCCTCCGGCGCCGTTCCGGCGCTGGGCCAACACACCGACGCCGTCCGGCGTGAAATCTTCAAACAATAAGGGGGGAGCATGAGCATGGACCATTTGCGTGATTGGATCGGCCGGTCGGAAAGCGCCGAGGACGTCGCGGCGCCGGCGGCGCTGACCGGATTGGTGGCGATGCTCGACCACGACAACCCGCCCTGGCCGGCGGGCGAGGTGCCGCCGCTGGGGCATTGGCTGTATTTCCTGCCCAAGGCTCTGCAGCGCGACATCGCCGAGGACGGCCACCCGCACAAGGGCGGCTTCCTGCCGCCGGTGGAACTGCCCCGCCGCATGTGGGCCGGCGACACCCTGACCTTCCACCGCCCCATCCGCAGCGGCGAGGCGATCACCCGCCGCTCGACCATCGAGGAGGTCACCCCGAAGGAGGGCCGGTCGGGTCGGATGGTCTTCGTGAAGGTCCGGCATGAGATCAGCACCGCCGCCGGCGTCGCCATCACCGAATTCCACGACATCGTCTACCGCGAGGCCGCCAAGCCCGGCGACGCCCCCGTCCCCGGCGAGCGTCCGGCGGGCGAGGCGGTGTGGCAGCGGCGCATCCAGCCCGATCCGGTGCTGCTGTTCCGTTACTCGGCCCTGACCTTCAACGGCCACCGCATCCATTACGACCGCGACTATTGCCGCGACGTCGAAGGCTATCCGGGGCTGGTGTTCCACGGCCCGCTCAGCGCGACCATGCTGATGGACCTGTTCCTGCGCGAGAATCCGGGGGCGCGGGTGACCGGCTTCCGCTTCCGGGCGAAGCGGCCGCTGTTCGACATCCATCCGCTGACCCTGTGCGGCGCGCCGACCGAAACCGGCGCCACGCTGTGGGTGACCGACCACGAGGGCTTCGTCGCCATGTCCGCCGAGCTGGAGGCCGAACGGTCATGACGGCGGCGCATCGCGGCACGGTTGGAGGAAGCGTCTGATGTCCCTGCCGTATCAATCCTATCTCTTCGTCCCCGCCGACAACGCGAAGCTGCTGGAAAAGGCCCACCAGCGCGGGGCGGACGCCCTCATCCTCGACCTTGAGGACGCGGTCCTGCCCGCCGGCAAGCCGCAGGCCCGGCGCGGGCTGCCCGCGCCGATCGACCGGCTGCACGGGCTGGGCGTGCCGGTGCTGGTGCGGATCAACAGCGGCTGGCGCGACGCCGTCGCCGATCTGGAGGCCGCGGTCCGTCCCGGCGTGGCCGCCCTGGTGGTGCCCAAGGCCGAGGATGCCGGGGCGCTGCGCGTCCTCTCCGCCATGATCGCGGAGTGGGAGGCGGAGCGCGGCCTGACGCCGGGCGCCATCGGCCTTGTCGCCCTCATCGAAAGTCCGCTGGGGCTGGAGCGGCTGACCGACATCGCCGCCGTCCCGCGCGTGGCGGCCCTGGCGCTCGGCAGCGAAGATTTCGCCCTGACGCTGGGGGTGGAGCCGACCGAGGCGCTGCTCGCCCTGCCGTGCCGCCAGATCGCGCTGGCCGCCGCCGCCCATGGTCTCGCGGCGATCGGCCTGCCGGGTTCGCTGGCCGAGTTCCGCGACCTCGACGCCTACCGCGCCATGGTGGCGCAGGCGCGGGCCGTCGGGATGACCGGCGCGCTGTGCATCCACCCGGCCCAGCTGCCCGTCGTCCGCGACGTCTTCGCTCCCTCCGCCGCCGACGTGGCCTGGGCCGGACGGGTGGTCGCGGCGTGGGACGAGGCCCAGGCGACGGGGCGCGGCGCCGTGCAGGTGGACGGGCGCATGGTCGACCGCCCGGTCGCCGAGCGGGCGAAGGCCATCCTGGCGCGCAGCGCCCCCACGGCCTGAAACCCAAAGCCTGAAACCCAAAGCCTGAAACACGGCAACAATCAATAAAGCAGGGTGACGAGACATGAAGACCAGCATCGGTCAGGGCTTCGACGAGATCCGCGACGCCGTGCGCGCGCTCTGCGCCGAATTCCCCAGCGAGTACCATCGCCGCATCGACGAGGAGCGCGGCTATCCCGAGGAATTCGTGGACGCGCTGACCAAGGCCGGCTGGATGGCCGCCCTGATTCCGGAGGAATACGGCGGCTCGGGCCTCGGCCTGACCGAAGCCTCCGTCATCATGGAGGAGATCAACCGCTCGGGCGGCAACTCCGGTGCCTGCCACGGCCAGATGTACAACATGAACACGCTGGTCCGGCATGGCTCGGAGGAGCAGCGCCGCCGCTACCTGCCGAAGATCGCGGCGGGCGAGTTGCGCCTCCAGTCGATGGGCGTCACCGAGCCGACCACCGGCACCGACACCACCCGCATCAAGACCCGCGCGGAGAAGAAGGGTGACCGCTACGTCATCAACGGGCAGAAGGTGTGGATCTCCCGCGTCCAGCATTCCGACCTGATGATCCTGCTCGCCCGCACCACGCCGCTCGATCAGGTGCGCAAGAAGTCGGAGGGCATGTCGATCTTCATCGTCGACATCAAGGAGGCGATGCAGAAGGGCATGACGGTCCAGCCCATCCGCAACATGGTCAACCATGAGACCAACGAGCTGTTCTTCGACAATCTGGAAATCCCCGCGGAGAACCTGATCGGCGAGGAAGGGCAGGGCTTCAAGTACATCCTGACCGGCCTCAACGCCGAACGGGTGCTGATCGCGGCGGAATGCATCGGCGACGGCTACTGGTTCATCGACAAGGTGTGCGACTACACCCGCGATCGTCAGGTGTTCGGCCGCCCGATTGCCCAGAACCAGGGCGTGCAGTTCCCCATCGCCGAGAGCTTCATCGAGGTGGAGGCCGCCAACCTGATGCGCTTCGAGGCCTGCCGCCTCTACGACGCCGGAGAACCCTGCGGCGCCCAGGCCAACATGGCGAAGTACCTCGCCGCCAAGGCCTCGTGGGAGGCGGCGAACGCCTGCCTGCAGTTCCACGGCGGCTTCGGCTTCGCCAGCGAATACGACGTGGAGCGCAAGTTCCGCGAGACCCGGCTGTATCAGGTGGCGCCCGTCTCGACCAACCTGATCCTGGCCTACGTCGCCGAGCACGTCCTGGACCTGCCGAAGTCCTACTGACCGGCCGCGGCGCGCGGTTGACAGCCGCGCGCTCAACCGGGCCTATGCTCGCAGTGTGGCCTCACCCCTTGGCCACGGCGCGCCAGGGAGCCGAGGATGGACCACGCACAGGCCACGACCACGCTGGAGGCCACCCTCGCGGCCAATCCGCGTGACGGTGTCGCCTGGAGCACGCTCGGCCATTTCCTCCGCCGCGCGGGAAAGCTGGAGGGCGCCATCGCCTGCCACCGGCGGGGGCTGGAGGTCGCTCCGGCCACCGCCAGCATCTGGAGCAACCTCGGCAACGCCCTGGCGGAGGCCGGTCGCTTCGACGAGGCGCTGGCCGCGCACGCGGAGGCGCTCCGCCTCGAACCGGACGTTCCGGCCTTCCTCTTCAACAACGCCGTGGCGTTGCGCAAGGCGGGACGCTTCAAGGACACGCTCGCGATGATCGGGCGGGCGGAGGCGGGCGGGACCCGCACGGCCGAGCTGCGGTGGGAGCGGGCGCTGACCCGCCTCCAGATCGGCGATTACGTCCACGGTTTCACGGATTACGAGGCCCGTCACGGGCTGGCCTCCTATCATGGCCGGCCGGCGTCGGACCGCGCCTGGAACGGCGGCCCGCTGGACGGGCGCACGCTGTTCCTGTCCACCGAGCAGGGGTTCGGCGACGCCATCCTGGCGGCGCGCTACGTGCCGCTGGTCACGGCGCAGCGCGGCCGGGTGCTGTACGAATGCCATCCGGAGCTGCGCCGGGTCCTTTCGGGATTGGGAGCCGTCGCCGTCCTGCCGCCGGGGGAGCCGCCGCCGGCCTTCGACGTCGAGGCGTCGCAGATGAGCCTGCCCGGGCTGTTCGGCACCACGCTGGCCTCGATCCCGCCGCCGGTGACCCTGGCCGTTCCGGACTCGTCCCGCGAAAAGGCCGCCCGGCGGCTCGGGGCGCGCGAGCCCGGCACGCTGCGCGTCGGGATCGTGTGGTCGGGGCGGGTGACCTTCGCCGACAACAGCCGGCGGGCCACCAGCCTCGCCCGCTTCCTGCGCTTCGCCGAGGTTCCCGGCGTCCGGCTCTACAGCCTTCAGAAAGGCCCGCCCGAAGCCGAACTCGCCGACAGCGGCGTCGCCGGTCATTTGGTGACTCCGCTCGGCCCCGACCTGGACGATTTCGCCGACACGGCGGCGATGCTGGAGCAGCTCGACCTCGTCATCATGACCGACAGTTCGGTGGCCCACCTCGCCGGGTCCCTCGGCACGCCGGTCTGGAACCTCGTGCAGCACGTCCCCTACTGGGTCTACGGCTTTGCCGGCGAACGCACCCCCTGGTACCCGACGATGCGCCTGTTCCGCCAGGGCCCCGACCAGGACTGGGACCCGGTGTTCGTCCGGGCGGCGGACGCTCTGCGCGACGAGGTCCGCCGCCGCACCGGCCGGTGACGGGGCCAGTCGGTGAAAAGGCCCGCGCTCAGCGTTCCGGAGGCGCCCCCTCCGCGTCACGCGCCAGCCAGGACCGCCACATCGCGCGGTAGGCCGCCTCGACCGACGCCGCGAAGCCGCGGTGGTCGTTGAGCGCCGAGCCCTCCATCCGCTCCCTCATGCCGCCGCGCAGCGCAACCAGCCGCGCCGTGTCGCCGGCCAGGGCGACGGCCGTTTCGACATAGCCGGCCTCGTCCGTGGCGATCAGCCCGGCCAGCCCGCAGTGGGTGAGCAGGCTGGCGCCGACCCGCGCGACGTGGTGGCCGCCGGCCAGCGTGATCACCGGCACCCCCATCCACAGCGCCTCGCAGGTCGTGGTGGTCCCGTTGTACGGGAACGGGTCGAGGCCGATGTCGATCCGGCCATAGGCCCGCAGATGGTCGTCGATGGCGCCCGTCGGGGGAAGCAGGTCGACGCGGCCGGGGTCCACCCCGTGGCCGGCAAAGCGCTGGAGATAGCGTTCGCGCGTCGGCGGGTCGTCGAAGGCGCGGCTCTTGAGGATCAGGCGGGCCGACGGCACGCGCGTCAGGATGGCCGACCAGACCCGCACCACCTCCGGCGTCACCTTGGCGGCGTTGTTGAACGACCCGAAGGTCACGAAGCCGTTGGCCAGCGCCGGAGGTTCCTCGCCCGCGGCGGCGGCGCGCAAGGGCTGGAAGGCGAGAAAGCCCCTGGGCAGGCGGACCAGCCGCTCGGCGTGCCAGGAGTCGGTCGGGCCCGGCGGATCGGCGACCGCGTCGGTCAGGCGGTGGTCGATCGCCGGCATGCCGGTGGTGTCGGGATAGCCCAGCCACGCGACCTGGACCGGGGCCGGCTTGCGGGCGAACAGCAGCGGTCGGGCGCGCGCCGTGTGGCCGGCCAGATCGACCAGGATGTCGATGCGGTCGCGCCCGACCAGCGCGGCGGCCGCCGCATCGTCCAGGGCCTCCAGCGACCGCCAGCCGTCGGCCAGACTCATCAGGCGGTCGGTCACCGCGTCGTGATGGTCCGAGGTGGCGTAGCAGACGATCTCGACCGCGCCGCGGTCGTGCGTGCGCAGCAGCGGTTCGATGAAATGGGCGCAGGCATGGGCGCGGAAATCGGGCGAGACGTAGCCCACCCGCAACCGGCGGTCCGGGGCGCGGTCGTTGGCGAACCGCCGGTCCCGCGGCATCAGCGGCCGGGCGTGCCGTTCGTTCCAGTGCGCGTGGGCGCGGGCGACGACCTCGGGCGGCACCCAGGGCGTGTAATGCAGGGCGAGCAGCAGGTTGGAGTGCAGCAGGGCCAGATCGGGAAAACGCTCGGTCCCGTCCTGGAAGGTCGCGATGGCCTCTGCGATCCGCCCCTGCTCCTTCAGCGCCTCGCCGAGGTTGACGACGGGTTGCGGCAGGTCGGGCTGCGCCCGGATCGCCGCCCGGTAGCCGTCCACGGCGCGGCTCGACTCCCCGCGGTCCCGGAACAGGTCGGCCATGTTGCTGTGCGCCCCGCCCATGCCGGGCTTCAGCCACACCGCCCGGCGGTAGGCGGTGAGCGCCCGGTCGGGCTGGCCGGTGGACTTCAGGAGGTTGCCGGCGTTGAACCAGGCGTCGGCGTAGTCCGGGCTCAGCGACAGCGCCACGCGCACCGTCGCCAGCGCTTCCGCCGTCCGGTCGAGGTCGGTCAGCGCGCAGGACAGGTTGCTGCGGATCGGCGCGTCGTCCGGCAGCGCCGCGACGGCTAGGCGGTAGCAGGCGGCGGCCTCCTCATTCCGGCCCATGCCGCGCAGAAGGATGGCCAGATTGTTGTTGGCGTGGGCGTGTCCGGGATCGTCGCGCAGGATCGCCCGGTATGCCGCCTCGGCGGCGTCGAGCCGGCCGGCCTGATGATGGGCCAGGGCGGCGGCGAAGCTCCGCGCCTCCGCCGCCACGACGTCGGCCGTCATGCCGCGCCCCGCGAAACGGACGGGCCGCCGGGCATCGGGAACCGCGGGCAACGACCGGGATCAAGCCCTCGACGATCGCGGCTGTCTCGGCACGCCCCCATCCTCACCCTTTCCCGTCGCTGTCCGGCAGCGGGCGATTTCGCCCTTCGGGAAGGTGCGACAACTGCGCGGCGCGTTCCAGCGGAATCGAGCGGCCGGCACCGCGGCGCGGGCTGTGGATCGGCGTCCGCGTTCTGCTATTCTGCCGTCCCAGGCCGGGGCGCGGCCGGCGCGCGGCCGGCTCCTCCGGAACGCATCGACACAGCACGGACGCATGGCCTTCCCGACCAAAGCCACCCTTGATCGACCCGATCCGGCCGCGCTCGTCGCGGCGGGGCTCGCCCATCACGGGGCCGGTCGGCTGGCCGAAGCGGAAGGCGCCTACCGGCGGGTGCTCGCCGACCATCCCCGTCATCCCGGCGCCCTGCATCTGCTGGGTGCGCTGGCGCTTCAGGCCGGCCGGCCGGGCGAGGCCGTGGAGTGGATGAGGCAGGCCATCCGCTCCGCCCCCGACAACGCGGCCGGCTTCTCCAACCTCGCCAGCGCGCTGCGCCGCCTCGGCCGGCGCGACGAGGCCGTGGCCTGCTGCCGGCGCGCCCTGGTGCTGGACGCCGGCTCCGCCGACGCGCTCAACAACGTCGCGAACGTGCTGTCGGATCAGGGCCGGCACGGTGACGCCGCGACCGCGCTGCGCCGGCTGCTGCGCCTCAAGCCCCAACTGACCGACCAGCGGCTTCTGCTCGCGCAGGCGCTCATCCTGGACGGCCGCGCCGAGGCGGCGATCGAGGAGCTGATGGTCCTCCTCGGCAGGACGCCGTCTTCGGTCGCCGCCTACGCCAACCTGGGCATGGCCCACCGCCGTCTCGGCCGGGCCGAGGAGGCGGTGCGCTACTACCGCTGCGCGCTCGGCTTTGCGCCGGGTGATCCCGGCGTCCTCAACAACCTCGGCGTCACGCTCCAGGATCTCGGGCGGCTCGACGAGGCGGTGGCCTGCTTCCGGCAATCCATCGCGATGCAGCCGGACGCCGCGCACACCCATCTCAACCTCGGGCTGGCGGCCCGCGACCTGATGCGGATCGACGAGATGATCGCCCTGACGCGGTCCGCGGTCCGGCTCGACCCCGCCCTGGCGGAGGCGCACACCGCGCTGAGCTTCGCGCTTCTCATCAAGGGCGAGTTGGAGGAGGGGTTCGCCGAGTATGAATGGCGCTCGCGCATGGCCGACTTCCCGTCGCCCCGGCGCAGCTTCGCCTCACCCCCCTGGGACGGCTCCGACCTCACCGGCCGGACCCTGCTGGTCCATGACGAGCAGGGGGTGGGCGACACCATCATGTTCGCCCGCTTCGCCCCGCAGCTCCAGGCGCGGGGTGTGCGCGTCGTCATCGAGTGCAACAGCCAGCTCGTCCGTCTGCTCTCCGCCATGCCGGGCATCGAGGGCGTGGTCAGCCGGTTCGACCCGCCGCCGCCGCACGACGCGCACGACGCCCTGGCCAGCCTGCCGCACCGGCTCGGCACCATGCTCTACACGATTCCCGCCGACACCCCCTATCTGCGCGCCGAGCCGGAACTGGTGACACGCTGGGCGACGCGCCTGGGGTCGCCGGGTCCGCGCACGGGGCCGCGGGAGAGGCTTCGGGTGGGGCTGGTGTGGGCGGGAAACCCCGGCTTCAAGGCCGACCGCATCCGTTCGCCGCGCCTGAAGGCGTTCCTTCCACTGCTGGACGTTCCGGGCGTCGAGGTCTTCGGCCTGCAGAAGGGGGCGGGACGGCAGGACCTGGAGACCTGCGGGCCGCTGCCGCCGTCCTTCACCGACCTCGGCGATGAGATTTCGGACTTCGCCGACACCGCGGCGATCATGGAAAACCTCGACCTCGTCATCAGCTCCTGCACGGGGCCGGCCCATTTGGCCGGAGCGCTCGGCCGCCCGGTCTGGACGGTGCTGCCCTTCGCCCCCGACTGGCGCTGGCTGGACCAGGGGATGTGCACGCCGTGGTACCCGACCATGCGCCTGTTCCGCCAGGACCGGCGCGGCGACTGGGCGCCCGTCGTCGGCCGCGTCCGCGCCGCTCTACAGGCCCTCGCGCGGTCCCGCCCGTAACCCGTCGCGCAAGGGCGTCAGGGCGTAAACATCAAGGAGTCCAGGGTTCGAAGGGCCGGATGCGGCGGGCAGCGACGTCCGGCTCGACGAACAGGCGGGCGCGGGTGTTGAGTCGGGCGGCAAGGACGCTGAAGCCGCTGGCGGCGCTGGTGCCGACCACGTCGGCGTTCATCAGCACGTGGAAGTCCTGGAGGAAGTCCAACCCAACCCATTCCTCCACGACGTCGGCCCGGGTCAGGGGGTGGAACTCCGCGAAGGCGTGCCGGACCGCCGGGACGTCGTCGCTGGCCAGATAGAGCACCGGCCGGTCGAGACGCGGCCACCAGTCGCGCAGCCAGTCGACGTACCAGGCGGTCTCGGTGATCGGGTAGTTGGACGTCACGAAGTCGCCGCGCCGGATGTGGAGCGCGACCACCGTGTTCCCCGCCGCCCGCAACCGCTCGACCGCCGGGGCGAGTTGCGGGTCCCAGACCCGGCGCGGCCTCAGCCAGGACTGGACCCGCTGCCGGTAGTCCTGCTTGTGCTCGAACAGGAACAGGGGCGAGAGGATGTCGCGGTCGGCGATCGGCGCCCGTTCCGTGGCGCCGCTGACCAGATCGTTGAGGGTGCGGCGGGCGAACAGCAGCGGCGGCAGCGGACCGCTCTGCGGCGGATCGTTCAGCTCGAAGAAGGCGCCGCCCACCCAGTCGGGAGTTTCCAGCACGAAGCCGTGCTTCTCGGCGTAGAGCCGGACCAGGATGTATTCCAGGACGGTGTGGGCGAAGCGGCCCCGGGTGGCCAGGGACGAGGAGGTCACGCGCGGTGGCCGGTGCCCGCCGTCCGCCCCCACGGAGGCCGGGCGGACCAGCTGAAGCCCCTGATCGGCCAGGGTCGCGCGCAAGGCGGCGAGCGACTTCACGGTGAAGAACCAGCCGTTGTCCCCGCGAACCGCCGCCAGCCGGTCGCGGGCGGTTCCGGGGGCGCCGTCCCGCAGGTCGAGCGCGGCGAGCGCGGTCAGGCATTCCCCGCGATAGGTCACGCCGCTGAGCGGCGCCGAGGCCAGCCGGGTGAAGAACGCCCGCCCCTCGGCCAGCCGGTTGCCGCGCAGGAAGAGGTTGCTCAGCAGCTCGATGCTGAGGGAGACATCGACGCCGGGGATCGGCAGGCTTGCGATCAATTCGCCTTCGGCCTCGGCCAGCCGGCCCAGATCGCTCAGCACCGTCGCCACCCGCAGATGGGCGAGCCCGAGCCCAAGCCGCGCCGACCGCCGGTAGGCGTTCAGTGCCCGTTGCGGATCGCCGTGGGCGTACAGGGCGTTGCCGACATTGTACCAGTAATCCGGGCTGGCCGGGCTGAGCGCCAGCGCGCGCCGCAGGCTGGCCCGTGCCGCATCGTCGCCGCCGCGTTCGAGCAGGGTGTTGCCCAGATTCATGTGGGCGGGCGCCAGATCGGCCTTGACCGCGATGGCGCGGACCAAGCTGTCCACCGCCTCGTCGAGTTGGCCGGCGCGACGGAAAACCACCCCCAGATCGTGATGGACCTCGGCCAGACCGGGATCGAGGCGGGCGGCACGGCGCAGCGCTTGAACGGCTTGCGGCGTACCGGCATCGCCCTTTGCCTGGAAAGCGTCGCCGAGGTTGCGCCAAGCCTGCGGGTGGGCTGGATCGAAGAGGGTCAGCCGCCGCCAGTCGGCCATGGCCCCCGCGGAATCGCCGGCCTTGTCCAGCATGATCGCCCGGTTGGCGCGCGCCTCGATCCAGCCGGGATTGAGCCGGAGCGCCCGCCCGATCAGCGTCAGTCCCGCGGCAGCCCGGCCGGTCTGCCACGCGGCCATGCCGAGCAGATACACGGCGTTGGGGTTCGCCGGGTCGGCTTCCATGATGCGGCGATAGAGAACCGCCGCCTCGGAAACGCGGCCGGCGCGATGATCGGCGAAGGCCTTGGCCAGGATTTCACCGATCGTGGCCATTACCCTCTCCCTCAATCTTCGAACCGCAACCCGGATTATCGACCCCCTTGCGGGCGTGTTCAGGCGGCCGAAGGTAGCCCAGCCACGGCCGGCCGATCAACTCGGAGCGGGCCGGATGGCTCCTGTGCAGGACGGAACGGTCAAAACATCGTCAACTGCTCGCCCCGCGCCGGAGGGGGCTTGAAGTCGGCGCAATTGAGGGCGGCGTCGCGGGCGTTGAGGCCGAGGCGCCGGCAGGCCAGCTTGAACCGCTTCGACAGCAGCTCCGCCACCGGGCCGGAGCCCTTCATGCGGCTGCCGAACTGCGATTGGTACAAGTTTCCCTCGCGGCACTGGCGGATCAGGCTGAGCACCCGTTCGGCGCGGTTGGGCGCGTGCTCGCGCAGCCACTCCTCGAACAGGTCTTTGATCTCCAGCGGCAGGCGCAGCAGGATGTAGTTGGCCTGCGTCGCCCCGGCCTCCGCCGCCGCGGTCAGGATGGCTTCCATCTCATGGTCGGTGAGCCCCGGGATCATCGGGCTGGCCAGCACCGCCACCGGCACGCCGGCCGCCGTCAGCTCACGCATGGCGGCGAGGCGCCGGGCGGGCGTGCTGGCCCGCGGCTCCATCCGGCGGGCGAGGTCGCGGTCGAGCGTGGTGACCGACAGCGCGACGTTGACCAGCCCCTTGGCCGCCATCGGCGCCAGGATGTCGAGGTCGCGCAGGACCAGCGCCGACTTGGTGATGATCATCACCGGCTGGTTGAAGTCGCGGCAGACCTCCAGCACGGCGCGGGTGATGCGCTGCTCCCGCTCGACGGGCTGGTAGGGATCGGTGTTGGCGCCGAGCGCCAGCGGCTGGCAGTGGTAGGACTTGGCCCTCAGCTCCGCCGCCAGAAGCTCCGCCGCACGGGCCTTGCGGAAAATCTTCGTCTCGAAATCCAGCCCCGGCGACAGGCCGAGATAGGCGTGGGTCGGCCGGGCGAAGCAATAGATGCAGGCGTGCTCGCAGCCCCGGTAGGGGTTCACCGACCGTTCGAAGATCACATCGGGCGACGTGTTCTTCGACAGGACCGAGCGGGCGGTGTCGTCGAAGACCTGGGTCGGGACGGTCTCCGTCACCGCCTCGTTCCCGCCCCAGCCGTCGTCGGCCAGCACCCGCGTCTCCCGCTCGTAGCGGGAGGCCATGTTGCTGATCGCCCCGCGTCCTTTCAGGGCCTGCCGCGGAATTTCGTCCATGGCGGCAGGATAGCCGCAGCCAAATGGAACGTAAAGTGAACATTTGGCGCCCCGCCTCGGTCTTTCTCCCGGCGAAAGAAGGAGGAGGCGGGAGCGGCGGGCCTCACTGGCTCTTGGGCGCGGCGGCCTCGGCGGCCTTGGGGTCCACCAGTCCCTTGTCCAGCTTGGCCCGGATGTCCTCCTTCTGCGGCTCCTCCTCCGCGGTGCGGAGCGCGCGGGTCCATTGGAAGCGGGCCTCGTTGCGGCGCCCGACGCGCCAATACGCGTCGCCCAGATGGTCGTTGATGGTGGAGTCGGTCGGCTTCAGCTCCACCGCGCGCTCCAGCTTCTCCACCGCCCCTTCGAAATCGCCGGTGCGGTAGAGCGCCCAACCGAGGCTGTCGACGATGTAGCCGTCCTTGGGGCGCAGGGCGACGGCCTTCTCGATCATCTTTTTGGCCTCCTCCAGGTTCAGCCCGCGGTCGACGTAGCTGTAGCCCAGATAGTTCAGCAGGAAGGCCTCGTCCGGCTTCAGCGCCAGCGCCGCCCGCAGGTCGCGCTCGGCGTCCGGCCAGCGGTCCACCTTGTCGTAGGACATGGCGCGGGCGTAGAGCACCGCCCAATGCCGCTCCTCCGGCGTGCCGATGCGCTCCAGCGCCTTGCTGTAGCTGTCGGCGGCCTCGCCGTAGCGCTTGGCGACGCGGTACAGGTCGCCCAGCCGAATCAGCGCGTCGGTCCGCTCGGGACGCTCGGCGGACAGCGCGGAGAAGGCGGCGATGGCGTCGTCGGTGCGCTCCAGCCGGGCGAGGCTCTCGGCGGCGCGCAGCCGGGCGGTCCAGCCCAGCACCGGGTCGGTCTCCAGCGCCTGGAACTCGACCAGCGCGTCGCTGTGGTGGTCGCGGTTCTCCATGATGTCGCCGATCATCAGCCGCGCCAGGGACAGGTCGGGACGCAGATGCAGGGCGATCCGCCCGAACAGCAGGGCGGTCTCCTCCGCCCCCTCGTGGTGGATGGCGCTGCCCAGGTCGAACAGGGCCTCCGCCAGCCCCTGCTTGGCGTCGGACACCACCGGGGCGGCGGTCTTGCCCTCGTCCAGCGCCTTCAGCGCCGGCTCGACCATCAGGCTGTCGGGGTTGCCGGCGCGGAAGGACTCGTAGAGCTTGCGGGCCTCGTCCTTGCGGCCGGTGCGCTCGTAGAAGCTGCCGACGATCTGGATGACGCGCAGCGGCGCCTCCTTGTCGAGCACGCGGGCGAAGCGCTCCGCGGCGGCGTCCTTGCGCCCGCCCAGCTCCAGCACCAGACCGGCGTGCAGGTCATGCAGGGCAGCGAAGCCGCTGGCGGCGGACAGCGGCTCCAGCGCCTTCAGCGCCGCGTCGGTCTTGCCCTCCGCGGCGGCCAGCCAGGCGTCGATCAGCGGGCCGATGTATTTCGCCATGCCTTCCTTGGGCATGCGCGCGGCCATGGCCTTGGCCTCCTTCAGCTTGCCGCGAGCCAGATTGTCCGAGGCCAGCAGGGCGATGGCCATCTGCGGGTCGTTGTCCTGCTCCAGCAGCCGCTTGGCGAGGTCGATGGCGGCGTCGAACTGCCCCTCGCCCAGCTTCAGCAGGTAGGTGCGGCGCAGCAGCGTCAGGTCGCCGGGGTCGGCGGACAGGGCGTGCGCCATGAACAGGGCGGCGGCGGCCCAATCGTCCTGGCGCTGGGCGAAGCGCCCGGCCAGATAGCTGCCGGTCGCCGAGGTCAGCGACGGGCGTTCTGCCGCCGGCGGGGCTGCGGCGACGGCGCTGCCGGCCGGCAGGAGGCCCGCCGAGGAGAGGAGCAGGGCGCCAAACGCCGTCCGACCAAATCGGGCCCGCACAAATCGGAATGTCATCATGCCGCGTCCACCTGCACGCCTACGGAGTCTGGATCGGGAAAGCCTGAGGCTCGAACCCTTAGTCTAGCATCAACCGCCGGCAAGGGTTAACACGCTGCGGGCCGAGCCATCGCATGTCTCGGCCGCCCGGCGCCCTCCGGTCAACGCCACTCGGCGGCGACCCGCCGGATGATCTCCGGACGCAGGACGTCGACCGCGTGGGCGTCCATGTGGGCCGCCAGCGACTCCGGCATGTCCGGCGACAGGGCGGCGCCCTCCACCCGCCAGCGGGCCATCCAGGACAAGGTGCGCAGCCAGGTCAGCCGGCGCAAGGGCCGGCGCCACGGGCGCACCGTCTCGGCCAGCGCGGGCGGCACCGCCGCCTCCCAGGCCGCGTGGAACGCCGCGACCTCGTCGGTGGCCAGGACCGCCGCGACCTCCCGCTCCCACTTGGTCGAGGTGTAGAGGCTGGCGTGGGCGAGATCGATGGCCGGGTGGCCGTACTGGGCCTTCTCCAGGTCGGTGAACCACGCCTTGCCGGCGGCGTCGATCAGGAAATTGCCTGGATGGACGTCGCTGCCGACCAGCGTGACCGCGAGCGGCGCCGTGCCGCGGAAGGCGCGGGCGTCGTCGAGTTCCCGCTCCAGCAGGGCGAGGGCGTCCGGCGCCAGCCCGGCGCGCTCGAACCACACCGCCTGCCGCTCCACCTGGGCCAGGGTCGCCGCCACCGGGTCGGCGGGGGCGGGCAGGGGCGCACGCGCGTCGTCCGGCGGCAGGGGCAGGGCGTGCAGGGCGGCGAGCGCCCGCGCGATGGCCGGCATGTCGCCCGGCAGGCGCGGCGGGCGTCCGACGATCTCCGTCACCACCAGCGCGCCCATGGGCAGCTCCGGCCCCGGCGGCAGGACGGCGGCAAGCTCCGGCGTGTGGCCGCCGGGGGCGGCGCGGCGGAAGGCGGTGGCCTGCTGCTCCAGATTGGCGAAAGGGTCGAGCCCGAGCTGGCTCCAGCGCGGGACGCGGGCGACCAGGCCCTTCCCCGCCAGCCGCACATGGTCGTGCGCCACGCCGCGGCGCGGCATCGGCTCCAGCGCTTCCGAGGGCAGACCGGCGAAGGCCGGCAGCCGCGTCAGCGCGCCGAACAGACCGGTGGTGTCGGTCACACCTGATGCTCGCGCAGGCGCGGCATCAGTTCGACGAGGTTGCAGGGGCGGTGCCGGTTGTCGAGTTGGAAGACCAGGATGTCGTCCCAGGCGTCGCGGCAGGCGCTGGGCGAGCCGGGGAGGGCGAAGATGTAGGTGCCGTTGGCGACCCCGCCGGTCGCCCGGCTCTGGATCGTCGAGGTGCCGACCTTGGCGTAGCTGAGCTGGCGGAACAGCTCCCCGAAGCCGGGGATCGCCTTGTCGAACAGGGCCTCCACCGCTTCCGGCGTGACGTCGCGGCCGGTCACGCCGGTGCCGCCGGTGGTCAGCACCACGTCGATCTCCGGATCGGCGATCCAGGCCTGGACCTGGGCGCGGATGGCGGCGACGTCATCCTTCACGATGGCGCGGGCGCCCAGCCGGTGGCCGGCGCCGGCCAGCCGCTCCGCCAGCGCGTCGCCCGAACGGTCGTCGGCGGGCGTGCGCGTGTCGGACACGGTCATGACCGCGATGTTGACGGGCAGGAACGGACGGGATTCGTCGATCTTCGGCATGGTGGGGCTTCGGTCAGGGGGCGTCGCCGTGCTGCGCGACCTGTGTGGACCGGGCCGCCGGGAAGACATCCACCGGCATATAGACCGGCCAGCCGCCCGCCGCAACGGCGTCCAGCGATTCGATTTCCTGCCCCAACCGCAGTCGGTAGATCCAGAAGTTGGCGACGACCTTCTCGACGTAGTTCCGCGTCTCGGCGTAGGGCAGGCTCTCGATGAAGAGCAGCGGGTCGTCACCGATGTCCGACAGGTCCCGCCGCCAGCGCGCCAGTGTGCCGGGGCCGGCGTTGTAGGCGGCGGCCAGCAGGAACAGGTTGTTGCCGATGTCCTGGCTGTTCAGCAGCTCCGCCATGTAGCGCTGCCCAAGCTCCATGTTGGTGGAGGGGTCGAACAGGCCGGTGCGGCCGGCGTCGGCCTCGCCGATGTCGGCGTTGCGCTCCTGCACATGCTGGGCGGTGGCCGGCATGATCTGCATCAGGCCGGTGGCCCCGGCGGAACTGACCAGCCGCGGGTCAAAGCGCGATTCCTGGCGCATCACCGCGAAGACCAGCGCGCGGTCCACGGCGAAGCCGTCGCGCGGCTTCCAGTGCGGCACCGGGTAGAGGGCCGCCGTGTAGGGTGCGCCGTCCGGTCCGGCCACCGCGTTGCCGACCTGGAGCGCCAGCCCCGGCAGCCCGGCGCGGTCGGCCAGCGCCACCAGCGCCTGCTCGGCCAGCGCGTCGCCGCGCGGGTGGATGCGGCGCAGTTCCAGCTCCGCCGCCTCGCGCTGGCCGGCCTGGATCAGGGCGATGGCGCGGGTGCCGCCGGGCAGGGCGGACAGCGCCTTCAGATGGTCCCCGGTCAGCTCCGGCGTGCGCCAGTTGAGGTCGCCCGAACCGCCCAGCTTGCGGTGGGCGAGCAGCCCATAGAAGGTGTGCGGGTAGCGCGCCGCGGCGGCCAGATGGACGCGGGCCTGCTCCTCGCGGCCCCGGCGGGCGTGGGCGCGGGCGGCCCAGAAATCGGCGGCGGAAGCCAGCCAGGGCGATCGCGGTCCAGCCTCGGCCAGATTGGTGAAGTGGCGGGCGGCGCGGTCGTACTGCTTCAGCCGCCAGGCGGCGAGGCCGGCGATCCAATGCGCCTCCGTCAGGGCCGGGCCGGAACGGGCGGCGCTGGCCGAGGCCAGCGACAGCGCCTGTGTCACGTCGCCGGAATAATAGAGCGAAGCGGCGATGCGCGCCCGCGCCTGGTCGTACTGCACCGGGTCGAGGCTGCGTCCGAAGTCGTCCTGGTTGAGCAGGGCGAGCGCGGCCCCCGGCTTGCCGGCGCGCAGCAGCTCGGTCACGCGGGACGGGGTGGCGGGAGTGCTGCGGCTGGCGGTGCGGCTGCGCGGGGCGACGGTGAGCCTCGCCTTGTCCTCGGCCGCCTCGGCGCTCTTGTCCGGGTCGGACGGGTCCTCGTCGGAGACGGTTTCCGGCAGCGGTTCCGGCCGCAGGCCGCCCAGCCGCTCCAGCGATCCGGTCAGCCGCTCGCCGTCGCCGCCGCGCGGCGGCTTCAGGGCGCGCTGCTGGCCGGCGGGGGCGCGGCGCTGGGCCAGGGCGTGGATGCGCTCGGCGCCCGGCAGGTCGCCGTAGCGCTGGAGCCAGCCGGCCAATTCGTCGTAGCTCGCCTTGCGGTCGGGGTGCAGGTAGCGCTGGCGCAGCACATGGCCCATCAGGCGACGGTCGTGCAGCAGGCGGATTTCCCAGTCGGCACCTTCCCACTCGCCCCGTTCCTGCAGGGCGAAGATGCGCCGGTAATGGCGGGCATCCTCTTCCGTCAACTGCAGGGCACGCGCGTCGGCGTCCGTCGCCAGCAGCAGGTTCTGCTCGGCACGATCGAATCCCGGCGGGACGACGGGGCGCCCATCCGGTGCGTGGATCACAAGGCCGGCCTGGGCCGGGCGATAGCCGCCCGTCGGGTCGGGCGCCGCGCACAGCGCCAACGCCACTCCCGCCATTCCCAGGACCTTCCGCCGCAGCGAGACGGTGTTTGCTGCGCTGCACAATATCCGGAACATGGTATTCGAATAACCGCAGTGGACGGGAATCGCAAGAAGATGATTCCCCAACAGCGGTCGAGGCTGTCTGTTCGCAAGGGTTTTCAGCAACTTAGTGGGGGCGGAAAAATGGCCCTAGCCCGGTGGGAAGACCCGTTTGGCGCAAGGTCATGGGCCTTTCTGTCCGGATTGGCGCAACGGCATAGCGGCGACTTGGTAAACCAATCCGATCTTTCGAAGTACTTGAGCAATGTTTGGAATGTCTACGGATCTCGAATGTTCGAAGGAGCGTGCAAGAATAAACGCAATAAGCGGGACATTTTAGAAATCAGCGCTGTTAACCATCGTGAAGGCGTGCTCCCACCCCGGCCCTCCCCCTCTGCGAGGGAGAGCGTGCCTTACGCGAAGCGACGTCCGTCCCCTCCCCTGCGCAGCGGGGGAGGGTTAGGGTGGGGGAAAAACGACGATTGCGCTGACTCAGCCCGGAAAACGCTGGCGCAGTGTCAGCAGGTCGCGCCACGCCTCGCGCTTGGCGATCGGGTTGCGCAGCAGATAGGCCGGGTGCAGCATCGGCAGGACCGGCACCGGGCCGGACAGGCCGGCGGAGGCGTAGTCGAACCAGCGGCCGCGCAGGCGGGTGATGCCCTCCGCCCGGTTGAGCAAGGTCTTGGCGGAGGTGCCGCCCAGCGGCACCAGAACCTTCGGCCCGATCAGCTCGACGTGCCGTTCCAGGAAGGGCAGGCAGGCGGCGATCTCCGCCTGGGTCGGCGACCGGTTGCCGGGTGGACGCCAGGGCAGGATGTTGCTGATGTAGACCGTGCCGCGGTCGAGTCCCGCCTGGGCCAGCATGCGGTCGAGCAGCTTGCCGCTGACCCCGACGAAGGGCTTGCCCTGCCGGTCCTCGTCCTCGCCCGGCGCCTCGCCGATCAGCATGATGTCCGCGGCGGGGTTGCCGTCGGCGAAGACCGTGTTCATCGCCGTCGCCTTCAACGGGCAGCCGTCGAAGGCGCGCAAGGCCGCTTCCAACTCCTCCAGGCTGCGCGCCTCGGCGGCGCGGGCGCGGGCGCTCGCCCCGGCCTCGCTGGCGCCCAGCGGCAGATCCGCCGCCGTGGGTGCGCCGAACATCGACGCGCCGGAGGGACCACCGAACGCCGCCCCCCCGAACGCCGACCGCGGCGTCGCCGCCGGGGCGGGGCGCGCCGCGGCGGGCGGCAGTGCCGAGGCGCCGGCCGGCGCGCGCGCCACCGCCGGCCGGGCGGCCAGCGTCGCCCAGTCCAGGGGCTCGTCCCCGATGGCTTCGTCGCACCCGATGTCGACGTGCCAGCGCAGGGCGGCGAGGATGTCGGATTGGTCAATCATCGTTTGACCTTACCACGGCTCCTGTGGTCTTACATGGGCTTAGATATCCTTTTTGGCGGGTGCGAAAGGCATACGCCGTTCCGAAAGCCGCCGGACCCTGCGGAAATGGCCCCGGCGCTTCAATCAACCGGGAGGCATGGGGACCATGGATCGCGATCCGCGCGAGGTGATGGAGTACGACGTCCTTGTCGTCGGGGCCGGCCCGTCGGGCCTGAGCGCGGCCATCCGCCTGAAACAGCTCGCCAACGAGGCGGGCCAGGAGCTGTCGGTCTGCGTCGTCGAGAAGGGCTCGGAGGTCGGCGCCCACCTGCTCTCCGGCGCGGTGTTCGAACCGCACGCGCTCGACGAGCTGATCCCCGACTGGAAGGAAAAAGGCGCGCCGCTGACCAC
Organism: Azospirillum brasilense; assembly: GCF_007827815.1. Taxonomy (GTDB): domain Bacteria; phylum Pseudomonadota; class Alphaproteobacteria; order Azospirillales; family Azospirillaceae; genus Azospirillum; species Azospirillum brasilense_C. The sequence goes on from NZ_VITH01000021.1 coordinate 60,579, forward strand.
CCCGGCGCGCGAGGACCGCTTCCTCTTCCTCACCGAGACCAAGGCGCTGAAGTCGCCCTTCGCCCCGCCGCAGATGCACAATCACGGCAACTACATCATCTCCCTCGGCAACCTCGCCCGCTGGATGGCCGGGCAGGCCGAGGAGCTGGGCGTCGAGATCTACCCCGGCTTCGCCGCGGCGGAGGTGCTGTACGACGACGCGGGCGCGGTCAAGGGCGTGGCCACCGGCGACATGGGCATCGGCAAGGACGGCGAGAAGACCGCCAACTACACGCCGGGCATGGAGCTGCACGCCCGGCAGACCATCTTCGCCGAGGGCTGCCGCGGCTCGCTCACCAAGACGCTGTTCGAGCGCTTCGACCTGCGCCGCGACGCCGATCCCCAGACCTACGGCATCGGCATCAAGGAGCTGTGGGAGGTCGATCCCGCCAAGTCGCAGCCCGGCCTGATCGTCCACACGATCGGCTGGCCGATGGACCCCAAGACCTACGGCGGCTCCTGGCTCTACCACATGGAGGGCAACCTGGTGTCGGTCGGCTTCGTGGTCGGTCTCGACTACGAGAACCCGCACCTGTCGCCCTTCGAGGAGTTCCAGCGCTACAAGACCCATCCGGCGATCCGTCCGACCTTCGAGGGCGGGCGGCGCATCGTCTACGGCGCGCGGGCGCTGTCGGAGGGCGGCTTCCAGTCGATCCCCAAGCTGACCTTCCCCGGCGGGGTGATCGTCGGCGACGCGGCGGGCTTCCTCAACGTGCCCAAGATCAAGGGCAACCACACCGCCATGAAGTCGGGCATGCTGGCGGCCGAAGCGGTGTTCGAACTGCTCTCCGCCGAGGCGCCGGCGCGCGAGGCGGTGGCCTACCCGGAGAAGCTGAAGGCGTCCTGGGTATGGTCGGAGCTGTTTGCTGTGCGCAACATCCGCCCCGGCTTCCAGAAGGGGCTGTGGGCCGGTCTGGCCAACGCGGCCTACGAGACGGCGACCAAGGGCAAGTCGCCCTGGACCTTGCACCACCGCCACGGCGACCACGAGACGCTGAGGAAGGCGTCGGAGATGCCGAAGATCGCCTATCCCAAGCCGGATGGCGTGGTGTCGTTCGACCGGCTGTCGTCGGTGTACCTGTCGAACACCAACCACGAGGAGGACCAGCCGGCGCACCTGACGCTGAAGGACGCGTCGGTGCCGATCGCGGTCAATCTGGCGCTCTACGACGCGCCGGAGACGCGCTACTGCCCGGCGGGCGTGTACGAGATCGTGCGGGCGGAGGACGGCAGCGATCCGCGTTTGCAGATCAACGCGCAGAACTGCGTGCACTGCAAGACCTGCGACATCAAGGACCCCACCCAGAACATCAACTGGGTCGTCCCGGAGGGCGGCGGCGGCCCGAACTATCCGGGCGGGATGTAAGGTCCCGCTCTACCGACGCTCTACCGCCGAGGCCCGAAGCGCTTGCGCGGGGCGCCGCGGAAACCGGCCTTGGGCGGCGGCTCGCGCCGCTGCCCGGCGGACCGCGCCCCGCGCGTGGCGAGCAGGTCGGCCAGACGCCGGCTGATCTCGCCGCGGCGGCTGCGCACAGCCTCCCGTTCCGGGAACAGGGTCGGGAACTTGCGCGCCGCCCAGTAATAGAGGTCGCAGGCCCGCGACAGCCCCTCCAGCGCCGCCCCGTCCAGCCCGTCGAGCCGCGCCGGGACGAAGCGCCCGAGGGGCGACGGCTCCCCGGTTTCCACCGCGCCGAGGATGGCGGCGAGGATGCGGGCCTCCGCCTCGTCCTCCAAATCGGCTGGGATCAGCAGCAGGTCGAGCTTGGCGGGCAGGGTCAGCCGCCGCTCGTCCAGCATCACCGCCAGCCGCCGCATTCCCGACAGGTCGCCCACCCGGTAGGGCGACCCCGCCGTGCGGGCGTCGGCAAAGCAGTCGAGCAGCAGGACCGTCTCCTCCGTCCCGATGTGATCGGCCAGACGGGCCAGCATGGCGCGGGTCGGCCGCACGGTCAGCGGGGCGTCGGCGCGCAGCCGCCCGTCCGCCTTCTCCAGCAGGCTGCGCAGGGCCTGCGGCGTGCCCCGCCCGACCACGCCGAACTCCCCCGACTCGAACTTGCCGAAGCGCCCGGCGCGGCCGGCGATCTGCTTGACCTCCGTCGCGCTCAGCGGGCGGACGCTGGTCCCGTCGAACTTCTCCAGCGCGGTGAACAGCACCCGCCGGCAGGGCAGGTTCAGCCCCATGCCGATGGCGTCGGTCGCCACCACCACGTCGGCCTCGCCGGACAGGAATCGCGCCGCCTCGCGCCGCCGCACCTCCGGGGCCAGCGCGCCGTAGACCGCGGCGACCGACAGGCCCTTGGCGCGCAACGTGTCGCGCACCGTGTGGATCTCCCGCCGGGAGAAGGCGATCAGCGCGTCGCCGGGCTCCACCTCCTCCCAGTTCAGGCGGCGGTCGATCAGGGTCAGCGGCACCTTGCGCTCCAGCTCGATCACCTCCAGCCGCTCGCCGAGATGGGCCGCCACCCGCTCGACCAGCGGGCGGGCCTCCGGGGCGCCCAGGATGTAGACGGTCTCCGCCGGGGCGCCCATCAGCGCCGCCGTCCAAGCCCAGCCGCGATCGGGATCGGCGAGCATCTGGATTTCGTCGATCACCGCCACCTCCACCGGGCGGTCAGGGTCCATCACCTCGATGGTCGAGGCGGTGTGGCGGGCGCCCGGCGTCGTGATCGCCTCCTCGCCGGTCAGCAGGGAGGCGGGGGTGCCCTCGGCGTTCAGCCGCTCCATCACCTCCAGCGCCAGCAGGCGCAGCGGCGCCAGATAGATGCCGTCCCAGGCGCCCTTCAGCGCCTCGATGGCGTGGTGGGTCTTGCCGGAGTTGGTCGGGCCGACCACCAGGACCAGCCGCCGCCCCAGCCCGCGGGCCACCGGGAACAGCTTCTCGAAGCGGGCGAGGTCGAAATGCCGGTCCACATAGGCGCGCCCGCGCGCCTCGGCCCGCTCGCGCCGCCACACGGCGAACTCGCGGTCCCAGCGCTCCAGCAACTCGTCCACCCCGTGGCGGTTGCGGGCGGCGCGGGACAGCCGGTCGGCCAGCGACGCGAAGGTCCAGGCATCGTCAGCGCCGTCCGCCTCCCCGGCGTAGCGGTGCAGCCGGGCGGCGGTGCGCGACAGCGCGTCCTCCAGTGCTGTGGCCAGCGCCGGGTCGCCCTCCAGCCGGAGGGCGAGATCGTCGTCCGTAAGGTCGGCCAGTTCCATGGCGTCGAGCACGCGCGACACCTGGAGCCGCACCGGGGCGGGCAGGCCGGGCCAGGGCAGATCCTCGCTGCGCACCGCCCTGACCCGCGTGCGGTCATCCGCCGGGTGCAGGCTGGTCGACCAACCCTCCAGCGCGCGGCGCCCCTGGGCGAGCAGGGCGTTGCGCCGCCGCGCGCGGTCGAGCGTGCCGTGGATTTCCAGAAGCACCGCCTCGCGGCGCTCCGCCGGGACAAGCAGGTCGCGCTTGCCCTTGGGCAGCGGCAGGCCGAGCGGCACCAGACCCAGCCCCTCGCCATGGGCCACCCGCGCCACGCCAGCGGCGGCGGCGGTCACCACGTCGGGGTGGGCGCTGGCCAGCTCGTGCACCAGATGCGGGTCGGCCGACTCATCAAGAGAGGTCATGTCCATAGGGCGTGGTCTCTGGAGAACTTTTCACAAATTCGCACTGGCGGTCCGCGGCCATCCATGTCATGAGCCACGTCCCGCAGGGGCAGTCCCGGCCCCGAGGCAGGCATCAAGCCATGACCAGACCGCTCCGCGCAAAGATTCTCCGACCCGACCTCGATCCGGCCCATCGCAAGGGCGCCAGCGGGGAGAACCGCTGCCGCTGCTGCGGGCGGCCCGGCGGTGCCGTTGTGCGCTGCCTGCCGGACGGGCGCTGGTACGACGCCGCCGACCAGACCTGGCGCGACGGGCGCGGGCGGCGGGCGGCTTGGCCCGATGTGGTGGAGTATGCCGAGACCCGTGATGTGCAGGTCGTCGTGCGTCCGGTCCGCCCTTCCGGCAACCCGGAGGCCCGCCCGAAGAATCTCTGCCGCCGCTGTCACATGCAGGAGGAGGCGCTGCGCAACGCCATCCGCTCCCGCATCCGGGCGCGGATGCGCCGCGCGTTGGGCGACCTGTTCCTCGGCGATTATTCGTCGCCCGGCATCCTGGAGCGCGCCATGGCGCTCTACCGACGCAAGCCCTGACCTCAAGGATTCGCTACACGGGCTCCTGGGGCTCGCCGGGCATCGGCGGAGCCTCCACCGGCTCGTCCGGCGGGGCGTCGGGCGGCAGCGGCATGGGGATCGGCACGTCGGGTTCCTGCCGGGGCGGCGGGTAGGGACTCATGACGGTTCGGCTCATATCGGTTCCCGGTGATGGACGCTGTCCTTGGGGAAACACCGCACCCGAGCAATCGCTCCCTTGCGTCCGCCACCCGCGCGGCGCATGACCAAAATCAAAGCGGCGGCCCCGGGCATCGCGGACAATGCCCGCGAAAGGATCGCCCCCCATGCCCAGAAGCTTCATTCTCTCCCCGCTCGCCAAAACCCAGGCCGATCAGGCGCTGCCCGTCGTCCAGACCCTGCACCGTGACATGACCCTGGACGAGTGGCGGCAGGTCGCCTCCCTCTTCCTGCAGGACGGCGGCGACGGCGGGGTGATGGCCTGCGAGATGAGCGACGGCCACATCCGCGGCCTGTTCTGCTACCGCGTCAGCGCCGAGGGGATGATCCGCGTGCTGACGGTGCCGATCTTCATCGCGGTGGGGCTGTTCGATGCGGCGGTGACCTCGGCGGCGCAGGCCGACGGCATCGACCTGCTGGCGCGCAAGCTGGGCTGTTCGACGGTGGTGGTGGACGAGCGCGGCTGCGTCGTCGCGGCGACCGCGCCGAAGCTCGACGCCGCGGGCCTGTTCGGCCGGCTGGGCTACCGCCGGGTGGGGCAGGCCTTCGTGAAGGACGTGGCGGCGGGGTTCGGCGCCGAGGGCTATCCGGTGGCGGGCCGGGCCTGAAGGAATGGGGCCTGAAGGAATGGGGCTTGAAGGAACTGGGACTGAAGGAACGATCCGGGAATCAGGCGGCGGCTTCGAGGGCCGCCGGATTCTCGATGCGGATGCGGTCGTTGGTCAGGCGGGTGATCGCTCCGGCGCTCTCCAGCTTGCGCAGCACGCGCGACAGCGTCTCGGGACGCAGGCCGAGATAGGCGCCGATGTCCACCTTCGGCATGGGAAGGAAGGCGCTGGGCGTGCCGTCGGCCAGGGGCCGCGACCGCCGCGACAAAGCGAGGAGGAAGCTGGACACCCGCTCCACCGCCGTCTTGCAGCCGAGCAGAAGGATCTGGTCCTGCGCCGCCGACAGCTCGACCGAGGTCATGGCGAGCAGCCGCCCCTGGACCGCCGGGTGCCGCTCCATCAGGCGGCGCAGGGCCGTCCGCGACATGCGGCAGACCGTGGAGGCGGTCACCGTCTCCGCGGTGTAGGCGTAGACGCTGCCGACGGCCAGCCCGATCACGTCGCCGGCGGTGGCGAAGCCGGTGATCTGCTGACGGCCGTCCGGCAAGGTCTTGTAGAGCTTCAGCATGCCCGACATGACGGTGAAGACGGCCAAGGCCTCCTCGCCCTCCATCACCACCGGCGTCGCCGACAGCAGGTCCAGCGGACGCGACGTCGTCGACAGGTCCGGCAGGTCCCCGGCGGTCAGGGCGCCGCACAGCCCCTTGCTCCGCGCCGAGCAGCCGGCGCAGCGGCCGGTCACCGTCTCCGCCGCACGCGGCTGCGGGGCGGTCATCGGCGGCGGGGCAACAGCGGCGTCGGCGATGGTGGCGACTGAGAAGGTCATGACATGCACCTCTGGTCTGTCTCGCTTCGGCGCCGGCAAGGGCGCGCTCGATTCGGACGATCGGCTCCGACCAAAGCATCAGACTAAGGTCTCGGAACCGAGCCAAAGGTATGAATTCCGACCAGGACCCGCCCTGATCTGGATCAACCGGACACCGCATCGCTCCGGCAACGCGGCAACCGGACAGCGCAACGGCCCGGAGTGTGGTCCGGGCCGTAAGGGAGAATTTGAGGGAGAATTCGTCGGGGTCTTGGCTCGCCGCGGCTCAGAAGGTCCGGCCGGGCCGGCCGCGCGGCGGGAAGCGGCTGGAGGTGGCGCGCATGGTGCCGTCCGGCATCGTCATGTCGCCGGATTCCGCGTCCTCCTCATCGCCGCGCGGGCGGCGGGAATCCCGGTCGGTGACCCGGGCCGCCTCGGCGCGGGAGATCGAGGATTCCAGCTCGCGGATGCGCGCCTGCAGGCTGCCGACGACCGCAGCGCCCGCCTGACGGGACTTGAACTGTTCGAGATCCTGCTTCAGGCGGAGCAACTGACTCTTCTGCTCCGGGAGGCTCGGCCCGTCCCGGCGCTTGGTCACGCGATAGACTTTTTCGTCGAATCGGTTCACTGCGTTTCTCCTGTCTGCTCTTAAGCAGATTGGGTCGACACGCCGCTGCACCATCTCTCGAATGGGATAGGCCGTTCATTTCCACCGCTGGTGGCAGCGTGAGCGCTGTGTTGTCCGGTGGTTCTTCGCGGCGATCAAGGCATCCGTTCGTTGACGCTCCGCTCCGCGGCGACCGCGGCGGCCAGTGCGTCCCGGTATCGGCGCAGCCGCGCGTAGACCGGCCAGGCCATGCCGACCAGCGGGTCGCACCAGTGGACCAGCACCATCAGCCCCATCCCGGCGAAGCCACCGATCAGTGTGCCGGTGAGCAGGCCGGGCAGGGCGCCCAGGATCCAGGGATCGGACAACCGCCCGGCGTCGTAGGCCTGCACCGCCGCCATGCCCACCGTGGCCGCCACGGCCAGCGCGGCGCCGACGCGGCCCGGCGCGTACCAGATCCGCAAATCCTCCCGCGTCAGCCCGTAATCCTCGGGGACCGGGCGCGCCGCGGCCTCCACGACGCCGTCCGGGCGCGCGTCACCAACGCGGGGCGCGGTGGTGGCTTCGACGGGAGCCCCGCCGCCCTCGATCACCCGCCAGCGCCGCCGCGGGTCGCCGCCATCATCTTCCAGCCGTTCCATGGCGCGATAGTGCGCGGATGGACGGGTTTCGGCAACGGCGCTGTTGCCCGACGCCGACCGCCGGGAGTTCAGCCCGGGCGGCCCGCCGCCGCGCTCGCTCCGGCGGGGGGCGGCGGGAAGCCGCCGTCGGCGGGCAGCGCCTCGCAGTCCGCCTCCAGGGCGTATTTCACGATGGTGCCGTCGACCAACCGCAGGTCGTAGGATGGATGCCCACCCAGGGTCCGGGCGATCACCATGGCGTCCCGTCCACGATGACGGACCTTCGTGCCCAACCGCAGCATGGTTCCACCTCCCGCATCCCGTGTTTCGTTAACGAAACCTTACGCCCGAGCACCGCCGGCGGACGAGCAACAAAAAGAGGCGCAAAAAAGGAGCAGGGGGATGGGGCGGCGGGCCTTGCTTTGGGCATTGCCGGGATGGTCTTTGCGGTCCATCATCCGCGGGTCGCACAAATCAAGAAGCCGAACCGTACAGAGGAAACGCACGGGTATGGATGCACAGGATCTGCGCGCGCGCCAGGCGCCGCTGAAGGAGAAGTACAAGGACGCCCCGGAGTCCGCGGTGGTCACGCTGAAGGCGCGCGGGACGCTGGACGATTCCGGCATCGCCTGCAAAGTGGACACGGGCCGCGCGCTGGTCGAGGCCGGTCTGCACCCGGCGACCGGCGGACCGGGCACCCAGGCCTGCTCCGGCGACATGCTGCTGGAGGCGCTGGTGGCCTGCGCCGGCGTGACGCTGAAGGCGGTCGCCACGGCGCTGGAGTTCAACCTGCGCGGGGGAGCGGTCTCGGCGGAAGGCGACCTGGATTTCCGCGGCACGCTGGGCGTGGCGAAGGACGCGCCGGTCGGCTTCCGCTCCATCCGCCTGCGCTTCGAGCTGGACACCGACGAGCCGCCGGAGCGCATCGCCACCCTGACCAAGCTGACCGAGCGCTACTGCGTCGTCTACCAGACGCTGGCCAACCCGCTGCCGATGGCGCTGACCATCGAGACGGGGCAGGGGTGACGGGAGCGCCGGGCGGGTTCGGGGCGGGAACGCCCCGCCCCCTCACGCCCCGTCCCCTTATGTCCTGTCCCCTTATGCCCGGCGGGTGCTGACGCCCGCGTCGGCGAAGGTCGCCATGCCGGCGTGGCAGGCGCAGGCCGACTTCACGATGTTGATGGCCAGAGCGGCCCCCGAGCCCTCGCCCAGGCGCATCCCCAGATCGAGCAGCGGCTCCTTGGCGATGGCCGCCAGCAGATGGTCGTGGCCCGGCTCCACCGAGCGGTGGGCGACCATGCAATGGTCGAGCGCCCGGCGGTCGGCCTTGAACAGCACCGCCGCCGCCGCCGTGCAGGCGTAGCCGTCGAGCAGCACCGGCACCCGCGCCATGCGGGCCGCCAGGATGGCGCCGGCGATGGCCGCCAGCTCATAGCCGCCGAAGCAGCGCAGCGCCTCGAACGGGTCATCCTTGGCCTGCGGGTTGGCGGCCAGACCGGCCTCGACGGCGGCGACCTTGCGTGCCAGCCCCTCGTCGTCCACCCCGGTGCCGCGGCCCGTCCAGTCCTTGGCCTCGCCGCCGAACAGCGCGTGGCAGAGCGCCGCGGCGGCGGTGGAGTTGCCGATGCCCATCTCGCCGAGCGCCAGAAGCTGGACGCCGCTTTCCACGGCCATCATGCCGTAGGCCATCGCCTGGCAGCAGTCCTGCTCGCCCATCGCCGGGCCTTCGGTGAAGTCGGCGGTGGGGGTGTCGAGGTCCAGCTCGTAGACGCGCAGGTCGGCGTCGGCCACCTCGCAGAGCTGGTTCACGGCGCCGCCGCCGTTCTGGAAGTTCTGGACCATCTGGGCGGTCACCGCCGCCGGGTAGGCGGACACGCCGCGGGCGGCGACCCCGTGGTTGCCGGCGAAGACGGCGACGCGCGGCCGGCGCACCTCCGCCGGGTGCTGGCCCTGCCACGTCGCCATCCACTGGGCGATCTCCTCCAGCCGGCCGAGCGCGCCCGCCGGCTTGGTGAGCTGCCGTTCGCGCTGGAGGGCGGCCGTGCCGGCGTCGAGGTCCGGCCCCGGCAGGTTGCGCACCAGCGCGCGGATTTCCTCGAAGGTGATGGCGGGCTGCGGGTTGCTCATGGCGAAGGGTCCTGGCGCTGACGGCAGAGGATGCGATCGGGGATCGATGAAAAAAGCGGCGCGACCTTGGACCATTCCCGACCCGCTGTCAAAGCGCCTCTCGTCCACCCTGTCACCCGTTGCCGGTCTGTTATCCGTTGCGGCGGGCCCGGGCTTGCCGTACTCCGAAGCGCCATGCCTGAGGATTCCCCCGTCCCGCCCGCCGTCCGCCGGACCGTCCCCCGCTGGGTCGGCGATCTGGCGCTGGCCGTCGTCTTCCTGACGCGGCTGCCGCTGCGCCTGTCCGGCCCGCTGGCCGACGACGCCCACGCCCGCGCCATGGGCTGGTTTCCCCTGGTCGGCGCCGGCGTCGGTCTGTTCGGCGGGGCCGTCTACGGGCTGGCGGCGCTGGCCCATCTGCCGCCGCTGCCGGGGGCTCTGCTGGCGCTGGGCGCCATGGTCTGGCTGACCGGGGGCCTGCACGAGGATGGGGTGGCCGACGTCGCGGACGGTTTCGGCGGCGGGCGCGACAAGGCCCGCAAGCTGGAGATCATGCGCGACAGCCGGGTCGGCAGCTACGGCGTGCTCGCCATCGTCTTCTCGGTCGCCGTCCGCGCCGCGGCTCTGGCCGCGCTGGCCGAGCCGCGCGCCGTCATCCCCGCGCTGCTCGCCTCCGGCGCCCTGTCGCGCGGCGGCATGGCGGTGATCGCCCGCGCCCTGGACCCGGCCCGCGCCGACGGGCTGGCCGCCCGGCAGGGGCGCCCGTCGCCCGGCACGGTGGCCCTGTCGCTCGCGCTGGCGCTCGGCGTGGCGGCGCTGGCGGTCAAGGGGCTGGCCCCCGGCGCTGTTCCGGCGGCGGCTTTGGCGGCGGTCCTGGCGGTCCTGGCGGTGGCGTGGCAGGCGCGGCGGCAGATCGGCGGCCACACCGGCGACGTGTTCGGCGCCGCCCAACAGGTGGCGGAGGCCGCCGTTCTGCTCACCCTGGCCGCGATGGCGGCATGACGACCACGCGCTGGTGGCTGATCCGCCACGCCCCCGTCCCCAATCCGGACCGGCTGATCTACGGGCGGACCGACCTCCCCGCCGACATTGGCGATTCCGACGCGCTTGCGGCGCTGGCGGCGCGGCTGCCGCCGCGGGCGGTCTGGGTGACCTCGCACCTGCGCCGGACGCGGCAGACGGCGGCGGCGCTGCGCCTGCCCGGCAGCGACATGGCGCTGGTCGAGCGGGCGCTGGCCGAACAGGATTTCGGGCGCTGGGAGGGGCTGTCGCACGACGGGGTGGCGGAACACCGCCCCGAGGAGGCCCGGCGCTTCTGGGCCGACCCGGCGCGGGAGGCCCCGCCGGGCGGCGAGAGCTTCGCGGCGGTGATGGGGCGGGTGGCCGGCGCCGTCGCCCGGCTGACCGCGGCCTACGCCGGGCGCGACATCGTGGCGGTGATCCATGGCGGGTCGATCCGCGCCGCGCTGGCGCTGGCGCTGGACCTGACCCCGCAGGCGGCGCTGCGGCTGGCGGTGGCGCCGCTGTCGCTGTCGCGGATCGACCATCACGGCGGCGGTGAGTTGGGCAGTGATGGGGGCGGTTCCTGGTCGGTCACGGCCATGAACGCGCTCGGAACCTTTTCGGGCAGCGGGCGTTGACCGGACTCCGTTGGGCTACCAATAGAGGGTCAGACCATGGCAAGAAGCGCTGACGATCGCGAGGCCGCCGAGAAGCTCTGGGGCATGATCAAGGGCGTCCGCATCTGCATGATGACGACGCTGGACGAGAACGGCATTTTGCACTCCCGCCCGATGGCGACCCTGCCGCACGCGGGGTTCGACGATGGAACCTTGTGGTTCTTTACGCGGGCCGACTCGCCGAAGGTCCATGAACTGAAGACGCACTGGCGCGTCAACCTGTCCTACGCCGACCCCGACAAGCAGGACTACGTGTCGGTGTCCGGGGTGGCGGAGACGGTGCGCGACCGCGACAAGATCCGTTTCCTGTGGCGGGACATCCTGTCCACCTGGTTTCCCCAGGGGGTGGACGATCCCGACCTTGCGTTGCTGAAGGTCAGCGTCGATCAGGCCGAATATTGGGACAGCCCGTCGAGCGCGATGGTCTACGCCTACGGCTATGTGAAGGCGAAGATCACCGGTGAACCGCCGAAGCCGGGGGATCACGCGAAGATCGCGTTCCAGTAAGGGGAGCCGGTCGCGGCGGGGGCCGAGCGCCCGCCGCGATCTTCCGAGACGCTCAGTCGTTGAGGAAGGGGTTGTAGAGGCGCTCCTCGCCGATGGTCGAGGTCGGGCCGTGGCCGGGGATGAAGGTCACGTCGTCGCCCAGCGGGAAGAGCTTGCTGCGGATCGACTCGATCAGGTCGCCGTGGTTGCCCTTGGGGAAGTCGGTGCGGCCGATGGAGCCCTGGAACAGCACGTCGCCGACGATGGCGATCTTGCTGGGCTTGTGCACGAAGACCACATGGCCCGGCGTGTGGCCCGGACAGTGGTGCACATCCAGCGTCATGTTGCCGACCGTCACCGTGTCACCCTCCTCCAGCCAGCGGTCCGGCGTGAAGGAACGGACCGGCGGAAAGCCGAACATCTGGCTCTGCATCGGCATGCCGTCGATCCAGAACTGGTCCTCGCGGTGCGGCCCCTCGATGGGCAGCTTCAACTCGTCGGCGAGGTCGGCAACGGCACCGGCGTGGTCGATGTGGCCGTGGGTGACCAGGATCTTCTCCAGGGTCACGCCCTTCGACTGGGCGGCGCGCAGGACGCGCGGCAGGTCGCCGCCGGGATCGACGGCGGCGCCCTTCATCGTCTCCGGGCACCAGAGCACCGTGCAGTTCTGCTGGAACGGAGTGACGGGAACGATGATGGTCTGCATGCCGCGTCCTTCGCCGGTCAATGATCAATGGTCAGGGATCGATTCGTGCACGACCTTACGCGCCACCGTTTTCCAGGGCAAGAACCGGTACCAATTCCTGGGCAACACGGCTATATGGAGGGCACTTTATCTTTATCCCATTCCGCCGCGGGGGGCGGTGCCGGACCGAATGCTGTCGCAAAAAGCCAAATACGCCCTGCGTGCTCTGATCATGCTGGCCGAACGGACGGATGACGAACTCGTCCTGATCGCCGAAATCGCCGAGCGGGAGAACATTCCGCGCAAGTTCCTGGAAGCCATTCTGGTGGAACTGCGCAAGCATGGTCTGCTGTTCGCCAAGCGCGGCAAGAGCGGCGGCTATCGTCTGGCGCGCCCGGCGGAGGAGATTTCCTTCGGCGAGGTGATCCGGCTGATCGACGGGCATCTGGCGCCGATCCCCTGCGCCAGCAAGAATTCCTTCCGCCCCTGCGAGGACTGCATCGACCCGCCGACCTGTTCGGTGCGCTGGCTGATGGTCCAGGTGCGCGACGCCACCGCCCAGGTGCTCGACAACCAGACCCTGTCCGACGCTCTGCGCCACCGTCAGGCGACCGGCGGCCTGCCCGTCAACTTCGACATCTGATTGCGGACCGCTGACCCGGACGCGACGGCTCAAGGCACCAAGTCCACGGCGATGAACACGCGATCCAGCGCGCGGTTCGTCGCCTCGCGCAGGATTCCCACCTCCAGAAGCTCGTCCACCAGAAGCTGGGCGCCGCGGAAGGTGCTGCCCAGCCGCTTCTGCACCCGCCGCACGGTCAGGGCGGGCTCCTCGAACAGAAGCTCCAGCAGGTCCGGGGTGCGGGAATTGCGGCGCTTGGCGCCCACCCTCTGCTGCCAGCCCTCCGCGCTGCGGTCCAGCGACAGGGCGCGCTCCCGCTCCCGCCGCGCCGTCTCCGCCACCGTGTCGGCCAGCCACAGCCGCCATCCCTCCTCCCGACCGCGTGCGGCGAGGTTGGCGGCCGTGCGGTCGGCGTGCAGCGTGACGGACATCGGCAGCCAGACGTTCGGCACCCGGCAGCAGCGCGCCACCGCCAGCGCGCCCATCAGCCGGGCCGAGGGCACGGCCCAGCCGGGAATCCGCAGATCGGGCGCCGGGCGCAGCAGTTCGGCCAGCATCCCCACGCCGCCGAGCAGCGCCGGCTGATCACCGGCCTGGTCCAGCCGCTTGAGCAGGGTGGCGGCCTCCGCCTCGCGGTCCGCCGAGAAGGCCAGCCGTCCGGGATCGCGGCCGGACACCTCCGCCTGAAGGCAGCGCCACAGCGCTTCCGCCCAGCCCAGCGTCCAGGGTGGGGGCGCCTCGTCCGTGAAGGGCGCGGCGGCGTCATCCTCGTCGTCCGTCGGCAAGGCGAAGCGGATGTCCGTCCCGGCCTCCAGTTCCGCCACCGCCCGCCAAGCATCGGCGGCGGCTCCGCTCGCCGGGAAGGGCACCCGCGCGCTTTCGGCGCGGCGGGCGGGGGCGGCGATGACGCCTTGCGTGAACAGGGCACCCTGCCACAGCGCGCGGACCGACTGCGCCGCTCCCCGCCCGGCGGTGGGAACGAGGTCGGTGCCGATGGTCGCCACCAGAAACTCCGCCGGGTCCACCGCAACGCCGTCGAGCCGGGCCGCCGCGCAGGACTCCCGCCGCGCCGCGTCAGCCCACAGCCGGCGCCGCCGCGTCGGGTCCCGCACCACCTCCGCCAGCCGGCCGAGCGCGCGCTCAGCCTCCAGAAGGGCGGTCAGAAGGGCAGAGGAGGGGGATTGGGCTGTTGCGGACATGGCCGTTCGGGACAAGGGGCGGAAGGGGTGCGCATGATAGCGATCCGGCGCTTCGCTTCCAACGCGATCCGGGGCCGAATTTGACAGCGCCTGTGGAATTGTCCCGCTGCGTTGCAGGGAATGACAAAAAACAGCTTTGCGGCCTTCGCTGATTCATGCAAACTCTAGGAGGCAAATGGATATTGCATATACATTATAAAGAGTGTGGATACGGCGCGAGCGCCGGCTTTGTGAACAGCGGTGCGGCGCATGGCCTCAAGGGCCGGTGACCGCCCCCCAATGAACCATACCGAGGGAGTGTGCCATGTCGTTTCGTGATCGGCTCTCCGCGCTCCGCGCGAACCGGTTTTCCGTTGGCCGGCTCTCCACAGGCCGCCTGTCCGCATTGGCCGCGGGCGTTGCCCTCGCCATGCTGACCATCGCGCCGGCCAAGGCGCAGACCACGCTGCTGAACGTCTCCTACGACCCCACCCGTGAGTTCTATGTGGAGTTCAACAAGGCGTTCGCCAAGAAATGGCAGGCGGAAAACGGCCAGACGGTGACCGTCAAGCAGTCGCACGGCGGGTCGGGCAAGCAGGCGCGCTCGGTCATCGACGGGCTGGACGCCGACGTGGTGACGCTGGCGCTGGCGTACGACATCGACGCCATCGCCGACTCCGGGGCCCTGCCGGAGACGTGGCAGACGCGCCTGCCGAACAACAGCTCCCCCTACACCTCGACCATCGTCTTCCTGGTCCGCAAGGGCAACCCGAAGCAGATCAAGGACTGGGACGACCTGCTGAAGCCGGGCGTGCAGGTCATCACCCCGAACCCGAAGACCTCGGGCGGGGCGCGCTGGAACTATCTGGCGGCCTGGGCCTACGCGCTGGAAAAGAACGGCAACGACGAGGCCAAAGCCAAGCAGTTCGTCGGCGACCTGTTCAAGAACGTGCCGGTGCTGGACAGCGGCGCCCGCGGTTCCACCGTCACCTTCACGCAGCGGCAGCTCGGCGACGTGCTGCTGGCCTGGGAGAACGAAGCCTTCCTGTCGCTCCAGGAGTTCGGCGCCGACAAGTTCGACATCGTCGTGCCGTCGCTGTCGATCCTGGCGGAGCCGCCGGTCACGGTCGTCGATTCGGTGGTCGACCGCAAGGGCACGCGCAAGGCGGCGGAAGCCTACCTGAACTTCCTCTACACCCCCGAAGCGCAGGAGATCGCGGCGAAGAACTTCTACCGCCCGCGCCTTCCGGAGGTCGCTGCGCGGTATGCGGATCGCTTCCCGAATGTTAAGCTTGTGACCATCGACGGTTCCTTCGGGGGCTGGCGCACGGCGCAGGAGAAGCATTTCGCGGATGGCGGCGTCTTCGACCAGATCTACCAGAAGGGCCGCTGACCCGTGGTCGCGGCAACCACCAGCGACGCCGTGCTTCCCAATACGGGGGGCACGGTGTTGAGCGTTCTTCGAAAACCCAGCGTCCTGCCCGGCTTCGGGCTGACCCTGGGATTCACGCTGACCTATCTGTCCCTGATCGTCCTTCTGCCGCTGGCCGCGCTGGCGCTGAAGGCGGCGGGGCTGGGCTGGTCCGGCTTCTGGGACGCGGTGCTGACGCCGCGCGTCCTGGCCGCCTTCAAGGTCAGCTTCGGGCTGTCGCTGGCCGCCGCCGCGATCAACGCCGTCTTCGGCTTCATCGTCGCCTGGGTGCTGGTGCGCTACCGCTTCCCCGGCGACCGGATCGTCGACGCGCTGGTCGACCTGCCCTTCGCCCTGCCCACCGCGGTCGCCGGCATCGCGCTCAGCGCGCTGTACGCGCCCAACGGCTGGATCGGCTCCCTGCTGATGGAGTGGTTCGGGCTGAGGGTGGCCTTCACGCCGCTGGGCATCGCCATCGCCCTGACCTTCATCGGCCTGCCCTTCGTGGTGCGCACCGTGCAGCCGATTCTCCAGGACCTGCCGCCGGAGGAGGAGGAGGCCGCCGCGGCGCTGGGCGCCACGCGCTGGCAATCGTTCCGGCGGGTGGTGTTCCCCGCACTCCTGCCGGCCCTGCTGACCGGCTTCGCGCTGGCCTTCGCCCGCGGGGTGGGCGAGTACGGCTCGGTGATCTTCATCGCCGGCAACATTCCCGGCCTGTCGGAAATCCTTCCGCTGCTGATCGTCATCAAGCTGGAGCAGTACGACTATGCCGGCGCCGCCGCGGTCGGCGTGCTGATGCTGATGGCGTCCTTCGTTCTGCTGCTCGCCCTGAACCTGCTGCAAGCCTGGATGAGGTCGCGCCATGCTCGTTAAGAAAGCCGTCGGGTTTACCCCGGCGCTGGCCGACAGCCGCTGGGTGAAGGGGCTCCTGATCGCCACGGCGCTGGCCTTCCTGCTGCTGTTCCTGGTCCTGCCGCTGGTCTCGGTCTTCGTCGAGGCGCTGCGCCGCGGCACGGACGCCTATTGGGCGGCCCTGGTGGAGCCGGACGCGGTGGCGGCGATCAAGCTGACGCTGATCGTCGCGGCCATCGCCGTGCCGATGAACCTCCTCTTCGGCGTGGCGGCGTCCTGGTGCATCGCCAAGTTCGACTTCCGCGGCAAGGACGTGCTGATCACGCTGATCGACCTGCCGTTTTCGGTGTCGCCGGTGATCTCCGGCCTGATCTACGTGCTGCTGTTCGGGCTGCACGGGCTGATGGGGCCGTTCCTGAAGTCGCAGGGCATCCAGATCATCTTCGCCGTGCCGGGGCTGGTGCTCGCCACCGTCTTCGTCACCTTCCCCTTCGTCGCCCGCGAGCTGATCCCGCTGATGCAGGAGCAGGGCAACGAGGAGGAGGAGGCGGCTCTGGTGCTGGGGGCGTCCGGCTGGCAGACCTTCTGGCGCGTCACCCTGCCCAACATCAAATGGGGCCTGCTGTACGGCGTCCTGCTGTGCAACGCCCGCGCGATGGGCGAGTTTGGCGCGGTATCGGTGGTGTCCGGCCACATCCGGGGCGAGACCAACACGATGCCCCTGCATGTCGAGATCCTCTACAACGAATACAACTTGGTCGCTGCCTTCGCGGTGGCCTCGGTGCTGGCCATGCTCGCCCTCGTCACGCTGGTCGTGAAGTCGGTGCTGGAATGGCGCTTCGGGGCTGAGCTGGCGGCCACCCGGCATTGAGGCGACGCACGTCATGGCCATCCAGGTATCCGGCATCACCAAGCAATTCGGAACGTTCCGCGCGCTCGATGCGGTGGACCTCGAGGTCCGCTCGGGCGAGCTTCTGGCCCTGCTCGGCCCGTCGGGCTCTGGCAAGACCACTCTGCTGCGCATCATGGCGGGGCTGGAGTTCGCCGATTCCGGCAGCCTCCTGCTGAACGGCGAGGAGGCGCTGAGCCTCACCCCGCGGGAGCGGCAGGTCGGCTTCGTCTTCCAGCATTACGCGCTGTTCCGTCACATGACCGTCTTCGACAACGTGGCCTTCGGGATGAAAGTGCGGCCGCGCGGCCAGCGCCCGACCTCGACCGAGATCAAGCGGCGCGTCATGGAACTGCTGGAGCTGGTCCAGCTCGCCCATTTTGCCGACCGCTACCCGGCGCAGCTTTCCGGCGGGCAGCGGCAGCGCGTGGCGCTGGCCCGCGCGCTCGCCATCGAGCCGAAGGTGCTGCTGCTCGACGAGCCGTTTGGCGCGCTCGACGCCAAGGTGCGCAAGGAGCTGCGGCGCTGGCTGCGCAAGCTGCACGAGGACATCCACATCACCTCCGTCTTCGTCACCCACGACCAGGAGGAGGCGCTGGAGCTGGCCGACCGCGTCGTGGTGATGAGCCAGGGCCGGATCGAGCAGGTGGGCAGCCCGGCGGAGGTCTACGACCGCCCGGCCTCGGCCTTCGTCTACGAATTCCTCGGGCAGGTGAACCGTTTCGACTGCGTGGTGGCGGACGGGGTGGCGCGGACGGCCAACGGCGCGCTGTCGATCCCCGCCGACGGCACGGTCCGCGGCCCGGCCATCGCCTATGTGCGCCCGCACGACCTGGGTCTCAGCCCCAGCGCCGGCGGGCCGGGCCGGGTGTCGGGCATCCATGTGGTGGGGCCGGACGCGCGGATCGAGATCGACCTCGCCGGCCTGCCGCTGGAGGCCGAAATGGACCGCGAGCGGCTGTCCGCCCTCGGTCTGCGCCCCGGCGACCAGTGCGCCGTCCACATCGACCGCGCCCGCGTCTTCCCGCAACCCTGACGGTGGCATGACGGCGCCCGACCTATCCGCGAAAAGGGGTGGGGAGGGCGCCCCGCCTCATGCGAACGGGGTTTCTGTGGACCATGGAGCCTGCCCCGTCCGGGCCATGGACTAAGTCCAACGCCGACTCGTAACGCCATTGCCTTCTGGCGATGCGGACGGCGGATGTGTTGAGCCTTCCGCATTGCACCAAATGCAGGAGGCTCCGGTGGACCATTCAGGACTGTCGCAGGCCCCCGGCCACGCCGCCGCCGCCCTGCGGACAGACGCCGGGGCCGGAGCCTGGTCGCCGCCGTTGCTGCTCGTGCTGCCGGTGATCCTCGCGCTGCTTCTGCTGCCGCTCATCCTGGTGGAGATGCCGCCGCTGCTCGACTACCCGAACCATCTGGCGCGGGTCGACGTGCTGCTGCATTACCGGACCGACCCCTTTCTGGGCGACCATTACACCGCCTCCCTGACGCCGGTTCCGAACCTGCTGATGGAGGCGGTGATGCTGCCGCTGGCCAGCGTGCTGCCGCTGTACGTCGCCGGGCGCGTTTACATGGCGCTGGCCGGACTGCTCACCCTGTTCGGGGCGATGCTGCTGAACCGCACGCTGTTCGGGCGGTGGAGCCTGTGGCCGCTGTGCGGCGCGCTGTTCATCTACAACGCCACGCTGATCGGCGGCTTCATGAGCTTCTCGCTCGGCCTCGGCTTCCTGCTGATTGGGCTGTCGCTGTGGATCGCGCTGGCGGGGCGGCGCTGGCAGGTGCCGGTGGGGATGGGCTGCGCGCTGTTCCTCTACTTCGCTCACGCCATCGTGCTCGGCTCCTTCTTGCTTTGCCTGTTCGCGGTGGAGGCGGTGAAATATGTGGGGCGGGGGCGCAAGCCGCTGACGCTCGCCAACCTCGGGCGCGACGCCCTGCGCTTCGCCGCGCTGCTGGCCCTTCCCGCGGCGCTGTTCGCCGGCACGGTGGGGACGCACCTCCTGCAGTCCGACGCGGCGGCGGTGGGCGCGCGCGACAGCACGCCGGTCCTGCTGCTGAAGGAGGTCTACTGGCGGCTGAAGAAGCTGACCGAGCTGAAGCAGTGGCGCTACCGGCTGCATGACATGCTGGCCCCGGTCCTGAACTACAACACGCTGCTGGACGTCGCGACGCTACTGCTGATCCTGGGCGGGATGGTGGCGGCGCGTCTGGCCGGTTGGCTGCGCGCCGCGCCGGCGATGATGCTGGCGGTGGGGTTGTTCGTGCTGGCCTTCTTCGTCGTGCCGGACCCCTTCTTCGGCACCTATTTCGTGTCGATCCGCTTCTGGATTCTGGCGGCCTTCCTGCTGGTCGCCGGCACCGACATCCGCTTTCCCTCGGCCCGCGCCGCGGCGGCCTTCGCCGCCGGGCTGCTCGCGTTGCTGACGGTGCGGACCGGCGTGCTGACTCTCAACTGGCTGGCCTACGAGGACGACGTGGCCGACCTGCGCCGCGCCATGGAGCGGATCGAACCCGGACGCTCCGTCCTGATCACCTGGGCGGGGCAGGAGGCCGGTTGCTGCAACACGCGGGAGTTCCTGCTCACCCAGCCGCCCTGGCGGCACGCGCTGGTCGCCTTGCCCAGCCTGATCCATCTGCCGTCGCTGATCACCGTGGAGCGGCGCGCCTTCGTCCCGACCCTGTTCAGCCATCCCGGCAAGCAACCGCTGACCGTGACCCAGCCCTACCGTGACCGCTGCATGGCGATCTACGAGGGGGTGCCGGTGGACGTGCGCCTGCTCTCCCGCCCCGGGGAGGCGACCCTGCGCGACCATGTGGAGCCCTGCCCGCATTACATCGGCTGGCGGGACAAGTACGATTACGTGCTGGTGATGTTCTCCAACGTCTTCCACGCGGCCGGGCTGACGCCGCCGCCGGGCGCGCAGGAGGTCTACCGCGGCACCGTCTTCGACCTCTGGCGGGTCGAGCGCTGACGCGATCGCTCAATCGTTCTGCCCGGCCGGCTCGCTCAGCGCGTCATAGCCGCGGTCGCGGACGCTCTTCAGGCTCTGGTCGATGGTCTCGGCGTCCACCCCGGCGGTGCGCAGCACGAGGCTGGCCAACTGCAGGCTGGCCTCCAGCGTCTCCGGCACCACGGCGCTGGCCCCGGCCCTCTTCAGCCGTGCGCCGCGGTCGAGATCATGGGCGCGGGCGGCGATGGACAGGCGCGGGGCGGCCCGGCGGATAGCCTCCACGGCGCGCTCGGCCATGTCGGGGCGGTTGACGGTGATGACGGCGGCCCGCGCCCGCTCGATCCCGGCGGCGCGCAGCACGCCGATCTGGCTGGAATCGCCGTAGTAGACCGGCAGCCCCTCGGCCCGCGCCGCCGCCACCCGCTGCGGGTCGAGGTCCAGCGCGACGTAGGGGATGTCGTGGGTGCGCAGCAGCCGCGCCACGGCGCGCCCGACCCGGCCGTAGCCGGCGATCAGCACATGGCCGGTGATGTCGCTGGTCTCGACGCCGAAGGCCTCGGCGCCGTAGCGGGCCTCGACCTTCTGGGCCAGCCGCTGGGCGATGGCGCCGACCAGCGGCGTGACCGCCATGCTGAGCGCCACGCAGGAGGACAGCAGCAGCCCCGTCTCACCCTCCAGCACCGCCAGCCGCGTCGCCTTGCCGATCAGCACGAAGGCGAACTCGCCGCCCTGCGACAGCAGCAGGCCGATGCGCAGCGAGGTCGCCAGCCCGAGCCCCGACAGGCGGCAGAGCAGGAACAGCAGGATGCTCTTGCCGACCAGCAGCGCCGCGGTCACCAGCAGGATGTCGTCGGCGCGCTGGAGCATGGCCGGCAGGTCGAGCGTCATGCCGACGGTCATGAAGAACAGGCCGAGCAGCAGGCCGCGGAACGGCTCGATGTCGGCCTCCACCTGATGGCGGTAGGCGGTGTCGGCCATCAGCATGCCGGCCAGGAAGGCGCCCAGCGCCATCGACATGCCGGCCGCCCCCGTCAGCCAGGCGACCGCCAGGACGACCAGCAGGTTGGTCGCCGTGAACACTTCCGGGCTCTTGGCCGAGGCCACGAAGTGATAGACCGGGCGCACCACGAAACGGCCCAGCAGCATGATGGCGCCGATCGCGGCGACGGCCTTGACCCCGGCCAGGGCGAGCGCCCAGGGAATGCTGGTGTCGCCGCCGGCCAGCAGCGGCAGCAGGGTCAGCAGCGGCACGACGGCCAGATCTTGGAAGATCAGCACGGCGACCGACACGCGCCCGAAGCGCGCCACCGTCTCGCCGCGCTCGACCAGCAGCTTCAGCACCGTGGCGGTGGAGGAGAAGGCCAGCATGCCACCGATCACCAGCGCCGCCGCCACGTCCTCGCCCAACGCGTAGGCGACGGCGGCGATGGCGGCGCTGGTCAGGACGACCTGCATCAGCCCCAGCCCGAAGATGTAGCGCCGCATCGCCCGCAGGCGCGACAGCGGCAGTTCCAGCCCGATGGCGAAAAGGAGGAAGACCACCCCGAATTCGGACAGGACCTGCGGAAGCTCCATGTCCACCACCGGCCCCGGCGTGTGCGGACCCAGCAGCGCCCCGCCCACCAGATAGCCGAGCACCGCCGGGATGCGCAGCGCCTGGAACAGGGGGACGATCACCACCGCCGCCAGCAGCAGGAACAGGACGTCGAAAAGCAATTTGGGATCGTGCATGGGCCGCGCGCTGGCTGGGTCAGGCCGGACACCGGCCGTCCGGGACGGCGTCTGTATGCGGCGCAATCCGGACCGCCGCAAGCGCAGCGGGTGTGCGAACGATCGCAACGCGCAAAAAAAGTCCCGCGCCGCTCAAAAAAGATCGCGCTGTGGCGGTGATGCCGCGTCGTCAGGCCGCGCGGGCGGCCAGCAGCTCGTCCACGGCGACGGTCAACTCGCTGGTGTCGAAGGGTTTGTAGAGCACGCGGTCGGCGCCGTGCATGGCCGACAAATTCAGCGAGAAAGCCGCCGGGAACTCGTCCGTGCCGCCGGACATGGCGATAACGGCCGGGGCATGGGGGGCGTCACGGGCGCGCAGGCGGCGGATCAGTTCCACGCCGTCCAGGCCGGGCATCATCATGTCGACGATGGCGAGGTCGAAAGACTCGCGCTCCAGCATGAAGAGGCCGGACAGGCCGTCATTGGCCTCCGCCACTCGGTGGCCCTGCGTCTCCAGCGTCATGCGCAGCAGCGCTGTGAAGGCCGGAACGTCGTCGATCACCAGAATTCGGGCCATGGGCTCGGTCGCTCCCAATGCGATGGCGTAAAGGGCGGATGGCGGAGCGGTCAGTCCGCCGCGGCGCCGTTGCGGTTGGCATGGCCGGGAGCGTCCATCGGGTCTCCGGCGCGCAGGCCACCCTCGGCGCGGCGGGACAGCAGCGTGCGCAGCAGTTCGTCCAGTCCGGCGGCCAGGGCGCCGTGCTGGGCCGGTGCCAGACCGTCGATGGCGGTGACCAGCTCGTTCAGCGGATCGTTGGCGAGCGTCGCCCGTCCCCGCGCCGTGAGGGTCAGCCGGATGGAACGGCGGTCCGTCTCGCTGGGGTGCCGCTCCAGCAGGTCCTTCTTTAGGAGGGCAGCGATGGTCTGGCTCGCCGTGCCCTTGGTCGTCCCGTGATGGCGGGCGAAGGCCACGACGTTGCGGGCGCTCGCGTTTGCCTGGGCGAAATAGCGCAGCGCTGCCCACTGGGCCGGGTTCAGCCCATCGGCGAAGGCGAGGCTGGCGGTCGTCCGCAGAACCTGCGCCATGACCTCGGCGGTCGCGCGCGCGCTTGGGCGCATGCCGGCTTCCCCTGTGCCTGCGGTTTCGAGATAAAACCATAAAGGCGCTGCACGGGGGCTGTCCAGCCGTCGCCGCGCGCTCGGGCGATCACCGGCGCAGAGTCGAATCTGTCGCAGGGCGAGTCTTTTTGCTGGATCGCCGGCAGGCGCTGCCCTATACAGCGCCTCCCTCGCCGGACACGGTCCGGAGGGGGCGCCCCGAAAGACTGGAGGGGTGGAGGTCAGGGCGCTGGCCGATCCGTTTTCCGCCCCAGGCGGCCTAGGCGGTTCGGTGAATACGAAACAAAGGGCTTGACGCTCTCTGCCGTAAGCGCTAGATTGACCCTCCGCTGGCACGAACGATCGTTTGTGCTTCTCCGGCCTTCAAAAACCCGATGACGACCACGGCCAGTTCGCCGACCGTCATTTTGTGTGGTTCGCCGGGTGATGGATCTTTGACATTGTTGATCGTGAAAATCGAGAAGGGATGCGCAGGCGGCGGTTTTGACCGTTGGCCGCGGACCGGTTCCGGAGGG
Source organism: Azospirillum brasilense (assembly GCF_007827815.1). Taxonomy (GTDB): domain Bacteria; phylum Pseudomonadota; class Alphaproteobacteria; order Azospirillales; family Azospirillaceae; genus Azospirillum; species Azospirillum brasilense_C. Next base: position 83,828 of record NZ_VITH01000021.1, read on the forward strand.
GACTGGCATCGCGGGTCGCTTGAGCATCTCGGTCAAGC
>NZ_VITH01000022.1 GCF_007827815.1 Azospirillum brasilense
CGCCGGGGCATGGAGCGGATGAAGCCCTCCTGCTCCAGCAGCGCCATGGCCTCGCGCACCGGGGTGCGGCTGACGCCCAGCGCCTCGCAGAGCTGGCGCTCGTCGAGGCGGATCTCGCTCGGCCCGCCGTAGATGTCCATCTGGGTGATGGCCTGGCGCAGCGACTGGTAGGCCTTGGCCTTGAAGCTCATCCCCTGATCGAGGGGTGCGACCGAGAAACTCATCGTCTGCATGGCTGTTCCCGTCCCTGACTCTTCTTTCCCCTTCACGTTGGAAGGGCCCCCGGCTGAAGGGGTTTGGGCCGCGGTTTCGTTGCCCCGGAGAAGGGAAGCGGCTTGGATTGGTGATACGGTATACCAGATACCACTAGCCCGCAAGCGATTATGTTCGCTCAGCGAACTGTTTCACGAACGCACTTGGAATTGGGGGGAATGTCGCGTCGGAGTTGCGGCGCGTTTGGGAGCTTTTGGAGGTACGCGCCCCCGCTGCCGGCGCGTCGATGACGCGACCGCCCCGCCGTCGCCGCCGTTGGACGGCGCTCGGTCGACCGGGGATTCCTCCAAGGGAGGCTCCGAGGATGAAAGCGCGATCGCGGGCCCCGGTTACCCGGCGTTCTCCACCAGGAAGCGCTCGAAGGCATCCACGTCCAGCGGACGGCTGATCAGGAAGCCCTGAATGCGCGTGCAGCGCTGGCGGCGCAGCATGTCCGCCTGCTCCTCCGTCTCCACCCCTTCGGCGATGGTGTCGAAGCCCAGGCTGTCGGCGAGGTTCACGATGGTGTTGACGATGGCCGGGTCGGTCGAGGACTGCACGATGTCGCGGACGAAGCTGCGGTCGATCTTCAGCGTGTTGATCGGGAACCGCTTCAGATAGGCCAGGGAGGAATAGCCGGTCCCGAAATCGTCGATGGACAGGCGGATGCCGATCCCCTTCAGCCCGTGCAGGATGGTCACCGCCTTCTCGATGTCGCCGATCATGGCGCCCTCGGTCAGCTCCAGCTCCAGCCGTTCGGGCGGCACGCCGCTGCGGTCCACCACGTCGCGGACGAAGTTCACCAGACGCGCGTCCTGGAACTGGCGCGGCGACAGGTTGACCGACACCGACGCGATGTCCAGCCCGGCGGCCAGCCAGCCGGCCAGCCGGCCGCAGGCCTCCCTCAAGGTCCAGGCGCCGATTTCCCAGATCAGCCCCGTCTCCTCGGCCAGCGGGATGAACTCCGCCGGACTGACGAGGCCGCGGACCGGATGCCGCCAGCGGATCAGCGCCTCCGCCCCGATCACCCGGTGGAAGCCGCGGCGCGGCATGTCCACCTTGGGCTGGAAATGCAGCTCGAACTCCTCGCCGGTCGCGGCGGCGCGGCGCAGGTCGCTTTCCAGCCCCAGCGTGAAGCCGGTGCGCTCGCGCATGCCCGCCTCGTAGAAGACGAACTTGCACTCCGGGTTGCGCTTGGCGTGGTACATGGCGAGGTCGGCGTTGCGCAGGAGCTGGTCCGCCGTCTCGCCGTCGTCCGGGAAGAAGGCGACGCCGATGGAGGCGCCGCAGAAAAGCTCCTGATTGTGGACGGCGAAGGGCTCGCCCATTGAATAGAGCACCTTCTCGACCAGCCGAGCGCCGGCGGCGCGGTCCACCGCGTCGGGCGCCACGATCAGGAACTCGTCGCCGCCCAGCCGGCCCACCGTGTCGGACACGCGCGTGCAGTTGCGCAGCCGCTTGGCCACCAGCTTCAGCAGGTCGTCGCCGGCGTGGTGGCCCAGCGTGTCGTTCACCTGCTTGAAGCGGTTGAGGTCGAGGAAGGCCACGGCGACCTTGGTGCGCATGCGCTGGGCGCGCACGATCGCCTCCTCCAGCCGCTCGCAGACCAGCCAGCGGTTGGGCAGGTCGGTCAGCCGGTCGAAGCTGGCCTGGTAGCGGATCTGGTGTTCCTGGTACTTGCGCTGGCTGATGTCGGCGAGCGTCAGCACGTAATGCTCCAGCACCCCGCCCGGCGCGCGCACCGCCGTGACCGACAGCGAGGCCGCGAAGGCGTCGCCGGAATGGCGGAAGCTGGTCACCTCGCCCTGCCAGCGGCCTTCCGTGCGGGCGGTGCGCCAGATGTCCTCGATGAAGGCGCGCTCGTGCGAGCCGGGGGCGAAGATCACCAGCGGGCGGTGGAGGAGCGCCTCGCGCTGGAAATCGGTCATCACCTCGTAGGCCGGGTTGACCGCCTGCACCGACAGGTCGGGGTCCACGATCAGGATGCCGTCGGCCACGCTGTCGAAGACGGTGGCGAGCAGCCGGATCTTCTCCTCGTGCTGCTTGCGCTCGGTGATGTCCTGGACGGTGCCTTCGTAATAGCGGATGCGGCCCTGCGGGTCGCGCACGCAGCGCGCGTTCTCCGAAATCCAGATGATCGAGCCGTCGTTGCGGAAGACCCGCGCCTCGAAGCTCTGCACCACGTCGCGCTCGGCCATCAGGCGGGCGAAGGCCTCGCGCTTGCCGGGATCGACGTAGAGCTGGCCGGCGATGTCCGTCAGGTTGTCGATCAGGTCGTCCGGCGAGCGGTAGCCGTAGATCCGCGCCAGCGCCGGGTTGACCCGCAAGTAACGCCCGTCCACCGTGGTCTGGTAGATGCCCTCGACCGCGTTCTCGAAAATACTTCTGTACTGCTCTTCCGTCTCTTGGCTCATGGATCGGGCCTCATCTGGCGCGAGAGCGTTGGCCTCTGGAAAAAGCATGCGGAGGACCTGAACGGGCAATTGCGATGGACGCCTCTTTTGCGCCGCAAAAAAGTAGAGGGCGGATCGCGACGCGCGTCAAGGCGGTTCGTTCTATATTTTTCACAATTGCAACAAAAGAAGCATATGACCGCGGCCGCCCACACGTTGCATCGTCGCAGCGTCGGGTGGCGGAAAGGCCACAGAATCACCTCGAATCACCGGTTCGGACCGCCGGCGAACAAAAAGGGCCGGATCGCTCCGGCCCTCGCTGCGTGCGGGATTCCGCCCTGTAAGAGGCGCCGCCGGGGTCAGTGCCCGTGCGTGCCCGTCTTCGCGCCTTCCTTCAGGACGAAGTGGCGCGAGCAGTAGGGGCACTCGACCTTCCCCTCGGCGCTCAGCGTCAGATAGACCAGCGGGTGGCCGAGCGCGCCACCACCACCGTCGCATCCGACGGTCAGAGTCTCGACTTCGATCGTTTCAATTGGCTGCATGGCAGACATCCTCCGCTTTGACACACGCGCGCGTTAACGCCATCGTTAAGATGCCCACCGAATGAGGCACGCGCGCGGGGTCGGATCATACCCAACGCGCCGGACGGATCAAGTGATTGGACAGTGATCGACCCCGGGGGTTCGGACTCGGGGCACGACTGGAAAGGCCCTTTCGACTCCATGGTTGCGAACGCCCCGCTGAACGCCGCCGCCCTGCCCGCCCACGTTGTCCCCGCCTACGCCGTGGAGGTGCGCGGCCTCACCAAGACCTACCAGGCCTCTGGAAAGGCCGGCCCGAAACAAGCCCTTAAGGGCATCGACCTGGCGATTCCGCGCGGTGCGGTGTTCGGGCTGCTGGGGCCGAACGGAGCGGGCAAGTCCACGCTCATCAACATCATGGCCGGACTGGTCAACAAGACCGGCGGCACGGTGTCGATCTGGGGAACCGACATCGACGCCCATCCGCGCCAAGCGCGGGCGTCGATCGGCGTGGTCCCCCAGGAACTGAACATGGACCCCTTTTTCACCCCGCGGGAAATGCTGGAGCTTCAGGCCGGCCTCTACGGCGTGCCCAAGGCCGAGCGCCGGACCGAGGAGCTGCTGGAGGCGGTGGGTCTGCGCGACAAGGCCGACGCCTACGCCCGGTCGCTGTCGGGCGGCATGAAGCGGCGGCTGATGGTGGCAAAGGCGATGGTGCACACCCCGCCCGTCCTGGTGCTGGACGAGCCGACCGCCGGCGTGGACGTGGAACTGCGCATCCAGCTGTGGGAGCATGTGCGCAAGCTGAACCGCGAGGGCTCGACGGTGCTGCTGACCACCCACTATCTGGAGGAGGCGCAGGAGCTGTGCGACTCCATCGCCATCATCAACCATGGCACGGTGGTGGCCTGCGAGCCGACGGCGACGCTGCTCCGCCGGGTGGACGCCAAGGCGCTGACCGTGCTGGTCGACCGCGACCTGGACGCCGTGCCGGCGGAGCTGTCCGCCTTCACCGCCGAACTGGCCGAGCCGCGGCGCCTGATCGTCCGCTATCAGCCGAGCCGCCAGCGGGTGGACGGCATCCTCGCCGCGCTGGCCGGGGCGGGGCTGGGGGTGGTCGACCTCAGCACCGAGGAGTCGGACCTGGAGGACATCTTCCTGCAATTGACCGGCGGCGCGCATGCCCGCAAGGAGATCGCGCACGATGCGGCGTAGGGCGGCCGGCCGGATGGCAAAACTGATCGTCGGGATCGGCCTTCTGCTGTCCGGCTGCACCGCGGCCTACCAGCCGATGGGCCTCCCCGTGGCCCAGCCGGCCCTGACCGACAGCGCCCTGGTCGCCGCCGACGGCTTCGAACTGCCGCTGCGGCGCTGGCTGCCCGAGGGCGGGGCGCCGCACGCGGTGGTTCTGGCCCTGCACGGCTACAACGATTATTCCAACGCCTTCGACGGGGCCGGTCGCAGCCTCGCCGCGCGGGGGATCGCGGTCTACGCCTACGACCAGCGGGGGTTCGGCGCCACGCGGAACACCGGCATCTGGCCGGGCACCGACACGCTGGTCGCCGACCTCAAGACCGCCGTCTCGCAGATCCACGCCCGCCATCCCGGCCTGCCGGTCTATCTGATGGGCGAGAGCATGGGCGGCGCCGTGGTGCTGGCGGCGATGACCAGCGCGACTCCGCCCGACGTGAACGGCACGGTCCTGGTCGCCCCCGCCGTCTGGGGCCGGGACGCGATGGGCTTCTTCCCGCGGGCCCTGCTCTGGCTCAGCTACAACATGGTGCCGGGGATGGTTGTGCACCCACCGAAGGACCTGAAGATCCAGGCGTCCGACAACATCGAGATGCTGCGCGCGCTGGGGCGCGACCCGCTGGTCATCAAGGGTTCCCGCGTCGATGCGCTGGAGGGGCTGACCGACCTGATGGGCACCGCCCTGGCCGCCTGCGGCCATCTGAAGGTGCCGTCCCTGGTGCTCTATGGCGCCCACGAGGAGGTGCTGCCGAAGACCCCGGTCAACCGCGCGGTCGAGGACTTCGAGTCCGGCGGGCGGCATGTGGTGGCGGTCTATCCCGACGGCTGGCACATGCTGCTGCGCGACCTGAAGGGTCAGGTGGTGGTCAACGACATCGCCGCCTGGATCGAGAACCCCAAGCAGCCCCTGGCCAGCGGCGCCGACCGCAATCGCAGCCTCCTGGCGGCGAAATAGGAGCGGATCGAAGCCCCTGCGGGGGTGTGAAAAAATGTCGAAAGGAGTGTTTGCACTGGCCGAGGGTTTTCGCTATGGTGCGCCTCCGCTGATGATGGACCCGTAGCTCAGCTGGATAGAGCGCTGCCCTCCGAAGGCAGAGGCCGATGGTTCGAATCCATTCGGGTCCGCCAGCGATTTCAAAGGCTTAGCCGCAATGCGGGCTAGGCCTTTTTTATTTGTATCCCCGCATTGCTGTTTGAACGCTACGCCAGCTCCCGGACAGCAGGGGCATGCTCGCGGGTGCCCGCCATCGGGTCCTCACCGGCCCGGCTCCGGTTCCCCCCTCCCATCAAATACGCGGCCGTCACCCCCGTCACCCCTCCCCACACCACATGGGCGGCCAGCATCAGGCCGTTGCGGGCGCGTGGATGGCGGGTTGCGGGGGTCAGGATACGCATCGCCGGAATCCAGCCGAGATAGCTGGCGCCCCAAACCGCGAGGCCGTAGCCGATCCCCGTCGTCACCGCCGGTCCGCCGGTCCGACGCGCGACCACCGGATACAGCGCCCCGGCGGCGGCGCCATAGCCGTAATGCAGGGCGAGCGTCAGGTTGCGGCGCTCCGGTTCGTCCAACGCGTCCATCAGGCCGGTCGGGCCAACGACGCGGTCGGTGATCAGGCGCGGCGGCAACGGGTAACGGTCCTTCTCCGGCAGGGCGCGGAACATCGCGCGCATGGCCGCCGTCATGGCGACCGTGCCGGCCAGCCCGGCGATGGCTCCAGCAGCGTATCGGTTCATGGTGGCTGGACCAAAGGTTGTTGTGTGGGACCACGGATCAACAGGACCGCGCCTTTCGAGGTTCCTGGCACGGGAACCGGGCCGCACCGCGGGGCGCCGGCGAAACCTCTTGCCCGGCCAAGCGTTGAACGGATCAGGGCGTGGCATCGGAATCAAGGTGCAGCACATGCGTCGCTTCCTGCGGGACAACGGACTGTCGGTCGCCTTGTTCGGGCTGTTCCTCGCCTCCATCGTCGGGCAGGTGCTGGCCGGGTGGCGGGCCCTGGCGGAGGAGCTTCACCTGCACGCCCAGCCGCCCGTCGGCTTCCTCGATTACCTGACCACCGGCCATTTCCTGTCGGCGACCTTCGAAAACTGGGAGAGCGAGTTCCTCCAGATGTCGGTCTATGTGCTGCTGACCGCCATCCTGGTCCAGAAGGGCTCATCGGAATCCAAGAAGCCGGGAGAGTCCAACCCGGAGGACGAAGCGCCCGAGCGTCGGCGCGGCGATCCCGACGCGCCCTGGCCGGTGCACCGGGGCGGCCTGCTGCTGCGGCTCTACTCCCACTCGCTCAGCGTCGCTCTGGTGACGCTGTTCGTGATGTCCTTCGTCCTGCATCTGGCGGGCAGCACGCGGCGTTCGAACGAGGAGGCGGCGTGGCACCACCAGCCCATCCGGACCATGGGCGAAACCCTCGCCGATCCGGAATTCTGGTACGAGAGCTTCCAGAACTGGCAAAGCGAGTTCCTGTCCATGGGGGTTCTGGTCGTGCTCGGCATCTATCTGCGCGAGCGCGGCTCCCCCGAATCCAAGCCGGTCGCCGCCCCCAACCGCCAAACCGGCGACTGACCGCACGGCCCTTCACGACCGGTCTTTTCGGGGGCGTCGGGCGCTCGACTCTCGGGCCGCCTTCGGCCATGGTATCGCCCCGAAGGGAAGAGGCCGCATCATGTCCGACGAAAAGACCACCGACACGCTCCAGACCGTCACCGACGCCCCCGCGCCCGCCGGGGACGGCAGCGGCCTGTATCTGGTGGACGGGTCGGGCTTCATCTTCCGGGCCTTCCATGCCCTGCCGATGCTGAACCGCCCGGACGGCACGCCGGTGAACGCGGTGCTGGGCTTCTCCAACATGCTGCTGAAGCTGCTGGCTGACCTCAAGGCCTCCGCGGTGGCGGTGGTCTTCGATTCGAAGCGGCTGAACTTCCGCAACGAGTTCTATCCCGAATACAAGGCCCACCGCCCGGAGCCGCCGGAGGAGCTGAAGCCCCAGTTCGCCCTGATCCGCGAGGCGACGGAGGCCTTCTGCCTGCCTTGCCTGGAGCTGGAGGGCTACGAGGCCGATGACCTGATCGCCACCTACGCGCGGCTGGCCAACGAGGCCGGGCGCGAGGTCACCATCGTGTCGTCCGACAAGGACATGATGCAGCTCGTCCGCCCCGGCGTGCGCATGCTCGACCCGCTGAAGAACAAGCCCATCGGCCCCGACGAGGTGTTCGAGAAGTTCGGCGTCGCCCCCGACCGGGTGGTGGACGTGCAGGCGCTGGCCGGCGACAGCGTCGACAACGTGCCGGGCGTGCCGGGCATCGGCGTGAAGACCGCGGCCCAGCTCATCACCGAATACGGCGACCTGGAATCGCTGCTGGCCCGCGCCGGCGAGATCAAGCAGCCGGCCCGCCGCCAGAAGCTGATCGACTTCGCGGAGCAGGCGCGGATCTCCCGCCGCCTCGTCCTGCTGGACGACCACGCCCCGCCGCCGAAGCCGCTGGAGGAGCTGCGCGTCCGCGAGCCCGACCACCAGAAGCTGATCGACTTCCTGCGCGCCCAGGGCTTCCGCACCATCGTCAGCCGCGTCGAGGCGGAGATGCGCAAGGACGGCACCATCGCCGACGGCGCGGTCCCCTCCGCCGCCACACCGTCTGCCGGCCCGGCCAGGACGGCCACCCCCTCCTCCGCTCCGGCGGCGGAGGCCGCCGCGCCGCGCAGCCGCCCTGCCCCGCCGACCGACGTCGAGCAGCGCTACGCGCTGGTGCAGGACCTCGACGCCCTGGCCGTCTGGCTGGAGCGCGCCCGAACCACCGGCGTCCTGGCCGTGGACACCGAGACCAACTCGCTGACCCCCGCCACGGCGACGCTGGTCGGCATCTCGCTGGCGACCGAGCCGGGGCTGGCCTGCTACATCCCGCTGGCCCATCAGGCCCCCAACGCCGCGGCCAGCGGGGAGCTGTCCTTCGAGACGCCGGAAGCGCCCAAGCAGATCCCGGCGGAGGACGCGCTGAAGGCCCTGAAGGAGGTGCTGGAGGACCCGGCGATCCTGAAGATCGGGCACAATTTCAAGTTCGACCATCAGCTGTTCGCCCGGCACGGCGTGCGCGTGTCGCCGGTCGACGACAGCATGCTGATCTCCTATGTGCTGGAGGGCGGCGCCCACGGCCACGGCATGGACGAACTGGCGGAGCTGCACCTCGCCCACACGACCATCCCCTACAAGGAGGTCTGCGGCACCGGGAAGAACCAGATCACCTTCGACCGCGTGCCGCTGGACAAGGCGCTGGCCTACGCCGCGGAGGACGCCGACATCACGCTGCGCCTGTGGCGGGTGCTGAAGCCGCGGCTGGTCGACGAGCGGATGGTCACCGTCTACGAGACGCTGGAGCGCCCGCTGGTCCCGGTGATCGCCGACATGGAATCCTGCGGCATCCGGGTGGACCGGGCGGCACTCGCCCGCCTCTCGCAGGACCTCGCCGTCCGCATGGCGGAGATCGAGAAGGAGGTGCATCAGCACGCCGGGCGCAGCTTCAACATCGGCTCGCCCAAGCAGCTCGGCGAGATCCTGTTCGACGAGATGAAGCTGGGCACCGGCAAGAAGGGCAAGACCGGCGCCTACTCCACCGATTCCAGCGTGCTGGAGGAGCTGGCGGAGCAGGGCCACGTCATCGCCCAGCGTGTGCTCGACTGGCGGCAGCTCGCCAAGCTGAAGAACACCTACACCGACGCGCTCCAGGCGCAGATCGTCGAGGGGACGGAACGGGTGCACACCGCCTTCGCCATGGCGGCGACCAACACCGGCCGCCTGTCCTCGACCGACCCGAACCTTCAGAACATCCCGGTCCGCACCGAGGAAGGGCGCAAGATTCGCCGCGCCTTCGTCGCCGCTCCCGGCCACAAGCTGATCTCCATCGACTATTCGCAGATCGAGCTGCGGCTGGTCGCCGAGATGGCCGACATCGCGGCGCTGAAACAGGCCTTCCAGGACGGCATCGACATTCACGCGGCCACCGCCAGCCAGGTCTTCGGTGTGCCGCTGGACCAGATGACCTCGGAGACCCGCCGCAAGGCCAAGGCGATCAACTTCGGCATCATCTACGGCATTTCCGGCTTCGGGCTGGGCCGCCAGCTCGGCATCGCGCCGGGTGAGGCCAACGCCTTCATCAAGGCCTATTTCGAGCGCTTCCACGAGCTGAAGGTATGGATGGAGGCGACCAAGGCCTTCGCCCGCCAGAACGGCCATGTGGTGACTCTGTTCGGACGGCGCTGTTACATCCCCGGCATCCACGACAAGAACGCCGCCCGCCGCGCCTTCGCGGAACGGCAGGCGATCAACGCGCCGATCCAGGGCACCGCCGCCGACATCATGAAGCGCGCCATGGCCCGCGTGCCCGATGCCTTGAAAGAAGCCGGCTTCGACGAGGTCCGCATGCTGCTCCAGGTGCACGACGAACTGCTGTTCGAGGCGCCGGAGGATCAGGCCGAGCGCGCCGCCGCCCTGGTGCGGCAGGTCATGGAAGGGGCCGCGACGCTCGGCGTGCCGCTGGTGGCCGACGCCGGCATCGGCGGCAATTGGGACGAGGCGCATTGAGATGTCCGGCAAGGAAGCCAGCGCCAAGGACCCCGCCGACCCCGAATTCGAGGCGCTGATCCGCTACATCCAGGAAAGCCGCGGCCTCGATTTTCGCGGCTACAAGCGCACCAGCCTGCAACGGCGCATCCGCCGCCGGATGGAGGAAGCCGGCTGCGAGGATTTCGCCGCCTACCACGGACTGCTGGAAGCCGACCCGCAGGAATTCATCCATCTCCTGAACACCGTGCTGATCAACGTGACCTCCTTCTTCCGCGACACCGAGTCGTGGGACGTGCTGCGGAAGGATGTGGTCCCACAGATCCTGGCGCAGCGGTCCGACCGCGACCCCATCCGCATCTGGAGCGCCGGCTGCGCGTCGGGGGAGGAGCCTTATTCCCTCGCCATGCTGCTCGCCGAGGCTCTGGGCAAGGACGCCTTCATCAACCGGGTGAAGATCTACGCCACCGACCTGGACGACGCGGCGCTGAACACCGCGCGGCACGCCATCTACTCGCCGCGCGACGTGGAAAGCGTGCCGCCCGCGTTGCTGGAGCGGTATTTCGAGCGCACCAACAACCACTATGTCTTCCAGCGCGAGCTGCGCAAATGCGTGATCTTCGGGCGGCACAATCTGGTGACCGACGCCCCGATCTCGCGCATCGACCTGCTGGTCTGCCGCAACCTGCTGATCTATCTGGAAAGCGACACCCAGAACATCGTCCTGCCGCGTCTTCACTACGCGCTGACCAGCGACGGCGTCCTGTTCCTCGGCAAGGCGGAGACCCAGCTCGCCCGCTCCAAGATGTTCGAGCCGGTGAACCTGAAGAGCCGCATCTTCCGCAAGGTGCCGCAGGAATGGCGGCGCAGCCTGGGCGGCAGCCTGACCATCGCGCCGGAGAACAACAACCACCGGCAGAGCTTCCAGAGCCGGCTGATGGAAGGCATCGTGGACAGCAGCGCCACCGCCTATCTGTCGGTCAACGGCGACGGCATCCTCGTCTTCGCCAACGCCATGGCCCGGCGCCTTCTCGACGTGGGCGAGATCGACATCGGCCGCCCGTTCCAGGACCTGTCGATCTCCTACCGCCCGGCGGAGCTGCGCTCGCGCATCGAGGAGGTGCAGAAGACCGGGCGCGTGGTGCGCATCGAGCATCAGGAATTCGCCCGCCCGCCGGGCGAACCGATGCGCCTGACCATCGAAATCTCCCTGCTCTACGGGCGCGACGGCAAGCCCTTCGCGACGCTGCTCGGCTTCACCGACACCAGCCGGCATTTCCAGGTGCAGCAGGAGCTGGAGGCGGCCCAGGAGAGCCTGGAGACGACAATCGAGGAGCTGCAAAGCTCCAACGAGGAGCTGGAGACGACCAACGAGGAGCTCCAGTCCACCAACGAGGAGTTGGAAACCACCAACGAGGAACTCCAGTCCACCAACGAGGAGCTGGAGACCATGAACGAGGAGCTGCGCTCCGCGAACGAGGAGCTGGAGGTCGCCAACGAGGAGCTGCGCCGCCAGGGCGAGGAGTCCGGGGAGTTCCGCCGCTACTCGGAATCGGTCCTGCGCAGCATGGACGTGGGCATCATCGTCCTGGACCAGGATTTGCGCGTGCGCTCCTGGAACCGCTGGGGCGAGAACATGTGGGGCCTGCGCGCCGAGGAGGTGCAGGACGAGGAGTTCCTCGACCTCGACATCGGCCTGCCGGTGCACCGGCTCCGCCTCGACCTGGAGAGGGTCCTGCACAGCGAGGCGCCGCAGACGCCCGTCATGCTGAACGCCGTGGACCGGCGCGGCCGCGCGGTGACCTGCCGGGTCCGGCTCTCCCCGCTGCTGTACGAGGCGCGGGAGGCTCGCGGCGTCGTCCTGATCTTCGAGGACGTGACCGAGCAGACCCGGACCGAGGCCTTCGCCGGCTATCTCGGACGGATCATCGGCGAATCCCTGAACGAGGTTTATTTCCTGGACCCGTCCAGCTTCCGTTTTCTGCTGGTGAACCGCGGCGCCGAGACCAAGCTAGGCTACAAGCTGGAGCATCTGAAACGGTTGGCCGTGCACGATCTGATGCCCGAGGTGCCGGTGGAGCGCTTCCGGGCGCTCGTGGCGCCTCTTCTCTCGGGCGACAAGGAGGAGGTGGTCTTCGAGACGGTGATGCAGGGCAGCCAGCGCGGCCCCCATCCGGTCGAGGTCTGCCTTCAGCATTTCGGCGGGGAACAGCCGCCGATCCTCGTCGCCATGGTGCACGACACCACCGAACGCCAGCATCTCGGCACGGAGGGCGGCGAGAAGGCGGAGGCGGGGTAAGGAGCCGGGAAAGGGGCCGAGCGGGGGCGGGTCAGAACCGGTCGGGCGCGCCGCCGCGTCCGGGGTGGAAAGGGGGGCGAATCCACTCCTCGCCAAGGAAGCGGATCAGCACCTCCGCGCGCTCGTGCGCTTCGCGCCCGGCCTCGTCCCACCGCTTGGCGGACAGCGCCTGCCCCATGCCCTGCGCCGTCTCGGCAAGGCGCCGGCACAGGGCGGCGCGTTCGTTCAAAGCCCGCAGCGCCACCTCGAACGCCTGCTCCATCCTGTGAAGCTGCGCCTCCTCCATGCTGTCGGCGCCGTAGCGGTGGCCGATGTGGCAGGTGAAGTAGGGCAGCGTGTCCACCCTGGTCTCGCGGAGCGCCCCTCCGCAATCCGGGCAGGTCAGGGCAGCCGGCCTGTTCAAGTCGTATATGCCTTCCATAGGCGTCTCCTTGGATGCCGCGGGCGGTGTGGCGTCCGCATCGCGTTCCGCAACCAGCCGGACGAGCAGTGCCCCCATGGCCGCCGCCGGCACGCAGTGATCGACCGCAAGGTGGTCGAGCGCGCTGCGCGGCATGCCGGGATACCACGCGTCCGCCGGATCCTGCACCACGGCGACACCGCCCCGCCGCTTGATCTCGGCAAGGCCCGCCGTGCCGTCGTTTAACGCCCCCGACAGGACCACGCCGATGACCGCCGGTCCGCAAGCCCGCGCGGCGGACCGGAACAGCGGGTCGACGGCGGGCCGGGTGCCGTTCTCGCGCGGCCCGCGCGACAGGCACAGGCGCCCGGACAATTCCACCACCAGATGGCACCCCGGCGGCGCCACGTAAATGCGTCCGCATCGGAGCGCCTCCCGGTCCGTGGCGTGGCTGGCCGGAAGCGGCCCGGCCCGGTCGAGGATGGACGGCGCGGCGCTGGGCCGGTCCCCGATGTGCAGGACGACACACACCGCCGCGCGCAGCCCGCCCGGCAAGCCGCCGACCAGGGCCTCCAGCGCCTCCAGCCCACCCGCCGACGCACCGACCACGATCAGGGCATTGTCCCTCATGATGCCCCAGCCTTTGCCCGTTCCGCATCGGCTGGAGGCGCTGTCATCAATCCTCCCCTTCCCCGGCCATGCTGCCCGCCAACGCCTGCCCCTGCTTCGACAGCACCTCCTTCAGCATCGCCACGGTGCGCTCGGCCTCCCAGGCGGACTTGGTCCATTGGGCCTCGACGGTGGCGTGGCCGTGCTCACGGGCCCGCTCGGCCAGGCGCCGGAACATGATGGCGCGGTCCTGGTGGGTGCGCAGGGCGACCCAGATGGCCTTCTCGATCGACTCCCGATGGGCTTCCGCCAGTGTCTCGGGGCCGTAGGCGTGGCCGACCTTGCAGCGGAAGCGCAGCAGCGGGCCATCCTCGATCTCCACCAGATTGCCGCCGCAATCGGGGCAGCTCAGCGTGCTCGGCTTGCCGACGGAGGCGGTGAGTTCCGGCACCGCGTCGAACTCGTTCTCCGGGACGCGCGCCTCCATCGCGATGTCGTCGGGCACCGGCACCGGGGGTCCGGACGGCTCGTTCAGCAGGCGGCTCAGCAGCGTCGGCAGGTCGGACAGCGGGGCGCAGGCATCCACGGAAGTGTGCCGCATGGCGTTGCGCGGCATGTCCGGCCATTCGGCATCGTCCGGGTCCTGGACCAGCGCCAGCCCGCCGCAGCGCTTGACCGCGCGCAGCCCGGCGGTTCCATCGTCCAGCGTGCCGGTCAGGATCAGCCCCACCGCCCGCACCCCATAAGCGACCGCCAACGACCGGAACAGCGGATCGATGGCCGGGCGGCAGCGGTTCTCCCGCGCCCCGCGGCGCACCAGCGCGCAGCCGTCCTTGACGAGCAGATGATGATCGGGCGGGGCGACGTGGATCCAGCCCTCCCGCACCGGCTCGCCATCCTCGGGATGGAAGGCGGGAAGCCAGCCGGCGCGCGACAGCAGAACCGGCAGCACGCTGTGCGTGGCACCGATGTGCTGCACGACGAAGACTGTGGCCGTCACGTCGCGCGGCATGGCCGCGAACAGCCTCCGCAGGGCGGTGATCCCACCGGCGGAGGCCCCGATGGCCAGGATGTCCCTCTTATCCATGGGTCGGGCACAACCGTTTTTGCATGCAAAGCACCAACAGCGCTTCGGCGGGGAAATCCCGGCTTTGGTCTTATAACTTTTCCACGTGCGCGCTGTTGTGCGGTCTGTGCAATCATTCGTTCCCAGCGAAGGGGGAGGGCTTGGGCAGATCGGCATCCATCCATGCGGGGGACGAGGCGCGCGAGTCCGAGCGTGAATCGTTGCTCCAGCGCGTCGCGGAACTGGACCGGAGCCTGGAACAGGCCCTGGTGACGGCGGAGGATGCCCAGGAGGAAACCCGCCTTCTCGCCGCCGACCGGCTTCAGATGGAAGAGGAGATGACCGCGCAGCGGCATGAGATCGCCGCGTTGCGCGAACGCCTCACCCTGTCGGAAACCCGCCGCGCGGAGCTGCTCGACGCCCTGGCGGATTCCGACCAGCGCTTGAACACGCTCCGCCGGGACGAAAGCCATCTGTCGGAGGAACTCCAGACCTCCTACGAGGAGCTTCAGGTCCTCACCGAGGAACTGGAGGAGGCCAACGCCGATCTGGAGCAGCGGGTCGAGGAGCGCACGGCCCAGCTCGCCGAGAGCGAGCGGCGGTTCCGCACCCTGTTCGAGGCGATGGACGAGGGGTTCCTCCTCGCCGACGTCCTGTTCGACGGCGACCGGCCGGCGGATGTCCTCCATCTGGAGATGAATCCCGCGGCGCAGCGCATGATGGGGGAGGACTTCGTGGGGCGGCGGCTGCGCGAGATCAGCCCGGCCTTCGAGGATCAATGGTACGAGGTGTTCGGCCGCGCCGCCCGTGATGGGGAACCAACGCGGACGGAGCTGTACGCCGGTCCGCTGGAGAAGTGGCTCAGCTTCTACGTCTTCAAGGTCGGCGCCCCCGAGCAGCGCCGCATCGCCGTGATCTTCCGCGACGTGACCGAGCGGAAGCGGACGCAGGAGCAGCTGAAGCGCGCCAAGGAAGCCGCCGAGGCGGCGAACCGGGCCAAGACCAAGTTCCTCGCCGCGGCCAGCCACGACCTGCGCCAGCCGATCCAGGCGGCGGCCCTCTACGCCCACGTCCTGCTCGGCTCGGTCGGCGCCGACCCGATCGCCCAGGAATCGCTCAACCGGCTGAAGGCGTCCATCGACAGCCTGAACGGCATGCTGAGCGGGCTGCTCGACCTGTCCCGGCTGGAGGCCGGCGTCATCGAGGTGTCGGTCGCAGACTTCTCCCCCACCGCCCTGATGACCCGTCTGACCGAGGAATTCCGCAGCGTGGCCGAGGCCTCGTCCATCGAATTGCGCTGCCAGCCCAGCCGCCTTGCGGTGTGCACCGATCCGCACCTTCTGGAACGGATGCTGCGCAATCTGCTGTCCAACGCCATCGCCCATGGCCGGCCGAAGGGAACGGACGGCAAAGGAATGGATGGCCGAGGCCGGGTGCTGGTCGGATGCCGCCGCCGGGCGGATGGGGTCGAGTTCCAGGTGTGGGACAACGGGCCGGGCATCCCCGAGGACGCCCGCGAGGCCATCTTCGAGGAGTTCCGCCAGCTCAAAAACCCGGAGCGCAACGCCACCCAGGGCTTCGGGTTGGGGCTGTCCATCGTGTCGCGCATCGCCCACCTGCTGGGAACGGAGGTGACGTTGCGCTCGTGGGTCGGGTCGGGTTCGGTCTTCTCCGTGACGGTGCCCTACGCCCGCAAGCCGGCCACCGGCGCCGCGGCGGTGCCGGCCGTCAGCCGGGAACCGCGGCTGAAGGGGCGCACGGTGCTGCTGGTCGAGGACGACGAGCAGGTCCGCCGCAGCATGACCATGATGCTGAAGCGCTGGGGCCTGCGCGTGGTCGCCGTGTCCTCGGCGGGGGAGCTGGCCGCGACGCTGCCCAGCCTGCGGCGCCCCCATGTGGTGCTGACCGACTACCGTCTGCCGGGCGGCGACTCCGGGCGTTCGGTGGTCGAGCTGGTGCGCCAGCGCTGGCCGGTGCCGGGCATCATCATCACCGGCGACACCGCCCCGGAACGCTTGCGCGAGGCGATGTCGCTCGGCTGCCGCCTGCTGCACAAGCCGGTGCTGCCCGCCGATCTGGCCGGCGCGCTGGGCGAGGTGTTGCCCTCCTGAGGTCGCGTTCCGGCGTCGGGGTGCGACCAATGGTCCATTGCCCCTTCGGCTTAGCCCGATTAGCCTAACCCCTTGCTCGGATAAAGGGGTTCGCCCGGGACATGCGGGTTTCGCTCGGAAGCATCGGACGCAGGCTGGGCCGCGCCGCCGTGATGGCGGGCGGTATGGCCTTGCTGCTGCAGCTTCTCGGCTGGGCCTTCCTGGTCCCGGTGGTCAACGCCGCGACCGGCGAGACGGTCATGATCTGCACGCCGCAGGGCATGGCCTCCATCACCCTCCCCGACGGCCCACCGCCCCAATCCCTGCTTCCGGCCCAGATCCCGGCCCAGATCCCGGACGGCAAGCCCACGCTGTCCATGGGCGAGGACTGCCCGGTCTGCGGGCTGGTCGCCGTCCTCACCGCACCGCCCCCGCCGTTGACCGTGGTGCTTCCGGTTTCCGTCGTCGCCCACAGCTCCATCGGGCTGCCTGGCCAGCACATCGCCGCCGGCTGGTTCCTGTCGCGGTTGAAGGCCCGAGCGCCCCCGGCCCTCGTCTGACCACCCCCGGCACGCGCCCTGTGATCGCCGCGCCCGGCTGTTGAGCCCGGCGGCGCGGCCCTCCCGGCCGTGCCCACCCTCATCCGTCACGCCAGCCTCCGCACCGCAACCCGCCGGTCGCGATCCCTTGCGCCGATTGTCGCGCGGATCGACGGCCGGGCGGGATCGCAAAGCTGCGCCGATTTTCACTCGTCCCTTGTCGAGAACGAGCCCCCGATGATTCGCCTGACCACCGCCGCCGCCGCGGCGAACGCCCCCCGTTTGTCCAAGCGCCTTCTCGCCTCCACCGCCCTTCTGACGGCGGTCCTCGCCGCTCTCGGCGCGCCGGCCGCAGCCCAGACCCCGCAGGCCCTGCCCGCCGTCCCGGTCGAGACGGACACCGCCTCCGCCGCCACGGCGCCGGAGACGGGTCTGTCCCGGCCGCTCGGCGCCGGCACGCTCGACGCCGCCGAAATCGCCAGCCGTAAGCTGGCCAGCCCGGACGCCGCGGCGCTGCTGCGCAGCCTGCCGGGCGTGTCGCTCTACAGCGCGGGCGGCTTCTCCAGCCTGCCGGCGCTGAACGGTCTGGCCGACGACCGCGTGCGCGTCCAGCTCGACGGCATGCCGATGACCGCCGCCTGCGCCAACCACATGAACGCGCCGCTGTCCTACGCCGACCCCACCATCATCGGCGCCATCGAGGCCATCGCCGGGGTCACCCCGGTCAGCAAGGGCGGCGACAGCATCGCCGGCACCGTCTCGGTGACCAGCAAGCCCCCCGTCTACGCCCAGCCCGGCGAGCCGATCCACGGCGAGGGCAGCCTGTCCACCGTCTACCGCTCGAACGGCAACGGCACCACCCTGTCCGGCACCGCCACCACGGCGACCGAGCGGTTCAGCCTGCGCTACACCGGCGCCTGGAGCCGGGCGGACGATTACGAGGACGGCGACGGGGACAAGGTCCGCTCCACCCTCTACAACGTGCAGAACCACGCGCTGTCGGCCAGCGCGCGCAAGGACGGGCACGAAATCACCCTGTCCGGCGGCTACCAGTATTCGCCTTATTCCGGCTTCGCGAACCAGCGCATGGACATGACGCTGAACCGCGGCACCACGCTGAACGGCCATTACAAGGGCGAGTTCGACTGGGGCACGCTGGACGGCCGCGCCTTCTGGCAGCGCACCGTCCACGCCATGAATTTCCTGCACGACAAGGGCGGCGCCGACCGCGGCGGCATGCCGATGAACACGGACTCGCACGAGATGGGCTACGCCGTCTCGGCGGAGGTTCCGCTGTCGGCGCAGGACACGCTGCGCGTCGGCAACGAGCTGGTCCGCTACCGCATCGACGACTGGTGGCCGCCGGTCGCCGGGGCGGCGATGATGTCGCCGCTGACCTTCGTGAACCTGAACGACGCGCGGCGCGACCGGCTGGGCACCTTCGCCGAGTGGGAGAAGCGCTGGACCCCGGCCTGGACCTCGCTGCTCGGCATGCGCAACGACGTGGTGTGGATGGAGAACGGGCCGGTCCAGCCCTATTCCTGGGCCAACACAATCGGCATGGGCATGATGGGCATGGCGAACCCGGACGCGGCGGCGGCGCGGGCCTTCAACCGGGGTGACCGCTCCAAGACCGACGTGAACGTCGACGCCACGGCGCTGCTCCGCTTCGCGCCGTCCGCGTCGGAACGCTACGAGCTGGGCTTCGCCCGCAAGACCCGCTCGCCCAACCTGTACGAGCGCTTCGCCTGGGGCACCGGGGGCATGTCCTCCACCATGATCGGCTGGTACGGCGACGCCAACGGCTATGTCGGCAACCCGGACCTGAAGCCGGAGACCGCCTACACGGTCGGCGCCACCGCCGCCTGGCAGGACGCCGGGGCCAAGCGCTGGTCGGTCAAGATCACGCCCTATTATTCGCACGTCGAGAACTTCATCGACGCCGACCGCATCGGCACCCTGTCGAACGGCTTCGTCCAGCTGCGCTTCGCCAACCACGCGGCGGAGCTCTACGGCATCAACGCCGAGGGCCGCAGCACCGTCCACCAGGACGAGCGGCTGGGCGAGTTCACGGTGGGTGCCGTGGTCAGCTACGTCCGCGGCCGCAACCTCGACACCGGGCGCGACCTCTATCACATCATGCCGCTGAACGGGACGATCGACCTCGGCCACCGGCTGGGCGACTGGAGCAGCGTCCTGGAGTTCCAGATGGTCGGGCGCAAGTTCCTGGTCGATTCCGGGCGGAACGAGCCGGAAACCCCCAGCTACGCCCTGGTCAACCTGCGCACCGGCTACGTCTGGGGCAACCTGCGCGCCGACGTCGGGATCGAGAACCTGTTCGACGCCCACTACGACCTGCCGCTGGGCGGCGTCGATTACGGCGACTTCCGCGCCAGCGGCAACCGCCAGCCGATCGGCGCGCTGGCTGGCATGGGGCGGTCCTTCAACCTCGGCCTGACCATGGCCTTCTGATGGAGGCCGGCTGACGAGGTCCCCGCCTTGCGCGCGATCCGCCTGCACGGGCGTCCCCAGCCGGCCCGCCGGCCGCTGGGGGCGCTCGCCCTGTCCGGGACGCTGCACGCCGGCGTCCTGGCCGTCCTCCTGTCCGCCGCCGGAGCGGCCCCCGGCACGGTCGCGGAGGAGACCGGCGCCGTCAGCCTCAACGACACCATCACCCCGGTGATCGAGGTGATGCTGGTAGCGTCCGAGGCGGACAGCGGCCCGCCACCGGCAGCGGTTGCCGAACCGGAGATCACTCCGGAGATCGAACCGCAGCGGGACTCCGCGCCGGAACCGGAACCGGCGCCCCCGGCGGTCGAGCCGACCGCGGAACCCGCACCGGAAGCGATCCCTCCACCACCACCCAAGCCGCTGCCAAAGCCAGCGCCGAAGCCGCCCGTCAAGGCGATGACGAAACCGCAGGCGGCTCCTGTTCCGAATCCTTCCCCGGCGCCGTCCACCGAAACCGGAACCGGCCACGCCGCCGCCGCGTCCGAGCCGGTCTCGGCGAGCCGGGGCGCGGTGGTGGATTACGGAGCGGAGGTCTGGGCCTGGATCGGACGGCACAAGCCGGAGAAGGTGGTCGGCGGCGGGCAGGCCACCGTCAAGCTGACCCTCGGCACGGCGGGCGAGGTGCTCGACGCCGCCATCCTGACGTCGAGCGGCGACGAGGCGTTGGACCGGGCGGCCCTGGCCGCGGTGCGCAAGGCATCCCCCTTCCCCACCCCGCCGCCCGGCCTGACGGCGGAGGATCGCGTCTTCTCCGTGCCCTTCCTGTTCCGCCCGCGGTGACTCCGGCGCACCGGAAGCGGCGCTCAACCCTGCCCACCCCCACTTCCCGTTTGCGCTTTGCGGCTCCACGTAGGATAAAGCGCCCCAATTCCCGAGATTTCCGACGGCGAGCACCCCCATGGGCTTCAATTGCGGCATCGTCGGCCTGCCGAACGTCGGCAAGTCGACCCTGTTCAACGCGCTGACCGCCACCCAGGCGGCCGAGGCGGCGAACTTCCCCTTCTGCACCAAGGAGCCGAACGTCGGCCGCGTCGGCGTGCCCGACCCGCGGCTGGACAAGCTGGCGGCCATCGCCAAGTCGCAGAAGACCATCCCGACCCAGCTCGAATTCGTCGACATCGCCGGCCTGATCCGCGGCGCCTCGAAGGGTGAAGGTCTGGGCAACCAGTTCCTCGCCAACATCCGCGAGGTGGACGCCATCGTCCACGTCCTGCGCTGCTTCGAGGACGACGACGTCACCCATGTGGAAGGCAACGTCGATCCCCTGCGCGACGCCGAGGTGGTCGAGACGGAGCTGATGCTCGCCGACATGGAGAGCCTGGAGCGCCAGCTCACCAGCCTCCAGAAGAAGGCTAAGGGCGGCGACAAGGACTCCAAGATCAAGGCCGATCTGATGGAGCGCGCGCTGAAGGTCCTCCAGGACGGCAAGCCGGCCCGCGTCGTCGAGGTCAGCGAGGAGGAGAAGCCGGTCTTCAAGCAGTTCATGCTGCTGACCGCCAAGCCGGTCCTCTACGTCTGCAACGTCGAGGAGGCCTCCGCCGCCACCGGCAACAGCCTGACCGCCAAGGTCGCCGAGAAGGCCAAGGCCGAGAACGCCGGCATGGTCGTCATCTCCGCCGCCATCGAGGCGGAGGTCGCCCAGCTCTCCGACGCCGCCGAGAAGCAGGAGTTCCTGGAATCCCTCGGTCTGGAGGAGACCGGCCTCAACAAGCTGATCCGCGCCGGCTTCCAACTGCTCGACCTCATCACCTTCTTCACCGTCGGCCCGAAGGAGGCCCGCGCCTGGACCGTGCGCCGCGGCGCCAAGGCCCCGGAAGCGGCGGGCGTCATCCACACCGATTTCGAGCGCGGCTTCATCCGGGCCGAGACCATCGACTTCGACAGCTACGTCACGCTGGGCGGCGAGCAGGGCGCCAAGGACAACGGCAAGATGCGCCAGGAAGGCAAGGAATACGTCGTCAACGACGGCGACATCTTCCATTTCCGCTTCAACGTCTGATTGGAATTCCGTTAACCCCTTCCCCTCTGCGAGGGAGAAGGGGTTAACAACACCCAATCTTATCACCGTCGAGAAATCCGTTAACCCTTTCGTAAAACTGGAAAAACCGCTTAAATACCCCTGAGATATGGTTAACAAGCCTCGTTTCGGCTGTTAAGTCCCATTGGATGGGCGACAACCGAGGGCCGGACCGGAGGGGATATGGCGGTGAACCAGAACGCGACCGTCGCGCCGGGTGCCATCGCGCCGGGTGCCGGCACCTTCTCCGACCGCGTCCGCGACGCCATCCGGCATGGCGAGCTGCGCCTCGCCTTCCAGCCGCAGGCCGACACCCACAGCGGCCGTCTGACCGGGTTCGAGGCGCTGTCGCGCTGGCGGCTCGACGACGGAACGGTGATCCCGCCCGACGTCTTCATTCCCATGGCGGAGACCAGCGACGCCATCCACATTCTCGGCGAATGGACGGTGCGCCGCGCCTGCGAGACCGCCGCGGGCTGGATGCAGGACGGCATCGCCGACGTGCCGGTGGCGGTGAACCTGTCGGCGCGGCAGTTGCAGGACCCCGGCTTCGCCCGCACCGTCCTGGGCATCCTCGCCGAAACCGGCCTGCCCGCCGCCAACCTGAAGCTGGAACTGACCGAAACCGCCCTGTTCGAGCACAGCGAGTCCTCGCGCGAGGTGCTGACGCAGTTGCGCGGCGCCGGGGTGCGGCTGGTGCTGGACGATTTCGGGACGGGCTATTCCTCGCTGTCCCTGCTGCGCCGCGTGCCGGTGGAGGCGCTGAAGATCGACAAGCACTTCACGCAGGCTATGGTCCAGGACCGCGACGCCGCCGCCATCGTGCGCGCCATCATCGACCTCGCCCATGCGCTGGGGATGCAGGCGATCGCCGAGGGGGTGGAGACCAACGACGAGCTTCTTTACCTGCGCGCCTACCGCTGCGACCGCATCCAGGGCTATCTGCTGGCCAAGCCCCTGGACACGGCGCAGGTCCCCGACTTCATCCGGCGGCTCGCCGCGACGCCGACAGGCGGATGACCCGCTCCGTCTCGTCCCATTCGGTCAGTTCCGCGGCCTCCTCAATGGTGGCCCAGCGCGCCTCCAGGGCATCGTCGGCGCAGACCGCCTCGCCCTCCGGGCTCTCCGCCGCCACCTCGACGATGGTGTAGTGGTACTGGACGGCTCCGGTGTCGTCGAGCGTCATGGCGTCCACCACCGTGACCACCTCGGTCGGCACGACGTGCAGGCCGGTTTCCTCCAGCACCTCGCGCACCGCCGTCTCGAACACCGTCTCGCCCACCGACTGGGCGCCGCCCGGCAGGCTCCACTGCCCCATGCGCGGCGGACGGCCCCGGCGGATCAGCAGCACCCGGTCGCCGCGCCACACCACGGCGCCCACCCCCACCCAGGGACGGTCGGGGTATTCACGGCCGGAACGGTCGGCGGGGGGTGTGCTGGACATGGTTGCTCCTCGTTGCGCTTGACCCGACGCTAACCCAGGGGGACAGTCGGATACCAGTGGCCAAGAGGCCGAACGAACCGCCGCCCCGGACGCCGCCATGAAGCTCAACGAGATCCGCACCTTCGTCGCCGTGGCCGAAGCCCAGTCGGTGCAGGAGGCCGCGCACCGGCTGGGGCTGACCCAGTCCGCCGTCTCGCGCCTGATCCAGCGGCTGGAGGCGGAGCTCGGCGTGCCGCTGTTCGACCGCCAGACCAAGCCGCTGGCCCTGACCCGCGACGGCGAGATGGCGCTGGCCCACGCGCACCGGGTGCTGAAGGCGACGGACGAGCTGTCGGACGCCTTCGCCGGGGCCGCCCAGCCCAAGGGGCTGCTGCGGCTGGGCGTGGCCCATGTGCTGAGCGCCATTGCCGCGCACCATCCGCTGGACCGGCTGCGCGCCGCCTTCCCCGGCCTGACCATCCGCCTGCATTCGGACTGGAGCACGCCGCTGGTCGAACAGGTGCGCAACGGCACGCTGGACGGCGCGCTGGTGCTGACCCACGACGCCCAGACGCCGCCGGACGACCTGGACGCCGTCTGCATCTCACGCGAGCCGGTGCGGATCGTCGCGTCGGCCGAGCTGGCCGGCCAGCGGGACTGGACCCTGCCGGCGATGAACGCGGTGGGCTGGGTGCTCCAGCCCGAGGGCTGCCAGTACCGGACCGCCATGGGCCGGGCGATGGCTCAGCACGGACCGGCGCTGAACGTCACGGTGGAGGGGTTCGACCAGTCGCTGCTGCTGTCCCTGGTCGCCCGCGGCGTCGGGTTCGGGCTGGCGCCGCTGCGGCTCATCGCCCCGACGCTGCACGCCACGCAGGTGCGGCCGCTGGAGTGCCCGGACTTCGCGCTGACCGTCGCGGTTTGGCTGCTGCGCGGCCGCTTCACCGGGCGCATCGGCCCCGTCTTCGACGCGCTGGAGGACAGCCTGCTGGACCTGCTGCCCCCGGCGGAAGAGGCGCCTCTGCCCCTGCCCTGCCATTCCGCGGCCGAATAACCTTCTTTCCCATTGTGAATTTGCTGCACGCCCGGCGCACGCTTATCGTGTGACCCTGATGAGACGCGGGCCAGCGTTGCCGCACCGGCCACAGCCCGCGCCGAGGGAGGATAACTTGGACACCAGCAACCGGGTGGGCGGGGCGCCGTCGCCCCGCTCCTGGCGGACGCCGGGATTCGTCGTCGCCTGCGGCTGCCTGATCGCCATGCTGGCGTTCGGCCCGCGGTCCAGCATGGGCCTGTTCACTGCACCGCTGTCGGAGACGCACGGCTGGGGCCGCGACGTCTTCGCCCTGTCGATCGCCATCCAGAATCTGGTCTGGGGCATCGGCACCCCCTTCGCCGGCGCGCTCTGCGACCGCTACGGCCCGGCGCTGGTGCTGGGGATCAGCGGCGTTCTCTACGCGCTGGGGCTGGCGCTGATGCCCTACGCCGACACGCCGCTGATGCTGCATCTCAGCTCCGGCCTGCTGATCGGTCTGGGTCTGGCCGGGGCGTCCTTCGGCATCGTCATCGCCGGCTTCAGCCGCATCGTCCCGCCGGAGAAGCGGAGCTGGTCGATGGGCGTCGCCACCGCCGCCGGCTCGATGGGCCAGTTCCTGTTCGCCCCCACCGGCCAAGCCTTCATCGCCGCCTACGGCTGGCAGACGGCGCTGATCCTGTTCGGCGCCTCGATGCTGATGATCCCGGTGCTCGCCTCCTCCTTCGCCGGGGCGGCCGGGTCGAAGAGCGCGCAGGCCGTCACCGGGGCCGACATCGGCTTCGCCGCGACGATCCGGCAGGCCTTCAAGCACCGCAGCTACGTGCTGCTGGTCACCGGCTTCTTCGTCTGCGGCTTCCAGCTCGCCTTCATCACCACGCACCTGCCGCCCTATCTGACCGCCGCCGGGATCAGCCCCGGCCTCGCCTCCTGGGCGATGGCGCTGATCGGGCTGTTCAACGTCGTCGGCTCCTACATGTCGGGCGTGCTGGGCGGCAAGATGAGCAAGCGCCTGCTGCTCTGCGCCAACTACACGCTGCGCGGCTTGTGCACGGCGCTCTTCATCCTGCTGCCGGTCACCCCGGTTTCGGTGATCCTCTACGCCGCGGCGATGGGCCTGCTCTGGCTGTCCACGGTGCCGCCGACCTCCGGCCTCGTCGTTCTGATGTTCGGCACGCGCTATCTCGGCATGCTCTACGGCTTCGCCTTCCTCAGCCATCAGGTGGGCGGCTTCCTCGGCGTGTGGCTGGGCGGCGTGCTGTACGAGCGCATCGGCTCCTACGACATGGTGTGGTGGGCCAGCGTGGCCCTGGCCTTTGCCGCCGCGGTGGTGAACTGGCCGATCGCCGAGAAGCCCGCCCCCGCCCTGGCGGCGGAAGCGAAGGCCTGACGGTCATGACGAACCCGGCGCCCGCCTCCTCTCCCGGCTTCGGCCACGGCTTCGCGCTGGCGCTCGGCGCGCTGGCGCTGGTCGTCTGGGCGGCGGTGACGGGGGTGGCGCTGAAGCAGGCGGCTCTCAACGAGGAGGACGGCGGCACGGTGCTCGCCGTCTTCCCGCCGGGCACCCCGACCGCCGACGCCTTCACCGCGGTGGTCCGCGCCGGCGGCCAGCCGGTGCGCCAGACCTGGATCCCCTTCGCCTGGGTCGCCCGCAGCGATGGCGGCGGCTTCGTCGGCCGCCTGAAGGAGGAAGGGGCGGTCACCGCCTACGGCGAGCTGTCGGTCGGCCCGGCGCTGGGCGGCTGCGCGGTGGTCTCGCTGGACGACAAGAGGCCGGTCGGCTTCCAGTTCAAGTGACGTCAAAAACCCGTCATCAAGCGGCAACAGGACCGCAGTTCGGGTATTGACAACCCCCGCCAGGAAGAGCAGGCTATCTCTCAGAGCAACACTGGTTGAGGTGAAGACGCGGTGGACACCGCATCAAGTTGGCCCAAAAGCCAGCTTCTCATCACAGCAAATGTTCCCGTAGCCAGGAGGGTGTGATCATCATGAGTCCACCTGCGCTTACTTGAGGAAGCCGACCTGTTCGGCCACACATTTCTGAACATTGCCGTTGAGACGGCTCAACCATTGCGGATGTCCTGGCACAGCCGCTGAAACCCCCGCCCCCCGCGCGGGGGTTTCGCTTTTTCGGGTTCCCGGTGCGGCAGCCTCCACCATGATGAAGGCCGCCGCCGGCGGTGATCAGGCGTCGACCTGATGCCCCTCCAGGAACATCGCCTTGGACAGGGCGTCGAAAAAGCTCTGGTAGGGCGCCGGATCTTCCACGGGCATGATGTTGTACTGGGCGTTGGCCCGGACGAGCGTCTGCGTGGTGCCGCGAGCCCGCGTGGTCACCGTGATCCGCAGGAGATAGCCGTCCAGCTTCGTGGCGCTGACCGTACCGAGCGTCGCGTCCGCCTTGTCCACCACGAAGCCGAGATCCTGAAGCGTCGCGATGATGGTGCGCAGCATCTTCTGCTGGTCGGTGGTGTCGTAGGCCCGCGTCTGATAAGACCGAACCTGAACCTGCGATTTGGAGGTTTCGAGGACCTGGCTGCGCGAATCCGTCTGACAGGCGCTGACGGTCATCGCCAGGGCGATCATCGGAAAAGCAAAAAACTTCTTCATGATCATCAAATCTCGTTGGCCGTCAGGAACACGGATTGGGAGAGCTTGTCAAAGAACTGCTGATACATCACCGGATCGGTCAGCCCTTCGATCTTCGACACCACGTTGTGGTTGTTCCAGACAATGCGTTGGAACGTGACCCGGACGGCCGTCTTCTGATCGTCAATGGGTCGCGTCACGAGGCTGACGCGGATTTTCTGTTTGGTGTCGAACTGCATCGCGTTTGCACCGAACAGGACGGCCATGACGACCGCGCCGGCAACCTGCCCGGCCTCGGTCGCGTCGCGGTCTTTGGAACCGACGATCAGACCGGCGGGAACCGTGCTCTCGTCAATGGTGAAGCCAAGGTCCTGGATGACCGCCGCGCTCGCCTGAAGCAGTTTGGCTTCTTCACTGGTGTCGAAGCGACGCGTCTGCATTTGCCGCTGCTGCAGGCTCTCATGGGAAAGCTGGAGGGCTTCCTTGGGAATGGTCTGCTGGCAACCGGACATGAGAAAGGCGGCAGCCAAAGTTGCCGCGATCGTCTTCTTCATCACAAGGCCCCCGCTCAGAAGCTCGACGTGCGATAGGCAAAGTCCCGAACGCGCTGAGCGTTGTCGAACTTTATGATGATCGTCAGAGTGCGCTGCGTTACGGACTTCGCACCGCTGGCCTCACCATAGCCCGGCGAAACCCCCGCCCCCAGGAGTCCGGCCGGCCCCAGGACGCCGCCAAGGACCAGAGCGGAAACGCCTCCCTGGGACGTGGAGTAGGCCGTTTCCGTCGAGATTTTGTCGTAGACCCAGCTTTCACGCCGCTGCTCGTCCGTGGTCACCATGTTCGGCGAACCCAGGACCTGAACGACGTCCGCGGAAGACATGCCGACGCGAATTTCGCGCTGGACCGTTCCGACCGTCACCCGATCATTTGAATTGTTCGCCACAGCCGCCCTGTGCTGGTCCGCCGTCGCGCAACCAGCCAACGCCAGCGTCAAGACGGCAACACGAAGGGTCGCAATTCCCGCAGTTCGTTTTTTCATTTCTTGGCCTGTATGAACTCGAAGATTTCTCGAATTCAGTTTTAATTTTTTCGGTCGTTTGAGTCCACACCTAAAGCGTGCATATAGGAGTATGTATATAGTTTATAAGAGTTCTCTATTTTTTGCGGTGCAACTCAAAATGAATTGCGCCCCCAGGCCAGTCGGCCGTTTGGGAGCGAGGAAAAGAAAAACCCCTCCCCCGCGGTGGCGGGAGAGGGGCGAAGGCTTCGTGTCGCTTCAAACGGGTCCGCAGACCCGGGAGTCAAGGCACCGGCCGATCAGTACATGTGCTGGCCGCCGTTGATCGACAGGGTCGAGCCGGTGATGAAGCCGGCGTCGTCGCCGACCAGGAACAGCACGCCGCGAGCGATCTCCTCGGCCTTGCCGAGACGGCCGACCGGGATGCGGGCGACGATCTTCTCCAGCACGTTGGGCGGCACCGCGCGCACCATGTCGGTGTCGATGTAGCCCGGCGCGATGGCGTTGACGGT
Organism: Azospirillum brasilense; assembly: GCF_007827815.1. Lineage (GTDB taxonomy): Bacteria > Pseudomonadota > Alphaproteobacteria > Azospirillales > Azospirillaceae > Azospirillum > Azospirillum brasilense_C. Next base: position 28,076 of record NZ_VITH01000022.1, read on the forward strand.
GACACCCTTGGCAGCACCCTCCTGGGCCAGCGCCTTGGTGAAGCCGTGGATGCCCGACTTGGCGGCGGCGTAGTTCACCTGACCGTACTGGCCGGCCTGACCGTTCACCGAGCCGATGTTGACGATGCGGCCGAAGCCGCGCTCGCGCATGCCGTCGATGACGTTGCGGCAGAGATTGAAGCAGGAGGTGAGGTTCGTCGCGATGACGTCGTTCCACTGCTGCGGGGTCATGCGGTGGATCACGCCGTCGCGGGTGATGCCCGCGTTGTTCACCACCACGTCCACCGGCCCGAGTTCGGCGGTGATCTTCGCGATGCCATCCTTCACGGCGTCGAAGTCCGACACGTCGAACTTGTAGACCGCGATGCCCGTGCGGGCCGAGAATTCCTTCGCCTTCTCATCGTTGCCGGCGTAGTTGGCGGCGACGACATAGCCGGCGTTCTTCAACGCGACGGAGATGGCTTCGCCGATACCGCGCGTTCCGCCCGTGACGACTGCAACTCGAGCCATTGGCTCCTCCCCCAGAGCTTGATGTTGGATTCTTTATGGGTTTCTGTAGGCACACATACGAAACGGGCCGCACCCCGGAGGGAACGGCCCGCTTGTCATCAGCCCCGCTCGACGGTGAGGGCGATGCCCATGCCGCCGCCGATGCACAAGGTGGCGAGGCCCTTCTTGGCGTCGCGCTTCTGCATCTCATAGAGCAGGGTGGTCAGGACGCGGGCGCCGGACGCGCCGACCGGGTGGCCGAGCGCGATGGCGCCGCCGTTGACGTTGACCTTGGAGGTGTCCCAGCCAAGGTCCTTGTTCACGGCCAGGGCCTGCGCGGCGAAAGCCTCGTTCGCCTCGATCAGGTCCAGGTCCTCGTGCTTCCAGCCGGCCTTCTCCAGCGCGAGGCGGGAGGCCGGGATCGGGCCGGTGCCCATGATCGCCGGATCGACGCCGGCGGTCGCCCAGGAGACGATGCGGGCCAGCGGGGTCAGGCCGCGGCGGGCGGCGTTCTCGGCGGTCATCAGGACCAGCGCGGCGGCGCCGTCGTTGATGCCCGACGCGTTGCCCGCGGTCACCGTGCCCTCCTTGGAGAAGGCCGGACGCAGCTTGGCCAGCGATTCCGCGGTGGTGCCGTGCTTCGGATACTCGTCGTCGGCGACGATGATGTCGCCCTTGCGGCCCTTGATGGTGACCGGGATGATCTCGTCCTTGAAGCGGCCCGACTTCTGGGCGGCCTCGGCCTTCTGCTGCGAGGCGGCGGCGAAGACGTCCTGCTCCTCGCGGGTCAGCTGCCACTTCTGGGCGACGTTCTCGGCCGTCGTGCCCATGTGGTAGCCCTTGAAGGCGTCCATCAGGCCGTCCTTCAGCATGGTGTCGAGCATCTCGGCGGCGCCCATCTTCACGCCGTTGCGCAGATGCATGACGTGCGGGGCCTGGCTCATGCTCTCCTGGCCGCCGACGACCATCACCTCGGCGTCGCCGTTGCGGATCGCCTGGTAGCCGAGCGCGACCGAGCGCAGACCCGAACCGCAGAGCTGGTTGATGCCGAAGGCGGTGGCGGAGGCCGGGATGCCGGCGTTGACGGCGGCCTGGCGGGCCGGGTTCTGGCCCTGACCGGCGGTCAGGATCTGGCCCAGGATGACCTCGGTCACCTCCGCGGCGTCGGTCTTGGCGCGGCTCAGCGCTTCGCGGATGGCGATCTCACCCAGGTAATGGGCCGGCACGCTGCTGAGCGCCCCGTTGAAGCTGCCAATGGGAGTACGCGCTGCGCTGGCGATCACAACCTCGGTCATGTTGACGCTCCTCAGATTTTGTCAGTTTTATTATCGTGTCAGTGGGCCGCACGGAGTGGGAAAAACCTTATGCGCGGATTTCCCGCAATGCAAGACACCTGACTGGCTGCGGTTATCCTGCCGCACTAAGCCATTCGGCCAGGGGTCGCCAGACGCCTGTTTCGGCTCCGGCGCTGACCACCATGCCAATATGACCGAGCGGCGGCCTGATCATTTGCGCGCGGTCGATTGATCTTGCCAGGGCCACCGCCGAGGACGGCGGAACGATGCGGTCGCGTTCCGGGATCAGCGCCAGGACCGGCATCCGCAGCCGCGCCGGCTCGACCGGCAGGCCGGCGACCAGCCATTCGCCGCGCGCCGTGTCGTTGCGCCCGTACCAGCCGGCCAGCGTGTCGCGGGCGACCCCGGCGACCAGCGGCACCCCGTCGTTCAGCCAGTCCTCCAGCGACACGAAGGCGAGCGCGGCGCGGCTGTCCGGATCCATGCGGGCGAACTGCGAGAATTTCTTCAGCGCCAGCAGCGGGTCGAGCTGGGCGAACAGCCCCTGCAGCACGTCCACCGGCAATTCCCCCCAGGCGTCGAGCAGCGGGCCGAAAGGCTGGAAGACGGCGGCGGCGCGGCGGGCCATGCCCGCGTCCTCGGCGTGGAAGTCCCAGGGCGTGGCGAGCAGGCCGAGCGCCGCGACCTCCTTGGGGCGGCGCTGCGCCAGCGCGGTGGCGAGCAGCCCACCCATGCAGTAGCCGACCACCGGAACCGGCCGGCCCACCGCCTCCACCACCGCGGCGAGGGCCCGTTCCAGCCGTCCGGCAATGTAATCGGTCAGGCTGTAGCGCCGCTCCAGCGGGCCGGGCGTGCCCCAGTCGATCAGGAAGGGGCGCAGCCCCTGCGCGGCCAGCCAGCGCATCAGGCTTTTGCGCGCCGACAGGTCGAGGATGTAATGGCGGTTGACCAGCGACGGCACGAACAGCACCGGCGCGCCGGTCGCCGGGCCGAGGGCGCCGTAGTCGAGCAGCCGGGACGCCCCTTCCGTCCATAGCACGGGCGGGTCGGGAAGGTCGCGGCGGTAGGGATGGCGGCGGTAGCGCTCGATCCCCGTCAAGGCGAGCGAGAGCTGGCGGCGGACCTCCCGGTCAACCGCCTGGGCGAACGCGTCCGCGTCGGTTGCGGCGATCCGTCGGCGCAGGTCCTCCGCCCGTTCCCGCAGATGCGGCTTCCATGGCAGCGAGCCGTTCCTCAAGTGCGGCAATGCGGCGGAGGAGCTGAGCAGCGTCGCCGCCACCGTCGCCAGATGCAGCGCCAGGGGCCGCGGCCCCAGCCGTGGTGTGGGGTGCGGGGGGATCGTGGCGTTGTCCCCGGTCACGCGGTTCTCCCTCGGAGGACGGCTGGGATGAGGCTGGCTGGGACGGGGCCGGCGTCGGATTCCAGCCGGTGCCCGGCGCGCTGCTGTAGGCGAAACCGCCCGGCCCCAGGACGAAGGGCGCCATCGCCGCGGCGCCCTGCGCCATCATCTGGAACAGGCGGGCGGCGGCATCGGCCATCTCGGGATCGGCGGCGCAGGCCGCCCATTGTTCCTGCCACAGGTCGAGGTACCGTTGCGCGAGCGTTTCCAGGGACGGGATGTCGGATTCGGACGATTCGGCCATGGCCGGGAGTATATGGGGGAGGCGGTGCGCTTGACCAGAGCCGCGAAGGACCGATCAAAAATGTCGCGAATCCCGAATTATCGGGGGGATGTCCACCTGGGGTCGCAGCGCTGCGGCACAGCACTGGACAGGGTGCATTCCTTCGAGTAGTCCTTATATCTGGAACATACCCGCCGCACGACCCTTCTTGAAAGAAACAGCGATGGCCGACAAGGAAGACCAGAAGTCCGCGACGATCACGATCAAGAAGTACGCCAACCGGCGGCTCTACAACACGGCGACCAGCAGCTACGTGACGCTCGACCATCTCTGTCAGATGGTCAAGGACGGCCTCGACTTTGTGGTCTATGACGCGAAGACCGGGGAGGACATTACCCGCTCGGTGCTGACGCAGATCATCGTGGAGGAGGAGAGCAAGGGCCAGAACCTGCTGCCGATCAGCTTCCTGCGCCAGCTCATCGGCTTCTACGGCGACAACATGCAGTGGATGGTGCCACGCTACCTCGAATATTCGATGCAGTCGTTCTCGCGCAACCAGGAGCAGATGCGCGACTATTTCCAGAACACGCTGGGCGGCATGTTCCCCTTCGGCCGGCTGGAAGAGGTCGGCAAGCAGAACATGGCGATGTTCGAACGGGCCATGCGCATGTTCTCGCCCTTCGGCGGCGCTGAGGACGGGCAGCCCGGCGAGCACCCCGCCCCCCCGCCCCGCCCGGCGGCTCCCGGTCCGTCCGCCGCTCCGCCCAACGGTGCGGTCGCGGCCGCCCACACCTACGAGGAACTGCAGAAGCAGATCGACGACCTGCAGAAGCAGATCGCCAGCATCGCCAAGCCGGCCCGCCCGGCGAAGCCCGAAGGGAAGTGAACGGCGGCGCGCAGCGCATCGACGGCCATCGCATCAGCGGTTCTGCGGCGCAGGGCGGGGAAAGTTCCCCGCCCTTTTCTGTTTTTTCGGCACCAGTGACACGCCCGGCTGTTTGCTCAACGGAACGGTCCACAGGAGGAACGCCATGAAGACCGAGTTGCAGATGACGATGGAACTGGAGGTTGCGGACACTCAGGACGCCCAGCGGTTCGAGGAGAAGCTGCGCGGCTGGCTGCGCCACCAGAGCCAGGTGGTGTCGGTGTCGGCCACCCACAGCGGCGTCGGCAACGACGTCGCGTGGCGGGACGCCCGCCGGGCGGCCTTCGGCTCGCCGTTGCCCAACCCCTTCGCCCCCGGCCGAGGCCGCTGAGCTTCCCGGCGGATCGCAATCGACACGCCCGCCCTGCCCTTCACAGACGGGGCGGGCTCAATCCGCTCCTCAGGCGGCTCCGCCCGCCTTTGGAAAGGCGCGTCAGCCGCGGAAGATGTGCGGCACCATTGCCGCGTCGGAGCCGACCCGCGGGTCCGCGGACTCGCGGACCGACATGCCCAGGCACTTGTCCCCGATGATCCAGCAGTGCAGGAGCGCGTGGACGCCCTCCTCCTCGAAGATCGGCGGGGTTTCCAGCCACACCCGTCCGCCCGGATACTCGGCGCTGCCGGTGTCCGAAACGATGCTGCCGTGCGCGGTCATGCGCTGGGCGGCGTCGTCCAGCCCGAACAGGCTGCGCTCCGTCACGGCGTCGCAACCGGCCAGCTCCTCGGGGTCCAGCGCGGCGCGGCACAGGTTCGGGTGGCGCGGGTAGAGCGCCCAGAGCGTCGCCAGCAGCCCGTGGTTCGACATCGGCCAGCACCACAGCGGCGACAGCATGCTCATGCCGCCCATCCGCAGCTTCTGCAGGAAGGCGTCGTCGGCCAGCCCCTGCCACGGGTAGATCTTGGCGAGCCAGGAGGCGGGCCGCCCCTCGTCGTCGATGAAGCGCTGGCCGTCCCAGCCCAGGCTCTGCAGCGGCAGCAGATGCGTGGCGATCCCGGCCTCCGCCGCGGTGGCGGCCAGATAGACCAGCTCGCTCTCGCGCATCGGGTCGGGGGTGGCGCAGGCCAGATGGAGGAGTCCGCGGCCCGGCATGCCCGCGGCCAGCTCCTCCCAGCGCTCCACCAGCCCCTCGTGCAGGCCGTTGAACTGGTTGGCGTCGGCCATCAGGGCCTCGCGCCAGTTGCGCTGGATGATCGAGGCGGCGAACAACCCCTCCGGCGTGTCGTAGTTGCAGGCCAGCAGCTTGACCGAATCGCGCCCGTCATAGGCCAGCGTCAGCCGCCCGATCAGCGCGCCGGCCCGCTCGTTCAGTCGGCCCGCGGCCCAGTAGTCGTTCCAGGAGGATTCCAGAAGCCGCGCCACGCCGCCGCGCACCCCCAGCCGGGCCAGCGCCCGACCGTCCACCGTCGCGCGCAGCGCCTCGCGCAGCATGGTGTGCAGCTCATCCGCGACGCTTTCGATCAGGTCGATCTGGTGGGCGGAGAACTCGTACCGCACGTCCTCGCGCCAGAAGGCGCCGGCGCTCATGGCGCGAACGCCGTAGGGGTATTTGCGGAGCCCCGGACGCCAATCCGCACGGGGTTTCATGACTGCTCTGCGCATCGTGTGCTTACCGGGCCGCCGGATTCAATCCATGGTTTTGCCCCGCTGCGGCGCGCCGCTTGCGGCCGTCCGGGATTCGGTGGGGGCGGATCATTGCGGCGCAAACGCGCCAACACAAGCGCCTTGCGCGCCTGCCCCTCCGTTTTTCCACGCTTCCCCTCGCGGATCCCACAGACCCGGCGGGAACGCCCATCAATAGGCGCGGTCGGCCAGCCAAGCCGCGATGGCGCCCTCCATCGCCTCGGCGGTCGGATCGCCCTGCTGCGGGCCGGTTCCCACCATGGGAAGCCGGGCCGCCGCGGCGATGTCCTCCGCCGGCGCGCCGGTCCCGACGAACAGGTCGCAGCGCCGCAGCAGGGCGGACAGCCCGTCGAAGCCCAGCCTCCCCACCGCGTTCCCGCAGGTGGCCCCGGTTTCCCCGGCGATGCGCGCCGCGGCCCCCTTCGCCGCCTCCTCGCCGACCAGGACCAGGGCGGTGTCGCCCCGCGCGGCGAGGCGGCGGCACAGCTCCGCCAAGCTCCCGCTGCCGACGGACGCGGACAGCCCGACCGCGCAGCGCCAGCGCGCCGGAACGCCCTCGGCCAGGAGCGCGGCGGCGGCCCGCTCGCCGGCAGGCGAGGTCCAGACCTCCGTGGCAAGATCCGGCTCCCCGGCGGCGAGCGCGCCCAGCAGGACGGCGGGAGTCGGCGCGACATGGGTCAGGAAGGCGTCGGCGTAATAGCCGCGCACCGGCCGGCCGACCTTGCAACCGAGGCGGAGCGGCGCGCCGGTGTCCTGCATCAGGCGGTTGGCGAAGCTGGAATCCTCGCCCCGGCTGGGGTTGACCGTCAGGTCGAAGGCGCCGTGGAACTGCTGGCCGATCTCCCGGCGCACCGCGGTCACCAGCGGGTCGTCGGGTGCCCGCCCCTTCAGCGGCGGCAGCGTGACGCGCTGGTTGACGTACGGGCAGAGGGCGAGCGCCGCCTCCGCGTCCGGCGTCGCGAAGACGGTGATCCGGGCCAGCGGCAAGGCCCGCCGCAGCTCCCGCAGAACGCCGGACGCCCTCAGAACGGCGCCCATCCCGTCCGGCAGGAAGACGCCGACGTTCCGGATCAGGTCGGTCGGGAAGGGCGGCGGTTCGCCGGGGACGAGCGTGCGGCGGCGGACGGCCGGACCGGAGTCCCGCAGCAGCGCCACCGCCGGGGCGGTGGAGGCGCCCCGCGCCGGCGGCACGAAGGCCCAGGTCCCCTCGGCATCGGGGCGCGCCAGCGGCTCCACCGGGGCATGCTCGGCGCGCGTGACGGTCGCCGCGTCGGTCACCCAGGGGAAGAAGTCGCGCAACGGGAGGGAGGCGCCGCCGACCGCCCGCCCCGCCGCCTGCAGCGCGTCCCACCGACGGACCGCGCCGTCGTAGCCGTAATAGACCTCCTTGAACGCGACCTGCTCCCGCGTGGCGTAGGCGAAATGCTGGAAGACCAGCCCGCCCACCGCCGTCTCCTCGTGAAGGAAGGGGTTGGCCGCGCCGAGATCGACCGCGGACCCGTCCGGCTGCGGGCGCGTCAGCCGGGGCGGTTCGTGCGACTGCCAAGCGTCTCCCGGCCGATAGCGCCACGTCCGCAGCCATTCGTAGGAGCGGTGGTTGCCGTAGCTGTCCAGCCTGTCGAGGAGCAGGGACGGGCCGACGAAGAAATGGCAGAGGTACAGCGCCGCGGTGCGCGACGGCGAATTGAGGAACATGCGGCGCGCGCGGGTGATCTGCTCCACCGTCCACAGCTCGTCCGCATCGACCTGCCAGAGCAGGCATTCCTCGGTCATGGCGGCCAGCGGCGCGGACACCATCTCCAGCTTGCCCCGCCAGAACACCCCCGGCGGCTTGCGGTGGACCGACACGCGCCCGGGCTCCTCCGCGGCGATGCGGTCCAGATACGCCGAGGTGCCGTCGCTGCTGAGGCCGTCGCGGTGAAGGTCCTGCGGGACGCGCCCTCCCTGCGCCACGCTCCAGGCGGTGTCGTTGACCAGTTCCGCCACGCCCTCCACGATGTGCCAATGCCAGGGAAAGGGCAGTTGGCGGAACACCTCCAGGTGATAGCGGATGAAGGGATCGCCGTTCAGGACGATGGTCAGGAAATGAACCGGTAGCATGCCCGCAACCCCGTCCTTCGCCCGTTGATCCGGCCTCGCGCAGTCCGCCGGACCTTGTCGGTTCCGCGGGAGCGGTGTCAAGGAAGCCGTGCGACTCCCCCGATGGGTCGCCATCCCCCTCTTGACGGCGGGGGACCCCGCCCCTACCCTGGCGCCGGTTATGGTTCCCCGCGTCCTCCGGTCGCGGGGCTAAGAGGGAAGCCGGTGCGTCGCCCCAATCGGGGAGAAACGGCAAATCCGGCGCTGCCCCCGCAACTGTGAGCGGTGAGCGGCCTCGTCCTTTCCGTGTCACTGGCGCCGCCTGCGGGAACGGGCGCCGGGAAGGCCGGACGATGCCGCCTTGACCCGCGAGCCAGGAGACCTGCCGTAACCGAACGTACGTCCTCGGGCGGGGTGCCCCGGTGGTCGCTTGCCGATGTCCGGCCCGACGGCCGCCCGTCTTCCGCAAGCCGTCCCCCGGTGCGCCCATCCAGGGGACCAAGGGGGTTGCGATGCCGGTGCCTGCCAGCAACGACGCCCTCCCAACGCATGGCAGACTCGGAAAGGGCATAGAGCATGCACATCGAACCCGGCGTCGTCGACGGCGCCAAGATCGCTCTCAGCTACGCGACGGCCGCCGGCGGCTTCGCGATGGCTGGCAAGCTGGCGCGCGACGACGTCCGCAACAACGGCGGGGTCGCGCCGCTGGTGCTGCGCAGCCTGATCGCCACCGCGCTGGTCTTCAGCTTCTTCGAGGTGTTCCCGCACCACCCCGTGGGCGTGTCGGAGGTTCACCTGATCCTCGGTTCGACGCTGCTCCTGCTGTTCGGCGCCGGTGCGGCCTCCATCGGCCTCGCCGCCGGCCTGCTGATCCAGGGCCTGTTCTTCGCGCCCTTCGACCTGCCGCAGTACGGCATGAACGTCACCACGCTGCTGGTCCCGCTGTGGGGCATCAGCCTGCTGGCGAAGCGGATCGTTCCCGACGCCACCCCCTATGTCGACCTGAAGTATTCGCAGGCGCTGGCCCTCTCCACCGCCTACCAGGGCGGCATCGTCGCCTGGGTGGCCTTCTGGGCCTTCTACGGCCACGGCTTCACCGCCGAGACCATGACGGAAGTCGCCTCCTTCGGCGCCGCCTACATGACCGTCATCATCGTCGAGCCGCTGGCCGACCTCGCCGTGCTGGCCATCGCCAAGACGCTGCGCCGCCAGAGCCAGGGGCCGCTGTTCAACATCCGCCTGCACCAGGGCGCCTGACCGGCGCTTCGGACCGGATGGTTCGCAGGAAGGGCGGCGGGGACATCCCCGCCGCCCTTTTCCGTTTCCGATCAGCGGACCGGTCAGATCACCAGCTCGCCCTTGCGGATCGCCGCGTAGCGGCGGTTCACCGCGCCCCAGTCGACGACGTTCCACCAGGCCGCCAGATAGTCGGCGCGCCGGTTCTGGTACTTCAGGTAATAGGCGTGCTCCCACACGTCGTTGCCCATCAGCACGGGCACCCCCTCCATGGCCGGGGAGTCCTGGTTCGGGCGAGCGGCGATGGCCAGCTTGCCCGACGACGGGTCGGCGGTGACGAAGACCCAGCCGCTGCCGAACTGCCCGGCGCCCGCCGTGTTGAAGCGCGTCTTGAAGTCGTCGAAGCCGCCGAAGTCGCGCGTGATGGCCGCCCCGACCTCGCCGTCCGGCGCACCGCCGGCGTTCGGCCCCATGATGCTCCAGAACATGCTGTGGTTGGCGTGCCCGCCGCCGTTGTTGCGCACCGCGGTGCGGATGCTCTCCGGAAGCTCCGGCACGCGCTTCAGCAGGTCGGCCAGCGGCATCGCCTGGAGATCGCCATGGTTGGCGAGGGCCTTGTTGAGGTTGTCGACATAGGCCTGATGGTGCTTGTCGTGGTGCACGCTCATCGTCGTCGCGTCGATGTGCGGTTCCAGCGCGGCGGGCGCGTAGGGCAGCGGCGGCAGCGTGAAGCCCTTGCCGCCCGGTGCCTGGCCTGCTGCTTGAGCCCAAACGAAGCGCGGCGCCGCGGCCAGCACCAGCGCGGCGGCGCCGGCAGACAGCAGCAGTTGGCGGCGATCCAGGCGAACGGACATGAGACCTCCCAATGTTGTGTTTCGTGCCGAACGGCGGGGAAGCCACAGCCTCAGTGCGCCTCCCAACTCACTCAACAGGGCAATGGGCGTAGTCACTCGGTACCGGCGCACCGCGCGCCGACCGATTTCTACAGGCGGGCCTTTCCCGCCACCCCGGCGGACGACACGCGGGCCATGCCCAGCGCCACGGTCCGCCAACGCCCCAGACGGAACCGCGACGGTGCGGCCGACGGCTTGCGGACCGGCGCGGCCGGGACCGTCTCCGCCGCCTCGAGGATCCCGCGGGCGCGGCGCTCGCGCAGCAGAAGGCGCATCACCTCCTCCTCCGTGACGGGGCGTCCGGCCCTGGCCGAGGCGAGGCTGGCGGTGTCCTGGAGGGCGGCGACCTGCGCCAGGGTGCCGGTCAGTCCCTTGGCCGCGGCGGTGACCAGCGCTTCGCGATGAATGGCGAGGATGAACGGCTTCAGCCCACGGTCGGGCGTTCCCTGCGGCGGTGTCGGCATGGCGGAAGGGCTCCGGGGGTTCGTTCGATCGGGTAGGTCATCATCCAACCGATAACGCCGCCGCGGCAAAGGCCCCTACGGATTAGCCCCGCCGGTCGCCGCCGAAGGAAGCGGCCCTCAGCGGGCCACGTACCAGTCCGTCCGGTGGTTGAAGGCGACGAAGGCGTTCAGCACCGCCGCCCCCAGCATCGAGGCCAGCACCGCCTTCCCATCGATGACGAAGACCGCCATGGAGAAGATCACCACGTCGAACATGGCCTGGAGCCAGCCGGCGCGGAAGCCCGTCTTCTCCTGGATGTAGAAGGCGAGGATGCCCACCCCGCCGCCGCTGGAGCCGTGGCGGAACAGGCCGATGACCCCGATGCCGATGCAGAAGCCCGCCAGCACCGCCGCCACATAGGGGTGCAGCGCGTCGTAGCGGATCGCCTGCGGGGCCAGGGTGGTCAGCACCGAGATGCTCGTCACCGCCAGAAGCGACTTGGCGGTGAAGCGCCAGCCGATGCGCGCCAGCGCCAGCGCGTAGAAGGGCAGGTTCACCACGAAGAACACCGGGCCGAAATCCAGCCCCGTGGCGTAGGCGATGACGAAGGACAGCCCCGCCGCCTGTCCGGTGATCAATCCGGCGGCATGGAGGATGGAAATCCCGAACGCGGTCATGATGATGCCGAACAGCTGCCCCTGCGCATTATCAAATGCGCTGTGCGACGCCCGTTTGGTTTCATTTGTTGCAATGGCAGTGTTGGCAGCCACGGATACTGCACTTTTCTTGAGCACGCTGGGCACCTTCCAGACTTCGATCCCTTTTGACAGTAGCATCAAAGACCAGACCAAGAATAGAGTGGCGTGAGTTCGTTGGCGCCCCCCTCAATCCGCGGGGCGTCGCTGCGCCATCCCCCGTCGCCGGGGCCCCGGCCATCGATTCCGCCGGATGGCGCCGGTCTCCAACGACCGGGTCGGCGGCGCCGGGACGCGGCGTTGCGCGGCCCCGTCAGCGTTCTTGCTCCCGCCGCGCAAGAATCGGTCCGGCCGGCGTCACACGCTTTCCCCGCATTGCCGGCCATGGCGCAACCCAGACGCACAAAGTTCGCGCGATGCGGCGGAGTCTTTCGCCGGATAGACCAATCGGCCGACACCTCACATCGCTAAAGTCGCACCGTCCGCTGTTCGCGCATCCCATGGTCGCATGGGGGTGCGTGAATGATCGACGCCACCAGCGGCCGCCTTTGAAACCGGCCCCACCAGTGAGGAAAGACAATGGCATTTCCGACCGCCGTGAACGACCAGATCACCGATTCCGTCACCCAGGCCAACACCAAGGTTCTGGGCGACGCTCCGGCGATCGCCATGGGCAACCTGTTCCAGGCCACGGCTCAGGCGCTGGCCAACGCGGCCCACAACGCCACCAACGCCCAGCAGCAGTCCTACGTGACCGCGCAGGCCGCCACCACCCAGGGCGTGGCCACGCTCTACTCGATCGACACCGCCTCCACCGGCGTGGCGACGAAGAGCATCCTCAGCACCGGCGTCAAGGGCCTCGGCTCGTAAGCCGGCCCCGCGCCGCCGTCGACGTTTCAAACCACCTGCGCCACCCCGCCTTCCATGAGGGATCGCGGGCGGGCGGCAGACAACCGAAGAGGACGAACAAATGGCTTTCCCGACCGCCGTGAACGACCAGATCACCGATTCCGTCACCCAGGCCAACACCAAGGTCCTGGGCGACGCCCCGGCGATCGCCATGGGCAACCTGTTCCAGGCCACGGCCCAGGCGCTGGCCAACGCGGCCCACAACGCCACCAACAACCAGCAGCAGTCCTACGTGACCATGCAGGCCGCCACGACCATGGGCGTCGCCACGCTCTACTCGATCGACACCGCCTCCACCGGCGTCGCCACCAAGTCGATCCTGGGGAGCTGATGAGCCGACCGGCCAGGACCGGGCGCCCGCGGGCATCCGGAACGGGCCGCCGGCCATCCATCCCGAACCATTCGCCAAGGAATAACGTCAGATGGCTTTCCCGACGGCAGTCAACAGCCAGATCACCGATTCCGTAGCCCAGAGCAACGTCCAGGTCGTTGGCAGCTCGCCGGCGATCGCCATGGGCAACCTGTACCAGGCCACCGCCCAGGCGCTGGCCAACGCGGCTCACAACGCGACCCTGGCGCAGCAGCAGATGTACGTCACGGCGCAGGCCGCCACGACGACGGGCGTCGCGATGCTCTACTCCATCGACACCGCGACCACCGGCGCCGCCACGTCGAAGCTCCTCGGCTGACCGGTCGGCGGACGCGGCACCCGCCGCCGTCCGCCGCACCGCCGCCGGCGCTTTGGCCTCGAACCAACGCAACATCTGATGTAAGGAGCAAACACGATGGCTTTCCCGACCGCCCTGAACAACCAGATCACGGACTCGGTCTCCCAGGTCAACACCAAGGTCCTGGGCGACGCCCCGGCCGTCGCGATGGGCAACCTGTTCGTCGCCACCAGCCAGGCGCTGTCGAACGCGGCCCACAACGCCACGAACAACCAGCAGCAGTCCTACGTGGTGATGCAGGCGGCCACCACGCAGGGCCTGTCGACCCTGTACTCCGTCGACACGGCCTCGACCGGCGTCGTCACCACCCAGATCCTGGGCCTCTCCTAAGGAGAGCCGGCGGGCCGCCCTCGGGACACCGGGGGCGGCCTCCGCCGCAGGTTGAAGCGCCCGGTCGCGCATAAGCCCGCATCCGCAGAAGCCAGTGGCAGGAGCCTGAAGGCAGGAGTGTGCGAATGCCGGATGGAGGCTCCTCCAGTCTTGCCGGATCGGTCGCGGCGAACACGGCGATACCGCTTGGCCTGACCCCATCCCTGGCGATGGACATGACCTACGTCGCCATGGCCAACAGCCTCGGCTTGGCCATGCAGAACGCCGTCGCCAACCAGCAGCGCGCCCAGGTCATCACCGAGGCCGCGCTCGCCCAGGTCCTCACGCTGATCATCACCAAGGGAACCGCAAAATCATGAGCGACGAAGGCACCGTGAACACCCAGGTGATCGACGCGACGTCGGACATCGTCACGCTTCTGACGGGACAGTCCCCCGCGCAGTCGTTCGCCATGCTCGACGCCGTGATGGTCGAGACGCTCGGCATGGCGATGCACAACGCCGTGCACCGCCAGCAGAACGCCGGCATGGTCAATTCCGCCGCGGTCACCGCCGCCTGCGCCAAGATGCTGTCCGTGCCCTTCCCCACCACGCCCCCGCCTCCGCCCTCGGGCGCGCCCACCTCCGGGAGCAGCGCGTCGCCGCTGCAGCCGCTGACCCCGCTGCTGACGACCTCGCTCACCACCCTGCCCTCCACGGTCAGCGGCGGCGGTGGGAACAGCACCGTCAATGGCGGCACCGGGAACAGCACCGTCAGCGGCGGCACCGGAAACAGCACCGTCAGTGGCGGCACCGGAAACAGCACCGTCAGCGGCGGTACCGGGAACAGCACCGTCAGTGGCGGCACTGGAAACAGCACCGTCAGTGGCGGCACTGGAAACAGCACCGTCAGCGGCGGGTCGTGATTGACCCCGCGCCCATCCCCCAGCGGCCGGCCGTCCAGGCCACAACGAGCGAGGAGCCTTCATGTCGGAGCCCACGAAGGTCAATGCCCAGATCATTGACGTCATAAACCAGACGCAGACGGCGACCATGAGCCAGCAGGTCGTCACCACCAGCGGCGCGGGGAAAGCCTATCAGGCGGTCGCCCAGTCCACGGCCATGGCCGTGCAGGACGCGACGGACACGCTGCGCAACGTCTCGACCATCGCCACCACGGCGATCGGTGTCGCGATGGCGCAGCTTCTGGCGACCGGCGACCCGAAATACGTCACCGCCCTGACCCAGGCGCAGGGAATGATGACCAGCGCCGCCAACGACTTCACCAGCATCGGTACCGCGGCCTCCACGGTCCTGAATAGCTTCCCGTCGAGCTGACCCTTACGCAGGTGTCCCACCATGACCGTCTCTGTCGCCAACAAGATGATCCAGAACCGCGCCGGGTTGACCGACCTGGGGCGGCTTGCGCTCGCCTTCATCGATGGCGGGTCGGAGTGGCTCGATTGGGCCATCAGCAACGCCGGTCCGCGCTACGATTTCCCGGACGAGAGCACGCTCGTGGAGCAGGTCCAGCAGGGCCTTCACGCAACGCGGCTGGCCCTGCTGCCCAATCTGAAGCTGATGGTCAGCCCGGTGAAGCTGATGACGCTGGGGGTGGACAGCCTGCGCACGCTGGCCGACGCCGAATCCGGCGACACCAGCGCCACCGTGTCGGCCCAGGTCAAGCGCATCCTCGCCGACCACAATCTCCTGACGCAGGACGATTTCGCCGCCAGCGCGTCCTTCCTCGCCGGGCTGGGGGTCTCCGGGGCTCCGGTCTTCCAGTTCATGGGCTTCGACGAGCAGCTGGCGGTGCAGGAGCTGCTCTACCGCAAGGAAAGCCAGGGAACCGCGAATCCCGAGCTTCAGAAGGAGGCGGCCGCCTTCGCGGTGGAGCAGGCGCGCACCGTGCAGGAGTTCGCGGACTTCTATCAGTTCTACCTGATCTACGTGAACCGGCTGGGCTCCCTGACCGCGACGCCGGACGACCGGAAGAAGCGGGCCGGCGGCGCGCTGGACACCATCCTGCCGCAGCTCTTCGGATTCCTGGAATGCCCGCAGGTTCCCCCGCTGGCCGCCCCGGCGGAGGTGGCGCGGGCCGTTTCCAACTGGCAGAAGCGCGGCCGGCCGATCGGCTTCGCCCGCCTGTCGGACGGCGCCCTGCAGATCGTCCGCGACACCGCCTTCCGGGATGAGACCGGCGACGCGGTGCGCGTGTTGGTGGCCGGCTATCTCGCCGGCGCGCAGGCCCTGCTGTCGGCGACGCCGCCGCAACGCGGCATCATGGGCCAGGACGGCGCGTCCTGCCTGTTTCCCATCTTCGGCAAGGGCAACCAGGCGGAAATCCAGATGGGGGCCGCGGGGGTGATCTCCCTGCGCTGCTTTCGCCCCGATCCCCCCGCCGCCGCCGTCACCACCGCCGCCGCCTGACTCGCCGCGACAGGACTCGCCTCCACAGGCCCCGCCGCGACCGGCGGTGACCGGGGCGCCCCCATCGGCACCTCCCTGTGCACCGCCTTCCACGCCGCCCTCCACACCGCCCTCGCCACCCTCCAGGCCAACCGGAGCGGCGGCGGAGGTGCCGACGGCGGCGAGGGCTCGGACAGCCCCGGCGGCGCCCGCATCGCAAAACCGAACCGGACGAAGGAGATCGAAGGATGGGCGTTTCCCAGCCCCCCAGCAGCCCCAACCCTGAACCGTCGGCCGCTCCGGCGACGCCGGAGACGCCGGCTGCGGCGTCGCTTGCGGCGTCCCCTGCGGCGCCAGCGGTGAACGCACCGCCGCCGGCCGACACGGCGCCGTTCGAGGCAGGCACCAAGACGCCTGCCGAAATCGCCAGCGCGCTGCTCGACCACGCGGTGAAAAGCGTGAACGCGGCCGCGGAGCAGGCTCTGGCCGCCGTCGAGCAGGCCATCCAGCTCGCCGGCCACGCCGTGGAGGCGATTCCCGGCCTGACCGCGCACCCCGGCGGCCACGCCGACGAACAGGGCGCGATGTCCCAGGCGAACGAGGCCATGTCGCAGGCGCTCCAGGCCGCCAGCGGAGCCGGCGCCGGCGGTCAGGCGATGCAGCAGGCCAGCGAGCAGCAGCAGAAGGCCGTCACCGCCGCCAACGAGGCGGCGCAGCAGGCCATGGCCGCGGCCAGCGCCCAAATCGCCCGGGCGATGAACAGCAAGGGCGACCCGGCCCTCTGAGGCCGCCATCGACCTACGCCCCGGAATGACCGCGACACCGCGCGGTCTCCCGGCGCGCGGGGCGGCACCGCATCTACCGCCCTCCGCTCCGCGCCGAGCGTTCCAGGGAGCGGATGTGCGACAGGCCCGGCAGGATCTCGGAGCGGATGAACTCCAGCCGGCGGACCGGGCCGCCGCCGCTGGAGAAACGGGCCTTCCACAGGGCCATCTTCACCGCCAGCCCGCACAGCACCCCGCCGATGGTGACGTGGTGGTTGGTGATCAGGTCGCGGATGCTGCGGAAGCTCTGGGCGTTGATGTTGCGCCAGAAGTCCTTGGAGCGGTTGTCGAAGCTCTCGAAGCGCCCGGTGATCGAGGCGGCGATCTCCGTCAGGTCGCGCCCCACCTCGTCGAGCATCCGGGCGTGCCGGGCGTCGCGGCGGACCTCGCTGAAACCGCGCACCGCGTCCATCCAGGCCAGGAAGGCCTGCACGTCGGGGACGATCTCGTCCAGGCACTGCTTGAAATAGGCCAGCGACAGGAAGATGTCGCCATACTCCTCCAGGAAGGCCGGGATGTCGGCCATGGCGATGTCCAGCCGGTCGGCCATCATGGTCAGCCGGCGGCGCACCTCCGCCAGATCGGGTTCGGCGAACAGGCGGATCAGGTCCTCGACATTCTGCACCTGCACGTCGTCGCTACCGTAGACGCTTTCGATCAGCGGCCGGGTGAAGACGCGCATGTAGCGGGTGAGCTGGTCCTTCCGGCGCTGCGACAGGCGGAGTGCCGCGTGCTCGTCCACCGCGATCTTCAGGCGGCGCAGCTCGATGCGCAGCGAATAGACGTCGAAGCTGGCGGCCTGGGCGATCTGCCCGATCATCAGCAGGTCGCGGTCCAACTCG
This sequence comes from Azospirillum brasilense, assembly GCF_007827815.1. Lineage (GTDB taxonomy): Bacteria > Pseudomonadota > Alphaproteobacteria > Azospirillales > Azospirillaceae > Azospirillum > Azospirillum brasilense_C. The sequence continues at coordinate 45,395 of NZ_VITH01000022.1, forward strand.
GGCGAGCGGTTGCCGAAATGCAGCGGCAACTGGCTGGGCATGACCTGCCCGCTGCCGGCGTGAACGTCGTTGAACAGCTCCACCACCGTCTGCAGCCGGACGTTCTTGATCAGCCGCGCCCGGCGCAGGCCGGGTGTCTCCAGCGGCAGGATCGTCATCGGCAGGATATGAAGGGAGTCGCGGGCCGTGTCCTCGTCCCGGTCGTCCGGGCCGGGCAGCAGGGCCACGACGTGCGGCCAAGCGCCCGGCGGCCTGGCCTGTCGGCTCGGCTGCACAGCCAGTCTCCCGGAATTCGGTCAGCCGGAACGCCGCCGCTCAGAAGCGCGGGAAGTTCAGCAGCGACATGGTGATGGACGGGTCGATGGCGACGATCGAGGAGCGTCCGCGGCTGTTGATCGGCCCGATGTAGGGGAGGTTTGTCGAGGCTCCCGCGGGACCGCCGTTCTTCAGGTCGTACATGGCCGAGAAGCGGTCCAGGAACTTCCCGAGCTTGGCCGGGTCCTTGAAGTCGGCGATGTCGAAGCGCTTCTTCAGCTTGTCGACCAGCCGGTCGAGATCGCCCAGCGCCGACTGCTCGGGAATGTCGAGCGCCGTGAAGACCACCTTCTGCAGCGCGCGGTCGGCCATCACCTGATACCAGTTGGTGATGCGCGGCGCCTTGCGGTCGAAGTAGAGCGCCAGACGGACCGCCGGGTTGCTCTCCTCCGCCTTCACCTCCAGCGACACGTCGATGTAGCGGTCGACGATGGCCTTGACGATCGCCGGCTCCTTCAGCGTGGCGCCGCCCGTCTCCTTGAAGGACAGGACGGTGGCCATCTCCTTGAACTTGGCGTCGTTCATGCGGTTGGCCAGCGCCTCCGGGTCCTTCACCCCCTGGTCCAGCACCTTGCGGATGAGGGCGCGCGCGTAGGTCTGGCTTTCCAGGTCGAAGGCCACCATGACGAAGCGGTAGAGCTTGTCGTCCTTCAGCAGCTCCTCGGCGCTGGAGATCTTGCCGATGTTGGCCTCGAAATAGGCGATGTTGCGCTTCACGTCGGGGCGCGAGCGGATCATCGCGTCGTAGCGGTCCTGGTTGCGGACGATCTGGCGATAATCCTGGAGCGTGCTCATGCCTTCACCTCCGGGGTCGCCGGCCGGCCGCTCTCCTCCGCCGCGTCCTCCGCCGGGTCGGCGTAGGAGGGCGGGATGCGCAGGATCACCTCGCCGGTGTGGGTGTCGAGCACCTCGGTGGACAGGCGGCCCGTGCCGGGGTCGAGGTTGACGCGGTAGGGCGGGATGGGGTCGGGCAAGATTGGATCGGGCCGGCGGCCGTTGTCGGCTTCCGCCGATGTCCGGCTTTCCTCGACCACCTCGGTGGCCTTGACGGCCTCGGCCTGGGCGGCGCGCAGCCGGTCGGCCTGGCGCTGGCGGGCTTCGGCGATCAGGTCGGCGCTGGCGGTGCCGCGCTCGCCGTTGACGCCGGACACGCCGCCGGTCAGTCCCTGGATGGGTGCGGGCATGGCGTCACGCCTCCGCGTGGGTTTGGGGCACGCGAGTCTCGGGAATGCGCTCGTCCCGCGAGGAGCGCTGCGCGTTCAGCAGCCCGTCCTCGTAGGCCATCACCGGCCGCAGGCAGGCCAGCGCCTTGTAGTAGTCGCGGTCGCTGACGTTGCTCATCGCCTGCATGATGCGGTCCTGCATCTCCGGATGCATGAAGGCGGTGTAGAGCTTGGCCATCATGCCAGCGACGACGCTGCCGTACTGTTCCGCGGCCTGGGGGTCCAGCAGCATGCTCTGGATCACGAAGTAGGCGCGGCGGACGGGGGTATCGGCCTCGTCCTCCTGCATGATGTCGCTGCCGCGGATGATCTGCGCGAAGTTGCTGACGGTCAGGGTGTAGCGGCGGTTCTCGTTCTGCACGACGCAGCCGTTGATGACCACGCGCTCGCAGGGCTTGAGGCGGAGCTTAAGCGCCATAGGACGCCTCCATCGCGGCGGGAGCCTCGGTGCGGGCCACGCCCTGCAGGCCGCGCATGACCGACCGGTTGATGTCGATCAGCACGCTCGCGTCGGCTTCGCCGCGCAGCACCTGGGTGGTCTGGCGCGCCACCGAGAAGGACAGCGAGACCAGCCCGGCGCGCAGCGCCTCGGGCAGCGCGTTGCCGTCCTCCAGCAGGTCGGCGCGCAGCGTGTTCCAGAGTTCCAGGTTGCGCCACAGCGCGTCCTTCAGCGCCGCCGACCGCCAGCCGGCGTCGCGGTTGGCCTCCAGATCCAGGGTGATGCGGAGGAAGACCAGATATTCGATGCGGCGCGGGTCTTCGCACTCGGCCATCGTCTGCTGGTAGGCGGCGATGCTCATGGTCGCACCTTATGCAACGCGCACGGGGGCGCCGGAAGGGGGCTGGGGCAGCGAAAAGGGAGCCGGATCGGGCAAGGAAAAAGAGGCCGGCGCCCCCTCGGGAGAGGGACGCCGGCCGGACCGGGTTAGCGGAACAGCGAGAGAATGTTCTGCGGACCCTGGTTGGCGATCGACAGCGCCTGGGTGGCGAGCTGCTGCTGGACCTGGAGGGCCTGCAGGCGGCTCGATTCCTCGTTCATGTCGGCGTCCACGAGGGAGCCGATGCCCTTGTTCATCGAGTCGGTCAGCTTCGACACGAAGTCGTTCTGCACCGACACGCGGTTCTCGATGGAACCGATCACCGCGGCCTTGCCGATGGCCTTGTCGAGCAGGCCGTTGATGACCTCGAGCGACTTGGTGGCGTTGGAGGTCACGTCGATCTGCGTCAGGTCGGCCAGGCCGCCGAAGGCGTCGCTTTCCTTCGAGCCGACCCACAGGCTGTCCACCTTGGCGGTGAAGTTGCCGTCGGTGTTCAGGTCCTGGTCGGTGAATTCCAGCTTGTCGCCGTTGAAGGCCACCTGGAAGTCGCCGCCGGCCGCGGTCAGGGCCGTGTTGACCGCCGTCTCGATCAGGCCCTGGGTGGTCGCCAGATCCGTGGTGTAGTCGATGCCCGACAGGTCCACCGTCACGGCGGTCTTGGTGCCCGCCTCGTTGGTGACGTTCAGGGTCAGGTTGCCCAGGCCCAGGTTCTGGCCGTCGATGAAGGTGGTGTCCGGCGCACCGATGGCGATGCCGACGCTGGCCTTCAGGTCGTTGGTGGAGTCCACCTGCTGCTCAATCGTCGCCTTGCCGACGATCGAGGTGACCTGCATGTCCTGGCGCTGGAAGCTGATGTAGCTCGGATCGACCGTGCCGGCGCTGCGGCTCAGCGACGCCAGGATGTCGACGTTCTGGTCCTTGGCCGTGCCGTCGTTGGAGTAGGTGATGCGCAGCAGGTTATCGCCGTTGAAGGAGGCGTCGGCGGCGGCGCCCTTCACCAGCTTGACGAGCTGGTCGATGTCGTTCTGGATCAGCGACTTGTCGACGCCGTTGGTCTGGCCGGCGATGACGCGGGCCTTCAGCGTCTGCAGGTTCTCGACGATGTTCTTGGACGCCACCGACGCGGTGTTGGTCGTGCCCGAACCCAGTTCCAGCGATTCCTTCACCGCCTTGAAGCCGGCGACGTCGGCGCGCATGGTCGTGGCGATGGACCAGTAGGCGGCGTTGTCCTTGGCGTTGTTGACCTTGAGACCGGTCGAGATGCGATCCTGGGTGGTTGCCAGATCGTCGGTCACCCGGCGCAGCGTCTGCAGCGCGGTCATCGCCGAGGTGTTGGTCATAATCGAGGCCATGTGTATCTCCATTCGCGAGATGCAGAGCGCCTTTCTGACGCTGGGGCCGGGTGCGCGGGCCTTCCCACTTGGTTTTTATGGGCGCGCAACCGACCATTCGACTGTGACCGACCCCGTTTAAACCGGAGTAAAAAAACCGCAGCCTTTTCAGGGGAACGAACACGTCTTCAAAAATTGGCGTTTTTTAAAAGTAATCACGCATTTTATAAAAATGCAGCAACCGCGCACAGCGGCTCAGCCGCCGTGCCCCGAAGGGCCGCAGCCGTGGCGTCTTTCAAAATGTCGGAAGGGCGAATTGTCGAAAGCGGAAGGTAGGGCGGGACTTTGAAATTATGGCGCTGTCACTCGGCGGCGACCAGACAGCCGGGATGCAGGCCGGAGGCGGCGAAGGGGATGGCCGGGAAGCGGCGGGCGGCGGTGGCGGGTGCGGCGGCCGGAACGGCCTCTTCATGCTCGGGCGGGGCTTCGAACTTGTAGCCGCGGCCGTAGACGGTCTCGATGTAGCGGGCGCCGCCGGTGGCCTCGGCGATCTTCTTGCGCAGCTTGCAGATGTAGACGTCGATGACCTTGTCGAGCGGGTCGGCGCCGGACAGGCCGTAGACCTCGTCGTAGATGTGCTCCTTGGAGACGACGCGGCGGTGGTGGGCGGCCAGCACGCCGAGGATGGCGTGCTCGCGCTGGCTCAGCCGCAGCCGCTCGCCGGCGACCTCCGGGTCGCGCCCGTCGAGGAACACCGTCAGTTGCCCGACCCGCACCGCGTTGCTCAGCAGGCCGCGCGAGCGCCGCCGCGCCACCTCGATGCGCGCCCGCACCTCGGCGCTGACCACCGGCTTGACCAGCACGTCGTCGGCCCCGGCGTGCAGCAGTTCCACCGTCGTCGTCACGCAGCGCCGGTCGAGCAGGCAGAGGATCGCCGCCCCGACCTGATGCGCCCGCAGCGCCGCCACGCAGCGCGCCGGGTCGTCGACGCTGCCGAGCACGATGGCGTCGTAGCCCAGCCCGTCGGCTCCCTGCTCCTGCAGAAGCTCCTCCAGCCCGGCCCAGTCCTGGCGGTCGTAGCGGATCTTCCCCATGCCGAGCTGACGGCCGAGCGCGTCGGCGATCAGGGGATTCGGTTCAACCAGGACAGCGCGCATGGGATTCTCCGCAACAGGGGTTTCAACTAGAGGGCGGGACGACAAGGCACTTAAAATTTTCCTTAATTCCGAGTGCTTTATTTTCTCACACCCTCAGGTAATAGCCTTCCTGTACCGCGAGTCAACCATCCGGCTTACCTCAAGGGATAATGTTACGGCCTGCTTTTATATGACTTTTAATATCCGTTAAGGCGTAGATTCTTGGCTGCTCTTTGCCTCGAAATTCGAAGCATTTTCCTCCCGAGTTGCCCGCAACGCCGAACCTCCATGCCAGCCATCCCACGGGCGATCCGTCAGGCCATCCCTCAGGCTTGAACCGGGCTTTAACCGGGTTGTATTTCACTGGTGGCGACAGGATGCGAACGGGGAGAGGAACCGATGCCGACCCGCAACCGACAGGCGTTTGCCGGAACCGCGCTTGCGGGCGCTCTCCTGCTGGCGGGCGGCTGCGCGATGACCAGCCCGGCGCCCGACACCGCCTATCGCCAAGCGCTGGAGGCGGCGGTGGAGGCCGGGCGGTGCGAGGGGCCGACGGTGGAGGCACTGTGGACCGCCTACGACCACTGGTTCGCCGTGGCGGCCAGCCTCGCCTCCTACCACCGCGGCACGGAGGCCGGCGCCCTGCTGCGGCAAGGCGAGGCGTTTCGCATCCTGGGCTGCCCCGCCGCCGCCCGCGACACCTACGAGACGCTTTTGCAGCGCTTTCCCGACCCCGATTACGAGTTGGAGCGCAACGCCGCCCGCCGTGGCCTGATGGATCTGCCGATCAACCCGCCAACGCCCCTGCTGCGCCCGGCGCCCGCCGTGACCTCGGCCCTGCGCCCGCCCGCCCCGACGGAGCGTGGCGACGGCTGACCCGCAGGCCCGTCTTGTGGATTCGCGGGGCCGGGCCGTATGGCTGCCATGACGCTCCGCACCATTGTTCCCAGGCATGATATATCAGTAACCTGACGGTCAACCGGGCCGAGACCCGGGCCATCCTTCCGCTTGCCGCCCTCCTGCCTGGAAGCGCCCTCCGGCCATGCCCGACTGCTCCCGACCCCCGGAAGGGGTGTCCGCCGCCCAGACCATGCCGTCCCATGGCCGCGAGCGCCGCGACGATCCCGTGCGCGGCATTTTGATGGTCGTCGCCGCGGTCTTCTTCTTCTCCTGTTCCGACGCGACGGCGAAGTATCTGGCCCAGACGCTGCCCTCCATCGAGATCGGATGGATGCGCTACGTCGGCTTCACCACGCTGCTGCTGCCTCTGATGATCCGCGGCGGCCCGCCGGTGATGAAGACCGCCAGCCCCGGCCTCCAGGTCCTGCGCGGGCTGGGCATGCTGGGGTCGGCGCTGTTCTTCATCATGGGCATGCATTATCTGCCCCTGGCCGAGGCGGCGGCGACCAGCTACGTCTCGCCGGTCTTCGTCACGGTGCTGTCGATCCTGGTGCTGGGCGAGAAGATTGGGCCACGCCGCTGGGCGGCGGTGCTGGTCGGCCTGCTCGGCGTGCTGATCGTCATCCGGCCCGGTGGGGCGGCCTTCCAGCCGGCGGCCATCTTCCCCATCCTGTCGGCGATGAGTTGGGCGACCGGCGTGGTCATCACCCGCAAGATGACCGGGCAGGAGCACCCCACCACCACCCTGATCTGGTCCGCCCTGACCGGCCTTGCCGTGCTGACGGTGCTGCTGCCCTTCAACGTCACCATGCCGACCGCGACGGAGGTGGCGCTTGGCGCCCTGATCGGTCTGGTCTCGACCATGGGGCAATGGCTGATGGTGCAGGCCTACCGCTTCGGCGAGGCGTCGGTGCTGGCCCCCTGCTCCTACGTGCAGATCGTCTGGTCGACGCTGCTGGGCTTCCTGATCTTCGACGCCCTGCCCGACCACTGGACCTTCCTCGGCACCGGAATCATCATCGCCAGCGGCCTCTACACCGCCCACCGCGAGCGGCTGCGCAAGAAGCAGCAGCAAAACGCCGCATGACCACAGCAACGGCCGGGGCCCGAAAAGCCTTGCCTCGGATATTGATATATTAGTATACTTGCCCCCAGGAGGCACGGGACTAAAAACCCGTGCTGTTCGAACTCTTTAGCACAGACCGGCGGGGTTGGTCCGTCGGACGGGGGATGGCGATGGGTGAGTCCGCGCGCCGGGTTGCGGCCCTTGGCGAATGCATGATCGAGCTGGTGCGCCGTCCCGACGGGACCTTCACCATGGGCTTCGGCGGCGACACCCTGAACACCGCCGTCTACATGGCGCGGCTGGGCGTGGCAACCGATTACGTGACGGCGCTGGGCGATGACGGCAACAGCGACGCCATGGTCGCCACCTGGGAAGGCGAAGGGGTCGGCACCGGCCATGTGCTGCGCGTCCCCAACCGCGTCCCCGGCCTCTACATGATCGAGACCGACGACAGCGGCGAACGGCGCTTCCTCTACTGGCGCGATTCCGCGCCGGCCCGCGACCTGTTCGTGCTGCCCGACAGCCCGGCGCTGGTCGCCGATCTGGAAAACTACGACCTGCTCTACATGTCGGGCATCAGCCTGGCCATCTGGGGCGAGCGCGGGCGGGAGGTGCTGTTCCCCATGCTCGACCGCCTGCGCGAGCGCGGCGGCCGCGTCGCCTTCGACACCAACTGGCGCCCCCGCCTGTGGCCCGACCGCGAGACGGCGCAGCGCGCCTACGACGCGATGCTCGAACGCGCCGACATCGCCCTGCCGGGCGTCGAGGACCTGCGCGGCCTCTACGGCGACGCCGATGCCGACACCGCCATGGCCCGCGTGCGCGATGCCGGTGTGACCGAAATCGTGCTCAAGCTGGAGAAGCCGGGCTGCATCGTCTCCGCCCCCGGCCTCGAGGAGACCGTGCCGTCGGAAAAGGTCGCCAAGGTCGTGGACACCACCGCGGCGGGCGACAGCTTCAGCGCCGGCTACCTCAGCGCCCGCCTGAAGGGCCTCGGCCCGGTGGAGGCGGCGCGCTCCGCCCACCGCATCGCCGCCGTGGTCATCCAGCACCGCGGCGCCGTCATCCCGCGCGACGCCATGGCGTCCGTGCTGGACGGCTGATCCCCTGACGGAGGGACCCTCCATGCCCCCAGGCCAACCTTCTACGGGCCCGGCCACGACCGTTCCCGCCATTGTCAAGCCGCCCCGCGCGTCGCAGCGCGGGACCACGGCGGCGGCGGCGATCTACCGCGACCTGCGGGCCGACATCGTGTCGCTGGCCCGCAAGCCGGGCGACCCGATCGTGGAGAAGCTGGTGGCCGAAGCCTTCGGCGTCAGCCGCACCCCGGTGCGCGAGGCCGTCCTGCGGCTGGCCGACGAGGGGCTGGTGGAGGTCTTTCCGCAATCGGGCACCTTCGTGGCCCGCATCCCCATCGCCGCCCTGCCGGAAGCCAACCTGATCCGCAAGACGCTGGAGCAGGCGACCGTCCGCTTCGCGGCGGAACGCGCCACCCGCAGCCAGGTCGCCGCCCTCCAGGCCAATCTGGAGCGCCAGCGCGAGGTGGACGCCTCAGGCTGCGCCGACGGCTTCCATCAGGCGGACGAGGCGTTCCACGCGCTGATCGCCGACATCGCCGGCTACCCCGGTTTCTGGCCGATCACCCAGCAGGTGAAGGTGCAGATCGACCGCTGCCGCCACATGACCCTTCCCTACCCCGGCCGCCTGGCGACCGTCATCGCCGAGCACGAGGCCATCGTCGCCGCCATCGCGGACCATGACCCCGACCGCGCGGTGACGGCGCTCGGCGACCACATCGACGGCCTGCTGCTGACCATCGACGACATGCGGCACGCCACCCCACTCTACTTCTCTCCTGCCGAGGCCCTGACATGACCCACCCGCGTCTTGAACCCTCCCTGTCCGGCCCGCGCATCGTCCCGGTCCTCGTCCTCGACGAGCCGGACACCGCGGTCGCCCTGGCCGAGGCGCTGGTCGCCGGCGGCCTGACTACGCTGGAGGTGACGCTGCGCACCCCCGCGGCGCTGGCCTGCGCGGAGGCCATCGCCGCCCGCGTTCCGGGCGCCCTAGTCGGTCTCGGCACGCTGATCCGGCCCGAGCAGTTCGCCCAGGCCCGCGACGCCGGCGCCCGCTTCGTCGTCAGCCCCGGCCTGACCGACCGCCTGGCCGAGGCCGCCAAGACCGCCGGCCTGCCCTATCTGCCGGGCATCGCCACGGTGGCCGAGGCGCTGATCGCCATGGAGCACGGCTTCCGCGAGCTGAAGTTCTTCCCGGCGATGCTGAACGGCGGCGCCCCGGCGCTGCGCGGCATGGCGCCGCTGATGCCGGAGATCCGCTTCTGCCCGACCGGCGGCCTCAAGGCGGAGCATGTGAAGGAGATCCTGTCGCTCCCCAACGTCTTCGCGCTCGGCGGCACTTGGCTGACCCCGGCCGACGCCGTGAAGGAGCGCCGCTGGTCCGAGATCGAGCGGCTGGCCCGCGAGGCCTCCGCCCTGGCCCAGGGCTGACCGGCATGACGGGGCGCCGCCGCGTCGGCGTGATCGGGCTGGGCATGGCGGCGACGCCGCACGCCCAGAGCCTGCTGGATCTGGCGGACCGGGTGGAGGTGGCGGGCTGCTTCAGCCCGTCGGCCGAGCGGCGAGCCGCCTTCGCGGCGCGCTTCGGCCTGCCGGCGGTGGACCGGGCGGAGGCGATCCTCGACGATCCCACCGTCTCCGCCGTCCTGCTGCTGACCCCGCCGGACACCCACGCCGACCTCGTCGCCCGCTGCGCCGCCGCCGGCAAGCATGTCCTTCTGGAAAAGCCGCTGGACGCCACGCCCGCCGGCTGCCGCGCCGTGGTGGAGAGCATGGAGCGCGCCGCGCTGACGCTCGGCGTCATGCTCCAGCACCGCTTCCGCGCCGCCGCCGAACGGCTGGCGGAGCTGCTGCGCACCGGCACGCTGGGCCGCCCGCTGTCGGCCTCCGTCGTGGTGCGCTGGTGGCGCGACGACGCCTACTACGCCCAGCCGGGACGCGGCATGAAGGCGCGCGACGGCGGCGGCGTGCTGCTGACCCAGGCCATCCACACGCTCGACCTCTATGTCAGCCTGCTTGGCCTGCCACGGGAGGTGGCCGCCTTCGCCAACACCAGCGGCCTGCGCCCCATCGACACCGAGGACGTGGTGTGCGCCGCCCTGCGCTACGACGGCGGGCTGCTCGCCACGGTGGACGCCACCACCGCGGCCTATCCCGGCTACCCGGAGCGCATCGAGATCGCCGGCACCGCCGGCTCCGCCCTGCTGACCGGCGACCGGCTGGAGGTGCAGCTGCGCTCCGGCGAAACGGTCCAGGCGGGGGAAACGGCGGGCACGCTGGGCGGCGGGGCCGACCCGATGGCCTTCTCCAACGCCCACCACCGCGCCGTCCTGGCCGACTTCCTCGACGCGCTCGACCACGGCACCCAGCCGCGCGTGTCCGGGCGGGAGGCGCTGAAGGTCCACCGGCTGATCGAGGCGATCCTCAAATCCTCGGAAAGCGGCGCCGTCACGGCGGTTCCGGAAGGCTGAGACGGGTACGTCGCTCCCCTATCCCGCCCCGGGAGAGGGTGCCCGCGCAGCGGGCGGGTGAGGGTCTTGCAAAGATAAGGCGCTTATTCTTGGCGTCACCCTCACCCTCCCACCGCTTCGCGGCGGGTCCCTCCCTCTCCCGGGGCGGGAGAGGGGCTCGAAGACTCCTCACCTTCCGCTCACGAACTCGTGTCCCGCGCTTGATTTGCCGGGAGCGGCGACCAAGGCTAGATGAGGGATGGGGGGCGCTGCCGCCTCCCGTCGGCTTTCCTGTGGAGAGTGTTCATGCTCATCAAAGTCCGGAGCGCGTCGCAAGCCAGCGAGAACGAGGTGACGCCCCGCGGCCTGTTCCTGTCCCGGCGCTCGATCATGGCCGGCGGCGCCGCAGCCCTGGCGCTCGGCGGCACGGGTGCCCTCTCGGGCCCGGCGCTGGCCGCGCCCTTCCAGGCCCCGCTGACGGTCAGCCCGAAGGACCCCAAGATGGACGCCCAGACTCCGATGAAGTCGGCGACCAGCTACAACAATTTCTATGAGTTCGGGACGGACAAGACCGACCCGTCCGAGAACGCCGGCACGCTGCGCACCCGTCCGTGGGAGATCGCGGTGGACGGCGATGTCGGGAAGCCCACCACCTTCGGCATCGAGGACCTGCTGGCCTTCCCGCTGGAGGAGCGCGTCTATCGCCTGCGCTGCGTCGAGGGCTGGTCGATGGTCATCCCCTGGGTCGGCTTCCCGCTGGCCGAGCTGTTGAAGCGCGTCGACCCGACCGGCAACGCCAAGTACGTCGCCTTCCAGACGCTGGCCGACCGCTCGCAGATGCCCGGCCTGAAGTATCCCGTGCTGCAATGGCCCTACGTGGAGGGGCTGCGCATGGACGAGGCCATGCACCCGCTGACCATCCTGGCGGTCGGCATGTACGGCGAGACGCTGCCCAACCAGAACGGCGCGCCGGTGCGGCTGGTCGTGCCGTGGAAGTACGGCTTCAAGTCGATCAAGTCGATCGTCCGCATCACCCTGACGCAGGATCAGCCGCCGACCTCCTGGAACCGTTCGCAGCCGCGCGAGTACGGTTTCTATTCGAACGTGAACCCGGAGGTCGACCACCCGCGCTGGAGCCAGGCGACGGAGCGCCGCGTCGGCGAGTTCTCGCGCCGCAAGACGCTGCCCTTCAACGGCTATGGCGAGGAGGTGGCGTCCCTCTACACCGGCATGGATCTGCGGAAGAACTACTGAGATGGCCGCAACGTCGAAAGGCCCGGTCGCCCTGGCGCTGTCCTCGCGCTGGGCGAAGCCGGTGGTGTTCGCCCTGGGCCTGCTTCCGCTCGGCTGGATGGTCTGGCTGGGCATGAGCGGCGGGCTGGGGGCGGAGCCGGTGGCCGAGGCGGTGCGGCAGAGCGGGCTGTGGGCGCTGCGCCTGCTGCTGGTCGCGCTGGCCGTCACGCCGCTGCGCATCCTGACGGGGCAGGCGGGGCTGGCGCGCTTTCGCCGGATGATCGGGCTGTTCGCCTTCTTCTACGCGCTGCTTCACGTCTCCGTTTACGTCGGGGTGGACCAGTTCTTCGACTGGGCGGCGGTGTGGAAGGACATCGTGAAGCGGCCCTACATCACGGTCGGCATGGGCGCCTTCGTGATCCTGACGGCGCTGGCCGCGACCTCGACCAACGGCATGGTGCGGCGGCTCGGCGGGCGGCGCTGGAAGGCGCTGCACAAGGCGGTGTTCGTCGCCGGGGCGGCGGGCTGCGTCCATTACGTGATGCTGGTCAAGGGCTGGCAGTACCCGCCCTTCGTCTACGCGGCGATCCTCCTGGGGCTGGTCGCGCTGCGCTACGCGAAGTCGCCGGCGGCGGGGCGGCGGCTCTCCCCGTCCTACCGGACCTGAGCCCGCCTCAGCCCCGTCTCTTGAGCCCGACCGGCAGACACACGCGCATCCCGTCCGCCCCCACGGCCACCACCTCGACCTCCGTCCCGTAGACCTCGCGCATCATGGCGGCGGTGATGACCGCCTCCGGCGTGCCGAAGCGGGCCAGCCGGCCGCCGTGCAGCAGCGCCACCCGGTCGGCGATGGCGAAGGCCTGCTCCGGATGGTGGGTGGAGAAGACGACCGTCAGCCCCTCTCCCCCCTCGCCGTCCGCCAGCCGACGCACCTGCTCCAGCACGCGGACCTGATTGCCGAAGTCCAGGCTGGCGGTCGGCTCGTCCAGCACCAGCACGCGCGGCGCCTGGGCCAGGGCGCGGGCGATCAGGGCCATCTGCCGCTCGCCGCCGCTGATGCGCAGCCAGTCACGCTCGGCCAGATGCCCGATGCCCAGCCGCTCCAGCGCGGCCTCGGCGGCGGCGTGGTCGGACGCGGCGGGGGCGCTGAAGGCGCCGCGGTGGGCGGTGCGGCCCATCAGCACCATCTCGCGCACGGTGAAGGGAAACTGCCCGGCTCCCGCCTGCGGGACATAGCCGAAGGCCAGCGCCCGGCGGCGCGGCGACCAGCCGGCGGTGTCCTCGCCATCGACGTGCACCCGCCCCCCGCGCGGCGGCAGCAGGCCGAGCAACGTCTTGAACAGCGTCGTCTTGCCGCCGCCGTTGGGGCCGAGCAGGCACAGCACCTCCCCCGCCGCCACGGCGAAGCCGACCCCGGCACCGACCACCCGCCCGCCGTAGCCGAAGGCGAGATCCTCCACCGACAGCCGCGCGCTCATGACCAGCCGCGCTTTCCGAAGGCGAGCAGCCAGAGGAAGACCGGCGTGCCGATCACCGCGGTCAGAACGCCCAGCGGCAGCTCCACCGGCCCCAGGCTGCGCGCCAGCGTATCCACCGCCAGCAGATAGGCCGCCCCCAGCAGCACCGCCGTGGGCAGCAGCCGGACGAAGGCCGGGCCGACCATCAGCCGGGCGAGGTGCGGCACCAGCAGCCCGACCCAGCCGACGATGCCGCTGACCGACACCGCGGCGGCGGTCATCAGCGTCGCCGCCGCGATCACCACCACCCGCACCACCCGCACCGGCACGCCGAGCGCCGTCGCCTCCTCGTCGCCCAGTGTCATGACGTCCAGCCGCCAGCGCAGCAGCACCAGCGGCAGCAGCGCCACCGCCACCGGCGGGACCAGCGCCGCGAGGTCGCCGCGGTTGACCGCCGACAGGCTGCCGAGCAGCCAGAAGGTGATCGCCGGCAACTGGTTGTAGGGGTCGGCCAGATACTTCAGCAGCGCCACGCCGGAGCCCAGCAGCGCCCCGATCACCACGCCGCCCAGCACCAGGACCAGCACCGGGTCCCGCCCGCGGATGGCCGAGGCGACGGCCAGCACCACCCCGACCGCCAGCAGCCCGCCCGCGAAGGCCATGCCCTGGATGGCGAGGACCGGCAGCGAGGCGAAGATGCCCAGCACCGCCCCCAGCGCCGCCCCCGACGACACGCCGAGGATGTCCGGCGAGACCAACGGGTTGCGGAACAGCCCCTGGTACGCCGCACCCGAGGCGGCCAGCCCCGCCCCGACCAGCATGGCGGTCAGCACGCGCGGGCCGCGGATGTCCCAGATCACCGTCTCCACCGCCGGGGCGACGGCGGCGCTCCCGAGCCCCAGCTTCGCCGCGAGCAGCCCGGCCAGTTCCCCCGGTGGGACGGGGTAGGCGCCGGTGCTGAAGGCGACGCAGACCGCGGCGACCAGCAGCGCGGCCACCCCGCCCAGCGTCAGCGCGAAGGGGACCTCACCCCGGCGGGCGGCTGCCGGCGAGGAGGGCGTCGATCTGCTGCGCGGTGGGCTCCCGGTGGTAGAAGAGGGCATAGAAACGTCGCGTCTCCTCGCGCAGATCCTCCGGAAACAGCTCCGGATAGAGGACGGCGCCCAGCCAGCGCAGGCCGAGCAGGCGGTTGGCGGCGGGCGGGGAATCGATCCAGGTGAAGGGCAGCCCCGGCGAGAGGTAGACGCGGCGGTCGCGCACCGCCTTCACCCCCTGCCACAGCGGGTCGGTCCACACGCTCTCGTAGAAGCCGCGGTCGATGGTGACGATGGCGTCCGGCTGCCAGGCCAGCACCTGCTCCATCGACACGTTGACCAGCCCGCCGTTGCCGAGGTTTTCCGCCGCGACGTTGCGCACCCCGGCGACGTCCAGCGCCTCGACGTTGATCGAGCCGCGGATGCCGGTCTGCAGGCCGCGCGGCCCGCGCGCCATGTAGACCTTCAGCCGCCGGTCCTCCGGCACGCCGTCGAAGCGCCGGCGCACCTCGGCCAGCGTCGTCTCGGCGTAGCGGGCCAACTCCTCCCCCCGCTCCGCCACGCCCATCAGCGCGCCGAGCGTGCGGAAGGTGCGCGCGGAGTCGGCGAGATGCCCGTCGATCAGCAGCGTCGGCACCCGTGTCTGCTCCTGCACCCGGTCGGCCAGCGAGACGAAGGTCGGGGCGGTGCTGCCGACATCGACGACGACGTCCGGCTTCGCGGCCACCACGGTTTCCAGGTTGACGGTGTTGCCGCGCCCGGTCAGCCGCCCCAGCTCCGGCAGGTCGGCGTAGCGGTCGGGCAGGAAGGGCCGCTCCGGCGGGCTGATCGCCCGCGTCCAGCCCAGCAATTTCTCGGGTGCCAGCATGTAGACGACGACGGAGGCCGGCGGCCCGGCGGGGAATACGCGCTCCACCCGCTCCGGCACGGCGACGCGGCGCCCGGACGAGTCCGTGACGACCCGCTCCGCCGCCGCCGGCCCGGCCAGCAGGGCGAGCAGCAGCCCGGTGCCCACGCCTAGCATCCATCCACGCCTGCCCGCACCACCCTCCATTCGCCACCACCTCCATGGACCCGTGTTCAAAGTCCCCTCTCCCCTCCGGGGAGAGGGTTTAGGGTGAGGGGGGTGCGCTTTTGCCGAACGCCGCGACACGCGCATCCCCCTCACCGGCCCTGCGGGCCACCCTCTCCCCAGAGGGGAGAGGGTTGGATTAACCGCCCCTCCAAAGCATGGGGTCTGCACCCGCCACCGTCCATAGGACAAGCACGCCAAGCGCGAAGGTCACGCTTTGACCACGGGCGGCCTCCCCATCCGAACGGATAGGGTGCCGCGTTCTGCCCACAAAGCCCGTACCGCCCGATGACCGCATCCCCCCTTCGTCGCGCCACCCTCGCCGCCGCCGCCCTGCTCGCGCTGTCCGGCTGCGCCGGCTTCGGCTCGGCGGTCACGGGAGTGACCACGGCGGGCGTGGCGGCGACGGTCGGTTCGGCCACCGGCAACCCGGTGCTGGGCATCATCGCCGGCGCCGGGGCCAGCTACGGCATCGACCAGGGCGTGAAATACGCGGAGCGGCGGATCACCGACAACGTCCACAACGCCGTCGCCCGCGCCGCCGGTCCGCTCGCCGTCGGGCAGGCGGCGACCTGGACGGTGGAGGAAAAGCTGCCGCTGAGCGGCAAGACCGGCACCGTGCAGGTGGCCCGCGGCTTCGGCGAGGCGATCCCCTGCAAGGATGTGGTCTTCACGCTCGACGACGACCCGGACTTCAACGTCACCACCATCTGCCGGGCCAAGAACGGCCAGTGGCGCTGGGCGCTGGCCGAACCCGCCACCCGGCGCTGGGGCAGCCTGCAATAGCGCCCGGTCCATGCGGCGTACGCATGCGTTCAGCCATGTACGGGCGGCCCGCGTTGGGGTAAAGCTCCGCGGGCGTCTGCGTCACGGGAGTCCGCGCATGTTCACGGCCAAAATCCTACTTCTCGGCTCGGGCGAACTCGGGAAGGAGTTCGTCATCGCCGCCAAGCGCCTCGGCTGCGAGGTCATCGCCTGCGACAGCTACGCCAACGCCCCGGCGATGCAGGTCGCCGACGCGGCGGAGGTCTTCTCCATGCTCGACCCGGACGCCCTGCGCGCAGCCATCGCCAAGCACACGCCCGACTTCATCGTGCCGGAGGTCGAGGCCATCCGCACCGAGGTGCTGCACGAGTTCGAGGACGCCGGCCTGACCGTCGTCCCCTCCGCCCGCGCCGCCACCATGACCATGAACCGCGACCGCATCCGCGAGGTCGCCGCGGTGGAATTGGGCCTGCGCACCTCCAAGTACCGCTACGCCGAAAGCCTGGAGGAGGTGATCGCCGGGGCGGAGCACACCGGCCTGCCCTGCGTCATCAAGCCGGTCATGTCCTCTTCCGGCAAGGGGCAGAGCACCGTCCGCACCGCCGGAGAGCTTGAGGCCGCCTGGACCTACGCCGTCGCCAACATGCGCGGCGACCGCCGGAAGGTCATCGTCGAGGAGTTCGTGCCCTTCGAGTACGAGATCACCCTGCTGACCGTCCGCACCCGCGAGGGCATCCTGTTCTGCGAGCCGATCGGCCACCGGCAGGAGCGCGGCGACTATCAGGAATCCTGGCAGCCGGTGCCGATGCCCGCGGCGCTGCTCGACGACGCCAAGGACATGGCGGCGAAGGTCGTGGACAATCTCGGCGGCTACGGCATCTTCGGCGTCGAGTTCTTCGTCACCAGGGACGAGGTCGTCTTCTCCGAGCTGTCGCCGCGCCCGCACGACACCGGCATGGTGACCCTGCTGTCGCAGAACCTGTCGGAGTTCGACCTGCACGCCCGCGCCATCCTGGGCCTGCCGATCCCGGCGATCCACGTTCATGGCCCAGCCGCCTCTGCCGTCATCCTGGCCGACCGCGAGGCCGAGCGCTTCGCCATCGAGGGTCTGGCCGACGCGATGCGCGTCGGCAACGCGGAGCATGACGTGGACGTCCGCCTGTTCGGCAAGCCGACGACCCGCAAGAACCGCCGCATGGGCGTCGCGCTCGCCGCCGGCACCGACACCGACGACGCGCGCGAGCGCGCGCTGAAGGCGGCTTCGGCGATCAGCATCCGTTACGAGTGAGGGTGCGGAGCCGGGCGCGACCGTCGGTCTCCGACGGCGCGACCCGGCTGCGAACCACCGCTCAGCGCAGAGCCGCGCCGATCATCGGATAGAGGACGTAGATCCCGAAGAGCGCCACCCCCAGCAGGGTGAGCAGACTCCGGAACCCCGCCCGCCAGCCGCCGTCCGCGCGGTGAAGGTCCAGGTAGTGGGTGAGAATCCGGTCGGCCTTGACGGTGGCCGCGGCGAGGACGAGTCCGACCCCGAGCGGGCCGAGAGTGCCGGTGCCATGCCCCGCCCACATCGAGACGGCGGTGAGCAGCATCAGCATCACCCAGGTGCGTGTCAGGATGGCCATCGCCTCACCTCAGCAGATAGACGATGGGGTAGAGCAGCACCCAGATCAGGTCCACCATGTGCCAGAAGGCGGCCCCGGTCTCCAGGTTCTCCAGACTGTCCCACCATGTGACGATGCCCAGGATGACGATCCCCGCGGCGACGTGCATCGCGTGGAAGCCGGTCAGCAGATAATAGAGCTGGAAGAAGCTGTTGGTCTCCAGCGTCAGGTCCCGGCCGATCTTGTCGCCGTACTCGACCGCCTTGATGGCGAGGAACACGCCGCCGAGGGCCATCGCGCCGAGCATCGCCACCCGGTGGGAGCGGCCCAAGGCCCGGCGCCGCACGGCGACGGCGACCAGCCAGCCGCTCGTCACCAGAACCATGGTGTTCACGCCGCCGAGCAGACGGTCCAGCTGCGCCTGCGACGCGTCAAAGGTCGCCGGGTCCAGCGCGCGCGTCACCGCGAAGGCGATGAACATCGCCCCGAAGGCCGCCAGCTCCCCCAGGATGAGAATCCACATCATGGGGTTGCCGGGCAGGCTGGAGAGAGGCCCCCAATCGGCGGCCTCCCCGTCCGCAGCGTCCTCCGCAGCGACGACCGCCGTCGGCGCGGAAATCTCCGTCATGTCCGCTGTCCTTCCGGAAGTGATGACCGGAAGGGACCATGACGCGGGAGACGGACGCCGTCTTTGCCCGAGGGCAAACTCGCGGCCCGTTTCCGATCAGTTGGCGCCGATCGTCAAACGCCGGTCACTGATAGCCGCCCTTATTCGCACGCTCCCGCGCGGCGTCCTCCTGGGCCTTGGTCATCTCGTCCTTGGTCGCCGCCGGCTGGTCGTCGGGCTTGCCGGTCGCGCGGTCGTTCTCGGCTTGCGGTTGGGAGTCGGTGTTGCGGTTGTCGCCCATCGCGTCATCCTCCGGCATGAGGCGGGCCGCTGCGGCCCGCCGTAAGCCTCACCAACACCCCCACGCGCCGGTCGTCTCATTCTCCCGCACGGTCAGGCGACGATGCCGGCGTCGTGCAGGCGGCCGATCTCGGCCGACGGCAGGCCGAGCAGGTCGGCCAGCACCGCGTCGGTGTCCTGCCCCAGCACGGGCGCCGGCCGGTGATCGGTGCGCTCGCCCAGGCCGGGGAAGCCGAGGGGCGAGCCGGGGACCAGCAGCGGCCCGACCTCCGGCTGCTCGACCTCGCGGAACAGCGGGTTGGCGGTGGAGCAGCGCGCGTCCTCCGCCACCAGTTGGCCGAAATCCCGGTACGGCCCCCACAGCACGCCCGCCCCGGCGAAGGTGCTCTCCACCTCGGCCAGGGTGCGGGCGGCGAACCAGGGGGCGAGCACGGCGGAGATGGCGTCGCGCGCCACGAAGCGCCCGCCCTCGTCGTTCATGTCCACGTCCATCAGCGGGCCGATCATCGCCAGCCGCTCGGTCAGCCCGGTCGCCTTGCCCAGCGCCTTCCACTGGCGGTTGGAAATGGCGACGACCATCGCCCGCCGCCCGTCGGCGGTGGCGAAATCGCGGCCGTAGGCGCCGTAGAGGTCGTTGCCCATCGGCGGTCGCACGGCGCCGTTGACCCGGACGTCGGCGAGGTAGCCGAGGTTGCCGACGGTCGCCAGCATGACGTCGGCCAGCGCCACGGTCACCTCCTGCCCGCGCCCGGTGCGCCGGCGGTGCCGTTCCGCCGCCAGCAGACCGGTCGCCAGATAGAGGCCGGCGGCGACGTCCCAGGCCGGCAGCACATGGTTCACCGGCTCGCCGCCGCGGCCGGTCGCCATCGGGAAGCCGCTGGCGCAGTTGACGGTGTAGTCGACCGCCGCCGATCCGTCCGGATTGCCGGTCAGCCGCAGCATGATCAGGTCGTCGCGTTTGGCCGACAGCGCCTCGTAGCCCATCCAGCCGCTGGCCGGCAGGTTGGTCAGCAGGAAGCCCGCGTTCTCGCCCGAGGCGGTGATGATCGCCTGGGCGATCTCCCGCCCCTCCGGCCGGTCGAGCGCCAGCGTCACCGACCGTTTCGCCTTGTTCAGCGCGGTCCAGTAGAGGCTGGTGCCGTTCGGCGCCACCGGCCAGCGCCGATAGTCGATGTTGCCGCCGATGGGGTCGATGCGGATCACCTCCGCGCCCAGCTGGGCCAGCGTCATGCCGCCCAGCGGGGCGGCGATGAAGGCCGACACCTCGACGACGCGCAGATCGGAGAGAAGCGAGGACATGGGAGTCTCGATCCAGATGGAAACAACGTGGTGGACGGGTGCCCCCACCCTAACCCTCCCCCGCTTCGCAGGGGAGGGGACTGCCGCCGCTCTCGCGAGAATCCCCCTCCCCTGCGAGAGCGGGGGAGGGTCGGGGTGGGGGCTAACGGCCGACGCGCCTTACACGCAGCGCCCGCCGTCGATCTCCAGCACCACGCCGGTCAGGAAGGCCGCCTCGTCCGACGCGAGGTAGAGGGCGGCGTTGGCGACGTCGGTCGGCTGGCCGAGGCGGCCCAGCGGCACGATGCCCATCATGCGCGCGCGCTTCTCCGGGGTGTCGCCACCCATGAAGGTGGCGAGCAGCGGCGTCTCGGTGGCGACCGGGGCGAGCGCGCAGACGCGGATGTTGTCGGGCGCCAGCTCCAGCGCCAGCGACTTGGTGATGTTGTGCACGGCGCCCTTGGTCGCGTTGTACCAGACCAGGCCCGGACGCGGCCGCAGGCCGGCGGTGGAGCCGAGGTTCAGGATCACGCCGGACTTCTGCGCCCGCATGGTCGCGACGACCGCCTTGGAGTAGAGGTAGATCGACTTGACGTTCAGCGCGAAGACGCGGTCGAACTCCTCCTCCGTCACATTCTCGAACGGGCCGTTGGCGTGGGTGGAGCCGGCGTTGTTGACCAGGATGTCCAGCCGCCCGAACTTCTCGACGGTGGCGGCGATGGTCATCTCGACGTCGGCCAGCTTGGTCACGTTGGCGGCGATCCCGATGGCGGACTCGCCCAGCCGTTCGGCGACGGCCTTGGCGGCGTCGCCGTTGATGTCCACGACCGCGACGCGGCCACCCTCGCGCACGAAGGTCTCGGCCATCGCGAGGCCCAGCCCCTGCGCCGCACCGGTGATCAGGGCGACCTTGCCGTCCAGACGCTTCGTCATTCTTGTTTCCTCCCCAAGGGATTATGTGGTGATGGGGAGGCTATCCGCGCCGCACCGGCCGTGCTATGGACCATCCGTCATAGCTGCTATCAGCCCGCACAGCCGGTCATGACCATCGCGTCAGGATGACCATCGCGTCAGGGCGCGCTGTTCTCCCCGGCGCTGCCGGGGGCGACGACCTTGCCCTTGAGCACGCCGTTGGCGACGCATTTCGCCACCTCGGCGTGGATCAGCCGCAGCAGGGCGCGCGTCGCCTTCGACACCGGCTGGTGCAGCGGCGTCGCGGTGACGAGCATGGCGTGCATGTCCTTGGAGCTGATTTCGCGGGCGATCAATCGGCCCTGGCGCACCTCGCGATGGACGGCGCCGAAGGGCAGGATGGTCGAACCCATGCCCTCCTCCACCAGCTGCTTGATGGCGGTGACGGAATCGATCTCCATGTCGACCTGGAGGTCGATGTCGGCCCGCCGCACCGCGGCGTCGACCACCCGGCGCAGGCCGTTCTCCAGCCCCGGCAGGACGAAGCGCAGGCCGCCCAGCGTCTCCACCTCGACCGGCCCGTCGTCGCCGGCCACCGCGTCCTTGGCGGGCTGGACGAGCAGAAGATTTTCGACGAGCAGCGGCGAGGACAGCATGCTGCGCCCCCGCCGGGCGTCGTAGAGCACGGCGAGGTCCAACCGCCCGCCCTCAACCCATTCCAGCAGCGTGCCGCTGAACACCTCGTGGATGCGCAGCGTGGCGTCGGGGTAGTTCTCGTGGAAGCGGCGGGCCAGCGGCGCCCCCAGCGTGGCGCAGATCGACGGGGGAAGTCCCAGCGTGACCGAGCCGGTCAGCCGTTCCGACTGGTCCTGGATCTCCTCCTTGATCTCCGACAGCGCGCCCAGCAGATGGCGCACCACGTCGTAGAGCTTGCGCCCCTGCTGGGTCAGCGAGACGCCGCGGCCATGGCGGTAGAACAGGCTGGTGCGCAGCTCATGCTCCAGCTTCTGGACCTGCCGGCTGAGCGCCGGCTGGGTGATGCCAAGCTTGACCGACGCCTTGGAAAAGCTGCCAAGGTCGGCCACCTGAACAAAGTAGCGCAGTTCCAGAAGTTCCATCGGAGGACAGGTCTCGTCGTTCGGCCTCCGCGTCGGATAGCGAATACGCCGGTATGACACAAGCGGAGTCCTGGCAGGTCAGTCCTGCCCGGTCCTCCGCCGTGTCTGGCGATCAATTGCGCCGGGTGAGCAGACCGCGCGCCACAACCTGGGCCTGGATTTCCGCCGCCCCTTCGAAAATATTCAGAATACGGGCATCGCACAGCACACGGCTGATCGGATACTCGACCGCGTAGCCGTTGCCGCCGTGGATCTGCACCGCGTTGTCGGCGTTCGACCAGGCGACGCGCGCGGCCAGCAGCTTCGCCATGCCGGCCTCGATGTCGCACCGGCGGTCGCTGTCCTTCTCCCGCGCGGCAAAATAGGTGAGCTGGCGGGCGATCATCGTCTCCACCGCCATCCAGGCGATCTTGCCGGCGACGCGCGGGAAGGCGGCGAGCGGGCGGCCGAACTGGACGCGCTCCTGGGCGTAGCGCAGACCAAGCTCCATCGCGTTCTGCGCCACGCCCACGGCGCGGGCGGCGGTCTGCACGCGGGCGGATTCGAAGGTCGCCATCAGCTGCTTGAAGCCCTGGCCCTCGACCCCGCCCAGCAGGTTGTCGCGCGGCACCGCGAAACCGTCGAAGCCGATCTCGTACTCCTTCATGCCGCGATAGCCGAGCACCGGGATCTCGCCGCCGCTCATGCCCTCGGCCGGGAAGGGGTCCGCCTCGCTGCCGCGCGGCTTCTCGGCGAGCAGCATCGACAGGCCGCGGTAGCCGGGGGCGTCCGGATCGGTGCGCACCAGCAGGGTCATCAGGTCCGACCGGCTGCCGTGGGTGATCCAGGTCTTCGCCCCGGTGACGCGGTAGGTGTCGCCGTCCAGCACGGCGCGGGTGCGCAGGCTGCCCAGGTCGGAGCCGGTGTTGGGCTCGGTGAAGACGGCGGTCGGCAGGATCTCGCCGGACGCGAGGCGCGGAAGCCAGCGCGCCCGCTGCTCGGCGGTGCCGCCCAGCCGGATCAGCTCGGCGGCGATCTCCGCGCGGGTACCCAGCGAGCCGACGCCGATATAGCCGCGCGACAGCTCCTCCGTCACCACGCACATGGCGAGCTTGCCCATGCCGAGCCCGCCATCCTCCTCCGGCACGGTCAGGCCGAAGACGCCCATCTCGGCCATCTGCTCGACGACCGGCATCGGGATCAGCTCGTCCTTCAGGTGCCACTCGTGGGCGTGCGGCTCCACCACGTCGGCGACGAAGCGGCGGAACTGCTCGCGCACCATGTCGAGCGCCTCGTCCTCCAGCGCCGCCTCGCCGAAGCCGCCGCCGTGCAGCGCGTCGGCCAGCCGCTCGGCGATGCGCAGCCGCAGGGCGGAGGCGTTGCCGGCGGCGATCAGCCGGCGCACCGCCTCGGTGCGGAAGGCGGCGCGCTCCGCGTCGTCCAGCCCGAAATCGGCGGGGCGGACGATCTCGCCCTGGCTCATCGCCAGACCGCCGTCGAGCTGGGCCAGATACTCGCCGAAGGCGGCCTGGAGCATGCAGGCCTCCAGCTCGCCCAGCCGGCCGGCGCGGTCCAGCCGCTCCGCCCAGCCCTGCATCTGGCGCAGCGCCTCGGCATAGGTCGCCACCCAGGCGAAGCCGTGCGCCGCCACCTGATGGCGGTCGAGCGCCGCCGCATCGACGCGCCCGTCCGGCGCCACCAGCGCGGCGACGCCGCGCTCGGCGGCCTCGGCCAGCCGCGCCACCGCGTCGAGCGCCGCCGCCGTGGTGGACAGCAGCTCGGGCAGCGGAAGCGGGCCGTTGGAGGTTGGGGTGGACGACATGGCGGGTTTCCTCGGTGCGTGTTGTTTTGGTGTTGTTCTTGCTCAGTCCGCCGCGATGGTCTCGCGGGGCGGGAGGGACGCGGCGATCCCGGCGAAGGCCTGCTCCACCAGCCGGCGCTGGTCGGCCTCGTGGTCGCCGTGGAAGCTGCCGGCGGGCGACGCCGCCTCGTCGCGGGCCACGCAGGCGACGCGCGGCTCGGCACAGCCGGCGGCCGCGCGCAGCGCCTCCAGACGGCGGTCCAGATAGGTCCAGGCGCCGAGATTGCACGGCTCCTCCTGCACCCAGGCGCAGGACGCGCCCGGCCAGCGGCGGAACAGCGCCGACAGAGCGGCGTCGGGCAGAGGGTACAGCGATTCCAGCCGGACCACCGCCACGGCCTCGGCGCCGCGCTCGGCCCGCTCGCGCTCCAGCTCGTAGGCCAGCTTGCCGCTGCACAGCAGGATGCGCTCGACCCGCGCCCCGGCGGTGACGATCACCGGCTGGAAAGCGGTGCCCGGCTCGCAGTCGGCCAGGGTCGACACGGCGGCGGGCAGGCGCAGCAGCGTCTTCGGGCTCAGCACCACCAGCGGCTTGCGGTCGCGGCGCAGCATCTGCCGGCGCAGCAGGTGGAAGTAGTTGGCCGGGGTCGAGGGATGGGCGACGCGGATATTGTCGCGCGCCGCCATCTGGAGGAAGCGCTCCGGCCGGGCGGAGGAGTGTTCCGGCCCCTGCCCCTCCAGCCCGTGCGGCAGCAGGATGACGAGGCCGGAAGGCTGGCGCCACTTGTCCTCGGCGCTGACGATGAACTGGTCGATCATGATCTGCGCGCCGTTGGCGAAGTCGCCGAACTGCGCCTCCCAGATCACCAGCGCGTCGGGCCGCTCCAGGCTGTAGCCGTACTCGAAGCCCAGCACGGCGTATTCCGACAGCGGGCTGTTGACCACGTCGAAGCGCGCCTGCTCCACACCGAGGTGATTCAGGCTGACATGGCGGCGCCCGGTGACGGTGTCGGTCAGCGCGAAATGGCGGTGCGAGAAGGCGCCGCGCACCACGTCCTGGCCGGTCAGCCGCACCGGCGTCCCCTCGGCCAGCAGCGTGGCGAAGGCCAGCGCCTCGCCGGTCGCCCAGTCCAGCGGCTCCTCGGCGCGGCGGCGGATGACGCGCTCCACCTTGCGGTCCACGGCCAGCCCCTCGGGAATGGCGGCCAGCGCCGCCAGCAGCCCGCGCAGCCGGTCGTCGGCGATGCCGGTGTCCGGTTCGGCGGGAGCCGCGCCGGCCGGGGCGAAGGGCGCCCAGCGCCCGCCGGGAAAGCCGTCGTGGTTCGGCCGATGGTCGGCGGCCGCGGCCAGCGCCTCCTGGAAGCGGGTCTTGTGCCCGGCGGCCAGCGCCTCGGCCTCCTCGGGGCCGACCAGCCCGTCGGCGGCCAGCCGCTGCGCGTAGAGGGCGCGGGCCGGCGGGTGGGCGTCGATCGCCTTGTAGTCGAGCGGCTGGGTGAAGCGCGGCTCGTCGATCTCGTTGTGCCCATTGCGGCGGTAGCCGACGAGGTCGATCACCGCGTCGCGCCCGTGCGCCTGCCGGAAGGCCACGGCGAGGTCGGCGGCGCGCAGCGCGGCGTCGGGATCGTCGGCGTTGACGTGCAGGATGGGGCTGTCCACCGCCTTCCACAGGCCGGTGCAGTGGAGCGAGGTTCGCGCCTCCTCCCGCTCGGTGGTGAAGCCAATCTGGTTGTTGACGATGACGTGGATGGTGCCGGCGACGGTAAAGCCGGGAACGCCGGACAGTTGCAGCGCCTCCGTCACGCTGCCCTGGCCGATCACGCTGGCGTCGGTGTGCAGCAGCACACAGAGCACCCGCTTGGCATCGCCACCCTGCGCCCGCTCCAGGTCCTGGCGGGCCCGCGCGCGGCCCAGGGTGACCGGGTTGATCGCCTCCAGGTGCGACGGGTTGGGCGACAGGGTCAGGGCCAGCGACCGCTCGCCGAAGGACAGGGTGCTCTCCACACCCATGTGATAGGGCACGTCGGCGGGAACCGGCGGGTCGGCCAGGAAGGGGTGCATCCCCTTGATCCCGGCGAACAGCTCGACCAGCGGCTTGCCCAGCGCGTTGGCCATCAGGCTGAGCCGGCCGCGGTGCATGGTCCCGACCTGCACCTCGGTGACGCCCGCCGCCGCCGCCGCCGCGAGGATGCGGTCGAGCAGCGGGATCAGCGTCTCCATGCCCTCCGCCCCGAAGCGCTTTTTGGTCGGGTAACGGACGCCGAGCAGCCGTTCGAACTCCTCCGCCGCGGTCAGCAGCGCCAGGGCGCGGCGGCGCGCCTCGGCCGGCGGAGCGGTCTCCACCCCTTCATAGGCGTCGCGCAGCCAGGAGCGCAGGGCCGGATCGTCGATGTGCGCGGTCTCCAGCGTCAGCGTGCCCTGATAGAGCCGGCGCAGGCGCGCGGTTTCAGTGTCTTCGGACACGGAGGATGCGGAGGGCGCGGCACGGCCCAACGGGTCGAGGGCGGCGGTGGCGTGGCCGCGCTGGCGGATCTCCTCCTGCCGCAGCGGAACCGTCGGATCGCCGGCCGGACCGCCGGTCGGCGCCCCGGCGGGGACGGCGCCCAGTTCGTCCAGGATCTGGAAGACGGCGCGCCAGCTCACGTCCACCGACGCGGGGTCCTCGCGGAAACGTTCCTGCAACGCTTCGAGATAGGCGGCTCCGGCGGCGTTGAGCGGAGAGGACAGCCTAGACATGGCGCACACCGTTCATGCGATTGAACATCCGTCGGTTTGATGGCGGTCGGAGACCAGTTGCCCCCAGCTTATCGACCCATCGCGCGGCGCGGAGCGCATGGCGTGCCTGTAGCAGATATTCATTGCGGGCATAGCAAACCGTCCGCGCCCGCACCGTTTGGGGTGGGCCGCCGCGGGTTTCGGGTGAAACCGTTCGTACCGCTGATGGCTTGCCGCGCTTATGGCTGATATGCCGGCAATACGCATTCCGCTGTGCGGCCGCCTGATCCACTGTCAGGGTCACCACACTTTCCCCGGCCACCCACCGGGGTCCAAGCGCCTCGGGCCGGCATCGCCTCGTCCGGGCAACAAAAATCTCGGCCACAAAAATTCTCGGGAGGAAGATCCACATGAAGCGCCGTCAATTCTTCAAGGGTGCCGCCATCGTTGCCGGCGCCTCCACCCTCGCCGCCCCGGCCATCGCCCAGTCGGAGCCGACGATCCGCTGGCGCTGCGTGTCCAGCTTCCCGAAGAACATCGAGGTTCTCTACGGCAGCGCCGAGGTCATGGCGAAGAACATCGCCGAGGCCACCGACGGCAAGTTCCAGATCCAGGTCTTCGCCGCCGGCGAGCTGGTCCCGGCGCTGCAGGCGCTCGACGCCGCCAGCAACGACACGGTGGAGATGGCGCACACCGCCTCCTACTACTATGTCGGCAAAGACCCGAGCTTCGCCTTCGGCTGCTGCCTGCCCTTCGGCCTGAACACCCGCCAGCAGAACGCCTGGTTCTACCATGGCGAGGGCGGCAAGCTGCTGGAGGAGTTCTACGCCGGGCACAATCTGAAGGCGCTCGCCGGCGGCAACACCGGCGCCCAGATGGGCGGCTGGTTCCGCAAGGAAATCAAGAGCATGGAGGACCTCAAGGGTCTGAAGTTCCGCATCTCCGGCCTCGGCGGCCAAATCCTCTCCAAGCTGGGCGTCGTGCCGCAGCAGGTCAGCGGCGGCGACATCTACCCGGCCCTGGAGCGCGGCACCATCGACGCCGCCGAGTTCAACGGTCCCTACGACGACGAGAAGCTCGGCCTCTACAAGATCGCGCCGAACTACTACTACCCGGGCTGGTGGGACGGCACCTCGCTCCAGCATTTCTTCATCAACACGAACCGCTGGAACAGCCTGCCCAAGCATTATCAGGCGGCGCTGACCTCGGCGGCGGCACTCGCCAACGTGGACAGCGTGGCGCGCTACGACGTGCTGAACCCGGCGGCGCTGAAGCGCGTGGTGGAGAAGGGCGCCAAGCTGCGCGCTTTCCCGCAGGACGTGCTGCAGGCCAGCCACAAGGCGGCCATGGAGCTCTACGACGAGCTGTCGGACAAGAACCCGACCTTCAAGAAGTTCTACGAGAGCTACCGCCGCTTCCAGGCGGACTCCAACCTGTGGAACCAGGCGTCGGAATACGCCTACGACAGCGCCGTCCTCCGCCTCGCCCGGCGCTGATCCGGCACGTCCTCAACCATGACCGGGGAGCGGGCCCGCCGCTCCCCGGCCGTGGCATCGTCGCGTTCCGCGCGACCGGCTTTTTCGGGAGGGCCTGCCCACCATGCCGAGCCCCAACGCTTCCCCTTTCATGACGGCCCTGGTCGGGGCCTGCCGGCTGGTCGACGCGGTCACCGCGCGGCTGGGCAAGGCGATATCCTGGCTGATCGTGCTGGCGATCCTGGTGTCGGCGGTCAACGCGGTCGTCCGCAAGATGTTCGACGTCAGTTCGAATTCGTGGCTGGAACTGCAATGGGTGCTGTTCGCCGCGGTGTTCCTGCTCTGCTCCCCCTGGACGCTGAAGGAGGACGAGCACATCCGCATCGACATCGTGAACGCGCAGCTCGGCAAGCGCGCCCGCGACACCATCGACCTGTTCGGCCATCTGACCTTCCTGCTGCCCTTCAGCTTCGTGATGCTGGTCACCTCCTGGCCCTTCGCCATCGCCTCCTACGCGATCGAGGAGCAGTCGATGAACGCCGGCGGCCTGCCGCAATGGCCGGCGAAGATGCTGATTCCGCTGGGATTCACCGTGCTGTTCATCCAGGGCCTGTCCGAACTGGCCAAGCGCGCCGCGATCATGTCCGGCCATCTGGCGGACGACAACCACCGGGCCGGCGGCCATCAGGCGGCGGCCGAGGCCGAGGCGGAACGGCTGCTGGCGGCCGAACGCGAGCGCACCACCCACCCCGACACCCTTCCCAGCCGGTGACCGCGCGATGAGCACGACCTCTCCCTCCCTTTCGCCGCGCGCCGTCCGGCTGTCCGTCATCTCCCTGGTGCTGCTGGCGGTGGTCGCCGTGGCGCTCTACGTGCTGCCGGTGCCCGGCGCCGCGGCGCTCGCCGAACAGGACGGCTGGCGCGGCTGGTTCGGCCACAACATGGCGCCGATCATGTTCGCCACGCTGGTCGGCATGCTGCTGCTCGGCTATCCGGTGGCCTTCGCGCTGGCCGCCAACGGGCTGCTGTTCGGCCTGATCGGCATCGAGATCGGGCTGTTCCGCCCCGACCTGTTCCAGGCTCTGCCGGAGCGCGTCTACGGCACGATGAACAACGACGTGCTGCTGGCTGTGCCTTTCTTCACCTTCATGGGTCTGGTGCTGGAGCGGTCCGGCATGGCCGAGGATCTGCTCGACACCATCGGACAGCTGTTCGGCTCGATCCGCGGCGGTCTGGCCTACGCGGTGATCTTCGTCGGCGCGCTGCTCGCCGCGACGACGGGCGTGGTGGCCGCGTCGGTGATCTCGATGGGCCTGATCTCGCTGCCGATCATGCTGCGCTACGGCTACGACCGCCGTCTGGCGTCGGGTGTCATCGCGGCGTCGGGCACGCTGGCCCAGATCATCCCGCCGTCGCTGGTGCTGATCGTCATGGCCGACCAGCTCGGCCGCTCGGTCGGCGACATGTACGAGGCCGCCTTCATCCCCGGCCTGCTGCTGGCCGGCCTCTACGCCCTCTACGTCTTCGTCGTCTCGATGATCTGGCCCAAGGCCGCCCCCGGCCTGCCGCCGGAAGCCATCGCCCACCGCGAGCCGAACGGCGCGCGCGGCGTCTGGCAGCTCGGCCTGCTGGCCCTGTTCTCGGGCGCGGTCGCCACCTGGGTGATGGGCCGTACCGACGTCAAGTCGGGCGCCGACTACGTCGTGCTGCTGCTCTCGGTGGCGGTGCTGGTCGCCTTCCTGGCGGCGGCCTTCAACCGCGGCTTCGGCGCGCAGCGCCTCGTCCTGCAGACCGTCGCCACGGCGGCGCTGACCGCGGCGGCGGCGTGGCTGACGGTCAACGAATGGACCACCCTGGCCCTGATCGGCGATTCCATCGCGGCGGGCGCGCTCTACGCCCTGGCGGTGGCGGTGGTGGAGCGGGCGACCGGCCGGCGCCTGATCTCCCGCATGGCGGAGCAGGCGACCTTCGTCATGGTGCCGCCGCTGGCCCTGATCTTCCTGGTGCTGGGCACCATCTTCGTCGGCCTCGCCACCCCGACCGAGGGCGGCGCCATGGGCGCGGTCGGCGCGCTGGCGCTGGCGGCCATGAAGAAGCGCCTGAACTTCGACATGGTGCGGCAGGCCACCTACGCGACGGCCAAGCTGGCCTCCTTCGTGCTGTTCATCCTGATCGGCGCGCGGGTGTTCTCGCTGACCTTCTACGGCGTCAACGGCCACATCTGGGTCGAGGAGCTGATGGTCTCCCTGCCCGGCGGCCAGATGGGCTTCCTGATCGCCGTCAGCGTGATGGTCTTCCTGCTGGCCTTCTTCCTCGACTTCTTCGAGCTGGCCTTCATCGTCATCCCGCTGCTCGCCCCGGCGGCGGACCGCCTGGGCATCGATCTCGTCTGGTTCGGCATCATCCTGGCGGTGAACATGCAGACCAGCTTCATGCACCCGCCCTTCGGCTTCTCGCTGTTCTTCCTGCGCTCGGTGGCGCCGAAGCTGCCCTACATCGACCGCATCACGAAGAAGGAGACGGCCCCCGTCCTGACCAGCCAGATCTACTGGGGCGCTGTGCCCTTCGTGGTCATCCAGCTCGTCATGGTGGCCCTGGTGATCGCCTTCCCGCAGATGGTCATGCATTACAAGTCGACGGCCACCAAGCTCGACGACAAGCAGATCGAGGAGCAGTTCAAGGGCCTCGGCGGCGACCTGAACGACGACCTGCCGCCGCTGGAATTCAAGTGATCGGGACTGAGGAAGGGAGAGCGACATGCGCATCGCCGTCGTAGGGGCCGGAGCCGTTGGCGGCGCGCTGGCCGGGTATCTCGCCGCCACGGGCCGGCACGAGCTGTCGCTGCTGGCCCGCGGCGCCCATCTCGCGGCGATCCGCGAGAACGGGCTGACCGTGCAGACTCCGAAGGGGACGCTGACCAGCCGGCCGCGGGCCAGCGAGTCCGCCGCCGACCTCGGCCCGCAGGACGTGGTGATCGTCACGGTGAAGGGGCACGGGCTGCCGGCCCTGGCCGCGTCCTTCCCGGCGCTGTGCGGGCCGGACACGCTGGTGGTGGCGGCGCAGAACGGCATTCCCTGGTGGTACCTGTACGGCGCCGGGGACGGCGTGACGCCGGAACCGCTGGAGGTGGTCGATCCCGGCGGCGCCATCTGGTCGGCCATCGGGCCGGAGCGGGTCGCCGCCTGCGTGATGGAGGTGCTGCCCGCCCGCATCGTCGAGCCGGGCGTCGTCGCCCACACCGCCCTGCCGGTGCTGGCCTTCGGCGCCCCCCGGCCCGGCGATCACGCGGAGAAGCTGGCGGCCCTGGCCGACTCCTTCAACGCGGCGGGCGCCACCGCCCGCCTCCCCGCCGACATCCGCGTGACGCTGTGGAGCAAGCTGTTGCTCAACATGGCGGTCGGCCCGACCAGCGTGCTGACCGGCGCCACCATGGGCGCCATGGAGCAGGCCCCCGGCATGGCCGCCGTCCAGGGCCGGCTGATGCGCGAATGCCTGAACGTCGCCCATGCCTGGGGCGTCGCCCTGCCCGACGACATCGACGAGCGGCTGAGCCGCGGCAGCGGCGTGCCCGGCCACAAGCCGTCGATGCTCCAGGATTTCGAGGCGGGGCGCAGCATGGAGATCGACCCCATCGTGACCACCGTCCTGGAGCTGGCCCGCCGCCGCGGCGTGCCGGTGCCGACCATCGAAACATTGTGGGCGCTGACCGCCCTGAAGGAGCGGGTGGCGCGCGCCTGAGCGCAGGACGCCACCAGCCCCCTCCCCAACCCTCCCCCGCTTTGCGGGAGAGGGTGCCTTCCGCGACGCGGCGGCAGTCCCCTCCACCGCCAAGGGCGGGGGAGGGTCAGGGAGGGGGCAGCGCTTCCCAACGAACCGTTTTCCGGAGAAGACAACCAATGTCCCCCGCTTCCGATCGCATCACCAACTTCATCGCCGGCTCCTGGCGTCCGGGCCGCGACCGGCTCGACATCTTCAACCCGTCGAACCTGGACGAACTGGCCGGCTCCTACTCGCTGGCCGGCGCCGACGACGTGACTGAAGCCGTCGCCGCGGCCCGCGCCGCCCAGCCGCAATGGCGCGCCGCCACGGTGGAGCAGCGCTCGCTGGTGCTCGACGCCATCTCGCGCGCGCTGTTCGACCGCAAGGACGAGCTGGCCCGCATCGCCGCGACCGAGGGCGGCAAGACCATCCCCGACGCGCTGGGCGAGATCACCCGCGCCGCCCACCTCGCCCGCTTCTTCGCCGCCGAGGCGCTGCGGGCGCCGGGCGAGACGCTGGGCTCGGTCCGGCCCGGCGTCGAGGTCGACGTGACGCGCGAGCCGGTCGGCGTCATCGGCCTCGTCACGCCGTGGAACTTTCCGGTCGCCACGCCGATGTGGAAGATCGCCCCGGCGCTGGCCTTCGGCAACGCAGTCATCTGGAAGCCGTCGGAGAAGACCCCCGGCATCTCCATCGCCGTCACCCGCCTGATCGCGGAGGCGCTGGAAGCCCACGGCATGCCCAGCAGCCTGTTCAATCTGGTGATCGGCGCCGGCCCGAACGTCGGCGCCGCCGTGGTCGACGCGGTGGACGCGGTGTCCTTCACCGGCTCGGTCAACACCGGACGGCGCATCGCCGTGCGCTGCGCGGAGCGGATGATCCGCGTCCAGCTGGAGCTGGGCGGCCAGAACCCGCTGGTCGTGCTGGGCGACGCCGACCCGGAGCGCGCCGCCGAGATCGGCGTCAACAGCGCCTATTTCCACGCTGGCCAGCGCTGCACCGCCACCGGCCGCTTCATCGTCGAGGATTCCATCCACGACGCCTTCGTCGCTGCGATGACCGAACGGATGGCGGCGCTGCGCGTCGGCCATGCCCTGCTGCCGGAGACGCAGATCGGCCCGGTCATCGACGAGTTCCAGCTCACCAAGAACCTGCAATACATCGACACCGGCCTGAAGGAAGGCGCGCAGTTGGCCTCCGGCGGCGGGCGGCTGGACCGGCCGACGCGCGGCTGGTTCCTCGCCCCGACCCTGTTCACCGAGACCAGCAACGCCATGACCATCAACCGGGAAGAGGTCTTCGGCCCGGTCGCCA
The DNA here is from genome assembly GCF_007827815.1 of Azospirillum brasilense. Classification (GTDB taxonomy): domain Bacteria; phylum Pseudomonadota; class Alphaproteobacteria; order Azospirillales; family Azospirillaceae; genus Azospirillum; species Azospirillum brasilense_C. The sequence continues at coordinate 78,130 of NZ_VITH01000022.1, forward strand.
GCGTCATCCGCGTCAAGGACTACGAGGAGGCCCTGGCTGTCGCCAACGACACCGACTATGGCCTGTCGTCGGGCATCATCACCAACTCGATGAAGCACGCCCGCCACTTCCAGGCCAACATCCAGGCCGGCATGACCATGCTGAACCTGCCGACGGCCGGCGTCGACTACCACGTCCCCTTCGGCGGCCGGAAGATGTCGAGCTACGGCCCGCGCGAGCAGGGACGCTCCGCCATCGAGTTCTACACCATCATCAAGACGGCCTATCGCGCGCTGTGACGCCGAACCGAAGCCCAGGGAGAGTCTCCTTGTCCAAAGACATTTCGGGGTCCAACGACACCCTGACCGCCGGGCGGCCGGACTTCGCGACGGCCGTGCTCGCCCCCATCCACGCCATCGTCGGCGACCGCGGGCTGATCACCGATCCCGGCACCATGCAGCCCTTCATGGAATCCTGGCGCGACGGCTGGGTCGGCCGCTCGCCCGCCGTGGTGCTGCCCGACAGCACCGAGGCGCTGGCGGCCGTGGTGCGCATCTGCGCGGAGACGCGCACCCCCATCGTGCCTCAGGGCGGCAACACCGGCCTGACCGGGGCCAGCCAGCCGCACGCCGACGGGACGGAGATCGTCCTCTCGACCAACCGGCTGAACCGCATCCGCGAGATCGACATCGACAACGACACGATGACGGTCGAGGCCGGCTGCATCCTCGCCAACATCCAGAACGCGGCGCGCGACATTGGCCGGCTGTTCCCGATGAGCCTCGCCGCCGAAGGCTCCTGCCAGATCGGCGGCAACATCGCCACCAACGCCGGCGGCGTTCAGGTGGTGCGCTACGGCAACATGCGCAACCTCGTCGCCGGGCTGGAGGTGGTGCTGCCCGACGGGCGGATCTGGGACGGGCTGCGCGGGCTGCGCAAGGACAACGCCGGCTACGACATGAAGCAGATCTTCATCGGGTCGGAGGGCACGCTCGGCATCGTCACCGCCGCGGTGCTGAAGCTGTCGCCGCTGCCGCGCGCCACCGCCACGGCGCTGGTCGCGGTGTCGGCCCCCAGCGACGCCGTCGACCTGCTGACCCGCGCCAAGGGCGTCGCCGGCGACCGCATCATCACCTTCGAGCTGATTCAGCGCGACTGCATCGACGTGGCCCGCCGCCATGTGCCGGACGTGCCCGATCCCCTGCGCGACCGCTACCCGTGGTACGTGCTGGTCGAACTGGCCGACCAGGACGGCGGCAACCGCCTGATGGAGATGCTGGAAGGCATCCTGGAAGCCGGAATGGAGGCCGGGGAGGTGCTGGACGGCGTCGTCGCCGCCTCCAAGGCCCAGGCCGATTCGCTGTGGCGCATCCGCGAGGGCATCCCGGAGGGCCAGAAGCGCGAGGGCGTGTCCTTCAAGCACGACGTGTCGGTGCCGATCTCCCGCGTGGCGCGCTTCCTCGACCGCGCCAACGCGGCGCTGGAACGGGAATGCCCGGGCATCCGCCCCTTCGCCTTCGGCCATCTCGGCGACGGCAACATCCACTTCAACCCGATCCAGGCGGAGGGCGGCGACCCGGCCGAATGGAAGGCGAAGCTGGCGACGGTCAACGCCATCGTCCATGACATCGTCGTCGAGCTGGGCGGGTCCATCTCCGCCGAGCACGGCATCGGACGACTGCGCATCGACGAGATGCCGCGCTACAAGTCGCCGGTCGAGCTGGACATGATGGCAACGCTGAAGCGCGCCTTCGATCCGCACAACATCATGAATCCCGGCAAGATCCTGCGCGCCTGAGCGCGGTTCCGCCAGTCAAGGATGAAACTCATGAAGGTCCTCGTCCCGGTCAAGCGGGTGGTCGATTACAACGTCAAGATCCGCGTCAAGGCGGACGGTTCCGGCGTTGAGACCGCCAACGTGAA
>NZ_VITH01000023.1 GCF_007827815.1 Azospirillum brasilense
GTGGCGCTCGCAGAGCACCGGCGCGCTGTCGCTCTGGGCCATGAACGGAACCACCGTCCAGTCCGCTCAGATCCTGTCGGCCACCCCGCAGACCGGCTGGACACTTCTATGAGATGAGCGACGCGAAACCAATCGCACGTTGATGCGACATCCGTCCGGAAGCCGCTATCGACCAGCTTGAATGGAAGCTGGCATTCAAAGACAACTCATCATGGCTATGCAAAATCACGAAGCGGCTCCACTTCTCATCGCCTTGCATCATACCACCGGCATCAACCTTTTGTCCTCGGATGGCCGGGCGTCCAAGCCGCTCACGGAGCTGGATGTCTCTGCGATACTCGCCTTCCGGACGTCATTGCCTGAAGGATTAAGCGAGGAGATCGCTCACCGCTTCCTGATCGGCGATCCGGCGGCTGTCACGCCGCTCGTGTATTTGATCACCTCGGCTCTGATCGAAGGTGACCTTGCGACGGCGGCCAAGATGCTGCGCGTTGCGAACCTGTATGCGCCGCAGCATTCGGAGATCAGTCTGCTTCACGCGTTCATCGCGTGCCAGCGCGGGGACCTCGTCCGCATGACGGCCTGCCTCAGCCGGGCGGCACAACAGTCGGCGAGCAGCGACTTGCTGCTGAATTTCACGCAACACGTCCTGCACACCATGCTCACGCGTCCAGACACCGCTCCGCCGGCGCGTCTGGGCATGATTGCCTACCAGCGCGGCGGACAGGTCACCATCGCCGTGGCCGTCGGGGGGCGCTCGGCTCCCTTCGAGGTGAAGATCGCCGTCACGCACCGGGCCATCCGGAGGACGGTTCCGGTCCCCCTGAAGGAATGGACCACCCTGGAGGGGTTTACGCTCCTGCTTGGGGAATTCTCGTTGCCGGTGGAAGTGAGCGTCAACCACCCGTGTGGCATTGCCTTTGCCGACGACGGGACAAGCTTCGTCAACGCTCCGCTGGCTCCGCTGTCCGACGATGTGGAAATCGGCATTCACGCCGTCCGCCTGCCCACGCTCCCCGCGGCGCCCAAAGCCATCGAGCTGGGGGCACCGATGTCCGTGGACATCATCATTCCGGTCTACCAGCGGCCCGACCTCCTCGACCGTCTGCTGAACACGCTGCTGGATGACCTGCCGGATGAACGGATCGAGCGGCTCATCATCATCGACGACGCGAGCGATCCTTTCACCGCGCGCTACCTCGAGGGATTGGGCGAAGTGTTGGGCCGCAAGTTCATCTTGCTGCGCAATCGCGAAAATCTGGGTTTCCTGGAAAGCTGCAACCGTGCCTTCTCGGCGTCCCAGGCCCCCTTCGTCATCCTGCTGAATTCCGACATCGAATTGCCCACCGGTTGGCTCGATCGGCTGATGGCTCCCTTCGTTCACGACGCGTCGATCGGGCTGGTCACACCGCTGGCGACCTCGGGCGCCAACCTTACCGTCACTCTGCAGCCGGGACAGGACTGGCGCGAGGCCGACGCCATCGCCGGCCAACGCAGCCCCCGCTACGCCGATGCGTGCACCGCCATTGGCTACTGCCTCGCCATCCGACGGACCGCCCTGCCGACAGGACCGCTGTTCGACCCGGTCTACTCCCACGGCTACGGCGAGGACTCCGACCTGCATTACCGGGTCAAACGCCGCGGCGCGCGCTCGGTCATCTGCGACAATCTGGTGATCCACCATCACGGATCAGCCAGTTACCTGCTTCAGCCCGACCTGTCACGCATCCAGGCGCGAAACCGGCGGGTGTTCTTCTCACGCTGGGGCCAGACCCACATCGCCGACGAGTTGAGCTACAACCTGTCCGGCTCGCTCCGGCACCTCATGGACGGGCATGGCAACCTCAACGCCCTGCTGGCGAACCAGGCGGTGGACGCCCTGTTCATCCTGCCGACCGACGCACTCCAATATGGCGGGGTCCGCGCGACGGTCAGCCTGGTGGAGTATCTTGTGGCCCGGGGATGGAACGCCAAGATCCTCTGCCTGACCGAGGCCCACCAGATCGCATCGGGCTGGAAGGGCGGCGTTCGGCCCTACGTCGACCTCAATCATGCGTTGCGTGACATCACCGAACTGACCGTGGTGGTTCCGACCTGCATCGACACCATTGAAACGGCGCGCCTGCTGAGCAGTCATTTCAAGGCGCCGATTCTCTGGTTTCTCCAGGGACCGGAGGCCTATTTCGACGGCGGCAAGACATTCCCGGCGTTTCGCGACGCGTTGCGTAATGTCGACCACATCGTCGGCGTGTCGGACTATCTCAGGAATTTCGCCCAAACGCTGTCCGGGCGATCGATCGCGACGATTCCGTTCGGCCCCAACCCGCTCGTTTTCTACCCACGCACAGGAAAACCGCGGCGCCCCCGGTCGATCGCCATGGCCATTCCGGGCAGCGTCGAAAAGGGGGCCGGCTTGGCCCTTCCCGTCGCCGAAGTGCTGCGGGAACAAGGCTTCTCCCTGTCCTTCTTCGGGAAGCAGACCGATACGGCCGAAGCGCTGGCCGGGTTCGGCGAGGTGCATGGCTTCCTCGAACCCGCCAAGGTGGCGCAGCTCTTCTCGCAGGTCGAATTCTACCTCGATTTCTCGCTCTACGAGGGACTGGGCCTGCTTCCGCTCGAGGCGGCCTTCTGCGGCGCCATTCCCGTCATGACGCGCAAAGGGGCGCCGGAGACCATTTTTACGCATGGCCGGGACGCCGTCTTCATCGACAACTTCCTGGACATCGATGCGGTCGCGCGCACCATCGCCACCATCGAACAATCAGACTTGGAAGACCTGCGCCGGGGCGGTCAAGCGCTTGCGCACCGGGTTGGTGAGCAGCGGGGTTATGCTGCCTTCGAGTCCTGCCTGAAGGGACTGGGCTTGACACCGCAGGGCGCGGGACGTGGCTTGCTGTATCAGTGCCCCAAACAGAAGTGAGCGCACCAATGCATGACCTCAAAGCGGATGGCGCGGTCGGGTGCCTCGATCTGCTGACCGCCGATCGACTGGAGGGGTGGGTTTGGCGGCCCGACCGGCCCGACCGGCCCGTTAGCGTACAATTGCTGCTGGACGGCTGGATCGTGCGCAGCGTCGATGCAACCCAATACCGCCCCGATCTGGAGAAGGCGGGCATCGGTAATGGGCGCCACGGCTTCGTTCTTCCGATCCTTGCCCAGGATATGGAACAGCGACCGCGCACCCTGAAGGTGGCTCTTGACGAGATCGTCATCGAGAATTTTTCCGTTCCCATCGCCAATCTCAACGTGATGGAGACGAACATCGCGATGCGATTGCTGTTCGGAGCCTTGTTCAGTCAGCGAGGCCAGGGAGGGTGGAATTGAGCGGGATGTTGGGGATTGGTGTCGTCACGCACCGGCGCCCGGCCGCGCTTGCCACGCTGCTTGATGCGTTGCGGCGGGCGACACACGGAGACCACCGCCTCGTGGTCGCCGACGACGGCAGCGGTGACGAGACGCTCGATGTCTGTCGGCGGGCGGACGTGCCCTTCGTCACGGGCGCAAACCGCGGGGTGGCATGGAACAAGAATCGCGCCCTCCATTGGCTGATTGGGCGGGGGTGCGACCGGTTCATCCTTCTGGAGGACGACACGGGAGTAACCGAAGACGGCTGGAACCGATCATGGATCGAGGCCATCGACCGCTGGCATCACGTCAACTGGATGGGTGCCTCGCACATTCCCTTCGTAACGGAAGGAATGTTCTACGGTGGCCATGGAACTCCGGAAGAGCCTTATGTCTGTGAGTATCTGCACGGCCTCTGCATGGCGTTCTCGCTGCGCTCGCTGGCCGAGGTCGGGTTCTATGACACCCGATTCCGAGGGTACGGCTTCGAGCACTTGGACCTCACCATTCGCAACCGCCGCGCCGGATTCGGCGTGCGCGAGATTGAGCGGCCGGAGGGCGCCATTTCCTCCTTCGTCATGATCCCCGGCGGGCTGACCATCCTTGACATGCCGTCTGGCGCCGACCTGACCGCGGTCGAACGAAACCGCGCCGTTTTCCATACCCTCCAGGACGCCCCGATCCACCGTCTGCCGTGGCAGGATGACGCCGAAAGGCATTTGTTGGAATCCGAAACCGGCACAACCCTCGTGCTGCCGGGGCTTGTGCCGCCGGGCCATGGGACGGAAGCCGTGCGGAGACCCGGTTAGGGCGGCGTGACGGCCCGATGCCGATCCGCGTCGTCGCCACGGCCAAGTTCCGGTCCATCATGGCCACCTTCGGACATGGCCACCTTCGGACATGGCCACCTTCGGACATGGCCACCTTCGGACCATCGGTCGCCCGCCACCGGCCGCAATCCGCACCGGGGGACAGGTTCCCGTTGATCTTGTCCCGTTTCCGGGCACAGCCATTCACGCCGACGGTGCCTCGGCCACTCGGATGTGACGCTGGCGACGGTCGCGTGAACAACTTGCCGATTGCCATCGCGTTCGATGCCAGCCGAGCGACTCCAGACGGGCTTGGTCGCAGGAACCGCGGCATCTTCGTTATCGACCGCTTGCTCCCTCGGGAGCCCAACCATGCCGTCCATCACGGCAGGACGAGATCGCCCTGCTCCATGACGGTCATGCAGACGCCATTGGCCGGTATTCTCCGCGTGCCCTTTCCGGCCCTCATCTCACACGGATGAGATGAGGGCCGGTGGGAGGAACAGCCCCTCAGACGGGGAAAGGTCCTCGGCTCGCGAAGCCTTGCACGAGATCAGCCGACCGATTTCAGAACGGGATTTCGTCGTCCAGATCGTCGTGCTTGGGCGGAGCGCCGCCGCCGCTGCGGCCGCCACCGCCACCACCGTAGCCGCCACCGCCGCTGCTGCCACCGCCGTAGCCACCGCCACCACCGCCGCCACGCGACTCGTAGCCGCCGCCACCGCCGCCGCCGTAACCGCCACCACCGCCGCCTTCGCCCTCACGACCGCCGGTGAAATCGATCTCGGCGACACGCACCGACAGGCCGGCGCCACGGGTGCCGTCGCGCTTCTCGAACTCGCGGAGCGTCACCTCGCCGGAGATCACCACGGCCTTGCCCTTGGTCAGGTGCGGTGCCAGAGCCTCCGCACGGCGGCCCCAGACGGAGCAGTCCACCCACTGGGTGGTCTTGCGGTCGCCAAACCCGACGTCGTTGGCAACGCGGAAGCCCAGAACCTTTTCACCGCTCTGCGTGGAGCGAAGCTCGCCATCCGCGCCGAGGCGCCCCGTAAACGTCCATACATTCATCGCACGTGTCTCCTAGCGCGGGTTCCCGGTATCCCATCCGACCCGTTCGGGCGCCCGGCGGAAGGGCGTCCAGATACCGGGGGTGTCTGTTCGCAGGGCCGGTTTGATCCGTGGTCCGGTCCATGCCCGCCCCGCCTTGCGCTTCACAAAGCACGGGGGACAGGCACGGGTCAACCGCCGCCGCCGGAGCGCCTTGCCCCTTCCGTCCGGAACAACCCGCCCGGCCCGCACGGAAGAGAACACTCCATGAACAAACATAGCAGAGAGAGTCCGTGCCGCCAACCGATTCCTTGGGGGCTCCCCATCATCGTCTCCCCGGCGCCTCCCCACCACCTCCCAGGGTTCCCGCATCCCGCCCCTGCGTCCGACGCGGCCGGAAAGGGACGCGCGCCGGTGGCAAACGCCTGCGCGTGGCACATATCTGTCCGGGCTTTCGGAGCTTTTTTGGCGCCTTCCCTTCCCCTCCGGTTTCGGCTAAGAACACTCCATGAACAAGCACATCAGTGTCCGCGGCGCGCGGGAGCACAACCTCAAGAACGTCGATGTCGATCTGCCTCGGGACGAGCTGATCGTCATCACCGGCTTGTCGGGATCGGGCAAGTCATCGCTGGCGTTCGACACGATCTACGCGGAAGGCCAGCGACGCTACGTCGAGAGCCTGTCGGCCTACGCGCGCCAGTTCCTGGAGCTGATGCAGAAGCCGGACGTCGATTCGATCGAGGGGCTGTCGCCGGCCATCTCCATCGAGCAGAAGACGACCTCGAAGAATCCGCGCTCCACCGTCGGCACGGTGACGGAGATCTACGACTACATGCGCCTGCTGTGGGCGCGGGTCGGTATCCCCTACTCCCCGGCCACCGGTCTGCCCATCGAGAGCCAGACGGTCAGCCAGATGGTCGATCGCATCCTGGCGATGCCGGAGGGCACGCGCCTGCTGCTGCTGGCGCCGCTCATCCGCGGCCGCAAGGGCGAGTACAAGAAAGAGATCCAGGACCTCCGCAAGCGCGGCTTCCAGCGCGTGCGCGTCGACGGCACGATGCACGAGATCGACGAGGTCCCGGCGCTCAACAAGAAGCTGAAGCACGACATCGACGTGGTGGTCGACCGCATCGTCGTCCGCGAGGGGCTGGGCAACCGGCTCGCCGATTCGCTGGAGACGGCGCTCGGCCTCGCCGACGGGATCGTCTTCGTCGAGGACGCCGAGTCGCACGAGCAGACCGTCTTCTCACAGAAATTCGCCTGCCCGGTGTCCGGCTTCACGATCCCGGAGATCGAGCCCCGGCTGTTCTCTTTCAACAACCCGTTCGGCGCCTGCCCGGCCTGCGACGGGCTGGGCAGCAAGATCTACTTCGATCCCATGCTGGTCGTTCCGGACGAGCGGCTGTCGCTGAAGAAGGGCGCCATTGCCCCCTGGGCCGGCTCCTCCTCCCAGTATTACGTGCAGACGCTGGAGAGCATCGCCAAGCATTTCGGCGTCGCCATGGACACGCCGTGGGAGACGCTGCCGGAGAAGGTCCGCCAGACCATCCTCTACGGCTCCGACGGCGCGCCGATCACGATGACCTACGACGACGGGCTGCGCAGCTACCAGACGAACAAGGCCTTCGAAGGCATCGTCAACAACCTGGAGCGGCGTTACCGCGAGACGGAAAGCGCCCACATGCGGGAGGAGCTGTCCAAGTACCAGTCCTCCCAGCCCTGCGAGACCTGCAAGGGCGCCCGCCTGAAGCCGGAGGCGCTGGCCGTCAAGGTGCACGGCCAGCACATCTCCCAGGCGGCGGAGATGTCCATCGCTGACGCGGCGGCGTGGTTCAGCACGCTGAACGACCATCTGCGTCCGAAGGACAAGGAGATCGCCTACCGCATCCTCAAGGAGATCAACGAGCGGCTGGGCTTCCTCAACGCGGTGGGGCTGGAATACCTGACGCTCAGCCGCGGCTCCGGGTCGCTGTCCGGCGGCGAGAGCCAGCGCATCCGGCTGGCCTCGCAGATCGGCTCCGGCCTGACCGGCGTGCTCTACGTGCTGGACGAGCCGTCGATCGGCCTGCACCAGCGCGACAACGACCGGCTGCTGGCGACCCTGAAGCGGCTCCGCGACCTCGGCAACACCGTGATCGTGGTCGAGCATGACGAGGACGCCATCCGCACCGCCGACTATCTGGTGGACATGGGCCCCGGCGCTGGCCAGCACGGCGGCACCGTGATCGCCCAGGGCACCCCGGAGGAGGTCCAGGCCAACCCCGACAGCGTCACCGCCCAGTTCCTCAACGGCACCCGCTTCGTGCCGGTGCCGGACGAGCGCCGCCCCGGCCACAAGGGCCAGTTCCTGGAGGTGAAGGGCGCGCGCGCCAACAACCTTCAGAACGTCTCGGCGCGCATCCCGATGGGCACCTTCACCTGCGTGACCGGCGTGTCAGGCGGCGGCAAGTCCACCTTGATCATCGAAACGCTCTACAAGGCGGTGGCGCGCAAGCTGATGGGCGCGCGCGAGCATCCGGCCGAGCATGACGAACTGCTGGGGCTGGAGAATCTCGACAAGGTCATCGACATCGACCAGTCGCCGATCGGCCGCACCCCGCGCTCCAACCCGGCCACCTACACCGGCGCCTTCACCCCGATCCGCGACTGGTTCGCTGGCCTGCCGGAGGCCAAGGCCCGCGGCTACGGCCCCGGCCGCTTCTCCTTCAACGTGAAGGGCGGGCGCTGCGAGGCGTGCCAGGGCGACGGCGTCATCAAGATCGAGATGCACTTCCTGCCCGACGTCTACGTCACCTGCGACGTCTGCCACGGCAAGCGCTACAACCGCGAGACCTTGGAGGTCACCTACCGCGACAAGACCATCGCCGATGTGCTCGACATGACGGTCGAGGAGGGCAAGGAGTTCTTCAAGGCGGTGCCGGGCATCCGCGACAAGCTGGAGACCCTGGAGCGGGTGGGCCTCGGCTACATCCACATCGGCCAGCCCGCCACGACTCTGTCCGGCGGCGAGGCGCAGCGGGTGAAGCTGTCCAAGGAGCTGAGCCGCCGCGCCACCGGCCGCACCCTCTACATCCTCGACGAGCCGACCACCGGCCTGCATTTCGCCGACGTCGAGAAGCTGATGGAGGTGCTCCACGCGCTGGTCGACCAGGGCAACACGGTGCTGGTGATCGAGCACAATCTGGAGGTCATCAAAACCGCCGACTGGATCATCGATCTCGGCCCCGAAGGCGGGACCGGCGGTGGTGAGATCGTCGCGGAGGGCACCCCGGAAGATGTGGTGAAGGTCAAGCGGAGTTACACCGGCCAGTATCTCGCCCCCTACCTGAAGGCGAAGCCGAAAAGCCGGAAGAGGGCGTGAAGATGGGCCGGGGTCATCCCCGGCCTTTTTCTTTCGACCGATTTTTGCCTCGGAAACAAAGCCGCGGCGGGGGCGTTTCCTCTTCATCGTTCGCCAAACAGGATGGAGACGGAGCATGTCCAGGACCATGATGTCCGGTGTGGCGCTGGCCTTCGGCGCGGCCCTGCTGGTCAGCGCCTGCGGAACCGACGAGACCACCAGCACCACGACCACCACCACGACCACCTCGCCCAACTACGGCAACTCCAGCCTGACCACCCCGCCGGGCAGCGGGTCGACCACCACCGAGCGCACGACGACGACCAAGAGCGAATAAGGACTTTCCGTTTCGCTCCCAAATGAAACGGCCGGCTCCGCACAGGCGGGACCGGCCGTTGTCTTGCCGATCCTTCACCTGTTCGTCCTACCAACGTACAAGTTTCAAGCCCTTCCCGCTCGGCTAGGATTTCAATGCGCGCCCAACGATGCGCGCCGGAACAGCCGAACAACGGAGGGAACCCCATGCGCACCCTGTTCGCGGTCGCGGCCATCCTGGCCGCTCTGGAAAGCCCGGCCCTGGCCGTCGAAGTCACGGAATCGACGACCCTGCCCTACCCGGTCGAAAAGGTCTGGCAGCAGATCGGCCCCTTCTGCAACCTCGGCACTTGGCACCCGGCGGTGGAAAGCTGCACCCTGCGCCGGAAGGACGGCGCGCAGGAGCGCGTGCTGGCCCTCAAGGGCGGCGGCGCCATTGAGGAGCGGCTGCTCTCCTCCTCCGCCAGCAGCCACCGCATCCGCTATTCGATCCTGACCAGCCCTCTGCCGGTCAAGGACTACGCGGCCTCCCTGTCGGCCGAACCGGCGGGCAAGGGCACGCGCGTCGTGTGGAAGGCGCGCTACACCTCCAACGGCGCCAGCGACGAGGAATCGCGCAAGGTGATCTCCGGCATCTTCACCTCCGGCTTCGACGGGCTGAAGCAGAAGCTCGCCGCCCAGTAAGTCACCGCTGTTCGGCGGAGCGACCAGGATCGCCGGAACCGGCGGACGATCCTGGCCGCGATTCCTCACCGTGGTCCGGGTTGGCCTTGCCGTGGCGACAATGACGGACTACTTGTTCGGCAACTTTGTGAAAGTTGCTGATATGGTCGACACGTCCCTTTCCCCCGTTCACGTCATCGGCGGCGGTCTCGCCGGGTCCGAAGCCGCCTGGCAGCTCGTCCAGCGCGGCGTTCCCGTCGTGCTGCACGAGATGCGGCCCGTCCGCCCGACCGAGGCGCACAGCACCGACCAACTCGCCGAGCTGGTCTGCTCCAACTCCTTCCGGTCGGACGACGCGGAGTACAACGCGGTCGGGCTGCTGCATGAGGAGATGCGGCGCTGCGGCTCGCTGATCCTGCGCTGCGCCGACGCGCACAAGGTGCCGGCGGGCGGCGCGCTGGCCATGGACCGCGACGGTTTCGCGGGTGCGGTGACCGAGGCGATCACCGGCCATCCGCTCATCACCGTGGAGCGCGGCGAGGTCGCCGACCTGCCGCCAGAGGAGTGGGACAGCGTCGTCATCGCCACCGGCCCCCTCACCTCGCCGCCGCTGGCCGAGGCCATCCGCGGCTTTACGGGCGAGGAGTCGCTGGCTTTCTTCGACGCCATCGCCCCCATCGTCTATCTGGAGAGCGTGGACCTGTCCAAGGCGTGGTTCCAGTCGCGCTACGACAAGCCCGGCCCCGGCGGCACCGGCAAGGACTACATCAACTGCGCCTTCGAGAAGGACGAATACCGCGCCTTCATCGACGCCCTGCTGACCGCCGAGAAGGTGGACTTCAAAGAGTGGGAGAAGAGCACGCCCTACTTCGAAGGCTGCCTGCCCATCGAGGTGATGGCGGAGCGCGGGGTGGACACGCTGCGCTACGGCCCGATGAAGCCGGTCGGTTTGACCAACCCGCACAAGCCGGAGCGCCGCCCCTACGCGGTGGTCCAGCTTCGCCAGGACAACGCGCTCGGCACGCTCTACAACCTCGTCGGCTTCCAGACCAAGCTGCGCCACGCCGAGCAGACGCGGATCTTCCGCATGATCCCCGGCCTGGAAAAGGCGGAGTTCGCGCGGCTGGGCGGCCTGCACCGCAACACCTTCCTGAACAGCCCGCGCCTGTTGGACGGCGCGCTGCGGCTGAAGGCGCAGCCGCGCATCCGCTTCGCCGGGCAGGTCACCGGCTGCGAGGGCTATGTGGAAAGCGCCGCCGTGGGCCTGCTCGCCGGGCGCTTCGCCGCCGCCGAGCGGCTGGGCGGCGAACCGTCCGCCCCGCCGGTCACCACGGCGCTGGGGGCGATCCTCGGCCACATCACCGGTGGCGCCAACGCCGACACCTACCAGCCGATGAACGTCAATTTCGGCCTGTTCCCTCCGGTGGACGAGCGCATCCGCGGGCGCGACCGCAAGCTGGCCTACACCCGCCGCGCGCTTGAGGATCTGGGCGGCTGGCTCGCCGCCGCGCCCGGCGTCACGGCCTGAGGAGCGGTGATTCCAGTCAAAATGTTACTGAACCATAATAAAGATCATAAGTGAGGCTTAACCATCTCCGTGGAACACTTTCTTTCGAAAGAGCGGAAAAGTCTTCCAACGGGATGGTTATGATTAAAACAAAATCATTGGTTGCCAAACAGGTGATCATCATCGTGATGGTGACGATCGTTTCCCTGGCGGCGGGGATCGCGGCCCTGACAACCAAGAGCGGGTCGGACATCGAATCCCTGGCGTTCCAGAGCGGAGAGCAGCTTGGCCACCGCTATGGCGAGATGGTGCAGGCCCGGCTGGGCACCGCGATGGAAGCCAGCCGCTTCATTGCGGCCTCCCTGGTCGGCCTGAAGGCCACGGGCCGGGCCGACCGGGAGCAGCTCTCCACCTGGCTCAAGAGCATCGCCGAGGCCAACCCGGATTTCCTCGGCGTGTGGGTGGGCATGGAGCCGAACGCCCTGGACGGCCGTGACGCTGAGTTCGCCAACAAGCCGGGCTCCGACGCCTCCGGCCGGTTCCTCCCCTATTGGAACCGCGGGTCGGGGGCGGTGGCGCTGGAGGCCCTTGTCGGTTACGACGATCCGGGTTCCGACGGCGCCTATTATCAGATCCCCAAGCGCACCGGGCGCGCCATGGTGGTGGAGCCTTACAGCTACACGGTCGCCGGCCGGAAGGTGCTGATGGTGTCCATGTCCGCCCCGATCGTCGAGAACGGCCGGGTCATCGGGGTTGCCGGCATCGATCTGTCCACCGACGGCATCTGGTCCATGCTGAAGACGGTGAAGCCGTTCGACAGCGGGTCCATCCACCTGATTTCCAACGACGGCGTCTGGGCCGGCCATCCCGACAGCGAGCGGATGGGGCAACCGATCGGCAAGTCGGATCCAGCGCTCGACGCCGCCAAGCCGGCCATCCGCGCGGGCCGGAGTTTCGAGCAGACGGCGGTCGCCGATGGGCAGCCCGTGAAGCAGCTGTTCCTGCCGGTGAAGGTCGCGGGAACGGAAACCCCCTGGGCCCTGCAGGTCAACCTGCCGCTCGACAAGGTCAACGCCCCGGTCCGCGAGCTGCGCAACGTCACCATCATCGGCGGTCTGGTCCTGCTGGCCGCCCTGGTGTCAGCGCTTCTGTTTGCCAGCCGCCGCATCGTCGGCCTGCCGTTGCGTCGCACCATCGCGACGCTGGACGCCGTGGTCGCCGGAGACCGCGGCGTGGTCGTCACCGACACCGGCCGCACCGACGAGATCGGCGCCATCAACAAGGCTCTGAAGCTGTTCCAGGACAACGCCGTCCGCATGGCGGAACTGGAGGAGGAGCGCCACCGCGAGGAGCAGCGCGCCGCCGAACGCCGCAAGCGCGACCTCGCCGACGTCGCCAGCCGGTTTGAAGCGTCGGTGGGCGGTGTCGTGCGCAACGTGTCGGAACAGGCCGGCGCGATGCGCGGCACCGCGCAGAACCTGTCGGCCATCGCCACCCAGACCGACCGTCAGGCCGCCGCCGTCTCCACCGCCGCCGAAGAGGCCAGCCAGAACGTCCAGACGGTGGCCGCCGCGGCGGAGGAGCTGAGCTGCTCCATCCGCGAGATCAACGAGCGGATCGGCCGGTCCTCGCAGATGGCCACGGAGGCGGTGGCCGAGGTGGAGCGCACCAACGCCACTCTGGAGGGACTGTCCGCCGCCGCGCAGAAGATCGGCGACGTGGTGAATCTGATCCAGGGCATCGCCGGGCAGACCAACCTGCTGGCGCTCAACGCCACCATCGAGGCCGCCCGCGCCGGGGAGGCGGGCAAGGGCTTCGCCGTGGTCGCCAGCGAGGTGAAGAATCTGGCGAACCAGACGGCCAAGGCGACCGAGGACATCTCGCGCCAGATCGCCGACATGCAGACGGTCAGCGGCACGGTGGTCAGCGTCATCGGGACGGTGGGGCGGAGCATCATCGCCATCAACGAGACGATCACCGCCATCGCCGCCGCGGCGGAACAGCAGGGCGCCGCCACCCAGGAGATCAGCCGCAACGTCCAGCAGGCGTCGATGGGCACCGCCGCCGTGTCCGCCAACATCGGCGGGGTCACCCAGGCGGCGGGCTCCACCGGCACGATGGCCGATCAGGCGCTCGGCGCCGCCGGCGACCTGTCGCGGGAGGCCGACCAGCTCCGCCAGGAGGTGGAGCGGTTCGTGGCGATGATCCGCGCCGCCTGACCGAAAGGGCTCAGAACCGCCCGCGCAGCGCCGCCCAGGCCAGCTTGGCGTGGCGCAGCGGGTGGGGCATCAGGACGCGCGGGGCGAAGGGGTCGTCGCCCTCCTTCGCCAGCGCGTCCAGATGCAGCCCGGCCAGCACCGCCGGCAGCAGGGCCGACAAGGCGCCGCGCGGCACGGACCGGCGGAGCGCGCGGGCCTTCGCCAGATGGTCGCGGGCGGCCTGCGCCACCTCGCGCACCACGGGGCGCAGTTCGGGAGTGGAGCGCAGCTCGAACAGATCCCCTTGTTTGGCGCCGTGAGCCGCCATGCGGTCGGCGGGGAGAAGCTGGCGGTGCTGGCGGGCGTGGAACGGCACCGCCCGGGCGATGCCGGCCAGCGCGTAGCCGATCCCGGCCTGACGCCCGGCCTCCGCCGCGTCGGCATCCCTCGCGCCGAGGATTTCCAGAGCGAGCTGGACCAGCGGCGCCCCGGTGACCTCCGCGTAATTGACGAGGCAGGACAGGTTGGCCGGCGGCGTGTCGTCCAGATCGGCCTCCCGCGCGTCGATCAGCCGGTCGAACAGGGAACGGCTCAGCGCGCTCTCGCGTACGGCGGCGGCCAGCGGCTCCATCACCGCGTGCTTGGGCACGGCGGCCCCCTCGTAGACCTTGTCCAGCCCGTCGCGCCAGAATTGCAGCCGCATCTGCCCCAGCACCGGCTCCGTCACCACCTCGCGGGTCTTGGCGATCTCCAGGTTGAAGGCGTAGAGGGCGAACAGCGATTCGCGGCGCTCCGCCGGGGCGAAAAGGCACGTCAGGAAACGGTCGTTGTCATATTTCCTCACCTCCCGTCCGCAATAGGACAGGTCGGGGGTCGCCTTCGCCATGTGATGCCTGTTCTGGAAAAATGGGGGTGGCACAGTTTGGAAGCGGGGCAAAGCCCGCTCGCGCCTTATATTAGGCAGACAGGCTCTCCACACCAGCCCCGACGCGCAGCAGGCGGAACAATGGCCGATTTCAACGTCGCCCCCACCAAGCCCCGCAAACCCAGCCCGGTCGCCCGCAAGGACACGGACTCGGAGAATTTTCCGGTCGCCTCGCGCCTGCTGCCGAAGCATCTCAGGCCGCATGTCATGGCCTTCTACCGGTTCGTCCGGCTGGGCGACGACATCGCCGACGATCCCGATCTCGAGCCGGAGACCAAGCTCGCCTATCTGGAGGCGCTGGAACGCTCGCTGACTACGGGCCAAGCCAAGCACGCCTATCTGAAGCCGGCGCTGGATCTGCGCGCCAGCCTGCAGGCGACCGGCGTCAGCGACCGCCACCCCCGGCAGGTGCTGCGCGCCTTCCGGCGCGACGCGGTCGGCGCGCGCTGCCACAGCTGGAGCGACCTGCTGCTCTACTGCCGCTTCTCCGCCAACCCGGTCGGGCGCTACCTGCTGGACCTGCACGGCGAGGGCGTGGCCGCCGGGCCGGCGTCGGACGCGCTGTGCACCGCCCTGCAGGTGCTGAACCACCTCCAGGACTGCCGGGAGGATTGGAGCCAGCTCGGGCGCTGCTACATCCCACTGGTCTGGTTCGACGATTCGGCGATCAGCGTCGAACGGCTGGTCGAGACGGAGAGCGACGCCAAGCTGCGCGCCATCTTCGACCGCACGCTGGAACACACCGACCGGCTGCTGGAGCGCGCCGCCCCCCTGCCCGGCCTGATCCAGCACCGCGGCCTTCGGATGGAGGCGTCGGTGATCCTCAGCCTCGCCGAGTCGCTGGCGCAGCGGCTGCGCAGCCGCGACCCGCTGAAGAAGCGGGTGGTGCTCGGCACGCATCATAAGCTGTTCGCCACCGCACGCGGGCTGGCGCGCGCCATCGGGAGCAAATAGACTCCGCCCCCTTCGACCGCCACCACGCAGGACCGACGTATGCCGCAGCCATCGCTGGATTCGACGCAGAGCGACACCGCCGGCAGCCCGGCTGCCGCGGCGGCGGCGGTGACCGGGCGGTCGGGCAGCACCTTCTACTGGCCAATGCTGCTTCTCCCCCGCTCCAAGCGGGCGGCGATGTTCGCCATCTACGCCTTCTGCCGGCGAATCGACGACATCGCGGACGAGCCCGGAGACCCTGCGGAGAAGCGCGCGGCGCTCGACGCCTGGAGGACCGAGATTCGCGGCCTCTACGCCGGCGGCGCGCCGTCCAGTTCCCTGGGTGCGGCGCTGAAGGGCGCCATCGAGCGCTACGGCCTGCCGCGCGGCGAGCTTGAAGCGCTGATCGACGGCATGGCGATGGACATTCCCGCGGATGGTGGCAACGGGACCGGCGGCAACGGGGCCGGCAACAGCGGGGGTATGACCGGCCCGGCGCTGCCGACCCTGCGGCTCTATTGCCGCCGCGTCGCCGGCGCGGTGGGCATGCTGGCGATTCGCGTGTTCGACCGGGCGGACGCCTCCACCGAGGCCTTCGCCCTGGCGCTGGGTGAGGCCCTGCAGTTGACCAACATCCTGCGCGACCTGACCGAGGACGCCGACATCGGCCGCCTCTACCTGCCGCGCGAGTTGCTCGACGAGGCCGGCATCGGCAGCTCCGACCCCGCCACGGTGCTCGCCCACCCCAACCTGCCGCAGACCTGCGAGGCGCTGGCGGTGCTCGCCGAGGAGCGATTCGCCGAGGCGCGGCGGGCGCTTGCCGAGGGGCAGTCCGCCGGGCGTCGCGGCTCGCTGTGGGCGGCGGTCGCCATGATGGTGCTGTACCACCGGCTTCTGGTGCGGCTGCGGGCACGGGGCTGGCGCGATCTCGGCCGGCGGGTGCGGGTCGGCAAGCGCGAATGCGCCCTGGTGGCCGTGCGCTGCGCGCTCGGCTATCCGCCCGCCGCCTGACGGGCCGGCTTGGGCACCGTCCACATCGTCGGCGCCGGCCTTGCCGGTCTGTCCGCCGCCGTCCGCCTGACCGAGGCCGGGCGCCGGGTCATCCTGCACGAGAGCGCGCCGCAGGCCGGGGGACGCTGCCGCTCCTTTTACGACGCCACGCTGGACCGTGTGGTGGACAACGGCAGCCATCTGGCGCTCAGCGGCAACCGCTCCCTGCTCGGCTATCTAGAGCGGGTCGGCGCTGGCGGCGCCCTGACCGAACTGCGCCCCGCCGCCTTTCCCTTCCTCGATCTCAGCAGCGGCGAGCGCTGGTGCCTGCGGCCCGGCGGGATGTGGCTGTTCGACAAGGCGCGCCGCGTGCCGGAAAGCCGCCCCGCCGACTACCTCGCCGCCTTGCGGACGCTGACCGCCCGCCCCGAGGCGGCGGTCGCCGATGCCCTGCCCCCCGGCGGAGCGCTGTACGACCGCCTATGGCGGCCGCTGGCCGTGTCGGTGATGAACGGGGCGCCGGAGCGGGTGTCCGCCCGGCTGTTCGGCGCCGTGCTGCGGGAAACGCTGCTGCGCGGCGAGGCCGCCTGCCGCCCCCTGTTCGCCGAGAAGGGTCTGTCGGCCGCCCTGGTCGATCCGGCGGTGGCGTGGCTGGACCGGCACGGCGCCGAGCTGCGCACCGGCGCGCGGGTGGATGGGCTGGAGCGCGCGGGGGATCGCATCGCCGCCCTGTCGGTGGATGGGGAGCGCATCGCCCTCGGCGGCGGTGACGTGGTGATCCTGGCGGCGCCGGCCTGGATCGCCGCGCGCTTGCTTCCCGAAGCCGTACCCGTTCCCGCCGCCGGCCGGGCCATCGTCAATGCCCACTTCCGGCTGCCCGCCGCAACGGCGCTGCCGGACGGCCTGCCCTTCCTCGGGCTGGTCGGTGGCACCGCCGATTGGCTGTTCCGGCGCGGCGACGTGCTGTCGGTAACGGTCAGCGATGCCGACGCGCTGGCTGCCCAGCCCACCGACGCGGTCGCCGCCACGCTGTGGCGCGACGCGGCACAAGCGCTGGGCACCCCCGATGCAGCCCTGCCGCCTTTCCGAATCATCAAGGAGCGCCGGGCGACTCCGGACCAGTCCCCTGTCCATGCGGCGAATCGCCCCTGTGCCCGAACCGCTTTGAAAAACCTCGTTCTGGCCGGCGATTGGACGAACATGGGGCTTCCGGCAACGCTCGAAGGTGCGGTCCGCTCCGGCGAGTTCGCCGCGCGGGCGGTTCTAACCGCTGGGATTACCACCTTTTCGCGCCTCGGCCTTTTTCCAGCCTTCACTTTGCCGCGCCGCGGGCCTATTTGAGCGGACGGAGGTGCCGTGCCGCCAAGGCGCGGGCCGAGATGGGACAATCCAAGAAGAGAGGGTAACTCAATGGCGTTCGAACTGCCGCCGCTCCCGTATGGTTATGATGCTCTGCAGCCGTTCATGTCGTCGGAGACGCTGCACCTGCACCACGACAAGCACCACCAGACCTACGTCACCAACCTGAACAACCTGACGAAGGACAGCCCGCTGGCCGACGCCAGCCTGGAAGACGTCATCAAGCAGAGCTACGGCGACGCCTCCAAGCAGGGCCTGTTCAACAACGCCGGTCAGGTGTGGAACCACACCTTCTACTGGCAGAGCATGAAGAAGAACGGTGGCGGCGCCATCCCGGGCGAGCTTGAGAAGCGCCTGATCGCCGACTTCGGCAGCGTCGATAAGTTCAAGGAAGAGTTCTCGAACGCCGCGATCACCCAGTTCGGCTCGGGCTGGGCGTGGCTGTACATCGACGGCGGCAAGCTGAAGGTCACCAAGACCTCCAACGCTGACACCCCGCTGGCCCAGGGTCACTTCCCGCTGCTGACCGCCGACGTGTGGGAGCACGCCTACTACGTCGACTACCAGAACCGCCGCGCGGACTTCGTGAAGGCGTTCCTGGAGAGCCTGGTGAACTGGGAATTCGTGGCCGAGCGCCTGTCGAAGGCCCCGGCCTGATCCTTCCCCGGATCGCCAGAACGGAAAAGGCCCCCGATCGGGGGCCTTTTTTGTTGCTCCATTCCGGCCGGGCTACAGACCCGGCTCACACCGGCAAGAGCGCCGCCCCCACCCGCCGGCCTTCGGCCAGCAGGACGTTGTAGGTGCGGCATGCCGCCCCGGTGTCCATCACTTCGACCACCAGACCGGCGTCGCGCAGGCCTTGGCGCAGCGCCTTGGGCAGAAGCTGCATCCGGGCGCCGGAGCCGAGGAGGAGGAACTCCACCCGCGGCTCCGCCGTGATGACCTGGGCGAAGTCCTCCGCCGTCAGGGCGGCGAAGTCCCGGGGGCGCCAGGGCTCCGTGCGGTCGGGAAGGACCACGACCGCCCCGGTGCGCCATTGCCCGGACACGCAGAACTGCCCGTCCCCGTAGCCGTCGATGACCTGACGGTCCGACGGGATGATCGGCGTGATGTCCGCCATCTCTGATCCGTTCCTGTTCTTGTCGCTCAGGGCGTCGGGTTGGCGGCCGGGGCCGCGTTCTCCGCCGGCGCGTTGCGGCGCAGCCGGTTCTCGCCCAGGAACAGCAAGATGGGGGCGGCGATAAAGATGGACGAGGAGGTGGCCAGGAAAATGCCGAAGATCAGCACGATGCCGAAGTCCTGCAGCGCCTCGCCGCCGAAGAAGGCCAGCGGCAGGATCGACAGCAGCGTCGACATGGAGGTGCCCAGCGTGCGGTTCAGCGTCTCGTTGATCGAGCGGTCGATCAGCTCGCGCAACGGCATTTTCTTGTAGATGCGCAGGTTCTCACGCATGCGGTCATAGACCACGACCTTGTCGTTGGTCGAATAGCCCATGATCGTCAGGATCGCCGCGATGGCCGTCAGGTTGAACTGCATCCCGGTGATCGCGTAGAAGCCGACCACCTTCGTCACGTCCAGCAGCAGCGTCACGATGGCGCCGAAGCCGAACTGCCATTCGAAGCGGAACCAGATGTAGACGAGCATCGCCAGCAGCGCGAGGCCGAGCGCCAGCATGCCGTTGAAGAACAGCTCGCCGCTGACCGAGGCGCCGACCGCCTCGACGCGGCGCACGGTGGTGCCGGGAATCTCCTGGGCGAGCGTGGCCCTCACCTTGTCGGCGGCCACTTGCTGCGCCGCGTCGTCGCCCGGCTGGCGTTCCAGGCGGATCAGCACGTCCTGGGGCGAACCGAACTCCTGCAACGCCACCTGCCCCATGTTGAGCTGGGTCAGCGTGTGGCGCAGCGAGGCGAAGTCGGCGGCCTGCGGCGTCCGCGCCTCGATGACGATGCCACCGCGGAAGTCGATGCCGTAGTTCAGGCCGGGATAGAAGAACAGCACCACCGACGCAATCGACAGGAACGCCGACACGATCAGGCCGGCGTGTCGCCCGCGCATGAACTGGATGTTGGTGTTGTCAGGGACCAGACGAAGCCGGAACATGGGAATGACCTCTTACACCGGCAGGGCGGCCGGCCGCGTCTTGCGCAGCCAACTGACCATCATGAGACGCACGAGCACGGTGGCCGTGAACAGCGAAATCAGGATGCCGAAGGTGATGGTGACGGCGAAGCCCTTGATCGCGCCGGTGCCCAGCACGAACAGGATGGCCATCTTGATGGCGGTGGTCAGGTTGGCGTCCACGATGGTGGAGTAGGCGCGGTTGAAACCGGCCTCGACCGAGCCGAAGACGCCACGCCCCTTCTTGGTTTCCTCGCGGATGCGCTCGTTGATCAGGATGTTGGCGTCGACCGCCAGACCGAGCGACAGCAGGACACCGGCGATGCCCGGCAGCGTCAGCGTCGCCTGGAGCAGCGACAGCGCGGCCAGGGTGAGGACGGTGTTGACCAGCAGGGCGAAGCAGGCGAAGGCTCCGAACAGGCCGTAGGCGGCGATCATGTAGGCGCAGACCAGCACGAAGCCGATTCCCACCGACATCAGGCCGGCGCGGATCGAATCGGCGCCGAGGTCGGGGCCGACCGTGCGCTCCTCGATCACTTTCAGCGGGGCCGGCAGCGCGCCGGCGCGCAGCAGGACGGCGAGATCGTTGGCGTCGGCGGCGGTGAAGCTGCCGCTGATCTGGCCGCGTCCGCCGGTGATCGGCTCGCGGATCACCGGGGCGCTGATGACCTTGTTGTCGAGCACGATGGCAAAGGGCCGGCCGACGTTGGCGCGGGTCACGTCGGCGAAACGGCGGGCGCCGATGCTGTCGAATTCGAAATTGACCACCCACTCGCCGGTCTGCGGGTTGCTGCCCGCGGTGGCGTTGGTCAGGTTGGCGCCGTCCACCTCGACCTTCTTGCGGATGACGTAGGCGCTCTGCGCCCGCCCGCCTTCCGCCGAGGGCAGGATGTCGGTCCCCGGAGGGGCGCGGCCGGCGCTCGGGTCGGCGTTCATGTCGACCAGACGGAAGGTCATCTTCGCGGTGGTGCCGAGCAGCCGCTTCACGCGGTCCGGGTCCTCGACGCCGGGAAGCTGGACCAGGATGCGGTCGGCGCCCTGGCGGGCGATGGTCGGCTCGTTGACGCCGGTCTCGTCGATGCGGCGCCGCACGATCTCGATGGACTGCTCGATGGCCTGGGTGGCGCGCTCGCGCAGGGCGATCTCGCTGAGCCGGGCGGTGACGCTGCCACCGCTGGAGGCGACCTCCAGGTCCGGCTGGCCGCCGCCGAGCGGGCCGCCGCCGATGGTGTTGGCGAGCTGGCGCAGCGCCCGCACCGCCGTGTCGGCCTGCGCCGGGTCTCGGAGCTGCACGGTGATGCCGCGGTCGCCCGGGTTGATCGCCGTGTAGCCGACATTGTCGTTGCGCAGCTGGGTGCGCGCCGAATCGACCAGGCCTTCGACGCGGTCACGGATGACCGCGCCCATGTCCACCTCGAGCAGCAGGTGCGACCCGCCGCGCAGATCGAGGCCGAGATTGACCCGGCTGTGTGCGTACCAGCTCGGCAGGGCCGACAGCGTCTCGCGGCTGAAAAAATTCGGCAGCGTGAGGATGGTCCCGAGCACGCAGATCGCGACGATCAGAAAAATCTTCCAGCGCGGAAAATACAGCATTCGTAAACCAGTCCCGTTCGCTACCGGAGAACCGCGTTACTTGCGGTCCGCAACCTTTTCTTCAGCCTTCTCGTCGGCGCTCTTGGCCGGCTCGGACTTCGACAGCACGAGATTCACGGTGGAGCGCATGACGCGGACGCGGACGTTCTCGGCGATCTCGACCTGGAGCTCGTCGTCCGGGCCGACCTTGGTGATGGTGCCGATGATGCCGCCGCCGGTCACCACGCGGTCGCCGCGACGGATGGCCTCCAGCATGCCCTTGTGTTCCTTCATCTTCTTCTGCTGCGGACGGATCAGCAGGAAATAGAAGACGACGAAGATCAGGATCAGCGGCAGGAACTGCACGATCATGTCGGCCCCACCGGCGGCGGGCGCGGCGGTCTGTGCATAGGCCGTCGAAACGAACATCTGGAGGCTCCCTGTGGTTTGGTTCCGAAGGCGCAGCGGGCGCTCGCGGACGCGGCGACTATAACGGTCCGGGCCGTCGATGCAATGGAATAGGGGTACGCCCGCCGGGCTTCAAGGGCCGCGGCTGTCCATCACGGCAAAGAGAAGCAGGAAGCGGCGCACGCAGGGCGCCTCGACCGGCTCCACCCCGTGGAAGGATCGGTCGGACGGCGCGTAGGCCAGAAGATGGTTCGGCAGGAAAGGCGCGGTGCCGGCCAACTCGAAATCCTCGCGCGGGAACCGCTCCGTCGAGCGCCCGGTGTTGGCGGTGAAGGACGGGTCGCGGGGCCGGTACAGAGCCGTGCCGAGATCGGGACGGCGGCCGTCCGCCGGCATGTAGAGCAGCATGGACAGGAAGGTGCCGAACACGTCGGTGTGGGGCAGCATGGCGTGGCCCGCATGGTCCTCGACCAGCCGTGCGTAGACCGTCGCCGGCCGGGCCGCGACGGGCGTTTCCAGCTTGGCGGCGAGCGAGGGGAAGCGCGGGGCGAGCCTTTTCAGCGTCTCCGGACCGAACAGGCAATCGCGGACCTCCCGCCAGACCGCTCCGGCCTCCGGCTCCATCTCCCTCAGGGCGCGGTCGGTCAGCACCATCTGATGGCGCTGGGGAAGCGTGTCCATCTGCAGGAGGGCCAGCGCCTCGAACCTCGGCCATTGGGCGACGGCGCGGGCGTAGAGGTCCGCCGGCAGGGCGTCCGGCACCACCAGATGCGGGAAAGGGTCCTCCCGCAAGGGCGTCTCCTCCAGCCGGCGCAGGACATGAGCGGCGCTTCCGGCCGGGTTGGGGAGATCGGCGGAACGTTCTGCGTGCATGGCCGGCCCTCGGTTCGCGTTGCGCGCACCTTAGCGGCGCGCACCCCTCCCCCGCAAGCGCGCCGCCTTGTCCGGCGGCGCAGCGACGGGTTAGGGTCGGCGCAACGAAACCGGAAGAAACGCCTGCGAAGGAACACGATGTCGGACGCCCAACTGCTGCCCCTCCTCACCCGCATCGCCGAAGCCCTGGAACGGCTCGCCCCGCCGCCGCCGGGCCGGCTCGACCTCGGCGCCGCCGACGCCTTCGTCTGGCACGCCGATCCCGACCGGCTGGAGCCGGTGCCCACCGTCAACCGGGTCGAGATCGGCCTGCTGCGCGGCGTCGAGCGGCAGCGCGACATCCTGCTCGACAACACCACCCGCTTCGCCACCGGCCTGCCCGCCAACAACGCCCTGCTCTGGGGCTCGCGCGGCATGGGCAAAAGCTCGCTGGTCAAGTCGGTGCACGCCGCGGTGGCGCAGGAGCATCCCGGCACGCTGGCTCTGGTGGAGATCCACCGCGAGGACATTCCCACCCTGCCCCGCCTGCTCGTCCGGCTGAAGGACGAGCCGCGCCGCTTCATCCTGTTCTGCGACGACCTCTCTTTCGACCATGACGACGCCCACTACAAGTCGCTGAAGGCCGTTCTGGAGGGCGGGATCGAGGGGCGTCCGGAGAATGTGGTGTTCTACGCCACCTCCAACCGCCGCCACCTGATGCCGCGCGACATGATCGAGAACGAGCGCTCCACCGCCATCAACCCGGCCGAGGCGGTCGAGGAGAAGGTGTCGCTGTCCGACCGCTTCGGCCTGTGGCTGGGCTTCCACAACTGTGACCAGCCGACCTACTTCGCGATGATCGAGGGCTACGCCGCCCGCTTCGGGCTGGACATCCCGGCGGAGCAGCTGCGGGCCGAGGCCGTGGAATGGTCGGTGACCCGCGGCAGCCGCTCCGGCCGGGTGGCCTGGCAGTTCATCCAGGACCTGGCTGGCCGTCTGGAGAAGCCCCTTCGCTGACCCGCGGCTCCATGCGGTCGCGCGGATCGACCGCCTGGCTGCCCTTGCGCAGTTCGAAGTGAAGCTGCGGGCTCGTCACCGACCCGGTCTGGCCGACCGTGCCGATGGCCTGCCCGCGCTTCACCGCCACGCCCCGCTCCACGTCGATGCGGTCGAGATGGGCGTAGGCGGTGATGAAGCCGTCGGAATGCTTCACCAGCAGCAG
Organism: Azospirillum brasilense; assembly: GCF_007827815.1. Taxonomy (GTDB): domain Bacteria; phylum Pseudomonadota; class Alphaproteobacteria; order Azospirillales; family Azospirillaceae; genus Azospirillum; species Azospirillum brasilense_C. Next base: position 23,604 of record NZ_VITH01000023.1, read on the forward strand.
ATTGCCGAAGCCGCGCAGCTCGTTGCCGGCGTAGGCGACGACGCCGTTGTCGGCGGCGACCACGGTCGTTCCCTTGGTGGCGGCGATGTTCAGGCCATCGTTGTGCAGGCCGTCCGGCTTCGGCCCGAAGGTCGAGATCACCTTCCCCTTCACCGGCCAGAGCAGGCGCCCGGTGGCGCGCTGCGCCGTCGCCGGCTCCGCGGCCTTTGGCGGCGGGGGCGGGGCGGCGGCGACCTCCTGGGCCGGTGCCGGCGGCGGAGCCGGGACCGGAGCGGCCTCGACGACGCGCGGCGCGGGCGCCGGCTCCGGAACGGCGGGCTTCTGGCCGGGCGGGCGCAGCGATGTCGGGGCCTGCCCAGGCTGGTAGACTGGTGCTCCGGTCGTCGCCTCCGGCGCGGCGCCCGGCTTGGCGGCGGGCACCGGGGCGTGGACGGTCGCGGTCGACGGCGGGCTGTCCACCGGGGCCCTTTCGACCGGTGCCGGAGCCGAGGCGCCCGGCGGCGGCAGCTCCGCCGCCTGGATGGACCCGCGCGACACCTGCTTGACCGGCGCCGAGGCGACCACGCCGCCGACCGCGGCCCCGGCGTTGGAGGACGGCGCCTGGGCCACCGCGGTGCCCCCCGACGCATCGCCACCGCCCGGCAGGCGCAGCGGCTGCCCGGCCTGTACCGCGTAAGGGGCGGTCAGGCCGTTGAGGCGGGTCAGCTCGCTCATGTCCGCGCTGAACATGCGGGAGATGCCGTAGAGCGTGTCGCCGCGCTGGACGATGTACTGGCGCGACACCGGCAGGACCAAGCGCTGCCCGACCTGGAGCTGGTAGGGCGGCGACAGGTGGTTGACCTCCAACAGGTCGCGCAGCGGCACGTTGTAGCGCCGCGACAGCGAATAAGCGGAGTCCCCGCGCTGCACGATCACCGCGCCGCCGATGGAATCCGGGGTGTTGGACACCGAGGTGACCGGCGCCAGCTCTCCCGTGCGCTGCTGGCAGGCGGCGAGCAGCGGGATCATCGTCAGCGCCGCGAGGAGGGCGCGCCCGGACACGCGGAACGGGCCGGCTACTCCGTTCCGGGAGGGGACGGAGGGTCGGACAGCAACGGTACGAAGCGGACGGGCCACAAATCCTCCCGTGTAAGACCGGTTTCGGTCCGCCGGATGCGGACGACCCGCTGACCGCGGTAGTCGCCCCCCAGCGGGATGACCATGACACCACCAACGGCGAGCTGATCCGTCAAGTCCTTTGGCGCATCGGGACCTCCGGCAGCCGTGACCAGTATGCGCTCGAACGGCGCCTGTTCGGGCCAGCCCTTCGTCCCGTCGCCGTGGCGGGTCGTGATGTTGTGCAGGCGCAGAGCCTGGAATCGGCTCTCCGCCTCGGTCAGCAGCGGGCGCAGCCGCTCGACGGTGTAGACCCGCCGGCACAGCCGCGACAAAACCGCCGCCTGGTAGCCGGAGCCGGTGCCGATTTCCAGCACCCGCTGGCGCTCCCCAAGCTCCAGCGCCTGGGTCATCAGCGCCACGATCAGCGGCTGGCTGATGGTCTGGCCCAGATCGATGGGAAGCGCCGTGTCCTCCCATGCCTGATCCTGGAAGGGGTCTGGGACGAAGCGCTCGCGCGGGATCCGTTCGATCGCGGCCAGAACCCGGGTGTCGGTCACGCCGTTGCGGCGCAACGCCATCAGAAGCCGGATCTTGCGTGCCTCGACGGTCACACCCTGCCCATTCCCCTCGGAAACACCTCTATTCGAACGCGTGCCGCAACGTCTGGAGCGTCGGCGTGTGGGTCAGGTCCAGATAGACCGGCGTCACCGAAATGCCGCCGTGGAAGACCACATGGATGTCGGTGTCCGGCGCCACGTCCGCCTCGCCGCGCAGCGTCCCAATCCAGATATAGGGCTTGCCGCGCGGATCGACACGCTCCACCAGCTCGTCGCCGATCTTGCGCTTGCCGTGGCGGACCACCTGGATGCCGGTGACCCGGTCCGCCGGACAGGCCGGGAAGTTCACGTTCAGCAGGACGTATTTCGGCCAGGGCGTGGACACCGCCTTGCGGACCACCTCGGCCCCCCAGCGCTCCGCCGCCGACCAGTCGATCTGGGAGCGGGTCTCGTAATGCTGGCTGAGCGCGATGGCCGGAACGCCCAGCAGGGTCGCCTCCATGGCCGCCGCGATGGTGCCCGAATAGGTCACGTCCTCGCCGATGTTGGAGCCCTGGTTGACGCCGGACAGGACCAGCGTCGGCCGGGCGTCCCGCATCACCTTGTTGACCGCCAGCAGCACGCAGTCGGTCGGCGTGCCGTCCACCGTGAAGCGCCGCTCGTCCAGCTGGCGCAGGCGCAGCGGCCGGTTGATGGTCAGCGAATGGCTGGCCGCCGACTGCTCCATCTCCGGCGCCACCACCCACACGTCGTCGGTGAGGGAGCGCGCGATGGCCTCCAGCACCTTCAGGCCCGGCGCGTGGATGCCGTCATCGTTGGTGACGAGGATGCGCGCGTTCGACAGGTCGAGCGGGTGATCGAACATCAGGCGGTGATCCTTTCCAGCCCGCGCATGTAGGGCCGGAGCGCTTCGGGGACCAGGATGGAGCCGTCGGGCTGCTGGTAGTTCTCCAGCACCGCAATCAGGCAGCGCCCGACCGCCACGCCCGAGCCGTTCAGCGTGTGGACAAACTGCGTCTGCTTCTCGCCCTTCGGACGGCAGCGGGCCTTCATGCGGCGGGCCTGGAAGTCGCCGCAGTTCGAGCAGCTCGAAATCTCGCGGTACATGTTCTGGCCGGGCAGCCAGACCTCGATGTCGTAGGTCTTGCGCGCGGAGAAGCCCATGTCGCCGGTGCACAGCGTGACCACGCGGTAGGGCAGCCCCAGCCGCTGCAGGATGGTCTCGGCGCACTGGGTCATGCGCTGGTGCTCCGCCTCCGACTGGTCCGGCGCGGTGACGCTGACCATCTCGACCTTCCAGAACTGGTGCTGGCGGATCATGCCGCGGGTGTCGCGGCCCGCCGACCCGGCCTCGGCGCGGAAGCAGGGGGTCAGCGCGGTGTAGCGGTAGGGCAGCTCTTCCGTCGCCACGATCTGGTCGTTGACGAGGTTGGTCAGCGGCACTTCCGAGGTCGGGATCAGGTAGTGGTCGCCCGTGCGGAACAGGTCCTCCTCGAACTTCGGAAGCTGGCCGGTGCCGAACAGGGCGTTGTCGCGGACCATCAGCGGCGGCGCGATCTCGGTGTAGCCGTGCTCGCCGGTGTGGATATCCAGCATGAAGTCGGCGAGCGCGCGCTCCAGCCGGGCCAGGCCGCCCTTCAGCACGGTGAAGCGGGCGCCCGACATGCGCGACGCCGCCTCGAAATCCATCAGGCCCAGCGCTTCGCCCAGCTCGAAATGCTGCTTGGCGTCGGCGATCGCCTTCGGCTCGCCCCAACGGCGGATTTCGACGTTGGCGCTCTCGTCCGGGCCTTCCGGCACGTCGTCGGCGGGCAGGTTCGGGATGGAGGCGAGCAGACCCTCCAGCTCGGCGCCCAGCGCCTTCTCCTCCTCCTCGACCTGGGGCAGCCGTTCCTTGAGCTGCGCCATCTCGTCCATCAGCGGCTGGGCGTCGCGGCCCTCCCGCTTGGCGAGGCCGATCTCCTTCGCCGCCTCGTTGCGGCGCGCCTGCATCTCCTGCAACTGGGTCTGCGCGGCGCGGCGGCGCGAATCGAGGTCCAGCACCGTCGGCGACATCGGCTCAAGGCCCCGGCGGGCGAGACCGCGGTCGAAGGATTCGGGGTTCTCACGGATGGCGCGAAGGTCGTGCATGGCTCACGGCGATACGGAATGGGTGGGAGGCTGGTTATAGTCCGCCGCCGGGTGAAGGTCCAGAGGCGGAGCCCCGCCGATGGGAAAGACCCTGAAATGATTGGTGTCCTATACTTATCGGTGGCGCCGGGAACGCGAATGCGTGCAGAACCCCGGAATCGACCGCTGCCCCTCTCCACTCCGGACATGATCCTCGACACCCGCACCCTCATCATCGTCCTGGTGGGCATCGGCGCTCTGCTGTCCATCGCCGCCTTCCTGACCTGGAGAGCGCACCGCCACATCACCGCGCTGGCCTATTGGGCCGGGGGAGCGCTGCTCGGCACCGTCGGGATGGCCATGGTCACCGCTTACGGCGTCTGGCCGGCTGCCGCCGTCGTGCCGCTGAGCAACGCCTTGGTGGCCGCCACCTACATCCTGAACTGGTTCGGCGTGCGCAGCTTCGCCGGACGGTCCATCCCCTGGCGCTTCGGGATGGCGCTGCTCGCCGTGTTGACCGCCGGCATCGCGTGGTTCGTGGTGGCAACCAACGACGTGACGGCGCGTGTCCTGATCATGTCCGCCGGAATCACCGGCCTGTCGCTGCTGGCGGCTCTGGAGCTGTGGTGGACGGGGCCGGGGGACCGGCCGCGCCGGGCGCAACGGGTCACCGCCCTGGTTTTCCTGGCCCACGCCCTGTTCGTGGCAGGGCGCGCCGTGCTGACCGCCTGGGGCGGGCCGGTGGACAGCATCCTGTCACCCAACCTGGTGCAGAGCGCCGGATTCCTGGAGGCCATCCTGGCGGTCACGGGCTGGGGATTCGGTTTCCTCGCCATGACCAGCGAGAAGCTTCAGGCCGATCTGGACCGCATCGGCACCATCGACCCGCTGACGGGCGCCTACAACCGCCGGGCCTTCCTCAAGCACGCCGAGCGGGAGTTGCTGCGGGCGCAACGCAACGGGGCGCCGTTGACCCTGCTGCTGCTCGACCTCGACCGCTTCAAGCGGGTCAACGACACCTTCGGCCATCTCGCCGGCGACGCGCTTCTCCGGCGTTTCTCCGAGACCGTCACGACGCGGCTGCGCCGCACCGACCTGTTCGGGCGCTATGGCGGGGAGGAATTCTGCCTTCTGCTGCCCGACACCGACCGGAGCGGGGCGGCAGCATTGGCGGAGGCGCTGCGACGCGACGTGGCGGCGCGGCCGCTGCCCTTCCAGGGCCACGAGATCGCCGCCAGCGTCAGCATCGGCATCGCCGCTTGCCGCAGCGGTGAGGATCTCGATGCCGCTCTGGCGGCCGCCGACCTGGCCCTCTACCGGGCCAAGCGGAACGGCCGCAATCAGGTGGTGGTCGACGAAGCGACGGCGTAGGGCGCGACGGCCTTACGCCTGTTCGGCTTCCGTCTCGTCGGCGTCGCCGCGCGTCTTCTCGATGCGGCGGCCGATCAGGATGGACACCTCGTAGAGCGCCAGCAGCGGGATGGCGAGCCCGACCTGACTGATGACGTCCGGCGGGGTGAGCACCGCCGCGACGATGAACACGAACACGATGGCGTAGCGCCGCTTGGCGGCCAGCGTCTCCGTCGTCAGCAGCCCGGCCCGGATCAGCAGGGTCAGCAGGACCGGAAGCTGGAAGGCCAGACCGAAGGCGAAGATCAGATGCATCACGAGGCCGAGATACTCGCTGACGCGGGCTTCGAACTCGATCGGCAGGGCGCCGGCGTCCATCCCCGGGTGGAACTCGAATCCCAGGAAGAAGCGCCAAGCCAGCGGGAAGATGAAGTAATAGACCATCGCCCCGCCCAGGAAGAACAGGATCGGGGTGGCCACCAGGAAGGGCAGGAAGGCCTTGCGCTCGTGCTTGTAGAGGCCGGGCGCGACGAACATCCAGATCTGGCTGGCGACGATGGGGAAGGACAGGAAGCAGCCGGCCCAGAAAGCCACCTTCACGTAGGTGAAGAAGGCTTCGGTCAGGCCGGTGTAGATCATCCGCCGCCCCTGCCCGGCCAGGATGTCGGCCAGGGGCTGGACGAGGAAGTTGTAGATGCGGTCCGAGAAGGCGTAGCAGACGAAGAAGGCGATCAGGATCGCCAGCGTCGCGTACATCAGCCGGTTGCGCAGCTCGACCAGATGGTCGATCAGCGGCATCTTGCTTTCTTCAAGCTCGTCGTCGGACTCGCCGGTCATGCGCGTTTCGCCGGACACTGGATCACGCCTGCTTGTTCGTGGTTGCCGCCGCAGCGGAGTCGGCGGAGGCCGGAACCGGGGGCTGGGCCGGAGCCGGGACGAACTCCGCAGGCGGAGCCGGCGGAAGCGGGGCCGTGACCGGCGGCTCGGTCGCCGGCAGCGGCTGGGCCGCGGTCACCTGCGGCGAGCCGACGGGAGGCACGGGAGCGGGACCATCTTCCGGCGGGCTGCCGGGATGGCCGCCGTTGGCCCCGATGTCGGCCGCCACGTCGAAGGCGCCCTTGAGTTCCCCCTTCGGATCGATCGTGTTCTCGACCATCTTCTGGAGGTTCGTGTCGCGGACCTTCAGGGCTTCCTTGCGCAGCTCGTCGAGCTCCGCCTCGCGCATCATGTCGTCGATGTGGCCCTGAAAATCGCGCGCGACGAGGCGCGCCTTCTTCACCCATTTTCCCAGGGTGTAGATGGCCTTGGGCAGGTCCTTCGGGCCGATCACCACGAGGGCGATGACCGCGATGACCATCAGTTCCGACCATGCGATGTCGAACATGGCTCCTCAGCCTTTCGAAGCGGCGCGGGGATGACGGGCGCCGGACGGTCAGGTGCGGGCCGTCTCGTCCTTCTTCACGCCGGGATCGGCGGCAGGCGGAACCGGATGCACCGAGGACACCGGCTGGGCCGGCGGGACCGGCTGGTTCGGCAGGACCTTGGAGTCGGCACCGGTGGCGGTACCCTCTTCCTCGTCCTTCAGGCCGGCCTTGAAGTTCTTGATGCCCTTGGCGAGGTCGCCCATGACCTTCGGCAGCTTGCCGGCGCCGAACAGGAGCAGGACGATCAGAAGGACGATGACCCAATGCCAGACGCTGGAGAATCCCATGACACACGTTTCCTGAACAGGCAGCCCAATGGCGGGGCGGCACTATGGCAGAAAGGTTCCCCTCCCGCAACGATCGGTCGGGCGAAACCGCTCAAACGACTAAGTGGGTGCACCGGCTGGAAAAACGAAGGCCTGACACAGGTCCATGCACACCGAAACGTGACTTTGTTCGGCGGGCAGGAACTGGCCCGGCATGCGGGAGTGCAGATGCACCGAACCGCCCTTCCCGTCCGGCACATCGAGATGGACGAGGCTGGTCCGGCCCAGCAGGCGCGCCGCCATCACGCGCGCCAGGACCGGCAGGTCGCCGGCGGGAACGGTGGCGGCGGGCTGGGCGGACAGCTTCAGCGCCTCCGGGCGGATCAGCACGTCGACGGCGGTGCCGTCGGCGACCTCCGTGGGGATCGGGCCGACCGGGGTGTCCACCGCCCCGCCCTGCACGACGCCGGACAGCCGGTTGACCTCGCCGAAGAACTCGGCGGCGAAGGCGTTGACCGGACGGGTGTAGAGGTCCACCGGGTTGCCGACCTGAACGACCTTGCCGGCGCGCATCAGCGCGATGCGGTCGGCCAGGAACATGGCCTCCTCCGGGTCGTGGGTGACCAGCATGGTCGCCGCGCCGTTCTGCTTCAGCACGTGCAGCGTCTCGTCGCGCACCTGCTCGCGCAGCCGGGCGTCCAGGCCCGAGAAGGGCTCGTCGAGCAGCAGAACCGCCGGGTTCGGGGCGAGCGCGCGGGCGAGCGCCACGCGCTGCTGCTGCCCGCCGGAGAGATGGTGCGGGAAGGAGTCGGCGTAGCCGGCCATGCCGACCTGCCCCAGCGTCTCCAGCGCGCGCTTGCGCTGCGCCTCGCCGGACAGGGCGGTCAGGCCGAAGCGCACGTTGTCGAGCACCGACAGGTGCGGGAACAGCGCGTAATCCTGGAAGACGAGGCCGACACCGCGGCGTTCCGGCGGCACCGCGCCGCGCTCGTCCGCCACCACCGTGCCGCCGATCCGGACGGAGCCGGTCTGCACCGCCTCCAGCCCCGCCGCGATGCGCAGCAGCGAGGACTTGCCGCAGCCCGACGGCCCGCACAGGCAGACGATCTCCCCCGCCCCGATGGTCACGCTGACATCGTCGACGGCGACGACGCGCCCGTAGCGGTGGGTGACGCCGTTCAGCGCCAGGGCTTCCATCGTGATGGCGGCGCCGCCGCCCTGGGGGCCGCCCTGCGGACCGGAGGCGTCGAGATGCCGCCCGTTGACCGGCAGCGTGACCGGCGCGGCCTCGCAGGGCGCGCCCTGCCGCGGATCGGTCCCGCGGCTGAACAGGGCCGAGGCCTTGTCGCGCAGCGCGGTGCGCAGGCCGGCCGGCCGGGGTTCGGAAACGGCGTCTCCGGCAGCGGAGAAAGAGCGGGCGTCGGTGACGGACGGACGATCCATGGCGGTCCCAGTCTGAAGCGGCCCGGGGGTCGTTTGATGGCGGTCGATTGACCTTAGTACCGGTGCGCCGACCCCGATGCAAATGGTTCTTATTTTCGAGCGTTCCGCTCAGGTATCGGAATCGTCAGTGTTTTCCGATGGTTCCGTATCCTCCAGCCCGGCTCCGCCGATGCCCAGCAGCACGGGCCGCGAATCGAGCAGGCCGGCGGCGCGCAAGTCCTCGACCCCCGGCAGGTCGCGCAGCGTCTCCAGGCCGAAATGGTCGAGGAAATGGTCGGTGGTGATCCAGGTCAGCGGGCGGCCCGGCGTCTCGCGGCGGCGGCCCGGCCGGATCCAGCCGTTCTCCATCAGGATGTCCAGCGTGCCCTTGCTGGTCGCCACGCCGCGGATCGCCTCGATCTCGGCGCGGGTCACCGGCTGGTGGTAGGCGATGATCGCCAGCGTCTCGATGGCGGCGCGGGACAGCTTCTTGGAGACCTCCTCCTCCGGCCGCAGCAGCGGCGCGAGGTCGAGCGCCGTGCGGAAGGACCAGCCGGCGCCGGTGCGGATCAGGTTCACGCCCCGCGCCGCGTAATGGACGCGCAGTTCCTCCAGCAACGCCCGCACGTCGGCGTCGCGGGTCAGCCGCCGCCCCAGGGTCTCCTCGTCCAACGGGTCGGCGGAGGCGAACAGCAACGCCTCCAGCAGGCGCAGATCGCGCAAGCGCCGCTCGACCTCCTCCGGGTTCTCGATCTCCTGGATCATGCCGTCGGGTCCGCTCATTCCTCGTCGCCCTGCTCATGCTGGTGCTCATGCCGGCGCGATGCCCGGCGGACGTAGATGGGGGAAAAGGCGCCGTCCTGACGAAGCTCCACCCGCCCGGCCTTGGCCAGTTCCAGCGTCGCCGCGAAATGGGCGGCCAGCGCCGAGCGGGTCAGCAGCCCGCCGCGCACGCCGTCCGGCAGGAAGCTCGACAGGGTGGCCCAGTCCGGCATGCGGCCCAGCAGCTCGGACAGACGGCGCACCGCGTCCTCCAGCGAATAGAGGCGCACCGGCTCGATGTGCAGGACGCCGCCCTCCTGCCGCTTCTTGTGCTCGCCATAGGCCTTCAGCAGGTCGTAGAGCGTGACCTGGAAGACCGACTTGCGCAGGATGTCAAGGTCCTCCGGGGCGCCGCGGGCGAAGCGGTCCACCCCGAGTTGCGGGCGGGCGAACAGCTTGGCCGCCGCCCCCTTCATCGCCTCCAGCCGCTGGAGCTGGAAGGCCAGCGCCGCCGCCATGTCCTCGCCCGAGGGCTCCTCGTCCTCGACCTCGGGGATCAGCAGGCGGGACTTCAGATAGGCCAGCCACGCCGCCATGACGAGATAATCCGCCGCCAGTTCCAGACGCACCTTCCGCGCCTCGGCGATGAAGGCGAGATACTGGTCGGCGAGCTGGAGGATGGAAATCTTCGTCAGGTCCACCTTCTGCTCGCGCCCCAGTGCCAGCAGCATGTCGAGCGGCCCCTCGAACCCGTCCAGGACAAGGACGAGCTGTTCCGCCGGGCTGGCCGCCTCGCTCTCCTCCTCACGCTCCGGGGGCTTTTGGGCGACCATGCCGTCAGTTGCCGCTGAGGATGCGGATCAGGTCGATCATGTAGTCGATCGGCGGGCCGAGCACCCAGGAGAAGACGCTGAGGTCCATGCCCAGCTCCCGCCCGATGAAGGGCAGCAGGAAGAAGGCGCCGATCAGGATCAGCATGCCGTACTTCTCCAGCCGGGCCAGCGGGAAGGCCAGCGCGTCGGGCAGGATGCCGACCGCCACGCGCCCGCCGTCGAGCGGCGGCAGCGGGATCATGTTGAAGACCATCAGCACGACGTTGACCAGGACCGACACCTCCAGCGCGGCGCGGACCCACATCTCGGTCGCCCCTCCCTGCGGGCTGGTGAAGCCCCAGATGATCGCGGAGACCAGCGCCAGAACGAAATTCACCCCCGGGCCGGCCAGCGCCACCCACACCATGTCGCGGCGCGGGTGGTGCAGACGCCCAAAATTCACCGGCACCGGCTTGGCCCAGCCGAAGACGAAGCCGGTTGTGAAATACATCACCGCCGGCAGCACCACCGTGCCCAGCGGGTCGATGTGGCGGAGCGGGTTCAGCGTCACCCGGCCGAGCCGCCACGCCGTGTCGTCGCCGCGCCACATCGCCACGAATCCGTGCGCCGCCTCGTGCATCGTGATGGCGAGGATCGCGGGGATGGCGACCGCGAAGATCATCGGTATGCGGTCTATCAGACCTTCCAGCACGCCCGTCTCTCCCGTTATGCCCCCCGGACCCGTCCGGGAAGCCTGAGCATGGCCTTGAATCCGGCCGGCCTTAAACTTGGGGAGTTCCCAGCAGTTCCGCCAGACGCGCCCGCAGCTCGTCGGCGTCCACCGGCGGCGCCGGGCCGCGCAGCGCCTCGGCCCGCGCCCAGCGGCGGACGGCCGCGCCGCTCATCGCCGGAACGCCCTCGGCCACCGCCGCCATCTCCTCCATCACGCCGTTGCAGTGGAGCACGACGTCCAGCCCGGCGGCGAGAACCGCCTCGGCCCGGCCGCGCATGCCGCCGGCCAGCGCGCCCATCGACAGGTCGTCGCTGAACAGCAGCCCGTCGAAGCCGATGGGGGAGCCGCGCACCACGTCGCGCACCACGATCGCCGAGGTGCTGGCCGGCTGGTCCGGATCAATGGCCTTCATCACCACATGGGCGACCATGCCGAGCGGCATGTCGGCCAGGGCGCGGAAGGGCGCGAAGTCGGTGGCCTCCAGCGCCGCGCGCGGGGCGTCCACCACCGGCAGCTCGGCGTGGCTGTCGGTGAAGGCCCGGCCATGGCCGGGCAGATGCTTGACCACCGGCAGCACGCCGCCGGCCATCAGCCCCTCACAGGTCGCCCGCGCCAGATCGGCCACGCGGGCCGGATCGCCGCAGAAGGCGCGGTCGCCGATGATGTCGTGGGCGCCCTCCACCGGCACGTCGCAGACCGGGGCGCAATCCACCGTCACGCCGCAATCGGCCAGCATCAGCGCCAGCAGCCGGGCGTTGATCCGGGCGGCCTCCCGCCCGGCGGCAGCGTTGCGGGCGGCGAGGTCGCCGAAGGCGCGCATCGGCGGAAAGGCCGGCCAGTGCGGCGGGCGCATCCGGGCCACTCGACCGCCCTCCTGGTCGATCAGCACGGGAGCGTCGGCGCGGCCCACCGCCGTGCGCATCTCCGCCACCAGCGCGCGGACCTGCTCTGGCGTCTCGCAATTGCGCCGGAACAGGATGAAGCCCAGCGGATCGGCGTCGCGGAAGAAGGCGCGCTCGTCCGCGGTCAGGGCGGTGCCGGCGGCGCCGAACACCACGGCGCGATGGACCGCGCGGTCGTGTTCGGTCACGGCGTGAGCGTTCGGCAAAGCCGGATCAGGGACGGACAACCACACACCCCACATTCTGGGACTTGAGCTGGGCGCAGACCGACTTGGCGCGCTCCTCGTCGAGGCCGACGCCCTGGATGCGGTAGAAGATGCCCTTCTCGCCCAGATCAGCCTTGGCGACCTGCATGGACAGCCCGCCGAGCGCCGCACCGTAGCGGCTGGTCAGACGCTTCCATTCCGTCGAGGCCTCGGCCTCGCTGCGCACCGCGGCGAGCTGGACTCGCCAGTTCCCCCCACCCGATGCCTTGGCGGGTGCCGGGGCGGGTGCCGGCTGCGGAGCCGGGGCGGCGGCCGGCGCAGGCTGCGGCTTGGGCGCCGCGGCGGGCGGCGGGGGCGGCGTCTGGGCCTGCGGGGGAGCGGGCGCCGGCTTGGCAGCGGGCGGTGCGGGCTGCGGCTTGGGCGCCGGAGCCGCCGGCACCGGCGCCGGAAGGGCGGCCACGGCGGGCGGCGGGGCCGGAGCGGCGGCGGGCGGCGGTGCCCCCTCCCCGTCCTGGCGCGGCACCGTGGTGGTGGAGCCCGGCGGGGGCGGCGGCAACTGGGCCACCGCGGGCGCCTCCGGCAGGGTCGGCGACGGCGGCACCTGCGGCGCCACGACCGGCCGCGGCAGCGGCTCCTCCGGCGGCGGCAGCAGGCGCTCGATCTGCGACTTCGATCCGCGGTCGTTCAGCCGCTCGTAGACCAGCTTGTCCTGGTGCGGCACTTCCATGCCGCCGGGCTGCTCCGGGCGGGCCTTGGTCGGCGCACTGTCGGCCATCAGCAGCGGCGGACCGCCGTCCTGCGTGCTCTGCCCCTTGCCGCCATAGACCACGACGATCGCGCCGGCGAAGGCCACGATGCCGACCACCGCCAGACCGAGGCCGAGCAGACCGCGCCGACCTCCCCGCTGCGGCGGCGTGCCGTAGGGATCGCTGGCGTGGTTGACATCGCCCTCATACCTCATGACCGCAATTCCTCCACCGGCTCCACGCCCATCACGGCGAGACCGGAAGCGATCACCGTGGCGACCGCGCTGATCAGCGCCAGACGGGCCACCGTCACCTCCTCGTCACCCTCGATCAGGAAGCGCAGGCTGGTGTCGTCGCGGCCCTTGTTCCACAGGGCGTGGAAGTCGCTGGCGAGATCGTAGAGGTAGAAGGCCACGCGGTGCGGCTCGTGAGCCTCGGCGGCGGACTCGACCAGACGCGGCCAGGTCGCCATGCGCTTGGCCAGCGCCTTCTCCTCCTCGCTGTCGAGGCGGGCGAGGTTGGCCTTGGCGGCCAGCGCCGCCAGCGACAGGTCGGCCCCCGGCAGAGCCGTCGCGGCGTGGCGCAGGACCGAGCGGCAGCGGGCGTGGGCGTACTGCACGTAGAAGACCGGGTTGTCCTTCGACTGCTCGACGACCTTGGCGAAATCGAAGTCCAGCGTCTGGTCGTTGCGGCGGGTCAGCATGATGAAGCGGACGACGTCGCGGCCGACCTCCTCGATCACGTCGCGCAGCGTCACGAAGGTGCCGGCGCGCTTGGACATCTTCACCGGCTCGCCGTTCTTCATCAGATGGACGAGCTGGCAGAGCTTCACGTCCAACGACGCCTTGCCCTCGGTGATCGCCGTGGTCGCCGCCTGCATGCGCTTGACGTAGCCGCCATGGTCGGCGCCCCACACGTCGATCTGCAGGTCGAAGCCGCGGCGGTGCTTGTCGTAGTGGTAGGCGATGTCGTTGGAGAAATAGGTGAAGGACCCGTCCGACTTCTTCAGCGGGCGGTCGACGTCGTCGCCGAAGTCGGTGGACTTGAACAGGGTCTGCGGGCGCGGCTCCCAATCGTCGGGCTTCTTGCCCTTCGGCGGCTCCAGCACGCCGACATAGATCAGGCCGCGGTCCTCCAGCGCCTTCAGCGCCGTGTCCACCGCCCCGGCCTTCACCAGCGCGCGTTCGGAGCTGTAGACGTCCATGCGGACGCCGAGGACGCCGAGGTCCTCCTTGATCCATTCCATGATCGTGGCGATGGCGAAGTCACGGCAGGCCGGCAGCCAGTCGGCCTCGTCCGCGCCGACCCACCTGTTGCCGTCGCGCTCGGCCAGGGCCTGCCCAACCTCCTTCAGATATTCGCCGGGATAGAGACCCGCCGGGATCTCGCCGATCTCCTCGCCCAGCGCCTCGCGGTAGCGCAGGAAGGTCGAACGGCCCAGCACGTCGACCTGGGCACCGGCGTCGTTGATGTAATATTCACGGGCGACGGCGTAGCCGGCCTTCTCCAGCAGCGCCGCCAGCGCGTCGCCGAACACGGCGCCGCGGCCGTGGGCCGCGTGCAGCGGGCCGGTGGGGTTGGCCGACACATACTCGACGTTGACCGGACGCTTGCCGCCCAGCGTGCTCTCGCCATAGGCGGTGCCGGCGGTCAGCACGTCGCGGATGCGGTCGCGCCAGACGTCGGCCGTCAGGCGCAGGTTCACGAAGCCCGGACCGGCGATCTCGGCGCTCGCCACGTCGGGGCGGGTCTTCAGCTTCGCCACCAGCAGCTCGGCCAGCGCGCGGGGCGGCTTGCCCGCCGGCTTGGCCAGGATCATCGCCGCGTTGGTCGACAGGTCGCCGTGCGCCGCCTCGCGCGGCGGCTCCACCGTCAGGCGCGCGGTGTCCAGCCCCGCCGGGATCTGGCCCTCGGCGGCCAGCTCGTCCAGCAGCTTGCGGATGTCGTTCTCGAAGACCTTGAAGATGTTCATCGGTTCAATTCTTGCTTTAGGTCTGGGCCGTTTAGGTCTTGGCGTCCATGTCGAACAGGCGGGCGTATTCGGCGAGCGCGTAGCGGTCGGTCATCCCGGCGATGTAGTCGGCGACCAGCCGCGCCAGCACCGTCCGATCGCCGTGCCCGCCCTGTTTGGCGATCTCCTCCTGCCACTGCGTCGGCAGGGTGTTCGGCTCGGCCAGGAACAGGTCGAACAGGGCGGTGACCACCCGCTTGCACTTGCTCATTTCCCGGTTCACCCGGTAATGGCGGTACATGCGCTGTTTCAGGAAGGCGCGCAAGGGCCGCTGCGCCTCGACCATCGCGGGGGAGAAGCTGACGACCGGCTCCGGGAGGGCACGCAGCTCGGCGGCGCTGCCCGGACGGTGGCGGTCCAGCCGCTCCCGCGTCTCGGCCAGAAGGTCGACGATCATGTTGTTGATCATCCGCCGGATCGTCTCGTGGATCAGACGGGAGCGCTCCAGCCCCGGATAGCGGTCGCAGACCTGCCGCACCACCGGGCCGACCAGCGGCAGCTCCGCCACTTCGTCCACCGTGAACAGGCCGGCGCGCAGCCCGTCGTCGATGTCGTGATTGTTGTAGGCGATGTCGTCGGCCAGGGCCGCCACCTGCGCCTCGGCGCCCGGGTTGGTGTGAAGCTCCAGATCCCAGCGCTCCTGGAAGGCGGCCAGCGTCGTCGGCAGCGCTCCACCATCACGCAGAGGCAGCAGCGGGCCGTTGTGCTTGACCACACCCTCCAGCGCTTCCCAGGTCAGGTTCAGCCCGTCGAAGTCGGCGTAGCGGCGCTCCAGCATCGTCAGGATGCGCAGCGTCTGGTCGTTGTGGGCGAAACCACCGTAGGGCGCCATGCAGGCGTCGAGCGCGTCCTCGCCGGCATGGCCGAAGGGGGTGTGGCCGAGATCGTGGGCGAGCGCCACCGCCTCCGCCAGATCCTCGTTCAGCCCGAGCGCGCGGCTGATCGAGCGGGCGATCTGCGCCACCTCCAGGCTGTGGGTCAGGCGGGTGCGGAAATAGTCGCCCTCGTGATAGACGAAGACCTGCGTCTTGTACTTCAGCTTGCGGAAGGCACCGGAATGCACGATGCGGTCGCGGTCGCGCTGGTAGCACGAGCGCGTCGGGCTTTCCGGCTCCGGGAACAGCCGGCCGCGCGTCTGTGCGGGGTCGCAGCCATAGGGCGCCGGGCGATCCTGGAAGAAGTCCGCCGTCATGGCGCGGACACTACCGACGCAAACCGCACTGTGCAACGGCGAAGGCGGAGACCGGCCGAGACATCCGGCAGCCGCTTGCAGGCATTCGGGCGCAGGCGAACCGCAGGTCAGGCATGAGTTCGCCGGACATGCCTTTGACGAAAGGCGGACACACCCTTACATTCGTCATCGTGTCGTCTGTCCCGCGAAACCCCGCCCGCGAAACACCGAGGTCCGTCCCATGCCCGACACCGCCCTTCCCGCCACCGCGCAAGAGGGTGCGCGCGTTCTGACCGTGTCCGACAGCGCCGCCAAGCGCGTCGCCTTCCTGATCGAGCACGAGGGCGATCCGGCCCTGATGCTGCGCCTGACCGTGTCGGGCGGCGGCTGCTCCGGCTTCCAGTACGGCTTCGCCTTCGACGCCACGGCGAACGAGGACGACCATGTGTTTGAGAAGAACGGCGTGAAGGTGGTCACCGACGACGTCTCGCTGGACCTGCTGGCCGGCTCCACCCTCGATTATGTCGAGGACCTGATGGGGGCCGCCTTCCAGATCAAGAATCCGAACGCCACGGCATCCTGCGGCTGCGGCAACTCCTTCGCCGCCTGACGGGACCTTTTACCCCTTGGCCTTTCCCTCCTGGCCTTTGCCGAACAAGAAGAACACGACGTGAAGATCGCCACCTGGAACGTCAATTCGGCGAAGGCCCGCCTTCCGCTGATCACCGACTGGCTGCGCGCGGAGTCCCCGGACGTCGCGCTTCTCCAGGAGATCAAATGCGAGACCGCGGCCTTCCCCCGCGCCGCCTTCGAGGAGTTGGGCTATCACGTCACGCCGGTGGGGCAGAAGTCCTACAACGGCGTGGCGTTCCTCTCCAAGGCGCCGCACGAGGATGTGCTGACCCGCCTGCCCGGCGAGCCGGAGGACGAGCAGGCCCGCTACGTCGAGGCCACGGTGGCCGGCGTGCGCATCGCCTCGCTCTACCTGCCCAACGGCAACCCGCTCGGGACGGAGAAGTTCGCCTACAAGCTCCGCTGGATGGACCGGCTGCATGCCCATGCCCGCGGCCTGCTGGCTCAGGAGATCCCCTTCGTCCTGGGCGGCGACTACAACATCATTCCGGAACCGCGCGACGTCTTCGATCCGGTGGCCTTCGCCGGCGACGCCCTGTTCCAGCCGGAATCGCGGGCGAAATTCCGCGCCCTGCTGAATCTGGGGCTGACCGAGGCCTACCGCGCCCTGCACGACGACGACCACGCCTACACCTTCTGGGACTATCAGGCGGGTTGCTGGCCGCGCGATCTCGGGTTGCGCATCGATCACTTCCTGCTGTCCCCGCAGGCCGCCGACCGTCTGGTGGAGTGCCGCATCGACCGCCGCCCGCGCGGCGCCGAAAAAGCGTCCGACCACACGCCCGTCCTGCTCGATCTGCGCGACGGGTCAGACATTTCTTAAATTTTTTCACGCATCCTCAAGACCGACTCGGAAACCGAGCGAGCGTCCACCCGCAGGGAGAGGCGGCAAGACGATGGTCTGGGGACAGGACAGCGGCCGCAGAGCGATCGAAGAACTGCTGACGGCCATCGAGCAGCAGGCCGGCGAAGCCATCGCTTTGGGAGCGCGCGCGCAGCGCGACATTGAGGAGGACCGTTTCTCCTCCTTCCTCGGCTTCCGCCGCAAGGTGGAGGAGGTGCGTGCCCTCGTCGCCCTAACGGAAGAGCGCCTGACCACCGTCAACACGGCCAAGCTGGCCGACCTGCGCACGGAGTTCGAGCGGATCGACCTGCTGCTGACCGGCCTGCTGGCCCGCGCCACTCGGAATTACTTCGAACGCATGCGGGACGATCAGGCGCTTCCCATCGGGGCGCGCGAGCTGTTCGAGCCGGAATTGAGGATCATCGAGGAGATGCGCGGCAAGCTGGACCGCCCGCATTACGCCGGCCGCGTGTCGGCCACGGTGATCGAGGACCTGGAGGCGACCGGCGTCATGATCCGCAAGGTCATCAGCCGCGCGCCGAGCCTGCCCGATTTCTCGGATTCCCCGACACCGCCGAAGCCGACGAAGCGGCTGTCGAATCTCGGCCGCCCGATCCGGATGTGACGCACCCGCGTGGGACGGCCGCGCCCAAGGGCCCCGGACCACGGCTTGGTGATCGAGCCCGCTCCTTCCGGCGTCTCCGCCGCGGGGGTGTCCCCACGGACCTCCCCACAGCGGATGTGCCCCAGCCCTATCCGGGCGGCAACCGAACCGGCTGCCGCGCCGCCGAAACCTTGAGCGTCACTCCCACTCGATCGTGCCGGGCGGCTTCGAGGTGATGTCGTAGACGACGCGGTTGACGCCGCGCACCTCATTGACGATGCGGTTCGACACGCGGGCCAGGAAGTCGTGCGGGAACGGATACCAGTCGGCGGTCATGCCGTCGGTGGAGGTCACCGCGCGCAGCGCCAGCACATGGTCGTAGGTGCGCCCGTCGCCCATCACGCCCACGGTGCGCACCGGCAGCAGCACCGCGAAGGCCTGCCAGATCGCGTCGTAGAGGCCGGCGTTGCGGATCTCCTCCAGATAGACCGTGTCGGCCTTGCGCAGGATGTCCAGCTTCTCCGGGGTGATCTCGCCGGGGACGCGGATGGCGAGGCCGGGGCCGGGGAACGGGTGGCGCCCGATGAAGGCGGCCGGCAGGCCGAGTTCGCGGCCGAGCGCCCGGACCTCGTCCTTGAACAGCTCGCGCAGCGGCTCCACCAGCTTCAGCTTCATGCGCTCCGGCAGGCCGCCGACGTTGTGGTGCGACTTGATGGTGACCGAGGGGCCGCCGGTGAAGGACACGCTCTCGATCACGTCGGGGTACAGCGTGCCCTGGGCCAGGAACTGCGCGCCGCCGACCTTGGCGCTCTCCTCGTCGAACACCTCGATGAACAGGCCGCCGATGATCTTGCGCTTCTGCTCGGGGTCGGTGACGCCGGCCAGCTTGCCCAGGAACAGCTCGGACGCGTTCCGGTGGACCAGCGGGATGTTGTAGTGGTCGCGGAACAGCGTCACCACCTCCTCCGCCTCGCCGGCGCGCATCAGGCCGGTGTCGACGAAGATGCAGGTGAGCTGGTCGCCGATGGCCTCATGGATCAGCACGGCGGCCACCGAGGAATCGACGCCGCCCGACAGACCGCAGATCACCTTGCCGGTGCCGACCTGGGCGCGGATCTTCTCGATGGCCTGCTGCTTGAAGGCGGCCATCGTCCAGTCGCCCTTCAGGCCCGCGACGCGGTGCACGAAGTTCGACAGGAGCTGCGCGCCGTGCGGGGTGTGCACGACCTCCGGGTGGAACTGCACGCCGTAGAACTGGCGGGCGTCGTCGGCGATGGCGGCGAAGGGCGCGCCGTCGCTGACCGCCACCGCCTGGAAGCCGTCCGGCAGGGCGGTGACGCGGTCGCCGTGGCTCATCCACACCTGCTCGCGCGAGCCGACCGCCCACAGCCCGTCGAACAGGGCGCAGGTCTGCTTCACCTCGATGAAGGCGCGGCCGAACTCGCGGTGGTCGGAGCCCGACACGGTGCCGCCGAGCTGGTGGCACATCGTCTGCTGGCCGTAGCAGATGCCCAGGACCGGAACGCCCAGCGTGAAGACCAGCTCCGGCGCGCGCGGGCCGTTCTCTTCGGTGACGGAGGCCGGGCTGCCCGACAGGATGATCGCCTTCGGCGCGTACTCGCGAATCCGCTCCTCGCTCATGCTGAACGGATGGATTTCGCAATAGACGCCGGCTTCGCGGACGCGGCGGGCGATGAGCTGGGTCACCTGCGACCCGAAATCGAGGATGAGAACGCGCTCGGCGGACATGGACGACAACCTGATGCGGGGGGACAAGCCCCTGACTACCGCATTTCGGGGCCCGTGGACAAGCGTGCAAGCGGCGCGAGGTCGCGCCAGCCATAGGCGATCTCCACCAGTTCCTTCCCGGCGAAGCGGATCGGCCGCTCCGCCACGCGGACACCGCCCAGCCGCTCGTAGAACCAGCGGGCCGGATTCTCGCGCAGGCACCAGACCACGGCGGTGCGCTTGCCGCCCTCCTGAAGCCGCTCCGCCATCGTCGCCATCAGGCGGCGGCCATGCCCCCGCCCCTGCACCTCGTCCAGCAGGTAGAGGGCGTAGAATTCCCCCTCGTACCCCTCGACGGGAATGCGGCGCCCGCCGTAGGTGGCGAATCCCACCACCGAGTCCGCAGCGTCCGCCACGACCAGGGCGCCCTGCCCCGGCCCGTGCGCCTGGACGGCGTTGTGCCAGCGCATCGCCGCGGCGGCTTCCGACAGGTTGACGAGGTAGGCATCGGGGACGAGCCCCGGATAGGTGGATTGCCACGTGGCGACATGGACCTTGGCGATGCCCACCGCGTCCGACGGCCGCGCGTCGCGAATCACCAGCGCTTCATCCATGGGACATCTCCGGACCCGTTTCCCACCCCATTGGAAACTGGGAGCCGGGCTGGAGGATGTCCAGTCAGCCAAATGGGCCGGAACGGAGCGACGGTGGACGGCCGCCGCACCGCCGGCCTTCGGGTTACTGGGCCGGAAGGGCCGGAACGCCCGCCTGCCACTGGTCCCAGTGGGACACGATGTGGTCGGTCATGCGCGCACCGACCACCGCCACGTTCTCCACCGTCTCGGCGAAGCCGCCGGCGGTTTCGCCCGGCTTCGGGTCGAGATGCTCCAGCGTGGTTTCCTTGGGGTTGCCCTGGTCGAAGTTGACCGCGCCACGCAAGCTCATCACCCGGTCGGAGCCCAGCGTCCGCTTGATGACCAGCGTGATCGCCGCGGCCTCCATCTCGGTGATGACGTAATCGTCGGCGCCATAGAGCTTCGCGATGTACTGCGCCTGCTCGGACATGCCGGGGCCGTGGAAGAAGGTGTCGCCGGTCATGTGCGTACCGGTGCCGACGAAGGGCGCGCGCCGGGCGGCATCCTGCGGATAGCGCTGGCGGTAGGCACGGGCGCTGTCGGAATCCTTCAGCGGCGTATCACCGGTCAGCTTCATCGCCCAGGACACCAGCGTCGGGTTCATCTGGAACAGGCGGACGGACTCGTAGCCCTTGCGCGGCATGAAGGTCGGCTCGCCCGGCTTGCCCTCCTCCGGTGCCCAGCGGTGGCCCAGATCGTAATCCACCAACCAAGTCGCCCAGTTGACCTCGGCGATGGTGCCGCGCGACGGCGGCGTGCCGGCCACGCCGGAGATGATGAAATAGGCCTGCGACAGGTCGAGCTGCGGGTTCAGCAGGATCGCCTGCATGGACGCGGAGGAGCTGACCTTGCCCATCCCCAGGACCGCGCCGCAGACGCCGTCGGCGTTGCAGTAGACGGGGTTCAGCGCGCCCTTCACGGCGATCGGCTCGGCGGACTGCCAGTAGCGCTCGTACCAGTTCTGGAACTCTCCGGCGCGGTCGCCGGTGTTCTTGCCGATCTCGAACATGGCGCCGACGAACACCTTGACCTTGACCGGCTCAGCCGCCTCGGCGGAAGTGCCCAGCCCCAACAGGAAAAGGGCGGACAGGGCGGCGCTCCGCCAGCGGGACGTGTTCCACATCATTGCGCTCCAACATGCGGGGAAAGGTCGCACCCTAACCGCAAACCTCACGCTATGACCCGCTACAAATCAGCAGGCCCCTCCGTGTGTCCCCGCATGAGTGGCGGCGGCGATCCGGACCCGCATCATGTCGGCGGCAGGGAACGGGGCCGCCACAGCGAAGCCCGCCGGTCGCCTCAGGCCTGGAAGAAGGCGACGTAGCTGTTGGCATCGGCGGTGGTGCCGGTCGAGAACGTCATCGCCCCGACGGTTTTTCCGCTGAAGGTCATGCTGGCGTCGATCGTGCCGTTGCCATCGATGTCGCAGTGGACGGTGGCACCGTTGTAGCCGCTGGCACCGCCAATCTCCTCCCAGGACAGCTTGGAGACGCCCTCCTTGTAGCCCCACAGGGTGGACAACTCGCCACGTTCCAGATCGGTGACCGTGGACCAGGTCGTTACACCCCCGCGGCCATCGACGAAGAAGGTGTCCTTGCCGGCCCCGCCGACCAACCAGTTGGACCCCGATCCGCCGTCCAGCACGTCGTCGCCGGCGCCGCCCGTCGCCGCGTCGTCTCCGCCCAGCAGGTTGATGAAGTCGTTGCCGTCGGACCCGCCCAGCACCTCGTTGCGGGCGTCACCCAGGAAGGTCCATTGCAGACCGGGAACCGGCCCGTCATAGGCGGCCACCCTCACGTCCTCGGTGACGCCGCCCACGGTGCGCTTCATGGTCACCGAAACGCTGGGGGCCGCCGGGCCGCTGTTCTTCTCATCGCCACCGATATCCTCGGCGACTCCGAGCCCCCAATCGCCGGAGCCGGCCGTGTACGAGTTGGAGATGCTCAGATAATAGGTGCCCGGGGCGTCCGGGCGGAATTGGACGATGGAGTCGGCGCGGTAGGGATCGCGGTAGCCGATGTCGTCCCCGTCCACCGTCAGGAGAAGATACCCGCCGGAGTCGTACAGGTTGATGGATACCTGATAAGTCCCGACCCCCACAAACGTGTATTCGGCGTTCGTCGAGAGGTTCACCGTCACGAAATCCAGCGTTTCGGTCGATGTGAAGGAGCCTCTGGCGCCGCCGTCATTTTCATAGAATGTTGAGCTGCTTTTCGCAAATGACACATGGGCGTCAGGATGCTGCCACGCCTCAAGCCGACGCACCTGGGTCGCGAGGTTGTCACTCCAGTACGGATTTCTTGCCATTGACGCTCATTCCTTTGCGATACATATCACAGTATGCGCTCCGCCGAAAAAGCGCAACCAAAGGGGTTATCGCAGCAAAAAGGGCGGCCTTTCCATAGGAATAATGATTTCAAGATTGGCGTGACCGACAACCCAGGTTCCCGGCGCCGTTCCAGCCGCCGAAGCCGGTCGTCCAATGGTGCAAAGAGAATGAGCCGTTAGCGCAAAGGCAGTGTCGCACGATCATGCCGCGATGGTGGGCAGGGCAAGCCGGCTTGCGTTCCGCCCGAGATCGGTGTCGGCGGTTTTCCTTCCACCGCCAATCGCCTCACCGCTCTGATCGCGCCCAAGTCCTGCGACAGCCTTTTCATGGGTGCCGTCTGGAAGAGAACGGGAAGCCATACAGGCCGGGAAGCCGCCACACGCCCCATCACTCAAGACAAGAATCACGAGATAAAATTACCTAATGAACTAACAAGTTCCCCTTTGCTTCGGATTTATACTTAGAAACCTAACGATCATTAATATGGTTTTAGCATTTATTGCTTCATTGAAATCAAAGAATTGATCGTCACCGACAGGCAGGGAGAAAACCCATGGTCGGGAGTTCAAACATTTCCTCTCTTTCCTCGTCCGCCGTCGGATACTGGAAACCTGTGCCGTCCGGGAACGGCTCCTTCGGGCCTCAACCCTTGAGCGCGGGAAGCAGCGGAAAGACGGACGCGGTGTCCGTGAGCAAGCTCGGGCAGGCGTTGGGCGGGGCCGCCGCCGACGCGTTCAAGCAGCTCGATGCCAAGGCGCGCGGCATGCTGGAAGGGCTCGTCAGTTCCGGCAAGATCAGCGCCGAAGACGCGGTGACCGGGCTGAAATCGCTGGCGACCAAGGCGACCTTCAACCGCTACGTCGCGGAACGCCCCCGTGACGAGGAGGACAAGCAGCGGCTCGCCGACTCGGAGGCCGCTTGGCAGAAACTGCAGGCCTATGGCAGCCGGATGTCCGGCGCGTTGTCCGAGGTCGGGCGCAAAACCCAGGAGATTCAGGAAGCCCAGCAGCGCGGCGACATCTCGATGGACGAGATGAACGAACGCCTGAAGCCGGTCCAGGACGCGTTCAAGGGCGAGATCGCGGCGACCCGTGGCGCCTATGGAAAGCCGACCGACCAGACGGCCATTCTGAGCGACGCCAGTGGATTCACGAAAAACTTTCAGGGCTTCAAGTCCGCGCTGGCCTCCATGGGGGAGGACGCCGGCTTCACGGATCTGTACGCGCCGGCCGGCGAAGCCGCCGAGCAGAAGCTTCAGGAACTCGGCTTCGACCGGACCGTCTTCGGCAACGCGTTCCAGAAATTCGCGGAAACCGTGGACATTCCCGGCGTCGGGCGCAAATCCGACGCGCCCGCGCCGCCGCCCGGCCTGGACAATCAAGCCGTCACGGACAAACCCTCGGACTCCGGCCTCACGCTCAAACTGGCCGAAGCGCTCAAAGGCAATGCCCTCACCATGTTCAAGGAGGCGCTGACCGAGGATGATCGCCGAAAACTGGATGACGCCGTGCGCGTTGGCGGCCTGACCAGCGACGACGTGGCGAAGGGTTTGACGACACGTTTGAAACGCGTCGGCTTCGCTCAGTCCGGGGTCGATGTTGCCGCCGTCGATCTTGATTCGGAAGCCGCTAATCGCGCGCTCGGCGGAGCGCCACTCCTTGAGCGCGGCCAGCGCCGGTCGGACAGGCCGACGCAGCCGGACAACTCCCCGATCCGCGTCGACAAGCCATCGTCTTCATCCTCCCCGGCAACCGGCAGGGACGCTCAGGCCAACGCCTATTTCCTCGCCATTGAGGAGGGAGGCGACGATTCGGCGAAGAGGATCGCCGATCTTGGCATCAGCCTGAATCCGTTCGGCGCCTTCGGCGACACCGTCCGTCGCCTGATCGGCGAGGGGGCTTTCGATTACCGGTAGCCCCCACGGGCGTCTTGCCACACCGTGGCCGACGCCGCGCGGCAGCCTGTCACTCGGGCTTTTCTTCGTCAGCCGCTTCCACCGGTTCCTCTTCCGCCTTGCGCACCATCACGGCGGCGAAGAAGCCATCGGTGTCGTGGCGGGCCGGGGTCAGGCGCAGGTACGGCCCTTCGGCGGGCGGGGTGCCCGCTTCCTCTTCGGCCCAAACCTCGGCGACCGGCAGCACGGTGAAGTCGGGATGGGTCTCCAGGAAGGCGGCCACCTGCTTCTCGTTCTCTTCCGGCAGCAGGGAGCAGGTGGCGTAGATCAGCCGTCCGCCGGGCTTCACCAGACGGGCCGCGCTGTCCAGGATGTTGGCCTGAAGCGGCACCAACTCCGCCAGACCGGGGCCGAGCTGGCGCCAGCGGCTGTCGGGGTTGCGGCGCCAGGTGCCGGTGCCGCTGCACGGCGCATCGACCAGAACGCGGTCGAACTTGCGCTTGTGCCGCTTCACCCAGGGGTCGCGCTCGCTGGACAGCGGGTGCGCCTCGATGTTGTGCAGACCGGCGCGGCGGAACCGCTCGGCGGCGCGCTTCAGGCGCCCGGCCAGCACGTCGCAGGCGACGACGCGGCCCTTGTTCTTCATCAGCGCGGCGATGGCCAGCGTCTTGCCGCCGGCCCCGGCGCAGAAATCCACCACCTGCTGCCCCGGCTTCGGCGCCACGGCGATCGCCACGAGCTGAGAGCCCTCGTCCTGGATCTCGACTAGACCATCCTTGAAGGCGTCCACGGTGCCCAGCGGCGGACGGCCCTGGACGCGCAGGCCCAGCGGCGACCACTGCGTCGGCTCCGCGGTGATGTGGGCGCGGGCCAGCGCCTTGATCGCGCTCTCGCGGTTGGCCTTCACCGGGTTGATGCGCAGGTCGAGCGGTGCCGAGTCCAGCAACGTCCGCATCTCCACCGCGAAGCGGTCGCCCATGGCGGCGCGCATCGGCTCCTCCGCCCAGGGAGGGCATTCCACGGCCACGCTCTCCGGCATCTGCGGATGCTCCAGCGTGTGGGTGTCCAGCTCGTTGGCGAGTTTGGCCTCCTCCGGCGCCAGCGGGTCCGGGGCGAACTTGGTGGCGCCGAACAGCGCCTTCACCGTCGCCGCGGCCTTGCCCTCGGCCAGGATCTCGTTGGCGAGCGCGCGGGCGCGTGGGGTTGGCGGATGGCCCTGACGCTCCAGCCACCAGCACAGCCGGGCGTGCCGCCGCAGGATCGCGTAGGCCGTCTGCGCCACCGCGGTGCGGTCTTTCGACCCGATGTAGCGGCGGGCGCGGAAATAGGCGCTCATCACCGCGTCGGCGGGGCGCGGGGTTTCGTCGATCTCGGTCAGCAGGTCGATGACCGCCTGAAGGCGGGCGGCGGGGGTCATGGGATGGTCCTCGGATAGATTCCCTGCTCGATAACCCGAGCAGGGGGCGCTTGTCATCCCCCGCGCACGCGCGGCAGCCTTTCGAGTCGCCGCTCCAGGGCACGCGCCCTGTGACAAGACGGCCCGATCGAAACCATCCGCACGAAGAGCGGTTGACCGCAATCCCATGAATGAGGCAAAAAAGGGGTAGTTGTTCTTGCGCCGGCTCTCTTGCGGGCGGCAAGTCCAGCGCTTCCTCTTCTTCGGCGTCTTCTTGAAATCTGGTGCGGGGTCCGCGATGACGGCTGCGGTCGGCAGTGTCATGGCGCGTGCGTTGGCGCGCGTCTCCACCCTTCTTGCGTTCGGCCTGCTGGCGGGCTGTGCGGGCGACGCGGCGACCGGGTCGGGACCGGGCGGCGGCCTCACCGCAGCGTCCTGGCGGCCGGGCATGGAGAAGGTCTCCGCGGATTTCCGCGGCCTGCCGGGCTGGATCGACGACGACCACGCGCAGGCCCTGCCCGCCCTTCATCGCACCTGCCGTTGGGTGGCATCGCAGCCGGCCGGCAAGCCGCTCGGCCCCAACCCCGCCGCTGGCACCACGTCGGACTGGCGCCCGATCTGCGAGGCGTTGCGCGGCCTGCCCGACGCCCAGCCCGAAACGGCCCGCCGCTTCTTCGAGGATCACTTCACTCCCGTCGCCCTGTCCGAGGGGCAGGAGGGCCTGTTCACCGGCTACTACGAGGTCGAACTGCGCGGCAGCTGGACCCGGACCGAGCGCTACAACGTCCCCCTCTACAAGGCGCCCAAGCGGACCAAACGCGGCCTGCCCAGCCGCGCCCGCATCACCGACGGCGCGCTGAAGGGCAAGGGGCTGGAGATCCTGTGGGTGGACGACCCCATCGACGCCTTCTTCCTGGAAATCCAGGGGTCGGGCCGCGTGCGGATGACGGACGGGTCGGTGGTGGCTCTGGGCTATGGCGGGCAAAACGGACACCGCTACGTCCCCATCGGGCGGCACCTGATCTACATCGGCTACGCCACGCCGGAGCAGGTGACCATGCCGCTGATCCGCCGCTGGCTGACCGAGCATCCCGGCGAGGCCAAGCGGGTGATGAACCTGAACCCGTCCTACGTCTTCTTCCAGCTCCGCCCCGACGTCGGCGCGCGCGGGGCGCGCAACATGGAACTGACGGCGGGCCGCAGCCTCGCCGTGGATCCGGGCTACGTCCCGCTCGGCGTGCCGCTGTGGCTGGACGTGCGCGAGGCGCCGGTGCCGCAGGGCGAGATCAAGCGTCTCGTCGTCGCCCAGGACACCGGCGGCGCCATCAAGGGGGCGGTGCGCGGCGATCTGTTCTGGGGCCACGGGGCGGAGGCCGCGGAGGGCGCCGGCGTGATGAAGGCCAAGGGCCGCTACACAATGCTGGCGCCGCGCACCACCTCCTTCACGCTGGCGCAACGCCGCTGAGGTCTGGTCGCCGATGCTGGTACGATTGCCGGAGTTGCCCGACCGGGAGGCCGCCCTCGCCGCGCTGGAGGACATCTTCTTCCTGTCCACGCTGCGCAAGGACTTCGCCTCGGCGGCGGAGCGCGACGCCTTCTTCCGGACCTGGACCGGCTGGTATGTGGAGCGGGCGCCGGACGACGTGTGGTTCGCCTTGGCCGGGGATGGCGTCATCATCGGCTATCTGACCGGCTGCAAGGACAGCGCGGGGGCGCTGGACCTCGCCCGCATCATCCCGAAATACCAAGTCTTCGCCGACCGCTTCGCCGCCTTTCCCGCCCATCTCCACGTCAACGTCCGGCCCGGCTTCCGCGATCACGGGGTCGGGCGGGCGCTGGTGGACCGCTTCGCGGAGGACTGCCGCGCCGATGGCCTGCCCGGCCTGCATCTGGTGACCGGGGTGTTCGCGCGGAACGTCAGCTTCTACCAGCGCGCCGGCTTCACCACGGCGACCCAGCGGGGAGCGCTGCTGTTCCTCGGCCGACGCCTGGATTGAGCACCGTTTAGAAAGCGGGCGGACAACCGTCGGCCTTGAGCACCCGTTGCGTGGACGCCGGGTTGTTGGCCAGCTTCGCCGCCGGACGGACGGGCCGCCGCACCAGCTCGCCGCCGCAGTTCGGACAATGCCCCTTGAGCAACCCATCCCGGCAGTCACCGCAGAAGGTGCATTCGAAGGAGCAGATGTAGGCATCGCGGGAGTCCGGGGGCAAATCCCGGTCGCAGCATTCGCAGTTGGGCCGCAGCGCAAGCATGATGGGGATCGCCTTTCCGTGGTTCCGCGATGATAGCAGCGGGAAGGCGGTGGGAGAACAGGCGGTGGCGCAGCCCCCGCCTCCGAAGCTCCCTCTCCCCTCTGGGGAGAGGGTTTGGGGTGAGGGGGGTGCACTTTTGCCGGACGTTCCGCTATGCGGAACCCCCTCACCGGCCCTCCGGGCCACCCTCTCCCCAGAGGGGAGAGGGCTATCAAGGCCAACCCAGGCAAAGGCCTTTGATGCCCCTTCCCAACGCGGCGCCCCGCGCCTTAAGGTCCGCAGCAACGTTGACGACCGCCCGCCCTGGAAAGCCCGTCCCGCATGATCCGCCCGCCGCGCCTGATCGAAAGCCCGCAGAATCCGCAGTTCAAGCTGTGGGAGTCGCTGCTGGAGAGCCGCGGCCTGAAGAAACAGGGCAGGTTCCTGCTCGCGGGGCTGAAGACGGTGCCGGAAGCGCTGGCCCGCTGGCCGGAGCGCTTCTCCACCCTGCTCGTCACCGACCCGGCGCAGGCCGAGGGCTGGCGCCTGCCCGCGGGGCTGGAGATCGTTCAACTCGCTCCCGCCCTGTTCCGCACGCTGGACGCTCCTGGCACCGGCTTTCCCCTGCTCGTCGGCACGGTGCCGGACACGCCGTTGATCGACCTGTCGCAACCGCCGCAGGGGCTGGAGTTGATCTGCGCGCTCGGCGATCCCAACAACCTCGGCGCCCTGCTGCGCAGCGCCGCCGCTTTCGGCGCGCGGCGGGTGATCCTGCTCGACGGGGCGGCGCACCCCTACCACCCCAAATGCCTGCGCGCCGCGTCGAACGCCCAGTTCGAGCTGACCCTGCTGCGCGGCGGCCGGTGGGAGGATGTGAACCGGGCCGCCGGGCCGCTGGTCGCCCTGGATGCCGGTGGCGCCGACATGGCGGCCTACCGCTGGCCGCGCGACGTTCGTCTGGTGCTGGGCGAGGAGGGCCAGGGCATTCCCGCCGCCCTGCCCGTCCAGCGCCTGTCCATCCCGACCACGGGCGCCGTGGAATCCCTCAACGCCACCGTTGCGGCCAGCGTGGCGCTGTTCAGCCACTTCGCCGCCAACCGCTGACAGAGAAACGCTGAAACCCGGACATGAAAAAGGCGAGGGGAACGCCCCTCGCCTTCTCGACCTTCACCCCAAAGGAGCGTCCGATCAGCCCTGACGGTAGTTCGGCGACTCGTTGGTGATGGTGATGTCGTGGACGTGGCTCTCGCGCAGGCCGGCGTTGGTGATGCGGACGAACTCGCACTTCGTCTGCATCTCGGCGATGGACTGGCTGCCGGTGTAGCCCATGGCCGCGCGCAGGCCGCCGACGAGCTGGTGGATCACCGCCGACACCGGCCCCTTGTAGGGCACGCGGCCTTCGACGCCTTCCGGCACCAGCTTCATGGTCGAGACTTCCTGCTGGAAGTAGCGGTCGGCCGAGCCGCGGGCCATGGCGCCCACCGAGCCCATGCCGCGGTAGCTCTTGTAGGAGCGGCCCTGGTAGAGGATGACCTCGCCGGGGCTCTCGTCGGTGCCGGCGAACAGGCTGCCGAGCATCGCCACGCTGGCGCCCGCCGCGATGGCCTTGGCGAGGTCGCCCGAGAACTTGATGCCGCCGTCGGCGATCACCGGGATGCCCATCTTTTCGCAGGCCTCGACCACGTCCATGATGGCGGTGAGCTGCGGCACGCCGACGCCCGCCACGATGCGGGTGGTGCAGATGGAGCCGGGGCCGATGCCGACCTTCACGGCGTCCGCGCCGGCATCGACCAGCGCCTTCGCCGCCTCGGCGGTCGCCACGTTGCCGGCGATCACCTGGGTGTAGTTGGACATGTTGCGCGCGGCGCGTACTTGGTCCAGCACCTTCAGCGAATGGCCGTGGGCGGTGTCGACCACAAGAACGTCGACGCCGGCGTCGAACAGCGCCTCGGCACGGCGCAGCCCGTCCGAGCCGGTGCCGGTGGCGGCGGCGACGCGCAAACGGCCCTGGGCGTCCTTGCAGGCGTTGGGGTAGGCCTGGGCCTTCTCCATGTCCTTGACCGTGATGAGGCCGATGCAGCGGTGAGCCTCGTCCACCACCAGCAGCTTCTCGATGCGGTGCTGATGGATCAGGCGTTTGGCCTCGTCCTGGCTGACGCCCTCGCGCACCGACACCACGTCCTTGGTCATCAACTCGCTGACCGGCTGGTTCGGGTTGGTGGCGAAGCGGACGTCGCGGTTGGTCAGGATGCCGACCAGCTTGCCGCTGCCGCGGGAATCGCGGCTCTCCACCACCGGGATGCCGGAGATGCGGTAGTCGGCCATGAGTTGGAGCGCGTCGGCCAGCGTCTGGCCCGGCGTGATGGTGATCGGGTTGACCACCATGCCGGACTCGTACCGCTTGACCTTGCGGACCTCCTCGGCCTGCTGCTCGATGGTCAGGTTGCGGTGGACCACGCCGATGCCGCCGGCCTGGGCCATGGCGATGGCGAGGCTGCTTTCGGTCACGGTGTCCATCGCGGAGGACATCAGCGGGATGCCCAATTCGATGGTCTTGGTCAGGCGCGTCCGGGTGTCCACCTCGTTCGGCAGGACCGAACTTTCGGCCGGAACCAAGAGGACGTCGTCGAAGGTCAGAGCTTCGCGGATCGTGGACGAGCGGGCCATCGGCGGTCTCCCGGGAGATAAAAAGGGGCCGGAAAAAAATTTGGCGCACTATACACAAGACCGTGGGCTTGTGAAGGCGCCTGAACCACAAACTGTCGTGTGCCGGGCCTCATCCGCGCAAGCCAGCCATGACCTGCGCGAACGGACCGCAGCCGGAGGTGGACCTAGTCGTTCATGTTGGCCCCACGGAAACCGGTGGCGACCACATAGGTTTCGGAGGATTCGGCACGGCTGGCCGGCGGCTTGGCGTGGCGCACCGTGGTGAAATCACGCTTCAGCCGCTCCAGCAGGGACTTCTCCGCCCCGCCCTGGAACAGCTTGGCGACGAACGCCCCGCCGGGGGCCAGAACCTCCTCCGCGAAGTCGTAGGCGGCCTCGGCCAGCGCCATGATGCGCAGATGGTCGGTGGACTGGTGCCCGATGGTCGGGGCGGCCATGTCGCTCAGCACCACGTCGGCGGGGCCGCCCAGCGCCTCCTTCAGACGCTCGGCGGCGCCTTCCTCCAAGAAGTCGGCCTGCATGGTGGTGGCGCCGGGCACCGGGTCCATGGGCAGGATGTCCAGCCCGACGACCTTCCAGCCTTCGCGCCCGGTCTGCACCTTGTCCACCGCCACCTGGGTCCAGCCGCCGGGGGCGGCGCCGAGGTCGACCACGCGCTTGCCCGGCCCCAGGAGATGGAACTTCTCGTCCAGCTGAAGCAGCTTGAAGGCGGCGCGGGAGCGGAAGCCGCGCTTCGTCGCCTCGTGCACGTAGGGGTCGTTCAGATGCCGCTCCAGCCAGCGGGCCGAGGAGGTGGTGCGCTTGGCCGCAGACTTCACGCGGACGGTGGCACGGCGCCCACCCGGCGTCGAGGAGGACGGAGGCTTTCCAACCATGGTCTCACATTTCCTTAATAGATTTGCCGCGTCGACCCGATCAGCTCCACGAGGATGCCCTCGCGCAAGCCGCGGTCGGCGATGCGCAGGCGCTCCACCGGCCAACAGTCGCACAGCGCGTCCAGCACCGCGCATCCGGCGATCACCAGATCCGCGCGGTCCTGTCCGATGCAGGGATGCCGCGCCCGCCCGTCGAAGTCCAGCGCCACGAGACGTTCGATGACCGCGCGGGCGTGGTCGATGCGCAGAAAGCTGCCGTCCACCGCCCGCCGGTCGTAGCGGCAGAGGCCGAGATGCACCCCGGCCAGCGTCGTCACCGTGCCGGAGGTGCCGAGCATCTGCACCTGCCCGGCCAGGACCCGCTCGCGGATGCCGTTGCGCTCCTCGAAGGAGGCGATGGCCGACGCCACCTCCTCCACCATGCGCCGATACATGCCGCGGTCGGCGTCCGCACCGCCGAACTGCTCGGTCAGCCCGATCACGCCGCACTGGATGGAGGTCTGGTCGAGGATGCGCGGGGGCCGTCCGCGCTCCACCGCCAGCCACATCAGCTCGGTCGAACCCCCACCGATGTCGAACACCACCGCATAGGGCACGTTCGGGTCGAGCAGGGACGCGCAACCGGCGAGCGCAAGGCGCCCTTCCTCCTGGCTGGAGATGATCTCGATGGCGATGCCGGTTTCCCGCTCCACCGCGTCGATGAACTCGCTGCAGTTCCGGGCACGGCGGCAGGCCTCGGTCGCCACGGCGCGCGCTGCGGTGACTCCGCGCCGCTCGATCTTGGACCCGCAGATCTTCAGGGCCGTGAGGGTGCGTTCCATCGCCGAGTCGGACAGCCGGTCGTTCCGCGTCAGCCCTTCGCCCAGCCGGACGATCCGCGAGAAGGCGTCGATGACACGGAAACCACCGGGAATTGGCCGGGCGATCAGGAGTCGGCAATTGTTGGTGCCGAGGTCGAGGGCCGCAAAGACCGGGCGCGCAGGCGCCGACGAACGCAACCGTCCGGTGTCGTTCTGCCGCTCGCTGTGCACCTGAAGGTCCACGTCTCCTCCCCGCCATGCTTAAGGGAGTCATCTTAACCCGGTTTCACGTCCCAGTGAAAGCCCACGATTGGTCTTGAATTGTGTCCACAGGCCCACACCCCGGCACCGGAGCCGAAAAAAGGGCTATACAAGCCCTGTCCGCTTTGCTAAAAGGGCGGCCCACGACGGGGCGTGCCGCAGCGCCGCCCCGGCGACGGTCTGGGGGATCGTCTAGCGGTAGGACAGCGGACTCTGACTCCGCCAGCCTAGGTTCGAATCCTAGTCCCCCAACCAACTCCAAAGCCTTGAAAATCAATCACATGAGCCCGCCGTTCCGGTGGGCTTTTCTGTTTCTGCGTGTTGCAACACGCTTCCGGCTCAAACCAAGGAAAATCAACGCTTTACAGGTGTTGCCAAAAATTCCGTGCGACACGCGTGCAACACGGCGCCAGGGTTTTGTTCGCTTGCTGTTCTCGCGCTGGCGCGACGCCATGCGGAGCGCACAAGCGGCTGATCCGACGTTGGCCACGGTCACGCTGTGGTGGCTCACTGCGTTTGTCCGTTCACCACGGAGCAGAGCCTCAAGCCTGGGACGATGATCAGCGCCGACTAACCCGATCTTATCGGGTTGCTCGGGGCGCTGGCCGCAACGAAGGTGCGGAGCACTGTGCCGCCCCTATCAGCCGCCCGCCCCTTCCTGGAGGTGCGGATCCCGAACACCCCTAGGCGCCGTCTGCATCATTGGCGCGGATGCTGTGAAAGGGGCCCGGCGCTGCCGGACCCCTTCAGCGTGACAGGCCCGGTCAGGCGCCCAGGCGTTCAATCAGCAGCGCCAGCGTGCCCGGCGGTTCGGTCGCGTGCCCATAGGCGATTGTCGCTGCGAGTTCGATTGCTTCGGCGTCGCCGCTGACCGCGGCGGCGCGCAGCAGCTTGACCATCACGGCCAGCTCGCCAACCACCTTCTCCAGCCCCTCGGCGTAGCCGATGATTTCGGTGCGGTTCCCGTCGATTCTCATGCGGCGGCCCTCCCCTCGTCAGCGGCCGGGCCGGCGTCGCCGTGCACCAGCCGGCGGAGGTCGGACAGAGCGGATTGCACGAACCGCTCATCACCCCCCGTCCCGTAGTGCTCCTCCTCCATCCGCCAAGCGCTCAGCTTCGCAATGACGCCATGGAGGGTCGTGGCAGGAGTCGTAGGGACTTCGTTGCGCAGATCGTCCTCTTCCCGCTCCAGGCGGCTGAAGGAGGCATCCAAGACCCTGTATTCGGGGTCCTCGCTTATCGCCTCATCGGTGAAGCCCGCGGCACGGAGCTGCCCCATCCGGTCCCCTGACCGGTCGGCGGCCTCCGACACATCCCGCCACGCCTTCACCCACCGCGCGCAGACCGCAATGGCGGGATCAGGCCCGGCGGCCGGCGCACGCCCTTCGAGCGAGGCGATAGCGGCGCCAAAAGGGTCCGCGGCATCCGCTGGCCCGGGAGCGGCCAGGGCCACCGCCGACGCGCCGGCCAGGATGGAGCGGCGGGATAAATTCATGCTCGTCATGGTCCATCCCTCCCTCAGTGCGTGGCGCTGGCCGGGCGGGCGCGCAGCGGCGCCGCACCGGGGTTGATGATCAGTACCGCGGCCCAGAGCTGGCGGACGGCGGCAAGCTCCAGATCGGTCGGCAGCCGGTTCCCCTTCGCGCCATTGCAGGCCGCGCAGCTCAGCACCTTGTTCCCGAAGAACCGGGCACCGCCGAAGGTCTGCGGGATGACGTGATCGATGGTCCAGCCGTCGGGCCGTTTGGGCGCGTGGCTGGCGGTGCCGATGGGCTTGTCGCAGTAGAAGCACCGGCCCGCCTGGAGCTGGTGCAGCAGGACCGGTTGGGACACGCCTTCCATCGCGCGGCGCAGCGCCTTCACGCGGTCAAGGTGCTTGGGGATGGGCATGAAAGGCCGGCCGGCGCCGGGCAAGGGTGTGGTATTCTCGGAATCAGCCATGATCCGTAGCTCCATACAGCTCGATTGTGGTTAGGCCGGGCGGGGTGTTCCCAGCACCCCGTTCGGCCACAACAGCGGTTGCGCCGTGCCTACAGTCTGCCTACACTCCGCCTACACGTCAATTCAGATTGTAGGCACGGTGATAACATGGCGCGCACAAACCCGCTTGGCGTCCGAGTGGAACCCGAGATCAAAGAAGCCTTGGAGCGCGCCGCGAAGGACGATGACCGGTCGGTGTCGTCGCTGGTCGAGCGGGTGTTGAAGGCTTGGTTGGTCGAAAAGGGATATCTGCCGAAGGCTGAATGAGCCAATTTGCGAACAGCTCACATAGATATTGTATTCGCACAATTCTCCCGCAATTGTCGAATGCAACAAAGCTCTATTCGCAATACCCAAACATACGAGGAAAATAATAATGAGAGAGTTTTCCTTTGCACTTCTATACGGCGGCCTTCTTGGAGGTTTAGTGGGGATAACTTGGGGAGGACTTTTAGTAACAAAATTTGAGGATGCCGGCGCAAAGGCTGACACAATTGCATCCGGTATAGGCGGCATGTTTGGCGCCGCGATTACAATTGGAGGGGTGCTAGTTGTTGAAGAGTACCGGAGGCGCCGAGCAGCGACTCCTTATTCGCATGTGTTGATTGAATTCATTAACGAAGCATATGATGAAATAAAATATGCCGACGCCGTAATAGATTTTGGAGGAGACGAGGGCATTAATCTCGGAGACTCAACACCAGAAGAACACAACAGACAAGTATGGAGTTCTGTATCGAATAAAATGGACAAAATTCAATCCGACCTTGATGAGCACTTGAAAACTACCTGCATACTTATTCGCGAATCCATGATTCATGCAATCGAGCTAAGGCGCTATGTAAAAAAACTGAACGCCGCAGCGAGCTGTATGGCAGAAAGCGAAACCCCACTTATTTTTCCAAGCCCCGAAGCTGCGCGCATGCATTATCTGAGTTCAGCACGGAAAGCAATAAATTCAGCCCTTGATGAAATCGAGTGCATCGCATCGGCTTGCCGCAAATACTCTTAATTTATTTGAGCGCTTGGTATCAAGTCGTGGAGTAATCTACAGATATTTCTGAACTCACCCCATTGCGAACATCCTCCCGGCCCATCCACGCGCACCAAGAGGCCATGAAGAAGCCCGCCGCGGGAGACCCGGCGGGCTTCTTCATGTCGGGCACCAGTTCCCCGGCCAGGGTTGCCCTGCCCAGCCCGCCCAGCGCGCCAAGGCAGAGGGGCTTCCAGGCAGCCCCTTCCCCGCAGACCGCACCCACAGCCCACCGGAGCGGGATCTATCGGGCAGCCACCGGCCGGCCGCCGGTCGAGACGCCCCCAGCACCAGAGGGGCGGAGCACCGCCCCCTCCCCGCCCGGCTGGTGAGCTGCGTGGCGATCAGCACCATGCAGGGGCAGCAGCTTCAGGCCGGCCGGTGAGTGCCCCGATGGGATCGGGGTGCTGCCCCCCTGCCCTACAGGCTGGCAGGCGAAGTGACGGTGGAGCTGGGTGGGCATCGGACCGGATATGAAGAATGCCCCAGAGTGACGGGTGGATCGGGCGGGGGCGCAGTTGTAGGCGCCAGCCCCTTCTTTCTTGGACAGCGAAGCGTAATCGCTCGACACATTATGAAATAATAAATCATCAGTCCATAAAATCCTCATGATCGCTATCATCGCCATCATCACCAGTTTCTTGCAAGTTTATCTTCTTTCTCAGCTCTTCTATTTTAGAAGTAATTCTGTCAACGCGCATCATTGCTTCGTATCTTTCCAATGAAGCTTCGCTTATGGAATTCTTGTCTCCCGACACAACACTCAATCTGTGATAATCATTCGCACGATGATATCTTCTTAATAGAATGTCCTTTTCTTCCTCAAGCCTCTCCAACATTGCCCTATCTCTAGCAGAATAATTAGTAAAATGAGCAAAATCCTTAGTGCTTGACTTAATTGAATTACCCACCTCACTTATAATTTTCATCTTTTCAAGTAACGAAAGACTTTTGTCGTATAAAGGTCTATGAGATTTATTATTATCGACATCAGTGCTCACGGTCGTCTTTTTAACATCTATTATTGTCTCGTTTTTCACCGAAACATTTAGATGCTCACTTGCCATTTCAAGAAATCTGTATCTTGTATAAGCATGAAATCTCTGATTTGTCTTGCTCATAAACTCCCGAACAAGCTCAATTCTCGGACCAATCTTTTCTCCCTTAACCTCTCTCCACCAATCCTCCTTTACATCATCCGTAATAAATATTATTGGCTTACGTTCGGCGACAGCATAATCAACCATTTGTCTCCACAGTATGTAATCACCAAGCCTTTCCTCGACTGGCCTATCTTGCTTTTTCTGGTAGTCAATGTAGCCAGGTGGAATTAGCTTTTCGCAATTACACTTTCCGTCTTCATAAATCCCCTCTAGGTCTTTATCAGAGTATTTCTGGCCGGTAGATTTCTCAAGTGCATCGACCAACACCTTGAACACGCTTCGATAATGATCGTCGCGCGGGCTAGCTTCCTCTTTAAGCCCGATATCACTGATAATTCGGTCGAATTTTTCATTTATGAATGTGATAGCGTCAGTCACACTCATAACAGGGTGATGTTTGTATCCATCCATGTTTTTTCGAACAGTATCTTCGGCAACCTTTCTTGCGGCATCAATCGCGTTGCGAAGAGGCTGATAAACCTTTTTATTTCCAATGACAACGCCAGATCTGTTTTTATGAAATTCCCATGCAACTTGATGCGGCACCCATACCCTGTTTTTTAGCTTCTTAATAATATTCATTAGATCATCTGACGTACTTTTTTTATCTCTAAATAATGAGAGGAGAGCATTTGTATCAAAAACGAATACGGCGCTACCCCACAAATCCTTAATATCTTCTTCCGAAAGGTCAAAATACTCCTCAAACCCGTCCCGCATCTCAATCTCCGTCCACGATAAACACACTGCCTCAACGCCACGGGAATGTACCCGCAGGTCATAGACACCCTCGACGCTATCCTTGGCAGCTTTGTAGCTCGCGGAAGCGGCGATATTTCTCACCGAGATACAATGCACAGGAAATGTTCTTGCCTCAAGCACC
The DNA here is from genome assembly GCF_007827815.1 of Azospirillum brasilense. Taxonomy (GTDB): domain Bacteria; phylum Pseudomonadota; class Alphaproteobacteria; order Azospirillales; family Azospirillaceae; genus Azospirillum; species Azospirillum brasilense_C. The sequence continues at coordinate 61,130 of NZ_VITH01000023.1, forward strand.
GGCTGTTCAGATCACCAAGAACTCCTCCTGCCTCCCATCGGTGCTGTAAGGCTCGGGCCGGCCTCGCCGGCCAGGACCCGCCCCTACCCCTTCACCCTCTCCGCCAGAAGCCGGGACTCGTTCGCCTTCCGCCAGCTCTCCACCGCCTCGACGTCGAGCAGCCCATCGTCCCGCACCGGCATTCCCCGCTTCACCCAGCGCGTGAGCGTCGGATTGGACACGCCGATATGCGCGGCGTACTGCAGGCGGGTCATGACGCCTTCCAGGCCCGCGGCGGCGATCAGCCGTTGCTGTTGGCTGGCCACCTTGGCTTGCCGGCCAGCCTTGCCCCGGAGGTCGGCGACATGCGCCTCCAGCACCTCCACCCGACGCAGGACATCGGCCAGGGCGCCGGCCGCGGGATCGGGCTGGCCTTTGGGCATGGGATCGGGCTGGAGCTGGTGAGCGGGCTGACCGTCCACCTGTGTTGCGGCCTGTGTCACACCCCGTGATCCGAGCCGTAACACAGGCTGTGTCACAGGCTGTGCTACACCCTCCCCCAGCGCGGCGCGCAGCACGTCAGCAAAGCCAGGATCGGCCTTCAGCCGGGCCGCCACGTCTCGGACAAGCCTTTGGTGTTCGTGGATATGCGCAGCGACATTGGAGGTGTCGGCATTTAGAGCGCGGCTCAAAACCGCTTCAGGGCGAGGCAGATCAACAGGTTGAGATCCCCCGGGCAGGGTTTTGATAAGAGCTCATAGCGTTCCCTGTATGACAGCCTGCATGACAGGCCACCGTCGGCTGAGCACGGTGAAATCTCGAACGAACAGCAGATTTCGGTTGCAAGCCTATCGTCCAATCATTCATTCGAGATTACCCTTTGGGGGCTAAACTCTCTCAGGCGTGTGGCGGCCCATCACATATCGCAATCGGAATAGGTAGATCATGAACGATGCCCCAATAGAGATCGGGTTAAATTTAAATATTACCAACGACGAAATTGGATTCGCTCGCTCTTTTTCAAACCGAGACGATCTCAATCAATGGCTCAAACATGAAATTGACTTGATATCATCCATAACGGCGGGAAACCGAGATCAAACAAATGAGGCATTCTCCGAAGTACTTAGAACACTTAGAAAAATCAACACTGATGAAGACGAAGAATTAGTCATTTCTACGAAAATCAATAATGCATTTTCGTTTGGATTCAGGCCGTCTGAAACCGAAGAGGGGCGTTTTGTCCACCGCATAGCAAAAAAAATTAGCCCGACAGCTGCGTCAATTGCTGCACAAATTTTAACAGGAAAAGCAAACACTTCTGGATTCAACTTAAACAACCGCGATGCTAATTCAGGTATAGCTGCAGCAATATCCTTTCTGAGCATTGGAGATCCTTTAGGAAATAGTGATGCTATTCGCCAAGCTGTAACCGAAGCCATGTCTGCGCGAAAGCAAGCACAAAAATTGGAAAGGCATGTTAAAAAATTCGTTTCCGGCATTGAGGGTGAATGGAAGGAAAAAATAGAAGCTTACGAGACTAAGGCGGCGCTAAAAGCACCAACTTCATATTGGGAAAAGAGGAAAGAGCATCACGAGAAACAAGCTACAATAGCTAGGCGCGACTGGAGCAGGTCAGTTTCTGTGTTCGCGTTTTCTTTTATCATCCTGTCAATTTTTGTCTTCTCCGGCGCATTGGAGAAGGGGCCGATAGCTGACGCAATAATGGCGCCCTTTACAAAGCCAATACAAGTAGCATCGGCGGAAAAATCAACGATCGGGAAGCCAGCGAACGAACAGGCTACAACGGCCTCAACGCTTTCAGCCATAACAGCTCCGACACAGCCCACACCAGATGCACTGCCGATGCTGGCGAAGCTCCTTCAACACGGAATCCTCCTCGGCACCCTACTTGGATTGGGCATATGGGTCTTGCGGCAGAAGCTTCGGAAAATGCTGTCCCATGAGCACTTGGCCGAAGATGCAGCTGAGCGAGTGACGATGGTTGAAACCTTCGCTGCTCTCAAGAATGCCGGATTGGCGGGGGGCGAATTCGGCCCCATCCTGAACGCCCTCTATCGCCCAGCTTCAACAGGACTGGTCTCTGACGACGGACCGGTGACGCCCTTGGAAATCGTCGTCAAAGAGGCCGTTAAAAAGGCTTCCGGAGGGAAGGACTAATCTGGCGGTTTCAACAAATGGATGAAAGGGCGGAACCGCAGACCCGCCCCTACCCTTCGGCCAGCTCCTGCCGATCCCTACGCAGCCTCGGTGCTGGTGCCGTTGCCGGTGGCCCTTTCCCCCTTGGCCGCGTCGAGGATCGCCACCTGCTCCCGCACATGCCGCAGCATGGCCGCGACGGGCTCCCCGGAGTTCACCGCCCGCTCCAGCGAGGGCAGCATGCGGCGGAGGTACGCGGCCTCCCCGGGCGTCGCGTCAGCGGCGATGATCTGGGCCAGCGGGCGGAGATAGAGCGGGGTGCGGTTCAGGTGCATTGCGGTCTCCGCAGGTCGGTGGATGTGCGTTGCCCGGCGGCCAGCATCGTGCCGATCATGCTGGTGCGCCCGGATCGGACGGTCATGGCGTTGCCCAGCTCTGCATGGAGTATTCGACCCGCGGCGCCGGGCCGTTGGAGCCGGGCGCGTTCTCCGCCGTCACCTTCATGCCCGGCGGCGGGTCCCCGGACATCTCGATCGTGACCTTGACGGCCTGCTCGACCTGCTGCGGCGTGTAGGGCTGGACGCCGTTCTCCTGCCGGATGATGGCGCTCAACAGCGGGGCCAAGGTGTCCCGGTCGCGCAGGTCGAGCGGCTGGTTCGGCAGTATGCCGGTCTGCTCGGACAGGCTCCGGGCATACGCCGCCGGATCGTTGCCGTCTCCGGCCGGCGCCCACCTGTTGGCGATCCCGCCCAGAGTGTTGATGCCGTGCTTGTCCTGGTAGGTGAGCAGGTTCCGCGCCGCCGCAGCCAGCCCTTCCTCCGGGGTGTTGAAGCGCGCGAACCCGCCGACGATCGGGGCGTCGCCCCAGCGGCGCAGGTTGCCGGGGTTGTTCTGACGGATGCCGAGCGGGACACGCGTGCTACCGGAGACGATGGGAGCCGGAACGGCGTCAACGATTGGCTTTGCCGGTGAGATTGCCCGGGGCGGGGCCTTGGACGCGACCGACGAATTGAAGGTGATGCTGGGCAACCAGCTCGGCCACCACGAGCTCTCTCGGACCTTCTTCTCGTCCTCGGTTTCGCGCCGGACGGTGACCTTGCGATTTTCCTCCGGCGTCAGTTCGTAGGCCAGCGTTCCGGCAACAATCGCGCCACCGATCGGCCCCGTCAGAGCTGTGCCGGCGCGGGCGGCCAGTGCTGACCGACCAGCGAGCTTCGCCGCAATGGACGTCGCCTTACTGGCAATGCCGATGCCAGCGGTCAGTGTCGCCCATGTCGCGATGGCATCGCGGTTCGCCGCGGTGAAGCTGGTGACCTCGTCGATGATCGGGGTCAGCCTCCCGGCCAGCCGACCTTCGATCGTCACGCCGACGCCGCTCACCGCCGCCCGCAGGCGCCCGAGGCTATCTCCGAGATTCTCGGATTCCTTCTGGGTCTTCTCGCTGACCTCGGCCAGCCGCTCGATGTCCTTGATGTAGGCGTTCCACCCGGCGCGCCCCCTCCGCAGCATTGGAAGCAGCACCTCCACCCCGAAGATCTGCGCGATCTTCGCCTGGGTCTGCGGCGCGGTCTGGCGTGCGATGGCCTCGGCGAGGTCGCCCATGGCCGCCTCGGCGTCAACCGCGCCGTCCTTGGTGCGCCGCGTCACGATACCCAGCGTGTTGAGCATGGCGGCGGCTTCGTTGTTTCGGCCGAACGCCGCGTCCTGCAGCGTGGTGGCCAGCCCGCGCATGCTGCCGGTCATGTCTTCGGCGGAGAGGCCCGCCAGCGTCGCCGCGCCCTGAAGCGTCCGCAGCCGGCCCGGCAGGACGCCGATGGCCGCAGCGCTGTTCGCCGTGGCAACGCCCGCTCGTCCCCAGCGTTCAACCAACAGGGCAACGGCGCTGACAGAACCAGCACCGGCCGCGATCCCCATGGCGCCGTCGAGCACGCCCAGCGCGCCGGCGGTTTCCACGATGCCGCGGCGCGCGCTGGACAGGCCATGCCCGAGCGTTGACAGAGCCGATGCGGTCCGACCGACGGCGCTTTCCGTCCGGCCGCTGCCGATAACGCTCCTGTCGATCTTTCCGAATATCGAATCGGTCTTCGATGCGATGCTGTTCAGGCCGGTGATCTTCTTGCCGAGGCCATCAATGGCGCCGCCGGCCTTGTCCGACGCCGTGACTTCGATCTTCAATTTGTTCGTCATGGTTGCTTCCCCCTCCGCGGCGCCTACTTCAGGCGGGCGGTGCGCAGCGCTTCGTTGAAGGCTTTCTCGAACTCCGGCCCGGTGCTCCGCTGCACCACTGCCGCCGCCCTCTTGCGCCACTCCATGCGGGGCTGGACGGGCAGCGCGTCGCCGAAGCGGATCAGCAGCTTGAGGCCCGTCTTGACGCCATCAACCGACCCGATCCGCCCCATCGTCCCGTAGGTCCGGCCGTAGTTGTAGCCGTAGCGGGTTTTGCGATTCTGCTTCCAGTTGATCCGGCGCCAACCGGCTTGCGGGCGCTTCCACACCCCCGACACCGTCTGGCCGGAGCGCTTGAAGGTGACCGACCCGACGAAGACGTCCTTCCGGCCGCTGAGGCGCTTCAGGGTGTTCTTCGGCAGGTTGCCGTACTGGTTCAGCGGCACGGCCTTAGGGTTGAACAGCGTGCCGCCGCGCTTGCTGGCGGGCAGGTGATGCTGGCCACCGAACTCGAAGGGCTCCAGGTACTGGGCGGCGATGTCCTTCACGAACACCGTGGCGGTCAGGTCGGCCTTGCGGGCGGCCTTGACGCCGATCGAGCGCTGGGTGAACAGGCTCGGCCGGTCGAAGACGCTCGGTAGGGCCTTGGCCTGTTCCGCCTGGATGTTCCGTGCAACCGCGGTCGCCGTTTTCGCCAGGGCAAAGGGGAGCTGCTTCTTCTGCAGCTCAGACAGAGAGGCGAGGAGCGGCTTGGCGTCGATGCGGATTTTGATCATGCGGCCCTCGGAGAGAAGGAGCCCGCCGACGATGCCGGCGGGCTGGCGGCCGGTCAGTAGCGCGGACCGGGGCTGAGATGCGACAGCGCCGGATTGGAGACCGGCCCCACGGTGCCGTTGTTGGCGACGATTACCAGCTTGTTGGGATCGACCAGGAACCCCGTGTGTCGAAGCCGCTCGATCTCAGCCATGGGCAGCTCGATTTCTTCGCCGGGGAGATAGGTCCGGGCACCGCTGACGACGGATCGGCCGCGGGCGACGATGGCTTTCCCGGTGAGGGTTTCCGGATTGTGCGCAATCATGCTCTGGTCCTCTTCGTGGTTTGGATTGTCGATCAGGAGGGGTCATCCGCCGAGACGGAGGACTTGAGGAAAATTTCCCGGAGGCGCAGAGCCTCCTTGGTGCTGGACACGGAATGGCCGGCGCCGAAGGTCACGGCCCGCTGGTTGAACTCGCCTGTCAGGTAGACCCCGGCCAGCGTGTCGCCGTTGGTGGCGTTCACGCCGTCCACCAGGATCGCGGTGGGCGTCTGGCTGCCGTCGGTCGAGGCGGCGGCGCTCAGCTTGAACTTGCCCGTCGCGGTGATCACGCCCAGGACGGCGCCGCGGGGCAGGTTCTGGCCGGCGGCGAGCGTCACGGTGTCGGTGACCAGCGGGAAGCGGCCGGCGATCAGCTGATCCGGCACGTAGGTTTCGGCGCGGACGCCCGGGGTGGAGGCGTTGTCGCCGATGGTGGAGATGGAGAGGCTCATCGTGCGTGCTCCTTACTTCTCGCCGCGACGCTTCTTGTCGGCCGCGATGATCGCGGCGGCGACGGCGGTGGGGGTGCCCGGCTTCGGATCGGCCGGAGTGGGCGTCTCCACCTCGCCACGCGCCTTCCGCCCGGCCGCGATGATCGCGGCGGCGACGGCGGCGGGGGTGCCCGGCTTCGGATCGGCCGGAGTGGGCGTCTCCACCTCGCCACGCGCCTTCCGCCCGGCCGCGATGATCGCGGCGGCCTTCTCCTCCGCCGGGGATCGGGTCGGGGGGGATTCCGGAACGTCGGGCGACCTTCCGGCCGCGGGCTTCAGGTGCTTGAAGGCGTCGGCCTTGACGGGTGCGGCGGCCTTTTTCGGCGCCGGGGAGGCATTGGCCTTCGCCCCAGACTTCGCCACCTTCCCGGACTTGGCCGGCGGCTTCGCCTGCTTCTTCGGATGTGGGGAAACCACAGACGGCCAGTTTTGAACCGTCAGCGCCATCTTCGCGAACATGCCCATGATCAGCTCCCCCGCTTCGCCTGCCGGATGGCTGGCTCAAACAGCCGCGGTGACGGAAGGTGGACGGCGTCGAAGCCATACACCGGCCGATACTTCTGGCCGTTCTCCATGTGCGCCGGAATCTTGCGCTCGGTGACGCGACGCACCGCGGTCGGGTCCTGCGGTACCTGCTCGCCGTTCACGATGGTGTAGAGGGTCGGCGCTCGGAACGTGCCGTCACCCATATCCACAGCCCAAGCCCAGCTGCGCTCGACGGTGACCGGAACCCACCGGTCGAGGTCGGCGCCACCGAAGGCTAGCTGGGATTCCGAAATGGCGGCCAGTCCACCGGAGAGAAGCACCGGCTCCAGCGCCAGGGCCTCGGACTTCAGCGCATTCCACCGGTCGATGAAGTCCACGATGGTGAGGGCGGCCGCGCGATAGGTCGTGTCGACCTCGCCCAGCATCGCCCGAACCCGCTCCGCCATTGCGTCGCGGCGGCGGGTCAGGGCCTCGATGCGGGCGGCCTCGGCGGCCTCACGCTCCCGCTGCTCGGCTTCGCGAACCTCTTGCTGGAGCATTTCGATTTGGACGGTTTTGCGGGTGACCTGCCGGCGCGCGACGGTCAACTCCTCCTCCAGCCCGGCGGCTTCGGAATCGGCCGCGTCGCCTTTCAGTAGCGCGGCGCGGTAACGCTGCTCCAGCTCGGCGACGTGCTGTTCGGCGTCCTGCGCTTGCCGCGCGACTGCAGCGAGGTCGTTCGCCAGCTCGGCGGAGGCCTTCGGCGTCTGGGGTGTCGGATCGTGGGTGGCGAGTTGCCGGCGGGTCATGGACTGGTCTCCGCGATTGGGGGGCACGCAGACCGTCTCACCCCAATCAGGAAATCACCTCGGCGATTTCATGTCCGCCGGACAGGATGGTCCGAAGCCGCTTCACGCTGGCCGGAAACCGGCCTTCGCTGGCCCGGAACGCGCGGTAGAGGATTCCGCGCTCGCCTTCGGGGTCATAGACCGCAGGCAACCCGTAGTGCTGGTCGCGCGGCCAGCTTGTCGAGGAGTAGCGCGCGGCGGCGGCGGCGATGCGGGCGGCCTGCTGCTCGACCGACAGGCCCGCGAAGCAACGGGCGGCCAGATAGCGGATCAGCTCGTCACGGATGGCGCGACGCTCCGCCTTCCACGCGGGCGACTGTCCGGCGGTCCCGACGAGTCCAAGCTCCCGGTCGAGCGTGGTTCGCTCGGGCCGGTCGAGATAGGAGGCGAGCCGCCCCCCAAGCCAACCCGCGTCCGCCGGGTCGAGGGTGGCGCCCCCCACAAGCGCGGCGGTGATCCTGCGGAGACGGATGATGCTGGCGGGCGATGTCATCGGCTCCCCCCAGGATCAGGGGCGGGGACACGGGCGCGGCGGCCAGCCTGGAGCGCGGCGCCCAGGAGGCTTTCCGGGTCCTGCTCGGCGGCGTAGAGGCTGGCGTTGGCCTCCTCGATCTCAGCATCCACCGCGGCGGCCACGCCCGGATCGTCAGGGCCGGACGGCCAGGCGGTGTTGAACGCGTCCCACGGGTCACCGTCACCCTGGTGCAGACCGGCGGCGACGTAGCCCACCAGCAGCATCAACGCCTCGACGGCCTTCCGCCGGTCGGCGGGCGACACGCCATAGGCCAGCAGCACCCCGTCGAGAAGCGTGGGGCCGTCGAGGTTCAGGACGTCGAGCAGTGCGTGGGCCTCGGGCGTGAAGCCGTCCACGTCGGGCGCGACGGCGCGCACGGCTGGCGCTGGCGCTGGCGGTTGCGGCGGCCGGGCCGGGCGACGGCGCGTCAGCACCTCCGCTACGAAGTCGGCGCCCTTCCCCTCGTGATGTCCGCTCTTAACTCGGCTCCGTATCCAGTTAAGGACGTCATCGCGGTTAAGTTTTCCATCGGCAAGAACTGGCATGCCGTCCCGGCAATACTGGGAAACCCGCGCCTTCGAAATTCCGAGTTCGGCGGCAAGAGCTGATTTGGAAATCGTCGGCATGACGCTTCACCCGCGCTTAACGGTTAAGTGAAATTTTTTGCTCGAAGAGGCAGAGAGCCCGCGGTGCGCAATGCCCGCGTCTACCGCAACCCCCAGGAAGGACCCAAGGTCAGGGGTGCCCCCTCCACCCTTGCCGCTCCGTCGCCGACGCCACGACACCCACCGCAATTCGCCGTGCGCCCGACGCTCAGCAGCGCACAGCCGGGCCAGAGACAGCCGCACACCCAGGCCCTGCGCCTCCACCCGTTCCAGCGCCATCACGGCGCGGCGCAGCGCGTCCAACTCACAGAAGGTCGAGGAAGAGGCGGATGTGGCGGTGAAGCTGTTGGTCTTCGCGACCTTCATGGCTTCACCCTCACACCACAGGCAGCCGGCCGGCCCATGGGGCGGCGGCCTGTATGTATGTAATACATAGGGACACACTTCCCGCGCACCGCCCGCAGCAAAATCAATGACTTACAGACCACTTCCCGCACTTCCCGCGCACCACCCGCCGCAAGGAAAGTCAATGGGTTAGCGAGGCACTTCCCGCACCTCCCGCACTTCAGCGAGCTTCCCGCGCGTTGCCCGCAGACATCCCGCGCTGTCATTGTTCAACCTCCACCAGCGCCACCATTGGGTGACGATCGGGGCCGGGGACGGTTGCCTTCTTGATCCGGCCGGCGCTGAACAGGGCCGCCATCGCTCGCTCAAACTCCTTGCGGCGGTAGCCTTGCCCCTCTGGCATGCTGGCGAACAGCTTGGGAGCGTAGCGCGGCGAGTTGTAGGCGTCGGTGGCTGGGCGACCTTGTGTCGCCACTGCGGCCATGCATTCGAGGAACACCGCCTCGACGGCGCGTTTCTCGATCCTCTCCACCGTGCCGCCCTTTGGTCGGTCTGTGCGGAGGAACACACCGTCTTCCCAACGCAAGGCGATCTCATCACCGACCTTGCCGTAGTTGTTTTTCATGCCCCGCAACACCCGTGCGTCGGGGTCAGCATCCTCATCAGTCGGCGGGCGGGTGAGGTAAAGGCGAGATCGGACGGCAGCATTCCAAGCCGTGCTCCCGCTCGTCCCCGTGCCACTGGACAGGCCAGAGGCGGACGGGTGCGACAGCAGCACCACGGCACCGTCAGTTTCCAGAGCAACCCGACGGAGTTGCCCAACGAAGTGACGGGCCTCGCTTCTGATGTTCTCGTTTCCGCCAAACAGGTCATGCAGCGAATCGAGGATCACCAGTTGCGCACCAAAGTCCTTCGCGCAAGTCAATATCTGGTCATAGAATGCAGTCGTTCGACCGGTGGATTTGCCGAATTTGTCGGTTTCCAGAAGGACATTATCCTCACCGACGCGCGAGATTAGGCGCAGATGCTCTAGGTCTCCGAACTCAACGCCATAGTGCTGGTTGATGTAATGCTGCCGGATATGCAGCTCTTCATTCGTGTCCTCGCAGTGCACGCCCAACACCCGGCAAGCCGCTGTCGGGAGCCCGAGCCATTCCTTACCGGTCGCGCACGCCGTGGACAGCTGCATGGCGAGGAGGGACTTGCCCAAGCCGCCGTCGCCGCTGACCATCGTCACAGCTTGGGCAGGTACTACGCCTTCCACGATCCAGCGCCGTTCCGGCAGTTCTTGGCCCTGCCAACGGATCGGGTCGATCACCTTTAACGGCGGGGTGCCCCGCGGCCCGCTAGGGCCGCCTTGGCGCATACGGCGGGCGTCGTTGATGTCGAGGGTGCTGGTCATTCGGCAGCCTCCAGCACCGACACAGGGACCCTGATAGGCGGAGGGGCCGGGCGCTGGAGCTTCAGGATCTCCTCCAGCATGGTCCCATGTTCGATGTCGTCGGCAATGACCGCCGGCAGGTCGGCGAGGTGGAGCCACGCCATGTTGAAGTTCAGCAGCACCGCAGCCGGGAACTCTCCCTGACTTTCACCGCCGTAGCGGATGAAAGCCTCGACCGTCCGAAAGAGGCGCAGCGGCGAAGCGGTGGCGAGCGATAGCCGCAAGCCCTCCCGCCCCATCACCGAGGCGAGCCCGAGACGTTGATACAGCGTCGCTGGATCGTTGGGCCGCCAGCCCACTAGGTCCACCAGCTCGCTCAGGTGCAGGGCTGGGCATTCGGGTTCAACTGCGCGGCCGCCCCAGACAGGGGCGACCAATACCCGCTCGCCGTCGTCGTTCGGCTCGAAGGTCATGGTGGAACGGCTGAGGATGGCCTTCAGGATGCCAAGCTCGCCGACGGCATGGCGCCGTTCCGCCGTCAATCCACGACGAGCGAGCCATTCGCCCACAGGGCCATCGTCATCAAGCGGGACGATCCGGATCGCCCGGCCGAACTCGTGCACGAGGTCAACCGGCATGGCCATCCCCTTCACCGAGGAGCCTGGCTTCACAAATCGCACGCTCAACGATCGCGTCCAGCCGCGCTGCAATGGACAGCAGCCCATTCCGGTCCAGTTCCTGCTCTCCGGCCATCTCGCGCAGTTCGGCGACGATGCCGCGCACGCGCTCGATGTCGTCTGGACGGCGGAGCGCTCGCCCGCGGAACGGGACCGGGAGACGGCGGACCTCGGCCATGTCAGGCCCGCACTTCCCTGCCGGTCGTCATCTTGGAGTTGATGTGCTCGCGCAACTTCGAACGAAGGCAGCACAGCTTTGCACCAAGCCTGAAGGTCGGCAACTCGCCGAGAGAATCCAGGTGATAGACCTTGCGGCGGTGCTTGGCGTCTCCGAACAACTCGACTGCGATCGCGTCCGCACCTTCCAACAGGTCATCGCTCAGGCGCGTTGGCAAAAAGTTCGTCGTTTGCTGGTTCATATTTTCCTCACACTAGATACGCATTACGTGTTTATGAGCGCGCAGTAAGAGAAGAACCAATCACCGTCCTTAGAACAATGAGCGGATGGGTTCGAGAGCCTTCTCAAGATCAATCATGATGCAGCTCTTTGCCCTTCCGTCCTGATGGCTCGGAATGCTCGTATAGTTCATGATCTCATCAAAAGACGGCCACTCGTACTTTTCTCCGATCATTTCTTCAACACCTTTCCTTACCTCATTATCAAAGGCGCAAAAATTTAAGTAAAACCTTCGCTCGCTCTCAGAAAGGCTCAGAAACATATAAGAACGCCAACCTTCAACAATGGCTTGTCGCACTAGCAAAGAAAAAACAATGCAGTCGTCAGGTCGACGATCATCCTTGTACCACTTCACGGCACCATCGGCGTCAGAATTAAAAACAATATAGTCTTCCAAATTTATTCTAATAGAGTTTGATGCCGCCAATAGTGCGCCCACAGGAATATCGTATCTCGCCACCTCCCCGATAAGGACAGCAATAATTGCTTCGATTTCCTTATATCTTCTATGAACGCCACGCCCCTGCCGATCTGTGCTGGCCTCTGCCCACAACACTGCCGCATCCGTCCATACCTGGAGCGTTCTGGGCTTAAGTCCAGAAATCTCCTTAAGTTCGGAAAGCGTCAGCATCGTCTACCGGTGTCAAGCTGTGGAAAAATTTTGCACAAGATACGCTTCATGTGTATGGTTGGCAATGGAAAAGGGAGCCATCGCCTCCAATGGGGTTATCGGATGTCGTCCGTTCGCAAACGCACTCTCCCCAGCGGCAAGGTCGTTTGGCAGTGCGACTACAAGGATCAGCATGGCAAGCGCCGGTCGCGCCAGTTTCCGACGAAACGCGAGGCGACCGACTTCGAGACGAAGGCCCGTGCCGAAGTTGCCCAGGGCGTGCATGTAGCCGATTCCATCGCGGAGACGGTGGAGCGCGCCGCCGCATTATGGATTGAGGCCGGGGAGGTGGATGAGCTTGAAGCAAGCACGCTAAAACAGCGGCGGGAGCATGTGCGGCTGCACATCGTTCCGTTGATCGGTTACGTGAAGCTCTCCCAACTCAACACCCCGCGCATCGAGGCGTTCAAGGACGAGCTGCTTAGCAGGCCGCTGAAAAAGGCTATGCCCGGCTTGGCGGTCGTGCTTCTCTCCGGTCGAAGAGAAAGCGGCTGGCGAGGGGACGATGCGGGGATCGGAC
>NZ_VITH01000024.1 GCF_007827815.1 Azospirillum brasilense
ATCGACGGCAACTTCGTCCGCATCATGACCTGGTACGACAACGAGTGGGGCTTCTCCAACCGCATGAGCGACACCGCCGTCGCCATGGCCAACGCGAAGTAACGTGACGGTTCCGGTTTTGCCCCCACCCCGGCCCTCCCCCGCTGACGCGGGAGAGGGTGCCTTCCGCGAAGCGGCGGCAGTCCCCTCCCCTGCGTTAGCGGGGGAGGGTTAGGGTGGGGGCAATGCGGCTCCCACCCCAAAAACTAAAATACCAGTTTTCAAAACCCATTTTTGAAAACGCCCTTTCAAGGAGCCGCGGCATGCCCCGGACCTCCGACCCGCCGACCGCGCGCATCGCCGCCCTGGAGCGCGACGCCGACGCCCTGCGGCGGGCCTTCCTGACCACGCCGGTCTTCGCCCTGGACGACCACGGCCTGCACGCGCGCTTCGAGGACTTCGGCCGCACCGCCCTCGCCCTCTTCCGGGAAACCGCCCGATCGGCCGGTGGCGAACAGGCCGCCCAACGCATCGAGGCCGCCTACCACCGCGTCCATGAAGCGCTGCAAGCCGTTGCCATGCTTGCGCTTTCCGACACGGAGGCGGGCTTCCCGGTGCACGGGAACGGCACCGCCGAACCACCGCCGCAGGACCTGCGACAGAGTGTCATCCGACGGGGTACGCAGTTCTCCTGACTTGCCTCGCAGCGCTGATATACTAGTATCCACTCTATCGGCGGCGCGATCCACGGACAGGCCCGACGGCCACCGGACCGGCGCCGCTCCCGCAGGGGATGCGCGGCACGCTCCCCCTCCATGCGCCGCAACCGGCAGCCACCACCCCGGACTTTCCATCGACGGCCCAGTCGGACCGCCCCAGGAGTACCGACTATGAACATCAAATCCCGGATCGACCGCATTCCCGGCGGCATGATGATCCTGCCCCTGTTCCTTGGCGCCTGCCTGAACACCTTCGCGCCGAACACGGGCAAGTTCTTCGGGTCCTTCACCAACGGCCTGATCACCGGAACCCTGCCGATCCTGTCCGTCTGGTTCTTCTGCATCGGCGCCAGCATCAGCCTGAAGGCCACCCCGCTGGTCCTGCGCAAGAGCGGCGTGCTCGTCACCGTCAAGATCCTCACCGCCGCCACCATGGGCATCGTCGCCTCCTGGTTCATCCCGCACGAGGGCGTCAGTTCGGGCTTCTTCACCGGCCTGTCGGTGCTGGCGATCATCGCCGCCATGAACGACACCAACGGCGGCATGTACATGGCGCTGATGCAGCAGTACGGCACCAAGGAGGAGTCCGGCGCCTTCTGCCTGATGTGCCTGGAATCCGGCCCCTTCATGACGATGGCGACGCTGGGTCTGGCCGGTCTGGCCGCCTTCCCCTGGCAGACCATGGTCGGCGCGCTGCTGCCCTTCCTGGTCGGCTTCGCACTCGGCAACCTCGACCAGGACTTCCGCAAGTTCTTCGGCCAGGCCGTGCCGGTGATGGTGCCCTTCTTCGCCTTCGCGCTCGGCAACAACCTGAACTTCGCGGTCATCCTGAACACCGGCCTGCTCGGCATCGTCCTCGGCCTCTCGGTCATTGCCATCACCGGCTTCACGCTGGTCGTCGCCGACATCCTGCTCGCCAAGGGCAACGGCACCGCCGGCATCGGCGCCGCCTCCACCGCCGGCGCGGCCGTGACCGTCCCGCCGATCATCGCCTCCATCGAGCCGAGCTTCGCGCCGAGCGCCCCGGCCGCCACCGCCCTGGTCGCCACCAGCGTCGTCGTCACCTCGCTGCTCACCCCGATCCTCACCGCCTGGTGGGCGCGCCGGTTCGGCGTCCTCTCCCCGCGCTATCTCGCCGCCCAGAAGGCCGCCCAGGAGAACACCCAAGCGCAGCCCCTGCCGGTCCAGCCCGCCCCCGCCGAGTGACGGCGCCCGGCTGAGCGCCGCCCCACCCCGGACGAAAGCCGGAGATTGCGGACCCCGTGATTTCCGGCTTGCGCCGCGGCACTGATATACTAATATGCTCCCTTAGGACCGGCCGAGCCGGCGCAACAGGTGCAGCCATGGACATGCCGACCACCCCGACGCCCGACGCCAGCAACGACCGCCCCGCCACCCAGCGGAGCGCCGTGAAGCCCTCCCGCGGGCCGGCGCGCGGCGCCTCCACCATGGCGGCGATCCACCGGTCGCTGCGCGCCGAGATCGTGGAGATGCGCCGCAATCCGGGCGAACCCATCGTCGAGAAGCACATCGCCGAAGCCTTCGGCGTCAGCCGCACCCCGGTGCGCGAGGCGCTGCAGCGATTGGCCGACGAGGGGCTGATCGAGATCTTCCCGCAGGTCGGTACTTTCGTCGCCCGCATCCCGGTCAACGCCCTGCCCGAGGCCATCGTCATCCGCACCTCGCTGGAGGGCACCGCCGTCCGCTACGCGGCGCAGCGCGCCACCGGCAGCCAGATCGCCGGCCTGCGCGCCAACCTGCTGCTCCAGCAGGAGACGGTGGAGGACGGCGACCTCAACGCCTTCCACGAGGCCGACGAGCGGTTCCACGCCCTGATCGCCGAGATCGCCGGCTATCCCGGCCTGTGGAGCATGGCCCAGCAGGTGAAGGTGCAGGTCGACCGCTACCGCCGCCTGACCCTGCCGGAGCCGGGGCGCCTGACCAACGTGCTGGCCGAGCACGCGGCGATCGTGGACGCCATCGCCGACGCCGACCCAACGCTGGCCGCCGACCGCATGGCCGTCCACCTCGACGGCCTGCTGACCTCGATCCCCCAGGCCCAGGGGGCGAACCCGTTCTTCTTCACTGGTCCCTGATCTGGCCCCTGAATTGGCCCCCACCGGCCCTGAAAAACACACACGAGGATACCGCCATGAAGATCACCGTCCGCCACGCGTCACACCAGGATGACGTCCGCAACTACGACACCACCAAGCTGCGCGACCATTTCCTCGTCCCGTCCATCTTCGAGGCGGACGACATCGTCCTGACCTACAGCCACATCGACCGCTTCGTGGTCGGCGGCGCCATGCCGGTGTCCGGCCCGCTGAAGCTGGAATCGGCCAAGGCCATCGGCTCGGCCAACTTCCTCGACCGGCGCGAGCTGGGTGCGGTCAACGTCGGCGGTCCGGGGCGCATCACGGTGGACGGCGCGGTGTTCGAGCTGGCCCCGCGCGACTGCCTCTACATCACCATGGGCAGCCTGGATGTCCGTTTCGAGAGCCTGGACCCGGCCAACCCGGCGAAGTTCTACCTGAACAGCGCCCCGGCCCACGCCCGCTTCGAGACGATGAAGATCTCCATCGCGCAGGCCAAGGCCGTGCACATGGGCGACCCGGCCCAGTCGAACGAGCGCACCATCTACCA
The DNA here is from genome assembly GCF_007827815.1 of Azospirillum brasilense. Taxonomy (GTDB): domain Bacteria; phylum Pseudomonadota; class Alphaproteobacteria; order Azospirillales; family Azospirillaceae; genus Azospirillum; species Azospirillum brasilense_C. Next base: position 3,345 of record NZ_VITH01000024.1, read on the forward strand.
GATGATCCACCCGGACGTCTGCCGCACCGCGCAGCTCGTGCTCGGCATGACCGTGCTGAAGCCGAACAACATGTGGAACACGATGCCGTGCCACACGCACGACCGCCGCTGCGAGGTCTATTTCTACTTCGACCTGCCGGAGCCGGCCCGCGTCTTCCACTTCATGGGCGAGCCCACCGAGACGCGCCACGTCGTCGTCGCCAACGAACAGGCGGTGATCTCGCCGAGCTGGTCGATCCATTCCGGCGTCGGCACGCGCAACTACACCTTCATCTGGGCCATGGCCGGCGACAACCAGGACTTCACCGACATGGACTTCATCCCCATGGAAGACCTGCGCTGATCCCCGGACGCCAAGAATAAGGAGCAGGACAATGGCTCAGGCACATCCCTTCGATCTCTCCGGCAAGGTCGCGCTGGTGACCGGTGCCCACACCGGCATCGGCCAGGGCATCGCCCTGGCGCTGGCCCAGGCCGGCGCCGACATCGCCGCCGTCGATGTCATCCCCCTCGACGAGACCAAGAGCCTCGTCGAGGCCACGGGCCGCCGCTTCCACGCCATGACCGCCGACCTGACCAGCATTGCCCCGGTGCAGGGTCTGGTTGAGGAAGCGGTGGGCACGCTCGGCGGGCTTGACATCCTCGTCAACAACGCCGGCATGATCCGCCGCGCCGACGCTGTGGACTTCACCGAGGCCGACTGGGACCTCGTGATGAACATCAACATCAAGACGGTCTTCTTCCTCTGCCAGGCCTTCGGCCGCTACGCCATCAGCCAGGGCCGCAAGGGCAAGATCATCAACATCGCCTCCATGCTGTCCTTCCAGGGCGGCATCCGCGTGCCCTCCTACACCGCCTCCAAGAGCGGCGTGGCCGGCATCACCCGCCTGCTCGCCAACGAATGGGCGGGCAAGGGCATCAACGTGAACGCCATCGCGCCGGGCTACGTCGCGACCAACAACACGGCGGCGATCCGCGCCGACGAGCAGCGCAGCGCGGAGATCCTCGGCCGCATCCCGGCGGGCCGCTGGAGCGTTCCCGCCGACATGGGCGGCCCGGCGGTGTTCCTGGCCTCCGACGCGTCGGACTACATCCACGGCACGATCCTGCCGGTGGACGGCGGCTGGCTGGCTCGCTGACCCACTGGCCCGCTGACCCGCTGAGGCGAGGATTGCCGGTTCGGTGACGACGGCCGGGCGTCCGCAAGGGCGCCCGGCTTTTCTTTGCGGTCTTCCGAGAACGGTCCCCCTCGCCTCACCGCGGCGGCGCGATCACCGCGACGGCGCCCGGCCGCACGCGGAAGCGCGCCGGGGTGTGGGTGGTGATGTCGCCGTCGGTGTTGACCGGGCGGCGGTGGCGGGTGGTGATCTCCACCTCCTGCCCGTACCAGGCGTGGACGTTCTTCCAGTGGCCGTGCCGCCCGCGGCGGAAGTCCGGGTACAGCAGGGGCCACTCCCACCAGCCGCGCAGATCGATGCTGTAGACGTCGAGTTGCCCGTCGTCGGGGGCGGCGTTTTCCTGCACGGTCATGCCGCCGCCGTAATGGCGCCCGTTCCCGACGCCGATCTGCACCGATTTGACGCGGTGCCGCTCCCCGTTGATGCGGATCTCGGCGCGGAAGGGCGCCATGCGCCGCGCCACGCGGAAGGCCGCCACGGCGTAGCCGAACACGCCCCAGCGCCGTTTCATTTCGCGCGTCAGTTCGCGGGCCAACTCGACGCTGAGCCCGATGCTGGCGACGTTGAAGAAGGCCACGCCGTTGACCTCGCCAAGGTCGATCCGGCGCACCGGGCCGCTGACCGCCAGCTTCGCCGCCTCCCGCACATCCAGCGGGATGCCCAGCGTGCGCGCCAGATCGTTGGCCGTGCCCATCGGCAGGATGGCCAGTGGCAGGCCGGTGTCGGCCAGCGCCGGGGCGGCGGCGTTCAGCGTGCCGTCGCCGCCCCCGATGACGACCATGTCCACCGAGTCGGCGTGGTCGCGGATCGCCCCGGCGATGTCCTCCCGCTCGCGGCACTCGGCGCGGATCAGGGTGACGCCCGCCTTCGCGGCCTCCTCCCGGATGTCGTCGAGCGCGCGCTGCCCCTGGCGGGCCTTCCCGTTGACGATCAGCAGCGCGCGGCGCCGTTCGGCGCTCAGCGGCGGCCTCCCACCTCGTCCAGATGCTCCAGCAGGCTGGCCGGGTCCTCATAGACGCGGAAGGCGCCGGCCCGCTCCAGCTCGTCCTGCCCGTAGCCGCCGGACAGCAGCCCGATGCTGAGCGCGCGGGCGCGCCGCGCGGCCAGGATGTCCCACACGCTGTCGCCAACCACGATGGCCGTTTCGATGGGCACACCAAGCCGCTCCGCCGCGGCCAGGAACAGGTCGGGGTCGGGCTTGGCGTATTTCACCTGATCGCGCGTCACCACGGGCACCCGGTCCGGGTCGACGCCCAGAGCCTCCAGCCCGGAGCGCGCCGTCTCGATCCGCCCGCTGGTCGCGATGGCCCAGGGGATGCCCGCCGCCGTCAGGTGGGACAGCAGCTCCTGCGCGCCGGGCAGCGGACGGACGCGCCCGGCCAGCCCGCGGAACGCCTCGGCGTGGCGGCGGCGCAGCCGCTCCAGAAGCTCAGGGCTGATGGCGAGCCCGGTCTCGCGCAGCAGCATGTTGGCGAACAGGCCGCCGCTCATGCCGATCTTGCGGTGGATGCGCCAGACCGACAGCTCGATCCCTTCATGGTCCAGCGCCTCCTGCCAGGCCAGAACGTGCTGGTAGACGCTGTCGATCAGCGTGCCGTCGAGGTCGAACAGGAAAGCCGTGTTGATGCGGTCCATGGCGTGAGTCCCCAAGGCTGAATCCCGCTCCGGCGGAGCCGGCCCCAGTGAGTTGGTGGCAGCCCCGCTGCGCCGCAACGTCCCCCCGGTGGCAATTCTGCGCTCCCGCCGGGACCAGGGCGTTGCGGAACTTCGCGGCCGGTTTCGCGTCAAGCTCATGCTGCCCGACCGGCAGCACGGCGCAACGGCGGGGAGCGGACGGTCTTGGCACAGCGGGAGGACGCGGACGGGAATCGGCGCTGGTCCATCGACCGGATGACGCTTGGCCTTTGGCTGCTCGGCCTGCTGGCCGCCGTCGCCGTCCTATGGGTCGTGAGCGCCGCGTCACCCGTCCTCATTCCGCTGGCCGGAGCCTTTTTCGTGGCGGTCGCCGTGGCGCCGGTCGGGCGCTGGGTGCGCAACCGGGTGCCGCCGCGGCTGGCCCTGCTCGGCCCGCTCGCCGCCATGCTGACGGTGCTGCTGGTGCTGGCCGTCTTCGCCGGGGGCCTGTGGTTCATCGGCCAGCGCGTGGCCGGCGAGGTGCCGCGCCACGCCGAGGAGTTGCAACGCCTGTGGGGGCAGGCGAACGGCTGGATCGAGGGATTGCGCGAGCAGTTCCTCGGCGATCCGGGTGACGGCTCCGACGCTGGAGGAGGCGGGGCGGAGGCGCTGTCCGGCCTCGTCGCGGCGGTGCTGACAGCGGCGCGGGAGGCCGTCTCGACGGTCGTCATCGTGCTGTTCCTCGCCCTGCTGATGCTGGTCGAGGCGCCGGTCTGGCGCGAGAAGATCGTCAAGACGCTGGGGCCGGAGCGCTGCGCCACCACCGTCACCGCGGTCATCGCCATCGCCCAGCAGTTCCGCCGCTTCCTGCTGGTCAGCACGACGCTGGGGCTGATCACCGGGGCGCTCTACATCGGCTGGCTGTCGCTGTTCGGGATCGACTTTCTGTTTCTGTGGGGCTTCCTGGCCTTCCTGCTGAACTACATCCCGGTGATCGGGTCGGTGACGGCGGGAGCGCTGCCGGTGCTGATGGCGCTGGCCCAGAGCGGATCGACCACCGCCCTGATGGTCGCGGGCGGGCTGCTGGTGATCGAGCAGGTGATGGGCAACTTCATCGGCCCAAGGCTGGAGGGCAAGCAGCTCGCCATCTCGCCCCTGGTGATCGTCAGTTCGCTGCTGCTGTGGAGCTGGCTGTGGGGGGCCGCCGGGACCGTGCTGGCCGTGCCGATGACCGTCCTGATCGCCATCGCGCTCAGCCACATCGACGCGCTGCGCCCCTTCGCCTTCGTGCTCAGCGACAAAAGCGATCGCCGCCGCTTCGAAGCGCGCACCCGGCCCGAGTAACGCAGCGCTGTTTTTGCGTAATTTTTCTGGCGCCCCCCTCTCTTGACAGGGTTCCCGGCCCTCCCCACGTCTCCGGGACCTGTGATCCGGGCCCCTCTGGCGACTTAGACGTGGTCGCGATGTCGGATCTCTTCACCTGCTCTTGCGCCGACGGGCGTGACCGCACTTGGAGGGACTGAATGCTCCCATGGACCCGCGATCCCCAGACCTCTCCCACACCCTCCACACCTGTCCGGCCCCCTCCGGACGCCGTCGCCCACCCAATGGACGACGCGCCGGGGCATAGCCGGACCCTCCCTCAAACCACCGAGAGCATGAGCACCGCCATGGACCAGACCGAACGCCAGATCATTGACGACCTCTTCGCCAAGCTGCGTCAGGCCGAGGCCCAGTCCGGCCCGCGCGACCCGCAGGCCGAAGCCCACATCCGCGACACCATCGCCCGCCAGCCGGGCGCGCCCTACCTGATGGCCCAGGCCATCGTCATGCTGGAGCAGGCGCTGGCCGCCTCGCAGAACCAGAACCAGGAGCTGGAGCGCCAGCTTCAGGAGCGTCCGGCCGCGGCGGCCGGCGGCGGCGGCATCTTCGGCGGCCTGTTCGGTGGCGGCGCCGCCAAGCCCGCCCCCGCCCCGCAGCAGCGCCCCGGCGGCTCGCCCTGGGGTCAGGCGCCCGGCGCCGCCCCGGCCTACGGCGACCCGCGCGTCGCCGCCTACGCCCAGCAGCCGCAGCGCGCCGGCGGCGGCTTCATGGCCGGCGCCATGCAGACCGCCATGGGCGTGGCCGGCGGCATGCTGATCGGCAGCGCGCTGTCCAGCGCCTTCTCCGGCGGCGGCGAGGCCATCGCCCAGGAAGCCCAGGGCGCCGTCGATCAGGTGGCCGAGGAGATCCCCAGCGAAGACGATTCGTGGGGCGGCTTCGGCGGGGACGAGGAATTCTGATCCCCGCGGGGACCGGCCGGGCGGCCTCCTCCCACCGCCCGGCCGGTCCCCGGCCATCCTTCCCCTCTTGAGAGCGGACCGGAAATGATCGTTCGCGGTCCCGTCCGCGACACTTTCCCGATACCGGACCGATCCGGCGCTCATCTCCTTGCTTTTTGCAGAGCGGCCAACCATCCGTCTTGCCAGCAATTTCACGCACATCTAGTTTCCTTCAAGAGAACGCCCCATCGCTCCCCCGCCCGATCAAGACAGGGTGAAGCACAGGGCAAGGAAAAGCGGACACGCCGAACCATCGCACGGCGCGCGGAACCCTGCTGCGCGCAACGCCCGAGCTTTGCGCGCCGGTGATTTCCGCTTTTTCAAAAAGAAAAAGATCAGGAGGAAACCGTGCCGCTGTTCGATCATCCCGATTTCGACGACCATGAGCAGGTGGTCTTCTGCTCCGACGCCGCGTCCGGCCTGCGCGCCATCGTCGCCATCCACGACACCGCGCTCGGCCCGGCGCTGGGCGGCTGCCGCATGTGGCCTTACGCCAGCGACGAGGAGGCCCTGCGCGACGCGCTGCGCCTGTCGCGCGGCATGACCTACAAGTCGGCCCTGGCCGGCTTGCCTCTGGGCGGCGGCAAGTCGGTCATCATCGGCAACCCGCGCACCGACAAGAGCGAGGCGCTGCTGCGCGCCATGGGGCGCCACGTCGAACGGCTGGGCGGACGCTACATCGTCGCCGAGGATTCCGGCACCGGGGTGCCTGACATCAAGACCATGGCGCTGGAGACCGCCCATGTCTCCGGTGTGGTCGAGAAGGCGACGGCAAGCGGCGGCACGCGCAGCGGCGACCCTTCCCCCTCCACCGCATACGGCGTCTTCGTCGGGCTCCGCGCGGCGGTGCAACACCGCCTGCACCGCACCGACCTGGAGGGGCTGACCGTCGCCATCCAGGGCGTGGGCAGCGTCGGCGGGCATCTCGCCCGCTATCTGGCCGAGGCCGGGGCGCGGCTGTGGGTCGCCGACATCGACGAGGCGCAGGCCCGCCGCGTGGCCGACCGCGTCGGCGCCACGCCGGTCTCCGCCGACGCCGTCTTCGATCTGGAAGTGGACGTCTTCGCCCCCTGCGCGCTGGGCGCCGTCCTCAACGACACCACGATTCCGCGGCTGACCTGCCCGGTCGTCGCCGGGGCGGCCAACAACCAGCTCGCCGAGGCCCGGCATGGGCAGGCGCTGGCCGACCGCGGCATCCTCTACGCCCCCGATTACGTCATCAACGCCGGCGGGGTGATCGACGTCTATTACGAGCGCGCCGGATACGACCACACCCGCGTGATGGGCCACATCGAGCGGATCGCCGACACGCTGACGGAAATCTTCGCGCGCGCCGACATGGAGCTCAAGCCGACCGCCGCCGTCGCCGACCGCATGGCCCGCCAGCGCGTGGGCCGCAGGCGCTGATCCGGGCTGGTCAGCGCCCCGAGGCCAGCACGGGGAAGGCGTCCAGAATGCCGGTCAGCAGGATCTGGACGCCGACGCAGAACAGCAGGAAGGCGAACAGCCGAGTCAGCACGCGGGCGCGCGTGTGGCCGAGCAGCGCCACCAGCCGGTCGGCGGAGCGGTAGGACAGCCAGATCAGCAGCGCGATGGCCAGCGCCGCCGCCGACACCCCGATGAAGAATTCGGTGAGCCCCTCGCTGCCCCGGGGGCGGGTGGCGCCCAGCGCGATGGCGACGGAGATGGTGCCGGGGCCGGTGGTGAAGGGGATGGTCAGGGGGAAGAAGGCCGACTCCCCGACATCGGATTCCGCCGCCTCTTCCGCCGGGGCGGCCTGCTCCTGCTTGCGGGCCTCGTGCGCTTCCGGCGCGCTCAGCAGCGCCCAGGCGCGCTCCGCCACCACGAAGCCGCCGGCGATCCGCAGCGCCGCCAGGGAGATGCCGAAGAAGTTCAGCACGTAGGACCCCGCCCACAAGGCGGTCAGCATGACGATGGCCGAATAGACCGCGACCAGCGTGGCAAGCTGCGCCCGTTCCTTCGGGCTGCGCTCCGCCGTCACCTGGCTGAAGATCAGCGCCATGGCGATGGGGTTGACGATCGAGAACAGCGCCGTGAAGGCGAGAAGGAAGCTGTCGAGCATGGGACGGGCCGACCTGTGCCTTGGCGGTTGGCGGGGCGCACCGCCGTGGTACAGGCCGGCCCGTTTCTTGGCAAGGCGCCATGATTTGCAGACCTCATTGTTCAGGCACGAAACACCGTGCTTGCCGTTCGACCGGCAAGACGGCCACACTCCCCCCAACGGGGAAGGCTTCGTGACGTGATGCCGGAGGGGTTGCGATGGGTCCGCGGACACGGCGGTGGGTTCTGGCTCTTGTGATGACCGGGCTGCTTCCGGCGGCCCTGCCCGCGCGGGCGGAGACGCCGGCCCAGTTCCGGGCGGCGGTGTCGCAGATCGGATACGCCGATCCGGGCACGGGCAAGACGGTGCCGATCCTTCTGCTCTACCCGACGCGCGACCACGTCCAGCCGATCCGCCGGGGCCCCTATCATTTGAACGTCGCCCCGGAGGGTGGGCCGGCGCTGGATTCCGTGCCGCTGGTGATGATGACCCAGGGACCGGCGCGCAACGGGCTGGCGATGGTCAGCGTCGCCCTGTTCCTGGCGCGCCGCGGAATGATGACCGCCATCGTGACCCATCTCGGCGGCCTGGAACCGGACGCGGACCCCAGGGCCGGAAAGGGCGATCGGGTCGGCACCGTGCCGCTGTGGCCGGAATTGCCGTTGCAGCTCCGCGCCGCGCTGGACGCCGTGCTGGACTCCTCGCCCATGGGCTTCCGGGTGGACCGCCAGCGCATCGGCGTGCTCGGCTACGCGGCCGGCGGCCATGCGGCGCTGGCGGCGGCGGGCGGGGTCGCCGATCCGGGCCGTCTTGCCCCGATCTGCGCCGCCCATCCGGACGACCGGACCCTCTGCCCGGCGGGCGCCAAGACCACCGCCGCCGCCGCGCCGAAGCGGCTGGAGGCCGCCACCGATCCGCGCATCCGCGCGCTGCTGCTGATGGACCCGATCGGCGCCCTGTTCGCGGACGGCGCGCTGTCCCGCGTCACCGTCCCGGTCCGGCTCTACGAGGCGGAGAAGGGCGACGAGAGCGGCGCCCTCCAGGTGGCGCGGGTGCGCGGCCTGCTGCCCCGCCCGCCGGAATACGACCTCGTTCCCGGCGCCGGCCACTACGCCTTCCTGACGCCGGTCCCGGCCAGCGCCGCCGCCCGCTTCGGCGCGACGGTGCAGGACCCGCCGGGCTTCGATCGCGCCGGCTTCCACGCGCGGCTGAACGACGAGGTTCTCGACTATTTCCGGCGGACGCTCAACGCCGCCCCCTGACCCGCCGGGGCCGGAACGCCGCCCAACACCTGCCAACCATCAAGAAAAACGGAAACGCACCATGACGACGATGACCCTGAAGGAAGCCCTGGCCGAGATTCTGGACCCGCGGGACCGGACCGTGGTGGATGTCGGCTGCGGCGACGGGGCGCTGACCCGCCATTTCGCGGGGCTCGGCGCCCGGGCCATCGGCATCGAGATCAGCGAGTGCCAGCTCGCCCGCGCCCGCAAGGCGGAACCGGTGGCCGGCGCCGACTACCGCGTCGGCAAGGGGGAGGCATTGCCCCTGGAGGACGCGTCGGTGGACGCCATCGTCTACTCCAACAGCTTCCACCATTTGCCGCTGGCGGTGATGGCCGACGCGATGGCCGAGGCGGCGCGGGTTCTGAAGCCCGGCGGCACGCTGGTGGTGGTCGAGCCGATCGCCGAGGGCGCCTATTTCGAGGTCATCCTGCCCATCGAGGACGAGACGGAGGTGCGGGCCGCCGCCTACGACACGCTGAAGCACCCGCCGCTGCCGTTGCAGGCGGTGGACGAGACGGTCTACGGCACGGTGGTGCGCTACCGCGACGCCGATCATTACCTGACCCACGTCACCGCCGTGGACCCGGCGCGGCGCGAACGCCTGCCCCCGGTGGAGGCCGAGGTCCGCCGCCGCTTCGCCGCCAGCGGGCGGATCGACGCGGAGGGCATGACCGCCTTCGACCAGCCGATGCGGCGCATGGTCTTCAAGAGGCTGCCGTAAGCACGGACCGCTTGGCGGCGACACGGCGGCGTGCCAGCATGAGCGCCGCCGTTTGGTCACAGGCGCGCCATCGCGCGTCCGGGGCATAGTGGAGCGGCATCACCCTTTCGAAGGCCGAAGACCATGCCCCGCCCCTCCTTATCCCGCTCCGGCCTGCCCCGCTTCGGCCTGCCCCGCTTCGGCTTTTCCGCCGCCGCTCTGATCTGCCCGGCGGCTTTGCTTCTGACCAGTTGCAGCGTGGTGGTCGCCACGGTGGACACGGCGGCCAGCGTCGCCGGGTCCGCGGTCAGCGTCGCCGGCGACGTGGTGTCGGCCACGGCCCATGTGGCGACCGCGCCCTTCCGAGGCGGCGACGACACGAAGGACGAATAACGCTCAGCGCCGGACGCTCACCTCCGGAGCAGGCGGCGCCACCAGGGGCTCTGGCGCCGCGCCAGCTCGGTCACCAGGACGCGGCACTGGTCGCGCATCGCCTCGTACGCGGCGACCTCGGCCTCGCGGTCGCGGCGCAGGCCGTCCAGCGTGCCGGTCAGCCGCTCCACCCGCTTCTCCAGTTCCGCGCTGGTCCGGCGCTCCTCCTCCAGAGCCGCCTGCGCCTCCTCGCTGCGGCGCTCCGCCGCCTCGATGCGCTGACGGAAGCCGCGCTCCCGCACCTCGGTGTCGGCGATCAGCCGTTCCACGAGGTCGCCGATGCGCTTGCGCTCCGCCTCACGGTCGGCCTGGAGCCGGTCCAGCGCCACCGCGTGGGACAGGCGCAGGGCGGCGATCTCCGCGTTCACCGCGGACAGCCGGTCCTCCGCGTCCTGAATCGCGCGGGACATGCCCTGCTCGCGCGCGGAGGTCTCGGCGATCAGCGTCTCGACGAGCTGGTTGACGCGCTCGCGCTCCGCCTCGCGGTCGCCCTGGAGGCTGCCGACCTCCCCGGAGCGCGCCCGCTCCACCGCCCCGATGGCCTCGCGCCAGCGCTCGCGTTCCGAGGCGTGCTCGGCGATCACCCGCAGCCGCTCCGCCCGTTCGCTGTCCGCCGCGGCCTCCGCCTTGGCGATCTGTTCGCCTAGCGTGGCGACCTGGTCGCCGTAGACGCGCAGGAGTTGCGTGGTTTCCTCCGACGGCGCCCCCAGGGGCGCCTTTGGCGCGCGCGGACGGGTGGCCCGCTTGGCCGGTGCCGCCGGCGGAGGCGGCGTATCCTCAGCGTTGGAGAGCGGCATCATCTCGGTCATCGCGGCTTATCCTGACAGTCGGGCCTGCATCGTCACAGTAGCGCGTCCCGCGTCCTGCGCACAGGAACCTTTTTCCATAGGCCCGGGCCGGAAAACCGCCCGGCAACCGGACCGTCGAGAATTCATCGCGTATTTTCATGGATTTCGTCGGCAAATTTTCCAAAATCTTTTCTGTTAACGGGTTTTAAAACCGCTTTAACGCCGACTCCCGCCTCTCGCCAAGGTATTAACACCAACGATTGACAGTACGGATTTCGATTGGTTTTTTGAATGATGTTTGCAGGCGCGAAAAAGACTTTTCCTAAAAAGCAAATCAATCGCCCTGGCCGATTCGATGTTGCGGAGAACCCCATGCGTGCTGTTCTGGTTGAACCGAACCCCCTGATCGCCGACGCGCTCGGCCGTCAGCTCGGCATGGGGAAGATCCGCTACGACCGCCAGGACTGGGCCGGGCTGGAGGAGCTTCTGCAACAGCAGGGTGCCGACGGGCTGGGCTACGACGCCATCGTGCTCGGCAGCGTCGACGACCCGGCGCGCTGCGTGGCGGCGCTGCGGGCGCATCAGGTCGGGGCGGCGATCCTCTGCCTGCTCGACCGGCGCTGCGTGACGACGACGGTGGAGCTGCTGCACGCCGGGGCCGACGACGTGCTGGTCAAGCCGGTGGTCAGCGCCGAGGTGCGGGCGCGCATCGAGGTGGCGCGGCGGCGCTCGCGCGGCCTGCTGAGCAACGCGGTGCGGGTCGGGCAACTGACGGTGTTCCTCGACGGGCGCGACCCGGAGGTCGCCGGCGAGCGGCTGCGGCTGAGCCAGCGCGAGCACGCCATCCTCGGCGTGCTGGCCGCTCATCACCGCCGCGTCGTCTCCAAGGAGCACATCTACGACGAGGTCTACGGCCTGTCCGGCGCCGACCCGCTCGACAAGGTCATCGACGTCTACATCTGCAAGCTGCGCAAGAAGATCGCCGAAGCCACCGGCGGCGCCCGCTACATCGAGACCGTCTACGGCCGCGGCTACAAGTTCGAAGCCCCGCCCGAGCATGAGGACCCTGCCCCGGCCCTGCCGGCGCGCCGCGTGCTGCCGGGGTACGTAGGGTTCGGGCGCGGGATTGGCGAGACACGGCTGGCGGGGTGAAGACGTTGTCGCGTTGAGCCCCCACCCTTCCCACGGCTCACGCCGTGGGCCCCTTCCCTCCCCCGCTTCGCGGGAGAGGGAATTGATGCCCTCCCCTGCGGAGCGGGGGAGGGTTAGGGTGGGGGCCCGGCGCGACCACTCCCCCCTACCCCGACCAATCCGCGCTGAGCGCCTCCTCCTCCAGATCCAGCCACGCTCCGGCCACCGGCCCCACCGTCAGGTCGCCGCCCAGACCCGCGTCGCCCATCGCCCCGGCGAATCCGTCCTGCATGTCGGCCAGCGCGGCGGAGGACAGGCCGCCGCCGGTCTGCAGCGTCACGTCGAACCGCCGCCCCTCCCCCGCCGCGACGAGTTGCACCGCCCCCAGCGCCGGCAGCCGCATCTGCAGCACCAGCGCGCTTCCCGTCTGAAGGTCCGCCCCGTCGGAAATGGCGCAGAGCAGGCCGCGGCAACCGCCCGCCGCCGTGCCGTCCATCACGGGGATGCTCATCACCCGCCACTCCCGGCCGTCGGCGGTGCGGCGGTGCGGCGGTGGCGCGGCGCCAGCGCCAGGTCGAGGTCGTCCAGCAGGGCGCCGCCGTCGAGCTGCTCCAGCAGGCGGCAGCGCTTCGGCCCCAGCCACGCCCGCGCGCCATTGGCGGTCGCCGCCAGGAAGAAGGCCAACCCGAGACCGAAGGTGGAATCGCAGCGCGGCAGCCCGCCGCGCAGCTCCTGCGCCGCCCGCGGGTCCAGCGCCTCGACCACCGCCAGCAGATGGCCGACCTCGGCGACCGCGTCCGGCATGAACACACCCATCGGTAGACGACTCAGCAGACGACCATCAGTACACAACCATCAGTACACAACGGCGTCCGATTCGTCCGTTTGCGGAAGGACGATCGCCCCGTCGTCGGCCATGGCCTTGGCGACTTGGACGATCTCCGCCTGCGCCTCGTTGACGTCGCGCATGCGCACCGGCCCCATGTTCTCGATCTCGTCCTGCAGGATCATGCGGGCGCGCTCGGACAGGACGGACAGGAAATGGTCGCGCTGCAGCGCCTCCGCCCCCTTCAGCGCGATGGCGAGCTGGCCGGTGTCGCAGCGCCGGATCACCGCCTGGAGCGACACGCGGTCGAGCCGCAGCAGGTCCTCGAAGGTGAACATGAGCTGGCGGATGCGGTGGGTCGAATCCGGCATCACGGCGTCCAGGTCGGTGAAGATGTCCGCCATGGTGTCACGGTCGATGCGGTTGAAGATGTCGGCCATCCGCTCGTGCGTGTCGGCGCCGTGGGTGCGCGCGTAGTTCGCCATGAACTCGTTGTGCAGGATGGATTCGATGTCCAGCAGCACCTCGCGCTGCACGGATTCGATCTGGATCATCCGCTCGATCACCTCCAGCCGCAGCGCCGGGGCCAGCAGCGGCAGCACCTTGGCGGCGTGGTCGCTGCGCATGCGCGACAGGATGACCGCCGCCGTCTGCGGGTACTCGCCCGCCAGATAGGTGGCGAGCACGCCCTCGTTCACGTTGGACATCTTCTCCCACATGGTGCGGCCGGCCGGGCCGCGGATCTCGCCCATGATCTCCACCACCCGGTCGTCGGGCAGGAAGCGGGAGAGCATGCGCTCCGTGCTGTCGTAGGAGCCGACGACGGAGCCGGTGTTGGCGAAGCGCTCCGTGAAGCTGCGCAGCAGCGCCTCGACGAGGTTGGAGGTGACGTTGCCCAGGCTGGCCATGGCGCGGCTGACCATGCGGATCTCGTCGTCGTCGAGCTTCTCCATCAGGCGGGAGCCGCGTTCCTCGCCCAGCGCCAGGAAGATCACCGCGGTCCTCTCCGACCCGCTCAGGCTCTTGAAATTGTCTCGGATCTTGATCGGCATGCCCATGCTGGCACCTCAGAAGAAGCGGTCGGCGGTCAGGGTGGAGTGGTCGGAGTCGTCATCCCGCTCCAGCGGGCGGTCGCCCTGCAGGCGGTCGTGACGGAAGGCGTTCGCCAGGACGCTGCCGGCGACCAGCACCATGCGGTGCGGCACCAGCGGGCTGGGGTCGAGCGCGTTCAGGAGGGTGACGACGGCCGTCTCGTCGTCCACCGTGACGCCCCGCCGCCGGGCGAAGGCGGTCACGCTGTCGGCCATCCCCGACACCCCGGCGGGGGGTGCGGCGGGCGGCGCCGACAGGCCGGCGGAGGGGATGGCGGGCAGCAGCCGGGGCTCGGTCATCGCGTCAGGTTCCCCCATAGGAGCGGATCAGGCTGTTGGCGATCAGGAACCAGCCGTCGGTCAGCACGAAGAAGATGATCTTGAAGGGCAGCGCGATCATCACCGGCGGCAGCATCATCATGCCCATCGCCATCAGCACCGCCGCCACCACCATGTCGATCACCAGGAAGGGCAGGAAGATCAGGAAGCCGATCTCGAAGGCGCGGCGCAGCTCCGACAGCAGGAAGGCCGGGACCAGCACGCGCAGGTCGGCGGTGGCCGCCGTCTTCGGCTGCTCCGCCTCCGGCTTGCCGGTGAAGCCGGCGAAGGCCGACAGGTCCTTGTCCCGCACCTGGGAGGCCATGAAGTTGCGGAAGGGCTCGACCATCCGCTCCAGCCCCTGCTCCTGGGTCACCTGCTCGTTCAGCATGGGGCGCAGCCCGTCCTGCCACGCCGCGTCGAAGACCGGCCCCATGATGTGGAAGGTCAGGAACATGGCGAGGCTGATCAGCACCATGTTCGGCGGCGACTGCTGAAGCCCCAGCGCCGAGCGCAGCAGCGACAGCACGACGATGATCCTGGTGAAGGAGGTCGCCATGACCAGCAGGCCCGGCGCCACGCTGAGCACCGTCAGCAGGACGATGCCCTGAATGACGCGCCCGGACAGCGACCCGCTCTCCCCCGTGGCGCTGCCGAGCGCGCTGCCGATGGAGGACAGGTCCAGACCGCCGCCCTGCGCCCAGGCCGCCGCGGGAAGCAGCGCGGCGAAGGCCAGGGCAAGGGCGGGCGGAAGCAGGCGTCGGATCATGGCGGGACCCCGTGGATGCGGCACAAGGGGGGTCAATCGATCGCCAGATCGGTGCGCACGATCTCGGTCAGCGTGACGCCCAGCCGCTGGTCCTCGACGATCACCACCTCGCCGCGGGCGACCAGACGGTGGTTCACCAGGACCTCGACCGGCTCGTCCACCTTGCGCTCCAGCTCCACCACGGCGCCGCGGCCAAGCTTCAGGAGCTGCGCCACCAGCATGCTGGTGCGGCCGAGCACCACCTGGACGTCCACCGGGACGTTGTAGATGGCGTTCATCGATCCGCCGGCCACGGCCGCGGCGGGGATGCCGGCGGCGTCTTTCTCGGCGGGCTTGGCGTCGTCTTCCAGGACGTCGAGGTTCAGTGGGGCCATGATGCGGTGCTTTCCGTGTCGGTGAAGAGGTCATGTTCGGTGGACAGGGCGGCCAGCGCGCGGTCGCACAGGCCGTCGACGGCGCGCTCCACCGCGGCGGGGTCGTAGCGCAGGCCCCCGGCTTCCCAGGCGGCGTCGAGCCCGCCGGGCGGCAGGGACGGGTCGGCGACGACCTCCAGCGTGCCCTTGAAGCCAAGCGACTCCGGGTCGGCCAGCCGGGCGCGGACGGGCTCCGCCAGATCGGAATGGACGCGCAGCCGCAGCCGCGGCGACCCGCCGGCCAGCCGCAGGGCGTCGGTGGCGAGCCGTTCGGTCTCCGCCGCGCCGATCCGCTCCAGCAGCGCCGGGGCGAGGCGGCGGACGAGCGCCAGCATCACCGCCGACCCTTGCGCCTCGACCCCGCGCAGGGCGTCGGCGAAGCGGTCGTCCAGCGCGGCCAATTGCTCGTCGAGGTGGGAGAGAGCCTGTGCCAAAGCGGCGTCGGTGCGGGCCGCGGCCTCCGCCGCCCCCTCGCGCCGGCCCTGCTCCACGCCCTCGGCGAAGGCGCGGACCTCGGCGCCGTAGACAGCGGCCTGGAGATGGCGTTCGGAATGGACGATTTCGTCAAGCGGGTCGACGGGGTCCGGTTCGGGAGGGGCGCCGAACTCCGCCGCCGCCTGCGCGGCGGCCTGGGCCGTGCTGTCGAAGCGCTGGTCGAAGCGGTAGCGCGGGTAGCCCATCAGACCGCCTCCTCGTAAAGCCAGGAGCGCAGGATGTCGATCGCCTCATCCGGATACTGGTCGACGATGTCGCCCAGCCGGCGGATGGACGAGGCGCGCACCCGGCCCTCCACCGTGCGCAGCTCGATGAGCTGGTCCATCGTCTCCTCAATGCCCGGCAGGGCCGCGGTTGCCGGATCGCCCGCGTCGGTGAGCTGGGCCGCCTGCATGGCGGGATCGCCGCCCATGGCCGGGCCGGTGAGCTGCGGCATCGCCGCTCCCGCGGCCAGCGCCGGGGCGGCGGCTTCGGCCGCCACCGGCTCCGGCGCCGGGAAGACGCGGCGGATCAGCGGGCGCAGCCCCAGCACGATCAGCAACCCGCAGAGCACCAGCAGGATCACCCACTGGATCAGCGTCATCACGTTGCGGCTGAGCGTGTCGACGATCTCCGCCATCGGCTCGCGGGCGCCCAGCTCAGGGGCGAGGTTGACGAACTCCAGGTTGTCGACGGTGACCCGGTCGCCGCGCGCCTCGCTGAAGCCCATGGCGGAGCGCACCAGCTCGGTGATGCGTTGCAACTCCTCGGGCGCGCGGGCCTCGTAGCGGCGCGTGCCGTCCTGCGCCGTCGCCCAGGTGCCGTTGACCAGCACGGCGACGCTGACCCGGCGGATGTCGCCCGGCTCGATCACCGTTTCGCGGGCGACGTTGGAAATCTCGTAATTGACCGTCTCCTCCTGGCGCTTGGAGTCGGAGGAGGAGCGGTTGTTCTGGGACTGGGCGCGGACCTCGCGCTGCGGCAGGTTCTGCTCGGCGGTGACCGGCGGCTCGCCCGTGCTGTCCAGGCTGCGGTCCTGCTCCTGCACCGTCTGGGTGGAGCGGACGACTTGGCTGTTCGGGTCGAAGCTCTGGCTGCGCACGACCTCGCGTTTGGTTTCGACGTCGACAGCAACCTGAACGCGAACATTGCCTTGCCCAAGCCGAGCCACCAGCATCTGCTCGATGGCGCGGGAGATGCGCGTCTCGTGCCCGGCGCGCAGCCCGTCCACCTTCGCCGAGGAGCGGGCGTCGCCGTCCTCCTCGGTCAGCAGCACCTCGCCGGAGGCGTCGAGAACAGTCACCGCGCTCGGCTTCAGGTTGGGCACGGCGGCGGAGACGAGGTGGCGGATGGACAGCGCCTGCCGCCGTTCCAGCGGCGCCCGCCCCCGCATGCGCACCACGATGGAGGCGGTGGGGGTGGGGGCGGCGCGCGAGAACTCCTCGCGGTCGGGAAGCACGATGTGGACGCGCGCCGCCTCGATGCCGGACAGCGTCTCGATGGTGCGGGCCAGCTCGCCTTCCATGGCGCGCAGCCGGTTCATCCGCTGCATGAAACTGGTGATACCCAGCGGCTTGTCGGTGTCGAACAGCTCGTAGCCGATGCCGCCGCGCGACGGCAGGCCCTTCTCGGCCAGCAGCATGCGCAGCCGCGGCACCTCGGCCTCCGGCACCTGGACGGCCGTGCCGTCGAAGGCGGCGGACACCGGCACCCCCATGGCTTCCACCGCCTTGACGATGCGCCCGGCCTCCGCCGGTTCCAGCCCGGTGTAGAGCGGCGTCATGTGCGGCCGCGACAGCAGCACCGCCATGGTGGCGACCGCCAGGACGATGCCGACACCCGTGCCGGCCAGCACCAGAAGGCGCGTGCGCCCAAGCGTCCGCAGATTGTCGATCAGTCCCGTCACGACACCCGCACCTTTAAAGTTTCCGAAAAGCGGGGACCGTAATGTTCACCCCGTGAGCCTTCACAACCTACCGGGATGACTTTTAAGCGGAGTAAAAGCCGCGAAGATCGACCGGAAGGAAGTCGCTAAAACTTGATCGTTTAAAACAGTCTCTCAAATTTTCGGTATTTTGGAGGCGCCGGCCGCGATGAATACAGATGCTGGAAAGGCAAGGACGGGAACGCCGGGCCGGCAGCGGATGTACGTCATCGTGCTGCCGCTGGCCCGGCTGGCGTTGGGGGCGGCCGCCCTGTGCGGCGTCGCCGCGGCCGGGTTCGGCGGCTACTGGATGGCCGTCGGGCCGGACGGGGTGACGCGGCTGTTCGAGGGCACGCCCATCGCCGAACCGGCCCAGGCGACGCTCGACATGCCGGAGCTGCTGGTGAACCTGCGCCCCGACACGCCGTCACGCTTCATGAAGATCGGGGTGACGCTGGCGCTAGCGCCCAAGGACCGCGGCCGGGTGGAGCAGGCGATGCCCCATCTCGTCAACGCCCAGCAGGAGTTCCTGCGCAACATCGACCAGCACGACCTGCGCGGTTCCGCCGGCCTGCTGCGGCTGCGCGGGGAGCTGCGCCGCCGCTTCAACCTGATCCTCGGCCCGGACACGGTGTCCGACGTCCTGCTGCGCAGCCTTCTCACCCAATAGCCGACCCAGAGGAACGGATGAGCACTCCCATCGACACGGACGACGGCGGTTCCGGGAACGGTTCCGGGGACGACCTCGACTGGGGCCTTGAGGCCGGTTCCGGTGAGTCCGAGGCCGCCGCCCTGATGGCCGACACCAAGGAGCTGAGCCAGGAGGAGATCGACCGCCTGCTGAACTTCGCCGTCGGGCCGCAGACGGAATCCGCCGGGCAGACCCGCGCCATCGAGCGGCTGATCAGCACGACGACGGTCAACAAGGACCGGCTGCCGATGCTGGACGTGGTCTTCGACCGCATGGTCCGGCTGCTCAACACCTCGCTGCGCCAGTTCTCCTCGACCAGCGTGGAGGCCAGCCTGCTGCGCATCGACTGGCTGCGCTACAACGAGTTCCTCGACACCATCGAGCTTCCGGCCCTGGTCGGCGTCGCGCGGGCGGAGCAGTGGGACAACCACATCGTCGTGTCGGTCGACAGCGCGCTGATCTACTGCATGATGGACGTGCTGCTGGGCGGCCGGCGCAGCCGCGCCCGGCGCATCGACGGGCGCACCTACACCTCGATCGAGCGCAAGATCACCGAGCGGCTGATCAAGGTCATCCTCCAGGACCTCAGCCAGTCCTTCGACCCGATCACGCCGATCGACTTCACCTTCGACCGGCTGGAGACGAACCCGCAGTTCGCCACCATCACCCGCGCCACCAACGCGGTGATCCGCGTGCGCATCGCCGTGGAGGTGGAGCGTCGCGTCGGCCACGCCGAGGTGGTCATCCCCTACGCCACGCTGGAGCCGGTGCGCGGCAAGCTGGTGCAGACCTTCATGGGCGAGAAGTTCGGCCACGACACGGTGTGGGAAAGCCACCTGAAGGCCGAGCTGATGCGCGCCAAGCTGGACCTCGTCGCGGTGCTGCAGCAGACGCAGGTGTCGCTGGGCGAGGTGCTGAACTGGCAGAAGGGCACCTCGCTGAAACTGCGCATCGACCCCGACGCGCCGGTGGTTCTGCAGAGCAAGACCACCCCCCTCTTCGCCGGCCACATGGGCCAGCGCAACGGCAACATCTCCGTCAAGATCGACACCGACCTGGAGACCAAGCAGGAGCTGATCGATGGTCTCATTCCTCATTGACGCCGTCCTGGCGATCATGCTCGTCACCGCCACGGTGTTCCTGGTGATCGTCAACAAACGGCTGAAGGTGATGCGCTCCAGCCAGGCCGAGATCGGCGCGCTGATCGGCACCTTCTCCAAGACCATCGACGAGACGGAGGCCTCGGTGCAGCGGCTGGTCGCCGCCGCGACGGAGGCCTCGGCCAAGCTGTCCGACGGGCTCGACCGCGCCAAGGGCGTGACCGAAGAGGCGGCGCTGGTGCTCGGCTCCTGCGAGCGGGCGTCCAAGCGCATCGAGGCGTCCGTGCAGGAGGCCCGCGCCCTGGTCCGCCGGCTGGAAGAGGGTCCGGTGCCGCGCCCGCGGCCCCGCCCAGTGCCGCCCGCCACAGCGCCCGCCACAACAGCACCCACCGCCGTCACGGAGACGGCGCCCGCTCCCGCGAACGCCGCTCCCGCTCCGGGCAGCGACGCGGCGGAGGACGAGGACGGTTTCCGCCCGATGCGCGTCGCCGCCCTGGCCGGGACCGCCGTCCGCCCAGCGGAGGGGATGACGCCCGCCCCGGAGGAAGCCGCCATTGAGACCGCCGAGTCCGCCGTGGACACCGGCGGCGCGCGGCAACAGGCCGCCAACGCCTTCTACGCCCGGCTGCGGGCCATCGGACCGGAGCGCTGAGCCATGCTGCGCGTACTTCCCATCACGCTGGTGGCGATCCTGATGGTGCTGCCGCTCAAGCTCGGCTCGCTGATGGAAGGGTTGCCGGTCGTCGCCCAACAGTTCGACCGCGAGTTCGGCAAGCATGAGCGCCCCTGGGCCAAGGACCTGAAGGGCGGCGCGGAGGCATCTCCGGACGCCGCGGCGGAGCCGGCGTCCACCCTGGCGGGCCCCGCCGTGGCGGCCTTGCCGGCGACCCCGGCGGCCCCGCCCATGGACGCCGCCCTGCCCGCGGCGAGCTGCACCGACCCGGCCCTGCGCGCCGCCATCTCGGAGCAGAAGGCCGACGTGACCGCCCGCACCCGCCATCTCGGCGAGGCGGAAGCCGTGCTGGCCGCCGCCGAGACCCGCGCCACCGCCCAGATCCAGAAGCTGAGCGCCATCAAGCGCGATGTGGAGGCGCTGATGCAGCAGCGCTCCAACCTCCAGGCGGAGGATCTGAAGCGCATGGTGACGATCTACGAGACGATGAAGCCGCGCGACGCCGCGCGCATCTTCAACGACCTGGAAACCGACATCATCATCGACGTGCTGGACCGCATGGCCGAGCGCCGCTCCGCCCCGATCATCGCGGAGCTGGAAGACGGCAAGGCGCGCGAGGTCACCCGCCTCGTCCTGCAACGCCGCGCCCTGCCCGGCGACCGCCCGCCGCCGCCCGCCCCGCTTCCCGTCCGCCTGATGCCGACGCCGACGAACTGAACCGGTCGCGGTTCTCTCACGAAGAGACATCATGCCCAGCCTTCCCGACGTCCTCACCGCCCCGCCGCCCCGCCCCGCCCGTTCCGCGGAGGCGACGGCGGCGCCGTCGCCCGGCGCGCCGGGAGAGCGCGAGGCGTCCGGCACGCCCTTCGCCGACCTGCTGGACGACGCGGCGGCGCGCGGCGGCGCCGATCCCGGTGGCGATCTCGGTGGCGATCCCGCCGACCAAGCCGATTCCGCCGCCCAGACCGGCGGCGCGCCGGCCGGCGCCGACGCCGCCCTGGCGGCGCTCCTGCCGCTGCTGACCCCGCCACCGACGACGGCGGCGCCGGGCCTCGCGGCGGCCGGGCCCTTGCCGGAGCCGGTGCCGTCGACCACCGGCCTGCCCACAGTGCCTCCCGTCGCGGCGCCCCCGGCGGAGGCCGCCGCGGCGCCGCAGCCACAGCCGCAGGCCCAACCTGGTCCGCAGCCGCCGGCCGCGCCGCCGCTGCCCATCGCGCCCATCGCGCCCATCGCCGCGGCCGTCCCGGACGCCAGGCCGGACGGGACGACGCCGGAGGCCGCGACCGGCTCCGCGGCGCCCGCCACCCCGTCCATTCCGCTGCCGGCTTCCGGCGCCAAACCGGACTCGCCCCCGCTGTTCCAGGCCAAGGACCCCGCCACACCCGCCAAGGGCGAGGCGACGCCGGGCCCATCCCCCCAGCTTCAGCAGGCAATGGCCCAGGCGGGCGGCAACGCGGCATCCAACGGCGGCACCGGCCAAAATCCGGGCCAGGGGCAGGGCCGCGGCAGCCCGCCGGCCGGACCGGAAGCGCTGACGGCGCTCTCCTCCCCGGCGGACCCCGCCGCCGCCCCGCCGCCCTCCTCCGCCCTCGCCCCGCCGGCGGCCCACGCGGCGGCCCATTACGCGGCGCATCCCGGCGACACCGCCGCGGCGCGGCTGCCCGCCGCCCAGGTGGCCGGCCCGTTGGTGCGCGTCGTCGAGGCCGGGGGCGGCGAGTTCCACATCGATCTGAAGCCCGAGGAGCTTGGCCCCGTCCGCGTCGTCGCCGAGCTGAGCGGTGCCCGCGTCGCCCTGCATGTCCAGGCCGAAAGCCCGGAGACGCTGGCCCTGCTGCGCCGGGACATCCATCATCTGGAGCGCGCCCTGTCCGACGCCGGGTTCGAGCTGGACGGCGGCACCCTGAACTTCTCGCTGCGCGGCGACGGCGAGCCGCGCGGCTTCGCCTTCTCCGGCCAGGGCGACGGGACGGGCGGACGCCAGGACAGCCCCGGACGGGCCTTCCGCCTCGCCGATTCCTCCGGCGCCCTGCCACCCGAACGCGCCGCCCGCCCCATCGACGGCCTCGTCGACATCTCCGTCTAGCCGCAAGGACCCGCCATGACCACGACCGCGGCCACCAACACGGCCACCGCAACCCCCTCAACCGCCGCGAAGAAGCAGACGGTGGATTACGAGGCGTTCCTGAAGCTGCTGACCGCGCAGCTGCGCAACCAGGACCCGCTCTCGCCCATGGACGCCACCCAGTTCATGACGCAGCTCGCCCAGCTCTCCACCGTGGAACAGGGCGTGCGGACGAACGAAACGCTGGGGCAGGTTCTGGACACGCTGAAGAACAGCGGCATGCGGCTGGACATGGCCTATCTGGGCCGCAAGGTGGAGGCCGCGTCGGACCGCATCAGCCTGTCGGAGGGCAAGGCGGAGATGGCCTACGCCATCGACGGGGCCGCCGCGTCGGTGAAGATCGAGGTGGTGAACGACGCCGGGCAGGTGATCTACAGCGCCCCCGGCAGCCCGAAGACCGGCCGGCAGACCTTCACCTGGGACGGCAAGCGCAGCGACGGCGCCACCGCCGCGGACGGCACCTACCTCGTGCGCGTGACGGCGAAGGACAAGGCGGGCACGTCGCTGACCACCGCCACCGTGACGACCGACACGGTGAAGGAGGTGCGCAGCGTCAACGGCGAGACGCAGTTCGTCCTGAAGGGCGGCGCCGTCGTGAAGGGCACGGACATCCTGTCCGCGTCCTGACCATCATTCCCCCCAAACGAAAAACCCCTTCTCCCGGGACCGGAAGAAGGGGTTTTTCGTTTTGAAGAGACGCGTCACTTCGCCGACACGGTTCCGGTCCAGCCGGGCTCGACGCCCTTCATGTCGGGAAGCCGGTGGGCGATGCCCTTGTGGCAGTCGATGCAGGTCCGCTCGCCGGTGAACAGGTAGGTCTCGTGCATCTTGGCCGCCCGCGGGTTCTGGCGGGTGATGTCCATGGATTCCGCGCTGTGGCAATTGCGGCATTCCAGGGAGTTGTTGGATTTCAGCCGGTCCCATTCGTGGGTGGCCAGTTCCAGCCGCTTGTCGAGGAACTTCTCGCGGGTGTCGATGGTGCCGAAGATCTTGCCCCAGACCTCCTTCGACGCCTGCATCTTGCGGCCGATCTTGTGCGTCCAGTCGTGCGGGACGTGGCAGTCCGGGCAGGTGGCGCGCACGCCGGAACGGTTGGTGAAGTGGATGGTCTGCTTCAGCTCCTCGTAGGGGTTGTTCTTCATCTCGTGGCAGGAGATGCAGAAGGCCTCCTTGTTGGTGACCTCAAGGGCGGTGTTGAAGCCGCCCCAGAACATCACGCCGGCCAGGAAGCCGCCCAGCGTCAGGAAGCCCAGGCTGAAATGCACGCTGGGCCGCGAGAAGACGCGCCAGAAGCGTCCGGCGAAGCTCAGAAGGCCCTTCATTTGGCGCCTTCCTTTCCACCGGCCAGAATGCTGTCGATGTCGCGGAAGCGGTTGCCGGTGATCGGCTGGGCGTCGGTCTGCGGCACGTGGCACTGGGTGCAGAAGTAGCGCCGCGGGCTGACCGCGCCCAGCGTCTGGCCGTCGCGGTCCTGGAAGTGGGTGACCGAGATCATCGGGGCCTGCGAGCCCTCGGTGTTCTTGCGGTCATGGCAGGTCATGCATTTGTTGATGTTCAAGTCGATCTGATAGTCGCGGATCGCGTGCGGGATCAGCGGCGGCTGGTCGGCGTAGTTCCGCGCCCGCTTGTGATCGTCGGTGATCTCCTTCGCCATCGGGTCGGCGGGGATCTCCTGGGTGATCGGGTGCGGGCCGGAGGGAACCTTCGCGGGGGCGGCCCCGTCCGCGGCGAACACGCCGGACACCAGGAGCGGCATGGCCGCGGCCAGCGCGAGGGCGGCAAAGGTGATGCGGGTCTTCATGGACGGGCTCCTCACGCGACGGGAATGATCTTGACCGCGCATTTCTTGAAGTCGGTCTGCTTGCTCAGCGGGTCGGTGGCGTCCAGCGTCACCTTGTTGATGAGCACCGTGTGGTCGAAGAAGGGCACGAAGACGAGGCCCCGCGGCGGCTTGTTGCGGCCCCGCGTCTCGACCCGCACCCGCACCTCGCCACGGCGGGAGGCGATGCGCACCTCCTGCCCGCGCCGCAAGTTCAGGTCCTTGGCGTCGTCGGGATGGATGAAGACGACGGCGTTGGGGAAGGCCTTGCGCAGCTCCGGAACGCGCAGAGTCATGGAGCCGGAGTGCCAATGCTCGACCACGCGGCCGGTGCAGAGCCAGAACGGATAATCCTTGTCCGGCGATTCCGCCGCCGGCTCATAGGGCAGCGCGAAGATGTTCGCCTTGCCGTCCTTGTTGCCGTAGAAGCGCACGCCCTCGCCCGCCGGGACGTAGGGGTCGAAGCCCTCGCGGTAGCGCCACTTCGTCTCCTTGCCGTTCACCACCGGCCAGCGCAGGCCGCGCTCCTGGTGGTACAGGTCGTAGGGGGCGAGGTCGTGGCCGTGGCCGCGCCCGAAGGCGGCGTATTCCTCGAACAGGCCCTTCTGGACGTAGAAGCCGAAGGCCTGCGACTCGCGGTTCTCATAGGCCGGGTCGCAGTCGGACAGCGGAAAGGCGTTGACCTGGCCGTTGCAGAACAGCACGTCGTAGAGCGTCTTGCCGCGCACGTCGGGCTTCTTGGCGATCAGCTCCTCCGGCCACACCTCCTCGATCTTGAAGCGCTTGGAGAACTCGACAACCTGCCAGAGGTCGGAGCGCGCCTCGCCGGGCGCGCCGACGAGCTGGTGCCAGACCTGGGTGCGGCGCTCCGCGTTGCCGTAGCCGCCTTCCTTCTCCACCCACATGGCGGTCGGCAGGATCAGGTCGGCGGCGAGCGCCGTCACCGTCGGATAGGCGTCCGACACGACGATGAAGTTTTCCGGGTTGCGATAGCCCAGGTAGGTCTCGTTCGCCGTGTTCGGCGCCGTCTGCATGTTGTTGTTGCACTGGACCCAGTAGGCGTTGAGCTTGCCGTCCTTCAGCATGCGGTCCTGTTGGACGGCGTGGTAGCCGACCTTGTCCGGGATCGTGCCGTCCGGCAGCTTCCAGATTTCCTCGGCGTGGTGCCGGTGTTCCGGGTTGGTGACCACCATGTCGGCGGGCAGCCGGTGGGCGAAGGTGCCGACCTCGCGCGCCGTGCCGCAGGCCGACGGCTGGCCGGTCAGCGAGAAGGGGCCGCAGCCCGGCTGGCTGATCTTCCCGGTCAGCAGATGGATGTTGTAGACGAGGTTGTTGGCCCAGACGCCGCGGGTGTGCTGGTTGAAGCCCATGGTCCAGAAGGACATGACCTTCACCTTCGGGTCGGCGTACAGCTCGGCCAGCGCCTCCAGCCGATTCTTCGGCACGCCCGACAGCTCGTGCGCCTTCTCCAGCGTGTAGGGCTCGACGAACTTGGCGAACTCCTCGAAGGAGATCGGGTCGGACTCGTTGGCCTTGGCGACGTTCTTCGCCTTCTGCTCCAGCGGATGCTCGGGCCGCAGGCCGTAGCCGATGTCGTCGCGGCCGCGCTTGAAGTTGACGTGCTTGGCGATGAACTCCTGGTTCACCCGGCCCGTCTTGATGATGTGGTTGGCGATGTAGTTGAGGATCGCCAGATCGGACTGCGGCGTGAAGACCAGACCGATGTCAGCGAGGTCGAAGCTGCGGTGCTCGTAGGTGGACAGGACGGCGACCTTGCAGCCCTCATGGGTCAGCCGGCGGTCGGTGACGCGGGTCCACAGGATGGGGTGCATCTCCGCCATGTTGGAGCCCCACAGCACGAAGGCGTCGGCCTGCTCCATGTCGTCGTAGCAGCCCATCGGCTCGTCCATGCCGAAGGTGCGCATGAAGCCGACCACCGCCGACGCCATGCAATGGCGGGCGTTGGGGTCCAGGTTGTTGGAGCGCAGGCCCGCCTTCATGAACTTGGAGGCGGCGTAGCCTTCCATGATCGTCCACTGGCCGGAGCCGAACATGCCCACGGCGGTCGGACCCTTCTTCTTCAGGGTCTCCTTCCACTTGGTGGCCATGATGTCGAAGGCCTGGTCCCAGCTGATCGGGGTGAATTCGCCTTCCTTGTGGAACTGGCCGTCCTTCATGCGCAGCAGCGGCTGGGTCAGCCGGTCCTCGCCGTACATGATTTTGGACAGGAAATAGCCCTTCACGCAGTTCAGGCCGCGGTTGACCTCGGCCTTCACGTCGCCGTGGGTGGCGACGATGCGCCCCTCCTTCACGCCGACCATGACGCCGCAGCCGGTGCCGCAGAAGCGGCAGGGGGCCTTCGACCAGGTGAGCTTGGCGTCGGCGCCGGCCGTCAGGGTGCCGGCCTCGGCGGGCTGGATGACGGACGGCAGGCTCACACCGGCCGCGGCCGCCGCTGTCACGGCTGCTTGGACCTTCAGATAATCACGGCGGGTCAGGGACATAGGGGGGTGCCTCCTGGGGCGGGTCGTCTTTTCTTGGACGGACGTCAATGGGCGTGGGGGACGAGGGCGGTGTCGGCGGGCATCGGCTCCGCGCAGCGCTCGGCGTCCTCGTAGTGGTGGTAGACCAGCGTGGTGGTGTGGACGCCCGCCATGGCGTTGATGTCGGCGATGCGGTCCAGAACCTCGGCCTCCGTCGCGGTTTCCAGCGTGACGATGGCCTTGCCGTTCTCCGACGCGTGCCAGTCGGCGCCGTCGAGCGCCAGGACCACCTCCTTCAGGGCGGCGGTGCGGTCGGGCGCGTGCTGGATGACGAGGCTGGAAATGTGCAGTTCGGGCATGGCCGCCTCACATACCGCCGGAGTGGGACAGGATCTGGTACATCCAGACGGAGAAGCCGTAGGCCCCGACCATGCCGATCGCCAGGAACGGCCATATCAGGATGGAGAGGGCGAAGAAAACGAACCCCTCGAAGCGGCGGGTCGGGGCGGCGGTGTCGGCGGTGCGGGCGGGCGGCGCGGTCATGGCGGTCCCATGGATTGATCGAACGGTATCGCCGCGGAGCTTCATCCTTTCGCATCATGAGTGGCTTGACCGAGGTCAAGTGCCGGCACCGACTCAGTCCCTAAGTACCGGTACTTTCGTTGCTTTGGACGTTTTGCCGCACGCCAACGCAAAACTCCTCCCCCGCCATGTGCGGGGAAGGGGTTGAGGAAGCGAACCGGGATTGAGCAGGTTACAGCCGGGTGTTTTCCTGGCGCATCAGCCGGTCGATCAGCACGCCGCGCACGAGGTCGGGGCCGAGCTGTTCGGCGGCGGCCTGCTTCAGGGATTTGGCGACGGCGGCGGGATCGACCGATGGGCCGTCGAAGGCGCCCGCCCCCGCCATGCCGAACAGGGCCTGGAGCAGGGCGTTGCGCGCGTGGGGCAGATGGCGGCGCAGCAGGTTGGACTGCTCGACGCTGCCGGTCTGCAAGGTGATCTGGGTCAGAATGAAGGCGTTGGTGCGGCCCTCCACCAGCACCGGCACCATCAGCTGACCGACCTCCACGTAGAAAGGGCCGGGACCGTCGGTGGGCAGGTCCGGCCCCGCGCCGGCCGCCTGCTCCGCAGCCTTCTCCTCGGCGCCGAGCGTCAGCTGCAGGCGTCCGATGCCGTAGCCCACCGCCGCCGCCAGCGCGGCGCACAGCACGAAGACGGAATAACGGCTGGGTCCGGGACGGTCCGCCATGATCGCGTTTCCCCGCCGCTCAGAAGGGCATGATGATGTCGAAGACCTGCTGGCCATAGCGCGGCTGCTGGACGTCGGTGATCTGGCCGCGCCCGCCGTAGGTGATCCGCGCCTCGGCGATCTTGTCGTAGTCGATGGTGTTCACGTTGGTGATGTCCTCGGGCCGGATGACCCCGGCGATGCGCATCTCGCGCAGTTCGTAGTTCACCCGCACCTCCTGCCGGCCGGCGATCACGAAGTTGCCGTTGGGCAGCACCTCGGTCACCACCGCCGCGGCGCGCATGGCGATGCGCTCGTTGCGCTGGATCGTCCCGGTGCCGGAGGAGGAGGAGGAACTGTCCATGTCGACGAGGCTGGACGGATTCACCGCGTCGGGCAGCACGGCGGGCAGCCGCGATTCCAGCCCGAAGAAGTTCGGCACGCCCGCCGATTCGGCGCTGGAGCGCTGGCGCTGCGTCTGGTTCTGCAGCTGCGCCTGATCGGCGATGTTGATGATGACGGTCAGCAGATCGCCCACCTGCTTGGCCCGCGGGTCACGGAAGAAGTCGCGCGACCCGGTGCGCCACAGCGAACTCGGCACCTGCTCGTTGGTGTTGGGGCGCGGCATCGGCATGGAAATGACGCGCGCCTCCGGCGCCATGGCGGGATTGGAGATTTCCGACAGGCGCGGCGCCTGCCCCACCTCGGCCAGCCGCCCGCAACCGGCGAGCGCCACCGTCAGGGCGAGGAAGGGAAGCAGGGTGCGGCGGTGCGGCAGGGTGCGCATGGGTGGTGTCCTTGATTGGAGCCTTGACGGGCGCAGAGGCGAGCCCCCTCCCCAGCCCTCCCCCTCTGCGAGGGAGAGGGTGCCTTCTGCGAAGCGGGGTCCGTCCCCTCCACCTCGCAGAGGGGGAGGGTTAGGGAGGGGGCTGGCTTTCCAAAGCCGGCGCGCTGGCGACGGTGACGGTCTGCGGCCCGGTGATGGTGCCGGTGACGACGATGTTGCTGGCGATGTTCATCACCCGCACCAGTTCCCCCACCCCGCCATCCTGCAAAGCACGGCCACGCGCCATCAGCTGCAGCGGCCCGTCCTCGTAGACGAGGCTGACCGGCTTGTTGCGCTGGACCACCAGCGGGGCGCCGACCGCCGAGGTCTGGATCAGCCGCCCTGCGGAGAGCTGGCGGCGGCTGGCCAGCCCGGCCAGAGCGTCGCGGGAGGTGACGACGGCGCCGTTCAGCCGCTCCAGCGGCATCGGGATGGTGGTCAGGTCGCTGTCGGCGATCACCTCGCCGGGCAGGATGCGGCGCGTCGGCACCGGCACCTCCACCATGATGTCGGCCTTGGCCTTCACCTCGACGATTCGTCCGTTGCTGCTCACCAGCGCGCGGACCAGCCCGCCGCGCGGGTCGTAGGACAGATCGCGCACCGCCTCCACCGGACCGGAGAAGGGCACGGTCAGCACCAGCGAGACCCGCGCGTCCGGCGGCACCGCCGGGCCGAGCGAAGCCGCCAGCTCCTGCGCCAGCAGCGCCTCCACGGCGCCCTCACCGTCGGAGAGATAGGCCGCTTGGGCGGGCGCACCGAGCAGATGCAGGGCGACCGCGAGTCCGGCCAGATGACGAACGGAACGCCGCATGGCGGTCACCGCATGTTCGACAGGGTGGAGGCCATCTGGTCGCCGGCCTCGACCACCTTCGCGTTCATCTCATAGGCGCGCTGGGCGGAGATGAGTTCGGTGATCTCCTGGACGACGTTGACGTTGGAGGATTCCAGATACTTCTGCCGGATGGTGCCGAAGCCCGCCTGCCCGCCGGTGCCGTCCTGCGGCTCGCCCGAGGCGGGAGTGGCGCGGTAGAGGTTGTCGCCCATCGCCTCCAGCCCGGATTCATTGACGAACACGGTCATCACGAGCTGGCCGAGCACGCGCGGGCGGGTCTGACCGTCGACGAAGGCCTGCACCTCGCCGGAGCTGTTCACGGCGATCTCCCGCGTGCCCTGCGGCACGGTGACCTCCGGCAGCACCGGATGGCCGTCGCTGGTCACAATGGTGCCCTCCGGCGACAGCTTGAAGCCGCCGGCGCGGGTGTAGGCGGTCTCGCCCGCCGGCATGCGGATGTTGAAGTAGCCGCGACCCTCGATGGCGAGGTCCAGCTCGTTCCCGGTGGAGGTCAGGTTGCCGGTCGTGTTGATGCGGTTGACCGCCCCCGGACGCACGCCGAGGCCGACCTCGATGCCGGTCGGGATGATGGTGCCGGCGTCGGTGGACTGGCTGCCCTGGCGCCGCTCCGACTGGTACATCAGGTCCTGGAACTCGGCGCGCCCGCGCTTGAAGGCGGTGGTGTTGATGTTGGCGATGTTGTTGGAGATGACCTCGACGTTCAACTGCTGGGCCATCATGCCGGTCGAAGCGATGCTGAGCACGCGCATGGACGCAATCTCCTGGTTTTAAGCGGATTTGCCGAGGCGGTTGATGGCGGAGCGCAGCAGGTCCTGCCCGTCGTCCATCATGCGGGTGACCGACTGGTAGTCGCGCGTCAGCTCCATCATCCGCGACATCTCGGCGATGGACTGGACGTTGGACTGCTCGACCTTGCCCTGGATGATCCGGGTGTCGGGGGCCGGCAGCGGCTGGGCGTCCACGGCGTCGAACAGCACGTCGCCGGTCTGGGCGAGCGCCTGCGGGCTCTCGAAGCGGACGACGCGCAGCCGGGCGATCATCTCGTTGTCGGCGGAGACCAGCCCGTCGGTGCCGATCTCCATCCGGCTGCGGTCGGCCGGGATGACGATGGGCTGCTGGTTGTCGTCCAGATAGGGGAAGCCGCCGGCGTTCACGAGCTGCCCGTCCACGTCGCGCCGCATCCGCCCGTCGCGGGTGTAGCGCGGGCCATCGGGCGCCTGCACCTGGAGCCAGCCGTCGCCATCCAGCGCCACGTCGTAGGGGTTGTCGGTCGGCTTCAGGCTGCCGGCGGTGAAGTCGGTGTAGGTGGCGCGGTCGATGGTGAAGGCGATCTTGTCGGACGGCTTCATGCCGCCGCGCTCCATCGCCGCTTCGAACAGCATGCGCTCGCCGCGGAATCCCGCAGTGTTCATATTGGCGATGTTGTTCGCCACGACATCGAGCTGCCGGCGCAACGCCACTTGCCGCGACAATCCAATGTAAAGGGGATTCTCCATCGCCGGACACCTTCGGTTTGAACGCCGCCTTAACCTAGGTGATGCAGTTTAAAGCCGGGTTTCAACCTGGGGCGCCGCGACGGGAACTGACCGGTGTCTTGGGGGATTTGATTCCGATTTAGATAAAATTTGGGGCAGTCGCAATGCATCCCTGCCGGACCCTGTCCATCTCCCTGGCCCTGCTGTCGGCCACCACCGCCCTGACGGCGCCTCCCGCCGCGGCGGAGGCACCGGCAACGATCACCGTGCAGACGGGCGACCACGCCGACTTCTCGCGCTTGGCTCTGGTCAACGCGCAGGGCGCCCCGGCGGTCGATGTGGGAAGCTGCGGCGGGCGCGTTGCCTTCTCGCAGGCGGTCCCCTGGCCGCTGGAGGCGCTGAACGGCACCTATTCGCGGCGTCTGACCGGCTTCCAGACGGCTGAGGACGGACGCAGCCTGACCATGGACTGGCCCTGCGGCGCCCGCGTCACCGTGCGCCGGGAGCGGCGGATCACCTTCATCGACGTCACCGACCCGCCGCGGCCGGCGCGCAAGCCGGGTGCTCCCGTGCCGGCATCCGAAGGCATCCTGCTGGCCGAGGCGCCCGGCGCGTCGGTGTTCCCGGTGATCGCGCCGCCGCCGGCCCCTGAACCGGCGCCGGCCCTAGCGGCGCCCATCAGCCTCGCCGAACGGCTGAGCCCGGTCGCCAGCGCCCAGGCGCAGCCGATCGTCCCGGCGCAGCCAGCCGTACAAGCTCCGCCCGTGGCACAGGCACCGCCACCGGTTCAGCCACAACCGGTTGCCAAGGCTCCGCCACCGCCGAAGCCGGAACCCGCCCGGACGGTGGCCGCCGTGCCGCCGTCGGCCATGCCGCCGACCGCGGCCCCTGCCCCCGCCGTCCAGGCCGACCCGCCGATCCGCGCCTTCGACCTGGACGCCTGGGCCGGCGACGACTACCCCGCGCGCAAACAGCACCTGGAGCAGCGCATCGCCGAGAGCCAGGACCGCGCGCGGGTGGACGCGCTGCTCGCCATGGCCCGCTTCTCGCTGGCCCGCGCCCTGCCGGAGGAGGGCCGCGCCGCGCTGGACGCCGCGGAGAGCCTGACGCCGGGGCCGGACCAGCGCTACGAGCTGCGCCTGCTGCGCGACGCCTTCCGCGCGCTGGACGGCACCGCCGATCCCGACGACAGCCAGTTCGTCCGCGCCCAGCCCACCCCCGCCGCCGCCGACCATCACGTCTGGCGCAGCGCCACCCTGGCCCCCAGCCGCTGGGCCGCGGCGAAATCGAGCCTGCCCATCGCGCTGAAGCGGCTGCTGTCCTACCCCGCCGAGCTGCGCGGCCGCCTGCTGACCCTGCTCGCCGAATCGGCGGGCGAGGCGGCGGATGGCCCGTCGCTGAACCTGATCGTCCTGGAAATGATCACGCTGGACGGCATCGGCTCCACCGACGGGCGGCTCGACTTCTTCCGCGGGCGTCTGGCGGAGCTGCACAATGAGACCACCGAAGCGCTGACCCATTACAAGCGCGCCGCCGCCCTGCCCAACCTCTACGGCCACCGCGCCCAGGTCCGCTCCATCGAGCTGCGGCTGGCCAGCGGTTCTCTGGACGATCCCGGCGCCATCGCGGAGCTGGAAAGCCTGCGCTACGCTTGGCGCGGCGGCGATGTCGAGACGGACGCGCTGGCCGCGCTGGGCGCCGCCTACACCCGCGCCGGGCGGATCGACGCGGCGCTCGACATCTTCGGCCTGCTGGGCCGCCGCTTCGGCGCGACGGCGCGGGGTCGCGTGGCGCTGACCACCGGGCGCGGGCTTCTCGACGCGGTGATCGGCCATCTGGAGACGACCCCGGGCAGCGCGCTCGACGCGTTGTCCCTCCAGGTGCGCTACGGCCGCACGGTGGCGCTGACCGACGACGACGCCGGAACGCAGCAGCGCCGACTCGCCCGGCTGCTGGCCCGCGGCGGCTTCACGCTGGAGGCCGCGCGCCTGCTCCACACCGTCGCCGAGGCCACGCGCGGCACCGAACGCGCGGCGGTCGGTCTGGAGCTGGCCCGCGTGCTGCTGGACGCCGGGCGCGGGTCGGAGGCGCTGGCCGTGCTGGACCACACCGCCGGCCCCGCGCCGGACGCCGCCGCCGCTGAGCGCCGCGCCCTGCTGCGCGCCGAGGCCTTCGCCGCCGAGGGCGAGGCGATGCGCGCCTTCGACGCGCTGCGCGGCCTGACCGGTCCCGACGCGGCGCGCATCCGGGCGGACAGCCTGTTCCGGGCCGGCGAGTGGCCGGCGGCCCGCGCCGCCTATGCCGAGCTGTTGGGCGGACCGGGCACGCCCCTGCCGGACGACATCGCCTTCCACGCGCTGGCCGCCTTCCGGGCGGGCGACGACGCAGCGGTCGCCGCCGCCGCGGAGCGCCACGGCAAGGCGCTGGCCGGGACCCGCTGGGCCGGCCTGCTCGACGCCCTGGCCGTCCCGCCCGACCCGCCGGGCAAGCCGCTGTCCAGCGCCACGGTCGGCGGCCAGCTCGCCGCCGCCGACGCGCTGGCCGGCATGGTGCGCCGGTGGAAGACGCCCTGAACGCTCCCGCCCCACACGACGGCTCCCTGAGCCCGATCCCTCTTTTCGGCCGAGCCGGAGGACACACATCATGCGTTTGCTGTTCGGAATCGTCGCGGTCTTCCTGAGCGTGCTCGGCGGCTTCGCCGCCATGGGCGGGCGGATGGGCGTGCTGTGGCAGCCCGTTGAGATCGTCATCATCGTCGGCGCCGGCATCGGCGGCTACGTCATCGCCAACTCCATGGCGGTGCTGCGCGCCACCGTGCGCACCATCGGCGCGGTGGCCCGCGGCCGGCACACCAGCAAGGACGAGTATCTCGACCTGATCTCCCTGCTCTACGCCCTGCTGCGGCAGGCCAAGTCCAAGGGCGTGTCGAACATCGAGAGCGACATCGACAAGCCGGACGACAGCCCGATCTTCGCCCAGTACCCCTCGGTCTTCCGCCAGCCGCGCTGCGTCACTTTCCTGTGCGACTACATGCGCCTGATCGCGCTCGGCCAGGACAACCCGCACGACCTGGAAGCCCTGATGAACGAGGAGATCGAGACCATCGGGCGCGAGTTGAACCAAGTGCCGAAGGCGCTGCAGAATCTGGCCGACGCGCTGCCGGCGCTCGGCATCGTCGCCGCCGTGCTGGGTGTCATCAACGCCATGAGCGCGATCAGCGAGCCGCCGGAGGTGCTGGGCCACATGATCGGCGGGGCGCTGACCGGCACCTTCCTGGGCGTGCTGCTGTCCTACGGTCTGGTCGGTCCGATCGCCGCCGCCGCCCGCCATCGCCGCGAGGCGGAGCTGACGCTGTTCATCTGCGTGCGCGCCGCGCTCGGCGCCTATCTGCGTGGCAGCCCCCCGCAGGTCTGCGCGGAGTTCGCCCGCAAGGTGCTGTTCGCCGACACGCAGCCGAGCCTCGCCGAGGTCGAGGTCGCCACCACCCTCTCCTCGCAGGCGAAGGCCCGCGAGGCGAGCCAGCCCGCCTGAGGCCCCGCCATGGCCCGCAAGCGCATCGAACCGACGATCATCATCAAGCGCCGCTACGGCGAGGAGGAGGAGGAGCACAACAGCGCCTGGAAGCTGGCCTACGCCGACTTCGTGACGGCGATGATGACCTTCTTCCTGATCATGTGGCTGATGAACATCACCACGGTGGAGCAGCGCAAGGGCATCGCCGACTACTTCAACCCGGTGGCCCTGTCGCAATCCAACTCGGGCGCCGACGGCATGCTCGCCGGGCGGGCGGTGGACAAGACGGGATCGCTGTCCACGCCCAACGCGCCGGGGGAGCACAGCGTGCCGGTGGCAGCACCGCCCGTCGTCGCCTCGCTGGGCGAGAGCGACCGCGAGCCCGCCGGGCGCAAGGACCCCATGCCCAACCCGCCCGGCGGCCGGAGCCAGACGGACCGCGACGCGCGGGCGGAGCTCGAGGCCCTGCTCGACCGCCAGACCGCGGCGCTCACCGAGCAGCAGGGGCTTGAGAAGGCCGAGCGCGACCTGCGCGCGGCGCTGGAGACGATGCCGGAGCTGGGAGCGCTCGCCGGCAGCGTGGTCATCGAGCAGACGTCGGTCGGCCTGCGCGTGCAGCTCACCGATCAGGCGAAGGTGTCGATGTACAACGTCGGCTCCGCCCAGATGAACGAGCAGGGACGCCGGCTGATGCGGCTGGTCGCCGGCGCCGTCGCGTCGTCGCCCAACCGCCTCAGCATCACCGGCCACACCGACGCGCTGGGCTATGCGGACGGGGCGAAGTACGGCAACTGGGAACTGTCCAGCGACCGCGCCAACGCCGCCCGCCGCGAGCTGATCGCCGCCGGCGTGCCGGCCCGCCGGATCGTCCGGGTGGAGGGCCGCGCCGACCTCGACCATCTCGACGCCGCCAACCCGCTGGCCCCGCAGAACCGGCGGATCAGCATCACCCTCCTGAAGGCCGCGGCGGGGGAATAGGCCCCTCAGGTCGGGCTGGTCTTCACCACCAGCCGCGCGCGGAGCAGTTGGACGGTGGTCAGGAAGCCCAGCACGGCGGCGGCGCTTCCCAGCAGGAAGACGCCGCCGTAGCCGACCCGGTCGGCGAGCAGCCCGGCCAGGGGGCCGGTCAGGCCGTAGGCGACGTCCTGGAACGCCGCGAAGGCGCCGAGCGCGGTGCCGCGGAGTTGCGGCTCGACGAGATGGACGACCTCCCGCCCCATGGCGGGAAAGACCAGCGAGCAGCCGAGCCCGGTCAGAAAGGCGCCGGCCAGCGCCGTGACGGGATCGCCCGCGCTCCACAACAGCGCCTGCCCGACCGCCTCGACCGCCAGCGACCCCATCGCCACGCGCAGACCGCCGAAGCGGTCGGGCAGATGACCGAGCGCGAAGCGGACGAGCACGAAGCCGAGCCCGAAGGCGGTCAGGCCGAGCCCGGCGTGGGGCCAGCCCTCGCGGACGAAGTGCAGCGAGAAGAAGGCGCCGATGGCGGCGAAGCCGATGCCCTGGAGGCTGACGACGGCGCCCTGCCGCCAGATCCGCCCCAGCACGCTGCGGAAGGGTGGGCGCTCGGCGTCGGGATGGGCCGGGGTCCCCTCCATGCGCCGGATCGCCAGAAGCCCGACGGCGGGCAGCAGCGCGCTGACCGCCATGACACCGGAGAAACCGAAGCGGTCGAGCAGCGCCAGCCCCAGCGGTCCGCCCGCCGCGAAGGCGCCGTAGAGCGCCGCCCCGATCAGCGCCAGCACACGGCCCGAGCGCTGCGGACCGACGATGCCGATCCCCCAGGCGACCACCCCGACCCCGACGAGGCTTTCGCCGACACCGATGAGCAGGCGGCCCGCCACCAGCACCGAAAAGGCCGACCATGGCGAGAACGACAGAGGACCGGCGGCCATCGAGACCAGCCCGCCGGCCACATAGAAGGCCAGCCCCCGCCCGACCGCCCTCTTCGCGCCCTGGCGGTCGGAAAAGGCTCCGGCGAAGCCGCGGCTGAGGATGGTGGCGAGGAAGGCGCTTCCCACGCCCAGCCCGGCCCAGACATTGCCCATCCCGAGATCCCCGGCCACGAACAGCGGCACGACGGGAAGGGACAGGGCGACACAGAGATAGGAGACGAAGAGGACGGCGGTGAGGACGATCAGGCGGCCTTGCGCCGCATCACGCGCCGGCGCCGGCCTTTGCTGGGGACCCATGGTGTGCTCCACACTGGTCCCCGCCGATGGCCGTCCGTCCGAACACGCGAACGCACTCCGATCGGCGAGGATCGTTGAGTGCGTTGGTTGACGTTGAACGCTTACGGCCAGCGTGGCTGGCGATGCGGGACAGGGTACCGATCCCGCGGAGAAATGCAACAGCCCGCGTCATGAAACCGGCACCGAACACCCGTCGCGGTTTTGTGCGTTGTTGGTGCCATGAGCTGGGATACACAGAATCTCTGCCAATGACCGGACGAAACTCCGGTCTCGGATCAACCCCGGCAGGCTCAGGCGCTGCCCCGCACCAGCAGTTCGAATCCCACATCCTGGGTGCGGTTCTCGACCTCGCTCCCCTGCATCCGCCGCAGCAGGAGGTTGGCGGACTCCGTGCCGATCCTGCGGCTGGCGATGGCGATGGTGGTCAGGCCCGGCGTCAGTTGCCCGGCGATGTCGTAATTGCCGAACCCGGTGATCGCCAGATCCTTCGGCACCGAGATCCCCAGGCCGCTGCAGGCCAGCAGGGCGCCGGAGGCCAGCACGTCGCTGACGAACACCACGGCGTCGGTGTCGGGATGCTGCTCCCGCACCAGCTTCAGCAGCTCCACGCCGGTCGCCATCACCATCGGCCCACTGGTGACCGTGACGACGCGCGGCGTCACGCCCGGGAAATGACGCTCATGGGCGTCCTGGAAACCCTTCAGACGCTCCTTGGCGCGGTGGTCGCCCGGCTTCATGACGCCCGTGAAGGCCAGCCGGCGGTAGCCGCGCCCCACCAGATGATCGACCACGCTCATCAGGGCGGCGTGGTTGGAGAAGCCGACCAGCATGTCGACGGGGCGGTTCGTCCAGCTCCAGCTTTCCACCACCGGCACCCCGGTGCGCTTCAGCAGGGCCGTGGTCTCCTGGGTGTGGCGGGTGCCGATGATGAAGAAGCCGTCGGGGCGCCGCCCGCTGAAGCTGCGGACCAGCGACTCCTCGCGCGCCGCCATGTAGTCGGTGTGGCCGAGGAAGACCTGATAGCCCTCCGGCAGCAGGACGTCGGTCAGGCCCTGGATGGTTTCCGCGAAGATCGAGGCGGAGATGGTCGGGATGATCGCCGCCACCGTCATGCTGCGGTTGGAGGCGAGGTGGCTCGCCGCCAAGTTCTGAACGTAGCGGGTTTCGCGAACCGCCTCCTCGATGCGGGCGAGCGTGTCCGGGCCGACGCTGCGCGGATCGCGGAGCGCGCGCGAAACCGTCTGCGTGGAGACGCCCGCGGCCTGCGCCACATCGGCCATCGTCACCGCGCGGGTCGCGGAGCGCCGCCGTGACTCCGCCTTCCTGAGCGAAAGCTGTCCTTCGTCCGACACCTGGGATGACCTCATATCCTGCTTCCGCCGGCCCGCCTTCGGGCACCGACCGGCCGCCTTCTTGTGCATGGCCGCGCCGCCCGTTGCAAGCCGGGTGCGGCACCCTTTCCACAATCCATAGCGCATTTCATGTTAGCGGTCACGCGAACGCTAACGTTATCGCTCACCAAAGATGCTTGATTGCCCCAACCAATCATGTTACCGGTCACGTTAGCGGTCACTCGGAACGAACGCGGAGGTGGACGATCCGGGGGACGCTGGGAGGGACACCGCGACGGCCCGATGGCCGCACGGCGGGCAAGCAACAAAGACAAGCAACGAAGCAGGCAAGACATGAGCGTTCTTGCGGACAGCGTCGCCTGGATCACCGGCGGCGGCAGCGGAATCGGGGAGGCCAGCGCGCGGGCGCTGGCGCAGGGCGGCGCCACCGTCGTCCTGTCCGGACGGCGCGAAGACGCGCTCGACCGCGTGGCGGAGTCCATCCGCGCCGCCGGCGGCAGGGCCGAGACCGCGGTCCTCGACGTGGCCGACGAGGCGGCGGTGCGGCGCGTGGCGGCGGCGATCCTCGACCGCCACGGGCGAATCGACACGCTGGTCGCCAGCGCCGGGATGAACCTGCCCAA
Source organism: Azospirillum brasilense (assembly GCF_007827815.1). Classification (GTDB taxonomy): domain Bacteria; phylum Pseudomonadota; class Alphaproteobacteria; order Azospirillales; family Azospirillaceae; genus Azospirillum; species Azospirillum brasilense_C. The sequence continues at coordinate 41,622 of NZ_VITH01000024.1, forward strand.
CCGCAGCTTCCGCGACCTCGGGACGGAGGGCTGGCGGCGGCTGGTCGACGTCAACCTCAACGGCACCATGCACGCCATCCAGGCGGTGCTGCCCGCCATGCGGGAGCACCGGTCCGGCACCGTCATCATCGTGTCCTCCTGGGTCGGGCGGCACGCGCTCGTCCTCGGCGGCCCCGGCTACAACGCGACGAAGCAGGCGCTGGTGACGCTGAGCCACAGCCTGAACATGGAGGAATGGCGCAACGGCCTGCGCTCCTGCGTGGTCATGCCCGGCGAGGTGGCGACCGACCTGCTGGGCCAGCGCCCCTCCCCGCCCCCGGCGGAGGAGATGGCGCGCCTGCTCCAGCCCGAAGACCTGGGCCGCACCATCCGCTTCGTGGCCGAGATGCCGCCCCACGTCTGCGTCAACGAAATCCTCATCAGCCCCGTCTGGAACCGCGCCTTCTTCGCGCAAGCCCCGGCAACCAACGGCTGACCACCCATCCTTCCGCCCCATCCTTCCGCCATGGCCGGCGGACCCACGGCAACAAGATCCGGACATCATGGACAAGAAACGCAACATCCTCAGCGGTTACCGTGTGCTCGACTGCTCCATCGCCATGGCCGGCCCGCTGGCGGCGCAGCGCCTGGGCGACCTCGGCGCCGACGTGGTGAAGGTGGAGCCGGTGACCGGCGAGTGGCAGCGCCACACCGCGGCGGGCGGCATCACCGGCAACAAGGTGAACGTCTCCTTCCTGTCGCTGAACCGGAACAAGCGCTCGCTCGCCGTCGACCTGAAGAACACCGAGGGCAAGGCCCTGCTGATGGAGCTGGTCAAGACCGCCGACGTCTTCCTTCAGAACTACCGGCCGGGCGTCGCCAAGCGGCTGGGCGTGGACTATGAATCGCTCTCCGCGGTCAACCCGCGCCTGATCTACCTGTCGATCTCCGGCTATGGCGAGACCGGCCCCTACGTCCAGCGTCCGGGCCAGGACCTGCTGTTGCAGGGCATGTCCGGCGCCATGCTGTCGGCGGGCCGCGAGGGCGAGGCCCCGACCCCCGCCGGCCAGTATCTCGTGGACGCGATCACCGGCTACACCGCCTTCGAAGGCGTGCTGGCCGCCCTGCTCCACCGCGAGCGCACCGGCGAGGGCCAGCTCGTCCAGGTCAACATGCTGGACGCCATCACGACGATCCAGATGCAGGAGCTGTCGGTCTTCACGGTCGGCGGCAAGCCGCAGACCCGCTCCGCCGAGCCACACGCCCACGTCTACATCCGCGCCCCCTACGGCGCCTTCGCCACCAGCGACGGCTTCATCATCGTGGCTTTCCCGCCGCTGAAGCTGCTGGGCGAGCTGATCGGCGAGCCGTCGTTCCTCGACATGGAGGACGAGACCGACAGTTGGTCGCGCCGCGACGAGATCTTCGCCAAGACCCGCGACCGGCTGACCGCGAAGACCTCCGCGGAGTGGCTGGAGCTGTTCAACGCCGCCGGGGTCTGGGCCGGGCCGGTCTACGGCTACGCCGACCTCGTGAACGACCCGCAGATCAAGCACAACGGCACCTTCGTCGAGTACGACCACCCGACCGAGGGCCGCGTCAAGACGCCGGGCTTCCCGATCAAGTTCTCCAAGACCCCGTCCGAGGTCGAGCGCGGCGCCCCCCTGACCGGCGAGCACACCCGCGAGGTGCTGGAGGCCGCCGGCTTCACCGCCGAGGCCGTCGACCGTCTGCTGGCCGCCGGCGTCGTCGCCGCCACCGAGCCGGAGGCGGAGGCGGAGGAAGAGGAGGTTCGGGCATGCGCTACCGCGCGCTGACCTGGGACCACCCGCGCGGCTACAACGCCTTGGCGGCCGCCGCCGCCGGGCTGGACGAGGCGCGCGACGGGCTTGCGATCGATTGGGACAAGCAGCCGCTCGAAGGCTTCGAGGCCCATCCGATCGGCGACCTCTGCGCCCGCTACGACCTGATCGTCCTCGACCACCCCCATGTTGGGGAGGCCGTGGCGGAACGCGGCCTGATCCCGCTGGAGGACCTGTTCACCGCCGAGGACATCGCCGGCTGGCAGCGCGACAGCATCGGGCCGAGCCTCGCCAGCTACCGCTTCGCGGACCGGCATTGGGCGCTGCCGCTCGACGCGGCGACGCAGGTCACGGCCTGCCGCGCCGACCTTCTGGACGGGCCGGTCCCCGTCACCTGGGCGGATGTGGCGAGCCTGTCCGAACGGGCGCCGGTCGCCCTGTCGCTGGCCGGGCCGCACGCCTGCCTGACCTTCCTGTCCATGGCGGCGGCCTTCGGCGATCCGCCCGCGGTGGCCGATCCCGACCGGCTGGTCTCGACGGAGGTGGGGACGCAGGTGCTCGACCTCATGGCGACGCTGGCCGGGCGGATGCCGGCGGCGGTGCGCGGGCTGAACCCCATCGGGCTGCTCGGCCACATGGCCCGCACCGACGGCGTGGCGCTCTGCCCGCTGGTCTACGGCTACGTCAACTACGCGGCCCCCACCGCAGCGGGCGAGACGCCGGTCACCTTCGCCGACGCGCCGCGCGCCACGGCGGACGGGCGTCCCGGCTCGACGCTGGGCGGCACCGGCATCGGCGTCTCCGTGCGCTGCGAGGTGACGCCGGCCCTGCTCGACCATCTGCGCTGGCTGCTTGGCGCCGAGGCGCAGCGGAGCTTCATCCCGGCCCATGACGGCCAGCCGAGCCGCCGCGACGCCTGGGCGGACGCGGCGGTGAACGAACGCTGGGGCGGCTTCTACCGCAACACCGCCGCGACGCTGGAGGCCGCCTATGTCCGCCCGCGCCACGCCGGCTACATCGCTTTCCAGGCCGACGCCGCCGCGATGATCCGCGACGCGCTGGCCGACCGCACGCCGCACCCGGCGTTGCTCGACCGTCTGCAACACCGCTACGCCGCCAGCCGCCCTGTTGCTGGCGCCGAACGATAAGGCCCATCCCATGGACTCGCTCAACACCCCCGATCCGGCGCTTGGCGCGGTCACCGTCACGGTGGACGGCTTCGTCGCCACCATCACCCTCGACCGCCCGCAGAAGCTGAACGCGGTGACCCCGGAGATGGCCGCGGAGCTGGTCGCCGCCGTGGCCCGCTGCAACGCCGACGACGACATCCGCTGCGTCGTGCTGACCGGCGCCGGGCCTCGCGCCTTCTGCTGCGGCTCCGACATCCGCGAGCTGGACCGCTACGACACCGCCTGGAACTTCCGCAACCGCGAGGACTATTGCGACGCCATCCGGTCCTTGCGCAAGCCCAGCATCGCCGCGGTCAACGGCTACGCCTTCGGCGGCGGGCTGGAGACGGCGATGAGCTGCGACATCCGCATCGCGTCCGAGAACGCGCAGTTCGGCGCGCCGGAGATTAAGCTCGGCTGGATCGGCGGCGGCGGCGTGGCGGCCTTCCTCTCGCACTCCATCGGCACCTCCAACGCCGCGATGATGATCCTGACCGGCGACCCCATCCCGGCGGACAAGGCGCTGGCCTGGGGCCTCGTCAGCGAGGTGGTGCCCGCCGACCGTCTGCTCGCCCGCGCGCAGGAGATCGCCGCCATCGTCGCCAGCCGCGCCCCCATCGCGGCGGAGACGGCGAAGCTGAACCTGAAGGCCGCCCACACCATGCCGGTGGAAAAGGCCATCGAGTACGAGCGCGACCTGCAGACCATCTGCTTCGCCACCGCGGACGCCGCCGAGGGGCGCGCCGCCTTCAAGGAAAAGCGCAGCCCGGTCTTCCGGCGCAAGTAACCACCCGGCGCAAGCAAGAGGAGAGGAAACCATGAGCAAGCGACCCCTTCCCCTCGACCCCGCCGCCGCCCTGCCGGCGGACGAGGGCGCGCTGCTGGTCGGGCGCGCCTGGCGCCCCGGCGTCGGCCCCTCGGTCATCGCCGTGCGCGGCCGGGACGTCTTCGACATCACCAGCAGCGACGCGCCCACCGTGCGCGATCTGGTGGAGACCGGCGCCGCCGCAGCCATCGTCCGCGACTTGCCCGGTGAATGGATCGGCACCGCCGCCGCGATCCTCGCCAACTCCGACGAGGACCGGCGCGACCCGGAGCGGCCCTGGCTGCTGGCCCCCATCGACCTCCAGGCGGTGAAGGCGTCCGGCGTGACCTTCGTGGTCAGCCTGCTGGAGCGCGTCATCGAGGAGCAGGCGCGCGGCGCCCCGGAAAAGGCGCTGGCCATCCGCGCCGACATCGACGCGCTGATCGGGCGCGACCTGTCCAGCCTGAAGCCCGGCTCGCCGGAGGCCATGGAGGTCAAGAAGGCGCTGATCGCCCGCGGGGTGTGGTCGCAGTATCTGGAGGTCGGCATCGGCCCCGACGCCGAGATCTTCACCAAGGGCCAGCCGATGTCGGCGGTCGGCACCGGCGCCCATGTCGGCATCCCGCCCTATTCGGTGTGGAACAACCCGGAGCCGGAAATCGCCGTCCTGGCCTCCAGCCGCGGGGACATCGTCGGCGCCACGCTCGGCAACGACATGAACCTGCGCGATGTGGAGGGGCGCTCCGCCCTGCTGCTCGGCAAGGCCAAGGACAACAACGCCAGCGGCTCCATCGGCCCGTTCATCCGCCTGTTCGACGACCGCTTCACGCTCGACGGCGTGCGCAGCGCCGAGCTTGGGCTGGTGGTCGAGGGCAGCGACGGCTTCCGGCTGGAGGGCTCCAGCTCCATGTCGCAGATCAGCCGCGACCCGATGGAGCTGGTCGAGGCCACCATCGGCGAGAACCACCAGTATCCGGACGGCTTCGTCCTGCTGCTCGGCACCATGTTCGCGCCGGTCGAGGACCGCGACCGTCCGGGCGAGGGCTTCACCCACAAGCTGGACGACGTGGTGACCATCACCGCCCCGGCGCTGGGCAGCCTGACCAACCGGGTCCGCCATTGCGCCGACTGCGCGCCCTGGGACTTCGGCGCCGCAGCGCTGATGCGGAACCTCGCGGGCCGCGGCCTGCTCGGCTGATGCCGCCCCGAGACCAAGAGCAGCGCGAACAAGAAAGGACCCGCCCGTGACCCTCACCGGCATGATGCTGATCGGCGCCGAGAGCCACCGCGGCCGCAACGGCGAGATCCACGCCATCGACCCGTCCACCGAGGCGACGCTGGAGCCCGCCTTCGGCGGCGGCGGGACGGCGGAGGTGGACCGCGCCTGCCAACTCGCCTGGGACGCCTTCGACCGCTTCCGCGAGACCGCGCCGGAGGACCGCGCCGTCTTCCTGGAGGCGGTCGCCCGCAACATCCTCGAGCTCGGCGACGCGTTGATCGTCCGCGCCATGGCCGAAAGCGGCCTGCCGCGCGCCCGGCTGGAGGGAGAGCGTGGGCGCACCGTCGGCCAGCTCCGCCTGTTCGCCGCGGTGGTGCGGGAAGGAAGCTGGATCGGCGCCCGCATCGACCCGGCCCTGCCGGAGCGGGCGCCCCTGCCCCGCCCCGACCTGCGCCAGCGCCGCATCCCGCTCGGCCCGGTGGCGGTGTTCGGAGCCAGCAACTTCCCGCTGGCCTTCTCGGTGGCCGGGGGCGACACCGCCTCGGCCTTCGCCGCCGGCTGCCCGGTGGTGGTCAAGGCCCACTCCGCCCATCCCGGCACGTCGGAGCTGGTCGGCCGCGCCGTCCAGGCCGCCGTCGCCGAATGCGGGCTGCCGGAGGGCGTCTTCTCGCTGATCTTCGGTGCCGGCTCGTCGGTGGGCACGGCGCTGGTCGCCGACCCGCGCATCAAGGCGGTCGGCTTCACCGGATCGCGCCGCGGCGGCGTAGCGCTGATGGAGGTGGCGGCCAAGCGCCCGGAGCCGATCCCCGTCTACGCGGAGATGAGCAGCATCAACCCGGTCTTCCTGCTGCCGGCGGCGCTCGCCGCGCGGGCCGAGGCTCTGGGCCGGGGCTTCGTCGCCTCGCTGACCATGGGCGCCGGGCAGTTCTGCACCAACCCCGGTATCCTGCTAGCGGTGGACGGGCCGGACCTCGACCGCTTCGTGACATCCGCCGTGGAGGCGCTGGGCGGCAGCGCGGCGCCGACCATGCTGACGCCGGGCATCCACGCCGCCTTCGACGCCGGGGTGGCCGCCCTGGCCGGCAACGCCCTCGTGGCGACGCTGGCCCGCGGGCTGGACGGCGAAGGCCCCAACCGGTGCCGGGCGGCGCTGTTCGCCACGACCGCCGACGCCTTCCTCGACGATCCGGCCCTGCGCGAGGAGGTGTTCGGCGCCGCCTCGCTGCTCATTCGCTGCCCGGATCTGGAGTCTTTGCGCGCCGTGGCGGAGCGGCTGGACGGCCAGCTCACCGCGACCCTGCAGATGGACGCGGCCGACGCCGGAGCGGCGGCGGTCCTGCTGCCGACGCTGGAACGCAAGGCCGGCCGCATCCTGGCCAACGGCTGGCCGACGGGCGTCGAGGTCTGCCACGCCATGGTGCATGGCGGCCCCTTCCCGGCCACGTCGGACGGCCGCACCACCTCGGTCGGCACGGCGGCCATCGAGCGGTTCCTGCGGCCCGTCTGCTACCAGGACATCCCGGCCGACCTGTTGCCGCAAGCCCTGCGCGACGGCAACCCGCTGGGGCTGTGGCGCCGGGTTGACGGAGCGTTGGGCCGGCACTGAACCCCAATCACCGGCCCGCATACTCTGGTATGGTTCCGGGATTGCGGGCTAAACCAACCAAAAAAGACAGCAAACGAACAAATTCGGAGGAGGACGCAGCATGAAGCCGTTTCTGAGCGCAATCACGGGCATCACCCCCCTTCTGGCCGGCGGGCTGGCCGCCGCCTTGGCGCTGGGCACCGCGTCGGTCGCCCTGGCCCAATCGTCGGGCAAGACGGTGGTGACCTTCGCTGCGTCCCACTTCGCCGAGGTCGGCCGCGGCGACCGGCTGAAGGCCTGGGTGGAGAAGTTCAACCAGTCCCAGCCCGACATCGAGGTGAAGCCGGTCACCATCCCCTTCTCCTCCTTCGCCACCACCATCTTCACGCAGATGGGCGGCAACGGCGGCCCCGACGTCATCCGCTTCGACCTGCCGGAGTTCTACGCCGCGGTGGCCGCCAAGTCGGTCCTGCCGATCGACGACATCGTGAAGGACGGCGCCCACAATTTCACCGCCGCCGACCAGTACATGAAGGTCGAGGGCAAGCGCTACGGCTTCGCCTTCGACACCGCCAACTACGCGATGGTCTACAACGCCGCGCTGCTGCCCAACGGCACGCCGCCCAAGACCTTCGAGGAGTTCGTGAAGCTCGGCAAGGAGGCGACGAAGGACGGCAACTACGGCTTCGCCTTCCGCGCCACGATGGCCGAGCGCGGCGGCGTCTGGTACGACCTGACCAACTTCGTCTACGGCTTCGGCGGGCGCTGGTCCAAGCCGGACGGCACGCCGACCTTCAACAGCCCGGAGGTCGTGGCGGGTGTCGCCGCCTACAAGACCGTCTATGACGCCGGCATGATCCCCAAGGGCACCGACGCCGCCACCTACCGGCGGATGTTCTGGGAAGGCAAGGTCGCCATGGAGATCGACAACGGCGGCGTCGCCACCATCCTGACCTCGCAGGGCAAGGCGCACCCCATCGCCGCCGCCCCGTCGCCCTTCCCGCACAAGGAGCAGGGCATGATCCTGGCCCCGGTGACCATCAACGCCAACACCAAGGTGAAGGACGCCGCCGGCAAGTTCCTGCAATGGGCGCTCCAGCCCCAGCAGCAGCAGGAACTCCAGACCCTTCTGGGTGCCGCCAACGTCGCGACGACGGTGGAGCGCACGCCGGAGGAGCTTCAGGCCATGCCCTGGCTGAAGGTCTACGACGCGCAGACCCCGAACAGCGTGCCGGCCCTGCCGCAGGGGCTTGAGACCAAGGCGCCGGAGATCCAGCAGATCATCGTCCAGCAGCTCCTCAAGGTGCTCCAGGGCGGCGTCGCCCCGCAGACCGCCATGGACGAGGCGCAGCGCCTGATCACCGCCCGCGTGCTCGCCCAGAAGTAACGCCCGCACCGGCGGTGCTTCGGTACCGCCGGTCCAACTCCACGGTGATCGTGTTCGACGTTCTAACCCTCTCCCCTCCGGGGAGAGGGTGGCCCGAAGGGCCGGTGAGGGGGTTGCGCGTGTCGTTGCATTCGGCACAAGCGCACCCCCCTCACCCTAAACCCTCTCCCCAGAGGGGAGAGGGAACAACGAATGCGATCGCCGTGGTCCCAACTCCGGATACCGCATCATGATGAGCAGGACCGTGAGCCAGCCCAGGGCCGCCGCGCGGCGCGCGCCGATCGACCATGGCCGCTGGGTTCCCGCGCTCTTCGTCGCCCCGGTGGCGCTCTATCTCCTGGTCTTCCAGGGCTACCCGCTGGTGCAGGAATTCCTGCTCAGCGTCACCTCCACCTCGCTGCTCTCGCCCGGCCAGCAGACCTACGTCGGGCTGGACAATTACCGCGAACTCGTCTTCGACCCGGAGTTCCATCAGGTCCTGCGCGTCACCGCGGTCTACACGCTGGTCTGCGTGGTCGCCTCCATCGGGCTCGGCCTGCTGGCGGCGCTGCTGCTCGACGGCACCTTCCGGGGGCGCGGCATCGCCCGCGCGCTGGTCACCATTCCGTGGGCCGCCCCGCCGGTCGCCGCGGCGCTGATCTTCGTGTGGATGTTCAACGCTCAGTACGGCCTGTTCAGCCACCTCGCCCAGTTCTTCGGCTTCGCCGACGGCGGGGTGAACTGGCTGGACGAGCCGTCCTTCGCCCTGCCGGCCATCCTCATCACCACGATCTGGCAGATCTTCCCCTTCTCCTCCGTCGTCATCCTGGCCGCCCTCCAGGGCGTGCCGTCGGAACTGCGCGAGGCGGCGGTGATCGACGGGGCCGACCGGCTGAGCATCTTCCGCGCCGTCACTTGGCCGACCATCCGCCCGTCGGTGGCTCTGCTGACCCTGCTCATCACGGTGTGGTCGCTGCGCCGCTTCGACGTGATCTGGCTGATGACCCAGGGCGGCCCGCTGGGCGAAACCAACACGCTGGTCATCGACCTCTACCGCCGCGCCTTCGTCTATCTCGACCTCGGCCGGGCGGCGGCGGTCGGCATCATCGGGCTGGTCGTCGCGATCCTGGTGACGCTGGTCTATTTCTGGCTGTCGACGCGGGCGGAAAAGGCCGCCGGGAAACGGTGATCTCATGAAACACAATTCCACGGCCCGCACGCTCGCCGTCCTGGTCCTCCTCGGGGTGGCGGCCTTCCCGCTCTACTGGATGCTGGTAACCTCGCTCACCCCGTCGGAGCGGCTGTTCGACGACACGCCGAACCTGCTGCCGACGCTGTCGCAGATCGGCACCTACGCCGCCGCCTTCACCGAGACCTCGTTGCGTCAATGGCTGGTCAACAGCCTGATCGTCGCGGTCGGCACGACGGTGCTGAGCATCCTGCTGTCGGTGCTGCCGGCCTACGCGCTGTCGCGCCTGACTTTCAACGGCAAGCTGCTGCTCGGCTTCGCGCTGTTCATGACGCAGATGCTGCCGGAAGCGATGCTGGTGGTGCCGCTCTACGACATCTTCACCAAGCTGTCGCTGCTCAACACGCTGCTCGGCCTGATCCTGGCCAACACGGCCTTCACGGTGCCGGTGGTGACCTGGATCCTGAAGGGCGCCATCGACGGCGTGCCGTCGGAGATCGAGGAGGCCGCAAGGGTGGACGGCTGCTCCCGCCTCGGCATCGTGCTGGCGGTGGTGGTTCCGCTGATCGCGCCGACTCTGGCAGCGGCGGCGGTGATCGCCTTCTTCCACGGCTGGAACGAGTATGTCTTCGCCCAGACCTTCATCAGCGACGACGCCCTGCGCACCGCCTCGGTCGGCCTCGCCAGCTTCGTGGGCGAGCTGAGCACGCCGGTCCACACGGTCATGGCGGTCGGCTTCATCTACACGCTGCCGGCGGTCGTCTTCTACCTGTTCGTCCAACGCTACGTGGTCGCCGGCATGACGACCGGCGGCGTCAAGGGCTGACCGTGGGCCGATCCCGCCCCCCTTGCACCGACACGCCCGAGAGATAAAAGGGAAAAGCCCATGGCTATCAAACTGCAGAACGTCACGAAGTCCTTCGGTTCCCTGACCGTGATCGACAACGTGAGCCTGGAGGCCGGCGACGACGAATTCCTGGTGCTGCTCGGCCCGTCGGGCTGCGGCAAGTCCACCATCCTGCGCATGATCGCGGGGCTTGAGACGGTGACCAGCGGCGAGATCCATCTCGGCGGCAAGCGGGTGGACGAACTGCCGCCCAGCGACCGCGACATGGCCTTCGTCTTCCAGTCCTACGCGCTCTACCCACACATGACGGTGCGCCGGAACATCGCCTTCCCGCTGATCATGCGGCAGTTCCGCTGGTGGTTCCACATCCCCTTCATCGGCGACTATTTCAAGCGCCGCATCGAGAACTCGCCGGAGGTGCGCGAGCTGGTGGAGCGCACCGCCGACACGCTGGCCCTGACCAAGGTGCTCGACCGCCACCCGCGCACCCTGTCGGGCGGCCAGCGCCAGCGCGTGGCGCTCGGCCGCGCCATGGTGCGCGAGCCGTCGGCCTTCCTGATGGACGAGCCGCTGTCGAACCTCGACGCCAAGCTGCGCACCGCCATGCGGGCGGAGATCACCCAGCTCCACCAGCGGGTCGGCGGCAACTTCGTCTACGTCACCCACGACCAGATCGAGGCGATGACCATGGGCACCCGCATCGCGCTGATGCGCGACGGGCACCTCCAGCAGTACGGCACCCCGCGCGAGATCTACGAGAAGCCGGCCAACACCTACGTCGCCCGCTTCATCGGCACGCCGCCGATGAACCTGATCGACGCCGAGGTCGAGGGCATGACCGTGCGCATCGGCAACAGCGTCCTGCCGCTGCCCGATAAGGCCGAGCGCCCTGGGGCCGAGCGGGCGGGCGGCGGCAGCCGCATGAAGGTCTGGCTGGGCCTGCGCCCCGGCGCGCTCGCCGTCGTGCCGCCGGGCCAGGGCAAGAGCCTGCCGGGCACTGTCACCCTGGTCGAGCATGTGGGGGCGGAATCGCTGATCTCGGTGAAGCTGTCCGGCGTCCACACCGCCCATGACGACGACGGCGGCCTGACCGATGAGGTGATGGTCTCTGTCCCCGGCTACAGCGAACTGCGCGTCGGCGAGGCGGTCGGGATCGACTGCCTGCTGAAGGACTTCTCCCTGTTCGAGAAGGACAGCGGCCTCCGCGTCGGCGGGCGGGCCGCGGAGGACTTCCTGGCCGGGGGACGTGTCGGGACCATCCGCACCGCCTCTTGATACCATCCGCGCGGACGGCGCCCGCACCTCCATCCCAGGGTGGGTTGGCAGGTGCGGCGCCGTTCCCAAACACTCCTTGTCAGAAAGGCACTTCCATCCCTTTCACAACCGGAGCCTCTGCTCGACTTTGCTCAGTCTCAGGTTCCCGGAACAGCCGTTCAGGCGGGCTCCGGGCATGATTATGCTTTGGTCAGCAGCCCGGGCGATCGGATCGGATTGTCGGCGGCGGAGGTCAACGTGAACATCCGGCCGACCCGGGCGGTGCCACGATAACGCGTTTTGCACATGCCGGCTCCCTTGAACCAGCCGAAGACTTCCTCGATCCGCTTGCGGATCGCAAGAACACGGCATAGTCAGGGTGGCGGGTGGTTCGGCCATTGATGGCGGAGCGGCGGTTCCTGGTGTGCTGTGCGGCATGCGGAGCAGCGCCCAGCCCATGCCGTTTGTCCGTTTCCATCCGCCGCCATCCGAGAAGTAACGCGGGGGAAATGATGGCGGAGCGGCGGCAACCGGGATTTAACATTCGCTGAAAATTTGTATTCGAAATCAGCGTATTACGAACCCATTGTCGTGGCGAGCGCGGAAACGTAGCCAGAACTCACGTCGCCGGACAGTCCAGACGTTGGCAATGATGATGCCCGCCAAATCGCTTGACACTGCACTCAATTTAGAACAAAATGGGAACGTATAGTACGCGACAGGATACCCGAGTATGAGCCGCGACCGTCACCTAACATGGGAATCGAACCGCGATGCCTTTAGAATTCCCGTCACCGCACGAAATTGACCGTCTCATCGGGTCATCTGCCTATCGCGATTCTCGTCACCCGCAAAGCGCATCAACGCATAATATTGTTACAAATTGGTTTGCGGCACGGTACGGCGCCGATCGCTGTATCGATGAGCAACCTTTTACTTCAGGTGACTTTGGCAACGTCCAAAATGCGCGCCAAAACCATATCGTTAGTCGGGCATTCAGCGGTAAGACTCTTCTCGTTGGGGAAGGAAATTTTAGTTTCACAGCCTCACTTGTTTTTGATCATCATGCCATACCGATGTCGATCACCTCGACAATACACGAAAGCAGCCGTGACATTTCCGATGACGCCAAAACCAATGTCCGGAAATTATCCAGAGTGGGGGTAACCGTACTCGATAATGTGGATGCAACAAATTTGGATCGGACGTTTCATCATCAGAAGTTTGATACGATCATTTTTCAATTTCCCAATGCCGGCAGCCGGGAACCGAACCGAGGACACAACCCTAACTATGTCCTTGTTCGAGGCTTTCTGAGGAGTGCCGTCGAACACCTTCGGCAGGACGGAGAAATTATCATCACCGTCGTTAATAGCTCATATTATGACGGACGCTTCCGCATGGATGAAGCGGCCGAATACGCCGGCATAAAGAATTTTTACGCCATTCCTTTCTCTCCGGGCGATTTTCCATCCTATTCGCACGTCAACACCAACGATGAAGACAGTGCTCTGAAAGAACATCAGTCGTTCGAAACATGGATTCTCCAACCATGAGCGCTGACGTTCCCTTGATCGCTGCCTGTGAGGAGGGGCTGCGGATTCCGGGTCTGGCCCTGAACAACGATTGGATCGGTAAAGCTGAGGAAAGCCAACTGCTTAAACAAGTGGACGGCGGCAACTGGCGGAATGACCTTAAACGTCGTGTTCAGCACTATGGCTTTCGCTATGACTATCGCGCCCGCTCTGTTTTGCCTGGCGACCATCTGGGGCCTTTGCCGGGATGGTTGGCCGTGCTCGCCGGACGTCTTGTCGATAAAGGCGTATTCTACACTGTGCCGGATCAGGTCATCGTCAATGAATACCTGACGGGCCAAGGCATTTCGGCGCATATCGACTGCGTTCCCTGTTTCGGTGACACCATCGCCATCCTCAGCCTTGGCAGTTCCGTCGTCATGACGTTTCAGTGCGCCGCCACCGGCGCGCGGCGCGAAATGACGTTGCCGACGTGCAGTCTGCTGAGACTGTCGGGACCGGCACGATACGACTGGTTGCACGGAATACCGGCGCGAAAATCCGACATGATCGACGGCATGAAGACGCAACGCTTGCGGCGCGTGTCGTTGACTTTCCGTTCGGTCGTCATCGGTGCATGATCGGAGCGCAACGCAGAGGCAGCTTCGCGCTCGTGCGCGCCAACGCGCAATTCCGAGTATTCGTGCGCAATTCTGCGCAAATGGCGGATCAGTTCGCCACCAGGAAACGCCCCCATGTCGTACGCCTCCGGTGAGCGCCGCCTTGGCAAAGTAGGGGTTGGCGTCTGAGGTTTGTGTGGCGCGTCATCGCGCGGACGCAAACGAGTTGCAAACGTCATGGCTTATCAGCGGGTCGAGGTTCTGACGGGAACGGAGCGGCGGCGGAATTACACGCCGGCGGAGAAAGTGCGGATGGTCGAGGAGGCGTTCCGCCCCGGCGTGGTGGTGACGGACGCGGCCCGCCGGCTGGGCGTGCACGAAAGCCTGCTGTATCGCTGGCGGGGGCTGATGAAGGCCACAGGGAGTGCCGTGGCCGAACCGTCCAGCTTCGTCGCGGTGACCATCGCGCCGGAGCCGACCGTAACGGAACCGCCGGTCGTGGAGCCCCCTGGGTCATTGCCGCCTCCGGCGCCGCCGGCCACGAGCCCGGCGATCCTCGAGGTCATCTTGCCCAGCGGGACACGCCTGCGTCTGGAAGGGCCGGTCGACCCGGCCCTCGCGGCGGCCGTCGTCGGTGCCCTGGCATGATCCCGGTGCCGAGCGGAGTGCGGGTGTGGCTGGCCACCGGGCACACCGACATGCGCAAGGGCTGGGCGAGCTTGGCGTTGCTGGTGCAGGAACGCTTCGCCCAGGACCCGCACAGCGGCCATCTCTTCATCTTCCGCGGACGCCGCGGCGATCTTGTGAAGATCATCTGGCATGACGGCCAGGGCAGTTGCCTGTTCATGAAGAGGTTGGAGCGGGGCCGGTTCATCTGGCCGACGCCGGCGGACGGCGCGGTGTCGATCTCGGTTGGACAGATGGGCTATCTGCTCGAAGGCATCGACTGGCGCAACCCGCAGAAGACTTGGCGCCCCGAGGCCGCGGGGTGACTGCGACACGGTGAATCGACGGGCTGGTTCAGGGGAGATTGCGGTGGCTCGACGGCGCGATCCCGGGTAAACTGGCGCCATGACCGCCGCTCCGCCCCCTGCCGCCTTGGCCGACGACATCGCCAGCCTGCGCGCTGCCTTGGCGCAGGCCGAGGCGCGGGCGGACGCCGCGGAAGCCGAAGCGGCCCGGGCCAGGGCGATGGCGTCCAACACCGAGGCGCTGATCGCCAGCCTGAAGCTGGAAATCGAGAAGCTCCGGCGCGAGCTTTACGGCACACGCTCCGAGCGCAAGGCACGCCTGCTGGACCAGTTGGAGTTCCAGCTCGAGGAGTTGGAAGCGACGGCCAGCGAGGACGAGTTGGCGGCCGAACAGGCCGCTGCCCGCATCACCGCGGTGGCGGCCTTCACCCGCAAACGGCCATCGCGCCAGCCCTTTCCCGACCACCTGCCGCGTGAGCGCGTCGTTGTGCCGGCCCCGGCGAACTGCCCGTGCTGCGGCTCGGACAAGCTGTGCAAGCTGGGCGAGACGATCACCGAGACGCTGGAGGTGATCCCGCGCCGGTGGAAGGTGATCCAGACGGTGCGCGAGCGGTTCTCCTGCCGGGCCTGCGAGACGATCAGCCAGCCGCCGGCGCCGTTTCACACCACCCCGCGGGGCTGGGCCGGCCCCAACCTGCTGGCCACCCTCCTGTTCGAGAAGTTCGGCCAGCATCAGCCGCTGAACCGGCAGGCCGAGCGCTACGCGCGGGAAGGCGTGCCGCTCAGCCTGTCCACCCTGGCCGACCAGGTGGGCACCGCCGCCGCGGTGCTGAAGCCGCTGCACGACCTGATCGCCGCGCATGTGATGGCGGCCGGGCGGCTGCATGGCGACGACACGCCGGTGCCCGTGCTGGCCAAGGGCAAGACCGACACCGGGCGGCTGTGGGTGTATGTGCGTGATGACCGGCCGTTTGCCGGCCAAGCCCCACCGGCAGCGCTGTTCCACTATTCGCGCGACCGCAAGGGTGAGCATCCTGAACGGCACCTGGCCGGCTTCACGGGCTGGCTGCAGGCCGATGCGTTCGCCGGCTACAACCGGCTGTACGAACCCGACCGCCGGCCGGGGCCGATCAGCGAGGTGCTGTGCTGGGCACATGCCCGGCGCGGCTTCTTCAAGTTGGCCGACATCGCCATGAACACCAAACGCGGCAAGGATGCCCCGCCGATCTCGCCGCTGGCGCTGGAAGCCGTGAGGCGCATCGACGCCCTCTTCGATCTTGAGCGCGCCTTGAACGGCAAGCCGGCGGCCGAGCGGCTGGCGGCACGCCAGGAGCACGGCGTCACCCTGGTAGCCGCGCTGGAGGGCTGGATGCGGACGGAGCGAGCCCGGCTCTCCCGCCATGCCCCCGTAGCCAAGGCGATGGACTACATGCTGACCCGCTGGGACGGCTTCACCCGCTTCCTCGGCGACGGCCGGCTGTGCCTGACGACGGATGATGTTGAGAAGAGTAAATCGTCGTGCCGACCGATGCGGTCGGCGCATGGCGTCGACCGCATGCTGGCCAGACGCCGGATGACGAAGCTGGGGTCAAGGCCGCAGCCGCGTCTCAGCGCGGGGCCGCGGAGCGGCCGCCTTGACGCCGGGGGCGTCATCCGGCACGCCCCGATGGTCGGTCCTTCCAGGCTTCCACCATCCGTTCATAGGCGCGTTCGGCGCGCTCAACATACTCCGCCTCACGTTGCCGGATTTCTTTGATCCAGTAGTCCCGGCCGGGGCCGGCCTTGCCGTATTCCCGCGGGGCGCCGGCCTTCAGGGAGGCCTTGCGTAACTTCTGTCAGTGCCGATTGGATACTCCCCGGAAAGGGCAGCTGAAAATTCCCCAGGCTAACGCAACGGCAGGGCTCCGGGGGGCGTACGCCCCGGAGCCCTGCGGCCGCCCGTCGCCCATGATCACCCTCCGAGGCGGAGGGAGGGCGCAGGTGGTCAGACTTGGGGAACTCGTCATGATTCTCGATCTCGCCCGCGAGGGCCTGTCGGTGTCGGCGATCGCGCGCCGCACCGGCCTGGATCGCAAGACCATCCGCAAATATATCGCCCGCGGACTGGAGGCGCCGGCTTACACCCCTCGGCCGGCTCGGCCGACGCTGCTCACGCCTTTCGAGCCCTATCTGCGCGAACGCCTACAGGCCTTTCCTGATCTCAGCGCCCGCCGCCTGCTGCGGGAAATCAAGGAGCGCGGTTACACCGGCAGTTATACCATCCTGAAAGCCGTGGTTCGCGCCATCCGTCCCACCCCGTCACCGTCCTTCGAGCGTCGCTTCGAGACACCGCTTGGCAAACAGGCCCAGGTCGATTTCGCTTTCTTCAAGACGACCTTCACCGACGAGCCCGAAGTGGAGCGGATCGTCTGGCTGTTCTCCATGGTGCTCGGCCACAGCCGCATGATGTGGGCCCGCTTTGTCGCCCGCCAGGACCTGCAAACCGTGCTCCGCTGCCACATCGCCGCCTTCGACAGCTTCGGCGGCGTGCCGGAACAGATCCTCTACGATCGCATGAAAACCGCCGTGCTGGGCGAGATCGAAGACCCCGATCAGCCGACCCAGGGTATCGCCTACAATCCCAAGCTCCTCTCCCTGGCCAGCCACTACGGTTTCCTGCCGAAGGCCTGCAAGCCGTACCGCGCCAAAACCAAGGGCAAAGTCGAACGGCCGTTCCGCTATGTGCGTGAGGACTTCTTCCTGGCCCGCAGCTTCCGCAATCTCGAGGACCTGAACATCCAGTTCACCCAGTGGCTGGATCAGCTCGCCAACCGCCGTCGGCACGCCACCACCCAGCGCATCGTCGCCGAGCATTTCGCCGAGGAGCGCCCCCACCTCAAGCCGCTGCCGGCCGGCCCCTTCAACAGCGTCCTGGCCCTGGAGCGCCGTGTCACCCGCGACGGCATGGTATCGGTCGGCGGCAACCTCTACTCCGTGCCGGATTGCACCCGCCGGCGGACGGTGGAGGTGCAGGTCACCGCCGGCACCGTCACCATCCTGGAGGACGGCACCCCCGTCGCATCCCACCCGGCGCTGGAAGGCCGAGGTCAGCGGCGTATTGCCACCGGACACCGGACCCAGCCTCCACCGCCCAACAGCCAAACTCCCAGGGAGGTTGCCCCGCCCACGGCACCACCGCTGCAGGGCGGCACCGTCACCCCTCGCTCGCTGGCCATTTACGACACCATCGGCCGCCATTTGGCCAACCAGCCGGGGAGCCGGTGATGAGCACCACGCCGTTGGAAGCCGGCCCCGCCACCCTCGACCGCATTCGCCAATATCTGGTTGGGCTGAAGATGCCGCGCGCCTTGGAAGCGCTGGAGCACATCCTGCGCCGGCTGGAACGAGGCGAACTCTCCGCCCTGGAGGCCATCGACGCCCTGCTGGGCGAGGAACTGACGTTGCGCGAGGGACGCCGCATCAAGGCGGCCCTGAAGATGGGCCGGCTTCTCTCCATCAAGACGCTCACCGGCTTCGACTTCTCCTTCCAACCCTCGCTCGATCGCGATCGGATCATGACCTTGGCGCAGCTCGACTTCGTCGACCGGCACGAGGTGGTCCATTTCCTCGGCCAGCCCGGCTGCGGCAAGACGCACCTGGCGCTTGCTTTGGGAGTGGAGGCCGTCAAGGCCGGCCGCTCGGTCTACTTCGCCACCCTGGCCGACATCGTGAGCTCGCTGGCCAAGGCCGAGCGTGAAGGAACCTTGCGGGAACGCCTGCGCTTCCTGTGTCGGCCACAGCTGCTGATCGTCGACGAGATCGGTTACCTGCCGGTGATCCCCGGTGGAGGCAACCTGTTCTTCCAGCTCGTCAACGCCCGCTATGAACGCGGCGCCATGATCCTGACCTCCAACCGCGGCTTCTCCGAATGGGGCGATGTCTTCGGCGGCACCGTCGTTGCCTCCGCCCTGCTGGACCGCCTGCTGCACCATGCCGTGGTGGTGCAGATCGAAGGCGCCAGCTACCGCCTGCGCCGTCACGCCGAACTGATGCCGGACAACAACCGCAGCCGGCCGATCACCGCTCCGCCACCGGCACCACGGCGCCGAGGCCGGCCACCAAAAGCGAGGAGCGCCGACAACGAAGCCAATCCATAGCCCTTCAATCCATCTGGGGATTTTTCGACCGACCGTTCTGGGGAAACTTCATTCGGCCTTTACAACTTCATGGCCGTGAAGGCTGGGCGGGCGTAGGCGTAGTCCTTCTCCTCGGTCAGAACATGCCAGATGAGGACCGTCAACTTGCGGGCGGTGGCCACAGCCGCCGCACCGGCACCGGCCTTCTTCTGCACCCGGTTGAAGAAGGCCCGTAGCGGCCCCGGCGCCATCTTCGCCGACCACGCGGCCTCGACCAGCATCGCGCGGGCCGCGGCATTGCCCTGTCGGGAGATATGTCCATGGCGGGCCGGATGGTCGCCGGACTGGTGAGTGGTCGGGGTCAGGCCGAAGTAGCTGCTGAGCTTCTCGGGGGTCGGAAAGCGGGCGATCGTCCCGATCGACGCCAGGACGGTCAGGGCCACCACGGTGCCCACACCAGGGATGGTCATCAGCCGGCGCGCTTGCGGATCATCAAGCGCCTGCTGGGCAATCCCCTTATCGAGTTCGGCCAGTTGCGCGCTCACCCGCTCCAGTTCCGCCACCAGCCGGGAGACCAAGGCTTTCTCCTCGGGCGAAAGCGGCAAGCCGGCCAGCCAAGCCCGGCCTGCCTTGGTGAACAGGCGGCCGTCGTACTTCGGGATCAGGTTCCCGTGCAGGATGGCATGGATGCGGCTCTTGACCCGCACCATGTGCTCGACAATCCCCATCCGCTCCGTGACCGCTCGCCGACGGCGGATCGTTTCGTCGTCGGGAACCCAGACTTCCGGCAGGAAGCCCGCCGCATGAAGGCGCGCCAGGATCGCCGCGTCGATCTTGTCGGTCTTCACGCGGGCAAAGGCGATGGCCCGCACAAGCCGGGGATTGGCCACGGCAACGCGCTTGACGAAGGGCCTCAGGACACGTTCCACGGCCATGCTGTTGCCAGTCGCCTCAATGACCACCTCGTCTGCCTTTTCGAGGGTCTTGGCGAATTTCAGAAAGCGATCATGGGCGAGATCGACCCTGGTTTCCTTTGTCACCTGGCCGTCCACCAGGAAGGCGACCTGGGCAAAGGAGCGGTGAATATCCATGCCGATGATGCGCATGCTCCCTCCTTACCGTGCTGATTCGGGAGCTGGCGGGCTTGCACGACATCTACGGATCCGCGCTCGCAGCGCAACCGGGCAAGTCGTAGGGGGCGGCCATGTAACAACGCGAGCTCGCAGCTCATGGTCAGGGCGGCCTGCCGCCGTTTCATGCTCCCGGCGCCCCTATCCCGGTGGCCCATCGATACCGCAACCCCGGTCCGATCGCCAGCACCGGCCGGCGCCGGAAACAGCATGCCGGTTAACAACGCCGCCGAACGCGGCCTGCGCGGGATCGCCCTTGGGAGGAAAGCGTGGCTGTTCTGCGGCTCCGATCGCGGCGGCCAGCGGGCGGCGATCATGTACGGCCTGATCACCACGGCCAAGCTCAACGACATCGATCCCCAGGCGTGGCTCGCCGACGTGCTGGCACGCATCAACGACATCCCTCAAACCCGCCTGCACGAACTGCTGCCCTGGAAATGGAAGCCGGCCTGACCGCGGCGCTCACCGGATGCTTACGCTCAGAAAGCGGATGTCGTACTACCGGAAACATGCGCCGGATGTCGGGCTCCAGGCGTTTCACGAACGGGTGTGCACGCGCTTCGAGCTGGTCTATGCGGCTGCGATGCTCGCCATCAAATTCGGCGTCCTGCCGTACTCAAAGCATGAGGCGTTGGAGGCGATTCAGTACGCCCATCGCAAAGGCATGTTCGACGCGCTGGCGGCAACTTCGACGCCGCGGGTTTCTGGAGTGCAGTTGGTCAAAGCCTTCATCGAAGCCAACAAGGCGTCTTTCATCGATGTGAGGCGGGCGAAGAAGTACGACAAGAACGCTCTGACTAAGCCAAAGGGCTACAAAAGCAAAGTGCGCGGCTCGACGTATTTCCTGTTTCTCCCCGGGCAATTTGAGTGCGACGCTTGTACGGGCCTAAGCTACGAGAGTGTGATCGCCGAGCTTCGGAAAGAGGATGTGCTCAAGTCCTATAGGGGAGGAAATACGGTGACACGACAGATTCCAGGTCATACCAAGAAAAAGCATGTGATTTGCATTTCAGCTCGCATTCTCAAGGCAATCTCTTAAGGCATGTTGCCGACGCTGCACTCGTGCATTACGGCTAGAAGAAGTCCTCGTCGAGCATCTTGATGTGCAGCACTTCCTCGACGTGACAGCCGACACCGTGCCAGATCATCAGATAGACGAACTGTGCGCCATCCCCATTCGCTTTGAGAAGGCCGCCGCTTCCATCATGTGCGTCCTATACCTAGCTGCCGCTTCCGATTGGATCCGTAAGTGTTAGTCCTCATGCATCACCTTGTCTGATACGTATGCGCAGTAGGAGCAGAGGCCACTGTCAAGCCCGTCTATATAATCCTGGACGCTGATGCTTTCACCACAGCGGACGCATTCCGACTCGTAGTCGAGCGACTCGTTGCAATTTGCGCAGTGCTGCTCGCCTTCGATAAGTGTCTGGCGAGCACAGGCAGGACATTGGTAGATTGGCCCATCCTCTCCTGTGTCTTTGGAGCGCATGTACGCCTCTCCCCCGTAACGCTCATCAAGCAGGCGCTCAATCAGATCGGAGACGTTGGGGTTAGCGCCGCAGGTGCGGCAGCGCAGCTCAATATAATCCTGGCTCTCATTCTCCGGGTCGATCTGCTCGACAAGTTCAGACCCGCAGCGATCACATTTGAACGCTGCGCCGTCGACTGACGACGAAAACCACGCGACTTTAGCTAGCGTCGCTCGAACTTCCCTAAGCTCCTGATCGTAGACCTCTTTGGTTTCGAGCATGATGGTCCAGGCTTCGCCCAAGAGCTCCACGGGATCCTCATCGAGCTGGCGAAAGAGGGAGGCAGCGACGGGAAACCCCTTGCTAATTGCGGCGCGGATGGCAGTCGCAGACTCTGAGGTGTAATGATGCTCCATGTCGTTGCGGATCTTATTCAGTGCCTTGAGCGCACCGTGATCCAGAACTATCCCGAAATCGCGCGCGCGCTCACCGATTTGCTGAAAGTCAATTGTCGTGTGCCCTACCTGTTGCATCTCAATGCCGCCACGACCATCAGGAACGGGCTTAACCTTGGCGCCGATTACCAGATCGGGGTCTGCCTCAGGCGCAGCTCGGACTAGCGCCTCCTTCGCGAGAAGCAGCACGCCTGCATAGAAATTGCGGACAGCAGATATGTCGCGATCATGGTTCTGTTGACGGAAATCCTCCACCCCCATACGGATGGACGCGACGGCATTCTCGAACAGAGACGGCACTTTACACCTCCGGCAAGTTGTTCCTCCTACAAAAAGCCAGCGCCTCGGTCAAGCTCAACAGGGGCGGCCACAAGGCTTCATGAGCGGTACTGGCACTCCGGCACAGCTTCTTCAGCAAAATGGGAGCAGACGGCTGGAAGCTGAAGCAGGAACTTGGATAGCGGGTAGCTTGCCCTGCACCCTGCTGACCAGCTTGCCGCGGACAATGATCCGGCTCTTGGTGAAGCTAGCCTCGCGACGGATCTGAATTGCCTCATCCCAACCTGCCTTGACAATTGTCGGTGTGATGAACTTGGCGCAAATGTCGGCTCTCGCTGAGGCTGGTCTTGTCCGTGCTGCTCACGCGCTCATCCCCGCTGCAATTACATCCGTCATGCGCTTCGTGACGGCCTACCTCTCAAGCCTGACCCTCAAACGGCGTGCGCGTTCGCGGAAAGCTCGCTCCCCACCTTCCAGGATGTCACACACCATTTTGCGAATGCTCTGGTCCTCAAATCCGCCCGAGATATAAGAGATTGGAGGGAGGGAGTTTCCAGAGTGTGGTCCCGCATTCGCTACAATAATCTGGTCTGCATCGGTATTAATGACCAAGTTCGCGTTGTGGGTCACCATAATGACCTGCCGTCGCTTTTTGGCATCAATGAACAGAGCAACTAGCTCTTCGTAAATTGACTGAGGATCCAGGTTTTCCTCAGGCTGATCAATGATCAGAGGACGTTCATCACCATCATCAAGCGCAAGATAGAGTAGCAAGAGGACAATTCCACGTGTTCCAGGAGACAATTTGCAAATGTCAACGCCGCTATAATCAACACTATACTGAATGCCAATATGGTCGGTGCCGTAAAGCCACTGTGCAAATCGCCGAGACCATGCACGATATTCCGCCTGATCGGATTTTTCAACTGGTGCGTGTATTAACAGGGAAGCCTGGTGTTCATCGCGAAACGCCTTCATGGCTTTAGCAACAGCTTGGGCATCTCCAGAGGTCCAAGGCTCCTTGAGGGCCTTGGTGGCAGCCTCACAAAGGGTGCCGCGTCCCTTAAATGGGCCTTGTCGTCGGAGGTCGAGCAGGTCCTCGCCTTTATTCGCCCATGCTTGCACGTCAGCCACACGGGTAACTGTGAAGGACAACTTACGCAACGTGCCCGATGCCGCTTCCAAACGCTTGCGAATGGGAGCGTACAGGTCAGTAAGAACATCCTGCTCCGCCACAATCGCCTCGAAAATGCGTAGGTAGCTCGCCTCCCTCTCAACATTCAGCGCGTGCAGGCGATCCCTGGCTCCCTCGCAATCGACCAACTTCTCTTTGAGCTTGTTCAATGCTTCGTTTTCGCTGGCAATCCTCGTGGATAATGCTGCGAATCGCTGAGCCGTCTCTTTGTCATGGGTAACAAGCTTCTGCACCCTCTCGATTTCGGCCTCGAGCAGAGAAAGCGTCTGTTTTTCGAGCGGTGCATCAGCAGCGACTAGCGGCACATTGGAGTCCGGCGGGGCTGGTGGCTTAGTACCGGACCAAGATGTGCTGCTTCTTCTCGTCTCCTTGAGGCGAGAGTTCAAAACATCATCGACGTCGCCGCTGAACGTTGTCAGGAACGGCGCCCATGCATCCTTCTGAATGCCCGACGTTGAGTACCGCTCTTGAAGTTCGCGCAACTCCTCGGGCGCGCGGTGCTTCCTAAAATTCTCCACCTCATCCTGGACGAGTAACAGCTGCTGCTCTCGCGAATTGAAGTGACGAACATAGTTGCGAACGACCTCTGCCGCCTTTGTTAGGGCCTGTAACCTCTCAACTCGCTCCTGATTTCCCTTGGCAACAAGCTTGTCCCTGTCTGATGTCAGTCGCTCGATCTGCTGTGTCCGATCCTTCACCTGCGTACGGTAGCTTTCCGTCAGCTTGATCTTCCCAATCTCATCGCTGACGCGATCAGAAAGAACCGACAATGCATGTTCTTCACGCTCTCGGGCTTGGTGGTGGCGGGCTGATCGTAGTTCCCTCAAGTCCGAAAAATCAACTGCGCCATCTCGCGCGGATAGTGGGTGTGCCTCAAAGATGACGCGCTCCACCTCAGTGAGTAAGTCATCGGTCATCCCGTGAGAGGAGCACAGCTTATCAACGAATTGCTGAGACAAATATCTTGCGCGGGAGTATTTCTCTTCCTGTCCGCTGTTGGCATTGCCAAGAGGGCGAGTTTCTACTTCGCCGGTATGCCATGTAATCTTGACTTTAGCGTCATTGAGGTATTCTTGCGCTCGTATCAAGAATGCCTGCTCAGGCATGTTTTCGGCGTGGGCATCGCACCCGGCCGCAACTATGTCGGCGAGAGCCGTTTTTCCTGATCCCCGCGCGCCCACAATCGCAACAAGCCCGGGGTTGAGCGCGATCTCAGGAGTTTGGGCCCAGGGAGCGCCAAGAAGCGATATGGAAGAAATTACCTGGGATGGTGCGGCGGCCATGGGTGGAAGGTTACCAACGTATGCACGCCCAGCGGGGTCGATGCAGGCTTGGCGTAACGAGTCAAAGATCGCAGCTCCCTTGATCCAGCTGTAACGTGCTTCGTCTGGAACGCCGGATTTTTCTACGCAATGCCCGTCGCTGCCATGCAGACACGGTTTGAGCGAATCGTAGCGGCGGCAGATCTCCTCCGCGGACAGCACTCTCCGTCCTAGCCAGAAATCACGTTGTGCGGCGCTCGACGCAAAGATGATGTGAGCGAACCGTTCCACCTCTTGACGGA
Organism: Azospirillum brasilense; assembly: GCF_007827815.1. Taxonomy (GTDB): domain Bacteria; phylum Pseudomonadota; class Alphaproteobacteria; order Azospirillales; family Azospirillaceae; genus Azospirillum; species Azospirillum brasilense_C. The sequence continues at coordinate 66,149 of NZ_VITH01000024.1, forward strand.
GTGTCTGATCGGCAGCCTCACGCACGCCAGACGTACCATCCCCCTGACCACCTGCAACAGCGATCAAAATGTTCGCCTGGGCCCACGCGCTATGACGGTACTCTTCACGAAGTTGTGAAAAGGAAACTTTGAATTGCTCTGAGCCGAGGCGAAGGGCGGCTCGGTCGCTCGTTATTGTTGTGTCTACAGTTCTCCCAAGACGGATCAAGTCATCAGGGCGACAGCAGAATCGGTCTGCGTGAGCATCAAACGTTAGTCGCGCTAGAAACCGACTGAGTTGTTCAATGTGCTCCGGGTCGTCGGGGCTAACAAGAAGGTGTACATTAACCCACGCGCCCCTTACCGTCCCGACATTGAGCCTCATTTCGATGTTTGGGAAGATTAGGTCGCATTCGGCAAGCCGTCCACTTGCACGCTCGTCGCAAACCGACCGGTAACAGTCCAGACCGTAGTAATCTGTGATGCCGATGGCTTTGATTGGTGGGTCGGCATTTTCCAGAGCGGCTAGCAGGACGCGGAAAAACGAACATATTCCGGCTTTTTGCCTCCGCTGAGGCTTGAAAATAGCGTTTCCGACGCCCGTTTTTGCCAGAATGGA
>NZ_VITH01000025.1 GCF_007827815.1 Azospirillum brasilense
GGCGCTCCATTCTGGCAAAAACGGGCGTCGGAAACGCTATTTTCAAGCCTCAGCGGAGGCAAAAAGCCGGAATATGTTCGTTTTTCCGCGTCCTGTTAGGACGCGATCCCGCGCGCTCGCTCGTGCCGTGCTGACCAGCCTCAAAGGGATTCTTAAGGTCGCGCGCCGACGGGGCTTGATTGTCCAGAACCCAGCCGAAGATGTGACCATCGACAAGCGCCGGGCCGAAGGTGTCCGGCTGGTCGAGGAAGAGGGAGAGAACGCGCCGATCCCGTCCAAGGATGACATTCGCCTGATGTTGGCGAAGTCGGTGGAGTTGTGGGACCTCACGCGGGTGGTGGAGGGGAGATGGGTTGCCGGCAAGGGCCGCACGCGACGCATAGTCCTGGTGCCGTGGCGCCCGCTGCTGGTGACGGCGATCTTCACCGGCATGCGCGCGTCGGAACTGCGCGGCCTTCGCTGGCCGAGCGTAGATATCCAAGCTGGCGTGATCCGGGTGCGCGAGCGCGCCGACCGTTACCAGAAGCTGGGGCCGCCGAAGTCGAAGGCAGGGCGCCGGGATATCCCGCTGGCACCCATGGTCATCAACACGCTGCGGGAATGGCGGCTGGTCTGCCCGGTCACGGAACTTGATCTGGTCTTCCCGAGTGAGGCGGGTGGCATCCTCCTTCACACCAACCTGTTGCGCCAGGGCTTCCATACGCTGCTGAAGGCGTGCGAGTTGATGGGGGCCAAGGACACAGAACCGCCCTACCCCTTCCACTCCCTGCGGCACGCTGCGGCCTCGCTGTTCATCGAACAGGGGTGGACCCCGAAGAAGGTTCAGACCGTCATGGGGCATAGTTCCGTTCAGGTGACGTTCGATGTCTACGGCCACCTGTTCCCGTCGCCTGACGATGACCGGGCCGCGATGGAACAGCTTCAGGCCCGGCTTTTGGGATGACGAGCTGCACGCAACACGGCTGCAACATTTATCAGATAAGCTATTGAAATTATTTGCGTTGTAGCCAACTCTGACTCCGCCAGCCTAGGTTCGAATCCTAGTCCCCCAACCAACCTCCCCAAACGATCTCAAATTTTAAAAGCCTGCAGGCAGATCGCACATCGCGACGCCACGCGTGTGCAAAAGTGACGCGAAACGCTGTCGCGCATCGTGCATCCCGGCCGGCTTGAGAAAAGCTGATCAAAAGGTCGACGGCGGACCGCTCCCCTTGGATCAACCGGCCCTGGATCAACCGGCAAGCGCAGGGGCTCCCTGCCCCGTTCTGCCGCTCGCGTTATCCGCAGGGTGCCCATGGCGCGCTCCCGGAGGAGCACTCGCCATGGGCACCGCGCCGGTGGAACGGCCAACACCCCGATCGTGGGTCACATCAGCCGGAGTGGAACAGCCCGATCAGGCCTTCATGCGGGCCAGAACGCGATCGACCATCACCCCCGACTGCCCCAGGTAGTTGGCCGGGTCGCACAGCTTGGCCAGTTCGGCGCGGCTGAGGCAGGCGCTGATCTCCGGCGTCTCGGCCAGCAGGTCGAGCAGCGGCCGGTTCTGCCGCACCGCAGCGCGGCAGAGATCATAGACGAGGTCGTGGGCGTACTCGCGGCCGATGTGGCGGCCAAGCCCCATCATCACCGCCTCGGAGGCCACCAGCCCGTTGGTCATGTCGAGGTTGGCGCGCATCCGCTCGGCGTCCACCTCCAGCCCGCTGACCACGGAACGCGCCTGCTTCAGGGCGCCGGCCAGCAGGCAGAAGGCCTCCGGCAGGACGATCCACTCGATTTCCCACGGGCCGGTCGACCGCTCGTGGTCCGCCACCATGGCGTCGAGCAAGGCCGCCGTGTGCTGGCGCAGCACGGAGATCGCCGCGTGGATGTAGCAGCTGGAGATCGGGTTGCGCTTCTGCGGCATGGTGCTGCTCGACCCGCGGCCGTGCGCGTAGGGCTCGTAAACCTCGCCGACCTCCGTCTGCATCATCAGCTTCACGTCCATCGACAGCTTGCCGAGCGTGCCGCCGACCAGGCCCAGGAAGCAGCCGACCTCGGCGACGGTGTCGCGGATGGTGTGCCAGGCGATCACCGGCTGGGCGAGGCCCAATTCCTCCATCAGCCCGGCCTGGGTCTCCATGGCGCCGTGCTCCAGCGAGGCCAGCGTGCCGGCCGCACCGGCGAACTCGCCCATCAGCACGCGGGGGCGAAGCTGGGCCAGCCGTTCCCGGTGGCGTTCGACCGCCGACAGCAGCCCGGCCATCTTGTAGCCGAAGGTCACCGGCACCGCCTGCTGCAGGTTGCTGCGGCCGATCATCGGCGTGTCCCGGTGACGCTTGGCGAGAGACGCCAGGGCCGCCGAGAGGCCGGCGAGATCCTCGTCGACCAGGGCCAGCGCCTCGCGCATCTGCAGGACCGTGGCGGTGTCGGTGATGTCCTGCGTGGTGGCGCCCCAGTGGCAGTATTCGCCGAGCCGATCGCGGCACAGCGCGTTGAGCTGCGAGACGACGCCCAGCACCGGATAGCCGATGCGCTCCGTCTGCGCCTTCAGCTTCGCCATGTCGATCTTGTCGAGCGAGCAGTTGGCGACGATCTCGTCGGCGGCCTCCTGCGGGATGATGCCCAGGCGGCCCTGGACGCGGGCGAGCGCCGCCTCGATGTCCAGATACGTGCGCGTGCGGTTCTCGTCCGACCAGACGGTGCGCATGGCCGGGGTGCTGAAGATGTCGCCGAAGATGGCGGAATCGATGATCGTGGACGGCATGATTCTGGTCCTCCCTGAAATGGCGTTCCGTTCGCGGCGTGGCTCAGATCGCCTTAGCGTCGCGCAGCCGGGCGATGTCGCCGGGCGCGTAACCCAGCTCGGCGAGGATGCGGTCGGTGTGCTGGCCGAGCGCCGGAACCGGGTCCATGCGCGCCTCCCCCTGCACGCCTCGGCGGCTCGCCGTGCCCGGCGGCAGCAGGGCCGGCACCGGCCCGTTCTGGGTTTCCACGGTGCGCCAGCGATCGCGGGCCGCCAGTTGCGGGTGGTTCCAGACATCCTGCATGGCGTTGGCCTGGGCGTTGGCGATGGAAGCCCGCTCCAGCCGGGCGACCACCTCCTCGGCGGTCAGGGCGGCGAAAGCCGTCACGATGATCCCGCGCAGCTCGTCGCGCGCCGCGTTGCGGCGGGAATTGCTGGAGAAACGCTCCTCCCGCGCCAGCTCGGGGCGTTGCAGCACCGTCTCGCAGAAGGCCACCCATTCGCGCTCGTTCTGCAGGCCGAGCAGGACCGTCTTGCCGTCGCCGGCCGGAAACGGGCCGTAGGGGTAGATGGTCGCGTGGCTGGCGCCGGTGCGGGCTGGCGGCGGCGCTCCGTCGAAGGCGTAGTAGAGCGGGTAGCTCATCCACTCCACCAGCGATTCCAGCATGGAGACGTCGATGCGGCAGCCCTGCCCCGTCTGCTGGCGCTGGAGAAGGGCGGCCAGGATGTTGGTGTAGGCGTACATGCCGGCGGAGATGTCGGCGATGGACGGGCCGGCCTTGGACGGCGTCTCCGGCGTGCCGGTCACCGACAGGAAGCCGGACTCGCCCTGGATCAGCAGATCGTAGGCCTTCTTGTCCCGGTAGGGACCGTCGTCGCCGTAGCCGGAGATGTCGCAGACGATGATCCCCGGCTTCCCGGCGGACAGCGCCTCGTAGGACAGGCCGAGACGGGCCGCCGCTCCGGGGGCGAGGTTCTGCACCACCACATCGCCCTGCTCGCGGATCAGCCGTTTGAGGATGGCCTGCGCCTCCGGGTGCTTGACGTCGAGCGTCAGGCTTTCCTTCGACCGGTTGGTCCACACGAAGTGCGAGGCGACGCCGCGCACCCGCTCGTCGTAGCCGCGGGCGAAGTCGCCGACGCCGGGACGCTCCACCTTGATGACGCGGGCGCCGAGGTCGGCGAGCTGGCGCGTCGCGAAGGGGGCGGCGATGGCGTGTTCCAGGGTGACGACGGTGATGCCGGACAGCGGTTTCATAGGGGGCGCCCTCACGTCAGGACCGCGGTGGCGTCCATGGTCAGCCAGCCGTCATGGTCCTTGGCCCACAGGTGGACCGTCTTGCCGTCGGCGAGCGGCGTGCCGCACACCGAGAAGGGGTTGATGTCGAAGGTCGGCCGCACCGCCTTGAAGCGGAAAGAAGCGACTTCGGCCTCCGGCTGCCGGTGGCGCAGCAGGTCGAGCAGCAGCGTGGCGATCAGCGGGCCGTGCACGATCAGCCCCGGATAGCCCTCCACCCCCGTCACGTAGCGCCGGTCGTAGTGGATGCGGTGGCCGTTGAAGGTCAGCGCCGAGTAGCGGAACAGCAGCACGTCGTCGGGAACCCAGCGCGTCTCCCAGGCCGCGTCCTCCGGGGCCGGACGGGGTTCCGGCGGCCTGTCGTCCACCATCGCGGCCTCGCGGTAGACGATATCGTGGAACTCGGTCAGCGCCACCTCGGTCTCGCCGGCGCGGCGGATCTCGTGGCGGACCTTGACGAAGACCAGCGGGCCGGTGCGCCCGGACTTCTCGGTCACGTCATGGATGGTCGAGGTCCGGGTCAGGGCGTCGCCGACGCGCAGGGGGCTGTGGAACTCGAACTGGCTGCCGGCCCACATCCGGCGGGGCAGCGGCACCGGGGGCAGGAAGCCGCCGCGCCGGGCATGTCCATCCGCCCCGATCTCCGACTGGCGGTGCAGCGGCAGGAAGTACAGCCAGTGCCACAGCGGCGGGAGTGGGGTGCCGGCGGCGGGCCGCTCGGCGGGCCGGTCCAGCGTGGCGGACAGAGCGGCGTAGGGGGTCGGGGTGACGGTGTCGGACACGGTCTCGGTCCGGCCGATCCAGTCCTTCGCGCTTGTGATGGAATCGGCCATGGTGGGGGCGGTCATCGTGGCGTCCTCGATGCGTGGGGGCGGCCTGCGCCGGATCAGTGCGACGGCTGGGCGGGGGCGGTCAGCGGCAGGACGGCGATGTCGCCCTTCTCATCCAGGCGCCGCTCGGTGGTGCCGTAGCACTGGTTCAGCTCCCGCTGCAGGACATCGCGGTCGCAGGCGTTCTCCCAGATCGAAACGACGATGCTGGCGACGCAGTTGCTGATGATGCTGGTCAGGGCGCGGGCCTCGGACATGAAGCGGTCGATGCCGACGAGCAGAGCGACGCCCGCCACCGGAAGGTCCGGCATCACCGTCAGCGTGGCGACCAGGGCGACGAAGCCGCTGCCGGTGACACCGGCCGCCCCCTTCGAGGTCAGCAGCATGACGCCGAGCATGGCGAAGATCTGGCCACCCGACAGGTGGATGTCGCAGGCCTGGGCGATGAACAGGGAGGCCAGCGTCAGGTAGATCGCCGTCCCGTCGAGATTGAACGAGTAGCCCATGGGCAGCACGAGACCGGAGACGCCCTTCTTGCAGCCCAGCGCCTCCAGCTTCTGCAGCACGCGCGGCAAGACCGGCTCGGAGGACGAGGTGCCGAGCACGATCAGCAGCTCCTCGCGGAAGTAGCGCAGCACCTTCCACAGGCTGAAGCCGTGCAGCCGCGCCAGCGTGCCGATGACGACCACCAGGAAGAAGCCGCAGGCGACGTAGAAGGTCAGGATCAGCAGGCCGAGCGAGCCGATGCTGTCGATGCCGTATTTGCCCACGGTGAAGGCCATCGCGCCGAAGGCGCCGATCGGAGCGAGCTTCATGATGAAGCCGAAGGCGGCGAACAGGACGTGGGAAAAGGACTCGATGCCCTGGACCACCGGCTCGCCGGCCTTGCCGACCCGCGTCAGCCCGAAGCCGACCAGGACGGAGATGAGCAGCACCGGCAGCACCTCGCCCTCGGCGAAGGCGCCGAAGAAGGAATGCGGGATGATGTGCAGTACGAAATCAGTGAAGCCGACCGGAGCCGCCTGCTTGGCGTAGCGCGCCGCCACCGTGGGGTCGAGCGACGCCGCCGACACGTGCATGCCGACGCCGGGCTCGATGATCATGACCGCGGCCAGCCCGATGAGCAGCGCCGCCACCGTCAGCGCGTAGAACAGCGCCATCGACTTGACCAGCGTCTTGCCGATCTCGCGGGTGTCGTTGAGGCTGGTGATGCCGCTGACGATGGTGCAGAAGACGACCGGCGCGATCATCATCTTGACCAGCTTGACGAACCCGTCGCCGAGCGGCTTCAGCGAGGCCCCGAAGTCCGGCCAGAAATGGCCGGCCAGGATGCCCAGGGTCAGGCCGACGACGACCTGGAAATAGAGAGCCTTGTAAAAGGCCTTGGGCTTGGTCGGCGCCGGGGTTTGCTCTCCCGTTTGTAGGCGCATGGCGTTTCCTCCTTCGTGTGCTGTTGGGTCAGGCGGCCATGGCGGCCCGCGGCGGGTCCGATGGCCGTGCGAACACGGTTCCCTCGAACAGGCGTCGTGATGTGCGCAGGATGCTGGCGGTGGGGGCTGATTGACCGGCACCCGGATCGAGGCGGACGGTCAGCCGGCCGGCTGGATGCTCGAAGGTGACGTCGCCGGGCAGCGCCATCCGTCCGGCCAGCGCGGAGGCGACGGTTCCCGGAATCGTGCAGGCGGTCGCGGTGGCAACGGCCCCGGTGATGGCCATCGCCCGGTGGCAGTCGTGCGGCATGAAATAGCGCACGGCGAGCGTGCCGCCGCGGGTCGGCGGCGCCAGCAGGACGGGCTTGGGGATCACCATGCCGGCGGCGTTGGGGAAGCCCATGCGGCGGCCGGCCTCGACGCGCAGCGCCTCCAGCCGGGCCATGAAGACCCGGTCGAGCCGGTAGCTGTCCATCGGCTCATGCCCCGTCTTGCCCAGGTCCGCGGCGCGGACCAGCATCACCGGGATGGCGGCGTCGATGCAGGACACCTCGATCCCGCCGATGCGGTCGATCGGCGCCCCGGTGGGCAGCAGCCGGCCGGTGTTGGCGCCCGCCGCGTCGAGAAAGGCGAGGTGGATGGGCGCCGCGGTGCCGGGCACGCCGTCGATGACGGCCTCGCCCTCGTAGGTCACCCGGCCGTCCGGGGTCTGGACGCGCGCCTCGATCAGCTTGCCGGTGTTGACGTTGTGGATGCGCACCACCGTCACGCCGTCGGTCGCCGGGACCAGCCCGGCCTCGATGGCGAAGGGGGCGACCGCGGCCAGCATGTTTCCGCAGTTGGGCGAGGTGTCGACCACCCCTTCCTGCACCCGCACCTGGGCGAACAGATAATCCACGTCGGCGCCGGCCAGGGTGGCGGGACCGACGATGGCGACCTTGCTGGTCAGGGGATTGCCGCCGCCGATGCCGTCGATCCCCAGGTCGTTCCCCGCCCCCATGACGGAGAGCAGAAGGGCGTCGCGCTCCGCCGGGGATGCTGGAAGGTCGGATGCCAGGAAGAAGGGCCCGCGGGAGGTTCCGCCGCGCATCATCACGCAGGGAATGCCGATCTGGCGGCTGGTCAGGTGGTTCATGGCGCTTGCTGTCTCTTGGTCTCGCCGTCGCGGCGAAGAAAGCCGATGGACAGATATTCCGCCCCGGAACCGTATTTGTTAAATGCAATGATTCGGGATATTATTGCGCATTGCGCATCAATAGGCGCCGCCGCGGGGAGGAGAGCATGAATTTCGAACTGGTCGATCTGAAAGCCTTCGTGGCGGTGGCCGAACTGGGCAGCTTCAACCGCGCCGCCGAGTTGCTGAACCTCTCGCAGCCGGCGCTCAGCCGCCGCATCCAGAAGCTGGAGGACACGCTGGGCGTCGCTTTGTTCGAGCGCTCGACCCGCCACGTCGCCCTGACCATGGTCGGACGCGACTTCATCCCCAAGGTCCGGCGCTTCCTGGACGAGTTCGAGTCATCGCTGCTGGGGATCAGCGACCTGGGGGCGCGGAGCGGCGGGCAGATCACCATCGCCTCCGTTCCGACGGCGGTGTTCTACTTCCTGCCGAACGCGATCAGCCGCTTCAGCATCGCGTTCCCGCGCATCCGCATCCGCATCCTGGACCTCGGCGCCAACGAGGGGCTGGAGGCGGTGGCCCGCGGCGAGGCCGATTTCGGCATCAACTTCATCGGCACGTCGCATCCGGACATCGAGTTCACGCCGCTGGCCGAGGACCCCTTCGTCGTCGCCTGCCGGCACGATCACCCGCTGGCCTCCCGCCAGGAAGTCGGCTGGGACGAGTTGGCGGCCCATCGGGTCATCACCGTGGGTCGGACCAGCGGCAACCGGGCGCTGATCGACAACGCCCTGGCGCAGCACGGCCTGAAGCTCAACTGGTCCTACGAGATCACGCACCTCGCCAGTTCGCTCGGGCTGGTGGAGGCCGGGCTCGGCGTCGCGGTGCTTCCCAAGCTCGCCACCCCGGCCTCCGGCCATCCCATCATCCGCACCATCCCGCTGAGCCACCCGAAGATTTTCCGGACGATCGGCGTCGTGCGCCGGCACGGCGCCATCCTCTCGCCGATGGCGGCCCGCTTTCTGGAGGTGCTGCTCGGCTCATGGAAAGGTTGATGCGCTTTGGACACGTCAGGCACGCCCGGGCGGAGCCGGGCTGCGGCGTGTGAAGCCCCATGTCAGCCATGCCGCCGCGCTGATCGCGGCCCCCAGCGTCGAGACACCCGCCCAGCCGGCGTGGGCATAGGCCATCGTCGCCGCGATGGCGCCGAGCGCGCTGCCGAGGGAATAGAACGCCATGTAGCCGCCGACGAGGCGGCTGCGCGCCTGCGGGTGTCGGTCGAGGATGATGCTCTGGTTGCTGACATGGACCGCCTGCACCGCGAGGTCGAGCGTCACGACGCCGACGAGCAGACCGGGAAGGGACACCGGCAGCAACGCGATCAGCCCCCACGACGCCACAAGCAGCGTGAGCGCGGCGCCCGTGGTCCATTGGGCGAGGCCGCGATCCGCCAGCCTTCCTGCCCCCGTCGCGGCGACGGCGCCCGCCATGCCGACCAGCCCGAACAGGCCGATCCGGGAGTGGGAATAGCCGAACGGCTCGGCGCTGAGCGGCAGCACCAGCGCGGTCCAGAAGGCGCTGAACGCCGCGAAGATCAGCAGGGCGAGGACGCCGCGAACCAGCAGCACGCGGTCGGTCAGGAACAGGACGGGGATCGAGCGCAGCGCCGCGGCGTAGTTGTCCGTGCTGGCCGGCGGCAGGTTGCGCGGGAGGACCCGCCACAGCAGGCCGGCCATCGCCAGCGTGAGAGCCGCCGAGGCCAGATAGACCGCGCGCCAGCCTCCGAGGTCGGCGAGCAGACCGGCAACGGAGCGCGCGCCGAGGATGCCGATCACGACGCCGCTCGTGACCATGCCGACGGCCCTGCCGCGCTCGGCGGGGGTGGCGAGCGCCGCCGCGAAGGACACCAGCACCTGGACGACCACCGCGAGCAGCCCGACCGCCGCCATGCCAGCGAACAGCATCCCCTCCGTCCGCGCCGTGGCGACGGCGGCCAGCGCGACGACGGACAGGACGCCTTGCCCGACAATCAGCCGACGACGGTCCACGAGATCCCCGAGTGGAACCAGGACGATCAGGCCCAGCCCATAGCCAAGCTGCGTCAGCGTCACCACGAGACCGATCGCGGCGGGTGGAATCCCGAAATCCCGCGCCATCGCGTCGAGCAGGGGTTGCGCGGCATAGATGTTTGCGACGCTGAGGCCGGCGGCGGCGGCGAAAATCAGCCCTGTGACCCTCGATAACCCGGCGCCCGGCCGGTGCCGTGGGCTGCTTTCGTGCGGCATGGACACCCCGTTGGTGAAACGCAATCTGGTTTTATGTTGAGACCACTTGCGCGCCGGGAAATCCAGTTCTATTTTAGGACCACATTGGGCGGTTGAAGGGTTCTGGTCATGGTCAAGCGGGTCAGCCTTTGGGACGCCGACTGCCCGGTCGCACGCTCGCTCGATGTCATTGGCGACTGGTGGTCGCTGCTCATCATCCGCGACGCCTTCGACGGGGTGCGGCGGTTCAGCGAGTTTCAGACCGGCCTCGGCATTGCCAAGGGCATGCTGGCGACACGGCTGCGCGACCTGACCGGGCGCGGCATTCTGGAAACCGTGCCGGCCTCCGACGGCAGCGCCTATCGCGAATATGTCCTGACCGAGAAGGGACGCGGCCTCTTCCTCGTCATCGTCGCGCTGCGGCAATGGGGTGAAGACCATCTCTACCGCCCCGGCGAACCGCACTCCTCGCTGGTCGATGCCGAAAGCGGCGCGCCGGTGGCGCGGCTGGAACTGCGCGCGCGGAACGGGCGGCCCCTCGGATGGAACGACACGCGGGTCCGGAAAACCGACGGTGATTGATGTACACTATGGGAACGACATCAACGCGCGGTGGCGGACGCCGCTGCCGTTCCGGCCTCGCAGGTCTCGACCAAGCGGCGCGTGATGATCCTCGCGGGCTGAGACGGCCATCGAAGGCACCGCCTCATTGTTGAAAAATCACCAGTCCTGACCAAGCCTTGATTGCATCAACGCTGTTTTCGGTCGAACAGGAGCAGGACAGCCGTTGATGCGGGTTCATTCGAAAATCCATACGGTTGTAATGTTTCCTTCAGGGCTTTGTGATTCTCTGGAGCCATGGTCGTGGAGGCCGCATGCGGATTTTGGTGGTGGACGATTCGCGCATGGCGCGCACGGTGTTGTGCCAGCAGCTTGAAGGCTTCGGCCATCAGACGGCCTTTGCCGAAAGCGGTCAGGCGGCGCTGGCGCGCTGCCGCGAGGAGCCCATCGACATCGCGCTGGTCGATTTCCGCGTCGGCGCCATGGAGGGCGTGGAGGTCTGCTGGCACCTGCGCGCGGCCCAGCGGGAACGGCACCTCTACCTGATGCTGATGATCCCCGGCAGCATCACCAACCAGTTCTTCGAGGTCGTGGAGAACGGCGCCGACGAGTTCCTGCGCAAGCCGCTGGACCTGACATGGCTGCGCGCCCGGCTGCTCGCCGCCTCCCGCGTGGTCGACATGCAGCGGCAGTTGGAACGGCTCGCCACCACCGATTCCCTGACCGGGGCGCTGAACCGCGGGCGCTTCATGGCGCGGGCCGCCGACGAGGTGGCGCGGGCGCAGCGCAGCGGCCAGCCCTTGTCGGCGATCATGCTGGACATCGACCATTTCAAGAAGGTCAACGACACCTACGGCCACGCCACCGGCGACGAGGCGATCCGCAGCGTGGTCCGCGTCTGCCGGTCCCTGGTGCGCGGCGCCGACGTCCTGGGCCGGCTGGGCGGAGAGGAGTTCGCCATTCTGCTGCCGGAGACGCCGCCGCAGGGGGCGGCTCTGCTGGCGGAGCGGCTGCGCCGGGCGCTGGCCGAAACCGACGTGCGGATCGCCAACGGCGCCGGGTCCGTCCTCTCCTTCACCGTCAGCATCGGGGTCAGCGCGCTGCGACCGGCCGAGACCGGCATCGCCGCGGTGCTCGCCCGGGCGGACGAGGCGCTGTACCGCGCGAAGAACGGCGGTCGCAACCGGGTGGTCTGCGACGCGGCGTCGTAATCCGGCGCCGGGCCGTCAACGCCCCGTCAGGTGCCCGGCACCAGCCAGGGCCGCGCCGCGGCGTCGGCGCGGTCGAAGGCGTCGATGGCGTCCTGGTGGCGCAGCGTCAGCGCCACGTCGTCGAGCCCCTCGATCAGGCATTCCTTCTTGAACGGGTCGATGGCGAAGGCCAGCGGCCGACCGTCCGGGCCGGTCAGGGTCTGGGCCGGCAGGTCCACGGTGACGGCGGCGCCCGGCGTCTCCTGCAATTGGCGGCGCAGCTCCGCCACCGTCTCCTCCGGCAGGGTGATGGTCAGCAGGCCATTCTTGGCGGCGTTGGCGGCGAAGATGTCGCCGAAGCTGGGGGCGACGACGCAGCGGAACCCGCCGTCCACCAGCGCGTAGACCGCACCCTCCCGCGACGAGCCGCAGCCGAAGTTGCGGTCGGTCACCAGCACTCGGGCGCCGGCGTAGGCGGGATCGTCCAGGGGAAAGCCGGGCTTGCGCTCGTCACGGAGCAGGAAGTTGCCGTAGCCGGCGCTGCGCGGCTTCTTCAGGAAACGCGCCGGGAGAAGCTGGTCGGTGTCGATGTTGGCGATGTCGAGCGGCACCGCCGGCGCGGTCAGCGTGACGAAGGGGTCCATCCTTACGAAACTCCCAGCTTGCGGACATCGAGCGTCCGGACATCGGTGAGTTTGCCGGTCACGGCGGCGGCGGCGGCCATCGCCGGGCTCATCAGATGCGTGCGCGCGTTCGGCCCTTGGCGACCAGGGAAGTTGCGGTTGGTCGTCGAGGCGCAGCGCTCCCCCGCCGGGACGAGGTCGCCGTTGATGCCGACGCACATCGAACAGCCGGGCTCGCCCCACTCCAGGCCGGCGTCGGTGAAGACGCGGTCCAGCCCCTCCGCCTCCGCCTGACGGCGCACCGGGACCGATCCCGGAACCACCAGCCCCGGCACCACGGCGCGGCGGCCGCGCAGCACCGCGGCGGCGGCACGCAGGTCCTCCAGCCGGGCGTTGGTGCAGGAACCGATGAAGACGCGGTCGATGCCGACCTCCTCCAGCCGCGTGCCGGGGGTCAGCCCCATGTAGTCGAGCATCTTCCGCATCTGGCCGGCGCGCACCGGGTCGCTCTCGGCGCCGGGATCGGGAACCGCACCGGTGACCGGCACCGCGGTCTCCGGGCTGGTGCCCCAGGTGACCGAGGGGGCGATGGCCGCGGCGTCGAGCGACACCTCGCGGTCGAAGGCGGCGTCCGGGTCGCTCGGCAGGGTGCGCCAATGTTCGACCGCACGGTCGAACAGCTCCCCCTTGGGGGCGTAGGTCCGCCCCTCGATCCAGGAGAAGGTGGTGTCGTCGGGGGCGATCATGCCGGCCCGCGCCCCCGCCTCGATCGACATGTTGCAGACGGTCAGCCGGCCCTCCATCGACAGGGCGCGGATGGCGCTGCCGGCGTATTCGATGACGTGGCCGGCCGCCCCGTCGGCGCCGATGAAACCGATCACCGCCAGGATCAGGTCCTTGGCCGTCACATGCGCGCCCAACTCTCCATCGACGGTGACGCGCATGGTCCTGGGCCGGCGCTGCCACAGGGTCTGGGTCGCCAGCACATGCGAGACCTCGGTGGCGCCAATGCCGAAGGCGAGCGCGCCGAAGGCGCCGTGGGTGGAGGTGTGGCTGTCGCCGCAGACGATGGTCAGGCCCGGCAGGGTCAGCCCCTGCTCCGGAGCCAGCACATGGACGATGCCCTGCGCCGGGTCGTGCAGCCCGAAATGGCGCAGGCCGTGGCGCCCGGCATTCGCCTCCAGCATCGTCACCATGTTGGCGATCTCCGGATCGGCGATCGGCTTGGCGCGGCTGTGCGAGGGCACGTAATGGTCGGCGACGGCGAAGGTCAGCTCCGGCCGGCGCACCGGGCGCTTGGCGTGGTCGATCATGCCGAAGGCGTGGAAGGAGCCCTCGTGCAGGAAATGGCGGTCGATGGCGAGCAACGCCTGCCCGTCCGGCCGGGTCGCCACAAGATGGGCGTCCCAGACCTTGTCGAACAGGCTGCGGTGGTGCGACGTCATGGGGTGCTTTCCTCCTTCACGGCGTCCGCCGCGGCGGCTCCAGCGATGCGCCCCAGCGCCACCGCGGTCAGCAGCCCGTTGCCGGACAGGTAGCCGGACGCCTTCGCTCCCGACACGCCGCAGGCGGCCCCGCCGGCGGCGTAGAGGTTGGGCAGCGGCCTGCCCTGCCCGCCCAAGACGCGGGCGTCGTCATCGACCACCAGCCCACCCTGGGTGTGGAACAGAGCGCCGGTGACGCGGACGGCGCGGTAGGGTGCCGCCAGCGGCGCCGAGCCGGCGAAGCTCCGGCCGAAGCCGTCGCTTTCCCCCGCTGCCTTCAACCGGTCGACCTCGGCCAAGGTGGCGGCCAGAGCGTCCGCGTCGACCTTCATCAGACGGGCGAGGTCCGCCGGGCTGTCGGCGCCGAGCACCGCGCCCATCGCTTCGGCCTGCCGGAAATCCTCGAACTGGCGGGCGACGGCGGCGATGCGCTCGTCAAAGACGGTCCAGGCGATGCCGTCGGGCTGGCGCAGCACGACGGCGGCCTGCTCCGAATAGCCCTGCGCCTCGTTGGAGAAGCGCTGGCCCGCGCTGTTCACCTGCACGCCGCCTTCGGTGACCGTCGCCCAGGTGACCAGGATGCCGGCGGGGTGGGCGACCGAGCCGTGGCCCTGATGCCCCGACAGATGCCGCGTCGCCGCCCCCAGCGCTTCACCCCAGAGAAGCGCGTCGCCCTGGTTGCCGGGGTGGCCGAAATAGAGCGCGTCGGCCAGCTCCGGCACATGGCGCTCGACCAACGCCCTGTTGCCGCCATAGCCGTTGCAGGCGAGGATCAGCGCCGCGCAGCCGACCCGCTCGACGCTGCCGTCGGGCCGGGTGACCTCGACGCCGCGGACGCGCGGGCCGTCGGCGTGGAGCGCGGTCACCTGCGCCTCGCACAGCACGTCGATGCCGGCGGCCTCGACAGCGCCGCGCAGCCGGTCGATCAGCTCCGCCCCCGACCGGCTGGGCAGCCCGTGCATGCGCCGGGCGCTGTGGCCGGGATAGGTGAAGTTGTCGACCACCGAGAACGGCAGGCCATAGCGGTCGGCCAGCCATTCCAGCGCCGGGCCGACCGCGTGGGCGACGCGGGAGACGTCCGCCGGGTCAGGCTCCCCCTTTGCCTTGGCAATGATGTCGGCGGCGAAGCGCTCGGGGCTGTCCTCAATCCCGGCGGCACGCTGCCAGCGCGTGCCCGGCGCCGGGATCAGGCCGGCCGACAGGGCGGTGGAACCCTGGGGCAGCGCGTCGCGCTCCAGCACCAGAACCTCCGCCCCGCGCTCATGGGCGGCGAGCGCTGCGATCATCCCGGCCGCACCGCCGCCGATCACGACGACGGGCACCGTGAATTCGAACGTCACCCCGTCGGCGGGCAGGATGCGGCTCATGGCGCGGTCAACTCCTCCAGCATCGCCGCGACCGTCGCCACACGGCAGACCGGGCGCAGAGCGGCGACCGAGACGTCATGGACCTGCGGCGTGAAGGCGGCGCAGCCGTCCTCCAGAAGGATGGTGTCGAAGTCGCGGACATGGGCGTCGCGCACGGTGGAGGCGACACCGCCGTTGGTGACGATGCCGCAGACCAGCAGCCGCTCCACCCCGCATTTGCGCAGCACCCACTCCAGCCGCGACATGTAGAAGGCGGAATAAGCGATCTTCTCCACCTCGACATCGACGGGCTGGAGCACGTCCACCGTGCGGTGTCCCCAGCCGCCCGGCTGGAAGTCGCCCTTCGCCAGGAAGGGCCGCAGCGCCTTCAGGTGGGGCGAGATCATCGGCTCGCCGCACCGGCCCGGCACCAGGGTGAAGTTGGTGGAGATCACCCAGCCGCCGCGCGACCGCAACAGGTCGGCCAGCGGCTTCACCCGCTCCGGCAGCGCCAGGATGTCCGGCGCCGTCTGGCCGGCGCGGCCGTAGGCCCCCTCCGGGTGGAGGAAATCGTTCTGCAGGTCGCAGACCAGAAGCGCGGTGCGCTCCATCGGAATGGCGGTGCCGCTCATCGGGCGCTCCTTTCCACGATGACGTTGCCGTAGCCGTCGACGCGGGCGCTGAGGTCGGGGTCGATGACGGTGGTGGCGTCCGGCTGCTCCAGGATCGCCGGACCCTGGATGTGCGCACCGACCGGCAGATCGAGGCGGTTGTAGACCGCCGTGTCGTGCCACGCCCCGTCGAACCAGACGGGCCGCGAGCCGGCGTGGGCGCCCTCGACCGTCGTTCCGGCGGCCGGGGCCAGGGCGGCGAGGTCGAAATGCGGACGACGGCCGATGGCGGCGGTGCGCAGGTTGACGATCTTGGCGCCGACGCCCGGCAGCAGCCGGCTGAAGGACGCTTGATAGGCGCGCTCGAAGGCGGCGCGGATGGTCGCCTCGTCGACGCCTGTCGTGCCATTCTCAACCGACACCGGCAGCGGCACGGCGACCGTGTGGGTCTGGCCGATGTAGTGCATGTCGAGTTCGAAGACGAGGTCGATGCGCTCGACGCTGAGGCCGGCGGACTCCACCACGGCGCGGGCGGCGGTCGCCTCCTCCACCATGCGGCGGTCGAGCGACCCGGCGTCGATGCTGGCCAGCGGCAGGTTCACCGTCTGCACCTGATCGTGCCGGATGTCGGCGATGACGCAGCCGAGCGCCGAGGTCACGCCGGGGAAGCGCGGCACCAGCGCCGCCTTCAGCCCGACCTCCTTGATGAGGGCGCCGACATGCAACGCGCCGCCGCCGCCGAAGGGCACGGCGGCGAACTTGGCCGGGTCGTGCCCGCGCTCGATGGAGACGAGGCGGATGGCGCCGGCCATCTTGCTGTTGGCGATGCGCACCACCGCCTCCGCCGCCGCCATGACGTCGAGGCCGAGCGGCTCGGCGACGTGGGTGGCGATGGCGGTGCGGGCGGCGTCGACGTCCAGCCGGGCGAGCTTGCCGCCGATCGGCCGCTCCGCGTTGATGCGGCCGAGCAGCACGTTGGCGTCGGTCAGCGTCGGGCGGGTGTTGCCCTGGCCGTAGCAGACCGGCCCCGGCCGCGAGCCGGCGCTCTCCGGCCCGACCTGGAGCATGCCGCCGGGATCGACCCCAGCGATGGAGCCGCCGCCGGCGCCGATGGTGGTGATCTCGATCATCGGCGTGCGGACGACCAGACCGAAGTCGATGGTGGTCTGGGCGGCCAGCATGGTCTGCCCCTCCACCACCAGCGACACGTCGAAGCTGGTGCCGCCGAGGTCCCCGGTGATGACGTTGGGGAAGCCCGCCGCCTTGGAGATCGCCGCCGCGGCGATGACGCCGGCCGCCGGACCCGACAGGGCGGTGCGCACCGGCAGGCGCCGGGCGGTGTCGGTGGACATGACGCCGCCGTTCGACTGCACGATGTGGAAGCGCCCGCCGAACCCCTCCCCCGCCAGCGCGTTGTCGAGCTTGGCGAGGTAGCTGCCGACCACCGGCTGGAGATAGGCGTTCAGCGCGGTGGTCGAGGTGCGCTCGAACTCGCGGATCTCCGGCAGGATGCGCGAGGAGCATTCGAGGTTGGCGTTGGGCCACACCGCGCGCGCCGCCTCCAGCGCCGCCAGCTCGTTGGCCGGGTTGGCGTAGGCGTTGATGAAGACGATGGCCAGCGCCTCGGCGCCCATTTCGGCCAGACGGCGAGCGGCGGCGCGCACCTCGTCGGGATCGACGGCGGCGCGGACGGTGCCGTCGGCCAGCGTGCGCTCCGCCACCTCCAACCGCAGATCGCGGTCGACCACGGGAACGAAGTCGCCCCACAGGCCCCAGGTCTGGCGGCGGTCGCGGCGGCGCATCTCCAGCACGTCGCGGAAGCCGGCGGTGGTGATCAGTCCGACCTTGGCGCCCTTGCGCTCCAAGAGCGCGTTGGTGCCGACCGTGGTGCCGTGGACGATGGAGCCCAGTTCGGAGACCGGGCCGAAGCTCTGCAGGCCGGCGAGGAAGCCGACCGCCTCATCGCCGCGGTTGGACGGGACCTTGGCGGTGCGGAAGCTGCCGCGCGCCTCGTCGTAATGGAACAGGTCGGTGAAGGTGCCGCCGACATCGACGCCGACGATGGCGCCCTTGGTGATACCGTTGCTCATGGTCTTGCTTCCGGATTCGTCAGGCGGCGGAGGTTTCGCGGAGCGCCGCGGTGGCGGCGACGTCGAGCGCGCCGTCGTCGGTCAGCGCCACGCCGTAGGCGCTGCGCGCGGCCTCGGCGCCGAGGTAGCCGAGCCGCACGTCGCGGGCCACAGCCTCGGCGTCGCGGCGGCGCGGGTCGCCCCAGCCGCCGCCGCCCGGCGTCTCCAGCCGGACGCGCTGGCCGTCGCGGATCTTCACGTCGGTGACCTTGGAGGCGAGCGGCGGCGACTTCTCGCCCTCGTCGCTCTGCCAGACGAAGCGGTTCAGCGCCGCGGGCGTGCCGCCGGCCACCCCGAAGGGCGCGAAGACGCCACGCTCGCCCAGCAGGAAGACGTCGGCGGCGGTCAGCGCCTCGATCTCGTAGACGGCGCCCAGCCCGCCGCGGTGCAGGCCGGCCCCGGCGGAATCCGGGCGCAGCGCCCATTGGGTGAACATCACCGGGTAGGCGGCTTCAAGGATTTCCACCGGCGGAATGGTGGCGGTGGAGATCGGGTTGTTGGCGTGGTTCAGCCCGTCGCTCTCCGGGTTGCCGCCCAGACCGCCGCCGAAGAAGGAGAACATCACCCAACGCGAGCCGTCCGGACGGTGGCCGGCCAGCGACAGCGCGTTGATCGTGCCGAAGGGTGCCGCGGTGGCGCGGGCCGGATCGGCCAGGGCCAGCGCGCCGAAGACCACGCCGATGACGCGCAGGATGGTCTCGGTGTAGCCGCCGACCGGCTTGGGCGGCTTCACCGCCAGCAGCGTCGTCTCGGGGATGACGAAGGTGATCGGGTTGAGGCAGCCGGCGTTGGCCGGCACGTCGGTGAAGACGTGCTTCAGCGCGACGTAGCAGCAGGCGACCGCCGTGGAATAGGCGATGTTGAGCGGCCCGGCGCAGGGGGCCGAGGAGCGGGAGAAGTCCAGCACCATGCGGTCGCCCGCGATGGTCAGGTCGAGCGCGATGCGCAGGCGGTCGGCGGTGATGCCGTCGTTGTCGAGATAATCCTCGAAGCTGTAGGTGCCGTCGGGCAGCCTGGACAGCGCGCTGCGCATCAGCGCCTCGGCCCGCGCGGTGAAGGCGTCGAAGGCGGCGGCGACGGTGTCCTCGCCATGCTCGTCCAGCAGCTCGGTCAGGCGGCGCACGCCGAGGTCGAGCGCGTTGAGCTGCCCGTTCAGGTCGCCGTAGTTGGACACCGGCACGCGGGAGTTGGCGGCGAGGATCGCCAGCAGGTCATGGTTCATCGCCCCGGCCTTGACCAGCTTCACCGGCGGGATGCGCACGCCCTCCTGGAAGCTGTCGGTGGCCCGCGCGTTGAAGTTGCCGGGCACGTTGCCGCCGATGTCGAGCCAGTGGCCGACCGACGCCATCCAGCAGAACAGCCGGCCCTGGCGGAAGATCGGCCGCACCAGCCGGAAGTCGTTCAGATGGGTGCCGCCGTCGTAGGGGTCGTTGAACAGGAAGATGTCGTCGGGGTGCAGGTCGCCCTCCCGCGCCACCTTGTCGATCACCGCCTTGACCGCGAAGGCCATGGCGCCGACGAAGATCGGCAGGCCATTGGTGCCCTGCACCAGCGTGGCGCCGGTCTCGGCGTGGTAGAGGCCGTGGCAGGCGTCGCGCGCCTCGGCGATGATCGGGTTGAAGGCGGAACGGTAGAGCGTCGCGTCCATCTCGTCGGCGATCTGCTCCAGCCGGCCCTTGAGGACGGCCAGCGTGACGGGGTCGATTGTGGTGGTCTTGGTGGTCATGCCGCGTCCTCCCGCTTTGCGGAGGTGAAGTCCTTGTAGGTTTCGCCGAGCGCCAGCATCTCCGGCGTGCCGATGAGATCGTTCAGCGCGTTGAAGTCGAACATGCGGTCGCGGAAGGGCTGGGTGGTGCCATGCTGCGCCAGCGACGCGTAATAGTCCTGAGCCTGCCGGGCCAGCGCCCGCACGATGCCGCCGGGGAAGATCACCAGCCGGTAGCCGAGATCGCCGAGGTCGGCGGCGGAGCTGATCGGCGTCTGCCCGCCCTCCACCATGTTGGCGAGCAGCGGGCGGATGCCGCCGAGGTCGGTGGCGATGGCGGAGAGCTGCTCCCGGCTCTTCGGCGCCTCGACGAACAGCACGTCGGCGCCGGCCTCGACGTAGAGCCGGGCGCGGTCGAGCGCCGCCGGGACGCCCTCCACCGCCACCGCGTCGGTGCGCGCGATGATCAGAGTGCCCTCGCTGGTCCGGGCATCGACCGCCGCCTTGATCTTGCCGGCCATCTCGCCGGCCGGGATCACCGCCTTGTCGGTCAGGTGGCCGCAGCGCTTGGGAAAGCTCTGATCCTCAAGCTGAAGCGCAGTGGCCCCGGCCCGCTCGAACATGCGCACGGTGCGCTGCACGTTCAGCGCGTTGCCGTAGCCGGTGTCGGCGTCCACCACCAGCGGCGTCGGCACGCGGTCGCGCACCAGCGCGATGGTGTCCGCAACCTCGCTGACCGAGACCAGCCCGATGTCGGGCCGGCCGAGCCGGGTGTAAGCGATGGCCGCGCCCGACAGATACAGCGCCTCGAACCCCGCCGCCGCCGCCAGCGAGGCGGTGAAGGCGTCGTAGACGCCGGGAGCCAGGACGACGCGGTCCTCGGAAAGCCGCTGTTTGAAGGTGAGGTCGGGTCGGGTCATTTCAGACGCTCCCCCCGGCGGCGGCGGGCGCCGACAGAAGCCGGGTCAGGGTTGAAAGGTCGGCCGCGCGGTCGATCGACGCGACGCAGTCGGCAATGGCGGCGGCGTGGGACGCACCCCAGACCGGGCCGGCGAGGTCGGCGAACTTGGCGCGCACCTCGTCCGGGCTGTGGGGGTCCTCGGTGTCGCCCTTGTTGGTCAGCGCCTCAGCCTCGAAGCGCCGGCCGTCGGCCAGGGTCAGGCGGACGCGGGCCGGGCGCAGGCCGGGAAGACGGGCGGTCAGGCCGCGGTCCTCGCGCACGGTCACCCGGCGGGCAAGCTCGCGGGTCGCCGCGTCCTGGCGGGCGCCGTCGCGGAAGGCGTCCGGCGTGGCGGCGCCGTTGGCGAGGAAGGTCGCCAGCGCGAAGGGCAGCGAGAATTTCGCCGCCAGCATGTTCTTCGGCTCGGCCCCGTCGAGTTGGGCGGCCCAGACGTAGGTGTCGACCTCGATGGCCGCGACCTCCGCCGGGTCGATCCGCCCGCCGGCCTGCGCCACGATGTCGCCCAGCGCGTCGAGCGCGCCGTGGGTGTAGCGGCAGGCGGCGTGGCGCTTGAAGTAGTTGCGGGCGATCTCCCAGCGTTCGCCCACCTCCTCGACCATCAGCTCCGGCCGGAAGTCGGTGGCGATGACGCCGCCGAACACGCTGCCGACCCCGTCGGTCTCGCCGATGATGCCGCTTGCCGCCAGATCCCAGGCGGTCAGGCCGAGCTGGTTCGACACCCCGGCGTAGGCGTTGCGCACCGTGCCGCCCTCCAGCATCGTCCGCCGGCTGGTGGCGAGGCCGAGGGTCGAGGCGATGTTGAGCGTCTCGATCATCATCGCCGCGTCGGCGCGGTTCAGATGGGCCACGCCCAGCGCCGCCCCCGCCGTGCCCCAGGTGCCGTGCGGGTGGGTGGTGACCAGCAGCTTGGCGGCAATGCCGATGCGCGACCCGATCTCGTAGCCGAGCGCCAGTGCGGTCAGCAGGTCGGCGCCGGACGCCTTCAGGCGAGAGCCGGCGGCGAGAAGGGCCGGCACGACGTGGATCGCCGGATGGCCGCGGGCGTACTGGTTGCCCTCGTCCAGTTCCAGCATGGTTCCGGCCAGACCGTTGAGGAAGGCGGCGGACCCGACGGCGAAGCCCCGACCGCTGCCGATGGCCGGGCAATCGCCGGAACCGCCGGTCTCGGCGAGGCGGGCGGCGAGCGCGCGGCATTCCGGCTCCTGCATGCCGGCGGCGATCACGCCGACGCAGTCCAGCAGCACCAGCTTCGCCCGCTCCACCACCGTGGCCGGCAGGTCGGCAAAGGTCAGGCCGGCGGCGAAGGTGCCCCAACGGTCGAGCCAGGACGGGCGGGCGGCGGCGAGCAGTTGGCTCGCCGGCTTCACGTCAAAGGACAGGCTTGTCATGTCACCGCTCCCGAGCGGACGGCCCCTAGAGGCCGAGATAGGTGCGTTTCAATTCGGGGTCGCGCGCGATCTCGTCGGACGGTCCCGACAGCGCGAAGACGCCGTTTTCGAGGATGTAGGCGCGGCGGGCGACCTCCAGCGACTGGACGACGTTCTGCTCGACCAGCAGGATCGCCAGCCCGCCCGCGTTCAATTGGCGGATCAGCCCGAACATCTCCTCGACCACCAGCGGCGACAGGCCGAGCGACGGTTCGTCGAGGATCAGCAGCAGCGGTTCGGCCATCAGGCCGCGCCCGATGGCGAGCATCTGCTGCTCGCCGCCCGACAGCGTGCCGGCGAGCTGGCCCTCGCGCTCCTTCAGGCGGGGGAAGGTCGTGAAGATGCGTTCCAGGTTACGCGCCCGGTTCGGCTTGCCGCGCCGGTAGCTGCCCAGCTCCAGATTCTCGCGGATCGACAGGTTGGGGAAGATCTTGCGGCCTTCCGGCACCTGGATCAGCCCCTCCTCGACGATGCGCGCGGCGGAGCGGCCGTCGATGCGGCTGCCGGCGAAATGGATTTCCCCCGCCCAGGGCGGCAGCACGCCCGACAGCACCTTGTTCAGCGTCGTCTTGCCGACGCCGTTGGAGCCGAGGACCGTGACGATCTCGCGATCCAGCACGGCCATGTCGATGCCGCGCAGCACCTCGGTGGCGCCGTAGCCGGTCTTCAGCCCCTGGATGCTCAGAAGCGCCTCAGCCATGGGCCGCCCCCTCCGCCGCAAGGCGGGCGGCGGCGCCGTGGCCGAGATAGGCCTCGATCACGCGGGGGTCCGCGCAGACGGCGGCGGGCTTGCCCTCGGCGATCATGCGGCCCTGCGCCAGCACATAGACGCGCTCGCACAGGTTCATCACCGCCTGCATGACGTGTTCGATCATCAGGATCGTCACCCCTTCGTCGCGGATGCCCCGGATCACCGGGATGATGTCGCGGATCTCCGACGGGTTCAGGCCGGCCAGCACCTCGTCCAGCAGCAGCAGCTTCGGCTCGGTGGCGAGCGCGCGGGCCAGTTCCAGCCGCTTGCGCCCGGCCACCGTCAGCCCGCCGGCCGGCCGGTCCAGCTCGGCCGCCAGCCCGACGCGGCGGGCGACGTCGCGCGCCTTGCCGATGGCGTCGGCGCGTTTGGCGTGGCGCAGATAGGCGCCGACCGCGATGTTCTCGCACACCGTCAACCCGGCGAAGGGCTGGACGATCTGGAACGTCCGGCCGATGCCGCGCTCGGCGCGGCGGTGCGGCTCCTCGCCGGTGATGTCGGTGCCCTCGAACAGGATCCGCCCGTCGCTCGGTGCGACGAAGCCGGAGATCATCGAGAACAGCGTGGTCTTGCCGGCGCCGTTCGGCCCGATCAGGCCGATGATGCCGCCCGGCTCCAGCACGAGCGACGCGTTGTCCACCGCCATCAGGCCGCCGAAGCGCTTGGAGACGGACTCAACGGCCAGCATGGGACACCTCCTTGGCGCCGCGCGTCATCATCCCGCGCCCGCGGTCGCGCAGCCGCTCCAGCAGGCCCAGGATGCCGCCGCGGGCGAAGGCGACGGCCAGCACGAGCACGCTGCCGAAGACGATCAGATCGATGCCGGGGATGCGGCCGGCGAACTGCTTGGCGAGTTCGCCCAGCCCGTGCAGGGTCAGCGCCCCAACCACCGGCCCGAAGACGGTGCCGACGCCGCCGATGATCGGGGCGAGCAGAAGCTCCACCGAGATCCAGCTGCCGTAGGCGATGTGGGCGTCGATGTAGAGGAAATACTGGGCGTAGAGGCAGCCGGACAGCGCCGTCACCGCGCCCGACAGGGCGATGGCGCGCAGCTTCACCTTCAGGGAGTCGACGCCCAGCGCCTTGGCCGCGTCCTCGTTCTCGCGCACCGCGACGAGCTGCGCCCCGAAACGCGAGCGCTGGATCCAGCGCGTCAGCAGCAGCACCCCGGTGACGAAGGCCAGCACCAGCCAATAGAAGACGGCGCGGTCGGCGAATTGCAGGTTGGCGGGGTGGACGTCCAGCTTGATCAGCAGGCCGGCGGCGCCGCCGGTGAAGGAGGCCGCGTTGGCGAGGATGCGGAACACCTCGGCGAAGGCCAGCGTCACCAGCGCGAAGTAGGAGCCGCGCAGGCCGGAGCGGAAGCTGAGGAAGCCGATGGTCCAGGCGACCGCCGCCCCCGCCGCCATCGCGACCAGCAGCCCGGCCCAGGCGTTGACGCCGTAGCGCAGTTGCAGGATCGCCGTCACATAGGCGCCGGTGCCAAAGAAGGCGGCGTGGCCGAAGCTGAACTGGCCGCCGAAGCCGCCCAGGATGTTCCAGCCCTGCGCGCCCAACGCCACGATCAGCGTGAAGACGAGGAAGTTCATCACCGGGCTGGAGGTCACCACCAGCGGCAGCAGCGCGGCGAGGACGGCCAGAACGACGATCGGGATCAGGTCGCGCGCGGTCATGCCTTGGCTCCGAACAGGCCGGTCGGCCGCACCAGCAGCACGGCGATGAAGATTAGAAAGATGCCGATCTGCCCCAGGCTGTCGCCCAGCAGCAGGCCGCACAGGCTCTCCACCACGCCGATGAACAGGCCGCCGAGCAGCGCGCCGGGCAGCGAGCCCATGCCTCCCAGCACCACCACCGTGAAGGCGACCAGCACGAAGGCGCCGCCGATGCGCGGGTTGACGTAGAAGGTCGGCATCAGCAGCGCGGCGGCCACGGCGAGGCAGGCGCAGCCCAGCCCGAAGGTCACGGCGTAGACGTGCGGCACGTCGATGCCGACGAGATTGGCGCCCAGCTTCTCCTTGGCAACGGCGCGGATCGCCTTGCCGGTGTCGGTGCGGTTCAGCACCAGCCAGAGCAGCCCGGTGACCACCACCGCCACCCCCAGCCCGATCACCCGCGGGTAGGACAGCAGCAGCGGCCCCAGCGCGACCACCTGGAACGAGTAATCGGTGTCGAGCGTGCGGGTGTCCGACTGGAAGACCGCCAGAAGCACGTTCTCCAGCACGATCGACAGGCCGAGCGTGACCAGGAGGATGTTGCCGTCGTCGCCGTGGCTGGCCGGCCCGATGACGAAGCGCTGCAACCCGTAGCCCAGCACGAACATCAGCGGCACCAGCGGCACGATCACCAAATAGGGGTCGAGGCCGAGCCAGGCCCAGGCGACCCAGACCGCGAACATCGCGCAGGTCAGCAGAGCGCCGTGGGCGAAATTGATGATGTGGAGCACGCCGTAGATCAGCGTCAGGCCGAGGGCGATCAGCGCGTAGACCGCGCCGGTCATCAGCCCGTTCAGCGCCGCTTCCAGGATGATCTGAGGTGAATACATGGCAGCCCGCGCGTGAGGGAAACGGTTCCCCCGCCCGTCCGGGCGGCCGGTGCGCGGCGCTTCGGGACGGGCGGGGAGAACGGCGGGAGGTGCGAAGGCGATGCGGCGGGTTACGTCGCCGGGAAGTTGGCCTTCGCCTCCGCGAAGTACTCGGGGAAGATCACCTTGATGTCCTCGCCCTGGATCTGCGTGTTGATCGGGGTGGCGCCCTCGTTCTGGCCGTTGACGAACTTCGTCGGGCCGTAGGGCATGATGTGGCCCTCGAAGGTGGAGCTGTTCAGCGCCTCGATGATCTTCTTACGGTCGGCGGAACCGGCGCGCTCGATGGCGTCGGCGAGCAGAAGCACGTTCGAATAGTTCAGCGGGACGTTGTAGGCGAAGGACTTGCCCTGCGCCTCCACCGCCTTGCGCAGCGCCTGGGCCTGCGGATTCTGCGGGTCGTGCCAGTGGTTGCAGTCGATGACGTTCTGGGCCGCCTGCGGGAACTCCTTGACGAAGCGTCCGTTCGACGCCGCCCCGCCCAGCACCGCGTAGACGCCCTTCGGCTTGATGCGCTGCTGCTGCATGGTGCGGGCGAGCAGAACGAACTCGCCGTAGTAGTTGGACGGGATGACGAGATCCGGGTTCAGCGAGCGGATGCGCAGCGCCACGTTGGACATGTCGCGCGCCGGAGTCGGGTGGGCGATGGTCTCCAGGATCTCAAAGCCGCGCTTGGGCAGCTCGGTCTGCAGCAGCTTGGCGAGGCCGGAGCCGAACAGGCCGTCCTCATGGACCAGCACGACGGTCTTCGCCGGCTTGCCGGCCAGCTCGTTGATCTTGGTCAGGTTGTCGAGCGCGACCTGGGTGACCTTGCCGAAGCCGGGGCTGAAGCGGAAGGTGTTGGTCAGGCCGCGCGCCATGATCTGGTCCGACACGCCGACATCGACCAGATAGGGCAGATCGTAGCGCGCCGCCGCCTGCGAGGCGGCGAGGCAGATCGGGCTGGCGAAGCCGCCGACGATGGCGCACACGCCCTCGGCCTGCATGCGCTCCACCTCCTGCGTGCCGGCCTCCGGCGTGGAGCGGGCGTCGCCGAAGACCATCTCGATCTTGGCGCCGCCCAGCGCCTTGAGGCCGCCCGCCGCGTTGATCTCGTTGATCGCCATCTCGGCGCCGAGCCGGCCGAGGTCGCCGTCATGGGCGAGCGCGCCGGTCACCGGCTGGAGGATGCCGATCTTCACGGCCGGGGTCTGCGCCCGCAGAATCGACGGGGCGCCCACCGTCGCGAAGGCGGCTGCCGCGGCGCCCGCCTTGAGCACCGTGCGGCGGGAAACGCCGAAGAGTGCGGAGTCCTGAACCGAACGTCCCATAACGCTCAACTCCTCTGCTTGATGGCCCGCGAGCCGCGGGTGGGCTTTTCGCCCGCTTTGTTTTTGTCGGCCTTGGTCTTCTCGGCCTTGGCAATTTCGGATGCGCGCGGCCGGCCCAGGGCCGGGCTCCAGCGCCGCTCCCCGTCGTCGCCGATGCGCACCAGATCCATGTGGAAGCTGTAGCGGTCGGGCCGGTACAGCGCGTGCAGATGCTCCACCCCGCGGCCGGACGGGTCGTGCACGATGCGGGTCAGCGTCAGCAGCGGCGAGCCGATCTCCAGATCGAGCGCCGCCGCCGGCTCCGGCCCGGCCAGCGTGGCGTTGATCGCCTGGGTCGCCCGCTCGGTCTTCACGCCCGACCGTTCGATCAGCTCCAGCAGCGGGCGCGCCGCCAGCTCCGCCTCCGAATAGGTCAGGCCGAGCCATTCCGGCACATGGGTGGTCAGGTAGGAAAAGGGCTCCCCGTCGATCAGCCGGACGCGCACCGACCGCTGGACCCGCTCGCCCGGCTTCAGCCCCAGACTCTCGGCGATGGCCTCCGGCGGCGCGACATAGCCGAAGGAGAGCAGCTTCACGTCGGTGCTGCGCCCCATGTCGATCAGGTGCGACAGCACGTTGGAGAGGTCGGCGACGATCGGACGGACCGCGCGGCTGTCATGGACGAAGGTGCCGGAGCCAGGCTTGCGCTGCACCAGCCCTTCCTTCTCCAACAGGTCGAGCGCCCGGCGCACGGTCACCCGCGACACGGCGTGCTCGGCGGCCAGCGCCGGTTCCCCCGGCAGGCGCTCGCCCGGCGGCAGGTCGCCGGCGATGATGCGGTCGCGCAGCAGCAGATAGATCCGGCGCGCCTTCAGCGGTTCGACCGACGACTTCACTGTGCCCCGCCTCCTTCTCGCTGGAAACCGGTGTCCGTCTCTCCATAAGACAGGAACCTGTATGATCCATAATACAGCTTCGGTCAACAGCGATGTTGGGGAAACGGACGATCGGCGCCGGGACCCGTGTCGGATGTCGCGGGGACGGGAAACGCAAACGGCCCGCCTCGGGGGGAGGCGGGCCGTTCGGTGGTGGTCGTCTTCAACGCGTCAGTGGCTGATCATCCACGGCCGCGCCGTCGGGAAGCCCTTCGCCCCGTCGGGGGTGCGGAGCACCGAGCGTCCCTTCTTGCCACCACCACCACCGCCGCAGCCGCAGCCCGGTCCGTGCTTGTGCGTCGGCCCGACCTCCGACAGCAGCTTGGGCCGGTCGGCGCTGCGCTCGTTGGTGGCGTGCGCCGTCCGGACGGTGGCCGACAGCCCGGAGAAGGCCGGCGCCATGCGGATCACCCGCTGCGACGGTGTTCCGCAATCGGGACAGGGCTGCGGCAGACCGCTTTCCGCCATCGGCCGCATTCCCGTGAAGTCGCCGCAGGTCGGGCACTCGTAATCGTACATCGGCATGGCGCGGCCTCCCTTCTCTCTCTCTTTACACGCGGTCCTGGGCGATCGGCATGTCGACGTCGCCCTTGATGAACTTCGTCGGGCCGTCGGCGTTCGGGGTGATGTCGAAGTCGAAGATCTGCGTCGGCAGGAACAGGGTGGCGCAGGCGTTCGGCACATCGACCACGCCGCTGATGTGCCCCTGCACCGGTGCGGTGCCGAGGATCGAGTAGGCCTGGGCGCCGGAGTAGCCGAACTTCTTCAGATACTCGATGGCGTTCAGGCAGGCCTGGCGATAGGCGACATGGACGTCCAGGTAATGCTGCTCGCCCGCCTCGTCGACCGAGATACCCTCGAAGATCAGGTAGTCGTTGTAGGTCGGGACGATCGGGCTCGGCTTGAAGATCGGGTTCTTGATGCCGTACTTCGCCATGCCGTCCTTGATCAGGTTGACCTTCAGATGCGCCCAGCCGGCCATCTCGATGGCGCCGCAGAAGGTGATCTCGCCGTCGCCCTGGCTGAAATGCAGGTCGCCCATCGACAGGCCGGCGCCCTTCACATAGACCGGGAAGTAGATGCGCGAGCCGCGCGACAGGTCCTTGATGTCGCAATTGCCGCCATGCTCGCGCGGCGGCACGGTGCGCGCACCCTCCGCCGCCGCCTTGTCGCGGGCCTCGCCCTTCAGCCGGCCCATGTGCGCGGTCGGCGCATAGGGCGGGTTGGCGAGGCCGGGGACGCGGGTCGGGTTGGTGTCGATCAGCGCCTGCTCGCGCTTGTTCCACTTGGCCAGCAGGTCGTGCGACGGCAGGCAGCCGATCAGGCCGGGATGGATCAGCCCGGCGAAGCGCACGCCGGGGATGTGGCGCGACTTGGTGAACATGCCCTCGAAGTCCCAGATCGACTTCTGGGCCAGCGGGAAATGCTCGGTCAGGAAGCCGCCGCCATTCTGCTTGGAGAAGAAGCCGTTGAAGCCCCACTGCTGCTGCGGGAAGGCGCCGATGTCCAGCAGGTCGACGACCAGCAGGTCGCCCGGCTCCGCCCCCTCGACCCCGACCGGGCCGGACAGGAAATGCACCTGGCTGAGATCGACGTCGCGCACGTCGGCGGCATCGTCGTCGTTTTTGATCTGCCCGCCGGTCCAGTCGTAGCATTCCAGGATGAAGTCGTCGCCCGGCTTCACCGTCACCGCCATCGGGATGTCCGGATGCCAGCGGTTGTGGATCATGTCGTTCTCATAGGGAGACTGCGACAGGTCGGCCTTGATCAGGGTGTCAGCCATGGTTTGCTCTTCCTTATTGGTGGACTGATGGGGTGACGAAGGGGTGGATGCTGCGAGCCCCCTCCCCGGCCCTCCCCCGCTCCGCGGGAGAGGGGGCTTTGCACGAAGCGGCGTCCGTCCCCTCTCCCGCGAAGCGGGGGAGGGTTAGGGAGGGGGCCTCAGGCCGCCAGTTCCCGGAATCCGTCCGGAAAGGGGTTCGGCTCGATCAGGTCGCGGGTCTCGAAGACCACGTCGAACTGACCGTCGCGCCGGGCGCGGCCGATGCGGGTGCGGGTCCACAGGTGATGGTTCTCGTGGATGCGCAGCGGCCCGGCCGGCGCCCCGGCGAACTCGATGCCGGGCGAGGCGGCGATGACGCGCGCCACGTCGAAGCTGCCGGCCTTCTCGACCGCCAGCATCCACAGCCAGGGGCCAAGATAGGCGTTGTGGGTGACGTCGCCGATGACGCTGTCCGCCCCCCACATCGCCTTGAAGGCGGCGACGAAGGCGCGGTTGGCCGGCAGCTCCAGGCTCTGGAAATACTTGGCGCAGGTGAAGGCCCCGGCGATGTAGTCGCCGCCGATGCCCATCATCTCGTCCTCGGTGACGCTGTTGGTCATCAGGATCTGGCGGTCCAGCTCGATCCCGGCGGCCTTGAGCTGCTTGTAGAAGGCGACGTTCGAACCGCCGACGACGATGGCGTAGACGACGTCGGGCTTGGCTGCCTTGATGCGCGCGACGATGCTCTCGAAGCGGGTGTCGCCGAGTTCGGCGTAGTCCTCGCCGACGACGCGGCAGCCCTTGGCCTCGATGTGGCGCCGCGCGATGGCGTTCGACGCGCGCGGCCAGATGTAGTCCGATCCGACGAGGAAGAAGCTCTTCGCCCCCTTCTCGCGCATCACCCAGTCCAGCCCGGCGAGAATCTGCTGGGTCGCCTCCTGCCCGGTGTAGATGACGTGGCGGGACTGCTCCAGTCCCTCGTAGAAGGTCGGGTAATAGAGCAGGCCGTCGCGCTTCTCCAGGACCGGCAGCACCTCCTTGCGCGAGGCCGAGGTCCAGCAGCCGAAGATCGCCGCCACCTTGTCCTGCGCCAGCAGCTTGTCGGCACGGGCCGCGAAGGTCGGCCAATCGCTGGCGCCGTCCTCCTGAGCGATCTCGATCCGCCGGCCCAGCACGCCGCCGGCATCGTTGATCTGCTGGATCGCCAGCATCTCCGCCTGGATCGACCCGCCCTCGCTCAGCGCCATGGTGCCGGTGGCGGAATGGAGGATGCCGACCGTCACCGCCTCGTCGGTGACGGCGATGCCGCTCTTGTTGACGATGGCCGTGGCCGGCGCGCCCGGCGCCAGTCCCTGGACGCGCCGCGCCGTGCCCGCCGCCATCAGGCGCCCGGCCACGGACGCGCGGCGGCGCAACGCCGATTGCAGGCTGACCTCCGCCAGGAAATTGTTGACCTCGCGGCTCAGCTCGTCGGCGTGACCGGCGACCTGCGAGGCGGCACCGAGCACTTGCCCGGCCGCCATGCCGGTGTCGGACGCGGCATCCGACACGCCGACGATGTTGGAGGCCACGCTCTCGGTGCCGCGCGCCGCCTCCTGCACGTTGCGGGCGATCTCGCGGGTGGCCGCCCCCTGCTGCTCGACGGCGGCGGCGATGGCCGAGGCGATCTCGTTGATCTCGGCGATGGTGCCGGCGATGGCGCGGATGGCCTCGACCGCTTCGCCCGTCGCCGACTGGATGGCGCCGACCTGGGTGGCGATGTCCTCCGTCGCCTTGGCGGTCTGGTTGGCCAAGGTCTTGACCTCGCTGGCGACGACGGCGAAGCCCTTGCCGGCCTCCCCCGCCCGCGCCGCCTCGATGGTCGCGTTCAGCGCCAGCAGG
This sequence comes from Azospirillum brasilense, assembly GCF_007827815.1. Taxonomy (GTDB): domain Bacteria; phylum Pseudomonadota; class Alphaproteobacteria; order Azospirillales; family Azospirillaceae; genus Azospirillum; species Azospirillum brasilense_C. The sequence continues at coordinate 30,897 of NZ_VITH01000025.1, forward strand.
TTGGTCTGCCCGGCGATGCCCTGGATCAGCCCGATCACCTGCCCGATCCGCGCGGCGCTGTCGGCGAGGCTCTGCACCACCGCGTCGGTGCGGCGGGTGTCGGCCACTGCCCGGCCGGCGATGGCGGCCGACGAGGCGACCTGCCGGCCGATCTCCTGGATCGAGGCCGACAGCTCCTCGGTCGCCGTCGCCACGGTCTGCACGTTCATCGACGCCTGGGCCGAGGACTCCGACATCGCCGCCGACAGCCGGTTGCTGCGCTCGGCGGTGCCGCTCATCGCGGTGGCGGTGTCGGTCATTTCGCCGGCCGCCGAGGAGACGGTCTGCACCAGCCGGCCGACCTTGCCTTCGAAGTCGCGGGTCAGCGCCTCCAGCCGGGCGGCGCGTTCCTCCGTCGCCTTGCGCTCGGCGTCGCGCTGCGCCTCGTGGGCGGCGCGCGCCTCGGCGGCGGCGGCGATGCGGTCGAGGGCGGCGGCGAGGTCGCGCTGCGGATCGTTGCCGCCGACCGCCGCATCGCCGGCCAGCGCGGCGGCCCGCTCGCCGAGCCGACGCAGCCCGGCGCCCTGGCGGTGGGCCAGCGCCGCCGCGGCGGCGGCCAACGCGGCCGAGAGCACGAGGCCGGCGGCCGGCACGGCGGGCGACCCGGCCAGCGGCGTCGCCACGGCGGTCAGCAGAGCGACCACGGCGCAGGCGGTGGACGCGGACTTGGCGGATGTCATGGCGCATCCTTCTGTGGTGGGAGATGGGGTGGGGGCAATCCCTGGCCGCGCCCTAGACCGACAGCAGCCGCGCGACCTTCGCCTCGTCGACCTGATCGCGGCTGTCCTCGTGGACGATCTCGCCGTTCTCGATCACCAGCACGCGGTCGGCGATGTCGAGCGCGAAGCTCAGCACCTGCTCCGACACGATGATGCTGAGACCCTTCTCATCGCGGATGCGGCGCAGGGTGCGGGCCATCTCGCGGATGATCGACGGCTGGATGCCCTCCGTCGGCTCGTCGAGCAGCAGCACCTTCGGCTTGGTGGCGAGCGCGCGGGCGATGGCGAGCTGCTGCTGCTGCCCGCCCGACAGGTTGCCGCCGCGCCGTCCCTTCATCTCCAGCAGCACCGGGAACAGCTCGTACAGGTCCCCCGGCACGCTGCGCCCGCCATGGACGCTGAGGCCCGTCTCGATGTTCTCCTGGACCGTCATGGTCGGGAAGATCATGCGGCCCTGCGGGACATAGGCGACGCCCTTGGCCACCCGCTCGTAGCTTTTCAGGCCGGTGATCTCGTCGCCGCCGATGCGGATGGCGCCGGAGCGCGTCGGCACGATCCCCATCAACGACTTCATCAGGGTCGTCTTGCCCATGCCGTTGCGGCCCATGATGGCGACGATCTCGTTGGGCGCCACGGTGAAGTCCAGCCCATGCAGGACCTCGCTCTCGCCGTAGGACACGCGGAGTTGATTGACGGACAGCATCTCTTGATCCCCCGCTGAATGGCCTGGATAGACTCAGTGGCCCAGATAGACTTCGACGACCTTGGGATCGTTCTTCACCCGCTCCATGCTGCCTTCCGACAGGATCTTGCCCTGGTGCAGGACGGTGACGCGGTGGGCGATGTCCTCGACGAACTTCATGTCATGCTCGATCACCAGCACCGAGCGGTTCTGGATGATGCGGTTCAGCAGTTCGGCGGTCTTCTTGCGCTCGTTCACGCTCATGCCGGCGACCGGCTCGTCGAGCATCAGCAGCTCGGGGTCCTGGATCAGCAGCATGCCGATCTCCAGCCACTGCTTCTGGCCGTGGCTGAGATACTCGGCGCGCTGGTCGAGATGGTCGGAGAGGAAGATCATCTCGGCGATCTCGGCCACCCGCTCGCGCACCGCGGCGTCGCGCTTGAAGGCGAGCGCGCCGAACACGCTGCGCCCGCGGGGGTAGGAGATCTCCAGATTCTCGAACACCGTCAGGTCGTCGTAGATCGACGGGTTCTGGAACTTGCGCCCGACGCCGGCCGTGACGATCTGGTGCTCCTTCATCGCGGTCAGTTCCTTGTTGCGGAACTTGATGGAGCCGCCGGACGCCTTGGTCCGCCCGCAGATGAGGTCGAGCACCGTGGTCTTGCCGGCGCCGTTGGGGCCGATGATGACGTGGATCTCGTTGCTGTCGACGTAGAAGGACAGGTCGTTGACCGCCTTGAACCCGTCGAAGGACACGGTCAGCCCTTCGACCGCCAGCAGGTAATCGGTGTTGTTGGCCATGCTCCGTCCCTCCTCAGTCGGCGGCGGTGTGGGGCGGGATGATCGGCGCCGCGGCGGGGATCGTCGTCCGGCCGACGGTCGGGCGGCGCAGCCGCGGGGCGATGTACTGCTGGTAGAGCCCGGCGAGGCCATTGGGGAACACCATCACCACGCCGATGAACAGGGCGCCCATCGCGAACAGCCACAGCTCCGGGAAGCTCTCCGACAGCATCGTCTTGGCCCAGTTGACCAGCAGCGTGCCGTAGACCGCGCCCAGCAGCGACAGCCGGCCGCCGACCGCGCAGTAGATGACCATCTCGATCGAGGGCACGATGCCGACGAAGGACGGCGACATGAAGCCGACCTGGAGCGTGAACATCGCGCCACCCACCGCCGACAGCGCCGCGGCGAAGCAGAAGACGAAGATCTTGAAGTTTGCGACGTCGTAGCCGGAGAAGCGGACCCGGTCCTCCTTGTCGCGCAGCGCCACCAGGATGCGCCCGAGCTTGGAGCGGCGGACATAGAGGCAGAGCAGGATGCAGCCGATCAGCAGGGCGGCGTTGACGAAGTAGAGCACCAGCTTCGCCTCGTCGGTGCGGATGTCCCAGCCCTTCAGCGTGCGCAGGTCGGTGATGCCGTTGATGCCGCCGGTGTAGCCCTGCTGGCCGACGATCAGAATGGTCAGGATGGCGGCGAAGGCCTGGGTGATGATGGCGAAATAGACGCCGCCGACCCGCCGCTTGAACATCGCCAGCCCGACGATGAAGGCGAGCAGCGCCGGAACCGCCACCACCGCGACGATGGAGAAGGTCAGGCTGTGGAACGGCTCCCAGAACCAGGGCAGCGCCGTGAGCTGGTTCCAGTCCATGAAGTCGGGGATGCCGGGGGTGGACTGGATCTTGGTCGCCTCGGGGCTGGAGGCCTCCAGCTTCAGGAACATCGCCATGCAGTAGCCGCCGATGCCGAAGAAGATGCCCTGCCCCAGCGACAGGATGCCGGCGCTGCCCCAGCACAGCACGAGGCCGAGCGCCACGAAGGCGTAGGTCAGGTACTTGCCGACCATGTTCAGCCGGAAGATGTCGAGCCCCAGCGGGAGGACGACCACCAGCAGGGCGGCCAGCAGCAGGATGCCGGCGACGTCACCGTCGATGCGCCCGAGAAGGCCGTTTTGAGGGTTGCGCGTCATGGTGAAGGACTCCTCAGCGGCGGACTTTGAGGACGAACAGGCCCTGCGGGCGCAGCATCAGGATCACGACGACGGTCAGCAGCGTCAGCACCTTGGCGGTCGAGCCGCTGAGGAAGAACTCCATCGTCGACTGGGCCTGGCTGATGGTGAAGGCCGACGCGATGGTGCCGACCAGGCTCTGCGCGCCGCCGAACACCACCACCAGGAAGGTGTCGACGATGTAGAGCTGGCCCGAGGTCGGGCCGGTCGAGCCGACCATGGTGAAGGCGCTTCCCGCCACCCCGGCGATGCCGCAGCCGAGCCCGAAGGTGTAGCGGTCGACCTTCTCGGTGTTGATGCCGACGGCGCCGGCCATCGTGCGGTTCTGCATCACCGCCCGCACGCCCTGGCCCCAGCGCGAGCGGAACATCACGGCGTAGATGACGACGGTGATGGCCATGGTCAGGGCCATGACGAACAGGCCGTTGATCGGCACCTCGATGGTGTCGGTGACGGCGACCGAGCCCATCAGCCAGTCCGGCAGGACCACGCCGACCTCGCGCGCGCCGAAGACCGAGCGGAAGACCTGCTGCAGGATCAGGCTCAGCCCCCAGGTCGCCAGCAGCGTGTCGAGCGGGCGGCGGTAGAGGAAGCGGATCATCCCCCATTCCACCAGCATCCCCAGCGCCCCGCTGGCGACGAAGGCCAGGATCATGGCGATGAAGAAATAGGCCGGGAACAGCGCCGGCGCGGTGCTGGAAATGAAGTTGGAGCAGAGGTAGGTCACGTAGGCGCCGAGGATCATGAACTCCCCGTGCGCCATGTTGATGACGCCCATCTGCCCGAAGATGATGGCGAGGCCCAGCGCCATCAGCACGAAAACGGAAAAGAGAATGAGCCCCGCGAATCCCTGCATGGCAAAGATCGACCCGAGCTCGGCCAGGCTGTAGCCCTCGAACATGATGGGAACTCCCGTGCGGTGATGCGGCGGAGTGCGGAGGCGGTTGCCCCCTCCCCGACCCTCCCCCTCTTCGAGGGGGAGGGGGCCAACTGCGAAGCGGCGGCCGTCCCCTCTCCCGCGGCAGCGGGGGAGGGTTAGGGAGGGGGCAACCGAAGCCGACGCCCCGCCCCTTACTGGTAGCCCTTCGGGAACGGGTTCGGCTCGATGAGGTCCGCCGTCTCGTAGACGACGTCGAACTGGCCGTCCGGACGGGCACGGCCGACGCGGGTCTTGCTCCACAGGTGATGGTTCCCATGGACGCGGACATAGCCTTCCGGCGCGCCGCTGAATTCGATGCCCTCCGACGCGACGGCGATCTTGTCGATGTCGAAGCTCTGCGCCTTCTCCACCGTCAGCTTCCACAGCCAGGGGCCGAGATAGCCGGCCTGGGTCACGTCGCCGATGACGCTGTTGGCGCCCCACATCGCCTTGAAGGCGGCGACGAACTTCTCGTTGTTGGGATTCTGCAGCGACTGGAAGTACTTCATGCAGGCGTAGGCGCCGGCGATGTTCTCGCCGCCGATGCCGAGCATCTCGTCCTCGGTGACCGAGATGGTCATCAGCACCTGCTTGTTCAGGTCGATGCCGGCCGCCTTCATCTGCTTGTAGAAGGCGACGTTCGAGCCGCCGACCACCGAGGCATAGATGACGTCCGGCTTGGTCAGCTTGATCTTGTTGATGACCGAGTTGAACTGGGTGTGGCCGAGCGGGAAATACTCCTCGCCCACCACCTTCTGGCCCTTCATCTCGATGTGCTTGCGGGCGATCTTGTTGGAGGTGCGCGGCCAGATGTAGTCGGAGCCGATGAGGAAGAAGCTCTTGGCGCCCTTCTCCTTGGTCACCCAGTCCAGCCCGGCGAGGATCTGCTGCGTCGCCTCCTGCCCGGTGTAGATGACGTTCTTCGACTGCTCCAGCCCCTCGTAGAAGGTCGGGTAGTAGAGCATGCCGTTGTACTGCTCGAACACCGGCAGCACCGCCTTGCGCGAGGCCGAGGTCCAGCAGCCGAACACCGCCGCCACCTTGTCCTCGACCAGCAGCTTGCGCGCCTTCTCGGCGAAGGTCGGCCAGTCGCTGGCGCCGTCCTCCTGGATCACCTCGATCTTGCGGCCGAGCACGCCGCCCATCTCGTTGATCTGGGCGATGGCCAGCTTTTCGGCCTGCACCGAGCCGGTCTCCGAGATCGCCATGGTGCCGGTGGTGGAATGCAGGATGCCGACCTTCACCGTGCTGTCGGTGACCGCCAGCTTCGTCGTGTTGACGGCGTCGGTCGGCAGCGCCTGGGCCAGCGCGCCGCGCGGCAGCAGCCCGACGGCCGGCAGCGCCGCCATGCCGAGGAGGAGCTTGCGGCGAAGCGGAGACGGCAGCCCGCCAACGGGCTTGCCCGCATCGATCTTATCCGAGGACATGAAACCTCCTGCTGTTCGCCGTTGTCGCCCTGCAACGGCGGCGCGCAACCGGGCGCGGCCGTCGGACAGGCGGTGTTTTTTGGGGGGTGGGCGGAACGTTCCGCGTTAGGACAGCCCGATGGTTGGCCGAACAGTGCATCGCAGCAATACGTGGATTTGCGTATAGGGGTGCCGATCGGCAAATCGTTATAAAATCGCGACAGACTGCAACCGCCCGCGCAGCCGCAACCACCCCGAAGCGAGTGGAACAGTTGCTTTCACTCGCAAGAAACGACGCGATTCAACTGTGTTGTCTGGCCGATCTGTTCCTGACAGACTGGCGGGGACGCAGGCTTTATTAGCGAAAATGCCCGGAAACAGGGCTAAGAAATAATCAGTTGCACGAACATATCCTCAGGAGGGTGAATGGGGCCGATGGCGGGGCGCCAGAGGGTGGTCGCGATCCGGCGGACCTACAACCGGTGGGTCGCCAACCAGACGCTGGAGGATTACGCGCTGCGCTTCACCGCGCGGAAGGCGCGGCGGTGGTCGCCGTTGCGGGTCGCCAACACGGCCCTCGGCTCGATCTCCTTCCTGGCGTTGGAGGCCATCGGCGGGGCGATCACGCTGAGCTACGGCTTCACCAACGCGGCCCTCGCCATCCTGGCCGCCGCGATCCTGATCTTCGCCAGCGCCCTGCCGATCAGCTACTACGCCAGCCGCTACGGCGTGGACATGGACCTGCTGACGCGCGGCGCCGGCTTCGGCTACATCGGCTCGACGATCACGTCGCTGATCTACGCCTCCTTCACCTTCATCTTCTTCGCCATCGAGGCGGCGATCATGGCGACGGCGCTGGAGATGGTCTTCGACCTGCCGCTGGCCGCCGGCTACGTCGTCAGCTCGCTTCTGGTCATCCCGCTGGTCGCCTACGGCTTCACCGTCATCAGCCGCCTCCAGCTGTGGACCCAGCCGCTGTGGCTGGCGCTGCACGCCCTGCCCTTCCTGTTCATCGCCGTCCAGGACCGCGAGGCCTTCGACGCCTGGACCAGCTTCACCGGCCAAGCAGGCGACGCGGGCGGCGCCTTCGACCTGATGCTGTTCGGTGCAGCGGCGTCGGTGGTGTTCTCGCTGCTGGCGCAAATCGGCGAGCAGGTCGACTTCATCCGCTTCCTGCCCTACGACCCCGCCGCCACCGGGGCCAAGCGGCTGCGCTGGTGGGCGGCTCTGGTCGCCGCCGGGCCGGGCTGGATCGTCATCGGCACGATCAAGCTGCTGCTCGGCTCCTTCCTGGTGGTGCTGGCGCTGCAGAACGCCGTGCCGCTGGAGATGGCGGCGGAACCGACGCGGATGTACCTCGTCGCCTTCCAGTATGTGACGCCGTCGCCGCAGCTGGCCCTCGGCCTGACCGGCCTGTTCGTCGTGCTGTCGCAGCTCAAGATCAACGTCACCAACACCTACGCCGGCTCCATCGCCTGGTCGAACTTCTTCTCGCGCCTGACCCACAGCCATCCCGGCCGGGTGGTCTGGGTGGTGTTCAACGTCGTCATCGGCCTGATGCTGATGGAGCTCGGCATCTACAAGACGCTGGAGCCGGTTCTTGGGCTCTATTCCAGCGTCGCCGCCTCCTGGATCGGCGCGCTGGTCGCCGATCTGGTGGTGAACAAGCCGCTGGGTCTCAGCCCGCGCCACGTCGAGTTCAAACGCGCCCACCTTTATGACATCAACCCGGTGGGCGTCGGCGCCATGCTGCTGGCGACGGTGCTGTCGATGCTGGCCTTCCTCGACGCGCTGGGGCCGACGCTGAAGGTCTGCGCCCCCTTCCTCGCTTTCGGCACCGCCTTTGTCGCGGCCCCTGCCATCGCCTGGGCGACGCGCGGCGGCACCTACATCGCGCGCCGCCCCTTCGACGACTGGAACGGCGCGGAGTCGATCCGCTGCTGCATCTGCCAGCACGCCTTCGAACCGGAGGACATGGCACACTGCCCGGTCTACGCCGGGGCGATCTGCTCGCTCTGCTGCTCGCTGGACGCCCGCTGCGGCGACGGCTGCAAGACCGACGCGCGGATGGGCGTGCAGCTGCGCCGCGCACTGGACGCCGTGCTGCCGCCGCGGGCGGCGACGGCGCTGAAGGCGCGGCTCGGCCATTATCTGGGCGTCCTGCTGATGCTGGCGCTGGCGGTCGGCGCGGTGCTGGCGCTGGTCTATGTCGAGGTCGCCTCGGTCAACGCCGAGGCGCAGGCGCTGATCGGCAGCACGCTGTGGAAGGTCTTCTTCATCCTGATGATCGTCGCCGGCGTCGCCACCTGGCTGTTCGTACTGGCGCGCGAGAGCCGCAGGGTGGCACAGGAGGAGACGCAGAAGCAGACCGCCCTGCTGATCCAGGAGATCGAAGCCCACGAGCGCACCGACGCCCAGCTCCAGAAGGCCAAGGAGGCAGCGGAGGCGGCCAACCTCGCCAAGAGCCGCTATCTGGTCGGCATCGGCCACGAGTTCCGCACGCCGCTCAGCGCCATCTTCGGCTACGCGCAGATCCTGGAGCGCGACGCCGCCATGCCGCCGCACCGGGTCGACGCCGTCCGCGTCATCCGGCGCAGCGCCGAGCATCTGGCCGGCCTGCTCGACGGGCTGCTCGACGTGTCGAAGATCGAAAGCGGCCGGCTGCAGCTGAACCGGGGCGAGGTGCGCTTCGGCGATCTGCTCGACCAGCTCGTCGGCATGTTCCATTTGCAGGCGGAGGCCAAGGGCATCGCCTTCCGCTTCGACGCGCCGGAGGACCTGCCGCCGGTCGTCTTCACCGACGAGGGACGCATCCGCCAGATCCTCATCAACCTGCTGTCCAACGCAATCAAGTTCACCGATTCCGGCTCGGTCTGCCTGCGCGTGCGCCACCGCAGCCAGATCGCCGAGTTCGAGGTGGAGGACACCGGCCCCGGCATCGCCGAGGCCGACCGCGAGCGCATCTTTGAACCGTTCGAGCGCGGGTCGGCCGCCAACCCGATGGTGCCGGGCATGGGGCTCGGCCTGACCATCACCAAGTTGCTGACCGAGGTGATGGGCGGCGAGATCACCGTGACCAGCACGCCCGGCAAGGGCAGCCTGTTCCGGGTGCGGCTGATGATGTCGGCGGCGATGCTGTCCACCACCGCCAGCCAGCCCGACCACCCGATCCGCGGCTATCGCGGCCCGCGCCTGACCGTGCTGGTCACCGACGACGACCTCGCCCACCGCAGCCTGCTGTCCGACCTGCTGGCGGAGCTGGGCTTCACCGTGTTCAAGGCAACCGACGGGCCGACCTGCCTCGCCATGGCGGAACGGCACCAGCCGGACATCCTGCTGCTCGACATCTCCATGCCCGGCATGAACGGGCTGGAGGTGGCGCGGCGCCTGCGCGCCGCCAGCCACAGCGACACCACCATCATTCTGGTGTCCGCCGACACGCGGGAGGACCGCTCCGGTCCCGGTTCCGACGGCGACCAGCCCCACGACGGCTTCGCCGCGAAGCCGGTGTCGATCCCGAAGCTGCTGGCCTGCATCGGCCGGCTGCGCGGCATCGAGTGGGAGTACGAGGCGCCGGCCGACACCGACGCCGGGCCGCCGGTCTTCGCCCCCTCGGAGCTGCCGCCGCAGCACCACATCGCCGAGCTGATCCATCTCGGCCGCATCGGCTATGTGCGCGGCATGCAGGCCAAGCTCGCCGAGATCGCCGCCGCCCATCCGGAGCTGGAGCGCTTCGTCGGCCGCATGCGCACGCTCGTCAGCAATTACGACCTCAACCAGTATATGGCCGCGCTGGAGGCAGTGTACCGCGATGACAAGCCCCGCCATGACAACTCCCGCCATGACGAGTCCAGCCATGACGATGAAGCCCGTAACCAAACCGCGTGACGTCGTCCTGGTCGTCGACGATTCACCCGAAGCCCTAAGCTTCCTGACCGACGCGCTGGAGGAGGCCGGGGTGACCGTGCTGGTCGCGCTGGACGGCCGCAAGGCGCTGGCCCTGCTGGAGCAGGTGACTCCTGACGTCATCCTGATGGACGCCATCATGCCGGGGCTGGACGGCTTCGAAACCTGCCGGCAGTTGAAGCGCAGCAGTCAGGTCGCTCATGTCCCGGTCATCTTCATGACCGGGCTGACCGAGACGGAGCACATCCTGAAGGGCTTCGCCGCCGGCGGTGTCGATTACGTCACCAAGCCCATCGTCGCCGAGACCCTGATCGCCCGCATGTACGCCCATCTCGCCAACGCCCGTGTGGCCCAGAGCACGCGGGCGGCGCTGGACGTCACAGGCCGCACCCTGCTGGCCGCCAACCACCGCGGCGAGGTGCTGTGGTGCACGCCGCAGACCACCCGCATGCTGGAGGCGGCCTTCGGCACCGCCGGGGGGGATGGCGTCTCCCTGCCGGAGGAGGCGCGGCGCTGGCTGGCCGACCGTCAGGCCGGCGGCCCCGGACGCAAGCCCGACAGCGTGGTGATCGCCACCGGCACGGACGGCCGCCGCCTGCGCCTGAGCCCGGTCGGCCAGACCGGTCCCGACGAGATTCTCCTTCAACTGGCCGAGGAAACGGGCGCCGGCGAGGACACCCAGCTCAAGGACAAGCTGTCCCTGACCCCGCGGGAAGCGGAGGTGCTGATGTGGGTCGCCAACGGCAAGCCCAACCGCGACATCGCCGAAATCCTCGGCCTCAGCCCGCGCACCGTCGACAAGCATCTGGAGCAGATCTACGCGAAGCTCGGCGTCGAGAACCGCGCCGCCGCCGCCGCGATGGCGGTGCGGGCGCTGAACGGCCGGTAGACGTCCGCAAGTTCAGCCGGTCAGCCGGACATAGACGGTCGGGAGGATGTCGGGCAGCCGCTCCACCCGGTCGACCGGCAGCACATTGCGCCGGCCGAAGATGCGGTGATGCGTGTGGGGATCGCCGCCCAGCGCCACGCAGACCACGTCGATGCCCCGCCCGGTCAACTCCCGCACCGCCTTGCGGGCGTCCTCCACCAGATGGCGAGGATCGGGGCAGTCGATGTCGGACGGCTCGCCGTCGGTCACCAGCAGCAGCAGGCGGCGCAGCGTCGGCTGGGCGGCGAGCGCCGCGCCGGCGTGGCGGATCGCCGCCCCCATCCGCGTCGACCAGCGCCCGTCCAGCCCGGCGAGGCGCCCGCGCGCCGCCGCGTCATAGGGTTCGGCGAAGCGCTTGACCGGCAGCCAATGCACCGCCTCCCGCCCGTCGGAACGGAAGGCGGCCAGGGCGAAGCGGTCGCCGGCCGCGGCCAGCGCGCCGGCCAGCAGGTCGGCCGACCGGCGTTCGAGGTCCAGCACCGTGCCGTCCCCCGCCCGATCGTTGGCCGGATCGTTGGTCGAGTGCGACGCGTCGAGCAGCAGCAGGACCGACAGGTCGCGGCCGCGCCGCCGCACCCGCCGGAAGACACGCATGTCCGGAGCGTGACCGTGGCGCCGCGCCGCGCTCGCCGCGATGCAGGCGTCGAGGTCGAGATCGTCCCCGTCCTTCTGCCGCCGCAACCGCTCCGGCCGCGCCACCACCGCGTGGCGGACCAGGGCGCGGACCCGGCCGGCGAGCCGGGGATCGGCGGGCGCCTCCAACGGCCGACGGAGTTCCGGCTCGCATTCCACCAGCTGGACGAAGTCGGGCCGGTGCAGGCCGATGCGGTGGTCCCATTCCGGGTAGCGCGCCACCGGACGCAGCGCGGTGGTATCGGCGACGGCGAGCGGAGCCGGCGCGGAAGAGTCCTGCGGCGGTCCGTTCCGACGGGTCCCCTCGCCCTCCGCCGGCTCCGGCCGAACCGCCTCCAGCGGGTCGTCGGCATCGCGCGGCGGCTCCGGCGGGGTGTCGTACAGCCAGAGACCACCGTTGTCGTCGCGGTAGGGAGGATCGACGCGGTGCCCCCGGGCGTTGATCTGGACCCGCGTCTTGCCGAGGTCGCCGGCCAGATCGCCGCCGAGCGCCAAGCTGAAATTGGGATCGTCCCAGCGCTCCGGCCGCTCGAAGAACAGGCGCTGCCCCTTGTCGACCCAGGCGTTGCCGTCCCGGTACCCGGTGTCGAACAGGGCGCGCGCCAGCCGTTCCAGCAAGTCCGCCGCCATCAGCGACGGCGAGGGTTCGACGCGATGGAACGGCGCCCACAGCCGCCGCAGGCCGGGAAGGCGCCGCATCGCCAGATGCTCCACCCGCGCGTCCTCGACCAGCGAGACGACGATGGTCAGCAGCGGCTTCAGCCCCTTGGCCGGCCAGGGTCGTGAGAACATGCGGTGCGCCCCGGCATGCGCCAGCGCCGCCCGGTAGAGGTCCAGGGTCGGCCAGACCGCCGGCAGCCGGACGAGGTCGGCGTCGAAGCGGGGCCGCAGCGCCGCCGGATCGCCCTCCCGGACCAGGGGCCGCAAGGGGGGATCGCTTCCCCACAGCGCCGCCCCGTAGGCCCTCAGCCGGCGCTCGACATCGGCCAGGGCGATGTCTCCACCAACGCCGTCCATCGCCGGTCAGAAGCAGGCGCCGACCGCCGCCGCCAGCGCGTCGCGCAGGTCGGGGTCGTCGGTCAGCGGCAGGACGATGGCCATCCGGCAGGCGGCCTCCGGCGCGACGCCGCGGGCGATCAGCCGGCCGGCGTGGATCAGCATGCGGGTCGAGGCGCCCTCTTCCAACCCGCGGCCGCGCAGGTTGCGGCTGCGCTCGGCCACCGCCACCACGCGCCGCGCCATCGCCGGTTCGATCCCGGCCTCGTGCGCGACGATCGCGGCCTCGACGGGCGCCGCCGGATAGCCGAACTCCAGCGCGGCGAAGCGCTGCTTGGTGGATTCCTTCAGGTCCTTTGCCACGCTCTGATAGCCGGGGTTGTAGGCGACGACGAGCTGGAAGTCGGGGTGGGCGGTCAGCAGCTCGTTGCGCTTGTCGAGCGGCAGCGCCCGCCGGTCGTCGGTCAGCGGATGGATGACGACCGTGGTGTCGGCGCGCGCCTCCACGACCTCGTCGAGGTAGCAGATGGCGCCGTGGCGCACCGCCAGGGTCAACGGCCCGTCCTGCCACACCGTCCCCTCCGCCTCCAGCAGGTAGCGGCCGAGCAGATCGGAAGCGGTCAGGTCCTCGTTGCAGGCCACAGTGACGAGCGGCCGGCCGAGCCGCCACGCCATATGCTCGACGAAGCGGGTCTTGCCGCAGCCGGTCGGCCCCTTCAGCATCACCGGCAGGCGGTCGGCGTGGGCCGCCTCGAACAGGGCGATCTCGTCGCCGGCCGGGCAATAGTAGGGTTCCCGCGCGATCCGGTAGCTGTGGAGCGCCATGCCATCGGCCTTTCGCGATGCGATTGCCGGGGGGTCAGCGGTGCGCCGGCTCGTCCGCCGGGATGCCGTCGATCGGGCATTCGGGCGTGCCGACCGTCTTGCGGGTGAAGGATTCCACCATGGCCCGCGTGCCCTCGGGATCGCTCACCCATTGACGGTAGAAGTCGTAGGGGCAGGCCGCCTCCCCCTTCACCCCGTCGTGGCTGTTGATCATGCCGGTGTAGCCGCGATGGACCAGCTTGAAGAGGTGGTTCTCCGATTGCCCGTGCTTGCGGAAGTCGCGGATCAGCGACTTGGAGAGCTGGGCGTACTGTATGCCGTACTCCTCCTCGCCGCATTCGCCCAGTGTGCGGCCGTCGAAGCCGACGATGGCGGAATGGCCGAAGTAGGAATAGACACCGTCGAAGCCGGCGGCGTTGGCCACCGCGACATAGGTGTTGTTGGCCCAGGCCATCGCCTTGGCCATCAGCACCTGCTGGTCCTTGGCCGGGTACATGTAGCCCTGGCAGCGGACGATCAATTCCGCCCCCTTCATCGCGCAGTCGCGCCAGATCTCCGGATAATTGCCGTCGTCGCAGATGATCAGGCTGATTTTCAGGCCCTTCGGCCCCTCCGACACGTAGGTGCAGGTGCCGGGATACCAGCCCTCGATCGGCACCCAGGGCATGATCTTGCGGTACTTCTGCACGATCTCGCCCTGATCGTTCATCAGGATCAGGGTGTTGTAGGGCGCCTTGTGGGGATGCTCCTCGTGCCGCTCGCCGGTCAGGGAGAAGACGCCCCACACCTTTGCCTTGCGGCAGGCGGCGGCGAAGATTGCCGTCTCGTCGCCGGGGATGGTCGCGGCGGTCTCGTACATCTCCTTGGAATCATACATGATTCCGTGGGTCGAATATTCGGGAAAGATCACGAGGTCGAGGCCGGGCAGGCCCGTTTTCATGCCGACCAGCATGTCGGCGATTTTCTGCGCGTTCTCCAGCACCTCCGCCTTGGTGTGAAGGCGCGGCATCTTGTAATTGACGACGGCGACGCCGACGGTGTCGTTGCTGCTGGTGATATCGCCGTGGATCATCTCGATCTCCCTTGCGTGACGGGGGCACGGGGCGGCGCGCGCGGGAAGCGGGCTGAGCGTCCGGCTTCCGCATTGTTTTCGCACGCCTTCTTGTCCCGATCGATCATCGGGGAGCGGCGGATGGACGGGAATACGCGATTCCCCGTATGGCCGGCGCGGCGCGCGGGCGGAAACGGCGCGGTGCCGCTCCGGGGTCAACCTATACGCAGGTATGGATGGCGCGCCCTGGCCAAGCTGTTGAAATGGAACGCCCGCGACGGAGGTGGTTGACGAGGCGGGCCCCGGTCGGAGTGCGATGTCGTGTTGAGCGTTCCCACCATCTGTGTCGTCGACGACGACGAAGGCGTCCGGGAAAGCCTCGGCAATTTCCTGCGCTCGGCCGGCATGCGGGTCCGCACCTTCGCCACGGCGGAAGCGTTCCTCGCCCACGAGGGGGACGCCGACTGCCTCGTCACCGACCTGAACCTCAAGGGCATGGATGGTTTCAGCCTGCAGATGGTGCTGCTGCAACTGGGCCGCCGCCCGCCCGTGATCGTGATGACCGCCTTTGCGACGCCGGCGGTGCGCAGCCGCTCGCTGGCGCTGGGGGCCTGTGCCTTCGTGACCAAGCCGCTCGACCCGGAAAACCTGCTTCTCCTCATCGAGGACGCCCTCTCGACACGCCAGGGGACTCCCGAACCATGACCGGAATGGTGCCGCACGGTGGCACGCCCATCCGGAGGTACGACCTCGACGGCTTTGCCGCCGGGGAGCGGACGGGCTACCATGCCGCGGCCGGCCGCGCGCTGCGACGGCGCGGGGACGTGGGCGCGGGGACGTGACGGAGGAACCCATGGGGGATCGCACCATCGTCGACGGCGGCAGGTCCGGGGACGCCGTCCCCACTCCGGCCATACCCGTCCAGGAAGGCCCCGCCCTGGTCTGCGTCATCGACGACGACGCCGACGTGCGCTGCGCGATGGAAAGCCTTCTGCGCTCCGCCGATTACCGGGTGCTCACCTTCGCCACGCCGGACGAGTATCTCGCCTGCGCGGAGGCGGTGGACGCCGCCTGCCTGCTGCTGGACGTCTATCTCGACGGCGCCGACGGGCTGGAGGTGCAGCAGGCGCTGCACGACCGGTCCATCGCCGTGCCGGTGGTGCTGATGACCGGCCAGGGCGACATCCCGATGACGGTGCGCGGCATGAAGGCTGGCGCCGTCGATTTCCTGACCAAGCCCTTCGCCGAGCAGGACGTGCTGCGGGCGGTCGGCGAAGCGGTGGCGCTGGACGGCCGCCGCCGATCCGCGCGCGGCCAGGACGACGCGGTGCACACCCTCTACGCCACCCTGACCCCGCGGGAACGCGACGTGATGGGGCTGGTCACCGCCGGGCTGATGAACAAGCAGGTGGCGGCGAAGCTGGCCTTGAGCGAGGTTACGGTGAAAATCCACCGCGGCAACCTGATGCGCAAGATGCACGCCCAGTCGCTGGCCGACCTCGTGCGGATGGCCGAGACCCTCGGGGCGCGCGAACGGACCGTCACCCGCTACGGCGCGGCAGGTTGAGGTCCTACCGCCGCCGATGCCACCGTCAGTCGGGCGCAGAGCGCTCGGCCGACCAGCGGGTGTCGGTCCTGAATGGAGAAAGGACCGCCGGGGCGGGACCCCGGCGGCCCATTTTTGCGGCGACCTGCCCGATCAGACCGGGATCGGGTTGTCGGCGATGTAGCTGTTGAAGCCCATCACCAGGGCGTGCTCGTTGGGGCCGGCGTTGTCGCGCATCGGACGGGCGCTTTCGACGATAGCCTCCTCTGCGTCAGTGGCCAGCGCGGCCATCGTCTGCTCGATGAAGGCGTCCAGCGGCATGGCGCGCGGGTCGTCGCCCTTCTTGATCAGGTCGGTGTTGACCCAGGGCGGCGCGATCTCCTGCACGGTGACGCCGGTGCCGCGCAGCATGAAGCGCTGGGACAGCGTGTAGCTGTGCAGCGCCGCCTTGCTGGCCGAATAGACCGCGGTGGTGGCCAGCGGCGTGTAGGCGAGCACCGAGGTGTTGTTGACGATCGCCGCGCGCGGCTGTGCCTTCAGATGCTCGATCAGCGCCGAGGTCATGCGGATCGGGCCGAGGAGGTTGGTCGTCAGGATCGACTGCGCCTGCGCGTCGTCCATCGGGCCGGAGGCGTCGTCGAACGGCATGATGCCGGCGTTGTTGATCAGGACGTTCAGCGTCGGGTTTTCGGCGATCAGCCGTTCGGCCGCGGCCTGGATGCTGGCCGGGTCGGCGATGTCCAGCTCGATGGCGGTCATGCCGGGGTTGGCGGCGGTCACCTCGTCGAGAAGGGCCTTGCGCCGGCCGGCGATGATGACCCGGTTGCCGAGCTTGTGGAACGCCTCGGCCAGGCCGCGGCCGATGCCGGAGGTCGCGCCGGTGATGAAGATGGTGTTGCCGGTGAGTTGCATGGCTCGGTGTCCGTTCGGTTGAAAGAAAGCAAGGGGGAGCGTCGGGGAAAGCAATGCCTTCCCAGGAAAACGCCAACTTTGACGATGGAAAAGGCTACCGCCGCCGAAGCATCGCGGGATGCCATGTCCAGGTGTCGGGGAAGTCCCGGCTTGGTCGGACGCTCACTCCAGCGCCGACAGGCGGCCGCTTTCCACGGCGCGACGGACCACCTGCGGCGGTTGGCCATAGGCGCGCAGGAAGGCGCGGCGCATGCGCTCGCGGTCGGCGAAGCCGGTTTCGCGGGCGATGATGTCCATGGAATGCCGTCCTTCCTCCATCATCACGCGCGCCGCCTCCAGCCGCAGATGCTCGACGGCCTTGGCCGGGGTCTGGCCGGTCTCCTGGCGGAACAGACGGCTGAACTGGCGCGGGCTGAGAGTGGCCGCCTCCGCCAGCTCCTCGACAGACAGCTCGTTCTTAAGGTTCTCCTTGGCATAGACCAGCACCCGGCGCACCCGGTCGGAGCGCGGTTCCAGATCCAGCAGGGCGGAGAATTGCGACTGCCCGCCGGGGCGGCGCAGATAGACCACCAGCTTGCGCGCCACCTGCTTGGCGACCTCGGCGCCGAAATCGTCCTCGACCAGCGCCATGGCGAGGTCGATGCCGGCGGTCATCCCGGCGGAGGTCCAGACGGAGCCGTCGACGCTGAAGATGCGGTCCTCCTCCACCCTCACCTTGGGATAGAGGCGCTGCAGCGCCCGGGCGTGGCTCCAGTGGGTGGAGGCGCGCCGACCGTCGAGCAGGCCGGCCTCGGCCAGCACATAGGCGCCGGTGCAGATGCCGGCGATCCGCCGCGAGTTGGCGGCGGCATCGCTCAGATAGGCCAGCAGGCCGGGCGTCGAGGGTTTGACCCGCAACGACCCGATGGTGATGGTCGTGTCGTGGAAGCCGTCGCCGAACGGGACGGTGTCGATGGCGAAGCCCAGCGAGTTGCGCACCGGCCCGCCCCGTTCCGACAGCACATGGACCCGGTAGGCCGGCCGGTCGAGCACGAGATTGGCCATCTCGAAGGCCGACAGCGCGGCCATGCCCATCACCTGGAAATCGTCGAACACCACGAAACCGATGGTGAGCATGCCCCTCTCCGCTCCTGCCCCGTTCCGAAGCCGCCAGCCCCAGGCTTCAGGCCTCGGGACGCCGCGCTGGAGTCAGAGTAGGCGGTCAGCCTCCTGTCTGGAATGTCAAAGACACCACGATTCCGGCCATCGCCGCAGGATGGATTGTCCGTTTTCGTCGGAATGTTGGCCGATCGACGCGTCCAGAGCGGCGACCTCCCGAAGACCCGCAAATCCTTCCAGTGAGAGCCACGGCAGGGCGCATGTTCAGCTGTTGATCGCGGATTGCATGGAAGGCGGTTCCGACCCGCTGTCCGGGAAATGGCAGGCGACGTGATGGCCCGGCGACAACGCTTGCATGGCCGGCGCCAAGCGCCGGCAGACGTCGGCGGCGATCGGGCAACGGGTGTGGAAGCGGCAGCCCGACGGCAGGTCGTAGGGGCTGGGCGTGTCCCCGGTCAGACCGGGCCCGGCGGGAGCGGAGGGGCCGTCGATGCGTGGCGCCGCGTCGAGCAGGGCGCGGGTGTAGGGATGGGCGGGCCGGCGCCACAGGCTGTCGCGGCCGCCCAGCTCGACGATCCGGCCGAGATACATCACCGCCACCCGGTCGGAGACATACTCCACCACCGACAGGTCATGGCCGATGAACAGGAAGCTGACGCCCAGCGTGCGCTGGAGATCGGTCAGCAGATTGAGGATCTGCGCCTGGACCGAGACGTCGAGCGCCGAGACGGGTTCGTCCAGAACCACGACCTTCGGCTCCAGCGCCAGAGCGCGGGCGATGCCGATGCGCTGGCGCTGGCCGCCGGAGAACTCGTGCGGCCGGCGCTGCGCCGCCTCGGGCGGCAGCCCGACCTTGTCCAGCAGGTCGGCGACGCGCGCGCGCCGCTCGGCCCGGCTGCCGATGCCGTGGATCTCCAGCGGCTCGGCCAGCAGGTCGCCGACCGTCCAGCGCGGGTCGAGCGAGGCCGCCGGGTCCTGCAACACCATCTGGAGGTCGCGCCGCGCCGCGCGCATCCGCCGCCGCGTGGCGTGGGTGATGTCCGTCTCGCCCAGCCGGATGGTCCCGGCGCTGGGGTCGAGCAGCCGGACCACCGCCCGCGCCAGCGTCGATTTCCCGCAGCCGGATTCGCCGACGATGCCCAGCGTCTCGCCGGGCGCCAGTTCGAAGGACACGTTGTCCAGCGCGTGGACGACACCGCGCGCCGTCCGGTACTCGACGGACAGCCCGCTCACCCGCAGCACCGGGGTGGCGGTGACGGGGGCGGAAACCGCGGGCGCGGCGAGAACGGCGTCAGAGGGCATGGGTCTCTCCCGCGTGATGGCAGGCGACGAGGCCGCTGCCGGCCCGGCGCGGCGGCGGAACGGCCTGGACGCAGCGCTCGTCGGCCAGCGGGCAGCGCGGCGCGAAGGCACAGCCGGCCGGCATCGCCGCCAGCGCCGGCACGGTGCCGGGAATCTCGGCCAGACGCTCCCGCACCGCGCCGGCCGCACCGGCCCCCGCGCGCGGCTGTGCCGCGATCAGGCCGCGGGTGTAGGGATGGAGCGGATCGGCGAAGAGGTCGCGGGTGTCGCGCTCCTCCACTTTGCGGCCGGCATACATCACCAGCACGCGGTCGACGTAGCGCGACACCACGCCGAGGTCGTGGGTGATGAAGACCACGGCTGTGCCCTGCTCACGCCGCAGCTCGTCGATCAGCGACAGGATCTGCGCCTGGATGGTCACGTCGAGCGCGGTGGTCGGCTCGTCGGCGACCAGGACGGCCGGGGCGCCGGCCAGCGCCATGGCGATCATCACCCGCTGGCGCATGCCGCCCGACAGACGGTGCGGGTATTCGGCGAAGCGGCGCTCCGGATCGGGGATGCGCACCCGCTCCAGAAGCGCCAGAGTCCGCTTGCGCGCCGCCTTGCGGCTGACCGGCTCGTGTTCGAGGATCGCCTCCATGATCTGCTCGCCCACGGTCAGCACCGGGTTGAGCGCGGTCATCGGCTCCTGGAAGATCATCGCGATGCGGGCGCCGCGCACGCGCCGCAGCGCCGCCTCGTCGAGCGCCAGCAGGTCGCGGCCCTCCAGCCGCACCGTGCCGCCGGTCACCCGGCCGGGCGGCGGGATGAGGCCGAGCAGGGCCAGCGCGGTCAGCGACTTGCCGCAGCCGCTCTCGCCGACGATGGCCAGCATCTCGCCGCTCCGGACCGAGAAGGACAGCTCGCGCACCGCCGGCAGCAGGCCGCGGCGGGTCTGGAAGCCGATCGACAGGCCATCGACGGCCAGGACCGGCTCGTTCGGCACGGCGTGGCTCATCGCCGCTCCCCCTTGCTGCTCAACACGTCGTTCAGCCCGTCGCCCAGCAGGTTCAGCGCCAGCACGGCGATGACGATGGCGACACCGGGAATGGCGGCGACGTGCGGATCGGTGCGGATCGTCTCGCGCCCCGCCCCGACCATGCCGCCCCAGCTGACGACGTTGGGATCGCCGAGCCCGAGGAAGGACAACGAGGATTCGGTGAGGATGGCGGTCGCCACCAGGATGGAGGCCGAGACGATCACCGGCGCCAGCGCGTTCGGCAGGATGTGCCGGAAAATGATCCGGGCGTCCGACGCGCCGAGGATGATCGAGGCCTGGGCCAGCTCGCTGTTGCGCAGGCGCAGCACCTCCGCCCGCACCAGCCGCGCCAGCCCCGACCAGGAGGTGATGCCGATGGCCGCGGTGATGGTGGCGATGGACGGCTGCAGGATGGCGACCAGCGCCAGCGTGAACAGGAAGGGCGGGATGGTCTGGAACAGCTCGGTCACCCGCATCAGCGCCCGGTCGACCCGCCCGCCGTAATAGCCGGACAGCGCGCCGATGCCGATGCCGATCACCAGCGACACCAGCGCCGCCACCCCGCCGATCAGCAGCGAGACGCGGGCGCCGTGGAAGATGCCCGACGCCAGATCGCGGCCCATCATGTCGGTGCCGAGCGGGAACGCGGCGTCCTCGCCCGGACGCAGCAGCGGCATCCCCGCCATGTCCAGCGGGTCGCCGGTGAAGGCGATGTCGGCGAAGGCCGCCATGGCCAGGATGCCGGCCAGCAGGAGCAGACCCAGCAGCGCCGACGGGCGGCGCAGCAGCCGTCCGACGGTGGTGTCGCGGAAGTCCGCCCGCGCCGGCGGGAGGGAAACGGTCTCGGGAAGCGCCATCGGTCAGTTGAGTTCAATGCGGGGGTCGAGCAGCGTGTAGACGAGATCGACCGCGATGTTGACGAGGACCACGACCACCGACGAGCAGAAGAGGATGCCGAGCAGCAGGTTGAGGTCGCGCTGGAAGAGCGCCGCGAAGGCCAGCCGGCCCAGCCCCGGCCAGGAGAACACCGTCTCGACCAGAACCGCCCCGCCGAGGATGGAGCCGAGCTGCACGCCGAGCGTGGTGACGATCGGCAGCAGGGCGTTGCGCAGCACATGGCGCCAGGCGATGCGGCGGGGCCGCACCCCCTTGGCCCGCGCGGTGCGGACGAAGTCCTGGCCGTAGACCTCCAGCATCGCCGCCCGCATCAGCCGGGCGTAGATGGCGAGGTAGAACAACCCGAGCGTCACCGCGGGCAGCACCAGATGCAGCGCCACGTCGCCGACCAGGGCGAGGCCGCTCAGGTTGGCCTCGACGCTGGTCATGCCGCCGACCGGCAGCCAGTCCAGCATGACGGAGAAGACGACGATCAGCATGATGCCGACCCAGAAGACCGGGGTGGCGTAGAACAGCAGCGCCACGATGGAGATCACCGTGTCGGTCAGCTTCCCCGCCCGCCGCGCGGCGAGGAAGCCCAGCGAGCAGCCGGCGACCAGCGCGAAGCCGATGGCGGTTCCCATCAGCAGCAGCGTCGCCGGCAGGCGTTGCAGGATCAGCTCCGACACCGGCAGCGACTGGCGGAAGGAGTAGCCGAGGTCGAAGGTCACCAGATTGCCGAGATAGCGGAGGAACTGGACGTAGAGCGGCTGGTCCAGCCCGAACTGCCGCCGCAGCGCCTCCATATACTCCGGCGTCGCCGCCCCCGACTCCCCCGCCAGCACCTGGGCCGCGTCGCCGGGCGCCAGATGCAGCAGGAAGAAGTTGATCAGCGCGATGCCCAGGAGGACGAAGACCACCTGGGCGGCGCTGCGCCTGAGATAGGTCAGCACGGCGCGTCAGTTCCCCTTCGGGGCGTTCACGAAGCGGGCGTTCTTCAGCGAGGAATAGACCTGATCGCCCTGCTCGACGATGCCCTCGAGGTCGGCCGAATAGACCGAGAAGAAGTTCAGCTCCAGCAGCGGCAACGAGGGCACGTCGCCGAGCACGATGTCCTGGAACTCGTTGAACTGGGCGACGCGCGTGGCCGGATCGCCCTCGACGCCGGCTTCCTGGATCAGCGCGTCGGCCTTGGCGTTGCGGTAGCCCGACCCGTTGGTCCAGGGCGTGCCGGTGCCGAGCCAGCCCGACCAGAAAGCGCGCACCACGCCGATCTGCGGATCGGGGAAGGCGTTGTTGTAGGAGATGGCGAAGTCGAAATCGCGGTCGACATAGACCCGCTTGATGAAGGCGGCGCTGTCCTGCGAGCGGATGGTCACCTCGATGCCGACGCGCTTCAGCGCCTGCTTGAGGAACTCGCCGGTGCGGCGGTAATCGTCGCCGTAGGGCAGGAAGTCATGGGTCAGCGTGAAGCGCACGCCGTTGGCGTCACGCTTGAGGCCGGCCTCATCCAGCAGCGCCTCGGCCTTCTTCACATCGAAGGGGTACTGCGGCAGCTTGGCGTTGTGGAAGGTGACGAGCGACGACGGCACCGGGCTGATCGCCGGCTTGGCGTAGCCGAACCACACGATCTTCGCCAGGGCGGCGCGGTCGATGGCGTGGGCGATGGCCCGGCGCACCCGGACGTCCTTGAGATACTGGTTCTCGACGTTGAAATCGAGATAGAGCAGCGGCGACAGCCACTCGTAGCCGCGGGTGTCCACCTTCAGGCGCGGCAGCTTGGCCAGCCGCTCGGCGTCGCGGAAGGGCACCGGGTTGTAGGGGGCGTACTGGATCTCCCCCTTCTCGATCGCGGCGGCGCGGGCGGCGGCGTCGGGGATCATGCGGAACAGCAGCCGGTCGAGGTGTGGCTTGCCGGCCTCCCAGTAATCCGGGTTGCGGGTCAGTTCGACATACTCACCGCGCTTCCACTCCTTGAAGACGAAGGGGCCGGTGCCGATCGGCTTGTTGTTGTACGGGTTGTTGAGGACGTCGGTGCCCTCATAGAGGTGCTTGGGCAGGATCGGGGCGCCGACGCCGTTCAGCACCGACAGGATCGGCAGCGACGGCTTCGACAGGCGCAGGATGACGGTGGCGTCGTCCGGGGTGTCGACCTGGGTGACGTTCTCGAACAGCGACTTGTTGCGCGGGTGGATGGTCTTCCAGACATTCTCCAGCGACCATTTCACATCGGCGGCGGAGAAGGGCTGGCCGTCATGCCATTTCACACCGCTGCGCAGGTGGAACGTGATGGTTAACCCGTCGGGCGCCACCTCCCAGCGCTCGGCCAGCGCCGGCTTCGGCTTCAGCTCGAAGTCGTAGGTGACCAGACCGTCGAAGATGTTGCCGGCAACCACCTGGGTCGGCTGCGCCATGTTGGTCGAGGGCGTGAGCGTCACAGGTTCCGGCTGCAGGATGATGCTGAGGGTGCCGCCCTGGCGCGCTTCCTGCGCCGCGGCGCTATCCATCGCCCCGGGAAGCACGCCGACCACCACCGCCGCGGTCATCATCGCCGCCGCAGCCACCACCAACCTCCGGCGAATCCCACCTGCGACCCGCGAATCCCGTCCCATCATGCTGCTCTCCGGCGCGAACTGTGTAAGGCGCCCGATTAAGCCCAGCGACCATCGGGAGGTCAATATGATTTCACACAAAAGCATCTCTGGTATGCCACAAAAAATAACTGTTATATTAGTAAATAATAACGCCAAGAACCCGCCCTTGGTTGGGGATCGATGGCGGGTTCGTCCAACCCCGCCGCCCGAGCGTTGGTGCCGGCCGTGTATGGGAGGTGAATTTCCGATGCCCCGCCGTCCACCAACGGCCATAGCGCAACAGCCCTCCACCCCACAGCAAGGTCATCAGGACACGCTGAGCGAAGTGACCCGCGCCGACGTGATCGGAAAACAGAAAAACATCCGACGGGGCCTGATGCAGGCCGCCCACGGACTCAGTCCGTCTCGGACGCGGCTGGTCTGAAATGCCGAAAGCCCGTCTCTTGCGAGACGGGCTTTCAACGCTTTTTGGTTGCGGGGGCAGGATTTGAACCTGCGACCTTCAGGTTATGAGCCTGACGAGCTACCGGGCTGCTCCACCCCGCGGGTGTTCCTGGGCCAGGGACCGTGTGCGACGATTGTCAAGCGTGTGTGAAACCGTGTCCGTCCAAGCCCTTGGATGGTTTGGCGTGTGCCGTGGTGACCTGGCGGCGACCTACTCTCCCACGTCTTAAGACGCAGTACCATCGGCGCTGAGGCGTTTCACGGCCGAGTT
>NZ_VITH01000026.1 GCF_007827815.1 Azospirillum brasilense
CGTCGGGGTAACTGTCGTAGACCCCATCGGCGTTGACCGCCACAAGCTCGCCGATGGACACCGCCGCCCTGCCCGATCCCGGCACGATGGGGATGGACCGGTCGAACTGCGGCGGCTCCACCCGCCCTTCAAAATGGACGTTGGCCCGCGTGTCGTCCGGCCGGCTGGTCCAGTCCCGATCCGACCAGTCGATGCGGATCGACGGCGGCGACGGCTGGCGATAGGGCAGCGTGCCCCAGGCGTAGGTGCCCTGGACGAGCGGCTTGCGCTCCACCGTCGCCGTGGCCCCGGTGGCGGGCTGCATCTCGACCAGGAACACCACGTCGCACACGCTGTCTTGCGTGGCGGAGACGAAGGCCGGAGGGGACGGCAGGGCGGCAAAGCCCCGCGCGCCCGACGGCACCGCGCCCCATGCTGAGGTTCCCCAGGTCATCACGCCGCCCCCGCCAGCTTGAGGTTTGTGCCGGTCCGCTTCTCGGCCCTCAGCTCCGCCACCTCCTGACGGAGACGGCGAAGTTCGGACACCACTTCATTCGTGGACTGGCTGACCGCTCGCATGACCGGCAGCATGTCCACGTTGACCGTGACCTGTGGAGCCGCCTGCGCGGTGGCTCCCGCCAGGATCTGCCGGGTCTGATCGGCGCTGAAGATCCGCGACGGGCCGGTCCACTCCAGCTCCGGCCCGCGCTCGCCGACGATGCGGAGACCGCCGAGGTGATCGCCGCCGGTCGCGAAACCGGGCAGGCCCAGCTCGTGACCCAGGTTCTTCAGCGTGGAGGTGATCCAATCTTCCCGCTGGCTGTACCCCTCCGTGCCCATGACCAGCACGGGCTTGGATGCGGACAGCAGGGCGTCGGCCGCCTTGGTGGCGCCCGAGATATCCCCGCTCTTCCGCGAGGCCGACAGCGCGGCGTCGAACTGGCGCTGCGCCTCCTCCATCTTGGCGACCGGCGACAGGGACGACGCATCGCCCAGCTTCTGGCCGTTCAGCCAGGCCGTCAGACTATCGGCGGTGGACTGAACCGCCTTCTGGGCTTCCTTGGCTGCCGTGGTGGTGCCGCGCAGGCTGTCGGCCAGCCCTGCCATCACCGGGTCGAGGTCCTTGAAGTAGGACACCACGCCGTCGATTTGGCTGTTATCCAGTCCGTCGAGTATCCGCCGCGCCTGGGCGTCGTACAGCCTGACGTAGTCCTCCGGCTTCACACCCGCCTTTAGGGCGTCGGTGGCGCCGGCATCCCAGGTCTTGCGCACGTCGGCCAGTTGGTTCAGGAAACCTTTGTCGTTCGCCTCGTTGAGGTTCGCGGCGAAGGTGTCCCGCACCCCCTTGTTGATGCGCTCCAGGCCTTTCTCCTGGATCGCATCAACGGTCTTGGCCAGATCCGGGTTGACCTGCTCCAGCACCGATTTCCAGGCCGCAAGCTGGCCGGTCAGGGTGGCCACAGCGGTTTCCGTCTCGGTGTAGGCCCGCGGGTTGGCGATGTCGTCCAGGATGCTGGAGACCTGCCCGGACACCAGCGCCTTGTACTCGGCCGATGCGCCGATCTCGCCGGCCTTCTTCAGCTCCTCGAGCATGGGCTGCAGACCCTCACCGGCAGCCTTGAAGGCGGCCTTCTGAACGCCGCCCAGCGACTTGTCGAGCCCATCCAGAGCGGTTGTCGTCGCCTCGATGCGCTTGGCCAGGGACAGGTAGCTGTTGATCTGCTCCAGGTCGGCGGACCCCTTCACCACGTCCGAGCCAAGCGCCCGCCCGACCAACCCGTCCGCCGACAGGCTGCCGACGATCTGCCGGATCAGCTCTTCGGGCGTCCGCACGCCGTTACCCTTGACCTTGTCGCCGCCGGTATAGAGCCCGTAGGTGCCGTCCGGCGCCCGCAGGCCATAGGCGTCCGCCATGCTGTTGAAGGCCGCGGCGATCTGCGCCGTAGCCTGCCGAACCCCGGTGGCATCGCCCTTGTTGTCCGCCGCGGACGGCCCTTCGGCGAACCGTCCACCGCTGACCACGACGTTGCCCTGGGCGTTGGGGCCGACCGAGGCTTTTTGGGTGCCGATCAGCCCGCCCAGCCCGCCGGCGCCACCGCCAATCAGCGCACCGACAAGCGTCCCGACGCCGGGGAACACCCATGTTCCCATAGCGGCACCGGCGGCCGCCCCGGCACCCGCCCCGGAGAGCCCGCCGACCACCTTGCTGTTGGTCGAGGTGCCGGCCCAACCGCCAAGCAAAGAGCCCGCCGCGAAGCCGGCGCCGGCGGTGCCCAGCACACCGCCAAGCGTGGCGCCGGCCGTCCCAGACGCACCGGTCGTGGTACCGGAATAGGAGGCGTTGAGCGCGGCGGTGTTGCCCGCGTTGACGACGCCGTTCGCCGCGTTCAGGGACCCGGCCTGCACCAAGCCCGGACCCGCCAAGGCCGGGTTGGCAACCAGGGTTCCCGTGTAGGCCGCTGCGCCGGTCGAGGACATGCCCACGGCCGATCCCCAAACCGGGGTGTTCATCAGCGCGTCGAATCCGCCCGTCAGCCCCAGCTTGTCACCCGCCCAGGAGAGCGCCTTCCCTGCTCCCCAGTTGGTGGCCATATCGGTGGCCTGACCGGTCAGCCCGGCGGCACCGTTCTGGTTGGCGGCGTTCATGTTGGCCGCCGTGGCCGGACCCTGGATGCCGAACAGGCTTGGGACAGCTCCTACCACCGTCGTCATGATGGGCATGACGAACTGGTTTTCCAGGAAGCCAAGGGCAATCCGCTTGCCGATGGTCTTGCCGACATCCCGCCACTTTGCCTCGCGATCCAAGAGGGCCTCGGTGACGTCGCGCGACATCTCCTTCGCCTCCCCCTGGACTTCCAGCCGGAATGCCTTGATGGCCTGGGTGTCGGCGATCTGCTCCTGGAGACGGACCCATTCGGCCACGTTCTCCGCCGTGGTCGTTTTCGCGAGTTCCCCCGCCTCCTGCTGGATCTGGAAGGACTTCAACGCCCGCGCGCGAACCGGCTCGGCCTGCCCCATCAGGGACAGTTCCTGCTGGGCGTAGGCGAGCTGCCGCTTGGAGGAATCCAGCACCGCGGCGTCAGCGGCAGTGGCCCGCCACTTCTCCTGTTCCCGGACCTTTCCGGCGATGGCCTTGCCCTCCGCCGTCGACGCGGTGGTATGGGCTTTCGAAAGAGCCTCCGCGATCTTGGTCTGAGTGTTCGCCTCCCGCTGCGCCTCGACGCTCTGCCCGACCACACCGGCCAGCCGTTGCTGCTCGGCGATACCGCGATCCAGTTCCTCCGACACCTTGGCGTAGGCTTTGGCGTCACGTTCCGCTTGGCTTTCGGCCTTGCGGCTGGCGGCGTTGGCGGCCGTCTGCTCGTCAGCGCGCTGCTGTTCGAGCCGGTAGGCCTCCACGGCCTTCGCCGCGATCCGGTTGGCCTCCGCCGTCGCATCGAGGGTGGACAGGCCGGAGTGGATGGCGTCGTCATAGGCCTTGCTGCGCGCCTGCGTCCTGACCTGCTCCTCCCCATAGGCCTTCATGGCGGCCTCGCCGCCCTTCAGCGCCTGGATCTTTGCGTCAAGGTCGCGTTCGGTGGTGAACAGGGATGCCCCGGCCTTCGCCTGTGACGTCGCCAATTCAGCCGCCGCCTTCGCCGCCTCCCGGGCCGCATCGGCATAGCCCAGCAACGCCTTCTGCGCCGGCGTCGCCCGCCCCTCCAGATCGGCCATGCGCGCCTCGGCGACGCGCAGGGCCTCCCCGGTCTCCAGCAACGCGCGGATGTCCTCGTCGCGCATCAGCTTGATGGCGCCTTTCTCGTTCAGCGCTTGGAGCTTGCCCAGGAAGCCGGCGAGGTCTTTATCCTGTCCAAGCTGCTGCAGGGCGCTCAGCGACGCAGGTACGTCCTTCGCGCCCGCCATCGTGGCGTTTCGGATGGTGTCCCACGCCGACTTCTGGTCCTTCGCCTGTTTCTCGGTCAGGGTGGCGATATCGGCCTGCAGGGCGAGCTTCGAGAGGGCGCGCAGCTCTCCACCAAGGGCGCGATAGCTGTCCGTCAACGTTTCAATGGCGGCGCCGGATTCCCTCGCCCGCCCTTCGAAGATCCCCAACACATCGCCGAAGGTATCGATTTCCTTCGCCGACTTTTTCGTCTCATCGCCGAGCGTGAAGAGCACGCCGGCCGCGACAGAGGCGATCGACACGACGGTACCGATGGCGATGCCCATTGGGCCGAATGCCGATGCAATTTGCGGTCCCTGCTGCGCCAGGATGATGAAGGCGGACGTGCCCATCTGGGCCTGCACAGCCACGTCCTGAAGCTGAAGGCCCATGTTGCCGAGTGCACCCTTGAACCGGCCCGTCGAGGCTGCGGCGTTATCGTTGGCAACGGCATAGCCCGACAGCTTCTGGCGAAGCTGGTCGAGGACGCGAATCTTCTCCTCTTCGTCCGCGACTCCTTGGCGCACCGCCCGGTTAAGGTCAGCCTCGGCGCGAGCCAACCGCTGCATGGCGCGCTCGTTGTCATCGGCCACTGCCTTCCATTTCTGGAGCGCCCCCCACGCGCTTTCCTGCGCACGGCTTAGCTTCACCGTGGCCTCATCCAGCAGCCTGAGGCCGCTCACCTGCTTCGTCGCCGCGGCAGTCGCCTTGTCCGATGCGGTCGCCATGCCGTCCATGGCTCGGGAGACGTTCTGCGCCCCGGCAACGGCCTTCGAATCATCCACGACGACTTCGTGAATGAGCGCCTGCGCGAGTTCAACGGCCATGGGTGATCTCCCCCAGAAATAGGAAAGGCGCCGCGGAACTCCGGGCGCCATTGCAGAAATTTAGACACCAAACGATAGACTCAACCGTTGGCATGCGTCAGCATACTGATCCCATCGCATGAGGATGTCATGATCAGAGTAGCCGCTTTTCTTGTGGTAGCAGCTTTCGCATCACCCGCCGCGTCCGACTGGCAGTACACGAAGTGGGGGATGTCCCCGCAGAGTGTACTCGCAGCATCTAAAGGCAGTGCCGTCGCCGTCACACAAGCCGAAGCAGGAGGGCTAAGGATCGCTGGGCTCGGGTTGGAGGCCAAATACAAGTTCCCCTACAAGTCCGGCAACTATGATTTTGATGGTATATTTTATTTTAAGAACGACAAGTTATCCGCCGTATCTTTAACGTTGAGAGATATGACGCAAAGCGCTTCTTTGCTACAATCTCTTACTGGACTTTACGGGGCGGCAATAGAGCAAAACAATAAATTTGGCCCTCATAGAGTTTGGCGTGATGTAAAATCAAGCAATTTAGTCGACTATCATCAGCTTTCCGACATCTCGACAAGAATCATGTATACGCCTGCAGGCGGATCGGATGCTTCCGGACTGTGAGGATGGCGACTTTAACCTGAGCATCCACCCTCACCCCTCCGGCTGCCCCTTGCTGCCCTTGCTCGCCTCCGCCTTCAGGAATTCGTCGTCGATAGCCCGCACGAACCGGACAAAGCGCCGGAGGTTCTGCGGGTCGGTGTCGCCGTCGATGTCCTTGGCGTAGGCCAGCATGGCGGTCATGGGGATGGCGCCAACGGCCATTCCCACAGGACGATCCCCGGACAGGTCCTGGAAGGCCCGCCAGAACCGCCGCAGACCGGGATTGAGATCGGGCGCATCGAGAAGGACGGGAGGGAACTCCTCGTCGTCCTCGATGCAGGCCCGGCCGATCTCCTCCGCCCGCCGGCCCCAGGTGAAGGTCCAGCGGGCGAAGGCCCTTAGTTTCCCTCCGCTGCCTGATCGGCGGCGGCCTGGAAGTTGCCCTCATCCAGGGCGATGCCCAGCACCTTGGACCGGAACGCCTTGTACTTCGGTTGGCCCAGCAGGTCGCCGAGGCGCTTCTGATCCTCCGGCTTGGCGAGATCCACCTCGAAGGGCTTCTTGTCCACCGTGAAGCCGACGAACTCGGTCAGCAGGCCCTGAGCCAGCCAGTTCGCGTTGATCTTGGCCTGGATCTCCGCCGGCACTTCCTTCCAGGAGGCATAGGGCTTCCACAGCCGCTCGCGCACCTTCTGCGCGCGGTCGGCGCCGGCGCTGCGGACGCAGATGTGCGTGCCGCCGCCGAACTCGATCTTCTTGCCGTTCTCGTAGGTGGCGGGGTCCACGGCGAAATCGTTCAGATCCATGATGATGGTGTCCTTTTGTCGGAAAGGGTCTGGGTATGGTGGGGATCAGGCCGTTAGGCCCTTGACGGTCCACATGACGGCCAGTTCGAGGGACTTCATGCCCTCGCCGAAGTAGTCGGTGCCCATCGTCGCCGAGAAGCCTGCAGCCAGGGCACCCGGCTCCAGCTGCGCGAAGCCGACCTCAGCGGGCATGATGGTCGCCGCCTCCATCTCGACCGCGCTGATCCCATCGAGGCCGCTGATGACCGCGGACATCGGGTAGCGCAGATCGCGGGCTTGCTCGAACAGGGTCTCCAGTTCGGTGGCCTTGGTCTCGATCTGATCATGCAGCGCCTTCTCCTCGTCGGACAGGGCGCGGTACTGCGGGCGGAAGCGGCTCGGCGCGATGTCGCCGGCATGCCGTGCGTCGGGCTCGCCCTCGAAGACGTGAGCCATTGATTCGGTCCCTCTGTCGGAAAGGAATGTGGGGTGGGCGGGGTCCGACACCCCCGCCCATGCGCGCATGCGCTCCCCATCCCCGGAGGGATCGGGTCCTGTGTCGGCAGGGATAGGTAGTCGTCCGGCTTACGGCCCGGCGAAACGATCGATCTGCATCGTGCAGCCGGTGACCGGATCGGGGTCGGCGCCCCATTCGAACCGGGCCATGACGTCGCTGTTCGCGCCGCCGGCCGTGATGGTGGACTTGCCCAGCACCACCACCGGATAGGTGACGATGTAGGTGTTGCCGGCGCCGTCGGTGACGCGGTAGCTCGTGTTCACCTCGGCCTCGGCCTTGTACTTGTCGTAGAGGGCGTAATCGCTGAAGTAGGCCTCCAGCGTGCCGTTCGCGGTCAGGGTGCCCTTGCGCATTCCCTGCGCCTTGGTGCCATCCACCGTCGAGGTGGAGACGGCGTACTGCGCCGCGGCGCCCTCCTTCTGGAAGGTCGAGTTCACGGACATGATCTTCGCCGCCAGGGCGCCGCCGTCCAGGGCCACGGACTTGAGATGGGTCACCACGCTCATGACCTTGTTCGTCGGCGCCGCGGTAAAGCCGGAGCCCAGCGCGGCGACTTGCTTTTCCTCGCTCCGACAGAGGGCATCGAGCGTGCCGGAGAAGAAGTCGCCACGGGCCGCGTTGATCTGGCCGCCGGTGAAGTAGGTTCCGGGATAGGCGAAACCCAGCGAGGCGCCCAGACGCTTCTGGATGGTGAAGCTGGTGAACGTCGTGCCGTTGCGCAGCATCGTGCCGGTAATCGTGACCGCGGCACCGGCCGCCGCTGTGGTGGCGCCACCCTCCAGCGTCACCGCCGTCCCGGTCGCGGCGGTAACCCGCTTGAAGCCGTTGTTGGCCGGGGCCGTGGCGCCAGCGATCTTGATCCACTGCCCGACGGCGATGGTGGAGAACTTGCCGGCGGTGGCGCTCGACAGGCCGGTGGAGGTGAACGCGATGTCGGTGCCGGTGATGTTCAGCGCCGTCGACCAAGCACCATTGACTGCACCCGCCCAGAGGTCATCGACGTTGCCGTGGCTGATGCCGAACTGGATGTTGCCCGAAGCGGACACGTCCTGCGTCACCGCGGCGGCGGCCTGCCCATCCGCGCGGATCTCCGGCGGGCGGGTGCGGTTCTTGCTCTCGGAGAAGCCCTCCGAATTCACGCGAAATTTCTGATACGCACCCGTCGGCGACGTGCCCCAGGTCGTTTCCGCGGCGTAGGACAGCTCCAGATCGTTGCTGTCGGCGCCGGCCTGATAGCCGGTGGTCGGCATGGCCTTCTCTCCTCAAAGAAAAAGGCCCGCCGAAGCGAGCCCGTTGGGATTGGTGGGAGGCAGCCGTCTATGGACTGCCGATGGACTGGTACCGGTAGCCGATGCCGAAGCTGACGCCCCACCAGGCGCCCTGCATGCCCTCCGGGGCGCGCTCTCCGGACTGGCCGGGCAGTCGGTTGCGGCACTCGACTCCATCGAACTCTTGGCCCTGGAAGATCGCCGCCGCAGCCTTAGCCAGGGCGTCCGCCAGATCGGGACCGTCGCCGGCTGGGGTGTAGATGTGGACCATGAAGGCGCCGACCTCATCCCACAGCGGGTTCTCGGCATCGCCGATGTCCGCGCGATCATCGGCAGCGCCAGGGAAGCGGATGTCGATCCAGGGCCGCCCCTGCGGGTCGAAGGGCCGGTTCGGCTCCCGGATGGTGGCGTCAACCGGGTCCCACAAAGTGGCGAGCCGGGCGCGCACCGCGGTCTTGACGGCCAAGCTGTTCATCGGCGGCTCCTTGTGCCCTTGGGCGACAGCTCGATGTAGGGAAAGCTGGAAGCGCGCTGCTTACCGGCTTCGGTCGGGCGGTGCTTGCCGGCCTCGTGTCCGACGAAATGCCGGTAGCCGAACCGGACATTGACGATGTTGCCGAAGCGGGCGCGCACGATCTCCGACGTGACCTCATAGATCCCATCGGGCGCCTGATCGGACCATCCCTGCTCAAGCCGCCGCGAGTAGGGCAGCAGGTTCACGAAGGTCACGACGTCATCGACACCGACGGTCACGCCCCATTCGACCTGCTCGCCGTTGATGAGCAGCCGATGGCTGTCCGCATACTGGCCGGTGTCGATCGGGGAATACCGGGCCAGGGTGTCCGCCGTGAACTCCACGGCCGCTTGGTGGACGGCGAACAGGTGGACCACGACGCCGCCGGCCTTCACGCTCTCCACCGGCGCGCCGCGGCGCCCGTCCACGATGGTGATGCTCTCGACGGGATGGCCCAGCGCGCGGGTGTTGATGGCCGAGGCCTCGGCATGCGCTTCACGGGCTGCCTGCACCAGCATCTGGCGGCGGGTCTCGCCGAGGAGGCGGGATTTGGAGAGATCGACCTGGGCTCGGAAGGACTGGAGACGCGCCATGGGCTACCCCCTGACCTGAAGCTCCCAGGCCGCCACAGCCGATCCGGCGTAATGGGCCTTGGTGTGGATGACGTTGTAGGTCCGCCCATCGGCCTCGATGGATGCGCCCGGCTTCGGCCCGGCAGGCAGCCCGACGGCTACGAAGTCGGCTTGCAGGATGACCATGCGGCGATCGCCGACCAGCACGGCATCCTTGATATCGGACGCCTCGTAATCGGCCATGGCGCCGGTGAGCGCGTAGCTGGCCGCGGACGGCTGGGTGATCATCGCCGAGGCGCCGGCCGCCACCGGAGCGGCGAGCGGCGGGCTGATCGGGATGTTGTTGAAGGACTTCGCCGCGCTCGGGGCGATCACGGTGCCGACCGTGTAGGCGGCACCCCCGATGGTGAGAATGTCGCCCGGCTGGAGCTTACCGGTGACGTTGATGTGCTGGCTCTGGATGCTGATGGAGGCAGCGCCTGCCGCAGCCGCCGTGACGGTGCTCCACGGCCCGCCCTGGACGCCTCCGGAAGCCGCAGCGGAGCGGTAGATCACGGGCAACCCCCAGGCCACGTCCAGGCCCCATATCAGCCCGTCGGCGTCACGCTGGACCGGCTGCACCGCCTGCACGGTGAAGGCGTCAGCACCAACGGTCAGGACGGCGCCGATCTCCGGGGAGGGAACCTCAGCGCGACGGACGTGGAACTGGACCCGCTCCAGCATGATCACAACCGGACCGATGGCGACGACCTGTCCGCCGCCTTGCCTGATCGCCCGGCATGGGGCCGGGGCGCCAGCGGTGGGCGTGTAGGTTGCCGGCTTGCCGCGGAGCTGGAACAGCGTGCGGATGTGGGGGGTGAAGTCCATGCGGATCTCCAGACACGCGAAAGGCCGCCCGGAAGCGGCCCCTCGCGATGTCGGTCAGGCGGTCAGGATCAGGTGCGCTTGCCCTTGATCAGCGACTTCGGACGGGTGCAGTACTGGAGCGCGTTCATCTGCGTGTCCATGTTCACGCCCTTGCTGTTGGGCATGGGGTACTGCTTGGCGTAGAGGCGCTGCCCCATGGTGTTGACCGTCTCCGTGTAGTCGGCCGGCGCGTAGACGGTGCGGAACAGGCCGGGCACGCCCTGCGGGAAGATGTGGCACTTGTCCGTGTCGATAAAGGCCGTGCCGCCGACGGCGCCGCGGTAGTTCTCCCACACGATGCCGCCGAACTCGAACGCGCCGTAGATCTTGTTGCCATTGGGAAGCACGTAGCCCTCCCGCAGCACCTGGGCCATCGGCGTGCCCTTGTAGGACTCCATGACCTCCTTGTGGGCCAGGAGGTCGTCGAAGAAGGCGTCGCCGCAGAGGGAGTGGATGCCGGTGTACGGCACGCCGTCCAGGTTGGTGGCGACGGTGCGGGCGACCGTCGCGCACTTCTTGCGCAGCGCGCCGGCGACGGGGCTGGCGTTGTCCAGGTCGAAATCGACTTCGGCTTCCTGCGAGACACCGAACTCGGTGAAGAGGTTCAGCGTTGAGCCGTCGGCATAGGTCACGATGCCCTTGATGGCGCCGATGCGGGCATATTCCTCGGTGGCCGCCATGGACTGCGAATGGATCGCCATGCGTTCCGCCACTTTGCCCTGGACGGTCTCCAACTGGCTCTCCGTGCCCCAGGCGCGCACGTTCTGGACCTCCTCCGCCATGATGGCGTCGTTGATCTCGAAGTGCGGAATCACGAACGGACGGGCGGTGCGCTTGCCCTTGTCGATCGTCTGGCCGGGCGCGCCACGCGGCGACGGCTTGACCAGCGACAGGATGCCGTCCTTCTCCTCGACCATGATCATGGTGGTCGAGACGGAGGACTCGGTGAAGATGCCGAGCTGACCGACACGGCCCGGCACGAACTTGATCTTGTTGATCGCGTCCGTGAGCGACCGGACGCTGAAGGCGTCCTGATTGAAAACGTCCAACATCTCAGGATGTCCTTTCAGCGTTAGCGGACGATGATGCCGACGGTGGCGAGTTGCGTGGCTTTGGCGCCGCGCTTGGTCGCGTCATCGACGGAGGCGTCGTAGGTCAGGGTGTTGCCGTTGACCTCGGAGAAGCGGGTCACGGCGACGCCCGTGGCGTCGGCCGAGGTGGCGTCCACGGGAGCCAGCAGGATGGCCGCCGCGGTCTGG
Source organism: Azospirillum brasilense (assembly GCF_007827815.1). GTDB lineage: Bacteria > Pseudomonadota > Alphaproteobacteria > Azospirillales > Azospirillaceae > Azospirillum > Azospirillum brasilense_C. The sequence goes on from NZ_VITH01000026.1 coordinate 11,138, forward strand.
GAGCCGTCGGAGCCCGTGGCCGGCGACGCGGTGTACTTGCCCGAGGCCGTGATCTTGCCCAGCACCGTGCCGGCCGCGAGCTTGCCGGCGCCGGAGACGATGGTGATGGCATCGCGGGAAACGCTCCCGTTGCCCTCGGAAAGGATGAATTCGGCCGCGTGGCGGCCCTCGGTCAAAGCTGCCATCTGGTGGCCCTCCGGTTATCGCGCGGCGCGCTGGTTGACGTTGTTGATGGCCTTGTCCCAGCCGGAGGCGACCGGCGCGAGCGGTTGGCGCGTCGTGTCGGTGATGATGGCCTCGTCCCGCGCCGCCGCGGCGTCGGTCGCCATGTTGCGGGCGACCTGCATGTCGCCGCCGGCCGCCACGAACTGCACGAGGCTGTTCCTCATGTTCGGCACCCGCAGCGTGTCGCAGGCGGTCGCGATCTCCTTGGCGTGGGACAGGGCGGCATTCACCGCCTTCATCGTCGCCTTGGACTTCAGCAGGCCGGCGGTCAGCGTGGCGAAGCCGGCGGTGGCGCAGGCCTCGGCGACGGCGACCGGATCGACCACCGCGTCGGCTTCGGCGGGGGGTGTCACGACGGTCTTATCGTCGGTCGGCTTGTTCTCTTCCGGCAAGGGTGCCTCCATGGTTGGACGGGTGGGAGCGGCGGCGGTCGCCGCCAGGGAGGCGCGGGCTCCCCACCCGCGCGATTTCGCAAGCGCCACGATGCGCTCCGGCGCGCGGGCGTAGGCGCGGACATGGGCGAAGGCGACCGGCTCCGGGACATCGGCATCGTCGCCCTCGGCCGCGTCGGCGAACCCCTGGGCGACAGCCTCGGCCGGACCAAGCCACGTCTCGGCGCGCATCATCTCGCGCACCTCCTCGGGGCTCTTGCCGCAGCGGTCGGCGTAGACCTGGGCGTAGGTGTTGCCCATGGTGTCCAACGCGCTCGCCACGCGGCGGTGATCGTCGCAGGTCCCCCAGTTGCCGGCTGACGGGTCGTGGATCATCAGCAAGGCGCCGGGGCGCATGGTGATGGTGTGGCCGGACATGACGAAGAGGCTGGCGGCACTGGCGGCCCAGCCCTCAACCACCATGTTCACCTTGCCCTTGTGGGCGGCAAACACCGAATGGATCGCGGCGCCCTCGGTGGCGACGCCGCCGCCGCTGTTGACGCGTACCGTCACATCGGTGTTGCGCCCGACCTGGGCCAGGGCGTTGATGACGTCGGCCTGGGAAAAGACGTCGTCATCCCACCACGGATCACCGCCGACCGTGCCGGTCAGCACGATCTCGTTGCCTCGTACGATCGCGCTCACGATCCAGTCTCCTCGTCTTCGGGGTTGGCCTGCGGGGTGGCTGGAGGAGGCGCCGCAGCAGCAGGGACGATCCCCTTCGCCCGCTCCCGCTCGGCATCGGCGGCCCGCTGGTCATCGATCACCTCGGCGTCGTCACCGCGGCGGGCGATGGTGCTGGAGCGGGAGTCCAGGCCGCCGGCAATTGCCTTCAGCTTGGCCTCCACGTCCTGCACCGGCTGGAGGTATTCCCAATCCTGCGGCTGCCATTCCACGCGCTTCAGGTCGGCCTCGGTGACGGACTTCGGCACCTTTAGGGCACCGCTCGCCACGGCGGCATCAATCCAGCGGTTCCAGATCGGCCGGCAGAGCTGGAAGGCGACCATCTGGTGTTGGAGCTGGGCCACCGTCCGCTTCATGGTGTTGAAGGCGGCCCGGAAGGTGCGGTCGTTGGTCTTCTCCCAATCGCCCGACAGTTCCTCATAGACCAGATCCAGTCCGGCAGCGGTGGTGCGAAGCGCGGTGCGCTCGAACACCTCGTCCTGACCCGCCGTTTCCTGCCACTGAGTGAAGGTGACGTCTTCACCGGGATTCAGGTACTGCATGGTGCCGGGCTCCAGCCCGACCGCCGGCAGTTCGCCGAACTCCTCCTGCACGGCACCCCACATCTCGGCAATCTTGGCCGCGTCCATCTCCTCGGTGACGGCGCGCTTCACGAAGCCGACCAGCGAGGCCAGCATCTGCTTGCGGAGCAGTGCCGCATCCCGCCACTGCCCGAGCTGGTGCAGCGTTGTGATGGCCGACGCCAGCCAGGGCAGGCCGCGGAGTTGGTTCGGCGGAGCGAAACGCATGTGGCAGACATCGGCTGCATCCACCCGCGTCTTTTCCCAGCCGTTCACGTCCATGATGACGCCGGCATCGCCGGGGTTCTGGCGGTACATCCAGTACGCGACCCGGCGGCTAAGTCCATCGCGCTCGATGCCCTGCACGACCTGCCGCTCCTCGTTTGGGACGGAGTAGTCCAGCGGCACCTGCTCGGCCGGGATCAACTGCACCTGGAGCGGCACCGGGAGGCCATCGGTGGAGCGGCGGGCGCGCAGCCGGGCGAACTCCTCGCCGGTTGTCGCCGTCTCCAGCACCGCCTGCGTCTGCAGGCCGTAGATGTCGAAGGCGCCGTCGGCATCGGCATAGTCCGACCACTCGGCCCACAGCCGGTGGATCGCATCCCGAACCCGCTTGTTCGAGCACAGCGACCTTGGCTTGATTCCGGTGCCGATGATGTGCGTGCCGTAGAGGCTGACGCCGCGCTTGGCGTGCGGGTTGTTCCGGCGCATGTCGCGCGCCCGGCGGATCAGCTCCGGCCCCTCGGCCGCGACGATGGCGTTGGGGCCGGAGCTGGACGGGCGCCAGCCACCCATGCGGCGACCGGTGGACGCCCCCTGGTAGGCGGTGGTTGCCGGTGGAGCGAGCGGCCCGGCATCCATGCGGACATCCGGGAGGTATTCCCCGGTCGCTTTGTTCCGGAGACGGATCTTGGCGGTTCGCATGGTCAGTATCCCGAGCGGGGCGTGACGCGGACGGCGCGGTAGGTCCGACGGGTGAGCTGCGCCGCGGCGTCCACCTCGCTCTGCATCATCGCCAGCGTGTCGCGCATGTCCTTCAGCGAGCGGTAGGTCGTGCGGGAGCCGTCGCTGTACTGGACATCCTGCGCCCCGGTGGCGATGGCCGCCTTCAGGGTGTCGACATCGTCTTGCGTCCAGGCCATGTCAGCGCCCCAGGCGGTTCAGGTAGGAGGAGCGACCGACCTTGCGGACCGGCGCCTTTTTCGGTGCTGGCTTCGGTGCGGGTTTCGGCTGCTCGACGGGTGCTGGCAGGGCCTGGGAGGCATCGGCGTGAGCCGACGCCTCGTCCGTCACCGCAGGTTTCTCCCGCGGCGTCTTGTCGGCTTCCGTCGCCATGGCCCACCCCTTGTGCAGCGTTTCGAGGCCGCATTTCGCGGCGTAGGCGTAGACGAGGCAGACGCCGGCCTCGTGGGGTTTACCCTTCGGCTTGTCCCACTCCGTGTAGCCGCCCCTGCGGGCAACCAACTTTTCGGCGGTGAGCTGCTCGAAGAAGGCGTCGGTCAGCGGTTCGGCGCCGGCCGGGACCTGCGCCGGGAAGTGGACGAAGCGCGGGCCGGGCTTCTCGACCGCCAGCGACCGGTACACGAAGTCGCGCGCCGCGTTGCCGCCGATCAGGTAGACGGTCCCGCCGTTCTGCCCCTTGGAGGGTCGGCGCGGCCAGACCTTGGCCCGCTGCCCGTTCTTCTCCGACCGCCCCTTGATTGCCCAGACGCGCCGCTGCGCTCGGGCGGCGCAGAATGCATACGTCTCGGCCGTGTGGTGTCCACCGGAGTCGATCGACGCCGCTTGGATGGCGAACCGCTTCCCATCCGGCCCGAGGAAGGTGGTCAGCAGCAGCCCGTCGAGCTGCTCCCAGACCTCCTGTTGTGCCGGATCGCCGCGGAACACCCAATGCCCGATTAGCCAGCACTCGTTGCCGGCACCCCAGCCGTAGACCGAGGCCTCGATGCGGGGGTCGACGCCCTGATGGGACTGCACGTCGCCGCCCAGCGTCAGGAACCGCACGCCCGGAGGGATCTCCGTTGGGTATGGCTCCGTCCGCTCCGCGAACGCCGAGACCTTCAGTTCCTGCCCGTAGGTCGCCTTGTAGGGGCGGCCGAGGACGAGGTTCACGAAGGGTTGGACCAGCGTGGCGGTGTCCTTCTGCGCCTCCAGCCATTCACTCACCAGCACCGTCCATGCGGCGTTGGGGTTCAGGCTCATCCCGGTCCAGACATGGAAACCGACATGGCCGGGCTGGGACGGTTTGGCCGTCGGTCGCCATTCGCCATGCGCATCCATCCAGGCCTTGCGGCCCTCATCGATGATGCAGCCGCAGGTTCCGACGTACCAAACCGACAGGTCGCCGTCCTCGCTGACCGACCACTTGATCCCATGCGGGACATCGGGACCGCCCCACTCCAGCGCCTGCATCTCCCCGCACTGCGGGCAGGGCACGAAGTACCGGCGCTGGTCGGACTGGAGCCAGAGCTTGTTGGTGCGGCTGGTCTCCTCCAGCAGCGGCGTCCCGCCCCGGACTTGCTTGCGGTTCCAAAACGTTTCCCCGCGGGTCCAGAACAGCTTGAGCTTGTCGCCCTGCGTCTTGGCCTTCGGGGACCATCCCTCGGCATCCAGCTCGTCGGCGAACAGCCAGCGGGCCGAGTAGCGGCGAAAGGCGTCGTCCGAGGCGGCGCCGACGACGCGCACCGATGCGCCATTGGACAGCAGGTGCTTCGTCGCCTTGTCCTGCTTCTCCCCCTTCCGCACCGGCCGGATCATCGAGGCCAGAACTGGCGTCTGTTGCAGCATCGGCGCGATTTCCGACCCGCCGAAGTCCTCGGCATCCTCCAGCACCGGTTGGGCCACGGCGCAGAGCGTCGGGTCCTGGTGGAGGTGGTAGCCGATGGCCAGGGTGGCGCAGCGGGTGAAGCCGACGCGCGCCGCCTTCATGACGGTGATCAGCGGGATCGTCGGATCGCACATGGCATCCAGCAGTCCGCGCTGGTAGCCGTAGAGCGTCACCTTGCCGTGCTCGGCGCCGGTGCCCTTCGGGATGCGGCCGTAGGTTTCCGCCCACTCCGAACCGGTCAGCCGGCGCGGGAATTTCAGCGTGTTGTCGATCAGCCCGAGGAGGCTGGCACGGAAGGCGGCGCGGCCGCGGCAGTAATCACCCGCCCGGTGGAGGGCGATCCTCTCCGTCGCCTCCGCTGCCCGCTGGTTCAGCATCCGCCCACCTCTCCGCAAGCTCTTCCTGCGCGGCGCTGAAGGCCTTGTTCGTCTCGGCTTCCAGGAACTCCTGGATCTCGGCGGCGGACGTCATGGTCGCCGCCCGGCCGGCAACCTTGCCGCAGACGTTCGCCATGCCGGTCCGCAGCGCCACCGCGAAGGCCGCCACGTCCGCCGCGGCCTCATGCCGGTTCACGACGTCGTCCAGCAGCTCGGCGGTGCTGACCTCCTCGGCTATGGCCTGGGCCACGGCTTTGCGGCGGTCGGCCTCTTCCTTCGTGATCCGATCGGCCTCGCCGTCGGCGGTCTGGACGGCATCGCCGACCGCCCGGTCGATGAGCCAACCCACGATGTCGGGGATGGACAGCGCCCACTCGACGCCGCGCGACCGATCAGCCTTCGTCACCGCCGGGCAGCCCTGTCCGAGCCACTTCGAGACCGTGTTTCGGTCCCTGCCGAGGATCGCTGCCGCCTCGCTGAGGCTGTAGGTCCGTCCCGCCATGTTTCAGCACCCCATGAGAGCCGGAAAGCGTTGGAAACCCTCACTTTTCAGCGGAGGGGTGCTGATGCTGCCCCGAAACGGAAATTTTCTTAGCCGGTGGGTTTGCGCGGCAGGGAGCGACCCCCCGGCCCTCGACCCCCTCCAGGGTCCCCCGCCTACAGCGGCAGGCGATGCCCTGTCAGCCGGGCGCCCCGGTCGAACTCCGCCCGCCGGGCCTCCATCCGCCCCAGGGCGCGGTCGATGTTCCGAGAGACGCCGCGCCAGACCAGCACGCCGATCACGACAGCGCCGATCACCAACGACACGAAGACGGCCAGCGCGAGGTAGATCAGGGTCAGGGGATCGGTCATGGCGCCCTCCAGTGTGAGCCCAGAGACGACAAAACCCGCCGCGGCGAACCGGGCGGGCTGGACAAAAGGCGAAATGGTTTCGCTTTTCCGATTGACTGACGAAATGATTTCGCCTATTCTTCTCTTGTCGGACGGGGATGGTCCCCACCGACTGAAAGGAGGTGATGCGCAGTGGATATCCTGGGGTGGCTGAAACGCCTCTTCCCGCGGTTCCGGATCAAGGTGAGGTTGGCCGCCGAACTTGAACTGGAAACCATGGATCAGAAGGAGGACGAGTAAGCGGACAGGGTGGGGTCGGGAAACCGGCTCCACCTCCCCGGAAGACGAAGCGCATCACCTCCTAAACCCAGAGGTTACCATGACCGCTGACGAGTTCAAGGGCTGGCGCAAGAGCCTTGGCCTGACCCAGCAGGAAGCCGCCGACGCCATCGGCATCACCAAGCGGAGCATCCAGCTTTACGAGGCCGGAACCCAGCCGGTGAGCCGGACCATCGCCCTTGCCTGCGCTGCTATCGCCGCCGGGTTGTCGCCCATCGGGTCCTCTGCCAGCGACGCCCCGGAATAACGAAACCCGCCGTGACGAGCGTCAGGCGGGCTACTGTTTCTGGCATGCTGCCGCAGCCGAGGAGCCTTCAGGGCACCGGCTGCTGAGACCTCTTGAGGCCTCGTAGGATGGGTATCCCTACCCCAATCGAACGAGGCTGTCAAGGGTCTCAGCAGCGCCGAGCACGTCACTCCGCCGCCTTGACGCCGGCAGCCCTCACACGGGCTTCGTTCTGGCGGCCGAACAGGCTGAGCAGAACGCGGATGCGTTCCCCCTCGTCGGCGACGAACAGGGCATCCCAGCCGGCGAAGGCGCCCTCGGTGACACGGACGGTCTGGCCGGGCTGGAAGCGGGGTGCCGTGACCACGGCCTCGGCAGGTTCGACCGGGACCGGCTCCACCGGACGGAGGTCCACGATCCCAGCGCCGGCCTGCATGCGGGCCACCACAGCCTCCACGGCCCGCACCGGCAGCACCAGGGCACGGCGGCGGCTGTCGAGGCTGACGTACTGCACGCTGGGCACCAGGGCCAGCTTGCGCGCCTCCTGACCGGGCATGGACCCGGCGAAGACGTAGCGCCCGAACATGGGTCGCTCCACTTCCCGGCGCTGGTCCCTGCGATCCGTGATGACCTCCCGGCACCGCGGGGCGATGACCTGATAGCCACGGGCCAGCAGGGCGGCCACGGCCTTGGGGTGATCGTTGAGCTTGGTCCCGACGACGACGACATGCCAGCGGCGACCATCGAGGTCGAGGTCAGCGAGCGGGGTTCCGGTGGTGTTGGTGGTCTGGGTTCCAGTCATCGGGCGCTTCCTTGACCTCTCCAGCCGTTACCAGTGGTTACACCCACGGGTTTCGGCTAAGTGGTTGATAAGAAAGCCCCTGTAACTAAGTAACATATGTAACGGATATAGATATATATATGAGAGAGTGTGTCTATATGGGTCTCTCTGTATATATATCTATCCTTTCGCCGTTTTTTCGTTACTTCGTTACAAAGGGCAAATTTCGGTTCTAGATCAGTGACTTAACGCGTAACCGGTGGTCGTTACCGGGCGTTTCGCGCCTTGTCACACGTCACCGCATTGATTTCACTGCATTTTCCCGTTTCACACATTTCCACACCATGTAACGAGTGGTTTGTTACAAACCCGATGTAACGACGCGCCGTTACGCGCAAGCTATTGCTCGGGCTTCAGTATTTCGGACAGCGGGACGCCAACGGCGCGCTTCACCATTTTCCCAAATCGCATCGATTTCGGTGTGGTTTTGACTGCGCCATTCACGCGTCCGAGTTGTGTTTCCCAGGCCGACGCCCAGGGTGTGTCCCGGAACAGGGCGCTGAGCCGGCTGTGCGATCTGGCCGCCCAGAGCATCCCGGATGACGGGTCAACGCGCAGTCCGAGGTGGAGCAGATGCATCTCGGCGACGTCGGGGAAGACGCCGTCCACAGCATCGCCGGTGAGCTTTCCGGTGAGGTCCTGGACGCCGCCAGCCACCGCCGCGACCAGGGACGCCACCGGCCTCTCGAAGGCCGCCCCGGAGCCGGGCTGGACCCTGATCATCTGTTCGAGGAGATGATCAAGGGCGCGGTCCTGATCGGGTGCGGTGTCATCCTCCCCGGCCCTGCGCGCCCAGCTCCGATCGAGGAACGTCCGGGCTTCGTCGATGGTGAGGGTCTTCGAACTGAACAGGCTGTGGAAACCGGCCAGGACGCCGCCCACGGTATCGCCGTGCCGTTGGGAACCGGACCGCTCCGATACAGCGCGGGCGAAGGTTTGGGCGTTGGCGCGGATCACCCCCAGCAGGGACAGTGTCCTGGCGAGAAGACCGCCGCACCATTCCGGTGTGAGGGTGTCGGTGACGAGGCGCTGCAGCTCGGCGAACTGTTCAGCCGCGGCAAGAGCGCCCTCCTCGGACAGGTTGCCGCGCCCCTGGAGCGAGAACACGAGGGTTCGGGATTCATCGGCGGCTTGATGCAGGGCGAGGTTGATGGAGCTGAACAGGAAGCTGCTGCGGATGCTGAAGGTCTGCGCCCGTCCGGATTGCGTCCCTTTGACGATCGGGGCGGCGTCCTCGGAACTGGCCTGTCGGGCCAGATCAAGGATGAGCTGCACCCGCTCCCGATCCTGCTGGTTCTGTGTCTCCGCCTCATCGAAGACGACGGGCCGACCATCGGCGCCGAGGAGCTGGCGGACGCCGGCCTCCGTGGTCTTGCTCGACACCCGGAGCGCGATGGTGCCGATGACGGCCCTGGCGATGTTGTCCAGAATCCAGGTCTTACCGGAGCCTTTCTCACCGGTCAGCCAGCCGTGGGCACGCCACGGCATGGCGCCACAGACCGGGGCGACGACGAGGAACCCGGCGAACAGTGGGGCCAAGCCGGGATCATCCCAGCGGGCCAGCTTGCAGATGTCGAACAGTTTCCTAGCCTCCGCCGCTGACAGCGGGGCAGCCAGATGCACCGGACAGGCCTGGGCCTGCTCGTAGAGGAAGTAGGAGCGGTGCGCCATGATGCCGGTGGGGTTGCCGTCCACGATCATCCCGTTTCCGAGGTGGAGGACGGCGCGGCCTTCATCCCACCAGGCGCCACGACCACGGATGCGGTCGGGATCATAGATGCCGACGGCGTGGGCCTCGGCGATCAGGGCGTTCGCCGCGGCGGTACCATCGAAGCCGCCCCTTCCGCCGGGATAGCGCTGCTGCCAGAAGTCGGCGGGTGCCAACTCCATGAGGCAGGCGATCTCCTTCAGGTCGCGGCTGGCGAGATCCACGATCTGGCCCCCGGCGCGCCGGATGAAGTAGTAGCGGCGCCGGTTGTAGCCCAGCGCGCGGTACGGCAGACCGTCGTCATAGATGGGCGGGCCGGGATCATCGGCCTCGGCGTCGCGCGCCGGTGGGCAGCCCAGCGGGTCGATGTCGGGGGTGGGGGTGGCCTGGGGTGCGGCCTCGATGCGGTCCAGCTTCCGGCAGGCCGAACCGATGGATGCCAACCGCTCCTCGATGGTTCCGGCCTCAGCGGCGGCCAGCACCGCATCCAGATCCGCGATGGCGACTTTATCGGCGCCGGCTCCGTAGAGGGCCTGTCCGATGTCGGGATCGGTCGTGACCAGCTTCCGGCCCGGCGCCGGGACACGGGACCAGTCGAAATCGGGGCGCCCGGCCAGCACGGCGATGCCGGGCAGAGCGGCAGCCAGCCGGTTCCTGGCCTCGGAGTCCGTCGTCACGATGACGCGGGTGGCGTCGGCGATGCTGCCGAGACCGATGGGGGGCGACTTAAGCATGGGCGGTCTCCGTCGCCGCGGCCTCACCGATGACGAACGGGGCGCGGGCGAGTTGCCGAATCCTGGCCTTCAGCGTCCGGCCGAGATCGGGGGCGGCGGGCTCGACACGACTGCAGCCGGCGAACGCGGCACGGGGATCGATGCGGGACCAATCCAGCACGCACGCCGCCCGGCCAGCGGCACGGAGCCAATCCAGGGGGGTGGCGACCAACCGGACGGCAGCACCGGTCTCGACGCAGTCCGCGATGTAGTCCTCACCGATCATCTCGGCCAAGCCGGAGCGCAGCCACCATTGACCGGGCCGGGCGAGGTTGAAGGCGCAGAGGTCCCAGACCTCCGCCCACATCCCGGTATCGGGATCAGCACTGCCGACCGGCACGATGAAGGCCTTGACCGATTCCGTGCCCGGTGACTGCGGGGCATCGCTCACCGGCTCGAAGGCACCGGAGAGGCCAGCCCCAGCGGGATCGGCCCAGACCTGGGACCAGCCGACCAGCCGGCGGGCGGTGTAGGTCTGTGGTTCGGCCCGGACCGGTTCGAGATGACCGCCGACCAAGCGCCAGCCGATCGAGGAGGTGTGGGCGGCATCGACCTGCAGGACGCCGGCGGAGACCAGGAAGTCGCGATGCCGAGTGGTGATCCGGGCCGATGCCGTGGCGAATTCGTGGAGGAGGTTCACGGTCCCCTCCCCTCGCCCGGCGCGGCACCCGGCCCTGCCGCCAGCAGCGCCGCGGCCTCCTCTGGTGATCGTGCGACACCAGCGATCCCGCCGCGCTGCGTCACCATGGAGACGAACGCTCTTTGCTCCTCGGTCGAGCGGCCGCGAGCGGCCTTGACCTCGACGGCGGTGAACACGGCGATGCTGCGCCCCACCATCTCGGGCGTTATGGTGATGGTGGTCAGGCCGATCAGATCGGAGCTGCCGACGCAGAGGCCGGCATGCAGGGGTCTGGCGTTGCGGACGACGACGTCGCCCGACCCGACGCGGACCGTGGATGGCGCCGAAAACCGTACCACCTGACCGGCCCAGCCGGTGCCGACGTTATTCCGGAACAGTCTGGCATCGGGCCGGGCGCCCAGCGCCAGCAGGATGCTGCGGAGGATGGGGGTCTCGCGCGCCGTCATCCCGCCGCCCTCCGCGACCCGTAGAGCCGTTCCTGATGCTCGATGAGCCCATCGATGCGACTGCGGCCGGTGCCACGGAACCGCATCTGATGATCCACCCAGCCCGGTTTGTACCCACGCTCGGCGGCGATCCTCTCCAGATCATCCCTGCTCCGGGCCTGTCCGACCTCGGCGCGACGCTGAGCCTTCTCGGCCTCCTTCGCGGCGGCCAGGGCGTCGCGATCCACGGGCCTCAACTCGCCGTCGACCTCCTCGGGCGTCCGGCCCTCCGGCGCGTATTCGTGACCGCAGGCCGGGCACGTCATGGCCGGACGGTGACAGGCGAAGCACTGCGGGCATTGTTTCACCGGCGGACCGCTGTCCTCCGATTTCCCCTTGCTCCGGCTGGCCCTGCCGCCCAGGCTCCAGTCCCGATCATCATCGGGCATGCCGTGGCGGAGCACGTTGCCGACATGGTCCAGGATCAGGGCGCGATCCTTGCCCGGCGCTGGCCGCAGGGCGCGGCCGACCTGCTGGAGGAACATCGCCAGGGATTGCGTCGGACGGAGCAGGATGGCGGCCTCGACCGCCGGCACATCGAACCCCTCGGAGATCAGGGCGCAGTTCGTCAGGACGCGGATCTGTCCAGCAGTGAAGGCGGTGATGACGCGGCGACGCTCATCGGGATCGGCCTCACCGTCGAGATGCATGGCCTCGATGCCGGCGGCACGGAACTCGGCCGCAACATGCTGGCTGTGCGCGATGCTGCAGCAGAACGCCACCGCACGGGCGCCGGGGGCCAGGGAGCGGTAATGTCCGACCACGGAACCGGTGATGGCCGGCTTGTCCAGCTTGGCGGCGGCCTCATCGGCGGCGAAGTCGCCGGCTCTGGTATGGATGCCGCTGAGATCGGCGATCATTGGCGCATAGACGACGGGCCGGGCGAGGTGGCCGCGCCCGATCAGCTCGCCGATCGTCGGCCCTTCGATCAGGGCATCGAAGATGCCGCCGTGCCCGACCCCGAGACCTTTACCATCCAGCCGTTCCGGGGTGGCGGTGACGCCCAGCCAGCGGGTTCCGGACAGCGCGGTGTGGGCGCGGAGATATTGCGCCGCCGAGGCGTGGTGGGCCTCATCGAGCACGGCGAGGTCCGGCGCCCACAGTGACGGGCGGCGACCACTGGCCGGGAAGTAGAGCCGGTCGGACCGGGCATCACGAAGGAGACCTTTCCGCGCCCAGCGGTCCAGCGTCTGGATCGTGATGATCTGGACCGGGGCGGCGGCGTCCGGGGTGAATCCGGAGTGCAGGACCCCGGCCCGGATTCCATACTCACGGAATTTCTCGGCGGTCTGCGCCAGCAGGACCAGCGACGGAACGACGAACCACGCCAGCCGGCCGCGCTTGGCAACGCCATCGGCGATGGAGCCGGAGACGGCCGTTTTGCCGCCGCCGGTGGGCAGCACGGCCAGGGGCGCGCGGGCACCGGCGGCGATGCTGGAGCGGAGGCCGGCGACCAGATCGGCTTGGTAGTCGCGGAGGGTGAGGGTCATTGGGTGACCTCCCCGGCGCTACGCCACTTCGGCATCCAGTCCGCCATCGTCGCCTTGACCTGCGGATAAACCTCCGGGTGCTGGGCACCGAAGTCGGGCATGGTGGTTCCGCGCCGGAAATGCGGGAACCCGATGTCGTCGGTGCTGGAGTTCGGGACGGCCTCAAGCCACGCCTGCCAGCCACCAGCGATCCAGCGCCGGATATCGATCTGCAGGGCTTTGAAGTCCTGGCGGGTGACGTATCCGGTCTCATCGAGCAGGGCTTGGACCCGCAGCGCGGACACCTTCCAACGGCTCAGGGTACGCGGCGCCGATGCCCCAGCGGTGACGTCGGGCACATAATCCGGGAGCGGGTGGCGCTTCGTCGGCAGGAGCGGGAACCAGTACGATTCGTGGCTGCCCACCGTTCCGGGAAGGTCGGGGCTATGGCTGCCCTTCGAGGACATCCAGTAGGTCTGCGGCGGCCAGCACCGGACCACGGTCATGGAGCAGTAAGCCGCCAACGCCTCCAGGTCGGTGCTGGCTTCCGCCGGGACGAGAATGGCCCGGTAATCGGGGCCGGGATTTTCGAGGTCCCAATAGTTCTCGGATGCCTGCGCCAGGACCTTAGCGTTCAGGCGGAGCTTGGCTTGGACGCCGGCCTGCACCCCGGAGGTGTGGACGAGCAGGATGTCCCAGCCCGCGGTTTCCGGATAGGCGGTCCAGCCCGGCGGCAGCTGGGCCACGAAGGCGGAGCAGAGATCCGCTTCGGTGGCGAATTGGGGAGGGCGTTTCATCGCCTCACCCCGCCGCGTTCAGTACGTCGAAGAGCGAACCCGCCGCGGCGCGGTCGCGAGCCGACTGCAGATTGGTTGCCGCCTGCCGGAAGTAGCTGGGCTTCAGCTCGAAACCGATGCCGCGACGGCCTGCCTCAACAGCGGCATAGACCTCGCTCCCGATGCCAAGGAACGGCGTCAGAACGGTTTCGCTGGGGTTGGACCAGAGATCAATGCAGCGCTCGATGACGTCGAGCTGGAGCGGAGAGATATGGACCTCATCAAGTTCATCCCGCGCGGTCCGGTACTGTAGGGTCCGGGTCTGATTGATGTCGGTCCAAACCGGAGACGCATAGCGCTGCCAGACCTCGATGCTGTACCAGTTCCGGCCATCCATCGGCGCCGTGTACTTGGACCGGTCCGGCTCCGGCAGGGAACCGATGTAGCGATCAAATCCGCCGGCCACCGGAACCGGGTTAATGCCCGGCTTCCGGAACGTCACGATGTAGTCGGCCAAGCCCTGGCCGCTGATGGAGCTGTCCTTCACGATCTGCTTGTGCAGGAGGCGGATGGACTTCGTACGCTGCTGGGCGACGACAGGGTCTTTCCAGATGCAGACTTCGCTGTGCAAAATCCAGCCCGCCGCCTCATAGGCACGGATCACCTCGCCACGGAAGTCCCGCATCCCGATCACGCCGTCGCGAATCTTGCTGGTCGGCAACTGCATGACGTGAACGCTGTGCAGCCGGCCCGGCATGGCGACGCGGAGAAGCTCCCGGATGAGGAACCCGTAGTGCTCCCAAAAGGCGTCACCTTCGCTGTTGGACAGGTCGCGGTCGCTGTTGGAAAACTTGTAGAGGCCCTCGAACGGCGGCGAATGGATGCCGAAGTGAATGCTGTTGTCCGGAATGGCTTGGATCAGTTCGCAAGCATCGCCCTGGTATATGGCATAATCATCGGCGATGATCTGATCGACTGCATTGATGGTCATGATGCAATCCTTTCGACCCACCCCGGCATCCGCACCGGCATTGATGGGCGGTAATCCATCGTGTCTCTGGTGATGCCGCGCACCTCTCGGGCGGACAGGTCGGCCATGTGGCGCAGCATTGCTGCGGCCATTCGCTCGGCGTCCTCTTCCTTCCTTCGGAGGTTGGCGACCACCGCACCCTCAGTGGATGCAGCGACGAAATGGGCGGTGACGGTGCTGGTCTGGCCAAAGCGCCAGAAGCGGCGGATGGCCTGATAGACCTGCTCCCAGCTGTCGGAGAGGCCGACAAATCCGGTGTCGGCGCAGTGCTGCCAGTTCAGGCCAAATCCGCAGATGGTCGGCTTGGTGACCAGCACGCGGGTCCCCCCGGCGGCGAAATCGGCGAGCTTCCGCTCCTTCGTGTCCTCAGGGTCGGAGCCGCGAACCTCAACAGCCCCTGGGATTGCTCGCGCCAAGGCCTCGGATTCCGCGTTGAGGTTGCACCACCACACAAACGGCCTGTCGCTCGGCGTGATCGATGCCGCCATGGCCACCCTGGCGGCCACGCTGTCGCGCCGCGCAGCAAGCCGCTCACTCATCGTCCGGGCCTCGACCGCGAACAGCGTCCCCATGGACGGGGCGGCGTCGACTTGAACGGTGTGCTGAACCTGCCGCAGTTCGGGCAGATCGTAACCACCGACGGCATATCCCAGGTCCGCCGGCGAGCGGATCATGACGGCCCACTGCGCCATCCATCGCCAGAAGGCATCCTCGGCGTGGCCCTTCAGGCGCCATTTCTGGGTGTCGCCGCCGTCGTGCACGAAGAACGTGGCGAGCATGTCCGTGTACGACATGACACCAAGGAACTCGGCGTGATTGCCCAGCTCCATGAAGTCGTTCGGCGCCGGCGTCGCGGTGGCGGCAAGCCTGAACGGGATGGATGCGGTGCTGCGGATGAGGTGCGTGCGGAACTTCCCGTCCGTCGATTTCAGGATTGAGCTTTCATCCAGCGCGACGCCGACGAAGGACGACAGGTCGATGCGGTGGAGCTTGTGGTAGTTGGTGACGTTGACGCCGGCACCGACCTCGCTTTGGTCGCTGACCTGCCGGGCCGGAACTCCGAACTTCTGCGCCTCGCGGCAGATCTGTGCAGCAACGGCCAGCGGCGCCAGGATCAGCACGTTGCCGCCGGTCGCCTGATGGATGCCCTGCGCCCAGGACAGCTCCATCAGCGTCTTCCCCAGGCCGGTCCCGGCGAACAGAGCGGCGCGTCCACGCTTCAGCGCCCACCGGGTGATGTCGCCCTGGAAATCGAACAGCGCATCCGGGAGGTTGGGGATGTCAGCGATGCCAGTCGGGGGATCGATGATGGCTTTGCGGCGCAGGAAGTCGGCGTAGGCGTCCGTCATGACCCCACCCCGCTGGTCCGGCGTTCGTTGATGTCGATGGTTCGCGCCGGCGCACCAGCGAGGCGGGTGCGCCAGTCGTCGGAACAAAAAACCGGGCAGAAACCACGCTCAATCAGCGCGGCATAGGTGCGAGGCCGCAGCCCACGCAGCAGATCGGGATTGGTGACAAACAGCCGGAACATCTCCGCGAACCACTCGCCATCGTCCGGGCAGTAGTTGGTCAGCTTCGGTTCGCTGGCCTGACGACGCAGGTCCGCGCTGAAGTTGCCGCGGTAGCGGTCCACGGTCGTGCTGCGCAGCACATCGACGTGGTGCCCCAGCTCGTGCGCAAGCACGCCATAGGGGGGGCCGATCAACCGCATGCCCCGGAAAAGACCACGCCCGACCGGCGGTCCCGATGGATGCGCAGGCATCCACGCAAATGTTGATGGTGGTCGGACGATAGAAGGCGCAAGCATCCCACGCCCATTCCGCTTTGCTCCAGCGCTTCACAAGCGGACAGGCGATACCGTTCAGATCACACCACTGGTGGATTAGTTGCTGCCCACTCAGGAAGAGCTGGTCCTTGGTCGGATACGGCGCGGTCATGACCCCACCCCGCACATCTCCGACAGATCGCGGCGTCCACGGGAGATGCGGCTGCGCAGCGTGCCGGCGTTGATCCCGAGCGCCTCGGAGGCCTCCTCGTAGGTCATCTCATCGAAGGCAACGGCCGTCAGGGCGGCGAGCCGGCCCGGGCCGAGGCGACCGAAGAAGACCAGCGTTTCCGCCACCATCACGGCGTCTTCCTGCGCCGGGGCCGCAGCGGTGCGGCGATGGAAAGCGTCCGAGACCGCGTCATCATCCACGGAGCGGTGCACGAACTGCGCGTCGTGGCGCGCCACGTCGCAGGACAGGTTCCGCATGATCGTGTAGAGCCAGCCGCGGAGATTGGTGCCGTCGAAGAGGTGCCGGCGCTCCAGCGCGCGGATCATGGTGTCCTGCAGCAGATCCTCGGCGCGGGCCGAGTTGCCCCTGCTGAGGTTGCGGGCGCGGGCGGTCAGGTCCGGCATGAGGTCCAGCAGGCCCGCGGTGAAGGGGTCCTTCGGGGCGTGATGCGCGGTCATGCTGAGACCCCTTTGCGGGGGCGGCCGCCGCGCTTCTCCCAGGCCAAGCCAGCAGCGAACAGGTGGTCGCCCAGCGCCGAGACCGACACTTTGTATTCATCAGCCAAAAGCTTGAGGGGCTCGCCGTTCTGCAGTCTCTGGTGGATGGTCGTGATGTGGATCAGCCGATCGTCGGGCCGGACGATGATGGTGCGCCCCTTCTGCTCCGGCTCATTTTGCGTTCGGGACATATCGTCCTCCAGCGGGTTAACTCCCGCTCACTATTTTAGGAGGAACCTAAAAAGTCAACGCTGACATTTAGGCGTTGCCGAAAATTCAGATTTCCGGTACAAGGAGAGCATCAGGAAGCGCGGTGCGCCGCGACATGGAGACGACGAATGGATGAAGCCAGCTTCAAAGCCGCTACGGGGCGCCGCCTCGATGCCGCCCGGATCGCGCTGGGCCGCACTGCAGCCGAAGCCGCGGCCATGATGGGCGTCAGCCGACCGACCTATTCGGATTATGTGGGTGGCAAAATCCTGCCGCCGCCGTTCAAGCTCCAGCCCTTCGTGGAGCTGGGGATTTCCTTGGATTTCCTGTACTACGGCATCAAGACGGCACTGCCGATGGGCTTGGTGGATCGCCTCGCCGAGGCTGAGACCGAGGCGTCCTCTGACACCCAGCCGGTGCCGCGTCGCGGGAGACCGCGCCTCGTTAAGGGTTGACCGCTCGCGCGCCGGCTCGGTTCCTCCTGGTTTAGATCTGAAGCCCCGTAGGTCCCTGGCCTGCGGGGCTTTTTCGTGCCCGCCCGTTGCTCGGCGAAAATATTTTTAGGCATTACCAAAAAAGCGCGTTGACATTTTAGGCTGATCCTAAAATACTCCCCCTTGTCCCTAACGGGGCGTTTCCTCCCAAACTGGCCGGAGCGCGCACCCCCGCCGCTCCGGCCCTTTCTCGGGGAGGGCAACAAGAGGGGAGAAAACCGTGAGTGAAAAAACGTACGCCGTGCTGGTGGAAATCACCCACGAACGCCTCCGGCAGATCGAGCAGGAGGGTTTCAGCGCCGATCACGACGCCGAGCACGACTGCGGGGAGTTGGCTGCCGCTGGAGCGGCGTATGCCCTCGCCGGGTCCTTCTCGTCCGGCTGGCAGGCCTCTCACCCGCCCCTGGTCTGGCCGTGGAAGGTCGAGTGGTGGAAGCCGAAGGACCGCCGCCGCGACCTGATCCGCGCCGCCGCGCTGCTCGTCGCCGAGATCGAGCGGCTGGATCGGACCGCGGCCAGCACCTCCACCGGAGCCTGACCATGGACCCGATCAAAATCACCAGTTTCGGCTCCTACGAGGTCTGGGCGCTGGGTGGTGGCCGCTTCGCCGTCCGCGACGCTGCCGGCATCCTCGACATCGAGCACCCCAGCCTGGACATCGCCACCGCCTACGCGATGGACCTCGCCGGACCGACCGGCAAGGAATCGCTGGCCTACTTCCGGGCCGCCTGATCCGGGCTGCGCCCGGCCTCCACCACGCCTGACCGGCGCCACCCCACAGACCCCGACACCAACCGGCCGGAGCGCCGGAACAGGAGAGCTTTGCCATGAGCGAACCCCCGGCCTCCGCCCCCCTCCTCGACCTGCTCGCCCTGGTGCTGATCTGGGGCCTCGCCGTCGCCGCCCTCATCGCCTTCGGAGACTGATCCCATGCGTTGGCATGATGCTCCCCCCATCGTCTCGACGGTCGATGGCGACACCATCGCCAAGTGGTCGCTGCGCTTCAGCGGGATCATGCATCCGGCCGTGCGCCGGACCCAGACCGACCCCGGCCAGCCCGCCGAATTCGAGGTCTACAGCATCGAGGCCTGCAAGGACGGCGAACACTGGTCCGCCCTGCCGGAAGCGATGCTGACCCCGGAGCTGTACGCCGCCCTGGCCCGCATCGGCACCGATGCCGAGGCCGGTGCGGTGGAGCGGGAGCAGGCCGCCGCTCGGGAGGTGCTGGAATGATCCGCCCCGACGAACTCCCCGCCGATCTGGCGCAGACCCTGGCCGTCGTCGTGTCCGCCAAGCTCGACGCCTACAAGGCGGAGTACCGCGCCATGGTGGCTGGGAAGCTGGTGGAGGTCCGCGACGGCTACGGGCGCGGCGGGCCGGAGTGGAAGGCCCTGGACGATGTCCTGAAGCGGATCGGGGCTGCACCCCGGAATCCGGGATGACCGCGATGAAGACCGGCAACATCACCCCATCCGCCGCCCAGCTCGCCGTGATCCGCCAGATCGTGGAGTGGTATGGCGAGCGTGGCCGCCAGGAATTCTACCTCGCCGGTTATGCCGGCGTCGGCAAAACCACCATCGCCGCCCTCGCCATCGAGGAAATCCAGCGCCGCTACAAGGGCTGCCGCAAGGTCATCACCGGTGCCTACACCGGCAAGGCCGCGCATCGCCTCCGCCAGAAAGGCGCCCCGGACCCCAGCACGATCCACGCCATGATCTACCTGCCGAAGGTGGTCGAGGGCCGGCTTGTCTTCGAGCTTGCCGCGGACGGGCCAGCCAGTTCCGCGGACCTGATCGTCTTGGACGAGGTCAGCATGGTCAATCGCGAGTTGGCCTCGGACCTCCGCAGCTTCGGCAAGAAGATCCTCGTCATGGGCGATCCCGGCCAGTTGCCGCCGGTGGCCGGCGCCGGGGCCTTCACGAACCGGGAGCCGGACGCCTTCCTGTCCGAGATCCATCGTCAGGCCGCGGACAGCCCTATCATCCGGTTGGCGACCGCTGCCCGCTTGGGCGAACCGATCCGGACCGGTGATTACGGTGCCGATGTCCGTGTCGCCGTCCTGACGCAGGAGACCCAGCACGAGGTCTACCAGCCGCGGACGCAGGCCATCTGCGGCATCCATCGTGTCCGCTGGACGATCTGCCAGCGCGCCCGGCGCCGCTTCGGCTTCGAGGGGCCGCTGCCCCTGAAGGGCGAAAAGCTGATCTGCACCCGCAACAACCGGGAAGAGGGGCTTTTCAATGGTGCCCTCGGCATCGCCACCGCCGACGCCGAACCGGAGGTCCGGCCCTACGTCGATATTCGCGTCCATCTGGATGATGAGCCGGAGCCGCGGAACCCGCTGCTGACACATCCCTGGCAGTTCGCCCAGCACTTCGACGCCAGCACCCGGAAGCCGGACCGACTGGAGAAGGGCATCAACGAGTTCGATTGGGCCTATGCGATCACCTGCCACAAGGCGCAGGGGTCGGAATGGCCGCACGTCACCATCGTGGACGACAGCGCCGCGTTCCGCCGCGCCGGCCAGAACGATGCCCCCAAATGGCTTTACACCGCGATCACCCGCGCCCAGGCCGGGCTGACGCTGCTGCTGCGGGGTGCGTGATGGAAACCCCAGCCCAGGGCCTCCGCCGCCCGAACACCGCCCCGCGCCGTCCGGTTGCCCAGCTTCCGATCCGCCCCGGCGAGACCCGGTATTTCAAGACCCGGCTCGTCAAGCACGGTCCGCATGTCCCGGCCAGCGTGAGCATCGTCGACGGCGACCGCGATCCGGAGACCTGGGAGCTGATGTCCGACTGGAAAATGGTCGCGGAGGTCAACGGCCGTCCGGTGCCCTGCGACGGCTGGGAGCCGCGGGGCTGGCCCTGGCAGCCCATCGACGAAGCCGAATACAGCGACCTCCGCCGCTTGTCCGAATGGGCGCGGACTTACGCCGCCGTGAGCCCGGAGGCCGCCGCCCACCCGCTCGCCAACCCGCGCCGCCCGATCGACCGGGCTGCGGCGCCGATTTTTTGAGGGAGACCACGCCATGCAGACCATTGAAGTCACCTGCTATTGGGACGCCTCCGACCGCGAGACCGGTCATTCATCAATCAACGAAATTACCGAGAACTACGCGCACGGCGAGGTCGCTGAGGTCGAGCACGTTGCTGTTGTGCGGACCTCGTTCCACGCGACGCTGCCTCCCGCTGAAGACGCGGGCTCTGACGATGCGTGGGAGATCGAGACCGACACCAGGGAGCAGGCCGAGAAAGCCGTTTCCGACGAACTGGCGCGCCGTAAGGCCGCCGCCGAGGCCTAACCTATGCCCGACGCCACCCCCATCCCCGGCAGCAACGGCGCCCCCGACGCCGCCGACGCCCTGGCCGTTCTCCGCTCCGCGCTGGTCGATCCCGAGGACCCGACCCGGTCCAAGCTCGTCGCCGAACTGCACGGCCTCCTCCTCACCGTTGCGACCTCTGATGACCCGACCCGCGCCGCCAACCGCGCCCGCCTGGAATCCGTCATCGCCCGCTGGGATGCGGAACGGCCGGAGATCGCCGACGACGACCAAGCCGCCAAGGCCACGGATTGCGCCGGTCGCATCGCCGCCGCGCTGAAGGAGGAGGAGTCCGCCCGCACCGCGGCGAAGCGGCCCTATCTCGACGGGCAGAAGCGCATTGATGCCGTCTTCAAGTCCCGCAGTACCCGCCTCGATGCTGGTTTGGGCGACAACCGCGCCAGAACCGGTCTGCGGGGCCGGCTGATCCGCTACACCGAACGGCTGCAGCGCGCCGCCGACGAAGCCCGCCGCAAGGCCGAGGCCGAGGCCGCCGCCCTTGCGGCCGAGGCCCAGGCCGCCGAGCAGTCCCTGCGCGATGCCGCCGAAGCCGCCGCCAAGGGCGCCCCGGTGGATGGAGCGCTGATGCTGGAGCAGGCCGCCGAGGCCGCCAAGCTGCGCGAGGCGCAGGCCGATGCCCTTGCCGCCGTTCCTACCGGCCCGGCGCCGGGCACGATCCGGACCGACCACGGCGCGATGGCCAAGGTGCAGGTCCGGTACCGGCTCGACATCTTCGATTACGACGCCATCCCCCGGAAATTCATGGTCCCCGACACCGCATGCATCAAGGCCGCGCTCGAAGCCGGCCAGGAGATCCCCGGCGCCCGTCTGGTGCCGGAAACCGGCGTCACGATCCGCTGACGCGCCCCTTCCCCATCCCCAGAGGCCACCAATGACGTCCACCGACCTCGTCATCCCCGAACGGCGACAGCTCGCCGACTTCCGCCCGCAGGGCCGCAGCCTCCGCATCAAGACCATGCCGCTCCAGCTCCCCGAGATCGGCAAGATCAAGATCGGCATGAAGGGCGCCGCCCGGACGAGCCGTGGCGGCACCGAGTTCCAGCCGCCGCAGAAGCTGGACCACTTCCTGGTCACGACGCTGGAGCGCGGGCAGGACAACAACTACCTCCGCGATGAGCGCGTCCACGCCCAGCTCGGCGAGAAGCCGCGCGATCTGCCGGTCCGGCTGGTGTTCGACGATCCCGAACTGAACTTCCAGTCCCGGTTGGTCGCCTACCAGGGCAAGACGCTGTGGTGCCATGGCGACGGCATCACCTCCCAGCGCCTCCAGAAGGACGGTACCTGGAAGGAGCATGACTGCTCGAAATGCCCGCTGGCCGACCCGGCGTTCCAGGCCATTGCCGAGAACCAGCGCTACCCGAAGTGCAAGATGAACGGCCGCCTCGCCGTCATGCTGGACACCGCCTCGACCGTTGGCGGCGTCCATGTGCTGCGGACGACCTCCTACAACACCATCGTCGGCATCACATCGTCGCTGGCCTTCCTGACCTCCGTCACCGGCGGCCCGCTGGCGGGCATCCCGCTCACGATGTCGATCCGCCCGAAGACCGCCACGGACCCGACCGGCAAGACGCAGACCATCTACGTCGTCTCCCTGGGCTTCGCCGGGGCCATGGAGCAACTGCAGTCCACGGCGTTGGACATCTCCCTCCGGCGGGAGCGGAACCGGGCGCGGATCGAGCAGGTCGAGCAGGAAGCCCGGTTGATGCTGGCCGCCCCGATCGGTGGCGGTGATGTCCTCGGTGACGACGCCGCCGATGTGGTGGACGAGTTCTACCACGAGGAGGTGCAGCGCGCCGCGGATACGGCGCCACCGAAGCCGACGCGGGGAAAGGCAGCGGCCAGTCCGCCGGCCCAGGCCACCGCTCCCGCGGTGATCGATGTCGAGCCGGAGCCGGTCACTCCCCAGCCCGAGCCGGAGCCCACCACCCCGGAGCCGGAACCCAGCGCCGATTACGAGCTGATCGCCCTGGACGGTGAGGTCCGGACCTGGATGCGCGGCCAGGAACAGAACTACGTGACCTCCTTCCTGGCCGAATTGGCGAACGCCGCCCGTGCCGGCAAGGCCGCCCTGGAGGGCCTCTGGGAGAGCAACACCGCTGGTCTCGCCGCGGCGCCGGAGGGTCTGATCGCCGAGGTCCAGACCGAGTACCGCCGCCTCCTCGCCGAGGTCACGCGTCCGGCGCAGGCGCAGGCCGCGCAGCCCAAGGCGGTGGAGACCGCCCCGCAGCAGGCCGCGCCGTCGACCGCCGCCACCAAGCCGCCCAAGGCCAGCACCGCCGCTGCCCCGCCTCCGCCGCCGCCCGCTGGCGGTGACGACGACCTGTTCTGACCACGATCCGGCAGGCGCGGCCGAGCTGCGCCTGCCTATGGAGGCAAGCATGACCACGCCCCGCCCGACCGCCCGAGAAGTCGCCGCCGAAGCAGTTCCGGTCGACCACCTCCGCACCCCCGCCGGCCTCACCGACCTTCCCCACGGCATCTACGCCCGCGCCGTCCGTCTCCACATCGATCCGCTCTGGGGCCTCGCCGGGGACGAGCCCGGCCTGTTCGCCCAGTTGGAGGATGCCGTCCGTGATGCCGGCCTGTCCGAGCACGAACCGCCGATGGCCGTTCTGGGCGCCGTGGAGCGGGCCGAGGACGAGGCCGATCATCACCTCAACCTCGGCTCGACCTACACGATGCGCCGCTTGATCGAAGCCGCGCACATGGGTTTTCCGGGCCGCTGCGATGAATGCGGGGAGCCACACGACCTCGACGGCCCGACGTGCGACTGCGCCGACGAGGACGAAGACGCCGACGACACCGAAACCCCCACCTCCGCCACCGCGTGAGCGAGACCCGACCATGCACCTCACCATCGACCGCGCCGATCTCCTCGCCGCCCTGCGCCGTGGCGGCCAGCTCTCCGGGCGCAACAAGTCCGTCCCGATCCTGGATTGTGTTGTCCTGCGCGCCAAGGACAGCGGCTTCACCGTCGCCAGCTCCGACACCACGCAATGGGCCTCCCTCTCCGTCCCGGCCACCGTGGCCACGCCCGGTGACGCCGCCGTGAACGGCGCCATGCTCACCAAGGCGGTATCCGAGCTGCCCACCGGCAAGGTGGATATCAGCCTTGATGACGGCCTCCTCCGCATCTCGCAGGGCCGCACCAAGCTCCGGTTCCCGGCACTGCCGGCCAGCGACTACCCGGCGGCCAGCCCGGTCAAGGGTCCGGTCATGACCATCACGGCCGGCGAACTGCGCCGCGTCGGCGACGCCACGACCTGGGCGGCCAGCACGGAAGAGGCCAGGATGCATCTCTGCGTGACCTGCCTCCGTCCGGCCGACGGGTCCCTGCAGGCCTGGGCGACGGACAGCCACGTCATGGTGCGGACCGGTGTGGCCGGAGAGGGTGACATCCCGACCCGCGACGTCATGCTGCCGGTCACCGCCTGGGCGCCGCTCCGGGCCCTGCTCGACGGCGCCAGCGATGATGAGCCGGTCGAGGTCACCATCGGCTACTCGAAACCGCTGTCGCCCTCCGCCCAGCCCAGCCCGAACGCCGCGGCGTTCCGGATCGGGGCAGCCCGGTTCCGCACCGGCCTGACTGCTGGGGCGTTCCCGGACAACATGGGGTGGCTGGTCACGAACGCGCTGCGCGGGGGTATCAGCCTGGAGTTCGAGCGCGACGCCCTGGCCAACGCCCTGCGCCGGGTTCGCGTCGCCGCCGAGGGCAAGGCGTCGTCGGTGCGCCTCGACATCTCCACCGATGGTGTCGCCATCGTGGCCGGCGCTTCCGGTGGGGTCTCGGCCGAGGATTGGGCCGAGGCGTCCGGGTCCGGCGACCTGTCCATCGGGTTCGGTTCGAAGCTGCTGGGTTCAGCGCTGGGCGCCATGCCCGCCGGCCGGATCTCGGCACGGTTCACCGATCTGGCGTCACCCGTCGTGCTGTGGCCGGTCGGGACCGGGCCGGACGAGGCCGCGCTGCTGGCGCTGGTCATGCCGCAGCGGGTTTGAGCCATGGACAGCTACGCCCAGCAACAACGCAAAGACCGACCATGGATCGACTATCCGGTCGGCACCAAGGCGCACGCCGTCAACGGCGGCCACTGGATCAAGCAGGCGGATGGCTGGTGGAAGTGGTTCACCGGCGACGCCTTCCCGTCACCTGGGGCTGATGCCTTCCTTGTGACGCTACCCGAGCCCCAGCCGGAGGATTGACGCGATGACGAACATCACCCGCACCTTCAACGGGACGCCGATCGGCCAGCGGGACGACGGCTATCTGAACGCCACGGCTATGTGCAAGGCGAATGGGAAGGAGTGGAAGCACTACAACGAGAATGCTGGCACTGCCGACTTCATTGCCGAGCTTTCTAGGTCAGTCGGAATTCCGGCTGACCTTCTCGTTGCGACCGTCACCACCGGACCGAATGCCGGCCGCGGAACCTGGGTCCACCCCCAGGTCGCCTACCACCTCGCGCAGTGGTGTAGCCCGGCCTTCGCCGTCCAGGTCACGGAGTGGATTCATGACATCCGCACCAAGGGGTATGCCGCCCTGCCCGGCGCGGACATCGCCGCCACGGTGGCCGGAATCGTCGCGCCGCTGATCGCGCGGATGGAGTCGACGGATCACCAAGTCGCCACCCTCTCCCAGCAGGTCCAAGACCTGATCGTCACCGCCGACAACCGCAACTCGGCTGTGGCCGGTGTCACCGTCCTCGAACTGCTTGATGCCGCCGGGGCCGTTCAGAAGGGGCGCCGAAGCCTCGGCGGGAAGATCAGGCACGAGCTGCTTGAGATCGCTGCCGCGCAGACCCCGCCCTTGGCACTGTCCAGGCACTCCCATTCCAACGTGTGGATTTTCCCTGTCGAGTTCGCCCAGGCCTACATGCGGCGGCGTGGGCGCCTGTTGGTGGAGTTGCACAACTCCGAACTGGAGGGAGGCGAAACGCTGACGCTCCCGCTGCTGGGGCTGGGGCGTCGGGGGAGGAAGGGATGAGTGCCAAGCGCGCCGATCTATCCGGCCTCCCCTTCTGGCCGCGGTGCCTGTCACGCGATCAGGCAGCCGCTTATGTCGGTGTGTCGCCGGGGAAGTTCGCTGAAGAGGTGGGCGCGGGGATATGGCCCGCTGGCGAGCCCCGCGGCGGGCGCGTCCTGTGGGATCGCAACCTGCTCGACATCGCGCAGGACAAGCGTAGCGGAATCGTGGCATCGTCACACGCGCCGGCTGAAGATCCATGGGCATAGACATGGCAAAAATACCGCTGGAGCTTCCGCGGTTCGTTATCGCCAAGAATCGGGGCGGAACGTGGGCGTTCTATTTTCAGGTCCCGAAGCGTCTCCAACCGGAGGGCTGGCCGTCCGGGGCGTTGCGCCTGCGCGACGAGCGTGGTGGCGCCATCACCGATCCTGTTGCCGCGGTAGCCCGTGGTCGCGAACTTAATGCGCAGCTCGATAGGGCGCGATCTCAGGTCTCAGCGGGACCAGTCGAGGGTACGCTACCATGGCTGATCGCTGATTACCAGAAAAGCGACAAGTACAAGAAGAAAGCTGAAGCGACGCGATATCAGTATGATCTGCTGGCCAAGCAGATGATTGCTTGGTCGAAGGCAAAGCAGCACCCGCAAATTAAACAGATGACCACCCCGGCGGTGCTGAAGTTCCTTTCTCAATACGATGACCGCCCTACCCTGCGGGCGCGGATGGCCGCCTTCGGCTCGATCCTGTGGAACTTTGGCCGCCGCCGCGGTGCCGCGACCGACAATGTGTGGACCGATCTCGGCCTGGAGAAGGACGCACCCGAGGTGCACATTTGGGCCGATGTGGAGATCGCCGCCATTGTGGCGAAGGCTGACGAGATGAGCCGGTCCAGCATCGGCACCGCCGTCCTACTCGCTTCTGAGACCGGTCAGCGTCAAGGAGACGTCCTGGACATGCGCCGAGGCCGGGAATGGGATGGCGCAACCCTTCGTCGCGTGCAGAACAAGACGGGCGCCTATGTCACCGTGCCAGCGACCTCGCTGCTGCGCGACCGCCTTGCCGCGCTACCGAAGGAGAACATCCTGTTGGTTGTCGCCGAGACGACGCGCCAGCAGTGGAAGCAGCAGGCATTCTCCAAAGCCTTCCGGGAGATCGCCAACGCCGCCGGCTTGCCCCACATCGAGTTCCGGTCACTCCGTGCGACCTGTGTCTGCCGCCTCGCTTCCGCCGGCTGCTCAATCCCCGAAATCGCCAGCATCACCGGTCATACCCTGGTGAGCGTCCACCACATCCTGAAGCACTATTGGCGCCCTGACAGTGACCAAGCGAAGCACGCCATTGCCAAGGTGGAGGCGTTCCGCCGAAAGCATTCGGATGGCGTTCAGGAGCACACTTCACTCAGTTGATTATGTTTGAAATCTTGCCTCCGCGGCTAACACAGAGGCAATATCTCGCAGAAAATCGATATTTATTTCTCTACCCGCACCTACCCTCAAAACGAACATCTACCTTCGAAGGAATTTTGGACCCAATATTCGGTCCTTCAGTAATTTCTGCCCCACGATTGTTCGCTGATTGCGCAAACGGCCTCATCAAATACTCGGCAGATGTCCCATCCTGGTATCCAAGAATTGCGTACAATACCGCTCTCTCCCTTCCATTTACACCAAAGACAGTACATTGAGGGCTTTGCGCGGCGATATAAAGGTTGAGTTTGGCATCTGGTGATCCAGCATTTGATATCTCAAATCTGACATTCGAAAGACGCATCTCCCTCCAACTTTTATCACCCAAGTTGAACACTAATGGGTTCGCGGGTTTCTTGCTTCCGTCCGACGGCGCTTGAGAGGGTAAGGGGAGAGTTCTGTTAGAGGTTCCGCAGTCAGAGATATTAAGGTAAACCTTCAAAGGAGACGGATCACAACTTTCAATGTCTTTTAAAATTCTGAAACAAAAATAAGAAACAAAGGATAATGTCAAAACCAAGACTGTCATCGCCAGCGGAACGACAAGATACGGATACTGCACTATGGTATAAATGCATCCTATAAAAAGGGCTGGAACCAATACAGTAACAGTTGCTTGAATTGCTGTCAATGTGCTCCCGCCGAACTGGGTATAAACAAACAATGCAAGCGAAAAAACGACGTAAACAGTCAACATCACCTGCGCGGTCTTTTTGGGAAGCCTCTCTTTTTTTAACGGCTCCGGCATTCCGTCGACGTCTTTCTTACATTCTTCATTGCACATGCCCACCCCCTTCTATCGCAATCAATTGACGGGTTGCGTAGAATATGAAGCTATTACGTGCTTCGCCAATCGCACGCTCAATAATACAATTAATTTATGTCCATGCAAATGACCATTCCGAAGCTATCAGCCTCTGCACTCCCTTTTTAAGGGAGAACTAACGTCACTATTTCGGCGATAGAATGTCCGTCGCACGCCCATCGGTTATGATGCGCTACCCACTCAACGGCTACGCACATCTCCTGCAAAGTTATGCCTACCTCATGGCGCTCTCCACCGGTCAGACGCAGCGCCATGAGCTGCCCTCTCGGCGTCGGCACGCAGGGGCAGCTCATGGCGCTGCGCGAGCGACCGGGTCCTGCTCGCCTGACGCACGCCGCCGCCCCTGCGGCATACGCGCAGTTCAGCAACGATGCGGCTCCAGTTCCCAGCAGTCGTCCAGCGTTGCAGACACCGCCAAGCGCCCCACCAGCTCATCACGTCTTCCGGCCAACCGCGCCAGAGTGCCTCGGTGCGAGCCTTCCTCTGGCTGGCCCGCACCGAGGCACCGGTAATCAAGGGAGGGACGCCCGGTTCTGGGCTTCCGCGGCGGCAACAAGGGGAAGAGCTAACACCACATCGCATCGGTCAACATGGTTCTGATCGGCGCTTGGCCCAAATGCGATCAGATCAGTTCCATGCAACCCCTTTGGCAACAGGACCCAGCGGATTCGCGCCCTCCGGAAACGGTCGAATGGGCGCTCTGAACACATATCGAGAACAGGGAGTTTGACACGCGGTCTGACGGGAGTTTGACACACTCACCGTCAAGACCGCTATGTCATTGAAACTGTGGTGATCCGGGTGGGATTCGAACCCACGGCCACATGATTAAAAGTCACGTGCTCTACCGACTGAGCTACCGGATCACAGAAGCGTACGGCCTGTCGCCGATGCGGGGCGCAACATAGGGGCCAGTGACTCCCCCGTCAACAGCGGGGTTGGGCGGAGCGTACAAAAATTTCGCCATCCGCCGCCGCTGTTCGGCGTCACTGCTTAAGGGTCTGCACTTTCTTGTTGGCGTCGCCGTTGCCGGCTTCCAGGGCGAAACGCTCGGCCAGATGATCGGCCACGCGGCCGCTGACAAAGCCGCGGATGTCGCCGCCCAGGCGCCCGATCTCCTTGACGAAGCGCGAGGAGATGAACTGGCTCTTCTCCGAGGCCATGAGGAACATGGTCTCGATCTTCGGGTTCAGACGGGCGTTCATGCCCGCCATCTGGAACTCGTACTCGAAATCGGAAACCGCCCGCAGGCCGCGGATGATCACGGTGGCGTTCACCTCCACCGCAAAATGCATCAGCAGCGTGTCGAAGGCCCGCACCTCGATGCTGGCCCCCGCGTTGTTGAGGGCGGTCACGTCCTCCCGGACCATCGCCACCCGCTCGTCCGTCGAGAAGAGCGGCCCCTTGCCGGCGTTGCGGGCGACGCCGACGATCAGGTGATCGACGAGGCGCGACGCCCGCTGGATGATGTCCATGTGCCCGTTGGTGATCGGGTCGAAGGTGCCGGGATAGACACCGATGCGGCGCTTGGCCATGGGAGTACCTTCCGCCTCTTCTTATTCGATCGGTTCACCGGGCGTCTCGCCGGGGCCGGCGGCATCGGCGCTGTCGTCCACGGCGGCCGTCCCGCCGCCGTCGAGATCATCGCCCAGGCCACCGTTTCCGTTGGCCCCGTTCCCGTTGGTATCCTCGTCCTCCGCGATGGAGGCGACGGACACCACGCGCTCGTCCGCACCCACGCGGAACAGCGTGACGCCCAGCGTCTTGCGGCCCGCGATGCGCACGTCGTGGATCGGCATGCGGATGACCTGACCGCCGTTGGTGACCATCATCACCTGATGCGAGTCCTCCACCGGGAAGGCCGCCACGATGGAACCGTTGCGGTCGCCCATCTCCATGTTCCAGATGCCCTGGCCGCCGCGGCCGGTCACCCGGTACTCGTAGGAGGAGGTCCGCTTGCCGTAGCCGCGCTCGGTCACGGTCAGCACATACTGCTCCAGGCCCTTCAGCTCCTCGTAGCGCTCCATGCTGAGCGTCACGGCTTCGGTCGGCACCTCATCGGCCTCCGGCGCCGCCTCGCCCTCCATATCGACGCCTTCCTCGCGCTTGCGCTTCAGGAAGGCGGCGCGCTCCTCGGGCGAGGAGTCGACGTGGTGGAGCGTGGTCATCGAGATGACCTCGTCGCCGTCGGCCAGTCGGATGCCGCGCACGCCGGTCGAGGTGCGGCCGGCGAAGACGCGCACGTCGGCGACCTCGAAGCGGATGCACTTGCCGCCACCGGTCGCCAGCAGGACGTCGTCGGCCTCCGAGCAGGTGCGGACGGCGATCAGACGCTCGCCCTCCTCCTCCAGCTTCATGGCGATCAGGCCGTTGGAGCGGATGTTGGCGAAGTCCGACAGGCGGTTGCGCCGCACGTTGCCCTTCGAGGTGGCGAAGACGACGTGCAGATCCGCCCACACGGCCTCGTCCTCGGGCAGCGGCAGGACCGTGGTGATGGTCTCGCCGTCGATCAGCGGCAGCAGGTTGACGAAGGCCTTGCCGCGCGCCTGCGGGTTGCCCAGCGGCAGGCGGTAGACCTTCAGCTTGTAGACCATGCCGCGCGACGAGAAGAGCAGCAGCGGCGTGTGGGTGTTGGCGACGAACAGGTCGCTGACCGCGTCCTCCGCCTTCATCGACATGCCCGACCGGCCCTTGCCGCCGCGCTTCTGCGCGCGGTAGGTGGACAGCGGAACGCGCTTCACGTAGCCGGACTGGCTGACCGTGACGACCATGTCCTCGCGCTGGATCAGGTCCTCGATGTCGGCCTCGAACTCCAGCTCCTGGATCTCGGTGCGGCGCGGGGTGCCGAACCGCTCCTTCATCTCCACCAGCTCGTCGCGAAGGATGCCCAGCAGCTTCGCGCGGTTGGCCAGCGTCTCCAGGTAGTCGGCGATCTGGTCGGTCACGTCCTTCAGCTCGGCGCCGATGCGGTCGCGCTCCAGCCCGGTCAGGCGGTGCAGACGCAGGTCGAGGATGGCGCGGGCCTGCTCCTCCGACAGCCGGTAGGTGCCGTTCTCCGACACGCCGCGGCCCGGCTCGTCGATGAGCGCGATCAGCGGGGCGACGTCCATCGCCGGCCACTCGCGCTCCATCATCTGCTCGCGCGCCCAGACGGGGTCCGGGGCGCTGCGGATGAGCGCGATCATGGCGTCCAGATTGGCGACGGCGACGGCCAGACCGACCAAGGTGTGGGCGCGCTCGCGCGCCTTACCCAGCAGAAACTCGGTGCGCCGGGTGATGACCTGCTCGCGGAACCGGACGAAGGCGACAATGATGTCCTTCAGGTTCATCAGTTCCGGGCGGCCGCCATTCAGCGCCAGCATGTTGACGCCGAAGGACGTCTGCAGCTGGGTGTGGCGGAAGAGCTGGGCCAGCACCACGTCGGGCACGGCGTCGCGCTTCAGCTCGATCACCACGCGCACGCCGTCGCGGTCCGATTCGTCGCGCAGGTCGGCGATGCCCTCGATCGTCTTGTCGTTGACGACCTCGCCGATGCGCTCCATCAGCTTGGACTTGTTGACCTGGTACGGGATCTCCGTCGCCACGATGGCGAGGCGGTCCTTGCGCACCTCTTCGATGTCGGTCTTGGCGCGGATGATGACGGAGCCGCGCCCGGTCATCAGGGCCGAGCGGACGCCCGACCGGCCGAGGATCATGCCGCCCGTCGGGAAGTCCGGACCGGGCACGATCTCGATCAGCTCTTCGAGCGTGACATCGTTGTTGTCGATGTAGGCGCAGCAGGCGTCCACCACCTCACTCAGATTGTGGGTGGGGATGTTGGTCGCCATGCCGACGGCGATGCCGCCGGCGCCGTTGACCAACAGATTCGGGAAGCGCGCCGGGACGACCGTGGGCTCCTTGCCCGAATCGTCGTAGTTGGCCTGGAAATCGACGGTGTCCTTGTCGATGTCGTCGAGCAGCGCCTCCGCCGCCTTGGCCAGCCGCGCCTCGGTGTAGCGCATGGCCGCGGCCGGGTCGCCGTCCATCGAACCGAAGTTGCCCTGCCCGTCGATCAGCGGCAGGCGCATGGAGAAGCCCTGCGCCATGCGGACCATGGCGTCGTAGATCGCGCTGTCGCCGTGCGGGTGATATTTACCCATCACGTCGCCGACGATGCGCGCCGACTTCTTGTAGGGCTTGGTCGAGTCGTACCCGCCCTCCTTCATCGCGTAGAGGATGCGGCGGTGCACCGGCTTCAGCCCGTCGCGGACGTCGGGCAGAGCGCGGCTCACGATCACGCTCATCGCGTAATCGAGATAGGACCGGCGCATCTCGTCTTCGATGGTGACCGGCGCGATGTCGGAGGCGGGAGGAAGGGGCGTCGTGCTCAAGGAGACAAACTCATTCTACGGGCTGCGGCGATGCTCGGTGTTCAGCGCTTGCTGTTCAACGCACTCGGTTCAACACTTAAGGCTCAACGGTGCTCGTCCGCACGGCCCTTCGGGCCGCTGCATGTAATATAAGAATTCCTATCAGCTTTCGCATGTGCACACAACGCTCCGGCAATCCCACGGTTTCTGGCCTTTGCAGGTCAATGGCCTCCGGCCTTGGCGGACCGGGGGCGGCTCAACAGCGCGAAGCGCAGCGAAAGGATGGTCACGGATACCACACTGGCGATCAAAATTCCCTCAAAAAGACCACGCGCGCCGCGGTCCAACCCGAAGGCGAGCAGGGCCGACACCGGAATCATCACCACCGCGTAGGAGATGAAGTGCAGCGCGGTGGGGACCCAGGCGTCGCCGCGCCCGCGCAACGCGTTCGCCATGACCACCTGCCCGCCGTCGGCCACCAGAACCCAGGCGGTGAAGGCGATCAGCGGCGCCACCGCGGCGATCAGTTCAGGGTCGGCGCTGTAGATGGCGGCCAGCGGCTCCGGCACCCAGCGGTAGAGCACACCGACTCCGGCCAGGATCAGGCTGGTGACCGCCAGCCCCGTCCAGCCGGCCAGCGCCATGTCCAGCGGGTCACGCCGGCCATAGGCCACCCCCACCCGCACCGCCGTGGCCGAGGCCAGCCCGACCGCCGCCATGAAGGGCAGCGCCGTCAGGTTCAGCCCGACCGTGTAGGCACCGAGCGCCAGCGGCGAGATCATCCCGGCGAACAGCCCCAGCGTGGCGAAGGCGCCGCTCTCCACGCCCAGGCTGACCCCGGCGGCGTAGCCGAGATGGCGCTGCTTGCGGCTGCCGCTCCACCAGTCGCGGACCGGGTCGCGCACCGCCCAGCGGGCGTGGTCGCTCATGTGCCAGGCGTAGAAGGCAAGGCCGAGCCCCATCCCCCAGCGCACGGCCGTGGTCGCCCAGGCCGAACCGACCGCTCCCAGGGCCGGGAAGCCGCCATGCCCCCAGACCAGCATCCAGGCGAGCAGAGCGTTCAGGAGATTGCCGAGGATCATCGCCACCATGCCCGGCACGGGCCTCTTCAGCCCTTCCAGAAAGAAGCCGGTGGCGACGTACAGCATCATGCCCGGCATGCCGAAGCCGAGCACCGCCATCACCCGACCGCCGCCCGCCGCCAGATCCGCGGACTGGCCGGTCAGGCGGAAGAAGGGCTCCCCGGCCAGCGAGGCCAGGGCGAAGAGGATGCCGAGGAGCAGCGCGTAGGGAATCGCCCGGCGCCAGACGCGCCCGCACTCGGCGTCCTGCCCCGCCCCCAGGGCATGGGCGGTCACCGCCACCACGCCCATCATCAGCCCGACGCCGGTGGTGACCAGCAGGTTGGCCGGCAGATGGGCCAGCCCGTAATAGGCCAGCTCCTGCGCGCTGTAGCGGCCGACGATGGCCGTATCCACCGCCATCATGACGACCAGACCGGCGCGCGAGACGATGACCGGGGCGGCCAGCCGCAGGAGTTCGCCGGCATGGGTGCGCAGACGGTCGGCCAGGAGAGGGGCGGGAATGGCGTGGTCGGGCATGATCAAGGCTGTCGGTCGCTTGTGTGTGGGGCGCTTGTGTTCGGTTGTCACCGCCGGTGGCGGAACCGGCCATCTTGACCGTGCGACGTACCACGTCAAGTGGCGGCTTATTGTCCTTCCGCCCTGTTGCAAATCCGCCGAATGGGCCGGAACCAACGCCCGCGGCGGCGCGTTGACGAAGCAACAGCATCCATTGAGGAGTTCGGGATCATGAGCCGCGCCATGCCGTTCCCCGTCCGCCAGATTGCCCTCGCCAGCTTCGTCCTGACCTTCGCCGCGCTGCTCGTCGGCTGCAACACGGTCGAAGGGGCCGGGCAGGATGTCCAGGCCGGCGGCCGCGCCGTTGAGCGCGCCGCCGAGTGACGCGCCCGCCCACACCTTATCAACCACAGAGAGCCATCCGCATGAGCGATCCCATGACGCCGGAACGGCCCACCGAGGTGCCGCCGCCGAGCAACCCGAACACCCCGCAGCCGGACCGTCCGACCACGCCGGACCCCTACCCGGTTCCCGAGAATCCCGACACCCCTCCGGAGATGCCGCCGCCGGCGGACCAGCCGACTCCGGGCATGCCGACGCCGACCCAGGCGTAAGGCGCCGGGCGCGACGACCGACCGGTGACCGCCGATGCGAAAACGGCCGGGGCCCTCAGGCTCCGGCCTTCTTCTTTGTCCGAAGCCCCTGCACCGAAAGTCGAATATTCGAATCTGGAAACAACACCGAAACACAAGGGCAACAAGTCCCAAGGGACCGTGGCAAAAATTGGCACCGATGAGCACGGTGTTTTTTTACCTTTCCGCCACCCCACCTCAATGTTAACGATTTGTTAATTATTGAGGAGAGGCAACCATGGCTAGGTTTTCGGGAACCAACGCCGCCGAACGCTACCTCGGCACCGACGCCGCCGACACGGTCTATGGCAACGGGGGGAATGATTCGCTTTCCGGAGGTCTCGGCAACGATTTCCTGGATGGCGGGCTCGGGAACGACTGGTTGGGCGATCCCTACGCCGGCGATCCGGGAAACGACCGTATGTATGGACGCCAGGGCAACGACCAGCTGTTCGGCGGGGCCGGGAACGACTGGCTGGACGGCGGATCGGGCAATGACACGGTGAAGGGCGGGCGCGGCGACGACACGCTGGTCGGCGGAACCGGCGATGATTGGCTGATCGACACGCTGCGCGACGACGGGTCCGACGTTTTCCTGCCCGGCGCCGGCAACGACCATATGGTCAGCTACCGCGACGGAGCGACGGACATCTTCCGATTCGACGTGGCGCCGGGCGGCTTCGGCACCGACGACATCAGCTACTTCGAGGCCGGGATCGATCGCCTCGAGTTCCGCGGCTTCTCCGCTGCCGACCTGACCGTCTCCACGACCGCGACCAACACGTCCTTCGGCTTCCGGGACGGGTCGTCGCTGACCGTGGACTCGGTGGGGCTGATCGCGGGCCGCGATTATGTGTTCACATGATCTGTCGTTCGGCGGACCGGCCCCTTTATCTGAAGGAAGTACCGCGGGCATGAGGGGCTGATGGCACAAGGGGCGTGGCCATGGTGGGCCGCGCCCTTTTCCGGTCCGATCCGCGGCCCCTCCGCTCCGCTGCCGCGTTATAGCCTTGCCCACGCGACGGAGGAGCCACGCATGAACCATCGACGCTTCACCCCCCGCCCCGCCACCCGGCTGCTGGCCGTCTGCGCCCTGGCCGCGCTCGGCGCCTGCGCGGAAACCGGCGCCACGCAGCGGCCCATGGCGCAGATGTCGCCGCTGGAGCTGGTCGGGCTGACCGTGCAGTCCATTCCCGAGAACCGCATCCTGGGTGCGGTGGAGGATGTCGTCGTCACCCCGGCGCGCGAGCCGGTCCAACTCGTGGTGGCGAGCGGCGCGCCGGTCCACCCGGTGAGGCGCCACGTGACGCTGGACTCCGGTCAGCTGCGCTACTCGGAAGAACGGCAGGCGCTCGTCCTCACCGAGATGAGCGCGGACCAGTTCGACGCCCTGTTCGCCACGCCCGCCGCGATGGCGCCGGCCCTTGCCCCCGCCGGCAATCCGGCGGACGCCACCAACTGGAACCGCGCCACCGCCCCGCGCTGAACACCCCTTCGGCCGGATCTCGCGTTTCCCCGTGACGGGGCGCAAGGTCCGGCCATGGGTGGCCTTCTGTCTTTATGTTGATATGATATAACGTTACATTTCCCGCGTGAGGTCTGGAGACGGACGGCGACGGGGGAAACGATGATCGAAGGCATGGACGCGCCGGACGTTCCGGCGGAGTTCACAGCGGCGCTGGATTTGGTGCGGTCCCTGTGGACCGAGGGGCGCCACGAGGGCGTGCCGGAGCGGCTGGTCGCCTGGGCGATGATGGTCGAAGCGGTGGACCGCCTCGCCGCGCTGCACGGGCCGATCGCGACGGCGGGATTGCTCGACAAGTTGGGACGGGCCGTTCTGGACACCCCTCCGGGCGCCGGGCCGGGGCTGTACCAATGAGTGGGATGTCCAACAACCGCTTCTACGGCGCGCGCTCATGGCGGGAAGCCAAGCCGGTGGTGCTGCATCCCCGATTCTTCGACGGGTTCCGGGATTTCCTCGACGGACGCCCCTTCGATTACCGGGGGTTGGATGGCTGGCCGCTGCTCGACCAGCACCGCTACGAGAACGGGCGCGAGTTGGCCGCGGAGTGCCGCGCCGCCGGGATCGCTGTGCGCTGGAGCGACCGCACGCGGATCCCGCGCGGCCTGAGGGACTTGGTGTCCGGACGTGCCCGTCGGCGCGCGGCGCCGTGACAGCCGCTCAAAAGCGCAGGCCGGCCGCGGCGGGATTGTCGATCTGGTTGAGCGGGCAGCGGCAGGTCGGGCAGGCGATCTGGGAAAGGAGCGTGTTGCGCTGCTCCTCCGTCAGCGACACGCCGGCGGCCTGAACCGCCTCGTCGATCATCCGGCGATGATAGGCGGTGGCGCCGCAGCCCTCGTCCAGCACGCCCTTCAGATCGTCGTTCGGAATCACGCGGAACGCCGCAGCGGGACCGGACAGGGTCGCCGCGCCACCACCGACCGCGACGGCGGCAAGGGCGCGCAGGATGTGACGGCGCTGGGGGGCCATGGCTGCTCCTGGATCACGGCGAACGCGTGCCGCGGAATCTCGGGTGGCAGACCCTCCCCGTCAAGTGACGATGTGGTGGCGGCGTGTCCACCACATCGTCTCAGTGTGAGAGCCGGCTCCAGCCGGCTGCAGTTACAGCCCAGTTGCAGTTACAACAGTGTCCAGCCGGTCTGCGGGTTGGTTCCCAGGATCTGAGCGGACTGGATGGTGGTTCCGTTCATGGCCCAGAGCGACAGCGCGCCGGTGCTCTGCGAGCGCCACAGGATGTCGGTCTGGCCGTCGCCGGTGAAGTCGTCGAGCT
>NZ_VITH01000027.1 GCF_007827815.1 Azospirillum brasilense
GCCGGCATGAAGGACAGCAAGGTCATCGTCGCCATCAACAAGGACGAGGAGGCGCCGATCTTCCAGGTCGCCGACTACGGCCTCGTCGCCGACCTCTTCAAGGCGGTGCCGGAGCTGACGGCCGGGGTGTGACGCCGACGCATCCCCGCGGATGTTACCCCTAAGGGGCGGAGGCGGCGGAAAGATCGGCGCGGCTCAGCCGGTGCACCACCGCCACCGCCTCGGCGTGGCAGGAGGGCGGGTGCCAGGCGAGGCCGCGCCCGACGATCCCGTCCTCCCCCGCCGCGTGCAGGGCGGCCAGACAGACCGGGGGCACCGGGCCGCCCAGCAGCACGGCGCGGGCGTCCATCCCGACGCGCCGCCCATGGACGGGGTGGTCTGCGCAGAGCAGCCGGTCCGCCGCCGCGATGGCCGTCTCGGCCGCCGCCCCCAGCTCCGCCCGCAGCAGCGGCGCGGCGTCGAGCGCCAGCGCGCCGAAGCCCAGCGCGTCGATGACGGCGCTGTCCCCGATCGCCGGCAGGCGCGGGCGGGGAGTTCCGCCGGGAGGGCCGATGTCCGGCCCCTGCGGCGCGGCCACCGGCGCGCTCGCCCAGCCCTCGCCCATCATGCCCGACAGGCGCAGCCCGAAGCGCACCCCGTTCCCGCCCGCCGCCGTGACCAGCGCCGCCCCCGGCACCCCGTCGCCGGTCAGCAGCATCGTTTTGCAGGCGGCCATCCAGGGGTTGAGGAAGAACTGCCCGGCCTCCTTCAGGAAGGCGCAGACCTCCCCGGTCCCGCCCAGCCGCGACACCAGCGTCTCGGTCAGCAGCGCCGAGGCCACCCCGACGCGCCCGTGCAGCTCATCTCCCTGCTCCATCGCCTCGCGGGCGATTCCGGTCAGCGTCACCGGCCCGATCCCGGCCAGCGCCGGTCCGACCGCACCGTGCAGCAGGCGCAGACGCTCCACCACCGCCCCGCTGACGATGCCGAAGCGCAGGGCGGGGCCGCCGCCCTCGTTGAGCGGGCTGTAGGCGCGCACGCCGGAGCCGCCGGCATCCTCCACCACATGCAGCCACATCGACCGCGACACCACCGCGGCGAGCGGGGTGACCACGCCGAAATCCTGCGCCGGGCGCAGGGTCACGGCGCCGCTCCGCACTAGGGCACAGGCCTCCTCCACGCCGCCGGCCATGCCTTCGAACAGCAGAGCGGCGGCGGCGGCGTTGAGGATCGGCGGGCAGATCTCCGCCGGATCGGCGAAGGGCGGCCCGGCGTGCAGCAGCGTGTGGCGGTCAAGCCCGATCCGCTCGCCGGCGGTTCCGGTCGCCGTCCACACCGGATCGGCAGCCAGCATCCGCTCTACGGCCCGCGCGGTGGCGTCTTTCATCGCGTATGTCCTTTGCGTGCAACCCCTCTCCCGTCCCGGGAGAGGGTGCCCGCGAGAGCGGGCGGGTGAGGGTTGTGCGAGGATCAAGGCGCCGATCCTTGGCGGCACCCTCACCCTCCCACGCTGGCGCGTGGGTCCCTCCCTCTCCCGGGGCGGGAGAGGGGATGGTTCACCTCATGGCAGATGCAGGGGCGCACGGCCGTAGCCGTTGCTGGCGTCGACCAGATGCAGCAGGTAGCGCAGGAAGACCGCCCGGTCCTCCTTGGGCAGCGGCGCGATGGTGCGGTCGTGGGCGCGCTGGGCCTTCTTGTCCATGCGGCGCAGCAGCTTCCGTCCCTCCGCGGTGATGGCGGCCAGCTTCATGCGCTTGTCCACCGGGCTGGCCCGGCGCTGGATCAGCCCGCGCTCGGCCAGCCGGGCCAGAACGCCCGCCGTGGTCGTGCGGTCGATGCCGATCTGGGCGCCCAGCGTCACCTGATCCAGGTCGGGCCGGTCCACCAGGGCGGTCAGCACGCTGTACTGGACGGGGGTCATGTTGAACTCCGCACACTCCTCCATGAACATGGCCACATGGATCTGGTGCAGGCGGCGGATGAGGAATCCGGGACGCTCCGCCAGGACGCGGTACGCCTCTTCGATCAGGGGGTCGTCTAAGGTCATCGCGGGCGGTCCGTCGGAGCGGGTTTGGGAAAGCGGTGAACAGAGAGAGGATGGCGGCGGGCCGGAGGATCGGCAACCGGGCCGGACGTCCGTGACCTCTAGCCCATCAGCGACACATGCGCCGCGACGATCCGCCAGCCCTCCGGCATGCGGACCCAGGTGTGGCTCTGCCGCCCGACGCGCTCGGTTGAAGAGCGCGTGAACTCGGTGTTGGCGGTCGCCATGTCGCGGCCGTAGGTGGTGATGACGGTGTTGCGCAACACCCGGTCCAGCCCCGCCGCCGGGCGGCCCTGGCGGAAGGCGGCGATGGCCTCGTAGCCGTACAGGTTCTCGCCCACGCCGTAGCGCAGGGTCGCCGGGTGGTTCCAGAACAGCTCGTCGAGAACCGCCACGTCGTTGCCGGTCAGCGCGCGCTCGTAGCGCTCGAAGGCGGCGGTGACCTCGGCCACCACCTCGGGGATGTTGATCTCAGGCGTCATGCGAAGAGGTCCTCGGCGATGGCGAGAAGCGCGGAGTCGCTGCCGCGCGGGCCGATGAGCGACAGGCCGAGCGGGCAGCCCTGGAGCCGCGCCGCGGGAATGGAGAGTTGCGGCAGACCGGCCAAGCCGGCCGGGCAGAGGATCGCCAGCGCCCGCCCGCGCTCCGCGTCCACCGCCGCCCCCGACGAGCCGCGCAGCGGCGCGATGCCCGGCGCGCTGGGCAGGGCGATCAGCCCGTCCGTTCCCAGCAGCTCGTCCATCCGCCGCCGGATGCCCTCCCGCGTCTGAGCCGCCACGCGGGCCAGGGCGGGGTCGAGCGTGGCCGCCGCGGCGAAGCGGTCGCGCACGCCCGGTCCGAAGGTCGGTTTCGTTGCTGTGATCCAGGCGCCGTGCGCTGCCCAGGCTTCGGCGGCCTGAAGCGTCTGGAAGACCGGACGCCAGTGCTCCAGCCCCTCCGGGGCCAGCGTTACGGCGTCCGCCGCCCCGAACCGCCCGCGCAGCCGCTCCACGGCCGGGGCGAGGGCGGATCGCACCGCCTCCCCGGCGATGGCAAAGGCG
The DNA here is from genome assembly GCF_007827815.1 of Azospirillum brasilense. Classification (GTDB taxonomy): domain Bacteria; phylum Pseudomonadota; class Alphaproteobacteria; order Azospirillales; family Azospirillaceae; genus Azospirillum; species Azospirillum brasilense_C. The sequence continues at coordinate 3,064 of NZ_VITH01000027.1, forward strand.
TCCTCGGCGACCAGCAGGCGGCGGAAGGCCGCATCCGGCCCCAGGGCGGACGACGGTGGCAGCAGCACCGCCCCGACGCGGCGGAGCAGCGCCGCCTCCCAGGCGAACCAGCCCACCGTGTCGAAGCTCGGCGCCAGCGGAACGGAGCCGTCGAGCGGAACCGTCCCATGGGTGGGCCGGAGGCCGTAGAGGCCGCAATAGCTCGCCGGCAGGCGGATCGAACCGCCGGTGTCGGTCCCGATGGCGAAGTCCACCGCCCCGCCCGCCACCGCGGCGGCCGAGCCGCTGGAGGAACCGCCGGGGATGCGGCCGGGCGCCTTCGGGTTCTCCGGCGTGCCGTAATGGGCGTTCTCGCCGGCCAGGCTCCAGGCCAGCTCGTCGGTCAGCGTCTTGCCGGCGACGCGCGCCCCGGCGTCGAGCAGCCGCTGCACGGCGGGCGCGGTCTCCCGCGGGACCTCGTGGGTGCGCAGCCAGTCCGGGTTGCCGGCCCCGGTGGGCAGGCCGGCGATGTGGAACAGGTCCTTCACCGCGAAGCGCAGCCCGGCCAGCGGGCCGTCTGCGGCTCCGGCGACCTCGGTCCGGCCGTAGGGGACGAAGGCGTTCAAGGGGTCGTTCGGCATGATGGGATGGTCAATCTTAACGTAGGTTCGAATCCCCTCTCCCCTCCGCTCACGCGCAAACAAAGTTTGCGCTGACGCGGCAGGCGGACCTTTGGTCCGCCGAAAGCGGGGAGAGGGTCAGGGTGAGGGGGTTGCGCTTTTGCCGGACGCACCGCCACGCGCATCCCCCTCACCGGCCCTTCGGGCCACCCTCTCCCCAGAGGGGAGAGGGTTGGAGAAGAGCTTGCGCAGCCAATCCTTCACCATGCTCCACAGCAGATTGCCAGCGTTCAATTCCTTGGCGGGCTCGGGGGCGGGCTTGGAGGCAGGCTCCGGGGCCGGAGCGGCCACCGCATCCGAGGACGCAGCCACCTCCGCCACCGGAGCGGTCGCGGCGAGCTTGGCTTCCAGGTTGCGGGCGAATTCGGCGGTCAGGCGGTTGGCGATCTCCTGCACGATGGCGCCGCGGCTGAACTGGGCCAGCACGCCGGTCAGCGTGAAGTCGACGGTCAGGTCGATGCGCGTCCCCGCCCCCTCCTCCACCACCGCGAAGGTCACGTCGGCCTTGGCGCGGGAATTGTTCTTGGGGTCCGTGCCCTGGCCGTGGATGACGCCGGTGTGGGTCGCCTCGTCCATCGTCAGCGTGCCCTCGCCCGCGAAGGTGGCGGCGATGGGGCCGAGCTTCACGCGCATCTGCCCGAAGATCCGGTCGCCCTCGCGCGGCTTGGTCAGCGAGGCGCCGGGCATGCAGGACATCACCTGCTCCACGTCGCCGAGCAGCGGCCAGACACGGGCGCGCGGGAAGTTGACGGCAAGGGTCTGGGTCATGGTCGGCATGGGCTTACCCCGCGTTCGTGTTGCGCGCGTCGATGACGCGGCGGATGGCGTTGACGATCCCGACATAGCCGGTGCAGCGGCACAGGTTGCCGCTCATCGCCGTGCGGATCGCCGGGTTGTCGGCGTCCGGGCGGCGCAGCACGACGTCGCGCGCCGCCACCAGCATCCCCGGCGTGCAGAAGCCGCACTGCAGCCCGTGCTCGGTGGAGAAGGCCTCGCGCAGCTCCGCGGCGACGGGGTCGTCGTCCAGCCCCTCCACCGTGGTGACGGACCGCCCGTCGCAGGCCACCGCGAAGGTGATGCAGGAGCGCGCCGGCTCGCCGTCGATCAGGATCGTGCAGGCGCCGCACACGCCGTGCTCGCAGCCCAGATGGGTGCCGGTCAGCAATTCCCGCTCGCGCAGGAAGTCGCCGAGATGCTGGCGCGGCGGCACGCTGGCCTCGACCCGCGTGCCGTTGACGGTCAGGGAAATGGTTTTGGCGTGGGCGCTCATGACATCACCTGCGCGATGGCGCGCTTCAGCGCGACGGTGTGGGTCCGAAGGGCGATGGGGTCGTCCGCGGCGGGGCTGCCGGCGAGATGCGCGGCCATCGCCGCTTCGGTGCAGCCGCCCGCGAACAGGGCCGGGCCGTCGATCACCACCGGCTTGCCGGAGGTCGCACCGGCGACGCAGCGCTGGACGCCACGGGCCGGGTCGATCAGCACCGCGCCGGTGGCGTGGGAGAACTCGCCGGTCTTGCGGCAGACCTTGTAATAGCCCCAGCGCGCCCGGTCGGACAGGGCGGGCACATGGATTTCCGCGACGATCTCGCCCGGCTGCAGGGCCGTTTCGAACACGCCGAGGATGAAGTCGGTCATCGGCACGCTGCGCCGCCCGCCCGTGCCGGCGATCACCACGTCGGCGCCGAGGGCGGTCAGCACGTTCACCCAGTCCGCCGCCGGGTCGGCGTGGGCAAGGCTGCCGCCGATGGTGCCGCGGTTGCGCACCGCGCGGTAGGCGATCACCGCCGCCACGCTGGGAAGCACGCCGCGCGTCACGTCCGGGTAGTCGCCGTCCTCCAGCCGCGCGTGGGTGACGCAGGCCCCGATGACCAGCCGGTCGCCCTCCCGGCGGATCGTCCGAAGCTCGGCGATGCGGGTGATGTCCACCAGCAGCTCCGGCTGGGCCAGCCGCAGGTTCAGCATGGGGCCGAGCGACTGGGAGCCGGCCACCGGCCGCACCATCACGTCCTCGCGCGACAGAAGCTCCAGCGCCGCGTCGAGCGTCGCCGGCTGAGCGTAGTCGAAATCGACCGCCTTCATGCCGCACCCCGCTTGCCCGCAATGGCGGAGAGAATGACCTCCGGGGTCATCGGTGCGTTCGTCACGATGACTCCCAGCGGCTTCAGCGCGTCGTTGATGGCGTTGCAAATCGCGGCCGGCGGGGCGATGGCGCCGCCCTCGCCGATGCCCTTCACGCCGAACTCGGTGTAGGGCGAGGGCGTCAGCATGTGGATGATCCTCACGTGCGGGACCTCGGTGAATCCGGGGATCAGGTAATCCGCGAAGGTGGAGGCGAGCGGCTGGCCCTCCGCGTCGTAGGGCATCCGCTCGTAAAGCGCGGTGCCGACGCCCTGGGCGACGCCGCCGTAGATCTGGCCGTCGACGACCATCGGGTTGACCATGGTCCCGGCGTCCTCGACCACCACGTAGTCGAGGATTTCGACCTGCCCGATCTCCGGGTCCACCGCCACCGCCACGGCGTGGGTGGCGTAGGAGAAGGTGCCGTGGTCGCTGCCCGGCTTGTAGCCGGCGGTGACCTCCAGCCCGCCGCGATCGACGTCGGCAGGGAGGAGCTGCGGCGCGCGGTACCAGGTGTGGGCGATCTCGCGGATCGTCACCGCGGCGGCCCCGGCCTTCACCGACCCGCCCTCCAGCACCGCCCCGTCCGGCCCGGCCTGCATCAGGTGCGCGCCGATCTTGCGCAGCCGCTCGGCCAGCGTGCGGCAGGCGGTGGCGACGGCGCCGCCGGCCATGACCATGCTGCGCGACCCCCAAGTGCCCGTCGAATAGGGCGTCAGGCCGGTGTCGCCGTGCACCAGCTTGATCTTCTCCAACGGGATGCCCAGCACCTCGTGGGCGACCTGGGCGAAGGTGGTCTCCATGCTCTGGCCGTGCGACTGCACGCCGACGCGCAGCTCCAGCCCGCCGTCCGGGGTGATGCGGGCCTGCGCCTGCTCGTGCCCCGGCACCATGGGAATGCCCCAGCCGTGATAGACGGCGGTGCCGTGGGCCGACTGCTCGCAGTAGGTGGCGAAGCCGACGCCGATCAGCCGACCGTCCGGCTCTCCCGCCTTCTGGCGGGCGCGCCAGCCCTCAAGCTCGATGGCGGCGACGGCGCGGCGGACGGATTCGGGATAGTCGCCGCTGTCGAAATGCTTCCTCGTCACGTTGTCGAAGGGCATCTTCTCCGGCGGCACGAGGTTTTCCAGCCGCACCTGCCAGGGCTCCCGTCCCACGGCGTCGGCCACGGCGTCGATCATCTGCTCCATGGCGAAGCAGACGCCGGTGCGCGCCACGCCACGGTAGGGGACGATCGGCGGCTTGTTGGTGCAGACGGAGAAGGTGCGGCAGCGGTAATGCGCGAAGTCGTAGGGGCCGGGCAGGATGCTGCCGACCTGCGCCGCCTCCAGGCAGGCGGAGAAGGGATAGACGGAGTAGGCCCCGGCATCGACCCAGGCGTCGGCCTCGATCCCCAACAGCCGGCCGCGCGCGTCGGCGTAGGCGGTGATCTCGTAATGGTGCTCACGGGCGTTGGCGGCGGCGACCAGATGCTCCCGGCGGTCCTCGGTCCAGCGGACGGGGCGGTCGAGCCGCATGGCGATCCAGGCGGCCACGATCTCCTCCGGCTGGAGCAGGCCCTTCCAGCCGAAGCCGCCGCCGACATCCGGCGCCACCACGCGGATCAGCCCCTGGTCGAGGTCCAGGCATTCCGACAGGCCGGCGCGCACGATGTGCGGCATCTGGGTCGAGGTGGTCAGGACGAGCTGCTCGACGTGGCGGTCCCAATGGGCGACCACGCCCTTGCCCTCCAGCGGCACCATGCACTGGCGCGCCGTGCGGATGGTGCGCGACACCTTCACCGGGGCGGTGGCCGCGATCTCCGCGATGTTCCCGCCGACGTTGGTCTCCAGGAAGACGTTGTCCGGCCAGTGGTCGTGCACCTTCGGCGCGCCCGGCGTCACCGCCTCCAGCATGTCGGAATTCACCGGCAGTTCGGCGTAATCGACGAAGACGGAGGCGGCGATGTCCTCGGCCTCGGCGCGGGTGGCGGCGACGCAGACGGCCACCGGCTCACCCACGAAGCGCACCTTGCCGTCGGCCAGCGCCGGCTGCTCCGACACCTTGAAGCCGGGCAGGCCCGACACGGCGCGGATCGGCTTCACGCCGCCCGCCGCCAAGTCCGCCCAGGTGAAGACGGCGCCGCGGTGCTCCTCCGGGATCTCGATGCCGGTGATGGTGGCGTGGGCGACCGGGCTGCGCACGAAGGCCAATTCCTTCATGCCGACCAGGGCGATGTCGCCAACGAAGCGGCCCCGCCCGCGCAGCAGCCGGTCGTCTTCCTTGCGGCGGACCCGCGCGCCGACACCGGAACCGGCGCCCGATCCAGCGGTGCTAACCTCTCCCATTCCCTGACCCTCTCGTTCTTCTTCTCAGCCGCCCAGATAGGCGCGCTGGATGTGGTCGTTGGCGAGCATGGCCTGCCCGGTGCCCTGCTCCATCACCTGCCCGCTCTCCAGCAGGTAGGCGCGGTCGCACATGTCGAGCGCGGCGTAGGCGTTCTGCTCGACCATCAGCACGGTGGTCCCTTCCCGGCGGATGTCCGACACGATCTCGAAGGTGCGCTCCACGAGGTTGGGGGCGAGGCCGAGCGACGGCTCGTCGAACAGCACGATCTTCGGGCGCGACATCAGCGCCCGCGCGATGGCCAGCATCTGCTGCTCGCCGCCCGACATGGTGCCGGCGGGCTGGTTCAGACGCTCCTTCAGGCGGGGGAAGCGGTGGAACAGCCGCTCCATGTCCTGGGCCACCGCCTGATGATCGCGGCGCAGATAGGCGCCCATCTCCAAATTCTCGCGCACGGTCAGGTGGGGGAAGACGCGCCGCCCCTCCGGACAGTGGGCCACACCGAGCGCCAGCACCGTGCGGGGTGCTGCGTTGCCGATCTCCCGCCCCTCGAAGGTGATGCGGCCCGAGGCCAGCGGCAGCAGGCCGCTGATGGCGCGCAGCGTGGTGGTCTTGCCGGCGCCGTTGGCGCCGATCAGGGTGACCAGCTCCCCCTCCTCCACCGTCAGCGAGACGTTGCGGAGCGCCGGAATCTGGCCGTAGCAGACGGTGATCCCCTCAACCTTTAGCATGCTTCACCCCCTGGCCCAGATAGGCCTGGATCACGTCCGGGTTGGCGCGGATGACCTCCGGCGGGCCTTCGGCGATGATGCGCCCGTGGTTCAGCACCACCACGCGGTCGGAGATGGTCATCACCATGCGCATGTCGTGCTCGACCAGCAGGATGGTCACGCCGCGGTCGCGGATGCGCTGGACGACGCCCATGAAGGCCTCCGTCTCCGACGGGTTCAAACCGGCGGCCGGCTCGTCCAGCAACAGCAGCTTCGGGTCGGCGGCCAGCGCGATGGCGATGCCGAGCAACCGCTGCTCGCCGTAGGCGAGGTTGCCGGCCAGCTCGTCGGCGCGGTGCGACAGCCCGACGAAGGCCAGGATCTCCGCCACCGCCGCCCGCATCCGCTCGGTCTCCGCCCGCACCGAGGCGAGCCGCAGCAGCGCCCCCCAGGTCTCCGCCTTCCCCTGCCGGTGCATCCCGGTCAGCACGTTGTCGAAGACGGTGCAGCCGGCGAAGATGCTGGTGCGCTGGAAGGTGCGCACGACGCCCAGCCCGGCGATGCGGTTGGAGGACAGGCGCGTCAGGTCGGTGCCGCGGAACAGCACCTTCCCGCCGGTCGGCTTCAGGAAGCCGGTGATGACGTTGAAGGCCGTCGTCTTGCCAGCACCATTGGGGCCGATCAGGCTGACGATCTCCCCCTCCGGCACGGCGAAGCTCATCGAGGCGATGGCGATCAGGCCGCTGAAGTGAACCGCGACCTCGCGCACCTCAAGGATCGGGGCGGCGGATTCGTCGAACGCGAGGCTCATGCCGAGGTCTCCTTGCGCAGGCCCAGCGCCGTCCCGGCGACGCGCTTGCGGCGGTCGGCGAACCATTTCTTGACCGCCGGGACGATGCCCTGCGGCAGGAAGAAGACGACCACGATCATGGCGACGCCGTAGATGATCCACTGCACCTCGGGCCGCGCCACCTCGCGCAGCACCTCGGGCAGGACGCCGAAGGCGAGGCCGCCGACGATCGGCCCGGCCAGCGTGCCCTTGCCGCCCGTCACCACCATGATGACCATGGTCACCGTGTAGATGAACATGAAGACGTCCGGGTCGACGATGCGGATGTAGTGGGTGTAGAGCCCGCCCGCGGCCCCGGCCATGCCCGCCGCGATCACCGTGGCGACGACCAGATAGCGCGTCACGTCGATCCCGACCGAGCGCGCCAGCGACTCGTTCTCTCGCAGCGCGACCAGCGCCCGGCCCACCCGCGACTGCACCAGCCGCTGGATCACCAGGAAACAGACCACCGCGACCGCCAGCACCAGAAGGTAGTTGTATTCCTTCTTGTAGAGCGGGAGCACCCCGTCCCACGGCAGCCAGACCGACAGCGGCGGGATGTTGTTCAGCGCCATCGGCCCTTCGGTCAGGTCCACCCAGTTCAGCGCGACCATGCGCATGACCTGGGCGAAGCTGATGGTGACGATGACGAAGTAGGCCCCGCGCACCCGGAAGGCGAGCTTGCCGATCAGGAAGCCGAACAGCGCCGCCACCAGGATGCCGCCGAGGAAGGCGACCCACACCGGCTGCGGCCCCAGCACGAAGGGTTCCGCCCCGCCGAGGTCCAGGTCGAAGCCCAGCGACAGCAGCGCGCTGGTGTAGGCGCCGATGCCGAAGAAGGCGATGTGCCCCAGGCTGAGCTGCCCGGTGTAGCCGAGCAGCAGGTTCAGGCTCATCGCCCCGATGATGAAGATGCCGGTCGAGGTCAGGACGTAGAGGATGTACTGGTCGCCCAGCCACAGCGGCCCGACCGCCATGACCAGTACGAACAGCCAGGGGAGGAGACGCGTCGTCATCCGATCCGCTCCTTCATGGCGAAGAGACCCTGGGGCCGCACGATCAGCACGGCGATGATGAGGATGAAGCCCATGGCGTCGCGGTAGCCCGACGACAGGTAGCCGGCGCCGAACTCCTCGGCCAGCGCCAGGACGAAGCCGCCGATGGTGGCGCCGGGGATGTTGCCCAGACCGCCCAGGATGACGATGGCGAAGGCCTTCAGCGCCACCAGATCGCCCATGGTCGGGGTGACCACGAAGATCGGGCCGAGCAGCGCCCCCGCCGTGGCGGCGAGGCCGGAGCCGAGGGCGAAGGTCAGCGTGTACATCAGCCCGCGGTTGACGCCCATCAGCGCCGCCGTGTCCGGGTCCTGGAAGGTGGCGCGCATGGCCACACCCAGCTTGGTCCGGTTGATGAGCAGGTAGAAGCCGCCCAGCAGCAGCAGCGCCACGCCCAGGACGAACAGCCGGTTCATGCCCACCGACACCGACCCCAGCACCACCGGCTCGGTCGGGAAGGGGCTTGGCACGGACTTCGCGACACCGCCCCAGACGAGCTGCTCGCCGGCCTGCATGGCGATGCCGGCGCCGATCATCACCAGCATGGTGGTGTCGATGTCGGCGCCCTTCAGCGGGCGCAGCAGCGTGAATTCGATCAGCGCGCCCAGCGCCATGCCCAGCACGGCTGCCATCGCCAGGGACATGAAGAAGTTCAGCCCCATCATCCCGGCCAGCATGTAGGCCATGTAGGCGCCGAAGGTGTAAAGCTCGCCATGGGTGAAGTTGACCACGCGCATGATGCCGAAGATCAGCGTCAGGCCGATTCCCAGCAGCGCGTAGGTCCCCCCCAGGACCACGGCGTTCAAAAGATGCTGCAGATGCGCTTCCACCGCGTGTCTCCTTACTTCCCCTCTCCCGCCCCGGGAGAGGGTGGCGCCGAAGGCGGCGGGTGAGGGTACCGGCAAGGATCAGCGCCTTGATCCTTGCCGGTACCCTCACCCTTCCCACGCCTGCGGCGCGGGCCCCTTCCCTCTCCCGGGGCGGGAGAGGGCGGTGAAGCCGGTTACGGCATCGTCACCTTGCCGTCCTTCACCTGGACGACGTAGACGTTGGCCTCGTTCTGGCCGCTCTCCTTGCCCTCCGGGCCGTCCTTCTTGAAGGCGATGTCGCCGTTCACGCCGTCCAGCTTGACGGTCCACAGCGCGTCGCGGATGGCCTGCGGCTCGGCCTTGCCGGCCGTCTTGATGGCTTCCACGATGGTCATGATGCCGTCATAGCCGCGGTAGCCCTCGGTCAGGCCGGCGAAGTCGTAGCCCTTCTTGTTCCAGCCATCGACGAAGGTCTTGGCGACCGTCGGGTGCACCGCCTTCTCCGGAAACCAGGGGGCGAAGAACAGCGTGAAGTAGCCGCCGTTCGCCGCGGCCCCCGCCTGCGCGATGAGCTGGTCGGGGGAGGAGGAACCGCCGTTGGTGATGACCCGGTGCGGCAGGCGCAGCTCCGCCGCCTGCTTCAGGATCAGGGTGATCTGCTCGACACCGGTGGTGACGAACAGCGTGTCGCCGCCCGACTGCTTGATGCTGGAGAGCTGGGCCGACAGGTCGGTGGCCTCCGGCGCCATCGTCTCGGTGACGCCGATCTTGACGCCCTTGGCCTGGAGCATCTTGCGGAACTCCTCCGCCGAGCCGCGGCCGAAGTCGTTGTTCACCGCCAGGAAATCGGCCTTCTGGATGGCCGGCTGGAAGTGGTCCAGCTTCTCCGCGAAGGACTTGGCCTCCATGGCGGAGGTCGGGGCGATGCGGAAGACCCACGGGTTGCCCGAGGTGGTGATCTTGGTCGAGGAGGAGGTCTCCACCACCATCGGCACGCCGTACTCCACCAGCTTCGGCATCACCGCCAGGGTGAAGGTGGAGCTCCAGGCGCCCATCAGCACCGGGACCTTGTCGCGCACGATCAGCTTCTCGGCGGAGGCGACGGCCTCCTTCGGGTTGCTCTTGTTGTCCTCGATGATCAGCTGGATCTTCTTGCCGAGAACGCCGCCGTTGGCGTTCACGACCTCCTCCGCCACCCGCGCGCCGTTGGCGACGTAGTTGCCCGACGCGGCGACCGCGCCGGTCAGCGGCTGGGTGACGCCGATCTTGATCGTCTCCTGCGCAAAGGCCACGCCCGGCGCCAGCAGCGCGGCGCTCAGCAGCAACGCCGTGGTCTTCATCGTCCGCATGTCGTCTAGCCCCCTCTTTTTGATTTGAACCGTCAGTAGGCGGTGGTCACCCAATGGAACTCACCAGGCGGCGACCGCGCCGTCGCTGCGGGGATCGGTCGCCCCCTCCAGCGTTCCGTCGGCATGGCGGACGATGGCGCCCGCATGCCCCATGGTGCTCGTGTAAGGATCGAGCAGCTCGACCGTGTGCCCGGCGTCCCGCAGGGCGGCGACCAGGGCGGGGTCGAAGCGGCTCTCCAGCTTCAGCGTCACGCTGTCCTCGCCCCAGGTGCGGCCGAGCAGCCAGCGCGGCGCCGTGACGGCGGCCTGCAGACCCTGCCCGAACATCGCGTAGCGGGAGAAGACGGCGGCCTGCGTCTGCGGCTGCCCCTCCCCGCCCATGGTGCCGTAGACCATGCCGCGCCCGTCGTCGAAGCGGGCCATTGCCGGGTTCAGCGTGTGGAAGGGCTTGCGTCCCGGAGCCAGCGCGTTCCAGCCGTCCTCCGCCAGTCGGAAGGAGGCGCCGCGGTTCTGCCAAGTGATCCCGGTCTCCGGCAGGACGAGGCCGGAGCCGAATTCGAAATAGACGCTCTGGATCATGCTGACGGCGCGGCCCTGCCCGTCGATCACGCCCAGCCACACCGTGTCGCCCGGCTTGGCGACATGCGGCCAGGGCAGCGCGCGGGCGCGGTCGATGTCCGCCGCCAGACCGTCCAGCACCGCGTTGTCGAGGAAGCTCTGCGCCTTCCGCCCCATATAGGCCGGGTCGCCGACCTCGCGGTCGCGGACCAGGAAGGCCTGCTTGGTCGCCTCGATCAGCCCGTGGATGTGGTCGAAACCCTCGCCCTCCGTCACGCCCAGCCGATCGAACAAAGCGAGGATCATCAGCGAGGCCAGCCCCTGCGTCGGCGGCGGGTGGTTGAACAGCCGCGCCCCGCGCACGCCGACCGACAGGGCCGGGCGGCGGTGCGCCGCGTGGGCCGCGAGATCGGTCGCATCCACCGGTGCGCCGGCGCGCTGCAGATCCGCCGCGATGGAGGCGGCGAGCGGCCCGCGGTAGAAGCTGTCCAGCCCCTCCGCCGCCAACCGGCGCAGCGTGGCGGCCAGCGCCGGCTGCTTCAGCGTCGAGCCTTCCAGCGGAACGGCGCCGCCCGGCAGGAAGGTGTCCGCGAAGCCGGGCACGTCCTTCAGCTCGTGCAGCTTCTGGCGGGTCAGCCCTTCCTGGCTGGCGGTGACCGGGATGCCCAACTCGGCGTGGGCGATGGCCTCCTCCAAGATGCGGGCGAGCGGCAGCGGCTCGGCCCAGCCGGCGCTGACGGCCAGCGCCTCGCGCCAGCCATCGATGGTGCCGGCGACCGTGTTCGCCGCCAGCGGCCCGCGCCAAGGCACGGTGGCGTGGCCGTGGCGCCGGTAGAGGTCGAGCGAGACGGCCTTGCCCGCCCCGCCGCAGGCGTCGATGGCGACGGGGTCGCGTCCCGGCTCGGCGATCAGCCAGAAGCCGTCGCCGCCGATGCCGGTCATGTGCGGGTAGACGACGGCCAGCGCCGCGGCGACCGCGACCGCCGCCTCGACGGCGGTGCCGCCGTCGCGCAGGATCTGGAGACCGGCCTGGCTGGCGAGATGATGCGGGGAGGTGACCATTCCCCGGCGGCTGCGCGGCGTGTTCAGCATGGGAACCTCAGGGAAGAAGGCCGTGGATCATCCGCGCCGCCGTCAGCCCCAGGAACAGGGCGAAGACGCGGCGCAGGACGCGGGTGTCGAGGCTGTGGGCGAGCCGCGCGCCGAGCGGCGCCATCGCCATGGAGGCCGGCAGGATCAGCGCCAGCCCCAGCAGGTTGACGTAGCCCAGGCTGAAATCCGGGCGGCCCGGCACGTTCCAGCCGGTCAGCACGAAGCCCACCGTTCCCGGCACACCGATGATGAAGCCGAGCGCCGCCGCCGTGCCGACCGCGCGGTGGATCGGGTAGCCGAACAGGGTCAGGATGGGGACGCTGAGCGTGCCGCCGCCGATGCCCATCATCGCCGACATCATGCCGATGCCGCCGGCCAGCCCCTGGCGCGGCGCGCCGCTCGGCAGCCCGTCGGCAATCCGCCACTCCGGCTTGCCGAACAGCATGTGCAGCGTGACCAGGACCGCCATCCCGGCGAACACCGCCGTCAGCACCGGGCCGCGCACCACGCCGGCCACCGCCGTTCCCGCCAGCACGCCGAGGAAGATCGCCGGCCCCCAGGCCCGCAGCAGCTCGCCGTCCACGGCGCCGCGGCGGCGGTGGGCGCGCAGCGACGTCAGCGAGGTGGCGATGATGGTGGCGAGCGAGGTGCCGACCGCGACGTGCATGCGCACGGCGTCGTCCACGCCCAGCACGGTGAACAGGTGATAGAGCACCGGCACGATCACGATGCCGCCGCCCACCCCCATCATGCCGGCCGCCAGCCCCGCGAAACCGCCGGCCAGCAGCAGCCCGCCGCCGAGGATGGGAAGCTGCGGCACCGCCGCGATCCCCAGCCCGGTCACGGGATGCCCCGCCACATCTGCAGAAACCCTCTCATTTTTATGGATATCCGACTTTTTCCGTTGGTTTCCCATCCCTTTGCGAACGCCGTGCCAACCGGCAGACCACTGCGTAATTCGGTTCGGCGGAAGGGCTAATGCGGCGCGGCGCCAGGGCCGGAAATCGCCCTAATGTTGGGCAAACGGATGGATGGAAGGGCCACGCGGCCGCTGGAAAACGGCGGCCAGCCCGTTGATAAACAACACATAATTGTGAGTTATGAGCGGATCGGCCTTCCGCTTGATTCCTGCGCAACCTCTGCCTGCCGCACGGGCATTCATCAGCATACTGACGATATGACGATGCTCGTGAAGAGCCCGTGCATGCCCCGGCGCGGCGACGGCGGACCGCCCCGGGAGCCCCTGGAAACCCCTGGTTTTCGCCCTGGCTTCCATGTTCGTGCACAAATCGGCGGCAGGGTGCCACGCCACGCCGCCGCGTCGTGAATCATCAGTATACTGCGGAAAACAGAGCGCCGACGGGCGGCGGGCGCATGCCGTGGTATGCCGTATTGTGCGTATTTTGACCACCGAATGCCCAACAGGCGGTCATTCGTCAGTGTGCTGAAGTTTTGTGCGCCCCGGCGACGCCATCCCGCCTTGGCATGACGCTTGCTGAAAGAACGGCCAGATAAAAATCAGCGCAAGAAGGTGGGTTATGTCAGAGACGCACACGTTCGACCTCGTGCTCCGCGGCGGACGGATTCTCGATCCGGCCAACGGGCTGGATCTGGTCGGCGATCTGGCGGTCGCGAAGGGCCGCATCGCGGCGGTGGCGGAACGGCTGCCCGACGATGCCGCCGACACCATCCTCGACGTGACCGGAAAGCTCGTGACGCCGGGCCTGATCGACACCCACGCGCACGTCTTCGAAAAGGTCACCGGGCGGTTCGGGCTGAACCCGGACATGGTGGGCGTGCGCTCCGGCGTGTCGACGTTGGTGGACCAGGGCGGGCCGAGCCTGATGACCCTGCCGGCCTTCCGCCGCTTCATCGCCGAGCCGGCGCGCTCGCGCACGCTGTGCTTCCTGTCGGCCTATCTGGTCGGCGGGCTGGAGGGGCACTATTACCCGCAGCTCTACCGCCCGGATTGCGTTGATGTCGACGCCACCATCCGCGTCGGGCGCGAGAACCGCGACATCGTCAAGGGCATCAAGGCCCACGCGGAGGTCGGCGGCGCCTCGCGCTGGGGCCTGGATGTGATCAAGCAGGCCAAGCGCATCGCCGACGGCATCGGCGTGCCGCTCTACGTCCATCTCGGCCAGCTCTGGCCGGAGGTCGAGGGCGGCGAGGCCGTCGATCCCGACATGCTGGTGGAGGAGCTGGTCCCGCTTCTGGATTCGCGCGACATCCTGGCCCACCCCTTCACCCGCCACCCCGGCGGCTTCATCTCGACCCGCACCGGCGAGGTGCATCCGGTCATCTACAAGGCGCTGGAGCGCGGCCTGACCGTGGACGTCGGCCACGGCTCGCATTTCAGCTTCGAGATGGCGCGGCGGACGCTGGCGGCGGGCATCCTGCCCTACACGCTGGGCGCCGACCTGCACGGCTACAACGTGAAGGCCCCGACGGCGGGCGCCGGCGGCGACCGCGAGGCCAACCCCTTCTACGGCGTCGCCCCCTTCAGCCTGACCCACGCGATGACCGAGCTTCTGACGCTCGGCATGGCGCTGGGCGACGTGCTGAAGACGGTGACCAGCAACCCCGCCGCCATGCTGGGCATGGCCGACGAGATCGGCGCGCTGACCCCGGGGATGGCCGCGGACGTGGCGGTGCTGGAGGTCAAGGCCGGCCGCTGGCAGCTCAGCGACAACAGCGGCGAGCGGGTGACCGCGCCGGAGATGATCGTTCCGGCCTTCTCGCTGCGCGACGGCGTGGTGCAGGAGGTCGACAGCCCGCTGCTGCCGAAGCCGATTCCGGCGGCGGCGTAACGCGGCGGACTCGCCCCCACCCTAACCCTCCCCCGCTTCGCGGGAGAGGGTGCCTTCGGCGAAGCGGCGGCAGTCCCCTCCACCTCGCAGAGGGGGAGGGTTAGGGAGGGGGCACCGTCGGCACCCGAACACCTCACCATCCGACAAGGACTCCGCCCATGTCCGAAGCCGCGCTTGCCTTCTGGATGTTCGAGGTCCCGGCCCGTTGCCGCGACGCCGAGGGGCGGCGGCTGGGCAAGGCCCGCGCCCTGCTGCTGTCCCACCCGCAGCGCCAGCAGCGCATGATGTTGGAGCTGGCCCACGACACCCCGCTCGCCATGGGAAGCCGCGTCGTCACACGGCGCGCGGCCTTCGTGGTCGAGCGGTGCGAGGGCGAGTCCGGCTTCGGCTTCCGGCGCTACGCCGTGCGCTGCGTCGGGACGCGGCCGTCCCCGTGATAAAAGCCGGGCGCGGCTGATCCACATCAAGGCGCCGGGCGCTCCGATGGCGAATATTAATCGAACGATTAATAACCCGCTTCGGAGACTGCCATGACCACCCCCGCCCCAGCGCCGCATGAGGGCCTGTGCGCGAAACTCCTGCGCGGCTGGCGCGGCGTCCGCTCCCTGAACGCGCTTCAGGCGCTGGCGCCGCATGACCGCGACCGCGTGCTGGCCGACGCCGGCCTGACCGACCTGACCGCCCCGGCCGTGCTGCGCGCCGGCCATGTCGGGGCGCTGCTGCCCGCCGCGATGGCGCTGCACGGCGTCAACGGCGCCGCGGTGGAACAGGACCGCCCCGACCTGATGAACGATCTGCAGCGCGTCTGCGCGCTCTGCCGCAGCGCCCGCACCTGCCGCCATCTGCTCGCCGAGGGCTGCACGCAGCCGAAGCACGCGCTGCTCTGCCCCAACGCCGACACGCTCGACGCGCTCCGCTGAGGAGCGCGCCGAGCGGGCGCAAAACCTCTCCGCGAAAAATCCCTCCGGAAAATCCCCAACCGCCTTCGTCGGAAAAGCGATTGACAGCGCCGCGACGTGACCGTTAGCATCCCTGAATAATTAATTGGCCGTATAATAAAACACGGGAACGGTTGCCGCATCGGACGGCATGCGTTCCCGCAACGGGCCGACGCGCCCACGCCGAGAGCGGCGGGGCGCCGACAGGGAATCGTCATTCGCCGTCATCGCGACATCACCGTCGAACGCGGAGGGAGAGATGAGAAACGTGGTACTGGGCGGCCTGCTGTTGACCGGCGTCGCCGCGTCGGTTCCGGCGCAGGCGCAGGACACGGTCAGGATCGGGCTGGTCCAGCCGCTGACCGGATCGGTCGCCTACAACGGCAAGTCCGTGGTGGAAGGCGCCCGGCTCGCCGTCGAGGAGATGAACGCCGCGGGGGGCGTCCTCGGCAAGAAAATCGAACTGATCGTCGAGGACGGCCAGTGCACCCCGGCCAACTCGGTCAACGCCGTCGAGAAGCTGGTGCAGAAGGACAAGGTCGTCACGCTCGTCGGCGCCTTCTGCAGCTCCGCCACCGCGGCGATCATGCCGGTGGCCCAGAAATACAAGCTGCCGCTGATCACCGGCGTGTCCTCGAAGGCCAGCCTGACGGAACAGGGCAACCCCTATTTCTTCCGCGCCGCCGAGACGGACGCGCTGATGGCGGAGGCTTTCGCCAAGATCCTCGCCAACGACCTGAAGCTGACCAAGGTCGCCTACATCGGCGTCAACGACGATTGGGGCCGCGGCGGGGTCGAGGAATTCTCCCGCGACCTGACGGCGCTGGGCGTCAAGACGGTGCTGACCGAGTATTTCGACCACGGCGCCACCGACTTCTTCACCCTGCTGACCAAGCTGCGCGCCGCCAAGCCGGACGGCGTGTTCGTCGCCGCGGAGACGCAGGACGGCTCCATCCTGGTCAAGCAGATCCGCGAGATGGGGCTGGACACCAAGGTGTTCGGCGTCGGCTCCTGGGCCACCGCCGACTTCATCAACCTGACCGGCGAGGCCGCGGAGGGCATCCACGCCGCCGTCCCCTACGCCTCCAGCATGGACACCCCGCGCAACCAGGCGTTCGTCCAGAAATACCAGGCGAAGTACGGCATCAAGCCGGGCAAGTACGGCGCCGCCGGCTACAACGCGCTGAACATCGCCGGGCAGGCCATCGCGCGGGCTGGCGGCACCGACGCCGAGGCCATCCGGGCGTCGCTCGCCAAGACCAGCTACGAGGCGCCGAACGGCGTCTACAAGTTCACCGACAAGGGCCAGGCCTACGGCTTCGAGGCGGTGCTGGTGCGGATCGAGAAGGGCGAACCGAAGGTGATCGCCTCCACCCCGGTGGACGCGCCGCACTGACCGGCGGACGCGCCGCGGGGCTGCCGTAACGGCACTGTCCCCGCGGCGCGCACCGATCCAACGCACCGTTTGTGCGGGCCTGCTTTTGCGAGAACGTCATGGATCTCTTTCCGCAGTTCCTGGCCAACGGGCTGGTGATGGGCGTGTTCTACGCGCTCTCCGCCCTCGGCCTGACGCTGATCTTCGGCCTGATGCGCGTGGTCAACTTCGCCCATGGCGAGTTCTACATGCTGGGCGGGGTCAGCGGCTGGTTCGTCACCAATTACCTGGGTCTCGACTTCTTCAGCGGCCTGATCGTGGTCGCCGCCTTCATGGCCGCCGTCGGCTGGCTGGTCGACCGCTTCCTGATCGAGCGGGTGCGCGGCCAGGGTGAGGAGCCGGGCATCCTGCTGACCATCGGCCTGTCGATCTTCCTGGTCAACGGCACGCTCCTGCTGGTCGGCCCGGCGCCCATGAAGGTGGCCGGCGCGGTGGCCGAAGGGCCGCTGTTCTTCGGCCCGATCGCGGTGACCAAGCTGCGCCTGCTGGCCGTGGGAGTGGGCATCGCGCTGATCGTCGGCGCCCATTTGCTGATCCGCCGGACCCGGCTGGGGGCCGCCATGCGCGCCACCTTCCAGGACCCGATGGCGGCCAGCCTCGCCGGCATCCGCACCGGCCACGTCTACGCCGCCACCTTCGCGCTGGGCTGCACGCTGGCCGCGCTGTCGGGGATGCTGCTGGCCTCCATCTACTCCGCCCAGGCGTCGGTCGGCGGACTCATCAGCCTGAAGAGCTTCGTCGTGGTGATCCTCGGCGGCATGGGCAGCTTCGCGGGCGCCATCGCCGGGGGGCTGCTGCTGGGCGTCGCCGAGGCGATGTGGGGCGGCTACGTCTCCATGGGCATGGTGGACGTGATCGGCTTCGTCCTGGTCATCCTGATCCTGCTGTTCCGGCCCCAGGGCCTGTTCTCGATCCGCACGGAAAGGGCCTGACATGACCCTGGAACGCAACATCCTCCTGGCCTTTCTGGCGGGGGCGGCGCTTCTGCCCTTCGCGGTGACGGACCAGTACATCCTGCACCTCGCCATCATGGCGCTGTTCTACGCGGTGCTGGCGAGCAGCCTCAATCTGGTGGTCGGCTATGTCGGCGAGTTCTCGCTGGGCCACACCGCCTTCCTCGGCACCGGAGCCTACACGGCGGCGCTGCTGTCTACCCAGGCGGGGATGCCGATGTGGGTGACGATCCCGCTGGCCGGGCTGGTCTCCGCCGTCTTCGGCTTCGCCATCGGGGCGATCACGCTGCGGCTGCAAGGCCCCTATTTCGTGATCGTCACCCTGTCCTTCGCCGAGGTGCTGCGCATCGTCGCCAACAACTGGATCGCGGTGACCAACGGCCCGATGGGGCTGGCGGGCGTCGGCCAGACCCTCTTCGGGGACGTGGCCGTCACCGACAAGGCGGGCTTCTTCCTGATCGTTCTGGGCATCGCCGCGGTGGCGCTCTACCTCTCCTACCGCTTCGTCTATTCGAACGCCGGCCGGGCGGCGGTGGCGGTGCGCGAGAACCGCTACGTCGCGCAGTCCATCGGCGTCGATCCCTTCGGCACGGCCATGCAGGCCTTCGTGCTGGGCGCCTTCCTGGCCGGCTTGGCCGGTGGCTTCTACGCCCACTACATCTCCTTCGTCGGGCCAGAGGTGTTCCGCTTCGCCTTCATGGCAACGATGATCATCATGGTCCTGCTGGGCGGCAAGGGCACGCTGATCGGCCCGTTGGCCGGCGCGGTGATCGTGACCGTGCTGGAGGAATATCTGCGCGAGGTGCAGGAACTCCGCCTCACCCTGTTCGGGCTGATCGTCATGGCCATCGTCCTGTTCCTGCCCAACGGCCTGATGGGCTTCATCGCCCTGCGCCGCGAGCAGCAGGCCGCCAAGCCGACCCTCAACGCCGCGAAGGAGCGCACCGTATGACGGCGACCACCGAACGGCAGCCGCTTCTGCGCGCCGACGACCTGACCATGACCTTCGGCGGCATCACGGCGGTGAAGGACTTCAGCTTCCACATCGAGCCCGGCGAGATCGTCGGCCTGATCGGCCCCAACGGCGCCGGCAAGACGACCTGCTTCAACATGCTGACCGGCTTCTACGCGCCGAGCAACGGGCGGGTGCGCTTCAAGGGGCAGGACATCACCAACCGCAAGCCCCACGCCATCGCCCGGCTCGGCCTCGTCCGCAGCTTCCAGAAGACCAACGTCATGAAGCGGCTGACGGTCTTCGAGAATGTGCTGACCGGCCATTACATGGCAAGCCGGCAATCCCTCCTCGCCACCTTCTTCCCCGGCGAGGCGGTGCGCCGCGCCGAGCGGGAGGCGCGGGAGAGTGCGGCGGCCATCGTCGAGACGATGGGTCTGGCCCAGCGCATGAACGCCCCGGCCCACCTGCTGTCCTGCGGCGAGCTGCGTTTGCTGGAGGTCGCGGTGGCGCTGGCCGCCAAGCCCAGCCTGCTGATGCTCGACGAGCCCGCTGCCGGGCTGAACAGCCACGAGGCCGGGACCTTCGGCGCGGTGCTGAAGACGCTGATCGGGCGCAGCATCGACGCGCTGCTGATCGTGGAGCACAACATGGATCTGGTCATGTCGGTGTCCGACCGGATCGTCGTCCTCAACTTCGGCCGCAAGCTGGCCGAGGGCCGGCCGGCCGAGATCATCGAGAACCGGCAGGTCGCCGAAGCCTATCTCGGAAAGGCCGCCGCATGACGCTGCTCTCCGAATCCCCCTCGCCCTCCGCCATCGCGCAGGCTGTCGACGCGCCGGTCCTCGCCGTGGAGGGCTTGCACGTCGCCTACGGCTCCACCGCCGCGCTGCACGGCGTGTCGCTGGACGTGCGGGCCGGCGAGACGGTCGCCCTGATCGGCGCCAACGGTGCGGGCAAGAGCACCATCCTGCGGGCCATCTCCGGCCTGCTGAAGGCGCGCTCCGGCACCATCACCTGGAACGGCAAGTCCATCGCCAACCTGCCCGCCGACCGCATCGTCGCCGCCGGCATCGCCCACTGCCCGGAGGAACGGCACGTCTGGCCGAACATGACGGTGCAGGAGAACATCGCGCTCGGGGCCTATCTCTGCCGTTCGCGCGAGGAGGTGCAGCGGCGCATCGGCATGGCCTTCCACCGCTTCCCCCGCCTGCGCGAGCGGTCGCGCCAGATGGCCGGCACGCTCAGCGGCGGCGAGCAGCAGATGCTCGCCATCGCCCGCGCGCTGATGTCGGAGCCGCGGCTGCTGATGCTGGACGAGCCCAGCCTCGGCCTCAGCCCGAAGATGGCCGACGAGGTGTTCGACGTGGTGCGCTCCGTCAACGGCCACGGCGTCACCGTCCTGCTGGTCGAGCAGAACATCCACAACGCGCTGGGCGTCGCCAGCCGGGCCTATGTGGTCAAGACGGGCCGCATCACCGCCAGCCGCCCCTCGGCGGAGCTGCGCGGCGATCCCGACCTGCTGCGCGCCTATCTGGGCGGCTGACGGCCACAGCGGCGGCTAATGGCCGCGTCACGGATAATTAAACGAACGACCGAACAATTCTCGGTCGCCGTCCTTCAGGAGGCAAGAGTGCGAACCAACATGCGAATTGGCATCGTCGGCGGCGGCATCGGCGGCGTCGCGCTGGCCGGCAGCCTGCTCCAGCGCGGCTTCGAGGTCCGCCTGTTCGAGCGGGCACCGGGCTTCGGCGAGATCGGCGCCGGCATCCAGATGACGCCGAACGCGGTGAAGGTCATCAAGTCGCTGGGGCTTCTGGACAAGATGCTGGCCGCCGGCTTCCTGCCGCAATCGCTGGTCGGGCGGAACTGGCGCAGCGGGCGGGAGACCTTCCGCACGCCGTTGATCGAGACCTGCCCGGTGCTCTACGACGCGCCCTTCATCCACATCCACCGCGCCGACCTGCACGCCATCCTGGCCTCTCTGGTTCCGGACAGCGTCGCCAACTTCGGGGTGAGCTGCACCGGTGTGCGCCAGGACAAGAACTCGGCGGTCGCCAGCTTCAGCGACGGCAGCGAGTACGAGGCCGACCTGATCGTCGGCGCCGACGGCGTGCGCTCCGTCGTGCGCTCCGGCCTGTTCGGGCCGGAGGCGCCGCGCTTCACCGGGCACATGTGCTACCGCGCCGTGGTGCCGACCGGCGGGGTGGTGGATTACGTCAGCCCCGACGCCTCCTTCTGGTTCGGGCCGCACAGCCATGTCGTGACCTACTACGTGCGCGGCGGCAACGCCGTGAACATCGTGGCGGTCGCCGAGACCAAGGAGTGGGTCGAGGAGTCCTGGAACGCTCCCAGCAGCAAGGAGGAGATGCTCGGCGCCTTCCGCGGCTGGCACCGCAACGTCGAGACTCTCTTCAGCAAGGTGGACCAGGTCTACAAATGGGGCCTGTTCGACCGCGACCCGATGACGAGCTGGTCCAAGGGCCGCATCACGCTGATGGGCGACGCCGCGCACCCCATGCTGCCCTTCCTCTCGCAGGGGGCGGCCATGGCGATCGAGGACGCCTATGTGCTGGCCGAATCCCTGAAGGGGCACGGCGGCGACGTCGCCTCGGCGCTGCGCGACTACGAGGCGGAGCGGCTTCCCCGCACCAGCCGCGTCCAGCTGGAGGCGCGGGAGCGCGGGCGGACCTACCACCTGCCCTCCCCGCTGGCCCAGGCGAAGCGCGACTTCATGTACTGGCTGCGCGGCCTTTTCAACCCGCAGGCCACCGGCATCCAGGCCAACTGGGTCTACCAGTACGACGCCCGCGCCTTCCGCCCGAACCTCTCCGACAAGCCGCGCCTCGTGGCGTGATGCCCCCTCCCTAACCCTCCCCCTCTGCGAGATGGAGGGGACTGCCGCCGCTCCGCAGAAGGCACCCTCTCCCGCAAGAGCGGGGGAGGGCCGGGGTGGGGGCCAGCTGCCAGAAGACTTCCTCAAGGACCGACCATGACCAACAAGACCTACCGCATCGGCCAGATCGTCCCCTCCTCCAACACGACCATGGAGACGGAAATCCCGGCCATGCTGACCGCCCACGCGCTGGCGCACGGCACCCGCTTCACCTTCCATTCCAGCCGCATGCGCATGAAGACGGTGAAGAAGGAAGAACTCGCCGCCATGGACGCCGAGTCCGACCGCTGCGCGTTGGAACTGTCGGACGCCCGCGTCGACGTGCTGGGCTACGCCTGCCTCGTCGCCATCATGAGCATGGGCAAGGGCTACCACCGCGTCTCGCAGGAGCGGCTGCACGGGCGCACCGCGGAGAACGGCGGAACGGCCCCGGTCATCACCAGCGCCGGCGCGCTCGTCGACGGGCTGCATGTGCTGGGCGCAAAGCGCATCGCCCTGGTCGCCCCCTACATGAAGCCGCTGGCCCAGCTCGTCGTCGATTACATCGAGCATGAGGGCGTGCAGGTCGCCGACTGGCGGGCGCTGGAGATTCCCGACAATCTGGAGGTCGGGCGCCACGACCCGTCCCGCCTGCCGGGCATCGTCGCCGGCATGGACACCGCCGGGGTGGACGCCGTGGTGCTGTCGGCCTGCGTCCAGATGCCGTCGCTGCCCGCCATCGCGCAGGTCGAGGCGATGACCGGCAAGCCGGTGCTGAGCGCCGCCGTCGCCACCACCTACGCCAAGCTGAAGGCGCTGGGCCTGCCGACGCGCGTTCCGGGGGCCGGCGCCCTGCTCTCCGGCGCCTACTGAGCGGGGGGTATGCCATGATCAGCAGCACCTTCCGCTACGGCGCGAACGTCCGCGCCAACGGCATCCGCCAGCATTACCTGCGCTACGGTGGCGAAGGGAAGACCCGCCCCGTGGTGATCGTTCCGGGCATCACCAGCCCCGCCGTCACCTGGGGCTTCGTGGCGGAGCGCTTCGGGCGCAACTTCGACACCTACGTGCTCGACGTGCGCGGGCGCGGCCTGTCGGAGGCGTCGGACGCGCTCGACTACGGGCTGGACGCCATGGCCGCCGACGTGGCGGCCTTCGCCGAGGCGCTGGGCCTGCGCGACTACGCGCTGGTCGGCCACTCCATGGGCGCCCGCATCGGCCTGCGCGCGGTCAGCCGCCATGGCGCCGCCCCGGCGCGGCTGGTCATGGTCGATCCGCCGGTCTCCGGGCCGGGCCGCCGCCCCTACCCGGCGCAGTTGCCCTGGTACGTGGACTCCATCCGCCTGATGCGCGAGGGCGCCGACCTGGAGGCGATGCGGCCCTTCTGCCCGACTTGGACCGACGAACAGCTCCGCCTGCGCGCCGAATGGCTGCACACCTGCGACGAGCGGGCCATCGTCACCGCCTTCAACGACTTCCAGACCGACGACATCCACGCCGACTTCCCGCGCATCCCCTGCCCGGCCCTGCTGATCGCCGCCGGGCGCGGCGACGTGATCCGGCCCGAGGAGGAGGCGGAAATCCGCAAGCTCCAGCCCGAGCTGGCCGTGACCCGCGTCGAGGGGGCCGGGCACATGATCCCCTGGGACGACGAAGAGGGCTTCTACCGCGCCTTCGGCACCGTCCTCGGCACCGCCGTCTGACCGCCCATCCGGAAAGGGACACGCATCATGCCCGTCAGTGACGCCGATATGGTCCGCGCCTGGACCCATGTTCTGACCCTGTCGAAGCTGAAGCCGCAGGAGGTGGTCACCGTCCTGACCAGCGACGGCACCCACCCGCAGACCCTGCGCACCGCCCTGATCGCCGCCTCGAACCTGGGCGCGCGGGTCAACCGGCTGGACCTGCCGCCGGTGAACGCGGAGCATGCCCACAGCCGCGACAGCCTCGCCTATCTCGGCACCACCCCGCTGACCGGAAACCGCGCCGCCATGGCCGCGCTGAAGGAAAGCGATCTGGTGCTGGACCTGATGACCCTCCTCTTCTCGCCGGAGCAGATGGAGATCCTGGAAAGCGGCACCAAGATCCTGCTGGCCGTCGAACCGCCGGAGGTTCTGGTACGCCTGCTGCCCAGCCTGGAGGACAAGGCGACCGTCGGCGAGGCCACAGCGCTGCTGAAGGCGGCGAAGGAGATGCACGTCACCTCGCGGGCCGGCACCGACCTGCGCCTGCCCATCGGCGAGTTCCCGACGGTGCAGGAATACGGCTTCGTCGACGAGCCGGGGCGCTGGGACCATTGGCCGAGCGGCTTCGGCTTCACCTTCCCCAACGAGGGGCAGGCGAGCGGGCGGATCATCCTCGACAAGGGCGACATCCTCCTGCCGATGAAGTCCTACCTGACCTCGCAGATCGAGATGACGGTGGAGAAGGGCTACGTCACCGCCATCACCGGCGGGTTGGACGCCGACCTGCTGAACGACTACATGGACGCCTTCGCCGACCCGGAGGCCTACGCCATCTCCCACATCGGCTGGGGCACGCAAAAGCGGGCGCGCTGGTCGACGCTCGGCCTCTACGACCGGGAACAGACGCTGGGCATGGACGCGCGGGCCTTCGCCGGCAACTTCCTCTTCTCGCTCGGCCCCAACAACGAGGCGGGCGGGTCGCGCACCACCGCCTGCCACATCGACATTCCCATGCGGAACTGCACCGTCCGCCTGGACGGGCGCGAGGTCGTCCGCGAGGGCAAGCTGCTCGCCGGAAAGGAACTGGCATGAGTGTTTCGGAACAGGCCGTCTATGAGCGGCAGGGCTTCGGCCGGTCGCTGGGCATCCAGGGCCAGATCGGGTTGCTGATCGTCGATTTCGTCAACGGCTTCGCCGACCCGGCGGTGTTCGGCGGCGGCAACATCGCGCCGGCCATCGCCCGCACGGCGCAGGTGCTGGAGAAGGCCCGGAATCGCGGCTGGTTCGTCGCCCACAGCCGGATCGTCTACGCCGACGACGGGTCGGACGGGAACGTCTTCTCCATCAAGGTGCCGGGCATGCAGACCCTGACCGAGCACGCCGCCATCAGCGCCATCGTGCCGGAGCTGACCCCGGTGCCGGGGGAGCTGGTGGTGCGCAAGACGGTTCCGTCGGCCTTTTTCGGGACCGGGCTGGCGCCGTGGTTGACACAGCGCGGCGTCGAGACTCTTTTGATCGCCGGAGCGACGACGAGCGGCTGCGTCCGGGCCAGCGTGGTGGACGCCATGTGCCACGGCTTCCGCCCGGTCGTCATGGCCGATTGCGTGGGCGACCGCGCCCTGGCGCCGCACGAGGCCAACCTGTTCGACATCGGCCAGAAATACGGCGACGTGGTTCCGGCGGAGCGCATTCTCGCGCTATGAGGATGGAGCAGGGTTGAAAGAGGGATCAGGCGTTGCACCATGTTAGACTTTCCATCCGAAGCGTGCCGCCGGGAGTGAGATGAGCCGACCGATGAGCAAAGTCCAGGACAGCGCGCCCGTCGCCGACACCGCGCCGGAGAGCGGCCCGGCGCGGGGCCGCCCCGCGCGCGGCCGCCGGGCCGGGCCGGGCCGTCCGGAGGGCACCAGCAACGTCCGCGACCAGATCCTGGACGCGGCGGAGCTGGAGTTCGCCAACCTCGGCTACGCCGGCACCAGCCTGCGCAACGTCGCCGACCGGGCCGAGGTGACCCAGGCCCTCATCAGCTACTATTTCGGGTCCAAGCACGGGCTGTTCGAGGAGGTCTTCCTGCGCCGCGGCCGGAAGATCGCCGACGAGCGCATGGAGCGGCTGGAGGCGCTGCGCCGCGGTCCCGCGCCGCCGCCGGTGCGCGACATCGTCTACGCCTTCCTGATGCCGGCGCTCGCCATGCGCGAGACGGAGGGAGGCCGCACCTTCATGCGGCTCCAGGCCCGGCTGCACACCGAGCCGCCGGAGATTTCATACAAGCTGCGCAACGAGGCCTACGACGCCTCGACCCGCATCTTCGCCGCCGCGCTGAAGGAGGCGTTGCCGCATCTGTCGGAGCGGGACGTCTACTGGCGGATGACGCTGATGATCGGCGCCTATCTCTACGCCTTCTCCGACACCCACCGGCTGGAGGAGCTGGCGCCGGGCATCTGCAACCCCGGCGACCCGGACGAGATCATCACGGAGATCAGCAGCTTCGTCAGCGCCGGAATGCTGGCCCCGGTGCCGGAACCGGCGCGGGCGCCGGGGCGGAGGAAGCGGGGGTAAGGTTTATTTTTGGAGAGTGGTCGCCTTGGTGCCCCCCTCCCGACCTCCCCCCGCTGCGCAGTGGGAGGAGTTAACAGGCCGCTGAAAAAGGCTATGCCCGGCTTGGCGGTCGTGCTTCTCTCCGGTCGAAGAGAAAGCGGCTGGCGAGGGGACGATGCGGGGATCGGAC
>NZ_VITH01000028.1 GCF_007827815.1 Azospirillum brasilense
CGATCCCCGCATCGTCCCCTCGCCAGCCGCTTTCTCTTCGACCGGAGAGAAGCACGACCGCCAAGCCGGGCATAGCCTTTTTCAGCGGCCTGCTAGGTATCTGTCCCAATCTCCTCCAAACTGATCGTTGAAGATTGTTCCCGGCGCATGGACATGTGGCTCCCACCGTTGCCAACGCGAACCGGAACTGAAGGGGGAGGGGGGGTGGTATTCATGCCCGCATGGTAGCGCAGGCCAACGAGGTGAGAAAGATCGAAAATTAGAAAGCTCAATCAATGTTTCTCATTTTAATCGTCCTGCGCACGCCGTCTTCGCAAGATGATGAGAAACTCGATTCGCTCCCGCCTGTGGGCGTTTTGGAACTCTCTAAGACCGTTTGAAAGGCTCACCTTCGATCATGTTGCGCCTCAGTGTGACCGCGATTGTTCGCTGCTGGTCGTGAGAAGTCGCATCTCGAACGTGGGTAAGGACGTAGGTATGGATGAATCTGTCGGCCTAAGCGCCTGATACTACAGGAGAAATTAGATGAGGATGGCGGATGGGGTGGCTTTCGAAACGCTATCCGCCAGCGTTTTTTGTCGTCCGCCGGTGTCCGGTAATCCATTGATAAAAGCCAAACATTTTTCCGCTCACGTCCACGCTTATCCATTGTCATCCGCCTGCACCCGGCTCAGAATGTGGGGAAAATGTGGGGTAGGATTGGCAGGGAATCGAATTGCCGAAGCGAAACGGGAGGCACCCCGAAAAGGCCCTGACCGCGGTTTCGGTGCGAACCGCCAAACCCGGCCGGCATGCGGACGGCAACGGCCTCTATCTGGAGGTGGACCCGTCCGGCGCCCGGCGCTGGCTGCTCCGTCTGGTGATCCAGGGCAAGCGCCGCGACATCGGTCTCGGCTCCGCGACGCTGGTCACGTTGTCCGAAGCGCGCGATGTGGCCTACGGGATGCGCAAGGTGGCCCGCGCCGGAGGCGATCCCCTTGCCGACCGCCGCGCCGCCCGGCGTGTGGTCCCGACCTTCGAGGAAGCCGCCCGTTCCTGCCATGGCGAGCACAAGGACGGCTGGAAGAATGACAAGCATGCCGCGCAATGGCTCAGCACCTTGGAAACCTACGTCTTCCCGCTCCTGGGTCCATTGAAGATGGATGTGATCGGGACCCCGGAGGTCCGGGACGTGCTGTTGCCGATCTGGCTGGAGAAACCCGAGACGGCCCGCCGGGTGCGCCAACGGATCGGCACGGTGTTGGATTGGGCCGCGACCAAGGGTTACCGGGAAGGCGAGAACCCGGTGCGCTCCGTCACCAAGGGGCTGCCGAAGCAGAAGGACGACGCCGAGCACTTCACCGCTCTTCCCTATGGCGAGGTGCCCGCCTTCCTGTCCAGGCTCAGGGAAACCAACCAGACCGGCCCCGTGGTCAAGCTGGCGATGGAATTCCTCATACTGACCGCGGTGCGCTCCGGCGAGTTGCGCAACGCCCGCTGGTCCGAGATCGATGTCGAGGCCAAGCTCTGGACGATCCCCGGCCCCCGCATGAAGGCCGGCAAGCCCCATGTGGTGCCGCTGGCCCCGCGGGCTGTCGCCATACTGAAGGCGGCCCGCGGGCTGGCACGGAAGCCGGATGATCCTGATGCGCTGGTGTTCGAAGGCAGCAAGGCGGGCAAGCCGATGTCCGACATGACCCTGACCATGCTGTTGCGTCGCCTGGAGATGAAGGCGACCGCGCACGGCTTCCGCTCGTCCTTTCGCGACTGGTGTGCCGAAGCGACCAACTTCCCGCGGGAGGTGGCCGAAGCCGCGCTCGCTCATGCGCTCGAAAGCAAGGTGGAGGCCGCCTATCGCCGCTCCGACCTGTTGGAGAAGCGCCGCAAGATGATGGAGGCATGGGCACGGCACTGTGAGTCGGCCGGAGGCAAAGTGACGCCACGCACCAAAGCCGGCGGCCGGTGAACATGCAGACAACGCCCATTTTTCGGGGTTACCGGGGTTACTGAGGTTACCGCGTTGATTTTGCAGGGGTGATTCCGGTAACCCCGGTCTGTAACCTCGGGGTTACCGGGGTTACCTGCCCGGTTCGGCCAGCGCCGGGCACGTTCACCGCGTGCGTAGCGAGGGCGCCGCGCCTGGAGTTGCCAGCCGGCACGAAATCCGAACTCCCTCACAGTCGAGAAAGCGCAAAGAAAATCGGAAAACAGGGCTCCGCTTGAACGGACTGCCCTTCAGTCCTCGCGAGGAGCATCCGTATAGTCGCCCGGTGACGACGGCCACCCCAGCGGCGGGAGCTTCGGTGATGCTTGAGGGATCGTGCGGAGTTGGTGCGCCAAAGCGCCATGACACCTCACTCTCTCGGTCGGCAACGGCGGAAGGCTCCGTGCTCAAGGCAGGCAAGGGCGCGATGAAGACGACATGCAAGAACTGCATGGCTCAAGAGGGGGTGGAGGGGGATAGGGGGTCAAGAATTCTGAAGAAGAGCCGGGGGACCGACATGGGGGATACTGCGCGCACACGCTTCGAATTGGCTAATTTTTGGCGAGCGATGCGTTTTCCGCATGCCATGCTTGGATCGCATAGGTAATGCGGGGGCGGAAGCCGGAGGCGCGTCAAGCGGAAGGAGGGGTGTCGAAAGTCCCGTCTCCGCCGGCTTGGCTCTCGAAAGAAACCAAGTTTGAATGGCGCCGTGTTGTTCCTTGGATTATTGGCGGATGGCCCTTCCCGAAGCCTTAATTGACTTCTTTAGTACCGATACGACCCCGCCAGAAGAACGCACTTTGTGAATGAATACTACGGGATCACGGCCTGGAGTGTCCAGCCGAAACCAGCCCGCATAGGGCGTTCCCTGGGTGATTTCAGGCCATTTTCCACGATCCACGACAAGGATACCGAAGCATGGATGGGGCTATCATCACCACCGATCAGCGGGCCATGGGCACGATTCCCTGGGGCCGGCGACACGGTGTCCGTGGCGCGGATCGCCGGTTGGTGGAAACGCTGCCGCTCGGCTGCGGCGCCCTCGCTTCGGCGCTGGTGCGGGCTCGGGATGCGCTGTGCGCCTCCCTTCTGGCGCGCGGGGTTACGCTGGTGCTGTCCGAATCCTGGGACGAGCTGCAACGCCTGAACCTGTGCCACCGCGCCGGATGGTTCCCGCTGTTGCCGCGCCCGGCTTCGGCGCCGGCCTTCTGGATCGGGGCCATCGATGACGAGGGGGCCGTCGTGGCGACCCATGGCGTCGTCATGCTCGATTGCCACGGCACCAGCTTCGGCGCGCGGGTGGCGGACCTGTCGGCGTTCCACGATGCCGAGACCGCTCCAGCGGAGGAATGGTGCTTCGTTGCCAGCGAAGCAGCTTACGACACGCGCGGGGCCGTGGCCTGGATCGTCGCCGGATGGACGCGGCCGGACTGGCGGGGCCGGGGCCTGTTCCATGATCTCGGGGCCATGGCGCGGCTGGTCGCCCTGGCCACCGGGAATCTCCGGTGGGTGGTCGGACTGGTCGATCCGGAGACGGTGCCGGTGTGGCGGGGACGGGCCGCCGGGTGGAAGGAGCTGGAGCCCCGCCCCGGTGTGCTCTACCACCAAGCCGGCGTCGGGCGGCTGCCGTTGCATGTCATGCGATGGAGCCGGGCGGCGGTGCTGCTGGATCTGACCAAATAGGGGTATAAGAGGCTGACCGAAACCTCGCTTGGGCTGAACAATTTCAATGACTTTGGCCTAGCGAAGCAAGGTTTTGACCCGCACTCCAAAACAGGCGCACGAAGCGCCCTTTCACATTGTCCAACTGAAGAAGGTAACCCTGCCATCCGGCGCGCTTAGCTGCAGACGACAGCGGCTTTCTAGGAACAAACATGGCATCCTCCTGCAAGTCTTTTGATAGGAAATAAATTGAAAAATCCGATCTATCCTTCAGAGAAAGGACTAAATACAGAGAAAAGTATATGGCTGCTTCCATTCTCTCGCGCTGAGGCTCCCAAGCGGCGCCCAGAATTTGCCGAGGAATAGTGTTCACGTCCACAACGGTGCATGTCTTAACTTGAGACAGATAGCCGCAGAAATCGCAGATCAAATCCGCGCACTTGAAGTTTGGCGGCAGAAGCTTCATCGTCTTTGACCGTTTGCACGACGGACAAAAGCATAATTCGCTGACTTTTTTCTCTCCCCAATCCCCTAACGACTGCTTTTCCGTTCTCGCCACAATAGGCACCCTCTGCAATCATCAATATTATGGTGAAGATGCACGGGCAACGGACACGTTGACAAGAGAATCTTCTCGGCTGCTTCCGGGGATCAAATCACGTTGGGTTCGTCTGAGCATGGATCAAAACCTCTACTGACTGCAGGTCCACCAAAGGGCTTGATGCGTCAGAATGAGGTTTTGATCCGTGCTATTGTTCAATGCGGAGCCTTCACATCGATGCAGGCCAGCACGGCACGCCGCCCGCCGTCCGACCAGCCGAACAGGGCCTGCACATAATCGAAGGGCCGCCCGAGCCCGGCGACGGCGAAGCGGTTGAACAGCGCCTCCCCGCCGGCCATGGCCTCGATGTACTCCGCCCCGACCCGGCGGGCGAACTCGGTGTGCGGGTCCCGGTCCACCGGCTGGTCGAGGACGGAGCGCGCCCATCCGCGGCCGAGAACCCCGACCGTGGGTGCGCCGATGTAGCAGAACCGGAGCGGGGCCGCCGGCCCTTCGGAGGCGAGGAAGGTGCACCGGCTCAACAGGCCGCTGCCCTTCAGGAACCGGAACACGGCGGGGGTTAGGGTCCGTTGCCGCCGGCACTCCGCCACGATCTGCTGTTGCCAATCCGCGGCGTTGCGCATGGTCAGGCGCCGGGTGTCGATGACGACTTCCGCCGGTCGCCGGGTGCCCTGGTCGGGGAAATGGAAGACGGGCATCACGCGGCCTCCCGATGATAGGCGTCAACCATGGCGGCGAACATCGTGCGGACCTGCTCCGGACGGCACCCGCCTGCAGCGGCGCCGGCCTGCACCATGGCTTCGGTGGGGGTGTCGGGGATTGCCAGGGACGTCGGCGCCTCCGTCCGGAACGCCGCGATGGTTTCCGCAAAAGCGTCGGTCTCCGGTGCCGTGGGTGTGACGAATGGTCCAGCGGCGACCGTGGCGCCTTCGAGGTGTGCAATGAGCCGCCACAGCGCCACGAGGTCCCCGGCCGAATTCAGCACCGCCGGCATCGGCCCGCCGAAACAGGACGGAGTGACCGCGGCATCTTCCGCCAGCCCGATCAGGTGCAGCCTCAGCCGTACCGCGACGCCGGCCAGGGTGATCGGCATGGTCGCCTCGATCTCGTCCCGGAGGGCGTCCACCGCGAGCCAGGACGGTTCGTAGTCCTCATCGGTCAGCCCGTCAGGAAGCGCCTCGTAAGCACTCACCGCGGCGGTGTAGCGCTCCCACAGCGTCAAGAGGCGGGCGTCGGGGTGCTGGCCGTTGAGTGCCGTTGCGGTCGGCGCCGATGGGCAGGGAGCCCACCACCACAGCCGCCGCAGATCGCGGGCCAGCGTCCACAGCACGCGGCTCGCAACGTCGTCTTCGACATCCTCCGGCATCGGGCCTTCGAGCGCGTCGGGGCTCCGGCCAAGGACGAGCTGCACGACGGCCATTGCCTTCACCGCGGCGCCCTGCGGTGTCCGGGCCGGGACGGTCTCGATGGTGGCTTCCGCTTGCGAGGATGCGGTGACGGCGGCTTGCCGCTCCGGGCCGTCCGGCATGGTGTCCGGCCGGCACCAGAGGTCCCATGCCGCCAGCAGTTCCGCGTCGGGTTGGGTGCAACTCTGCACCGGCCCGGCCAGGACGGCGGAGAGGAACGCGGCGGCCCGAAGCAAGGCGCCGAACAGCGCCTCAGCGGTCGAGCCTTCCGCGTGCACGTCACAGAACGGCAGGGTGGAAGACGGATGGCTGGCGATCCGCAGCACCGCCAAGGCATCGCTGATGGTTTGCGGCGCCGTGGCGGAGACGGCGAGCGCGATCGTGTTCCATTCATCCACCAACCGGTCGGCGCTCTCCTCGTCCTCATCCGGAAGGGTGAGGTGTTCCGCATAGTTTGCGGCGATCCGGTCGGCGGCCTGGGGGAAGGTCATCCCGAGTGACGGGAGAATGGTGCTGTCGGTCCCAGCCGCCGCGATCCCGGACGGCACCCCCGCAAGCACCGCATGGATGCGCCGGACTGTGGCGGCGTCCGTCTCGTCGGCGCTTTCGCCAACCGCCATCCCGGTATCCGGATCGGCCAGCAATTCGAGCTGTGCCAGAGCGTCGGCGGGGGTCCTGGGTTCGGCCTTCAGCACCGCTTCCGTGATGCGGATTGCATCGGCGGCGATCTTGTCCGATTCGGTGTCGTCCGCCTCCGTGGCCTCATGCCACCGCCGCCGGATCGAGGTGACGGCATCCGTGAAGGTCATGCCGAGTGCGGGGATGGTGCTGCTCCCCTCCGTGGCCTGGACGGTGGCCCGCAGTTCGGACAGGTAGGCGTGCAGCCCTTCCGCCAGGGCCAGAGCCGCAGCTTCCGGGACTGCATGTGCGGTGACGTCCTGCCGCGCCAGATTCAGATATTGGCCGGCGGCAGCTACGGCGTCGGCAAGGCTGCGGACCGGGACGGCACGCACGCGCTTGGTGAGGGTGTGGTCCTGGTCCATCCAGAGCGCAATGCGCTGGTCCGCGCTCAGCGACGGGTCCGCTTCGGTTGCACGATAGTCGTTTTCCCATTCGGACAGCGCGTCGGACAGCGGCGCCGTGGTGCCGAGCAGCAGGGCGCGCAGCGACGGTAAGGCGGGCTGCCCGGAGGCGTCACGTTCAGCCATGACGCACCTCCGCCGACACGAACAGGTTGGACAGCACCGCGAGCGGAACGCGCCATAAAGGCAAGGGTGTGGTATTCTCGGAATCAGCCATGATCCGTAGCTCCATGCAGCTCGATTGTGGTCAGGCCGGATCGGGTGGTCGCAACACTCGGTTCGGCCGCCGGCATTGCTGCCGTGATTGAAATTCAATCACGATGATGGCCTTGCGTCAAGGATGCCGTGATTGTAATTTGATCACGCTATGACACCAGCCCAATGCCGCATGGCGCGTGCCGCCCTAGAATGGAATGCCTCTCAGCTCGCGGCGTCAGCCGGAGTTGGAGTTGCTACCGTCAACCGCTTTGAGCGTGGGGGCGTAGTCACCACAGAGGAAACCGTTACCAAGCTCCGCGTCGCCCTAGAAGGGGCCGGCGTCGAGTTCATCCCCGAAGGCCTCTACCAGGGCGATGGGGGGGCGGGGGCACGGCTGCGAGCGAACAGCCAAGCGGGATGACTGGTCGGTGTCGTCGCTTACTTAACGACGCTAAAAGCATGTTTCTGGAGCGGGTCGAACATACCAAAGGTTACTGGACGCCAACAACAACTAAAGAGACAATATAATGAATACCTCAAAGAAGTTAGATGAAATCCAAGATGGAAACGGGGAGTTATTCCATTATACTAGCGGTGGCGGCCTCAAAGGCATACTAAAAGACAAGACGATGTGGGCGACGCAGTACGAATATCTAAACGATTCTACTGAGATGACACATCTTGGTGACTTACTGCATAGGCTTTTAAAAGAGCGCGCCCGCACGTTCGTGAATAACCGAAAAATTTCTAACTCTCAATTACGCGCTGAAATTAGCCGTCGCGGCGGATTGAATAAATACTTGGATGCCATGTGCTCCGATTTTTTGAAAGGCCTTAATGAAGCCATTTTCAAAAAGGTTTCCACGCCTTATGTTACTTCTTTCTGTAAGCACGACAGTAAATATGAAAGCACGAACGGGCTTTTGAGTCAGTGGCGCGGCTACGGTGGCGCTGGGTATGCTATAGTATTTGACAGAAAAAGCGTAGAAGACGCGGTAATAGCTGAAGCCAATTTATTTGCATACCAAGCGATTTCTGCCGGATCAGCAATTTATAATGCAGAAGAAAAAATATCGGCAGGAGACTATGACTCTCTTGTTGACAAGATATTTTACTCAATGAAATGCGCAATCTCAGAAGATACAGAAGGATTCAAGACAGTGGTTGAGGATTACGCTATTTCATCTTCATTTATTAAGCACCAGGGATTTAGAGAAGAAAACGAGTTAAGGATTATCGCTTCCCCTTTAACAGAATACGTACTTGAGGCTTTTCAGCTAGATCAGCCTCATTTTTTCCCAGAATTGCCGTTTAAGAAAATTCTAAAGCGAGAACACCCCCGAACTGCGATCCCCATTCCATACATTGAACTATTTTCCGGAATAAAAGATAAGATAAAAGTTAATAGGATCATCGTTGGCCCTGGGCCAGATTTAGACGATAGATTTGAGTTCGCAAGAAATCTGGTAGACTCCCAAGTGTTAATCACAAAATCTCAGACACCCTTTATCGGATAGACGCTAAAATTCTTCACCATATTGCCCCTACGCTCTACCGAAGCTTGACATATCGATAGAGGGTAACAGGGTGCCTGGTCGAAACCCAGCACCAGAGGGGCGGACACCGCCCCTCCCCGGCCGGCTGGCGAGCTGGGCGGCGATCAGCATGTTGAGGGGCAGCAGCTCCAGGCCGGCGGGTGAGTGCCCCGATGGGATCGGGGTGCTGCGCTGGCATCCCTCGTGAGTCGCTTCAAGTCGCCTGCACGGCGTCGCCGCCTTCCCAGTCAAGGACTGGGAAGGCGGCCCCAACCAGTCCCTTACTCACCGAAGCCAATCAGTTAGATCGCTTGTCCTTCAGGCTCTATGGGCGCGGCTTCTAGAAGGATGTCAGTCCGAAACAGCGTCTTGACCAACGCCTCAAGTTGCGGGGTAATCCGACCCGGGTCGCAGAAATGGGTACGGCAGTGAAATGTGTCCGAAAAGTGAGCATCCAATCCAGCCGCATCCTCCATGCGTTTTGGCATCTTTGCGAGGGTATTGCCATCTGCCAAATCGATAATTGTTTTGTTCTTTTTATGATCCTCAGGCAACCCATCCAACTCCACCCATACCGAATATGGGATGCCGTAAGCATTTAAAAGCTTCTGGAATTTTGGAATCTGCTCCTTATTATCACAACTTACAACTGTCCAACCGATTTCTTCTGGAAACTCCTCAAACAGACCGAGCTTGCGTCCAGTTGCCACAATTGCAATTTCGTCCTGCTCGCCCTCGACTAAAATAACTTCACGGGCGAAAAACATCGAATTATGCTGTAACTTGAAGGAATTAAGCAGTTTGAAACCCTGTTTTTCTTCCTGGCTCCCTAATACCCCCGCATCACATTGGTGAATTTGCGTGCCTACAGAGGCGGTTGGTTTGCGAACAATGGCAACGCCTTCGTAGCACCCAATGTCAATCATCGCAGGGGAATGTGTCGTATAGACCACTTGATGATTTTTTGAGAAACCACAGAGAACCCGCCAAATTAATCTCTGAGACTGAGGATGTATATAAAGTTCTGGCTCCTCTATACCGAGCAAAATTGGCCTATCTGAATTTCCTCCATCTTCACCAGAACGAGACTTAGAAATCAGCATTTTAAGTAGTCCAAATACAACACTTCTCTGCAAGCCGTGCCCTTTGTCCAATACATCGGTTAGGACACCATCATGCACGCGAAGCGAGACGCCTCGACTAAATAGTTCCCGAGATTGCTCCATTTCGACAGACAAACGAACACTACTTACGCTCGGCATTAAGTCCGCAATATTTTCAGTCAATGCCGTCTCAACAGTCTGCAAAACCGCGAGCCTGCCACCATCCTCAGCAGCATTAAAAAGATCGTTCAGCTTTCTGACAGCTTCATCAATTTCACCGTAGCGCGGATCAGAAGTAAGCATCCGCTCTGATAGTTCTGCCATCAGTCGCCGGAATACAGTGCTTGAGGATCTTCGATCAATCTCGTCCGCATAGTCAGTTATTGCTGGCAACAAGAAAAATTCAGGCAAAAACCGAAGAAGATTTTGCTGGATTCCCATTGCCTTGCCATCAGACAACACAGGCTCATCAAATTCAATGTCCTTATTATGTGTTACAATATATGAAATAGCGGCCTCATAGCTTTTTTTATCAATCTTTCCATTCGAGTTTTTTGCTATATCGAAAATCCCAACCTCGTGAGCAATCTCCTCCCACTTCGGTTTAGAGCCTTTCATCTCTATAATCTTATCAATAGATAGCCACCAATTCTTTGGCTCAGCCATATATCCGCGGTAACTGACTTCAAGTTTCCATTTATCAGCCTTGTCATCTCGGACGAGCGTCAGCTCTTTCTTAACGGTAAGACGATCTCCAACAAGGTACCTCCGCAACTCCTTTCGCTCACGGTCTGTAAGGCCTGCAAACGAAGCTTCTATTTCAATGGGTAACTTTGGATCTCGAACATCCTCGAGCTTTACGCCGCCAGCCCCCACCGACAAGAAGCAGGCTATTGCTCGCAGTATGTTCGACTTTCCAGCGTTATTTTCCCCAACGAATGCCTGGAGTCGCTCAACTTTCACCTCTCCTGAGTCATCTATGGAGCGATAGTTCTTCACGGATATTGATGCTAAAAACATACGCAATCCCCCCTTGATAGAAGCCAATGACGCTACGTCCTTTTAAGGGGGATATGAAGAATGAAAATACCCCTATTTAGAGGTATCAATTCATCATCACAACCCAGAGGTGAGGTTCATTAATTTTAGGATGTCATAATGAAGGGAACAGCATCAGTGCATTGCCAGCAGGATCACACAACCGTGGCACTCACGCCGCCCAACCGCATGGTAACAGCGCTGGTCACGGCGGCCACCATCGCCCCATCAATCCCCCTCCGGCCTCTCGTCGGTGCTGTAGCTGGGGCCGGTGTCGCCGGCCAGGATGCGACCCACAGCCATAGCCGGCTGTGCGGTGTGCAGCCGCTACATTGAAGATTCGCAACGTGCTGCGCTTGAATCGCCACATGTGACGAAATACGATTGGAAAGAGGAGGACGGGGGCTGCACCCCCCCGCCCTCCGGGCCCGATCTTAGCTCAGAAGGTCAAGCAACCGCTTGATGATCTCCAGAGCGAGGATCAGGAGGATGAAACACTCTTTCATCCTGTCCTCTCCAGTGTGTGAGCGGCGGGGCGGTGACCAGTTCACCGCCCGTCCGCACCCTAAGCCGACCCTCCCTAAGCCAGTTCGGGCATCACCAGCCGTCAGGACAGCCCGATTCAATACCGGGGCGGCACAGCGGCTCGTTCAGCCTTGGGCAGCTCCAATAATCTCACGACGCTGAGAAAACCGGTACAAAACAAAGTGACCCGATCGTTCCGAAATGCGGCACGATCGTTCCGCTTGATCTTGGTTTGTACTGGAATCCTTGATTCGGTGACGTCGCTGCACTGCATGCCCAACCATGGAGCGCGCCGGTCGGGCACGAAGCGCCGGCTGGACAGTGACATCCGGTACGTTCTCAGTGCCGTCCTGGGCAGGGCCGGCAAGCTCGCGGGCGTGACGATGGCCTGTGATCGAGGTGCAGGGTGTCCGCCGTGAGTCCGTCACGGATCGCGAACGGATTCGTGACGGATCACACCGCCGTCCGTAACGGTGCGGCACCCGTTCCATCGGCCGTGGCGACGGATCGGTAACGGCCCTTGACCGGGTTCGCCGGACGATCAACAGGTTGCGCCTCAGCTCGGGGAAGTGGCGGCGATTGGCTTTCCCCGTCGCCATAGCCGGCGGCTGCGGGAGGGGGCTCCATAGTGCGGACACCCTGGCTGCGAGCCGATGGGGGCAAGGAAGGCTGCGAGCGGAATCGAGTGGGGACCGTGGCGGGAAATCCCGCAACAGAGCAGAATCAAGTGCCTCACTTTTGAGGGAGTTGCGCCGGCTCCTGACTTTTCAGGAGCCGACTCCCAACCCAAGGGAGGCTGCCACGCCGGCAAAACAGGCCACTCCCTGTGGGAGACGCAAAGGTACCGCCGCTTCGCACCGCCCGAAGGTTTCAGCGTCCAGCTATTCGGAAATCCCGAAGATCA
Organism: Azospirillum brasilense; assembly: GCF_007827815.1. Taxonomy (GTDB): domain Bacteria; phylum Pseudomonadota; class Alphaproteobacteria; order Azospirillales; family Azospirillaceae; genus Azospirillum; species Azospirillum brasilense_C. The sequence continues at coordinate 11,979 of NZ_VITH01000028.1, forward strand.
CCGCGCATCCGCTCCGGTGAATTGCCTACGGTGCCCCCGGCCGCGTGCACCTCCATGTGAGCTTTGCGCATGCCCTCAACTCCTGCCCCAGCGCCCCGTGCAGCGCTTGGAGCTGGTGCTGAACTTGGACGAGATGCAGCGCGAGGAGATGTCCGAGGACGTGCGCCAGAATCTGTAGGAGTGCGTCAACGGTTTGGCCGTCGAGGCTAGCCGCCAAGCTGCGGTCCTGGCTGTGCGCCGAACTGCGGTCCTGGCTGCGCGACAAGCTGTGCGCCAAGAGACGAGCCAAGCTGCGCGACAAGTGACAGGGGAAATCAGCAGCGCCAAAGACCACGAAACTCAATTTTTAGTGCGTAAATCGCGATTCGCGGATAAAAGGCCGGCGATTGAATGCCAGAACCCCGAAAATTTCAAGTTCCCTGATTTCCGAAATACATAATCTAATTTGCGGCACGCACCGTATTTACTCACAAAGAAGCCTGTGCGTAGCGTTGTGGCGGGCACCAACGGATGCCAACGGACGCTAATGGAGATACGCACATGGCTGTTGAGAAGATCGGCTATTCCGTCGAGGAGACCGTTGTCGCGTCGTCGGTCGGACGCTCGCTGATCTATGAGGAAATCCGCGCCGGCAAGCTGCGCGCCACCAAGATCGGCCGGCGCACCGTCATCCTGGCCGATGACCTGAAGGCCTGGTTGCAGGCGCGGGCGAGCGGTGAGGCCACCTGATGAACGCCCCGACCATCGCCAAAGCCCTGGGGCTGAGCCGCACCGGCACCTCCTACTCAGGGCGCTGCCCATGCTGCGACTACCGCACCGGCTTCACCGTGGAAGACGACCGCGGGCGCGTCCTGGTCCGGTGCCATGCCGGTGGCTGTTCCCAAGACGATGTGATCGCCACCTTGAAGGCGGCGGGACTGTGGCCGGGGGAGCTGGACCGGAATTGGACCCCGCCGCCGCGGCGGGACGCCAGCGACGACAACGAGCGTCCCGAACGGATGCAGCGCGCCGCCGCGGATCTCTGGCGGAAGTCGATCCCCGGTGCCGGGACCCTGACCGAAACCTATCTGCGCGGCCGGGAAATTTTGCTTCCGGTCCCGCCGACGCTGCGCTACCGGGCGAGCTGCCTGCACTCCAACACCGGCTTGGCGCTGCCGGCGATGATCGCCGCCGTCACGGTCTATCCCAGCTCCACGGTGACCGCGGTTCACCGCACCTATCTGAGCGAGGCCGGCGGCAAGGCCCCGGTCCCCGACGCCAAGAAGACCCTGGGGCCGAAGTCGGGCGGTGCCATCCGCCTCGCCGCCGCCGGGCCGGTGCTGATCGTTGGCGAAGGCATCGAGACCGTGCTTTCAGCGATGCAGGCCGCCGGGCTGCCCGGCTGGTCCGCTCTGGACGCCGGCAACCTCCGCAACCTGATCCTGCCCCCGGTGGCGGAGGTGTCCGAGGTGATCATCTGCGCCGACAACGACGCCAACGGCATCGGGCAGGCTGCCGCGGAAGCCGCCGCCACCCGCTGGCATGGGGAAGGCCGGCGGGTTCGGATCGCGCTGCCGCCGGAACCCGACACCGATTTCAACGACCTGTTGCGCTCGACCGATCCGGCCGGAAAGGCGGCATGACCGTGACCAGCCCCGCGAAAATCATCGAGGCGGCGGCGGTGTTCGTCCCGCCGGAGAAGGAGCCGCCGCCGGTCGTGGTGACCGGCTTTCGGCTTCGACCGCATGGCCTGTTCTATTGCGACGCCGATCCCGACAAGGAGGACCTTCATCTGTCCGGCCCCTTCGAAGTGGTCGCCGAAACCCGCGACGCCACGGGCGGAAGCTGGGGGGTGCTGTTGCGGTGGAAGGATCATGACGGCCGCGAGCATGAATGGGCGATGCCCCGTGCGCTCCTGGCCGGCGACGGCACCGACTACCGCCGCGTCCTGCTGGATGGCGGCTTGTCCGTCGCTCCCGGCCGCAGGGCGCGCGAACTGCTGACCAGCTATCTTGCGGGGGTGCGGGTCACGGCCCGCGCGACCTGCGTTGATCGAACCGGCTGGCATGGCCGCGTCTACGTCTCGCCCGGACGGTCCTTTGGCGACACCGAGGGAGAACGGGTGCTGCTGCAGGCCGCCGGGACCGCTTCGGACACCAAGCCGCGCGGCACGCTGGATGGGTGGCGCAAAGAGGTTGCCGCGCTGGCCGTGGGCAACACCCGTCTCGCCTTCGCCCTGTCCGCCGCCTTCGCCGGACCGTTGCTCTACCTGCTCAATGCCGAATCGGGAGGGGTTCATTTTCGGGGACCGTCCTCGATCGGGAAATCCTGCGCGCTTCATGTGGCGGCATCCGCCTGGGGCTGCCCCGTTCACAACTGGCGCGCCACCGACAACGCGGCCGAAGCGCTGGCCCGCGGCGCCAACGACGCGCTGCTCTGCCTGGATGAACTGGGGCAGGCTGACGGCCGGGCCGCCGACGCCATGGGCTACATGCTCTCCAATGGCACCGGCAAAGCGCGCATGAACAAGGACACCAGCGCCCGGCCGGTGACCACATGGCGGGTGCTGTTCCTTTCGACGGGTGAGATCGGCTTGGCGGAGAAGGCGGCCGAAGCCGGCCGGAAGACCAAGGCCGGGCAGGAGGTCCGTGTCCTCGATATCCCCGCCGATGCCGGCGCCGGCCTGGGGACCTTCGAAGCCCTGCACGGATCGGTGGACGGCGATGCCTTCGCCCGGCGCGTCCGGCTGGCAACGGAGACGCACCGGGGGCACGCCGCGGACGCCTTTCTCGAAGCCATCACGGCGGCCGATCTGGACGAACTGGCGGGCGCCGTGCGGGCCGGGTGCGAGCGGTGGAAGGCTGCCCATCTGCCGGCCGGTGCGGATGGACAGGTGCAGCGGGCCGCCGGCCGCTTCGCCCTGATCGCCGCCGCCGGGGAGCTGGCCGCCACCATGGGGGTTCTGCCCTGGCCGGAAGGGGAGGCCATCAAAAGCGCGGCGGTGTGTTTCGACGCATGGATCGGTGCGCGTGGCGGCAAGGGGCCGGCGGAGGTGGCTCACGGCAAAGCGCAAGTCCGTGCCTTCTTGGAAGCGCATGGCTTGAGCCGCTTCGAACCGGCCTGGGAACGGGACGGCAGCGGCAATCACCTTGATCTGCGGATCGCCAACCGCGTCGGGTTCCGCCGTCGAGACAGTGACGGCAATTGGGAGTATTTCGCGCTCCCCGAAGGCTTCAAGGAGATGTGCCAGGGCTTCAACAGCAAGACGCTGGCCGCCGCCATGATCGACGCCGGGATGCTGCTGCCCGCCGCCGGCAAGTCACAGAAGCCGGTCAGGGTTCCCGGCAACGGCACCATGAAGCTCTATCATTTTCCCGCCGCAGCTCTGTCCGATGGGGGCGACGATGCGTGACCTGTTCGCCAAATGGGCGGTGCCTCACGCCGATGGCACCGAAGTAACCCCGGTAACCCCGCCATTTTCAGCCGGGGTTACCGGTCACGACGCGGCGAACCCCGCGGAAATCAAGGGCTCCGGAGGTCAGGTAACCCCGGTAACCCCGGTAACCCCGAAAAACGGTCATGATCTGCATGCACGCGGCGACCGCGCCGGAGTGGTCGCGGACCTTGGCATCCGGGCGGACTATGAGCGGCGGCGCCTGACCTACCGTCACGGCGGCATGCCAGCCGGGGACGCCGACCGCCGGGCCTATGGTCACGCTCAACTCGACTGGCACCAGCGCCACGGCAAGAAGCCGGTCCCCGGCCGCTGCGCCGGGTGCGGTGCCGGGCTGCAGGATCGGCGCATCATCGTCCTGGCTGACGGGGCCGCAGTTCATGATCTCGCCTGCCTTCGGGGTTACGGTGCCCGTTGGCGTGATGCTGCCGAGGCGGGGTTACGCGCTGAGGGGGTTACACGCCCCGAGGGGTGGCGACACGGCGCGGGCTGACTCGCCACCCTCTCAGCGGCCTGCCAGCGGGCGGGGATAGAGGACGGTGCGGGCCGTGTCCCGGCGCGTCCACCGGTCGGTGCCGGTCACCGGGGGCAACGGGTCCTTCCGGGGGCAAATGCCCGGGGGTAGCTCCGGCCCCGCGACCTCGCTAGGTGACAACCTCTGTAGGGGGTTCCGGTTCCGGCCCGAATGGGATAAGTGTCCTATGGTCGGCGCCTTCACCGGTCATCGTCATCCGCCACCCGTTCTGGGGGGTGGACCTTCTGAGGGCAGGCGGCTCACCACGGCGACGGAAGCCCCACGGTCGGACTGCCGGCTCCTGAAAAGTCAGTCGCCCGGCGCCAGGGAAAGAGCGGCACGGTGCTGCGGGTTTCATGTGCTGACCAAGGCGTTGATTCGGTCCCCTTGGGTTGACCGAGACACCCGGCTTCAATCGCGTCGAGAGAGCCAGAGCCGAGACGGCACCGGCTGGTCGGAAGAGGTTGGTGACGCCCGATTCAGCGAGCAAGAACGGTGGGCCATCGGGGGACTCTTTCAGCATGCCAGCGCATGCCGTTTGTCCATCTCCGTCCGCCGCCATCCGAAAAATAATGTGGGGAGAAATGATGGGGGAGGGAGGCTGTGAGCCAAATAAATATAATGATATCAATGGCTTGACGGAAAATAGTGGCGGATGGGGTGGGATTCGAACCCACGGTGGGGTTGCCCCCACGCCAGTTTTCAAGACTGGAGCCTTAAACCACTCGGCCACCCATCCGATCAGCGATTTCCGCTTCGCTGTGTGGGGTTCGGGGCCGTTGGTCCCCAAACACGCCACCAACCCCGTGTGCGCGTGCACTCGGGATCAACGGACGGCGCGAACATGCCCCGGAGCGCTTCTGCGGTCAACTCGCTTTTGAGTCCCACCATACAGGGGGCCACAGCCCCCGATGCCGGACGGTCGGAACCGTCATGGGCTGCAGCGCTCACGCTGGCGCGAGCCTCCTCCGTCAGGTGCCGGTCACGCGCGGCGCCAACCGCACATCGCCATGCCAAGCGAACACACCCTTCGGCGTCGTGGAAGGCCGCCCCGCCAGCCGGATTGCCGGTCTCCGGCATTTGCCGCGAAAGGTCCGGAGCGCGATTAGTTCGCCCAACGCACAAAAGAGCTTGCCAGGCATTTCGCATCTGGTATACGGTATCTCACATCCCATCGCGCTTCGGAAACGAAGTGCAAAACCAACGGCGCGGGCGTGTTTTGAAGAAAACATGACGGTGCCGGAAAGTTTCGGGTCCGGTGTCGGAGCGAGTGCTTCATGAGTGCAACAGTCGATTTCGCACAGCTGGTCATGGCCGCCGGGGACGCGATCGTCGTGTCCGACGCGCAAGGCGCCATTACTCTGTGGAATCCGGCGGCCGAGCGGATGTTCGGCTTCGCGGAGGGCGAAGCGCTGGGGCAGTCGCTCGACATCATCATTCCGGAACGCCAGCGCCAGCGCCATTGGGACGGCTACGCCAACACCATGCGCACGGGCCAGACGCGCTACGGCAGCGATGTGCTGCGCGTCCCGGCCCTGCACAAGGACGGGCACGCCCTGTCCATCGCCTTCACGGTCGCCTTGCTGACCGCGCCGGATGGCTCGGTGACCGGAATCGTCGCCATCATCCGCGACGAGAGCAGCCGCTGGGCCGAGGAGCGCAAGCTCCGCCGACGCCTGTCGGAGTTGGAGTCCGCAAGCCAGTAACCCGCAACCCATCCCGCCAGTTTGTCCGTGTTGTCCAGAGCTCAACAACGGCATCGCAATAAGTGAGAGGGAGTAAACGAGCCATGAGCAAGCCGCTCGAAGGGATCAAGATCATCGACTTCACCCACGTTCAGGCCGGCCCCGCCTGCACGCAGCTCCTCGCCTGGTACGGCGCGGACGTCATCAAGGTGGAGCGGCCGGGTTCCGGTGACGTCACCCGCAACCAGCTCCGTGACATTCCCGAAGCGGACGCGCTCTACTTCACGATGCTGAACAGCAACAAGCGCTCGCTGACGCTGGACACCAAGACCCCGGCGGGCAAGGAAATCCTTGAGAAGCTGATCAAGGAGTCCGACGTCCTCGTGGAGAACTTCGGTCCGGGCGCGCTCGACCGCATGGGCTTCACCTGGGAGCGCATCAACGAACTGAACCCGGGCATGATCGTCGCCTCGGTGAAGGGCTTCAGCGATGGCCACCATTACGAAGACCTGAAGGTCTATGAGAACGTCGCCCAGTGCGCCGGCGGCGCCGCGTCGACCACCGGTTTCTGGGATGGCCCGCCGACCGTCAGCGCCGCCGCGCTGGGCGACAGCAACACCGGCATGCACCTCGCCATCGGCATCCTGACCGCCCTCATGGGCCGTTCGAAGACCGGCAAGGGCCAGAAGGTCGCCGTGTCGATGCAGGACTCGGTCATCAACCTCTGCCGCGTCAAGCTGCGTGACCAGCAGCGTCTTGACCGCGTCGGCTACCTGGAGGAATACCCGCAGTACCCGCACGGCGAGTTCTCCGACGTGGTTCCGCGCGGTGGCAACGCCGGCGGCGGCGGTCAGCCGGGCTGGGTCCTGAAGTGCAAGGGCGCCGAGACCGATCCGAACGCCTACATCTACTTCACCATCCAGGGCCATGCCTGGGCGCCGATTTGTAAGGCTCTCGGCAAGCCGGAGTGGATCGACGATCCGGCCTACAACACCGCCCAGGCGCGTCAGGACAAGATCTTCGACATCTTCGCCTTCATCGAGGGCTGGCTGGCCGACAAGACGAAGTACGAGGCGGTCGACATCCTGCGCAAGTTCGATATCCCGTGCGCCCCGGTGCTGACCATGAAGGAAATCGCCGAGTGCCCGTCGCTCCGCAAGAGCGGCACGATCGTCGAGGTCGATCACAAGGCCCGCGGCAAGTACCTGACGGTCGGCAGCCCGATCAAGTTCTCGGACATGACCGTCGAAGTGACCGGTTCGCCGCTCCTCGGCGAGCACTCCGACGAGGTTCTGGCCAGCCTCGGCTACACCCCGCAGCAGATCGCCGAGCTGCACGCCAACAAGGTTGTCTGATCGCTTCCCGACAGTCTGACGGCACACCTCGCGAAGACGGCGCCCCCAAAAGGGGCGCCGTTCCTTTTTATGCGTACGGCCCCCTGTTCTTTCCAGGGCCCGCTCTCTCCAGGCAGAGGGGGCGCTTTCAGCGCAGCCACTCCCTCACTTCACGGATGCGCTGGTTGCCCTCCAGCGTACGGGCGTAGGCCTTCCCGTACTGGGTCTCGTATTCGCGCACGAAGCCCTGGCGCAGCAGCCCGTCCAGCACCGGGCGGACGATGGCCGGCTTCAGGTTCGCGGCCTTGGTGATCGTCAGGAACGAGGCCGGCAGAGCCGTCACCTCCGGCCCCGGCGTGGCGCGCAGGGTGTTGAGCGAAGTCCAGTCGACGGAGGTTGGTGAAATCATCGGCTACCCTCGATGCGGCGCGCTGTTGACTCTCTCTCGATACGACCTCAACTTCACTTGAGGTCAAGAGGTTCCGAACCCCAGGGGAGGCCCGGCGATGGCGATTCTCGATCCCGCCGACATCGACAAGGACCTTTCCGTGGGCGAGGTCGCGGAACGCTCTGGTGTGGCAGTGTCCACCATCCACTTCTACGAATCAAAGGGCCTGATCACGAGCTGGCGGAGCAGCGGCAACCAGCGCCGCTTCCCCCGCGACGTGCTCCGGCGCATCGCCGTCATCAAGGTCGCCCAGCGCCTGGGTGTTCCCCTGGCCACCATCGCGGAGGCGCTGAAGACCCTGCCCGACGGCCGCACCCCCACCGCAGAGGACTGGAAACGCTTGTCCGCGGCCTGGAAAGCGGACCTGGACGAGCGCATCGCCGTGCTCACCAAGCTGCGCGACGGGCTGGAGGGGTGCATCGGCTGTGGCTGCCTGTCGCTCGGCGAATGCCCGCTGCGCAACCCCTGGGACGAGCTGTCGGAGGACGGTCCCGGCCCGCGCCTGCTTGATCCGCGGCGATGACCGCGCTGTTTTGCCGCACTGCAGCACAGCCTCCCCGTCCGGCGCCGTCTCGGCAATAAAAAGGCCGTGCTGTTTCCAGCACGGCCAGTATCCGAGAGGCTCGCATATAATGCGGAGCAACAACCCGCCCGATACAAAGGGTGAAGAACCCTGTGTAAGAAGAATAATGCACGAGTCTTCTCCGGGACGCAACAAGGAATCGTAAGTTTCCACATTGCGGAAACAAAGCATTTTGGCAAAAAAAGACCGCGCCGTTGCGGGCGCGGTCAGTTTCTTCAGGGCAGCACTACGTGACAGGAAGGAAAACCGGGGTAACAGCCGCCTCGACCCAATCCGAAGGATTTGCGGATCGGGGCGGATCGCGCCTCCCGGCCGGCGCGAATTCGAATTCCGTAAGGGTGTTCCGGATCAGGCCCAGGGATCAGGCCAAAAGATCAGGTGGGGAAGCGCCCGCCGATCTCGGCGGTGACCGCCGCGGCGGTGCGCTTGACCATCTCGCCGAAGGCCACGACGCGGGCGTCGTCCAGGCGCCGGTTGGTGCTCGACAGCGACAGGGCGCCGATGACGCGGGCCTGCTCGTCGTAGATCGCCGCGGCGACGCAGTGCAGGCCGCTGACCCGCTCCTCCTGGTCCACGGCGTAGCCGCGGTCGCGCGTCAGGATCAGCTCCCGGTGCAGCGCCGGGATCGACGACACGGTGGTCCGGGTGAACTGGCGCATGCCGCGCTGGGTCACGATGCTCTGGACCCGCGTGTCGGGCATGCCGGCGAGCAGCGCCTTGCCAACCGCGGAACAGTGCAGCAGCGTGCGGTCGGTGACGGGCAGCGCCGCCTGGGCGACGCGCGGACCGCCGACGCGGTGCAGATAGATGGCTTCGCCGTTCTCCTCGATGGCCAGATTGACGACCTCGCTGGTCTCCTCCATCAGCCGGCGCATCCGCGGACGGGCGACGTCGAGCAGGCTGCGCGTCTTCAGGAAGCCGGTGCCGGTCATGTAGGCCTGCACCCCGACCGCCCAGCCGCGCTTGCCCTGGTCGAAGCGCACGTAACGCTCCTCCTGCAGGGTGGTCAGCAGTCGGTGCGCCGTGGAGGGCGAGAGATGCGCCGCTTCGGCCACCGCGGTCAGGCTCATCGGGCTGTCCGACTGGCCGAGGATGGTCATGATGCTCAGCGCCCGCGACAGCGACTGAACGAGATTGCCCTTCGCCGCACGGTCTACGGTTTCCGCGCGGCCTTCGGCCCGCGGGGCCGGGGGTGCCATCATCAGCGCTTGCGTCTTCATCGTCCCATCCCTCTCGAAATCGTCCGGCGCTGTTGCATCGCGCCGTTGTCGTCCTCGGGTGTGACGGCCCCCGGACCTCCCCTTGCGGGGAGCGGGGGCCGCCGGTTGGCTATGCCGCCGGCTCGATGCGGGCCGCGGCGAACTTGAACTCGGGAATCTTCCCGTAGGGGTCCAGCTTCGGGTTGGTCAGCACGTTGGCCGCCGCCTCGGCGTAGCAGAAGGGCACGAACACCAGCCCGGACGGGACGTTGTAGTCCGACCGCGCCTTCAGCTCGATGGTGCCGCGCCGGGTGGTGACCTTCATGCGGTCGCCGCCCTTGGCCCCCAACCGCCGCAGGTCCGCCGGGCTCATGTAGGCCACCGCCTCCGGCTCCAGATCGTCCAGAACCTGGGCGCGCCGGGTCATCGACCCGGTGTGCCAATGCTCCAGCTGGCGCCCGGTGGTCAGGACCATCGGGAACTCGGCGTCCGGCTCCTCGGCCGGCGGGATCACGTCGGCGGGGACCAGACGCCCACGGCCGGTGGCCGTGGGGAAGCCGTCGCCGAACACGATCTCCTGGCCCGGATCGTCCGCGGACAGGCTGGGGTAGGTCACCGAGCGCTCGCGCTCCAGCCGCTCCCAGGTGATGTTGTCGAGCGACGGCATCGCTCCCTTCATCTCCCGGAACACGTCGCGCGGATGCTCGTAATTCCAGTCCAGACCCAGGCCGCGGGCCATGGCGTTGACGATCCACAGGTCCTGCCGGGCCTCGCCCGGAGGCGGCAGGGCCTGCCGGCCGAGCTGGACCTGGCGGTTGGTGTTGGTCACCGTGCCGGTCTTCTCCGGCCAGGCCGAGGCGGGCAGAACCACGTCGGCGTATTTGGCCGTCTCGGTCAGGAACAGGTCCTGCACCACCAGATGGTCGAGCTTGGCGAGCGCGTCGCGGGCGTGCTCCACGTCCGGGTCGGACATGGCCGGGTTCTCACCCATCACGTACATGCCGTTCAGCGAGCCGGCGTGGATCGCGTCCATGATCTCGACGACGGTCAGGCCGCGCTTGGAGTCCAGCTTGGTGTCCCAGAAATCCTCGTAGAAGGCGTGGACCTCGGGATCGTCCACCGGGCGGTAGTCCGGGAACATCATCGGGATCAGGCCGGCGTCGGAGGCGCCCTGGACGTTGTTCTGGCCGCGCAGCGGGTGCAGGCCGGTGCCGGGGCGCCCGATCTGGCCGGTGACCAGCGACAGGGCGATCAGGCAGCGCACGTTGTCGGTGCCGTGGGTGTGCTGCGACACGCCCATGCCCCAGAAGATGATCGAGCCCTTGGAGGTGGCGTAGAGGCGCGCGACCTCGCGGAGCTGCTCCGCCGGGATACCGCAGACCGGCTCCATGGCCTCCGGGGTGAAGCTGGCGATGTGGGCGCGCAGCTCCTCGAAGTCCTGGGTGTGCTCGGCCACATACTGCGCGTCGTACAGCCCCTCGCTGATGATGACGTTCAGCATGGCGTTTAGCATGGGCACGTCGCGGCCCGGCTTGAACTGGAGCATGTGGCTGGCGTGGCGCTTCAGCACCTGGCCGCGCGGGTCCATGATGACCAGCTTGGCGCCGCGCTTGGCCGCGTTCTTGAAGAAGGTCGCGGCGACCGGGTGGTTCTCCGTCGGGTTGGAGCCGATGACGACGATCACCTCGGCGTCCTTGGCCGCCATGAAGGGAGCCGTCACAGCGCCCGACCCGATGCCCTCGATCAGCGCCGCCACCGAGGAGGCGTGGCACAGGCGGGTGCAATGGTCGACGTTGTTGGTGCCGAAGCCGACGCGCACCAGCTTCTGGAACAGGTAGGCTTCCTCGTTGGAGCCCTTGGCCGAACCGAAGCCGGCGAGCGCCGAACCGCCCCGCTCGTCGCGGATCTTGCGCAGGCCGGCGGTGGCGACCTCCAAGGCCTCCTCCCAGCTCGCCTCGCGGAAGTGGGTCAGCGGGTTGAGCGGGTCGATGTCCACGTCGTGCTTGGACACGCCCTCCTTGCGGATCAGCGGCTTGGTCAGGCGGTGCGGGTGGTGGATGTAATCGAAGCCGAAGCGGCCCTTCACGCACAGCCGGTTCTTGTTGGCGGGACCGTCGCGGCCCGTCACCGACAGCAGCTTCTCATCCTTGATGTTGTAGGTGAGCTGGCAGCCGACGCCGCAATAGGGGCAGACGCTGTCGACCTGGCGGTCCGGGGCGGCGGCGAAGACGCCGCTGTTCATGTCCACCTGGGTCTTCGGCATCAGCGCGCCGGTCGGGCAGGCCTGGACGCACTCGCCGCAGGCGACGCAGGTGCTGTCGCCCATCGGATCGGCGAAGTCGAAGACGATCGTCTCCTTGTGGCCGCGCAGCGCCATGCCGATGACGTCGTTGACCTGGACCTCACGGCAGGCGCGGACGCACAGGTTGCACTGGATGCAGGCGTCGAGCTGCACCGCCATGGCCGGGTGGCTGAAATCGGGCTTCGGCGCGCAGTCCCGGCTGGGGAAGCGGCTGTCCGAGACCTCCAGGCGGTCGGCCCAGCGCCAGAACTTGCTGTCCGGATCGTGGGCCTCCTCCCGCTTCGGCTGGTCGGCGACCAGCATCTCGATGACCATCTTGCGGGCGAACTTGGCGTTCTCGCTGGCCGAGCGGACGCGCATGCCCGGCGTCGGGTGGCGCACGCAGGAGGCCGACATGGCGCGCTCGCCGTCGATCTCGACCATGCAGGCCCGGCAGTTGCCGTCGGCGCGGTAGCCCGGCTCGTCGGCGTAGCAGAGATGCGGGATCTCGGTGCCCAGGCGGTTGGCGACCTGCCAGATGGTTTCGCCGGCGTGGGCTTCGACGAGCTCGTCGTCGAGGTGGAACAGGATGCGGTCGCTCATATCACCGGACCTCCCCGCGCAGATCGTCGCGGAAGTGCTTCAGCGCACTCTTGAGTGGGTTCATCGCGGCCTGACCCAGGCCGCAGATCGACGCCGTGCCCATCAGCCGGGCGAGCTCCGTCAGAAGCGGCTCGTCCCACACCGGCTGCTTGATGAGCGCCACCGCCTTCTCCGTTCCGACGCGGCAGGGCGTGCACTGGCCGCAGCTCTCGTCCTCGAAGAAGTCCAGCAGGTTGCGCACGACCTTGCGCATGTCGTCCTGGTCCGACAGCACGACCACCGCGGCGGAGCCGATGAAGCAGCCGTGCTGCTCCAGCGTGCCGAAGTCCAGCGGGATATCGTCCATGCTGGCGGGCAGGATGCCGCCCGACGCGCCGCCGGGCAGGTAGCCCTTGAGCGTGTGGCCGTCGGCCATGCCGCCGCAATACTCGTCGATCAGCTCGCGGATGGTGACGCCGGCGGGGGCCAGCTTCACGCCCGGGTCCTTCACATGGCCGGAGACGGAGTAGCTGCGCAGGCCCTTGCGGCCGTTGCGCCCGTGGCTGCCCCACCAGTCGGCGCCCTTCTCAAGGATGTCCCGGATCCAGAACAGCGTCTCCACGTTGTTGATGAGGGTCGGGCGGCCGAACAGGCCGACGACCGACGGGAAGGGCGGCTTGTGTCGCGGCAGGCCGCGCTTGCCCTCGATGCTCTCCAGCATCGCGGACTCCTCGCCGCAGATGTAGGCCCCGGCGCCGCGCCGCAGATGGATGCGGGTGTGCCCGGCGAGGCCGGCCTTTTCCACGGCGGCGATCTCGTGCTCCAGCACCTCGCGGATGTGCGGGTACTCGTCGCGCAGGTAGATGTAGACGTCGGTCGCCTCGACCACCCAGGCGCCGATCAGCATCCCCTCCAGGAAGCGGTGCGGATCGTTCTCCAGATAGAAGCGGTCCTTGAAGGTGCCCGGCTCGCCCTCGTCCCCGTTCACCGCCATCAGGCGGGGGCCGGGCTCATGGCGGACGAAGCGCCACTTGCGGCCGGTCGGGAAGCCGGCGCCGCCGAGGCCGCGCAGGTTGGCGCCCTCCAGCTTGCCGAGGATGTCGTCCACCGGGACGTTGCCCGTCAGACAGTCGGCGAGCAGGCGGTAGCCGCCCTCCGCCTTGTACTGTTCCAGGCTGACATAAGTGGGGAGCTGCGGGTGCGTCTCGCCGTTCTTCACGGCGGTGACCACGCTCTCGACCGTGGCGTTCTCGTGCAGGGCGTGGCCGATGGCCACCGCCGGGGCGTTGTGGCAGGCGCCCATGCAGGGAGCGCGCACCACCCGGACGTCCGGCCCCATGTCGGCGGCCTTCAGCTCGTCGAGCAGCTTCTCGCCGCCGGCCATGCAGCAGGACAGGCTGTCGCAGACCCGGACGGTCACGGGCGGAGGGGCGTCCTCCCCGTCCATCACGATGTCGAAGTGGGCGTAGAAGGACGCCACCTCGTACACCTCCACCAGGGCCAGCCGCATCTCGTGGGCGAGCGCCGCGAGATGGCGGGCGTGCAGCCCGTGATAGGTGTCCTGCAACAGGTGCAGATGCTCGATCAGCAGGTCCCGCTGCCGGGACCGGTCACCGAGAAGCTCCTGCACCTCCGCCAGGGCCGCCGGATCGACCTGCCGGCCCTTCGGCTGGGGCCGGGTGTTCCGGCGCCCCGAACCGGGATGGATGGCGCGCCTTTTGTTGTCGTCTTTGGCGACGATGGCCGTGTCCATGTCCGCCCTCCCCTCTCGTCTCAGGCTGATTTTTCGTAACGTTGGGATGTCGTGCCGTCGTTTGGAACCGCCCCCCGATTTTTCCGGGGGGCTTTATTTTTTATGATTCAGGAAGGCGTTACTGCTTGGGACCCTTGCGGACGGCGCTGGTGGGGTTGAGGCTGCCGATGTTGCCGCTCTCCGACCCGGCGTTGGGGTCGATCACCGCGTTGATCAGCGTCGG
>NZ_VITH01000029.1 GCF_007827815.1 Azospirillum brasilense
CGTTGCCCGCTGCGACCACGTGAACCTTCCGGCCAGACACGCCGGTGACCAGATAAGCGCCCCGGCTCCTACACCACGCCTCGGGACACGACCCTGGTCCGCGTTGACTCGGGACAGTGTCGCAACTTGCTGCAGGTCAACCACGCTCTTGATCGTGGCTCCCAGGCCGGCCGACAGAAGAAACTCGGAAACCGGCAGACCGGCTGATGCGGCCAGTAATTCCAACTCGGCACGTTCGTCGGGAAAGGGCCTCACCTTCAGATAGGGTTGGGTCCGGCGCGCGCGGTTGATTTGCGCGCGCTCCGGATCAGGCCGTTGGGGTGACGGGGCCGGCAGCGCTGCGCCAAGCCCTGCCGTCAAGAGGAACGCGGACAAGGACAAGCCGGCGGCCTCAGCCTTCTGGCGCAAAATCTCACGCTCATCCGGCAAGGCGCGAACCTTGATCGGAGATTGGTCCCGGCGGGTCGGCGTCTCGGTCTCGGTGTCGTTCATCATGCACACCCATAGTGGGACTGGCGGAGCCGACGATACAGGCGGAGCCTGTCTGCCTCGCAGAGCAGGACGCCGTTGAGCCGCAGGCGAATAAGGCAGTAATGTGGGCCCACAGGGGACCACATTACCCATCCTGCCCGCCAAAACCGTGAAAATTTCTGCAAATTCCCGCAACTTTCTGCAACAAAGTGAAATTTCATGCAACTCATTGATATCGCTTGCAGATCGGTCTTGCTGCCCGTTCGGCAGGCTGATTTTGACACCAGAGAGCCATGCCGCCCCTCAGGGCCGGATGCGCTCGATCTCGTCCAAGCTGATCCGGTCCCCACGACGATAGTAGAGTTGGGGCAGGTGGAGGCATGGTTGGGCAGGACGGCGGCGGTCTCCAGCGTGCCGCCGTTGGCCACGTAGGGGAGAGACAGAACAGCTGGACATGCCCTTCCCGGCACCTCTGGTCAGGGTTTCTTGCCGGTCCGCCGCGGCGCGATCACAGCGCCGATCCGGCTGCGTGACGTCCGCCCCACCCCGCTGTCCTCGGCGAAGTCGCGCCAGCGGTCCACCGCGCCGCGCACCTGGTCAATGATGCTGGTGACCTCGGCCGGCGGAAGGGAGAACTCCGCCGCCATCGCCCGCAGCTGCCGCTCGCCGGGATCCCGCCCTTCGCCCAGGATGGCGGTGGAATGCTCGCCCCCGGGTCCGTCCGCATAGGTGAGGTCGTAGGCGGGCGCCAACGACCAGCTGCCCGTCCGGTCCATCAGATAGGCGAACTGGCGGCCGTGATCATCCCGATTGTGGGCGAACAGGTTGAAGGCGGCGCGCCGGAACATCTCGACCACCTGCCGGTGATCCTTGGTGAGCTGAAAGGTGAGGATCATCAGCGTCTTGTAGTCCAGGCTCGGCTGCCGGAAGTCGGCATGGAGGTGGCCACAGGCGGAGTGAAGGTGGAGCCGGCCGGCCGGACCGATACGGTCGAACCGCTGTGCTGCGAAGTAGGCAGGCGTCTTCGGGCTTCCGCTCGGCAACAGGCGGGTGGGCGGCAGTGTCAGACCGGCGGCGCGCGCCATCCCGGCATAGGCCTGCTCGATCGGACCAATGTCTGCCGGGTCGTCCTTGCCGCGGAACTTCACCAGCCAATGCGACCAGCCCTCCGGCGCCACCAGGGCGCCATGGACCAAGTCGCCGCTCTGATCGTCACGGCAAACCACCGCCTTCGGCCGGGCGCCGCCGGGGGAGCCGCCCACCCGCAGTAAAGTGGGGAAGAGCGCCTCCGGCGCCCCTTTGAGCACCTGGCGGCTCTGTGCGGCGATCCGGTCGAGATCGATGGCGCCAGTGTCCACGGGCTCCTCGGTCTCCGGCCGGTAGACCAGGGCGCCCATCGCCCACTCCCCCATGCAGGCCAGCATGTCGAGGGGCGTCAGAGAGAGGGGATTGATCTTGCTGGCAGCCGCCCGGCGATGGATCAGCAACCGCCCCCACCCGTCGGGCAGGCTGTCGTCGAACACGCCATGAAGGCCGGAGAACGGGGCGTCCGGCCCTTGCAGAACGCCTGGGCGCGGGGTCCGCAGGAACCAGGACAGCACCCGGCCGGAGGCGAGGAAGGCATCGTCGAATTCGACATAGGTTTTCCCGTCGCGGGTGGCGAGGCGGCCGACGGGCTCCTCGTCGCCCTCGCCCCAGCGCAGCGACACCGCCAGAACGCCGACATGCTTCATTTGGCCACCGTCCGGCGCTTGCCCCGCTGGCGCTTCGGCCGCTCGATCACCTCATCAAGGCTGCGGAATTCCGGTTCCGGGAACAGCGCGCCGAACGCCTCGATCGCGTCGAGCACGACGGCGACGCGGATCAGCGCATCGAACGCCAGCTTGCCGCTGGCCTCGAACCGCCGCAGCGTCCAGATGTTCACCCCGCTGCGGTCGGCGACCTCCTGCTGGGTGAGTCCAAGGGCGACCCGCCGGGCACGGGCACGCGCGGCCACGCTCCGCGCCACATCCCCCGGGGCCATGAGGCTAAATTGGATCATTAGACAAGTTATCTCGGATATGCCGCCATAAATTTGATTATGATCCGACTTATGTTTAGAAACAAGGCAGCGTCCGCTCAAACGTACCTATGGCGACGCGTGCCAACCGCACGTCCTGAAGGGGCCGCCATGCCGACCTCGGACCAGTCCGGCCAGCATCCCCCAGATCTGCCCCTCAAAGCCGGATGCGCTCGACCTCGTCCAGGCTGACCCGATCGCCGCGGCGGTCGTAGAGCTGGGTGGTGCGGGTGGAGGCGTGGTTGGCCATCGCGGCGGCGGTTTCCAGCGTGCCGCCGTTGGCCAGGTAGGCGGTGATGCCGGTGGCGCGGAAGCTGTGGCAGCCAAGCGGCGTGGTGATGCCGGCAGCGGCGGCCCGCCGACGCACCATGGCATGGGCGCTCGCCTGCGGCAGCGGGCGCTCGGACAACTGGCCAGTGCCGCTGGCCGATTGTCCGGAACAACAGTCCTCTTCAGATCGTCCCTCAGGCCGACACTTTCCAGCTAGCTCCCAGAGGCATGGCGTGCGCCTTGCCTACCTTTCCGCACCGACTTCTCACAAAATGCACTAAGCCTCTTTAATGGGAGGCATAAGTTGATCCAACATGAAGGGAAAGGCACTGGCCAAGTTCCTGGCTTCACGAGCTGCGCGCATGATTTCATTTGGATCAGACACTGTGAATGAGACAGTTTTCGCGCGCCGCCGCCGGTTATCCTTCACTAATACTCCAACCAATTCCTCGTTATCATCCAAATCTAGTTCATACTCCGAGTGAAGATACCTGTTCCGTTCTCCCCGGATGTTCTCAAGGCGGCTAAGGAAGTCAGAAAGGTTTGAGACGTCGATCTGGCGATGCTCAATCAGCTTGTTGATCAGAGCCAAGCGCTGCGCATAAGTCAGGTCACCCCCCACAACCACTCCGACGGTTGGATCTCCCAAAAGTGTCCCGATTGCGAGCAGAAGGTACTGCTCCAGCTCATTGAAGGCTATGGAGAGCCGACCGATGGCAACGGCGTGATCGTTATAGAGGGAGTCCTTTTCCATCGTAACGTCCTCTTCAGATTCGAATCCGCTCGACCTCGTCCAGGCTGAGCCGATCGCCGCGGCGATCATAGAGCTGGGTGGTGCGGGTGGAGGCGTGGTTGGCCATGGCAGCGGCGGTTTCCAGCGTGCCGCCGTTGGCCAGGTAGGCGGTGATGCCGGTAGCGCGGAAGCTGTGGCAGCCAAGCGGCGTGGTGATGCCGGCGGCGGCAGCCCGCCGACGCACCATGGCATGGGCGCTCGCCTGCGGCAGCGGCCGCTCGGACAGTCGGCCAGTGCCGCGGCCGATTGTCCGGAACAGCAGCGCCTTGGGGTCGTCCCGCAACCCGCTGCCGTCCAGGTAGGCGGCCAAATAGTCTTCGAGCGTGTGGTGGCAGGGCAGCGCGTGGGCCTTGCCGCCCTTCTCGCGCAGCCGCACCCACAGCCGGCGGCTCTGGGGAAAGACGTCCTCCACCCGCATCGCCAGAGCGGCGCCGACGCGGGCGAAGCTGTAGACCATCAGCCCGATCAGCGCGCGGTCGCGCAGGCCGATCACCGTCCTCCCGTCGATGCTGTCGAGCAGCGCCCGCGCCTCGGCCGCATCGAGCACCGGGGTCTTGCCCACCCGCACGACATGGCGCGGCCCCCGCACCGACGATGCCGGGTTCACCGCCACCACTTGGCCCACCACCAGCCAGTCGAACAGAGCGCGCACCGCCGCCAGACGCTGCTTGGCGGTTGGCGCCGTATGGCTGCGCGTCAGCCCCTCGATCCAGGTCGCGACGTGCAACGGCTGCACCGCGGTGAGCGACGGCACGCCGGCAGCCTCGCACCAAGCCAGGAACTCGCCGACGGCACGCGCGTAAGCCCGCCGGGTGTGGAGGTTGCGGATCTCGGCCGCGAAGAACTCCAGAAAACGGACACTCGCCCGCTCGCCAGCGGCGATGACGAGTTGGGGGAGGGGGTGATTGGGGAGAACAGCCGGGAGCGTCACTGGGAGTCCTTTCGCCACCACGCGGTCAGCCGTTGCCACAGAGCCGGCAGGTTGATGCCGACACCGTGATACTCCGGGGCGAGCTTCCAGACCTTATCCTTGGCACTCAGCTCTTGAAGCTTCTCGTAGCCTTTGCCGGTCAGCCGCTCGATCGCGAAGACGAATGCTGCCTGATGGCGACCGAGCACGCACCCAGCTTCCAAGAGCAGCATGAGGTTCATGCGGGCCATGGCGGCCGACCAAACCTTGCCGCTGGGGCCGAAGAATGCGCCATTGCACAGGTCGATGTCGAAGACTGACGCCCCTTGTTTTCCTTCGATGTGCCGCAGCAGATCAAGGGTCAACTCGGCATCATAGGTCGCCAGTCCGTCCAGCCCCTGCATTCCCGCCTCCCTCTTCATGAGTCCCGCCGGCGCGTCGATCTGGGTCGTGCAGTGCTTAGATCTTGGACGGATCAAGATTGGCTGCCCGGAGCCGTCCGGCGATCTTCTTCATCTTCATGAACTCGGTCCCGAACGAATCACCGATGCCAAGGGCCTCGCAAAACTCCTTGCGGGAAACGTTCTGGAGGACCTCGGCATACTTGATCACCTGGAGATGCAGTTCGGCGACGTAACCGTTGCGCGGTGCTCCCTCAATGGCTGCTTTGATGGTCTTGAGGGCTTCGGTGGCAGTCATCGCAGGGCTCCTTCAGGGCTATCCATACAGAGAGCGTAAGCGACGCCGTAGCTCTTTGCAATGAGCTAATAGCTATGAGCTCAAAGCTCTGGCGCCCCTTATCTCTGATAAAGGACATTATCACAGATAGAGTGAGGGGAGGGTGGTTAACCGCCTCCTTAGTGTGTGATTATTTTTGTTAGCTAAGGGAATTTCTCGTTGACTAAAGAGACTATATGAGCGACTAATTTCCCTAGTTAGGGGATTTCAACACACACTAAGGAAGGCGTAAAGCACCATGCATGATCTGTCATTCCGGGCTTGGCGCACGCAGCTGGGCCTCACCATTCACCGCGCCGCCATCGAAATCGGCGATCCTGAAAGTTTCATCCGTGAGCTTGACACCGGCACTGTCGAACTCGATCGCAAGACGCTGCTGGCCATGGAAGCGCTGACCGCACGTCACGAACGCGGGGAACTCGTAATCCACGCCCCCGGTTCGGCAGCCAACGCCCGCCCGAAGGGCAAGCCTGGCGACGAGGGAATTGAACCCTTGGCCGGCGACTCCTGGGCCACCCGCACCGCCCGTCTTGCTTTGGCCATCCTGGCCACTGACCCGCGGATCAGGAGCTATGGCGAGTTGCATGATGATGTGGTGGCTGCCGGCGGCGACCCGGACATTGGCACCATGCAGAAGTACGCTTATCCGCTCGGCCGCATTGGGCAGGCGATCGGGTTAATTTCCGAGGAGATGGGCAAGCCGGTGCCACCCATCGAGGCGCTCGTGGTGAACGCCAAATCCCAGCTCCCTGGGAAAGGCATTGATGGCTTTCTCAGAGATTTTCTGAAAGCGGAGAACAAGGCCGAGGATGCCCGCCTTCTCCAATATGCGACGCACCGACCCCGCATCATCAAGAGCATCCACGCAGACATCGCAGCCTTCCCGGAATGGGACGAGGTGCTCCGACTTGCGGGTGTCAGAGCACTCTGACCCATTGCTCGAATGACGTGCCCGGGCCACTGGCGGAAAGGAACGTGAATGAGTGTTCGCAAGGTCAAGCGCAACTATGGCAGAACATCTTTAGCATCCTCGCCGCGCCAACCATCCCCCCAACCAGCATCGCGCGCCATCTGAAACAAGCGCTGCAAAATCTCTGGCGAAGGGATGCGGGCTTGCCCCCTTTGTGGAAGCAGGCGGCCGTTCGGGTCTTTCCAAATGAATCTGGTTCCCGCTTCGGGAGCGCGGCCATCTGGGTGGACATAGCGTGCCGCTTGATAGGCCAAGCTGTAGCCACTGGGCCACTTCACGGCAACCTCGTGCACGACCTGGACGTTTGTTGCTCCTTTCGCCATTTCCATCTCCCAATTATGCCATCGCTGCGATCGCAGCGATGGCATAAGCAATGGCCGGGAATCGCAACGATGGCAAGGCATTTTTGATGCCGTCACTTGTCCCTGTTGACCCTGCCTGCTGCCCCAGATCCCGGCAACGGTCCAGCTGTTACAGAGGAGCGCGCGACGGTTGTTTGCCAAACAACGCTAAGGTGGAACCCAACAAGAACGGTGTCGCGTTCTCAGGGTTCCCAGGGCTACCGAGTGATCGTCCGGAAAACCGACCTTTGGCGGCCGACTTGGAAGTTGTCCGAAAACATCCGCTTTCAACGGGTTTCCGGACAACTTGAATGCCAGACGGGATAACGGACAAGATGCCCTGTATTGGTGTTCCTATGATATTCTATATTAACGCTGCTTGCCTAACACCTATCGCGCTCCCCTCCCCTTGTCCACGGAGCCTAGCGATCAACTTGCCTCACCGGCCAGCCCGGTACCGTAACAATCTTCGCACTGACCGCCATCTTGCGGGTCGAAGCCAGACCCATGGCATCTTGGGCAGTCTCCGCTATCCGAATCATCATCTTCCTGGGATTCGTCATCATCGGCGCCTTCATCGTCCTCGGAGCTGTCCTCATCCTCGAAGCCGTCCTCGACATCAGAGAATTCGACAGCCCTAAACGTATCCTCAGCGTGATCCACTCGTGCTAGAGATTTTAGATATTCAAGCTGAGGTGAGCTAAAGGAAATCTGCTGCTGTGCAGGTGGGTTATGCGTAGAGACTGCATCGTAGAGATCGTCCATGTCATCTCTGGCATCCCCAAGTAAATCGCCTGCGCGTTCAGACTCCTTCTTCAGATGAGCAAGAAAGTTGCTCCTTGTGTCGTATTTCTCCTGTGCTTGGTGTTCTTGATAGAGATGGTCTGCACATTCAATCAGCTCCTCAGATGCATCAGCGCCAGCATCTTCAAGAAGCCTTTTCAGTTCAATGGAGCTCATAGTGATTCCCCACAGCTCGGTATGATTTTCAGTTATCGACGAAGGCGGCTCAGCCGCGATGGCACGGCGGAAATTGTTCTGGAACCGCGCCCCCGTTTCCTCGGCAGTCGGCAACAGGTCCATACTGGCGTGTGGGTGGTTGCTGGCAGACGCTGACGCTGTTGGGCGAACTTTGCAGACCAAGGTCAGGGCATCCACCGGCGGGATGTCCCAAAAGGCAGCCAAGCGGACAGCTTGGTAGGCTTCTCGCTTGGCCCGTTCGTCAGCACTGGCGTCCTCGTCCAGTGGGGACGGAGTGTACCGCTTCGACGCCTGGACGGCTGTCAGTTCGGACCAACTCATGTAGCCGGTCATGACCGCGTAGGCGTGCTTGCAAGCAGTCAGAGTGCGGCCCTCGACGGCCGCCTTAAGTTTCTTCGCCTTCATGGCGGCGAAACTGACGTGAATAACATAGAATCGGGACATGACGTTCTCCCGCCGCCATCAGCCCGCTGGCGATCCCGCAGGATCGTCTCGACCCGCCACAAGGAAGAGCGCGGACCACAGACGGCTTGGAAAAGACGTCGTCGTGGGCTGTGCGGATCGTACCCTTAGTGGGCTTGGCCTGAGGTGGCGCCGTCAGCTTCGATCATGCCGATGCGTACACTATAATGCTCCGCCGGATCGGTCGCAAGAGGCTGTTGCACCAGTGCCGATTGAGATGGAGGGGAGCGCGGTAGGTGTTAGGCAAACAGCGTTAATATTGAACACCATAGGAACACCAATACAGGGCATCTTGTCCGTTATCCCGTGCGGCATTCAAGTCGGGCGCCAAAGGTCGGTTTTCCGGACGATCACTCGGTAGCCCTGGGAACCCTGAGAACGCGACACCGTTCTTGTTGGGTTCCACCTTAGCGTTGTTTGGCAAACAACCGTCGCGCGCTCCTCTTACAGACAGCACCACATGGTCCACCAGTTGGGGTTACTACACGAAAGTGTGCGGATTATCCGGGATGTGGGGACACGGCGTGAACGCAGGCGCACCCGCGCTGACCATGGTTCGCTTTGCCGGATTCAGACGGGCTCAACGGCTTCCTGCTCTGCGAGGCGATGCGTCTCATTCGTCAAGAACGGTCGGCCGAAGCAAGCTTCGCCAAGTCCAATTCGCCCTCTGCGCCCCAACCGACCGTGCCAGTCTTTACCTCCGGCCGGAACGCCTCGTATAGCCGGAATGCCTGCCGGGCAAGGTCCGCCGCTGGCAAGGAGTGGGCCAGCCCTGTCATGGCATGGCGCACCTCCTCCAGATCTTCTCCGAATTTGCTGCCCAGGTACCGCTCTACGCTCGCCGGCGTGATGGGCTTGCCGTGGCTCACGGCACGCAGGCCATCTTTGGTGTGAACGGCGGGGATCGATCGTCCCATCAGGTCGATGTGGATTTCCTCGCCCAGCTGGAGCGCCCTGCGCTGGTCGCCCACCGTCTCTGGGGTCGGCTCATAGATCCCCAGCCGGACGCCTTTGGCATGCGCTGCGAGGCCCGACAGAGCCTTTCCCAGGGTGAGGGCCTCATCACGGTCCAGGCCCAGCCGTTCAGCCACCACGGCGGCCCACAGCGTTAGCACCGGCGCCCGGTTGATCATGATCTTGCGGTGCGAGGACGGCATCGTCTCACCTTGGCGTTGATCCCCTCTCCTGAACGGGGCTTCAGCCTGGCGGTTCCTCTAAGGGGGCAGAGCGGGTTCGGGCGGCTAGCGTGCGGCCACATAAGTGGTGGACCCGGCAGGATTTGACCCTGCAACCAGATCGTTATGAGCGGCCAGCTCTAACCGTTGAGCTACGGGTCCGTTGAGGGTGGTGCGCCTGGAGGGACTTGAACCCCCACGACTTGCGTCACTGGAACCTAAATCCAGCGTGTCTCCCAAGTCCACCACAGGCGCCGTGGTCGGAGCGGCCGGATTCGAACCGGCGACCCTCTACTCCCAAAGCAGATGCGCTATTAGACTGCGCTACGCTCCGTCACAGGGTTCCGGGTGAGGGGATCGAACTCCGGCATCCTCGGTGTAAACGAGACGCTCTACCGCTGAGCGAACCCGGCCTTGATGCGGGCGGTCGGACTCGAACCGACACTCCTTGCAGAACCGGATTTTGAGTCCGGCGCGTCTACCAATTTCACCACCCCCGCATCCTCACTGACCATAGCCAGCAAGGCGCTTGATATACTCAGGCGTCGCAGAGGTACTCGAGCGGAAACGATTGGGGATCTGTGTGGGGTTGGGTCACACCCCTAGAAGCTTGCCTACGGGTGGCCGAGAGGGATGGAGGATCAGTCCCGAGCCGTCTTCTGCAATCTCAACCTTTGCGTCCGGGTAAGCAGCGGTGGCAGCCTCCAAGGCTTCAAGGAACGGCCGGCGGAAGAAGCGGGCTTCTTTGAAGCCGCCTCCGAACTGCGCATGGATCGCCGTCCACGTAATAGGGGTGGCCCGCTCCAGAACATGCAGGCGGTAGGCAAGCCAAACATAGATGTCCAAGGACATCGACCGGTCGCGAAGGTGCCGGACAGCTGCCTCCAGGAGAGGCACGGGGTGTTCTTTGGCGGCAGCGTAGAACACTTCATCCAGGACGACCGTGTCGTCGAAAAGGCGGGGCTGATCCCCGGTGTCGATGCTGTCCCCGAAGAGCAGTCCTTTTCGGACGATGCCGCCCTTGTCGAACCCGGTTCCGCCGCGCTCTGCCTCCCAAAAGAACTTCATCGAGCAGGCTGCAATCCGCATTGATTGCTCGCGGAAGGCCTTGGCTGTCTCGCCGCCGACGGTCACGCCCATCGCTTCAAGCCAAGCCCTCATAGACCGCCCCAGGGCGATCTCGCGGCTGTTGGTCTTGACCGCCTGCGTGATCAGATAGATCAGGATCATGCGTGCGCGGGCCCCATAGGGAACTCCGAAGAGCTTCGTTTTGCCTGCTACATCAAGGCGTCCTGGTTCCACCACAAGCTTGACCTTGTGTCCGGTACGCTCCCATGGCTGATCGTCTGGAATGCGTCGGTGGGGCAATGCGGTAAGGCACAACCCTGAATACGTATAGCCGAGACCGCCACGATCATCGCCGAGTACACCAGCGGCAATGTTCACGATGCTGGCATCAGCAAGCGAAAATGCCGCCTCTTTGCCATTCTGAACGATCAGTCTGTGTATCTCAGCCATGAGAGCCAACTTGAAGTCTGTGGGGCATTTCCGTCAAGTGTGGGGTTAGGTCACAGGACTATTTGAAGTTAGTTGTTATCTTTACTAGTAGTGTAGTGACCCAACCCCACGGGATAACGCGAGTCGTGCAGTGACTTCCGTGCCCTAACCCCACAACAACGTGCTCCAACCCCACGGGATAACCGCTTGTGAGGTTGGTGTGCCCTAACCCCACACCACGAATCGGAGCGGCAGATGCTAAGGGCAAGCTTTGGCATTTGTGAGCGGCGACCTACGGCTTGGATAGCTCGGCATCTAAAGCGGCCTAATGATCGTTTGGTCGCTTGACCGTGTGACCATCCGATCGAATGGTCACTCTTTTCGGGAGCCTCGCAGCCGTCGGCCGTCTTCACGGAGGTCCGCATCGCTGATGGGGAAGCCTGCATCACGAAGGGCAGTCAGGATCAGGTGTCGCTTCGTAACGCGCTGCTGTGCCGCGGCAATCGTGAGAGCGTCGAACAACTCGTCAGTCACCTCGATCTTGATCGGTCGACGGGGGTTGGCCGGCGAGCTGCTGACTGGCGCCGGCGTCAGAGAGGGGATGCCCTGCTGCTTCGCTGTATCGCTGATGCGTTGCGCGAGCACGGCGTCATCGTCGTCGTCATCCAGCGGGATGTTTGCCTTCTTGCTCATGCTGCGTCCTCGACCTCGACGCCGAGCAGGGCTAAGACTTCCCGGCGGATTGCTTCGACGTTTGCCGCGGCATTGCCGCCCGGCTCTACCACGCGCGGCGGGGCGCCGTTGAAGGTCATCTCCTTGAAGGCGGTCCGGTCCATCAGCGGCGTGTTGAGGACCGCGACATCAGGCGCCTTAGACTGCAGACGCTTGCGCGTCTCCTTCGCTGCTCGGCTCTCGATGGTGACCGGCCAGCGGGACAACAGGAAGCAGGCACGGATGGTCTTGTCCGCCGCCTCGCCGGCCTGCTTTACGTTCTCGACCGTCTGCAGTGCGTCGTGGATGTCCATCTCCGAAGCCTGCACCGGCACAATGACTAGATCGGATCGCGCCAGTCCGAGCAGCGTCAGCTTCGACGAAACGCCTGGCAGATCGACGAGCACATAGTCGGCATCGGCCCGTGCCTTCTTGATGCTGGCGAGGATGTTCGCCTCAGTGATCCCGCCTATAGCTGCGAAGGTCACGCCATCCAGGCGCTTGACCATGCGTGCGCCGATCCTGCTTGCGTGACCGTTCGGGTCGGCATCGAGCACGACAACGTTGCTACCAGACACAGCGAGATCAGACGCCAGGGCGAGCAGAGCCGATGTCTTGCCGACACCGCCCTTCACGCTGGCGAGTGTGATGACCGGCATGAAAGTTCCCCCACGTAATGTTTGCCGCATGGAGCACGGCCCGTCGTCGACGGTCAAGCGGTCCTACGGTCAAACGAACAAATGATCATTTGACCATATTATCAAATGGTCGTCAGTAGCTTGCCAAGGGGGGTGTCCACCCTGAACACCACCATCGACACAAGGCAGGCGCTGAGCGGACGCGGTAGAGGCGATCACAGACGCGGAACGTCCGCGCATTCTCTGCGCGAAAGGCTCCAGATTTATGCCACATTTGGCGCGCGGTCGGGGTGGTGGAGTGGCCACCGCCCGCGCCACTCAGTCGGAGGGAACGAGGATGAAGGAAATTCTCACTCTCCTGATCCTTGTGCTGGAGGGTCAACAGCATCCTGCCACGCCGCCGGTAATGCCCTGCCAACGCAGGACGGACATATGCAGGGCGAATTAGATGTGCAACTTCTGTTGGCGCCAACTGACTGTTCTGCTAAGGTAAAGGTAAGTTAAAGCAACGCTTTGCGGTGGCCGGCCAGCCTGGTGCGCTGCGATGAAGGCACCATGGACGCTCAGCACAGTTCGGCCAATTTCAACTTCCTTGCGACGCACGATCCGCAGCTGGTCCGGTTAGGCGCCCTTGCTGAGCGCTACTTTCGGGATGATCCCAACACTAGCCTGCTCAAGGTTCGGCAGTTCGGCGAACTCCTGGCGCAGCTTGTGGCTGCCCGAGGTGGCATGTTCACCTCCCCTGCAGAGCCGCAGGCAGAGCTTCTTCGACGCCTAAAGGCCGATCAGCTCATCCCTCGAGAGGTAGCTGATCTTTTCCACCAAATCCGGCTCGTCGGCAATCAAGCCAATCATGTCCGCAGCGGCACGCATGGCCAAGCGCTCACGGCGCTGAAGGTCGCACGCGAGCTGGGCATCTGGTTTCACCGTAGCTTTGGTCGTCAGCAGAGCTTTAAGCCTGGACCGTTAGTCCCCCCGCCTGATCCAGCAGCGGCAACCACCCAGCTGCACGAAGAACTCGAGCGTCTGAAGCAGGCTCTTCTTGAGAGTCAGAGTGCTGCCGAGCGCGCCCGTTTTGAAGTCGAGGAGCAGGCTAGAGCTCGTGAGAGCGCTGAGGAGCGGGTCGCCCGCGAAGTCGGGGAGCGTCAGGTTTGGGAGCAGCTGGCGCAGGAGGCTGAGGCTGCGAAGCTCTCTCTTTCTGCGAAGCTAACAGCACTCCAGCAGGCCGCCGAACAGGCGCCGGCCGCGCTGAAGATTGAGCTTGCCGCCGAAATCAAAACGGCCGCTGCCGCGATCCATCTCGACGAAGCAGCTACTCGCGCGATTATCGACCAGCAGCTACGTGACCGCGGCTGGGAAGTGGACACTGAGACACTGCGCTACGCTGCGGGAGCTCGCCCTGCCAAGGGCCGATCTATGGCCATCGCCGAGTGGCCAACCAAGAGCGGGCCTGCTGATTATGCCCTGTTCCTCGGTACGCATTGCGTTGCCATTGTCGAGGCTAAGCGACGCAACAAGAATGTCTCTTCCCATATTGACCAAGCTGAGCGCTACTCGCGCGGCTTTAAGTTTGTCCCCGGAGCCGATGCTATCGGAGGTCCGTGGGGCGAGTACCGCGTGCCGTTCGTCTTCTCGGCCAACGGGCGGCCGTTCCTGAAGCAGCTTCGCACCGAAAGCGGCATTTGGTTCCGCGACGCGCGCAAGGATACAAACCTGCGCCGTCCGCTTGTCGATTGGCCGACCCCTGAGGGCCTAAAGGCGGAGCTAGAGCTGGATCGCCAAGCCGCCCAGGAAGCCTTGAAGGATCAGCCTTTCGAGTTTGGCTTCCCGCTGCGCCCTTATCAACGGCGCGCCATCGAAGCCGTAGAGGCGGGACTTGCGGCAGACAAACGCGAGATGTTGGTCGCCATGGCTACTGGCACTGGCAAGACGAAGCTTGCCATTGGCATGCTCTACCGACTACTTAGCGCGAAGCGCTTTCGGCGTGTCTGCTTTGTAGTCGATCGTAGCGCGCTTGGCGAGCAGACCGCCGGCGAGTTCCGCAACACCCGTGTAGTCACGGCCCGCGCCTTCGCCGACATCTTCGGCCTCAAAGAGCTGGGCGACATCGCGCCCGATCCTGAGACCAAGGTCCATATCTGCACCATTCAGAGCTTGGTTCGCCGGGTGCTCCTGGCCAAAGAGCCAAAGGACGTGCCGCCGATCGATCAGTACGATCTAATCGTGGTTGACGAGTGCCACCGTGGATATCTGCTCGACCGCGAGATGTCGGACGGCGAGCTAGAGTTCCGTAGCCAGGAAGACTACATCTCAAAGTACCGCCGTGTACTGGAGCATTTCGACGCGGTCAAAATTGGCCTGACTGCAACGCCGGCGTTGCACACCGTCGATATCTTCGGCTGCCCCGTCTTCACCTACTCGTATCGTGAAGCCGTCGTGGACGGCTACCTTATCGACCACGAGCCGCCGATCCGCATCGAAACCGCACTCAGCAGGGCAGGCATCGTCTTTGCCAAAGGCGAGCAGATCGAGATGCTCGATACCGCCACCGGTCTGATCGAGCTGGCCCAGGCACCGGATGAGCTGCGCTTCGAAGTGGAGGAGTTCAACAAAAAGGTTATTACTGTACCCTTTGTTAAGACGGTGGCTGAGGAGTTGGTGAAACACATTGATCCCAGCCTGCCAGGAAAAACGCTCATTTTTGCTGTCAGCAACCCGCATGCGGATATCGTCGTCGATGAGATAAAGGCTGCGTTGCAGGCAGAGTACGGTGAGATTGAAGACGGCGCCGTTCGCAAGATTATGGGCGGCGTTGACAAGGTCAGTGAGCTCATCCGCTGCTATCGCAATGATGCCATGCCCAAGATCGCGGTCACCGTCGATCTACTGACCACCGGAATCGACGTTCCGAAGATCACCAACCTCGTCTTCCTGCGCCGAGTTAACAGCCGCATCCTCTATGAGCAGATGCTCGGCCGAGCGACGCGGCAATGCCTGGAAATTGGCAAAGAGACCTTCCGCATCTTTGATGCGGTCGATCTCTATCCGCACCTGCAAAACCTGACGCAGATGCGTCCAGTCGTAGTTGATCCCAAGGTGTCGCTGGAACAGCTCTTTGACGAACTGACCAAGGTTGAGAAGGTTGAGCATCAGCGTGCGATCCTCGACCAGATCACCGTCAAGCTGCGCCGACGGCTAGGTCGCATTCCCGACGAAGCACGGAAGCAATACGAGGCCATCGCCGGCGAGACACCCGAGGCCACGCTTGAGCGGGCACGCCATGCGGACCCTGTGGACATCGCTCGGTGGGCCAAGGGGCGACCGGGTGTCGGTAAGATTCTCGACTGGAACCCGGAAGGCAAGGGAGGGGAGTTTATCCCCATCTCTCATACGCCAGGTGGGAACGTCACAGTGACACGCGGCTACGGCACGGCGTCGAAGCCTGAGGACTTCCTGCAGAACTTCACGGCCTACGTCCGCGACAACGCCAACCAGATCGCGGCGCTAACTCTCGTCGTGCAGCGTCCGCGTGAGCTGACCCGCGCGGAGCTGCGTGCGCTGAGGCTGGAGCTCGACAAGTTCGGCTACTCGGAAGCCAACCTTCGCCGCGCATGGCAGGATACGAAGAACGAGGATATTGCGGCCTCGGTCATCGGATTCGTGCGCCAGGCCGCACTCGGCGATTCGTTGGTGCCCTACGATGAGCGGGTGAAGGCCGCGATGAAGCGTATCGGGGCGAGCAGGCCATGGACCGACGTGCAACGGAAGTGGCTGAAACGCATTGAGGAGCAGGTGATCAGGGAAGTGGTGGTCGATCGCGCCGCTATTGACGAGGAACCATTCAAGGCGGATGGAGGCTTCCCGCGCCTGAACAAGATTTTCGGAGGGCAGCTAGAGCTGATCCTTAGCGACATCAACGACGAACTTTGGAAGCGAGTGGCCTAAATGAGCGGCAACGGATCAAATGGGGGGAGAACAACCCGCGATATCGTCGCCAAGCTATGGAAGCTCTGCGACAACCTCCAGGGAGGCGGCGTCTCCTACAAGGACTACGTTAATGAGCTCACCTACCTGCTCTTCCTCAAGATGCTTGAAGAGACGAACCGAGAGGACTTGATCCCTGCGCCGTACCGCTGGCGCAAGCTCTATGAGAAGGCCGGCGAGGAGCAGTTGCTCCACTACCGCCGGACACTGCTGGAGCTAGGCGATACCACTGGTAAGCGTGGCGTGGCACCGATCGTTGTTGCCATCTATACGGACGCAAAGACGGCGCTAAACAAACCAGTCGACTTGGCTGGGTTGGTGAAGGCCATCGAGGAGATCGACTGGTTTTCTGCCAAAGAGGACGGGCTGGGCGATCTCTACGAGGGACTTCTGGAGAAGACTACCTCCGAAAAGAAATCCAAAGCAGGACAGTACTTTACGCCTCGTCCGCTAATCGACTGCATCGTCCGCCTTGTGAAACCTCAGCCTGGTGAGGTGATCCAAGATCCTGCTGCCGGCACCGGCGGATTTCTGATTGCCTCTGACACGTACATCAAAGCTCACACCGACAATCTGTATCAGCTGGAAGCTGCGAGGGCTGCTTTCCAACGAGAGCGCGCTTATGTCGGATCGGAATTTGTGCGGGACACCTATCGGCTATGCCTGATGAACCTGTTGTTGCACGGCATCGACAGTATGATCCAGCCGGACGACAGCCTGGAGGCGGCTGGTGAGGCGTTGGGCAAGGCCGAGTTAGTGCTCACCAATCCACCATTCAATCGCTTCCCTACGACGACAAACCGTGCCGATTTCTCGATTACCGCAGCGGCCAGGAAGGGACCGATGCCGTTTGTCGAGCATGTCGTTCGCGCACTTCAGCCTGGTGGTCGTGCGGCCATCGTAGTTCCTGACCCAGTGCTCTATGATGATGATACCGGACGTAGGCTGCGCAGCTGGATGATGGAGCTGTGCGACGTACATACCATCCTTCGGCTGCCCACGGGTATCTTCTACGCACAGGGCGTGAAGACCAACGTTCTTTTTCTCACGCGTGGACGCTCGGACCGAGGAAACACTCAAGCTGTGTGGGTCTACGATTTGCGTGCAAATATGCCTGCCTTTGGAAAAACACGACCGCTTACGACAGACGTTTTCAAAGAGTTCGAAAGCGCTTTTGGGGATGATCCCTATGGAAAGGCGGCAAGAGTCGACACTGGAGAGCAGGGCAGGTTTCGCTGTTTTACTCGAGAGGAGATCAAGGCACGCGATGACAGCCTTGAACTAGCTTGGCTAAGAGGCGCCGTAGAGGACCCTGAAGATGAGCTCACCGAGCCAGAGGATATTGCGGCGGCTATCCTAGGCCATCTCAAGAATGCCCTTGAAGAGATAGAGGGGCTTACTGAGGCGATCGAGCCGCGTGGCGCAGAGACGATCGAGGCGACTGCATGAGCCCTCTTCCACCCGGATGGACGGAGGCACCCCTTGAGGTGCTCTGCGACATCAATCCAAAGGGCGACAGCATCGATCCACTGACGCCTGTATCGTTTGTCCCCATGCCAGCCGTTTCTGACGAGCAGGGCATTATCCTGGAACACGGTGTGCGGCCGTTCGGCGAAGTAGCAAAGGGCTACACTCGGTTTCAGGATGGTGACGTGATTTTTGCAAAGATCACGCCCTGCATGGAAAACGGAAAGATCGCAGTCGCTCGCGGGCTGCACAACGGATTAGCCTGTGGGTCGACAGAGTTTCATGTCCTCCGCCCCAGAGAGAATGTAGTTCTGGCCGACTATCTATGGCGCTTTTTGCGGCGGCAAAGCTTTCGCGATGAGGCCCAACACCACATGAGCGGAGCCGTCGGGCAGCAACGGGTGCCGGTCGAGTTCCTGAAGAAGACTCTAGTTCCCCTCCCCCCATTTGAGGAGCAGCGCCGGATTGTTGCCAAGCTAGACGTACTATTTGAACGTTTGCAGAGTGCGAGCGCTGACCTGGCGGCCATGCCAAAACTGATTAAACAGTACAGGCAGGCTGTGCTCGATGCCGCCTTCCGAGGTGAGCTCACGTCGGCTTGGCGGATCGCCAACATCGACACAGCTCCAGCGCAGGAGTTCTATGAGGAGCGCCAAGGATGGGCTGTGAAGCGCACAAGACAAAGCGGACTTGGCCGCGATGAGAAGAGCGCAATACTGACACGCGATCCTGCTCTCGAGCGCACACTCGCCGAGGTGGCGGCGGGACGGTCGCTGCCATCCACTTGGCTTTGGTGCGGCCTCGGTGAGGTTTTCGGCACTTATGTGGGCGCAACACCAAGCCGCAAGGAGCCTGCCTACTGGGGAGGTGAGATAGCTTGGGTGAGCAGCGGCGAGGTTGCGTTCTGCCGAATTTCCAACACCAAGGAGAAAATTACCAGCGACGGCTTGGCAAACGCCTCGACGCGGATGCACCCAGCCGGAACGGTGCTGCTTGGCATGATCGGTGAGGGCAAAACTCGAGGTCAAGCGGCCATCCTGGACACCGAGGCCTGCAACAACCAGAACTGCGCGGCCATACGGGTCTCGGAAGGCGATTACCCACCAGAATATGTCTATTGGTATCTCTATGCGGTCTACGAACGCACGCGGAGCGCGGGGGCGGGCAACAACCAGCCAGCCTTGAACAAGGAGAAAGTACAGCGCCTTCCTCTGCCTTTGGCTCCTCCGGTCGAGGCGTCGGCTGTAGTGAGGGCACTCGAGGCACGCCTTGCACCGATGCAGCGTATAGAGGATGAGCTCGCGTCGTCCAGGAAGCATGCCGACCGGCTTGGAGAGCAGCTCTTGGGAAGAGCCTTCCGCGGGGAACTCGTCGCCCAGGATCCCAACGACGAGCCGGCAGACGAGCTGCTCAAGCGCATTCTGTCGGTCCAAGCTGAGCCGGCTGATGCCCGCAGGGGCCGGCCAAGGCGAGCGGTCGCTCAGGAAGCATGATCTTGCCCCGGATCGGTGGTTCTCCCGCACTTTGCGTGGATCAGGCTACGAGGAGGACGCGACGGCGCAGCAGATTGAAGCTGGCGCGTCCATACTGGGGTCACCCCGTCGTTCAGCCACAGCCGGCCACGCTTGGGCTGCTTCTTGGGAACCTTCAGCCCCTCACGGCGCCAGATCTGTGAATCGGCGTGGGGTCCTGACGCCGATCGGCACGCAAACACGTTGATAATAATGGAAGCTTTGGGGGCCTGCCGCGTGCCGTTTCACAGCGGCAGCTGGCGCAAAACCATCAAGGACGCCGGCGTATGTCCAATCTGGCGCATAGTAAAAGTATGGCAGTTTGCTATGTCGCCGGCAAAGGGAACAGGACAGGATACGCCAGGATCAATGGCTATTCACGATCTGGCGGGCTGCTATAAGCAGCTTCTCCTGAGTCTGCCGGATGCGGTCCAGCAAGTCCATCACCTCCGCCCGATCCGGGTAGCCAGGTACAAAGCGGTCCTCCTTCGACAACCACAGCTTCAGCAAGCCACCCAATCGGCCCTGGTCCGGGTCACGTCCCTGAACGTGGTGTAGGAGCTGTGGGGAACCGGCCCGCCGAAGCGCCCCCCAGAGCTGGCGTAGGCGGGCCGGTTTTCCACAGCG
>NZ_VITH01000030.1 GCF_007827815.1 Azospirillum brasilense
TAGGCGGTGAAGGTCGCGCCGCCGCTCTCGGCCAGCACCTTCGTGATCGCCGCCGTCAGCGACGTCTTGCCGTGGTCGACGTGGCCGATCGTGCCGATGTTGCAGTGCGGCTTGTTCCGCTCGAACTTTGCCTTCGCCATGGTGTGTGCTCTCCGTCTCTTTGTCGTTCCAGCGGTTTCAGGCCATCCTGGCGCGGATGGTCTCCGCAATCGTCTGCGGCACCGGCTCGTGGTGGTCGAACTGCATCGTGTACTGCGCGCGTCCCTGGCTCATCGAGCGCAGGGTGTTCACATAACCGAACATCGACGCCAACGGAACCATCGCCTGGATCGAGCGGGCGTTCCCGCGCTGGTCCATGGCGGTGATCTGGCCGCGGCGGCTGTTCAGGTCCCCGATGATGTCGCCCATGTAGTCCTCGGGCGTCACCACCTCAACCCTCATGATCGGCTCCAGAAGCATCGGGCCGGCCTTCTGCATGCCTTCGCGGAAGGCCGCACGGGTGGCGATCTCGAAGGCGAGCACCGAGGAGTCGACGTCGTGGAAGGCGCCGTCGGTCAGCGTCACCTTGAGGTCGATGACCGGGAAGCCGGCGACCACGCCGCTGTGCAGCGATGCGTCCAGCCCCTTCTGCACGCCCGGAATGAACTCCTTGGGCACGGCGCCGCCGACGACCTTGTTCTGGAAGACGAAGCCGCTGCCGGCGGGCTGCGGCTCGAAGACCAGCGTAACGCGGGCGAACTGCCCGGTACCCCCGGTCTGCTTCTTGTGGGTGTGGTCGATCTCGGCGGTCTTGGTGATGGTCTCGCGGTACGCCACCTGCGGCGCGCCGACGTTCGCATCGACCTTGAACTCCCGCTTCATGCGATCGACGATGATCTCCAGATGCAGTTCGCCCATGCCCTTGATGATCGTCTGACCGCTCTCATGGTCGACGGCCACGCGGAAGGACGGATCCTCCTGGGCGAGGCGGGACAGCGCCATGCTCATCTTTTCCTGGTCGGCCTTGGATTTCGGCTCGACGGCCACCTCGATGACCGGTTCCGGGAATTCCATCCGTTCCAGGACGATGGGCTTGGCGGGATCGCACAGCGTGTCGCCGGTCGTCGTGCTCTTCAACGCGGTGAAGGCGACGATGTCGCCGGCGTAGGCCTCGTCGATCTCCTCCCGGCTGTTGGCGTGCATCAGCAGCATGCGGCCGATGCGCTCCTTCTCGTCCTTGCCGGGGTTCAGCACGGCGGTGCCGGAGGCGACGGTGCCGGAATAGACGCGCACGAAGGTCAGCGACCCGACGAACGGGTCGTTCATGATCTTGAAGGCGAGCGCGGAGAAGGGAGCGGCGTCGTCCGGCGCGCGCTCGTCCGTCTCGGGGCTGCCGACGCGGTGCCCCCGCACCGCCCCGACGTCCACGGGAGCGGGCAGATAGTCCACCACGGCGTCCAGCATCGGCTGGATGCCCTTGTTCTTGAAAGCGGAGCCGCAGACGACCGGCACGAAGCGCAGGCCGACGGTGCCCTTGCGGATGCAGGCCTTCAGCGTTTCTTCGGACGGCTCCTGGCCGGACTCGAGATAGGCCTCCATGGCCGCGTCGTCGAGTTCCAGGACGGCGTCGAGCAGCGCCTGACGGTGGCGCGCCGCGGCGTCCTTCAGAGCGTCCGGAATGTCGGTGTAATAGAATTCGGCGCCCAGCGTCTCTTCTTTCCAGACGATGGCGCGCATGGCGACCAGATCGACGACGCCGACAAAGCTGGCCTCGGACCCGATCGGAAGCTGGAGGACGAGCGGAAAGGCGCCCAGCCGTTCCTTCATCATGTCGACGCAGCGGAAGAAGTCCGCGCCGGTGCGGTCCAGCTTGTTGACGAAACACATGCGGGGCACGCCGTACTTGTCGGCCTGCCGCCACACGGTCTCGGACTGAGGCTCCACCCCCGCAACGGAATCGAACACCGCAACCGCACCGTCGAGCACGCGCAAGGACCGTTCGACTTCGATCGTGAAGTCGACGTGACCCGGCGTGTCGATGATGTTGATGCGGTGATCGCGCCAGAAGCAGGTCGTGGCCGCGGAGGTGATGGTGATGCCCCGTTCCTGTTCCTGCTCCATCCAATCCATCACCGCGGTGCCCTCGTGCACCTCGCCGATTTTGTACGACTTTCCAGTGTAGTACAAAATCCGTTCGGTGGTCGTGGTCTTCCCGGCATCGATGTGGGCCATGATGCCGATGTTGCGGTAACGGTTCAGGGGATGGGAACGGGGCATGACAAGCACCTGGGCCGGTGGGTGCCTTACCAGCGGTAGTGCGAGAAGGCCTTGTTGGCTTCCGCCATACGATGGGTGTCTTCGCGCTTCTTCACGGCTGTGCCACGCTGGTTGGCGGCATCCAGCAGCTCACCCGACAGACGCTCGGTCATGGTGTTTTCCGAGCGGGCGCGGGCGGCGCCGATGAGCCAACGGATGGCCAGGGCCTGGGCGCGGTCCGTGCGGACCTCGACCGGAACCTGGTAGGTGGCGCCACCGACGCGACGCGAGCGCACTTCGAGATGCGGCTTCACGTTCAGCAGGGCGTCGTGGAAGACCTGAACCGGCTCGTTCTTGGTCTTGGCCTCGATGCGGCTGAGCGCGCCGTAGACGATGCGCTCGGCGGCGGACTTCTTGCCGTCCAGCATCAGGCAGTTCATGAACTTGGTCAGGACGCGGTCGCCATACTTGGCGTCCGGCAGGACCTCACGCTTCTCGGCGCGACGACGACGGGACATCGTGAATACTCCTTACTTCGGACGCTTCGCGCCGTACTTCGAACGACGCTGCTTACGGTCCTTCACGCCCTGGGTATCGAGCGTGCCGCGGATGATGTGGTAGCGAACGCCGGGAAGATCCTTCACACGGCCGCCGCGGATCATAACCACCGAGTGTTCCTGGAGGTTATGGCCTTCACCGGGGATGTAGGAGGTCACTTCGAAGCCGTTCGTCAGGCGAACGCGGGCGACCTTACGCAGAGCCGAGTTCGGCTTCTTCGGCGTGGTCGTGTAGACGCGGGTGCAGACGCCACGCTTCTGCGGGCACGCCTCCATCGCGGGAACCTTATTGCGCGCGGCCAAGGGCTCGCGCGGCTTACGGATCAACTGGTTGATCGTCGGCATATCTGCCCTTCATCCCTTCAGGTCGATCGGCCGGCGGAGCCGGACCGATTGGAAAAACGCCCGGCGGTACCGGACGATGCAAAAGCCCGCCTGCGAAGCCTGAGGGGCTTCGAGCGGGCCCAATGGTCGAACGCCGTCGGATGGGTCCGCGAGGACCCGGTCGTTCAGCTATGTCGCTTGGGTTCAGCCGGATGCCGGACGGGATGGACGAAAGACCTTCCCGAGGCTCCTTTTGAAGTTCGCGGACTATATGGGTCCGCCGGGAACCCGTCAAGCGCGCAGATGACCGTTTGTCGTGCGCTTCGACGACGTTTCGGCGTCAGCCGGAGGGGGCCGACCGGCGGCGGCGCAACGCCTCGGCGCCCGCCGCCACCGCGGCAGCCCGCGCGTCGAGCATCGGGCGCATCCGGGCGAGAAGATCGGCCGTCACGCCCTCCCCCGCCCCTTCCGGCGAACCGGCGTCGAAGGGCGGCTTCGGATCGTATTCGATGGAGAGTTGGATGAGCTTCGCGGCCGGCTCACCGAACAGTTCGGCGACGATGCGCAGCGCCACGTCGATTCCCGCGGTCACGCCGCCGCCGGTGAACAGCGTGCCGTCCACGACCACGCGCTCCGCCACCGGCGCGGCACCGAAGGCGGCGAGGAAGTCGCGGGAGGCCCAGTGCGTGCCCGCACGCTTGCCCTCCAGCAGCCCGGCGGCGCCGAGCACCAGGGAGCCGGTGCAGATCCCCGAGAGATAGCGAGTGCCGGACGCCCGCTCCGCCAGGAAGGTCAGGACCTCCTCGTCGGTCAGCAGCGCGTTGATGCCACCGCCGCCGGGAACCAGGAGCAGATCAAGCGGCGGGGCGTCGGACAGGGTCGCCGTGGGGAGAATGGTCAGGCCAGTGTCGGAGCGCACCGGATCGAGCGTTTTCCACAGCAGATGGACCTGCGCGCCCGGCACACGGGCCAGCACCTCGTAGGGGCCGGTGAGGTCGAGCTGCGTGACGTTGGGAAACAGCAGCAGGCCGAAGCTGGGCGCGTTCTCGGTCATGGCGGAGGCTCCGATGCGTGGCGTTGACGATCCTAAACCCGGCGGGACAAACGAGAAAGGGGCGCGTCCCCTGCGGAACGCGCCCCCTGCCCTACCCTATGCGCCGAAGCCTGAGGCTCCGGGCCCTCAGGCCGCGGTGCTCTCGCCCGGATGCGGCAGGGCCGGAGCCTCGCCGTCGCCGGTTTCGCCCTCCGCCAGGGCGCGGTCGCGCTCGGCGGCGATCTGCTTCAGGCGGTTGACGACCGAGCCCGTGCCCGCCGGGATCAGGCGGCCGACGATCACGTTCTCCTTCAGGCCTTCCAGGTTGTCGGTCTTGCCCGACACCGCCGCCTCGGTGAGGACGCGGGTGGTTTCCTGGAACGACGCGGCGGAGATGAAGGACCGGGTCTGCAGCGACGCCTTGGTGATGCCCTGCAGAACCGGGTGGCCGGCGGCCGGCTTCAGCCCCTCGCCGACGGTCTTCTCGTTCTCCTCGTCGAACTCCTGACGGTCGACCTGCTCGCCCACCAGGAAGGTGGTCTCGCCGGCGTCGGTGATCTCGACCTTCTGCAGCATCTGGCGGACGATCACCTCGATGTGCTTGTCGTTGATCTTCACGCCCTGCAGTCGATAGACGTCCTGGATCTCGTTGATCAGGTAGTTGGCCAGAGCCTCCACACCCATCACCGACAGGATGTCGTGCGGCACCGGGTTGCCGTCCATCAGCAGGTCGCCGCGCTGGACATAGTCACCCTCCTGCACGGAGATGTGCTTGCCCTTCGGGATCAGATACTCGCGCTCGTCCCCCGTCTCGTCGTTGCGGACGACGATGCGGCGCTTGGTCTTGTAGTCCTTGCCGAACTCGACGCGGCCGTCGAGGTCCGAGATGATCGCGAAGTCCTTCGGACGGCGCGCCTCGAACAGCTCGGCCACGCGCGGCAGACCGCCCGTGATGTCGCGGGTCTTGGACGACTCGCGCGGGATACGCGCCAGCACGTCGCCGGCCCGAACATGGGCGCCGTTCTCCACCGAGAGGATGGCGTCCACCGACATGAAGTAGCGGGCCTCCAGACCGTTGGCCAGCGTGATGATCTCGCCCCGCTCGTCGCGCAGCGTGATGCGCGGCTTCAGATCCGCACCGCGCGGCTGCTGGCGCCAGTCCACCACGACCTTCGAGGAGATGCCGGTCGCCTCGTCCATCACCTCGCGCATGGAGATGCCTTCCACGAGGTCGACGTAGTGGGCGGTACCCTCGCGCTCGGTGATGATCGGCAGGGTGTAGGGGTCCCACTCGGCCAGCTTCTGCCCGCGCTCGACCTTCACGCCCTCGTCGGCCAACAGCTTCGCGCCGTACGGAACGCGATGACGCGCCCGCTCGCGGCCCTGCTCGTCGAGCAGGATCACCTCGGTGCTGCGGCCCATGACCACCGGGATGTTGGAGGAGTTGATAACGACGTTGCGGTTGTGGATCCGCACCGTGGCATCGAACGCCGCCTCCACCTGGCTCTGCTCGGCACCGCGCTGCGCCGCGCCACCGATGTGGAACGTGCGCATGGTGAGCTGCGTGCCCGGCTCGCCGATCGACTGGGCGGCGATGACGCCGACCGCCTCGCCGACGTTGACCAGCGTGCCGCGGGCCAGATCGCGGCCGTAGCACTTGGCGCAGACGCCGTCCTTGGTCTCGCAGGTCAGAACCGAGCGGATCATGACGCTGTCGATGCCCGAACGCTCGATGCGGTCCACCGTGGGCTCGTCGATCAGGCCGGCGTTCGGCACGATCAGCTCGCCGTTCAGCGGGTCGATCAGGTCGCCGACCACGGTGCGGCCGAGGATGCGGTCGCCCAGCGGGGAGATGACCTCGCCGCCGTCGATGACGGCCTTGACGGTGATGCCCTTGTCGGTGCCGCAATCGGTCTCGACGATGATGGCGTCCTGGGCCACGTCGACGAGACGACGGGTCAGGTAACCGGAGTTCGCCGTCTTCAAGGCGGTGTCGGCCAGCCCCTTGCGGGCGCCGTGGGTGGAGTTGAAGTACTCCAGCACGGTCAGGCCTTCCTTGAAGTTCGAGATGATCGGCGTCTCGATGATCTCGCCCGACGGCTTGGCCATCAGGCCGCGCATGCCCGCCAGCTGGCGGATCTGGGCGGCCGAGCCACGCGCACCGGAGTGGGCCATCATGTAGACCGAGTTCACCGGCTTGCCGGGGGCGGTGTCGGAGATGACCTTCATCATCTCCGTCGCCACCTTCTCGGTGCACTCCGACCAGACGTCGACGACCTTGTTGTACTTCTCGCCCTGGGTGATCAGACCGTCGAGATACTGCTGCTCGAACTCCTTCACCCGCTCCTTGCTGTCGTTGACCAGCTTCTTCTTCGCCTCGGGGATGACCATGTCATCCTTGCCGAAGGAGATGCCGGCGCGGCAGGCGTGGCCGAAGCCGAGCTTCATCAGGCGGTCGGCGAAGATCACCGTCTCCTTCTGACCGC
The DNA here is from genome assembly GCF_007827815.1 of Azospirillum brasilense. Lineage (GTDB taxonomy): Bacteria > Pseudomonadota > Alphaproteobacteria > Azospirillales > Azospirillaceae > Azospirillum > Azospirillum brasilense_C. Next base: position 6,636 of record NZ_VITH01000030.1, read on the forward strand.
AATGGCGGTAGACGGCGTCGATGACGTTGCCGACGTCCTTCTTGGTCAGCAGGCGGTTGATCAGCGAGAAGGGCACCGCCGGGTTGCGCGGCAGGATCTCGGACAGCAGCATGCGGCCCGGAGTCGTCTCCACGATGGAAATCTTCTCGTCGCCGTTCTCGTCCACGCCCTTGTAGCGCGCCTTCACCTTGGCGTGCAGCGTCACGACCTTGGCGTCCAGCGCCTGCTCGATCTCGCCGACGTTGGCGAAGGTCATGCCCTCGCCCTTCTCGCCCGGCCGGTCCATCGTGATGTAGTAGAGACCCAGCACGATGTCCTGCGACGGCACGATGATCGGCTTGCCGTTGGCGGGCGACAGGATGTTGTTGGTCGACATCATCAGGACGCGCGCTTCCAGCTGGGCCTCAAGGCTCAGCGGGACGTGCACGGCCATCTGGTCGCCGTCAAAGTCCGCGTTGAAGGCGGTGCAGACCAGCGGGTGGAGCTGGATCGCCTTGCCTTCGATCAGCGTCGGCTCGAAGGCCTGGATGCCCAGGCGGTGCAGCGTCGGCGCGCGGTTCAGCATCACCGGATGCTCGCGGATGACCTCTTCAAGGATGTCCCACACCTCGGGACGCTCCTTCTCGACCATCCGCTTGGCGGCCTTGATGGTCGAGGCGAGGCCGTACAGCTCCAGCTTCGCGTAGATGAAGGGCTTGAACAGCTCCAGCGCCATCTTCTTCGGCAGGCCGCACTGGTGCAGCTTCAGCTCCGGACCGACCACGATGACCGAACGGCCCGAGTAGTCGACGCGCTTGCCGAGGAGGTTCTGACGGAAGCGGCCCTGCTTGCCCTTCAGCATGTCGGACAGCGACTTTAGCGGACGCTTGTTGGCGCCGGTGATGACGCGGCCGCGGCGGCCGTTGTCGAACAGCGCGTCGACGGCCTCCTGCAGCATGCGCTTCTCGTTGCGGACGATGATGTCCGGCGCCTTCAGCTCGATCAGCCGCTTCAGACGGTTGTTGCGGTTGATGACACGGCGGTACAGGTCGTTCAGGTCGGACGTGGCGAAGCGGCCGCCGTCCAGCGGGACGAGCGGGCGCAGCTCCGGCGGGATCACCGGAATGACTTCCAGGATCATCCATTCCGGACGCGACTGCGACGACAGGAACGCGTCGATCAGCTTCAGGCGCTTCACGAGCTTCTTGCGCTTGGCCTCGGACGAGGTGTCCCGCAGCTCCTCGCGGCAGGTCTTCTTCTCCTCCTCCATGTCGAGCGCCGACAGCATGATGCGCAGCGCCTCGGCACCGATGGAGGCGGTGAAGGCGTCCTCGCCGTACTCGTCCTGGGCGGAGACGAACTCCTCCTCGCTGAGCAGCTGGTGCAGCTTCAGCGGGGTCAGGCCCGGCTCGATGACGACGTAATTCTCGAAATAGAGGATGCGCTCCAGATCCTTCAGCGTCATGTCGAGCAACAGACCGATGCGGCTCGGCAGGGACTTCAGGAACCAGATGTGGGCGACCGGCGAGGCCAGCTCGATGTGGCCCATGCGCTCGCGCCGGACCTTCGACAGCGTGACCTCGACGCCGCACTTCTCGCAGATGATGCCACGGTACTTCATGCGCTTGTACTTGCCGCACAAGCACTCGTAGTCCTTGATCGGGCCGAAGATGCGGGCGCAGAACAGGCCGTCGCGCTCAGGCTTGAAAGTGCGATAGTTGATGGTTTCCGGCTTCTTGATCTCGCCGAACGACCAGGACCGGATGCGCTCGGGGCTCGCGATCTGGATGCGGATCTGATCGAAGCTCTGGGGACCCTGGACTTGGCCGAAAATATTCATCAACTCGTTCATGACCGTCTCCCGCTGGCAGCGCCGCGTTGTCGGTTAAGGGCAGTTCCCGCCGGAAGGGGCCAACATGGCCCCTCCTCCGGCGGGTTCAAGTCTCTTGGGCTCAGTACGACCGCTGGTTCAGCTCGACGTTCAAGCCCAGGGAGCGCAGCTCCTTGACCAGAACGTTGAAGGACTCAGGGATGCCCGCCTCGAAGTTGTCGTCGCCGCGGACGATCGCCTCGTAGACCTTGGTGCGGCCGGACACGTCGTCCGACTTGACCGTGAGCATTTCCTGCAGCGTGTAGGCGGCGCCGTAGGCTTCGAGCGCCCACACTTCCATTTCACCGAACCGCTGTCCGCCGAACTGGGCCTTACCGCCGAGCGGCTGCTGGGTGACCAGCGAGTACGGACCGATCGAGCGCGCGTGGATCTTGTCGTCCACCAAGTGGTGCAGCTTCAGCATGTAGATGTAGCCGACGGTCACCTTGCGGTCGAAGGCCTCGCCGGTGCGGCCGTCGATCAGGGTGACCTGACCGGAGCGGTCCAGACCCGCCTTCTCCAGCTGCTGGCAGATGTCCTCCTCGCGCGCGCCGTCGAAGACCGGCGTGGCGAAGGGAACGCCCTTGCGCAGGTTGCCGCCCAGCTCCAGCAGCTCGCCCTCGGTCATGTCGGCGATCTGGTCGTCGTAGACCTTCTGGCCGTAGGCTTCCTTCAGCGTGATGCGCAGCCCGTCCATGGTCTGGGCGGCGTCGCCGCGGCCCTTCATGGCGAGACGGTACTGGTCGATGGCGCGGCCGATCTGCTTGCCGAGGCCGGCCGACGCCCAGCCCAGGTGGGTCTCCAGGATCTGACCGATGTTCATGCGCGACGGCACGCCCAGCGGGTTCAGCACCAGGTCGACCGGCTGGCCGTCCTCGAGGTACGGCATGTCCTCCTGCGGCAGGATGCGGGAGACCACGCCCTTGTTGCCGTGGCGGCCGGCCATCTTGTCGCCCGGCTGCAGCTTGCGCTTCACCGCGACGAAGACCTTGACCATCTTCATCACGCCCGGCGGCAGCTCGTCGCCGCGCTGCAGCTTCTCGACCTTGTTCTCGAAGCGGTTCTGCAGCGCCTGGATCGAGTCGTCGAAGACCTTGCCCAGGCTCTCCACCGTCTCCATCACCTGCTCGTCGGCGATGGAGATCTGGCGCCACTGGCCCTTGGTCAGGTTCGCCAGCTCGGCGTCGGTCAGGACCGTGCCGGCCTTCATGCCCTTCGGACCGGACTGGGCGGTCTGGCCGAGGATGACCTCCTTCAGGCGGGTGTAGAAGCTGCGCTCCAGGATCGCGCGCTCGTCGTCGCGGTCCTTGGCCAGCTTCTCGATCTCGGCCCGCTCAATCGCCAGGGCGCGCTCGTCCTTGTCGACGCCGCGGCGGCTGAACACGCGGACCTCGACGATCGTCCCGGCCACACCCGGCGGCAGGCGCAGCGAGGTGTCGCGGACGTCGGACGCCTTCTCGCCGAAGATGGCGCGCAGCAGCTTCTCTTCCGGCGTCATCGGGCTTTCGCCCTTCGGCGTCACCTTGCCGACCAGGATGTCGCCCGGACGGACCTCGGCGCCGATGTAGACGATGCCGGCCTCGTCGAGGTTCTTGAGGGCTTCCTCACCGACGTTCGGAATGTCGCGGGTGATTTCCTCCTGGCCCAGCTTGGTGTCGCGGGCCATGACCTCGAACTCCTCGATGTGGATCGAGGTGAAGACGTCGTCCTTGACGATGCGCTCGTTGATGAGGATCGAGTCCTCGAAGTTGTAGCCGTTCCACGGCATGAAGGCGACGAGCACATTGCGGCCCAGCGCCAGCTCGCCCAGCTCCGTCGAGGGGCCGTCGGCGATGATGTCGCCGGCCGCCACGCGGTCGCCCACCTTCACCAGCGGACGCTGGGTGATGCAGGTGTTCTGGTTGGAACGCTGGAACTTCAGCAGGTTGTAGATGTCCACACCCGGCGCCGTGGCGTCGGACGAGTCGGTCGCCCGGACCACGATGCGGGTCGCGTCGATCTGGTCGACGATGCCCTTGCGCTTGGCGACGATGGTCACGCCGCTGTCGCGGGCGACCGTGGCCTCCATGCCCGTGCCGACCAGCGGCGCGTCGGCCTTGACCAGCGGCACCGCCTGACGCTGCATGTTCGAGCCCATCAGCGCGCGGTTCGCGTCGTCGTTCTCGAGGAACGGGATCAGCGCCGCGGCGACGGAAACGAGCTGCTTCGGCGACACGTCGATCAGGTCGATGGCCTCCGGGCGGAACATCAGGTACTCGCCGCCCTGCCGGCACGACACGAGGTCGGCGGCGAAGCGGTTGTCCGCGTCCAGCTCGGCGTTGGCCTGGGCGACGACGTAGCGGCCCTCCTCCATGGCGGAGAGGTAGACCACCTCGTCGGTGACGATGCTGTCGCGCACCTTGCGGTACGGGCTCTCGATGAAGCCGTACTGGTTCACGCGGGCGTAGGTCGCCAGCGAGTTGATCAGACCGATGTTCGGACCTTCGGGCGTCTCAATCGGGCAGATGCGGCCGTAGTGCGTCGGGTGCACGTCGCGCACCTCGAAGCCGGCGCGCTCGCGGGTCAGACCGCCCGGGCCGAGAGCCGAGAGACGACGCTTGTGCGTGATCTCGGACAGCGGGTTGGTCTGGTCCATGAACTGCGAGAGCTGCGACGAGCCGAAGAACTCGCGCACGGCGGCGGCCGCCGGCTTGGCGTTGATCAGGTCGTGCGGCATGACCGTGTCGATCTCGACCGAGCTCATGCGCTCGCGGATCGCGCGCTCCATGCGCAGCAGACCGACGCGGTACTGGTTCTCCATCAGCTCGCCGACCGAGCGGACGCGGCGGTTGCCGAGATGGTCGATGTCGTCGATCTCGCCGCGGCCGTCCTTCAGGTTCACCAGGACCTTGAGGATCGACATGATGTCCTGCTTGCGCAGGACGCGGACGCTGTCCTCGGTCTGGAAGTTCAGGCGGGCGTTCATCTTGACGCGGCCCACCGCCGACAGGTCGTAGCGCTCGCTGTCGAAGAACAGGCCGGCGAACAGCGCCTCGGCCGACTCCAGGGTCGGCGGCTCGCCCGGACGCATGACGCGGTAGATGTCGATCAGCGCATCCTCGCGGGACGCGTTGCGGTCGGCCGCCATCGTGTTGCGGATGTAGGCGCCGACGTTCAGGTGGTCAATCGCCAGCACCGGCAGCTCGTCGACGCCGGCCTTCTCCAGCTTGTCGAGGTCGCTCGCCGACAATTCGTCACCGGCTTCGAACAGGACTTCGCCGGTCCGCTCGTTGATGATGTCGACGGCGAGGTAGCGGCCGGTCAGCTCCTCGGTGGAGACGAGCTGCTCGGCGAGGCCACCCTCGACCAGCTTCTTGATCAGGCGCGGCGTCATCTTGGTGCCGGCCTCGGCGACGACCTGGCCGGAGGCCGCATCCACGAGGTCGGAGGCGACCTTCACGCCCTTCATGCGGTCGGCGTTGAAGGGGGTCTTCCAGCCGCCCGACGCGCGGGTGTAGGTGATGGTGTCGTAGAAGAAATTGAGGATTTCTTCCTTCGCCATGCCCTGCGCCTCGTAGGGCAGCAGGTCCTTCTTCTGCGCCTTGCGCTCGGCGCGCAGCGCCTCGGTCTCCGCGCCGTCCAGGGCGAACAGCAGCGTGGTGGCCGGCAGCTTGCGGCGGCGGTCGATGCGCACGTAGACGAGGTCCTTGGCGTCGAACTCGAAGTCCAGCCAGGAGCCGCGGTACGGGATCACGCGGGCGGCGAAGAGATACTTGCCCGACGAATGGGTCTTGCCCTTGTCATGGTCGAAGAAGACGCCCGGGCTGCGGTGCATCTGCGAGACGATGACGCGCTCGGTGCCGTTGATGATGAAGGTGCCGTTGGCCGTCATCAGGGGCATGTCGCCCATGTAGACGTCCTGCTCCTTGATGTCGCGGATCGAGCGCAGGCCTGTGTCCTCTTCCACGTCGAAGACGGAGAGGCGCAAGGTCACCTTCAGCGGGGCGGCGAAGGTCATGCCACGCTGCTGGCACTCCTCGACGTCATACTTAGGCTGCTCAAGCTCGTACTTCACGAAGTCGAGGACGGCGCGGTCGGAGAAGTCCTTGATCGGGAACACCGACCGGAACACCTCCTGCAGACCCAGGTTGGCCCGCTTCTCCGGCGGGACGTCCATTTGCAGGAAGTGGTCGTAGGAGCTGCGCTGCACCTCGATGAGGTTGGGCATCTGGGTGACTTCCGGGATGCGCCCGAAGCTCTTCCGAACACGCTTTCGACCCGTAAAGGATTTGGCCATGGATGTCCCCAAACGTCAGAATCGTGAGTACGCTCGACCAGAAGCACGCGAACCAGGGTGCTCGCCGCGACGCGGCGATGATCGCGCGGCCCGCCCCTTATGCAGGGACGGAAAGAGCCGGACCGAGAAACCCGGTCCGGTGGAAGGCAGAAAACGCCGTGCGGCGGCAGGCCCCCTCGGGGACCGGCCGCCGTCCGGCGTGGATATGTCTTATCCGTCGCAGCAAGACGGGTCTTACTTAATATCGACCTTGGCGCCGGCCTCTTCAAGCTGCTTCTTGATCTTGGCGGCCTCGTCCTTCGACACGGCCTCCTTGACCGGCTTCGGGGCGCCTTCGACCAGGTCCTTGGCTTCCTTCAGGCCCAGGCCGGTGATGGCGCGGACTTCCTTGATCACGTTGATCTTCTTGTCGCCGGCGTCGGCGAGGATCACGTTGAACTCGGTCTGCTCTTCGACCGGGGCGGCGGCGGCGGCCGGACCGGCGGCGGCAACGGCCACCGGAGCGGCGGCGGAAACGCCCCACTTCTCTTCCAGCAGCTTCGACAGCTCGGCGGCCTCGATGACGGTCAGGGCCGAGAGATCGTCGACCAGCTTCTGCAGATCAGCCATTTTAATGCTCCAACAACTCGATGTTCTGGGATGGGTAGACAGCTAGACGGATGCGGCTCAGGCCGCCTCGTCCTTCTTCGCGTAGGCCGCCAGCACACGGGCGACCTGGCCGCCCGGAGCCTGGAGGACGCCGGCGATGCGGGTCGCCGGAGTCTGGATCATGCCCACGAGCTTGGCGCGCAGTTCGTCCAGCGACGGGAGCGTGGCGAGAGCCTTCACTCCCTCCGCGTCGAGGATCTGGTCGCCGAGAGCGGCGCCGACGATCTTCAGCTTCTCGTTGGTCTTCGCGTAGTCGGCCACCACCTTGGCGGCCGCGACGGGATCCTTCGAGTAGGCGATCGCGGTCGGCCCCTTGAAGAGACCGTCCAGACCTTCGAACTGCGTGCCCTGAAGGGCGCGGCGGGCGAGCCGGTTCTTCGTCACCTTGAAGCTCGCGCCCGCGGCCCGAATCTTGCCACGCAGGTCGGTGACTTCCGCCACCGTCAGGCCGAGATGGTGGGTGACCACCACCAGGCCCGTTTCCTGGAGCTTCGACTGCAGGTCCGCGATCGTCGCTTCTTTTTGTGTACGATCCACGGATCGCCTCCTTGCACAGAGGTTTACAAGGGACCCCTTCCCTTTCGGTGGGGAGCCCCGGCGAACCTGTCCCAGAAGTTCGAGCCGTTCCTGAACCGCGGGCAAGCCCGCGTGGTTAACGGTTCAACTCCTGTCTGCTCTGGCGGGTTTAAGCCTTTGCCTCCGGAGAGACGCGGGCGCCAGCGGTCTTGGACAGGGTGGGCATCCCCGCAGGGACACCCGATCGCCGCCGGTTCCCGAGGGTGCCGGCGGCGAAACTCAGGTCACTCAGGCCGTGGCGGCCAGAGTGGACAGATCCAGCTTCAGGCCCGGGCCCATGGTCGAGGACAGCGAGACCTTCAGCAGGTACTGGCCCTTGGCACCGGTCGGCTTGGCACGGGTGATGGCATCCACGAAGGCGCGGATGTTCTGCACCAGGGCCTCTTCCGAGAAGCTGGCCTTGCCGACGCCGGCGTGCACGATGCCGGTCTTCTCGGCGCGGAACTCCACGGCGCCGGCCTTGGCGGCCTTGACGGCGCCGGCCACGTCGGGGGTCACGGTGCCGAGCTTCGGGTTCGGCATCAGGCCGCGCGGGCCGAGCACCTTACCGAGCTTGCCGACGACGCCCATCATGTCCGGGGACGCGATGCAGCGGTCGAAGTCGATGTTGCCGGCCAGGATCTTCTCGGCCAGATCGTCGGCGCCGACGATGTCCGCGCCGGCGGCCAGGGCGTCGTCCGCCTTGGTGCCCTTGGCGAACACGGCGACGCGCACGGTCTTGCCCGTGCCGTTCGGCAGGTTCACCACGCCGCGGACCATCTGGTCGGCGTGACGCGGATCGATGCCCAGGTTCATGGCGATCTCGATGGTCTCATCGAACTTCGCCTTGGGCAGGCCCTTGATCAGGGAGACGGCGCCTTCCAGGGAGTAGAGCGCCTCGCGGTCGACCTTCTTGTAGGAATCGGTCAGACGCTTGCCGAGCTTCGCCATGGGATCAGCCCTCCACCACTTCGAGGCCCATCGAGCGGGCGGAACCAGCGATCATGCTCGCGGCCGCCTCGACGTCGTGGGCGTTCAGGTCCTTCATCTTCTTCTCGGCGATGTCACGAATCTGGGTCTTCGTGATCTTGCCGGCGAAAGCGCCCTTGCCGGTGGTCTGCGAGCCCTTGTCGATGCCAGCGGCCTTCTTCAGGAAGTAGCTGACCGGCGGGGTCTTCGTGACGAAGGTGAAGGTACGGTCGCCGTACGCGGTGATAACCACCGGGATCGGCATACCGACTTCCAGGTCCTGCGTCTTGGCGTTGAACGCCTTGCAGAACTCCATGATGTTCAGGCCGCGCTGACCGAGCGCCGGGCCGATGGGCGGCGACGGATTCGCCTTGCCGGCCGGAACCTGCAGCTTGATGAAGCCGACGATTTTCTTTGCCATGTCACAACCTCCAGATACGACGCCTCGATACGCTGTCCGGCGTCGCGGGGCTTTGCGGTGCGGCTATGGCGGGCCTTCCGCAGCAGAAAGGAGCACGTGACTGTTCATCACGTGCCCCGGGAAAACGGTTGGTCTCAGACCTTCTCGACCTGGGTGTATTCCAGCTCGACCGGCGTGGAGCGGCCGAAGATCGACACCGCCACCTTGAGGCGGGCCTTCTCCTCGTCGACTTCCTCGACGGTGCCGTTGAAGGAGGTGAAGGGGCCGTCGCTCACACGAACCTGCTCGCCCACCTCGAAGGTGATCGAGGGCTTGGGGCGCTCAAAGCCTTCCTGCACCTGATGGATGATCCGCTCGGCTTCGCGCTGGCTGATCGGCTGCGGCTTGCCGCCCCCGCCCAGGAAGCCGGTGACCTTCGGCGTGTTCTTCACGAGATGCCAGGACTCGTCCGTCAAATCCATCTTGATGAGGACGTAGCCGGGGAAGAACTTCCGCTCGGTGTTGATCTTGGAACCCCGGCGCACCTCGACCACTTCCTCGGTCGGCACCAGGATCTCTTCGAACTTGTCTTCCAGACCCTTCTGAGCCGCCTTTTCGCGGATGGCCTGGGAAACCTTCTTTTCGAAGCCCGAATAGACGTGAACGACGTACCAGCGCGCGGCCATGGCGATCAGGCTCCCAGCCCAAGGATCATACGGACGGCGAAGGCCAGCACCTGATCCACGACGAGGAAGAACAGCGAAGCCAGCACCACCATGACGAACACCATGGCGGTCGTCACGCCGGTTTCCTTGCGGGTCGGCCAGGTGACCTTGGCCACCTCGCGGCGGACGTCGCGCGCGAATTCTGCGGGGTTCACTTTAGCCATCGTAGACCGTGCGGGCTCCGGTGCGACGTGTAGGGCGCGGTCAGCGGCCCGTTCTGGTTCGGTACGGCGTGGCAGGAGTGGAGGGGCTCGAACCCCCAGCCCCCGGTTTTGGAGACCGGTGCTCTACCAATTGAGCTACACTCCTATCGCCGCAGGCTCTACCCCCGGCGGGGAGCGGAGCTTATAGCGCATAGCCGCGTGGCTTGCTAGCCTTTTTATCGGCCGGCATGCCGAAATCGACAGGGACCGATCCCGTCGCCGAACCACGGATGGAACGGCGGCGGGATCGACTCCTTCAACTTACTTGATGATCGAGGCGACGACGCCGGCGCCGACCGTGCGGCCACCCTCGCGGATGGCGAAGCGCAGGCCCTCGTCCATGGCGATCGGAGCGATCAGCTCGACTTCCATGGAGATGTTGTCGCCCGGCATCACCATCTCGGT
>NZ_VITH01000031.1 GCF_007827815.1 Azospirillum brasilense
CTTCTCAGCGGCCCCGGCGTCGTGGGAGCCGGGTTATAGGCGCCTCGGCCAAACCCGGCAAGAGCTTTTTTCATCGCTCCGCATTTTTTCTGAAACGCCAGCGTCACAATGGGCTGGTGGCTACAGCGCCATTGGTCACAGAGCCATTGGTCACAGACAGGGCCATTCAGGATTTGAGGGAAATGTGCAATCTTGCCGTCCCGGTCACCCACCGGTCATCCGATCGATCGTCACAACAGGTGGACGGCACTGTGCGTTTCAGAAAATCGCTCCTGACGGCGGCCCTTCTGTCCGGCCTTCTCGCGGCGTGCGCCAGCGACCCGTCATCCTCCTCCCGCGACACCAACATCGACGCCCACATCGCGGAGGCCTCGCGCCGCTTCGGCATGCCGGAGCAGTGGATTCGCGAGGTCATCCGCCAGGAGAGCGGCGGGCGCACCATGATGAACGGGCGCCCGATCACCAGCCACGCCGGCGCCATGGGCCTGATGCAGGTGATGCCAGTGACCTATTCGGAGATGCGCCGCAAGCACGGGCTGGGCTCCGACCCCTATCACCCGCGGGACAACATCCTGGCGGGCACCGCCTATCTTAGAGAAATGTACGACCTGTTCGGCTCGCCAGGCTTCCTCGGCGCCTACAATTGCGGGCCGGGCTGCTACGCCGACTATCTGGCCGGCAACCGCCGCCTGCCCGGCGAGACGCGGCGCTACATCGCGTCGGTGTCGCCGCGCCTGGAGGGCGGCATCACCGGTGGCGCGGTGGAGGTCGCCAGCCTGCCCGTCACGCAGCCTCCGCCCATCTCCGCCGCTCCGGCCCCGGTGGTGCCAGTGACTCCGGTGCCGGCCCCGCCGGTGGCCCCCCTGCCCCCTCCGGTCATCGCGGCCACGCCGCTGCCGGTGAAGGTCGCCGCGGCGGGCGGCTGGACCGTCCAGCTCGGCGCCTTCCGGTCGCCCGACGACAGCGCCCGCATCATCGACCGGGCGCGCCGCTCCATGCCGGGCACGTTGAGCCGCACGGAGCGGGTGGTGCAGACCGTGGACACCCAGAACGGGCCGCTCTACCGCGCCCGGCTGACCGGCCTGACCCAGCAGGACGCGGCGCAGAGCTGCGCCAGCCTGACGGGCATGGGCATGGCCTGCTTCGTGGTGCCCCCGGGCGCGTAAGCGCCCGGCATTGTCGTGACAAGCGCCAGCGCCCGGCGTCACTCTATAGATGCGCGGGCGCGCAGCCGCATAGATGCGCGGGCGCGCAGCCGCGCATCACTCCGCTTTGCGTGGGATCAGATGTCGAGCGGCAGGGAATCGAGGTCCAGACCGAGGCGGCGGACGATCTCCGCCGCCGTGTTCAGGTTGGTCTCGAATTTCCAGGTCTGGCCGTTGGGGCGGTATTCGTTGACGTTGGGGCGCCCGTTCGCGAAGCGGTAGGGCTGCACGCTGTACCAGCGGGCGTCGCTCATGCCGATCCCCTGCTCCGCGGCGTAGGATTCGGCAACCTGCGGCCACATGATGCCGCCGGGCTGGGTGGGCTGGTCGCTGTCGAGGAACGCGACGATGCGGGCGCCGTTCAGTTCGAAGTCGACACGCTGTTTCACACCACCATCGGTGGCGTTGTCGGGGGCGGACGCGGCCGAAGTCTGCGGCACAGTTACCTTTTCCATGACCTGTAGCTCCGATTTACCTGACAGCGTATAGGCAGTGGCGCACCGGAACCAGAGGCAAAATGCGCCGACCGGCGCCGCCGGCTTGCAAAAGCGGCGGCCGGGTCCCGCGGAAGGTGCCGAGGCGGCGGCGCGCACGGCTTTCGTCATAACCTGCGATCGAAGAATTACCGCCGCCGGGCCATCGTTGGGGATTCCCACGGACCGTGCGATGCGCTAGATTCGGTTTTGGTTTTGTTCGCAGCCACCATCCCTGGTCAGAATGGCCCGCCTCATCGACCGTCCCGCCGAACATCAGGACCGTCCCGTCGTCCCCGGCACCGCGGCTCCGCATTGCGAGCATTGCGGGCGCCCGCACGGCCATACGTTGCGCTGCCTGCCGGACGGCCGCTGGCTGTCGCCTGACGGGATCTGGTTCAGCGACGAAGGCGACTTGGCCCCCTGGCCGGACGTGGTCGAATATGCCGGGGTCCGGACCTCGCGCAGCATCGTCGGGCTGTACCGCCGCCGCGCCGCCGCGATCGAGCTGTCCGCGGAGAACGCCATGGAACGGCGGTGGCTCTGCCGGCGTTGTCATATGGTCACCGCGCGCGACGAGCATCGGCGCGTCACCCGGACCCGGTCCCTGATGCGCCTCGCGCTCGGCGACCTGTTCGAGGGAACCTACACCATCTGAAGGGCTGCTCGGCCCTTCCGGGGAAAGAAAGCCAAACATTCCATGCAGCACGGACAGTCGACGCGCCGCTGGGCCGACCCGCGGCGCAGCATGAGGGATTCCGCCGTGGATGCCCCCGCCTCGCGCCCCGCGAGGCCGGTCGATCCGGTCGTGATGGCCCTGAACCTGCTGAACAGTCCCCGCACCCGGACGGCGCTCCTGAAAGCCGTGGAGGAACGGGTGAAGACGGACGCGGAGGAGCGCCGGCGCTTCGCCGCCGCCGCCGGCCGCGTCCAGGGCGCCACAGGCGAGCCGGCGCTGACCCAGGCGGTCGGCAATTACCTGCGCGACCTGTCCCGCCTCCCGGAGGCCGGACGCAGCGGACCCTATCTGTGGCTGGCCGAGACGGTGGCCATCCTGGCCGGCGGCGGCGGGCGCCCCGGACAGCCGGCCACCCTTTTCCGCGACCCGCGGGCCGAAGCGGAGGCGCTGTTCCGCCCGCGCGGGGCGGCCTCGGCGTAAGCGCGGCGTTTGAAAACGGGAGGGGCCCGGTGCCGGAGATCGTCCGGCGCCGGGCCCCTCCTTCAAAGAGCGGAACCTGCGATCAGGCGATCGTGCCGTCGAACAGGGCCGGCTCGATGGCGTGCATCTTCGCCGTGTTCACCGCCCAGTCGTCGGTCATGATGCCGCCGGTGTCGCCCGAGCCGGGGCTCCAGGCCCAGTAGGTGAAGCTGACGCCCTGGTCGCCCGCCGCAAGGTCGGACTTGCCGTCGCCGTTGTAGTCGCCGTCCATGTACTTGACCATGGCGTCGAGCCACTGCTTGTCCTGACTGGTCTCCAGCTTGGTGCCGAACTCGCCGACGAGGACCGGCGCGATGTCCTTCTGGACGATCCAGCCCCAGGCGTCCGTCCAGATGTCCTTCATGTTGCTCGGATAGGCGGGATCGTCGAACCAGCCGAAGCCGGCCATCGACGGCGGGTAGTCGTGGACGGAATAGACCAGCTTGTTGTCGACGTTGAAGTCGACCGGGTCGGTCTTCACGCCGTCCAGGTTGCCGCCCCACCAGTAGGTCCCCTCCGACGAGTTCTCGACGCCCTCGACGATCAGCAGCCAGTTCGGGTTGACCGACTGGACGGCGTTGCCGATGCGCTCCGCCGCGGCCTTCCAGTCGGTGGCCTGGTTGCCGTCGCCCCAGGTGGCCTGGCCGTGCGGCTCGTTGTGCAGGTCGGCGGCGACGACCGACGGGTTGTCGGCGTAGCGCTGGGCCAGCATCTTCCAGTTCTCGGTCATCTTCGATTCCGGATACTGGCTGGTGTACCAGAGCCCGTTCTCGTTGGCCGAGGCGCCGTCGCCGGAGCGGTGGTGGTCGAGGATGATCTTCATGCCGGTCTGATCGGCGTAGTCGATGATCTTGTCGAACACCTCAAGGCTGGTCTTGCCCTGAAGCTCCGGATTCTTCGAATAGTCGATGCCGGTCGGCATGCGGCCGTTGTCCAGCATGGCGTCCGACCAGGGCAGACGGATGGTGTTGAAGCCCTGGTCCTGCATCTGGTCCATGATGTTCTTGTAGCTGTCCTGCCACAAGCCCTGCGGGGCGAAGGCATAACCCTCCGCGCCGAACCAGTTGACACCGGTCAGCTTCACGTTGTTGCCGGCGCTGTCGACGATCTGGCTGCCCTCGGTGTGCAGGTAGCCGCTGGCGGACCCGGCGCCGCTGTCCGTGGAGGGGGTGGTCACCGGGGCGGTCGGGGCAGCCGGGACCGTACTCGGCGGCGTGCTCGGCGCTGCGGAGGGCGCGGAGGCGGAGTCGGCGGTGAACAGGCCCTTGTCGGCCTCGACCACCAGCGTGCCGTTCCACCACAGGTCGGCCTGCCCCTTGATGACGTCCTTGCCGTCGAGCGCGCCCCTGTCGTAGCTGACCGCGGAGTCGGTCGGGGCGTATTCGTGGCCGTTGATGGTCACGCTGCCGACATGCAGGTTGCGGTCCTGGCCGTTCACCGTGGCGTCGTTGTCGTACTGGACCTGGATCTTGTGCGCCTGATCGGCGGCGAGATCGGTCTTGAAGGAGAAGTCCTTCGAGTCCGTGCCGGCCGTCCCCTCGCCGATCGCCTTGCCGTCCGCCAGCACCGTGAAGTGCGCGTTCTGGCCCGCCGCGGCGGTGCCGCGGGCGTTGATGGTGATGGTCGAGGAGCCGGTGGCGGCGCCGTCGCTGCCGCCCGTGGCGGCGCTGTCGGCCTCCGGAGCGGCGGCGCTGCTGCCGGAGGTCGCCTTGTCGATGACGGTGTCGGCGGCCGCGCCGTAGAGCGACGACGGGGTGGAGAAGGTCAGCGCCCCGTTCCACCACAGCCCTTCCTGGCCGGCCATGGTCCCGCCGGTGTCGTCGTGCCGCTCGTAGCTCGCGTCGGTCGGGCTCAGCGTGTGGCCGTTGACGACGATGGACTTGATGCCCAGGTCGCGGTTCGACCCGGCGTTCACGTCGTCGTTGTCATAAACAACCTGGACTTTGTGTGCTTGACCAGAGGAAACGTCAACGTCGAATGTATAGGCTTTCGGCTCGGCCGAGCCCACCGACGCCTGACCAACATCCTTGCCGTCGATCATCAGACGAAAGTGAGGATTCACAGCGTCCGAAGAGGTGCCATAGGCGTTCACGACGATTTTGGACTTGGTCAAACCAGTGGAGGTCGTCGCCATTTGTCTATTCCATTGCGGTTTCGATGGGCAGACGGTGGCTTCAGATGGTTAACGAGATGCTAACAATTCATTTAAAATAAATTAACCATTTGTGGCAAATAGGAGCGGCCGGCGGCCGGCGTTGCCTGATGCGGCGGCGCAACAGCAGGCCCGCCCTGGCTTTGCCGGGATGCGCCGGGGGGCGTCGGCGAGCCCCTCGTACGGGATCGTTCGATGGTCTTGCCCCAGGCTGGTCACAGGGGACGGCCGGCGTTTCACGAACGGACGATGCCCGCCGTCGTCGTGTGGACAGCGTGGTGCGAGCCGGCGCGGGTTCCGCCCTTCCGAAGTGTCAACCCGCGGGCGAAGCCGCGCGTGCTACACTGCGCGCCGTGACGGATGGTGGATGATGACGGGCATGAGGATGGCGGTGGCCCCTTGGACGGCGGTGTTGACGGCGGTGTTGACCGTCGCCCTGGCAACCGCGCTTGCCGGCGCGCCGGCGCAGGCGTCGCCGGTTCCCGCCGTGGGGCAGAGCGTGTCGCTGGTGACCACCAGCGGGTCGGCGACCTTCAAATTGTGCCGCAACTGGGTGTTCACCCACACCTGCCGCGAGTACGGCAACGTCCCGGTGCCCGCGCGCATCGCGGCGGGCGACTCGTTTGAAATCACCTTCGGCAGCAACCCGAAGACGATGTGGTTCCGGGTCAAGGCCGTCCTGCTTCAGGACGGGCGCTGCCTGCTGATCCCCAAGCACGAGGACATGCCGGCCAAGGGCGAGGACGAGCCGGTGGACATGCTGATCGTGGATCCGTGCCGCGTCCTGAAGTGACGGCCCCGGCAAAAAGCCCCCGGTGAGAGCCCGGCTGTGACAGCCCTGCGATGAAGGCGCGCCCCGTCGCGGGCCGCCTTCCGCAGGACGGCGGCCTCAGCGCAGCGGGATGTTCATCTGGACGCTGAGGCCCGGTGCGGGCGCGTAGTAGACCGGCGGGGGCGGCGGTGCGTAGACCACACGCGGCGCCGGAGCGTAATAGACGGGCGGCGGGCGGCGCATCACCACGACGGGTGGCGGCGGCTCGTAGATCACCACGGGGCCGTGGCCACGATGGTGATGCTTGTGCTTGTGCTTCTTCCAGCGCCCGTGGTCGTCGGCCAGCGCCGGCGCGGCCAGCGCGACGGTCAGCACCAGGCTTCCCAGCGCCACGCCCCAGCCACGTTTGCCGAAACCACCTTTGCCTGAATGGCCCGCGCCTGTGTGGACGGACATTCCCTGCATCCTTTTTCTGCAATCGGTTGACCCGATCCTAACAGCAGATCGTGTGCCCAAGCTCTGGCTCCAACCATCCGCCCTGGGACAAATTTCGGGCACCCCTTATTCCCCGAAGGGGGTGCTCCCAGGCGGAAATGGCGGGTCGAAGACCGAACGAACGTCAGAGGTTGCGGCCATTCGATTTGGTGTTCGCAGGCGCCGAAACTGTGTCACACTGTCGCATGGTGAATGGCATCGGGAGCGTCCGTATGGAAAGCCGCCGCAACCAGCCGCAACGTCACATCGTGCTCGCCTCGCACCCGACCGGCGGCGCCAAGCCGCGCTACACCCCGGTCCACTGGGGCGCCCCCACCGCCGCGGAGCGCGGTCCGGTCGTCGCCTCGCTCTCCGACCCGGCGCAGCGCAATTCCATCGGCGCCCACGCCGGCAGCTACGCGGTCTACCGGGCGCTCGCCGTCGCGGCGGGGCAGCTCAGCGCCTATCACGTCCCGGACCTGACCAACACCGCGCCGGCGGAACCCATCGGCCCGCACCCGCAATGGGGCGACCCGGAGAAGATCGTCTCCATCGACCCCTTCGGCCATATGGTCAGCGAGGCCTTCGGCGATCATCTGGCGCGCGGCGTCGACGTCCGCCCGACCATCGCCGTGACCAAGGCCCGCATCAAGATGCCGGAGCTGGTGGACGCCATGCGCGCCGGGCGGCTGGCGGCGGACGGCCAGATCCTGCTGCCCAGCGGCGACGCCCGCGTGACCAAGGTCGCCATCGAGCCGGTGTGGTTCCTGCCCGGCATCGCCAAGCGCTTCGGCATCACCGAGAGCGCGCTGCGCCGCGGCCTGTTCGAGCACACCGGCAGCATGTTCCCGGAGCTGGTGACCCGCCCCGACCTGAAGGTCTTCCTGCCGCCGATCAACGGGCTGACCGTCTACATCCTGGGCGACGTGGCGGCGCTGACCGACCCGGCGCGCCAGGTCGCCTGCCGGGTCCATGACGAGTGCAACGGCTCGGACGTCTTCGGCTCGGACATCTGCACCTGCCGGCCCTACCTGACCCACGGCGTCGAGGAGTGCATCCGCACCGCGCAGGAGAACGGCGCCGGCCTGGTCATCTACAACCGCAAGGAAGGGCGCGCGCTCGGCGAGGTGACCAAGTTCCTGGTCTACAACGCCCGCAAGCGCCAGCCCGGCGGCGACCGCGCGGAAGCCTATTTCGAGCGGACGGAATGCGTGGCCGGCGTCCAGGACATGCGCTTCCAGGAGCTGATGCCCGACGTCTTCCACTGGCTGGGCGTCACCCGCATCGATCGCATGGTGTCGATGAGCAACATGAAGTCCGACGCCATCCGCCGCGCCGGGATCGAGATCGTCGAGCAGATCCCGATCCCCGAGGAGCTGATCCCCGACGACGCCAAGGTGGAGATGGACGCCAAGAAGGCCGCCGGCTATTTCACCCCCGCCGTGCCGACCGCGGAGGAGCTGACCGTCGCCAAGGGCCGGGGGCTGACCGATTGAGCGCCGCCGGCGACGATGACGTGGGGTGGCTGCTCTCCGCCGACGCGGTGCGCCAGCGCGCCCACGCGATCCTTGCGAAGGCCGAGCGCGGCGACCTCGCCCATTTCGCGTTTCGCCCGGACCGGCTGGATGACGCCGCCGCCCTGGTCGCCGCGGTGACGCGGGAATCCTACCCGGACTTGGACGTCCCCTACCACAGCCGCTGGCGGCACTTCGTGGTGAACGGCGACGACCGCTGGGCGACGCTCGCCGCCGGGCTGGGGGCGGACGCCGACGAGATCGCGCGCATCCGCTTCGACCTCGCGGTGACCAGCGTTCTGCTCGACGCCGGGGCGGGCGACCGCTGGCGCTACCGCGACGCCGCGGGGGTGGAACTGGCCCGCTCCGAAGGGTTGGCCATCGCCAGCTTCGACCTGTTCCGCGCGGGCGGCTTCGCCGACGACCCGGTCCACGCCCCGCTGCGCGCCGACGCGGCGGCCCTCTCCGCCATGACCGAGACGGCGCTCGCCCGCGGCTTCCAGGCCGGGCCGGACAACCCGCTGGTCGGGCTGGAGGGTCGCGCGGCGCTGCTGCGCCGTCTGGGAAGCGCGCTGACCGCCGCGCCCGACCTGTTCGGCACGCCGGGGCGGGTCGGCACCCTCTACGACGCGCTGAAGGCGCAGGCCGTGGACGGCACGCTTCCCGCCTCCGCCATCCTCGACGCGGTGCTGCGCGGGCTGGGACCGATCTGGCCGGGCCGGATCGAGCGCGGCGGCGTCAATCTCGGTGACAGTTGGACCCATTCGGCGGTCGGCCTCGTCCCCTTCCACAAGCTGTCGCAATGGCTCAGCTACTCGCTGGTCGAGCCGCTGGAGGGGGCGGGCATCGCCGTCACCGGGCTGGACCGGCTGACCGGCCTGCCGGAATACCGCAACGGCGGGCTGCTGGTGGACAGCGGCGTTCTGGTGCCGAAGGACCCGCGCCTCCTCACCGACGCGCTGGAGGTGGGGGACGAGGCGGTGGTGGAGTGGCGCGCCCTGACCGTCGCCCTGCTCGACCGCCTCGCCGATGCGGTGCGCGCCCGGCTGGGCGTGCCCGCGGAAAGCTTCCCGCTCGCCAAGGTTCTCCAGGGCGGGACCTGGACCGCCGGACGCCGGATCGCCCGCGAGCGCCGCCCCGGCGGCGGCCCGCCGATCCGCATCCGCAGCGACGGGACCGTCTTCTGATGTGACGCCAACCACCCGAAGGGTCGCCCATGCCCATCCCGACACTCACCGTCATCGACCATCCTCTGGTCCAGCACAAGCTGACCCTTCTGCGGCGGCGGGAGACCCCCACCGCCCGGTTCCACGAGGTGATGCGGGAGGTGTCGCAGCTGATGGGCTACGAGCTGACGCGCGACCTTCCCCTGGAGGACCGCCCGGTGGAAACGCCGCTGGCAACCTTCGACGCGCCGCTGCTGACCGGCAAGAAGCTGTGCCTCGTCTCCATCCTGCGGGCCGGGCAAGGGCTGCTCGACGGCATGCGCACCCTGCTGCCATCGGCCCGCATCGGGCACATCGGCCTCTACCGCGACCAGGAGACGCTGACCCCGGTCGAGTATTTCTTCAAGGTGCCGGAGGACATCGAGGACCGGCTGGTCATCCTGGTCGATCCCATGCTCGCCACCGGCCACACAGCCGTCGCGGCGGTGCACCGGCTGAAGGACGCGGGTGCGGCCTCAATCAAGCTGGCCGTCCTGGTGGCCGCCCCGGAGGGCCTGCGCACCTTCCACGACGCGCATCCCGACGTGCCGGTCTTCACCGCCGCGGTGGACGAGCGGCTGGACGGGAACGGCTACATCCTGCCCGGCCTGGGTGACGCGGGCGACCGGCTTTACGGCACCCGCTGAGAATCGTTGCCGCCCTTTTGGTCACATGCCACCCTGCCGACCCGTGAGAGCCGCAGCAGGGCTGACGCGCACGGAATGGCATTGCCGTTGCAACGTCTCTGCTGCATTTCTGAGCTGAAACAGCAAAGCAGACGGAGGGGGTTGCAAAATGGGGAACCTGTTGGGCGTGGCGCGGCGCGCCGTCCTGTGTGGCGCGGCCGCGGTGGCCGTCGCGGCGATGGCTCTGCCCGCCTGGGCTCAGTCGAAGGTCAAGGTCGCCGGCATCTACACCGTGCCGATCGAGCAGCAGTGGGTCAGCCGCATCCACACCGCCCTGAAGGCCGCCGAGGCCCGTGGCGAGATCGAGTATGTCTGGGCCGAGTCGGTCGCCAACACCGATTATGAGCGCGTGATGCGCCAGTACGCCGAGGGCGGCCAGCAGCTCGTCTTCGGCGAGGTCTTCGGCGTCGAGCGCGCGGCCCGCGCCGTCGCCAAGGACTATCCCAAGACCGCCTTCGTCATGGGCTCCAGCTTCAAGCCGCAGGAGCCGAACTTCTCGGTTTTCGACAACTACATCCAGGAGCCGGCCTACCTGACCGGCATGATCGCGGGTGCGGTGTCCAAGTCGAACGTCATCGGCATGGTCGGCGGCTACCCGATCCCGGAGGTGAACCGCCTGATGAACGCCTTCATGGAGGGCGCCAAGGAGGTGAACCCGAACGTGAAGTTCATGGTCAGCTTCATCGGGTCCTGGTTCGACCCGCCGAAGGCCAAGGAAGCCGCCTTCGCGATGATCGACCGCGGCGCCGACGTGATGTATGCCGAGCGCTTCGGCGTGTCCGACGCCGCCAAGGAGCGCAAGGTCCTGGCCATCGGCAACGTCATCAACACCCAGCCGCAGTATCCGGAGACCGTGGTCGCCAGCGCGCTGTGGCACATGGAGCCATCGGTGGACCGCGCCATCGCCGCGGTGAAGGCGGGCAGCTACAAGGCCGAGGATTACGGCCCCTACAGCCAGATGGTCCACAAGGGCTCCAGCCTCGCTCCGCTCGGTACCTTCGAGGGCAAGGTTCCCGCCGACGTGATGGCCAAGGTGAAGGCCCGCGAGCAGGAGATCCTCGACGGCAAGTTCACCGTGAAGGTGAACGACAACGAGCCCAAGTCGACGATGTGATCCACATTTCCTTCTCCCTCCTGTGAGGGAGGCCATCGAACCCTCTCCCCTCTGGGGAGAGGGTGGCCCGAAGGGCCGGTGAGGGGGTTGCGCTTTTGCCGGACGTGCCGAGACGCGCAACCCCCTCACCCTAACCCTCTCCCCGGAGGGGAGGGGGGATTTTATTGCGTTTTCTGTTGCCTCCCCGGCACCCCGCGGACATCCATGACATCACCCCCCATCGTCCTCCGCCTCTCCGGCATCACGAAGCGGTTCGGGCCGCTCGTCGCCAACGATTCCATCTCGCTGACGCTCCACAAGGGCGAGGTGCTGGCCCTGCTGGGCGAGAACGGCGCCGGCAAGACGACCCTGATGAACATCCTGTTCGGCCATTACGTGGCCGACGAGGGCAGCATCGAGGCGTTCGGCCAGCCGCTTCCCCCCGGCTCTCCCCGCGCGGCGCTGGCCGCCGGGATCGGCATGGTCCACCAGCACTTCACCTTGGCCGACAACCTGTCGGTGCTCGACAACATCGCCGTGGGCACGGAGTCGCTGTGGCGCCCGCGCTCCGACCGCGCCGCCGCCAAGGTCAAGCTGCTCGACCTCGCCCGCCGCTTCGGGCTGGAGGTGCGGCCCGACGCGCTGGTCGGCGACCTGTCGGTGGGCGAGCGGCAGCGGGCCGAGATCCTGAAGGCGCTCTACCGCGACGCCCGCGTCCTGATCCTGGACGAGCCGACCGCGGTCCTGACCCCGCAGGAATCCGCCAGCCTGTTCGACACGCTGCGCCGCCTGACCGCCGACGGTCTGGCCGTGGTCTTCATCAGCCACAAGATGAACGAGGTCTTCGCGGCCAGCGACACGGTCGCCGTGCTGCGCGGCGGGCGCCTCGTCGCCACCCGCAACACCGCCGAGACCGACCGCGAGGAGCTGGCCGAGCTGATGGTCGGCCGCGCCCTGAAGCCGCCCACTCCGACCCCGCTGGAGCCGGGCGAGCCGGTGCTGACGCTGTCCGGCGTGACCGTCGCCTCCGGCCACGGGCGCCCGCTGCTCGACGCGGTGGACCTGACCGTGCGCCGCCGCCAGATCGTCGGCATCGCCGGCGTGTCGGGCAATGGGCAGACGGCGTTGGCCGAGCTGGTCAGCGGCCTGATCCACCCCGATTCCGGGACCATGGCGCTGAAGGGCGAAGCCGCCGGCAACGCCAGCCCGGCGGAGATGGTCCGCCGCGGCGTCGCCCGCATCCCGGAGGACCGCCACGCCGCCGGCCTCGTCGGCGCCATGGCGGTGTGGGAGAACCTGATCGCCGAGCGCTACCACGACCCGGCCTTCCAGCGCTTCGGCCTGATCCGCCGGGGGGCCGCCCGCGCCTACGCCGAGGAGGTGATCGCGGCGTTCGACGTGCGCTGTCCGGGTCCGGACGCCCGCACGCAGCTGCTGTCCGGCGGCAACATGCAGAAGCTGATCCTGGGGCGCACGCTGGCCCACGGGCCGGACCTGATCCTGGCGAGCCAGCCCACCCGCGGCCTCGACGTGGGCGCGGTGTCCTACGTCCATGGGCGGCTGCTGGAGGCCCGCGCCGCCGGGGCCGGGGTGCTGGTGATCTCCGAGGACCTCGACGAGATCCTGGCGCTGGCCGACGGCATCACCGTCGCCTATCACGGGCGCCTCACCCCCGTTCTGCCCCACGGCCGCGTGTCGGTCCGCCAGCTCGGCCTGCTGATGGCCGGGCATTGGGAGATTTTGCCGGAGATCGTCGGGGAGGGCGTGCCATGAGCGGAGTCCTTTCTTTGGATGCCCCCTCCCTAACCCTCCCCCTCTACGAGGTGGAGGGGACTGCCGCCGCTTCGCAAAAGGCCCCCTCTCCCGCAAAGCGCGGGAGGGTCGGGATGGGGGCCAAGACGCGGCTTGAGTGCCGTCGCGGGATTAAGAAACAAGGAAAAAACCATGCGGCTTGAACCGCGAGAGCATACCCCGCTGGCCGCCCGCCTGCTGGCGCCCGTGGCGGCGGTGGCGGCGGCGCTGGCGCTCTGCGCGCTGCTGGTCGCCTGGACCGGCGCGCCGGTGCTGCGCGCCTACGGCCTGCTGCTGGAGGGGGCCGCCGGCTCCCGCTTCGCCCTGACCGAGACGCTGACCCGCGCCACCCCGCTGATCCTCACCGGCCTCGCCGCCGCCGTCGCCTTCCGCGCCAAGCTGTGGAACATCGGGGCGGAGGGACAGCTCTACATGGGCGCGCTCGTCGCCGTGGTGCTGGGCGGCGGCATGCTCGACCTGCCGGCCTGGCTGCTGCTGCCGACCGTGATGATCGCCGGGGCCGCCGCCGGGGGCGCCACGCTGCTCGGTCCCGCCGTGCTGAAGGTGCGCTTCGGCGTGGACGAGGTGGTGACGACGCTGCTGCTGAACTTCATCGTCCTGCTGCTCGTCTCCATGCTGCTGGAGGGCGCGCTGAAGGACCCCATGGGCATGGGCTGGCCGCAGTCCGCGCCGGTCGTCGAGGCGGCGGAGCTGCCCAAGCTGGTGGAGCGCACGCGGCTGCACACCGGCCTGCTGGTCGCGCTGGGCCTGTCGGCGCTGCTCTGGCTGATCGACACCCGGACCATCTGGGGCTACGAGAACCGGGCAGTCGGCGCCAACCCGCGCGCCGCGGCCTTCGCCGGGATGCCGGTGACCCGCGTCATGCTGCGCACCGCCCTGCTGTCCGGCGGGTTGGCCGGGCTGGCCGGGGTGATCGAGGTCTGCGGGCTCAAGGGCTACCTGACGCTCGACCTGTCGCCGGGCTTCGGCTACAGCGGCATCGTCGTCGCCATGCTGGCGCAGCTTCACCCGGTGGGCGTGGTCGGGGCGGCGGTCTTCATCGCCGGCATCTTCGTCGGCGCCGACGCCATGAGCCGCGCCATGCCGGTGCCCAACTACATCGCCGACGTGCTCGTCGCCACCAGCCTGCTGTGCATGCTGGTCGCCGGGCTGCTGACGCGCTACCGGCTGCGGCGGGGGTGAGCGCCATGGAGCTGTTCCAAACGATCCTTGACATCCTGGTCTCCGCCGCCTTCTGGACGGCGGTGCTGCGCATCGCCACCCCCTACATCCTGGGCACGCTGGGCGAGCTGCTGTGCGAGCGGGCGGGCGTGCTGAACCTCGGCATCGAAGGCATCATGACGATGGGCGCCATGGCCGGCTGGATGGCCGTCTACCAGGGCGCCGACCTGTGGACCGGCGTGCTGGTGGCCGCACTCTGCGGCGGGCTGATGGGGCTGCTGCACGCCACGCTGACGGTGCCGCTGGGCCTGTCGCAGCATGTGGCGGGCATCGGCGTCACGCTGCTCGGCACCAGCCTGTCCTACTTCGTCTACCGCCTCGTCCTGCCGCAGGCGAGCACCCCGCCGACCATCGAGCCGTTCCAGCCGCTGGCCCTGCCCGGCGCGCTGGCCCAGACGCCGATGACCTACATGGCGCTGATCCTCGTCGCCGCGGTCGCCTACGTCCTCTACCGCACGCCGGTCGGGCTGGCGGTGCGCATGGTCGGCGAGAATCCGGCGGCGGCCGAGGCCCAGGGCCTCAGCGTTACCGCGGTGCGCATCGGCGCGGTGGTGGCGGGAAGCGCGCTGATGGCGCTGGCCGGGGCCTTCCTCACCCTGTCGGCCTTCAATGCCTTCTTCTTCAACATGGTCAACGGGCGCGGCTGGATCTGCATCGCGCTGGTCGTCTTCGCTTCCTGGCGGCCCGGCAAGGCGCTTCTCGGCGCGGTGCTGTTCGCCGCCTTCGACGCGCTGCAATTGCGGCTCCAGCAGGTGGCGGGGGGCGTCCTGCCCTACCAGCTGTTCCTGATGATGCCCTACCTGTTGAGCATCCTGGCGCTGGTGCTGGTGGCGCGCCGCGCCTCCTACCCGCGGGCGCTGATGATCCCGTACCGCAAAGGAGAACGCTGATGTTCGATCTGATCCTGCGCCGCGCCACGCTGCCCGACGGCCGCACCGGCATGGACATCGGCGTCCGCGAGGGCCGCATCGCCGCGGTGGAGAAGGACCTGCCCGGCCCCGCCGGGGAGGAGATCGACGCCACCGGCCGGCTGGTCACGCCGCCCTTCGTCGATTCCCACTTCCACATGGACTCCACGCTCAGCTACGGCCTGCCGCGGGTCAACCGCTCCGGCACGCTGCTGGAGGGCATCGCGCTGTGGGGGGAGTTGAAGCCGCAGCTCGTCCAGGACGCCATCGTCGAGCGGGCGCTGGCCTATTGCGACTGGGCGGTGGCGCGCGGCCTGCTGGCGATCCGCAGCCATGTCGACGTCTGCGACCCGCGCCTGCTGGCCGTGGAATCGCTGCTGGAGGTCAAGCGGCGGGTCGCCCCCTATCTCGACCTGCAGCTGGTCGCCTTCCCGCAGGACGGCGTCCTGCGCGCGCCCGGCGCCGTGGATCTGCTGAAGCGCGCGCTCGACATGGGCGTGGACGTGGTCGGCGGCATCCCGCATTTCGAGCGGACGATGGCCGATGGTGCGGCCTCCGTGAAGCTGCTCTGCGAGATCGCGGCGGAGCGCGGGCTGCTGGTCGACATGCATTGCGACGAGTCCGACGACCCGCTGTCCCGCCATGTCGAGACGCTGGCCTACGAGACGCAACGGTTGGGGATGCAGGGCCGGGTGACCGGCTCGCACCTCACCTCCATGCATTCCATGGACAACTACTACGTCTCCAAGCTGATCCCGCTGATGGTCGAGGCGAACCTCGGCGTCATCGCCAACCCGCTCATCAACATCACGCTCCAGGGGCGCCACGACACCTACCCCAAGCGCCGCGGCATGACCCGCGTGCCGGAGCTGATGGGCGCCGGCCTGACCGTGGCGCTGGGTCACGACTGCGTGATGGACCCCTGGTACCCGCTCGGCTCCGGCGACATGCTGGAGGTCGCGCACATGGGCCTGCATGTCGGGCAGATGACCGGCTATGACGGAATGCTCGCCTGCTTCCGCGCGGTGACCGAGGCGCCGGCCAAGCTGCTGCACCTCGACGGCTACGGGCTGGAGGTGGGCTGCCACGCCGATCTGGTGGTGCTCCAGGCCGCCGACCCGGTGGAGGCGATCCGCACCCGCGCCACCCGCCTGTTCGTCCTGCGCCGCGGCGCCGTGGTCAGCCGCTGCGCCCCGGTGGAGGCCCAGCTTTCCCTGCCGGGCCGCCCGGAGTCGGTGTCCTTCACCCTGCCCACAGCGCGGGCCCGGTAACACCGCCCTCCCTAACCCTCCCCCGCCTTCGGCGGGGGAGGGTTAGGGAGGGGGCCCGGTGCGACACCCCGGACACGACGAAAAGCCGGCGCTTCCCACAGGGAGAAGCGCCGGCTTTGTCGTTCATGAAGCCGATTGTCAAGCGTGTGTGAAACCGTGTCCGTCCAAGCCCTTGGATGGTTTGGCGTGTGCCGTGGTGACCTGGCGGCGACCTACTCTCCCACGTC
>NZ_VITH01000032.1:0-4194 GCF_007827815.1 Azospirillum brasilense
GCCGACACCACGTAGCTGGCCGCCCCGGTCAGGCCGCCCAGTTCCAGGATGCCGCCGCCGCTGAAGTCGATCCCCGAGATGTAGCCGCCCGAGGAAACCATCAGCGCGCCGCCGCGCAGCACGGTGTTGCTCGCCGTGTTGCGCGAGTAGACATACTCCACGCCGCCACTGCTGATCACCGTGCCGACCGACAGGCCGCCGGCCGAATAATAGACGCCGCCGATGTATTGGGCGCCGCCGGAGCTGACCACCGTGCCGCTGGCGACGCCGCCCGACGACACGTATTCCGCGCCTCCCGAGCTGATCACCGTTCCGCTGGCGACGCCACCCGACAGGATGGTCTGCGCCCCGGTGCTGCCGATCACCGTGCCCACGGCCACACCGCCCGACGACACGGTTTCGGAGCCGTACCAGTAGTCGGCGCGCGTTCCCGAGGTGACTCCGCCGGAGCTGACCGTTATGAGGCCGCCGGAATCGACCACCGTTCCAACAGCGCTGCCCCCCGCCACGGCGGTGAGCCTGCCGTTGCTGGTCACGAACGCGCTGCTGACCACGCCTCCGGATGTCACAGACAGCGTCGAACCGCTTCCGACCGTTATTCCCGAGGAGGTTTGTCCAATTCCGACGACAATATTGCTCATGTCCTTCTCTCCGATGGCATGCCCCCGGTCACGGGAGTGGGCATGGCAAAACCTGGAATGGTCCTGATCACCGCCTTCACCTGTTCAGCCGTGATCAGCTTCGTGCATTCGAAATGCTGTGGCGTGCCCTTGTGTTTTGGGCACCAGAAGAAATCCCTGTGGTCGAAACGAACCCGCGGATCGTTCCAGCAGCTGTTGCAGGCGTGGTAATTGATCACCCGATAGGGCGTATTGAACTCGTTGGTCGGGTGGGTGAATCCGCTGATCATCACCACCGGGGTTCCGGCCGCCCAGGCCAGCCACCCCAGTCCGCTCGACAGGCCGATGAAGAAGGCGGCGTGCTTCAGCCAGCGCGCCCGTTCCGTCAGCGGCCGGTCCCCGGTCTCATCCTGCGCGCCGTGCGGGATGTGGGTCCACATCAGCCCGTCGCCATGCACCGGCTTCTGATCGATGCACACCACCCGGTATCCGGCTTCCTTGAGAAAGTGGACCACCTCCCCCCAGCCGAAGGGGTTGTTCCAGTATTTGCAGCCACTCGAACTCTGCACCGCGATGCACACATAGGGTTCGGCCATGGGACGCGAGTCGTCGGCCAGCGCGATCAGTGGCGGGGTCTCGGCGGGGTCGACACCCAGAATATGGCCGGCGGTCCGGTGCAGTCCGACCAACCGGAAGTCGCAGGGCTGAAACACGTGATCGTCGTCGTTGAAGAACAAACCGATGTTGTAGGTGGCGTAATAGCGGGTCGGCTCGACTTCGTCGGGTGCGATCAGGTCGACTTCCGGATTGGCGGCCCGCAGCAACGGGATGATGCGCGCCGCCACGACGCAGGTGACCCGGCAGCCATGGCGTTGCTGGAAGCGGACGGCGTAGGGAAACCAGCCGAGCGTATCGCCCAGCGTGCCCACCGGAAACTGGATCAGGACCTCACGGCCGCGCGCGTCGTAGTCATGCGTCAGAACCTGCTTGTCGCCGTGCCAGACCTCCAGCCGGATCCGCAGGAAATAGCGTTTGGTGCTGTTGACGCGGCCTTCCTTCAAGACGCTTTCGAAAAGGATATTGCCGGTGTCGAGGTCGGACAGGCGGACCCGCCAGAGTTGCCGGCCTTCCGGCAGCAGCACGCGGCACCCATCGTTGAAGTCGTAGCGGAGGCCCATCGGGCCGGCTTGCGTCGGCAGTTCGGTGGGTGCGGAAAACGCACGATCGTCCACGCTCGACGCGGCTGATGCCGTCCCCAGGCCATCGGGGCTGGCATCAGCGCAGGCAGAACCATCAAGTGCTGGGGTTTCACCAATCATGTGTTGAGGACGCGTTTCCAGAGAGAATCGTTTCAGGGAACGGTCATACACATTTCGCGTTTTTCAATCAAGTTTGCATCAGTTTCAATTTTTTATGCCGCTGGCCGAATTCCCGACAACCTCGGCCGAGGCCTACAGCAACGCCCAATCGGTCTGCGGGGTGGCCGACAGGATCTGAGCGGACTGGACGGTGGTTCCGTTCATGGCCCAGAGCGACAGCGCGCCGGTGCTCTGCGAGCGCCACAGGATGTCGGTCTGGCCGTCGCCGGTGAAGTCGTCGAGCTTGGCGATCTGCCAGTCGAGCGAGCCGGGGCTGCCGACCGGCTGGACCCGGAAGACGTCGGTGCCGTGCATCTCCCACAGCGACATCGTGCCGGTGCTCTGCGAGCGCCACAGGATGTCGGTCTGGCCGTCGCCGGTGAAGTCGGCGGTGCCGGCGATCTGCCAGTCGAGCGAGCCGGGGTCGCCGACCACGCTGACCTTGGACACCTGGGTGCCGTTCATCGTCCACAGCGACATGTTGCCCTGCGAGGCCGAGCGCCACAGGATGTCCGGCCGGCCGTCGCCGGAGAAGTCCTCCACCGCGGCGATCTGCCAGTCGGTGGACCCCGGATCGCCGACCGCGCTGACCGCGGCCACGCTCGTGCCGTTCATCGTCCACAGCGACATGATGCCCTGCGAGGCGGAGCGCCACAGGATGTCGGTCTGGCCGTCGCCGGTGAAGTCCTGGGTGGCCGCCACCTGCCAGTCGGTCGAGCCGGGATCGCCGACCGCGCTGACCGCGGCCACGCCGCCCTGGCCGTCCATCGTCCACAGCGACATGATGCCCGCCGACTGCGAGCGCCACAGGATGTCCGCCTTGCCGTCGCCGGAGAAGTCCTTGAAGCCGGCCGGCCGCCAGTCGGTCGAGCCGGCGTCGCCCATGAAGGTCGCCGTCGCCTGCGCCCCGTTCATCGACCACAGCGTCAGGCCGCCCTGCGCGTTCTGCCACACCAAATCCGCACGACCGTTCCCGTCGAAGTCAAGGCGCGGCGCCGCCCCAGTCGGGGCCGAGACGGTGCGGTCGCTGAAGGCCAGACTCTCGATGCCCGTCAGCGTGTCGGTGCCGTCGGTGCCCAACCGGTCGCGGACCAGGAGGGTACTGCCCACGCGCGTAATCTCGTAGCTGGCGTAGGCGCCGCTGAACACCGCCGTGTCGTTGCCAGCCCCCCCTTCCAACGTGTCATTGCCGGAACCACCGCTCAGCAGGTCGTCGCCGTCGCCCCCGTTTATCAGATCGTTGCCGCCGGCACCGTACAGCGTGTCGGCGCCGCCATAGCCGTACAGCGTGTCGTTGCCGTCCTGCCCCTGGAGCCAGTCATTACCGGCGAAATAAGCGCCGTCGGTGGTGGTCCGGAGTTCCGCGATGGTCATCCCGACCTGATCCGCCTGACGGTATTGGACGAAGTCGGGCATCCCCGAGGACTTGTAGTAGGTCCCGATGTTGTCGACCGAGCCAGCAATGTCCGACAACTGGTTGCCGGTGAAGCTGCCGTTCAGGATCAGCCGGATCTGATCCGTGCCGCTCGTCTGGGCCAGAACGATCTGGGTGGCGCTGGCGGAGATGAGCGTGAAGTCAGCCAAGCCGATTTCCGTGCTGTAGCCGGCGTTGGTGCTGATGTAGTTGTGCTGCCCGACGACCGACACGATCTTGCCGGTCGCGGCGGCCAGGGTCACGGCGCGGTCGGTGAAGAACAGGGTTTCGACGCCGATCAGCGTGTCGGTCCCGTCGCTTCCCACAGTGTCCCGAACGATGACCGAGGTGCCGCTGCGCGTGATGGTGTAATTGGCGAAGGCGCCGCTGAAGACCGCCACGTCGTCGCCGCTGCCGCCGACAAGGGTGTCGTTGCCGGCCCCGCCGGTCAGGACGTCGTTGCCGTTCTCACCATAAAGCAGGTCGTTGCCGGCCCCGCCGTCGATCCAGTCATGGCCGTCTCCGGCGTAGACGGTATCGTTGCCCGCCAGGGCAGCGATGATGTCGGGGCCCGCCGTCGCGATGGCTCGATCGTTGGCGCCGGACGGTGCGGCATGATCATCCCCGGCGACGTGGATGAAGTCGTCGTTGGTGGTCCCTTGGGTGGTCGGCACCAGGATCACGGTGTCGTTGCCCTCGATGGCAACGATCAGGCCGTCGGCGGCGAAGGTGCCGTCGAGGGTCAGGGCGCTCTCGAAGCTGCCGTTGCCGTCGACGTCGATGGCCAGCGTGGTCACGCCGT
>NZ_VITH01000032.1:4291-7189 GCF_007827815.1 Azospirillum brasilense
CGTCCAGGCTGTCGTTGCCGGCGCCGCCGACCAGCGTGTCGTCCCCGGCCTCGCCATACAGGACATCGTTGCCGTCACCGCCGCCGATCCAGTCACTTCCAGCCCCGCCATACACCGTGTCATCGCCGGCGCCGCTGGAGATCGCGTCGTTGCCGGAGGTCGCCTGCGTCAAATCGTTGGACCCGGCCGGCGCGGTGAGGCCATCACCGTCGACATGAATGAAGTCGTTGTTGGATGTGCCCTGCACCGACGGCAGGGAGATCACGGTGTCGTTGCCCTCGATGGCGACGATCAGGCCGTCGGCGGCGAAGGTGCCGTCGAGGGTCAGGGCGCTCTCGAAGCTGCCGTTGCCGTCGACGTCGATGGCCAGCGTGGTCACGCCGTTGGCCGCCGTCACCTGGATGCGCGAGGGGCTCAGCGTCAGATTGGTGAAGCGCAGCTTGTCGCCGGCCTCAAAGTCGGTGATCCGGTCGCCCACCCACTCCATGGCGGGGCTTCCAGAAGAGTTGTTGTAATAGCCGAAGAATCGGAACTCGTCGGCGCCGCTACCGCCGGTCAAAACGTCGGCACCGGCGCCACCATACAGTGTGTCGTTGCCGCCACCGCCGCGCAGCGTGTCGTTGCCGTCGCCGCCTTCCAGCCATTGATTGCCGTCGCCGCCGACCAGGCTATCGTCGCCGGCCCCGCCATAGGCGTAGGCAAACGCGTAGCCACGGTTGTCCAGGATCAGCACGTCGTTGCCGGCGCCGCCGTGCAACGTGTCGTAATCGCCGCCGATCAGCGTGTCATCGCCATCGTTGCCGTACAACACATCCCTGCCGTCCCCGCCGTCCAGGCTGTCGTTGCCGGCGCCGCCGACCAGCGTGTCGTCCCCGGCCTCGCCATACAGGACATCGTTGCCGTCACCGCCGCCGATCCAGTCACCCCCGTCCCCACCATACACCGTGTCATCGCCATCAAGCGCATCGATGACGTCGTTGCCGTCGGTTGCCTGCGTCAAGTCGTTCGCCCCCGTCGGCGCGATCCGTCCATCACCAGGGAGGTGAATGAAATCGTTGCTATTCGACACGCTTGCTATTCCTTGTTGAGAGGGCGCCAACCGCATAGGACGTCGCAACTGTAAGCAACATTCCCTTGCCGGAAATTGCTGCATACTATGTTATGCGATTTAAAACCGCACCTTATGGTTTTATCATATCGATTGTCGCGATAAAACCGTCATCCACCATGCGGGTTAAAGACGCACAGGACCGCGCCCGTAAACTGCATTTTCCTTTTTTACAGACCCCCGACGAAGTGGTATATGGGACCATCTCAATCTTTCATAATGCAGAAAGATTGAAAGCCATGGAAACCAACCACAATGTCGCAAAGCCACTCTTTCAGAAACGCGTTCGGAGAAGACACGCAACTCTCTGGAGTGGAAATGCTGGTGACGCCTCCGGCCGATCCGCAAGCTTTTGCATCCAGCGGAAGCTCGACTCTGGATGCCTTGCTCGCCCTGTCCGACGTCGGCGATACGGCGCGGTGGAACTTCGCTGCGGCCGTCGGCACGCCTTACAGCGCGCCGGGCGGGCTCGGTCAGTCGGTTTCCATCACCTACAGCTTCATGACCGCCGTCCCGTCCTACTACCAAGCGGGAAGCATCACGCAGTTCACCCCGTTCACGGAGTCTCAGAAGGCCGCCGCGCGGGCCGTGCTCGCGCTCTATGCGCAGGTGGCGAACGTCACCTTCACCGAGGTGGCGGACAGCGGCAACGGCGGGCAGATCCGCTTCGGCACCGATACGCTGAGTGACAGTGGCGGCTATGCTTATTATCCGTCCTTCAGCTACAGCTATTCCGGTTCGCCGGGGGCGTCCGGGACCATCACGCAGGTTTATGAAAACCCGATCGGCGGCGATGTCTGGCTGGACGCCAGCAACACCAACCTCGACCAGACCCAGGGCCGATTCGGCAACATGACGCTGATCCATGAGATCGGCCATGCGCTTGGCTTGAAGCATCCGTTCGAGGCGCCGAACACGCTGCCGACCGCCCAGGACAACTACGATTATTCGGTGATGTCCTACACGGCGCCCTCGAACAGCACGCTCATAACAGTGACGGGAACCGCCAACCAGTATTCCTGGGTGTCGGAGATGGTCGTGCCGCGCACGCCGATGCTCTACGATGTCGCCGCCGTTCAGTATCTCTACGGTGCCAACACCGCCACGCGGAGCGGCGACACCGTCTATTCCTGGCAGGTTTCCGAAGCCTTCTTCGAGACGATCTGGGATGGCGGCGGCACCGACACCATCGACCTGTCCAATCAGACCCTGGGAAGCCGCCTCGATCTGCGACCGGGCAGCCTCAGCTCCATCGCGATCCGCCAGAGCGATGCCGAGCGGCGGATGAACCTGCCGAGCTGGGCGACCGGCGTGCCAACCCCGACTTACGACGGTGTCAACAATCTGGGGATCGCTGCCGGTGTGATCATCGAGACCGCCATCGGCGGCTCCGGCAACGACAGCATCGTCGGCAACGATGCCGCAAACACTCTGCGGGGCGGTGCGGGCGATGACACGTTGGAAGGGGGAGTGGGCAACGATACGCTGGACGGCGGCGCCGGCATCGACGTTGCGTCCTTCGGCGGCGCCTACGCCACTTACGCGGTGGTGCGCACCGCCACCGGCGTCACCGTTCGGGACACCGTGGGGACCGGCGGCACCGACACCCTGACGAACATCGAGACGCTGCTCTTCAGCGACCGCTCCTTGTCCGTGTCCACATTGCCTCTCGTGGCGGCGCCGCGGCTGGACTTTGACGGGAACGGTCGTGCGGATTTGGTGTGGCAGAACGCGCAGGGCGGCCTGACGCTGTGGTCGATGAACGGGGCGCAGGCGACGGCGACCTTCAT
>NZ_VITH01000033.1 GCF_007827815.1 Azospirillum brasilense
GACTCTACCGAAGACCCACGATGACCGCCCCGCTGTGGAAAACCGGCCCGCCTACGCCAGCTCTGGGGGGCGCTTCGGCGGGCCGGTTCCCCACAACTCCTACACCACGTTCAGGGACGTGACCCTCTGGGCGAGCGGTGCCAAGGACAGTTTGAGAGGCGCGGTCCGTGGGTGTGGGCGGGGCGCGTTTCGCCGACTGGGTTACCTCGCATCCTCCGCCCGGTCGGCGGGGACGGGCAATGTTGACAAGCGGCGCGCCGAGGCTCTCAAAGAGAGGCTAGGAAAGTTTCCCGCAATCTCAAAAAGAAAAGCGAGGCGGGGTGTTCCACCCGCCTCGCTTAATGTGGCGAAACCTCAGTTTATCAGACAACCGACATGGTTCTTCAGCCAAAGAATGATAAGTGAACATCAGGCAGTTCAATGGTATCGAGGTTGCTCTTTCGTCTTGAATGAGAATTCTCTAACGCAAATTTTGATAAATAGAGGTGTCCTTCACTCAAAGAATGATTTATCTCTGATTGGGCTGGGTCAATTATCAAGCCCTTCTGGAGTATTTGCTCACCGGGCTGGCTGAGCGTGTGACGCTGGCTCGCGCCGGCTTGGCGTTGCGCGCATTGGGGGTGGGATGACGATCCGGTGTTGCGTTGCGGGGGCTGACGTGAGGCAAAGGCGGGATGACCGTTCCGCCGCGCTATCGCCTGAGCGACGCTGAGAAGGACGCCCTGCTCGTCGAGCAAGCGGCGCTGATCGAGCGCATGGCAGCACGGATTGCCGAACTGGAAGCGTTGGTTGGCAAGCCGAAGAAGACCTCGGCGAACTCCCACATCCCACCTTCGCAGGATGGCCCCGGGGGCAAGGCCCGCAAGGCGAAGCGGGGGCGCAAACCGCGGCCGTCCCGTCCCGGTGTCGCGCGGCCGCTCGCGCCTGACCCCGATCGCACGGAGCGCCGTCTGGCCGAGGAATGCCCGCATTGCCAAACGGCGCTGTCGGCGGCGGGACAGCGCTGCCGGCAGCGCTACGACCACATCGATCTGCCCGAAATCCGCCCGGTGGTGACGCGGGTCGAGCTGTTCGGCGGCCGCTGCGGTTCGTGTGGGCGGCGCTACCGGGCCGAGCCGCTCGCGACTATGCCGCCGGGCACGCCGTTCGGACCCGGCATCCGCTCTTTGCTGGCCTACCTGCATCACAGCCACCACGTCAGCTTCGAGCGCTTGGCGCGCATGCTCAAGGAACTGTTCGGGCCGACCATTTCCGAGGGTGCCATCGCCAACGCGTTCCGCCGCATGGGCACCGCGTTTGACACCGCCGGCGCGGCGATCAAGGCCAAGCTTTTGGGCGCCTCGGTCATCGCGTCGGACGAGACCACGACGCGGGTCAACGGCGTGACGCACTGGCAGTGGGTGTTCCATTCCGATGCGGCCGTGCTGCACACCATCGCGCCGAGCCGGGGCCGGGCGGTGGCCGCCGCGGTTCTGGGCGCGCACCAGCCCGCGGTGTGGATCTCCGACCGCTACGCCGGCCAGCAGGAACTCGGGTAGCTCCACCAAGTGTGTTTGGCGCACGTCTTGAGGGACGTGCAGTACGCCATCGACGGCGGCGACAGCGTGGTGGCGCCGAAGATCCGCGATCACCTGCGTTGGGCGATCCGCGTCGGCAAGCGAAGACCGGGCCTGAAGGACAGCACGCTGGCTGCCTACGCCACCAAGGCCGAACGACGCCTCGATGCCCTGCTCGGAGTGCCCGCCGCCCATCCGGCCGGGCGCGAGTTGCAGCGCCAGGTCAAGGCGTGGCGCGGCAAGTTCTTCGTCTTCCTCAGCGACCGCCGCGTGCCGCCCACCAACAACGGCAGTGAGCAGGAAATCCGCCCGTCCGTGATCTTCCGCAAGGTCACCAACGGCTTCCGTTCCCAGTGGGGCCCGGGTATCCACGCCGGCTATCGCTCCGTCACCGGCACCGCGCGCCGCCAAGGCCAGTCCGCCTGGACCGCCATCCGCAACCTCATCGACGGCACCTTCGTCGTCGCTTAACGGCTCAGCTGCCGCCAGCCGGGTGAGCAAACACCTTCTGGATTGATAGAAGCCGTGTTTTTGCGAGGCGCGGAACCCGTGGGTCGGTCGGCGGGCTCGTTCGGAGGTCGGTCGCCCTGTACGACAGCAGCTTGTCTGCACAGGCAACCAACATCATCAGGCTTTGCAGGTGTTGTGTAATAGTGGAACGCTGTCGGGACCTGGTGTGTTGGGCTATTCAGGATTATGGCTGGCGGATCAAAAGGCGCCTGGGCTCCGCGTCGCTGCAGGTGAGGCATCGACGCGAACTCACCCGATATGCCGTGACGAGTCATAACTATCCGTTGTGGTGCTGCCAGTTAGCCTCAAACCTGTTTCCGGTTGTGAAGTGCGGGTCAAACCCAAACCGCTTGTCCACCTATTTGCCCGCCCGGTCCGTGCGACCTTACTCGCGCGGCAGAATCAGGTTTGCTGCTCAGCTCAGGGTGTATGCCGCCCAGGGAGGTGTCCCATCCAAACACCGATCATAATGGCGTTGGCGTTTGTGTAGCGCCTTTGGCTCACCGCTGCACGGGGATGTGGAAAAATGGTCGAACTTCGGACTGCTGCCTCAGCCGATGCTTCCAACTGCCCGTCTGGCGACCCTCACGTATATCCAGGCAGACCACGCTGATCCGAAGTTCGATCTGTCAATGCCGGCTCCTTTCGCACAAACACCAGATGAATTCGTTAAAATTTATCTGGTTTATTTCTAGTGGAACTCTAGTAATATCTGAAATGGAAGCTAAGATGAAAGGTAATGAAAAGATAAAAGTGCGTGCAGATCCCCAAGTTCATCATGGCCGACTTGTTCTGCGAGGTTCTCCATCTCGGGGTGAAAGCCTGCTAAATTTCTGCGAGCGCATTAGTTTTGAGAATGGATACGAAAGCCCTTTTTGGCTTCTTGATAAGCCAAGCGGGTCTATTGATGAATTTTTTGAGGACAGAAACATTAAAAGAATAGCATATGTATCCGGGTGCTCTCATGAAGATTTAGTAATGCGCAGCTATAAAACGTACAACGCTGATGGAGTTAGTGTGCATTTTTTTGACAAAATAATATATGGAGAATACATAAAATACGAAATCCCAAAAATATGCACAATCTGTTTGATGGTTGGTTTGACTCCATGTGCTGCGTGGGATATATCGCTGTGGGTTGCATGTCCGATACATGAGGTTGGTCTTATTGAGCGATGCCCTTCATGCGGAGTCAGGCTTACGTGTTTGCGAAAAGAGCCATGCCGGTGCGTTTGTGGATTTGACTTGCGCTGCTGTGTTGGTGGTGCGGCAGATATCTCAGAAATTTATTGTGCACAACATTTGGCAGCTCTGATTGACTGGCATGTTGAAGAGTTTATAAGGCCAGAATTTTCAAGAAGTATTATGAGGCTTGAATTGAACGGGTTTTTGAGACTCGTAACGGAGCTTATGTACGTTCCCGTTCGTCAATCTCGCTCTTCTGGAGAAGTGTATTTTGAATTTATTCCCCTATTTCGATCGTATAATTTGGGAATAATGTTCATTGCGCCGATTTTGTTTGGGTGGCCCAGCGTTTTTTATGCGCATATTCTGGATATCAATGATATGATAATTCAAGGAAGGGGCAGTTCGCAGTTCTTCATGTCTATTTCGTATATGGAAAAAATGAGGGGGCTGTCTATTCTGGTCGATGGCAGTGATTATGAATGGAGGAAACGATTTCCAACATACATGTCAGGAGATTGGTTGGCAGAACTTGAAGAAAGGTGCGCGCGAAATGATTAAAGATAGGCCAAAATTTCTGATTTTCTCCAAACGCATGAAATCCCGTGCTTTGAATCCGAGGGAATGAAAGGCTGAAGCCCGTACATTCTTAGAGAGGCTGCCAAGCTTCTATGGCTTATGCCGCTCCGTGCGGGCAGATCACGTGAAAGGCAATAGTTTTCTTGGAATCCGATAATCGCCTTCCAAGGGATACCGCATTTGCGCAGTCGGCCTTGCTGGGCATCGGCTTGCAAGCAGCCGGCATGGACCAGGATCGGTATCATCCGGACCGTGACGCCGAGGGCTTTGGCGGCTTCCCGGACGCTCAGGCATCGATCCCCTGACGGGCGGACCGTATGACCGAACACTTCGTCGCGACGAACGTACAAAGCGCGGAGTGATTGCAGGGAAGACGTTGAGCGTTCCATCCACAATGGCAGATGTCCGTTCAGAACCTCCTGGATCACAGAGGAAAGACGAGCGCGTTTGTGAGCTGGGAGATCCGCCAAGGCGATCATGTCTACCGCTGGTTGGGCCATCGGTTCGGCGAGGGTGCGGAGTCGACTCAGCAGAGTGTGCAGGGCATTCTCATCGTACCGATATCCACCTGCACTTTCCGGGATGCTCGCGATAAGGCCGCTGCGTCGAAGGCGCTCAATCTGAAAGTTTGATGTGCCGAGGAGTGATGCCGCCTCGTCGCATGATCGCGACGTGTCCCTGCCGGTTCTGACCGCTTCCAAGCTCTGTGGTTCCACCAGAATCTGGCGGCGTCTTCCCATTCTCCGAAGTTCGCCGTTCAGGGTGCCGCCTTCGATCATCCGGGCGACGCGTCCGCTTGTCACCCCTAGCAGGCCGCTGAAAAAGGCTATGCCCGGCTTGGCGGTCGTGCTTCTCTCCGGTCGAAGAGAAAGCGGCTGGCGAGGGGACGATGCGGGGAT
>NZ_VITH01000034.1 GCF_007827815.1 Azospirillum brasilense
TAGGTCGCCGCCAGGTCACCACGGCACACGCCAAACCAAAACGGACACGGACGGACACGGTTTCACACACGCTTGACAATCGTCGCACACGGTCCCTGACCCAGGAACACCCGCGGGGTGGAGCAGCCCGGTAGCTCGTCAGGCTCATAACCTGAAGGTCGCAGGTTCAAATCCTGCCCCCGCAACCACCGACAGTTGACAGCCCGCCTCCAACGAGGCGGGCTGTCGGCGTTTCGGGTCCGCCTCTGCGCACGCCTCCAGGATTGCCAGCAGGTCGCCATGAAGCTGCGCCTCCAGCCCGGCACCCGAGGGGCAGGGGGACAGCACGACGCGGTCGACCATGGACCGGATCATCTCCATCGCGGCCATCCCCTCGTCGCCGTCGCCGAGCACGGACTCGAGCTCCGCGATCTTCCGCCTGTACAGCTCCGGCAGGTTGGCCGGCAGCAGCATCTCCGGCGCCTCCGTCCCCAGGGCGTCGATCTCGGCGGCGAGCGTGGCGCGCTCGGCCTCCAGCGCGGACAGCCGCTCCTTCACGGACGGGCTGTACAACCCGTTCTCCACCACCTCCAGGATCGACGCGATCTTCCGGTCGATGCTCGCGAGGGCGCGCTCCTGGTCGCCGCGCCGGTTCCGGGCTTCGGCCTGATCACGCCGTTGCGCCACGACCATTTCCTCAATAAAGGCGGCGACCACGTCGGCGCCGAGCAGGCGCTCCTTCAGCCCGGCAAGAACACGGCCCTCGATCGCTTGCCGGGTGATGGTGCGGTCGTTCGGGCAGGTGCCGGAATTCCGGTGCCCGGCGCAGCCGTAGCGGTCCTTGCCCATGATGGTGTAGCGGACGCCGCAGACGCCGCAGACGCCGCAGACGCCGCAGACGCCGCAAACCAGCACGCCGGACAGAAGGAAGCGCCGCCGATGCACGCGGTTCAGGGCGTTGCCCTGCTCATCCCAACCGATTTCGGTGGCAACCGCCTCCTGTCGTGCCTTGACACGGTTCCACAGAACGTCGTCGATGATGCGCAGCTCGGCGGCTTCGACAATCTCCCGCCTTTCCTGAGGGTTGATTAGGGCGACGCGCTTGCCGGTGGAGGACGGTCATCGCAGGGACTTCAGGGGGAACGCGATCAGGGCGACGAGAAGAACAAGGGCTTGGCCAGCACCGAACGTCATGAAGCCGGCCTGGGACGGACGCCGGCGCATCTCATGGCGCGCAAGAATGCGGGCCAATCCGAGCAGCTTCTCGATCGGAACGGTCCGCTGCTCCTGCTGGGGCGGCTGGACAGTGGGCGCCGTCGTCGCGGCGTTGGAGTCGGTGGTGTGGGGCACGGGTGGAAAGTCCACGGTGTGAGCGGCCATGACGATATGGTCCGATGGTGGCAGAAGCGGAAACACAGCGGCAGATCGGCGTAGCCGACGCCAACCCGGTCATCGGTGCGGTCAGGAGTCGGGCGGCGCGGCCATGGCCGGCAGCCCCAACGAGCTCTGCTTGGCGGGCTACACCTTGCCACCGGCTTCACGATGGGCGGATGCCGCGAGCGTTGCCGCCAACGGTTCCAGAACCTCCAGTCGCCCCCGCAGGCGAGCGTTCTCGCGGCGCGCTTCGTCCAACGCCTGCTCCACCTGATGCTTGGCGGTCAGTTCAGAACGCAGCTGGTCGAGCTGCAGCGAGGAGCGCAGGTGGGCAGCCTTTTCTTCCGATAGAAGGCGGTTTACGGTCTCCACAGCGGCTTGCGCGTCCGCCGCCTGCCGCTGCCAATCCTTGATCTCTGCGGACATGCGGGTCAGCGCCGCGCCCTGCTGGGCGACCTTCACCGCCAGCTGATTGCGGTCTTCCGTGATCCTGTCATGCTCCTGCGCCAGATCCTCATAGCCCTGCTCCTGTTCAGCGATCTCGGCCGTCAGGGTGTGCAGTTCGCTCCGGCAAGCCGCGCTTTCGCTTTGCAGGGCTGCCAGCGCGGTGGTGTGCTGCTCCGCGGCGAGGAGCCTCTCCTCCTGCCGCAGGGCGTCGATGGACGCGATGAAGGCCGTCAAGGCGCCGTCGATGGCACGCCGCATCTGCTCGGCCGCGGCGCAGGACTGGACATCAACCGGCCCTCCCGCGAACGCATTCGGACCTCTCTTCGATCCAACCCAGGATGAGGTCCCGGTGCTCGTCGATCCGATGCGAGCGGACATTGCCACCGCGCTTGTCCGGCGTCAGGTCACCGCGTGTTCGCGCACGGACCACCCAGCGGATTGCCGAGGAAACCCCAACCTCTGTAAAGGCCGAATGAAGTGACCCATCCGCATTCCCGATGCAGATCGGAGCGAGGATGAGCACATAGAGGGAACGGTTTCCCCCCTCCAGAGCACCTGTTCCCTTGTCCAAATCGCTGCTTTCGTTGCTCCCGGCTGGCCTTGTCGTCGACCGGGTTTCTGTTGAGACGGATCGCGTGGCCGTTACGGCCCATGTGCGTGCCGCAAAGGCGGCTTGTCCGCTGTGCCGCCGCCCTTCCTTCTGTGTCCACAGCCTGTACAGCCGCCGTCTGGGCGACTTGCCCTGGCAGGGCCGGGTGGGCGAACTCCATCTGCGGGTCCGCCGCTTCCGGTGCGCGACAGCGGACTGTCCCCGCCGCATCTTCGCCGAACGCCTGCCTACCGTGGCGGCGCCCCGGGTCCGGCGCACCCGCCGGCTCGCCGAGGCACAACGCACCATCGCCTTGCGCACGGGCGGCGAGCCCGGCGCTCGGTTGTCCACCCGGCTCGCCATGCCGGTCAGTGGCGACACGCTGCTGCGCCTGATCCGCGCGGAGCCCGTTCCGGAAGTGCCGGCGCCGCGGATCATCGGCATTGACGACTGGGCATGGCGCCGCGGCAAGCGCTACGGCACCATCATCGTGGATCTGGAGCGCAGCCGCCCCATCGACTTGCTGCCCGATCGCCAGGCCGACACGGTGGCTGCGTGGTTGAAGGCGCACCCTGGTGTGACGGTCGTCGCCCGAGATCGCGCCGGCGCCTACGCCGACGGCATCCGCCAAGGTGCCCCCAAAGCCATCCAGGTGGCGGACCGGTGGCATCTCCTGCGCAATCTTGGCGATGCGCTGGGCCAGGTGCTCACCGGTCACCAGCGAGACCTTCGGACCGCCGCCGAACAGGCCACTGCGCCGGCCGCGACCGGCGACAAGCCGACGGTGCTGCCGGTTCGCGAACCCCGACCGGCAACCCGCAGGGAACAACGCCGGACGGCGACCCGAACTGCACGGCTCGCCCAATACGAAGAGGCGGCGGCGCTGAACGCCCGCGGCTGGTCCCAGACGCGCATTGCCCAAACGCTCGACCTCGACCGCAAGACGGTTCGGGTTTGGCTGCACGCCGGCCAGCCGCCGTCGTGGGATCAGCCGGCCAAAGGCAGCGTGCTGATCCCGTTCACCGACCATCTGTCCCGGCGCTGGGACGAGGGCTGCCACAACGCCGCCCGGCTGTGGCGGGAGATCCGGGCCCTCGGCTTCACCGGGCAGCGGAGCGTCGTCCGGGACTGGGCACAGCCGCGACGACAGAGGATCCCCGTAGCGCCATCCGGAGCGGCGGCATCGTGGCGGACACCGTCACGCCGCCGGGCGGCATGGTTGGTGGTAGCGGATGACGGGGAGATCGATGCGACCGAGCGGGCTTTCGTCGCGGCCCTGATTTCTGGAGCGCCCAAGCTGACACGGACCATCGAGGCGGGGCGGGCCTTCCGGGCCATAGTGCGCGGCAAACAGGGCGGCAACTTGGACGGCTGGCTCGCGGCGGCCGATGACACGGCCCTGGCCGGTTTTGCCAAGAGCATCAAGCGTGATCTGGCGGCGGTGCGTGCGGGGTTGACCTTGCCGTGGAGCACCGGGCCGGTGGAGGGGCAGATCAGCAAACTGAAGATGACCAAGCGCACCATGAACGGCCGTGGCGGATTCGACCTGCTGCGCCTTCGCGTTCTCGAAGCCGCTTGAACAGCGGCGCTCCAGCCATGCCGCTGCACCGGGAATGCGGATGGGCCAAACTTCATTCGGCACTGACAACCTCGAAGTGTGCTGCCGCTGCCCGGCAGGACGCTCCAGCCGCTACCGCCTCTGACCTGCTCCCCAAGTTTCCTCCACTCAGAGTGCGAGTCCCCTCATGTGATGCCCTGAATGGGCGTTGATGGCAACCGGGGCCGGGGCATGCCCCGGCCCCGGTTGCGGCGACGTCCGCGTGGCGACTTCGATCGGTGTGGCGCCGCCGAGGCCGGTGTGCGGTCGGAGGTGGTTATAGTCGCTCCGCCACGCCTC
>NZ_VITH01000035.1:1669-2837 GCF_007827815.1 Azospirillum brasilense
CAGAGATCACATCCGCAGCTTCGGTACACGGCTTGAGCCCCGATACATTTTCGGCGCAGGCCGGCTTAACTAGACCAGTGAGCTATTACGCTTTCTTTAAAGGATGGCTGCTTCTAAGCCAACCTCCTGGTTGTCATGGCCTTCCCACATCCTTTCCCACTTAGCCGTGATTTGGGGACCTTAGCTGGCGGTCTGGGCTGTTTCCCTCTCGACGATGGACCTTAGCACCCACCGTCTGTCTGCCGGGCTGTGCTCCACGGTATTCGGAGTTTGGTTAGGTTTGGTAAGCCGCGAGGCCCCCTAGCCCATCCAGTGCTCTACCCCCGTGGGCAATCGCCCGACGCGCTACCTAAATAGCTTTCGCGGAGAACCAGCTATTTCCCGGTTTGATTGGCCTTTCACCCCTAGCCACAGGTCATCTCCGACTTTTTCAACAGGCGTGAGTTCGGTCCTCCAGTGCGTGTTACCGCACCTTCAACCTGCCCATGGCTAGATCACCGGGTTTCGGGTCTACAGCAAGCAACTCAAGCGCCCTGTTCAGACTCGCTTTCGCTGCGCCTCCGGCTATCGCCTTAAGCTCGCTGCTTACTGTAAGTCGCTGACCCATTATACAAAAGGTACGCCGTCACGGCGCAAGGCCGCTCCGACTGCTTGTAGGCATCCGGTTTCAGGAACTGTTTCACTCCCCTCGTCGGGGTGCTTTTCACCTTTCCCTCACGGTACTGGTGCACTATCGGTCACTGAGGAGTACTTAGGCTTGGAGGGTGGTCCCCCCATGTTCGGACAGGGTTTCACGTGCCCCGCCCTACTCGAGCATTCAGTCCGGTTTACCCGTACGGGGCTATCACCCGCTCTGGCCCGCCTTTCCAGACGGTTCCGGTTATGTAGACTGAATGACTGGCCTGGTCCGCGTTCGCTCGCCACTACTAGCGGAGTCTCGGTTGATGTCCTTTCCTCCGGCTACTTAGATGTTTCAGTTCGCCGGGTTCGCCTCCCACGCCTATGAATTCAGCGTGGGATACCGCTTGCGCGGTGGGTTGCCCCATTCGGAAATCCACGGATCAAAGCCTGCTCGCGGCTCCCCATGGCTTATCGCAACGTGCTGCGTCCTTCATCGCCTCTCAGTGCCAAGGCATCCACCAGATGCCCTTCAGACGCTTGATCCTTA
>NZ_VITH01000036.1 GCF_007827815.1 Azospirillum brasilense
GAGCGCGAAGCCGTTGACGGTGCTGCCGTTGCCCAGCGTGTAAGTGTCGCTGTCCGACGCCACGGTGATCGTCACCGTCACCGTATCGCCGACCTGGGCCGGTTGGTTGGGGATCGTGACGTTGGTGATCGACGGCGGCGTCGTGTCCGCCGTGTTGTTCGTCACCGACTGGTTGGTCACCGTGGCCGGGGCGTTGCTCGCGGTGTCGGAGAGGGTGCCGGTGCCCGGGTTGTAGTCGAGCGTCACCGTCTCGCCCTGGCC
Source organism: Azospirillum brasilense (assembly GCF_007827815.1). Taxonomy (GTDB): domain Bacteria; phylum Pseudomonadota; class Alphaproteobacteria; order Azospirillales; family Azospirillaceae; genus Azospirillum; species Azospirillum brasilense_C. The sequence continues at coordinate 262 of NZ_VITH01000036.1, forward strand.
GACCGCCGAGGCCAGGGTGAAGGTCAGCGTGGCGGTGCCGGACCCGCTGGCGTAGGTCGCGGCGCGGCTCTGGCCGGCGACCGTCACGGTCAGGCCGGCGGCGCTGCTCGCCGACATGGCTTCGGCAAAGGTGACCGTCAGCGTCGTGCCGTTCACCGCCGCCGAGGCGATGGTCGGCCGGTTGGCGTCGATGCGGTCGGCACCCTGGCTGATCGCCGTGGTGTAGGGAGTGTTGGAGTTGCCGGCGGTGTCGGTCAGCACGATGTTGACCGGCACGTCCGAACCCGCCGCGACATCGGTGCCGCCGCTGGTCACCGTGAAGGTGGCGGTGTAGGTGGTCGCGTCGACCTTGGCCAGGTTGCCCAGCGTGAAGCCGCCGACGGTGCTGCCGTTGCCCAGCGTGTAGGTGTCGCTGTCCGACGCCACGGTGATCGTCACCGTCACCACGTCGCCGATCTTCATCACGGCGTCCGGGATCGACACCCCGGTGATCGACGGCGGCGTCGTGTCGGGCGCCGCGGTGCTGTTCGTCACCGACTGGTTGGTGACGCTGGCCGGCGCGTTGCTCGCGGTGTCGGTCAGGGTGCCGGTGCCCGGGTTGTAGTCGAGCGTCACCGTCTCGCCCTGGCCGACCGCCGAGGCCAGGGTGAAGGTCAGCGTGGCGGTGCCGGACCCGCTGGCGTAGGTCGCGGCGCGGCTCTGGCCGGCGACCGTCACGGTCAGGCCGGCGGCGCTGCTCGCCGACATGGCTTCGGCAAAGGTGACCGTCAGCGTCGTGCCGTTCACCGCCGCCGAGGCGATGGTCGGCCGGTTGGCGTCGATGCGGTCGGCACCCTGGCTGATCGCCGTGGTGTAGGGAGTGTTGGAGTTGCCGGCGGTGTCGGTCAGCACGATGTTGACCGGCACGTCCGAACCCGCCGCGACATCGGTGCCGCCGCTGGTCACCGTGAAGGTGGCGGTGTAGGTGGTCGCGTCGACCTTGGCCAGGTTGCCCAGCGTGAAGCCGCCGACGGTGCTGCCGTTGCCCAGCGTGTAGGTGTCGCTGTCCGACGCCACGGTGATCGTCACCGTCACCACGTCGCCGATCTTCATCACGGCGTCCGGGATCGACACCGCGGTGATCGACGGCGGTGTCGTGTCGGCGGGAGCCGGCGGCAGGGAGACGTAGGTGTCCGTCCCGCTCAGCGTCAGCGTCTGATAGGGCGTGTAGATGGTTTCGACACCCGACACGAAGACGGTGCCGGCGGTGTCGGTGATGGTCACCACATCGTTGCCGGTGCCGCCGATCACGGTTTCCAGCCCCTCGACCTGGACCGTGTTGCCACCGGCGCCGAGGTAGATGACGTCGGTGCCTGCATTGCCGACGATGGATTCGACGGCGGACACCGTCATGGTGGCGCCCCTGGAGGTGCGCACCGTCACCACGTCCATGCCGGAACCGCCGATCAAGGTTTCCAGCGCCTCCACCTGGATGGTGTTGCCGCCGGTGCCGAGGACGACGACGTCGTTCCCCGCCTTGCCGACGACGGACTCGATCGCCGAAACCGCGAGGGTCATGCCGTCGCTGTTGAGCGCGACGACCAAGTCGTCGCCGGAACTGCCGATCATCGTCTCGACCAGCGACACCAGCATCGTGCTGCCGGTGGTGCTCCAGGGAATGCTCTGGTCGCCGACGATCGGGCTTCCGTCCCGGAGCGTGATGTTGACGACGTCGTTGCCGCCACCGCCGATCAGGGTGCTGAGGCTTGCCACCGTGATGGTGTTGCCAATGTCGAGGAGGATGGCGGCGCTCCGGCCGCCGTTGCCGTTGACGGCGGCTCCGCCGACGATTGTTTCGATCGATGAGATGGCGACGGTGCCGCCGCCGGTCTGCAGATTGGCCGTGCCGGACCGGAAGGCCAGCGTTGCGATGTCGTTGCCGGTGCCGCCGATCAGGGTTTCCAGGAAGGCGATGCCGATCGTGTTGCCGCCGTTGGCCAGAATGACCGTATCGTTGCCGGCGGCCGCGGACCCGTTTCCGAGGACAAGCTCGATGCCCTGCAGGAACATCGTGTTGGTGCCACCCCCGATGGTGGCGATCATGTCCAGGCCGTTGGTCCCGATCAGCGTCTCCATCAGGGACACTGTCATGGTGGAGCCGGTGGACCCCGCGGCGTTGAGGTTGATGACGTCCTTGCCCGCGCTGCCGACGAGCGATTTCAGATAGGCCACCGACATGGTGTTGCCGGTGGTGCCGGCCAGCGTGATGAGGGCGGTGCCGGTGGTCGCGCCGATGATCGTTTCGAGCGATTCCACCACCATGGTGGTGCCGGTGGTCGTCAACAGAACCCGGTCGTTGCCGGAACCGCCGATCAGCGTCTCCAGCGCCTGGACCGTAATCGTGTTGCCGCCCGTGCCGGCCAGCGTCACGACATCCTTCCTCTGGGCCGATGTGCCGCCGATGAGACGATCGAGGTTGGACACCGTCAGGGTCTGGCCCTGGGTGTTGAGCCTGACGCCCTGGGTGCTGCCGTTGCCAACGATCCCCGACCAAGCCTCCGTCGAGGAAAAGACGTAGTCAGCACCAGGCGTGAGCGTCAGAGTTCCACCAGCAGCCATCTCATCCTCTTATAGTAGCATTCTTAGGCTTCGGGACCCTAGTGGCGGGAGCGCGCTTCCCATTCGATCCGCCACTACCTCTCAATAATGGATAGCGAGGTTAATATTTTGTCTACGCCTATTTTCAGACACTGGATGGCGGCAGCATCACGTGCACTGCGGCATGGAATTGGGCACGCCTAATTGGCGCGAGCAACTTTATTTTTGTAAGGTATGATTGCAGAAAAGCGCAATGCATCTTCTATAATGGGGCGCTGCGACGTTGAATGGCGATCGGAAATAGTGCGAAACCTCGAAACTGTGCTTCGCAAGCAAGGCCACAGCAAGCAACTAATAATTACAAAAAGCGACAAATGGCATGCAGTCGTCTCATTCATCGGCAAAGCCATGGCATTGCCCTTGAGAAAGAGTGGTTAGCAATCGCGAAAAATGGTGGCGCTTTTGGGTGGCGGTCCTCGGCGACACCCCAAGTACGACGAAAAGCCGGCGCTTTCCGTTTGGAAAGCGCCGGCTTTGTCGTTCATGAAGCCGATTGTCAAGCGTGTGTGAAACCGTGTCCGTCCGTGTCCGTTTTGGTTTGGCGTGTGCCGTGGT
>NZ_VITH01000037.1 GCF_007827815.1 Azospirillum brasilense
ATCGACTACGGCTATTACACGCTGACGCCCAACGGCGGGCAGGATTGGGCGGCGCGGCCGTCGCCGAACCTGCTCGCCTGGACGGAGGAATTCGCGGCCGGCTGGGTGGCCGGCGCGGCGACCTTGGCGAGCAACGTGGCGGTCGCTCCGGACGGCACCATGACCGCCGACAAGCTTGTGGAATCGGCGACCACCGACCAGCACCTCGTCGGTCAGAGCACCGGCACAGTGACGATCGGTCAGACCTGGACGCTGTCCATCTTCGCCCGGGCGGCGGAACGGGGCGCCATCGCTTTGACGGCCTTCGGCGAGGCGTATGCCGTCTTCAACCTGCTGACCGGCGCCGTGACAGCCACGGGCGGGTTTTCGTGCTCCATCACACCCTATGGGGACGGCTGGTATCGCTGCGCGGTGACCATCCCACGGACCAACACCAACGGCACATGGTACTGCATCCTGTGGAACCTCGCCGGCAACAATGTCTACGCTGGTGACGGGGTATCCGGCGTCTACCTTTGGGGCGCCAAGGTCGAGCGGGGCGCGGCCACCGGCTACGTCCCGGTGACGCCGGCCTGCCGCGGCGTGCTGATCGAGGACAGTCGGACCAACGTCATGCGGGCGTCCGGCGCCATCCACGGTGCGCCATGGGCGAACAGCGCTGGGGCAAGCGGTCACACCGCGACGGCGACCGGCACCGCCCCGGACGGCGTCGGACAATGGGCGTTGATCACAGCCGGATCGGCGGGCGGCGATTGGCGGCAAGGCGCGGCCTCCACCCTCGCCGGCGGCGGCGCGGTCACGGCCAGCCTGTTCGTCCAGCGCGGCAATCAGCCCTACGCCCGGTTCCAACTGCACCTTCTCGGCGGCGCCACAACCGGCCGGGCGGTGAGCTACAACTTCGATACGGGACAGGTGACCGCCGACCCCGGCGTGACGGTGGCCACCCAGCTTCTTCCGGGGGGCGTGGTTCGCGTTGCCGCCACCTTCGTGGACGATGGCGACACCGGCGCCGTCACGCCGTATCTCCTGCTGCACTCCGATTCCGCCGTCGGGGAGACGACGCTGTATTGGGGCGCGCAGGTCGAGGCCGGCGCCTTCCCCACCAGCTACATCCCGACAACGGGTGCGGCGGTCATGCGCGGTGGCGACAACATCAACATGCCTCTGCAGCAGTATTTCAATCCGACGGCTTGGACGATCGCCATTGAGGGTGACGTGTTTGGTGTCGTCACCGCCGCCGACCAATACTTTTTGGAGATCGACAACGGCACCTACAGCGAGCGCGCCTTTCTGCGCGGTGTCTTCGGGAGCATCCAGGCCGGGGTGGTGAGTGCCGGGACGCAGGTGGTCGGGAATGGGCACGGCACGCTCGCTGTCAATGTCACCTACCGCCTCGCGCTTGCCATGGCGCCAGACGACGCGGCGTCGTCCCTCAACGGCGCCGCGCCAGTGGCAAACAGGGCGGGGCTGAACCTGCC
>NZ_VITH01000038.1 GCF_007827815.1 Azospirillum brasilense
TGTGGGGAACCGGCCCGCCGAAGCGCCCCCCAGAGCTGGCGTAGGCGGGCCGGTTTTCCACAGCGGGGCGGTCATCGTGGGTCTTCGGTAGAGTCTGGTCACCACACCTCAACCCGACCGAAGGGTGACCACGATGACCGACGAGATGATGGCGCTTCGCGCGCTGCTGGAGAAGAGCCCTGACGCTGACGTCTTGCGCGAGATGATCGGCTTCGCGGCCGAGCGGCTGATGGAACTGGAGGTGCAAGGCCTGACCGGCGCCGCCCACGGTGAGCGCTCCGCCGAGCGGCTGGTCCAGCGCAACGGCTACCGCGAGCGTGATTGGGAGACCCGCGCCGGCACCGTCGAGCTGCGCATTCCCAAGCTGCGCAAGGGCAGCTACTTCCCCGGCTTCCTGGAGCCGCGCCGCATGGCCGAGAAGGCGCTGACCGCCGTGATCCAGGAAGCCTACGTCCACGGCATCTCGACGCGCTCGGTGGATGATCTGGTGAAGGCGCTCGGCATGAGCGGCATCTCCAAGAGCCAGGTCAGCCGGCTGTGCGAGGAGATCGACGAGCGGGTGAAGACCTTCCTGGAGCGCCCCATCGAAGGCGATTGGCCGTACCTGTGGATCGACGCCACCTACGTGAAGGTTCGCCAGAACGGGCGCATCGTCTCGGTGGCGGTCACCATCGCGGTGGCCGTGAACACCGACGGCCGGCGCGAGGTGCTGGGCATGGACATCGGCGCCTCGGAAGCCGAGACCTTCTGGATCGAGTTCCTACGCAAGCTCAAGCGCCGCGGCTTGGCCGGGGTGAAGCTGGTGATCTCCGACGCCCACGAAGGCATCAAGGCCGCCGTGTCCAAGGTATTCCGCGCCACGTGGCAGCGCTGCCGGGTGCACTTCATGCGCAACGCCCTGGCGCATGCCGGGCGGAGCGGCCGGCGCGTGGTGTCGGCCTTCATCGCCACCGCGTTCGCCCAGGATGACGCCGGCGCCGCCAAGGCGCAGTGGCGCCAGGTGGCCGATCAGGTCCGCCCCAAGCTGCCTAAGCTGGCCACCCTGCTCGACGAGGCCGAGGAGGACGTGCTGGCCTTCATGACCTTTCCCAAGGAGCACCGCGCCAAGATCCACAGCACGAACCCGCTGGAGCGGCTGAACGGCGAGATCAAGCGGCGCACCGAGGTGGTGGGCATCTTCCCCAACGAGGCGGCGATCACCCGCCTCATCGGCGCCATCCTGCTCGAACAGAACGACGAATGGGCGGTCCAGCGGGCGCGCTACATGACCCTGGAAACCATCGCCCCCTTGCGCGATGATCTCGCCCTCACGTTGCCCGCTGCGACCACGTGAACCTTCCGGCCAGACACGCCGGTGACCAGAT
>NZ_VITH01000039.1 GCF_007827815.1 Azospirillum brasilense
TGCGAGGCGGTCTGGCGCTCGGCGCTGCCGGTGGCGGTGACGGCGACGCCGGTGGAGACGCTGACCGTCAGGGTGGTCTGGGTGGAGACCTCGCCGGTCTGGCGGTCGACCACCTGCTCGCGCACCACCGGGACGTCGGCGAGGTCGGGGTTGGCGGTGTTGCTGTCCTCGACGCGGGTGGCGGTGCTGGCCGCGATGGTCACGGTGGTGGTGCGGGTGCCGTCGCCGTTGGTGGTGACGGCGCCGCTGACGGTGGCGCCGTCGACCGTGGCGACCGGCGGCGGGGCGACCGGGGCGGGCTTGTCGACCGTGGCGGTGAGCTTCTGCGTCGTCGCGGTGAAGGGCACCGAGGCGTTGCCGGCCGGGTCGGTCAGGCCCAGCGTCAGGGTCAGCGTGCCGTCGCCCAGGCCGGAGAGGTCGAGGCCCTCGACGCGCGCGGTGGGCCCGCTCATCACGCCGCTGCCGGAGACCTGGCCGCCGCCGGCGGAGGTGATGGTCCAGGTGAAGGCGGCCCCGGCCTCGCCGCCGCTGATGGTGAAGGCGGCGCTGGACTGCTCGATGGCGTCGATGCTGTCGTCCTCGAACAGGACGGTGGCGGTCGGCGCGGTGGTGTCGACGGTCAGCGACCGGGTGCCGGGGGTCGAGCTGTTGCCCGCCGCGTCGGTGGCGGTGGCCGCGACCGGGTTGGCGGCGTTGGCGGTGAGGCTGAGCGTGCCGGCGGTCGGGACGGCCGTGGCGAGGTTCAGGCTCCAGGCGCCGGTCCCCGACGCGGTGGTGGTGTAGGTGGCGCCGCCGACGGTGACGGTGACGGTGCTGTTCGCCTCGGCCGTGCCGGCCAGGGTCGGGGTGGTGCTGTTGGTCAGCGCCGTGGTGACGGTCGGGGCGTCGGGGGCGGTGGTGTCGACGGTCAGGGTCTGGGTGCCCGGCGCCGAGACGTTGCCCGAGGCGTCGGTGGCGGTGGCCGAGACGGCGTTGGCGCCGTTCGGGTTCAGGCTGAGCGAGCCGGTGGTCGGCGTCGCCGTGGCGAGGTCGATGGACCAGCTTCCGCCGGTGGCGGTGGTGGTGTAGGTGGCGCCGCCGACGGTGACGGTGACCGTGCTGCCCGTCTCGGCGGTGCCGGTGAGGATCGGCGTCGTGCTGTTGCTCAGCGCCGCGCTGGTGACGGTCGGGGCGTCGGGCAGCGTGGTGTCGATGGTCAGCGACTGGGTGCCGGCCGTCGAGGTGTTGCCCGCGGCATCGGTGGC
>NZ_VITH01000040.1 GCF_007827815.1 Azospirillum brasilense
GCGCCCTTCAGCACCTCCAGGGCGCGCGACACCGAGTCCGGCGAGGGCAGCTGCGCCGGGGCGGCGTCGACCACCTTGACCAGCGAGCGCGCGCCCTCGGCGGCGTCCATCACCTGCGAGAACAGCTTGGCCGGCAGGTCGAGGTAGACGCCGCCCGGACGGCCCGACACCGCGGCGCGGATCGCGCGGGCCACGGCGATGCCGATGTCCTGGGCGTGCAGCACGCGGAAGGCCGCCTTGCACAGCGGCTTGGCGATGGCCAGCTGGTCCATCTCCTCGTAGTCGCCCTGCTGCAGGTCGACGATCTCACGCTCCGACGAGCCGGAGATCAGGATCATCGGGAAGCAGTTGGTGGTGGCGTTGGCCAGCGCGGTCAGGCCGTTGAGGAAGCCCGGCGCCGAGACGGTCATGCACACGCCCGGCTTCTTGGTCAGGAAGCCGGCGATCGCCGCGGCGTTGCCGGCGTTCTGCTCGTGGCGGAAGGAGATGACCCGCAGCCCCTCGCCCTGGGCCATGCGCAGCAGGTCGGAAATCGGGATGCCCGGCACGACGTAGAGGTTCTCGATGCCGTTGAGCTTGAGGGCATCGATGACGAGCTGGAAACCATCCGTCAGCGCCGGTTCCGCATCGGTGGCGGCCGTGGCTTGGTTGTTGAGGACTGTGACGGCTGACATAAGGGTTACTCCTCCCCGACTCTTATTCGGTTCACGATCGGTCAATCGAGAAAATCGCAGTGCTGTTCGACATGGCGGGCCAGCCCCAGCGTGTGCTCGCGCACCCGCCGCTCGGCCAGGTCGGCGTCGCGCCGGGTCAGGGCGTCGATGATGTCGCGGTGCTCGACGATGGACGTCTCGGCCCGGCCGCCGCGGCGCATGGTGACGCGGCGGATGGCCCGCATGTGGATGAAGAAGCGGTCGGTCAGGTCGGCGATGAGCGTGCAGCCCGAGGCCTGGATGATCGACTGGTGGAAGGCGACGTTGGCGTCGGAATACTCCAGCACGTG